>NZ_CP150346.1:5197500-9750000 GCF_051521365.1 Sorangium sp. So ce590
CGGTCCGGAGTTGCAGCGCCTTCGCTGCTCTGTTCCCCGGTCCGCCAGTTCGGGGCGGGCTTTCTAACGGCCTGCCTCGAACCTGTCAACCTTCTTCTGGAGAAGGCTGACCCGTCGGCTGGACGGTCCGGAGTTGCAGCGCCTTCGCTGCTCTGTTCTCCGGTCCGCCCGTTCGAGGCGGGCTTTCTAACGGCCTGCCTCGAACCTGTCAACCCTTTCTTTCGAGCGGGCTGACCCGTCAACCCAGGCGGTCCTGGGTGCAGCGCTTCCGCTGCCAGCTCCAGGGCCCGCCGGTTCGTGCAGTCCTAGTTATTGATTTCCCGCGAGGCTGTCAACGTCGGCGAGGAACGGCCCCCCCGCCGGCGGCCCGCTCGCCCGGGACGCCGGCGGGGGGCTCGCATGTGGACGTGACACCGGCGCGAGGCCGCCTGGGGCAAAACGCCGCAGCGTCCGCGCGACATGAGCGGACCAGGGGCGCGCGAGCGCTCGTGCGACCGTCCGGTGCGCATGTATGCGCGCGCTAAAGAAGAACGCAAAGGACTAACGAGACCTTCATTGCAGCTCGGCTGCGCGCGCGTGCATCGATTGCGCGATGCATCCACCTCCCAGCTGGCCTGACCTCTGCAGACATCGGCGACGCGGGTGGCACACAGTAGGCGTCAGGGGGAAGCAGCCATGACTATGCGCATCGGGGCGATGGCGGTGAGCTCAGCGGTTCTCGCGCTGGGCTGCATGGACTCGGATCAGCAAGAGCCGCCGCGCGAGAGCGCGGCCGCTCTCCAGAGCGGCGCGAGGCCGAAAGAGACGCGCTTCATCGAGGGCGGCTCGATACCGTACGTGCTCGGGTTCTCGCCAGAGACCGGGCAGATCCTCGGCGGCTCGCACACGCTCCTCATCCCCCTGACCGGGACGCGCGAGCCCATGGACGCCGCGAACCTCCCCACGAGCCTGCACCCGGAGCTCCGGGGAAACTACACGTTGCTGAACTCGAGCCTGCTGCAAGGCCAGTCCACGGGGCCCTTCGCCTCGCAGTGGTGGCCCCAGAACAGGAACGGCATCGCGGACCGCTGGAACTCCGTGGTCAAGGACTACGGCGATCTGACGTCCGATCCGGACAACCTCTCGCCGGCGGAGAAGTACGATCTCCTGTTCTACGCAGGACAGGCCCGGTCGCTCGAGGCGCCCGCCGGCGCCGGCGCCGACGAGACGGGCCTGCCGGAGGGGACGCGCGCGGCGCCGCGCGCTCCACGGGCGACGCGGGTGGTGGGGCCAACGACGTACTGGGAGCTGCAACACCACGGCCTGTATCAGGGCGTGACCCCGGAATACTGGTGGGGACACTGCAACGGCTGGGCGGCCTACGTCGTCGCCGAGGGCGGCGGCCCGCCGCTGCGCGACATCCGCGTGAAGCTCTCCGGCAGCACGCTGACCGAGTGCGCGTCCGTCGAGCGGGGGTGCATCCTGTTCCGCACGGCCGACATCGAGGCGCTGATGACCGAGGTCTATCACAACGACTCCGCCACCGTGTCGGGGCGGCGCTGCGAGGCGCGGGAGGACCTCGTCCAGCGCGACGTCTACGGCAGGCCGGTCGACGCCGCGTGCCGCGATCTGAACCCGGGGACGATGCACGTGGCCATGACCGGCCTGCTCGGGCTGGGCGCGAGCTCGATCAGCTCCGCGTCGAGCGGGCACGGGCGGCGCTCGTTCGTTGTCGACTACACCTGGCACCGCGAGGTGTGGAGCTACCCGGTCACGTCCTTCAACATCGACTCGATGGCGGAGGTGAGCGCGCAGGAGGCGGCGCGGCTCGTCTGTAACGGCGGGTACCAGGGGGCCGATTGCTATAATTACCGGTTCAACCCGAACGCGCGGCGCTTCATGCGCGTCGGGGCGCGCTACGGGATGATCTCGGACGAGGTGAGCCCCGCGCAGCTCCTCCAGCCGCCCGCGCTGCGCAGCGTCCCGATCCTCAGCTCGGAGCTCCACTACGTGCTCGAGCTCGATGACCGGCTGACGGTGCTCGGC
The DNA here is from genome assembly GCF_051521365.1 of Sorangium sp. So ce590. Taxonomy (NCBI): domain Bacteria; kingdom Pseudomonadati; phylum Myxococcota; order Polyangiales; family Polyangiaceae; genus Sorangium; species Sorangium sp. So ce590. The sequence continues at coordinate 5,199,526 of NZ_CP150346.1, forward strand.
GGCGAGTGGATCAAGAACCCCGCCCTCGCCAACGGCGTGAACGGCAAGGCGATGCACCCGGACTATCTCTGGATTCCGGTGAGGCCGCAGGGCGCAGGCGAGGACGGCGACGATCTGGGCGGCTCCGGAGACAACCCGTACATCGCGTACTCGCGCGCGAGGGCGCTGCTCGATCTGTCGCGGAGACGGTGAGCGGGCGGCGCGCGGGCTGGTCTACGATGACCGCCCGATGATGCACCTGGACGAGGCGCTCGCGGCGCCGCTGCGCCGCGGAGATGTGCGGTGGCTCGACGAGCACCTCGACGAGGCGCGCTGCACCGACGAGGTGCTCCGCCAGCTCGTGCGGCACGGCGAGGCGCGCGTGCGTTACCTGGGGCTCTCGCGGATCGCGCAGGCCGCCGCCCGTCGCAGCGCGGGCGCGCGGCGGGCGCTCGCGGCGATGCTGCCGCGCGCGATCGACGGGGACGGGACGCCGGAGGAAGCGCTGCTCCTCGCCGGGCTCTACCGCGAGCTCTGGCCGTTCCTCCCGGAGCAGCGGCTGCCGGCGTGGCGCGAGGCCGCGCTCCATGCGCCCGTCCGCGTCGCCTGGCTGCGGACCGAGATCCTCACGCGGCCCGAGGTCCTCCGCGACGAGCCCGCTGGCGAGCTCGTCTACCAGGCGCTCCACGCCCTCGACCCGCACGAGATCCCCGCGCCCGAGGCGCTCCTCCCCGAGCTCGCGGCGCGCCGCGACCCGGTCCTCCAGGCCGCAGCGCTCGATCTGACCCGGCGCTGCCTCCACGCGGCGCTGCTCGCGCCGGCGCAGGCGCGCGCGGTCCTCGGCGCGCTCGCCTTCGCGACGGCGCCCGCGGTCGCCGCCGCCGCGCTGCGCGAGCTCGCCGAGCCGTGGGCGGTCCTCGCCGGGGCGCCGCTCCCGGGCGCGCGCCTCGATCAGCTCCTGCGCGGCGATCCCGAGGTGGCCGCGGCCGCGCTGGAGGCCGCGGCGCGCCACGGCGAGGGCGCGCCGCTCCGCGAGGTCGCCGCGCGCGAGGACGCGCCGCCGCGGCTCCGGCAGCGGGCGCTCGCGCTCCTGGGCGAGCGCGCGACCCGCGAGGACGTCGGCGCGATCCTCGAGCTCGCCGCGCGCGATCCGCTGCTGCTCGGCCCGAGCGCGATCGCCTGCCTGCGCGCGCTGCACCGGCGCGGCCACTTCCCTGCCCCGGAGCACGCGGCGGCGATCCTCGAGCTCGCCCTCGCCGATCCAACCCTCCCCGCCGGCGACGTCGCGGCGATCACCTTCACCTGCAGGCGCACGCTCTTCGATGCGCTCGCCGCAGCGCCAGCCAGCGACGCGCGCTGGCCGCGCCGGGCCGCGATCGCCGTCGCCATGGCGGAGCAGGGCGCGACAGACCTCCCCCTCGGGGACATGCTCGCCGAGAAGCTCCGCGAGGCCGCCTCGCCCGCGCCCTTGCTGCGCGCGATCGGCGCCCTTCGCCACGCGGCCGCAGAGGACGACGTGCTCGCCGCGCTGCCGCGCGCGCCCGCCGAGGCCCTGGACACGCTCGCCGCGATCGGCGGCCAGCGCACGGCGGACGCGCTCCGCACCGCCCTCGGCCTCGACGGCGCAGGCGCAGGCGCGACCATCGCGCCATCGATCGCCCCATCGATCGCCCTGAATATCCGTCACCAACGGTATCGTGCCGTGACGCTGCTCTGGCATCTGACGGAGGAGCCCGGGGACCGGCGCGCGCTCCTCGCCCGCCTGAACCCCCGCGATCTGCCGGTCGATCTCGCCGCCGATCTCGGCGGGGCCGATCCGGCGGAGCTCGCGGTGCTCCAGCATGCGGTGGAGCGGTACACGCCCGTGGACGCGCTGCCGGCGCTCGCGCGCGCCGGCGATGCGCGCGCGCTCCCGGCGATCGCCGACCTGCTGCTCCGGATCGCGGCGGATCTCGCGGCCGCGTGGGCTCCCGGCGGGCCGGCCGAGCGGCTCGAGCCCGCGATCGACCAGGGCCCCCAGCGGCCCGCGGAGCCGGCGGTGCCGGCGGAGGTCGCGGAGGCGATCCGCGGCCTCGGCCGGCGGCTGCACCAGCGCCGGAAGATCCGGCCCGTGTGCCTGCTCGACGCCGCGAGCGAGCGCGAGGCCGGCGACGCGCTGCTCGCGAGCCTGACGCTCGATCTCCTCGACCGGCCCGGCCTGTCCGCGGGCGAGCGCGCCCTCCTCGTGGACCTGCTGCGCTCGGCGCCGTGGCGGCGCGCGCGCCCGCGCGTCCCGCGCCTCCTCCGCCACCGCGACCCGCACGTGCGCAAGCGCGTGATCGCGCTGCTGGCCCAGGGCGGCGCCGAGGCGCTCTCGGCCAGCCTGACGCTCCTCACGGGTGCCGGCGACGTGCAGACGGCGCGGCAGGCGCTGCGCGCGCTCGGCGCCATGGAGGCGCGCTGGGCCTGCCCCGCGATCGCCGCGTGCCTCGATCACCCGAGCATGAGCATCAAGAAGACGGCGGCCGAGGCGCTGTCGCGGGCGGGCGGGCCGGAGGCCGTGCCGAGGCTCGTCTTCTGGCTCGGCCGCCACGACAACCCGGGGCTGCGCGCCGCGCTCGAGGCCGCGCTGCGGGCGATCGTCGGGCCGGCGTGCGAGGCGACGATCCTCGCCGCCGCCGAGGCCGCGGAGGACGAGCGCGCGCGCGATCGGCTGCTCGATACGGTGGGCCGCACGCTGTCGGCGCAGGCGGTCCGGAGCGGGATCCGCCAGGGATCGGCCGCGGCGGCGCGGCTGCTGGAGCGGGCGATCGCCGGGGAGATCGCGCTCGCTTCCAGGACCGCCGCCGAGCTCGCCGCGGACCTCGAGGCGCGCGACCCGCACCGGCGCGAGCAGGGATCCGCGGGTGCACCGACGCCGCCGGGCGCGGGGGAGGCGCTCGCCGCGGCGGCGCTCGCGGCCGCGCTGGCCCGCGGCGGCTGGGACAACGCGACGGCGCGGCGGCTGCTCGAGCGGGAGGCGGCGCTGCCGCAGGACGGGCTCGCGGCCCTGCGGCAGCTCGCGCCGGAGTGGCTCCGCCTCGCGGCGTCCGAGCCGGCGCTGCGCGACGCGGCGCTCCGGCTGCTCGTCCGCGCCTCCCCTGCCCCGTGGTCGCCCGGCGAGGCGCGCGCGCTCGCGAGGCAGGTCGCGGTGCTGCTCGACGGGCTCGCCGCGGCGGCGGCCGATCTGCGCGACGGTCTCCTTTCGCTGCTCGAGGCGGCGGCGCCGGAGCTCCCGGCGGCCGAGGCGCTGGGCGTGGCGGCGCGCGTGCGCGGGCTCGCGCCGGCGCCCGGGGCGCGCCGGTCGCCGCTCGAGGTGCTGCGGCGGTGCGGGGCGATCCTCGGGCGCACCGACGTCGAGCAGGCGCTCGCCATGGCGCGCGTGGCCGCCGATCCGTGGACGGCGGAGGCGGCGATCCTGCGCGAGGTGTTCGGCGCGCCGGCGGAGGCGGGCGAGGGCGCGGATCCCGAGGGCGCGGCCGCGTGGCAGGCGGCGCTCCGGGCCGCGGCGCAGGAGCCGGGGGAGCTCGCGGCGCTCCGGGCGGAGGGGCCGCGCGGCGGGGTCGGCTCGCGGGCGCAGCTCGCCGCGCTGATCGAGGTGTTCCCGTCCGCGGCCGAGCCGGTGCGGGCGCTCCTCCTGGACTGGATGGAGTCGCTGCAGCCGATCGGCGCGCCGCCCTGGACCCTCGCCGAGCAGGCGGCATCGCGGAGCGGCGGCGCGCGGGCGCCGCGGCCGTCCGATCTCGACCAGCCGCGCTCGGCCGCGCTCCGCGGGCGCCTGCTGTCGATGCTGGACGCGCCCGCGCCGGCCGAGCGGCGCGCGGCGGCCACCGCGCTGCTCTCGTGGCCGGAGGAGGACGTCCGCGCGGCCGTGCTGCGCGCTCACCTGCGCGGCGACGTCGAGGGCCTGGATGGGCGGAGCCTGCCGCGTCTGGCGGGCTCGCTGCTCGATGTCACGGAGGAGGAGCTCCGGGGCGACGCCAGCGACGAGCTGCGCCGGGAGCGCGCGGCGCGTCTCGCGGCCCTGCTCGATCGGTCGGCGGTCGAGCGCCTGTTCCCGCTGCTGCTCGGGTGGTGGGAGACGGGCGCGCCGGCGACGCGCGCGGCGGCGGCCCAGGCGCTCCGCCGCATCGCCCCCGACGTGCGGGCGGCGCGGCTCGTCGAACGCGTCCGGCAGGGGGCGTGGGGCTACCTCGACCTGGTCACGGGCGAGCAGCTGCTGCGCACGCCGGAGCTCGAGGCCATCGTGAGGCGCCTGCGCGCCGAGGGGCGGGCCGACCTGGCGAAGCGGGCCGTCCTCGAGGACGGCCCGCTCCGGCCGCCCGGCGGTGCGGACGAGGACGCGCGGGCGCTGGCGGCGCTGCGCGCGCGCCCGGAGCCGCGGGCGCGCGCGGCGGGTGACCGCGGCCCGGCGCGGCAGGAGCTGGTGCGGCTCGCGCGCGCCGGTGATCCGGAGCAGTCCCGCCGGGCGCTGTCGGCGCTCGCCGGGGCGCCGGACGAGGAGCTCGCGGCGCTGCTCGTGGAGCTGCTCGGCGATCGGCGTCCCCGGGTGCGGCTCCACGCGCACCGGCTGCTGCGCGACGCGGTGGACCGCGCCGCCTACCTGCGCGCGACGTGCGCGCTCCTCTCGGATCCGCTGCCCGACGTGGTCCGCTCGGCGATCCGCATCCTCAGCTTCGCGCCGTGGCCGCCTGCGATCCCCGCGATCGTGGGCCTGCTGCTGCACCCGCACAAGGCAGTCCGCCGAGCGGCCGCCGAGGGGCTCGCGCACGTGGGCGCGCCGGCGATCCCCGCCCTCAAGGAGGCGCTGGGGCACGCGCGGCCGGATCGACGGGAGGTCTACGCAGAGGTGATGCGGCGGATCGGGACGCTGTGATGCGGGGACAGGGTTGCTCCGCAGGATGGCCGGCCGAGAGAGAGAGAATTCAACGCCAAGGCGCAAAGACGCAAAAAAGAGAGGAGAGATAGAATCACAGCATGCGCATCAGGCCATCTCGTTCTCTTTGGTTTCCTTGGCAGCTCATCTTCATTCCTGTCATGAGCACCTCTGCGCCATCGCTTTCGGTGAGCAGCCGGTGACACAGACACCACGCAGATCATCGATCTGCCAGGTCGGCCCCCCTCCCCCATCCTCTTTTTTGCGTCTTTGCGCCTTGGCGCCTTGGCGTTGAATTCTCCCTTCCTGCCAGGAGCCGAACGATGTGCGCCGTCGCGCGCGTCTCATCAGTTCGCTCCCGCCCCTTCGACCTGGCCTGCCGCTCCTCCCGCCCCTTCGACCTGGCCCGCCGCTCCCCCCGGCTCGGCCGGCAAAGGCACAACACCGCGGTCGGGCTCCCCGAGGACGCAGGCCTCTTTGCCCTCGACCACCTTGCAGCGGCGATCTGCCGGGCACTTCCCTCCACACGGCAGCCGCACATACAACCCCGTCGCCGCGTCGCACGCCGTCCCGATCTCACAGATCGCGTAGCAGGTGTCGTAGACCTCGCGGTTCACCACAGCCGCCCCGGCCGCGGCAGCGAGCGCCGCCGCCGCATCACCATAGGAGCTCCCACCCGACCGCACGGGCCTCATCCCCAACAAAAACTCGGGGGGACCGCGCTTCGCCCTCAAGCAACCGGCCAGGCTTACAGCCACACAGCAGGACATCAGAAAGACGGTAATTTTCATCAACCTGAGATCCTGCATACACACAGTAACGATTCGACACCAGGTCAGGAGCATACTCCGGTACAATGCTCGCCATGCAGGGGGGAGGGAACCGAGGTGAGTGATCCTGTGCACCTGGCGCCGTTGCCGACGCCGCTACGCTGGGAGGTACCGCCCAGGAGCTGGAGCGCCGGCAAGGCATCGTGCCTGACCGTCACGGCGGGCGGCAAGACCGACCTGTTCCTCGATCCGGAGCGCACCGCCGGCGTCCTGAACGCGCCGCGCCTGCTCGGGACGCCGCAGGGGGATTTCCTCGCCAGCGCGCGGGTGACCGTGGGCTTCGCGGCGGCGCACGACGCCGGCGTGCTGCTGCTCTGGGCGCACGAACGCGCGTGGGCCAAGCTCTGCTTCGAGCTGTCGCCGGAGCGCGTGCCGACGGTCGTCTCCGTGGTGACCCGCGGCCTGTCCGACGGCCGCAGGGCCTTCAACGTGGACGCCGACCACGTCTGGCTGCGCGTCTCGCGGCTCGGGCGGATGTGCGCGTTCCACGCCTCCACCGACGGGACGATCTGGCACGTGCTCCGCAGCTTCTCGCTCGGCAGCGCAACCGAGCTCGACGTCGGCTTCTCGGCCCAGTCGCCGGCAGGCGACGGCTGCACCGCCGTCTTCGACGACATCCGCTTCACGCCGCGCCGGGTCGGCGACCTGCGCAGCGGACACGCCGAGAGGGACGCAGCGCTGGCGCGCGCCGGTCAGATGCCGCCGTTGACCGGGATGACCTTGCCGCTCACGTACGTGTTGTGAAGGGCCAGCCACGCGATCGCGGCCGCGGCCTCGTCCGGCGTGCCGAGGCGCCGCAGGGCCGAGAACGCGAGGTACTCTCTGCGGAGGCCCTCGTCGAGCCGCGTCGATAGCCCGGCGTCGAGCAGGCCCAGCGCCACCATGTTGACCCGCACCCGCCGCGGGCCGAGCTCCTTCGCGAGCGCCATGGCGGTGGCCGCGATCATCCCTTGGCTCGCCGCGAACGCGACCGGGATCGGCAGCGACTGCGCGCGATCGGGCCCGCCGACGAGGACGATCTCCCCGCCGCCGCCCCGCGCCATCACCGCCCCGACATCGCGGGCGACAAGGAACGCCGCGCGGGCGTTCGACGCATAGGCCCGGTCCCACGCCTCGTCCGACAGCTCGAGCCCCGGCGTGGCGTCGAGGCTCCCGGCGCAGTGGATCGCCGCGGCGGGCACCGGCTCGTCCGCGCCCATCCGGCCGACGAGCTCGCGGAGCGCGGCGGCGTCGGTGAGATCGAGCCGGACGGCGCGGAAGCCGAGCTCGCGCGACAGCTCGGCCGCCCGGACCTCGCTCCGGCAGTACGTGAACGTGGCGCTCGCCCCGCGCGAGGCGAGCGCGCGCAGCACCGCGGCGCCGACGGCGCCCGTGCCCCCGAAGACGACGACGTGCTTCATGTCAGGCCCTCCACGTACGCGAGCGCCTCGGCCGCGGCGTCGACGAAGGTGTCGAGCGTGCCGCGCGGGATGTCGAACCGAGGCTGGAGCCGGAAGATCGTCCAGTCGTGCCCGCAGGTGAAGCAGAAGAAGCCACGGCGATAGAGGCGGTGGCACACGAGCGGCGACACAACCGACTGGTGCGCGAGATCCGGGAACCCGAAATGCTCGAAGGAGAGCCAGGGGTGATCCGGCGGCTCGAGCTGCACGCCGAGCATCAGGCCCGCGCCGCGCACCTCCCTGAACAGCCGGTTCGGCCGGAGCGCCGACTCCAGCCGCTCGCGGAGGTACGCGCCCGTCTCGCGGATGTACGCGATGAGCTCGTCCGTGATCAGGTCGAGCGCGGCGAGCCCCGCGACCGCGGAGAGGGCGTTGTAACCCATGGTGTTGTTGTGGCTCTCGCCCGCGGCGAACTGGCTGCCGTAGGCGCGCACGAAGAGGTCGCGCCTCGTCAGCATCGCCGAGAGCGGCAGGAGACCGCCGCCGAGCTGCTTCGCCAGCAGCACCACGTCCGGCCGGCGCGGCCAGCGCTCGGTCGCGAGGAAGCCGCGCCCGGAGCGGCCGATGCCCGTCTGCACCTCGTCGGCGATGAGCAGCGCGCCGTGCCTCGCCGTGAGGTCGCAGAGCGCCTCGACGAACGGCGGCGGCAGCTCGCGCACGCCGCCCTCGCCCTGGATCGGCTCCACGAGCACCGCCGCCACGTCGCCCCCGGCGAACACCCGGGCGAGCGCGTCGACGTCGCCGAACGGGATCGACGTGGCGCCCTGCAGGAGGGGCACGAACGGGTCGCGGAGGTACCCCTCCCCCATGAACGAGACGCTCCCGTAAGAACAGCCGTGGTAGGCGCCGGTCAGCCCGACGAGGACGGGCTTCCGAGTGAGCGCGCGGGCGAGCTTGAGCGACGCCTCGACGGCGTCGCTCCCCGTGCACCCGAAGAAGACGTTGTCGTAGTGGCCCACGCGCTCGCAGAGGCGGCGCGCTAGGCGGCCGGCGAACGGGTTGACGCGCGACGGGTACCAGGAGGGCGCGTCCGAGTCGAGGAAGGCGCGCACGGCGCGGGCGATGCCCGGGTTGCGATGACCGAAGGCCTGGGTGCCGTGGAAGTCCTCGATCACGAGGCCCTCGCTGTCGACGAGGAGGCCGCCCTCGGCGCGCACGACCCGGATGGGCTCGCGGGCGAGCTTCGCCCGCTGCGCGATGAGCGGGTTCACGAAGGCGCGGTAGTCGTCGAACCCGTCGCGCAGGATGTCGTCGAACGCGTCCACGTCAGAGCCCTCCGTCGGCGACGAGCTTGGCGGCGCTCATGAAGGCGCTGTCGTCGGAGCACAGGAACACCGCGAGCTCGGCGATCTCGTCGACGCGGCCGAGGCGACGCAGCCCGCAGTGCGCGACGTACTCCGCCTGGCGGTGCTGCGGGAGCCCCTGCGCCATGCCCTCCTCGAGGAGGCCGGGGCCGAGGAGGTTCACGCGCACGCCGTAGCGGCCGACCTCGCGCGCGAGCGCCTCGGTGAGGCCGCGCAGGGCCGACTTCGAGGCGGCGTAGTGGACCGGCGCCTCGATCACGCGCTCCGACGCGAAGTTGCCGATGTTCAGGATGACGCCGCGCTTCTCGCGGATCATGAACCGCAGCGCGGCGCGGCTCATGAGGTAGGCGCCCTTCACGTTCACGTCCATCACGAGGTCCCAGTCCTCCTCCTCGAGCAGCGAGATGGGCAGGACCTGCGTGATGCCGGCGTTGTTGACCAGCACGTCGAGCCCGCCCCAGGCGCGGTGCAGCGCGGCGAGGGTGTCCTTCACGTGGGCGGCGTCCGCCACCGAGCCCTTGAAGACGAGCGGCGGGGCGCCTGTCGCGGCGATCTGTCGGCCCGCCTCCGCGGCGTCCGCGTCGTCGGTCGCGTAGGTGAAGGCGACGCGCGCGCCGTGCCGGGCGAACGCGAGGGCGATCGCGCGCCCGAGCCCGCGCGAGCCGCCCGTGACGAGGCAGCGCCGGCCGGCGAGGAGGCCGGAGGCGGCGCTCACGGGGCCTCCCGGCGAGGCGACGGCGAGAGGAGCGGGAGGGCGCGCCGCCCGCCGGATCGATCCGGCCACGTCCGCGGCTCGCTCATGAACCGCGGCTCCTTCTCCCGGTAGAGCACGTTGTAGTTGCAGACAGGCACGGTCCTCCCGTCGGCGGTACAGTTGCTGTCGCAGCACTGGGCCGCGCGCTCGACGTCGAACGTCTCCTCATCCATGTGCGAGTGGACGTACACCGCCTTCACCGCGCGCTCGCTGATCCGCAGCGACTCCTCCCTGCGGAGCGGCTTCTTCGCCGGGAAGAGCGCGCGCAGGAGGCCGTTCAGGAGGCCGAGCGCGCGGTCGTCGTCGCCGCGCGACCAGAGCGCGTCGATCGCGTCCTGCATGGCGCGCTCGAGGCGCGCGCTCGGCTCCAGGTAGAGGTGGTCGCCGAGGCAGGCGTAGAGCGCCTCGCGGCTCATGAACCGGGTGAACGGGATCGGCGGGCCCCCCGCGGGATCCATGAGCAGGTAGGCGACCTGGTAGCAGAGCGGGTGAGCGCACGGCGACGGGACGAAGTCGCCCGGCGAGAGGAGCCCGCCCGTCGTCTCGGCGATCCGCTCGAGGACCTCGAGCGTGGAGATGCGCCCGCTGCGATCGAACGAGGCGCCGCTCTGGCCGGTGAACGTCATCGTGTGGACCTCGAGGTGGCGGACGCAGCCGAGCCGGAAGCCGAGCTCGAGGATGCGGCCGATCTCGTGGTCGTTGAGGCCGCGGGTCATGACCGGGATGAGCGTCGTGTCGACGCCGGCGGCGTCGAGCCGCTCGAGACAGGCGAGCTTCTTGTCGACGCTCCTGACGCCGTTCAGGGCCCTGTCCGTAGCGTCGTCGAAGGTGTCGAAGGAGAGCGCGATCCGCGCCCCGAGCTCCGCGAGGCGCCGGAGGAGCGCGTCGTTCCTGAGCAGGCCGAAGCCGTGGCTGCAGATGCTCACGCGGTGGATGCCCGCGTCCTGGCACATCGCGACGAGCTCGGGCAGCTCGGGGTGGAGCGTGGGCTCGCCGCCCGTGAGGTTGATCAGGTCGAGATCGCCGCCGGCGCCGTCGCAGAGGTGGCGGAGCACCTCCCCGAACTCGGCCTTGCTCATGAAGAACGCGCCGTCGTTCTTGTTGTGCACGTAGCACATGGGACAGTCGAGATCGCAGGCGCTCGTGATCGTGACGACCGGCATCCTGACCCGCTGGGTGTGGGCCTCGCACGGGCCGCAATCGAAGGGGCAGCCGTGCTCGATCGGGCGCCGCGGCGCCCGCGGCGGCGCAGGGGCCGGCGTGATTGCGCGCGTCGACTCGTACCAGGCCGCGCTCGTCGAGAGCCGCACGTCGCGCGGGCCGTGCTCGGGGCACGCCTTGCGCATCCACGCCTCGCCGGCGGGCGTCGCCACGACCCGGGCGGGGACGGCGATCTTGCAGGCCGGGCACAGGCTCGTGGTCTCGTGGATCAGCCGGTCGGTCCCCATGGACGCGGAGGATATCAGGCTCGTCGGGGCGAGCGCGCTCCCGTCGACGCCCCGCGCGGCCTGATAAGCTCGCGCGCATGCCCCGCGCGCCGGACGAGATCGTGGCGGTCGAGTCGCTCACCAAGACCTTCGGCGGGGTCGCCGCGCTCTCGGACGTGAGCTTCCGCGTCGAGGGCCCCGGCCTCGTCGGCGTCCTCGGCCCGAACGGCGCCGGCAAGACGACGCTGCTCGACCTCCTGGAGGGCCTCAGCGAGCCGACGCGCGGCGCGGTCCGCCTCTTCGGCGCGCCCGTGCCGCCCTACCCGCGGCGGCGGGTCGGCGTGGTCATGCAGAAGGAGGTCCAGCTCGAGCGCTGCACGACGCGGGAGTACGCCGGCCTCTTCGCCGCGATCTACGGCGTCCGTGACGGCGCGGCGCGGATCCTGGAGCGGGCGCGCCTCGCCCAGCGCGCGTCGGTGCCCATGGCGCGCCTGTCGGGCGGCGAGGCGGCGCGCCTGTTCATCGCCACCGCGCTGGTCCACGAGCCCGAGCTGCTCTTCCTCGACGAGCCCACGGCGCCGCTCGACCCGGCCGGCAAGCAGGAGATCGGCGAGGTGCTGCGCTGCGTGGCCCGCGAACGCACGGTGGTCATGACGACGCACGACCTGCGCGAGGCGGACAGCCTCTGCGATCGGCTGCTCTTCCTCGTCGGCGGCAAGCTCCGGGCGAGCGGGACGCGGGACGAGCTCGTGGCCGCGGTGCCCGAAGGCCGCCGGACGGGGCTCGGGGTCGAGGACGCGTTCTTCCACTTCTGCGCGGTCCGGATGCGCCGCGGCGAGGCGGAGGAGGCGTCGTGAGCGCCTTCTGGGCGCTCGCGCGCCTCCGGCTGCTCGACGTGCTGCGGAGCGCGAGCTCGACCAGCTTCGTGCTGCTCTTCCCGGTCGTGCTCCTCGTCATCGTCGGGTTCGTGTTCATGAACGGCCACCCGTTCGAGGAGCGGACGATCGCCGTCGTCGCCGGCCCCGGCGCCGCCGAGCGCCCGCTGGAGGCGCTCGGCGGCGAGCTCGATCCCGCGCGGCTCGTGCACGTGGAGAGCGAGGCCGCCGGGCTCGCGCGGCTCCGGGCGCGGACCGCGAGCGCCGTCGTGGTGCTCCCGCGCGGTGACGGGATCTCGCGGGTGATCGTGGGGCCGCGCGACCGGCTCTTCGGGCGAGGGATCGTCGCGTCGCCCGGGGTGCGGGCCGAGCTCGCCGTCGTGGAGCTCCCGCGCTGGGGCTACGTCCACTACCTCTTCCCGGGGATCCTCACGTTCAGCGTCATGCTCGCCGGGCTCTTCGCGACCGCCTACACGATGGTGCTCTACCGGCAGAACCGCTTCCTGAAGAAGCTCGCGACGACGCCCATGCCGAAGGCGGCGTTCGTCGGGGCGCAGATCGCGGCGCGCTCCGTCCTCGTCCTCGGGCAGATCGCCCTCGTCGCCGCGGCCGGCGCGCTGCTCTTCGACGTGCCGTTCACCGCGGTGTCGGCCCTCTGGGTGGCCCTGGTCTCGCTGCTCGGCCTGCTCGCGTTCATGGGCATCGGCTTCGTGCTCGCCTGCGTCCTCAGGACCGAGGACCTCGTGGTCGACATCGTGAGCGCGGTGAACCTGCCGCTCGTCTTCCTGTCCGAGATCTTCTTCCCCCTCGACGCCCTCCCCCGCCCGCTCGCCGCGCTGGGCGCCATCCTGCCGAGCACGCACATGGTGCAGCTCACCCGCGAGATCTTGCTGTTCGGTGCCACCGATCCGGGCCAGCTCGCCGGCGGCATCGCCGTCCTCGCCGGCTGGACGGTCGCGACGTTCGCGCTCAGCCTCCGGCTCTTCCGGTGGCATCGCTGAGGGCGGCGACCCCTACCTGGAGGGGGTCGCCGGAGGGTCGCGTTGGATCGTGAGGTCTCGATTGCGGTACAGCGACCGCCACATGCGACGGGCCGACCGGGTTGTGGGTTGTCGACGGGGTCGATTGCAGCAACCCGACGGAAGGGGGCGACGGAGGTAACGGGGGCAGCAGCGGCGACGAGGACGGCTGCGGCTAGAACACCGACGTTGAGCGAGCGAGAAATGAACCGCCAAGGCGAACTTCAGGCTGGCCGCGCGGACCGACCGGCTCGGCTATCCCTGCGAGCGCATGCGGCTCGATTGGGTCGAGGCTCCGGCGATGCCGTCGTGAGTCCCCTGCAGGTGACGCACAGGCCAGACCTGTAGTCCGCCCCCCGGGCGACCGGCGGCCCCTTTCGCTCGATCGCCGGCCCCGGTAAGCTCGGGCTCGATGATCGCAGAGAACACGCTTCAGGGGCCGCCGGTCGCCGAGAGCTCGCGCCGGGTCGGCGCGCTGTTCGAGCCCTTCTCGCCGAGCTATGCGGACAACCCCGCGCTCGCGTTCTATCAGGCGGCGCACCGGGAGGCGCCGGTCGCTTACAGCGAGGCGTTCTCCGCTTACCTCGTCGTGGGGCACGCCGAGGTCACGCAGGTGCTCCGCGAGCCGGTCGGGTTCTCCTCGGCGCACATCCTCGACCTGCCGCCGGATCTGCCGCCGGAGGTGATTGCCGAGCTCCGGCGCGGCATCTACCAGATGCCGCCGGCGCTCTTCAACAACGACCCTCCCGGGCACACGCGCGCGCGGGCGCTGTTCTCGAAGGCGTTCACGACCGCGAGGGTCGCCTCCCTCGAGCCGACGATCGCCCTGGCGGCGGAGGCGCTGGTGCGCGCGATGGACCCGGGCGGCGATCCGGTGGATCTGATGCAGGCGCTCGCCTTCCCGCTCCCCTTGCAGATCATCGCCGCCCTGGTCGGGATACCGCTGGAGGACGCGCCGCTGCTCAGGGCCTGTCAGGACGAGCGGTTCAAGCTCTACGAGCCGGCGCTCGACACGGCGCGGAAGGTCGAGGCCGCGCGGAGGTTCGTCGCCTACGAGCGCTATCTGGCCGATCTCATCGAGCGGCGCCGCGCCGAGCCCGCCGACGACCTGATCACCGCGCTGATCGGCGCCCGTGTCGACGGCGAGGCGCCGCTGTCGGTCGAAGAGATGATCTCCCACCTCATCATCCTGTTCTTCGCCGGCTACGAGACCGTGGCGAGCCTGATTGGCTCGCTCGTGCTCCGCCTGCTCGAGGCGCCCGCGCTGTGGGACGCCATCGGCAGCGACGCGGCGCTGCTCCAGGCGGCGATGGAGGAGACGCTCCGGATCGACGCCCCCGTGCAGATGGAGCCGCGGCGCGCGACGGCGCCGGCCGTCGTCGGCGGCGTCGAGATCCCCGCGGGGGCCACGGCGTTCGCGTTCTTCGGCGCCGCCAACCACGATCCGGCGGTCTTCCCGGACCCGCAGCGGTTCGACGTGAACCGCAATGTCGCCGGCCCGCGTGCGCGGCACCTCGGCTTCGGCTGGGGGGTGCACACCTGCATCGGCGCAGCGCTCGCGCGCATCGAGGTGAGGTGCGCCGTGCAGGCGTTGCGCGCCGCGTTCCCCGGCCTGCGCCTCGCCGCCGGGGCGCGCCCGAGCTACGCGCCCAGCCTGTTCTTCCGCAAGCCCACGGCCGTGCCCGTGACGCTCGGCGCGGCGTGACCGCGGCGGCCGCCGCGCTTCAGGACGGGACAGGCCACCAAGAAGCTCTCTCCGAGTTCTCCCGACGTCTTTGGCGTCTTGCCGGTCTTCGTCTCCGGGTCGCCCCTTTCGCTCGATCGCCGGACCGGGTACGCTCGGACTCGATAGAAGAGCTGGAACGGAGCAGTTGAGGGTTCGGATACCGATCGACGGCACATCGCTGGGAGGCAGAGTGCCATGAACAGAGAGCTGCGCGCGCGCATCATGCAAATCGTGGGAGCTGGCATGTTCACGGGCCTGTCGCTGGCGCTCGGCTGCCAGGACGGGACCGGCGGCGGGGCGGCGACAGGGGCGGGTGGGACCGGCGGGGCTGGAGGAACCGGCGGCGCCGGCGGTCAGGGCGGCGCCGGCGGTCAGGGCGGCGCCGGCGGTCAGGGCGGCGCCGGCGGTCAGGGCACCTCCTCGGAAACGAGGTGCTTCTCGCTGGACGAGATCCGGGCCAGCTCCGACGGCGGCGCTGGGGGAAGCGGCGGCGGGGGGGGGAGCGCCGAGACCTGCCCGAGCGAGTACCATCCGAACCCCGTGTCCTGCGTGGTCTACGAGAGTGGCCGGCTGGAGGACGGCCAGTGCTGCTACGACGTCAACGACCCGGGCATCGGCGCCTGCGGCCGCCCGTTCCTCGTGGGCGGCGAGCCGCGCGTCGCCGGCGTCGAGACGCGGGCCGACTGGGTGCTCGACGCCGCGGCGGACGAGCCGCTCGCGGTCGACCCCGTGACGCGCGCCGCCCTCGCCGAGGCGTGGCTCGCCGACGCGCGGCTCGAGCACGCGTCCGTCGCGTCGTTCGCGCGCTTCACCCTGGATCTGCTCGCCCTCGGCGCGCCGCCCGCCCTGATCGAGGCCGCGCAGCGCGCCCTCTCGGACGAGCTCCAGCACGCCCGGGCCTGCTTCACGCTCGCGAGCCGCTACGCCGGCCGCTCGCTCGGCCCGGGGGCGCTCGCCATGGACGGGGCGCTCGACGCGCCCACGCTCGCCAGCGCCGCGGCCGGCGCCGTGCGCGAGGGCTGCGTGGGCGAGACGCTCGCCGCGCTCCAGGCCGGCGCGCAGCGGAGCCGCGCACGCGACCCCGAGGTGCGCCGCGCCCTCGACAGGATCGCCGACGACGAGGCCGCGCACGCCGAGCTCGCGTGGGCCTTCGTGCGCTGGGCCGTCGCGCGCGGCGGCGAGCCGGTGCGCGCCGCCGTGGCCCGCGCGTTCGACGAGGCGCTCGCCGGTGTGCGCGCCGCCCGCGGCCCGGAGCGCCCCGGGATCGACGCCGCCGCGTGGCACGATCACGGCCGGCTCACCGAAGCGGAGCGGGCGCGCTGCCACCTCGACGCCGCGCGCGAGGTCATCGCGCCGTGCGCGGAGGCGCTGCTGTCCACGCCGCCCTCCACCGCCGCGGCCAGCGCCGGCCTCGACGCCCCGGCGTAGCCTCCCCCCTGGATCCGACGCCCGAGCGCACCTACGTCAAGAAACGAGCACGACGTCGATACCCGAGACGAATCTCACGAACCTCCCCGCCGCCTGGCCTACCTTCCCGTCATGACCGCGCTTCGCCAGCTCCGCCTCATCGCGATCCTCGAAGGCCTGTCCTACCTGCTCCTGCTCTTCATCGCGATGCCGCTCAAGTACCTCGCCGACCAGCCGCTCGCCGTTCGCGTCGTCGGCAGCGCCCACGGCCTCCTCTTCGTGCTGTTCCTCGCCGCGCTCGTCCACGCCGCCGTCCGGCGCCGGTGGTCGCTCGGCCGCTCGCTGCTCGCCTTCGTGTCGTCGATCGTCCCCTTCGGGACGTTCGTCTTCGACCGCTCGCTGCGGCGCGAGATCGAGGCGACCCTGCCGTCGTCGTAGGCAGGCGCGGTGGCGGCGCGATCGCGGGATCGCCTGGCCCCACCGCCGTGTCAGCCGGGCACCGCGCCAGCGCCCGCACGCCTCGCCGCGGAGTCGCCCGCGCGCGCCGACGACGCCGGGCGCTCCTCGCCGGGTGCCGAGCACAAAACTTAATTATTTCATACACTTACAAATGATCGTAAAATAATGGGCCGGCGTGTCGATCCTGCGTCTGGCCGTTCGTCGTGACGATAGAGCCGGGGCGCATCCGGTCGGGAACGCCCGGACGCGCCGCTTCGAACCAGAAGGAGACACGACGATGCGATCCATGAACACCGCGGGACCGACGACGATCGAGGCGAGGACGGACACGCAGCAGCCGGGTCACGTGGCGCCGTCCGATCGCCGGACGAGGCGAGGCAGCACGGTCATGAGGCGCATCTCGATGGCAGCGTGCCTGTTCGTCGCCGCGTGCGGCGGCGCGGACGACGGCGAGGCGGACCCGGTCGACGCCGAGCCCGATCCGGTCGCGTGGAAGGACATGAGCTTCGCGGAGCGCACCACGTACATGAACGACATCGTCATGCCCCGGATGAAGGAGGTCTTCGTCGCGTACGACGCGAAGTACGCGTCGATGGACTGCACGACGTGCCACGGCGACGACGCGGTCGAGCGCGCCTACGCGATGCCGAGCTCGCAGATCGCCCCGCTCCTCGGCGAGGCGGAGTTCCCCGAATGGGTGTCGGATCCGGAGCACCCGGAGCGCCTGGCGTGGACCGACTTCATGTACAGTCAGGTCGTGCCAGAGATGGCCGACCTGCTCCAGGTCGCCAGGTACGATCCGATGACAGGTACCGGCGAGTTCTCGTGCAACAACTGCCACACGGTGGAGGAAGTCGAGCCGTGAGGCGGCCCGAGGCGTGAGCGAGCGACGCGGATCCCGGCGTCCTCGGCGCCACCACCCTATCTCTGGCTGGTTTGCGCCCTCGCGGCTCGGCGTCTTTGCCCGAATTCTCCCTTCCGGACCCTGATCCGTCGGGTCCGCCTCCTCATCCCGGCGGAGCGCACTGCCGCGTCCGGCGGCCCGGCAGCGCCGCGCGGCCCGCTAACTCGACGGCTGCAGCTCAATCCCTGGACGCCGCGCTCCGACTACTCTCCGCCCGGAGGAGGTTTCGCATGCCCGTCCCGATCGAGATCGAAGAGTCCAACGCTCAGTTCCTGGCCGCCTGGATGCATTTCAGCCAGCGTCTCCCCGGCCATCGGATCGAGCACACCGACGGCGTCACCGTCGTCCTCTCGGGCACCGACATGGTCCTGCTCAACACGGCCACGCTCTCCTCGCCGGCAACCGACCTCCAGGATCTCGAGCGCCGGGCGCTCAGGGCCGTCGAGCTCGCGCGGACCGGCGGCGTTCCCTGGCTCTTCGCGCTGTCCGACAGCTGGTCGCCGGGCGGCGACGCGGGCGCGACCGCCGAGGAGCTCCTGGCCCGGCTCGGCTTCACGCCGGCCGTGTCGCTCATGGGCATGGTGGCCGACGCGATCACCCCCTCGCGGCGCCCGGCCGTCGGCCTCGATCTCCGGCGCGTGGCCGACGCCGAGACGCGCGCCGCCATCGCCGACCTCAACTCCGCCGCGTACAGCGTCCCGATCCCCGCGGGGCGCGCCTCCGTGGCCCACGAGGCGCTGTGGAACGACCGGGCGTTCGGGCAGGTCGGCTACGTGGGCGACCAGCCCGTGTGCTCCGCGGCGACGTTCATCGTGGAGAAGATCCGGTACGTGGGCTTCGTCGTCACCGCGGCCGAGCACCGGCGCAAAGGGTACGCCGAGGCGGTGATGCGCAGCTGCCTCGACGACGCGCTGAGCGAAACGGGCGTCGCGAGGACCGTCCTCCACGCGACGGACATGGGGCGGCCCGTGTACGAAGGGATGGGCTACCGCGCGGTCACGCGCTTCGCCTTCTACACGCCGCCGCAGGCCTGAAGCCCGGGCGGCGCGCGCGTCCCGCTGCGGCGCCGCCTACCACCCGCACGTCCTGCCGCGGTTCTGCTGGTCGAGCCACCCCTTGAGCGGCGCGAAGTAGTCGAGCATCGCCGCCGCATCCATCCGACGCGATCCGGTCACCGCCTCGAGCGCCTCAGGCCACGGGCGGCTCCGCCCCATCTCCATCATCCGCCGGAGCCGCTCGCCGGCCTGCTCGTTGCCGTGGATCGTGCAGCGGTGGAGCGGCCCCTTGTACCCCGCCTCCTCGCAGAGCGCGCGGTGGAGCTGGAACTGGAGGATATGAGCGAAGAAGTACCGGAGGTACGGGACGCTCGCCGCCACATGGAACTTCGCGCCGGGATCGAAGTCCGCCTCGGAGCGGGGCACCGGCGGCATCACGCCCTGGTACCTCGTCCGGAGCTCCCACCAGGCCTGATTGTACTCCTCCGGCGGGATATCCCCGGAGAAGACCCCCCAGCGCCACCGATCGACGAGGACCGCGAACGGCAGGAAAGCCACCTTGTTGAGGGCGTCGCGGAGGAGGAGCGAGAGATCGCTCGACGGCGGGGGCAGATCTTCCACGAGCCCGATCCGCTGGAGGTACTCCGACGTGACCGACAGCCCGATCGTGTCGCCGATGGCCTCGTGGAACGCGGGGTTCGGGCTGTCGCGGTACAGCCACGGCAGGTGGTTGTAGGCCCTCTGATAGAAGGTGTGGCCGAGCTCGTGGTGGATCGTCCGGAAGTCGTCGGCCGTGATCTCGATGCACATCTTGATGCGCAGATCCTCCTCGTCATCGAGGTTCCAGGCGCTCGCGTGGCAGACGACGTCGCGATCCGCCGGCTTGACGAACAGCGATCGTTCCCAGAAGGTGGCGGGGAGCGGCTCGAACCCGAGCGAGATGAAGAATCGCTCGCCCGTCTTCACCATCTCGATCGGTGTGAGGCCCTTCGCGCGGAGCACCGCGTCGAGATCGTAGATCGGCGCGGCCCCCTCGGGCGCGACGAGATCGTCGATGTTGCTCCAGTCCTGGGCCCACATGTCGCCGAGCAGGTCGGCCCGGATCGGGCGCGCGGCGGGGACGACGTCCTCGCCGTACGTCGCCGCGAGCCGGCCGCGCACGTAGCAGTGGAGCGCGTCGTAGAGCGGCTTGACCTGCTCCCAGAGGCGGTCGACCTCCCGCGGCAGCGCCTGCCGCGGCATCTCGTATTTCGAGCGCCAGGCATCGCCGGTGTCCTTGAACCCGAGCTCGCGGGCCCCCTCGTTCGCGAGCGCCACGAGCCGCGTGAAGTCGCCGCGCATGGGCACGGAGACCGTGCGCCAGCCGACCCACGCTCGCTTCAGCTCCTCGGGATCGCGGCTCTTTGCGATGATCCTGCTGAGCTCCTGGAGATCGAGGCACTGGCCGGCCGCGGGGCAGTATTTGCCCGCTCCGTACATCGCCTCGAGCCGCGACGCGATGGTCGCGAGCTCCTGCGTCCTCGCGGGATCGGCGGGCGCGTACAGCGTGAGCGACGTGCGCAGCAGATCGAGCCGCCGGCGAACGTCGTAGGGCAGATCGAGGCCGCGGAAGCGGGCGGCCCGCTTGGCGAGGTCGGACTGCGCGCCGAGCAGCTTCGCGCTCGCCGCGGCCGCGAGGATCTGCGTGTCGACCGTGATGTACGTCGACGCCACCCACGCGGCCCGGTTGTTGTGGGTGCTGAGCTCGTGGAGCTCCGACTCGGCCGCCTCGATGAGTCGCGCGGCCTCCTCCGCCGCCGGCTGGGAGCCTGGCTGCGGCCGCGGCGGAGGGGTGGGCTCGGAGCAGGCTGCCGTGAGCGCGAGGGCGCTGCAGGGCAAGGCGACGACGAACACCGGAACCATGCGCACCATTTCCCGCCGCTCCCGGATCGCCGACACCTGAAGCGTGCAATGGTCCCTCCACCCCGGACGCGCAGAGGGCGTGGGGTGCGCTTCGGCGTCGCGATCCTGATAGGGCCTCTAAGGCCGCTCGGCGGCTCGAGCAATCCTCGGGGGTGCATCCTCGCGAGGGGCTGACATGCGGCAAAGTCTGCTCCTTTCACGCCGTCAAGTCAGCCTGGAGGATGGACCCTTATCGCGACATCGGCAATGACGTTGCTTGCGCGGCGGACTGGACAAGAGCACCGGCTTCCTCCCGCGCGACCCGCGACGCCCCCTCGGGGAAATACCGCTCCGCCAGCCGCCGGAAGCCATCCCTGAGCTCGAAGGATCCGAACGAGCGAGATCTCCCGCCGTGGTCCCCCGCGGGTCACCGCTTCTGCATCTGCAAGCCGCTCACCAACCCCAGGAACCACGACAGCGCGCCGCTCCCCGCCGCCTCCACGCGCGCGCCTCGGGCCCGCCCGCCCACGCGCTTTCGTGGCTGTCCACGCCGTGGACACCCGGCGTGCCGCCTGCGTGGACGCCGGAGGTCGCGCCGCGCGCGCCGGCGCCGTCAAGCGCGCCACCGCGGCCCGCTCCACGCCGGCGCGTGCTCCCTGGCACGGTGGTCGCACCAGGCGGACGTCATGAAGCCTCGCCTCGGCGACCTCGCCTTGCACATCGCCCGTATCGGCCTCTGCGCCTCCGGCGTCGCCGCCGCTGCACGCATCGAGAGCGCGACGCTCGCCGCGGCCTCCGGGGGCTCGCTCTTCTTCGCCGCCTTCGCCCTGATGCACGATGTCGCTCACGGCGCCCTCCGCCTGCCGCGCAAGGCGAACGAGATCGTCCTCACCCTCTCGGCCGCGCTGATGCTCATGAGCGGTCACGCCCTGCGCATCATGCACCTTCGCCACCACGCTCGCCCCCTCGCGCCCGACGACACCGAGGGCGCCCCCGCGCGCCTGCCGCTCTCGCGGGCGCTCCTCGGCGCCCCCCTCGCCGCCTTCGCCCTCCGCGCCGAGGCGTTCCGCGCCGCCGACCCGTCCGGCCGCCGCTGGCAGCTCGTCGAGGCCGCGCTCAACCTCGCCTCGCTCGCCCTCCTGCTCGCATCGCGGCGGCCTGCGCTCCTCGCCTTCGCGGCCACCGCCGCGTCCCTCCAGCTCACCATGGCCGTGTGGGCCGCGTACATCCCGCACAACGCCCCAGCCTGGATGCTGGCCGCCGCCCGCCGGCTCGCCTTCACCCGCTCGCCCATCGCGCTGAGCCTCGGTTACCACGAGCGCCACCACCGCACCCCCAACCTGCCCTGCAGCCGCCTCGCCCTCCCCTCCTCCGACCGCAGGTGCGGTTGCTCGGGTGAGTCCACCATGGCACGCTCGCCCTGATCCCGGGGGGGCACGCGCGGTGAGCCTGATGCAGCGGCTCGCTCGGCCGGGCTCGGCCTGGACGGAGGGTACAGAGATGAATGACACCAGGCCAAAGACTGGAATCATGGCCGCGACGCAGCGGCCACGAGGCCTGCTCGGGCGCCACGGAACGGGGGTGCGAGCATGAGCGTCCGGCTCAACCACACCATCGTGTCCGCGAAGGACAAGAAGGTGTCCGCCACCTTCATGGCCGAGATCCTGGGCCTCGCCGCTCCGAAGCCGTTCGGACATTTCCTGGCGGTGCAGCTCGACAACGACGTCACGCTCGACTTCGCCGACAGCCCTGACGAAATCCGCCCGCAGCACTACGCCTTCCTGGTCAGCGAGGCCGAGTTCGACGAGATCTTCGGTCGGATCCGCGAGCGAAAGCTCCAGTACTGGGCCGATCCCAGAACGCAGCGCCCCGGCGAGATCAACCACAACGACGGCGGGCGCGGCGTGTACTTCCCCGACCCCGACGGGCACTTCCTCGAGATCATCACCCGCCCTTACGGCGGCGGCTGATCCGGGGGCGCCGCGCTCCCCGCGGACAGGCGCTCATCCAATCTCCAGCACCTCGTCGCCGATGCTCGTCCCGGATTCCGGAAGAGGATAGGCCCGAGGCGCCGGGGCTCGTCCGCCGCGCCGGAAGGGTCGATGGGGGAGCCCATGGGTCCTCGCTCCGCCGGCAGAGCCGGAGGGGCGAGGGCTCAGGCGAACGCGGTGGGGTTTGCTCGCCACGCGAGCCGGCGGCCGGCTACCGCCATCCGTGCAAGACTGCAACAGAGATTTGCGCAGAATGCTCGGCGCGTGGCGAGCGCGGGAGGGCGCCGGGTGCAGTGGAGGGGGCGGTGCGGTTGAGGCGCGAGAGACCCCAACCTCGTCGCTTCACGCGGCGAGCACCGACGATCGGGTCATCACCTGGCTCACGCCGTCCGTCTCGGGGTCCGCCACGGGGGCGCCCACGGGGTGCGCGACGGCATAGCGCAGGAGCTCGTGCGTCCACGGCTCGAACATCGCGTACACCTCGTCCGCGAGCGCCTTGTACCGCTCGCGCGTCTCCGCGTCGAGCGAGATGCGCGCGAGCTCGGCGTGGTCGGCGTTCACCGCGTGGCCCGACTCGCGCTCGAAATGGAACGGGCCGCAGTAGCGCAGCTGCGTTCCGAGCCGCTTCTCCAGCGCCTCCGCCAGGGGAAGCATCGCCCCGAAGAGGACGTTGCCAGTCTCCTCGATCGCTTCGATGATGACCAGCCGCTCGAGGCCCGTCGTGCCCTTGATGAGCTCGATGAGCCGCGCGGTGAGGATCCGATTCTCGATCGTCTCGTCGCCCCAGAGGAAGTTCAACAAGTCCGTGCTCCGACCCTCGACGTCGTAGCCCAGCTTGATCAAATCCTCCAGGTACCACGGCCAGTGATGGTCGTCCTCGCGTGTGTGGACGTTCACCATTTCCTGGTATTCGTCCGCTGCGTGCTCCTCCCTCAACACGAACTTGTTCAGATCACCGAAACTCAGGATGAAATAAGCCATGCACGGATAAAAGGCGAGCCGCTCGCTAGGATCGAGCTGTTCGTCACGCATCCGCTCGAACAGGGGTAGACGAGCATACGACTGCTTCTTCTCGAAGATGTGCCGCAAGACCTGCCGCATAAGCGATCTCCTTTTCGGCTGTGGGTGTCAGTTGGTTGAGCGATCCCTCTGTTTGCGAAAGCCAAGCGCCTTGCGCGCCCCGTGGCGCCTCAAGACAAGACCACGGCGTAACCAAATGGACGCTGCTGCTGGATCTCAGCCGTGTCGAAATCCTGCATTCCCCTCCCCCCTTGCAGTCCGAGCTTGATCTTTGGAACTTTCCTCGAACCACCTCAAACGTTATGCGACGTTGGAGGGTGCATCCACTCGGTGCACTCACTCTACCGCAAGTGCGGCGTGAGCTGCATCCAGTATCTTCAGGGATCTCCAATCCAGGCGGCAACGAGAGCCGGGTGGGCGAACGGAAGCCAATGTACGACACTTGATTCGCTGTCCACGATCGGCTGGCGATTCATTCTGCAGGGCGGGCGAGAGCGCCCGGCGACTCAATGCACCGATTGCGGAAGCGAGCCACTGTCATCGCCTCGTCAATGTCTCCACGGCCTTCACGTGGGCCCATGTCGCAGCACCCAGTGCGTTAGAGCAGGGTTCCGGCTGGTCCCACACGCGCGCACCTGACGTGCGGCGATCCAGGTGGACGGCGCTGACGATGGTTCCCGCGAAGGGGCAACCAAACAGCTTGAAGGTCGGCGGTCGAGGCATGTAGCTTGCCGAGTCGTGCCGTGAAAGACCCACGCGATTCAGCTTTGATGATGGAACCTGAAAGCCGCACGCTTCCGAAGAGCGCCCCCGTGCGGGCGGAGGTCGTGCGGCTGGTCCGTGAGAAGCGCTACGAGGAGGCGCTGGCGGTGCTGTACCAGGCGCGCTCGGAGGCCCCCGGCGATCGCGAGCTGCAGACGAGCATCGAGCGGATCAAGGAGTTCCTCGCCGGCGCGTACGCCAAGCGGCTCGGCGGCCTCGATCGGGTGGCGGGGCCCATCCCTGTCGCCGCGGGTCGCTCGCCCGACGCGCTGCTCGTTGCGCGGTACATCGATGGCTCGTCGACGTTCGACGACATCGTACAAATGTGCCCGCTCGGGCGGCTCCGCACGCTGCAGGTGCTCGTCGGCCTTTACACGGGCAAGGAGGTGGCGTCGCCGTTCAGCGAGAGGACGCCGCAGCCCTGGCGGCGGCAGCTGGACACGCTGCCGTCCGAGCCCGGCATGGACCCGGGGCCGCCCACCATGCCGGAGCGCGGGCTTCAGCGGCGATCGCCGGAGTCTCCCCCCGTGAGCGCGACGTTCACGCCGCGGGTGATCGAGACGGAAGAGGATCGGCTCTACCGCGACGCGTTCGCCCGCGGCACCGCCGCGTTCGTGCAGCGCCGCTACGCCGACGCGATCGAGGCGTTCGAGGCTTGCGAGCGCATGCGTCCGGGCGACACGGCGTCGTCGGTCATGCTGCGCCGAGCGCGGAGCGACTTCGGAGTCTGATGCCCATCGTCGTGGTCGCCGATCCCGATCTGCGCGAGCGCATGCGGTGCATTCGCGTCATGGCCGGGCAGACGCCGGTGAGCGCCCTCGGCGCCGCCACCTGGGAGGAGCTCGAGCAGGCCCTCGAGGGCGCGCCGAGCACGGAGCTCATCATCTACGCGCCGTCGCTCCCGGGCGCTCCGGAGGACGCCCTCGCGCAGCTCCTCCGCCGCACGGCGCGGCTGGTGCTCGCCGTGAACGACGGCGCGGAGATCCCGGGAGCGGTGAGCACGACGCGGGTGACGTGGCCAATCGCCGAGGAGACGCTCATCCTCATGGCGCACGCCGCGGGCGCGCAATCGACGCCGATCGGGATGAACTTCGTGCCCGTCGACTTCTTGCAGATGATCTGCATGTCCGGCGACTCGCACGTCCTCGTGGTCAGCAACGACAGCGCCGACGTGGGTCTGATCGAGGTGCGGCGCGGCAAGGTATGGACGGCGTTCGACGGCCTCGGCGTGGGCGAGACCGCGTTCGCGCGGCTCATCCGCCCGGAGATGCGGGTGCGCGTCACCCCGGCCGTCGGCTCGACGAAGGAGCGCACCATCTTCAAGGACCTGGCGGAGCTGCTGCTCGACTCGCTGCGCCGGATCGACGAGGGCAGCGTGGAGGCGCCGCCGCCGATCTCGTCGAGGCGGATCGAGGTCGCGCTCGCCTCGCCGGAGCAGGCTGCGATCCGGATCAAGCAGCTCAACGCCGACGCTCGGCGCCTCTTGATGGAACGCAGCTACAGCGACGCGGCCCGCGTCCTCACCGACCTCTCGACGCTCGACCCTGCGTCGAGCCTCGTGCGCGCTAACCTGGAACAGCTACGCAAGCTCGGATACCCAAGATGACCCGATCCATCGCATTCGCCAGCCTGAAGGGCGGAGTCGGAAAGACCACCGTGGCGCTCAACTGCGCCTTCGCCTTCGCGCGCCGAGGCGCGCGGACCCTCCTCGTCGACACGGATCAGCAGGGCGCCATCGGCATGTCGCTCGACGGTGTCGGCGACCGCGCCGGCCTGGCCGCGAACCTCGCGCGCGGCGGCCCCCCGCTCGAGGGCATGGTGAAGACCCGTCTCGCGGAGCTCTGCCTCTTGCCCATGGGCCCGGTCGACGCGCTCGACGAGGATCGCTTCGCCGTCAATGCCCGCGAGGCCAACCTCCTGGGGCGCGTCCTCGAGCAGAGCCAGCGCGACTTCGACCTGGTCCTCTTCGACACGCCGGCCGGGCTCGGCGGGATGTCGCGCCTCGCGCTCGAAGAGGTCGACAGCGTCATCGCCGTGGCGCAGTGTGAGCCGCTCGCGCTGCGGGCCCTGCCGCGGCTGCTCGAGCTCCTCGCGCGGCTCCGCGAGATCGGCTCCGCCTGCTCCCTGCTCGGCGTCGTCGGCACGATGAGCTCGTTCCGCGACCCGGTGCTGCTGGCCTCGCTGGAGGAGCTGTGGTCGCTCTACCGCGATCAGGTCTTCGACACGGCGGTGCCGCGCGACGGCACGTTCCTCCAGGCGAGCCGCGCGGGCGTGCCGCTCGGTCTGCTCAGCCGCCGCCCGCCGGCGGTCTCTGCGGTGTTCGACAAACTCGTGGCCGAGATCGAGGAGCGCCTCGGCACCACGGCAGGAGGCGAGGATGACGGTCCGATCCGTCTCGTGGACTGACGCGCAGCGGGTGAGCTCGCTGCTCGCGCGGGTGACCGCGACGCGCTCCCCCGAGCCCACGGCGCTCGTGAGCGCCATGGGGGCAGCGCGCGCCGGCGCGCCGGCGAAGGCCGCGCCGACGCCGGCGAAGGCCGCGCCGAAGGCGTCGAAGGAGGTGCCGCGCCTCGTGCAGACCTCCGACAACCCGGCCGACCGGCTCGACGCGCTCGTCGCCTGGACGCTCGCTCATCAGGCGTGCGTGGGCGCCTTCGTCGCGGACGACAACGGCCTCACGCTGGCGGCGCACGGCATCTCCGAGGCGCACGTGTCCCTCGTGGGCCCGCTGCTCTCGGCGCTGGTCGGCGTCCGCACCATCCCCGGCGTCGACGCCACGGCGGGCGCGCTCTGGCTCGGCGCGCAGATGATGTCGTGGGTCGAGGCGCGCACGACGCGCGGCGGTTTCTGCCTCGGGACGGTGGGGGACGAGGCTCTCTCCACGCGGGCGTTCGAGCAGCTGAAGGAAGCGCTCGGAACGACCGTGCGCGGGCTGTAACGGATCCGGTTTTCACCACGGGCGCGCGCGCCCAGGAGCGACGGAAGCACGATGATCGATACCAAAGTCCTCGACGCCGCAGTCCATGACCTCCGCAACATCCTCCGCGACGGGCTGCTGGCCACCGACATCTGGGAACGCACGGCAGGCCTGTCGCTCGCCGGCTTCAACCAGCAGCCGGTGGCGGTGGCCCTCTTCACGCGCATCACCGAGGAGCTGGACAGCTCGCTGCGCGACTCGAATTTCCCGTCGCTCGGGCGGTATTACATGCTCGACATGGCGGGCAATCACACCGTGGTGATGCTGAACCACGGGAAGCTGCTCCAGGGCGTGTTGGTGGACAACCGGCGGGCGAACCTGGGGATCCTCATCTCCGTCGCCATCCCGCGGATGATCGAGACCGTCGCGCAGGCGATGGAGCTCTGAGCTTTTCGGCCCCCGCCCGGCGCCTCGACGGCCTCCCCTCGAGAAGGCCCTCGGGGCCGCCGCTGGGTCGTGGTCCCATTTGCCCGGAGAGAGTTCCCATGAAGGCGGGAAGATCATTGATCTTTTCTTCTCGCCTTCCTGCCTTCATGTTCAAATCTGACCACTACCCGCCGCTGGGGGGCTCGCCGGGGCGTGTCACCGGGGCCCCTGCCCGCGGTAATAGGCGACCAGGTGACGCCAGCGCTCGTGGAGCGCCTGGTCGGCGCTCAAGCGCCGTTGCCACGCACGGTCGGCCGCGAGCCAGGCGTCCTCGCCCGCGATGCCATGCTGCGCGAGGAGCTCGGCGCTCCTCGCGGGCTCGACGAGGCGCCGGGTCCAGAGCCAGGCGTGCTGCTCGAGCGAGAGGGCCGGCGCGTCGGCAGCTGCGCCGGCATCGGCCGGCGCCCTGAACGGCAATCCAGCGTAGGACGGCGTCGCCTTGACCGCCGCCGGCGCTGGCTCCGCGGCCGCAGACCTCTTGAACGGCAAGACGTCGCGCGGCGCGTGCATGGCGCCCTCCGATACGGGGGGCGCGAGCGTGGGCGGCGCGAACGCGGGCGCGGGCGGCGCGGGCGGCGCGGGCGCGGACGGCGGCGACACGAACGGCAGCGCCGTGTCGCCGGCGGTCCGCGCGGCCGACGGCGTGCGCGGGAGCGCCGCGCCCGGAGGCGGCGGGGCGAACGGCAGCGCTCCCGCCACCTCCACCCGCGGAAAGGCCACCATCGTGGAAGCGAGCGGCCGGTGCGACACCGACGCGGCGGGAGGCGGCGGCGGCAGGCTGCTCCGCGTCCACTCGAACGCCCACCGGCCCGCGGGGAAGCTCGCGTCGCTCACGCGATCGCGGAGCTCCGCCAGGTGGGCGCGCTGCCGCGCGACCCAATCGTCCGGCGAGAACGCAGAGACGAGCCCCGTCGCGATCCAGAGCTCGCGCGCGGCCTCGTGGCGCCGCGGCGGCGGGGTCGACCTCGCCTCGATCTCGTCGACGATCGACAGCACGGTGAACGGACGCCCGCCGCGCGTGCGCACCTCCGGATCGAGCCGGCGCGCGTCGCGCCGCAGGAAAGCCTCCCAGCGCGCGGGGTCGGTGACGACCTTCTCCACCTTGCGGACAGGGATCGGCAGCGCGTCGCCCAGGACCGCAGCCTCGGCCTCGGGAGGCAGCTCCACCTCCCACGGCTCCTCGACCGTCTCACGCAGGCCCGCGCCCGTGATGCGCTCCAGCGCCTCGGCCGCTGCTTCCACGAGCGGCTCGTCGCCGGAGCCGAGCAGGCTCACCAGGAAGCCGAGCACCCCGACATGCCCGAAGCGCCCGAGGCCGCGCACGAGCTGGGCGGTGGGCGCCGCGGCCACGCTGGCGAGCAGCGGCTCAAGATCGCTCCCGTGCCCGCCGAGGCACAGCAGCCACGCCGCGCCCGCGGCGCGCGCCGGGCCCGCCCGGCCCGCCAGCGTCACGCGCAGGAGCGAGCGCGTCGGCCCGTGCCCCCGCCGCATCGCCGCCTCGGCGCCGGCGAGGAACACGGCGTCGCTCCCCGTACGCGCGAGCACGCCATCGATCACCGCGAGCGCCTCGTCGCGCGGGCCGGCCACGGCGAGCGCGCGGAGCGCGCGCTCCGCGAGCTCGGGCCGCTCCGACCCCGCGAGCCGCGACGCGAGATCGAACGGCACCGCCTGCCGGAGCGTGAGCACGTCGAGCGCCACGGCGGCGAGCGGCGCGAGCGGGCCGGCCGCGAGCTCGACGAGCGCCGCGTCGATCTCGGGGTTCGGGGCGAGCCAGAGGCCCTCGACCCACCCCGGGTACGTCTCGGGCGCGCTGTGCCGGAGCGTGGCCAGCGCCGCGTCGACCGTGTCGCGGCCCTCGATCGCGCCGAGCGTCAGCGCCACGGCGAACGCGCGCCCCGGATCCGGCGCCCTCGCCTCGGCGAAATAGAGCGACACGAGCGGCAAGGCCGCGGCGCCGACGCTGGCAAAGCAGTCGACGTTGTCGAGCAGGCGCTGCTCGAACGGCTCCTGATCCACCCACGTCTCGATGGCGTTCGGCTTGCGCAGATCGCCGTGGATGGCGATGTCCTCGAGGCAGTCGCGCCCGAGGCGCCGGAGCATCTCCGCCTCCTCGACGGCGGGCTCGTGGACGAAGCGGGGCGGCTCCTCGGCCGGGGCGGCCGGCGCCTCCGCCGCGTTCTCGCCGAGCTTCTCCTCGATCTCGCCCGCCGCGGCCGCGCGGGCGAACGCCTTCAGCGCGTCGAGCGTCGCGGGCGGCTTCAGCTTGCGCGGCGCGGGCTGCGGCTCGCGCAGCGGGACGATCGGGTCGAGCGAGGGCTCCGGGACGAGCCGGCGCCGCGGGAACGCGTGCAGCGACGGCGTGCCCTGGCTCGCGCGGAACGGTCGCTCGCGCGGCGGCTCGTGGTGCCGGCCGCCGCCCGTGAGCTCGCTCCGGCGCTCGAGCTGGATCTGCGCCACGGCCGTCGCGCCCATCGCGAGCGCCGATGCGGCCAGGTCGAGCGCGCCGAGCGCCCTGCCGAGCGCCGGCGCCTCGCGGCGATCGCCGGCGCGCGCGAGCAGCTCGCGCGCCTCGCGCACGAGCGCCGCGGCCTCGGCGAGCCCGTCGTGGTGGACCGGCGCGAGCACGTCGCTGTCGAGCACCGCGTAGCCGCACTGCACGGCCCGGCGCAGCCGGTCGCCGATGCCGGCGCGATCCATCTGGAACGGGATCTCGGGCACGGCGGAGAGCACGTCCTCCACGGCCCGCTGGGCCAGCACGGCCGCGTTCTTCCCGGGCTCGGCGGGCACATCGCGGGGGGGCGCGCTCGAGGAGCTCATGGAGCCGGGTCACGGCTGGCGAGGAGGGCGCCGCGCTCGGGGCCCTCGGAGTGGGCGCCGATGAGCGCGCAGTCGGCGGCGGCGCAGCCGGTCTGCCAGCGCATCGCGGCGATCGCGAGGAGCACCGCGGCGCTCGCCGCGCCGAGATCGCCGGTCTTCAGCAGCGGCTGATCGTGGATCACGTCGGGCGAGAAGGCCTCGAAGGCGCGCGCCATGACGTAGCTCCACTCATCGACGCGGTGCCGCTCGTTCACGACGTCCGTCATCACCCACGGGACCCGGCGCGCCCGGGCGCCCACGGGCGCGACCGCGCGCTTCACGGCCGCGGTGATCCCCTCTCCGAGGCACGGCTCGTCCGAGCCGTACGGTCGTGGCTCCGACGCGACGCCGGCGCCGAGGATCTGGGCCAGGCGGGGCAGCGACGCCGCGCTCCGCCGGGCGGTGAGCAGCGAGAACCCCGCTCCCTCGCCCGGGATGAAGCCGTTCTCGGTCTGCATGGAGTGCAGGCGGAGCTCGCGATCCAGCCATTCGAGCGCGTCGGGGTCGAACCAGCTATCCACGCCGCCCACGGCCACCGCGTCGTACTCGCCCGCGCGGAGGCGCTCGATCGCCAGCCGAAAGGCCTCGACGCCCCCGCCGCGACATCCGAAGATCAGCCCCGAGCGCGCGTGGTCGATCGGCACCTGCGAGCGCGCCTCGAGGCCGCGCAGCAGGTGCTGCTCGAGGCGCGCGTCGAGCCCGGGGCGGCGCCGGCTCGGCAGCGCCACGAGGACGGGCAACGGCCGCGCGGTCCGCCCATTCCTGCGCTCCGCGGCGAGCCACGCGAACGCCGCCTGGGTGAGCGCCGGCCCGCCGAGCGCCACGAACCGGTCGACACCCATGACCTCGTCGTCGATGGAGGGCAGCCGGCACATGACCATCGGCTCGCCGTGCCTGTCGATGAGGTGGGACTCGCGCGGGTCCATCTTCAGCGCGCGCACGCTCATCGTCACCTGCAAGGCCGTGAGCCCGCTCGGCGCGCGAGCCCCCACGCCGACGACGACGACGTCGGAGGCGGGCAGCGGCGGGTGCCCGGCGGGGGGCGAGGAGGCGGCCATCGCCGGGGCATCCTACCAGCGGGAACGGAGCCGGCGCACTGCCATGAAGCATTCCCCGCGCGCGCCCGGGAGTACCCCTCCGCGGTGGGCCAACGGGTCGCCGACCCGTTCCGCAGGCCGCGAGGAACAGCCCCACCGGCACGCTCGGGCGCCCGTCATTCGGGCGGCGCCGACCACCCGCTCAGGTCGAGCTTGCTGTGTGCCTCGAGCGCGCGCGCGTCCTCGGGGTTCGCGTCCGGGTCGAACAGGACAACCTCGAAGAGGTGCGCGAGGTAGACGTCCACGCCGGGGTACGCGACGCGGACCCCGGGCGGATCCACGCGCATCTCCAGCACCGGGTACTCGCCCGCGGCGTCGGGCTCGCCGACATAGAGCACGTCCCGCGCCTCGCCGTCCTGCGCGCCGAGGAGGTAGGCCTCCCCCGGCAGCGCCTCCTCGATGCCCTCGAACATGCCCGCGAGCATCGGGTCGAACTCCGCCTCCGCGATCTGGCGGAGCGTCCTCGGCGCGAAGCGGGGCGCCTCCGGGTCCTCGAACAGCCCGAGGAAGCTCGCGTCGAACGCGAGGAAGGCCGCGAGGCCCGGTGACAGCGGCTTCTTGCACGGGAACGTGAGCTTCTTGAGCTTCGCCGCAGGGACCGGCCGCGGATCCGCGATCGCGTCCGTGCCCGCGATCGCCTCGATCACCTTCGCGACGAGCGCCCGCCCGCGGAGCCGCGCGGCCTTGCCCTTCGCGGGGGCGGGCTTCTTCTTCGCGCCGCCGCCCGCGCGCTTCATCGCCGAGAGCACCTTCACGGCCGAGGGCAGGTCGTCCCACCCGAGGGCGCGCTCGCCCGCGGCCATCGCCTCGATGAGCGGCGCATGCTCGGTGCGCCCGAGCTTGACGAGGGCGCGCGCCGCGTAGAGCACGACCTCCCGGCTCGGGTCGAGCAGCATCGCGAGCAACGGCCCGGCGTCCCCGCGCTCAACGCACGCGTCGGCGAACTGGAACCGCACCTCCGACTCCTCCCCGAACTGCCCGTCCTCCTCGCGCGCGAGCGCCTCGACGACGCCGCGCGCCGCGTCGAGCGCCACGATGGCCTCCTCGCGCGCCTTGGCCCAGGCGCGGGCGACGCGCCCGTCGATGGGCGAGTCCTCCGTGACCCACTTCGGCGCCTGGCGCGTGGCGAACAGTGCGTAATCGTGGTGACCGCGGGCGAGGCAAGCGACCGCATGCGCCCGCCGCTGCTCCTCGCCCTCGGCGAACGGGTTCAGCGCGTTCACCGCGCAGAAGCGCAGCCACGCGTCATCCGACAGGGCCGGGATCTTCGCGAGGTCCGGCGCGTACGGCTGCGCCTTCGCCCGGTCTCCGCCGAGCGCGCCGATCAGCGCGCGGAGGAACACCTCGGAGTAGCCCGAGGACGCGAGGTAGGCGAGGACGCCGCCCGCGCGGCCGCGATCGCCCGCCCTGGCCAGCGCCACGCCGAGGGTCAGGAGCGCGTCCGGGTTGGTCGGGTCCCACTCGAGCGCGCGCTCGGCGAGGCGCGCGGCCTCGTCGAAGCGGCCGAGGTGCACGAGGTCGTCGGCGATGGCGTCGAGCACGCGGTAGACCGAGGTCGGGTGCCACCGCGGCGTGAGGCGCAGCGCCGTCAGGTGGACACGGAGCGCGTCGTCGTAGCGGCCTTGCCGCGTGAACGCCGTCCCGACCAGGCCCTGCAGGAGCACGAACGAGCCCCAGGGGACGACCGCCTCCGCGAGCGCGTCGGCCGCCGCGCGCGCGTCCTGGCCCTCACCGGAGAGCGCCACGTGCACCGTGCGCGAGAGCGGCGCTTCGCCGAGCAGCCGGCGGCGGCTCGCGGCGGCGCCGAACGCCTCCACGGTGACATCGTTCCCCAGAAAATCGCGAAAGGCGGCCTCGACGTCCCCAGCGTCGGCCGTGCTCACGAGCGCCATTCCTCGCCCCCTCGTCTTGATCCCGACGGCATCCCTCGCGGCCCGCGGCGGTCACACGACCCGTTTATGAACCACGTGGACCCACTCTAACATCTCGTACTTCCTGGGCAAAGGGATCGCAGCGCGCCACGTGAGCTCGACGCGCATCGCGTCCGCGTCGATCAGCACGGTATCCAGGTGCGTGCGGTGCTCGGTGCGGGCGCCGAGCGCGAAGCTCGTGAACCCGAGGTGCACGCGCGGCAGCGCGAAGACCCACCGGCCCTGCGGCGTCGCGCCGGTGACCTCGATCGGCTCATCGCCCCGCAGCGGCGTCGGCGACCACTGATCCTCGGGGACGCAGACGTGGAACCGGCTGTCGAAATCGTCCGGCAAGAGCGGCATCTTCGTCTCCATCCACTCGGGGCCGTAGGTGCCCGCGTACGAGGCGCGCGGCTGCCAGTGGCGATGGATCGCGCCGAAGCCGGCCGGTACGTTGCGGTGCCCCCCGATCGGGTGAGCCGGGTCCTCGATCCGCGCGGCCGCCTGATCGACGAGCGAGCGCACGTCGCGCATGGCGCCGCGGCCGACGGTGTTCCTCGGCTCGCCGAACGGCCGCTCCGGGTCCGAGAGATCGAGGCCGCCCCACGCGAGCTCGTACAGCAAGGGGACCGGCTCCACGATGGGCTGCGCCGGGCCCGGCGTGAGCCCGCCCATCGCGCCGAGCGCCCACGCGCGCTGGCCAAAGGCCCGGACCGTCTTCGCGATGGAGCCCATCTTCAACGACACGTCGACGTGCTTCGCCTGCCCTGGAGAGCGCGCGTGGGCGTGCCCGAGCAAGAGCACGTCGGTCCCGGGCTTCTCGTCGAAGAGATCGGACGGCTTCCGGATACTCGCCCGCGCCGCGTCCGCGCCGTTGAACTCGTCCGCCAGGTAAGGCGCAGGCCCGTCCGGATCGATCGTCACGCCGCCGCGCGCGTCCACGGCGAACGTGATCTTGATGATGATCGCGAGCCGATCGCGCCCCTCCTTGCTCTTCACCGGGACCGCGAGATGCTGGCCCGGGGTCTGGTTGATGATGCGGATCATGGGCCGCCGAGCACCTCGAAGCGGCGGAGCCACCGCTCGATCGAGCGCTCGTCCCAGGGCGCGAAGAACTGCAGGTCGGCGCCGCCCGCGGCGCGGAGCGGGCGCACCAGGGCGTCGACCTCCCGGTAGGCCGGCGGAACCTGCCGCCGGTTCACGTCGCCGCGCTCAGGCGCGCCGCCCGCCTGGATCAGCACCCCGTCGCCCGAGGCCGTCCAGGTCGACAGGCGCGGCGCGCCGAGGCCGCCTCCGGCCCGCAACTCGTCGAGCATCGAGGGCCCAAGCCACGTGAGCCAGCTCACGGTACGGATCCGCCGATGGAACGCCTCGGTGAGCCGGACGTACTCCGCCACGTCGTAACCCCAGTACCTGCGCGCATGCGCATAGATGGCGGCCGCGGGCGCCTGGTAGTTCTGCGCCTCGCAGTCGGAGAACGTGTACCCCGCGGCGCCCCAGCGGAGCCGGAGCTTCGCCGCGATGGCGCAGATCCGCGCGTGGAAATCCGCGAGCGGCCACGTCTCCGGCACGGTCAGGTGCAGGACCGCGTGGGCCGTCAGGTGCAGCGCGTCCGAGCCCTCCGGGAGATCGCCGATCTCCGCCCAGAAGCGGTACGAGTACGGTGACGCCTCGAAGGGGTCGCGCGACCCGCTGCACACGACGGACATCTCGTCCCGGCCGAGCCGCACGAGGTGGGCGGAGATCCGCTGATCCTCCGGTCCGCCGCCGGGGACCGGAGGGACGCCGAGGTTCGCTCCATGAGTCGAGATGTAATCGAGGTGCGCGCGCCGGACCGCCTCGGGGCGCTCGGCGCACGAGAGCGATACGTGCGTCAGCGCGGGGCCGATCCAGTCCCACACCATGTCGTTGACCGCATCGAGCCGCGCCTCGTCCTCCGCGGCGAGCGGCTCGAGGTGGAGGACCGCGCCGAGCGCCCCGTAGACGATCGGCGTCCTGTTGGCCAGCCGCGCGAGCGGCTCCGGCGCGACCTCGTGGCTCATAGCTTCAGCGCGACGCGCGCGATGGGCGCGACCCTCCGGTGAAAGCGGTAGAGGAGGTTCTCGAGCAGCGCGCGCGCCGGAGCGCGCTTGTAGGGGAGCTCGGCGTAATGGGCCCGGAACTCGGTGCGGCTGGACCCGAACGTGGGCAAGGTCTTCGACGGGTTCATGATGACCTCGAGCCCGTCCTCGGAGACGTAATTGCGGATGAAGTTGAGCCACCACACGCTCATCGCCTCGAGCTCGACGCGGATCCCGGGGGTGATCGAGGCGGCGAGCTCGACGCGCACGTCAGCGACATGATCGGTCGGCTCGACGTCCACCGGGAACTCCCGGTGCGGCCACGCCTCCAGGTACGTCGAGCGATCGTCGAGCCACGAGCGCACGAGGCCCTCGCGGACCGACAGCTCCCCGCCGTCGAGCGGCAGCGTCCCGACGAGGCTCATCCGCGTCACCGGGTGATCCGCGCCCGCGCGCCGGAGCTCCTCGACGACGTTGCGGAGGAAGAGCGGCGCGACGCCGGCGACGCGCAGCCTCCAGCGGTACGCCGGGCCGAGGACGCCCTCGGCCTCCCAGGGCCCGTCGATGCGCTCGGCCGCGCCGAGGAGGGGGTCGAAGACGGCCCCGCCCGCCGCGCCGCGGTTGATCGCCTCGATCAGGGCGCGGAGCGACGCGACCGACATCGGGAACTCGGCCGCGCCCTCCGTCTCCACCTCGATGATGAGCTCTTGCGGCTCGGCGCTCGCGCGGTAGGCGACGAGCAGCCCGCCCGCAGCGAACTCCATGTCATAGAGAACAGGCACCGTTCACCGTCACTTGCATCCACCGTTGCTTGTCTTCTTGTTATCGCAGTTGGCCGGGGCGCATGACTCGCAGCTCGGCACGATCGGCGGATCGGGCCTGCTGAACGCCTGGTAGTCCTTGGCTTGGCCCTTGCTCATCGTGTCGCCAGGGCCCTTGATCTCGATCACTTGCCGGCCGATGAGCCCGTCCGGGAACTTCACCCGGACGCCGCGGTTCATGAGCCGGAAGAGCGCGAACTTGATGCGGCTGAACAGCGGCGCGCCCCTGCGGATGCCCTCCATGGCGCCGAGGCCGACGATCCCCCAGGGGCCGGCCGGGATGCGGGGGTTCGCGAGCGCGCCGGTCACCGCGGCCGCGCCGGGCCCCGCGAAGGCGCGCACGCCCGCCTGGTGCGCGGCGAGGACCGCGTTCGCCGCGGCGCCGGCCGGGCCGGGCGCGTTCGTCAGGTTCGCCGCGAGCTGGCCAGCCGACCCGGCGGCCCCGCCGAACACGATGGGCACCTCGCGCTGGATGCGGCCCGCCAGCTCGGGGTTGTGGCGCCGGAGCTTGTCGTAGAACTTGTTGTTGAACGACCCACGCTTCCCCTTCGGCTTCGAGCAATGCTCGTCGACGGCCTCGCGGAAGGCCTGGCACATCACATCCTTGTAGCCCGACGCCGCGAGCCCGCCTCCGCCGTGGACGAGCTGCTCGGGAGCCTGGACGGCCATCTCAGATGTTCCCGTTCGACTTGTCGCCGGTCCGCACGACGCCGCCGCCCTCGGCGTCCACGTCGGTCGACGCCATCAGGATGGCGACCATCCCCATGATCTTGTTGCTGACGACGCCGAGCGCGACGCCCGGCTGATCCCCGTTGGAGAGCGCGCTCTTTCCCTTCTTGGTCCACATCGGCGTGGCGATGCTGAGCGTCTTCGTCGTGTAGCCCGGGCCCATCGTCGAGGAGACGGCCACGTTGGGGTACGGCATGGGGACCGGACCGCCGGGCGTCGGCGTCTTGCAGATGTCGAGCGGCCCCGACGTGACGGAGGTGTGGACCGACGCGACGCTCGCGCACATCTTGTTCTGGTTCAAGAGAGGCATACTCGTTCGAGTCCGTGCCAGGGCGCGGCGGAGGCCTCCTCGCTACTTGTCCGCCACCATGGGGGCAAGCTCGGGTTGAGGTCCGGTCGCGGTGAGCTTGATCGTCGACGACTTGATGACGACGGAGCCGGCGGAGATCGTCACGTTGGACCCGCCGACCTTGAGCGTGATCGAGGCGGCGTTCATCGACAGCGCGCCGCCGACGGTGATGTTGAGCGTCGAGCCGCTCGAGATGGCGATGTCGCCGCCGGCCTGCGCCGCCCAGACGCCGCCGACCGTCGTGGCCTTGGCGCCGCCGACGTTGATCGCGACGTCCTTTCCGCTCGCCGAGATGAAGGCGCCGCCGACCGTCGTCGCGTGCGCGCCGAGGGTGAACGAGCTCGCGCCGGTCGCGCACGCCGCGATCTCGGCGCCGCCCACGCTGATGCTCGTGACGCCGGCGACGGCCATCCCGACGCCGAGCGCGGCCGCCTCGACGGCGCTGCCGCCGACCGTCTCGCTGAACGAGGCCGGCGTGCTCGCGCTGACCGACATGGGCGTCATCGTCGTGTGACTGCCGCCGATGGTGAGCGAGCGCGAGCCCTTGACATCCACCTTCTCATCGCTGCTCACGGCCTCGGTCCGCGACCCGCCGACGGCGATCGTCTGCGACCCGCCGATCTCGATGTCCTCCTGCGCGCCGACGTCCAGCGTGGCGTTCGCGCCCACCGTCTGCTCGTGGTTCGAGCCGACGCCGAGCGTCGCGACGTTCGTGACCTTCTCCGTCTTGTTGTTGGCGACGACGACGTTGAGATCCCGCTCCGCGTGGACATGGACGTGCTCGCCGCCCCCGCCGTCCTCCATGCGGATCTCGTTGTGCCCCCCGCCGCCGGGGCTCGACGACGACTGCAGCGCCGACTGGGTCTTGCTGTCGGGAAGCTTGTACGGAGGGCCGTACTTGCCGTTGTAGACGCGCCCGAGGACGATGGGCCGATCCGGATCGCCGCCCTCGAAATCGACGACGACCTCCCAGCCGACGCGCGGGATCGCCACCGCGCCGCTCGAGTGCAGCTGCGCGACGCGCACCCAGCACGAGCTCTTGTCGTCGCCGGTGCCGCGCCGATCCCAGGGGAACTGCACCTTGACGCGCCCGAACGCGTCGGTGTGGATCTCCTCGCCCGCGGGGCCCGTCACGGTCGCGAGCTGCGGACCCGGCACGTCGCACTCCGGCGCCGACGCGGGCGGGCGGAACGGGAGATCCTTCGGCAGGAGGTGGAAGCGGTTCCTGTAGGTGCCCTCCCCGGACGCGTCCTCCCACACGTGCTCGATCTCGCGGACGACCCACTCGCCCTCGAGCGCCTGCTCCGGCGCGTCCGTGAGCTTCACCGTGTGGCCCGGCGTCAGCGAGGCCACGGTGCTCGCGCCGCGCGCGCCCTGCGACGCGGCCTCGAACGCCTCGAGGCGGATCCGCGCGCGCCGCGCGCCCTCCGACGGCTCGACGTAGCGGCCGGGGTAGTCGTAATGCTCGCGGCCGAGCGGCGCCTTGCCGCTCGCGTTGGCCTCGAGATCGAGCGCGGGTCGCTTGAAGTCGTGATCCCGGAGCGTCACCTCGGCCGGGCGGGCGCGCTCGAACAGCGCGAGATCGGTGATCGCATAGCCCGAGGTGAGCCCGCTCTCGCGCCGGAACACGACCTCCGCGGTCGGCTGCGCCTCCGCGTAGGCCGAGCTCGAGTCGCCGAAGACGACGATCGCGCCCTCGTCGCCGTGCTCGTGGAAGTAGAAGATGCCGTCCTCCTCGAGGACGCGCGAGACGAACGTGAAGGTGTCCTCGCCGAACTGCGTGCACACCTCGCGCTTCGGGTAGCTGCCGGACAGCCGCCACCGGACGCGCGCGCCGACGATGCCCCGCTCCTCGAGCAGCGCGGAGACGATCTCCTGGCTCGTCTGCTCCTGGAAGATGCGATGATCCGTGGTGCACCGGAGGACCGCGAGCGGCGACTCGAGCGTGACCGCGATCGTGCGCGGGTCGCCGCGGCTCGCGCGCTCGCGCACGCGCGTCACGACGCCGCAGAAGAGCCGCGGCGCGCCCTCCTGGCTCGCGACGATCGCCGTCGCGCTCGCGCCGACCCAGCCGCCCGGGTCGAGCTCGGGCGCCGAGAGCTCGATCTCGACCTCGACCTGGTACGAGAGGCTCAGCCCCTCGTGGGCGGCGATGCTCCGCACGCGCGCGAGCTCCGGGGAGAGCCCCTCGGTCGCGAAGAACGCCTGGTGGAGCGAGATCGCGTCGCTCATCCGTTGTGCGCTATCTTCGAGGCCTTCTTCGTGATCGTCGCGCCGGGCGCGGCGATCGCGGGCGCCTTGACCTCGACGCTCGACGCCTTGATCGTGAGCGAGGCGCCCCCGACGCGCATCGAGATCTCGCTCTCAGCCTCGATCTCGATCGTGGGCGCGTTGACGAGCATCGCGCCGCCGACCGTGAAGGCGAGCCGCGACGTCGCGCTCTCGCCCACGTTCGCCCCGGCGGCGATCACGTACGCGCCGCCGACCGTCTCGGCGCACGCGCCCTTCACCGAGACGGCGCAGCCGGCCGCGCCCGCGTTGATCTTGGCGCCGCCGACCGTCTCGGCGCACGCGCCGCCCGTCAGGTACGCGAGGCCGGTCGCCGCGGCGCTGACCCACGCGCCGCCCACCGTGACGCTCGCCGTGCCCAGCACGAGGCGGTTCACGCCCAGCGCGGAGATGGCCATCATCGTCCCGCCGATCGTCACCGAGCGACCCCCCGTCGCGTCGAGGCTCGATCCCAGGGTCGCGGTGACGCTGCGCGAGGCGCCGATCGTCGTCGTCTCGGAGCCGCCGACGACCACGGACCGGCTGCCCGACACGGTGAGCGACTCCGCGCCGCCGACGCTCACGTCCTGGTTCGACACGACGCCGACCTTGCGGTTCGAGCCGACCTTGGCGTCGAGGTTCGCGCCGATCGTCTCCTCGAGGTTGACGCCGATCTTCTCCATCCTGTTATCGCCGACGACGACGTTCATGTCCTTCGACGCGTTGAGAAAGATCTCCTCGCCGCCCTTCTTGTCCTCGAACCGGACCTCGTTCGACGAGCCGCCGCCCGGCGTCGTCGCCGTCTGCCACGAGGTCCGCGTCTTGTTGCCGGGGAGGCTGTAGGGGACGGGGAACTGCCCGTCGTAGAGGTGCGCGCTCACGTAGGGAAAGTCGACGTCGCCCTCGACGTGGTGCGCGAGCACGTCCCAGCCGACGCGCGGCAGGACCATCGAGCCGCCGAGCGGGAACTGGCCGACGCGCATCCACGTCGAGGCCTTGTCGTCGCGCTGGCCCTGGCGATCCCAGTAGAACTGCACGCGGACGCGGCCGGACCTGTCGGGGTGGATCTCCTCGCCCGGCGGGCCCACGACCACCCCCGTCTCCGGGCCGGCCGGGTCGCGCGTGACAGGCCCGCGGCGCGCGGCGCGGTACGGCGTCGCCTTCGGGATGGCGACCCAGGCGATGCGGAGCGTCTCGCCCCCGCCCGCCGACGGACCGCGGTCGTCCGAGACGACG
This sequence comes from Sorangium sp. So ce590, assembly GCF_051521365.1. NCBI lineage: Bacteria > Pseudomonadati > Myxococcota > Polyangiales > Polyangiaceae > Sorangium > Sorangium sp. So ce590. Next base: position 5,239,921 of record NZ_CP150346.1, read on the forward strand.
TAGGTGACGCGCTCGACCAGGTAGCTGCCATCGAGCCCCTCGACCGGGTGCTCCGACAGATCGAAGCCGCGGCCGACCCGCAACCGGGTCGTCGACGCATCGCCCGCGACGACGACCCGGCGTGCCCGCAGCTCCTCCAGGCGGACCTGCGCGCGGCGCTTGCCGTCGCCGGGCACCGCGAAGCGCCCGGGGAAGTCGTAGAGCTCGCGCGCGCCGCTGCCCGCCTTCTCGTCCATGAGCAGGCGCGGCTTGTCGAAATTGTAGTCGCGCAGGCGGACCGCCTCGTGGGCGAGGGCGGCGCGCTTCGTCACCCGGTACACGGCGCCCCGCGCCTCGAGCAGCTGCGCGTCGTCCCGGAACGACAGCTCCGCGCCGCCGTCGATCGGGGCCGCCGTGGTCGAGTCATCGCCGAGGACGAGCTTCGTCGCACCGTCCTCGTGCTCGAACCAGTAATAGATGCCCTCTTCGTCCAGCAATCGCTGGACGAAGTCCCAGTCGCTCTCGCGGTACTGGGCGGTGTAGGGCCGCGTCGCGTACGACGCGCTCGTGCGCCATTCGACGTCGGCCACCTGGCCGCGCGCGAGGACGTCCTTCACGATGTCGACGACCGTCATCTCCTGAAAGACGCGGCTATCGCGCCCGAGCGCGAGCGGCGAGACGGGCGACCCCAGCGTGAGCTCGAGCCGCGCGCCCTGCGCGAGATCGCCGACGTGGCGGGCGGCCGAGACGACCACGCCGCGGAGGGGCAGCACGCCGCCGAAGCCGTCGGAGAGCACGAGCTCGTACGGCTCGCCCAGGAGCTCGCCTGGGGAGGGGGCGCCGTCGCGCGTGAACACCTCGGCCGACAGCGCGTAGGGGCAGGACAGCGCGACGGTCCCCTGGAGGCGCGCGACCTCCAGCCCGGTACCCCCCACGGAGAGCTCGGCCACGTGCGCCATCAGCCCACCAGGTTGGGGTTGCCGGAGATCTTGATCTGGCCCGAGGCGTCGAGGGTGATGAGGCCCGCGAAGCTCGCGGAGGCGGGCGTCAGCGTCAGCACGCCGCCGCCGCCGAGCAGGTTCGCCACCCCGCCGACGAGGATGTTGATCTTCTTCGCGTTGATCGCGACCTTGCCCGCGGCGTTCATCGAGGCCAGGCCGCCGACGGTCACCGCCGCGGCGCCCTTCGTGCCGCCCACCCGGTTCGCGGCCGCGGCGTGCACGCACGCGCCGCCGACCGTGGCGGCGTAGGCGCCGACGACCGACTCGGTGACGGACTTGCCGGACGCGGTGATCTTCGCGCCGCCGACCGTCTCCGACTTGGCGCCCGCCACCGCCACGGAGACGCCCATGCCGGCCGCCGAGACCATCGAGCCGCCGACCGTGAGCGAGTAGCTCGACTTGGCCGTCTTGTCGATGCCGAGCGCGGCGAGCGTCGTGTGGCTGCCGCCGGTCGTCTCGGCGTCGCTGCCCGCGATGAGCTGGCTGATGTTGCCGCTCACCGAGACGGTCTCCGACGCGCCGATCGACACCGTGCGATCGCTCTTGATCTGGAGGCCCTGGTCGGCGCCGACCGTGGAGGTCTGGTTCGCGCCGATCGACACGGTCTGGCTCGCGCCGATCGTGATCTGCTCGTCGACGCCGACCTCCACCCGCTCGTCGACGCCCACCTTCTCGGTCTTGTTGTTGTTCGTCTGCGCGTCGAAGTCCTTCGACGCGTTGACGAAGAACTCCTGCCCGCCACCCCCGTCCTCCATGCGGATCTCATTGGATTTGCCGCTCGCCGGGCTCGACGGCGTCTGGAGCGCCATCCGCGTCCCCGCGGCCGGATGGGTGTAAGGAGACGTCTTCTCCGCGTTGTACATCCGGCTCACGGCGATGGGCCGGTCGGGATCGCCGTCGAGATAGACGATCGACATCTCCCAGGTCATCCGCGCGAGGGCCATCGATCCGCCGATGGGGAGCTGGACGACGCGCATCCAGCACGAGCTCGTGTCGTCGTCCTTGCCGAGCCGGTCCCAGAAGAACTTGCCCTTCATGCGGCCGAGCCGGTCGGTGTGGATCTCGCCGCCGGGCCCCGTGACGACCGCGGAGTGCGCGCCCCGCAGCCGCGGGCGCGCGGCGGTCCGCGGCACGCGGAACGGGGTCGCGTGCGGGATGGCCGTGAACCGGTTCGTGTAGGAGCGCGCGTCGCCGCCGCCGGCCGTCCCGAGCCCGCGGGCGATGATGTCGTGCCGCACGGCGGTGAGCAGGTACTTCTGCGACAGGTGCGCGCCGGCCGTCTCCTCCAGCTCGAACCACGAGCCGGCGCGGAACGTCCAGCGATCGCTGTGACCGGCGCCGACGCGGGACCGGGCGAGGATCTCCTCGCAGCGGATCTTCGCCAGCGCCGCGCCCTCCTCCGGCGTCCTGTGGCCAGCGGCGTACTCGAAGCGCTCGCCGCGCGGCGACTCGACCCCGGCGTGGGTGGACGTGAGGTCGATATGAGGCGTCTCGAAGTTGTAATCGCCCACGGACGCCGCCTCCGGTGTCGCGATCGTCTCGAGCTCGAAATCGAGCACGCCGACGCCGTGCTCGCGTCCATCGACGATGGGCCACGCCACGGTCCCCTCGACAGGAGGGAAGCTCGATTGCGCGTCGGCGAACGTGACGTGGGTCCCGCCGCCGTCGTCGTGGATGAAGTAATGAATGCCCTCGTGCTCGAGCAGCCGTGAGGCGAAATTCAGGTCCGTCTCGCGGGACTGGACGCAATAGGTGCGCTCGGCGAGCGTGCGTTGCAGCGACCACGCCACGTCACCGCGCGGGATCCCGGCGCCCTCGAGCACCTCGGACACGATCGCCTTCGCGTCCTTCTCCTGGAACATACGCGTGTCGCTGCGCAGGGTCAGGAGCGAGAGCTCGTGGACCAGCTCGATGAAATAGCGCCGATGGTGGCCGTGCTGCAGGCCGTCGAACCGCGCAGCGGACACGACGAGGTGGAAATGGCGCACCGGGGCGCCGTCGACGCAGAGGGCGAGGTAGGCCTTCTCCCCGATGAGCCGCTCGAGGTCGAGGTCGTCGGGGCCGACGAGCTCGACCGTGGCATGGGTCGGCTGCGAGATGGCCTCCAGGACGGTCGCGGCCACGGCGGTGAGGCCGGCCGGGATCGCGCTGCATTCGAGGGAGAGCGAAAGGAGCTGCTCCACGGTCGACCTCAGTTGAGCCGGATGATGCGGCCGACGATCTTGTGGATACCGGAGGCGCGCGCGGTGATGTCGTGCGCGACCGTCTCGATGAGCCCCTGGGCGCGGACGACGAGGCTCGCCGCGCCGCTCGCGATGGCGAGCTCGTGCTCCGCCGCGACGATCACGCGGCGCGCCTTGATGAGGAACTCGTCGCCCTCGTCGACGCCGGGCGTGGGCGCGGTGCGCAGGGCACCGAGCACGACCCAGCCCCCGCCCTCGCGCTGGACGATGACCCGCTCGCGGCGGACCAGCGCCGTGGCGAGCACGCGCGGCGAGAGCGCCTCATCGAGCGCCGCCTCGATCTCGGAGCCGCCGAGCGAGAGCCGGGCCGTGCGCCCCTCTGCGTCGAACGCGACGAGCCGCGCGGCCATCAACCCGGCGGCCGCCGACTGCGCCTGCGACGCGGGCGGCGGGTCCGACGCCGGGGCGGAAGGCGGGCTCGGAGGAATATCGAGCTTTCGCACCGCCGCCCGCTTCACTTGCCCCGCCATGCGGTCCTCCTGTGGTCCTGAAGCCTCCCGCGAGGTTCGCTCCGGCCAGGATACACGAGGAGCGCGCAATCATGCATCCCTCGAACAGCGCGCCTGACGCCGGTCGCGGCGCAGTTCGTGCACGCACCACGAGACGATCGATCCGGAATCACCGCAGGCGCTACCATCGACGGCCGTCATGGGCCACATCGTCCGCCGACCGTCCTGGGGAGTCATCGATCTCGATACCCGAACCGGGCACATCTTCGTGCAAGAAGAGTGGCGGTACGTATGGCAGCTCGACCCCGGGGCCCGGCCGTGGACCTTGCAGGAACGGCGCCGGTTCCATCACACCGCCGACAGGCACATCTGGGGCGCGTGGAGCCGCCGGCTCCGGGTCCAGCCGACCGGCACGCACCGGCTGGCGAATCCAGTGCGCGACCTCCCCATCGCCTTCGATATCCGGTGGGTCCTCACCGGAGGCCACTGGACGGTGAACGTGAAAAAACTCAGCGCCGGCGCCCCCTCGCCCCGGAGCTGGGTCGATTTCCGCGCGCGCACCATCCAGCTCGATCAGCTCGACGCGATCCCGCACGCCGTCGGGAATGCCGCGCATCAATCGAGGAGCGGCTTCTACACGATACCGCACGAATTCGGGCACACGCTGCCGACGGGGGCCGGCAGCGCGCTGCCGGTGGACGACGAGTACGGCGCGGGGCACGCGCACCTCGCCGATACCGATAGCCTGATGAACATAGGCCGTCAGGTGCGCAGCCGCCACGTGCAGGCCGTCGTGGACGAGCTCAACGCCATGCTGCCTGACCTGCAGTTCTCTGTGGCGCCCTGAGGGCAGGCTGGACACGGGCGGTGGGGGCGGCGAGGATGCCCGGGTGCCGGCCCGAGGCAGGGACGAGGACGACCAGAGCACGGCGGAGCGCGGCGCGCCGCACGGCGTGACGCTGTTCGATCACGCGCAGATCTCCGCCGAGCTCGCGGAGGGCGATCGCGCGCTCGCGCGCGTGCTCGATGCGCGCGGGCTCACGGAAGCGCAGTGGAACGAGGTGACGCTGTACTGGATGCAGCGAATGGGCGACGACGTGATGGACCACGCCGAGCGCGCGCGCATCCCCATCGTCTACTCCGACGCCTTCTCGAAGGCGCAGGACGCGCTGAAGCCGCTGCCCGCGATGGACGTCGAGGGGTACGCGGCGCTGGTCGCCGCCATCCAGGCGGCCGGCTCGCCGGCGCCGCCGCTCGCGGCGCGCCGGCTGTCGATCGCCGACTATCTGCGCCTCTCACGCCATTTCGCGCGCGCGATGGCGGCCGACGCGGAGCAGTCCAGGCGGTTCTTCGAGGTGCTGCAAGCCCTCGCCCCGCCGGCGGAGGAGGTCGAGGTCTGACGGACACGGCGGGAGGGCGCGGCGCCCTCGCGGCAGCGGGGGCGGCTCACCCGGGCGAGCCGAGCGCGGCGCGCGCCGCGGCCACCCTCTCGCGGTAGGTCCGGGCAAGCGTCGGATCGGCGGCGAGGCGCTGGGTCCAGGCGCGCTGCTGACGGGAATAGGAGGAGAGCGAGAGCCGGGCGCCGGCCAGCACGGCGCTCGGGGGCTCGCCCGCCTCGATGCGCGCGGTGAGGCGGGCGTAGTCCTCGAGCGGCAACACGGGCTCCGACGGGCCGAGCGCCGCCTGCGCGGCGGTGTAGGCGCGATCGAGGTCCTGGCCGAGCGAGAGGTCGGCCTGCAGCGCAGCGGTCGCGACGCGGAGGAGCCACGTCATCTCGACGTCCATCCACCGCACCTCGTCGAGCCCGTGCGAGGCCAGGACGCTGGATCGAGCGGCGGGCGCCTCGGCGAGCTCGGCGGAGATGCGGGCGTACGTGTCGAGGTCGACGCCTTCCACCGGCGAGCGCGGCACCGGCTGCGTCGGGTCGGGGCCGCCGGGGAGCTGCGGGAGGGGGGGACGTTCGTCGGGCATCGGTCTCCTGTCGCGCCTGCGCACGCAGCCTCCGGCTATTCCGGCGGCGCCGCCGGGGCCACCCCGGCCGCGGGCGGCGCGAGCCGGCGCGCCGCCACGATGCAGAGGGCCTCCACGGTGATGAGCGAGAAGAGCTGCCGCGGCGTGACCCGCGTCTTGTCCTCCACCGCCGCGAGCGCCGGGAGCCACGTCTCCAGCCGGGCCACCACCGGCCCGGTGAGAAACCCCTCCTTCATCACCTCGGGCGAGGAGAAATCGAGGCGGGTGATGAAGTTGAACTCGCTCTCTCGCGCGCGGATGTGGAGCTCGTGATCGACCATGAACACGATGTCCACGAAGTCGAGCGAGTCGGCGCCGAGATCGTCGATGAGGCGGCTCCCGAGCTCGACCGCGTCGGCCTCGACGGCGAGGCTCTCCACGATGCAGCGCTTCACCGCCTCGACCACGTGCGGAGGGATGTCCACGCTCGCTGCGTCCGTGTTCGTCATCGGATCCACCTGGTGACCTTGCTCCCCGCCTTGCGATCGGTCGGCGCCGGCTCGCCGGCGGCGTACCCGACCGCCACGAGCGCGACGATACCCCAGCTCGCGGGCACGCCGAGGATCTCCTTGAGCCGACCCGCCGCGAGCAGCGGACCGGTCATCGCCGACGCGCCGAGGCCGGCGTCGTGCGCCGCGAGGAGCAGGCTCATCAGCGCGAGCGACGCGCCCGTCAGCCCCGAGTCGCGCTCCATCGCGGCGATCGTCTCGCGCAGCGCCGCCGGCAGCGAGGGCGCGACCAGGCCCGACAGCACGGTGTGCCCGCGGTAGATCGGCGCGATCACGACCGGCGCCCCCTCGAACCGCGTGAAGTAGTCGCCGTAGGCCACGAAGGCCCCCTGGCTGTCCGGCGGCACGTGCTCCGCCACGGTCGCCACCGCCTCGCGCACCGCGCTCGCCATCGCCGCGATCGCCTCGGGGCGCTTCACGACGACGAAGCGCCACGGCTGCTTGTTGCTGGCCGACGGCGCGGTGACGGCGAGCTCGATCAGCCGCTCTATCACGCCGTCCGGCGGCGGCTCCGGGAGGAAGCGCCGCACGCTGCGGCGGGATCGCAGGAGCTCCTCGAGCGTCATCCGACCGCGTAGCCCCCGTCCACCGACGCCACCGCGCCGGTGACGTACGCGGCCCTGTCGCTCAGGAGAAACGCCGCGTAGTCGGCGATCTCGCCCGGGGCGGCGATCCGCTGCTGCGGCACGCGGGCCACGATCTCCTCGCCGGCGAGCGCGCGCGTCCCGCCCAGCATGTCGGTGTCGACCGGGCCGGGCCGGAGGCAGACGACGCGGATGCCCTTCCTCGCGTACTCGACCGCGAGCGCGCGCGTGAGCGCCTCGATCCCCCCCTTCGCCGCCGCGTAGGCGGCCTGGCCGCGGGCAGGGCGGACCGCCGCGACGGAGCTCACGTTGAGGACCACGCCGCGCTTGCGCCGCATCATGAGCGGCAGCACGGCGCGGGCGCACAGGAGCGGGCCGAGCAGGTTCGTCTCGATCTGCGCCCGGATCTGCGCCACGTCGCCCGTCACGAGCAGCCCCGGCGCCACGACCCCGGCGCCGTTGACCCAGCCGTCGATCGGCCCCACCTCGGCCTCGAACCGCGCCACGGCGGCCGCCACGGCCGCCTCATCGGCGACGTCGAACCCGACGGCCAGCGCGCGCCCTCCGCGCGCCGCCTCGACCGCGGCCGCGACGTCCGCGGCCTCGCTCGCCCGCTCGCGGTAGCCGATCCCGACGCCGGCCGCGCCCTCGCGCGCGCACGCGAGCGCGATGGCCCGGCCGAGGCCGCGGCTCGCGCCCGTCACCACGACGCGCTTGCCCTCGAGCAGGAGGCTCACGGCCGGATCGACTCCGGGTGGCGCAGGACGATGGCCGCGTTGTGCCCGCCGAACCCGTACGAGCTCGAGAGCACGTGGCGCTGCCGGTGCGCGCGCGCCTCGTTCGGCACATAGTCGAGATCGCACGCGGGGTCCGGCTCGCGGAGGTTGATCGTCGGGTGCACGGCGCCGCGCAGCATGCACACGACGGCGGCCACGGCCTCGACCGCGCCGGACGCCGAGATCAGGTGGCCGATCATCGACTTTGTCGCCGAGACCGGGACGCCGCGCGCGCGCTCGCCGAGCAGCCGCTTCAGGGCGAGCGTCTCGGCGGGATCGTTCTTCGGCGTCCCCGTCCCGTGGGCGTTGATCGCGTCGACCTCGTCCGGGCCGATCCCCGCGTCGGCGAGCGCGCGCGACATCGCCAGGAAGGCGCCGCGCCCCTCGGGGTGCGGATCGCTGATCTTGTAGGCGTCGAAGCTGGTCCCGTACCCCGCCACCTCGGCGAGGATGCGCGCGCCGCGGGCCCGCGCGTCGTCGAGCCGCTCCAGGACGAGCACGGCAGCCCCCTCGCCCATCACGAAGCCGTCGCGCGTCCTGTCGAACGGCCGCGACGCCGCCTCGGGCCGGTCGTTGCGGAGGCTCGTCGCCCCGAGCGCGCAGAAGCCCGCGACGCCGAGGGGGTTGATCATCGAGTCCGTGCCGCCCGCGAGCATGACGCGGCGGCGGCCGGCGGCGATGAGCCGGTAGGCCGCGCCGATCCCGTCGGTGCCCGCGGCGCAGGCCGACACGTGGACGAGCGGCGGCGCGGCGAGGCCGAAGCGGTGGCTCAGCGCGTGGACGCAGACCTCCGAGGGCGTCTGCATGAAGCCGAGCCGCGCGGCGAGCCCCTCCGGCAGCGCGAACCCCGAGCGCCGCGCCGCCGCGAGGTGATCCATGTTGAAGAGCTCCAGGCCGACGCCCAGGCTCACGCCCGCGTCGGCGCGCGGCGCTTCACCGCCCGCGCCGAGCGCGAGCCCGGACGCCTCCACGGCGCGCCTCGCCGCCGCGAGCGCGAACGCGACCTTGCGGTCGCCGAGCGGCACCTCGGCCGGCAGCGGGGCCTGCCCGGCGATGCGCGTCGGCAGGGTGGACGCGTCGAACAGGGTGATGTGACCGACGCCGCTCCGCCCGGCGAGGAGCGCGTCGCCGAACGCGTCGACGCGATCGCCGAGCGGCGACACGACGCCCATCCCCGTCACGACCACCGCGTGGCGCGCCGTCACGAGACCCTCCGGAGCCAGCGGCTCTCCGCGGTGATGCCGTCGCGCCCCTCGAGGCGATGCACGACCTCGACGGCGCCGCGCTCCCACGCGCGCGCGAGCGCGACGAGCGGCGACGCGGGCCCGAGCTCCGCGCCCGCGTCCAGCGCGGCGTCTCCGCCGCCGCCGTCGGCCTGCGTGGACGACGCGACGGCGACCGCCTCGCGCTTCGCGGGCGCACGGGACAGCGGATCGAACGGCGCGTACGCCACCGCGACCGACGCGAGCTCGCCGAGGGCCGGCGCGCCCCGCCCCGCCGCGTGGGCCCCGCGCTCCAGGACGACGGTGGCCGACGCGTCGAACAGCCGGTCTCGGGGCACGGGGTCGTCGATGCGCCGCATGTGGTGCTCGACCAGGTAGTTGCGCTGGTGCGCCACCCCGACCACGAGCGCCACGTCGATCTCGCCGCGATCGAGCGCCTGCACGGCCTCCTCGAGCGCGAGGTAGAGCTGCCCCGCGCTCGGGTAGAGCACCGCGTACGGCCCCTCCACGCCGAAGCTCGCGGCGACGTGGTAGGCGGGCATGTTGGGCAGGCAGCGGAACGCGAGCAGCGGGTGCGCGCGCGTGTACCCCTCGGCGCCGAAGCGCGTCGGGCTGAAATCGCCGCGCTCGTCGAACGAGCCCTCGAGCACCGGCGCGATGTCGCGCTCCAGGAACGGGATGTAGCCGACCGCGAGGTAGAGCCCGGTGCGCTCGCCCGGCAGCGACGCGGCGAGCCCCGCCGCCGCGAGCGCCCGCCCGGCGCTCACCACCGCGAGCGCGTCCTGGAGCCCGAGGTACTTCCTGCTCTTCTTCTCGCGGAGGAACGGCGACGGATCGCAGGCATCACCGGGAGAGAGCACGACGGACGCGAGGCCGGTCACGAGCGTCACGGCAGCCACACCTTGTCCGGGAGCTCGCGCGTCCACAGCGCGTAGAGGTAGCGCCGCTGCGCGTGCACGCGCTCCGAGTCGATCGTCTTCAGCACGAAGGTGAGCGTCGCCCGCATGCACCTCTCCCCGCGGACGTCGGCGCCGACCGAGAGCTTCGCCGCGGCGTCCAGCGACTGCGCCACCTCGGCGAAGAGCTCGACGCTGTCCCCCGGCTGCGCGGGACGGTAAAACTTCGCCCTGTCGATCTGCGCGAGGAGCGCGCGGCGCGGCGCCTCGGACGGCCTGTTCTCCGTCACCTCGACGAGGAAGCCGGCGAGCTGCGCGGCCGCCTCGACGAGCAGCGCGCCGGGGTAGATCGGGTAGTCGGGGAAGTGGTCGTGCAGGACCTCGTCGGTCAGGGTCACCGCCTTCAGCCCGCGCGCGCAGCGGCCAGGTTCGACGGACGTGATCCGGTCGAGGAGGATGTAACGCATCAGGGGGTGCTCGCTCCGGGGGTGATGCCGTCCGCGGCGCCCCGGCGCGGCGGGCCGAGCCACGCCGCGAGCGCGCGATCGAGGACGAAGAACGTGAGCGCCGCCGCGGCCGCCACGAGGACGAAGTACCGGTCGTAGCGCGGGAACATCGCCTCCCAGCCCGCCCAGACGCGGTGGGAGAGGTTGACGTTCGCCTCCGGGGGCGTGAGCACGCGCGTCAGCCCACCGAGGGCGAGCAGCGCCCCCGTGGCCTTGAGCCAGGCGCGCCGCGCGAGCCCCATCTCCCGCACCGCGAGGACGGCGACGACGGGACAGAGCACGTGCGGCAGGAACGTGGTCAGGATGAGCCCGCTCCCCGTCGCGATGTCGAGCAGCCACATGGGCGTGCCGAACGCGAGCCACAGCGCCGCGATCGCGGCGAGGTCCGGCTTCGCGAGGAAGCAGCCGGCCGCGAGCAGGAGCGGCGCGACGTTGCACATCCAGAGCACGTCGTGCGGCGAGCCCCGCCGCACGTGGTTGCCGCCGTGGACGAGGAACGCCATCGCGGCGAGGCCGCCCAGCACCCGGAGGCGCAACGAGGAAGGCGCCGCCATCAGAGCCCGCCGTCGACCATCATCGTCTGGCCGGTGACGTAGGTGTTCTCGAGCGCGAGCCACGCGGCGAGCGCCGCGACCTCCTCGACCTTGCCGAGGCGGCGGAGCCCGCAGTGCTTGAGGTACTCCCTGCGCAGGTCGTCGGGCAGCGTGCGCGAGGCGCCCGCCTCCAGGACGCCGGGCGCCACGAGGTTCACGCGGATCCCGCGCGGGCCGAGCGACTTGGCGAGGCTGAGCACGAGGCCGGCGAGGGCGGCCTTCGACACGGCGTAGGGGACCGGCGACGGCACCGGCTTGATGCCGTCGACCGAGCCGAACAGGACGATGTTCCCGCCGCCGTCGAAGTGCGGGAGCAGGCTCCGCGCGGCGGCGAAGGCGCTGGTCACGTTGACGGCGAGGACGTCGGCGAACCCCTCGAAGCTGACGTCCTCGATCGCGTCGAACGCGGGCGGCTCGACCGACGACGTGCGGACCGCGCAGTGCGCGAAGGCGTCCACGCCCCCGAGCCGGCGCGCGAGCGCGTCCGCGGCCTCCGCGGCCGCGCGCGGATCGCCGAGGTCGACCTCGATCGCGGTCGTACCCGGGAGAGCGCGCACCAGATCATCAGCGATTTCGCGCCCTTGCCTGTACGTGAACCCGACGCGCGCCCCCGCCCGGGCGAGCTCCGCGACCAGGGCGCGCCCGACCGTGCCCGAGCCGCCGAGGACGACGCAGCGGCGCGGCTTCGGGGCGGCGGCGGCCATCACACGCCCCCGTCCACCACCACGGTGGCGCCGGTCATGTAGCCGTTGCGATCGGACACGAGGAACGCCGCGAGCTCGGCGACCTCGCGGAAGGTGCCGACGCGGCCGAGCGCGCAGTGCTTCAGGTAGTCGGCGAGGCGGTGCTCGGGCAGGTTGCGGCCGACGCCGTCCTCGAGCAGCCCGGGCGCGACGCACAGGACGCGGATCCCGTGCCGCGCGACCTCCTTGGCCATGGCCTCGGTCATCCCCTTCAGGCCGGCCTTGCTCGCGCAGTAATGGATGGGCGCCTCGATCATCCTGACCCCGGCGAGCGACCCGATGTTCAGCACCACGCCGCGCTTCTTCCGGATCATCGACCGGAGCGCCTCGCGGGCCGTGAGGTAGGCGCCCTTGAGGTTCAGGTCGAGGACGTGATCGAAGTCCTGCTCCTCGAGCAGCGCGAGCGGGAGGTTCTGGGACACGCCGGCGTTGTTGACGAGCACGTCGACCCCGCCCCACGCCTCCTCGACGGCGCGCACCATCGCGCGCGTCGCGTCCGCGTCGAGGGCGCTCGCCCGGAACGCGCGCGCCTCCGCGCCGGCGGCCGCGATCTCGTCGCAGAGGCGGCGGGCGCCCTCCTCGCTCTTCGTGAAGGTGAACGCCACCCGGGCGCCGTGCCGCGCGAACGTCGCGCAGATCTCCCGGCCGAGGCCGCGCCCACCGCCGGTGACGATCGCGCGCTTGCCGGCGAGCAGGCCTGTCACGTCTTGCCCCAGATCTGCGGCTCGCCGATCGGGCCCGCATACCGCGGATCCTTGTCGCGGTAGAGGTTGTTGTACGCGCAGCCGGGGATCAGCCGCCCGTCGGGGAGCGCGTAGTGGGTGCAGCACTTCTTGATGCGGTCGACCTCGAAGTTGTGCACGTCCATGAAGGCGTGGATGAACACCGTCTTCACGAGGCCCTCGCCGATGTGGAGGCGCTCCTCGAGCGCGAGGGCGCGCTCCTCGGGGTACATGAGGAAGATCGCCCGGCGCAGGACCTTCAAGATCCGGTCGCAGTCGGGGACCTGGCCCGAGCTCGTCCACATCTGGTCGATCGCGTCGCGCAGGGCGCCCTCGAGCTCCTCGTCGGGCCGGATCGTGCCGCGGTTCGCCAGGAGCTCGAGGTAGCGATCGAGCTCGAGGAACCTGGGGAACGGGATGAACTCGCCGTCGACCTTGAGCAGGTAGGTGAGCGCGAAGCAGCTCGGGTGGGAGCACGGCAGCGGCAAGAAATCGCTCTTCTTGAGGAGCCCTGTCTGCTCCTCGGCCGCGCGGACGACGTCGGGGATGGTCATGACGTCGAGCGGATCGTGCGGCGCGAAGTGGGCGCCGCCGTAGCCGGTGTACGCCGCGGGCTGGAACGTGAGCGACAGGATGAAGTCGTTGTCGTAGAGCAGCCGGAGGCAGTCGCCGATGCGGTCGTCGTTCACGCCGCGGGCCACGGTCGAGACGAGGGTGGTGCGCACGCCCGCCCTCTTCAGGTTGGCGAGCGCCTTCTCCCGCGCGGCGGCCTGGTCCCCTGCCCCGCGCAGGACCCGGAGGGCCGGGTTGCTGAGCGCGTCGAGCTGGAGGCTCACGTACACCTTGCGCCGGGCGAGCTCCTCGCAGAAGGCGTAATCGCTCGCGCAGCGGAGGCCGTTCGTCGAGATGGAGACGCGCGCGATCTCGGTCCTCGCGCACGCCATGTCGAGGAGCGCGAGGAACTCGGGGTGGAGCGTCGGCTCGCCGCCGGAGAGGTTGATCGTCTCGAGCGTCCCCTCCTTGGCCACGATGCCGTCGAGCACGCGCCCGAACTCCTCGCGCGTCATCGTGTAGTTGTGCCGGTTCTGCACGATGCAGATCGGACACTCGAGGTTGCAATGGTTCGTGATCTCGATGATCGGCAGGCACGAGTGCTGCTCGTGATCCGGGCAAAGGCCGCAATCGTCCGGGCAGCCGCGCTCGACCGAGGTCGAGTACTCGATCGGCCTGGATCCCTCCTTGACGTAGGTGAGGGACCTCAGGAACCAGTCGGCGTCGCCGGAGATGAGCGCCTCGCTCTGCCCGTGCGCCGGGCACTGCTTGCGGAGGTACACCTTGCCGTTGCGGAGGAGCCTCACGCCGTCGACGGCCTTCTTGCACTGGGGGCACAGCCCCCGCGAGAAGGAGTGGAAGACCTCGCGGTCCTTCGCGCTCGGGGTGAACGTGAACTTCCGGTCGACGAGGGGGAGCTTCGCGGTCATGACGGCACCTTGAGGAGCGGAAGTGAGCGCCTGTTCGCGGGGGGCGCGGGCGCGAGGAGCGGGTGCGGCGCGGTCCGCCCCATGCGAGCGAGCATGTCGGGATCGGCGAAGCGCGCGTCGTTCTCGCGGTAGAGGACGTTGTACGAGCACGTCGGGATGTTGCTGCCGTCGACGTCGGGGACGCCGATACTGCACTTCATGACGCGGGCGACGTCGAAGCTCTCCTCGTCCATGTGGGAGTGGATGTAGATCGCCTTTGTCGCGCGCTCGGCGATCTTCTGCCGCTGCGCGATGGGAAGCGGCTTGCCCGGGGGGAACATCTCGCGGAGCAGGCGCTTCAGCGTGCGGAGCAGCGCCTCGCTCTCGGGCAGCCTGTCCGGATCGGCCCAGAGCTCGTCCATCGCGGTCCGGAGCGCCTCTTCGACGGGCTCGCGGGGCTGGATGTAGAGGGAGTCGCCGAGCAGCTCGAAGAGCTTGTCCCGGCCCATGAAGCGCGCGAACGGGGCGAGGCCGCCGCCGTCGAGCACGAGCAGGTAGCAGATCGAGTAGCAGTGCGGGTGGGCGAGCGGCGAAGGGACGAAGTCGCGCGCGGCGATGGCGCCGCCGGTGTGCTCCTCGAGGAGCCGGTGGAGATCGGGCGTGGTGATGCGCGCGGCGCGGTCGAACCCGGCGCCGCCCTGGCCCGTGAACGTGAGCGTGTGGAGCTCGAGCGAGACGATGTTCGGCTTGCGCATCATCAGGTCGAAGAGCTTGCCGAGGTCCTTGTCGTTCAGGCCGGCCGCGATCGCGGGCAGGAGCGTCGTCGTGACGTCGTGCTCCTCGAGGAGCTCGAGCGCCTCGAGCTTGGCCCGCACGGTGTTGGCGCCGAGCATCCGCTGGTCGATCTCGGGGTCGAAGGTGTCGAGCGACAGCACGATGCGCGCGTCGAGGGCGGCGAGCTCGCGAACGTAGGCCTCGTTCCGCAGCTTGAGCCCGTTGGTCGAGATGGTGAGGCGGCGGATCCCCGCCTCGGACGCCATGCGGAGGAGCTTCGGGAGCTCGGGGTGCATGGTGGGCTCGCCGCCCGTGAAGTTGATGATGTCGAGCTCGTCGTGCTGGGCGCGGAGGTGGCCGAGGATCGCGGCGAACTCGCCCTCGCTCATCTGGTGCGCCCCCTCGTTCTTGTTGACCGTGTAGCAGATGGGACAATCGAGGTTGCACGCCGACGTGATGGGGACGACGGGCATGTACACCTTCTGCTGGTGCGAGGCGCACGGGCCGCAGTCGAAGGGACAGCCGCTCCGCACGGCGTGGATCTCGCCGCGCGGCGGCGTGTGCGGCGCAAGGAAGGAGAGCGCGTCGAGGTACCATTCGACGCTGGAGGCGACGAGCACCCGCTGGTGGCCGTGTTCAGGGCAGAATTTGTCGAAATATACCGCCCCACCAGAAAACTGGATCTTGGCATCGACGGCCTGCTTGCAGGTCTTGCAGAGGCTCTTCGTCGACGAGAAGTAGACGTGCTCCGTCGGCTGTCGCTGGTTTCCCGTTCCGCAGATCGCCACGGTCGACATGGCGACCAGAAGTACCTGGGCTGGTCGGGCAGCGCAACGCCCGGCCTCCCGGCGCTGGCACCGCGCGCGCGCCGCGCAGGCGCGGTGTCGCCGGGCCATTCCCCCGCGCGTGATTCGTGTCTAGCCTCCGCCGCATGCTCCGTGTCGCCGCTCCTCTCCTCGTCATCGCGCTCGCCGGCTGCGGCGGGGCCGCGAGCCCGCCGCCGCCGGTCGAGCCCACGCCTCCGCCGGCCGTCACCCCACCCGAGCCCGAGCCCGAGCCGCCGCTCGACGACGCGCCGATGCTCGACGTCGTGTCGGCGCAGCCCACCGAGATCCTGCTCGACGGCAAGCCGATCGGGACGACGCCGATCTCGGGGCGCAAGGTCGCGCCCGGCACGCACGAGGTGACCTTCGTGGATCCGGAGCGCGGCAACCGCACGATGATGGTGACGCTCGAGCCCGGTGACGCGAAGACGGTCCAGTCGGACCCGCCGCCCTCCATCCGGGAGAACGCTGGCGACGCCAAGGGCGAGAAGCCCGAAGAGAAGAAGTAGCGCCGCGCTCGCGCGGCGTCGCCGGTCCTGCGCAGGCCAGCGCCGCGAGCTCCCGCGATGACGGGCGATCGAGCCTACGGCCCGAGATCGCACAGGACGGCGGCGTTCGCCAGGCCGCCGTAGTGGCGCCGCGCACCCAGGTTGACCGTGGTGGCCACCCAGCGGCCGTCGCTCCAGAGCCGGGAAGGGAGCTCCGTCTCGCTGTTCGACGAGAAATGCATCCAGTCGTGGTTGCGGGTCCACGAGGTGCCGTCCGTCCGGCCGAGGTACTGGTCGAACGGCTCTGCGTTGTGCAAGGAGGCGCTCGCGACGAGCCGCCCGGGCGTGCCCGCGAGATCCTCGATGTGCATCGTGGGAGGCAAGGCGCCGAGCCCCCAGCCGAGGCCATCGCGCACGCGGTACACGCCCAGTCCCTGCGCCTTCTCCCACGCGTAGGCCTCCAGCGCGTCGGGCGGGCCGATCTGCGCGAGGGAGTCTCCGGTCGCGGGCGACTCGGACCAGGCGGCGCCGTCCCATTCCACGAACGACGGTCCCCGGGAGTCGTCCAGCGCGTGCCTGTCGCACAGCGCGACCACGGCTTGCGCGCCCGCGAGCGCGAGGCGCGCCATGATCGGATCCCGCCCGCCGCACGGCGACGCGCCCAGCGACGACCACGCGGCGCCGTCCCAGCGGTGGAGGGTGTTGTCCAGCGCGACGTAGACCTCGGACGACGCTCGCCCCACGATGTTCGAGGTCGACGCGGCCGGCAGCGACAGGTCGCGCGTCCATGCCGCGCCGTCGTGTCGCCAGATCGAGCTCACGCCGGCGTCCATCGCGAGGACGAAGAGCGCGCCGTCCGGCGCCTGCCACGCCGAGCGGCCGCGGATGGCCTCGGAGCCGGCGACCGGCACGCACGTGAAGCCGTCCGCCGAGAGTCGGGCGACGCCGTCGCCGATGGCGTAGAGCTCGTCGCGCGTGCGGCCCGCGAACGACCTCCACGTCGGCGCGGGCGCCTCCACGAGCGATGTCCAGCCGGTCGGATCGAGCCGCTGGATCTGCCCGTCGGCCGCGCTGGCATAGACGACGCCCGCCGGGTCGACCCGGAGGGCCGGGGCGTCGTTCGTGGGCGGTTGCAACGGGATCGGCGCCGGGAGCGCGGGCGTCGCGACCCACGCGCCGCCGCTCCGGAGGAAGACCCGGAACATCAACGCGTCCGAGCTGGCGGCGCGGCATTTCACGCTGAGGGCCAGCGTCCCGCCCCCGGCCGCCAGGTCGGCGTAGGATGTGACGACGGCGCCGTCTCCGCAGTCCGGCGCGGGCTGCTGTACGAGCGAATCGCCCGAGACCAGGTAAAGCTCCTCGGTGGCGGAGACGAACACCTCGGTCCCGCTCCCCGCGATCGCGGCGTAGCGCTGCGGCGCCGGGCCGGAGAGCTCTCGCCAGCTGGAACCGTCCCACCGCCGGACGCCGGTGTCGTAGGTCTCGAAGAGGTCCGCCGGATCGCCCCAGAGCGCGTGCGGATTCCCGGTGCCCGCCGGGAGGATCCGGCGCCAGCCGGTCAACGGGTCGTACAGGTCGATCGTCCCCCCGAACGTGGTGAGCGCCAGGATCCCACCGACGTTGTGGACACGGCCGGTGCCGGCTCCGGGCTCCGGATGAGCGAGGTTGTACCAGGTCCCGCCGCGGCGGTACGGGAGCTGGGTGCTGTCGCTGGTGGAGGTCGCAACCCAGTCCGTCCCGGCAGCGACGTTGTAGAGCGACAGGCGCGGTCCGAAGCCCGTCATCGTCCAGCCGCAGCGCGTGAGATGCAGGACGTGCGAGGAGCTCAGGTACTGGCCGCTGACGATCCACAGGCCTTCGTCCGAGATGGCAGGCGCGGGGTAATCGTAGACGGGCGGGACCTGCGACCAGCCGGTGCACGAGCCCGCGCGCCACGGGGGGCGCTGCTCGTAGGGCGCATCCGGAGGAAAGACCCACGGCGTGGCGCCGACGGGCGGCACCGGGTCCTCGGCGGGCGTCTCCACGACGACGCAGCCCCCGCCCTCGCCGCCCTCGCCGCCGGTGCCGCCGCCGCCGTCCGCACCCCCGTCGCCGCCCTGCGGCGAGCCGCCCCCCGCCGCCCGTGTGGCCGGCGTCGGGAGGCGCGGCACCGCTGGCGGCACCGCTGCCGCCGTCGCCGGCCAGCGGCGAGCCACCGCCGCCGCCCGACGGGGACGACGAGCACGCGGCCCAGGCCCCGATCAGCCCGAGCAGCAGGGCAGTTGTTCGACAGGAGAGATACATCACGGGGCGAGCCATAGGCGGACATTCCAGCAGATGTCCGTCGCCCTCGCCCCCGGCACAACCCGACCCAGGTTGGGAACCGCGGTCAGCAACCCGACCCAGGTTGGGAACCGCAACCGCAGCAACCCGACCCAGGTTAGGCGGGGCAACCCGACCCAGGTTGGGAACGCTGCCGACCCGACCCAGGTTGGGAACCGCCGCCGACCCGACCCAGGTTGGGAACCGCCGCGCCGGCCCAGGGTGGCGGAAACTGGCGGAATCCCGCCGCCGCCACCCTGAGAGCGGAGCAAACCCTTGAAATGATTCACACCGACTCACGGCGCGGCGTTTGTCTCTGCGCTCCGGCCATGAGCCAGCCTCGCGCGATCGCCCCAGGCGCTACTTACCTGCTCACCCGTCGCGTCCTGCGCCGTCACTTCCTGTTGCGCCCCGATGTGGCCATGAACCAGCTGTTGGTCTACGCCCTCGCTGTCTCAGCGCGCCGCTACGGCGTCGAGGTTCACGCTCTTTGCGCGATGTCGACGCATCTGCACCTCGTGGTGACCGATGTGCACGGCGTATTGCCGCGCTTCTTGCAGCTCTTCCACCGCCTCGTCGCGCTGGGCACGAAGGTGCTGCGCAAGTGGGAAGGGCCAGTATGGGACCACGAGGCCACGAGCGTGGTACGGCTGCTGACGCCGGCGGCGGTGGTGGAGAAGATCGCCTACGTGCTCGCAAACCCAGTGGCCGCTGGTCTGGTCCGACATGCGAGGGAATGGCCGGGCGTCAAGGTGGATGTGGGCGAGCTCGGCTGTGGCGTGCTGCGCGCGACACGTCCCTCAGTGTATCTCGATCCGGAGAATCCGCAGTGGGTCGAGGAAGCAACGCTGCCCCTGGCGCTGCCGCCGGGCATCGAACAGGAGAACGCGGAGAGCCTTCGCCATCAGATCGCTGCCGAACTCGAGCGTCTGGAAGCGCAGGCCCGTGCGGAGGCGGAGCGGCAAGGGCTCCGTTTCTTGGGCGCCGAGCGAGTCAGCAGGGTCTCCCCCTACGAGCGAGCCACGAGTTCCGAGGAATTGCGCGGGCGCAATCCGACATTCGCCGTCGGCCGTGACCAGGGTGACTCGTGGCAAACCGCTGCTACCGCTGTACGTGCGTTTCGCGCGTCGTACCGTGCTGCGCTCGAACGATGGCGAGCTGGCGTGCGCAGCGTCCTTTTCCCGGTAGGGACGTGGTGGATGCGCACGTTTCACGGCGCCAGCGTCAATGACGTGGTGCTCACGGGATAGCACCTCGCGCGGGGGCGCGACAGCGAGACGGGCAGGAGGGGACAGCTTCTAGGCGTCGTCATCGGGAACGCCCGTTTGGCGGAGACGGAGCGGATGGCGGATCCGCCATGCTGCGTTGCGTGAATGGATGAGCATGCGTCATGCCGCGCCGAGCGTGCATGACGCGGAGCGAACCACCGCGCCTCTGCTCGGCCGAACGGAACCGTTCAGCCACCAGCCGACGCCCCAGATCGATGGGTCAATCCGGGTCGGGTCGCGCGCGCGCGGATCAACCCGGGTCGCGCGCGCGGATCAACCCGGGTCGGGTCGCGCCGGGTCGCGCGCCGGGTTCGCGGACGTCTGGGCGGAGGACGACGCCAGCACGTCGCTCCTGCGGCAGCTGCCCGCTTCGCTCCTGCGCCGCGCGGCGATGGACATGGGGCGCGACCCCGACACGGCCGGCCTCCATCTGCGCCACAAGCTCCGGGATCCGCAGATCGAGCACATCGCCTGGGCGCTGGACGCCGAGCGCATGGCCGGCCATCCGAACGGCCTCCTCTACGCCGAGAGCCTCGGCCTTGCCCTCGCCGTGCGCCTGCTCGGCCGCTTCGCGGCGCCGAGCCGGCCACCCCCGCGGGCTGTCAGCGCTGCAGCTGCGGCGCCTCACGGCGTACATCGAGGAGCACCTCGACCAGAGCCTGTCCCTGGACCGGCTGGCCGGCGTCGCCGAGATCAGCGCGTCCTACCTCAAGACCAGCGGTCGACGGGTCTACCGGTGCACGAGTACGTCGTCCGGCGCCGGGTGGAGCGCGTGAAGGCGCTGCTCTCGCGCGGCGACCTGCCCGCCAGCCAGGTGGCGATCGAGGCGGGGTTCGCGCACCAGAGCCACATGGCGCGGTGCATGCGCCGCGTCCCCGGCGTGACGCCGACGGCGCTGGCGCGCCGCTCGCCCAGGCGCTGATTCGCCCGGTCACCGCGCCTCGCGCCCGCCCCCTGCCCGCCCCCACCTGCGCCGTCCCTGCCCAGGCGAGCGAGCTTATCGGGGTTGCGCACGATGTAGATGTTCGTCGCCGCGCCGTGCTCGTCGTAGGCGAAGGACACGCAGGCCGCGGCCGAGCCGTCCTTCCACAGGACGACGCCCCGGCCCCCGTTGATGTCCGTCGCCTCGCACGCATAGTCGCCCCAGTACGCGTGCAGCGCGCGGCCGATGAAATCGAGCACCTCGACCTTCCCCTGCAGGACTTCAAGGAGGCTGGACACCTTGTCACCCCCGTCGGCGCAGAGCTCGATCTCGTCCGAGAGCAGCGCCGACAGGTGCTCCGTGCCGCCGCTCGCCACGGCCGTCTGGAAGGCGGCGAGCAGCTGCTCCTGTCGGTGCAGCGGGGTGGTGTGCCGCACCTTCGACTGACCCACGTTGGCGCGCGCCCTCGAGACGAGCTTGCGGCACGTGGTCTCCTGGATGCCGAGCGTCGCCGCGATCTCCGGATAGGAGACGTCGAAGACCTCGTGGAGCAGGTACGCCGCCCGCTCCTTCGGGGTGAGGCGTTCTAGCACCAGCAGAAACGCCGTCTGGAGCGACGCCGCCAGCGACAGCCGCTCGCTCGGCTCCGCTCGCTCGGCTCAACCTCGGTCGGCGCGTGGATGGGCTCTGGCAGGCACGCGCCCACGTAGTCGACCCTGGCGTTGCGGGCGGCCCGCAGCAGATCGATGCACCGGCGCGTGCAGAGGGTCGTGAACCACGAAGCCGGGTTCTCGATCGTGCTCCTGTCGGCGTCCTGCCATTTCAGGTACGTGTCTTGCTCCGCGTCCTCGGCCTCCGCGCGCGAGCCGAGGATGCGGTAGGCGAGGCCGAGGAGCATCGGCCTCGTGGCCTCGAACGGCGAGACGTCGTTCTCTTGCGCCATCTCAGTGCTTCGACACCTGGATGCGGTTCCACAGGTTGATCATGGCGACGGCGGAGGTCAGGACACCGATCTCCTCCTCCGAGAAGTGCTCCCGCAACCGCGCGCGGAGGGCCGCGTAGTCGGTCCGCCGATCGAGGACGGTCAGCGCCTCGGTCCAGGCGAGCGCGGCCCGCTCACGCTCGCTGAAATCGCTGACGTGCTCCCACACGACCACCCGGTCCAGCCGGTCGTTCGTCTCGCCGTCCTGCCGCGCCTCCCTCGTGTGCATCTTCACGCAGAAGGCGCACTGGTTGATCTGCGACGCGCGCAGCTGCACGAGGTGGATGATCTTCCTGTCGAAGCCGTGCCGGTTCATCACCTCGTGCACACCGGCCAGCGCCTGCAGCACATCGGGGATCACCTGCTCGTACTTCACGGGGGATTGCTCGCTCATCGTCGCTCTCCTTGTCATGGGCCCGCGGGCCCCTCCATCTGATGACGATCCAGCCTTCCCGTCTGTGACGCCTGGCCGACGCGCGCGCTCGCGGAGCAAAAAATTCCTCCCTCACGAGAATTTCACGTCGACCCATCGGGAGGTTCAGGGCTACCTCGGTCTCAGGATTGATCATATTTTCCCTTCTTTCTTCGCGGCACTCCAGCCCTGGACGAGGATGCGGAGCTGCTCGTGGCCACGCCCCAAGGTCTGCCAGCCGGGCTCGCCGTTTCTCCGGAGGTGTCCGGCGAGCGCGGCGCTCGCCAGGAAGGCATCGCTGGCCGTGGCGTTCTCGGGGAGCGGCTTGCGGGCGAAGACCCGCAGCATGTCGAGTTGGGTGGGCGTGAGCATGGCGCTCGCCGGCTGCTCTGGAGCGCGCCGGGCCTCGCTGCGCAGCAGCAGCAACTGCCAGGCGATGGGAGCGAAGAGCGCCAGCACGTTGCGCAAGCCGTGCAGGTCTTCGCTCTGGCGCTTTTCGTAGGCGCATCCGGTCTTCGCTCCCAGACGCGTACGACCTGGAGCGAGAGCGTCGCAGGCAGCTCGCGCGGCTGGGATCTCGGTCGTCGTAGCGTCACGCGCGTGCTGCCGAGGGCCAGCCTCGCCAAGCCACCCGCTGCCCCTCCGGTTCGTCCCGGCGAGCGCCAGCGCGGCGCGGGTGGCGCACGCGCACGAAGCAGGCCTGTGCTGCCTCGCGCCGCCCGCGCCGCCGCGCAAGGACATGGGCGTTCAGACCATGATCGAACATGCCAGGAGAGGACCGGCCGATGGCGGAGCGCGCCTCCGCTTGCCCCCGCGCGTCCGGGCGTACGAAGCTGCGCCGCCGTCGGCAAGGAGGTCTTCATGGCCAGGTTGTTCGAGCCGCTTCGCTTGAAGGACGTGACGCTGCGCAACCGCGTGGTCGTCTCTCCCATGTGCCAGTACTCCTCGAAGGACGGGTATGCCACCGACTGGCACCTTGCTCACCTGGGCTCGCTGGCGAGGGGCGGCGTCGGCCTCGCGATCGCGGAGGCGACGGCGGTCTCCCCGGAGGGCCGCATCAGCCCAGGGGACGCCGGCCTCCGGGAAGACGGGCAGATCGCGCCGCTCCGGCGGATCGTCGCGTTCGTCAAGGAGCAGGGCGCGGTCCCGGGGATCCAGCTCGCGCACGCGGGGAGATAAGGCGAGCGCCAACCGGCCCTGGGAGGGCGATGATCACCTGGCGCCGCAGGAGGGCGCGTGGGAGACGCTGGCGCCGTCGGCGAAGGCGTTCGGCGCGAACCTCCCCCAGATGCCGAAGGAGATGACGAAGGCCGATATCGCGCGCGTGAAGGCCAGCTTCGTCGCCGCCGCGCGGCGGGCCCGCGAGGCAGGCTACGCGTGGCGCTCCCGTACGCCGGGCGCATCCGCAAGGAGGCGGGCGTGCCGGTCGCGGGCGGGTGGTCACGGCCGGGATCACGGCGCCGTGAACGACCGGGCGCCTCGCGAGCGACGCCGGCTCACGGGACCTCGGAGAACGCAAGCCAGTAGGCGAACTCGTGGCCCGGCTCCGCGTACTCGAATGAGCGGAGATTGCGGAACGTGTAATCCCCCGCGTGCGCGCCGGTGATGAGGATCGAGGCTTCCTCGCCGGCGTTCAATGTCACGGAGGACGGGCTCGCGTCCGCCATCGAGAACCGCAGGGCATAGACCGGGTTGCCGGCCTCGGTCGAGAAGCAGACGTCCAGGCGCTCCACGGTGAAGGGGTCGAACGCGGCGGTGAGCGCGTTGGGCCCGCCGGTGACGAAGCGCTCGTGCGCCGCCAGCCACACGCGGTCGTCCGTGGCCACCGGGTTGGAGAGGCCGCGCCATTCGGAGAGATTCTCGACGGTAAGGTGCATCGCGGTGTAGTCGTCGTAGTCGCCGTAGCCGCTCCGCTCGCGCTGGGCCTGGAAGTCGAACCGCACGAAGGCGCCCTCCGGGACGAGCACGTCGGGCAACCCACTTGCGGCGAGCGTCAGCGTGGTGAGCGCCTGGTCGCAATCCGCGTCGGGAGAGCATGAGTCGATGGCGATCTCGCCCGGTGCGGAGGAGACGATCTGCCCCTCGATCGAGCGCTGCGCCGGAGGGTCGCCCGCCTCGCCGACCGGATCCTCGGAAGAAAAGGTGGTGCCATCCGCGGTGGTCAGCGACCACGTGATCTGGTCCATCGCGGGAATCGAGCACTCGGCGGCGCCGCCGCCACCGCCCGCGCCGCCGTCGATGACCTCGGAAGCCGTGCAGCCGGCGAGGAGAGAGAGCGAGAGCATGCCCAGAAGAAGGTCGTGTTGAATTGACATGACCTGCAACGGAGCAACCGTTGTACCGCCCGAGGGCTCCCTCCCTCGCCGCGGATGGCGCCGTATTCAGCCATGAGCAACGACGACCGCCCGGCTGTGCCATGGTGTGTCGTGGCACAATATGCCCCTCGGCCTGGCCCCTGTGGCCGCCGGGCCGCCGGGCGCAGCGGAGTTGCACCGGGGGCGGCCGGGTGTGGCAGCATGCGGGCCGGAGGAACTCTACCGTGCGCCTCGGGATCGATTTCGGAACCACGCGGACCGTGGTCGCGTGCTGCGACCGCGGAAACTACCCCGTCATCAGCTTCCTGGATGCGGCGGGGGACACCGTGGACTTTTACCCCTCCGTGGCGGCCGAGCGGCAGGGGGAGCTCCGGTTCGGCTTCGACGCCCTCGCTGTCGCCTCGGACCCGGAGTGGACCGTCCTCCGCTCGTTCAAGCGCGTGCTCTCGGGCCCGCGCGCGTCGCCCGACGTCGAGGTCGAGATCGGCGCGACCAAGCTCCGGGTGCTCGACCTCCTGACCCTGTTCCTGAGGTCGCTCCGCGACGCCGTGCTGCACCGGTCGAACCGGCCGAAGAAGAAGGACGACGACGGGCGCCTCATCTGCGTCGTCGCGACCCCGGCGAACGCGCACGGGACGCAGCGCTTCGTGACGCTCGACGCCTTCCGCCGCGCCGGCTTCGAGGTCATCGCCCTCCTGAACGAGCCCTCGGCCGCCGGCTTCGAGTACACGCACCGCCACCGCAGCACCATCACGTCGAAGCGCGAGCACATCGTCGTGTACGACCTCGGGGGCGGCACCTTCGACGCGTCGCTCGTCCACATGACCGGGCGCAGCCACGACGCCGTGACGACCGCGGGGCTGAACCACCTCGGCGGCGACGACTTCGACGCCGTGCTGGCCTCGACGGCGCTCGCGGCGGCCAAGGTCGAGCGCGAGGAGCTGCCGGCGCGCGCGCTCGCCGCGCTCGCGGACCAGTGCCGCGAGGCGAAGGAGCGGCTCAACCCGAACTCCCGGCGGATCGTGATCGACCTGGAGGCGTGCCTCGGCGACCTTTCGCCTGCCCACGAGGTGACGATCTCGGCCTCCGACTTCTACGACCGGTGCGCGCCGCTCGTGGAGGAGACGATCACCGCGATGCAGCCGGTGATCGCGCGCCTCGACGCCGGCGCGGGCGAGGCGCTGGCCGACATCGCGGGGATCTACGTCGTCGGCGGCGCGAGCTCGTTGCCCGTCGTCGCGCGGACGCTGCGCGAGCGCTTCGGGCGCCGCGTCCATCGCTCCCCCTACCCTTCGGCGGCGATCGCGATGGGCCTCGCCATCGCCGTCGACGAGGACGCGGGCTTCGAGCTCTCCGACCGGCTGTCGCGCCACTTCGGGGTCTTCCGGGAGAGCGGCGGCGGGGACGAGGTGGTGTTCGACCCGATCTTCGACCGGGAGGCGCGCATCCCGTCGAGCCATGAGGCGCCGGTGGTCTCGCGCCGCGTGTACCGGGCGGCGCACAACGTCGGTCGCTACCGGTTCGTCGAGTGCGCCGCGCTCGACCGGCTCGGCGTGCCCCACGGCGACATCACGGCGTTCAACGAGGTCGTGTTCCCCTTCGACCGGCGGCTCCGCGACCGCGCCGCCGAGCTCGCCGCCGTGCCCGTGCAGCGCGTGAGCGACGAGGGGCCGCTGATCGAGGAGCAGTACGCGATCACCTCGCACGGCATCGTCGAGGTGACGATCACCGACGTGGAGGCGGGCTACCAGCGCGTCTATCAGGTCGGGGCGTGAGCGCGCCGGGCGCGGCCTGAATCATCCGCGCTCGGCCGCGGCTGCGCGCGTTCTTCGACGTCACGGGAGGAGCCGGCGCAGCACCTCGATCACGGCCGGCAGGGTCGCCAGCGCCGCGATCGTCGTCACGACCGCGGTGGCCGCGGCGAACTCGCCGTCGCAGCCGTACCGCGCGGCGACGATCACGGACACCATGGAGGTCGGCATGGCGGACTGCAGCACCGCCACCTCCGACACGGGGCGCTTCAGGCCGAGCGCGAGCGCGACGCCGAGCGCGACGGCGGGGGACAGGAGCAGCTTGACCGCGGCGACGGCCGCGAGCGGCCGCATGCGGCCGCGGAGGGAGCGCAGGTCGAGGCTCAGGCCGAGCGCGAGGAACACGAGCGTCGGGGTCGCGCTGCCGAGCGCGTCGAGCGCGCGCTCCACCCACACCGGCAGCGGGATCGGCAGGGCGTGGAGCGCGAGGCCGAGGGCGATCGACATCACGTTGGGTTGCAGGAGCACCGTGAGCAGGCTCCGCGCGTCCACACCACCCCCTCCGCCCATGCGCGCGACGAGCGCGACGCCGAACGTCCAGAGCAGCAGCGTCGTGACGATGCTGTCGACGAGGATCGCCGTCCCCGCCGCGCTGCCGGCGTGGCCGTAGAGGGCCAGCACGACGGGGACGCCGAGGAAGCCGGTGTTGGAGAAGCTGCTGACGACGCCGGCGGCGCCCTGCGCGGCGCGCGGCAGCCCGAGCGCGCGCGCGACCGTGACGCCCGCGAGGGCGCACGCGAAGAGCGCGACCGACGAGGCGGCGACCGCGCCCCAGGCGCCGTGGCCGAGGCCCGAGCGGCGCAGCACGGAGACGATCAGCGCGGGCGTGGTGACGTCGATGACCAGCCGGTGGAGGACGGCGGCGTCCGCCTGGCCGCCGCGGCCGAGCGCGCGCAGCAGCACGCCGACCCCGAGCACCGCGAAGAGGGCGAGGAGCTGCGAGATCAGGTCGCCCGACGGCACGGGCGGCTTCTAGCTCCGCGGCGGGCGGCGTCCAGCGATTAGGAGGAGCACGCGCGCACGCACGAGAGAGGGGGGACCGAAGCGGGAGACGGGGGACGCGGGAGGTGACCGGCGCGGGCGACGCGGCAACCCGCGCCGATCCTCTCCTCGGATGCTCAGGGCACGAGCTCCTGCACCGCCTGCACGATCGCCTGCGGATTCATGCCCAGCCGGTCCAGCACGATGTCGCCGGGAGCGCTCGTGCCGTAGCGATCGATCCCGAGGGCGAGCCCCTTGGAGCCGACCCAGCGGTGCCAGCCGAAGGTGATGCCGGCCTCGAGGGACACGCGCCGCGCACACGCGGCGGGCAGCACGGCCTCCTGGTAGCCGCGGTCCTGGCGCGCGAACCGCTCGACGCAGGGCATCGACACGACGCGGACGCCGGGGCCGAGCCGCTTCGCGGCCTCGACCGCGTGCTGCACCTCGCTGCCCGTCGCGATCACGATCGTCTCGAGCGCCGCCGTCTCCTTGACGAGGACGTAAGCGCCGCGCCGCACGCCCTCGCGCTTCGCGGCGGCGTCGCCCGGCAGCATCGGGACGGCCTGCCTCGTGAGCGCGAGGACCGTCGGGCCGTCGGCGCGCTCCAGCGCGGAGATCCACGCGCCGGCCGTCTCCTCGGCGTCCGCCGGCCGGATGACGTCCAGATCGACGATGGCGCGCAGCCCGGCGACGGTCTCCACGGGCTGGTGCGTCGGCCCGTCCTCGCCCACGCCCACCGAGTCGTGCGTGAAGACGTAGATGACCGGCAGGTGCGACAGCGCCGCCAGGCGGATGCTCGGCCGCAGGTAGTCGGCGAACACGAGGAACGTCGCGCCGCTCGGGCGCAGGCCGCCGTGGTAGGCGATGCCGTTCATGATCGCGCCCATGCCGTGCTCGCGGATGCCGGCGCGGATGTTCCGGCCGCCCGGGTGCTCCGGATCGAAGTCGGTGCTCGACGCGATGTAGTTGAACGTCGAGCCGTAGAGATCCGCGCTCGACCCGATGAGCGCCGGCACCGCCTCGGCGACGGCCTGCAGCACGGTCTCGCCGGCCTTGCGCGTGGCCACCTTGGTGCCGGCGGCGAAGGCGGGGACACGCGCGTCGAGGTCCGCCGGCACCTTCCTCGATGTGCCCTCGTCGAGCTGCCGGGCGAGCTCCGGGTTCTTCGCGCGCCACGCCTGGAACGTCGCCTCCCACGCCCCGCGCACCTTGCCGAGCGCTTCCTTGCGCTTCGCGAAGAACTGCTTGACCTCCTCGCTGACGTAGAAGTGCTCCGGGGGCAGCCCCAGGTTCTTGCGCGCCTGATCCACGAACTTGGCGCCGCCCTCGCCGTGCGCCTTCTGCGTGCCGGCGACCTCGGGGATCCCCTTGCCGATCTGGGTGTGGGCCACGACGAACCTGGGCTTTCCGCTCTTCGACGCCCGCGCCTGGCTGAGCACCCGGTGGACGGCCTCCAGATCGTTGCCCTGGTCGATGTGGAGCACCTCGAAGCCGTAGGCCTCGAAGCGCTTGGCCGTGTCCTCGCTCTGGGTCTTCACGGCCATCGCGTCGAGGGTGACGTCGTTGGCGTCGTAGATGAGGACCAGGTTGTCGAGCTTGAAGTGGCCCGCGAAGGAGGCCGCCTCGGCGGCCACGCCCTCCTGGAGGCAGCCGTCGCCGGCGAGGCAGTAGACGTTCAGATCGAAGATCGTGTGCTCCGGCGTGTTGTAGCGGGCGGCCAGCATCTTGGCGGCCACCGCGTGCCCCACCGCGTTGCCCACGCCCTGGCCGAGCGGGCCCGTCGTCGCCTCGACCCCCTCGGTGTAGTGGTACTCCGGGTGGCCGGGCGTCTTCGACTCCCACTGCCGGAAGCGCCGGATGTCGTCGATGGACACCGGGTAGCCCGAGAGGTGCAGCCAGCCGTACAGGAACATGCTGCCATGGCCGGCGGACAGGATGAAGCGATCGCGGTTCAACCAGTGCGGTTCGCCCGGATCGTGGCGGAGGAGGTCGCCATAGAGAGCGGCTCCGATCTCGGCGGCCCCGAGCGGCAGGCCGAGGTGACCGGACGAGCAGGCGTGGACGGCGTCCATGGCGAGGCCGCGGGCCATCGTGCACGCGGCGGCGAGCTTGACGAAATCAGGCATGGCGCGCACTCTAACCTACTTCGTCACGAAGCGCGCCCTTTCGCGCACCCTCCCCCCCCCGCCCGGACGGCGTCGGGTCTGCCTGGAGAGTGCCCCTCGGCGCGCGCTCGATGTCCACGATTTCTCGAGAGGCGCGAGGATCGCCGGTCGCCGGCTTGGCTGACCGCGACCCGACCCAGGTTGACCGCGACCCGACCCAGGTTGACCGCGACCCGACCCAGGTTGGCCGCGACCCGACCCAGGTTGGCAGGGCCGCGCGGGTGGGTGCTGCGTGGCGAGCTCCGGCCCGGCGTGGCGTGGTGGAAGCTCGCGGGCGCCGGCGGCCGCGACGGCGTAGGCGGCGTCAGCGCCGGCGCCGCCCAGAGCGGCGGACCACAGCGGCAGAGGCGAGCATTGCCCCACGCCATCGCAGTCCTCGTCGGCGTCCGCGGCGCAGTCTTCAGCAGAGGGCGTGTTCTCACCGGTACACGGGCCATCGCCGGATCCGTCTGACAGGCAGGTTTGAGCGCCGGAGGTACAGAGTCCTACCCCTTGCGTCCCCGGGGGCCCCGAATAGCAGCTCAGCTGCGACCCCGGCACGCAAACAGCTGTGCCGCCTCCCTGCCCGCCTCCCCCGGTCGCCGGCTCTCCTCCGCCGCCTCCCTGGCCCCCGCCGCCGCCACCCCCGCTCGTGCAGCCGATGGCCAGCGACATCGCCAGCATCGCGCCCCCTCTGAACCCCTGCCACACTCCGGCGCCTCTGTATCCCATGCGCTCCATCTTTCGTTGACAGGCAACACGTCTCCGAACGCTCCCCTGGTGCTGGACGCGGGGGAGCGCAGACCACGATGTGCTAGATGCCGCGATGCGCGCGCATTCATCCCCTGCTCATCGACCCTGGAGGTTCCGGCTTGCCCATGTCTGAACAGAAGTCTGCTCGGCCTACCCCCTCCGCCGGTCTGCTCGAAGGGACCGCCCCGGCGTGGCGTTCCCGCTGGCTCAGCGCGTCCTGGGGGCTGACGCTCGCGGTCGGCGGGGTCGCGTGTGAGGATCAGCACGTCGTGATCGGCGCATTCGCGCCGGAGCGGCCGCGGTTCGCGGCACCGCAGAAGGTCGCCACGCTCAACGACGACACCGCCAGGGACGAAGACCCGACCCTCACCGGCGATCTGCTCGAGATCCACTTCATGTCCGAGCGCGGCGCGAGCCAGGATATCTGGGTCTCGCGGCGGGCGGACCTGGGTTCGCCCTGGGAGACGCCGACCGTCGACCTCGCGGAGAAGCTCAACAGCGCGGACGACGACGACACGCCTGCCATCTCGAACGACGGGCTCAGGATGTGGTTCCTCCGCAAGAGCGAGCAACAATCAGGCATCTGGATGTCCGAGCGCGCGAGCCGGGGCGACCCCTGGGGCGAGCCCTCCTACGTCGACGCGCTCAACCCCGGCCACGACGATGGCACGCAGGCGATGAGCCCTCACGTCGATCTGCCCGAGCTCCGCGCCGTGGTCGGCCTGAAAGGGCCTGAGACCCAGGGCTGGGACCTCGCCATCGCGTCCCGCGAGAGGCCGGAGGACGACTGGGGCGAGTTCGTTCCGCTCGCCGAGCTGAGCGACGCGGGAGACCAGCTCGCGCCCTTCCTGTTCGACGACGGCCGGCAGATCCTGTTCCGTTCGGGGGATGACCTGTTCTGGGCTCGACGGCCAGGGACGAACGACGCCTTCGAGCCGCCGCAGGCGCTCGACGAGGTGAACGTACCGGATGCGCGCGAGAACGATCCTTACCTGTCGCCGGACGGGTCCATCCTGTTCTTCTCCTCGGAGCGGAGCGGCGGGACCGACATCTACGAGGCCCGCCGCATCGCACCATGAACGGCCGGCGCGTCGAAGCGACCCGATCCGGGTCGGGGTAGCAGCCAGCCGTACGTCGCCCCGCCCGAACCTGGGTCGGGTCGCTTCTTCAGAGCGACGCCGACGACCCGAAGGAGGTAATCATCGACGACCTGTGTGGCGCAGCCCACCCTCCTCTTCCGCCCACAAAACACGTGTAAAAGCCGATCGTCCCGTGATACGAGAGGAAAAGGTCAGGGGGAATGTCCTCTGCGGCAGAGCCGCACTGCTCACAGTGCAGGTGTCTGCTCGCTCGCTGTCCGGCGGGACATGCCGACCGGGCGCGGGAGGCTCGTTCAGGCGTACCCGAGACCGGCAGAGATCGATGCAAGAGCAAGAAACGCCGCCGTCTGGGCTCGTCCTCATCGTGGACGACAGCGCGGACAACCTGAACGTGCTGTCGGACGCGCTGATGTCCGATGGACTGGAGATCGCCGTCGCGCGCGACGGCGAGGAGGCGATCGAGCTCGCCGGCCGGTCTCAGCCGGACCTCATCTTGCTCGACGCGCTGATGCCCGGCCTCGGCGGGTTCGAGGCGTGCCGGCGGATCAAGGCCGATCCGGCGACGCGGAGCATCCCCGTCATCTTCATGACGGCGCTCGCGGAAGCGAAGTTCAGGATCCAGGGCTTTCGCGTGGGCGCCGTGGACTATGTGACCAAGCCGTTCGAGAAGACCGAGCTGCTCGCGCGGGTGCACACCCAGCTCTCGCTCCGGCACGCGACGCGGGCCCTCGAGGAGCAGAATGCGAGGCTCTCGGAGGAGGTCCAGGAGCGCGTCAAGGCGGAGGAGGCGCTGGCGGAGGCCGTGCTGGGGCTGCGCGACGCGAACGCACGGCTCTCGCATCAGCTGACGCAGAACGAGCGCGCCGAAGCGGCCAGGGCGGCGCTGCAGGAGCAGGTCATCGCGGTCCAGCGGGAGCGGCTCCTCGAGCTCTCCGCTCCGCTCATGCCGATCATCGATGGCATCCTCGTGATGCCCCTCGTCGGCGCGGTGGACGTCGAGCGTGCCAGGCAAGCCATCCAGACAGCGCTGCACGGAGCGAGCGAGCGCGGGGCAAACCATCTCATCATCGACATCACCGGTGTCAAGGCGGTGGATGAGACCGTCGCGCGCATGCTCGTCCAGGCGGCGATGGGGCTCTCCCTGCTCGGCACGCGGACGATCGTCACCGGCATCCACGGCGAGGTGGCGCGGACGCTCGTGGGGCTCGACCTGCACCTCGATTGCCTCGTGACGAAGGCCACCCTTCAGGCGGGCGTGGAGCACGCGCTGCGGACGCGCGGTCGTCGCTGGGGCCAGGGCGAGCCCTGAGGACCCGATGAATCCGTCGTTCCCCGGCGTCTCCGCCGGGCTTGAAGAGGAGCTCAACCGGATGGATCCGAGAGACTACGTCGTGGGGGAGGTGCTGCACGAAGGGGCCGAGACCCGCGTGTGCCGCGCGGTCCATCGTCCCTCGGGCGACAGGGTGGTGCTCAAGCTCCCCGCGGCGGCCGCGTCGAGCTCGCGCGTGACGGGGCGCATCCTGCATGAGCATCACATCCTGACGCTGCTCGGGGCGGTGCCAGGGATAGCGCGGGCGCGGGAGCTCGTGCAGCGGGACGGCACGGTCGCGCTGGTGCTCGAGGACCCCGGCTTCCGGTCGCTGGATCGCCTGCTCGCCGAGCGCGGGCGCCTGCCGGTGGAAGCGGGGCTGAGGCTGGGCGCGCTCGTCGCGCGGGTGCTCGAGGCCGTGCACGCGGCGGGCGTGA
The DNA here is from genome assembly GCF_051521365.1 of Sorangium sp. So ce590. Classification (NCBI taxonomy): domain Bacteria; kingdom Pseudomonadati; phylum Myxococcota; order Polyangiales; family Polyangiaceae; genus Sorangium; species Sorangium sp. So ce590. Next base: position 5,272,436 of record NZ_CP150346.1, read on the forward strand.
CGCACAAGGATATCAAGCCGCAGAACGTGCTCGTCGATGCGGCGTATACGCAGGTCAAGCTGCTCGACTTCGGCATCGCCTCGTCGCTGCCGCTGGAGGCGACGGCGGCGAGCATCCCCGAGGGGCTCGAGGGGACGCTGGCGTACATGTCACCGGAGCAGACGGGCCGCACCGCGCGGGCGATCGACGCGCGCACCGACCTCTACTCGCTCGGCGTGACGCTCTTCGAGGCGCTGTCAGGGCGGCTGCCGTTCACCGAGCGCGACCCGCTCTCGCTTGTGCACGCGCACCTGGCCAGAGAGCCCCCTCCCCTCGACGAGGTCGCCCCGGGCGTGCCTCCGGGGCTCGCGGCGATCGCGTCCAGGCTCCTGGCGAAGAACCCCGACCGGCGGTACCAGACGGCCAGGGGGGCGGCGGAGGATCTGGAGCAAGCGCTTCGCGCGTGGCGCGAGCGCGGCACGGTGGAGCGCTTCCCGCTCGGGAACAAGGACTTCTCGCGCAAGCTACGGCTGCCGGACGTGCTCGTCGGGCGCGAGCGCGAGCGCGATCTGCTGAGCGCCTCCTTCGCCCGAGCCGCCGAGGGCGCGGTGGAGCTCGTGCTCCTCGGCGGCCCGTCCGGCATCGGCAAGACGGCGCTGGTGCGCACCGTCTACCGGGACATCGCGCGCGCGGGGCGCGGTCTCTTGATCTCGGGCAAGCACGACCAGCTCGCGCGGTCGACGCCCTACGCGGCCATGGCGCAGGCGTTCGGGGCGTTGATGCAGCAGTGGCTGGCGAGCCCGAAGCCTGTGCTCACGGCATGGCAGGAGCGAATCAAGGCGGACGTGGGGGACAACGCGCGGCTCATCGCCGACGTGGTGCCGGAGCTCGATCGGATCATGGGCGAGCTCGCGCCGGTGCCGCCGGTGCACGGCGAGCAGGTGCTCGCCCGCCAGCGGCTGACCTGGCTGAGCTTCGTGCGGGCGGTCACGACGCCGAACGCGCCGCTCGTGATGTTCCTCGACGACATGCAGTGGGCCGACAGCGCCACGCTGGAGATCCTGAAGACGCTGCTGACCGACGCGGAGCGAAGAGAGCTCCTGGTGATCGCGGCGTACCGCGACAACGAGGCGCCGCCGGAGCATCCTCTGTGGCGGCTCGTGGCGTCGGTGGACGAGAGCGGGGCGAAGGTGTCGAGGATGTCGGTGCGCCCCCTGCCGGAAGAGCACGTGCAGGCGTGGGTGGCGCAGACGCTGAGCAGCGAGGCGGCGCGGGTGGAGCCGCTCTCTCGGGTCCTGTGGCAAAAGACGCGAGGAAACCCGTTCTTCATGGAGCAGCTGCTGCTCTCCTTGCACAGGCAGGGCAAGGTGGTCCGGGACCCGGAGAGCGGCGCGTGGCGCTGGGACCCGAGGGAGCTCGCGCAGGTGCAGGTCACGGACAACGTCGTGGCCCTCCTGACGGACAAGGTGCTCGAGATGCCCGAAGCGACCCAGCAGCTCCTGGGGCTCGCGGCGTGCGCGGGGCACACGTTCCACCTCCACGATCTGGAGCGGCTCAGCGGATGGGAGCGCGCCCGGGTGACCGGGGCGCTGTGGCCCGCCCTGCAGGAGGAGCTCCTTGTGCCCGCCGATGGGGCCTACCGGCCCGCGCAGGCGCTGGGACAGGTCGGGGACGGAGCGCTGGACGCGGAATACCGGTTCTTGCACGACCGCGTGCAACAGGCGAGCTACGAGCGGGCCCCGCCCGAGCAGCGCGTCCTGGCGCACCTGGAGATCGGCCGGCGGCTCTGGGCGCGGCACCGGACGCAGGCGGGCACACCGCAGCAGCTCCTCGAGCTGGTGCGGCACCTGAACCTCGGCTCGTCGCGGATGGACGCCGTGGACGAGCGCGAGGCGCTGGCGCGGCTGAACCTCGAGGCCGCGCTCGCCGCGAAGGCGGCGAGCTCGCACCGGCTCATGGCGAGCCTCACCGAGACCGCGCAGGCCCTGCTCGGCGACGACGCCCCCCGCAAGGACGCGGCGCTGTCCGCGCAGCTCGCGCTGGAGCGGCTCGAGGCGGCCTTCCTGATGCGGGAGTTCGACGACGTCGAGGCGCGGTCGGCGCGGCTGCTCGCGACGCCGCTGCCGGCGCTCGCCAGGCTCTCGGTGCAGGAGATCCGCGTCCGCTGCTCCCAGGCGGCAGGCCAGTTCGCGCGAGGGGTCGAGCTGGGGCTCGCCGCGCTCGCCGAGCAGGACATCGTCTTTCCGGACACGGACGAGGCGCGCCGCGCCGCGCTCCTCGAGGAGTCCGCCGAGCTGGATCGATGGTTCGAGCGCGACCCCGACGCGTTCGACCGGATGCCCGCGGATCCATCCCCGGAGCGCGTGCTCGTCGATGCGCTGACGATGCACCTGATGGTGTGCGCGGCGATCGGCGGCCAGCCGATCCTGTCCGGGCTCGTGATAGTCCGCGCCGTGCTGAGGGTGCGACGACAGGGCGTGCTCACGCCGGTCTCTCCCTTCATCATCGTCTGCTTCGCGAACGTGTGGTCGTTGACCACGGGGCTGTATCGCCGCTCCGCGGACTGGGTCGGGCCGGGGGTGCGCGCGGCCGAGCGCGTCGCGTCGCCCTTCCTGGCAGAGTGCCTGTCCTTCCAGGGGCAGTACACGGCCTACGCCCGCCCCGCGGATGAGATGGCGCCCATCTTCGAGCGGACCTGCGCGACCGGGCTGAAGATCGGCTCGTTCCAGGGGACGAGCTGGGGGCTGGAAGGCGACCTGTTCTATTACCGGGTGTGGCGTGGCCAGCCGCTCGGACAGATCGAGGCGCACCGGGCGGCTCGCTCAGGGCTCGTGCAGCGCGCGGGGACCGCGCTCGGGGCCCACTATTTCGAGGCGATCGCCTCGTGGTGCGATCTCCTGATGACGGCGGGCGGCGCGGCGCAGCTCCTCTCGGAGCAGCCCTTCTCACGCGGGTCGCGCTCCCTGCTGGCCGACGGCGATGGGATGGCCGCCGAGCTCGCGCGCATCCTCGAGGCCCACCTGTTCATCGTCGCCGGCGCGTACCCGATGGCGCTCTCGCGGGCTCGGGAGGCCGAGCAGCACCGCATGTCCATCTTCGGCTTTCCCCCGGTGACGGACGTGCCGCTCTGGCTCGCGCTCGCGGCCGCGAGGTGCTGGCCGGGGACAACGGACGCGGAGGAGCGGCAAAGGCTCGGCGAGCACATCGAGCAAGGCCTCGCGCGGCTCTCGTATTTCGCCGAGGGGAGCGCGGACAACTTCCTGCACAAGCTGCGCCTCCTCCAGGCCGAGCACGCCCGCGTGCAAGGCAGGACCGAGGAGGCCATGGCCAGGTACGACGAGGCCATCGACCTTGCCCGCGGGCAGCGCTTCTTGCACATCGAGGCCCTCGCCGCCCAGCTCTGCGCCGAGCTCCACCTCGAGGCGGGCAGGAGCCGTATCGCCGCGATGTACCTGCGCGAGGCGAGGGACGCCTATGTCCGCTGGGACGCGCGCGCGGTGGTGGCCCACCTGGAGGCGAGGTGGCCCGCCCTGCTCCGCGCGCCTGCCCAGCCCGCGACGCCTGCGAGCGCCGAGCGCCGCCTCGCGACGGGCGCCTCCGCGCTGACCACCACGGGCGTCGACGGCGGCGCGCAGCTCGACGTGAACACCGCGGTGCGCGCGGCGCAGGCGCTGTCGAGCGAGCTCGATCCGGAGCGGGTCGTCGGCCGGCTGATGGAGCTCGTGCTGGAGAGCGCCGGGGCGCAGCGCGGCGTCCTCCTGCTGGTCGAAGGAGAAGAGCTCTCGGTCGTGGCGCGGCTCTCGGTGGAGGGGGCCCGCATCGAGACGGGCCTGTCCGAGCCGCTCGCGCAGAGCGACGAGGTGGCGAGGACGGTCGTGCGCTACGTGGCGCGCACGAGCGAGCCGGTCGTGCTGGACGACGCCAGGGCCGACGCCCGCTTCGCGGCCGATCCGTACCTCGCGTCGCACCCCGTCCTCTCGCTCCTCTCGCTTCCCCTTGCGCATCGAGGGCGCCTCCGCGGCGTGCTGTACCTCGAGCACCGCGAGGCGCCTGCGGCGTTCCCCGAGAGGCGGGTAGAGCTCCTGTCGGTGCTCGCCGCGCAGGCCGCCATCGCCGTGGAGAACGCCCTCCTGTACCGGGACCTGGAGGCCAAGGTCAAGGAGCGCACCATCGAGCTTTGCGTCGCCAAGGAGGCGGCGGAGCGCGCCAGCCAGGCCAAGAGCGACTTTCTCTCCAGCATGAGCCACGAGCTGCGCACTCCGCTCAACGGGATCATCGGCTATGCTCAGATCCTGGAGCGAACGCCCGACATCGCGCCGGCGTGGCGGGAAGGGCTGCACGTCATCCAGAAGTCGGGCGAGCATCTGCTCTCGCTCATCAATGACCTGCTGCACCTCGCCAAGATCGAGGCGGGCAAGCTGGACTCTGTCCTGACGGAGTTCCGGTTGCCTGCCCTCGTGCAGATGGTTGTCGACCTGTGCCGGGTGCGCGCCCAGGCGAAGGGGATCGCGTTCGCCCACGAGCTGCGCGGCCCCGCGCTCCGGGCCGTCCACGCCGACGAGAAGCGGCTGATGCAGGTGCTCTTGAACCTCCTCGGCAATGCCATCAAGTTCACCGAGCGGGGGGCCGTATCCCTCCATGTCGAGGCGCTGGAGGAGAGCGTCCCTGCGGGCCGGATGGTGCGCTTCCGCGTCGAGGATACGGGGCCTGGCATCGCCTCGGAGCACCTGTCGCGCATCTTCGAGCCGTTCGAGCAGGTGGGGGAGCAGAGCGCGAGGAGCGAGGGCACGGGGCTTGGGCTCGCCATCACGAAGAAGCTCGTGGAGCAGATGGGTGGAGCGGTCGAGGTGCAGAGCGAGGTCGGCGTGGGCAGCGTCTTCACCGTGACGCTCCCGCTCGCCGAGGTGCAGCCGGCGGCGAGCCCGGGCGATGCCCGGGGGTGGGACACGATCGTCGGCTATCGGGGGGAGCGCCGCACGATCCTCATCGTGGACGACAACGCCGACAATCGCGCGGTGGCGCGCGGGCTCCTCGGCCCGCTCGGCTTCGACCTGTGCGAGGCGGACGGCGGCGAAGCGGCGCTGCGCATGGGCGCGCTGCACGCGCCGGCGCTCGTCCTGATGGACGTGTACATGCGGGGCATGGATGGCTACGAGACAGCGCGCCGCCTCAGGCTCGTGCCCGAGCTCCGGCGGACCGTCATCGTGGCCTCGTCGGCGAGCGTCTCCGAGGCCGAGCGGCAGAAGTGCGCCCGTGCCGGCTGCGATGATTTCCTGCCCAAGCCCATCCAGGCGAGCGCGCTCCTGGACAGGATATCGCGCCTGCTGGGCATCGAGTGGCTCCGCCGCGAAGAGGCCCCCTCTCCGGATTCACCGGCAGAGGTCCCCACGGACGGCGAACCCCTCGCGCCGCCTCCGGCCGAGGAGCTGGCCCTGCTGTCGGCGCTCGCGAACAGGGGGCTCGTCCACAAGATCCTGGCAGAGGCGGAGCGGATGAGGCAGCGCGACCCGCGACTCAGGCCCTGGCTCGATCAGCTCGTGACGCTCGCGCGTGGCTACCAGACCCGGAAGCTGCGGGAGTTTCTCGATGCGTACGGCCCAGGCGGCGCGGTCGGCGCCGACGGCCCCGCGGATCCGCAGGCATCGATGTAGGTAAAACGACGAACGGGTCCGGGGCATCCGGCGAGGGGCGGCGGAGGGTGCGCAGACGCTACAGTCTCACAAGATTCGTTCAATGAAACGGTCGTCTACAGCCTCCGGGTTGAGTTTCAACTCTCCCCGGACCCTCTCGGCAGCCTCCGGCTTGAGTTTCAACTCTCCCCGGACCCTCTCGACAACCTCCGGGTTGAGTTTCAACTCTCCCCGGACCCTCTCGACAGCCTCCGGCTTGAGTTTCAACTCTCCCCGGACCCTCTCGACAGCCTCCGGCTTGAGTTTCAACTCTCCCCGGACCCTCCCGGACCGCCTCCGGCGGTCGGCCGCCCCCGATCGAGGTCGTGCTGGGTGCGCCACGCCTCGAAGATCAGCGCCTGGAACGCGGAGAGGACCAGGACGGACACGTCGGTGTTGACGTAGAGCCAGATGAACCCCAGCCCGAGGCCGCGCACGAGCAGGGCCACCCCCACCCCGACCGCGACGTTGCCGCCCCAGAACAGGAGGCACACGCCCGCAAGCCGGATCGCCCGCCGGACCGCGAGCGGCAGGAGCCCGGCGCGCATCCCTCGGCGGCGCCCCACCGCGTAGGCCGCGCACGACGTGGCCGCGACGACGCCCAGGATGTAGAGCGAGTCCGACATCGCTATACGTCCCCCCGGAGCCAGGAGAGCGCGCGCGCCGCGAGTTCCTGGAGCAGCCCGCCGATCGTCGAGAGGCGCTCGCCCGGGAGGCTCGAGGTCGGCGCCCCCTCGCGCACCGGCGCGGCGAGGACCTCGAAGCCCGCGCGCTCGAAGAGCCGGCGTGCCCGCCAGACGCGGTGCTCGCCGGTGACGAGCAGGATCCTCCTCGCGCCCCTTCCCAGCAGGAGCTCCGCGCTGCGCTGCGCCTCCACCGCCGTCGTCAGCCCCCGCGGCTCCGTGAGGAGGGCCGACGCGGGGACGCCGAGGCCCTGCGCGAGGCGGGCGCGCGACTCGGCCTCGCTGGCCGCCCCGTTGCGGCTGCCGAGCATCAGCACGAGCGGCGCGCGCCCCTGATGGTACAGCGCGACCGCCTCGGCGGCGCGCCGGAGCGAATCCTCCGGCAGCCGCCCGTCCGGGTCGACGTCCGCTCCGAGGACGACCACGGCGTCGGCCTGCCCGGCGTCGGGCGCCGACGCCATCCAGCGATCGAGCGGCGCGGCGGCCGGGGTGAACGCGGCGACGGCGAAGACCGCCAGCCCGACCCCGCCGGCCGCCGTGCTCAGGCGGTCCCACGCTGCTCCCATGCGCATGACGCTGATCCCGGAACCGATCCCTGCGCCGTGCCCTACGTCGTGGCCAGGAGGGCTGGCCTCGAAGGACGCACGGCGAGCCGCGGCGCCTCCAGCTCCTCCGCGACGCCGTGGATGGCGGCCTCGATGCGCTCGAGCGTCTCCTCGCTCATGTGGCTGTGCAGGGGCAGGCAGACCTGGCCCGCGCAGAGCCGGTCCGTGTTCGGCAGCGCGTCGCCCGCCGGGGCGCAGCTCAGCTCGTGCAACGGCGGGTAGAAGTACCGGCGCGCCTCGACGCCGCGCCGGGCGAAGGCGGCGACCGCGTCGTCGATCGGGACGTCGGCCAGCCCGACCCCGAGGTTCTGTCCATTGACGCGCACGCCCGGCGGGATGCGCTGGGTGCGGTACACCTGCGGATGCCGGGACAGGGCCGCGCGCAGCCGCTCGAGGTACGTCCGCCGGCGAGCCAGCGCCTCGGGGAGCCGGCGGAGCGACGCCAGCGCCAGCGCGGCGCGTAGCTCGTCGATCTTGGCGTTCATCCCCGGGACCGACGCCCGCAGCGGCTGCGCGAGCCCGTGGTTGCGCAGCTGGCGCATCGCCGCGCTCACCTCCCGATCCGGGGAGACGACCACGCCGCCCTCCGCGGCCACGAGGATCTTCGTGGCGTGCAGCGAGTAGGTCGTCGCCGTGAGGAGCGCCTCGGCCTCCCGGCTCGCCGTCTCGGTGCCCATGCCGTGCGCGTTGTCGTAGATGACGGCCGCCCCGGCGGCCCGCGCCTGCCGCGCGACGCCGGCCAGGTCGGGCGGGACGCCGAACACGTTGACCGGGAGGACCAGCGTCACGTCGTGCTTCGCGAGCAGGCCGCGCAGGTGCTCCGGATCCAGCGTCCAGGTCTCCGGATCGATGTCGCAGAAGATCGGCTCGAAGCCCGCATGGACCGCGGCGTTGAGCGTCGCGATGAACGTGAAGGCGGGGAGGATCGCCTTGCCCCGCCGCACCGCCGCGGCCTCGATGGCGAGGCTGATCGCGACGGCGCCGTTCGAGACGACCACGGCCTCCTCGACGCCGAGGAACGCCGCGATCGCCCGCTCGAAGCCCTCCGCGAACGGGCCGCCGTTGCTCAGCCGCCCCGAGCGCAGGACCTCGGCGAGCTGCGCCGCGATCGCGTCCGGATCGTCCACCTGCGGCAGGACCATGGGGATCAAGGGGCGCTGATCGCTCATGCTTGTCGCTCCAGAGATAGGCGCTGCAGCGCAACGCGGCCGATGAACTCCGGGATGCCGAGCAGGTACCGCCGCCAGAGCCGCCTCGGCTCGACCACCAGGCGGTAAAGCCAGTGGACGTGATGTCGACGGACCCACTCGGGCGGATAGGCCACCGCCCCGGCCACCTGATCCAGCAGCCCGCCCATGCACCAGGCGGCGTGCACCTGCAGCGCCGCGAGGTGCCGGTCCACCCACAGCTCCTGCTTGGGCGGGCCGAGGCCGACGATGAGCAAGGCCGCGCCCGAGTCGTTGATCTTCCGGACCACCGCCGCCTCCTCCTCGGGGCCGAAGTACCCGTGGTGAGCCCCCGCGATCCGGAGGCCCGGACGCTGCGCGACGAGGCGGCGGGCGACCTCGTCGGCGATCCCGGGCGCCCCCCCGAGCAGGAAGACAGAGGCCCCGCGCTCGGCGCACAGGTCCACGATCCTCCCCAGCTCGACCGGGCCCACGTTGATGCGCTCGGGACACGGTCCGCCCAGCAGGCGAGCCGCCCAGACCACCCCGATGCCGTCGGCGTACACGACGTCGGCGCGGCCGACAGCGTCGCGGTACGACGCCTCGCGCTCCGCCAGCGTGGCGCAGTACGCGTTGACATAGGTGTAGTACGCCGGCCTGCCGCCGGCCTTCGACGACCCGAGCAAGGCGTCGTCCAGATCGAGCAGCAGCTGCTCGAACGTGAGCCGTGCGACGGGGACGCCGAGCACGTCGACCCGGGGCGCCGCGGGCGGGTCCGCGATCATGCAGCACCTCCGGCCGGCGCCACCTTGGCCTGGGTGCCGATGAACGCGCGCGGATCGGTGACCGGCCCGCGATCGAGGACGGGCCGCGCCTCGTCGGTGCCGAACATCGCGACGTAGTCCCCGTGGAACCCGTCGCAGATGTCACGGAGCGCGCAGCTCCGGCATCCGGCGCCCTTCGCGTAGCCGTTGTGCTCGACGCGGTTCAGCGCGTCGCCGCGGTAGGCGGCGTCCTGATCCCCGCGGCGACGGAAGAGCCGGTAGGAGAGCCCTTCCAGCTTCCTCAGCGAGGGGCCGAGCCGCGAGCTCACGTCGGCGCGGAGCAGCCGGCCCCGGAGGTCGAGCGCGTCGGCCAGGCGGAGGAGCGGCTGCCGGAGCGGCCCGAGGCGCGGCCGCGCGCCGAGCGGGACGGGCGGCGACAGGAGACCGCCCCGCATCCGTTGCGGTCCCTTGTTGGTCCAGGTCCAGCTCGCGAAATCCCACTCGTGCGGGTCGTACGGGAGCTGCTGGTAGTCGTAGACCGAGGGCCAGTGGCGCTCGGACACGACGCAGTGAGGCAGGTACCGGACGTTCGCCTCCACGCCGGCGCGCGCGAGCACGTCCAGGGCCTCGTCGAGCGGCTCCCGCAGCTCGGCGTAGCGAGGCACGTTCTCGGCGGTGCGGACCCCCGCGTTGCGCTGATCCGCGAACGGGTTGAAGGCGAGGAAGTTGACGGCGCGCGCGCCCACCTCGACCGAAAGCTTCGCGACCGCCGGGAGCTGGGGCACCGCGCGCTTCGACATCACGCAGTTCACCCGGAACGGCACCTCGAGCGCGATGAGGTGGTTCAGCGCGCGCATCTGGCGCACGTGCGCGCCGTCCGCTCCCACGGCCAGGTCGTGCGCCTTCCCGAGCCCCTGGACGCTGACCAAAAAGTCGGCGACGCCGGAGTCCTTGAACTGCTGCACCTTGTCGCGCTTGTCGAGCACCAGCGCGTTGGTGATGAGCGTCGGCGAGAGGCCGATCCCGACGCAGTACCGGACCAGCGCGTGGATGTCGCGCCAGATGGTCGGCTCGCCGCCCTGGATGTCGATCGCCGTGTTCCCGTAGAAATCGACGAGCGTCCGGCAGATGGCCTGCGCCTTCTCCAGCGACATGAACGGGTGCTCGGGGTGCTCCTTGTCCTCGATCCGATCGAGGAAGTAGCAGAAGTGGCAGCGGAGATTGCATGTCTGCCCGAGCCACAGCACGCCACGGCGCGTGATCCCGCGGCCCTGGGCGTAGAGCGGCGGCGCGGCGGCCGGGCGCGCGTCCGGCACCGCCAGGGCGAGGGCCCGCTCGAGCAGGACCTCCGGCGGCTCGATCTCCACGGGGGCCTGCGGCACCGAGCCCTGCGACCCCTTGCGCTTGAGCTGCACCAATGAACCGTTACCATCCGTGCTGGTCTTCACTTGGGCCTCACCTGGGTTCCATCCTTCACGCGCGGCAACGCGCCGCGCGCTGCGAAGGCGCCGACACGGCTCGGGGGATCGTATCTCGACGGCCGCGACGTGGCGTTGCGCGCCGCGCCCTGCCGCTCGCCGGATCCGCTGACGGGCAGTTGAACTGCTCCGCGATCAGGGCGATAGAGGAGCGCCATGCTCACGCCACGACCCCCGGCGAAGGCGCTCCTCCACCCGTGACGGCGCCGGCCCCGCGCGAGGCCCCCCCGCCTCCGGCGAGGAGGAGCGTCTCCGGCAGCATGGCGCTGAAGACCGCGAGCGATCTCGTCTCGCGCGGCGTCCGCATGCTCCTCGCCGTGGTCGCCGCGCGGCAGCTCGGGCCGGCGGGCTTCGGCGACTACAGCTACGCCTTCGCGGTGGGCTTCCTGCTCGGCGAGCTCGCGGACCTCGGCCTGCACCTCTTCATCGCGCGGGAGGTCGCCCGGGATCCGGGCGCTCCCATCGGCCCGCTCGTGCGCCTCAAGCTCGCGGTGACGCTGGCGGCGGGCGGCGTCGGGCTCGGGGTCGGCCTCCTCGCGGACGCGGCCTCGCCGCGCCGCGCGCTCGTGTGGCTGCTGACCGCCGCGTGGCTGATGGCCTCGTTCGTCGAGATGCTGAACCAGGTGTTCCGCGGGCACCAGCGGATGGAGCGCGAGGTGCTCGTGGCGCTCACCATGGCGATCGCGTCCTTCGGGCTGGGGACGGCGGCGCTGCTCTCGGGTCTGGGCGCGCTCGGCCTCGCGTGGGCCCTCGTCGCGGGCCACCTGCTCGCCCTCGCGCTCGCCGTGGCCCTCGCCGCCCAGCTCCTCGAGCGCCGGCCGGGGTCCGGCGGGGGCGCGATGCTCCCGCGGGGCTTCCTCCGGGAGGCTGCGCCTCTCGCGGTGGTGATGCTCGCCAGCCCCACCTACTTCCAGATCGATCTCCTGATGCTGGGCTGGATGAGCACCCCCGGGGCGGTCGGCGACATGAGCGCCGTCCAGCGCGTCATCGGCGGCGCCATGGTGCTGCCGGGCGTCGTGCGCGCGGCGGTCTTCCCCGCCTTCGTCGCCAGCCGCTCGGCGAGCGTCCGCAGGCGCCTCGCCGCGTCCACCTTCCTCGGCCTCATGGCCGCAGGCGTGCTCCTGAGCGCCGCGGTGTGGTGGCTCGGCGCGCCGCTCGTCCGGCTCGTGTTCGGCGCGGAGTACGCGGGCGCCGTGCTGCCGCTGCAGCTCCTGACGACGGCGCTCGTGTGGATGCTGCCGGAGTTCGCCATCGGCCCGATGCTGTTCGCGACGGGCCAGCAGCGCCCGTACGCCGCCCTCTGGGTGGCGAGCGTGCTCCTCATCGCGGCCGGCAACCTGTGGGCGATCCCGGCGCACGGCGCCGCCGGCGCCGCCCTGGTGAAGCTCGTTGTCACGTTCGGCCTTGTGGCAGGCGAGGTGATCGTCCTCTGGCGCGCCCGGGACCGCCTCGGGGCCCCGTGAGCGGCCGCGGAGCGGGCCTCTCCCGCGCTCGTCGATCGCCCGGCGCACGGGTCAGTAGCTCCCCACGCCGAAGAGCATGCGCAGCGGCGTGAGCGCGATGATCTTCAGGTCGAGCCAGAAGCTGGCGTTGGCCAGGTAATAGATGTCGAGGAGGACGCTCTGGTCGAAGGTGACCTGGTTGCGCGCCGCGACCTGCCACAGGCCGGTGATCCCGGGCCGGCCGTCGCTGCGAAGCCGGTGCCACGCCTTCAGCGCGTCGAACTCCGCCATCGGATAGGGCCTGGGGCCCACGAGGGCCATGTCGCCGGTGAGGACGTGGAGAAGCTGGGGGACCTCGTCGAGGCACAGCCAGCGGAGGACGCCGCCCAGCCGCGTGATGCGCGGATCCCTGGGGTGCTTGGGGATGACGACCCCGTCCTCGCGCACGAAGCCGGGGATGTCGCCGCGGATGACCGAGAGCCGCGCGGCGTCGCCCTCATCCTCGCCGTCCCGGCGCCGCGCCCGCATCGTCCGGTACTTGAAGAAAGCGAACGGCTCCCCGCCCAGCCCTGCGCGCGGGGCGACGTGGAACGCCCCGCCCGGGGACTCGATGCGGATCAGCAGCGCGATCGTGAGCCACAGCGGCGCGCCCCCGAGCAGCACCGACAGGGCCACGAGCTTCTCGACGGCCCGGGTCGCGGCGGCGTCGAGGCCGCTCCGCTCGCCCGAGCCGAATCGGATAACCGGGATCCCCTCCGCGGTCCGCTCGGTGAGGCCGAGGCGCGCCGCGAGCCACTCGAGGTCCCGCGACGCGATCGCGACGGGCCGCGCCTGTCCGCCCGCCCGCCGCAGCACCTCCCCGATGGCGTCGAGGCCCTCGACGGCGATGGGAGCGCTCGGATCCAGCGGAGGAGGCGACGCGGTCTCCCTGCCAGCGAAGGACGTCGGTGCACAGCTCAAGCAAACCTCCTGGGGGTGTCCGGTCCGGCGTCGCGACGGTGCCCCGCGCTGCCGGACGCGCTGCCGTCTCGTCTCAGCCCTCTCTCAGCTGCTCCCCGAACGCCCGGCGTGTTCGCCACCGCGCCCACGCCGGGAAGAGCTCTCCCACCGCGCTGCGGAGGCGGAGCCGCAGCGCGGCGCTCCCGCGCGCCCGCGGCGCGCGCCAGAGCGCGGCCACGCTCTCGGCGACCCGGTCCACCGGGACGCCGCCGTCCTGCGGTCGAGACACCGCCCCCCGGCGCCGCCGCTCGTCCTCGTGCAGGCCCGTATCCACCCAGCCGGGGTGCACCTGCGAGACCCGGATCCCCCGGGGCGCGAGCTCGAGCTCGAGCGCGTCGCTGAGGCCACGGACGGCGAACTTCGTGGCGCAGTAGACGCTCTTCAGCGGCACGGCGCGGAACGAGACCTCGGATCCCACGTTGATGATGTGCCCTCCCCCGCCGCCCATGGCCTGCACCGCGTGCCGGCAGCCGAGGAGGACGCCGACGAGGTTGGTGCGGACGATCGACTCGACCTCCTCGAGAGCCATCTCGTCGAGGCGCCCGTAGCCCTCCCGGGCAGCGTTGTTGACGACGACGTCGATCCCGCCCAGGAAAGCGCGCGCCGCGCCGAAGAAGGCGCCCTGGGAGGCGTCGTCGCCGACGTCCACCGCGCCCGTGCCGAGCCGGCGGCCCGCGTGCTCCGACGCGAAGCGCTGCTGCAGGGCGAGGAGCCCCTCCTCGCCCCGCGCGCCGGCGAAGACCCGGTGTCCCTCCTGCAGCGCGCGCGCCACGACGGCCCGCCCGATCCCGCGCGAGCCGCCGAGCACGACGATGGCGAGGGCGCGCTCAGGCACGCGCGACCCGCGCCAGCAGATCTCGCCCCAGGCTGCGCACGAGGAGCTGTTCGTTGCTCACGAGGTGCTGCTGGTTGAGCCACGGCGCCGCGCACGCGAAGCAGCCATGATCGCTCAGGTGCTCCCACGCGGCCCGGAAGCCGACCTCCAGCACGTTCTTCGCGGGGAAGTCCGAGAGCCGCTGGTTGCACGGATACATGCGTCCATCTCCGTCGATGAACGCATAGTACCGGCCCGCGCTGCACGGGAGGTACGGGAAGCTCGCCCGCCGCGCCTCCTCGGTGACGCGGTCCTCGCCGTGGTGCTCCCACCAGCGCGCCATGTTCTCCCAGACGCGCTCGCGGAAGACCAGGGGCGCCCCCTCGCGCTTGAGGGCGAGCAGGGCGTCGGCCAGGACCTGGCGCTCGCCCGCGTCGAGGGAGTTGTCGCCGTGGATGCGCAGCTGACGGTCGGACTGCGGGGCGTAGCTCATCACGACCTCGAGCCGCGCGTCGAAGCGGGTCGCGAGGTCGAGGAGCCAGGGCACCTGATCCTTGTTCCGGCGGTTCAGCACCGCCTTCACGATGCGCGGGATGCCGCGCGCCTGGCATACCTCCAGCGCCCCGACCGAAACGGCGAAGGTCCCCTCGCCGCGATTCAGATCGTTGATAGGCGCTGGCCCGTCGACGCTCACGACGATCGAGCTCAGATGCACGAGCTCGTCCACGCGCTCCTTGACGCGGAATCCGCTGGTGACCATCCCCACCGAGATCCCTCGGCTCACCGCCCGATCGACGATCCGGCCGATCGATTTGTGCAGCATCGGCTCACCGCCCGTGAGCGTCATGACAGCAGTCCCGAGCTCCGCCGCATCGTCTACAATGGCGCACAGCTGCTCATAGTGAAACTGCCCGATGCTGTCCCGCCGGTGGTGGTAGTCTCCGTAGCAGTACTCGCAGCTCAGGTGGCACCGGTTGGTCACGGAAACGTCCACCCAGACGGGACGCGCTTCGCGGGCGAGCTTGGCGCGAACGAGTGAGCCCAGGTACCGAGGAGAGCGGTGCACGCCCGGCAGTATAGGGAACTGGCACCCGGATGTCATCCACTCTTTATAATTACATTTTCCTATGGTAAAGGTTCGAGGGTTCAAGATGTTCCGGAGCTCTTACCGAGCGGCCGTCAAGGAGGCATTTTTGCGATGAGCGCGAGCAAGCGAATCCTGGTCACTGGTGGGGCAGGTTTCCTCGGGTCGCACCTCTGCGCTCGGCTGCTGGCCGAGGGCAACACCGTGATCTGCGTCGACAGCATGGTGACGGGGCGCGAGGAGAACCTCGCGCCGCTGATCAAGAACCCACGGTTCCAGTGGCATCGCTGCGACGTCAGCGAGCCGTACCATTTCGAGGTCGACCAGATCTACAACATGGCCTGCGCGGCATCACCGCCGAAGTACCGGGCCGATCCGGTGCACACGCTCAACACGAACGTCTTCGGCGCGATCAACGTCCTCCGGCTCGCCGAGAAGCTGGGAGCCCGCGTCCTGCAGGCCTCCACGTCCGAGGTCTATGGCGACGCGCTGGTCCACCCCCAGCACGAGGATTACTGGGGGAACGTCAACCCGATCGGGCCGCGGGCCTGTTACGACGAGAGCAAGCGGGTGGCGGAGACCTACTTCTGGGAGTACCGCCAGACCCGGAACGTCGACACCGTCATCGTCCGCATCTTCAACACCTACGGGCCGAACATGGCCCGGGACGACGGCCGGGTCATCGCCAATTTCGTGGTCAAGGCGCTGCGCGGCGAGGCGCTGGAGCTGTACGGCGGCGGCGATCGCACGCGCTCGTTCTGCTTCGTGAGCGACCTGATCGAGGGGCTGGTTCGCGTGATGAACGCCGGGGACCTGACCGGGCCCGTCAACCTCGGGAATCCGGCCGAGACGACGATGACGGCGCTCGCCGAGCTCATCATCCGCAAGACCGGCGGGCGCGCGAAGCTGACGATGGGCGCTGCCGTGATCGACGACCCCCACCGGCGCAGGCCCGACATTTCCCGGGTCAGCGAGCTCCTCGGCTGGCGTCCGGTCGTGGATCTCGAGTCGGGCCTCGATCGCACGATCGACTGGTTCCGCCCGCGCGTCTGACGTGTCGACCCGGGCGGGCGAGCCTGTCGATGCGCTCGCCCGCCACCCTCCATCGATGGGTCCGCGCTCCGGCCGCGCTGCGCTCAGCCGCCCTTCGAGGGGAGGCGACCGGAGGTGGCCATGACGCGCCCGCCGCGGCCGGCGCGGACGTCCGCCAGGATCCGATCGCGTCGCGCCGTGATCTGCCGTCCGAGCGCGCGGTGGAGCACGGCCCTGAGGGCCATCCCTCCCAGCCCGCGCACGACGGCGCCCGGCCCGGGAGCCGACTTCAACCGTTCCATGAGGATCCGCGGCGCGGTCTGCATCGAGAGCAGGCGGGCGTCGTCACGCCGATAGAGCTCCGGGTAGCTCGAGCGGAGCTGCTCTCTCGCGGCGGCGTTGCGCGCCAGCGCGCGGACGACGTCGGCCATGCTGTCGACCTCGAAATGGATGGGCGCCTCGGGGACCACGACAAGCGTGTCGCCCGCGACGAGCGCGGTGAGCCACGAGTCCTCGGTGACGAGATCGATGGGCAGCCGAGGGAGCGTTCCCTCGCACGGCAGCCCTCGGTCCGCCATCACCGCGCCCAGGCGGTCGCGGTCGATGGCGTAGAGGCGACCGGAGATGTAGTCCTGACCGAGGCTCGTCGTGAGCAGGCGGATGACGGTGCCGAGCGGCGCCGGCGGCACCCCGCGCGGCTGCTCGAACGCCGCGGCGACGGCGGCGCGCGGCGAGCGCTCCAGGGCGCGCAGCAGGGCCGAGATGGCGCCCGGGGTCGGGCGCACGTCCGCGTCCGTGAACACGAGGCGGCTGTTGCGCGCCCGGGTCACAAGGGCGTTCCAGGCGTGGTTCTTGCCAAGGTCGCTCTGGATGACGGCGAGTCGCGGCTCCCGCCCTCGAAAGGCGTCGACGACGCCCTCGGTGCCGTCGGTGCATCCGTTGAGGCAGACGAGGATCTCGTCCACGTCGGGACCGAGCCGCGACAGCTCGGTGAGGGTCGCCTCGATGGTGCAGACTTCGTTGTACGCCGGCAGGCAAACACTGGCTGGCATCGGCTCCGACGCATAGCACCGCGCCGGCTCGGATGTCACGCGGAGCGCGGCCCGCACCGGCGTCTCCCGGGGTGCGTCGGCGAATCGGCAATGACGCCCAGGGGACGACCACCGAATCGGCGATCAGCATCGCCGGTCTACCTGGGGTCGTCGTGTCAGCCGGCCAGTACGACGCTGCCGCCTTGACGACGTGGCCGGGCGCGCCTTGTATGAGCGGATGCTCCGAGCGATCGCCGAGGACGTGTGGGCTTACGAGAGGGACCTGCGGCTGCCGGTCGGCTACCTGCCGTCGCGCGCGACCGTCGTGCGGCGGGCCGATGGCGGGATCGTCATCCATTCGCCGCTCGCGTTCGACGACGCCGCGGCCCGGGCGATCGACGCGCTCGGCGAGGTGCGCGCCATCGTCGCCCCGAGCCGCCTCCACCACCTCTTCGTGAAGGCCGCGACCGAACGCTGGCCGCGCGCGAGCGTGCTCGGGGCGCCCGGGCTGGAGAAGAAGCTGTCCGGCCTTCGCTTCACCCCGCTGTCTCGGTCCGGCGTCATGCCCGAGCTCGGCGACGACCTCGGCGTTCGCCTCGTGGAGGGCGTGCCGTACATCACGGAGCACGTGTTCCTGCACGCGCGCTCGCGGACGCTCATCGTGACGGATCTCCTCTTCAACGTGCACGAGGTCCGCAGCTTCGGCATGAAGGTCTTCCTCTGGCTCGGCGGCGCGTGGAAGAAGACCGCGCAGGACCACGTGTGGCGCGTGCTCATGAGGGACCGCGCCGCGGCCTCGCGGAGCGTCGCCGACGTCCTCGCGTGGGACTTCGAGCGCGTCGTCGTCGCCCACGGCGACGTCGTCGAGGGCGACGCGAAGGACCGGGCGCAGCGGGCGCTCGCCTGGATCGGCGGCGGGGCCACCCCGCTCCTGCCGGCGAGATGAGAGCGCGCGGGCTCTCTCGGCGCCCTTGGCGCTCCTGGCGTTCTTCTTGAGGGGAGCGTCGACGGTGCGACGGTAGGGTCGATATGCCGGACGCGGCACCGGCGCTGCCCGACGAGCCGCCGGGCGGAGGTCGTCAGACAGCGCCTGTCACCGCGCTAGTTGGAGCGGGTCGCCGGGTACCTGTAGAAGTTCTGCGCCCACTCGATGGTCCAGATCGTCGGCTCCACGTACAGGTTCTTGTCCGTGCCGAGGATCATCTCCCGCTTCATCTTCGCCATCGCCGCGAGGAAGACGCGGCGGTCGTCCTCCATCCGCGACCGCATCACGGACGAGGGCGGGTACAGCTCCTTGACCTGCGCCACGACCGCGGGGTCGTCGACCCACCCGTCGACCCCGTGCTCGCCCTTCGGGAGGCGCTCGCCGCCGGCGTCCAGCCAGTCGCGCAGATCGTTGTTGCCGCGGTTCATGCCGTCCGCGTGGCAACCGATGCACGAGCTGCCGGTGTTCAGGCGGCGGTCCTGGGCGGCGAAGCCGAGCGTGCTGTTGATCGCCGCGTCCGAGGCGTTCCGGAGGATGCGCGGATCGCGCACGATGTTGACGAAGGCGTCGACGCGGCGCTGGTTGAAGCCGCCCCACAGGGAGTACCCCTGCAGGCCGTTCGGCAGATCCCAGATGACCTCCTCGGCCGACTGCTGGAGCCCGTCGGTCCCTGTGTAGTAGCGGCAGTTCACGAAGCCGCTGCCACCGTAGCTCGGCGCCGCGTCGCACCCCGGCGGCTCCGTGCCCTGGGGCTGAGCCAGGGTCGCGATGAAGCTGTAGTTGTTCGCCGTGCCGCCGATGCCGGTCCCGCTGATGAACTTCGGGATCGGGTGCGCCCAGAAGGGGAACCGGATCTGCCCCGACTCGTACGCCTGCTCGATCGTGTTCACGCCGTCGAGCTGCCCGGAGAAGACGTCCCACGTCTTCCAGTAGTACCCGCCGCGCCTCGTCTTCGCCCTGAAGTACATGCGGGAGTCGACGGTGATGGCCTGCTTGGTGACCATATACTCGTACGACTTCATCCCCGCGTCCTTGATGACGCCGAGCTCGCTCTCGAGATCCTGAGCGTACCAGGGGATCGCCATGATGGAGTTGTAGACGTCCGGACGGGTCAGCGTGTAGACGAGCTGGCTCGCCTCGATGTAATCCGTCTTGAAGCCGTCGATGTAGGGCGGCAGCACCGCGCTGTCCGTGGCGCCTTCCACGTTGCCGGCGAGGACGCGACCCCAGACCAGGCGCGCGAAGCTCGGATCCCTCTGGACCTCCGAGGTGTACCGGTACTTCTCCCTGAACGTGACATCGGAGCCGACCGGCTCGCCCAGGTAGTTGACGCTGGTCCTCCCGAAAAAGACGTCGTCGTCCGACCCGCCGAAATGGAGCTTCGTGACGCCCTTGTTGTAGCCCCAGTAGTTGCGGGTATCGAAGCGGTAGACGATGCCTTTGCCGTTGATGTCCACCGGGTTCACGATCGTGGGAGCCCAGCGCGCGGTCGAGTTCAGCGCCTTCGACAGCCCGACGCGGGCCACGTTCATCTCCTCCGCCGAGACGCCCTTGTTGTGGATCTCGTGCAGCGAGGCGTACTTGATGAACTCCGCGTCGGCCGCGGGAACGGTGGCCTTGTCCGTCGCGATCCACGACTTGACCGTGGCCTCGGCGACCTGCTCGCCGGCCGCGACGGGGCGCGGGGTCACCGGCAGGGTCGACGAGACGGCGTTTGCCCACGCCTGCACGGCGGAGAGCATCTGCGTGTTCGCGTCCCTGCAGCTCGAGCCGAAGCAGTTGTGCCGGTCGATGCCCATCCGGACAACGAGCTTGGAGTCCGCCGGCTTCTTGAAGTTCACGCGCGTGAGCGCGTACTCGTGGGCCAGCGCCGGATCGACGTCGGCGTGGAGGGGCGCCTGGGCCTTGCCCGTCGAGCTATGGCAGCCCGAGCAGTTGGCGGTCAGCAGCGGATAGACCGTCGTCTTGAAGGCCGCGAGCGACGTGGCCATGTCGAAGTTCATCTCGCTCGGAATGCAGACGGCCTCGACGTTGACGCCGCCCTTGCCGTTCGGGAGCTGGCTATAGCCGAGCCCGCACCCGGACGCCGGGGAAACCCCCGTATCGCCGCCGGTGCCGCCCGTACCGCCGGTGCCGCCCGTACCGCCGGTGCCGCCCGTACCGCCGGTGCCGCCCGTACCGCCGGTGCCGCCCGTACCGCCCGCGCCGCCGGTGCCGCCCGCGCCGCCGGTGCCGCCCGCGCCGCCGGCCCCGCCCGCGCCGCCGGCCCCGCCCGCGCCGGTCCCGGTCGTCGACGAGGAGGTCGTCGATGACGAGGAGGTCGTCGACGACGAGGAGGTCGACGACGAGGTCGAGGAGCCCGCCACGGCCCTCATCGAGAACATCTGGTTCTGTCCGTTGGCCCAGCTCCACTGCTGGAGGCCGGCGCCGTCCGACGTCGAGCGCCCCGCGACGTCGAGCACCTTGTTGCTGTTGCGGTTCGTGAGCCGCTGGTTGGCGCCGACGTCCGCGATAGAAAATTGCTGGCTCGTGGCGTTGCCGCAGCTGGACTGGACGATGGTGGCGCCGTTCGACGTCGACCCTGCGTTGACCCCGAGGCAGAGGCCGCTGTTCACGTTGCGCAGCCGGAAGAAGTTGTTGCCCGCGGACTCCACCCGAAACAGCTGGTTCGTGTTGCCGGTGCTGCAGGTGGCGATCTGCGCGGCCGCCGAGCTCGACCTGCTCGCGCCGCGGATCTCCACGCACTTGTTGCTGTGCACGCCGACGATCGTGTACGCCGCGCTCGGATCGATCGTGAGGCTCTCGTCGAGCTCGCCGCCTTCCTCGCTGTCGTAGTCCTCCGCGAGACCTACGCAGGAGACGGCGAGAAGGCCCGTCGCGGCGGCAAGCAAGGCATGCCTGGATGTGAGTCTCATAGGATTTTCCTCATGATTGTAACCAAGTAAAAAAGCCGATCTGTTTACAGCTCGACGCTGCCCTTCGTTGATCGGACGCGCTCGCCGCGCGGTGAAGGTTAAGGCTGCCGAGATATCGCCGCGGTGGCCGTCCGGTGAAGCTCTCTCGCGAGGTGCACGGAGCAAGTGGGCGCGTTCCGTGCTCGGTCAGGCACTGCGACGAGGGTAGTTATTGTTTCATGTCGACTTGCAGGTCAAGAAGAACCTGTATTTCGAGGTGTTTTGCGAGACGACGTGACTATTCCGAAGTCACGACAACGGCCGTTATGAGGTGACAATTGGTAGCGCAATATCCGACACCGACCGAAGCCTCGGCGGCTTTCGTCCGCGAGTTCGCCCGTGAGACTGAACTGGTTAAGCCGTATTTGAATCGAGCACGCTGCGACTCCCGGGTGGATCCACCAGCGACCAGGTCTTCGCGAGCGCCGACGGCTTCACGAATCCAGGTGGGCCGGTTCTTTTGCGCGGTGACTGGACGGGATGGCACGAGCGGCCGAGGGGCCGGGGCACCAGAACGTCAGGAGAAGAATTTTGACGCACAGGCGTCAAGATGCCAATCGCGCCCGCGAGACAGGAAATTTCGGCACTCCCTGGTGTTTATGCGCCCTGGGCGCTCCTGGCGCTCTCGGCGGATTGATCCAGATTCCTGCGCCAGAGGCCGCCGAGCGCCGCGCCGGCAGCTCGGGGATCATGGTAAAACGCCCGGCCGGGGCGGGCTCGCATCCCAAGCCGCCCTCAGCTCTTGTCTCTTGTTGCTCGGGAGGACCGATGTCCGACATGCTCGTCAATCTGCTCAAGCTGCCGCCGCTCGAACCGGTGATCGAGGCCATGCGGCGGGCCTCCGTCGTCGTGCGGCGGGCGGCGCCATACGAGATCACGCGCGTCCGGCGGTTCGTCGAGCAGCGCTTCACGACGGCCTGGGCCGATGAGATCAGCGTCGGCTACGCGAACAAGCCCATCAGCATCTATCTCGCGATCCGCGACGGCGAGGTGATCGGCTTCTCCGCCTACGAGTGCACCCGCCGCGGCTTCTTCGGCCCGACCGGCGTCGCCGAGAGCGAGCGCGGCCACGGGGTCGGCAAGGCGCTGCTCCTCGCCTCCCTGCACGGCCTCGCGCAGATGGGCTATGCGTACGGCATCATCGGCGGCGTCGGACCTGCCGAGTTCTACGCGCGCACGGTCGGCGCGACGCTCATCCCCGACTCCGCCCCTGGGGTCTACGCCGACCCGCTGAGCAACCCGGCCCAGAGCGACGGCGCGGAGCCGCCGCGCTGACTGGCGTCGGGGCGCAGGGCTGGGACGATAGGGTTCGGCCGATAACGCGCGTCGGGGATGAGCCGCAGCGGTGGACGAGCGGAGTCGGCGAGCGGGACAGCGAGGTTGACCGAGCGGTCCTCTTGACGAAACCGTCGGCGAGGGGAAGGATGCGGCCTCCCGAGCTCCGGTGGAGGCCAAGATGAAGCTCTATTTCAGCCCTCGCGCCTGTTCGCTCTCTCCCCATATCGCGCTGCGCGAGGCTGGCCTGGAGTTCGACCTCGAGCGCGTCCACCTCGGCACGAAGAAGACGAGTTCGGGCGCCGATTTCACCCGGATCAACCCCAAGGGCTACGTCCCCGCGCTCGAGCTCGAGAGCGGTGAGGTGCTCACGGAGGGGGCGGCGATCGTCCAGTATATCGCCGATCGGAAGCCCGAGTCCGGGCTCGCGCCCCCGGCAGGCACCCTCGGTCGCTACCGGCTGCAGGAGTGGCTCAGCTTCATCGGCACCGAGCTGCACAAGCCGTTCGCGCCCCTCTTCAAACCCAGGCTGCCGGAAGAGCAGAAGAGCGCGGCCAGGGCCTACCTGGGCCGGCGCTTCGGTTACGTGGCGCAGCGCCTCGACGGCACCGCGCACCTCCTCGGCGAGCAGTTCACGGTGGCGGACGCCTACCTCTATACCGTGCTCACCTGGACGAAGCTCGCAGGCGTCGATCTCGGCGGCTGGCCTGTCCTCGGCCAGTACAGAGAGCGCGTCGGCGCCCGTCCTGCCGTGCAGGCCGCCGTCGCGGCCGAGCAGCGGATGTAGCGGCCCCTTCCCCCTCCAAGCGCCTCGACGGACCGCGATCACGAGCTTGCCGACGTGCTCGCCCCGGGCGCTCGCCCTGCCGCTGACGATCAGGAGCGGCGCGAGGGGCTACCTGTGCATCGCGATGTCGTTGCGGGGGAACGGCTTGATGCGCCGGGTGAGCCTCCCCGCGGACGGGGTCGACGGGGTGGGCTTCACCCGCCCTGGGGACCGCGCGGGGCGCGCGGTGGGCTTCTTCTTCGCGCCTGGCCGGGTCGCCTCGCTCCCAGGCGTGTTCTCGGGCCGCTCCGGCGTGGCGCCGGCCTGGACGGGCTCCGGGAGCTCCGGCGCGAGCAGCAGCCGCGGCGTATCCACGACGCTGGCGAGGAGCATCGCCTCGGTCGAGCCGGTCAACCCGGCGCCGCGGGAGGCGACGGCCGCGAGCGCGGCGCCGTCGGCGGGGGACGCGATGTGCCGGACGCCGAGGAACAGGCCGACGCCTGCGACCACGGCGCCGACGGCGACGATCGTGGCGAGCCGCACCGAGGGCCTGAGCTTCTTGCGGCTCGAGGTCGCCATCAGGACCGTCGTCGAGCGATCGGGGGCGTCTGCCTCGCAGGGATCCGTCTCCGTCAGCGCGAACGTCCGGGGCCCCGGCGCGGGGTGGCGCCGGGTGACCGCGCTGTCCTGCTCGCTCGTGATCCGGGACGTGGGCAGGATCTCCGCGCCGGCGTCTCGGGCTGCGGGGTCCCACGACTCGGCGCTCCGCTTGCGCGAAGAGAGCGCCCGCTCCAGCGCGTCGGCCATCTCCCTGGCGGATCCGAAGCGCGCGCTCGGGTCGAACTGCAGGGCCTTGCGCATCCAGTCGTCGAGGGCGGGCGGCGCCTCGGGCCGGAGCGCGCTCGGCGGCCTGAACTTGCCCGTGTGCACGGAGAGCGTGAGCGCCACCAGCGTATCCCCGCCGAACGGGGCCTGCCCGGTGATCGCGTGGTAAGCCACGACGCCGAGCGCCCAGAGATCCGCGCGAAAATCGAGGTCCTGCGAGCTGATGAGCTGCTCGGGGCTCATGTAGAGCGGCGTCCCCACGACGTTCCCCGTCGAGGTGACGCCCAGGTCCCGGGCCCGCTTTGCGATGCCGAAGTCGAGCACCTTGACGAAGGTCTCCCCGTCCACCTCGGTCAGGAACAGGTTGTCCGGCTTGATGTCGCGGTGGACGATGCCGAGCCGGTGCGCCTGCCCCAGCGCCTTGGCCGTCTGCGCCACGATGCGCGCCACCTCGCCGAGCGGCAGCCGGCCCAGGCGGCGGATGCGGGCCCTGAGGTCCTCGCCGCGGAGGAGCTCCATCGCGATGTACGGCATGCCCTCCGCCGTCAGCCCGTGATCGAGGACCTGGGCCACGTGCGGGCTCGTGATCTGCGCCGCCGCGACCGCCTCTCGCCGGAATCGCTCCACGTAGCCCGGATCGTCCGCGAACTCGGGCGACATGAACTTCACGGCCACCTGCGCCTTCAGCGAAAGGCGATCGGCGACCCATATGCTCCCCATCCCGCCCCGCCGGAGAATGCGTACGAGCCGCAGCGCAGGGGTCACCATCTGTCCGGTGTGCAGGGGCATACCTCTGCTACTCCTTCTCGAAGAGGCCCGAGCCGGTGGTTCGTGTCGGCTCTAGCCGATAACTCGCGTAATTAGATCATTACGACGCCTTCATTGCCCCTGCAAGAGAAACAAGTGTTCTCCGCAACGTCGTGATGTCGCATTGTTGAGATTCCCACTTCCCACGACCGCACGGATCCCGCGGAGGGTCCACGCGTGATACCGCCGGGCTCACGGCATGGACGGACACCTGGAATGCACCGATGTCGGCGCACAGGCGCACAGGCGCACAAATATCATCCAATCGGTCGAGTCCACGTGACGACACGCACGATGTAAGGAGATTCCGGAGCCGCGCTCCGCCGCGCGCCGCACCGGTGGCCTGACGGAGCGAGAGGCGGGTCGTGCCACACGGCGGGTCGCCCCTCGCCCTGGGAGCGGAGGCGGCCGTGAAGATCAGCGTTGAACGCGAGGATGGGGAGAGACGCAGAGACGCCCAGCGACAGAATGCGAACGGGCGAGGACGAGATAGCCGGGATCGGCGAGCGGCGCGCCGCGCGCTCTCGAGCTCAACCCTTGGAGGGCTTCGGCCCGAGCGGGCCCCCGTCGCCCGGCATCCGCTCGTAGACGCCGGGGTGCGAGGCGGCGAGCCACTGGTTCACGTGGCTCATCACCTGCGGGCGCTCGGTCCTGAGCTGCAGGTAGCGCTGGCCGCGCGGGACGAGCACCTGCTCGGTCAGGTTGCCGCCGAACTGCTCCGCCAGCACCTGCACGACCGACGCCACATCGAAGAACTTGCAGCTGAACAGATCGAAGAACGCCTCTTCGCTGTCGGGGAAGATGTGCAGCGTGATGTGCGACTCCGCGATCATCACCATCGCGCTGATCACCGGGGCCCCATCGCGCGTCGCCGTCTTCACCACGAAGGGGCGCATGATCGGGGTCATCCCGATCTTCGACGGCAGGCTATCGAAGATGTCGAAGAGCGTGTCGAGCGAGGTGGGCCCGCGGTACGGGCTGAACTGCAGGAAGAGGTGGGGGCCGAAATCGGCATCGGGGCTCACCACCTCGTGCCCCCTGCGCTCCTGGAGATCGCCGCCGTCGCCGCGATCGACCGTCTGCGTGAACACGCTGCGGCAGGGGAGCGTCGTCTGGAGCATCAGCTGAACGCGCTGGGGATCGAACGCCCCCGGGTACACGAGATCCGCGAAGAAGCACTCGCGGAAGCTGAAGGTGTGGATGGTGAGATGGCCGCCGAGCAGCAGCACGAAGGCGCTGATGCCGCAGTCCTCGGCCACGACGCCGTTGTAGTACGGGAGGATGAACGGAGGCATCACCGGCTTCAGCCGAAGCACGCCGGGCACCTCCTCCAGGAGCTCCTGCGCCAGCTTCACATCGTCAAAACGGCTGCGGAAGCCGTGGAAGCCATCCATCGTGAAATGGGTGAGGTTCTTGCGTGCCTTATCCATGTTGCCCCTTCGTCGATGAGTTGAGCGATGCTACTCCACGCGGAGCAGGCGCGAGCGGAGAAATTTCGCGAGCTGCCTTTCATCCGCACATTCGTGTGCGCCATCCGATGATCAGGTGGGGAAGCTGGATACAAGCATGGCTGTCGTGCGGCCATGGCCCGCGATCCGCCGCCGCTTCGCCCATCGGCTCACCTCGCCGTGCACGATGAGCTCGCCGGGACGGCGCACGATACGGCAGCGCTCGCCCGCCGCCGGGCTCCCCCTCTTGGAACGGTCGCCGCCCCCGCTGCGCAGCGGGGGCGGCGAGGCCCGCGGGAAGGCAGGAGACGCTTGACTTCAAAAAAAGTCTTTCATTTCGCTTCCAGGCGGCGTGATGACTGGCTTCCAGCCCACGCGCCGAGTCGCTTCCGGACCACGCGACCGGCGGCGCGCATGTCGGT
Organism: Sorangium sp. So ce590; assembly: GCF_051521365.1. Classification (NCBI taxonomy): domain Bacteria; kingdom Pseudomonadati; phylum Myxococcota; order Polyangiales; family Polyangiaceae; genus Sorangium; species Sorangium sp. So ce590. The sequence goes on from NZ_CP150346.1 coordinate 5,298,664, forward strand.
CAGGCAGCGCAGGAGTCGTGGAACTGGACGATATCGATGGGACGCTCGGCGTCCAAGGCGGGCCTGTCTTGCGCGCCGCGCGCGGGGCGCTCGAAGCCCCCTTTGCGGCGCCCCGAGGCCGTTTCCCCGCTCCCCAGCGCGGCGCGGCGCGCGCGCTCCCCCCGGGGATCACGCGCTGCGACAGGCGGGTTGGCCCCGGAAGCGAGCCAGAACCTCTCTCGCTTTCGGGATGCCGGCACACTGAAAGAGTCCACGAGGACGGCCCGGACGCCCTCGGGGGCGCGCGTTGCGCCGGCGGAGGAAATCCACCTGTTGTGGATCAGGTGGCGGGGTGCGATAAAAATTGAAGCCCAGGTGTCATCCATCGTTGCCCCGACGCGCGCACGCGTAGAATCGCTGGAGCCATGACCCGATCCCCCTCCGACAAGGACGCGCACAAGAAGGCACCGGTCAGCCCCGTGTCGTCGCGAGGGACCCCGCCGGAGACGATCCCGGCGCGCGGCAACACCATCGGCAGCTACGTGCCTCCGGCGCCGCACCCGGCGCGCAACAACAACAGCAGCGGCCTGCCGCCGGGGCCGGCATCGAACCGCGGCGGCAGCACCCTCCCTCCCCCGCAGGCCGCGCCGCCCGCGGCGCGCGGCAGCCACTTCCCGACCGACGCGCGCGTGCGGCGAGAGCGGCCGAGCGCCTCGAACGCGCTGCACGGCAGCCACCCCGCGCAGGACGCGCGCTGGCGCGAGCGGTCGATCGGCGCGGGCGGCGCGGGCGGCGCGGGCGGCGCGGGCGGCGCGGGCGGCGCGGGCGCGGCGCGCGGCGGCCAGGCGCTGCAGGATCCGTTCGATCGATGGGACCCGCCGGAGGGGCCGCTCGCGATGCCCGCGACCGAGCCGCCGAGCTCGCGGGCGCCGGAGATGTCGCGCCACGACGACGCGGGCCGCGGCCACGCGCCGGCCTCGGCGCCGGGCAGGCGCGCCTCGCCCGTCGGCCCGCCCTCGGCGCACCAGCCGTCGGCCCGCCCGTCGGCGGGGCGCGAGCCGCAGCGGCTCCACGAGCCGCACGGCGGGGGGCACGACCCGTACACGCCCATCAACCAGATCCTCGGCTACACGCGCCTGCTCGTGGCGTCGCTGCAGGGCAAGGTCGCGCCGCAGCACATCGAGGACATCCGCAACATCGAGCTCGCCTCGCGCAAGCTGCTCGGCATCGTGCAGGCGATGGAGAACGGCGATGAGGACGCGCCCTCGAGCGTGAACCTCAACGTCGCCGCCCCGCGCGAGGAGCCCGCGCTCCAGGCCGAGATCGAGGGCGGCGGGCGCGGCGCGATCCTCGTGGTCGACGACAGCCGCGGCAACCGCGACGTGCTCTGCCGCGTGCTGCAGAACAACGGCTTCCGCGCGGTCGCCGCCGAGGACGGCCCCCGCGCGCTCGGGCTCGCCGCGCGCGAGCGGTTCGACGCCGTGCTGCTCGACGTGAACATGCCCGGCATCAGCGGCCTCGGCGTGCTCTCCGCGCTGCGCCAGAGCCGGTCGCAGGCGGAGCTGCCCGTGATCATGGTGACCACGCGGGGCGCGAGCGAGGACGTCGTCGAGTCGCTCAAGCTCGGCGCCAACGACCACGTGACGAAGCCCATCGACTTCGACATCCTGCTCGGGCGCCTCGACACGCAGCTCACGCTGAAGCGATCGCGCGAGCAGCTCTCGCAGCTCGCCGGGGAGCTGTCGGTCAAGAGCGAGTTCATCCGCAAGACGTTCGGCCGCTACCTGAGCGAGGACGTGGTGAACCGCCTGCTCTCCTCGCCCGAGGCCCAGCTCCTCGGCGGCGAGGAGCGCGTGGTCACCATCATGATGACCGACCTGCGCAGCTTCACCACGATGACCGAGAACATGCCGCCCGAGGTCGTCATGCGCCTCTTGAACGGCTACCTCGGCGAGATGGCGCGCATCATCGTCTCGCGCGGCGGCACCATCATCGAGTTCATCGGCGACGCGATCCTCGCGCTCTTCGGCGCGCCGTTCGCCACGGGCGACGACACCCGCCGGGCGGTCGCGTGCGCGCTCGAGATGCAGATCGCGATGGACGTGGTGAACGAGAAGAACAGCGCGGAGGGCCTGCCGACGCTCCAGATGGGCGTCGCGCTCAACACCGGCCCGGTGATCGTCGGCAACATCGGCTCCGAGGCGCGCACGAAATACGGGGTGGTCGGCTCGCAGGTCAACCTGACGTCCCGCATCGAGTCGTGCACGGTGGGCCGTCAGATCCTCATCGCGGACACCACGCGCCGCGCCGCCGGCGCCGGCATCCTGCTCGGTCAGAGCCACGCGCTGGCCGTCAAGGGGTTCTCGCACCGCGTGCTGGTCCACGAGGTGCTGGGCCTCGACAACCCCGAGCGGCTCTACCTGCCCGAGCGGCGCGTCGAGATCCTCGCGCTCTCGTCGCCGCTGCCGGTCGTGTGCGCGCGCCTCGCGGGCAAGCGGGTGGAGGGCGAGCCGCAGTCCGCCTTCATCCTCGGGCTCTCCCCGTTCGGGGCGGTGCTGCGCTTGCACCCCCGCCCTGCGCCGTTCACCAACCTCCAGCTCCACCCGTCCGTGGCGCTCGCGGAGCAGCTCGGCGGCGAGCTGCACGCGAAGGTGATCGAGCTCGACCCGCGCGCCGAGGACGTGGTGCGCATCCACTTCACCTCGTCGCCGCCGGGGCTCGCCGCGCTCGTGCAGGAGCTCCACCGCGCCGAGGCCTAGCGCCTCGGCGCACAGAGAAGCTCGTTGCCGGGTGTACCGCACGTGTTGCCGGGCCGCCCGGCCGCCTGGTTCCCATCATCCTGCTGCGATCTCGATCACGATCCTGCCGGCGGCGGTGCGCGCCGCGATCGCCTCATGGGCATCGCTCGCGGTCTCCAGGGTGAAGCGCCGCGGATCCAGCCGCGGCCTCAGCGCGCCGGCCTCGGCGAGCCCGGTCGCCTGACGCAGGATGTCGCCGTGATGGGCCCGCCCCTTCCCGGTCAGCAGCGGCATCAGCGTGAAGACGCCCGAGTAGGTCGCGCCGCGGAACGACAGCGGCGCGAGCGAATGGGCCCCCCATCCCAGGCAGCTGACGACGTGACCATGATAGGGGCGCACCGCATGGAATGAGGCATCCAGGACGGCGCCGCCCACCGTGTCGTAGACGATGTCAAAGCCTTCACCGTCCGTGTGGGCAGCGACGTAATCCTCCACCGAGCTCTTGGCGTGGTCGATCGCCGTCGCACCGAGCTTCGAGATGAGCGCTGTCCTGTCCGCGGAGCCTGTCGCGAACACCTCCGCTCCGCGCGCTCGGGCGAGCTGGACGGCGACGTGGCCGACGCCGCCAGCCCCGCCATGAATGAGCACCTTCTGGCCGGCGCGGACATGGGCCCGATCCACAAGGCCTTCCCAGGCGGTGATGAACACCAGCGGAAGCGCGGCGGCTTCGCGCCAGGTCAGGTTGGCCGGCTTGATCGCCAGGAGGTCGGCGTCCACCGCGGCGAAATCGGCGAGGGAGCCCTGCAGCCCGCCGACACCGCCTGTCATCCCGTAGACCTCATCACCCGGCTTGAAACGGTCGACATCCGGCCCCACCGCCTCGACGACCCCGGCGAGATCGATGCCCAGCACGGCCGGCAGCGGCATCCTCGCGTGCGCCGCCTGTCCGGCGCGGATCTTGAGATCGAGCGGATTGACCCCGCTCGCCTTGATCCGCACAAGCACCTGGCCCTTGCCAGCAACGGGGCGGGCGATGTCGGTCCGCTGGAAGGGGGAGCCGAAGCTCTCCAGAACGAGCGCCTGCATCAAGGAGGTGTTCACGGTCGTCATGACGATGTTCCTCGCGGTGGGTGGAGCTGACGCCTGCAGGATGGATCGAGCGGAAGTGAACGAAAACGGACGATCTTGCACGTGCGCCGTACAGGAATATATCGTGCAGCAGGGTCATGGAGTAGAGCGACATCAGGATCTTTCTTGCGGTCGCGCGGGCCGGGACGCTGGGCGGCGCGGCAGCTCGGCCAGAGCCATCCGACCATGGGACGACGCCTCCGCGCGCTCGGGGAGGCTGTTGGACACCCCCTCTTCCAGCGCACGAGCGACGGCTTCGTGCTGACCGAGCCGCCCGAGCGCGACGTCTGGATCGGCTATCACCATGACCTGCGGGGGCTGGCTCGGCTGCGCGCGCTGCTCGACGCGACGTTCTCGCGCTTTGCATGACGGGCATCTCGCCTGCGCTCCAGGTGGTGAAGGAGCGCATTGCGCACACCGGGCCTCGGTCAGGCGCGGCCAGCGCCCCGGCCTCGGCCGCACGGGAGTGCCCAGGCAGGACCGTACGGCGCGATCAAGGCATTCCTTGTTGACGGCGAACCCGAGAGAAATCATGACGCGTGGAAGAAGAGGAGATAATGACCATGATCAATAGGCCTTGGATTATCGTTCTCGCCTCGCTTTCCCCCGTCATGGGCTGCACCAGCGAGCCGGAGGGCACGAATCCTCGGGTCGAGGCCCCCGAGGCGGGACCGACGTTCCACAAGGACGTGGCGCCCATCCTGCAGAAGCGCTGTCAGGGCTGCCACTCGCCCGGCGAGATCGCGCCCTTTGGCCTGACCGACTACGCCGACGTGAAGCAGGTCTCGAGCCGGATCTGCGCCGATCGAGGAGCTCCCTGTCCTGAAGACCGGCGATATCATGAGCGCGCGTTGCCTCTACGACAACACGATGGACAATCCCTTCGTGAGGAGGGCGCTCCAAGAGGAGCACCTCACCGCTCCGAGGGATATCGTCCTCGGCGAGAGCTCGCTCGACGAGATGTGCATCGGCCTCTTCAACGGGCTCGTCAAGAACTGACGGGCGCTCGGCCCGCCCGCTCTATCGCCGGGCCTCGGCGGCCTACGCCGGCGGCGGCCTCTCATGGCCGCTCGGTCAGCTGAAGCGCGCCCGGATCGGCGCCGGGCTCTCGCAGATCGGGCACGCGTCCGCGCGTTCGGCGATCTTGCCGCAATCCTTGCAGTCGACGCGGTAGCCGTGGAACCCGGGGTCGTGCAGCTCGACGCTCGTCTGCGCCTTGTTCGCGCGCTTTCCTTCGTACTTCACGCGCGCTGGCACGAACGCGATGAAGCGCACCTCGATGTGCTCGCACCGCGGGCACCGCTCCGGCGCCGCGTACGCGTTGGTCGTCGCGAGCCCGCGCGCGAGGCCGCCTTCGTCGTGGCACCGCGGGCAGCGATCGTCCTTGAACAGGAGGTGCCGGCACGCGCCGCACGCGATCTCGTACAGCCCGTCGACGAACATCTCGCCCTTGTAGACCCACTTGACCGGGCCGACGGGCTCGCTCTCCATGAGCGGCACGAGCCCGTCCACGTAGGAGCGCAGGTTGAGCTGTCGTCCCCCGCACGAGGGACACCCCGCCTCGACCATCTCGGCAAACGCGCGCTCGGAGAGCCTGCTCATGTGCGCCGCCTTCTAGCACGGCTCGGCGGCGCGCGTGCCCCCGGAGGAGGCCGTGAGCGTCGCGAGGCGCGATCCCGGGCACATCGACAAGTCATCCATGCATCGACCCGCCCCGCGACTTCACGCAGATCCCGGCGGAGGTCCAGGCGCAGCACTTCCCGCCCTACCTCGCTCGACGCCGCGTGAGGGAGCGCGCGCAGGCGGGCCGGGCGGTGGCCCCACCGCGCCGCGCCGCGAGCGCCTCCGGGTCCTTTTCGGCCGGGCGTTTCCGGCCCACACTGCCGCCATGCGCGACGACGACAGCTCCCGGCTCACCGCGAGGACCCTGGCTCACTACGAGGATCACGCCCTGTCGTTCTGGGAGGGCACGCGCGACCACGACGTCTCGCAGAACCGCGCCGCGCTGATCGCGGCGCTGGAGGGGGCGGGCCCGTTCACGATCCTCGATCTCGGCTGCGGCCCCGGGCGCGATCTCGCGGCCTTCCGCGCGGCGGGGCACCTCCCGATCGGGCTCGACGGGTCGGCGCAGTTCGTCGAGATGGCGCGGCGGCACGCCGGGTGCGAGGTGCTCCACCAGGACTTCCTGCACCTCGATCTCGGGGCCGAGCGCTTCGATGGGGTCTTCGCCAACGCGTCGCTGTTCCACGTGCCGGGCCGCGAGCTGCCGCGCGTGCTCCGCGAGCTCCACGCGGCGCTGCGCCCGCGCGGCGTCCTCTTCAGCTCGAACCCGCGCGGCGACGATCGAGAGGGGTGGTCCGGCGATCGGTACGGCTCCTACTGGTCGCTCGAGCGGTGGCGCGAGCACGTGACCGCCGCCGGGTTCGAGGAGATCGAGCACTACTACCGTCCGGCAGGCCGGCCGCGCGAGCAGCAGCCGTGGCTGGCGTCGGTGTGGCGCAAGCGCTGAGAGAGCGGCGGTATCGTCGAGCCGCGGCCCGGCACGCCGGCTCCACGGCAACGGCGCCGGCGGTCAGTGCGCCCTGATCGCGTGCGGGCGCGCCGCGGGCGGGCGCGCGGCAGGCGCGCCGGCGGCGGATCCGCGAGCCACCGCCGGGGCCAGGACGACGATCACGAGGACCAGCGCCACGACCAGGACGAGCCCGCCGCGCAGGGTGAGGTGGTCGGCGATGAGGCCGATGACCGGCGGCCCGACGAGGAAGCCGCCGTAGGACATGGTGGCGAGCGTCGCCAGCGCCCTTCCAGGTGCGACGCCTGGGGCGCTCGCCCCCGCGCGGAAGACAAGCGGCACAACGATGGACAGGCCGGCGCCCACGCACGCGAAGCCCAGCAACATGGCGGCGGGCACGTTGGCGATCAGCGCCGCGCCGAGCCCGCCCGCGACAAGGAGCCCGGCCGCGCGCACGAGCCGCTCGGCGCCGAAGCGCTGCGTCAGCCCGTCCCCGGAGAACCGCCCGAGGAGCATCGCCAGCGAGAACACGGCGTAGCCGGTCGCCGCCACGGCCGCGGTGGTGTGGAGCTCGTCGCGGAGGTAGACGGCCGACCAGTTGGCCATCGCGCCCTCGCCGATGGAGGAGCAGAACGCGATGAGGCCGAGCAGGACGAGCCGGGTCGAGCGGCCCTCCCCGGAGGCGCCCGCGGCCGCCGCGGCCGGGGCCTCGGGGCGCGCATCGGCCGAGAGCGCACCGCCCTCGGCGGTGACCGCCGCGGCGAGGACGGCGGCGACGGCGAGGAGGTGCGCCGCGGGCGACAGCGCCCGGTCGGCCGCGAGCGCGCCGAGGGCCGCGCCGATCAGGCCGCCGAGGCTGAACATGCCGTGGAACGAGGCGAGGATCGGCCGGCCGTGGCGCCGCTCGACCTCGACGGCCTGCGCGTTCATGGCGACGTCCATGAGGCCGTTGCTCACGCCGAGCAGCAGGAGCGCGGCGACGAGCGCGGCGAAGGAGGGCGCGAGCGCGGGCACGGGCAGCGCCGCGCAGAGGAGCACGGCCGAGACGCGGGTGACGCCCCGGCTCCCGAAGCGGGCGATGAGCGGCCCGGCAGCGCGGAAGGCGAGGATCGCGCCGCAGGCGATGCCCAGCAGGGCGAGGCCGAGCGCGCCGTCGCTCAGCCCGAGCCGCTCGCGGACCGCGGGGACGCGCGCAGCCCACGACGCGAAGGCGATGCCGTTCGCCACGAACATGACCGAGACGGCACGCCGGGCGCGCGCGACGTCGTCGACGGGCGCCGGAGGCGCGCGCATCACGGCACCCCCCGCGCCGGGCCGGACGAGGCGCCGGTGCCGGGCGGACCGGGGAGAACCGTCCAGCGGACGGTATGGAAGGCAGGAAAGGCAGGGAGCCTCCCCGAATCTTCGTGCATTATCGTGAACATCAAGGAAGAATCATGCAGTCGCACGCGGCCGAATCAAGTAATTACCTGCATAAACAGGAACAAACGTGCAAAATAGCGCAGACACCTCCGGCCTCATGGTCGCCGAGCGGCGGCGGCATATTCTTGCGACACTGGAACGCGACGGAAAGGTTGTGGCGGCCGAGCTGAGCCGCGCCTTCGGCGTCTCGGAGGACACGGTCCGGCGCGATCTGCGCGAGATGGCGAACGAGGGGCTGCTGCAGCGGGTGCACGGCGGCGGCCTGCCGCTCGCCCGGGTGAGCCCGAGCTTCCCTGCGCGCGAGCGGCAGCAGCCCCGCGTGAAGGAAGAGCTCGCGCGGGCGGCGGCCACGTTGATCAAGAAGGGTCAGGTCGTGTTCATCGACAGCGGCACCACCAACGTGGCTGTCGCGCGCCACCTCCCGCGCGATCTCGAGGCGACGATCGTGACCAACAGCCCCCCTGTCGCGATCGCGCTGTCCGAGCACCCGCGCGTGGAGGTGGTGCTGCTCGGCGGGCGCATGCGCAAGGATCCGCTGGCCGCGGCCGACGCGGTGACCATCGCGGGCGTGCGCCAGATCCGGGCGGACCTCTGCTATCTCGGCGTGTGCACGCTGGATCCGACGTTCGGCATCACCACGGTGGACCTGGACGAGTCGTACGTGAAGCGGGCGATGGTCGAGGCCTCGGCCGAGGTGATCGCGCTGGCCACCGCGGACAAGCTAGGCACGGTGTCGCCTTACGTCGTCGCCCCGCTGGACGAGCTCACGTGGCTCTTCACCGAGCCCGGAGTGTCGAAGGAGGCGCTCGCGCCCTACCGGGAAGCGGGAGTCACGATCACACAGGCGCTCGAGGCGGATCCGGCTTAGCCACTCTCGCAGAGGTGCAACTCGTCACGTGAGCGCTTTCCGGGAAAGCCCGACCCCCTGCCATCGCCCTACAGCAACCCAGGGAGCAGCCCCAGGACATCGCACGTCAGGCCCCCCGAGGAGAGCGCGACGAGGGGCTCCAGGCTCGACGCGATCGACTCCGGGTAAACGCCGCTCCCGGAGGCGCGGCAGGTCGGCGCGCCCGCGCGGTCCCGGGTGCAGACCGCATCCCAGCGGCCGAGGAGGGTGAGCCTGCACGTGGGCGACTGCCCGCAGATCCGCTCGAAGGTCTTCACGCTCAGGGCCACGCCGCAGTCGTCGATCAGCGAGTTGTCGGCGCAAGCGCTCGGCCAGGTGCCTGCCCTGCCCGGTCCGGAGGAGCACCGCACCCGACCGCGAGCAAGCAGAAGCAGCTCAACCCGGCAGCGTAGTTCCGTGAGCGAAGCATCCGCCGTCCTCCAGTTCAGGCGCACATGTGTGCGCCTCACACCGGCTTGTGAGCGACTCTTGTTGGCTGTCAGCAAATGGTAGCAATCCCGATCCGCAGCCGCAGCCGCGTCCGCCGGTCGCCGCGCCCGGCGACCGAGCCCCTCCTGCGCCCGGGTCGCTGGCTGCAGCAGGCGGCACGTGCTGGCTGGAGAAGGCAGCGAGCGCCCGCGCCAGTCGGCCGGTCACCGCCCCGCGCTCGCTGGACGGGCGAGCGCGATGGCGTCGGACAGGATCCAGAGCCCCACGCCGATCAAGACGAACGGCAGCGCCGCGCGACCGTGGCGCCGGATGCGGCTGCCCAGGATCGGGTGGTGGACGAGGTGGTGGCCGAGCGCGCAGAAGGCGCCGGTCAGGACCGCGAACACGGCCGCGTGGAGCGGGACGTGCCCGGGGGTGCTGGAGAACAGCGGGATGTAGACGCCGAGGTTGTCGCCGCCGTTCGCGACGGTCACGCTCGCCACGGCGAGCGCCTTGAAGCGCGCCGCGCCGCCGCGCGGCTCCTCGGCGTCGTCGTCCCCGGCGTCGTCCGCTTTCGCGGGGCCGGTGCCGCGCCGGAGCGCCCAGAGGCCCCGCACGCCGAGCGCGAGGGGCACCAGGCCGAGCAAGCCGATCCACCCGTCCGGCACGCGGACGGCGAGCAGCGCGCACGCGACGCTGGCCATCACGAGCGCCCCCATGCCGAGGAGCTGACCGGCGACGACCTGGCGCGGGGTGAAGCCAGGATCCGCGAAGAAGGCCGAGATCAGGAGGAGGTCATCGATGTTCGTGGAGATAAAAACGACCACGCTCACCCCGAGAGCCGGAAGGATCTGCTCCATGACGCGCCCGCGGACGTAGCACCTCCCGCTGCCCGCGACCGCTCGACGTGGGCGCGACCGCGGTCAGGGTCGGCGCCGCGTCGGCCTGCGCCTGCGGGAGCGCCGTCGGTCGCTCCGGGGTAGACCCTCGTGGCCACCGGAGCGGACCGCGCCTGTGCAGGGCGACGGGCGACGAGCCGCGCGCTCGTGTAATGGAGAGGCCATGGCGACGATTCCCCAGCCCGTGGAGCCGACCAGGGCGACGGCCGCGCCGGCTGCGACGGCCGCGTCCGCCACGCAGAGCGCCCGGACGGACCTCTCGGTGCAGGGCATGACCTGCGCGGCGTGCGTGCGCCGTGTGGAGAAGGCGCTGCGCGCGACGCCCGGCGTCCAGGAGGCGACCGTCAACCTCGTGACCCAGCGAGCGACGGTCGCCTACGACGCGCAGGCGACCACGCCGGCCGCGCTCGCCCGCGCCATCGTGGAGGCAGGCTACGAGGTGCCCGAGGTGCCCGAGGCCCCCGCCGTCGACGGCCCCCGTGCGGCCCCCGACGCGACCGTGCGCTCCGCGGTCGCCCCGCCGCCGCGCCCTCATCCGGCCGCGTCCGAGCGCGCCGCCGCCATGGACGCGGCCGAGCAGAAGGAGCAGCGGGCGCTCCGGCGCGACGTCGCGATCGCCGCCGTGTTCACGGCCCCCCTGCTCGTCGTGGCCATGTCCCACGGCGCCATCCCGGCGCTCGAAGGCAGCTTCGGGCGCTGGCTCTCGCTCGCCCTCGCGACGGTCGTGGTCATCGGGCCGGGACGCCGGTTCTTCCGCCTGGCCGCGAGCGCGCTCCGGCACCGCGCCGCGGACATGAACACCCTCGTGAGCCTCGGCACCGGCGCCGCCTGGCTCTACTCGACCACCGCCGTCGTGGCGCCCGGCCTCTTCCCGCACGCCGAGCACGGCCACCTGCCGCCCGTCTACTTCGAGGCCGCGGCCGCGATCGTCACCTTCGTGCTGATCGGCAAGCTCCTCGAGACGCGCGCGCGGAAGCGGCTCGCCGACGCCGTGCGCGGGCTCGTGGCGCTGCAGCCGAAGACCGCGCGGCGCATCCGCGGCGACATCGAAGACGAGGTGCCCGCCGCAGCGCTCGCGCCCGGCGACCTCGTGCTGACGCGGCCGGGCGAGCGCATCGCGACCGACGGAGAGGTGGTCCGCGGCGCGTCGGCGGTCGACGAGTCGATGCTCACCGGCGAGAGCATGCCCGTCGACAAGACGACGGGCTCCGCCGTGCTCGGCGGGACGCTCAACCAGAGCGGCGCCCTCACCTTCCGCGTCACGAAGACCGGCGCGGACACCGCGCTCGCGCGCATCGTCGAGGCCGTCGAGCAGGCGCAGGGGTCGCGCGCGCCGATCGCCCGCCTCGCCGACGTGGTGAGCGGCATCTTCGTCCCCATCGTCGTCTCCGTCGCGTCGCTCACCTTCGTCGTGTGGCTCGCGGTCGACCCGACCGCCGCGGGCCTCGCCACGGCGATCGAGCGGTTCGTCGCGGTGCTCGTGATCGCCTGCCCGTGCGCGCTCGGCCTGGCCACGCCGGCGGCCGTGGCCGTCGGGACGGGGCGCGGCGCGGAGCTCGGCGTCCTCGTCAAGGGCGGCGCGGCGCTCGAGGCGGCGAGCCGCGTCGATACGGTGCTGCTCGACAAGACCGGGACGCTCACCTCGGGGCGACCCGAGCTCACGGACGTCGTCGCCCACGCGGGCCTCGGCGAGGCGGAGCTCCTCGGCCTCGTGGCGGCCGCGGAGCACGAGAGCGAGCACCCGGTGGCGCGGGCGATCGTCGAGGGCGCGCGCGGCCGCGGCGTCGGCCTCCCGCGGGCCTCGGCGTTCCGCGCGGAGATCGGCCACGGCATCGAGGCGCGCGTCTCGGGCCGCCTCGTGCGGGTCGGCACCGCGGCGTGGCTGCGCCGGGCGGGCATCGACACGGACGCGCTGGAGGCCGAGGCCGAGCGCCTCGCCGCGCAGGGCCGCACACCGTCGTTCGTGGCCATCGACGAGGGGCTCGCGGGGCTCGTGGCGGTCGCCGACCGGCCGACCGAGGAGGCGCGGCGCGCCGTCGCGGCCATGAGGCAGCTCGGCGTCGACGTGGCCATGGTGACCGGCGATCGCGCGGGCGCCGCGCGCGCCGTCGCCGAGGAGCTCGGCATCCGCGTCGTGTTCGCGGAGGTGAGGCCGGAGGACAAGGCGAGGATCGTCCGCGAGCAGCGGGCCGCCGGCCGCCGGGTGGCCATGGTCGGCGACGGCATCAACGACGCGCCCGCGCTCGCCGGCGCGGACGTCGGGATCGCCCTTGGCAGCGGCGCGGACATCGCTGTCGCGTCCGCCGACGTGGCGCTGCTCCGCGGCGGGATCGCCGGCCTGCCGGTGGCGCTCGGGCTCGCGCGCGCCACGCTGCGCACGATCCGCCAGAACCTCTTCTGGGCGTTCGTCTACAACGTGCTCGGCATCCCCATCGCGGCGGGCCTCCTGTACCCGTTGACCGGGTGGCTCCTCTCCCCCGTCCTCGCGAGCGCGGCGATGTCGCTGTCGAGCGTGTCGGTGCTCGCCAACTCCCTCAGGCTGCGCGCGTTCGGTCGCGGCTAGCCGGGAGGCCCCGCGGCGCCCGCGCGCCCTCTCGCCTGCTACCGCTGGCGGAGCCGCCAGTGCAGCTTCCAGTCGGACGGCGCGAGCTCCGCGCCGACGGTGTCGCAGCACCGCTCGTACACCCCGCGCGTCCGCGCGTCCTCGAAGAAGGGGCACCGCCGTCGCTCCCGCTCCCCGGTCGACGCCTGTTGCCGGAACACGCAGAGCCCCCTCTTCCGCCGGGGATCCTCGCGCCGCCCGTCCTCCTCGTCCTTCCGGATCATCTCCATGAACCCGTCCCGGTGCTCGTCGCGCCGCCCCGGCCGCTGCTCCTGGTAGCTCCGCCACTCCATCGCGATCCGGGTGCGGCGGCAGCCCGACGCGATCATCTCCCCCTGCTTGCGCTCCTCGAAGCCGAGGTACGACTTGAACGCGAAGGGGTGCTCGTAGATCGTGTACGTCGGCGAGATCAGATCCATGTCCGCGAGGATGGCCTGCGGCCGCCCCGCGCTGCGCAGGATCGGGTTCGCGGCCTCGGCCAGCGCGTTGATGTGCTGCTGCGCGATGAGGGTCTTCTCCACCTTCTCGTCCTCGCCGATCGCGTGGGAGCGCAGGAGCGCGAAGATCAGGCCCTCCTCGTCGCGCCAGCGGGCGGCGGCGGCCTTGCCGCGCAGGAACATGGGCGACGTCAGGCTGAGCAGGAGGACCCGGTGCTCGGCCGCGCCGATCCACCGGGTCTCGGGCTTCGCGCTGAGCCGCCTCAGGTACGAGAACGCCGTGTCGCTCGGGAAGTTGTTGAAGATGCCCCCGTCGGCGAACAGGTCGTCCGCCCTGCCCACGCTGTCGCGGCCGAAGATCTCGCGGCGGCTCCGCCTGCGGAACGCGAGCGGGAACGACGCGGCCGCGAGGCACGCCTGCACCGCCCTCGGCGACGGCCGCTCCGGATCGAGCTCGTCGTCGTACCCGAACGACTCCGGGACGCCGCGGGTGTGGTTGGTCACGCTGAAGATGTAGCGAACGCGCTCGCTGCTCGAGTGCAGCTGCAGCGTGGGGTCCCCGTCGCCGAACACGATGCGGCGGAGGTGGCGCTCGAGGTTCTCGAAGCCGATGATCTCGCCGCGATCGGGGTGATCCGGCTCGAAGCAGCCGAGGCTCGCGGCGATCGCGTCGAGCGGCGCCACCGCCTCGTCCAGCCGGAGCCGGGCGAGGCTCAGGAAGAACCCGCGGAGCGCCTCGTAGTCGCTCGCGCGCGACGGACCGCCGGGGAACGCGCGGGGCGAGCCGGCCCCCGGGCCCGGCGCGGGGGCGAAGAGGAGCGCCTCGGCGCCGAGCCGCAGCTTCTCCCAGCGCGCCCACGCCGCGGCCGACGTGAGCCTCGGGGAGGCGAAGACATCGACGATCTCGCGGGGCGTGAGCTCGCGCAGCGGCCGCACCGCCTCGGAGCGCCACCGCTCGGCGATCGTCTCGCGGATCCGGTCGACCCGCCCGCGCGGCGCCTGGCCGCCGCCGTTCCGGAGGCCGAGCTGGCCGGCGATCGAGGCGAGCCACGAGGCGGCGCGCCGCGCGGGCGGCGGCGCGGGCGGGTCGCCCACCGCGTCGATCCAGGAAGGCACGGTGTAGAGGAGCTGGATCACCTCGGCCAGCGTGTTGCGATCGCGCTGACTCGATCCGTCCTGACGCTTCAGGCAGGCCTGGAGCAGGTAGGAGAAGATCGTCCCCACGGAGGCGCCGGCGTAGAGATCGGGCTCGATCTCGTACCCCTTCAGCGCCGCGATCGCGCCGACCTGGAAGGCGCCGAGGAACACGCCGCCCGCGGGCACGATGACGGTGAGCGGCGCCGGCGGCGCCGTCGCGCCCTCGACTCGCCGTTGCTCTTCATGAAACGGGGCGAAGTCGTTGACGCCGCGCGCGTCGCCGCGCGGCGGGCGGGGAAAGAGCTGGCCCGGGCAGTGGGCGCAGACCTTCTTCAGCGGCTTGAAGTAGTCCGCGATCGGCGCGCCGTCGCGCGTGCCGCCCTGGTGCGCTGCGCGCGCTGCGTCGAGCACCTCGCGGCACGGGGCCGACGGGCGGTCCTTGCAGAGCTCCCCGATCTTCGGGGCGAGGAGCACCTCGAGCGCGCTCCGGCACCCCGTCGCGCTGGCCTCCGCGAGGTCCTGTTCCCTGGGCACGCTGACCGGGATGAACGGCAGCGCCGCTCGCGGGGCGATCTCGGTGATCCGGACCGGCACGTACGCGCCGCCGGAGGCGCGCTGCGGGACGGTCGCGCCGGCCTCCTGGAGGGTCTGGATCATGTCGGTGATCATCTCGACCACGCGCGAGATGTACTGCTGGTCCACCCGGCTCCGGAGCAGGAGGTTGTGGAGCGCGGGCATGAAGAACGAGGTCTCCTCGGGCGGGGAGACCTCGCCCGTCGGATCGCTGTACACGGCGAAGAGCCGGTAAGGCTGCTTCGGAGCGCGCTTCAGCCCGGCCCAGTGGGTGACGGCGGGCGAGAGCGGATCCCGCTCCACCTGCGCGGCGTCCATGAGCAGGTCCTCGGGGCGCAGGTGGGGAGGCATCGCGTCGAAGAGCTCCTTCATGTGCACGCCGGGGAAGACCGGCGCGAACGCGCAGCTCGCGCGCAGCGCGGCGAAGAGGTTGGCTCCCGAGAAATCGCGGCGCCGGCCGGGTCGCTTGCCGATGAGCTCGAGGCGCGGGGTGCCGTCGCGCCTCCGGTGGGAGGAGAGGTTCGCGACCTGGAAGAGGAGCGCGGTGTTCTCGAGCTGGTCGAAGCGGGTCTTCCAGCCCGACGGCGCATGCCGCGCGATGGCCTCGCCGAAGTGGGTGTCCACCACGCTCCCTTCCACGAGCGCGCGGCGCATGCCGTACGCCGTGAGGAGCTTCTGGGCGAAGCGCAGCGAGAGATCCTCTGTCACGCGGTCCGCGCCGATCTGACCGCGCAGGAGCGCGAGCAGCTGGCCGTCGCGCCAGAGCGCCTCGGCGGCGTCGCCGCTGGTCTCGAGCGCCGCGCGCAGGACGCAGGATCGGAGGTGGGGCGGCAGCGCGCACACGAGCGACACCCAGGCGCTCGGCTTGCCGGAGAGCGCCGCGCCGAGGCGCTCGACGACCTCCCCGAGCGGAAGGTCGATGTCCACGAGATCGCCCGCGAGGCGGCCGAACGGGCCCTCGGAGAGGCAGGTGAGGATGTGCTCGCCCGGGTTCCTCATCCACGCGTCGAGGTGCTCCGAGACGAGCGCGAGCCGCTCCGCCTGCGACCTCACCTCGCCGGCGATCGCGAGCACGGTGCCGGCGAGGCAGCCAGCGCTCGTGCCCACGACCGTGCCCGGGTAGTAGCCGCAAACGACGAACGCATGGACGACGCCGGCCATGTAGACGCCGCGCAGGCCGCTCCTGCCCAGCGCGATCCCGGCGTGCTCGTCGTGGATCGGGAGCGGCTCGCTGGAAGGGAAGATGAACGATCTGTCCGGCTCGCTACGCGAGTTCATCAGTCCATCCTATCCGAGCCGGGGTCATTCACCTAGAACACCGGACCGGTTGAAACCGCGACAGAATCGACGGGAAGGTGGCCGGCACACGAATGCAGACGAATCACGATCACCCCGACTCCTCAGCAGGACGTGCGCGCCCGAGGCCGAATCGACGGCCACGCGATCTCGCGCGCGACGTCCCCCCCGACCGGGCCGGGATCGTCACCGAGGGCCTCGCCGCGAGGAGCGCGGGGGGCGCGCTGGCAGACATGGATCAGGGCTCGCTCGCCTGCGTCATCCTGCAGCGCAACGCGGCGCGCAAGAGGCCGGGCGAGCCGTCCGCAGCCGTCAGGTCGAATTTCCCCGGGGGTCGGCTTGCGTCGGAGGCGCTCAGCCCGGACGCTCTGCCGCATGGGCGCTCCATGGCACGCCCACGCGCGCGCCGCGGGAGCACTCTCCCGACGCCGTTCGGGTGAATGTTAGAAACAGCGAGCGCACCGAAGCATCAGAATACGGAGGAACTATGCGAACTTACCGAAGACATACTGGCACAGCCATTGCTTTTGCTCTATCCCTTGTAGCTCAGACCGCTGATGCGGCGGTCACCGTCAACATCCTTCAGCCGAGCAACACGATCATCGACGGTGGCACGGTCCCGGTGCGCGTCGCCGCGTCGTCGCCAGAGGACATCTACTACGTCGAGGCGGAGTTCGAGGGGCTCACCATCGAGCTCGCGCCGACGGGAGACGGCTACTTCGAGGGAGCGTTCGATCTCGGCGAGCTCGGTGGCGACCTCCCCTACGGCCCTTATGTCGTGACGGTCAACGCATACAGCACGTTCGGCGAGGCGGCGAGCGACCAGGGCACCGTGCACCAGTACGCGCCGCCGATCATCGCGTGGAACGTGCTGCCGCACGAGGCCCTCACGGCGGACAAGCGCTTCGATGCGAAATGCATCCCGACGCCGCCGTACGAGTGCACGAGCCTCGCGGCGACGTTCCGCAGCGACGAAGGAGGCGGCTACACGCTCTTCGCCGAGAGAGATTGGCCCTACCCGCAGCCTGTGCCGGGGCGGCTCTACGTCAAGGAGGGGGCGTACGGCTATTCCGGCGCGATCCCCTCGGGCAGAACGTACACGCTCACGATCGAGGCCAGCGACCGCGTGGGGCCCACAATCACCAAGACGATCGGCCCCATCCACGTCGACCGGAGCCCGAGGCTCACCGTCGTCCAGCGCGCTCCTGGCAGCATCCTCGATTTCGATGCCACGCGGTTTCTCTTCGTGGATTCTTACCGGCGGCTCGGGATCTCCGATCGGAACACGCAGCAGGTGACGTGGATCGAGACCATCCCGGAATGGGCTGGCCCGCTCAGCGCGACCTACGGGGCGCTCACGCCGTCGGGGTCCGTGCACCAGTCGCCGACCGGCTACATTCTCTCCTGGGTCGACGGCGTTCGACGCCAGATCTCGAGCGTGAACAACGCGCCGCGCCTCGACGCCGTGAACGGCGACACCGTCGTGTGGACGGCGTACGGTGACGACCGGGCCTTCGCGCACTCGCTGTCGACGGGCACGAACCGGTCCCTCTGGCACGTCCCGGGGAGCCGATCGCCGTTCCAGGCCGACGTTTCGGCCTCGGGCGACATCTTCTTCGGCACCTACGAGGGAGCGTCCATCGTCGGGCCGGGCAATGCGCTCCTCGGGGATCACGCGGGCAACCTGCAGCGGCCGATCGCCGACGGGACGAACGTCGTCGGCCGGTGGTGGGATGGGATGACGAGCTCGAGCTACCTGTACACGGCAGATGGCGAGGAGGTGTTCCTGGGCGACTCGCTCACAAACACCTCGGCCGGGCTGCTGGCGCACGCGGGCTACGCCGCCTTCCTGAAGAGCGACGGCAAGGTCAACCAGGTATGGCTGCGGACCCCCGACGGCGAGCAGCACCCGATCAGCGACTTTCCGACGTCGAGCCAGTTCGATCAAGCAAAGCTCCGGGTCGGCCATGACGGCCTCAGCGACACCGGCGAGGTCCTGTTCCTGAACGACGGCAAGCGCTATATCGGCCGGCCCGGGGGAGCGCCCGAGAACATCAGCACGAGCCTCGGGCACGCTCGCTGGGTCGACGGGAGCTGGCACGTGGCGATCGGCAACACGCTGTTCCAGGTCTCTAGCCCGGAGGTCGCCGTCGCGCGGCTCGGCGCACCGGGGATCGGGGCGTCCACGCCGGCGGAGGGCCTCGGCGAGCGCCATGAGCTGTCCACCTCGTTCGCCGAGGACGCGGTGCTCGATTCGACGGTGTGGGCTCGGGATCTGCACGAGCCCGACGCGATGCCGGCGTTGGACGACGGCTCCCTGCTGCTGGGCGACGTCGACGAGGACACGGGCGCCGACATCGCGCCGGCCGGGGCGGGGTGCAGCACCTCTGGCCCGGCGGGCTCTACCGGCGGCGTCTCTGCGCTCGCCGCGGCGCTCGCGGGCCTCGCGCTCGCGCGCCGGGGCCGCGCGCGGTCGTAACGCGCCCCGGGGCGCCTCGCCGCTGGCGAGGGGTCCCGGGACCTCCGGAACCCCGCCGACAGAGTAGCCCGCGTCCGCGACGTCTGATATAACGGATGTCCGTCCACGGTCTGGCCTGGTCCGGCTCGACGCGCGGAGCCGCCGGGCGATGAAGCGCATCGGCTCGGCAACGGATCGCCGTTCATGGTCCCATGTCGCGAGCATCGCGCGCCCGCCTCGCCGGGACCGGCGGCGGCGCCTGGAAGGACACGCGACCCCCCCGAAATCAAGGAGATCCAGCGCATGCGATTTCGTCCGGATCCCACGTTCTACCCGTCGCCGCGCCTGGCGATTGAAGCGCCGCCCGAGCGGCTGGCCTACGTGACCGCGTTCGACGCGGGCGCCGCGCTGAAGCGCCCGGGCAACCATCGCCACGACGCGCTCACGGTCGTCGACCTCGATCCGAGATCGCCGGCGTATGGCACCCTCGTCTCGGTCAACGAGGTGCCGACCTACGGCGACGAGCTCCACCACTCGGGCTGGAACGCGTGCAGCGCCGCCCTGTGCCCGTACGCGCCGCACCCCCACGTGGAGCGGCGCTTTCTCCTGCTCCCGGCGCTCCGCTCGTCGAACATCTTCGTCTTCGACGTCAAGCGGGACCCGCGCCGCCCCGAGCTCGTCCACACGGTCCGGGCCGAGGAGATCGCCAAGCGAGCCGGCTACTCGCGCCCGCACACGCTGCACTGCGGCCCCGACGGCATCTACGTGAGCGCGCTCGGCAACCCCGAGGGCGAAGGGCCGGGCGGCATCTTCGTGCTCGACTGCGAGAGCTTCGATGTGCTCGGCCGCTGGGAGATCGACCGCGGGCCGCAGTTCCTCCACTACGACTTCTGGTGGCACCTCGGCCACGATACGCTCCTCACGAGCGAGTGGGGGACGCCGAAGATGATCGAGGACGGCGTGAATCCGGAGCTCCTGCTCGGCAAGAAGTATGGCAACAGAGTTCACGTCTGGGACCTCCGCAAGCGCAAGCACCTCCAGGCGCTGGAGCTCGGCGACGAGCACCAGATGGCGCTGGAGCTCCGCCCCGCCCACGACCCGACAAAGGCCTACGGCTTCGTCGGCGTCGTCGTGAGCGTCAAGGACCTCTCCGCCTCGGTCTGGCTCTGGCATCGCGACGGCGAGAGGTGGGCGATCCGCAAGGTGATCGAGGTGCCGGCCGAGCCGGCCGAGCCCGACCTCCTGCCCCCGCTGCTCAAGGGCTTCAAGGCGGTCCCTCCCCTGATCACCGACATCAATCTCTCTCTCGACGACCGGTTCCTCTACGTGTCTTGCTGGGGCACGGGCGAGCTCCGCCAGTACGACGTGTCCGACCCGTTCCACCCGAAGCTGACCGGCTCGGTGCACCTCGGGGGCGTCGTCCGCAGGGCGGCGCACCGCCGCTCCGGGCCGCTGCGCGGCGGGCCGCAGATGGTCGAGGTGAGCCGCGATGGGCGGCGCATCTACTTCACGAACTCGCTCTACGCGTCCTGGGACGAGCAGTTCTATCCCGAAGGCGTCGGCGGCTGGATGGCCAAGGTCGACGCGGCGGCCGGCGGCGGCCTCGCGCTCGACCCCGAGTTCTTCGTCGATTTCGGCCCCTTGCGCCCTCACCAGGTGAGGCTCGAGGGGGGCGACGCGTCCTCGGACTCGTTCTGCTATCCCTAGCTCGCCATGACCCCCCTGGCTCACGCTGGCGCTCCTCGGCGCTTATCACGGCATCAACCCGGGCATGGGCTGGCTGTTCGCGGTCGCCCTCGGCCTGCAGGAGAAGAGCAGCCGCGCGGTCCGGCGGGCGCTCGTCCCGATCGCGATCGGCCA
The DNA here is from genome assembly GCF_051521365.1 of Sorangium sp. So ce590. Taxonomy (NCBI): domain Bacteria; kingdom Pseudomonadati; phylum Myxococcota; order Polyangiales; family Polyangiaceae; genus Sorangium; species Sorangium sp. So ce590. Next base: position 5,319,017 of record NZ_CP150346.1, read on the forward strand.
CGCCGCGTCGATCGGCCTCACGGTCGCGCTGCTCGGGCTCGGGCTCGCGAGCGTCCCCGCCGCGGCGCTCCGCTGGATCACGGCGACCGCGCTTGTCGCGTTCGGCGTGCTCAAGCTCGTGAGGCCGCGCCACCCGAGGTGGGTCGGGATGCGCGTGGGCTTCCGCGATCTGACCTGGTGGTCCTTCCTGATGGCCACCGCGCACGGCGCCGGGCTCATGCTGCTCCCGGTCTTCCTGCTCGGCGCCGACAACCCGGCTCCGTGCCATGGCGGCGGGTGTCACAACGCAGCTGGCCTGTCGCTGACGAGCCCCGCAGGCTACGTCGCCGCCGTCCTCGTGCACACCGCCGCCATGATGGCGGCGGCCGCCGCGGTCGCGCTCGTTGTCTACCACAAGCTCGGCGTCGCGATCCTCCGCACCGCCTGGTTCAACCTCGACCGCGCCTGGGCTGTCGCGCTCATCGGGGCCGGCATCCTCGCGGCCCTGCTCTGAGGGCCGCTCCGCCGTTCACCCGCCCGTCAGTTCGCCACGACGATCTGCCATCGCTGCTCCTCGCCGCCGCCGCTCCCCCGCTGCTCGATCGCGGCAGCGTCCTCGGTCGAGCCCTGGACGACCCCGATCATCTTGCCGCTGTTCTTGTTCCTGATCTGGAAATCGCCGCCGCCCAGATCGATGAACAGCCACGCCTGGTTGTCGCCGTCATGGTTCGTCCATTGCTTGAGCGCGATCCCGTCGCTCTTCGACTCGTCAGGGACGTCCAGCACCTTTCCGCTCTTGACGTTTGTCAGCCGGAAGTGACCGGAGCTGTTGTAGTTGAAGCTCCACTTCTGGTTGTCTCCTCCGTCGTCCGCGCTCTGGACCACCGCCGCCCCGTCCTCGGACGACGCGCCCACGACCTCCATCACCTTGCCGCTCTTGCTGTTCACGAGCTTGAAGTTGTTCGTCGCCCCGGTGACGCTGCCCGCCGCCGTGTCGATCGTGAGCGTGTTGTTCCAGCTCATGCTCATTGTCGTGTCCGAGGGGAACGAGATCGGCTGCCAGACATAGGTCGAGTCGTTGACCCGCCCGCTCCAGGCCCCCGCCCAGCGATCCCCCATGTACAGGTAGGCCGTCCCCGAGCTGCCCTGGACCGGGACCACGTAGGTCGACTGGGAGTGGTAGGTCGTGCCGTCGCCGACGTTGGTCATCGCCGACCAGCCCCTGTCGAGGGAGCGGGAGGTCGCGTACTTGGCCTGGTTGGGCGACCAGCCCGTGGCGCCGGAGGTCAGCAGGAAATAGATCCCCTTTCGCTTGAACAGCGCCGGCGCCTCGCGGTGTCCGCCGGGGAAGAGCACGGCGGCCAGCCGCTCGACGGACAGGTAGTCGGGGGTCAGCGCGTAGAGGTTGAGATCGTAGTTCTCGTTCGAGGCGGAGATGAAATAGCCCTTGCCGTCGTCATCGACGAAGAGCCCGCAGTCCCGGGACATGTACCCGGGCTTGTCGTGGTCGGTCACCCCGGTGCCCGCCATCGGCCGGAAGCTGCCGTGATACGTGTAGTCGCCGTCCACGGTGCTCGAGCTCGCGACCGCGGCCCGGGCCTCGCCGTAGTGCATCCCGTTCTCCCAGTGCATCCACATCACGTACTGGCCCGTGGACGCGTTGTAGACCACCTTCGGGCGCTCGATGTTGGCCGGGTCGAGGTCCTCGTCCGAGTCCATGGTCAGCACATGGTTCCTGAACTCCCAGCGCCGCAGATCGGCCGATCGATAAGCGGATACAGCATAGAACGTCCCGTCCGGGTTCCGGTTCTCGCCGAACCAGTAGTAGTAGGAACCCACCTTGATCACCCCTCCCCCGTGCGCCTGGATGGGTTTGCCCGCGGTGTCGGCCCACTGGATCCCGTTGACCAGAGGCCCCACCGCCGGAGGCAGCGCCGGGCCCCCGCCCTCGCCGGCGGCGCCGCCGTCGCCTGGCGCACCGCCGTCGCCGGGCGCACCGCCGCCCGAGGCGTTGACCCCCGAGGAGCTGCCGCCGCCGGGCGCACCGCCGCCCGAGGCGCCGACCCCCGAGGACCCGCCGTCCCCGGAGTGCGAGCTCCCAGGACGCGCTGCCGGGCCGGCATCGCAGGACGCGAGGCCGGACCCCGCGACCAGCAGGCACACCATCGGAGACAAGGAATCCAGACGCATGATGCCCTCCAGAAAGAGCACCATCTCCAGGCCTTCAACCGGGCTTGTCAAGGCCTTCCCGCGCGCCATGGCAGCGCTGGAATAATTCGCTCCCGTGCGAACTGCCTGCACCCAAGTGCTCTCGCCGCTCTTCGTGTCCGGGCCGCTGTGCCCGGCGCGGCCGAGCGCCGGGCGTACGCCGGGCCGGGCGCGACTACGTGAGATCGGGGAGCGGCCCGCTGCTGAACGCGGGGTCGCCGAAGGTCGTGTCGTCGGTCCCCATCGCGTTCGCGATCGTCAGCAGCAGGTCGTTGTGCTGGCGGGCCGCGCCGCCGTTCGCCAGGTAGTCGACGAAGCGACCGGTGCGGAAGGCCCCGCCCGCGCTGCCGGCGAGCAGGAACGGCATGTTCGTGAGCGCGTGCTGCGTCGACTCGCTGATCTCGGTGACCCACAGGACGACGGTGTTGTCGAGGAGCGTGCGATCCCCTTCCGCGTACGAGTCGAGCTTGCCGAGCAGGTAGGCGAGCTGCTCCGCGAACCACGTGTGGATCTTCGAGTACTGCGCTTTGCCCGGGGTGTCCCACTGGTGCGAGATGGCATGGTGGTTCCCACTGAGCCCGAGCCACGGGTAGAGGTGCTCGCTCTCGGCATACGACCACTGGAGCGTGACGATCCGGGTGAGGTCGCACGCGAGCGCCGCGGCCGCCATGTCCATCTGGAGCTTGCCGATGGCGGGCATGTTCGCGTCGTCCGAGAGGTTGATCCGCTCGCCAAGCGCCGGGGGCTGGCAGCTCGTGGTCGGGCCGCCGGTGCCGGTCGAAGGACCGCCGCCGGCCAGGCGCGCCTCGATGTCCTGGATCGATTGCATGTGCGCGTCGAGCTTGACGCGATCTTCCCTGCCGATGCGAGGTCGCACCTCCGCGATGTCCTCGCGGAGGAGGTCGAACACGGTTCGACGCTGCGCGCGGAGCCGATCCAGCGCATCGGAGCTGCCCTGCCCCTGCACCGACGCCCCGAAGAGCTGCTCGAAGGTATCGTAGGGATCCTCGCGAGGGGGGATCGGCTGGTCGGGCCCGCTATAGCAGAGCCGGCCGCGCACCTCGGCGTCGCGGACCTGGACGCCGAGCTCCAGGGTGCGAAACAGCGTCGAGGGCTTCAGCTTGTTCGCGATGTGCTGATCGAGCGAGATCCCCGACGACCAGCCGGCGTTGTTGGAGTTGAAGCTCCGGAAATTGCCCTTGAGCAGCGCCCGCCCCGTGAGCAGGCCGCCGATGCCCCGCGCGTGCTCGGAGCCGATGTTGGAGTTCACCACGACGTTCATGTTGATCCCGCGCAGCGGGATCAGCTTCGCCTTGAACGGCGAGAGAGGCTGCAGCAGCGGGCTCAGCGTGTAGTTGGCCCCGGGACCCGTGGGCATCCATTGCGACTCGAGCGTGCCGTTCGGCGTGTAGAACACAACGAAGCGCTTGGGCGCGGTGGTCTCGTCCCCGCGGGCCAGCTCCGAGTTGAGCAGCGGGATCGTCGCGGTCGCCGCCAGCGCGCCCTGGAGCATCCGCCGTCGAGAGATCATTCGCTGTCTCATGTCACTCCTCCTCTGCTGCGATCGCGCTGCGGAACATGAACGCGTCGGTCTGCGTCGTCTGCACGATGAGCTCCACGAGATCGCCCTCGGAGCCGTGGAACTCGGCGCGCAGCTGGCCGAGCGAGCACTCGTCGCCGACCGTCTCGAAGCGACCCGCCGTGTAGCGGAACCACTGCGTCGCGAGGCACTCGCGGACCTGGTCGCTCCCGGCGAGCTTCTCCGCCAGCTCGCGGACGCCGACGAACGGGCCATCCATGTCCTCGGACTGGAAGATCTCGCCGGAGACGTCGATGACCTGCCCGCCCTCCTCGGTGCGGTAGGCGCCGACGGAATCGAAGTTCTCGAACGCGAAGCCGATCGGATCCATCAGCTGATGGCAGCCGGCGCACGCGCCGGAGGCGTGCTGGTTGAACCGCTCGCGCGCCGTGACGCCTTGCTCGCCCGTGGGCGGCGTGAGGTCGACGTCGTTCGGGGGCGGCTTCGGCTCGGAACACATGAACTTCGACCGGATCGCCTTGCCGCGCAGGACCGGAGACGTCTGATCCGGGTGCGCATGGACGGCCAGGAACGCGGGCTGCGTGAGCACCCCGGCGCGCTGGTCGGGCGGGAGATCGACGCGCTGGGGCGTTGTCGAGCCAGGCGGGACCGACACGCCGTACAGCGCGGCGACCGACTCGGTGGCAAAGCCGACAGGCAACGTCAGCAGGCTCGACAGCTTGCGGTCCCCCGACCACAGGACGTGCTCGATGAACGCGGGCGTCTCGGCCTTCATCCCCGCGACGAGCTCGTCGTCGAAGCCGGGGAAGGCGCCCTCCTCCTTGACGAGGGTCTCGAGCTTCCCGAGATTCAGCCATTGCTTGTAAAATTCCGCGATCGCCAGGCGCGCCCGCGGGCTCTCCAGCATCTCGCGGACTCGCTCGGCGAGCTGTTCGCGGGTCTGGAGCAGGCCGGCCTCGGCGGCCTCGAGCAGCGCGTCGTCGGGGGCCGACGCCCAGACGAGGTAGGAGAGACGGGATGCCATCTCGTAGGGATCGAGGCGCACCTTCGGCGCGGCGCCGTCGAGCTCGTGGCGCAGCTCCAGGCGGAACAGGAACTTCGGCGACTGCAGCGCGGCCCGGATGACCACCTCGATCCCCTCGCGCAGCGACCCGCCCGTCCGCCCCGCCGCGTACGCGCGCATCAGCCGCTCGACGTCCTGCGGCGCGAGCGGCCGGCGGTACGCGCGGCGGCCGAAGTCCTCGACGAACTCCCGCGCGCACGCCTCCTCCGCCTCGACCTGACCGTCGACGGCAGCCGGATCGCACGGCAACAGCGTCGACAGGTCGCGCGCCACGGCCTCGGCCGCGAGCGCCTCGGCCGCCAGGAGGTACTTCTCGGCGTGCAGCGATGACACGGTGAGCACCGCCGCGTTGTTGTTGAATCCGCCGGCGATCTCGTCCGGCGGGAACTGATTGGCAGGGGTGAGCGACGTTCCGAGCAGATCTCGAACCGTGTTGTTGTATTCGAATCGCGTCAGGCGCCGCTGGGGCGCGAGGAGCCGCTCCGTGCCCCCGCACGCCTGCGGATCTCCTTGTCCGGACCCCGGGATGTCCGTCCCGGCGCCTGCCCCTCCGATCGTCCCGTCGCACCCGGCCGCGAGCGTCAGCGCGAGCGTCGCGAGGGTCACGCGACCACCTCGCCAGCGACGATATCCTAAGTCAGCCATACCGTGACCTCCTACCGTCGTGCACAACCTACGGTGCAGCTCCGTCACGCGTCAAGCGCTGTTCCCACCGACGATCGCATCGGAGGCCAGCGCCCAGGGGCGGACATCGCTTATCGTGGAACCATTAAATCGAGGACTTCATCGTTAACGAAATAGTGAGTCACTCCTGCCTTGACGCGGCGCGATTGACTGGCTGCGTCACGCCAGCAGATCGCCGATCGCCTCGTGTGAGAGATCGCGAAAATTATAGCCACGCCGAAGCCATCGTGTCTCGCCGCGCCACCGGCGCCGAACGCCGGACAACCATCTCGTTAAATGCCCGCGCTGGGGCGTCTTGATCACGAGCGCGTCAGAAATCCGCCTGCGCCACGTTGGACCGGAGGCCCCCGCTCATCCGTCGCGCTTCATCGTGGCGTGAATGAGCCCGTGCGGCTCGTCGACCGGGACGAAGATCTCGTTGTCGTTGCCGAGCCCGAAGGGCGAGAGATCGACCAGCAGGCAGTGCTTGTTCGGCAGCGAGAGGCTCAGCTCGTCGACGGCAGGGCAGGCCGCGAACACCGCCTCGCCGAGCGCGTGGAGCGTGTGCTGCACCGAGACGCTGTGTTGCTCGGCGAACGTCTCGAGCAGGGCGCGGCGGACGCGCTCCCACGTCGCCGTGGGGGCCTGGTCGCGGGCCGCCGCGCGCCATCGCGCCAGGATGAGGGTGGACAGGATGCGGTCCTCCGTCTCCTTGAGCGTTGTGTACCTGTCGCGCGGAAAGCCCGAGAACGCCGAGCCGGTGGTCTTGAGGACGAGCAGATCCGCGATGCCCGACGCGATCTCGACCGCGCCGGGAGCCGCCGTGATCTCCGCGGTCCGCCGCTCTGCCCCGGCGCGGAAGAAGGCGTGCCGGTGCGGCGCGCCGCCCGCGTCGATGCGCGACCAGACGTTCTCGGCGATCGAGACCCTCGCCCGCCGGGTATGGGCCTTTCCGAGGAAGTGCTCGGCCAGCACGACGCCGAAGTCCTCGATCGGCTCGACCGGGTGGCCCTTGGCGAGGGCGTACACGGTGTTCTTCATCGTGTCCGTGGGCAGCACCTTGCTGTTGTCGCCCCGCGTATAGGCGTCGTCGAAATCGCCCTCGAGCTCGATGTCGACGTCGATGTCGGTGAGCTCGTGCCGCCCGTCCGCGCGGCGCACCTTGACGAGCCGCACCCTCGATTTGCCGTAGCTGTTCCGCACCAAGGAGATCGACATCGTTCTTCAGCTCCCGCGCCTGGCAACGACGCTTCGTTGCGGTGCGGGAGACCGTACCTTGAAGCAGGACGCCGGCTCAAGCCCGGCGGGCAGCCCGGCGCTCGCGAGGCCCGGCCTGCCGGCGGCGCCCGTACGCCCGAACGCCCCGGGCGAGCTCGTGCGATATGGGACGTGCGCCGGCGATCCCGCGCTACAAGATAGGCACATATGGTGATCGCAGAGCGCAACAGGGCGGCGGCCGACCGGCTCACCTCGGCGCACGTCGAGCCCCCCAGCTTCGTCCGGCCCGAGGCCCCGCTCGGCCTCGTCGCGTGCGGCTACCTCGACGCGCTCCTCCAGGGGGACCAGCGGCGGGCCATGGAGGTCATCCGGGAGGCGATCGAGGCGAGCACGCCGGTCAAGGACATCTATGCTCACGTCCTGCATCCGTGCCAGTACGAGGTCGGCCGGCTCTGGCAGCTCCGTCAGCTCAGCATCGCCGAGGAGCACTACTGCACGGCGGTCACCCAGATGACCCTGAGCCAGCTCTACCCGCTCGTCTTCAACGCCGATCGCGCCGGCCGCCGGCTCGTGGCCACCGCGGTGGACGGCAACCTCCACGAGCTTGGCGCGCGCTTCGTCGCCGACTTCTTCGAGATGGCGGGGTGGGACACCTTCTATCTCGGGGCCAGCACGCCGGCCCAGGACGCGATCGACGAGGCCGTCCACCGCGCGGCCGACGTCCTCGCGGTCTCGGCCGCGCTCGACGAGCACCTCGCGCGCGTCGGCGATCTCGTCGCCGCCGCGCGCGCCGACGAGCGGTGCACGGACATCGTCGTTCTGGTCGGCGGCCAGCCGTTCGGCGTGGACCACGACCTCTGGAGGCAGCTCGGCGCCGACGGCTCGTCGCCGACAGCGGAGGGGTCCGTCCGCGTGGCGGAGCAGCTCCTCGCCGCGCCACGGTGAGGGTCGGATTCCGATGGTACCGCGCGAGCCGCGAAGCAGAGGAGATAGCGAAGAGAGGGCGCGCGTGGCCCCGCCGGCGGGAGGGCAGCTCTGCGGCCGGACCGCAGAGCTCGCCGGCGCTTTCCTCATGGACTCGACAGCGCTGGCGGTCGGCGTCTTTTCGCCGGACGGCGCGCCGCGGTTCGCGAACCGCGGCATGCGCCGGCTGCTCGGGCACGCGGGTGAGCCGGCCCGCCTCGTCAGCCCGAGCTTCCCGCAGCTCGCCGCGGCAGGGCACGGCCGCGAGGCGCCGATCCACCGCGGCATCCTGCACTTCGGGGACCTCCGCTCGATCGCGCACAGCCTCCGGGGGGAGGTGTGGCGGCTCGGCGATGAGCTGCTGATCCTCGGCGAGTTCGACGTCGTCGAGCTCGAGCGCGTCGTCGTCGAGGTGTCCGCGCTGAACTCGAGGATCTCGAGCCTCCAGCGGCGGCTCGTCTCCGAGCAAAAGGCGCTCGAGAGGTCGCTCGCGCGGCTGCGCGCCACGCAGTCGATGCTCGTCCACTCGGAGAAGATGAACGCCCTCGGCAAGCTCGCCGCCGGCGTGGCCCACGAGATCAACAACCCTCTCGCCTTCGTCCGCAGCAACGTGCACACCCTCGGAGAGTCGCTCGGGCGGCTGTGCGCCGCCTACGCGGCGCTCGAGGAGGCCGCGCTCCGCGGGGGCCCAGGCGACGTGACGGACGTCGCCGAGGCGCTCCGGGACGACGCCGACCTCGCATTTCTGCGCGAGGACGCGGGCGATCTCGTGAAAGGCACCCTGGGCGGCCTCGCGCGCGTGCAGAAGATCGTCGCGGATCTCAGGACCTTCGCGCGGCTCGACCAGGCCGAGGTGGAGCAGTCCGACCTGAGAGAGAGCCTGGAGACCACCCTCGCGATCGCGGGCCCCGCGCTGAAGAGCGGCGGTGTACAGGTGCTGGTGGAGTGGGCCGACCTGCCGAAGGTGCGCTGCAAGCCGGCGGAGCTCAGCCAGGTGTTCCTGAACCTCCTCATCAACGCGGTCCAGGCGGTCGAGTGCCGCGGGCGGGGGAACGGTCGCATCGCGATCCGCGCGCGAGACGACGGGCGCCGGGTCGCCCTGGACTTCGAGGACAACGGCGCCGGGATGACCGATGACGTCCGCGGCAGGATCTTCGACCCGTTCTTCACGACCAAGCCCGTCGGGCAGGGCACGGGGCTCGGCCTCACCATCTCGCACAAGATCGTCGTGGATCAGCACGGGGGCACGCTCTCGGTCCGCTCGACCCCCGGGGCCGGCAGCACCTTCACGATCACGCTGCCGAAGGGGCTCGAACGGTGACGCGCGCGCCCGGCGATCGCCGCGCGCTGCTCATCGTCGACGACGAGCGCGAGACCCTGAAGGCGCTCCGCCGCGAGCTCCGGCGCGACTACGAGGTCCTCACTGCAGAGAGCGCCGAAGAGGGCCATGCGCTCCTGCGCGAGCGGCCCATCCCTGTCGTCCTCAGCGACCAGCGGATGCCGGGCATGACCGGCACGGAGCTCTACGCGGCGATCAAGGCCGAGTTTCCGGATACCGTCCGGCTCCTCATGACGGCCTATGCGGACACGAGCGCCGCGATCCAGGCCATCAACGCCGGCGGCGTGTACCGGTTCATCCCCAAGCCGTGGGATCCGCCGGCGCTCGCCGGCGTCGTGCGGGACGCGTTCGCGCTCCACGAGCGCCTCAGCGACAAAAGGCGGCTCCTCGCCAGCCTGGAGGCGAGCGCCGAGGCGCTCCGCCGGGAGAACCAGCGCCTCGCCGAGCTGAGCCAGCGGAGTCATGAGCTCGTGGGCATCGCCGCGCACGATCTGCGCAATCCGATCGCGGCGATCCAGTGGTTCTCGACGATGCAGCTCGGGGGCGCCTTCGCCGCGCGCGAGGACGCGCAGCGCCACCTCCTGAAGATCCAGGCCAACGCCGAGTTCGCGCTGCAGCTGGTCGAGGATCTGCTCGACATCACGACGCTCGAGCACGGGAACATCGCGCTTCGCCTGCAGGACGCCGACCTGCGCGGCATCATCGCGGCGGCGGCCTCCCTGAACGAGCACGGCGCCCGCCGCAAGGGGATCACGATGGCGGTCGATGTGCCCGCCGGTCTCCCGCTCATCCGCTGCGACGTCGAGCGGATCGAGCGGGTCTTGAGCAACCTGCTCAGCAACGCCTTCAAGTTCTCTCACCAGGGCACGACGGTGACGGTGCGCGCGCGGAGGCTCGGTCGGGCGGTCGAGGTGATGATCGAGGATCAGGGCCTCGGCATTCCCCCGGAGGAGATAGGCGGCGTGTTCCGCAAGTTCCAGAGGACGAGCACCCGGACGACGGGCGGGGAGAAGAGCACGGGGCTCGGCCTCTCGATCTGCAAGAGCCTCGTCGAGCGCCACGGCGGCACGATCCGCGTGGAGAGCGAGCTCGGCCGGGGAACGCGGGTGTTCTTCACGCTCCCGCTGGAGGCAGAGAGGAGCAGCTGAATCGACGCAGCTTTCTTCGAGCGCGATCTCCCGTCGCCTACCATGCTCCGTCATGTGGACCGATACGCGCCTCACCCGACAGCTCGGCCTGCGTCTCCCGATCATCCAGGGCCCCTTCGGGGGCGGCCTGTCCACCACCGCCCTCGCGGCCGCCGTCTCGAACGCCGGCGGGCTCGGCTCGTTCGGGGCGCACGCCCTGACGCCATCGCAGATCGCCGACCTCGTCCCCGAGCTCCGGCGGCTCACGCCGCACCCCTTCGCGGTGAACCTCTGGGTGCCTCAGCCCGGAGAGCCCACCACCCTCGATCCGGCGGCGCTCGAGCAGCACGTGGCGCGCCTGCGCCCCATGCTGCGACAGCTCGACCTGCCCGACCCCGAGGTGCCCCGCGCGTTCGCTCCGCGCTTCGAGGAGCAGGTCGAGGCCGCGCTCGAGGCGAGACCGCAGGTCCTGAGCTTCGTCATGGGGGTTCCGCCCGGCCCGGTCATCGAGGGGGCGAAGGCGCGGGGGATCGCCGTCATCGGCACCGCCACCACGGTCGACGAGGCGATCGCGCTCGATCAGGCCGGCGTCGACCTCATCGTCGCCTCGGGCAGCGACGCGGGGGGGCACCGCGGCGCGTTCCTGCGGCCCGTGCGGGAGTCGCTGGTCGGCACGCTGTCGCTCGTCCCGCAGGTCGTGGACGCGGTGCGGGCCCCGGTGGTCGCCGCGGGCGGCATCGCCGACGGCCGCGGCGTCGCGGCGGCGCTCGCGCTCGGCGCCAGCGGGGTGCAGATCGGGACGGCCTTCCTCGCGTGCGAGGAGTCGGGGGCGAGCGCCGGCCACCGCAGCGCGCTGGCCTCGCCGCACGCGCGTACGACCGTGCTCACGCGGGTGTTCTCCGGCCGCACCGCGCGGGGCATCCCCAACGCGTTCGTCGAGGCCCTGACGCCGCACGAGCCCGAGGTGCCGGAGTATCCGGTCCAGAACTGGCTCACCCAGCCGATCCGCCGGGCCGCGGCGGCGGCGGGGCGCGAGGACTACCTGTCGCTCTGGGCCGGCCAGAGCGCCGCCCTCGCCAGGCCGCGGCCGGCGGCCGAGCTCCTGGCGGCGCTCGCCGAGCAGACCGAGCAGGTGATTCGCGGGCTCATGCAGCTTTGAGGGGGCGAGCCGGGCGGCCAGCTAGCCATTCGGCCAGCTCGCCCGTCGGTCGCCGCGGCGCTCACCCCCTCCCCTCGCCCGCGCCGCGCTTATCTTACCAGATCACCGTGTCATTGAGCGTGAGCGTCCCGCCGGACGCGGGGGTGCTCATCGTGCGATTGCCGCCGCCGGGCCGGTTCTCCCAGGTCACGGTGCCATTGGCGTTCTTGCGGTAGTACTTGTACTGCAGGGCGCTGCTGGCCGGCAGGTTGGCGCGGTTCGTCCACACCGGGTAGCTGCGCGGATCGACCGGGATGCCGAGATCGGTATTCCAGCTGCCCAGCGCCGCGGTGTTGCCGGTGACGTACACGTGCTGGCCGACCACGGTGGTCGCGGTCGCGTTGAACACGACGCCCGCCTGGCCCGACGCGGGCGGCACGACGCAGGCGTTGTAGCGGCTGCAGACCACCGACGGGATGTCGACGACCTTGCCCGCGCGGATCGACGCCAGCAGGCTGATGTACTCGCCCATCGCCCAGTTCAGGGGGCTCATCGACCTCGTCGGGGTGCCCGCCGTGGCGGTCGCCGGCTTCACCACTTGCCAGCCGGTGACGTCCGTCGTCTCGCTCCACACCTGCTCCGGGATGAAGCCCTGCGGCGTCGAGAACGCCTTCACCGCGGTCAGGAACGGATTGCCATCGCTGCCGACGCCCGTGCCGGCGATCTTGAACATGCCGCGCTCGGCGGTGAAGATGGGCCACAGCCGGCCCCGGCCGCCGGTGCCGTCGAAGTTGCTGCCGTCGTTCTTCTCGCCGTATCCATCGTAGTTGTAGCGGAACCAGGCGTCGCCCTTGCCGGCGATGTTGCGCTTCAGGATGAGGTCGTACTCCGGCAGCGTCGCGAGGATCGACGGATCGTCCGCGCGCTTCACCCCCATCCGGACGAGCTCGAGGAACCCGCCGTCGACGATGTAGCGCTGGTCGTGCGTGCCACCGCCGTTGCCGATCGTGAAGGAGATCGCCGCGTCCGGCCCGGACACCGGGTTATACACCTGCGGTCCTGTGCCGGTGTTCCCCCGCGCAGACGGGTTGATGCGGATGTAGTACTTGCCGTCGCCGTGATAGCCGGTGTTCGTGAACGTCCAGCGGTCGACGCTCTGCTGCCAGACGTCGGCGGCGGCCATGTAGCGGGCCGCGCTCGTCGTGTCGCCGTTCGCGCGCGCGATCGTGGCCGCGCAGACGAGGCCGGCGATCTCCGCGGCGATGGTCGACGGCGAGTACCCGGCGTTCTCCTCCCAGCGCTCCTGCTGGGTCCACGGGCCGGTGTTGACGATGTAGTCGGCCGTCTTCTTGATCTTCGGCCACAGCGGGTTGGACACCGACGGGCCCAGGCGCCAGGCCAGGATGATCGGCATCGCCTGCTCGTCCATCTGCGTGCCTTGCCAGTACTGCCAGCCGCTGACCCAGGCGTTCTGCGGGAAGCGGCCGACGCGGGTGTAGCCCTGCGGGCAGCTCGGCGCGTTGTACTCGGCGACGCCGCAGTCGCTCGACTGCTGGAGCGTGTTGAACAGGTAGTTGACCACCGCGGTCCCGGCCGCCGTGTCTCCGGCGGTCACGAGCGCGCTGGCGAACTTGAACAGATCGCGCGGCCAGACCAGGTGGTACCCGCCGTTGTTGGCGTCGCCGTTGGTCTCGCCCCACGGCGTGCCCATCCCGGCGATCATGGCGCCGTTCGACTTGTCCTGGATCGATTTGAGCGACATCGCCGCGAGGTAATACTGGTCATCGGCGGTGCCGCCCTGGTTGTTGAGCCCGCTTGTGTAACTGTTCCACCCGCTGTCGTAGGTGGTTCGCAGGGTGGTCAGGTTGCTGCCGAGCGTCGCGTTCGCGGTGGTCGTCGCCTCGGTCTCGGTGGCGCCGAAGCCGAGCACGACGTCGAACGAGACGCTGGTGACGGCGCTCGCGCCGAGGTCGACCCAGCCCATCTGCGCCACGTTGCCACCGCTCGCCAGGTCGTTGCGCCAGCTCATGGTCCTGTCGGCGCTGCCGCCGAGCAGGTCGGTAAAGCCGTCCGTCTCGCCGACGAAGCCGCTCGACACCATCGGCGGGCCGCCCGAGGTCAGCGTCTTCCACGCCCGCGAGATGGCCAGCGCCGAGACGCGGCTGTTCTCCGAGGCGACGAGCATCGTGCGCCCGCCCGCCGTCGCGGTCTTCGAGCTGTCGCCGGCCCCGGAGTTGTCCATCGCCGGGTTGTGGAGCAGGTAGAGGTTGAACTGGGTGACGTTCCTGCCGTTCAGCGCGTCGAACTGGACGCGCTGGATCAGCGAGCTGCGGCCGGGATCGGCGAAGATGGTCTTGGTGATCCGCCAGTTGTGGCCGCTGTTGCTGGTGACCGCCTGCCACCGCATGGATCGCTTGTCCGGCTGGGTGACGCTGTAGCTCTGCTGCTTCTCCTCGTCGACGAAGGTCTTCGCCGTATCCCCCACCAGGAACTGCAAGTCGACGGAGTTGACCGTGTCGAGCACCGGATAGAACACCTCGGACACGATGCCGCGGTGCCCGGTGAAATAGACCCGCGAGGCCGTGGTCGTCGAGGTGCCCAGGAACGACTTCTCGGCCGGCCCCCACACCGAGGCGACCCCTGAGCCCGCGGCGCCCGTCAGGGCCGCGACGCCGCGTCCGATCGGGACGGCCGACGCCCCACGCGACGGCTCCTCGGCGCCGGCCACACAGCCGACGAGCCCCAGCGCCAGATGAACAATTGTAGCGTCACAAGAAATCCGCTTCCGCATCACGCCATCCCCTTTCCACGCGGGCATCACCGCGTGAAGGCCTCTCCACGGCTATCGTAAGCCAGCGATTTAATTGATATTTCCACGTGACGCAGGCGGTCCGCGGCCCGGCTCCCCCCGGCCGCTGCTCGCTCCTGCTCCGCGTGGAACGCCGGCGAGCTTTCAGCATAGCACGCGATCTGCACGCTCTCGCGCGCCGCCATGCCGGGCTCGTGGCGAGGACAGCGACATTGCGCCTTGCGCACCGTGTCGACGCGGCGAGGCGCGTCCTGCGGCGGCGGCAGCGGCCGCGGGCGTCGCGCCGCCGGGGCGTTTGCTGGGCCTCGGTCGATCTCGGCGGCGGCCTGCTGGAAGCGCCGCCGCGAGCTCATGATCTCATGAGCCAACCGCCCTGCGCCGCGCCGCCGCATAGCGCCTGACCAGCTCGTCCGCGATGACGCCGATCAGGATGACGGCGCCGATCACAGCGAACTCGATCTGCGTCGGGACGCCCAGCATGTTGATGGCGTTGCGCAGCACCTGCATCAGCGCGGTGCCGAGGATCACCCCCAGCACCGCGCCCTCGCCTCCGCGCAGGCTGAAGCCGCCCAGCACGGCGGCGGCGATCGCGTAGAGCTCGTAGAAATTGCCGAAATCGACGGGCTGCGCCGAGTTGACCTCCAGCGCGAACAGCATGCCTCCGAAGCAGGCGAGCACCGAGCACAGCACATAGGCGAGGATCGTCATCCTGTCGGTGTCGACCCCGCTGTAGCGCGCCGCCTGCTCGTTGCGGCCGAGCGCCATCAGATAGCGGCCGTAAATGGTGCGGTTCAGGAAGATCGACGCCGCGATCGCGATCGCGAGGAACAGGAGGAACGGCATCGGGATATCGATCCACGTGATCGCCGCGAGGCGCGTCCTCGCGCCCGTGAACGGGTGCACCGCGTACGGGCTGAAGCGCCCCTCCGAGATCCACGAGAGGAACGGCACGGGGATGGAGAACGGGCTGCCGACCGACAGGTAGCGCAGCGACTCGAACCCCATGCCGAACCCCTGCGTCTGGTCGCCCGAGATCCCGCGCGCGGTGCCCCTGTAGAGCAGGAGCCCGCAGAGCGTCACGACGAACGGCTGGAGCCGGAGCTTCGTGATGAGCAGCCCGTGCGCGAGCCCGATGCAGAGCGAGATGCCGAGCAGCACGGGCACCGCCAGCGAAGGCGGCCAGTGCTGGACCGAGAGGAGCCACGGCAGCATGCAGCCGGCGAGCGCCACGACCGAGCCGATCGACAGGTCGATACCGCCCGTGATGATCACGAAGCCCGCGCCGATGCTGAGGATGCCGAACAGCGCCGTCCGCCGGATCAGGTTCTCGAGGTTCTCCGCCAGGAGGAACCTGCCGTTCATGAGCGCGGTGCCGAGCGACACGGCGAGGAGCAGCCAGAAGACGCCGAGCACCTTCCGCCGCGTGCTCGGCACGAGCGGCGCGGGCGGCGCGGGCGGCGCGGAGCCGCGCGCCCGGAGATCACGTGTCGTCGTCACAGGCATGCTCCTCTGGCCTCGGCCCCGTCTCGATGGCTCCGTGTCACGCCGCGGCGTCGCTGCCGGTCGCGAGCTGCAGGATCGCCTCCTCGCTCAGCCCGGCGCGGCCGAGCTCGCCGGCGATGCGCCCCTCGTGCATCACCAGCGCCCGATCGGACATGCCCATCACCTCTTCCATGTCGCTGGAGACGAACAGGGTGGCCATGCCGCTCGCGGCCAATCGCTCCATCAGCTGGTATATCTCGTGCTTCGCGCCGACGTCAATGCCGCGGGTCGGCTCGTCCAGGAGGAGCACGCGCGGCGACATCGACAGCCACTTTCCGATGACCACCTTCTGCTGGTTGCCGCCGGAGAGGTGCTGCGCCGGCTGCACGTCGCACGGCGTCCGCACGCCGAGCTCTCGGATCATCGCCGCCGACATCCGGCGCTCGTCCGCGCGGTCGAGGACGCCGTAGCGCTGCGCCCTCCGGAGGCTCGGCAGGCTCACGTTCGCCCGGATCGCCATCTCCAGGATGATGCCCTGTTGCTGGCGATCCTCCGGGACCAGGCCGATCCCGGCGGCGATGGCGTCGCGCGGCGTGCGCGGGGTGATCGCCCGCCCGGCCACGCGCACGGCGCCGCCGGCCGCGGGCGTGACGCCGAACAGCGTCCGGAGCAGCGACGTGCGCCCGGCGCCGAGGAGCCCCGCCACGCCGACGATCTCGCCGGCGCGCACCGTGAACGAGAGCGCGCGCTCGGGGTGCCGCGACGTCCGGAGGCCGGAGACCTCGAGCACCGGCGCGCCCGGCGGGTGCGGGACGTGCGGATAGAACTGGGAGAGATCCCGGCCCACCATCAGCCGCACGATGCGATCGTGGCTCATCTCGTCGCGCGGCAGCTCGCCCGCGTTCTCGCCGTCGCGCAGCACGAGCACGCGATCGCACAGCGCCGTCACCTCGCCGAGGCGGTGAGAGATGTACACGACGCCGATGCCGCCCGCGCGGAGCTCCCGCACCACATGGAACAGGACCTCGGCCTCGTGCGGGCACAGGCACGACGTCGGCTCATCCATGATGAGCACCCGGGCGTTCGCGGAGAGCGCCTTCGCGATCTCCACGAGGTGACGTTGCCCGAGGGACAGGCCGCCGACGAGCGCGCGCGGCGAGCACGCGAGGCCGACCCGCGCCATGATCGCCCGCGCCTCCCGCTCCATCCTGCCCTCGTCGAGGAAGCCGCCCCGCCGCGGCTCCCGGCCGAGGAAGATGTTGGCCGCGATATCGAGGTTCTCCGCCAGGTTGAGCTCCTGGTGGATGAGCGCGATCCCGCGGGAGAGCGCCTCCCTCACCGAGCCGAGCGCGACCGGCCGCCCGTCGAGGCGCATCTCGCCGGCGTCGGGCGCCTCGACACCAGCGAGGATCTTCATGAGGGTGCTCTTGCCAGCGCCGTTCTCGCCGACGATGCCGAGCACCTCGCCGCGGCCGAGCGCGACGTGAACGTCGCTGAGCGCGAGCACGCCGGGGAAGCGCTTGGTCAGGCCGCGCGCCTCGAGCAGCGGTGTCGCGTCCAGGTCGGGCGAGGAGGCTTTCATTCGCTTCAGGGGTCGTCAGCCCGGGCGGCGCGCCGCGCGGCCCGCCCGAGGGCTCACTCGGTTTTGCCTGCCTTCTGCTTCAGATCCGCCCAGAACTCGCCCAGGTTGCCCTTGCGGATCTGCCGGGCCGGCAGCGAGATGAACTCGTTCGGGGGCACGACGGAGCTGTCGCCCCGCACGAGCGCCGCGAGCACGCGCACCGACTCCTTGCCGTACATGTACGGGTTCTGCACCACCGTGCCGACGACCTCACCGTCCTGGATCGCGCGCAGCGTCGCGTCCTGCTCGTCGAAGCCGACGACCTGGATCGCGCTCATCTTCCGCGCCTGCTTGAGCGCCTCCAGCAAGGCCGGCGTGTGGTACGCGTTCAGACCGATGAGGCCGACGAGGTCCGGGTGCGCCGACATCATGTCTTCGGCGTTGCTCTTCGCCTTGGCCGCGTCGATCTGGTCCGTCACGGTCGCGATGACGGTGTACTTCGCCCCCTTCAGCTCCTGGTTCAGCGGGTCGTTCCCGGCGCTGTTGTCCGGGCGATCGAGCAGCTCGTCGAGCACGCCCTGGCGGCGCTTGCGGGCGTTGTCCCCCTCGAGCCGCCCGACGAAGATCGCCAGCTTGCCGCCGCCGGGGATCGCCTCCTTCACGAGCTGCCCCGCCATCCGGCCAGCGACGTAGTTGTCGATGCCGATGTACACGATCCGCTCGCTCTTCGGAGCGTCCGAGTCCTGCGTGATGAGCTTGGTCTTGGCGGCCGCCTTGTTGAGCAGCGGGACCTGGTTCTCCGCGTCGATGGGGCTTATCGCGATGCCGTCGACGCCGCGGATCAAGAGATCCTCGACCCGCTGCATCTGGTCGTTCACGTCGCTCGGCATCACGACGCTCACCTCGGCGTTGTACTCCTTCGCGCCGTCGATGACGCCCTTCTCGGCGATGGTCCAGAACGGGGCGACCCCGTTCGTGATGTAGGCGAGCTTCGGCTTGCCGCGTTCTGCCGGCGCGCCCGGCGCGCCGCTGCCGTTGTCGCAGCCCAGGGCCGCGAGCCCCGCCGCCACGCAGACCCCGACGATGAACCGACCGATTCTATGGACCATACGCCTCACCCCCTCCACCCGCGAGGAGCCGCCCTGTTGTTCGACGGATCCGGACGCCTCGTGCGACCGCACGGCGCACGATGAAACAGGCACCCCCCGACGGACTGGCGAGCTCATGATGCGCCATCCGCTCCAGAGCTGTCTACACGATTCGACGTAGGGACATCCGGCGAGCCCCTACACACGCGACCCCGAATGGCTCGCGCCGCCCGATCGGCCGACGGCGTAGGCGATCCCGCTCTGCAGTGTCCCGCGGATCACGATACGCGACAGGTCGATGTCGAGCCGGATGAGCGCCTGGGCGACCTCGCCGCGGATGCCCGTCAGCACGGCCTGGGCCCCGAGCAGCCGGAGGGCGTTCGCCGCGTTGATCAGGGCGCTCGCCACGCGGTGATCGACCCCCTTGATCCCGGTGACATCGATGATGACGACGCGCGCGCTGCTCCTGGCCGCGCCGTCGAGCAGGGTTTGCAGCACGTCCTCTGAGCGCTCCTCGTCCAGCGTGCCGATGAGCGGCATGACCATGACATCGTGGGTGATGGGCACGAGCGGGGTCGACAGCTCCGAGATCTTCGCCCGCTGGAACCGGATCACCTCCTCATGCAGCTGGGCGCGGGCCTCCTCGGCGCGCTCGCGCTCGCCGAGCTCGTGCACGAGGCGCAGGTTGGTCTCCCGGAGCTCCTCGCCCTGCGCCGAGAGGCGCTCGTTCGCCTGCGAGAGCTCCTCCGTGCGCTCCCGCACCTCCCGCTCCAGCCGCTCGTTCGCCGCCCGGAGCTCGGCGCTCACGGCCGTGAGGCCGGTGTAGAGCAGCGCGTTCTCGACCGCCACCGCGGCCTGCGAGGAGAGGAGCCGCAAGAGCTCGATGCGATCGGCGGTGAACGCGTGCTCGGCGAGGTGGTTCTCCAGGTACAGCACGCCGCTCAGCCGGCCCTGGTGCAGGAGCGGCAAGCCGAGGATCGATCTCGGCCGGCGCGCGATCACGTGCGGATCGCCGGCGAGGCGCGGATCGTCCGTCGCGCGCCCGATCACGAGCGCCTCGCGCGAGCGCGCCACGTAGTGCACGACCGAGCGGGCCAGATCGAGGCGCGCCTCCAGCGGCATCGAGAGCCCGAGGCTCACCGTGTCGGGATCGACCGAGATCATCGCCTCGACCGTCAGCACCTCGCCGCGCGACAGGATCAAGAACCCCCGGCTCGCCCCGGCGCTCTTGATCACGATGCGCAGCACCTGATCGAGCACCTTGTCCAGCACGATCTCGCGCGAGATGGCCTGTGCTGTCTCGAGGACCGTGGCGAGATCGAAGCTCTCCCCCGCGGCGAGCCCTCGCGGCGCGGTGCTCGTCGGCGAGAGCGCGAGAGGCCCGCCCTCGGCCGACGAGACGGCCGGCGCGAGCTCCTCGCGCAGCGCCTCGGCCTTCTCGCTCGCCCCCCAGCGCTCGTACAGATAGAGCGCCCTGCGCAGGAAGATGCCGGCGAACTCGGCCCTGCCCTGGGCGAGCCAGAACCTGCCGTAAAGCTCGTTGCCGAGCGCCTGGTTGTTGATGTAGTCGGCCTGCCGCGCCGCCTCGATCCCCCGCTCGTAGAGGTCCATGGCCTCGGCCCTCCGCCCCTCGACGCGGGCCTGCTCGGCGAGCAGGAGCAGGTATTTGTGAAGGACGTTGTCCGGCCCGGCGTCGGCCCACCGCTTCATCCGCACGAGGAGCCGCTCCAGGTGCTCCTCGTGCTCCCGCCGCTCGGCGCCCTCGGCGCTCTCGCACGCGGCGATCCGCATGAGCCCCGCATAGAACGTCGCCTCGGGCACCTTGGCGTGCGTGGGCAAGGCGCCCTCGATCACGGCGAGCTTCGGCATCAGATCGGCGAAGCTCGCCCTGTCGCCGAACAGATAGGCATTCCGGATCTTGGCGTAGAAGAGCCACCCCATGTGGTAGGGCGAGCCGCCGTGCCTCGCCGTGTAGGACGCCTCGTCGAACGCGCCGTCGTCGAAGCTGAGGCGGCTCTTCGTGAGCCCTTGCAGGCATTTCAGTGGCTGGATCACGCCCGCGAGGAGGATATCGATGATGTCCTGGCTCCGGGCGCGCCGCAGGAACGCGAGGTGCGTGTCGGTGAGCTGCGCGAGCTCCGCGAGGGGCATCCCGTAGGTGAGCCGGTCCGCGCCGCTCTGGCTGATCATGTAGCCCATGGCCGTCCAGTCGCCGGCCTGGAGCCCGAGATCGTAGACGCGGTCGTAATAGGGATCTGCCCTCCGCAGCGGCTGCGTCCAGCTGTGCACGTCCGCGGAGAAGATGTGGTAGGTCTTGGCCCGGAGGACGAGGTTGTCGAGCTGGTCGGCGAGCTCGATGGCCATCCGGCCGAACCGATAGGCCGTCTCGTACTCGCCGAGCAGCGGGCCCACCACCATGCCGTACGCGACGTATCCGAAGGCGGACATATCGCTGTTCCCGTGCTGCAGCGAGAGCGTCACCATCTTCACGATGGCGAGGTTCGCGAGCGTCTGATCGCTCGAGTTGTAGGCACCGAAGAACAGGTTGACGAGCAGCTCCAGCGTCACCGGGTGCTCGGGGCGCGTCGTCCTCGGGGCGTGGGCGAGCTCCTCGATGCTCCGCCCTCCGAGGAGGACCGGCACCGCCTCGAGCTCCCGCTCGAGCAGCGCGGCGACCTCGTCCCGGTCCTCGGGGATGGGGCACCCGAGGAGCCGCAGGCCGGCCTTCTGGACCAGGGTCGCCTCGTGGTTGCGCCACTGGAGCAGGTACTGGTTCGCCTGGACCAGGTGGATCGAGACCTTGTCCATCGCCGTCCGGGCGCGGGCGAGCGCCGCGGCGCAGAGCCGCTCGGCCTCCTCGAACGCGCCGCACAGCGACTCGACCTCGGCGCGCTCCCTGTGGAGCGCGAGGGCGAGCTCGTAGTGGTCGTCGAAGCCGCCGCGGGGCAGAAACCCCATGCCCGCGCGGAAATAGCCGGCGGCGGCCTCGTAGGCGGTGGCCGCCTTGGCCCTCCTGCCGGCGGCGAGGTTCAGCTCGGCGGCCGTGGCCTGCTCCGCGGGGGAGGTCACGATGGGCGCCGCGATGTTGACGTGGTTGACGATGTCGAAGAGCGCCTCCTCCCGCGCGGCGCCCTCGCGGCTCGCGAGCATGAGCCGCCCGATCCTGAGGTGGACCTCCCTCCTGTGATCCTCGCCGAGGAGCGAGTAGGCCGCCTGCTGGACGCGATCGTGCAAGAAGCGGTAGTCGACCCGCCAGTCGACGCCGGTCTGCGCCTCGCCGTCGGTCGCGTGCGCGAGGCGGTAGTCGGCGTCGACGGGCGCGATCAGGCCCTCTTGCAGGATCCTCCACAGCGCCGACACGGTCTCGTGCGGCGGCCGCTCGCTGATGACCGCGAGCGTGCGCAGGTCGAACTCGTGCCCGATGCACGCCGCGAGCCGGAGGACGCGCACGAGCTCGGGATCGAGCTCCTCGATCTTGCGCGCCATGAACTCGACGACGTTGTCGGTGACCGTGCGCCGCCGGATGCCGTCGAGCTCCCAGGTCCAGGCGCCCGCGTGGAAGCGGAGCAGGCCCTCGGCGTGGAGCGAGACCAGGAACTGCCGCACGAAGAACGGGTTGCTCTGGGTCCGGTCGAACACCACGCGGGCGAGCGGCTCGACCTCGGCGCGGGACGCGGAGAGCGCGTCCGAGAGCAGGTCGGCCACGTCGGCGAGGGCGAGCGGCTCGAGCCTGAGCTCGCGGAGCGGCGCGCCCGCCTTCTCGATCTCGCCGAGCGCGACGCGGAGCGGGTGAGCCGCGTACACCTCGTTGTCGCGGAAGGCGCCGATCACGAGCAGGTGGCCGCGCTCCGGATCCGCGGCGAGGACCTGGAGCAGCTTGAGCGAGGCGGGGTCGGCCCACTGCAGGTCGTCCAGGAAGAGGACGAGGGGGTGCTCGGCGGTCGCGAAGACGCGGACGAACGCCTTGAAGATCGCGTGGAAGCGGCCCTGCGACTCCGCCGGCGCGAGCTGCTGGACCGGGGGCTGCGGGCCGACGATCCACTCGAGCTCCGGGATCAGGTCGACGAGGAGCTGCCCGCTCGTGCCGAGCGCGCGGCCGAGCTCGGCGCTCCAGCGCGCGAGCTGCTCCGGCCGCTCGGTGAGGATGTGCCGGACGAGCTCGCGCAACGCCCGCGCGAGCGAGGTGTACGGCGCGCCGCGGTTCAGCTGGTCGAACTTGCCCGCGGTGAAATAGCCCCCTCGCTGGGCGATGGCCCTGTGCATCTCGTTCACGAGGGCCGACTTGCCCATGCCCGAGTACCCCGACACGAGGAGGAGCTCGCCCTCCCCGCCTGCGGCGCGCTCGAAGGCGGCGAGCAGCGCGCGCTCCTCCTCGGCGCGGCCGTAGAGCTTCTGCGGGATGCGCAGCGTGTCCGGGATGTCGCGCTCGCCGAGCGCGAAGGGCGCCACCGCGCCGGAGGTCGAGAGCTGGCGGAGGCACGCGTCGATGTCGGCGAACAGGCCGAAGGCGCTCTGGTACCGGTCGTCCGCGTTCTTGGCGAGGAGCTTCATCACGATCCGCGACACCGCCTCGGGCATGTCCGGAACCCGCTCGGGCGGGGCCACGGGCGTCCGCGCGATGTGGCCGTGGATGAGATCCATCGGATCGCTCTCGCTGAACGGCAGGACGCCGGTGAGCATCTGGTAGAGGGTCACGCCGAACGAGTAGAGGTCGGTGCGGCGGTCGATCACGCGGTTCATCCGGCCGGTCTGCTCGGGCGACATGTACGCGAGGGTCCCCTCGAGCGCCTCGGGGCTCACCGCCTGCTGCGTCTCCTGCGGGAGCAGCGTGGCGATGCCGAAGCCGACGAAGTGGACATCGAGCGTGTCCGGATCGACCAGGAGGTTGCGCGGCTTGACGTCCTTGTGAATCACCTTGCGGCGGTGGATCTCGTCGAGGATCCGGGCCGCCGAGCGGGCGATCGTCAGGGCCGCCTTGAGCTCCAGCCGTCCGGCGCGCAGGAGGTCGTGGAGCGTCGTCCTGCTCGGCATCTCGAGCACGAGGGCGAGGCCGTTCTTGTGCTTCTCGATCCCGTACGCCTTGACGACGCCCTCGACGTCGAGCTCGCACAGGACGTTGTACTCGTGCCGGAGCGCCGCGAGCTCGCGCGAGCTCGGGAACTCGCTCTTCAGTACCTTGAAGACAGCAGGCTTGCGCTGGTCGCCCCAGGTGCCTTCGAACACCTCGATGCTCGAGTCGCTGTAAATCTGCTGGCTCACAGTACAGGTTGCGGAGAGCATCTCACCTCGCCACGGCGCTGGACCTCCGGCCGACACTGCCGCTCACGCCGAGCAGACACGACGGACGGTGGTCTTGCAGGATCGCACCGTGGGCGGATTCTGTCTAGACCGCTGGTCCGCGGCTCCCCATCGAACTGTGGGCGTCCATTCGTATCTCGTTGAGATTTTGCGGTCCTTGTGTCCCAGCTCTCTTATTCGAACCGGGCTCGGCAGTCGTGCCCGGCGACGGGCGCGCCGCGGGAGCTGCGCGCCGCCGCGTCCCTGTCGCGGCGCGCTAGGCGCTGTGGGCTATCTCGCGGGGGACAGGAGGCGAGCGATCCACCTTGCGGCGCTACGCCGACGTCCTGCTCCCCTTCCAGAGCGCGGTCCAGAAGCGGCCCGTCTTCACCGCGGCCTCCGGGGCGCGCTCGAGCGCGGTGTCCACGGCGGGCTTGTCCTTGTACGCCTGGGCTTCGAGGAACGTGATCAGCCGCTCTCGGAGGGGATAGTACATCGGGTCCTCCAGCACCGCCTGACGGTCCCTCGGGTGCGGGAACGGTACCTCCAGGATCTCGCCCACGCGCGCCCCCGGGCCGTTCGTCATCATCGCGATGCGGTCCGACAGAAACAGGGCCTCGTCCACGTCGTGCGTGACCATCAGCGCCGTCTTCTGGTCCTCTGCCCACAGGTTCATGAGCACCTCCTGGAGCTCGAACCGGGTGAGCGAGTCGAGCATGCCAAAGGGCTCGTCGAGCAAGAGCATCTTGGGCGACAGGGCGAAGGCGCGCGCCAGCCCGACGCGCTGCTGCATCCCGGAGGACAGCTCGCGCGGCTTCCTGTGCATCGACTCCTCGAGCCCGACCAGATCGAGGTAGTGCGTCGCGATCTCGATGCAGTCCTTCTTGCTCTTCTGCCGGTGGACCTGCTCCACCCCGAGCAGGACGTTCTCGAGCGCCGTCATCCAGTGCAGCAGGCAGGGCGACTGGAACACGACCCCGCGGTCCGGGCCGGGGCCGTGGATCTGCCTGCCCGCGAGGACGATGCCGCCGCTCGTGATCTCGCTCAGGCCCGCGACCATCGACAGCACGGTGGACTTGCCGCAGCCGGAGTGGCCGATGAGCGACAGGAACTCTCCCCTCTTCAGGTTCAGGTCGAAGTTCCGGACGACGATCGCAGGCCCCTTCGGGGTGGGAAACGTCTTTGTGACATTCCAGATCTCGAGATACTTCTTCATGCGACTGCCTCCGCCTCCCGCGCTGCGCCGGACACGCCCTTGCCCGCCATCGGCCCGGCGCCCGGGCCGAGCAGGTAGTTGATGACGGCGCCGCGGATCTCCTTGAAGCGCGGATCGTGGTTCATGGCCTTGCGATCCCGCGGGCGCTCGAGATCGACGATCACCCCGGGACCGAGCGTGGCGCCCGGGCCCTTGCTGAGCGGGACGATCCGGTCGGCGAGGAGGATGCCCTCGTCGACGTCGTTGGTGATGAGGAGCACGGTCTTCCGGGTCGCCCGCCAGATCCGCGCGATCTCGTCCTGCAGCGTCGCGCGCGTGAGCGCGTCGAGCGCGCCGAGCGGCTCGTCCATCAGGAGGACCTCCGGTTCCATGGCGAGCGCCCGCGCCACCGAGACCCGCTGGCGCATGCCGCCGGAGAGCTGCGCCGGCTTCTTGTCGCGGGCCGGGGTGAGCTTCACCATGGCGATGGTTCGTTCGGTGTGCTCCCGCTTCTTCTCCGCGGGCCAGGACGAGAAGATCTGGTCCACGGCGAGATGGATGTTCTCGTAGACGGAGAGCCAGGGCAGCAGTGAGTAGTTCTGGAAGATGACGCCGCGGTCGGGCCCCGGCCCCTCGACCGCCTTCCCGTTCAGCGTCACCACCCCGGTATCCGGCTGCAGGAGCCCGGCGATGAGCGACATGAGGGTCGTCTTCCCGGCCCCCGAGTAGCCGACAACGGCGACGAACTCGCCCTTCTCGATCTCCAGGTCGATGTCCCTGAGCACCTCGGCGCGGGTGGCCCCGGCGCCGTAGCTCTTCCCGACGTTGCGCAGCTCGAGGAGCGCCATGGCCGTCACCCTCCCGCCAGCTTGAGCCTGCGCTCGACGAGGCTCATGAGCGCGTCCAGCAGGAAGCCCACGAGCCCGATGGTGATGATGCACAGGATGATGTGCTCGTAGATGAGGCTGTTGTACTCCTGCCAGAGGAAGCCGCCGACCCCGGGCGAGCCGGTCAGCATCTCCACGGCGACGATGACCAGCCAGGCGATGCCGAGGCTGAGCCGGAAGCCCGTGAACATGTACGGCAGCGCGGCGGGGAGCTGCACCTTGATCAGCGTCTTCATGCGCGAGAGCCGGAGCACCCGGGCGACGTTCATGTAATCCTGCGGGATCGACCGCACCCCGAGCGCTGTGTTCAGGACCGTCGGCCACATCGAGCACATGGCGATGGTGAAGACGCCGGCCGGGTCCGGCTTCTGGAAGAGCACGAGCCCGAGCGGGAGCCACGCGAGCGGGGAGACCCGGCGGAGGATCTGGATGATCGGATCGAAGCTCGTCCTGAACAGCTTCGAGGCGCCGAGGAAGAAGCCGATGGGGATCCCGAGCAGGATCGCCAGGGTGTAGCCCTTCGCGACCCGCTGGAGCGAGTACCACGTGAAGCGGAGGATGCCCTGGTCGAGCTCTCCCCGCTTCTCGAACGGCTCGAAGATGTAAGGCTTGCTCACCTCCCACGTCTTGAGCGGAGAGGGCAGCGCCTGGGTCCACAGGCTGCTCGCGATGGCCCATAGCCCGATCACGCACGCCACCCCGACGAGGGGCAGGATCAACTTGTCGACTCGAATCCTCGGAGAGATCGCTTTCGC
This sequence comes from Sorangium sp. So ce590, assembly GCF_051521365.1. Taxonomy (NCBI): domain Bacteria; kingdom Pseudomonadati; phylum Myxococcota; order Polyangiales; family Polyangiaceae; genus Sorangium; species Sorangium sp. So ce590. The sequence continues at coordinate 5,345,309 of NZ_CP150346.1, forward strand.
CTCGCTCATGCAGCACTCCTCCGCCGCCGCCGCGCTTTCCGTCGGCCCCCGGCGATGTGGGGGTTCATCCCTTCAGGGCGTTGACCGGGAAGGACGTCGCGTACTTCTCCGGGTCCTTCGGGTCGAACGTCACGCCGTCGAACAGCGTCTCGGGCTGGTCGCTCGGGCCGCCGTGCTGGACCCCGAGCTCCTTCATCGCCTCCTCGTAAAGGTCGGGGCGCATGACCTGCTTGACGACCCCCTCGTAGTCCGGCTTCCCCTCCACCATGCCCCAGCGGCGGAACTGGCTGAGCCACCAGAGCGCGTATTTCGCCTGCGGGTAATTGCAGCCCCGGTCGCTGAAGATCATGTAGTCCCTGTCCTCTTTCTTGCGACCGTCGCCGTAGTCGTAATGCCCCTGGAGCCGGCCCAGGATGAGCTCCGGCGGACAGTTGATGTACGTCGGCCTCGACACGATGTCGGCCTGCTCGGGGCGGTTGTCGAGCTTGTCGAGCCAGACGCTCGCCTCGTGGAGCGCCTTGAGCACCGCCTTCACCGTCCTCGGGTTCCTGTCGGCGAACTCCGCGGTGAACGCGCACACCTTCTCGGGGGGTCCTTCCAGAGCTCCTGCGTGGTGATGGCCGTGTAACCGATCTGATCGGCGATGGCCCTGGCGTTCCACGGCTCGCCGACGCAGAACCCGTCCATCTGTCCCACCTTCATGTTGGCGACCATCTGCGCGGGCGGGATGGTCACGAGCGCGACGTCCTGAAGAACCCCTTTTCATGAGCGATCACGAGCGGCGAGCAGTCGGTCAGCGCGATGATGCCGAAGCGCAGCTCGGACACCTCCGGCCTGTCGGCGGCCGCCACGAGGGGCGCGGCGTTGGCCGCCGGCGGCCCCGGCTCGCCGGAGCGTGAGTCGCAGGCGTGGAGGAGCGCTGCTCCCCCGAGCCCGAGGGCGTCGCCGAGAAAGCGCCGGCGTTCGAGGGGCATGGCGCTCGGTGCCTCACGCGAAGGTTCTCGTCTCTTCATTCGATCGTCCTTTGCTGTGAATGACCGCAGGGCCGCGGGCGCGTGGAGAGATACGCGCCCGCCGGCCAGGGCAGAACGGACGGGTTGCGCTCCGGGGGCGCCGTCCGTGAAATCGCCTGTTCGTTCGACGGTGGGCCAGGCCAGCTCCGCAGCGGATCGGCGGGAGGAGATCGATCGCGCAGCGGGAGTTTGCCCTGGATGACATCAACCCTACATGGGCCCATGATCCGCCAAGTACGATGCATGGGTGCGTGTTTCAATCAAGTTTCTGTGGAATGTTTTTTCTGCATTCGAATTGATGCGCGTACCTCCTCACGCCGATCCGCGTCGCCGGGGAGGAGGAGGAGCTCTTTTCGTGGCAGTTCGCCACCGGATGGTCGTCGCCGGACCTCGACGCGGACACAAAGAGCGACGGCAACTGCGCGAGCGTCTATGCGGGCGTCACGCAGCACGACGGGCACTGCTTCGTCTACAATCTCGGCGCGGATGCCGACGAGCCGATCGAGGACGAGGGCTGGGGGCCGCACGTGAACACCGCGGCCGCGACGTCGTACGGGCTCTCGAACGATTGCAGCGGCCACACGCGCGCGAAGCGGATCTCCCGCTGGACGCGCTGGTGAACGCGCCCCGCGGGCTCAGGCCATCAGCGTTCCTTGATGAAGCCCAGGACCGCGGCGCAGAACGCCGCCGCGTCCTCCTCGGGCCACATGTGGGTGGCCCCGTGGACCACCAGGTGCTGCCCGGGGATGCAGCGGGCCGCCGCGCGGGAGACCACGCTGAACAGCGGCCGGGAGAGCTCGCCGTACGCAACGGTGACCGGCACCTTCAGGCTGGCCAGGTCGCCGCACGTGATGGCCGGGGGCTGGGGCTGCGACAGGAGGAGCGGCATGGTCCGTGCGTTATCCAGGTAGACGGCCTGCCGCTCCGCGGGCTGAGCGGCGAAATAGCCCTCGCGCTGGCCCGAGCCATCCAGCAGGAGCCTCACGGCTTCCTGGCTGTCACCGCGCTGGACTGCCCCGAAGACGGGGCCGAACATGGCGCTCATGTCGTCCCCCAGCGCGCTCAGCTCGGCGGGATCGGTGACGTACGAGGGCACGCCCGGCTCGTAGACGAAAGCGCTCCTGATCAGCGCTGGATGGCTCAGCGCCGCGCTCAGGGCCACATGGCCGGCGTAAGACCACGCGACAAGGTGCGCGGGGCCCGCGTCGAGGGCGCGAAGGAGCGCGACAAGGTCGTCCGCGTGCGTCTGCACGCCGAGCGGAGGCCAGCTCGACCCCCACGCGCCAGCCCCGAAATAGCGCTGGCTGTAGGCGATGGCCCGGTGATGCTGGCCCACGATGGCGCGATGCCGGTCCCACATCCGGTGGTCCGAGGCCGCTCCGTGCAGGAACACCACCGGGGAGCCCTGCCCCTCCTCCGCACAGGCGAGGCGGGCCCCGTTCACCTCGATGAGCCGAGGCGTCTGCGCGCCGTCCGGGCCGCCGTGGCCCACCAGGGGTGCTGTCGTCATGGGCATGGAGCGATAGCTCGCTCGAGCGCCCGGATCAAACGCCGCGGAGCGACGATGGGAGCAACGCCGTGAACTCGCTCGACATCGAGGTCTCGATCCCACGCCCGCGCCGGCTCCTGCGGGGAGTGTCATGGAGGCCTCCCGGCGCCGGCCCTCCGGGGGGACGGCCCGGGTCAACAGGTCAATCCGGGGTGATGCTCGGCTCGAACGAGCCGGCAGAGACGTTGTTGTAGCTGTCGACGAAGAGGTCGATCGGAGTCCCCGCAGTCACATCCATGGGGATCGACTCGGTGTCTCCGGAGTTGCCGACGTCCAGGCAGCTGATCTCGCTCGCGTTCTTGCTGCAGTCGGTCCGCCTGTGGAGGACGAGATCGGCGGACGACTACATAGAGCGAAATGGGGGGACAATATTGCGTCCTGGACGAACTTTCTTAGTAAGGAAAGAGATCTAACAATCGTGCACTCATGAGATGGTCGCGTTGCAAAATCGAAACGCGAGAGGGCATGTCCGTGACGCATCGACGCAATTTAGGGAAAGTTCCCGATGGCATATTCAGTGCTTCATGGGACCGCAGCGCCGCCGGCGCGGCCTTCGCCCCCCCTGAGGCCCCGGCGGCGCTGCCTTTTTGTTTGTCTGCGTGGGTTGCCGTGCCTGGACGGCTCAGCCTGCCTCCCTGACGGCCGGGGCCGTCCGGCACGACGGCGGCGAGAGCCGGTCCCCGTGACGTTGCAGGGTCCGGCGCCCCAGGGCGACGAAGCTCTCCTCTCCCCCGGATCAACTCCCCCGGATCAACGGTTCGAGCGCCGCGACTGCCCATCTCGGTGCAGCCGGCCGCCCTGGACCCTCCGCTTCAGCACCGAGGAAGCCGCGCGATAGGGTCTGCCGAGCAGCGCGTGCCGGCGACTTGGCTCGCGAGCACCGCGGCCTCGAGAGGGGCGTCGGGCGAGCGGGTGAAGCGCGGCAGGGAGATCTTCCGCAGCGACGAGGCGAAGTGCTCGCGCTGCCACGTGCCCGAGAGCGATTACACGGATCGCATGGCGTACCCGATGCCAAAGCGGCCGCCGCTGCCGGGTCACGACGAGGATCCGCGCCCCGAGTACAAGACGCCGTCGCTGCGAATGGCTGGACGACGAGCCGGCGTCGATCGAGAGCGCGCGGCGCTCGTCCGTCGCGCCTCCGCCATGTCGCCCCACAGCCAAGGTATCCTCCGCGCCGATGAATCAATCCCATCGCCCCGCGCCCCACAGACAGCATGCCATCGCGCGCGCAGGCAGCAGACTCGGCACATCCCACCGCGGGCCTTCCGCGCGCTCACGAGCCCGGCGTCGAAGCAGCGAGCAGGACAGAGGCAGCTGACCGCGCCCGCCGGGCTCGCGGACGCCTGCTCCGCCCGCGTCTCGCGGCTTGCCTTCCGACCCGGCGCGGCGCACCTTCGCGCCCAGCCACCATGCACAGCGACGATCCCTACGTGATGTCCGCCTACGTCAAGCTCCTCGTGGCCGACGCGGAGCGCTCCGCCTCGTTCTACGAGCTCCTCGGCTTCACCCGAGCTCACCAGGATCCGGTGTTCGTCCACCTGCGCTGGGCGCCCCATGCCGATCTCTTTCTCATCGCGACGCCGCCGGGTGTCTCGCTGGCCGGTCAGCGCGGCCTCGGCGTGATCGTCTGTTTCAGCGCGACCGGCGACCTCGGCATCGAGACGATCGCCGCGCGCGCCGCTGCGGCCGGCGCCGGCGTCGACGGGCCGCGCGACCAGCCGTGGCATACGCGGGAGGTCGTCGTCACCGACCCCGACGGCTATCGCCTCTGCTTCGTCGAGCCGAGCACGCCCCTGCCGGGCTGACGCCCCGCCCGACGACCGGGGACGCGGCCGCGCGGGCTCGTGTATCATCGCGCCGGCATGTCGTCGGCGCCGTCGCAGCCCAGGCGAATCGGGCGATATCTGCTGTACAGCCCCATCGCGTCCGGCGGGATGGCGTCCGTGCACCTCGGCCGGCTGGTCGGCGAGGCGGGCTTCGCGCGCACCGTGGCCATCAAGCGGCTGCACCCCCAGCTCGCCGAGGCGCCCGAGATCGCCGAGAGCCTGCGCGGCGAGGCCCGCATCGTCGCGCGCATCCAGCACCCCAACGTGGTCGCCACGCTCGATCTCCTCATCGCCGAGGACGAGGCGTTCCTGGTCATGGACTACGTGCGGGGCGAGTCGCTGGCGCGCCTGCTCCGCGCGGCGCGCGCCCGCGGCGCGCCGGTGCCGGCCCCGATCGTCGCGAGCATCGCGTGCGGAGCGCTCCACGGCCTCCACGCGGCCCACGAGGCGCACAGCGAGTCCGGCGAGCCGCTCGCCATCGTGCACCGGGACGTCTCGCCCGAGAACGTGCTCGTCGGCGTCGACGGGACGGCGCGGCTGCTCGACTTCGGCATCGCCAAGGCGCGCGGGCGGCTCAGCACCACCCGCGGCGGGCAGCTGAAAGGTAAATTGCCTTACATGTCACCCGAGCAGATCCTCTGCGCCGACGTGACCCGGAGGACCGACGTGTTCGCGGCGGGTGTGGTCCTGTGGGAGGCGCTCGCGGGCCAGCGGCTGTTCGACGGCGGCGACGAGGCCGCGCTCATCGGGGCCGTGCTCGAGCGGCCGATCCCGCCCCCGAGCTCGCTCGCGGCGCACGTGCCGCCGGCGCTCGACCCGATCGTGCTCCGGGCGCTCGAGCGGAACGCCGAGGGCCGCTACCCGACCGCCCGCGAGCTCGCGATCGCCATCGAGGACGCGGTCCCGCTCGCGTCGCCGCGCGCGGTGGGCGAGTGGGTGGAGGAGCTCGCCGGCGACGCGCTCGCGCGGCGGGCGGCCCGCGTCGCGGAGATCGAGAGCGCCTCGGCGGCGGGCCTGGAAGACGCCCAGGCGGCGGGCCCGGGCAGCGCGGCGGCGCCGCCGCCTGGGTCCGCGACGTCCAGCGGGCTCTCCATGGCGCTCTCCCCGGGAGACGGCGCGTCGCGCGACGTCCCGCCCGCCGCGATGTCGAAGCGCGCGCGCCCGGCCCTCGCGCTGGTGGGTGTGGTGCTCCTCGGCAGCGCGGCCGCGCTCGCAGCGCAGTGGGCGCGCCGCGGCCCGCCCGGGCCGGAGGACGCAGCGCGCGCGGCCCACGCGCCCGCGGCGCAGCCCACCGGCACGGGGGTGGTGACGCCAGGCGTGACCAGCGCGCCCCCGACCCCAGCCCTGCCGGCGCCAAGCCCGCCGGGCGCGATGAGCGCGACGCCCACCGCTCCCGCCCCGCCGCCGAGCCCGGAAAGCTCGCCAGGACCGCCGGCGCTCGGCCCGGAAAGCTCGCCAGGACCGCCGGCGCCCGGCCCGGAAAGCTCGCCGAGCCCGCCGCCGGCGTCGAGCGCCGCCGTGACCGCGCCCGCCCGGAAGCCGGCACGCCCGGCGGCGGGTGCGCGCGCTCCTGCGCCCACGCCGCGCGCAGCCAGCGCCGCCGCCCAGCGCTGCTCCCCGCCCTATACCGTGGACAAGGCCGGCATACGCCGGCTCAAGCCCGAGTGCATGTGACCCGATGAACGCCTCCTCTCCCGCTCGCGCACGGCCCGCGCCCACGCTCGCCGTCGCCGTCGCCGCGGCGCTCGCGCTCACCGGCGCCCGCGCCCGCGCCGAGCCTCACAAGCGGGCGTGCGCCGCCGCCTACGAGCGTGCGCAGGGCCTCCGTCGGGACGGCAAGCTCCTCGCGGCGCGGGAGGCGCTCATCGCGTGCTCGCAGCCGACCTGCCCGGCGGCCGCCGTGGCCGACTGCGGGCCATGGCTCGCCGAGGTCGAGAAGAGCCTCCCCACCGTGGTCATCGCCGCGAGGGACGCGCACGGGCGGGAGCGGCTCGACGTGCGCGTGCTCGTGGATGGCCGCCTCCTCGCGGCGGCGCTCGACGGCAAGGCGCTGCCGGTCGATCCCGGTCCGCACACGTTCCGGTACCAGCCCGCCTGGGGCCCCGCGGTCGAGGAGCGTGTGCTGATCCGCGAGGGCGAGAAGAACCGCGCGCTCACCGTGACCCTGGGCGCCCCCTCGGCCGGCGCGCCGGCCTCTCCTGCTCCGCCGCCTGCCGCGCCGCCGCCCGCCTCGCCTACCGCCCCGCCGCCCGCCTCGCCTGCGATCCCCGGGCTCGTGTGGGCGTCCGGCGCCGTCGGCGCCGCGGGGCTCGCCGTGTTCGCCGTCGCCGGCGCGCACTCGCTGAGCGCCGAGGCCGACCTGCGCGCCACGTGCGCCCCGCGCTGCGCGGCCGACGAGGTGCGCGCCATCCGCGTACAGCACGCGGTCGCCGACATCGGCCTCGGCGTGGGCGTCGTCGCGCTGGGGGCCGCGGCGTGGTTCTACGCGACCCGGCCGGCCGCGGCGAGGCCGCCGAAGGCCGGCGCGCGCGCGCCCGGGCCGGCGCTCCGGCCGTTCGTCGCCGGGAACGCTGCCGGCATCGAAGGGGCCTTCTGATGCGTCCTCGGCCGGCCCACGCCGCCGCGGCCGCCCTCGCGGCCGCCCTCGTCTCGGCGTGCACGTTGGTGCGCCCGCTGCACGGCCTCACCTGCGAGCCCGGCGCCGGGAACGCCTCGTGTCTGTACGGCCAGCCGTGCGAGGCCGACGCCGACTGCGCGACGGCCTCGTGCGCCGCGCGCGTGTGCCAGTGCCCCGCCGCCATGGTGACGATCGAGAGCTCGTTCTGCATCGACCAGACCGAGGTGTCGAACGCCGCCTACCGCGCCTTCCTGGCCACGCAGCCGGACGTCGCCGCGCAGGAGCCGTTCTGTCTGTTCAACGACAGCTTCGCGTTCGACACCGGCCCCGGCGCGCCCGAGGTGTGCACGACCCGCCGCGAGGACGACCGGCACCCCGCCTCCTGCGTCGACTGGTGCGACGCCCGCGCCTTCTGCAAGAGCCTGGGCAAGCACCTCTGCGGCAAGGTCCACGGCGGCCCGCTGCCGTACGGCGGCGACACGGCGCAAGGCGAGTGGTTCGAGGCGTGCAGCGAGGGCGGCGCGCGCTCTCACGCCACGGGTGAATTCGACGCGCAGCTGTGCAACGGCGACGGGGACGCGACGGTGCCGGTCGGCGACGACGCCAGCATGGCGTGCGAGGGCGGCTATTTCGGCCTGCAGCACATGAGCGGCAACGTCCGCGAGTGGGAAGACGCGTGCTCTGGCGACACCGGCTCCGGCGACCTTTGCAGGACGCGGGGCGGAGCGTTCGACAGCGGGGACTCGCTCGACGAGCTCCGGTGCGACGCGCGCGACGCGCGCGAACGCGCCGACACGGACCCCACGATCGGGTTCCGCTGCTGCAGCGGCTAGCGCCGCGTCGCCCACGTTCGCCCCTGCTTCCCCGAGAGGCGAGCCCCGAGGAGCCCGCGGTCGTCGCGCGGCGCGGCGCGGGGAGGGCCTAGCCGAGTTGCCCTCCCCGCTTTCGGCCCCGCCGAAGGACCGGGCGCTCAGGCGGATCCGCTCGGGTCGCCGCGCTGCGCGGAGGGTCGGATCAAGGCAGCCCCGGCACGTTCATCTGCACGACGTGCACCTCCGTCCCGCCGCCGACGACAAAGAGGGTCTTGCCGTCGACGCCGCCGAACGCGAGGTTGGTGCCGCCGGGGAAGTCGCCGATGGTCTGCCCCTCGGGGTTCAGGATGGTCCCGCCCGAGAGGTACACGTTGCCGTCGCAGTCGACGCCGATGCCGTCGGCGTTGAGCGGGAAATTGCGCTGATTCGACGTCACGCCGGCCGCGTCCACATCGTAGAGGCCTGCGTTCACCACGTAGAGCCGGGTCTGATCGGGCGATAGCGCGATGCCGTTCGGCTGGCCGCCGCCCTGCTTGATGATCGACAACGCCCCCCCGGGATCTCGCCTGAATACCGCGCGCCCGACGCCGGGAGGGCGATTTCCGACCTCATAGGTCGGGTTCGTGAAATAGATCGTGCCGTTCTTGTGCGCGATCAGATCGTTCGGTGAGTCGAGCAGCTGGTTCATGTACATGTCGGAGAGGATCGTCACCTGCTTGGTGGCGACGTCGAACGAGCTGATCGAGCGGGTCTTGTGGCTCGCGCCCAGCAAATTCCCGTCGATCGACACCGCGAGACCGTTCACGCCCACGTCCGAGATGAACACCTCGCAGCCGCCGCCAGGCGTATATTTGATGATGTCGCCGGTGAAATTGTTGCCAGCGGCGCGCTGTACGAAGTTGGTGAAGAAGAACGCGTTTTGCGCGGCGATCCACGTCGGGCCTTCGTTGTAACCGTAGTTGTACCGGAAACCCGCACAGACAGCCGTGGATGTGAGCGCCTCCGGCGCCGGGAACGGCCCTTCGGGGCACGCCGTCGCCGAGGGCGCCCCGCCCGAGCCGGCGGAGCCTCCCGCCCCGCCCGCGCCTCCGGCTCCTGTGCTGCTGCTGCTGCTGCTGCTGCTGCTGCTGCTGCTGCTGCTGCTGCTGCTGCTGCTGGTGCTGGTGCTGGTGCTGCCCCCGCCGCCGGTGCCAGCCGCGCCTCCCCCGGCTCCTCCCGCGCTGCCGGCCGGCTGCGGCGAGGGCTGCTCGGTGTCTGCCGCGTCGCTGCATCCGACGAAGCTTGCCAATACCGCAAATCCAACCCAGTAGAAGCAGTGAAGTCTCATGATGCTCCGAGGGTAGGACGATGGAGGCGAATTGACCATGGGTTTACCCGCCCGACGTCGACATTCACCCCGAGCCGGGCGAGATCGGATGGGCGGATATCACGCCGCGAGCCGGTGATCGAGCTCGATCGGAGTGAGCCGCGGGGGCTGTTCGTCGACGACGAGCGTGCTGCCCGGGTAACGGCGGACGAGCCCCTCCGTCACCTCGATCGCTTCCTCCTTCGTGCCGTACGGGAGCGAGCGGGCCTCGTACCCCTCGGCCGCGACGATCCACCCCCAGCCGTCGCGATCCGGCAGGACGTGATACGAGAATTTCCTCATCATGGCGCCACCTCTCGCCAGAAAGCTAGAGCGGCGCGCGCGATCCGCAAGCGATCGACGCCGCCGTCTTCGCCGAACCATCGGTCGAGCTGCGCCCCGCGCAAGCGCCGGATCGTGACGGCTCACCCCCGTCCTTCGCCCTCGGGGAACGACGTACCAGCTCCTCGTAGCAGCGGCTCAGCTTCTCGAAGGCGACCTCGCTGGTGAATCTCTCCTGGAAGAGCCTCCTCCCGTTGCTCGACCTCTTCGTCGCGACCTCCCTCTGCCCGTCGATCGCCCTGATCGCCTCGCCGACCTCGCTGGTGGACACCTCTTTCAGGAAATATGCGCTCTCATCGCTCAGGATATCCCCCAAGAAGCCCTTCTTGGTGGTGATGATCACGAGCCCCATCATCAGCGCTTCATTGATGGAGTTGTTGTGCCCTTCCCCCTTGTGGCTCGTGGGATAGCAGAAGATATCGTTCAGCTTGAAATGCCGCAGCACCTCCTTGTGCGGCTGCAATCCAAGGCGCTGGATCTTCAGGTTGGGCTGCTCGGCTCTGGAGTCCATCCACCGCGTGAATTCATCGTGCTCTTTCCCGATGATGGTCAGGCGGATCCTGGTGCCCTGCCTGGCGGCCTCCTCGCAGCCCGATACGACCTCGTAGACGCCCTTGTCCTTGTAGCAGTACCCCACGAACAGGACCTTGAGCTCTTCATCTCTCAGCTTGTCGGCGACCTCGTCGGGGATCTCTTCCGTCGGGATGAAGTTCGGGAAATAGTGCGCCTCTTTCCCGAACGTCTCCTTGACGAAGTCGAGGTACACGCTCCCCTCGGCGAGGACGACCTTGGAGCTCTTCAGGCAGAAATCGGTGAGGCGCCGCGACAGAGGGTTCGTGCTGCTGTACCACTGCATGAAGGCCCCTGCCTTGATCTCGTACAGGACCGGCTTCCCGAGCATCCTGGAGATCAGCACCACGGCGAACTCCCGGGGGATCGCCCCCCGGTACTGCGCGAGGATATGAACGCCGTCTGGCCTCGCCTTCACGAGGCCGGAGATGAAGGCGGAGATGTCCTTGGCAAGCCGCGCGGGAGCGGTGAATGGACCGAAGTCGTACTGGCCCCTCACGGTGTGAAAGCACGGGACGATCGTGAACTCATCGGACCTGAAATGGTTCAGGTACACCGACATGTTGCGCGTGTAGCCGCCGGTGCCGCCCCCGTACGCGTTCTTGAGCTTGGACAGCACGGGGCCGAACAGGAGGATCGTCCTCACTTGAGCTCCTTGAGGATCTTGAACGGAACACCGCCGATGACGCAGTTGGATGGAACATCCTTGTTGATCAGGGTGTTCGCTCCAGCGACGACGTTGCTGCCGATGGTGACCCCCCTCAAGACAGTGCACTTGTCCGCGAGCCAGACGTTGTCTCCGATCACGATGGGCGACGTGCTGTACCCCTTCAGGAGCAATCGGTCGCCCTCCATCGTGTAGTTGTGATCGTGATCCACGATCGCCACGTGCTGAGCGATGGTCACGTTGTTTCCGAGGCGTATGGATTCGAACGCGACCACCCTGGAGTACCGGTTGATGACGAAGTTGTCTCCGATGGTCAGGCTGCCGTCAGCCTGCAGCTCCGTGTGGTCGCCCAGGATCGCCTTTCTCCCGAGCTTGAGCGTCCCCCTGGGCGAGACGAGGACGTAGCAGCTCTCCCCGAGCATCCCCACGCCCCCGAGCTCCAGCCTCCGCCCGTGAACCATCTTTGCGAAGGCGAGCCTCAGCACAGAGCATGATTTGTATGCGATGGAATTCTTTACTATCCTCATGACCGTTTTCTGGGAGTATCGCCCCCGCCCTTCGTCCCTGCGGGCCCTCGTGCTCGATCGCCCGCGCTCACCGCCGGAGGTCGTACTTTTCCAGCTTGTAGAGCAGCGCGCGCCGCGAGATGCCCAGCCGCTTCGCCGCGCGCGTCTGGTTGTTGCCCTCGGCGGCGAGCGCGTCCTCGATGCTCTTCTTCTCCAGCTCGGCGAGGCGCGCCGGCATCGACGCGTCCTCCGCGGGCGCGCCCGCGCTCGCCGGCGCGCCCGCGCTCGGGGGGGCCGCGCCGTCCCCGGCCACCGAGGCCGGCAGGTGCTCGACCTCGATGACGCCGGCCTCGGCCAGCACGACAGCGTGCTCGACCGCGTTGCGCAGCTCGCGCAGGTTGCCGGGCCACGCGTGCGCCTCGAGCACCTGCATCGCGGCGGGCGCGAAGCGCGGCGCCCGCTCCCCCATGCGCTCGGCGATCTGCTGCGCGAAGCGGTGCGCGAGCAGCGCGATCTCGGCGCGCCGCTCGCGGAGCGGCGGCACGCGGAGGACGAACGTGCTGATGCGATAGTAGAGATCCTGCCGGAAGCGCCCGGCCGCCACCTCGGCCTGGAGGTCCCGGTGCGTGGCGCACACGACGCGCACGTCGAGCTCGAGCTCCTGCGTGCCGCCGATCCGGGCCATGCGCCGGCTCTCGAGCACGCGCAGCAGCTTGGCCTGCATGGCGAGGGGCAGCTCGCCGATCTCGTCGAGCAGCAGCGTGCCGCCCTGCGCCGCCTCGAAATAGCCGATCTTGCGGCGATCCGCCCCGGTGAACGCGGCCTTCTCGTGGCCGAAGAGCTCGCTCTCGAGCAGCGTCTCGGGCAGCGCCGCGCAGCTGAGCTGCACGAACGGGCCGCCGGCGCGCGGGCTCGCGCGGTGGATCTGCTCCGAGACGACCTCTTTGCCCGCGCCCGTCTCGCCGAGGACGAGCACCGTCGTCCGGGCGCGCGCCAGGCGCTGCACCACCTGGAAGACCTTCACCATCGCCTCGTCCGCAACGACGAAGCCGGCGCCGGAGAGCGCGTCCTCCGCCGCCGGCGCGGACCCCGGCGGCGTCGGCGGCGGAAGACGCGCAGGCGCGGCGATCGCGACGACGATCTCGGCCGGGCCGATGCGGATCACGTCGCCGCCGGCGAGGTCCCGCGCGGCGTCGCGCAAGACGGCGCCGTTCACCGAGGTGCCGTTGCGGCTCCCGCGGTCGACGACCTCGAGGGCGTCGCCGTGCCGCGCGACGATCGCGTGGTTGCGCGACACGCGGGGGTCGTCGACGCAGACCGCGGACTCCGGCGCGCGGCCGATCGCGACGACGTCGCCTTCGGTCAGATCGATCACCCGCGCCGTGCCGTCGGCGGCGCGGACGATGAGCGACGCCTGCCCCTGGGGCGTCCGGCCGCCGAGCGCGCCCTCCGCGGCTTCCAGCTCGGTCGCGACCTCGGCCGCGAGGGGCGGCGGCGCCTCGCCTGACGGAGGGGCTGCCTGTCGACGAGGATCTCGCTCCGTCATGCCGTTCGAAGGTTGCGCAAGTGTACGACGCTTGCGCAACGCTCAGCAACGGCGCAGCGCGGCACGGGCGCGAGACCGCGGGGCGAACGCGGAGCGTGCGCTGGCCCTCGCCTTGCAATGCCTCTCCAGCGCGCACGGAGACGATGCGGGAACCGCCGTCGCCGGGAGCCATCGCGGGGACCGCGGAGCGTCGAGAGACACCCCGTACCGCCGTGCGCCCAGCTTCACGAACGCACGAACCGAGGAGAGAACCCATGACTTATTCCAGCCGTCCGGCGTCCGTTCTCGCGCGCCGCAGCGCGCTGCGCCACGTCGCCGTGTGCTTGACCGCCGCGCTCGCCGCCGCCGGGTGCGACGCAGATCCGGGCGCCGGCGCGGAGGTCACCTCGGCGGCGAGCGGCGCTGCGGTCACCGGCAGCGGTGGTGACACGAGCAGCGGCGGCTCCACCGGCAGCGGCGGCTCCACCGGCAACGGCGGCTCCACCGGCAGCGGTGGCTCCACCGGTAGCGGCGGCTCCACCGGCAGCGGCGGCTCCACCGGCAGCGGCGGCTCCACCGGCAGCGGCGGCTCCACCGGCAGCGGCGGCTCCACCGGCAACGGCGGCTCCACGGGCGGCGACGTCTGGGTGCCCGCCCCGGGGACGACGTGGCAATGGCAGCTCACGGGCACCATCGACACCAGCCTGGACGTCGCCATGTACGATATCGACCTCTTCGAGGCCCCGCAGGCGACGATCGACGCCCTGCGCGCGGCCGGGAAGAAGGTGGTCTGTTACTTCAGCGGGGGGAGCCACGAGGACTGGCGCAGCGATGCGCCGGAGTTCCCCGCCGCGGCGCTCGGCAACCCGCTCGACGGCTGGCCCGGCGAGCGGTGGCTCGACACCCGCAGCGCCGGCGTGCGCGACATCATGAAGGCCCGGCTGGACCTGGCCGTGACGAAGCGCTGCGACGGCGTGGAGCCCGACAACGTCGACGGCTACACAAACCGTCCCGGCTTCCCGCTGACCGCGGCGACGCAGCTCGACTACAACCGCTTCCTGGCCGCCGAGGCGCACGCGCGCGGGCTGTCCATCGGGCTGAAGAACGACCTCGATCAGGTGAGAGATCTCGTGGGTGACTTCGACTGGGCGCTCAACGAGGAGTGCCACGCGTACGACGAGTGCGAGATGCTCACGCCGTTCATCCGCGCCGGCAAGGCGGTCTTCCACGCGGAATACGTCGCCGCGTCGAGGGCAGACGCCGTCTGCGCCGCCACCAAGCCGCTCGGGCTCTCGACGCTGATCAAGAAGCTCGATCTCGACGCCTGGCGCATCGCCTGCCCCTGAGCCGCCCGCGCCGCCCCCCGCCGGCGAGAGGGCTGGCCGCCGTTGCGCGGCCAGCCCTCTCGCCCGCTCAGCCGCTCACTCCCCCATCACCTGCAGGAGCTGCGCTTCGGAGAAGCTCTGCTGCTCCGGCTGGTAATACGGGTGCACCTCGGCGCCGCCGTCCTCCGCCCGGACAGGCATGGTCGCCTGCAGCCGATAATCGAAGCTCGCCGCGCCGCCCGCGGGGATCTCCTTCACGTAGAGGATCAGCTGCTTGCCCGTGATCTCGAACCTCGAGAGCAGGCCCGCGGCGATGTACTGCTGGAGATCCTCGGTCAGGAGCTGGAAGCCGGGCGGGAGCCCGACGGTCACGAGGACCATGCTCTGCGCCGAGCTCGTCGTGTTCCGGACGTTCAGCGACGCGGTCACGATGTCATTCACGTACAGCGAGGTCTTGTCGTAGCTCAGGCTGACCGCGAGCGGCCCGCCCCCGTCGCTCGGGACCGCGCTCCAGGGCAGGTTGTGGCGGCTCACCAGGTTGTAGCTGAGCTTCCCCTCCCCCGCGAAGGCGAGCGTGACCTCGTGCGCGCCGGTGGTCGCGAGGTGCGTCAGGTCGACCGTGGTCATGACGTCGGCCTGGTCCTCGCGCAGGGAGACCGTGCCCGTCGGCTCGCCGTCGACCGCGACGGTCAGCGTCCCCGTGGCGCCCTCGGTCCCCTTGCTCGCGGCGAGCAGCAGGGTCCGCAGGCTCCAGATCGTCGCCTGGGTGGAGCCGAAGTTGCCGTTCGGGTCCTTCGACTGGGTCAGGAACTTCACGCCGCCGTCGGCGCTCGACCGGTGCGCGCCCGCGGAGAGCAACGCGTGCGCCGCGAGCGCGGTGGTCGTGACCTTCGCGTCGTCTCCGACCTCGTAGAACGCGGTCTGCGTGCCGCCGTCGTCCCAGAAGAACGCGTCCCCTTCGGCCGTCTTGCGCTCGTCCAGGGCGTCGAGCACCCGGTCCGTCAGCGCGCCGGAGGGGTCGGCCACGGCGAGCGCATTCGCCACGATGGCCAGCGTGTACAGGTCGTCGGTCGCCGGTTGCACCGACCTGCCCACGTAGCCGAGCCCCGCCGAGATCTCGGGTCCCGTGTACCCCGCGCTCGCGAGCGCCCAGAGCACGAAGGCGCTGTTGCGGAGCGTGCCCGTGTGGAAGCTGAAGAACTCGGTCTGATCGCCCTCCCACGTGCCGTCCGACTTCTGCTGCCCGGCGAGCCAGGCCACGGTCCTGGCGAGCATCGCCTCGTCCACGGCGTGCACCTTGATCATGTCGGCGAACTCCATGACGCCGAACGCGGTGACCGACAGGTAGGGGTGCCCGTCCTGCTCGCCGAACCACGAGAAGCCGCCGCCGGCGTGCTCGAAGGTGAGCAGGCGCTGGTAGCCCGCCGAGATCAGCGACTCGGCCTTCATCTGGATCTCCGGGGTGATCTGGCCCGTCTGCTTCATGTACTGCGTGACGAGCACGTTGGGCCAGGTGGTCGAGGTGGTCTGCTCGAAGCAGCCCGACGGCACCTGGAGCATGCTGTCCATGCCGCTCACGACCTGCGACAGGAACGCGGGGTAGATCTCGAGATAGAGCTGGTTCGAGCCGGCGACCGCGCCCTCCGGGAACGAGAGGGCGTGGGCGACGCTGCCCGTCTCGAGCATGCCGGACTGGCTCTCGGCGAACGGCTTGCCGTCCGGGACCACGCGCACGGTGCGGGCCACGGCGTCGGCGCCCTCGGTGCCCCGCGCGGTGACCGTGAGGGAGTTGACGCCCACGGTGTCCACGCGCACGGGGAACCGGACGCCGAGCACCTCGCCCGGCGCGAGCGACACCCGCGAGGATGTCGCGCCGAGCGCGGTGTACCAGCTCCCCGGCTCCAGGCTGAGATCGACCGTCTGCGGCGTCTCCAGGTAGTTGTAGACCGCGATCGGGAACTCGACCTCATCGCCGCGCGTGAGCGTGGCCGGGAAGCTCACGTCGACGAAGAAGTCCTGGAACACCTTGAAGCCGCTCTGCACGCCGCCGAGCTTGCCGTCGGCCGAGTTCGCGAGCGCCGAGAGCCGCCACTCGGTGATGCTGTCGGCGAGCGGGATGCTCAGGGTCGCCGTGCCGTCGGCGCTCGTGATCACGCTCGGGTTGACATACAGGGTCTCGGGGAACTCGCGCCGGACGCGCGGCCCGCTCTCGCCGCCGCCGCCGCCGCTGGGGTCCCCGGCGCTGCCGCCGCCCACTCCGCCGGCGGCGGCCCCCGTGGCCCAGCCGCCGTTGTCGCCGTCGGCGGCGGCCCACTCCTCTTGCGCGGGCACCTCCACCCCGAGCGCGCCGAACTCGAACGCGATCGACGCGTCGTCCGCGGTCTGCGCCAGCTCGTCGGGCCCCGACGAGACCACCGTGAGCCCCGTCGAGCTGGAGATCACCTTGTACGCGTTGCCCCACACGTCGAAGGCGCGGAAGCGCTCGGCCGTCCGGCTCCCGAGCAGCGTGACGTACTCGCCCTCGGCGCAGTAGTACTGGCTCGGTGCGCATCCGAGCGCCCGGAGGTCCTGCACGGCGCTCGCCGTGGCCTCGGCGAGCACGGGCCGGAGCGCGCCCCGCTGGCGCTCGTAGAACGGCGCGAGCTCGGTCTGCACCTTCGCCAGCACCGAGGGCCACGTGCGCGCCTGGAGGCCGGTGAGCGACGTGCCGGCGAGCGCGGCGAGCGACGCCTGGGTCGTGCGCTGCGCGGCCTCGGCCTGCTCGGGGTCCTCGCTCGCGGTCGCGCTGAACAGGAGGTTCTGGAGGTTCGCCGAGGGGCCGCGGATCTGGTAGCTCGGCTTCGCGAACTCGTCCTCCAGCTCGAAGTAGGTGCGGAGCAGCCCGGGCTGCGCGTCGACCAGCGCGAAGACGGCCTGATCGACCACCTGGACGCCGACCGCGGCGACCTTCGGGTTGCCCGCGTCGTCCTTGACCGAGAGGCGCAGCGTCGCCGTCTCTCCCGGCGCATACAGGGGCTTGTCGGCGGCGACCTCGATGCTGAGCGCCGAATCGCCCCGCGCGAAGACCGTGCGGCCCGAGCGGACAAGGTTGCCGTCGTCGTCGACCAGGTACGCCTCGACCCGGTTGCTGCCGAGCAGGCCGGCGTCGACGGGCATGCTGAAGCGGGCGCGCCCGCCCTCGAGCTCGAGAGAGCGCATGTCGACGGCCTGACCGTCGTTCAGCCAGTCGACGTAGACGCTGCCTGTCTCCTCGCTCGCCTCGATGGCGACCTCGATCGTCTCCCCGGTCTCGTACACGGCGCGGTCCGTGCGCACGATCAGGTGCTCGCCGCCCGCCTGGGCCGCGAACGAGAACTCCCGCTCGACCGCCCGATCGCCCACTGTGGCCCGGACCGAGAAGGCGCCGTCCGCCGAGCCGAGCGGCGGGGTGAAGCTCACCGCGGCCTGGCCGAAGGCGTCGGTGCGCGCGGCGAGCGTCGCCCCGTCCGGCGCGGTGATGACCGCGTCGGTATCGGGGATCGGCGCCCCGAGCGGGTCCGTGACGAAGAGCAGGAGGGTGTTCGGGACCCCCGGGACGAGCTCGCGCGCCTCGGGCACGAGGACGAGGGAGGCCGCGTCCGCGGCGACCTTCACCGGGATCGCCTTGGTGACCGCCTGTCCCGCCGTGTCCGCGACGGTGACCGTGAGCGTCACGGCCGCGTCGCCCTGCTCCAGCGGCAGGCCCGCGAGGCTCTGCGGCAGCGCCAGGCTGAACCCGTAGTGCCCCTCGGCGTCGAGCTCGCCCAGGATGCGCTGGAACGTCGTCTGACCGACGTCGAGCGACGCCGCCTCGATGGTCACGCTGCCGCCGGCGACGTTCTTGCCAAAGAAATAGCGCGCGTCGATGGTGCCGGTCACCGTGTCACCGGCGCTGTACCAGGGCTTGTCGGTCCTCACGGCGACCTCGAACCTCGGCAGCGCGTACTGCCCCACGTTGACGGTCTTCTCCGTCGTCGTCTCTCCGCTCACGAGACGCACCTTGAACTCGCCGACGTTCACGATGGAGCCGATCCGGAACGTCGTGGCGGCCACGCCGAAGGCGTCGGTCACGACAGGCTTCTTGAAGATCTTGTTGCCCTTGCCGTCCTCCACCTCGAACGTGACCGACTCGCGGACGAGCGGCGCGTTGTTCCCCCGCTCGAGCGCGAGCGCGCGGAGGTGGATCGTCTGGCCGGGCTTGTAGAGCGGCTTGTCGGTGGTGAGGAGCAGCTTCGGGCCGGGGCCCTCGACGGTGATGCTCTCGTCGACGACCGCTCTCACACCGAAGCCGAGCGCCCGCGCGGAGACGGGGAGCGCGCCGATCCCGCCGGGCTCCACCTCGAACACCGCGGCGCCCAGCGCGTCGGTCGTCCCGCGGAGCTCCCGCGCCGCGGCCCCCTCGCCCACGGCGAGCTCGACGGCCACCTCGGGCACAGGCTGGTGGGTGAAGGCGTCCGTCGCGCGCACGCGGTAGCTCGCGGCGCGCCCGCGCACCACGCGCGCCGGCCCCTCGAGCTGCACGTCGTAGGGCGGGATGACGCGCAGCAGGCTTCGCGTCACGAGCAGCCCCCTCTCCGACCCGTCGTCGATGCGGACGAGGTAGCGCGCGAGCCCCGGCTGCGCGCTCACGGCCGGCGCCGGCAGGCGAGCCTCCGCGGTCGCCGCCGCCGCGCTCGAGATCTCCACGTCGACCTCGGTCGTGCCTTGTTCCTTGTCCGCGTCGATATCGACGAGCGTCACGCGCAGGTGGCCGCGCGTCGCCCCCGTGGTCAGGTTGCGCACCGGGATCCGGAGGCGCAGGTCGCCCTCCTCGATCACGCCCCTGAGCTGCGCTTCGTCGACCTCGATCGTGCCGTTCTGCGGCTGATCAGGGCGGCCGAACAACGCTGGCGGCGCCTCGTCGGAGGAGCAAGCGGCCCCCGAGGACGCGCCCGCCAGCGCCAGCGCGGCAAGCAGGTGGGGTGAGCTCCAGCGTCGGCGGAATGCATCGAAGCGAATGCGCATAAGTCCAGTCCTCCCGAACGGCGCTGGCACAGCTCCAGCGACCGGCGCGTAGATTGCATCCGGCGTACCAGGACGTTCTCGCAGCAAATCCGCGGGAATAGACGCGGGTCGTCCCGGGGATGTGCCACCTTGTGCCCCGGATCCGGCTCAGGTGATGCTCCCGGCGCGGCGCTCGCGGAGGGGTCGCTCCGCGCTCGCGGGGGCGACGGCGATGGATCGCGCCCGGCGAGGGCGCTCGTCATGAAGCGTGGCGGCCACCTCGCGATCGCACCGGAGAGTCGCCGCGAGCCGGCCCTGTCAGGATCGCGGTTCGGGCTCGCGCGAACAGCATAGATGACCTCCCTGACAACACGCCAGCACAGCCCAGGACAAGGGCTGTCGGGTCTCCTCGCTCGCTGGCGCTCCCCTGGACATCGGCGCCCGACCGTCTCAGGCTCTCGCTCGAGCACGAGGCTCTTCGTTCAGGAGGAACCATGCAGATCGACTTCGAGATGCCTGTGATCGCGGACGGCGGCCTCGATGCGGGCGTGCTCGACCGGGTCCTGGTCGACCGGGAGCGGGGCGTGTTGACCCACGTGGTGCTCCGTTCACCGCTGGCGAGCGAAGAGCTCCTTGTATCGATGGATCTCGTGCAGGGCACGGCGGGGGGCGAGCTCCGCCTGCGGCCGGGTCGGGACGCGCTCCTGGCGCTGCCTCGGTACTACGACGGACGGACGACGGCGCAGCCGGCGGGGCGGGTCGACACCTCGCTCGTCCCGCAGCCGCCCGAGCGGAGGCAGGAGCTGGAAGAGGCCCTTGGGGTCACCGAGGATACGGTCGAGCTCGGCCCCGAGACGCGGGTGATGACCGCCGATGAGGCCGAGGTGCAGCTCGTGGGCATCGGCGCGAACGACCCCGGCAATGACATCTCGCGGCTCCGCGTCCGCGGCCCCGCGGGCGCCGAGGCCGACTTCCCCGCATCGTGGATCGAGGTGATGCGCGAGGACGTGGTGGCGCTGACGGTGACCCGGGACGACGTCCTGCGGTTGCGCCCCGCGCCCAGGCGCCGTGACGGGAACCTCGCGGATCTCGAGGGGCTCTCGGGCATGGGCGGGCTCGACGGCGACACGCCCGAGGAGGTGTTCGGCGCGGACTTCGTCGATGAGCTGCGGGACAAGGGCGGAATGGTCCTCGATGTGCCCGGCACGAGCGGCCCCGGCGAGGCCGCCGGTGGCCGCGTTGGAGAGCTCGATGCCGGCGTGGGAGTCCATGCCATGAAGCGTCCCAGTCGATGATCGCACCGCCGGGAGCCCGCCGCCGGGAACTTGACAGCGATGCTGGCGCGTGCTCGTCTCCCGCCCCAAATGGACCCGCACGACAAGCCGGCGCGCCGGGACACGGGCACGGCCAGAGTTCTCGATCCGACCGCGGTGGCGGAGGCGTTCCGAAGCGAGATCCGGGCGGAGATCGCCGCCCTGCCTGAGCCGCTGTTCCTGGTCGGCGTGCTCGCGGCGGATCACGGGCCTTCGTATACGTACGCGGAGTACACGCGCAAGGCGTGCGAGGACGTGGGGGTCCGCTTCGAGATCCGCCACGCCACGCGGCTCAGCGCCGAGGCCGCCATCCGCTCGGCGAACGAGGACGCGGGCGTGCACGGGATCATGGTGTATTACCCGATCTTCGGCACGGAGCAGGACGTCTATCTCCGGGACAGCGTCGAGCCGTCCAAGGACATCGAGGGGCTCCACACGTTCTGGGCACGTTGCCTGTACGGGAACCAGCGTTTCCTGGACGAGGCGAAAACGAAGAAGGCGATCCTGCCCTGCACGCCGCTGGCCATCGTCAAGCTGGCCGAGGCGGCCGGCTTCTTCGGCCAGGGCGAGCGGCCCCTCGAGGGCCGGAGCGTGTGCATCTTCAACCGCAGCGAGGTCGTCGGGAGGCCGCTCGCGAGCATGATGGCGCACGACGGAGCGCACGTGACCTCCTTCGACATCGACGGTCCCCTGCTGTTCGTCCCGAGCTCGTCCGGCGGCACGCACGAGGTGCACGAGACGACGGCGGACCGGGCGAGCGCGCTGCGGCAGGCGGACATCGTGGTGACCGGCGTGCCTTCGCGGAGCTTCCCCCTCGTGCAGGCCGCCGAGATCCGCGAGGGCAGCCTCTGCATCAACTTCTCCACCATCAAGAACTTCAGCGACGATATCCAGAGCAAGGCGAGCGTGTTCGTGCCGCGCGTCGGGCCCATGACGGTGACCATGGCGATCCGCAACAGCCTGCGGCTCTACAAGAACACCCACCCGACCCCGTGAGCCCGGCGCGCTCGCGGCGGGGAGGCCGTCGATGCCCTCGTCCTGCATCCCCGCCTTCCGCCTCGAATCGGACCGCCATCCGCCGTGCGGAGCAGCCGACGAGATCACATGTGCTCGGTGGGATCGTCAGGGGCCGCCCTTGGCCTGGCGGGTGGCGGCGTGCCTTTTCTGATGGATGGTGAGGGCGAAGGCGGCGCGCGCACGGGCGCGGATGCGCTGGTCGGCGCGGCGGGGGCTGACGTCGCGCTCGCCGCGGCGGGGACGCTGTCGGCGGGCGGCGGAGGAGGCGGCGTCGCCTCGGAGGGCGCTGTCGCGGACAGCGCTGCTGCGGACGCAGGCGAGTCCGCCGGGTCGAGCCGCGGTGCCGGCGCGTCGCTCGACGCGGTGATGCGCAGAACAGCGTAGGTGACGAGCCCCGTCATCGCGAGCGCGCCGAGGGCGAGCGGGATCCCGACGCGGCGGCCGCGGCTCGGCGGCACGATCACGCTGCTTCCGGCCGGCGCCAGCGTGCTCGCGGTCTCCTGGAAGGCCGGCGCGCCGCCCTCCGGGGCGCCGCTGCCCGGCGAGGCCCGCGGGAGGTCGAGTGGGCTTGCCGGAAGTGTGGACAGGAACGCGCCGCCGTCCGACTCCCTCGCGTCGGGGCCTGATCTCGGCGTTCCAGGGCGGGCCCCCGTCGCACCTGGGCTCGCTCCCGGCGCGTCGCCGCGGACGACGAGCGCTGGAGAGGCGCCCTCCGCGGGCGCCAGCGGCGCCGGGGCTCCGGTCCGCGCCCCCGGCGAGCTGGCCGCCGCGCCGAGCGCCTCGGCGAGCGCGCTCGCGTTCTGGAACCGATGCTCGGGGTCGCGCATGAGCGCGCGCGAGAAGAACCCGTCCACCTCGGGCCCGACCTCCGGCGCGAGGCTGGACGCCAGGGGGGCGTCCTCGGTGCAGATGGCCACGAACACCTCGCCGATCTCCTCGCCTGGGAACGGGAGCCTGCCGGTGAGGCAGCGATAGGCGATCACGCCGACAGACCAGAGATCGCTGCGCCAGTCGAGGGTCTTGCTCCGGCGCACCTGCTCGGGGCTCATGTAGTAGGGCGAGCCGACGAGCGTGCCCGTCTTCGTCTCCTTGCCGGCCAGCAGCATGCCCGGGGCCTTGGCGATCCCGAAGTCGAGGACCTTCACGAGCTCGTCGTCGTCCTGGCGCGAGAGGAAGAGGTTCGCCGGCTTGAGGTCGCGGTGGATGATCCCCATCTCGTGCGCGCGGCGCAGGGCCTTGCACACCTGCGTGACGATGCTCAGCGTGGCCGCCATCGAGAGGCGCCCCTCGCGCGTTAGCCGCGTCTCGAGGTCCTCGCCGTCGAGGAGCTCCATCACGAGGAACGGCGTGTCGCCCTCGATCCCGTAATCGTGCACATGGACGACGTTCGGGATCTTGAGCTGCGCCGCGGCCCTCGCCTCGCGCTCGAAGCGCGCCCGCGCGGTGGACGAAGCCGCGTACTCGGGCGCCATGAACTTGATCGCGACCCCGGCGTCGAGCTGGAGGTGCCGGGCCACCCAGATCGCCCCCATGCCGCCTCGCGCGAGTATCCGCTCGAGGCGGTATCTTCCAGCGACGACACGGCCTTCTGCGGGCGAAATCATGAGCTTCGGCCTCTCGCTGGGATGACGTATCCAGGGACCCGGGAGCCAGCGCTCCGGGGCGTCTCGCACCCAACGAAGCAAACGAACGGGCCCCCCGCAACAGGATCCGGCTCGGGGGCGGGAGCGCGCGCCGGGGCGTCGCCGGTCGCGCGCGGCGCGAGCCGCCTACCTGCCTCTCGGTCGCGTCGTCGAGCCCGCGGCGCCCTGCGCTGTCGGCGCGGCGGCGGCTCGCCCGGCGCCCTGCGGGGCCCGGAGCTCGCTCGCCCTCGATCGCCGCGCGGGAGCGCTGCCCTGCGATGTCAGCGGCTCCAGCGCGCCCCGCAGCTCGGCGCGCACGTGCGGGCCGAGGAGCTTCTCCGCCATGGCGCTCAGGCGCCCGGCGAACGTGGCCATGATGCAGGCCGCGCGCTGGTCGTCGCGGTCCGGGGCCCCCGAGCGCCGGTAGTGCCGTGCGTAGTCGCGCGTGATGGCCCCGAGGTCGCCGCCGACGTGGACCGCCTGTCGCATGAAGAGCCGCGCGGCGCGCTCGTTGGCGATCGGCGGCATCTGCGCGAGGGTGAGGGCGACGTCGGTCCTGCCCACGGCGAGCAGCATGGACACGACGCGCTGGCGGGCGATCTCCACGAGCCTCGGGGCGAGGGTGTGCTCGTCGAAGACGTGGACGTTCGGCGGCACGAGCTCCCCGCGTTCCGTGCCGAGCTCGCTCAGGAACGCGTTGAGCACCCGCGAGCGCGTCGGCGCTGCCTTCAGGTACTCCCGCGCGCTCCCCGCCGTCGGCGCGCCGCCCGGCGGCGCGGGCGGGCCGGCGTCGAGCGCCGCGGGCGCCTGACGTCGCGCGGCTCGCGCCTGCCGTGCCCGCTCGAAGTGCCTCTCCGCGCTCCCGGCGCGCTCATCCGCCGCGGCGGAATCCGTCGCGCCGAGCAGCGCGGCCAGCCCGGCCGCGTGGGCGGCGGTGACGTGCGGAAGGGGTTTCTGTCTGGACATTCGAGCAGGCTCTCTCTTTTCCAGAGCTGCTCGGGCGTTTACCACACCGTGCAAACAGTTGTACAGCGCTGAACCCCGGTTCCCAGGCGGGCGGACGCACGCCGGCACGAGGCCGTGGCTCTCCCGCCGCGCGCTCGACCTGCGAAAAGGCGGCCTTGAACAGCGCATCATGCGTGTTGGTCTGCATCGGTCGATCGACACCAGGCCTCATGGGCACGCCGCCGACGCCCTCTTTGGTGATGCACTTTTGCGCATCAACTCAGGCGACTCCGATCACATTTTGTTGGCAAAATGTCACCGCCGGATCGGTGAGCTCGCGCGGCTCCTGCGCAGGCTGTCCGGCGCGTACGACCAGGAAACCCGCGCCGCCGGCTCGCTGGGAGCCCGGAGGCGCAGGCGCAGGCGCCCCCGGCGCGCGAGCGCAGCCCCTGAAGAGACGCTAGCAAGGAACGGAACCCATGACGTCGACCTCGAGCAAGTGGCAGTTCTGGATCGACCGCGGCGGGACGTTCACGGACGTCGTCGCCAGGCGGCCGGACGGCTCGCTCACGACCGCCAAGCTGCTGTCGGAGAACCCCGAGCAGTACGCCGACGCAGCGGTCGAGGGCATCCGCCGCCTGCTCGGCCTCCCGCCAGGTCAGGTCATCACCCCCGACCAGGTCGCGTGCGTGAAGATGGGCACCACGGTGGCCACCAACGCGCTGCTCGAGCGCAAGGGCGATCGCACCGTGCTGGTGACCACGCGCGGCTTCCGCGACGCGCTGCGCATCGGGTACCAGAACCGCCCTCGCCTGTTCGACCGCCGCATCGCGCTGCACGACCTCCTGTACGAGCGCGTGATCGAGGCGCGCGAGCGCATCGACGCGCGCGGCGAGTTGGTCGAGCCGCTCGACGTCGCGGCGCTGCGCCGCGACCTGGACGAGGCGTTCGAGGCCGGCATCCGCGCCTGCGCCGTCGTGTTCATGCACGGCTACCGCTTCACGGCGCACGAGCGGCGGGCGGCCGAGATGGCGCGCGAGGTCGGCTTCACCCAGGTCTCCGCCTCGCACGAGGTCAGCCCGCTCATGAAGCTCGTCTCGCGCGGCGACACCACCGTGGTCGACGCGTACCTCTCGCCCATCCTGCGCCGCTACGTCGAGCAGGTGGCCAGCCAGATGCCCGGCGTGCCGCTCTACTTCATGCAGTCGAGCGGCGGGCTGACGCTCGCCCACCGGTTCCAGGGCAAGGACGCGATCCTGAGCGGCCCGGCCGGCGGCATCGTCGGCATGGTGCGCACCGCGCTCTCGGGCGGGCACGAGAAGGTCATCGGCTTCGACATGGGCGGCACCTCGACCGACGTGTCGCACTACGCGGGCGAGCTCGAGCGCGCCTTCGAGACGCAGGTGGCCGGCGTGCGCATGCGCGCGCCGATGATGAGCATCCACACCGTGGCCGCCGGCGGCGGCTCCCTCCTCGGCTTCGACGGCGCGCGGCTGCGCGTGGGCCCGGCGTCGGCCGGCGCGAGCCCCGGCCCCGCGTGCTACCGCCGCGGCGGCCGGCTGGCCATCACCGACGCCAACGTGATGCTCGGCAAGATCCAGCCCGACTTCTTCCCGCGCGTGTTCGGGCCGGGCGCCGACGAGCCGCTCGACCGCGAGGTCGTCGAGCAGCGCTTCCGCGCCATGGCGGAGGACGTGCGCCGCGAGACGTCGCGCCCGATCACGCCCGAGCAGCTGGCCGAGGGCTTCCTGCAGATCGCCGTCGCGAACATGGCCAACGCGGTGAAGAAGATCTCTGTCGCGCGCGGCTACGACGTCACCCAGTACACCCTCCAGTGCTTCGGGGGCGCCGGCGGCCAGCACGCCTGCGCCGTGGCCGACGCCCTCGGCATGCGCCGCATCCTCGTGCACCCCCTCGCCGGCGTCCTGTCCGCCTACGGCATGGGTCTCTCCGACCAGAACGCGATGCGCGAGGCCGCGGTCGAGCGGCGCCTCGACGAGGCCGGCCTGGCCGCAGCGCACGAGGCGCTCGCGCGCATCGGCGGCGACGCGGAGGCCGAGCTCGTGGGGCAAGGGTTCTCGCCGGAGCGCGTGCGGCGGCGGAGGCGCGTGCACGTGCGCTACGACGGCACCGACACCGCCCTCGTCGTGCCGTACGGCAGCGCCGAGGCGATCCGCGCCGCCTTCGAGGCGGCCCACCGCGACCGGTTCGCCTTCCTGATGCCCGACAAGGCGCTGATCCTGGAGAGCGTCTCGGTGGAGGCGATCGGGCCGGGCGACGCCGCCGAGGAGCGGCCCGCCGAGGCGCGCCCGCACCGCCCCGAGGCCGATGCCCGCGTGCGCATTTACTCCGACGGCGCCTCCCGCGACGCGGCGCTGCACCGGCGCGAGCGGCTGGGGCGGGGCGCGGTGATCGACGGCCCCGCCATCGTCGCCGAGGCCAACGCCACGACCGTCATCGAGCCCGGCTGGCAGGCCGAGATCACCGCGCTCGGCCACATGGTGCTCACCCGGGCGTCGCCGCGGCCCGAGCGCCGCGCGGTGGGCACCGCGGTCGACCCGGTGATGCTGGAGGTGTTCAACAACCTGTTCATGAACATCGCCGAGCAGATGGGCCTGCGCCTGCAGAACACCGCGCACTCGGTCAACATCAAGGAGCGGCTCGACTTCTCCTGCGCGCTGTTCGACGCCGAGGGCAGCCTGATCGCGAACGCCCCGCACATGCCGGTGCACCTGGGCTCGATGAGCGAGTCGATCAGGACCGTGATCGCGCGCAATCCCGGGATGAAGCCGGGGGACGTTGTCGTGCTCAACGACCCCTACCACGGCGGCACGCACCTGCCCGACGTGACGGTGGTCACGCCGGTACGGGACGAGCAGGGCGCCCGCGTGCTGTTCTACGTGGCCTCGCGCGGCCACCACGCCGACATCGGCGGCGTCACCCCGGGCTCGATGCCGCCGTTCTCCAGGACGATCGAGGAGGAGGGCGTCCTGCTCGACAACCTGAAGCTGGTCGAGGCCGGGCGGCTCCTCGAGGCCGAGATCCTCGCGGCGCTGGGCAGCGGCCCGTACCCGGCGAGGAGCCCGCAGCAGAACCTGGCCGACCTGCGCGCGCAGATCGCGGCCAACGAGAAGGGCGCGCAGGAGCTCTGCGCGATGGTGGCCCAGTTCGGGCTCGACACCGTGCAGGCGTACATGAAGCACGTGCAGGACAACGCCGAGGAGAGCGTGCGCCTCGCGATCGCGCGGCTCGACCCGGCGCTCCTCCGCGACGGGCGCTTCACGCTGCCGCTCGACAACGGCGCGACGATCGCGGTCGCCGTCCGGATCGACCGCGCGCGCCGCTCGGCGGTGGTGGACTTCACCGGCACGTCGGCGCAGATGGACAACAACTTCAACGCGCCCCGCGCGGTGACCCTGGCCGCCGTGCTCTACGTCTTCCGCACGCTCGTGGACGACGACATCCCGCTCAACGCCGGTTGCCTGAAGCCCATCGAGGTCGTCGTCCCCGAGGGCTCGATGCTGAGCCCGCGCCCGCCGGCCGCGGTGGTGGCCGGCAACGTGGAGGTGTCGACCTGCGTGACCAACGCGCTGTACGGCGCCCTCGGCGTGCTGGCCAGCAGCCAGCCGACCATGAACAACTTCACGTTCGGCAACGACAGGGTCCAGTATTACGAGACGATCTCGGGCGGATCGGGCGCGGGCATCGAGCTCGGCGGGGCCGGCTCGGGCGGCGCGCGCGGCTTCCCGGGCACGAGCGTCGTGCAGACGCACATGACGAACTCACGCCTGACAGACCCGGAGGTGCTGGAGCATCGGTTCCCGGTGCGGATCGACCGCTACGAGATCCGCGAGGGCTCGGGGGGCGCCGGGCGCTTTCCGGGCGGGAACGGCGGCACGCGCGCCGTGCGCTTCCTCGAGCCGATGACGGCGTCGATCCTGTCCAACGGGCGCTCGACGGCGGCGTTCGGCCTGGCCGGCGGGGGCGCGGGCGAGCCCGGGCGCAACCTCGTGGCGCGCGCGGACGGCTCGATCGAGGTGCTGTCGCACATCGGGTCGGTCGAGATGGGGATCGGCGATGTGTTCGTGATCGAGACCCCGGGAGGCGGCGGGTATGGAGCGCCCGTGCCTGGATGAGGGGCGCGGAGGACGACGGAGCAGGAGGGAGAGCCGCTCCCTCCGGAGGCGCTCTCTAGAAGCTGCCCGCCACCTGGACCCCGAGGCCGGGGCCCTGCCGCGCGCTGCGGAGCGCGTCAGCCCTGCGCGCCGGCTCCCTCGAACCGCGCGCCGCTCGCGCCGTCCGGCGCGCCTTTCGCCGCCCTCGCGTCGGCCCTGGACGGCGGCTTCGCCTGGGCCGCGTGGACCGTCCGGTGAGGGAGCGGCATCTCGATGCCATGCGCGTCGAACGCCTTCTTGAGGCGCCTCCGGTACTCCCGGCCTACCTGCCACTGCTCGGCGGGCTGCGTCTTGATGCGCGCGCGGACGACCACCGCCTGCTCGTCGAACGACTCCACCCCGAAGAGCTCCAGCGGCTCGAGGATGCTCGCCTTGTAGCGCCTGTCCTCGTGGAGCTCGTGCGCGACCTCGCGCATCACCCGCATCACCCTGTCGACGTCCTCGCTGTAGGCGACACCCACGTTGAACATCACGGCAGACCAGTCCCTGGTCATGTTCGAGAGCGCGTGGATCTTCCCGTTCTGAAAGACGTGGACCACCCCGGACTCGTCGCGCAGCGTGACCGTCCGCAGGCCGACCTGCTCCACGAGACCGCCGGTGCCGTTGACGACCACAACGTCGCCGACCCGGAGGTGGTTCTCGAGGAGCAGAAAGAAGCCCGAGATGACGTCGCGCACGAGCTCCTGCGCCCCGAGGGCGATGGCCAGACCGGCGATGCCCGCGCCCGCGATGAGCGGCGCGACGTCGACCCCGAGCTGGACGAGGAGGAGCATCGCCACCACGACCCAGATGACGACCTTCCCGGTCGTCCGGAAGATGCCCAGCAACGTATCAGAGCGCTTCTCGATCTCGCGCACCGTCTTCACGTCGCCGCTGCGGCCGCGCCTCATCAACGACACTTCCACGCGCCTGCACAGGAAGTGGAGCACCTTGAGCAGCACGAGCGCGAGGACCAGGATCAGCAGCACGGCCGGCGAGGCATGGATGGCCCCCGCGACGGTGCGCCGGAGAACGTCCGGCCAGAACGTGATGTCGAGCCAGGAGTCGAGCTGCGGCATGGCGATGGCACCTCCGCCGCAGGACGTCCGCAACCCATATGCCAGCGAGCTCGGGGGCCGCGAGGCCCGGCAGCGGGCGCGCGCGGTGCTGCGGCGGGCGGACCGCTCGCGCGCCGGTGCGACACGATGTCGCACAGGAGCCGAATTGTCGCAGGGTCGTGCACCCCGGCGCCGCGAGCCGAGCGGTGCGCTGCGGAGGCCTGCGTCGCGAGCGGGCGCGGGCCTCCGGCGTGGCGGTGCGCGCCGCGATCGGAGCGGCGTCAGAGGTCGAAGCGACCGGCCGCTTCGGGCTGATAGACGACGCGCTCGATCCGGATGCGGCGCGTTCGGCTCGGCGTGGGCCACTCCACCTCTTCTGCTTCTCGACAGCCGAGCAGCGCGAGCCCCATCGGCGCGAGCACCGAGATTCGCCCGGTGTTCACGTCCGCGGACCCGGGAAACACCACGGTCACGCTGAGCGCCTCCTGCGTGTCGAGGTCGACGAGCTGGGCCCTGGAGTTCATGGTGATGACGTTCGGCGGGATCTCCTGCTGCTTCACGACGTCCGCGCGCTCGAGCTCGATCTCTAGCGCCTCCAGGGTCGGGGAATCGCCCCCCGGCCGCGCGCGGAGGGCCTCGAGCAACCGTGTGAGCCGCTCGCGGTCGAACTCGGTGATGACGATGGGGTTCGTATGAGGTGCCATGAACAGGGATCTCCTTGTGTCGTCGACTCGATCCAGGCCGTGGCCGAGGGCCCGCGTCGGGCGAGCAGACCGTCGAGCGCGCCCGGTCAGTCCGTCCGGACGCAGGCGCGCTCGATCAAAGCCGCGCTTCATCCCGGGAGCGGCCGGCGAACGGCGCCGGAAGACCGCTCCCTTACGAGCGTGCGGGCGACCTCGGACAGAGCAGCCGGGTCCGCGGGAAAACGAACGCGCCACGCGCGCCGCGGCGAGGCCACGGACACGATTCTAGGTGCAGACGGGCGTTCATTCCACGCGGACGGTAGCACGGCCGACCTCCGCGAGCCATCGAGCCGCGCTGCATGGCGCTCCGGGCGCTGCGCTTCGCCGTGCCACCGCCATGTCCCCGACGAGTCGAATCGGTCGCGCCGCCGGCGTCCCTGCCCGGGGCTCTGCGGCGACCGCTGACAGGGACAGGGGCTCCTCCGCCGATGGCGCGGCGCTTGCCCACAACCGCGCCGCCCCCCTCGGACGAGGCTGGACGGCACGAGCGCACGCCGGTGCGCATCACATCGGGCGGAGCGCGGTGACCGGGATCGAAAACTTGACAGCATCGATTCATCCCAGGACCGTCGCTGCCGAACGACCATCAACAGAGGAGGAAAAACTTGGACATCCGGCCGCTACTGCCAGTATTCATCTTCTTCGTCGTCGCGCTCCCGAGCGCAGTGCGGGCCGAGATGCTCAGCGTCAAGGTCCCGGTGGCGAACTTCCGCGCGGGCCCGTCCACGACTGAGCCCGTCGAGTTCACCGCGACCCGCTACTACCCCGTCAAGATCGTGGAGCGCGAGGACGGGTGGTGCAAGATCAAGGACTTCGAGGGCGACCTGGCGTGGGTGGCCGATCGCCTCCTGGCCAGGGTCAAGACCATCGTGATCAAGGCCGCACGGGGCAACATCCGCGAGGCGCCGACGACCTCCGCGGAGGTCGCGTTCCAGGCCGAGCGCGGCGAGGTGTTCAAGGTCCTCGATCGCAAGGGGCGGTGGCTCCAGGTCGTCGACGTCAAGGGCGGGAAGGGCTGGGTGCGTGAGGATCTGGCCTGGGGCATGAAGAAGCCCGATGACGCGGGCGGCTCGTCGTGATGTGTCGCCCGCCACGAGAACGCCGGTCGAACAGGCGACCTGCGCAGGACGCCCCTCGCACCGGGCGCCCGCGGGTCTCCCGCGCTCGCGGGTAGTGGCCGCCGGGTGGCTCGCCCGTCGGGGCGGCTTCCCCTCCTGCCGCCACGATGACCTGGACCGCTGCCACGCCCGCCCGGGCCCGGCCTCTGAACGAAGCGAAGAGCGCCGGGGATCGTCAAAAGTCCCGATAGTCGATCTTCATCTGATCGTAGGGCGCGATCATCGCCTCGATGACGTTGCCCCTCGGGTCGAAGATGCGCTCGTGGTACTCGGTCGGCTCCCAGATGAAGCTGCCGAGCCCGCGCTTGTCCGGGAGGTTGAACATCAGGTCGTTGGCAGCGCGCTTCTCCCACGAATACTCCGCCACAACGAACTTCAGATCGGGGTAGCGCGTCACGAGATCGTCGAAGTTCTCCTGCCACTCCGACGGCTGGCCCTGGTACTCGGTGTAACAGGACTGACCGAGCACATCGAACGAGACGCCCTGTCCGAGCACGCCGTCGACCCACCAGCGCGTGACCGCGTTGTCGTTGCAGCGGTCGAGGTGCAGCATGACCGCGATCGTGTCGTCGGCGTCCTTCACGCCCTGGATCCCGGCCTTCAGGAGCGCGCCGAGCCCCTGGAAGGCCTGCCCCGTGACGAACCCGTCGGGCCACAGCAACCCCTGCGGGGTCTCGTTGCCGATCTGGACCATGTCCGGGCGCGCGCCGGCGGCGCTCAGCTGCGCGATCGCGTCCCGCGTGAACTCGCGCATCGCGCTCGCCAGCGCAGCTCCCTCGAGCTCCGCCCAGGCGACGGGCTTGTGTTGATCGTCGGGATCGGCCCACACGTCGCTGTAGTGAAAGTCGAGGAGGAAGCCCATGTTCGCTCGCTTCACGCGCTGCGCCATCTCTATCGTGTGCGCGAGATCGCAGAACCCCGCGGGCGAGTACGGATCGTCGTCGACGACCGGATCGGCGTAGATCGCCGTGGGGTCGTTGAACAGGCGCAGGCGGATCCAGTTGAACCCGTGCGCCTTCAGGATCTCGAGGATGTCCTTCTCGACGAGCTCACCCGTCGCCGGGTCGACGTCCCGGAACACCTTGCCTTGGGCTTCGCGCTCCTGCACCCAGGAGATGTCCGCCCCGAGGATGAAGCCCGCGGGCGCGCCCGGCGTCCCGCCCCCCCCGGTCCCGCTCGTGGAAGCGCCGCCGCTGCCGCCGGCGCTCACCGGCGCTCCGCCCGCGCCCGCGTCGCCTCCGGTCGCAGCGCTGCTCGCGCCCCCGGATCCGGTTCCCGTGGAGGGGCCAGCGCCTGTCGTGGCAGCCTGACCGGCACCCCCCCCGCCGTCCGCCCCGACACCCGAGCTCTCACCGCACGCGACCAGCGCGGTAAGCAGCGTTGCCACACAGATCGCGTTCAGCTCCCGTCGCCGCATCGTTGACCCCCTCGAGGACATGACCCCACCGTTCGATCGAGCGCGGGGCCCGGCGCCGGGCGCGCCGCTCGTTCGCCTTCCGTCAGACACGTTGACTCCCCTCCCCGCTCATGCGGGGCCGCGCGCCTGGGTGCCAGGTCCGCGTGAGAGCTTGCACGTCGCCTCCCACAGGCCATTGAGGTAGACCAGGCCGAGCGCGCGGTCGTACAGACCATATCCCGGCTTGCCGGTCTCGCCCCAGATCATGCGTCCATGGTCCGGACGCACGTAACCGTCGAAGCCGACGTCGTGGTACGCCTTCACGATCTCGGCCATGTCGAGCGAGCCTTCACAGGACAGGTGGGCGGATTCGAAGAACGTGCCGTCCTCCTGGACCGCCACGTTGCGCAGGTGCCCGAAGGGAATGCGGCCCATGCCGCCGAACTCGTGCACCAGCGACACGATGCTGTTGCACAGGTCAGCGCCCAGCGAGCCGGAGCACAGCGTGATGCCGTTGGCCGGAGAGTCGACGATCTTCACCAGGCGCATCAGATCGTCGCGGTTCTTGACGATGCGCGGCAGACCGAAGATCGGTCGCGGCGGGTCGTCCGGATGCATGGCCATGCGGACGCCGACCTCCTCGGCGACCGGGATGATGCGACGGAGGAAGTGCTCGAGGTGCTCCCACAGCGCCTCTTCACCGATGCTCTTGTACTCGTCGAGGACGGCGCGGAGCTGCTCGGGCCTGTAGCTGCTGTCCCAGCCGGGCAGCGCGATGCCCTGTTCCGGGTCGATCTTCGCCGCGGCCCCGGCGTCGAATGCCAAGGTCAGCGAGCCGTCGGGCAGCTCCCGGGCCATCTCGGTGCGCGTCCAGTCGAAGACCGGCATGAAGTTGTAGCAGATCACCTTCACGCCGGCGGCCGCGCAATTGCGGATGTTCTGGCAGAAATTGTCGATCAGGCGCTCCCGGGTCGGCTTGCCGAGCTTGATGTCCTCGTGCACCGGCACGCTCTCCACCACATCGAACTTCAGCCCCACGCCCTCGATGCGCGCCCTGAGCGCCTGCAGCGCCTCGACCGGCCACACCTCGCCCACCGGCACGTCGTAGATCGCCGAGACGATGCCGTAGAGGCCCGGAATCTGGCGGATGTACTCCAGCTTGACGGGGTCGCTCTCTCCGTACCAGCGAAAGGTCATCTTCATCGTTGCGATCTCCTCGGGCGACGTGCTCGGCTCGCGAGCGCGCGTGGCCGGGTCGACCTCCGGGGCAGAGCGGCGCGGCCTCGGCGCTGCGGGCCCCGGCATCGTACAGCCAGCTGGGAGCAGCGCAAAGAGATCGCGGGCGCGAAGAGCAGGCGGACACAAACGGCGAGAGCCCGCCGCGCACCCCGTGCACGGCGGGCTCTCCGAGGCCGTTACAGCCGACCTGCTGCTATTCCGCTCCCTTGCCCATCCAGTAGCTCTCGGGCGGGCCCAGGTAGCTCTCCTTCACGCCACCCGCGTCCACCACGATCTTCTGGAGAATCACGCCCGGATGGACCATCCAGAACTTCAGCACGTGGTTCCCCGGCGCGTTGATCGTGTGCTTGGTGCGCATGATGTTGACGTTGTCCGAGGTGTGCCGCTCCCAGATCTTGTTGCCATTGCCGTTGAGGTCGATGGCATAGGTCATGTTGACCGGCTGGATCTCGCCATCGTCGATCGACACGGCGTACTGCATCCCCTCCTGCCAGTTCTGGAAGTTGTTCCTGGGCGAAACGTACACCCAGACCGTCACCTCGCCGCTGCTGGTGAGGTGCATGTCGTATTCCAGCCGGGGAGAGTCGTCGCCGGGCTCCTGGGCCTCCGCCGTCACAGGGAACGGCGTCATCCCCGCTCCGGTGCGACCGATGTCCGGAAGCCGCTTCCACCAGATCTCCTCCGTATCGACCGCGCGGCTGTAGCGATCCGCGAGCATCGACACATAGCCGTTGGCCTCGATGTAGCGGTTGGGCTTCCAGTCGATCTTCCTCGGGTCGTCGACGCGAGCCGTGACCACCACCGAGCTTCCATCCGACCCGGTGACCGTGATCGGGACCTCGAGCGGGAACTCCAGCGGCAGCTGCTGCGTCGGATCCGCGGGGTTGGGGTACGTCGTGGGAGCGAGGGTCCAGTCCACCCTCACCGTCGCGCGCACCTCCTTGTCGACGACGCCATGGTTCGGGTAGACGGTCAGCCACGGCGGGCACGGGGCGCCCCCGCCCCAGCCGGCCCAGCCCGCGGGGCACGCGACGGGGAGCTCGGCCTCGATCGTGTACTCGAGCGGCTCGCTGCCGCGGTTGAACACCTCGATGTACTGCTCCGGTTGCGTCTGGTACTGGCTGAACGTCGGCAGCACGGGCAGCTCTGCGCTCGCGTCGCCTGCCCCGCCCGCCGTCCAGTAGTTGCTCGAGCCATCGATCGCCACGCCGAGCTCCGCCGCCGCGGGGACCTCGATCGACACGAGCTCGGGCCAGATGAACTCCTGGATGTTGTTGTACTGGTACTCGGCCTGCTGCCAGGACGGGTTGCCCGGCGCGCCGTAGCTGATGTGAGGCTGCGTCTGGAAGCCCTCCCACTTGCCGTCGGCGAGGTCGTGATTGTAGTAGTACGAGAGCGCCAGGTCGTCCTGGAGCCGCGCCTCGGCGATGACCGCCATGTCGTTGGTCGCCGCCCGCCCCTGCGCCGCGTAGTGCCGGTTCTTGAACCCCGCCAGGCGCAGCGCGTACAGGTTGGCAGTCGCCTTCACCTGGTAGAGCACGAGCTGGAAGTAAGCGTCCTGCGCCTCGCCCGGCAGGAGCTGGGCCACGAACTCCGCCTGCGAGGCCAGCGACTCCCACTCGTCCGCGACCTGCTCGAGCTCCTGGTAGTTGGTGAGGCTGAACGGGCTGGCGCTGTCGTCGTACGTGACGGCGGCGGTGTCGGGGTCCGGGACCGCGGTCGTCGGCGCGCTGTACAGGACGTCGTAATCGACCGTGATCTTCCGGTTCGTCAGCTCCGGCTTGCGATCCGACTGCAGCTGCGCGTAGCTGTGCAGGATGTCGGCGATGATGTCCGAGTACTCCGGGCCGAACTGCTGCTCGCTCCACTGCCGCTTCCACTCGCCGATGCGCTCGACAGGCCAGCGATCCGGGTTCCAGGCGTAGTCCAGAAAGAACTGGAGCGGGAGCTCCTCGTTCTTGAAGTCTCCGACGTTGACCACCCAGAGCCGATCCACGCCGTAGTTGTAGGCGAGGTGGAGCTGCTCCCAGACGTTGGGCAGGAGCGTCGTGTCGACCCACTTGTAGTTGCGGCCGCCGCCGACGTAGTCGAAGTGGTAGTAGAGGCCGTAACCGCCGGCCCGCTGCTCGCCCGGCTTCGGCAGGCGCTTCATGTTGGCCCAGTTGTCGTCGGCCCAGACCACCGTGACGTCATCCGGCACGCGGATGCCCGCGTCCCAGTAGCCCTGGATCTCCTTGTAGAGCGTCCAGACCTGCGGGATGGTCGTCACGTCCTCGCCGGTCACGGTTTCAAGGATCTCCCGCTGGGCGGCGACGATCGACTCCATCAGCGGGATGCCGTCCTCCGGGGCCAGGCTGACGTCGCCCGGGCCGCGCATGCCGAGCGTGACGACGCCCTCGATCTTCTCGTCGACCATCCGCTGGATGCCCTTGGTCCAGTGCTTCTTCAGCGCCTCGGCGTTGACCGAGAAGCGCCAGTCGCCGGTGCCGCCGTAGGGGTCCGTCTTCGGCGTGACGACGTTGCCGCTCGCGTCCTTCACCTCCGGGACGACGTGGCGATTCCACTCCTCGATGCCCTGCATCATCGGGGCCTCGTGCGAGGTCCCCATCACGATGCCGTAGCGCGTGGCCGTCTTGTGGTTCTCGGGGTCGTCCTCGCCGAACGCCCGGCCCCACACGGCGGGCCAGATGTAGTTCGCCTTCATCCGGAGCGCGGCCTCGAAGACCTTCTCCCAGTAGAGATGGTTGAGCCCACCCGGCTGATTCGGCGCCTTGCCCGGGCCGAACATCTTGGCTGCCCAGTTGCCCGTCGCCGGGTTCTCGTCGTTGATGAAGAAGCCGCGGTACCTCACGGCGGGCTCACCCTGCGTGTGGAGCCCGGGCAGCACGTACAGCGCGTGCTTCCGCTGGGGCGGGACGTCGTCCCACCAGTACAGCGGCGACACGCCGATCTGCGCGGAGAGGTCGTACGCGCCGAAGATGGCGCCGCGCTGATCGCTGCCCGCGATCACGAGCGCCCGCTCCACGCCCTCCACCGGGTCCTCGACGATCTGCGTGACGAAGGTCTCCCACTTCCCGGTCACACCCGAGACGTCGAGCTTCCCCTCCTCCTCCAGCTGATCGATGAGCGGGCTCTTGCCCAGCGTGCCGATCAGGACCACCTCGGTCGCCGACTCCGGGATCTCATCCGGAACGACCGTCGCCGCGGCGCCGGTCACCCGCTGGATGTCCGCCGCCAGGTCGTTCACGACGCGGATCACACCGTCGTAATCGGTGGAGCTGACCACCAGCGGAGCCACCTTGCCGTTCACGGCCAGGGGAAAACGATCCGCTCCACCCTCGCTCGAGACGTACTTGCCCGGGCCGGCCGCACCTGCCGGCAGGTCGGGCCCTTCCGACCCGCCGTTCTCCCCCGGCGGCCCCTGCTCCCCCGGCGGCCCCTGCTCCCCCGGCGGCCCCTGCTCCCCCGGCCCGCCATTCGCGCCGTCCGACCCGCAGCCGGT
This sequence comes from Sorangium sp. So ce590, assembly GCF_051521365.1. Lineage (NCBI taxonomy): Bacteria > Pseudomonadati > Myxococcota > Polyangiales > Polyangiaceae > Sorangium > Sorangium sp. So ce590. Next base: position 5,382,514 of record NZ_CP150346.1, read on the forward strand.
CAGCGTGGCGAGCGACAGGGGAAGCAACAAGCAGAGTAGCGAGGGTCCGATTCGACCCTCTCTGATGCCAATGCGTGCATAGCTCATAACGGTGTTTTCCTCGTTGATGCGGCTGACCGGTGTTCGGCTCGCCCGCGTCCGGCGCCGGCCGTGTCATCCGGCGCCGAGGCAGGCTGCTCGTGTGCAAGGACCGATGTCCCTCGAAGGCGTGCGCCTGCAGTGGTCCGGTTCGTGTTGAAATCGACGGAGCCGCGGACCCGTCGACCACGGCTGGAAAATTCTCCCAACCATGTCAACCTTCGAGCCCGTAAGTAACCAAACAAATTGGATGAGATCTGGGCGTCGTACCTATTCCCACGACGGGCCGACCTGATCTCACAATCGATACCATCGGAGGAGGATGTAAGCAACGCAACCCTCATCGCGCTGGCGTCGCCGACGACGCGTGAACCCCTCCGCCGGGGCGGCAGCTCGCCGAGATCTACGCGGCTCGGCTCACGGCCGGCACTCGTTGCCTCCCCGGTCACTCACGTGCTCGCCACTCCAAAGCTCGTGATGCCGGCCACCGGAGGCGGCCCCCTCGAGACGTGGAGACCTATCGATGGCTCGTCGCTCTTCCGGGAGGGTGAGCGGCCCGCACAAGGGATCTCCGGTCGCCTGCGGCGGGCGTGGTGATTCGAGCTTGACATCGTCGAATCATTCTGTCGTCCCCTCCCCGCGGCCGGCTGCCCCCGTACGGGTGCCGCCACCGGCTGCGCCCGCGCCGCTCGGACCGGCGCCTCGGCCGGGATCGTCCATGAAGGCGCAGCGAGCGACGGCGAGCGGGCGCTGGGCAGGGACGAGGCAAGGCACACCCCGCTATTACACCCGCTGGCCGGTCACGGGAAGCCGCGCGTGACACGCCGCAGCCCGGCTGGCTCCGGGGACGGGCGGCGGCGCGCCACGAGGCCTCTCCGGCCAGGGACTGCCCCGTGGTACGGCTCGGCAGACCGCTGTCGGGCCCGAGGTTCCAGGGGCGACTCGATGACGAAGGGCCGCACGAAGCCGGCCAGAGCCCGCGCGCAGCGCGAGGGCGGGCGGCGCGCGGCCGACACGGCGAAGAGCCTCGCGCGGCTCTGGGGCTCTACACGCATGTTCCCGGCAAGGCCGAGCTGACCGATCTCATCGGTCGACACGGTCTTCGGCGACCGCTACGACGACGTGGACGCGCCCTCGCGGCAGCCGGGGGGTGGCGCGAGTCGCTCGGAACTATCGCAGCGCGCAAATGGGAGCTCTACCAGAATCGGTGGTCTGACGGCCAGCGCTGCCCCTCGAGATGGCGAGTCCCGGCAGCTCGATGGCCGGGCCCACCAGCCGAACAGAACCGCTCCTGAGGCACGGAACCTGCATCGATCCTCCGTCGGGCGACGTCCAGTGCGTCGCGCCCGGCCCCGTGGCATGACAGCCACCGTCGCCGCCGGGCGGCGAGCCGAGAAGCGCCCGCAGCACCGACCGCCAAGCGCGCCTCCAGAGGAGCATCATGCCTGATTCCTTGCCCGCGACCGACCGTGCCCACGACGTGCTTCGCCAGGAGTTTCAGAGCCTCGACCCGATCTTCAAGCCGCGGAACGTCGCCGTCATCGGCGCGACCGAGAACAGCGGCGCCGTCGGCCGCACGCTCCTCTGGAACCTGATCAGCAACCCGTTCGGCGGGACGGTCTTTCCCGTGAACCCCAAGCGGTCCAGCGTCCTCGGCATCAAAGCGTACCCGAACATCGCGTCCGTTCCGGCCAAGGTGGATCTGGCGGTCATCGTCACGCCCGCCGCGAGCGTGCCGGGCCTCCTCGGCGAGTGCGTGGACGCCGGCGTCCGCGGCGCCATCATCATCTCCGCCGGATTCAAGGAGATGGGCCCTCCGGGCGCCCGGCTCGAGCAGCAGATCATGGAGCGCGCCCGCGGGAAGATGCGCATCATCGGGCCCAACTGCCTCGGCGTCATGAATCCGATCGGCGGCCTCAATGCCACGTTCGCGAAGGGGCAGGCGCGGCCCGGCAAGGTGGCGTTCATCAGCCAGTCCGGCGCGCTCTGCACGGCGGTGCTCGACTGGAGCCTCCAGGAGCAGGTCGGCTTCAGCGCGTTCGTCAGCGTCGGCTCGATGCTCGATGTCGGCTGGGGCGATCTCATCGATTACCTCGGCGACGACCCCAAGACGAACAGCATCCTCATCTACATGGAGTCCATCGGCGACCCGGACGACGCGCGCTCGTTCCTGTCGGCCGCCCGCGAGGTGGCGCTGAACAAGCCGATCATCGTGATCAAGCCCGGCCGCAGCGAGGCGGCGGCGAAGGCGGCCGCGTCTCACACCGGCTCGCTCACCGGCTCGGACGAGGTGCTCGACGCGGCGTTCCGGCGCGTCGGCGTGCTGCGCGTGAACGACATCGCGGACCTGTTCTCGATGGCCGAGACGCTCGCCAAGCAGCCGCGGCCCCGCGGCAACCGCCTCTGCATCGTCACGAACGCCGGCGGCCCGGGCGTCCTGGCGACCGACGCGCTCGTCGCGCACGGCGGCGATCTGGCGCCGATCTCGCCGGAGATCCTGGGCGAGCTGAGCAGCTTCCTCCCCGCCGCCTGGAGCCGCAGCAACCCGGTCGACGTGCTCGGCGACGCCGGCGCCGACCGGTACGCCAAGGCCCTGGAGATCTGCGCCAGGGATCCGAACAACGACGGCGTGCTCGTCATCCTCACGCCGCAGGACATGACCGAATCGACCGAGACCGCCGAGGCCCTGCGCAAGCACGCGCACGTCGAGGGCAAGCCGGTCCTGGCCAGCTGGATGGGCGGCGTCGAGGTGGAGGCGGGTAAATCGATCCTGAACCGCGCCGGGGTCCCGACGTTCGAGTACCCCGACATCGCCGCGCGCGCGTTCTGTTCCATGGTCCGCTACGCGTACAACCTGCGCGCCCTGTACGAGACGCCGAGCATGGATGAGCGCGCGCTGAACGTCGATCGCGAGAAAGCCGGGGCGCTCATCGCCGGCGTCCGCGCGTCGGGCCGGACGCTGATGGATGAGTTCGAGTCGAAGCAGCTCATGGCGGCGTACGGCATCCCGACGGTGCCGACGGCCGTCGCCCGGAGCGTCGAGGAGGCCTTGGCCACCGCGAGGCAGATGGGGTATCCGGCCGTCCTCAAGCTGTACAGCACGACGATCACGCACAAGACCAACGTGGGCGGCGTGAAGCTCAACCTGCGCGACGACGACGCCGTCCGCCGGGCGTTCGCCGAGATCCACGTGAGCGTCGCGCAGAAGGCCGGCGCGCAGCACTTTCAGGGCGTGACCGTCCAGCCGATGATCGCCCTGAAGGACGCCTACGAGATCATCCTCGGCAGCGCGATCGATCCGCAGTTCGGCCCGGTCCTCCTGTTCGGGGCCGGCGGTCAGCTCGTCGAGGTCTTCAAGGACCGCGCGCTCGGCCTGCCGCCGCTCAACGCGACGCTGGCCCGGCGCATGATGGAGCGGACAAAGATCTACCGCGCCCTCCAGGGCGTGCGCGGCCGCGCGCCGGTGGACCTCGAGGCGCTGGAGCACCTGCTCGTGCGGTTCTCGCAGATGGTGATCGAGCAGCCATGGATCCGCGAGATCGACATCAACCCGCTGGCCGTGAGCGCCGAGCAGATGATCGCCCTCGACGCGCGCGTCGTCCTGCACCCGGCGGACACGCCCGAGTCGGCGCTCCCCAGGTCGGCGATCCGCGCGTATCCGACGCAGTACGTGACGGAGCTGAAGGGCAAGGACGGGCAGGCGTTCACGATCCGCCCGATCCGCCCCGAGGACGAGCCGCTGATGGTCAAGTTCCACCAGAAGCTCTCCGAGCACACCGTGCGGCTCCGGTATTTCTACCCCATGCAGCTCGACCTGCGCACCGCGCACGAGCGGCTGACGCGCGTCTGCTTCGCGGACTACGACCGTGAGATGGCGCTCGTCGTCGAGGAGCGGCCCGCGGGCGGCGCCGATCGCGAGATCATCGGCGTCGGCCGGCTGAGCAAGCTGCCGGGCACCAACGACTCGGAGTTCGCCCTGCTGATCAGCGACGAGCACCAGAGAAAGGGGCTCGGCTCGCGGCTCCTCGGCCTCCTCGTCCAGATCGCCCGCGACGAGGGGCTCTCCCGCATCAGCGCCGATATCCTGGCCGAGAACACGGAGATGCAGCGCGTGGCGCAGAAGCTCGGTTTCCGGATCACCCGGGATCTGGAGGACTCGACCTCGAGGGCGGAGCTCGTGCTGCAGGAGCGTTGAGACGATGCAGGGCCGGCGGGGAGGTGGGTTCGAAGCCCCCCCGGCCGGCGCGCGCTGACTCCCCCGTCAGTGCGAGCTTCGCTGGACGTCCACCGGAAGTCGCCTGGCGCTGATCATCCTCCACGGGTTGTGGAACTCGCACCGATCGTCGCGGGCCACCGCGATCGTCCGGTACCGATCGAGCAGGATCTCCAGCGCGATCTTGGCCTCGAGCCTGGCCAGCGGGGCGCCGAGGCAGAAGTGGATGCTGTGCCCGAAGCTCAGGTGCTGGTTGGGCTTGCGGTGGATATCGAACGCGTCGGGGTCCCGGAAATGGGCGCTGTCCCGGTTGGCCGAGGCGATCCACAGCATGAGCAGCTGCTCGGCGGGGATCCGCTGCCCGCCGAGCTCCACCTCTCTCGTTGTCCGCCGGGCGAGCCGCGGGAACGGCGCGCGGTAGCGGAGCACCTCCTCAATGGCCGCCGGGAGCCGCGCCGGGTCGGCCCGGAGCTCCGCCGCGGCGGCGGGGTGCTCGTCGAGGCAGAGGATCGCGTTCCCGAGCAGCGCGGTCGTGGTGATGTGCCCGGCGATGAGCAGCAGGCCGACGAAGCCGACGATCTCCTCGTCCTCCAGGCGGTGCCCCTCGACCTCGGCGCCCACCAGCTGGCCGATGAGGTCGTCCGTGGGGCGCTCGCGGCGCTGCTGGATGTGCGAAAGGAGGTAGCGGTTCATCTCACCGAGGACCGGTCCGAGGCGGTTCATGGTGGCCTGGTCCGGCAGGGTACCCGGGCCCTCGCTCTCCCTCGACAGCATCGTGTCCGCCCAGGTCCGGAAGGCATCCCGGTCCTCGGCCGGGATGCCGAGCAGCTCGGCGATGACGATCACCGGCAGCGGATGGGCCAGGCTCCCGACCAGATCGAAGCGCTCGGCGTCTCCCACACCGGCGAGCAGCTCATTCGTGACCGTCGCGATCCGCGGCGCGAGCCCGGACACAACGCGCGGCGTGAACGCCTGACTGACCAGATCACGGAGCTTCCGGTGCTTCGGCGGGTCCATCCGGGCGAAGTTGCCCCTGGAGAACAGCGCGAAGTCGGCCTGCGGCGGGATGAACCTGGACATGTCCGACGAGAACGTCGCCGGATCGGACAGCACGCGGAGGATCTCCGCGTGGCCGAAGAGCTGCCAGGTGCGCTGCTCCTCGTCGTGAAGAACCGGGCTCCCCTCCCGCGCATTGCGCAGCCACGTCAGAAAGGCGTCCAGGGTGGGCTGGCTCGGCTGGGGGGTCACGTCGGTCGTGCTCATGACGGATCACTCCTCGGGGCTCTCCCGCGTTGAGGTGGTATTGCCTTGCGCGAACTGCGCGTAGTGAGCGCGCAGCTGCTCGAACCTGTCGATGATCCCGGGCGCGAGCGAGCGCAGGGCGTCGAGGTCGGGGGGATCGGGGGGCTCGAAGGCCCTGCGCACCATCGTGGCGACCATCTCGGCCCTCTCCTCGATCGGCTGCCTCTCCTCGGCCGGCAGCAGCGGATCGAGCAGGTAGAAGCCGAGCACCGCCGCGTTGATCGCATAGAGCTGGGCGCCCGGATCCACGTCGGTGCGCAGCAGGCCATGCGACCGCAGGAGCCCGCAGTACTCGCGTAGATACGCGAACTTGTGGCCCTGGAGCGGCCGCGCCGTGCTCTCGCTGACGAGATTGCCGAGCACCTCGGTGTCGCGGGTGAACAGCGCTTGCAGCAGCGGAAACTCCTCCAGCAGGAGGAGCCTCCTTTGCATCACGCGGTGAAGCAGGATCTCCGCCGGATCCTCGCGCATGGCCTCGGCGAACCTGTCGAACATCCTCAGGGCGTCGCGCGCGAGCACCGCGAGGAAGAGCGCCTCGCGCGTCTTCCAGTGCAGGTAGACCGTCCCCTTGCCGATGTTCGCCCGCCTGGCGACCTCGTCGATGGTGACGCGCTTGTACCCCCAGCGGAGCACAAGCTCCGCCGCTGCATCCAGGATCCGCTCGGCCCGCTGCCGCTGCTTCGAGAAATCTCCGTCGGCCACCAGCGCCCTCCGCCCGTCGAATTATGACCAGTTTTCAAAATTGGTCAAACGTCATCGGGTCAGGAGCGACTGGCTGGCGCTCCAAAGGCTCTCGCGCATATATTCCTTGACAGGAATATATCTCATGGGGAATATTACCCATCGATGATCCAGACGTTCGCGGCGCTCGCCGATCCGACCCGCCTGCGCATCGTCGAGCTGCTGCGCGCCGGGCCGCGGCCGGTCGGCGAGATCTGCGACCGCCTGCCTCTCCCGCAGCCCCAGGTGTCGAAGCACCTGCGCGTCCTCCGGGACGCCGGGCTCGTCGACGTCCGGCCGCGCGCGCAACAGCGCATCTACGGGCTGCGCGCGGCGCCGCTGCGCGAGCTCAGCGAGTGGCTCGATCGCTTCCGGGACATCTGGGGCGAACGCTTCGACCAGCTCGACGACTTGCTGGCCGAGATCCAGCGCAACGAAGAGAAGAGGTGAAGATGGACACAACGAATCTGGAAGTCAGATCCGATCGCGAGATCGTCATCACACGCACGTTCGCTGCGCCGCGGCGCATCGTGTTCGACGCGATGACGACGCCGGAGCACGTGAAGCGCTGGTACGGCCTCAGGGTCCTCACGATGTCGGTCTGCGAGATCGACCTGCGCGTGGGCGGCCGATGGCGCTACGTCCTGCGCGCGCCCGACGGGAGCGAGCACGGGTTCACGGGCGTGTACCGCGAGATCGTGCGACCGGAGCGGGTCGTGTGCACCGAGAACTACGAGCCGCTGGGGCCGGGCCACGAGATGCTCGCGACGGCGACGTACGACGAGCACGACGGGAAGACGACGCTGACGAGCAGGATCGTCTACCAGTCCCAGGCCGATCGCGACGCGCACCTCCGGTCGGGCATGGAGGCCGGCATGCGCGAGACGTTCGAGCGCCTCGCCGAGATCCTCCCCGCGCTCTCTTCGAGTTGATGCGATACGGCGACCGCCTTTCCCCCGAGGCGTCCCCTCGTCCCCAGCCGGCCCATCTGCCTCGACGAAGGGCTCCCGACCGGCAGTGACACCGGCACCGCCTTCAACCACGACCCACCACGACGCTGCGCAACGGTGCGCTCGGGTGCGCCGACCGAGCGGCATCGTGCAGGGCGATCGGAGCCGCTGTGCGCAACGAGCCGACGGCCAAAGTTCACCCAGGACGGCCATCCTTTTGGTAGGCTGGCGGAGAACGGCGCCGCTGTCCGCCGGCGCTTCGAAGGGCCACGGGATCATGGACGATGGCGATGCGAGAACTGGCACGACAGCAGAGGCGGAGCTGGAGAAGCTCCGCCGGCGCAATGCCGAGCTCGAGCAGGAGCTCGCCGAGAAGCGGCGAGTGGAGGTCGCCCTGCGAGAGAGCGAGGCCCGTTACCGGGGCATCGTCGAGGACCAGACCGAGCTCATTTGCCGCTTCCGGATGGATGGCACGCTGACCTTCGTCAACGACGTGTACTGCCGGTACTTCGACAAGACGCGGGAGGAGCTGGTCGGCCATCACTTCACGCCGCTCGTCCCCGACGAGGACCAGCGCCTCCTCGATCAGCAGTTCGCGAAGCTCGGCCCCGAGAACCCGATCGTCCACACCGAGCACCGGGTCGTGCACCCCGACGGCTCGGTCCGCTGGATGCACTGGACCAACCGCGCCCCGCTCGGCGAGGGGGGTGCGCACGCCGAGTTCCAGGCGATCGGCGTCGACGTCACCGATCGCCGGGAGGCGGAGGACGAGGTGAAGCGCCTCAACGCCGAGCTCGAGCTGCGCGTGGCGGAGAAGACGCTGCGGCTCGAGCAGATGGTTCGCGAGCTGTCGGCCCCGCTCATGCCGGTGGCGGATCAGGTCATCGCGATGCCGCTGATCGGCTTCCTCGACAGCGCCCGCGCCACGGCGGCGCTCGAGACCCTCCTCCACGGGGTCGTCGCGCACAACGCCACGACGGTGGTCCTGGACATCACCGGCGTGGGGATCATCGACTCCCACGTAGCCGACGCGATGATCCGGTTGGCCCAGGCGGTGAGGCTCCTCGGCGCCCAGGTGGTGCTCACCGGCATCCAGCCGCGGATCGCGCAGACGCTGGTCGCGCAGGGCGTCGGTGTAGGCGACATCGTGACGCTTCGGACCCTGAAGGAGGGGATCGCGTTCGCCCTGCGGCGTGGCCTGGCCCACCCTCAACGGCCGTCCCGCTAGCGCCGCGGAGGGCGCCTCCAGGCGGCCCGGAGCCCAGGCGTCGGTGAGGCTCGCGCGGCGCCCAGCGCTGCACCTCTCCTCTATCCGGTCCCCCGTCCTGGGTGTACCTTCATCGGTTATGGCGCAAACGCACACGACCGCCGGACCCGACGTGCGCCCCGCTGCTCACGACGCAAGAGCCAGCGACGGCGTCCAGGGGACAGAAGGCGAGTTCGACCCCCGCTACATCAACGACGACATCGCGCCAGTGCGCCTGGATCAGCGCAAATGGGGGACAAAGGACATCGCCGCACTGTGGATCGCCATGTGCGCCTGCACCCCCACGTACATGCTCGCCTCGGGTCTGATCGCCGAGGGCATGAGCTGGGCGCAGGCCGAGCTCACGATACTCCTCGGCAACGTCATCGTGCTTCTGCCCATGATCCTCAACGCGCACGCGGGCACGAAGTACGGCATTCCATTTCCCGTCTACTGCCGGAGCGCCTTCGGCGTCCGAGGGGCCAACGTGCCGGCGGTGCTACGAGCCCTCGTGGCCTGCGGCTGGTTCGGGATCGGAACATGGCTCGGCGGGTGGGCCATCTACAAGATCGTCGCCGTCTTCGTCCCATCGATAGAGCAGATGCCGGCGACGCCGCTCGGCATCAACACCCCCCAGCTCGCCTGCTTCCTGCTGTTCTGGGGCATCAACGTCTGGATCATTCACCTGGGCATCGAGTCGATCCGGATCCTGCTCAACATCAAGGCGCCCCTGCTGGTCGGCCTCGGCCTCTTGCTGCTCCTCTGGGCCTACAACCGCGCCGGCGGGTTCGGCCCCATGCTCGAGAAGCCGTCGGCCTTCGCGGCGGGGCAACCCAGGGAGGGCCAGCTCTGGAGCTTCTTCCTCCCTGCGCTGACAGGGATGGTCGGCTTCTGGTCTACCCTGGCGCTCAACATTCCCGACTTCACGCGCTACGCGCGCTCCCAGCGCGCTCAGGCCCTCGGGCAGGCCATCGGCCTGCCGCCCACCATGGCGTTCTTCTCGTTCATCGGCGTCGCCGTCACCTCCGCCACGGTCGTCATCTACGGCGAGACTATCTGGGACCCGGTCGTCCTCCTCGCCCGCTTCGAGAGCCCCATCGTCTTGATCGTCTCGCTCGCGGCGCTCAGCATCGCCAACCTGGCGACCAACATCGCCGCGAACGTGGTGAGCCCGGCCAACGACTTCTCGAACCTCTGGCCGTCGCGGATCTCCTTCCGCACCGGCGGCCTCATCACCGGCGTCGTCGGGATCCTGATGCAGCCCTGGCGGCTCGTCAGCGATCCCACGGGGTACATCTTCACCTGGCTCGTCGGCTACTCGGCGCTGCTCGGCCCCGTCGGCGCGATCCTGATCGCAGAGTATTACGTGATCCGGAGGACCCAGCTCGATCTCGTCCAGCTCTACAGGCGGGAGGGGCCCTACTGGTACACGCACGGGTGGAACCCCATCGCGATCGTCGCCCTCGTCGCCGGGGTCCTGCCCAATTTGCCTGGCTTCCTCGGCACCATCCACGTCGTGACGGTCGCCGGCGCATGGATGGAGTTCTACCATTACGCGTGGTTCTCGGGCTTCGCGATCTCGTTCGTGGTCTACGTCGCCCTCACGCTGATGCGTCGCCCGGCCAGGCGCGCCGCGGCTTGATCCTCGCTGCTCGCCCCGGGGCGCGAGATCTCATCATCCATTGACACCGGCGGCGAAGGCCGCGTCCCCGGCGCGCGACGCGCACCGCCGAAGAAACGCGCGCTCCCTCACCACAGCGACAAGACGTCCTCGCGACTGCGTCGTGGCTGTGCGTCATGCCCCTACCATCGAAGACCTGTAGCGCCTCATGGAGCGCTCCTCCCACGAGGGGATCTCACACTAGAAAAGTGTCTTATCAAACAACCTCATCATAATTTTACACTTCACGCTTGATCGGCGGCTGCATCTTTATGTCATCATTGAATGTTCCTTCAGCCTCCGAGGTGCCCATGAAGAAGCTCGTTTTCCTGTCGCTCCCGGCGCTCGTCATCGCCGCCTGCGGCGACACCGGCACGATGGTCGACGAATCCCCGCTGGTCGACGAACCCCCGGCGACGGCGAGCGCCCCGAGCGCGCTCACCGCCCCACGGCCCTACACCCTCTTCGAGAGCGGCCAGGTCCGCCCTCTCGCCCTCTCGCCCGACGGATCGACGCTCTTCGCCGTCAACACGCCGGATAACCGGCTGGAGATCTTCAAGGTCAGGCGGGGCAGCCTCGTGCACCGCGGCTCGGTCGCCGTCGGCCTCGAGCCCGTCGCGGTCGCGGCCCGCAGCGACGACGAGGTCTGGGTCGTCAACCACCTCTCCGACAGCGTGAGCGTCGTCGACGTCTCGACGCCCAGGAAGGCCCGCGTGGTGCGCACCCTGCTCGTCGGCGACGAGCCTCGCGACATCGTCTTCGCCGGCGCCGGCAAGGGCCGCGCCTTCATCACCACCGCGCACCGCGGCCAGAACAGCCCTGTGGATCCGGCGCTCACCACGCCGGGCGTGGGCCGCGCCGACGTCTGGGTCTTCTCCGCGGCGAGCCCGAGCCCCGCGCCGCTGACCATCATCACCCTCTTCAGCGACACGCCGCGCGCGCTCGCCGCCACGCCCGACGGCGCGCGCGTCTATGCGGCGGCCTTCCACTCCGGCAACCGCACAACGGTGGTGGAGACCAACCTGGTGAACCTGGGCCACGGCCTGCCCCCGCCGACCACCAACGCCGCCAGCGCCGCGCAGCCGTCAGCGCCCCTCATCGTCAAATTCGACGGCCAGCACTGGGTAGACGAGCTGAATCGAACCTGGGACGACAAGGTGAACTTCGCGCTGCCCGACAAGGACGTCTTCGTCCTCGACGCCATGGCCGACCCGCCCGCGCAGGTCGCGGGCGCCGCGGGCGCCTTCCAGGGCGTCGGCACGGTCCTCTACAACATGGCCGTCAACCCGGTGAGCGGCCGCGTCTACGTGGCCAACACCGAGGCGTTCAACGAGCAGCGCTTCGAGGGCGCCGGCGTCTTCGCCGGCCACACCGTGCGCGGCCGCTTCAACCACAACCGCATCACGGTGCTCGATCCGGCGACGGGCGGCGTGGCCCCACGGCACCTGAACAAGCACATCGACTACAACACGTGCTGCGCCCCGATCCCGAGCGCCGAGAACGCGAAGAGCCTCGCGCTGCCCCAGGGCATGGCCGTCTCGGGAAACGGAAAGAAGCTCTACGTCGCCGCGCTCGGCTCGGACAAGATCGGTGTCTTCTCGACCGCGGCGCTCGAGGCCGACACCTTCGTGCCCAAGCTCTCCCACCAGATCCCGGTCTCCGGCGGCGGGCCGACCGGCGTGGTGCTGGACGAGGCGCGCAAGCAGCTCTACGTCCTCACGCGCTTCGACAACTCCATCTCGATCATCGACGTCAAGGACCGGGCCGAGGTCGCCCACGTGCCCATGTACAGCCCCGAGCCGGAGAGCGTGGTCAACGGCCGGCGCTTCCTCTACGACGCCTCGTTCTCGTCGAGCCACGGTGACTCGGCCTGCGCGAGCTGCCATGTCGACGGCGACGTCGACAGCCTGGCGTGGGACCTCGGCGACCCGGACGCGGTGACCACGCCGATGCCAGGGCCCTTCGTGCTCGATCCAGCGCTCTTCGGCCAGCCCGCCGAGTTCGCCGCCCTCAAGGGGCCGATGACGACGCAGAGCCTTCGCGGGATGGCCAACCACGGTCCGATGCACTGGCGCGGAGACCGCACCGGCGGGAACGACGCGCCGAGCGCGCAGCCGGACAGCGGCACCTTCGACGAGGACGCCGCGTTCAAGAAGTTCAATGTCGCCTTCGTCGGCCTGCTCGGGCGGAGCGCGCCCATCTCCGGGGCGGACATGCAGGCGTTCACCGACTTCATCCTCCAGGTGATGTATCCGCCCAACCCCATTCGGGGGCTGGACAACACGCTCACCCCCGACCAGGCGGCGGGCAAGGCCTTCTTCACCGAGCCGGGCGGCGCGTGCAGTACGTGCCATGTGCTCGATCCCGCGGGCAACGCCGAGCACGGAGTTCCATTTCCCGGCTTCTTCGGGACCGACGGGCGCTACACGTTCGACTTCATCTTCCAGAGCTTCAAGGTCGCCCAGCTGCGCAACGTCTACCAGAAGGTGGGCATGTTCGGCATGGTGCAGAACCCCCGCTTCAACAACCGAGACCACCAGTTCATGGGCGATCAGATCCGCGGGTTCGGCGTCGCCCACGACGGGACGGTGGATACGGTCTTCCGCTTCGACGATCAGGCCGGCTTCAACGAGGCCCCCGGGGTCGCCGGCTTCCCTCCGGGCGAGCCAGGCGACGTGCTGCGCCGGCAGGTGACTTCCTTCCTGCACGCCTTCGACACAAACCTGGCGCCCATTGTGGGCCAGCAGGCGACGCTCGCCGGCGCCGGCGACACGGCGGCCGGGCAGCGCGTGGATCTCCTGATCGCGCGCGCCGACGCGGGCGAGTGCGATCTCGTCGTGAAGCGCCGCGTGGGCAAGGAGGAGGTGGGCTTCCTCTACCAGGGCGACGGCACGTTCCGCCGGAACAGGGCGGGGCGCGCGGCGATCAGCGAGGCGGCGCTGCGCCAGCGCGCGACCGCGGGGAGCCCGCTGACCTACACCTGCGCGCCGCCCGGCTCGGGGGTGCGGATGGCGATCGACCGTGACGGCGATGGAGCACTCGACGGCGACGAGGTGGACGCGGAGACCGATCCGGCGGATCCGGCGAGCACGCCTGGCGGCTGAGCCCGGCCCCCCCCTGGCGCATCACTGCGCGAGGTACGCAGCCACGTCCGCCGGACGCTCCTTGGCGTGAGCGATCAGCGTGGCGAGGCCGTTGTCGAAGTCCTCGGGCGACGCGAGGTGCGTGTGCCCCTCGATCTCGCCATCCGGCCCGACGACGTACGGCGCGATCAGCTCGTGCGCCGCCCTGAACCACGCCTCGGTCTTGGCCGGCTCGTACTCCTTCTCCGCGGCCTGCTTCACGTAGCCGCGGTAGACCTCGAGATAGACCGGATCGTCGAGCAGGAAGCGGATGAGCGGCCAGTTCTCGTTCACCTCGTCCATCGAGAGGGGCAGCGCCTTCAGCCCGATGTTCGCGCCCGCTGAGTCGGGGTCCGTCCACGCGAAGGTGTGGTCCCACGGGATCCACGCGAATTGCCCGTTCTTGTTCGGGTCCGAATACATGTAGTAGTTGTGCGGCAGGCGGCCGTACACGTCCCAGTCCTCGATCACCGCGTTCAGCGCCATCCAGTGCAGGAAGCCGTCGACGTCGAGGCGCGCCTCGAGCCCCGCGCGCCAGGCGGCGGCGTCGGTCCTGTCGGCGTGCAGCGCGTCGAACAGCGCGCGCGCGTCCGAGAAATCGGCCTCGTCCTCGTTGTTCTCCTTGACGAGGGTGTCGGGATCCCACGTCGCCCACCGCGCGCCGGTGCCGTCAGGCTTGTAGAGGTTGCCCTTGTGGCCGCCGAAATGGGTGTCGAGGAACGACTCGTCCGACGGGAGCTCGATCCCGGTGTACAGCCCGAAATAGACAGGCCCGTCGCCGTGATCGATGAAGACCCGGTAGAACGCGGTCGCGGGCGCGGGGATCCCCGCCTTGGCGAAGATGTCGGTGCCGAGCTTCTCGCGCAGGAGCGACGGATCCAGGTAGCCGCTGGCGAACGACAGCGCGTCGAACCCGTAGAAGCGCTGATTCTTTGTCTCGGGGTAGGTGTCCTCGAACTTGTCGAAATTGAGGCGCAGCGGCAGCTTCCAGTTCCCCTGGTTCCAGGGCAGGAGCAGGCTCGAGTTGCCCTTGAAGCGGATGCCGACGTGCTGCCATTGCCGATCCTCGGTGGCGACGTCGCACTCGACGTAGGCCGGCGTGCGCGGGAGCAGCTCGACGCTGCTGATGAGCCCGGGATCGCCGCCCGGCCCGGCCGGCATGCAGGTCAGGCCGGCGTCGTGCTCCGTGCACGTCCCCAAGGTGTCGGTCCCGAAGAGCGAGATCGTGCAGATGGCGTCCGCTGCGAGCCCGTCGCAGGCCGCGATCCAGTCCGGCGGCGGGGTGAATTCCCCGGGGTCTTGCGGCTTCGGCTGGCAGGTCAGGCCGCCGGGGAGCTCGGTGCACGACCCCTCGGCCTCGGTCCCGAAGAGCGCGATCATGCAGTCATCGCCGGCCACGAGCCCGTTGCAGGCGTCGATCCACTCCTGCGGCGGCTCGAATCCGCCTGGCCCGCCTTGCGCGCCGAACTCGCCGACCATGTCCGTCATGTCGGCGACCATCTCCTGCCACTTCTCGGGCGCGATGGTGATGTCGAGGCGGGGCACCCGGTCCTGCGGGAACGCGGCAGCGTAATCGGGCGCCTCGTTGGTGCTGCCGCCCGCCTCGCCGCCTTGCCCTGTACCGCCCGCGCCGGTGCCGTTCCCGCCCGCGCCGCCCCCGCCCCCGCCCGCGCCGCCCCCGCCGCTGCTCGTGCCGGCGCCCGTCCCGGTCGCAGCGGGATCGTCGGATCCGCCGCAGCCCACCAGGGGCGCGGCAGCCAACGCGGCGAAAGGCAATAGATAATGCAGACTTCGTAAGTTCATCGATCGCTCCTCAGCTCGGCGGTCCGTGGCGATCTTATGTCAGCAGCGCATCGATCTCGTGACGAAATCCGCGCCGAGGCCAGATGTGCAGCGGTTCAGACGCAGGCAGAGCGGATAATTCCACATGAGATGTAGAGCGGATAATTCTATATGAGATGAAGACGGGTAATGTGATGTGCCTCCAATATGGAGCCAGGCGGCCGCGCCCGTCGGGCGCGGCGCGCCGCGCGTCACGGTCGCTCCGCCGCGGGCGCGAGCGTTCGATGGACCGCGTCGATCGCGAACGTGAGATAGGCCCGGTTCTCGGCCCGGTCGAACCCCTGGTTCGAGAGGTGCTGGTGGAACGGCCGGAAGTGCAGCGCGCCGAGGAAGAGGTCGGCCGCGTGCTCCGGGGGGGCGGGACGCAGGAGGCCGCAGGCGATCGCGCGCGAGAACCACGCGACCACCTCGCGCCGCGCGCGGACCGGCGGCAGGTCCTCGCGCCGGTCGGCCATGGACTCGACGTGCATGCCGGCCGAGCGGAGCACCGCGAGGCACGGCACGATGCGCTCGAGGTAGGCGGAGATCTCCTCGCCGAGCTCGAGGAGCTGGATCCGCGCGTCACGGTCGTCCGGGCCCGCCCGCGCGCGCGCCATCCACGGCGGATCGAACGGCGGCAGCAGCGCGGCGCGCAGGAGCTGCTCCTTGGTGCCGAAGCGCTGGAACAGCACCCCGTGCGAGATACCGAGCCGCTCGGCGATGAGCATCGTCGAGACGCCCGCGCCGTGCTCCAGAAAGCACGCGCGCGCCTCCTCGAGGATCTGCGCGTCGGTGATGTTGCGCGGCCTTGCCATTCATAAGTATCATGATACTTACTGCGTGACGTCACAATGTATTTCAGGTGACAATCGACGCTGGCGGCTCGAGCGAGGCGCTGCCCGGCGGGCGGGCGAACGCCGGGGAGCTCGGGACGCGGGCGAAGCGACCTTTCTTGGCCGAAGGAGATGCCTGATGCTTGTTCATCGCTTGAGCCAGCTATCCCGAGTCGACCTCGCCACGGCGGGCGGCAAGGGTGCCAACCTCGGTGAGCTGCTCCAGCTCGGGCTGGCCGTGCCGCCGGGGTTCGTCGTGAGCGCTGGCGCGTATGCGGAGCAGGCGCGCGCATGGGGGCTCGCCGACCGCCTCTCGGCGCACCTCGCCGCGAGCGGCTGGGACGCGGCCGCCTCGGAGGCCGCGGCGCTCTTCGAGCGGGGCGCGATGTTGCCCGGGATGGAGAGCGCGGTCCGAGACGCGTACCGCGAGCTCGGCGCGCCGCCGGTCGCCGTTCGCTCCTCGGCGACGGCGGAGGACCTCGCCGACGCGTCGTTCGCGGGCCAGCACGAGACGTACCTCGACGTGGCGGGAGAGGACGAGCTGCTCCTCGCGCTGCGGCGGTGCTGGGCGTCCCTCTGGAGCCCGCGGGCCCTCGGTTACCGAGCGGCGCGCGGCATCGATCACCTGGGGGTCCACATCGCCGTGGTGGTGCAGCGCATGGTGCCGGCCGAGTTCGCCGGCGTCCTGTTCACCGTCGACCCGGTGGCCCAGCGCGCCGACCGCATGCTCCTGGAGGTCGCCCCGGGCCTCGGCGAGGCCGTTGTGTCAGGGCACACGACCGGCGATGTGTACCGCCTGCGGCGCGCGCCGTTCGCCGGAGCCGCGGCGCCCGGCTCGGACAGGCCGAACGGGGCCGCGAGCCCCGGCACGGACGACCTCGCGATCGACGACCGCGACCGCCGGGAGGCCGGCCGCCCCGCGCCGAGCGACGCCCTGGTGCTCGAGCTGGGCCGCATCGGGCTCCGCCTCGAGGCCCACTTCGGCTGCCCGCAGGACGTGGAGTTCGCCTTCGTCGGGGGCTCCATCCACCTCCTCCAGTCGCGCCCGATCACCACGCTCGGCACGGCCGAGCTCGAGCCCCTCCCCCCGCCCCCGCAGCTCAACCGCCTGCAGCGGAGGATGCTCGAGGCCAACGACAACGACCGGTTCCCCATCGCCCCCAGGCCGCTCGATCAATGGGGCTTCCGGGTGACGCTCCCCGCGCTCGTGCGCATGGTGCGCTTCCTGGGGGTCGACGTGGACGAGGCCGAGGAGCGCGCGTGGGTCGACCAGCTGTGGCGCCCGGTCTTCGTCCCTCCGCGGATGCGACCCACCCTCCGCTTGCTCCGGCTGCCGCAGAAGGTCGCGGCCAGCCTGCGCTACGACGCGATGGCGTGGTGGGAGAGCGACGGGTTCAAGCGGCTCCAGGAGGCCTGCGCGCCGGTCGATCTCCGCGCGCTGGACGACGCCGCGCTCCTCCGCCGCGCCGACCGGATCGGGGAGACAACGACCGCCGTCCTGGGCGAGCGGTTCGAGCGGAACGCCAGCCAGCTGGCCGCGATCGCCCTCCGCGTTCCGGTCATCGTCGCCGTGGGACCGAGGCGGGCAGCGGCCGCCATGAGCGACCTCGTCGCGGGCCTGCACACCCGGACGTCCGACGTCAACCTGGCGCTCTTCCACCTCGCGCGCCGGGCGGCGAGCGCCGGGCCGGAGCTCGCCGGCGCGATCCGGGAAGGACGCCCCGAGGCCCTCCGCGAATCGGAGGCCGGCCGGGCTTACCTGGCCGAGGTCGAGGCGTTCCTTGACGAGCACGGGCACCGGGAGACCACGGGGCTCTACCTCTCGGCGCCGACGTGGCGCCAGGATCCCGCGCCCGTGTGGGGGCTGCTGCGCGGCCTGCTCGACGCCACGAGGCCGCCGTCCGAGGAGGCCGGGCTCGCGCGCTACCGGGCGACGCTCGAGGAGGTCACCCGCGGGATCCGCTTCGTACCGGGTCTGCCCGACGCGTTCCGCCGCACCCTCGAGCGGCTGCGGAGCGCGATCGTCTTCCGGGAGCGCACGCACTTCGATGTTGTGCGCTCGTACTCGGCGCTCCAGGCGATCGTGGCCGAGATCGCGCGTCGCCTCGGCGAGCGCGGGCGCCTGCCGAGCCCTGACGACGTCTTCTACCTGACGGAAGCCGAGGTCCGGGGGTGGCTCCAGGGGGAGGCGCCGCCGCTCGACGAGGTGAGGCGGCTCGTTCGACGGCGGCGCGCGACGTACGGGGTGGTCAACGCGAGGTGGCAGAAGAGCGCGCTCGGGGCGGGCGCGGGGCGCGCCTCGGGCGACGAGCTCCGCGGCATCGGGGCGTCGTCCGGGGTGGTCCGCGGCAAGGCGCGCCTCGTGCGGGACGAGCGGGAGTTCGAGCGGCTGAAGGCGGGGGAGATCCTTGTCTGCCGCTACACGAACCCCGCGTGGACGCCGCTCTTCACGCTGGCCGCGGGCGTCGTGACGGACGCCGGCGGCGCCGTCTCCCACGCGGCCATCGTCGCGCGCGAGTACGGGATCCCGGCGGTGCTGGGGGCCGCCGGGGCGACCGAGCGCATCACGGACGGCCAGGAGATCCTCGTGGACGGGACGGAGGGCCGGGTGACGCTCCTGCGCCAGGGCGACCGTCAGGGCGGCGCGAGCGAGCTCGCCCGTGGCTGAGCCTCTGGCCGAGCCTCCGTCGCGCCCGCCGGCGTCCGTGCCTGAGCCTCCGTCGCGCCTGCCGGTGCGGCTCCTCGCCGCCATCGCCCTCTCGACGGCGCTCGCGCCGCTCAACTCCACGATGATCGCCGTGGCGCTGCCGGAGATGTCGCGCACGCTTCGCGTCGACTCCGGCGCGCTCCGGCAGGCGCTCGTGACGAGCTACCTGCTCACGAACATCGTCCTGCAGAGCCCCGGCGGGAAGCTCGGCGATCGCCTCGGCCACCGGCGCGCGCTCGGGCTGGGCCAGCTCCTCCTGGCGGCCGGGGCCGCGCTCGCCTACTTCTGGCCGGTCCTCCCGGTGCTCGCCGTGTCGCGCGTCGTGATGGCCGCGGGCGGCGCGATCGTGGTCCCGAGCGCGACGGCCATGCTCCGCACGGAGCTGCCGCCCGAGGTGCGCGGGCGCGCCTTCGGCGCCTTCGGGGCGGTGATGGGGCTGTCGGCGGGCACCGGACCGGCGATCGGGGCGCTGCTCGTGGGGACCTTCGGGTGGACCTCGATCTTCCTCGCGAACGTCCCGGTGCTGCTCCTCTCCGCCGCGCTCGCGCACGTCGGCGCGCCGCCGCGTCCCGCGGCCATGAAGCCCGCCGCGCCGCGCTCGCCGTTCGACGTCGTGGGCTCGGTGCTGCTGGGCGCGTCGCTCATCGGGCTCGCCCTCGGCCTCGAGGCCGCCCACCTCCGCTGGGCCGCGGTGCTCGGCGCGCTGGGCTTCGTGCCCTTCGTGCTCTGGGAGCGGCGCGCCGCGGACCCCATCATCGACTTCTCGCTGTTCAGGCGGCGCGCGTTCGTCGGCGGCAGCCTGCTCATCGCGCTCCAGAACTTCGCCATGTACGCGACGATCTTCGAGCTGCCGCAGGTGGCGGGGCGGCTGTTCCACGTCGGGCCGCGCGACGTCGGCACGACGCTGCTGGCCATGATGGGGACGATGGTGGTCGTCTCGCCCTTCGCGGGGCGCGGCTCCGATCGCTTCGGGGCGCGGGCGGTGGCGCTCGCCGGCTGCTCGCTCGCCGTGGCCGGCATGGTCCTGCTCGCGGTGCGGCCGCTGGACGCGCTCACGGACGCGGTCCCCGCGCTCGTGATGCTCGGCGCCGGCCTCGGCCTGACGTCCGCGCCGTCGCAGGCCGCGGCGATGAGCGACGTCCCGCGGGAGAAGAGCGGAATGGCCGCAGGCCTGACCTCGACGATGCGCTACATGGGGGGCATCGCCGGCCTCACCGTGCTCGGCCTCGTCCTCACCGACCACCCGGCGGGCGACGTGGTGATGCGCGAGCACACGATGGCCACGTCCATCTTCGGCGCGGCGCTGCTCCTGACGATCGGCTGCGCCTTCCTCCTTCCCGGCCGGGCCGCGGCGCCGGCGGCGGCGGCGGGATCACGATAGAGCGGTCTCACGAGGAGAGGCGGCGAGCCGCAGGCGGCGGGCCCCTGGGACCGGCGCGCCAGGTTCGTGGTAGGGAGCGCGGATGAGCCGCCGCCCTCGCCTCGCCGCCTCCTGCGCCGTCCTCACCGCCCTCCTCAGCAGCTGCAGCGCCACGCCTGACGCTGCCGCGCCGGGCAGCGGGGGGCGGCGCGAGGCCGCGAGCGGCGCGCAGGCCGCCCACGCGGGCCATGCCCCGTCGCCCGGTCAGCAAGGCGCCGGTCACGCCGGCCACGGCGCCGGGCACGGCCACCACGCAGCGCAGGGCCACCACGCAGCCGGGCACGGCCACCACGCAGCGCAGGGCCACCACGCAGGGCGCGCGCACGGCGCCGGGCCGCTCGTCCACCGCTTCGAGCGGGCCGACGACTGGGTGGCGGCCTTCGAAGGCCCCGAGCGCGACGCCTGGCAGAAGCCGGCGGAGGTCATCGCCGCCATGCAGATCGCCCCGGGCATGCGGGTCGCGGATCTGGGGGCCGGCACGGGCTACTTCCTGCCGCACCTCGCCCGCGCGGTCGGGCCGACCGGCGCGGTCATCGGCCTCGACATCGAGCGGGACATGGTCCGCTACATGGCGGAGCGCGCGGCCCGCGAGCGCCTCGCCAACGTCACCGCGCGCGAGGTCCGCCCCGACGATCCCGGGCTCGAGCCCGGCTCGGTCGACCGCATCCTCGTGGTGAACACCTGGCATCACATCCCCGATCGCCCCGCCTACACGGCGAAGCTGAAGGCCGCGCTCCGCCCGGACGGCGCGGTGGTCGTCGTCGACTTCACCGAGGCCGCGCGCCGCGGCCCCCCGAAGGATCACCGCATCACCGCCGAGGCGGTCGCCGCCGAGCTCCGCGCCGGGGGCCTCTCGCCCCAGATCGTCGCGGAGGAGCTGCCCGAGCAGTACATCGTCGTGGGCCGGCGCGCCGGCGCGGGCGAGGCGCGCTGACGCGGGCGGAGCGGCCGGGTGCGACCCGCTCGGGACAGGGCTCGCCGAGGCGCCGGCTATCGATAGCCGGTGACGTCGGCGGGCTTGCCGGCGTCCTGGACCTCGACGAGGTACCGCCACGCGTCGGGCTGGCTGCCGTCCACGTCGGTGAAGCCATAGACCCGCGCGAGTTGGCCGCTCGACAGCGACTGCCCGGACCACCGGGCCACCTCCGGGTCGGCCGCGAGCGCCGCCACCGCCCGGCCGACGTAAGCGGGGGTCTCCGAGATCGCGAAGTGGGGCTGCTTCGCGAGCGCGTCGCGCCAGCGCTCCTCGGTGACCCCGTAATGACCCATCATGATCTCCGAGCGCAGCCAGCCGGGCGTCAGCGCGACGGCCGTGCCGCCGTGGGCCCGCAGCTCCTCGGCCTGGGCGAACGCCATGCGGAGGACCGCGGTCTTGGCGAGGTCGTAGAAGAACGAGACGCGGTAGTGCCCTGCATTGTAGTCGGCCGTGCCGTCCGTGATCTCGACGACCAGGCCGCCCGGCCTCTTGATGAGCAGCGGAAGGGCATGGTGGCTCGTGAGGATGTGGGTATCGATGGCCAGCCGCAGCAGCCGCATCCCGCTGTCCAGCGAGTGCTCCCATAGCGGCTTGTTCCACTCGAACAGGTGCTCGCCGCCCCACACGTCGTTGACCAGCACGTCGAGCCGGCCCTGCTCCCGCTCGATGCGCGCCACGAGCTCCCGGACCTGCTCGCGCTCCAGGTGATCCACCTGCACCGCGATCCCCTTGCCCCCCGCCCGGGTGACCCGCTCGGCGGTCTCCTCGATCGTCTCGGGTCGATCCATCTCCGAGCGCTGCGCGCGCGTGGTGCGGCCCGTGGCGTACACCGTCGCGCCCGCCGCCCCCAGCTCGACCGCGATCCCCCTGCCCGCGCCGCGCGTCGCGCCCGCGACGAGCGCCACCTTGCCATGAAGTGCTCCGCTCATGCTCCATCGTCTCCTTTCCTTGCCAGGACGCGTGTGAGGGTCGCACGGAAATCCTGACACCTCCTGTCAGGTATTCCGGGACCGCCGCGATGCTCGGCGAGGGGGGCGGAGGTCGTGCTGGAGCGTCGCACTCGACAGCAGATGGCACGCGCGTCCAGTCGCCACCACGACACCTGCCCATCGATGCGACGTTTATCCACCACGTGGTACCTCGAGCGATCACGCGGTGCCGCTTGATGCAGCGCGGAGAAGCGCTCTACAAGTAAATTATGATCAGTATCCCCGGGTACACTCTCACCGGTCTCATCCACGAATCTGCCGCGTCGACCGTGTACCGAGGAGTTCGAAACGACGACCACGCCCCCGTCGCGGTCAAGCGCCTCAGGAACGAGCGCCCGGCGCCGGCCGAGCTCGCGAGGCTTCGCTACGAGTACGCCATCGCCAAGGAGCTCGCGCTGCCCGGCGTCGTGAAGGTCCTGGGCGTCGTGAAGACGGGGGCGAGCCTTTCGCTCATCATGGAAGATGCCGGAGCCTGCGCGCTCCATGAGCTCATCGGCGCGCGCTCCCTGACCCTCCAGGACACGCTCCGGATCGCGATCTCCGTCGCGAGCACGCTGGAATCCATCCATCGCGGCGGTGTCATTCACATGGACATCAAACCGCAGAATATCATGGTCGAGCCGTCCACGGGGAACGCCAAGATCATGGACTTCGGCAGCGCCACCCGCCTCTCGCAGGAGGCGCAGCGGTCGAAGAGCCCAGCCGCCTTCGAGGGCACCCTGGCGTACATGTCCCCGGAGCAGACCGGACGGATGAACCGCGTGATCGACCTGCGCACGGATCTCTATTCCCTGGGGGTCACCCTGTACGAGATGGTGACAGGCAGGCTCCCCTTCCCGACGAAGGATCTCCTGGAGCTCGTGCACTGCCACATCGCCAGGCTCCCGCCGCCGCCGGCGCAGGTCTCGCCCGACGTACCGCGCCCCGTCTCCGACATCATCATGAAGCTCCTCGCGAAGAGCCCCGATGATCGGTTCCAGGGCGCCTACGGGCTCAGGATGGATCTCGTCGAGTGCCTCACGCAGCTCGACGCGACGTCGAGGATCGAGCCGTTCGAGCTCGGGCGCCACGATTACGTGGACGCGCTCCGGATCCCGCAGAGGGTCTACGGCCGCGAGGCGGAGCTCGCCGTCCTCGAAGGCACGTGGCGGCGCATCAGCCAGGGCGCGAGCGAGCTGCTCCTCGTGTCCGGCCACGCCGGGATCGGCAAGTCGCTCCTCGTCGGCGAGATCCAGAAATCCGTCGCGCAGGGCAACGGAACCATCGTCGCCGGCAAGTTCGACCAGATCAACCGGACCGTCCCCTACGCGACCGTGGCGCACGTCTTCCGGGAGCTCGTCCGCGCCCTCTTGACCGAGCCCGCGGAGGCGCTCGCGCGCTGGGCCGAGAAGATCGCGACCGCCGTCGGGCAGAATGGCCAGCTCCTCATCGATCTCATCCCCGAGCTCGAGCTCATCCTCGGCCCCCAGCCCGCTGTCACGCCGCTCGGCCCGACCGAGGCCCAGGCTCGCTTCCACCTCGCGTTCCAGAGATTCTGCGGCGCCATCCCCGCCCAGGAGCACCCCCTCGTCATCTTCCTCGATGACCTGCAATGGGCAGATCCGGCCTCGCTCAAGCTCCTCGAGCAGCTCCTGACCGCAGCGGAGATCAAGCACCTGCTCGTGATCGGCGCGTACCGGCAGAACGAGGTCGACGAGAGCCACCTGTTCTCGATCACCCTGGCGGAGCTGCGCAAGGCCGGGGTGACCGTCGGGGAGATCGACCTCAAGCCGCTCGATCTCCCCGTCGTGACGCGCCTCCTCGCCGACGCCCTCTCCTGCGATCCCGCGCGGGCCGAGCCGCTCGCGCGTCATGTCATGACCAAGACCCACGGCAACCCGTTCTTCATGAACCAGTTCATGAAGGCGCTGCACGCCGAGAAGCTCGTCGCCTTCGACCCGGCCCTGCACGAGTGGACGTGGGATCTGCCGCGCATCCAGCAGATGAAGGTCACGGAGAACGTCGTCGACTTCATGACGGGCAGGCTCCGGGAGCTCGACGAGCGCGCGCATCGCATCCTCACGCTCGCCGCGTGCATCGGGTATCGCTTCGACCTGAAGACGCTCGCGATCGTGGACGGCAAGCCGCGCCGGGAGGTGGCAGGCGAGCTCTCGGCGGCGCTCCGCGAGGGTCTGGTCCTCGCCGTCGGCGCCGACTCCAGGTTCTTCGACGCGGCCCTCCACGGCGCGATGATCGGCGAGGCCGACGAGCCGGAGCTCTCGGTCGACGCCTCCTACCGGTTCTTGCACGACCGCGTGCAGCAAGCGGCCTACCGGCTCCTCGACGACCCCCGCAAGCAGGAGATCCACCTCCAGATCGGGCGGCTCATGCTCGCGGAGAGCGACCCCGGCGACGCGGAGGGCAACGTCTTCGAGATCGCGACCCACATGAACCTCGGGTCGCCGCGGATCGACGATCCGGGAGAGCGCGTCACGCTGGCGCGGCTGAACCTCGAGGCGGGCAGGAGGGCGAAGGCCGGCGCGGCGTACGAGGCGGCCGCGAGCTACTTCGAGGCCGGCACGGCGACGCTCGGTCCGAGGCGCTGGGACGAGCAGCACGACCTCACCTTCGCGCTGACCACCGGGCTCGCGGAGTGCCTGTGCCTGACAGGCCAGTTCGACGCCGGAGAGCGGCTGTTCGACGCCCTCCTCGAGCACGCGAGATCCCGGCTGGACAGCGCGCAGATCCGCAACCTGCGCATGTCGTTCCACCTGATGCGCGGCAATCTCTCCGACGTCGTGCGGTGCGGCCTCGAGGCGCTCGCGCTGCTCGGGGTCGACATCCCCACGGCGGCCGAGGAGCAACGCGCGCGGCTCGGCAGGGAGCTCGATGCGATGCAGGCCCACCTCGCAGGCCGCCAGATCACCGATCTGCTGGGGCTGCCCACCGCCGCCGATCCGGAGAAGCAGACCCTCCTCCGCCTGCTCGCCGACATGACGCAGCCCGCCTCCGCGCTCGGGCTGCCGGTCCTCGGTCCGCTCACGCTCATCATGCAGATCAACCTCGCGATCGAGCACGGGAACTCGAGCACGTCCGCGTACGCGTACGTGCTCTATGCGGTGCTCCTGATCGACGGCGTCTTCGAGCCGAGGACCGCGGAGGACCGGTACAAGGAAGCCTACCAGTTCGCCAAGGTCGGTATCGAGCTGAACGAGCGCATCCCCAACCCGCGCATCGCGTGCATGCTCCTCACGACCTTCGCGTCCATCCTCCATTTCTTCGAGCCGCTCCGGGACACGATCAAGCTCCTGACCCGCTCCCGGCAGGCCGGCCTGGAGTCCGGAGATCTGGCCTACGCGTCGTATTGCTGCATTCACATGATCTCGGCGAGCCTGGGCCTCGGCGACGATCTCGGCGCGGTCGCCGAGGAGATCGAGCAGGATCTCGCGCTCATGCGGAGGACGAACGACAAGCTCACGACGCTCATCCTCACGTGCGCAAGGCAGGTCGTCGCGAACCTCACGGGGGGCACCGCCGGGGCGCACACCCTGAGCGACGGCGCCTTCGACGAGGCCGCCTTCGCCGGCGCCGTCTCGGCCCCGGAGCTCACCTACGTGGCCGCCTGGTACCACACGCAGAAGATCCAGCTGGCCTATCTGTACGGCGACCAGGGCGCCGTGCGCTCGCTGATGGCCACCGTGGAGAAGATGACCGCCGGCTGCGTGAACAACTTCTGGGCGACCGAGCTCGTCTTCTATTCGTGCCTGAGCCTCGCCGCCTCGTGCGACGGAGCGCCGGCCCCAGAGAAGGAGCGGCTCGTGGCGACGATCTCGACGGAGCGGGAGAAGCTCGCCCGTTGGGCCGAGCTCTGCCCCCGGAACTACGCGCACAAGCACCTCCTCGTCGCGGCGGAGATCGCGCGCGTCTCGGGCGACGACAGGCACGCCGCGGCGCTGCTCTACGACAGGGCGATCGAGGCCGCCGAGGAGGCCGGGTTCACGCGCGACCAGGCGATAGCGAGCGAGCTCGCCGCGAAGTTCTACCGCGGAAGCGGCTTCACCCGGTGCGCTCGGGCCTACATGACCGACGCCCACCACGGCTACATGCAGTGGGGAGCGACCGCCAAGGCGGACCGCCTGGCGGCCGAGGCGCCGCACCTCGTGCAGCGGATCGACCTCGCGTCGGCGCCGCCCGGCGTGCTCGAGCTCGCCCGGACCACGATCCAGACCACCTCGACGACGAGGCTCAGCACCGGCGTGCTCGACGTCGAGGCGGTCATCCGGGCCGCTCAGGCCATCGCCGGCGAGGTCGTCCTCGACAGCGTGGTCCACCGGCTGCTCGACATCGCGATCCAGAACGCGGGCGCGAAGAAGGGGGTCCTCGTCCTGGAGCGCGATCAACAGCTGATGATCGAGGCGTCCATCACGGTGGATCCCAGCACGGTGAAGGTGGGTCAGCTCGTCCCCGTCGAGGGCAGCGCCGAGGTCCCGTCCTCGGTCGTGCAGTACGTCGCGAGGACGAGGCTGCCGGTGGTCCTCGCGGACGCGAGCCAGGAGCCTCGCTTCGCCGCGGACGCCTATGTCGCCGCGCACAACCCGAGATCGATCCTCTGCCTGGCGATGGTGCACCAGGGTCGCACGACCGGCGTTCTCTACCTGGAGAACAGCACGGCGACAAACGTGTTCACGCCGGCCCGGCTGGAGCTGTCGAAGCTGCTCCTGGCGCAGGCGGCGACCGCGGTGGAGAACGCCGTGCTCTACGCGCACCTGCACAGGCGCACGGAGGCGCTGCACCGCGCCGAGGAGCAGCTCCGGGTCGAGTTCTCGGAGCGGGAGCGGAGCGAGCTGGCCCGCGTGGAGCTCCAGGAGGAGATCATCCGCGTGCAGAACGCCCGCCTCGCGGAGCTCTCCACGCCCATCATCCCGCTCTCCGACCGGATCATGGTGATGCCGCTCATCGGGATGATGGACAGCCAGCGGGCGCAGCAGGTCCTGAGCACGGCGCTCAAGGGGGTCGAATCGACCGGCGCCGAGGTCGTGATCATCGATATCACCGGCGTGAGGACGGTCGACACCGACGTCGCGGGCACGCTGATCAACACCGCCGTCGCCCTCCGGCTGCTCGGGGCGCAGGCGGTGATCACAGGCATCCGCCCCGACGTCGCCCAGACGCTCACCTGCTTGCAGATCGATTTCGGCGCGGTGGTCACGCAGGGGACGCTCCAGAGCGGCATCGCCTACGCCCTGCAGCGGGTGGGGCGCCCCGGCGCGCTCCTCGGCGCGCGCGCGCGAACATCACGCTGAAGTGCTGCGCCGACGCGCAGCCCACGTCGATCGCGATGGCCGTCAGGCTGTCGTCGCCCGGAAGAAGCCAGGCGACACGATCGCTTTGTTGGCCCCTACGACGAGTGGCCCAACCCATAGCTGCCCCGGCTTGTGACGCTCGTGTCCAGCCGGTATCTTCCCGGCTGGACACCTCTCTTCAGAAGCGATCAGAGCCCAAAAGACACGCCATCAAGCGACAGGAACATCGAGGCGACGCTCAGACCGGGGGAGTCGACGGTCACGACGCCGCTCGTGCTGACGACGATCCTCGCGGGCACCGGGCCGTATGCAGCCGCCACCAAGTAGACGGTCGTCGGCGGCCACATGCCCGAGGGGAGCGTGGCCACCGTGGCGCTCGTTCCACCGGAAATGGCGCCCTGGAAACGAACGACCCCCCCGTACGTGCCCACCTTGACAGATCGCGCTGAGTAGGGGCCCCAGTCGTTGTCCAGATCCAGCGGGACGCTGCCGTCGAGCGTGTTGGAGAAAGACACGCCTTCGAGCGACGTGCCGCTGTTCGCGGCCACGGAGCTCCCGTTGACGTAGACGTCGCCATTCGAATAGATGGTGAGTTGTCCCCAGGTCTGACCGCCGAGGGTCGTGGGCACATAGACGTTGTTGCCGGGACGAAACTCGGCGTCAAGGTTGAATAGAAATCCGTCGTAACTGGTCGGATAGCTGTTTGTCAGCAGACCCTGGAAACGAACGAAGCCGTCCACCTCCTTTACATAGGCTCCCCATAGGTTTGTCCCACCGACCCGAAACCCGTACAATGGTCCCCAATCACCTTCCGGTTCGAGCGGCGTCTCCGTTCCGGCGCTCTGGTCAAAGGAGACACCGTCCAGCGAGGTGAGGGTTTTCGCCGCTGGCCCCGGCCCGAGCGGAGACTCGCCGTCCTGAAGGATATGCGCCGCGCCGTTGAGATCGAAGTGAATCGTCCCGCCCACGCCGCCGGACAGGACAACCCTCAGATCGAGGTTGGAGGCAGGAGAAGGCAGGAAACTGGTCGGCCCGGTCGGCAAGGTGAAGGGGGAGTCGCTCGTCGGGTTGGTTGCTTTCAGAGCCCCCCGGAACGTCACGACTCCGTTGACCCTTCCGATGGCGGGAGGGTAGGTGCTGCCCCAATAGTTTTGCCAACCGTTGCCGAGCGCCAAGGTCGTCCAACCGTCAGTGATGGCTTCAGCGGTCTCTTCGACCTGCTCGCCCTGTTCCAGAGCTTCGAGCTGTTCGGGGCCTTCAGTCGCCACGCATCCTGCGGCTGCGAGCAACATGAAGCCGACCAGGAGGGTCGACCGCGTTCCTGACGACGTTTGAACGTTCGATGTTTGCTTCACTCTCGTCTCCCTGTCTTGATTGATGATTGATGATGGAAACCATCAGCAATCGCGCTGAATTGCTCCGATGAGCTGGACAGTTGTTTGGATAGTCAAGCGGCGGCTTCCGTCGGGAAGCCCCAGCAATGCCTCGGGGCGCGCATGCTATACACGAGCTCGGTGGCTGCGCAATGGAGTATGGCCGTCGCCGATAACGGCGGACTGGCTACCACGAGCAGTTTGACGAATAAATTCTGGTCGTGGAGCACGGCGCGTCACCGCCTGCCTGGGGGCTGCGCGGCGCTCGATCTAGGGAGCCTCGCCGGGCCCAACCCACCCGCTTCGCCGTTGACTCGGTCGGCGGCGGTCTCCCCATGACGCCGCGCGTAGACAGGGCGCATCGGGATCGTGGCCCTGTCGCACGCATCCAACCGCCGGGAGGGGCCCTGATCTCGGGAGCGACGCCTGCGCGCTGGAATCGCGCGATCGGGCGCTTCGGACGCGCGCTCCCTGCGTCGCTCTATTGCGATCGTCCTGGAGCGCCGGACAAAACCGGACCGAGCCAAGCACCCGAGCGCGGGTACACCGCCAGGCGCGGTGAGGAGCCCCACTGAGACGCTGCGACGAGGCGCAACGACGCGATGCGCCCGACCTCGGCTGCCTGGTGACGGGAGGTCTTGAGAGGCGCTCTTGGGCACGTGAGACCGGCTTGAGCGCACAGGGTACGAGTGTCAATCGACGTGTACAGCATGGCTGTACGCACGGATGACCGCCACGAACTGCTTGATTTTTCGACCGCGTTTGCTCATCCTACCCGCCCAAGAGGACGTTCCTCGCCTCGCGCAGCTCTTGCCTACATCCAACGGGAACGAGAGCTAAACCTTCTCTCTCACCATCTTCGTCGTGAACCATGAAACCTCGACTCTCAAGCTTCATCGCGGCAGCAATCATCGCCATCCTGTCACCGCTTCCAGGCTGCGCCGAAACCCCTGACGATACCGGCGGTGGAGGCACCGGCGGCTCGGATCCCGGAAGCACGAGCGCTAGTGGGTCTACCTCGAGTGGGGTCGGGGCCGGCGGTTCGGGCGGGGCTGGCTCGACCAGCGCGAGCACCGGTGGCGGCGGCTCGACCGGCAGTGGCAGCGAAATCGAGCCAACGTTCGAGACCGTGAAGTTCGTTATCGAAAACGTCACTTGTTTCGGGGCGGGTTGCCATAACGACGACATGAACCCCCTGGACTTGATGATAAACGAAGAGCTGCACACGACGATAACCTCGCACATGTCCAAGAATTGCGGCCCACTCGTCAATCTCGGCAACCCGCAAGAGAGCGCTCTCGTCAAGGTCCTAAAGGGACCGTGCGGCTCAACTCCGCGGATGCCCCTTGAGTGCGTCAACGATGAGGATCAAGCGTGCGTACCCCCCGACTACATCGAAGCGATCACGCAGTGGATCGCCGACGGCGCCCTGGAGTAGCAGGGCTCGGCGAGTAGCCGCCGACGGGTTGCGGCGCCCCACAGGCGCAGGTTGAGCGCCCGCTGCTTCAGCAAATTCCCCGTATCTATAGTCAAGGCGCATGCCGGTACTGGACCGGGCCTCACTGCCCTCCCGTGCCGTTCTGCAGCGCCCCGTCCGGCTTTGTTCAACCCGACGTTTGCGCGCGCGTGACGCGGCTCCGCACACGTGCGCCCTCGGTTGCGCGCGCGCAAACGCCTACAGGTTTGCCGACACGCCCCAGTGTCGGGGGATAGCCGCGCGACTTATGGGATGGTCTACCGCGTTGCAAGCGCGGCGGCCGGGTATGCGGCTTGATCAGGTCCGGGCGTGTCCACGGTGTTCGTCTCGAAGGCCCAGCTGCCACCCGGCGGAATGTGGACTGTGCCGCTGCCGATCGCTACGCCGAGCGGACGCCCGACGCGATTGACTGAGAAGACCGTGACGGAGGGATCGCTCACCGCTACGTCGAGTCCGTTGAGGAGCGTGCCGGTGTACGCCGTGGCGGCGCCACGAGTTACGGCCTTCACTTGGCTGATGGTGAGGCCATCGATGGGAACAACGTCGAGGGCAAAGTAAGGGCACCGGTAGACGACGTATCCTACGTCCTCGATCACGATGTCTGAGGGCAAGTCCGTCACCGCGCCCATGGTCACGTCACCTGGACCCACGCACGCAGCGATGGCGCCCGAGCCATCCGTGAGTCGATAGAAATGCTGAGTAAGCAATCCGTTGATCCCAGCTGCCAGGGACCGCTCGGTCTTGTCGTAGAGCTCAACTGAAACGGCAGCGCTGCAGGCCGGGATATCCCCGTCGTTCCTCAAGGCGGCGTAGAGTTCGGTGTTCGTTGGTCCTTTGCGAAGAGTTAGCGCGATCACGTTAAGCACGCCGTTTCCGCCAGGGAGCGCCATGACGGTGAGGTCTTCCGGAACGATGAGCGCGTCGTCACCAATGTCCCCGCCCACCCCGGCACCGCCGCTCGTTTCGCCGCCGCTGGTCTGAGTCGGCGCACCCCCGCTGCTGGAGTTCGCTTCGCTCGAACAGGCCAGCGGGAGGAGCACAGCAGCAGGGATGAGGAATCGCTTCGCCAACATGAACATGAGAAGAGATGCCCAGCCTATCGCTGTCCGCCATCGTCGGGCAGCATGGAGTCGCGAAGTGAGGCACATGATGAAGATCGGCAATATCGCGACGACGAGCAGACGGCTAAGGGCGCCGGCGCGCGGTCACCGACAACGCACAAACCCAAAGACCCCTCCGGCAAGGAGAGGTCTTTGGACCCGAGCTCGTCCGAGTGTTCAGGACGTCGCCCCGAGAGTGCTCAGGCTTTGAGCTCTGTGAACCCGCCCGGATTGTGGATCGTGGCGCCGGCGACCTTGCCCTTGCCACCGATGAAATCTTCCGTCTTGTCGGAATAGCCGAAATGGGTCACTTCCGCGGAGCCACCCTTCGCAGGGAAGCCATCCGCACCCGCCTTCACGCCCATGGCGTTCATGATGTTGCAGAAGTACTTGTTGACCGGCGCGTTGGCAATCTTCGGATCGGTTCCGGTGCCTTGATTGACACCGTTGGACTGGCCGGTACCATTGGCGCACTGCGACATACTGTTGCCGCCCGTCGGGGTCGACCCGGGGTCGACGTTGATGATCTGACCGGTCTTGAAGTAACCGCCGGCGCTACCGGCTTGGATGATCGGAGCGTTGTTGAGGTTGTGTGCGTTGCCGTCCGACATTTCGTTGAACCAGATAGCGGCGCTGCTGTCGAGGACCGTCGACCCATTCCCCTGGGGGATGCTGTCGAGCATTCTGACGAGGTTCGCGAACTTCTGCGCGTAATAGGCGTCAACCTTCAGGAGCCACTCGATCGCGTTGGGCAGGCAGCTGCCTGACATACCTGCATTGTCGAGGCGGTGCGAGAGGGAATGCGACTCCATCGTGATGTCGAGCCCCTTGAAAAGGTAATTTCCCGGGTACTTCAGGAAAATCACGGGGTTGGCGTTGCAGGCGGCCGCGAGCGCTGCGATGGCCGAATAGATATCCGCTCCATCCAGATCGCCGGAGACCTTGGTCGTGAGGGCGTCGCTGCCCAGGCTACCCGACCCCGCTTTGGAGGCGTTCGCTGCCGTCGCACCGAGCATCACGCCGAGCGCCTCGTTGCACTGCGCGGAAGCCACCACGGTTCCTGTGGAGTCGAGGAGCTCCTTCCAAGCTTCGAGCTTCTGCTTGTCGGCCCTGCTCATGTCGAACCGTTCGAGCGTCTCCAGATCATCCTTTACGAGGTCGAGAATGCTCTTGCCGCGAATCGAAGCGTAGGTGTCCGGGTTCATCGGCATCCCCGTCTGGAAGAGGCCCGTGAGGCTGCTGAAGGCCTGCGACGCGTTGAGGCCGCTGTAGGCGCGCTCGGCGGCAACGTAGGAGATCCCCGACTGAGCGGAGTCCCTCTGACCAGCCGTGTTCAAGAGCAGCGGAGTGCCTTCCGGGCTGAGCTGCTGGGCAATGACGTGATCCAGCGAAGGACCGACAGGCATTGCATTGAACTTCGTCGCGGTGTTGAAGCTGAACGGGTCGTTGCTGTTCGGAGTGACCGGCTGGCAGGTGAAGAGCGACCCCACGATCTGCGTGTGGGAGTCGTTCCCCTGTCCACGCGTCATGTTGGCGGTCCACTCGTTCATCGTGCGGATGCCGCGCGGCATGAGGAGCTTCTTCGCATAGGGAGCGAGGGGCGCGAGGCTCGTCGGCGTGAGGTCAGCAGCCGTGAGCTCACCCTGGGTCTTCGCGGGAAACCAGTTGTTCGTGACGCACCCATAGTGGGTGAACATCACGATCAGCGTTTTTCCAGCTGCAGAGGTGTCGGCCTTTGCGGTGCGTTCCCACACGGAGCTGAGGAACGGCGCAGCCAAGGCGGCTCCGCCCAGGCCACGGAGGAAGATTCTTCGGTTCAATTGCTTGCTCATGTTCGACATTCCTCAGCTTTCAGGGCGTTTCACGGACTCGCACGCGGAAGGAGTCCGCTTGAGTGAGATCGGCCAGCAGATTGAGAATGCTGTAGCCGCTCTGAGACAGCTTGGTGTCGAGCATATCGACGACGCATTTGTCTTTCCCGTTCGGATCCCGCCCGAAGGCATAGGAGATCCACGCCTGAGCGTAAAGCTGCTTGGCTTTCTGAACCTGAACGATTTCCTCCATGAGCTGCAACGGAGAGGAGATCTCCTGCACGTTACCGTCGCCGAAGTTGACGATGTTTGTGGTGACGCTTGCGTCGATCGCACCACCACGAGGATCAGTCGTTTGCAGCTTTCCGATGCCGTCGAAGCCCTCCATCACGAATCCCGGCGGATTGATGATCCCGTGGCAGCCTTTGCAGGAATTGGGCTTCGTCAGCTCTTCGACGTACGCGCGTTGCGTTGGGAAGTCGCCATCAACGGTCGCCATGGTGGCGGCGGGATCGGGCGCACCCGGATTGACACCGAGCATGTACGTCGCGATGAACGCGCCTCGCAGGATCGGGCTCGTGGCGTTGAAGCCCGCGTAGGAGCTCAAGAACCCGACGCGAGTCAGGAAGCCCGGCCGCTCGTTGGCGTCCAGCTCCACCTTGGTCAGGTCGGTACCGTACATCGAAGGGTCGAGCCCATAGATCGCCGCGTTGTCCTTGTTGACGAAGGCGACATTGCTGAGGAGGAGGTCCTTGAACGAACCGCCCCCGAACGCCACCTCTTCGAAGAAGGCGTCGAGCTCAGCCTGCCAGCTGGGCTTGGCGGCCGCGGAGTACAACGGATACGTCTCGGTGTCGTGATCCATCTTCCA
Source organism: Sorangium sp. So ce590 (assembly GCF_051521365.1). NCBI lineage: Bacteria > Pseudomonadati > Myxococcota > Polyangiales > Polyangiaceae > Sorangium > Sorangium sp. So ce590. The sequence continues at coordinate 5,416,465 of NZ_CP150346.1, forward strand.
CCAGTGGGCGTTTCCGTTCTCCATCTGCGCCCAGTTGCGGTGGAACGCGGTCACGAGCGGCCCGGTCTTTTCGCGCACAGCAATCATTCGCTGCGCCTGGGCCAGAACCTGCTCTTTGGTCTGGAGCTCGTTATTGTCGGCCGCCGCGCTCAGCGTGTCATCCGGAACGGAGCCCCAGAGCAAGTACGAAAGCCTCGTCGCCACTTCGTAGCCGGAGAGCTGTATGCCCTCACCCGACGGAGCCTGGGTGGTCGTCAGCTCGGGGAGCATGAGGAACGAGGGCGACACGAGGAAGCCCATCAACGTTGCCTCGGCGACCTCGTCGGGCGTTCCTGCCGGCGTCGTCTGGCCCAGCTTTTCGAATCGCGTCACCTCCGCAGCGGTCAGCGGGCGACGGAACGCCTTGCGGCCGAAGGTTTGGATGGTCTGCGTCAAGCAGCCGCTTGCCGAAGGGTCGCAGTTGATGAACTTGGACTTGTTCGGCCCAGCCATCACTGCTTTGGCGATCTGCGCGGCAGCATCTTGATAGAAGCGCCACGCGTCAGGGGTCATCGGGCCGTCGAAGTCGGTGACGAGCAGCGCAGACGGCGGCTTGCTGTCGGTACCCACGCTGGTGACGCCGAGGAGGTCCCGCACCGTGTTGTCGTACTGCCGGTTCAGGATGCGGGGGATCTGGGTCGTCGTCGGGAGGCCGGGGATGCATCTATCCGGGGGCCCATTGTCCGGCCCGCCCCCCGTGCCGCTGCTGGTACCGCCGGAGGGGTCGTCGTCATCCTCGACACCGTCCGCGATGCTGCCGGTGCAGCCAGCGAAGAAAGGTGTTGCGGCGAGAAAAATTGTCGTACCGATGTACGAGAGGTGTTTTAACATTCGCATGCGCATACACCTCTTATTCCCGGTCGATGTCGAGATGATCACGGGAGCGAATCAAAAGCTGTGACGAGCCCGAGGCGGGGCCATCGGCGTGGGCACGGGCGCCTCGCGGACGGTTTCCTTTGGAGACGTGATAATGAAACGCTGGCGTACGAGCGGCGCGCTGCTGCCCACTTCGATCCCGAGGGCCGTGCCTCCGCCGAGCGAGGCGGCGGCGCGCACGAGGCCCCGGCGCTCCGCCACGCAGCGCACGGTAGACTCCGGGTTCGTGATGCCTCGCCCATGGATCACGCGCAGCTCGCCGTGGACCTTCGGCCCGTCACGCCAGCCGCACGCCGACGAGCCACTCTTGCTTTAGAGCGTCATCCACGAGGTACATCAACCAGAAAGTTCGCTCGCGCGACCCAGCCACGCCGGCTAGCGCCACGACGAGCGAAGCGTGGGTGTCGAGCGGCCCCTTTCCCGCCTCAGAGAGCACCCGGCGGGAGCTCGTTCGGCCACGGAAGTCCGGAATTTCCAGCGCGAACGCGCCTTCCTCACGAGTCCAGTACGTCCGAAAAGATACAGTTGGGTCATTCTGACGTTTGGATCGTTCGTGGACGACGCGCTGCGCGACCGTGAGCAACGCGCTGCGCGACCGTGAGCAACGCGCTGCGCGACCGTGAGCAACGCGCTGCGCGACCCGAGGTTGGGCTCGGAGAGGTGCTGGGATCCCCAGAGCGAGTGATGACAAGGCGAAAGGGTACCTGCACCCGGACGAGGACCCTCGTCGAATGCGTAGTCAGGCCATCCCGCTGTGCTTCCGGGTCTACTACGGCTCTCTCACTCGCGAGGGAATGCGAGCCGACGCGTCGCGCGGCTCAGGGGACGAGATACAAGCTCAGCGCGACGGCGGGCCGCTCTCGGGCCCGCTCTCCACGCCGAGGGGCCTCGCCCTCGGCCTCCGGAGCGGCCGCCCCTCCAGGGCGTCGACGAGCGCAGGCCTCAGCGCGCCCTCGATGTGCTGCTGGATCGCGCGGGCGACGTGCGCGACGTGGGGCGGCTCCATCATCGTGAAGTGGTTGCCGGGCACCACCTGCAGGGCGAAGGCCGCTCGCGCCAGATCCATCCAGGCGTTGACGGCGGCCGCGTCCTCCGGGCTGACCTGCTCCCGCGCGCGCAGGAACAGGACGCTGGCGTCCGTCGGCTTCGGCGCGTAGCCCGCGAGGGCCTGCCACGTGCTCGTGACCTCGGCGCGGAGCCGCGCGTCGTCCGCCATGGCCGCGACGAAGCTGCGGTATCGCTGCGACGCGACGGCTTCGAGCTTCGCCATCTCGTGGGCGAGGCCGCTCGCCGGAGAGCGATCGCTCGCGCGCGGGACGGAGCCGGTGTCCAGCAGCAGCAGCAAAGGCACCTTGCGCCCTCGCGCGAGCAGCTGCTGCGCCATCTCGTACGCGACGACGCCGCCGGCCGAATGCCCCCCGACGAGGTAGGGCCCCTCGGGTCGGACGCTCAGGATCTCGTCCACGTACCGCGCCGCGATCGCGGGAATGGACGTGAAGCCCGGCTCGCCCGGCTCCGCGCCGGTGGGCTGGATCCCGTAGACGGGCAGCTCGCCGCTCAACCGCTGCACCAGGGGGCGATAGGCGTGGACCGTGCCGCCGAGCGGCGGGATCAGGAACAGCGGCGCGGTGTCCGGCGCCCCCGCCTGCAGCGTGACGAGGAGCTGGCCAGCCGCGCGCCAGCGGGGGAGGACCGCGGCGCTCCCGCTCCGCTGCGTCAGCGCGGCGCTCAGGGGCGCAGGCGAGTCCGGCGGCGGCGCGTCCCGCTGCCGCACGCTCGCCGGCGAGCCCGTCGGAGGGCCGGACGACGCCGGCGGACTGCAGATCTTCGGCGACAGGGACCGCTCCGTGGGTGGGCCCACGGTGCACGTGGTGTCGAGCATGTGAGGGACGCGCTCGAACGGGTACGTGGGCAACGGCACGCGCCGCCGGCGCTCGTCCCGGAAGAACGCGGCCCAGTCGACGTCGACGCCGGCACACCAGAGGCGGCCCACCGCGGCGAGCAACGCCTCGAGGTCGCCGGAGCCCTCGCCCGGGCCTGCCAGGCTGGTCGCAATCGGTCGCTCCGCCCCCGCGTCCGGGTGCCGCGACGCCAGGGTGGCCAGGGAGGAGCCGGGCCCGATTTCGAGGAGGGCACGATCGGCCGAGGCGAGCAGCGCGGCGATGCGGTCGTCGGGGCGAGCCGATCCCGCGAGGACCCGGGCCCAGAACGATGGATCGTGGACGTCAGTCTCCGTCGCCCAGTCGCCCGCGTGGTCTCCGACGAGGGGGATGCTCGGCGCCCTCCTCACCATCGACGCGGCCAGCTGGGCCATGCGCGCGAGGAGCGGCTCGGCGGCCTCGTCTTCCGCGTCCGCTTCCGCGCGCCCGAGCAGCGCGACCGCGTCGTCGAGCGAGAGCACACCGGCGACGCACGCGGCGACAACCCCGCCCAGCCCATGGCCGAACAGCGCGGCGGGGCGGATCCCCCACGACATCAGCAGCTGCGCCAAGGCGTACTCGGTCGAGAAGAGGGCGGCCGCGCGGAGGCGCGGAGAGCCGATGTCTTCTTCACCGCGGGCGCGCCCCTGCTCCTCGGGGAAGAGCCGGTCGCGGAGGTCGGCCGACAGCTCGCGACGGAAGAGATCGGCGCACCGGTCCATGCTCTCGCGGTAGACGCGCTCGTGCAGGTAGAGCTCACGCCCCATGCCGACACGCTCCGCGCCCGCGCCGGGGAACATGAAGACGACCTCCGGCGGCCGCCCGCCGGCAACCTGCGTGAAGACGCGGGCCGGGTCGCGCCGATCGAGGCAGGCCGCTCCCGAGGCCGGATCCGCGCACACCACCGCGCGGCGGTGCGTGAAAGGCACCCTGCCCCGCTGCAGGGTGAACGCGACGTCGGGGAGCGAGCCGTCCGGCGCGCGCCGCAGGTGCTCGGCCAGACGATCGGTGCTCTTCTCGAGCGCGGCGCGCGTCCTCGCCGAGACGACGAGCAGCTGGCAGCGCCGCGACGGGCCAGACGGCGCCGGCTCCGGCGCCTCCTCCAGCACGGCGTGCGCGTTCGTGCCGCCGATGCCGAAGGCGCTCACCGCCGCGCGGCGCGGGGCCCCGCCGCGCTTCCACGCGCGCGGCCCGGCGTTGACGAAGAAGGGGCTGCTCGCGAGGTCGATCTCGGGGCCGGGGCGACGGAAATGGAGCGTCGCGGGGATGAGCTCGTGCTCCAGCGACAGCGCGGCCTTGATGAGGCCGGTCACCCCGGCGGCCGCGCGGAGGTGGCCGAGGTTGCTCTTCACCGAGCCGAGCGCGCAGAAGCCGACCTTGTCGGTGGCCCTCCGGAACGCCCGCGACAGCGCGGCCACCTCGATCGAGTCGCCGAGCCGCGTGCCCGCGCCGTGCGCCTCCACGTACGTGATGCTCTCCGGGCTGACGCCCGAAGCGGCGTGGGCCCGGGCGATGGTCTCGAGCTGCCCTTCCAGGCTCGGCGCCATGTAACCCACCTTGAGTGCACCGTCGTTTGTGACGGCGGATCCGCGGATCACCGCGTGAATCGTGTCGCCGTCGTCCAGGGCGTCCTTCAACCGCTTGAGGACGACGAGCCCCACACCGTTGCTGGCCACGATGCCGCTCGCCTCGGCGTCGAAAGGACGGCAATGGCCGTCGGGCGAGGTGACCGAGCCTTCCTCGTGGAGGTAGCCGATCCTCCGCGGCGAGAGGACGCCGACCCCTCCGGCGAGGACCATGTCGCTCTCCCTTGTGGCGAGGCTCTGGCAGCCGAGGTGCACCGCGACGAGCGACGTCGAGCATGCGGTCATGACGCTCACCGCCGGCCCCCGGAGCCCCAGCTTGTAGGCCACCCGCGTGGTCAGGGAGTCGGTCACGTTCCCGGTATAGATCCGCTGGTGCTCCGAGTTCGGCGCGGCCGGAGGCGGCCCGACGCGCTCGATCCAGTAGCTCGGGGCGTCGCTCCCGGCGAACACGCCGATCGGCTTCGGGTAGGCGAGCGGGTTGTACCCGGCGCGCTCCATGGCCTCCCAGGCGCACTCGAGGAAGACCCGCTGCTGCGGGTCCATGAGCACGGCGTCCTGCGGGCTGTAGCCGAAGAACGCCGCGTCGAAGCACATGACGTCGTCGAGCACGCCGGCCGCCGGGATGAACCTGGGCGAGCGGGTGAGCTCCGGGTCCACGCCGAGCGCCTTCAGCTCCTCGGGCGAATAAAAGCCGATCCCCTCCCCCCCGTCCTCGAGCATCGACCACAGCGCGTCGACGCTGCGCGCCTTCGGGAATCGACCCGCCATTCCGATGATGGCAATCGCGTTCTCGGGGAGCGCCTCCCGCGCCGGCGCCTCGACCGCGGGGGCCACGGCGCCGGGGCCACGCCTGGAGACCGTGCTCTCGCCCGAGGCGGCCGCCAGAGGGCCCCTCTTCAGGTGGGCAGAGAGGCTGCGGATCGTCGGGTACTGGAACAGGTCCATGATGGGGACGTCCTCGCCGAGCCGCGCCCGGATGCCCGCGCGGACCCGTGCGAGGAGCAGCGAGTGACCGCCGAGCTCGAAGAAAGGATCGTCGAGCCCGACCTCGTCGAGGCCGAGCACCTGGCGCCAGATCTCGCTGAGGATCACCTCGATGTTCGAGGCGGGCACCGGCGTCGCCGCCCTCGGCTCGGGCTTTGCGCGGTCGTCGGCCGGGAGGGCCGCCATGTCGACTTTCCCGTTCGTGGTGAGGGGCAGCGCGTCGAGCCTCACGAGGGCGGCCGGAACCATGTAGTCGGGGAGCTTCGCCGCGGCGAACTCGCGCAGGCCTGCGGGCATCGCGCGCGTCTTCTGCCGCCGGAGAGGGCTGTTCGCGAGCGACCGCTCGGGCAAGGTCTCCCGGGGCCGCGCCTGGATCCAGGCGCGCGGTCGCGGCGCGCCCTCGGCGCGCTCGAAGAGCACGTCCATGCAGCCCGGACCCGAGGTCCTCGATCCGGTGATCCGGACCGAGCAGCCGAGGCGCGCGCCGAGCGCCCACAGCGCCTCCGGCTCGATCGCGGCCATCGAGCCCACGGCGACCGTCGTGGCGGCGCGGGCCAGCCCGACGCCGTCCCCTTCCCGCAGCCGGCGCGCAGCGATCACGTCGGCGTGCACGCGCGCGCTCGGGATCCCCAGGACCTCCAGCCCGAGGGATCCCTCCTCACGCAGCGCTCGCTCCACGCCGGCGAGGCCCTCCGAGGCAGCCCAGTCCAGCGATCGGCCGACGACGACGGGCTCGGGCGCCGCGCCGACGTGCAGGACCACGTCATAACGGAAGCGCGTCATCTCGTCGGAGCCCGAACCCCGCTTGAGCCAGACCTCCACGTGCTCCACGCCCGGGATCTGGCCGCGCAGCGCGTGAAAGAGCTCGGGCGCGAGGACGAGCTCCTCCTCGGCCGAGGCCGCCCGCTGCACCCGGGCCCGCAGCTCGGCCGCGGTGGCGCCCGCGGGCGCGCGGTGGCGCTGCACCGACGTGTGGAACGCCTCGAGCAGCGGAAGGCTCCTGATGTCGCCCAGGAACACGACGCCGCCGGGCGCCACCGCGCGCACGGCGCCCTCGATCACCGAGCGCAGGTAATCGGCGCCGGGGAAGTACTGGATGATCGAGTTCAGGAGGATCACATCGAAGCTGCCCGGCTCGACACCGCTGAAGTCGTTCGCCTCCCGGCGCTGCAGCGACACGTGCGAGAGCGTGCCGCGCGCGACCTCGGGGCGGAGGAGCGAGATCGCCTGCTCCGAGAAATCCGTGCCGAGGTAGGCGGCGCACTGCGGGGCCAGCTGCAGGAGCAGGAGCCCGGTCCCACAGCCGATCTCCCAGACCCGGCGCGGCTGGAACGAGAGGATCCGCTCGACGGTGTGGTCCCGCCAAGCGCGCATCGCTCCGGCGTCGATGGGCTCGCCGGTGTAGCTGCTGTTCCATCCGGTGATGTTGAAGCCCGGATCCACGCCGGCGTCGCCTCCCCCGTAGGTGCCGTCGTACAGGGCCTGCCACGCCGAGACGTGCTCCGCTTGCAGGGCCGGGGCCTGGTCCGTGGCGCCGCCGCCCTCGAGGCGGGGGATGACGTAGGCGACAAGCCGCCTGTTGCCCGGCGGCTCTTCCCGCGCCACCACGACGGCCTCTTCCACGTCGGGGTGCTCTCGCAGCACGGCCTCGATCTCGCCGAGCTCGATACGATAGCCACGGATCTTCACCTGGTTGTCGACCCGTCCCAGGAACTCGATGGTCCCGTCCGGGAGCCACCGGGCGCGATCGCCGGTGCGGTACATGCGTGCGCCCGGCTCGTCCGTGAACCGATCGGGGAGAAACCGCGCTGCGTCGAGCTCGGGCCGGTTCAAGTACCCGCGGGCGATGCCGGCGCCTCCGAGGTAGAGCTCGCCGGGGACGCCCACCGGGACGAGCTCCCCGCGCGGATCGAGCAGGTAGACCCGCAGGTTGTCGATGGGGCGGCCGATCGAGGGATCGACCGTCGCCGTCCCGCCGTTCGGCCGCGCCCGCGGCACGAGGCACGAGGTCGCCACGACGGTCGCCTCGGTCGGACCATAGTTGTTCACGACGTCGAAGGGGAGCGCCGCGCCAGGCCAGACGCGGAGCTTGTCTCCTCCCGTGAGCAGGTACCGGAGCGCGGTGGAAGCAGGCCAGTCGAGGCGCAGGAGCTCCTCCGCCATGGGCGTCGGCAAGAAAGAGACGGTGATCTTTCGCGCGACGAGCCACGCTTGAAGCTCGTCCGGGGAACGGCGGAGCGGCTCCCCGGGGATGAACAGGCACGCTCCCATGCACAGATACGGCCAGAGCTCCCATACCGACGCGTCGAAGCCGGGGCTCGCGACCAGGGTCGCGCGATCCCCGCAGGAGACGGCGAAGCGCCGCACGTGCCACTCCACCAGGTTCATGAGGCTCCGGTGCTCCACGAGCACGCCCTTCGGGCGGCCGGTCGAGCCCGAGGTGTAGATGGCATAGGCCAGGTCCCGGGGGCCTGCGCACGCCGGAGGGGGCGACCCATCCAGCGCCGCCATCTCCGGCCAGTCGGCGTCGAGGCGGATCACCGCGCCCGCGAACGGCGGGAGGCGATCGGAGAGGTGCGCCTGCGTGAGGAGCACCGGCGCCCCGGAGTCCGCGAGGATGAACGCCAGCCGCTCTCTCGCGATCTCGGCGTCCACGGGGAGATACGCCGCGCCCGCCTTGAGGGTCCCGAGGATCCCGACCACCATCTCCAGCGAGCGCTCCGCGCAGATCGCGACCAGGGTATCGGGCCCGGCGCCCAGCTCGCGCAGGCGGCGCGCGAGCTGGTTCGCCCGGCGATCGAGCTCTCCGTACGCGAGCGATCCGCGATCGGACACGACCGCGGCGGCGTGCGGCGCGCGCGCCGCCTGCTCCTCGAACCGATCCAGGACGCGCCGGTCGCGAGGAAAATCGACGCCTGGTTCGTTCCATTCGACGAGCAGCTGGCGCTGCTCGCGCTCCGGGAGCAGCGGCATCGACGAGACGGAGCGCGCAGGGTCCGATGTCGCCGCGGCGAGGAGCGTGAAGAGGTGATCCATCATCCGCCCCATCGTCGCCCGCTCGAAGAGGTCGGTGCTGTACTCCAGCATCCCGGCGACGCCGTCGGCGCTCTCCCAGGCATAGAGCGATACGTCGAAGATCGTCTTCTTCGTATCCGTGTCGATGGCGCGCGCCTCGACCCCGGCGAGGTGGAGCTCGCGCTCCGCGGGCGGCTGCGGCGCGAACACGATCTGCACGAGCGGGCTGTAGCTGGGGTCGCGCTCGGGCTGGAGCTCCTGGACGAGCCGCTCGAACGGGAGCCTGTCGTGCGCGTAGGCGTCCAGGCACACATCCCTCACGCGGCGGAGCAGCTCCTCGAACGACGGCTCGCCGGAGACGTCGATCCGGATGGGGATCACGTTGACGAAGAAGCCGATCGCCGCCTCGAGGTCGGCGTGATCGCGGCCCGCGCTCGGCAGGCCGATCAGGAGGTCGTCGCGTTGCGTGACGCGGTGGAGCAGCGCGGCGAACGCGGCCAGGAGGACCATGTTCACGGTCACGCCTTCTCGCGCGCCGAGGTCCCGGATGGCCCTTCCGACCGCCGGGTCGAGCTGGAACGGGATCGTCGCGCCGCGGAAGGTCTGGACCGGCGGCCGGACGCGATCGCTCGGGAGCTGGAGCAACGGCGGCACGTCGAGGAGCCTCTGTCTCCAGCCGGCGAGCAGCCCCGACAGGGTCTCCTCCGTCAGCTGCTCGCGCTGCCACGAGGCGAAATCGGCGTACTGGAGCGGCGTGTCCAGCAGCGGAGGGGGAGCCTCCCGACAGAAGGCGTCGTAGAGCGCCGCGATCTCGCGGTAGGCCACCTCGAGCGACCAGCCGTCGACGGCGATGTGGTGGATGTGCAGCCAGAGGACGTGATCCCGCGGCCCGAGCCGGAGCAGCCCTGCACGGAAGACGGGGCCGCGCTTCAGATCGAAGATCCTCTGGGCCTCCGCTTCGATGAGCTGCTGCGCCCGGGCCTCGCGCTCGCCCTCCGAGAGGTGCTGGAGGTCCGCGACGTCGAGCCGGAAGGAGGCGTCCTCGGCGACGATCTGGACGGGCTGGCCGTCGATCTCGGTGTAGACGGTGCGCAGGATCTCGTGGCGGCGGACGAGCTCGCGGAGGCTCCTGTCGAGCGCCGGAACGTGGATGTCCCCGGTGAGGCGGAAGGGACAGAGGCAGTTGTAGGCCCGGCTCTCCGGCGCGAGCCGGTGGAGGAACCACATGCGCTCCTGCGCGAACGACAGGGGGACTGGCCCCGTCCGGGTGCCTCTCGGAATGGCATGCTCCTCTCGGGGGGCCGCGCGGCCGCCGCCCTGGCTCAGCGCGGCGAGCCCGGCGACGGTCGGATGATCGAAGAGCTCCTGGAATCCGACGTCGATCCCGAAGGCGCCGCGGAGGCGGGAGAACAGCTGGACGGCGTGCAGCGAGCTGCCGCCCAGCTCGAAGAAGCTGTCGTGCGCGCCGACGCGCTCCACGCGGAGGAGCTCCTTCCAGAGGCCTGCGAGCGCCTCCTCCAGCTCGGAGCGCGGCGCCACGAAGGCGCGTCCGAGCTCCTGGCGGTCGCCGCCGGGCGCAGGGAGCGCCCTGCGGTCGACCTTGCCGTTCGGCGAGGTGGGGAGCGCGTCGAGCGGCACGAAGGCGGTCGGGACCATGTAGCCCGGCAGATGGCGCTGCGCGAGGGCGCGCAGCGCGGGAAGGAGCGCCCGCTCGTCCCTGGCGGAGCCCCCCTCGACCGCGCGGGGGACGATATACGCCACGAGCCGCCTGTCGCCCGGCGCGTCCTCGCGCGCGACGACCGCGACCTCGCGCACGGAAGGGTGCTGGCCCAGCACCGCCGCGATCTCGCCGAGCTCGATGCGGTGGCCGTGGATCTTCACCTGATCGTCGATCCGGCCGAGAAACTCGATCTCGCCCGAGGGGAGATAACGCGCGAGATCGCCTGTCCTGTACAGACGGGAGCCCGGCCCGGCGCCGAACGGGCTCTGGACGAACCGCTCCTGCGTGAGCTCGGGCCGGTTCAGGTAGCCACGCGACACGCCGCCGCCGCCGATGTAGAGCTCGCCGGCGACGCCGACGGGGACGAGCGCGCGGTTGCGATCGAGGAGCAGCACCTGGACGTCGCGGCACGCGGAGCCGATCGAGCTCGACCACGGTCGCTCGAGATCCGGCATACCCATCGTGCGGCGGGTGGCGAACACCGTCGTCTCGGTGGGACCATAGATGTTGACGATGGTGGGGTGCCTGTCCCCGTGGCGGTCCCACCACGGCTTGAGCATGGCCACATCGAGCGCCTCGCCCCCGCAGATCACGAGACGCAGCTGCGGGCGGCCGCCGAGCGACGGCTCGGCCGCCGCATCGGCGTGGATGAGCTGGCGGAGCGCCGAGGGCGTCTGGCAGACGACGGTCACCCCTTCATCGCCGAGGAGCCTGTAGAACGCGTCCGGCGTGCGGCTCGTGAGGAACGGCACCACGACCAGCCGTCCGCCGTGGCAGAGCGCGCCCCAGATCTCCAGGACGGAGAAATCGAAGGCATAGGAGTGGAACAGCGTCCAGACGTCGCGGTCGCTGTAGCGAACATCGCTTTCGGTGTGGTCGAAGAGACGAGCCACGTTGGCGTGGGTGACCATCACCCCCTTGGGCTTCCCTGTCGATCCCGAGGTGTAGATGATGTACGCGAGGTTCTCCGGGCCCTCGTTCGGCGCGGGCTCTACCCTGTCCTCGGGCTGCCGCTCGATCATGGCCCGCTCCGCGTCGAGGTACACCCCCCTGGCGCTCCCGCTCCGGAGCCGGGAGGCGAAGCGCTCCTCGGTGAGGATCACGCGGACGCTGGCATCCTCCAGCAAGAAGGCGAGTCGCTCCGCGGGGTAGGAGGGGTCGAGCGGGACGTAGGCGCCGCCGGACTTGAGGACGCCGAGCAACGCGACGATCATCTCGAGCGATCGCTCCAGGCAGACGCCGATCCGGACATCGGGCCCCGCGCCGCTCTCCCGGAGGAGGTGGGCGATCTGGTTGCTCCGTCGATCCAGCTCGGCATACGTGAGGCGCTGCCCCTCGAAGGCCACCGCCACCGCGGACGGGGTGCGCCGGGCGTGCGCCTCGACCCGCTCGTGCACCCGATCGCGCGGCGGCTCGAACACCCCGCCGCTGTTCCACGCGAACAGCAGCGTGCGGCGCTCCTCCTCGGTCAGGAGCGGCAGCTCCGAGACGCGCCGCGCCGGATCGCTCACGGCACCGCGGAGCAGCACCGCCCAGTGCCCGAGCAGCCGCTCGAGCGTCGCGTGGTCGAAGAGGTCGCGATTGAACTCGACGCGCGCGATCACGCTCGCCTCGGACTCCTCGACGCGGACGGCGAGCTCGAACGCCACCTCGGTCGCCTCGAGCGCCGCCGGCGTCAGCGTGAGCAGGGCGCCTCGCCTCGGCTCCAGCGTGCCCGGCTTGCTGGCGAAGGTGGCCTGGACGAGCGGCGCGCGGCTCGGATCGCGCGGCAGCGAGAGCTGCTCGGCCAGGGAGGAGAAGGAGATGTCTCCGTTCTCTTTCCCCTCCTGCATGGAGTGGCGCACTTGACGCAACAGCGAGCGAAAGCTCGGATCCGCGCCCAGCCTGCCCCGCACGACCACGAGGTCCCCGAATGCCCCGATGAGGCCCTGCGTCTCCTCGTCGTCTCGCCCGGACAGCGCGACGCCGATGAGGACGTCGTCCTGGCCGGTAGCGCGGTGGAGCACGGCGTGCATTCCCGCGAGCAAGACCGCGGACAGCGCCACGTCCTCCTCGCGCGCCAGCGCGCGGAGCTCTCGCACGAGCTCCCGATCGAGCGCGCGCTCCGCCGAGCCTGCGGCGAAGGTCCGCGCCGCGGGCCGCGGCCGATCCGTCCGGAGCTCCAGCGCCTCCGGCGCCCCCGAGAGCTCGCGACGCCAGTGCGCGAGCTGCCTGTCGAGGAGCTCCGGAGTCCTGTGCTCCCGCTGCCGACGCGCGTAGTCCTGATAGCGCATCGTCGGCGCCTGCCGCTCGACGCCGTGATAGCCGTCGAACAGCTCCGAAAAGAACAGCGCCACGCTCGACTCGCCGTCGGAGACCATGGGATGCATGGAGAGCGCGACGAGGTGCCGGCTCGGGTGCACGCGGATGAGGCTCACGCGCCAGAGCGGGCCGCCCTCCGGGTCGAGGGGCAGAGAGGCCTCCCGGCGAGCCATCTCGAGCGCGGATTCATCCGAGGCGGACCGCCCGTCGGCGGCGAGATCCACCTCGCGGAAGGCGACCTCGGCCTGCGGCGAGACGACCTGCACCGGCTGCCCATCGCGCTCTGCGAACGACGTCCTCAGGATCGCCTGGCGCGCCGCGAGCCTCTCGATAGCGTGGACCCATCTGGGCACGTCCAGCTCGCCATCCAGCCACGCCGCGCCCCGCTCATGCAAGCCGGGCGCGGCGCCTCGGCTCCGGTGGAGCCTCCAGGCGCGTTCTTGCTCCAGAGAGAGCGGCGAATAAACCATTTCGTTCATCGCAGATGACCTCCTTGTGGTGGGTAGGGGTCGGTTGCATCGATGCGCGAGAATCCGCCGTACGCCGCGTCGAGACGCTCGACACGCGCACACCTGCACGCACACCTCGCTTGCTGTTCTGTCGTACGCTCATCAGGCATCACGGCCGCCTGGTCATCCGGGCAGAAAGAGCCGGCGCCAGGCTGAACCCAGGCTCACACAACGCAGTGTCGGCCGCATTGCAATGGATCCCGATGAGCCCGCTACGCAGTATGAAGTATGGACACCGCAACGCCAGCGTGTATTTGAAAGAAGGCGGGTGCCGGCGATTGACAACTCTCATTGGATCTCGGGAACACAGCCCGGACTCCTGCTCTTGTGTGCGGATACACCAAACCAGCTGTCGCCTCGCCCTGCATCGGTCCCCTTCCCTATCTTCCGGGCCGATTCCAGCACGTCACGTCCGAAACCTGCTCGCGCAGCGGCTTCAGGTCGCATTCGGGACAGAGAGCGCTCAGAATGAAGCCGGGGTGCGTCCGCCGCTGTCTCGATCCGGAGAGCGGCGGGCGACCGCCCTGTTACTGTCGCCTCGACGACAACCGGCGCAGCCGGAAGGGGATCCGGTGACACCGGGGCCTCGGCAACCAGGCGCAGCACCGACCTGAGTACCCCCTCCTTCGTCAAAGCCCGGGGCAACGCGCACCCCCCAGCCCCGCCCCACGGCGACCTCGACCGGCCTGCTGCCGGTCACCGGCCTGCTGCCGGTCGCTGCCCCCGCCGGCAAGGCGAGCGCTGTGCGCTGCACACGCGCCGGGCGGACCGCCTGCCCTGGCCCCGGGCACGTAATCGTCCTGGTGTGCAGGTCAATCTCGAAGTCGCGCTTGCTGAACAAGTCGGGGCTGCGAGCCCGTTGGCCTCAAGGCTTCGAGAACACCTCGCCCTTCGCGCGGATCACGTCGTCAACGACGGGACTGTTCACGCAGGCGCGATCAATGTGGAGTTCGGCGATGCGTGCCGCTGACGCTCGGCGAGAACGCGGGGGTTACCGCACCCGAGGCCGCCGGGCGCCTTTGCCACCTCCGCGTGGCGCTGCGTGGCCTTCGCTGTCGACCTCGAGCCGGGAGGCGTGGCGCGCAAGATGTATGATGAGGTGGCTGTCGTCGGTGGACATCGACCGGGCCTCGGCGGACATCGGCGAAGGGCTTGCTGGCCGTCTGACCGAGCAGAGCGTCCTTGCCGCCGGTCAACCCAGGAGCCCCCGCTCGGCCAGCCACAGCGTCGCGCCGGCGCGGCTGTAGACGCCGAGCTTGTCGTAGGCGTGGGCGACGTGATGCTGCACGGTCTTCGCCGAGATGCGAAGGACGGTGGCGATCTCGCGGTTGGTCTTGCCGGTCCCGACGAGCCGCAGCACCTCCAGCTCGCGCGCCGTGAGCGCCTTTCGCGGCCGAAGAAGCCGATCGTGCCGGGCACCGGAGCGATCGCTGCTCGGCGGGGCGCGTGGGACAGGATCGGTGGTGAGCAGATAGCCGTACGTCGTCCCACGTGCCCCCGTAAGCCGATGCGCCCAGACCGGGTTGGCGCAATAGATCTCCAGCATCTCCTTTGTGTACCCGACCACAAAATGCTCGAAATACGGGTGCCAGACGGGGAGGTCACGCACTCGAAATTCGATGCCGGAATCCTTCAGGGTCGCCTCGGAGCGGCTGTCCGTCTCGGCGAAGTACCGGTGCCAGATGTTCTGAGTGGTCGCGACCAGCGAGGAGATCTCGGGATCCTGGACGAAGCGCTGCAGCGGACCGTCGACGAGCGCCCAGCGGGCCGATTCGGCCCCGAGCTCGAAGAGCGCGTCCGTGCCATCGGAATAAAACCGCCGAACGAGCTCGTCGTGGAACGCGAGGAACTCGGGCAGCGGAACCAGGCTGCTGGCGGTGATCGGCTGCCTGAACCATGGGTTGGCCAGCGCCACGTCACGAAAGAAGCCGCGCCACGCATCCGAGCCGAATCTCCGGCTCACCAACGTCTTCCGCGTCAAGATTGTGGTTCCGCTGACCTTCATGGACCAGCCAATCGGCTCCTGCCACCGAACGACGAGGTCGCGCAGGCAGCAGCAAGGCAAAGGAGCACTTGCCAGTATGGCCGATCGGGGTGTCAGCGGTCAACGCGCGAGCTCGCTCATCATGTGGCGGCGCGCTCAAGATGCGACCTTGTATCAGGAGTAGATTATTTCAACAGCGCTAAAATCAGACGCTTCGCGCGTCGGGCGACGCGCCGTCATGCGAGTCGAAGCTCTTCTGCTGGATGTCCCAGCCGGTGCCGCAGAGGGGCACAGAGATGAGTGAAGCTCGTGGGCGCCCTTCCCGGAGAACGACAGACGTGAGCTATGGCATTGTGTATCGTTTCAGCACGGGCCAGCCGACCGCGGCGTTACCGGGGTCGTGGCCACCTCCCTGCTTCGTGCAGAGGGCCACTTCGACGCCGTCCCGGCAATTCGAATAAGTGGAGCAGCCCTGGCCATCTTCGGCCGAGGGCGAGCCGGTGCAGCCATTGATGTCGGCCCATTTCTGGAGGGTCGACTTCGCGCCGAGGAACGTGATGGGCATACCCCGCACCACCGCGGAGTGTCCACCGGCGTAGGGCACGACGGGATCCGACGTGCCTCGGAACGAGATCACGCTGATGGGACGCGCTGGCTCGCAACCGCCGATGTTCTCCTCCAGGAGATCGAAGGCGGCGGGCGCGACGGCCGCGAACACATCGGCCGCGTGGCAAGCGAGGTAGTGGGACATCCCGCCCCCCATGGAGAAGCCAACGGCGTAGATGCGCTTGGGGTCGATGCAGGCGGTCTCCTGGATCTGCGCCACCAGCGCCTTGGCGAACGCCACGTCGTCGGTGTTGGCCACGCAGCAGGGCCCCACGTTCCAGGCGCCGCCCGAGGGTCCGGACATCCCGCTCGGGAAGGCCATGATCACGCCTTCCGGGTCGGTCTGCGCCGGATAGGGCGAGCCCGATCGCTCCGACGGGCCAGAGCCGCCCAGTGGGTGGAAGTCCACCACGAGAGGCACCGGCTTGCTGCCGTCGTACGTGGCCGGCACGTGCAAGACGTAGCTCCGATTCTGGGAACCTACCGTCACCGTCTGGTTCGTGTCGCCAGCCCTCAACGCGGAGGACGGGCAGGTGATGCTCCCGGCTTCGCCGCCCGCGCCGCTGCCCCCCGTGCCAGCGCCACCGGTGCCAGCGCCACCGGTGCCAGCGCCGCCGGTGCCGCTCCCACCGGTGCCGTTGCCGCCGGTCGAGCTCGTCGTGCCACCGGCCCCGGTCGTCGTATCCGCAGACGCGGTGCTGCCACCGCTGCCCGAGGGACCCGCGCTTGTATTGCCGCTGGAGCCACCGCCGTCACCGCCGGCGGTGGTGCT
The DNA here is from genome assembly GCF_051521365.1 of Sorangium sp. So ce590. Taxonomy (NCBI): domain Bacteria; kingdom Pseudomonadati; phylum Myxococcota; order Polyangiales; family Polyangiaceae; genus Sorangium; species Sorangium sp. So ce590. The sequence goes on from NZ_CP150346.1 coordinate 5,432,776, forward strand.
CCCCTCGCCGTCGCTGCCGCAGCCCAAGAGGGCGATGCCTAGCGCGCCTGACAGCAGGATCTGCTTTGGCAAATTCGTTCGTCGGTTCATCATGAGTCAGCACCTTTGTTTGCCGGAGGCCGCGGACGCGATGACCTCTGGAGGGGTCGTGTCGAGGTTGCGAAACGTTGCCACGCGGCCGCGCCTCCCTGCTCCCAGATCGCCATCTGTCCTCGCGTCACCCGATGCAGGTGACAGCAACGAGCTCATAGCCGAGACCGCTGGAGCGAGGCATAGGCTTACTGGCCTATACCTCGTGGTGCAGGCCCTGCTGCGCCCGCTCGAAGAAGCCGGGGGTCGCGCACCCTTGACGCCCTCGATCACTCTAGCATGCCCGGCGGCCGAGGCGTCGAGCGTCACTCGCCTCCGCGTCGTCTTGGCTGGCTCAGCGGACGCGGCGCCCGCTGCAGGATCTTGCGACAGATCTCCTCGGTTGTACGGGGAAACACGGCCAGCGCGGCGCAGGGCGGGGCAACGCCTGCCGGCGCTCGGCGGTCCCGGAGGTTGAAAGGACCCCTCGCTTGCACTACGCCAAGGCGAAACCACGGGGCGGTCTCCTCCGTGGACCTCCCTCGAGCCCGGCAGAATGGACGCATGATCGACGTACGCAAGCTCGGCGGGATCCTCCCAGCCGCCCTCCTCGTCGGCGCGTGCCGCGCCGCGCCCGACGCGCCGCCGCCGCCCCCGCCCGAGGTCAGCGTCATCGAGGTGAAGATGGAGCCCGTCACCCTCCGCGACGAGCTCCCCGGCCGCGTCGCTCCCCTCCGCCTGGCGCAGGTCCGCGCGCGCGTCGCGGGCATCGTCCTGAAGCGCAGCTTCACCGAAGGGAGCGAGGTCAAGGAGGGACAGACCCTCTTCGTGATCGACCCAGCGCCCTTCAAGGCCGCCGTCGACAGCGCCCTCGCCGCCCTCGTCAAAGGGCAGGCCAACCTCGGCCAGGCCGAGGCGCGAGCGAAGCGCTCGAGCGCGCTCGTGCGAGAGGGGCTGGTCAGCGGCGAGGCGCATGACGACGCGATGGCGGCGCAGGCCGTGGCCCACGCCGAGATCGCCCAGGCGCGCTCGGCGCTCGCGCTGGCCCGCCTGAACCTCGGTTACGCGACCGTAACCGCCCCGATCAGCGGCAGGATCGGCGGGGCGCTCGTCACCGAAGGCGCGCTCGTCGGCCAGGCCGAGGCGACGCCGCTCGCCGTCATCCAGCAGATCGACGCGGTGCATGTCGACATCAAGCAGCCCGCCGCGCAGCTCACGCGCCTGCGCCGCGCCGCGCTGGACGGCGCGCCCCAGGGCGAGGCGGGCAAGCATGCCGCGATCCTCGTGCTCGATGACGGGGGCGAGTACCCCGAGGAGGGCGAGCTGCTCTTCTCTGACATCAGCGTCGATCCCGGCACCGGCGAGGTGACGCTGCGCGCGCGCTTCCCGAACCCGAGCCGCCTGCTCTTGCCCGGCATGTTCGTGCGCGTGAAGCTCGCCAAGCACGTCGATCAGGCGGCCCTCGCGGTGCCGCAGCAAGCGGTCGGGCGCGACGGCGGTGGCAACGCGACGGTCCTCGTCGTCCAGCCCGACGGCAAGACGTCCGTGCGCCACATCCAGACGGGCGGCGTCGATCGCGATCGCTACATCGTCACCTCCGGCCTCGACGCCGGCGACAAGGTCGTGGTCGAAGGCCACCAGAAGGTCGCCCCGGGCGCCGCGGTCCGCGCCGTCCCCTTCACGCCCGCGCCCGCGGCCTCGGCGAACGCGCCCCCGCCCGCGGCCTCGGCGGCGCGCTGACGCCGACGGAGCAGATCGAGGCCAGCATGTCGCGCTTCTTCATCGACAGGCCCATCTTCGCGGTGGTCATCGCGATGTTCATCGCGCTCCTCGGGGCGATCGCGCTGCCGCGGCTCCCCGTGACGCAGTATCCATCGGTCGCGCCGCCGACCGTCTCCATCTATGCGAGCTACCCTGGCGCGACGCCGCAGACGCTCGACCAGAGCGTCGTCAGCCTGATCGAGCGCGAGCTGAGCAGCGCCAAGCGCCTGCTCTACTTCCAGTCGTCGAGCGACACCTCCGGGACGGCCCAGATCACCGCGACCTTCCTGCCCGGCACCGACCCCGATCTCGCGCAGATCGACGTCCAGAACCGGCTCAAGGCGGTCGAGCCCCGCCTGCCGGCAGCCGTGAGGCAATACGGCCTCTTCGTCGAGGCCTCGACGTCGAGCTTCCTGATGATCGTCAGCCTGTCGTCGCGCGACGGCAGCCTGAGCCCCACCGCGCTCGGCGACCTCCTCGCCCGCTCCATCATCGACGAGATCAAGCGGGTCCCGGGCGTCGGGCGCGTGCAGCTCTGGACCAGCGAGCGCGCGATGCGGATCTGGATCGATCCGACCAAGCTCGCGGCGCTCGCGCTCTCGCCCGCCGACGTGTCGGCCGCCATCGCCGCGCAGAACGTCCAGTTCGCGTCGGGCCGCATCGGCGACCTGCCGAGCCCGCCGGCGCAGCAGATCAGCGCCACGCTGATCGCCGAGGGGCAGCTCTCGACGCCCGAGGATTTCGGGGCGATCGTCCTCCGCGCGAAGCCCGACGGGTCGCGCGTGCTCCTCCGCGACGTCGCGACGATCGAGATCGGCGCGCAGAACATGGCGTCGTCGTCGCGGAGCAACGGCAAGCCCGACGCCGCGATCGGCATCCAGCTCGCGAACGGCGCGAACGCGATGAAGACCTCCGACCTCGTGCGCGCCCGCATGGCGGAGCTCGCACGGGGCCTGCCGCCCAACGTGACCTACAGCGTGCCGTACGACACGGCGCCCTTCGTCAGGATCTCGGTCCACAAGGTGATCGAGACCCTGGTCGAGGCCATGGTGCTCGTGTTCGTGGTGATGTTCCTGTTCCTGCAGAACATCCGCTACACGCTCATCCCGGCGATCGTGGTGCCGCTCGCGCTGCTCGGCACGTGCGCGGTGATGCTCCTCGCCGGCGCGTCGATCAACATGCTGAGCCTGTTCGGGATGGTGCTCGCGATCGGCATCATCGTCGACGACGCGATCGTCGTGGTCGAGAACGTCGAGCGGCTGATGACCGAGGAGGGGCTGTCCCCGCGCGAGGCGACGCGGAAGGCGATGGCGGAGATCTCGGGCGCCGTCGTCGGCATCACGCTCGTGCTCTCGGCGGTGTTCGTGCCGATGGCGTTCGCGTCGGGCTCGGTGGGCGCGATCTACCGGCAGTTCTCGATGTCGATGGCGGTCTCGATCCTGTTCTCGGCGTTCCTGGCGCTGACGCTGACGCCGGCGCTCTGCGTGGTCCTGCTCAAGCCCGTCCCCGCCGGCCACGCGAGGCGCCGCGGCGCGCTCGGCTGGTTCAACGCCGGCTTCGAGCGGCTCACCTCCGGATACCGGCGGTGGGTCGCGGGCGCGCTCGACAGGCGCGCTCGGATGCTCCTCGGGTTCGCGATCCTCGTCGCGACGCTCGGCCTGCTCTACGCCCGGCTGCCGACCGCCTTCTTGCCGGAGGAGGATCAGGGGCTCGTGATCGTCGACGTGCAGCTCCCGCCCGAGGCCACGCAGCACCGCACGCTGAAGGCGGTCGAGCAGGTGGAGGCGCACTACCTCGGCCGCCCCGCGATCGGCGGCGTGGCGTCCTTCCCGGGTTTCGGCTTCTCGGGGTCGGGACAGAACGTGGCGATGATCTTCCTGACGATGAAGGACTGGGGCGAGCGCCCGGACGGCGCGACGGCCCAGTCGGAGGTCGCGCTGGCGAACGAGAAGCTCAGCCAGATCCGCGACGGCATGGTGTTCAGCCTGGTGCCGCCGCCGATCATGGAGCTCAGCAGCACCTCGGGCTTCAGCCTGAAGCTGCAGGACCGGGGCGGGCGCGGGAACGCGGCGCTCGTGGCGGCGCAGCAGCGGCTCATCGAGCTCGCCGCGGGGAGCCCGGTCGTCGCGCAGGTGCGCGCCGAGGCGCAGGCCGACGCCGCGCAGATCCGGCTGCGGATCGACCGCCAGAAGGCGAGCGCGCTCGGCGTGAGCTTCGAGCGCGCGGCCGCGACGCTGTCGACGGCGCTGAGCCCGACGTACGTGAACGATTTCCCCAACCAGGGGCGGCTCCAGCAGGTGATCGTGCAGGCCCACGCGCCGAGCCGGATGCAGATCGAGGACGTGCTGCGGCTGTCCGTGCCCAACGACGCCGGTCAGATGGTGCCGCTCTCGGCGTTCACGACGGCGGCGTGGGAGCGCGGCCCGCTCCAGCTCGCGCGCTTCAACGGGTTTCCGGCCACCGGGATCAGCGGCGCGCCGGCGCCCGGCCGGAGCAGCGGCGAGGCGATGGCCGAGATCGAGCGCCTGGCCGCGCAGCTGCCGCCCGGGTTCGGGGTGGAGTGGACAGGGCAGTCGTACCAGGAGCGGCTGTCGGGGGCCGAGGCGCCGGCGCTGCTCGCGCTGTCGCTTGTCGTGGTGTTCCTGGTGCTGGCGGCGCTCTACGAGAGCTTTGCGATCCCGCTCTCGGTGATGCTCGTGGTGCCGCTCGGGGTGGTAGGCGCGGTGCTCGCCATGACGGTGCGCGGGCTGCCGAACGACGTGTTCTTCAAGGTCGGGCTGATCACCATCCTGGGGCTGTCGGCGAAGAACGCGATCCTGATCATCGAGTTCGCGAAGAGCCTGCGCGAGCAGGGCAAGAGCGTGCGGGAGGCGGCGATCGAGGCGGCGCGGCTGCGCTTCCGGCCGATCCTGATGACCTCGCTGGCGTTCATCCTGGGCGTGATGCCCCTTGTGTTCGCGAGGAACGCGGGCTCGGCCACGCAGCACGCCATCGGGACGGGGGTGTTCGGCGGCATGCTCACCGCGACGATCTTCAGCGTCTTCTTCGCGCCGCTGTTCTTCGCGCTGGTCAGCCGCCCGCGGCGCGGGAGGGCAGCGCTCAGCGGCTCCGCAACGCCTCCTTCAGGTGGTCCGCCATCGTGAGCACGAACGATCGCCGTGGCAGGCTGGCGTGGTGAGGAGCGGCGAATCCTCGTCGAGGAGCTGCCCCAGCACGGAGTTCCGCTTGGCGAAGGCCAGCATGCGCCGCTCCATCCAGCCGGCGATCCCCGAGATCTCCTGGCCCAGCCTCGCCCGCTCCGCACGCTGGGAGGCCAGACGCACGAACATCTCGTCCATCGCGTGGGGGGCGAAGCCACCCCAGATCTCGATGAAGCTCCGCACCTTCCGGTACAACAGGCGGAGAGCGCCGTGGCCATAGGCCACGCCGCCGGCGCCGTGCACGCAGAAGAACGGCGGGTCGCTGCCCGCCTTGCCCGCCTTCTGCACCGGCACGAGCGCCGCGCTCGCCTCCCCCGAGGGCACAAGCGGAGCCTTCTCTCGCACGAACCGGGCGAGCGCGGCCACCGTCGGCGTCGTGAAGAAGACGATCAGCGGGAAGGAGCGGCCGAACGCGTCCTGGACCTCACGGGTCAGGGTAAGGGCAGAGAGGGAGTTGCCGCCCAGATCGAAGCAATTGTCCTCCGTGCCGACCGGGCGGACGCTGAGCTGGGCCTCCATCATCTGGCAGATCTTCCGCTCCATCTCGTCGCGCGGGGCCTTGTACGGCACCGAGAGCTCTGGCCGCTCCGCCTCGGGCGGGGGCAGCGATGACAAGCCGGATACCGGCATCTTTCTGGATATACCGCAGGTGCTCCACCGGGTAGTCCGGATCCATCGGCACGTAGGAGCCACCCGAGAGCATGACGCCGAGCGTGGCCGCGACCATCTCGTTGGAGCGGCTGAGCAGGATGCCCACGGGCATCTCCCGGGTGACGCCGCGCGCCCGGAAACTGCACCCGTCTCCAGAATACCACACCTGGCTGTCGTATCACGCCAAAGACTCGTCAGGTCGGGATCAGCGCGCGCGTCAGCTGCTCGGTGACTTCGTCCAGCAGCTCGGTGCGCGCGCCGTGGAGGAAGAAATGGTCGCCCGGGAACATCCGGAGCGAGAAGTCGCCGCGGGTCTGCCGGCACCATGCGGCGATCTCGGCTTCGGTCGCCGTCTCGTCGTCTCGCCCGCCGAAGGCGGAAACTCGGCAATCGAGCGGCTCCTCCGGCTCGTAGGTCGCTGTCTCCAGCACCGAAAAATCGGCCCGCAAGGTGGGCAGATAGAGCTTCAGCAGCTCAGGCTCCCGGCGAATGGTCTCCGGGACGCCCTGGTAGCGGCGCGCGAGAAGATCCAGGAATTCGTCGTCGGACAATGCGTGAAGAGGCTCATGGCGAGGCGGCAGCTGGGGCGCCGGGCGCGCCGAGACGAACAGATGCGCCGGCCCCGCCCGGCGCTCCCTGCGCAGCTGGCGCGCCAGCTCAAAGGCGATGAGCGCGCCCATGCTGTGCCCGAAGAACGCGAACGGCTCCGTCAAGCGCGGCGACAGCGCGGGCGAGAGCGCTCGCACCAGCGAGCGCAGCGTCGTGAGCGGAGGCTCCCGCAGGCGCGTCTCCCTGCCCGGCAGGCGAACGATGCTGCCCTCCACCCAGGGCGGCAGCGCCTCCGCCCAACCGTGATAGACCGAAGCACCAGCCCCGGCATAGGGGAAAAACAGGAGCTGTACCAGCGCCTCGGGCGCCGGCCTCGGCGAGACGAGCCACCGGTCCGCGGATTCGAGGGGCCTCACCGGTCAAGCCCGCGCCGAGGCCCTGCCCAAGGAGCGGCACCCCTCCGGGCCTGGTACGAAGAGAGCCACAGGAAGGCGAGAAGAGAGGAAGAGCAGACGAATGAACATCTGAAATTTTCCACCTTCCTGTTCAACCTCTCGCGTCAAATGAGGATGAGCCCCGCGTCAGCTAGGGCGCAGGGTCGCCCTTGCACTCCAGCTCGCTGCTGAGGATCCTTATCGGATTGCACTGGCTCGTGGCCATATCACAGACGAACGACTGGCACTCGATATGGCTCCCGCAGGCTTCTCCGCCCGCCTTCGGGGCCGTGCAGAGCCCGGCCGTCGGATCGCAATAGCTATCGAGCCCGCACACGAGGGGGTTGCTGCTGCAATCTTCCCCCACGGCCGCCGCCTTCTCGCAGGTGCCCTCCGTCGTCTCCGCGTCGGCGTCGCAGTAGAGGCCGCCGGTGCAGTAGCTGTCCAGCGAGGTGGTCGAGCACGCCGCGCCTTCCGCCAGGAAGCGCACGACGGAACATATGCCCTCATTGCAGCCGATCGCCTCGTCCTCCACCGCCGAAGTGGCGCACTGCGATCGCCTCTCGCAGGTCTCCCCCAGCGCGCGCTGGTCGGTGAAGATGCGGCAGATCTTGAACTCCTCCAGGAACGTGTACAGGTCGCTCAGCGTGAGGAAGCACTGCTCGCCGTACGGCTTGAGCATGGCGAAGCACGGGGCGATGTTCTCCGGGTGGAACGTCATCGTACCCGCCTTGACCTCGGCCACGTTCGCCTCGCACTCCGTCCGCTCGCGCGCCTCGCAGCCTGCCTGATCGAAGCCGCTCCCCTTCTCGCAGCACTCCTTCCTCTCTTCGCACGTCGCGACAGGCAGCTTGGCACATACGTTATCGAGCGTATAGCCGTCCTCGCCCACCGTGGAGCCGCCGCTGCCGCCGCTGCCACCGCCATCATCATCTCCACAGCCAACTCCGAAGACAGAGGCCGCCGAGACGGCCAGGATCGAGACCAACCAGAAGGAGCGTGCACGATTGAGCATGAATTCACCTTGCGTAAACATGATTGAAATACAGCGATATCCTTGCGGTCGCCGGCCTCCGAGGGGCGGCGCCTTCCCGGCGCGCCCCCTCCTCAGTCAGCGAGCATAGTACCAGCTCATGGGGCCAGCCGTGGACGGCGCGGGCTCCGCGGAGAACGCCGCGCGCAGCGCGTCGAGCCTCGGCAGGGCGCCGAGCACGACGTCGAAGCTCAGGCCGAAATCGACGAGGCATGCAACCTCGTCGACGCCGATCCCCTTCAGGCTGCGTACGACCTCGATGCATTTGGGGAGCGTCCCCAGCAGCGACCGGCGCTCGTACATATCCTCGAACGCGAGCCGCGACAAGAGCTCTCTCTCCGATTCGCTGACTTCCTTGGAGGCACCTTGGAGGTTCGCATCCGTCTTCCTCTGTGTCAAGAACGTGCTCAAGTATTGCTTGACCGGCTCGGCGACGAGGCGGCGCACCTGCACGTCGTCGTCACCGACATAGGTATGCATCGCGACGGTGACAGTCCCCGAGGCGGGATCGAACCCGTGGGCCGCGAGCGATTCGCGATAGCTGGCGATGTTCGCCTTGAGCCGGTCGAAATTGTCGAGGAGCGAGAGGACGTTGGCGCCGAGCTCCCCCGCCTTGATCCAGATCTCCGGGTTGGTGCTGTGCACCAGCCAGATGGGCAGCTCGGGCTGGCAGGGCCTCGGATAGGTCTTGATCTTCAGCGGCTGGCCGTCGACGCCCGGGAGCTCGACCGCCTCCCCGCGCCACAGGGCGCGGATCGTCTCGACGCTCGCGAACGTGAGCTCCCTGCGGTTGCCGTAGTTCCCGGGGTAGAAGACGAAATCGCCGCGGTGCCACCCGGTCGCGACGCACAGCCCGACCCGGCCCTGCGAGAGCTGATCGACGAGCGCCCACTCCTCCACGATCCGCACCGGATGATGGTGCGGCACCACGACGCTGCCCGCGCGCAGCTCGAGGTTCGAGGTGACCGCGGCGAGCGCGGCGCTCAGGACCGAGGGGTTCGGGAAGCTGCCGCCGAACTCCTGGAAGTGCCGCTCCGGCGTCCAGATGGCGCGAAAGCCGTGCTCATCGATGTACCTGGCCACCTCGAGGATGAAGCGATACCGCTCCCCGAAGCTGGCGTTGTCGTTCGCGGCGAAGAAATAGACGCTGAAATCCATGTTGATCCACCTCAGCCGTGAGCGGGTCTCGGCAGGATCCGCGGGACGGCGGAGCCGAACCGCGTCCGCCCGGGCCGCGCCGGGCCGCCGCGCCTGCCTTCGCTCACGAGCACCTTCGCCCGCTGCGCCACCCCCAGGATGAACTCCTCGCGGCAGATGGTGTAATGGTCTGCCGGCACATCAATGCTCTGCAGCCCGTCGGGGATGAACTGATCGAAGCCGTTGCTGCGGTCGTGGATCAAGATCTTGACCTCCGGCAGATTGTTCGGGTTGTTGGGCCCGATGAACCCCAGCGTGGCGTGGAAGAGCAGCGTGGTCACGGGCCCAGGGAGGCGAGACGGCACATAGCTGTTCAACGCCTTGTTGTTCGCGGTGATGGTCTCGTGGTTCCGACGCACGAGGAGCTCGATCTCGTCGAGCGGCCTCCCGGCCCTGGCGTGCGTGTGGAGGTGCCGGGCGACGTGGTCGATCTGCCAGTCCCGGCTCCTGCCGGAGATGTCCTCGATCTGGACGTACCGCTCGGCATGCCACCGGGTGCAGAACGTATTGCCGATGAGGAGCAGCGCCATGATCTCGAAGTCGTCCGTCACGATGGCCGACGTGTCGATGGCGTTGAACACCTTCGTCCCCGGCATGAGCGAGTCGATCAGGACGAGGCTCGAGACCTGCTCGCCGGCCTCCATGAGCTGCCGAGCCATTTCGAAGGCGACCACCCCGCCGAACGAGTATCCTCCGAGGTGGTAGGGCCCCTTCGGCTGCGCCTCGTGCATCGCGTCGATATAGAGCGCGGCCATCTTCTCGATGGTGGGGAGCAGCCGGATATCGCCGTTCACATCGAACTGCTCGAGCCCGTAGACAGGGCAGCTCACGCCGAGGTGGTGCGACAGGCTCAACCCATAGCTCACGTCGCCGAGCAGGGTATGGACCCAGAACGACGGCGACATGGATCCGTTCTTGTTGATGGGCACGAGGAACGGGCTACCTCCATGCGACCCGAGCGGCGCGCCGGCCGTCTCGCCGGTCACCCCGGGCGTCTGCGCGGCCGAGCCCGGCCGCGAGGATCCGCGCTCGCCGCGCCACGGATCCAGGATCCTGCCGGAGGCGTCCTCCGGGCGGCGGGCGAGCCGCTCCGCCAGGCGCACCATCGACCCGGCCGACGTGATCGACAAGCCATCTCCCTCGAGCTCGATCACCTCCGGAGGCGGCGCGAGCATCGAGCGCCAGCCGGCCGCGCGCTCCGCGCTCCGCGGCGCGAGCTCCGGTAGACCATAGGCGTTGCCCGGCGCGAGCGGGTCGGTGGACGGCTGCACCAGGAGGGCGGGGACCTCGCCGGGGATCGGGCTGGGGCGGTAACGGACCAGCGCTCGCGCGTGCGCCCCGAGGTGCAGCGCGGACCGGTCGAGCCAGCGCACCAGCCTGTCGTGGGCCATGGGGGCGGCGGCGCAGCCCGAGAGCCAGCGCGCGGCGAGCGCGAGGCAAGCCTCACGGTCCTTCGGCAGGGTGTCATGGCGGAGCAGGCCCTCCGCGCCCCAGACGCGGCCAAGCAGGTTGCTGATGAGGCTCAGCGCGAACACCGGCTCTTCCGCGCGCGCTGCCGCGCGCTCCGCCCAGGCGTCGCCGTGCTCGGGGGGGTCGACGAGGACGAGCTGCTCGACCCGCTGTCCGAGGCCGACGAGCTCGCGCGCCACCTCGAACGCGATGGCGGCGCCGATCCCGCAGCCGGCCAGCCGGTAGGGCCCTGCAGCGGAGGCGCGGACCAAGGCCCGCGTGCAGGCGGCGGCCATCTCCTCGACCGTGGTTGCGGCAGGAGAGCCGCTCTCGAACCTGGGGGCCTCCAGGCCGAATACGGGGTTTTCGTGGCCGAGATGCTCGGCCAGGTGGATAGCCCAGCTCAGATCGCCCGTATCGCCGTGGATACAGAACATCGGCGCGAGCTTCCCCTCGGCGCGGAAGGGGATGATCCGCGCCTCGACGGGGGCTGCGGGTGCGGGCGCGGCTGCGGGCGTGACCGCGGCTGCGGGCGTGACCGCGGCTGCGGGCGTGACCGCGGCTGCGGGCGCGACCTCGATCGGCGGGGGGGACGGATCGCCCCGACCGTTCTGCGCCGGCTCCAGGAGCTGGCCTTCACGGACGTGGTTCTCAACGAGATACCCGACCAGCTGACGGAGCGACGGATGCTCGATGATCGCCAGCATCGGCACGTCGTCGCCCAGGAGCTGCTGGACCCGCTGCATGATGCGCAGCCCTGCGATCGAGTCGACTCCATAGGTCGTGAAGGCGCGATCTTCATCCATGGAATCTGCATCGAGCTCGAGGAAGTCCGCGAAGATGCGCCGGAGGCTCGCGGTCACCGCCTGCGCGTCGGGGGCGGGTCGACGCGCCAGCTCGTGCTCCGCGTGGGGCGAGGCCCCGTTGGCCCCTCGGGCGGCCACGTCGTTCCCCTGGAGCGGGGCGGCCGGCGCCGCCCCCTGGAGCTGGGCGGCCGACGCCGCCGGCGACAACGGAGGCCGGGGCGCCGGCACGGCCGTGGAGGCGCTCGGAGCGGGTGCCGGGTGGCTGACCGCGCGCGGCGGCGTGACGGGCGCCGGGGCCCTGACGTCCGCGGGCGCTCGATCCGCCGGCTCCGCTTCGCCCCGTCGCACCGGCAACCAGCAGCGCTCCCTGGCAAAGGGATAGGAGGGCGCGCTCGTCCGCCTCCTCCCCGTGTGCTCCAGGACGGCGTCCCAGTCGATGTCGAACCCCTTCGCCCACAGCGCCGCCAGCTTGCGCAGGTTGCCTTTGCGCGCGATCTCGCGGAGGGTTGTTTGAACGTCCGCCTCCTCGCGAAGGAGCCCGACGAGCTCACGGTGCGGCTCGGCGCTCCCCTGGAAGACCTCCGCCGAGCCGGGCTGGCCCGCCGCGAACCCGCGAAGCTTCTGCAGCAGGTCGTGCAGGCCGCTCGCGACCACCGAAAGGCGGGTATCCATCGGCTCCCGGCCGACCTGCAGGGTATATGCGATGTCCGCGAGGCGGGCGGTCCTCCGCCGGGCTGCCCGTTCCCCGGCCTGGTCAAGGCGCTCGAGGAACGCGACGAACGCCTGCACATAAGCGTTCAGCCGCTCCGCATTCCTGGCGCTGAAGACGAAGATCTCCGGGTGCTCGTCCGACCCCGCCGACGTCGATGATGGGTCTTCCGGGAGCTCCTCCAGCACGACGTGGACATTGACGCCTCCGAAGCCGAACGAGCTGACGCCGGCTCGCCTCGGAAGCTCGCGCCCTTCCCTGTCTCGCGGCGCCTGCCATGCCGTCGCCTTGTCCACGATGTAGAACGGCGTTTCGTCGAGATCGATATAGCCGTTGAGCTTCTCGAAATGGACGAGCGGCGGCAGCGTCCTGTGCTGCATCGCCAGCACGATCTTGACGAGCCCGGCGACCCCGGCGGCCGTCTCGAGGTGGCCGATGTTCGCCTTGACGCTGCCCAGACCGCACGTGGGCGCTCGGGGGGTCGTGGTCGCCTCCGGGCTACCGAGCACCTGGAACGCCTTCTTCAGGCCGTTCACCTCGATCGGGTCCCCGAGCGAGGTGCCCGTCCCGTGCGCCTCGATGTACCCGACCGTCGCCGGATCGACCCCCGCTCTGCGGTAGGCGCGGACCAAGAGATCCGCATGGGCGTTGGGGTTCGGCGCGGTGAGAGAGGTCGCGCGCCCTCCGTGGTTGATCGCCGTGCCACGGATCACGGCGACCACGCGATCCCCATCGGCCAGCGCCCTGCTGAGCGGCTTCAGGAAGACGGCTCCGGCGCCCTCGCCGCGCACGTAGCCGTCCGCGCGCTCATCGAACACCTTGCACTTGCCGTCGCTCGCCAGCATCCCCGACCTGCCGAATGCGAGGAACCCGGCAGGCGTCAGCAGGACGTTCACGCCGCCGACGATGGCCATATCGCAGTCGCCGTCGCGGATCGACTGGATGGCGCGGTGCACGGCGACCAGCGAGCTCGAGCACGCGGTGTCGACCGGCTCGCTGGGGCCGTGGAGGTCGAGCAGGAACGAGATGCGGTTCACGAGGATGCTGTGCGCGGTGCCCGTCGCGGCCTGGCCGTCGATCTCCAGACCGCTCTGCGCGAGCAGCTGCGCATACTCGGTCCCCGCGACCCCCACGAACAGCCCGGTGCGGGTGCCCGCCAGCTGGGAGGGCCTGTAGCCGGCGTCCTCGATGGTCTTCCAGGCGATCTCCAGGAAGAGCCGCTGCTGGGGATCCATCAGGCGGGCCTCCCTCGGCGAGATGTTGAAGAAGGCCGGGTCGAACTTGTCGATATCGTCGATGATGCCCGCCCATCGGGAGCTTATCCTGCTCGGATCGACGCGCGGGTCCCCGTAGAACGCTGTCCAGTCGAAGCGGTCCTTCGGGATCTCGGAGACGAGATCCCTGCCCTGGATGAGGTTGTCCCAGAACGCGTCCGCGTCGGGGGAGCCGGGGAGCCTGACGCTCATGCCGATGATCGCGATCGGCTCGTCCACGGCGCGCTCGGTCGACGTCACGACCGCGGGTCGGCTCTGCTCCCTCGGGGCCGGCGGCGGGCTCGCAGCGGGAACACCGCCGCTCCCCCTGGCGTCCTTCACCTCGATCGGCCGAAGGACCCGGGCGAACGCGTCGCGGTGCTCGGCGGCGAGGGACGCGGCGAAGGCGCCGATGCTCGGGTGCCCATACAGCGCTGCCGGGCTCTGCGCGATGCCGTACTCCCGGTTGAGCCGCGTCGTGAACTCGATGAGCGACAGGGAATCGAACCCGAAGTCGCTCATGGGATCGCTCGGCCCGATCTCGGCCGGGTCGACCTTCAGGATCTCTGCCGCGATCGCGATGACGGCGGCCTCCACGGCATCGTTGAGAGCCCCGCGGGACACCTCACCCGAGGCGCGCGCGGCCTCCGGCGCGCTCGCTTTCCCATCCATCATGTGCATCGCTCGACCTTCCGGGGCAGCGCCCCCTCCATTCACGCTCGCCGGAGCCCGGAGCGGTTCGCCTGGCGGCACCGTCGTCACGTCCACGCCGCTCGGCGAGGGCGACGGAGGCTGCGCCGTCTCCCTCGGAAGCAGATCGAACCAGCATTTCTCCCGCGCGAACGGGTACGTCGGCAGGGGGACGCGCCGCCTCGCGCGGCCGGCATGCAGGAGCTCCCAGTCGATCTCGGCGCCGTCGACCCAGGCCGCCGCTGCGCGGCGGAGCCCACCTTCGTCGAGCGCGACCGCGATGGACGCCCTCGCAGGGCCGCCCTCCTCGCCTCTCGGAGCCTTGCCGGTGTACACGTCGGGGCGCGCCCTCCGCTCGAGAAAGTCGCCCAGCGCCTCGACGACCGCGCCAACGTCAGACGCCACCACGGCGAGACGCAAGGCCAAGGGCCGCCGCCCCACCTGGAGCGTATAGGCCATGTCCGAGAGCGCCCCGCCACGGAGCGGGCCCCCGGCGCGCGACCTCACAAGGAAATCCCGGAGCCGCCGGGCGTACGTTTCAAGCTGTGCCGCCTTCCTCGCGGAGAGGACCACGATCTGGGGAGCGCCGTCTCCGGCCGCGCGAGCGCCCTCGGCCGCGCCCTCGACGTGCTCGCCGACGACGAGGTGCGCGTTCGCCCCTCCGGCCCCGAACGAGCTGATCGCCGCCCGCCGAAGCGCCTCGGGCCCCGCGGCCTGCCACGCGCCGAGGCGCCGCTGAACGTAGAACGGCGAGGCGCCGAAATCGATCTTCGGGCTCACCGCCTCGCAGTCGAGCGACGGGGCGAGCTGTCGATGCTTGAGCTGCAGCAGCACCTTCGTGAGCTGCGCCATCCCGGAGGCCGACTCGAGATGGCCGATGTTCGGCTTGAGCGAGCCTATCGCGCAGAACCCGAGATCGGTCGTGAACCGCGCGAACGCCGTCGTGAGCCCCTCGACCTCGATCGAGTCGGCCAGCTCCGAGCCGACCGCCTGCGCCTCCAGGTAGGTGATCGACCGCGGATCGATCTGCGCGGAGCGCAGCGCGGCCTCGATGACGTCCGCCTGGGCAGCGGCGCTCGGGACCATGTACCCGGAGGTCTTCCCGCTCGCGTTCACCGAGGAACCGAGGATCACGGCGTAGACGTGATCGCCGTCCTGGACCGCGTCCGCGAGCGGCTTGAGCACCACCGCGCCGACCCCCTCGCCGGGGACGAACCCGTCGGCTCCTTGCCCGAACGCACGGCAGCGGCCCTCTCTCGAGAGCATCTGAGCCCGGCTGAGCCCGACGTGGTGGCCGGGGTGAAGGATGAGGTTGACGCCGCCCGCGACGGCCGCGCGGCATGCGCCGCTCCGGATGCTCTCGCACGCCAGGTGGACGGCGGTCAGCGCAGAAGAGCACGCGGTGTCCACAGCCATGCTCGGGCCGTGGAAATCGAAGACGTACGAGGCCCGGTTCGCGATCGACCAGTAGGCCGAGTGGGCCTCGACCCGGTTGCCCCTCGCCCAGGCGTCCGCCGCCAGCAGCTGATACGGACCGTACATGACGCCCACGAACACGCCGACGCCGGAGCCGCCGCCCCGGCGCGCAGCGGCGTTCAGCGTCGAGCCCGTGTGGCCGGCGTCCTCCAGGGCGGTCCATACAGCCTCGAGGAATAGCCTCTCTTGAGGGTCCATCCGCTCCGCTTCTCGCGGAGAAATCCCGAAGAGGAGCGGATCGAACCTGTCGACATCGTCGAGGAACGCGCCCCATCGATGGTAGTACGTCCCGGGGCGGGCGCCGCTCGGATCGTAGTAGTCGCGGTCGTCCCAGCGCTCCGGCGGGATCTCGGAGAACGCCCGCGCGCCGGCCTTGAGGTTCTCCCAGAAGGCGTCGGGATCCGGGGCCCCTGGATACCGGCCGCTGAGGCCGACGATCGCGATGGGCCCATGGCCCGGGGCAGGCGCGCCTCCTCGCGGGCGACGCTCTTCGAGCCGCTCCGGGCCCGGCGGCGGGCTGGGCAGCTCGCGGGCGCCCGCGCTCGCCGCCAGGCCCTCCGCGGACACCGCGTGGACGGCGACGCCCAGCCTGGCCGCCAGCGGCTCTCCGTAGCTGTCCAGCAGGTGCTCGGCGAGCCGCTCGACCGTCGGTTGCTCGAAGAGCAGCGTCCTCGGCAAGGCGCCGAGGTCCCCCTCGAGCTTGGCAATGACATCCATCGCCACGAGGGAATCCACGCCGTACTTGTCGAGCGCCGCCCTCGGCTCCAGATCCGCGGGATCCATCTTCAAGATCCCCGCGATGACGCCGCGGAGATAGTCCACCGCGCGTCCGCGCGCGCCGCCGTCGATGGGAGGCGCCGGCTGCCGGGGGAGCGATCCGGCGGCGTGGGCGCCTGCCGCCTCCTCGGGCCGGGTCGCGTGGGCGACGGGGATGACGCGGGGGACAGCCGGCGCAAAGCGCGCCGGGCCCCGCGCCAGCTCGGCCGCGTCGAGCCAGCCGTCGCTCTCGGAGATCATCACGTGTTGCCCTCCCCCTGCCTCGTCCGCGCCGTGGAGACCAAAGCTCCGCATCTCGCGGAGGCCGACGTCCTCCATCGCGGCACGCCATTGCGCCACGCTCAGCAACGGCGCGTGCGGGAGCCGGTGCGCGCCGTCGTCGAAGAGCCACCAGCCGCTCGTCAGGCCGAAGGTGAGCGTCACGAAGTCCCTGACCTCGGTGACCTCGTTGACGACGAGGAGCCCGTTCGCCTTGAGCAGCCTCTTCGCGCGACGCAACGTGGCGCGGATATCCTTCGTCGCGTGGAGCACGTTCGTCGCCAGGACCAGGTCGTGAGCTCCCACCGCGAACCCCTGTGGCTCGATGTCCAACCCGATATCGAGCGTCTTGAACGACGCGAACGGATACCGGGCGCCGTAGACCCGCTCCCCGTGTCGAATGAACCCGACCGAGATATCGGTGTAGTCATACGTCACGCGGCCTGATCCCCGCTGGAGCGCCTCGAGGACGGAGGCGCTCGTCCCGCCGGTCCCGGCGCCGATCTCCAGGATGGCGATCGTCCCGTCGTCGCCCGCGTCGCGCCTCGCGGAGGCCATGGCGCTCACGGCCGCGGCGACGAGCGCGTTGAAGTGATCCGAGCGCCGGTTTCCCTTGTAGATGCGCTCGACTTGCGCCATCGAGCCGCCGGGGAACAGGACGTCGACCCCGGACCTCTTCCCCGTGAGGACGGCCGGAAGCGCGGCGGTGCACGCCTCGAGGAGCGCGACGTAGGCCTCGCTGTCCGGGTAGCGCGCGATCACGTCCTGCCGATGCGCCTCGAGCGCCGCCGGGGCCGCCTGCGCCCCCGCGACCCGGATGGCGTCGGTCACGAGGAACGCGTCCCCCTCGAGGCGAATGAGCCCGCTCTTCCTGTGGATGTCCAGCAGCGCGTCGTAGAGCCGCGCCTGCTCCGGAACGACGCCGAGTCGGTCTCTCGATCCGGCCAGCGTCTCGCGCTCTCCGGGGCGACTCAGCGCGCCCATGCGCTGGAAAGCGTCGAGGAGCGCGAGGCGCCCGAACCGCTCCATCGCGTCCAGCGCGTCGACGCCTGGCCCAGAGGAGGAGGCGTCGGGCTGCGCGCCGCGCACCCGGGCGCTCACCGGCTCGATGAGCGAGGGAGACAGCGCCCGCTGGCATGCGTACGTGGCCGTCATGTCGATGCCGAGCGCCGCGGCCGCATCGGGCCTCATCTTCATGGGCATGATCTGGGTGGCGCGCGCGCCCATGACCTGCCGGAACGCCTCGATCCCCTCGCCCTCCCGGAGCTCCGCGACACCCTGCCTGGCGAGCCGCTTCCTGTATTCCTCCGTGGCGACCACGCCCGTGTCGCCCCAGAAACCCCAGTTGAACAGCTTCACGGGCCGCTTCATCCGATGGGCCAGGAAGAGCGCGAAGCAGTCCTCGAAGGTGGACGCCGCGGCATAGTTGCCCTGCCCGGGAGCGCCGGTGACGGAGATGGCGGACGAGAAGAACGCCATGAAGTCGAGCGGCTCGGGCTCGAGCGCGCTGTGCAGCACCACCGCGCCCTTGACCTTGGGGGCCAGGACGGCGCGGAACGTCTCTTCATCCATGCGGCTGACGGTGCCGTCCCGGAGGACGATCGCCGAGTGGATGACGCCGTCGATCGCGCCGAACGTCTGCCGGGCCAGGGCGACGACCCCGCGCATGTCGGCGAGGTCGCTGATGTCCCCTTGAAGGTACAGCGCCTGTCCGCCGAGCGCCTCGATCTCCTCCTGAGCACGGGCCATGGCGTCGGTGCGCCGGCGCCGGCCCACGAGGACGAGACGTGCCTCGTGCTCGCGGGCGAGATAGCGGCTGACGGCCATCCCGATCCCGCCGGCTCCCCCCACGATCAGGTACACCCCTCCGCGCTTGAAGGGGAGCGCATCCCGCTCCGCTTCAGGCAGCACGGCAGGCTCGACGACCCGAACGAAGCGGCGCCCGCCTCGCAGCGCGACCTCGGCTTCGGGCGCGCTCGCGTGCTCCGCGTCGAGGGCCTGCAGCAATCGCCGCCACGCGGCGTCGTCCTGCGGCGAAGCGACGTCCGCCCCCGCGATGTCCACGTAGCTGACGCCCCCGAGCGGGAGCTCCCGCGCGAGCACCTTGGTCAGCCCGACGAGCGACCCGGCGAACGGATGATGCGCCCGGTCGCCATCGCCTACGCGGTACACGTCGTTGGTGACGACCTTGAGCCGGGCGCGCCGCGCCGGTGCGGCGGCCATCGCCTTGGCCAGGCGGAACAGGGAAAGGACCCCGAGCTCCTGGGAGCGCTCGAGGAAATCGAGGTCGTTCGCGCTGTAATAGCGATCCTCGAGGCCTCCGAGGAAAAACACCCTGGAGAGCGCAGGAGCCTGCTGGAGCGCGTGCTCGAAGTCCTCCGCGCGCCTGAGGTCGATGCAGATACGGCCAGGCCCCCGGGTCGCGCGGGCCTCGCCGAGCTCCACCAGGATCGTCCGGCGCTCTCCGTAGAAATCGACCAGCCGCTGGCCGAGCCCGAAGTCGGCCTGATGGGTGAAGATCACCACCGTGCCCTCTCGGTCGGATGCCTCATCGGCGCGCGCGGGGAGCGGCTGCGGCGTCCAGCGCAGCCGGTAGAACAGGCCCGCATCCTCGATCGCTGGAGGGACCGCTGGAGGGGCGTCGCGCTCGACCGGGCGCAGGCGGCGCGCGCAGAGCTCGCTCAAGCGGAGCACGCTCCGCCCCGCGTCGTCGAGGACCGTCACGTCGAACAGCGCCATCCCCTGCTCGGGCAGGCGGCGAAGCAGCCTGGCGTACACGGTGCAGCGCGCCGTGAGGGGCGCCAGGATCTCGACCTCTCCCACCGAGAACGGCACCAGGGTCATGTTCTCCGAGGGGAGCGAGGTCTCCAGGGCGAGCCCACGGAGCACGTGGAGGGCGCTGTCCGTGAGCGCGGGATGCAGGGCAAAGGCGTCGAGCTCCCCGGCGATCTCCGGGCTCGCCAGCAGCTCGCCCAGCGCCTCGCCGTCGCCGTACCAGAGCTCTTCGAGGCACTGAAACGAAGGCCCGTAGTCGAGCCCGACAGCCCGGGCCTCGGCGTAGAGGCTCTCCTTGTCCAGGCGCTGCCGGCACCGCGCCCGCACCGCACCGAGATCGATGGCCGGCGGCGCGTCCCGCCGCGCGTCCGGGGCTTCGAGGACGACCTGACCCCTCGAGTGCACCTCGGCGCCGGCGGCGCCCTCGCTCTTCACGTCGAAATGGAGACCGCTCTCGCGCTCCTCGAGCGTGACCTGGACGACCCGCGTCTCCCCGGCGACGACGATGGGCGCGAGCCACGCGACGTTCCGCAGCCGGCGCGCCGTGCCCCGGCCGAGCATGTCCGCCGCAGCACGGACCATTTCGAGGTGGGCGACGCCCGGACAGACAAGGTTGCCCCTGACCCGATGATCCCGGAGCAGGCGATCCTGCCTGTTCAGCACCTTCTCGAACGTCGCCGCATGGAGGCTCGGTATCACGCGATCGACGAGCGGGTGCGGCGCCCTGGGCGTGACCTCGGCGGCCGGCTGGCCGGTCGTGTGCACCCAGAACCGCTTCTGCTCGAAGGGGTACGTCGGCAGCGCGACCCGCCGCCATCGATGCCCGCGGCGCGCGGCCTCCCAGGGGATGGCACGCCCGATGACCCAGAGGGCGGCGACCTCCGCCCATCGACCGTCACGGAGGAGCGCCGCGACGTCGCGCTCTCCGTGCCCGTCCCCGCCCGCATCCGCGGCCACGGTCTCGTCCGCGACCCTCGCCGCCCAGATCGCCGGGTGCGCGCGGCCTGCGAGGTAGTCGCTCAGCCTGCCGAGCAGATCCTCCAGCGACCCTGCGACGACGGCGAGCCTCGACTCGAGCCCCTCTCTGCCCGCCTGCAACGTGAAGGCGACGTCCAGCAGAGCCGGCGCCGGAGAGCCGCTGGCCAGGGCCGAAGACAGCGCCCCTTGGAGCTTCGCGGCATAGGCGCGGAGCCGCTCCTCGGTCTTCGCCGACAGGACGACGAGCTGCGCGCCGGCGGTGACGACCTCGGCGAGCGGCTCGTGCGGCGGCAGGTACTCTTCGACGATCGCGTGGGCGTTCGATCCCCCCGCGCCGAAGGAGCTGATCGCGGCGCGCCTCGGGGTCGGCCTCCGCTCGCCGCCCTCCTGCGCCACTGGCTCGGGCCAGGGCGCCGCCTGCCGCTGGACATGAAACGCCGTCGCCGGAAAGTCGATGTTCTCGTTCAACACCTCCGCGTGGAGCGAGGGCGCGAGCTGCCGGTGCTTGAGCTGCAGGATCACCTTGGTCAGCGAGGCGATCCCAGCGGCGGACTCCAGGTGACCGAGGTTGGACTTGATGGAGCCTATCGCGCAGAACTGGCGCTCGGAGGTGTAGGCCTCGAACGCCCTCTGAAGCCCGGTGATCTCGACAGGATCTCCCAGCGCGGTGCCGGTGCCGTGGGCCTCGACGTAACCGATGGTCCGTGGATCGATCTTCGCGCGGCGGAGGGCGCGGTGGATGAGGCGGGCGTGCGCGGTCGGGTTCGGGACCGTGTAGCCGTTCGTCTTTCCCCCGTGGTTGATCGTGGTCGCCTTGATGACGGCATGGATGGAATCCCCGTCGTCGACGGCCCGCCGGAGCGGCTTGAGGACGACCGCGCCGACCCCCTCCCCTGGCACATATCCGTCGCCGCCCTCGCCGAAGCTGCGGCACCGGCCGTCGGACGACAGGAACTTGAGCTGGCTCAGCGCTACGTACTTCGACGGGTGGATGTTCAGGTTCACCCCGCCCACGATGGCGGCCTGGCACTCTCCGCGCCTCAGGCTCTCGCAGGCGAGGTGCAGCGCCGTCAGGGAGGCCGAGCAGGCCGTATCGACCGGCATGCTGGGGCCGTGGAGGTTCAGCGTGTAGGAGACGCGGTTCGCGACGCTCCAGAACGAAGAGCTCGGCGTGATGCGGTTTCCCTTGCCCCACTCCTCCGCGCCGATGAGCTGATACTGTCCCGACGTCACGCCGACGAACACGCCGACGGCGCCCTGCTCGCCGTCGACGCTCATGGCGGCCAGCTCGCGGCGTGAGTACCCGGCGTCCTCCACCGCCGACCAGGCGACCTGCAGGAACAGCCGCTCCTGCGGATCCATGGTCTCCGCCTCGCGCGGCGCGATGTTGAAGAACAGCGGATCGAACGCGTCGACGTCCGCCAGAAAGCCTCCCCACCTTCCGTAGGACGTGCCCTGGCTGCGCTTGTCAGGGTGATAGTACAGCGCATGATCCCAGCGGTCCTCTGGAACCGTGGTCACGCAGTCCCGCCCGGCTCTCAGGTTGTCCCAGAGCTCGTCGAGATCTGCCGCCCCGGGGTATCGGCCGCTCACGCCGATGATCGCGATGTCGTCCTCGTCGCCCGAGGTCGGCGCCGCTCGCCCCGGCAGCGGCCGCCCTTCCCGCGCAGCGCCTTGCTCCGGCGCCCGGGGATCGGCCGCGGGCGCGCGCTCGCCCGGATCCTGGGCGGCATCGGCCTGCGTCGCCGCCTCTCTGGCCGTGCCGCGCATGTCGCCCGCGTCACGCGTGACGGAGGCGAGGCGCTCCGGGTGGTGTTCCGCGAAATAGCGCCCGAGCTCGCGGACGGTCTGGTGCTCGAAGAAGAGCGTCTTGGAGAGCGGGCCGAAATGGTCTTCGAGCACCAGGTTCAGTCTCTTGATGAGCATCGAATCGATCCCGAGCGCATCGAGGCCCTGCTGGGGGTGGATTCTGCTCCTGGCGACCTTTGTCTCATGGGAGATGACGTCGAGAAGGAGCCCCTCGGCCCGATCCTCCAGCGACGCCCTGTCGCTCGGGGGGTTCTCGCCGTCGTCGCTCCGACGCGCCGTGCGCTCCGCGATGCGCGCCTCGATCGCCGCCGCGATCCTGGCGGGCTCCCCGTGCACGACGAACAGGAGCGATCGCCTCGAGTGCAGCGCCGTCTCCAGGGCGGCGAGCCCCTCTCGCGGCCCGAGCGGGGACATGCCGGCGCGCTTCCAGAGCTCCGCCTTGTCGACCTCGGAGATATCCATGCCTCCACCCGCCCAGAGCGGCCAGCTGATCGCCTGGGTGAGCCCCGCACGCCGGCCCGCGGCGCCCCAGCCGCTGCGCTCCACGGCGAGCTCCTCGAGGAAGCGGTTGGCGGCGGCGTAATCGCACTGACCCGCCTCGCCCAGCATCGTTGCGAGCGAGGAAAACAGCAGGAACACGTCGAGATCGTGCCGCTGCGTCGCCTCGTCGAGGTGGAGCGCCCCGAGGATCTTCGGCGTCAGCACACGCTGGAACGACGAGAGCGGCTTCTTCGCGACGAACGCGTCCTCGATGACGCCGGCCGCATGAATGACCCCGTTCAGGCCCCCGAAGCGCTCCTCGGCGCGCCGGACCGCGCGGCGAACGTCCTCCAGCGAGCCAACGTCCCCCTGCTCATAGAAGACCTCGGCGCCATTCGCTGCGATGCGCCCGAGCGCTCGCTCGATGGGGCCCGAGAGCCGAGAGCGGCCCATGAGCACGAGCCTGGCGCCCGCCGTCCGGGCGAGGTGCTCGGCCAGGATGAGTCCGAGGCCGCCCGCGCCGCCGGTGATGAGGTAGACGCCGCCGCGACGGAACCACGTCGAGCCGGACGCCTTGAGGCCTTCAACCTTCCGGATCCGCCGGATCCAGCGCTCTCGACCCACGTATTTGATCTCGCCCCGCTCCGGCCCGGGGAGGGCGAGCTCCCGCAGGGCGATCGCCAGCGGGCTCTGCGTACCTCCGTCGCTCTGGACCGCCCGGAACCCGAGGCGCGGGCTCTCATGGGCGGCGACCTGCAGGAAGCCGGCGGCCGTAGCGCGGGAGAGCGCAGCCCGGCTGGACGACGCCACCGAGACGACCGCGAGTTTCGCCGTCGCCATCAACCCACGTTGCAGGAGCTGCTTGACCAGCAGAAAGAGCGGGTCGAGACCCGCCGAGAGCCCGGCCCACAGCTCGCCGGCGGAGCCGGCGGGACGCTCCGGCCAGAGGTGCGCGATGTGGCGCGGCACAAGGCCGTCCCGCTCCAGCTCGAGCAGCAACCGCTCCACGCTGCTCTCGACGGTGAGGTCGACCTCGTAGGCGCGCTGCCCCCGGCGGGAGAACCCCTCGCCGGGCTGCACCAGCACGACGACAGCGCCTCCGAGCTCCGTCTCCGGAGGCGGCGCGCGGCCTGACACCTCGCCCAGGACGAGAACGCACGAGGTGGGCGACAGCGGCGGTGCCGCGCCCCCGTCCAGCAGCTCCCAGAACGGCTCGTAATAGACCGTCTCCGCCCCGCCCCCGGCGGAGTCGAGCCCCTGGCGCACGCGGCCTGTCCCCTCTCGCTCATGGGCGAGCCCGGAGAGGAGCGCGACGGCCTGCTCCACCTCGATTTCACCCCGCTCCACGCGCCGCAGAATCGATCTCTTGTCCAGGCTCATGAAATCTCCCCAGCGCCGATTGGCAGGCCCGTCACGCTGGGCTCCTCGTCTCACAGGCCCCCTCGAAGCCGAGCAGGCGATCCACGTCATCGACCGATCGCCTGCCTTCCTTCAGATCCAGCAGCAGCTCGCGCCACCCCTCGAGGCGCGCGCCGTTCGACCGACGCGGGCCGTTCGTCACGCCCGGATCCGGCGCCGGCGCGCTGTCCTCGGGCTCGATCGCCCAGCAGCGCTCCCGCGCGAACGGATAGGTGACCATCGGCACGCGCCTCCGCGTACCCGGCGGGTAGAGCGAGCCCCAGGGGACGGCGCCCCCGGCGACCCAGCGCCTCGCCAGGCGAACGCACGCTTCCTCGTCCCGAGGGGGAGCTTCAGCTTCAGGGGACGCCTCCCCCTCGTGGGCCTCCAGCGCCCCACCGCCGCCGCGCAGGAGGCTGAGCTCTCCCGTCGCGACATGGGCGCCGGCGGGCTCGCCGCTCAGGTACCCTCTGCACCTGCGGAGGAGATCGGGCCTGCTGCAAGCCACGATGGCCACGCGGAAGGGCATCGGCTCCCTCCCGACCTGGAAGGTGTAGGCGATGTCCGCCAGCGAGGGACCACCGCCGGCCGCCTCCTCGCGGGAGAGCTGCTCAAGGAGCTCCTCCACATAGGCGCGCAGCCGGTCACCGCTCTTCGCAGACAGCGGGATCACCTCATGGCGGGACGCGATCGCCTCGCCTTCGCGCGGCTCACCTGCGGTGAGGGGCGAGCCTCCGCGTATCTCCGGCTCGATGTGCTCCTCCAGGAGCACGTGCGCGTTCGCTCCGCCGAAGCCGAACGAGCTGACCCCCGCCCTCCGAGGGACCACGGCGCCGCTCGGATCGATCCTCCGGTCCCAGGGCACCGTCCGGTCCACGATGTAGAACGGCGTCTCGTCCAGCTGGAGGAACGGGTTCAACCTCTCCAGGTGGATGCTCGGCGGCAACGCGCGGTGACGCATGGCGAGCACCACCTTGATGAGCCCGGCGATGCCGGCCGCGGCCTCGAGGTGCCCGATGTTCGACTTCACCGATCCGACACCGCAGGTCGCGGTCGTCTCGACAGGACGGCTCCGCGCCTTGCCCAGCTGCGCGAAGGCCGCCTTCAAGCCGTTGATCTCGATGGGATCGCCGAGGCTCGTCCCCGTCCCGTGCGCCTCGACGTAGCTCACCGTCTCCGGCTCGACGCCCGCCCTGGCGAGCACGGAGGCGATGAGATCCGCCTGGGCGTTCGGGTTGGGGACGGTCATCGACTGCACCCTGCCGCCGTGGTTCACGCCGACCCCCCGGATGACCGCGTGGATGCAGTCGCGGTCGTCGAGCGCCCTGGCCAGCGGCTTCAGGAGCACGGCGCCCGCCCCCTCGCCGCGCACGTAGCCGTCGGCCCGATGGTCGAAGGCCATGCACCGGCCCACGGAGGACATGAACCCGCTCTGACCGAAGGCGACGAACAGCTCCGGCGTGAGCAGCAGGTTGACGCCGCCCGCGATCGCCAGGTCGCAGTCCCCGGCCTGCAGCGACCGGACCGCGCGATGCAGCGCGACCAGCGAGCTCGAGCACGCCGTATCGACCGGCTCGCTCGGGCCGCGGAGATCGAGCAGGTACGAGATCCGATTGGCGAGGACGGCGTGCGAAAGGCCGCTCGGAGAGTAGGGCTCGTGGGTCCGCCGCGCGCGCTGGATGATCTCGTGGTAGTCGAAGGACGACACCCCGACGAAGACGCCCGTGCGGCTCCCCCGGAGCTCCGACGCGCGGTAGCCGGCGTCTTCGAGGGTCTTCCAGACGATCTGCAGAAAGACGCGCTGCTGCGGATCCATCAGCTCGGCTTCCGCCGGCGAGATGTTGAAGAACAGCGGATCGAACCGGTCCACGCCGTCGATGAACCCGCCCCAGCGCGTGTTGGTCTTGCCCGGATCGCGGCCGGGGTCGCCGAAGATCGCGCGCCAGTCGAACCGGTCCTCCGGGACGGTGGTGATGAGATCGTTGCCGTCGCGGAGGTTGCGCCACAGGGCCTCCGGATCAGGGGATCCGGGGAAGACCCCGCCGAGGCCGATGATGGCGATCGCGCCGGCGAGGGCCTCCGGCGGCCTCGCCCCGGTGACGGCGATCGCGCCGGCAGGGGCCTCCTGCCGCCTCGCCGGCAGGGCCTCGCCGGAGGACGCGCGCGGGATCGAGGCGCCGCCGTCGGCCTGCTGGAACAGGGCCGCGCACTCGCGCGGGCGGCCGTCGAGCAGGTGCCGGGCGAGCGACTCGATGGTGATGCACTCGAAGAGCAGCGTCTTCGAGAGCGCGCCGAAGTGGCTCTCCAGCCGCTTGACGAGCTCCACCGAGCTCATCGAGTCGACCCCGTACCGCTCGAAGGTCGACGCCACGTCGATCTCGTCGCGGGGGATCCTGAGCATCTCCGCGAAGAGGTCGATCAAGTAGGCCTGGAGGCGCGCGCCCGGGTGCGCGTGCCCGGGCGCGTCCGGCGCCGGCGCCGGGACAGGCGCGGCGGCCGCGGCGAGGAGGCCGGCAGCAGCGCCGTTCTGCGCCGCAGCGAGGACCGGCGCGGCGCGCACGAGCCCCTTCGGATCAGCCGCGCCGCGCTCGCAGAGCAGCACGCTCTGCTCCAGCTGCTCCTCGGACACGCGCGGCGCCCCGAAGCCGCGTACGAGCGGGAAACCGGCTTCCCGGAGCGCCGTCCGCCATTGCGTGAAGCGGAGGAGCGGCGAGTGGGGGAGGCGCCGCGCGCCGTCCTCGAACAACCACCACCCCTTCGTCAGGCCGAAGGTCAATGTCGTGAAATCCTGCTCGCGCGTCAGCTCGTTGATGACCAGGACCCCCCGCGGCCCGAGCAGCGTGTGCAGCGCGCGCAGCGTGCTCAGGACGTCCTTTGTGGCGTGAAGGACGTTCGTCGCGAGGACGACGTCGAACGCCTCCTCTCCGAAGCCTTGAGCGGCGGGATCCCGCTCGACGTCCAGCGTTCGAAAGACGATGTCCGGGAGCGCGCCCTGGAAGCTCCGCTCCCCGTAGCGCGTGAAGGCGGCAGAGACGTCGGTGTAATGGTAGGAGACGCGCTGCCCCTCCGGGCGCAGGCGATCGAGCACGAAGCGGGTCGTGCCCCCGGTCCCGGCCCCGACCTCGAGGACCTTCACGGTCGCGCCCGGCGTGCGTGCCAGCCGCTGCTCCACGAGCACGCTGACGGCATGACCGACAAGGTCGTTGTAGTAATCGGAGATGAGGTTCCCTGTGTAGACCCGCTCCACGAGGGTCTTGTCGCCGCCTGGGAACAGCACATCCATCGCCTGCTTGCGGCCGGTCAAGACGTCCGGCAGCGCCGGGACACAGGCCGTGAGCAGATCGACGATGGGTCCCACCTCCGGGCGCTCCCGGCGCAATCGTTCCTGGGATTCAGCCGAGCTCGCCAGCGAGGAGCCCGCGGGCGTCATCGCGAGCCGACCTCCCCGATCCTCGATGAGCCCCTCCCGCTCCAGCATCGCGATCGCCGCGTCGAAGAGCCGGCGGTGCGCGGGGAGGATGCCCAGCTCACGCTGGAGCGAGCCGCGCGGCGGAGGCTCGCGCCCCTCCGCCCACAGGCCCATGGCGCCGAGCGCGCGCAGGAGCAGGCGATGGCCGACGGCGTTGACGCGCCCGAGGGCCGCGCTCACCTCGCGGGCGTCGTACGGCTTCGACGCGACGTACTGCGCCATGCGTGGCGTCACGGGATCGAGCGGTGACGCGCCCTCCGCGCTGCCCTGGCCCGCCAGCGCGGCGCCTCCCCGGCTCGACGGGAGAGGGTCTGCCCAGCACCGCATGCGGGTGAACGGATACGCCGGGAGCGAGATGCGCCGCCGGCCGCCGGGGCGCTGGAGCGCGCTCCAGGGGACGGCGATGCCCTCGACCCAGAGCCGGGCCACGTCGAGGGCGCGACCTTTCTCCAGCAACGCCTGGACGAGACCGCTGCCCTCCTCGCTCTCGCCGAGGACGCGCGCGGCGTGGCTCGGCTGACCCGCCGCGCCGGCCACGACGCGACCGTTCTTCGATCCGGCAAGGAAATCCCGGAGCCCGGACCGCAGCTCCTCGATGGAGCTCGCCACCACGGCGAGCCGGTGCTCCATCTCGCTGCGCCCGACCTGCAGCGTGTACGCGATATCTCGCAGGCACGGCGCGCGGCCGGCTGCGCTTCGAGGCGCGGCGGCTCCCCCGCTGCGCCGCGCCTCGCTCTCGTCAAGGTAGCTCGACAGGCGCCTCGCGACCTCCTGGAGCCGCTCGCCGCTGCGGGCCGACAGCACGACGATCTCGCGCAGGTCGGCGCCGCGCGGCTCGGCGGCGGGCTCTTCCCGGTCCGGAAACTCTTCCAGAACGGCATGGGCGTTGACGCCGCCGAACCCGAACGAGCTCACGCCGGCCCGCCTCGGGAGGGGCGCGCCGTGCTCGCCCGCCAGCGGCTCCCAGGGCTGCGTGCGATGGACGATGTAGAAGGGCGTGTCCTCCAGCTCGATGTGCGGATTCAGCTGGTCGAAATGGAGATTCCCCGGCAGCTTCGCGTGCTTCAGCGCAAGGACGACCTTGAGCAGGCCGGCGATGCCCGCGGCCGACTCGAGGTGACCGATGCTGGTCTTGACCGTGCCCAGGCCGCAACGCGCGCCGCCGCTCCGCGCCCCTGCCCCCTCGGCGCGCTCGAACGCCTTCTTGAGGCCGTTCACCTCGATGGGATCTCCGAGCGGGGTGCCCGTGCCGTGGGCCTCGATGTACCCGAGGGTGGAGGGATCCACCTGCGCCCGGCGATAGACGGAGCTCAGCAGCTCGGCCTGCGCGGAGGGGTTCGGGACGGTGAGCCCCTGGGCGCGGCCGCCGTGGTTGACGCCTGTCCCCCGTAGAATAGCATGGATGGGATCGCCGTCCGCCAGGGCGCTGGAGAGGGGCTTCATCAGGATCGCGCCCGCGCCCTCGCCTCGAACGTAGCCGTTCGCGGCGCGATCGAACGTCTTGCATCGGCCGTCGGCCGACAGCATGCCTGCCTTGCCGCAGGCGATGAACGGCCTCGCGCTGAGGAGCAGGTTCACGCCGGCGACGATCGCGGCATCGCAGTCGCCGACCTGGATGGCCGTGGCCGCGCGGTGAAGGGCCACGAGCGAGCTGGAGCAGCCGGTGTCGACCGATTCGCTCGGCCCGGTGAGCCCGAGGACGTAGGAGATCCGGTTGGCCACCATCGCCGTGGAGAGCCCCGTGGTCACGTGGGCCTCGGCCTGCTTGCCGGCCGCCGCCAGCACGTCCGCATAGTCCACGTTCGATACGCCGACGAACACGCCGACCTGCGCCCGCGAGAGATCCCGGGGCGAACGACCGGCGTCCTCGATGGCGTGCCATACGACCTCGAGGAGCACCCGCTGCTGGGGATCCATGAGGTCGGCCTCGCTGGGAGAGAGGTTGAAGAACAGCGGATCGAAGCGCTCCACGTCGGCGATGAAGCCGCCGCTCGGACAGGCGATCCCCTCGGTGGAGAAGCGCTGTTCGGGGACCCCGGTCACGAGGTCCCTCTCCGCTTCGAGGTTCTCCCAGAAGCTCCGCAGATCCGGGGAGCCGGGGAAGACGCCGGCGATCCCGACGATCGCGATCTCCCTGGATCCGCCCGGGGACGCAGGTCGAGCCACGGAGCGAGGCGGGGGCGATGCGAGGGCCCCCGAAGGCTCTCCCGCCCTCCCGGACGCCGTCCCGTTCAGCTCCGGTCCAGGGAGGGGCGTTGTGGCCCCGGCGCCGGCCTCGCCCGCGCCGCAGCGCCGGCGGACCTGCTCCGGGTAGCGGGAGAGCAGGTGGCGCGCGTAGCTCTCGAGGGTCGGATGCTCGTAGAACACCGCCGGCGAGACCGCGACGCCGTACCGCGAGCTCACCGCCTCCGCGAACTCGGAGATGGTGATCGACTCGAAGCCGAGCTTCCCCAGATCGGCCCCCGGCTCCACGGCCTTCTTGAGCTTCAGCGTGGAGACCGCGAGCTCGGACAGGTCCGATGCGAGCTGCCCCTCGATCTCCCGGTCCCACCCTCCACGCGCAGGCGCGGGCGTCGCGCTGGGCGCGCCCTCGGCCACCCCCAGGGTCCTCTTGATCCTGGCTGCGTCCCCGAACGCGACGAGGACCTGCGCCGACCCGCGGGAGCGAGCAAGGCGCAACCCGCCCTCGAGGGCCTCGAGGCCTTCCACCGTGGGGAGCGGGGACATGCCCGTGGCGCCGGCGATGAGCGCCTCTGTCTCGGCGGACATGCGCATGCCGCCTTCCTTCCAGTAAGGATAGTTGATCGCGAGCGTCTGCCCGCGCCGGAGCCCGCGGCTCCGGAGCGACTCGCGGAAGCGCGCGAACCCGTCGAGGAAGCGGTTCGCAGCGGCGTAGTCCGGGAGCGTGGCTGTCCCGAGCAGCGAGGAGAGCGAGGAGAGCAGGACGAAGAGCTCCAGCGGCTCGTCCCTCGTCGCCTCGTCGAGGACGAGCGTGCCGCGCACCTTGGGGCTCAAGATCCGATCGATCTCTGCTTTCCCCTTCTGAAGGATGGATCCTTCGCTCAGCGAGCCGGCCGCGTGGATGAGGCCGTCGAGGCGCGAAAATCGGGCTTTGGCGTAGGCCACGCACCGATTCACGTCTCCCGGGCTGGTCACGTCGGCCTGGAGGTAGACGGCATCCGCGCCGAGCGCCCCGAGCCGGTCGAGGCGAGCCTCCGTTGCGGCACCGAGCGGCGATCGCCCGAGGAGCACGAGCCTCGCGCGGCAGCGCGCCGCGAGGTGCTCTGCGAGGAGGCCGCCGACGCCGCCGACGCCCCCGGTGATGAGGTAGACGCCTCCCTGCTGGAACGCCGCCGCCTGCCCGTCGCCCGCGCCGAGAGGCGCCACCTCGGCGATGCGCTGCGTCCACCGCTCTCCAGCGGCGTCGTAGCGGACCTCGACCGGCGGGAGGGGGTCGGCGACGCGGAGCTCGGTCAACGCCCGCTCGACAAGCCGCTCAGCGCCGTCGCCGGCGTCGGCGACGCGGACGAGCTGGAACGTGAAGCGACGGTCAAGGCTCATGAACGAGCGCCCGAAACCGGCGACCGCCTCGCGGTGGGCGAGCGCTGCCTCGGGCTCCTCGGCGCACACGTACAGAACGCGCGCGCGCTCGACGTGCGGCGAGGCGATCAGGGCCTTCGCCAGCTCGAAGAGCGCCGGCAGCTCGGCGCCGAGCGCCTCGTCGAGCGCGCCTTTCGCCGGCGCTCGATCCCGTGACCCCGCGGCTCGCAGGACGACGACGCTGTCGATCTGGAGGCCCTGCGCCGCGACCGCCGAGAGGAGCGCCTCGTAATCGGCCGCGCGCCCGGGGAGGACCTCGAAGACCCCGCCCCCCATCGCGCGAAAACCCGCCCCGGGCTGCGCGACAACGGCCGGGGGCAGCGCACCCGAGGCGGCGCGCAGCGCCGAGAGGAGGTGCCCGCCGTCGAGCCCGTGATCCGGAATGAGGAGGACGCCGCGCCTCGAAAGCGGCGCGCTGGCCGGCGCGACGCCGGGTGAGCGCCCCCAGACCGGCTCGAAGTAGCTCAACGTCGGCGGTGGCTCGACCTCTCCGGCGTCGGGTCGCAGAGCCGGCGCGGGGGGCGGTTCGGCGGCGTCCTCGGGCAGCCAGTAACGCTCCTTGTCGAACGGGTAGGTCGGCAGGGATACCGTGGTTCGCTGCCCTGTGGCCGTCGCGCGGGGCCAGGCGACCTGCTCGCCGCGAACCCAGCGCCTCGCGACCGCGGCCGGACCGTCTCCCTCCGACGCCAGCGCGCCCGCGGCTTCCCCCGGCGCGCTGGCGCTGCCGGTGAAGAGGTTGGGGGCATCGCCCCGAGCCGCGAGGAAGGCCTCCAGGGCGCGCGCGAGCTCGTCGCGCGACGCGGCGGTGATGGCCAGACGAGCATCCATCTCCTCGCGCCCTACCTGCAGCGTGTGCGCGATGTCCGGCAGGCTCGCGGACTGGTCGCGCGCCACGAAATGCAGCATCCGCCGGGCGACCTCCCGCAGGCGCCCCTCGTCCCGCGCAGAGAACGGGAAGACGAGCGCGCCATGGGTCTCCCCGGTCGCCCCCTCACGCACGCGCTCCTCGATCACGACGTGCGCGCCGGCGCCGCCGAACCCGAACGAGCTGACGCCGGCCCTGCGCGGCGCTCCGGCGGATCGCGGCCAGGGTATCGGCCCCTCGTTGATGTACAGCGGGCTCGCGTCGAGCCGGATGGCCGGGCTCAGCCGCTGGAAGGTCGGCATGGCCGGGATCATGCCGTGCTTCATCGACAGGATGACCTTGATGACGCCGGTGATCCCGGCCGCCGCTTCGGTGTGGCCGAGATGCGCCTTGCTCGACCCCAGGGCGCAGGAGCGCGCTGGAGGCGCGTGCGGTCGAAAGGCCATCTTGAGGCCCTCTACCTCGATGGGATCGCCGAGCCGGGTGCCCGTCCCGTGCGCCTCGAGGTAGGTGATCGTCGCGGGATCGATCCGCGCATCTCGCCACGCGCGCGCGATGAGCTCGGCCTGCGTCGCCGCGCTGGGCGCCGTCACGGACGCGGTCCGGCCGCTGTGACCCGTCGCGGAGCCCTTGATCACGGCGTGGATCGGGTCGCCGTCCGCGACAGCCTTCGCGAGCGGCTTGAGGAGCACGGCCGCCACCGCTTCGCCGGGCACATACCCGTCCGCCGCGGCGTCGAACGAGCGAGATCGACCGGTCGGAGAGAGCGCCTTCATGGCGGAGAAGTGCAGGTAGTGCCTCGGGCTGAGGATGAGGTTGACGCCGCCGACGAAGGCCATCTCGCACTCGTCGCTCCTCAGCGCCCTGCAGGCCGTGTGCAGGGCCACCAGCGAGGAGGAGCACGCCGTATCGACAGCCATGCTCGGGCCCTTCAGATCGAACATGAACGACGGGCGATTGGCCATCATGGTGGCGGCGTTCCCGGTGCCGTCGTGCGGGCCGACGGCGCACCCGCGCCGCACCATCTCCGTGTCGTAGTCGCGGAAGCACACCCCGACGAACACGCCTGTCCGGGAGCCGCGGAGGGTCCGGATGCGCCCCGCGTCCTCCGCCGCGGCGTAGAGGACCTGAAGCAGCAGGCGGAGCTGCGGGTCCATCCGCTCCGCCTCGCGCGGCGAGACGTTGAAGAACGGGGCGTCGAACGCGTCGACGTCGTCGAGGAAGCTCCCCCACTTGCAGGAGGTCTTGTTGGGCCTCGATGGATCGGCGTCGTACCAGAGCGCGGGCTCCCAACGGCTGCTGGGCACCTCCCGGACGAGCTGCCGCGTCTCCAGCAGGTTCATCCAGAACGTCTCCAGATCCGGCGACCCTGCGAACAGGCCTGCCATGCCGATGACGGCGATATCGTCCTGCTCGCCGGCCGCCGGAGCGGGCGCGGGGGCGCTCGGGGCGGCGCCCGGGCGTTCGCCGCCGGGTCGCGCCGCGCCCGCGAGCCGCCCCGGGAACTCGCGCTCGAGGTAGGCCGAGAGCCGCTCGAGGGTGGGGTGATCGAACAGGATCGCGGGGCTCAGCGCCGCGCCGAGCTGGGCTTCCAGGCGCGCGTTCAGCGCGACGAGCCAGCTCGACGACGCCCCGAGCTCCAGGAAGCTCCTGTCGCGCGGCGGCGGGCTCTCCAGCGATAGCAGCGACGACACCAGGGCATCGAGCGCGAAGGCGTCGCCGCCTTCGGGCGGGGCCGCGCCTGCGCTCTGCCGCGTCGGCGCGTCCTCCTGGGGAGCGGCCTCCGTCGGGACGTCCTGGAGCAGCGCGCCCGGCATCTCGAGCCATAGCCGCTTCCGCTCGAGCCGGGTCGGCCGCAGCGGGCGCCTCGCGAACGCATCACGGTCCTCGTCGCGCCCGGCCTCGCCGACGATCATATGGCAGTTCGTGCCGCCGAAGCCGAAGGCGGAGACCGCCGCGAGGCGCCTGTCCCCGAGCGGCTCCCACGCCCGCTCCCGCGTGACCGGGTAGAACGGCGTCGCCTCGAACTGGAAGCGGGCGTGCGGCTCGTCGCAGTGGAGGGTCGCCGGGAGGCGCTTCCGTTGCAGCGCCAGCATCACCTTGACGAACGATGCGACGCCGCCCGCGTGCAGCAGGGCGCCGAGGTTGGACTTCACCGAGCCGACGCCGCAGTACTGGCGGCGATCCGTGGCTCTCCGGTAGACCTCGGAGGCGGCGTGGATCTCGATCGGATCCCCGAAGGTGTTCCCGGCCCCGTGGGTCTCGAGGTAACCGATGTCCGCCGCGGACACGCCGCTTTCGCGGAGCGCCTGCTCGATGACGTCGACCTGCGCCTCCTTGCTCGGCATGACCGCGCCCATCGTGCGACCATCGTTGTTCACGGCGGAGCCGAGGATGTGCCCGACGATGAGGTCGCCGTCGCGGAGGGCCCGCTCGTGCTCCTTCAAGAGCACCATCCCGACGCCCTCCCCGAGCGTGAAGCCGCTCGCGTTCCGGTCGAACACCCGCGTGGCGCCGTCGTCCGAGAGCAGGCGCGCCTGGCTCAAGGCGATGTGGGTGAACGGATCGAGCAGGAGCCAGACGCCCCCCGCGATGGCCAGCTCGCACTCCCCACCGAGCAGCGCGCGGCACGCCTGGTGAATGGCCACGAGCGAGGAGGAGCACGCCGAATCGACGACGATCGAAGGCCCCTTCAGGTTGTAGAGCTTGGAGATCCGCGCAGCCACCATGTTCTGCAGGGTGCTGGCCAGCAGGTGGGGCGTCGACGAGCGCTGGTGCGCGTAGCGCCCCTTGACGTACTCGTTCGCGGTGGCGCCCAGGAAGACGCCGGTGCGGGTGCCGTCGACCTCGTCTCGACGATAGCCCGCGCGGTCGAGGAGATCCTGGGCCGCCTCGAGGGCGATCCGCTGCTGCGGATCCATCCACACCGCGTCCTGCTCCGGGATACCGAAGAAGCCCGCGTCGAACCGATCGACCCCGTCGATGAAGCCACCCCACCGCGAGTAGGTCTTGTTGGGAGCGTCCTTGTCGCTGCTGTAATGCTTCGCGACATCCCAGCGGTCCGCGGGGACGGGCGAAGTCAGGTGTCTGCTGGAGATGAGGTTGTCCCAGAACGCCTCGACGGTGGGGGACCCCGGGAACCGGCACGCCATCGCGACGACGGCGACGCGCCGCGGGCCTGCGCCGGAGTCGACCGCGTGGACGACGCCTCGCGGCGCACGCTCCGGGGAAGAGCGAGTGGAGGAGCGAGGCTCCGGCGCGCCGGAGCCGGCGGCGCGCGGGCCGGCCGGGCGCTCCTCGGCCACCGGTGAGCGCGGCGCAGGCCCCCCGCCCACGCGAACCGTGCCCATCGAGACGGCGAACCTCGCCAGCGCCCGGACATTCGGGTGCTCCGCGACGACGCTCGGATCCACGCTCGATTCGCACAGCTCTTCGAGCTGATTGACCAGCTTGATCGCCATGAGCGAGTCCAGGCCGTAATCGCTGAAGTCCGTATCGGGATCGATCTCTCCCTCGGGAACCTTGAGCAGGCCGGAACAGAAGGCCGTCAAGCGCTGCTCCGTCCACGCCTGCGCCGCGCGCAGGTCATCGCGGCTCTCCTCCGAGGCAGCGCGAGCGGGGGCGACAGCGCGAGCGGCCTCGACCGGCGCAGGCGGATGCACCGGGACAAAGCGGCCGAGGTGGATCCGGCGCTCGACCGCCGCCGGGTCGCCGTCCAGGATCATGATCTGGGCCGCTCCGGAGGACTCGGCCGCCGCGAAGCCGAGCAGGCCCCTGTCCGTGTCGAGCACCCGCAGCCCGGAGTCCCGCAGGATCAGGTCCTCGACGCCGGCAGGGATCTTCATGCCGCCCTCTCGCCAGAGGGGCCAGTTGATCGAGAGCGTCCGCCCGCTCCTCTTCCCGCGCGCGCAAAGCTCCTCGCGGAGGGCAGCGAACGAGTCCATGAACCGGTTGCCCGCCGCGTAGTCGGTCTGGCCGACGTTGCCCAGCACGGCCGACGCCGACGAGAACAAGATCATGAAGTCGAGCGGCAGCTCCTTCGTGGCCTCATCGAGGTTGAGCGTTCCGCGCACCTTCGGCGCAAGCACCCGCGCGAACGACGCGATCGGCTTGTTGATCGCGATGGCGTCCGCAAGCACGCCCGCGGCGTGGATGACCCCATTCAGCTTTCCGTGGCGCTCGAGGGCGGACGCGACCGCGCGCCGGACATCTCCGGCCGTGGTGACGTCGCCCTGGACGTAGAGCACGCCCGCGCCGATCGCCTCGATCTCTGCGAGCGCGGCGCGCCGGGCGTCGTCGAGCGGCGATCGGCCGAGCAGGACGAAGTCGACCTTCGCCTGCTGGGCCAGGTGCCTCGCGAAGAGCAACGCGAGCGCGCCAGCGCCGCCCGAGAGCAAGTAGACGCCCCCGTCGCGGACGAACGGGGGCCCGCCGGAAGACGCCTCCCGCGCGACCCGTGCAAACGTCCTCACGCGGCGCCCCTCGGCGCCATGGCGGACCTCGGCCGACTCCGGCAGAGCGACCTCCCGGAGGAGCAGATCCCACGTCGCCTGCGAGGAGAGCGGCGCGCCCTCGAGCTGCACCGTCTTGACGGCGAGCTTCGGGGCCTCGAGAACGATGCTCTTCGCCAGACCCCCGAGCGCCGCGTCGTGCGGCCGTTCGTCGGACCCCGGGTAGGCATACACCACCGAGAGGCGCTCTCGACCCTTGAGCGTCGCAAGGACACGGCAGAGGGCAAAGACGGTATGGAGCCCTCTCTCCAGCTGCTCCTCCACAAGGGGAAGCGCGCCGCCGGCGTCAGCGTAGTCCGGCGACGGCGCGGCAGCGTTCCACAGGTGAAGGACGCCTCGGATCCGGAGGCCTTGATCGTTCAACGTCGAGACCAGCGACCGGATATCCTCGTCCCGAGCCGGCCGGATCCGGGCTCGATTCCTCGCGATGACGTGGTAGCCGTCTCCCGGCTCGACCAGGACGACCTCGCGGCCGTCACCCACGCTCGCCTGGGCGTGGCGGAGCGCCGTATCGGCCTGCGTCCCGCCCGCGTGCAGCAGGAGCAAGCACTCGCCGCGCGCGCCCTCCGCCGCTTGCGCCGACGCCGGCAGCGGCGCGCGCTCCCATGCGGGCTCATAGAAGATCAGCCCATCGCGAGCTCCTTTGAGCGCATCCGGCGCGGCCTGTGCCCTGCCCTTCTGCGTTCCGAGCGCGAACCCACGGAGGACGGCGAAAGGCCGCCCTGCCTCGTCCAGCAGATCGAGATCGAACCGGTGGCGCCGTCCAGACGCGCCTCCCGGATCCGCGGCACGGACCGCATGGACATGGCAGCGCCGGGTCGCGACGCCGAGGATCCTCACCTCATCGACGGTGTGCGGGAGCAGGAGATCGCCGCTGTCGCCCTCTCCCTCGCCACCGATGAGCCCGACGACGGTCTGCAGGGCGCCGTCGAGGAGGGCGGGGTGCAGGACATAGGCGTCATCGCCGGGTGACAGGGGCTCGGGGAGCTCCAGCGCCGCGAGCACCTCGGAGGGGCCGGTGAACAGCGCGCGGATCGGGCGCATGCGGGGGCCGTAGCGGAGCCCCCGCGCAGCGAGCGTCGCGTAGACGTCCTCGGCGCCCTTCGAGGACGGACAGCGCCGCTGGATCGCCTCGATGTCGATCGGCGACGCCTCGCGGGCCTCGGCCGACGCCGACGCCGACGCCCGGCGGCTCGGCACGAGCTTGCCACGCGCATGGAGGGTCGCCTGATCCCCGGCGCCGCTGTGGATCTCGAACGCAAGGCGATCCCCCTGCGGCTCGATCCGGACGGTCGTGTCGACGGGGCTCCCCTCGACCCAGAGCGGGCTCGCCCAGACGACCTGCTCGATCGCGTCGATCGCGGCCTCCCCGACCAGCGCGCCGGCCGCCCGCGCCATCTCCAGATAGACCGCGGCGGGCAGGACGGGCCGGCTGCGGACGAGGTGATCGGCGAGGAAGGAGTCGTCGGGCCTGAACCGCCTGGTGAGCTGGGACGCGCGCAGCGTGGACGCGTTCGCGTCGAGCAGGGGGTGCAGGCGCGCGGGGCGCTCGGGCGCCCTCGCGCCGTCCGCCAGCGGGGCCCGAGACGCCGGAGGAGGGGGCGCGCTCGCCGATGGCTGGATCCAGCAGCGCTTCCGGGCGAACGGATACGTGGGCAGCGAGATGCGCCTCGCGCGGCGGCTCCCCGCGATCTCGTCCCAGGAAACGGCCGCCCCCTCGACCCACAGGGCGGCGAGCCTCGGGAGATCGCCGCGCGGTCCAGGCACGCGCCCCGTGCCCGGGGAGCCTCGCTTGACGTGACCGGTGAACGTGGGAATGTCGCTCTCCCTGTGATCCAGGTAGTCGTCGAGCGCGCGGCAGAGCCCGCTCGTGTCGCGGGCGACCACCGCGAGGCGCGCCTCCATCGCCTCCCTGCCCACCAGCAGCGTATGCGCGATGTCCTGCAGGCCGGCCTCGCCGCCGCCCTCCCGGAGGAAGTCCCGGAGCTGCCCCGCCTGCGCCCGGAGCCGCTCCTCGTTTCTGGCCGAGAGCACGATGATCTCCGCTGCGCCCTCCGGAGCGCCCGCGTCGGGCGCGGCGGCGCCGTCGTACTCCTCCAGGATCACGTGCGCATTGGCGCCTCCGGCCCCGAAGGAGCTGATCGCAGCGCGCCGCCGGCTCTCGGCGCCCGAGCCGGCCGGCCGCTCCCAGGGCGCGGCCTCCTGGGGAACGAAGAACGGGGTGCTCGCGAAATCGATGCTCGGGTTGAGCTCCTTCGCATGGAGCGACGGCACCAGGGTCTTGTGCTTCATGCACAGGAGGACCTTGGAGATCCCCGCCATGCCGGCCGCTGCCTCGAGGTGGCCGATGTTCGACTTGATGGCCCCGACGGCGCAGAACCCGCGCTTCGATGTCGTGCGCCGGAACGCGCTCGTCAGGCCGGCGATCTCGATGGGATCGCCGAGGGACGTCCCCGTCCCGTGCGCCTCGATGTAACCCAGCGTCTCGGGGCTCACTCGAGCCTTCTCCAGCGCGGCGACGATGAGACGGGCCTGCGCATCCGGGCTGGGGACGGAGAATCCGCTGGTCCTCCCGCCGTGATTGACGGCGGTCGCCTTGATGACCGCATGGATGGGATCTCCGGCTGCGATCGCCGCCCCGAGCGGCTTCAGCAGGACCGCGCCGACCCCTTCCCCCGGCACGTAGCCGTCGCCGCCCTTGCCGAACGCCCTGCACCTGCCGTCGCTCGACAGCATCTGCAGCTCGCTCAGCTTGATGTATTTCGACGGATGCAGCGACAGGTTCACGCCGCCGGCCAGGGCGGCGCTGCACTCGCCGCGCTTGAGGCTCTCGCAGGCGAGGTGGATCGCGTACAGCGACGACGAGCACGCGGTGTCGATCGGGAGGCTCGGGCCCTGGAAGTTGAAGAAATAGGAGACGCGGTTGGCTATCGACGAGAACCAGGAGCCGGCCACGACCGGGTTGTCGCGGAGGATCTCCTCCAGACCGAAGAGCTGATAATCGCTCCACATCACGCCGGCGAACACGCCGACGTCATTGCCTTTGCCGGCGGCGAGGCGCTCGCGCGTGTACCCGGCGTCCTCCAGCGTCTCCCAGGCGATCTCCAGGAACAGCCGCTCCTGGGGATCCATCATTTCGGCCTCGCGCGGCGAGATGTTGAAGAACAGGGGGTCGAACTCGTCGGCGCCCTCGATGAACCCGCCCCACTTGCTGTAGGTCCTGCCCGGCTTCCCCCGCTCCGGGTCGAAATACCTGCGGTGATCCCACCGGGAGAGGGGGACCTCGGTGATGCAATCGCGCCCCGCCCGGAGGTTCTCCCAGAGCTCGCTCAAGGTCCGCGCCATCGGAAAACGCCCGGCGACGCCGATGATCGCGATCTCGTCGTCGACGCCGCCGGACGGCGGTCGCCGCCCTGCCCCGCTCCCCGGGCTCGCGGGCGGCTCGGCGTCGCGCACCTCGGTCACGACCTCCGCCACGAGGAGCGACGGAGGCGCAGGTCGCGAGACCGAAGAGGGCAGCGAGAGCGAGCGCCGCTCCATCTCCTCGAGGATGTACCCGGCGAGCTCGGTGACGGTGGCGTGCTCGAACAAGAGGGTCGGGTACATCTCCCAGCCGAACCTCGACTCCAGGTCACGCACGATCTGCAGCAGATCCGCCGACGTGAGGCCCTGCTCGTAGAAGCCCTTGCCAGCGTCGATGGCCTCGGGAGAGAGCTGGAGCGGCCCGGCGAGGATGCCCTTCAGCGCCTCCTCCACAAGCTCCCTCGCCGAGCCCGTCGAGGCCGCCGGCCCCTCGGGCGGCTTCGAAGCCCGAGCGCCGCCCTCGGGCCGCTCGCTCTCGGCGCGGGGAGCCCTCAGCCCGGTGATGAGGTCCCGCGACCGTATCCGCTTGGCGCTGAATTTCCGGACGGTGACGAGGCAGCTCCCCTCCTCGTCGAGCAGGTGGATATCGCTGCTCAGGATGTCGGCGGAGGCCCCCTGCGTCGTCTTCTTCTCGACGAGCACATGGCACCTCTCACCAAGCGGCGCGAAGGCCCGGAAGGCGTCGATATAGATGGGAATGAACGGGGTCTTGGCCCCGGGCGCGCCGTAGAAGTCGAGGAGGCAGAACGGCGTCAGCGTGGCGAAATCGAGGTAGACCGGGTGAACGTGAAAATCGCCCAGGTACGACCGTGCCAGGGGCCCGAGGTGAATGTCCGCCAGCAGGAACCCATCGCCCCGGTAGATCCGGCCGGCGGCCTTCATGAACTCGCGGTGCTCGATGTCGACGCTCCTGGCGAAGGCGTACAGCTCGTCAGCGTCGGTCTCCCGCGTCGAGGCCGCCTTCAGCCGATCGAGCGCCACCCTCGCAGGCGGCGGCGCGTCGGTCAGGTGGAGCTCGCAGGTGAAGTTGTGATCCCAGCGCTCGTCCAGCGCGGCAGAGCCGCGCATCCTGCGGCTCTCGACCGACACGACGCCCCCGCCCTGGCGCGGCTCGAAGGAGACCTGGACCTGCCTGTCGTCCTCGTCCGTGACGGCGATCGCCTCCGTGAAGAGGCACCTCCGCAGCTCGATCGAGGCCGGCGGCACGCCGATCCTCGCCGCCATGCGATAGACCATGTCCAGGAAGAAGACGCCGGGCAGGATCTCGACCCCGTGGACGAGGTGATCCCGGACCATGTAGTCTTCTTTGCTGACCCGTGTCTTGAAGCGGCTCGTCTGCAACGTCATGAAGGGTCCTCGATGAGCTGCGCTGTCCCGCGGGACTCCGGCCTTCGCGATGTCATCACGCTCATGCGCTCTCCAGCACGAGCAGACCGCGCTTGACCTCGCCGTCCGGGCGCGCCGGCGGCTCGCGTCGGGTCTCGACCCGCGCGGGGTTGTCGATCCAGCACCGCACCTTGCGATAGGGCACCGGCGGGAGCGGGCGGCGCCGGGCCTCGTAGCCCGACGCCTCGGCGGGCTCGAAATCCCGGAGCAGGACATGGGCGTTGGTGCCGCCGAAGCCGAACGCGCTGACGCCGGCGCGCCGCACCCCGTGCCGCGGCGCCCAGGGGCGCAGCTCCGTGCTCGGGAAGAACGGGGATGTCTTGAACGAGAACCTCGGATTCGGCTCGTCGCAATGTCGGGTCGGAGGGATGCTCCGGTGCGACAGCGACAGAACGGTCTTGATGAGCCCTGCGATCCCCGAGGCGAGCAGCAGGTGACCGATGTTCGTCTTCACGCTGCCGACGGCGCAGAACTGCACCTCGTCCGTGCTGCGTCGGAAGACGCTCGTCAGCCCCTTCAGCTCGATGGGATCGCCGATCATGGTCGCTGTCCCATGGGCCTCGATGTAGGAGACCGTCTTCGCCTCGACGCCCGCCTTGTCCAGGGCCTCCTGCACGACGAGCTCCTGCGCCTGCATGTTGGGGGTCGTCAATCCCATGGTGTGGCCATCGTTGTTGACCGCGGTCGCCTCCAGGATCGCGTAGATGCGATCGCCGTCGGCCAGGGCGCGCGCCAGCGGCTTGAGGAGGACCGCGCCGGCGCCCTCTCCGGGTACGAAGCCGTTGGCCTTGACGTCGAAGGTACGGCACCTGCCGTCCGGGGAGAGCGCCTTGGCCGCGCTCAGCTTGAGGTACGGGATCTCGTCGAGGAGGAGATCGACGCCCCCCGCGAGCGCCGCCTCGCACTCCCCCGAGAGCAGGCTCTGGCAGGCCAGATGGACGCTGGTCAGCGAGGAGGAGCACGCCGTGTCGACGACCAGGTTCGGCCCCCGGAGGTTGAAGAAATGCGCGACATGCGCCGCGATGAAGTTTTGATTGACGCTCGCGGCGGTGCTCCTCGTGGGTTCCTGGATTCGAGAGGCGTAGTTGCTCGTCCCGGATCCGACGAAGACCCCCACCCTCCTGCCCCAGAGATCCGCGCGCTCGTGGCCGGCGTCGCGCAGCGCCTGCTCGCTGCACTCCAGGAATACGCGGGTCAGCGGGTCGATCTCTCTGGCGTCCTCGGCCGGGATCTCGAAGTGGACCGGATCGAAGAGCTCGATTCCCTCGACGAAGCCGCCCCATTTGCTGATGCTCTTGCCCTGCTCGTAGGCAGGCCGGTAGAGCGCCTCCGCATCCCACCGCGCGCGCGGCACCTCGGTGATGCTGGACCGGCCGAGGCGCAGGTTGTCCCAGAACGCCTCCTTGCCCTCGGCGCCGGGGAAGCGACAAGCGACGCCGACGACGGCGATCGCGCGCACGTCGAGGCTCGCCGCCGTCGCTTGGCGACCGGCCCCCGCCCCGCGAGCCGCCGTCTCTCCAGCGCCCTGCGAGGCCTCCGGGCCGTGGGGATGCGCCGCGCCGTTCGAGAGGCTCGAGCGCGGCGGGGCCGCCGGCGGCTCTCCCGGGGCGCCGGCTCCG
This sequence comes from Sorangium sp. So ce590, assembly GCF_051521365.1. Taxonomy (NCBI): domain Bacteria; kingdom Pseudomonadati; phylum Myxococcota; order Polyangiales; family Polyangiaceae; genus Sorangium; species Sorangium sp. So ce590. The sequence goes on from NZ_CP150346.1 coordinate 5,475,341, forward strand.
GACGCGCCGCGCGGAGCGCTCGCGACGCCGTTGGTCAATGATGTGCCCTGGCGAGCGAGATAGGCCCTGATCCCGTCACCGTAGGTCTCACCGAGAAAGCGGCTCAAGGAATCCAGCGTGGGGTTCTCGAGGATGACGGACGGCTCGACGGCTTCGCCCGTCAAGACCTCCATCTTCGTCACGAGGCCCGCGATGACGATCGAGTCGACGCCATAGTCGCCGAAGTTGACCTCTCCGCGGATGGACGCCTCGTCGATCATCAGCTCGCGCGAGAAGAGCGCCAGCAAGAGGGCCCTGGTCGCGGCGTGCTCGCCCGGGCCCCCGGCCGGCGTCGCCGCGGCCGACTTCGCCGTGACCTCCCTCGCGGGCGCGCCGTCGGGCCTGACGAGCAGCAGGCGGCCGGGATCGAACCGGCTCCGGTCGATCACGCCGGCGAACACGCTCGTCGCGCCGCGGTGGTGAAGCGCCGCCTCGAGCAGCGCGAGGCCGTCCTCCGTCCCGTGCGCGGTGAAGCCCAGCCCCGTGTACCTCGGGTGGTTCACCGCGCCCATCCCCGTGTCCCGCCAGCTCGGCCAGTCCACCGCGAGGTAGCGCGTCCGCCCGCGCCGCTCGTGGTAGGCGGCGAACGCGTCGAGGAATGCGTTTGCGCTCGCGTAATCGCTCAACCCCACGCCGAGCGCCGGGACGAGCGCCGACACGGACCCGTACAGGACGAAGAACTCCGGCTCGTCGTGGCGCACGAGATCGTGCAGCACCATGAGCCCTTCGATCTTGGGCTCCCAGACACGCCGCATGGACGCGATGTCCTTATCGACGAACGACGGCGTGCGGTGGGAGACCACGCCTGCGCAGTGGAGGACGCCCGCGATGGGCCCCAGGCGCCGCCGGAGCACGTCGAGGAAGCCTGCGAGGCGCTCTCGCTCGACAAGGGCGCCCTGAAACAGCGCCACCTCCGCCCCGAGCGCCTCGAGCTCGCTCACGCGGCGCACCCGCTGCACGAGCGCGGGCTCGACGTCCGGCGACGCGAGGAGCCCGGGCCAGCGCTCGCGCTCGGGCAGCGGCGTCGCGCCGAGCAGCGCGAGCCGGCGAGCCCCCTTGTGGACGAGCGCCTTTGCGGCCTCGAAGCCCAGCCCTCCGGTGCCGCCCGTGATCACGTAGACGCGCTCGGCGTCCACGCGGAAGGGCCCGAGCGTGTTCGCGCCGAGCCGGCTCGGCGCCGCGGCCCCGGCAGGGATCTCGTGGAGCCGCGGGAGATGGCGTGTCCCTCTCCGATAGCAGATCTCACCCACCGCCGCGTCGGTCGAGGCCTCGCGGATCGCGATGTCGAGCAACGCCTCGGCGGCCTCGAGCCCGAGGTCCACGTCGATCGTCGCCGCACGGGCTCGCGTGTGCTCGGCGCCCAGCATCCGGACGAGGCCAGCCATGCGGGCGCCCGCCAGGGTGGGTCGATCGTTCTCGAAGGGCACGAGCCCGCGGGTGACGTGAAGGATCCGCAGCCGGGCGCGGCTGTCGTGCCGGAGCAGGCCCTGCAGGATCGCGATACGGGCCCCGTCCCCGGACGGAGCCTCCTTCGGCTCCGCATGGATATCGGCGAGATCGAGCAGCCCGTCGATGGGCGCGTGCTCGGCGAGGATCTCGGAGATCCGGCGGGCCCCGTCGGTGGGATCGTCGAGATCGATCTCGTATTCCCATCTCGTGATCTTCGGCAGGGCGCTGTGCCCCCTGATCACGATCCACCGGACGTGGGGCTGGGATCCGAGCTCCTTGAGGACCTCGATCGCGCCCTCGGTACCGAGGACCAGAAGCCAGGTCTGAGGCGCGGCGCCCGGCGACGGCAGCGCCAGCGGCGCGGGGCTCCAGCGCTTCTCGATGAGGACGCGGTCTACGCCCGTGGAGGGGGCCCCGCCCGTCGAAGGGGCCGGCAGCTTCGCGCGCGGGACCGGCGCGCGCGCAGCGTCGGTGGGCTCGGCCGACGTCGCGCGAACGGTCGGCTCCGGCAGCGGCGGCGACACCTCCGCAGCGAACCAGTGCCGCTGGCGGGCGAACGGATACGTCGGGATCGGGACCCGTCTCCTGGGCTTGCCGCGATGGAGCGCAGTCCAGTCGACCTCTGCGCCCCTCGCCCAGAGCGCCGCCAGCTTCGCGAGCCTTCCGCCCTCGATCAGGACGGCCAGGTAGGCCTGGTCGTCGTCGTCCTGCCCGAAGGAGAGCGCTCCTGCGCGGCGGTCGGCCGCGCGCCCGGTCACCACCGCCTCCGGGGCGGCCCCGTCCAGGTAGGCGCCCAGCAGCGCGCTCGCCTCTGCGCAGGATCGCGCCACGAACGAGAGCCTCGCTTCCATGGCGTCCCTGCCGACCTGCAGCACATGCGCCACCTCGGACAGCGTCGGTGGCGCCCCCGCGTGTCCGCCTCGCCCGGAGCCCAGGAAATCCCTGAGCGCACCTGCGTACTCCCGCAATCGCTCCTCGTCCCTGGCCGACAGCACGACGATCTCGGGCGTGTCCTCCGCCCTGGCGGGCAGCGGCGTCACGTGCTCTTCGAGGATCACGTGCGCGTTGGCTCCGCCGAAACCGAAGGAGCTGATCCCTGCCCTCCGCGGAGCAGGAGCGCCGTCGCTGTCCACCGTGGGCTCCCACGGCTGTGCCTCGGTGACGATATAGAACGGGCTGCCGCTCAGATCGATGTACGGGTTGAGGGCCTGGAAGTGGAGCGTCGGCGGCAGGATCCGGTGCTTCATCGCCAGCAGCACCTTGATGAGGCCTGCCATCCCCGCCGCGGACTCGAGGTGGCCGATGTTGGTCTTGACCGTGCCCAGCCCGCAGGTGCCTCCTGGCGCCGGGCGCGCTCCCCGCTGCTCGAACAGCCGGGAGAACCCCTGCTTCAGCGCCTCGATCTCGATCGGATCGCCGAGCGCCGTCCCGGTCCCGTGCGCCTCGATGTACGAGACCGTCTCCGGCGGGACGCCCGCGCGCTCATAGGCCGTCACGAGCAGGTCCGCCTGGGCTCTCGGGTTCGGCGCGGTCAGCGAGTTCGCTCGACCGCCATGGTTGACGGCGGATCCCTTGATCACCGAGTAGACGAAATCGCCGTCTTCGAGCGCCTTGCGCAGCGGCTTCACGATGATCGCGCCGGCGCCCTCGCCGCGCACGTACCCATCGGCGCTGCGATCGAACGTCTTGCAGCGCCCGTCTGCCGCCAGCATGCCCGCCTTGTCGAAGGAGGCGAACATCGTCGGAGAGAGCAGGACGTTGACCCCGCCGACGATCGCCATGTCGCAGTCGCCGCTCCGGATGGCGCTCACGGCGCGATGGACCGCGACGAGCGCGCTGGAACAGGCGGTGTCGATCGGCTCGCTCGGCCCGTGGAGGTCGAGCAGGTAGGACAGCCTGTTCGGGACGACGCTGTGCACGTTGCCGGTCGAGGTGTGGGGGACGACCTCGGCGCCGCTTCGCAGGATGAGCTCGAGGTAGTCGTGCAGGGTAACCCCCACGAACACGCCCGTCCGTGAGCCGGCCAGGGAGCTGGGCGCATAACCGGCGTCCTCGATGGCGTGCCAGGCGACCTCCAGGAAGAGCCGCTGCTGCGGATCCATCAGGCTCGCTTCCCGGGGAGATATCTTGAAGAACAGGGCGTCGAACGCGTCCACGTCGTCGATGAACCCGCCCCGTGTGCCGGGCGCCGCGCCGGCCTCTTCGCGAAAGCCATGCCGGCTCCGCCGCTCTGCCGGCATCTCCCGGACGAGATCCCGACCCGACACGAGGTGCTCCCAGAAACGCTCGAGGGTCGCTGCCCCAGGGAAGCGGCCCGCGACGCCGACGATGGCGATCGGCTCCAGGGCGGAGGGGGCTGGGGCTGCGGCGGGCCTGTCGATGGCCGCTGGCACCGGCGGCGGCGCCGGCGCCGCCGGTCGAGCCTCCGGCCCGACAGAAGCGTCCGTCGCAGCGACAGGGGCGCGCGGAGGGCCGCTCGGCGCGCTCCCGGTCTCCCCGACGTCCCCGGGCTCCACGCGGTGCGGCGCGGGCCGGGCCGGGCCGCCCTCGGTCGCAGGAGCTGCCGGATCGCCCTCGGCCGCCGCGTCCCTGTCGCGCTCGAAGCGCGCCGCGAAGGCGTCACGGTGCCTGGAGAGCAGCGACCGGACCAGGCCGCCGATGCTGGGGTTCTCGAAGAAGACGACCGGCGTCAAAGAGAGCTCGAACGTCCCATTGATGGCGTTCGCCAGCTCGGTCAGCGCGATCGAGTCGAAGCCGTAGTCGCTCATGTCGTCTTCGATATCGAAGTCCTCCGCTCGGACCTTGAGCAGCGCGGAGGCCTTCGCCACCACGAAGGCGCTCAGTCTGGCGGAGAGCTCCTGGGTCTCCAGGCCCGGCCTCCCGGCCGCCCGCGGGGGCCTTGGCGCGGCCGGCGGCGGCGCATCGCCCCGCTCGGCGTGTCCGGCGTCCAGCGCGCGCTCGAACGCCCGCGGATCCCCGGTCATCACGGCGACCTGAGGCACGCCCGCGCACAGGGCGTCCTCGAAGGCCAGGAGCCCCGCGGCGGTCGGCAGCGGCTGCATCCCCGTGGTCTTCGCGGTGAGCTCGACGAGCTCGCGCCCCACGCGCATCCCCCCCTCGGCCCAGTAGGGCCAGTTCACCGAGAGCGTCCTGCCGTTGCGCCGGCCGCCTTCGACGAGCGCCGCGCGCCGCTCCGCGAAGGCGTCGAGGAAGCGGTTGGCGGCGGCGTAGTCGGCCTGCCCGGCGCTGCCCAGGAGCGAGGCTGTCGACGAGCACAGCAGGAAGAAATCGAGCGGCTCGCCCGCGGTGACCTGGTCGAGCACCCAGGTGCCGAGGACCTTGGGGGCGAGCACGCGCTCGAACGACGCCATCGATTTGTGGATGAGGGTCGCGTCCTCGACGACACCGGCGGCGTGAATCACGCCGTGCAGCCCTCCGAGCTGCGCCCGGACCTGCGCGACGACCCGCTCCATGTCCGCCGTGCGGGTGACATCGCCCTGCAGGTAGACGCATCTTGCGCCGAGCGCCTCGATCTCGCCGATCGCTCCCCGCTGCGCCTCCCCGAGCTCCGAGCGCCCTGTCAGGACCACGGTTGCCGCGACCCGCGCAGCGAGGTGCCTCGCGAAGATCAGCCCGAGGCCCCCCGCGCCGCCCGTGATGAGGTAGACGCCGTGACGCCTGAGCGCCACGTCACTCCCTCGCGGCCTCTGCGGCGGCGCCGGGACGACCCGGCGCACCCAGCGCTCCTCGCCGTCGTAACGCACCTCGACGAGCCGCTCTCGGTCGATCTCCCGGAGCAGGGTCGCCGGTCCGGGCGGGGCCGCTCCGGCGAGGTGGAGGGTCTTGAACCGGATGCGGGTCGTCTCGTGCGACATCGCCCGCGCGAAGCCGGCGACCGCGGCGCCGAACGGGTCCTCCTGCGCATCGCCGCACAAGGACAGGACCTGCACATCCTCCGCGCGCCCGGAGCGCAGGAGTGCCCGGACGAGCTGAGCGACCGAGGAGAGACGCATCTCCACGGCCCGCGCGATCTCGGCCTCGATCGCGCCGGAACCGTCGCTCGGGACGGGCGACCGCCTCCCCCAGCCGTGCAGCACCACCAGAGGGCCCCTGGCGCCGATGGCTTCCAGCAGCTCGACGTAATCGCGCTCCACGTCCGGGCGGACGCGGTATCGGCGGTCGGACTCCGCCGCAAAGGAGGTGCCGGGCAGCGCAAGGAACGAGCGGCTCGGGTCGATCGACCGCTCTTCCAGCAGAGCGCGCCCGAAGGCCGTGAAGCACGCGTCGTCGCTGTCGAGCACGAGCAGCGTCGTCCCCTGCGGGACGCGCTCCGCCGCGGGCAGCGCCGCGCGGTCCCAGCGCGGCTGGTAGGTGTGGACGACCGGCTCGGAGACGGGCGCCCTCGAACGCTGGACGCGCAGCGTCAGCTCCCTCAGCTCGACCGCGATCTGGCCCGCCTCGTCGAGGAGCCGGAGATGGCAGACGACCATCTGGTCGTCCACGCGGTCGAAACGGACGTGGACGTAGCACTGCCTCCCGGGCGCGCTGAAGAGGGCGAGCTCTCCGAGCGTGAACGGCAGGTACGTCGCGCCGGAGTCCAGGCTGGCGATGGCGGTCTGAAGGGCGCCGTCCAGGAGCGAGGGGTGGAGGCCAAAGGCGTCGGCGTTCCCCTCGACGTCCGCTGTCATGGCGAGGCGCGACAGGGCCTCGCCCTGCCCGCTCAGGTGCTCCTGGATCACCTGGAATGCAGGTCCGTAATGGAAGGCCTGAGAGGCGAGGCGCTCGTAGATCTCCTCGCGGCGCATGAGCCGATCGCATCGCGCCCGGATCGCGGCCACGTCCTCCGGCGCGGAGCGCACGAGGGTCGCCTGATCCTCGTAGGCCAGCCGCATCTGCGCGTGCACGACCTCCGGAGCGCCGGCCGGGCTCGTCGTGACGACCGCGTCCACCCCGCCCCCGGCCGGACGCAGCGTGATGACGACCTCGATCGGCGCTTCCTCGACCGCGATCGGCCGCGTCCAGACGGCGCTCCGGATCGCGCGGACGGCGACCCCGGGACGCGCCGCCGCCGCAGCCGCCCGCGCCATCTCCAGGTACACGACGCCGGGCAGGATCTTCCGGCGCCCGACGACGTGGTCGCGCAAGTAGAAGCTCGCGCCGTCGAGCCGCTTCGCGAAGCGCACGTCCCCGAGCATCGTGACCGTCCGATCGAGGAGCGGGTGCGCGTGCTGGCGAGCGTCGCTGACCTCGGCCGCCGCGGACGTCTCGACGACCTGCGTGGCCTCGGGGAGCCAGTGGCGGATCTCCGCGAAGGGGTAGGTCGGCAGCGATACCCTCCTCCGTGCGCGCCCCGCATGCAGCGGCGCCCAGGGGAGCTCGACCCCTTGCACCCAGAACCTGGCGAGCTTGACCAGGTGGCCGCCCTTCACCAGCGCGCGAAGAAACCCGAGCGCCTCCTCCCCCTCGGCGAGCAGGTCCGAGAGCCCGCCGGTCGCCTTCGTATTGCCCGTGAACACGTCCGCGACATCGAGCTCGCCCTCGAGCACCCGGCGCAGCTTGTCGCGCAGATCTCCCTTGTCCTGCGCGATGACCGCGATGCGTTCGTCCATCGCCTCGCGCCCGATCTGGAGCGTATAGGCGATATCGCCGAGCGCCGGCGACAGCGAAGGGCCGGCCTCGCGATCCCGCCCGAGGAAGCTGTGGAGCCGCTCCACGTAGGCCCGCAGACGCTCCTTGTTCCGGGCGGAGAGGACGATCAGCTCGGGGCCCGCGCCAGACGCCTCTGCGGGCGTGTCCTGGCCGCGGTACTCCTCCAGCACCAGGTGGGCGTTGACCCCTCCGGCGCCGAACGAGCTGAGCCCCGCCCTGCGCGGCGCCTCCACGGTCGCCTCGCCCTCCGCGACCCGGGGCCGCTTCCACTCGCCCAGCGCTCGCTGCACATAGAAAGGAGAACCCTCGAAATCGATGTACGGGTTCAGCGACCCGGCGTTCAGCGAGGGGGCGATCTGGCCGTGCCGGAGCTGAGCCAGGATCTTTGTCAGGCCCGCGATGGCAGCCGCCGGCTCCAGGTGCCCGATGTTCGGCTTCAGGCTTCCGACAGCGCAGAACTGCTTGTCTCCGGTGCTGGCCCGGAATGCGGTCGTGAGCCCGCGGATCTCGATCGGATCTCCGAGCGGCGTCCCGGTCCCATGGGCCTCGATGTAGCTCACCGAGCGAGGATCGATGGCTGCCATCTCGAGCGCCTTGCGCACCAGCGCGGCCTGGGCGCCCGGGCTGGGTACGGTGAACGCGCTGGTCCTGCCGCCGGAGTTGACCCAGCTCCCCTTGATGACGGCATGGATGGTGTCGCCGTCGCGCTCGGCCTGCTCCAGCGGCTTGAGGAGCGCGGCCCCTGCGCCCTCTCCCATGACGAAGCCCTGCGCGTCCTGCCCGAACGCGCGACACAGGGCGTCGCGCGACAGCATGTTCATCTGCGAATACTGGACATGGCGGTAGGGGTGCAGGATGAGGTTGACGCCGCCGGCGATCGCCGCGCTGCAGGCCCCCGTCCGGATCGCCTCGCAGGCGAGGTGGAGGGCCACCCCCGAGGCAGAACAGGCGGTGTCGACGGAGAGGCTCGGCCCGTTGAGGTCGAAGAAGTACGAGACGCGGTTGGCGACCTGGTAGTTCTCGGCGTAGGCATGGGGGCTCTGGCCGGTGAGCGCCGCCGCGGCGCTGAAGAGCTGGTAGTTGTTGGCCATCACGCCCACGTAGACGCCGACGTCGCGCCCGAGGGTCGAGCGCGTGTAGCCCGCGTCCTCGACGGCCTCGTACGCGACCTCCAGGAAGATCCGCTGTTGCGGATCCATGAGCTCCGCGTCTCTCGGGGAGATGCTGAAGAAGAGAGAGTCGAAACGATCGACGCCTTCGACGAACCCTCCCCATTTCGTGTAGCTCTTGTCGCGCCGCTGCCCGCTCGGGTCGTAGTGGCGGCGATGATCCCAGCGGTCCCGGGGGATCTCGGAGACACAGCTCTTGCCGTCGCGGAGGTTCTCCCAGAGCTCCTGCGGGCTGCGGGCGCCGGGGTACCGGCCGGCGATCCCCACGACGGCGATGTCGCGCGGGCGGCGCGGGAGCGCGAGGCTCGGCGCGACGCGCGCGGCGGGCTCCGCCCGCGGCCCGACCGGGCGAGCGGGCGCCGGAAGCTCTGCCGGGACGGCCCGGGGCGACGCGCGCCCCAGCTTGCGCTCGAGCTCGGCCCGGTGCTCGGCCAGGAGGTAGCGAGCGAGGCTGCCCAGGGTCTTGTGCTCGAAGAGCAAGGTCTTCGGCACGGCGCCGAGCTCCTCCTCGAGGCTCACCGTGATCTCGATGATGGCGAAGGACGTCAGCCCGAGGGAGTCGAACGGCGCGTCGGGGGTCAGGCGACGACGCGGCAGCGCGAGGTGCCGCGCGAACACGTCCACGAGCAGCGCGACGGCCGCGCGCAAGAGCGCGTCCTCATCGGCCGGCGTACCCGCCTCGGGCGGCGTCACCGGAGCCGCGGGAGCGGCGTCCGCCGCCCCGGCGCGCTCGGCGCCGGCTTCCTGATCGGCCTCGACCGCGGAGCGCGTCGCCCGAGCGCGGATCCGGTCGTGGATGGCCTGAGCCTCGCTGAGCTCGCTAGCGATACGCGCGAGCCGCGCTCGCGGGACCGCTCCTGCCGGCGCCTTGCTGGCCTTCTCCCGGGTGCCGCCCTCGTCGTGGTCGGCGACGCGGCCGTCGTCCGCGGCCCGCGGCGCGAAGACGATCGAGGCGGCATACGAGGAGGGCAGTCGGAACACGACACGTTCCCCCTCGGTGTACCTGCAGGCCGCGCCGACAGCCTCGAGGAAGCCCAGGGCAGGCTGGTTCTTGGCCGTGGCGAGGTAGATCGCGTCGACCAGCGGCAATCCCTCGGCCTGGGCGAGCCCGCCGAGGTGGGCGAGCATGGCGTGCTCCACGCCGCGGCCGAGGACACGGCAGCTCAGCAGGAAGGTATCGACGACGAGCCGATCGGCCTCACGGTGCGCGATCGTCACCCCGACGAGCCCGTGCTCCCCGAACCGGTCGCTGACGTGCGTGACCCAGCACCGGTGCGTGCCCGCCTCGAGCAGAGCTCGGAGCTCCGCCTCCGACCGGCGGATCGTCGAGAAATTGAACTGATTGGTTCGTTGGGTCAGCTGCGCGGCCCGCGGCAGCTCGGCCGGACCCACCTCGGCGATACGGACATCCAGGTTGAGCCGCTCGATGAACTCGTGGAAGCTGCTCGACGACCGCTCGAGCGCCTGCCGCGCCCTGTTCTGCCGGTAGAGGAGCGTCCGCGTCCGGTCCTCTTCCGTCACGAGGAGCCGATCGAACGCCCAGACGTGCTCCAGGAAGGCCGGGATCCTGGCCGGGTCCTTCGGAAGGCAAAGGGCGAGCACCTCCGGGCACGCAGCCTCGACCTCCGCGACCTCGACCGGGTTGTCGTCGATGAAGACGAAGCTGTCGAGCCCGAGGTTGAGCTCCCTGGCGAGAGACCGCAGGTTCTCGGACTTGGGCTGCCAGTTGATCCGGTGCGCCGTGATGTGATCGAGCGTGAGCGGCATGTCGCGCCGCTCGGCGAAGACCTTGATGACGTCCTCTTCGACGTTCTTGCTGCAGAGGCAGAGCAGCATGCCCTGCGACTGCTGCTGGATCGCCGCCTCCTGCAGCGCGCGGAACGCCGGGCCGATCTCGACGCCGCCCGGGCCATCTTCGCCGCAAACGCCCTTCCACAGGGTGTTGTCGCAGTCGAGCACGAGCACCTTGGACGGGGGCGCGACGAGGCTGTGCAGCATGCGGGCGACGAGGGTGCCGAGCACGCTGAAATAGCGGGGAGTATAGGGGATATGCCCCATCTCGTCCCGCGTCTCGTCGTGGTAGTTGGCGAGCGGATAGGCGTGGGCGTAGCTCGACGCGCGGACGAGGTGGACACCGGCGATGCCCTGGACGCCGCGCTCCAGCAAAGCCTCCATCTCGCGCAGGAGGGCGGCGTGGCCGTCGCGGATCAGCAGCGCGGGCGACGGGGGGCAGAGGAGGACGAGCAGCGGCGGCGCGCCCCGCGACGTGTGATCCCGGAGCGCAGCGATCAGCTCCTCGACCGTCTGCCCGAGCTTCTCCTCGAGCTCCGCGAGCGGGCGATCGAGCGCGCGGCGAGCGCCCTCGTCCTCGTGATCGCCGTACCGGAGCCAGTCCTCGACGCGGATCAGCGCGAGGTTGACGCCGCCCGCGTTGCCGTGGAACAGGCTCGATGGAGCGAGCAGCTCCTGGAAGAGCTGGTTGTAGGGGCCGAACTGCACGGCGAGCTCGAGGCCGAGCTCCTCGCTCCAGAACTCGAGGCTTTGCCGCAGCGGCTCTGCGGTGAAGGTCGCAGCGATCGCCAGCGTCCGCGCGCGGCCAGGAGAAGGAGGAGGGCGGCCTCGCCCCGACGCCTCGGCCTCGCCCCGGCCCTCGACGTCGACGGGCGCTGCTGCGGCCGGCGCGCCGGCCGGAGCGAACTCCTCCAGGACGACCATCTCGCCGCGGGGGCGCTCGCCGAAGAGACGCCGCACGATGCTCGCCGCCACCACCTCGGGCTCCAGCGGCTCCTCCCTGGCCAGCGTGGTCTGGGTGAGATCGGTCCGCAGCCGCGGCGGGCGCGCGACGAGGAAGCCGACATCAGGGTACTGGAGCGCGGCGGTCCGGGTGAGCCCCTCGACAGCGCACTTGGCGCTCACGTAATGTGGCCACTCGGCGAGCGGGCTCCGCACCGCCGCCGACGACAGCACCACCGCCCAGCCGCCGTGTCGGCCCACGAGCGCGAGGAAGCACGACAGCGGTGCTTCCACCAGGGCGAGGCTCTGCTCGACGTACCCGGCGACCCGAGCGCCCGGCCCGGGCTCGAGCCAGAGCGGCTGAATCGGCAAGCAAGCGCTGCAGATCAGGAAGTCGAGGCGGCCGTGACGTTCGAGGATCTCGGCGCGCGTCCGGTGACACCACGCCGGGTCTCCACCGTCGCCCTGGATCGGACGAACGCCGGCAGACTCACCGCCGAGCGAGGCCGCGACCGCCTCAGCCTCGTTGCGGCTCTGCAGATAGCCGAAGTACACCGTGCACCCCTGGCGCGAGAGCGCGTGAACCAGCGCCGCACCGAGGCCTCGGCTGCCGCCGATCACCAGCGCCACCTTGCCCGTGAGCGCCCGGGAGTCGGGGAGCAGGCGGGCCATCGCCGCGACCGACACGGGCGGCGCCTCGGGGCGCACGAAGGCGCTCAGGCTCATCCGGGCCATGACCCCGGCGCTCGTCGAGACGGCGGCACGCAGCTGGACGAGGCCGAACTGCGGCTCGACGGACTTGACCTCGGCGCGGTAGCGCAAAGCCGCATCGCCGGTGACAGCGGACGTCTCGAGCTCGGCCTCGAGCCGGGAGAACAAGGAGCGTCGGCCTGGCAACTCCATGCCGATTAGGTAGCTGGTCCAGGCGAGCGCCGCGGCCTGCTGCGCGTCCACGCCCCGCTCGCCGAGGCGAAGCTGCTCCCAGAGCGCCAAGAGCTCCGCCCACCGTGGCGCGTACGCGCCGTCCAGCGCCTGCCCCTGGTGGATCGCATCGATCCCGAGCTCTGCCGGCCCCGCGCGCCACCCGACCGGCTCCGCGTCCCCGGGCGGCTGCGCCCGCTCCCCTGCGCTGAATCGCGCCGCGAGGCCGAGGAGCTGCCTCCTGCCGTCGACGATCGACAAGGTGAGCGCTTCGGGCGAGTCGTCCTCGATGACGACCTCGTACGATCGATCCAGGAAGACGGGGTTCACGAAGCGCAGCTCCAGCCGGCCGAGGCGACGCCCGCTCCGCTCGGAGGAGCAGCCCAGCGCGGCGAGCGCGCACAGCACCCCGTGCGCGATGCGCGCTCCGTACGGCGTCCTGCGGGCATACGACGCCGACAGGTGCAGCGGATTCGTATCGCCGCTCGCGCGAGCGAAGCGCTCTACCAGAGCCTCATTGAACCGAATCTCGAGCGTCTTCACCGTGTCTTGCATACAGCGTCGCCTCGCCGGTAGCCCTGGACGGGATTCACTCTGTCACGCTGGCGGACCGGGAACGGCAGGGCGCGGCACCGCCACGGGAGCCGCCGTCACGAGGCCAGCGCGCCCTCGACCGGCTGCGCTCTCATGGTGCTTTGCTGGATCTGCTTGAACAGCCCGGACAGCACGCGCCCCGGTCCGACCTCGTGGAATTCGGGCGAAGGGTGCCCCAGCAGGTACTGCACGCTTTGCGTCCATCGCACCGGGTGCGTGATGTGCTTGGCCAGCGCCTCGGCGATCTCCCCCTCTTCGTGGGGCCTGGCGCGCAGGTTCGAGATCACCGTGATCTTCAGCCGCGAGAAGTGATGGCGTGACAGGAACTCCGCGAACTGCGCCCCGGCGTCCGCCATGTAGCGCGAGTGAAAGGCCGCGCTCACCTTCAGCGGGACGACCATCCGCGCGCCCTCCCGCTCCAGGATCGGCTTGGCGGCGCGGAGGTCCTCCTGCAACCCGGAGATGACGATCTGCTCCGGGGAGTTGAAATTGGCGATATCGATCGCGCCGAGCTCGAACGTGGCGAGCACGTCCTTGATCCTCGCGGGCGCCATCCCCATCACGGCGGCCATCCCCCCGCAGGACACCTCGCCCATCAGCGCGCCGCGCATCTTGACGAGCTCGAGACCCGTGAGAAAATCGAAGGCGCCTGCCGCGAAGAGCGCATTGTACTCGCCCAGGCTGTGGCCCGCGAGGAGATCCGGCACGACCCCCGTCTCCCTCACCTTCTGCAGGTACGCGAGCGCATTGACGACGTACAGCGCCGGCTGCGTGAACCTCGTGTTGTTCAGCCGCTCGATGGGCCCTTTCAGGCATAGCTCCTCGACGGACCAACCGAGGGTGGCGTCCGCCAGCCGGATCAGGTGGGGGTACTTCGGAAACAGCTCCTTCCCCATCCCGATGGACTGAGATCCCTGCCCTGGAAAAACATAGATGGTCGTCATGAACCTCCGAGTAAAAGCTGTCGACCGCACCCCCGCGGTCAGGGTGGCTCACGCGGAGCACGTCCCGTCGAGCGCGGCGAACCGCTGGGAGAGGAGCTCTGCAGTCCTCGTCATGATAAGCTCTGCTACCTCATCGACATGGCGGTTACGCCATGACTCCATCGCCGTGCCCTTCACGTACTCGTTGAAGGCGCCCATGGCCGGACCGCACTGGATCTGGTAGTCGACCCTTTGATCCTGCGATCCCTTCATCGCCAGCCGCGTCGAGTGGACGAAGTACCACTTGAAGACCAGGGCCATCTTGTGCTTGGGATTCGCCTCTGCCTTCTGCACCTCGCCGGGCATGTGCGTCAGGTAGTAGCGTCGCGTCTCGTCCCACACCTCGGCGAAGCTGCGCTTGAAGAACTTGCTCTGGATCTGGTCGCGCGTCTTCTCGTCGATCTCGTCGAGCGATTCGCAGCGGCGGTACAGCTCGTGGAGCTTGTTCGCGCGCGCCGGGAAGAACAGCCCACGCCGCAGGACCTGCACCTTCGCCCCGATCTCGAACATGTCCCCGGCCGGCGCCAGGGTGGTATCCTGGACGCCGGCCTGCTGGAGGAGATCCTTGGCGGCGTCGCTCGTCCCGGCCTCCACCGTGCACTGGTTGATGCTGCCGGTGAGGACGAAATCGGCGCCGAGGACGAAGGCGGCCGCCGCCGCGTGCGGCGTTCCGATCCCTCCCGCGGCGCCCACGCGGATCTTCTTCTTGAATCCATATTTTCGCGCGAGCCGATCCCGGAGCATCAGCATCATCGGGATCAGCACGAACGCGACGCCCTGATCGGTGTGGCCGCCCGAGTCGGCCTCGGCGCAGAGATCGTCGGAGATCGGAACCGCCGCGGCCAGCGCCGCCTCGTCGGCCGTGATCCTGCCTGCCTCGAGCAGCTGCTTCAGGATGCGCTCCGGCGCCGGGCTCAGGAACGCCTCGGCGACCTCGGGGCGGCTGACCTTGGCGAGGATCCGATTCTCGGCGACGATCGACCCATCGGGCCGCCTGCGCAGCCCCTTGCAGCGGTACCGCACGACGCTCGGGGTCATCTGCATATAGGCAGCGGCCTCGATCCGGCGCACCCCGTACTTCAGGTACAGGTCGACGACCTCGTCCTCCTGCGCCGGCCTGTCGAGGTTGCAGAGCAGGTTGGCGCCGTACGGCGCATCCGGGCCGAGCTGCGCCTGGATGTTCCGGAGCGCCGCCTCGACACGCTCGGAGCGCAGCCCGCCCGTACCCAGGAAGCCGAGCAGGCCCGCCTTGCCCATGCGAATGACGACCGCTTCGGAAGCAATGCCCTTGTACATCGAGCCCGTGATGTAGGCGTACCTGACACCATGATCCTTCTTGAGCTCGGGACACCCCAGCGACGCGGCGGTGATCGAAGAGCCGGGGCCATGTCTGCTCGTCATCGTCCCCTTCTCCCCGAGGACAACGACGCCGGCCGCCGGAAGCGGCGGGAGATCGTGTTGCGGCGTAACCCTGGATGACGATGAAACAAAGAAGATACCATCCCTAGCATGGTTCGTTCCCGTGCGCTCTCATCCTTGTGGCCGCGCAGGGGCCGGGCTGCGGCGTTCGGCGAGTTTCCCTCTGGTTTCCCTCTAGTTTCCCTCGACGCGCCGCTTGAGCGCCGCGTTCATCGCCTCGAAGCTGCTGACAGCGCTCTGTCGCATCTTCGCGGGAAGGAATCGCACGAGCACGCCGCTGAAGCTCTCGCCTTGCTCCACGACGACCCGGTCTGGGCCGAGCTCCCTGATGCAGAGATAGTGCTCGCTCTCGAACATCCGCGGCACCGGCAGGCCCGATGTCCAGCGCAGCTCCCTGGGCTGGTCAACCGTCTTGACACGAACCTGAAACGTTGTTGAGCGCTTCCCTTCCTGCCCCACCTTCACGGTCAGCTTCGCGCCGGGGTGCGCGGCGCCGCTGACCTGCTGCAGGAATGGATTCCATTCGGCATAAGCGCCGAAATCGGCCAGCACATTCCAGACGCGCTCGGCGGACGCATCGATTTCGATTTGGGTGTGCAGACGGACGTGGCTTGATGGAAAAATCTTGCGGAGGCGGATCAAGCGCTACAACTCCCCTGCTAGACGACGGCCGGCACAGGCTCAGGACATGGGCATCCCAGCGATCCTCGCCGGCCTCGCTCGAACACACCTGGGTCCTCCAGGCCTACGTAGAGCAATCCGGCAGATCGCGTTGGATCCTGAGTGCGCCAATAGTCCGCAGCTATAATGAGCCATTGTATCCTTCACGGGTAAATGAAGTCAACCCTGATTTCGCACGGCGTGATGCGGCCGTGGGCCGGTCCTTGATTCGAGCGGTTCTCTGGCCTAGCTTTGCTAGCTTTGCTTGCGTTGAACGGTCGATCTCGGTACGGTCCGCCCGCGCCTCGGGACGGTAAAGCCGCCTGCCCGCGGCGATTCCGCGGAGCTCGGTGAAAGACCCGGCAACCATCCATGAGCCGCGTTCCCGCTTCGAGCTGCCTGGCGGCGCCGTAGCGCGAGCTGCGGCCATCGCGCGGCCCAGGCGGAGGATTCAACAGCATGATCGACGTATCGAACCTCATTTTCCGCTACCCGGGCGCCTCGGAGCCCGTGATCCGCGGCCTCTCCTTCAACGTCAAAGCGGGCTCCATTTTCGGATTTCTCGGTCCGAGCGGCGCTGGCAAGAGCACGGTCCAGAACTTGCTTATCCGCCTGCTCCGGCCGGAGAGCGGGACCGTTCGCTATGATGGAGAGGATCTCCAGAAGCTCGGCCACGACTTCTTCGGGCGCATCGGCGTCTCGTTCGAGCACCCGAACCTGTTCCCCAAGCTCACGGGCAAGGAGAACCTGACCTGCTTCGCCGGCCTCTATGCGGGACAGCACGAGGATCCCGACGTCCTGCTCGATCGGCTCGGGCTGGGCGCTGACCGGGACAAGCCCGCGGGCGCGTACTCGAAGGGCATGAAGCAGCGCCTCGTGCTGGCGCGCTCGCTTTTCCACCGACCCGATTTCCTGTTCCTGGACGAGCCGACCTCCGGGCTCGACCCGGGGACGATGCTGACGGTGCTCGATCTCCTCGAGGAGCAGCGCAAGCGCGGCGCAAGGATCCTCTTGACGACCCACGACATGGCGGTGGTCGATCGGCTCTGCGACGAGGTGGCGTTCCTGCACGACGGGAAGATCGCCGCCCAGGGGGCGCCGCGCGAGCTCAAGCTGTCTCTCGGGGAGCGGGCCGTGAAGGTGGAGCGGCGGGCGTCGGGCAAGCTGGAGAGCGAGATTTTCTTCATCGATCAAGAGGAGCAGCGGGCGAATCTCGCGCGTGTCCTGGCGAGCCCGGGCGTCGAGACGGTGCACTCCCAGGAGGCCACGCTGGCCGAGATCTTCGTGCGGCTCACCGGGCGGGGGCTCTCATGAGCGCGGCAGCTCCAGCGTTGTCCGGGGATCGACGCTCGCCGCCCCCGTCGAGGCGCCGCCCGCTGCTCACGCTGCTCGCGCTGGACGCGCGCGTCGTCCTCCGGCACCGGTTCGTGCACATCGTCGTGGCGATGGCCGTTCTCTTCGGCGGGCTGGTCGGCTTCGCGCTTCCGGAGCGCGTGGGCGGCGAAAAGCAGGCCTTCGTCTTGAGCCGCGCCCCGGTCGCCGGGGGCGCGCCGTCCGGCATTCAGCGGGTCGACGACGAGGGGGCGCTTCGCGAAGCGCTCGCCAGAGATCGGGAGGCGCTCGGCGTGGTCATCGACCGCTCGGGCGACGTTCAGGCCCTGGTGCGCGGGTACGAGAGCGCGCGCGTGCAGAGCCTCGAGGTGGCGGCGGCGCGGGTGGCCGCGAGCCGCGTGCGCGGCGACGAGGTCGAGCGCACGTACACGGTCAGCACGCTGCGCGCGCCATCTCCGACGCCGCCGTTCAATGGCACGATGCTGCCCATCTTCTATGCGGTCGACATCGCGATCATCGGCTTCCTGTTCGGCGCGGTGATGGTCCTGCAGGAGAAGACATTCGGGACGGTCCGTTTCTACCGGATCGCGCCGGGCGGGCCGCTCGTGTACATCGCGTCCAAGCTGCTCGTGAATGCGGGCCTCGCGGCGCTCGGCACGCTGGTGCTCACCGGGTTCGGGCTGCCCTCGGCCCTGCTCAACCTGCCTGCGCTCGCCCTGGTGATCGGGGCTGCGGCGGGGCTGACGCTCTTCGGCGTCGGGCTGTCGGTCTTTTTCGCGAACCTGTCGGCGTTCTTCTATCCCCTGGTGCTGGTCGGGATAGGGCTCTCGGTGCCGATGGCGGCCTATGAGCTGCCGTCGCTCGATATGCCGTTGCTCCGGCTCCTGCCCACGTACCATGTGATGTTCGGCACGCGGGAGCTCTTGTTCCCGTCGGGCAAGGAGGCCGTCGTGCTCGATGCGGCGCTCGGCATCGGCGGGTTTTTCGTGGTCGCCGCGCTCTTCGCCTATGTGGCGGTCTCGCGGCGTCTCATGCGGGAGGTGCGGTGATGTTCGGAAGGATCGCAGCCATCCTCGCGAAGGACTTCAAGGTCGGCCGGCGCGAGAGCATCATCACGTACCTCGTCATCGGTCCGTTCCTGCTTGCGATGCTGATGCGGCTGATGGTGCCGCTGATGGATGGGGTACCGCTCACGTTCGCGGTCACGCCGGATCTGTCCCCTGCCCTCCTGGCCTCGCTGAGGGACAAGGGAGAGGTCGTGGTGCTGCCGGATCGGGCGGCGGTGGTCCGACGGGTCGAGGTCATCGACGACGTGCCTGGCTTCGTTCTCAAGGACGGCGCCACGGAGATCGTGTTCGAGGGCAATGAGGCGGGGTATGTCGTGCAGCTCGCGCAGCTCGTCGCCGACGCGACCGATCTGGCCGCCGCGCCGGGGGCTCCGCAGGTCACGGTGGCGTCGCTCGGCGAGGAGCGCCCGCCGACGCGATCCATGGCGGCGTCGCTGCTCGCCTTTTCGGTGCTGCTCGTCGCGGGGCTCGCGGTGGGCTTCTCCATCCTCGACGAGAAGGAGAGCGGGACCCTGCGCGTCTACGTGGTGACGCCGTTGCGCTTCGCCGAATACCTGACGGCGAAGCTCTCGGCGGGCGCCCTGCTCGGCGTCACGCTCGCCATGACATCGACGCTGCTGGTCACCGGGATCGACGTGCCGTTCGGCCCCCTGTTACTGGCGGTCGCCGCGGCGCTCCCGGTGGGGCTCGTCCTGGGGCTCATCGTGGGGACCTTCGCGGCCAATCAGCTCGGCGCGATAGCGATGCTCAAGGGGCTCCTGTTCTTCTTCACGACGGTCCCGGTGGCGGGCTTCGTCTTGAAGGGCCCGCTCGCCTGGGTGCTCGCGCCGCTACCGAACCACTGGGCGGTGCAGGCGATCTTCGCCGCGCTCACCGGCGGGCCGCTCCTCGTGCGGGCGGCGCTCGCGTTCGGGCTGGGGCTCGTGGTGCTGATAGGGACCGTTGCGGTGATGCACCGCCGGCTCGGCTTCGCCGAGCCGAACGCCGCCGGGCTGGGGCGAGAGGCGCACCGGCCGGCGGAGGAGTGAGCGGGCTGGCGGAGGAGTGAGCGGGCTGGCGGGGGGGATCGCCAGCTCGCACCGACGCGTGGCTGGCTTGCGTGCCGACGCGCAGCCGCCTCGCCGTGGAGCAGCAGCTCCTCATCTTCTGCACCTGGCCGTCGGAGCGGCGTGGCATGTACCACCCTGCCCGCCAGGGAAAGCCCGGAGCGCTATGCGACCGGCTGAACGGCGCCGCCTTGCAGCAATCGGCGCACCACGTCGAGAGCGTCTACGCGCGGCACGCCGTCGCGAAAGGCTCGGTCTACTGCGCGAGCCCGCTGGCCCGCGTCTCGAAGCCGATGTCGAGGTGCGCGAGACGCTGAAGGTGCTCGTCGGCCTGCGGTATGGGCAGTGGAGGCTCTGCTCTCCGTCGACGATCCGGAGCTTCCTCAGCCGCTGCCTCCTGGATTCAACAGCCGGCCCGCTGTTCAAAGCCCCAGGCGTGGATGCGGACGCGAGGGCGAGCCTGGAACAGCTCGAGGAACCCGCACCGCACGACGACACGCGGCAACGTCGTGCTGCCATGCTGATGTGATCAGCCACAGCGCACGCACCGAGACCGCGGTCGAGCGGAGGGTCACCTGGGGAATCCCCTCAAATAATGCCGAAAATCTCGCGAAAGACGGCGTGCTCCCGGACGATGCGATCGAAGGCCGTCATGAGAGGCCGAAGCCAGTCCTCGCGCAGGGTGGGAATGCAGTCGTACCAGTAGAGCCCCTGGCGGTAGAGCGAATGTGTGCGGCGCTTGACGGTGTTGACCTTCAGATACCGATCGAGGCCGGCCTCCTCGCTCGCAGCGCCGAGCAGCGTCAAGAGTGCATGGGCGATGGCCGCGAGCAGCAGCAGGCGATCGCGCCGGCCGGCGTTGTGGATGTGCGTGGCGGAGAGGCCCATCCCGAAGTGGTTGTCCTTGATGTCTCGAAACGTCTCCTCGATCGTGAACCTCTTGCCGTAGAGCTTGACGATATCGCCCGCCTTGCGGCCCGAAAGCGTTGTGGCCAAACACCACGGCTCCTTCATCTTCGGCGCGTGGACAAGGACGACGGCCGGGACCTTCGCGCGGTCGGCGGTGACGCGCACCTCGCGCAGCATCGTGGCGCGGCGGCTCGCCGGCACCCACGCGCTGGCGGACCTCGCTTCCCCGGCCGCGTTCTCGACGACGATACCCCCGCGGAAGCGGATTACGAAGTCCCAGCCCATGAACTCCAAAAAGTCGTAGAGCTTGCGATCGCCGAAGCCCCGGTCGGCGAGCAGAATGACCTCGACCGTCTCGTCGATGGCCGCGTGGAGCCACTCGATGAGCTCGTATTCGTGGTCCTTCTGAGTGCCTTTCAACGCGGACTTCTTCACCGTCTTCCATGCCAGCGGCGTGGCACGACCATGCCGCGTCACAAGGTAGGCGCAGAGCGTCGTGTGATCGTCCTTCTCGAAGTCCGTCCAGTCCAACGCGACAACGATCTCTTTGCGGACCCCGATCACGAACTCTACCCACGACTTCAGGGAATGGAACACGTCGATGCCGGTATTGCCCAGCAGCCGGTCGACCTGCTTGACTCCACTCTTCGGCTTGACGTTTGCGACCTTCGCATATGCTTGGCCGATGGCATGGATGGCCAGCACCGCCGCGTGCAGGACGCCAACGACGCCGTTCGCGAGCGACAGGACGCGCATCGCGTGCAGGTCATCGCCGAACAAATTCTCGACGAAGGTCTGGATGTACTTCGGGTCGACTTTCGGGCGACTGGTCTGCGTAGATGGCGCAGGTGCGGAGTCATGTGTGGCAGGCTGATGCGCGTTCTTCGCGAAAGTCGTCATGATGTCGCTCGGACCAACGGCGCATGCGCTAGGCTCGCTGGTCGCCTCCTGCCAATATATATTCCGGTCAGCGACGACGATTTCTCACTCGCACGGCACAATTATTCGTTTCGAGGTCCATGAAGCTCGAAGATTTCGATGACTCATGTCACCAATGGACCTACGCATGCCGACCGTGGAGCAGTTCTCTGCGACCACTAATTTCCGCCACGAAAATGAGGGGATCCCTCAGGTGACGAACGACTCACCCAGCGCTCGGGCTGTCCGGAATTCCGCGGTTTGCAGCGAGCGTCAACAGCTGGCTTCTCCGCAACGCGGATACGACATCTCTGTCTCGACGACGCTGCGTTCGATGGGGTTCGCGGCGTGAGGTGTCCCTCCCCGCTATTTATACATGGGCGGCATTCTCCATCTTTGATGGGAATTACCGAGGTGCCTCCTGCCGATCAGCCCACGTAAGCTTGCGGTTGGCTGGTGCCCGGTCTCCCGCGCTCTTCTCCGGGCGACGGCATGCCGTCGACACCAGCCGCCGCGCCGTCCTCGCGCCTGTCACCAGATGCCTGGGTGGCGCGGTCGCTCGAGCGCTCTCTCCCTGGCCACAGCTGCGTCTCCACGCACGTCGACAGCTCTCGTGCCAGGCTCGCAGGATCATCCAGGACGAGCGAGTGCGTGCCGTCGAGGTGGCTCATGACAAAGCCTCCTGTCGTCACCTGACGCCACGCCTCGATGGATGACGCATCTGGGATGATCTCGTCCCTCGTCGCTGCCACGGCGAGGACAGGGACGTCCAGCAGCTTTTCCTCGGCCCACCGATAGCTCATTCCAAGCCGCGCATCCGCACGGAACGAGGGGAGGAGCGCCGCACGAAGCTCGCCGTCGTCCAGGGCTGCCTCCGGCCATGCCCCGACCGCGGCCATTCTCTTCACGACGGTGTCGTCATCCTCCTCGATCCCCACTTGCATCGTGCTCTGTCGTGCGTCGGACGGCGGGCTCATGCAGGCGACGGCGAGGCCGAGCGGCGCACGATGCACGCCACGAGACAAGGCTCCGCACAGCACCGCGTAAGCGGTCCATGTCCCGAAGCTGTAGCCGAAGAACAGCGTGGGCAAGTCGAGTCGCTCGCGCAGCGCATCGCACACCTCGCTGACGAAGACGCTCATGTCCGTGACCGGCGTCTCTGCGAGCCGATCGCCCCGAGCCGGGGCCTGGATCGCCACGAACTCCACGTCATCGGCCACATGCTGGGCGAGGGGCAAGAACAGAGAGGCTGCCCCTCCAGCGCCCGGGAAGCAGACGATCCGGACGGCGGGGACGCGCGGCGACCTGAGGATGCGAAGCCACTTGCCGGCGACCTTGTCGTTCCCCGGAAGCGAGCGCTCCCCGGCCGAAGGGAGCATGTCGAGGAGGAAAGCACCGATGGACCTGGAGTCCGGACGTGTGAAGGCCACGGTGACGGGGAGCGTGGCGCCGATCAGGCTGGAGAGCCGGTTTCGAAGCTCCACCGCCATCAAGGAGTCCATTCCGAGCTCCAGCAGGGGCTGGTCGGCCCGGATAGCAGCCGCTCCCTGCAACCCGAGCACCGCGGCGACCTCGGCTTGAACCAGAGCGACGAGCGACTTCAACCGCTCCTGCTCAGGCAGCGCCACGAGACGCTCGCGAATCGCCGAGGTGCCCTGTGATGCTGAGGAAACCCGGCGCAGGCCCGGGCGCAGCAAGGCCAGGAACAGCGGAGGCAGCGCGCCGCCGGTGTCGAGCTTGCGCTGGAGCGTCGCCAGATCGAAGCGCACCGGGGCCAGGCTCGCCTCGGGGCGCAGGAGCGCGGCATCCAGCAGCGAGAGGCCCTCCTCGATCGACATCGGCACAAGCCCTGCGCGCCGGATGCGTGACAGCTCGGCCTCGCCCAGGTGCGCTGTCATGCCCACACCCGCTTGCGCCCAGAAGCCCCACGCCAGGCTCGTCGCCGCGAGCCCGCGGCTGCGGCGGTGCGCCGCGAGCGCGTCGAGGAAGCTGTTGGCCGCCGCGTAGTTGCTCTGGCCCGACGTCCCGAGCGTCCCGGCCGCCGACGAGAACAGCACGAACGCCGAGAGGTCGAGCTCCAGCGTCAGCTCGTGCAGGTGCAGCGCCCCGTCCACCTTCGGCGCGAACACCCGTGAAATGCGCTCAGGCGTCTGCGACGACAGCACGCCGTCGTCGAGCACGCCGGCCAGGTGCAGCACCGCGGTCAGCGGGTGCGCGGCCTCGATTCCGGCCAGCACCCGCGCGACCTCCTCCCGCTCCGACACGTCACACGCCGCCACCGTCACGGTCTCGGCGCCGAGCTCCTCGAGCGATTGCACGAGCTCCCGGGCCCCGGGCGCCTCCAGCCCACGGCGCGACGTCAGCACAAGGTGCCGCACTCCGTGCTCGCGCACCAGATGCTCCGCAACGGCCTGACCCAGCTCGCCTGTTCCCCCGGTCACCAGGACCGTGCCCGTCGGGTCCAGCCCACGAGCCGGCGTGAGCGTCTCCGCTGCCGCCTGCACGCGCACCAGGCGCGCGGCCAGCGCCGCGCCGCCACGCAGCGCAAGCTCAGGCTCCGTCGTCATCACCAGCGCGCGCGCCAGCAGCTCGCCGTCCACAGCCTCGGTCCCGACGTCGATCAGGCGCAGCCGGCGCTCGGGGTGCTCGTTGCGCGCCGTGCGAACAAGCCCCCACAGCGGCGCGTGCGCCAGGTCCTGGACACCGTCGCCCGGACCGGCGCTGACCGCATCCCGCGTCACCCACACCAGCTCCACCCCCTCGAGCCAGGGCTCCGACACCCACGCTTGCAGCAGCGACAGCGCCTCTCGTGTCGCCTCGTGCGACGCCGCCACCACGCCCGACTGGCTGAGAGCGGCAGCAGTGACATCGACCACCACCCGCACAGGCGCGCTCGCGCCCTGCTCGAGGCGCGCAACCAATGCATCGAGGCTCGCGACCGCCTCCGCTTCCAGGATCTCGGCCAGTTGCCCTCGCCCCTCCGGGACCATGACAAGCATTGGCGGGGCCGGCTCCGACAAGCCGGCCACGAGGCGCACAGGGCGGAAGTCCACCCGATACAGATGCTGCGCCTCGGTACGGATCGCCGCCCTCAGCTGCTCGGCCGTCGCCCAGCGCAGCTGCAGCTCGCCGACGCTCGCCACGGGCTGGCCGGTCGCATCTGCAACGGACAAGGAAGCCGTGATCTGCCTGGAGCCCCCAGTCTCCTGGAGCTCCATCCGGACCCGGAGCTCGCTCGCTCCCATGGCGTGCAGCACCACGTCCGACCAGGCGAACGGCAGGAGCACCTCGTTCGCTCCTGGCCTCTCGGAGAGGGCCGCAACCATCGTGTGCAGCGCGGCGTCCATCAGCGCCGGATGCACGCCATAGTCCTCGGCGCTGTCCCCCGCGGCCTTGGGCAACACCACGCGGCCGAACAACGTCGTGCCTCGACGCCACAGCTCCACGAGCCCCTGGAAGGCCGGGCCGTAGTGGAGTCCACGCACCTCCAGCCGCTCGTAGAAGCCGGAGAGATCCACCGCCTCGGCGCCGGGCACTGGCCACGTCGTCAGCTCATCGAGCTCGCCAGGGGTGCCGAGGGGCTCGTCGGTCAACACGCCCGTCGCGTGCTGCACCCAGGGGGCGTCTTCCGGCCCCTGCTCCGGCTGGCTGTACAGCCCGAACTCACGCCGGCCCGCGGCGTCGGGCGCCCCGACCGAGAGCTGCAATCGCACGGCCACGTCCTCGGCGAGCACCAGCGGCTCGGCCAAGACCATCTCCGACAGCGCCCCGCTGCCCGCTGTGCGCCCGGCCGCCAGCGCGAGCTCCAGCATCCCCGTGCCCGGGAACACCACGTTACCAAACACCGCATGGTCGCGGAGCCACGGCTGCTCACCCAGCGACAGCCGGCCTGTGAACAGATGGCCGTCGCCGTCGGCCAGCTTCGTCGCCGCTCCGAGCAGCGGATGTGCTGCTGCCTTGAGCCCCGCCGAGCCCACGTCGGTACGCGCCTTCGAGATATCCAGCCAGTAGCGCTGCCGCTGGAACGCGTAGGTCGGCAGCTCCACGGACCGGCCGCCACGGCCCGACAGCACCCGTGTCCAGTCCACCTCGTGCCCCTGCACGTGCAGTTGCCCCAGCGTCCTGTACAGCTGCGACACCCCACCTTCGTCGCGCTGCAGGCTCCCCACCACCACCCCTTGCGCCTCCGCGCACGCCGTCGTCAGCGGCATCGCCAGCACCGGGTGCGCGCTCACCTCCACGAACACCCCGTGGCCGTCCTCCAGCAGCTTCGCCAGCGCTCGGTCCAGCCGCACCGTCTGCCGAAGGTTGCGGCACCAGTACTCGCCGTCCAGCCCCTCGCCGCGCGACGCCTCTCCTGTCACCGTCGAGTAAAACGGGATCTCCGTCGCCTTCGGCCTGAGCGACGACAGCTTCGCCCCCAGCTCGGGCAGCAGCGCATCCATGTGCGCGCTGTGCGACGCGTAGTCGACATTGACCCTCCGGCAGAACACACCTTCTGCCGTCAGCTCCGCCATCAGCCCGTCCACTGCCTCCACGTCCCCCGACACCACCGTCGAGCTCGACGTGTTCACCGCCGCTATCGCCAGCGCGTCGCCGTACCGCTCGATGCGCTGCTGCACCTCCGAGACCGGACGCTCGACCAGCATCATCGCCCCTGACCCCGACCGCTGACGCACCGCCTGGCTGCGCAGCGCCACGACCCGCGCTCCCTCCGCCAGCGACAGCGCTCCGCACACCACCGCCGCCGACACCTCGCCCTGGCTGTGGCCCACCACCGCCGCGGGCTCCAGCCCCAGCGACCGCCACGCCGCGGCCAGGCCCACGCACATCGCGAACAGCGCTGGCTGCACCACGTCCACCCGCTCCAGCGACGGCTGCTCCTCCCCGCCTTCTCCGCGCAGCACCGACAGCACAGACCAGCCCGTCCACGGCCGCAGCGCCGCGTCACACGCCTGCACCGCCTCCGCGAACGCCGCGCTCTGCTCCAGCAGCGCTCGGCCCATCCCCGGCCACTGGCTCCCCTGGCCGGGGAACACGAACACCACCTTGCCTCGCTCCCGCGCCTTGCCCACGGCCACCGCGCGGTGGCCGCGACCCTCTGACTGCGCGCGAAGACCCTCCACAGCTTCCGCAACGCTCGCCGCATGCACCGACGCGCGTGCCTCGAAGTGCGTACGGTGCAGCGCTGCCGTGCGCACCACGTCCGCCCACCCCACCTCCGCGTGCTCTTCCAGCCACTTCGCCCAGCGCCCGGCCTGCGCATTCACCGCAGCCTCGTCTCGACCCGACAGCACCAGCGGCATCGCCGCAGGCGCCACCTCGGCCTTGACCTCGACGGGCTCACGCCGCGCCTCGCTGGGCGCTTCTTCGAGGATGATATGCGCGTTGGTCCCGCTGATGCCGAACGACGACACCCCGGCACGACGGACCCGGCCGTTCCGCCGCCACGGACGCGCCTCTTGAAGCAGCGACAGCCCGCTCCCCTCCCACGCGATGTGCAAGCTCGGCTGCTCCGCGTGCAGCGTCTTCGGCAGCACCTCGTGCTGCAGCGCCAGCACCATCTTGATCACGCCCGCCACACCCGCGGCAGGTCCCGTGTGCCCCAGGTTCGACTTCGACGACCCCAGGTACAGAGGACGCTCGGGGCTACGCTTCGGGCCAAACACCTCCGCCAGCGCTCCGGCCTCGATCGGGTCTCCAAGGCTCGTGCCCGTCCCGTGCGCCTCCACCGCGTCGATGTCCTCGGGCGACAGACCACACGACGATAGCGCCTGCCGGATCACCCGCTGCTGGGCAGGGCCGTTCGGCGCCGTCAGACCCTGGCTGCGGCCGTCCTGGTTCACCGCCGAGCCACGGATCACCCCCAGCACTCGGTCGCCGTCGCGCTGCGCGTCAGACAGCCGCTTCAGCAACAGCATCCCGCACCCCTCGGCCCAGCCCGCTCCGTCCGCCTGCGCCGAGAAGCTCTTGCACCGACCGTCTCGGGCCATCCCCTTGAGGCGGCTGAACTCCACGAACAGCACGGGGGTGCTCATGACCGTGACCCCGCCGGCCAGCGCCAGGTCGCATTCGCCCTGGCGCAGCGCCGCGCACGCCAGGTGCAGCGACACAAGCGACGACGAGCACGCCGTGTCCACCGTGATCGCTGGGCCCTGAAGCCCCAGCACGTAAGCCACCCGGCCAGAGATCACGGAGCCAAGATTCCCCGTCATCTGGTACCCGTCCAGAGCATCCAGGACGCTCCCGGTCTGGCTGCCGTAGTCCGAGCCGGCCGAGCCCAGGTATACCCCGGTAGCGCTCCCGCTCAGCGCCGAGGGGCGCATGCCGGCCCGCTCCAGCGCCTCCCACGCCGTCTCCAGCACCAGCCGCTGCTGGGGATCCATCGCCTGCGCCTCGCGCGGTGAGATCCCGAAAAAGCCCGCGTCGAAGAGGTCGACGCCGTGAACGAAGCCTCCCTCGCGCGCATAGCTCTTGCCCACGGCGTCCGGATCAGGAGCGTAGATACTAAGGGCGTCCCAGCGTGCAGGGAAGCCCTCGATCGCGTCCTTCCCTTCCGCCAGGCCAAGCCAGTAGTCTTCCGGCGTCGCCACGCCCCCTGGCAGCCGGCACGCCATCGACACGATAGCGATGGGCTCGTCCTCCTGCCCGCGACGACGCCCCCGCGGGCGGGCCCCCGCGCTCTTCAGCTCCGAGAACGCCTGCTTCAGCAGCAGCTCCGCGACGGCCCGCGGCGTCGGGTAGTCAAAGACCAGCGTCGCCGGCAATGGAGTCTCGGTCCGGGCGGTGAGGCGGTTGCGCAGCGCCACCGCCATCAACGAGTCGAGCCCCAAATCCTTGAGCACCTGATCTGCTGCCACAGCCTCACGGCGTGGCAGCCCGAGCACCACGGCCACCTCGGCCCGAACCAGCTCGACGAGCGCATTCAGGCGCTCCGACTCCGGCAGCCTCGCGAGACGCTCACGGAGCGCCGAGGCTTCCTGGGTTCCAAACGTAGCCTTGCGCAGGCCCGGACGCAGCAGCGCCCGGAGCAGCGCAGGCAGCTGGCCGCTGGCCTCGACTCCTCTCTGCAGCCTGGCGAGGTCCAGGTACGCCGAAACCAGGCTCGCTTCAGGCCGCGAGAGCGCCGCGTCCAGAAGCGACAACCCCGCGCTGAAGGAGATCGGCATCAGACCAGATTGTTTCGTGGCTCCCGGCTCGGCGGTGCTCGGTCGGGCGGTACCCGTCGGCTCCGGCATCCACGACCCCCACGCCAGGCTCGTCGCCGCGAGCCCGCGGCTGCGGCGGTGCGCCGCGAGCGCGTCGAGGAAACTGTTGGCCGCCGCGTAGTTGCTCTGGCCCGCCGTCCCAAATGTACCGGCCGCCGACGAGAACAGCACGAACGCCGAGAGGTCGAGCTCCAGCGTCAGCTCGTGCAGGTGCAGCGCCCCGTCCACCTTCGACGCGAACACCCGTGAAATGCGCTCCGGCGTCTGGGCGGCGAGGACGCCGTCGTCGAGCACGCCGTCGTCGAGCACGCCGGCCAGGTGCAGCACCGCGGTCAGCGGGTGCGCGGCCTCGATTCCGGCCAGCACCCGCGCGACCTCCTCCCGCTTCGACACGTCACACACCGCCACCGTCACGGTCTCGGCGCCGAGCTCCCCGAGCGATTGCACGAGCTCCCGGGCCCCGGGCGCCTCCAGCCCACGGCGCGACGTCAGCACAAGGTGCCGCACTCCGTGCTCGCGCACCAGATGCTCCGCAACGGCCTGACCCAGCTCGCCTGTTCCCCCGGTCACCAGCACGGTGCCTGCCGGGTCCAGCCCGCGAGTTCGGGTGACCTCTTCCACCGCCTGCACGCGCACCAGGCGCGCGGCCAGCGCCGCGCCGCCGCGCAGCGCAAGCTCCGGCTCCGTCGCCATCGCCAGCGCGCGCGCCAGCAGCTCGCCGTCCACAGCCTCGGTCCCGACGTCGATCAGGCGCAGCCGGCGCTCGGGGTGCTCGTTGCGCGCCGTGCGAACAAGCCCCCACAGCGGCGCGTGCGCCAGGTCCTGGACACCGTCGCCCGGACCGGCGCTGACCGCATCCCGCGTCACCCACACCAGCTCCACCCCCTCGAGCCGGGGCTCCGACACCCACGCTTGCAGCAGCGACAGCGCCTGTCGCGCCGCCTCGTGCGACGACGCCGCCACGGCCAATTGGCTGGGAGCGGAATCAGTGACATCGACCACCACCCGCACAGGCGCGCTCGCGCCCTGCTCGAGACGTGCGAGCAATACATCGAGGCTCGCGACCGCCTCCGCCTCCAGGATCTCGGCCAGTTGCCCTCGCCCCTCCGGGACCATGACAAGCATTGGCGGGGCCGGCTCCGACGAACCGTCCACGAGACGCACAGGGCGGAAGTCCACCCGGTACAGATGCTGCGCCTCGGCACGGGTCGCCTCCCTCAGCTGCTCGGCCGTCGCCCAGCGCAGCTTCAGCTCGCCGATGCTCACCACAAGTTGCCCCACGGAGTCAGCGACGTACAGCGAAGCCATCGCCTGCTCTGCGCCGTGATCCTGGAGATCCATCCGGACCCGGAGCTCGCTCGCGCCCATGGCGTGCAGCACCACATCCGACCAGGCGAACGGCAACAAGACGGCGTCTTGCTCTGCCATCTCCGGGAAGGCCGCAACCATCGTGTGCAGCGCGGCGTCCATCAGCGCCGGATGCACGCCATAGTCCTCGGCGCTGTCCCCCGCGGCCTTGGGCAACACCACGCGGCCGAACAACGTCGTGCCTCGACGCCACAGCTCCACGAGCCCCTGGAAGGCCGGGCCGTAGTGGAGTCCACGCACCTCCAGCCGCTCGTAGAAGCCGGAGAGATCCACCGCCTCGGCGCCGGGCACTGGCCACGTCGTCAGCTCATCGAGCTCGCCAGGGGTGCCGAGGGGCTCGTCGGTCAACACGCCCGTCGCGTGCTGCACCCAGGGGGCGTCTTCCGGCCCCTGCTCCGGCTGGCTGTACAGCCCGAACTCACGCCGGCCCGCGGCGTCGGGCGCCCCGACCGAGAGCTGCAATCGCACGGCCACGTCCTCGGCGAGCACCAGCGGCTCGGCCAAGACCATCTCCGACAGCGCCCCGCTGCCCGCTGTGCGCCCGGCCGCCAGCGCGAGCTCCAGCATCCCCGTGCCCGGGAACACCACGTTACCAAACACCGCATGGTCGCGGAGCCACGGCTGCTCACCCAGCGACAGCCGGCCTGTGAACAGATGGCCGTCGCCGTCGGCCAGCTTCGTCGCCGCTCCGAGCAGCGGATGTGCTGCTGCCTTGAGCCCCGCCGAGCCCACGTCAGTACGCGCCTTCGAGATATCCAGCCAGTAGCGCTGCCGCTGGAACGCATAGGTCGGCAGCTCCACGGACCGGCCGCCACGGCCCGACAGCACCCGTGTCCAGTCCACCTCGTGCCCCTGCACGTGCAGTTGCCCCAGCGTCCTGTACAGCTGCGACACCCCACCTTCGTCGCGCTGCAGGCTCCCCACCACCACCCCTTGCGCCTCCGCGCACGCCGTCGTCAGCGGCATCGCCAGCACCGGGTGCGCGCTCACCTCCACGAACACCCCGTGGCCGTCCTCCAGCAGCTTCGCCAGCGCTCGGTCCAGCCGCACCGTCTGCCGAAGGTTGCGGCACCAGTACTCGCCGTCCAGCCCCTCGCCGCGCGACGCCTCTCCTGTCACCGTCGAGTAAAACGGGATCTCCGTCGCCTTCGGCCTGAGCGACGACAGCTTCGCCCCCAGCTCGGGCAGCAGCGCATCCATGTGCGCGCTGTGCGACGCGTAGTCGACATTGACCCTCCGGCAGAACACACCTTCTGCCGTCAGCTCCGCCATCAGCCCGTCCACTGCCTCCACGTCCCCCGACACCACCGTCGAGCTCGACGTGTTCACCGCCGCTATCGCCAGCGCGTCGCCGTACCGCTCGATGCGCTGCTGCACCTCCGAGACCGGACGCTCGACCAGCATCATCGCCCCCACCCCCGACTGCTGCCGCACCGCCTGGCTGCGCAGCGCCACGACCCGCGCTCCCTCCGCCAGCGACAGCGCTCCGCACACCACCGCCGCCGACACCTCGCCCTGGCTGTGGCCCACCACCGCCGCGGGCTCCAGCCCCAGCGACCGCCACGCCGCGGCCAGACCCACGCACATCGCGAACAGCGCCGGCTGCACCACGTCCACGCGCCCCAGCGACGGCAGCTCCTCACCTGCCTCACCTGCCTCACCCGCCTCGCCGCGCAGCACCGACAGCACAGACCAGCCCGTCCACGGCCGCAGCGCCGCGTCACACGCCTGCACCGCCTCCGCGAACGCCGCGCTCTGCTCCAGCAGCGCTCGGCCCATCCCCGGCCACTGGCTCCCCTGGCCGGGGAACACGAACACCACCTTGCCTCGCTCCCGCGCCTTGCCCACGGCCACCGCGCGGTGGCCGCGACCCTCTGACTGCGCGCGAAGACCCTCCACAGCTTCCGCAGCGCTCGCCGCATGCACCGACGCGCGTGCCTCGAAGTGCGTACGGTGCAGCGCTGCCGTGCGCACCACGTCCGCCCACCCCACCTCCGCGTGCTCTTCCAGCCACTTCGCCCAGCGCCCGGCCTGCGCATTCACCGCAGCCTCGTCTCGACCCGACAGCACCAGCGGCATCGCCGCAGGCGCCACCTCGGCCTTGACCTCGACGGGCTCACGCCGCGCCTCGCTGGGCGCTTCTTCGAGGATGATATGCGCGTTGGTCCCGCTGATGCCGAACGACGACACCCCGGCACGACGGACCCGGCCGTTCCGCCGCCACGGACGCGCCTCTTGAAGCAGCGACAGCCCGCTCCCCTCCCACGCAACGTGCGGGCTCGACTGCTCCGCGTGCAGCGTCTTCGGCAGCACCTCGTGCTGCAGCGCCAGCACCATCTTGATCACGCCCGCCACACCCGCGGCCGCCTGCGCATGTCCCAGGTTCGACTTCGACGACCCCAGGTACAGAGGACGCTCGGGGCCACGCTTCGGGCCAAACACCTCCGCCAGCGCTCCGGCCTCGATCGGGTCTCCAAGGCTCGTGCCTGTCCCGTGCGCCTCCACCGCGTCGATGTCCTGAGGCGACAGCCGGCACGACGACAGCGCCTGCCGGATCACCCGCTGCTGGGCAGGGCCGTTCGGCGCCGTCAGACCCTGGCTGCGGCCGTCCTGGTTCACCGCCGAGCCACGGATCACCCCCAGCACTCGGTCGCCGTCGCGCTGCGCGTCAGACAGCCGCTTCAGCAACAGCATCCCGCACCCCTCGGCCCAGCCCGCTCCGTCCGCCTGCGCCGAGAAGCTCTTGCACCGACCGTCTCGGGCCATCCCCTTGAGGCGGCTGAACTCCACGAACAGCACGGGGGTGCTCATGACCGTGACCCCGCCGGCCAGCGCCAGGTCGCATTCGCCCTGGCGCAGCGCCGCGCACGCCAGGTGCAGCGACACAAGCGACGACGAGCACGCCGTGTCCACCGTGATCGCTGGGCCCTGAAGCCCCAGCACGTAAGCCACCCGGCCGGAAAGCACGCTCGCCGCGCTCCCCGTACCCCGGTACCCGTCCAGCGCGGCGAGGTCACCGCCGAGAAGAGCACCGTAGTCCGAGCCCATCGAGCCCAGGTATACCCCGGTGGAGCTCTCGCTCAGCGCCGAGGGGCGCACGCCGGCCCGCTCCAGCGCCTCCCACGCCGTCTCCAGCACCAGCCGCTGCTGGGGATCCATCCCCTGCGCCTCATGAGGCGAGATCCCGAAGAAGCTCGCGTCGAAGACATCGATATCCCGCAGGAATCCACCCTCGCGCACGTAGCTCTTGCCCACGACCTCCGGATCGGGGTCGTAAACAGAGAACGACTCCCATCGGGAAGGGAAGCCCTCGATCGCGTCCTTCCCTTCCGCCAGGAGACGCCAGTAGTCTTCCGGCGTCGCCACGCCCCCTGGCAGTCGGCACGCCATCGACACGATCGCGATGGGCTGGGTGCGCGAGGCCTCGAGCTCTGCCATGCGCCGCTCGAGCAGAGCGATCGCCGCCATGGCGCGCTGAAGTCGGGTATCATCGGGCTTTGTCATAACTCACCACTTCAAAATTTCGTCGAGCTTACTGTCGATGTCCTGCATGGTCAGCGGGAGCGGGACATCCTCTTCTTGGCGGCTACCATTCTCGTGGTGGCTACCGTTCGTTCGGGCGAGCTTCGGCTCGGCGAGCTGGAGGAGCCGCTGGAGCACACCAGCTTGCTGCATCTGGCTCGCGGAGACCCGCTTGAGCACCCATTTCAACATTCCGTTCGGGTCCTCGGGAGGGCCGTCCTCCTGGGGGGAGAGGGCCGGGAGCAGGCGGCTGTCCAGCAGCCTCGCGATGGCCCGCGGCGTCGGGTAGTCAAAGACCAGTGTCGCCGGCAAGGACATCTCGGTCCGGGCGGTGAGGCGGTTGCGCAGCGCCACCGCCATCAGCGAGTCGAGCCCCAGGTCCTTCAGCACCTGGTCTGCCGCAACAGCCTCGCTGCTCGGCAGCCCGATCGCCGCGGCGACCTCGATCCGAACCAGCTCGACGAGCGAATTCATGCGCTCCGCCTCCGGCAGCACCGAGAGGCGCTCGCGGAGCGCAGACGCCTCTTTCTTCGTCGCGGAGGACGCCTTGCGCAGGCCCGGGCGCAGCAGGGACCTGAACAACGCCGGCAGCTCGCCGCTGGCCTCCAGCCCCCGCTGCAGCTGCGCAACATCGAGGTGCAAAGGCACCAGGGTCGCCTCGGAGCGCGAGAGCGCGGCGTCCAGCAGCGAAAGCCCTTCTCTCACGGACATCGGCACAAACCCGCTGCGCCGCATGCGCGACAGCTCGGCCTCGCCCAGGTGCGCTGTCATGCCCACGCCCGCTTGCGCCCAGAAGCCCCACGCCAGGCTCGTCGCCGCGAGCCCGCGGCTGCGGCGGTGCGCCGCGAGCGCGTCGAGGAAGCTGTTGGCCGCCGCGTAGTTGCTCTGGCCCGCCGTCCCAAATGTACCGGCCGCCGACGAGAACAGCACGAACGCCGAGAGGTCGAGCTCCAGCGTCAGCTCGTGCAGGTGCAGCGCCCCGTCCACCTTCGGCGCGAACACCCGTGAAATGCGCTCAGGCGTCTGCGACGACAGCACGCCGTCGTCGAGCACGCCGGCCAGGTGCAGCACCGCGGTCAGCGGGTGCGCGGCCTCGATTCCGGCCAGCACCCGCGCGACCTCCTCCCGCTCCGACACGTCACACGCCGCCACCGTCACGGTCTCGGCGCCGAGCTCCTCGAGCGATTGCACGAGCTCCCGGGCCCCGGGCGCCTCCAGCCCACGGCGCGACGTCAGCACAAGGTGCCGCACTCCGTGCTCGCGCACCAGATGCTCCGCAACGGCCTGACCCAGCTCGCCTGTTCCCCCGGTCACCAGCACGGTGCCTGCCGGGTCCAGCCCGCGAGCCGGCGTGAGCGTCTCCGCTGCCGCCTGCACGCGCACCAGGCGCGCGGCCAGCGCCGCGCCGCCGCGCAGCGCAAGCTCCGGCTCCGTCGCCATCGCCAGCGCGCGCGCCAGCAGCTCGCCGTCCACAGCCTCGGTCCCGACGTCGATCAGGCGCAGCCGGCGCTCGGGGTGCTCGTTGCGCGCCGTGCGAACAAGCCCCCACAGCGGCGCGTGCGCCAGGTCCTGGACACCGTCGCCCGGACCGGCGCTGACCGCATCCCGCGTCACCCACACCAGCTCCACCCCCTCGAGCCGGGGCTCCGACAGCCACGCTTGCAGCAGCAACAGCGCCTGCCCCGTCGCCTCGTGCGACGCCGCCACTGTCGTTCGACCGGCATTTGCAGCAGTGGCATCGACAAGCACCCGCACAGGTAGTCGGGCGCCCTGCTCGATCAGCGCGAGCAGCGCGTGGAGGCCTGCAACCGCCTCCACCCCCAGGGCCTCGGCCAGTCGTCCTCCCCCCTCCGGCGCACCGAGCACCACCAGCGAGCCCGTCTCCGAGACGGACGCCGCGAGCTCCGCAGGCTGGAAGTCCACCCGGTACAGATGCTGGACACCAGCATGGATGGCTGTCCGCATCTGCTCCGCCGTCGCCCGGCGCAGATGCAAGGCGCCGACGCTCGCCACCAGCTGGCCGGTCGGGTCAGCGACGTGCAGCGAAGTGACCTCCTGCTGTGCGCCCTGTTCCTGGAGCTCCATCCGGACCCGGAGCTCGCTCGCGCCCATGGCGTGCAGCACCACATCCGACCAGGCGAACGGCAACAAGACGGCGTCTTGCTCTGCCATCTCCGGGAAGGCCGCAACCATCGTGTGCAGCGCGGCGTCCATCAGCGCCGGATGCACGCCATAGTCCTCGGCGCTGTCCCCCGCGGCCTTGGGCAACACCACGCGGCCGAACAACGTCGTGCCTCGACGCCACAGCTCCACGAGCCCCTGGAAGGCCGGGCCGTAGTGGAGTCCACGCACCTCCAGCCGCTCGTAGAAGCCGGAGAGATCCACCGCCTCGGCGCCGGGCACTGGCCACGTCGTCAGCTCATCGAGCTCGCCAGGGGTGCCGAGGGGCTCGTCGGTCAACACGCCCGTCGCGTGCTGCACCCAGGGGGCGTCTTCCGGCCCCTGCTCCGGCTGGCTGTACAGCCCGAACTCACGCCGGCCCGCGGCGTCGGGCGCCCCGACCGAGAGCTGCAATCGCACGGCCACGTCCTCGGCGAGCACCAGCGGCTCGGCCAAGACCATCTCCGACAGCGCCCCGCTGCCCGCTGTGCGCCCGGCCGCCAGCGCGAGCTCCAGCATCCCCGTGCCCGGGAACACCACGTTACCAAACACCGCATGGTCGCGGAGCCACGGCTGCTCACCCAGCGACAGCCGGCCTGTGAACAGATGGCCGTCGCCGTCGGCCAGCTTCGTCGCCGCTCCGAGCAGCGGATGTGCTGCTGCCTTGAGCCCCGCCGAGCCCACGTCGGTACGCGCCTTCGAGATATCCAGCCAGTAGCGCTGCCGCTGGAACGCGTAGGTCGGCAGCTCCACGGACCGGCCGCCACGGCCCGACAGCACCCGTGTCCAGTCCACCTCGTGCCCCTGCACGTGCAGTTGCCCCAGCGTCCTGTACAGCTGCGACACCCCACCTTCGTCGCGCTGCAGGCTCCCCACCACCACCCCTTGCGCCTCCGCGCACGCCGTCGTCAGCGGCATCGCCAGCACCGGGTGCGCGCTCACCTCCACGAACACCCCGTGGCCGTCCTCCAGCAGCTTCGCCAGCGCTCGGTCCAGCCGCACCGTCTGCCGAAGGTTGCGGCACCAGTACTCGCCGTCCAGCCCCTCGCCGCGCGACGCCTCTCCTGTCACCGTCGAGTAAAACGGGATCTCCGTCGCCTTCGGCCTGAGCGACGACAGCTTCGCCCCCAGCTCGGGCAGCAGCGCATCCATGTGCGCGCTGTGCGACGCGTAGTCGACATTGACCCTCCGGCAGAACACACCTTCTGCCGTCAGCTCCGCCATCAGCCCGTCCACCGCCTCCACGTCCCCCGACACCACCGTCGAGCTCGACGTGTTCACCGCCGCTATCGCCAGCGCGTCGCCGTACCGCTCGATGCGCTGCTGCACCTCCGACACCGGCCGCTCGACCAGCATCATCGCCCCCACCCCCGACTGCTGCCGCACCGCCTGGCTGCGCAGCGCCACGACCCGCGCTCCCTCCGCCAGCGACAGCGCTCCGCACACCACCGCCGCCGACACCTCGCCCTGGCTGTGGCCCACCACCGCCGCGGGCTCGACCCCCAGCGAACGCCACGCCGCGGCCAGGCCCACGCACATCGCGAACAGTGCTGGCTGCACCACGTCCACCCGCTCCAGCGACGGCTGCTCCTCCCCGCCTTCTCCGCGCAGCACCGACAGCACCGACCAGCCCGTCCACGGCCGCAGCGCCGCGTCACACGCCTGCACCGCCTCCGCGAACGCCGCGCTCTGCTCCAGCAGCGCTCGGCCCATCCCCGGCCACTGGCTCCCCTGGCCGGGGAACACGAACACCACCTTGCCTCGCTCCCGCGCCTTGCCCACGGCCACCGCGCGGTGGCCGCGACCCTCTGACTGCGCGCGAAGACCCTCCACAGCTTCCGCAGCGCTCGCCGCATGCACCGACGCGCGTGCCTCGAAGTGCGTACGGTGCAGCGCTGCCGTGCGCACCACGTCCGCCCACCCCACCTCCGCGTGCTCTTCCAGCCACTTCGCCCAGCGCCCGGCCTGCGCATTCACCGCAGCCTCGTCTCGACCCGACAGCACCAGCGGCATCGCCGCAGGCGCCACCTCGGCCTTGACCTCGACGGGCTCACGCCGCGCCTCGCTGGGCGCTTCTTCGAGGATGATATGCGCGTTGGTCCCGCTGATGCCGAACGACGACACCCCGGCACGACGGACCCGGCCGTTCCGCCGCCACGGACGCGCCTCTTGAAGCAGCGACAGCCCGCTCCCCTCCCACGCGATGTGCAAGCTCGGCTGCTCCGCGTGCAGCGTCTTCGGCAGCACCTCGTGCTGCAGCGCCAGCACCATCTTGATCACGCCCGCCACACCCGCGGCCGCCTGCGCATGTCCCAGGTTCGACTTCGACGACCCCAGGTACAGAGGACGCTCGGGGCCACGCTTCGGGCCAAACACCTCCGCCAGCGCTCCGGCCTCGATCGGGTCTCCAAGGCTCGTGCCTGTCCCGTGCGCCTCCACCGCGTCGATGTCCTCGGGCGACAGACCACACGACGACAGCGCCTGCCGGATCACCCGCTGCTGGGCAGGGCCGTTCGGCGCCGTCAGACCCTGGCTGCGGCCGTCCTGGTTCACCGCCGAGCCACGGATCACCCCCAGCACTCGGTCGCCGTCGCGCTGCGCGTCAGACAGCCGCTTCAGCAACAGCATCCCGCACCCTTCGGACCAGATGACGCCGTCCGCCTGCGCCGAGAAGCTCTTGCACCGACCGTCTCGCGCAAGCCCTCGGGCACGACTGAACTCGACGAATCCCGCGGGCGTGGTCATCACCATCACCCCGCCGGTCAGGGCCAGATCACATTCGCCCTGGCGCAGCGCCGCGCACGCCAGGTGCAGCGACACAAGCGACGACGAGCACGCCGTGTCCACCGTGATCGCTGGGCCCTGAAGCCCCAGCACGTAAGCCACCCGGCCGGAAAGCACGCTCGCCGCGCTCCCCGTACCCTGGTACCCGTCCAGCGCGGCGAGGTCACCGCCGAGAAGAGCACCGTAGTCCGAGCCCATCCAGCCCAGGTATACCCCGGTGGCGCTCTCGTTCAGCATCGAGGGCCGCACGCCGGCTCGCTCCAGCGCCTCCCACGCCGTCTCCAGCACCAGCCGCTGCTGGGGATCCATCCCCTGCGCCTCGCGCGGCGAGATCCCGAAGAAGCCCGCGTCGAAGACATCGATATCCCGCAGGAATCCACCCTCGCGCACGTAGCTCTTGCCCACGACCTCCGGATCGGGGTCGTAAACAGAGAACGCGTCATAACGGGAGGGGAAGCGCTCGATCGCGTCCTTCCCTTCCGCCAGGAGACGCCAGTAGTCTTCCGGCGTCGCCACGCCCCCCGGCAGTCGGCACGCCATCGACACGATCGCGATCGCCTCGTCTTCCTTCGTCCGGCGACGCGCCCGCGCCTCCGTCACCTGCTGCTTCGAGAAAGCCTGTCTCAGGAGCAGCTCTGCAACGGCCCGCGGCGTCGGGTAGTCGAACACCAGCGTCGCCGGGAGGGGGATCTCGGCTCGGGCGCTGAGCCGACTGCGCAGCTCCACCGCCATCAACGAATCTAGCCCCAGGTCCTTCAGCACCTGATCTACCGCAACGGCCTCGCTGCGCGGCAGCCCGAGCACCGCGGCCACCTCGGCCCGAACCAGCTCGACGAGCGAGCTCAGGCGCTCCGCCTCCGGCAGCTCCGAGAGGCGCTCGCGGAGCGCCGAGGCTTCTTTCCTCGTGGCGGATGACGCCTTGCGCAGCCCAGGGCGCAGCAGCGCGCGAAGCAGCGCGGGCAGTTCGCCGCTGGCCTCCAGCCCCCGCTCCATCTGCGCAAGATCGAGGTGCACAGGCACCAGGCTCGCTTCGGGGCGCAGAAGCGCGGCGTCCAGCAGCGAAAGGCCCTCCTCGACCCGTATCGGCACAAGTCCGGCGCGCTGGATACGTGAGAGCTCCGCCCCGCCCAGGTGCGCTGTCATGCCCACGCCCGCTTGCGCCCAGAAGCCCCACGCCAGGCTCGTCGCCGCGAGCCCGCGGCTGCGGCGGTGCGCCGCGAGCGCGTCGAGGAAGCTGTTGGCCGCCGCGTAGTTGCTCTGGCCCGCCGTGCCAAACGTACCGGCCGCCGACGAGAACAGCACGAACGCCGAGAGGTCGAGCTCCAGCGTCAGCTCGTGCAGGTGCAGCGCCCCGTCCACCTTCGGCGCCAGCACCCGCGAGAGACGCTCGGGCGTCTGCGCGGTGACGACGCCATCGTCGAGCACGCCGGCCAGGTGCAGCACCGCGGTCAGCGGATGTGCGGCTTCGATGCCGGCCAGCACCCGCGCGACCTCCTCCCGCTTCGACACGTCACACGCCGCCACCGTCACGGTCTCGGCACCGAGCTTCTCCAGCTCCTGCACGAAGCCTCGGGCCCCGGGCGCCTCCAGCCCACGGCGCGACGTCACCACGAGGTGCCGCACCCCGTGCGCGCGCACCAGATGCTCCGCGACGGCCTGACCCAGCTCGCCTGTTCCTCCGGTCACCAGCACGGTGCCCGTCGGGTCCAGGCTGCGAGCCGGCGTGAGCGTCTCCGCTGCCGCCGGCACGCGCACGAGGCGCGCCGCCAGCGCAGCGCCGCCACGCAGCGCAAGCTCCGGCTCCGTCGCCGTCGCCAGCGCGCGCGCCAGCAGCCCGCCGTCCACCGTCCCGATCCCGACGTCGATCAGGCGCAGCCGGCGCTCGGGGTGCTCGCTTCGCGCCGTGCGAACAAGCCCCCACAGCGGCGCGTGCGCCAGGTCCTGGACACCGTCGCCCGGACCGGCGCTGACCGCATCCCGCGTCACCCACACCAGCTCCACCCCCTCGAGCCGGGGCTCCGACACCCACGCTTGCAGCAGCGACAGCGCCTGCCCCGTCGCCTCGTGCGACGATGTCACCATGTCCGAGCGCTGTGAGCTGCCAGCCGTCGTGTCGACCAGCACCCGCTCAGGCAATCGGGCTCCCTGCTCGATCCGCGCGAGCAATGCATCGAGGCCTGCAATCGCCTCCACACCCAGCGCTTCGTCCAGTCGCCCTCGCCCCTCGGGCGCGCAGAGCACCACCAGCGAGTCCGCCTTCGAGCCCGTCTCCACGAGGCTCACGGGCTGGAAGTCCACCCGATACAGATGCTGCGCCTCGGCACGCGGCGCTGCCCTCAGCTGCTCGGCCGTCGCCCGGCGCAGATGCAGGGCACCGACGCTCACCACCGGCTGGCCGGCGGCATCTGCGACGCTCAGCGAGGCGGCCGCCTGTGCCGAGTCTCCGGCTCCCGCGAGCTCCAGCCTCACCCGGAGCTCGCTCGCCCCCGTGGCGTGCAACACCACGTCCGACCAGGAGAAAGGCAGCAGCACGTCGTCCGGCGCTGAGTTCTCCGCAAACGCTGCGACCATCGTATGCAGCGCGGCGTCCATCAGCGCCGGATGCACCCCGTAGTCCTCGGCGCGGTCCGTCGCGTCTTCGGGCAACACCACCCGCCCGAAGAAGGTCGTGTCTCGACGCGACAGCTCCACGAGCCCCTGGAAGGCCGGGCCGTAGTGGAGTCCACGATCATGCAGCCGCTCGTAGAACCCGGAGAGGTCCACCGCCTCGGCGCCGGGCACTGGCCACGTCGTCAGCTCATCGAGCTCGCCGGAGGTGGCCAGGGTCTCGCCGGTCAACACGCCCGTCGCGTGCTGCACCCAGGGGGCGTCTTCCGGCCCCTGCTCCGGCTGGCTGTACAGCCCAAGCTCACGCCGGCCCGCGGCGTCGGGCGCGCCGACCGAGAGCTGCAATCGCACGGCCACGTCCTCGACGAGCATCAGCGGCTCGGCGATCGTGAGCTCCGACAGCGCCCCGCTGCCCACTGTGCGCCCAGCCGCCAGCGCGAGCTCCAGCATCCCCGTGCCCGGGAACACCACGTTACCAAACACCGCATGGTCGCGGAGCCACGGCTGCTCACCCAGCGACAGCCGGCCTGTGAACAGATGGCCGTCGCCGTCGGCCAGCTTCGTTGCCGCTCCGAGCAGCGGATGCCCCAACTCCCTCAAGCCCACCGAGCCCACGTCGGTACGCGCCTTCGGCGCTTCCAGCCAGTAGCGCTGCCGCTGGAACGCGTACGTCGGCAGCTCCACGGCACGACCGCCCTGACCGGACAGCACCCGCGTCCAGTCCACCTCGTGCCCCTGCACGTGCACCGTCGCAAGCGCCGTCACCAGCGCGCGCGCCTCGTCCTGCTCACGGCGCAGGCTCGTCACGAACGTCGCTTCCTCACCTTCCGGCAGGCAGCCCGCGCCCAGCGCGCACAGCACGCCATCCGGCCCGCACTCCACGTACGTGCTCATCCCCTCCGCCGCCAGTGTGCGCATCCCGTCGAGGAAGCGCACCGCCTCGCGCGCCTGCCTCACCCAGTACTCGGCCGACATCAGCGCTTCTTCGCCAGCCAGCTCGCCCGTCACGCTGCTCACCACCGCCAGCTGCGGCCGCGCGTACGTGCACTCCCGCGCCACCTTCCCGAACTCCTCCAGCATCCCGTCCATGTGCGCGCTGTGGAACGCGTGCGACACGCGCAGACGCCGCGTACGCCGGCCCTGCGCCTCCAACCGCCTCGCCACCGCGAGCACCGCGACCTCGTCCCCGCTCAGCACCGTCTGCTCCGGCGCGTTGAGCCCGGCGATGCTCAGTCGACCCTGCGCCCCAACCTCCGACAGCGCCCCCTGCACCTCCTGCTCCGAGGCCTCCACCGACACCATCGCTCCCCCGACCTCGCACCCCTGCATCAGCCGACCGCGGGCGCACACAAGCTTCGCTGCGTCCGCGAGGCTCAGCACAC
Source organism: Sorangium sp. So ce590 (assembly GCF_051521365.1). Taxonomy (NCBI): domain Bacteria; kingdom Pseudomonadati; phylum Myxococcota; order Polyangiales; family Polyangiaceae; genus Sorangium; species Sorangium sp. So ce590. The sequence continues at coordinate 5,517,260 of NZ_CP150346.1, forward strand.
CCGCCACGTGCGCCGCGCTCAGCTCTCCTATCGAGTGCCCCAGCAGCGCAGCCGGCTTCAGCCCCCACGACTCCCACTGACGGTACAGCGCCACTTCCAGCGCAAACAGCCCGGGCTGCGTGTACTCCGTCCGCTCCAGCAGCGCTCCTTCCTCGCTGCCCGCGGCCGCGAACACCACCTCCCGCAGACCACGCGCGAGATGCGCGTCCAGCGCCTCGCACACCTCGTCGAACGCCGTGCGGAACACGGGGTATACTTCGTAAAGTCTCTTCCCCATCCCGAGCCGCTGGCTGCCCTGCCCCGTGAACAGCACCGCCAGCTTCCCGCCTCGCTTCGCCCTCCCGCTCACCACCGCCGCATCCGACCGCCCCGACGACAGCGCCCGAAGACCCTCCACTGCTTCCGCAGCGCTCGCCGCATGCACCGACGCCCGCGACTCGAAGTGCGTCCGGTGCAGCGCTGCCGTGCGCACCACGTCCGCCCACCCCACCTCCGCGTGCCCTTCCAGCCACTTCGCCCAGCGCCCCGCCTGCGCATTCACCGCGGCCTCGTCTCGACCCGACAGCACCAGCGGCAATAGCGCAGGCGCCGCCTCGGCCTCCACCTCGACGACCTCACGCCGCGCCTCCGCCGGCGCTTCTTCAAGGATGATATGCGCGTTGGTCCCGCTGATGCCGAACGACGACACCCCGGCACGGCGCGGGGGGCCCTCTGCGCGCCGAGGCCAGGGGGTCAGGCGATCGACCACCTGCACCGGCAGGTCCTCCCAGGGGATCCAGGGATTGCGCGGCGTGCTGTGCAGCGTCGCCGGCAGCGCCTCGTAACGGAACGCCGCCAGGATCTTGCACACCCCTGCGATGCCCGCGGCGGACTCGAGATGACCGATATTGCTCTTGACCGCGCCCAGCTGCAGCGGACGAGCCATATCCCGACCTCGCCCGTACACCGCGCCGAGCGCCTGCACCTCGATCGGGTCGCCCAGCGACGTGCCCGTACCGTGGCACTCCACCACATCGATGCTCGCCGGCTCCAGCCCCGCGTTCCGCAGCGCCGCGCGCACCACCTTCTGCTGCGCCGTGCCGTTCGGCGCCGTGATCCCGCTGCTCGCGCCGTCCTGATTGACCGCCGTGCCGCGCACCACACCCAGCACCCGCTTCCCCTGCTGCTGCGCCTCGGACAGCCGCATCAGCACCAGCACCCCGACTCCCTCGCCACGGCCATAACCGTCCGCCGCCTGCGAGAACGTCTTGCACCGCCCGTCCGGCGACACCGCGCGCGTGCGCGACAGCAGCACAAACCCCGCCGGGTTCGCCAGCACCTGCACACCTGCCGCCAGCGCCACCTCGCAGTCGCCCCGGCGCAGCGCGTCGCACGCCAGGTGCAGCGCTACCAGCGACGAGCTGCAGGCCGTGTCGGTCGACACCGCAGGGCCTTGCAGCCCGAGGTGGTAGGCCACCCGTCCCGCAGCAAAGCTCAGCGCCGTCCCCGTCAGCGCATACGCATCTTCGTTCGCGCTCTTTCCTCGGTAGCTCGCGTATTCGCTCGGCGCCACGCCCACGAACACTCCCGTGTCCGAGCCCTTCAGGTGCTCTGGACGCACCCCCGCGTCCTCCAGGGCGCTCCACGCCGTCTCCAGCAGCAGCCGGTGCTGCGGATCCATCGGCTCCGCCTCCCGCGGGCTTATCCCGAAGAACCCGGGGTCGAACGACGCCACGTCGTCGAGCAGCGACGCGCTCCGCACGTACGTCTTGCCATTCGCGTCGGGGTCAGGATCGTACAGCGCCTCGATGTCGAAGCGGTCGGCCGGGATCGGCCGCCGCGTATCCCGCTCTTCGACCAGCACCTGCCAGAAGCTCTCCAGGTCGCTCGCTCCGCCAGGCATGCGCAGGCCCACGCCCACGATCGCTATCGGCGTGCTCCACCCCTCTCCCCGGCTCACCTCGCGCACCACCGGCTCCGGCCGCGGCTGAGGTGTGAGCTGCTCCAGCAGCCAGCGCGCCACTTCGCTCTGTGTCGGATGATCGAAGCTCAGCGTGCTCGATACCGTCATGCCCGTGCGCTTCTGCAGCCGCTTCGACAGCTCCACCGCCATCAGCGAATCCAGCCCGAGGTCCACAAAGCCACGGTCCGGGTCAAGCCGGCTCGGGTCCGGCATGCCCAGCACCGCGGCCGTCTCGCTCGCCACCAGCTGACGAACCTGCTCGCGCCGCTCTGCCTCGCTCAGGCCCAGCAAGGTGTCTCTCAGCGCGGTCCCGCCTGCGGCCGGCTGCGGGCCGCGGCTCTCCTGCGCCCGCCGCGCCTCCTCGATCCCGTCCAGCAGCGGCCTCGGCCGCGCCGCGCTGAACGACGGCGCGAAGCGCGACCAGTCCACGTCCGCGATCGCCACCGACGTGCGCCCCAGCCGCAGCGCCATCTCCAGCCCGGCAAGCGCCTTGTCGGGCGACATCACCGCGACCCCGCGGCTCCGCAGCTGCGACTCGACCTCTCTGGTCACCATCCCTTCTCCCGCCCAGGGGCCCCAGTGCAGCACCGTCGCAGCCTGCCCTCGCGCGCGCCGGTACCGCGCGAGCGCGTCCAGCCCTGCGTTCGCTGCGCCGTACGCGCCCTGCGCCCCGGAGCCCCACAGCCCGGCGATGCTGCCATAGAGCACGAACGCATCCAGCTCCCGCTTCCCCAGCAGCTGATGCAGGTGCCACGCCCCCTTCACCTTCGCCGCGAGCTCCTGCCCGAGCTGCTCAGGCTCGAGCTCTCGCAGCGGAACACGGCGGCCTATCCCCGCGAGGTGCGCCACCGCCCTCAGCGGCGCTTCGTCCTGCTCCAGCTCCGCGAGCAGCGCCTCCAGCTGCGCCCGCTCCGACACGTCACACGCCGCCAGCGTCACCCGAATGCCCCGCGCCACAAGCTCGTCCCGCAGCTCGCTCGCCCCGGGCGCCGACGCGCCGCTGCGCGACGCCAGCACGAGGTGCTCTGCGCCACGCCCGGCCAGCCAGCGGGCAAGATGACCTCCGAGCCCGCCCACGCCTCCCGTGATGAGCACCGTGCCGCGCGGCTTCCAGCCCCCGCCCTCGCCCTCGCCCTCGCCGCGCACACGCACAATGCGCCTCACGAGGCGCCCGCCGCGCCGCACCGCCACCTGATCTTCGTTGTCCTCGGACACAAGCGTGGTCAGCACGTGCTGCATCACGCCCGCGTCCAGCTCCGCCGGCACGTCCAGCAGCCCGCCCCAGCGCTCGGGGTGCTCCAGCCCCACCGTCCGTCCCAGTCCCCACGTCAGCGCCTGCAACGGGTGCACCACCGCTTCGCTTGCCTCGGTGCTGACCGCTCCCTGCGTCAACAACCACAGCCGCGCGCCGATCCCGGCATCGCCGAGCGCCTGCACCACCGCCAGCGCCTGGTACAGACCGCGGGGCGCCTCCTCTTGCTCCAGCGCGCCTTCCTCGCCTGAGGCCGTGAGCGCGATGACGCCACGCAGCTCGCTCTTCTCCTTTCTCAGGCGCGCTTGCTCTCTCAGCCACGCTGCGAGCTGCGCTCGCTCCGCGGTCGCGATGTGCACGATCACCTCGGCCCCCGCGGCGTCGAGCGCACCACGCACCGCCTCCGCAAGCTCTCCGGCGAGCGGAGATGACACCACGAGCCAGGTGCCCCTCACATCCGGACTACCCGTCACAGGCGTCGGATGGCTCTGCCACGCTTCCTCGTACAGCCAGCTCGCCGCCGCCGCTTCTGCGTGCTTTCTCTGGCGCCACGCCGCGAGGTACGGCAGCAGCGGCCCGACGCTGGCGCGCACGTCGTCAGGCAGCTCCAGCAGCTCCGCAACGCCTTCGCCTTCCTGCACCGCGTTCCACAACGCACGCTCCGGCCACGAGACATTCACCTCCGCCGCCGTGCTCTTCGGCGCTTCCAGCCAGTAGCGCTGCCGCTGGAACGCGTACGTCGGCAGCTCCACGGCACGACCGCCCTGACCGGACAGCACCCGCGTCCAGTCCACCTCGTGCCCCTGCACGTGCACCGTCGCAAGCGCCGTCACCAGCGCGCGCGCCTCGTCCTGCTCACGGCGCAGGCTCGTCACGAACGTCGCTTCCTCACCTTCCGGCAGGCAGCCCGCGCCCAGCGCGCACAGCACGCCATCCGGCCCGCACTCCACGTACGTGCTCATCCCCTCCGCCGCCAGTGTGCGCATCCCGTCGAGGAAGCGCACCGCCTCGCGCGCCTGCCTCACCCAGTACTCGGCCGACATCAGCGCTTCTTCGCCAGCCAGCTCGCCCGTCACGCTGCTCACCACCGCCAGCTGCGGCCGCGCGTACGTGCACTCCCGCGCCACCTTCCCGAACTCCTCCAGCATCCCGTCCATGTGCGCGCTGTGGAACGCGTGCGACACGCGCAGACGCCGCGTACGCCGGCCCTGCGCCTCCAACCGCCTCGCCACCGCGAGCACCGCGGCCTCGTCCCCGCTCAGCACCGTCTGCTCCGGCGCGTTGAGCCCGGCGATGCTCAGTCGACCCTGCGCCCCAACCTCCGACAGCGCCCCCTGCACCTCCTGCTCCGAGGCCTCCACCGACACCATCGCTCCCCCGACCTCGCACCCCTGCATCAGCCGACCGCGGGCGCACACAAGCTTCGCTGCGTCCGCGAGGCTCAGCACACCCGCCACGTGCGCCGCGCTCAGCTCTCCTATCGAGTGCCCCAGCAGCGCAGCCGGCTTCAGCCCCCACGACTCCCACTGACGGTACAGCGCCACTTCCAGCGCAAACAGCCCGGGCTGCGTGTACTCCGTCCGCTCCAGCAGCGCTCCTTCCTCGCTGCCCGCGGCCGCGAACACCACCTCCCGCAGACCACGCGCGAGATGCGCGTCCAGCGCCTCGCACACCTCGTCGAACGCCGCGCGGAACACGGGGTATACTTCGTAAAGTCTCTTCCCCATCCCGAGCCGCTGGCTGCCCTGCCCCGTGAACAGCACCGCCAGCTTCCCGCCTCGCTTCGCCCTCCCGCTCACCACCGCCGCATCCGACCGCCCCGACGACAGCGCCCGAAGACCCTCCACTGCTTCCGCAGCGCTCGCCGCATGCACCGACGCCCGCGACTCGAAGTGCGTCCGGTGCAGCGCTGCCGTGCGCACCACGTCCGCCCACCCCACCTCCGCGTGCCCTTCCAGCCACTTCGCCCAGCGCCCCGCCTGCGCATTCACCGCGGCCTCGTCTCGACCCGACAGCACCAGCGGCAATAGCGCAGGCGCCGGCTCGGCCTCCACCTCGGCGACCTCACGCCGCGCCTCCGCCGGCGCTTCTTCAAGGATGATATGCGCGTTGGTCCCGCTGATGCCGAACGACGACACCCCGGCACGACGGACCCGGCCGTTCCGCCGCCACGGACGCGCCTCTTGGAGCAGCGACAGCCCGCTCCCCTCCCACGCAACGTGCGGGCTCGGCTGCTCCGCGTGCAGCGTCTTCGGCAGCACCTCGTGCTGCAGCGCCAGCACCATCTTGATCACGCCCGCCACGCCGGCGGCCGCCTGCGCATGTCCGAAGTTCGACTTCGACGAGCCCAGGTACAGCGGACGCTCGGGGCTACGCTTCGGGCCAAACACCTCTGCCAGCGCTCCGGCCTCGATCGGATCTCCGAGGCTCGTGCCCGTACCGTGCGCCTCCACCGCGTCGATGTCCTCGGGCGACAGACCACACGACGACAGCGCCTGCCGGATCACCCGCTGCTGGGCAGGGCCGTTCGGCGCCGTCAGGCCCTGGCTGCGGCCGTCCTGGTTCACCGCCGAGCCACGGATCACCCCCAGCACTCGGTCGCCGTCGCGCTGCGCATCAGACAGCCGCTTCAGCAACAGCATCCCGCACCCCTCGGCCCAGCCCGCGCCGTCCGCCTGCGCCGAGAAGCTCTTGCACCGGCCGTCTCGGGACATCCCCTTGAGACGGCTGAATTCCACAAACAGCGCGGGGGTGCTCATGACCGTGACCCCGCCGACCAGCGCCAGGTCGCACTCGCCCTGGCGCAGCGCCGTGCACGCCAGGTGCAGCGACACAAGCGACGACGAGCACGCCGTGTCCACCGTGATCGCAGGCCCCTGCAACCCGAGCACGTACGCCACACGGCCCGAGAGGATGCTCGCCGCGCTCCCGATGCCCCGGTACCCGTCCAGCGCCTTCAGATCGACGGTGTGAAGAGCACCGTAGTCCGAGCCCATCGAACCCAGGTACACTCCGGTGGCGCTCCCGCTCAGCGCCGACGGGCGCACGCCGGCCCGCTCCAGCGCCTCCCACACCGTCTCCAGCACAAGCCGGTGCTGGGGGTCCATCGACTGCGCCTCGCGCGGCGATATCCCGAAGAAGTCCGCGTCGAACAGGTCGATGCCCCGTACAAACCCACCCTCGCGCGCGTAGCTCTTGCCCTCCGCCTCCGGATCGGGGTCGTAGACCGAAAGCCCGTCCCAGCGCGCTGGGAGGCCTTCGATCGCGTCCTTCCCCTCGGCCAGGAGACGCCAGTAGTCTTCCGGCGTCGCAACGCCTCCCGGCAACCGGCACGCCATCGACACGATCGCGATCGCCTCGTCTTTCCCCGCACGACGACGCCCCCGCGCCCGCGCTTCCTTCACCTGCAGCCCCGAGAACACCTGCTTCAGCAGCAGCCCTGCAATGGCCCACGGCGTCGGGTAGTCAAAGACCAGCGTCGCCGGCAAGGACGTCTCGGTACGGGACGTGAGGCGGTTGCGAAGCGCCACCGCCATCAGCGAGTCGAGCCCCAGATCTTTGAGCACCTGATCCGCTGCCACAGCCTCGCTGCGCGGAAGCCCTATCACGGCCGCAACCTCGCCCCGCACCAGCTCGACGAGCGCGTTCAGCCGCTCCACCTCCGGCAGCGCCGAGAGGCGCTCGCGGAGCGCCAAGGCGTCTCGCCTCGTTGCCGAGGACACCTTGCGCAAGCTGGGCCGCAACAGCGCCCGAAACAGCGCCGGCAGCTCGCCGCTGGCCTCCAGCCCACGCTGCAGCTGCGCGAGATCCAGGTGCACAGGGACCAGGCTCGCTTCAGGGCGCAAAAGCGCGGCGTCCAGCAGCGAGAGCCCCTCTTCCACCGGCATCGGCACGAACCCGTTGCGCCTCATGCGCGACAGCTCGGCCTCGCCCAGGTGCGCTGTCATCCCCACGCCCGCCTGTGTCCAGAAGCCCCACGCGAGGCTCGTCGCCGCGAGCCCGCGGCCGCGACGGTGCGCCGCGAGCGCGTCGAGGAACGTGTTCGCCGCCGCGTAGTTGCTCTGGCCCGCCGTGCCAAACGTACCGGCCACCGACGAGAACAGCACGAACGCCGCGAGATCGAGCTCCCGCGTCAGCTCGTGCAGGTGCAGCGCCCCGTCCACCTTCGGCGCCAGCACCCGCGAGAGGCGCTCGGCCGTCTGGGCGGCGAGGACGCCGTCGTCGAGCACGCCGGCCAGGTGCAGCACCGCGTTCAGCGGCCGCGCCGCGTCGATGCCGGCCAGCACACGCGCGACCTCCTCCCGCTTCGACACGTCGCACGCAGCCACCGTCACCGTCTCGGCGCCGAGCTCCTCGAGCGACCGCACAAGCTCGCGTGCCCCGGGCGCCTCCAGCCCGCGGCGCGACGTCAGCACAAGGTGCCGCACCCCGTGCGCGCGCACCAGGTGCGCCGCGACCGCCTGACCCAGCTCCCCTGTCCCGCCGGTCACCAGCACCGTGCTCGCGGGATCCAGCCCGCGGGCTCCTCGGGTGAGCTCTTCCGCTGCCGCCTGCACGCGCACAAGGCGCGCGGCCAGCGCCGCGCCGCCGCGCAGCGAAAGCTCCGGCTCCGCCGTCATCACCAGCGCGCGCGCCAGCAGCTCGCCGTCCACAGGCTCGGTCCCGACATCGATCAAGCGCAGCCGGCGCTCGGGGTGCTCGCTTCGCGCCGTGCGAACAAGCCCCCACAGCGGCGCGTGCGCCAGGTCCTGGACACCGTCGCCCGGAGCGGCGCTGACCGCATCCCGCGTCACCCACACCAGCTCCACCCCCTCGAGCCGGGGCTCCGACAGCCATGCTTGCAGCAGCGACAGCGCCTCTCGTGTCGCCTCGTGCGACGCCTCCGCCTCGCCCGACTGGCTGAGAGAGGCAGCAGTGACATCGACCACCACCCACGCAGGCGCGCTCGCGCCCTGCTCGAGGCGCGCAACCAATGCATCGAGATCGGCAATCGCCTCCGCCCCCAGGGCTTCGGCGAGCCTCCCGCGTCCCTCCGCTGCACCGAGGACCACCAGCGAGCCCGCCTCCAGGGGGGCCGCCGTGAGCTCCACAGGTTGGAAGCTCACCCGGTACATATGCTGGATTCCAGAGTGAATCGCTGTCCACAGCTGCTCGGCCGTCGCCCGGCGCAGATGCAGAGCGCCGATCTCCGCCACCGGCTGCCCCGCGGAGTCTGCGACTTGCAGCGAAGCGGTGTCCTGGTGTGCGCCTCGGTCCTGGATCTCCACCCGGACCCGAAGCTCGCTCGCCCCCGTCGCGTGCAGCGCCACGTCCGACCAGGCAAACGGCACGAGCACCTCGTTCGCCCCTGGGCTCTCGGAGAGGGCCGCGACCATCGTGTGGAGCGCGGCGTCCATCAACGCCGGGTGCACCCCATACGCCTCCGCGCTGTCCTTCTCGGTCCCCGGCAGCACCACCCGACCGAAGTAGGTTGTGCCTTGGCGCCACAGCTCCACGAGCCCTTGAAACGCCGGGCCGTAGTGGAGCCCGCGCTCACGCAGCCGCTCGTAAAGCCCGGACAGGTCCACCGCCTCCGCGCCCGGCACAGGCCACGTCGACAGCTCGTCGAGCTCGTCAGGAACGCCGGGGGTCTCGTCCGTCAACACCCCCATGGCGTGCTGCACCCACGGGGCGTCCTCCGGGGCCTGCTCGGGCTGGCTGTACAGCCCGACCTCGCGCCGGCCCGCCGCGTCCGGCATTCCGATCATCACCTGCAGCCGCGCCGCGCCCTCCTCGGCCAGCACCAGCGGCTCGGCCAGAACCAGCTCCGACAGCGACCGGCTGCCCACCGCGCGCCCCGCCGCCAGCACCAGCTCCAGCATGCCCGTGCCCGGAAGCACCACCTTGCCAAACAGCTCATGATCCCGGAGCCACGCATGCTCCGCCAGCGACAGCCGCCCTGTGAACAGGTGCCCCTCGCCGTCGGCGAGCTTCATCGCGGCGCCGAGCAGCGGATGGCCGGCCGCCGTCAGGCCCGCCGAGCTCACGTCACCGCGCCCCCTCGGCGCCTCCAGCCAGTAGCGCTGCCGCTGAAACGCGTACGTCGGCAGCTCCACGGACCGACCGCCACGGCCCGACAGCACCCGTGTCCAGTCCACCTCGTGCCCCTGCACGTGCAGCTGCCCCAGCGTCCTGTACAGCTGCGACACCCCACCTTCGTCGCGCTGCAGGCTCCCCACCACCACGCCCTGCGCCTCCGCGCACGCCGTCGTCAGCGGCATCGCCAGCACCGGGTGCGCGCTCACCTCCACGAACACCCCGTGGCCGTCCTCCAGCAGCTTCGCCAGCGCTCGGTCCAGCCGCACCGTCTGCCGAAGGTTGCGGCACCAGTACTCGCCGTCCAGCCCCTCGCCGCGCGACACCTCTCCTGTCACCGTCGAGTAAAACGGGATCTCCGTCGCCTTCGGCCTGAGCGACGACAGCTTCGCCCCCAGCTCGGGCAGCAGCGCATCCATGTGCGCGCTGTGCGACGCGTAGTCGACATTGACCTTCCGGCAGAACACACCTTCTGCCGTCAGCTCCGCCATCAGCCCGTCCACCGCCTCCACGTCCCCCGACATCACCGTCGAGCTCGACGTGTTCACCGCCGCTATCGCCAGCGCGTCGCCGTACCGCTCGATGCGCTGCTGCACCTCCGACACCGGCCGCTCGACCAGCATCATCGCCCCTGACCCCGACCGCTGACGCACCGCCTGGCTGCGCAGCGCCACGACCCGCGCTCCCTCCGCCAGCGACAGCGCTCCGCATACCACCGCCGCCGACACCTCGCCCTGGCTGTGGCCCACCACCGCCGCAGGCTCGACCCCCAGCGAACGCCACGCCGCGGCCAGGCCCACGCACATCGCGAACAGCGCTGGCTGCACCACGTCCACCCGCTCCAGCGACGGCTGCTCCTCCCCGCCTTCTCCGCGCAGCACCGACAGCACCGACCAGCCCGTCCACGGTCGCAGCGCCTCATCGCACGCCTGCACCGCCTCCGCGAACGCCGCGCTCTGCTCCAGCAGCGCCCGGCCCATCCCCGGCCACTGGCTCCCCTGGCCGGGGAACACGAACACCACCTTGCCTCGCTCCCGCGCCGTGCCCACCGACGCCGCCCGGTGGCCGCGCCCCTGCGACAGCGCCCTCAGCCCCTCCACCGCCTCCGATACGCTCGCCGCCTGCACCGACGCGCGCGAGGCGAAGTGCGTCCGGTGCAGCGCCGCCGTCCTCACCACGTCCGACCAACGCACCTCCCCGTGCTCGCCGAGCCATGTCGCCCAGCGCTCCGCCTGCGCCGCCACCGAGGCCTCGTCTCGCCCCGACAGCACCAGCGGCATCGCAACACCCTCTGCCGCCGCCGCCGCCGCCGGCTCGCGCACCGCCTCCAACGGCGCCTCTTCGAGGATGACATGCGCGTTCGTCCCGCTGATGCCGAACGACGATACGCCCGCGCGGCGCGCCCGGCCGTTACGCGGCCACCGACGCGCCTCTTGCAGCAACGACAGCCCGCTCCCCTCCCACGCGATGTGCGGGCTCGGCTGCTCCGCGTGCAGCGTCCTCGGCAGCACCTCGTGCTGCATCGACAGCACCATCTTGATCACACCCGCCACGCCCGCCGCAGGCCCCGCATGCCCCAGGTTCGATTTCGACGAGCCCAGGTACAGCGGCCGCTCGGCCTTGCGCCCAGGCCCGAACACCTCCGCAAGCGCTCCGGCCTCGATCGGATCTCCGAGGCTCGTGCCCGTCCCATGCGCCTCCACCACGTCGATGTCCCCGGGCGACAGCCGGCACGACGAGAGCGCCTGCTCGATCACCCGCTGCTGCGAGGGGCCGTTCGGCGCCGTCAGACCCTGGCTGCGACCGTCCTGGTTCACCGCTGACCCACGGACCACCGCCAGCACACGGTCCCCGTCGCGCTGCGCGTCCGAGAGCCGCTTCAGCACCAGGATCCCGCATCCCTCGGACCAGATGACGCCGTCCGCTCGCGCAGAGAAGCTCTTGCAGCGACCGTCCCGTGCAAGGCCCTTGAGGCGGCTGAACTCCACGAATCCCGCAGGCGTGGTCATCACGATCACCCCGCCGGTCAAGGCCAGATCGCACTCGCCCTGACGCAGCGCCGTGCACGCCAGGTGCAGCGACACAAGCGACGACGAGCACGCCGTGTCCACCGTGATCGCTGGGCCCTGCAGTCCGAGCACATAAGCCACACGGCCTGAGAGCACGCTCGCCGCGCTCCCGGTGCCCCGGTACCCGTCCAGCGCCTCCAGGTCGCCGCCGTGAAGAGCACCGTAGTCCGAGCCCATCCAGCCCAGGTACACCCCGGTGGCGCTCTCGCTCAGCGCCGACGGGGGCACGCCGGCCCGCTCCAAGGCCTCCCACGCCGTCTCCAGCACAAGCCGCTGCTGGGGGTCCATCGCCTGCGCCTCGCGCGGCGATATCCCGAAGAATCCCGCATCGAACAGGTCGATGTCCCGCAGGAATCCCCCCTCGCGCACGTAGGTCTTGCCCACCGCCTCCGGATCGGGGTCGTAGACCGAAAGCGCATCCCAGCGCGCAGGGAAGACCTCGATCGCGTCTTTCCCTTCCTCCAGGAGACGCCAGTAGTCTTCCGGCGTCGCGACGCCCCCCGGCAACCGGCACGCCATCGACACAATGGCGATGGGCCCTGAACGGAGCTCTGAGTGGCTGGCCTGCAGCCGCTGCAACTCTTTCAATGCACGGGTCAACGCCTCACGAAGCGTAGGAGAGGCGGAGCTGCTATTCATGGAGATCCTCTGAGTTCGAAATCATTTGCAGGGCTTGCAAGGCCAGCTGCTCGTCGGCGAGATCTTCGAAATCGGAAATGGGAACCGGCACCTCGACTGAACTTTCGGACGGCCCATGCAGCTCCAAGAGCTTGGGGAGGAAGCCTGAACGACGCACGAGACTGACGGAGAGGCTGAGCATGAACGCGCGAATTTCCTCGTCGGACATGGAGTCCGCTGTACGCAGCAAATGCCGGCGCTCACCGTTTCCGAACTTTGACAGGAGGAACTTCGCGATGTGGGTGGCAGATGGGTGATCGAAGAGCAAAGTGGCCGGCAAGTTGCTTCCAACCAGCAAGGCGAGCCGGTTACGGATTTCGACGGCCATGAGCGAATCCATTCCGAGCTCCCTCAAGGGCTGGGCCGTAGGAATCGCGTCGCCGCGCTGAAGCCCGAGCACCGCAGCGACCTCGGCCCGCACCAGCTCGACGAGCGCGTTCAGCCGCTCCGCCTCCGGCAGCGCCGAGAGGCGCTCGCGGAGCGTCGACGCCTCCTTCCTCGCGGCAGAGGACGCCTTGCGCAGCCCGGGGCGCACCAGCGCGCGAAGCAGCGCGGGCAGCTCGCCGCTGGCCTCCAGCCCACGCTGCAGCTGCGCGAGATCCAGGTGCACAGGGACCAGGCTCGCTTCAGGGCGTGAGAGCGCGGCGTCCAGCAGAGCGAGGCCCTCGTCGACCGACATCGGCACGAGCCCTGCGCGCCTGATGCGCGACAGCTCGGCCTCGCCCAGGTGCGCTGTCATCCCCACGCCCGCTTGCGCCCACAACCCCCACGCCAGGCTCGTCGCCGCGAGCCCGCGGCCGCGACGGTGCGCCGCGAGCGCGTCGAGGAACGTGTTCGCCGCCGCGTAGTTGCTCTGGCCCGCCGTGCCAAACGTACCGGCCACCGACGAGAACAGCACGAACGCCGCGAGATCGAGCTCCCGCGTCAGCTCGTGCAGGTGCAGCGCCCCGTCCACCTTCGGCGCCAGCACCCGCGAGAGGCGCTCGGCCGTCTGGGCGGCGAGGACGCCGTCGTCGAGCACGCCGGCCAGGTGCAGCACCGCGTTCAGCGGCCGCGCCGCGTCGATGCCGGCCAGCACGCGCGCGACCTCCCCCCGCTTCGACACGTCGCACGCAGCCACCGTCACCGTCTCGGCGCCGAGCTCCTCGAGCGACCGCACAAGCTCGCGTGCCCCGGGCGCCTCCAGCCCGCGGCGCGACGTCAGCACAAGGTGCCGCACCCCGTGCGCGCGCACCAGGTGCGCCGCGACCGCCTGACCCAGCTCCCCTGTCCCGCCGGTCACCAGCACCGTGCTCGCGGGGTCCAGCCCGCGGGCTCCTCGGGTGAGCTCTTCCGTTGCAGCCTGTGCGCGCACAAGGCGCGCGGCCAGCGCCGCGCCGCCGCGCAGCGAAAGCTCCGGCTCCGCCGTCGTCGCCAGCGCCCGCGCCAGCAGCCCAGCGTCCACGCGCTCGGCCCCGACATCGATCAGGCGCAGCCGGCGCTCGGGGTGCTCGCTTCGCGCCGCGCGAACGAGCCCCCACAGCGGCGCGCGCGCCAGGTCCTCGACGGCGTCGTCCGGCGCCGCGCCCACCGCGTCCCGCGTCACCCAGACCAGCTCGACCCCCTCGAGCCGCGGCTCCGACAGCCACGCTTGCAGCAGCGACAGCGCCTGCCGCGTCGCCTCGTGCGACGACCCCGCCACGTCCAACAGGCTCGGGCTCGGGGCGGTGACGTCGACCACCACCCGCGCAGGCGCGCTCGCGCTCTCTTCGAGGCGTGCGAGCAGTTCATCGAGGCCTGCGAGCGCCTCCGCCCCCAGGGCTTCGGCCAGTCGCGCTCCTCCCTCCGGTGCACCGAGGACCACCAGCGAGCCCGTCCCCAAGGGAGGTGCCGCGAGGTCCACAGGCTGGAAGCTCACCTGATACATAGGTTGGCCACCAGCGTGAACGGCTGTCCGCAGCTGCTCGGCCGTCGCCCGGCGCAGACGTAGAGCGCCGATGCTCGCCACGGCCTGCCCCGTGGAGTCAGCGACGTACAGCGAAGCCGCTGGCTGCTGTGCGCTTTGTTCCTGCATCTCCACCCGGATCCGAAGCTCGCTCGCCCCCGTCGCGTGCAGCACCACGTCCGACCAGGCGAACGGCAACAACACGCCGTCTGGCCCTGACGTCTGAGAGAAAACTGCGACCATCGTATGCAGCGCGGCATCCATCAGCGCCGGGTGCACCCCATACGCCTCGGCGCTGGCCCTCGCGCTCTCGGGCAACACCACCCGGCCGTAAAGCCTCGTGCCTTGACGCCATAGCTCCACGAGGCCCTGGAAGGCCGGACCATAGTCGAGCCCATGCTCACGCAGCCGCTCGTAAAACCCGGACAGGTCCACCTCCTCCGCGCCCGGCACAGGCCACGTCGACAGCTCGTCGAGCTCGCCAGGAGCGCCGGGCGTCTCGTCCGTCAACGCCCCCGTGGCGTGCTGCACCCACGGGGCGTCCTCCGGGGCCTGCTCGGACTGGCTGTACAGCCCGACCTCGCGCCGGCCCGCCGCGTCCGGCGCTCCGACCGAAAGCTGCAGCCGCGCCGCGCCCTCCTCGGCCAGCACCAGCGGCTCGGCCAGAACCAGCTCCGACAGCGCTCGGCTGCCCACCGCGCGCCCCACCGCCAGCGCCAGCTCCAGCATGCCCGTGCCCGGAAACACCACCTTGCCAAACACCTTATGATCCCGGAGCCACGCATGCTCCGCCAGCGACAGCCGCCCTGTGAACAGGTGCCCCTCGCCGTCGGCCAGCTTCATCGCGGCGCCGAGCAGCGGATGGCCGGCCGCCTTCAGGCCCGCCGAGCTCACGTCACCGCGCCCCCTCGGCGCCTCCAGCCAGTAGCGCTGCCGCTGAAACGCGTACGTCGGCAGCTCCACGGACCGACCGCCACGGCCCGACAGCACCCGCTTCCAGTCCACCTCGTGCCCTTGCACGTGCAGTTGCCCCAGCGCCGTCGCCAGCGCGCGCTCTTCCTCCTGCTCTCGCCGCAGGCTCGCCACAAACGTCGCCTCCGCTCCCTCCGGCAGGCACCCCGCCCCCAGCGCGCACAGCACGCCATCCGGACCGCACTCGACGTACGTGCTCACCCCCGCCGCCGCCAGCGTCCGCATCCCGTCGAAGAACCTCACCGCCTCGCGCGCCTGCCTCACCCAGTACTCGGGTGACCTCAGCTCCTGCGCGCTCCACAGCTCGCCCGTCACGCTGCTCACCACGGGCAACTGCGGCCTCCCATACTCGCACTCGCGCGCCACCCTCCCGTACTCTTCCAGCATCCCGTCCATGTGCGGGCTGTGGAACGCGTGCGACACGCGCAGACGCCGCGCGCGCCGGCCCTGCGCCTCGAACCGACTCCCCACCTCCAGCACCGCCGCTTCGTCCCCGCTCAGCACCGTCTGGCTCGGACCGTTGAGCCCCGCGATCCCGAGTACGCCCTCCAGCCCCATCGCCGACAGCGCCCCCTGCACCTCCGGCTCCGACGCTTCCACCGACATCATCGCTCCGTCCGCCTGGCACCTCTGCATCAGCCGGCCTCGCGCGCACACGAGCCTCGCCGCGTCCACGAGGCTCAGCACACCCGACACGTGCCCCGCGCTCAGCTCTCCTATCGAGTGCCCCAGCAGCGCCGCGGGCCTCACTCCCCACGCCTCCCACTGCCGGTACAGCGCCACCTCCAGCGCGAACAGCCCGGGCTGCGTGTACTCCGTCCGCTCCAGCAGCGCTCCCTGCTCGCTGCCCGCTTCCGCGAACACCACCTCTCTCAACCCACGGTCGAGCTGCGCGTCCAGCGCCTCGCACACCTCGTCGAACGCCGCGCGGAACACAGGGTATGATTCGTAAAGACTCTTCCCCATCCCCGCCCGCTGGCTACCCTGCCCCGTGAACAGCACCGCCAGCTTCCCGCCGCGCCCTCCCGTCCCGCGCACCACCCCGGCAGAAGCTCGACCCTCCGACAGCGCCCTCAGCCCTTCCACCGCCTCCGATACGCTCCCCGCCTGCACCGACGCGCGCGAGGCAAAGTGCGTCCGGTGCAGCGCCGCCGTCCTCACCACGTCCGACCAACGCACCTCCCCGTGCTCGCCCAGCCACGTCGCCCAGCGCTCCGCCTGCGCCGCCACCGAGGCCTCGTCTCGCCCCGACAGCACCAGCGGCATCGCAACACCCTCTGCCGCCTCCGCCGCCGCCGGCTCGCGCACCGCCTCCAACGGCGCCTCTTCGAGGATGACATGTGCGTTCGTCCCGCTGATGCCGAACGACGACACGCCCGCAAAGCGGGGGAGGCCGTCTGCGCGTCGAGGCCAGCCGGTCAGGCGGTCGACCACCTGCACCGGCAGACTCTCCCAGGAGATCTGGGGGTTGCGCGGCGTGCTGTGCAACGTCGCCGGCAGGGCCTCATGCCGAAACGCCGCCAGGATCTTGCACACTCCGGCGATGCCGGCGGCCGACTCCAGGTGACCGATGTTGCTCTTGACTGCTCCAAGCCACAGCGGGCGAGTCGCCTCCCTGCCTTGCCCGTACACCGCGCCGAGCGCTTGCACCTCGATCGGATCGCCCAGCGCCGTGCCCGTGCCGTGGCACTCGACCACATCGATGCTCGACGCCTCCAGCCCCGCGTTCCGGAGCGCAGCGCGCATCACCTTCTGCTGGGCCGTGCCGTTCGGCGCCGTGATCCCGCTGCTCGCGCCGTCCTGATTGACCGCCGTGCCCCGCACCACGCCCAGCACCCGCATCCCCTGCGCCTGTGCGTCCGAAAGCCGCATCAGCACCACCACCCCGACACCCTCGCCACGGCCGTAGCCATCAGCCGCCTGCGAGAACGTCTTGCACCGTCCGTCGGGCGAGACCGCACGCGTGCGCGACAGCAACACAAACCCCGCCGGGTTCGCGAGCACCTGCACGCCGGCCGCCAGCGCCACCTCGCAATCGCCGCGCCTCAACGCGTCGCACGCCAGGTGCAGCGCCACCAGCGACGAGCTGCACGCCGTATCGACCGACACCGCCGGGCCTTGCAGCCCGAGATGATATGCCACACGCCCCGCTGAGAAGCTCAGCGCGGTCCCCGTCAGCGCATACGCATCTTCGTTC
Source organism: Sorangium sp. So ce590 (assembly GCF_051521365.1). Taxonomy (NCBI): domain Bacteria; kingdom Pseudomonadati; phylum Myxococcota; order Polyangiales; family Polyangiaceae; genus Sorangium; species Sorangium sp. So ce590. The sequence goes on from NZ_CP150346.1 coordinate 5,534,369, forward strand.
GCGCTCTTGCCGCGATGGCTCGCATACTCGCTCGGCGCCACGCCCACGAACACCGCCGTGTCCGAGCCCTTCAGCTGGTCTGGACGCACTCCCGCGTCCTCCAGCGCGCTCCACGCAGTCTCCAGCAGCAGCCGGTGCTGCGGATCCATCGGCTCCGCCTCGCGCGGGCTTATCCCGAAGAACCCCGCATCAAACGATGCCACGTCGTCCAGCAGCGAGGCATGCCTCACATACGTCTTGCCCTTGGCCTCGGGGTCAGGATCGTACATCGCCTCCACATCGAAACGGTCGGTCGGGATCGGCCTTAGCGTATCCCGCCCCTCCACGAGCACCTGCCAGAGGCTCTCCAGGTCGTTCGCACCGCCCGGCATGCGCAGCCCCACTCCCACGATCGCTATCGGCGCGCTCCGCTCCGGTCCACGGCTCACGCCGCGCTCGTCCGCCGCCGATCGCTCCGGCGGCATCAGCTGCTCCAGCAGCCAGCGCGTTACCTCTCCTTGCGTCGGATAATCGAAGATCAACGTCCTTGTGACCGACACCCCCGTCCGCTGCTGCAGCCGCTTCGACAGCTCCACCGCCATCAGCGAGTCCAGCCCGAGGTCCAGAAAGCCTCGCTCCGGGTCCAGCCCGCTCGGGTCCTTCACGCCCAGCACCGCCGCCGTCTCGCTCGCCACGAGCTCGCGCAGCCGCTCGCTCCGCTCCACCCCCGGCAGGCCGAGCAGCATCTCCCGCAGCGCCTTGTCCCCCGCTCCGCCCGCGGCCTGCTGCGGTGTCCGGCCCTCCAGCGCCTGGCGCGCTTGCTCGATCCCGTACAGCAGCGGCCTCGGCCGCGCCGCGCAGAACAGCGGCGCGAAGCGCGACCAGTCCACGTCCGCGATCGCCACCGATGTGCGCCGCAGCCCAACCTCCAGCGCGCAAAGCGCCTTGTCCGGCGACATCGCCACCAGCCCGCGGCTCCGGAGCTGCGACTCGTCCTCGTCGCTCACCATCCCGCCTCCGGACCACGGACCCCAGTGCAGCACCGTCGCCGTCTGCCCCCGGGCACGCCGGTAGCGCGCGAGCGCGTCGAGCCCTGCGTTCGCCGCGCCGTACGCGGCCTGCGTCCCAGAGCCCCACAGCCCAGCGACGCTGCCATAAAGCACGAACGCATCCAGCTCGCGCTCTGCCAGCAGCGCCTGCAGGTGCCATGCTCCCTTCACCTTCGCCGCGAGCTCCTGCGCCAGCATCTCGGGCGCGAGCTCTCGCACCGGCACGCGGCGGCCTATCCCCGCCAGATGCGCCACCGCGCTCAGCGGCGCTTCATCCTGCTCAAGCTGCCTCACCAGCGCCTCGACCTGCGCTCGCTCCGACACATCGCACGCCGCAAGCGTCACGCGCACGCCCCGCCCCTCAAGCTCCTCCCGGAGCTCGCGCGCGCCCGCAGCCGCGGCGCCACGGCGTGACGCCAGCACCAGGTGCTCTGCTCCCCGCTCCGCCAACCAGCGAGCCAGATGGCTCCCGAGCCCTCCCACTCCACCCGTGATGAGCACCGTGCCACGCGGCTTCCACCCCGCTCCGCCGTCGTCGCCACTCACCCGCACGATGCGCCGCACAAGACGCCCACCGCGTCGCACCGCCACCTGGTCCTCGTTGTCCTGGGCCACGAGCGTCCTCAGCACCTGCTGCACCGCTTCCGCGTCCACCTCCGCCGGCAGGTCTACCAGTCCACCCCAGCGCTCGGGGTGCTCCAGCCCCACCACCCGCGCCAACCCCCACGTCAGCGCCTGCGCAGGGTCGGACACCCCTTCGCTTGCCTCCGTGCTCACCGCTCCCTGCGTCAACACCCAGAGCCGCGCATCGAGCCCAGCGTCGCCGAGCGCCTGCGCCAGCGCCAGCGTCTGGTACACTCCGGAAGGCCCTCGCCCTTCCTCCAGCGCACCTTGCTCCCCAGGCCCGCTCAGCGCCACGACGCCACGCAGCTCGCCCTCCAGCCCTCTCAACGTCGCCGCCAGCTGCGCTCGCTCTTCGGTCGCCGGCTCGATGATCACCTCTGCACCCGCAGCTCCGAGTGCATCGCTCACCGCCGCGGCCAGCCCTCCGGCACGCGGAGATGACACCAGCAGCCATCTGCCCCTCACGTCCGGCTTACCCCTGGCAGCGCTGGCTTCCCTTTGCCACGCCTCCTCGTACAACCAGCCAGACACCGCGGCTTCTGCGTCCTTTCTCCGGCGCCACGCCGCAAGGTACGGCAGCAGCGGCCCGACGCTCTCGCGCACGTCGTCAGGCAGCTCCAGCAGCTCGGCAACGCCTTCGCCTTCCTGCACCGCGTTCCACAACGCACGCTCCGGCCACGAGGCATTCACCTCTGCCGCCGTCGTCTTGGGCGCCTCCAGCCAGTAGCGCTGCCGCTGAAACGCGTACGTCGGCAGCTCCACGGGCCGGCCGCCACGGCCCGACAGCACCTGGGCCCAGTCCACCTCGTGCCCTTGCACGTGCAGTTGCCCCAGCGCCGTCGCCAGCGCGCGCTCTTCCTCCTGCTCTCGCCGCAGGCTCGCCACAAACGTCGCCTCCGCTCCCTCCGGCAGGCACCCCGCCCCCAGCGCGCACAGCACGCCATCCGGACCGCACTCGACGTACGTGCTCACCCCCGCCGCCGCCAGCGTCCGCATCCCGTCGAAGAACCTCACCGCCTCGCGCGCCTGCCTCACCCAGTACTCGGGTGACCTCAGCTCCTGCGCGCTCCACAGCTCGCCCGTCACGCTGCTCACCACGGGCAACTGCGGCCTCCCATACTCGCACTCGCGCGCCACCCTCCCGTACTCTTCCAGCATCCCGTCCATGTGCGGGCTGTGGAACGCGTGCGACACGCGCAGACGCCGCGTGCGCCGGCCCTGCGCCTCGAACCGACTCCCCACCTCCAGCACCGCCGCTTCGTCCCCGCTCAGCACCGTCTGGCTCGGACCGTTGAGCCCCGCGATCCCGAGTACGCCCTCCAGCCCCATCGCCGACAGCGCCCCCTGCACCTCCGGCTCCGACGCTTCCACCGACATCATCGCTCCGTCCGCCTGGCACCTCTGCATCAGCCGGCCTCGCGCGCACACGAGCCTCGCCGCGTCCACGAGGCTCAGCACACCCGACACGTGCCCCGCGCTCAGCTCTCCTATCGAGTGCCCCAGCAGCGCCGCGGGCCTCACTCCCCACGCCTCCCACTGCCGGTACAGCGCCACCTCCAGCGCGAACAGCCCGGGCTGCGTGTACTCCGTCCGCTCCAGCAGCGCTCCCTGCTCGCTGCCCGCTTCCGCGAACACCACCTCTCTCAACCCACGGTCGAGCTGCGCGTCCAGCGTCTCGCACACCTCGTCGAACGCCGCGCGGAACACAGGGTATGATTCGTAAAGACTCTTCCCCATCCCCGCCCGCTGGCTACCCTGCCCCGTGAACAGCACCGCCAGCTTCCCGCCGCGCCCTCCCGTCCCGCGCACCACCCCGGCAGAAGCTCGACCCTCCGACAGCGCCCTCAGCCCTTCCACCGCCTCCGATACGCTCCCCGCCTGCACCGACGCGCGCGAGGCAAAGTGCGTCCGGTGCAGCGCCGCCGTCCTCACCACGTCCGACCAACGCACCTCCCCGTGCTCGCCCAGCCACGTCGCCCAGCGCTCCGCCTGCGCCGCCACCGAGGCCTCGTCTCGCCCCGACAGCACCAGCGGCATCGCAACACCCTCTGCCGCCTCCGCCGCCGCCGGCTCGCGCACCGCCTCCAACGGCGCCTCTTCGAGGATGACATGTGCGTTCGTCCCGCTGATGCCGAACGACGACACGCCCGCGCGGCGCGCCCGGCCGTTGCGCGGCCACCGACGCGCCTCTTGCAGCAATGACAGCCCGCTCCCCTCCCACGCAACGTGCGGGCTCGGCTGCTCCGCGTGCAACGTCCTCGGCAGCACCTCGTGCTGCATCGACAGCACCATCTTGAGCACACCGGCCACGCCCGCCGCAGCCTGCGCGTGACCGAGATTCGACTTCGACGAGCCCAGGTACAGCGGTCGCTCGGCCTTGCGCCCAGGCCCGAACACCTCCGCAAGCGCTCCGGCCTCGATCGGATCTCCGAGGCTCGTGCCCGTCCCATGCGCCTCCACCGCGTCGATGTCCTCCGGCGACAGCCCGCACGACGACAGCGCCTGTTCAATCACCCGCTGTTGCGCGGGGCCGTTCGGCGCCGTCAGACCCTGGCTGCGACCGTCCTGGTTCACCGCTGACCCACGGACCACCGCCAGCACACGGTCCCCGTCGCGCCGCGCGTCCGAGAGCCGCTTCAGCACCAGGATCCCGCACCCCTCCGACCAGCCCGCGCCGTCCGCCTGCCCGGAGAAGCTCTTGCAACGGCCGTCGCGGGCCATCCCCTTGAGCCGGCTGAACTCCACGAACAACGCGGGGGTGCTCATCACCGTCACCCCGCCGGCCAGCGCCAGGTCGCATTCGCCCTGACGCAGCGCCGTGCACGCCAGGTGCAGCGACACAAGCGACGACGAGCACGCCGTGTCCACCGTGATCGCTGGGCCCTGAAGCCCGAGCACGTACGCCACGCGGCCTGAAAGCACGCTCGCCGCGCTCCCGGTGCCCCGGTACCCGTCCAGCGCCTCCAGCCCGCCCCCCTGGTAAGCGCCATAGTCCGAACCCGCGGCCCCCAGATACACCCCGGTGGCGCTCCCGGTCAGCGCCGACGGGCGCCCGCCGGCCCGCTCCAAGGCCTCCCACGCCGTCTCCAGCACAAGCCGCTGCTGGGGATCCATCGACTGCGCCTCGCGCGGCGATATCCCGAAGAAGTCCGCGTCGAACAGGTCGATGTCCCGCAGGAACCCACCCTCGCGCGCGTAGCTCTTGCCCGCGGCCTCCGGATCGGGGTCGTAGACCGAAAGCCCGTCCCAGCGCGCTGGGAGGCCCTCGATCGCGTCTTTCCCCTCGGCCAAGAGGCGCCAGTAGTCTTCCGGCGTCTCGACGCCCCCCGGCAGCCGGCACGCCATCGACACGATCGCCACCGCTTCGTCTTTCCCCGCACGACGACGCGCCCCCCTGCGGGCTTCCGTCACCTGCAGGCCCGAAAAGGCCTGCTTCAGGAGCAACTCCGCGATGGCCCGCGGCGTCGGGTAGTCGAAGACCAGCGTCGCCGGCAAGGACGTCTCCGTCCGGGCGGCGAGGCGGTTGCGCAGCTCCACCGCCATCAACGAGTCGAGCCCGAGGCCCTTCAGCACCTGCTCTGCCCCCACAGCCTCGCTGCGCTGGAGCCCGAGCACCGCGGCGACCTCGCCCCGCACCAGCTCGACGAGCGCATTCAGCCGCTCCGCCTCCGGCAGCGCCGAGAGGCGCTCGCGGAGCGCCGAGGCGTCTCGCCTCGTTGCCGAGGACGCCTTGCGCAGGCTGGGGCGCAACAGCGCCCGAAACAGCGCCGGCAGCTCGCCGTTGGCCTCCAGCCCACGCTGCAGCTGCGCGAGATCCAGGTGCACAGGGACCAGGCTCGCTTCAGGGCGCAAAAGCGCGGCGTCCAGCAGCGAAAGCCCCTCTTCCACTGACATCGACACGACCCCGTAGCGACTGAACCGTGCCAGCTCCGCGGCTCCCAGCTGTGCCGCCATGCCACCACCGGCCGGTGTCCAGACACCCCAGGCGAGGCTCGTCGCCGCGAGCCCGCGGCCGCGGCGGTGCGCCGCGAGCGCGTCGAGGAACGTGTTCGCCGCCGCGTAATTGCCCTGGCCCGCCGTGCCCAACGTACCGGCCGCCGACGAGAACAGCACGAACGCCGCGAGATCGAGCTCCCGCGTCAGCTCGTGCAGGTGCAACGCCCCGTCCACCTTCGGCGCCAGCACCCGCGAGAGGCGCTCGGCCGTCTGCGTCTGAATCACGCCATCATGGACCACGCCGGCCAGGTGCAGCACCGCGCTCAGCGGGCGCGCCGCGTCGATGCCGGCCAGCACGCGCGCGACCTCCTCCCGCTTCGACACATCGCACGCCACCATCGACACGGTCTCGGCGCCGAGCTCCTCGAGCGACCGCACGAGCTCGCGTGCCCCGGGCGCCTCCAGCCCGCGGCGCGACGTCAGCACAAGGTGCCGCACCCCGTGCGCGCGCACCAGGTGGAGTGTCACCGCCTGCCCCAGGCCGCCCATGGCTCCGGTCACCAGCACGGTACCCGCGGGGTCCAGCCCGCGGGCTCGGGTGAGCTCTTCCGTTGCCGCCTGTGCGCGCACCAGGCGCGCGGCCAGCGCCGCGCCGCCGCGCAGCGAGAGCTCCGGCTCCGCCACCGTCGCCAGCGCCCGCGCCAGCAGCCCAGCGTCCACGGGCTCGGTCCCGACGTCGATCAAGCGCAGCTGGCGCTCGGGGTGCTCGCTGCGCGCCGTGCGAACGAGCCCCCACAGCGGCGCGTGCGCCAGGTCCTCGACAGCATCGTCCGGAGCCGCGCTGACCGCGTCCCGGGTCACCCACACCAGCTCGACAGCGTCGAGCCGCGGCTCCGACAACCACGCTTGCAACAGCGAAAGCGCCTGTCGCGTCGCCTCGTGCGACGACCCCGCCACGTCCGAGCGCGGTGAGCTGGCAGCGTTCGTGTCGATCACCACCCGCACAGGCGTTGGCGCGCCCCGCTCGATCCAGGCGCGCAATGCATCGAGATCGGCAATCGCCTCCGCCCCCAGGGCTTCGGCCAGCTGCCCTCGTCCCTCCGCTGCACCGAGGACCACCAGCGAGCCCGTCTCCAGGGGGACTTGCGCGAGGCTCACGGGCTGGAAACTCACCCGGTACAGGTGCTGCTCATCGGTGCGGGTGACCGCCCTCAATTGCTCGGCCGTCACACGGCGCAAACGTAAAGCACCGACGTTCGCCACCGGCTGGCCCGCGGCATCTGCAGCGCACAGAGATGCCGTTGCCTGAGTGGAGCCGTCTGCCTCTTTGAGCTCCAGGCGCACCCGAAGCTCGCTCGGCCCCGTGGCATGCGTCGCGACGTCTGCCCAGGAGAAGGGCATCAACAACGCGTCCGCCTCCCAATGCCCCTCGCCGGCTGCGCCAAGCACCTGCAGTGCTGCATCCATCAGGACGGGATGCAGGCCATACGCCTCCGCGCTGTCCCTCGTGCTCTCGGGCAACACCACCCGGCCGTAAAGCCTCGTGCCTTCGCGCCACAGCTCCACGAGCCCCTGGAACGCCGGGCCGTAGTGGAGCCCGCGCTCACGCAGCCGCTCGTAAAACCCGGACAGGTCCACCGCCTCCGCGCCCGGCACAGGCCACGTCGACAGCTCGTCGAGCTCGTCAGGAACGCCGGGGGTCTCGTCCGTCAACACCCCCGTGGCGTGCTGCACCCACGGGGCGTCCTCCGGGGCCTGCTCGGGCTGGCTGTACAGCCCGACCTCGCGCCGGCCCGCCGCGTCCGGCATTCCGATCATCACCTGCAGCCGCGCCGCGCCCTCCTCGGCCAGCACCAGCGGCTCGGCGAGCGTGAGCTCCGACAGCGACCGGCTGCCCACCGCGCGCCCCACCGCCAGCGCCAGCTCCAGCATGCCCGTGCCCGGAAACACCACCTTGCCAAACACCTTATGATCCCGGAGCCACGCATGCTCCGCCAGCGACAGCCGCCCTGTGAACAGGTGCCCCTCGCCGTCGGCCAGCTTCATCGCGGCGCCGAGCAGCGGATGGCCGGCCGCCTTCAGGCCCGCCGAGCTCACGTCACCGCGCCCCCTCGGCGCCTCCAGCCAGTAGCGCTGCCGCTGAAACGCGTACGTCGGCAGCTCCACGGGCCGGCCGCCACGGCCCGACAGCACCCGCGACCAGTCCACCTCGTGCCCCTGCACGTGCAGTTGCCCCAGCGTCCTGTACAGCTGCGACACCCCACCTTCGTCGCGCTGCAGGCTCCCCACCACCACCCCTTGCGCCTCCGCGCACCCCGTCGTCAGCGGCATCGCCAGCACCGGGTGCGCGCTCACCTCCACGAACACCCCGTGGCCGTCCTCCAGCAGCTTCGCCAGCGCTCGGTCCAGCCGCACCGTCTGCCGAAGGTTGCGGCACCAGTACTCGCCGTCCAGCCCCTCGCCGCGCGACACCTCTCCTGTCACCGTCGAGTAAAACGGGATCTCCGTCGCCTTCGGCCTGAGCGACGACAGCTTCGCCCCCAGCTCGGGCAGCAGCGCATCCATGTGCGCGCTGTGCGACGCGTAGTCGACATTGACCTTCCGGCAGAACACACCTTCTGCCGTCAGCTCCGCCATCAGCCCGTCCACCGCCTCCACGTCCCCCGACATCACCGTCGAGCTCGACGTGTTCACCGCCGCTATCGCCAGCGCGTCGCCGTACCGCTCGATGCGCTGCTGCACCTCCGACACCGGCCGCTCGACCAGCATCATCGCCCCTGACCCCGACCGCTGACGCACCGCCTGGCTGCGCAGCGCCACGACCCGCGCTCCCTCCGCCAGCGACAGCGCTCCGCATACCACCGCCGCCGACACCTCGCCCTGGCTGTGGCCCACCACCGCCGCAGGCTCGACCCCCAGCGAACGCCACGCCGCGGCCAGGCCCACGCACATCGCGAACAGCGCTGGCTGCACCACGTCCACCCGCTCCAGCGACGGCTGCTCCTCCCCGCCTTCTCCGCGCAGCACCGACAGCACCGACCAGCCCGTCCACGGTCGCAGCGCCTCATCGCACGCCTGCACCGCCTCCGCGAACGCCGCGCTCTGCTCCAGCAGCGCCCGGCCCATCCCCGGCCACTGGCTCCCCTGGCCGGGGAACACGAACACCACCTTGCCTCGCGCGCGCGCCGTGCCCACCGACGCCGCCCGGTGGCCGCGCCCCTGCGACAGCGCTCTCAGCCCCTCCACCGCCTCCGATACGCTCGCCGCCTGCACCGACGCGCGCGAGGCGAAGTGCGTCCGGTGCAGCGCCGCCGTCCTCACCACGTCCGACCAACGCACCTCCCCGCGCTCGCCGAGCCATGTCGCCCAGCGCTGCGCCTGCGCCGCCACCGAGGCCTCGTCTCGCCCCGACAGCACCAGCGGCATCGCAACACCCTCTGCCGCCGCCGCCGCCGCCGGCTCGCGCACCGCCTCCAACGGCGCCTCTTCGAGGATGACATGCGCGTTCGTCCCGCTGATGCCGAACGACGACACGCCCGCGCGGCGCGCCCGGCCGTTGCGCGGCCACCGACGCGCCTCTTGCAGCAACGACAGCCCGCTCCCCTCCCACGCAATGTGCGGGCTCGGCTGCTCCGCGTGCAGCGTCCGCGGCAGCACCTCGTGCTGCATCGACAGCACCATCTTGATCACACCGACCACGCCCGCCGCAGGCCCCGTATGCCCCAGGTTCGATTTCGACGAGCCCAGGTACAGCGGCCGCTCGGCCTTGCGCCCAGGCCCGAACACCTCCGCAAGCGCTCCGGCCTCGATCGGATCTCCGAGGCTCGTGCCCGTCCCATGCGCCTCCACCACGTCGATGTCCCCGGGCGACAGCCGGCACGACGAGAGCGCCTGCTCGATCACCCGCTGCTGCGAGGGGCCGTTCGGCGCCGTCAGACCCTGGCTGCGACCATCCTGGTTCACCGCTGACCCACGGACCACCGCCAGCACACGGTCCCCGTCGCGCCGCGCGTCCGAGAGCCGCTTCAACACCAGAATCCCGCACCCATCCGACCAGATGACGCCGTCCGCTCGCGCAGAGAAGCTCTTGCAGCGACCGTCCCGTGCAAGGCCCTTGAGGCGGCTGAACTCCACGAATCCCGCAGGCGTGGTCATCACGATCACCCCGCCGGTCAAGGCCAGATCGCACTCGCCCTGACGCAGCGCCGTGCACGCCAGGTGCAGCGACACAAGCGACGACGAGCACGCCGTGTCCACCGTGATCGCTGGACCCTGCAGCCCGAGCACGTAGGCCACACGGCCTGAGAGCACGCTCGCCGCGCTCCCGGTGCTTTGATACCCGTCCAGCGCCTCCAGGTCGCCGCCGTGAAGAGCACCGTAGTCCGAGCCTATCGAGCCCAGGTACACCCCGGTGGCGCTCCCGCTCAGCGCCGACGGGCGCACGCCGGCCCGCTCCAAGGCCTCCCACGTCGTCTCCAGCACAAGCCGCTGCTGGGGATCCATCGACTGCGCCTCGCGCGACGATATCCCGAAGAAACCCGCATCGAACAGGTCGATGTCCGGCAGGAACCCCCCCTCGCGCACGTAGGTCTTGCCCACCGCCTCCGGATCGGGGTCGTAGACCGAAAGCGCATCCCAGCGCGCAGGGAAGCCCGCGATCACGTCCCTCTCTTCCGCCAGGAGACGCCAGTAGTCTTCCGGCGTCTCGACGCCCCCCGGCAGCCGGCACGCCATCGACACGATCGCGATCGCCTCGTCTTCCCGCCCCCGACGACGCGCCCGCGGACGGGATTCCACCAACAGCAGCTCCGAAAACGCGTGTCTAAGGAGCAGCTCTGCGATCGCCCGCGGTGTCGGGTAGTCGAAGACCAGCGTCGCCGGCAGGGAGATCTCGGCTCGGGCGCTGAGCCGGCGGCGCAGCTCCACCGCCATCAACGAGTCGAGCCCCAGATCCTTGAGCACCTGATCCGCTGCCACAGCCTCGCTGCGCGGAAGCCCTATCACGGCCGCAACCTCGCCCCGCACCAGCTCGACGAGCGCGTTCAGCCGCTCCGCCTCCGGCAGCGCCGAGAGGCGCTCGCGGAGCGCCGAGGCGTCTCGCCTCGTTGCCGAGGACGCCTTGCGCAAGCTGGGCCGCAGCAGCGCCCGAAACAGCGCCGGCAGCTCGCCGCTGGCCTCCAGCCCACGCTGCAGCTGCGCGAGATCCAGGTGCACAGGGACCAGGCTCGCTTCAGGGCGCAAAAGCGCGGCGTCCAGCAGCGAGAGCCCCTCTTCCACCGGCATCGGCACGAACCCGTTGCGCCTCATGCGCGACAGCTCGGCCTCGCCCAGGTGCGCTGTCATCCCCACGCCCGCCTGTGTCCAGAAGCCCCACGCGAGGCTCGTCGCCGCGAGCCCGCGGCCGCGGCGGTGCGCCGCGAGCGCGTCGAGGAACGTGTTCGCCGCCGCGTAGTTGCTCTGGCCCGCCGTGCCAAACGTACCGGCCACCGACGAGAACAGCACGAACGCCGCGAGATCGAGCTCCCGCGTCAGCTCGTGCAGGTGCAGCGCCCCGTCCACCTTCGGCGCCAGCACCCGCGAGAGGCGCTCGGCCGTCTGGGCGGCGAGGACGCCGTCGTCGAGCACGCCGGCCAGGTGCAGCACCGCGTTCAGCGGGCACGCCGCGTCGATGCCGGCCAGCACGCGCGCGACCTCCTCCCGCTTCGACACGTCGCACGCAGCCACCGTCACCGTCTCGGCGCCGAGCTCCTCGAGCGACCGCACAAGCTCGCGTGCCCCGGGCGCCTCCAGCCCGCGGCGCGACGTCAGCACAAGGTGCCGCACCCCGTGCGCGCGCACCAGGTGCGCCGCGACCGCCTGACCCAGCTCGCCTGTTCCGCCGGTCACCAGGACCGTGCCCGTCGGGTCCAGCCCGCGAACCGGCGTGAGCGTCTCCGCTGCCGCCTGCACGCGCACAAGGCGCGCGGCCAGCGCCGCGCCGCCACGCAGCGAAAGCTCCGGCTCCGCCGCCGTCGCCAGCGCCCGCGCCAGCAGCCCAGCGTCCACGCGCTCGGTCCCGACATCGATCAAGCGCAGCCGGCGCTCGGGGTGCTCGTTGCACGCCGTGCGAACAAGCCCCCACAGCGGCGCGTGCGCCAGGTCCTCGACAGCGTCGCTCGGCGCCGCGCTGACCGCGTCCCGCGTCATCCACACCAGCTCGGTCGCGTCGAACCGTGGCTCCGACAGCCACGCTTGCAGCAGCGACAGCGCCTGCCGCGTCGCCTCGTGCGACGACCCCGCCACGTCCAACGGGCTCGGGCTCGCGGCGGTGACGTCGACCACCACCCACGCAGGCGCGCTCGCGCCCTGCTCGAGGCGCGCAACCAATGCATCGAGATCGGCAATCGCCTCCGCCCCCAGGGCTTCGGCGAGCCTCCCGCGTCCCTCCGCTGCACCGAGGACCACCAGCGAGCCCGCCTCCAGGGGGGCCGCCGCGAGCTCCACAGGTTGGAAGCTCACCCGGTACATATGCTGGGTTCCAGAGTGAATCGCTGTCCACAGCTGCTCGGCCGTCGCCCGGCGCAGATGCAGAGCGCCGATCTCCGCCACCGGCTGCCCCGCGGAGTCTGCGACTTGCAGCGAAGCGGTGTCCTGGTGTGCGCCTCGGTCCTGGATCTCCACCCGGACCCGAAGCTCGCTCGCCCCCGTCGCGTGCAGCGCCACGTCCGACCAGGCAAACGGCACGAGCACCTCGTTCGCCCCTGGGCTCTCGGAGAGGGCCGCGACCATCGTGTGGAGCGCGGCGTCCATCAACGCCGGGTGCACGCCATACGCGTCCGCGCTGTCCTTCTCGGTCCCCGGCAGCACCACCCGACCGAAGTAGGTTGTGCCTTGGCGCGACAGCTCCACGAGCCCTTGAAACGCCGGGCCGTAGTCGAGCCCGCGCTCACGCAGCCGCTCGTAAAACCCGGACAGGTCCACCGCCTCCGCGCCCGGTACAGGCCACGTCGACAGCTCGTCGAGCTCGTCAGGAGCGCCGGGCGTCTCGTCCGTCAACACCCCCGTGGCGTGCTGCATCCACGGGGCGTCCTCCGGGGCCTGCTCGGACTGGCTGTACAGCCCGACCTCGCGCCGGCCCGCCGCGTCCGGCGCTCCGACCGAAAGCTGCAGCCGCGCCGCGCCCTCCTCGGCCAGCACCAGCGGCTCGGCGAGCGTGAGCTCCGACAGCGACCGGCTGCCCACCGCGCGCCCCACCGCCAGCGCCAGCTCCAGCATGCCCGTGCCCGGAAACACCACCTTGCCAAACACCTTATGATCCCGGAGCCACGCATGCTCCGCCAGCGACAGCCGCCCTGTGAACAGGTGCCCCTCGCCGTCGGCCAGCTTCATCGCGGCGCCGAGCAGCGGATGGCCGGCCGCCTTCAGGCCCGCCGAGCTCACGTCACCGCGCCCCCTCGGCGCCTCCAGCCAGTAGCGCTGCCGCTGAAACGCGTACGTCGGCAGCTCCACGGGCCGGCCGCCACGGCCCGACAGCACCTGGGCCCAGTCCACCTCGTGCCCTTGCACGTGCAGTTGCCCCAGCGCCGTCGCCAGCGCGCGCTCTTCCTCCTGCTCTCGCCGCAGGCTCGCCACAAACGTCGCCTCCGCTCCCTCCGGCAGGCACCCCGCCCCCAGCGCGCACAGCACGCCATCCGGACCGCACTCGACGTACGTGCTCACCCCCGCCGCCGCCAGCGTCCGCATCCCGTCGAAGAACCTCACCGCCTCGCGCGCCTGCCTCACCCAGTACTCGGGTGACCTCAGCTCCTGCGCGCTCCACAGCTCGCCCGTCACGCTGCTCACCACGGGCAACTGCGGCCTCCCATACTCGCACTCGCGCGCCACCCTCCCGTACTCTTCCAGCATCCCGTCCATGTGCGGGCTGTGGAACGCGTGCGACACGCGCAGACGCCGCGTGCGCCGGCCCTGCGCCTCGAACCGACTCCCCACCTCCAGCACCGCCGCTTCGTCCCCGCTCAGCACCGTCTGGCTCGGACCGTTGAGCCCCGCGATCCCGAGCACGCCCTCCAGCCCCATCGCCGACAGCGCCCCCTGCACCTCCGGCTCCGACGCTTCCACCGACATCATCGCTCCGTCCGCCTGGCACCTCTGCATCAGCCGGCCTCGCGCGCACACGAGCCTCGCCGCGTCCACGAGGCTCAGCACACCCGACACGTGCCCCGCGCTCAGCTCTCCTATCGAGTGCCCCAGCAGCGCCGCGGGCCTCACTCCCCACGCCTCCCACTGCCGGTACAGCGCCACCTCCAGCGCGAACAGCCCGGGCTGCGTGTACTCCGTCCGCTCCAGCAGCGCTCCCTGCTCGCTGCCCGCTTCCGCGAACACCACCTCTCTCAACCCACGGTCGAGCTGCGCGTCCAGCGCCTCGCACACCTCGTCGAACGCCGCGCGGAACACAGGGTATGATTCGTAAAGACTCTTCCCCATCCCCGCCCGCTGGCTACCCTGCCCCGTGAACAGCACCGCCAGCTTCCCGCCGCGCCCTCCCGTCCCGCGCACCACCCCGGCAGAAGCTCGACCCTCCGACAGCGCCCTCAGCCCCTCCACCGCCTCCGATACGCTCGCCGCCTGCACCGACGCGCGCGAGGCGAAGTGCGTCCGGTGCAGCGCCGCCGTCCTCACCACGTCCGACCAACGCACCTCCCCGCGCTCGCCGAGCCATGTCGCCCAGCGCTCCGCCTGCGCCGCCACCGAGGCCTCATCTCGCCCCGACAGCACCAGCGGCATCGCAGCACCGTCCGCCGCCGCCGGCTCGCGCACCGCCGCCACCGGCTCGCGCACCGCCGCCACCGGCTCGCGCACCGCCTCCAACGGCGCCTCTTCGAGGATGACATGCGCGTTCGTCCCACTGATGCCGAACGACGACACGCCCGCGCGGCGCGCCCGGCCGTTGCGCGGCCACCGACGCGCCTCTTGCAGCAACGACAGCCCGCTCCCCTCCCACGCAATGTGCGGGCTCGGCTGCTCCGCGTGCAGCGTCCGCGGCAGCACCTCGTGCTGCATCGACAGCACCATCTTGATCACCCCAGCCACACCGGCGGCCGACTGCGCGTGCCCGAGGTTCGACTTCGACGAGCCCAGGTACAGCGGCCGCTCGGCCTTGCGCCCAGGCCCGAACACCTCCGCAAGCGCTCCGGCCTCGATCGGATCTCCGAGGCTCGTGCCCGTCCCATGCGCCTCCACCGCGTCGATGTCCCCGGGCGACAGCCCGCACGACGACAGCGCTTGCTGGATCACGCGCTGCTGCGAGGGGCCGTTCGGCGCCGTCAGGCCCTGGCTGCGACCGTCCTGGTTCACCGCTGACCCACGGACCACCGCCAGCACACGGTCCCCGTCGCGCCGCGCGTCCGAGAGCCGTTTCAGCACCAGGATCCCGCACCCCTCGGCCCAGATGACGCCGTCCGCCTGGGCAGAGAAGCTCTTGCAGCGACCATCTCGCGCAATGCCCTTGAGACGGCTGAACTCCACGAAGGTCGTGGGCGTGGTCATCACCATCACCCCGCCGGCCAGCGCCAGGTCGCATTCGCCCCGGCGCAGGGCCATAGAGGCGAGGTGCAGCGACACAAGCGACGACGAGCACGCCGTGTCCACCGTGATCGCTGGGCCCTGCAGCCCGAGCACGTACGCCACGCGGCCCGAGATGACGCTGCCGGCCCCGCCCGTAATGCGATAGCCATCGAGCGTCCTCAGGTCGTCCGCGTGGCCAGCGGCGTAGTCCGAGCCCATCCAGCCCAGGTACACCCCGGTGGCGCTCTCGCTCAGCGCCGACGGGCGCACGCCGGCCCGCTCCAAGGCCTCCCACGCCGTCTCCAGCACAACCCGCTGCTGGGGATCCATCGACTGCGCCTCGCTCGGCGATATCCCGAAGAACCCCGCGTCGAACAGGTCCACGTTCCGTAGAAATCCCCCCTCTCGCGCGTAGCTCTTGCCCACCGCCTCCGGATCGGGATCGTAAACAGAAGAAGCTTCATATCGGGAGGGGAAGCTCTCGATGACATCCTTCCCTTCACGCAGGACACGCCAGTAATCCTCCGGCGTCTCGATGCCACCCGGCAGCCGGCACGCCATCGACACGATCGCGATCGGCTCGTCGTCCCTCACCCGACGGCGCACACGCGCGCCGCCCCCCGTCTCCTGCAGCTCCGAGAAGGCCTGCTTCAGGAGCAGCTCTGCGATCGCCCGCGGCGTCGGGTGGTCGAAGGCCAGGGTCGCCGGCAGCGAAGTCTCGGCCCGGGAGCTCAGTCGACTGCGCAGCTCCACCGCCATCAACGAGTCGAGCCCAACCTCCTTCAGCACCTGGTGGGGCTCCACCAACGCGGGGTGGTGCAGCCCGAGCACCGCGGCGACCTCGCCCCGCACCAGGTCGATCAGCGCTTCGAGCCGCGCCGACTCCGGCAGCGCCGAGAGGCGCGCGCGAAGCGCTGAGGTCTCCTGTGTCCCGGAGGATGCCTTGCGCAGGCTCGGGCGCACGAGAGCCCGGAGCAACGCGGGCACTCCGCCGCTGGCGTCAAGCCCCGATCGCAGCTTCCCCAGATCGAGGTGCGCCGGAACCAGGCTCGCTTCAGAGCGCGAGAGCGCGGCGTCCAGCAGGAACAAGCCCTCTGCTACGGACATCGGAATAAATCCTGCGCGCCTGATGCGAGAGAGCTCGGCCTCGCCCAGGCTGTCCGTCATGCCCCCGGCACCCGGCGCCCAGAAGCCCCAGGCGAGGCTCGTCGCCGCGAGCCCGCGGCCGCGGCGGTGCGCCGCGAGCGCGTCGAGGAACGTGTTCGCCGCCGCGTAGTTGCTCTGGCCCGCCGTGCCAAACGTACCGGCCACCGACGAGAACAGCACGAACGCCGCGAGATCGAGCTCCCGCGTCAGCTCGTGCAGGTGCAGCGCCCCGTCCACCTTCGGCGCCAGCACCCGCGAGAGGCGCTCGGCCGTCTGGGCGGCGAGGACGCCGTCGTCGAGCACGCCGGCCAGGTGCAGCACCGCGTTCAGCGGCCGCGCCGCGTCGATGCCGGCCAGCACGCGCGCGACCTCCCCCCGCTTCGACACGTCGCACGCAGCCACCGTCACCGTCTCGGCGCCGAGCTCCTCGAGCGACCGCACAAGCTCGCGTGCCCCGGGCGCCTCCAGCCCGCGGCGCGACGTCAGCACAAGGTGCCGCACCCCGTGCGCGCGCACCAGGTGCGTCGCCACGATCTGACCCAGGCCGCCCACGGCTCCGGTCACCAGCACCGTGCCCGCGGGGTCCAGCCCGCGGGCTCGGGTGAGCTCTTCCGCTGCCGCCTGCGCGCGCACAAGGCGCGCGGCCAGCGCCGCGCCGCCGCGCAGCGAAAGCTCCGGCTCCGCCGCCGTCGCCAGCGCCCGCGCCAGCAGCCCAGCGTCCACGCGCTCGGTCCCGACATCGATCAAGCGCAGCCGGCGCTCGGGGTGCTCGCTGCGCGCCGTGCGGACGAGCCCCCACAGCGGCGCGTGCGCCAGGTCCTCGACAGCGTCGCTCGGCGCCGCGCTGACCGCGTCCCGCGTCATCCACACCAGCTCGGTCGCGTCGAACCGTGGCTCTGACAGCCACGCTTGCAGCAGCGACAGCGCCTGTCGCGTCGCCTCATGCGACGACCCCGCCACGTCCGACGGGCTCGGGCTCGCGGCGGTGACGTCGACCACCACCCACGCAGGCGCGCTCGCGCCCTGCTCGAGGCGCGCAACCAATGCATCGAGATCGGCAATCGCCTCCGCCCCCAGGGCTTCGGCCAGTCGCGCTCCTCCCTCCGGTGCACCGAGGACCACCAGCGAGCCCGTCTCCGGCCCGGTCGCCACGAGGCTCACCGGTTGGAAGTCCACCCGGTACAGCTGCTGGGCATTGGCACGGCTGGCAGCCGACAGCTGCTCCGCTGTCGCTCGCCGCAGATGCAGGGCGCCGACGCTGGCCACAGCCTGCCCCGCCGCGTCCGCGGCCCACAGCGACGCCACGGCTTGCGTCATGTCTCCTGCTTCAAGCTCCAGCCTCACCCGGAGCTCGCGCGGTCCCGTCGCGTGCAGCGCCACGTCCGACCACCAGAAGGGTAGCAGCACCATGTCCGCTCCAGCCGCCTCCGAAGAGGCCGCGAACAGCACATGCAGCGCGGCATCCATCAGCGCCGGGTGCACCCCATACGCCTCGGCGCTGTCCCTCGTGCTCTCGGGCAACACCACCCGGCCGTAAAGCCTCGTGCCTTCGCGCCACAGCTCCACGAGCCCTTGAAACGCCGGGCCGTAGTCGAGCCCGCGCTCACGCAGCCGCTCGTAAAACCCGGACAGGTCCACCGCCTCCGCGCCCGGCACAGGCCACGTCGACAGCTCGTCGAGCTCGTCAGGAGCGCCGGGCGTCTCGTCCGTCAACACCCCCGTGGCGTGCTGCATCCACGGGGCGTCCTCCGGGGCCTGCTCGGACTGGCTGTACAGCCCGACCTCGCGCCGGCCCGCCGCGTCCGGCGCTCCGACCGAAAGCTGCAGCCGCGCCGCGCCCTCCTCGGCCAGCACCAGCGGCTCGGCGAGCGTGAGCTCCGACAGCGACCGGCTGCCCACCGCGCGCCCCGCCGCCAGCGCCAGCTCCAGCATGCCCGTGCCCGGAAACACCACCTTGCCAAACACCTTATGATCCCGGAGCCACGCATGCTCCGCCAGCGACAGCCGCCCTGTGAACAGGTGCCCCTCGCCGCCGGCGAGCCTCATCGCGGCGCCGAGCAGCGGATGGGCGGCGGCCTTCAGGCCCGCCGAGCCCACGTCACCGCGCCCCCTCGGCGCCTCCAGCCAGTAGCGCTGCCGCTGAAACGCGTACGTCGGCAGCTCCACGGACCGACCGCCACGGCCCGACAGCACCCGCTTCCAGTCCACCTCGTGCCCTTGCACGTGCACCGTCCCCAGCGCCGTCGCCAGCGCGCGCTCTTCCTCCTGCTCTCGCCGCAGGCTCGCCACAAACGTCGCCTCCGCTCCCTCCGGCAGGCACCCCGCCCCCAGCGCGCACAGCACGCCATCCGGACCGCACTCGACGTACGTGCTCACCCCCGCCGCCGCCAGCGTCCGCATCCCGTCGAAGAACCTCACCGCCTCGCGCGCCTGCCTCACCCAGTACTCGGGTGACCTCAGCTCCTGCGCGCTCCACAGCTCGCCCGTCACGCTGCTCACCACGGGCAACTGCGGCCTCCCATACTCGCACTCGCGCGCCACCCTCCCGTACTCTTCCAGCATCCCGTCCATGTGCGGGCTGTGGAACGCGTGCGACACGCGCAGACGCCGCGCGCGCCGGCCCTGCGCCTCGAACCGACTCCCCACCTCCAGCACCGCCGCTTCGTCCCCGCTCAGCACCGTCTGGCTCGGACCGTTGAGCCCCGCGATCCCGAGCACGCCCTCCAGCCCCATCGCCGACAGCGCCCCCTGCACCTCCGGCTCCGACGCTTCCACCGACATCATCGCTCCGCCCGCCTGGCACCTCTGCATCAGCCGGCCTCGCGCGCACACGAGCCTCGCCGCGTCCACGAGGCTCAGCACACCCGACACGTGCCCCGCGCTCAGCTCTCCTATCGAGTGCCCCAGCAGCGCCGCGGGCCTCACTCCCCACGCCTCCCACTGCCGGTACAGCGCCACCTCCAGCGCGAACAGCCCGGGCTGCGTGTACTCCGTCCGCTCCAGCAGCGCTCCCTGCTCGCTGCCCGCTTCCGCGAACACCACCTCTCTCAACCCACGGTCGAGCTGCGCGTCCAGCGCCTCGCACACCTCGTCGAACGCCGCGCGGAACACAGGGTATGATTCGTAAAGACTCTTCCCCATCCCCGCCCGCTGGCTACCCTGCCCCGTGAACAGCACCGCCAGCTTCCCGCCGCGCCCTCCCGTCCCGCGCACCACCCCGGCAGAAGCTCGACCCTCCGACAGCGCCCTCAGCCCTTCCACCGCCTCCGATACGCTCCCCGCCTGCACCGACGCGCGCGAGGCAAAGTGCGCGCGAGCGGTCGCCAGGGTGAAGGCGACGTCGACGAGAGCCATGTCGCCTCGGCCAGCAAGATGTGTCGCCAGGCACGCGGCGTTCTCCTGCAGGGCCTGCACCGTCTTCCCGGACACCACCAACGGCAGAGTGACCGCGCGCGAAGCCGCCGCGCGGCCGCCCGTGCGGACCGCGTCCCAGTCGACATCGATCCCTTCGCGCCACAACGCGCCGAGCAGCGCCTCCAGCCCGCCCCGCGCGGCCGCCTCGCGCCAGCAGGTCGCGAGGACCACAGAACGGCTGTCTCCCCACGTCTTCAGCGACGCTTCGAACGAGCGCACCGCGACTGGATGCGGCCCCACCTCGACGATGCACGCGCTGTGCTGCCGCGTCACGCTCTCGACAGCTTCGACGAGTTGAACCGGCTCGCGGAGGTTCCGCGCCCAGTAGTGCCCATCGAGCTCCGGACCGGCGATATACCGGTTCGCGACCGTGGACCACATCGGGATCGTGGGCGCGCTGGGCTGGATCGCCGCGAGCCGCCGCTCGATCTCGGGGAGCAGCGGCTCCATCTCGGCGGTATGAGCGGCGTAGTCGATGCGCACGCGCATGGCGCCGATGCCATCGCTCGCGAACCGGCGCACAAGACGCTCGACGGCATCGACCGGCCCGGCCAGGCAAACCTGGCCGGGGGCCAGATGGACGGCGACTTGAACGCCGCCCGCGTCGCCGCTGGCGAGGACGCGCTCGGCGTCCGCGACCGACAGATCGGCGACGATCATCGCGCCACGTCCTGACGCATGGTTCGCGATCAGAGCCGACCAGGTGGAGATCACCCGCGCCCCGTCGCGCAACGACAGGGCCCCAGCGACCACGGCCGCGGCGACCTCGCCGACGCTCTGGCCGAAAACGAGCTCAGGGACCACGCCCCAGCTTTGCAGGGTGCGGGCAAGCGCGACCTGAACGCTGAAGACCACGGGCTGCACGACGTCGGTTCGGTCGAGCCGCGAGCACGCCTCGTTCGCCGCGAGCTCGGCGATCACGGACCACCCGGTGAACTCCCGGACGGCTCCATCGCAGGCCTCGAGGGTCGCGCGGAACACCGGCTCCCCGGCCATCAGGTCACGGACCATGCCAGCCCAGTGGCCGCCGTGTCCTGAAAAGAAGAACACCAGCCGCGGCCTCGGCCGGGAAATCGGGTGGAGCTCCGCGCCACCGTCGACCAGCTCCCGCAATGCGGCCTCCACCGAGGCAGCATCGCGCCCCTGGACCATGGCGCGAACGGAGCCCGTGCCGGGCTGGACCACGAGCCGCTCCGCGTCGCGACCCGCGCCCGAAGCAGCGAAATCGGCGAGGAGGCGTCGAGCCGCATCGCGGAGCGCCTGCTCCCCATCAGCAGCCAGGGGGACGAGGATCTGCGGTCTGTAGGGAGGTTCCTCCAGCGCAACATGGGCATTCGTTCCGCCGAAGCCGAAGCTGCTGACGCCGGCGAGACGGCCCGCGTCCCTCGGCCAGCCTTGCTGCCGTGCGACGACTTCGAGCCGAAGCGCCTCAAAGTCGATGTGGGGGTTCGGGCTCTCGAAATGCAGGCTCGGCGGCAGCTGCCCGTGATGCAACGCGAGCGTCGCCTTGAGGAGCCCGGCGATGCCCGCCGCAGCCTCGAGGTGGCCGAAGTTCGTCTTGACCGAGCCGATGCGAAGCGGCTGCTCCCGGCCGGGTGCGAACACGGCGGCCAGCCCCGCGGCCTCGATAGGATCGCCGAGGATCGTGCCCGTACCATGGGTCTCGACGTATGCGACCTCGCGGGGCGCAACCCCCGCTCGCTGCCAGGCGTCTCGGATGACGTCAGCCTGAGCCTCAGGGTTCGGTGCCGTGAGTCCATTGGACGCGCCGTCGCTGTTCACGGCGCTGCCTCGCAGCACCGCGTAGATGCGGTCGCCTGCGACGAGCGCGTCCGAGAGGCGGCGCAGCACCACCACGCCGCACCCCTCGCCACGGACGTAGCCGTTGGCACCTGCAGCGAAAGCCCGGCAGCGGCCGTCAGGACTCATCGCGCCGAACTTGGTCATCTGGACCGTGGCGTGGGGGGTCAGCATGAGGTTGACCCCACCCGCGAGCGCCAGATCCGCCTCCCCACGCCTGAGGCTCAGCGCCGCGAGATGCACGGCTACCAGCGAGGAGCTGCATGCCGTGTTGACCGTCATCACCGGCCCGCGAAGCCCCAGAGCGTAGGCGATGCGGGCGGGGATGATGGAGTTATCCCAGCCCACGGCAGAGTGTGGCTCGATGCCTGTCGCGTCCGCCCCCGCGACGCGGCCATACTCCTGCCACATGGCGCCGAAGAACACGCCCGTCCGAGACCCCCCGAGCCCGGTGGGAACGATGCGCGCGTCCTCGAGCGCTGCCCAGGCAGTCTCAAGCGCGAAGCGCTGCTGCGGATCCATCTGCCTGGCTTCAGCCGGCGAGATTCCGAAGAAGCCTGCGTCGAAGCCCACGATCTCATCGAGAAAACCACCCCATCGGGTCGTCATCTTCCCGGGCGCCTGGGCGTCCGCGTCCAGCCAGGCCTCAGCGTCCCAGCGGTCCGGAGGAACCTCGACGATGGCATTCACGCCCGAGCACAGGGCCCGCCACATCCCCTCGGGGGACGTGATGCCGCCGGGCATGCGGCACCCGAGCCCGATGATGGCGACGGGCTCGTCGACGGACGACGACGCGACGGCGCGCGCGCCGAGGGCTGTGGAAACGGGCTCACCGTGCGTATCCGCCAGATGCCTGGCAAGCGCGTTCAAGGTGCTGTGCTGCCATATCAGCGTGGCGGGGAGAGCGCGCCCCATCCAGCTCGACAGCTTTTCAACCAGGAGCAGCGCCCTCGCGGAGTCGAGGCCCTGCTCGTGGAATCGAACATCATCCTGAACGGCTCCCGGCGTAACCTGCAGCAAATCGGCCAATGAATCGCGCAGAAACCCAAAAATCCTGTCCATCGGCGCCACGCTTAACACAATGAATTATTATGATCAAGCACGACCCCATAAAGATGCACACGGCAAAACCGCCATCACCCCGCACAGTGCGGGCGCAATTTCACACAAACCGCGACACGTCTTTGAAATATGTGCCGCGATCCCCCAGGGACACGAACGATAGCGTTCATTGCGCCGCACATCAGGGAAAGAGATTTCCAAAACCAAGCAGCCAACATGAATCCGCTTGCAATCAAACAAACAAGCAAATACTGTGGCCCGCGCACCCCCACCTGTAGGTTTGCTGCCATCTCTCGATGGCGTTCCGCGGTCGTGCAGCGCTCGTAGTCACGGAGCTTCTGCCTCGCAGAGGCTCGCCTGTGGAAGGGGGTCACGAAAGGCAGCTCGCGCCGCTCGATGCGACGAGAGCCTGCACGACCGCAAAACGCAAGGAAGACCAATGAGCTCCACGCAAGGCCATCTCAGCATTCAGGATATACTCGTCTCCACGCGAGAGCTCGTCCCCGCGCTGCGCGCTTCTGCAGCCGAGGTCGAGGCAGGCCGCAAGCTCCCCAGTAGCGTATTGAGCTCCCTGGACAAGACGGGAGTGTTTCGGATGGCCATGCCCAAGGCGTGGGGCGGTCCGGAGGCCGATCCGTTCTCGCAAATCGAGGTGATAGAGAACCTTGCGCGCGGCGACGCCTCGTCGGCGTGGTGCGCGATGATCCTTTCGGGCAGCGGCTTCTATGCATCCCATCTGGAGGACAGCGTGGCGCGGCGCCTCTACGGCAAGCTCGACGTACGCCACGCCGGAAGCCTGAGATGGTCCGGGAAGGCCGAGAAAGTGGCCGGAGGCTATCGGGTGACAGGAACCTGGGACTTCTGCAGCGGTTGCCACCACGCGGACTACCTTGCGACGGGCTGTCTGGTCACCGAAAATGACAGCCCGGTTCTCAACGCGGACGGCACCCCACGTACCCTCTGGGCCGTCCTCCCCGCTGGAAGCTTCGAGGTCCTGGACACCTGGTACACGACGGGCCTGGCGGGAAGCGGTAGCAACGACTGCAGCGCGAGCAACGTCTTCGTGCCGGAGGAGCACACCTTCAACCTGGTGGACCGCAAGCGCAGCGAGCCGCTGTACTCCTATGCCCCCCTCTTCCTGCAAACCCTGGTGGGCGTTCAGCTAGGCATCGCGCGCCACGCGATCGAGCTCGCGCTCGATCTCGCGCAGAACAAGAAGGTCATGCCGATGGGGTACAGCCTGGGCGCCGAGCAGAGCGTGCAGGTGGCGATCGCCGAGGCGGAGGGCACGCTGGGCTCGGCCAGGTGCTACGTGCGCGATGTCGTCGGCGAGCTGTGGGATGCGCTGCAATCCGGCAACGGACCGTCGCTGAAGCTGCGCGCCAAAGGAATGCTGATGATGATCCACGCCGCACAATCGACGCGACGCGTGGTCGAATCGATGTGCGACGTAGCAGGGGCCACCGCGATCTTCGCCAAGCATCCCATCGAGCGCCTCCGGCGCGACATCATCACCGCGAACTCGCACTTCCTCTGCCAGCCGAACAGATATTCAATCATCGGCCAGGCGCTGATGGGTATCGAGCCGGCCTACCCCTACTTCTGATCCGGCAAGGACCGGGGCGGTCAGGGCGAGCCGGTCACGGGCTCGTCCGGTCGTCGCGAGCAATGCCGCATCGAGGGATGACTCAAACCTCTGGCCATGCGCCAAGGCACCATGAGGACGGTATGGATATACATCGGAATAGAGCGAGCTGGCGCGCGGCGCTGAGCGGGGTGTTCACGTCGGTGCACACCATCGCGAAGGGCAAGGACCCTCGCTGGTACTACAACAACCTCGGCGAGAACATATTCACCGAGCAGTCCAAGTTCTTGAACCTCGGGTACTGGGCCGACCCAGAGACGAGGACGATGGACGCCGCGTCGACCGCGCTGGTCGACCTCGTCGCAGGGGCCGCGAAGCTCTCGGCGGGCGACGAGGTGCTGGACGTGGGCTTCGGCTTCGGTGACCAGGACATCCACTGGGCAAAGCGTTACTCGCCGAAGCGCATCGTCGGCATCAATGTCACAGAGAAGCAGGTAGAAGAGGCGCGCAGGCGGATCGCGGAGCTCGGGCTCGACGACCGCATCGACCTGCGCGTGGGCTCGGCGACGGACATGCGCTTCGCGCCGGAGAGCTTCAACAAGGTGCTCGCCGTGGAGTCGGCCTTTCATTTCGATACGCGCGACAAATTCTTCGGCGAAGCCTTCCGGGTCCTCCGCCCGGGAGGTCGAATCACCACCGCCGACATCATCCCGCTGCCAGGGCGGCGGGGCTCCCCGCTGTTCACGCTGCAGTCGCAAGCCCCCGCGGAGAATCACTACCCTCGCGATGTCTATGCGGAGAAGCTTCGCGCTGCCGGCTTCGTGAACGTCGAGGTCCGGTCGATTCGCAAACACGTCTACGATCGGTACCTCGACCACCTGGATCGCTGCACGGCGAGCCCCGACTTCAAGCGCAAGAACCCGCTGCTCCGGCTGCTGATGATGAAGGAGAACCCGCTGCTCTCCTGGCTGTGGGCCTCATTCGATTACGTCATCGCATCCGGGGAGAAGCCCGGGAACACGCCTCAGCCCGCCACGTGAGCACCGCGCGCGGCCTCCCGGCGCAAGTGGCCTGTCTCGCCGGCGCGCTCCACGTCGCGCGCCGGCGGCCGCCCCGCTCCGACCGTCCGCGTCACCCCGCTCCTTCGAGCGCAGCGAGGCGCAGCTCGCGCGCGAGCAAGAACGCCGGGAACGTCGCCGCGAAGGCGAGCAAAAAGCTCAGCAACACATACGCCCAGACATGGCGCACGCCCACCCGCCGGCCCTCGACCACCATGAACAGCATCCCAGCCGCGGAGGCCACCGCGATGTCGACGAACACGGAAGCGCCCGCCGGGTTGACCGTGGCCGCGTCGACGAACCCCGTCGGGGAATCGAACCCCCCGGCGTTCATGAACTGCATATTGAACCACAAAACGCCGGCAGCGCCGATCAGCGTGAGCGCGGCATACAGGACGATACGAATTTTTCGTGTGTTCATGGCGATGCCTCGATGGCAACGCCTAACATAGAACACATTACCTCGTCAAGCGACTGCGATACCGGCGAGCATCGAAGGCGTGTGCGAGGCTGGATGGATAGAACCGCTGCCGCACTGGCCGTGAAGCCGGCATCGGGACGCCGCCTTCGCGATGAGACCGTATCGCCTCTCACGGAGCGGGTTGACGCGAATCGCAACCAATGCAAATGGCTTTGACCATGATCGCTCTCGCGGGAGAGACACGATCATCTTGCACCGGAGATCTACATGGAGAAGAATCCCTGGCTGTCGCACCGGACCGCGCGGACGGACGCGAAGCTTCGCCTTTTCTGCTTCCCCTACGCCGGCGCCGGCGGGGCCATTTATAGAGACTGGGCGAAGAGCCTACCAGCGCACATCGACGTCTGCCCGATAGAGCCGCCGGGGCGATTCGCTCGGTCCAAGGAGAAGCAACCTCGCTCGATGTCGGAGCTCGTCGACGGCATCGAGCGGGGGCTGGACCACATGCTCGACCTGCCGTTCGCGTGTTTTGGATACAGCCTGGGAGCGCTGATGGCCTTCGAGTGGGCCCGTTCTCTCCGCAGGCGCCGTGGGATCGAGCCGACATGCATGGTCGTCGCCGCGAGCAGAGCCCCTCACGTACCCGCCCGCCTGCCGCGGATCTCTCACCTCCCCGCGAGCGAGTTCCTGCGACGTGCGCAGCAGAGGTACGGCGCGTTCGATCGTGTGGTCCAGGAGGACCCTGAGCTGCTGCAGCTCGTCGGCAAGATCATGCAGGTCGATCTGGAGGTGCTGGAGCGCTACGAGTGCAGCGACGAAACGCCGTTCACCTGTCCGTTCACTGCCATCGGCGGCACCGACGATCCTGGGACGAAGCGGGAAGACCTGGATGCGTGGGGTAGCCACACGGTGGGCGGATGCGACGTGCGAATGGTGGACGGAGGCCACTTCTTTCTTCGTCCACGCGGCCAGGAGCTGCTGGACATCGTCCGGTCCGCGGTGCAGGCGCCCGGCGCGGCCTGACCCGCCGGGCAGCATTCATGATCGATACAATCACAGACAGCTGAACCACGAGGATGTGCCTGATGTCTAACGCAAAACGATGTCGACCCAGGACGCTCGCCGGCCTGGCGACGCTGGTCCTCGCTTTCACCGCAGCGTGTGGGAGCACGGACAACGACATAGCTCCGGTGGCCACGGGCGGCTGCGGGGATGCTGAGCTTTCCAGTACGTGGGAAGGAATTCAGCGAGTCATCCTCGCTGGCTACCAATGCAGCAACAGCACGTGCCACGGCGGCGCGAGCGCTCCGGCGGGAGGCCTCGATCTCCGGCCGGAGGCAGCGTATGCGAGCCTGGTCAACGTACCGGCGAACGCGCCGCTTCAGACCGAGACCGGCGTGACGCTGCGCATCCACCCGGGTGAACAGGAGCTGAGCTCGTTCTACAAGAAGATCGAGGCGGCGACGCTGGGCGTCTCCTTGCCTACGGACTTCGGCGCTCCGATGCCACCGCCGCCGACGTCCGCCGTCTCCAAGGAGCACCTGGAAGCCCTGCGGCTGTGGATCCGGGCCGGAGCGCCCGAGACGGGGATCGTGCAAGGAACCGAACAGCTCCTCGGATGCGACCTGCCCGACGACTTCGACGCGAACAAGCTCCCTCCCCTCGCCCCCCCGCCCGCCGGCGAGGGTCTTCAGTTCTACTCGTCCGGCTGGCATGTGCCCGCCGGAAGTGAGCATGAGGTATGCTACGCGACGTACTACGATTTCACGGCCGAGGCCGGGCAGATACCGACCTGGGCTGAGGCTCCATGCAGGCCCGAGGCCGGCGGCCCGGAGGAGACCTGCTTCTCCATCAACCAGAACCTGCTGCACCAGGATCCGCAGTCGCATCACAGCATCATCTATTCTGTCAGGGCCGTAGTGGAGCCGGAAGACGCGTCTTGGGGACAGTGGACCTGCCTGGGAGGCGATCTCGCCGGAGCGCCATGCGACCCGAGGATGCAAGGCGTCTCGGCGTCGCAGGGCGGCGCCGACTGCGGGCCCCGCAGCGCCTGCACGTCGCCGCCGAGAGACTCGATCGCTTGCTGGGACTACCTTCCGTCCGTGGCCATGAGCCCCGAGGTGCTCACGCCGCTCGGAGGCGCACAGGAGCCCGTGAGCGGCGGTCCGCTGCACGAGGGGGTGTACGACACCCTGCCCCTCAGAGGATACATCTTCTGGAACTCGCACGGATTCAACCTTACACGCAAAGACACGACCATCGAGCTTTACCTCAACCTGCGCTTCGCGCGCCCCGAGTCACGCAAGTTCATGTTCCAAGGCTTCGGCGCCAGCAGGTTCATGTTCGCGATGGATGTCCCTCCGTTCGAGAGCCGGGAGTACTGCGCCAGCTTCACGCTGCCACGATATTCCAAGGTCACCGATATATCCTCTCATATGCACCAACGCGGAGTGCAGTGGAGGACCTGGGAGCCCCCTCAGGATCCGGAGTGCAGCCCGGACAACGGATGCCTCCCGAACGATGATCCTCCGGACTACACCAGCACGATATATAGCGATCCTTTCAAGAAGGAGTACGAGACGCCTCTCGCCCTCGACGAGGAAGACGACGCGTCCCGCACATTCAAGTACTGCGCCGTCTTCGACAACGGCTTGAGGAATCCTGCGACCGTGAAGCGCTGCGAGGACGGACGCCCGTGCAATCTGGTGGGCGGCTACACGACGGATGACGAGATGCTGTTCTTCATCGGCCACTATTACCTCGACGAGCCGTAGGGATCCTGCGGGCGTCACGCCCACACGGCGGCCCGGAGCCCAGGCTCGGCAGCGGAAGCCCCCATCCACGTAGCCCACGTCCATGGACCCCCTGGTCCACGTCGACGTCCTGCGCCGCGTCCTCGCCGGGACCTGCGCCAGCACCAACACGGTCGGCTTCGCGACCGTCCCCTGTCGGGGTGACGGGAGGCCGCAGTACCTCACGGGGCTGAATCCCCTCGCCTTCGAGCTCGGTGGCGTGCGCCGCGTGGCTGTAGCGGACGCCGCAGTCGAGCAGGTGCGCCCCGACGCCTCCCCAGCGGCGCTCGGGCGCGCCGAGCTCTTCGCCAACGACGCCACCCGCAAACAGCTCACCTTCCACGATCTCCGCGCAACCGGCATCACGTGGATGGCCCTTCGCGGCGACGAGCCGATCAAGATCATGCGCCGCGCCGGCCACGAGGACATCGCGACCACCATGGGCTACGTGCGCGAGGCCGAGAACCTCATGCACCCGGTGGGCGAGCCCTTCCCGCCGCTCCCTGCCGCGCTCCTGGTTTCGTCAGCGGAATCGTCAGAAGGGCCGGCCCACTGGGCCCAACTCCGCGAATCTACTTACAAAACCGTAGCGTCCCCAGCGGGATTCGAACCCGCGTAGCAGCCTTGAAAGGGCTGAGTCCTGGGCCGGGCTAGACGATGGGGACCGGCGATGCGGCGCGGGAAGCTACCGTCCGTCGTCGACCAATGCAAGCCTTACTCGCATCGCCCGTTCCGTCAGGTCCCGCCCCCCGGGAAGCCGCGGCGTGAGCCGGCCGCTCGGCCGCTCGTCACGGCGGGCTTCCCTGGGGAAGGCGCCGGTCCTCGTGGACCCGCTCCAGACCACCTGGAGCCGTCGAGGCGCACCGCAAGGGGGCCAACCGGGCGCCGGTGAGCTCGACAGGGCTCGACGCAGCCGCTCGTCCGGCACGGACCTCCCTGCCCGCGCCGGGTCCCGCGCTGCCCTTGCGCCGCGTAGCCCTTGCGCCGCGCGCCGCGCACCCGTGCCCCCCGCGGCGCGACCTCCCGCTCGCTGCCCGCGAACCGCTGGACGACCGCGCTGAATCGGGCGACCATGCGAGCCGCGCACCCACCTTGCGCCACACAGGCAGACCTTTTCCCCATGCTTCCGCTTCTGCCCCTCGGGCCTGCCGTTCCGACGTCCCAGGGAGGACCGTGCATCGCCCTCGGCGCCTGACGCGCCCCGCGCGGCTCGCCTTCTGCCTTCTCCCGGCGCTCCTCTCAGCCGCCCCTTCGCGCCCTGCGCTCGCGCAGCTTCCGCCTGCGCCGCCCTCCCCGCCCTCTCCGCCCTCCCCCGCCCCGCCTCCCCTCGAGGTCGTCGTCACCGGCACCCGCACCCCCGAGAGCAGCCAGCGCGCCACCGTGCGCACGCGCGTCATCCCCCGCGAGGAGGCCGAGCGCCGCGGCGCCACAAACGTCGGCGAGGCGCTCGACGGCGAGCTCGGTGTCCAGGTCAACCCGAGCGCCTACGGCGCCATCGGCAACCCGAGCGCCATCCAGATCCAGGGCTTCGACCTCGACCGCGTCCTCGTCCTCGAGGACGGCGAGCGCGTCATCGGCGACAGCGGCGGCGCCATCGACCTCTCCTCCCTCCCGCTCAGCGACGTCTCCCGCATCGAGCTCGTCACCGGACCGACGAGCTCGCTCTACGGCGCGAGCGCCATCGGCGGCGTCGTCAACGTCCTCTCCGCCCCCCCGGCCCACCCCGGCTTCAGCGGCCGCGGCCGCATCGAGGGCCGCAGCCGCGCCGGGCTGCTCGTCCAGGGGTCCGGCGCCTACCGCGACGAGCACGCCTGGGCGACCGCCGACGCCTCGTTCCAGCGAGAAGACAGCCTCTCCCTCCTCGACGACAGCGCCGCCACCACCCTGCCCGAACGCGCGCAGCACCTCGTCGGCCTGCGCGCCGGCGCCGCGCTCGGCCGCGGCATCGACGTGCGCCTCCGCGCGCGGTGGATCCACGACGAGCAGGACGGCATCGAGCAGCCGCCGCAGCTGCCAGGCCTCCCCGTCTACCTCTACGACCTCCCCGAGGTGACCGACCGCGTCACCCTCCACCTCACCGAGACGCTCGACCTCGGCGGCGGCTCCAACCTGCGCCTCGCCGCCGGCCAGCAGTGGGCCTTCCGGACGAGCGGCCGCGACCAGCGCGGCTCGCCCTTCGCGGAGACGCGCGACCGCACAGGCACCCTGCAGAGCTACGAGGCCATCGCCACCGTCGCCCAGGGACAGCTCACCTGGGTCGCCGGCGCGCGCGCCGAGGTCGAGTCGCTCACCCAGAAGCTCGATCGCACCGAGGTCTCCACCTCGGGCATCTCCGAGAGCGCCATCGATGAGGTGCCCGACACCGAGCTCGGCAGCGCCGCCCTCTACGGCCAGCTCGCGTGGAAGCTCACCGATCGACTCACGCTCATGCCCGGCGTCCGCGGCGAGTACTGGCCGCGCTACGGCGGCGTCATCGCCCCGCGCCTCGCGCTCGCCTACCGGCCCGCGCCGTCGCTCACGCTGCGCATCTCCGGCGGCCGAGGGTTCCGCACGCCCAGCGCGAAAGAGCTCGGCTTCTCGTTCGATCACTCGGGCCTCGGCTACATCCTCGAGGGCAATCCGGAGCTCGCCCCGGAGACGTCCTGGGGCGCGAACGGCGACGTCACATGGATCCCCAGGGAGGCCCTGACGGTGCGCGCCGGCGCCTTCGCGAACTGGGTCGACGACCTGATCGACATCAACCCGAGACCCATCCGCTCCTCCGGCGACGTCGACACGTATACCTACAAGAACGTCGCCAGGGCGCGGACCGCAGGCATCGAGCTCTCGGCGACGTTCCAGGCGGCGTCGTGGCTCCGCGCCGAGGCCGGCTACGCCTACCTCTGGACGCGCGACGACGCGGCCGATCCCGCGCAGCCGCTCTCCGGCAAGCCGCCGCACACGGCGCAGGCGGCCCTCCGCGCCGGCCTGCCCCTCCAGATCGAGCTCGTCACCCGGCTGCGGACGATCTCCAGCGCGTTCGTCGAGGAGGGCCTGCGCGCGCCCGGCTTCACCACGCTCGACGCGCGCCTCGCGCGGCCGCTCTGGCCCTCGTCGCAGGCCTACGTCGGCGTCAGAAACCTGCTGGGCGCGCAGAAGGACCCTGACCGCCGCGGCGATCACCGGCCCCTCGAGGGGCGCACCGTTTACCTCGGCGTCGTCGCCGAGCTACCGTGGGAGGACTCATGACAAGAGGGTCAATCGCCATAGCGCTTCTCCTGCTCGCCCCGGCGTGCGGCAGCGGGGGCGAGCAGACCGCCGGAGACGGCACGCTCCTCGAGATCGAGGTGCCGGCCTCCGGGCGCGTCTTCCTCCAGCTCGCCACGCCGGAGGTCGTCGTCCCGGCCGGCGACGCCGCGGCGTCCACCGACTGGGATCTCGCGTTCTCGGGGTACGACGTCCTCACCAACAGCGGCCTCAGCGGTCCCGGTGATGGCGGAGCGCTGCCGATCAGCCTGGAGGACTACCGAGCAGGCCAGCTGCCGAGCACCCCCTTCCTGCTCCAGGACGAGGCCGGCGGCGCCTTCACGCGCTGGTACGCTTACGACGGCGAGACGCACGTCGCCTTCAGCCGCTATCACATCCAGGCGGTCGAGCACGAAGGGCGGCACTGGAAGCTCCAGATCCTCTCCTTTTACGGCGAGGTGGACGGAGCGCCGGTCACGGGGCTCTACCAGCTCCGCTATGCCGAGGTGCTCCCCGACGGCTCCGGCCCGACGGTCGACATCGAGGATCTCGACGCGACAGCGGGCGGCATCGAGGGGGTCGACTCCGCGCCGAGCGCTTGCCTCGACCTCGCCGGCAACCAGCAGCTGATGCTGACGCCGGAAGAGGCGCGCGCGTCGACGGCGTGGCACGTCTGCTTCCGCCGGTCGCTCGTCAGCGTCAACGGCGAGCTCGGCGGCCCCGGGACCGCGCGCGCCGCCGACCTCCAGGAACAGGAGGCGAGCTCCGAGGCGCTCGCCGAGGTCAAGGAGCGGACCGCCGAGTCGGAGGAAGCGCGGTTCAACGCCGCCGACCACGCCGCCCTCACCGATCCCGCGGTCGCGTACCGCGGCGACCACATCGCCACGGCCTTCACGGGGCGGTGGCTCGCTCCCGGGTCGAGCCCCCCCGCCCCGGCGAAGGACGCCGCATGGCTCGTCCAGAGCGCAGACGGCCAGTCACGCTTCGTCGCCGTGATCGAGCGCTTCGAAGGCGCGACCGACGTTTCCCCAGGACGGGTGATAATGCGCGTCAAGCAAGTGGAATGACCTCCACTCCCGCGATCTTGCGCCGCGGGACGTCACGAGGGTGCGCGGCGCGTGACATCGCGCCAGGACCCAAGCATACTGCGCGCGCGATAAGGGACGCCCTTGTCCACGGTAAGGAGTATGCTTATGATAGAGTCGCTTGCACCCGCATCGAGCGCCAGAGGTCCGTTTCGCGAGAATGGGACGCTGGACGATGAGCGCGCGGCAACGCGGGCGCGCCGTGGCGGCCTGCTCCCCGCGGTGGCGCTCGCCGCGGGCGCCGCGCTCGCCGCGGGCGCCTGCGGCGGCAGGGTGGTGGTCGACGGATTCGAGCCCATCGACGGCACCGGCGGCTCCGGAGCGACAACGAGCTCCGCCACGCCAGGCTCATCGGGCGTCGGTCAAGGGGGCGCCATCGGCGAGGGCGGCGCGCCGCCGATTCCGCCCCTCGTGAAGCAGGAGTTCGGCGATGTCGTCGCCGGGGAGGCCGTCGCGGTGGTGGTCCCGCCCGGCACCCTCGGCATCACGGCCGTCGCTCAACGCCTGACCTCGCCGCCGAGCTGGGAGCCGATCGGGATCAAGAACATCACCGGACCTGACGGCAGGACGCTGGTGACGGACTACTCGATTCCCGGCACCATGGCCCTCTTCTACAACCAGGGCATCGGCACGGCGGCCGTACCCCAGACTGGCACGGCCGCAGCCGTGCCACTTGTGCCAGGCATCTACTGGATCACGGCCGGCGACGGCGGCTCCGGCCCCCTGGCGGCGCCGGCGCGCCTCTCGGTGTGGCGCCGTCAGACGCTCGACGGGCGCTTTCACGGCGGGAAGATCGACATCAACGCCTTCATCGCCGGAAACGCGATCTCCGAGGCGTACATGCAGCGCGCGCTGCTCGCCGCCTACAGGGGGTTCGTGGGGCTCGACGTGGGCAGCATCACCGTCCATCACATCGGGTCGGAGTGGGCGAGCGTCGACGAGGAGCGCCTCCCCGGCGTGCTCGAGCAGACGGCCGGCGCCCTCGGCAGGCCGGCGCTCAACGTGATCGCGGTGTCGGAGTTCCACGGGCGGCTCGCGGGCGCGGCCGGCGCGACGCCCTCCGCGCCCGCGGTCGCGGTCGAGCACGGGACCCACCTCAGCGGGATCGTCGTCACGCTCTTCGAGGACCCCGGGGTCGACACAATCATCCTGCGCCACGAGCTCGGCCATTTCGCCGGGCTGTTCCACACCACCGAGTTCGACGCCGGCTTCGCCGATCCGCTGGACGACACCTCGCAGTGCGACGACGTGCTCTCGCAGCTCGAGGGCTGCCCCGATTACGACAACCTCATGTTTCCGACGGGGGGCGACCTCTCGAGCACGATGACGCCGCAGCAGACGACGATCGTGCAGGCGAGCGCACTCTACCGGGGGATCGTCGAGGACGGCGGCGGCGCGGCGGCTCCTCTCCCGGCCGGCCCGGGTACGCCGGCGAGCGGAGCGCCCGTGGCGCCGCCGGCCCCGAGCGGCGGGGACGCCCGGGCTGCGGCGCCCGACCGCCGCGCCTGGGGGGCGGCGCTCCCGCCGCGCGCCGCGATCCTGCTCGGGGGGCACTTCTGCGGGCACAGCGCGGCCGGGGGCGCGGGCTTCTTCGCGCGGCTCGGCGCGGCCGGCGGCGCCGACGCCGGCCAGCTGCTCGCGGTCGGCCGCGATGAGGGCGCGCCGGTGCACGCCAGGGCGCGCGCCCTGGCGGCGGCCGGCCGTTCCGCCGGGGCCTCGGCGCGCGTGGTCGCCGAGCTCCGGGCCATCGCCGAGGACCCGCGCCTGCCGCGGCAGACGCGGCTCGGCGCGATCCAGGGGGTCGCCTCCGCGTCGCCCGCCGCCGCCCGCGCGCTCGCCGCGCGCCTGATCGCCGATCCCGATGAGGTGGTCGAGCGGATGGCGATCCGCGCGGCGCGCTGACCAGCGGCCACGCGACCAGCGCCAGGGGCCGCGAAGAGCGCGAAATCACGGAACTGCTCACCGCGCAGCCGACGTGAGCTGCGCATAGAGCGCGGCGTACTCCGCCATGACCGTCCGCGTCGCGTAACGGCGCTCGGCGCGCCGACGCGCGGCCTCGCCGAGCTGCGTCCTGAGCGAGGGGTCGTCGCGCAAGGAGCGGAGCACGTCCCGCAACGCGGCCTCGTCCCTCGG
This sequence comes from Sorangium sp. So ce590, assembly GCF_051521365.1. Lineage (NCBI taxonomy): Bacteria > Pseudomonadati > Myxococcota > Polyangiales > Polyangiaceae > Sorangium > Sorangium sp. So ce590. The sequence goes on from NZ_CP150346.1 coordinate 5,569,221, forward strand.
GGCCACCGCGAGGGCCGCGCGGCCGTCTTCGCCCTCGATGACGTCGGGCACGGCGCCGACCGGCGTGACGACGCAGGGCAGGCCGCTGGCCATGGCCTCGAGCAGCACGTTGGGCAGGCCCTCGCCGTGGCTCGGTAAACAGAAGATGTCCGCGCCGCGGTAGGCCGCGGGCATCGCGTCCTCCGGCAGCTCGCCGAGCAGGTCCAGGCGGCCCTGCCGCGCGAGCTCCCCGAGCGCCTCGTCCAGGCGACGCGCGTCGCCCGCGGCGCCCCCGGCCGCCCGGGGCCCCGCGAGCGCGAGGGTCAGGCCCTCGACCGCCAGCACGGCCCGCGTGAGCTCGAGGACGCCCTTCTGCGGGGTGACGAGGCCCGCGAAGAGCACCCGCAGCGGCCCCCCGGGCGAGCGCGGCGCGTCGGCGGGGCGGAAGCCCTCGGTGTCGACCGGGTTCGGGATCCGGACGACGCGGCCGCCCGGGACCAGGCCCTGCACGTAATGCCGCAGCTCTTCCGAGAGCGTGACGACGGCGGCGGCGCGGCCGAGCACGGCTCGCACCGCCTGCCGGGCGGGCCACGCAAGGGCGCGATGCCAGGCGATGATCTGCGACGAGAAATGCAGGTGGAGCACGGCCGGCACCCCCGCGCGACGGCACAGCTCCACCGCGAGGCCGTCGCGGGCGGTCGCCCAGAACAGCGTGGTGCACAGGTGTACGACGTCCGGCCGGCGTCGCGCGAGCAGCCGGTGGAGCTCGGAGAGCGCCTCGCCTGCGCGGACCACGCGCGCAGGGCGAAGCTTGCTCGTGGGATCGATGGCGGCGCTGCGGGGCGAGGTGTCGATGACGTCCGCCTCGATGCCCGCCGCCGGCGCCGCGTCGAGGTAGGTCCGCACCCACCGCGTGAGCCCGCCGGCGGGCGGCGGGAGGGGGCCCCAGAGCGCGACGCGCATGGTCCTAGAAGCGCGCCTCGGCGGCGATCTGGGCCCAGTGCTCGCGGAACCACGTCACGGTGGTCGCGAGCCCCTCGTGCAGGTCCATCCGCGCGTCGAAGCCGAGGACGCGCCGGGCCTTTTCGGTGGACGCGAGGCGACGGCGCTGCGTGTCCCACGCGCGGCGCTCGACGAACCGGATGCCGGCGCGGTTGCCCGTCATTTCATTGATGGCGCGCGCGAGGTCGAGGATGGTGGTCTCGCTGCCGGACGCCAGGTTGAACGCCTCGCCCGAGGCGCCGGCCGTGGTGCCAGCCCGGAGCAGCCCGTCGACGATGTCGCCCACGTAGGTGAATGAGCGGGTCTCTTCTCCCGTGCCGGTGATCGGCAGCGGCTCGCCCCGCAACGCCCAGCAGATGAAGTTGGGGATCACGTTGCGGTAGCGGCCAGGGACCTCGCCCGGACCATACGAGTTGAAGAGGCGGACCCGCACGGTGCTCATCCCTGCCTGCCCCGTGAAATAATTGCAATAGAGCTCGCCGAGCAGCTTGGTGGCCTGGTAAGGCGTATGCACGTCGAGCGAGACGTAGTCCTCCGGGACGGGCCGCGGCGGATCGCTGCCATAGACCGCGCAGCCGGACGAAGCGAAGACGACGCGCTGGGCCCCGCTCCGTCGCGCGTGGCGCAGCACCCGCAGCGTGCCGAGGCCGTTGACCTCGAGATCGCGCTCCGGGTTGTCCACCGAGTTCTGGTTCGCGAACAGCGCGGCGAGGTGGAAGACGTGAGAGGGCTTGTCCCGGAAGGCCTCCGCGAGCACGTCGTCGTCGACGACGCTCCCCTCCACGAAGCGCACGTCGCTCCGCGCCGCGATGGACCACCGGGGCGAGGAGGAGAAGTCCTCCACGACGATCACCTCCGCGCCCGCGTCGGCCAGGGCCACGGTGAGGGAGCTGCCGATCGCGCCCGCGCCCCCGGTCACGACGACCCGCCTGCCCTTGTAATTCTGCCTGATGCCCGACATCTCCTCTGTCGCCTCGCGCATGGAATCCTCCTCACAGCAACGCGCCGGTGCGTTGCGTTCTGCCGTTGCCCAGCCCCGCGCCGGCGCATTCGCGCGCCGGCGCGCTCATGACGCGCTCATTGCGCCGCGCGCGCGAAGACCTCCTCGTAGCGAGTCACGAGCGCGTCGCGCGTGAACGAGCGAAGGAAATAGCGGCGGCCGGCCTCCCCCATCGCGCGCCGCGCCTCGGGCGTCATGTCGCGCAGCCGCCGCACCGCGCCCGCGAGCGCCGCAGGATCCTCGGGCTCGCAGACGAGGCCCGCCCCGCTGTCCCGGACCAGATCCGCCGAATCTCCGCCCGCCCCGACGAGCACCGCCCGGGCCGCGGCCATGTAGGCCGGGATCTTCGAAGGGATCGTGATCTCGAAGCGCGGATCGCGCCGCAGGTGCGAGAGCAGCACGTCGGCGAGCGCAAAGAGATGAGGCATGCGCTCGTGCGGCTGCTGGCCGATGAAGACGACGTTCGAGAGGGCGCGCGCCTCCGCCTCGCGCCGGAGCCTGGGCGCGTCGATCCCGTCCCCCACCATCACGAACCGCACGTCGTCGAGGTCCCGCAGCAGCGCCGCCGCGTCGAGCACGCTGGAGAGCGCCTGGGCGGCGCCCATGTTGCCCGCGAACAGGACGACGAACCGCCCCGTGAGCCCGTGCTCCGCCGCGAGCTGCGGATCCGGCTCCACCGGCTGGTAGATCCGGTCGTCCGCCCAGTTCGGTATCACGTGCACCTTGCCTTCGGGGACGCCTTTGCGCGAGAGCGCGCGCACGAGGCCTGGGCTGATCACGATGAGCGACGCGGCTCTCCGGTACAGGGCGCGGTTCACGCGGTCGATGCCGGCGAGCACGTGCGGGTTGTCGAGCATGCCTGAGGCGGCCGCGGTCTCGGGCCACAGGTCCTGGACCTCGTACACCCACGGGATCCCGCGGAGCGCGGCGAGCCAGGAGGCCGCGACCGCGAGGCTCGGCGCGGGATTGTGAACCCAGGCGACGTCGGCGCGCCCGGAGAGCGCGGGGCCGAGCACCGCGGTCGAGGCGGCGAAGCTCGCGTAATTGAGCGTCCGCCGCAGGCGCGACCGGCTGTGGTCGAGGTAGCTCGGGAGCCGTATCACCCGGGTGCCGCTCACGTGCTCCACGTCCCAGAGGCGCTGCCGGTACCCCGCGTAGAGGCGGCCGTGCGGGTAGTTCGGGAACGCGGCGATCGACGTCACCTCGTGCCCGCGCGCAGCCAGCGCCTCGGCGAGCAGATGGGCCCGCGATATCGGCTCCGGGTGATACCACTGAGATATAAGGAGAATCCTCACCGTGCGTCCTCCGATGCACGGATGCCTGGCGGCATTCATCCGGAGAACGCGGCGCGCCCTGGGCCCATGAGCCTCAGCCCCCGGAGCGCTGGCGCCATCGGATTTTTGCACGCGTCAGCCCTCCCTGACGCGTCTCTGAGGCGGCGAGCTAGCCGGCCTTGGACCTCGCGGCCATGGAGATGAGGCCCCTCCCGGCGACGGCGCGCGCGAAGTCCAGGCCCGTCAGCACGCCGCGGAGCCGCCGCCCCTGCACCACGAGCACGCGCCGCGCCTGCGCCGCGTGCGCGGCGGCTGCGGCCCGGTGGAGCGGCGTCCGAGCGTCGAGACAGACCATGGCAGGGCTCATCACGTCCTCGACCGGTGAGTCCGACAGCACGCCGTGCGCGAGCAGCGCCTCGGTCTGGGTGAACATCCCCACCGGCCAGCCGCCGGGGTCCACCACCACGAGCCCGCTCACCTGCGCCGTCGTCAGGCGGTCGGCGGCCAGCGCGAGCGGCGCTTCGAGCGGGATCGTGTACGCGGGGGCCGACATGAGCTCGGCGATCGGCGTCGCCTCCCGCGACTCGACGAGGGCCAGGAGGAGATCCTTCGTGCTGAAGACGCCGGTCAAGGCGTCGTCCTCGCGGACGAAGACGCGGTGGATGCGGTGCTTCAGCAGCACGCTCGCCGCCTGGACGACCAGCGTCGTGCGCCCGATCGTGATGATCCCGGGGCGCAGCACGTCGCGCGCCGGGACGTCGGGCAAGGTGAACCGCATTCCGCGACTGTTGGTCTTCGTCTCGAACTGGCCGAGCCGGAGCAGGTCGGTGCGCGACAGCACGCCCAGCGCACGCGACGCCGCGTCGACGATGGGCACGCAGGAAATTGCGTGCTCGCACAACGAGCGGTGGACCCGGGGCAGGAGGGTCGTGTCGGGCGCTGTGATGACTTCGCAGGTCATGTAACGCGAGACAGGTGTCGCAAAGCGCATCATGGGGAGGATTCCTCGAGGACGCCGGCGCGGGTCTCGGGCAGGCGGCGCGTGAGCGCGCAGCAGACGGGAGCAAGAAGCGATCCGTGATGCGGTGACGTGCGGCCGCGCCCGGCCGCCTCGGAGCGAAAGGCGTGGCGCAGCGCCGCGAGCGGGCGCCGCAAGCGGGCTCACCGCCGATCGCGCCGGCGCAGGCGTCGCGCGTGGGCGCGCGATCTGCGCCGGGTGTGCGACGAGCTGGGCAGTTCCGGGGCGATGACTCCGAGGTCAGGGCGCCCAGCGGACGCTGTCCCAAAATGCATCACGTGGGGAGCCCTGGAACGTGGCCGCCGGGGCACGGCCGTAGCGGAACCGGAAGACCCCCGGGGCGCCTGGCCGCCTGGAGCAGCGCGTTGACCGCGAGCTCCCGGCGGCCAGCGCCCCGGCGACTTGCCTCAGGCGACCCGCGGCTCAGACGCTGAGCGCAGAGCGGCTCCCTGTCGAGATCCCGAGAGCGCGCCGCGCCAGGGCGCGGGGCCGGAGCTCGCCTTCGCCTCGCAGCGCCGGCGCGGGGCGATTACCACCGCCCGTTGCAGCCGCTGCCGTAACCGAAGGGGCCGCCGTAGTTGCCGCCGCTGAAGCCGCCGCCGGGGCCGTAGCCGGGGCCGTAGCCGGGGCCGTAGCCGGGGCCATAGCCACCGGCAGGCGGACGGCCGTAGCCGCCGGACCACGGCGCCCAGGGCTCGCTGAAAGAGCCCCCCCAGGGGTCGAAAGCGCCGCCCCTGTTCCAGGGGCGGCGCCACCGGTCGCGCCCCCAGCCGCAGCTCCGCGAGTTCCCATAACCGTACAGCGCCTGCGAGGTCTCCTCGACCTCCACGGCCTCGGCCTCGTCCATGTCGATCTCGTCGGCGCCCGCCTCGCCCGCCGCGCACCCGGTGGTCAGGGCGGCCATCGCCATCGCAACATGCATCCACCTGCTATTCAACAGCTCAACCATTTCTCCCCCTTCCACGACCCGCGACATCCGCGGGCCGTCAGGTCAGTCGGATTGAGCAGAGAGCAGCGCTCATGCCCGAGAGCCGGTGTGCACGGGCTGCCGCCCGAGGGCGCGCGCAGCGGGCGGGAGGCAGCGACAAACCGACAATCCTAAACAGCGCACAGCCTCGCAGCGAAGGCGTGTTCACCCGCGCTGGATCGCTGAGCAGATAAGGCGCTTCGAGGCGCGCGCGGCGCACAGCAGCTCGCCGCGGCAGGCGCCCTTGAACGACGCGACGACTCGCGCAAAACACGCCTTTCGCGAGCCGCGGGCTTCTCGGCGCAGGGCGCCTCCACGAGGCGTCTCCGACGATTCGAAGCCTCGTCGCCGACACGCTCGGTCGACAGGCGACAACGCCATACCAACACTCACCGTCATCGGACGATCCGCGACTTTCCGCGCGGCGCGCTCAGCCCATTTCCTCTGCGCCCACGTAGGCAAAGGTGCTCAACAAGAGCGCTCCGGGCGTCTCGCGACGCGCGCACCAGAGCACCTGTCGGACCGACCCCTCCACGCGCGCCCCTGCTGGAGAAGCCCATGACATAACGCCCGCCGAACGTGTCGCCGAGAACGCGCGCCAGGCGCCGCGACGCTCGCGCCCGCGATCCGCGCGACGCGCGGCGCCCCCGAAGGTAAGCTCGACCCATGCTTCGCCTCGCCGCGCGCCCTGCGGGCCCATCCGATTATGACCACTTTGCTCGGTTCTTCGTGGAGCTCGGGACGGACAACCCGGTTCTGCCTCGCGACCGCTGGGAGAGCGCCTTCGCCAGGGACACCCTCTTTTTCGAGGAGGACGGCGAGGTGGTCGCCTATGCCTATGTCCAGCCGCTGCGCGGGGTCGGCTACGTGCGGCACGTCGTCGTCGCGCCGCCCCACCGCGGCCGCGGCGTCGGCGTCCAGGTCATGCGCGCCGTCGCCGCGCACCTCCGCGGCCGCGGCTGCACGCGCTGGTGCCTGAACGTGAACCCGGACAACACCGCTGCCGTGCGGCTCTACCGGAGCGCCGGCATGAACAACGTCTACGCCATGACCACGTTCCAGCTCGCCTGGGACGCCGCGGCGCGCCTCCCGCGCCCTGCCCGCCCGGTCATCGCCCGCCCGGCCGAGCCGCCCGACGACGCCGTCCTGGAGGCGTCGTTCGGCCTGCTGCCCGGCCAGATCGCCGAGGCCCGCGGCCGGGGCGGCCTCGTGCTCCTCTGCCTCGTCGACCCCGCCGCGCCGGGCGCCGCCCCGCTGGGGTTCGCCAGCTTCGACTCGTTGCTCCCCGGCGCGTTTCCCTTCCGCGTGGCCGCCCCCGAGCTCGCCGCTCCCCTGCTCGACGCCATCCGCCCCCACGCCCCGTGCGCCCCCGAGGCCCTCCTCGTCACGGTCGAGGACGACGACGCGCTCACCGCCGCGCTGCGCGCGGTGGGCGCGACAGTGCAGCTCGTCGGCGCGCACTTCCGCGGCGAGATCCCGGACCCCGGCTGAGCCGCGAAGGCCGCTTGCCCTCGCAGCCACACCGCAGTACCGAGCCGGCCATGAGCCCACTTCCCGGCCTCCCCGGCGACTTCCTCGCGGCCGTCCAGCGCGAGTTTCCCGCGGATTTCCTCTCCACGGACGCCGCCGACCTCGCGACGTTCGGCCGCGACTGGACCAAGGTCCACGAGCCGAGGCCCTCGGCCCTCGCGCTCCCGCGCTCGACCGACGAGGTCTCGCGGCTGCTCCGCCTGTGCTCCGAGCACCGCGTCCCGGTGGTGCCCTCGGGCGGGCGCACGGGGCTCGCGGCCGGCGCCGTGGCGGCGAAGGGCGAGCTCGTCGTGTCGCTCGAGCGGATGCGCCGGATGGGCCCGGTCGACGTGCTCGGCGCGACCGTGCGCGTCGAGGCCGGCGCCGTGACCGAGGCGGTGCACCAGCACGTCGCGCCGCACGGCCTCACCTGGCCTGTCGACTTCGCCTCCAAGGGGTCGAGCCAGGTCGGCGGCAACATCGCGACGAACGCCGGCGGCGTGAAGGTCATCCGCTACGGCCTCACGCGGCAGTGGGTGCTCGGGCTCACCGTCGTGACCGCGAACGGCGCGGTGCTCGAGATGAACGGCGCGCTCGAGAAGAACAACACAGGGATCGACCTGCGCCAGCTCTTCATCGGCAGCGAGGGCACGCTCGGGATCATCACCGAGGCGACGCTCAAGCTCACGCGGTCGCCCGAGGGGCTCAACGTGTTCCTGTTCGCGGTGCCGGATCTCGCCGGCGTGCTCGCGCTGTTCCGCGAGGCCCGGATGGGGCCCTTCGTGGTGATGGCCTACGAGTTCTTCACGGAGAAGTGCCAGGCGCGCCTGCGCAGCCACCGGAACGTGCGCGTGCCGCTCTCCGCGCCGTCGGACTACTACGTGCTCATCGAGGTCGAGCGCGGCGAGCCCGAGGCGCTCGAGGCGTGGATCACCTCGCTGTTCGAGCGCGAGCTGGTCACCGACGGCACGCTCGCGCAGCACGGGGCGCAGGCCGCCGAGCTCTGGGCGCTCCGCGAGGGGATCAGCGAGAGCCTGTCGGCGACCGGGCTGCCGCACAAGAACGACGTCTCGCTCCCCATCCAGGAGCTCGAAGGCTTCTGCTCCGAGCTGGAGAGCCTGTTCGAGGCCAGCTATCCAGGGTGGGAGATCGCGCTCTTCGGCCACATCGGCGACGGCAACCTCCACATCAACGTGATGAAGCCCGACAGCCTCACGCGCGAGGAGTTCCTCCGGCGCACCCACGAGGCGGATCACGCGATCTTCACGCTCGTGAAGAAGTACCGCGGCAGCATCTCCGCCGAGCACGGCATCGGCCTGCTCAAGAAGGACTACCTGCCCTACTCGCGCTCGCCCGAGGAGCTCTCGATCATGCGATCGATCAAGCGGGCGCTCGATCCGCTGAACCTCATGAACCCGGGCAAGATCCTCGATGTCTGAGCGCGTCCCAGGCCCCCTCGGCCCGAGGCATCCGGCGCGACGCCGGTGGACGGGCATGTAGAAACCCAGCCATTCAGCGCGGGCTCGGCCCCGGTGCGCCGGCGGCCGTCCTGCGGAGAGGAGAGACGATGACCCTCGACGAATCCAAGCTATCGCACCGGTTCACCGAACGGAGCGGCGTGCGCCTTCACTACGTCGAGGCGGGCGAGGGGCCGCTGGTCGTGCTCCTCCACGGCTTTCCCGAGTTCTGGTACTCGTGGCGCCACCAGATCGCCGCGCTTGTCGAGGCGGGTTACCGCGTGATCGCCCCGGACATGCGCGGCTACAACCTCTCGGACAAGCCCCGGGGCGTCGCGGCCTACGCGCTCGCCGAGCTGACCGCGGACGTGGCGGCGCTCATCGAGGCTTCGGGCGCGGAGCGCGCCGCGGCCGTGGTCGGCCACGACTGGGGCGGCGGCGTCGCCTGGGCGTTCGCGGGGCGGTATCCCGCGCTCCTCGATCGGCTGGTCATCCTCAACTGCCCTCACCCCCAGAGGCTGCTCGCCGGGTTTCGCACGGCGCGGCAGCTCCGCAAGAGCTGGTACATGCTCTTCTTCCAGCTCCCGAAGGTCCCCGAGCTGCTCGCCCGGCGGGACGATTATGCGTTTTTCCGCGCGTCGTTGAAGGACGATCCGCAGCGGCTGGGCGCCATGAGCGACGAGGAGCTCGCGCGTTACGTCGAAGCGTGGTCGCAGCCGGGCGCGCTCACGGCCACGATCAACTACTACCGCGCCACCTTCCGCCCGAGCGGCCTGCGCGGGTTGACCCGGCCGCTCCGCATCGCCCCCCCCGTGCTGGTGATCTGGGGCGAGCACGACCGCTACCTCGGCGCCGAGCTCGCCGTGCCGGATCCCGAGCTGGTCCCGAACGCCCGTGTCGCCCGCATCCCCGACGCGAGCCACTTCGTGCACTACGACAGGCCGGAGAGGGTCAATCAGCTCCTCCTCGAGTTCCTGCGGTGAAGCCCGCACGGCAGCGCCGCGCCGTCGGCGGCGCGACCGCGCCGTCACGCGCCGTCACGTGACGGCGTCTGCGCGGCGTCAAAGCGGCTCTTCGCCGCCGCGGACCCGTTTGACACGGCGGTGCGGCCGATCGACCCTGCCGGGCGACCATGCTCCGCCGCATCCCTGATCGGAATATCTGGCTCGTCTACGGCGCGATCTTCCTCCTCGGCCTCGCTTACGGCATCGCCATCTCGCTCACGGCGGTCTTCCTGGACGTGCGCGGGTTCACCAAGCGCGACATCGGGCTGCTCGCGTCGTGCTTCGCGCTCGGCATCGTCCTGCTCTCGCTGCCCATGGGCGCGCTCATCCGCCGGTTCTCGGCGAAGGCCACGCTGGTGAGCTCGCTGGTCGGGTACGCGGCCGCGGTCGGCGTCTTCCCCTACCTGCCGGGCTTCGCCTCCATCGCGGCGGTCCGCTTCCTCGACGGCGCGTGCTCGGTCGGCATCTGGGTGAGCTGCGAGACGATCCTGCTCGCCCGGTCGGACAAGGACAACAAGGCGTTCGTCACGAGCCTCTATGCGGTCGCGATGGCGCTCGGCTACGTCATCGGCCCGCTCTGCGCGAAGGGCATCGTCGCCCTCGCCTCGATGCCCGCGGCGTTCGTGATCTCGTGCGTCATCGCGGCGCTCTCCGCGCTCCTCGTGCTCGCGCGCCTCGATCGCGACCCGAAGGACGCGCCGGCGCACGGGGAGGCCGGCGCGCCGGACGGCGAGGAGCCTCAGGCGACCTCCGCCTCGATCCTCTGGCGCATCAAGACCTCGTGCTTCGCGACCTTCGCCTATGGCTACTTCCAGGCCTCGGTCGTCCTGTTCCTCCCGCTGTACCTGATGGCGTCGAAGGGCGTCACGCTGGAGCAGACGATCCTCATCCCTGCCTTCTTCGCGGTCGGGATGCTCGTCTTCACCAACGTCTTTGGCCGGATCGGCGATCGCCGCGGCCACCTGTTCCTCATGCGCGTGCTCGGCGCGATCGGCACGCTGATGATCCTCGGCTTCGTGTACCTGGATCGGTACGACGCGATGTGCGCTGCGGTGCTCGTCGCCGGGGCGACGCTCGCGTCGATCTCGCCGCTCAGCCTCGCGCTCCAGGGCGTCGTCACCGCGCCGCGCGACTACAGCCGCGCGAACTCGCTCTACAACGTCTTCTACGCCGCCGGGATGCTCCTCGGCCCCCCGGTGTCGAGCGCCCTCTACGAGGCCTCGGGCGGCGTCGCGATGCTCTACCACCTGGCGGTGCTGTGGGCCGGGTTCGTCGTCTTCGCCCTCGTCTTCGCGGGGGACGACCCGGCGGCGCGGCGGCGCGAGCGGAGCCGGGTCGAGGCCGCCGCCTGAGGGCGAGCTCGGCGGGGCCCCCGCCCCCCCCCCGAAGAACCCCCTCGCCGGCGGCCGGGCCCTGCTCTCAGTAAAGAACGCGCGTCCGGAGGCTGGTCTCCAGCGCCCCGATCCGCCGGCTCACCTCGGCGGACACGTCCTGCGAGAGGTCCATGATGAGGTAGCCGATGTTGGCGTCCGTCGACAGCACCTGGCTGTCGATGTTGGCGTTCACGTCCGACACGATGCGGTTCACGTCACGGAGCACGCCCGGCACGTTGCGGTGGACGTTGAGGATGCGGTGCGTGCCCTTGAGCGGCGGGAGCTCCACGTTCGGGAAGTTCACCGCGCCCGTCGTCGCCCCGGTGATCGCGAACTGCGTCAGCGCGCGCGACACCTCGCGGCCGATGGCCTCCTGCGCCTCCTCGGTCGAGCCGCCGATGTGCGGCGTCAGGATGACGTTCGGGAGCCGCTGCAGCTCCGTGTGGAAGCCGTCCGAGTTCGACTCGGGCTCCTCCGGGTAGACGTCGATCGCCGCGCCCGCGAGGTGCCCGCTCTTCAGCGCCTCGGCCAGCGCCGGGATCACGACGACCGTGCCGCGGCTCGCGTTGAGCAGGTACGAGCCCTTGCGCATGTGCGCGAGCTCGGCGGCGCCGATCATCTTGTGCGTCTCCGGCGTGCCCGGCACGTGCAGCGAGACGAAGTCCGACTCGGCGAGCAGCGCCTCCAGCGTCGGCAGCGGGCGGTTGTTGCCCATCGGGAGCTTCTGGCCGATGTCGTAGTAGACGACCCGCATCCCCATCGCCTCGGCGAGCACGCCGAGCTGCTGGCCGATGTGGCCGTAGCCGATCAGGCCGAGCGTCTTGCCGCGGATCTCGTAGCAGGCCTTCGAGACCTTCTTCCAGGTGCCGGCGTGCACCTCGCGCGACCGGTCGCCGAGCTGCCGGGAGAGCATGACGCACTCGGCGATGATCATCTCGGCGACGCTGCGCGTGTTGCTGAACGGCGCGTTGAACACCGGCACACCGCGCCGGTTCGCCGCGTCGAGGTCGACCTGGTTCGTGCCGATGCAGAAGCACCCGATGGCGAGCAGCTTGTCGGCCTTCTCGAGGACGCCCGCGGTGACGTGCGTCTTGCTCCGGATGCCGACCATGTCCACGCCCGGGAGCGCGGCGATCAGCTCGTCCTGCTTCATCGCGGAGCTGCGCGTCTCGATCTCGAACGACCGCGTTCGAAAGAGCTCGTGCGCGCTCTGGTGGATGTTCTCGAGCAGGAGCACCTTGACGGGCTCCTTCGCGGCTGGGGGGGTGGTCTGAAGTTTCGTTGAAGTTGGCGTCATTGGCTTCATCCGTCAGGGCCACCTCTACCGCAACTTGGCCGGTTTGCATCTCGGATCCGATCCGACGCCGCCGGGGCGGCTGTCCGCGCATCCGTTGCGCGCGGCAGATCGCCGCACCGCCCCCTCGCGCGCGCCGCAGGGGAGACGCCTTGCCCATGGCAGGCTAGATTGCGCCGCATGCGCCACCGCAGACACGCTCGACTCCCCGCCTTCCTCGCCGTCGCCGCGCTCGCCGCTGCCCCTGGATGCAAGGGGAAGCCCAGCCCCAGCGGCCCCCCGCAGAGCGCGACGACGGCCCACGACGCGCCCGCGGCGCCGCCGGCCTCGACGACGATCGACACGATGCCGCCGCCGGTCCCGCCGCCGTCGAAGAACGCGCTCATCGAGGACGAGCGCAACACGATCTCGGTGTTCCGCGAGGTCGCGTCCGCGACGGTGTTCGTGACGCAGCGCCGCCTCGTGGTGGACCGCTTCTTCGGGACCGCGGTCGAGGTGCCCGCCGGCTCGGGCTCGGGCTTCGTCTGGGACGCTGACGGGCACATCGTCACGAACTTCCACGTCGTGGACAACGCGCAGTCGCTCATCGTCCGGCTCCAGGGGGAGAAGACGTTCCCGGCGCGCCTCGTCGGCGTCGAGCCGCGCAAGGACATCGCCGTGCTCAAGATCGACGCGCCGAAGGAGATGCTCAAGCCGATCCAGATCGCGCCCCTGCGCGAGCCGCTCGAGGTCGGGCAGAAGGCGATCGCGATCGGCAACCCGTTCGGCCTCGATCACACCCTGACGACCGGCATCATCAGCGCGGTCGGCCGCCAGGTCGAGGGCGCCGGCGGCGTGACCATCCGCGACATGATCCAGACCGACGCCGCCATCAACCCCGGCAACTCCGGCGGCCCGCTGCTCGACTCGAGCGGGCACCTCATCGGCATGAACACGATGATCTTCTCGAAGAGCGGCGCCTCCGCCGGCATCGGCTTCGCCGTGCCCTCGACGATGATCGCGCGGGTGGTCCCGCAGATCATCAAGACCGGCAAGGCCGAGACGGTCGGCCTCGGCATCCAGCTCGACCCGGCCCGCCGCCTCGAGCGGCGCAACGGCATCCGCGGCGTCATCGTGATGAGCGTCATCCCCGACGGCCCCGCCGCCAAGGCGGGCCTGCGCGGCCTCTCCGAGGGCGACCGCGGGCTCGTGCTGGGCGACGTGATCGTCGGGCTCGACGGCGCGCCGGTCGCGGATTACGACGCGCTCTACAACGCCCTCGACGGCAAGAAGCCGGGCGAGAAGGTGAAGGTCGACCTGCTCCGCGGCGGCCAGAAGACCACCGTCGAGATCGCGGTCGAGCTCCTCAGCTGAGCGGCCGGCGGCCGCCGCGCGGTGTCCGTCGGGGGAGCGATGAGCCGCCCGGCGGCCGCCGACGCGGGCCCCGCCGGGCGACGGCGCGCTCAGGCGATGATCGGATCGATGAGCCCGCCTTCGAGGCTCTCGTCGCCGAAGGTGTCGAGCGGGCCGCCCTGGCCGTTGGTGCAGCCGACGGCCGCGCCGATCGTGTTGAGCAGCTTGTTGTTGGTGACCTTGATGTCGACGAACTGGCCGGTCTTCAGGTAGCCCGCGGCGCCGCCGGCGAGGATGTACGGGACCCTCCGGAAGGAGTGGTACTTGTCGGCGTTGTCGTTGAGCCACACGGCCACGCCGTGATCGAGCAGCGTCCCCGAGCCGAGATCGTAGGACGAGAGCCTGTCGAGCAGGTGCTTGAAGATCCGCCCGTGGATCCGGTCGACCTGGTGATGCAGCTCCTGCGCGCCCTCGATCGGCGGGCCCTCCGAGCCGTCGCCGTCGATGCGGTGGGAGATCTTGTGGAAGCTCTTCTGCCGCACGCCGTGGATCGTGTACTCGGTCCCGTCGTTGCCGTCGCCCACCTGGAGCGTCGCCGCGCGCGTCACGCCGCACGCCATCGCGAGCGCGATGATGTCCATCTGCATGCGGGCGATGGTCTCCACGTTGTCGTGGCTGCGGACGCCCGGGGAGATCGCCTCCATCTCGGCGACCCGCTCCTGCGGCAGCTTGCAGGCGAGCGCGACCTCGAGGTCGCGGATGCTGTCGAAGTGGAGCTGTAGCCGCTCGCGATCGCTCTTGCTGAGGTCCTTCCGGCCCATGAGCGACTGCATCTCCGCGCGGACCAGGTCGTTCACGCTGGCGCGGCGCTCGGCCAGCGACTGCGCGACCCCGTCGTCGGCGTCGGCGAGCCCGAAGAGCTTCTTGTACGCGTTGAACGGGTCGCGCTCGGCGGCGCGGAGCTGCTTCGGGCCGCGGTACGAGAGCACCTCGTTGAGGTAGCCGACCATCCTGCCCGCGTAGAGCGTCAGCGGCTCGACGCCCGCCGGGTTGAGCTCGGTCGCGATGCGGTTGTCGATCGACTCGCCCATCGCGAGCGACTCGTTGCCCGACGGATCGTCCGACACGCGCGCGGCCGTGAGGCACTGGTTGCCGCCGCCGGAGTGGCCGCACCCGTTGGCCTTGAACGCGAAGCTGATGCCGCGCACCATGATCAGCTTGCTCGCGTAGTCCTTGAGCTCGCTGACCGCGCGGTCGCTGTCCCGCTCCATCGACTCGGCGGTCAGCGGGCCCGTCTCGCTCGGCCAGAACATCTCGGGCTCGTCGTCGACCTCCTGCGCCACGCCGTTCGCCTGGCGCATGAAGATCGCGAAGGGCGGCGCGTCGCCCGTGCCGGCCGCGGCGCGCCGGGGCGCGAAGGTCTCCAGGAACGGGAGCGCGACCGTGACGCCAAACAGGCCTCGAAGCACACGTCGTCGGGTGATCATTGCGCCTCCGCGGGAACGCGAGCGAGGAAGGAAGTGGACGAGACGATCTGGAGAAGGAGCTCCTGGGTCGAGGCGCCGCCGCGCGACGCGTCGCCGAGCTCCTGGATGAGCCCCCGGTCCTTCGCGGCCGCGCCGCGGCCGTGGGCGAACTCGACCCAGTGCTTCGCGTAGCACGCGTGCGCCTCGCTGCTCTCGGCGAGGACCTGGCTGAACGCGATCGCGTCCGCGTAGCTCCTCGGCTGGCCGCCGAGATAATAGACGTCCGCGGCGTCGACGGGCACGCCGTTGTCGGTCGCGCGGTACTTGCCGATCGCGTCGTAGTGCTCGAAGGCAAACCCGGCGGGGTTGATCATCGTCGCGTGGCACGCCTCGCCGCAGGTCCCCTTGCCCGTGTGCGCCGCGACGCGCTCGCGGTTTGTCGCGTGCTCGCCCGGCGGCAGCGCGGTCGCGTTGTCGGGCGGCGCCGGCAGCGACGCGCAGAGGATCCTGAGGTTCACGAAGACGCCGCGGTGGATCGAGTCCGGCTGCCGCGCCGTCGCCCTCGACGCGAGGAAGCCGAGGCGCGTGAGCAGCCCGGAGCGCTCCGCCCCGTTGAGCTCCACCTGCTTGAATTCATTGGAAAATTCTCCGTCGATGCCGTAGGCCGCCGCGAGGTGGCCGTTCACGAACGCGGTGCGGGCGGTGAGCAGGTCGGTGAGCCCGCCTTCCTTGTCGAAGACGACGTGATCCACGAAGAGCTCCGCCTCGCGCTGCATGGCGTCGCCCATCTCGGGGACGAACTCGGGGAACAGCGCCTGGTCCTTGTTGAGGTCGTCGTACTGCTCGTAGTCGTAGAGCTGCCGGTGGAACGCGCCGACGACCTCGCGGGCGCGCGGGTCCTCGAGCATGCGCTCGGCGTAGGCGCGGACCGCCTCGTGGGTTGACAGCTCGCCCGCCTTCGCCGCCGCGAGGAGCTCGTCGGAGGGCATCGTGTTCCAGAAGAGGTACGCGAGCTTGGCCGCGATCTCGTACCCGCTCAGCGGGATGAGCCCGCCCTTCGCCGGCCCGGCGCTGAGCTCGACCCGGTAGACGAAATGGGGCGACTGCAAGAACGCCTCGAGCGCCGCGCGCACGCCCGCGACGAACGGGTCCTCGCCCTCGAAGAGCTCCTTGCCGCGGTCGAACAGCGCGAGGTACGCGCCCCGCTCGTCGGCCGTGAGCGGGCGCCGGAACGCCCGCTCGCCGAACCGCTCGACGAACGCCTGCGCCCGCGCCTCCGGCTCGGCCGGCAGGTCCGCGGGCACGATCCGCGCGAGCTTGCCCTGGTCGCCGGCGACCATCGCCGCGAGCTCCTCGGCGGCGCGCTGGTAATCGCTCCAGAGACCTGGCGTCACCCGGAGCGCAGCCTCGTTGTTGTCGAACACGCCGCCGAGCGGATCGCTCGTGAACGACGCCGAGAGACCGGGCCTGTCGTCGAGGCGCAGGAGATCGCGCACCGTATTCTCCCACTGCGCGTGGCTCAGCCGCGGGAACATGCTGCGCCCGGCGACCTGCGTCTCTGCCGCGCCATCCGGCAAGCCGCCCGGCACAACAGGGCCAGGGCCGTCGCCCTCCCCCGGCTCGCCCACGGAGCCCGTACACCCCCCGAGCAGGAGCGCCGTGGCGCAGAGCCCCGCGCCGAGCGCCCGCCGCCATCGCGGCGAGCCGGTCATCGAACAAGACGGTGGGGTCATCGTTCCCTCCTGGCCAAGAGCTCTGGTGATTAAGCAGCTCCTTCAGCATAACTATTAATTCAACACCCATCAACCAGAAACCGTCTCGTTTGAACGTCGTGTCGGTTCAAGCTGCAGCTCTGCCACGTTCGCGCCAAGTTCGCGTCACAACCGCTCGGCGCTGGACAAATCGAACATCACCGGAACTCCCATGCTCGCGCCGGAGCGAAATCGCCGGTGATCACGCGATCTCGATGGATGCCGCGCAACCGCGGGCGGCAGGGTGTGCGCCGATCCGCCGCAGGGGGGCGCGTGGAGTCTCACGTAGGTTCTCTGTTGCTCCAGCGGGGATGATTCAGCAGTCTGTCGCTCATGCGCACCTATCGCCCTCGACGCGTCTCCACGTGGTTTGCGCTCGCGTCGCTCGCTGCCCTCTCTGCCTGCGAGCGGCGGGCGGCGCCGCCCGCTGGCGGCGCCCCGGCGGGCCCCGGAACGGAGGCGCCGCCGGCCGCGCCGGTCGCGAGCGCGCCGGCGGCCGCCGCGGCGGCCCGGGTCGAGTACCTCGAGGAGGTCACGGGCGGCGCGGACAGGAGCGAGGCGCTCCCCCTGGTCGTCGCCATTCATGGGCTCGGCGATCGGCCCGAGTCGTTCGCGGGGGTCCTGGCGGGCGCCGACGTCAAGGCGCGCCTCATCGTGCCCCGCGGGCTCACGCCGTACGGGGACGGCTACTCGTGGTTTCCGCTCCAGCAGGCGCTCGCGAGCGAGGATGTCGGACAGGGCATCTTGCGCGCGGCCGCCGCGCTCGCGGCGACGATCGAGCGGATCGCCGCCGAGCGGCCGACGCGGGGCAAGGCCATCGTGACCGGCTTTTCCCAGGGCGGCGCGCTCACGTTCGCGCTCGCCCTGCACCACCCGCGCGCCGTCGGCGCCGCCTTCCCCGTGAGCGGCTGGGTCCCCCCCGCGGTGCTGCCCGGCGGAAGCGCGGTGGAGCCGGCGACTCCGGCGCTCGTCGCGCTGCACGGCGAGGCCGATCGGCGCGTCCCGATCGGCCCCACCCGCGACGCGATCGCGGCGCTCGACGGGCGCGGCGTCAAGGCGAGCCTGAAGAGCTACCCGGGTGTCGGCCACACGGTGAGCGGCGAGATGCGGCGCGATCTCCTGCAGCTCATCCGCCGCGCCGCCGCCGAGATGCGCTGATGTCTTTCCCGTCGTCGTCGGGAGCGCCGCGCGGGTCGTGGGGACGGCGACGTGCGGGACGCGCAGCGCCGATCTACACGGCGCGCCGCGCATACCCTATGTTGCGAGCTCGAATGGAACCGGACCTTTCCCCTCGCTTCGAGCGGTGGCTCTGCCACCCTCGCTTCTTCAAGGCCGTCTTGCTCCTCGCGCTCGCCCTGGCGGCGTCCACCATCACGCTCGCCTTCTACAGCGATGACTATATTCTGCTGTGCTATCTCGCGGAGCTTATCCCCGGCTCGCCGCCCTGGTACGATCTCTACAACTTCTTCGGCGGCGACCCGCACCGGACGCAGGCGAACATCGCCCTCACCGGGTTGCCGTGGTGGACCGATCCCGAGCTCAGGCTCCACCTCGTCCGCCCCCTGGCGAGCGCGCTGTTCACGCTCGAGAACGCCGTCTTCGGCCGCGCCCCGCTCGGGTATCACCTCGTCTCCATCGCGCTGTATGTCGCCCTTGTCGCGGCCGCCGGCAGGCTGTTTCTGCGGGTGCTCCCGGGCGCGACCGCGGCGCTCGCGCTGCTCATCTTCGCGGTGAGCGCGAGCCACATGCAGTCGGCCGGCTGGATCGCCTGCCAGCACCTCCTGCTCGCGGCGCTCCCGGTGGTGCTCGGGCTCTCGGCTTATCTCCGCTACCGCGAGGAGGGATGGCGCCCGGGGCGCTACCTGGGCCCGCTCGGGCTCGGGATCGGGCTCCTGGGCGGCGAGGCGGCGCTCGGCGGGGCAGCGTACTGGATCGCCTACCAGCTCGCCGGCCCCGCGCCGCCGGGCCGCGCGGCCGGCTGGCGCGCCCGGGCAGCCGCTGCGCTCCCGGTGCTCGGTCTCCTCGTGTACTTCGCCGCCTACAAGGCGGCCGGCGGCGGCGCCGCGCACACCGGCGGTTACGTCGACCCGCTCGCCGACCCGCTCAGGTTCGTGGCCACGGCGGCGGAGCGCCTGCCCGTCCTGCTCGGCAACGCCATCATGACCGTGCCCGCCGACTTCTCGACCGCGTTCCCCAAAGGCCCCTTCGTCGTCATCGGCCTCGCGGCGACCACCGGCGCCGCCCTGCTCTACCGCGCTTGCCTCCCGGCGATCCCCGAGCGCGAGCGCGCCGCCCTGCGCTGGCTCGTCCCCGGGGCGCTCCTCGCGTTCGTCACATGCCTCGGCGGCTTCCCCGGGTCGCGCCTCCTGCTGCTGCCGAACCTCGGGATCGCGCCGCTCCTCGCCGTCCTCGTCGTGCGCGGGCTCCGCCGCGGTCCATCGCGCGGGCTCGCGTCGTGGCCCCGCCGCGCAGGCGCGGGGTTTCTCGGCGTCGTGCACGTCGCGCTCGCGCCGCCGATGTTCCTCCTCGCCACCGTCTCGAGCGCGGACATCGCGCGGAAGCTCGAGGACGTCGCCCGCACCGCCGAGATCGGGGCGCCGCCCCGCAAGCGGGTCTTCATCGCCGCCTCCTCGGATCCCATGGCATCCATGTATCCTCAGGCGATCATCGCCCTGGAGTCGCCCGACGCCATCTCCTGCTGGGCGATGCTCTCGATGACCAAGGCGTCACACCGCCTCACGCGCACCGGCGAATCTTCGTTCACCCTCGCGCCCATCGGCCAGACGATGCTGACCGGAGCGTTCGAGAGCCTCTACCGCGCGCCGTCGTCGCCGCTCCAGCCGGGCTACGAGATCCGCCAGTGCGGCGGCACGATCCGGGTCGCCGAGGTCGAGGACGGGAAGCCCACGCGGCTCGAGATCGATGTGGGCGCGCCGCTCGAGGATCCAGGGCTCGTGCTCCTGGCATGGCGCGACGGGAAGCTCCGCCGCGTCGCGCCGCCCGCGGTCGGCGAGACGATCGAGCTCCCGTGGTCGCCGGGGCCGATCGGGCTCTTCTGAGCGACGTCCGGGCCCCCTGGGACCCGGCGGCTTCCGTGGCGGCCGCGGCGCCGTCGCG
Organism: Sorangium sp. So ce590; assembly: GCF_051521365.1. Lineage (NCBI taxonomy): Bacteria > Pseudomonadati > Myxococcota > Polyangiales > Polyangiaceae > Sorangium > Sorangium sp. So ce590. The sequence continues at coordinate 5,588,764 of NZ_CP150346.1, forward strand.
GAGCCCGCCGGCGGCAGACCGCGCCGCGGATTTTCCTGCTGAAAGCTCCGCTCCAGTATAGTGCTGAAGCGGTCCGCTCGGTCCTCGTGTCCCTGGCTCCTCCATCGCCCCAAGGAAGAAACGTGACCCACGGTTCATCACCATCCGCCGCGGAGGGCTCCTGGATGAACGCACCCATCACGCGTTGGCGATCTGGGCCGCAGATTGCGCGCAGCACGTCGCGGGGTTCTTCGATGAATTCAGGCCAGACGATGACCGGCCGCGTCGAGCGGTCGCGCTGGTGCGGGCTTGGACCCGAGGCGAGGCCACGATGAGAGAGTGTCACAAGGCGGCGTTCGCCTCCAACGCCGCAGGCCGCGAGGCGCCCCCCGCCGCCCGGTTCGCCGCCCTCTCGGCGGGTCAGGCGGTGGCCGTGGCGCATGTAGCCGCCCATGAGCTAGGGGCCGCGGCGTACGCCATCAGGGCTGCCAGGGAAGCGGCGCCATCGGGCCGAGGGGACGCGGCTGCGCGCGCCGAACGTCAATGGCAGTGGGAGCTACTGCCCGACGAGATCAGAGACCTCGTTCTTGACGACCAGAGGCTGCGAAACGCGCTCTGCTGGAGCGTGTTCGTCGACTGAGCCGACGGCGCTGCCCTGCTTCCGCAGCGCGACGCGGAGCGCGTGCCGGCCGAGCGCCGTGCGCCCGCGCCAGTGCTCGAGGTTGAAGTCCGTCGCCTCGATGAACCCGTATCCCACCCGGTCGCCCGACTGCACGCGGACGATCGCGACCCCGTTCGAGTGGTTGTTCGTGTGGGTGATGCCCCCGGTCGCGGAGGACGGGCACCTGCCGAGCAGCACCTTGCCCGCCGCGCCGGCGGTCAAGCTCATGTCCGCCGTGTTGTCGTAGACCTTCGCGTACCACCCCTCCCCGGGCCCGGCGCGGTAGATCCTGACGCTCGCGCCCGGCAGCGCGGCGCCGCTCGCGTCCCTCACCGTGAGCTCGTTCTGCGCCGGCAGGTCGTTCAGGTAGGCGCCGAGGTTCCCCGGTGCATTGTAGTTGCCGAGCGTGGCGCGGCGACCGCGGATCAGGTTCAGCGCCACCGCGCTGTGGCGGTCGACCGTCGGGCCATTGCCGTTCATCAGCCCGGTGTACGGCGTGTAGCGGACCGCATCGCGCCAGCTGTTCACGTACGGCATGTACGGGGTGCCCACGATGGAGGCGCCGTTCTCGAGGATGTCTATCCGGTCACCCGCCGAGACGTGGACGTTGAACCCGTAGACGTCGACGAGGTAACGCGCGTGGCCGAGCTCGTCGAGCAGCGACGCCTCGTAGTGGAACGGGTTGCTCGAGCTCCGCGTCGCGTGGTCCCCGTAGAACGTCCCGATCGATGCGTCGTTCGGGCGGCTCGTCCTCGAAGAGGCGCGCGGGCGCGTCGTACGTGCTCCCGTCGCGGATGGTGATCCGGTGCGAGGCGACGACGGGCGCGCTGGACTGTCGCTCGATCCACCCGAGCGAGCGGTGACTCGCCGGGTCGCTCTCGGCGATGCCGTTCCAGGCGGGGTCGCCGTATGCGTTGTACGTCGCGAAGCCCGCGATGGTCTTCGAGACGACGCCGAGGAGCGGGCCGCTCCTGCGCCCTCGCCCCGCGCTCGCTCCGGTCGCAGGTCGACGGTGACACAGCAAGCCTTGCGCAAGGCGCTCCGGGGGGACAGCAAGTCTTGCCTCGTCAGCAAGTTTTGCTGACTTCATGGCCAGCCCGCTCCGACGGGCGCGGCCTGGGAGCGGGCGAGGGCCGTGCATGATCGGCGCGACGTGTGCGGGCGGGCGCGAGCGCCTTGACAAACGGAACACCGTTCCGTATCGTCGACCATGACACGGCTTTGGCGGGTCGCTGGGTGAAATGCACCGCAGGTCGTAGACAAGAACAGGAACCACCATGCAAAACAGCCCCGTCGCCCTGGTCACCGGCGCTACAAAAGGAATCGGTCTTCAAATCGCGAAGGATCTCGCGGCGCACGGCTTCACCGTGCTCGTCGGGTCACGCAATTTCGAGCACGGGGAGACCGCCGCGAAGAGCGTCGGAGCGGATGCCCGCGCTCTCCAGCTCGACGTCGCGAATCAGGCCTCCATCGCCGCAGCCGCGGAGCGCATCCGGACCGAGCTCGGCCGTCTCGACGTGCTGGTGAACAACGCGGCCATCTCCCATGCGGGAAGGCCAGGCACCCCACTCCACGAGATAGGGAAGTCGAGCCGCGCGAGCGTCGCGTCCCTCGATGAGGTGCGCACGGTGTTCGAGACGAACGTGTTCGGCGTCCTCGCCGTCACGCAAGCGATGCTGCCACTCCTTCGTGAAGCGCCGGCAGCGCGCATCGTCAACGTATCGAGCGGCGCCGGCTCGCTGACGAGCAACGCGAACCCAGCCAATCCTATCCGCGAGATGTTCGGCGTCGTCTACACCGCCTCGAAGACCGCCCTCAACGCGATCACGCTCAGCTTCGCGATTGAGCTCGAGAAGACGAACATCAAGGTCAACGCCGCGTGCCCGGGCTTCACCGCGACGGCCCTCAACAACTTCGAGGGCACGCAGACCGTCGAACAGGCCGCGCGTGAGCCGGTACGCCTCGCGCTGCTTGACGCGAACGGTCCGACGGGCACGTTTTCGAGCGCCAGCGGTCCGATCCCCTGGTGATCGAGCGTCGCTTGGCGCTATACTTTGCCCGTCTTGACTCGAAGGTCTTCGAAGAGCGCCGCAGCTCACGCCGGAGCTGTTCCGCCAGCAGGATCCGTCCGAGGCAGGGACGACGTGAAACCCTCCGCGAGAGCCAAGAGACCCGACGCGGAGGCCACCGCGGCACGCAGCGTACGCGCCGACGCCCAGCGCAACCTCGACGCGCTGCTCGAAGCGGCCAAGGCCGTGTTCAGCACCTCGGGCGTGGACGCCCCCGTGCGTGAGATCGCCGCGCGGGCGGGCGTCGGTGTCGCGACGGTCTACCGTCACTTCCCGCAGCGCTCCGACCTAGTCGCGGCCGTGTTTCGACGCGAAATCGATGCTTGCGCGGCCGCCGCCCCCGCGTTGGCGCGCCAGCACGAGCCGGACGAAGCCCTGGCACGCTGGCTACGGCGATACACCAGCTTCATCGCGACCAAACGTGGACTCGCCGCGGCCCTGCACTCCGGTGATCCAGCTTTCGATAGTCTGCCTGCTTACTTCCGGCAGACCCACGAGCCAGCCCTGCAGTCGCTGCTCGACGCCGCGGCGACAGCCGGTCAGATCCGCGACGACGTCGCGGCGTACGACCTGTTGCGTGCGGTGGGCAACCTCGCCACCGCCACCGGGGAGGACGGAGCGCTCCACAGCCGGCGCATGGTCGACCTGTTGATCGACGGATTGCGCTACGGCGCCCCCGGGGCGGCTCCGAAAGGGCAACGCCGCTCGCGCTGACAAGCTGCGACGAAGGCTCTCATCGCCGAGGTCGCGTGCACGGTCGTTGGCGGGAGATTCTTGACAGGTCGGAATGGCTTTGCGCGGACTATCCTCCCGGAGGCTGTCATGTTCCGCATCGCCTGATACAGTACAACCCCTGGCGGAAGAGCGAGTGCGTCCGCTTGTTCGACGTATTTGCCTGCAGGGTTCGATCAAGCCCGGTCTCTTCGCTGGTCGCCCGTTCCGCATGGCTCGACACCTGGGCGGCGCGCAGGACGCCGACCACGCCGTTCCTTTGAGGTGTACTCTCCCGGACATGCAACCACTCCGGATGGCTTCTCTGACCCTTCCCTTTGCCCTCCTCGGGCTCGCCGCTTGCGGCGACGGCGCGGCGCCCCCGGGGCCCACGACCAGCACCCAGGCCACGACCAGCTCCAGCGGCGCCGGTGCGGACGGCAGCACGAGCAGCTCCTCGGCGGGCGGCTCCGGCGGCTCTGGCGGAGACGGCAGCACGAGCAGCTCCTCGGCGGGCGGCTCCGGCGGCTCCGGCGGCGCCGGCGGCGCCGGCGGCGCCGGCGGCGTCGTGCAGCCTGATGTCCTGGAGCAGCTCCGGGAGCTCCCCGGCGTCACGAACGTGGTCGAGGACCGCTCGGCCCTCGACGACTATCGCTTCTTCCTCATCGATTTCGACCAGCCCATCGATCACGCCGATCCGGCGGGACAGCACTTCTCGCAGCGCCTCGCGCTACACCACCGCGATGCCGGCGCTCCCTTGGTGCTCGCTAACTCGGGGTATTTCCTTATGGTGTCTTCAGAGTACCAGTACATCGATGAGCCGACCGGGCTGCTCGGTGGGAATCAGCTCAACATCGAGCACCGTTATTTCACTCCGTCGCGCCCTGAGCCGGCGGACTGGACGAGGCTCAACATCGAGCAGGCAGCCGCCGACCAGCACAGCATCTCCGAGGCATTCCACGCGCTTTACACCGGCCCCTGGATCTCGACCGGCGCCAGCAAGGGAGGGATGACCTCCGTGTATCATCACCGCTTCTACCCCGAGGACGTGGACGGCACCGTGGCCTATGTCGCGCCACACAGCAACTCCGTCGCGGACCCGCGGTACGTCGACTTCCTCAACGAGGTCGGCGACGCCGGCTGCCGGCAAGCCCTGAGAGACTTCCAGCGCGAGGCGCTGCTCCGGCGCGACGCCATGCTCGCGCGCATGGCCGAGCAAGCGACGATATTAGGGGTCACCTATGACCTCTTCGGGCTCGACGCGACCCTCGAGAGCACCGCCATCAGCTTGGCGTTCGGGTTCTGGCAGTCCCATGGGCAATATCGCTGCGCCGACATCCCCTCGCAAAAGGCCTCCGACAACGAGGTCTGGGGCTTCCTCGACGAGATCGGCTCGCCGCTCACCGCGTCCGATTCCTACATGCTCGCCCTTGAGCCCTACTACTGGCAAGCCTACACGCAGCTCGGCGCGCCGGCGATCGACACGTCCTACTTCGAAGACCTCCTGGTCTTCGACTGGGGAACCGTCGACGATCTGCCCAGCGTCCCCATCGAGCCGGAGTTCGACCCGGCGCCGATGCAGGACATCTCCGCCTGGCTGGCGACGGAGGGGGAGCGGATCCTCTTCATCTACGGGGAGACGGATCCCTGGACCGCCGGCGCCTTCGAGCTCGGCGGCGCGCGAGACTCGTATAAGCTCGTCATGCCAGGCGGCAACCACAGCGCGAGTATCGACGGCCTCGTCGCTGCGGATCAACAGACCGCGCTCACCGCGCTGGAGACCTGGACCGGCGTGAGCCCGCGCTCCCCGAGCCGCCTCCTGCGCTCGAGGCCGACGCCGCTGCCGCCGTCCTTCCAGCTGCTGCACCGCCTGCACCGCCGCTCCCACCGCTGATCGCGGGCAAGGTGAGATTTTCCCCTCCGGCTCTGCGCGCGAGAACGATGCGGCTCACCGCGATCGCGGACGTGCCCGCACGCGTCGCGCGTCGCTCAAGAATTGAAGATGCTCTTCGAGAGCGCTCCACACGGCGGCGATGCGCGGCACCTGGCGCAGGCTGCGCGGCGTGACGAGCCAGAGCTCGATCGCTGGACCTGCGGGTAGACCCAGATCGAGCGCCACCAGGTCGTCGTCCAGATCGAGCGCGCTGCGCGCCAAGACGGCGGCGCCAGGCCCCGCTCGCACGGCCTCGATCTGAGCAATATAGCTGCTCACGATGAGCTTCGGGACCTTCCTTGCGTGCCGCTTCACGTAGTCGTCCTCGACGGTGGACGTGCGGCCCAGATCGACGCCGCCCCAGTCGAGCTCGTCGAGGCTCTTCTTCGAGCGCTTGCGGTGGGCGATAGGCACCGTGGGCAGGGTGACGATGCGCGCGACCACCAGATCGCCGCTCTTCGGTCGGAAGAAGCGCACGGCCATTTCGGCCTCGCGATGGCCCAGGTCCGCCACCTCGTAGCTGGTCAGCAGGTGGAGCGAGACGCGCGGGTGTTTCTCGGCGAGCGCCGGGAGCACGCGCGGAATGACGCCGTGCACGGCGATCGACTCGGTGAGCGCAAGGCGAACCAGACCTTCGGCCTCTTTCTCGTGGACGCTGCGTCGCCGGACGGCGACGCAGCCCCGCACATGACCCTCGAGGAGGTCGCGGCCGCGGCCTCCCCACCCCCTGCGTTCGTCGATTCGGCCGGCGTGCGCTGGTTTTACGTCGGGCAGGTCGCCCGCACGAGCGCGCCCGCCGCCGACGGGGAAACCAGCGAGGAGCTCGCCGAGGACGAGGCCGCCGAGCTCGAGCCCCTGTCGCTCGTGTTCGCGGACGGGCGCGAGTACATCACGCGCGACACGCTGCCGCGCCTCGACATCGACATCCCTGGCAGCGGCGAGAACGTACATGCGCTGATCAATGGCTCCGACGGCCGCATGCAGATCGTGTCACCGGCGAACTTGTCCCCGCCGTTCTCGAGGGTCGTGTTCCTCGCCAACAGCAGTATTAGCTGTTCCGGGGCGATGTCAGAGCGGGTCGGGCATCTGGATCGACGACAAGCTGGTCGGCATCCTCAGCAATCACACGTTGTTCGCCAACCGCGCGGTCCGCATCCGCGACGAGATCGTGTCGGCGATGAACGACGCGCGCGCGGACTACCCTTAGCGCTTCACCCGATGCCCGAGCTGCACGATGCCATCGTCGTCAGGACTGCGGCGCTGCAGCGCTTCCGGTCGAGCTGGCTCTGCTCACACGCCGGGATCGTCCTCGTGAACGACGTGAGATCGGGCCCGCCGTCGGTCCGGTGCACGATGACCACGACGTCCGTCGGTCGTGGGCCAGTTCTTGACGTACACCGGGGAATCCTGGCGCTCGCCCGCGTCGACGGCCGGCTGCGCCACCGACATCAGATCGCCGAAGCCCACCGGTACGTCGAGCAAGATCACAAGCAAGGCGCCGTCGTCATCACCGTCGCGCACGACGACTGAGCGGGGCTACGCAGCGCATCCGGCCCTTTCGCCTGCAGGAGGCCCGGGAGGCTCGAAGCTCTTCTGGGAGGCCTATGTGACCCTGGGTCTGCCCCTGTCGCTTGAGAACGACGAGGTGCTGCGCGAGCAGCTCTACGGCTCGGAGGCGGTGCTCACCGGGCGGGACGTGGTCAACATCGACGACCCTATCAACGATGTGGAGGACGCCCACCGCTTGTTTGCCGTCACTCCGCCGGACAGCAACGTGCTCGCGGATATAGACGCTTCCGCCGTCTCCCGCGCGAACCGGCTCGATGCGATGCTCGACGCCATCCTCACCCGGCTGTCGCAGAGCGGTGACACAGCGGCCGGCTCGATCGTGGCGCCGACGCTGCTTCGCGTACGTCTGCTCGGTCTCCAGAGCACCGATTACGTCAAAATCCCGAGAGATTCAGCAGATTGGAAGAGAGCCGCAAGGGCGCGAGGGACGCAAGGGGAAGAGGGGAACAGGGCGGCGACGGAGGTGACGACCGACATCCCCGAGCACAGCGACCTTCACGACGCGCCCCGGACGGCGGTGGCGGCGAGCAGCGCGACCGATGCGCGATGCACGCGCGGGTCATGTCACGCTGCAGGCCGTGACATGTCACGCTGCAGGCCGTGACATGTCACGCTGCAGGCCGTGACATGTCACGCTGCAGGCCGTGACATGTCACGGAGAAATGAGCCGCAATTCATGGCGAGCGGCTCATTGTCCGGCGCATGGGGCGCGACGGTTCGAGAAGTCCAGCGGCTCCTGCGCATGGCACATGGCGTGCAATGCCCCTCCAAGCGAGGCCGAGCCGCGTCGAGCTTCCGGGACGCACCTGGTCGCGTTCTTCTCACGCTGGCAGGGGAGAAGGAACGATGGCCGACCGCTAGCCTCGAAGGGACGACAACAAGGACACACGCCGCGCCCTCGCGGCGAACCCGGCGAAGGAGAACGAACATGAAGAATGGTTCGATGAAAAGCCTCTGTCAGATGCTCGCCGCGTCGACGGCCGTGCTGGCGCTCGGAGGTACGATGAGCAGCGCCGAAGCCACGACCACCTGCACCAGCAGCTCGGAGGAAACTCAGATCGCCAGCCTGGTCGGGCAGCTCTATGAGGCATCCACCACGGGTGATATCGATTTCATCGACGATATCATCTCGAACGATCCGAGCGCGCTGTTCCTCGGCACGGCGCCGGGGGAGGTCTATGCCGGCCACACGGCCATCCTTCAATGGTGGGAGGACCTGTTCACCGGCCTCGACGGCCTTGGATACCCGAACGATGGGGGGCTCCCGATCGAGGCCACCGGAGGGCTCCTCCAGCTGAAGCAGCACGGCACCGTCGCGTGGGTGGCGGATGACCCGACGTTCGCTTTGCTGGGCGGCGACGTCCCGAGCCGATTGACCCTCGTCTTCCACAAGGAGAGTAGCGGACAGTGGAAGATCATCCAGGGGCACTGGTCCATCGGCGTGCCCAACGAGGATCTTCCCCTGCTGTGATCGTGGTCCTGAAGGGGCGGCTCGCACGTCGCTGACGCCGCCCCCTGCACGGCTATTTCGTCGGTGCGCAGCTCGCCGGGGTAGACCGACTTGTATGGACGTCGCAGAAGATGCGCTGCACGGGCGACGATCTGTACACGGAGGTTCAGCTTTTACCCAGGGACCCAGCGCACGATGGGGCTTCACGCCGACGGAGACGAAGCAGAGCCTGGCCTGGGTGAAGCGTCACGTCCGGCGGAGGCGGCGGCCAGGAGGAAGCTCCGTCCCCGTAGGCCTATCGCCGCAGGCCCCAGAACTCTGATACGAAGGAGGAATGCACTTTCTATCATTCCTCCAGTTCGCGCAGCGCGGGGGCCTCGTGGCCGCCGCGCTGTCCGTGGGCCTCGCGGCCTGCGCTGTCGACGGCGGGACCGACGCTGCGTCGCCGGACGGCGACGCAGCCCCGCGCATGACCCTCGAGGAGGTCGCGACAGCGGCCTCCCCACCCCCTGCGTTCGTTGATTCGGCCGGCGTGCGCTGGGTCTACGCCGGGCAGGTCGCCCGCACGAGCGCGCCCGCCGCCGACGGGGAGACCAGCGAGGAGCTCGCCGAGGACGAGGCCGCCGAGCTCGAGCCCCTGTCGCTCGTGTTCGCGGACGGGCGCGAGTACATCACGCGCGACACGCTGCCGCGCCTCGACATCGACATCCCTGGCAGCGGCGAGAACGTACATGCGCTGATCAATGGCTCCGACGGCCGCATGCAGATCGTGTCACCGGCGAACTTGTCCCCGCCGTTCTCGAGGGTCGTGTTCCTCGCCAACAGCAGTGTTAGCTGTTCCGGGGCGATGTTCGGCCCGCGTCACGTGCTCACCGCCGGCCATTGCCTGCACAGCGGCAAGCGCTCTGGGAACCACTATGGCCCGACCTCGGCGACGCCCGGTCGCGTGTGCGCGTCCGGCGCCGCCTGCGCGCCGTACGGCACCGCGGGCGAGCTCGCGCGCATCGTCTCGTCGTCGTGGCGCAGCGGTATCCGCCACCGCTGGCCGGACGATTGGGCGATCCTCATCCTCGACAGCAGCCTCGGCCTCAGCACCGGGTGGTTCGGAGCTGGATCGACGAGCTCGAGCGCGCTCCGGGACGCCCAGGTCACGACGTATGGATACCCGGGCGACAAGCCGGCGGGTACGATGTGGGGTATGTCGTGCGGCGTCGACACCGTGCTTGCACAAAAGTTCCGCTATGAGTGCGACACCATGAACGGCCAGAGCGGGTCGGGCATCTGGATCGACGACAAGCTGGTCGGCATCCTCAGCAATCACACGTTGTTCGCCAACCGCGCGGTCCGCATCCGCGACGAGATCGTGTCGGCGATGAACGACGCGCGCGCGGACTACCCTTAGCGCTTCACCCGATGCCCGAGCTGCACGATGCCATCGCCGTCAGGACAGCGGCGCTGCAGCGCTTCCGGTCGAGCTGGCTCTGCTCACACGCCGGGATCGTCCTCGTGAACGACGTGAGATCGGGCCCGCCGTCGGTCCGGTGCACGATGACCACGACGTCCGTCGGTCGTGGGCCAGTTCTTGACGTACACCGGGGACTCCTGGCGCTCGCCCGCGTCGACGGCCGGCTGCGCCACCGACGCGAGCGGCTCGTCGTCCTCCGGGGCCACGCAGCCAGACGCCGCCACGGCCGCCGAGGTGATGCTCACGAGGGCGAGAGGGGCTTGCCGGCGCAGCCCGCGGGCGCCTCGCTCGCCCCGAGCCGAGGACCAGCTCGGGGGCGAACGCAACGAGGACGCTTTACTCCATGGCCATCACCGCGGTCTCGCCCCCGATGTCCAGGCGCGAAAGAAACGATTCGACGGTCTCTACGGACAGGGAGGCATCCCTCACCATCAACGCGGATTCACGAACCCTGGTGAGCGCTGGAAGCCAGTCGAAGCTCGTGAGCTCGCCCGAGCTCGAGAGTCTGAGCTCGCCCACCTCCGCGAGGGCGTCGAAGCCGTCGAGGCCCGGGCCTTGCAGCAGATGCGTCTGAAAATTCGCGCCGACGCGGCGCAGGTTGCGCAGCGCGGTGAAGTCGTCCGTATGGTTGCGGAAGAGGGTCAGCGAGCCGTCGATATGGACGAGGGAGGAGAGCGGCTCCAAGGCGCCTGGCGTCGTGTCGCTCAGGTGGATCGAGCCTCGGAAGCGGGTGCATCCGGCCACGCTCGTGTAGGGCAGGATCACCAGATCGCTCGGCTGGCCACACACGACCGCCTCGGCGTCGGGGTCCGGCGGCTCCTTGGGAACGGCGTTCGTGAGGGACACCAGCGCGCCGCTGCGCACGTGCGACGTCGCGAAGGAATCCAATGCTTCAGCGGTCAGCTGCGCGTTGCGCCGAGCGATCATGGAGGCGCCGATCTCCGCGAGAGCAGGGAGCCACGAGAAGTCGGCAAAGCCGCTCTCGTAGAGCCACAGCCCGGAGACGTACTGGACCGACTCCAGGCCGCGCAAGGCTTCCGGCGCTGCCATGACCAGCAACCGATCTTCGATCCGCGTCAGGTTGGACAGAGGCCCGAGATCCTCAGGAGGCCCAAGGAGCACCAAGGACCCCGCTATTTCCCTGAGCTCCGTGAGCGCGTCGATCGCCTCGGGGCCATCCAGGCTCAGCAGATGAAGCGTGCCGAGAAAGCGCGTACAGCCGCGCAAGCGCTCCAGCTCGGGCGCGGGTCCGGTCGCGTCTTGAAGGATGTTCGCGCCCACCGCGATCACCTCTCCCGCCGTCCCACAGTCACGACCCTCCGGAGATCCCGCTTGCCCGCCCCCGGAGGGCTCGGCGCCCCCGGAGCCGCCGCTGCCAATCGTCGCCCCCCCTCCACCGCCCGCGCCGGCGCTCGAAGCTCCCGTGGAAGCGCCGCCTGTCGCACCGCTCGGGCCGTCGGAGGTGGTGCCACAGGCCGCAGCCCCGAGAAGCAGCAACGCCGCCGCACCGCTCAGCGCGCCGCAGCATGCCCTTTTCCTCATTCTTCCTCGCATGGTCGCTCGATTCTAACAGAATTCTCACGCGCGAAGGCTGCGCAGGTAGGAGGCAGACCTGCGCGTTTCCGCCGGAGGGCGACCGGGCGGCTTCAACCTGAGTCGGGTCGCTGGTCGGCTCCGCTCAGCGCCCGGCGGATGGCTTGCTCGACGGGTGAATGATCGCCGCGCTGGCGATCGAGCTGCAGCGGCTCGGTCGGGAGCAGGGGCGGCTGGGCCATGAAGCGCGGATGCGTGCCGCGGTGCGTCTGCGCTGCGTGGACCAGGAACGGGTGGCACAGATAGACCGTCCCCGCTTCGCCCGTCGCGAGCACCTGCGGTCGCTGCGCTGTCTCCGCGAAGCCGTTCGCGGCCAGCTCACGCAGCGTCAGTCCCTGCTCGGCTGCCGGCGCCAGCCGCCTCGCGATGTCGAGATGCGACCCCGCTCGAATGCGCGTCGGCGCGTCGGCTTCGCTGACCTCCGAGAAGAGAAACAGCAGGAGCAGCGCGCGGCCGCGCGACGTGACGTTCACGCGCCACTCCATGAAGTCAGGGATCTCGGTGCCGAAGCTCGCGTCGATGTGCCAGCCCGTGTCGCCCGGGTCGTCGGGCGATGGGAAGCGAATGGGGAACGTGCCGAGGGCGGTCAGCGGTTGCCAGCGCCCGCGGCCGACCAGTTGATCGAGCGCGGCTCGGAGCACCGGTGTGTTCGCGGCGTCGGCGAATGGTCGCTGGCCGTACTGCCCGAGTCGAACGACCGGCTTCGTTTAGGTCTTCCGGTCGTGTGGGGCCATGCCTGTGTCACGCCACAGGATGGCGCGGGCCTCGTCGGCGAGGCTCCGAGGAAACGCCGCATCGATGCGGACGAATCCGTCGGTGATGAAGTGCTCGATCTGCGAATGACTCAGCTCGTTCATGGCCGCGGACCACACTCTACCCAATCCAGTATCGGGTTGTACCGGCTTCTTTTACTTACGCGCCGGGATGCGGAAGGCAAATCCGCTGTAGTGCTTGCGCGCGGGGGGTGATGATCGCATTCCGTGTCTCGGTCAATGGAACGAAGGTCTGCACCGCCGGCGTCGGCCCGAACGGCGTTCTGTCGATCGTGGTCGGGCGGAACGCCGGCTCTCTGCAGGCGCTGATCGAGGACGGCGACATGCACATCAGCGGGATGGACTCCGACCGGCGGGAGTATTTTTTCTGGTCTTCCCCCAGGCTCAGGGTCGGGGACGAGATCGGGATCGAGATCCTCGAGGCCGACAGGGGCGACCCTCCTTCGAGGCGCATCCCGCACACCGAGTCGTATCTCGGCCTGAACCTCCTCCACGCCCGTGCTGCGCTGGGCGCCTTCACCGGGTCGATGCTCCGCGATCCCAGGGGGCAGCTCGCGACCATCGCCCGCAGCATCCGGGACATCCTCTCCAGAACCGCAACCGCGATCGTGAGCCGCGCGCTTCGTATCCCTGCTGCGCGCGCAGAACGCGCCCTCTGCGTCGAGCTCAACTCGCGGCGATTATGTATCGCCGGTGTACCGCGCCGTGGTCATCTGATGACCTTGATCGCCTGGGCTGGAAGTGAGGGAAAGCGTACCTACAGCCATTTCTTGTTCTCGGTCTACGGGCGGGACGCCCGCACGGACGAACACCTGGACTGGAGCCGTCCGACCCTGGCCGTCGGCGATCATGTATCGATCCGAATCGCTCGATCGATAGAACACGATGCGCCCACGCGACGCGCGGGAGAGAGCGCGTCGCCGTGCGCCATGCCGACGGGGGCCTGACCCGCCCCCCCACGACCGCGCCGGGGACGTCGTGCGCGTCGATCACGCGGACGGCACGGCGACGCGCTTCGAGCTCGGAGGGCTGCACAAGGTCTGCGCGATCCGTCGCCGTCCATCGGCGCACCGCTGCGAACGGCGAGGAGCGCCACAGGGCCACGCCACGGCGGGGTAGGCCTATCCGGCGCTCCGTCGTAGGGCGGCTCACCGAGATTTGGGGGGGGGCCACCCGGCCTCGGTGGCGGTTCACCGGGATTTTGGGGGGGTCCACCCGGCCTCCGAGGCGGTTCACCGGGCCTCCGAGGCGGTTCACCGGGCCTCCGAGGCGGTTTACCGACTTTCCGAGGCGGTTCACCGGGCCTCCGAGGCGGTTTACCGGGCCTCCGAGGCGGTTCACCGACCCTCCGAGGCGGTTCACCGGCAGCGTCAACATCGGACCCGCGCCGGTAGCGCGGCGGCCCGGCCCGGCTCCCTCGCGATGGCGTCCCGCTACTTGACCAGCGGTCCGACGCGGTTGGCGAAGGGCCACCCGAGGCTCTCATCGGTGTGGATCTGCCAGTCGAACGCGCCGCGGAGCGTCGGGTGGTTGCTCTCGATCTGGTTCCACGTGGGGATCGCCTCGTCGATGGACATGTAGTTCGGCTGGTCCCAGATCCCGAACCCCACGACGACGTGCGTCGGGCCGAGCAGCCGGACCCACTCGTTCACGTTGTTGATGATATAGGACTGCTGGTCCAGATCGGGACCGTCGTAATACTGCGGGGCCGCATAGTCCATGGCGCCGGCCTCCACCATCTCCTTGCAAAACGTCTTGTCGCGGTTGTTCCACGGGGCCGGAGGCGAGGTGATGAGGAAGCCGGGGTAGCGCCGCTTCAGCTCCAGGCTGATCCACTTCATCTCGGCGGTGTCGGGCGCCTGATCGGCCTCGAAGGTGTTCCAGTCGAGGCCGTCGAACCCACCGAGGTCGTTGTAGATCCCGACCACGCTATCGACGAAGGTCTGCGACTTCGTGCGATTCGGGAAGCTCATGCCAGCCCCGGCGCCGCCGACGGACAGGATGATCTTGCGACCCTGGGTCGTCCGCGCGTACTGGATGTCTGCCTTGAGGTTCGTCGCCGCTCCCCTGCCGTTGCCCGGCGGCGTCCAGGTGACGGCGCCCGTCGTGCCGGGCGACCCGCCCACGGGCTTCGCGGCGAAGAGGTAGATCACGTTGTAGTTGCTGTTGACGTCGCGGATGCGGACGGGCGACGGCGTCCAGTTGGGATAATAGCCACCGACGACCTTGGCCGGCAGCGCGCCGATCGGGCCGGGGGTGGGATCGGGGTCGGGGCCGTCGCTGCAGGCTGCGTACGGCTCCCAGAAGTACGTGCTGACGGTCGGGATATAGCCCGGATTACCGTGCTCGGCGATGTAGGCCGATCCCTGGTAGTTCACGACGGTCCCCTCGCCGTACCACTGCCCGCTCCGCCATTCCGGAGCGCCTGCGCACACGGCAGACTCGTTCTGCTCGGCGTCGATCTCGTCCTGCGGCGAACCAGCACCGAGGCATCCGACGCCGCTCGTGGCGATGGCGAGGAGGACAACTGACAGCCCAGAAGCAGTGGCAGCAGAATTGAGCAACATGATGACCATTCCCTGTCTAAGTGGAGAAGAATGAAGGCTGACGGCCACACTTGCCTGCTGAAGTGTGGCCATGCGGTGTGCGCTCCGGTGTTTTGCACACGGTGTTCCATCACCGCGATGAGGCGCCGGGGCAGCTCAGCAGCCGGTGTTGTTCCCGGGGCTCACGCCGAGGAGGCGCGTGAACTGCATGTATTTGTCCACGCGGCTCTGCACCTGGGCGGGGTTGCGGCCGTTGCACTCCAGCGCTCCGTTGATGGTGCGGATCGTCTCGCCGAATCCGGCGCCAGTGACCATGGCGTCGTGCGCGGTCCTGGTGCCGGCGCCGCTCTGCGTGGTCCAGAACCAGAAGGCCGTACGCCACGCGGCGTTCGCGTCCTGCGCGACAAGGTCCGGGTTGCTCTGGAGGGGCAGCCCGAGCGCGTTGCCGGCAGCGCAGTAGTTGCCGTTCCAGGAGAGCTGTATCGGTCCGCGCCCGTAGTACGACTTGCCCGGTGCGCAGCTGCAGCCCGGCGGGCCCCAGGAGGTATCGCAGAGTTGCGCCTTCGCGATCTCCTCGACGTACACGAGCCCGCCGGTCTCGTGCGAGGCATTGGCGAGGAAGGCCGCGACCTCCCGCTTGCGGGTGTCGGCGTCGCCCGTGGTGGCGAGCCCGGGGAAGGTCGACGCCGCGGCGATCAGCGCCCGGTACGTGTAGAACGGGTTGCGGCCCGGGAACATGGTGTTGAACACCGATTCGCTCAGGATCGCACCAATCCCGCCGCCGCCGCCACCGCCGCCGCCGCCGCCGCCGCCGCTGCCACCCGAGCTGGCGCTGCTGCTGCTCGAGCTGGAGCAGGTCCCCGTCTCCAGCCAGAGCGCGGGCACGGCGGAGGGCGTCCAGCCCGCCAGGCTCGTGTGGCTCTGCCTGCACGTATAGGACTTGCCGCCGTGGTTCACGACAGTTCCGACCGTGTACGCGACGCCCTCGGCCCAGCCTTTTGCGCTCGCACAGAGCGCCGCTTCCTGGCTGTCGAAGTCGTCCTCGTCCAGCGAAGCCTCCGCGACGCATCCGCTCGCGTTCACGGCCGCGGCGACGAGGACCAGGGACAGCAATGAACCAGAGATGATGCCGAGTTGGTGCGACATGGCAGTGCTCCTTTGCAGTTCGCAGGGGGTGTCTCGCAGGCAGCCCCGCCGGCCGTTTCAGCGCAGCGTCGCCGATCGCGAGGGTCGACCCGCTGCATCGCAAGGAGCAGGCCTGTGGCCGGCGACCTTCAGCGAGCGCCGTTTCTGGCCTCCGTGGCGCGAAGAGCGCAGCGCGCGCAGCGATCGCGCCAGAGGGGGTGATCCACCCGATCACCCTCTCTGGCGATCCCGGGGATCGCCCTCCGGCGATCCTGGGGATCGCCCCTGTCGATCATCACCAGCCAGGCGACGAAGCGCTGGAACCTGCGATCTGGCGCACGAAACAGGGAATCGATTCCAGCCCGCCACCGCAGTGCAGCGTGGATGCCATCTTCCAGGAGACGCTCCGGGGTGAGGGATGGGCCGATGTCGCAGCACGATGTGAGCCAAGCACGGCGGTGGATCGCCCACCAGCGATGTCAGCGCCCCGGCTTCGCGTGACGGGGCGGAGGCACGCGCGCGCGGCGCGCGCGGTCAGAGATCAGTACACGATCCCGGAGTACGGGCAGCGCTGCTGGATCGCCTCGACGTCGCACGGCTCGGGCGGCATGCAGTCGAACGAGGGAGGACAGCTCGCGTCCTGCTCGCAGCCGCAGCCGCACGCGCTCTGGAAGTAGGCCGTGCTCTCGGGGCAAATGAAGTCGATGAGCGTGCACTCCTCCGGGCTGCTGCCCACGTAGCTGCGCCACCACTCGGTCTTCGGGTCGCACGCGCAGGCGCGCTCGGTGCACGCGACGTCGCCGCCGGCCAGGCACGTGCAGGTGTTGCAGCCGTCGAGCGACGGGAACGAGCCGCCCGGCTCGTAGCTCGCGCCGCCGTAGGCGCAGGTCTCCGGGCAGCCAGCGTCCGTGCAGACGACCTTGCCGTCCACCGAGCACGTGCAGGTGTTGCAGCCGTCGTCCGCCGGGAACACGTCCCCCGACTCGTGACTCGCGCCACCGTAGGTGCAGGTCTCCGGGCAATAGGCGTCCGTGCAGATGCGGTTGCCGTCCGCGTCGCACGTGCAGGTGTTGCAGCCATCGCCCGCCGGGATCTCCTCCCCCGGCTCGCAGGCATGGCACCCGATCTTCGTGCAGGCGACATTGCCGCTGCCGGAGGGGTCGCACGTGCAGGTGTTGCAGCCATCCGAGGCGGGGAACGACGCGCCGGGGGCATGGTCGACGCCCTCGTAGGTGCAGCCGGAGATGCAGGCCATGAGGGTGCACGCGACACTCCCATCCTCGTTGCAGTAGCAGCTGTTGCACCCGTCATTGTCCGGGAACGAGTCGCCAGGGTGGTAGACGATCCCATCCCTTTCACAGGTCCCGTCAAAGAGGGTGATGTCGCAGCCCGCGAGGGCCCCGGGGAGGGAGACGGCGAGCGAGAACAGGCTGCCGAGGTGGAACCAAGAAAGACGATGGGCTGTCATGGGTTTCGCTCCTGTGCCAAAGAGTGCCACGGCGCCGCATCCGGCTGGAGGCGGATCGACCGCGGATCGATGCTGGAGCGAGGAGGTAGAAAATAACGTGCCAGCGCCGGGCGCCCGGCGCCGCTGCACGGGGCTGTCCGCGCCGGCAGGGGCGGCCTCCAGCAACCCCGCGCCGGAGCGGGCGGCCGCCGGCGCCCCAGCGCCGGAGCGGGCGGCGCGCTCACGCGTCCTGGGTCACCCGGATCCGCGCGATGAACTCGACCCCCGCGCCGGGCTGCGCTCCGAGCGGGGTCAGCGTGACGCTGGCCTCGAGCGCGCGGCTGCGCGGGCAGACGAGGCGGCTCCGCGCGACCGCGCGCGCGGCCGGGAGCGGGGCCTGCACGTCGACGAGCACCGACGCGACGTCGCGCCCGCAAAGGAGCTTCTCGTCCACGCCGAACAGGTCGTGAGCGCTCGGGTTGGCGCCGAGGATCTCCCCCGCGCTGTCGAGCAGGAGGCACGGATCGGCGATCTCGGCGAGGAGCGCCCTCGACCGCTCCTCGAGCTGCGAGACGCTCTCCATCGCGATCACGAGCTCCTCCTCCAGCTGGCTCACCGACGTCCTCACGCCGGCGAGCGAGTCGTACATCCGCGCGATGGTGGTGACGATCTGCCGGACCTCGATGGCCTCGAACGGCTTGCGGAGGATGAGCAGGTTCGGCGGACACCCGAGCTCGATCGCGATCTCATCCCAGCTGTAGTCCGAGTAGGCGGTGCAGATGACCGTGTAGATGTCCGGCGCGACGCTCCAGATCCCCTTGATCGTCTGGATACCGTCGAGCCCCGGGGGCATCCGCATGTCGACGAAGGCAAGGAAATACCTGCGCGGACTGGCCCTGACGAGCGCGATCCCATCCATCCCCGAGTGGGCCGATTCAATGGTGAACCTGAGCCCGTGAAGGGGGTCCGGCTCCTCCTCGGGCGGCTCGGCGCCGAACAGGCGCGACTCGAGGGCCTGCAGCCCGCGGACCATCTCCGGATCGTGGATCGGCCTGGGCACGAGCATCCGCTCCATCAATCCATGGATGTCCGGATTGTCGTCCACGACGAGGATAGGTCGGCTTACGGATTCCGAAGACATGAAGTTCCTCTCGAGTCGCTCAGGCCCCGCCGCGGCCCCCCTCGGGTCTACCGCCGATTCCGCTGCTCCAGCCGGCGCCGGACCGAGGCGACGCGCAGCTCGGCCCGCGCGACGCTGGCCGCGGTGCCGGTGACGCCGGGCCTCGCCGCCAGCGACTCGAGCACCTCGGACGCGTCGTCGAGCGGCCAGAGGGCGCCCGCCAGCGCGAGCCGCTCGCCCTCCCGGTCGACGAGCTCCGCCGCCGCGGCGCCGCCGAGCGCCCGCCCGAGGCGCTCCACCAGCTCGGCGCGCTCACATCGAGGGGTGCTGTCCGAGGATCCCATGCCTTCGCGTTTCCTTGATCGCCACGTTGCGCGGCAAACATTGGACTCCCTGGCACGGGAGGTGTCAACGATCAGCGTGATGGCACGCACATCCCATCGGTTGACTCGAACTCAATAGGCGTAATCCAGACCACACCGCCCAGCAGATCCCGGGCGTTTGCGGGCGGCGCCGTCGCGGATCGCCGGGGCGGCTTGCGCCTCGCCTCGCGCGCCGGCCGCGCTCCCGGCGCGGCGGTCGATCGCGCGCCGCGGCCTCGTCGCGCGCGCAGCGCGGGCAGCCGAGCCCGCACGCCCGGGCCAGGCCGTCGCAGATTTCATCCGTCGTGCAGAGGTCGTCCGCCGCGAGCGCGCGGGTCGAAAGAGCGCGCGCGGGCCGGTGAGCGCTCGGAGCAGCGTCAAGATCGGCTATCGTCCTCCTCATCGCGGCGCGCGGGCGGGAGAGCGGCCCTCGGCCGGTCGTGGGTGGCCGCGGCGGGGATGACGGAAGGAAGACCGAAGGTGGCGACAGATCACGACAGCATCGAGCGGCTCCGGGTGGAGAACGCGGGACTGCGCAAGGAGGTCGACAGGCTGCATGAGCAGCTGGGGCGCCGGGAGGAGCGGACGCGGCTGATCCTGCAGGCGGCCGTCGATGGATTCCATGTCGTCGGGATGAACGGCGAGATCCTCGACTGCAATCCATCCTTCGCCAGCATCGTGGGTTACGAGCGGAGCGAGCTCCTGACGATGAACATCGGCCAGATCGACGCGCAATCGCCGCACGAGGTCGCCGCGATCATCGAGGAGATCAAGGCGAAGGGGGCGCTCCGCTTCATCACGAGGCACGTCCACAAGGACGGCCGCCCGATCGACGTCGAGGTCAGCTCTCACCTCGTCCGCAGCGGGGACGAGCAGTTCTTCTCGGCCTTCTCTCGCCCGCTCACGGAGCAGCTCAGGCGCGAGCAGGCGCTGCGCGAGAGCGAGCAGATGTTTCGAGCGATCTTCGACGAGACGTCGATGTTCATCAGCCTGCTCACCCCGAGGGGGGAGCGGCTCGAATGCAACCGGACGATGACCGATTTCATCGGGGTTCGTCCCGAGGATGGGCGCGGCGAGCCGCTCTGGCGCGCGCCGTTCTGGGGCGGCGCGCCGGGCGTGGAGGAGCGGGTGAAGGCGTGCGTGCTGAAGGCCGCGTCGGGCGAGCCGACCTCGTGCGAGCTGGAGATCCACGGTACGGGCGGGCGCGTGGCCACGCTCGACCTCAAGATGAAGCCGATCCTCGACGTGTCGGGCGAGAGCGTCCTCGTGGTCGCCGAGGGGTACGACGTGACCGAGCTCCGGCGGGCCGAGGCGGAGCGGGCGGCGCTTCAAGCGCGGATGATCGACGCGCAGGAGGCGACGATCCGGGAGCTCTCGACGCCGCTCATCCCGCTCGACGCGGGGATCCTCGTGATGCCGCTCGTCGGGCGGCTCGACCGGGTGCGCATCGAGCAGCTGCTGGAGCGGCTGCTGCGCGGGGTGGTGGCGCAGCGCGCGGCCACGGTCATCCTCGACGTCACCGGCGTGCCGGTGGTGGACGCCGAGATCGCGGACTCGCTGCTCAGGGCGGCCCAGGCGGTCAAGCTGCTCGGCGCGGAGGTCATCCTCACCGGCGTCGGCCCCGAGGTGGCGCAGACGATGGTGGGTATCGGCATCGATCTCCGGGAGATCGTCACGCTGAGCTCGCTCCAGAGCGGGCTCCACCACGCGCTCGGGCGCTCGCGGCGCGGGAGCAGGGCGGGCGGCTCGCGGCGCCGCGGAGGCTGAGGGGCTGGCGGGCGGCCGCGGTCAGGGGCGGGTCAAGGGAAGCGCTTCACCGGCGCATCGGCTCGGCGAGCCAGCGCACCAGCGCGTCGCCATCGAGATCGAGCAAGGCGTCCTCGACCTCGCCCGGTCCGATCGCCTGTGCGCGCTCGACGATCGAGCGCTCCTCCTCGGTCGTCGGCCGGCGCCCGACCCGCCGCGCGAAGAGGCGGCCGAGCAGCTCGGCGATGACCCTCTCCGCCGCTTTCTCCGCCGCTTTCTCCGCGCTCTTCGCGGCCTGCTGCGCGGCCTGCTGCGCGACCTGCTGCTCGGCCTCGAGGATCATCTCCCCGATGATCGGCATGCTCCGGAGCAGCTTCTTCTCCGTCTCCCTGTCGTCGAACAGCATGACGAGCTCCTATTGCAGATTGTGACCCCAGGGGTCGATGGCCGCCATCACCAAGAGCGCGGCGTAGAGCTCGACCCGCTCCTCGCCGGTCGACGCTCGCGCGTGGATCTCCGCGACGACCTCCCGCAGCGCCACCGCGGTCGCGTCGCGGGCCAGCGGGGCGAACACCAGCCAGAACACGCTGCCGCGCGCCCGGAGCTCGGCGATCGTGCGCTGGTAGACCGCGTCGATGCGGAAGTGCGCGCCGCTGAACGGCCTTGTCGAGGCGTCGCTCGAGCTTCGTGACCTGGGTGTCGACCCACCCGAGGACCTCGACGGAGCGCCCCTCGGGGACGAATACGCGCGCCAGGTCTCCGGGGCATCTCCGGGCGATGTGGCGCAAGGTGATGTCGGCGTCTCCCATGCGCCGCGCACCTGGCAGATCGCATGCCGGCAGCGCGGATGGGTCGAACGGCGAGGGTTCCGGGGCGTGGCGCGCGCCGCGGGGATGACGCCGCCATGGCGGGGGCGGCATCGCCACCGTGCGGGCCACCTGGCATGGTGGCATGGCGCTCTCACAGCCCGGCGAACGTGATGCCACGCCACGGTCAGCTCTCAGGCGCTGCGCCCGCGCGCCTCGCGCACCAGCGCCACCATGGCCTTCCGCACCTCGTCGCTCGTCGAGACCGGCGCATCGAACGCGAGCCGCGCCGCCTTCGGCCCTGCGGGCGTGATGACGTCCAGCTCGAAGCCGTAGCGATCGACCGAGGTCATCGTGGCGCCGGTAGCATCCTTGATGCCGGCGAGGGCCTTCGCATACGCGAGGACGGCGTCGGCGTGATCGGTGTTCATGTGCTCGAGGATGCGCGCGGCGTCGGCCGCGAGCGGATCGGGCTCGGCGGCCGCGTACGCGTCGGCCTCGACCCAGGACATCCGGCCGAAGCCGCCGACGTAGCGGATCGACACGGGGTCGAGCCGATAAAAGGAAAAGTCAGTAAAATCCACGTAGTACGACGCGCGCGGGTGCACCGCGAGGAAGGTCGTCCGGGCGGCCGCCGCCTCGGCGCCGTCGAGTGGGCGGCAGGGGCCGATCAGCGTCATCCGCCCGAGCGCGAGCGGGTCCGTCCGGCCCTCGGCGGGCTCGGCGACGAGCAACGACGCCTCGGGACGGACCTTGAGGTTGCCGGTGTGCTCGGCGAGCGCCGAGAGCAGCAACAGCGGCCGCCCGTGCGCGTCCACGGCAACGGTGACGAGCGAGCCGTAAGGATAGCCGGCCGGGTCCCGCGCGAGCGTGCACAGCGTGGCGGAGCGGGCCCGCTGCGCCAGCGTACGGCAGCGCTCGGCGTGGCTCGGCGACGGGGCGTTCTGGACAGGGGGCGCCGCCTCCGAGGCAGAGCCCGGTCGGCCGTGATCTGTGGGCGTCGACATGGAGGGCGGGTAGCACGCCCGGAGGCCCGGCGGAACCCGGGCGGCGGCGCGCTTCATGGGCGCCGTGCGCGCTCAACGGACGCGGCAGGGACAACACCCACGGCGTCGCACGTCAGGTCTCGACCCGGCCGTGCGCGCGACCTCTGCAACCGTCGGGGCTCGCTTGACTCCCGGGCATCATCATCACTACGCCCTGGGCCCTCCAAGCTGCATGAGCGTCTTGACCCAGCCGTCGAAGAGCGGGCAATTCGCGCGGATCTGCTCAAGCCCGATCGTGAGCGCCGCGAGCGTCCCGCCCGCGACCTTATCATACCCCGGGAAGTGCGCCAGGACCCGCTTCGACGGAGCCGTCGCCTTGTCATTGTTGATGTCTTCCGGCGTCGGGAATTGAGCTCGAATCCCCCTGAACGGCGCGGCGAGCTCGGGTTTGTAGAGCCCCCTGGCGAATCCATCAGGATCGCTAAACAACAACCCTTCAAACTCGTACATTTGTATGTACGGGATGAACCGCCTGGCATCGAAGCGACGTCCCATCTCCTGTTCGACATCAGCGTAGAACGCGGACTCCAGGATCGTCTTCTTCCGGACCGCCGGGTCAAACTCACCGACGCGCTCTTCGTCCGGAAACATGTTTCTACGCCCATAGTAATCGATAAAAGTAGTACAGAAGGCCGTCGACTGTTCCTTCAACCGCTTCACGACGAGACTCTTCAAGCGTTCATACCGAACGTTTCCGCTCATCTGGATCGAGGGCAATAGGACGACGCCGTTGTCCGCGAGGAGGGGACGAAGGAGCTCCTCGATGAAGGTCTCCTCTGTCTGCCCCTCGGCGACAATGCAAAGCATCGTCATCGGCTCGGTCGCGCCCCGAGAAGATTCTTCAACCAGAGGTCGCCGAGAGAGTATTCCTCCAGCCAGGTGGCGAGCGACGCAGGGTCGAGGCGGCGCATGGTGGCTTCGCGCCCGGCACGCACCGGCGGCGCTCCGGGCGGCGAATGCATCGGGCGCTCGACGACGACGACATCCTCGGGAGCGAATTGATCGAGCAGCGTCACGGACTGCGTGGCGATGAGCACCTGGACATACTTTGAAGCCCGCTTGATCATCGAGCCGATAACGCCAACGCCATACGGATGAAGCCCGAGCTCCGGCTCGTCGAGTATCAGGATGCTCGGTAGATCCTTCTCGGGTTGGCCGAGGAGCGTGACGAGGGCCATCGTCCGCAGCATACCGTCAGATGCCTGCGAGGCATCGAACACGACGTCGCTACCTGTCTCGCGCCACGCTAGCAGCAGTGTATTATGAGCGGGGATCAGCTCAAAGTCGCTGAAGAACGGGGCGATGAGGCGAATCGTGTCGACGATCCTGCGATAGGCCAGGGGTTCATCGTTCTGGAGCCGCAGGAGAACTGGGGCGAGATTCCCGCCATCTTCCTTCAGGTAACGATTGTCGTTGACGCTCCACTTATCGAGCATCCTGGAGGTCTGCGAGGTATTATGAAACTGAGCGACGATGCAGCGCTGGATGAGGACACGGATGGTCTGGGCCGTCCTGTTGCCCTGATCGCCCAGCGAGATGAGCCCTGACTCTCGATGCCCGGAACCAAGTCTTTTCCACGGCGAGGCCGGGCCATCCTGATTTCTGGTGAATCTGAACTGCTCGTCGGCGAAGATCAGCGTGTCACCCGCCGCATGGTCGAGGCACGCGGCGTACTCGTTTCTGCCCTTCTCTGTCTCGAAGGTGAGTCCTACCTCGATCCGAGGCGTCACCTGCGGACCGTCGTGCAGGAAGCGACTCGCCCCTCCCTTGCGCGCGATCTCGAGCTGGAGGTTCCCCGAGGAAGCCATCGCCCAGCTCATCAGCCGGAAGAACGAGATGAAGTTGCTCTTCCCCACACCGTTTGCGCCGATGAGCACGTTGAGCGCGCGCGGCTCGAAGACGAGCTCGCGGAAGGTCTTGAATCCTTTGATCTCAAGCTTCGTGAGTCGGATTAGCGGTGCCGTCTCTGTGGTCACGGTCAGTGGCGTCCGGCGGGCGGATAGAGAGCACGCTCACCTTCCCTCGACCCCACAGGAACGTCAAGCCCGACGCTCGGGGTTCTGGCGCGGCCGAGCCACATCGTCCGGTGAAACGGCAGGGCCGGCCCCCGGGGTCCAGACGTCCCCGTTCCGAACGTCGCGCGCCCCTACGACGGCACCACCCGCAGCCGCCCGCGCTGCTGCCCCGCCGCCTCGCGCCCGCCCGCCTCGACCGGCCGCGCCGGCGCGGGCCGCGCCACGACGGCCGGCGGCCACGCCGCGAAGTCCTCCGGGAGCGGCCCGGGGAGCGCCGGCTGCGCTGTCCGCTCCAGCAGCTGGAAGTCGCAGCGCGCGACGAGATCGAGCGGCAGCCCCTTGTCCGGACCGCCCTTCGCGTACCACGCCCGCGCCGCCTGCACGTTGCGGATGAGCACGGCGTGCTGCGGATCGCTCTTCGCCGCCGCCGTGAAGTGATCCTGCATCGCCTGCCAGTCGCGCCGGCCCGCCGCGATACACGCGAGCGCATTGTACGCGAGCCCCGGCAACGGATACCCGAGCTCCAGCGCGCGCGCGACGTGCCGCTCCGCCAGATCGAGCTGCCCCGCGTCGAGGTAGGCGACGCCGAGCTCCAGGTGCGCCGCGTGATGATCGCCGAGCAGCGCGAGGATCGCCCGCCGCTCCTCCACCCCCTCGCGGTAGAGCTCGCGCAGACCCTTGTTCTGCTCGAACCAGGCGCCCATCAGCGCCGTGTCCTCCTCCGAGGCGTCGAACGGGGTCTTGAGCTCCTGGAAGTCGCCGCGGAAATAGACGTCGCGCTCGAGCCAGCCGGCCGCCTCGGCGTCGTCGAAGTCGCGCGTCCCGGGGTAGATGGACAGGCACGAGAAGATGTACTGGTGCGGCCTCGCCGCCTCCAGGAACGCGAGCGTCTCGCGGAACGTCTCCGCCGTCTCGCCGCGGTTGCCCAGCATCATGTAATAGCGGACCTGGATACCGTACTTCTTCGCGAGCTCGGTCGACTCGATGATCTTCTTGGCCGTGATCTTCTTGTCGATGTTCTTCAGGATGGCCGGCGACCCCGACTCGACACCGAGGCTCAGCCGCTGGCAGCCGGCGAGGCGCATCTCCCGGAGCAGGTCGTCGCCGAGCACGTCGACGCGCGTGTCGCAGCTCCACAGAAACGAGATCTTGCGCTCGCGGATGCCACGGCAGATCTCGATGACGCGCTTCCTGTTCGTCGTGAAGGTGTCGTCCTTGACCTGGACCATCTTCACGGGGAGCTTCTTCACCGTGGCCTCGAGGGCGTCGAGCACGTAGGGCACCGACTGGCCCCGGAAGCCGCGGCCCCAGGTCGCCTCGGCGCCGCAGAACGTGCAGGCCCAGGCGCAGCCGCGCGAGGTCATCACGATGTGCGTGGCGTAGTGGCCATGCGGCGACTCGAGCGCGTCGAGGTCCTCGATCGCGGCCCGGGGCGGGCCGAGCTCGACGCGGCCCTCGACGCGGTAGGCCGTGCCGGCGAGGCCGAGCGCGGGCCGGCCGGCCTCGAGGCGGTCGAGGAGCTCCAGGAACGAGTGCTCGCTCTCGCCGAGCGTCACCGTGTCGATCTCGGGGTGGTGCCGCAGCATCTCGGCCGCGAGCGGGGTCGCGTGCGGCCCGCCGACGACGATGTGCGCCGCGGGATGGAGCCGCCGGATGCTCCGGGCGGTGAGGGCCACGCCGCGGCGGTTGGCGGTCCAGCACGACATGCCGAAGACGTCCGCGTCGAGCTCGCGCACGATCCGCTCGACCTGCGAGAACGGGTACGACGAGAGGTTCAGCACCTTCACCTGGTGGCCCGCGCGGAGGGCCTGCGCGCCCAGAGAGAAGAGCCCGTACGGGGTCTGGTGGAAGTCCGGGTCGAGATCGCCCTCGCGGTAGTCCGCCGGCGGGCCGTCCCCGCTCGTGTCAGGCGCGTCCCCGGGCGCGGGGATCTTCCAGGGCGGTGGGTAGAGCAGCGCGATGCGCATCGATCCTGCCTTTCCGGTGCTGGGGGGTCACGCGGGCGCGGCGCCGAGCGCGAGCGACGCGCCGTCGACGTCGATGCGGCGCGCGCGCGCGATCCGGGCGTAGAGCTCGGCGCTCGGCCGGGGGCTGCGCTCCTGGGTCACGCGGTCGACCTCGACGAGCCCGAAGCGCGGGGCGTACCCCTCGGCCCACTCGAAGCTGTCGAGCAGCGACCAGTGCATGTACCCGCGCACGTCGATGCCGCGCTCGATCGCCCGCGCGACCTCGGCGAGGTGCCGCACGAGGAAGCGCGGGCGCTGGTCGTCGTCGGCGTCGGCGATGCCGTTCTCGGTGATGTAGATGGGGACCCGGGCGCGGGGCCACCAGGCGTCGAGCACGTAGCCGAGCCCCTCGGGGTAGACCTCCCAGCCGAGATCGCTGACCTCGGCGCCCTCGGGGACGAGGCGCCGGAGGAAGCCCGCGCGCGCGTGCGCCGGCGAGAAGCGGACAAGGTCGCGGCTGTAGTAGTTCACGCCGAAGAAGTCGTGCAGGCCGCTGTCGCAGAGGGCGCGCGCGAAGGCGTCGTTGAACAGCCGCTCGAAGAGCGCCGCCCACATGCGGTCGGCGAGGCGCCCGAACCGCTCCGGCTCGATGACGCGCAGGTGGTGCGCGACGCCGACGGCGATGGCGTGGCCGCGGCGGCCCGCGGCCTCGTGCATGGCGCGGTACATGGCGGCGTGGGCGCGGAAGAGGTTCTGGTGGGCGCGCACCGCCTCGACGGGCGAGCTGCGCGCGGGCGGCCAGACGCCGAGCAGGTGGGCCTGGAGGGCGAGCATGTTGGGCTCGTTGATGGTGACCCAGAGCTGGCAGAGATCGCCGAGCGCCTCGACGGCGCGCTCGGCGAAGCGCGAGAGGAGCGCCGGCAGCTCCTGCGAGAGCAGGCCGCCGCGCAGCGCGACCCAGCGCGGCAAGGTGACGTGGTGGACGGTGACCATCGGGGTGATCCCGGCCTCGAGGTGCGCGCCGAGCACGGCGCGGTAGTGGTCCCACGTGGCCGGGTCGAACTCGCCCGGCTCCCGCTCGACGCGGGCCCACTCGATGGAGAGCCGGTGGGCCCCCATGCAGAGCCGCGCCTGGAGCGCGACGTCCTCGCGGAAGCGGTGCAGCTGGTCGCACGCGTCGTCCGGCGTATCGCCGCCGCGGACACGCCCCGGCTCGCGCGCGAACGCGGCCCAGTCGCTCTGCGCACAGTGCCCCTCGACCTGTGTGGCAGAGGCGGCGGTGCCGAACAGGAAGGCGTCCGGGAAGCGCAGCTCCTCACCCATGGCCGCGCATCCTACGCGAACTCGCGCCGGGCGGCTGCCTTCCGGGCAGGAACGCGACCCCGCGGCGCGCTGCGCTGCGGCGTGACCTGCGTGACGGGCAGGACCGGCGTGCCGCCTGCGGCGGCGCGACGATTGCCCGATCGGCCGGGCGCCCGTACGATACGGACCGGTGCGGTGCGGAGGTGCGGCGAGCGCGGGACGGGGAGCGCGCGCCCTCGCCGTGGCCCTCGCCGCCGCGCTGCTGCACGGGGCCGCGCTGGCCAGGGCGGACGGGGTCGGCTGGGCGACGGCGCAGGCCGCCGAGCTGACACGCCAGGCCGAGGCCCGCGCGGCGGCCGGCGAGGCGGACGTGGCGCTGTCGCGGTACCTGGAGGCGGTCCGCTTCGACGCCACCTACGGCCCGGCGTACCTCGGGCTCGGCGCGCTGTACGAGCGCGCGGGCGACCCGCGCGAGGCGGAGCGCACGTACTCGGTGGGCCTCGACCACGTGCGCGGCTTCGTCGAGGGCTACCGCGCCCGGGCAGCGCTCCGGGCGCGCGCGGGGCGGCGCGACGAGGCGATCGCCGACTTCGAGGCGGCGGCGGCGCTCCGGGCCGACGACGCCGGGCTGCTCCAGGAGCTCGCGGCCGCCTACGTGGCCGCGGGGGCGCTGCCCGCGGCGCTCGGCGTGGCGCGGCGGCTCTCGGCGCTGGCCGCGCAGGCCGGCGATCCCGCCCGGACGGCCACGGCGAGGACCCAGGCGCGCGCCCTGTCGGCGCTTGTCGGCGAGGCCGATCCCGTGCGGGCGGGCGGCGCCGATCGCGGCCCGGTGCGGCGCGCGCTCGCGCTGTACGCCGCGGCGCCGGCGCGGGCGGTGCTGTCATTCGAAGGCGGGAAGGCGAGAAGAAAATCCCAGTGATCTTCCCGCCACAGCCGAGACGACTCTCCACGACCGGCCCTCGAGGGAGCAGCCGAAACCACGCTCGCGCTCCCCGTCAATCGACGATGAAGAGCGTCGCGCCCGCCTGCGTGGACGAGAGGTGCGGCTCGGCGCCGTCCGCCACCTGGTAGCTGGTCCCGGCTGGCAGCGTGAACCTCCGTCCGTCCTTGAGCTCGGTGGTCAACTCTCCCTCGAGGACAAGGAGGACGTGCCCGCGGCTGCACCAGTGATCCGCGCGGTACCCCGGCGTGTATTCGACCATCCTGACACGGAGGTTGCCGGCCTCGATCGTCCGCCAGATGGCCTTCCCGGTCTCCCCTGGATGCTCGGTCGGCTCGACCTTCGCCCAGTCGGCGACGAAGAAGGGGACCCCTTCGATTTTCATCCTCGACAACTCCTCTCTTCTGCGCTCTCGCGCCCCGCCCCGCCCGCTCGCCGCGAGCGGAGGCCGGCCGGGCGCCGCGCGCTGGCGCCGTGCGGCCGGCGCCCGGCGCGCTCACTTGATGGCCAGGAACCCCTCGAACGAGACGTACTTCATGATGGACATGATATCGACGAAGCCGGCCCGCTTCAGCATGTCGACGTTCCCCTGGGTCGAGAACGGCTCGAGCACTCCCTTGAGGCTCCGGGCCTTCGCGACGATCTCGGAGGGGGTGAAGCGCTGCTTCAGCTTGAACTCCTGGTACAGCGCCGTCGTGATGTCCTGGAACCTGGCGTCGCACGCCCGCACCTTCTCGAACAGGACGAAACAGCCTCCCCAGTTGAGGGACTCGTAGATCCTGTTGATGACCTCCTGCCGGAACTTCGGCGGAACGAACTGCAGACAGTAATAGGACACCATCATGTCCGATTTCTCGAAGTCCCACAGGACCGCGTCGCCGACGTGGAGCTCGACGTTCTTCATGCCGTCGAGGCTCGCGCGCGCCTGCGCGATCATGGTCTCCTCGACGTCGAGGCCGATCCACTTCGCGTGCTTGCCCGCGTTGTGCCGGGCCAGCTTCCCGAGGAGCTCCCCGGTCGACACCCCGAGCTCGTAGCAGACGGACCCGTCGTTCACGAAGAAATCGCTGATCTGACAGATCAGGTCGTGCCCCGCGTCGTACAGCGGCACCGACCTGCGGACGTGCTCCAGAAACGTCTTCGGCACCTCCGCGCCGAAGGACCACGACGCGTTGGGCGCGAGGATACCGTCACCGACGCTGAACACCTCACTGTGCTGCATGCTCATAGAACTGTCTCCTCAGTCAGGATCTGCTGCATCAAGCTCGCCTGAAGGCCGCCGCGCCCGTGCCGCGCAGGCGCGGTCACCGGCGAGAGCCCTTGGTGGTGAAGGAGGTCCGCAATTCGGAGGTGAACGCGCCGCGCTCGTCGGCGAGCCAGAGCTCGTCGGGGCCCGGTCGCATCTCCGAGATGGTCACGTCGTCGGCCTGCCGGGCCTGTTTGTAGAAGAGGTCGACGGCGAGGGGGTTCTCGAAGTCGACGTAGATCGGCTTGGGCTCTCCCGGGCATTTCACGAACACCCAGCGCGGCAACCCGAGCGCCCGGGCCCACGCGTGGACGGCCATGAAGGACTGGAAGCTCTCGCCGGGGAGCTTCACGTTCGGCAGGCTCGACCCGGAGGCGCGCCACGTGCGGCGCTTCAGCATGAAGTTGCCGCACGAGATGCGGCACGGGTGCGCCGCTCCGAGCACGTCGGCGGCCAGGTCGAAGAGCATGCGGTGGAAATCCCGCGGCATCACCGTGATGATGTCCTCGAGGCGCCCCGAGGCGCGATCCAGGTACTTGACGCCCCCGTCGCGGAGCACGACGCGCCCGTTCCCGGTCGCCACCTGCCGCGAGAGCGGCGAGCGGCTGTCGTCTCCGGGCATGAGCACGTCGTGGAGGTTCGTCACCACGGGCCAGTTGAGGTTCGAGCGCTGGTGCCCGAGCGCCGGATCGACGAGCACCATGCGGCCGGGGGCGAGCAGCGCGTCGACCTCCTCCAGGATCTCGCGCGAGAACGGCGAGAACGGCTGCGCCACGGGCTGCGACACGTTGTGGACGCCCGGGTGCACCTCTCCGACGATGATCTGGTACTCGCCGCTCCGCAGGGCCTCGATGTCTCTGGCCGCGACAAGGAGATCGGGGGAATGCACGTCGACGCCGAGCGGCTCCGGGGCGCCGTCCGTGGGGCCGCTCTCCTCGAGCCAGCCGAGCAGGCGGACAAGATCGCGCTCCTCGATCATCACGTCGTCCGCCGGCGCCGGGCCGAGGAGGCGCCCCCACGCGGCCCTGAGCTCGCCCCTCAGCAGCTCGACCGAGGGCTCCAGGGCGGGGCTCTTCCGCACGGTCGTGAAGAAGAGCAGGAAGTCGACGCCCTCCTCGTCGCCCTCGGCGCAAAGCTCCCTGTAGACGCGCTCGTAGCGCGCATGGATGAGGTGCGCGGCGCGCTTCGCGAGCCACCGGTAGATGTTGCAGACGGGCTCCAGCACCGCGTCGAGCCTCGCCTCCACGGAGCGCCCGAGCTCGATGAACAGGGACCGCTCGCAGTCCTCGTAGACGACGTACCTGCCCGTGTACATGCTCCCGGCTTCCCGGTCCGTGTTGATCCCGAGGCTCTTCAACACGCTGTAAAGCTCGCTCGAGGTGCGCGCGCGCTCCTCCAGCGCGCCGCCCTGGTACCGCTCCCGAAGCGCGAGGAGGCCGTCGATCGTGTGCAGCCAGCGCGCGCGCCCCGGACACGCCTCGGGCAAGGCCGCGACGGTCCGCCGGACCCGCTCCTCGGGGCGATGCTCCGCTGTCGGGACCTCGATGCTCCGCACGAGCACGCCCTTTTCGAGCAGGAAGCTGCACGCGCGCTCGACGTCCTCAGGGCTCTGGCCCGTCTCGCGGGCGAAGCGCGCGCACAGCGCCGCCGCCGGCCAAGCGCCGTGGCGCCGCGCCTCGCCCACGAAGCGGAGGAAGTCCGCGGCCGGCGCCGAGAGCCGGGTCCGCTTGTTCAAGGGATACCGCAGCTCGGTGCCCTCGACGTGACAGCCCGCGTTGAGCCGGAGCGGCAGGTGCGGGGACACCTCGGGATCGGCCGAGATCGCCGCGCCCAGCGCGACGGCTGCCCAGTGCTCGAACGACACGATCCGCCGCTTGATCCAGCCCGGGCCGGTCGTGCTCAGCCGGGCGGGCTCGTCGAGCCCGGACATGCGCCCCCAGGCCATGGGGCCGAAGAAGCTCACGGTGTCGTTCTTCGTGCAGAGCCGCTGGAGGTAGCTCCACGCGAGGCGAACATGCTGTCTCCGGCGGCTGTCGAGCTGCGCCGCGCCCCCCTGCCCGAGCGAGCGGACCCGCTCGAGCGCCGCGGGGTTCAGGAGGAAGAGCGCCTCCTCCGCCAGCGGCCCGGACAGCCGCTCGATCACCTTGCTCCTGACGGCGCGCGCGTCGGCCGTGAACAGCGCCTCGCCCTCGGCCTCCAGCGCGGCCCGCCGCTCGGTCAGCTGCTTGCGCCGGACCGCCTGCGCGTCGGGCGCCGCCTCCGCCGCGCCGCCGGCTCGCCGCGCCGCGCCGAGGCCGCGCAGCTCGTCCGTCACAAGGTACAGCTGCGCGACGACGGGGCGGCTCGCCTCGATGCCGAGGTCGCTGACCCAGCCGATGGGGAACCCCGCCGATCGCAGCCAGAAGGTCCTCGAGAGGGACATGGCGCTATCCTCTCGAGGCCTCGACGACCCCGTACGCGCAGAGCCGTCGCAGGATGACCACGTCGTCGCCCTCGGGGGGCTCGTCGCCCCCGAGAGAGCGGCGCAGCGCCGAGAGCGAGCGCGGCTCCGTCAGGGCGTTGAAGAGCCGCGCCCCGCGCTCCGGGATGCCGGCGAGCTTGTAGCTGCTCGTCGGCGACGGCACGTAGAGCAGCAGGTGCTGCGGTCCCTTCTGCAGCGGAGTCCGCCCCAGCAGGGACTTGTCCCTCAGCCACGGCCCGAGCGCGTGCTCCGTGGTCACGGTGATGCCCTGCAGGTTCCTGCGGAGCGTGGCGGCGCGCAGATCGACTCCATCGCTCGGCGCCGGGCGCAGGTAGCGCTCACCGGGCAGCTTCGCCAGGCGGCGCACGAGCTCCACCGAGGCGGCCTCGAGCGCGATCACGTCGCGAAGGTAGGGCAGCTCGGCGGCGAGCTCCGAGCGCCGCAGGAAGTCCAGCACGTCCGCGCAGAACGTGTAGACGAACGGCCCGTGATCCTCCCACCCCCGCGCCTCCATGTAGCGCTCGCCCAGCGCGCGCAGATCGTGGCCGGCGCTCACGAGCAGGCGCACGGTCAGCGGGGCGCCCGTCTCGAGGGCATACAGGAACGAGCTCACGAGGCGGAAGCGGTAGTTGACGATGAACCACCGCGTGCGGTGGGGCGTCTCGGCGTAGGCGAGCGCGATGGGGATCTGCTCCGCCGTGAAGCCGTGCTCCGAGGCGCGGTCGGCGAAGCCGGGCTCGAAGATCACGTCGCTGAGCGCGGGCTCGCGGAGGATCCGGCGCCAGACGGTCCAGACGGTCGACGCTTCCATGCGGTCACCCTGCCTGCCGTGTCGCGACCACGCCATACGCCTTGTCCCACGCGCGGCGGGCGCGCTCGATGTCGCGCACGATCATCTCGTGATCGCTCTCGCGCCCGAGGACGCGCGTCGACGGGTGGTGCGCCTGGCCCTGGTACTCGATGATGACCGCGCCGGGCCGGGCCCGCTCCAGCACGCGATCCAGGAGGTCCCACACGGGCTCCGGCACGCGCTCGTCGTGCCAGTCGTGGTAGAGGCCGTCCAGCCAGCTGCCGCCCGCGAGGTGGATCGCGATCACGCGGTCCAGCGGGATCGTATCCAGGTAATCCTCCAGGTCGAAGCGCGGGAGGTTGATCGAGTTCGTGTAGATGTTGTGCAGGTCGAGGTGAAGGTAGGTCCCGGCCTCGTCGACGAGGCGGGCCATGAACTCGGCCTCCCGCATCTCGGCGCCTGGACACGGGATGTAATAGGCGGCGTTCTCGTGCGCGAGCGGCATCCCGTACATCTCCTGGAGCGCCCGCGCGCGCCCGGCCACCCGCTTCACCTCGGAGGTCGAGAACTGGACGGGGCTGCTCCAGATATCGAGCCACGAGTTGTCGCCATAAAAGCAATGGTTCGCCACCCACGGGCTGCCGATCGCCTTCGCCAGCGCGACGTGACGCAGCGCCGCCGGCGTCGTGTCGAGCGGCTCGAAGCCGAAGTCGCACCCGTAGTTGGAGTGGGCGAGGAGCTTGTATTTCGAGGCGAGGCGATCGAGCTTCTCCTTCGCCCCCGGCTTCATGACATAGGGGCTGTCCAGGGGGCCCATCACGGTGTCGAGGAGGATCTCCATCGCGTCCACCTCCATCTCCTCGAAAGGAAACCAATCCAGGATCTCTGGATTGTACTGAAGGCCGACTCCGAGGCTCGGGTACATAGCGGCGCTCCTTGACGGAGGCCGTGCCCGGTCGATCGCCCCGAGCGCGGCCCCGTCCTAAACTGCTCGATGGAGGGCAGGAGCGTTCTCCAGCCCTCCATCGAGCCACCTGTCACGCGAAGACCTTGCTCTCGAGGACCTCGATGTCGTCGAGATCGAAATCCTCGAAGCTCGCGGCGGCCGGCTTCTGGGCGGCCTCGTCCTTCGCGGCGGTGGGAGGGCCCTTGAGGGCCTCGGTACAGCTCCCCTGGGCGACATGGCCGGTCGCCTCGATCGGGTCGCCCGCTTCGTGCTCATTCAAACGAATCATTGCTCTTCTCCTCTTGAGGATGCCTGTGATGGATGCGTTGCAGGGTAGGCGCCGGGGCCTACCGGAAGAACAGCGAGTACGCGCTGGCCCAGGCGATGAGCCAGCTAAGGAAGGTCCCTGCGACAACGGAGAGGTAAAGGAGCTTTCGCCGCGGGCTCAGGTCCTGCGCGCGCCCGGCGTCGCGGCGGAGCAGACCGCGCGCAAACCGCCACGACTTCTGCCGGAGGCCGGGGATCCCCAGCACCTCGGTCAGGAAGAGATAGCTGTCCCCATTGAACACCGGCAGCAGCGTCGGGATGACCGCGAGGGCCGACGTCGCCGCCACGCGGACGCCGAAGACGCCGAGCTCCGAGCCGGGCGCCGCGAGCGCCCACATCACCATGCCCACCGAGGCGCACGCCAGGCTGGCGAGGGGCCCCATGACGATGCTCACGACCCGCTGTCGCTTCGTCATGCGCGACCACTCTCGCTGGACGGGGCGGGCCCATCCCGTCACGAAGAGGAGGTAGGCGCCGAGGCCCATCTCGCTGATGCGCACGCCGTACGCCTTGCAGGGCAAGGCATGGCCGAGCTCGTGGCACACGACGGACGCGATCATGATCGGGTAGTGCCACGGCAGCCAGCCCCAGCCCGTGTACGCCAGCACGAGATCTCCGGAGAACGCGTGCCATCCGAGCCCGGCGATCCAGCCGCCCGCGGCGATGAGCGCGAGACATCCGTAGACGAGCCACCGGCTGACGAGCACCGGGGCGGCGCGCGCGAGCCGGTCGAGGTGCTCGTCGGGCTTCAGGTTGATGAGCGGCACGAGCAGCAGCGACTTGAGCGGCCCGAAGCTGATGCCGGCGAAGGGGTCCTTGCGGAGCCTCTCGGGGCGGCTCGAATCGACGAGGATGCCGAGGCCGACGAGGCGCTGCTCGAACTGCGCGAGCTTCTCGGCGGACAGCCGCGGGGACACGCACGCCCGCGCCTGCTCCAGCACCTCGTCGCGGGATCGGCGCCCGTCGAAGAGCCTCGCCAGGGTGAGCTCCGCTTTTCCCAGCGCGAACGACGTGTCCGTGGCGCGGTCGTAGAGCGCGAAGCGGCGCGGGTCCGGCCCCTCGCCCTCCGCGGGCCCGAGCACCTCGATGTCCGGCGAGAGGAGCGGGAAGGCCGCCGCGCTGCTCGAGCTCTTGCCGCCGGTCACGCGACGCCCTTGGCGCCTCGGTTGGGCACCGCGTCGACCGCGACGCCGCCGGCCGCCAGGCGCTCCTGCAGCGCGCGAGGGTCGTCGCGCTTTCCGCTCCGGATGAGCGCGCGGACGACCTCCGGGGCGGGCACGTCGACCGCGCGTCCCAGGCAGTAGACGCCCCCCGGGCGCGTCGGCCCGCAGAGGGGCGCGTCCGTGGTGAAGAGGGGCTCCCAGCCATGCTTGACCATGAGCAGCTCGAGCGAGCTCGCGGTCAGGTACCGGCGGTGGTTGTGGCTGAAATGGCCGCTCAGGATGCCCTGCCCGAGCGCGCGCCCCTCGAGGAAGAGCAGCGCGCCGGGCCTGGAGGCCCGGCGGCACAACGAGAGCGTGTGGTTCGCGTCATAGACATGCTCGAGCGAGCCGGTGATGACGACGAGATCGTACTCGTCGGCCGGCAGGTCCATGTCCTCCGCGTCGACGACGACCAGCGGCAGCCCCAGCCGATCCTTGCCGTGGTTGACGAAGCCGATGTCAGGATCCGTCCCGAGCCCCGTCCACCCGCGCCGCAGAAAGCTGACCATGAGGCCGCCGGCGGAGCACCCCACGTCGAGGAGCTTCCCCGGCTCCTTGAGATAGCCCCTCTCGGCGAGGCTCCTGTAGAGCAGCTCGCCGCGCCGCACCTGGTCGGAGATGAACGCCTTCTCGGGCTCGCTGCTCCCGAAGAGGAGGGTCCGGTAATAGGTGTTGTAGAAGGTCGTGTAGAAGTGCCTGTTGAAGCGCGGATTCTGCATCATGAATCCGCAGGCGGTACAGCACTGGATCGGCAGCTTGCCGAAGGCGTCCTTGCCGATGTCCACGATGTCCGCCACCGTGACGAACTCGGCTCCGCCGCAGACCTCGCAGTCGACCGCCGACGCCGTGACCCCCTCCGTGATACCGATATGACGCAAGTAGTCGACGAGGAACGATTCCATCGAGCCCTCATTGCAGGGCCGCATGCGTCAGCGCACGGCCGGCGTGTCGGGCGGCAGGATGCATGCTTACCATAAACGGGTCAAGTCCGTATTTCGATCAGGGTTCGCCGGACTTCGGCCGTACGCGGCCGGGCCGGCTGGGATCTCACAGGACTGTAACTCTCCATTCGCCGACGTGTCGCCCTGGCGATATCGCGTCGCACCGGCAGAGCCTGCCATCGGCAAGGACCGACCTGACGGAAGAGTTTGTGTATCTTGAGCAAGGAAACTCCCCGATGAAAAATCCGCAAGACGACAACGGCGAGCACGGCGGCGAGCACGGCGAGGCGCGCTGGAAGCACGACGGCGTGCAGGTGATCTCCGGCGATCAGCTCGACCCGAACACGGCCCAGACGGAGGGCATGGATCGCAGGGCCGCGATCGACCACGCCCGCGTCGGAGCGCAGAAGCTGTGGGCCGGGACGGTGAAGATCCACCCGAACGCGAAGACCGGCGCCCATCACCATGGGCCGCTGGAGAGCGTTATCTTCGTGGTGAAGGGTCGGGCACGCATGCGCTGGGGCGACCGGCTCGAGTTCACGGCCGAGGCGGGCGCCGGCGACTTCATCTATGTGCCCCCCTTCGTGCCGCACCAGGAGATCAACGCGAGCGCGGACGAGCCGCTCGAGTGCGTGCTCGTGAGGAGCGACGGCGAAGCGGTCGTGGTCAATCTGGACATCACGCCGGCGGAGAGACCGGAGGCGGTCGCCTGGATCGATCCGATCCACCGCGCGCCGTAGAGAGTCGGCCTCAGGTCCCCGCCATCTAGACAGATGGTGGTCCGGCGGCGTCGGTTGACCAATCGACTGATAGTTACGCCCATTGGGGAACGCGATGCATAGCGCGCAAGCAAGCTACCGTGAGCTCCATGACTCGCTCCTCGAGTACGACGGTGGTTCGCTCTACCCGGATATACTCGCGCCCTGGCTCGAGGCGAATGCCGACGAGCGGATTTGGCTCCGCTCCTTCGCTTTCGAGAGCGGAGGCCCCATTCCGTCCGTGGACGTCGAGGACCTGTGGCGGCTGTATGCCTTCAGTCGCGTCAATGACATCTTACTGCTGCGTTTTCAGCGCGGGACGGCAGACGGATCGGATTGGCCGGGCCCATTGATCTCGCAGGCCGAGTACGTGGCGTTCGCGGAGGCGCCAGGACTCACCATCGCCCACATGCCCTCGTTCTCGCCGTTCTATCATGAGATCGTCGAGATCGAGCACGCCGACGACTACCGTCAACCGGCATCGCTTCTGAGCTACTCCTGGCCGTGCTTGATGCTCGGTGACATGCTCTTCTCTCGGGCCGGAGTGCGCGCGCGCGGCGGCAGCGATATCATCCGCAAGGACATCGCTGAATCATCTACCATGTACTGGGCGTACCGGCGGAAGAACCGCCCCTCTCAGGACCTTTCCCATGGCTGGGGCAGCAACTCACAGTGGCGTACCGCCTTCCGCAGGGGCTATCGATCGGGCCAGAAATTGCACTACA
Organism: Sorangium sp. So ce590; assembly: GCF_051521365.1. Lineage (NCBI taxonomy): Bacteria > Pseudomonadati > Myxococcota > Polyangiales > Polyangiaceae > Sorangium > Sorangium sp. So ce590. The sequence goes on from NZ_CP150346.1 coordinate 5,626,764, forward strand.
ACGTCGATGGTGAGCGCGATCTGAGCACGCCGGAGTCAAAGGTCGAAGATGACGGTGGCCTGACACGGGAGGAGCGCGCCGAGTTGCTCACCAACCGCTGTTTCTGCTGCGATGGGCAGCGAAGCGCGGCGCGTCCTCTCCCGTCGATGCGCGTTCGTGATGGCTGCCCCGGTGGAGCGCAACGCCCCGAGGCTCGACACGGCGGACTCCTGATACCGCCATCCGATCACCGGACAGCCGCCGTCGACGCCGGAGCGCTCGAGTCCGCCCGCCTCGCCCCCCTCGCCCGGTCGCCCGCCCCCGGATGCGCCCCGCGTTTCGCCCAGAAGCGTGCCGGCCCCGCAGCGCACGCTCTGGTGTGCGGTCCGGCGGGGTCTCGCCCTGCCGCGCGCGCTCAGAATTGCGGTCCGGAGGGGTCCCGACCCCCCTCCTGGCACAAGATCGAGGGCGTTCCCGGGGTTGATGGCACAAAAATGCGACGCAGATCGCGGTTTTTGGCACAATTTTGTCTCAAACGGCGCTCTGCAGAACGTTGTCGAGGGGTCGGGACCCCGGTGTGTCGCAATGCATTGCGTTTGTGCCAGTGCCGGACCCCCCTCACCTGGCACAGACCCGGGTCGGCTTGGCACAGATCAGGGCGCTGCTCGCTCCGTGGCACGCCGCAAGAGCGGCGGCTCGGAGGGGCCGGGCTGCGGCGGCGATCAGCCGGGCCTCGCTGCGCGTCGCGCCGCGGCCGGAGCACGCTGCCGGACGGCGATCGCGGCCTTCAGGCCCGCCCGCAGGTTCTCTCGACCCACCGTGCGCGTCCGCGATCGAATTTCCCGGTCGCGTGGGGACCGCCGCGGCGGCTAGCCTCGGAGGCCGCCATGGACCTCGATCCGTACCGCGCCCCGCTCCGGGGCGGTCGTCACTGCATTCTCCGGCAGATCTCGAGGGAGGACGCCGCTGCCCAGCTCGACCTCGAGCGGGCGATCGTGCGCGCGCGCCACGGCATCGTGAAGCACGAGGACGAGCTGCCCGCCGACGCGGCCGCCCACGCCGAGCAGCGGGAGCGCGCCGGGCTCGCGGCGACGGACGGCTCGGCGCTGTGCCTGGCCGCCGAGCTGGAGGGGGGCGGCCTCGTCGGGGAGGCGACGCTCCTCCGGTTCAAGCCCCGGATGGTGCGCCACGTGGGGGTCCTCGGCATCGGCGTGCACCCGGAGGCGCAGGGGCTCGGGGTGGGCCGGGCGCTGATCGAGCGGCTGCTCGGGTGGGCGCGCGCGCACCGCGACGCGGACGGGGGGCGCGTGCGGCGGGTGGAGCTCTCCGTGCGGGCCGACAACGCCCGGGCGATCGCGCTCTACCGGTCGTTCGGGTTCGCGCACGAGGGGACACGCCGCGATTTCGTCCGCGGCGACGGCGGGGCGTTCGTGGACGACCTGATCATGGGCCTGCTGCTGTCCGACGATGCGCCCGCCGCAGGCCGGTGAGGCGCGTCCTGCCCGCGGCGGGCATGACGAGCGCGGGCGCCGCGGGGTAGCCTCTCCGCGATGAGCGGACCGCCCAACGCCGCCCGCGCCGCCCCCCCCGGCGCCCTCCCCGACCCCACCGCCCTCCCCGGCCCTGGCGTTGCGCCCGCCGGCGCGCCTGCCCCCACCGGCGCGCCTGCCCCCGCCGGCGCGCCCGCGCCCGCCGCCCGCCTCGACCCCGCCGCCCGCGCCCGCGCCGCGCTGCGCGCCGGGCGCATCGCGGCGCTGACCGCGGGCGGCCTCGCCCTCGGCAAGCTCATCGCCGGCCAGCTCGGCCATTCGATGGCCGTCACCGCGAGCGCCGTCGACTCGCTCACGGACCTCTTCGCCTCCTCGGCGAACGCCCTCGCCATCCAGCTCGCCAACGCCGCGCCCGATCGCTCTCACCCGTTCGGTCACGCGAAGATCGAGACGCTCGCGACCGCCGGTCAGGGCCTGCTCATCGGCGGCTCGGGGGTCTACCTGCTCATCGAGGGGATCCGGCGGCTGCTCTCGCCCGAGCCGCTCCGCCTCGCCGCCGTCACGCTCGGCACCATGGCCGCCGCCGCGCTGATCACCGCCGCGCTCGTGGCCTACCTCGGCCGCGTCGCCGCGCGCACCGGGTCGAGCGCCATCCAGGCCGACGCCGTCCACTACCGCACCGACATCGCGGCGAACGTCGCGGTCCTCCTCGGCGTCGCCCTCACCTACGCGACGGGCTTCTCCCGCATCGACGGCCTGCTGTCGATCGCTGTCGCCGTCTACATCCTCGCGTCGGCGGGGACCCTCCTCCGGCTCGGCGTGCGCGACCTCATCGACACGAGCGCCCCCGAGGAGCGCGTCGGCGCCATCGAGGCCGCGCTCGACGCCATGCGCGCGCGCGGCGAGCTGCTCGGCCACCACGGGCTGCGCACGCGGATCGCCGGGAGCACGCTGTTCGTCAACGTGCACATCGAGCTCCCCGGCGACATCCCCCTCGCCCGCGCGCACGCGAGGGGCGACCGCGCGCGCGACGCGATCCTCGCGATCGAGCCCGACGCCGAGGTGCTCGTGCACATCGACGTCGAGCGCGACGAGCCGGCGTGAACGCGCCGGCGGAGCCGCCGCGGAGCACGCTGGAAGGGCACGGCACCCAGTCAGACGAGAGACCGCAAGGGCGCGAGAGGCGCAAGGGAACAGAGATAGAATTAACTTCTTCTCCCCCCTTGCGCCCCTTGGTCCCTTGCGGTCCTCTTCCCATGAGTCGATTTTAGCGGAATTTCAATGTGATCGGCGTTCTAGGCGCTCGCCTCGCCCTCGTCGCCGTTCTCGTCGTGCTCGTCGAGGTAGCGCTCGGGCGCGAGCTCCCACCGCTCCGGCGAGCGCCAGAGCTGCGACAGGAGCAGCTCGCGCATCAGCAAGAACTCCTTGGGCAGCCGGTCGTAGAGCCGCTCGAAGAGCTCACCGTGCGAGCCGAACTCGACCTTCCACGCCTCTCTATCGACCGCCATCAGCTGGTAGAACCGCTCCTTCGAGAAGCGCTCCATGCCCCGCCACTCGATGTCCTCGTAGCGCGGCATCCAGCCGAGCGGGCTCTCCTCGGCGAAGCCGCGGCCGTGCACGCGATCGACGATCCACTTGAGGACACGCATGTTCTCGCCGAAGCCCGGCCAGAGGAAGTTGCCCTGATCGTCCTTGCGGAACCAGTTCACCGAGAAGATGCGGGGCGGATTGACGATCTGACGCCCCATCTGCAGCCAGTGGTTGAAGTAATCGCCCATGTGGTAGCCACAGAACGGCAGCATCGCCATCGGGTCGCGGCGGACCTGGCCAATGGTGCCGCCCGCCGCCGCCGTCATCTCCGAGCCGATCGTCGCCGCCATGTAAACGCCGAAGCCCCAGTTGAACGACTGGTACACGAGCGGCACCGTCGTCGCCCGCCGCCCGCCGAAGACGATCGCGCTGATGGGCACCCCGTTCGGGTCGTCCCAGCGCGGATCGATCGAGGGACACTGCGACGCAGGGGTCGTGAAGCGCGCGTTCGGGTGGGCCGCCTTGCGCCCGCTGTCCGGGGTCCAGGGCTTCCCCTGCCAGTCGATGAGCTCCGGCGGCGGCTCGTCCGTCATCCCCTCCCACCAGACGTCGCCGTCGGGGGTGAGCCCCACGTTCGTGAAGATCGTCCCCTTCCGGATGGTCGCCATCGCGTTCGCGTTCGACTTCTCCGACGTCCCCGGCGCCACGCCGAAATACCCCGCCTCGGGGTTGATCGCGTAGAGCTTCCCGTCCCGCCCGGGCTTCATCCAGGCGATGTCGTCGCCGACCGTCGTCACCTTCCAGCCCGCGAACGCCTTCGGCGGGATGAGCATCGCGAAGTTCGTCTTGCCGCACGCGCTCGGGAACGCCGCGGCGACATACGTCTTCTCGCCCTCCGGCGACTCGACCCCCAGGATCAGCATGTGCTCGGCCAGCCACCCCTGCTCCCGGCCGAGCACCGAGGCGATGCGCAGCGCGAAGCACTTCTTGCCGAGCAGGGCATTGCCGCCATAGCCGCTCCCGAAAGACCAGATCTGCCGCTCGCCCGGGAAGTGGACGATGTACTTGTGCTCCGCGTTGCACGGCCACGGCAGGTCGGCCTGTCCCGGAGCGAGCGGCATGCCGACCGAGTGCAGACACGGGACGAAATCGCCGTCCCCGAGCGCATCGAGCACCCGGCGCCCCATGCGCGTCATGATCCGCATGCTCGCGGCGACGTACGGCGAGTCGCTGAGCTCCACGCCGATGTGCGCGTAGGGAGAGCCGACGGGGCCCATGCTGAACGGGATGACGTAGAGCGTCCGGCCCCGCATCGACCCGGCGAAGAGCCGGCGCAGCGTGGCCTTCATCTCCTGCGGCTCGGCCCAGTTGTTCGTGGGGCCGGCGTCCTGCTTGCGCCGGCTGCAGATGAACGTGCGGTCCTCGACCCGCGCGACGTCGCTCGGGTCCGAGCGCGCGAGGTAGCTGTCCGGGCGCTTCTCCGGGTTCAGGCGGATGAGCGTGCCCGCCTTGACCATCTGGTCGCAGAGCGCGTCGTACTCCTCCTTCGAGCCGTCGCACACGTGCACGTTGTCCGGCTGGCAGAGCGCGACGACCTCCGAGATCCACTGCCGCAGCTTCTCGTTGGCGATCGACGATCGCAGCCCGGGGATGGAGACCGGCGGCGGCGGCTCGGAGTGGACCGAGTTCTGGATGCTCTGACTGGCTGCTACGGACACTGGCGTACCCTCCTGATTCTCTGGGTCGAACGGGTTTGCAAGGTGCAGGCCCTGCCCGCCCTCACCACGATTCTGGCCGAAATGCGCCCGCCAGGCTGCACCGATTCTTCCTGAGCCTGGCCGCCGCAGCGCAGCCGCGCGCACCAGGTGCGCCCAGGGGCAAACGGTGCGCCGGCGATGTGCCCCGGTAGGCGCCCCCGCAACGTCGACCGCCGTCGCGGCCGTACCGCGTGGACGATGCGGGTCGCGGAGCGGGCGAGCTCGGGCCGAGCGCGCCCGAGGACAGCGCCGCGCGCGGGCCGGGCCGAGCGCGCCCGAGGCGCCTGTGCACGTTCGATTGATCCCGGGTCGATGTCACGTTAGGGAGAAAATGAAGCCATGGGGTCCGGGGGGAACGACGATGGATCGCCCCTCCGGCCGACGCGTGGACGCCGGCACAGGGCAGAGCGCATGTCAACCAGTGGATCTCTCGTCGTCGTCGGCATCGGCATCCAGTGGGCCGGCCAGACGACCCTCGCAGCCCAGCGTGCCATCCAGCGCGCGGATCGCGTGCTCTTCGCGGTCGCCGACCCGTGGGCCGCGCGCTGGGTGCGCAGCCTGAACCCGGCGGCCGAGTCGCTGCCCTACGGGCAGGGCAAGACGCCGCGGCGGTCGATCTACGCCGAGATGGTCCAGCGCGTCCTGGGAGAGGTGCGCAAAGGGCTCAAGGTCTGCGCGGTGTTCTACGGGCACCCGGGCGTGCTCGCGAGCGCGGCGCACGAGGCGGTCCGGCAGGCGCGCGACGAGGGGTTCTCGGCCCGGATGCTGCCCGGCGTCTCGTCCATCGACTGCCTCTTCGCCGATCTCGGGTTGGACCCGGGCCGCGACGGGCTCCAGCTCTTCGAGGCGACCGATCTCCTCATCCGGGGGCGGGAGATCGACGCCCGGACGCCGCTCGTGCTGTGCCAGATCGGCGGCGTCGGCAACGCCGGCGTCTTCGACCCGTCGGACGCCGCGCGCATCCGCCGCGGGCTCGAGGCCCTCGTCGAGCGCCTGTGCCAGACCTACCCGGCCGCCCACGAGGCGGTGATCTACGAGGCGGCCGCGCACCCGCTGGCCTCGCCTCGGCTGGACCGGGTGGCGCTCTCGGCGCTCGCGGCGGCGCGGGTGGACGACATCTCGACGCTGTATGTGCCGCCGATCGCGCGGGCGGCCGTCGACCCGGAGGTGCTGGAGCGCATCGGCTGGGACGGCGGCGCCGGAGCCGGGGTGGATTCACCGCTTGTCCACTGATGAGGGAGCTCATGGCAGAGAATGAATGCACGATGCGCAAGAGCCTCGCCCAGCAAGGTGAGGTGCACCGCAGAAACGGCGAGTACACCGCGGCGATCCAGCTCTTCACCGAGGCGCTCGCGATCGACAGCGAGTACGCGTGGGCCTACGCTCACCGGGGCGCTGCGCGCGCGGCGATCGACGACTGGAAGCGCTGCTGCGAGGATTTCGAGACGGCGTTGAAGCTGAAGCCCGATTACGGGTGGGCGTACGCGCGCTGGGGAGAAGCTCATCGGATGCATGCTAGCTACAGGCTGGGCAGGGCCGACACGCCCCCGGACTGGCGCGAGCAGCACGCGGTCATCGACCGCGGGATCGAGCTCCTCGAACGAGCCGCCGAGCTGTCGCCGGGGAGCGCCTGGACCTTCGCCCACCGGGGCGCGGCGTACATGTACAAGTACTGGCTCGAGGTGATGCCCAGGCTGGTGCCGGCCCTGGAGCTGGACAACCGCCCGGCGCCGGAGGCGCAGAGCGGCAGCGACGCCGCGTCGCGAGCGCTGCAGGACCTCGACAAAGCCAGCGAGCTCAATCCGCAGTACGCGTGGGCCTTCGCGTTCAAGGCATGCGTCCTGGCGCTCATCGCGCGGGAGCAGCTCGATATGAAGCCCGGGCTTCTCGAGGCGCACGACTGCCTGCTCAAGTCGCTCGCGCTCGACGTCGACAAGCGGCTGCCAGTCCACCGCGCCGCCGCAAAGGCCCTGAGCTCCGCGGGGACTTTCCGTGAGTCCGTGGCCGCAGGGCTCAACGGCGTGGCGAAGGATCCGTCGGATGTCTTCTCGCGCTACTTCATCGCCGTCGGGCTGAAACACCTCGATGACCCCCTCGCGCCGGTGGTCATCGAGCACACCCGGAAGGTGCTCGAATCTACAAAGAGCGAAATCGACACGATGCTTCACGGACTGGACGTGCTCGAAGGCCGGGTGGGCGGCATGTCCATCGTGAGCGAGCGGAATAACCTGTCCGTCGAGGCAATCGCGCTCGTGGCCTTCGATCCCACGTGGAGCGAACTCCACATGAAGCCGCTCTCGTCGCTCGAAATTCGAGAGCTCCAATCCAAGAACGACTGAACCACAGGAGGATTCATGGATCATCTCTTCGACCTGCTCACCGAGCTGAGCATCGACCCCTTCAAGCAGACCGCGTTGGTGGCTGACCGGCAGGATGAGCTGCGCACCGACGAGGAGCGGGCCGCGCTGGAACAGCGGGGTTCGCCCGAGGTGCAGGCCGCGATCGCGGGAGGCGCGTGGACCCGATGCGCCGGTCTCCTGGATCCCGGCCCCGACCCGAGCGAGGACGAGGATCCCGACCACTCCGACCTCCGGGACGAGAGCCCCCACGCCTTCCAGAACGACCGGCGCCACGCGGCGCGGTGACCCGGCCGCCAAGAGCGCGGGCTCAGCCCACGCGCGCGGATGTGAGCCAGTCAAGTGAATGGAGAACGAATCCATGAGTTCCGGGGGGGATGGCTCTGTATCGCGCGAGCGGCCGTCGACCTGGACGTGCTGGAGCACATCGGCTGGGACGGCGACACCGCGCCCGGGGCGGATCCAACGCTTGTGCACTGATGAGGGAGCGCATGACAGACAAAGAACGCACGAAGCTCAAGAGCCTCGCCCAGCAAGGCGAGGTGCACCGCACGAACGGCGAATACACCACGGCGATCCAGTGCTTTACCGACGCGCTCGCGATCGACGACAAGTACGCGTGGGCCTACGCTCACCGGGGCGCCGCCCACGCAGCCATCGACGACTGGAAGTGCTGCTGCGAAGATTTCGAGACCGCGCTGAATTTGCAACCGGAATACGGCTGGGCCGTCGGGCACTGGGCGGAGGCCTTCAGGACCCACGCGATCTACAACATGTCCGGGCAGAGCTGGGAAGAGCTGCACAGCCTCGTGGACAGGTCGGTCGAGCTCTTCGATACGGCGATCACGCTCTCGCCGGGGAGCGCCTGGACCTTCGCCCACCGCGGCGCAGCGTACACATTCAAATACTGGCTCGATATGATGCCGAAGCTCGCGCCGAAGCTCGGCCTGGACGCCGCGCACGTGGCGCCGCGCAGGGCGAGCTGCGGCAAGAGCGCCGCGGAGCTGGCGAGGGAGAGCTTCGATAGGGCGTGCCAGCTCAACCGGCGCTACGCCTGGGCGCACGCCTTCAAGGCGATCCTCCTCGGCCTCGTCGCGGGCGAGAAGCAGGGGGCGCCGAAGGATTTCGACGAGGCGCGCCAAGCCTTGCTCGAGGCGCTCCTGCTCGACGTCAACCAGCGGCTCGTGCTCGATCGCCCGCTCGCGACGCTCCTGCACAGCGCCGGACGCTTCGAGCAGTCGGTCGCTGTCGGGACGTCCGGCCTTCAGAAGGATCCGGAGGATGTCGTCTCGCGCTATCTCGTCACCGTCGGGCTCAAGCGGCTTGGCGACCCGCTCGCGCCGGCGGTCATCCAGCAGACGCGAAGGCAGCTCGAGTTTGCCCGGTCCGAGATCCAGGTGATGCTCCTCGGGCTCGATCTGCTCGACAAGCCCGGCAGCGAAGGCACGGTGCTCGAGACGCTGTCGCGCGAGCGCCTGTCCGTCGAGGCCATCGGGCTCGTCGCCTTCGACCCCACGTGGAGCGCTGTCCGCGCGGCGTCCGCGGAGGCCGACGGCAGCACGACAGGCCCCGCCAAGCCCACAAAAGAGTGAGAGAGAGAGAGACAGAGGAGGATTCATGGATCATCTTTTCAAGCGGCTCACCGAGCTGAGCGTCGACCCCTTCGAGCACGCCGCGTTCACGGCCGGCGGGCAGGACGCGGCGCTCACGGACGAGGAGCGCGCCGCGCTCGCGCGATCGCGCTCGCCCGATGCGCAGGCCGAGATCGCGGGCGGGGCGTGGAGCCGATGCGCCTGGATCGGTGACCCGGGTCCCGACCCCGACGAGGATCCCGACCCCCCGGGCCGAGAGGCGCAGGGGTCGCGGGCCGGCCATCGCCTCCCCGGCGGCGGTCGCGGGCTCTGAGCAGGGAGAGGGTCGCCTAACCCGTCGTGGTGGAGAAGGATGATGGACATCTGCGGCTGTGAGATCATCGAGCGGCTCCGGGAGGGCGCCCGCTCGACCGCCTACCGTGCGAGGCGGCGTTCGGACGGGCTCCCTCTGGTGCTCAAGGTCCTGAAGGAGCAGAATCCGTCGCAGGCGCAGATCGCGTCGCTCCGCCACGAGCACGCGATCCTGAGCGATCTCAAGGACGTCGACGGCGTCGTGCGCAGCCACGGCGTCGAGGAGGACGGCGGGCGATATGCCCTCTTGATCGAGGACTTCGGCGGCACCTCGCTCAAGGCGATGAACGCCGCCGGGACGCTCTCGCTCGAGCGGACGCTCGCGCTGGCCATCGACGTGGTGTGTGTCCTCGAGGCGATCCACCAGCGCCGCGTCGTCCACCGCGATCTCAACCTCTCCAACATCGTGATGAACCCGGCCGACGGGCGGGTGAAGGTGATCGATTTCGGCCTCGCCTCGGTGCTCCCGCAAGAGTCGACGTCGTTCACGAGCCCCGGAGGCCTCAAAGGCACGCTGGCGTACATGTCTCCGGAGCAGACGGGCCGGATGAACCGGTCTGTCGACTACCGGACAGACTACTACTCGCTCGGGGTGAGCCTCTACGAGCTGCTCACCGGCCGTCTCCCCTTCACGGCGGATGACGTGCTCGAGCTGGTGCACGCGCACATCGCGCGGCAGCCTCCCTCGCCGCGGGCGTCGAACCCGGCGATCCCCGAGGTCCTCGCGCAGATCGTGCTCAAGCTGATGGCGAAGAGCGCCGACGATCGCTACCAGTCCGCGCGCGGCATCCGCGCCGACCTCGCGGGCTGCCTCGAGAGGCTCCGCCAGCACGGCGCCGTCGATCCGTTCCCGATCGGGCGACACGACCGCTCCGAGCGGTTCCACCTGCCGCAGAAGCTGTACGGCCGCGACGTTGAGGTCCAGGCGCTCATGGCGGCGTTCGAGCGGGTCGACCAGGGCGCGGTGCTCATGCTCGTGTCCGGCTACTCCGGCGTCGGGAAATCAGCGCTCATCCACGAGGTGTACCGCCCGCTCACCGCGCGGCGCGGCGTCTTCATCGCCGGCAAGTTCGACCAGTACCGCGACGACGCCCCGCACGCCGCGCTGGCGCAGGCGCTCCAGGCGCTGGTCGAGCAGCTCCTCACCGAGAGCGAGGACCGCCTCGCGGCGTTCCGCTCGCGGGTGCGCGAGGCGCTGGGAGCGGGAGCGCGGGTCCTCATCGACGCGTGCCCGAGCCTCGAGCTCGTGCTCGGGCCACAGCCCGAGGTGCCGGTGCTGCCGCCCACCGAGGCGCGCCAGCGCTTCAACCAGACGGTGCGCGATCTGGTCGCCGCCATCGCCACGCCGGAGCACCCTCTCTGCATCTTCTTCGACGACCTCCAGTGGGCCAACCTCGACGCCTTGAAGCTGCTGGAGGAGCTGCTCAACGCCGCGCAGGATCTGCCGCTCTTCTTGATCGGCTCCTACCGGGACAACGAGGTCACCGACGTCCATCCCCTCTCCCTGGCGGTCCGGGAGATCGCAGCGCGCGGCGCGCGCGTCGAGCGGCTCTCGCTCGCGCCGCTGGGGCTCGACCCCATGAAAGAGATGGTCGGCGACGCGCTCGGCGCCTCGCCCGAGGAGGCCGCCCCGCTCGCCGATCTCCTGCTCTCGCGCACCGCGGGCAATCCGTTCTTCGTGCGCGCGTTCCTGAGCTCGCTGTACGCCGATGGGCTGATCGAGCGCAGCGCCGACGGCTTCCGGTGGGACCTGGACCGCATCCGGCAGCGCGGGATCACCGACAACGTCGTCGAGCTCATGGTGGCCCGGGTGCGGAAGCTCTCGCCCGCGGCGCAAGACCTGCTCAAGGTGGCGGGCTGCCTCGGCGGCATGTTCGACCTCGGCACGCTCGCGATCGCGGCGGAGCGGCCGGTGGAGGAGGTCGGACGCGACCTGTGGAGCGCGGCCGCAGAGGGGCTCTTGATCCCGATGGATCAGGTCAGCTCCGCCGTGCAGATGGGGGCGGCGGGGCCAGGCCTCCGCTGTCGGTTCGCGCACGACCGCATCCAGCAGGCCGTCGTCTCGCTGCTGGACGAGGAGGCGGGGCCGCGCCTGCGCCGGGACGTCGGCAGGAGGCTCCTCAGGCGCTCGAGCGCGGAGGAGTCGGCCGGCCGGCTGTTCGACATCGTGGGGCTGCTCAACCAGGGGCGAGCGGCGATCGAGCAGCGCGAGGAGCTCATCGATCTCGCGCGTCTCAATCTGCAGGCGGCGCGGAGGGCGCTCCAGGCCGGCGCGGGGCAGCAGGCGCGGGTCTACGGTCAGGCGGGCATTGCGCTCCTCGGCGCCGAGGACTGGAGCACGCGCTACGAGCTCGCCCGCGACATCCACCTCGCCGCGGCCGAGGCCGCGTTCTCCCAGGGCGACTTCGAGGCGACGCAGACCCTGTGCGAGGTCGTCCGGCCGAGGGCCGCGAGCGCGCTCGACGAGGTCAAGCTCCTCGACTTGGAGGGGCACGCCCTCTATTCGCAGCAGCGGCTCGCCGACGCGATGCGGGTATACCTTGAGGCGCTCGGGCGGCTCGGCGTCGAGATGCCGAAGAACGCGGCTGCCGAGGACGTCGAGCGGGAGCTCGCCCTCACGGCGGAGGCGCTCGGCGACCGGCCGATCGAGGAGCTCGCCGACCTGCCGGAGTGCAGCGATCCGGCGGACCGGGCGAGGATGGCCCTCCTCAACCACGTGATCAACATCGCCGTGATCACGGGGGCGAGGCTGCTCTCGATCGCGGTCTGCCGGCTCGTCCGGATGTCGCTGCGCTGCGGGGGCGCGCCGCAATCCCCCTTCGGGTACGCCTACTACGGCTTCCTCCTCCTCTCCCGGGACGAGCTCGATCGGGCCTACCGCTTCGGCCGGCTGGCGCTGCGGCTCGCAGATCGGTTGAGCGACAAGGGGTCTCGCGCGCACACCTATCTCTATGGCGGCTTCATGGTCATTCACGTGAAGACGCCGCTCCACGAGCTCTCGCCGCTGTTCTCGGACGCCTATCGCTTCGCGCTGGAGGCCGGCACGCCGTACCAGGCCGCCAACGCGGGGGTGACGGTCTGCATGACGCGGCTGCTCGCCGGCGTCGACCTCGGGACGCTCGCCGCCGACATGGAGCAGTACGCGCACGGGATCGCGAAGCTCCACCAAACCATGGTCCTCGGCTGGATGCAGATCTACCAGCAGACCGTGCACGACCTGCGCGGCAAGTCCTCCGATCAGGTCGTGCTCGCCGGCCCCGCGTACGTCGAGGCCGAGCGGGTCCCGCAGCAGCGCGCGGCCGGCGACATGGGGGCGATGTTCAACTACCATTTCTGCAAGACGCTGCTCTGCTACGTGTTCGGCGAGCACGAGCAGGCTGCGGCAACCGCGGAGGCCGCCGCGCCCTACGCCGCCATCGTCGAGCGATCGACGTCGGCGGCGCCGTGGATGCTGCTCGAGTCGCTCGCCCACCTCGCGGTCCACGACCACGCGGACGAGCCCGCGCGCGAGCGCATCGGCGCGCTCGTGGAGCGGAACATCGCCAAGCTCGAGACGTGGCGCGAGCACTGCCCGGCCACCTACGAGCACAAGCTGCTCCTCATCCGCGCCGAGCGCGCGCGCGTGCTCGGCCAGGACGACGCGGCCCGCGACGCCTTCGAGCGCGGCGCGGAGCTCGCGGAGAAGAGCGGCTACCAGCACGAGGCCGCCATCGCCCACGAGCTCGCCGGGCGCTTCTACCTCGCGCGGGGCGACCAGAAGCTCGCGCGGCAGCACCTGCGCGACGCGCACGAGGGCTACCTGCGCTGGGGCGCGGTCGCCAAGGCCAAGGCGCTGGAGAAGCAGCACCCGGGGCTCGTGCCGCACGTCGCCTCCGGCATCCTGGCGGCGTCGAAGTTCTCGGAGACGGCCGGCCGGGAGCTCGATTTCAGCGTCCTCGACCTGATCAGCGTCCTCAACGCCTCGCAGGACCTCTCGCGCGAGATCGAGCTCGACCGCCTCCTCGCCCGGCTGATGCAGATCCTCCTGGAGACGAGCGGCGCCGAGATCGGGTACCTGCTCCTCGAGCAAGGCGGCCAGTGGGTGGTGGAGGGCGAGAAGTCCGTCGATGAGGACGCCAAGGTCCTCCAGTCGATCCCGATAGCCGATCTCGCGCCCCGGGGGCGCCGGGGTCTGCCCTCCTCGATCGTCTATTACGTCGCGCGCGCGCAGGAGAGCGTCGTGCTCGACGACGCCGCCGCGAACCCCCGCTTCGGACGCGACCCCCACATCGCCGAGCACGCGGTCGGCTCGGTGCTCTGCTTCCCGCTCGGCCGCCCGGGAGGCCGGCGCGGCATCGTCTACCTCGAGAACAGCCTGGTCAAAGGCGCCTTCACCCCGGCCCGCATGCGCATCCTGCAGATGCTCTCGACGCAGGCGGTCATCTCGCTCGAGAACGCCGCGCTCTACAACACCCTGGAGCAGCGGGTCCAGGCGCGCACCCGGGAGCTGCAGGTGAAGAACGAGGAGCTCGCGGCCACCCTGAAGCGCCTGCGCGAGGCCCAGGACCGCATGATCGTGCAAGACCGGCTCGCCTCGCTCGGCTCGCTCACGGCCGGCATCGCCCACGAGCTCCGGAATCCGCTCAACTTCGTCAACAACTTCGCCGAGCTCTCGGCTCGCCTCATCGACGACATCGGCGGTGACATATCGACCCTCGCCCGGGGGCTCGACGACGGCCGCGAAGAGTACCTCACCGAGGCGCTCGGCGACCTGACGAGCAGCGTGAAGAAGATCGGCGAGCATGGCCAGCGCATGGAGGGCATCATCCGCTCGATGCTCGATCACTCGCGGGGTGAGCGCGGAGAGCGCCAGGAGGTCGACTTCAACACGCTCGTGACGACCTACGTCAACATCGGTTATCACGGCGCCCGCGCGCGCGCCTCATCGGCCGAGATCGCGATCGAGCTCGACCTCTCCCCTTCCATCGGCCAGGTGAGCCTCGTCCCCCAGGAGATCAGCCGCGTGGTCATCAACCTCGTCGACAACGCCTGCTACGCCGTGCGGCGGAGAGACCCGGCGCGCGGACAGGGGCCCTCCCCCCGTATCCGGGTCACGACACACGATCTCGGCGATCGTGTCGAGCTCCGTGTCCATGACAACGGCGTCGGCATCCCCGCGGGGATCCGGGACAGGATCATGAACCCCTTCTTCACGACGAAGCCGCCGGGCGAGGGCACGGGGCTCGGGCTCTCGATCTGTCATAACATCGTCGTCGAGGGCACCGGGGGCACCCTCACCTTCGAGACGGAAGAAGGGGAGTTCACCGAGTTCATCGTGACGCTCCCGAAGCGCGTGTCCGGCCCGGAGCTCGGTGCTGTGTAGGCGCCCTGACCAGACCACCGCGCGGCCCCTACAACGATCCTCCCGCGCCGCGCGCAATGGAGCGCCATGGAGGCGGATGGCTGTAGGGCAGAGCGCGCGCTGCTCCATTGACTCCCGTATGCCACGGCTGTAACATGCGCCCCGCCATGGCAGAACCCATCATCGCCGAGAAGTACATGCTGATACGGCATATCGGCGGTGGCGGCATGGGGCAGATCTGGGAGACGGAGGACTTGCGCCTTCAGCGGCGCGTCGCGCTCAAGCTGATGAGCGCCGAACACGTGGAGTCGCCGGAGTCGTGCGCCCGCTTCGATCGCGAGGCCAAGGCGATTGCGCAGCTCCGCAATCAGCACGTCGTGCACATCTACGATTACGGGATCGACCGCGGGATCGACGAGGAGCGGCCGTACATCGCGATGGAGCTGCTCGAGGGCGAGGATCTCCAGCGCCGCCTCGATCGCGTGAGGCGGCTCCCGCTCCCGGCGGTCGCGTCGATCGTGACGCAGGCGGCGCGGGGCCTCGCGGCCGCGCACGCGGCGGGCATCGTGCACCGCGATCTGAAGCCCGGGAACGTCTTCCTCGCCCGGACCGAGGCCGATGAGGTCGTGAAGCTCCTCGACTTCGGCGTGGTCACCATGCTGTCGAGGACCGACGATCTGCGCCTCACCGGCGGCGGCGGCCTCATCGGCACGCCGACGTACATGAGCCCGGAGCAGATGCGCGGCTCCGTCGTGGACCACCGGAGCGATCTCTGGTCGCTGGGCGTCCTCGCCTACTGCGCGCTCACCGGCGAGCTGCCGTTCTCGGCGCAGACGCTCGCCACGCTCGTCATGGGCATCTGCACGGAGACCTTCCCTCCCCCGTCGAGCCTCGTCCCCGAGCTGTCGCCAGAGCTCGACCGGTTCTTCGAGCGCGCGCTGGCCAAGGACCCGACCCAGCGCTTCCGGTCGGCGCGCGAGATGGCTGCCGCGTTCACCGCGCTGGCCGCCGGCAACGAGCGGCGCCCGGCCAAGATCCTGATCGCCGACGACGAGCCTGACGTCTCCACCCTCATCAAGCAGTGCTTTCGTCGCCAGATCCGCGAGGGCATCTACAACTTCGTCTTCGCCGAGGACGGCGAGAGCGCCCTCGCCGCGCTCCGCAACCACCCCGACATCGACGTCATCCTCACCGACATCAACATGCCCCGCATGAATGGTCTCACGCTGCTCGCCCACCTCGGCGATGTGACCCCGCACGCGCGGGCGGTGGTCGTGTCCGCGTATGGCGACATGCAGAACATCCGCACCGCAATGAACCGGGGCGCGTTCGATTTCCTTGTGAAGCCCATCGCGCTCAACGATCTCGAGCTCACGATCGAGAAGACGCTGAAGCAGGTGCGCGAGCTGCGCGACAACAGCCGGTCGAACCGGGAGAACGACCTCCTGCGCACGTTCGCGAGCCCGCTCGCCGTCGAGCGGCTCCGCAGCCCCGACGGCTTCGGGGCGTGCGAGGTCGCGGAGGGCACCGTCGCCTTCCTCGATCTGGCCGGCTTCCACGACGCGGTCCGGGGCAAGCGCGCGGAGGAGACGGTGCGGGTGCTGAACGCGAACCTCGATGTCATCGCGCTCGAGCTCTCGATGCGGGGTGGGATGGTCGACAGGTTCCTGGGCGACTGCGTCATGGCCCTCTTCCGCGGCCCCGATCACGTCGCGCGCGCGCTCGACGCCTGCCTGGTCGTGCGCGCGCAGCTCGAGACGCTGGCGCGCCGCGCCGGGGAGACGTCGGCCTTCGTCCCCGGCATCTCCATCGGCGTGGCGACAGGCGAGCTCACCATCGCCGAGGTCGGCTCGAGGTCCTGCCGCCGGCTCGACTGCACGGTGCTCGGCGAGATCGTGAGCGTCGCCGCCCAGCTAGAGGCCGCGGCCGAGCGGAATCAGATCCTCGTGAGCGGAGACGTCCACACGAAGGCCGCCGGCTTTCAGTGCGCGCCGCGCGGGCAGCGCGCCTTCGTGGGCGCCGCGGGGCCCGTGGAGGTCTTCGAGCTCCTCGGCCGGGCGACCGCGGCGCAGGGGGCCGCCGCGGGCGCTCAGGGCGACATCCCCACGCTCGAGATTCGCTCCAGCCGAGCCACGTCGGCCTCCTGAGCGCTGGGTCCGAGGACCCGCTTCACCACCGGCTCGTGCAGCGCGAGCAGCCGCGACGGCGCGACGCCCAGGGCCACGGTCAGCGCCAGGATCGACAGCAAGACGGCCCGCTCGCGGAACAGGAGCGCGGAGATCGCCGCGCCGCTCGCCCGGCCGCGCGGGATCGGGCCCAGGAAGGTGCGCTGGAACGCGCGGAACATCGTGATCCCGTTGAGCGCCGTCGCCCCGAGCATCAGCACCGAGAGCACGGGGTGCACGTGCATGATCCCGTGCAGGAGGAGATCCTCGCCGATGAACGTCAGCGCCCCCGGGAACCCGATCGTCGCGCACGCGAGCAGCAAAAAGAAGGCGGCCATGCGCGGCGTCTTCGCCACGAGGCCGCCGAGCTCCGCCATGTCCGCCGTGCCCGTGCGCGCCTCGATCGCCCAGACGACCATCGTCACCCCGGTGACGGCGATCGACAGCGCGAAGCTCTGGAGCAACGCGCCGCTCAGGCTCTGCGGGTTCATCGACGCGAGCCCGAGGAGCACGAGCCCCTTCTGGCTCGCCACGAGGTAGCCGATCATCCGGCGGAGATCCGTCTGCGTGAGCGCGAGGATCGCGCCGTGCAGGGCGCTGAAGAGCCCCAGCGCGGCGAGGATCGGCATGTCCTCGGCGCAGCTCTCCGGCAGGAGCGGCGCCACGACGCGCACGAGGACGCACAGGCCGACCTGCATCTCGGCGAGCAGGACGGTCACGCCGAGCGGCCCCCGCTCGAGCAGCACGGGCAGCCAGCCGTGGAACGGCACGGCGGCCATGCGCATCAGCACCGAGATGCCGATGAGCGCGAACAGCGGCGACTGCCACGCCTCGGGGATCCCGGCGCGGGCGACCTCCTGGAGGTCGAACGGCGGCGCCACGCCGCGGCGCGCGGCGAGCGCGGCCATGATGCCGAGCGCGAGGACGAGCGGCGCCGTGCCGCCGATCAGGAAGATGCGGTAGGTGCGCCGGAGGAGCTTGTCGGCCGCGCCCCTCCCGGCGATCAGGCGCGCGCCCGGCAGGAACGCGGCGACCCACGCCGCCGCGAGCAACGCGAGGTCGGAGGCGCAGTAGACGCCGAGGATGGCGCTGCCCGTGGTGAGCAGCGCCGTGAGGTTCTGCCGCTCGAGCGCGGCGCGCGGGCCCGCGGCGATCAGGGCGATCAGCATGAAGCCGAGCAGCGGGAACAGCGTGGCGGTGAAGCCGTCGAGGCCGAGGCGGAGGCGCACGCCGAGGAGCGGCACGGCGGGGCCGATCGCGTCGACCGCGACGCCGCCGGCGGCGTGGAACAGCGCGAGCGACACGAGCGAGAGCGCCAGGGTGAGCGCCGCGCCGGCGAGGGCCACGCGGCGCGCGGCCTCGTCGCTGCGCGCGCGGGAGACGGCCAGCGCGGCGAGCGCGGGCGCGAGCACGGTCGCCGAGAGGAGCAGGAACATGCTCATGAGCGCGCCCCCTTCGTGCTGGGCACCGGGGCCCCCGCGCCCGCGCGCTCGCCGCGAGCGCCCGCCTCGTCAGCGTCGCCGGCCTCGCGCTCGGCGAGGCCGCTCAGCGCCGCGACCCAGCGGCGCTCGAAGCCGTCGATCGCCTGCCCGAGGCGCATGAGCGGCGCAGCGACGAGCCGCTGCTGCAGCGCCTCCAGGTGGAAGCGATCGAGGGAGAGCCAGTACGCGCGCCGCACGAGCGACGCCGGCAGCACGCGGGCGGCGATCCCGAGGTGCGGCAGCGGCTCGCCGGCGTGCGCGGCCCGGATCTCCTGCGCGTCGCGGAGCGCCGAGGGCGCGCGCAGCATCTGCAGGCACCGCAGGCACGCGTGCGCGAAGAGGTGCACGAGCGCGAGCCGGTAGTACCCGAGCCCGATCTCCACGAACATGATCCCGACCTGCGACATCGTCGCGTACGCGAGCGCGCTCTTCACGTCCGCCTGCGCCCGGCCCACGAGCGTCCCGTAGGCGGCCGTGAGCGCCCCGACGCCGGCCACCACCACGCTCGCCACGGGCGAGCGCTCGAGCAGCGGGGCCGCGCGCAGCATCAAGTACACGCCCGCGTGGATCGAGATCGCCCCGTAGAAGAGCGCGCTCGACGGCGTCGGCCCCTCCATCGCGCGCGGGAGCCAGCTCCCGACGGGGAACAGCGCGCTCTTGCCCATCGCGGCGAGGAACAGGCACAGCGCGAGCGCCGTGGCCCCGGAGGCGCCGATCGCGGCGGCGGGCCCGGGCCACGCGGCGCCGCCGAACACCTCGGCGAAATGGGAGGAGCCCGAGATCCCGTGCATCAGCACCAGGGCCACGAGCAGCCCCACGTCGCAGAGCCGGTAGGTGATGTAGACGCGCAGCGCCGCCCGCGCCGGCGCCGCGCGCTCGTGGAAGAAGGCCACGAGGAGCACGCTCGTCGCGCCGACGAGCTCCCAGCCGGCGAAGAGCAGGTCGATGCTCCCCGCGGACACGAGCGCCAGCATGCCCGTCGAGAACAGGGCGAGGAGCAGGAAGAACCGCGCGAACCCCGCCTCGCGATGCAGGTACGCGACCGAGAACCTGCCGGCGATGAGCGCGATGAGCGAGACGAGCACCATCATCGTCGTCGACAGCCGGTCGACGAGCAGGACGACGTCGAACGAGTAGCCCGAGGCCTCGAACCAGCGCCCGAGCTCCACCGAGAGGAAGGCGTAGGGCGCCATGACGGACGAGCCCCAGACGACCAGCGAGGCGGCGAGCGAGAGCGAGAGGGCCGACAGCACGACGCCCGACACGACGCGCTCGCCCGGCGTGCGCAGCAGGAGCAGGTAGGCGCCGAGCGCGGCGAACGCGAGCGCCGGCGAGAGCACGGCGAGCGCGGCGAGCTTGCCGAGGAGGACGTCAGGCAGCATGGGAGGCGATCTCCGGCGAGGGCCGCGGAGGCGCGGCGGCGGCGTGGACGATGGCGGGCGGGAGGAAGCCGCGCTTGCCCGCGTACCAGTCGGCGGACCGCTGGACCGTGGGCAGAGGGTGCTCCGGGGGCGTGAACGGCGCGAAGGCGCCGCGGGCGAGGTGCGCGATCTGGCCCGTCGCCGGATCGACGCAGACGAGCTGGATCCAGCCGTTGAAGATGAGCTCGCGGAGCGAGGGCTGCCGCGCGCAGATCGCCGCGGCCGTCTCCGTGCTCGCCTCCACGATGACGAGCAGGCGCACCGGCTCGTGGATCTCGATCATCTGCTTCGGCAGGCCGGTGCGCAGATCGCTCAGCGAGCCGTCCATGACGCCGAGCAGCGAGGCGAGGTTGTGCGGGAGCTTGGTCCCGGCGCCGTAGCGGAGGTTGTCGACGCGGGAGAAGTAGTACTCGAGGTTGATCCCCGCCCCGACAGGACCGGCGGAGAGCAGGACGCGCTCGAGGATCGCGCCGGTGGGGTCCTGGGCCGGGTCGTACGAGACGAGGAACGCCCGGCGGTCGAGGAACAGCCCGCGGGTGAGCTCGCGGTGGCCGACCACGCAGACAGCGTTTGTGGCGTGGCCGAGCTCGGGCCGGGCCTCGCTGAGGTCCACGGCGCGCGCCTCGACGTGCGCGAGCGCCCGCTCGGGGCTCAAGCGCTCCGAGGCCGACGCGAAGCGACGGCAGCGCTCGTGCGCGTGCCGCTTGCGCGCCTCGCCGAGGGCGTCGATGAGCGCCGCGATCTCGCCGCGGTGCGACGCCGGCGCGAGGTGCTCGTCGTAGAAGACGATCTCCTCCGTCGTCGTGTTGTTCATCCCGCCGAGGAAGAAGGTCCCGTCCGGGATGGCGATGCCGCGCTCGGCCAGGAGCGCGCGCACCTCCCGGTCGTTGGCCATGGCGGCGAACAGCCGCGCGTTCGGGCCGCCGTGCCGGCCGCCGCACGCGCCGCAGTCGTACGCGGACTGGTGCGGGTTGTTCACGCTGGCCGCGCCGTGCCCGAGCACCGCCACGATCGGCGCGAAGCCCCGGGTGAGCCCCATGCTCTCGAGCGTCGCCGCCACCCTGGCGGCCTTCTCGGAGGCCGTGAACGGCGCCCCTCCGCTGCCGGCCGGCTCCCCGTCCTCGTGCGGGCTGCGGAGGTGGGTCGGCACCGCCGGCAGGAGGCGGCGCTCGAGCGCGCGGCGCAGCCGCGCGGCGCTCCTCGGGAAGAGGGTGCGCCCGACGAGCGGGATCGTGGAGAGCAACCCGAGGGTCGGCGTGAGCAAGAGGCCGCGCGAGAGGGTCCGCGTCCCGTGCCCGAGCGCGTGGACGAGGCGCGCCCAGCGCCTGCGGCGCCCCTTCCGGAGGAGCCAGGCGTCCTCCCCGCGGGGCCGCTCGACGATCTCGTGCGCCGGCTCGACGCCGACGGGGCACAGGCTCACGTCGCCGGCGTCGTCGAGCCCGCGGTACCGGATCGGCACGCCGAAGAACCCGGCGAAGCCGAGCGTCTCGTGCCGCGGGGAGAGCTCCTCGAAATGCCGCCGGAGGCCCTCGCAGCGATCGTCGATGCAGAGCACGACCTGGAACCGAGGATCCACGACCGCGCGCTCGGCCGCCGGGCGCCGCAGGTTCGCCGCGATGCCGTGCAGCACCTCGACCCGGTGGTGATGCTCGTAGGCCTCGTGCAGGAGGCGCCGCCGCGCCACCTCGTCGAGCGCCTCGAGCGCCTCGAGCGCCCAGATGCGGTCCGCCGCCGCGAGCGGCTGGAGCTCTGCGACCGAGAGCCCCGCGAGCTGCGCGAGCTGGAACAGGCGGAACGGCCGATCGCAATCGGGCGAGCGTCGCGGCGGCTCGGCGTGCCTCGCGGCGCGCCGGGCGTGCTCGACGAGCCCCGCGAGGGGCCCCTCGAACCCGAGCCTCCGGCGCGCCACGTCGCGCAGGGCGTACCGGGCGAGGGTCAGGCGCACCGCGAGGTACTCGAGCAGCGACGCGGGCGGCGAGCCCTGCGGCCGGTCGCCCGGCGTATGCTCGAGGCGGTGGATCAAGCCCGCCCAGCCCGGCAGCTCGAGCAGGACGCGCGTCACGTAGCCTTCCCATCGATCCTCCGCGACGCCGAGGTCGCGCAGGGCGGCGACGACGATGGCGGCGGGCGGCGCGCTCGCCCCGAGCCGGCGGAGCTCCGCGCCGAGCCCGGCGAAGTGCGCGCCGGCCGGCGTCGATCCCTCCAGCACGAGGCGGCGGAACGCGCGAAAGAGCCCCTGCGCGCGGTCCGGCATCGCCCAGTGCGCGACGCCCTCGTCGAGGTAGGCGCCGAGGAGCCGGATGAAGAGCGGGTCGATGAGCTCGGCCGGATCTTCCCCCGTGAGCGCGAGCAGCAGATCGCGGTGCGATCGATCGACGCCCACGCGGCCGACGAGCGGCGGCTCGGCCGGCGGCGCGGGCGGCAGCGGCACCCTGCGGCACGCCTCCCAGAGGGCGAGCGCGGCGCGGGACTCCGGGTCGCCGCCGCCCTGATCGACGAGGCGCGCCGCGGCGTCGGGGCGGTCGGCGAGCCAGCGCTCGGTCTTGACGATGAGGCGGCGGTACGGCTCCGTCGGGAGGTCGGGCCGCAGCCTGCGCGTCTCTCCCGCCTCGGCGATGCGCCACCGGAGCCCTGCCTCGGTGACGGCCTCGACCCCGAAGCGCAGCGCGAGGCGCTCGATCTCGTTCCGTGACAGCGGGCCTCGGCGCTCGTCGGGCCTCTCGGCGAAGCGCTCGGCGAGCGCCGCCTCGATGTCCAGGTCGTCGATCCGACCTGACGCGATGTGCGCGCGGTACTCCGCCTCGGAGAGGAACGGTTCTGCCTCGAACAGCGCGCTCGCCGTGGCGAGCGCGTCGTGGAACGGCAGGTGCTGGAACGCGTGCAGCGTGTTGTGGTGGACGAACACGCCGATGGGCCCCTGCGCTGGCAGGAAGTGACCGGCGTGCTGGAGGAGGGTGCGCAGGCGCTCTGCTGGAGCTTCGTCTGCGCCGGACTTCGAACTTGGCTCGTTCATGTCAATCGTATGGTGGTGATTATCCCTCCAGATGCGTTGCGCGCACGCGGATCTTTCGCGCGTCTCGCCCGCAGCGTGCGGGCTCGACGGCGCATCTTCCTCATCATCATGCGCCCGGGGAGGCGGCTTCTCCTTCCGCTTCCGCTTCCGCGCAGAAAGGGGGTGCGAGGACATCGGACCGTGGTCGTCGAGGCCTGAGAGCGTCAGCGCCCGCCCCTCGCGCGCGAGGCTGGCCTTGAGATCGTGCAGGTTGGCCATGACCGTGTGATCGACAAGACCGGTGCCGGCGAGATCGATCTCGATGGCAGGGGCGCCCTGGTGCCGCGCGAGCCTCCGTTTGATCGAGAGGTAATTGCTGAAGACGGCGGCCTGCTTGACGCGCAGCACGACCCGCCCGCCGTCGACGTGCTCCTCGAGACCGGGCCGGAAGAGGTTGCGGAGCGGCGCGCCGTTGAGCACGTGGATGAGCATCTCCACGGCGATGCCGGCCGCGACCCCCACGAGCAGATCGGTCGCGATGGTGATCGCGGCGGTGGCGACGAAGACCACGAGCTGCTCCTTGCCGATGCGGAACGTCTTCACGAGCTCCCCGGGAGACGCGAGGCGGATGCCCGTGAACGTCAGCATCGCGGCGAGCGCGGCGAGGGGGATCCGGTGGATGAGCCCCGGCGCGAAGGCGACGAAGAGCAGGAGGAAGGCGCCGTGGAAGAAGTTCGAGAGCCGGCTCCTCGCGCCGTAGCCGAGGTTGGCGGAGCTGCGGACGATCTCCGAGATCATGGGCAGCCCGCCGAGCAGGCCCGCGACGAGGTTGCCGATGCCGGTCGCGAGCAGGTCCCTGTCGAGGTCAGGGCGGCGCCTCTCGGGATCGAGAGAGCTGACCGCCTTGGTGGACAGCAGCGACTCGATGCTTCCCACCATGGCGAACATCAGGACGTACTTGATGGACGCGGGCGAGGTGACGAGGCTGAAGTCCGGGAAGACGATCGCCTGCGCCAGGCTCCCCGGCAGGTTGACGAGGAACTGCGGCCCGATCGTGTAGATCGAGCCCGTCAGCGGGAGCGTGTACGTGTGCTCGTGCTCCAGGTCGAAGGCGAGCGCGAGCGGCATCGAGGCCGCGAGCACGAGGAGCGGCGCGGGGATCTTCTGCAACCATCGCGTTCTCCTGGCGAGCGCCGGAGCTCCGAACAGGAGGACGAGCGACAGGACGCCTATCAGGGCGATCTCGGGGTTCAGCCGGAGGACGCTGGCCGGGATCTCCAGCAGCAGCTGGAGCGGCGCCTTGGCGGTCGGGGTGACGCCGAGGAGCGTGTGAACCTGCTTCGAGCAGATGATGATCCCGATGGCCGCGAGCATGCCGTGCACCACCGAGGACGGGAAGAGGTCGCCGAGGGTGCCGGCGCGCGCGAGCGCGAAGGCGATCTGCACCACGGCGGCGACGGCGATGCAGGCGAGCGCGCGGCGGTAGCCTGTCGCGTTGTCTCCGCCGCCGAGCTCCTGTACCGCGCCGAGCGCGATGACGATGAGCCCCGCGGCCGGGCCCTTGATGGTGAGCGGCGCGCTGCCGAGCCAGGTCGCGACCACGCCGCCGATGACGGCGGTGAGCACGCCTGCGATGGGGGGAAATCCGCTCGCCATGGCGATGCCAAGGGAGAGCGGTAGAGCGATCAAGAAGACGAGGAATCCTGCGACGAGATCGCTCTTCCACGTCAATGGGTTTGGAGCTGGTGGATCCGGGATCTTCGGCATGGGCTTGGTGGTATTCGACCTTCGGGTGCGAGGCAGGACGTGAGTCCGCAGTCGCTGTGCCGACCGCTGGTACGTTGTCGTCCAGGCTCGTTCCAGGTTCGTCGCTCACGTGGCCAGCGCGCCAGCGAGCCTCAGAGATGGCTCGCCTCCACGCCGGTCCCTCCGCGGCGGACCTCGGATGAGCTTGGGCGACGCGGTACTAGGAAACGAGGTGGACGGTTTCCAGTCCCCGGCCAGACGATATTTCAAAATTGTTTCCTGACGCACCTACATCCAACTATTCCGCTGTCAACGCATCGGCGCGCCGTGCCTGCGCCCCGCTCTCGGGCAGTGCGCGCCGTGCGGGCAGCGCGCCTTCGTGGGCGCCACGGGGCCCGTGGAGGTCTTCGAGCTCCTCGGCCGGGCGACCGCGGCGCAGGGGGCCGCCGCGGGCGCTCAGGGCGACGTCCCCACGCTCGAGATTCGCTCCAGCCGAGCCACGTCGGCCTCCTGAGCGCGGGGTCCGAGGGCCCGCTTCAGGATCGGCTCACAAGCCCATGGCGTGGAGATCAGGGCAGGAACTGGGCGATGGCTTCTGCCGTGGCGTCCGCCCATTCGGTATTGCTGGACAAGTTGTGTTGTGCGCCGGGGATCTGGATCCACTCGGCGTGGTGCACGCTCTCGGAGAAGGCGAGAGAGGCGTCCTCGAAAGCCGAGTCGAGGGCCTCCGACACTCCCGGGATCGTGGGGATGGAGAAATCACGGGTGATCAGCAAGACCTTCCGGAGGTGGTCCCAGGTGGGCTCGACCCCAAAGGCCGAGTACGCATCGATGCCGGCCACGCACTCATCGAACGTCATCCCCATCTCGGGCGCCCCACAGAACATCTTGTTCACGTCGCCGATGCTGTACTCTCCCGCGGGGATCCCGAAATCGTTTCCTCCCGGGAAGACGAGATTGGGCAGGTCCTGGAACGAGATCTGTCCGTCATCCAAGAGGACCACGCGGTTCTTCACCCGATTCGGGTAGGCGTCCTGGAACGCGAGGACCTGAAAAGCGCCCACGGAGTGGCCGACGAAGTATGCCCTGCGGATCCGCTCGTGGTCCATGAACCGGCGGATCACTTCGTTCATGAACGGCACCAGGTCGGTGACCACCTCATGATCCGACTGACCTTGATTCAGCGGATCGATGGAAAGGACGCCGTACTTCCTGAACTCGTCACGGTGGAGAATCGGATCGCCCGACGTCCCCGCATCCCCGAATCCCGGCATGTACACGATGGTCTGGTGACGATCGCAGTTCCAGCAGGTCGCATGGAACGTGAGACCGTCATAATCCACGTAGACGTCGCGAACCGGCACGGGATCTTCCCAGCATTTCGCCATGGCCGGCTGCGCAGCCAGCAGTGCAAGAGCGACAGCTTGAGCCTTGAGGACGGTTTTCATCTTCATTCGCCTTTCTGAAACAAGAATTGATAAAACGCAGTAAACGCGCCTGCGCGAGCGCAGGGGCCGGTGGCTTTGGGGGAGAAGGACAGCTGTTCGAGCGACTTCACGACATCCGAAAGAACAGGCCCGCGGTGCGCTTCAACCGAGCCGGGTCGGCTTGTGCGCCGGAGGTGCGAAACTTGAGCTAAGAGGCCAGGAACACCGTCACAGCGCCCTTCTGCATCTTGCCGGAGGGATCCCTGCACTTGTCGGAAGCGCCGTCGTTGAGCTCCTTGCTGCAGACGTCATCGCAATCCCCGAGCACCTCGATGGGTGAGCAGCCCTGGATAGAGGGCCCGCACACCCGCGGGATCTGCGACGCGCCGGGGGCGACGCACGCGTAGAGCTCCTGCGGGGTCGCGAAGATGTCCCCGAAATAGGCGCCCTCGCGCTCGGTGTACTCCTCGCGCTCCTCACTCGTGCTCGCGAGCGCCTTGTCCTTCCCCCGGACCGAGATCCTGACGCTCTGGCCGAGGTAATTGACCCGGGAGATCACGCACGCGGACACCCAGGACTTGCAGTTCTCGCCGCACTCGCCGCCGTCCTTGCCCCACTCGGGCGCCAGGCCAACCGAGCCTTCGAAGGAGTAGTCGACGCCCTCGATGTTCAGATCGATGGCCTCCCCCTCGGGGAGCGCGCAGCTCACGATGGCGGACAGCAGCTGGCGGCCCAGCGGATCCGAGAGCTCCGCCATGGCAAGCCCGTTGAACGTCAGCCCGTTGAACGTCAGCCCGTTGAACGTCAGCCCGTTGAACGTCAGCCCGTTGAACGTCAGCCCGTTCCCCATGATCGCGGCCTGCTGGTCCGCTCCGAGGGTCTCCTCGGCCGTATCCTCCGGGAGCACAGCACAACCCAATGGCACGAGGGATACCGCGGTGGCGATGATGAGCGCGAGTCGTGGCGACTTTGTCATATCACTTAACAATGACCCGTCACGCACGGATATTCAACTTTTTCTTTCGAGGGCAATGCGCGCTTTTGTGCTTCTCACGAGCCTGCGCCCATCGCCCCAGGACCCCCTGGAAGGCGCAGCGGGGCACGCTATCCACCGCAACGTCGTGCCGCGTTCAACGAGGGAGCATTCAAAGGGCGACCGCTGACGACCGCTTCGAGAATATTACCGTTACGATGGAACAGCGGGCGACCCTCGTTGAATCCGGGTTGAAGCGGCGGACTCCCGATAAAATCGGTCGGCGGCGCAGCTCCTTCCTGCGGCTGGTCTCCTGGCGCTCAAGGCCTCGGCCCTCGTCCTTTGCGCGGCAGCCGGGGCGCCCTCGCGTCGCCGCCACGGAGGCTCGCCGCTGAGCACCGGCTCGCCGGCGCCAGGACACACAAGACACAGAGGGCGGACTGCGCGACGATTGTTGGACCGCGCTGGAGGGGGCCGGCCACCTTGGAGCGCCGAGAGCTCCGGCCTACCGCCAGCCCGAGGACGTCGCTCCCGCGACCTCCCATCCCCATCGCCTCTCCCGGCTCCGAAGCAAGCGGTGCGCCGCGAATGATGAAGGAGGGCTCGCGATGGCCAGCGCGCGTCTGAGTCAGGCAGGGCGTCGCGTCGCGGCGACGCTGGACGGCGCCCTCCAGCGCCGTGAGCGCCCGAGCCTCGATGAGCACGCCTCGAACCTGAGCGCGCTCCGCGCCGAGCGACGCCGCGCGGCGACGAAGCGGACGCGCGGCGCGCTCCTCGGCGCGGCCGCCATCGCCGCCGCGAGCGCGGACATTTGTCTCGTGACGCGCCCGAGCGACATGACCTTCTCGGTCGACAGCGCACACGGCGAGGAGGGCGCGTGGGTGGCCGCCGTGGGCCAGGGTGTCGCCCTTCGGTTCTCGGACGGGACGCTCGTCGATGTGCGGCCCGAGGGCCGCACCCGCGTCGTCGACGTGAGCGAGCGCGGCGCCAGCATCTTGCTGGAGCGGGGCAGCCTGTCGGCGCACGTCGTGCACCGCGAGCGGAGCGCGTGGACCGTCGTGGCGGGGCCGTTCGCGGTGCACGTCATCGGCAC
Organism: Sorangium sp. So ce590; assembly: GCF_051521365.1. NCBI lineage: Bacteria > Pseudomonadati > Myxococcota > Polyangiales > Polyangiaceae > Sorangium > Sorangium sp. So ce590. Next base: position 5,654,459 of record NZ_CP150346.1, read on the forward strand.
ACGCTTCGACGCGGCCTGGGACCCGTGGAACGAGGTGCTGAGCGTCGCGCTGTCCGAGGGTCGCGTCGAGGTGACCGGGGCTTGCCGGCGCGAGCCCCGCTCCGTCGGAGCCGGCGAGGCGGTGCGCCTCTCCTGCCGCGACGTCGTCACCGACGCGAGCGACGCCCCTCGCATCGACGCGCCGGCGCCTGCTCCGACCCCGCGCGCCGCGCCCGCCGCCGCGCCATCGACGACGGCGGCGCCCGCTGCGCCGAGCGACGCGCAGGTCAGCCGGCCCAGGCCCGCTGCGTCGTGGCGCGACCTGTCGCAGGAGGGCGACTATGCGGGCGCGTTCGACGCCGCAGAGCAGCAAGGCATCGACGCCATCGCGGCGCAGGCGGGCTCCTCCGAGCTCCTCGATCTCGCCGACGTCGCGCGGTTCGCCAAGCATCCGGAGGTCGCTCGGCGGATCTACGCGAGCCTCCGAGCTCGCTTCGCCGGGACCGACAGGGCCGCGGCCGCGGCCTTCCACCTCGGTCGCATGAGCTTCGACGCCAGCACCGCCGAGGCGGAGCAGTGGTCTTCGACCTACCTCGCGGAGCGCCCGTCGGGCGCCTTCGCCCCCGAGGCGCTCGGCCGGGTGATGGAGATCCAGCACCGCGCCGGGCGGCTTGATGCCGCCCGCGCGACGGCCTCGCGCTACCTCGACGCCCATCCTCGAGGTGCCCACGCCGCGCTGGCGCGCAGCATCCTCGCGCCGTGACTCGCTCGCTCACCGCGCTCGCCTCGCTCGTCATGCTCGCCGGCCTCGCGGGCGACGCGCGCGGCCACGACGGCGGCGGGCAGGTCATCGTGATCGTCACGCGGACGGGCGGCCTGTTCTCTGCGCGCGTTCGCGCCGAGCTCGAGTCGATCGGCTTTCGCGTCGTCGTGCGCGGGGCCGTGCGCCGCGAGGTCCCCGACGGCACGATCGCCATCGCGCGGATCATCGATGGACCGCCCAGCCGCATCGAGATCAAGACGGTAGACCCCCGCTCGCAAGCGGAGGACGCGGAGATCGTGATCGACGGCGCGGGGAGCGACGTGGACGTCGGATCCGTGCAGGCCGCCGAGCGCGTCAGGGCCCACGTTCAGCCCCTCGCCGCGCGACGTGCCGAGCCGGGCGCAGCTCCGGGCGGAGCGCCCCGGGGATCGCCGATCGAGGTGTCTCCGGCCCCGGGGCCGCGACCAACGCGCACCACGGGCGCGCAGGCGAGCGAGAGAGCGCCTCGCCGGCTTCGTCACGAGGCGGGGACTCCGGTCCCCCGGAAACGGACCGCGGTCACGGCGGCCACGGGCACCCAGCTCGGGCTGTCGCTGGGTCTCGGCATCCCCATCGACGTCGGGAACGGCGGTCTCGACGGAATCGGGTCCTTCTGGTTTTCGCTGACCCCCAGGCTGCGAATCGAGCCGATCGTGAGGGTTCAACGTCGAGCCCATCGACGATGGGCTCGATGATGTGACTACCTCCGGCGGCGGCATCGGCCAAGGCGGCTCTACCAACGCATCCACCGGCGGCGGCATCGGCCAAGGTTGCTCGATGCGCCAACGCTCGTGATGCGCCGGCGGAAGCATCGCGCCAGCACGGCCTATCCAGGGCAAAGCGAAAGAATACCCGAAGCGCATATTGTGAGCGTTCACATCATCCGCGTCAATCAAGGGCCGGCGCGCGGCTATCCTCGATCCCGAGCGGGGCGCAGCGGCGGTCGGCGGCGGCGTCGTGAGCCGCCAACCAATCTCGGCTCATGCGAGCTCGTCGGTTCCTGGGGACCTGGGCGGAGCTTCTGCGCAGGACCAGCTCGGCCTCGACCACCACGCGCGGCCAGGAGCGCTGGCCGCTCTCAATCTGCCCGAGCAGGGAGATGGAGGCAGCGGCGCCCGACCTCGGAGAAGTCCTGGCAGCCGTCGATGCGCTGATCGGCTTCGAGCTCGCCGGGCGGGCCGGCGATGATCCCGGTCCGGCGCCCCGCCCCTCTTGACGCGGCGCTCCGGAGGAGCCCCGCCAGCCTCGTCCTCCCTCGGGCTCGAGGATACCCGCGGGCCGATCGATTGGAATTGACGCCGGCCATGTGATCGTTCACATTGCAGCCGAGGGTATCCTTTTGCTTCGCAAATGCGATGCAACGGCGTCCGCGCAGGGCCGGCCAGCGATCCGCGCCCCAAAGGCAGCAGGAAGAGAGAAGAGCATGGACCTCCAAAACTCCGTATCACGGAGGATGTTCCTGGCCATCTTGGGCTCAGCATCCATCGGCGCCGGCTGCTCCCGCGGGGAGAGCGACGCCGAGCGCGCCGCCCCGAAGCCGGCATCGGGCACCGATCCCGTGGGGCGGAAGCCGAAGAAGCTGTCCGAGATCGTGGTCGGCTTCTCGCAGACGGGCGCCGAGAGCTCCTGGAGGATCGCGCACAGCAAGTCGATCCAGGAGGAGGCGGCGAAGCGCAACGTGCAGCTCCTCTTCGCAGACGGCCAGAACGTGCACAACAACCAGGTCAACGCCGTCAACGGGTTCATCACCAAGGGCGTCGATGTCATCGTCATTGCGCCGCAAGAGTCCGTTGGCTGGAAGCCTACGTTGAAGGAGGCCAAGCGCGCCGGGATCCCGGTGGTGCTCACGAGCCGGGGCGCGGACGCCGACGAAGATCTGTACGAGACGGTGATGGTCGCAGACTTCGTCGGGGAGGGGCGCCGGGCGGCCGAGTGGCTCGCAAAGCAGACGAACGGCAGCGCGCGCATCATCGAGCTCGTGGGCACGCCGGCGGCGGACGTGGCGGTGATGCGCAAAGCCGGCTTCGCCGAGGCCATCGCGAAATCCCCGGACATGAAGATCATCGCGAGCCAGAGCGGTGACTTCACGCGCACCAAAGGCAAGACCGTGATGGAGACGCTGCTCTCGGCCCACAAGGGGGAGATCAACGCCGTCTACGCACACAACGACGACATGGCGCTCGGGGCGATTCAGGCGATCCAGGCGGCAGGGTTGAAGCCCGGGCAGGATATCCTGGTTGTGTCGATCGACGCCGTGAAGCCGGCCTTCGAGGCCATGATAGAGGGGAAGCTGAACGCGACGGTCGAGTGCAACCCCATGCACGGCCCCCTGCTCTTCGATACCATCGAGAAGATCGTGCGCGGCGAGACGGTGCCGAAGCGCACGATCGTCCCTGGCCAGATCTTCGAACGCGAGCAGGCAGCGACGCTCATCAGCTCGCGGCCCTACTGAGGAGGAGGCGGCGCCGGCGCGCTGCAGCGGCGGCGCAAGCCCCATCACGCTCGTGAGCCCGCTTGTCGAGCGGCCCTCACCTACGGAGTAGCAGCCGCATGCCTGGTTCGAAAGCCTTGCTCTCTGTCGAGGGCCTCAGCAAGTCGTTCCCTGGCGTTCGCGCTCTGCATGACGTGCACGTCGAGGCGCACGCGGGCGAGATCCAGGCGCTGATGGGGGAGAACGGGGCCGGCAAGTCGACGCTGATCAAGCTGCTCACTGGCGTCCATCCCCCCGACGCCGGGACCCTGCGCCTCGACGGCACGTTGATACGGCCGACCTCTCCCCGTCACGCAGAGTCGCTGGGGATCAGCGCGGTGCACCAGGAGATCAGCCTCATCCCGCAGCTCTCCATCGCGGACAACATCATGCTGGGCCGGCAGCCTCGGCGCTTCGGTCTGATCGACCAGCGCGCCGTCCGCGCGAAGGCTCGTCAGGCCCTCGCGCGCCTCTCGCTCGACCTCGACGTGTCGCGATCGGTGGCGGCGTTGCCCACCGCACTACAGCAGATGGTCGCGATCGCCCGCGCGCTCGCCGTGGACGCCCGGATCCTGATCCTGGATGAACCCACCTCCAGCCTGGATGAAGCGGAGACGCAGCGGCTCTTCGGTGTGATGCAGAGGCTGAAGGCGCAGGGGCTGGCGATGCTCTTCGTGACTCACTTCCTGGATCAAGTCTACGCGGTCAGCGACACGATCACGGTGCTCAGGAATGGCTGCTTGGTCGGGCGATACGCGAGCAGCGCGCTGCCTCGCCTGGAGCTCGTCCAGGCGATGCTGGGCGTGAAGCTCGGCGCAAGAGACAAGCCCGCGCCAGGCAGCCCTGCCGGCCCTGGAGGGGAGGCGAGCGCCGCGGAGCCGGCGCTCGCCGCGCGCGGCCTCGAACGAGAGGGGGTCATCGGGCCGATCGATCTCGCGCTGCGGCCCGGCGAGGTCGTGGGGCTGGCGGGGCTGCTCGGCTCCGGTCGAAGCGAGACCGCCAGGATGCTCTTCGGGATCGAGCCCGCCGATCGCGGTGAGCTCACGGTGGACGGCGGCGCGCTCGAGATCAAAACACCACGGCACGCGATCCGGGCGGGCCTCGCGTACTGCCCGGAGGACCGCAAGGTGGATGGCATCGTCCCGAACCTCTCCGTGCGAGAGAACCTCGTGTTGGCCTTGCAGGCCTCGCGGGGGGCGCTGCGGGTGCTCCCGCGCCACGAGCAGGATCGTCTGGTCCAGCACTACATCAACGCCCTGAGCATCAAGACACCGTCCCCGGAGACGCCCGTCAAGCTGCTATCGGGCGGCAATCAGCAGAAGGTGCTGCTCGCGCGCTGGATGGCCATGCAACCACGGGTCATGCTGCTCGACGAGCCCACGCGCGGCGTGGACATCGGCGCCAAGCTGGAGATCGAGGCGCTGGTGAAGTCGCTCAGCGAAAAGGGGGTCGCTACGCTCTTGATCTCGTCGGAGCTCGAGGAGATCGCGCGCAACTGCTCCAGGGTGGTGGTCTTGAGAGACCGAAAGCAGCAGGGCGAGCTCGCGGGAGAGTCGGTGACTCCCTCGTCGATCATCCAGGCCATTGCCCAGCAGAAGGAGGCGCCGACCGATGCACGAGAAGATCGCTGAAGCGGTGCGCACGAACGCCAACCTCACGGGCATCGGGATCATCCTCGTCACCGGCGGCGCCGGCGCCCTGCTGTTCAGGCGCGGGCGCCGCGAAGCTTGGCCTTTGCTCGGTCTCCTGGCGCTCTTTCTGTTCAATTTCATCCTGTCCAAGAACTTCTTCTCCATCGTCGAGCGAGACGGGGCTTATTACGGGACGCCCATCAACCTGCTCAACCAGGGCTCGGAGGTGATGCTCCTCGCCATCGGCCTGACCCTGGTGATCGCCGTCAGGGGCATCGACCTGTCGGTCGGCTCGGTCATGGCGCTGTCGGGCGCCACCTGCGTGATCCTGATGAAGGACGCTGGCCACGGGCCGCTCCTGGCGGCGCTCTTGTCCCTCCTGGTAGCGGGCAGCGTCGGTTTGTTCAACGGCGCGCTGGTTACGTTGCTGAACATTCAGCCCATCATCGTGACCTTGATCAGCATGGTCGGCGTTCGTGGCGTCGCCATGCTCATCACCCGCGCCGAGCCCGTGACGCACGTGGATCCGACGTTTGCGTTCATCGGCAGCGGCCACGTCGGTGGCTTGCCGTTCTCCATGTTGCTGGTGGCCGCCGTGTTCGTCGTCGCCGCGCTGCTCTCCCGGAAGACGGCGCTCGGTCTGTTCATGGAAGCGATCGGCGACAACGAGCGGGCGAGCCGCCTCGCAGGCGTCGACGACCGCCGCATCAAGCTCTGGTTGTACGGGTTCTCCGGTCTGTGCGCCGGCATCGCCGGGCTCGTGGCCGCCTCGTACATCTCCACGGCTGACCCCGATCGCGTGGGGCGCCTGCGGGAGCTGGATGCCATCTTCGCCGCGGTGATCGGTGGCACGGCGCTCACCGGTGGGCGCTTCTATCTGGGCGGTACCCTGATAGGAGCATTGTTGATCCAGACGCTCTCCATCACGATGTACATCCAGCATGTGCCCTCGGAGATCGAGCCGATGCCCAAGGCCGGCGTGATGCTGATAAGCTGTCTGCTGGTCTCGGAGGAGTCGCGCCGGCGGCTCGTCGCGCTGCTCGGCCTCAAGAGGTGGCAGTAGCGATGCACAGCTGGGATCGGCGGCATCTGCCGCTCATGGTGACTGCGGTCCTCCTGGCCGCGCTTTACTCGGGGGTGCTGGTCGGTTACGATGCGACGCGCAGCCTGCGTTTCCTTGTCGACCTGATCAAGGGTAACGCCGCGATGGGCATCTGCGCGGTCGGCATGACCTTCGTCATCCTGTCGGGCGGTATCGACCTCTCGGTCGGCTCCGTCGTCGCGCTCACGACGGTCCTCGTGGGCACGCTGGTGGCAGGTGGTTGCCATCCGCTGCTGGCGTTCTGCGTCGGCCTCGCGGTGTCGGTTTCGTTCGGCGCGATGACGGGGTACCTGATCCATCGTTTCTCGCTGCCCCCGTTCCTTGTGACGCTCGCGGGCATGTTCTTCGCGCGCGGCGCGGCGTTCCTCGTCAGCATGCAGCCCATCGGCATCGATCATCCGGCGCTGGACTGGATCGTCGATGAGCTCGGCTTCGCGATGAGGATCCCGGGCCTGGACCGAACGTGGGTCCCCGCGACGGCGCTCTTGTTCTTGATCGTCCTCGTGCTCGGCGTGATCGTTGGCCGCAGCACGAGCTTCGGCCGGAACGTCCTGGCCATCGGCGGGGACAGGCAGGCTGCCCTGCTCATGGGGGTGCCGGTGGGCGCCACGACGGTGTGCCTGTATGCGTTGAGCGGCCTGTGCGCGGGCCTCGGCGGGGTCACGACGGCGCTTGTCGACAGCGCCGGCAAGCCGAACATCGGCGCCGGCCTGGAGCTCGAGGCCATCGCCTCGGTGGTGATCGGTGGAACGCTGCTGACCGGGGGCGCTGGCAGCGTCGTCGGCACCGTGATGGGCGTGATGATCACGGGCATCGTGCGGGCGGTGATCAACCTGGATGGACGGCTGCCGTCGCCCTGGCACCACATCAGCATCGGGCTGCTGCTGCTCGGCTTCATCGTCATGCAGCAGGTCCTGATCCGCTCGGCCCCCGCAGCCAGGGGTGGTGAAGTGCGGTCTCATCGATGACGCTGGAGAGCGAGGAGCGATAGAATGAGCGAGACGAAGCGAATTCTGGTCACCGGGGCGGCGGGCAAGGTCGGCCAGACATTCATCCGCAGGTTCCTGTCGGACCCCAGGTTCGAGGCGTGGAAGGTCCGTGCGCTATGCCACAACCGCATGCTGGAGCGGACGACGCGCCTGGAGGTGGTGCGTGGGTCCATCGAGCACCGGGCCGTGGTCGACGAGGCAGCGGAGGGCGTGAGCCACGTGCTGCATCTGGCGACCAGCAAGGAGACCCCCGAGAGCGTCATGGACGTGGCCGTCAAAGGCATGTTTTGGCTGCTCGAAGCCTGCCGCGTCAGCCCTGCGTTCGAGCAATTCATCTTGATCGGGGGCGACGCCGGGATGGGCCACTTCTTTTATCCGCACCCGGTCCCCGTCACGGAGGCGCAGAGGCACAGCGCCTACCCGGGCTGTTACGCGCTGTCCAAGGTGCTCGAGGAGGTCATGCTCGAGCAGTACTACATTCAATATGGTATGAACGGATGTTGCCTGCGCGCGCCGTGGATCATGGAGAAGGACGACTTCAAGGCGCAGCTATCCTTCGGTGACGACGTGTTCGGAGGGCCGAGGTGGCGCGATCTGGTCGGCGCTGAGGCGGCAGCGGGTTACGTCCGCTCAGGCGCTGTCCCTGTGATGCTCGACCCTGACGGTAAGCCGGTGAAGCGTAACTTCGTGCATGTGGAGGATCTGGTCACCGCGATCCTCAAGGCCATCAATCATGAGAAGGCTCGCCAGCAGACCTTCAACATCTGCATGGATGAGCCGGTCGACTACGGGGAGCTGGCGCGTTATCTGGAGGCCACGCGGGGCTTGCCGAGCGTGAGGCTGAAGACGCCGTTCCATTCGACCTGGCTGGACAACTCGAAGGCGAAATTTCTGCTCGGTTGGCGGCCGCAGTACGATCTGGCGCGGCTCACGGACGCCGCCTTCGACCACGTGCGCGCGCCCGATGACCCGCGGATCACGTGGTACCCCGGCTGACGAGCGCCGCCACCGAGCCGCGGCCTAGGCCCGTGGGCCAGCCAGGAGCCGTGGCGTCCGCTCCGTGAGAAATCGCTGCTTTGTGCGGGTACCGCGCGGCTGCGCAGGACCGCGCGCCCGGCACTCGACGCCGGCCCAGCGCGCGATCCCGGAGCGCTCTTTCATGAGACGGGCCCTCCTACCAGCACCGTCGCCCGGCGGCCCGGCGTGCGCTCGTAGGCCTCCACAACCGCCCGCCCCACCCTCGCCGCGCCCCCGCGCTTCACGAGGGCCACGATCGCGCCGCCGAAGCCGCCGCCGGTCAGCCGGGCGCCGAGGACGTCCGGCTGCGCCCGCGCGCTCTCCACGAGGTCGTCGACCGCCGGCACCGACACCTCGAAGTCGTCGCGCATCGACCGGTGCGACGCGTCGAAGAGCTCGCCCAGGCGGCCGAGGTCCCCGGCGCGGAGCGCGGCCACGGCGGCGAGCACCCGGGCGTTCTCGGTCACGACGTGGCGCGCCCGCCGGTCGAGCGGCGCCGGGAGCGACGCGATGCGCGGCTCCACGGCCGCGTCGACGTCCCGGAGCTGCGGGACGCCGAGCGCCGCGGCCGCGCGCTCGCACTCCGCGCGCCGCGTCTTGTAATCGCCGCTCGCGTGCTGGTGCGCCACCCCGGAGTCCACCACGAGCAGCTCGGTCTCCGCGGGCAGCGGGATGCGCTCGAACGCGAGCGTCCTCGTGTCGATGAAGAGCGCCGTGCTCTCGTCGGCGAGGCTCGCGGCCATCTGATCCATCGTCCCGACGGGCGCGCCCACGAAGTCGTGCTCCGCCGCGTGCGCGATCCGGGCGATCTCCACGTCGTCGATGGACAGGCCGAGCATCGCGCGCAGGGCGCGGGCGAGCGCCACGAGCAGCGAGGCGCTCGACGACAGGCCGCTGCCGAGCGGCACCGTCGACTCGATCCTCGCGTCGAAGCCGGGGATCGAGGCACCCCGGCCCCGGAGGACCGCGGTGATGCCCTGCACGTAGTCGAGCCACAGGCCACGGCGCGACTCCTCGCCAGCGCGGAACGAGAGCTTGGCGCCGCCGTCCGCGCCGCCCACATTCAGCGTGACGACCTGGATGAGCCCGTCGCCCCGCGGCGCGATCTCGACGCGCGTCTTCTGCGGGATCGCCGTCGGCAGCACGTACCCGCCGCTGTAGTCCGTGTGCTCGCCGATCAGGTTCACGCGCCCCGGCGCCTCGGCGAGGACCTTCGCCGGACGGCCGAAGAGAACCTCGAAGCCTTGCCCCTTCACCGTCATCGCGGCGCACCCATTTTCATGGGCAGAAGGCAACATAGGAACGTGGCGTCCGCAAGGTCGATCCTGCTGGTTCCCGCAGCCGCCGACCGTGGCCGCGCAACCGGACGCCGCCGCGCGCGCTCCGCACGACCGCCCCCTCCCCGGTCCGCGACCCACGTCGAGGCGAGCGCGGCTGTGAAGCGCGGGAAGTCTGGCTTCCAGGTGAAAAGAACCCGAAAAATCTGCGCGCGACAACGTCCCAGCGCTCGATTTTTTGTCATGCTTCCGGCTGGCTCTGGGTAAGGAGGCGACGATGGACAGCGTCGGCGAAATCCTCAACAGGAAGGGTCGGAACGTCTACACCATCGCTCCGGAGGCGACAGTCTTCGAGGCCGTGCAGTCGATGTGCGTGCGACACGTGGGCGCGCTGCTCGTGAGCATCGACGGGTCTCCGAGCGGCATCATCAGCGAGCGGGACGTGATGACGCGGGTGATCTTGGCCTGGCGCGATCCGGCGACGACCCCGGTCGCGGAGGTGATGACCTGCGAGGTCGTCTGCGTCGAGCCGAGCACGACGGCGCGGCAGGCCATGGCGGTCATGACCGAGCGGCGCTGCCGTCACCTGCCGGTCGTCCAGGACGGGCGGGTGGTCGGGATGATCTCGATCGGCGATCTCGTGCACTGGGCGAGCCGAGAGCAAGAGGCCGAGATCAAGATGCTGACCGAGTACGTGCAGGGGGTCTACAGCTGAGCGCCCCGGCGAGTGGCCGCCTTGCATGATCTCGGCTGGCGGCTCGGACAGGGGAGTAGATCCACCGGCAATCGGCTCGCCGGCACGATGCCAGGACATGGGCATCGACCCCGGCATGACGCCGTATTGGGCCGGAGACGGCCTGATCCTGCGATGCGCGCTCCGAGATTCGGGCTCGCCTGCGCGAGCGCCGAGGTTATGGTGCGACCCCGCAGCGCAATCGGGCCGCCCCTCGGAGGTGAAGATGAGTCAGGGAGAGCGACAGGACGCAGCCACCTATCGCGTCGTCGTGGATCACGAGAAGCAGTACTCCGTGTGTCCGGTCGAGCGAGCGATCCCGCGCGGGTCGCGGGAGGCCGGCAAGCAGGGATCCATCATGGAGTGCCTCGCTTATATCGAGCAGGCATGGGAGCGCCTGCGCGCGCCGGTGGAGGGAGGCGCCCCGGCGGACGTCGCCTGAGCGCGCGCGGATTCGGCAATCCTGGCGCCGCCAGGAGGCGAGCCAGCGAGGACGGCGAGAGCGCCCTCGCCGCGCTCCGCCTGCTCGCCGGCCTCGCGGGCGACGCGCGCGGCCACGACGGCGGCGGGCAGGTCATCGTGATCGTCACGCGGGCGGGCGGCCTGTTCTCTGCGCGCGTTCGCGCCGAGCTCGAGTCGATCGGCTTTCGCGTCGTCGTGCGCGGGGCCATGCGCCGCGAGGTCCCCGACGGCACGATCGCCATCGCGCGGATCATCGATGGACCGCCCAGCCGCATCGAGATCAAGACGGTAACCCCCCTCTCACAAGCGCAGGACGCGGAGATCGTGATCGACGGCGCGGGGAGCGACGTGGACGTCGGATCCGTGCAGGCCGCCGAGCACGTAAGGGCCCACGTTCAGCCCCTCGCCGCGCGACGTGCCGAGCCGGGCGCAGCTCCGGGCGGAGCGCCCCGGGGATCGCCGATCGAGGTGCCTTCGTCCCCGTCCCCGGCGTCGGAGCCGCCCCCGGCTCCAGCCCCGACGCTGGCGCCGACGCCGCGACCGACGAGCGCCACGGGCGCACAGGCGATCGAGAGCGCGCCTCGCCGGCTTCATCACGAGGCGGGGACTCCTCCGGTCCCCCGGAGACGGACCGCGGTCACGGCGGCCACGGACAGCCAGCTCGGGCTGACGCTGGGTCTCGGCATCCCCATCGACGCCGGAAATGGCGGTCTCGACGGGATCGGGTCCTTCTGGTTTTCGCTGACCCCCAGGCTGCGAATCGAGCCGATCGTGAGGGTTCCTCTCGCGCCGATCACCCTCGATGGCCCCGGCGGGACAGCCAATCTCTACGCGGGCATGCTCGGCGTCATGGGAAACGGCACGCTCTTCGATGAAGACGCCAAGGGCGCCAAGAAATCAGCGAAATAGGAGGGAAAAAATGCGGAGACGGTCCTTCCCCTCTCAACGTGGCGGCCTTGGCGGTTTCTCTGCTGATCCGGGGCAACTTCCCGCAGTGGTGCTACTGGATCGGGAGCACGTAGTTGCCGCTGCCGCTCAGCTCGTGGCCGCCGCCCGCCGGGCACCGGCCGGCGTTGTTGTCGCCAGCGTAGCGGAGGCTGCCGCACTTGTGACACCAGCGCCACTGGCTCTGCCCGTTCCTGTCCTGCCGCGTGGCGTTGGTCGCCCACACGACGCCGCCGTTCGGCCCGTAGACGACGAGGTTGCCATCATCCGTCAGCACGAGGACGTTGTTGCCCATCGACCGGCCGCCCGTGCCCGCCGCCCACACGACGCCGCCGTTCGGCCCGTAGACGACGAGGTTGCCGTCGGACTGCATGACAAGGTGGTTCGTGCCCACCGATTTGCCGCCGGTGCCGGCTGCCCACAACACGTCGCCCCCGGCGCCGTAGACAACCAGGTTGCCGTCGCCTTGCACGACCATGGTGTAGTGTTTGTTGCGCGACTTCAGCTTCCCGTCGCTCGCAAGGGCCGCATCGGCGGTGAGCCGGTCGGGCTCGTCGCCGACGCAGAGGGAGTAGCTCTCACCGCCACCCTCGTGCGCGCCGCCGTCCGCCGGGCATCGGGTGGTGGCGAGGCCATAGAAGAGGACGCCGCACTTGCGGCACCGGCGCCAGCCCGACTGACCTTCGTACGGCGACGTGCCGTAGTAGAGGAGGTAGTCCCCGCTGCCCGTCGGATCGTGCGATACAGCCGATTGCTGGAGCGTGAGGCCCTGCTGCATCGCGCTGAGCTGGCGTCCGTGCGCGGCGCTGGTGAGGTGGAGCTGCCGTCCCACGGACGCGTCCGTCGTGAGCCACCAGCGCTCCCATGACTGGGTGTTGGCGTGGGTGTAGATGCTGCCGTCCGGCCGCGCGCCGAGGTGCAGCCCGTGCTGCGCCGAGGTCACGAACACAGCGCTGTCGGCCTGCAGCTCGATGCGCCAGCGCTCCCACGCGTCGCGGTTGGTGGTCAGGTAGACCGAGCCGTCCGAGCGCGAGCCGAGCACGCCGTCCGAGCACGTCAAGAAGATCAGCCCGCTCCCCGCGTCCTCGACGGACCATGCGCCCGCCGAGGGCTGCAACGCGAGGCTGCCCTGCGTCACGCCGAGCATCCTTCCATGCTCGGCGCTGGTGAGGCGCATCGTGCGTGCGGCGCGAGGCGGGCTCGTCGCGGGCCGCCAGCGCTCCCATGACTCTGTGTTGACGTGGGTATAGATGCTGCCGTCCGGCCGCGCGCCGAGGTGCAGCCCGTGCTGCGCCGAGGTCACGAGCACGGTGCCGTCGGTTTGCGGATCGATGCGCCAGCGCTCCCACGCGTCGCGGTTGGTGGTCAGGTAGACCGAGCCGTCCGAGCGCGAGCCGAGCACGCCGCCCGAGCACGCCAAGAAGATCAGCCCGCTCCCCGCGTCCGCGACGGACCACGGCGACCACGCCGGGCACACGCTGGGACCGGCGCCGGAGAACAGCGACTGGCAGTTGCGACACCACCTCCAGCCGCTCTGCGAGCCGGAGTAGCGAAAGCCGCTGCCCGGGCGGATGTACGACCGGCGCGCCGGCCCCTCCGGACCGACACCGCTCTTGTATTGGTCCGGGATGATCCCGAGCATGCCGCCGATCGCGGCATCCATCTTGATGAAGCTCCAGTCGGACGAGTCCAGACCGCGACCGTCGAAGTAAGTCGCCCCGGTGAACCCCGTGTCCTTCTGCTTCCCGAGGCGCCCTCCGAACTTCGCCCACCTCTCCGTGCCGATGGGGTTGCCGCTGGCGTCCAGACCGATGAGCTTCAGCTCGCTCGTCTCGAAGGGCCGCCACTGGATCCCCTCGCCCATGGACGAGCCGAAATCGGCGACGCCGGCTTGCCTGTATTCGCTGACCCAGTATTTGCCGCCGCCGCCGCCGTCCCCCCCCTCTTTGAAGGGGTTGCGCATCGAATGGCCGTTCAGGGCAGAGTAGACGACAGGGTGGCTCCCGTCCCATCGGACATCGCCCTGCGCGAACTCGCTGGCATCGCCGTGCGCATAGTAGATGAGGCGGTCGACCTCGTAGTCGCCGCCGCCCCTGGGGCGCAGCCGCACCGTGACCTCTTCGAGGTCGCCCTGGTGCTGGCCGTAGTCGTTCAGGATGCACCAGAACTCGGTGCCGACCCGGAGGGCGCGGATCGTCTGGCCGCCCTGGAAGGCGAAGAGCGACACGTACGTGATCTCGACACAATCGCCGAACTCTTGCACCGCATAGTACATCGGCGCGGTAATCCTGCCGTTCGAGAGCGGCATACCGGCGTATTGCGACGGGTTGATCTCGATGTTGACGCTGATCCGCGGATCGATGTCGAACAGCGTCCTGATGAACGTGTCGATGGTCTGATTCGGCATGGGCGGGATGACGCCGCCCTGTCCGTTGATCACCCCGCCTCCATACAGCTTTCCGCCCTGGACCAGGTGCTCGATCGAGCAGGGAAAGAACCTCTCGTTGTCGTGAAAGAAAATGACAGGACAAAAGCGTCTGACCACTTCGATGGATAGCGACATGGCACCTCTTCGAGCAGAAAAATGGCACACGGCGTGCACCTGAAACGCCGCATCAACGGATCCAAGAACACGGTTTCGGGTGACCGGTGCGTCAGATGCTCCCGGGGAACCCAGAGGGCGTGGAGGGGAGGAAAGGATATCCAGACCGGCTCTGAAATGTCAACCACGAGCGGCTCCGCCGATCCCAGCTGAGATGCGTGTCAAACGCCATCCACACCGCTCTCACGATGTGCCGAGCCAATCCCCTGGATGGGGATTCAGTCGCAGGGGAATGGAACACCAGCGCGGAATCACGAATACGGTCTTTCGATGGCGGTCGAGGTCGCGCAGCGCGCGCATGCATCTTGGCAGCCCTCGCGTCGAGCAGCGGACGCAGGTCGCGTGGGCGAGCATGGGCACGCGCCGCGCGGAGCATGTCGGCAACCAGCGCGCCAGGTGCGATGTTGCCGGAGGTGACGATGAGGCGGACGAGGCGACGGTTGGCCGGCCAGCACAAGAAACATAGCTTTCGATGTGATCCCCCACTCGCTGGCCCCCGGGAGTTTGTCGAGCCCACGGACGCTGCGCCGGACGGGGCTGGATCGTGAAAATGGCCTATCCTAGCGGCTACGAGCTAGCGCCGCGCACCGTAACGGCGAGCTCCGGACGCTGGCGTGGAACTCGTTCCACCGCTTCGGGCCGGACGGCGCGCTGATCGAGGTCGTGTTCCTGGGCATCGACGTCACGGCGCGCAAGGCGTCCGAGCTCGCGCACCAGCGCCTGCAGGAGGTGATCATCGCCATGCAGGCCGCGGCGCTCGTCGCGCCGTCCACGCCGCTGATCGCGATCGACGAGGATGTCGTGGTGATGCCGCTGATCGGGTCAATCGACGAGGCGCGGGCGCGCCAGATCATGGAGACCCTGCTGTGGGGCACCTCGCGGTCCCGGACGAGCACGGCTATCCTCGACATCACCACCGTGGTGACAGTCGACCCCCGCGTCGCCCACGCGCTGCTGCAAGCCGCCCAAGCGGCGCGCATGCTCGGCGCGCAGGTAGTCCTCACGGGCATCCGCCGCGACGTGGCGCAGACCCTGGTGAGGCAGGGGAGACCCGCCTCGAGGGCATTGTCACCCGCGGGACCCTGCAGAGCGGCATTGCGTTCGCTCTCGAGCGCGGACAAGCCGGCGCCGGGGGATGATCCGCCGCTCAGCGCCCGGCTCGACCGCCAGTCGCGCCGTCCGTAGTTGAACCCCGAGGGGGTTGCCCACGGGGACGAGGGGGACTGGCCTGACGCCGCTGCCCTCCGGGCCGTCGGACTCGAGGCAGTTCGGTCCGGTAGCGGCGCCCCGGGCCGCTGCTACCCTGGGTCCGCGGAGCGGCCCCATGTCCAGAAGCCCCGTCGAGCGCGCGCTCTCGTATCACACGCGCACGAAGCATCACCTGCGGCGTTATGCCCGCGCCCTGGGCTACCTGGACTGGAGCACGCAGCCCGATCCATTCCGCACCTTCCAGGGCGCCCCGGAGGTCCTCTTGCCGCTCCGCGCCGGCGAGGTCGCCGCGCCGTACGGGGACCTCTACCGCCCCGGCGCGGTGCCGCCCGCCGCGGTCGAGCTCGGATCGATCGCGGCCCTCTTCGAGCTCTCCCTCGGCCTCTCCGCCTGGAAGGAATACCGAGGCTCGCGCTGGGCGCTCCGGTGCAACCCCTCGAGCGGGAACCTCCACCCGACCGAGGGATACCTGCTCTCGGCCGGCGCCCCCGGCCTACCTGCGGGCCTCTATCATTACGTGAGCCGCGACCACAAGCTCGAGCGCCGGTCCACGCTGGGCGCCGGATCCGCCCGCGCGCTCTCGGAGCTCCTCCCCGCCGGCGGCTTCCTCGTGGGACTGAGCTCCGTCCACTGGCGCGAGGCGTGGAAGTACGGCGAGCGGGCGTTCCGCTATTGCCAGCACGACGCCGGTCACGCCATCGCCGCTGTCCGCTATGCCGCGGCCGCGCTCGGCTGGTCCGCCGTGCTGCTCGACGACCTCGGCGATCCCGAGCTGTCCGCGCTGCTCGGCCTCGATCGGGACGCGGACTTCGCGGGGATCGCGGCGGCGGATCGCGAGCACCCGGACGCCGCGTTGCTCCTCGTGCCCACCGCGCCGCTGCGACGGGAGGAGGCGCTCTCGGCCGCCCGCGCGGCCTCCGCGCGCGCGGCCGAGCTGACCCGCCTCGCCGGCGAGGGCGCGTGGGCCGGACGGGCGAACGCGCTGAGCCCGAGCCACGTCGACTGGGAGGTCATCGAGGACGTCGCCCAGGCCACCTGGAAGGCCCACACGGAGGACCCGGCCGCCGTCCTGGAGAGCGCGCTGCCTCCATTGCCTGACGTCGGCGGAGGCGCCCTGGCGTCCGAGATCATCCGGACGCGGCGGAGCGCCTCCGCGTACGACGGCCGCACGTCGATCGGCGCCGAGACGTTCTACGCCATGCTCGACCACCTCCTCCCCCGCCCCGGCGTGCCCCCGTGGGACGCGCTCCCGTGGGCGCCGCGGGTGCACGCGATCGTCTTCGTGCACCGCGTCCGCGGCCTCGCCCCGGGCCTCTACGCGCTAGAGCGGTCAGAGGACGCGCACGCGCGGCTCAAGGCCGCGCTCGCGCACCCCTTCGCGTGGGAAAAGCCGGAGGGGTGTCCGGGTCACCTGCGGCTCTATCGCCTCTCCGAGGCCGATCTCCGGAGCGCGGCGCAGATCGTGAGCTGTCATCAGGAGATCGCCGCCGAAGGCGCGTTCAGCCTCGGGATGATCGCCGATCTCGGCGCCACGCTCCGGGAGCGCGGCGCGCCGTCGTACCGCCGGCTCTTCTGGGAGGCCGGCGTCCTCGGCCACGCGCTGTACCTCGAGGCCGAGGCCGCGCGGGACAGCGGCGGCCGGGTGCGCGCGACAGGCATCGGCTGCTACTTCGACGATGTCTTTCACGAGCTGTGCGGCATCGCCGGCGACGACTTCCAGAGCCTCTATCACTTCACCGTCGGCGGCCCCCTCGAGGACACGCGCCTGACGACGCTCGCCCCCTACGAGCACCTCGATCGAGAGCGCACGGCTCCCCGCGTCCCCTCCCCCGGCGCACCGCCCACGTGAAAAATGACGACCACACAACAAGGCCGCAAACCGGCTTCGAATTCGTGATGTCAACTCGGTCGCATCGCCCCATGAACCCATCGATGCCACGACCTCAACCGGCTGAGGGCGGGCGGGTGAAGCACGCGCAGCACATGCAAGGCGTGAAACGTGCTCGATCGACCCAACCCGCGGAGGCGTTCGCCTCTGTGGCGGGGGCCGGCGGCGTTGACAGGGATATCGGTCTTTGCTCCTATGGCCAATCCACTCGGAGCGGCGCGCGCGTCTGAGGACGGCCGGGGGCATGGTGGGCACGGGTCAAGACATCGCGGACGCGGAGCCGACCCAGACGGCGATCATGGGCAAGTACCGGCCGATCGCGAAGCTCGGCCGGGGTGGGATGGGGGACGTGTTCCTGGCGAGCGCGCGGGGGCCGGGGTCGTTCAACAAGCTCGTCGTCGTCAAGCGCCACCGCGGCGTGGGCGGAGACGACGAGAAGGTCGTCAGCATGTTCCTCGACGAGGCGAAGCTGTCGGCGCGCCTCAACCACCCCAACATCGTCCAGACCTACGAGGTGGGCATGGACGAGACCGGCTACTTCACCGTGATGGAGTATCTGGAGGGCCAGCCGCTCAACGGGATCATGAAGGCGGTGGCCCAGGGAGAGCCGGGCGCGGCAGGCTTCACGCGCGGCGTCTGTGTCCGGATCGTGGCCGACATGCTGAGCGGCCTCCATTACGCGCACGAGCTCTGCGATTACGACGGCACGCCGCTCGGCATCGTCCACCGCGACGTCTCCCCGCACAACATCTTCGTCACGTACGACGGCGCGGTGAAGCTCCTCGACTTCGGCATCGCCAAGGCGTCCATCAACACGAACCACACCGAGACCGGGAAGCTGAAGGGCAAGACGTCCTACATGGCGCCCGAGCAGGCCGTCGACAGCGCGGGGATCGACCGGCGGGCCGACATCTTCGTGGCCGGGATCGTGCTCTGGGAGCTCCTCACGCGGGAGCGGCTCTTCGGGGGCGACCCCGTGAGCGCGCTCTGGAAGCTGGCGGCCGTGGACGAGATCCAGCGGCCCTCGCTCGTCCACCCGGACATCCCGCCGGCGCTCGACGCCATCGTCGCGAGGGCGCTCGAGCGCGACCCGGCGAAGCGGTTCGCGACCGCGCAGGAGATGCGCGCGGCGCTCGAGGACTACCTGCATGGGACGGGCGAGGACGCGGGGTCGGACGAGATCGGCGCCACGATGCTGGGCATGTTCGCGGAGCGCCGCGCCAGCATGCAGCGGCAGGTCAAGGCGTACATCGAGCAGAGCGCGAGCCGTCCGAGCGTGCTCCTCTCGCCCGGCCTCTCCCGCGCGAGCTCGATCGAGGGCGCAGACGGAGGGCGCCTCCAGGCCATGCCCCCCCTCGATGAGGAGCTCGGGCAGAGGACCCCTGGGCCGCCTGGCCAGCGGCGCGCCACGTCCGACTCGACGAGCCTCAAGTCGACCCTCCCCACGGCCGCCGCGCCTCAACAGCGCAGCTACCTGATCGGGGCGCTCGGCGTGGCCGCCCTGATCGCCGCGGTGGCGATCTCCGCGCGCCGCCCGGAAGGGCAGGCGCGCTCGGCCGGCTCCGGGGCGGCCGTGCTCGCCGGGTCGACCGCCGCCGGATCCGCCGCGGCCGCGGGCGCTGGCTGCACGGGGGCGCTCCGCATCCGGATCACGACGGGCGAGACAGGGCCGACCGCCGACGTCGCGCCGGCGTACAAATACGGAGTCTACGACTACCTGCGTCACCTCAACGACAGTCAGGGAGGGCTCCGTGGCTGTCCCATCGACGTCGACATGAAAGACGCGCAGTACAACCCGGCCATGACGGAGGAGGCCATCGAGGCGTGGCGGCGGGAGCCGGCGTGGAGCGAGGTCTCCACGCTGTTCATCTTCGGCACCGGACCGACCACCCGCGTCGCGCCGAAGCTCGCGGAGGAGAAGAAGCTCATCATCCCCGGCTCGTACGCCGGCTCGCTCGCCACGCCGGTGCCGATCTCGGCGGACGTGCGCTACGCCGAGTTCAACGCTCTCGGACACAGCCTCTCGGCGACCGAGCACAAGACGAGCCCCGGCTATCCGTACATCTTTTTCCCGGCCACGGACTACTCGACCGGGATCCGCATCGGGATGAAGGCCGCCTGGAAGATCGCGCCCGGGCGCATCGCGATGGTGCATGACACCATCGACAGGTGTCTTTACTGCGTCGATCCGCTCGCGGCGGGCAAGTCGTACGTGGAGCACCTGCCTGGCATGCTGCTCGGCGAGGATCTCCTCGTTCCCCAGACGTCCTCCCCCGACGACGAGGGGCTCATCGTCGACGCGGTGACCCGCTACGTGAAGAGAGAGATCGAGAAGAAGAAGGCGGACCCGTCCTACGTCCCGGCGAGCTGGTTCTGGGCCGGCAACACCGTCCTCTCTTCGGCCTTCGTCGGGAAGGGCGCCGCCGCCGCGCAGAAGCTCGTCGATCGGGCGTTCCCGGGGAAGGAGCGCTGGCAGCTGCGCGTGATGGCGAACAACTGGGGCATCGGCGAGCGGACGCTGACGATCTGCGGGGCCGACTGCGCTGGCATCTTCTACGGCCTGTTCCCCGTCCCGATCTACGGTGACACCCAGCATTCGAGCGGGATGGCGGCGATGCTGCGGATCCACCGGGCGTACCGGGAGAAGGACGACCACCCGCTCGGCCGGTATCAGGACCAGTTCTACGTCCAGGGCCACGCGGCGGCGCTCATGTGGCGCAAGGCCGTCGAGCGGGCCGTCGACGCGGGGCACGAGCGGCCGACGGGAGAGGACCTGAAGAACGCGCTCGAGTCGTTCCAGAACGTGGTGCTCGACGGGATGACGGCCGGGCCGATCTCGTTCAGCCCGACCGACCATCGACCTCAGTCGAACGAGTCGGTGTACGCGATCCGCGCGAGCGGGGATGCGGGGGGCGTGGCGTTCCGGTTCGTGGACTACTATTCCATCGAGCTCGATTCGACGTGGCGTGGCTACTGAGCCGAGCCGGCGGGATCCAGGGATGAGCCTGGACGACGCGGCGCTCAGGTAGGTCCGGCGATCCGCCAGAACCCGATCCTCGCGGCGCCCCGGAGGTCCGGGCCGACCGGGCCCTTGCCCCAGAAGTGATCATCGTAGTTGGGGAGAGTCCAGTCCGCACCATAGACCCCCATCACGGCGTAGGTCACCTTGTCGTCGGGCTGGATCTCGATCGCCGTCGTCGCCCACGCCTGCCGCACCGGCGCCGGGCTCTTGTCGTCGAGCAGGTAGCTCGCGAACAGGGAGCCCTCGGTCGTGTCGTCGAACGACTCGGTCGCATAGCCGAGCAGGAGGTGGAGGCCGTCGAACGCGCCCGACCACCGGAGACGCCAGGCGCCCGCGTCGTCCTGCAGCGGGCCGCAGGCGGCGACCACCATCCACTCCAGGTTGGAGTTGCCCCAGTGAGCGTCGCTGAAGTGCAGGAACCGATCGCTCATGGCGCTGCAGAACATGAACCCGACGCCGTTCGCGTGCCCCGTATAGAACGTGAGATCGACCGAGTCCGCGTACGACGCGTCCTGGCCCCCCAGCGCCGGATCCTTGAAATCGACCTCCCACGCGCGGAGCTCACCCCAGTTGAAGCGCTGCTGGACCCCCCCCTCCCGGAAGGTCTTCAGGAGCCCGTCGACGTTCGCCGCCGAATGATCGAGGCCGCCGCAGAGCCCGACCCACTCGGCGCCGACCATGGCGCGGCCCTCGTCGCCCGGAGACGACGGGGAGGGGCTCGGCGACGGGGGCGGGCTCGGCGCCGCGGGCCCCGCCGTGCGCGCGAACGAGAGCGGCCGCGCCGCCGTCGCGACAAGACCGTCGGCGTCCGTGACATAGAGAGAGAGCGTCTCCGTCTCGCCGCGAAAGCCCGAGCCGCCCCGCGCCATCCGCACCGCCCTGCCGTCTGCGTCCGCAGGGGCGAGCGAGCGCGCCGAGGATACCCACCTGTACGTGTAGGGAGCAGTGCCCCCGGTGACGCTCGCCTCCGCGGAGACGGCCTCGCCGTCCACACGCACGGTGATCGCGGCCCTCGGAGCGTCGACGACGGCCGGGACGATCACCTTGCGGACGTCCACCACCTCACCGCCGACGCGCCGCCTGGCGCTGCACACGAAATGGGGGAGGATCCGCCGCACCTCGCGGGAGAGCGGCGGCGCGTAATAGACGAGCTCCGGCTCGGCCGCGATCACCGCGCCGCCGCCCAGCGCGCGGGCGCACAGCGCCGGGGCCTCGGAGGCCGGGACAATCGCGACGTCCTCGCCGCGCTCGAGGTCGCGACGCGCGTAGATCAGGTGGGTCACGGCGCCCTGGGCGTCGAACGTCACCCGGACCTTGGCGCCGGGGCCGATCAGCCGGAGCCCCTCGGCCTGCTCGCGAAAGCTCACCTGCGTGTCGAGCTCGGCCCGCGCCACGTAGCGCCCCTCGACGTCGATCGCCTCGAAGAGCGAGTGGCCCACGGCGATGTCGCGCCCGACGGGCAGGCGCGCGCCCTCCAGCGCGGCCCACGCCCGCGCCGCAGCGTCCGGCTCCGGGACGACGCGCAGCGCCGCGAGCGCCTCGAAATCCAGGGCGTCATCGCCCGGCGCCGTGGCGAAGCCGCGCTCGTCGCGGAACCCGGGCGCGGGCGGGCCGGCCTTCGTCGTGGGCAAGCGCTGGAACCGCGCGCGATCGAGGTAGCGAATCGCGCCGTCGGCCCCGATCGAGGCGCCGCCCCGGAAGTTCTCCTCCGCGAGCCCGAGCGCGCCGGCGAGCGCGGACGCCCGCGCGACATCGGCGCTCCGGCCGATCACGCGGTAAGCGGGCAGGAAGCTCGCCCTCGCCCACGCCCGCGTCAGAGCGGGCGCCGTGCCGGACGCACCGTCACCGGCGCTCTCCGGGAGATCCTCGCCGGCGTCGCGGCCGCTGCACCCGGCGACGCCGAGGGTCATGAGGAGAAAGATGCCCAACACCCCACCCGGTGATCTCTTCACGAAAGTCCCCCTTTCCCTTCGGTTGCGGCGAGGCTCGGCGCGCAACTCCAGAGGAGCGATCTCGCAGGGAGCCTGCGCGCGGCGCTCCCGGCCCGCGACGCGGCCCCCCCACATTGCAGGACCCAAGCCACCTCGGAGGCGGCGCGGAGCGGCGCGACTCACCGCGCTATCCGCCCTTTTTCGGGCGAGATTGACCGGCTCGCGCGCGGCTCCTAGGCTGCCGCGCATTCCATGACAGCGCACACGAAGGACGGAGAGAGCGCGCCCCGCGCCGGTGATCGAACGCTCGAAGGGACGGAGGACCCGGGCGCGCGCCTGTTCCTCGACTTCCTCTCCTCGATCCGCCCCCGCATCGAGGCCGCGCTCGAGCAGCGCTGGCGCGACAGGGTGAGCCACGTGCAGCGCTACGGCCGCGAGGTCGCGGCGATGGCCATGGAGGCGAGGAACCTCACCCTGCGCGGCGGCAAGCGGTTCCGCGCGGGCCTGCTCGTCGCCGCCTACCAGGGCGTCGCGCCGGACGCGCCGCTCGAGCCCGCGATCGACGCCGGCGTCGCGCTCGAGCTGCTCCAGACGTACCTGCTCATCCAGGACGACTGGATCGACGGCGATACCGTCCGGCGGGGGGGTCGCACCGTGCACGTCGCGCTGACCGAGGTGCTCGGCGATCCGCACCTCGGGGCCTCGTCCGCGATCCTCGCGGGCGATCTCACGTGGAGCCTCGCGCTGAGCGCGCTCGCGGGCGCCGAGGCGCCGCCGGCGAGGGCGCTCGCGGCCGTGCGGCTGTTCTGCGCGATGCACGAGGACGTCGTGATCGGGCAGCACCTCGACATCGTCGGGCGGGCCGAGGACGTCGAGCAGATGCACGCGCTCAAGACCGGCAGCTACACGGTGCGCGGCCCGCTCGCGCTCGGCGCCACGCTCGCCGGCGCGCCGGCCGAGACCGTGGCGGCGCTCGAGCGGTTCGCGGCGCCGGTGGGCGTCGCCTTCCAGCTGCGCGACGACCTCCTCGGCACCTTCGGGAGCGCCGCCGCGACGGGCAAGCCGGTCGGCAACGACCTGCGCGCCGGCAAGCGCACCGCGGTGCTCGCGTCGGCCGAGGGGCGCCTCGACGCCGCGGGCCGGAGCGCCGTCGAGCGGGCGCTCGGCCACAAGGACGCGAGCGACGACGCCGTGACGGCCGCCACCCTGGCGCTCGAGGCGTGCGGCGCGCGGCGCGCGGTCGAGGAGCGGCTCTCCGCCCTGTGCGGCGAGGCCGAGGTCCTCGGGCGATCGCTGCCGGTGAGCGCGTCGGCCCGGCAGATCCTGTGCGGCGCGGCGAGCGCGCTCCGGTGGACGGGCGCATGATCGAGGCGCTCGGCCAGGCGTCCGGCAAGGTCATCCTGCTCGGCGAGCACGCGGTCGTGTACGGAGCGCCCGCGCTCGCCGCCGGCATCGAGCGAGGCGCCCGCGCGCGCGCGACGCGCGTCGACGCGCGGGCGAGCGCGCTCCGGCTGGGCGGGCGCGAGCACGGCACGGCGCCGGCCGAGGGGGACATCGCGCACGCGTTCGCGGCCCTGCTCGACGCGCTCCCCGGCGCCGGCCCGGTGCGCGTCGAGGCGGAGAGCGACCTGCCGCCCGGCGGCGGCCTGGGGAGCTCGGCGGCGCTCGGGGTCGCGATCGCCCGTGCGGTCGCCGCGCTGGCGCGCGGGTCGATCGAGGCCGCCGCGCCGGCCGAGGCCGCGGTTCCGGCCGAGGCCGCAGTTCCGGCCGAGGCCGCGGTTCCGGCCGAGGCCGCCGCGCCGGCCGCGTCCATCGCGCCGGCCGCGTTCACCGCCGAGGCCGTGGTCACCGCGGCGGCCGCCTGGGAGCGCGTGTTCCACGGCAACCCGTCGGGCATCGACACGACGGCGGCGGCGCGCGGCGGGTGCTTCCGCTTCACCCGGGCGCACGGCGCGAGCTCCGTCGCCCCGCGCGACGACCTCTGGCTGTGCGTGGGCTCGACGGGGGTGCCGTCGTCCACGCGCAGCATGGTCGAGCTCGTGGCGAAGCTCTTCGAGCGCAAGCCCACGCTGGCCGAGACCTCGGTCGCCGGCATCGCCGCGCTCGTCGAGAGCGCGGCCCTCGCGATCGAGGCGGGCGACGCGATCGGGCTCGGCCGGCTGATGGACCTCAACCAGACGCTCCTCGCCGGGATGTTCGTCTCGACCGAGGCGATCGAGACCCTGTGCAAGCTCGCGCGCGAGGCCGGCGCGCTCGGCGCCAAGCTCACCGGCGCCGGCGGCGGCGGCTCGGTCATCGCGCTGCTCCCGCCCCCGCTGCCCGGCGGCGCGGCGGCGACGTCGAGCGGCGCGGCACACCGCGTGCTCGCCGCCTGGCGCGACGCGGGGTACAGCGGCTTCGTGACCCGGGTGAAAGCGGGCACGAGGACGGGGGTGGAGGAGCAAGCATGAGCGCCGTGAGCCGGGCGACCGCGATCGCCCATCCGAACATCGCCCTCGCGAAGTACTGGGGCAAACGGGCCGACGGGCACAACCTGCCCGCCGTGCCGAGCCTCTCGGTGACGCTCGCCGGGATGGCGACGACGACGGAGGTCGTCTTCGACCCGTCGCTCGATCGCGACGAGCTCCACCTCGGCGGCGCGGCCCTGCCGCCGGACTCGGGGGCGACGCGCCGGGTCGCCGGGCTCCTCGACCGGGTCCGCGCCGCCTCGGGGCGGCGCGAGCGCGCCCGCGTGGTCAGCCACAACGACTTCCCCACCGCGGCGGGGCTCGCCTCGAGCGCGTCGGCGTTCGCCGCGCTCGCGCTCGCCGCGAGCGCCGCCGCGGGCTTGCCCACCGCGCCCGCCGTGGTGAGCGACCTCGCGCGGAGGACCTCGGTCTCCGCCGCGCGCTCCGCGTTCGGCGGCTTCGTCGAGCTCCGCGCCGGGCGCCCCGGCGACGAGACGCTCGCGGCGACGCCGCTCGCGCCCGAGGGCCACTGGCCGCTCGCGGTCGTGATCGCGGTGACGCGCGAGGGCCCGAAGGAGGTGGGCTCCAGCGAGGGCATGCGGCACACCGCGACGACGAGCCCGTATTTCCCCGCCTGGGTCGACGCCGCGCCGTCGCTCTTCGACGTGGTCCGCGCGGCGGTCCTCGCCCGCGACTTCGCCGCGCTCGGCGCCGCGGCCGAGGCGAGCGCCCTGTGCATGCACGCCTCGAGCATCGCCGCCTCGCCGGGCCTGCTCTACTGGACCGGCGCCACCGTCGAGGTGATCGCCGAGGTGCGCAGGCTCCGGGGCCAGGGCATGCCGGCGTTCTTCACCATCGACGCCGGCCCGCACGTGAAGGTCTTCACGGCGCCCGAGGCGCAGGCCGCCGTGGAGCGCGCGCTGCTCGCCGTCCCCGGCGTCCTCCGCACCATCTCGGCCGTCCCCGGCGGCGGTGCCCGCCTCGTGCCTCTGGCGGGGAGCGCGGGCGCGTGATCGTCCGGGCGCCTGGCAAGCTCGTCCTCTCGGGCGCGTACGCCGTGCTCGAGGGCGCGCCCGCGCTCGTGGCCGCGGTCGATCGGTATGTCGTCGCCGATCCGGCGCGCCGGGCCGACCTCGTCACGGAGGAGGTCCAGGCGGCGATCGACGCGGGCGCGCTCGACCGGGCGGTGTGGTTCGACGCGTCCGCGCTTCGTTCGTCGGCGGCGGCGTCGGCGGCGCCGGAGCCGCGGGCGGCCTCGCCGGGCGCGCCACCGTCCGGGGCGAGCCGCAAGCTCGGCCTCGGCTCGAGCGCGGCCATCCTCGTGGCGACCCTCGCGGCGCGCGCGGCGGCGTCCGCGCCGACCTCGACTGCCGCGGCGGCGGCGTCCGGCCGGCCGATGCCCGCCTGGGACGTCCGCGCGCTCTTCCTTGCCGCGCTCGCGGCGCACCGGCGGGCGCAGGGCGGGGGCAGCGGCGTCGACGTCGCGGCGAGCGTCCACGGCGGCGTGCTCTGCTGCCGGCTCGGGCCGGACGGCGAGCTCGCGGTGACGCCGCACGCGCTGCCGGGCGGGCTCGCGATCGAGGTCTTCGCCAGCGACGCCTCGGCGCGCACGAGCGCCATGCTGGAGCGCGTGCGCGCGCTCGCCGCCCGCGAGCCGGCGGCGCACCGCGCCCTGCTGGACGCGGCCGCCGGGGGCGCACGCGCGGCGGCCCTTGCCACGGACGCCCGCGCGCTCGTGGCCGCGCTGGATCGCCAGGTCGATGCGCTCGCCGAGCTCGGCGACCGCGCGGGCGCGCCGATCGTCACCCCTGCCCTCGCGCGCCTCCGCCCCGCCGCGGCCGCCGAGGGCGCAGCGCTCGCGCCGAGCGGCGCCGGCGGCGGCGACGTCTCCCTTTACGTCGGCGGCGCGCCGCCCTCGGCGGCCTGGCTCGCTGCGGCGCGCGCGGCCGGCCTCGAGCGTGTGCCCATGTCGCTCGGCGCCCCCGGCGTCCACGTGCTGGACGCAGCTCCTCCGCCGCACGCCTGAGCGCGCCCCCTCACCGATCGTGCGCCCCGCGGTGTCGCGGCGCTTGGCACGGAGCCCGCTCTGCTCGCTCCGGGCTCGACCGCGGCGCTGCGCTCCGGCGACGCACCGCGGGCCTTCGCGAGGCCTTCGAGATGCGAAGAGCGAGACAAGCATGAGATTCGTGGAGCTCGTGATGCCGCAGCGCCGCCACAAAATATTGAATTTTCATGATGTTACCTCATGGGCGGCCGATGAGCGCGGCGGGCTCTGGGTCCTCCGAGGCGGGCTGTGCGGGCTGGTGGTCGCCGGCGGGGGCTCGGCGAGCGTGAGCTGTGTTCACAGCGCGCCTGCGCGGGGCGCGCGCTTTCGCGCCGAACGCCCGACCGGCTGTGTCGGCCGCGGGGGGTGGTGAACGGGGCGAGGTGGCACGAGGACCAGAGGACCAGGTGGTGAGGAGGGGGGCTCCATGACGACGTGCGATCGAGAGCTTTGCCGATTGGAGGATGTGCTTGGCGCCAGCATGGCCGAGTCGCGGGCGACGCTGGCCGCGTTCGGCGTCCAGGTCGCACCGCTGCGGAGGCGCACCGCGCGCACCTACCTGGGGCGGGTGATGGTGCACCCGTACAACCTGCTCGTCGTGGGGAGCGTGCTCCTCCTGAGCTTCATCGGCTGGAGCCCGCTCCTCTTGCTGTTCGGCCTCGGGGCGGAGCTCGTGATCCTGTGCATCATCCCCTGGCGCGGCTACTTCCGGCGCAGCATCGACGCGCAGCTCGACGAGGCCGATCGGGCGGCGTGGTCGCGGGCGCGCGAGTCGCTGATCCGGCAGATGGACATCCGGCACCAGCAGGAGCTCGCGCGGCTCGACCGGCTGATCGATCGCACCCGCGAGAATATCCGTCGCCGCGGCGGCTCCGTCCCGCTGTTGCTCGACGACGGCTTCGGCCTGAGCCGCCTGCTCATGAGCTACATCCGCCTGGCGATCGCGCACAAGGCCGGCCAGGAGTCGCTCGCGATGACGAACCACAGCGAGCTCATGGAGACGATCCGGTCGCTCGAGACGCTCCGGAGCACGTCGGCGGGGCGCGCGCGCGGGCTGTCCGAGCGGCGGCTCTCGATCGCCTACCGGCGGGCCGAGTGCTGGAGCCGGACCCGCGAGGGGCTCGATGTGGTGTCGCAGAAGCTCGCGACGATCCTGGAGCTCATCCAGCTGATGCACGAGCAATCGATGACGCCCGTGGACTCGCCGGCGACCTGCGCGGAGATCGACCGGTTCATGCGCGAGCTCGACGGCTTCGACAGCGGCGAGAGCACGCAGCGCGAGCTCGAGGAGCTCGACATGGACATGGACAGGGCGTTCGAGCTGGAGGAGCTCGAGGCCGAGCACACCCAGCACAGCCGCCCCGCGATGCGCCTGGTCGCGCGCTGACGGCGGGCGGGCTGGCCGGTGTGATCACCCGGCGATTCGGGGCGGGTGTCCGGCCGCTGCGCGCGGGCAGCCGCCCGCTGCGCGCGGGCAGCCGCGGTTGACGGCACAGCGCGGCCGGCTAACGTCGGCGCGTGATGCTGAAGCTCAGGCGACTGCGGATCGAGAAGTTCCGGGGCGTGGCACCGGGCACGGAGCTCCGGTTCTCGGACGGCCTCAACGTGCTGCTCGGCCAGAACGGGACCGGAAAGACGACGCTGCTCGAGCTGATCTCGATGGTCGTGAGGTCGGATTTCAGCGGCCTCGCCAGGGAGGAGTTCGCCGTCGAGTACGAGCTCGCGGTTCCGGGAGAAGCGACGGTGCTCGTTGCGATCGGCAACAAGGAGCAGACGAGCTTTGTAGAGACAACGCCTCGCCCCCAGATTGACCTATCGGAGCACTGGCGCCCTGCTGCGGACGTCACGATCGAGGATTCGTCCTCTGGAACTCGCCGCCGCATCCGGTACGACGTCGAGCGTAGACTCACGATCGGAGATAACCAGCCGATCGGAGCGGGTCGGGTGTTCTCATGCCTCGACGCAGGATTCCTTTGGAACTACATGCTGGAGACTCCTGAGTTCATGGGCTCCATCTTCGACAGGGTCTTCGCTGGGAGCTCCGCGCGGCGATTCGACGAGTCACTGGAGCTGTTCACGTCGCTAGCTGGGTCGAGTGACGCTCACGAGAGGGTCGTCGTTCGTCGAGGAAAGGAGCTGATAGCTGGAGCTGGCTCCGTTCTCCTGCCGGAGCCCCTCCTCCGACAGCTGGCGCCGATGTACGAGCGGTCAAGGTCTGACTACACCTTCAAGCACGCTGATCTGGACTTCCTTGCCACCATCAAGGGAATCATGGGGTTCGACGCCGCCGAGCTGAAGGTGGACGTGACCGAACGGCACCCGTGGGGCGAAGATTCCGAGTACGTGACGCTCGGGGGTCTCGTGTTCCGGTTCTGGTGGGAGGGCGGCGAGTTCATCACCCACACGCGCCTGAGCTACGGGCAGAAGCGCCTGCTCACCTTCTTCTATTACCTCGCCTGCAACGACGACATCGTCATCGCCGACGAGCTCGTGAACGGTCTGCATCACCACTGGATCACGGCGTGCGTCGACGCCATCGGAGAGCGTCAGGCGTTCTTGACGAGCCAGAACCCGCTCCTGCTCGACTACATCCCCATCACCTCGCCCGAGCAGGTCCGTCATAGCTTCGTCCTGTGTCGCGGCGAGCGTAGCGGCGGCAGACCGGCCTGGAGCTGGGCGAACATGCGCGCAGAGGATGCCGCGGAGTTCTTCGCCGCGTACGAGGTCGGCGTCGAGCACGTGAGCGAGATCCTCCAGTCGCGGGGCCTGTGGTGACTCCGGAGGATACCCGCCTCTCGATCGTGATCCTCACGGAGGACAGCGGCAGGGACGGTCGCGCGACCGTCGAGGCGCTCGTCGGCCGGATGCTCGAGGTCGTCGTTCCCGGCTACGGGCGCCATCGCGTCGACTTCCTCCCGAGCGAGCCGATGGAGGAGGAGGCGATGCGCGGCAACGTCTGGAAGACCGACGGCAAGAACCCGCGCGAGCACGAGCGACGCGTCCGGCTGCTGAAGTACATCGCGCGCAAGCTCCTGTCGCCCGGCACGTTCGTGATCTTCCATATCGATGGGGATCGGCCGTGGGCCGAGCGGGACACCAGCGAGAACATCGCGAAATTCGACCGGAAGGTCCTCATGCAACTGCCGCAGGTCGTCGACCGCGGTCGCGCCAATGCGCCTCGGACCAGGCTACGAACCAAGGGCGACGCCGAGCCGCCTGCTCCCGTACTGCAGATCGAGCATCTCCTTCTCGTCTGCCCGTTCCGGAGCATCGAGGCGTGGCTCTACCAGAACGTTCGACGCGCGAGCGAGATCTGCCGCCGTGAGCACGGGGGCCGCCACGTCGGAGACATCGAGGCATGGGAGGGAAAACGTGCGGAGCTCGATGAGCTGCCCGCGCCCGACCAGGCGCTGTGCCTGAAGAAGGCACACAACATGGAGCTCGCATCCCGTGGATTTCCCGCGCAGCTCGCCTATGACGTGAGGAAATCGTTCGCCGAGAGCGTGGATCGCATGGGTCGGTGCGGCGCGCTGCGCGCTGCGCTCGAGCGCACGCGCGGCTGGGAATGACGCGGCCGCTGCACCTGAGGCGCCTCCGACGGCGACGATGACCTCGGGCGCGTCGCCGCGTCGCCGACGCGCCCCGGGGAGCCACCACCGCGTCGCCGACGCGCTCCGGGGAGCCACCGCCGCGTCGCCGACGCGCCCCGGGGAGCCGCCGCCGCGTCGCCGACGCGCCCCGGGGAGCCACCGCCCCCCATGGACGCAATGCTGCCCCGCGCTCCCACGCCCGCTCGGCCGTGATATCCCTGCCATCATGAGAAAAGCCGCGTTTCTCGCCCGCCGGCTCACGCCGGCCGGGTGCATCATCGCAGGTACGAAGCTCGCCGCTCATCGAGAGGCGCTCAGATCCAGGAAGACCAAGCTCGCCCCCAAGGTCGACGCAGCGGTCCAGTCCGTCATCGCGCGCACCGAGGCCGTCGAGGCGCTCGGGAGCACCGACGCCACCATGACGGAGATCGACCGCGGCGCCGACCGGTGCATCTCCGCCTTCGGCGCCCAGCTCGACGGCATCGAGCGCGCCTTCGACCACGACGACATCCTGCCGGTGGGCCATGGACAGGCCGCGCGCCGGGCCGACGCCGCGCTCGTGCGCTCGGAGGTGCTGTCGTCGGGAACGGGCTTCGTCAAGCTCGTGTACTCCCAGCAGTGGGTGCGCATGAACGCGATGGTGAAGGCGCTCGACGGCAAGGACGTGAAGGCGGCGGTGGAGCGCCTCGGCCTGGGGGCCGAGGTCGATCGCCTCCGCCGCTGGACCGCGCTCTACGGCCAGAAGCTCGGCGTCACCGAGGCGAAGGGCGCGGATCCGGCGATCAAGGCGGTGGAAGCGTGGCACGAGGCCTACGGCACCCTCATGGTGCAGGTGCACGCGGAGTACGACGACGACACGGACGAGACGCACGCGCTCCTCCGCGACCGCCTCCTCTCGCCCTACGAGGACGCGGCGGAAGAAGAGCGGCGCGCCGAACGGGCCCGCGCCGCCAGCGCCAGGAAGAAGAACGAACCCGAGCCGATCGTCTAGAGCTCCTCTCCCGCACGGTCGCCCCCCGATCGCTCCCGGCTCCACGCCACCCTCCCCCACTCGCCGTGCGCATTCACGTGTCCCGTGCCTCGCGCACGATCGCCCTATCGTCCTCCCTCCTGGCGCCGCACGCCGACCCGGGTGATGCGCGCTTTGGGGCGTACCTGGCCAGCCCCGGGCAGGCTATTGCTCCCGCTGGTTCGTGTGCGCATCGAGGTCGGAGAGCAGCGCGCTCACGCCGCGCAGCACGTCGTCCGTACCCTCGACGTCGAGCCCCGCGAAGCATCGCCCCTGGTAGCTGGGCTCCGAGAGGAACCGCTCGGCCGCCTTGCGAAGGTCGTGGAGCGGCGCGGACTTGTAAGCGCTCTCTGCGGCGGCCCAGGCCGCCTCCGGGATCGGCCCGTGCGAGACGCGCAGCACGGCGAGATCCACGAGATCGCGCGAGAGCTCGTCTCGATCGGCCCAGCGGTCGGAGTTCGCGAGGAGCTTCTCGGCGAACGCATCGGTGACGGACAGGAGAGGCACGGGCGTCCATGCGGCCTGCGCGGCGGGGCCGAGCGCGATGCGCGCCTCGCGGATCATCTCCACGCGGATCGACGTGCCCCCCACGACGACCGGGAAGCGCAGGCCGTACTGATCCGTGCGAATTTCCCGAGGAAAGCCGAAGGTGGCCCGCGCGGACGCGGGGAAGAGCGCGTCGTACCCGCGCTCTCGCACCGCGAGGCGAAGCTCCGCGTACCCGCTCGGGTCGGAGCACACGAAGTCGAGATCGCGCGACAGACGGTACTCGCCGTGCGCCAGCGCGAGGCACGTCCCACCGCCGAAGCGGAAGGATGTCCGCGCGAGCGCGTTCGCATCGAGGGCGTCGAGCACGCGCGCCATGGTGCGGTAGAGCTCACGCCGGAACATCGAGCACGCTCCCGAAGCGGTGAATGAGCGCCCGCACGAACGCGGCCTCCTCGCCGGAAAGATCGGCCGTCACGCCGCGATTCCGCCACCCGCGCTCGTAGCGCTGGAGCATCTCGATGGCGGACAGCTCACGCCAGCGGGCGTCGAACCAGGACAGGCTCTCCAGGAAGGGGAGATCCTCCGGTACGACGAGGTCGGCAGCCGCGCCGCCTTCGGGGTTCATGGCGCTCATCGCCCGGGGAGTATACCGCTCCCTCGATCCCCTCCCCCACGCTCGCGACGACGGTGGACTGCAGGGACGAGCGCGCGGTCGTGGCCGCCTCCCCGCCCGTGAGAGCATGCCAGGGCCATGGGTAAGGTCACTGCCCTCCACCTGAACACCGTCACGGGGAAATCCGGACACCAGATGACCGGCATGGCCGTCAGCGTGTGCCTGACCCCGGCCGCGCCCAGCCCATTGCCCATCCCCTACCCGACCATGGGCACCGTCGCCGAGGGGATCATCGACCCGTGCATGCGCACGAAGATCGAGGGCGCGAAGATCCTCACGGTCGGCGGCTGCATGAAGGCGTGCCACGGCAACGAGCCAGGCACGCTCAAGGAGGTCGTCAGCCTCAACACCGGCGGGCCCTGCTTCCCCTGGCTCGGCGCGCCCAACGTCCTCCTCGAGCTCGGCATGGCCGGCATCACCGGCAGCATGGGCCAGATGAACAAGAGCATCACCGTCGGCGCCGGCGCCAGCGCAAGCAACGCGAGCGGCGGCGGCGGCGGCGACGGAGCCGGGGGCCCGGGCGGGGGCGGGCCGCAGGGCGGAGGCAACGGCGGCGCCGGCGGTGGCGGCAGCAACGACGGCGCGGGACCGCCCAGCCCTCCGGCGCCGCCCGGCGCTGATGGACAAGGCAAGGCTGGCCACCCGGTCGACGTGAGCGCAGCACCGCCGGCTCGGGGTCGCGTACGAGATCGATGCGCGGGGAGACCTGGTCAAGGTCGTGGACTCAGGCGGCGTTGCCGTCGAGTACCGCTATGCGGTGGCACGCCCACGGTGGGCCAGGTCAGCACGCCCAGCTCGCAGCACGCGGGCTCGTGGAGCGATCCCACGGCGCCGACCGGGCGCGGGTCGCACGGCGGCGGCTTCCCCGGCGCACCGCCGCACCAGGACTGATCACCGGGACGCTGGCGCCTTCGCGAGGACCTCGGCGTTCTCGACCCACGCTGCGAAGACGGGCAGCTTGCTGCGCCGGGCGAGCACGAGGACCAGGAACGGCATGGCGCAGCTGAAGCGCCGCGGGGGTGACATCAGGCCGAAGGAGCGCGGCGGCGAGAGCGCCTTTGCGCCCCCGTCGTCGAGGCGAAAGCGGATGACCTGCTCGAGAGGGCCCAGGCGAGCGCGCCCGAGGGACGGACTCTCGAACACGCGGTCGGCGAGCTCGCTTGTGCGGGCGGCGCACGCGATGTCGATCACCGGCATGAACAGGCCCTCGTCGGCGGAGAAGCGCGCGCGGGTGCGCGTCGTCTTCTTGAAGAAGGGAGAGCGCGCGGCTGATCGTGCGCGCTAGCGTCGATCCGGCGGGCAATGTGGCCACGAGGATCCTGACCTCGGGCTCGGCCGCGCGGAGCTCGACGACGAACTGGTTGTATGCAGCGTCGATCTCGTCGTCCGAGAGGCCCACGAGCTCGGCGTCCGTGTAGCGGGGGAAATGCACGAGTGCCTGGGTTGCCCGCGCCTGCCAGACGGATTCGGGCTCGCCCGGGCTCGACCACACGCCGAAGCAGGGGACCTGAACGCCGTGGTGCGATCGAGGGAATGGAGCGCGGGCCAGCGGAGGATCGAAGCGCGGGTGCATCGCGAAGCCGCTCCACAGGGGGTGGTAGACGGCGAAGGCGGTGGGCGGCATGGCGACAAGGGAGTTTAACCGCGGACGCCTGCCGCGCGCCGAGCAACGCCGGCCCAGGCCCCGCCGGCTGCGCGAAGCTCCGCGCCCTGCGCCCGCCCTCACCGCTCACGATCTCCACAAATCCTGCCCAACGCGCGCGACCGACCAGGGCACCTCGGCGGCGCGCCGCACGGCGAACGCCTTCCCGTGGCTCGCTCCTCCAGCGGGAAGTCCGGCGAGGAGATCAGGTTCAGGCCTGGAACGATGGGGGACGACAGCGACGGCACGAGCACGGTCGCACGGCGGATCGTGGGCATGAGATCACCTGGCATCGCACGTCGAGATGTTCCCGCTCAGGCGCGGGTAGTATACCGCTCCCCAGCTCCCCTCCCCCCCCGCCCGCGACGACCGTGGACCGAGACATGCCGCTGCCCGACTTCCTCCCTGCGCTGCTCCGCCCGGAGCTCGCCGAGCTCCACGCCTACACCCCGGTCGCAGGTCACTTCCCCGTGCGCCTCGACGCCAACGAGAGCCCGCCGCTGCTCTCGGCCGAGGCGCGGGCCGCCCTCGCGCGCGCCGCGGCCCCCGAGGACTGGGGCCGCTACCCCGACGCGCGCCTGATCGAGCTCCGCGAGGCCATCGCCGCCCGCTGCGGCGCCGAGCCCGACGAGGTCCTCGCCGGCGTCGGCTCCGACGAGGTGATCTCTATCGTCCTCACCGCGCTCAGCCGCCCGCGGCCCGACGCGCACGCGGCGAGCATCGTCACGGTGAGCCCCACCTTCGTCATGTACAAGCTGAGCGCGCGCGCGCGGGGCATGCGCGCCGTCGAGGTCCCGCTCGACGCCGGCTGGGATCTCGACGTGGCGGGCCTCGTGCGCGCCGTCGAGTTCGCGCGCCCGAACGTCGTCTTCATCGCCTCGCCGAACAACCCGACGGGCGCGCTCATGTCGGAGGACCGGCTCGAGGCGGTCATCGCCGCGGCGAAGGACGCCCTCGTGATCCTCGACGAGGCGTACATCGACTTCGCCCCGCGCGACCAGCTCGCCCTCTGGCGCAAGCACCCGAACGTCGCCGTGCTGAGGACGCTCTCGAAGATCGGCCTCGCGTCGCTGCGGGTCGGCTGGCTCCTCGGCGACCGGGCGCTCGTGGCCGAGCTCGACAAGGTCCGCCAGCCCTACAACATGCCCGTCCCGTCGCAGCGCGCCGCCACCTACGCCCTGCGGGAGCTCGGCGGCGAGCTCCACCGCGCCGCCGCGACCGTGACCGACGAGCGGGAGCGCCTCGCGCGCGGCCTGGCCGAGCTCGGCCTCTCGGTCGCGCCGAGCCACGCGAACTTCCTCTGGGTCGGCACGCGCCGCCCCGCCGGGGAGGTGTTCGAGGCGCTCGCGGCGCGCGGCGTCCTCGTGCGCAGCTTCCACGCGGCGGGCGGGCGCCTCGCGCACCGGCTGCGGATCACCGTCGGCCTCCGCGAGGAGAACGATCGCCTCCTCGCCGAGATCGCCGCGTGCGCGTAGCCCTGCCGCGCTCCGCCGCGCGGCTCGCGGCGCTCGCGGCGCTCTCGTTCGGCGCCGGCTGCGCCGCGCCCCGGGTCGCGCGCTCGGTGGACGGCCAGATCATCGAGGGCCGCCAGATCGGGCCGCACGCCTACGCGCTGTACGCCATCGGCGCCGAGTCCGAGGCGCGCGGCGATCTCGCGATGGCCCTGCAGGCCTACGAGCTGGCGGAGGACAGCGATCCCGAGAGCGCGGACATCTGGACCCGGGTCGGGTCGGTGCGCTGCCGCCTCGACCGCCCGGAGGCGGCGGACGACGCGTTCGAGCGCGCCCGCGCGATCGATCCCGACTACGAGCCGGCCCACCGCGAGCAGGCGCGCTGCGATCTCGCGGCGGGGCGGCTTCTGGCGGCGCTCGGGCGCGTCGACCGGGCGATCCTGCTCGATCCGGATCGCGACGACGGCATCCTGCTCCGGGCCGAGATCCTGCGGCAGCTCGGCCGGACCGAGGACGCGCGCCTGTCGTTGCGGGCGCTCCTCGTGCGTCGCCCCTGGTCGGCGGACGCGTGGCGCGAGCTGCGCGCGGTGGCCCTGGGGGCCGGCGATCGCGCGGCGGCCGAGGAGGCCGCGCGGCGCCTGCGCGAGCTCGCGTCGCGGAGGGCTGCCGCTTCCGGGCGGCCGCTGCCTCCCCGGGGGCCGCTGGCCGAGCTCGACGAGGCGCTGGTCCTGGGGCAGCTGCGCCGCGCCCGCCGGCTGGCGCGCGACGCGGATCTGCCGCCCGCCGAGATCGCCGTGCGCGCGGCCGCCCTGGGCCGCGTCGCCGAGGCCCGCGAGCAGGCCGAGCTCGTCTCGGCGGCCGACCCGGCGAGCGCCTCGGCGCTCGTCGCGCTCGCGGCGGCGGCCGATCTGGGCGGCGATCTCGAGGCGCTGACCCGCGCCTGCGACGCGCTCAATGCGCCCGCGGGCGGCGGCGCCGCGGTGCCCCCCTCGCGGCTCGCCCGGCTCCTCTTTGCCGAGCTGCTCTTGCGTCGCGTCGGCCGCGACGCCGCGCTCGCCTGGCTCGGCCCGCCTCCGCCCCCCGCGCCCGGCGCCCGCGATCCGCTGTCGCATGCGATCGAGCAGCGCGTTCACCGCGAGCTCGCAGGGGGCGCGCCGGCCGCGCCCTGAGCTCACTGCGACGGCTTCGCGCTCTTCTTCTCGTTGTGCTTCTTGAGATCGAAGTTGAGCTCGAAATCGAGCGTGTTTTCGCCCTCCTTGATCTCGATCTCCTTCTTCACGTCCTGCGCGATGGCTGGCAGGAGGGCGGCGGTGAGCACCTTGCCGACCGGGATGTTCTTGATCTCGAACTTGCCGTCGAGGCCGGTCACATCGTGGGTCGCGAACTTCAGCACGAAGACCTCGGCCTTGAGGAACGGCTTCGGCATCTTGTCCACGAGCTGGTAGTAGCCCGGCTGCGGGGGGTGGAACGGCACGGCTTCGCCTTGCGGCATGGCGACGAGGACGGCCATGAAGGGGACGCCCTCGAGGTTGGGCATGTAGGGTTCCAGCGGGTCGAGGTTCGCGACCTCGAGCCGCTGTCCGAAGGTCATGGCCACGGTCCGGGTCGAGAACGCGCAGCCGTGGATGGTCACCTTCTCTGCCTCTTCGCGCTCGGGCACGTGGCCGCTGTAGTTGACGACGGTGACGAGCGCGTCGGCGACGGCGTTCTGCTGCCCCACCCGGAAAAGCCTCCCGTAGGTGGCCGCTGCCTCACCGCACTTGCCGATCGGGAAGCTGAGCCCGGTGTCCGGCGGCGGGTCTCCCTTGATGGTGACCCGTCCTCGCAGCGTCCCCGTGGGCCCGCTGTACGGCGCTCGCCCCCGCGGGTTCATCACCTTCAGCACGGCTTCCGAGGTCAACGAGATCGTGGACAGCGCAGCCGGCGCCGCCTGCGCGCTCCCCGCTGCGCCGGCGCTCGCCGCGCTCCCTGCCGGCGCCGCGCTCTCTGCCGGCGCCGCGCTCCCCGCGGGCGAGCCTCCGCCCGTGTTCCCCCCCTGACACCCGAGCGCCCCGAGCAGCGCCACGCTTGCCGCCCGCATCCGCCAGTTCCTCGCCGTCTTCTGCATCTTCTCACCGTTCCGCATCGGCGCCGACTTTAGCAACTCGCGCGCCCCGCGCAGCATCGCGGATTCGCTCCAGAAGGACGCGACCGCCGCTGGCGCCGGTGCCATCGTTGCCAAATCAGTTGGCAGCGCGCGACGCGCGGCGCGCTGCGTCGCGCCGCATCCGCCTCCGCGACCGTCGCGCTTCCTCGCGCCGCCCGACGAGCAGGGGCCCCGAGGGCCCGCCAGCTCGGCGAGGCCCCCCTTCCGCGGAATCCGGGATGGTCGTGGATCAGTGCGAAGCGAGGACCGCGCGAACCGCGATCCCGAGGGAGGTCGTCGGCCAGATGCCAAGGACCATCACGAGCACCGCGGAGACGATCAGCGCCGCGTTGACGTAGCCCGAGCGCATGGGCCGGGCGATCGGCGCGCCCGGGGCCGGCTCGCGCATGTACATGAACACGAGCACCCGCAGGTAGTAGTACGCCGAGAGCACGCTGTTGAGGAGCAGCGCCACGGACAGCGTGTACAGCTCGGCGCCCATCGCCGCCTTGACGATGTAGAACTTGCCGAAGAAGCCGGCGGTCGGGGGGACGCCGGCCAGCGACAGGAGGAACAGCGAGAACGCGAGCGCCGCCACCGGGTGCCGCTTGCCGATGCCGGAGAGATCCTCGTAGCTCACCGCCTCGGCGCCGCGGCTGCCGCAGAGGATGAGCGTGCCGAAGGCCCCGACCGTCGAGACCATGTAGACGAGCAGGTAGAACATCACGCTCGCCTGCGCGTCCTCGCTCGCGCGCACCGTCGCCGCCACGCCGACGAGCAGGTAGCCGGCGTGCGCGATGCTCGAGTAGGCGAGCATCCGCTTCACCGACTCCTGCCGCCCCGCGATGAGGTTCGCGACCGTCATCGTGAGCAGCGCCATCACCGCCACGGCCGGCGGCCAGCCCGCCGCCCACGACGAGAGCGCCGGGCCGCCGAACGCGCCGAGCAGCACGCGCAGCAGCGCCGCGAACGCCGCGCCCTTCACCGCGACCGCCATGAACGTCGTGGCCGGCGTCGGCGCGCCCTCGTAGGCGTCGGGCGTCCACATGTGGAACGGCACCGCGCTCACCTTGAACGCGAGCCCCACCAGTATCAGCGCCGCCCCGATGAGCAGCAGCGCCGGGTTCGGCGCCTTGTCCCCCGTCGCGCTCGCGATGGTCTGGCCGATCCCGGCGAGGTCGGTGTGCCCCGTCGCCCCGTAGATCAGCGCGCCGCCGTAGAGGAGCAGCGCCGCCGCGAACGAGCCGAGCAGGAAGTACTTGATCGCCGCCTCGGTGCTCCGCGGCGAGGTCCGGCGGAAGCCGGTCAGCGCGTACGCCCCGAGCGACATCGTCTCCAGGCCGAGGAAGAGCGTCAGCAGATCCCCCGCGGCGGCGAGGATGATCGCGCCGACCGTCGAGAAGGTCAGCAGCGGGTAGAACTCCCCGCGATCGAGCCGGTGCTCCGGGAGGTACCCGCCGGCGAGCAGCGCCGCCAGCGCGCCGCCCAGGCAGAGCACGAAGGAGAAGAACAGCGTGAAGCGGTCGATGATCAGGTAGGGCGCGAGCACGTCGGCCCCGTCCAGCGTCTCGGGGCCGACGAACCCGACCGCGCCCGAGAACACCGCCCCGGCGAGGAGCGTGATCGCGGTCCCGAGCGCGATGTCGGACGAGGGCCCGGAGCGGCGGTCGTGCGACTCCTCGCGGCGGTGCGAGAACGCCTCCGTGAGCATCAGCAGCAGGCCGCCGAGCGAGACCACCAGCAGCGGCGACACCGCGATGAAAGGTCCGACGTTCATCGCGCCGCCTCCCCCGCGCGCGCCACGACCTTGCCGCCCGCCGCCGGCTCGAGCCGCGCCTCTCCGCCGTCACCCGCCCCCTCCGCGCCCTCACCGGAGCGCAGCACGGGCGCCCCCTTCATGAAGGCCGGCGAGAACGTGTCCTCGGGCAGGAGCTTCGCGTTCTGTTCGTCCGCGAAGAGGATCGCCTGCCCGGAGACGACCTTGAACTGGTTGTAAGTAGACAGGACCGACTCCTTCATCCGATCGAGGAAGATCCCAGGAAACAGGCCGATCACGAAGATCATCAGGATCAGCGGCGCGAGCGCGAGGCCCTCGCGGGGCGTGAGGTCGGGCAGGTGCCTGTTCTTCGGGTTCGTGAGCGGCCCGAAGAACATCTTCTGCACGACGCTCAGCATGTAGACGGCGGCGAGGATGACGCCCGCCGCGGCGCCCACGGTGTGGATCCCGCTGAAGACCCCGAGGCGCTCGGAGACGTAGGTCGCGGTGATGATCATGAACTCGCCGATGAACCCGTTCGTGCCGGGCACGCCCACGGAGGCGAACGTCACGATCAGGAAGAGCGCCGCGTAGACCGGCATCACCTTGGCGAGGCCGCCGAACTCGGAGACCTGGCGGGTGTGGCGGCGATCGTAGATCACGCCGACGAGGAGGAAGAGCGCGCCGGTGGAGACGCCGTGGTTCACCATCTGGAGCACCGCGCCCTGGATCCCGCTCGGCGTGACGCCGAAGAGCCCGAGCATCACGTAGCCCAGGTGGGCGACCGACGAGTACGCCACGAGCCGCTTCACGTCGGACTGCTTCCAGGCGACGAGCGCGCCGTAGAGCACGCCGCCGAGGATCGCGATGCCGGCCAGGTTGGCCGCGAGGCTGGAGGCCGGGCCGGGGAAGAGGCCCATCGAGAAGCGCAGGTACGCGTACGTCCCGATCTTCAGCATCACCGCGGCCAGGATGACCGAGCCGCCGGTCGGCGCCTGCACGTGGGCGTCCGGCAGCCACGTGTGCACCGGCCACATCGGCACCTTGATGAAGAACGCGATCGAGAACGCCCAGAAGCAGAGCATCTGGGTGCTGCGCGGCAGCACCACGCGCGAGAGCGCGAGGTAGTCGAAGGTGTACGCGCCCGTGAGCTTCTGGTTCGCCCACACGAGGTACACGATGCCCGCGAGCATCAGCATCGAGCCCGCCATCGTGTAGACGAACAGCTTGAGCGCGGCCTTGATCTTCTCGACGCCGCCCCAGATGCCGATCATCACGAACATCGGCACCAGCATCAGCTCCCAGAAGACGAAGAACAGGAACAGGTCGAGCGCCACGAAGGCGCCGAGCATCGCGCCCTGCAGGAGCAGGAGGCAGAAGCAGAGCTCCTTGATCCGGCTCTTGATCGACCCGAACGACGCGTACGCCGCGATGGGCGCGATGAACGTCGTGAGCAGGACGAGCCAGAGGCTGATGCCGTCGATCGCGACGTGCCACCGGATGCCGAGCGACGGGATCCACTCCTTGATCGACTGGAAGTGCCAGCCCTCCGTCATCGGCA
Organism: Sorangium sp. So ce590; assembly: GCF_051521365.1. NCBI lineage: Bacteria > Pseudomonadati > Myxococcota > Polyangiales > Polyangiaceae > Sorangium > Sorangium sp. So ce590. Next base: position 5,695,305 of record NZ_CP150346.1, read on the forward strand.
CGCTGAGCAGCCAGAGCGACGCGAGGAAGCCCGCGCCGAGCACGGCCAGCGTGAAGCCCCGGAGCAGCGAGAGCATCTGCCGCGGCATGAACAGCACCGCGGCGGCCCCGACGAACGGCAGGCCGATGAGCACGTTGAGGAGCGACGACCACTCCCCGGACGCCTCCGCCGCGGCCGCCGGCGCGCCGGACGGCCAGAGCCACTGCACGCCGAGCACGGTCAGCGCCGCGATCAGCCCGAGGCCGAACCGCTGCCACGGGGTGTACCCGGCGCTGGCCTGGGCCTCGCCGTGCCCGTCGCCGTGGTGGTGGTCGTCGCCCGCGTGGTGGTCGTCGCCGTGCCCGTGGTCGTGGTCGTGATCGCCGTCCGCGCGGGCGGCGTCCGCGCCCCGCGGGATGAGCGCTCCGACGACGCCGGCTGCGAGCGCCGGCCAGTGATGGGTTACGAGGTCGAGCGCGCTCATTGCAGGCCTCTCGGCTTGATCAGGTCATGGATCTGCTCCGCCGGGGTCGTCCCCGGGGGGAGCGTGGGCACGTCCGGGACCCGCAGCGTGGTCGGACCCGTCGGGCTCTTGCGGCCCGGTGGCCGCGAGAACGAGAACGTCTCGGTCGCCTCGCGGTTGAAGGCGTTGCGCACGCGGAGCACGACGTCCTTCTTCTCGCCCGGCTCGAGCTTCACCGTGACGTCGGTGGTCTTGGAGAAGTCGCGCGACGGCACGCCGGGCCCCTCCCAGCGGTACTGGTAGCCGAGCCCGGGCGCGGCCGAGAGCTTCACCTCGCCCGACCGGCGCAGCTGCGCGTCATCGACGTTCGCGTCCGCGTGCGGGCTGACCATGAACCAGCCGACGCCGGCGAGCCCGACGACCATCGACGCGGCATAGACCTGCACGCGGCCCGTCTGGAGCGCGCGCAGCACCGTGCCGAAGAACCCGACCAGCGCGGCGGTGAGCTTGGCGATGACGCCGTCGATGATCCACTTGTCGGCCATCGTGAAGATGTCCGCCAGGGCGTCGACCATGCCCACCACCGTCGCGTTGTAGAGCTCGTCGATCCGCCACTTGTCGTAGATGAGCCGGTAGAGCCGCGGGAAGGCCTGGGCGAAGCGCCGCTCGTCCTCGCCGCGGCGGTTCCAGTACACGTACGTCGCCGCGACGATGCCGATGAAGCACGCCGCGACGCCGGGCAGCATCATCGGGAAGAGCATCCCCTTCGCCGCCTCGCGCTCCACCACCGCCCGCGACGTCATCGAGAAGACCGGCTCGAGCAGGTGCGCGAGCGGCGCGAACGCGTGCACGTGGGTGAGGTGCACGAGCGGCTCCGCCATGAGGAAGCCGGCGAAGACCGACAGCGCCGCGAGCACGATCAGCGGGATCGTCATCGACAGCGGCGACTCGTGCGGCTCCGGGCCATCGAGCTTCTCGCCGTCCGCGTGCGCGTGGTGGTCGTCGTGATGGCCGTGCGGGTGCGGATCCTTCCACCCGCCCACGATCTTCCAGCCGCGGAACTCGCCGTGGAACGTCATGAAGTAGGCGCGGAACATGTAGAAGGCGGTCATCGTCGCGGCCACGATGCCGGCGAAGAAGATCGTCGGGCCGAGCCACTCGGGCCACTGCCACACCGGCTGCCCGCGCGTCGCCACCGAGGCGATCCGGCTGGAGAAGGCGCGCCACAGGATCTCGTCCTTCGACCAGAACCCGGCGAACCCGGGGAAGCCCGCGATCGAGAAGCACGCGAGGAGGAACGTCCAGCGGGTCAGGGGCATGTACTTCTTGAGGCCGCCCATGTTCCGCATGTCCTGGGACCTGTCGGTGTCGTGGATGCGGGCGTGCATCGCGTGGATCACCGAGCCGGCGCCGAGGAAGAGGCAGGCCTTGAAGAAGGCGTGCGTGAGGACGTGGAAGAAGCCGGCGGCGAACGCGCCGACGCCCACGCCGATGAACATGAACCCGAGCTGGCTCACCGTGGAGTAGGCGAGGACCTTCTTCAGGTCGTTCTGGAAGAGCCCGATCGAGGCCGCGAACAGCGCCGTGAGCACGCCGGTCACCGCGATCACCGCCATCGCGAACGGCGACAGCACGAACACCGCCGCGAGCCGGGCCACGAGGTAGACGCCCGCGGTCACCATCGTCGCGGCGTGGATCAGGGCGGAGACCGGGGTCGGGCCGGCCATGGCGTCGGGCAGCCAGACGTACAGCGGGATCTGCGCGCTCTTGCCGGCGCAGCCGAGGAACAGCGCGAGCCCGACCAGCGTCGCCGCGTACATGAGCACGGGCTGCGACGGGATGAGGAAGCTCAGGAAGCCGGGCACCGTCTCGGCCGACATGTTGCCGATCGGCCAGACCTTCACCGCGGAGAGCAGGTTGCCCGCGTTCGCGGCGATGCCGTCGAAGTTCAGCGTGCCCGTGTAGTAGACGAGCATCGCCATCGCCACGAGGAGGCCGAAGTCGCCGATGCGGTTCACGACGAACGCCTTCTTGCCCGCGCTCGCGTTCTTGTCGTCCTGGAACCAGAAGCCGATGAGCAGGTAGCTGCACATGCCGACGCCCTCCCACCCCACGAAGAGGACGGCGAGGTTGTCGGCCAGGATCAGCACGAGCATCGAGAAGCAGAACAGGTTCAGGTACGCGAAGAACCGGTGGTACCCGGGGTCCTCGCGCATGTACGCGGACGAGTAGAGGTGGATGAGGAAGCCGACGCCGGTGACGACGAGGATCATCGTCCCGCTCAGGCCGTCGACGCTGAAGGCGACGTCGATCGGGATCGACTGGCCCATCCGGCCGGTGATCGAGAACCAGCGCCAGGCCGTCCAGGTGAGCTTGCCGCCATCGTGCGGCAGCATCAGGAACGTCATGACGGCCGCCAGGAAGGCGCCGCCGAGCGCGGCGAGCGCCATCAGCCGGACCGCGTCCTTGCCGAGCCGCTTGCCGAAGAGGCCGTTCACGAACGCGCCGAGCGCCGGCAGGCCGAGCACGACCGCGATCAGCGCGAACTCGGACGCGGGGAATAAGACTCTCAGGGCTTCCACGCTAACTCCTCAGGAGATCGGCGTCGTCCGAGCGCACCGTCTTCCGGATGCGATAGAACGCGAGCACGATCGCGAGACCGACTGCGGCTTCCGCCGCGGCGATGGCGATGACGAAGAAAGTGAAGATCTGCCCGGTGTGATCGTGCAGGTGCACCCGGTTGTACGCGACGAGCGTGAGGTTCACGGCGTTGAGCATCAGCTCGATGCTCATCAGGAGGACCAGCAGGTTCCTGCGCAGCAGGAAGCCCACCGACCCGATCACGAACAGCACCGCCGCGACAACGAGGTAGTACTCGATGGGGACGGAGATCATGATTTCGGCTCCTTCGTCGACAGGGTGAAGTGGCCCGTGAGGGCGCCCGGCTGCGGGTCCGGCGCCGCCGCGTCGCGCACGGGGACCTGGTCGCTCGCGTCCGGCGACGCGGCCCCGACCGGCAGCAGCGTGGGGTCGACCTGCTTGCCACGGGCGACGGCGACGGCGCCGACCACGGCGACGAGGAGCAGCGCGCCCGAGAGCTCGAACGGCACGATCCCCTTCGTGAAGAGCTCGTGCCCGAGCGCATCGATGGTCCCGAGCGACTCGGGGGCCTCCGCGAGGACCCGGGCCCCGGGCTTCGCGGCGCTCACGATGAGGGAGAGCGCGCCGATGCTGCTGGCCACGAAGACGCCCGCGCCCAGGTAGCGCGGCACCGCGGTGCGGGCGTCGCGCGGCGACGTCGCCGACGGGCCGAGGAGCATGATCACGAAGAGGAAGAGGATGACGACCGCGCCCGCGTACACGAGGATCTGGATCGCCGCGAGGAACTCCGCGGACAGCATCAGGTAGAGCCCCGCGATGCCGACGATCGACGTGAGCAGGCCCATCGCGCCGCGGATCGGGTTCCGGGCCGCGACCGTGGCCACGCCGCCGAGGAGGACGAGCAGCGACGCCAGCCCGAAGAAGGCGAATTCAAAGATTTTCACGGCGAGAGCACCCCTGTCGACGACCGGCCCTTGGTCTGTATGTACGCCTCGAATTCCTTGCGGAATTTGCGCAGGAAGCCGAGCGCGGGCATCGCCGTGCCCTCGCCGAAGGCGCAGATGGTGTTGCCCATGATGTTGTCGGCGATCTCGTGCAGCCGATCGAGCTCCTCGATCGTCCCCTCGCCGTGCACGATGCGATCGAGGATCCGGTGGATCCACGCGCTGCCCTCGCGGCACGGCGTGCACTGGCCGCACGACTCGTGGCGGTAGAAGCGCATCAGGTTGTGCATCGCGAGGACCGGGCACGCCTTGTCGCTGAGGACGATGGCGCAGCAGGTCCCGAGCATCGTCCCGAGCGAGCGGAACGTGTCCACGCCGAGCGGCACGTCGAGCACGCTCTGGCCGTGCCACGGGTGGAGCGGCGACTTCTCGTTCGGGGCGTTGACGATCTCGTCGGCGCGCAGGATGGGGCACGACGAGCCGCCCGGGATGACCGCGAGCAGGTTGCCGTGCTTCACGCCGCCGCCGAAGTCGTAGATGAGATCGCGGAGGGTGACGCCGACGCACGCCTCGAAGATCCCGGGGTTGTTCACGTGGCCGCTCACGCCGAAGAGCCGGCAGCCGCCGTCCTTCAGGTGGTGCAGCGCCGAGAGCTTCGAGAAGTTGTCGCCCCCGAGCTCGAGCGCCGTGGGCACCGCGGCGATCGTCTCGAGGTTGTTCACGGTCGTCGGCATCCCGAACGCGCCGAACTGGGCGGGGAACGGCGGCTTGAGCCGCGGCTCGCCGCGCTTGCCCTCGAGCGAGTTGAGGAGCGACGTCTCCTCGCCGCAGATGTACGCGCCGGCGCCCGTGTGGACGTAGACCTCGACGGGGTAGTCGATCCCGAACGGGCGCTTGCCGAGGTAGCCCTTCGCGCGCGCCTCCTCGATCGCGGCCCAGAGCCGCGCCTTCGAGAGGTGCAGCTCGTCGCGCACGTAGATGTACGCGGCGTGGGCGCCGATGCCGAAGCACCCGATGATGCACCCCTCGACGACGGAGTGCGGGTTCTTCTCCATCAGCGTGCGGTCCTTGAAGGTGCCGGGCTCGCCCTCGTCCGCGTTGATGACGAGGTAGTGCGGCTTCTCGGGCTTCGGGGGCCACGGCATGAAGCTCCACTTCACGCCCATCGCGAAGCCCGCGCCGCCGCGGCCGCGGATGTTGGCGGCCTTCATCTCCTCGACGAGCGCCTCGCGCGTCATCCCGAGGGCGCGCTTCGCCTGCTGATAGCCGCCGCCCTTCTCGTACACCGAGAGCTTGTGGCCGTCGGGCGTGTCGTAGTTCTTCGTCAGATAGCGCGTCAGCCGGAGCATCTCGTCACCTCGTCAACCGATCGAGGATCACGTCCACCTTCTCGAGCGTGAGGCCCTCGTGGTAGTCGCGATCGACCTGCATCATCGGGGCGGTGCCGCACGAGGCGAGGCACTCTGCGGTGCGCAGCGTGACCTTCCCGTCCTTCGTGGTCTCGCCCGCGTGGATCCCGAGCCGCTTCTCGCAGTGGTGGAGCACCGCATCCGCGCCGTTCAGCGCGCAGCTCAGCGTCCGGCAGACCCAGACCTGGTGCTTGCCCACGGGCTCCTTGTTGAAGAGCGTGTAGAAGGTCGCGACCCCCTGGACGTGCGCCGTCGGGAGGCCGAGCTGCTCGGCGACCCAGCGGAGCACCCGTTCGGAGACCCACCCCTCCTGGCTCTGGCAGAGGTGGAGCACCGGGATGCACGCGGCCTGGCGGTTCGGGTAACGCGCGAGGATCTTCTCGAACTCGGTTTGCCGGTCGGCGCTCAGAGCAAATTTGTCGGTCATGTCCGCTGTTGGCACGGTCCGCTGGCTCCCTGGGCGCGCCGCGATTGCGACGTGCCCGCTTCGACATGCAGTCGGGACCCCGCAAGGCGGGTCCCTTCCAACGAGGGTCTGCCCGGCAAAGCCGGGCGCTACCTCGTGCGCCTCCGGTGTGGAGGCGCCTGCCGGAGGCGGACAGCCCCGCGCACCGGCGGCCGGGCATTCGGTTGTCCGTCGTACGGAGCCGTCCCGAGGCGCCGGCACGCTAGTGAGCCACGGTGGTCACTGTCAAGGCGCGCCGGGGGGAAACCTCCAGCGAACCACGCAAACCCTCCCGCTGCCCAGAAAGCTGGCGCCTGCAGCAGCACGGGTCACGGGTGACAGGTGCCCCGCAGCCGCCCGCAGCCGCCAGAGCGCCGGCCGGCCTGCCCCGACCACGGCGGGTCGCCGGCGCGCCGCGCCCACGGCGGCACGGCCTTCCAGGCGGAGAGCGGAGGAGCGCGCGGCGCACGGCGCGCGGCGTACGGGAGCGCGCTCGCTCGCGGCGAGAGAACGCCCTGGGTTTTCTGGCGGAGAACGCGTAGCCTCGGGAGAAGTCCGCAGCGTTCTTCGTCTTTCACTTGAGAACCGGAACGCGCTTCAACTACCCTTCGCGCCCATTACGACGCGCGCAGGGCGCGGACATCCGTAGCAGCGAACCCCCCTCCGGAGGTGGTGCGTGTTCTGTCCGAATTGTGGGACGCAAAACTCGGAAACGGCGTCCACGTGCACGAAGTGTGGCTTCAACCTCAAGGGGGCGGCCGCACCGAAGTTCAAGGGCACCATGCTGATGAGTCAGCCGTCTTCGGGGGCCCCGCGCGCTCCCGGGGCGCCTCTGCCTCCGGCGCCTCCGGCCGGCGCACCGCCGGGCATGCCCGGCGGCATCCCGAGCCCGCCGCAGGGCCTGGCTGGCACGGTGGTCGGCGTCCCGCCGGCCGGGCTTGGCGCTTCTGCCGGGCCTCCCCCTGCGCCGCCTCCGCCCGGGATGGGCTATGGATCGCCGCCCGGGGGACAGCAGCCCTCCGGTCCGTCCTTCGGCGGCGCGGCCGCGAGCCCGTCGGGCGGGTATGCGCCGTTCGGCCAGCAGCCCAACCAGGGCGTGAACCCGCTCGGCGGCACCATGGCGATCGACCAGCTGCCCGGGTACAGCGGACCGGGCGGGCAGCAGTCGCCCGGCGGCACGCCGGCCGGCGCGTTTCCGCCGCCCGGCGGCAGCTACGGTCAGCCCCCGCAGGGCGGCAGCCCCTTCGGTTCGCCCCCGGGCCAGGACCCGATGGGCGGGCTCGGCGGCGCGCCTCCCGGTTACGGCCAGCCTCCGGGTTACGGCCAGCCTCCGGGTTACGGCCAGCCCCCGGGTTACGGCCAGCCCCCGGGCCAGGATCCGATGGGCGGGCTCGGCGGAGCGCCTCCGGGCTACGGCCAGCCTCCGGGCTACGGCCAGCCCCCGGGCTACGGCCAGCCGCCGCAGCACAGCGCCAGCGGGTACGGTCCGCCTCCGGGCCAGGATCCGCAGGCGGGCGGCGGCTACGGCAGCCCTCCAGGCGGCGGTGGTTACGGCAGCCCTCCGGGCGGCGGCGGCTACGGCAGCCCTCCGGGCGGCGGCGGCTACGGCAGCCCTCCGGGCGGCGGCGGTTACGGCAGCCCTCCGGGCGGCGGCGGTTACGGCAGCCCCCAGGAGGGCGGGGGGTATGGCAGCCCTCCGGGCGGCGGTGGTTACGGTAGCCCCCAGGGTGGCGGCTACGGTAGCCCCCAGGGTGGCGGCTACGGCAGCCCGCAGGGCGTGAGCGATCCGGGTGGCTACGGCAGCCCGCAGGGCGGCGGTCAGCTGTCGGCGCCTGGCCAGTTCGGCCAGGCGGCCAGCAACCTGGGCGTGTACGGCGGCAGCGGGTCGCTGGCCCCGGGCGGCGGCCGGGGCGAGACGCGCAACCCGGTCACGGTGTGCGTGATCGGGATGGTCTGCTTCGTCTACGCGATCTGGCAGCTCTGGGCGATGCTGAACGAGCTGCAGCAGGCGACGAAGGACCCCGAGTTCAAGCCCTGGTACGTCTTCATCCCGCTGCTCAACTACTACTTCCTCTGGGTGAAGGTGCCGGAGCAGGTGACCCGGGCCAAGCAGATGGCCGGCTCGCGCAACCCGCAGGCCGAGGGCATCGTGCTCTACATCTTCCTCCCGCTCTACGCCCTCGCGAAGGACCTCAACGAGGTCTGGGACCCGAACGCCGCCTAGCCCGCGCCGCCGTTGTCGCTGTCCTGCCCGACCGACGCCCCTTCGCCCGCTCCATCGGCTCCGTCCCGATGGAGCGCGGCGCGTCCTGGCGGCCGCGCGGCGCGCCTCGGCGCGATGGCGGCGCTGCTCGGGCTCCTTGTCGCGTGCGGCGTCCCGCTCTGCCCGTTCGCGATCGTCACCGGCCACCCCTGCCCCGGCTGCGGGCTCACGCGCGCGACCCTCGCCCTCGCGCACGGCCACGTGGCCGAGGCGCTGCGGTTCCACCCCCTCGCCCCGCTGATGGCGCCGCTCGTGCTCGCCGCGATCGCCTACAACGCCGCGATCTACGTGAAGGACGGCCGCATCGCCGCGACCGAGTCGGTGCAGGGGGTCTGGGTGACGCGGCTCGGCGCCGCGCTGGCGGTCCTGATGGTCGCCGTCTGGGTGGCGCGCTTCCTCGGAGCCTTCGGCGGCCCCGTACCGGTCTAGTTCCGTCCTACCGGCTCAGCACCCGCGGGCGCGGGGCCCCTCGCCGCGGCGGCGCGACATGGGCCGGAGGGCGCGCAGGGTGTGGGTGCCGCGCCTCGGCCGGCCGCGCTGCGATCGCACGAGCGGGACGCCCGCGGGCACCCCGACGCGCAGCAGCACCTCGTACGCGCGCTCGAGATCGCTGCCGATCACGTCGAGCTGCTCGTCCGTGAGGCCCCGCTTCGCCTTCGGGAAGAGGATGCCCTCCTCCTCGTCGGCGTGGTGGGCGAAAACATCCCGCAGGAGCCGGAGGCGCGCCTCGAAGCGCACATCGGTGACGCGCGTGCGCAGCAGGTTGTCCGCCGCGAAGCGCGCCAGGCCGTGCTTCTCGTACGCGTCGTGGAGCGGCTTCCGGTCGACGGCCATCCGCTCGGCACACACCGGGTAGAGGTACGTCTCCTCGATGCGCACGTGCGCGTCGATCATCCGGGAGAGCTGCGCGACCATCGATGTCCGCAAGCCCGGGCTGGGCTCGGCGGCGATGCGCGCCATCAGGTCGCTGACTTCGAGATGCTGCTGCTCCAAGAGATCGAGTGCGTCCATGGGGTTCCCCTCGCGTGAAGCTCACCGCGCCACGTCGCCGCCCTTGAGCAGCGCGTGCACAGCCCGGCTCGCGGTGCTGCGTGGCGCGGCCCCCGTCGTGGCAAGGAGCGGGCCGGCGCTGGAAGGGACCGCGGACGCGCCGCGCGCGCGGGGCTACACCTGAATGGCGGCGAGCGCGTCGCGCATCGCCGAGGCGCCGGCGAAGCGATGGTCGGGGTGCTTGGACAGCGCGCGGGAGAGCACCTCGTCGAGCACGCGCGGGAGTTCGCGGCGCTCCCGCCGGAGGGGCACGGGCGCGGAGCGCACGATCGCGACGAGCACGTCGAGATCGCCCCGGCCGCGGAAGGGGAGCTTGCCCGAGAGGGCGTAGTAGATGAGCAGCGCGGCGGCGAAGAGGTCGCTCCGATCGGTGATGGCGCGGCTGCGCATCGCCTGCTCCGGCGACATGAACAGCAGGGTGCCCACGAGGGACCCGGGGCTGTCGGGCGTCACGCCGTCGCCCGTGTCGACGCCCGGCTCGTGCGCGAAGCCGAGATCGATGAGCTTGATCGTCGGCGCCCCGTCCCCTGCTCCGGCGCCCGGCGCCCCGGGGACGAGCAGGATGTTGCCCGGCTGGAGGTCGCGGTGGACGACCTTCGCCTCGTGCATGGCCGCGAGGCCAGCGAGGATCTGGTCCGCGAGGGCGAGCGCGCGGCCCAGCGGCAGGGGGCCGTTGCGCCGCACCTCCTCGCTCAGGGTGACGCCGTCGAAGAGCGGCATCAGGAAGAACGGGCGCCCGTCCGCGAGGCGCCCCTCGCCGAGCACAGGGCAGACGTTCGGGTGGTCGATGCGGCGGGCAAGCCGGACCTCGCGGGCGAACCGGCTCTCGATCCCCGCGTCCCCCGCATGCACGCGCCGGAGCGCCTTGAGCGCGACCGGCTCCCCCGTCGCGACGCGGCGGGCCGCGTACACCGCGCCCATACCCCCCTCGGCGATGAGCCGCTCGATGTGCAGTCCGTGCTCTGTACGGCCGACGAGCGGGTCGAGCGCCGCGGCCCCACATGCTGCCGGGAACCGCGCCGCCGCGCTGGCCGCCGCCCCGCCGCGCGCCGCGGGGTACGCCTTCGCCCCCCCCCGGTCACGGCCCGCGTGGCAGACGATCCCGGAACGAGGAGGCCGCCGTCGCTCCGAGGCGGGACCGGGATCCTCGGCGGCAGGTTCGGGGAGCGCCTCAGCGAACGCGGACCTGTCCCTGGCTGAACCGATGGAGCGACGGAGCGGGGAACCAGGAGCCACGTAGAGAACCTCGTCAGAAATTACCTGACGAGTGTCCATGGTCCAGGCCCTCCAAGCAAGGGGATTGGGCACCGAAACGACCGGACCGCTGTAGGTGCTCTGCCGGCTTATGTCCCGTATCTACTCAGTTTTTACCCGGACAAAGCGAACCGCCCGAGGCGGTTTTGGCTTGTCGGGAAAATCCCGAAAGAATTTTCGTCCCGATCGCCGTTACCATGGCAACGTACTCATCACTACATGTAGGGGCGATAACGAATGGCGAAGCGTCTTGATCTCATCCTCGTGATCGACGTCGAATCGACCTGCTGGGACGGCGACCCGCCGCGGGGCGAGGAGAACGAGATCATCGAGATCGGCGTGTGCACGCTCGAGGTCGCGTCGGGCCGGCGGCGCGATCGGCGGTCGATCCTTGTGCGCCCCGAGCGCTCGCGCGTGAGCCCGTTCTGCACGGCGCTGACCACGCTGACGCAGGCGGACGTCGACGCGGGCGTCTCGTTCAGGGAGGCGTGCGCGCTCCTGCGGGGCGAGCTCAAGGCGCAGGATCGCCTCTGGGCGAGCTACGGCGACTACGACCGGCGCATGTTCGAGCGGCAGTGCCAGGCGTCCAGCGCGCCCTTCCCGTTCGGGCCGAGCCACCTCAACGTGAAGAGCCTGTTCGCTGTGACGCACGCGCTGTCGCGCGAGGTGGGCATGGCCGAGGCCCTGGAGCGCGTGGGCCTGCCGCTCGCGGGCACGCACCACCGGGGCACCGACGACGCGTACAACATCGCGGGCCTGCTCGCGCACCTGCTCCTGGCCGCGCGGCGGTGAGGCGGGGCGCGCCGCGCGCTCACGCGACCGGCGCCGCGTCGGGCACGTCGGGCTGCGCCTCTGCGGCGCCCCGGGCCGGCTGCGCGCTGTGGGCGGCGGCGGCGCTCGACGGCCCCCGCTCGTCGTCGCCCGCGGCGGCCGCCCCGGCCGCCGCGGGCGGCACGGCCGCCGCGGCGAGGAGGTACACGAGGCCCGCGCCGAGCAGCAGGGCGCTGTAGCCGAGGTGCATCGCGCACAGGGCGCCGAGGGGCAGCGCCGTCGCGCCGGCGAGGGCGCAGAGCGACCAGCACCAGGGGAGCAGCGCCGGCGCGATCGAGGCCACGAGCTTGACCCCGAGCGGCGCGAGCGAGCCCGCGAGCAGGCCGAACGGCACGAGGATCGCGATGGCGAGGATCGCGCGCGGGAGGGACCCGAGCCCGAGGCTCCACTGCGCGAGCGGGACGAGCCCCACCGCGGCGAGCGCCGCGGCAACGACGAGCACCTCCGCCACCCGCGCGGAGACCCGCGTCGCGGCGTCCGGCGCCACGCGGGCGGTGAGCAGGCCGCCCACGCCGGCGGAGACGAGGAGGATCACGAGGACGGCCGGGAGCTCGTGCGCGGGCAGCTCGAGCAGGAGGAGCCCGTGGCGGAAGACGGCGAGCTCGACGAGCGCGAAGCCCGCGCCGATCGCGGCGAAGAAGAAGAGCGCGCGGGCGCGCGGCGGCGGGGGCGCGGCCCCTGGCACCACGACGTCGCGCGCCGCGGCGTCGCGCCGGAGGCCGCCGACGCGCGCGGCGAGCACCGGGAGCAGCGCCACGAGCGCGAGGAGGCCCGCGCCGACGGCGAGCAGCGCCGAGAGCGCGAAGAGGCCCGCGTGCTCGGCGCGGAGGGCCCCGAGGTCGCCGAGCACCGCGGGCAGGCGGCGCGCCGGGACGGTGTACGAGAAGAACGGCCTGTCGTCGGTCGGCGTGGGCGGCGTGAGATCGGCCCCCGCGCCGGGCGCGCGCGCCCCCGCGGCCGCGACGAGGAGCCCGCGGCTCGGCGTACCTGGGCGGTCGGGGGCGAACGCCTCCGAGAACTTGTGCCGGCGGCAGTGGCGGCGCAGCGCCTCGACGTCCTGGCGCGCGAGCGGCGTGCGCCGCGCGAGGAGCGCGGTCCTGTGCGCGGCGGTGCACGCGAAGAGGTGGTCCCTCGGCTCGGCCGCGCCCGCGCGGCGCAGCGCCGCGGCCGTGAGGGCGAGCAGGCGATCGAAGTCGACGTCCGCGCGGCTCAGGACCAGCGTGCCCTCGGGCAGGAGGCGCGAGAGGAAGTCCCCGACGCCCTCGACCGTGTGGAGCCGGCTCTCCGACAGCGCGAGCGCGCCGGTCGTCGACGCCTCGGCGGTCTCGGCCGACGGGATCACGATGTTCCGGAAGAGCAGCGGCGTGCGCCGGGCGAAGCTCCGCCCGTCGCCCAGCACGAGGTGGACCTCGGGCTTGTCGAACAGGTGGCCGTTGAACGCGGCGTACCGCCCGCGCATCACCTCGACGACGCCGCGGTCTCCCTCGACGGCGACCACGTGCTTCTGCCCGGCCTTCAGCGCGGCGCGCACGTCGCGCCCGCCCCCGGCGCCGACGACGAGCGCCGGGCCCTGGTCCTTGTGGAGCGCGTACGCCATGTCCTCGGGCTGGGGCGGGGGCGACGTCTTCGCGTCGAGGATCGGGCTCTGCGCGGCGCTGCCGAGCCGCATCATCGCCGTGCCGGCCCTCGGGCGGTCGACCGTGATCAGCGAGCGCTCGCTCCAGGCCTCGTGCTCGGTCCGGTCGGGCGCGCCCCGGCGGAGGCCGGCGAGCCGGAGCCACGGGGCGCCGAGGTCGCCGGCGAGGAGCACGAAGCCGCCGAGCACGAAGGTGGCGACGAGGCCCCCCGACGCCCGCTGCTCGCCCTCCCGACAGCGCGACCCGAGGTAGAAGAAGACGCCCGCCACCGCGAAGAAGATCGCCGCCGCGAGCGCGGCGCGGGGCGCGCCGGCGCGGATCGCGACGGCCGCCGCGAGCCCGCCGAGGGCGCCGCCGGCGAGATCGAGCAGGTAGAGGCGGGGCATCTCGGACGCGGCGTGCCGGATCGCGGCCGCGAGCGCGAGGCCGGCGAGCGCGAACGGGACGGTGGACGCGGCGTAGAGCAGCGCGTGCCACGGGAGCGACCCCGGCGCGGGCCCGCGCTGCGCGAGCAGGATGATCGCGGCGAGCGTCGCGCCCGACGCGAGCGAGGAGAGGGCCGCCATGCGGGCGAAGAGGGCGGGCGGGCGGACGAGCCACGGGGCGAGGTAGAGCAGCGCGCCGCCCGCGCCCGCGCCGACGAGCGGCAGCGCGAGCGCGACGAACGCGTGGGGCTCGCCGAACAGCGCCGCGAAGATCCGCGTGAGCGAGATCTCGAGCAGGACCGTGGCGCACGCGAGGGCTGCGACGCCGCTGAAGAGGCCGCTCCGCTGGGAGACCCGCATGGGCCCGCTCCTACCACAGCGTGGAGCGGTCGCTCACCTCTCTCGACCGAGCGGGGCGAGCGGCCACGGCGCGAGCAAGGGCACGGGGCCGCTCGGCCGGAACCCGGGCGCGCCGGGAGGGCTCACCGCCGCGGCCCCCGATCGAGCGGCCTCCGCGCTCCGCGGCGCGGGCCCGCCCGGGCGCGGCGCCGGCGGCGCGCCGCTCTGCGGGCCCAGGCGCGGGTCCGCCGCGCCGCTCTGGCGAATCGCGCGCGCGCACTCGTCGACCGTGAGGCGGCGCGGCCCGTACGCGGAGGCGTTGGCCGCGTCGGCGTCCATCAGCCGGGTCGGGGTGTCGATCCCGAAATCGTCGGGGTGCCCCGGCTCGTCGAGCAGCACGTGGCCGAGCTCGTGCGACAGCGCGAACGAGGCGCGATCCGCGCGCAGGCCGGCGCGATCCTCGATGATCGTGTTCCGGATCGCCCCCCCGTCGGCGAAGATGAACGACTCGCCGATGCGCCCGCCGCCGGCGAAGCTCGGGACCATCACGACGTCGACGGTCGCGGGGTCGCCGTCGTCGAACGCCTTGATCAACGCGCGCTCCTCGACGGTGCCGGCGATGGCGTCCGTGTCGGTGAAGTGCTGCAGGCCGTCCTCGAGCTCCACGGCGCCGATGCACGCCGTGAGCGTGGCGTCGGTGCTCAGCGCGCCCGACGCCGGCGGCTCGATCGTCGCCAGCGCGCCGCCGGGGCGCCGCACGAGCACGTCGGTGGTCCCGTACGCGCCCGCGCCGATGACCGGGTTGTCGGAGAGGCGCACCGAGAACCCCGCGGCGCCGATCGCCGCGGCGACGGCGCGGGCCGCGGCGCCGGGGCGCATGCGGGGCCGGATCGCCGCGGTCACCTCGTGGCCGTCGACGCGCACCCGGATCGCGCCGCCGCTCGCCGGGAGGCCGTGGTCGCAGCCGATCGCGAGCAGGTGCGGGCGCGGGGGGTCGACGAAGGTGATGTCGAGCTCCTCCAGCGGGCCGAAGCTCACGCCGCACGCGCCCCAGAGGGCGTTCGCGCGCTCGACCTCCGCCCGCGCGATGGCGACGGCGCCCGCGTCGTCCCCGCCCATCGGCGGCGGCCCGCCGGCGCGCGGCCGCACCATGAGGATGCGGAGGCGCGCGCGCGTGCGCCCGAGCGGCCCGAGCGGCGAGGCGCGCGGGCCGGCGATGCGGATCATCTGGAGCTTCGGCCCCCCGGGCACCGCGACGACGAGCGCCCCGCCGACCTCGCCCTTCACCGAGCGCTCGGCGACCATCGGGTGGTTGCGATCGATGTCGTCGGCGACCGCCCGGAGGGGGCGCGTCGAGCCGCACACGAGGCCTGGCGCGACGTCCGGGGGGCACGGGACGTGGCCGAGCGGCACGCTGGACAGCCGATCGATCGCCGTGCCGGACGGCGCCGCGGAGTGGACGTCGAGGGTGAGCGGCAGGTCGTCGGGCGCGCCGATGACGAGCAGCCGGATCGCGTCCGGATCGTCGAGGTTCCCGAGCGGGTCGTCGCCGAGCCGGTCCGGGGGCGTGCGCTGGAGCGAGGCGTGGGACCGCGCCATGTCGATGCGCCTTCCGGCGCCGTCGATGGCGCGGACCTCGAACGCGCTGATCGTCCGCGTCGTGCCGAAGAGGGCGACCTCGCTCCGCCCCGCCCGGACCGCCTGGATCTCGACGCGGCGCGCGCTCGCGGGGATCGCGCCTCCCGGCTCGACGGGGCTGCCGTCGACGAGGAGCCGCAGGCCGGCGGGGATCGCGGCGGGCGCCTGGCTCGCGCCGCGCGGCGCGCGCAGCGCGAGGAGCTCCGGGGAGGGCGGCACGCGGGCCTGCGCGCCGTCGGGCACTCCGTCGGCGTCGTCGTCGTCCTGATCGACCACGACCACCACGGGCCCGGCGGCCGCGGCGGAGCGCTGCGGCCCGAGGAGGGCGCCGAGGAGGATCGAGAGTGCCGTCAGCCGGCCGTTCATGGATCGCATGGCCTTGTCCGCTCGCCCCCTCGACCAGTCTATCGCGCCTTCGTCCGGGCGCCGCTCGGGCCGGCGCGGCGGCCGCGCCGTCGGGAGCCCTCCGATGGCGATGCGTCCGGCCCTGCGCCACGTGTTGCGCCATGGTCAGCGTCAGCGCCGTCATTTTCGGTGTCGACGGCACGATCCTCGACACCGTGGATCTGCACGCGGCCGCCTGGCAGCAGGCCTTCGGGCGGTTCGGCCGAGAGGTCTCGCGGGAGAAGCTGCGAAGCCACGTCGGCGAGGGCGCGGACCAGCTGCTGCCGGTGTTCCTTTCGTCCGAGGAGATCGGCTGGATCGGCGCGGGGATCGCGGCGCTGCACGACCGGATCTACGAGCGCGAGCTCCTCCCGGGGGCGCGCGTCTTCCCGAAGGTGCGCGAGCTGTTCGAGCGCGTCGCGGGCGACGGGCGCCGGATCGTCCTCGCCTCGTCGCTGCCGCGCGGCGAGCTCGACGCGAGCATCGAGCGCGCCGGGGTGGGCGACCTTGTCTCGTGGGCGGTGTCGGCGGACGACGCGGGGAGATCGAAGCCGCGCCCTGACCTCCTCGAGGCCGCGCTCGACCGGCTGGGCAGCGTCGATCTGCGCGAGGTGCTCCTCGTCGGCGACACGCCGTCCGACGCCGAGGCGGCGGCGAAGCTCGGCATCCTGACGGTGGGGCTGCTCTGCGGAGGCTTCCCCGAGATGGAGCTCATCGAGGCGGGGTGCGCGGCGCTCTACCGCGATCCGGAGGACCTCCTCGCGCGGTACGACGCATCGCCGCTCGCGCCGCGCAGGGAGCGGCTCGCGGGGTAGCGGCGCCGCGGGCGCGGACCACGGCGCGCGGGCGGGCTCACGGGACACGCGGCGGGCGCTCGGATCGCGCGGCCTGGGCGCGCTGGCGCTCCGCGGCGCCGAGCTGATCGCGGAGCGCCTTCCGCTGCGGCGCGTCCACGGGCGACGCGGTGGTCGAGCCGTCGCGGAGCTCCACCGAGTAGACGGATTCGAGCGACAGGAGGT
The DNA here is from genome assembly GCF_051521365.1 of Sorangium sp. So ce590. Lineage (NCBI taxonomy): Bacteria > Pseudomonadati > Myxococcota > Polyangiales > Polyangiaceae > Sorangium > Sorangium sp. So ce590. The sequence continues at coordinate 5,711,986 of NZ_CP150346.1, forward strand.
CGAGGAGCGCGGGGCACTCGGTCGTGAGCAGGATATGGCGCTGGGTGGAGGCGCCGCGCAGGTACTCGATCAGCGTCGGCAGCGCCCCGCGATCGACGCCCGCGTCCGGGTGCTCGAAGCCGGCGAGCACGAGCGGCGGCTCCTGCGAGAGCGCGGTGACCATGGCGGCCACCCTCAGCGTGGCGTCCGGCTCGTCCGCGGCGGCGCGCCAGCGCTCGCGGCCGCCTTCGTCGACGCCGTGGCGCAGCTCCGGGACGAGGAGCCCCCCGGACGAGGACGCGCGGGCGCCGTCGATATCGCCGGTCACCTGCGCGAGGCCGGCGAGGAACTGTTCGCTCCAGCGCTCTTTCTCGAGCGCGCGGAGGACGGAGCCCCAGTTCTCGCCGCCCGCGCGGAGGCGGCGGGACGCGCTGATCTTCTGGGGCGAGCGGAGGGTGCGCGGCGCGAGGGAGTAGAGGACCGCGCGGCGCAGCTCGTCGAGCATCGGGGTGAGCGGTCCATCGGAGAGCAGCGGCAGGACGAGCCTGGCGCCGCTCACGGCGATGGGGGCGACCCCGCGGTAGGCGAGCGTGCCGCTGCGGCCCTTGTCCTTGCGCGAGAACCCCTTCGGGCTGCCCTTCAGCCGGTCGAAGGAGACCTCGGGCGGGTCGGTGCCGGCGTCGAAGACGTCGCGCAGGCCCGGCTTGACGAGCCGCGTGAGCGCGCTGCGCTGCCACCACGCGGCCGTCTCGCTCTTGACGCGCGGCACGCCGTCCCGGTCCCCCGGCGCGAGCTGCACGAGCCAGAACCCGTGGCCCTCGGTCCTGGAGACCGCGACGCCGAGGGTGGTGAGCGCGCCGTCCCCGCAAGGGCGCTGCAGCGCGCCGCCGCCGCGCCGGCTGGCCGCTGCCTGCTCGAGCGCCCCGTTCGCGCACTCGGCGAGGAACCGCACGGCGTCGAGCAGGCACCCCTTCCCTGCGCCGGGCGGACCGACGAGCGCGGTCAGCGCGCCGAGCGTGAGCTCGAGGCCGGCGCCGATGCTGCCGTAGTTGCTGACATAGATGTGGGTGATCATCGCGGCACGGGGCCCCGGATCGAGGAGCTCCACGCCGCCGCCCGCACCGCGACGCAGCGGGCGGAGCGGCCCAAAGCGCCCAGCTGGGACAGCGGAGCGCCCTTCCGGGATGTCCAACGGCCGATCACGAACATGCCCTCCCCGCGCGCGACGCCCACGCCGGCGCACCAACCCATCGGAGGACGGCTTTCCTCCCAGGCCGGCCGCGGCGCCGCTTCCGTCACGAGCTTACACGAAGCGGATTCGTGTCGATCCACGCGGGATGCGTGGGGTGTCGAGCCATCTGGGTGCTGGCTGACAGTTCACGGCATGCGCGCCAAGCCGATCTCCAGCGCCTCCCCCTCTACGGATGCGTCCATGGTGCTGATCTCCCCCTCGAGGGCACCGCCCACCACGAGCTCCGCGGCGAGCGATTCTGCCATGATCAAGCCCCGCGCCGCCTCGGCGACGCGGCATACGCGCTGGCTGCCCCGGATGGCGAGGCGGATCCTGTCGGTGAAGTCCAGCCCCGCGCCTTTCCTGGCCGCCTGCACGCGCGAGAGGATCTCCCGGCCGAGCCCCTCGTCGCGGAGCGCGTCCGTGAGCGCCGTGTGCAGCACGACGACCCCCGCGCGGCCGCCGGCCGCCGCGAACCCCTCGCCCGCCTCCACGACGACCTCGATCTCCTCGGGGCCGAGCTCCACCGGCTCGCCGTCGAGCGCGATCGCGATCTTGCCCTCGGTCGCGAGCGCCGCGCGCAGCGCCGACGCGTCGGCCTTCGCGAGGACCTGCTTCGCGAGCTGCACCTTCTTGCCGAGCTTCGGCCCGAGCGCGCGGAAGTTCGGCTTGAGCACGTAGCGCACAGCGCTCCCCTCCTGCCCGGGCTTCAGGAAGCGCACCTCGTGGACGTTGAGCTCCTCGGCGATGAGCGGCACGTGCTCGGCGAGCGCCGCCGCGAGGCCCTGCTGCGACAGCACGATGTCCGCGCGCGCGAGCGGCTGCCGCACCTTGAGCCTGTTCGCCGTGCGCACCTGCAGGCCGAGCGAGACGAGCTCGCGCACGGCGCGCATCTCGATCGCGAGCGGCTCGTCCACCGCGGCGGCGTCCGCCTCCGGGAAGGCCACGAGGTGCACGCTCGCGGGCTGCGACGCAGGCCACGGCCGCCGCACCAGGTTCTGGTACACGGCGTCGGCGAGGAACGGCGTGAACGGCGCGCTCAGCTTGGCGATCGCGACGAGCACCTCGTACAGCGTGAAGTACGCGTCGCGCTTGTCCTGGGCCGCGCGCACGGCGCCCGGCGCGACGTCCAGCGGATCGGCCGGAGAGGACGGCGAACGCCGATCCTCGACACACGTAGAGGACGGCGAACGCCGATCCTCGACACACGTAGAGGTCGGGGCCCAGAAGCGCGCGCGGCTCCGGCGGACGTACCAGTTCGACAGCGCATCCACGAGATCGACAAGCCGCTGCGCGGCCTCGTACAGCCGGTACTCGTCGAGGTGCGCCGTCACCTCCCGCGTCGAGAGCGCGACCTCCGAGAGGATCCACCGGTCGAGGAGCGATCGCTCCTTCGCCGGCCGGTAGCCGGCGCTCGCCGCGAGCGCCGCGGGCGACGTGTCCCTCGCCTCGGGGTTCCCCTCTGCCGGCGAGAAGCCGTCGATGTTCGCGTAGATGGTGAAGAACGAGGTGACGTTCCGGAGCTTGACCGCGAACTCCTTCTGGTACGCGCGCACGTTCGTCAGCGAGTGGCGAGTGTTCGTCCACGGCGGGGAGGACGCGTAGAAGAACCAGCGGAACGCGTCGGCCCCGGGCGCGGGCGTCGTCGGGTCCTCGATGGTGACGCGCTCGGGCTGAGCGAGCCGCGGCACGTCGTTCGGCTTCACCGAGAGCGCGTCGCTCCTCGGCGTGAGGCCGAGGCGATCGAGATCGGCGTCGGAGAGCGCGACGATCCGCCGCGGCATCCCCTTCTGCGGCCGGAGCTCCATCGCGATCGGCTGCGCCTCGCGATCGGCGCGGTACATCCGCACCTTCGCGGCGTCGCCCGTCAGGTCGAGCCCCTCGTAGTCCTCGCGCGCGATGAGCGCGACCCCGTCCTTCGGCTGGGCGCCCTTCACTTCGGAGGCCCGCACCGCCGCGAACTCCATCCGGACGCGCTCGAGGATGACCTCGGGCGGCGTGTAGTTGCCCTTCGACTTGCTCTCCTTCTTGCCCTCGCGGTCGCAGACGTGCCCCAGCACGACGCACGTCCTGTACGGGTGCGGGTAGCTCCGGATCCGCGACAGCCCGAGCTTCTCCTGCGTCGCCTCGTCGAAGACCAGCGTCGAGACCATCAGCAGCGAGTAGAACCAGCCCCGCGTCTGGTCGATCGCCTCGCTGATGAAGTCCGCCGGGAACGCGCGATCGAACAGCTCCTTCGAGCCCGGCGCGTGCGGGTAGCCCCACTGCGCGAACGGCATGCTCCCGCTGTCGAACCACGCGTCGATGACCTCGGTCACGCGCCGCATCTCGCCGCCGCAGGTCGGGCACGGGAAGGTCACCCGGTCGATCCACGGCTTGTGGACGATGAGGTGGTCGTTCAGGCTCGGGTCGGCCTTCTTCGCCTCGTGGAAGTGGTCGAAGGCGCGCGGGTTCAGCGCCTCGATCTCGGCGACCGACGCCGGGGCGAGCTGGTGCTCCTCGCTGTTCGCGCAGATCCAGACGTTGAGCGGCGTCCCCCAGTACCGCTCGCGCGAGAGCGCCCAGTCGACGTTGTTGGCGAGGAAGTCGCCGAAGCGGCCCTCCTGGATGTGGGGCGGGAGCCAGCGGATCGCGCGGTTGTTGGCGATCGCCTTGTCGATGTTCTCGCGCGTCCTGATGTACCAGGCGGGCCGCGCGAGCTGGATCAGCGGGTCGTCGTCCGCGCGCCAGCAGAACGGGTAGTCGTGCCGGTACTTCTCGTCGTGGACGAGCAGCCCGCGGGCCGCGAGATCCTTGAGGATGAGCGGATCGGCGTCCTTCACCCAGAGGCCCGAGAAGGGCGTGAGCCCCGGCTCGAAGGTGCCGTCCGGCCGGACCGCGCACAGCATCGGCACGTCGCCCGCGGCGCCCGGCTCGGCGAGATCCGCGATGCGCCGCTTGTGCGCGTTGAAGTCGTCCTCGCCGAACGCGGGCGCGATGTGGACGATCCCGGTGCCGGAGTCGAGCGTGACGAAATCCGCGCCGAGCACGACCCAGTAGAGCGGCTCGTCGTTGCCGTCCTTCCTCCGCAGGGTGGCGCCCTCGAGCGACCTCGCGAAGCTGTCGAACGGCGGGCGGTATCGCTTGCCGATGAGCTCGCTCCCCTTGAGCTCGCGGAGCACGGGCAGATCGCGCTTGAACTTCTTCGCGAGCTCCTCGCGCAGCGCCGCGGCGACGATGAGCTTCCCGGCCACCGGCGCCGCCCCGCCGCCAGCGTCCGCCGGCGCCCCGGCGTCCACGACGACGTAGTCGAACTCGGGCCGCACGGCGGCGTAGCCGTTCGAGGGCAAGGTCCACGGGGTGGTCGTCCAGGCGCAGAGCGCCGTGTCGGGCTCGTCGACGAGCGGGAACGCCACGAACACGCTGGGGTCGTCGACCGTCTTGTAGTTCAAGCCGACCTCGGCCGCGCTGAGCGCCGTGCCGCCCTGAGGCCACCACCAGCACACGCGGTGGCCGCGGTAGAGCAGCCCCTTCCTGTGCAGCTGCGAGAGCGCCCACCAGACGCTCTCGACGTAGCTCCGGTGGTAGGTGACGTAGGCGCTGTCGAGGTCGACCCAGAAGCCGATCTTGTCGGTCAGGCTCTCCCACGCCTCGGTGTACCGGAAGACCGAGTCGACGCAGCGCGAGATGAACGGCTCGACGCCGTAGCGCTCGATGTCGGCCTTGCCGTGGATGCGCAGCTCCTTCTCGACCTCGACCTCGACCGGCAGGCCGTGCGTGTCCCAGCCGGCCTTCCGCGGGACGTCGTAGCCGCGCATCGTCTTGTAGCGGGGGAAGACGTCCTTCACGGCGCGCGTCAGCACGTGGCCGTTGTGCGGCATGCCGTTGGCGGTCGGCGGGCCCTCGTAGAAGACGAACGTGCCCCGGGAAGGGCCGGTGGCGCGGGTCTCGGCGCGGAGGGTCTTCTCGAAGATGCGGTGCTGCTTCCAGAAGGCGAGGATCTTCGCCTCGTCCGCGGGGAAGTTCAGCTCGGTCGCCACCTTGTCGAACAGGGGCTCGTGCGGGCCGCCGGTCGGTTTCTTCGAGGACGCTTCGGACATGGCCCGACCTAGTAGCAAGGCCGATTGCCAGCGTCGAGGGAGGCGCTGGGGCCGGCGCGGAGGCGCGCGACGAGCGGCAGGGGTGCTAGGATCGGGCGATGAGCGCGCAGCGCCCGCCATTTCCAGGCAATGCGCCCGCGGTCGAGGCCGCGTTCCAGGCCGCGCCGGAGGCTCAACCCGGTCGCGCAGATGCTTGAGGTGTACCGGCTCGACGACGGCCGGTGGTGGCTGCTCGATACCCACGAGGGTGACGAGGCCGTGCGGCCCGAGCCGTTCGAGGCGATCGAGCTGCCGCTCGCCGCGCTCTGGGCGCGGTAAGTCGCCGCCGGGCGCGGCGGCGCGGCTCACCCCGCGCGCGGCACCGGCAGCGCGCCGTCGAAGTCGGCGCGGATGGCGGCCACCCCGTCCGCGCCCGCCGCGAGGCAGGCCGGCGCCGAGGCCGCGTCCACGCCGCCGAGGGCGATGAGCGCGACGCCGCGCGGCGCCGCCGAGAGGCGGGCCCGCGCCTCGCGCAGCGCGGTCAGCCCGAGGGGCGGGCCCTTGCCGGGCGTCGCGAAGATCGGCGAGAGCACCGCGGCGTCTGCCCCGGCCTCCGCCGCGCGGAGCACCTCGTCCACGCTGTGGCACGCGACCGAGACGAAGACGCCGGCGCCGAGCAAGGCGCGCGCGTCGGCCACCGCGACCGAACGGCGGCCGAGGTGCACGCCGTCCGCGCCCAGGAGGAGCGCGAGATCCAGGCGGTCGTTGACGAGGAACGAGGCGCCGATCGCGGCGGTGGCGTCGCGCAGGCGCCGGCCGAGCGCGTGGAGCGCCGCGCCGGAGAGCTCGGGGTCGCGGAGCTGCACCGCCACGCGGGCGCGGGCCTCGGGCGGCAGGGCGCCGAAGGCCGAGAGCCGCGCGCGCAGCAGCGGCTCCGGGACGTCCGCCGTCTGGGTGATCAGGGTCAACCTCGGGGTGAGCATGGCCTTCCTCCAGCGCGAAAGCGGGGCGGAGCGTCAGCGGGCCCCGTCGCCCGGAGCGCGCCCGCCCGGAGCGCCCGTGTCGCCGAGCGCCTCGAGGTCCTGCCGGGCCATCCGGGCGAACCGGCTGGAAGGATACCGCTCGACAAGGAAGCGCAACGTATCGGCATGGGCGCGGCGGTCGCCGTTCGCCTTGAAGCGCCCGGCCAGGTCGTACAGCGCCTCGCTCGGATCCTCGTACTGGCGATGATCCGGGTCGACATCGCTCACGCACTGGTAGGGAGCCCGCGCGACGGCGGCGAGGAGCACGAGCGGGCCCAATGCCGCGCGGAAGCCGGTGAGCACGAGCGGCATTGGTCGCTGAACGGGCGCGAGCGTCAAGAGGACGCCGCTCCCGCGAACCATCACGACCGCCGCGAAGGCCGCCCCCGAGGCGCCGCGACCCGCCCGTCAGCTCAGGGGGCGCCCGTCCGCGGTGCGTCGCTCTCGAGCCCGCTCTTCGGGGCCGGGACGCTGAAGGCCACGTCGTCGAGCTCCTGCCCGCCCGCGCTCGGCCGCCGCGCGCTGCGAATCGAGCGCAGGAGCGTCTCGTGGAGGGCGCGCGCGCTGTCATCCCAGTCGCGCCCGCCGGCGAGCTCCGCGATCCGCGCCGGGTCGTAGTCGTGCCGCGCGGCGCGCAGCAGCGCGTCCGCCAGCGCGTCCGTGTTCCCGGGCGGGATGAGCTCGCCGAGCTCCGGGCTGTGCAGGACGTCCGGGATGCCCCCCACGGTCGTCGCCACAACGCGGCGCCCCGAGGCGAGCGCCTCCAGCACGACGTTGGGCGTCCCCTCGTGCAGGCTCGGGAGCACCAGGGCGTCCGAGGCCCCGAGCCACAGCGACACCTGGTCGTGCGGCAGGTAGCCGGTCACCGTCAGCCGGCCGCCCAGCCGGGCGGCGGCGGCCCTGCACGCCTGCTCCTCGGCGCCGCTGCCCACGAGCGTCAGCTCGATGTCCGGGTGCGCGGGCGCGAGCCGCTCGAACGCCGCGACCAGATCGAGCACCCCCTTGTCGCGGTTCAGGTGGCCGACGAAGACGAACAGCTTCGAGCCCGGGGACCGGCCGAGCGCCGCGCGCGACTCGGCGCGGTTGCGCGGCTGGAACAGCTTCGCGTCGACGCCGTTCATGATGACGTCGATGCGATCGCGCGGCACGCCGAGCGCCGCGACCCCGTCCGCGAGCTTGCGGCTGACCGCGACCACCCGGGTCGCGCGGGTGAGCCCCCAGCCGAGCGGCCGTCGCAGCCGCCCGTCGCGCGGGATGATGTCGATGTCCGAGCCGTGCACCTTGATCACCACCGGCACCCCGAGCAGCCGCCCCAGGCACACCGCGGCAAAGCCATCCGGGTAGGCGAAGGCCCCGACGATCACGTCGGGCGACGGGCCGCGCCCGACGAGCTCCGGGAGCATCGACGCTGCATACAGCGGGCCGTTCAGGGCCGGCGCGACCCTCGGCACGTAGAGATAACGCGGGTGCCGGACCGGCAGCCCATCGATGACCTCCTCGCGCGGCGCGCTGGCGCCGATCGGCCACTTCGAGAGCCGCTTCATGCCAGGGAACCACGGGATCGTCGCGAGCACCCGGACGTCGCAGTAACGCGACAGCGCGGCGAACTGGCGGCGATTGTACGGTGCCTCGTCCGGGTGTACCGCGTTCGGGAAAATTTTCGTGATAAGCAAAACGCGCATCCGCCGCAAAAGCGCCTCCTGTTCGATCCGAGGCAGTGAGCGCCCCGACAAAGGCTGTTGTTCTGGTTCTATCAGAAGCCCCGGACAAGCCTGATGAGAGCTACACGTCCAGCCCCGCCCGATCGCCGGGCCGCCCGTCCCGCTCGCCCCGTCCGGCGGCCGGGCCGCCCGCTGGAGGGCGCGCCGGCTCGGCCGAGCCCGCGGGGGCCGACTGCGCGCCCGCCCGGGGCGAGGTCTCCCCGCCGCGCCGCCGGGCGACGAGCTCGTCGAAGAGGCGCACGTGCGCGTCGACCATCGCCTCCAGGCTGAACTGCTCGGTGAACTTCGCGGGGCTCTGCGTGCGCGCGCGCTCGCGGAGCTCCGCGTCGCGGGCGACGCGCGAGAGGTGCTCGACCAGCGCGCCCGGGTCCTTCGGCGGGACGAGGTACCCGTCGACCCCGTGCTCGACGACCTCGGGGACGCCGCCGACGCGGCTCGCCACGATCGGCTTGCCGAGCGCGAGCGCCTCGAGCAGCGCGAGCGGCAGCCCCTCCCAGAGCGACGGGAGCACGTAGGCGTCGAACGCGGAGACGAGCTCGGGGACGTCCGAGCGATAACCGGGGAAGAGCACCCGGTCGCCGAGCCCCGCGTCCCTGGCGCGCTGCTGCAGCTCCCCCCGGAGCGGGCCGTCGCCCGCGATGACGAAGCGCGCCTCCGGCACGCGCCGCAGCACCTCGGGCGCCGCCTCGATGAGGTAGCGGAGCCCCTTCTGCTCGATGTGCACCACCGCGCACCCGAACACGAACTCTCGCTCGCCGATGCCGAGCTCCGCGCGGATGCGCCCCTGCTCGCCGCTGCTCAGGGCCCGGGCGAAGCGCGTCCCGTCGATACCATTGTGGATGACCCGGACCGGCGCGCGGACCTTCACGTCGTCGACGAGGATGCGCTTGAGGTCGTGCGAGACCGCGACCATCTCGTCGGCGAGGTAGGCGTAGTAGCCGAACTTGCGCCGATCGAAGCCCTTCGCCCGGTTGATCTGGTTGTGCTCGGAGTAGACGACCTGCGGCCGATTCCGGAGCAGGCGCGCCGCGATCCCGGCGAAGATGAGCGGAGCCCGGTTGTGGACGTGGACGATATCCACCGAGCGCTGGTGGAAGAAGCGCCGGATCCAGAGGAGCGCCTCCGGATCGCTCTTGAGGCCGGGCAGCACCGGCCGGATGTCCTTGGTGATCACCAGGCACTTCGAGCGGGGGAGCTTGACCTCCGAGAAGAGCCGCCCTTCGCCGTCGAGGCAGATCAGCGACAGGTCGAAGCCCTGATCGCCGAGCCGATCGAGGAGGCTCAGCACCACCTTCTCGAGCCCGCCGACCTCGAGGTTGTTCACGACCATGCAGACGTTGGGCTTGCTCATACTCTCCTGAGCGGACCGTCAGGTCGCCGCGGCCGTCCTCGGGGCGCCTCTCGCGCCACGACAGAGGTGTCGACCGTGCGATGAGCGTTCCGTGTCATTGTGACTCAGGTAGGTGAGCGTATCATGACACCGGCGTGCTGTTCGTTTGACGTCGCACATCCGCGCGATGACATCGCGCGCGCCTGCCGCCCCGCCGGGACGCGCGGGGCGCGCCCGCGGCGCCCCCTACAGCGCGGAGATCTTGCCCTGCTCCGGCGACGACGCCGTCGCATAGAGCTTCTTCGGCATCCGCCCCGCCAGGTACGCCATTCGCCCGGCCCTCACGGCGTCCCTCATCGCCTGCGCCATCAGGATCGGGTCCCGCGCGCCCGCGATGGCCGTGTTCATCAACACCCCATCACACCCGAGCTCCATCGCCACCGCGGCGTCGCTCGCGGTCCCGACTCCCGCGTCCACGATCACCGGCACCTTCGCTGTCTCGCGGATGATCATCAGGTTGTACGGGTTCCGGATGCCGAGCCCGCTGCCGATCGGGGCCGCCAGGGGCATCACGGCCGCGCACCCGAGGTCCTCCAGCTTCCGACACACGATCGGGTCATCGATGCAGTAGGGCAGCACCGTGAACCCCTCCTTCACCAGGATCCGCGCCGCCTCCAGCGTCGCCTCGTTGTCCGGGAACAGCGTCCGTTCGTCGCCGATGACTTCGAGCTTCACGAGGTCCGACAGCCCGAGCTCGCGCGCGAGCCGGCAGGTGCGGACCGCATCCTCGGCGGTGGAGCAGCCCGCCGTGTTCGGCAGGATCGTGACGCGCCTCTGCTGGAGCAGCGACATCATCGACCCCTCGCCCCGATCCTTCAGATTGACGCGGCGGAGGGCCACCGTGACCACCTCCGCGCCGGACGCCTCGAGCGCGCGACGGGTCTCATCCATGTCCCTGTACTTGCCCGTCCCCACGAAGAGGCGGGAAGTGAAGGTGTGTCTGCCGATCGTCAACGCGTCGCTCGTCATCGCAGGCTCCTCGGGGTCTCGACCTAGACGATCTGCTAGTCGGACCGGGACACAGGGTCCAGCGCGTCGACCACGCCCCGGCGCTTCCGGCGCGCCTCGCTCGCCAGCATGGTATCTTTGCGCCGATGTCTCCCAGAGCCTTGGTCATAGCCCTCCTTTTCGCGTTGCCCCCCGCCCTCACCCTCGCGCCCCCAGGCGACGCCGTCCCGGCCGCCGGAGTGGGCCCCGGCGCGCTCCTGTCCGGTCCGCGCGCGGCGCAGGCAGCCGTCGCCATCCAGCTCTCGCTGGATGAGCTCGTCTCCGCCGCCTCGTACGTCGTGGTCGCGACCGCGGCCGAGCAGCAGAGCAGGTGGGAAGAGCTCGGCGGATCCAGGAGGATCGTCACGTATACCCGCCTGTCGATCGACCGGACCGTGGCCGGACAGCCCGACGGGGACGTCTGGGTCAGGACGCTCGGAGGCGTGGTGGGAGACATCGGACAGCACGTGGACGGCGACGCGCAGCTCAGCGTCGGCGCGCAGGCGATGCTCTTCGTGTCCCGGGCGAGCTCCGCCCTGGTCGTCTCCGGGATGGCCCAGGGCCACTACCCCATCGTCGACGGCGCGGAGACGCGGCGGGCGGCCGGCGCGCCGCGCATCGCCGCGCGGCGGCTCTCGGCGAGCCCGTCCAGCGGGACGATCCTGGCCCGGCCCGGCCCCGCGATCTCGGCGCGCGAGCAGCTCGTCGGCGCGACGCTCGACGCGGCGATCGACGCGGTGAGCCGCGCCTGGAAGGCGAAGCATGCGCAGAAGTGACCGCGCGCCCGCCGGGCGGGGCGCGCGCGCCCGCGCCGTCGCCGCAACCTGCAGCGTGATCGCCGTCGCGGCGCTCGTCCACCCCCGGGCCGCCCTGGCCTTCTGCCGCACCAGCGTCTGCCCCGAGACGCAGTCGACCGCGGCCGTCTGCACGCCGGCGCAGTCGACCGACTGCGGCATCCCCCTCGCCTGGCCGTCACCGTGCGTCGGCTACGCCATCCAGGAAGACGCCTCGGACCAGGTCTCGCTCGCGGAGACCGAGGCGATCTTCGCGCAGGCGTTCGCCGCGTGGACCGCGGCCGACTGCGGCGGCGGGGAGACCCCGCGCATGGAGGTCATCTACATGGGCCCGGTCTCGTGCGACGCGCACGAGTACAACCAGCGCCAGGGGAACGCGAACATCATCACGTTCCGGGACAACGGGTGGCCGTACGGCGGCAGCGGGAGCACCCTCGCGCTCACGACCGTCACCTACAACCTCAAGACCGGCGCGATCTACGACGCCGACATGGAGATCAACTCGTTCGACCAGAAATTCACGCTCGGCGACGACGGCGTCGGGACCGATCTGCTGAGCGTCGCGACCCACGAGGCAGGCCACTTCCTCGGGCTCTCGCACTCGAGCGATCCGGAAGCGACCATGATGGCGCACTACAACGACGGGACCGTCCTGCTCCGCGACCTCCACGACGACGACATCGCCGGGATCTGCGCGGTGTACCCGCCCGGGGAGCCGGTCAAGGGGTGCGACCCCACGCCGCGCCATGGCTTCTCCGACCTGTGCGCCGCAGATCAGCCCAGCAGAGCGCAGGCGAGCGGCGGCTGTACCGCGGTCCCGTCGCCGGGCGGAGGCGGCGGTGGGCTCCTCGCCGCCGCGCTCGCGTCGCTGGGCGCGATCGCGCGGGCGCGGCGCGGCGCGACGGCGCGCCCGGGCCGGAAGAGGGCCCGCTGAGCCAGAGCCCTCTCCTCCTCGTCGAGCGCGAGGACGAGCTCGCCCGGCTGGTCGAGCGCGCGGCGCGCGCCGACGCGCTCGCGGTCGACGTGGAGGCCAACGGGCTGTTCGCCTACCGCGCGCGGCTCTGCACGGTCCAGCTCGCCTTCCGCGAGGGGGACGGCATCGCGGTCGCGGTCGTCGACGCGCTCCGCGTGCCCGTCGGGCCGCTCGCGCCGCTCCTCGGGGCCGCGGGGCCGCCCAAGGTGCTGCACGACCTCACCTTCGACGCGCGCATGCTCGCCGAGGCGGGCGCGCCGCTCGCCGCGGTGCGCGACACCTCGGTCGCCGCGCGCATGCTCGGCTGCGCGGCGACGGGGCTCGCGGCGCTCCTCTCGGCGGAGCTCGGCGTGAAGGTCGACAAGCAGCTCCAGCAGCACGACTGGGGGCGCAGGCCGCTCGCGAGCGCCGAGCTGCGCTACCTGGCCGACGATGTGCTCCACCTGCTCTCGCTCGACGCGTGTCTCGCGGAGCAGGGCCGCGCGCTCGGGATCGACGACGAGATCGCGGAGGAGTGCGCCTACAAGCTGGCGGCCGCCCTCGGGCCGCCGCGCGATCCGCGGCCCGCGTACGCGCGCGTCAAGGGCGCCCAGGCGCTCGACCCGGAGGGCCGGGCGATCCTGCGGCGGCTCGTGGCGGCGCGCGAGGCCGCCGCCGAGGAGGCGGACCAGCCCGCCTTCAAGATCGTCGCCAGCGAGGTGCTGCTCGAGCTCGCGCAGCGGAGGCCGGCCCGGGCCGACGACGTGCGCGCCGTCCGCGGGGCCGCGGCGGGACGGGCGGCGGGCTTCGTCGCCGCGTGGCTCCGCGCCATCGAGCAGGGGCGCAGCGACGGCGACGTGCCGGAGGACGAGCGCGCCCTCTTCCAGCAGGCCCGCCCGCCCCGGAAGGAGCTCGCCGCCCGGCGCGCGGTGGAGACCCGGATCATGGCGTGGCGCAGGGCCGAGGCGAGGGCGCGGAAGGTCGACGAGCAGGTCGTGCTGCCAGGGCACTGCGCGCAGGATCTCGTGGAGATCGCGCTCGCGGGGGGCCGCGCCGGCGACGCCGCGGTCGCCGCCGCCATCGCGCGCATCCCCGGGCTCGGCGCGCGCCGGCTCGCGCGCTACGGCGCGGCGCTCGCGGCGCTCGCGACCGCGGCGCTGTCGAGCGAGCCGCCCGCCGCAGCGGTGTAGCTGCGAGGGAGCCTACGCGCCGCGCGTCGCGCGCGGTGCGACACGCGCGACGCACGGCTCACGCGCGCGCCGCCCGGTCGACAGACGCGCCGGGCGATGGAATAGCAGGGGCCCATGCCCAGGAACGATCCTCCCGAGGCGCCGAAGCGGCGCCGCCTTTGGCCGGCGGCGCGGTGGTGGCTCCGCGCTGCGTTCGCCTTCGCGCTCGTCTCCGGGTGCGTCCTCCTCGGAGCGAACGCCGCCGAGCTGGCCCCTCCGCCTGCCCCCTCGGCGCCGCCAGCGAGCGCCGAGGGCGGCGTCGATCCCGAGACGCTCCCGGTCGCCCCCGACTCGCCGCAGGCCTCCATGCGCCGCTTCATCGAGCTTTGCCGCGCGGGCAACTACGCCGAGGCCGCGCGCTACCTCGATCTGCCGCCGAAGGCGGACGGCGCGGTGCTCGCGCAGAAGCTCAAGGCGGTGCTCGACCGGCACCTCTGGCTGGACGTGGAGAGGCTCTCGCCGCTCCCGCTGGGGGACGCGCAGGACAACCTCGGGGCCGGCGTGGAGGAGCTCGGCAAGATCCCGACCCGGACAGGGCCCCAGCCGGTGCGCCTGGTGCGGCGAGCGACGCCCGACGGCGTGCGCTGGCTCTTCTCGCGCGCGACCGTGGACCGCGTCGACGAGTGGTACGCGCGGCTCGAGGATCGCTGGCTCCGCGACCACCTGCCGCCGGTGCTGCTGCGCGCGGGCCCGCGCGAGCTGCTCTGGTGGCAGTGGCTCGCGTTGCCGGTCCTCGCGCTGGCCGCCTGGCTCGTCGGCGCGGTGCTGAGCTTCCTCCTCCGCGCCTTGCTCCGCCGCCTCGTCGTGCGAACGGGCTCCGCGATCGACGACGCGCTCCTCGAGGGCACGCGCGGTCCGCTCACGTTCGCGGCGGCGCTCCTCGCCATCGCGGTCGCGCTCCCGTGGTTCGGGCTCTACCAGCCGGCCGAGGCGTTCCTCGACAAGGTGTTGCGCGCCGGCGTCTTCGTCGCCGTCTTCTGGTTCGCCCTCTGCGCGATCGACGCCGTCGGCGGCCGCCTGCTCGCCGCCCCCGCGACGCGCGACAACCCCGCGGCGCGCTCGCTCGTGCCGCTCATGGGGCGGATCGCGAAGGTCGCGATCGTGATCTTCGGCGCGATCGCCGTGCTGTCGGAGCTCGGCTACCCGGTGACGAGCCTGCTCGCCGGCCTCGGCATCGGCGGCGTCGCGCTCGCCCTCGCCGCGCAGAAGACGGTGGAGAACCTCTTCGGCTCGGTCTCGATCGGCATCGACAGGCCGTTCCAGGTCGGCGACTTCGTGAGGATCGACGCGCTCCTCGGCACGGTCGAGAGCATCGGGCTCCGGTCGACCCGGATCCGCACGCTCGACCGCACGCTCGTCACGATCCCGAACGGCAAGCTGGCCGATCTCCAGATCGAGTCGTACACGGCGCGCGACCGGATGCGCCTCTCCTGCGTGCTGAGCCTCGTGCACGAGACCACCCCCGAGCAGCTCCGCGCGATCATCGAGGGGTGCGAGCGCGCGCTGCGAGCGCACCCGCACATCTGGCCCGACGACGTCGTCGTGCGCTTCATCGGCGTCGCCCCCTCGTCGCTCGACGTCGAGGTGATGGCCTGGTTCGAGACGCGCGACTTCGGCCAGTTCCGGACCATGCGCCAGGAGGTGCTGATCACCTTCCTGGAGATCGTCGGCTCGGCCGGATCGAGGCTCGCGCACCCGACGCAGACGCTGCACCTCGCGGCGCGCGACGGGGAGCGCCCGCAGGCCGACGCGGCCGACGGTGGCGGCCCGGCTAACGGCGGGCGGCGTGAGCCGCGGCAGGCGCCATCGGCTGGAGCCCGGCCTTCTCGATGAGCGCGCGGTCCTCGTCCGGGCCCGGGTTCGGGGTGGTGAGCAGCTTGTCTCCGTAGAAGATCGAGTTCGCCCCCGCGTACATGCAGAGCAGCTGCGCCTCGCGCGAGAGCTCCGTCCGGCCGGCGGACAGGCGCACCATCGCGCGGGGCATCATGAGCCGCGCGACCGCGATCATCCGGACGAACTCGATCGGGTCCACGGGGGGCAGGCTCTCCAGCGGCGTGCCCGGCGAGCGCACGAGGGCGTTGATCGGCACGCTCTCCGGCTGCGGATCGAGGCGCGCGAGCTCGACGAGCATCTCGCAGCGGTCGGCGATCGACTCGCCCATGCCGATGATCCCGCCCGAGCAGACGGTGATGCCCGCCCGCCGGACGTTCCGCAGCGTGACCAGCCGCTCGTCGTACGTGCGGGTCGAGACGATGGACTTGTAGGCTTTCCGCGACGTGTCGAGGTTGTGGTTGTAGGCGTCGAGGCCGGCCTCCTTGAGGCGGCGCGCCTGGTCGTCGGTGAGCATGCCGAGGGTGCAGCACGCCTCGAGGCCGAGGGCCTTCACGCCGCGCACCATGTCGAGGACGCGCTCGAAGGCGGGGCCGTCCTTCACCTCGCGCCACGCGGCGCCCATGCAGAACCGCGTCGAGCCGCCGCCGCGGGCGCGCTCCGCGGCCGCGAGGACCGCGCCGACGTCGAGCATGCGCTCCGCCCCGACCTCCGTCTCGTAGTGGCTCGACTGCGGGCAGTAGGCGCAGTCCTCGGGGCAGCCGCCCGTCTTGACGCTGAGCAAGGTGCAGAGCTGCACCTCGTGCTCGCCGTGGAAGGCGCGGTGGACCGAGCGCGCGCGGTCGATCAGCTCGAAGAGCGGGAGATCGTGCAAGGCGACCGCCTGCTCGACCGTCCAGTCGTGGCGGATCGCGCCCGCCGCCGGGGCGCGCCCGCCCGGCTCGCCGCGCCCACCTTTGTGCTCCGCCGTTTCTCGTTCGATCCCTTCGAGCATGGGCTCGCTCCATACCCGGGCTTGAGGCGCCGCCGCAAGCGAGCCGCGCGGGGCGCGGAGCGCGGAGGGGGAGCGAACCGCGGAGGGGGAGCGAACCGCGGAGGGAGAAGGCGCAGCCCCCGCCGCCGCCGCGGGGGTGGAGGCCCCCGGCGCGCCCGCGGCGGGGGGCTGCGCCTGGAGGAAGAGGAAGGCATCCGGCGCGGAAACGAAGCCTTCCGGCACGGAAACGAGGCCTTCAGGCACGGAAACAAGGCAATACGGCACGGAAACCAGGCAATACGGCACGGAAACCAGGCAATACGGCACGGAAACCAGGCAATACGGCACGGAAACTAGGAAGTTTTGCACGAAAACGAGGCCTTCAGGCTCGAAAACTAGTCAATACGGTACGAAAATTAGGCAACACGGCACGGAAACGAAGCATCCGGAGCGCGACGGATGGTCTCGGAGGTGCGCCGAACGCTTCGATACCGAGCGTACGGCGCGCGGCCGGATCACCGCGGCCTTCCAGAGGCTCGTCGCGACGGTCACGGCGCTCTCGATCCTCGCGTCGTCGTTCGCCTGGGCCGGCACACCTTACAGCCTGAGCTGGCCCTGAAGAAGAAGGGGCTCGATGGAGACGTGGAACGCGTCGAGCTCATCATGCAACAGGGGGCGGAGTTCGACCCAACGAAGTACATGGTCAAAGATGGCTACCTCTTCGATTCGAACGAGGGCGAGACGGTTACCCTTGCTGGTTTTAACAAATTCATCATGGTGATCCGGCGATGAGCGAGTCAGGACCTCACTTCTTCGCCTGATGCGACGAGGCAGAACGGCTCGACGCCTTCGCCGCGGCACTCTCGGCGCTCGTCCCCCCCGGGAGAGCTCATCGGCTTGAGGATGAGCGCGAGCATATCGTGCGACACGCACTCGATCGACGAGGTTCTCTCCAGGGTTCGCGCCCACTTCGGAGGATTGAATAGCGCCCACGTGCTGTCCGGCGTGAGTCTGAACGACTCCGAGCGCGATATCTGCTGTGGCATTGCTTGCTACCCCGAAGAAAGCGAACGTCGCTCCTCCAGCGGCGCCTGCCAAGCGGCGGTGTGGTGCTGGCGACCCACCCGTACCGCACGCTCTGGCCGCTCTGGGCCGATGCGCTCTTCGCGCGCGGCCTGATGTCCTGACGCGCGTCGTGCACGCCCTCCCTTCTCCGGACCTCACCCCCCGGCCGCAGGGACCAGACGACGCACCCCTCCCTGAGCGCGCGGAGCGCGCGATTTGGGAGGGGCGGACCGCGCGCAGGCGCGGAGCGCCGAGCACGGGCCGGGGGTGGGCATCCATCTCGCCGCACCGAACCTCCGCGCAGGACGCGAACGACGCAGTTCGCTACAGCGACGTCACCGCCTTGGCCGTCTCCTTGGCGATCGCACCCTGGCCGACGAGCTGGCGCAGGTGCGCCTCGAAGGTCTGCATGCCGTAAGGCGTGACCCCCTTCTCCATCAGCTCGCGCAACGACGGGCTCCCCTCCGGACGACGGATCGCCTCGCGCACCGCGGCCGTCGCGACAAGCACCTCGGAGGCCAGGACCTCCCCGGCACCGTCGCGGCGAGGGAGCAGGCGCTGCGCGACCGCGCCCTGGAAACAGTCGGCCAGACGGTCGCGCACCTCGCTCGGGCTCCTGCCAAGCGCGACAAGCCGCCCGAGCGTGCGCGTGACGTCCGGCGTGTGCACCGCCGCAAGCACGAGGTGCCCCGTCTCGGCAGCGTGCAGCGCCAGATCGAGCGACTCGCCGTCGCGGAGCGCGCTGAGCATCACGACGTCCGGATCCTGCCGCAATGCGGAGCGCAGCGCGGTCGGAAAATCCGAGGTGTCCACGCCGATCTCGCGCTGGCTCACGCTGGAGCGGTTGTCGTCGTGCACGTGCTCGATCGGGTCCTCGAGGGTGACGATGTGGCGCGGCAAGGTCGCGTTGATCTGCCCGACGAACGCGGCCAGCGTGGTGCTCTTGCCGCTGCCAGCCGTGCCGGCGACGAGGACGAGACCATGGTCGTGCTCCGCCATCGCCCGCACCGCCGAAGGCACGCCCAGCTCATCGAACGCGGGGACCTTGAGCGGGATGCTGCGCAGGATGATCGCGAGCGAGCCGCGCTGGCGATACAGGTTGACCCGGAACCGGCCAAGGCCCGGGACGACATATGAGGTGTCAAGCTCCTGGAGCGTGGCGAGCAGCTCGCGCGAGGGCCTCCCCGCAAGCAGCACGCGCGCCGCAGCCTCGCTGTCCTCGGGGCGGATCCTGTCGACCCGGAAATAAACCATATCGCCGCGCACCCGCGCGCCCGGCGGCTGACCGACCTTGAGATGGATGTCGCTGGCGTGGGCGGCTAGCGCCTTGCCGAGGAGCTGGTGGAGGAAAGCCTCGGAGGTGTACGGCGTCGTCACGGGGGGCAAGCTACCAAAATAGACCCCGATCGGCCCAAAGCGCGGCGGGTCGACCCGGCAGCCAGGGGCGCCGCGCAGGACGGCCGCCCGGCCTTGACGTCCCGCGCCGGCCGCGCAGGACGTACGTCAAGGCCGCGGCGCTTGGCCCCCGGCGGAGCCCGCGCCGGAGACCTCGAGGTCCAGATCCGCAGGGATCCGGCGCGGGTCGACGAGCCCCTTCTCGGCGAGCGCGCGCGCCGCCGAGATCGCGAGCGCGCGCTCCTCCGCAGGGAGGCCGCGCCTGCCCGACAGCTCGACAAGCGCCGCGGCCGCGGCGCGCGCTCCGTCCGGGTCGAGCGGCTCGCGCGGGCGCGGCGGACGGCCGGCGATCCCGAGGAGCGCGTCGAGCAGGGGGGCGAGCGACGCCCCGGACGCCGCGCGGGCGCGCTCGGCGAGCGGCGCGAGCGCCAGATCGGCGTCGTCGGCGTGAGGCAGCGCGCGCAGCGCCGTGAGCGCGATGTCGCCGCCGTCGTCCAGCGCGTCGAGGAGGCCGGAGGCGCCCTCGGCCTCGGCGAGCCGGGCGCACTCCAGCGGGTCGTCCCCGGCGGCGAGGCGCCAGCGCGGATCCGTGAGGCGAGGGCTCGGCGGGCGCGGTGCCGCCGAGACGGAGGCTGTCGGCGAGGAGGGCGACGACGAGGCGCGCGAGGAATTCGCGCGGTCGCGGCCGCACGCGACGGGGGCGAGGAGGACGAGCGACAGGCAGGCGACGAGGGCCGCGCGCGCCGCGACGGGCGACAGGCAGGCGACGAGGACCGCGCGCGCCGCGACGGGCGACAGGCAGGCGACGAGGGCCGCGCGCGCCGCGACGGGCGCGCGAGGGAGGACCGCGCGACCCCTCCCCCGTGTCACGGCCGCCCCGGCGTCACGGTTGATCGATGAGCGCGAGCGAGCGCTTCGTGGGCGCGTTCTCGGGCTCCTGCCGGTCCTGCCGCGCGTTGTACTCGTCGACCACACGGTTGATGTGCATCGAGCAGAACTTCGGCCCGCACATCGAGCAGAACTCCGTGGTCTTGAAGTACTCCTGGGGGAGCGTCTCGTCGTGCATCGCCTGGGCCGTCTCCGGATCGAGCGAGAGCGCGAACTGCTGCTTCCAGTCGAAGGCATAGCGGGCGCGGCTCAGCGCGTCGTCGCGATCCCGCGCGCCCGGGCGCTTGCGCGCCACGTCCGCGGCGTGGGCGGCGATCTTGTAGGCGATGAGGCCCTGCTTCACGTCGTCCGCGTTCGGCAGGCCGAGGTGCTCCTTCGGCGTCACGTAACAGAGCATCGCGGCGCCGGCGAAGCCGGCCATCGTCGCGCCGATGCAGCTCGTGATGTGGTCGTAGCCGGGCGCGAAATCGGTGACGAGCGGGCCGAGCACGTAGAACGGCGCCTCGTGGCAGAGCTCCATCTCCTTCTGCACGTTCATCGCGATCTGATCGAACGGCACATGCCCGGGGCCCTCGATCATGACCTGCACGTCCTTCTCCCAGGCGCGCTTCGTCAGCTCCCCGAGCGTCTTCAGCTCGGCGAACTGCGCCGCGTCGCTCGCGTCGTGGAGGCAGCCAGGGCGGAGGCCGTCGCCGGCCGAGATCGTGACGTCGTACTTGGCGCAGACCTCGAGCACCTTGTCCCAGTGCGTGTAGAACGGGTTCTGCTTGTGGTGCTCGATCATCCACTGCGCCATGATCGAGCCGCCGCGCGAGACGATGCCCGTGATGCGGCCCTTCACGAGCGGCAGGTGCTCGAGCAGCACGCCCGCGTGGATCGTGAAGTAATCGACCCCCTGCTTCGCCTGGTGCTCGAGCATGTCGATGAGGTCCGCGGCCGTCATCTTGTCCGTGCCCTTGCACGCCTCGAGCGCCTGGTAGATCGGCACCGTCCCGATCGGCACCGGGGAGTCGGCGATGATCGCGCGGCGGATGCCGTCGATGTCGCCGCCGGTCGACAGGTCCATCACCGTGTCGGCGCCGTACTTGATGGAGTAGCGCAGCTTCTCGAGCTCGCCGTTCACGTCGCTCGTGGTCTGGCTGTTGCCGATGTTCGCGTTCACCTTGCAGAGCGACGCGATGCCGATGCACATCGGCTCGAGGTTCAGGTGGTTCTTGTTGGCGGGGATGATCATCCGGCCGCGCGCGACCTCGCTGCGGATGAGCTCGGGCGCGAGGTTTTCACGGCGGGCGACGTACTCCATCTCCTCCGTGACGACGCCCTTCCTCGCGAAGTGCATCTGGCTCTGGTTGGGGCTCCCGGAGCGCTTGCTCACCCATTCGGTCCGCAACATCGACAACCTCCCTTTCGAGGTGGGCGGTGTAGGTCGCGACCGCGCGCGACGCAAGCCTCCCGTCGCGCCGGGCCGCCCGCGCCGAGCCCGCGAACCAGGGCCCACGAACCGGCGCGCCGCGTGGGCGCGCGCCGCTCACGGCGTGGGCGGCTCGGGGAGCTCGGTCATCATGCCGAGCGTCTGCGCGCCGGCCGCCTTCGCGCCGTCGAGCACCTCCACCACGGTGCCATAGACGGCGCTGTCGTCGGCGACGACGAAGACGATCCTGTCCTGCGGCCTGCTCTGGCGCTCGAGGAGCGGCCTGAGCTTGCCGACGAGATCGGCGCGCTCGACCCGCTCGTCGTTCACCAGGAGCTCGCCCTGCGCGCTCACCCGGACGACCAGCTGGTCGGGCGGCGGGGGGGTGTCCACCTTGACCTGCTCGGTGTCCGGCACGCGCACGCCGATGTCCTTCTCGAGCAGCGGCGTCACGACCATGAAGATGATGAGCAGCACCAGCACGACGTCGACGAGCGGCGTCACGTTGATGTCCGAGTTCAGCGGCACCGCCGGCTTGACGACGAACTTCCTCTTCGCGCGAGCGCTCATCGCCGCTACCTCCCCTTCAGCTCCTCGACCGCCAGCGACACGCTCTTCGCGCCCGCCTTGCGCGCCGTCTCCATCACCCTGCGGACGTCGCCGAACGAGAGGCGCTGGTCCCCCTTGACCAGCACCTTGCGCCCGCTGTTCGCGGCGAACTCGCGCGTGAGCCGCGCGGCGAGCCCGGCCTCATCGTACGGGTCGTTCTCGACCCACACCGTCTTCTCCAGCGTCACGGAGAGGATCAGCGGGTCCACCTCCTTCTTCTCCTCGTCCACCTTCGCGGCCTGCGGCAACTTCACGTCCTTGCCGCGCTGCAGCATCGGCGTGACGACCATGAAGATGATGAGCAGCACCAGCACGACGTCGACGAGCGGCGTGACGTTGATCTCGCTCTTGAGGCCCTTCTGCGGGCCGGCAGCCATCCCCATTGGAACGCTCGCTTCCCGGCTGAGCGCGTCAGCGCGCGCCTCGCCGCGGGCGCACGGCGCTGCGCGCCGCGCTCCGCGACCCGACAGACACCGTATCGCGCGGGCTCTGTGTCAAGCGGCCTCGTCGGAGGCCGGCGCGAGGCGGCCGTCGAGCCGCTTCGCCACGATGTCGAGGAGTTCGTTCGACGACTCCGAGATGTCGATCGCCCGGGCGTCGACCCAGCCCTGGAGGTAGTTGTAGCCCATGACGGCCGGGATCGCGACGAGCAGGCCAAAGGCGGTCGTGATGAGCGCCTCCGCGATACCCGCCGAGACGGTGCCGAGGCCGCCGGAGCCGGCGGCCGCCATCTGCTGGAACGCGGTCACGATGCCCATGACCGTCCCGAGCAGGCCGACGAACGGCGCCGTGGAGCCGACCGTGGCGAGCAGGCCGTAGCCGCGCTTCAGACTGAGCACCTCGCGCTGCGCCTGGCGCTCGAGGGCCCGCGAGACCGACTCGAACACACCGTCGCGCTCGTGCCCCTGCGCCGGCAGCCGGGAGGGGGCGCTCGACGCGTAGGCGGCGAGCCCGGCGCCGATGACGCGCCCGAGGTAGCCAAGCTCGGCCGGGGGCTTGGCGGCGGCCCGGGCGCCCTCGAACTCGCCCCGGGCGAGCATCGGCCCCACCCGCTCCGCGAAGGCGCGGGAGGCGGCGCGCGACTTGAACGACACGACGAGGCGCTCGCCGAAGATGATCAGGGACGAGACGGACATGAGGGCCAGCGCGAACACGATCAGCTTCGCGAAGAGCCCCATGTGGCCCCACAGCTCAATCAACGTGAATTGCATCGTCTCGCTCGCGCCTCCTGGCGCTCCATGGTGTCGTGATGGTTTTGGCTAGGCTGGATCAGCGCCTCTCGACGCCGTAGCGAACTCGACAGTACCTCCGAGCGGACCTACCTCGTACCCTTCTCTACTACGTGCCGAGCCCGTTCAACAACACCCCCGGGCCCGGCGGTCAAGGGAGCTTGAGCCGGATGTTGAACACGTAGTCGACCGAGACGGGGCGCCCCTGGTACATCACCGGGGTGTAGCGACGGCCCGAGAGCGCATCGAGGATCGCCTTGTCCATGTGGGGCAGTGATTTGACCATGCGGCACTGGGTCAGGGCGCCGTCGACCTTGATGACGCACTTGACAATCGCGAGCCCCTCCACCCGCGCGGCGAGCGCCTCGCGCGTGTACTGCGGATCTCGCCCCGAGGTCATCGTCGGCCGGCTCATCCCGGCGCCGAACGGCAGCACAACGTTTTGCGGCGGCGCCGTGCTGCCCAGCTGACCGCCGAGCTGGCCGCCCAGCGTACCGCCGATCTGCCCGCCGACCTGGCCGCCGACGGTCCCGCCTGCAACGCCGCCCTCGACGCCACCCTCGACGCCGCCCGGCTGCTCCGGCGCCTCCTCCCTGGGCGGCTCCGGCTCAGGCGCCTTGGCCTTGGGCTTCTCCGGCATGTCGTAGATGGTGTCAGGTGTCTTGACAGGCTTCGGCTGCTCGATGCGCTCCACCTTCGGCGGGCGCTTCGCGCCGCCTCCCGGCGGCGGCGGCGGCGGCGGAGGTGGCGGCGGCGGCGGCGGCGCGGCGAAGAAGGTGACCTCGACGTCCTTCTGCTTCTCGACCCCAGGGCGCGCGGCCAGCCCGAGGATCGCCGCCGCGATCGCCGCGTGGGCGACGATGGAGAGCGCTGCGCCCGTCCCTAGACGCCCCTGGGTGGCGGTGGCGCGGCCGAGTACCGAGTCGAACATGGGCGGTCGTAACTCCTAGAACTCGAGCTGTTCTTCGATAGGGAGACGCCGTGTGGAAGCGTGCGGCGCCTACCCGGAGTGTACAAGCGAGCAAGTACTACAAAAAAGTCTATTGTCTCGCGCGATTCCTGTCTAGGGTGAGGAGGGACTCGAGGGGCCTACACTTCTGGAGGGAATTCCGTGAAGTTTCTCGAAAAGAGGATGAAACACGGAGCGCGCTCACCACGTGCACCGTTGGGGATGTGGGCGGCATTGGTGCTGCTCGCCATGACTTTGTTGACCGCGGTGCCGGCGCTCGCGCAGACGGGCAACAGCGTTCTGATCGGACGGGTAATCGACGCCTCGAGCAAAGCGCCCGTCGCCGATGTGGTCGTGACGGCGACCTCACCCGCGCTGCAAGGGGAGCAGCTCGTGGTCACGGACGGCACAGGCCAGTACCGTATCCCGAACCTGCCTCCAGGCGACTACACACTCCGCCTGGAGAAGGAGTCGTTCAAGCCGTACGCGCGCGGCGGAATCGCGGTCCGCTCCGGGACGACCCTCCGGGTCAATGTCGAGCTGCTGCCGGAGGCGCTGAAGGCGGAGGAGATCGTCGTCGTCGGCCGCGCGCCGACGGTCGACGTCGGCTCGAGCACGGTGGGCCAGAGCATCACGGAGGACTTCACGCGGCGCATCGCCGTGGCGCCCCCGACGGGGAAGGGCGCGGCGTCGCGCTCGTTCGAATCGATCGCCGCGACCACGCCCGGCGCGCAGACGGACGAGTACGGGACGTCCATCGCCGGCACGTCCTCGCCCGAGAACCAGTACGTGATCGACGGCCTCTCGGTGAACGACCCGGCGTACGGGATCATCGGCACGCCGCTCACCATGGAGTTCATCAAGGAGGTCAACGTGATCGCCGGCGGGTACATGCCCGAGTTCGGCCGCGCGACCGGAGGCGTCCTCGACGTCATCACGAAGAGCGGAGGCAACAGGTTCCAGGGCTCGGTCTTCTTCAACATCACGCCCGGCGCCACCGAGGGGAAGCTCAAGGAGGTCCGCCGCCAAGGCGCCACCGTCCAGACGGACACGCGCCTGTCGTCCATCCGCGACTACGGCTTCGAGGTCGGCGGCCCCATCCTGAAGGACAAGCTCTGGTTCTTCGCGGGCGCCGCTGTCGCGTTCAAGAGCCACGAGCTGGAGCGCAACCTGTTCGCCACGCGCTACGACCGCGACACCTTCGAGACGGTGACGGATCCCGAGACGGGGCTCAACGTCCTCGACCGGCTGCCGGGCACGCAGAGCTTCTACCGCGCCGAGGAGCAGACGCTGCAGTACCTCGGCAAGCTGACCTACCAGATCGACCCGGATCACAGCATCGCGCTCTCGGTCTACGGATCGCCGTCCTCCTCCGGCGGCAACGGCAACTTCGGGTACGACCCGCAGCAGGGCATCGTCGAGGTGGCCAACATCGCCGGCACGTACAACGCGATGGCGCACGAGTACGTGGCGTCATCGAACGACGTCGCGCTGAAGTGGGCATCGGCGTTCAACAACAAGACCCTGCTGCTCGACGCGACGCTCGGCTGGCACAGCCAGCGCAGCGCGCGGCTGCCCTCGGACGGCTCGGAGCTCGGGACGAACGAGGGCCTGGCGGGCAGGCCCTTCGTGGGCTTCGGGAAGT
The DNA here is from genome assembly GCF_051521365.1 of Sorangium sp. So ce590. Lineage (NCBI taxonomy): Bacteria > Pseudomonadati > Myxococcota > Polyangiales > Polyangiaceae > Sorangium > Sorangium sp. So ce590. The sequence goes on from NZ_CP150346.1 coordinate 5,737,343, forward strand.
ACGACCCCTACCGGCACTCGATCGGCGAATTCGAGCGGCTCTCGCCCGAGGCCCGGCAGATGTGCAGGTGGCTGAGCCGGCGGACCGGCGAGCTCGACGAGAACGGAAGAGAGCTCTCCGAGACCCACGATCCGTGCGCGCTGAACACGTACAGGAAAGGCGGCCCTGACTTTCTCGACGACGCCTCGCTCAACCGCTTCCAGCTCAAGGCGATGGTGACGAGCATCTTCGAGGCGCTCGGTCACCACGTCGTCAAGGCCGGCATCGACGGCGAGATCACGACGTACAAGCACATCAAGGCGTACGCGGGCGGCACCAGCTACCAGGAAGAGGGAGACTGGGACGCCTTCCACGACGAGCGACAGCTCGGCTTCCTGACCGGTCCGGATGGCCTGGCGACCGGCCCCGGCGCCAGGGACTACGTGATCCAGGACAAGATCACGGTGACGTCGCTCGGGGCGACGATCGGCGCGTTCGTGCAGGACAGCTGGAGCATCCTCGACCAGGTGACGTTGAACGTCGGAATGCGCTACGACGCGCAGTACCTGTACGCCAGCGACGGCAAGCTCGGGCTGGCGCTCGCGAACCAGTGGTCCCCGCGCGTGGGCGTCGTCTACGACATCACGCAGCAGGGCCGGTCGAAGGTGTTCGCGAACTACGCACGGTACTACGAGAGCGTCCCCCTCGACATGATGGATCGCGCGTTCGGCGACGAGCGGAACGTCCGCTCTTACCACGTCAAGGGCGACGACGGCTGTAACCCCGAGGATCCCGTGGACGCGAAGGGCTATGGCGAAGGGCAGTGCCGGGGCGACGCGAACCGGCCCGAGATCATGGGGAGCCACGATCCGAACCGGTCATGGTACACGATCGGCGGCGGCAAGTCCCCTGTGGATCCGGACATCGCGCCGCAGTCGTCCGACGAGCTCGTGGTCGGCGGCGAGTACGAGATCATCGCGAACGGGCGGATCGGCGCGACGTACACGAAGCGCTGGATGAACAACGTCATCGAGGACATGAGCCGGGACGAGGCGAACACCTACTTCATCGGCAACCCCGGGAAGGGGATCGCGAAGGACTTCCCCGAGGCGAGGCGCGACTACGACGCGGTGACCCTCTATTTCCAGAAGGCCTTCGCCGACCTGTGGCTCGCCCAGGCGAGCTACACGCTGTCCTACCTGCGCGGCAACTACTCGGGCCTCTTCAAGCCCGAGACGGACCAGCTCGATCCGAACATCAACTCGGAGTTCGATCTGGCCTCGCTCCTCGTCAACCGCGACGGGGCCCTGCCCGGCGACAACGCGCACGAGATCAAGATCTACGGCGCGAAGACGTTCGAGCTCCCGAAGAACATGCTCGTCGACCTCGGCCTCACGTACCGGTCCCGCTCGGGCGCCCCCATCGACTACTGGGGTTCGCACTACCTGTACAGCTACGACGAGGCGTTCATCCTGCCCCGCGGCTCCGGCGAGCGGCTGCCCTGGCAACACAACTTCGATGGCCACCTCGGCTATTCGGTCCGGCTCTCGAAGGACAGCCAGCTCACCGTCAGCATGGATGTCTTCAACATCTTCAACTTCCAGCAGATCGTCGCGGTGGACCAGCGCTACACGACGGCGAACGTGAACCCGTGCGTCGATGGAACGCCCGAGGATCTGGAATCGAGGCCCGGAAAATCGACGTGCGTGACCACCATGGACGGCCAGCCGCTCGCGGAGAACGCCAAGAACCCGAACTTCGGCAAGCCGACACAGTACCAGACGCCCCGGCAGTTCCGGTTCGGCGCGCGGGTCACGTTCTAGGCGCGGCGCGCCGGTGAAAGGAAGCAAGCGATGAAGAGGCGATGGCTTGTTGGGATGGCGGGGCTCGCGGCGCTCTCACCGCTCGCGGCGATGTCGCCGGGCTGCTCGCAGCCCAAGCCCGAATGCATGGTCGGCACCGCCAGCTATTACCCGTACGCGACGAAGTTCACGCTGATCGACGGGGATGCGGAGAGCCCCTGCGGTCGGAAGAATGGCACTGTCGAGCGCGTGGGGATGCAGACCTACAACCCGGACGCGAACGGCGACCAGATCCCCGATCGGGAGACGAAGCTCGTCGCGATCCAGACCGAGGAGTTCGGCGGCTGGTACCGCGGCGGCGCCACGATCGATCCGAACCCGGACCTGAACGCGTTCGCGATCGGAACCTTCGCGACCCTCCAGCCGGATGACAACGACATCTGCACGGTACCGTCGCTCGCCCCTGCCGAGGTGGTGGTGCTGCCCGCCGGCGAGGGCGGCGCCGGCGGCGAAGGCGGCGCCGGCGAAGGTGGCGCCGGCGGTGAAGGCGGCGCCGGCGAAGGCGGTGCTGGCGGCGCTGGCGAAGGCGGTGCTGGCGGCGCCGGCGAAGGCGGTGAAGGCGGCGCCGGCGAAGGCGGTGCTGGCGGCGCTGGCGAAGGCGGCGCTGGCGGCGCCGGCGAAGGCGGCGCTGGAGAGGACGGCGCCGGTGAAGGCGGCGAGCCGCCTCTGGAACCGGGATCGCGCAAGCTCGAGTGGAGCAATCTGCGCGTGTACGTGACGGCCGCCAACCTCGGGAATCAGTTCGAGGCGGAAGTCACGTATTCGGAAGAGAGCTGCACGGCGCGGTACAAGGTCGTCGGGCTCTGGCCGCTGGTCGCCTGTGGGAATGGCGGGAAACCCGATGACACGATCTGCCAGGACCCCCTCTCAGGCATCTCGCCGGAGCTCAAGGTGAAGTGCGCGGCGGTGGACCCCGCGCAGGAAGAGACCGATCACTTCTGCGTGCTCGACTCGGAGTCGATCCCCGCCTTCAAGTAGACAGCCCCGCGGGCGCGACGCCCATCGCCGCGCCCGCGCTGCTCCGGCTCCCCCTCCCCTCACCTCACCGGCGTCGTCCCTGAGCGCAGGCTCACGGCGCCGGCTTGCCCGCGATCCTCTCCAGCGCCGCGCAGCCGGCACCGCTCGCGATCTCGAGCGCGGCCGTGAGCGCGCACAGGCGCGTCGCCCGCCCGAGCGCGGCCGGATCGCCCGATACGATCGCCCGCTTGGCCTCGTGCACGGTGCGGAACGACAGCGTCGTCTGCGCGCGGGGGGGCAGCTCAGCGCGGCGCGCCGCGAGCACCTCGCCGAGCTTCGGGCCGGGATCGGCGGACGGCACCCACGTCCAGACCGACGCGATCAGGGCGTCCGCGAACGCCGCGCGCAGCTCGTCGCCGCCGCGCGCGCCGTCGCACGGGAGCGCAGGACCGGTCGGCCCGACGTCGGTGGCGAGGAGCCTCCGCTGCGCGATCCGCCGGAGCAGATCGTTGTTCACGCCGGCGAGCTTGCCGTCCTCCTCCGAGAACGCCCCCGCCTTGAACCGCACGGCGAGCGCGGCGCACTTCTCGTCGCGCTCCGCGCGCGCCTTCTCCTCGGCGCGCGCCTTCTCCTCGGCGCGCACCCGCTCCTCGCGCTCGCGCGCCTCCCGGGCCTCCACCGCGGCGCACTGCTCCATCCGCGCGGCCACGCGCCGCTGCTGCTCGCTCGCCGCCCGGCCGAGATCGCCCGACGCGATCTCGCGGACGGCGCACACCTCGGGGCGCGCGAGGAGCGCGTCGACGCGCGCGCGGGCGGTCTGGACCCGCACGATCACCGACAGCGCCGCCACGATGACGAGGGCCGAGACCGCGATCGACGCGAGCTTGCGGATCTGCCGGCGGCGGTACGCCTTGGCGAGCGCGCCGCCGCCGCTCTCGTCGAGCAGCTTGCGGCAGCGGCCGATCATCGTCTGCCAGGTCGCGATGTCGTCGGCGAGCGCCTGGAGCGGCTCCGCGAAAGGACGATCGCGCCGGACCTTGTTCGCCAGCCGCTCCAGGCACAGGCCGACGTCCGGCGCCTGGCCGTAGTCGGTCACCTCGGCGACCCCCTCGAGCAGCCCGCCGATGCGCCCCGCGTAGACGTCCCACGCGACAACGGCCTCGGTCTGGCTGTCGCCGAGCCGCTCGACCGCCTCGCGCACCTCGTCCATGGGGAGGAGGCGCTCGACGTCCTCCTTGCGGACGCCGGCGAGCTTCGCCGCGTGCTCGACGCCGCGCTGGAAGCCGCCGAGGAGCCCCTCGGGGGTGAGCGCACCGAGCCCCTCCGGCACCCTGCTGGCCTGAATGGACGCGCCGGCGTGGTGCAACGGCCCCATCGCGCAGGTCAGGAAGGCGCCCCCGAGCTTCACTTCCATTGCACCGTCGCCCTCTCTACCCCGGACGGCGCGGCGCGGAAAGGCTCGCCGCGTGTCCTCGGCGCATCATCGGCCGCTGCGCGGGGCCTCGAGATCCCAGAGGGCGTAGAGCACGTCGACGTCGTACTCGGTGTGTCGCCAGCCCGGGTGGAGGCGGTAGCTGCGCGGGAGCAGGCCCGAGCGCAGGATCGCGTCTGTCTGCTCGGCGAACGTGTAAAGATACATGCTCACGCCGGACAGCTCGGCGTCGGAGAGCGGGCGCGCGGCGCGCTCGTGCATCCGGACGTGCGGCCTGCGCTCGACGATGCTCACCAGCATCCGGCCGGAGGGACGCATCGCGCCGGCGAGGTTCGTGAGGGCGAGCGCGAGATCGTCGCAGAATTCCAGCGTTCCGAGCGCGAGCGCGACGTCGAACCGCCCCCACGAGCGGGGGATCGGGAGGTGGTAGTCGTGCCGGTGGTACGCGCCGTGGGGCCGCTTCTTGCGGGCGATCTCGAGCATGCCCTCGGCGATGTCGAAGCCGACGACGTCGACGGACGGCGGGAGATCGCGCGTGAGGTGGCCCGGACCGCAGCCCGCGTCGAGCACGCGGCCCCCCTCGGGGACGGCATCGCGCAGGAACGCGCGCACGGGCTTCTCGTAGTGCTGGATGTCCTTCCAGGTGGAGACGTAGTCGGGCGCGAAGTCCTCGTAATAGCCGACGAGCCGCTCGATCCGGGTCGATCGCTTCATGACGCGCCCTTCAGGTGATGTCGTCGACCGCCTGGACGGTCTCCTGGATGTCGTGCTGATGCGTGTGGCCGAGGATCTCGCGCGCGCGCCGGTCGTCGACCATGCACACGTAGCGGATGTGATCGAGCTCGGGGGCCGGGAACGAGGTCGCCCGGAACCGCCAGAGCCGCGGGATGATCGTCTGCATGACGAAGTGAGGGATCGCCGCGCGCGCCCGCCCGGTCATGTCGATGACGCGCGAGAGCGGCAGCGGCGCCGGGCCCGCGAGGTTGAAGATCCCGCGCACGCCGGGGCGGAGCGCCGCGGCGATCGCGGAGACAACGTCGTCCTGGTGAATGACCTGCACCATCGGATCGAAGCCGAGGAGCGTCGGGATGACGTTGAGCCGGAGGTAGTTCGACGGCGCGTTGCGCACGGAGCCGAGGATGTGGACCGGCCGGAGGACGACCGTCTCGGTCTGCGGGTGCTTCCAGAAGAACGACTGCGCCAGCATGTCGACCTCGATGAGGTCGCGGATCTCGCTGAACGAGGCGCCGCCGAGCAGCGGCGCGTCCTCGGTGATGAACTGCGGGTTGTCGGGGCGCGGCCCGTAGGCGTTCGCGCTGGACAGCACGATGAGCTTGGGCACGTCGTACTGCGCGACGAACTCGAGCAGCCGCTGGAAGCCTGCGAGGTTCCAGCTGTGGTGCTCCATCTGGCTGGCCCGCGGGTCGTGCATGACCCCGAGGTGGACCACCGCGGCGAGCTGCTCCTGGCGGAAGATGTCCTGGGTCTTCTTGCGGCGGATATCGATCTGGTGATGCTCGATGTCCTTGGGGCCCCCGTCGAAGCTGCGCCGGTCGACGCCGATCACGCGCCGCTCGCGGTGGAGGCGCCGCGCGAGCCGCCGTCCGAGACGACCGCAGATGCCGGTGATGAGGATCGGCCGGAGGGACGGATCCGTATCTGCGCCGGGGCGGCGGCCTCGACCGAGCATTCGTTCGCTCATCGGAGCGACGGTCGCTTCGAGGAGGCCGATGGTCAAGCCCTTCCTGCCGGTGCAGTCTCACGCGAGGTTTGCTATCGTCCCGCGCCCATGGCCAGCAGAACGACGCTCGCCAGGCTGAGCCACTTCGTCACCCACAGCGCGCTGCCGCTCGCGCGGGTCGGGGTCGACAGCCTGCGCGGCACGATCGACGACGCGACCATCCGGTTGCTCGGTCAGGATTTCGAGGATCGGCTGCGCCGGGTCGCGCTGCCGCACGCCGCCGACGGGGTGGACCCGTTCGGGCTCGACCGCGCGTGGGCGAAGTACGCGGTCGGGGTCGCGGCCTTCTTTCATCGCTTCTATTTCCGGACCGAGGTGTTCGGCATCGAGCGCGTCCCGACCGGACGGGTCCTCCTGATCGCCAACCACTCCGGCCAGCTCCCGTTCGACGGCCTGCTGATCGCGGCCTCGCTGTTCCTCGACGCCGAGCCGCCGCGCGTGATGCGGAGCATGGTCGAGAAGTGGACGCAGACCCTGCCGTTCGTGGCGACGTTCTTCTCGCGCGTGGGCCAGGTGGTCGGCGTGCCCGAGAACGCGCGGCGGCTGCTCGACATGGGCGCCGCGATCCTTGTGTTCCCGGAGGGGACGCGCGGGATCTCGAAGGGGTTCTCCAGCCGCTATCAGCTGCTCGACTTCGGGCTCGGGTTCATGCGGCTCGCGCTGGAGACCGACACGCCGATCGTGCCCATCGCGGTCGTCGGGGGCGAGGAACAGTACATCTCGCTCGGCAACCTCGAGTCGGTCTCGAAGGCGCTCGGGATGCCGACGTTCCCCATCATCCCTCAGGTGCTGATCCCCGGCGGCCAGATGCCGCTGCCGACCCGATACAGGATCTACTTCGGCGAGCCCATGACGTTCCAGGGCGATCCCGACGACGACGACGCGGTGATCCAGGAGAAGGTCGGCCTCGTGAAGGGCCGGATCCAGTCGATGCTGAACCGCGGGCTGAAGGAGCGGAAGAGCATCTTCTGGTGATCGCGTGATCGCGTGATCGCGTGATCGCGTGATCGCGTGATCGCGTGATCGCGTGATCCTGCGGGCGCTCAGGCGCCCGCCAGCGTGACCACGGCCTCGGGGCCGAGCGAGAGGACGCGCGCGCGACCGCCGAGGATGGCGGGCTCGTTGCGGAGGCCGTGGCCGATCGGCAGCCCGGCGACGACGGGGACCCCCAGCGGCAGCAGCCTGTCGCGGAGGACCTCGTCCACCGTGACGCCGTCCGGGCCTGGGTTGCACTGCTCGAAGTCGCCCAGGATCACCGCCGCGGCCGGCGCGAGGTGGCCGCCGACCTCCAGCGTCGCGAGCATGCGATCGATGCGGTAGGGCCGCTCGGTGACGTCCTCGATCACAAGGACGCACCCCTCCGGCACGCGGAGGCGGCCGGCCGCGGCGCAGGCGTGGAGCAGGGCCAGGTTGCCGCCGAAGAGCGGGCCCTCGGCGGCGCCGGCGCGCAGCGTGGCCAGGCCGTCGAAGCGGCGCTCGCCCAGCGGATCTTCGAGGGCGCGGATCAGCGCGGCGCGGGCGCGGGCATCGCCGCGGCCGAGCGCTGTGACGTGGGCGCCGTGGAGCGAGGCGACGCCCGCGCGCGTGGCCTCGACGTGGAGGGCCGTGACGTCGGAGAAGCCGACGATCCAGCGAGGGCGCTCGGCGAGGACGCTCCAGTCGAGCCGGTGGACGAACCGGTTCGCGCCGTAGCCGCCGCGGGCCGCGAAGATGGCGCGCACGTCGGGGTGCGACAGCGCGCGGACGAGCTCGTCCCTCCTCCGCGCGTCGCTGCCGGCCAGGTAACCGGTCCGCGCGAACATCCCGTGGCTGGAGGGCGCCGAGAGCGACGGCTCCCCGCCCCCGCGGCTGTCGCCGGCGAGCGGTGGACCTCCGCCGGTATCGAAGAGCACGCGGTAGCGCTGGGCGAGCCAGCCGAGGCCGACCCGCGCGAGGACGTGCTCGAACGGGCTGGAGGGGGCGATCACGGCGACGGTGTCGCCCGGTCGGAGCGCCGGGGGGAGGATCAGAGGGGGCATGTTTCCTCTGTGCCTCTGTGGCTCAAGATCTCTCCGTTGCGCGGCTAAGGAGCACCGGAGTCGTCGTCGAGGAACTCCACATCTTCCGCGTCCTCGTCGACGTCGACCTCGTCGGAGGCAGGCAGGGGCGGCAGCGCGGGCGGGTAAAACGACGGCCGAAGCGCGGCCCCCCCGGCCGCCGCTGCGTGCAGCGGCGGGGGATGGGGCGGCGCGATGGTGGGAGGACGCGAGGGCGCCGCGGACGACGGCGGCGGCGCGACGGGCTGCGGGGGGGTAGCGGGCGCGACGGGCTCCGCCCCGTAGGCCTCGCCGCCGTCGTCGAGGCCGCCGTACGCCGGCGGCGCAGCGTCGCCGTCGAGGTCCGACCGCGGCGCAGCGGCGGCTTGCTCGTCGGCGATCGGCGCGGCGTGGCCGGCGCTCTCCGGAGGAAGCTCCTGCTCCTCGGGCGGCGCCGCGTGGGCGTCGACGGCGCCGCTGTCTGCGTCGCCCTCGGCCGTCGCGATCAACGCGTCGCCGTACGCCTCGGCCTGCGGCTCCGGCGCGATCTGCGGCGCCTCCGGGCCGACCACCTCGGGGGCGTCCACCTGCAGCGCCTCGGCAGCGGCTTGCACCCCGCCGCCCGCGTAGCCGTTGCTCAAGGCCGCCGCCGCAACGCCAATCTCCACGCCGGGAGCCTCGAGGGTCGGCAACCGGGGCGCGAGCGGCGGCTCGGTCAGCGGCAGGCCCGGCGGCCGGGTCGGCAGCGAGGGCGGCGGCGGGGTACGCTTGAGCTTGCCGGTCTTCGCCCGCTCGAGGCCCGCCGTCGCCTCCGGATCGCCCGCCTTCATGCGGAGGACGCGGCGCCAGGCGTCCGACGCCTCCCGCGCCTCGCCGAGCTCCTCCTCCCAGAGGCGCGCCACCTTCCGCGCGAGCTCCGCCCGCTGCGCCGGATCGCGACCGCGGAGGACCTGGTCCTCGTACAGCTGGATCATGCCGCGGTGGTCGCCGAGCTCCTGCAGCAGACCGGACAGCTCGTTCATCACGTCCTGGTCCGAGGGCGACAGGTCGTGGAGCTTCTTCAGATCCGTCGCGGCGCCCTGCCGGTCGCCGAGCACGTCGCGCCGCAGCCTGGCCCGCCGCTGAAGGAGCTTGCGCACGAGCGGGCCGTCGAACACCTCGTCCAGCGCGCGGTTCAGCGTCGCGCCGATGCGGGGCAGGTCGCCCACCTCGCGGCCGAGCGCCTCGAGGGCGTCGAGCGACGCGTCGTCGACCTGCGTGAGCACGGCGTCGCCGAGCCAGCTGAAGGCGCGGTCGACTTCGCCGAGGTCCTGGTAGGCGATCGTGGCCGCCCGGCGCAGCAGCGCCGCCCGGGTGCGGCCGCCGTCGCGCGAGCCCTGGCCGCCGGCCGCGAGCGCCTCGGCGAGGATCGTGCGCAGCACGGTCGACTGGGACCGCTCGTCGTCGTCCCGCGCCACCCGCTCGAGGGTGGTGATCGTCTCCTCCTGGACGCCGCCGCCGAGGGCCTGCTCGAAGAAGCTCCTCGCCCGATCGATGGCGCCGCGCTCGCAGGCGATCTGGGCGGCGCGGACGAGCGCCGCGAGGCGATCGGCCGGCGTGCGGCAACGGCCCACCTGGCGCTCGAAGAGATCGATGATGAGGCTCGGGGCCTCGGCCAGCGCCGCGAGCCGCTGGAGCAGCGGCTCGACCTCGGCGGTCGGCACGCTCGACAGCGCGCCCTCGCCGTGGTGGATGGACTCCAGCGGGTCGGCGCCCATCGAGACCCGGACCTCGGCCTGCCGTATGAGCTCGACCGCGCGGGCCATGCCCGAGAGATCCCTGGCGAGCAGCTCGTGCGCGACGGCGAGGGCCTCGCCATCCTGGAGCTCCACCGCGATCGCCTCGAGCTTCGCCGCGAGGCCGGCGTCGGCGGTGCGCGAGCGGGCGAGCTCCATCGCCACGCGCGCGGCGTCGCGGTGGCGGTCGACCTCCACGAACCTGTCGAAGGCCCCGCGCAGGGCGACCTCGCGCCCCGCGCGCGCGACCGACTCGTTCCAGGCGACCAGCTTTGTCGCGACGACGCCCTTCCACCCGAGGCGGTCGCCGAGCGCGACGTACGCATCCCGGCACGGCTCGTCGCCCTGGTCCGCGAGCCGCTCCAGGAGGGACAGCGCCTCGTCGCTCCTGCCGAGCGCCAGCTCCAGGATCTCGGCGAGGCGGCGGGTCATGTTCGACGCCTCGTCCTCGTCCCCCTCCACCTCGATCAACGCCGCCAGGAGACGCGCGACCGTCGGCCAGTCGTTCAGCCGCTCGGCGAGCCGCAGGAGCCGCGCGACCGCGTCGAGGTCGTCCGGCTCGGCGGCGTGGACGATCTCGAGCGCCCTGACGGCGCCGTGCGGATCGTCGAGCGGCCCCTCGTAGAGCGTCGCGAGCCGCTGCGCGATGTCGAGCTGCTCGGGGCCGTCCACGAGCGCGAGCTCGCGCTCGAGCGCGCCCGCGGTGCCCCGCAGGTTGCCGCGCCGCTCCTCGAGATCGGCGATCCCCCGGAGCGCGATCCGGTTCTGCGGATCGAGATCGGTGACGACGCTCTCGTAGCGCGCGATCGCCGCCTCGAGGTCGCCGGAGCCGTCCGCGAGCATGCGCGCCTCGCGCAGGACGAGCGAGATCTTGCCGGGCTCGCTGTCCGTGAGCGCGCTGAGCCTGTGAAGGAGCTCCGCGCCGTGCTGGTGATCGCCGCGCTCGCCGGCGTCATCGGCGAGCCGCGCGAGCGCCTCGGCGTCCTCGCCGTCGGTGAGCAGCAGCGAGAGCGTCGCGCGCTCCCCGTCGCGGTCGCCGAGCTCGCGCTGCGCCACCGCCGCCGCCCGCCGCGCCGCGACGCGCGCCGCCCGGTCGCCGAGCAGCTCGGCCCGGTTAAGGAGGAACCGCACGAGCTCGGGCAAGCGGTTCGTGCGCCGGTAGAGGTCCTCGATCGCGGGGGCGCAGCCGTCGCTCGCCGGATCGATCTCGATCGCGCGCTCGACCCGGTCGAGCGCGCCCTCGACGTCGCCGGCGCTGAGGAGCAGCTCGGCGGCCTGGACGAACAGCGCCGGGCGCGCGTTGCGCTCCGCGAGCAGCGCGCGCTCGCAGAGCGCCCTCGCCGCCTCGACGAGCCGGCCGGCCGCGACGTAGGCCTTCTCCGAGAGCTCCCACAGCTTCGGCTGGCGCAGCAGCTCGGCCACCTGGCTGTACGCGTCGCCCGCGGCGCCCGGCTCGTCGAGCCGCATCCGGAGCTCGCCGAGCTTCTGGAGGAGCGGCGCGCGGGTGAGCTTGTCCTGGAACCGGGAGGCCGCGTCGGCGAGGACCCGCGCGGCGAGGTCGAACCGCTCGCCCCGCTCGAAGAGCTTGACCGCGGACTGGATCGCCGTGCTGTCCTCGGGCGAGAGGGTCGCGACGCGCACCCACGCCTCGGCGGCCGCGATCGGATCGCGGCGCTTCTGCTCGTGGAGCGAGACGAGCTGCTGCTCGATCTCGATCCTCTGCGCGACGTCCGAGGTCGCCACGGCCTCCTGCTCGAGCAGCGCGGCGAGATCGTCCCAGCGGGAGCTCCGCTCGAGCAGCCGCCGCAGCTCGGCGTGGGCCTGCGCGTCGCCGGGATCGAGCTCGGAGAGCAGCTTCCAGGCCTGGACCGCCGTGTCGACGTCGCGCAGCTGCGCCTCGCACAGCCCCGCCACGTCGCGCAGCTGCGCCATCCGGCGCTCGACGGGGGCCGTGGGGACGCGCGCCGCCGCGAGCAGGACATCGCGCAGCTCGGCGAACATCCGCTTCTGGCGGAGGTGCTCGTCGACCTGCGCGAGGGCGTCCGGGTTGGCGGGATCGGCCTTGAGCACCTCGCGCAATCGGGCGAGCGGCAGCGGCTTGCGGGGCTCGGTCACCTCGTCTGCCGCGGGCGACGCCTCCAGCGGGGGCGAGGCGCCGGGGGCTCCAGCAGGAGCCGGCGCGGAGGCGGGTGCGGCCTGCACCGGGCCGGAGCTCGGCCCGGCGGCGCTCGGGACCGACGCCGGCGCGTCCGAGGCCGCGGGCCCCGGCACGGGAGCGAACGAGGAGGCCGGCGCGAACGCGGCGACCGCCGGCTGGGCCAGCTCCGCCGCGCTCGCGGCGGCTGCCGGGGGCGACGGGACGCCGGAGGGGGGCACCGGCGGCGCATGCGCAGGGGCGACGCCCGCGGCAGGCGGCGCCGAGGGCGCCCGCGCCGGAGCAGGGATCGCGCTCACCGGCGGCGGCACCGACGGCAGCCGCGGAGGGGGCGGCGGCACGGACGCCCTCTTGCGCGCCTCGGCCGCCATGAACCCGTTCGGGTTCACCTGGAGGTAGGCGAGGTAGCGCGGGCGGAGCTCGGTGGTGCGGCCCAGCTGCTTCGCGTAGTGATCGGCGAGCTGCATCGCGCGGTCGTGGCCCGGCAGCGCGCGCAGCGCGTACACCGAGTACGAGTAGCCGTACTCCCCGTCGTACGTCTCCGCGAGCGCGACGAAGAGCTCCGCGGCCTCGTCGCGCTCCGGCTGCGGCACCGGCTCGCCGGCCTCGACGCGGTCGACGATGGCGACGCCGAGCGCCTGGATCAGCCCCACGTCGTGCGGCACGAACGCGCGCGCGCTCCGCAGCGCCACCGTGGAGCCGGCGAGGTCGCCGGCGCGGCGCCGGATGTCGGCCTCGTCGCGCAGCAGGGCGAGCCGCCGCTCCGGGTCGTCGACGAGCGCCTGCTCCATCGCGAAGTAGGGGATCGCCTCGGCGTACTGCTGCTGGGCCTTCAGCAGCTCGCGCGCGGCGTAGATGGCGTAGACGTTGTGCGGATCGAGCTCCGCCAGGCGGCGCCAGTTCTCCAGGGCGCGCTCCGGCCGCGACAGCGGCGGCTCGCCCCACAGGCGGCCGAGCTCCTCGTGGAGCGTCGAGAGCTGCGCGCGCACCTCGGGTCGCTCGAAGAGCAGCGGCGTGAGCGCCTTGACGAGCCGCTCCAGGAGCGCGACGAGTGCCTTCTGATCGCCCTTGTCGCGGTAGAGCTGCGCCAGCCGCTCGGCCGCCGTCCGCTGCGTCGGGTCCTTGTCGATGGCGATCATGAGCGTCCGCGCGGCGTGGTGCGCGTCGCCGATCGTGGTCGACCACACGTTCGCCGCCTCGCTCAGCCAGTGCGCCGCGTACGACGGATCCGCGGTGGAGCTGCCGACGCGCTCGAGCAGCATCGCGTACGAGCGTGGGTCCTGCTCCCCGGCTCGGTGCGCATACGCCAGGGCTTCCCCGTCATGCGGATTCGTGACGAGGCGCTGGATGAGCGTTTCCATCTCCCGGGGATCCATCGGTGCGCGGCGAAGTTACACGTTAGCCTCCGCCTCGTACAGCGACTCTCGGCCCAATTCGCCAACGACCGCCGCTGCTTCTCGCGCAGCAGGCCTCGTCGACGTGCGGACCTCCTGCGCCCGGATCGGCCTCGCGCAGCGACGCTGCGCGCTTGCCGTCATCAGTCGAATTTCACATACGGCTTGCGCGACTGCGCCGGCCTGCGCTTCGGCGTCGGCGCGGAGGGAACGCCCGCGGGCTCGGGAGCAATGCTGGCGGCGCCGGCGGGGACCGGCGCGGGTGCCGTCGCGGCCGCCGTCGTCGCGGCCGCCGTCGCCGTCGCGGTGGGTGGCGCGACGCGGGGCAGGGCGGGGAGCGCGATCGCGTCCGCGAGCGCCCTGGCTTCCAGCGCCACCCCCGTCTGGAGCCTGCGCACGCCGCTGTCGGCGGGGCGTCGGAGCTCGCGCACGGCGAGGGCCGTCACGATCAGCGACAGGGCGACGGTCCCGACGGCGACGCGCGAGGTGCGCCTCCGCGGCGCGGGGCGCGACGTGCTCGGCGGCTGCGAGGCGTCCACGTCGTCGCCCACGACCGCGAGCAGCTCGCTCGTCGCGCTGACCTCGGCTGGCTGGATCGGGCCGGGGCGCTCGCGGCTCAGGCTCGGCCTCGCCTGGTCCATCGCGCGATCGAGCTCCGCGATGAGCTCCTGCGCGCTCCGCGGCCGCTCGTCGGGCCGCTTGGCCAGCGCGCGCTGCAGGAGCGCCGAGAGCGACGACGGTATCCCGGCGCCAGGCGCCGCCTCGATCGCCGGCACCGGCGGCGACTGGATGTGCCTCGCCATCACGACGACCGCGTCGTCGTCGATGAACGGCGGCCGGCCGACCAGCATCTGATAGAGGAGCACGCCGAGCGAGTAGAGGTCGCTCCGCGCGTCGAGCGGCCTGCCCTGGGCCTGTTCCGGAGACATGTACCGCGGCGTTCCGAAGACGGTGCCCGCCTGGGTCTCGAGGGCGTCGACCGGCCGCTCGGTCCCGGTCATCACCTTCGCGATGCCGAAGTCGAGCACCTTGCAGATCTCCTCGTGCTCGCCCGCGGGGGGCCTCGCCAGGAACAGGTTGTCCGGCTTGAGGTCGCGGTGGATGATCCCCTTGTCGTGCGCCTCCGCCAGCGACAGGAGCGCGTGCCGGGCGAAGCGCGCGGCGTCGCCGACGCGCAGCCGTCGCAGCCGCTTGAGCCGCTGCCCGAGCGATTCGCCCTCCAGGAGCTCCATCGCGAGGTAGAGCGAGCCGCTGCGCCACGTCGCCCCCTCCGCGGGCGAGCTCTGCTCCGCCGAGCGGCCGCGACCGAAGGCCGCGTCCGTCGCGTCGTCCACGATCTCGCCGAAATCGAAGACGGTGACCGTGTGCGGCGACCGGAGGAGGCTCATCGCGCGCGCCTCGCGCGTGAAGCGGGCCTTCGCCTGCGCGTCGAAGGCCCGGTCCGACCGCAGGATCTTGATGGCCACGTCGCGGCCCATCGCCTCCTGGCGCGCGCGGTACACCGTGCCCATCGAGCCGGCGCCGAGCTTGCCCACGATCACGAACCGATCCGCGATCGTGATCCCCAGGAAGGGGTCCCCCTCGGCCTCGGCGAGCGCCTCGCGGCTCACGAGGGCCCGCCCGTCGTGGGGGCAGCGCGGCAGCTTCGCGGACGGGCCGGTCTGGGAACCGCGATGGCCGGCGGCGGGCGGGAGCAGGCTGGACGAGCTCCTCGCGTCCAGAGCGACCGCCGAAGGGTGGTGGCACCGCGGGCAGATCAGCGCCAAGGCCCTGCTGGGCTCGCCGGACGATCCGGGTGCGCTGGCCGGGAACTGGTCGTCAGCTGTAGGAGCTACCACCGCGATGGGGGGGATCGTCCGTCACTTGGGCTCGCATCGCAAGGCCCACGACGGACCCGTCGAATGGGGGCGACAGCCGAAGGACGAGGCGTCGCCGCAGGACGCCTCGCCGCAACAGACATCGCTACAGAATCGCTGTGTTTGTTCAGGATGCTCGACGCACATACCGCTCCGACACGCATCATCCGTGGCGCACGGAACGCCGACGGCGGCGAAGCTGTGCTCGGGCAGCGGCCTCGCGCACGCCCGGACGGTCGAGCCTTCCCCGACCGTGATCTTGGCGCAGCCGACGTTCTGCATCACGTCGCCCGGCGCGGCCGGGCACATGTCCGAGGAACAGCACGGGATCGTGCAGCGGCGGGTCCCCTCGACGTAGACGCAGAGCCCGGAGGCGCAGTCCGCGTTCCCAGCGCACTCGTCGAAGTAGCGGCCCTCGCCCTGGCCGACGGGCTGGCACGCCCAGGCCGAACCGGCCGAGACGACGCCCGTCGTGAACCGGCACGCCGCCCCGTTCGTCGCGCAGTTCGTGTCTGAACAGCAGGTGTCGACGCAGGCGCCTTCGTTGCAGATGCCAGAACGGCAGTCGCCAGACGTGGCGCAGGTCGCGCCGGAGAGCCGCGTACCCACCTCGGGCCGGCCGACGTACCGGCCGACGCGACAGAGGCCGCTCCCTCCGCCGTCGGGGATCCAGCAGACCGCGTCCCGGACAGGATCGCAGTCGCTCGAGGTGCAGCAGGCGCGCGCGCAGGCCCGCGGCCCCTTGCCGTCGAACAGCGCGGTATCGAGGCAGAAATCGCGCGCTCCGCAGTCTTCGTGATCCGCGCAGGGCGCCCCCAGCGCGCGCTCGGTGGGCAGCATGTCGATGCAGATCCCGTCCCTGCAAACGGCGCCCTCGGGGCACGCCGGGGGCCCGATCGCGCCCTCGTCCGAGCAGGGCACGGAGCCCAGCTTGCCATCGACGAGGACCTCGCACCCGACGCCGAGCAGCGCGAGCGCCGAGAGCCCGCGGAGGAGCCTGCGCGCCGCGACGCCGAGGTCCATCAGAACTGCACCCGGAGCCGGGCTCCCCCGGCGCCCAGCGACAGGCCGACGCGCGGCGCCTCCTCCCCTGCGCGGGCGCCGCGCGAGGTCGGACCGTCGTCGTGACCCGAGCTCGGAGCGCCCGAGGCCGGGCGCGCGGCGCGCGGGCTCGCCGCGGGAGCCCGCGGCGACAGGGCCAGGTAGAGCGCCGCTGCGCCGGAGAGCCCGGCGACCAGCAGGGCGACATCCGCGGCGACGGCGCACCGGTGGGCGGCGCTCGCGTCGGCCTGCAGATCGGCCACCGAGACGCCCCCGCCCGTGCGCTCGCTGGGGCCGGGATCCCGCGCCACGGCGAGCGCCGCGAACACGCCGCCGACCGCGAGGGACCCCGCAGCGATGCCCCCGCTGACGTAGAGCCAGGGCCCATGCGGCTTCGCGCTGCCCGCCGCCGCGGAACGACGCGGCAGGCGCGGCAGATACGGCAGCGCCGCGGAGGCCTGGACGGAGGGCGAGGGCGCGGGCGGCGGCTTCGCGCTGGAGAGCTCCCGCTTCGCCCCCTGCAGCCGCTTGAGGACCGCCGCGACCTCCTCACGCTCCTTCGGGAGCGCCTCCATCACGAGGTAGCGCCGGTAGTAGCGCTCGGCCTGCTCGATCTCGCCCAGCCGCTCGTGGATGACCGCCAGGTTGTAGATGAGCTCTTTCCCCTCGGGATCGAGCGCCACCGCGGCCTCCAGCTTCGCGATGGCGGCGCGGTACTGGCCGTGCTGGTAGAGCCCCTGCGCCGCATCGTGCAGCGCGGTGGCTCGTTCGATGCGGCGCCGGTTCTCCGCCCCCTCCTCCTGCGATATCGCCGGCGGCGCGGACGGGTCCTGGGCGCTTCCCTGCAGCGGTGGCGCGCTGCCCTGCGGCGGCAGGGCGGCGCCGGACGGCGCGGGCGCGGCCCCCGGCGAAGTGAGCGGCGCCTGCGAGGGCAGCTGCGCGGCGAGCGCACGCGACGGCGCTCCGAGCGAGGCCACCGCGAGCGCGCAGGCGAAGCGCACGAGGATACGCCCGGCCTCGGGACCGATCGAGAGCGGCAGGCGCGCTGCGTGATTCGTCACGGCCGCCCACAATAGCGTAACTCTCGCGAGTGTAACGCCTCTTGCGTGGCGCGGGTCGGCGCGGCGCCGCGTGCGCTGCCCCGGCGTCGCCTGCTGCACGCCGGCCGCGGTCTGCGCCGATCCGCCGGCGCGCGGCCCGGCGCTCCGAGGACGGGGCGCGCTCCTTCCCGCGAGGCCGCCGTTGCGACGATCACCTGAGCTTGCAGCTGTACTCGCCCGCGAGCACGAGCGCACGCTCGCACCGGACGCCCACGGTGCGCTTCGCGGTGGTGAACTCGAAGGTCTGGCCGAACGGCGTCCGCTCCAGCCGGGTCATCTGCGCCCTGCAGTCCCCGCCCGCGCGGCGCGGATCCGGCGCGAGCGAGCCACCATCCTCGCCACATGCGACGAGCGCCGCGCTCCGCTCGACCTCGGCGTTGTCGGAGAAGACGTTGTAGGCCGCCGAGAAGCTGAACGCGACACAGAGAGCGAAGAGGGCGAGCTGGATGAAGCGCTTCACGGGCCGAGCTTACCCCGTCCGAGGCGCGGGGGGCTGGCCGCCGCACGCGACGTCGCTCAGAGCCGCATGCCCGAGCCCGGCAGCGGGTGCCACGGCTGGCGGCGGGTCGTGTACTGGCCGCGCACGAACGCCCCGAGCACGGGCGCGATGTTGCGCGCGATGTCGTCGTCCCACTCGCCGCCGTTGATCCCGTCCTGCGGGGAGAGATCCGGCGAGAGCAGGAAGAAGCCGGGGTAAAGCCGCCGCGGCATCTTGATCTGATCGAGGTCCTCCTTGAAGACGTCGATGTCCACGCGCACGAGCCGCACGCTCCGGAGCGCGGTCTGCATCAGCGGATCGCTGAGCGCGCGGTCGACGCCGCGGCACGGCTCGCACGGATCGCTCGTCGTCATCACGAGGACCTTCTCGCCCCGGGCGTGCGCATCCGCGCGCTGCTTGGCGAGCTCCTCGCTGAGCGTGGAGACGTCGACGCCGATATCGACGATGGAGACCCCGCCGATGCGCCGCTGGATCGTGTGCTGAGGGACGCTGCCGCCGGGCTGGGCCGCCGGAGGAGGCGCGTCCGGCAGCGGCGCCGCCGGGGACGCGGTGCTCGCCGGCTCCGGCGAGCGCTCACCCTCCCCGATGGCGGCGGCGGCGGTCTCGCCGCTGTTGTGCGTCCTCCACATCCACACGCCGAAGCCGATCGCCGAGCTCCAGCAGAGGGTGAGGAGCACGCCGAGCGAGAGCCCCACGCTGGCGAGCACCTGGCCCCTGCGCGCCTCGGGGGCCCGCTCGATCTCGCGGCGGGCCGCCCAGCCGAAGGCGATCGCGGCGATGGCCCCGAGCGGCCCGAAGAGCGCCGCGACCACCGAGCTCACGGCCAGCGTCGAGAACGGCGGTCGCTCCGGCGGGAGCGGCCGGGTGAGGTAAGGATCCTGGATGACCGGCAGCGGCGTGGTGGCGCCGCTCGGCGACGGCGCTCGGGGAGCGGCAGCGACGCGCGCCGCCTCGTCGCAGGCGGGCGCGCTGACAGGCAGCTCGCCCTCGCCGGGCAGGAGGCCCGCCCGCCCATCCCGGAGCGCCGCCAGAGGCTCGTTCGCATCGCGGTTCGGCGGTGGCTGACTCGGGCCGCATGCGTGGCTCACGTCCCTTATCCTAGCGCCAGAGTCGGAGCTACGCCCGCGGTACGCGCCCTCTCGTCGCGTCGGAGCTCAAGGGATGCAGGCGCGCTCGAGCACCCGCAAGACTGCGCGCTTCGTGCTCACACCGCGGCTCATCGCCTCCGTCCATGCGACGCCCACGCGCTCGCCGACGAGGGCCAGGCTGGGAGAATCCTTTACAGGAGTCACCCCATCCGACACCCGGATCCCCCGGGCAGAAGGCGCTCCGTCGGCGGCCAGCTTCACGAGCAGGAGCTGCCCCTCGGCCTTGCCATCGTGGCCGACCCACGCCACGAGCGCCCCGTCCCCGCTCGGCGCGATCGCGCGCCACTTGCCCTTGCCGAGGACCCAGGGCGCCCCGCGAGGCTGCGCCTCGGCGTCCAGCGCGCGGGCGATCAGGGTGGACCCTTCGTTCCACGCCACGAGCGCCCCGCCGCCGGTGGCCACGAGCCCGAGCCGCCGCTCCCTGTCCGGCGTTTCCTGAGTCGCCGCGGCCGAGAGGTCGCTGCCTTGGGGCTTGGCCACGACGTGGGCATTCCCTTCCCTGCCGGCCGCATCGAACCGCGAGGCCTGGATGCTCCCGTCCGCCTCGTCGTGCCACGCGACGAGGTAGCCGCCGGACGCGTCCGCGGCGACCGCCGGCCAGCGCGGCTTCTTTGTGTGGCGCGTTACCCCCACGGCCTTGAGCTGCGGCTGCGCGGGATCCACCGGCGCGAACCGGAACACCCCCAGCTGATTGCGCTCCGCCCCGAAGGGGGCCGCCGCCACCAGGGCGCCGCCCGGAGCCGGCGCGATGGCGACATGCTCGCTGACGTCCCTGCCGATGGCGCCGACGCGCTGGATCTCCGCCGGCGGGGTCGTCTCCCAGCGGGGCCGGGCGTACGCGAGCCCCTCCGCGTCGAACCACGTGATCGCCCACGCGTCCCCGGACGAGAAGATCCGGAGCCCTGCCTCGCGCGTGTTCGAGATCGCCCTCGCCCGGGCGATCTGCCGGGCATCGCTGTCGAAGCCGGCGAACGCGATCTGCGCGTCCCCGCCCTTGAGATCCACGAGCCACACGGCGCCGAACGAGCCGTCGGCCCGGCCCGCCACCCCCATCCCCTCGCGCAGGATGTAGGTCGCCATATCACCCGACTTGACCTTGCACGCAGCGAGGGTCCCGAGGGGAACGAACTCCTGCACGCCGGTCCCCTGCGGAGGCGCGATCTCGACAGGCGCCGTTGCGACAGCGGGCTCGGTCGAGGCGCTCGATGCGGGGGGGCCGGTGGGAGGACCGGAGCGGGGCTCGGCGTCGCTCGAACCGGACGCCGCGGCCGCAGCGCCCCCGGAACGGGAAGCGCTGCGATCGCAAGAGCCGCAAAAAACGGCAAATAAGGAGAAGGCCACTACAGTGGCTAAAGAAGAATAAGAAGAGCGCTTTGTGCGAAGCAGAGGACTTGAACCTCCACGGGAGTTACCCCACTGGAACCTGAATCCAGCGCGTCTGCCAATTCCGCCAGCTTCGCGAGCGGGGACGGCATCACTACCTCACCCCTTCGCGATCCGTCAAGCCCCGCGTCACGCCCTGAGCGTTTTTCTTCCATCCCGTGTTGCCCGCCGCCGGTCACGTTGCGTCGCGTCTCGTCATCGTTACCGGCCAGCGCGCGGCTTCCCTCGCTTCACCCGCTGACCTCGCAGCGGTGTCCTCGCAGCGCTCTGGGCCCCCGCTGACCCCGCAGCGGTGCACGGCGAGAGGCGCATGTGCTAGGGGAGCGCGCTCCCATGGCGGCTATCGGCTCACCTCCCCCTCTCCTTCTCATCGTCGGCGTGCGCGCCGTCGACCCAGCCCAACAGCTCGACGACGTTGTCGACGTCGTCGTGGAAGACGGCGTCATCACCCGGGTAGGACGCGGCGCAGCGACCGACGATCTGCGCCGCGCCGACCGGGCCGAGGTCGTCCAGGGCGAGGGGCTCCTGCTCCTCCCCGCCTTCGTCGATCTCCACGCCCACCTTCGCGAGCCCGGGCAGGAGTACAAGGAAGACATCGCCTCCGGGCTGGCCGCCGCGGCTGCCGGCGGCTTCGCGCACGTGTGCGTGATGCCGAACACGCGACCCGTCAACGACACCCGATCCATCACCGAGGCCATGATCGCGCGCGCCCGCGCGCTCTCGGGGCCCGCCCTCCACCCCATCGGCGCGATCACGATGGGCCAGAAGGGCACCGAGCTCACCGAGATGGCCGACCTCAAGGACGCCGGCGCGGTGGCGGTCTCCGACGACGGGCGCTGCGTCACGTCGAGCGCGGTGATGCGCCGCGCGCTCGAGTACGCGAAGACCTTCGATCTCCCGGTCATCCAGCACGCCGAGGACCACGCGCTCACCGAGGGGGCGCAGATGCACGAGGGGGCGATCGCGACGCGGCTCGGCCTCCGGGGCTGGCCCCGCGTGGCCGAGGACATCATCGTCGCGCGCGACGTGCTGCTCGCCGAGGCCACCGGGGCGCGCTACCACGTGGCGCACGTCTCGTCGCTCGGAGCGGTCCGCATCCTCCGCGAGGCGAAGGCCCGCGGCATCGCCGTGACCGCCGAGGTGACGCCGCACCACCTGACGCTCACCGACGCCGCCGTGCTCGGCTACGACACCGCGTGCAAGGTCAACCCGCCCCTGCGCGAGCAGGCGGACGTCGACGCGCTCCGCGAGGCGCTCGCCGACGGCACGATCGACGCGGTCGCGACCGATCACGCGCCCCACTCGACGCTCGAGAAGGACTGCGAGTTCGCCGAGGCGTCGCCCGGCCTCATCGGCCTCGAGCTCGTCGCCCCGGTCCTGCTCGACCTCGTCCGCCAGGGCGCCCTCCCCCTCGGGCGGCTCGTCGACGCGCTCACCCGCGCCCCCGCCCGCATCGCGCGGCTCGACGCGCCCGCGATCAAGGTCGGCGCCCGCGCCGAGCTCTGCCTCGTGGATCCGAACCTGAGCTTCGTCCTCGACCCGGCGCGCCTGCGCTCGAAGAGCAAGAACACGCCGCTGCTCGGCAAGCAGCTCACGGGCCGCGTCAAGATGACGCTGGCCGCCGGCAGGGTCGTCTTCATCGACGGCGAAGGAGCAGCGACATGAGCTCGCGCAAGGTCCATTTCGTCAGCCTCGGGTGCCCCAAGAACCGCGTCGACTCCGAGGTGATGCTCGGCGTCGCCCGCGCGGCCGGCTACGCGCACGTCGACGACGCCGCCGAGGCCGAGGTGATCGTCGTCAATACCTGCGGCTTCATCGGCGAGGCGAAGAAGGAGTCGATCGACGCCATCTTCGAGATGGCGCAGCACAAGGAGCGCGGCAGCTGCAAGCGGCTGGTGGTCGCCGGCTGCCTCTCGCAGCGCCACCCCGAGGATCTCGCCCGCGAGATGCCCGAGGTCGATCACTTCCTCGGCTCGAGCGACATGCTCAAGCTCGGCCGGGTGCTCGCGGGCGACGCGGAGCGGATGCTCGTCGGCAACCCCGCCGAGTGGCTGATCCACGCCGGCGATCCGCGCACGCTCTCGACCCCCGGCGGCAGCGCCTACGTCAAGATCGCCGAGGGCTGCAACCGCACCTGCTCGTTCTGCGTGATCCCCGATCTGCGGGGCGCGCAGCGCTCGCGGCCCATCCCGGACGTGGTGCGCGAGGTGGAGCAGCTCGCGGCGGCGGGCGTCCGCGAGATCAACCTCATCTCGCAGGACACGATCGCCTACGGCCGCGACGCCGCGGGCCGCGCGCAAGGCGACGCGCGCGCGACGCTCGCGCAGCTCGTGCAGCAGGTCGCCGACGTGCCCGGCGTGCGCTGGGTGCGGCTCTTCTACCTGTACCCCGAGACGATGACCGACGACGTCATCGAGCTCCTCGCCGACCACCCGCGGGTCGTGCCCTACGTCGACATGCCGCTCCAGCACGCCGCCGACGCGATGCTGCGCAGGATGCGGCGCGGCCACGGCGGCGACCGGCTCCGGCGGGTCGTCTCCACGCTGCGCGAGCGCGTGCCCAACCTCACGTTCCGCACCGCGTTCATCGTCGGCCACCCCGGCGAGACCGACGCCGAGTTCGAGGAGCTCTGCGATTTCGTGCGCTGGGCCGAGTTCGAGCGGGTCGGGGTGTTCCGCTACTCCGACGAGGAGACGAGCCGCAGCCATGCGCTCGAGGGCAAGGTCCCCGCGCGCACCGCCGCGAGCCGCTACCGCCGCCTCATGACGCTGCAGCGCCGCATCGCGCACAAGAAGAGCGCCGCGATGATCGGCCGCGAGCTCGATGTGCTCGTCGAGGGGACGAGCGACGAGCACGAGTACGTGCTCATGGGCCGCCACGCCGGCCAGGCGCCCGAGATCGACGGGCAGGTCTACCTCTCCGGCGGCGAGGTCCGCCCGGGTGAGATGTGCCGCGTCCGGATCACGCAGGCGAGCGACTACGATCTGGTGGGCGAGCTGCTCGACGAGGAGGAGGGCGAGCGCGGCGCCGCGCTCCCCCTGCCCCCGGAGCTCGGCGCGGTCACGGCGAAGCGGCGCGTCGCCCTGCGCGTGCTGCAAACCGATGGACGCGAGCGCCAACAGAATTGACGGCCCGGCCGGCGGGCCGCGGCGCGACGGCTGAAGATCACGGCATACCGCGGCGCTCGCGGGCGTCGAAGGCGCGGCACACGGTGTGCTATGAAGCGGTGCCGTGCCGATGCTCCGCCGCGCTGCGCTTCATCTTGCTCTTGCCCTCGCGACCTCGCTGCTCGCCGGTGCAGCGTGCCTGAGCCCGACGTTGCCCCTCCCCCCGCCCGAGCCGGCCGACACGATGCGGCCGTCCGCGGACCGGGAGGGCGTGTGGCAGATCTCGGGCAACTGCAGCCCTGGGGCGCGCGTCAGCGTGTTCAACGAGCGGACGCAGCGGGGCGTGATCGAGGACGACACCGACAGGAACGGTCGGTACCACCTCGAGATCGAGGCGGAGCTCTGCGACGTCCTGCTCGTGTGGCAGGAGCTGGAGGGCAACGACGAAGAGAGCGCGGCGCAGCCCTTCGTCGTCGAGGAGCGCACGCCGCTCGGCGTCGTGAACGACGCCTGCCCCTGAAGGCCGACGGGCGCGCCGCCGCGGCGCGATCCCCGCGGGCCTGAGCGGGCGCGACGACGCGGCGCGCTGGGCCCGACGGCCGCCGTCGACGCGCGCGCGGGGCATCGTGATAGGGTGGTGGCGTGATGGCGACGATCCCGCCGAGCGTCCCGCCGAGCACCACCCGGGTGCTGGTCGTCGATGACGAGCCTGGCCTCCGCCAGGTGCTCACGATCGCCTTCCGCCGCCAGGGCTACGAGGTCGTGCTCGCGCCCGGCGCCCACGCCGCGCTCGAGGCCATCCGCCAGAACCCGCAGCCGTTCCCGCTGATCCTCACCGATCTCGTGATGCCCGACGGCTCGGGGATCGAGGTGCTCACGGCCGCGAAGGCGCGGAGCGGCGCGACCGAGGTGATCGTGATGACCGCGTACTCCACCGTGGAGAGCGCGCTCGACGCGATGCGCCACGGCGCCTATGACTTCGTGACAAAGCCGTTCTCGCCGGCGGAGCTCACCGCGCTCGCGGCGAAGGCGCTCGAGAAGAGCTCGATCGTCGCCGAGAACCAGCGGCTGCGCGCGCAGCTCGAGCGGCTCGATCTGCCGTCGCGCGAGCCGCTCGGCACGAGCGCCGCGATGCAGCGGATCTCGGAGCTGATCGGCAAGATCGCGCCGACGCGCACGACCGTGCTGATCACGGGCGAGAGCGGGACCGGCAAGGAGCGCGTGGCCCGCGCGATCCACGATCAGAGCGACCGCGCCGCGAAGCCGTTCCTTGTCGTCAACTGCGGGGCGCTGCCGGAGGCGCTCATGGAAAGCGAGCTGTTCGGCCACGAGAAGGGCTCGTTCACCGGCGCCGGCGCGCGCGCGCTCGGGCTGTTCCGGGAGGCGGACGGCGGGACGCTGCTCCTCGACGAGATCGGGGAGCTGCCGGCCTCGCTGCAGGTGAAGCTCCTCCGCGTGCTCCAGGAGCGGAAGGTGCGCCCGGTCGGCGCCGCCGCGGAGCTCGCGGTGGACGTCCGGCTCCTCGCCGCGACAAACCGGGATGTGGAGGCCGAGGTGCGCGAGGGCCGGTTCCGGCAGGATCTCTACTACCGGCTCAACGTCATCCGCATCGAGCTGCCGCCCCTGCGCGAGCGCCCGGAGGACATCTCGCGGCTCGCCGAGCGCTTCCTGCGCCGCTTCGCCGCCGAGCTCGGCAAGGACGTCCGCGGCCTGACGACGGACGCCGTGCGTGCGCTCGACGCCTACAGCTTCCCGGGCAATGTGCGCGAGCTCGAGAACATGATGGAGCGCGCGGTGGCGCTCGCCGGAGGGCCCTCGATCGGCCTCGGCGACCTCCCGAGCGCCGTCGCCGGCCTCAGCGCGAGCCCGGCCCCGCTCCTCGCGCAGCTGCCGGCCGGCGGGTGCATGCTCGACGAGGTGCTCGGGGAGGTCGAGCGCCGGCTCATCCTCCAGGCGCTCGAGCACACCGGCGGCGTCCGCAAGGCCGCCGCGAAGCTGCTCGGCGTCTCCTTCCGGTCGCTGCGCTACCGGCTCGCCAAGCACGCGCTCGCCGCCGACGGGGAGGGCGACGACGAGCTGGAGGGGTCCCGACGAGAATCGTCACCGCCCGGGGCCCCGCAGTGACGGTTTTCGTCACCGTCGCAAACGAACACAAACACACACCTCCCGGAGCTCGCCCCGCTCCACTCGAGGAAAACCGAGGCAACTCATGAGCTTCTCGCGCAAGTCGACGACGACGCCGGGCCGCGCTCTTCTTGGCACGTCGCCTGCTGAAAGGTCCGGACGGATGCGGAGCACGCAGCGACAGCGAAACGCAGCGAGGCGAGCGTTCACGCTCATCGAGCTCCTCGTCGTCGTGGCGATGGTGGGTGTCCTCGCGGCGCTCGCCATGGTCGGTTACCGCAAGTACATGAACGCAGCGGGCATCGCCGAGCCGAAGGCCGTCATACAGGGGATCCGCGGTGCGCAGGAGTCCTACAAGGCCGAGATGCTCGTGTACCTCGATGTGTCCGAGGGAGCGCTCGATGACTGGTTCCCTGCGGGGACTCTCAACGATCAGAAGCGCGCGTGGGGTGGCTCGGGTACCGTCGCTGACAACTGGCGGATGCTCAATGTGACGACGGACGGCGCGGTCCGCTTCGGGTACGCGACGGTGGCGGGCGATACCCCCCCCTTCACCACGACCGGCCTCGCGAACTTCACCTGGAGCGGGTTGCCCGGGCCTCCGCTGGCAGATTCGCAGTTCGCACCGACCGGCCCCTGGTACATCATCCAGGCAGCCGGCGATCGCGACGTGGATGGGACGCTCGCCTTGCTCCTGACGACATCCACGATGTCCGGGATCTACTGGGAGAACGACACAGAGTAGAGGATGGTTTGCCCCGGCGCGGCGCCGAGAGCGCCTGTCCGTGGGAGAGGTTTTCGCACGGCGGGCTGGCCGGGCCCCGCACCACGCATCGTCACGGTCCGTCTCGGCAAAGAATCCAATTAAAGAAAACATCACGGAGGATCGACACTCATGCGTGCACTGAAGCGATACGACAGGAGAGGCTTCACCCTCGTCGAGCTCATGATCGTCGTCGCCATCATCGGCGTCCTCGCCGCGCTGGCGATCTTCGGCGTCCGCCGGTATCTCGCGAGCGCGAAGACATCGGAGGCCAAGAACAATGTGGGCGCGATCTCCCGCGGCGCCGCCGCGGCGTACGAGCGGGAGACGGCTGAATCGCAGATCCTGGCCCCCGGCTCCTCGTCGACGACGGCGAACCACGCGCTCTGTGGGACTGCGGCTACGACGGTTCCGGCGAACCTCACCGACGTGCAGGGCAGGAAGTACCAGCCGTCGGCGGCCGAATGGGAAGATGGCGACTCGAGCACGGGCTGGCCGTGCCTCCGGTTCTCGGTCTCGCAGCCGATCTATTACCGGTATGGCTACACACGAGGCGGCACCACGACGCTGGATCCGACATCGGAGGACCCGTCCGGTGTCGCCGGCGCCACGGATTCGTTCGAGGCGGCCGCCCAGGGCGATCTCGATGGCGATACCTCCCCCGGCGCGTTCTCGCGCGGCGGAAGCGTCGTTGATGGGGAGCTGATCCTCTCCACGCAGGTGCACATCGACAACGAGTACGAGTGATCCCCCCAGGCTGCCCGACTCGCGTGAGCCGGGCAGCCATGGTTCACCGGCGTCGTCTGCGAGCGGAGGAGCGCGTCATGTCGAGCACGACAGCGATCCGTGGACGAGGCTTCACGCTCCTCGAGATCATGATCGTGGTCGCGATCATCGGCGTGCTCGCCGCCCTGGCGGTCCTCGGCGTGCGCAGCTACCTCGCCGCCGCCAAGACCGCGGAGGCCAAGCAGGCGGTCGGCGCCATCACCCGCAGCGCCGTCATCCAGTACGAGCGCGATCTCAGCATCTCCCAGATCCTGCCCCCCACGGGCGCGAGCGCGGCGAACACCCATATCCTCTGCGACTCGGCGTCGCCGGTCCCCCTCGATTTCGCGCGCGTCCAGGGCACGAAATACCAGCCGAGCGCGGCGTCCGGCGTCGACTTCATGACGGGCACGGCGCTCTTGGGCTGGCAGTGCCTCGGCTTCTCGATCGCCGCGCCCATCTACTTCCAGTACTCGTACCAGGTCGGCGGCGACTACGTGAGCCAGCTCCTGCCAGGCGCTCCCATCCCGAGCGGCACGGAGGCGTTCGAGGCGGCGGCGCGCGGCGACCTGGACGGCGACGGCCGGGCCTGCACGATCGTCCGCACCGGCGAGGTGCGCGACGGCGAGATCGCTCTGAGCACCGTACTCTATACGAACGACGAACCGGAGTGACGCGGGCCACCCGTCTCGGTCGCGCTTGTTGGATCGCGGAGGGGTGAGGTAGAGAGTAGCCCATGACCTGGCGCTCCTGGAGCGCGCTGGAGCTCAGCGCGGCCTTCGCGGTCGGCGGCAGCGTCCTCGCCGTCGCCGTTCCGGCGTTCTTCCGAAATCTCAGCGCGTCCAAGCTGAGCGAGCCGATCGAGGGGCTCGACCGGCTGGTGACCAGCGCGGTCGCCTACGCCGAGTCGCGGCCGCAGGAGATCAGCTTCCCCCCGTCCGCCCCGCTGACCCCGGCGCAGGTGCCGCGCGGCGTGCGCGCGGTCGATCCGCCGGAGTCGTGGGAGCACCTCACGTGGCGGTCGCTCGACTTCCGCTTCGAGGGGCCGCACGCGTTCGCCTTCCAGTTCACGAGCGAGCTCGACGCGTCGAAGGCCATGCGCTTCATCGCGACCGCGCACGGCGACCTCGACGGGGACGGCGCGCTGTCCACGTTCGAGGTGCGCGGCGAGCGGATCCCCGGGGAGCCGGCCCGCGTGCTCCCGGGCATGTTCGTGGACCGCGAGGTGGAATGATGGGGGCTCATCCGGCGCCTGAGACAGCGGCCGGTCCGGCAGCCCGCCCTCTCCTCTCCCGCGTCGCGCGCGCGCGGGACGCGCTCGTCACGGTCGCGCTCTCGGCCGTCGCCGCCGTCGCGATCGGGAGCGTGCGCGCGCCGGCCGCGGCGCTGGAGCAGCGCGTCGCCGAGACCTCCGACGTGTACGTCCTGCCGCCGCCGGACGAGGTGGTCACCCTGTCGCTCGGCTACCGCTCCGCGCTGGCCGATCTGCTCTGGTCCCACGTGCTCGTCTCGCAGGGGCTGCACACCATCGAGCGCCGCCGGTTCGAGAACCTGACCCTGCTGCTCGACGCCATCATCGCGCTCGATCCGACCTTCCGCGAGCCCTACCTGTTCGCCGACGCGCTCATCACGTTCCAGACGAGCACGACCCCGCGCAACGAGGTCATCAAGGCGCGCGAGATCATGGAGCGCGGGGTGCAGAACCGCCCCCTCGACGGCGAGCTCTGGCTCGCGCTCGGCCAGTTCGTCGCCTTCATCGCGCCGGCCTCGTACCTGACCGATCCCGCGGAGAAGGCGCAGTGGCGCCTCGACGGGGCCCGGATCCTCGCGCGCGCGGCGGAGCTCGGCGGCGGCGACGCGAACATCAGCTGGCAAGCGCTCGGCGGCGCGGGCATCCTGGGGCGCGCCGGCGAGCGCGAGGCGCAGATCCGGTTCCTCCAGCGCACCCTCGCCGTCACGGACGACGAGGAGCTGAAGCAGAAGATCCGCGCGCAGCTCGACGTGCTGCTCGGGGAGCAGGCCGCAGAGTCCTACCGCCGGCGCCTCGACGGCTTCAGCGAGCTCTGGCGGCGCGATCTGCCGTTCGTCAGCAAGACGGCGATCCTCGTGCTGGGCCCCCCGCGCGACCCGGCGTACTGCGCGGGCGGCGCCCACGCGAACGAGCCGCGCTGCGCGCCCACCTGGCGCGCCTGGGCGGAGCGGGTCGAGCACGACAGGTGAGCCGCCTCCAGCCCTGAAGCGGCTCGCACCGCGCCGGACGCTCGAACAGCGACGGACCCGCCCGGGGTTCGCGCCTCCAGCATCGAGCCGCCTCGAGAAGCGCTCGAATCGGCGCGAAGAGCGAGGCCGCCACGATGAACGGAGCGCCAGGGACGCTCAAGAGAGGTTCTCCCTCTCCCCATGTCCCTGGCGTCGCGTCACTCGAACCTGACGGCCGCGGTCTTTGTCTCGCCGGCCTTCACGGAGACGGTGACCGACTTCTTCCCGAGCTCCGAATGGATGAACGTCACCGTGTGCGCCCCCGCGGGGACGCTGACGCCGACCTTGGGCGTGCTCCCCAGCGGCCGCCCGTTGAGGACCACCTTCGAGACCGGGATCGAGTTGATGTTCAGGGTCGCGTTGCCAGCGGCGGCCGCGGGCGCAGCCGCAGCGGCCGCCTCCGACCTCGGCGCTGCGGCCGCCGCCGGGGCAGGCGCAGGCGCAGGATCCGGCGCGGGTGCCGCGGCGACGGCGGCGGCCGGCGCGGGCTTGCTCGCCTCGTCGAGCGCGATCCGGATCGTCTTCTCGGGCTGCCCGTCCTCGAACGAGATCGCCTGGGAAAAGTCCTCGTACCCCCTCTTCGCCGCGACGACCTTCCAGCCCTCCGACGGATTGACCTCCACCTTGACGGGCGGCTTCTTCCAGGCCGAATCCGGCAGCTTCTTCTCCGTCCCCTTGGCGCTCACCAGCTTGACCGAGGCCCCCGACGTGGCGAGATCGAGCGTGACCTGGCCCTTCAGCACCTTGAGCGCGACGGCGCCGAGGTCCTTCATCTGGCCCTGACCGACCTCCACCGTCTGCTCCACGGGCTCGTAGCGCTCGCCGCCGTCGAAGCGGATCTTGTGCTCCCCCGGCGATACGCTGACCTCGAGCGGCAGCGTGCCTTTCTCCACGCCGTCGACGAGGACCTTCACGCCGGGCTGCGCGCCCGACGCCTTCACGCCGGTCGTCGTCGACGCGTTGGTCGAAGTCCCCGCCGCGTTCGCGCCGTCGAGCGTGATCACGATGACCTTCTCCTTGCCGCCCTCCACGATCTCGACGGCATCGCGCGGCGGGAAGTCGGGGGCGAGGATCTTGACCGCCTTCGAGCCGGGATCGAGCTCGCGCACGATGCAAGGCACGGTGTCGCAGCGCTTCTGGCCGTCGATGAAGATCTCGGCCCGCGCGACGGAGGCGCCGCCCGGGGTCTTCAGGTCGATGTTGAGCGCGCCTTTCTTCGGCACCAGCAGGAGCACGGCCAGGATCAGCACGGCCACCAGCGCGAGCCCGCCGAGGAGCACGCCCGCCTTGCCGGCCCCCTGCTGCATCGCGGGGCGGGGGCGGATCGCCGTCGGCTCGTCGTTGTTGCGCGACAGCGGGCGGTGGCCGATGTCCGGCATCGGAGGCGCCGGCGGGGCGCTCGGGATCGGCGGCGGCGTCGGGATGGGGGTGCGCGCCTTCGCGGCCGGCGCCGCGCCGCCGGAGCTCGCGAGCAGCGCCGCGGCCGCCTTCGGGATCGCCGGCATGCCCCCCGCCGGCAGCGGGGTCGTCCGCCCGGGCATGCTGTCGCTCCCCTGCCGGTCGTAGACGTGGGTCGACTCTTCATCGTCGTCCCAGTTCATGTCGACGGCAGCGCCCTTGCCCGAGCGAGGCTTCGCTTCTTCAGCCGCCTTCTGCGGCGGCATCACCGACGGCGCCCGCACCGGCGGAGGGACCACCGGGGGCAGCGCGCTGGTCGGCGCCGGCGGCAGAGGGCTCTTCGACGGCAGGGCCGGGGCGGCGATCGCGGGCAGAGACGGCTGCCGCGAGCGACGCGGCACCACGGACGGCAGAGCGCCCGGCTTGACCGAGGGGGGCATCGGCGGCGGCAGCGAGCCGGGACTGGTCCCCTTCGGCATCACCGGCGGCGGCAGCGAGCCGGGACTGGTCCCCTTCGGCATCACCGGCGGCGGCCGCGAGCCGGGACTGGTCCCCTTCGGCACCGGCGGCGGCAACGAGCCGGGACTGGTCCCCTTCGGCATCGGCGGCGGCAACGAGCCGGGACTGGTCCCCTTCGGCATCGGCGGCGGCAACGAGCCGGGACTGGTCCCCTTCGGCACCGGCGGCGGCAACGAGCCGGGACTGGTCCCCTTCGGCAGCACCGGCGGCGGCGGCAACGACCCGGGACTGATCCCCTTCGCCGTCACCGGCGGCGGCGGCAGCGGAGAGGCCATTCCCCCAGGGAGCGTCATCGCATGGTTGTTGGGAGGCGGCTGCAGCGCGCCGACCCCGCCGACGAGGGTGCGGTGCCGCGTCGGCGGCGAGGGGGGCACGAGAGCGGGGGTCGTGGGGCGTGACGACTTCTTCGCGAGCCCCTCGAATACGTCCAGATCGCTGCCGCCCTTGTTATCCGCCATGTTCGAGAACTCCTCACGACATGCGGCGCAGTTCGCCGCGGCTTCCGGGAAACGATCGCGCAGGCTCCACGCGATGAGCGTGACATGGAACAGCAGGCCCTCGGCGCGGGCGCGCGCGGAGAGCCCTGCGCAAACCTGACCCGCTGAAGCGTACCGCTGGTCCGGTAATTTCGCGAGCACCATCGCGGGGATGCCGGCGCCCGAGCCACGGCGCATGCACCGCGATCTCGCGCGGATCCAGCGCGTCGCGACCGGCGAAACGCCCCATCACGTCCGCGGCGCTCGAGGCCTCGGACAAGCGCTTGCCTGCTGTCATCGTCCGGAAACAGATGCCCAGCGCGACGTGGACCGATCGCGCGCCGCTCGCGATCGCGCGCAACGATGCGACCGCACGCCTCGACACGATGGCGCGCTCGCGCTCCACGATGGCGCGCTCGCGCTCCCGGCACGTCGCGCGCGCGACCTCCGCCAGCGAGCCCACGCCGATCCGCGCCGAGAGGTCGCAAGCTCCAAAGGACTGCAAACGGTGCACCGACGACCTTTTTCTAGTCCCTCGGACCGCCGGCGCACAAGCGCCTACTGCATCCCAGGCGAGGATCCAGGCGCGCCCACGCTCAGGGGTCTCCGTCCGTCGTTTCCTCTCTCTTCGGCTTTTTGAAGTATCGAACTCGCTTCTGCTGGAGCGGATACCAGACGCTGTGCGGAACGATCGGTGTGGATTCGAACATCCTGCCTGCACCGGGCGCCTCGGCGCGCGTGAGCCGGACGGCGCGCGGGCCCGAGGGCGGGTGAACCGCGGCGCCGGAGAGGTCTGTATCGCCGCCGAGGGCCACCGAGAGCGGCCGGGAGAGGTAGATCCGCGAGGAGCACCCGAGCCGCGCCAGGAAGTCCTGAAGGAGCTTCGCGTCGCGCCGGTCCACGGGCGTCGGGGGCGGCGCCGAGGCGTCCGGCGACAGCGCGGCGGCCGGTGCGCTGGACGGGCCGGCCGCCACCCGCTCGACGTAGATCAGCATCCCGTCCTCGTCGTTGACGCCGAGAGCGGCCACGGCCCCCGCGCTGCCGTCAGCCCCCGTCGCGATCCGGACCGCGCCGCGGACCGGGGGGGTCGGCGAGGCAGAGAAGGCCCCGGCCGAATGCCACAGGCTCGACGCCGCGCCCCGGCCCGCGCCGGGCGCCGCGCCGCCGCCTCCGTCGCCGAGCACCGCCACGGCCGCGCCCGTCCCGGCCGGCGGGGGCGCCCCGGGCTCGCCCAGCGGTGTGGCCGCGACGGTCCGCGGATCGACCTTGAGCACCCGCAGCCGCACGTCGGGCCGCGCGGGGTCGGGGCGGAGCTCGGTGATCGCCACCGCATACGGGAAGCCGTGCTGCGGGAGCCCCTGGGTGCGCCAGATGCCCTCCCCCGCCTCGGCCGGCGCGGCGCGCGGGGCGAGCGGCGGCCCCGGCAGGAGGTGCCGCAGCGTCATGTAGAAGAAGTCGCGCGCCTCCCGCCGGATGTAGCGGGGAAAATTCATCAGGCCCATGCCGCGGATGAGCCGGCGGCCGCGGAACCGGTAGCCCGAGAGCCCCGAGACCTCGCCCTCCGCCTCCCATTCGCCCTGGAGCGGGCGCCCCAGCGCGGGCAGCTCGCCGCTCGGCGCCACATGGTAGAACTCGAGCCCGCTGTGGCCCGCGTTCATGTCGAGCGCGATCCCGTAGGCGCAGCGGGCCTGGATCATCGCCCGGGACAGGGCCTCCGGGCTCACGTCGGCGCCGTAGAAATACGCGACGAAGCGCTCCCGGGTCAGGCAGATGCCGGTCCTCACCGTGTGCGTCTTGTCGGCCCAGCCGGGCGGCGTGCCCCCCCACCACGTCCGTCCGAACGGATTCCACTTCTCGTCCTGGACCATGACCGTCATGTTCTGACGGAACGAGAGCATCCACTCGGGGATCGTCTCGTCCTCCGACCAGGTCCCGAAGACGGTGCTGCCGTCGCGCCGGACGGCCACGGTCGCGGCGTACGGCTTCGGCGGCAGGTACACCACCCCGTCGGCCATCATGCCGAACTCGCCGTGCATCGCCTGGAAGCCCGCGTTCGACGCCGCGACCACGCGCTTCATGACCTCGGGCGTGCGCGGGATGAGCCCGGGCCCCGCCTCGCCCGTCGCGCCCTTGGGCTCCACCCTGCCCGCCATCATGTGCAGCTCCACCTGCCGCGGGTCCCAGAGCGCGACGTAGACGCGCGTCGCCTTGCGCGAGCGATCCGCCCGGATATACGTGGTCATGAACGCCGGCGGGAGCCCGTCGAGCTTGCGCACGAAGGCGTCGCCGCCCTGCGGGTTCCACTGCCCCTCCCCGGGCAGCGCCGGCGTCACCCACGGATCGAGCGGCGAGGGCGGCCAGCCGATCTCGGGATCGATCGGGCTCTGGCGGACGGGCGGATCCAGCGCGCTCTTGCCGAGGTCCGAGGCGATGTCCTCGGCGCCCGTGTCGCCCGTCACCGCCTCCTTGTTGCGGAGGATGAAATCGAGCGCCGTGAACGCCACGGCCTTGACCGTCTGCATCGCGGCGTCGCCGATCAAGAAGCGCACCCGGTCGACCGCCCAGGTGACGAAGTTCCCCGGCCGCGCCGTCTCGAACGCCTCGGCGCGGATCCACGCGGGCAGCGGCGCGTCCGCGCCGTGCAGGGGCAGGCGCGCCTCGCGGCCGGCCGCGCGGACGACGACCGCGCTGTCGTCCTCCAGGGCGATCGCGACGTCGCCCGCGTTCGGGGCGCGTCGGCTGCCCCCGTCGGGCTCCGCGGCGCCGGGATCTTCCGCGCCGGGATCGCCGACGGCGAGGTCCTCGGCGGGGGCGGGGTCGATCGCGAACGTCCGCCGGCCGATCCCGCGCAGCCGGCCGGTCGTCTGCCAGTTCGTGAGGGCGAGCTGGAGCCGCTCGACGAGGGGCCAGTCGGCGCCGCCCGGGAGCTCCCGTCCGCCGAGATCGAGCACGTGCACCGTGGGCGACGCGGCCTCGATCAGCGGGCGCGAGATGTACGCCAGCGCGTCGCGGCGGAGCACGGGCTTCGACTCGTCCGCGCCGCTCGTCTCCGTGAGGTTGTGGATCCCCGAGACGTCGAGCAGGACGCCCTCGGGCGAGAGCCTCGTGTCGACGAGGTAGAGGTCGGTGGGCTCCCCGCGGTCGGCGTCAGCGCGCGCGCCGCGCGCGACGGCGCGCGCGCTGATGCCGAGCGGGCGGAAGCCGCCGCGCGGCGGGTCCACCCAGACCACGTCGCCGGACGCCGCGGTGATGCCCTGCTCCGAGAGCTCCTCGGCGAGCGCGGCCGAGCGATCTCGAGCGCCGCCGCCCACGTCCGGCGACATCGCCACGGCCGCGGCCATGCAGAGGACGATGATGCCGATGCGCTCGCGGCGCAGGGAGGGCGTTTTCGGGGACAGCATTCGCCAACAACGCGCGGCGGGCCGGGGCTCCTGCCCGAGCGGCCGAGAACGACCAGGCGCGCGCGAGCCCGCCGTTATCACCGTTTTTGTACCGCGGCCAGATTCGGGGGGCGCGCGTCGGGCAGCCCTCCATGCGGCCGGCTCTAGCGTCCGCCGAACCGGCGGTGCTACATCGGGCGCTCGCCATGTCGAACGCTGACTCGCCCCCTCTCCGCCGCGATGAGGCGCTGACGATAGCGCGCCTCGCCCACCTCGACCTCTCCGCTGAGGAAATGGAGCGCCTCACCGGTGATCTCGGCAACATCCTCAGCTACGTCCGGCAGCTCGAGGAGCTCGACGTCTCGGCGGTGCCGCCGACGGCGCACGTGCAGATCGAGCGGCTGCCGCTCCGCGCCGACGAGGAGGCGCCGAGCCTGCCGCGCGAGGTGGCCCTGCGGGAGGCGCCGCGGGTCGAGGACGACGGGTTCGCCGTGCCGGCCTTCGTGGACGAGGGGTGAGGCCGATGACCACAGCGATCCTCGATCGATCCATCCCGGAGCTCGCGGCGCTCGTGCAGCGCGGCGAGGTGAGCGCCGAGGAGGTGGCCCGGGCCGCGCTCGCGCGCATCGAGCAGCGCGACGGCGGGCTCGGCGCGTTCCTCACCCTGCAGGGCGAGCAGGCCCTCGAGGCCGCGCGCGCCCTCGACGCGAGGCGCGCGCGCGGCGATGCGCTCGGCCCGCTCGCCGGCGTGCCGGTCGGGCTCAAGGACGCGCTCTGCACCGAGGGCGCGCCGACGACCGCCGGCTCGAAGATCCTCACGCGGGCGGCGGCGGGCGGCTCGTCGAAGGCGCCTGATCCGTCGCGCGGGTATCGCCCGCCGTACGACGCCACGGTCGTCGCCCGCCTGCGCGAAGCCGGCGCGATCCTGCCGGGCAAGTGCAACATGGACGAGTTCGCGATGGGCTCGTCGAACGAGAACAGCGCCTTCGGCCCGGTGAAGAACCCGTGGGACCCGACGCGCATCCCCGGCGGGTCGTCCGGCGGCAGCGCGGTCGCGGTGGCGGCGGGGATGACGCCCGGCTCGCTCGGCTCGGACACGGGCGGCTCCATCCGGCAGCCGGCGAGCCTCACCGGCGTCGTCGGCATCAAGCCGACGTACGGCCGCGTCTCTCGCTACGGCCTCATCGCCTTCGCCTCGAGCCTCGACCAGATCGGGCCGTTCGCGCAGGACGTGAAGGGCGCCGCGCGCCTGCTCGAGGTGATCTCGGGCCGCGATCCGCGCGACGCGACGAGCCTCGACGCGCCGGTGGGCGCCTACGAGGCCGCGTGCGGCCGCGACGTCGCGGGCCTGCGCATCGGCGTGCCCGAGGAGTACTTCGCGAAGGGCATCGATCCGCAGGTCGAGGCGAAGGTGCGGGAGGCGATCGAGGGCCTGCGCGGGCTCGGCTGCGAGATCAGGCCCGTGCACCTGCCGCACACGCGCTACGCCGTGGCGGCCTACTACATCGTGGCGACCGCCGAGGCGTCGTCCAACCTGGCGCGCTTCGACGGCGTGCGCTTCGGGCTGCGCGTGGACGGCGAGCGCGGCGGGAAGGCGGACCTCCAGGGCCTCTACGGCAGCACGCGCGGCGAGGGGTTCGGCCGGGAGGTGAAGCGGCGCATCCTGCTCGGCACGTACGTGCTCTCCGCGGGCTACTACGACGCGTACTACCTGCGCGCGCAGAAGGTCAGGACGCTGATCCGGCGCGACTTCGACGAGGCCTTCCGCGAGGTCGACCTCATCGCGGCGCCGGTCTCGCCGACGGTCGCGTTCCGGCTCGGGGAGCGCGTCGACGACCCGCTCTCGATGTACCTGGCCGACGTCTACACGCTGCCCGCGAGCATGGCGGGCCTGCCCGCGATCAGCGTCCCGTGCGCGACCGCGCCGGCGCCCGACGGCGGGCCTGCGCTGCCCGTCGGCCTGCAGCTCATCGGCCCTGCGCTGGAGGAGGCGCGGCTCTGCAGGGCGGCCTACGCGTGGGAGCAGATCTCTCCGGTGCGCGGGCTGCGCGCGCGCGTGTCGATCGCATGAGGAAGGGAGCGCGAAGGTGAGCTCCGCGATCGCGGTGGCGGCGGCCGGCCCCGAGCACCTGGCCGGGCTCGAGGCGCTCTTCGAGGCCGCCGGCACGCCCTGCTACTGCCGCTACTACCACTTCGGGGGCACAAACAACGAGTGGCTCGCGCGGTGCTCGGACGGCCAGGGCGAGAACCGCCGGGAGTTCGCCGAGGCGCTCGCCGCACGCAGCGACGAGGCGCGCGGCGTCGTGGCGCTCGCGAAGGACGTCTCGGACGTGGTCGGGTGGCTCAAGGTCGCGCCCGCCGCGGTCGTGGCGAAGGCCTACGAGCGCCGGCTGTACCGGGGGCTGCCGTGCTTCGCGGGCGATCGCGCCGGCGTCTTCCTGATCGGCTGCGCCGTCGTGCACCCGGGCCATCGCCGGCAGGGCGTCGCGACGGCGCTCGTCGCGGGCGCGGTGGAGCTCGCGCCCGCCTGGGGTGCGCGCGCCCTCGAGGCCCTGCCCCGCCGTCCGAAGGAGCCGGTGAGCGACGAGGAGCTGTGGACCGGCCCCGTCTCCGCGTTCACGACGAACGGATTCGTCGAGGTGAACGCTTTCGAGCCGTACCCGGTCCTTCGCCGGATGCTGTGACCGCGCCGCCCCGCGGACGTCGCGGGCGGGCCCGGCGGCCGTCGCGCTGCGCTTGCGCGCGCCGGCCGACCAGGTAGTGTCGCGCCCGCGCGCATGGCTCCCCCGTCCGAGCACCCCGACGCTGCGGCCCACGACGACCCTGCCGAGCGGAGCTCCGCCGGCGGTGCAGACCGCGCCGCGCCTGCCGCCGACCCAGGCGCGGCGACGAACAGCCCGGGCGAGCTCGCGGCCGTCGAGGCCGCGCCGGTCAGCCGGCAACCGTCGTCCGGCCCGAGGGGCCGGGTCGTCGCCCTCACCGGCGCCGCGTCCTTCCTCGGGCGCAACCTCATTGGCATCCTCGAGGAGGATCCCCGCATCGCCCGCGTGGTGGCCATCGACATCAAGCCGCCGGACACGGGCGGCTCCAAGCTGCGCTTGCACACGGTCGACCTGACGGCGCCTGCATCCGGGGAGCACGTCGCCGAGGTGCTCGCGGCCGAGCAGGTGGACACGCTCGTCCACC
This sequence comes from Sorangium sp. So ce590, assembly GCF_051521365.1. Taxonomy (NCBI): domain Bacteria; kingdom Pseudomonadati; phylum Myxococcota; order Polyangiales; family Polyangiaceae; genus Sorangium; species Sorangium sp. So ce590. Next base: position 5,775,657 of record NZ_CP150346.1, read on the forward strand.
TTGGCTTCCTCTCGTCGCCGACCCCGGCGACCGCCTGGGCCCACGAGCTCGAGTCGGTGGGCACGATGCACCTGCTCCACGGCGCGCGCCAGGCGAGCCTGCGCAAGCTGATCCTCTGGAGCCAGACGATCCTCTACGGCGCACACCCGACAAACCCCAATTTCCTCACGGAGAAGCACCCGCTCCGCGCCGATCCGGAGGAGCGCTTCTTCGCGGACAAGATGGCGGCCGAGCGGGAGTTCAACGCCTTCGGCGCGAAGGCCAAGGGCACGACCGTCACCCTCCTGCGGACCGCGCCGATCCTCGGTCCGACCGTCCAGAACTACCTCACCCGGTACCTGGCGCGGCGGCTGGTCATGACCATGCTCGGCTTCGACCCGCTGTGGCAGTTCATCCACGAGGTCGACGCGATCGCCGCCTTCAAGCTCGCCATCGACAGCGATTTCCCTGGAACGTTCAACATCGTTGGCGACGGCGTGCTGCCGGTCTCCACGATCGTGCGCCTCGCGGGCCGGACGTCCTTCCCGGTGCTGCACAGCGCCGCCGGACCGCTCGTCGCTGCCCTCTGGGCTGCGCACGCGGCGATCGCGCCGCCCAGCTTCCTGCGCTACCTGCGCTACGTGTGCGTGGCGGACGGCGAGAAGGCGGCGCGCGTCATGGGGTTCCGGCCGGTCTACTCCACGCGCGAGGCGCTTCTCGACTACACAAGCGCGCAGCGGCTGCGGGACGTGCGGCTCCTGCAGGAGACACCCGCGTGAGGCAGTTCGGGGGGTAGAGCATGGGCACGGAGCACGATCGAGAGCGCAGGGGAGCAGTGAACGGGCCGACGGCGTCGGCGCGGGGGCGCTCCGAACGGCCGGGGTCGATGCAGGTCGTGCCCAGCATCGACGTCGAGGACGAGGAGACCCGGTACCTGGCGCCGATCGGCCCGACGGAGCCGTCCGACGGGCGAAAGATGCAGTCGTCCGAGGCGCACGCCCCTGTCGTGCCGGTGACGGCCGACGAGCTGGAGCGTCAGATCCGGGAGCTCGAGACGCGGCTCAAGAGCATGCTCGCCGGGGGCCAGCCGCACGACGCGAGCGAGGGGGGCCGCGGCGGGCCCGAGACGCAGCGGGGCCCCCGCCAGGGCGACGCGCCCGCGGCTCGCGAAAGCTACGCCAGCGAGCCGCCGCCGTCCGAGCCGGGGACGGCGCGGGACGTCCTGTCGACCGATTTCTACCTGCGGCAGTGGGGTCGCGCCGGCCTGCGCAGCCGCTCGGAGGAGGTCGACGAGTTCGGCTTCGATCCCAAGTACGAGGCCCGCTACAGGCCGCTCTTCGACTTCCTGTACAGGCACTACTTCCGCATCGATCTCCAGGGCGTCGAGCACATCCCCAGCGAGGGGCGGTGCCTCGTGGTGTCGAACCACGCGGGCGGGCCCATCCCGTACGACGGGCTCATGCTGCGGGCGGCGGTGCGGCGGGAGCACCCGGCGCATCGGGAGCTCCGCTGGCTGGCCGACGACTTCGTGTACTACCTGCCGTTCGCCGGCACGATCATGAACCGGCTCGGCGCCGTGCGGGCCTGCCAGGAGAACGCCGAGCGGCTGCTCGCGGGCGAGCGGCTCGTCGCGGTGTTCCCGGAGGGGGCCAAGGGCAGCGGGAAGCTCTACAAGGACCGGTACCAGCTCCAGCGGTTCGGCCGCGGCGGGTTCATCCGGCTCTGCCTGCGCACGCGCACGCCGCTCGTGCCCTGCGCCATCGTGGGGGCCGAGGAGACGAACCCGCTCCTTTACCGGGTCGAGCACGTCACGCGCGCGCTCGGCATCCCGTACTTGCCCATCACGCCGACGTTCCCTGCGCTCGGGCCGCTGGGCCTCGTGCCTGCGCCCACCAAGTGGAAGATTCGCATGGCCGAGCCGGTGCGGTTCGACGCCTACGGCCCCGAGGCGGCGGACGACCAGATCCTTGTGCAGCGCCTCGCCGAGCGGGTACGCGCCACGATCCAGGGGCTCCTCGACGAGACCCTGGCCACCCGGAAATCGATCTGGTTCGGATGAAGCAGACTGCGCAGACGGTTCCTCCACCCATGCCCGAGCACACCCTGGAAGGGACACCGCCCCCTGAGCCCGAGCGGGCGACGACCGGCAGGCCACGCCCCGACGGCGTGCTGGTGATCGACAAGCCGCGCGGACCGACGAGCCATGACGTCGTGGCCCGGCTGCGCCGCATCCTCGGGGTGAAGCGCATCGGGCATGCCGGGACGCTGGACCCGATGGCGTCCGGCGTCCTCGTGGTGCTCGTCGGTGAGGCCACAAAGCTCGCCCCGTACCTGACCGCGGAGGACAAGCGCTACACGGCGCGCGTCGTCCTCGGCGTCGGCACGGACACCCTCGATGCGGACGGGGAGATCACGGCGGCGCAGCCCTTGCCGGCGTGGCTCGACGACGAGCTCGGCGCGCTCGCCGGGGCCGGCGGGGCCCCCGGCGCCGAGGCGGTCGCGCGCGCGGCGCCGCGCATCGCGGCGGCGCTCGACGCGGAGCGGGCGAGGCGGGAACAGACGCCGCCGGCCTACTCGGCCATCAAGGTCGCGGGGCAGCGCAGCTATGCCCTCGCGCGCGCCGGCCAGGCGGTGGATCTCGCGGCGCGGACCGTCGAGGTCCGGTCGCTCGCGGTCGCCGGCGCCTCGCGCGGCGGGCCCGGCACGCCGGCCGCGGACGCCGCGCCCGCCACCCTCGATCTCGAGCTCGAAGTGAGCAAGGGCTACTACGTGCGCTCGCTCGCCGGCGATCTCGGCGCGCACCTCGGCGTGCCCGCGCATCTATCTGCCCTCCGCCGCACCGCGAGCGGCGCCTTCACGGTGGCGCAGGCGGTGCCCCTCGATGCCGGCGCCGAGGCGCTGCGCGCCGCCCTGCGTCCGCTCGCCGAGGCAGCCGCTTCCAGCCTCCCCGTCGCCCGCCTGACCGAGGACGGCACCCGGCGCGCGCGCCTCGGACAATCGCTCACCGAGTCCGACTTCTCCATGGCTCCTGCGCATCCCGGCGCCGCCGTATGGCTCGACCCGGACGGACACGTCGTTGCGCTGGGCGCGCCGGACATTGCGCTGGGCGCTCCCGAGGGCACCGGCGCCGAGGCTTCCGAGAGCTCACCTGCGCTGCTCGCGACCCGATTTTCCGTCCTACGTGGTTTCACCGGGGGGGCGGATGTCCGTGGAAGTTCTGCCAAGTAATGGAAATAGTGTAACGCACGGCAATTCCCTGGACTTCGGCAGATCCACGGATCATGTCACTGGCCGAGCTCGGCCTTGTGGGTCGAGCCAGGGAGTCCGCCCTGCAGCGAGACCGCCGAGAGCGCGTGGATCCGTCCTCTCCCGAGATTTCGCGCCCCGGTCCGGTTGCGCTCCCCTCGCCTGTTCCGTTACGATTCGTCCGTTAGGAGTCTCGGTTTGAGTCCCGATTTCGTTCCATTGCCAGCGCTCGGCGCTGCAGTTCTCTCCGCTGTACTTGGCTCGCTGTTCGTCGGCGCCGACACCGCCCTGACGACGCTGAGCGCAACGAGGCTCGGCGCGCTGATTGAGCAGTCGAAGGGCCCCACGAAGGCTGCCTACGAGCGGATTCGTCGAGAGGACGCCAAGCTCCGCTCCCGTTACCTGCTCGGCTGGGTCGTCTCGACCAGCCTGACCGCCGCCTGCTTCGACCTCTTCTTCCGGCGAAGCGTCCCGGAGGCGGCCCTGGGTCTCGAGCTGGCGACCACCGCCGTCGTCTGCGGGGCCCTTTACGAGGTCAGCTCGACGCTGGGCCGCAAGCACGCCGATCGGGCGGCATCGATGGCGGTCCGCTTCTTGCGCCCTCTCGAGATCGCGATGCTGCCGCTCGCCATACCGCTTGGCTGGATCGGCTCCCGGCTCGGGCAGCGGGACGGGGAGCAGCCTTCGGACCCGCGGGTTGCCGAGGCCGAGGTCGAGATCCTTGTCGATGAGGTCGAGCGCTCTGGCCTCTTCGGGCGAGAACCGGCGGAGATGATCCGGAATGTGCTCGAGTTCGCCGATCGCACGGCGCGGGACGTCATGGTGCCGCGCTCCAAGGTCGAGGCGATCGAGATCTCCACTCCGCTCGAGAAGGTGCTGGAGATCGTGACCGAGAGCGGGCACTCCAGGTATCCGGTGTACAAGGACCAGATCGACAACATCGCTGGTCTTCTCTACGCGAAGGACATGTTCAAGGTCCTCGAGGAGCGCCGTCTCAAGAACACGACGCTCCGGGAGATCACGCGGAGCCCTGCCAATTTCGTCGCCGAGTCGCAGCCGCTCTCCTCTCTGCTGAGGGAGATGAAGAGCCGGAGACAGCACCTTGCGATCGTGGTCGACGAGTTTGGTGGGATGTCTGGGATTGTCACCCTGGAAGACGTCCTCGAGGAGATCGTCGGCGACATCCGGGATGAGCACGACGAGACGGACGATGGGGCGTCGATCCAGGACCTCGGCGATGGCCGGCTGGTCGCCGACGCGGCGGTGTCGATGAGCGATCTCTCGGCGTACCTGGGAGCGGAGCTCGACCGGGAGGGGAAGTACGACTCGCTCGGCGGCATGCTCACGCAGCACGTGGGCAAGGTGCCCGAGGTGGGCACGGCGGTGAGCAAGTTCGGCTTGCGCTTCATCGTGCGGGACAGCGACGAGCGGCACATCGGGAAGGTGGAGATCGTCCGCCCCCGTGCCATGGGCGCCGGCGGCGCTGCCTGAAGCGGCCGCCCGCGCACGCGAGCCCTTGCCGAGCTACCCCGCCCGCGGTGCTCGTCGCGCGCCGCGCGCAGCCCTCCGCTCTGCGACGGCCGACCGCCGCGCGCAGCCCTCCGCTCTGCGACGACCGACCGCCGCGCGTTGCCTTCCGTTCTGCGACGGCCGAGCGGCGCGCGCCCGCACAGGAGACGGGCCCAGATCGGCGTTTTCGGCGCGCAGGCGTACTCTCGTACGCCGAGCACCGAAAACGCCGAGGTGGGCCCGTATCCGCAGCGGGCGTGCGTCGCTCAGCGGGCGAGGGAGACTTTGCGGAGCTCGTTCGCGAGATCGTCGCCCTCTTTGATGAGGCCGGCCGTCTCGGTGGCGGGGTTTTCCTTGTTGCCCTCGAGCAGCTGGCGGACGTCGATCATCGCGCCGCGCAGCTTGAAGACGATCTGCTCGCTCGTGAAGGCGGCCACGGACTGAGGGTCGACCGGAAGGGCCTGCAGGTCGCCGCCGGCGATGTCGCCCTTGGTCCAGCGGGTGGCCTCCTTCTCGGCAGGCTTCAGGCCCTGCTGCGTGCGCTCGAGACGGGTCACCGCGTACTTCGCCGGCCAGTCCTTGCCGAACGGGAACGGCGCCTTGTTTGGAACGAGCTCGGCCAGCGTCTTGTCGCCGTCCCGGCGGAAGACGACCGAGAAGTTCACCACGGGCTCGTCCTGCTCCTTCCACGATTTCTCGACGGAGCTCTGCGCCGCCGTGAGCAGGTTCTTGAGGCTGTCCTTGGTCTTGTTGAGATCCTGGACCGACGTCGTGTAGGCGAGCAGCTGACGCATCACCCGGCCCGGAAGGCTGCCGATCTGCTTCCCCTCCAGGTTGGTGGCGTCGAACGGGACGTTGATCGCGCCGAGCTCGGTCGTCAGCTCTGCCGGGAAGCTCTTCTGCGAGAGCTTCGCGGCCCCCTCCTCGAGCTTCTTTGTCAGCTCCTCCATCTTCGCGTTCGCGGCCCGCACGTCCTTCTCGAGCGCCGCGGCGCCCTCGATAGCGAGCTTGGCGCGATCGCCGCGCTCCTTCGTGCCGCCGACCGCGAAGCCCACGGCGATGCCGAGCAGCGCCGCGAGGCTCGCGTAGAGCGCCGTCCTCTTCGAGGCCTTCCGGCGCTCCTGCTCGACCTCCTCGCCGACCTCGACCTTGATGGTCTGCGCGGCCGCCGTCGGCTTCGGCGGGGACGTCTGGATCACGGGACGCGGCGCCGGCGCGAACGGAGGCAGCGGGATGCCCGGAGAGATGCCCGGCGGAGGCGCAATGCCTCCCACGGAGGGCATGGGCGGACGCGCGCTCGGATACGGCGAGGGCATGCCGCCCGGGAGCGGGCTCCCGTCGGGAGGCGGCCCCGATCCGGGCTGCGGGCCTGGCACGGGAAGGGGGACGGCCGCTCCCGGGGCCCCGCCTATCGTCGTTTTGCCAAGCCGAGCCTTCAGATCGATTTTGCTCTTCTTCTTTTCTTCAGCCATCGGCTCCTCGGGGACGGGATCGCTGCACCACTTCGCCCTGAAAACGCCAGCCCGCCCGAGGGAACCGACCCACCGCGGCCCGAACCGGAGCTGCTCCTGCGCGAGCGGCGACAGGATGTGACACGGGCCGGCCTCCAGCGGACCGACATGGGAGCGGGGAGGAAAAGATCAGCAACACAACGGGAGCGTCGGGCGAGAGGACGACCCGCCGCGCACGTTAGCGGCGCGCCGCCTGGAATGTCAACGCGATGGCGATCATGGCGCAGCGTCGGTTTCGATGAGCGATCGCCAGGCCGCTCCGCCATCGCGATCCGCGGCAGCGCCCTCACCCGGGCGTCAGGCCCCGCCCCCTCCCCACCCGCACGTCGCCGGCAGCATGGCCCTCCGCCGAGGGACCGGGTAGGAAGCAGGGGCCCATGGTCTCGTTCAAGTTCGGCGGAGGCCGGCAAGCGCCGCCCCCTTCTTCCCCCGGCGAGGGCCGGCAGGCATCGCCTCCGCGGCGACCGCCGCTCCGGATGGAAACCCGGCGGGTGACGAGCTTTGATGGAACCGACATCGCGTACCGGGTGACGCCACCGCCGTTCGAAGGAGCGAAGACGGTGGTCCTGCTCAACGGGCTGGGCGGGCCCTACCTCGTCTGGCGGGCGCAGATCGAGTACCTCTCCGACCAGTACCGCTTCATCACGTGGGACTACCGCGGGATGTACGCGTCGGGGCGCCCGTCGCTGGACGCCCCGGATGCCTATGCGGTGGCCAGCCACGTCCGCGACCTGGAGGCGATCCTCGCGGCCGAAGGGGTCCGGCACGGCTCGCTCATGGGATGGAGCATGGGCGTCCAGGTCGCGCTGGAGGCGTTCCGCCGGCTCCCAGGGTTCGCCGCGAACCTGGTCCTGTTGAACGGCACCCACCGCCCGCCGCTGGAGACGATGGGGCCGCTGCCGGGGCTCGGGCGGCTGTTCCCGCCGCTCATGGCGCTCGCAGCGCGCGCTCAGACGGCCGCGACGAAGATAACGCGTCGCGTCATCGGCCAGCCGGACGCTGCGGCGTGGCTGAGGCGGCTGGGGCTGCTCGGGAAGACGCTCGACGGCGAGGTGCTCGCCGAGCTCGTGCAGCCGTTCGGCCAGCTCGATATGGAGGCGTTCCTGCGGAACCTCCGCGCGCTGGGCACGCACGACGTCGAGGAGGCGCTCGACCAGATCGACGTCCCGACGCTGCTCATCACCGGCGACCGCGACGCGTTCACGCCCCTGGCGCTGGTCCAGTCGATGGCGCGACGCATCCCGCTGGCCGAGATCCTCGTGGTCCGCGGCGGCACCCACACCACCGCGCTCGAGTTCCCGGAGCTCGTCTCGCTCCGGATCGAGCGCTTCTTCGCGGACCACGATTTCTAGACCGGAGCCCCCGCCAGGACGCCGAGAGAGCCGCTTCTTCTCCGCTGGCGTCTTCGGCGTCCTCGCGGCTCTTCTCTTCCCTCGCGACCGGCGCTGACGGCGGCCCGCAGCGAGCCGCCCGTCACCTCGGGGCTATTTTCGCAGCAGATCCGCGAACGGGTTGTTGCGGAAGCCGCCCGCCGAGTTGCCCTGCCCCTGCCCCTTCCCTTGCCCCTGGGCCGGCTTGCGGCCGTCGTTGCGAGCGCGCGCGTCGCCGCCGGCCGGCGGGCCGCCCGCCTGCGGGCGCGCGCCGGCCGGCGCGCCGCCCTTCTTCGCGGTGAGGGAGATGCGCTTGCGCACGAGGTCGACCTCCAGCACGCGCACCTTGATCTTCTCGCCGACCTTGGCGACCTCGTTCGGATCCTTCACGAACCGATCCGCGAGCTGCGAGACGTGCACGAGGCCGTCCTGATGGACGCCGACGTCGACGAAGGCGCCGAACGCCGTCACGTTGGTCACCACGCCCTCGAGCTCCATGCCCGGCTTGAGATCCTCCATGGTCCGCACGTCGTCGCGGAACTTCGGCGGCTCGAACGTGGCGCGCGGGTCGCGGCCGGGCTTCTTCAGCTCGCTCAGGATGTCGTTCAGCGTGAACGAGCCGACGTCGCCGGCCTCGTACTTCTTGGGATCGATCCGCGCGATCGCCGCCGTGTCGCCGATGAGCGACCCGACCGGCACGCCGAGATCCGTCGCGATGCGCTCGACGAGGCCGTAGCGCTCCGGGTGCACGGCGCTCGCGTCGAGCGGGTGCTCCCCTCCCCGGACCCGCACGAAGCCCGCCGCCTGCTCGAACGTCCGCGGGCCGACCCCGGGCACGTCGAGCAGCGCCTTGCGGCTCTTGAACGCGCCGTGCAGATCGCGGTGGGCGACGATCTTCTTCGCGAGGCTCGGGCCGATGCCGGCGACGCGGGCGAGCAGCGGGGCGCTCGCGGTGTTGAGCTCGACGCCGACCCGGTTGACGCAGCTCTCGATCACCTCGTCGAGCTTCCGCGCGAGCAGCCCCTGATAGACGTCGTGCTGGTACTGGCCGACGCCGATGCTCTTCGGGTCGACCTTCACGAGCTCCGCGAGCGGGTCCTGCAGCCGGCGGGCGATGCTGATCGCGCCGCGCACCGTGAGGTCGAGGTCGGGGAACTCCTCGCGCGCGACGTCGCTCGCCGAGTAGATGCTCGCGCCTGCCTCGCTCACCGGGACGCAGAACATCGTCTCTGACGTGGGCCCGTGATCGGCGCTCGCCGTCTCCTTCAGCCCCTCCGACGCGAGCACGTCCTTCACGAACGCCTCGGTCTCGCGGCCGTGCGTGCCGTTGCCCACCGCGACCGCGCGGAGCGGGTACTTGCGGCAGATGCGGCGCAGATCCTGCCGCGCGCGCTCCAGCGCGTCGCTGCTCCCGACCAGGTAGATCGTCGTGTGCTCGAGGAGCTTGCCCGTCTCGTCGACGACGGCGCACTTGCAGCCGGTGCGCTGGCCCGGGTCGATGCCGAGCACCGCCTTCGTGCCGAAGGGCGCCGCGAGGAGGAGCTCGCGGAGGTTCTGGGCGAAGACCTCGACCGCGCCGCGATCGGCCTGCATCTTGAGGTCGACGCGCACGTCGCTCTGCACCGCCGGGAGCAGGAGCCGCTTCACGGCGTCCTCCGCGGCCTTCATGAGCTCGCCGGCCCACGGCGACTTCGGCTTCAGCCCCACCGCCGCGTGGATCGGCGGGACGAGCGGCTCGGGCGCGAGCTCGATCGCGGCGCGGAGCACGCCCTCGGCCTCGCCGCGGCGGATGGCGAGGTAGCGGTGCGAGGGGATGTTCGCGACGGGCTCCTCGAAGCTCGCGTACATGTCGAACTTCGTCTGCTTGCCGTCGTGCTCCTCGTTCTTCTGGACCTTGATGACGCCTTCCTTGACGTAGGCCTCGCGGACGAGCTTGCGCACGTCGGCGTGCTCGGCGATGCGCTCGGCGCAGATGTCGCGCGCGCCGGCGAGGGCGGCCGCCGCGTCGGGGACCTCCTTCTCGGCGCTGACGAAGGCGCGGGCCTCCTCCTCGGGGTTGCCGTCCGCGGCCTGCGACCAGAGGCGATCCGCGAGCGGCTCGAGGCCCCGCTCCTTCGCGATGATGGCGCGCGTGCGGCGCTTCGGCTTGAAGGGCAGGTAGAGGTCCTCGAGCTCGGCCTTGGTCTGGCAGGCGCGGATCTTCGAGGCGAGCGCGTCGGTGAGCTTGCCCTGCTTCTGGATCTCCGCGAGCACCGTGCCGCGGCGCTCCTCGAGCTCGAGCAGGTAGGCGCGGCGCTCCTCGATCGCGCGGATCTGCACCTCGTCGAGCCCGCCGGTCGCCTCCTTGCGGTAGCGGGCGATGAACGGCACCGTCGCCCCCTCGGCGAGCAGCTTGGCCACCGCCGAGACCCCCTGGCGCGGGAGGCTCAGCTCCTCGGCGAGGAGCGGGACGGGATCGAACGAGCTGTCCGCGCGGCTCGGGACAGCGACAGGGCTCTGCGTCTCGGTCATGAGCGCGGCATACGCGCAGGGTGCACGCGCGTCCAGGCTTGACTTGCGCGCCGCCTCACCCGGCCGCCGCGATGACCTCGCCGTCACGCAGCACCGCCAGCGCGCGCGGCGCGCCCCAGGGCTGCACGATCGCGTTCTCGTGCGGCAGGTCCCAGACGACGAGGTCGGCGCGGAGCCCCGGCCGCACGGCGCCGCACACGCCGGCGAGGCCGAGCGCGCGCGCCGCCTCGCGCGTGGCGCCCAGGATCGCCTCGGCGACCGTGAGGCCGTAGAGCCGCACCGCGAGCGCGAGCGCGAGCGGCAGGCTCTCGGTCGGCGCCGTGCCGGGGTTCGCGTCGCTGCCCACGACGAGCGGGACGCCGGCGGCCCGGAGCGCGGCGACGGGCGGCGGCTCCTGCCGCAGCGTGAAGCTCGCCACGGGCAAGAGCGCGGCGGCGACGCCCGCCCGGGCGAGCGCCGCGATGCCCCCGGGCGCGACGTGCTCGAGGTGGTCCGCCGACGCGGCGCCTAGCTCGGCCGCGAGCTCGGCGCCGCCCACGTCCGCGAACTGCCCGACGTGCACGCGCACGCCGAGCCCCAGCGCGCGCGCGCGCTCGAGCACCGGCCGCGCCTCGTCCACCGAGAACGCGCTCCGGTCGATGTACGCGTCGACGTAGCGCGCGAGGCCGGCCGCGGCGATCGCGGGCAGCCAGGAGCGCGCGACGACGCCGGCGTAGGCGGCGCGATCGCCGCCCGCCTCCGGCGGCAGCGCGTGCAGGGCGAGGTACGTCGGCACGACGCGGGGCAGGCGCGCGTCCCTCCCGGCGTCAGCGATCGCCTCGAGCTGCTTGCGCTCCGAGGCCTCGTCGAGGCCATAGCCGCTCTTCGCCTCCACGGCGGTCACGCCGAGCGCCGCCATCCGGCGGAGGCGGGCGCGGAGGGCGCCGGCGAGCTCGCCGGCCGTCGCGGCGCGCACTGCGCGCATGCTCGCGACGATGCCGCCGCCCGCCGCGGCGATCGCCTCGTAGTCGCCGCCGGCCATGCGGACCGCGTACTCCGCGTCCCGCGAGCCGACCCACGGCGCGTGCGTGTGGCCGTCGACGAGCCCGGGCGTGACGACGCCCGCGGCCTCGATCGCGACCGGGACGCCGGCCTCGGGCCGCAGCACCTCGCGCCGCGGCCCGACCGCCTCGATAGCGCCGCCCCGCACGACGATCGCGGCGTCCTCGATCACCCCGAGCGGGTCGCCGGCCGAGGCGCGGGACGGGTCGCACGTGACGAGCCGGCGCGCGGTGACGGCGAACGCGCGATCGGGGCGCTGCGCGGGCTCCCCCGGCGCGGCCCCCGGCGGCGCCGTCACGTCGCCGCCCCCGCGGCGAGCGCGGCGCGCGCCCGCTCGATGTCCGCGAGCACCGCCCTCGAGGCAGGCCCGCCGACGATCTCGGCGAGCGCCGCGGGCGAGGAGACCGGTCGCGGCGGGCACCGCCGGCGCAGCCCGAGGCAGCGCGCGGCCGCCTCGACGCAGCGGTCGCGGAAGCGCGGATCGCGCTCGGCCCTGCGCACGAGCGCCTCGTGCGCGCGGTCCTGAAGGTCCTCGTCCTTGCAGACGAGCAGCGCGTCGCAGCCCGCCGAGATGGCCGCGGTGGCGGCCTCCTCGACCGGGTGATGCGCCGCGATCGCGGCCATCTCGAGGTCGTCCGAGAAGAGCACCCCCTCGAAGCCGATCTCGTCGCGCAGGAGGCCGGTGCAGATGGATCGGGAGAGCGTCGCCGGTACGCCGGGATCGAGCGCCTCGACGACGATGTGCGCCGTCATCAGCGACGCGACCCCGGCGCGGGAGGCGGCGCGGAACGGCGGCAGCTCGATCTCGTCGAGACGACCGCGACCGTGGGCGAGGGTCGGGAGCGCGAGGTGGCTGTCGAGCGCCGTGTCGCCGTGCCCCGGAAAATGCTTGCCGCAGGCGAGGACGCGCTCCTCCTGGAGCCCCTCGAGGAACGCGACGCCGCCCTCCGCGGCGGCGCGAGGATCGCGGCCGAAGGCGCGATCGCCGATGATCGGGTTCGCGGGGTTCGAGTCGACGTCGAGCACGGGGGCGAAGTTCAGGTTGATGCCGAGGGCCCGGAGCTCGGACGCGACGGCGCGCGCCGCGCGGCGCAGCAGCGGGAGATCCATGAGGTCGCCGAGCGAGCGCATCGGCGGCAGCTTCAGGAACGGCGCGGGCAGGCGGGTGACGCGGCCCCCCTCCTGATCGATGCCGAGGAAGGGAGGCCTATCCGGGCCGCCCGCCGCGGCGAGCGCCGCGCAGAGCCGCAGCGTGGCGTCCATGTCAGGGACGTTGCGCCGGAAGAGGATCGCTCCGCCCCTCCGCCCCTCGGCGAGCGCCCGGAGGTACCGGGCGGGCGGCTCGGCGCCGTCGAAACCGCCCACGATGAGCTGACCACACAGGACCTCGAGCTGCACCGTCCACCACCTCTCGCGCGGCCGAGGCGCGTGGCTGGCCGCGGGGTCCGTTCGTAAACGACTTGGGCCGGCGGGGCCACTTTTGAGGACGCGCCGGGGCGCCGGCGGGAGGGCGCGCGCCGCGGCCCGCCCGTCAGAACCGGAGCGCGATCTTCCCGAAGTGTCCGCCGCTCGCCATGTGGTCGAGCGCCTGGCGGATCTCGGTGAAGGGGAACACGCGGTCGACGACCGGGCGGAGTCCGCTCGCCGCGATCGCGCGGCCGAGGTCCTCGAACATCGCGCGCGAGCCGACGAAGATGCCCTGCGCGCGGATCTGCTTCATCAGGAAGGGGAACAGGTTGAGCTCCGGCGCGCCGCCCGAGAGCACGCCGATGAGGCTCACGCGCCCGCCGATCCGCACCGCGCGGAGCGACCGGGCGATCGTACCCGCGCCGCCCACCTCGATCACGTGATCCACCCCCGCGCCGCCGGTGAGCGAGAGCGCCTGCGTGTCCCAGTCGGGCGTCGTGCGGTAGTTGATCGTCTCCGACGCCCCGAGCGACCTCGCGCGCTCGAGCTTCTCGTCGCTGCTCGAGGTGACGATGACGCGGGCGCCCGCGAGCCGGGCGAGCTGCAGCGCGAAGATCGAGACGCCGCCCGTGCCCTGCACGAGCACCGTGTCGCCCGCCTTGAGGTGGCTCGCCGCGAAGAGCGCGTTCCAGGCGGTCACCGCGGCGCACGGCAGCGTCGCGGCCTCCTCGTCCGTGAGGTGCGGCGGGACCGCGACGACCCCCTCCTGATCCAGGAGCACCTGCTCCGAGAGCACCCCCGGCAGCTCTCCGCCGAGCGCCCCCTTCGTCTTGGCCCAGGATATCTCCCCGTCGATCCAGCGCTGGTGGAAGATCGGGCACACGCGATCGCCGACCTTCACCCGCGTCACCCCTTCCCCCACCCCGATCACCTCGCCGACCCCGTCCGAGAGCGGGACGAGCGGCAGCGGGAGCTTCGGGTTGTAGAGGCCCTTCGCCATGAGCAGGTCGCGGAAGTTGAGCGACGCCGCCTTCATCCGGAGGACGATCTGCCCGGGTCCGGGCTTCGGATCCGGGAGGTCCATCGGGCGGAGCGCGTCGAGGCCGAACGAACCCTGGAGAGCGAACGCTTTCATGCAGATCCTCCTTGATCGGAGGTGCGCTATCTCATGCGGGGTGGACCCGGTCAACGCGCCGCGCGTCGCGCGGCGCCTGGGAAGCGAGCCAGAGGCCCGGGCTGCTCCGCTCGCCGACCAGGCGCGGCGCTCCCGGGTGCGCGCACGACAGCCAGGCGCTACCGTCGCAACAATGCATGCGAGCACGAGAAGAGGACGAATGACAGGAGCGATGAGCGGGGCGCCCAGGCTGGGGCTCATCGCCGCGGGCGCCCACGCGCTCGCGTGCGGCGCGAGCGCCGGGAGGGAGCCGGCCGGAGGAACGTCGGGGGCGCGGGCCGCCGAGGCAGCGACGGAGGAGAGCGCGCGCACTTCGGGGGGCGAGGCCTCGGACGCCGAGCCCGGCAGCGGCGGCGAGGCGCAGGCCGCACCCGCGCCGCCCGCGCCGGGGCCGCGGATGACCCGCGCGGAGGCGGGGCGGTACGTGCTCGCGCTGGTGAACCGCGATCGGGCGGCGCACAAGCTGCCGCCCGTCCGGTGGGACGAGACCGCGGCGCGCGCGGGGCGGCGGCACACGGAGGACATGGTCCGCGTGGGCTTCACCGGCCACTGGGGCAGCGACGGGTCGGTCCCGGAGGAGCGCTACACAGCGGCCGGAGGCGACGGCTTCGTCATGGAGAACGCCGGCTGCTTCGCCGACGCGATCCCGCGCGAAGTCGATCCGGATCCGCGCTTCTCCGCGGAGAGCCTCGATCGGGTCCACCACGCCTTCATGAACGAGAAGCCCCCGGCCGACGGGCACCGACGCAACGTGCTCACAGCGTCGCACACGTCGCTCGGGGTCGGGCTGGCCAAGGCCAAGGGGTTCGACATCGCCTGCATGGCGCAGGAGTTCGTCGACGACTACGGCACGTACCAGAAGCTGCCCAGGCGGGCGCAGATCGGCGAGGTGATCCAGGTGGCCGGCGAGGTCCGCGCGCCGGCGAAGATCGCGGGCGTCGGGATCTCGCGGATCGAGCCGGGCAAGCCGATCCCGCCGGAGAAGCTGCTCAGGATGGGCGGATACGCGATCCCGTCCCCCTACGCGACGTTCTTCCCGAAAGGCTTCAAGACGCCTATTCCTCTTCAGGTGACAGGCAATCGATTCGACATCCAGGTCCCGCTGAACGACCGCAAGCGGCCCGGCCTCTACGGCGTCAGCGTCTGGGCGACGTTCCCCCCCTCGAACGAGCTCAAGATGGTCTCGCTCCGCACGATCGACGTCGGCAAGGGAGGCGCGCGGTGAACCACAGCCGCCCGCCGGCGTCGTCGCCCGAGGATCTCGACGCGGTCAAGGTGCTCGATCACCTGGTCCGCCGCGCGGTCTCCATGGGCGCGAGCGACATCCACGTCGAGCCGAAGCGCGACAGCATCCGCGTGCGCTACCGCGTCGACGGCGTGATGGTGGCCCAGGGCCAGATCCCGATCGAGATCGCGCCGTCGCTCACGTCGCGCGTGAAGGTGCTCGCCCGGATGGACATGACCGAGCGGCGCCTGCCGCAGGACGGCCAGTTCGGCCTGGAGCTGCACGGGCACCCGCTCATCCACCTGCGCGCCTCGACGTTCCCCGCGATCCACGGCGAGACGCTCGTGCTGCGCGTGCTGCTCAGCCACCAGCTGATCGCGCTCGAGAAGCTCGGGCTCTCCGAGGGCGACGTGCCGCGGGTCCAGGGGCTCGCGGAGCGCGCTTCGGGGCTCATCGTCGTGTGCGGGCCGACCGGCTCGGGCAAGACGTCGACGCTCTACTCGCTGATCAAGGTGATGAAGACCAGCGAGCTCAGCATCGTCACGCTGGAGGATCCGATCGAGGTCGAGTTCGCCGACATCACCCAGGGGCAGACCAACCCGAGGCAGGGCTTCACGTTCGCGACCGGCCTGCGCGCGATCCTGCGGCAGGACCCGGACGTGATCATGGTCGGTGAGATGCGCGATCCAGAGACGGCGCAGATCGCGCTGCAGGCGAGCCTCACGGGGCACCTCGTGCTGTCGACGCTGCACACCTCGGATGCGGTCGACACGGTCGCGCGACTCGTGGACCTCGGCGCGGAGTCGTGGATCGTGGCGAACGCCCTGCTCGCGGTGATCGCGCAGCGGCTCGTGCGGCGGCTCTGCGATGAGTGCGCGGAGAAGTACGAGCTCGAGACCGCCGTGATGGACGAGGAGGAGCAGGTCCTCATCGAGAAAGGCACCGAGCTGAAGCGCGGGGTCGGGTGCCAGACATGCCACCTGACGGGTTACCGGGGCCGGATCGGGCTCTTCGAGATGCTGGAGCTCGACGACGACCTGCGGGATCTCGTGAAGGCGCGGGCGGGGAAGCGCGCGTACCGGGACGCCTCGCGCAAGGTGGGGCTCGTGCCGCTCCGGCACGCCGGGCTCACCAAGGTGAAAGAGGGCATCACCTCCCTCGACGAGGTGCTCCGCGTGACGTGACGGCCTCTGGCGTAGCGCGCAGCGCGCTGCGCGCGCCGCCTGTCAGGTGGCTCGCGAGGCGCCGTCGTCGACGGCGTTGGCGGCGATGACGCCCTTGTACCAGAGCGCGCTGTCCTTCGGGACGCGGCGCTGCGTCTCGTAGTCCACCCAGACGATGCCGAACCGCTGGGAGTAGCCGCGGTCCCACTCGTAGTTGTCCATCAAGGACCACACGAAGTACCCGGCGAGCGGCGCCCCCGCGTCGATCGCGCCCCGCGCAGCGACGAAGTGATCGCGCAGGAACTGCAGCCGCTGCACGTCCGGAATGCGGCCGTCCTTGTCGGGCCCGGTCGAGTAGGCCGCGCCGTTCTCCGTCACGTAGAGCTTGGGCACCCCGTACTCCACATGCAGCCGGATGAGCAGCCGCCGGAGCCCGTCCGGGTACACCTCCCAGCCCATCTCGGTCTGCTCGGAAGCGGGCGCGACGTGCTCCGTCCTCGGCAGGTTCTGCTCCTCGGGCACCTTGCTGCTCCGCAGCACCGCCCGGGAGTAGTAGTTGAGGCCGAGGAAGTCGCACTGCGTCGCGATGATGTCGAGATCGCCCGGCTTGCACACGGTCAGCCCCTCCGGCGGGAGGTGGCCCAGCGCGATGTAGTCCGCGATCATGTCCGCCGGGTAGTGCCGGCCGTACAGCGGATCGAGGAACCAACGGCTGAAATACCCGTCGTAGTGGCGGGCCGCGTCGTAATCGGCGGCGCTCGGCGACGCGGGCATCGCGTAGTTCATGTTCAGCGTGATGCCGACCTCGGCGCCAGGAACGTTCTTGCGCAGCACGGGCACCGCGAGGCCGTGCGAGAGCAGGAGGTGGTGGCTAACCGCCAGCGCCTTGCCGAAATCGCGCATGCCCGGCGCGTGGATCCCCTTCTCGTAGCTGAGGAACGCCGTGCACCACGGCTCGTTGTGCGTGATCCACTTCTTGACGCGATCGCCGAGCCTCCGCGACACCACGTCGGCGAACTCCACGAACGCATCGGCCGTCGAGCGGTGCTGCCAGCCCCCGACCTGGTCCTGGAGCACCTGCGGCAGGTCCCAGTGGAAGAGCGTCGCGTACGGCTCGATCCCGGCCTCGAGCAGGCCGTCCACCAGCCGGCTGTAGAAGTCGAGCCCCTTCTGGTTCACCGCGCCCCGGCCGTCCGGGAGGATGCGCGGCCACGCGATCGAGAACCTGTAGGCCATCAGGCCCAGGCTCTTCATCAGCGCGATGTCTTCAGGCCAGCGGTGATAGTGCTCGCACGCGACGTCGCCGTTGGTCCCGTCCGTGATCTGACCGGGCGTCTTCGCGAAGCGATCCCAGATCGACTCGCTGCGCCCATCCTCGCTCGTGGCGCCCTCGATCTGATAGGAGGACGTCGCAGCCCCCCAAACAAACTTGTCGGGAAATCTCAGGGACGACATGTTCTCTCGTGAATCTCCTCAGACAGATACGGCCTCGACGGAGGCAGGTACCTTGCGCTCGTACTGCGCGGAGGGAGCGACGGAACCGGGCGAGTAGAGGTGGCAGCGGACCCAGTGCCCCGAGCCGACGTCGACGGCCGCCGGCATCTGCTCCCGGCACGCGTTCATCACGCTCGGGCAGCGATCGGCGAAGGGGCAGCCCGGCGGCGGGTTGACGAGCTTCGGCGCGCCGGAGCGGGCCGGGAGCTCGCCGCGGATCGAGCCGTTCGGGTCGGGCACCGCCGAGAGCAGGAGCTTCGTGTACGGGTGCGCCGGCTGCTGCATCAGCTCCTCGCTCGGCGCGCCCTCCACGATGTGGCCGGCGTACATCACCATCGTGCGATCCGCGACGTAGCGCGCGCTCGCGATGTCGTGGGTGATGTAGAGGTACGAGATGCCGCGCTCCTCCTTGAGCTTCTCCATCAGGTTCAGGACGCCCATGCGGATCGAGACGTCGAGCATCGAGATCGGCTCGTCCGCGAGGATCACGCTGGGATCCACGGCGAGGGCGCGGGCGATCGCCACGCGCTGCCGCTGGCCGCCCGAGAGCTGGTGCGGGTACTTGACCGCGACCTCCGCAGGCGGGTTGAGATCGACCGTCTTGAGGAGCGCGTGCACCTTCTCCCGGAGGATCGCGGCGTTCGGCGCCTTGTTGTGGAGCAGCAGCGGCCGCTCCAGGTGGTAGCCGATCGAATGCACCGGGTTGAGCGAGCCGAACGGATCCTGGAAGATCATCTGCACCTGCCCGCGGTAAGCGAGCGAGGCGCGCGTCGGCTCTTCCTTCAGCACGTCGCGACCCTTGAACAGGATCTGCCCGCTGCTCGGGGGCATCAGCCGCGCGAGCAGCCGTGCGATCGTGCTCTTGCCGCTGCCCGACTCTCCGACAAGCGCGATGACCTCACGCTCGGCTAGCGAGAACGAGGCGTCGTGCAGCGCCCGGAGCTGCTGCGTGCGTAGGCCGCCGCCGACGGGGAAGAACTTGGCGAGGCGCACCACGTCGAGGACAGGCGAGACATAAGGTTGCGTCATCGTCATCGTCAGTAGAGGTGGCAGGCGCCGCGATGCTCGGGCGCGATTTCACGAAGGGCGGGCTGCTCGGTCTGGCAGGTCGCGAAGGCTTGCGGACACCGGGGATGGAAGCGGCAGCCGGACGGCGGGTTGCGCATGTCGGGCGGCGTGCCCGGGATGCCCTGCAGCCTGCGGCGCGGGCCCCGGACCGAGGGGAACGACCCGAGGAGCCCCTGCGTGTACGGGTGCTTCGGATCGCTGAAGAGGTCCTTGGCGCGAGCGGTCTCCGCGAGCTTGCCCGCGTAGAGGATGGCGATGCGCGTGGAGAACTCGGCGATGAGCGAGAGGTCGTGCGTGATGAAGAGGATCGAGAAGCCGAGGCGCTCCTTGAGCTCGGCGATCTGCTGCAGGATCTCCCGCTGCACGACCACGTCGAGCGCCGTCGTGGGCTCATCCATGATGAGGAACGGCGGCTTGAGCGCCATGGCGATCGCGATCACGACGCGCTGGCGCATGCCGCCCGACAGCTGGTGCGGGTAGCTGGTCAGGCGCGTCGGGTCGATGTTGACGAGCTTGAGCAGATCGGCCGCGCGCTCCATCGCCTGCGCCGGCGTCACGCGGTCGTGCGCGATGATCGGATCCGCGATCTGATCGCCGATCGTCAGCACCGGGTTGAGCGCGTTCATCGCGCTCTGGAACACCAGCGCCACCTTCCGCCAGCGGAACGCGCGGAGCTGCTCCTCGTTCATGGACAGGACGTCCTGCCCGGCGAAGTACACGTGCCCGCCCGTGATGACCGCCGGCGGCCGGAGCAGGCGCATGATGGCCTGCGCCACCGTCGACTTGCCGCTGCCCGACTCGCCCGCGAGGCCCAGCACCTCGCCCGGGGCGATGTCGAAGGAGACGTTGTCGACCGCGCAGACCGGACCGGCCGGGGTCATGAACTCGACCCGGAGATCCTGAACCGAGAGAATCGGACTAGGCGCCATGAGCCCTCACTACCGGCGTGGACGGACCTGCCGCGACGTTGCGGCTCTTGAGCAGGCGCGACCAGGACCCCTCCGCGCGGAGCCGCGGATTCGAGATCTCGTCGATCGCGTAGTTGATCAGCGTGAGCGCGAACCCGACGAGCGCGACGCACACGCCCGTGGGCACGATGGTCCACCAGGCGCCCGTGAGGAGCGCGGCGTTGTTGCTTGACCAGTAGAGGTTCGTCCCCCAGGTCACCGCGCTGAGGTCGCCGAGCCCGAGGAACTCCAGGCCGACCTGCGCGCCGATCGCGTAGACCGTGGCGCCGATGAAGCCGGACATGAGGAGCGACGTCATGTTCGGCAGGATCTCGCGGAAGATGATGCGCGCGCTGCCCTCGCCGCTCACGAGGGCGGCGGAGACGAAGTCCTTGTCGCGCAGCGCGAGCACCTGCGACCGGAGCACGCGCGCGTTCCACGCCCAGCCCGTGAGGATGAGGACGAGGAGGATCGTCATCGGCCCGGCCGGCAGATAGGCCGCGATGACGACGGCCATCGGCAGGCCGGGGATGATCAGGAACACGTTCGTGAGCAGCGAGAGCACGTTGTCGACCCAGCCGCCGAAGTAGCCTCCGGCCATGCCGATCGCCGCGCCGATCGCCATCACGGCGAAGCCCGTGGCGAAGCCGACGGCCAGCGAGGTCCGCGCGCCGACGATCGTCTGCGCGAGCACGTCCTGCCCCTGGCCCGTCGTGCCGAAGAGGTGCTCGGCCGACGGCGCCTCGTGCGGCATGCCCACGAACGCGTGCGGATCTTGACCGACGAGCACGGGGCCGAGCACCGAGAGGAGCAGGAAGAAGAGCACGATGATCGTGCCCACCATCGCCTTGCGATTCGAGAGGAGGAGGCGGATCCACCCCGCCGAACGGGTGGCGCTGCCCCCGCTGTTGCTTTGTTGCGCAGCCATCGCTTCTCCTGGACCGAGCCCTCAGCGCCCTCGGGCGCGGGGATCAAGAAACACGTAGACGACGTCGACCAAGAAGTTCGCCCCCAGCACGGCCAGCGTGATGGTGAGGAAGATCCCCTGCATGAGCGGATAGTCCTGGTTACGAACGGCCTGGATGAGCAGGAAGCCCTGACCCGGATACGAGAAGACGATCTCGGTGAGCAGCGACCCGGCGAGCACGAAACCAAGCGCCATGCCGAACCCGGTGACGTTGGGCAGGAGCGCGTTCCGCGCGGCGTAGCTGAACATGACCCGCCACTGGGAGAGCCCCTTGGCCTGGGCCATCGTGATGTACTCCTCGGACAGCACGGTGACCATCGCGCTGCGCATGCCGAGCATCCAGCCCCCGATGGTGGCGATGACGATCGACAGGCCGGGCAGGACCATGTGCGACAGCACGCTCCCGATGAACTCGAAGCTCCACTCGGGCGAGAGCGTGTCGCTGTAGGCGTGGCGCAGCGGGAAGGCCCCGAGCACGAAGCCGAGGATGTAGAGCGCCACCATCGCGAGCCAGAAGTACGGGAACGCGCCGAGGAACATCAGGACGGGCGGCATGAGCGAGTCGAGCCAACCGCCCCGCTTCCACGTCGCGATGATGCCGAGCAGCGTCCCCAGCGCGAAGCTGACGAGCACGGCGGAGCCCGACAGGAGCATCGTCCAGCCGAGCCCCGTCGCGATGACGTCCGTCACCTTCGCGGGGAAGTGCGCGATCGACAGGCCGAGATCTCCCGTCAGCGTGTGGCTCAGGTAGGTGATGTATTGCTTGTAGAGCGGCGCATCCGTGAACCCGAACGCCTTCCGCAGCGCGTCGATCGCTTCCGGCTGAAGCTGCCCGCGGAAGCGCGCGAACATCGCCGAGGCGGGGTCGCCCGGCATGAGCCGCGGAATGAGGAAGTTCAGGGTGAGCGATGCCCACGCCGCGATGAAATACAAGCCCAGCTGTCGAAGAAGGTAACGCACAGAAGCTCTCTCTTCTAACCTGCTCTCCGGATCAGATCACGCCCGATGTCACTTCGGCTTGAGCTCGGTGAGGACGAGCAGGTACTCGGGCGGGTTGTTCGGCGACAGCTTCGCGTACGGGTTCTCCTTGCTGGGGAACCCGGTGAAGCGGCGGGTGTTGAACTCGCCCCAGGACGGCCCGGGGAAGAGCGGGATGGAGGGCGCCGTCTCGGAGAACGTCTCCTGGAGCTGCTCGATGAGCTTCTTCTGCTCCGCAGGATCCGTCGCGGCCTCGAACGCCTCGAAGAGGCTGTCCGTCTGCTTGGCGCCGAAGCGGTGCCAGTTGCGCGCCGACGACTCGCCGACCGGCTTCACGGTCGCGGTGCCGATGAGGTCGCGGTAGAAGTTGTAGGGCGTCGGCTCCTCGTTCGACCAGCCCATCGACAGATCGAAGGTGCCCTTCTGGAGCGCCTCGAAGAACGCGCTGAAGTCGTACGTCCTCAGCGAGGCCTCGACGCCGACCTGCTTCACCTGCTGCGTGACGATCTGCGCCGCGCGCACCCAGTCGGACCAGCCGGTGACGACGTTGATATCGAAGCGCAGTGGCTTCCCGTCCTTCGAGCGGATGCCGTCCGGGCCCTTGGCGTAGCCCGCCTCGTCGAGCATCTGGTTCGCCTTGGCCACGTTGAACTTCACCCAGTCGCCGCCCTCGACGACCTTCTGGCTGCGCCAGCGCTCGTGCGCGTCGCTGAGCGCCGTCGCGTCCGCCGGCCGCGTGTAGTTGTTCATGGCGACCTTGACGATCTGCTCGCGGTCGAGCGACATGCTGATCGCCTTGCGCACCCGAACGTCGTCGAGCGGCTTCTTCGTCGTGTTCGTGTAGACGAACACGGTGCTACCGACGAGCGGGAACCAGTAGTGGTGATTGGCGGGGTCCTTGCCGACGTAGACCTTCTCGATCTCCGGGACGAAGTTGCCGGCCCAGTCGACCTCGCCGTTCAGGAGCGCCAGGTTGGCCTGGTCGTTGCCGGGGTAGGCCGGGAAGCGGAGCCCCTTGATCGCGGGCTTGCCCTGCTGCCAGTAGTTCGGGTTCCGGCCGAGCTCGTAGATCTGGTTCTGGAAGGTCTTCACCTCGGTGAAGGGCCCCGTCGCGACCGGGTTCTCGTTCGTGAACGTGACCGGATCCGTCACGTCCTTCCACTTGTGCTCCGGCACGATCGGCTGGTGCCCGAGGAAGACGAGCCCGGGGACGTACGGCCGCGTGAGCGTGAACTCGACCGAGGAGTCGCTCTTGGCCTCAACCGCGGTCAGCCACTTCCAGACGCCCTGCAGGTCGAGGGCCGCGTGCTTCTTCAGCAGCCCGAAGGTGAAGGCCACGTCCTTCGCCGTGAAGGGCTGGCCATCGGACCACTTCACGCCGGGGCGCGTCGTGAAGGTGAGCGTCTTGTTCCCGTTGCTCCACTCGTACTTCGAGGCGAGCCAGGGGGTGAACTCGCCCTTCATCGTGTTGTAAACGAGGAGCGGCTCGTAGATGCCAGCGACGGTCGGCCAGCGAACGTTGCCAGCGGCCAGCAGAGGATTGAAGTTGCGCACCCACGAGGCTTGCTGCTCGATCGACACGGTCAGGAAGGTGTCCGCAGCCGCGGGGTTCTTGCCGGTCCCCTGACCGGCCGGGGCCGTGCCCGCGGGGTCCTTCTTCGCATCGGACTTCCCGCAACCCGCCGCGGCGCCGACCGAAAGAAGCAACGCCGAAAGAACCAACGTTCGACGCGGCAGCAACCAGTTCCTCATGAAATGCTCCTCAGCGGGGCCCTCGTGGACACGCCCGAGCGCCCACCGTCCCTCTCCCATTCATTTGATCTTCCTGGAAGCCGCCACGTGACAGAGCGACTCGCCGGAGCCCGACGCGCGCAACGCAGCGCACCATACCGGCATCCAGACGTCGGCACTGTAGCCGTCTTCGCACAGCAGTGTCAACGGGGATTCGAGGTCGCTATCAAGTTCTCACGCCGCTCGCGCAGGCGCGTTTTCAAGGGAGATGTCGTGGCGCGTCATGCCTCGCGGCGGCAACTCCGTCTCATGGTGTCATCGCGCGTCATGACGGCTGAGGGCTCCGGCACTGACACTGTTATTTTCTTCGTTCACAGCAAGGCAGGAAGGCTGTCGATGACGCATGGTTTCAGAGAGCGGTCGGAGCACGTCATATACAGATGTCCGTGATCGATGACAAGACCAGATTTTTCGGTCTCGTTCCAGTGTGCGGATGGGCACTCTCGGAGGGGCGAGGTGCTGCGCTCGCCCAGCGCTGGCGGCAGGGAGATCGTGCGCCGCGCGCGCGGCGCGATGCGGTCGATAGGCCGGTGCGCTCAGGGTCAATCCGGGGCTGGCGACTCTACCCGTGGAGCCGTGATCCCCGCGGCCGTGGCCCTGGAACCCAGGTAGATACCACGTGTCGAGGAAGATTCCACTCCATGTCCGTTTGGTTTCGTATGGGCTCCTACGAGCTCGTTCGGGCTCGTGCGACGGGGCGGGGGCGTGGTCGAGCGGGCGCGCCTCACGGAAGCGGGGGAGCGGACGCTGGCACGAGGAAATCGGCGCCCCAAAGCTCGTCTGCCGCGCTGTTGTCGGTGAACGCGTTCTCGCTCTCCTTCTTCAGCCGGGGCGCGGGCGAGCCCTGCACGACCAGCCCGAAGCGGTTGTCCGAGGCGCGCACCCTGGAGAGGCGACCCGAGCTCTGGTCGTACAGGATGCCAGCCCGCGCACAGCCGGCGACACGCACGTCGTCGAGGGTGGCTGTGGACCCGGCGAGCACCAGGACGCCATCGGCGACGACGTCGTCGCGCCGCGCGCCCTTCCCGGCTCGGCCGTCGCCGGTCACCCCGTCGACGACGGTCTGTGCGATCTCCGCCTCGGCGGCGAACAGCGCCACGCCGGCCGTGCGGCTCGCGCGGACGATGGACGAGGCGAGCCGGAGCTGATAGCCCGCGGCGGCGACACCGATGCCGGCGCCGCCGTCGCTCGCCTCGCCGCCCGAGGTGTCCTCGATGAGGTCCCCCGTGATCTCGACCTTGCCGCCCGGGAACTCCGCGCCGGCGAGGACGCCGACGGAGCGGTTGCCGCGGATGACGTTGCCCGCGAGCACCGCGGTGGCCCCCCGATAGATGACGATCCCCTGCCCCACCGGCGCGCGGCGGTCCGGCGCGACATGCCCTTCGACGAGGTTGCCTGTCACGGTCGCCTCGGACCCGTCATACCCCACCGACAGCCCGGGCCCCTCGTTGTCGCGAATGGCGTTCGACGAGAGCGTCACGCGGCCCTCCATCACGGCCACCCCGGCGCCGTCGCCCCAGGCCCCTCCGGCGATCGTCCCCTCGATGAGGTTGCCCCCGGCGACCAGCTCGGCGGAGAGATCGCCCACGTGAACCCCGGTCCCTCGGTTCTGAACGACCGCGCTGTCCTGGAGGCGCATCGCCGCGCCGCGGGCCACGGCGACGCCGAACCCGCCGAGGAGCGACAGCGACGGGGCCGCCACCGTGCCCTTGACCAGGCTCCGCGTCATCGTCGCCGCCGAGCCCTCGCCGATGACGGCGACGCCGAGCTCCGCGTTGCCGAGGATCACGCTCGAGTCGATCGCGACGCGCGATCCGCTCGCCGCGTACACGCCGACGCCGTAGCTCGGCTCGTGAATCCCGGGCATCGTCCCCTCGACGAGCACGCCGGAGATCGTCGCCAGGGAGCTCCCCGACGCGACGATCCCCGATAGCCGGTTTCCGACCACAGCCGTGCGCTCGATCGACGCCTCGGCGCCGCCCCGGACGACGATCCCCTCGCCGTCCAGGAGGTGCTCCGACGACGAGGTCCCCTCGATGAGGCTGCCCACCACGGCCGCCGTGGCGCCCACCTCGAGCGCGGCCACGCCCGCGGCGCGGCAGCCCGTCACGGCGCTCTCCTTCACGAACAGCGCGCCGCCGGTGTCCGCGGAGGCGCCCATGCCGTCGCCCGCGCTGCCGGCGCGCGTCCCCTCGATCCAGCTCTGCGCCACCGAGAGCCGCGCGCCGTCGCTTGAGAGGACGCCGGCATGGACAGCGCCCTTGATGTGCACGCGCTCGATCGTCACGGCGCTCGCGCCCATGGCCACCACGCCGGCGCCATCCCCGCCGATCTCGACCCCCCGGAGCGCCACCTCCCCTGCGCCGAGCACGGCCACGATCGCCGGAGGATGGACGAGCGGGCTCACCCCGCGGATGCGCACATGCGAGGCGCACCGGCCGGCGATCGCGAGGGGCCTCGTGATGACGACCGGCTCGTCGTAGGTGCCGTCCGCGAGCGCGATCGTCCCGCCCTCGACGACGAGCTCGAGCGCCGCCGCGAGCGTCGTGGCCGGCCTCGCCTCGGAGCCGTCGCTGTCCGGGCCGGCGTAGCTCGGGTCGACATACACGTTCCCGGGCGCGCGAGGGATGTTCCCCCACGGCCCGAGCCCGCAACCGTCGGGGCCGTCGACGGACACGCACCCCGCTTCCGGGACTGCGAACGTGCCTGTCGGGCACTTCGCCATGGCCGGCCTGCAGAGCCCGTCATCGCCGACGAGCTCGGGAGCGCAGCGCGGGATGCCGGCGGGGACGCAGCCCTCATCGAACTTCGGGATCGTCCCCGGAGGGCATTTCGCCATCGAGGGGTGGCAGAGATCGTCGCTTTCCACGAACAGCTCTGCGCACCCCTGGATGCCCACCGGCATGCACGCGTCCCCGGGCCCGAGGACGTGCCCGCGCGCGCAGCGCGGGGCGACGTGCTCCCCGTCGAGCGCGGCGTCGGCGCTGCGAGCGCGGTCGCCGCACGCCGCGGCGAGCAGCGACAGGGCCGCGATGCCGGCGGCCAGGCAAGACAAACCCGCGCGCGTCGCGCAGAAGCGCATGCAATACCCTCCCTGGACAGCGCTGCCTCGTGGCGCGCCCCGCGAGCTCCCGCTCGCTCCTCGGGCGAACGGCTGCCCGGGGCCCCCGCGACAGCGGGAGACCGCGTGTCCGGCATGAACCGGCGCTCCGAGCGCCGGAGATCCTCATCGAGCCCGCGGAAAGATGACGAGGACAGCGCCTGAACGGCGCCGCGCGCCCCCTTCCGCGTAATGAATCCTACAACAGGAGATAGCCTCCTGCCAGGCAGAGGCGTCTCGATCGCGCCGACTTTCCCTGCATCGCCGGGGACGTCTGCGCCGCGCTGCTCGCTTCGATGCGGGCGTGGGCGGGCCTGTGGATCCTCTCGGGCGGCGAGGCTCGGGCGCGCCTCCACTCGTGTGGGTCGCACGCTTTCTGTCAATCACGTCGGGCCGCGCCGAGCGCCGCCGGGTGGCGCCGCGGAGGAGGCCGTTTTCGCTGCTTCGCGGGGCTGCCGTCCGCGGCTGAAGGCCGCGGCGGCGCCGTCGTTCGGGACGACATGGCGATGGTGCGCAGCGCAGAGCGCGGCTCGAGCGCGCGCTGCGCCGACGCGGTCGCCGCAGAAGGAGCGCCGCTCTGGGCCTCTGTCGGCTCACGTGGGCTGAGCACGGCGTGACCAGAGGACCCGAGGCCCGCGGGCCGTTGCCGCCCATCAGCGATGATGTCGAGTCTCCTCAGCCCTCGATTGCAGAGATCGACCAGGTCTTCGGAAATGCGGTTTGCAGGGCCCGATAAAGCTGCAAGTCGGGTCGCTCTCGTCCCGTCCCGCCGCGCGTCGCGCGCGGGGGAGCCCCGCGGCGCGCGTCGACATTTGCCTTTCTCCAGCGCTCGGGAGCCTCCCACATCGGCGCTGCGGGGCGACGTCGATACGCGCCGGCGCGGCGGCGCTCGGGCGCGATGAAGAGGGGCAGAGCTCCCACCCGGCGCGGATTCAGACAATGCCCTTTCGCCGTCGCCGTCCGGCGGCCGCAGAGGGCCGACGCGGCAAGCTCTGCACACGCGCTGTCAGGCACGCAGCCTGCTCTCGACACCGCTCAACATGCCACTGCGGGCCTGACGGCCCTGGCGGGGCATGGAAGGAGGACGGATGGTTAGCTCGATCGATATGAAGATGGCGCAAGCGGCGATGCTCTTTTCCGTGTTGATGACCGGGTGCGCGGTCGACGCGGTGACACCGGAGGAGGCCGACTTGGAGCAGGCCGACGTCGACGTGGCGTCGAGCGAGCAGGCGTTGGAGGGAGAGACGGAGGAGACGCGGGGCGGCGGCGTGGTGGGCCCGCCCGTGATGCCGGGCAAGACCGATATCGGCCAGGGGCCGATCAAGGGCCCCGGCGGGCCGCTCGTTCAGGGCCCGGGCGGCCCGGGCGTGGGTGGGCCGTTTCAAGGGCCCCCCATCGGCAAGGGCGGCCCCGTCGGCCAGGCTGATCCCGGGCAGATCCCGGGCGGCTATCCGGGCGGCTATCCGGGCGGCTATCCGGGCGGCTATCCGGGCGGCGGCTTCCCGGGCGGCGGCTTCCCGGGCGGCGGCTTCCCGGGCGGCTATCCGGGCGGCGGCTTCCCGGGCGGCTATCCGGGCGGCTTCCCGGGCGGCTATCCGGGCGGCGGCCTCGGCGGCCTCGGCGGCTATCCGGGCGGCGGCCTCGGCGGCCTCGGCGGCTATCCGGGCGGCGGCCTCGGCGGCCTCGGCGGCCTCGGCGGCGGTTTCGGCGGCTCCCCGTACGGCAACTTCTCCGGCGGCCTGGGGGGGGCGGGCGCCCCCGGGCTGTTCCCCTGACGTCATCGCCTGAATTGGCCGGCCACGTTGCCGGTCGAGAACAGCGGTGATCGACGCGACGGGCCGCCGGAACCTCTGCGGGGAGCCGCACAAGCTCCCCGCGAGGCCGGCGGCCCGCCGGTCGATCGACCTGTCGAGATCACACGCCCGCCACGGCGCGCTGGCTCGAGCGGCGCGCGAGGCCCGCGCGAAAGGTTGGACCCCCGCCGCGCGGTCGAGGCAGCATACGGCGATGGAAGACGCCCCCCTCCTAGAGCGCGAGCCGGAGACCAACACCTTCGGTGAGTCCATGGCGGTGTTTCACACGGCCGCGGATCTCATCGGCCTGGCTCCCCGCATCCGGCTGGAGCTCGAGCAGCCCGACTACGAGCACATCTTCTACATCACCACGCAGCTCCAGGACCGCCTCGTCCCCTTCCGCGGGGAGGCGGCCGCGACCTACGAACGGCTCCCCGCGTCGACGATCCCGAACCGCGCCGCCATCACCCCGCTCTTCAACGGCAAGCTCATCCTCCGCCCCGAGGCGCTCCGGAGCGGCTCGATCCACGTGCAGGACGGCGTGATCCGCCTCGCCGACCAGGGGCTTTACCGGATCCAGCCCGGCGAGTTCGTCCGCTTCAAGGCCTATCGGGTCCAGCACAACCAGGCGAGGGGGCCCTACAAGGGAGGGCTCCGCTTCCACAAGGCCGTGTCGCTCGACCTGTTCAACGCGCTCGCCGCCGAGATGACCTGGAAGACCGCCATCGCGCATGTCCCGTTCGGCGGCGCCAAGGGCGGTATTCGCATGGATCCGCGCGAGCACAGCAAGGAGGAGCTCGAGGCGATCTCGCTCCGGTACATGTACCGGCTCAAGCAGCTCATCGGGCCCAACGTCGACATCCCCGCGCCCGACGTGGGCACGAACGCCGAGGTGATGGCGTGGCTCCTGCGCCAGTACAGCGACGGCGAGCGCGAGCGGCACAACCACCGCGGCGTCGTCACGGGCAAGGACGTGCGCATCGGCGGCTCCGAGGGGCGTGCCAGGGCGACCGGCCAGGGGCTCGCGTACTGCATCGAGGACTGGTACGCGCAGCGCGGCGCCTCCCTCGCCGGGGTGCGCTTCATCGTGCAGGGTTTCGGCAATGTCGGCTCCGCCGCCGCCGAGATCCTGTGCAGGATGGGCGCCCGGTGCGTCGCGGTCCAGGACGCCGACGGCGCGGTGGCCGACCCGAACGGCATCGATGTCGGCGCGCTGATGGCCTATGTCAGCGAGAACCCGCAGAACCTCCGGCGGTCGGTCGCCGGCTACGGCGGGGCCCAGCCGATCGCGCGGGACGACTTCTGGGGCGTCGACGCGGAGATCTGCATCCCTGCCGCGCTCGGCGACGCCATCACCGGCGAGGTGGCCGAGCGGCTCAAGGCGAAGCTCGTGGCCGAGGGCGCCAACCGCCCGACCACGACCGAGGGGGACAGGGTGCTGGCGGAGCGCGGCATCAGCGTCATCCCCGACATCATCGGCAACGCGGGCGGCGTGACCGTCTCGTACTACGAGTGGATCCAGAACAAGCGCATGGAGCACTGGACCGAGGGCGAGGTGAACACGCGGCTCGAGCGCGCCATCAAGAGCAACTACCGCCTGATCTGCGACATCGCGGAGGACCGGCCGCGCCGCACCGAAGATCACGACTCGACGAGGCTCGTCCTCGGCAAGCGCCTGCCGATGCGGCTCGCCGCGATGGTGCTCGCGCTCAAGCGCATCGAGGCGCACTACATGCTGGAAGGGTTCTCCCAGTAGGCCGCGCCTCCGGCCGCCGAAGCGGCGCAGACGTCCGGCCGTCCCTGGCCGGACGTCCTCCGGGCGGCGCTACCGGGCGACGCCGTACCCGAGCTTCTTGATGCCGTAGACCTTGATCTTGTGCTGCAGCGTCCGCAGCGGCAGCTCGAGGCGCCGCGCCGCCTCCGTCTGGTTCCAGTCGGACGCGCGCAGCGCCTCGAGCAGGAGATCGGCCTCGATCTGCTCCAGGCGCATCTTGAGGCCGCCCGCCGCGGGGGCCGACGACGACGTCGGCTCGGACGCGCGCGAGAGCAGCGGCTCGGACGGGCGCTGGGACAGGGCCGGCATGCCGGGCTCGGACGAGCGCGAGGGGCCGTGGGCGCGCGACGTCGCGGGCGGCGAGCTGGGCGAGGTCACCGCCACGCGGATCCGCTCCGGGAGGTCGCGCGCCATGATCGCCTCGCCCTCCGCGATCACCACCGCCCGCTCGATCGCGTTGCGGAGCTCGCGCACGTTGCCGGGCCACGGGTAGCTCTTCAGCAGGGCCAGCGCCTCGGACGTGATCGACTGAACCCTGCTGAGGTTCGCCGCGTTCGCCTGCTGCAGGAAGCCCGCGGCGAGCGTCGCGATGTCGTCGCGGCGCGCGCGGAGCGGCGGGATGTTCAGCGTCATCGCGTTCAGCCGGTAGAGCAGATCGAGCCGGAACGTGCCCGCGTCGCACATCGCGTCGAGGTCGCGGTGCGTCGCCGCGATCACGCGGACGTCGACCTCGATCTCCTTTGTCGCGCCGACGCGCGTCACCCGCTTGGTCTCGAGCACGCGCAGGAGCGCGGCCTGCGCGGCCGCGGGCAGCTCGCCGATCTCGTCGAGCAGGACCGTGCCGCCGGCGGCCGCCTCGAAGACGCCCTTATGCTGCTGGCTCGCCCCGGTGAAGGCGCCGCGCTCGTGGCCGAAGAGGGTGCTCTCGATGAGCAGCGCCGGGATCGCCCCGCAGTTCACGCAGATGAGCGGCTCGCCGCGGCGCGGGCTGCGGTCGTGGATGAACCTCGCGAGCACCTCCTTGCCCGTCCCGGTCTCGCCGCGCAGGAGCACCGGGATCGAGGAGCGCGCGGCCCGCAGCGCCACCTCGACGAGCGATCGCATGAGCGGGCTCTTGGTCGCGAGGACGTGGCCGTCGGCCTCCCACTGGCTCTCCGGCACCGCGCTCGCGGCGCCCTCCTCCTCGGGCGGCCGGGCGCCTTCGACCTTCGGCGCGACGTAGAGCAGCGCGCCCTCCGGGGCCGCGAGGCGCACGGGCTCCGCGGGGCTCGCGCTCCGCGACGCCTCGTGGCTGACCTCGATGAGCTTGTCGGTGGAGGTCGCGGCGTCGGGGAACACGGCGACCCCCGACACCAGCATGGGCTCGCCCTCGCGGCGCGCGACGATCGCCTTCGCGAGCTCCTCCGCGAGCTCGGGCGTGACCTCGGGGAGCAGGATCTCGAGGGTGTCGGCGCTGTAGAACGCGACGCGATCGACGGGCCGCAGCGCCTCGCGCACGCGGAGCCCCCAGTGGCGGAGGTGGCTCGCCTGCGCGCCGAGCGAGCGGACCACGACGAGCGCGAACTTCCGGCTGAAGAACCTGGACCGCACGATCTCGGCCTGCAGGGCGATGCGGAGCGCGTCGGAGCCCTCCAGGCCGAACGGCGGCAGCTCGCCGCCGGCGAGCACGTGCACCGACGCGACGATGCCGCCGAGCAGCACTTCGTCCCCGGCCTTGACCACGCCGCTCTCGACCCGCTGCCCCGAGATGCGCGTCCCGTTGCGCGAGCCGAGGTCCTCGACCACGACCTCGCCGCCCACGAGGGTGAAGCGCGCGTGCCGGCGCGAGATGCTCCTGTCCCGGATCACGACGTCGGCCGGGGGTTCCCTGCCGACGACGACGCCGACGCCGGGGCTCATCGGGGCCATCTCGACGCCGTCACGATGGTAAACGAGCAGGAGAACACGCCGCTTCTCCGAGCGCGCGCCCTGAATGAGCTCCCCTGTCTTGAATGACAGCGGTGCAGTCGTCGCCATGGGGCCGGTTCTGTGACCGCTCACACTGCCCAACTACGCCTCATTGCTCCAAGCGGCAACCGGGAAGCAACGGCACCGCCGGTCTTCGACGAACGCGCGCCGGGACGCTCGGTCTGCCGCATGCCTGCGCCCCGCGCCCTGCGCCCCGCGTCCCGCGCGGCGGCCGCGTGGTAAGGTGGTCGCATGCTCCGTCTCAACGCCGAATGGACAGAGGTGCTCCGCCGGTACAAGGAAGACCACCAGGATCCGCGCAACCAGGCATGTCACAAGGTGGGCATACCGCTGATCGTCGCGAGCTTCCCGGTGGGCGCGACCCTCATCGGCCTCCCGCTCGCGGCCGCGATGTTCACGGCAGGCTGGGGCTTCCAGTTCGCGGGTCACTACTTCGAGGGGAAGAAGCCGTCGTTCGTGGACGACAAACGGAGCCTGATCGTCGGCGTGCTCTGGTGTCTCGAGAAATATGGCCTGCGCGTCTTCGAGGAGACGCCCGCCCCCTGACGCGCCGCTCCAGCCTCGGCCATCTCTGCCGTCCCACGTGCACGGCTGTGACGCGGACACACCCGACCGCGCATTCAAGGAAAATCTGGAATTACCTACTTCACGCCCCTGCTGCGATGCGTAATGCTCGCTTGACGTGATGCATGCAGGGTCGTACCTGTGTCGCGGGCGGGGGACGACGACTCTTCTTCTTCGGGGTTTCCGGCGGGCGCCGCGCCGTCTCGGCGCTTCGGCGTGTGCCCGCTGCCTGCTCCTGTCGCCGACAAGCTCCCGGAGCGTCGTTACCGGCCCGCCGCCGCAGCGATGAGATGACGATGACGGCGAGACGAGGAGACGGGAGATGGGGTGTGCGCAAGGCATGAGGGGGAAAGTCGCCGTGATCACCGGGGGCACCTCGGGGATCGGGCTCGCGACGGCATCTGCGCTGGCGCGGCAGGGCGCCCGGGTGACCGTGCTCTGCCGCAGGACCGGCTCCGAGGGCGCGAGGAAGCTCGCCGCGCTGAAGGTGCAGGGAGAGGTCAGCCTCGTCGAGTGCGATCTCGGCCGGCTCGCGTCGGTGCGCGCCGCGGCCAGGCAGGTGGCTGATCGGTGCGGGGTCGTTCACCTGCTCGTCAACAACGCGGGGGTGTTCCTGCGCGAGCGCGCGGAGTCCGCCGACGGCCTCGAGATGACGTTCCAGGTGAACTATCTGTCGCATTTCCTGCTGTCGAACCTGCTGCTCGGCCGGCTCAAGGCCGCGCGCGACGCGCGCGTGGTCAACCTTGTCGCGCCGGTGGACGGCATCCGACTCGACTTCGACGACCTCATGTCGAAGCGCTCCTACTCGTTCCTCGCCGCGTCCGCGCGGTCGAAGCTCGCGCTCGTGCTCGCCGCGCACCGGCTCTCGGAGGCGCTCTCGGGCACGGGGGCCCAGGTGCTCTGCTACTACCCCGGGCTCGTGCGGTCGGGGCTCTTCGAGGGGAGCTCTCGCGTCCTCAAGGCGCTGATCGACGTCGTGGGCGCGACCCCGACGCAGGCCGCCGCGAACCTCCTCGCGATCCTGGCCGACGCGTCGCTCACCGAGAGCCCCGCCTTCTTCGAGCGGACCCGGGTGAGGCCCCTCAAGGGGATGGCGACGGACGCCGACGCGGCCGCGCGGCTCTGGGAGATGAGCTCGCGGCTCGTCGGCCTCACCCGGGCCGACGTCATCGGAGCCCCCGCTTCTTGAGTCGAGCTCGCCGAGCGCGGCCGCCGGGCTGACCGAGCTCGATCAGGTCGTCGATCATCGAGAGCACCGTGTCGCCGTTGCTCCGGATGCGCCGGGTCCACGAGGGGCAAGTGTACAGCTCACAATGTTCCGGCGAAAAGTTTGCCGTGAGCCCTGGAACGACCGTTCGCCGCGTACATCGGCTCGGCGCGGCGGCGCAGCATGCCGAGCCACCATGACCCACCATGACGTGGAGCGCTGGACGGGGGGCATGCGGGAGACCGGCTGGGGCGCTGCGAGAAGCATCGAACGAGGTCCCCGTCGGCGACGGATGGGGGTCCGCCTCCGCGATCGCACAAGACGGGACGGGCGCGCACCATGGCGCAGGTTTCCGGCGCCGCGCGCGGCGCGCGGTGTCAACGCCGCGACGCGCTCGTCGAGATAGGGCCCTTGGTACCCGTCGTGGGCGTGGGATACGATAGTCGACCCACTGTGTTCTTCGAGCAGCTCGATCTCCCCCTCGGAGGGCTCTATCCCCAGACCGAGCCCACGCGCATCCCACGGACCCGACGCGTCTTCGTCAACCGCAACCTCAAGCTCGCGGGGGTCGACTGGGTCGGCTTCGACATGGACTACACCCTGGCGATCTACGACCAGACCGAGATGGACAACCTCTCGATCCAGGGGACCGTCACGAAGCTCGCCGCGCGCGGCTACCCCGAGGATCTCCTGCGGCACCTCCGCTACCCGATCCACTTCCCCATCCGCGGCCTGCTGATCGACAAGCGCTTCGGCCACGTGCTCAAGATGGACCGGTTCAAGGTGGTCCAGCGCGGGTACCACGGGCTGCGCGAGCTCACGAAGGACGAGCTCCGGTCGCTCTACCAGCACCGCAAGATCCGGCCGAACACGGCCCGCTACCACTGGATCGACACGCTGTACGCGCTGAGCGAGGCCACGCTCTACGCCGGCATCGTCGACGCGCTCGAGGGGCGCGGCGTCCCGCTCGACTACGCGCGGCTCTTCACCGACATCCGCGAGTGCATCGACGAGGCGCACCGCGACGGCACCATCCTCGACGTCGTGCTCTCGGACCTGCCGCGCTTCGTCCAGCGCGACCCGAACCTGGCGCAGACGCTCCACAAGTTCCGCTCGGCGGGCAAGAAGCTCTTCCTGCTGACGAACTCGCGCTGGCCGTTCACCGAGAAGATGATGACGTACCTGCTCGGGGACGCGATGCCCGAGTACCCGAGCTTCCGGCACTACTTCGACGTCCTGGTCGTCGCCGCGCAGAAGCCGGCGTTCTTCCAGGAGCGCCGCCCGCTGCTCATCCGCGACGGCGCCGAGGTCCGCCCCGCCACGGCGCCGCTCGAGCGCGGCACCGTCTACGAGGGGGGCAACCTCCACGACTTCGAGAAGTTCCTGAACATCTCCGGCGATCGCGTCCTCTACGTGGGCGATCACATCTACGGCGACATCCTCCGCTCCAAGAAGGAGAGCGCGTGGCGCACGGCGATGATCATCCAGGAGATGGAGGCCGAGGTCGCCGCCCACGAGTCGTGCCGCCGCGAGCACATGGAGAGCGCGCTGCTCGAGGGGCGCCGCGAGGAGCTCGAGGACCAGCTCCGCTTCTACCAGCAGCGCTACAAGGACCTCACCCGCAAGATCGAGGAGGAGCAGCAGAAGAAGAACGGCGCGACCAACGGGGGCGGAGGCCCGCTGCTCGCGGGGGCGGCCGGCGGCCACGTCCAGATCGACTACGCGACGTCGTTCTACGAGGCCGAGCGGGGCCGCACGAAGCGCGCGGTCGAGCGCATCCGCGGCCAGCTCCGGGCCGTCGACGCCGAGGTCGGCAAGCTGGAGCGCGAGATCGCCCGCCGCTTCCACCCCTACTGGGGCTCGCTGCTCAAGGAGGCGAACGAGACGTCCAGCTTCGGCGATCAGGTCGAGGAGTACGCGTGCATCTACACGTCGCGCGTCTCGAACCTGCTCGCCTACTCGCCGCTGCAGTACTTCCGGAGCCCGCGCGACCTGATGCCGCACGAGCTCTGATCGCCAGGGTCCACCGCACCTCCGCGCCCGCGCGCGGGCGCCGCTCCCCGAGATCGCCATGAGCATCGCCAGCCTCCGCCCGCTGATCCTCGCGCTCGTCCCCCCCGCCCTCCTCCTCTCGGCCGGCTGCGGCAAGCGGGCGTGCTTTCACTGGACCGAGCTCGAGGGGGCATGCCCGTCCAGCGAGGACGCGTACGTGTTCTTCCAGAACCCCGGTTGCCTGAGCTCGGTCGAGTCCATCGACAGCGAGGCGGATTTCGACGGTGAGCTCTGCTGCTACGACGTCACCACGGTCGACACGGGCGACGAGGAGTGCGCGACCGTGCAGAGCCCCGTACCCGGCGGCGGTGGCGTCGGCGGCTCCTCCGGGCCCAGGTAGCGGCAGCGCGCGTTCGCCTCTGGACGCCGGGGCGATTTGGGTCACGCTGGCGCTCCCTATGACAACCACCGTCCCGCCCGTCGCGGACCTCGCGGCCGCGGGCCCGCCCGGCGACCTTCCCACGGCCGTGCTCCGGAGCTCGCCGGCGGACTTCGTCGTCGAAGAGCTCCCCGCCTACGCCCCCAGCGGCCGCGGCGAGCACGTGTTCGTGACCTTCCGCAAGACGGGGCGCACCACGCCCGACGCGGTGCGGGCCATCGCGCTCGCGCTCGGGGCCGACCCGGGCAGCACCGGCTTCGCCGGCATGAAGGACCGGCACGCGATCACCACGCAGACCGCCTCGTTCCAGCTCCCGCTCGCGCGCGATCCCGCGCCCCTGCTCGAGCAGGCCGAGCTGCCCGGGATCGAGATCCTCGCCGTCGCCCGCCACGACAACAAGCTCAAGCCGGGGCACCTGCTCGGCAACCGGTTCCGGATCGCGCTCCGCGGCATCGCCCCGGCGGCGCTCCCGCTCGCCGAGCGCCGCCTCGCCGAGATCGGCCGCGCCGGCATACCGAACGCGTTCGGCCCGCAGCGGTTCGGGAGGAACGGCGATAACCCCGAGCGCGCGCTCGCGTGGCTCGCGGGCCGGGAGCGCGGACCCCGCGACCGGCGCGAGCAGCGGCTGCTGTTCTCGGCGCTCCAGTCGCGCTGGTTCAACGAGGTGCTCGCGCGCCGCGAGGCGGACGGCACCTGGAGCACCGTGCTCCCCGGCGATCTCGCCAAGAAGCGCGACACCGGCGGGCTGTTCCTCGTGCCCCTCGAGGGCCCGGAGGTCGCGGACGCCGAGGCGCGCGCCGCCACGCTCGCGATCTCGGCGACGGGCCCGATGTTCGGCCGGAAAATGCGCTGGCCCGAGGGCGCCCCGGGCGCGCTGGAGCTCGAGGTGCTCACGGCGGCGATCGGCGACCCGCGCAGGCTCGACGCGTTCGCCCACGCCGGAGAAGGCACGCGGCGCCCGCTGCGGCTGGAGGTGGACGGCCTGGAGGTGTCCGTCGCCTGGGAGCCGGCGGTGGACGCCGGCGCGCCTCAGCCCGCGGGCGATCCGGGCGCAGGGCAAGGAATCGTCGTCTCGTTTGTGCTACCGAAGGGCGGCTACGCGACCACCGTCCTTGGGCGAGTCTTTCGGCTCGTCGACGCCTCCGCCCCCCAGCCCTCCGTCGGCAGGCCGGGGGCGGCGGGCGCCCCCGCTCCGGAGGAGGAGGACGCAGTCGAGGAAGGGCAGCCCCGCGCCGACCCGTAGGTCCTCTCGAAGCGCGGCTCCCCCACCCCACCCCATCGGAAAGGCACCAAGGAACAAGATGAACCTCGTCGAGTGGCTGCAGCGCATCATGGTCGGCTTCGGGGCCGCCTGGGTCATGTGGTTGATGATCGCCCTCAGCGTCGTCTCGGTCGCCATCATCCTGGAGCGCGCCTGGTTCTTCTGGTCGCTCCGCGACGACCTCGCCGTCCTCGCGCGGGATCTCCGGACCTCCCTCGACGACTCGATCGAGGGGGCGCGCAGGCGGATGGACGCCTCGCCCTCGGCCGAGGCCGCGGTCGTCTCGGCCGGGCTCGCGGTGGCGCATCAGGGCCCCGACGCGGCCGAGGAGGCGATGGCCGGCGCCGCGGCGCTCCAGCGCATGAAGCTGGAGCGGCGCCTCGCCTACCTGGGCACGCTCGGCAACAACGCGCCGTTCATCGGGCTGTTCGGCACCGTCATCGGCGTCGTCGGCGCCTTCGACGCGCTCGGCCAGGCGGCGAAGGCGCCGGTCGCGCAGGCCGCGTCGCAGTCGATGGCGCCGCAGGCGGTCATGTCGAGCATCGCCGAGGCGCTCGTCGCGACCGCGGTCGGCCTCGCGGTCGCCATCCCGGCCGTCGCGGCGAACAACTTCTTCCAGCGGATGATCAAGTCGACGCTGGCCAACACCGAGGCGCTCACGCGGGTCCTGCTCGCGCACCTCAAGATCGACCCGGCGTTCGCCGGGGCCGCGCCCGCCGCCGCCCCCGAGCCGCGCGGCAAGGCCGCGAGGGCGCCGCGTCAGGACGAGAGCAAGAAGAGCAGCGCGGGCGAGGAGGAGCGCTGATGGCCGCCACGAGCCGCAACGACGATGACGACATGATCAGCGGCATCAACGTCACGCCGCTCGTCGACATCACCCTGGTGCTCCTCATCATCTTCATGGTCACCGCGAAGATCATCGTCTCGCAGTCGCTCCCGCTCGACCTGCCGAAGGCGGCGCAGGGGCAGGAGGTGCAGCTCATCTTCGGGCTCGAGCTGCACGCGAACGGCGACACGCTCGCCGACGGCAAGAAGCTCGCGGGCGAGGACGCCATCCTGCCGATCGCGCGCGAGGCCCAGGCGAAGAACCCGGAGCTCCGCGCCGTGATCCGCGCCGACACGACGGTCCCGCACGGCCGGGTGATCCGCGCGCTCGACCTGCTGAAGCAGGCGGGCGTCTCCAAGATCGCGTTCGGCGTGACGCCGATCGCGCCCGAGCCCGGCGCGGCGCCCGGTCCGGCGCCCGGCGCCCCGGCCGCGCCTCCCCCGGCCGCCCCCGCGCCGGCCACACCGAGCCCCGCGCCCTGAGCGCGCCGAGCGAGAGCTTATGAGCCAGGCCACGAGCGATCGCGCCGCGGGGGCGCTTCACGACGGGCGCCGCCGCGACAAGCGCGGCGGCGCCGATCCCGGGGGCGCCAAGGGGCCCCCGACCGCGCTCGCCGCGCCGGCCCCGGGTCCCGCCGGCGACCGGCGGCGCGCCGCGGATCCGCTCGCCGCGGTGCTCGCGCTCGGCGACCGCGCCTCGCGCGTGGGCGCCTTCCTCGGGGTCACGCTGGCGCTCACCAGCCACAGCGCGGCCTCGGCCCGGGCGATCGTCTCGGGGTCGCTGCGCGACATGCGGCAGGTGGTCGAGGAGATGCGCGTCGGCATCCACGACTACCTCTGGGCGATCTACGAGATCGACCTCACGCCGCCGAAGGCCGAGGAGCCCAAGCCGCCCGAGCCCGAGCCCGAGCCCGAGCCGCCGGCGCCCGAGCCCGAGCCCGTCCCGAAGGTCGCGCCGCCTCCGCAGGCGAACACGCCGCCGCCCAAGGACGACCCCTACGAGCCGCCCCCCGCCGCCGCCGAGGCGGCGAAGGTCCTCACGCGCGAGCCGGATCCGGACGAGGTCCTCGACATGACCGATCGCGGGATCGCGAGCGGCGAGGGCCAGGGCGTCGGCTACGGCCAGGTGGCCGGCGCGGGCACGGCGAAGTCCCCCACCTTCA
The DNA here is from genome assembly GCF_051521365.1 of Sorangium sp. So ce590. Taxonomy (NCBI): domain Bacteria; kingdom Pseudomonadati; phylum Myxococcota; order Polyangiales; family Polyangiaceae; genus Sorangium; species Sorangium sp. So ce590. The sequence goes on from NZ_CP150346.1 coordinate 5,815,124, forward strand.
ACCCGAACGCCAAGGTCGGGGGCGTCGTCGGCGGCAAGGGCACGGGCGCTCCGGTCCCGCCGCCTCCGGCCGCCGTGGGCCCGGACCTCTCGGCCCCGCCCGGCCTCGTCGGCAGCAGCAACTGGAACTGTCCTTTCCCTCCGGAGGCCGACGTCGACCAGATCGATCAGGCGAAGGTCGTCCTCATGATCACGGTGCGACCCGACGGCAGCCCGCTGTCCGTCAAGGTCGTCCGTGATCCCGGACACGGTTTCGGTCGCTCCGCGCGCATGTGCGCGCTCAGCCGGCGCTACACCCCCGGCAAGGATCGTGCGGGATCGCCGATCGCCGCCACGACGCCGCCCATCACGGTGACGTTCACGCGCTAGGGTCTCACCGAGAGCTGCCTGAAAATTCGCTCTGCGACCGGCGCCTCGGCTATTCTCCGCGGCAGCTTGTGATCGTCCCCGAACGGATCGAGCAGCTCTCGAAGGTTCCCCTGTTCAAGGGCCTCACTCCGGCCGCGCTCGAGCTCATCTCGCGCGTCGCGAGCGAGGAGACGCACGCCCTCGGCACCAAGATCTTCCAGCACGGGGATCCGGGCGACAAGCTCTACATCCTGCTCGAAGGCAAGGTCCGGATCAGCCGCGAGATCGCCGGGATCGGCGAGGAAGCGCTCGCGGTGCTCGGCCCCGGCGCGGTGTTCGGCGAGATGGCGCTGCTCGACGAGGCCCCCCGCTCCGCCGACGCGCGCGTCCACGAGCGCTGCCGGCTGCTCACCGTGTCGAAGGACGCGTTCGAGGATCTGCTCTTCCTGCACAAAGAGCTCGCGTACGAGGTCCTCTGGAACGTCGTCCGGATGCTCGTCCAGCGGCTCCGCGAGACCAACAACAAGCTCACGTTCCTCTCTGTCTCGGGCAAATTCGAGTAGAGTACGCTTGATCGCCCGGCGACCGTGGGAGCGCGCCCAGGCGGCGCGCCCTGCTGCACGGGAAGCCGCGCTCTGCTCACGATCAACGTTCCTTTGGAGGAGTATGGCAGCCAGGATGAAGCACGCAGCGCTCGCCCTTGCGCTCTGGATGGGCGCCTTCGCAGGAGCATGTGGCTCCGCCACGCCGCCGCCCGAGACGGCGGCCGACAAGGACGACTTCGACGGAGAGTCGAGCCCGGGCGAGGGCGCCGCGACCGCCGGCGCGGAGGGCGAGAAGCCCGCGAAGCCGGAGAAGACGGCGGAGGCCGACAAGGGCGAGGCGGACAAGGCGCCCGCCAAGTCGACGCCGCTCCAGGCGACAAAGTTCGAGGCCGATCTGAAGAAGATCGGGATCAACCTCAAGAAGATCCCCGCGCTCGAGAAGCTCCCGGCCGCGCAGAAGAAGAAGGTGATGCCGCTGCTCCAGAAGGCGCTCGGCCTCGACACCTGCGAGGGCTGCCACGCCGAGGGCGACTTCAAGAAAGAGACGCGGGACATGAAGGTCGCCCGCGAGATGTGGCGCAATTTCGTGATGCCGCTCCGCAGCGAGAGCGGCGGCACCCTCTTCTGCGACAGCTGTCACGCAGGGAACGAGCACGTCCTGAACCGCAAGGACAAGAAGGCCCTGCAGACGTTCATGGAGGAGGAGTACCAATACAAGATCTCGCGCGCGAACAAGGAGGACATGGAGTGCGGCACGTGCCACGGCGACGCCATGGAAACCAAGATCATCGAGAAGCTCTGGAACATCCCGAAATAATGGGAGTTACCCGGCGTTCCTGACGCGCCTTCCTCGTCCAGCACCGGCGTCCCTGACGCGCCTTCCTCGCCCAGCAGCGAAATACCGAGGAATTTCGCGATCCTGGCGCCCCGCAACGCCACCGATTCGTTAGCCCGCTTACCTTCCGGGCGCGATCGGTCTGCGTGCCTGCCCGTGCCCTGATCTCGCACCAGCGTCCGCCCAGAGCTCGGCGCCGGCGCTCGGCCGCCTCATCATGACGACAGATCGCCATGATGGTGGGTCATGCCCCGTTTTCGTACTAGATAGGCGGCATGTGCGGTGTGTTCGGAATCTTTGGCCACCCCGAGGCGGCCAACATGGCCTACCTCGGGTTGCACGCGCTCCAGCATCGAGGGCAGGAATCTGCGGGTATCGTCAGCAGCGACGGGGAGCGCCTCTTCGGCCACCGCGCCATGGGGCGGGTGCAGTCCGGCTTCACCCCGTCCGATCTCGCGGCGCTGCCCGGCGATCGCGCCATCGGCCACGTCCGCTACTCCACCGCGGGCGGCTCGCACCTGAAGAACGCGCAGCCGCTCGGCGTCGACTACGCGCGCGGCTCGCTCGCGGTCGCGCACAACGGCAACCTCACGAACCACGAGGCCCTGCGCGAGCGGCTCGAGGCGCGCGGCTCGATCTACCAGACCGCGAGCGACACCGAGTCGATCGTCCACCTCATCGCGATGAGCAAGAAGCAAGAGCTCCGCGACCGCATCGCGGAGGCGCTGAAGCAGGTGGAGGGCGCGTACTCGCTGCTCTTCCTGACGGAGCGCGAGCTCGTCGCCGTGCGCGACCCGCGCGCCATCCGGCCGCTCTGCCTGGGCGAGATGCCGATGAGCGACGGCGGCGTCGCCCACGTGGTCGCGAGCGAGTCGACGGCGTTCGACCTCATCGGCGCCCGCAAGGTGCGCGACGTCGCCCCGGGCGAGATGCTGATCATCAACGCGGACGGGGTCCGCTCCGAGTTCCCCTTCGCGCCCGAGCCGCGCAAGCTCTGCATCTTCGAGCACGTCTACTTCGCCCGCCCCGACTCGACGATCCAGGGCGTGAGCGTCTACGAGGTCCGCAAGGCGTTCGGCCGGCGCCTGGCCATGGAGCAGCCGATCGAGTCCGGTGACAATCTCGTCGTGATCCCCGTGCCCGACTCGGGCGTGCCGGCGGCGATCGGCTTCGCCGACCGCGCGCGCGCCCCCTTCGAGATGGGCCTCATCCGCAGCCATTACGTCGGCCGCACGTTCATCGAGCCGCAGCAGTCGATCCGGCACTTCGGCGTCCGGCTCAAGCTCAACCCGAACCGGGCGGTGATCCAGGGCAAGCGGGTCGTCGTCGTCGACGACTCGATCGTCCGCGGGACGACGAGCCGGAAGATCGTCAAGATGATCCGCGACGCGGGCGCCCGCGAGGTGCACGTCCGCATCTCGAGCCCGCCCACGCGCTGGCCCTGCTACTACGGAGTCGACACGCCGACGCGATCAGAGCTCATCGCCTCGAGCCACTCCGTGGACGAGATCCGCAGCTACCTGACGGCCGACAGCGTCGGGTACCTGTCGCTGGAGGGCATGGTCGAGAGCGTGCGGTCGATCGAGGAGCGCGAGGGCGACGCCACCACCGCGCGGCCGTCGGCGGACAGCTACTGCCACGCGTGCTTCTCCGGCAACTACCCGATCCCCTTCACGCCGGCCGCGCCGAACAGGCAGCTCCGGATGGTGAGCGGTTGACGCTGCCGCGCTGCCGCGCTCTGGCGCTGAGGGTCTGCCGATGACCGAGGGCACCGCCGAGCACTCGAGCGCGGATCGCGCCGCCTCCGCCCCGCCGCTCTTCGCCCGCGTCGCCGACGAGGTCTCGATCTACGAGGTGAGCCCGCGGGACGGGCTCCAGAACGAGGCGGCGATGATCCCGCTCGAGGGCAAGCGGCGGCTCATCGCGGCGCTCGTCGCCGCCGGCCTCCGCCGGATCGAGATCACGAGCTTCGTCTCGCCGAAGTGGGTCCCGCAGCTCGCCGACGCCGAGGAGCTCGCGAGGACGCTCTCGGCCGAGCCTGGCGTGACCTTCAGCGCCCTGTGCCCGAACGCGCGCGGCCTCGAGCGCGCGCTCGCGGTGGGCCTGCGCGAGATCGCCGTCTTCCTGAGCGCGAGCGAGGCGCACAACCGCGCCAACGTCAACAGGTCGATCGACGACACGCTCTCGGTGTTCTCGGAGATCGTCCCTCCGGCGCGCGAGGCGGGCGTCGCCGTCCGCGCCTACGTCTCGACCGTGTGGGGCTGCCCGTACGAGGGCGACGTCGATCCCGCCCGCGTCGTGCGCATCGCGGAGCGGCTCATCGAGCTCGGGTGCTACCAGGTCTCGCTCGGCGACACGATCGGCATCGGCACGCCGCGGCAGACGCACGACATCGTCCGCCGCTTCCTGGACGCGATGCCGCCCGAGCGGTTCGCGCTCCACCTGCACGACACGCGGGGCACGGCGCTCGCGAACATCCTGATCGGCCTGGAGCTCGGCGTGCGCGACTTCGACGCGTCGGTGGCGGGCGTGGGCGGCTGCCCCTACGCGCCGGGCGCGGCCGGCAACATGGCGACGGAGGATCTCGTGTTCATGCTCCACGGGATGGGCGTCCGGACCGGCGTCGATCTCGACAAGCTCATCGAGGCGGGCAACGTCGCCGAGCAGGTCATCGGCCGCCCGCTGCCGGGCAAGGTCCACCGCGCCGGCCCCTTCCGGCTGCGCCGCCTGCCGACCCGGGGCTGAGCGCGGCGCCGAGCCGACGCCGCGCTCGGCCCCGAGGTCAGCACGCGCTCGGCCCCGAGCGCCGTCAGTCGCCCGCGATGCAGGCGAGCCGGGTGAAGAAGACGTGGTGCTCGCCGCCCTCGCGATCGTCGCGGAAGAGGATGCCCACGTCGCCCTCCGGCCCGAACGTCGCGACCGGGCCGATGCTGTCGCGGCGCGCGAAGGTGAGCCGCTGCTCGGCGCTGATCGGCGCGAGCGCCGCGTTCACCGTGACCGCGTAGAGCTCGTAGCCGTCGTTCTGATCGCGATCGTCCGAGTAGATCGCGAGCAGCCGATCGCCGAGCGGGCGCAGGAACGGATACCGGGAGCGGAACGACCCAGGGTTCGAGATCGCCGTGGGCTGCGCGAGGATCTCACCGCGCTCCGAGACCGCGGCGGCATAGATGCCCTTGGGGCTCGCCGACTTGTCGAACCACGCGATGACGTAGCGGTCGCGGTTCCACACCACCGTCGGATAGACCGCGTCGGTCTCGCCGCTCGTGAGCGTGACGACCTCCGAGATCGGCTCGAGCTCAGCGTCGAACGTCCGGAACTGGATGAGGTGGGTGACCGCGTCGCCCGTGGACCACGCGACGCCGATGCCGCCCTGGCCCGCGGCCGCGGCGGGCGCCTCGTTCGGGAAGCCGAGCGATGCGTCGGTGAGCCGGACGTTGTCGCCGATCAGGTTGCCGTCGATGTCGATGCGCTGGGCGAACAGGTCGAAGGCGCCGGTGCGCTCGTCCTGCCAGACGGGGATGAACTCCGCGTCGGTCCACGTGAGCGCGACGTTGACCGAGAAGCCGGGGGCGTTCGTGAGCCGCCGATCGCCGCCCTCCACCTTCTGGCCGTTCTCGTCGAGCAGGGAAAAGTACACCTCGTAGTCGCCGTCGCGCCGGTCCTGCCAGGCGGCGCCGTACCGATCGCCGACCCACACGATCGGCCCGCCGGAGGCGTCGCCGTTCTTCGGCGTGATGATCTCCTCGCCCGGCGCGAGCGGCTCTCCGTCGGCGCTGATCATCGAGCGGTACAAGTTGAAGCCCCGCGCGGTCCCGGTGTAGAGCGCCGCATACGAGGTCCCGCTCCAGGCGAGGCCGCCGGAGCCGGCCGGCGCGATGTCGCCCGAGATGCGGATCGCGTCCGCGTCGCGCGCCACGAAGCGCGCCCCGTTGTCGACCGTGCCGTCACAGTCGTTGTCGACCCCGTCGCAGATCTCCTGCCCGCCGGGGAAGGCCGCGGCGCTCGAGTCGTCGCAGTCGTCGCCGCACGAGAGCGGCTCGCCGGGCCTCGTGCCGGGCAGCGGCGCGCGGAAGCCGTCGCCGTCGCTGTCGAGCGTCGACGGCCCGTAGCTGCACGCCCCGGTCGCGCTCTCGCAGGTGTCGCGGGTGCACGGATCGCCGTCGTCGCAGTCGACCGGCGCCAGCGCGACGCACGTCCCGCCGCGCCGGCCCGCCGCGCCGCCCGTCGCGCCCCCGGGCGAGGGCGCCGCGCCGCCGCCGGACTGCCCCGCCTCGAACAGCTGGCAGACCACCGGCGCGCAGAGGTCCTCGACGCCGGGGCAGTCGGCGTCCACCTCGCACTCCGGCGCGGGCGGCGGGATGTTCAGCCCCGTCCGCGCCCCGCACCCCCCCGAGAGCGCGGCGCCGCCGGAGGCGATCCCGAGCAGCACCAGCGCCAGGGCCGACCTCCGATGCGCGAGCCGATCCACGGAGCGCTTCGTCACAGGCATCCGCCGATCCCCTCGACGTCGATCGGCTCGCACACGAGCCCCGGACCGCAGTTGTCGTCGCCGCTGAGCGCGCAGAGCCCCACGCACTGCGTGCCCGAGCCGGTCACGACACAGGCGAACCCGGCGCCGCACCCCTCCCAGCACGGATCGCCCTGTCCGCCGGAGCCGGCCGGCGCGCAGGAGGCGCCGTAGATCTCTTGCCCGCACGGCTCGTCCGGATACCGCACGAAGATGAAGCACCCCTCTCCGGGGGCGCAAAAGCCGCTCGACTGATCGTAGGGATCGCACGCGAAATCCGTGAGCGGCGGCCCCGTGTCGGGACAGCCGGGGTCCTCGTACTCCTCGAGCGGGTCCGTTACCGCGCCCGCGCCGCCCCCCCCGACGCCCGGGACAGGGGGCGCGCCAGCCTGGCCCCCCCCGCCGTCCGCGGATGGATCGTCCACGATGACTGTCTGTCCGCAACCGACGGCGAGGCCCAGCCCAGGGAGCGGTACGCAGAGAAGTGTCAGGAAGAGCGAGAAGCAGCGTCGCATGGCGTCATGCTATCGATTCCTCGCGCGCCCGCCACGCCTTTGGCAGAGCGGGCAGCGTCCTGACGCGATCGCGAGAGGTGGATCCTTTCCCCCAGGCTGCAATCCCACTTGCCTGTTGGCCAGCGCTCTGATGTATCTCTCAACAATGCACAAACGCAACCTGCTCAGTATCGCGCTCCTCGCGGCTTCCCCTCTGACGCTCGCTCACCTCATGGCTTGCGGCGACGACGACGCGACCGGAGGAGGCGGGGCGAGCTCTTCCAGCACCACCTCGAGCAGCACGGGCGAAGGCGGCGGCGGCGGTGAGGCCGGCGGCGGCGGCGGCGGCGCGGGCGGAGGCGGCGGCGCGGGCGGAGGCGGCGGCGGCGGCGGCGAGGTCCCCGGCGAGCCCGCAGGCCACCTGCTGATCTCGGAGGTCGTCGTCCGGCCTGGAGCGGCCGAGTTCATCGAGATCTGGAACCCGACCGAGGCTGCGGTCGACCTCACCAACTACTACCTTTCGGACAACACCGTTTATTATGCCCTCACCGAGGGTGAACCCTGGGCGCCCGTCGGCAGCGCAGGGACGGACTTCCTCGTCCAGTTCCCTCCCGGGACCATGATCGGCCCAGGGGCATACCTCGTGCTCGCGAGCGACGAGGGGTTCGAGCTCGCGTTCGATCGGTGCGCCGATTTCGCGCTTGACGAGACGGCCATCCCCTGCGGGGGGAGCGACGTGCCGCCCATGATCGCGCCCACGAACGGCGCCCTCGGGGCGCAAGCCGGCGGGCTGCTCACCGACAGCGGGGAGATGGTGATCCTCTTCGAGTGGGACGGGACGGAAGGCAGCCCGCTCAAGGACATCGACTACGTCATCTGGGGCGAGGAGCTGGGGAACTCGGCGATGGCCTACAAGACGGGGAAGAGGGGCTATGCCGACGACACCGCGCGCAACAGCCAGCGGCCCGCCGCGGCCCCCGGCGACGGAGAGAGCATCGTCCGCTGTAGCGATCGTGAGATCGGCGAGCTCCTGACCGAAGGCAACGGCATCAGCGGGCACGACGAGACGAGCGAGTGGCTCGACGTCAGCTTCACCGCGTCCTCGCCGTCGCCCGGCGAGGCGAGCGACTGCGAGGAGTAGCCACCTCCCCTCCGAGCTCGGCCCCTCGCCGCGCGGCGGCGGGAGCGCGAGATCGGCGCGGCGAGCGCCGGGACGCGGTCACTGCCGGGTGATCGTCACCTTCTTGATGACCGGCGGGTTGGCCGGGCGTTCGCCCTTGACCTCGACGCTGGCGAGCTTGTGGACGAGCTCCTCGGGCCCGCACTCACCGAAGATGGTGTAGCCGTTGTCGAGGTGGAACGCCGCCGCGTCGGTGATGAAGAACTGCGCGGAGTTCGTGTTCTTGCCGCGGTTCGCCATGCACAGGAGGCCCGCGCGGTCGTGGCTACCGTCCTCCCAGACCTCGTCGGGGATCACGTAGCCGGCCTCGCCGGTGCCGTTCTTCTTCGCGTCGCCGCCCTGGATCATGAATCCCTTGATGATGCGGTGGAAGATCGTCCCGTCGTAGGCGGGCTTCTTCTCCCAGGTGCCCTCGGGCGTCTTCCAGGGCCTGATCCCGCGCGCCAGGCCGACGAAGTTGGCCACCGTGATCGGCGCCTTGTCGTCGAACAGCTTGCAGGACAGCGTGCCGAGATCGGTCTCGATCGACGCCGTCAGCGCCTTGCCCGCCGGGAGCCCCTTGGTGGCGTCCTCGAGCGTCCACTTGCCCTTGACCGGGTCGTCCTCGCTGGGCTTGACCTCGGCGACCGGCTTCGCGGCGACCTTGCGCCGCTGCGGCGGGGGGCGCTCCTTCTCCGTCTTCTCCTCCGTCTTCTCCGCCTTGCCTCCGGCCAGCCCCGTCGACGCCGGCGTCGTCGTCTTCGGCTTCGGCGATTCTTCGGCCGTGGGCTCCGGGGTCTTCGAACATCCGGCGAGGATCGCCAGCGCGGCGAGCGTGGCGACGGACTGATTGGCGAGGGTTCGAGCGATCATCGGTCAACGATTTCGCTCGTCGTGGTCCAGCGGTCAAGGACGAGCGGCGCCGTGGTAGGAAGCGCCATGAGCTCGCGCTGCGCCCTCGCGACCCGTCCGTTCTCGCTCGCCTCGCTCGCCTCGCTCGCCTCGCTCGCCCCGCTCGCCCCCGCCCTGGGCGCGCTGCTGCTCGCGGTCGCCCTCGGCGCGTGCGAGCGCCGCGTCGACGAGCCGCTCCCGGCCACGCCCCGCAGCGACGCGGTCGACGTCCCCGCCCACGACGTCGCGCCGCCCCCGACCGGGACGCCGCCCGCCGTGGCCGAGGCGCCGGGCGCCGGCCGCTGCATCGACGCGACCCCACCAACGCCGGCGCGACCGCCCCCGAAGGCCGGCCCGGATCCGGCGTGCCCCGACGACCCGACCGGCCCGTTCCAGCTCGCGACCGGCAAGGTGACGTTCCTCGAGGCCAGGGCTCCCGACGTGCTCGTCGAGATCGCGCGGAAGGAGCAAGAGCGCGCCCGCGGGCTCATGTACAGAAAGAGCATGGCGGAGAACCGCGGGATGCTCTTCGTCTTCCAGCAGCGGAGAAATCACTCGTTCTGGATGCACAACACCTGCATCCCGCTCGACATGCTGTTCATCGACAGCGATGGAACGATCGTCGGTATCGAGGAGAACACCCCGACGCTCAATGACTCGAACTTCGACGTCGCCTGTCCCTCGACGTACGTCCTCGAGCTGAACGCCGGCTGGGCGCGGCGTAACGGCGTCGTCGCGGGCCAGAAGGTCCGGCTCGAGGGGATCTGACGCGCGCCCGGCGCAGGGCCTGGCGACATCGCCCGCCCGGCGCGCCGAGCTACATCCCCGGAAACAGGCCGAGCTGACGCGGGGGAGCCGGCGGGCCGAGCGCCGAGCGCGCCGCGCCGGGCGGCGGGGCCGGCGGCGCCGTGTCGAGGACGAGCGGCCCTCGCGGCGGCGCGGCGATGAGGCGCGTGCGCCTGCCGAGGAGCGCGTCGCGGGCGGCGTCGAGCGCGAGCTCCGGGCGGTTGTTGACCTCGGAGAGGTGCATCAGCGCGACCGTGTGCGTGCCGCCGGGCAGCGCCGCGAGCAGCGCGCACGCCTGCGCGTTCGCCAGGTGACCCCGCGCCGAGCGGATCCTGCGCTTGAGGTGCTGCGGGTAGGGGCCGGCCTCGAGCAGGTCGGCGTCGTAGTTCGACTCGAGCATCAGCACATCGCAGCCGGCGACGTGCTCCAGAAGCCCCGGCGGGACCTCCCCGAGATCGGTCACGAGCGCGGCCCGCCGCGCGCCGTCGTCGACGACGAGCGCGACCTGCGCCGCGTCGTGCGGCAGCGGCCGCGGTGAGAAGGTGAGCGCGCCGATCGCGAACGGCTCGCGCGGCGAGAAGCTCCGGACGCGCGCCGGGTCGCCGAGCTCCGCGGCGCGCGCGGTCGCCTCCGAGGCGTAGATCGGGATCTTGTGCTTCTTGTTGTATTTGGCGGCCACGCCGACGTGGTCGGCGTGCGCGTGCGTGATCACGATCGCGTCGGGCGCCCAGCCGAGCGCGCCGCCCGCGCCCGCCGCCGAGAGGCACTGCTCGAGCACCCGGGGCCCGACGCCCGCGTCCACGAGGACCCGCGTGCCCCGGGAGGCGAACAGCGTGGCGTTGCCTCCGCTCCCGCTCGCGATGATGGTGATCTTCATACCGGGCTCCGCGGAACGGGACCGACGACGGGCGGCTCCTGTGACCCGTAGCGCAGCCGAGGGCCCGGCTGCAAGCGCGCTGGAGCCGCGCGAAGCGCTCGCGAGCGCGCTGGAACGACGCTACAGCAATTCCACGTCGTGCTGCCCTCCTCTCGCCCCTCCCCTGACCCCGACGCGGAGGCGCCGCTCGCCGCGCCGGGTGCCCCCGGCGACAGCGGCCGCGGCGACAGCAGCGGTGCGCCGCGCGGCAAGCGGCGCCGCCGCGCCCTGATCGCGGCGCTCGTCGTCGTCGCCCTCGTCGCGGCGGCCGTCGCCGCGCTCCTCGTGCTCGGTCCGCCCGCGCTCCGCCGGCATGTCGTCGCCGAGGCCCGCGCGCGCGGCGTCGCGCTGGATCCGGGCGCGGTCGACGTCGGCCTCGACGCGGTCCGCCTGCGCGACGCGCGCTTCTCGCTGCTCGGGGTGCGCGGCCTCTCGGGCACGGTGGCGCGCACCACGATCGCGCTGCGCGGGCTCTCGCCCACGGGGATCACGGCGGACGGGGTCGAGCTCACGCTCGTGGGGGTCGACGCCCTGGAGGGCCTGCCAGCCTGGGTCGCGCAGCACGGCCCGCGCGCGTCGGCGCTGCGGCTCACCACGGGCCGCGTCCGCCTCGGTCTACGGGATCGCGAGGGAGGACCGGAGGTGCTCGCGCTGACGGATGCCTCCCTCGTGCGGCGCGCGGCCGGCTCGGTCCAGGGCGCCGCAGCGCCGCCGCCGGGCGCGCCGCGACCGGAGGTCGGCGTCCTGAAGCAGGCGCGCGTGCTGGTCGCCGGCAACGAGGTGGCGCGCACCGATATCGCCTGGTCGATCGGCGCGACGGCCATCTCCCTGGGCTTCGGCGGCGAGGACGTCCCCTCCGCGCCGCTCCGGGCCGAGCTCCGGCCGCTGCCCTCGCCGAGCGCCTCGATCGAGCTCGCGCCGACGCCGCTCTCCGCCCTGGGCGCGCTGCTTGGCGTGGACGTCGGCGCCTCGACGATGGTCGTCTCCGGCACGTTCGAGCTGCGGCTCGCGGCCGGGGCGGATCGGACGGCCCTGTCCGAGGCGCCGCTCGAGGGCCCGATCGCGCTCACGGTGAAGGGCTTCACCTTGCCCCACCCCAGGGAGCTCGACGGGCTCCTCTTCGGCGACACCACCACCCTCAAGGCGGACGCACACATCTCGGGCGACCGCCGGCGCATCGCGCTGAGCGCGATGGAGGTCGCCGCCGGGGCGCTGAAGCTCAAAGGCACGGGGACGATCCAGCGCGAAGGCACGGACGCCGCGATCGGGATGGATCTGTCTGGATCCATTCCGTGCTCTCTGCTGGCCGGCTCTGCCGCGATGTCGCACCTGACCGGCGCCGTGGGTCTGCTCGCGCGCGACCTGGCGAGCCGCGCGCTTGCGGGGTCGGTGGCGGTCCAGGTTCGCGTCGACGCGCGCGCGAGCCGGTTGACCGCCGCGCGCGTCACCCCGAGCGCGATCCTCCGCTGCAAGGTCCGCCTCTAGCGCGGTGCTCTGCGGCGTCTGGCACGGCGGTACGGCGAACAGGAAGCAAGAAGAAGAAAACCGCCAAGGCGCCAAGGACGCCAGGGGAGGAAATTTTCAACTCGGGACCTCTGGTATCCTTGGCGGTTTGTCTTCTTCTCGTCTGAGCGCCGCGCTCGGGCGGAGCCGCCCCCGGCGGGCGGGTCCGTCCCAGCACAGCGAGGGTCCACGAACGAGGAAGGCGGAGGGCGAAGGTCGGTATCGAGGACGATTCGACGCAACGGATCACGGCGGAGAGCCGCGCGCGCGCTCGACGAGAGAGCGCCGCTCTGCCACCCTCGTCGATGAGGAGCCCGCAATGCGCCCTGGAGCTCTCGCCGTTCGGATCGCCTCGCTTCTCGGGCTCGTATCCCTCTTCAGCGCTTCCTGCACCGGCGGCCTCGGCTCCGACAAGGACGACGCCTCGGGCGGCGGGGGGGCAGCAGCGACGTCCTCGTCGACCTCCATGACCCTCGCCGGCAGCGGTGGCGCTGGAGGAGGCGGCGGCGCGGTGGAGGGCGGCGCGGGAGAAGGCGGCGCCGGATATGGCGGCGCGGGGGGAGGCAGCGGCGGAATCGACGAACAGGACTTACCGCTCGACACGCTGCCCGAGGGGCCGTGCCCGCCCGACATGGTGGAGGTCGAGGGATACTGCATCGATCGCTTCGAGGCGCCGAACATCGAAGGCGCGCTGCCGCTCGTGATGGAGAGCGCCGTCTCGGCACACGCCTGGTGCGAGGAGCGCGGCAAGCGGCTCTGCACCGAGGACGAGTGGGACACGGCGTGCCAGGGCCCCGAGGCGTTCGTCTATCCGTACGGGAACACCCACGAAGCCGAGCGCTGCAACGACAACAAGACGTGGATTGCGCCGGACGAGCGGGCGCTCAACACCTGGCCTTCCGACGAGGCGCTCGCCGAGGTCCAGGCGCTCTACCAGGCCGCGCCGAGCGGCTCGCGGCCTGGATGCGTGAGCGCGTTCGGCGTCTACGACATGACAGGGAACGTCGAGGAGTGGGTGGTGCGCACCCGATACCACGTCAACGAGCACCCTCATGTCCTCAAGGGCTGTTACTGGTCCGGCTGCTTCGGCGGCGCGAAGCCGCGGTGCAGCTCCACGAACCCGGCGCACGCGGACGGGTTCCGCTTCTACGAGACCAGCTTCCGGTGCTGCCGCGACGCCCAGTGACCGGCCCGGCGGCGCCGCTCCGGCCCGCGCCGCGGCGGCGCGCCGCGGGGGACCGGCGCGGGCAGCGACGGCGCGCCGGTAGCCCGGCGGCAGGCGCCCTGGACGAACCGCTTCCCCTCGGTCGCGCCGCAGGCTAGGGCACCGGGACACGGTGCTGATCCTGTCAAAAGAGCCCCGCCCCAGCCTCGACCTCGTGAGGGACGCAATCGCCGCGTTCTCGGCCAAGGGCCGCGAGCGCGCGCGCCCGGACGACCTCGACGCGCGCGACCCGGCGTTCATCGCGCGCGTGCTCCCGCTGCTCGGCTTCCTCTACGACGACTACTTCCGCTGCGAGACCGAGCTCGAAGAGGAGCTGCCCGACGGCCCCTTCCTCGCCGTCAGCAACCACAACGCGATGACGGGAATGCCGGATATGTACTGCCACATGACGGCGTTCTGGCGCCTTTATGGGCCCTCGCGCCTGTCCTACGGGCTGATGCACGACCTCCCGTTCAACGTCCCGAAGGCCGGCGCCTGGCTCAATGCCTGCGGGGCCATCGCCGCGAGCCCGGAGAACGCGCGGCGGGCGCTCGCCCGGGGCGCGGCGGTGCTGGTCTTCCCCGGCGGCGATCTCGACGCCTGCAAGCCCACGTCAGCGCAGTACACGATCCGCTTCGGCCGGCGCCGCGGCTTCGTCCGGCTCGCCATCCGCGAGGGCGTGCCGATCGTGCCGATCGTGAGCGTGGGCGCGCACCAATCGCTCTACATCGCCACGGATGGCCGCAGGGTGGCCGAGTGGCTCCGCCTCCCCCAGCTCGCGCGCTCGAACGTCGCGCCGCTCGGCCTCGCGCTGCCGTGGGGGCTCATCGTCGGCATCCCGATCCCCCATGTGCCCCTGCCGGTGAAGATTCACACACGCGTGCTCCGCCCGCTGCACCTCGGCCTCCCGAGAGAGGCAGCGAACGACCCGGACGAGGTGGAGCGCGCGTTCGCGCAGATCGTCGCGCGGATGCAGGCCGGTCTGGACGAGCTCCGGACGGCCGGCAGGCACGGCCTCTTCCCGCGCGGTTGACAGGTCAACCGCAGAAGGATGGCAGCGCGATCGCGCCCCGAGAGCGCCCATGACGCCGGCGGGCAGCGCTCCTGCCGCGCCGAAACCTGCCGGCGCGTGACAAAGGGGGCTCGGGCTCGCGCGGCTCTCGGAAAACCGAGTCCGTTCATGTACGCTTGAGCGCCAGCCGTGACCCCCGACCGCACCGCGCAGCTCCTCGCACCGCTGGCCCAGCCCGGAGAGCTCATCGCGGCCAAATACCGCGTCGAGCGGGTCGTGGCCATCGGCGGAATGGGCGTCGTGCTCGCGGCGCGCAACGAGGATCTCGACCAGCAGGTCGCCATCAAGATCCTGCGCCAGGACGCGCTCACGAACCAGGAGGCCGTCGCGCGCTTCCTGCGGGAGGCGCGCACGGCGGCCCGCCTGCAAGGCGAGCACGTCGCGCGCGTGTTCGACGTCGGCACCACGGAGAGCGGCGTGCCCTTCATGGTGATGGAGTTCCTGAGCGGCCTCGATCTCCAGCAGGTCATCGAGGCCCACGGCCCGCTGCCCATCCAGGACGCTGTCGACTACGTATTGCAGGCGCTGGAGGCGGTGGCCGAGGCGCACGCGGCCGGCGTCGTGCACCGGGACATCAAGCCATCGAATCTGTTCCTCGCCGAGCACACGGACGGGACACGGCACATCAAGGTCCTCGATTTCGGCATCTCGAAGGGACAAGGGCTCGACTCGCCCGCGGAGCCGGGGCTCACGTCGACGAAGCAGGTGATGGGCTCGCCCGGGTACATGTCGCCCGAACAGATGATGGCCCCGAGGACCGTCGACGGGCGCGCCGACGTATGGTCGTTCGGTGTGCTCCTCTACACGCTGGTGACGGGCGAGCCGCCGTTCCAGGGCGAGACGGTCGCCGCGGTGATGGCGAACATCCTGCACCAGCCGGTGCCGCGGCTGCGCGACAAGCGCAGCGACGCGCCCGCCATGCTGGAGCGGATCGTCGCGCGCTGCCTCGAGCGCGACGTGAGCGCTCGCTACGCCAACGTCGGCAAGCTCGCGCAGGCGCTCGATCCGCTCGGGTCGAGCTTCGCGAAGCTCTCGACCTCGCGCATCCAGAGCGCGATCGGCGCGGCGTCGCCGGCTGGACAGTCGCTGCTCAACTCGAGGGCGGCCGAGGACAGCGACCGGCTATCCGGTGCCTCGTGGACGCACACGGGCTTCCGCCGCCGATCGCGGCGCAAGCTGCTCGTGGCCGCCGGCGTGGGCGCGCTGCTCGCCTGCGTGGCCGGCGCGGGCGTGTGGCTGCTCGGGAGCGCGCGCGTGGCGCCGCAGGCGCCGAGCGCCGCCGCGGCGGGCGAGCCCGAGCGCCCCGGCAGCGGCGCGCTCGGCCCCGGCTCGCCCGCCGCGGCGCTCAACTCCGGCGCGCCGGCTGCAGCGCCGAGCGCGCCGAGCGCGCCGGCCGCGGAGCCCGGCGCCACGACCGCCGCGGCGAGCGCGGCGCCGTCGGTCGCGGCCTCCGCGAGCGGCGCAGCGACCGGCGCGCGCCCGGTGGCGACCGCCTCCGGCGCGCCGATCAAGCCAGGCACCCTGCCGCGACCACCGCGGTCGACCAGCGAGGACGATATGCTGAGGAGCCGCCATTGAGATCGTTTCGAGCACGACACGCGGGCGCATGGCTCGCGCTGCTCTCCGGGATGAGCCTGACCTCGCCGCTCTGGGCCCAGCCGACGGCGGCGGACAAGGCGCTCGCCGAGGGGTTGTTCCAGGACGGGAAGAAGCTCATGGACGAGGACAGGCTCCAGGAGGCGTGCCCCAAGTTCGCCGAGAGCCAGCGCGTGGATCCCACGGTCGGGACGCTGCTGAACCTGGCGGTCTGCCACGAGAAAGAGGGCAAGACGGCCAGCGCGTGGGCCGAGTTCAAGGAGGCGTCCGCGCTCGCGGCGAGCGCCGGGCAGCAGGATCGCTCCCAGTTCGCGGCCAAGCGCGCGTCCGACCTGGAAGCCCGGCTGACGCGCCTCGTCCTGGAGGTCGCGCAGGCGGCGCCGGGGATGGCGATCACGCTGAACGGCAAAGAGCTGAGCGCCGCCGCGGCCATCGGCACGGGCATCCCCGTGGATCCGGGCACGGCGATGATCGAGGCCAGGGCGCCGGGCAAGCAGCCGTGGTCGCAACAGGTGACGCTCGATCCCGGTCCCAGCACGCCGCGGGTGATCATCCCGCCGCTCGCGGACGTTGCCGCTCAGGCGAAGGCCGCGCCCCCTGCCCTGCCGGCGCCGGTCGTCCGGCCGGAGGCTGCGAAGCCCGGGGCGGCCGGCAGCCCTCTGCGCACGCTCGGCTTCGTCGCCGGCGGCGTCGGGCTCGCCGGGATCGGCGTGGGCGCGGTGTTCGGGATCATGGCGTTCCAGGAAGCCGGGGACGTCGAGGTGGGCTGCAGCGGCAACTTCCGCTGCAGCCGCGCGGACGTCGAGGCGAACGAGAGCGCCCGGTCGACCGCGATGGTGTCGAACATCGCGGCCGGCGCTGGTCTTGTGTGCCTCGGCGCCGGCGTCGCGATGGTGCTGATGTCGCGTTCGCCTGAGAAGCCCGTCGCGAGCGAGCGCGTCTGGCTCTCGCCGAGCGTCGCATCGGATGGGGGGCGCGTGACGCTCGGAGGCCAGTGGTGATGCGAAGGTCGAGGAGCTCTGCCGTCATGCTCGCGCTCGCGCTCGCGCCGGGCCTCCAGGGGTGCGCGGAGATCGCGGGGATCGAGGATCGCGAGGTGACCCCGCTGATCGTGATCGCCAGCAGCCAGGCGGCGCCTCAGGGCATCGCGCTCGACGAGGAGGCGATCTACTGGACCAACGCGAGCGACGACCGGAGCCAGGGCGGCGCGCTCCGGAAGCAGATCAAGGATGACCGGGAGGTCGTCGACCTGCTCGCGCCTTCCAGCGAGGCGCCCGGGGTCATTGCCCTGGACACGACGCACATCTACTGGTCGAGCACCGACCAGGCGTTCACCGGCGACTGCGACGGCGGCAGGGCGGAGCGGGACAAGCTGTGGAAGCTGCCGAAGACAGCGCAGTTTCCGGCGGCTGGTGGGGAGCCGCTGTGGGGCGTCTGCGGCAACGTGACGGAGATCGCGCTCAGCGCCGACAACATCTACGGCGCTCGCCCCAGCGGCGACCGCATCAGCTGGATCCCCAAGGGGGGCGGCACCCGCAAGGATCTGACGGAGGGCGGCGCGCCCGTCGGGGTCGCGGCCGACGGCGCCGTCGTTTACTGGACCAATCGCGCCGACAACACGCTCTGGGTCGACAACAGGAGCGACGGCGCCGACGCGGAGCAACTCTGCACGAGCCCCGCGGAGCCGGGTCTGCTCGTGCTGGATGAAGCCAACCTCTACTGGCTCATCCAGACCAACGTGTTGCGGTATCCGCGGAGCCCATCGGACGGCGACGCCCCGGTGCCCCTCCTCGACGACCTGTCGAGCCCTCCCACCGGGATCGCCGCGCACGGGGACCATCTCTACGTCACCGTCAGGGCGGCGGGGAGCGTCTACCGGATTCGCAAGGACAGGGCCGCCGATGCGGAGATCATCGCGACGGGTCAGGGGGGCCCGACGGGCATCGCCGCGGATGGGACAGGCGTCTACTGGACGAACACCGACTCCGGAATCATCGTCAGGTTCAACGACGAGTGATCGCGGCCGCCGCGCGCGGGCCGCTCGGTGTCCCGGGATCAATCGATCTGCAGATGGTAGTGGGGCGGCCGCGACTCCTCGAGCGCGAACACGCCCCCGACCTCGTCGACCCCATCGAGAAACGCGCGCTTCTCGGCCGGCGTCATGTCCCGGTTCCGGATGTCGACCGCGCCCTCCCTGAGGTGCGCCGAGATGAACACGCCGCGGTCGACCTGGGCGCGGATCACCCGCTCGAGGGCCGCGATCACGGCCTCGGAGGGCTGCTCGTCCGAGAGCTCCTCCTCGTAGGCGCCCTTGATCTCGCGCGCCGCCGTCTTGTCCTTGTAGAGGCCGAGGACATCGGCGCCGTGCCGGAAGAGATCGTGCATCGCCTCGGCCTGCCGCGCGGGGTCTCGCGTGCCGCTCGTGACCACGAGCTCCTTTCCGGTCCGCCGATGATAGGCGGAGGCGATCTCCGCGACCTTCTGCTCCACGGCGGGCGCCAGATCGACGCCGGGCAGGATCACGTAGCGGCGCTCCTCGTCGGCCTCCGCCGACGTCGCGCCCCGCGACCGGACGAGCGCGGACGGATCGGCGTCGGCCGGCTCGACGTCGGAGGGATCGTCCTCGGTGTCCTCCGGGACCTGCAGCGACAGCACCCTGGCCGCGGGTCCATCGGGCAGCCAGAAGTCGAGCTCCACCTGCTCGGCGAGAGCGCAGGCGAGCGCGAGCGAGCGCCGCGGCCCGGCGGCGTCGGGCTCCCGGGCGACGCGGGAGACGCAGCCTCCCGCGGCGAGCGCGAGGACGAGCACGGCGGCGCGACGGGCGCGCCGGAGCAAGGCGGGGTGCGAGCGCAACATGCGAGCCACGGGCGCCTCCTACGTCGTGATCGTGAACGAGGCGCGCGCGAGCTCCTTGCCCGCCGCGTCGCTGACCGTCACCGACCAGAGCCCCGCCGCGCGCGCCTTCCGCGTGGCCGCCCAGGTGCGAAAGCGCCGCTGCGCGCCGACCGCCAGGGGGATGCGCAGCGGTGCGCTCCCGTCGGGCGGCGTGAAGACGACGCGGATCTCGGAGGCGGCCAGGTCCTTGTTCGAGAGCTCGACGAAGGCGTAGATGCGGTCGATCTCCGCGCTCGCGAACGAGGTCGCCGGCTCGACCGGCTCGCGGCCGGAGATGCCCTTCGAGACGACGAGCCGCGTCACCTGGAGCTCGGGCGCCGCGGGAGCGCCCTCGTCAGCACCGCCGTCTTGCGCCGGGCGCCCGGCGCCCTCCGCGGCGCGCGCCTCGAGGGCCGACCCCGACCTGCGGCGCCGCTCCCGCGCCGGGCCACGGGCCGCGCGCGCTGCGCCGAGGCGATCTGCGTCGCTCCGGCCTTCCTCCACGGCAGCGCCGTCGGCCGATCGCGCCTCGCCGTCCTGCGCCGCTGCGCTCGCTTGCCCCTCGGCCCCGCCGCCCGGCCGCCCCTGGGCCGCGCGGCTCAGCGCGGGAGCCTCTTCCCGGGCGATCCGCGCGATCACCTCGCTCGGATCGCTGCAACCGAGCGCCGCCCCGCCGAAGGCGGCGACGGCGAGCGCCAGGACCATGGTTTTCCGCGTCGTTCCCCGGGTGTTCACACCGACGAGGTGCCACGATTCAGCGGAGCGGGCGAAAAAACGGCAACCCAGCCGCCGGAGGGCCCGCCGCCTGCGCTGGGCTCACGAAGCGCCGCGGGTGCTGAACGGACGCTGGGTTCGGCGCGAAGCGCCGGCAAAACGAAACCAGCTACACATGGAAAGAGGCCCCATCAGGGATGAGATAACGCACCGCGTTGCAGCGCGGTTGTGTGCGCTCCCCCGGGACCGCTGGAACGGAAGGCGCTCCGGGCGCCGAGCGTCAGCGCTTCGGACGGGGCCAGCGCCTACCGTTGGCCAACTCACTCTCTTGTGTGGGACCAAAGCTCGCGATCGCGCTGTCTTCGATCATCAGGATGAGCAGGCCTCCGCTCGCGCCTCGTGCCGTCGTCGCCCGGGATCCCTGGCTTGTCTCCCGTGGCGAGTGGTCCGAGCTTTCCGCTGCGATCTGCTTCATCTCCAACTCCTTCGACACTTCAGTCTGGCTGTTCACGCCCCGGCTGGCTGGCCAGCCTGTACTTCCGTGCACCGCGTCTGGGGCGAAAAACTGACCTGGGCGCGAGAGCGCCGAGAGTCGCAGAATAGTCACGGCTTCGAGCGAAAATCATCAGGAAAGAAACTCGCCCGAGGATTTCTGTCCGGCACAGCTTCTACGTTGGCACCTTGGCGCTTATTGGCCGTGGCGCAAGGGCACAGGTGCTTCAGCGGCGGCCGAAGCCGGACAGCTGGCGGGTTGCGGCCACCACCTCGTCGCAGTCGATACAGCGCATGAGCCCGTCGACGAGCTCCATGCTGCCCAGGCTGCCGCACTCCGGACAGCGGTTGGCGAGCTGGTGCTTGCTCTCATCGCAAAGCCGGTTCTGCTCCGCCTCGGCCTCCGCCTCGACGCGGAAGATCTCGGCCGGCGAGCGGACATCGCGCTTTCGGTCATCCATGGCGCGCAACGTATCACGCGCGCCGCGCGCCCCGCGAGCGCCGCGCGCCCCGGCACACGGGGACGCGCGCAGCCGCGCGACCGCCGCATCCGCCTACCGCAGCGACTCGAGCAGGCTCCGGAACGCGGAGCGCGCCGACTGCACCGTCTCGTCCGGGCCGACCATCCTGAAGAACCAGTTGCCGCGATCGGGCGTCCTCACCGCTGCGCCGACGAGCCGGTAGCCGTCCTTCACCATCTCCACGGGCGCGCGCCTGCGGGCGCCCGCCTGAGGCCCGAGCGGGATCTTGTAGGTGCCGGCCACCTCGACCAGCTCGACCCGCATGCCGCGAACCTCGAACGAATCGCGCCTCGCCTTCGCACCGACGTCGCCGTCGAACTGCGCGAACCACTCCCTGAAATTCGCCTCGACGTCCCCTTGGCTCCCCATGCCGAACGAGAGGACCTGCACCTCGACGTCGTCCTTGTCGTCCGCCGCCCTCCGCACCTTGTAGAGGGCCTTGCGCGGGCCGGCGCGCGGCGCCTCGAGCGCCGCCCAGCTCCCCGGGACGTCCCACGCGAGCGGCGCTACGGCCGGCGCGCCGGAGACGGCCGGCGGCGGCTCCGGCTCCGGCTCCGCCGCGGTCCGCGAGCAGGCCGAGACCGCGAGCGCCAGGATCGCGGCTCGGGCGAGCGACGCCCGACGTGTGTGCATGGAGGCCGGTTCTACCACCGGATACGAAATCGGGTGTAAGCCATTGGCACCGCTCGCACGTAGAAGAGACGCCCCGGCCAGGGAGAGGAGACGGCGCGCATGGACCAGATCGGCGAGTACCTCGTTCGACGCCTCGTCGGCGAGGGGGGGATGGGCAAGGTGTACGAGGGCGAAGAGCGCCTGTCGCGCCGGCGCGTCGCGCTGAAGGTGCTCCGCCCGGAGCTCGCCCGGAGCGAGCAGGGGCGGCGGCTCTTCCTCAACGAGATGCAGATCCTCGCGCACCTCGAGCACCCGAACATCGTCCGGAGCCTCGCCAGCATCGAGGCCTCCGGCGAGCTCGTGATGGTGCTCGAGTACCTGGACGGCCAGACGCTGCGCTCCGTCCTCGGCGCCGCCGGCCGCCTCCCCTGGCCGGAAGCGGTGCGGATCACGGCCAGCGTGGCCAGCGCCCTCGCTGCGGCCCACGGACAGAAGCCGCCCGTGATCCACCGCGATCTCAAGCCCGAGAACATCATGGTTCAGAAGGACGGCAGCGTGAAGGTGATGGATTTCGGCATCGCCAAGGTCGTCGAGGCGATGAACCAGACAAACACGCAGAGCGTCGGGACCCTGCAGTACATGAGCCCGGAGCAGATCGACGCGCGCTCCATCGATCACCGGTCGGATCTCTACTGCCTCGGGCTCATCCTGTACGAGGCGCTCTCCGGGCTCCCGCCGTTCCAGTCGGCCTCGCCGCGGGAGCTGCTCAACCTGCAGTGCACGGCAGAGCCCCCGCCGCTCGGTGACGACGTGCGGAACGGGCTTCCCCGCGGCATCGAGCAGCTGCTTTTCCAGCTGCTCGAGAAGGCGCCCGAGGACCGACCGTACCTCGCGCAGGACGTCGTGGATCGGCTGGAGCCGTTCCAGACCGCCGCGATCGCGCCGCGCAGCACGGCGAGCGGCGAGCGCCCGGCCGGCAGCCACGACCGCGCGAGCACGCCGCACCGCGCCGGCAGCCGGGATCGCGCGAGCACGCCGCATCGCGCCGGCGATCAGGACCGCCTGAGCACGCCGCACCGCGCTGGAGACCAGGACCGCGCCAGCGCGGCGGGAGCAGCGCGCGTCACCGGCGGAGCGGGCGCGCCGCGCGCCGACACGATCGCGCTCGTCGAGCAGATCGACCGGAAGCGCGACGTCCCGGCCGGGCTCGCGATCGCCATCATCGTGGCGCTGTCGGCGCTCGCGGGCCTCGGGACCTGCGCGATGCGCTCGACGAGCGGCGCGCCAGAGCCGCCCGCCAGCGCCGCGACGCCGGCCCCGCCGGTGGGGGCGCGATGAGGAGAGCGTCGCCGGAGCAGGCGGGCTACACGGAAGGCGCGCCCCTCCCGGCCGTAGGCTGCGCAACGCGCTCGCGCTGCGGCGCGGCCGAGGAGCTGTGGCGGCTCGGCGAGGCGGACCGGGGCGGCCCGGCAGGGCCCGAGCGCGAGGCCGTCGCGGCGCGCCTCCTGGAGCTCGGCAGCGCAGGGATCGGCGGCTTCATCGACGGCGGCATCGCCGCGCCGGCCGAGGGCGCGGCCGCCGCCGCGAGCCCGGACGGCGCGCGCGTCTGGCTCGTGCGGAGGCTCGCGGGCGCCCCCCTCGCGGATCGGATGCGCGCGCGGCGCGGGCCCTTCCCGTTCCAGGAGGCGCTCCGGCTCGCCCTCCCGATCGCCCGCGCGCTCGCCGCCTGCGAGCGGGCCAGCCTGTTCCCCGGGCCGCTCTCGCCCGACGCGCTCCTCGTGGACGACGCAGGCCAGGTGACGCTGCCCGCGAGCGCGCTCGTCGGCGCGCTCGTCGGGGCGTCGGTGAGCGGCGGCGGCTCGGCGCCCCACGCCGAGGGAGCGCGGGTGTCCTCGGAGATCCCGCCGCTCTGGACGCCGCCCGCGCAGGCCGACGGCGCGGTCTGGGACAGCGCCGCGAACCGGTACGCGCTCGGGCTCGTGCTCTACCGCCTGCTCGCAGGCGAGCACCCGTTCGCGGGCGCAGGCCTGCGGCACGCGCTCGGCGAGGCCGCTCGCCGCGAGCCTCCGCCGTTCGTCGAGAGCGTCGCGACGTCGCTGCCCGCGGGCCTGCAGGGCCACGTCTTGCGGCTGCTCCATCCAGACCCTGCGCAGCGGCCGCCGCGCGCCGAGGCGATCGCGGACGCGCTGAGCGGGTTCCTCGAGGGGGACCCGCCGGCGCGGCCGGCGCAGGTCGCCCGGGCGTCCCGCCGCGCCGGCGCGGCGGCCGAGGCGAGCGCCGGCGCGGCGCCGCGCGCGCCGCGGGGCGAGCCGCGCGCCCGCCGCCCGCCGCCCGGGCCCGCCGGCGCCGCGGCGCGGCTGTGGCGGCTCGCGCCGCTCGGCGCCGGCGCGCTTGTCGCGTCGGCCGCGCTCGCGCTCTCGCGGGCCGCGCCCGGGCCGGCGGCGCCGCAGGCGGTCTCCGTGGCGCCGGTCGTGCCGCTCGCGCAGGCGCAGACGGCCGCGGAGGACTGCGCGGCGTGCCACGGCCGCCAGGCCGCGGAGTGGCGCCGCTCGGTGATGGCGCACGCGGTGAAGAGCCCGCTCTTCAACGCGCTGGAGAGCCTCATCGAGGAGCAGGTCGGGCGCGACGCCGACTGCCCGAACGGCGCGGGCATCCTGCGCAAGGCCGATCCCGCGCGCGCCTGCCGCGACAGGCGCAGCGGCGTCGTTGTGACCGGCTCGGGCGGCGAGCACTGGTGCGTGAACTGCCACAGCCCGGCGGAGAACCTCGACGTCGCCATGCCCGCGTGGGACGGCCGCCCCGGCGGCGATCCCCGCACGCGCCTCCCGGTGCGCGACCTGCTCACCCGCCGCGGCATGGAGGGGATCTCCTGCGGCTTCTGCCATCAGGTGCACGGCCCTGTCGGCCCGCGCGGGCGCCCCGGGTACCAGGGCAACGCGACGTGGACGTCCTTCGTGACCGGCGCCGTCTTCGCGGCGCGCCCCGAGGACGCGCGCGGCCTGTTCGGGATCGCGAACAGCGGCTACGACCTCCGCCCCGAGGAGCTGCTGCTCCCCGGCGGCCCGGGCGCCGACCGGCGCGCCGGGACCTCGCCGGCGAGGCCGGCGGGCGCCGACGACCCCGTCGTGCACGGCCGCCCGTCGGCGAGCGCCAGGGCGTACCTGCGATCGAGCGAGTTCTGCGGGGCCTGTCACGACGTGCGCCTCTTCGGCAGCGACAGCCTCGCGGCGGCGCGGGGCGAGCACTTCAAGCGGCTGCGCAACGCCTACACCGAGTGGGCGGAGTGGGCGAGGTCCGAGGAGCGCGCCGGCCGCACCGCGGCGAGCTGCCAGGACTGCCACATGAGCACCTACCCGGGCGTCTGCGAGGCGCTCCCGGCGGGCGCCGCGCCGGCGGCGGCGCCGGATCCCGGGTGCCCGCCCGGCACGCGCTTCGCCCCGCGCCCGCCGGGGGCGCGGCCGCGTGGCCGGATCGCGGATCATTCCACCGCTCCGGCGGACGTCGTGACCCACTACTTCTCTGGCGTGGATGTGCCGCTGTCGGACGAGTTCCCGGAGGCGCTCATCGATGAGCCGTCGCTCGATGTGCACGGCATCCCGGCCAGCGCCCGCCGCCGCCGCGATCTGCTGCTCCGCCGCACGTTCCGCTTCGAGCTCGGCGCCGCGCGGCGCGCCGGCGCGGCCGGGGGTCGCCTCGAGATCCCGATTGAGATCGAGAACACCGGCGCGGGGCACAAGGTGCCGGCCGGCTTCAGCCAGGAGCGCGAGATCTGGGTTCACCTCGTGGTCAGGGACCGAGATCGGCGGGTGATCTACGAGGTCGGCCGGGTCGACCGCGCAGAGGAGGACCTGAGAGACAAGGTGTTCACCCGGGTGACCACCCACCCAGACGCGAACAACCCGTTCGGGCCGACGAGCGTGCAAGGGGGGTTGTTCGGGGCAGACGTGCGCGACGGGCCGGACGTCCCGCTCTGGGACCCACCTCCGCGGCTCGGCGGCACCTCGTTCCGTGGGCGAGGGCTCATCAACTTCCAGAACGGATTTTTGCGCTGCGTCCGCTGCATCGGTGTCGTGGCCGCGGACGGCAGCTGCCGGCCCGGGCCCGGCCAGGGGCTGCACCACGCCGACCGGTACGCGGACGGCGACTACGATCCAGACACCGGCGCGTGCGGCTCGAACCTCACGGGCCCGAACGCCTTTCTGGAGATCTATTTCCCCGTCGGGGCGCTGGACGCGAGCCGCGGCGTCGTCAGGGGGCCGGACGCGATCATCGATACGCGCTCCGTGCCGCCCGGCGTGCCGATCCGGTACACGTACGAGCTCCCGGCCGGCGCCCTTCGCGGCCCGTTCCGGGCCGAGGCGAGGCTGCTCTTCCGGGCGTTTCCCCCCTTCCTGATCCGCGCCTTCGCCGGGTACGAGCGGGAGCAGGCGCGGCGCGGCCTCAGGCCGTCCGGCCCGCTGGTCGCCGAGTCGATGCTCGCGCGCCTCGAGATCGTCGAGCTCGCGCGGGCCGAGATCGAGATCCCCTGAGCCGAGATCACCGCGATGGAGCAACCGGCGAGGCAGGCCGCTCGGCGAACGGGCGAACAAAAAGGGGCGAGCCCCTACCCCGGCCCGCGGGGTAAGGGCTTCGCTGGTCGGGAGCTGAAGGGCTCAGCTCGCCGTGATCGTGAAAAGCATCCCCGGCGATCAGGGAGGGGGCGGGGGATCCTCGGTCGACATCGGGTCCGGCAGCTTGAACAGCCTGCCGATCCGGAAGGGCCGCGTCATGGGGGAGTAGTAGCTCGTCGTCGACGACGTGACGCTCCACGTGTAGCCGAGCAAGTAGCCCGTGATCGCGTCGGTGTACACGCGCATGGTGGCCGTCCCGGCCCCCGCCTTCATATTGCCGCCGGTGCACGGTCCGCTCCACCGGCTGTCCGAGTAATCCTTCTCCGGGTCCGCCGCCGGGGCGAGGCACCCGTGCGACGAGGAGGTCGAGTCCACGATCGGCACGGCGAACTGCCTCGTACCCGAGTAACGCGGCTGGATCTGCGGGAAGATCTCCTTGGCCGGGCCCGTGATGATGACCGTGTGACCGGCGTAGGTGGAGGTGGCGCCGATGGCGAGGACATCGCCCTTCTGGATGTCGACCGCCCTGTTGACGCGGCGGAAGGACGTCTCGTCATCTGGAGATGGCGGGGGCGCGCCGGTCGCCGGGCTCATGTTGATCCAGTCGAAGAGGTTATCGGACGTAAGGCCATACGCGCCCCAGATTCTGCGAATATCGCTCTCCGCGTACCCCTTCGCCTTCTGCAGCGACATGATGAAGAAGCACGCGCCCTTGGTCCTGCCGGACCAGGCCGGCACCTCGACGGTCGCTCCATCGACGCTCAGGACCTGCGGCTCCTCCCAGGTCATGAAGCACTTCTCGGCCCCGCTGGCGAATTGGTTGTGGTCCGTGCCGTCCTGCTCGCCCGCGCTCTCCGCGCTGTCGACGAAATCGAGGGCCCAGTCCACGTGGTCCTTGGCGCTCGCGGACGCCGAACCCAACATGATGAAAGACGCGGCAGCCAGGGATGCAACAGCCAAACTCGTCGTGCGCCTGCTCATACTTCTACCTCGTTGGTTTGAATGACCTTGCATGTGCACTCTGGAACAGATGCTAGTCATTTCATGCCGAACCATCAAACGAACCCTGGCGCCGAAGATGCCGAGTCTAGCAGGATGGATATTCACTATGATCGGCTTAGGTGTCAAGGCTTTTTCGGGGCGCTCATCCTTTTTTTGCAGTCGTTCGAGCGCTCGCGAGCGCTCGAACGTGAAGTAAGACCATGTCGTCCCTTACGACAGCTGATGCGCGATGGTATGAAGCGAGTCGCACGCCGGGCGCCGCGTTTCCGGCTGTGCTCGGCGGACGGGAGCCCTGCTTCTGCTTATGCACTCATCGGACCACAGTGACGTCGGCGCGCGCGGCGCGGCGCACGACCGCCCCGACGCCTGGCCGCCGGGGGTGTTCAACGCCCCCTTGCTGCGAGGCCTCGACGAGCGCGCCCGGCGCGAGATCGCCGAGGCAGGTAGGCTCCGCTCCCCCGCGGCCGACGAGGTCGTCTATCGCGCCGGCGACGCGGGCGATGCGTTCTTCGTCGTCGCTTCCGGGCGCATCGCCCTGCGCGCGACACGCCGCGGAGACGATCGCGATACCGAGGTGCGCGCCGCCGCTGTAGGCGATGTCCTCGGGGAGGAGGCGGTCGTGGGGATGTCGCGCAGGACCACCGCGGTCGCGCTCGCGCCCAGCGTGCTCGCGGAGATTCCGGTCCACCTGTTCCGCCGCGCGGCCGGCCGCTCCGGCAAGGCCGAGGTCGCCGAGAAGCTCGAGCGCGGCCTGCGGAGGAGCGCCACACGCGACCTCCTGAGCACCCTTGCCTTCACGCGCGATCTCGATCCAGAGGACGTCGAGATTCTCCTTGACGCGGTGAGTCACCGTCGCCTCGAGCGCGGTCAGGCCATCTATCGTGCCGGGGATCCCGCGACCGAGCTGTGGCTCATCGCCGACGGAATGGTGCAAATTCAGACCGAGGACGGAAATCGGATTCATGTGCGCGCGTACCTCACCCGGGGCGATTTCTTCGGAGACGTGGAGCTCGACGAGGGTCGCTGCCGGACGGCGAGCGCCGTGGCCAGCGGCGCCGCGGCGCTCCTGTCGGTACCGTCGAAGACGTTCGCCGCGCTCGCGCGGAGGCACCCTGATCTGATCCCGCGACTCCGGCGCATCACCGGCGAGCAGCACGCCGCCCAGGAGGCGATCGTCGCCGGGCAGGCGCGCAACAACACGGCGCATCTCTTCCGGGACCTCTATCGCCTCCAGGTGGCGCGGTCGCTCCTCGTCATCGATCTCGATACGTGCGCCCGCTGCGGGCACTGCGCATGGTCCTGCGCCGACGTACACGGGGTCTCGCGACTCGTCCGCCGTGGCGACAAAATACGCGCACAGGTGGACGACGACGCGCATGGAGCGCTGGAGGAAGCGCCGCGGAGCCTGCTCCTGCCGAACTCCTGCCAGCACTGCGAGAGCCCCGCCTGCATGATCGAGTGCCCGACCGGCGCCATCGGCAAGGACACGGGGGGCGAGGTGTTCATCCGCGACGCGCTCTGCACCGGCTGCGGCGCCTGCGCCAAGGCGTGCCCCTGGGAGAACATCGCGATCGCGCCGCGCCCCGCCGCCGCGCCGCGCCCGGGCGGCGCGGGCTTCCCGGACCTCGCCGTCAAGTGCGATCTGTGCCGCGAGCACGACGGCCCCGCATGCGTGAAGGCCTGCCCCACGGGGTCGATCTTCCGCGTGAACCCGGCGGAGGAGATCGCCGACGTGCGCGACCTGCTCGGCGGGGCGCGGCGCGAGCAGGAGCGCTCCGCAGGGCAGCGGGGCGACGCGGCGCTCCTCGCCGGGAGCGCGATCGCGGCGGCAGGGCTCGGCGCGGCCGGGCTGTCGGCGCACGCCCACGGCGGGGCGCGACCGGGCGAGGGCGCCGCGTGGTGGGCGGGCGCCGCCGCGGCCGTGGGGATCGCGCTGCTGCTCTTGTACGCCGTCCCGAAGCGCGCGGGACGGCGCGTGTGGATGCGGCCCAGGCGGCACGACGCCGCGGCCGAGGAGGCCAGCGACGCCGCGCCCGTGAGGAGCCGACTGCGCCCGCAGCTGGCCGGGCACCTCGCGATCGGCCTCGTCACGGCCGGCCTCGCGCTGGCGCACGCGCCGTGGCCGCGGTCCGGCCGCCCGACGCTCGGCGCGGCGCTGCACCTCGCCTTCTGGGCGACCGCGGCGGCCGGCGCCTTCACGGCGCTCGCGTACCGGCTCGCGCCGCGGCGCCTCGCCCGGATCGAGCGCACCGCCGCGCTCCCCGAGGACTTCGCCGCCGCCCGCCGCGAGCTCCTCGACCGCTTCTACCGCGAGGTGAGCGGGCGCAGCGATCTGGTCAAGAAGATCGTCGAGAAGGTCCTCGTGCCCTACCTGAAGAGCCCCCTCGGCCCGCTCGCGCTCCTCGCCTCGGGGCGCGGGCTGCGCGAGGAGGAGCGCGCGCTGCGCGCCCGCATCGACGCCATCCTCGAAGGGCGCGGCGCAGAGCGCCTGGCCGGCCTGGCGGAGCTCACCCGGATCGCCGTGGAGCTGCGCGCGCTCCCGGCCCAGCGCGCGCTCCTCGGCGCGCTCCGCGGAGGGCTGCCGGCGCACATCATCACGTTCGGGGTCGCCGCCGCGCTGCTCGTGCTCCACGCCATCACGGCGGCGAGCGCCCCCCGATGAGCGCGCGGCGGACCGGGAGCGCGCGCACGCCGCCCCACACGGCCTCGGGCGCGGCGCGCGGCCCGCGACGCGCGCCGCGGTCGGCCGACCGCGTTTCTGACGCGCTATGCAATCGTTGCGAGGCACGGCATTTCTTTGTGCCTTGCGCACGTCGCCGCGCGCGGCGACGTCCGCGCCTCCGCGCAGCGGCCGTCTTTTTCGCGGCAGGCAGCGCGCGGGCGAGAGGCCTGGACTTTGCCTTCAACGCCCAGGTACAATTTTCCCGACACCACCCCAGTGGAAGGTAGAGAAGCTGATGGCTGGTCCCTCGACCAAGTGGATGGGAGCGCTCTCCCGATCAGGCTCCGCCGAGGCGTGGGCGCCGAGAGCGCTGCTGCTGGTCACGCTGCTCACGGCGTCGGCGGTGATCGCCGGGGCGTGCAGCGGAGACGACAGCGGCCCCCCGGGGCCGCAGGACGGGACGGGCGGGCCCGACGCGGGGACGGGCACGGGTGACCCGTGCGTCGACGGCGAAGAAATCGAGTGTCACATCACCGTCGGTGAGCACGAGGGCGTGCTGACATGCATGGACGGCATCCGCCGGTGTCAGGACGGGCGCTACGGAAGCTGCGAGGGGACGTTGACGATGCGGAGGTCGCCGCTCGGGCCTTCGCCCCGCGGGAGCGGCGAGAGCGGGTATCCGCGCCCGCTCGCCAACTCGGAGGCTTCCGACGCGGGTCTCTGCGCGACAAACCCGTGCGACCCGTCGTGCCAGTCGTTCGAGGAGACGCCGGACGGGGGGCCCATCGACCTCTCGGGGGCCGGCACCACGTACACGTGGTCGGTCGGGGACATCAACGAGCTGCCCGAGGGCGTCGCGCGGCAGGGCACGCACCAGCCCTGCACGACCAGCGAGGATTGCCAGTTCGACCAGTACTGCGAGCACCCCGCGCAGGGCGCGTGCGCCCACAATCCGTGCGAGACGGGCCTCTCGCTCCTGTCGACCTGCAGCGGCTGCGTCGCGAAGGTCTGCGAGGCGAACCCGAACTGCTGCACCCAGACGACCATCCCGGCCGACTGCGGGCATGACGCCTGCGAGTATGCCCCCGGCGTCGCGACCCACATGACCGCGACGTGCGGTGACCCGTGCATCGCCAACATCTGCGCGGCCAACCCGCTCTGCTGCGACTTCAGGTGCACGTCGACCATGGAG
This sequence comes from Sorangium sp. So ce590, assembly GCF_051521365.1. Lineage (NCBI taxonomy): Bacteria > Pseudomonadati > Myxococcota > Polyangiales > Polyangiaceae > Sorangium > Sorangium sp. So ce590. The sequence continues at coordinate 5,845,658 of NZ_CP150346.1, forward strand.
TGCACGGCCGTCTTCGGAATGAACTTCACCTGCCCTATCGTGCTGCCCGGCACCCCGCGACGTTGCCTCCCGCTCAGCGGCGTGTGCCCGTCGGGAAGCGTCCTCTCCAACGGCAGGTGCGCGGGGACCTGGAGCTCAGAGTGCGTCAATCTCGTGGCTACCGAGTGCCCTGGGAAGACGTGCGCCCCAGCGACCCAGGTCTGGGACGCCACGTGCGTCGACCTTGTCGAGCAGCTGTGCGGCTCCACCTGCAGCACCGATCCAGACCAGCAACGGGGCCTCTGCAAGGCCTACCTACCGAACCAGACGAACCCCGCATGCACCGGCGTGGATCTCACGGTCGGCGTGCCCTGCGGCGGGACGATCCCGGTCTGCAACCGCGGCAACACGCCGGCCCCCGCGGGCATCGCGATTCACCGCTACGCCGCGGGCGCGGGCCAGCTCCCTTCCTCGGCGCCGAGCCAGGTGCTGGACTCCTGCAGCCCGAGCGGCGGCACCCCCGCCTGCACGACCGCGCAGCCGATCGCCCCGGGCGAGTGCATCAGCGTGGCCGGCTGCACGGGCGTCGCCGACGGCATGGAGCTCATCGTCAACCCGCCGGGCCCAGGGCAGATCGCCGAGTGCGAGTGCGCCAACAACGGGAGCATCTATCAATCGGCCATGTGCGAGTCGCCGGGCTGCATCGCCACGGCCAGCGTCTCGCTGATCAGGCCGGCCACCCTGTTCGTGGCGCTCGATCGATCCACCTCGATGGTGCAGAACTCGTCGGGAGAGGACGTGAGCGGCTCCCGATGGAACCCGGCGCGCGAGGCCCTCAGGGAGTTCTTCCGCGATCCGGCGTCGGCGGGGCTCGGCGTCGCGTTCCGGTTCTGGCCGCACGACAACCCCGGCCCTTGCAACGACAACCCCGGCTGCCCGTCCGTCGACGACGGCGGCGGCTGTGCACTGCCGCTCGTCCCGTTCAACGGCGCCGCAGCCGACAGGTTGACCGAGCAATCCGCGATGATGGGCGATCAGCAAGAGCTCAAGCTCCTGCAGGCGTTCATTAATTTCCCGGTGGCCGACGGCGATACGCCGATGTTCCCGGCGCTCAACGGCGCCACGACCTGGGCGATCAACTACAAGAACGCCCACCCCGAGGAGGAGGTCGCGGTCGTGTTCGTGACCGACGGCATCCCGTCGCACTGCGATACCGTCCCGAACCACATCGGGGACCTGGCGGGAAAAGCCTTCGAGAACCACGGCGTCCGCGTGCACGCGGTGGGCTTCGGCAACTCGAACGCCGAGATCATCAACCTCATCGCCGCTCGCGGCGGCGGACAGGCGTACAACCTCACCGCAGGCACGACGCTGCAAGGCAGCCTCCTCGACGCGCTCGTCTCGATCCGCGGAGAGGCGCTCCCCTGCGACGTGACGGTCCCCCTCGCCGGCGTCGCGGATCCCGCCTCGGTGTCCGTCGTCCACGTGAACAACGCCGGCACCGAGACCGTCCTCATTCCCCGGGCCGGGCTGGGCAGCTGCGGCAACGGCTGGTACTTCGCCGACGCGACGAACACGAGCGTCAAGCTCTGCCCGCAGACGTGCGCCGATCTCCGCGATAGCCCGGGGAAGGTCCGCGCGACGGTCCCGTGCGTGACCACGAGCCTCACGCCCATCACCACGAGCTGGGAGCGTTACCACGGCGTCTGTCCGCCGGGGACCAAGACCCAGTGGGGGTATCTCAGGTACAGGACGGCGACGCCGGGCGACTCGAGCGTCGAGTTCTTCGTGCGATCGGCCGACGATCCCGACGATCTCAGCGGGGCGACGGCGCGGCTCGCCGCCACCGCGCAAGCGGCGCCGACCGACACGCGGATCTGCGATGAGAGCTCGGCGCCGCCGTGCGCGATCGATCTGTTCGACGTGCTGGAAGAGCTCCCGGACGCCCGGACCGAGTACCTCGAGATCCAGATGAGGCTCAACCCGACGAGCACGGGCGGAGGCGGTGTTCAGGTGCAGGACTGGGAGATCACGTATTCATGTCCGGATTCCGAGTGAGCCGCCGCATCACGGCCTTCGCGCTGCTCTCCGCCGCGGCGATCGCCGCGGCGGCGTGCGGCGAAGACGACGACAACCGGCCGAGGCCGTCTCCCGCCGGCGGAACGGGGGCCGCCGGCGGTGAAGGCGGCGGCGGGGGCGGCGGCGAGGGCGGCGGCGGCGCCGCGCCCGGCGCCTGCGGCAACGACGCCGCCGAGCTGGACGAGGCGTGCGACGGGCCCGATGTCAGGAACGCCACGTGCCAGAGCTTCGGCTTCGAGAGCGGCCAGCTCGGGTGCAGCGCCGAGTGCACCGTCGACACGTCGGGCTGCGCTGGCGTCGAGGGGTGCCAGGACGGCCGCGACAACGACGGCGACGGCAGCGCCGACTGCGCCGATCCGGAGTGCGCGGCGGCGTGCGCGGACCTGTGCGCCGCCCCGGTGGCGCTGCCGGATCCCGCGTTCGTCACCGGCGACATCAGCGGCCACGCGGCCGTCGAGGGCGGGTGCACGGCGGGGCTCCCGGGCGTCGCCTACACGTTCACGGCGACCACCACCGGGTTCCTCGACGTGGTGCTGACCCCGGGGACCGACGCCGCGCTCATGGCCGTGCTGCGCGGCGCCTGCGACGACGCCGCGACGGAGCTCCATTGCGGCGGCATCAGCGCCGGCGCGGGCATCGAGAACCGGCTCACCGTCCCCGTCCGCGAGGGCGATGCGTTCTATGTGGTCGTCGCGGGCGCGGCGGACGAGGGGCAGACCGGCGCGTTCGAGCTCGGCGTGAGGAGCCGCGAGACGGTCTGCGGCGACCGCATCCAGGATCCGGCCGAGGAGTGCGACAACCTCGTCGGTCAGCCGGACGACGGGTGCACCGACGACTGCCGGCTCGAGGTGACGGAGGTCGAGCCGAACAACGCCATCGCCTCGGCCAACCCCCACGCGGTCCCGTTCTTCGCCTCCATCGATCCGCCGGATGACGTGGACGTCGTGCGCGTCACCGTGCCGAGCGGCCCCACGGTGCTCATCGCGGAGACCTCCGACGTTACGAGCTCCGACTGCCTCAACGGCCGGCTCGACACCGCGGTCGAAATCCTGGACGAGAGCGGCGCGCTGCTCGTGCGACGCGAGTTCGGGGGCGTCGGCCACTGCGCCCGCGCCGTCGCGCCGGCGCTCCCGGCGGGCGACTACTACGTCCGCGTCACGGCGAACGTCGCCGCCGACCAGGGGACTCCCTACCGGCTCATCGTGACGCTCGTTCCCGAGGTCTGCGGCGACGGGGTCGCGACCGAGGGCGAGCAGTGCGACGACGGCAACACGACGGCCGGCGACGGGTGCAGCGCCGCCTGCCGCTTCGAGCTCGACGAGGTGGAGCCCAACAACACGCCAGCGCAGGCCGGCGCCCACGCCGCCCCGTGGCTCGCGGAGATCTCTCCGGCAGGCGACGTCGACGTGGTCGCCGTGAGCGTGCCCGGGCCGAGCTCGACCCTGATCGCAACCGTCAGCGACAATGGCACCGGGACGTGCATGACCGGGCAGCTCGACAGCTACATCGAGATCCTGGGCGACAATGGGGCCGCCGTGCTCGCATCGGACGAAGACTCGGGGCTCGGCTATTGCTCCTCCGCGTTGGTCACCGGCCTGGCCGCGGGCACCTACCATGTGAGGGTCAGGGCCGCAGAGATCGTCCCCGACGCGACCTTCTTCTATCGACTGAATGTCACGATCCTCTAGCCCGGGCGGCCGGGGGAGCCGTACGGAGGCGCCGTCCGGCGGCGCCGCCGGGGAGGCGGCGCGCTCGCCCGACCCATCGAGGACGCTCTACCGCGCCGACCTGTCGGATCCGCGCCAGCGCGCCGCCCAGCCGCGGGAGGTCGTCCGCGGGCGCGCCGCGCGCCGCGCCGAGTCGACCTCCGACGTCACCCGCTTCCGCGGCGTGCTGCCGGCCACGCTGGCCGGCGCCGTCGCGACCGGCGCGGCGGCGCTGCTCTTCCCGCCGCCGGGGGGGCATGCTGCGCCGGGGCCGCTCTCGCTGCCCCACGCGCGCGCGCAGCTCGCGTGCGCGTCGTGCCACGTCGAGCAGGCGCCCTCCGCGCCGCGCGAAGCGGCCGCGGGCGCGCGCCTGGACCAGGCCTGCACGGGGTGCCACGGCGACCACGGGTCCACCCGCAGGAGCCACGCGCAGCTGCTCGCGAGCGGCGCGCTGGGCTGCGCCACATGCCACCCGATCCACCGCGGAGACCAGGGCGTCGTGTTCGACCCCACGAGGCCGCCGGTGCGCTTCGCGCCGGGCGCCGAGGTGGAGCTCCCGCCAACGGCCTTCCGCCCGAGCCAGCCGACCACCGTCGCGATCGTCACCGCCGGGAGCTGCACGCCGTGCCACGACCTCGCCGCGCCGCGCGACCCGATCGCGCGCTGCCTCGTCGCGGCGCAGGCGCCGCTCGGCGACGCCCGGCCGATCACCTGCTTCGACGAGCACCGCCCCGCCCTCCCCGAGGACGCCGCCATCGTCCGCGCCGGCAGCAGCGGCGGCCGCCGCGGCAGCAGCAGCAGCGGCGTCTGCAGCGGCCAGCACACCGAGGACCGCGCCCTCGCGTGGGACGCGGCGCGCGACGCCGCCGCGGCCTTGCCGGTCGTGACGGGCGCGGCGCCCCACGGGAACGCTCCCCCCGGCCGCGCGCTGCCCCCCGGCCGCGCGCTGCTCTGGATGGGCGCCGGCCTCGCCGCGGCCGGCCTCGCGTTCGCGGGCGCCCGCGGCGCCCACGCGCGGCGCGCGCGGCGGCCTTCGCGCGGCCCCGAAGCCGCCGACGCGGCCGAGGCGATGCTGCGCCCCGCGGCGCGCGTGCGCCTTCCCCGCATCGACACGACCACCTGCCTCGGCTGCTACGCGTGCGTCGACGCGTGCCCGTACGACGTGCTCGCCATCGAGCGGTACGTCGCCGTCGTGGCCCGCCCCGAGGCGTGCTGCGGCCTCACCCTGTGCGAGCAGCGCTGCCCCAACGGGTCGCTCACCATCGAGGGCGGCGCGCCCATCGCCGATCGCCCGCGCCTCGGCGACGACCTCGGGAGCCTCGACGTGCCGGGCCTGTACCTCGCCGGCGACGTCACCGGCCTCCCCCTCATCAAGAACGCCATCCACCAGGGCGCGCACGCGGCGACGCGCGTCGCGGAGGACCTGCGCCAGGCCGGCCCGCGCGGCCCGGGGCTCGATCTGATCATCGTCGGCGCCGGGCCCGCCGGGATCAGCGCCGCGCTGCGCGCCAAGGAGCTCGGCCTCTCGTTCGAGGTGATCGAGCAGGGCAGCGTGGCGCAGAGCATCCAGAGCTTTCCGCGCGGCAAGCTGGTCTTCGATCAGCCGCTCGACCTGCCCATGACCGGGAAGCTGTGGCTGAAGGAGTCGACAAAGGAGGAGCTCCTCTCCCACTGGCTCCGCATCGTGCGCAAGGAGCGGCTCCCCATCCTGCAAGATACCCGGATGGTGTCGGTCGCGCGCCTCGGCGGCCATGACGCGCGCTCCGCCGGCGAGGCCGCGCCAGATTTCGTCGTCGTCACCGAGCCGCGCGACGGCGGGCCGCGCACCGAGCGCCGGGCGCGACGCGTGCTGCTCGCCCTCGGCCAGCGCGGCTCGCCGCGCCGCCTTCCGTGCGCGCTGTCCGCCGAGGTGGAGGGGCGCGTGTACTACCACCTCGCCGATGCGCGGAGCCTCGCCGGCAGCCGGGTGCTGATCGTCGGGCTCGGCGACGTCGCCATGGAGGCCGCCATCGCGCTGTCCCGCCAGCCGGCCACCGAGGTCACCGTCGTCTACCGCGGCGGCGGGTTCCGGCGCGGGAAGACGCGAAATATCGAGGAGATACGGCGACTTGCGGCCACGTCCCGCCTCTCGCTCCGGTTCGAGACCGACGTCGCCGCGCTCGCCGGGGATCCGCGCGGCGCGCTCGTGGCGACCCTCGCCTCGCCGTCGGGGGCGCTGGCGCACCCCTGCGACGCCGTGCTCGTCCTCATCGGGAGCATCCCGCCGTGGAGCGCCCTCCGCGCCGCCGGGATCCGGCCGACCGTGGAGCCGTCAGATCGTTCCGGGCCCGACGACGTAGAAGGGCTCACGCCTGCGGTCCCTCCGGCGTGAGCCCGGCATGAGGGCGTAAGATCGAGGGGCGCAGGCAGTTCTCTGGAGGAGCCATGAAGCCGACCCATGTCGCCCTGTTCTCCGCCCTCGGCATGATGTTCACGAGCCTCTCGGTCTACTCGCTCGCACCGTCCGGGGGCCGGGGCGCGACGGAGGGGACCACCGAGGTGACCGCCGAGCCGCCCCGCGTGGTCCCGGAGGTGGCGGGCGGCGCCGTGGCCGCGGTCGACCCGAGCCGCTTCACCGCCGGATCCAGGCTGATGCTGGAGGGGCGCGTCGGTCACGCCCGCCTCCCCCGCTCGGCGCAGGAGACGTTCCTGAGCTTCGAGGTCCGCAGCGACGGGTCGCCCACGAAGACGCAGGCGCAGGCGAGCCTCTCGCTGGTCATCGATCGCTCCGGCTCGATGAAGGGCACCCGCCTCGCCAACGCCGTCCAGGCGGCGACGACCGCCGTGAGCCGCATGAACGACGGCGACGTCGTGTCGGTGGTCACCTTCGACACGAGGACGACCGTTGTCGTCCCGCCCACGACCGTCGGGCCGGACACGCGCGGCCGCATCCTCGCGAGCGTCCGCGGCATCTCGCTCGGCGGCGACACGTGCATCTCCTGCGGCATCGAGGAGGGCCTCTCGCTGCTCGGGCAGACGGGCGGCGGCGTGAGCCGGATGCTCGTCCTCAGCGACGGCGACACGAACCACGGGGTCCGCGACCTCCCGGGCTTCCGCGCGATGGCCCAGCGGGCGCGCGATCGCGGCGTGAGCATCACGACCATCGGGGTCGACGTCGATTACAACGAGAAGATCCTGTCGGCGATCGCGCTCGACTCGAACGGCCGGCACTACTTCGTCGAGAACGACGCCGCGCTCGCGCGCATCTTCGAGGCGGAGGCGGAGCAGCTCACCGCCACCATCGCGAACGGCGCGGAGCTCGCGATCGATCTCGCGCCCGGCGTCACGCTCGATCGGGTCTTCGATCGCTCGTTCCGGCGGGCCGGCGACCAGGTCATCGTGCCGCTCGGCGCGTTCGCGGCGGGCGAGGTGAAGACGGTGCTGCTCAAGGTGCGCCTCGACGGCCTCGGCGGCGACGGGCGCGGCGAGTCTCCCATCGCCGACGTCGGCCTCGCTTACCGGGACCTCGTCGCGAAGACCGACGCCCGGTGCGAGGGCAAGCTCGGCGTCGCGATCGCGGACCGCGACGCCGACGCGAGCGAGCTCGACGCGCTCGTCGCGGGGCGCGTGCAGCGCAGCGAGACGGCGGCGACGCTGAAGCAGGCCAACTTCCTGTTCGAGCAAGGTCGGCTCGACGAGGCGCGCAGCAAGCTCGACGCGCAGCAGCGGTCGCTGCGGAGCGCGGCCGACAAGGCCAAGCGCAGCGCGCCGGCGAGCCGCGCGAAGGACGTGGCGTCCGATTTCGAGGGCCAGCTCGCCGCGCTGGAGCGGGCCGACACGGGCTTCGCCACGCCGCCGCCGGCCGCCCCCGCGAAGCCGGGCGGCTTCGCGCAGGCCCCGGCGGCGCGGCCGGCCCCGGCGAAGTCCCGCGAGGGCAAGGCCGCCGTCCGCCGCAACGAGGCGGACGCCTTCGATCTCGCCCGCTGACGCGCGGCGCGACGCGGCGCGGGCGGCGGCGGCGCGGCGAACGCCGGCGCCGGCCAGCCGCGCGCGCGCCGCGGCCCGGGCGTTGACGCGGGTCGGGCTTTCGGGTTTTGACTCCCGGCGGTGGGCGTTCGATCTAGGCCGAGCCGGCCGGGAAACCGACGGATGGGTGGCGACGGCGCGCAGGGCTCGCCCCCGCGCGAGCCCTCGCCGTCGAACCGGAAGACCACCCCTGCGCGGCGCGCGCGCGGCGCGGGGCAGCGCGCGCCCGCGTCGCGGCGCCCGGCGCGGCCCTGGCCGAAGCGCGGGCGGGCGCTGCTCCTCGGGTTCGCGGGCGCGCTCGCGGCGGCGGGCGCGGCGCTGCTCGCGCTGGTGATCGGCTTCGGGCGCATGAGGACCCCGGACCGGGGGCGCGTCGTGGAGATCAACTGGCCGGAGGGGCTCGACGCGGGCGAGGCGGCCTCGCTCCTCTGGGCCGAGGGGCTCGTGGAGAGCGAGCGCGCGATGGCGCTCTACCTCGGCGCCACGGGCGGCACCGAGGGGTTCGTGCCGGGCCCGCACCTGCTCTTCGAGGGCGCGACGCCGCGGGAGCTGCGGCAGCTGCTCACGCGCGCGGAGGGGCGCCCCACGGCGAAGGTCACGATCCCCGAGGGCTGGAACCGCTTCGACGTCGCGGCCCGGCTGGAGAAGCTGCACGTCGCCGGCAGGAAGACGTTCCTCGCCGCGACCGCGGACGGCGCGTTCCTGGACGCGCTCGGCATCGAGAACGGCGGCGCCGTGGGGGCCGAGAGCGCGGAGGGGTACCTCTTTCCGGCGACGTACGAGCTCGCGCTGGACACCGACGCGCGCGAGGTCGCGAAGCGCCTCGTCGCCGAGTCCGACCGGCGCTGGAACGCGCTCGTGGGCGAGAGCAAAGACGGGCTCGCCGCGCTCCAGGCGACGCTCGGCTGGGGTCGCCGCGAGGTGCTGACGCTCGCCTCCATCGTCGAGAAGGAGGCGGTCGTCGCGGAGGAGCGGCCGCTCATCGCGAGCGTGTTCCTGAACCGGCTCCTGGATCCGACGTTCCGCTCGCGGCGGCTCCAGTCCGACGCGACGGCGCTCTACGGCTGCGTCGCGTGGCCCGAGCAGGCGCCGTCGTGCGCCGAGTGGGGCGGCAAGCCCACGCCCGCCGTGGTGCGCGACCCGAGGAACCGCTACAGCACCTACGCGCACGCGGGGCTGCCGCCCGGGCCGATCGCCAACCCGGGGGCGCCGTCGATCGCGGCCGTGCTCGCGCCGGCGGCGACGAAGTACCTCTACTTCGTGGCGGCCGGCGGGGGTCGCCACAGGTTCAGCGAGAGCCTGGACGAGCACAACAACGCGGTGCGGAAGCGGCGGGACGCGACGGGGCAGTAGAGAGAGAACAGAAAAAACGCAAAGGCGCCGAGGCGCACCGCGCCGTCCGCGCTTCCTGGATCGCCGCGAGCCGCAGTAGATTCGCGCGCCATCATGCGCCGCCCCGCCCCGCTCCTCCTCGCGCTCTCTGCTCCCCTCGCCTTCGCCGCCGCGGCAGCAGGCTGCTCGCCCCGCACCACGCCCCCGAGCGAGCGCACCGACCGCAGCGTCGCGCCCCCGACTGCGGCGACGCAATCCGCGCCCCCGAGCGCCGCGCCGTCGCCGCCCTCCGCAGCCGCGAGCGCAGCTCCCGCGGCGAGCGCCGCAGCCTCCGCCGCGCCCGCCGCCCCCACCGCCAGCGCCGCGGCCGACCCGACGGCCCCGGCCGACGCCGCGCCGCTCCCGAACGTGAAGGTCGCGAACATCGGCATGCACATCGGCGGCGGGCCGCACGACGACTTCACCAAGGAGCCGATCAAGCGCTCGGTCGCCCCTCACTTCGACGACTTCCGCCGCTGCTTCGCGCTCGCGGAGGACCCGGCGAAGGCCGGCGACTTCGGGATCGACCTGCGCATCGAGAAGGACGGCGGCAAGGCCGAGGTGCGCAAGCCGCGGACGGCGCTCAAGGGCGAGGCGTTCACGGCGTGCGTCGTCGGCGTCTTCGAGCGGATCGACTTCCTCAAGCCGAGGAAAGGCCCCACCGTGGTGAGCTACTCGCTCCGGTTCACCCCGTGAGCCGGCCGCAGATCACCCGTGGCGCCCGATGTTCGGCAGCGACCCGCGCGAGGCCTCGACGGCCGTCTCGCCGGCGCGGTCGAGCGCGTACTTGAAGAGGATCGGACCGACCACCTCGTTCAGCGCCACGCACCCGACGACGAGCGCGCGGAAGCCGGCGCCCAGGCTCGGGAACGCGCGCTCGATCGTCAGGCTGATGCCCAGCGTGAGCCCGGCCTGCGAGACCAGCCCGCACCAGGCCCACTTCCGGAGCACCGGCGGGTCGTCCGCGAGCCGGTTGCCGATCCGGCTCGCGACGAAGGTCACGAGGGCGCGCGACACGCCGAAGAGCAGCGCGACAGGCCACATCAGCCGGAGCAACGGCAAGTCGAGGTGCGCGCCCGCGGTCGCGAAGAACAGCACGAACACCACGCTCGCGGCGTCCTCGACGGCGTGCACCAGCTTCTCGCCCTGCTTCGACAGGTTCGCGACGACGAACCCGGCGACCACGAACACGAGCAGCGCGTCGAAGCGGAGGTACCGCAGCACCTCGGTGGCGCCGAAGCCGAGCGCCACGAACACAAGGATGAGCTGCCGGCCGATGAGCCGCATGTAGGCCGCGAGCGCGAGCCCGAGGGTCGTGCCGATCGAGATGCTCCCGAGGATCTCGCGGCCGAGCAGCTCGATCTCGTGCATGGACATCGTCGTGCCCGGCTCGATGAGCGGCCGCACCGTGGAGAGCGCGATCGCCGTCACGACGATGACGACGATGTCCGACGTCATCACGAAAGCGAGCGTGTTCATCGCGACAGGCCCCGTCGCCCGCGTCTGCGAGAGGATGCCGAGCACGGCCGAAGGGCTGCGGGTGACCGAGATCACGCCCCAGAGGATCGCCACGCCGAGCGCCGCGGTCGTCGAGAGCTCGGCGGCGAACGGGACGAGCGAGCGCGCGGCGTAGAAGACGCCGGTCATCGCCACGAAGACGAGGACGGTCTGGACGACGTTGTGCAAGAGGAGGCTCTTCAGGCTCTTCTTGACGATCTCGATCCGGAGCTCGGCCCCGCCGGCGAGCGCGATGAGCGCCAGCGCCAGCGTGTTGACCCGGGAGATCTCCTCGACGGCGTGGTGATCGACGAGCTTGAGGACGTGCGGCCCCGCGATGACGCCCGCGAGGATGTAGCCCGAGAGGTGCGGCAGGCCGAGCGGCTCGACGAGCTCGCTCGCGAGCGTGCCGGCGAGCAGGAGGAAGCCGATCGAGGCGATGGTGCCCGCCAGCCCCTGGTCGTGGGGGACCGCGCGCGTCGTCGCGTAGAGCACCCCGAACAGGATCACCAGCGCGACCGCGTGCGTGAGGTGGTTCAGCGGCCCCTTGGGGGCCGACCCATGATGGCGGGCCGCAGGCGCGCCTTGTGGCTCGGCGGGCCCGGCAGGCCCAGCGGGCGCGGCAGGCCCGGCGGGCGAAACGGGCCCAGCGTCAGGAAGTGCTGCAGCGCTCACGGTGACACCTCCTAGCCCTCCCCCCGCCTGGCCGCGGACGACGGCGAGGCATCCCCGTCGCCCGGCGGGGCGTCACGCGCGGCGCGGGCCAGCCCGCGGCCGAAGAAGAGCGACTCCCGCTCGGGCGCGGCGAGCTCGCCGGCCTTGCGGAGCGTGGCGCGCAGCGCCTGCGGCCCGACGAGCTCGCCGAACACGGCCGCGGCCGCCGCGGCGAAGAGGACCGTGTGCCCGACCGGGCCCGGAAAGCGCAGCGCGAAGGCGAGGCCGACGCTGATGGCCACCGCGCCGGACGAGAGCAGCCCCAGGCCGAGCCACGGCGACGTGCCGCGGGCGTCCGGCGACATGACCCGGAAGGCGAGGCCCGTCCCGAGCTTTCCAGCGACCCGCGCCGCGAGCGCAATCCCCACGATCCAGGGCAGGAACGGCGCCGCCTTCGGGTTCACGTGCGCGCCCGCGAGCAGCAGCGCCGGCAGGATGACCGGCCGCTCGGTCGGCGCGACCATCGCGACGATCTCCTCGCGGTGCCGGGAGATCGCGGCGATCGTCACGCCCATCGCGAACGTCGCGAAGAGCGGCGACAGGCCGACCCGGGCGCTCGTGCCGATCGTCAGCAGCGACGTGCCGAGCAGCACGCCCCAGCTCTGGATCAGGCGGAAATCGCTGCCGAGGAGCACGACCGCGATGAGCCCGAGCACCACGCCGATGAGCGCCGTGACGATCGTCCACCCCCAGAACGGGAGCGGCCAGTGGCCCGTCGCCTGCGGGACGAGCGCGAACGCGCCGCCCATCATGAGCAGCGGCCCGAGGTCGTCGCAGTCGGCGATGTCGGCGATGAGGTCCGAGAGCCTGCCGCTCGCGCTGTAGCGCTGCGTGACCCAGAGCACGGCGTGCCGCGTCGTCTCGGCGGAGACGGCGCCCACGCCCGCCGCGAGCAGCCCCCGGTCGCCGGGCTCCAGCGACGGCGCGCCGCGGGCCGCCGCGAACCACACCGCGGCGGCCACCGCGCCGCCGGTCAAGAGGCTCATCAGCACGCAGAGCGCGATGCGTGACGGGCGGACGCGGCGGTTGCCGACGAAGCCGAAATCGAGGCCGACGACCATCGCGAGCCAGCCGAGCGCGACGCCCGCCACGGGCTCGAACGCGGCGAGCGACGAGGGCTCGAGCAGCCCGAGCGCCGAGGGCCCGAGCACGAAGCCGAGCACCACGTACTCGGCGCCCGAGGGGAGGCCGATGCCCCGCAGCACGCGGCCGCTGACGAGCGAGCTGCCGAGGTACGACAGCACGAGGAGCCCCATCAGCAGCCAGATGGCGTTCACGAGGCCGCGCCCCGGTCCTGCGGCGCGCTGCGCGGCGCGGCGCCGGAGGGCACAGGCGCGCGCCCGAGCCGGATGCCCGCGGCGAGCAGCGCCTGCGCCACGGCGGTGAGCCAGCGGCTGCGCACGTCGTCGCCGTCGCAGGCCATCGTGGCCCGGAAGTGCGCGCCCCCGTCGTCGATCGCGACGAGCGCGGCGCGGGCGCGGCTGCCGAGGCCCGAGCCCGTCTTCAGGAGCAGCTCCCGCACCCGATCGAGATCGGCGGAGGGGTCGACGCTGATCTCGAGGGTCACGAGGGGCGGACGGCCGCGGACGCGCGTCGGATGGAACAGGCTGAGCAGGTGGGGCACGCGCACGACGCACCCGTCCTCGTCCTCGAGGCGCGCCTCGAGCAGCGTCAGCTCGCGGACCCGCCCGGACCGGCCGCCCACGTCGGCGACGTCGCCGACGCGCAGGCGCCGCCCGAAGATGACCGAGAGGCCGACGGCCGCCGAGGCGATGAGCGGCGTGCCGGCGAGCCCGGCCGACGCGAGCACCACGAAGCCGACCCGCGTGATCGGCCCCTCGTCGGTGCCGGTGATGAGCGGCGCCGCGAGGAGCAGCGCGGCCACGAGGATCCCGAAGCGGACGAGGACCCCGGTCGCGACCGCCAGATCGGAGGGGAGCCACCCGAGCGACGTCTCGCCGCGGCTGACGCTCCCGAAGAACAGCCCCACGAAGCGGATGACGACGATGACCGCGAGCGTCGCGAGGATCGCGAGCACGAGCACGGGGACGCTCCGCGCGATGCGCCCCATGAGATCCGACATCGGCGCGAGCACGAAGCCGGTGAGCTTCTGGCTGTAGTTGCGCGTGGACTCGAACAGGGAGAGCGTGAAGAGGATCCAGATGTAGGCGATGCCCAGCCGGACGAGGATGCCGGCGGCGCCGAGCGCGACCGAGAGCGCGCCCTGGGACGCGGCGGGCCGGAGCATCTCGATGCCGCGGACGTGCAGCGCCGGGAGCCGCTCCGGATGCTCGGCGACCCAGGCGCGCGACCGCTCGACGAGCTCGCCGACCTTGCGGAGCAGGAGCAGCGCGATCAGCCCCGAGAAGACGAGCAGCGAGAACGAGAACACGCTCGTCGCGAGGCGGCTCCGGCTCTGCTCCTTGGCGAGGACGTCGCGCACCGTGGCGGCGACCGCGGCGGCGTGGACGGAGACCGTGGCGTTGCCCGCCGCGACGGCGTCCTCGGGCCCGAGGTGGATGAGCGGGCTCTCGCCGACGTAGACGATCGCCACGCCCGCCCGCTCGTCGACGCGGACCTCGGGGACCTGCTTCTCCTGGGCGGCGCGCTCCAGCACCTTCGCCGCCTCGCGGGCGCGCTCCGGGGGAGAGAGGCTGCCCCGGTGCACACGGACGGCGAACACCGTGCGGCCGAGCAGCTCGACGCGCGCCTCGGGCTGCTCGGCCGCAGGCGGCGGAGGCTGGGGGTCGGGAGCGGGCGGCTCGCCCGGGTCAGCGCTCGAAGCTGCCGGCGCGGGCGCGGGCACGGGCCGCGCCGGCCGCGCGGGCGCCAGCACGACCTGCGCGACCGGCGACGGGGCCGGCACAGGCGACGGCGCGACGTGCACGAGCGGCGGCGGCACGGGCGGCGGCGCGGACGCGAGCGGCGCCGCCGACGCAACCTCCGCGGACTCCAGCGCGGGCGCGAGCGGCGCCGGCGTGGAGGCGACCTGAGCGGGCGCGAGCGGCGCCGGCGGCGCGGAGGTGACCGGCGCGGGCGGCGCCGACGCGGCCTGCCCAGGCGCCGACGCGGACGCTGGCGCGGGCGGCGCCGACGGCGCGGAGCTGGCCGGCGCAGGCAGCGCCGGCGTGACCTGCCCGGATCGCGGTGCGACCTGCGTGGCGGATGGCGACGCGGAGACGACCGGCGCGCGCTGCGGCGGAGGCGGCGACGCGCGCTGCTGCGACGGCGGCGCGGGCGCGCCCTGCGCGAGCGGCGACGGCGAGAGCTGCGCGAGCGCGCCCGGCGCCGCCTCGGCAAACGCTGGGCCGGCGGGAGAGACGAGGCCGGCAAGCGCGACCAGGAGCGCGGGGAACAGCCGCTGCACGTCGGCACTCTCAACCGTAGGCGGGGCGCCGGTCAAGGCGGGACATCGACGAAGGGCCTCGTGAACCACGGGGCGCCGGCGCCGGCGCGATCGCTCGAGGCCCGAGGGCCGCTCGAGACGATCGCCTCGGCCGCGCTCGCCCGATGACGGATCGCCTTGCCGCCGATGCAGGGCGCTGGCAGGGCGCCCGCGTGGCAAGGACCAAGAAATCCGTGGCCCCGTCGCTGCTCGTCGGCGACATCGGAGGCACGAACACCCGGCTCGCGCTCTACGACGCCTCCGGCGGCAAGCCGCTCTCGGAGGCGGTCTTCCGCAGCCGCGAGCACGCGAGCTTCGAGGAGATCGCCCTCCCCTTCCTCGTCCGCAGCGACGCGCCCCACCCCGCGGTCGCCGTGCTCGGCGTCGCCGGCCCCATCAAGGAGCACGCCGCCACCGTCACGAACCTGCCCTGGCGCCTCGCGGAGCGCGAGCTGTCGCGCCGGCTCAAGATCGCGCGCGTCCTGCTCGTGAACGACCTCGTTGTCGGCGCCCGGGGCTGCCTGCACATCCCCCGCGCCGCCATCACGCCGCTCACCGAGCACCGGCCGCGGCCGAAGGGGAACAACCTGGCCGTCATCGCCGCCGGCACCGGGCTCGGCGAGGCCCGGCTCATCTGGGACGGCGCCCGCCACCTGACGCTCCCGACCGAGGGAGGTCACGCCGACTTCGCCCCGCGCTCCGCCCTCGAGACCGAGGTGTGGCAGTTCCTCGCCGAGCGGCACCCGGATCACGTGAGCTACGAGCGGGTCCTCTCGGGCGACGGGCTCGGCGCCCTCTTCGACTTCTTCGCCGCCCGCGCCGCCCGCGTGCCGCGCGCGATCGAGCGCCGCCTCGCCGAGGGCGATCGCAACGCGGCGATCTCCGAGCTCGGGCTCGCGCGCGCGTTCCGGCCCGCCGCGCGCGCGGTCGACCTGTTCGTCGAGATCTACGGCGCCGAGGCGGGCAACCTCGCCCTGCGCGAGCTCGCGCTCGGCGGGGTCTTCGTCCTCGGCAACATCGCGAGGAACCTCGTCACCGCCCGGCGCGAGCTGTTCATGAAGTCCTTCCTGAAGAAGGGCCGCCTCGCGCCGCTCCTCGAGGGGGTGCCCGTCGCGGTGGTCACCGATCCCCTCGTCGGCGTCCGGGGCGCGCTAACGTTCGCGAAGGAGCTCGCCGCGCCGGCCGACGAGGCGCCCCGGCGCGGCGCGTCGTCCAGGAAGCCCTGAGCGCAAGCGCAGGGCTAGCCCGGGCGCTCCCTACCCGGCCGACGCCGCCGCCGCGTCGAGCAGCCAGACGAGCTGTCCGGCCCCGCCGCGCACGACGCGCGCCGGCACCTCGTCGGCCGGCCCCGTCCGCTTCGCCTGCTCCAGGACCGCGCGCTTGCTCGCCCCGCGGGCGAGGAGCAGCTTGAGCCGCGCCTCCCGGATCACCGGGGACGTCAGCGTGAGCCGCGGCTCGAGCCCCTTGTCCGGCTGGGCCGGGATCGCGGCCACCAGGCGATCCTCGATGCCGACCGCGCCCGTCCCGGGGAAGAGCGACGCCGTGTGCGCGTCGTCGCCGATCCCCAGCGTCATCAGGTCGAACGCCACCGCCGACGCGACCCCGAAGCGCGCGCGCAGGAGCTGCTCGTAGCGCGCCGCGGCCCCGGCGAGATCGGGCGCCTCCCCCTCCATCCGGAAGAAGCGCTCCTCCGGGATGCGCGCCGCCGCGAGATCCCGGCGCGCGGCGCCGTAGTTCGAGCGGGGATGGTCGGGCGCGACCGCGCGCTCATCCACCCAGAACCACTCGGTCTGCGCCCACGGGAGCGACAGCGCCGCGAGCCGCTGGTACGCCTCCGACGGCGTGCTCCCGCCCGACAGCGCGATCCGCGCGACGCCGCGCGCCTCGATCGCCGCCGAGATCGCGCGCGCCATGAGCTCCGCCCCGAGGCGCGCGAGCTCCGCCGCGTCCGCCGCGACGCATGTCTCCTCACCACCACCGTTCATCTCGGTCCTCCTCTCTACCTCTGCTCCGGGCCTGCTCAGAGGGCGCTCCACGCCGCGGCGGCGAGCACCGCCTCGCGCAGCAGCCGATCGCCCTCCAGCGA
Organism: Sorangium sp. So ce590; assembly: GCF_051521365.1. Taxonomy (NCBI): domain Bacteria; kingdom Pseudomonadati; phylum Myxococcota; order Polyangiales; family Polyangiaceae; genus Sorangium; species Sorangium sp. So ce590. The sequence continues at coordinate 5,862,480 of NZ_CP150346.1, forward strand.
GTCGATCGTCTTCGTCAGCACCCACGTCTCGTCGCGGTAGCCGAGCGGGTGGAGGTGCTCGGCCGACCGCGCCCCCTCCATCGTCCACCGCACCGTGGCGGGCGCCTTGTCGAGCCGCACGCACCCGAGCGCGAGCGGCTCGCCGCGCAGCGACGTCCAGAGGCGCACGCCGTCGATCCGCCGCCACGCCTGCTCCTCCGCCGGCGGCCCGTCGACAAGCGCGATCTCGATCGGCGCGCCGTCCGCCGCGCGGGCGCGGCCGACCACGCCGGCGCCGCCGGATTGCGCCGGCCCACGCGAGACGAACGTCCATCCGAGCCGCGAGCCCATCCAGCCGAGGAACAGCGCCGCCGGATCCGGCTTCGACCCCGCGCTGCGCGCGATCTCCACCCGCCGGATCGCGCGGCACGCCTCCGGCATGTCGTCGAAGAACCGGGCCACGAGCTCGCGGAACGAGAACGTCCGCACGTACGCCCGGTCCGCGAGCGGCGCCCTCGTCCGGCGCGCCACCTCCGCGATGCGCTCGATGCACGTCTCGGCCGAGTCGAACACAAGCCGATCGCAGATCGGCGCGAGCGCGTCGCCGAGCACGTTCGGCGCGCCCGGCGCGAGCTCGACGATCACAGCCACGTCGGAGATCGTCAGCGCGCTCACCACCGACGCGACGCGCTCGGCGGCGGCTACCCCGAACGTCAGCTCCACGCGATCGTAGCAGATCGGCACCTCCCCGGCGCGGCGGCACGTGGCCGACCAGTCGGCCTGGACGCTCAGCGGATCGAGCCGGTCGTCGAGCGTGATGAGCAGCGTCCGGCCCGCGTGCGTCTCGGCGAGCTCCTCGGCCTGCTCCTTCAGGCGCTCGACCTCGGCGCGGCTGCCCACCGCGACGAAGTTCATCGTCGACGCGCGCGTCTTCGGGGCCGGCTCCGGCCGCGACTCGTCGGGCGCCGACCAGAACTCGGCGAGCTCCGCCTCGACCCGCTTGATGACCGCGGCGATGCCCTCCGCGCTCACGGCCGCCTCCAGGCCCGCTCCGAGGGCTTGCGGTCGCCGCGCGAGCCGCACGGATCGGCCGTCGGCTCGACCAGGGCGTCGGCCTCCGGCGGGCCCCAGGTGCCCGCGGCGTAGCGCGCGATCGGCGCGTTCTGCGTCCCCCACCCCTCGAAGATCGGATCGACGAAGCCCCACTGCGCCTCGACCTCGTCGGCGCGCGTGAACAGCGTGGCGTCGCCGCGCAGCGCGTCGAGCAGGAGCCGCTCGTAGGCCTCGGGCGTGCTGGAGCCGAACGCCGCGCCGTACCGGAAGTCCATCGTCACGCCGCGGAGCGCGATGCCGCTGCCCGGGATCTTCGCCGCGAAGCGGAGCGAGATGCCCTCGTCGGGCTGGAGGCGCATCACGAGCGCGTTCGGCTCGTCGGTGGCGCCGGGGGCGCCCTTGAACAGGCCGTGCGGCAGCGGCTTGAAGTGCAGCACCACCTCGGCCACCCGCTTCGCCAGCCGCTTGCCGGCGCGCAGGTAGAACGGCACGCCGCCCCAGCGCCAGCTGTCCAGGTGGAGCTTCATCGCGACGTAGGTCTCGGTCTTCGAGTCCTTCGCCACGTCGGGCTCCTCGGTGTAGCCGGGGACCTTCTCGCCGCGCACGATGCCGGGCGCGTACTGGCCGCGCACCGTCGACGACAGCACGTCCGGCCCCTCGATCGGCCGGAGCGTCCGCAGCACCTTCACCTTCTCGTCGCGCACCGCGTCCGCGTCCCACGACGACGGCGGCTCCATCGCGACAAGCGTGAGCAGCTGGAGCGCGTGGTTCTGCACGATGTCCCGCGTGATGCCGACCTTCTCGTAGAACTTGCCGCGGCCCTCGACGCCGATCTCCTCGGCCACCGTGATCTGCACGTGATCGACGTGCTGCCGCGACCAGAGCGGCTCGAAGATCGTGTTGCCGTACCGGAGGACGAGGAGGTTCTGGACCGTCTCCTTCCCGAGGTAGTGGTCGATCCGGTAGATCTGCGACTCGGCGAGGTGGGCGAGCAGGTCGCGGTTGAGGGCGCGGGCGCTCGCCAGGTCCTCGCCGAACGGCTTCTCGACGACCACGTGCTGGAACGGCGCGTCCTTCTCGTGCGACGGCGGCGCGACGAGGTCCGCCGCGCGCAGGCCGCGCACGATGGGCGCGAACTGGTCGGGCGCGACGGCCAGGTAGAACACCCGGTTCTTGCGGGTGCCGCGCTCGGCGTCGAGCCGCACGAGCTCCGCCGCGAGCCGCGTGTAGGTCTCGGGCTCGTCGAACGCCCCCTGGACGTAGCTGATGCCCTTCTCCAGCTCGCTCCAGGCGGCCTCCTCGAGCGGGCGCCGCGAGTACTTCCCGACCGCCTCGCGCATCTCCTGGGCGAAATCCGGCTTCGGACGCCGCGCCACGCCGACGACGGCGAAGCCGCCGGTCAGGAGGCGGCTGAGCGCCAGGTTGTAGACCGCGGGCAGCAGCTTGCGCCGGGTCAGGTCGCCCGAGGCGCCAAAGATGACGAGCGCCGCCGGCGAGGCGGTTCGCTCCTCGGGCATTCCTTCGCGAAGCGGGTTCTTCTCGGCTTGGGTCATGATGGATGAGCTCCGGTCGGTGACGACGGGCACGATGCTCGCGCGCCTCCGCGGCGTAGGCTAGCGCCGATCGCGCCGACGGAAGGCCGAACGGCGCGCCTTGACGCGTCTGACGACGGCCGCGCGCGGGCGTACGGGCGGAGCGCGGGGCGGCGCCGAGCGTGCCCGCCGGCTCGCGGCGCCCTTCCATCCGATCGCGACAGGTACTAGGCTCCGCAGCGCGATGGCCGCGCCGGTGCTCCCGCGAATCCGCGTCCCCCACCCTCACGTTCGGTGCGACATCCAGGTGCTCGCCGGCAGCCCGCACGTCGCCGGATCGCGCGTCCCGGTCCGGCGGCTCTGGGCGTGGCACCGGGGCGGCGCGTCGGTCGAGACGCTGCTCAAGCGGTACCCGAACCTCGGGCCCGCGCGCGTGCTCGACGCGCTCGCGTTCGCCTATGACAACCAGGAGCTCGTCGAGGCCGACATCGCGCGCGAGCAGGCGCTCTTCGAGAAGAAGGGCGGCCCCACGGTCGGCGCGCGCCCGCTCTCGCAGCTCCCCCTCCCCTTCGACGACGACGAGTAGCGACGCCCCGGGGGAGCGCCGCGACGTACGGCGTCACCTGACGTCACCCGGCGTCCACCGGTGTCAATCGACTTCGCCGCTCGGCGCGCTCAGCTTGTTTCTTTACAGCCATCGTGACTTCGGGCAATAGGGCGCTCTATCGCTGGGGCCCGGCGTGCGGGGGCTGCTCGGCATTGCGAGCGACGGCCGCGCAGGATCGCGGCTGTCCCGGCTTTCAAGGTCGCGGTCGTTGGTGTAGGGTCCGCGCCCCAAGGGGTACCCATCGTGGTGCCGGAGGGTTTCAGAGATGAGCGTCAATCGATGGAAGTTGTTCGCGATGCCCGTGGCCCTGCTCGGGCTGGCTTCGCCTCTCCTCGTGAACTGTGGTGGCAAGGGGTTCCCTGGCGCGGACAGCCTGCCCGGGCCCGCCGGTGACCTGGCTTCCGCCGCGAGCGGCTGCGATGAGCTGAAGAACGGCGGCATCGCCGACCTCAAGTTCGAGGGCGGCGCCGATGTCCAGGGCAAGATCAAGGGCTTCCTCGAGGCCGCGGCCTCGCTCGACAAGCTCACGGCGGACATGGAGGCGGACCTCATCGCCTCGTGCGGCAAGCTCGGCAAAGATCTCGGCATGAGCGACGCCGACCTCAAGGCCGACGCGGGCGGCGGCAAGGGCGCCGAGAAGGTCTGCAACGCGGTCTCGGCCAAGGTGAACGCCGCCGTCAAGGCGAACGCCGAGGCGAAGCTCGCGGTCCAGATCGAGCCGCCGAAGTGCTACGCCGACGTCACCGCCATGCAGAAGTGTCTCGGCGACTGCGGCTCGCCCGTGCAGCCCGGCAAGCTCGAGGCGAGCTGCGAGGGCGGCGAGATCAGCGGCAAGTGCGACGCCGAGTGCAAGGGCAAGTGCAGCGTCGAGGCCGGCGCGGCGTGCTCCGGCACCTGCAACGCGAGCTGCTCGGGCAAGTGCGACGTCGGCTTCAAGGGCACCTGCGGCGGCAAGTGCGACGGCAAGTGCGACGGCAAGGAGTCGAAGGGCGCGGCCTGCGCGGGCACCTGCGACGGCAAGTGCGACGCCAAGGCCGAGGGCACCTGCTCCGGCACCTGTGAGGGCTCCTGCTCGGGCTCCTGCGAGATCAAGGCGGCGGCCAAGTGCTCGGGCTCGTGCTCGGGCGGCTGCAGCGCCGAGATCAAGGAGCCGAAGTGCTCGGGCGAGTTCAAGCCCCCGAGCATCGACCCGAGCTGCCAGATGCAGTGCACGGCGAAGACCGCCGGCACCGCGTCGTGTGATCCGCCGAACGTCCGCATCGTGGCGAACGGCAAGGTGAACGCCGACGCACAGAAGCTCATCGCGGCGCTCCGGACGTCGCTCCCGGCGATCGCCAAGGTCCAGCTCGGGACCGGCAAGAAGCTGGCGGCGGCCGTGTCCGGCGTCGGCAAGGCCGGCGTCGAGGTCAAGGACGCGGCGCTCCAGGCCGGCGGCAAGGCGGTCGCCTGCGTCGCCGCCGCGGTCGACGCGTCGGCCAGCGCGACGGCCTCGATCGACGTCAACATCAAGGCGAGCGCGAGCGTCAGCGGCTCGGCCAGCGGCTCGGCCAGCGGCGGGACCTGATCCCCGGAACGGTTTGAGTCCGGACGCGGCGGCGGTCCCCCTCCTGGAGGGGGTCGCCGCCGTCGTCATTTCCGGCCCCGATCCTGGGGGTCGAAGCGCAGTTTTGGATGCGGGCTCACCTTCCCTGTCGCCGCGCGAGGGCGCGCGGGGCGCGAAGATCCCGGCGATCACCAGAATTGCCGCCCCAACGTGACACGCACGTTTCGTGTCCAGACACGCGCGATGCAGCAAGCCGTCGAGGCGCGACGCGCCCCGAGGCGCCAAATGGCCGTGAAGAGGGCCATTGCGCGGCGTCACGGCGCCGCGTCCGGAGTATCATGAGGCTTCTGCGAGCGATGACGGAGTACTCGGAAGGGCAGGAGCGATGGTCGGCGGTCCCTTGATCGAGCGCGGCGCCACGATTGGCGAGTACACGATCGACGAGCCGCTCGGCGAGGGCGGATTCGGCGCCGTGTTCCGCGGCCACGACGAGTCCGGGAACGACGCCGCCATCAAGATCTTCAAGGAAGTGAGCGCCCAGAACGTCGGGCAGCTCTTCGCCCAGCAGAACGAGATCGAGGCGCTGCTCCGGCTGCGTCATCCGTCGCTCGTGAAGCTCTCCTCGTACGGCGTCCTGGACGGCGTCGGCCTCTATCTCGCGATGGAGCTCGTGCGGGGCGAGACGCTCGACCGGTACCTCACGCGGATGGGCTCGCTCGATACGATCGAGGCCCTGCGCATCGCGCGCCGCGTGGCCGAGGCGCTCGCCCACTGCCACGCGCTCAACGTGCTGCACCTCGACCTCAAGCCGAGCAACATCGTCCTCACCGATCCGTACGAGCCCCGGCTCAAGATCCTCGACTTCGGTCTGGCCACGCTCACGGTGAGCTTTCAGCCCGAGCACGTCCGCGTCAACGCGGGCACCATCGCCTACCTCGCGCCCGAGTGCCTGAAGCGGGGCGCGCTCGCTCGCCCGAGCCCCCGCATGGACCTCTACGCGGTCGGCGTCATGCTCTACGAGCTGCTCGCCGGCCGCCTCCCGTTCGCGGACGGCACCGTCGACAGCGTCATCAACCAGAAGGTCTACGGCACCCTCGTGCCGCTCGCCCACGTCGCCCCGGAGACGCCGGCACCCGTCGTCGCGCTGGTCGAGGAGCTCATGCACCGCGACCCCGCGCGGCGCTCCTCGAGCGCGGCCCGGCTCTGCGCGCGGCTCAAGGAGCTCTACTACGTCACGCTCCACGGCACCTCGCAGCCCCCGGCCCCCGAGGCGGCCGAGCGCGAGCGCGACGCCGCCGCGCCCGACGCCCTCGACGACGCGCCGTTCATCGGCCGCGAGCTGGAGCTCGGCCGGCTCACGGAGCTCCTCCAGAGCGCGGTGCTCGGCGAGCCGCGGCCGGCCGTGGTGGTCGGCGACACGGGCGTCGGCAAGAGCCGCCTCGTCACCGAGCTGCTCCGGAGCGCCGAGCAGACGGGCACGGCCATCGTCGCGTACGGCAGGTGCCGCGAGCTCTCCGGGCTCGTCCCCTACTCCGCGATCCGCGAGGCGCTGACGCAGATCGCGCTCTGGCTGGAGCGGCACACCGACAGCCGCGCGGCGCGCATCCGCCGCCTGGTCAGCCTCGTGGTCGCCGACGACGCCGCCCTGCTCCAGGGGCTCGTCCCCGAGCTCATCCGCGCGGTCGGGCTCGCCGACGCGGGCGGCGCCATCGGCCCGGGCGGCACGCGCTGGATCGCCGATCTCCTCCTGCGGCTGCTCGGCGCGATCTCCGAGGAGATCCCCGTCATCCTCGCGATCGAGGACGTCCACTGGGCCGACGAGGCGACGCAGGACGTCCTCCTGCGGATCTCGGACCACCTCGCCGAGATGCCGGTCCTGCTGCTCGGCACGGCCCGGCCGCCGTTCCCGGGCGCGCGCAGCGTGGCCGGCTCGACGCTGCCCCCGCCGGCCTCGGCCGGGGTGCGCGGCTCGCCCGGCTCGTCGCCGATGACCCCGCGCACGGCGGGGTGGCTCGCGTGGAAGAACGTCGAGCGCCTCGACCTCGGCCCGCTCCCGCCCGAGGCGAACCGGGCGCTGCTCTCCGCGCTCGGCCGCGGCGCGGGCGACGACCTCGTGCAGGAGCTCGTCCGCCGCGTCCCGCTGCTCGCCGCCGGCAACCCGCTCTTCAACATCCAGGTCGTCCGCAACATGGAGACCGAGGGCTTCCTGCAGCGCGGCCGGAGCGGCGCGCTCGAGCTCTCCCGCGCCGACGCGCACTACCGCGCCCCCGCCTCGGTCTCGGACGTGCTCTCCCGCAGCATCGAGGCGCTCGACCCCACCACGGTCCAGGTCCTCGGCGTCGCCGCGCTCATCGGCCGCCAGTTCCTGCGCGACGACCTCGTCGAGCTCGGCCTCTTCGACCCGGCGCAGGTCGACAGCGCCCTGCGCGACGCCGCCGCGCACTACGTCTGCCTGAGCGAGGACGGGCGCCTCACGTCGTTCTCGCACGACGTGGCGCGCGAGCAGCTCTCCGCCCGCGTGCCGCCCGAGGAGCGCGGCGAGGTCCACCGGCGCATCGCGCGGCGCATCGCGCTGCGCGGCGGCGATCCGGGGACGCTCGCGCACCACGTCGAGCGCGCCGGCGAGCTCGATCGCGCGGCGGAGACCTACCTGCTCGCGGCGGTCGAGGCCGACCGCCTCCAGGACCCGCACGGCGCGAGCCGGCGGCTCAAGCAGGCGCTCGCGCTGCTCGAGCGGCTGCCGCTCGACCCCGCGCGGATCGATCTCCGGGCCCGCTGCGCCCACGAGCTCGCGCGCGTCGCGTGCCTGCTCGGCAGCACGGCGGAGCCGCTCGATCTGCTCCGCCGCACGCAGGGCGCGCTCCCGGAGACGCCGCTCGTCACCGCGGCCCTCTCCAGCGCCCTGTCGCGCGTGCACTACGTGCGCGGCGAGTTCGCCGACGCCGTGGCGCACAGCCGCAAGGCGCTCCAGGCCGTCGGCGCGAGCCCCGAGCTCCGCCCGTACCAGTGCCTGCCCGCGAACATCCTCGGGCGCGCGCTGTGCGCGGCCGGCAAGGTGGGCCCGGCGACCGAGCCGCTCCGCCGCGGCTGCGAGCTCGCGGAGGCGGCGGGCGAGTACATCGAGCTGTGCCACTCGCGCGGCATCCTCTGCGTCGCGCTGAGCCAGGCGGGCTTCTACGCCGAGGCCGAGCAGAGCGCCGCCGACGCCGCGCGCCTCGCCGAGCGCCTGCGCGACCCGGTGCGGCTGCTCGGCACGTGGTTCTACTACGCGGTGCTCGCCGAGGGCCGGTTCGACTGGGATCTCGGCGTCCGGTCGACCGCGCAGCTCCTCTCGTACGCCGAGGAGCACGGCCTGAGCGGGCTCTACCTGTACGTCGGCACGATGTACGCGGGCCGGCATCAGTTCCACGTCGGCCACCTCGCGCGGGCACGCGTGCTGCTCGCCAACGCGTGCAACCTCAGCGGCGTGCTGGGCATCGGCATGGGGCGCGGCTGGGCCGAGGGGTACCTCGGCGACGTGCTCTTCGTGCAGGGCCAGCTCCCGGAGGCGCTCGCCGCCTACGAGCGGGCGGTCGAGATCGGCTCGGCGGGGACGGGCGACGCGTACGCCGTGGGGCTCGGCCGGGTCGGCCGGATGCACGCGCGCGCGCTCCTGGGCCGCGACGTCGGCGAGCTCAGGGCGTACGGCCGGGAGACGCTCGATCTCATCCGCGCCTCGGGCAACCGGACGCAGCTCGTCACGGCGCTCGAGCGCTTCGCCGAGGCGTTCGACGCGCTGGGCGACGAGCAGGAGGCGCGCGACATCCGCGCCGAGCGCGAGGTGCTCGTCGAGGAGCTCGGCCTCACGGAGCCGACGTTCTGGCCGCGGCCCCCGGTCGAGGCGGCGTTCCAGGGCCTCCCGCGGGCGTACTGGGCCGAGCTGCCGCGTGAGATCCGGTCGGCCGGCCCGAGCAGCATGGGCACGACGCAGATCGTCGGCGCGACGGTGGCGGAGCTCGCGGCGGCGGCGACGATCGCGATCCCGGACGAGGAGATCGGCGTGCCGACGTACGTGGCGATCCCGCGCCTGCGCCACGTGACGCTGCTCGAGACGCTCGCCTCGGTGGAGGGCTTCGTCCCGCGCTTCGACGGGCCGGAGATCCCCCCGGTCGCGAAGTGACGGCGGCGGGGGGCGAGGGCGCTGCCGTGGCGCCGGCCGGTCCTGTGGAGGTCGTGCGCACGGCGCTCGCCCACGCCTGGGCGATGCTGTTCCTCGTCGTCCTGCTCCCTGTCGGCCTGCTCTGCTTCCCCTTCGATCCGCGGCAGCGGATGCACGATCGCCTCTCGGTGGTCTGGGCGCGCGGGGCGCTCTGGCTCGTCGGCGTGCGCGTCGAGGCCGAGGGGGTCCTGCACGCGCGGCCGGGCGAGCGCTACGTGATCGCGGCGAACCACCAGAGCACGCTCGACATCCTCGCGTTGCTCGTGGTGCTGCAGGGGCGCACGCCGTTCCGCTTCCTGGCGAAGCGCGCGCTGTTCCGGGTGCCGGTGCTCGGCTGGGGCATGCGCCTCTACGGCCACACGCCGGTCGACCGGCGCGCCCGGGGCGCCGCGGCGGATCTCGGCGCGGCGCAGCGCAACCTCATGCAGCGGTGGTCGACGGTGTTCTTCCCCGAGGGCACGCGGAGCGCGACGGGCGGCCTCCTGCCTTTCCGGCTGGGCGCCTTCCGGGTCGCCGCGGCCGCGGGCGCGCGCGTCTTGCCGGTGACGCTCGTCGACGCGGGCGCGCTTCAGCCGAAGAGCCGTTACGCCGCCGCGCCCGGCGTCCTGCGGGTCGTCGTGCACCCGCCGCTCGATCCGCCCGGGCGCTCGCTCGAGGAGCTCCGCGCCTCGATGGAGGCGTGCAGGGCCGCCGTGGCCTCGGCGCTGCCGGCGGCGCTCCGCGAGGGGGGGCGAGGCGGGGCGCGGGGAGTCGGGGGAGCCTCACGCCTGAACGGGTGACACCCGGTGACCGGAAAGCGGGCAAGCCGCGCTGATCGCGAGAGGAGAACCCGCTCGCGGCCACCTCGGCGAGCGCCCGGGGTCACGCGCCCCGCGAAAAGTCGCTCTCCACCTGCTGCGCGAGCTCATCGCAGCTCCGGTACGCGTTCCGGTACGGCTCGGCGGACAGGTTCTTCAGGAACCGGAGGACCGACCGCGTCACCGCGTCGATCTCGTCGCGGGGCGCCATCGGGTGAGAGCGCCATTCGTTGAACCGCTCGACCACGTCGCGAGGCTCGACGGGCAGACACCTCGCGACCGGGCTCGGATCGGGATCCGGATAGGAGGCCAGCGTCTCGACCTCCTCCCGCGCCAGATCGAGCGCCCTGCGAGGGTCTGCCTCGCGCAGGAGGAGCGCGTAATCCCGGTACGGCGTGTGGTGCGACGGGGGCAGCTCCAGCGCCTTCTCGTAGTAGAGTCGCGCCGCATCCGGGTTGCCCAGGCGGTCCCGGTACAGGTTCCCGAGCCTGCCATACGCCTCGACCGTCCCCGGATAGAACCTCTTGATATCGTAGTAGTCCCGGTGCGGGGCGTACGAGTTCCTCGGGGAGAAATCGGGCTCGAGCTCCGCGAAGCGCGCGTAGTGGCGCGCGGCCTGCTCATGGGCGCCCCGCCGCTCGTGGAGCTCTCCCAGGTAGAAGTGGTTGACCGCGTAAAGGCGCGGATCGTGGTAGGCGCGCGACACGCCGTCCGGATACCGCTCCTTCAGGGGCACGCGGGGCATGACCGGGACCGCTCCGGCCTGCCCGCGGGTCATGAGCGTCTCCGCCAGGTGAAGGGAGCGGAGGAGATGGCGCTCCGCCTCGTCCGACTCGTGATAATGCCACAGGAACTGGCTGCTGATGACGTAGGCCCCCAGCGGATGGATGGCGTCCTCGTTCATGAAGGGGTCCGAGTGGTCGTAGGGGACCTCGGACTGGAACGAACGCTCGATCTCGTCCCGCCAGCGCTCGAGGTGGCGCAGCGACTCGAGCGCGCTCTCCAGGGACATGTTCAGGCTCCGCTCGGAGTACCACCAGTAGATCCCGTACGGCATCCGGAGAAAGGCGACCGCCTGCCGGAGCGACCCCTGCTCCTCGGCGGACAGCCCTCGCCGCTTCGTCACCTCGTACTCGACGCGATCGAGCCCGGGGTACTTCCAGCGGACCTGCTCCTCTTCTTCGCATTGAAGCTCGGTCTGCAAGAGGTCGATCACGGTGGTGACGTCCACCCGGACCGACTCCTCTTCTTCCCCTTCGAGGGCGGCTTGCAGGACGGGGACGAACCGCGCCCAGCCGGCCCTGTTCTCGTAGGTGCACCAGGCCGCCTGGGCCCTGACCTCGGGGCGGGGAGACCGCAGCGCGCGCTCGTACAGCGCCAGGATCCGGTCGTCGAGCTCGTCGTCATGACGCGCCACCTCCGCGACGAGCTCCAGCGGGACCGGCGTCCGCTCCACCTCGCGGTCGGCCAGGTCGATCAGCTCGTCGAGGGTGTACTGCGGGAGCCTCTCCCGGACGAGCTGCGCGACCGCATCGAGCAACTCCGAGCGCAGGACGCTCGTCTCCAGCCGGTAATACCGGAGCCGCTTCGATGCCACGAGGACGAAGCGGACCCCCTCGGAGGCATACTCGACCGCCGGAGTCCGGTCCGCCGTTCCCTCCTCCTTGCGGGTGACGGTGAAGGCGAGGGAGTGCGTCTCTCCAAGGCTCGTCACGAGCTCCTCCAGCGCGCGGAGGAGCGCCTCCGGGAGCCGCGACGGCTCGTGGGCGCCTCGGAGGACTGTCGTGAACCGGCTCATCCGCGTCCACTCCCGGCGACCCGCCGCCCTCCGTCATCCCCCGGGTCCATGAACCATGGATTCAACCACAGAGGCCCCCGCGGACACAGCGGTTTCTCCTCTGTTTCTCTGTCCCCGAGACCTGCGCCGGGCGCGACGGGCGCGTAGGACATCATGGCGAGCTCGAGCGCACAGGGTCAACGCCGCGGGCGCGCCCCGGGCCGCGTCGACAGGCTCGCCCCACGAAGCGGTTTGCACGAAAAAAGTTGGTGCGAGCGCGTAATGGACAGAAAGGTTAGGTGAGAGCCATGAATTTCACCGAGGTGATGCGCGAGCTCGAGCGGCTCGGCACCGAGCAGAACCGGAAAGTCTACCGGCGCCACGGCGCGACCGATCCGCTCTTCGGCGTGAGCTTCGCCCACATGAACACGCTGGAGAAGCGGATCAAGCGCGATCACGAGCTCGCCGAGGCGCTCTGGGCGACGGGCAACTCCGACGCGCGGACGCTGGCGGCGGCGATCGCCGATCCGGGGCGCTTCACCCGGGACCAGCTCGAGGCGTGGCTCGACGGCCTGCGCTCACCGCTCCTCGTCGACCTCTTCGTGAAGCACATCGCCGCGAAGACGCCGTTCGCCCGCGAGGCGATGGCGCGCTGGACCGCATCGGACGACGAGTGGATCGGCCGGGCGGGCTGGACGCTCCTCGGCGTGCTCGCGACCGGGGACCCGTCGCTGCCCGACAGCCTGTTCGAGGAGCGGCTCTCGGTGCTCGAGGCGTCGATCCACGAGGCCGGGAACCGCGCCCGGGAAGCGATGAACAGCGCGCTCATCAGCATCGGCTCGCGGAGCGAGCCGCTGCGGGGAAAGGCGCTCACGGCGGCGAGGCGCATCGGCAAGGTCGACGTCGATCACGGCGAGACGAGCTGCAAGACGCCGGACGCGACCGCGTACATCCAGAAGGTATGGGCCACCCGGAAGCCGGCCGCCGCGCCTGCGGCCAAGCCGGCCAGGGCCGGCGCCGCCAGGCCGGATGCGGCCAAGCCGGCCAGGGCCGGCGCCGCAAAGCCGGCCAGGGCCGCCTCCGCCACGCCGGACGCCGCAAAGCCGGCCAGGGCCGGCGCCGCAAAGCCGGCCGCCGCCAAGACGGCCAGGAGGGTCAAGGCGCGCGACGGCGCCGACAAGGCCGCCCCCGCCGCGGAGAAACCGAAGCGCGGCGCCTCGCCCCGCGCCGCCCCGCGCCGGGGCTGATCCCGGGACGCGCGCCGCCCCGCGCCGGGTCGCTCACGTCGGGTGCGCCGCCGCGATGGCCTCGTCCGGCGACCCGAGCAGCTCCTTGCGCGTGAGCCGCTCGACGACCTCGCGCGTGAGGATGAGGTGGTCCTCCTCCTCGTGCAGGCGGCGCCGGAGCTCGTCCCTCGCCTCGCCGTCGTCCGCCTCGTCGGCGAGCTCCAGCAGGAGCTCCCAGCCGGCGTTGTCGACGAGCTCCGCGGTGAGCAGCGCATGAAAAAGGTGGGTCGGGTTCTGATCCCCGTCGAGCACCACCTGCTCGATGCCCTGTGACTCGATCGCGATCAGCCGCGACATCTCGGTCTCGGCGTGCGCGTCCCCGCCGAGCGCGCGGATCTGCGCCTCGAGCCACTCCTCGTGCTCCTTCTCCTGATCCCGGTGGGTCTTGAGCTGGCCGAGCAGGTTCAGCAGGCCGGGATCGGCCGTGCGGCCGACCTTCTCCAGGATGGAGTCGTAGAGCTTCACGCTCGCGCGCTCGAACGTCAGCCGCTCGTTGAGCAGGTCAATGGCCTTGTCCTTATTCACCTGTGCAAGCTTGTGCATGGATGCCTCCGGCCGGGGCAGATGCGATTCGCAGGCCGCCGCGCCGCGGCGGGCGCACCGGCCGGGCGCGCGCCGCTCCGAGGTGCTCGCTCAGGTACTCCACGAGGGTGCGGTTCGCGAAATGGCTCCCCACCGGCGACCGGCAGCGGCGCCGCTCGCCCGGGAACACGCCCCTGTCGAACCGCCGCCCGCGGCCATGAGCGCCTCGATCCTGCGGGCCGTGTGCGCGAAGTGCACGTGTTCATCCATGAGCCCGTGCATCAGGCAGCGCTGGAGGGCACGTCGTATCGAGCGCGCTGCCTCTTCGGCGACGATAGGCCCGCGCGTGCGCGCGCGTGGACCCGAGGCCCGTCAGCTCGCGATGCGCCGGAGCACGATGACCGGCCGCCCCGCGTCGCGCGAGCGATCGAGATCCACCTTGCAGTCGAGCATCCAGTCGTTGTGGTCTTCCGGATCGGCGATGATCTGCTGGACCGCCCAGGAGCCGCCGTCCTCGGCGGGGTGGATGATCGTGTTGCTCGGGCTCCGGGCCGCCGGGTCGGTGCGGATCGCGGCGTGCTCCGCGTGATATCCGCGGAGCGCCTCCTCCAGCCGATCGGCGGTCCAGGGCGCCTCCTCGCCCTCGACCATCTCGGCGGCCACCTCGTAGTCGCGGCGGGAAAGCGCGCGCAGGAAGAAAAACAGCTCGTTCCTGACGAGCACCGTGAACTCCTTGGCGTTGCGCGTGACGTCGAACGCGGTCGGCTCGACCGTGCCCGAGGCCCCCGCGCGCGGCTGGTACGTGGGGTCGCGCAGCCGCTCCCACTCGTCGAGCAAGCTCGAGTCCACGCCGCGGATGAGCGCCCGGAAATAGGCGATCATGTCGGTCGTGTCGCTGTCCTTCGCGTAGTCGGGCACCGTCTGGACCAGCGCCTTGTACACCTCGGACACGTACCGGAGGAGCAACCCCTCCGCCCGCTCCAGGTTGTACTCCCGGATGTACTCGCCGAACGACAGGTACTGCTCGTACATCTCGCGCGCCACGCCCTTCGGCCGGATGTTCTCCTGCCCCACCCAGGGGTGCCGCCGCGCATAGTCGTTGAACGTCCCGTAGATGAACTCCCGGTTCGGCTTCGGATAATCGAGCTTGTCGAGCTCCTGCATCCGCTGCTCGTACTCCACCCCCGCCGCCTTGAGCTCCGCGATCTTCTCCGTCTTCAGCCGATCGAGCTGCTTCTGCAGGATGAGCTCGGGGTTCTCCAGGATCGACTCGACGAGCGTGAGCAGATCGAGCGGATACGTGCCGCTCTCGGGATCCAGCTTGTCCACCGTCTCGAGGACATAGAGCGAGAGCGCGTGGTTCAGCGAGAAGTCCTCCTGGAGATCCGCGTTGATGCGGAGGCGCTTGCCAGGCCCGTCCTCCCGGGGGACGAACTCGATGATGCGCGCCTCCACGAGCGAGCGGAAGAGGAGCATCGCTGTCTTGCCGTGCTGCCGCCGGACCGCGGGCCGGTCGTGCGTGCTGCGGATGAGCCGCTTCAGCGCCCGACACCCGCCCTCCTCGCGGCCGAGCACGTTGACCAGCAGGCCGTGCGTGACCTGGAACCGCGACACGAGCGGCTCGGGCGGCGACTGGATCAGCCGCTCGAACGTGGCCCGATCCCAGTGCACATAGCCCTTCTCCGGCGGCTTCTTCTTGACGATCTTCCGCCGCTTCGCCGGGTCGCTCCCCGCCTTCGCCTCGAGCCTCATGTTCTCGATGACGTGCTCCGGCGCCTGCGCCACGACGCTCCCCTGCGTG
The DNA here is from genome assembly GCF_051521365.1 of Sorangium sp. So ce590. Taxonomy (NCBI): domain Bacteria; kingdom Pseudomonadati; phylum Myxococcota; order Polyangiales; family Polyangiaceae; genus Sorangium; species Sorangium sp. So ce590. The sequence goes on from NZ_CP150346.1 coordinate 5,877,575, forward strand.
TCGAACCCCTTCCGGCCAGCCCGGCCGCCGATCTGCTGGAAGTCACGCACGCTCAGGACGGCCGTCTTCTCGCCGTCGAACTTGCAGAGCTTCGTGAACAGCACCGTGCGGATCGGGATGTTGACGCCGACGCCGAGCGTGTCCGTGCCCGAGATGATCTTGAGATGCCCCTGCTGCGCCAGCTTCTCGACCAGGAGCCGGTACTTCGGCAAGAGCCCCGCGTGGTGGAGCCCGATGCCGTGCCTGACGAAGCGCTGCACCTCGCGGCCATAAGGGCTCGAGAACTTCACCCCGGCGAGGGCGGCGGTGATCGCCCGCTTCTCCTCCTTGGTGCAGTAGTCCTGGCTCATCAGGTTCTGCGCCTCCTCGGCGCAGGCACGCTGGGTGAAGCTCACGATGTAGATCGGCGCCTTGCCGTTCTTGACGAGGTTCGCCACCGTCTCGTGGAGCGGCGTCTCGCGGTACTCGTAGTCGAGCGGGACCGGGCGCACGGTCGACTTGACGACGGCGGTCTGCTCGCCGGTCAGCCGCGTGATCTCCTCCTGGAAGAACTCGGTGCCTCCCAGCGTGGCGCTCATGAGCAAGTACCTCGCCTGAGGCAGCGTGAGCAGCGGGATCTGCCAGGCCGCCCCGCGATCGCGATCCGAGTAGTAGTGGAACTCGTCCATGATCACGTAGTCGCAGAGCGCCTTCTCCCCCTCGCGGAGCGCGATGTTCGCGAGGATCTCCGCGGTGCAGCAGATGATGGGCGCGTCGCGGTTCACCGACGCGTCGCCGGTCAACATACCCACGTTCTCGGGGCCGAAGTCGTTGCAGAGCGAGAAGAACTTCTCGCTGACGAGCGCCTTGATCGGGCACGTGTAGTACGACTTCATGCCCTCGGCCATGGCCTTGAAGTGCATCGCGGCCGCGACGAGCGACTTGCCCGAGCCGGTCGGGGTGTTGAGGATGACGTTCTTGCCGCCGAAGATCTCGAGGATGGCCTCCTCCTGCGCCGGGTAGAGCTCGAGTCCCCGCTCGGCCACATAGTCGAGGAAGCCGTTCAGGAGATCGTCGGCCACGAAGTCGTGGGACGACGGCGGGAGGCGGGCGCGGAGCGGAGCAGCGGATTGATCCATGGCGGCTGGGACGCCCATCGAGAGGGGCGCACCCTGCAGAAGCCTGGTTCCAGGGAAAAATGCAAGCAAACTCCTCCATGTCCCGGTCGGATCACCGAGCTCCACGCGAGCTCTGGACAGAACGTACTCCGGGGACAGCCCCGGTGAGCCGAGGGCGTGGGCTCGATCCGGCTGCCATGCTGCCGCGCCCCGGCGTGTTCGTGATAGCGTGACCGGACGAAACGGGGGAGCCGCGCGCACGTCCGGGGGACAGGTCGAGCGCGTCGGTGGCCGGAAGACCGGAAGAGTAGACAGACAGCAATGGGGGAGAGCACCGGACATCCAGCCTGGGCGATGCGAGGTCCGGGCAGGGGGAGCGTGCAGGTCGACGCGCCGAGCGGGCGGCTCCTGCGCATCAGCAGCTCGCTCTGCCAGCTGCTGGGCTGCGCTGAGCGGGAGTTGCTCGAGAAGAAGCTGCTCGACCTGGCCCTGCCGGAGGACCGGGCAGGCGCGCAGGCGGCGTGGCGCTCGCTGCTCGACGCCGACGCGGAGGAGCTCACGTTCGAGATGCGCTGCCGCTGCAAGGACGGCGGCGTCCGCTCGCTCCAGATGACTGGCGTCTTCGTCCGCGACGCCCGGGGCCGACCGTATCGCGCGGTGGTGTTCGTCGAGGACGTGACCGACCGGAGGCGCGCAGAGGAGCGGGCGCTCGCGGCGGAGCAGGCGCTGGGGGAGGGTGAGGGCAGGCTGCGGAAGCTCTTCTACAGCAACATGGCCCCGATGGCCTTCTGGATGCCTGACGGGCGGATCGTCGAGGCGAACGACGCGTATCTGCGGCTCGTGGGCCACCCGCGGGAGGATCTCGCGGCCGGCCTGGTCCGCTGGGATCCCGACCTGCCGCCGGAGGAGCGCCCCGCCGACGACCGTGCCCGGGCGGAGCTCCTGGCGAGCGGGTGGACGTTCACACCGTTCGAGACGACGCATGTGCGGCCCGATGGCACGCAGATAAGGATGCTCGTGAGCGGCTGTCTGCTGCCCCGGGTCGAGCGGTGTATACGGGCAGGCGAGCCGTTCGAGGAAGAGCTCTGTTATCTCGGCGCGGACGGCACGGTCCACCCCATCCTCAACCGGGGGGTCCCGATCCGCGACGAGCGGGGCGAGATCACCTCCTGGGTCGGCCTCTGTCTGGACATCGGCCGGCTCAAGCGCACGGAAGAGGCGCTGCGCGAGAGCGAGCGCCGGCTCCGCGCGGCGCTCGACGACGCGCGGCGGGTCATCGCGGAGCGCGAGCGCCTGGAGGACGAGCTCCGCCGGCGCGAGCGGCAGCTCACGTCGCTGATGGCGAACTCGCCCGACGTGATCTTCCGGCTCGACCCGGAGATGCGGTGCACGTTCGTGACGGCCTCGATCGAGGCGATGACCGGGCTCCCGCCCGAGCACTTCCTCGGCAAACACGGCTCCGAGACCTGGCTCCCGAGGGAGATGTGCGAGGCCAGCGACGCCGCCTGCGGCGAGGCGGCGAGGACGGGCAAGCAGCAACGGATCGAGTTCAGCCTGGGCGAGCGGAGGTGCCGGACGCGCTTCATCCCCGAGCTCGGGCCCGACGGGGCGGTGGAGTCGTTCATGGGGATCACCGAGGACGTCACCGCGGCGTGGCAAGCCGAAGGGGAGCGCCAGAAGCTGCTCGAGAGCGAGCGCGCCGCCCGCGACGAGGCGGAGCGCGTGAGCCGGGTCAAGGACGACTTCGTCGCGACGCTCTCGCACGAGCTGCGCTCGCCGATCAACGCCATCCTGGGCTGGGCGCGCATCCTGCGGAGCCGGGCGCCGGAGCCGCAGGCGCTCGCGCGGGGGCTCGAGGTCATCGAGCGCAACGCGCGGCTCCAGGCCGACATGGTCTCCGAGCTGCTCGACATGAGCCGGATCGTGTCGGGGAAGCTGCGGCTCGACGTCCAGCCGGTCGATCTGCCGGGGGTCCTCCAGAGCGCGCTCGAGGCGATCAAGCTCGCGGCCGAGGCCAAGGGGATCGCGATCCACGCGAGCGTCGATCCCGAGGCGAGCTCGCTCCGGGGGGACCCTGCGCGGATCCACCAGGTCGCCTGGAACCTCCTGTCGAACGCCGTGAAGTTCACGCCGGCGGGCGGGCGGATCGACGTCGCGCTGCGGCGCGCTGGCGCGCACGCCGAGCTGTCGGTGACCGACACCGGCCCGGGCATCGCCCCGCAGTTCCTGCCGCACCTGTTCGAGCGCTTCCGGCAGGCGGACGCGTCCTCGACGAGGCAGCACGGCGGGCTCGGCATCGGGCTCTCGATCGTGAAGCACCTTGTCGAGCTGCACGGCGGCGCGGTGGGGGTCGCGAGCCCGGGCGAGGGCCGGGGCGCGACGTTCACGGTGAGGCTGCCGCTCGCCGGCGTCTCGCAGCGGGCGCCCGGCGCGGCGCAGCGGCCCACCTCGGCGCGCGCCGAGGCGCTGGCCGACTACCCGGCGGCCGATCTCACCGGCGTGCGGGTGCTGGTGGTCGACGACCAGCCGGACGCGCGCGAGGTCGCCCAGCGCGTGCTGGAGGACTGCGCGGCGAGCGTCACGACGGCGGGGTCGGCCGCCGAGGCGATGGCGGCGCTGGAGCGGGAGCGGCCCGACGTGCTCGTCAGCGACCTCGGGATGCCGGGCGAGGACGGCTTCCAGCTCATCCGCCGGATGCGGGGCCTCGGCGCGGCGCGCGGGGGCGCGACGCCGGCGGTCGCGCTGAGCGCGCTGGCGCGGGCCGAGGACCGGGCGCGGGCGCTCGGCGCGGGGTACCAGGCGCACGTCGCGAAGCCGCTGGATCCGGCGGAGCTCGTGGGGGTGGTCGCGGCGCTCGTCAGGGAGCGGGCGGCGAGCTGAGAGGCGGTTGTTCCCGGGGAGCTCTTTGGATAGGTAGAGGCGTTCACGGCATCATCCCGGGGGCGATCGCGAGCAGACCATGGTCCAGCAGATTTCGGTGAAAGAGCTCTTTCTGAAGCTGAAGGCGAGGGAGCCCGTGGTCCTCCTCGACGTGCGCACGCCCGGCGAGCACGAGATCGCCGCGCTGCCGGACAGCACGCTGATCCCGCTGAACGAGCTCGCCGAGCGCGCGGACGAGGTCGCGCCCGCCGAGGGCGCGCTGGTCGTCGCGTACTGCCACCACGGCGTCCGGAGCCTCTCGGCCGCCGCGATCCTCGAGAAGCTCGGCCACGAGCGCGTCGCCTCGCTCCAGGGCGGCATCGACGCGTGGTCGATCCACATCGACGAGAGCATTCCGCGGTACTGACGCGGGGCGCGGGCGCGGCGGCGCGCTCGCGGGCGGGTCTAGTTGAGGGCGGCGGCGCCGAGCCGGAAGTAGAGCTTCCGGCGCGCGCCGCACGCGCTGCAGGCCACCTGCGCGACGCGGAGGCGGACGCCGTCGAGCGTCTCGGCCGTGTGGTCCTCCATGCGGAGGGCGCCGCGGCAGCGCGGGCACGGGATCGACCGCGCGGCCACCTCGACCTGCGAGGCCGCGTCGAGCGCGATGGCGCGCCCGGGGGAGTGGCCCGGCTCGAGCAGCGCGAGCCGCTCGATGTCGCGGGTGAGCTTCGCCGACGTGCGATCGATTTCGCGCCGGGCGGCGCGGGCCGAGAGCTTCTTCTTCGCCATGGGTCTCCCTTTTGTGCTCGGGGTCTGGCCGCTTGGCTACCTGTCGAGCGTGAGGTCCGAGGGAGCCGACCTCTTCGGCGGGTTCGCGGCGCTCTGGGCCGGGCGCACCGGGGGGCGCCTCCCCAGGTCCCGATGGATGATGTCTCGCGCGTGCGCCTCGGCGACGGCCTCGCAGCCCTGGATCACGTAATCGACCGCCTCGGACACGGGCAAGGGGCCGCGCGAGTCGAGCTCCTGCTGGAGATCGCGGCCGCGCAGGTACTCCATGACGAGGTAGGGGATGCCGAGCTCGGCCGTGCCGACGTCGATGACGCGGGCGACGTGCTCGCTCCGGATCGCCGCCGCGGCGCGCGCCTCGCGCAGAAAGCGGGCGCTGGCGCCGGGCAGCGTCATCGTGCGGGGGAGGAGGAACTTGACGGCCACGCGCTGGCGCAGCGAGATGTGCTCCGCGGCGAAGATGGCGCCCATGGCGCCTCGGCCGAGGCTGCGCTCGAGGCGGTATTTCTGCGCGAAGACCTCGCCTATCGCTGGGATGCCCGCCGTTGACGCGGGGGCATCCGGCTTCGATGGCCCGACCTCCATCGGCACACTATAGCCGCGCTCACACCTTTTTTGGCACGAAGATGCGGGGCGTCGGCGGCGGATGCGGCGAAACGCGGGGGTAACGGAACGCGGTCGCCGCCGATGATCAGCATGGGGACGCGGGACGCCTCCGACCCCGCGAGGAGCGCGCGTACCGCGCCCTCGAGCTCCGCCAGCGAGCGCAACTCAGACACCAAGGCGCTCCGCGAGCAGGGTCCAGCGCCGGCGCACCTGTTCCACGTCTTTGTCCGCGTCGGTCGAGCTATCCAGTCCCCGGGCCACGCCCATGAGCATGGCGAGGTCGCGGAACTTCTCGGCCGGAGACATCGCCGCGAGCTCTGCCTGCTCGACCTCCACGCCCCTCTCCCAGCGCTTCTTGTAGGCCCGGATGTCGTCCGCGTTCATGCGTTGATCCTACCACCTGAGACACGCTCGACGTCCGATCGTCGATTTCTCTCCAGATTCGCTCGCCGCGCGCAGGCTCCGCCCGCACGGGACGCGCGCCCTCTCGGCGATCGGCCGCGCTGTGCGGGCCGCGGAGCCGAGGGCGCCACCATGCTTCAGCGCGACGATGGGATCGACCTCGTGCGCCGCCAGGGTCCCGTGCCGAACGGGGCAAGGTCCCGCGACAGCTCCGCAACGCTCTGGATGCGCAGCTCCGGCTCCTTCTCCAGACACCGCAGGATGATGTACTCGAGCCGGGCCAGCAGGTCGCTCCGGTGCACCCGCGGCGGCGTGGGGCCTGGCTGATGATGGCGACGTAGAGCGCCGAGATCTTCGATGTGGCGAGGGGAAAACGGGCGGTCAGGAACTGGTAGAGGATGACCCTGAGCGATCAGATATCGGCGCGCGCATCGACGTGCTTCGAGCAGCGCACCTGCTCGGGCGACATGTAGGAGGGAGAGCCGAGCATCATCTCCGACGCCATGAGCTTGCCGTCCTCCTCGGCGGCGGCGTCGGCCGCCTTGGAGAGGCCGAAATCGAGCACCTTGACGAGGGGCACGCCAGTCGCGCTGGCCGTGAGGAAGAGGTTCCCCGGCTTCAGATCGCGGTGGATGATGCCGCGCGCGTGCGCCTCCGCCACGGCCTCGCAGGCCTGGATCACGTGGTCTACCGCTTCGGACACGGGGAGCGGGCCGCGCGTGTCGAGCTCCTGCTGGAGATCGCGGCCGCGCAGGTACTCCATCACGAGGTAGGGGACGCCGAGCTCCGCCGTGCCGACGTCGATGACGCGGGCGACGTGCTCGCTCCGGATCGCCGCCGCCGCGCGGGCCTCGCGCAGGCAAGGCGCGCTCGCGCCGGGCAGCTCCATCGCCCGGGGGAGGAGGAACTTGACCGCGACGCGCTGCCGCAACGAGATGTGCTCCGCGGCGAAGATGGCGCCCATGGATCCCCGGCCGAGGCTGCGATCGAGGCAGTATTTCTGCGCGAAGACCTCGCCGATCCCTGGAATGCCCGCGGTTGAGGCGGGGCATCCGGCTTCAATGGGCCGACCTCCATCAACCAACTATGACCGCAACGCCGTCAATTTTTGACGCGAAGATGGGGCCGCAGGGCCGGAGGTACGGCGGGTGGAGGGCGCGACGCGGGAGTGGGAGACTTGCGCACCTTTTGCCGGAGGCCGTTGCCGTGTTTCCGACGAGGGGAGGGCGAGCGGCCGTCGCGCAGATCTCAACGCCGTTGCTTGATTGGACGAGCTCCCTGCGCAGCCCTCCCGCATGGGCGCTGCACGGGATCTCCGCCCCCCTGACGACGTCTAATGACGCTGCCGGAGGCCGCGCCCGTTGGCCGGTCACGGCGCCGCGATGGGCGCGTTCATCGGCGCAGCAACCGTGAAGCGCCGGGCCGCGTCCCGGATCAGGTCAGGGACGCCTCCGCCGACGATGGGCGAGACGCCGTCGGGGTCGACGTTCTGGTGCACGAGCCCGATCTCGTCGTCGCCGGCGCCCAGCTCGATGTTCTCGATGCGGCTCCCTTCGCCGACGTCGCCATCGATCAGCATGCCCAGCCGTGCGTTGCCGACAAGCTTTAGGTTGGAGATCTCGGCCCGGGCGCCGTTCTGCCATACAATGCCGTCGCCGATGGTATCCCTGGCCCCCCCGACGATGGCCATCGTCGCGAGCTGCGTGTTCTGGACCTCCGTCCAGTTGATAATGATCCCGCCCGTCGTTTCGCCGCTCATGCCGATCCCGACGCCCCGGCTATCGTGGACGCGGCAGCGCTGGACCGTGACCTGGTGGACGCCAGTGGCCGAAAGATTCTGCATCCACAGGCCGACCGCGTGCCCCACGAGCTCGACGTTTTGCGCCTCGCTGCCGCCGAGTGTGGCGCTCGCCCCGTCAATGAGCACGCCGTACGACTTGTCGAACGGCGTCGTATCGCGGACGCGCAGCGACGGCGCAGTGAGCGAGGTGCACCCGAACGCTGCCAGCCCACCCGGCACCTCGATGGAATCAGGGTTGCTGGGATCCACGATATCGACCTCCGACAACATGGCGGCGACGCCGACGAGCGAGACCCCGACGGTCCCGTTCTCCCGGAACCGGGTGTTGTTGACTTTCACCTCCGGCGATGCCGCGCAATCGCAGCCATTTGCGCACTGCGCCCACAGCCCGGGGCCGCCCGATGGGCCCACGAGGGAGGTCCTCAACGTCACCGCCCCAGGATCGAACGCCCGGATCCCGTGGCCCTGCGACGCTTCGATCTCCGATGCCCGGATCTCGACGGAGGCGCCGGCGCCGACCCGAATCCCGTCGGCGAAGCCGCCGGCGACCACCTTGACCGAGTCGACGAGCACCCCGACCGCTCCGTCGGCCACCACGATGCCTCCCGGGCCGACGCTGACGCCGCGCACACGCGCGCCCGATCCGGGGCCGACCGTAACGCCTGCGACGTGGACCAGGGCGGCCCCCCTTCCCAGCAGGCTAACGCCGCGGGGCAAGGTGATGTCGCCATAGTCGCCGGGCCGCACCGTGATGCAGGCGCGCGGCGGCGCCGCCGCGAGCGCCGCCTGCACTGTGGGGTCGTCGCCGGCCTCGATGACGGTCGCGCAATCACCCCCGTCGGTGCACGCGTCTCCCTCGCAGATCGGCTCAGGCGAGACCCCAGCACATTCCCCGCCCACCAGGCGGTCCTCCGGGCACTCTCGCGCTCGGAGGATCGGCTCAGACTGATTGCACCGCAGCTGGAGCAAACCCAGCCCGACAAGAAGCACGTGGACGCGACCCGAGTAACCTGTGCTCATCCCGAATCTCCTCCTCTACCGATCAACCGACCGCCGCACGCGTTCGACCATCGTGCCGTCGCGCTCGCGGGGCGTCCAGGCAGGGTTGTTCTCCAAGGCGGGGACGCTACGGCTCGCAGATCTTCTGAACCGAGACGGTACCTGTCGCTCGGAAACACGGGAAGCCGCTCTCGCTCTTGCCCACCCAGAAGATCTTGGTTTCGTCGAGCGGCCAGGCGCCGGAGTAAGGGTTCAGCGACAGATCGATGGTCTGCGTCCGCTGTCCGACCGTCGCCGGGGCTGTCGTCTTCACGACGTTCGGCACGACGCTGGGAGAGCACGTGGGCCCCGTCCCCACGTAGACCGTCAGCGTCGCGGGCGAGAGCCACGCCGAGTCGTCCTGCTTGCGCACGAAGAAGCGGATCGTCGTCGGCGAGATCATCGCCGCCGCCAGCTTGAGCGGCATGCTGCCGTCGCCCGCGCAACCGGCAGGGCCGAAGTCGCAGGTGTCGCTGTTCGAGGGATCCGAGCAGCTGCGACCGCGGATCGAGAACTGGCCGTAATCGTCGTCCCCGCAGGTCGCGATGCACGCGCCCCACACGCAGCTCGAGTCGCAGGTCTGCGTCCCGCCGTGGCAGTTCTGGACGTCGCCCGGCGCGCACGCGCCCTCGCCCGAGCACGACGACCAAGCGGACCAGACGCCGCCGTCGCACGTGCGCGTGCGCTCGCCGCAGTTGCCGCAGCTCTCGGCGGCAGGGCCCACGCAGTCGGTGACGCACGCGCCGTCGGCGCATCCGCCGGGGCACGGAACGGGAGCCCCGTAATCCAGGCAAGCGTCGTCGTCGAAGTCGCCGCACTGCTGCAGCGTGCTCGCGTCTACGCACCGGGGCTCCCCGGAGCAGTCGTCCTGGCACGCGACACCTGACCCGCCGCTGCCCGCCGCCGGCCCGTCACTCCCTGGCGCGAAGCCTCCTCCCGCGCTGGCGCTGCCCCCTGCCTCGTCCCAGCTGCTCCAGGGACCTCCCCCGGCGCCGGGTACGTCGTCGGCGCACTGGCACGCCTCGTAGCCGGATCCGTCCGCGGAGCAGACCTGAACACCGTCTCCGCCTCCGGGACAGTAGCAGGCGGTCTGGGCACCCGGCGCGCAGAGCGGCGCGTGCAAGCTGCAGCGCGCGAGGAATAACGAGCCCAGGGCGAGGGACACGGCGGTGAGCGTCACGTGACGGCGATCTCGAATCGAGCGGTCCATCTTGGTCGAGCCTCCTTCCGGCGAACGGACGCGAGCGCGCGGCGCGCGCGTCGACCCATCGGCGCCGAGACCGGCGGGTTGATAGATGGACAGCGCTCCGGCCGGATGTGAGGCGCTCGGAGGACGATCGGGCAGGGGCTCGGGTCAGGGGGGCGTGGGAGCGGGGTCGAGCATCCGCGGCGGCTGCTTTTCGTAGCTCCCGTTATCGCACTTACGCGGTTCGTCCGTGCAGCTGAGGCAGGTCATCGAGGCATTCAGAGGAAAATGATACGATTGTTCTAGGTGCGCCACGGCGTTGAGATCGACACAGTTGCAAAGGATTCGCGTCGAATCGACCCAGACATCCGAGCCGAAGGCGGATACACCAACGCCGTCATTCGCCACGATGCGACAGTCATAGATTCTAGCGCTGGCACGGTTGAACTCCGACACGACGACGATCCCGTCGCCGTAGTCTTTGCTCAGGGGTTCCATTCGTGTCTCTCGCACCGATGATCCCTCAATTACCGCATCTGAACCGATGACCGCGATTCCCACACGCGTGTTTCGCTCGACGGTCGAGCGGAGGATTGTCGCGTCGCCCCTCAATTCAGGCACCGGGCCGTACTGAAGGCCGTACTGAACAACAATTCCGTCTCCTGCCGTGAAGTCCGAGCGAGGCTTTGTGTCGCTCACCACGGTTCCCTCGATCGTCACCTCCGATCCCGCAACGAAGATCCCTGTTTCATGGTTGCGTTCCACGATACAATCGCTAATGGTTGCGTTCGCCCGCTGAGCCGCCTCACCGTCATTTTGCACGGCGATGCCCCGTCCGAGCTTGCCGTCCGGCGCTCGCTGAGTCTCGCGGACGATCGTCCTCTGAACGAGCGCGCTCGACCCATCAATCAGCACGCCTGCATAGGGGTTTCGCTCGATGATCGAAGATATCATCGCAAGCTCGCCGCGCTCGGTGCTCCCCGGCGCGACTTGGACCGCCACACCCACGCCGAACGAGCTACCGACCAGAGGCAGCGTGTCGCGCACGACCGTCGCATCGAGACGGATCGTGGCGCCCATGGCCACGACTCCGGCCGAGTGATTCCATTCTATGACAGAGGAGCTCACACGGACATCCCCGCGTCTCCGCGCCGGCGCGAAGCCGTTACGCACCGAGATCCCGCCACCGCTCTCACGCTCGCCCACCGGCTGCGTGCGGCGCACGATCGTGGCCTCGACGCCGGCGGCCACTCCCATCACAAAGATGCCTTCTTCATGATTATCCTCCACGAGCGAGGATCGAATGGTTCCCACGGTCGGCTCGGCGCTATGCTCGTCGTCGCGGATTGCGATCCCCACACCTGAGAGAGTGCGTTGACCGGGTATGATCTCCTCCACGCTCGGTGCTGGCAGGGTCCCCCGCACGACGGTCGCCTCGACGAGCAACTCCGAGTCGCTGACCGACACGCCGATATCATGGTTACCCTCGATGAGCGAAGAACCGATGTTCGCGGTGGATCGCGCCCGCGGACTACCCATATTCTTGATGATGACCCCTCGGCCCGAGTTCGGCTCTTCGGTTGGGATAGTATCTCGTACGACCGAGGCCAGCAGTTCGAGATCTGATCCCTCGACGAGTACACCCACGCTGCGGGCGCGCTCGACGAGCGACGAGCGAATGTCGACCGTCGAGCGGCTATCGCTCTCACTGTAATACTGAACCGCGACCCCCACGTTCGCCGCATCGCGCACGTTCGTCTGCTCGATCGACGCGCTCGCCCCGAACACCCAGATACCAGCAGAGGAGGTATCCTCGATCAGCGAGCTCCTCACCTTGACCGACGCCGTCCCGAACCATTCAACGATGATTCCGACGTCCTCTGTGTCGTGGACCCACACGCGATCCAGCTCCACATCCTCCGATCCGGACATGATGATGCCGGAATAGCCGCGCAGGGCCAGCCCGTGGACCTCGGTCCGATCGGCTTGCTGCCAAATGTCCACCGCTGGCGTCGGCGCCGGCCCGACTACCTCGACCAGCGCCGGGCACCTGCCCCACAGGCGCACCGGCTTGCCCTGGATGTAGACGCTCTCCTCGTAAATTCCGGCGGCGACGGCCACGATCGCTCCCGGGGCGGCTTCCCTGACGGCGGCGTTGATGGTGGTCCACGGCCTGTCCCGGCTGCCATCGCTGGTGCTCCCCTGGTAGGAGCCATCCACGTACTCGGTGTCCGGCTCCACGGGGATGTCTCCCCATGGCCCGTCACCGCACGGCGCCACCTCGCGGCACGCGGTGTCGCCGGGAACAGCCATCATTCCTTTCGTGCACGGGTCGCGCGGCAGGATCACATTGCAGCCGCTCTCGCCGTCAGGCTCGAAGCCCTGTCCGCAGGCCTCCGGCGGGATCCCCGCAGGCCGGCAGCCGCCAGGCTCGACCATCACCTCTCCGGCTGCACAGCCGTTCTCCTGCATTCCGGCGGGCAGGCAACGGCCGTCCTCGAGCGCGGTCTCCCCCGCCGCGCAGGCCTCGCTATCGCCCTCCTCCGGCATCTTTTCCTCCGCCCCGCACACCTGCCCAGTGCCCCCGTCCGGGGCGACCTCCCCCGCCCCGCCCGCCCCGTCATCGCGCTCTTTCACCGGCGCATCGTCGCCGCAGCCCCACGACACCGTCGCCGCCACGCACAGCGCCATGAACCGCTCCCCTCGCACCATCTTCCGGTCTCCTGTGGTGTGCCCTGTCGACCTATCCCCTCGCCTCGATCAGCCCGGCCAGCAGCGATCGACACTCGTCCGCCTGGGTCCCGAGGCCGCCCTCGCGGACGTCGTCGATCGCCTCGAGCAGCCGCTGGGCCGCCTCTCGCGCCAGCGTCTCCAATGCAGGGTCGCTCGCGAGCGTCGCATGGCAGATGCGCGCGAGGCTGATCATCACGTCACGCAGGTAGATCCGTCCGTCCCCCACCCCGGTCCGGTCGAGCGCACGCAGCCCAGCCTCGATAGCTGCCTGCCGGTCGCCGGCGGCGAACGACGCGTCAGCGAGGTTCTTGTACGAATCGGCCAGCGCGGCCTCGGCGTGCATGCGCTCTCCGAACCGCACCGCTTGCCGCGCGTGATGCAGCGCCGCGGCGGTCTCTCCGAGCCGGAGCTCCACCTCGGCCAGGTTGTTGTGCGCGATGACGAGCTCGTGGAGATCGCCGAGGCGCTCCTTGAGCAGGAGCGCGTGAGCGAACGTGTCGCGTGCGCCCGCGAGATCGTCCCGCAGGTAACGGATCGCCGCCAGCGTGTTCTGGGCGATACACGCCGCGGCGAGGTTCCTCGTCTCGTCCACCGCGCGCGCGGCCCGGCGGCAGCAACGCTCGGCGTGCGTGAGGCGGCCCTGCGACAGGAACACGGCGCCGAGCGCGCCGAGCAGGTGCGAGACCTGCTCGCGCCACCGGTCGTCGCGCCGGGCGATCGAACGGCAACCCCTGAGCCCCTGCGCAACCGCCCTGCGGGACGCGTCGAGATCGTTGCTGCGCCGGTGCAGCGCCGCGAGGACAGCCCACATCGCGGGCGTCTCCTCAATCGCTCCGGCGGCGGTCGCGCGCTCGATCGCGCGGCCCACCAGGATCCGGGTCCGCTCGACCGAGCCCCGGATCCACGAGGTCAGCGCCTGACGGAAGTCGACCCGCGCCTCCCACCGGAGCTGCTCGCCCACGCGCGGCGCCGGAGCGCGCCGGCGCTCGACGTGCACGATCCGGCGCCGCGCTTCCTCGTAAGCGCGCTCCGCGCGATCGAGCTCACCCATCCGGCGGAGGACGTCCCCGAGCTCCAGGTGGAGCCGCACCCGCTCGTGCCAGTCCGCCACGCGGGCATCCTCGACGCCGTCGTCGAGGCGCGCGAGCGCCGCGCTCGGCGCGTCGAGCGCGGCCGCCTCCGTCGCGTCGCAGATCGCGCACGCCCGCTCGAGGTGGCGCAGCGCCTCCCGGTTCTGCCCGAGCATCGCCGCGTGCGCGCCCGCGCGGCCATAAGCCTCGATCGCCCGGCAGAGGTCCCGGCCCCTGTCGTAATGGACCGCGACGAGCGCGGCGCTCGCCGCGCCCGGCCCGCGCGCCTCGAGCCACGCCGCCACGCGCCGGTGCGCGATCCGCCGCAGCTTCTGGTTCAGCGTCTTGTACGCGAACTCCTGCGTCGTCGACTCCGCGAACACGAACTCGCGCTCTCCAGGGAACGTCGACACCTCTCGAGCCCTGATCAGCTGTCGGTCCCGGAGCCGCGCCAGCACACCCCCGGTGGGTTCCCGGCCCGCGGGCGCATTCTCGGGCGTCCCGTCCGAAGGGGCGTCGGGCGAGAGATCCCGGCGCAGGGCGTCCACCGCCCGCTCCCAGAAGGTGCACCCGATGACGGCGGCTTGCTTCAGCACCGCGCGCGCGTCCGGATCCAGCCGGTCGAGCCGCGCCTGAAGGATACCCTCGATCGTCGCCGGCAGCGCGATCGTCTGGAGATCGGCGTCCCGCAGGATCCATGGGCCGAGGTCGCGCCGCTCGATCGCCCCGGCGTCCACAAGCAGGTGCAGCGTCTCTTGGAGGATGAGGGGATATCCCTCCGCGCGGTCCACGAGCAGATCGAGGAACTCCCTCGGCGGCGCGTCGACGCGGCGCAGCCGGTCGCGCGCCATCGCCTCAATATGCCGCCTCGCGACCGGCGCGATGTCGACGCGCATGTGCGCGCTCTTGCCCTCACCCCAGTGCGGCCGCCGCTCGTAGAGGTCCGGCCGGGTGGAGCAGAGCACGAACAGGGGACAGTCGCTCATCCGCACGGCGAGCTCGTCGAGCAGATCCAGGCTCGCGTCATCGGCCCACTGCGCGTCATCGCACAGGATCACGATCGGCGCCCGCGCCGCGACGAGGCGCAGGAGGCGCGCGAGCGCCGCCGCGATACGGCCCTTCGCATGGGCGCCCTCCCGCTCGAGGGCGAGGCCGTCCGACGCGCCTGCAGATCGCGCCCCGAGGAGCGTAGCGATCTCCTGGATTGTGTCGTTGAAGTGCCCTGATCCGAGCTCGTGCAGCACCTCGAAGGGCAGCTCCGGCACATCGAGCGCGCTCTCGCCGTCCTGGGCGCCGCCTCCTGCCGGCCCCCGCCCTGCGCCCTCGCCCGCCGGCGGCGGGCTCGCCCCGGGCGCGCGGAGCCAGCGAACGCCGTCCCGCAGCTTGCGCGCGACCACCTCGAGCTCGTCGTTCTCGTGGATCTGAAAGCGCATCCGGAGGAGCGCCGCCGCGAGCCCGTAGCTCGTGCCGGTGCCGAGCACCGAGCTCTGCGCCATCATCACGAAGAAGTATGCAGACCGCTCTGCGAGGCTCGCGACGAGCTCCCCCACGATGCGAGTCCGTCCTGCCCCGGGCGGGCCGACCAGCGTGACGAGCTGCGACCGCGACTCGGAGGTCGCCGTCTCGAGGACGTCGGTGATGCGCTGCATCTCCGCCGTGCGCCCGATGAACCTCGTCTCCAGATCGTAGAAGTCGGACGGCGGTATCGGGTGGCGGACCGTCGTGCGGCCCACGACGCGGTAGGCGCCGATCGCCTCGCGCCTGCCCTCGACGGCGATCGGCGGCAGAGGGTCGATGTTGAAGCGCCCGGTCACGTTCCGGTACGTGGCTCTGCCGATCAGGATCTCCCCGTCGGCCGCGCGTTGCTGGAGGTGATCCGCGACGTCGACGGCGTCTCCGAACACGGTGCGCTCCTCGCGCGAAGGCTCCGCCAGGTTCCCTGCGAGCACCCGCCCCGTGTTGATCCCGATACGCGGGGCGAGCGGCCGGCGGAATCCGCGCAGCGCCGGCGCGCCCTCGACCGCGGACCGCATCTCGATCGCGGCCGACACCGCGCGCTCCGCGTCGTTGTCGCTCGCACGCGGGGCGCCGAAGATCGCCATCATGCGGCTCCCGACGGGCTTCACGACGGTACCCCCCGCGCGCTCGACGCAGACCGCGAGCGCGCGCGCGCCGGCGTCGACGACAGCCTTCACCTCGTCCGGATCGAGCCGCTCCGAGAGCGCGGCGGTCCCCGAGAAGCCCGCGAACAGGATCGTGCAGACTCGGTTCTCAGAAGATGCGGCGGCCGCCGCGTCCCGGCCCGCGCTGGGCGGCGGGTCGGCCGCGCGCGGCGCCGGCGCGACGAGCGACGGGCCGGCACCGCGGCGCTCCAGCGTCCTCAAGATGCGCTCGACAGAGGGCCTGGCGCTCGGCGATCCAAACGGCGCTAGCCCCCGCGCGAGCTCGGCAATGCTCTGCACGCGCTGGCTCACGTCCTTCTCGAGGCAGCCATGGATGACCGCCTCGAGCGGCGCCGGGACGTCGGGCAGGTGGAGCCGGAGCGTGCGCGGGGATTCCGTCATCACGCTCGCGATGATCGCGGGGGGGCTCGCGCCATCGAACGGGAGGCGGCCGCCAATCATCAGATACAGGATCACGCCGAGCGCCCACAGGTCGGCCCGCGCGTCCGCCTGCTTCAAGCCGCGGATCTGCTCGGGCGCCATGAACTGCGGTGTCCCCGCGACGGCGTGTGTCGCGGTGAGGCTCGCCTCGCCCGTGGCCTTGGAGAGCCCGAAATCGAGGATCTTCACGAGGGGCGATCCGTCGGCCGCGGCGCAGAGGAATAGGTTGCTCGGCTTGAGATCCCGGTGGACGATGCCGTGCGCGTGCGCCTCGGCGACCGCCTCGCCGGCCTGAAGGATAAGGTCGACGGACTCCTCGATCGGCATGCGCCGACGGACGCGGAGCACGGCCCCGAGATCCGCGCCGCGCAGGTACTCCATAACGAGGTACGGCGCCCCCGACTTCAGGGTCCCCATGTCGAGCACACGGGCGCAGTGCTCGCTCCGGAGCGCCGCCGCCAGGCGACCCTCACGGAGGAGCCGCTCTTTCGCTTCGGGGAGGAGGGCCGAGCCGGGGAGGAGCAGCTTGACGGCGACGCGCTGCCGCAGCGTCAGGTGCGTGGCCGCGACGACCAGGCCCATTCCCCCGCGGCCGAGCACCCCCTCGACCCTGTATTTGCCCGCGATGACGTCTCCCTCGATGGGCGATCCCGCGATGCCGGCGCCGTCCAGCGCTTCCACGCTGGGCGCGCACGCGACTTGGCGCAGGAGACCCGCAAACGCGCCATCCTCCGCCGAGGCGTCATCGAAGGAGTCCGCGCTGCTCACCGGCCTCGTCCCTGGTCAGCCGTCGGTCGGATCGAGCAACCCTTCCTGTTCGGCCAGCTCTCGGAGACGCTCCTTGACCGCGACGAAGCTCTGCCGCAGCGCCGCCGATTTCCTCTTGAGCTCCGCCGGAGCAGGAGGCTCCGACTCCGAGACCAGCATAACGCGGGCGATATCGTCCCACGACATTCCCCGATCGATGCGCAGCACGAGCAGCGCTCGCTCATCCGGCTTGAGCTGCTGCCGCAGGGCCGCGACCTTGTCTTTCACCTCGGTGCGCAGGTAGGGCAACGTCTGGGTGCGCACCTGCTCCTCGAGGCCGGAGACCTCTGGCGCCTGCGAGAGAGGCAGGTGCCGGCGACGTTCCGGACGCTCGAGGTGGTTCTGGTATGCGTTCCGAGCGATCCTGAACGCCCATGTACGGAACGATGAGTCACCGCGGAAGCTGCCGAGATGGGACCAGATGTTCAGGCATACTTCTGAGAACACCTCGGAGGCGTCCTGTGGGCTCTCGAGGACGTGCGCGAGGAAGCCGAGCAGTGACGGGCCATAGCCCCGGATACCAGCGTCCGCCGCCCCCTTGAGGTCCCCGCGGGCCAGGCAGGCGCCGATGGCCCGCTCCACGTCCGCCGTGGAGCCGGCGGCTTCCCGCGGCGACGGCTCCTGGTGCTCGCTCTTCATCCTAAAAAAATTCTCACATCGTGCCGGAAGCCTGTCAACCAGGACAGGCGAGAGCTCACAGGGCAGGCGACAGCGCAAAGCGCGCCGAGCCCAGCAGCGCCCGAAGTCCACGGGCAGAGCGCGCCGGGTCCAGGAAAGGAGCAAGGCATGCGGAACGATTCGAGATCGGCGTGGAGATACCGGGGGCTGGGCCTGCTGGGGCTCATGCTCGCCTCGGCCTGCGGGTCGGCGGCGGAGGAGGGCGACGCGCCGAATGAAGGGAGCGACGAGGAGCCGGGCTCGCTCGGAGGAGCAGGATTGCCGCTCACGTCGGCGAGCTTCCTGTTCGCGCACCCGCTCCAAGGATCTTCGTATAGACGCGAGTGCAATTTTAACACGACGCGCTGCTTCGTCACCGGCAAATACCATTCCGGCATCGACGAGAGCGCGGCGGCTGGTCTCGCCATCCGCGCCGCTAACTTCGGCGAGCGCACGCTCGTGGTCAACAACGGCAGCTCGGATCACGGCCTCGGGAACGTGGTGACGATCCGCCACCTGCTCCAGGACGGGACGTACCTGTGGTGGCTCAACGCGCACATGAGTTCCCATCACCCGCTGAACGCTCGGCCGGACGGCTCGGTCGCGGTGACGACGGGGACCAAGCTCGGCGAGGTCGGCGGGACCGGGGGCGGCGAGGCGCACCACTGGGGAAACCACCTGCACGCGGAGGCGAAGCTCGGCAACGTGCTCCGCAACCCGTGCGGGAGCAGGACATACTATGGCTATCTGCCGAGCAACGCCGAGAATTTCTGCTACAGGAACCCGGATTCGTACATCGGGAGCCGCGGGGTGATGATCCCCGAGTTCAACCTCTCGGAGCGCGATGCCTGGGGCGACTACGACGTGCTCTACGGCGTCGCCAGCGCGCCCATCTACACCCGGCTGCGCCTCGTCGCCGCGACAGAGTCCTTCTCCAAGCTGCTCGTGGGCGGCCGCGCCGGCTTCAGCGACGAGATCGTCGATTTCCCGGCGGGCAGGGACGCGACCGGTACGGTCACGTATACGGCCATGAGGACGTTCTCCGCCGGCGATTACACCTTCTTCGCGGCGGTCCAGGCCCCGGACGCGAGCTGGCGCGCGGGATACCGCGTCATCTTCAGCGTGCTGCCGTCGGCGAACGACTTCATCCGTGACAACGATATGGCCGCCACCTACTTCGAGCGCGGCGGGCTGGGCCTCGCCCGGGGCGACGGGTACGGCTACGGGGCGTACATGGCCGTGGGCGGGTCGGGCGCATGGGGGCGGTGGTACACGCGGAAAGCGGGGAGTTACGGAGTCTACGTGTACGTCGGGGGCGCGGGGAACGGGTCAGTCCGTTACAAGATCTTCCCGACGGGCGCCGGGACGGAACCGCTGTTCAGCGATCCAATCGACCTGACCCGAAACAGGTACTCGTGGGTACCGCTCAGGGTGCGTGGGGCGACGAGTTGGAGCTTCGCGACGAACGGCTATGTCGGCCTGTCCACGGAGGAGGGATCCGCGGCGACGATCTATACCTTCGACGCCGTGAAGTTCATTCGGCGCTGACGTGCCCGCAGCGGCGGCGCGGCGCACCTCCGCCGGGATACGGGGCTGCCCTCCAGCATTGCGACGTCCCTCCCGCCATGGCACGAGCGCGCCCTCATGCCGACCCGCCCCTTCACCCTGGGCCGCTCCCGCCCGCTCTCGGGTGATCCCGGCGCCGCCGCCGCGCGCCCGTTCGAGCTCCCCGCGCACCACCTCGTGACCCACGGCGTGGTCGTCGGCATGACCGGCAGCGGCAAGACCGGGCTCGTCATGGTGCTCGTCGAGGAGGCGCTCCGCTCGGGCGTCCCCGTGCTCATGATCGACGTGAAGGGCGACCTCCCCAACCTGCTCTTTACCTTCCCCGGCGTCTCGCCGGCCGAGTTCGAGCCGTGGCTCGACCCCTCCGCGGCCGCGCGCGACGGCCGCTCGACGGCGGACGTCGCCGCCGAGCTCGCGGCGCGGTGGCGCGCGGGGCTCGCCTCCTCGGGCCTCGGGCCGGCCGACGTCGCCGCGCTCCGCGCCTGCATGGCGCCGCGCCTGCTCACGCCGGGCACCACGGCGGGCGAGCCGATCCACGTGCTGTCGGCGCTCGAGGCGCCCTCGTCGCTGTGGGACGAGGACGAGGAGGCCGCCCGCGAGGCGCTCTCGGCCTCGCTGTCGCTCCTGCTCCGGCTCGTCGGCCGCGACCCGGATCCGGCGCGGAGCCGCGAGCACGTGCTGCTCGCGCACCTCGCCGAGCGGCGGCTGCGCGCGGGGCGGGCCGCGGGGCTCGAGGCGCTGCTCGCCGACCTCGCCGCGCCGCCGATCGCCGCGGTGGGCGCCCTCGCCGTCGACGAGTTCTTCGCCCCGAAGGAGCGGCAGGCGCTCGCGCGCGAGCTCAACACCCTGCTCGCCTCCCCCACGTTCGCCACGTGGCGCAAGGGCGCGCCGCTCGACGTCGCGGCGTGGCTCGCGCCGCAGGCCGGCAGCGGCGGCGGCGGCGGCAAGACCCCCGCGGTGATCGTCAGCGTCGCGCACCTCGACGACGACGAGCGGCTCCTCGTCCTCGGGCTGCTGTTCGATCAGCTGCTCTCGTGGGTGCGCGGCCTCTCCGGCACGAGCGACCTGCGCGCGCTCGTGGTCTTCGACGAGGTCTTCGGATTCTTGCCCCCGCACCCGGCGAACCCGCCCACCAAGCGGCCGCTGCTCGCGCTCCTGAAGCAGGCGCGCGCCTTCGGGGTCGGCGTCGTCCTCGCCACGCAGAACCCGATGGACCTCGACTACAAGGCGCTCTCGAACGCCGGCGCGTGGTTCGTGGGCCGGCTCCAGACCGACGCCGACCGCGAGCGCGTCGTCGAGGGGCTCTCGGGCGCGGACGGGGGCGCCGGCGGCGTCCCGGCCGCGGCCCTCTCGGCCACGCTGAAGGCGCTCCCCCCGCGCACGTTCTTCGTGCGCGATGTCCACATGCAGCCGCCGGCGTTCCTCGCCGAGACGCGGTTCAGCCTGTCGTGGCTGCGCGGCCCGGTCACCCGACGCGAGGTCGGCCGCCTCGTCCGGAGCATCTCCCCTCCTCCGAAAGCGCCCGTTCCGACACGCGATTCTCTGGATCCGAGGCGCAAATACCCAGATTCGACAGACGATTCTCTGAATCCGAGGCGCAAATACCCAGATTCGACAGACGATTCTCTGAATCCGAGGCGCAAATACCCAGATTCGACAGACGATTCTCTGGATCCGAGGCGTGTTTACCCCAATTATAAAGACGATTCTCTGGATCCGAGGCGTGTCTACCCAGAATCGACAGACGATTCTCTGGATCCGAGGCGTGCTTCCCCGGATCCGACACGCGCTGTCCACGATCCGTCGAGCCCAGCCCGGCGCGCGCTCGTGGGTCCGGGCGGCACGGTCCTCCTCGACCCGCGCCACGCGCCCTCCGCCCCGCTGCCCGCGCGGCGCAGCGGGGCCGCTCGTGCGGACGCTGGCGCCCCCGCGCCGGCGGCCCCGCCCCCGGCAGCGCCAGCGCCCCCGCCACCGCCCGATGGCTGGCGGAGCCTCTACGCGCACGCCCCTGCCGTCGCTCCGGAGGGCTTCCGCTACATCCCCTGGGTGGCCGCCTCCGTGATCGCTCACCTGCGCGACACGAAGCTCGGCGTCGCCCTCAACCGGAGCCAGCTCCTCGCCGCCCCGCTGCTGCCCGACGGCAAGCCGGATCTCTCGCGCGTCGCCCGGCTCGACCCCTCGCTGCTCTCCACGGCGCCCGCCGCGGGCGCCCGCTTCGCCGAGCTGCCCGCCCCGCTCGCGAAGCGCGCCACCGCGCAGGCCGCGGCGCGCGCGCTCCGGGAGCACGCCTACCGCACGACCGAGGCCGCCGTGGCCGTCCACCGGGAGCTCGGGCTCGCGCAGGCCGAGGGCGAGCCGCTCGAGGCGTTCGCCGCCCGCTGCCGCGCCGCCGCGGCCCGGCTCGCCGCCGCCGAGCAGCAGCAGGTGATCGGCCGGTTCGCGCCCAGGATCGCGCGCCTCGGCGAGCGCATCGCCGCCGCGAAGGCGCGGTACGACCAGGCCCAGGCCGAGGTGGCCGCGCTCCCCGGCGCGGTGGGCGCCGCGCTGCTCGGGCTCGTCGCCGGCCGGGACACAGCCCGGCGCGCCGGGACCCAGCGCGACAAGGCCACCGCGAAGCTCGAGCGCGCGCGCCAGGAGTGGACCGAGGCGGACGCCGCGCTCCGCGACCTCCATGCGGCCCAGGCCGCCGAGCTCTCCGCGCTGGAGCAGCTCCCCCTCCGCGCCGGCGAGGGCATCGAGACGAAGCGCCTCGTCCCCAGGAAGAACGACGTCGAGGTCGCCTTCGTCGCGCTCGCCTGGGCCGCGACGCTCGCCGGCCCCGCGTGAGCCCTCGCCCCGGGGCCCGCGCGCCCGCCCGAGGCGCTAAGCTCTCCCGCATGCACCCGATCGGCTCTCCGGCAGGCGGACATCGCGCAGCGCAGACCCTCGCAGCGGAGCCCGCGCGGGCCCGCGGGCGGGCGTGACGCCATGCCGCCCGCCCGTTTCCGCCCCGGGCTCGGCCGCCCGGGCGCGCCGCCCGCCGAGATCGCGTGGTTCGCTTTCCACGGCGACGAGCTCCTCGTCCGCGCGCGCATGCCGGCCGACGGCGGCGGTCAGTTCGACGTCCCCGTCGCGGCCGATCTCGCCCGGCTCGGGGTCCTCGTCGTGCGCGACCAGCCGCTCGGCGAGCTCGACGGGCGTCCCTGCCGCTCCGCGGAGCTCGCGCCGGGCTCGCCGGCGCCCGAGGGGCACGCCTATGTCTCGCTGCGGCGCCTCCACGGGCGCATCGATCCGGAGCTGTTCGACCTGGCGGGCACGGCGTACCAGGTGCAGCACTGGGACAGGGCGCACCAGTACTGCGCGGCCTGCGGCGCCGGGCTCGAGGGCGGGCAGGCCGAGCGGGTCAAGCGCTGCGGCCGCTGCGCGAGCAACTACTTTCCCCGGATCACGCCTGCGACGATCGTGCTCGTCGAGGACGGCCCGCGCCTGCTCATGACGCGGCAGGCGCGGTTCCCTGCGGGCATGTACGGCCTCGTGGCCGGCTTCGTCGAGCCGGGCGAGACGCTGGAGACGTGCGTCGCGCGCGAGGTCCAGGAGGAGACGGGCGTCGACATCGCCGACATCGCCTATTTCGGCAGCCAGCCGTGGCCCTTCCCTCACCAGATCATGGTCGGCTTCACCGCGCGCTACACGGGCGGCGAGCTCCGCGTCGAGACGCGCGAGCTCGAGGACGCCCGCTGGTTCCACCGCGACGCGCTCCCGACGCTGCCGCCGCCGCTCAGCATCGCCCGCAAGCTCATCGACGCCTGGCTCGCGCGCCCCGCGCGGTAGCGGCTCCGGCGCGGCGGATCGGCGCTCTCGCGCGGCCGTGCTACCGTCCACGCATGCAGGCGCACCGAGCGCTCCTCGAGACCGACGAACACGGCCGGCTGAAGGAAATGCCGGTCCTCCCTCCTCGCACGCGAGTCGAGGCAATTTTCCTGGTTCTCGAAGAACCGCCCTCGTCGCCGACCGCAGTGCGCCGGCCCCCGGCGGAGCTGTCTGGGCTCCAGATCCTGGGCGACGTGATCACCCCTGCCCTCGATGAGCCTGACTGGAGCGTGAACGACGCGTGATGGTCCTCGACACGCACACCTGGCTCTGGTGGATCCAAGGAACCGCCGACTCTCTTCCTTCCAAGACGAAGGCGCTCATCAAGCACGAGCCCGGCCCCGTCGGCATCGCCTCGGTCTCCTGCCTGGAGGTTGCCTGGCTTGCAAAGAAGGGGCGCATCGTGCTCCCGGTCTCCGTCGAGGACTTCTTCACGAAGGCGATTGAGCAGGCGGGTCTTGTCCTGCTTCCGCTGACTCCGTAGATCGCAGCCAAGTCGGCAGCTCTGCCCGATCTGCATCGCGATCCGATCGATCGGGTGATCATCGCCACGGCCATCGATCACAACGCCGAGCTGGTGAGCAAGGACGAACTCGTCTCCCGCTACCCCGGCGTCCGTGTTCGCTGGGATTCGTGACTCTGGGGAGCGATCTTTGACACCGCTCCACTTCCTCCCGTTCCGGCTCTGCAGACGCCGCCCGCGGTGACGCCCCTCAGACGCGGCGCCGCTTCCAGGCGCCGCGGCGGAACATGAGCCAGCCCGCGACCGCGAGCGTCGAGAACGCCACGGCGATCGCGATGGGCACGCCCGCCGAGCCGATCCCCGCGGCGCGCGAGAGCCCCCAGCCGAGCGGGATCTCCCAGAGCCAGAAGCAGGCGAAGTTCAGCATCGTGGGCGTCCACGTGTCGCCGGCGCCGTTGAACGCCTGCGTGAACACGATGCCGAAGCCGTAGAACAGGAACCCGCACGCCACGATCCGCAGCGTCTGCGTGCCGGCCCGGAGCACCTCGACGTCGTCCGTGAACGCGCCGACGATCGCGCCGGCGGCCACCGCGAAGACAAGGCCGACCGCGCCGAGCATGACCGTGGTCCAGAGGCCCGCGCGGTAGACGGCGGCCTCGGCCCGCTCGGGGCGCCCGGCCCCGAGGTTCTGCCCCACCATCGTCGCGGCGGCGTTCGCGAGCCCGAACGCCGGCAGGATCGCGAACGCGATGACCCGCATCCCGATCGTGTAGCCGGCCAGCGCCGCGCTCCCGAACGGGGCCAGGATGCGCACCATGCCGATCCAGCTCGCCGTGCCGATGAGCGCCTGCAAGGCGCCGTTCGCGAAGAGGCGGAGCAGCGCCGCGAGCGCCGTCGGATCGGGGACGAGGTGCCGCGCCTTCACCTTCACGCGACCGCCGCCGCGCGCGAGCAGGAAGACCTGCAGCGCGACGCCGGTCCCGCGGCCGAGCGTCGTCCCGACCGCCGCGCCGGTCACGCCGAGCTCCGGGAACGGACCGAGGCCGAAGATGAAGCACGGGCCGAGCGCCATGTTCAGCGCGTTCGAGAGCCAGAGCACCCGCATCGACAGCGCCGCGTCGCCGGCCCCGCGGAAGATCGCGTTCATGACGAACAGCATCAGGATCGTCGCGTTGCCGAGCAGCATGATCGAGGCGAACGGCGTGCCGGTCGCGATCACCCCGGCGGTCGCCCCCATCGCCTCGAGCAGCCGCGACGCGAGCAGCCCGCCGGCCGCCGCGATGGGCAGCGAGGCGACGAGCCCGAGCAGGATCGCCTGCCCCGCCATGGCGGCCGCCTCCTCGTGGCGCCCCTCGCCGACCCGCCGCGCGACCGTCGAGGACGCCGCGACCGAGAGGCCGAGCCCGAGGGCGTACACCACCGCGAGCAGCGACTCCGTGAGCCCGACGGCGGCGACCGCGTCGGCGCCGAGCCGCGACACCCAGAAGACGTCGACGACGACGAAGAGCGACTCCATGAGCATCTCCATGACCATGGGGATCGCGAGCAGGACGATCGCCCTGTCGATGGATCCCTTGGTGAAGTCGTGCCCGCTGCCGCTCACCGCGTCGCGGAGCGTCGACCAGACGCCGGCGCCGCGGCGCAGGCCGGGCGAGGGCGCATCGGGCTCCGCGCCCGGGTCATCCGCGCGCAGGTCGCGGGCAGGAGGCGTGGCATCGTCGCGCATGGGGCGAGCAGGCTGTTCGCGGGTGCGCGCCCTGTCCAGCGCCTTCGCGGGTCCGAGCGGCCGCCCCGGAGGGCCGCGTCGCGACGTCAGCGCAGGCGCAGGGCCGCGAGCGCTCAGCCGGCGCTCGCGAAGAAGAACCAAGCATCGTCCGGGCCACAGCCCGGATCAAGAGCGAAGCGAAGACGCTCGAGGAAACCACGGTAGCCGAGGACGATCGGTCCTATCCATCCTGGGGCGATGAGGATGCTGCCCGATACAGTGAGGCTCCCGCCGCGCTCGGCAACGAGCACGACGTCGATGTCGTGAAGAGCGCCGCGGATGCGACCGAGTCGCGTCGACAGGATCATCGTCTGCCCCGAGGCGCCAATCTGCGCTTGCAGCAACTCGGCGAGGTCGCCTCCGATGATCGACCACGCGGCGCCCTGTCGAGGAGGGCATGACTCTCGAATGGAAGACCGGCGATCCGGCAGCGGACCGCGACCGTCAGCAACGTCCCTTCGTGCTCTGTCGCGACCCGATAGCGCGCAGACGAATCGGCCCACGGCTGCGCGATCCCTTCGAGACGCATCGTGCCTTTGGCCATCAGTCGACCTGCACCACGAACGCGCCTTCGAGCTGTCCACGTTCCGTCCCCGCGTCCTGTCCCCCCTTTCCCGGATCGCCGCGCCGTCAGCGGATCGAGAACGGATCCCGGTCGCGCGCGCTGAGCTCGACGCGCAGCGACGGCACCGCGGCGCGGAGGCGCTCGGCCAGGCGCTTCAGCGCGGCGCGCTCGCTGTTCGAGTGCAGCGCGCACACCACGGTGACGCCCGCGCTCGCCGCCTTGAGGGCGTCGTGGTGGCGCAGCTCGCCGGTCAGGTAGAGCTCGGCGCCCTGCGCGATCGCGTCGTCGAGGAGCGCGCCGCCCGCGCCGGCGCACGTCGCCGCGCGGGAGACGGCGCGCTGCTCGGGGCCGGCCACGAGCAGCGCGTCGACCCCCAGAGCCCCCTTGATGCGGCCGAGCAGCTCGCCGACGGGCGCGGCGCCGGCGAGCGGCCCGATCCGGCCGATGCCGGCCCGCAGCGGCTCGACGGCGAGCTCGACGAGGTCGAACGCCACCTCCTCGTACGGGTGCGCGGCGCGCATGGCCTGCAGCACCGCCTCGGTCCGGTCGCGGGGAAAGACCATCTCCAGCCGCACCTCGGTGACGCGCTCGAGCCGGCCCTTCTCGCCCACGGTGGGGTTCGTCCCTTCCTCGCCGAGGAACGTGCCCGTCCCGACCGTGCGGAAGCTGCAGCGCGAGTACCGGCCGATCCGGCCCGCGCCCGCCTCGGCGAGGGCGTCGGCCACGGCGTCGACGTGATCCTCCGGGACGAAGACGACGAGCTTGTGCTGCCACGCTTTCGACGGCGCCCGCCTGAGCGGCGCGCGGTCCCCGGAGATCCCGAGCGCGTCGGCGAGGACGTCGTTGGTGCCGCCCTCGGCGACGTCGAGCGCGGTGTGGGGCGAGTACAGCGCGATGCCGTCGCGGATCGCCGCGAAGACGGGGCTCGGCGCGACGACGCGCTTCACGGCCTCGAACAGCGGCGGATGGTAGGCGACGACGAGATCGCAGCCGAGATCGCGCGCTTCCCGGGCGACCTCGGGGGTGTAATCGATGGCGAGGAGCGCCGCCGACGAGGGCCGCCCGGGGTCGCCCGCCAGGAGGCCCACGTTGTCCCAGGGCTCGGCGAACCGGAGCGGGGCGATCGACTCCAGCGCGGCGATGACGTCTTGGAGGAGGGTCATGCGCGCATCTATACCAGCGGCGGCGGCGGCGGCGGCGGCGGCGGCGGCGGCGGCGGCGGCGGCGGCGGCGGCGGCGGCGGCGGCGGCGGCGGCGGCGGCGACGGAGGAGGCGGCGGAGGAGGCGGCGGAGCGGAGTGGAGCGAGGGTAGAGGCGCCGTGTCGTGCGTCGAGCTCCGAGTGCGCCAGTAGACCCACACCGACTCCGGCGCTCTCACCGGAGGACTCACGCGTTCACCCTCGACCACGGATTGCCACCCTCGCGACAAAGCGCGCAGAATGCCGGCCAAGATCGCTCAAGCGACCGAGCACAAGCGCCCTGCGCCAGATCACGTGATGACGCTGGGTGGTGTTTTCATGTCCATTCAGGATCTCTCGCGATCCATGCCAGTCACGCAAACATAATATCTGGTTGGATCATCGGCCGCCCTCACGTGATTGTTCCACCGAGAGAGGCGAGCTGCCCGTGTCAAGCCGTGAGCACGACTGTGGCCGCGTATTTGCTTTGAAGGGAAAGGCACTCGCGAGGGGGCCTTGACGGCAATGTGGCGTGACGATCGCGAGCGACGGTCGCGCCAGTCGACGAGCGGGTGGGCCGTCAAGTTACATCAGCAGCGGAGAGGCTGGCGGCGCTTGCGGCCTCTCCTTGGCAGCGCTCCGTCGCGCCGCGCCCAGGCTCCTCCGGGGGGATGGCGCGGCGCTCTCCGACCTCCCGGGGCGACGGGCGTATCGGACCGAGCCAGGAAAGGAAGATCCCATGCAGCGCTTCAAGTCACACCTCTCCACCGTTGCCCTCACCGCAGCGTGCGCGTTCGCGTCCGGCTGTCTGAGCATCGACGCCGGTGACGAGGAAGCGGGGCCGAACCCCACCGCCTCCGGAACGCTGACCGTCGCCGTCGCCAATGGCGAGGCGCGGTACATGCTGGAGCGGGAAGACGGGGTGTTCGTGCGCCTCGACCTGGACTCGCTGACGGCGACGGCGACGCCCGGCGCCGAGCCGTCGATCGACTGGCGCACGGCCAGCGGCTCACCGGTGGACGTGTTCGGCACCGAGGGCGACGACGGCACAATCGTCGTCGACGTGATGCGGCCGGCCGAGGGGATCGGCGAGCTGACGAGCGCGCTCGTCACGACCGGGACCAAGCGCGTCCTGGCGCTGCGCGTGCAGTTCGACGGCGGCCAGACGCTCGGCACGGAGCAGGACGTGCGCAACACCCTGGCCGGCGCGGCGACCCACCTGGCGGGCTCCTCGTTCGGGAAGATGCAGCTCGAGTACGACGTCGCCGGCCCGTTCAACATCGCCTTCGGCAAGTGCGATGACTACAACCGGTGGCAGAACGAGGCGAAGGCCGCGGCGCGGAACGCCGGCTTCGACCTCGGCGCGTACCAGCACTTCATGATCATGGGGAAGATGGATTGCGGGTATGCCGGCATGGGCGCGCAGCCCGGCAGCGCCACCTGGATCGCCGGCCTCTGGCCCGAGGTCGTCGTGCACGAGCTCGGCCACAACTTCGGCCTGTGGCACGCCTCCTCGCGGACGTGCCGCAGCGGAGGGGCGACGGTGACCATGAGCAACGAGTGCACCTTCGACGAGTACGGCGATCCGTTCGACCCGATGGGCAACGGCGGGAAGCAGCACTTCAACGCCAACTACAAGGCGAACCTCGGGTGGATCCCGTCGTCGCAGGTCATGACGGCGGCCAGCGATGGAACCTATACGCTCGCCCCGATGACCGAGGCGAGCAGCGGGATCCAGCTCCTCCGCGTCAAGGGTCCGAACGACATCATGTACCAGGTGGAGTTCCGCCAGCCGGCGCCGACGAACGTCATCGACTCGCGCAACAGCTCCGGGCGCGGCGTCCTCATCCATGCGTTCTTCACGCAGGCGCGAGAGAGCGGCCGGGCGCACCTCCTCGACATGGTCCCGGGCGGGAATTTCAGGGACGCGCCGCTCGCGGTCGGCGCCTCTCATCAGCTCTTCGGGACGAACGCGACGCTGAAGCTCCTCTCGGTGTCGCCCACGGGCGCAGCTATCCAGATCTCCGGCCTGGGCGGCACCGGCGGCACGGGCGACCCCGGCGACCCGGGCGACCCCGGCGATGACGGCGGCACCGGTTCCACCGGCCAGAGCCTGGCGGTCCTCCATTCCGGCAAATGCATGGGCGTCAACGCGGCGAGCCTGGACAACGGCGCCGCCGTCGTCCAGCGGCCGTGTACCGGGGCGAGCGACCAGCAGTGGCAGATCGAGAGCATCGGCGGCACCACGGCGGTCGTGAAGAACGTGAACAGCGGAAAGTGCCTCGACGTGCGGGGGTCCAGCCGGAACAACAGGGCGAACATCACGCAGTCAGATTGCGACGGCAACAAGAACAGCCAGAAGTGGAATCTCATCGACCGCGGCAATGGCGTCGTCTCGCTGCGCTCGGTCAACAGCGGTAAGTGCGTGGACGTCTCGGGGGCCAGCACCGCCGACGGCGCCAGCTTCATCCAGTACACTTGCAGCAGCGGAACGAACCAGCGGTTCCGGCGGCAGTAGCGCGTCCGGGGCGCGACGGCCCGGGGGCGCCGCCCGGCCGTCGCGCAGCAGAGCGGCGGGTCGCGGCCCGATGGAAACAGCGGATCTCCCCGGCCAGGCGCCGCGCCTCGGGACCTCCTGTCGAAGCGTTGCGCTGCGCAGGAGGATGGATGAACCTCCCTTCGATGAACCGATTCGCTCTGGGGCTCGGGGCCGCCGCGGCGTGGTTCGCCCTCTCCGCCGCGGCGCCCGCGCTCGCCAACGGCCGATACCCCTCCGCCGGCCAGATCCTCGTCGATCCCGCCGATCCTGACCACATCGTCGTCCGCGCGACCTACGGCGCCCTCGTCACGCGCGACGGCGGCGAGCGGTGGTCATGGATCTGTGAGACGGCCATCGGCTACAGCGGCTTCGAGGATCCCATGATGGTCGTCACCGGCGACGGCTCGATCCTCGCCGGGCTCTTCGACGGGCTGAGCGCGACGCACGACCGCGGCTGCGATTGGCAGCTCGCCGAGGGCCCGCTCGCCCGGCGCAACATCGTCGACCTGTCGATCGACCGCGCGGACCCCGCGAGCGTCCTCCTGCTCGGCTCCAGCGTCATGGCCGGCGACGCGATCTTGACCCAGGTCTGGGAGTCGAAGGACGACGGGAGGACCTGGACCCAGACCGGCGCCGATTTCCCGAGCACGTTCCTCGGCGTGACCCTGGACAGCGCGCCGAGCGATCCGCGGCGCATCTACGTGAGCGGGCGCCGGAACGGACCCACGTTCCAGGGGATCGTGCGGCGCTCGGACGATCGCGGCGCGACCTGGGAGGAGCTCGACGTCCCTGGCAGCGACGATCGCAACCTGCCGTATCTCGGCGCGGTGGACCCGGAGGATCCCGACGTCGTGTATGTGCGCCGCGACGGCGACGGCGCGGACGCCCTGCTGGTCTCGGAGGACGGGGGCGTCACCTGGCGCGAGGTGTTCCAGGCGGTGAGCCTCCTCGGCCTCGCCCTCTCGCCCGACGGGACGAGGATCGCGGTCGGCAGCGACATGGACGGCCTGTGGGTCGCGCCGACGGCGACCCTGGAGTTCACCCAGGTGGGGCAGCTCGGCGTCCGCTGCCTGACCTGGACGCCACAGGGCCTCTTCGCGTGCGCCGACGAGCCCCTCGACGGCTTCACCGCGGGCGTCTCCACGGACGGGGGCAAGACGTTCTCGCCGCTCCTGACGCTCGACCGCCTCTGCGGCCCGCCGCCGGACTGCGGGGGTGAGAGCTCGACCGGCCGGACCTGCCCCGAGCTCTGGCCGGGGACGGCGAGCTTCCTCGACGCCGCGGACTCGTGCGAGGCCGGCGCGGACCCCGGCGGCACGGCGGGCGCGGGGGGGAGCGGGGCGAGCGCCGGCGGGAGCGCGGAGGGCGCGGGCGCAGCCGAGTCGAGCGCCGGCGGCGGCTGCTCCTGCGAGGCGTCGGGCGGAGGGCGCGCCGGCGTGCTCCTGAGCTGCCTGGCCGCGGCCGGCGGCTTGCTCCTGCGCGCGCGGCGGCGCGGGCGGAGCTGCCCTGGGCGATGACCGGGACCGCGTTTGTTGGCCGGTCCAGCCGCCTCGACGGACACTGGCGAGACGGTCGCGATGAAGAAGTGGAGCTTTCTCGCCCTGGGACGCAGCTACGAGATCATGGATTATGGCCCGAGGTTCGGCATCGAGGTCACACGGAACGGTTACACGGTGTGGACCGGCTACCGTGATGGAGCGCGGCTCGTAACCGACACGAGCACCCTGCCCGCGCGCGAGCTCACGGCGCTCCGCGAGGAGCTCGCGCAGGGAGCGACCTCCCGGGACGCCACCCCGGCGGCGGACGCGGGCCGGCGCGCGCGCCGGCCGCAGCGCGCGGTCGAGCAGCTCGATCTGCTCGGGGCGCCCCTCCTCGGCAGCTGCCAGCGCTGAGCCGCGAGGCTGCCGGGGTACGGTCGAACGGTCAGACCTCCAGCGCGCTCTCGATCACGCGATGCACGAGGCCGTAACCTTGGGCCTCGCGCGCCGTCATCCACAGGTTGCGCTCGGTCTCCTGCGCGACCTTCGCGGGCTCCTGCCCGGTCGCCTCGGCGAAGATGCGGTTGAGCCGGTCGCGCGCGGCCAGGATCTGGGCCGCCTCGATCTCGATGTCCGACGCCGGGCCGCGCACGCCGCCGAGCGGCTGGTGCAACAGGAAGCGCGTGTTCGGGAGCGCGAACCGGTGCTCCCTCCGCGCGGCGACGAAGATCAGCGCGCCCGCGCTGGCGACCCACCCGGTGCCGATCACCTTGACCTCGGGCCGGATGAAGCGAATCACGTCGTAGATCGTATCCCCCGACTCCACGTGTCCTCCCGGCGAGTGGATGAGGAGCCGGATCGGCTCCTCGCTCTCGTTCGCGAGGGCGAGCAGCTGCGCCGTCGTCGTCTGCGCCAGCTCGCTGGTGATCTCCCCGAAGATCAGGATCGTCCGGCTCCTCAGGAGGCTGCTGCGGACCTCCTCGGGCAGCGCACGGGGGAGCAGCTGTTCTTCGTTCGGCGTCGCATCGAAGCGCATCATGGCCCCGAGCTTCCGGCCGCCCCCGCCCGCGCGCCATGACCGCAAAGCGCGGAGTCATGCCCGCGCGTCTCGACCGCGAACGAGCGCTGGACGAGCGGCCTCGGCGCGGCAACCCTGCGGCATGGAGATGAATGACGACGTGGAGCGGCAGCTTCCCCGCGGCGTGGCGGTCTCCCGGCATCATGGGCATCCTGGGGCGCTCTTTCGTGGGGCCGCGGGTGATCCGCCGAGCCTCCACGTCGTCGTGCAAGGCTCCTTTCACCTCTCGCAGGACGGGGAGCACGTCCTCCCGCTCGATCCTGGCGACCTCGTGCTCCTCGGGTTCGGCCCGCGCGGCGCGGCGCCCTGCGAGCAGAGCCTCCGCTGCGTCGCGCCGCCGCCCGGCGCCGCTCCCGCGCCGGCGGAGCTGCTCTCGGCCACCTACGCCGCCGCGCCCGCCGGGCCGCTCGCCTCCCTCGCGCCCGTGGTCCACCTCGCCGCCGGCGAGGTGCGGTGCGCGCCGGGGCTCTCGGCCGTCGTGAGCCTGCTGCGCGCCGCGCTCGCGGATCCTTCCCCGGGGCAGGCTCGGCTGGCGCGCTCGCTCCTCGATCCGCTGCTCGCCTACGCGCTGCACTGCCACGAGCGCGCGCGCGCAGGGCGCGCCGCGGGCGCCGTCGATCGGCGCGTCGCGCGCGTGCTCCGGCTCATGCAGGAGAAGCCGGCGGAGCGCTGGACCATCGAGGCGCTCGCGAAGGCGGCGGGCCTCTCCCGCGCCGCGCTCGCGCGGCGTTTCCTGGCCGAGCTCGGCGTCCCGCCGCTCCGCTACCTCGCCGAGCTCCGCATGCAGCGGGCGGCCGAGCTGCTCGCCGAGGGCGACGGCGCGCTGGCCGCCGTCGCGGCCGAGGTCGGGTACGACTCGGAGTTCGCGTTCAGCCGCGCGTTCAAGCGGCACACGGGCGAGGCGCCGGGCGCCTTCCGCCGGCGCAGCCGCTCCGAGGGCGCCGCGTTCCGCCTGCCGCCCGTCCGCGCGGCGGCGTGAGCGCTTCGCCGGGCGGCCAGGAAGCTCACCGCCCCGCGCCCTCTCCGGGGAGGCACATCTTCCGCCCCGCGCTGTCCGCGATCTGCTCGCAGGCCTTCAGGCCCGCCGGGCAATCCTCGGCGCTGTCGCAGTACGCCGAGCAGTGCCCCGGCTGATCCAGCGCGCCGGTCCGGTGCAGGCACCGCCCGTGCTGGCACTCGACCGCGGTCATGCACGCCTCGCCGAGCGCCAGGCCCTGCGGCCTGCTGCACACGCCGCCCGGACCCTCGTCGCGCGAACGGCACACGGACCCCGCGCCGCACTCCCGGTCGACCCGGCAGCCCGTCGAGCAGACGCCCCCGATCGCAGCGCACACCGACGACGCGCACTCCGCGCCGTCCGCGCACGCCTCGCCGAGCTCCTTCTTCGCCGCCTTCACCCCGGACCGCTCATCGCAGCCCACCGCCGCGCAGAGCAGCCCCAGCACCCCGGCGAGCGCGACCCCCCCGGCGCGTCCGAACGCCCTGCCACCGCGTCGCCCAGCCCGCTCTCCGTGGACCATCCGCCGACCTCCCGAGGCTCCGGCTGGCGACGTTCGCGTGGCGCACGAGGTCGCCGGGCCGCCGGCGCTCCTAGCACACCGGCGACCAGGAGTGATCTGCAACCCCAAGACCCGACGGAACCTCACCCGGGCCCGTCGTGCAGCCCACCAGTCCGGCCCGGATCCGTCTAAAGTGCGCCGCCATGGCTAACCCGATCGACGTCGATCCCAACCGTCAGAGAGAAACCCCCGCCCAGCGAGACACCCCTCAGCAAGACGTCCCCGCCGCTTTTTTCCGCGGAAGCCCGGCGCCGGACGCCCGCACCGGCATGCACCCGGTGGCGCTCCGCCGCGCCTTCGCTGACCACCTCCACTACTCGCGCGCCCGGGAATCCCTCTCCGCCACGCCGTTCGACCGGTACGTCGCCCTCGCCCTCTCGGTGCGCGATCGCCTCGTCGACCGGTGGACCAAGACCCAGCACACCTACTACGAGAAGGACGTCAAGCGCG
Organism: Sorangium sp. So ce590; assembly: GCF_051521365.1. Classification (NCBI taxonomy): domain Bacteria; kingdom Pseudomonadati; phylum Myxococcota; order Polyangiales; family Polyangiaceae; genus Sorangium; species Sorangium sp. So ce590. Next base: position 5,911,710 of record NZ_CP150346.1, read on the forward strand.
GGTACTACCTCTCCGCAGAGTTCCTCCTCGGCCGAGCGCTCGTCGCCAACCTGCAGGCGCTCGACATCTACGACAGCTACAAGACCGTCCTCGGCGAGCTCGGCCTCAGCCTCGACGAGCTCGCCGAGCAGGAGCCCGACGCCGGGCTCGGCAACGGCGGCCTCGGGCGGCTCGCCGCCTGCTTCCTCGACTCCATGGCCACCATCGGCCTGCCCACCTACGGGTACGGCATCCGGTACGAGTTCGGCATCTTCGAGCAGGTCATCCGCGACGGCTACCAGGTCGAGCGCGCCGACGAGTGGCTCCGCTTCGGCAACCCCTGGGAGGTCGAGCGCCCCGAGCACGCCGTCCCGGTCTCGTTCGGCGGCTACACCGAGCGCGTCCCCGACAAGCGCGGCGGCTTCCGCGTGATCTGGCGCCCCTCCGAGCAGGTCATCGGCGTCCCCTTCGACACGCCCATCGCGGGCTACAAGTCGAACACCGTGAACACCCTCCGGCTGTGGTCCGCCCGCGCGGGCGAGGAGTTCGACTTCGAGCTCTTCAACGCCGGCGACTACGTGCACGCCGTCCACGAGAAGAACCAGTCGGAGGTCATCTCCAAGGTCCTCTACCCGAACGACAACTTCGACAAGGGCAAGGAGCTGCGCCTGCGGCAGGAGTACTTCTTCGTCGCCTGCTCCATCGCCGACATCGTGAACCGCTACAACCGGGTCCACCCGGACTTCTCGCGCTTCGCCGAGAAGAACGCGATCCAGCTGAACGACACGCACCCCGCCATCGCGATCGCCGAGCTGATGCGCGTCCTCGTCGACGACCACCTCCTCGCCTGGGAGGACGCGTGGAAGCAGACGACCGCGTCCTTCGGGTACACGAACCACACGCTCCTGCCCGAGGCGCTCGAGCGCTGGCCCGTCGCGCTCTTCGAGCGGCTCCTGCCGCGGCACCTCGAGATCATCTACGAGATCAACCGGCGGTTCTTGCGCGAGGTCATGGACGCCCACCCGCAGGACCACGACCGCGTGGCGAGGATGTCGCTCGTCGAGGAGGGGCACGAGCGCCACGTGCGCATGGCCCACCTCGCGGTCGTCGGCTCGCACTCGGTGAACGGCGTGGCCAAGCTCCACTCCGAGCTCGTCAAGCGCGACCTGCTCCGCGACTTCTACGACCTCTGGCCCGAGCGGTTCAACAACAAGACCAACGGCGTCACGTTCCGGCGGTGGCTGCTCGCCTGCAACCCCGCGCTCGCCGCGCTCGTCACCGAGAAGGTCGGCCCGCGCTGGGTGACCGAGTTCGAGCGGCTGCGCGAGCTCGAGGGCCACCTCGGCGATCCCGAGTTCATCGAGCGGATCGCCCGGGTGAAGCGCGAGAACAAGGAGGCGCTCGCGAAGATCATCGGCCATGAGCTCGACATCCACGTCGACCCCGCCTCGCTCTTCGACGTCCAGATCAAGCGCCTCCACGAGTACAAGCGCCAGCTGCTCAACGCGCTCCACATCGTCGCGCTCTACCTGCGCCAGAAGCGCGGCGAGCAGGTGACGCCGCGGACCTTCATCTTCGGCGCCAAGGCGGCCCCCGGCTACCGGCAGGCGAAGCTCATCATCAAGTTCATCCACGCCGTCGCCTACGTCGTGAACGGCGACCGGCGTCACACCGGGCTGCGGGTCGTGTTCATGCCGAACTACCGCGTCTCGCTGGCCGAGCACATCATCCCGGCCGCCGACGTCTCCGAGCAGATCTCGACCGCGGGCATGGAGGCGTCGGGCACCGGCAACATGAAGCTCGCGCTGAACGGCGCGCTCACCGTCGGCACGCTCGACGGCGCCAACATCGAGATCCGCGACGCGGTGGGGCCGGAGAATTTCTTCCTGTTCGGCCTGACCGCCGACGAGGTGATCGCCCGCCGCCACGCGCACTTCGAGGGGCGCGACGCCGTCGCGGCCGACCCGGAGCTCCGCGAGGTGATCGACCTCATCTCGTCCGGCTTCTTCTCCCCGGAGTACCGGGAGCTCTTCCAGCCCCTGCTCGACCGGCTGCTCGGCCGGGACGAGTACATGATGCTCGCCGACTTCAAGGCCTACTCCGCCTGCCAGCGCGAGGTGGACGCGGCCTACAACGACCGGAAGAGCTGGCTGCGCAAGTCCACGCTCAACATCGCCCGCGTGGGCGAGTTCTCCTCCGACCGCACGGTGCGCGAGTACGCGCGCGACATCTGGGGCCTCACGCCCGTCGACGTCGACCTCGGCACCACCCCGTCGCTGCTGTGACCGCATGACCCCGCCGTCCCCTGGCGCGCGCCCGCGCGCCAGGGGACGGCGCCCCTGCCGGGCGGCCCCGGCGGCGCCTCCGGGCGGACCCGACAAGCCTTCAACGCGGCCCCTGAGCGGCCTCTGACCAGAACGCCACGGCGGACGGAAAATCCAGGGCCGCGCGTGGCGGAACACGTTCCGGCGGAGCATGCTTCCCGGAGCGGGAGCCTCCTTTGTCGGCCGCTCGCGGAGGCGGGGGGCTTGCTATCCTTCCCGACGGATTTATGCCGAACGATCCTGAGGAAAGAGAAGACAAGCAGGGCGACCTCGCGACGGAGCGGGAACGGAAGGTCGAGAAGGCCCGCCGCTACAAGGTCGTGTTCCACAACGACGACTACACGACGATGGAGTTCGTCGTGCTTGTCTTGATGAAGTTCTTCCACCGCACCGAGACGGAGGCCACGCACATCATGCTGAGCGTGCACCACCGCGGCCACGGGATCGCGGGCGTGTACACAAAGGATGTCGCGGAGACCAAGGTCGCCCAAGTCCAGGACTTCGCCAAGGAGCACGGAATGCCCCTTCGGTTGACCGCCGAGCCGGAATGACCATGCGCATCAGCCCCGAAGTTGAGATCGCCTTTTCGCTCGCCACCCGGGAGGCCTCGCGCCGCCGGCACGAGTTCGTGACCATCGAGCACCTGCTCTACGCGCTGCTCTTCGACGAGGAGACGGCCGAGGTGCTCCGGCACGCGGGGGGCGACACCCCGCTGCTCAAGAAGAAGCTGGAGCGCTTCCTCGACGAGGAGATCGAGGCGCTGCCGGACGACGCGGACACGAGCCCGACGCTCTCGCTCGGGTTCCAGCGCGTCGTCGGCCGCGCCGCGATGCACGTGCAGTCCTCGGGCAAGAAGGAGCTCAAGGGGGCGAACGTGCTCGTCGCGATGTTCGCCGAGCGCGACTGCCAGGCCGTGACCCTCCTCGGCGAGCAGGGCATCAGCCGCTTCGACGTCGTGAACTACATCGCGCACGGCATCTCGAAGACCGGCCAGGACGACAGCCTCCGCGAGGAGGCGTCGGAGGAGAGCGGCGAGCCCGGCAACGGGCAGTCGATCAAGGACCCGCTCGCCGCGTTCACGATGAACCTCAACAAGGAGGCGGCCGAGGGGCGCATCGATCCGCTGGTCGGCCGCGAGAACGAGGTCTCCCGCACGATCCAGGTGCTCGCGCGGCGGCGCAAGAACAACCCCCTCCTCATCGGCGACGCCGGCGTCGGCAAGACGGCGATCGTGGAGGGGCTCGCGCAGCGGATCGAGAAGAAGGAGGTGCCCGCGCCGCTCAAGGACGCGACCGTCTACGCGCTCGACATGGGCGCCCTCCTCGCCGGCACGAAGTACCGCGGCGACTTCGAGAACCGCCTCAAGGCGGTGCTGCGCGCGCTGGAGAAGCAGCCGGGCTCGGTCCTGTTCATCGACGAGATCCACACGATCATCGGCGCGGGCGCCGCGAGCGGCGGGACGATGGACGCCTCGAACCTGCTCAAGCCCGCGCTGACGTCGGGCCGCCTGCGCTGCATCGGCGCGACCACGTTCCAGGAGTACCGCGGCCACCTCGAGCGCGACAGCGCGCTCGCGCGGCGCTTCCAGCGCATCGAGGTGCCCGAGCCCTCGGTCGACGACACGACGCAGATCCTGAAGGGCCTCCAGAAGCGCTACGAGGAGTTCCACAAGGTCACGTACACGCCCGACGCGATCGAGGCCGCGGCCAAGCTGTCGGCGCGCTACCTCCAGGATCGCCGGCTGCCCGACAAGGCGATCGATCTGCTCGACGAGGCGGGCGCCGCGGCGCGCCTGCGCCACGGCGACGGGTACACGGTGGAGACCGCGGACATCGAGCTCGTCATCGCGAAGATGGCGCAGATCCCGCCGCGCCAGGTGTCGACCTCGGACAAGGCGCAGCTCAAGGATCTCGAGGGGTCGCTGCGCTCGGTGATCTTCGGCCAGGACGAGGCGGTGAAGCAGCTCGCGTCCGCGATCAAGCTGTCGCGCGCGGGGCTGCGCGCGCCGGAGAAGCCGATCGGCTCGTTCCTGTTCTCGGGCCCGACCGGCGTCGGCAAGACCGAGCTCGCGAAGCAGCTCGCCAAGGCGCTCGGCATCGGCTTCCTGCGCTTCGACATGAGCGAGTACCAGGAGCGCCACACCGTCTCCCGGCTCATCGGCGCGCCGCCCGGCTACGTCGGGTTCGATCGCGGCGGCCTGCTGACGGAGGCGGCGGCGAAGACGCCGCACGCGGTGCTCCTGCTCGACGAGATCGAGAAGGCGCACCCGGACGTGTTCCAGGTCCTGCTCCAGGTGATGGACCACGGCACGCTGACCGACAACAACGGCAAGAAGAGCGACTTCCGCCACATGGCGCTGATCATGACGAGCAACGTGGGCGCGCGGGAGCTGGCACAGTCGCGGGTCGGCTTCGGCGAGCGGGGCACGGCGGGCGACGACGACAAGGCCTACAAGAACACGTTCAGCCCGGAGTTCAGGAACCGGCTGGACGCGCGCATCATGTTCCGGCCGCTCGATCCGTCGGTGATGGGGAGCATCGTCGACAAGTTCATCGGCGAGCTCGCGGCGATGCTCGCGGACAGGTCGGTCACCGTCGAGGTGACCGAGCGGGCGCGGGCCGCGCTGGCGACGCGCGGGTACGATCCGGCGAACGGGGCGCGGCCGCTCGGGCGCGTCATCGAGAACGAGATCAAGCGCCGGCTCGGGGATGAGCTGCTCTTCGGGGCCCTCGAGAACGGGGGGAACGTGACGGTCGACTTCGAGGGGGACGACTTCACGTTCAAGTTCACGGCGGCGAACGGGGGGGACGCCGAGACGCCGAGGGCGAACGCGGCGGCGGTGGAGCCGGAGGCCGTCGGGTAGCTCGGAGGCGACGGAGCCAGCGGGGAGGGGGTGCCCGTGCGCGCGGGCCCCCTCCCCGCTGGCTCTTCCCAGCTGGCGAGGGTCAGTTCAGCGAGTGCGGCATCGCGAGGGTGAAGGGCGCGATCTCGGCGTCGAAGGCGCGGCCGTCAGCGCGGTGCATCTGGTAGGTGCCGCGCATCGTGCCGCGAGGGGTCTCGAGCACACAGCCGCTCGTGTACTCGAAGTGCTCGCCAGGCTTGAGCGAGGGCTGCTGGCCAACCACCCCGGGGCCGCGCACCTCCTCCACCTTCCCGCTGCCGTGCGTGATGATCCAGTGCCGCGTCCTCAGCTGGGCAGGCTCGGTGCCTTCGTTCGCGATCCGCACGGTGTAGGCAAAGACGTAGCGATGCTCCGTCGGGGATGACTGCGTGGGGACGTACACCGTCGAGACGGTAACCCGGATGCCCTGCGTGATGGCTGTCGACACAACCACGCACTGCCACCGCTGCGCCGCGCGCACAAGGGTCCGGCCGCGCGGAGCGCGCCGGGACAGAGGCGGTCGGGCTCCCCGAGCGGCGGCGTTGACAGCCTCCGGCCTCATCCTCAGGTTTCGTCGAACCTGGGGTCAACCAGCCGTGGAGGAACCCGCCGTGGGCGAACAAGACCGTATGGGTGCTCGAGATGCTGCAGGCGAGCGGTTCGTCCCGATCGCGATCCTGCCACCGGCGCACGGCGAGAGGGCGGCGATGGTCGAGAGCAGCGATGCCCCCGGCGGAGAGGGGGAAAACCACGGGCTCGGGCTCACGGCCATCGGGCCCGTCACGCCGGAACGCAAGGTCCGCGAGTGGGCCCTCGTCCTCCAGTCGAGCGAGCTTTGGCACGCGGTGCGTTACACCCAGGCAGGCTGGGTGCTCCTCGTGCGCGACGAGGACTATGCCTTCGCCGCAAGCTCGATCGATCGGTACGAAGCGGAGAACCGCGACTGGCCCCCGCGCCGCCCGCGCGAGCGCCCGCGCCACCCGCCGTCCATGGTCGCGGGCGTCGCGTTCGCCGCGCTCGCCCTCTTCTTCTTCCTCGTCACCGGCCCCGCGAGCGGCGGCGGGCGCCTGTTCCAGCGCGGCGCCTCCGTCGCCGACCTCGTCGTGGGACCCGAGCCGTGGCGCGCCATCACCGCGCTCACGCTGCACGCCGACTCGGCCCACGTGATCGGCAACGTCATCTCCGGGACGATCTTCGCGTCCGCCGTGCAGCGCCGCCTCGGGCCGGGCGGCACCGCGCTCGCCCTCGTCGCCTCGGGCACGCTCGGGAACCTCGCGAACGCGCTCTGGCACCAGAGCCTCGGCCAGCACCACGCCTCGATCGGCGCCTCCACCGCGGTGTTCGGCGCGATCGGGCTGCTCGCCGCCACGCAGCTCATGCTCGACCGCGCGCACGACAAGGACAGCGGCGAGAAGCGCCACCTCCTCCAGCTCGTCGCGCCGCTCGTGGGCGGCCTCGCCCTCCTCGGCGCCCTCGGCGCGAGCCCGCGCGCCGACCTCGGGGCGCACGCCTTCGGCCTGATCAGCGGCGCCGGGATCGGGCTCGTCGCCGGCCTGTCGCTGCGCAACCGGCCCTCGCCGCGCCGCCCCCTCGTCCAGGTCGCGCTGGGCGCGACCGCGGCCGGGCTCGTCCTCGGCGCGTGGCAGCTCGCGCTCCACGCCTGACGCGCGACCTCAGTCGACCGGCCAGATCCCCACCGTGCCGCCCACCCAGGTCAGATCCCGGTTCTGATCGACCCCGAGCATCCTCCCGCGCGATAGCCGCACCAGGTTCAGCACGAGCGAGAGCTCGGGCTCGTCCGGCGCGCGCAGGAACATCATCCGGACCTCGGCCTTCACCCCGGTCCCGTCAGGCATCAGGAGCGCCGGCTCGTACGCGATCTTCTCCTGGAGCAGCCACCTCGAGCGCTCCCCCTCCGGGATGGCCGCGATGTGCTCGGGCGTGACGTCGACCTTCACCCCGGAGCCCGCGAAGGAGAACAGCGGCTTGAGCACGTAGCGCTCGAGATCCGGAGGCACGCCCTCGAGCGCGCTCAGGGTCCGCGCCCGCGGGACCGCCGGATGGTCGAGGTAGGGCAGCGTGTACTTCGACCAGGTCCAGTACCAGTTCGGGTGCGAGCACCACGTGACGTCGAGCGGCTCGTCGTACCGGAACGGGAGCTCGACGCGCTTCGACTCGAGCTCGTCGAACACGACGCGGTTGTACAGCCGGCGGACGGGGACGAGCCGCCCGTTCACGCGGCGGAACAGCCGGTTACTCTCCCGGACGAGCGCCGTCGGGCAGACGGCGTCGACGCCGACGAGGAGCTTCGTCGCCACGAAATCCGGGTAGGTCTTCTGCTGCTCCGGCGCGAGATCGAGCAGCACCACCGACTCCTCGGGCTCGCCCGCGAGGATCGCGCGGCGCAGCTGCGCGACGACGTCGTCGCGGCTCCGGCCCCCGAAGCAGCACGACCAGCGGCGGTCGAGCCCGGGCATCCCGGCGAGCACCTCGGCCATGATCTCGGTCTGCACGAGCATGAGCGCGTACAGCGACGGGAACGCCTGCAGCTCGACCACCTTGCCCTCGAGCTCGCCGTCCGCGCCGCGCACGATCGCGAAGTCCACCTGCGCGCAGTTGGGGAGCGCGTCCATGCCGGGGACGTCGAGGTGCGCCGGGATGGCGCGCTTCATCTGCTCGATGAGCGCCGGGCGCGAGATCTGCTGAACGATCTCCGTCGCGGAGCGCTCGAGGTCCTCGCGCAGCCTGCCCGGCAGGAACAGCGGCGTCTCGGCGACGCGGAACGGGATCGAGCAGCCGAGCCGCCGCTCGAGGCGGCCCAGGATGTCCGCGTAGATCGACGGGCCGAAGGCCGCGTTGAAGGCGCGCCGGAAGGTGGGCTCCATGAATTTTGGTGGTATCACGGCGGCGCGCGCGGCTGCACGACCGACAGCGCCTCCGTCCGGAGCGCTGGAAGCGCCCTCGCAGATCCGATCCGGCTTGAGGCTCCGGGCGCGGCGACTACAGTCGCGGCGAACCCCCGCCGAGGCACCCCACGATGATCAAGCTCCGCTCCGCCATGGTCCTGCCGCTCGTCGCCGCGCTCGCCGCGGCGTGCTCGAAGACCCCCGAGCCGACGGCCACGTCGGCGCCCGAGCCGCCGGCGACAAGCAAGCCCGCGGCCCCCGCCCAGGCGGCGCCCGCCGGCGGCCAGCAGGCGGCCGCGGGCGAGCTCGCCTGGGACGCCCCCGCGAGCTTCGAGAGCGCGCCGAACCCCAACTCGATGCGCAAGGCCACCTACAAGATCAAGCGCGCCGCGGGCGACACCGAGGACGCCGAGCTCAGCATCAGCCAGGCCGGCGGCAGCGTGGACGCGAACATCACGCGCTGGGTCGGCCAGTTCTCCCAGAAGAGCGACGACTCTCCGAAGCGCACCGAGCTCAAGGTCAAGGACATCAAGGTCACGGTCGTCGAGGTCAAAGGGACGTTCGCCGGCTCCGGGATGCCCGGCATGCCCGCCCAGGATCCCAAGTCGAGCTACGCCATGCTCGGCGCCATCGCCGAGATGCCCTCCGGCGATCCGTGGTTCCTCAAGATGACCGGCCCCGAGAAGACGGTCACCGCGGCGCGCGCCGACTTCGACAAGCTCGTGAACAGCCTGCACGTGAAGTGATCCGGCGCGCGCCGCCGCGCGCCGCGCCTCAGTACGCGACCTCCCCCTCGAAGCACCTCGCGAACGCGGGCGGAAGCGCCGCGGCGCCGCCCTCCGCGAGCGGCGGGCGCGCGCTCGAGAGCGTCTGCCAGAGGAGGATCGTCTCCCCCGGGTGCTCCCGGCCGATCTCGCGCAGCGCGGCGAGCGCCTTGGCGCTGTACGTGATCTCCCCCGGCACGCCGATCAGCCGCTCCACCTCGGGGATCGCGGCGATCGACGCGGGGGTCGGCGCGCCGTAGCCGGGGCCGATCGCGCGGTGATCGATCGCGAAGCGGACAGGCGGGAGCCGCCGCCGGGTGAAGCGCGGCGCGCGCCGGGCGAGGAGGCGCTTCATGTTGTGGACCTCGTACCGGACGACGGCGCGGTTCGAGGCGACGCGCTCGGTGATGCGCACGCCCACGATCGTCGTCGGCCAGCCGAGCATCGCCGCGCCGAGCGCGAGCCCCGCCAGCGTCCCGCCCGTCCCCGAGGGGACGACGATGCGATCGGGACGCGGCGCCTCGCCGCGCCGGACCTGCTCGGCGAGCTCGAGCATGGCGTCGACGTAGCCGAGGCACGGGAGCGCGGCCGAGGCGCCGGGCAGGATGAAGTAGGGCCGCTCGGCCCGGCGCAGCGCCCGGATGGCCCGGAGCGCGGTGGTCGCGTACCCGCCGCCGTGGACGAGCTCCGCGCCGCTGGCCGCGTCGGCGAGGAGCGCGCTGCGACCGAACCGGCTGATCGGCTGGTCGAACAGGACCGCGACGACGGCGAAGCCGAGCGCCCGACCGAAGAGGGCCGTGGCCATGACCTGCGTCGACGCGAGCCCGCCGACCGTGACGAGCGTCCGCGCCCCGCGCCGCTCCGCGTCGGCGAGCAAGAACTCGAAGCGCCGCACCTTGTTGCCGCCGTAGAGCGGCGAGATCACGTCGTCGCGCTTGACCCAGACGCCGCCGCGGCCGAGGTAGCCCTCGATCGCAGCGCAGGGGACGACCGGCGTCGGCGCGTGCGCGAGGGGACGCCAGGGGATCCGCCCCGAGAGCTCGGGCAGCTCGGCGAAGAGCGGCAGCTCCCGGGAAGCGGGGAGGGAGCCCCGCGCCGCGCCGGCGGTCGCCGCTGCGCCGGGCGGCGCCCCGACGGCTCCGCCGGGCGCCCCGGCGGCTCGCCCCTCCTCGTCGTCAACCCCCCGCGCCACCCGCGCTCCCTCGCGCTCAGGCGCGCGCCGCCGCGCCGTGCCCCGCCGGGGAGTCGCCCGGACCCGCCTGCTCGCCGGCGTCGCTCGGGTCGTCCGCCGCCGCGGCGCCGAGCCGGCCGCCGCCCACGACCAGCGGATCGCTCAGGTACGTGTCCGTCAGCCGCTTCGGCCCCGCGAGGCCGAGCAGCCGGAGCGGCGAGAGGAGCACCCAGAGCACCCACGACGCGAGGCCGAACGCGAGCTTGCCCGCGTACGCCTCCGCCACGAGCGCGAGCTTGCGGGCGGCCGACATCGACGAGAGCGGCGCGTCGGTCAGGCCGATGCGCGTCAGCCGGAGCTCCGCGATCCGCACCGAGTGACGGACCAGATCGGGCAGGCGCTTCAGCGCCGGGTGGTCCTTCGGCAGGCGCTTCTTCATGAACGCGTCGAGCCGCGACACGCCCCAGAGCGACACGAGCGCGAGGCCGAGCAGCCGCCGCCGGAGCGCGGGCCTGCCCGCGATCGCCTTCCTCGTCTGCTGCTCGCCGAAGTCGACGTGGCGCTCCTCCTGCCGCACGCCGCGCTTCAGGATCGCGACGATCTCCGGCTCGTCCACGGTGTCGATCATCGCGTAGAACGCCTGGAGGACGAGGCCCTCGCCGAGCGCCATCTCGAGGGCGACGTGCTCGGACCAGTCGCCGCCCATGAGGCCGGTCGCGAGGAAGCGCACGCTCCAGGCGGCCTTCTCCGGCGGCGCGCCGAGGATCTCGAGGATGCGGAGGAAGTTGCCGACGTGCTGGAACTCCTCGACGGCCTGGCGCGCGAGGAAGCGCGCGGACTCCAGATCCGGGGCGTTGTAGAGCCAGTGGCCGATCTGGACGCCGGTGATCTCTCCGTAGAGGAACTGCTGGACGGCCCAGACGATCACGTCCTTGTCCTTGACGGGATCGAGCTTGGCGCCCTGGAAATCGAACGCCATCTCTTCGCGGGTCACCAGCATCGTTCGCCTCCGGAGCGGTGAATTTAGCCCAGATCGCGGCCCCGGGCAGGCCCGAGACGCAGCGCTCGGCGTGGTCCTGGGCCGCCGCGCCCGGGCCCTTGCTCGGCTCGCCCGGGCGGAGCCGGCGTCCCCCGTGGTATACGGCCGCGGCGGCGGCATCAGGAACCGCCGACTTGAACCTCAGGAGAAGCACCATGGCGCGCGTCCACAACTTCAACGCCGGCCCTGCCGGGCTCCCCCTTCCCGCCCTCGAGCGCGCTCAGCGCGAGCTCCTCGACTTCGAGGGGACGGGCATGTCGATCATGGAGCACAGCCACCGCGGCAAGGCGTTCGATGCGGTGCACAAAGAGGCGATCTCGCTGCTCCGGCAGCTGCTCGGCCTCTCGGACGACTACCACGTGCTGTTCATGCAGGGCGGCGCGGCGATGCAGTTCGCAGTCGTGCCGATGAACCTCCTGCCGCCCGGCAGGAGCGCCGACTACCTCCTGACCGGCGGCTGGTCCGAGAAGGCCCTGGACGAGGCGAAGCGCGTCGGGACCGTCCGCGTCGCCGCGAGCACCGCCGTCGACAAGCGCTACACCCGCATCCCCCACCAGAGCGAGCTCTCGCTCGATCCGAACGCTGCCTACGTCCACATGACGACGAACAACACGCTGTTCGGGACGCAGTGGCACTGGCTGCCGGAGACGGGCGACGTGCCGCTCGTCGCCGACATGTCGTCCGACATCCTGTGGCGGAAGATGGATATCTCCAGGTTTGCCCTGATCTACGCCGGCGCCCAGAAGAACATCGGGCCGAGCGGGATCACGGTCGTGATCGCCCGGAAGGACCTTGTTGACAGCGGGCGAAAAGACATTCCTGTCATTTTCCGTTATGCCACTTACGCAGCCAACAACTCGCTCTACAACACACCTCCGACATTCGCAATCTACCTCATGCGCAACGTGCTCGCGTATACGCTTGAGATCGGTGGGCTCGAAGAGGTCGAGCGGCGGAATCGCAAGAAGGGTGAGCTGTTGTACGAAACCCTCGACGCACATCCGGAGATTTTCCGGGCTCCGGTCGAGAAGGAGAGCCGTTCGTTCATGAACGTGGTGTTCCGGCTGGCCAGCGAGGAGATGGAAAAACGCTTCGTCGCCGAAGCGGCAAAGGAGGGTATGGTGGGCCTCGCCGGACACAGGTCGACCGGGGGTATCCGGGTTTCGATCTACAACGCAGTCTCTGTGGAGTCGGTGGAGCGCCTCACGGCGTTCATGCGGGACTTCGCCAAGAGGGCATGACGCGCAGCGGGAGCACGACATTCTCGGTATTTCCAGGCTCACCTCGGTTTTCAAAAGCGTCTCTGGTGAGCTTCCCCTCAATTCGTCGCGTCCCAACCTTCAGCCCGCTTGACGTTGTTCCGCCCGGTACAACAGGCCCCCGCGGAAAGGGCCTGTCGGCCTTTCCGCAGCTGGGAGGGAGGCGGTGAACGCCGCTTCCCGATCGGCACCGGGAGGGGATGGCGAACGCTGGATCCCCGACCGATACCGGGAGGGGGCGGACATCGCCGGCCTCGCCCGGACCGGCCGGGGACGGAAAGCGCCGCCCTCGACCGGCTCGCAGGCCCCGTTCGGAGACCTGAATCGAGCGAGCCAACCGTAAGGAGAGGATGATGGCGAGCATGGATGATCGTGGGATGATTTCCAGGAGTGAGGAGGACCAGGAGGAGAAAGGGGCCTCGCCGAGCGAGCCCCCGCCTTCGTCAGCGACGCAGAGGGCAATTGAGCGGCAGCAGCGTGGGTTCGCCGCCATGGATGAGGAGCGTCAGCGCAAGATCGCCAGCAAGGGCGGGAAGGCAGCCCACGAGAAAGGCACGGCCCACGAGTTCACCCGCGACGAGGCCCGCGCCGCCGGCAAGAAGGGCGGCGAGGTCGTCAGCCAGAACCGCAAGCACATGGCCGAGATCGGGCGTCGGGGCGGCGAGCGCGTGAGCCAGGACCGGGCCCATATGGCCGAGATCGGACGCAAGGGGGGCGAGGCCGTGAGCGGCGATCGCCAGCACATGGCCGAGATCGGTCGCCGGGGCGGCGAGTCGCGGGGAGACCAGCCGCGGGAGAATCAGCCGCGCTGACCAGGGGAGGCGAGAGCCCGGTGCCGAGGCGCCGGGCCAGCCCTGCATGCTTGCGCCGTCCACGACCCGGGGCTCCCGGTCGTGGCCGCAAGCTGCGTCTTCAAACGTATCCAGGGATGGCGAGGGCCGCGGTCGCCGCGGCCCTCACCCACGCCGCAGGGGTGTCCTTCGCGTGAAGGACAGCAGACCGGGCGTCAGCTCGGCGCGATCGCGCCCAGCGAGACGTCGCTCGGCGTCTCCTTCGGGCCGGGGATCCACTCCTCGTCAGGCTCTTCCTGCGGGAGCACGACCGGGGCGCCGTCGTAGCGCAGGCGCTTTCCGGGCCAGACGAAGGTGCGGAGCAGGTAGGCGGGGAGCGAGGGCTGGTCGAGGTTCGGGTGGATGAACGGCGCCACGCGCCTCGCGTGCTCGGCCGGCAAGAGGCTCCAGTGGAGGCCGGGCTCCATGTGATGGATGGAGTGGAAGCCGTTGTTGTACGTCCACCAGTTGACCAGCCGGCCGACGAAGTTGCGCGAGTGGTCGTGCTCGCTGTCCTCGTCGCAGCCGTCGTGCTGGAGGTAGTTCATGGTGACGATCCCCCACGCGGCGTACTGGTGCGGGATCAGCACGTAGAGGAGGAACTTCTTCCAGTCGAGCGCGAGGAGGGCGCCCATCGTGCCGAGGAACACCGCCGACTCGAGGAGCATCTGCCGGAACCACGGCGGGTTGCGCCGGTACATCGCCTTGAAGTAGCGCATGTCGGCGGGCAGGATGTCCCGGACCACGCGGCTCATGAAGAGGAGCCCGTTCAGCAGGTTCCACCGATAGCGCACCTTCGTCGTCCGCATCACGTCGCGCCGGGACTGCGTGTACTTGTGGTGGCTGAGGTTATGCCCGGGGACGTAGGCGCTGACCGGGTGCCCGTAGGTGAGCGTGAGCGCGACCTGGAACGCGCGGTTCATCCAGCGCCGCCGGAAGACGGGGCAATGGACCGAGTTGTGGGTCGCGACGGCGCCGAGGAACGAGAACGCGCAGGTCATCGCGAAGAGCGGAATCGCGAGCCCGAGCGCGCGCGGCGCGTAGACCCATTGCACCGCCACGAGGGCGAAATACGTCGCGACGAAGAGGAGCGTCTTGATATCGGCGCGGTACCGGAGCATGGCTGTTCTTCAGGGTGCGATGGGCCGCGCGCCGGACCGACCGGCAGCGCGCCGCGGCGCTGGCCGCTCCGAACGGGCGCGGAGGCCCGTCATCCATCGTCTGGGCACCCTTCGTACCCCATTTCGTCGGTGCTGGAAGCCCCAAGTTGCATCCCGACGGGCGCTTCGCGTCGTCGCGCACGACACCGGTGTTTCACGACGATGTCCCGCGCTCGGTGCGATCACCTCTACGCACCTCGCGCCGGCGATCCCGGGTGTGGAGGTCGCTCCGCGGTGCTCTGCGGAGCGCTCCGCCGCGCTCCGCCGCGCTCCGCCGCGCGTCTGGCGGGCGAGGCTCGCGCTTGACGACCTTGTCGCGAACCGCCAACGTGGCCGCGTGAGCTCATCCCCTCTCGGTTTCGATCCGAACGGTCCTGCGGTTGGCAACGGGATCTACGGGCTGCCACACACGGCCGAGGACGCTCGAGTGGTCCTCATCCCGGTGCCCTGGGAGCCGACGGTGTCCTACCGCCGCGGCGCCGCCAAGGGGCCTTCGGCGATCCTGCGGGCCAGCCGGCAGGTCGACCTCTTCGACCTGCACACGGGCAGGCCGTACGAGCAGGGCATCTCGATGCTCGACGTCGACCCCGACATCGTGCGCTGGAACGCCGAGGCGTGCGCGGCGGCCGAGCCGGTGATCACGGCCCAGGGGGCGGTCGCCGGCGACCGGGACCTCGAGGCGCGCCTCGCGGCGGTCAACGCGCTGTCGCGCCGGCTGAACGAGCGCGTCACCGAGCTCGCCATGCGGTGGATGGAGCGGGGCAAGCTCGTCGGCGTCGTCGGCGGCGACCACTCCGCGCCCTACGGCACGATCGCGGCGCACGCCGAGCGTTACCCCGGAATGGGGATCCTCCACGTCGACGCGCACGCCGACCTGCGCGACGCGTACGAGGGATTCACCGACTCCCACGCTTCGATCATGCACAACGTCGCGACCCGCCACCCGAAGATCTCGCGGATCGTCCAGGTCGGGCTGCGCGACATGAGCGAGGACGAGCTCAGGTTCATCCGCGCGTCGAACGGACGCGTGGTCGCCCACGTCGACGCCGCGATCGCCGATCGGCTCTTCGAGGGGGAGCCGTTCCACCTGATCGCCGACGCGATCGTGGAGGATCTCCCGGACGACGTCTACGTGACCTTCGACATCGACGGGCTCGATCCGACGCTGTGCCCGAGCACAGGCACGCCCGTGCCCGGAGGCCTGTCGTTCCAGCAGGCCGTCGCGTTGATCGGGCGCATCCACAAGAGCGGGCGGCGCATCGTGGGCTTCGACCTGAACGAGGTCGCGCCCAAGGACGACCACGACGACTGGGACGGCAACGTCGGCGCGCGCCTGCTCTACAAGCTGATCGGCTTCACGCTGCTATCCCAAGACAACCGCTAGGCGCGGCGCTCAGGCGAGGGCGCGGCGGTAGGTCTCGATGGAGAGGTGGACGTCGAGCGTGCCGGCCATCTCGCGGCAGGAGTGCATGCTCAGCATCGGCGCGCCGACGTCGGCCGTGGCGATCCCGAGCGCGGCCGCGGTGATCGGGCCGATCGTGCTGCCGCACGGGAGGTCGCTGCGCACGACGAAGCGCTGCGGCGCGTAGCCCGCGTCGTGGCAGAGCGCCTCGAGCGCGGCGGCCGTCGCGCCGTCGGTGGCGTAGGACTGGTTCGCGTTCGACTTGATGACGAGCCCGCGGTTGATCTGCGGGGCGTGGCGCGGCTCGTGCTGGTCGGCGTAGTTCGGGTGCACCGCGTGGGCCATGTCCGCCGAGAGGAGCAGCGAGCCCGCCATCGCCCGGGCGAACGCCTGCGGCTCGCGCGCCGGGTACGCGTCGACGATCCGCGCGAGCACGTCGCGCAGCACGCTGCCCGCCGCCCCCACCGCGCTCCGGCTGCCGCACTCCTCGTGGTCGTAGAGCGCGACGACCCGCGTCGCCGCGCCGGGAGCGCCCGCGCCGATCAGCGCGGTGGTCGCGGCGTGACAGCTCGCGAGGTTGTCCAGCCGGGATGCAAAAATGAACTCGTCGGCGAGCCCGCCGAGCGACGCCTTGAGCGTGTCGTACAGGCAGAGATCGAAGCCGAGGACGGCGTCGCGCGGCGCGTCGACCGCGCGCGCGAGCTGGGCGTGCAGATCGGCCTCCCGGCCGAGGCCGATCACGGGGACGAGGTGCTTCTGCGCGTTGAGCACGAGCCCCTCCGAGTTGACCCCGCGGCTCAGGTGGATCGCGAGGTTCGGGATGCGCGCGACGGGGCGGCCGAGGTCGACGAGGTGGCGCTCGATCCGGCCGTCCCTGCGGAGGTGGACGCGGCCGGCCACGCTGAGGTCGCGATCGAGCCAGGTCGAGTACAGCACGCCGCCGTAGACCTCGACCCCGAGCTGCTGGTAGCCGCTCCGCGAGAGCTCGGCGCTCGGCTTCACCCGGAGGTTCGGCGAGTCGGTGTGCGCGCCGAGGACGCGGAAGCCGCCCAGCGCCGGGTGCTCGACCCCGGCGACGAACGCGACGATCGTCGACCCGCCCCGGATGACGAAGCGGCGATCGCCCGGCGCGATCGCCCACGCGTCGCGCTCCCCGAGCTCCGAGAAGCCGGCCGCCGCGAGCCGCGAGGCGACCTCCCGGACGGCGTGGTACGGCGTCGGCGCGCGATCGATGAAGGCGCAGAGGTCGCGCGCGGCGGCGACGCCGCGCTCGCGCAGCGCCGACATCTCGTCCGCGCTCTTCGCGAAGCGCTCGCCAAGGTCGGTCGATGGCTTGGGATCGCCTGGGCGATCGAGGATCTCGGGGGCCGTCATGGGGGCGCCGAGTCTAGCAGAGCCGACGCGCGCCTCGCCCGGCGCGCGCTCGCCCGGATCGCGCCCGCGCCCCCTCGCGCGCCTCGCGCGCCTCTCCGAGATGGCGGCACACGCGCCCGGTGCGTCGTGGTATCGCCCACCGCTGCGCCGCGCGCCGGCCCCTCCGGCGCCGCGCACGCAACGGAGACGCGCCCCGATGTACCGCCTCGTCCGACCGCTCCTCTTCGCGCTGCCGCCCCGCCTGGCGCACGAGCTCGGCATGCTCGCGCTCGCCCCGCTCGAGCACGCGGCGCCGCTCCGCGCCCTCGTGCGCGCCCGCCTCGCGCCCCGCGACGGGCGCATCGCGGTGCGCGCCCTGGGGCTCGACTTCCCCTCCCCGCTCGGCCTGGCGGGCGGCTTCGACAAGGACGCCCGCCGGGCCCGCGCGCTCGCCGCCCTGGGCTTCGGCTTCGTCGAGCTCGGGACCGTCACGGCGCAGCCCCAGGCCGAGAACCCGCCGCCGAACCTCTTCCGGCTGCCGGCCGACCGGGCGCTCATCAACCGGCTCGGGTTCCCGAACCAGGGCGCCGCGCGCGTCACCGAGCGGCTCCAGGGCCGCGGCGGCGCGCCGGCCGTCGGCGTGCCGGTGGGCATCTCGATCGGCAAGTCCCGCGTCGCGCCGCTCGATCCGATCGAGCCCGCGATCGAGGACTACCTCGCGAGCTTCCGGGAGGTGCGGCGCGCGGCCGACTTCGTCGTGATCAACGTGTCGTCGCCGAACACAAAGGACCTCCGGGCCATGCAGGGGCCGGCGATCGCGCGGGCGCTCCTCTCGGCGATCGCGCGGGAGAACCGCGGCGCCGGGACGCCGCTGCCGCTGCTCATCAAGGTCGCCCCGGACCTCGGCGACGAGGAGCTCGAGGCGCTGCTCGCCGTCGTGGAGGAGGTCGGCCTCGCCGGCGTCATCGCGACGAACACGACCGTGCGGCGCGACGGGCTCGCGACGGGCGCGGCGGCCGTCGAGGCCATGGGCGCGGGCGGGCTGAGCGGCCCGCCGCTCCGGCAGCGCTCGCTCGCGATGGTGCGGCGGATCCGCGCGCGCCTCGGGAGCGGCGTCACGGTGATCGGCGCCGGCGGCATCGAGTCGGCGGAGCACGCGATGGACCAGCTCAAGGCGGGCGCCGACCTCGTGCAGCTCTACACCGGCTTCATCTACGGCGGCCCCCTCCTCCCCGCCGCGATCGCGCGCGGGCTGTCGGACCTCGTGGCGCGCTCCGGCGCGCGGTCGATCCAGGAGCTCACCGGCCGGTCGCGCGGCGCGGCCCACGCTGCGATGATCGACCATGGAGCTTGAAGCGCACGTCCACGGCGCCATCCGCGAGATCCCGGAGAGCGAGTGGGACGCGCTCGACGGCGCGGGCGAGGCGCCGTTCCTCTCCTGGGCGTGGTTCGACGCGCTGGAGCGGACGGGGTGCGTGGGCGAGGAGGCGGGCTGGCTGCCCCACCACATCACGCTCCGGGCCGAGGGCGTCCTGCTCGCCGCCGCGCCCGCGTACCTCAAGGACAACAGCGAGGGGGAGTTCGTCTTCGATCAAGGCTGGGCGTCGGCGTCCCACCAGCTCGGCGCGCCGTACTACCCGAAGCTCGTCGTGGCGGTGCCGTTCACGCCCGCCACGTCGCCGCGCCTGCTCGTGCGCCGCCCGGAGGACCGGCCGGCGCTCCTCCAGGTGTTCGCCGAGACGCTCCGCCAGCTCGTCGCGCGGAGCCGCATCTCGGGCGCCCACGTCCTGTTCCCGACCGAGGACGAGGCCGTCGCCCTCTCCGGCGCGGCGATGGCGCACCGCTCGGGCATCCAGTTCCAGTTCGAGAACGAGGGGTATGGGACGCTCGACGACTTCCTCGCGCGCTTCAACGCGAAGAGGCGGCACCAGATCCGGCGCGAGATGCGCGAGGTCTCGAGGCAGGGCCTGTCGATCGAGACGCTGCGCGGCGCGGAGATCACGCCCGAGATCGTGGACGTGATGTTCGACTACTACGCCTCCACGGTGGAGAAGTTCGCCTGGGGCCGGCAGTACCTGAACCGTGCCTTCTTCGAGGAGATCGCGGCCCGGCTCCGCTCCTCCGGGGAGCGCGCCGGGGGCCGGGGAGGCGTCGAGATCGTCCTCGCGCGGGACGGCCGACGCCCCATCGCGGGCGCGCTCAACCTCGCCGGGCCGACGACGCTCTACGGCCGTTACTGGGGCGCTTCGGAGGAGCGCCCCTTCCTGCATTTCAACGTCTGCTATTATCATCCGGTCGAGGACTGCATCGCCCGGGGACTGCGCCGCTTCGAGCCGGGCGCCGGCGGGTCGCACAAACTCGTACGCGGGTTCGCTCCGAGCATCACCCACAGCGCCCACCACCTCGCGCATCCGCGCCTCGACGCTGCGGTGCGCGACTTCCTTGTCCGCGAGCGCGCCGCCGTCCGCGCGAAGACGGCGGACAGGAACGTGGCATTCCGTTGAGCGCTCCTGACGACGCGCGGTGTTGACGTGACGCGCTCGCGGGAGAGATGCTGTCGGGCATGCGCGCCTTTCTTGCCCTCCTCACCTCCTCCATCGTCGTCGGGTTCGCCGTGAGCGGCGGCTGCTCGAGCAATCCGGCGACCGACGCGACCTCGACGACAACGGTGGCGACGGTCGCCGGCGCCGGCGGCTCGCTCGGCTTCGGCTGCTTCGGCGGCAGCCCGGACGGGCGGTGCACGATCCTCGCCCAGGTCCCCGAGAGCTGCGGCTGCCCCGATTGCGCGGACACGGCGAGCTGCCTCGGCTTCTGCAACGACGACGGCGCCTGCGATCTGCGGCCCGACGCCCCCGACGGCGAGGATTGCACCTGCCAGGACTGCGCCAACAGCGTCGCCGAATGCAGCCCGTCGCGCGGGTGCAACGACGCCGAGGGGTGCAACCTCAACGAGGATTGCACCTGCCCCGATTGCACGGACACGCCCCGGTGCACCGACCATTGCACGGACAACGGCTCGTGCGCGCAGTACTTCGAGGGCTGCTCCTGCACCGATTGCCGCTCCGCGGAGCGCTGCGGCGGCAACCCGGCCACGACCACCGCGGCCACGACGGGCGGCGGCGGCGAGGGCGGCACCGGCGGCAGCGGCGTGGGCGGCGACCCGGCCGGCACCGGCGGCAGCGGCGTGGGCGGCGACCCGGCCGGCACCGGCGGCAGCGGCGGCGCCGCCGGCGCGGGCGGCGCCTAGAAGGCCAAGAAAGACGAACCACAGAGGCGCAGAGGGCACAGAGGAGAGAATCAAAGAATTCTTAACTCTGTGTCCTCTGTGCCTCTGTGGTTAAAATTCTCTCTCAGCGTTTCACGAGATCAATCCTTGACGCCTGAAGGCGAGAGGCCGCAGCGCGGGAGGCGTGCGCCGCCTCACTGCTTCGCGGTCAGCCCGTGCTTCCGCAGGAACATCCGCACGTGGTGGCGCTCCATGCCGGCGCGTCGCGCCATCTCGCTGACGTTGCCGCTCGTCGCGCGGATCAGCTCGCTGAAGTAGCGCTGCTCGAACGCCGCGACGGCGCTCCGCTTCGCCTCGCCGAAGGCCGACGTCGGCGCGACGACGTCGCTGCCGCCCTCGAGCGGGAGGATCGCCGCGATCGCCTCGGCCCCGGGCGGCAGGCTCGCGGCCACGCTCGTGACGTTCATGAGCTCGCGGACGTTGCCCGGGAAATCGTGCTGGCCGAGCGTCGTCGTGATGAGATTGACCATCTCCACGGCGCGCTCCGAGCACCCGAGGCGCGCGCAGACGCTCTCGACGAGCAGCGGAATGTCCTCGCGCCGCTCGCGGAGCGGCGGCAGCTCGACGCGCATCTGGGCGATCCGGAAGAAGAGATCGCTCCGGAAGCGCCCGGTGTTCATGCTGCGGCCGAGATCGCTGCGGGTCGCCGCGATGATCCGCACGTCGACGGGCTCGTAGACCCGCGACCCGACGCGCTTCAGCTTCCGCTCGGACAGCACGCGGAGCAGCTTCGGCTGGAGCTCGGGCGGCAGCTCGCCCAGTTCGTCGAGGAAGATCGTCCCGCCGTTCGCCTCGTGGAACGCGCCGCCCTTGCGCTCTGTCGCCCCCGGGAAGGCGTCCCGCTCGTGCCCGAACAGGAAGCTCTCGGCCAGCGCGCCGGGCAGCGAGGCGCAGTCCACGACGATGAACGGGCCGGCGCGCCGGCCCGAGCCGTCGTGGATCGCCTGCGCCGCGAGCTCCTTGCCCGTGCCGGTCTCCCCGGTGATGAGCAGCGACAGCTCCGTCGCGGCCACCTCGCGCAGCAGACGGAACAGGTGGCGCATCCGCGGCGAGGCGCCGATCAGCGGGCCGAAGCTCTCGTCGAAGCCGACGTCGACGCGCTCCTTGTCGAGCGGCTCGAAGCCCAGCACCGAGCTGCCGACCTGGATCACGCACGCGGCCGTCAAGATCGCGTCGCGGATGCGCACCGTCGACACGAACGTCCCATTCTTGCTGCCGAGATCGCGGACGAGCACGCCGGGCCCCTCGGCGCGCAGCTCGCAATGTGTCGAGCTGACCTCCGGATCGTCGACGACCACACCGCAGCTCGGATCGCGCCCCACCACGACCGGCGCGATGCCGATCTTGACAGGATCCCGGCCGGCCACCCGCAGCGTGCCGCCGCGAACGAACCACTGAACCGCGCGAGCGCGGGTCGCATCCCTGGTGGAGCTCATATCCAACGGTTATTCGATTTCTCCGGGCTTGACCACATTCACGTACGCCCCCGCCACCGCATGACTGCGCCCACCTGGGCGCACCGGGTACGCGCCTTCCGGAGGAGCCACAGCGTCGCGTCGCAAAACTTCACAATCACGAGAGGTATCGGGGAAAATTCAGATCCTGCGATGTGCCTGGCGCATAGCGGGAGAGGCCCTCGAGAGGTTAGACTAGGAGGCTACGCAGGAGATGACGCGGGCGCTTCTCCAGCTCGCTTCATCGGGCGTCGTTGAACGACAGCCCACATTGGGTTGTTCGACGGTGCGTCGATCAACGCGGTTCGGGGCTCCGCACTCCCGGTCCCTTCAACGCGGGGGCGCGCGCAGGCGCTCCCGGCGAGGATGCTTATGCCGAGAACAGGATGGTTACTCCGGAAGCGCGCCGCGACGGCCCTGGGGCTCCTCGGGCTCTCCGCGGGCGCGACCGCGCTCGCGTCCGCGTCGAGCGGTTGCAGCAGCGAGGCCGACGGCCCGTGCATCTCCGACGAGCAGTTCTTCGCCGAGAAGGTGTGGGTCCCCATCCTCTCGACGAAGTGCATCGGCTGCCATAACCCGCAGGGGCAGGCGGCGGAATCGAAGCTGATCCTCGCCGGGAGCAGCGAGGCGGGCTTCCTCGACAAGAACCTCGCGACGTTCAAATCGCTCGCGGGGCTCGAGCTGAGCGGCGAGTCGTACGTGCTCCTCAAGCCGACGAAGACGATCGAGCACGGCGGCGGCCACGTCATCGGCGCGGACAGCCCCGAGTACGAGGCGCTCCGGGAGATGGTCGACCGCACGAAGAGCCCGTCGTCCTGCGAGACGGACGTCAACGCGTCCTTCGGCGGCGTGGTGATGAGCGGGCCGCAGGAGACGCTCCGCGCGGCGAGCCTCGAGCTCGCCGGCCGCCTGCCCACCGAGGCCGAGGAGCAGGCCGTCGCGCAGAGCGGCATGGACGCGCTCGATCCGATCCTCGACCAGCTGCTCACGGAGGAGGGGTTCTACGTGCGGCTGAAGGAGATCTACAACGATCTCTTCCTCACCGATCGCTACCTGAACGGCGAGGCGGCCGTCGATCTGCTGAGGAGCGACGCGTACGACCCGAAGTGGTACAACAGCCTCCCGCAGGATCCCGCGCTTGTCGCGAAATACGGCGCGCGCGACCTGGAGGACGTCATCAACAAGATGAAGTCCTGGACGAACCGGGGCGTCGGGCGGGAGCCGCTCGAGCTCATCGCCTACGTCGTGCGGAACGACAGGTCCTTCAAGGAGGTCCTCACCGCCGACTACACGGTCGTGAACCCGTTCTCCGCCAGGGCGTACGGCGTGACGGCCGAGTTCGACAACGACGCCGATCCGGAGGAGTTCGTCCCGGCGAAGCGCGATCCGATCCCGCTCGCGGGCGTGCTCACCTCGCCGGTCTTCCTCTCCAGGCACCCGACGACGAGCACCAACAGGAACCGCCACCGGGCGAGGATGGTCTATCAGTACTTCCTCGGCACCGACATCCTGAAGACGGCCGAGCAGCCGCTCGATCAGACGAAGATCACCGACTTCAACCCGACGATGAACAACGCGGCGTGCACCGTCTGCCACGCCGCCCTCGACCCGCTGTCGGGCGGGTTCCACACCTTCGATTCGTCGGGGCGGTACCGGGCGGACGACACCTGGTACGAGGACATGCGGCCGCCGGGCTTCGGCGCCGAGTCGGTGCCGTTCAGCGAGTTCCCGAGCGCGCTCTCGTGGGTGGCGAAGCGCATCGCCGACGACCCCCGCTTCTCGCTCGCGGCCGTCTACACGATGTACACCGGCCTCACCGGGCAAAAGCCGCTCGTCGCGCCGATGAACGACGATCCGGAGTTCAGCGCCAAGTTCCGGGCGTACCTCGCCCAGTACCACGCCTTCAACGGGATGGCGCGCGACTTCGCCGACGGCGATTACAACCTGAAGACGGTCGTCAAGGCCATCATCAAGAGTCCTTATTTCCGCGCGCGCAACGTCGCGCAGGCGTCGTCGCAGGGCAACGCGCCCTCGCAGCTCGGCGGCACGCGGTTCCTCGGGCCCGAGCAGCTGCACCGGAAGATCTGGGCGGTGACGGGGTATCCGTGGCGCCCGAGGGCGTTCGAGGACGACGGCAGCCGCTACGACTTCCTGCTCCGGCGCGACGCCTACCGCTTGCTGTACGGCGGCATCGACTCGGAGGAGGTGATCCAGCGGATCACCGAGCCGAACGGGATCATGGCCAACGTCGCCGACCGGATGGCGAACGAGATGTCGTGCATCTCGGTGCCGCGCGATTTCAAGCTCCCGCAGGAGGAGCGGCTCCTCTTCCCCTTCGTCGAGGCGACGTTCGAGCCGCGGGACACGAACGATTTCGACGTGCTGCCGGCCGTCGAGGCGATCAAGCAGAACATCCAGTACCTGCACAAGCGGGTGCTCGGCGAGTCGCTCGAGCTCGGCGACCCGGAGCTCGAGCGGACCTACAAGGTCTTCCTCGAGACGTGGGAAGAGGGCAAGGCGGGCATGATGAAGCCGGAGGGCGAGGAGGGCCGCCTCTCGACGAGGCTGCCGGGCGCCTGCCACGTGAACAACGACTACTGGACCCGCGACGGGCTGCCCGAGGAGGAGAGGCTCCAGCGGGACGACAAGTACACGATCCGCGCGTGGATGAGCGTGATGACGTATCTCCTGTCGGATTTCAGGTTTCTTTACCAGTAGGAGCAGCCATGGAACGTCGAGATTTCCTCAAACTGGCATCTATGGCGGGCCTTGGCGTCGTCGCAGCGGGCTCCCTGTCCAGGGACGCCGCGGCGGCCGGCCCCTACACGGGCCCCCTCTGGGTCCACCTCCACGCGAGCGGCGGCTGGGACCCGACGAGCCTCTGCGATCCGAAGGGCGCGATGAGCGTCGAGGAGCAGGGGCGGCGGGAGGCGATGAACCGCAGCTACCTGAACGCGGACATCGGGACGGCCGGCAACCTCAAGTTCGCGCCGGTCGGCGGCAACGCCGAGTTCTTCGAGAAGCACTACAGCCGGCTGCTCGTCCTCAACGGCATCGACACCGCGACGAACAGCCATGACGCGGGCGTGCGCAACACGTGGTCCGGGACGCTCCGCGAGGGCAAACCCGGCTTCGCGGCGCTCGTGGCCGGCGTCCACGGCGGCGAGCTGCCGATGGGGTTCATCAGCAACGGCGGCTACGACACGACGGCGAACCTCGTGGCCGTCACCCGCGTGCCCGACACCGGCCTCCTGCAGCGGCTCGCCTACCCGAACGTGATCGATCCGTCGAACGAGAAACGCGAGAACTACCACACCGACGCCACGATGAAGCGGATCCTCGAGGCGCGGCAGGCGCGGCACGGGGTGAAGCTCGAGCAGCAGCGCCTGCCCCACGTGAAGCAGGCGATGAGCACGCTCTTCACGTCGCGCGTCGGGCAGAACGAGCTCAAGCAGCTCATCCAGTTCCTGCCCGAGGAGTTCGAGCGGGAGTCGCTGCGGCGGCAGGCGCAGGTGGCGCTCGCGGCCTACCGCGCCGGCATCTGCGTCAGCGCGAACCTGACGATCGGCGGGTTCGACACCCACGGGAACCACGACGACAACCACATCCCGCGGCTCGGCCAGATCTGCGACGGCATCGACTTCCTCCTGACCGCCGCGGAGGAGCAGGGCATCGCCGACCGGATCGTCATCGTGGTGGGCTCGGACTTCGGGCGGACGCCGGGCTACAACGAGGGCAACGGCAAGGACCACTGGAACATCACGAGCATGATGCTCGTCGGCGCAGGCATCCCGGGAAACCGGGTGATCGGCGCGACCGACGATCGGCACAACCCGCTGGAGGTCGATCCGGTGACGCTCGAGCCCAGAGAGGGCGGCGTCCGGATCACGCCGGGGCACGTCCACAAGGCGCTGCGCAAGCTCGCGAGCATCGCGGACGACCCGCTCGTGCAGCGATTCCCGCTCTCCGAGGAAGAGGACCTGCCGCTCTTCGGATGACGCGCGCGGCGGGCGCGGCGCGGCGCGGCGCCTCCCCTCGCCCGCCGCTCACTCCACCGAGAACGCGATCTCCTCGCCGGCGGACGCGCCGTCCGCCTCGACGCGGAGCCGGTGTGCGCCGGCGACGAGCGGCCAGTCGAGCGCGAACGGGGGACCGACCTCGATCGGGCGGCCGTCGAGCACGAAGCGCGCGCGGCGCACGCCCGGCGGGACGTCGGCGCGGAGCCGGATGGCCTGCAGCGAGTTGACCGAGGGGTCGAGGACGAACCGGGCGCCGTCGGGCGGGTACGCGACGCGGATACGCGCGCCGGCCGGAGGGACGCCGCCCCCGGGGAGCGGGCCGCAGAGGGGCGACGCCTCCTCGGGCGCGACGGGGCGGCCGGCGGCGCGCGCCCAGGCGGTGAGCGCCGCGTCGTGGCGCTCGAAGACGCGCTCCTCGACCGCCGCGTCCGGGCAGGCGCCGGCGCGCAGGCCGTTGCGGCGATCGATGCGCACGACCTCGTGCATGTCGCACGGCGCGAGCGCCGCGGCGTCGCCGCGCGGGAGGAGCTCCCGGCGGCGGTGCGGGCACGCGGCGGCGGGCCGCATGCCGGAGAGGCCGCAGACCTCGACCTCGGCGAGCAGCTCGGGATCGGGCGGATCGAAGGGGCGCGGCGGCCGGACGCGCGCGGCGGCGAGCATGGCGTCGCGGAAGAGCGGGCCCGCGCCGGTGATGCCGCTGACGCCGCCCATGGAGGAGCCGTCGAAGTTGCCGACCCAGACGGCGACCGTGACGTCGGGCGTGAAGCCGACCGCGAGGTTGTCGCGGAACCCCTTGGAGGTGCCCGTCTTCGCGGCCACAGGGAACGGCAGGTCGAGCGCGCTGCCCTCGCCGAACGAGCCGATGCGCGCCTTGTCGTCGGCGAGGATGTCGACGATCACCCGGGCGCGCGCGGCGTCGAGGACGCGCGCGCCGCGCCCGGCAGGCGCCGCCGGCGGCTCGACGGGAGCCGCGCCGGCGCCGCCCGCGGGCGACGAGAGAGAGAGCTCGCGCACCGCGCGCACCGGCAAGTAGAGGCCGCCGCGCGCGAGCGTGGCGTAGGCGTTCGCGAGATCGAGGAGCCGGACCTCGCCGTCGCCGAGCGCGATCGCGACGCCGTAGCGCGACGGCTCGCGATCGAGCGAGCCCAGGCCGAGCTCGCGGAGCCGCGCGAGGACGCGCTCGGGGCCGAGCGCGGCCGCCGTCCAGACCGCCGGGACGTTGTACGAGCTGGCGAGCGCGTCCCGGAGGCGGACAGGGCCGTGGAACCGCCCATCGTAGTTCCGCGGCACGTAGCTGCCGCCCTCCGCGGTCGGGAACGAGAGCTCGACGTCGGGCAGGACGGTCGCGGCCGTGAACCCGAGCTGCTCCATGGCGAGCCCGTAGACGAACGGCTTCAGGGCGGAGCCGGGCTGGCGCAGCGCGAGCACGCCGTCGTTGTGGCCGAGCCCGGCGGCGTCCTCGATGTCGTGCGAGCCGACGTACGCGAGGATCTCGCCGGTCGCGTTCTCGAGCACCACCACCGCCGCGGCGCCGACGTCGCGGTCCGAGAGGCCTCGGACGGTCTGCTGCGCGAGGACCTCGATCTCGCGCTGGAGGCCGCGGTCGATCGTCAGGGTGATCGAGCTCGCCCGGCCGCGCAGCGGCGCCGCGCCGCCCCCGGGGGGGACGGCGGCCGGGCCCAGCGCGCCGCCGAGCACGGCGCGGACGAGGTGCGGCGCGCCGAGGCCGCTGCCCCTCGGGGCGAGCGCGATGGGCTCGGCGCGGGCGCGCGCGACCTCGGCCTCGCCGGCGAGGCCGGCCGCGAGCATGCGATCGAGGACGCGGTTCCGGCGGCGCTCGAGCGGCCCCGCGCCGCGGCGCGGATCGTACAGCGAGGGGCCGCGCGGCATGCTGGCGAGCGCGGCGGCCTCCGCGAGCGACAGGTCCGCGGTGGGCTTGTCGAAGTAGAAGCGGCTGGCCGCCTCGACGCCGCGCAGGCCCGGGCCGAAGGCGACCCGGTTCAGGTACTGCTCCAGGATCTCGCGCTTCGAGAGCGACGCCTCGACGCGGAGCGCGAGCGCCATCTCGCCGAGCTTGCCGCGCACGGTGCGGGGGCGCGGGACGAGCGCGCGCGCGAGCTGCTGCGTGATCGTGGACGCGCCCGAGACGACGCGCCGCTCCGCCGCGAGCTGGCCGAGCGCCCGCGCGATCGCGATCGGGTCGACGCCGGGGTGGCGCGCGAACCGCCGGTCCTCCGCGGCCAGGAGCGCGCGCTGGATGCGATCGCCGGCCTCGGCGAGCGGCAGCCAGCGCGCGCGCGCGCCGTCGCCGGCGCGGAGCTCGCGGAGCACGGTGCCGTGGCGATCGCGCAGCACCGTGGAGACGGCGCGCTCCTCGAGGGCCCCGAGCTCCGGCGGGAGCGGCGTGAGGGCCGCGGCGACGGCGAGCAGCAGCCACGGGGCGACGGCGAGCGCGAGCGCGAGCCACGCGGCGCGGCGCAGGACGAGCGGCAGGCGCGGGTGGACGCGCGCGAGCCAGCGCCCTGCGCGGCCGGGACCGGGCGGGGAGAGCGCGCGCACGGCTCAGCGCGGACGCGGCGCCGCGTCCGGCGTCCGGCTCCCGACCTTGACCGCGAGGGCGCCCGTCCGGCCGAAGACCTCGGGGCTGTACATCTCCTCCGCGCGCGCGGGCGGGACCACGAACGAGCCGAGCGTCGTGGCGCGCGCGAGGTAGCGGTACCGGTACATCCCGGCCGCCATGTGATCGACGAAGAACAGGACCCGATCGTCGCGCACCTCGCGGACGAAGCGGCTCGGGTTGTACGCGCGGCCGGTCGCGCGCAGGTCGTCCTGATCGTCGTCGTCGTCGTCGTCTGCCCTGCCCTCCGCCGCGTCGACGTCGAGCGAGCGCGCGGACGTGGCGAGGCGCGCGTCGATCGCCTCGAGGCCGGCCGGCAGCGGATCGTCGATGACAACGAAGTCGCGCGGCGAGGGCGTCACGACGAGGATCTCGCCGAGCACGAGGTCGCTGCCGGCGAAGGCGAGCGACGAGGGCGCCGCGCCGGGTCGACGCGGCGCGCCGTCCGGCGCCCCGCCGCCGAGCGCGGCGGCGAGGTCCTCGGGCGCGAGCGCGCGCAGCGACTTCTCGATATAGAAGCCGCGATCGATCCCCGCCGTCGGGAGCTCCTTGCGCGCATAGCGGAGCCGCGCCTCGTAGAAGAGCCGGCCGCGCCCGTCGACGGTGAACGCGAGCGGCGCGCCCGCGGCGCTCGCGAGCCGCGCCGCGGGGATCGACGTCTTGACCTGCTCGGTCGTCGGGCCGTGGAACGGGGCGGAGAACAGCTCCGCCTGCCCAAGGAACACCCGCGCGTCGAAGTCGGGCGCCGTCTTCTCCTGCGCCGCGCGGTACTTGTCGAGCGCGAGCAGCGCCCACGCCGTCTCCTGCGTGCTGCGCCACGTGCCCCCGCGGCGATCCGCGAGCAGGCCCGCCGCGAGCCGCGGCCCGAGCGGGTGCGCGGGCCGCGCCGCGAGCAGCGCGCGCAGCACGAGCGCCGAGGTGCGCGCCTCGGAGTCCATGAGGACCGCGTACGCGTCGCCGTGGTTGTGGACGGCCCGCGCGATCGGGCCGTCGAGGCGCAGCGCGCCCTCGAGCTCGCGCACGAGCTCGTCGACGGCCGCCCTGTCGCTCTTGCCGATCACCATCGCGTGCGCGAGCAGCGCCTTCGAGAAGAGCGGCAGCTTGTCGCGCTCGTCGAACAGCTGGCTCGCGCGCCCTGGGTCGGGGGCGCCGCTCGCCGCGAGGACGTCGAGGATGAACGGCGCCGTCGCCCGCAGCAGCGGATCGCCGCCGGCCTCGTTGAGCCGCGCGCGCAGGAACGAGGTCGCGCGCTCCAGCGCGTCGGCCGGCACCGCGACCCTGTAGCGCTTCGCCTCGGTGAGGCCCCACAGCGCGTACGCGGTGGTCCACAGGTCCGCCCGGTCCGACTCGGCGAAGAAACCGAAGCCCCCGTCCCCGCGCTGGTGCGAGAGGATCTCCCGGACCGTCTTGCCGATCACCGCCGTGAGGTCCTTCGGCAGCGCGATCCCGTAGGCCTTCGAGAGATCGCGCAGCGACAGGAGCGGCACCAGCCGGCTCGTCAGCTGCTCGGTGCACCCGTACGGGTACTCGATCAGCTGCTCCACGCCGCCGCCGAGCCCCACGAGCGCGGTCGGCGCGAGGCTCACCGTGAGCCCGCCGGTGTCGTCGCGGATCGCCGACAGGTCCCCGAGCTTCTCCGCGCTCGCGGTGGTCGTGTCGCCGTAGAGCGCGACGGCCTCCGGCGACATGGGCGCCCTGACCTCGCGGGTCACCTCGACGACGTCCGACGCGCCGCCCCCGGTCGCGCGGAAGCGCAGCGTCGCCGGGCCGGCCCGCGGCGCCGAGAGCGCGAAGCGGACCTCGGCCGACCCGCCCGGGGCGAGCTCGACCGCGCGCTTCGCGCTGCCCTGGAGCGTGAGCCCGGACGCGGCGACCTCCACCTCGACCGTCGTCGGCTTCGCGAGCCCCTTCGACGTGACGACCACGCCGGCGTCGATCGCGTCGCCGGCGCGGAGGAAGCGGGGCAGCGCCGGCCGGGCCATGAGCGGCTGGCTCGCCGTCACGCGGGACTCGCCGTAGCCGAAGCGGTCGTCCTCGGCGGTCACGACCGCCATGATCCGGTAGGTCGTGAGCGAGTCCGGCAGCTTGAAGCTCGCGTGCACCTGCCCGGAGGCGTCGGTGACGAGCGCGGGGTGGTAGTAGGCGCTCTGGCGGAAATCGCGGCGCACGCCCGTGCTGCCCTGGGCGCCGCCGCCGCCCGCGCGCCCCTTGTCGGCGCCGAGATCGGCGAACGGGTTGCGCACGCGGGCGAGCGCCTCGCGCGTCTCGACCGTCGCCACCCTCAGGCTGCGCGGCGCGCCGAACACGGGGATCGGATCCGGCGTCGCGTAGCCGGTCAGCGAGAGCACGCCCTCGTCCACGGCGTAGAGCGTCACCTCCGCGCGCGCGGGCTGGCCTTCGCGATCGCGGACGTCGACGTCGACGCGGAGCGGATCGCCGGGGCGCGCGTCCGCCTTGTCCGGGCGGACGCGCACCGCGAGCCGCTGCGCCTCCGGGTTCACGCGGAGCGGCGCGTAGCCGAGGCGGAACGCCGGCGCGCCGACGTCGGGCCCGGGCACCCCCCCCTTCCCGAGCGCGGGCGGCGGCTTCGTCCGCCCGCGCAGGATCAGCACCGAGACGAACGCGTTCGGCCGGAGGTCCTCCGTGATCGGGACGTCGATCACCGGCATGGCGCCCGACAGCTTCACCATCCGGTGCGACGAGATCCCGGCGCGCTCGACCGTGACCAGCGCGTCGGCCGACGCGAACGGCGACTTCACGATCACGCGCGCCGTCTGCCCGATCTCGTAGCTGTCGCTGTCGGGCACGAGCTCGACCTTGAGCTCGTCGCTGTCGCCGAAGCCGCCGCCGCCCCCCTCGCCGAGCGCGTAGACCCCGGCGGCGGCGCCGACCGGGTTGCCGCGGCGGTCCTTGGCCGTCGCGTGCAGGAGGTAGTAGCCGCCGGAGGG
The DNA here is from genome assembly GCF_051521365.1 of Sorangium sp. So ce590. Classification (NCBI taxonomy): domain Bacteria; kingdom Pseudomonadati; phylum Myxococcota; order Polyangiales; family Polyangiaceae; genus Sorangium; species Sorangium sp. So ce590. The sequence goes on from NZ_CP150346.1 coordinate 5,943,102, forward strand.
CACCGCGAGCTCGCAGCTGCGCGGCGTCGCCGCCGTCGTCACGCCGCACCGCGCGACGACCTTGTCGACCGGCACGCTGATGCTGCGGTACGCGCTGCCGCTCTCCGCGCGGGCGAGCGTCCACGTCCGATGCACGAGCTCGACCCGGACGGCGACCTGCGCGACGCGCGCCCCCTTCGGATCGACGGCGAGGATCTCCGGCCGGAGCATGTCGCCCGCCTTCGCGAAGCGATCGGGCTCCTTGAGCGCGACGTAGAACTCGGCCGGGTGCACGAGCGCCGTCGAGCTCCCGGCGATCGCCTGGCGCGACACGTCCGTGATCTCCGCCTCGCACGTGACGAGCTCGGTGCCGCGCTGCCCGGGCATGGCGAGCGCCGCGCCGATCGCCGCTTGCCCGGCCGCGTCGAGCTTCTCGCGCCCGCTCTGCACCTCGAACTCGCGCGGGGCCCGGTCCAGCTCGGCGTCGGTGAGCTCGTCCTCGCGGACCGTGAAGCCCTCGATCCCCGGCGGCGAGAACGCCGACGGCGCCCGCGTCACCGAGAGCCGCGCCTCCGCGTTCGTCATCGGCGCCCCGAACAGGTAGTCGCCGCGCGCGATCCAGCGCGCCTTGTCGCCGCGGACGTAGCTCGGCCTGTCGCTCTCGACGCCCACCTTGAACTCGGCGGGGCGGTACTCGGCGACCTCGACGCTGCCCGTCACGTCCGGCCACCCCGCCTCGCCCCCCTGGACCGTCGCGGCGAGGCCGTACGTGCCGAGCCGCGCGGTCTCCGGGATCTTCACGTCGGCCGAGAACGTGCCGAACGCGCTGAGCGACGGCGACAGGGTGACGAGCGCCTCGCCGTCGGGCCCCTCCACCTTGAACGCGACGCTCTTGCCCGCCGGCGTCCTCGTCCCCCGCGCCGCCTCCTCGCGGAAGATCCCCTTCACGCGCACCGTGTCGCCCGGCCGGTAGATGCCGCGATCCGAGAACACCATGCCGAACGGGCGCGGCTCGCTGAAGTCGGACGGCGCGCCGAAGCGCCACCCGCTGAGCGCGTCGGCCACGCGGCGGTACGTCCAGTCCTCGCCCGAGCGCGCGAAGATCACGCCGCGCTCCGGGCCGGACGCGGCGCCTGGCCTGTACGCCGTCGCGGGGACGGTCGCGAACCCCTCGGCGTCGGTGAGCACCGCCGCGGGCGCGCGCGCGCCCGGGGTCCGGATCCACACGCTGGCGCCGGGCACCGGCGCGCCCGTCGACAGGCGCGTCACCCACACGACCGAGCCGTTCGGCGACACCTTCGCGCTGATCCCGAGGTCGGTCACCTGCGCGATCACCGCCTCCGAGGCGGTGCGCGCGTGCCGCGTCCCTGGCCGGCCGGTGTAGCTGATCCCGATCGCGAGCGGCCCGCGCTTGCCCTCGCCGCCGAGCACCTCGCTGGCCCGCACGAGGTGCGTCGCCGGCGCGTTCGTCGCGGCGGCCGGGCGCAGGACCGACTCCTTGCCGGCGGGCAGCGCCGCGATCTCGCTCATCTTCGGGCTCCGCCCCGGGCTGTGCGGGTCGGCCTCCAGCGCGAGCACCGCCTCCTCGGTCATCGCGCCGAGCGCGAGCGAGAGCTCGCGCACGTTCACGGACACGACGGGGATCTCGCGCCGCTGCGCCGGCTCGAAGATGCTCCCGGTGAGGCCTATCTGCGCCTCGGGCCAGCGATCGCCGAACGCGACCTGCTCGGTGACGGCGCCGGCGAGCGCCTGTCCGTGCTGGTCGCGCAGGCCGGCGGCGACGCGCACCTGGTAGCTGCGCCCCGGCACGAAGCGCCCGCCGAGGTAGAGGCGGCTCGTGAGCGTGTCGTCCTCGAGCCACGTCGGCCACGTCACCTTGACGGCGGGCTCCACCGAGATCGCCCGCTTCGCGTCCGCGAAGCGGACGGGGTTCGAGAAGGAGAGCGCGAAGCCCCCGTCGGGCGCGCAGGCCCCCTGCGGCGTGTCGCGATCGCACTCATGGCGCAGCACCCGGAGCGGCCCGTAGGTGCGGTACGAGAACCGCTGCTCCTCGCCGGCCGGCAGCGGCCCTTCGCTGCCGCGGAGGCTCCCGGCCACGACGACCTCGACATCGCTGTTGCGCGGCAGCGGCGCGCGCGGGACGATCTCGGCGAGCATCTCGTTCTTCGGGTCGGGGCGCCGGACGTCGAACGCCACCTTGGCCGCGAGGCCGGCCGCCCGGATGGACACGCTCCGCGCGACCTCGGCGGTCTCGACCGGCTGGTTGAACCTGAGCTCGAACCGCGCGTCCGGCCTGAGGTCGTCCCTCCCCGACCACGGCTCGACGCGCGCGACGCTCGGCAGCTCGGTGCGGAAGGTGAGCACGTAGGGCTCGGCGAGCGCGCTGCCGTCGAGCGCGCGCGTGCCCGCCGGGACCTCGACGGTGAACGCCGTGCCGCGCGGCAGGCGCCCCTCGGGGGCGAACGTGAGGCCGCTCGTGCCGACCCAGCGCCAGCTCCCCGGCGCGGGCGGCTTGAGGATGGCGGGAGCGGCGGCCTCGCCGCCGGCGAGGTCGAGCGGCCGCATGGGCCGGTTGAAGACGAGGCTGATCTCGGCCGGGCTCGTCGTCTGCCCGCGGGGCGCGCCGAACACCACCGCGAACGGCCCCTCCGCGGCCCTGGCGCCCGGATCGAGCGCTCCGGGGGCGAGCGTGCCGCGCGGCGGAACGTTGGGGGCGCGCGCGCCCTGAACGCACGCGAGGCTGAGGGCGATGGCCGCCAGGGCGGCAGGCGCGAACCGGAGGCGCGGAGCGGCGAGCATGGTCCCGCGACTCAGCAATGGGGATGCCGCGGGCGCAAGGGGCCTGTCCGCGGCGGAAGCCGGGCGCGCGATGTGGCAGGCGGGACACACCGGGGGAGCTCCGGGACGCGGCGGACGATGGGGTGGGGTCGTCCGAACATGAAGGCGCGGAGGCGGGAAGAAAATCATCAATGATCTTCATACCTTCCCGCCTTCTCGCCTTCATGTGACACCTCTCCGGGCCAATGCCCCACCCCCATGGAATGGGGCTCACGGCCAGGTGGCCAGCACCGGGGCAATCCACCGTTCCGGATCGCGAAACCCGGGGTGCTGCTCGATGTGCACGAATCGCCGAGATCGCCGGGGAAGGGGCGCCGCCGCGCTGCCGAGGCCCCACTCCATCGGCGCGCCGTTGAGGAGCTGCCCCTGGACGTTGCTCGTCGCGTTCAGCGAGCACGCACGGCTGCCGGCGACGCCGATCCGCCATGTCGGCTCGCGGGCGAGGAGGTTCTTCCTGAGCTCCAGGATCTTGTCCTCCCCCGCGGGGGGCGTGTCCACGCCGTGAGAGAGGTGCACATCCACCGGCGCGCACGTGTCCTCGGCCATGCCGTGCCACTGAATGGCCCACCACGGCTTCTCCCCGTAGTGGGCCATGACCTCCACATGCGTTGTGTGGAACATCGTCGCCGCGTTGCGGGTGGCGTCCGAGCTCGCCGAGGAGCCGTGGAATCCGCCCTCGCCCGGCCTCGCGTCGCGGTGCGCGCCGGCCAGGAGGAAGGTGCGGGATCTCGTCTTCTTGAAGACGGTGACGGCCTGCGTCTCGGTCCCTGCGTCCGCGATCGGGTGCGACACCTGGTGGCTGAGCTCCCGCTCGGCGCTCGCGTCGACGATGAAGGCCCCAAAGCCCCGATCGACCACCCCGTCCCCGTTCCAGTCGGCGGTCTCCATGAGCACGCAGTAGCTGCGGCCGTTGTCCGCGTCGCGGAAGCGCCGGATCTGCACGAAGAGCGACAGGCTGTAAGGGAGCGCGAAGCCGCAATCGCCGCGCATCATGGCGGAAGCGACGCTCCGCCAGGCGCTCATCTCCGCGAAGCTCGGGGCGACGAACGTCCCTGATCCCCGGCTGGGCATCTGGTCGCGAAGGCACGCCACGAGCGCCTCGAGGGTCGCGCTCGATGGACAGGTCCGCTCGACGGCGCCCGTGGCGCCCGTCGGGCGCGTCGCCAGGAGGACGCCGGCGCTCAGGACGAGAAGGAACGATCGGTCGCACCGCATGCCAAAGACACCTCCGGCTCCGGGCTCACCGGGCCGACGTGCGCCGCGTGCAAGGCCGGGACCGGGCGAGAGAGGGGCGCGCTGTGCGGATCGTTCGCGGTCGCCGCGGCCACCACATCGCAGCATCCCTCGGACCGCAGTGTCACGCCCCGCAAGGTCCCCGAAAAATGGCGGAAATAGTGGAGGCCTTATCCTCGGCGGCGTGAAGCTCCTCCCGCAAGCGCTGCTCGGGCGCGAGACCGCCGAGGCGATCGCCATCCCCGTCGGGGCCCTCGCGGCCTCGCTGCTCGTGTTCGGCGCCTTCGTGGCCTCCCAGGGGGCGAACCCGCTCGGCGTCTATTACGAGATGTACCGCGGCGCCTTCGGCACGTGGTTCTCGTTCCAGAACACCCTCCTGCGCGCCGCGCCGCTCATGCTGACCGCGCTCTGCACGGCGCTCCCGGCGCGCCTCGGCCTCATCGTCATCGGCGGCGAGGGCGCGGTCGTCGTGGGCGGGCTCTCGGCCGCGTCGGCGGCGCTGGCCTCGCGGGCGTTCGGCGCGCCGCCCGTCGCGGTGCTCGCCGCGATGCTCCTGTCGGGGCTCGCCGCCGGCGCGCTCTGGATCGGCCTCGCCGGCGCGCTGCGCGTGTACCGCGGCGTGAGCGAGACGATCAGCAGCCTGCTCCTCAACTACATCGGGATCGCGATCCTGAACCACCTCGTCGAGGGCCCCCTGCGCGACCCGGCGAGCCTGAACAAGCCGTCCACGGCCCCGATCGGCGCCGAGAACGCGCTGGGGAGCCTGCCCGGCGTCGAGGTCCACTGGGGCCTCGCCTACGGCGTGCTCGCCTGCGCGCTCTGCTACGTGCTCATGCACCGGACGACGTTCGGCTTCGCCGCGGCGATGAGCGGCGGCAACGTCCGCGCGGCGCTCCTCGCCGGCCTGCCGGTCAAGCGCCTCGTCGTGATCACCTGCATGCTCGGCGGCGCGAGCGCTGGGCTCGCCGGCATGGTGGAGGTCGCGGCCGTCCACGGCCGCGCCAGCGCGTCGCTGATCAGCGGCTATGGGACCACCGGGATCCTCGTCGCGTTCCTCGCGCGCCACGACCCGCTCGCGATCCTGCCGGTCGCCCTCCTGCTCGGCGGCATCGGCGCGAGCGGCGGCCTGCTGCAGCGCACCGCGCAGCTCCCCGACGCGACGGTCACCGTGCTCCAGGGGATCCTGTTCATCGCGATCCTCGCGAGCGAGACGCTCCACGGGCGCCCCCGCGCCGCCCGCGCGCCCGAGGTCCGGCAGGCGGCGCCGGCATCGGCGGTGGCGTGATGAGCGACGCAACGGCGCTGGGTCTCTGGGGCATCCCCCTCGCGGTCGCCGCCGGGGCCATCCGCATCAGCACGCCTTTCCTCTTCGTGAGCCTCGGCGAGTGCCTCACCGAGAAGAGCGGCCGCGTGAACCTCGGCCTGGAGGGCACGCTCGTCATGGGCGCGATGGGCGGCTACGGCGTCTCTTACCTCACCGGCTCTGCCTGGCTCGGCGTCCTCGCCGCCGGCCTCATCGGCGCGGCGCTCGGCGCGCTGCACGCGTGGCTGTGCTCGAAGCCGCGGGTCAACGACATCGCGGTCGGCATCGCGCTCATGCTCTTCGGCGTCGGCCTCGCCTTCTTCCTCGGCAAGCCGCTCATCCAGCCGACGGCGCCCCGCCTGCCCGCGATCTCGCTCGGCTCCTTCAGCGATCTGCCGCAGGTCCGCGCCGCGCTCGAGGTGAACGCCCTCTTCCTCATCGGCGCCGCGCTCGCCCCGCTGCTGCTCTGGATGCTGAGCCGCACCCGCTCCGGGCTCGTGCTCCGCACCGTCGGCGAGAGCGCCGACAGCGCCCGCGCGATGGGGGTCGACGTGAACCTCGTCCGGCGGCGCGCGACGATGGCCGGCGGCTTCCTGGCCGGCGTCGGCGGCTCGTTCCTCTCGCTCTTCTATCCCGGCAGCTGGAACGAGGGCCTGTCGAGCGGACAGGGGCTCATGGCCGTCGCCCTCGTCATCTTCGCGCGCTGGAACCCGGTGCGCTGCCTCGCGGCCTCGCTCCTCTTCGGCGGCGCGAGCGCGCTCGGCCCGGCGCTCCAGTCGGTGGGCGTCACCTGGGGATACCACCTCTTCAACGCCGCGCCGTACATCGTCACGCTGGCCATCCTCGTCGCCGCGAGCTCCGCGACCCGGCCCCTGCGCGACCAGCCCGCCGAGCTCACGCTCGCCCGATGAGCCCTGAAGACGCGAACACCCCAGGAACCACGCGAAACGCTGCGAAACGCTGAACGACAGGAGGACTCGACGCATGACCTACGTGGCCGCTGACCCCTACGCCTGGCCGTACAACGGCGAGCTCCGCCCCGAGACGACGGCCCTCATCGTCATCGACATGCAGACCGACTTCTGCGGCAAGGGCGGGTACATCGATCGGCTCGGATATGACATCTCGCTGACGCGGGCCTGCATCGCGCCGATCCAGCGCGTGCTCGCGGAGGTGCGCCGCCGTGGCGTCCACGTCCTGCACACGCGCGAGGGGCACCGGCCGGACCTCTCCGATCTCCCGGCGAACAAGCGGTGGCGCTCGCGCCGGACCGACGGCGGGCGCGGCACGGGCGTCGGCATCGGGGATCCGGGGCCGTGCGGGCGGGTGCTCGTCCGGGGAGAGCCGGGCTGGGAGATCATCCCGGAGCTCGCGCCCCTGCCCGGCGAGCCGATCATCGACAAGCCGGGCAAGGGCTCGTTCTGCGCGACCGACCTCGATCTCATCCTCCGCCAGCGCCGCATCGAGAACCTGATCCTCACGGGGATCACGACGGACGTCTGCGTGCACACGACCCTGCGCGAGGCGAACGATCGCGGCTACGAGTGCGTGCTGCTCTCCGACTGCTGCGCCGCCACGGACCCCGGCAACCACGCCGCGGCCCTGAAGATGATCACGATGCAGAACGGCGTGTTCGGCGCGGTCTCGACCTCCGCGGCGCTCCTGGAGGCGCTCGCGTCGTGATGGCCCCGCGCGTCCTCTCGAGCCCGGCGGCGAGGCCGACCCGCGCCGCCGCCGCCCGCGCCGCCGGCCCGCTCGGGCCGCCCCCGGCGCTCTCCGCCGCCGGGATCACGAAGCGGTTCGGGCCGCTGCTCGCGCTCGACGACGTGTCGCTGCGCCTCGCGCCCGGGAGCTTCCACGCGCTCCTCGGCGAGAACGGCGCCGGCAAGAGCACGCTTGTCAAGTGCATCATGGGCTATCACCCGGCCGACGCGGGCGAGGTGCGGGTCGGCGACGCCGCCCTGTCCATCAGGAGCCCGCGCGAGGCGCGGTCGCTGGGGATCGGCATGGTCTACCAGCACTTCACCCTGGTGATGAACATGACGGTCGCCGAGAACCTCGTGCTCGCGCGCCCGTCGCTCCCCCCCGTCATCGACTGGCGCAAGGAGCGCGAGGCGATCCGCGCGTTCATGGCGCGCATGCCCTTCCGGATGGATCCGGAGTGGACCGTGCGCGAGCTGTCCGCGGGCGAGAAGCAGAAGCTCGAGATCCTGAAGCAGCTCTACCTCGGCAGCAGGATCATCCTCCTCGACGAGCCCACCTCGGTCCTCACGCCCGCGGAGGCGGACGAGGTGCTCGGGATGCTCCGGCGGATGGCCGACGAGCAGCGGATCAGCGTGCTCATGATCTCGCACAAGTTCCGCGAGGTGACGGCGTTCGCCGACGAGGTCACGGTGCTGCGGCGCGGCCGGGTCGCGGGCCGGGGAGAGGCCCGGGATCTCACGCCGGCGGCCATGGCCGAGATGATGGTCGGCGCGCAGCCGGCGCGCGTCTCCGCGGCGCGCGGCGACGCGCCCGCCGGGGAGCCGGTCCTGCGCATCGAGGGGCTCGCCGCGACCGACGGCCGCGGGCGGCCGGCGCTCGACGGCGTGACGCTCACGGTCCGCCGCGGCGAGATCGTCGGGATCGCCGGCGTCTCGGGCAACGGGCAGGAGGAGCTCGTCGAGGTGCTCGCGGGCCAGCGGGCCGCGCGGGCGGGCAAGGTGCTCGTCCATGGCGAGCCGTACGGCGCCGGACGCGAGCAGACCCGGGCGCACCGGGTGCGGTGCCTGCCCGAGGAGCCGCTGCGCAACGCCTGCGTGCCTGCGATGTCGGTCGCCGAGAACCTCGGCTTCCGCGCCTTCGACAGGCCGCCGTTCACCGCGCTCCGCTTCGGCGTGAGCCGCGCCGCGCTGCGGCGGTCGGCCGAGCGCCTCGTCGCCGAGTACGCCGTCGAGACGCCCTCGGTCGACGCGCCGATCGGCCGGCTCTCCGGCGGGAACGTGCAGCGGGCCGTGCTCGCGCGCGAGCTCGGGCTCGGCTCCGGCGAGGGCATCGAGCTCCTCATCGCCGCCAATCCGTGCTTCGGGCTCGATTTCGCGGCCGTGGCCGAGATCCGCTCCCGCATCCTCCTGGCGCGCAACCGCGGCACGGCCGTCCTCCTCGTGAGCGCGGATCTCGACGAGATCTTCGCCCTGGCCGACAGGGTCCTCGTGATGAGCGAGGGCCGCATCGTCCACGAGTCGCCGATCGCCTCGGCCGACGTCGCGGAGATCGGGCGCGCGATGGCGGGGCACCGATGACGGCGCGGGCCCCCGAGATCGCGGCGAGCCCGCGCCCGTTCCGCCTCGCCGAGCCGGACGCGGTGGCGCTGCTCGTCATCGACATGCAGCGCGATTTCCTGGAGCCGGGCGGCTTCGGCGCGGCGCTCGGCAACGACGTCCGCCGGCTCCAGCGCATCGTGCCGACGGTCCGCCTGCTGCTCGACGCGTTCCGCGAGCGCGGCCTGTCGATCATCCACACAAAGGAGGGTCACAGACCGGATCTCTCGGACTGCCCGCCCGCGAAGCGGGCTCGAGGCGCGCCGGGCATGCGGATCGGCGATACCGGGCCGATGGGCCGCATCCTCGTCCTGGGCGAGCCTGGGAACGACTTCGTCCCCGAGCTCGCGCCGGCGCGTGGGGAGCTCGTCCTGCCGAAGCCTGGCAAGGGCGCCTTCTACAGGACGGGGCTCGACGCCCGGCTCGCGGCGCTCGGCGTCTCTCAGCTGCTCATCGCCGGCGTGACGACCGAGGTCTGCGTCCAGACCACGATGCGCGAGGCGAACGATCGCGGTTACGAGTGTCTGTTGATCGAGGACGCCACCGAGAGCTATTTCCCCGAGTTCAAGGCGGCGACCCTGGAGATGGTCCGCGCCCAGGGCGCCATCGTCGGCTGGACCGCCCCCGCCGCCGCGGTCCTCGAGGCCCTCTGATCCACGTCTATTGGTTGACGGAGCCGATGGCGCCGTTGACGAGGTAGTTCATGCTCTCGAGCACGAGGTCGGTCTGCCTCTGCTCGACGGCCTCGGCGATGACCACCTTGCCCTCGTTGTCCTTGACCGGCCCCTTGAAGATGACGAGCGTGCCGTCCGTGAGCCCCGCCTTCGCCTCCTCGGCCTTCTTCTTCGCCTCCTCGGAGACGGCGGGCCCGTAGGGCGAGAGCTTGACGAACCCCTCCTTGAAGCCGCCGCGCAGGAGGTGTTGATACGGCTTTCCTTCGCGGATCCACGCCATGTAGTCCGTGTATACCTTGGACCAGTTCCACTCGGCTCCGGTCAGGTACCCCTTCGGGGCGAGCGTTGCCTGGTTTGTGTGGTAACCGGTGCTGAAGACGCCGCGGCGCTCTGCCAGCTCGATGATCACCTTGGGCGAGTCCACGTGGGCGGTCAGGACGTCGACGCCTTGGTCGATGAGGCTGTTCGCCGCCTCCGCCTCCTTGACGGGCATCGACCAGTCGCCGGTGAAGATCACGGCCGTCGTCGCGCTCGGGTTCACGCTCCGGACGCCCAGCGTGAAGGCGTTGATGTTGCGAAGCACCTGCGGGATCGGCTTGGCCGCGATGAACCCGAGCTTGCCGCTCTTCGTCGTCATCCCGGCGACGATGCCGGACACGTACTCGGCCTCGTCGATATAACCGAAATAGCTGCCGACGTTGCTCGGGTGCTTCGACGCGTCGTAGAGGCCGCCGCAGTGGAGAAAGACCTTGTCCGGGAACTTCTCCGCCACCTTGAGGATGTGCGGATCGAAGTAGCCGAAGGACGTCGGGAAGATCACCGCCGCGCCGTCGAGGTGGATCATGCTCTCGATGGTCTTCTGCACGGCGACCGTCTCGGCGACGTTCTCCTCCTCGCGCGTCTTCACGCCGGCCAGCTTGGCGACCGCGGCGGCGCCCTCGGCGTGCGCCTGGTTGTAACCGTAGTCGTCCCGGGGGCCGACATAGATGAAGCCCACCGTGAGCGGCTGTTCGCTGGACGCCTCCTTGCTGCAGCCGGCCGCCGGCAGCAGCGAGAGCGAGAGGAGCAGCGGACGCAGGAAGGCGAAAGAGCTCCGGCGGCGCGGCGTGTCGGCTCCACCGGGGAGGAGCGGAGTTCTCGGGGTGTTCTTCACACCCTGGATCTGTACGCGCCTCTTCATTTCCGAGAGTTTTCCCGGCCATGAATTGTTCGCGCCCCACGCGATCGCCGTTGAGCGCGGACCGCTTGCCGTGCCATGGTTCCATCAACATGGGAGATTCGCGATGACGTCCATGAATCCAGCAGCAACGCGGAATGCGGCACCTGGGCATTTGCCGTTCATCGTTGCAGACGTGATGGCGCTCACCGCTCATCCGGACTTGGTCCCGTGGCGTCGCTTCCGGGAAGGTGTCGAGATCCATCGCCTTCACGGGAGCGGCGACGCGGGCTCCTCGGCGGCGCTCCTGCGCTATGCGCCAGGCGCGTCCGTGCCCCAGCACGTCCATCGCGGCCATGAGCACATCCTCGTGCTCGCTGGCTCTCAGACGGACGAGCGCGGGCACCACCGCGCCGGCACGCTGGTGGTGAACACCCCGGGCACCCGGCACAGCGTATCGAGCGCCGAGGGCTGCATCGTCCTCGCGATCTGGGAGCAGCCCGTCGTCTTCATCTGATCCACCTCACGAGGGGCACAGTCCGGTCATCTGGACATCCTCCCCGGCCATCTGGACATCCTCCCCGGCCATCTGGACATCCTCCCCGGCCATCTGGACATCCTCCCCGGCCATCTGGACATCCTCCCCGGCCATCTGGACATCCCACATCCGTACCCGGCGTCGGGGGCCGTCACGCGCAGCCGGGTGGTGGGGGCATCTGCCCGGAGAGATGTCACATGAAGGCGGGAAGGCGGAGGTTCGCCCGGACGCGGCCCTGCCGGCTCGGATATCCTGAGGGACATCGCTGCGATGCACGTCGCCCGGTGCACGCGGGATGGACGCCCGACGCGCGCCTGGTCCTCGTCTGTTCCTCATCTGTTCCTCATCTGTTCCTCACCTGATGCACCTCGTCTGCCAAGGCCTGATACGCGCCAGCGCGCTGGAATGGCGCCCCGGACCCGACGCGTGGGTGCTCACCGTCGCGTGCCATGCGCTGTTCGAGCTCGCGCCGTTCGAGTCGCCGATCACGAGCGGCCCCGCGGCCCCGCTGGAGGACGAGGGGGACGAGCGGCGGTTCGTCGAGCCGTGGGGCCCTGTCGCCCCGTTCAAGCGGTGGGGTGAGGTGCTCGTCGTCGGCCACGCGCACGCGCCCGAGGCCGGCGCGGCGACGTCGCTCATCGCGCGGCTCTCCGTCGGCGACATCGACAAGGCGATCGAGGTCCGCGGCGACTCGTGCTTCGCGTCGGACGGATCGCTCGGCGAGCCCGCGCCCTTCACGCGCGTGCCGCTCCGCTGGGAGCGCGCCCCGGGAGGTCCGTTCAGCGCGAACCCGGTCGGCGTGCCGACGGGCAGCGGCGCGCTCGCCGATGGATGGGGGCGAGCGCGCGCGCCGAACCTCCTGCCGATGGCGTCGTCGACCGCGATCCGGCACGGTCTCCTCGGGCCCGCCGGCTTCGGCCCGCTCCGGCCGGAGTGGCCCGACCGGGCGCAGCGCCTGCGCCGGCACGCGGCAGGCTGGGATCACGCGCGCTGGACCGAACGACCGCTGCCCGATGGCATCGACGCCGGGTACTTCAACGTCGCGCCGCTCGATCAGGTGACGAACGAGCTCACGGGCACGGAGCCGATCGTGCTCGAGCACCTGCACCCGCGCTTCCCGCGGCTCGCGACGCGCCTCCTCGCGCCGGCGCCGAGCGCGATCGCGGCGCTCAACGGCGTCGAGCAGCGCGTCCCCCTCCGGTGCGACACGCTCGTCATCGACGCCGATCACGGCGTCGCGGCGCTCGTGTGGCGTGGGCAGCTCATGCTCGATCGCCCTCCGGGCGAGGGGGTCGTGCTCGTCAGCCAGGGCGAGCTCGCGCCGAGCCTCACGGGCACGATGATGGCCCCGCTCTCGTCGAGGCCTTCCGCGGCCCTCCCGTTCCTGCAGACCCCCGCGCAGCTCGCCCCGGAGCCGCCCGCCGGAGCCGCGCCGGACGCGGCCGACCCGCGCTTCCCGCCGGCCGACCCGCGCTTCCCGCCGGCCGACCCGCGCTTCCCGCCGGCCGACCCGCGCTTCCCGCCGGCGCCCCCGTCGTCGCGCCCCGGCGAGGAGGAGGACCCCGCGCAGACCGTCGTGCCCGCCGTGGTGCTCCCGAGGCCCGCGCTCCCGTTCCACGCGCTCTCGCCGGTGCGATCCCACGGTCGCTCGCTCGCGCCGCACGAGCACGAGCACGAGCCGGAGGAAGGGCCGCCGACGCCGCCGGCGCCGCCGACGCCGCTCCCGCCGCCGGCGCGGCTCGCGGCGATGAGCGTCGCGGAGCCCGTCCGGACGGCGGCGGCCGCGCCCGACGCCGCCGTCCCCGAACGACGTCCCGCGGCTGTCCCCGAGCCGCTGCCCGCCGAGGGGCCGTCAGAGCCGACCTTGCCGGTCGAACCGTACCCCCTCGCGCGATGCGCGGCGATCGCGGCGCGGCTCGCGAGGCGCCCCGAAGCGCTGGACGCGATCCTCGCGGCGGAGGCGCTCTCGACGGACACGTGGGAGGCGCTGCACGCGCACTGGCTCGACGCGATCCGCGCCGACGTGGGGCGCGGAAAGAGGCGGCTGCTCTCGTCGTACGACGGGGCGTACATCGCGGCGCTGGAGGCCGAGCGAGGGCCGATCACGGCGGGCGAGTACGCCCGGCTCGTGATCGCGTCCGAGCGCGGGAACGACGCCCGGACGCGCGCGGAGCTCGGCCTGCCAGACGGCGTGCTGCTCCGGCTCCGGCGCGTGTGGCTGGAGAGGATCGTGAAGGATCCGATCGCGGCCCAGGAGGTGCGCGCGGCGATGCGCAGCGCGGCGGAGGCCTAGAGAGAGCGACTAGTTGAGGTCGATCGGGTCGCCGTAGACCTGCGTGTGGCCGCTCGAGTGGATCGTGATGTCGGTCCCCGAGATCACGATCTTGCCCGACTTCTCGAGCACGATGCTCGACTTGCCGCAGACGATCTCGACCCTGTCCCCGACCCGGGTCGCCTGCACGCTGCCGATCTCCACCGTCTCGTTGTTGCCCACGGCGCGCGATCGGTTCATTCCGACCACCTCGCGCGCGTTGTTCATCACCTGCTTCGCGAAGTCGTTGCCGACGGTCTGATCCTCGTTGCGCCCGATCGCGCTCACGCGATCGTTGCCGACGGTGACCTCCTCGTCGCGCTTGACGGTCTTGTGCAGGTCGCGCTCCGCCTGCATCCGGACGAGCTCCTTGCCCGCCGCGTCCTCGAACATGATCTCGTTGTAGCCGCCGGTCTCGGGCGACGAGCTGCTCTTCCAGCCGCTCTGCGTCTTGTTCTCGGGGAGCTTGTACGGCGTCTTCTGGAGGTTCGTGTACACCCGGCCCGTGATGATCGGGCGGTCGGGATCGGCGCCGAGGAAGTCGACGATCACCTCCTGGCCGACGCGCGGCAGGCTGGTGCCGCCGAAGCCGGCGCCGCTCCACGGCTGGCTCACGTGGATCCAGCACGACGACCCGTCGTTCATGCGGCCCTCGCGGTCCCAGTGGAACTGCACGCGCACGCGGCCGAACTCGTCGACGTGGATCTCCTGGCCGGGCGCGCCGACCACGGTGGCGCACTCGACCCCCTGGACGCGCGGCTTCGGCGTGCGGAGCGGCGGGCGGTACGGGACGTCCGCGGTCACGCCCCGGCACGCGTGCCGGAGGGAGCCCGGGATCTCTCCCGTGAGCGTCGACTCGAGGACGAGGAGCGCCCTGTCCGGGCCGAGCTCGGCCTTCGGGTGGTCGAGGAACGAGAGGACGGTGCCCGGCGCGAGATCGATCGTGTTGGTCTCGAAGGTGATCTCGCGGGCCGAGGCGCGCTTCGCGTCGAGCCGCCGCTGCGCGAGCGCGGCCCCCTCGGACTCGTCCGCGCGGTACTTGCCCTTGTCATCGGCGGCAGGCGTGCTCTCACCCCGGTCGCTCTCGAACAGGAACGCCCCGGGGACGTAGTGGAACCGCTCGAGCCGCTCCTCGACGCCGCCCGGGCCGGAGGCGCTCGCCACGAGATCGTACGACGCCGGTCGCCGGGTGTCGTGGTCGCGGACCGTGTACTTGCCCGGGCGCAGCCGGCGGGCGACGTGAACAGCGGTGACGTGCTCCCGGTCGGCGTCGGTCGGGTGGTCGCGGAACGCGATCGGGCGGCGACGGGCGTTGCCGTGCGGTCCGTCGTCGAGGACGAGCCGGCTCTCGCCGCCGCTCTCGAAGTAGAAGCTCACCCCCGCGTCCTCGAGCATGCGGCAGAGGAACGTGTAGTCGCTCTCGCCGTACTGGACGCGGTACTTGCGCTTCCTGTAGCTCCCGATGAGGCGCAGCGTCGGGGCGATCTCCCGCTCCTCGAGGAGCTTCAGGGCGATGTCGATCTCCGACATGTGCTGGAAGATCCGGTGGTTGCGCCGCTGCGTCGCGAGCCACAGCGCGGGGACGAGCGTGAGCTCGTAGGTGGAGAGGTGGCGCTCCTCGACGGCGATCTGCCGGAGGTGGCTGCAGATGCCGGACCACGCGCGGACCTTGTCGCTGTGCGCGGCGAAGCGCATCGGCCGGCCGATGACGGCCTCGAAATCGATGTCCGGGTTGTCCGACACGGCGACGACGCGCACCTCGAAGAGCGCCGACATGCGGTCGGATACCGTGAACTGGCGCACATCGAGCATGTCCCCGGACGCGACGTGCACCTCCGCCCGGGCCTCGCCGCGCGCGCTCAGCGCGCCGGCCACGCCGTTCCCCTTCACCAGATGAGCCGGGTTCGCACCGTCGTCCATACATGCTCCCATGCCCGCTCCTCCCGCACGGGACGTGACGGGGCCGACCGGTGGATGGTACCCGGCGAAGCGAGCGCGCCACAAGGCCGGCTCCGGCCCCTCACGAGGAGGACGACGAGGCGCAGCTCGCTTTCTCGGGCACAGAGGTTCAGGTGGACCGCACTTTGCCGTAGGCTGGGCATCCATGGATCCACGCGGGAAGTCGCTCCCCCCGGGGCCGCTCGTCACGGACGAGGACATCCGGGAAGAGCTCCGGCGGCTGTTCGACGCCGGCCCCGATTCGGGGCTCGTCATCCGGGTCTACGGCGAGTCGGGCGAGGGGGCGGCCGCGGCGGACGCCTTCCGCGAGATGTTCGCGTCGCTGCGCAT
Source organism: Sorangium sp. So ce590 (assembly GCF_051521365.1). NCBI lineage: Bacteria > Pseudomonadati > Myxococcota > Polyangiales > Polyangiaceae > Sorangium > Sorangium sp. So ce590. The sequence goes on from NZ_CP150346.1 coordinate 5,958,722, forward strand.
GTACGAGGGGAAGCCGCAGGACCAGCCCCTGGAGATCCTCGTCGACGCCCCGAGCAAGGCGCACATCGCCCGCGCGCTGTCCGTGCTCGGCCACCAGCAGCACCAGAAGCGGATCCTCGATCACATCCTCACGACGTTCGGCCGCCGCCTGATCGACCCGCTCGCCGAGATCCTCGACACGACCCCGAGCGGCTCGTTGACGGCGCGGCTGACCATGCTGCGGGACATCTTCCTCGCGCACATCGCGGATCTGCGGATGACGCCCGAGTCGCAGCAGATCCTCACGAGCGACCTGCGCAAGCTCCTGTCCGACGACTACCTGGCGATGGTGGCGGAGAACGAGGAGCGCGTGCAGCGCCCGCGCGTGGCGAGGCTCGCGCAGCAGATCCTGAGGCTCGTCGGCTCGACGTTCCACCAGGCGCTCAAGCGCTGGCCGGCGCACGCCGAGCAGATCGCCTCGTCGATCGCGCGGCGGAGCCCGAAGAAGGTCCGGCTGAGCGAGGTGCCGAGGCTCATCCGCGGCCAGATCACCGACGGCATCGAGGAGTTCCTGTGGATCGAGACGAGCGCGGACATCGAGGGCGCGCTCCGCCCGATGCTCGCGGAGCACCAGGACGTGATGCCGGTGAAGCAGGCGACGCTCGAGCGCTCCACCTACCGGGAGTTCGCGGACGCCTGCTGGGCGATCATCGCCGAGCATTGCTGACGGCGGGTCGAGCGCGCCGCCGGCTCGCCTCCCGTCGCCCATCGTCACCGGACGTCGACCTCTTCCCTCGTCGCCGGGCGCCGACCGCCTCGCCGGACGCTGAGATCCTGCACGTCCCGGTCGCTCTGCTCACCGCCTCCGCCACATGTCCCGGTCGATCGCGTCCGGCGGATGGACTGCTGTCCTCCGGAGGGGGACCCCGCTCGCGCCGCGTGGGGAATGATTTCCGTCACCCGCTGTTGTAAGGGGCCGCTGGCGCCTGGACCGCCGCGCTCAGCGGCGTCCCGTTCGCCGGCGCGGAGAGCTTCTTCCCTGCGCGGAGGGGTGCACGGCCGTGATCGAAATCAGCGACCTATACAAGTATTATGGCGACCGGAAGGCCATCGGGCCCCTGTCGTTCTCCATCGAAACGGGCGAGATCGTCGGGCTGCTCGGCCTGAACGGCGCCGGCAAGACGACGACGCTCCGGATCCTCGCCTGCGACCTCCTGCCATCCGCAGGCCGGGTCCTCGTGGACGGGCTGGATGTCGTCGACCACCCGCACGAGGTGCGGTCCCGCATCGGATATCTCCCCGATCGGCCGCCGCTCTACGAGGAGATGAGCGTGCGCGCGTTCCTCCACTTCGCGGCGCGCCTGCGCGGCGTCGAGCCCGGCGCCGCCGACAAGCGCGTGGCCGAGGCGCTCGCGGTGACGCAGCTCGAGGACGTCGCCGCCGATCCCATCAGCGCGCTGTCGCACGGCTACAAGCAGCGCGTCGGCATCGCCCAGGCGATCGTGCACAAGCCGCGGCTGCTCGTCCTCGACGAGCCGATCAGCGGCCTGGATCCGGTGCAGATCGTCGAGATGCGCTCCCTGCTCCGGAGCCTGCGCGGCGAGCACACCATCCTGCTCTCGAGCCACATCCTCTCCGAGATCAGCGAGACGTGCGATCGCATCCTCGTCATCCGGGACGGCGAGATCGGCGCGCAGGGCACCGAGCAGGAGCTCTCGGCGAAGCTCCTCCACGGCGTCCGGATCGAGCTCACGGTCCGCGGCCCCGCGGCCGAGGGCGCCGGCCACCGCGTGACGCGCGGCGAGGCGGCGCGGGCGCTCGAGCTCGCCCGCGAGATCGAGGGGGTCACGTCCGTCGAGCAGCTCGCCACGACCGAGCCGGGGAGCGACGTCGTGAGCTTCGCGGTCGAGGCCGATCGCGACGTGCGGGCGGCGCTGTGCGCCGAGCTCGTGCAGGCGGGGATCGGCATCCTCGAGGTGAAGCGGAGCGAGCGCGAGCTCGAGTCGGTGTTCCTGCGGCTCGCCACGCGCGCGCCGCAGGCGACGAAGGGGAGGCCCGCCGCCGCCGACGGGGCGAGGGCCGGCGGCCAGGCGAAGAAGGCCCCTGCCGGGGAGCAGGCGGAGGAAGGCGAGGGCGAAACATGAGAGGGACATTGCTCGTCGCGCGGCGGGAGCTGTCCGCGTACCTGAGGTCACCGCTCGGGTACGTCGTCGCCGCCGCGGCGTTGCTCATCGACGGCATCTACTTCCAGGTCGCGGCGCTCGGATCGGGCGCGCGGCTGTCGGCGGAGGTGCTGCTCAAGTTCTTCGACGGCACGGCGTTCATCACCATGGTCGCGGCGCTCATCCTCTCGATGCGGCTCATCGCCGGCGAGCGCGAGAGCGGGACGCTCATCCTGCTCAGGACGGCGCCCGTGCGCGACGGCGAGATCATCGTCGGCAAGTTCCTCGCCGCGCTCGCGCTGGTCGGCGTGATGACCGCGATCACGATCTACATGCCGCTGATGATCTTCGTGAACGGCAAGGTGTCCGTCGGGCACATCCTGGTCGGCTACTCCGGGGTGCTGCTGCTCGGCGCCGCGTCGCTCGCGATCGGGCTCTTCGCCTCGACGCTCGCGGCGAGCCAGGTCATCGCGGTCATCCTCGGGGCGGCGATCCTCGGGACGCTCGGCTTCCTGTTCCTCGTCGCCCGCGTGACGGCGCCGCCGCTCAACGACTTCGTGAGCGCGCTGAACCTCTACCCGCTCAACCAGAAGCCGTTCCTGAACGGCGTGCTCCGGCTGGAGAACGTCCTGTACTACGTCGCGGTCGCGTACTTCTTCCTGCTCGCCGCGACCCACACCCTCAGAGCACGGAGGTGGCGGTGAAGGACCAGAAGACTCAGGCCGACGAGGCCGAGATCAGCGGCGAGGAGGCGAGCGCCGCGCAGCGCGCCGCCGCGCCGGCGCCGGGCCCGGAGCAAGAGGCCCCGCCGGCTGGCGAGCCGGCGCCCGCCGCGCAGCCCGGGGCGCCCGCGCTGAGCGCCGGGGGCTGGATGGTGCCGGCGTACGCGGGCGCGCTCCTCGCCATCTTCCTGGGCGAGCGCGTGGTGCCCACGATCGATGGGCTCCGCTACGCGCTGTCGGGGCTCGGGCTGCTGACGCTCGTCCTCGTCACCGCGCTGCGCTTCGCGACGGCCGTGCGCGAGGCGGGCGAGCGCCGCGTCGTCGAGCGCGCGCTCGCGATCCTGTCGGCGCTCGGGGTCGTCGCGGTGGCGGCCTACTTCACGACGACCGACGCGGGGCGCGACCTGCTCGGCGTCTCGCAGGCCGCGCCCGAGCTGCGCGCGCGCATCGACGCGGCCACGATGGTCGGCTGGATCGCGCTGCTCGTCATCGCGACGGTGCCGCTGTTCTTCGGCGAGGCGGCGCTCGCGCCGATGCGGCGCGCCGAGCGCATCGAGGGCCGGCGCGTGCGCGCCGCGACGCTCTCGGGCGTGACGCTCGCGTTCGCGGCGGTCTACTCGGCGCTCTTCGTGTACGCGGCGAGCCAGCTCGATCTCAAGGCGGACTTCTCGTACTACCGCACGGCCCGCCCCGGCGACTCGACGAAGCGCGTCGCCGAGAGCCTGACCGAGCCGCTCAAGATCACGGCCTTCTTCCCGCAGCTGAGCGAGGTGGGCGCCGAGGTCGAGGGCTACCTGCGCGAGGTGAAGGCGGCGTCGCCGCAGATCACCGTGGAGATGCAGGACCGGCTGCTCGTCCCCGCGCTCGCCAAGGAGGCGAAGGTCACGCAGGACGGCGTCCTCGTGCTCTCGCGCGACACCTCGCGCGAGACGCTCACCATCGGCGCCGACATCAAGACCGCCGGCGCCAAGCTGAAGAGCCTCGACGCCGACTTCCAGAAGGCGCTGCTCAAGGTGATCCGCGCGCAGCGCACCGCCTACTTGACGGTCGGCCACGGCGAGATGAACGAGGCGACCTCCGCGGCCGAGGGGCGGACGGCCAAGAACCTCCGCAAGCTGCTCGAGTCCCAGAACTACGCCATCAAGGATCTCGGGCTCGCCCAGGGCCTCGGCAGCGAGCTCCCGAAGGACGCGAGCGTCGTCATCGTGCTCGGCCCGCAGAAGGAGTTCCTGCCGGAGGAGGTCGCGGCCCTCAAGCGGTACGCCGACGACGGCGGGCACCTCCTGCTCGCGCTCGATCCGGAGGCCAAGGTCGACCTGTCGCCGCTCGCCGGCGCCGTGGGCCTCACGTGGAGGCCCGAGGTGCTGGCGAACGATCGGGTCCACGTGCGGCGGCGCTTCAACGACTCGGACCACGCGATGCTGGTCACGACGCGGTACTCCTCGCACGCCTCGGTCTCGACCTTGAGCCGCCACGCGCAGCAGGCGCCGACGATCTTCCCGGGCGCGTCGTCGCTCGACAAGGTCGAGGGCGGCGACCTGAAGATCGACTTCGTCGTCCGCTCGCTGGGCGAGACGTTCGCCGACGCGAACGGCGACTTCAAGTTCGACGACGGGAGCGAGAAGCGGAGCGCCTACAACCTCGCCGCGGCGGTCTCGAAGGAGCTCGCGCCCGGCGACGGTGGCGGCAAGGACAAGAAGGAGCTGCGCGCGTTCGTGGTCGCCGACGCCGACGTGTTCAGCGACGCAGCATTCAGGAACGAGCCCAACATCGTGCTCGCGCTCGACGCGTTCCGGTGGCTCGGCGGCGAGGAGAGCTTCGCCGGGGAGATCACGACGAACGAGGACGTCCGGATCGAGCACACGAAGGAGAAGGACCAGGTCTGGTTCTGGGCCACGATCCTCGTGGCGCCGGCCATGGTGCTTGGGCTCGGGCTCTTCATCACGCGCCGCGGGCGGCGCGCGAGCGGGAGGCGCGCATGAGGTTGGATCGCAGCTTTTTCGTGCACCTCGGTCTTCTCGTGGTCGCGACCTTGTTCGCGGTCGTCGTCTGGACGCGCGACAAGACGGCGGCCGCGCTCTCGGTCGCGGACGTGACCGTCTGGGCCGGCCGCGCCGAGGACGTCGAGCGCATCGCCTTCGAGGGCAAGTCGAAGACGGTCGTCCTCGAGGCGAAGAAGGACAAGGACGGCCGTTACTTTGTCGGCACGGCCGAGCGCAGGACGACGCCCCCGGCCAGCAAGCCGAAGGACGATGTCCACGAGGACCACGGCGACGAGCCGCACGACGACCCGCCTGCGGAGCCGGAGCCGACGGTCAAGACGACGACGTTCGTCTCGGTGAGCGGCGGCAACAAGCTCGCCGAGACGATCGCGCCGCTGAAGGCCCTGCGCTCCATCGGCCGCATCGCGGACGATCGCGCCAGCGAGTTCGGCCTGGCCGAGCCGGAGGGCACGATCACCGTCAAGCTGCGCGGCGTAGAGCGCAAGCTGGTCGTCGGCGGCGCGACCCCGGGCGGCGCGGACCGCTACGCGCGCGACGAGGCCACCGGCGAGGTGTACGCCATCAAGGGCGACGTCTACCGCGATCTCGAGACCGCGGAGTCGCGGCTCATGGAGCGGGAGCTGCACGAGTGGAAGGACGTCGCTCTCACCCGGGCGCGCGTCATCGCGGGCGACAAGCGCCGCGAGCTCGTGCGCAGCGGCGATGAGGGCAAGAAGTTCTGGGCCGATCCAGCGAGCCCCGAGCAGAACGACGAGACCGTCGGCAACTGGATGAGCAAGCTCGACCGCCTCCGCCCCACGGAGTACCTGGCCGCTGCCCCGGAGCAGAAGGAGGTCGTGGCGCGGATCGAGTACACCGGCCGCTCGGGCGACATCGGCTTCATCGAGCTCGTGAAGGGGCCCCCCGGGGCGAGCGGCAAGCCCGACTACTTCCTGGTCACGGAGCGCACCCGCCTCTACGGCAAGGTGCCCGTGGGCGTCGCGGAGCAGGTCGAACAGGACGTCGGCGCCGTCGTCAAGTAGCCCCTGCGCCTCGCGAGCGCGCCCGGGGCAGCCCCCCGGCGCGCTCGCCGTTCCAGGGGCGCCGGCCGCGTCCCGCGGCGCAAGCTGCCCCGCCGGGATCGCTCTTTACTTGCCGTCCCGGGGCCGGTCCTGCAACGCTCGTGCGCAATGATCTTCCGACGATGGCCCACCCTGGCGCTGAGCGCTGCGGCGGCGCTCGCCACGGCGTGCAGCTCGCCGCCTCCACCGCAACCCGTAACGCCGGCGCCGGTCGTGACCGCGGCGCCCGAGCCGCCGGCCCCTCCTGCCCCGAAGCCCTGCAAGGCGCTCGACGAGCAGTGCCAGGCAGATGAGTCGACCCGGGCGAAGATCGCCGGGAGCTCGCTCGTGCTCACGCCCGCGAAGGGCTGGACCTACGCCCAGGCAGAGAGCGCCACGATCGCGCAGGCCGCGGACGAGGGCCCTGCCCTCGCGACGGCGCAGGTCGATACGGGCGAGGGCAAGCAGACGGCCGAGAAGCGCGACGCCGCGCTCGACGCGCTGGCGCGCGAGATCAACGTCACGCTGCCCAAGAAGAAGGTGAGCTGGAAGAAGCCCGACGACGTCAAGGAGATCGCCGGAAGGAAGATCGGCCTGTGGCAGAGGGAGGGCGCCGTGCGCGGGACCAGGAAGGGCCCGCTGCTGATCTTCGCCGACGCCGGCACGGACGGGGAGATCGTGATCGGGCTCGGCTTCGTGCCCGACGACGACAACTCCGGCGCCGACGCGACCATCCTGCAGTCGATCGAGTCGATCTCGGTCGCGGAGGAGTGATCTCGTGACGGCACCGAACGTCGCGCCGGGCAGCGTCGTCGCGGGGAGGTTCTCCGTCCGCTCGCTCCTCGGCTACGGGGGCGCGACGGCCACCTTCCGCGCGGTGACGGCGCAGGCGCGCGACGTCGCCCTCAAGCTGTACGCGCCGGCCATCGGACAGCGGCCGGACGCGATGCAGCACCTGCAGCGGTACGTGGCCGAGACGAACAGGCTGCCGCACGAGCTCGTCGCGCACATTCTCGAGGCCGGCTACGACCCGGGGACGGCCGCGCCCTTCACGGTGACGGACATGATCCACGTCCCGTCGCTCGCGGAGCTCGCGCAGCGCCGGCCCATGAGCTTCGAGGAGGTCGGGGCGATGCTCCGCTCGCTCGCGGCGGTGCTCGACGCGGCGCACGCGCGCGAGGTGCCCCACCACGGCATCAAGCCGACGAACCTGTTCATCGACCCGAGCGCTCCGGGCAGCGTGAAGGTCACCGATTTCGGGCCGTCCGTCGCGCGGAGCATGCTGCCGACGTCGGAGGGCTACGTCCTCTCCGCCCCGTGGCTCGCGCCCGAGCAGCTGCAGGCGGGCGCCCCGGCGGGCGCCGCCGCCGACATCTTCTCGGCGGCGCTGGTCGCCTTCTTCGCGCTCACCGGCCGCTCGTACTGGCGATCCTGCCAGGGTCAGGTGGACGTGCCGGCCTGGCAGCGCGAGCTCATGGCGCCGCGCCTGTCCGCGTCGGCGCGCGCCGCGGAGCTCGGCGTTCCGGTGAGCCCCGTGCTGGACGCCGCCTTCGCGCGCGCGCTGGCGCACGATCCGCGCGATCGTTTCCGCTCGGCGAGCGAGCTCGCGGCCATGCTCAGCGGCTTCTCGGCCGCGGCGATCGAGGTGGGCTCGACGCTCGCCCTGTCCCCCTCGGCGAACGAAGCGCCCGCGCCCGTGCCGCCGGCCCACGCCGTCCCCGCGGCGAGCGCGCCCGCGCCTCTGCCGGCGGCCGACGCGACGCAGCTGGCCCCTTCGCCTTTTTCACCATCGACGCAGCTGGCCTCCTCGCCTTTTCCGGCATCGACGCAGCTGGCCCTCTCGCCTTTTCCGGCATCGACGCAGCTGGCCCCCTCGCCTTTTTCACCATCGCCGCCGCCGCCCCCCGCGCCGTTTCCACCCTCGGCGGCCCTGTCATCTTCACCGCAGCCGCCGCCCCCTTTCGCTGACGCGAACCTCGGGCAGGCGCCGTCGCCTTCGGCCCAGAGCGCCGCTGCCGCATCCCCTCGGAGCGCCGGCGCGATGCTGACCGCGGTCAGCGCGCCGCGGTCGCCCTGGGGCAAGGCGGCTTCCCTGACGGTGGGCATCGCTGCGGTGCTGCTCGTCGGGGGCACGGCCGCCGCGTGGTACGTCATGGATCGCAGGGAAGAGCCGCAGCCGAGCCCCGCCGCGTCGACAACGGCGTCCTCCATGGCCCCCGTGCCGACGGCCGCGCCCGCGCTGCCCGAGCCGATCGCGAGCGCGCAGGCGGCCGATGCCGGAGCCCCGGCCACCGCGACCCCGATCGACGCAGGCGCCTCGACCGACGCGGGCGCGAAGACCGACGCGCTCGTGAAGATCTCCTGCAAGCCCGTCGCGTGCGAGGAGATCACCGTCGATGGCAAGGCGACCCGAGCCCCTGAGGTCGAGCTCGATCTCAAGCCGGGAGTGCACAAGGTCAGCGTCAAGCGCACCGGCTACTTCCCGCGGAGCATGAGCATCGTCGTCAAGGCTGGCACGCCGCTCGTGCAGGAGTTCCAGCTCACCGAGATCCCCCCGGCGCCGGCTCAGCCCGCGGGGCAAGCCACGAACAAGCCTTGCGGTAAGTTCCTCAAGCGCTGCAAGTAGCCGCGGTCCGCGCGCTCACGCGCGAGGGTGCGCCCGTCGGTACGCGGCGCGCACATGATCGTCGGCGAGGTGCGTGTAGATCTCGGTCGTCACCACGTTCGCGTGGCCGAGGAGCGCCTGGACGCTCCGGAGATCCGCGCCCCCCTCGAGCAGGTGCGTTGCAAAGGAGTGGCGGAGCTTGTGCGGCGAGCTCGGCTTGCCGATCCCCACGGCGCGCGCGTATCCCCCGAGGAGCTTCCACACCGCCTGCCGGGTGAGCGGCCCGCCGCGGGGGGACAGGAACAGCACCTGCGTCGCTGCGCTGCGCGGGTGCGTGGCGCGCGCCTCCAGGTAGGTGTCGATGGCCGCGAGCGCCGGCTCGCCGAGCGGCACGAGCCGCCGCTTCCCGCCCTTGCCGAGCGCCGTCACGATCCCCTTGCGCCGCTCGATGTCGGCGACCTTGAGGCGCACCACCTCGCTGACGCGCAGGCCGGCTGCGTACATCACGTGGAGCATCGCGCGATCGCGCAGCCCCTTGAAGGTCCCCTGCTCGGGCGCCTCGATGAGGAGCGCGATCTCGTCGAACGAGAGCACCTTGGGCAGCCGCCGCCCGACCCTGGGTCGCTCGATCAGCGCGCATGGATCCCGCTCGATGCAGCGCTCACGGAGCAGGAAGCGCATGAACCCGCGGACCGCAGAGAGGTGGCGAGCCGCCGAGCTCGCGCTGATACCCGCCTGACCGAGCGCGACCAGGTAGGTGCCGAGCAGCGCCTGGTCGATGCCGTCGACGGTCGAGATCCCGGTCGCCTCGGCATGGGCGACGAGCTTGGCGAGATCGTGCCCGTACGCCTCGAGCGTCAGGGGCGCCAGAGCCCGCTCGACGCGGAGGTGATCCAGGTATGCGTCCACCCAGGTCGCGAGGTCCACGGCCAACGCTACTGCGGAACCGGCCACGGACGCCAGAAAGCCGGGCGGAGCAGGTGCCCACAGGACGCCCCGGACGGCACCACGTCGTCCTTCCTTCCGGTCAGGAACCTCCCCGTCCTGGTTCCAGCCGGACGCGGAATGCGTCACAGTGGGCCTCGTGGTGTCAGCCTTCGAGGTCGTCGAGCCCCGCGGAGCGGAAAGCCCGGTCCTCGTCGAAGTACCGCACGCGGGTGTCCACATGGATCCCGAGTCGCTGTCCTGGACCATCGCGCCTGCGCGCAGCATCGGGCGCGACGCCGATCTCTACGTGGACGCGCTCTTCCAGGACGCTCCGGCCGAGGGAGCGACCCTCCTGTTCTCGCGGATGAGCCGGCTGGTCGTCGATCTCAACCGCAGCGAGTCCGACTGCGACGGCGATGCGGTCGAGGGCGGCGGTCGGGCGCCGTTCCCGAGGGGGCTCATCTGGCGCGTGACAACGGACGGCGAGCCCATCCTTGTCGCTCGACTTCCGAGGCGGGAGCTCGAGCGCCGGCTCGACCGCTTCTATCGCCCCTACCACCGTACCCTCAGCGAGATCCTCGCCCGCAAGCGCGAGCGCTTTGGCTTCGCGATCCTCCTCTGCGCCCACTCGATGCCGAGCCAGAGCCGCCGCGGCCATGCCGAGGGCGCGGTCGGCCGAGCCGACATCGTCCCCGGCACGCGCGGACGGACGACCGCCGCGAGCGCGGTGATCGACGCGGTCGATCAGCACGCGCGCGCCTGCCGCTTCTCCGTGCGTCATGACGACCCCTACAAGGGGGGGTTCAGTACCGCGCACTACGGCCAACCGCGCCGTGCCGTCCACGCCGTGCAGATCGAGATTGCACGCCGGCTGTACATGGACGAGCAATCCCTCGCCATGGATGGGCAAGGATTCACTACCGTGCGAGACTTCGGACGCACCCTGGTCGCGCGGCTCACCTCGGCCGAGCTGCTTGGTCAGCTCCGCAGCAACCCCATCGACGTCCGTGAGATCTGATCCAGCTCCAGCAATGGAAAAGCCTTACGGAGAGGCGAACCGCGACCGCCCGCCAGCGAGCCGTCGCGCGATCGCCGAACGGGACAAGGCAGCTCCAGCCCAGGCGGAGGGCGCCGCGGCCAGTGACAGCCCGGCCGAACCGCCCCCGGCAGGGCCTTCGGCGGCGCCGCCCGGCGCCGCGCCGGTCGAGCGGCTCTCCGGGTCGAGCCCAGCCATCTCGCTCGAGGAGACGCCGCCGAGCGCGCGCGAGCATGTCACCAAGCCGCTGCTCGCGTCCGAGGCGCTCATGGAGGACCTGGCGCCGATGCGTCCGGCGCAGGACGCGGCGCGGGTCTGGTGCGCCGTGGTGGGCGTGAGCTTCCTTCTGTTCGGTGGCCTGTCGGTCGCGGGGCTCCGCCCGGACGGCGTGGTCGCGGGGCCGCCTGCGTTCGTTCTGGGCATCGTCACGCTGTTCACCGCGCTCACGTCGGTGAGCTACAGGCAGCGCGCCGTCGCCATGGTGGTTCTGGGGACGATCGCGACCGTCATCGGCCTCCAGAGCTCCGGTCCCGCGGTCGGGTGGGGCGCTGCCCGGGCTGGGGCGGCGATAGCGCTGCCGGCGGCGCTCGTCTTCCGGTCCCGCTACAGGGCGTACACCGGCGCCCGGTGGCTGCTCGTCGTCGCGTTCCTTGTCGCGCTCCCCTCGTTCGGGCATGCCATCGCGCAGCTCGCCTTGCTCGACCCGCACCTGGGCCAGCTCGGCGCCCTGATGGTGATCCTGGCGGTGCTGTCGAGCCTCACCGGCTTCATGGGGTCGGAGACGACGGGCGCCGGTTCGTTCCTTGCGGTCGCGGTGGTGCTCGCCTTCACGGCCGACCTTGTCGTCGGCAGGCTCGCCCAGCTCAGCGCCTTCTCGCCGCGGGATCTCGTCAGCGTGCTCTCCGCAGGCCTGGCGTTCGCCGCGACGTCTGCGATCACGAGCCTTGGCCTGTTCCAGATCCTGGCCTGGCGTCTTGCCGCCGACGCCCGGCGTATCGATCTACACCGCCCCGAGAACGACAAGGAGGGCCGGGACCGGCGGCCGCCCTCGGGCGGCGAGTGGCTGACCTAGCTCCGCGGGCGGTCCACCGCCCCCTCCGCGGGCGATTTCCGGTGCATTGCGGCGAAGTACCCCCGGTGGACGCTTGACATGTCCCCCGGCTTCCTTCACTTTCCCGCGCTCCCGAGCCCCCCTGCTCCCCCGCGCAGGGCGTGCGCCCGGCCAGCTTGTTCGATACAGGATCGGGTACCGAGTCCGGTCCCCTTCCAACCGAGGACGTCATGGCGAAGAGCGACATCACTGGGAAGCGGAAGCTTCTGGCGCAGAATGTCTCCCACTCCAACATCAAGACGAAGCGCTGGCAGCTCGTGAACATCCAGACCCGGCGCGTCTGGGTCCCCGAGCTCAACCGCTTCGTGAAGCTCAACCTCACGACGCGTGACATCCGCACGATCGACAAGATCGGCGTCGTTGCCTACGCGAAGCGCTACGGCGTCACGCTCTAGCTGGAGCGGCGCTCGGTCGCGTCTGGAGCAGCGAGCCAGCGATAGCGACCCGGACGAGAAAACCGCCAGGACGCCAAGGGCACCAGGAGAACCGAGAGGTCCTCTCCGTGGTGTCCTTGGCGCTCTGGCGGTTTGATCACGTCTAGACCACCGTCGTGGCCTCCGCGCTGACGCATCCGCCGGAGGTATGGCGGCCGCTTCGGTCCGGCCGATCGCTCGGCTCCCCTGCGTCGGCTTCGGCCGATCGCTCGGTCAGCCTGCGCCGGCGTCGCCTCAGCCCTCTGCTGGCGGTGTCCGTACCCCTGCCATGAATCCGGCCGCGAGGCTGGCCGCGCGCGCGTCGCGGTCGTCGCGCAGGACGGCGAGGGCGCCGGCGGCGCTCAGCTGCGTGCGGACGTCGTGGAGGGCCGCCTCGAGCGCGTTGCCGCGGAGGAGCGCGCCGAGGGCGGTCACGTCGAGCTTGGACCTGCCGGTCACCGCGATCGCGGCCGCGAAGGCGCTGCGCTGGAGGATCGCGATCGGCGCCGCCGCCGGCAGGGGCGTGCCTGGGGCGAGGCGCGTGATTCCGCGGCGCACCGGGACGGCGTCGCGCCCGAGCACGATGTCGAGCTCGGGCACGGTGATCCCATCGTCGGTGCGCGCGTAGGCCAGCGCCGCCACGGTACCCCATCCGTCGCAGGCGACGATCGCATCCGCGGGTCGCACCAGGTCCCCGACCGGCCACGGCGCCTGGAGCGCTGTCGCGCCCTCCGCGATCGTGGTCGACGCGGCCTCCACCTCGGCCGGGACCGCCTCGGCCAGGTCTTCGGCGGTCAGGGTCCCACCGGCGACCGGCCCGCCCACGGCCAGCAGCGCCCGCTCCACGTCGCGCGCCCGGAGCGCTATCGCGCCGAGCGAGCCGACCTCGCGGAGCAGCTCGGCGCGCCCGCTCGCGCCCGCGCGCTCGGCTGCGGCCACGCCGGCCCGAACCAGCTCCCGGAGGCGCGCGCGCCCGAGGTAGCCGTGCAGCAGGACCAGCATCCCGAGCGAGCGCGGAACCGCGACGCGCGCGGCCTCCGGCACGCTTTGCCCGTCGACGAACCCGCGCGGGCGCGGCGCGCCGCGCCCGGGCTGGATCGCCCGTCCATCGAAGGCCCGCGCGCCCACGCCGACGCCTGCCGCAAGCGCGACGGCAGGCGCGAGCAGCACGTCGGGCTGCTCGCCAGCTGCGGCGAAGAAGCCGGCGATGATCGCATCGATCGCGCTGCCGGACGACTCGAGCGCGGCCCGAGCGGCCGAAGCCGCGAACGCATCACTCGCCGTAGCCGCCGCGCCGCGGATCACTGCTCCTCGTCCTCGGCGACGAGGGTGTTCGGCATAGGCATGGTAGGCCTTACCACGGCGGAAGCTGTTGAGCGATCGGGCTTGCGCGCGAGCGACGCCGCGAGCTGGGACTTGATCTGCGGCGCGCGGTCGCCCTCGACGACCAGGAACACCTCACGCCGTCCGCGCAGGCGATCGGCGACGCGCTCGAGCGCGGCCGCTCCCATCGACGACGACTTTCCGAGCGCGCGCAGCCGTGTGTAGACGATCGGCCCGGGCGGCGGCGCGTCGCGCGCGACGTCGAGCACCGGGAGGACCTTCGCGGCGCGCGCGGTCGCCACGATGTCGTCGCGCTCCCAGATCCCGGAGGGCTCCCAGCAGCGCACGACCCCTTCGGCGGGCAGACGCTCGAAGAGCGCCGCGAGCTTCTTGCGGTTGCTCGCCGTCGGGCGGAGCGACGGCGGCGTCTGGAGCACGACGCACCGGGCCTCGAGCACGGACGCCACCTCGAGCGAGGTCGACAGCGCTTCGTCGAGCTCGTCCCCGGCCACGAGCTCGCCGACCACGCGCGGCAGCACCACGCTGAAGACGAAGCCCGGCGGCACCGCTTTGCGCCACTTGCGCAGCGTGGTCGCGCGGGGCAGCGACGTATCGAGCGGACGGAGCTCGACCAGATCGAAGCGATCTTTGTACTTCTGGATATCCCCCTTGAGCGAGGGCAGTCCGACGAGGAGGCGGGCCATCAGCGCGGACTCTTAACCCAGGTTGCGCGCCGATGCAGCGCGTGGCCGACCGCGGCGTGATTTCTCATTTGAGGCTCAAAGTCCTTGATTTATTCGAAGTGGAACCACTGCGTCGGGTTCTCCCGCAGAAAGCGCTCCATCTCCGCCGTGATCTGCCGCGCCGCGACGTCGAGCTCGGACGGTCCTGGCCTCCTGGGCAGCGAGATGGGCGGCGCGATGCAGATCTCGTACTCCATGAAGCCGGTCCGCCGGGTGAACACCGGGACGATCGGCGCGCCGCTCACCGCGGCGAGCTGGAGCGGCCCCTCCGGGACGCGCCAGGGCATCCCGAAGAGCTCGACATCGCGCCCGCGCATCCCGGACGGGAGGCGATCGATCTGGATGGCCACGACGCCTTGCCGCCGCAGGTGCGCGAGCAGCGGGAGCACCGCGAGCGGATCGTCATCCACGTGCTGCATCCGCACGCCGACCCGATCGCGCGCGCCGTCCTGGATGGCCTGCGCCCGGCTGTCGCGCTCGCGCTGCATCACGATCAGCACGTCGGCCGCGTGCACCGAGCGCAGCAGCGGCGCCGCGGCCTGCCATCCGCCGGTGTGCGCCGTGACGACGATCACGCCGCGGCCGCGCCGGAACGCGCTCGTGAAGTGCTCGTCGTTCACGCACAGGCCGGTGAGCCGCTCGGACCGGCTGCTGCCCGCGATGAACGCGTCGGTGAGGCAGCTGGCGAAGTTGATGAACACCCGGGCGACGTCGCGGTACTCGTCGAGCGCCCCCCGCTCGCCGAGCGCCAGCCGCAGGTTCCTGCGCACGGCCCGCCGGTGCTCCGGCAGCACGGCCCCGCAGACGAGCCCGAACAGCGCGGGGCTGTGCCGGACGAGGAGATCTGGGCCGTAGGTCACCCCGGCGTCGACCGCACGCCGCCAGAGGACGGAGTCGTGCCGGCGCAGATCGTCGAGGAGCGCTCGGAGCCTGGGGGGGAGATCCACGTTCTTGCTCGTGCGCGCGGCGTCTTGCCGGCGAACACCGTAGCGGATCATCGGCCGCCCGCGAAGGGCGCCCGAGCACCGCCGCGCCTCGGCGCTACGATCGACCTCGACGCCCTCTGCGCCTCAACCTGCACCGGGATCCTCGAGCGACCCGGCAGGCTCCGCTGCGTCGGGGCTCGTCGACTCACCGCAGCCCGCGCGGCGCATGCCCCACGCGGCGACGGCGCGCACGGAGGGGTCGTCGTGGGTGAGCGCCGCGGCGAGCGCGCGCTTCGCGCTCGCCGCGGCCTCGCCTTCCGCCCCGCGCGCGAGCCGGTTCGCAGCGACGATGGTCGCGTTTCTGGCGAGCCCGCCGCGCCGCGCGCGCCGCACCGGCGTCCCGACGGTCAGCGCGTCGAACTCTTGCTCGTCCAGCGACGTGAGATCGTCGACGTCGCGCGCCTCCCATCGTGCGAGCGGATGGAACGGCGCGGTGCGATCGAGGGGCGGCGGCGCGGTCCTGTTGAACGGGCAGACCTCCTGGCACACGTCGCAGCCGAAGAGGTGCTCTCCCATGCCGGGCCGCAGCTCCTCGGCGGGCGCGCTTCGCTGCTCGATCGTCAGGTACGCGACGCAGCGCCGCGGATCGAGCACGAAGGGCGCATCGAACGCCTGCGTTGGGCACGCGTCGAGGCAGCGCGTGCACGAGCCACAGCGCTCTGCGATGGGCACGTCGGGGACGAGCGGCAGCGTGGTCACCACCTCGCCGAGCAGCTGGTAGCTCCCCTGCCCCGGCGTGATGAGCAGCCCGTTCTTGCCGACGAAGCCGAGGCCGGCGCGCACCGCCCAGACGCGCTCCATCACCGGCTCGACGTCGCAGAGCGGCCGCGCGAGGACGGACGGCGCGAGCGACCGGATGAACGACGCGAGCCGCCGCAGCCGGCGCTTCAGGTGGTTGTGATAGTCCTGGCCGCGCGCGTACCGCGCGATGATCTGCGCGAGCGAAGGGTCGCGCCCCTCGCTGTCCTTGGGCCGGGCATACCTGCGGCCGACGCACACGACCGAGCGCGCCCCCTCGAGGATCGCGCCGGTGTCCACCCGGCGCCGCTGCTCCGCGTACTCCGCGAGGTAGCCCATCTCCCCGTGCATGCCCCGCTCGATGAACTCGAGGTACCGCGCGTGCTCGACCCCGAGCGGCTCGTCCGCGCGCGCGACGCCGACGACGTCGAACCCGAGCGCGAACGCCTGCTCGCGCACCAGCCGATCGTGCGTCGGTCGCTCCGAGCTCGTCTCGTCTGCGGGACGGTGGGCCTCGCGCTTGCTCATGGCCGTAGGATGGACCGCGGGGCGGACGGCGGCGCTGGCGTCACGCTCGGCCGCCGCGCACCGCGAGGGCTCACCCGGCGTGCCAGTCGCCGAGCAGCCGATCGAGCGTGATCGCGCACGCCGCGCGCACGCTCAGGTGGTTGTAGCCGGTGGTCGCGGCCGCCCGGATGGGCTCGATCCGGAGATCGGCGTCGTCGATGATCTCTGGCGCGAGCCCCCAGCCTGTGCCGAACAGGATCAGCACCGGGCGGCTCGCCTGCGCGAGGCGCGCGCGGGTCGCTGCATAGCTCGTCACCTGGAGCCCTCGCGAGGCCGCCGCCGTCGTCCAGACCTCGACGCCGGGGCGCCCGGCGCTGCTCAGCGCGCCATACACGTCGTCCAGGCTCGAGACCACGCTCAGCACATCGAGCGCGACGGCGCGATCGGGGATCCGGCGCTTGCCGGAGCCGAGCACCCAGTGCTCCCTGATCCGCTCTGCCAGCGCGCGCTGTGCGGCCACCGGGTGCACGACGAACAGCCGCTCGGCCCCGTACGTGCGCGCGCTCCGCGCCATGTCGTGCAGATCGAGGTTCGTGATCGCGGTGGTCACCGTCTCGCCGGAGCGGTCGAGCACCGGGTAGTGGACGAGCGCGAGCGCGAGTCTCATCGTCGCACCTCGCCGCCCTCGTCCGGCGGAGGCTGTCCTCCGCGCGTCTTGCACCAGAGGTCGGGCCGGCGCTCGGCCGTGCGCTGCTCTGCCTGCGCCCGTCGCCAGCGAGCGATCACCGCGTGGTTCCCCTGCTGCAGCACCTCGGGCACCTTGTGTCCGCGGAACTCCACGGGGCGCGTGTACTGCGGGTACTCCAGGAGCCCGGACAGCGCGGGGCTATGCGACTCGTGCTCCGCCGACCCCGCGTTGCCCAGCACCCCTGGGAGCAAGCGCACGCACGCATCGATCACCGCCATCGCCGCCACCTCGCCGCCCGTCATCACGAAGTCGCCGAGCGAGATCTCCTCGTCGACGAACGCGCGCACCCGCTCGTCGAACCCCTCGTACCGGCCGCACACGAGCGCGACGGCAGGGCGCGCCGCGAGCTCGATGGCCTTCTCCTGGCGGAAAGGCTGCCCCTGCGGCGTGAGCAGCACCCGGTGCGCGCGCTGCGCAGGGCCCGAGGGCGCCGTCGCCTCTCCGGAAGGCGCGCCCGCCGGCTCGCCCTCGACGGCGGCCTCGTCGAGCGCCTCCAGGCAGCGGACGATGCAGTCGACGCGCATCACCATGCCCGAACCGCCGCCGTAGGGCGTGTCATCCACGCTCCGGTGCCGGCCGAGGCCGAACTCGCGCGGACTGCGCGTCCGGACCGCGAACGCGCCCGAAGCGAGCCCGCGCCCGACCATGCCGATCGCCAGAAATCCCTCGAAGAGCTCGGGAAACAGGGTGACTACATCGATGCGCATCGAACTTGCCGCGGCGGGCCGCCTCGCGCCGGACGGCGGCTCAGACGAGGCCTTCCAGCGTCACCAGCTGGACGATCTGCTGCTCCACGTCCACGCTGCCGACGAAGCTCTCGGTCAACGGGATCTCGATCGAATCTGCGCCGCGCCGCTCAACGACCAGCACGTCGCAGGTCGGGTACGACTGGAGCGACCTCACGTGCCCGAGCAGGTCGCCCTCTGGGGTCATCACGCGCGCCCCCTCGATGTCGCACGCGTAGAACTCGCCCTCGGAGAGCGGCGCGAACGCGTCCCGCGGCACGCACACCGCCGCGCCGCGCAGGGCCTCGGCCGCGTCCCGACCGTCGATCCCAGCGAGCCGCACGAGCAGCGCCTTGTCGGTGGGGCGCGCCGCGACGATCTTCGCGTCCCGCTCGGCGCCATCGGGGAGGCGCAGCCTGATCGGAGGCCGCGCGAGGAGCAGGTCGGATGATTCGTTGTAGATACGAAGCCGGAGCTCCCCCTGGACGCCATGCGGCCGGGCGATCTCCGCGACGGGGACGTAGCGTCGCTCCACCTTGGGTCCGCCTCAGTCGAGGATGTCGAGGTGTGCGCGCCGCCCCGACTTGCTCGCAGCGGCGCTCAGCAGTGTCCTGATCGACTGCGCGGTGCGCCCGTCCTTGCCGATCACCTTGCCGATGTCCTCGCGCGCGACCGTCAGCTCGATCCGGGGGAAGCGGTCGCCCGCCACCTCGCGAACGACGACCCGGTCCGGCTGGTCGACGAGCGCGCGGGCGACGAGCGCCACGAGATCGACCAGCGGAGACGTCGAGGAGACCATGCTACTTCGCGGCGTCCGCCGGAGCGGCTGCCTGGGCGAGCCCAGGGTGCTTCAGGAGCAGCGCCACCGTGTGCGTCGGCTGGGCGCCGTTCGAGATCCAGTGCCTCACGCGGGGCACATCGAGGCGGATCTCGGTCCTGCGCGGGTCGTACGTGCCCAACCGCTCGATGAACCGGCCGCCGCGCGGGCTGCGCTGGTCGGCGACGACGATGCGGTAGAAGGGCGTCTTCTTGGTGCCCGCGCGGGCGAGGCGAATATGAACGGCCATCTGTAGAACCTCGATCGATATGGAAGAGCCCGTGCTCACGTTGCGCACGGTCTGCTCTGAAGCGCCGGAGCGTAGCTTGTTCAGTGCTCGGCGCCAGAAGTGGGGGCGCAACCTAGGCGAAGTTCCCACCTCCGGTCAACCCCGCACGAACGTGGTCATCTCGACCAAGGACAATTTTTCGGCCCACGCCGCTCGGCGCCCTGCCGCGCACGGCGACCCAAGGACTGGGAGCGCGGACGCAGCAGACTGACCGGACGAGCTCGCTTCAGGCAACTTCAGGCAAGAAGACGAGCTCGCTTCAGGCAAGAAACGGAGCCCCATGCGCGCGCATCGAAGGATGCCAGTGTGCCCGTTTTTCGGGATTTACGGGGAGAGCGTGGAGGGTGTCGGGGACGTCCCGCGGACTTTGCGGGGCGGCGTCTCGCGTTTCCACGGGGACCGCGAAGGGGGCGTGCTACACGTGGTTTTAGCCCAGGTCGAGGATGATGACGCCCCGGTTGGGATCGTCCTCTTCAGTATCGGGAAGACGACGAGGAGCGGGGTAGCGTTCGATCGGCAGCTCGAGGCGCGGTCGAATTTCTTCGCTTCTTGACCGATCCTTCTCTTCTTCGCGCTGCCGTATTTGCTCGATGATGAACGGAGGAAGCATCGACTAACCCCGTAGAGTGCTCGGCCGAGTTGGTCGAACGAGGCCTGCGAGAAAGCACCCCGCTCTTACAAAGCGAATCTAGCAATGTGAGATGGCGGGTCAAGGTTATCGCTCGGGCTGACAGTGGTATGTTCGCGGCGCTCATGACGCGGCACGGCGCGTGGCTTGCGCACGCATCCTTCGAATTTCACAGGGATCATCGGCGTCTGTCGGTGCGCCGGCGGGCCACATCCTGCTCCCTCCGGATCGCGCTGATCGCGCTGATCGCCCTGATGGCGCTGCTCGCGCCCGCCCGAACAGCGAGCGCTGCCTTCGACGTGAACGACACGAGCTGGGAGGGGTGCTCGGAGTTTCTCGAGATCGCGCGCGCGGAGCTCGGCGTCGCCAGGGTCCACCCCGTCGCTGTGCTCGACTGGAGCCAGGTCGGCCCGGAGGACGGCATCCTCGTGCTCCATCCGCAGCAGGCGCTCGACGCTGACGAGACGACCTCGTTCATGAAGGCCGGCGGGCGGCTCGCCATCGTCGACGATTTCGGCCGCGGCGACGACACGCTCCGGCGGTTCCAGATCGAGCGCGTCCCGACGCCAGCCCGGCCGCTCGCCGCGCTCCGGAACCGCCCCGCCCTCGCCATCGCGGAGCCCGTCGCCGACGCCGTCGGGGGCAACTCCATCGGTCGGCACCCCGTCGTCAGCCACGTCGAGCGGCTCGTCACGAACCACGCGACCGGCCTCCGGCACCCGAACCTCTCGCCCGTGCTGCGGATCCGCGCCGTCAGCGAGCCGGACGTGATCGTCGCCGTCGCCGGGCAGGTCGGCAAGGGCCGGCTCTTCGCGATGGGCGACCCGTCGGCGCTGATGAACATGATGCTCCGGTACCCGGGCAACCGCGCCTTCGCCTCGGGCCTGACCCGCTACCTGGTCGACGAGGATGGCGCGGAGCCGCGCCGAGGCCGCCTCTACATCGTCGCGAACCGGTTCGACGAAGAGAGCTCGTTCGGCGGCGAGACGTCGCTCCGCAAGGACTTCGACGCGCAGCTCAAGGCGCTCGCGAACGCCGTCGAGGACGCCCGCCGCGACGGGCTCCCCGGCGGCGCCCTCCTCGCCCTCGCCGCCCTCGCCGGCCTCGCCCTCGCGATCTGGACCGCGCGCGCCTCGGCGAAGCCCTACCGAGGCCCGCTCCCTCGATACGCCCGTCCCACGCCGCTCGTCGCGCAGGGGGGCGCCGCCGGGCGCTTCGCCGTCCTCGCCGCCCCCTCGTCCCCGCGCGGGCTCGCGTTCCTCGAGCTGAAGAGCGCGCTCTTCGAGGCCCTGTCCGTGCGCTTCGGTCTCGAGGCCAACCCGGCGCAGGAGACGGTCGCGCGGCTCGTGGCCCGAGAGGGATCTCTTGACGAGCGAGCCCTCTCGGCTTTCAAGGAGGTTCTGGGCACCATGTACCGAGTCGAAGCGTCCGTCGTCGCCGGCAAGCCGGCGAGCGTGTCCAGGCCCGCGCTCCTGCACGCCGCCGGCGTCGTGCGGAGCGTCCTCGCCGCCTGCGGCGCCGACGGCCGGAGGCCACCGCGGGGGCCTCACCCCGGCGCGCCTGCCGACCCTTCGACGGCGTCCCCGGAGGCGCGGCCCTCACCGGCGGAAGCGAAGCTCGCAACACCACCCTCTGACAAAGGCGCTCGATGAACCAGGTTCAGGCCGTCGCCGTCGACGAAATCTCCGCTGCCAGGGAGCGGATCGAGGCGGTCCGGCGGGAGATCACGCGCGTTTACATCGGATCGCCGCGCGCGATCGATCTGATGCTCACCGCCCTGCTCGCGCAGGGGCACGTGCTGCTGGAAGGCGTGCCCGGCGTCGCGAAGACCACGCTGGTCAAGGCGTTCGCGGCGGCGCTGGGCGCGTCCGTCCGGCGGATCCAGTTCACGCCCGACCTCCTGCCCGCCGACATCACGGGGACGTACGTCCTGTCGCCCAAGGAGGGGACCTTCACGCTGCGCCCCGGCCCGATCTTCGCGAACCTCGTGCTCGCTGACGAGATCAACCGCGCCCCGGCGAAGACCCAGTCGGCGCTCCTCGAGGCCATGCAGGAGCGGCAGGTGACGATCGAGGGCGATCGCTTCGAGCTGCCGTCGCCCTTCATGGTGCTGGCGACGCAGAACCCGATCGATCTCGAGGGGACCTACCCGCTGCCGGAGGCGCAGATCGACAGGTTCCTCATCCGCGTGAGCATCGGCTACCCGCAGCACAAGGACGAGGTGGCGATGCTCCGCGCGCACAACGTCGAGCCGCCGCGGGCGCGCGCGACGCTCGCCGTCCAGGACCTCCTCATGCTGCAGGGCGTCGCGCGACGGATCCACGTCGAGGAGGACCTGTACGACTACGCGGTGAACCTCACGGGGTTCACGCGGACGCACCCTCGCGTGCTGCTCGGCGCATCGCCGCGCGCCACGCTCGCGCTGCTCCAGGCGGCCAAGGCGGCGGCGGTGATCGGCGGGCGCCCGTTCGTGACCCCGGACGACGTGCGCGGCATGGCGCCCGCGGCGCTCGCGCACCGCCTGGTGCTCGTGCCCGAGGCCGACGTGGATCCGAAGGCGCGCGACGCGATCATCGACGAGGCGGTGCAGCGCGTGGGTTACCGGCGCGCGGCGCGGCCGGCGTAGATCCCCCATGCAGCTCTATCCCACGCGCACCGCCGCCCACCTGGCCATCGCCGGCGTCGCGGTCATGGGCGCAGGGCTCATCGCGCGCGAGCCGGCGATCGTCGGCTGGGGCGGGGCGATCCTGGTCGCGATCGCGCTCGCCCGCGGCGTGACGCTTGTGTCGGTGGCGCGCATCCGCGCGGCCGGGTTCGAGATGCTCTGGAGCGGCTCGCGGCGTGTCCTCCGGTCCGCGCGCGGAGGCACCGTGGAGATCGAGGCCGAGGTGCGGAACCGCGACACGCTCGCGGCCCGCTACGTGAAGCTGCGCGCGATCGCCTCGTCGCAGCTCGACGTGCGCATCGAGCCGAGCCGAGGAGAGGTCTCCGCCTCGGGGCGGCTCAAGGTGAAGGTCGTCGTGCGCACGCCGCGCGTCGGCCAGCACGGGCTGCACGGGCTCGCGCTCGAGGTGCACGGCGCCCCAGGCCTCTTCGAGGTGCCCCTGACCTTCGCGAACCCGTACGGGATCGAGGTCCTCCCGCGGCCCTTCATGGCGTACCTCACGCAGCCGCGCGGCGGGCGCAGCCACCTGCTCGCGGCCTCCGGCAAGCCCGGGCGCGTGCGCGGCGAAGGCGACGACCTGCGCGAGCTGCGAGAGCACCAGCCGGGGGATCCCTTCCGGAAGATCGCGTGGAAGGCGAGCGCGCGCCGCGGCACGCTGCTCGTGCGGGAGTTCGAGCGCGAGGAGCGGGATGTGGTCTGGATCCTCGTCGACGCGGCCGTGGAGCTCTGGGCGGGCCCGCTCGGCCGCGCTCCGCTCGATCTCATGATCGACGAGGCCTCGGCCGTCGCCACGAGGCACCTCGGGCGCGGCGATCGCGTCGGGCTCATCCTCCTGGCGCCCGGCCCTCGCGTGACGATCACGCCCGACCACGGCCCTGGGCACGGCCAGAAGATCGCGCATGCGCTCACCGTCGGGTGCGGCACGTACGACGCGGATCGGAGCGAGCTCGACGAGGCGGACGTCGCTGCGCGCGTCCTCGAGCACCTCAGGCCGCTCGACGCGCGAGGCCTCGATGACCTGCGCCGCGGCGACCTCGACCGGCTGGCCGCCCGCGCCGAGTCGATGCGCGCCCGTGCGCCGTTCTCGGCGCCGGCGCCGCTCGGGCGCTCGCAGCGCGAGCGCACGCTGCGCCGCTACCTCGCGAGCTACGGCATCGAATCGCCCGCGCGGTCCGAGCTGGATCGACGCGATCCCACCGTGACCGTCGCGGAGTCGCTCACGCACATCGCGCGCAGCAAGCCGCGCGCGAGCATGGTCTACGTCCTGGCGCCGCCGCCCGCCGACGCGCAGCTGAGCCGGCTCTCGGAGGCGGTGCGACGGCTCTCGCGGAAGGCGATCCACGTGATGTGGACGCTCCCCGATCTCGAGCCGGGGCTCGCTCCTCCCTGGGAGGCGCCGCGACCGCTGGAGAGCGACGGGGACGAGCAGCAGAGGAGCCCCACGCCGGCAGACAAGGCGTTCCAGGAGCTCGCGCCCATCGCGGCCGAGGCCGTGCTCATCCGCGCGCGGGTGGCGCAGACCCGCCGCGAGGCGGTGCTCCGCAAGGTCGGCGTGCGCGTCGCGCGGCTTCGCTCCACGCCCGCGGCCGCGCCGAGCGCAGCCGCTGCAGCGCCCCACGAAGGGGCGCCCCCACCGCAGACCTGAGGTCGAGGGATGTCCATCGCAGAGCTCTTGCGCGCACGCGGCCTCTCCCCGAAGAAGGGGTTCGGACAGAATTTCCTCGTCGACGTCGAGGCGGCGCGCCGGATCGCCGAGGCAGCCACGACGCCGCCAGGTGGCGCGGTGCTCGAGATCGGGGCGGGGCTCGGCGCGCTCACGCGGCCGCTCCTCGCTCGCGCCGCGCACGTCGTCGCGATCGAGCGTGATCGCGACCTCGTCCCGATCCTCCGCGAGCAGCTCGCCGACCCGATCGAGGGCGGCCGGTTGACGTTGCTCGAGGCCGACGCCGCGCAGGTCGACTGGGTCGCGTCGCTCTCCGGTCACGCGCGCCCGCACACGGTGGCCGGCAACCTCCCGTACCAGCTCACCGGCCGGCTCCTCGAGCAGGCCACCACCATCGCGGACCAGATCGATCGCGCGGTCTTCATGGTGCAGCTGGAGGTGGCGGAGCGCCTCGTCGCCGCCCCGGGCAGCGGCGACTACGGCGCGCTCTCGGTCTTCGCGCAGGCCGCGTTCGACGTGCGCCGCCTCCTGATCGCGCGCGCCGGCGCGTTCTACCCGAGGCCGGAGGTCAACTCCGCCGTCGTCGTCCTGACGCCGTCGCGCCCGCGGCGCGCCGAGGAGACGGACGCCTTCCGCGCCGCCGTGCGCGCCGCCTTCTCGGCCCGCCGCAAGACGCTCCGGAACGCCTGGAAGAACCTCTACGGCTGGTCGTCCCAGGAGCTCGAGCGCCACGCGAAGGACGCCGGCATCTCGCTCGACGCGCGCGGCGAGACGCTCAGCGTCGAGGCGTTCGCGCGGATCGCCGCCCTCCGAGATCGCTGACCGCAGCCGCACACGGGCGTTCCCTCCCCGAGGAGAGGGTCGCGAGGCACGGGACCCCGCATGAGAACCCAGGGCCTGAGGCCGTGCCCCCCCACCACGAAGCGTCGGCACGAAGCGCGGCAGGATTTCTGGCGCGCAGCCACTAGTCGGACGCGCAGGTCCATGCTAGTGGGCCGCGCGACTCGTCAAAGCTCGTACGAGGAGGACTCCCGCTCCATGGTTGTTGGAAAGATCACCCAGGTCATCGGACCGGTCGTCGACGTCGATTTTCCGTCCGGCCAGCTACCCAAGATTCTGAACGCGCTCAAGCTGAGCAACCCGAGCATCTCGGCCGAGCCCGACAACCTCGTGCTCGAGGTCGCCCAGCACCTCGGCGAGTCGACGGTGCGCACCATCGCGATGGACTCCACCGACGGCCTCGTGCGCGGGATGGAAGTCCGCGACACGGGCAAGCCCATCATGGTCCCGGTCGGCAACGAGTGCCTCGGCCGGATCCTGAACGTCGTCGGCGTACCGATCGATGACGCCGGCCCCGTGCATGCCAAGAAGCTGTCGCCGATCCACAGGGAGCCGCCCCCGTTCATCGAGCAGTCGACCAAGGTCGAGGTCTTCGAGACGGGCATCAAGGTCATCGACCTGATCGCCCCCTACCGCAAGGGCGGCAAGATCGGCCTCTTCGGCGGCGCCGGCGTCGGCAAGACGGTGCTCATCCTGGAGCTCATCAACAACGTCGCGAAGGCGCACGGCGGCGTGTCCGTCTTCGCCGGCGTCGGTGAGCGGACGCGCGAGGGCAACGACCTCTTCCTCGAGATGAGCGAGTCGAAGCTCGCGGACGGCAGCCCTGTCATCTCGAAGGCTGCGCTCATCTACGGCCAGATGAACGAGCCGCCGGGCGCTCGCGCCCGCGTCGCGCTCTCGGCGCTCGCCGTCGCCGAGCACTTCCGTGACGAGGAGGGCCAGGACGTGCTCCTGTTCGTCGACAACATCTTCCGGTTCACCCAGGCGGGCTCCGAGGTGAGCGCGCTCCTCGGGCGTATTCCGAGCGCCGTCGGTTACCAGCCGACCCTCTCGACGGAGATGGGCGCCTTCCAGGAGCGCATCACCTCGACGACGAAGGGCTCCGTGACCAGCGTGCAGGCGATCTACGTCCCCGCCGACGACCTGACCGATCCGGCGCCGGCCACGGCCTTCGCCCACCTCGACGCGACCACCGTTCTCTCGCGCGCGATCTCGGAGCTCGGCATCTATCCGGCCGTCGATCCGCTCGACTCGAACTCGACGATGCTCGATCCCCAGATCGTCGGCGAGAAGCACTACTCCGTCGCGCGGCGCGTGCAGCAAACGCTCCAGCGCTACAAGGATCTCCAGGACATCATCGCCATCCTCGGGATGGACGAGCTCAGCGAGGACGACAAGCTCGTCGTGTCGCGCGCCCGCAAGATGCAGAAGTTCCTGTCGCAGCCGTTCTTCGTCGCGGCCCAGTTCACCGGGCTCGAGGGCAAGCTCGTCTCGCTCAAGGACACGATCTCGGGCTTCGAGGAGATCCTGGACGGAAAGCTCGACCACATCGCGGAGCAGGATTTCTACATGGTAGGCAATATCGACGAGGTGAAGGCTCGAGCGTCGAGGAAGGCGGCCTGACGCGGCCATGGCCGATACAATCCTCCTCGAAATCGTGACGCCCACCGGCGTCGCGCTGCGCGAGCAGGTCACGGACGTGACCGCACCGAGCGTCGCCGGCGAGTTCGGTGTGCTCCCGGGTCACCTGCCTCTGCTCGCCGCCCTCCGGACCGGCCTCGTGACGTACCACCAGAACGGCCAGGAGCACCGCCTGGCCGTTCATCACGGATTCGTCGAGGTCGTCAGCGATACGGCGCTGCTGCTCACCGAGCGCTTCGCCAAGAAGGATGATGTCGACGTCGTGCGGGTGCGCCTCCGGCTCAAGGAGGTCGATGCAGAGCTCGACCACTGGCAAGGCGACCTGACTGATCCGCGCCGCCGCGAGCTCATCGAAGAGGAGCAGTGGCTCGCCACCGAGCTCGAGCTCATCGGCGATCCGCCTCCTCCGATGGTTCGCGAGGATACGCGGTTCCTCGCCGACCACGCCGAGGCGCCGTCGATCGAGGAGATGGTCGAGGCCTCCCAGCCCGACGAGAGCCTCACGGACCACAAGAGACCCGGCTCTCCGTTCCCCGATCCGAAGTGACGTACCTGGCGGCTACCGCCTTGCGCGCGCGGCCGCCGCACAGGACACTGTTCTCCACACAGGCCGCGAGGGTCTTGGGGATCTCCCGCCTCGCGAGCTACCCGCACCGCCAAGGCGCTGGCGCAAACGGCGCCACGCTGTCTGGGTCCACCCGTGATGTTCTGCGGGCCCCGCGCGCACGGGGCCACCAAGGCAGCCCATGATCACTCCGGAGACGATCGCGCTCGTGAAAGAGCGCACGGATCTCGTAGCGCTCATCGGCGAAAGCGTGCGCCTCACGCGCCGCGGGCTCTCCTTCGTCGGGCTCTGCCCCTTTCACAAGGAGAAGACGCCCAGCTTCCACGTGAACGCGAACCGCGGGTTCTATCACTGCTTCGGCTGCAAGGAGACCGGCAGCGCCATCGACTTTGTGATGAAGCTCGAGGGCCGGACGTTCGCCGAGGCGGTGCGCGCGCTCGCCGAGCGCGCCGGCATCGAGGTGGCGGAGTCGCTGACCGACGCCGAGCGGCGCGAGGCGCAGGCGGCGCGCAAGTCGAAGGACGACCTCTACGCCGTCAACCACCTCGCCGCGACGTTCTTCGAGCACAGCCTCCGCGGTGGCCCGGGCAGCGGCCCCCATCCGCTCGCGCGCTACGCCCACGAGGAGCTCGTGCGACGCGGGCTGCCGCTCCGCGACGGCGATGGCGGCGTCGACCCGATCTCCGATGCCCTCCAGGCGTTCCGGATCGGCTACGCCCCGTTCGGCTGGGACGCGCTCGCGACCTACCTGCGGCAGCAAGGCATCTCCCCGGTCCTCGCGGAGCGCGTCGGGCTCCTCGTGCCGCGCTCCTCGGGGAGCGGCCATTACGACCGCTTCCGCCACCGGCTCATGTTCGCCGTGACCGACGTGATGGGCCGGGTGATCGCGTTCAGCGGGCGCGCGTTGCCCGATCCGAGCCCCGCGGAGCTCTCGTCGCTCAGCCTCACCGGCCCTGCGCCGCAGACCGACGGCGCGCCGGCCAAGTACATCAACAGCCCCGAGTCGCCGATCTACACGAAGGGAGAGCACCTCTTCGGGCTCTACCAGGCGCGCCAGGCGATCCGGCAGCGCGGCGAGGGGGTCCTCGTGGAGGGCAACTTCGACGTCGTCGCGCTCCACGCGCGCGGCATCGGCCACGCGGTCGCTCCGCTCGGGACCGCGTTCACGCCGGCACAGGCGAAGCTCATCAAGCGCTTCGCGCCCGTGGTCATCCTGCTCTTCGACGGCGACGCGGCCGGCAAGAAGGCCACGCGCGCGGCGCGCTCCCCGTGCCGCGAGGCGGGGCTCAGCGCGCGCGTCGCCGTGCTGCCGGCCGGCGTCGATCCCGACGATCTCGCTCGCGAGCACGGCCCGGAGGCGGTCGCGCGCATCCTGAAGGGCGCGCGCGGCCTGCTCGAGCACGTCATCGACGAGGCGCTCGACGGCGACAGCTTCGGCGGCTCGTCGCTGCCCGAGCAGCTCGCTCGCGTACGCGCCGTGGCCGCGTTGCTGGCCGACGAGGACGACCCGAACCTCAGGATGATGGCGAAGCTCTACGCCGATCGTGTCTCCTCGAAGCTCGTCATCGGCGGTCGCTCACCCGACGACCTCCGGCAGCTCGAGCGCGTCGTCGAGGAGTCCCTTTCCCGGCCGCGGAACCAGCCCAGCCGCGAGGTGACCCCCTCCGGACAGACGACCGAGACGTGGGAGCACGCGCGCTCACGCGCGCAGGTCCCGGAGGTCAGCCTCGAGATCCTTGGCGCGATCCTCGATTTTCCCGAGCTCATGGCCGACGATGAGGTGCAGACCGCGCTGGAATGCCTCGAAGGCGAGGTCGCCCTGGCAATTGCCACAGCGCGTCAAAATTTCACATTTGAAATGGGTCTTGCCGCCGGCGAATTTCTTGCGCAAGTCCCGGCTCCGATCCATTCATTCGCGGCTGGACGGCTGGTCTCGCCTGTCTTCGAAGCGGCCTCAACGGCCAAGGCGACGCTCTTGGAGAACTCACAAAAGTTGAGCAGGCAGGCCCTGGCGCGACAGAAGGCGGCCGTCATGAGCCAGCTCCAGAAGAGCGCGGTCGATGCCGATGCTGAAAACGCTTTGTTGCGTGAGCTATTCCAGCGGAGAGCGGGGGGGCTCGGTCTTCCTTGATGCGTTCCGTGTCGCCCCTACGTGGCGACCCGACGTGCGGATCCCTAGGGTTTGTCGGAATCATTTGGTGTCTTGTCGGTCGCGGCGAGCTGGTCGCCGTAAGTGGAGCATGAGGTAATGGCGAGCAAGGCCAAGCAATCTTCCGGTCGGGCAGGCGGGGTCGCAAGGGCGGCGGGGGGCGGCGCGCTGAACGGCGCGCGGCACGCATCGACACGCGGGCACGCTGAGGCAGGAGCACGCCCAAGCAACAAAGGAGACGCGGGCATCCGAGCCGAGCGGTCCGAGAAGGACCGGAAGACCCTGGAAAAACTCGTCGAGACCGGCAAGAGCAAAGGCTTTCTCACCTACGACGAGGTGAACGACGCGCTCCCCGCGGACGTCGCGCCCGATCAGCTGGACGACGTGGTGGGCGCCCTCGGCGACGAGGACATCGAGATCGTCGACGGCGCGACCCAGGTGAAGATCGCGCCGAAGCGCATCGCGGACGAGGAGGCGGGCGAGAAGAAGCTTGTCGTCACGCCCGACCGCGAGGAAGAGGACGTCGACTACTACTCGAAGTCGAACGATCCCGTCCGGATGTACCTCCGCAAGATGGGCAGCGTCTCGCTGCTCACCCGCGAGGGCGAGGTCGAGATCGCGAAGCGGATCGAGATCGGCGAGCAGAAGGTCAACGCCGCGATCCTCGACTCCCCCATCGCCGTCCGCGAGATCATCGATCTCGGCGAGAAGCTCCGGAAGCACAAGATCCGGGTGAAGGAGCTCATCAAGGACGCCGAGAACGACGACCAGGAGTTCGACGAGGAAGAGGCCGACCGGCGCATCATCCGCCTCATCGACAAGGTGAAGCGCGTCGACAAGAAGAAGGCGGAGCTCGTCGAGGAGCGCAAAGACGTAAAGACCGAGGTCCGCCGCAAGCAGATCGACGTCGAGGTCACGCAGGCGACAGCCGAGCTCGTGACGACGCTCGAGGAGATGCGCCTCAACAAGCGGACGATCGACAAGATCGTCCAGAAGCTGAAGAGCCTCATCTCGAAGGTCGAGAAGGCCGAGGCCGGCGCGACCGAGCTGGAGCGCCGCACGGGGCTCTCGAAGGGCGAGCTCAAGCGCGAGCTCATCAAGGTGAAGGGCAACCGCGCCCTCGAGGGTCGCCTCGCCAAGAAGCTCAACGTCAACCGCGAGGAGCTCAACGACTTCGAGTCGACCATCAAGAACGCCCAGAAGGGCCTGAAGAAGGTCGAGGAAGAGCTCAACATCGACGTCCTGGCGATCCGCGACACCTACGAGAACATCCGCGAAGGCGAGCGGATGGCGGAGCGCGCCAAGGCGGAGCTGGTCGAGGCGAACCTCCGCCTCGTGGTCTCCATCGCGAAGAAGTACACGAACCGCGGGCTCCAGTTCCTGGACCTCATCCAGGAAGGCAACATCGGCCTCATGAAGGCCGTCGACAAGTTCGAGTACAAGCGCGGCTACAAGTTCTCGACGTACGCGACGTGGTGGATCCGGCAGGCGATCACCCGCGCGATCGCGGACCAGGCGCGGACGATCCGCATCCCGGTCCACATGATCGAGACGATCAACAAGCTCATCCGCACCTCGCGCTACCTCGTACAGGAGTACGGCCGCGAGCCGACCCCCGAGGAGATCGCCGAGAAGATGGAGCTCCCGCTCGACAAGGTGCGGAAGGTCCTGAAGATCGCGAAGGAGCCGATCTCGCTCGAGACCCCGATCGGCGAGGAGGAGGACTCGCACCTCGGCGACTTCATCGAGGACAAGAGCGTGATCTCGCCGGCGGAGGCGGTGATCAACATGAACCTCGCCGAGCAGACCCGGAAGGTCCTGAAGACGCTGACGCCGCGCGAGGAGAAGGTGCTCCGGATGCGCTTCGGCATCGGCGAGAAGAGCGACCACACCCTCGAAGAGGTCGGTCAGGACTTCGAGGTCACCCGCGAGCGCATCCGGCAGATCGAGGCCAAGGCGCTCCGCAAGCTCCGGCACCCCAGCCGGTCGAAGCAGCTCAAGAGCTTCATCGACAGCTAGTCCGTGGGCTGGCCTGCTCGGCATCCGATGGCAGCCTCTGCGCGCGCACCGCGCGGCCGGGCTCTCCCCGGCGAGCCGCGCGCTCGCGCGGGGAGGAGCCCGCTCGGCGCGCAGCGCGCCGTCGCGGCCTTCCTCGTGGTCGCCGGCGCGCTCCATGGCGCCGGTTGCGGCAAGACCATGTCCGAGGAGGACTGCCGCAGGGTCGGCGAAGCCATGCGCGCCGCGTGGACGGCGGAGGTGAGGCGGGTGGGGCCGGCGGAGCCAGGGGGCTCGGGGAAGGCGACGGTTGTGCTCGCGAGCGAGGGTGAGCGGCTCTCGTCGGAGTGGACGTCCGACTGCAAGCGGGAGCTCACCGGGAGCGAGGTGGACCCGGGCGAGCTCGACTGCCTCACGCGCGTGAAGACGCTCGAAGAGCTCCGTCGGTGCGCCGCGCCGTGAACGCCGGCGCGCGCGCCGAACAGGCGTGACGGGCGCGCCGCGACGACTTCAGTTCAGGTAGCGCTTGTCCTTCGGGGGGTCCTTCTGGCCGCCGGGGATGACCCGGAGCGAGGCGCCCCCGGCGCGGCCGCGCGCCGCGGGTACGCGGCGGAGCGCGACGGACTGCGCCTGCAGCTGGCGGAAACGCATCCGCAGGTAGAAGCGCCGCAGCGGGGAGAAGTCGCCGAAGAGGTAGCCCGCCAGCATGCCGCCGAACGGCGTGATCAGCCCCTCGTGAGGCGCGCGCATGGAGATGACGTTGAGCACCGAGATGGCGAAGATGAAGACGAGCAGCATCGTGCCCGTCACGGGGAGGACGAAGAAGAGACGGACCGTGGTGTGCCGGTGCGCGAGCGCCCACGCGACGGCGACCGCCTCGATCATCCCGAGCCCGCCGTAGAATACGGGCTGCGCCACCTTCGGGAAGAGCGCGCCCACCGCCACCTGGAGCGCGAACGCGAAGGCCGCGGAGCCGAACAGGAACGCCAGCATCCGGCCGACGCCCCAGCGCTCCTCGAGCGAGGTGCCGAGGAAGTACAGGCCGAGCAGCGTCATGACGAAGTGCCACGGATCGCTCGGGCTGTGGATGAGCGGCGCGGTGAGCAGCCGCCACACCTGACCGTGGAGGACCCGATCGCTGATGCCAACGAACGGCGCGAGCACGCCTTCCCCCGCGCCCCCCCAGTTCAGCCCGAGGGTGAACATCACCCAGATACAGCCGATCGCGATCATCATCCCCAGCAGGGCCTTGCCTGGTTTGGGGAACCCCATTGAGCTGTGCTCCGGGCGCATAGCTTTCCACCTAACAGCCGCGCCCCCGCCGGGCAACCGCCGCCCCCTTACTTTACGGCGATTCGCCCCCCGGCCAGCGCCCGCACGACGAGCGCGACGCTCGCCGCGCGCCATCCTGGACACTCCGGCAGGGCACGCCCGGCGTGCGCGCGGGGCGCCGGGCAGCGCGCGCGCCATCGGCCGGCGTGCCCGGCGGGAGGCCATTCACGTCCCTGCTGCGTCCGGCGCCCGGCGACTCAGAAGAAGTTGCCGATGTTGAACTCGAACTTGTACGTCTCTTCGTAGGGCAGCCGCTTGAACGGGAAGCCCCACTCGAAGCGCAGCGGCCCGAGCGGGGAGAACCACCGGAACCCGAACCCCCACGAGGTGCGGACATCGAGCAGACGCTCGATCGAAAAGCACGGGTTCGTGACGTCGTGCGGCGAAGCGGGGGCGGCGTTGCAGTAGAGCTTCTCGAGATTCCACGCGTTGCCGAGATCGGTGAACACCACGCCCTTGATCTGCACGGCCTCGATGAGCGGGAACTCCAGCTCGAGGTTCTGGTAGTACATCAAGTTGCCGCCGATGTTTGCGCCGTTCACGATGGGCGGGGAGTTCGGATCGAGGGACTCGCGGAGCGGGAGCCGCGGGCCGATGTCCCGGATCTCGAAGCCGCGCACGTCGAGGATGCCGCCCAGGAAGAAGCGGGCGAAGACCGGCACGCCCTCCGGGTTGGGGCTCGTCACCATGCCGGCCTCGGTGTTCAGCTTGAGAACCAGGCTGTCCGTGATCGGGTAGTAGAACCGCCCCGTGGCGCGATACCGCAGGAACTCGTTCTGGCTGCCGAGCGCGCTGTGGGCGAGCTCCACCGAGCCCTGCAGGTAGATGCCTGAGGTCGGGAAGAGCTGGTTGTTGCGCGTGTCGTAGGTGAGCGCCGGGCGGATGCTGGACGTGATCCCGTCGTTGAAGAGGTTGTAGAGCGGGAGCCGCTGAAACGTGGACCGCGGGTCCGCCGTGCCGAGGCCGGTCGACGTGGAGGACGAGATCTCGTCGTTCTCCAGCGTGTAGGTCAGCTGCGCGCGGAGCTGCGGCTCGATGAGCGGGTAGCCGAGCGTGAGCGAGCCGCCCGTGGAGGTCTGCGAGAACTCCTTGTAGGCCCGCAGCTGGTTGTAGACGCTCACCGCCGCGGAGAACGGGCTGTCGAACAGGTAGGGCTCGAAGAAGCGGACGTCGATGAGGCGCCGCAGCCCCGAGATCTGCGCCTGGAGCGAGAGCGACTGGCCGCTTCCGAGCAGGTTCGCCTGCTGCACCTGCGCCGTCGCGATGAAGCTCTCGACGCTCGAGAAGCCAGCCCCGATCTGGAAGGTGCCCGTCGGCTTCTCGCCGATGTCGACGTTGACGTTGATGTGCTGGGCGTCCTCGCCCTGTTCGGTGGAGATGTCGACCCGCTCGAAGTAGCCGAGCGCCGTGATCCGCTGCTTCGACCGCTCCAGCTTCGTCTCGCTGAACAGCTGCCGCTCCTCCACCTCCAGCTCGCGGCGGATCACCTTGTCCCGCGTCTTCGTGTTGCCGCGGATCTCGATGCGCCCGAAGTAGACGGGCTGGTTTCTGCGGATGCCGACGGTGATGTCGACCTCGCGCCTGTCCGGGTCGAGCTGGGTGTCGGGCGAGGCCTCGACGTTGGCATAGCCGGCATCCCGGTAGAGCGTCTGGATCGCGCTGAGATCCTTCGCCAGCTCGGCGCGGTTGAACCAGTCCCCCGGCTTGGCCCGCACCATCTCGCGCAGCGCCCGGCGCCCGCCGAGCGGCTCGATCTCGCGCCCGTCGGCGTCGCGCTCGTACACGCGGAGCGAGCGGATGCGGAACCGCGGCCCCTCGTTGATCGTCAGCGTGACCTCGATGCCCGTGCGGTCAGGCGTGAGCATCACCCGGGGCGTCGCGACCTGCACCGCGAGGAAGCCGCGATCGTAGTAGAGGGCGTTGATCACGAGGACGTCGCGCTCGAACATGTCCTGGCGGAACGGGCCGCCCGTGCCGAAGGCGAAGAACCCTCCCTGCCCCGTGAGCATGACCTCCCGGAGCTCCTCGTCCGGGATGTTGTGGTTCCCGATGAACGTGATGCGCCGGACGGTGACGGGCGCGTGCTCCTTGATGGTGAACTTGAGGGTGACCTGGTTCTCCCGCTCCGGTTTGACCTCGTAGCTGACCTCGGCGAGGAAGTAGCCCTCCTCGGCGTACTTATCGCGGAGCTTCTGCACGCCGCGGCGGACGGCCGCGTAGCTCAGGATCGTGCCGGTCTTGATCTCGACCGAGAGCGCCTCGGTGAGGTCCTCGCTGTCGATCGCGTCGTTGCCGGAGAACTCGATGGCCTTGATGCTCGGGCGCTCGCGGACGAGCACCCGCAAGCTCACGCCGTCGTCGCGGCGGGTGAGGTCGACCTCGACGTCGTCGAACAGGCCGGAGTCCCAGAGCTCGCGCACGTCGCGGGCCAGCCCCTCGGGGGTGAACGGCCTGCCGACCCGCGTCTGCCCAAGGTAGACGAGCACGTCCTCGGACGAGATCCGCCGGTTGCCGGCGATGGCGACCTGGACCACCGGCTGCCCGCGAGCGAGCTCAGCCTCCGTGGGTGCCAGGTCGAGCGTCGGTTCGGCCGTATCGGCGGCCCCCTGCGCAGGTGTACCGGAGCCTGGCTGGGCTTCCCCGGTCGCGTTGGCCGGGGCAGACGGCTGAGCGGCACCGGCCGGAGCGGGAGCCGGCGGGGCGCCGCGCCCGGGCGCCTGCGTGTCCGGAGCACCTCCGGGCACCTGAGCTGCCGCAAGCCGGGGCCGTATCGCCGCTGCCGCAACGAACACCAGGAAGAGGCCGAGCCAGACGAGCCGCTGCCAGCGGCCGGGGAGGCGAAGCATTGAACGGGTGCCTGTCGCGTACAAGGCGCCACCCCGTAGCCCAGTGCGCCGTGAGTCTCAAGGGCGGACGCCGAAAACAGGGCGTCGCCGACCGATCGCGCCGCGAACCCCCTGCGTGCGGGGTCGATCTCTCGGCCACTTGACGCTATGCCAGGGGCCGCACGAACGCAGGCGAGCACGCGCTGCCAGAAATTCCCGCGAGGCAGCCTTGACCGAGCGCGAGGCCCTGGGTAATTGCCGAGGCTCGCCAGCGTTCACCTGAACATCGGAGCACCTGCTCAACCGGTGCCCGATCACTCCCTGGAGTAACGCGTGTCTCGAACCCCCTCCCTTCCGTCCGACGGTGAGCCGCCTCGCAAGGGCCGCCGTGGCGGCCGGCCCGGTGATAGCGAGCCTCCGCCGCCCCCGGCGCCCGACACCTCGCTCGCCGAGGAGGCGCAGCGCCGGTACCTGAACTACGCGCTCAGCGTCATCACGTCGCGCGCGCTCCCCGACGTGCGCGACGGGCTGAAGCCGGTGCAGCGCCGCATCCTCTACGCGATGCTGCACGACCTGCACCTCGGGCCGGACGCGAAGTACCGGAAGAGCGCCGCGGTCGTCGGCGACGTGATGGGCAAGTACCACCCGCACGGCGACGTCGCGATCTACGACGCGATGGTCCGGCTGGCGCAGGACTTCGTGATGCGGGCGCCGCTCATCGCCGGCCACGGGAACTTCGGCTCCCTGGACGGCGATGCCCCGGCGGCGATGCGTTACACGGAGGCGAAGCTCCGCCCCCTCGCGCTGGAGCTGCTCGGCGAGCTCGGCCAGCGCACCGTGAATTTCCGCCCGAACTACGACGGCACCCGCTTCGAGCCGATCGTCCTCCCTGCCCGCTTCCCGAACCTCCTCGTGAACGGGTCGCAGGGGATCGCGGTCGGGATGGCGACGAGCATCCCGCCGCACAACCTGAGCGAGGTGATCGACGCCTGCGTCGCGCTGATCGAGAACCGCGAGCTCACCACGCAGCGGCTGCTGTCGTACGTGAAGGGGCCCGACTTCCCGACGGGAGGCCAGCTGCACGCGACGAAGAAGGAGCTCGAGGCCGTCTACACGTCCGGCCAGGGCTCGCTGAAGCTCCGCGGCGAGTGGCTGCAGGAAGAGGGCGACGGCAAGCGCGGCGCCGTACCGCAGATCGTGATCACCTCGATCCCGTACGGGATCGAGCGGAAGGCGATCGTCGAGAAGATCGCCGAGGTGATCCTCTCGAAGAAGCTGCCGACGCTCGTGGACGTGCGCGACGAGTCGACGGCCGAGGTGCGCATCGTGATGGAGCTGAAGCGCGGCGCCGACGCGCAGCTCGTGATGGCGTACCTCTACAAACAGACGCCGCTCGCGATCAACGTGCAGGTGAACCTCACCTGCCTCGTGCCCACCGACAACGCGGACGTCGCCGCGCCGCGGCGGCTCGGCCTGCACGAGATCCTGACGAAGTTCCTCGACTTCCGCTACGTGACCGTGACGCGGCGGCTCGAGTTCGCGCTCGGCGAGCTGAGGCGGCGGATCACGATCCTCGAGGGGTTCGAGAAGATCTTCGACGCGCTCGACGAGGTGATCCGGATCATCCGCAAGAGCGAGGGCAAGGCCGACGCGGCCGAGAAGCTGATAAAGCGCTTCACCCTGAACGAGGAGCAGACGGACGCGATCCTCGAGCTCAAGCTCTACCGGCTGGCGCGCCTCGAGATCCTGCTCGTGCAGAAGGATCTCTCCGAGAAGCGCGCCGAGGCGAAGCGGATCGACGGGCTGCTCAAGAACGACGCGAAGCGCTGGGGGATCGTCCGCGACGAGCTCGTCGAGATCAAGGGATCCTACGGCGAGAAGCGCCGCACGAAGGTGGTCGGCTCGATCGACGAGCCCGAGTACCAGGCGGAAGACTTCATCGTGGCCGAGGACGCGAACGTCATCCTCTCGGCGCAGGGCTGGGTGAAGCGCGTACGCGAGGTGCGGGATCTCTCCTCGACGCGCATCCGCGAGGGCGACAGCGTGCTCGCGGCCGTCGCCGGCTCGACGCGGTCGACGGTCGCGTTCTTCTCGAATCTCGGCGCGTGCTACGTGTGCCGCATCCACGATGTGCCGCAGTCGACCGGCTACGGCGATCCCGTGCAGAAGCTGTTCAAGCTGGCGGACGGCGAGCAGCTGATCGCGATGCTCTCCTTCGATCCGAGGGCGCTCGATGTCCCGGCGCAGACCCCTGACTCCGCCGAGCCGGAGCCTCCCTTCGCGCTCGCGATCACCCGCGGGGGCCTCGGCTTCCGGTTCTCGCTGCGGCCGCACCGCGACCCGTCGACGCGCTCCGGGCGCCGCTTCGCCAAGCTGAACGAGGGCGACGAGGTGCTCTTCGTCCACGCCGTGGACGGCGCCGACAGGGTGCTCTGCGCCTCGAGCGACGCCTGGGCGCTCAGCGTGGCCGTGGAGGAGCTGGCGCTGCTCTCCGGCCCGGGCAAGGGCTCGGTGGTGATGCGGGTCGCCGAAGGCGAGCGCCTTGTCGGCGCCGCCCTCGCCCTCGGCCGGAACGACGTGATCACGGTCGAGACGGAGAAGGGCAAGACGCTCGAGATCGCCGCGGGCAAGATCGCCGGTCCGCGCGGCACCCAGGGCGAGCCGATCGCGCGACGCGACCGCTTCATCCGCGTGGTGCCGCCGGCCGTCGTCGTACCGACGCTGGAGGTGAGCTGAACATGGCCGCCACGAATCCCCCGGTCCGCGCCGCGTCCGGCGCGCGTTACACGGCCGCTGACATCGAGGTGCTCGAGGGGCTGGAGCCCGTCCGCAAGCGCCCCGCCATGTACATCGGTGGCACCGACGCCAGGGGCTACCACCACCTGCTCTGGGAGATCGTCGACAACGCCGTCGACGAGGCGATCAACGGGCACGCGAAGCGGATCGAGGTGACGCTCGACGCCGATCTCCAGGGCGTGACCGTGACCGACGACGGCCGCGGCATCCCCGTCGACGTGCACCCCCGGTACAAGCGCCCCGCGCTCGAGCTCATCTTCTGTACGCTGCACGCGGGCGGGAAGTTCGCGAGCGACAGCTACAAGGTCTCGGGCGGCCTCCACGGCGTCGGCTCGAGCGTGGTCAACGCGCTCTCGGAGCTCGTCGAGGTCCGGGTGCTGCGCGACGGGCTCGAGCACCAGCAGACGTTCTCGCGCGGCGCGCCGATCAGCAAGCTCAAGAAGGGCGCGCCCACCCGCAAGCACGGCACGAGCATCCATTTCCGGCCGGATCCGGAGATCTTCGGGCAGGGCCGGCGGTTCGATCCCGAGACCATCCGCGAGCGCCTGGAGGCCAAGGCGTACCTCCACGGGGGGCTCGCGATCGCGTTCCGCGATCTCTCGTCGGGGGAGTCGATCGAGCTCCTTCACCCGAACGGCATCGCGGACTTCCTGCCGAAGCTGGTCTCCCAGCGCGGCAAGGCCGTGACGCACCCGACCATCTTCTACATCGCGCGCGAGGGCGAGATCCGGCTGGAGTCCGCGCTCCAGTGGACGGAGTCGACCGACGACTACGTGAAGTCGTACGTCAACGGCATCCCCACGCACGCGGGCGGCGCGCACGAGGCGGGCTTCGGCTCCGCGATCGTGAAGGCGGTCCGCGCCTTCATGGACGCGAAGAAGATCCAGCCGAAGGGGGTGACGCTGACGGCCGACGACATCCGCGAGGGGATCGTGGGCGTCCTGTCGATCTACATCCAGGAGCCTCAGTTCCAGGGGCAGACGAAGGATCGACTCAACAACGCGGAGGCAGGACCGGCGGTCGAAGGCATGGTCCGGCCCGCGCTCGAGCAGTGGCTGCTCCACAACGGCACGGCCGGCGAGTCGATCGTGGCCCGCGCGATCCTGGCGGCGCGCGCCAGGGAGGCACGGCGCGAGGCGACCCAGCAGGTCCTGCGGAAGACCCCCGTGTCGCACCGGCTCAACCTGCCGGGCAAGCTCGCCGACTGCGCCTCGACCGATCCCAGCGAGAGCGAGCTCTTCATCGTCGAGGGAGACAGCGCAGGCGGCTCTGCCAAGCAGGGCCGGGATCGCCGGACCCAGGCGATCCTCCCGCTGCGCGGCAAGGTGCTCAACGCGGAGCAGGCCTCGACCTCGAAGGTGCTCGGCAACAAGGAGCTCCAGGACATCGTGAGCGCGCTGGGCTGCGGCTTCGGCAAGGACTTCGACGCCTCCAAATTGCGATACGGTAGAATTTTTCTACTGATGGACGCCGACAGCGACGGCCAGCACATCGCGACGCTGCTGCTGACGTTCTTCTACCGGCACCTGCCCGGCCTGCTCCGCGGCGGGCACGTGTTCCTCGCACAGCCGCCGCTCTACAGGATCGACGCCAGCAAGGAGACGTACTGGGCCCTCGACGACGCAGAACGCGACCGGATCCTCGCGAAGCTCCCGAAGACGGCCAAGGCGGATATTTCTCGCTTCAAGGGACTCGGCGAGATGCCCGCGGAGGACCTCAAGGCGACGACACTCGACATCCGCCGCCGGCGCGCGCTGCGCATCGTGATCGAGGGAGAGATCGAGACCGATCGCATCCTGAACGAGCTGATGGGCAAGGACGCGCAGGCGCGCTTCCGCTTCATCATGGAGCGCGCGCCGAACGCCGAGATCGACGTCTGACATCGATCCCTCGCCCCGGAGATCGCGGCGCCTCCTCGCGCGCGCGCGAGCCGCGTTGGATGCCGGATCGCCGGCTCACATTCATCACCTGACAGTCACGAGATCGCCGCGACGATGTCGCGATCCGTGCGACCGCCGCGGCGTGCGTGCGGCGTGCGCGGCGCACAGGCACGCTGTGCCAGGCACGGGGGATCCCCGGTGGCTGTGCCACGTGAACCGTGGGCCACACCCCTATGACATCGCGAGCTGGTTGACTCGCAAACGCGGCGTTTTGCGCTGTGGAACGCCGATTCACCTGAGCCAGGAGCGCTGAGTCAGCTTGCGGCCTGCTGGTTGCAATACGTCGCGCCGGTGGCCGCGATGACCGCGATGACCGCGGCACATCGCCCTTTCACCGCTGGAGAGGTACCCGTGACGACTGCGCTTCCCATCTCGACTCCGATCACACCCTCCTCGTCCCACAACATGCCGGCCGCACGCTCCCTGTCGGTTCCGGCCACGCCCATCGCAGCCGCGAGCAGCGGGTCGGTCGCACGGCCGACGACGCTCCCGGCGTCCGACGCTGCAACGCCGAGCGACAGCGCGCTGCCGCCGCCCGAGGACGCTTCAGCCATCATGAGCTCGCCCTCCACCCTGCCGCCGCACCCGGCAGCCCCGCTCCCGCGCAGCACCTCGGAGCGGCTCCTGCTCGGTCGCGACCGCATCCGCAGCGCCGCGGAAGAGGGACATAAGATCCGTTCCTACGAGCTCGCACTGGCTCTCAATCTGTCCGAGTTTCA
Organism: Sorangium sp. So ce590; assembly: GCF_051521365.1. Lineage (NCBI taxonomy): Bacteria > Pseudomonadati > Myxococcota > Polyangiales > Polyangiaceae > Sorangium > Sorangium sp. So ce590. Next base: position 5,999,354 of record NZ_CP150346.1, read on the forward strand.
TTTCGCGCGGCTCTTCCGTGCCGCCTTCGGGCTATCGCCGCACGTCTACTACGACGAGGTACGCGCGGAACGCGCCCGCACACTATTATGCGAGGGGCACACCGAGAAGGAGGTCGCCCGTCGCATCGGCTTCCGCCGGCCGGCGGAGCTCCGGGTCCTCCTGTCGAAGCGCGGCGGCTCGCTGCCCCCGGCCGGCGAGGCGGAGGCGAGCGACGCCTCGGCCGAGTGATCCGTTGAGTGAACCAACGCAAGACGTCGGCCACGCGAAGCGCCGGAACCACCAGCCCCCCTGGCGCGAGACAAAGTGCTTACCTCCATGACATCGTGATCAGAGTCGCCTGTGCTTGAGTGAGGGGAGATTCGCCCTGACCCGATCGAGGTAAGCAGGGTCGAGCATCGCCATCGCGATCCCCTCCCCTTCGGAGGCCTGAGCGATCACCTCACCCCACGGATCGATCACGCACGACTTCCCGAAGGTCGCCCGCCCGCCGGGGTGCTTGCCCCACTGCGCTGCGGCCACCACGTACGCCTGGGCCTCGATCGCCCGCGCGCGGAGCAGGATCAGCCAGTGGTCCTTGCCGGTGAGCAGCGTGAACGCCGCGGGGACGACGATGACCTCGGCGCCTTCCGACGAGAGCGCGCGGTAGAGCTCCGGGAACCGGACGTCGTAGCAGATCGACAACCCGAGCTTCACGCCGTCGATCTCGGTGACGACGGGGAGCTCTCCGGCGGTCGTCGATGCCGACTCACGGTACTTCGTGCCATCGGCGATCTCGACGTCGAAGAGGTGAATCTTCCGGTAGCGGGCGGTGAGCCGGCCGTCGGGCCCGAAGACCGCGCAGGTGTTGTACGGCCTCGCCGCATCCGGCGCGCGCTCGGGGAAGCCGCCGGCCACGAGGGTCACCCGGGCGGACCGCGCCGCGTCGGCGAGACGATGCGCGATGGGACCGCCGCCGGCGTCGAGGTCCTCCGCGATGTGGCGCTTTCCTTCCTCGTTGCCCATGTACGCGAAGTTCTCGGGCAGCACGACCGTCGTCGCCCCACGGCCGGCCGCCTCCACGACGCGCGCCTCGATCCGCGCCAGGTTCTCGCTCACGTTCTCCTGGCTGGAGAGCTGGAGGGCCGCCCAGATCACCGGTTTTTGCATGGGGCAAGCCTACCGCACGAGGAACCGTAGCGGACCGCGCGTGGAAGAGCGCGCGGACTTCACCGGATTCCTCGTTGTCCGGACGCGCCCGCAGCTCCGCCGCCGCCCGCAGCTCCGCCGCCGCCCGCAGCTCCGCCGCCGCCCGCAGCTCCGCCAGCGCCCGCAGCTCCGCCGGCGCCAGCCAACCCGACGCTCGCCTCAGCGCACTCGAGCGGCGCGTCGTAGTAGGCGCACCTCGCGCCGCACGCGGCGCACACGCAGGCGAGCACCTGCTGATACGCCCGATGTGCGGCGCCCGCTTCGTCCGGGAACACGCACGCCGTCTGGCAGGCCTTGTTGTGACCGCAGCCCTTGAGGCACACGCTGATCTGCCTGCACCCGGGCTCGCCGTCGCACGCCGAGAGCTGCGCCTCGCAGCGCGCACCGCGGGAGGCGTGCTCGTTGAAGCAATCGCCGCATCGCCCCGCTTCGCCGCCATAGGCAACGACGCACTCGCAGAGGTTCGCCGGCCGAGGCTCCTCGTCGACGCTCGCATCGGGCGCGGCGCCCCCCGCTGCCCCCGCGCCGCTCGACGTGCCGGCATGAGCGCGCGGCGGCGGGAGCCGCTCTTCGGTGCAGCTCGGCGTCGACGCGAACGCGAGCGCCGCCCCCCACGCCGTCGCGCCGCAGAGGACAGCGCGGCCGTACGATCCGACAGGAGCGCGCAGCGCCCTCCACACGAACAACATGATGGAGCAAGCGTAGCCTGCCCCTCACCCGGGACCGAGATCGAGCCGCGCTGCTCACGGCCGTCCGAGGGATCGGCCGAGGTCGCACGGAACCCTCTCCCGGCCGCCGCCGATCGCTCCTATGCTTTGCTGACACATCGCAAAAATTCTCATGGAAATCGCTCCCCTCTCGCTGTTACCGCGCTCCGTGCTCGCCCTGGCCAAGGAGGTCGCGCGCGCGTTGCTCCGGCGGCCGGTCGTCGGGATCGCCGCCGCCGCACAGACCGCCGACGGCCGGTGGCTGCTCATTCGCCGCAGCGACACCGGAACCTGGGCGCTCCCAGGAGGGACCCTGGAATGGGGCGAGACGCTCCGCGACAGCATCGTGCGGGAGCTCGCCGAAGAGGCCGGCGTCGTCGAGGTCGAGCTCGGGCGGGTCGTGGGCGTGTACTCGCGGCCCGACCGCGACATCCGTTTCCACGCCGTGACGGTCGTCGTCGCCGCCCGGATCGGCGCACCCACACGCCCTCCACAGAACCCGCTCGAGATCCGCGAGGTCAGGCTGTTCCGCGAGGACGAGCTCCCGGCCGAGCTCGCGATGGGCATGGGGGACCTCCTCGCCGCCGCCCGGCGCGCCGGCGACACCGAGCTCGAGTGAGCCGAGGCAAGCGATGACGCAGGCACACCACGACGAGGCCGAAGCGCGCATGCTGCAGGGCGGGCTCGCGACGGATCCGACGCACAAGGCGAGGATCGATGAGCTCGCCGAGCGCATCGAGAAATACAGGGCGAGCTACTACGCCGGGCACCCGGAGATCTCGGACGCGGCGTTCGACGCCCTCGAGGATGAGCTCCGCGCCCTCGATCCCGCGCACCCGGTGCTCGCCCGGGTCGGCTCCGCCTCCCTGATCACGGAGTGGGAGAAGGCGCGGCACGAGATCCCGATGGGCTCGCTCAACAAGGTCGTCTCCGAGGACGAGCTCCGGGCCTGGGTCGCCCGGTGCGACGAGCTCCTCGCGAAGGACGCGCACGACGGCGCCGCGCAGCCGGCGAGCTCCGCCGGTGCCAGCGTCGCAGACGATCTCTTCGTGGCGGAGAAGCTCGACGGCATCTCCATCGAGGTCATCTACAAGGGCGGCAAGCTCGTCGATGCGATCACCCGGGGCGACGGCGAGTGGGGCGAGCGGATCACCGCGAACGTCGCGAGGATGAAGGGCGTCCCCCCGAGGATCCGGGAGCGGGGCCGGCTGTCCGTGCGCGGCGAGATCATCCTTCGCCTGTCGGACATGAAGCGCTATTTCCCCGGCGTCACCAGCCCGCGCAACATGGCCGCGGGCGCGGCCAAGCGGTTCGACGGCCAGGGGGCGGAGCACTGCACGGTGCTGTTCTACGACGTCGCCGATCACCTCGAGATCCCGACGTGCCGGGCGCGCTTCGCGTGGTTGCGCGATCTCGGCTTCGCGACGCCGCAGACCGCTCACGGCGACGTCGAGGACGTCGTGAAGCTCTATCGGCGCTACTCGAGCGAGCTCCGCGCGAGCCTCGACTACGAGATCGACGGGCTCGTCGTCTACGTGGACTCGCTCCACCTCCAGGGCATGCTCGGCGACGTCAACCGAAGGCCGCGCGGCGCGGTCGCCTTCAAGTTCGCGTCGCCGGCCAAGGTGACGACGGTCGTGGCGATCCAGTGGGACACCGGGCCGAGCGGGCGCGTCACCCCGGTGGCGATCGTCGAGCCGGTGGAGCTCGCGGGCGCCAACGTCCGGCGCGCCTCCCTGCACAACGCGGCCAACGTGCGCGGCCTCGGCATCGGGGTGGGCGACGAGGTGCTGGTCTCGCGCCGCAACGACGTGATCCCGTACGTCGAGGAGGTCGTCGAGAAGCGCGGCCCCGTCGCGGTCCCCCCGTCGCTCTGCCCGGTCTGCAGCGCGCCGCTCGTCGTCGAGGGAGAGTACCTCCTCTGCCGGAACGCCGCGTGCCGCGCCCTCATCGAGGGGCGCATCCACAACTGGATCGACGCGATCGGCGCGCTGGAGTGGGGCGACAAGCTGATCGAGCAGGTGGTCGCCGCGGGCCTCGTGCGCGAGCCGCTCGACCTCTACAAGCTCACGGTGAAGGACATCGCCGAGCTCGACCGGCGCGGGGAAAAGAGCGCCACGAAGTGCCTCGACCAGCTGAAGAGCCGGCTCCCGCTCACGCTGCCGGTCTTCCTCGCGGCGCTCGGCATCGAGGGGTTCGCGATCCAGACCGCGCGGCTGCTCGTGTCCGCCGGCTACACGACGATCGAGAAGCTGCTCGCGGCCGGCGAGGACGAGCTCGCCGACATCCCGGGGCTCGGCGCGATCAAGGCCGCGAGCATCGTTCGAGGGCTGCGCGCCCGCGGCGACGAGATCGCGCGGCTGCTCGCCGCCGGCATCGTCCCGGTGGCCCCCGAGGCCGAGGGGCCGCTCGCCGGCCTCACCTTCTGCTTCACCGGCGCGGCCGTGCGCCCCCGCGGCGAGCTCACCCACCTCGTCGAGTCGAACGGCGGCCGGGTGCTGAACAGCGTCACGAAGGAGCTCAGCTACCTCGTCCTCGCCGACGTGGCGTCCGCGTCGAGCAAGGCGGTCAAGGCGCGCAAGTACGGCACCAAGCTCATCACCGAGGACGACCTCGACAAGCTCATCGCCGAGCGCCGCGGCGGCTGACCGGAGGAGCCGCCGGGGCTAGAGAGCGCCGGCGGAGCGGCGCGGCTGTCCAGCTGAGCCTCCAGCGCGAGCCCGCGGAACGCGGCGGCCACGGCGACCCTCGACTTCCCCGCGCGGGCGCTCGAGCCGCACCTGCGCGCGGGGCAGCCACGCGCGCGCGGAGCTGCCTTCGCCGCCCACGTCGCCCACGTCGCCCACGCGTGATGAGCTCGCGCATCGCACGAGCGTAGCGGCGGCGCGGGCGCTGCCCAAGGCGGGCGACGTCTGATCATGACATCCACGAAATGCGGTGAGCGCTGCCCAGCGCGGCCATCCGGCTCACGCCGCAGCCGCGAACAGCGGCGCCGGAGCGCTGCGTGCCCGTGTCTCGCCCGCTAGACTCGCGTCATGATCGACGCCATCGCCACGCCCCCGAGCCCCCAGAACGAGCCCGTCCTCGCGTACGCCCCTGGCAGCCCGGAGCGCGCGGCCCTCAAGGCGGAGCTCGATCGCCGGGCACGGGAGACGATCGACATCCCGATGGTCATCGACGGCGAGGCGGTCCGGACCGGAGCCCTCGACGAGGTCCGCGCACCGCACCGGCGCGACCTCCTCCTCGCCCAGGCCCATCAGGGCGGCGCCGAGCACGTCGCGCGCGCGATCGAGGCCGCCCGGCGAGCGCAGCGCGCCTGGTCGCGGACGCCGTGGACAGAGCGCGCCGCGGTGTTCCTCAAGGCGGCCGAGCTGCTCGCGACCCGGTACCGCCCCGTGCTCAACGCGGCGACGATGCTCGGCCAGAGCAAGACGGCATTCCAGGCGGAGATCGACTCCGCCTGCGAGCTCATCGATTTCTTCCGCTACAACGTCCACTTCGCCCACCGGATCGCGGCGGAGCAGCCGGCGAGCGCGCCCGGCATCTGGAACCTCGCCGAGCCTCGCCCGCTCGAGGGCTTCGTCTTCGCGGCCACGCCGTTCAACTTCACCGCGATCGCGGGCAACCTGTGCGCGGCCCCGGCGCTGATGGGCAACACGGTGGTCTGGAAGCCGTCGGCGAACGCGCTCTGCTCCGCGCACGTCGTGATGGAGCTCCTGATCGAGGCGGGCCTGCCTCGCGGCGTCATCAACCTCGTCATGGGCCCGCCCGAGCTCGTCTCGAACGCCTGCCTCGATCACCCGGACTTCGCCGGCATCCACTTCACGGGATCGACCGCTGTCTTCCGGTCGATCTGGCGCCGCATCGGGGAGAACATCGGGCGCTACCGGAGCTACCCGCGCATCGTGGGCGAGACCGGCGGCAAGGACTTCGTCTTCGCGCACGCGAGCGCCGACGTCGACGCGCTCGCCGTGGCGCTCGTCCGGGGGGCCTACGAGTACCAGGGGCAGAAGTGCTCCGCCGCGTCGCGCGCGTACGTCCCCCGCTCGCTCTGGCCGGCGCTCAAGGGCCGACTCGAGGGCCACATCCAGGCGATCCGCATGGGGGACGTCGCCGACTTCCGCAACTTCATGGGCGCGGTGATCGACGGGCGCGCGCATGCCCGGCTCACGGAGCGGATCGCCGCGGCGAAGAAGGACACGGCGTGCTCGCTCGTGTGCGGCGGCGGCGGGCGCGCGCACGACGGGAGCGACGGCTGGTTCGTGGAGCCGACGCTGATCGAGACAACGGATCCGCGCCACGCCCTGATGACGGAGGAGCTGTTCGGTCCGGTGCTGACGGTCTGGGTCTACCCCGACGGCGAGGAGGACAAGGCGCTCGCGCTCTGCGACGAGACGTCACCGTACGGCCTCACGGGCGCCGTGTTCGCGCGGGACCGGGCGTTCATCGAGGCGGCGAGCGACGCGCTCCGCTTCGCGGCGGGCAATTTCTACATCAACGACAAGCCGACGGGCGCCGTCGTCGGGCAGCAGCCGTTCGGCGGCGGGCGCGCCTCCGGCACGAACGACAAGGCGGGCAGCCTGTTCAACCTGCTCCGGTGGGTCTCGCCGCGGGTCGTGAAGGAGACGTTCGCCCCGCCGCACGCAGTCGCCTACCCGTTCATGGCAGCCGAGTAGGACGCGCGCGGCGCGCCAGGAGGCACGCGGCGCGGCGGCGCGTCGCCGCGCGGCGACGAGGTGTGGCGGGCCTCGTCGGTCAATCCTCCGGCGAGTAGTCGCAGGCGCCGGCCGCGAGGTCGGCGCAGGACCAGCTCTCCTCCTCGTAGCATTCGGCCTGACGCTCGATGGCGATGGCATAGGACGCGCGGTCGGATTCGCCGAGACAGATGGCGATGCAGGCGTCCTTGCCAGGGCTGTCGGGCTGGCACTCGGCGTTCTTGGCGCAGACGACCTCGCAGGGGTCGCTGCCCGAGCAGCCAGCCGTGAAAGCGAAGAGCAGCAGGGCAAAGACGAGCGCGGGACGGGGCATGGCGGAAGCTCCAGCGGCCATCGGAGCACGCGACGCAGCCGGCGGCGAGAGGCGAGCAGGAGGGCGTCTGCGCGCCGTCGCCTGCCCGGGAGATAAGGAGGGAAGCGCGCCCCGGCAGCGGTGACGCCGGAGGTGAGCTGACCGGCGACCGCCGTGCTCGATCCGCCGCGCCGAGCGCCCGGGCGAAGACCAGGTCGCTCCACGAGAGTTCAGGCCCGACGGATCACCCTCCCAGGCACCGCTCACCGAGCCCCACAGCTCGCACCGGCCTCTGAAGGATTCATCTGTGGAGCAGCCCCCCAAACTCCACGATTTGTCCAGATCTTCGACCGTCAAAACCGTGCGCTCTCATGGCGCACGCGACGAGCAGCGGTGTAGGTGTACTAATCCCACGTAGCCACACTAAATGCTGCAGTGGGACAGCAAACGTGTTGGAGGTGCCATGAGGTCGATGTATTTTTTGGGTTTTTTCGTGCTTGGCACGATCGCGGCGCCAGCTGCGGGCTGCGGTGGCGATGAAGACGGCAGCGGAGGAAGCGGAGGCGAGGGGGGAGCCGGGAGCACCACGACGTCGAGCGTGACCACCACCACCGGCCTCGTCACGAGCACCTCCACGGGCTCGGGCGACGTGGACGACGGCAACGACAGCATCGATGAAGCAGAGGAGATCCCCGCCGGCAACAACGGGCTAAGCGGGACGCTCGAGCCGCTCGAAGAGGACGCGGACTACTATCGGTTCACCGGAACCAAGGGCCTCCCGGTCTACCTCATCAGCGACGCGAAGCCGAGCGACGCCGAGAGGGATCCGACCTTCCCCGATACGGTCATCACGCTGCTCGACGCCGAAGGGAACCAGATCGCGCAGAACGACGACCCGGTCGACGGTCTCACCAACGACGGCGAGCTGCTCACCGTGCTGCCCGCAGACGGCGAGTATTTCGTGGTCATCCAGGACTGCAACGCCGCGTTCCCGGAGATCGCCTTCCCGAACGGTTGCTTCAACCCGGCCGAGGTCGTCAGCTTCGACTACTCGCTGCAGTTCCTCCCGATCAATCTGGCAGCCAGCGACACCGACAGCCTCGTCGGCGAGACGGAGCCCAACGATGACGCCGAGCAGGCCGTGCCGATGCCGTATCAGCTGACAGCCAACGAATCGGCCTACTACACCACGTTCGTGTTCGGCAGCTTCGCGAGCGAGACCGACGTCGACGTGTATTCGTTCACCCCGCCGGCGACCCCCGAGGTCGACAACGCCCAGCTGGCCGAGCTCACCCTCTCCGGCCCGAGCGGGTCCGAAGGCAACGGCTCGACGGTGGACGTCAGCGAGATCGCCGTCTTCAACGCGACCGATCTGACGAGCGCCTATGCGAAGGTCGACCCGTCAAAGGGCGGCGATATCGCCGTTCCGGTGGAGGCCGGGCAAGAGTACCTCGTGTTCGTCAAGCGCCCCGCAGGAGCGGTGGGGAAGAACGACTTCTACATCCTGCTGAACAACCGGGCGAGCTCCGAGCCGCTCGAAGCCGAGGAGCTCACCAACGGTGACGTGACGACGCCGGAAGGCGGCCTGGTCTCCTTCCCCAACGGGGGAGGCGGCGTCAGCTTCGCCATCGAGGGGAAGCTCGCCGACACCGAGGAGGGCGCGGACGTCGACGTCTACGAGGTCCCCCTCGACGACGTGGAAGCGGGCTGGACGATCTCGGTCATCTGCGGCGCCCAGCGCCACGGCTCCGGCGTCCGCGAGCTCAGCGCCGAGGTGCTGAACGGAGACGGCACCCCGATCGACGCCACCACCCACTCGGGCACGGAGACCGAAGCGGAAGCGCTGTTCATCGATAAGGTCGCGATCCCAGAGGCTCCCGAGGGCAACCGGCTGCTCGTCAAGGTGTCGGCCGGCACCCCGGCCACCGATGTGACGAGCCGCGGTTACAACTGCCTCTTCGCCTACCTGCCGCCGGCCACCGACTGAGGGTCCGAAGCACCGCACGGCTCGAGCTCCCGTTTTCCGGGGGCTCACGCCGCTCGGCGCTCTGGAGCGCACACCGTCGGACGGCGCCGGAAGGCCTGGGCCGCGCGCTCCCGCCCGAACCCCTCGAGACCCCGTGGTATAGCCGGACCGACATGAAGGTCGGCCACACGCCCGCGCGCCCCGGGCTCCTCTCCCTCCTCCTGCTCGTCGCCTGCAGCGCCGGCCCCCGGACCGGCGCGGTCGCGCCGCCGGACGGGCCCCGCGGCGCCGCCCCGCCGGGGACGACCTCGCGTCCGGCGATGACGCCGCCGTCCGAGGAGGCCCCGGCGCGCGCCGAGTTCGACCCCGTGCCGCACGGGATCACCGCGGGCGGGGTGAAGCAGCTCTGCGACGATCACCTGCGCGCGGCACACGAGCACCTCGACGCGATCAGGGCGCTCCGCGGCGCGCCGCCGGAGAAGCTCACCTACCCCGCGACCCTCCGGCGGTTCGACGACGCCGTGCTCGAGGTGAACAGCGCGGGCGACTTCCCGTACCTGATGGGGGTCGCGCACCCGGACGCGGCCGTGCGCGAGGCCGCCAGGCTCTGCGAGCCGAAGGTCGACAGGTTCACGACCGCGATGTGGCTGGACGCCGATCTCGCCGCCGTCATCAAGGCGTACGCCGAGACGGACGAGGCGCGCGAGACGCTGAAAGGAGAGCGCGCCCGGCTCCTCTCCGACGTCCTCCGCGACTTCCGACGCAACGGGCTGTCGCTGCCGCCCGACCGGCAGCAGCGCCTCCGCGACGTGAACGAGCAGATCACCCGCATCGGACAGGAGTTCATGGCGAACCTGTCCACGGCGAACGGCTCGATCGAGATCGCGCCCGCCTCGCTCCAGGGGCTGCCCAAGGAGTACGTGGCGAAGCACCCGCCCACGGCGAACGGCAAGGTCGAGATCAGCACCGACTACCCCGACTTCTTCCCGTTCGTCACCTACGCGAAGGACCGCAAGGCCGCGCTCGATCTCTACGTTCTGTTCACCAACCGCGGCGGCGAGAAGAACGTGAAGCTGCTCGAGCGCCTCCTCGCGCTCCGCTCCGAGAAGGCGAAGATGCTCGGCTACAAGAGCTGGGCCGACTACGCCATCGAGCCGCGGATGGCCAAGACGAGCGGCGCCGTGCGCGCCTTCCTCGACCAGGTCAAGACCGCGCTGAAGGAGCCCGCCAAGGCCGAGTTCGCCGAGCTGATGAAGGAGCACGCGCGGCTCGGAGGCAAGCCGACCGACAGGCTCCCGCCCTCCGAGCGCTACTTCCTCGAGGATCGGGTCCGCGCGTCCAAGTACCAGTTCAACTCGCAGGCGCTCTCGGACTACCTCGAGATCGGCGCGGTGAAGCAGGGGCTCATGGACATCACGGCGCGGATGTACGGGGTCGAGTACAAGGAGGTCCCCGCCAAGGCCTGGCACCCCGACGTGACCGCGTACGAGGTGCGCTCCGAGGGCAAGGCGATCGGGAAGTTCTACCTCGACCTCTACAGCAGGCCCGACAAGTACAAGCACGCGGCGATGTTCGCCGTGCGGACGGCGAAGCTGCTCGACGACGGTTCGTGGCAGACCCCCGTCGCGGCGCTGGAGTGCAACTTCCCGAAGCCGGGGGCGCAGCCGGCGCTCATGTCCCACGAGGACGTGGTGACGTTCTTCCACGAGTTCGGGCACGTGCTGCACCACCTCCTCACGCGCTCCGAGCTGGCCTCCTACTCGGGGACCGCGACCGTGCGCGACTTCGTCGAGGCGCCGAGCCAGATGTTCGAGGAGTGGGCGTGGTCCCGCGAGGTGCTCGATCTGTTCGCGAAGCACCACGCGACCGGCGAGAAGATCCCGGACGATCTCTTCCAGGCGATGACCCGCGCGCGGGGCTTCGGGCGAGCGCTCGCGACGCAGCGGCAGCTCACCCTCGCGTCGATCGACCTGGAGCTCCACTCCCGCGATCCGGGCTTCGACACGACCCTGGTCGTGGAGCAGGCGCAGCGCGCGAACGAGTCCTTCGCCTTCGTGAAGGGGACGCACCTGCAGTCGAGCTTCGGGCACCTCATCACGTACGACGCCGGCTATTACGGCTACCAGTGGGCCCTGTCGCTCTCGCGCGACGTGCTCACCCGCTTCAAGCAGGAGGGCCTGCTCAACCCCGTCGTCGCGCGCGCCTTCCGCGACGAGGTGCTCGCCAGGGGAGGCGGCGTCGAGGCAGGCGAGCTCGTCGCCCGCTTCCTCGGCCGACCACCGCGCCACGACGCGTACCTCGCCTACCTCCAGGGCAAGGAGTGAACGCGCCTCGGCCGCGCTGCGGACGCGGGGCCGGGGCTTCCAGGAGACAGGACGGGCGCCGCGCGCCCTCCGCCGCGGAGCGGCGGCCGGTGCTCGGGAAGGACATCTGACCCGCGCAGCTACGGCTCGATCGCGACGCCGAGCTCCTCGCGCAACGCGTGATAGGCGTCCGAGACGGTGAACGAGAGGAGATCGCCGATCTTCTCCTCCGCCGTCAGCACGCCAGGCGCATCCCCGCGCGAGAGCGACGACGCCGCGACCGAGAGCTCGCCGGTCAGCAGGTAGCCGACCCGGGCAGCGCACCGCTCCACCGAGCCCGCCCAGTGGGCGAGATCCAGCGGCGCGCGGATCTCGTAGAGCTCGAACACCGCGGCCTCCAGCGCGTCACGCTCGCGCTCCGTCAGCCGCTCGTCGAGCAGAGGCATCAGCGCGAGCACCGCGCCCTCGAGCTCGGCAGGAACAGGCTCCGAAGGCCGCGCCACCTTGACCGCCGCAGCAAGACAGACGCCGAGCTCCTCGAGCGAGGGGAAATGAAGGAGCAGCCGGTGCGGGCCGACGTGATACGCGACGTGGCTGCCCACCAGGAACGCGAGCTCCGCGGCCGTCCTCCCGCGGAGCGCCTCGCCGCCGACCAGGACGCTCGGCTCCTCGACCGTCACGGCCGCGACCGCGATCGGCGCGTCCTTGCGGAGATAGACCGCCGGCGCGGCGATCCCGAGGCACCGGCTCGCCCACGAGAACAGGCGCACCACGCCCGCCGCGTTCTGCTCCGCGTCGGCGCGCGCGGCCGGATCGACGTGGGGGGCCTTCTTCTCCCGCGCGCGCTGGGCGAACCGCGCGCGGATCGCCGCGTCGGCGACCGACGCGAGGATCTCCTCGAGCGCGCGATCGCGATCGGCCGCGCGCAGGAGATCCCAGCTCCCCGGGCCCAGCCCGCGCGCGGGCTGCACGAGGCCCGCGGGCCGGTGCTCCTCGAAGATGAAGCGCTCCCGCTCCTCGGCGGCGCCGAGGTAAACGGCCACGCTCGCCGCGGCCCAGGCCTGGTCGACGCGCCTCAGCTTCTGGAAGGTGTCGAACAGGTCGTGAAACACCTGGACGTTGCCCGGATCGAGCACCGCCGCGGCCTGGAGGTGCGCGGCCGCGCGCTCGATCCGGCCGGCGCTCCGCGCGAGCGACGCCGCGCTGAGCCGCCCGGGGACGTCGTCCGGCCGCTCGGCCACCGCGCCCTCGAACGCCTCCAGCGCGGAGCTCGGGTCCTCGAGGTGGTCGCGGAAGAGCATGCCGAGGCGGCGGCACAGCTCCCAGGTGACATCGCTCCGGACGCGCAGGCCGGGGATCCGCTGCGCCCGGTCGAGCATGCGCCGGTACGCGAGCTCGAGCTCGCCCCACTCCTGCCGCGCCGAGAGGAGGATCGCGATCAGCGCGAGCGGATCGAGGAACGTGGGATCGGCGTCGAGCGCGCGCTCGAGCAGATCGATGCCATCCTGCTCGCGCGTGACCTCGGTCAAGGTGGCGCGGGCCTCGCCCTGCATGGCGGCGCGCGCGAGCTCCAGGAGCGCGATCGCCCGCTGCCGCGGGTCCGGAGCGAGCTCGGCGAGGCAGCGGCGCGCGTCGAGCGACGCCGCGAAATCGCCCGCCGCCTGGTAGAGCCGGCCCAGGCCGCGCAGGACCGCGGCGTCGTCCGGGCCGAGCTCCCGCGCCCGCTCCAGGAGCTGCTGCGCCCGCTCCGGATCCCCGGCGACGATCTCCCAGTGCTCGGCGAACCTGACGAGGAGCCCGAAGCGAGCGGCGTCCCCCTCGACGCGCGTGAGCAGCCGCTCCTCCGCGGTGCGCAGCCTGGCGAAGTCCCGCTCGGCGAGGTGGAGCTCGACAAGCGCCTCGAGCGCGGGCCGGTGCTCGGGCGCGAGCGCCAGCGCCTTCTCGAAGCCCTCGATCGCCTCGCGGTGCCGCCCCTGGCGCCACCTCGCGTGGGCGATGCGCAGGTGCACCTCCGCGCGCGCATCCCGCTGCACGACCCCGACGAGCGCGAGCGCCTTCTTGTACGCCGTGAGCGCCCCGTCGAGGTCCGACGCGGCGGCGAGCGTGTCGCCGGCCGCGAGGTACTGCGCGACCGGGTCGTCCGGCGCGGGCGCAGGCGTGGTGGCGGCGCCGTCTTCGCCCGCGCTCTCGAGCAGCGCCCCCTCGGGCTCCCTCGCCCGCCGCCTGCCCGGAGCGCCGCCGCGCGGGACGAGCACCGCGAACGAACCCCGCCCGCCCACCCGCGCGAAGCAAGGGATGGCGCCGGCGAGGTCGGGGTTCTCCTGCACGCGGCGGAAGATCTCCTCCGCGGTGAGGCCCCTCTCCGGATCGGCCTCGTCGAGGTGCTCGACGAAGGCGCGGGTGAACACCGACGGCAGGTCGGCGTCGAGCGATCCGATCGGGTGGGCCGAGACGAGGAGCTCGACCCCCGTCACGGGGGACGCCGTCGCCTGCTCGGCGGCGGTGACCACGGCGCGCGAGGTCGCCCCGGGGCCGTGGTGGCACTCGAGGACGAAGAGCACCTCGCCGCGCGCGCGATCGCGGAACACCGCGGCGATGTCGCCCAACGCGTCGCCCACGCCGGGGTTCTCGGGGTCGAGGCAGAGGAAGAGCTCCCCGTCCGGCGACAGCGCGACCGCGCAGGAGGCGTAGAAGAGGAACAGGGTGGAGGCCTCGTCGCGCGCGGCGTCCTCCGCGTCGACCAGGGTCCGCCGCGTCGCGACGAGCTCGTCGAACAGCGCGTCGAGCTGCTCCGCGAGATCCCGCGCGGGATCGACGTCGAGCACCCGGAAGCCCGCGTCGTCCAGCGAGAGGCGGGCCCGGATGAGATCACCGTCCAGCGAGCCGGGCGCCGGCCGCTGATCGCGGTGCAAGCTGGGCGTGGCGACGACCGCCAAGCGCATCAGGGCGCCCTCTCCTCGTTGCGTACGCGCATGCAGGCGAGCAATCTACCCAGGGCCGCGCCCGAAGCGAAGAAGGTTGCCACCCGGCGTGCAACTCCGACGCAGCGCGAGGTCCCCCGTACGAGACAACCCGCCGGGAGAGAGCACGCATGAGCAAAGGCAAGGGTCGTTGGTGGACGGAAGCGCCCGGCAGCGCCGGAGGAGCTCGCGCTGCGTCATTTGCGCTCGCGGTCGCCCTCGCGTCGGGCTGCGGGGGCGCGTGCGACGAGGCCGAGGACCACATGGAGGAGTGCGGGTTCCAGGGCAGCGGCCTCTCCAGCGAGGCGTCGTGCGAGGGCGCCGTCCGCTGCGCGTCGGCGTGCGCCGCCGAAGTGCCCTGCGGCGCGTTCGACGGAACGGACGCGGCCGCGTCCGATCGGTACAGGAGCTGCCTCGAGGCGTGCTGAGGCGTCGCGGAGCTCAGCAGACGGTCCGGACGAGCGCCGCGCCGTCCTGCGGGCGCTCGTCGTCGGGGCCGAGGCACCGCAGCGACAGCTCCTTCCAGGGAGCCAGCCCCTCGCCCCCGAGCGGCTCGAGGCGCACGAGGACGTCCTCGAGCACGCGGCCGTAGCCGTAGATATCGTCGCGCGGGTCGCTCGGCCGCCCGGCGAGCCGCTCCGGCGAGACGTACCCCGGGCTGCCGCCGGCCGACGGCGCGCCGCGGGGCCGGGCCAGCCCGAAGTCGCTGAGCACGGGCTCGGCGAGGCTGCGCAGGAGCACGTTGGCCGGCTTGACGTCGGCGTGGACGTAGCCGCGCTCATGGATGCGGGCGAGCGCGCGGGCGAGCGGGCGCGCCCACCGCGCGACCGGCGCGAGCGCCGCCGCGTCGCCGGCGCGGAGCGCGTCCCGGACCGAGCCGCGCGCGATCCACTCGAGCGCGATCCACCCCTCGTCGGGGTCCGCGTCGAACACCCGCACCACGCCGGGGCCCGCGAGCGCCGCGGCGAGCCGCACCTCGCGGGCGAGGTGCGACCGGTCGCCGCCGCGCCCGTGGTAGACCTTGAACCCGATGCGCCGGCCGAGCACCTCGTCCTCGGCCTCGTAGACGACGCCGGCGCCGCCGCGCGCCACCTCGCGGAGCAGGCGGAACGGGGTCTTGCCCGCCGAGGGCGCGACGACGGTCACGTCCTCCACGCGGGCCGCCGCGGGCCGCTCCGCGCCGAGCGCCGCACGCCAGCGGTGGTGGCGCTCGCGCGCGCCGGGCGCGTCGATCTCCCGGGCGAGCACCCGCTCGATCGCGCCGACCGCCCGCGGGAGCTGCCCCAGCGACGCGTAGAGGTCGGCCGCGAGGACGAGCCCCTCGGTCGAGGACACCGGCTGCGCGCGCGACCCGCCGCCGCGCTCGCGCGACGCGGCGCCCTCGAGCACGGAGAGCGCGCCCAGCTCGTCGCCCCGGGCCGCGAGCAGGTCGGCGCACGCCACCCGGATCGGATCCGGCAGCACCCGCTCTGCCATCGCCGCGACGAGGTGCGCCACGGCCTCGGCCTCGCGCAGCGTCCCGCGCGCGCGCCGCAGGATCGCGATCACCTCGTCCGTCGAGGGCGCGTCCCGCGTGCCGGAGCTCCGCAGGCGCGCGATGTCGTCGCCGCCGTCCTCGCGCGCCGCGCGCCCCCGCGCGTCCGCCGCCGGCCGCGCCGGGCGCGCGCCGCGCCCGGCGTCCGGCGCGGCCGGCGCAGCACCGCCGGGCGGCGGCGCGCCGCCCTCCGCCGCGCCGCCGCCGCCGAGCCGCTCCTTGAGCCGCCGCCACAGGCTCATGCCGGCCCGCCCTCCGCGCCGCCGTCGCGCCGCATCGACGCGGCCTGGCCCGCGGCGGGCAGCCGGAAGACCGGCGTCCCGCCGCGCGACGCGGCGATCGCGTCGCCCGCGCAGAGCTCGACGGACGGCGCGAGCTGGTAGTCGCCGAGGAACGGCGGCGGCGCCCCCGGCGGCGTCTTCAGCGCGACGAACGCCGAAGCGCCCGCCCGCTCGAGGCGGAGCCGCCACGGCCCGACCGGCAGATCGCCGAGCGGCGCCGTGAAGCGCTCGCCCGCGATCGCCACCACGCAGCCCTGCCCGATCCCGGGCGCGATCGCGCACGGCACCTCCCCGCCGAGCAGGATCTGCACGCCACGGCCGACGGGCAGCGGCGCCGTGAGCCGCGCGCCGGCCAGCGTCGTCCCGTTGCGCGTCCCCAGATCTTCGACCTCGATGCCGGACGGGCCGCGCCGGATCCGCACGTGCGTCCTGCTGACGGCGCGGGACGAGACGACGAGGGTCGCCTCGCCGCGGCCGATCGTGACCTCGTCGCCGAGGGCGCACCGCACGAGGGCGCCGCCGAGCTCGATCGAGAGGAGCGGACCCGAGAGGAGCCGCGCCCGGATCGCGCGCAGCGCGTCGGCCACCTGCTCGCCGCCGCGGCCGCCGCCGCCCCACGCCTCGGCCACCGCGATCGCCTCGCGGCGCTCCGCCATCCGGTCGAGATCCGCGATCCTCGTCAGCGCCGCCGCGAGCTCGCGCTGGTCCCTCTCGGCCGTCATCGAGACGCGGAGCCGCTCCTCGAGCCGGTCGATCGCGCCCGCCGCGGCCAGCACGCGCGCCTCCGACTCGTTGTCGCCGACCAGGGCGTACGCGTCCGCCGCGCGCTCGAGCTCCCCCGCCGCCTCGAGCTCGCGCGCGACCGCCAGCACCTCGCTCCGCATCGCGCTCGCCTCCCGCGCGCGCACCAGGTCGAACGCGAGCATCGCCTTGCGCCCGAGCGCCGCGCGCTTCAGCTCGGGGCTCTCCGCCGTGCGGGACGCCGACGCGCAGAAGGCGATCCGCTTCTCGACGCTCCGCTCGGCGTCGGCGCGGAGGAGCAGGACGCGGGCGGCGTCGTCCGGCATCCCGGCCTCGAGATACAGCTCGACCGCCCCCGCGAGATCGCCGGCCAGCTCCCTGGCCTCTGCCGCCCGGCGCCGGCTGTCCCCCCGCTTGAGCCCGAACCACTCAAAGAGACTCACGCAGCGCCATCCTCACCACCAGCCGCCATCCTACCCTTGATGCGCGCGGGCCCCAACCGCCAGCGTTGACTCCCTCCCTCGCCACCCGCAGGATTTGCGGCCTCGATGTCGACAACCAACCGCCTCGGCGAACTGCTCGTCCGCGAAAAGCTCATCAGCCTCCAGCAGCTCAGGCAGGCCCAGGAGGAACAGCGCAAGACAGGTCAGAACCTCGGCTACGCCCTCGCCAAGCTCGGGTACATCTCCGACGGCGAGATCACGAGCTTCCTCTCGACGCAGTACCGCGTCCCGGCCGTCGCCCTCGACGAGTACGAGATCGACGCGGAGGTCTCGCGCCTCGTCTCGCGGGACGTCTGCGAGAAGCACAAGATCATCCCGATCTCCCGGTCGGGCACGGCGCTCGTCGTGGCGATGGCCGATCCGACGAACCTCCACGCCATCGACGACATCAAGTTCCTGACGGGCTTCAACGTCGAGCCCGTCGTCGCGTCCGAGACGGGCATCACCGAGGCGATCGAGCGCTCCTACAACGTCGGGCCCTCCTACGACGAGGTGCTGAGCGAGTTCGGGGAGGAGGAGGTCGGCTTCCAGGTCGAGGCCGACGACCTGAACGTCCTCGAGCTGGAGAAGGCCGCCGAGGGCGCGCCCGTGGTCCGGCTCGTCAACGCGATCCTCCTGAACGCCATCAAGAAGGGGGCGAGCGACATCCACGTCGAGCCGTACGAGAAGAAGCTCCGCGTCCGCTACCGCATCGACGGCGTGCTGATGGAGGAGATGCAGCCGCCGATCAAGTTGAAGAACGCGATCGCGAGCCGCCTCAAGATCATGAGCTCGCTCGACATCGCCGAGCGGAGGCTCCCGCAGGACGGCCGCATCAAGCTGAAGATGGGCCGGGGCCGGGAGATGGACTTCCGCGTCTCCGTGCTCCCGACGATCTGGGGCGAGAAGATCGTCCTCCGCCTCCTCGACAAGTCGAACCTGCAGCTCGACATGGCGAAGCTCGGCTTCGACCCGAAGCCGCTCGGGGACTTCAAGTGGGCGATCGGCCAGCCGTGGGGCATGGTCCTCGTCACCGGCCCGACCGGCTCCGGCAAGACGACGACGCTCTACTCGGCGCTCTCGGACCTGAACCAGATCGGCTCGAACATCAGCACCGCCGAGGATCCGGTCGAGTACAACCTGCACGGCATCAACCAGGTGCAGATGCACGACGAGATCGGGCTCAACTTCGCGATGTCGCTGCGCTCCTTCCTGCGGCAGGACCCGGACATCATCATGGTCGGCGAGATCCGCGACTTCGAGACCGCCGAGATCGCCGTCAAGGCGGCGCTCACCGGCCACCTCGTGCTCTCGACGCTGCACACGAACGACGCGCCCTCGACGATCTCGCGCCTCCTCAACATGGGCGTCGAGCCGTTCCTCATCACCGCCAGCGTGAACCTCGTGCTCGCCCAGCGCCTCGCGCGCAAGATCTGCGCCGACTGCCGCGTCCCGCTGCGCCTGGACTCGGCGGTGCTCCTCGACTTCGGCTTCACCGAGCAGCAGGTGGCGCGCGCGGATCTCGTCCGCGGCGGCGGCTGCAAGACGTGCAACGGCTCGGGCTACAAGGGCCGCGTCGCGCTCTACGAGGTCATGCGCTTCACCGACTCGCTGAAGGAGATGGTCCTCCAGGGCGCGTCCACGGCCGAGCTCAAGGCCGCGGCCATCAAGGGCGGGATGCTGACGCTCCGGATGAGCGGGATCGAGAAGGTGCTGGCAGGCGTCACCACGACCGAGGAGGTCGGCCGCGTGACGATGGGGGACTAGCGCATGACGACCGAGCTTGTCGGACAGCAGGAGGGCCTCAGGTACACGCTCCAGCAGCTCCTCCGCGCGATGGTGGAGAAGGGCGCGAGCGACATGCACATCACGAGCGGCACGCCGCCGCTCCTGCGCATCGACGGCACGGTGGTGCCGCTCAAGCTCCCGCCGCTGATGCCGAGCGACACGAAGCAGCTCTGCTACTCGGTGCTGAACGAGGAGCAGGTGACGACGTTCGAGCAGCGCAGCGAGCTCGATCTGTCGTTCGGCATGAAGGGGCTCGCCCGCTTCCGCGCGAACATCTACATGCAGCGCGGCGCCGTGGCGGCCGCCTTCCGGCAGATCCCCTTCCGGATCATGAACTTCGACGAGCTGGGCCTGCCGCCGGTCGTGCTCGACATCACCGCCAAGCCCCGCGGCCTCGTGCTCGTGACCGGCCCGACCGGCTCGGGCAAGACGACCACGCTCGCGAGCATCATCGACAAGATCAACTCCGAGCAGCGCCTCCACATCCTCACGATCGAGGATCCGATCGAGTACCTGCACCCGCACAAGCTCTCGCTCGTGAACCAGCGCGAGATCGGCTCCGACACCGCGTCGTTCAAGGACGCCCTGCGTTACGCCCTGCGCCAGGATCCGGACGTCGTGCTCGTCGGCGAGATGCGCGACCTGGAGACGGTCGAGTCGGCGCTGACGATCGCCGAGACGGGCCACCTCGTGTTCGCCACGCTCCACACGAACTCGGCGATCTCGACGATCAACCGCATCATCGACGTCTTCCCGCCGCACCAGCAGTCGCAGGTGCGCCAGCAGCTGTCCTTCACGCTCGTCGCCGTGATGACGCAGCTGCTCCTGCCGCGCGCGAACGGCCCGGGGCGCGTCATGTCGATGGAGGTCATGATCCCGAACGCGGCGATCCGGAACCTCATCCGGGAGGACAAGCTCCACCAGATCTACTCGCAGATGCAGGTGGGCCAGTCCGGCAGCGGGATGCAGACGATGGCGCAGTCGCTCGTCTCCCTCTACCAGCGCCGGATGATCACGCTGGAGGAGATGTTCGCCGCCGCCACCGACGCAGACGAGATCCGGGCGATGCTCGAGCCCCGCCAGGCCATGAGCTCGCGGAACAACCTCCCGAAGCCGACCTGAAGCCGACCTGAAGCCGACAGGATCAGGGGCCCCTGCCCTTCGGTTCACCCTGCACGCTCGACGCGCCCCCCGGCTCACCGCGCGGCCCGCGCCACGGGGTCAGCCGCGCCCGCGCGCCGCGCCGGCCCCCCGAAGATCGCGGCAAATTCGGCCCTGTGGAGAGAGACCTCCACACTTTTTTGACATCTACCCAACCGTTCAGTAGGTTCCGCCCGATGCAGGGGCTCACCGAGCGGCAACAGCAGGTGCTTCACTATATCCGGCAGTCGATCACCGAGCGCGGGTACCCGCCGACGCTGCGTGAGATCGGCGCGCATATGGGGATCCGCTCGACGAACGGGGTGAACGATCACCTCCGGGCGCTCGAGCGCAAGGGCTACCTCACCCGCGAGGACATGAAGTCGCGCGCCCTCCGGCCGCGCGACCTCGACGGCGGCGGCACGAGCGGCGGCGCCGAGCTCCGCGGCGCGCTGGTGGCCGGCGGCAACGACGCCCCTGCGAACGACCAGGACGACGACCTCGTCGAGATCGCGGTCGTCGGCCGGATCGCCGCGGGCCTGCCGCTCCTCGCCGAGGAGCACGTCCTCGATACGGTCCGGATCGAGCGGACGCTCGTGCGCGGCGGGCGCGAGGTGTTCGGCCTGCGCGTCACGGGCGACTCGATGATCGAGGCGGGCATCTTCAGCGGCGACTACATCTTCGTCCGCCGGCAGCTCACCGCGCAGCGCGGCGACATCGTGGTGGCGCTGATCGGCGACGAGGCCACCGTGAAATATTTCTTCCCCGAGAAGGACTACGTGCGCTTCCAGCCGGCCAACGCGGCGATGGCGCCCATCCTGGTCCGGGCGAGCGATTTCAAGCCCGCGATGCTCCTCGGCGTGGTCGTGGGCGTCTACCGGAAGCTCTAACCTCCTCCCCTCTTCCCGAGCCGGTTGACGCGCGCCGAGCGCCCTTGGTAGCGTCGCGACGACCGGGCGGACGGTCCAAGGGCCCGCTCCAGAAAGAACGCGATCGTGACGACGCACGGGCGGCGATTCGGGATTTGGATTTCAGGCGCGGGCATGGTGCTCGCGGCCGCTCTCACGAGCGGCTGCGGCGGCGCCATCTACGCATTCACCGCGAACTCGGCCTCGAGCAAGCTCGAGACGGCGGAGGCGCTCGGGGCGGCGAAGTACGCGCCGTACGAGTACTACACCGCGCGAGAGCACCTCTGGAAGGCGCGCGAGGAGGCCGCGGCCGCCGATTACGGCGACGCGATCGACTTCGCCGACGTCGCGGAGGAGTACGCGGACAAGGCGATCACCCTGGCGAAGCAGGCACACGAGGGCGCGGGTCGATGAGCATTCGGATGAAGCGTCGACCTTCCCACCGCGCTCGTCGCGCCGGCGCCGGCGCCATCGCCGTCGTGATGATCGCGGGGTCCGCGCTCTCGTGCGCGCAGGTGCCGGTCATGCGCGGCGACATCGAGGCGCTGAGCACCATCGCGAAGCAGGCGGAGCGCAACGGCGCGCTCCGCTGCGCGCCGCGCGAGCTGGCGATGGCGAAGTCGCACCTGTCGTTCGCCACGGTCGAGCTCGATCAGGGCTTCTTCGCTCGCGCCAAGGAGCACCTCGACATCGCGAAGGCGAACACGCACGCCGCCTATGATCTCTCGCCGCCGCAGAAGTGCGCCGAGCGCGGGTTCGTCGAGGAGGCGCCGCCCCCCACGCCCGGCGACTGCGACGGCGACGGGCTGCTCGATCCGCAGGACAAGAAGTGCCCCTGCGATGCCGAGACGTGGAACGGCTTCCAGGACGACGACGGCTGCCCGGACGATCCGGACACCGACGGCGACGGCATCACGGACAGCAAGGACAGCTGCGTGCTCCTGCCCGAGGACAAGGACGGCTACCTCGACGAGGACGGCTGCCCCGAGCTCGACAACGATCTCGATACGGTCCCCGACCTGAACGACAAGGACAGCACCGGCAAGAGCTGCATGAACGACCCGGAGGACCCGGACGGCTACGAGGACGCCGACGGTTGCCCGGAGCCGGACAACGACCAGGACACGGTGGTCGATCTCGAGGACCAGTGCCCGAACGAGCCGGGCGTGGTCGGCGGAGACAAGCCGGGCTGCCCGAAGAAGCCGAGCCTGGTCATCGTCACCGAGAAGGAGATCAAGATCACGCAGCAGATCCACTTCGAGTTCGACAGGGACAAGATCCGGCCCGAGAGCTTCCCGATCCTCGACGCCGTGGTGGAGGTCCTCCAGCAGAACCCGAAGATCAGGATCGAGATCCAGGGGCATACCGACAACAAGGGCGCCGCGGCGTACAACAAGAAGCTGTCGGATCGGCGCGCGGCCTCGGTGAAGAAGTACCTGGTGGCCAAGGGGGTCGACGAGGCCCGGCTGACGTCGAAGGGCTACGGGATGGAGCAGCCGATCGTGCCGAACACGTCCGATCAGAACCGCGCCCTGAACCGGCGCGTGCAGTTCGTCCGCACGGAGGGTGGCGCGCAGTAGGCAAGCAGCTGCTGGAGCGCCGCCCGGCGTGTGGGGGGTACGCGCGATCTCGACCGCGCCGTTCTGGAGCCGGATCCGGCTCGGATCTCAAAAGCAAGAGCCCGTCCCCAGCATTTCCTGGAGGTTCGAACCCGTGTTTTCTTGTCGCTCACGCCGCGGTCGCCTCGCGTTCGCACTGACTTCGCTGCTCGTCCTCGGCGCGCCGGCGGCGGCCAGCGCCGCCGGCGAGAGGGACGCGGAGGCGATGAAGCTGCACAACCAGGCGATGGACGATGACTATCTCTCTGTCGAGTTCGACAAGGCGGAGAAGAAGCTCAAAGTCGCCCTGAAGAAGTGCGCGAAGGGCGCGTGCACGAAGCCGGTGATCGGCAAGCTGCACATCGCGCTCGGCACGGTGTACGGCGGCGGCGACAAGCTGGATCAGGCCAAGGCGGAGTTCGTGCTGGCGCTCCGGGCCGACCCGAAGGCGGCGCTCATCGACGCGCTGACGACGACCGAGCTGGCCCAGGCGTTCAAGGACGCCCAGAAGGAGGCGCAGGGCGCCAGGAAGCCGGCGGATGAGTCGCAGGGCGAGGGCGGCAGGCCCGCGAAGGCTGCCGCGGGCGACGTCCCGCACACGCCGGTGGCGGAGCAGGCGGTGAACACGCCGGTGCCCGTCTATGTCGAGATCCCGGAGGAGATCGACGCGTCCAAGGCGACGGTGCGGTACAAGCCGTTCGGCTCGCCCAAGTGGAAGTCGCTCGAGATGACGAGCATGGGGAGCGGCTTCGGGGCGGAGATCCCCTGCGAGGATGCCACGACGACCGGCGAACTCCGGTATTTCGTGATCCTGCGGGACGAGGCGGGCGACCCGGTGGGCACCGCCGGCTCGATGCAGGCGCCGCACCGGGTGCCGATCAAGAACGAGATCGAGCAGGAGCCGTCTCTCCCCGGCCAGGAGCCGCCGAAGCGGTGCGCCGCGAAAGAGGATTGCCCGCCTGGCCTGCCCGGTTGCCCCGAGGCCGGCGGCGAGCGCGGGGACAAGGACTGGGGCTCGGCCTGCGAGGAGACCGTGGAGTGCCAGTCCGGGCTCGTCTGCCTGAACGGGACCTGCGAGCAGGGGACCGAAGGCGGGGGCGGTAGGGCCGCCAGCGGCAAGGGCAACCGCAACGTGATCGGCCTCTGGGGTGGGCTCGACCTGCTCCTCGTGCGCGGCACGGATTACGTCTGCTCGGGCAGCGACGCCGCCTACGCCTGCTTCTATCCGGGCAGCGGCGGCAAGCAGTTCTACGGCGAGCCGGCGGATCTCCCCGGAACGAACGGGGTCAAGGGTGGCCTGAGCCTGGGTGGGGGGCGCGTGATGCTGTCGTACGACCGGCAGCTCTTCTCGAGTCTGCCGCTGCTCGTGGGCGCGCGGGTCGGGTTCGCTTTCGGCGGCTCGCCTACCTCGGAGGCGGAGAAGACGCAGTGGCCGGACAAGGAGAACCCGCATCCCCAGGCGCGCAGCTTCCTGCCGCTCCACGGGGAGCTCCGCGTCACGTACTTTCTCCTCGGCGATCGGATTGTCGAGAAGGGTGGATTCCGCCCGTATGGGTTCCTGTCACCCATTGGCCTGGCCCAGGTGAACGCCTCTGTGCCCGTGGATGTGTGCGATCGTCGGACGGAGGACCTAACGCCGCTGGCGGGGAGCGGCAGCAACAGGTGTCCGTCGAACACCCGTTTCGTGGAGGACCTCGACGCCTACCAGATCACCGGTTTGAACTTCTCGGCGGCCGGCGCCGGTGTGGTTTATGGCATCACCCCGCACTTCGGTGTGTCCGCCGAGGTGAAGGTCATGCTGATGTGGCCGACGCTCGGCCTCGTCATAGCGCCGACCATCGGCCCGGTGTTCGCCCTCTAGCGCCCCGCGCCATTCCCGCGCCTTCAGCAACCTTCTCGCCACGCAGGCGAGCTCCGCCACGCCAAGCCCCCCGGTTCCCCCGTTCCCTCCACAGCGCGGGGGGCGGCCGCACAGGAGACGGGCCCAGATCGGCGTTTTCGGCGCGCAGGCGTACTCTCGTACGCCGAGCACCGAAAACGCCGAGATGGGCCCGTATCCGAAGCGGCCGCCCCCCGCGCTAGAGGTCGAAGCGTTCGGTGCCGAGCAGCTGGTAGAGCGCGTAGAGCGCCCCGGCGTCGTGATG
The DNA here is from genome assembly GCF_051521365.1 of Sorangium sp. So ce590. Lineage (NCBI taxonomy): Bacteria > Pseudomonadati > Myxococcota > Polyangiales > Polyangiaceae > Sorangium > Sorangium sp. So ce590. The sequence continues at coordinate 6,024,099 of NZ_CP150346.1, forward strand.
CTCGAAGCGAACGCCCCCGCGGGCCGGTCTCCCCGCCGGCCCGCGGCGGATCCAGGCGATCCGGCCGCGGAGGCTCAGCGGATCCCAGAGGTTCGGCGTGGTGACCTCGAGCGTCACCGAGGCCTCGGGATCCAGGAGCTCCGACGCGAGCTGAGCCTCGGACAGCTCGATGCCGGCGCCGCCCAGCCCCAGATCGCGGATGCGAACGCCGTGCTCCTCGAACGACTGCCTATCGCGCAGCGTCGCCCCAAGATCGACGCGTCGCCGCGCATGAGCGCGAAAGTGGTCCCGGACAGCCATCCCGGCGCATTCTCCAGTCGGCGCGAACATATCACGAGAGGCGCGCGCGCAGGCTCGGTTCACATGTCCCGCAGCGCGCGGGCACGGGCGCGAGCACGCGCGCACGAACAGCATGCTCGCCCGGTAGCCCATGGCCGCGTTCGGTAAAGCGACCGTCACGTGTTAGCCTTTGGGCTTCGCGGCGAACCTTGGGTAACATGCGGACGAGATCCGCAGGAGCGAGTCGCGAAGTAGACGGGAGTTCTACCCTGATGGCCCAGGACACACGCAAAGATCCGCGAGCGAGGGTGCTGCAGATGACCGTGCGCTACAAGAGCGCCACGGTCGACGAGTTCATCGAGCACCACTCGCATGACGTGAGCCGGGGCGGCATCTTCATCAAGACGCCGTCGCCCTTCCCCGCCGGCACGCTGCTCAAGTTCGAGATCCGTCTGCTGGACGAGCAGGCCGTCATCGCCGGCGTCGGTCGCGTCGTATGGAAGCGGGAGCCTGCGCAGGCGAGCGACGCGCACCCGTCCGGCATGGGCGTGAAGTTCATCAAGATCGATGAGAAGTCCAAGGCCGTCATCACCCGCCTGGTCGACGCGCAGCAGGGCGCCGGGTCGGCGTTCGAGGCCGGCATCACGGACCGCACCGAGCTGGGCGACGAGGCGCCGGAGCCCGCGGCCGCGGCGGCGACCACGACCGCGCCCGCGCCGCAGGCCGAGCCTGCGGCCGCGAAGGCCGCGCAGGCGAAGCGGGCGTCGACGATGCTGGGGCTCGGCTCGATCGGGGCGACCTCGAAGGGCGACGCGGGCAAGAGCGACGCGGTGAAGAAGGCCGACCCCGCGGAGGCCGGCGGCTTTTTCCCGCAGACGAACCCCGAGAAGGAGATGCCGCCGCCCGACGAGCGGACGATGATGAAGCAGGCGGCCGAGCTGCTGAAGCAGGCGCTCGCCGAGGCCGGCGGCTCGCTGGACGAGATCGGCGCGTCCAAGGAGCCGCTCATCGCCACCCCGCCGAAGAAGGCCGAGCCCGCGCCGGTGCCGAAGCAAGAGCGGGCGAAGCCGCTGGCCGAGCCAGCGGCCGTTCCTGTCGCGGCGGTCGCGCAGCTGGCGAACGAGAGGGAAACGCGGGACGATCTGCCCGCGGCCGAGGCGAGAGCAGCCAAGGTCGCCGCGGCGAAGAAGCCGGCGGAGGAGGCGGACAGGACGCCGGCCGAGGAGCTGCACGGCAAGCCCGCGCGCCAGGAAGAGAAGGCGGCCGACGAGCCGGCCAGGGCAAAGCCTGTGGCAGCCAAGCCGAAGGACGACAAGGCGGTCGCCGCCAAGACCGCAGCCACGGGCAAGACCCCGCTCGCGCAGGAAGAGGAGAGCAGCGGAACCGGACGGCTGCTCACGATCCTGCTGGTCGCGGCGGCGCTCTGCGGCGCGCTCTGGCTCGTGTTCGGCCAGAGCGACCCCAAGCCGACCGCACCCGCGCCGGCCGCGCCCGCGCCGGAGCAGCCCGCGGCGAAGCCCGAGGCTCCGGAGGAGAAGCCCCGGCCGACCGAGATCGTGCCCGCGGCGACGGACACGACCGCGCCCACAGCGCCCGCTGCGCCGGCAGCGGCCCCCGAGGTGACCGCGGCGCCTACGCCCACGCCCACCGTCGAGGCCCCCGCGGCGACCGCCGAGCCGGCAGCGCCCACGGCGACCGCCGAGCCGGCAGCGCCCACGGCGACCGCCGAGCCGGCAGCGCCCACGGCGACCGCCGAGCCCGCCGCCCCCAAGCCGGCGGCCACGCCGGCGCCCAGGCCGGCGCCCAGGCCGAGGCCTGCCGCGCCGAAGCCGCCGAAGAACGACGATCCCTACGGTTGAGGACGAGGCCGTGGGTCACCCGCGGGAGAGGCGGCGGCAATGAGCGGCTCGGGTAGCCACGTCGATGAACCGGGGCCGGGGCTGGGTCGCCCGAAGGCGGCCGCCCCCCTGGCCGCGCTGGGCCTGCTGGTCGCCACCGGCCTCGTCTGCGGCGCGGTCGCGCTCCGCAACCCGACGGCCGTGACGGTGCTCGAAGGGGAGCTCAGCGGGGCGCAGAGGCCTGTGCCGACCGCCGCCCCCAGCGGCAGCGACCGCGCCAGCGTACCGGCGCCCGAGCCGGCGGCCGCGAGCGAGCCCGCGGAGCCCGAGGCCCCCGCGAAGGCGGAGCCCGCCCGCGCGCAGCCCGCGGAGCTCGAGCGCGCCCAGGCCACGGGGGCCGCTGCGCTCGGCGCGCTCGCGCAGCGGTATCCGGAAGACCCCGCGGTCCTCCGGGCGCTCGCGGTCGCGCAAGGGCGCGAGAAGGCGACGGTGGCGGCCGCGCTGCTCACGGCGAAGCGGCTGTTCGAGATCGCCCCCGAGGAGACCGGGATCGACGAGCTCAAGCAGTTCATCCTGAGGGCCGCGAACGGCCCCCCGGACGTCGCCCTCACGGCGCTCGATCTGATGGCCAAGCACATGGGAAGCCGCGGCCCCGACCTGCTCTACGAGGTGGTGACCGCGCCGAAGTTCGGCGACTGGCCCAGGGACCACGCGAGCACGCGGCTGCTCGACAGCAGCGTGCGTCAGCTCGCGTCGCCGGCGCTGCTCGTCGCGGACGACCTGCGCCGGCTCACGGGGTGCCCCACCAAGGCGCTGATCGCCAGGATGCGCGAGGAGGGCGATGTCCGCTCGCTCCATTACATCAAGCAGCTGCTCACCCCGCAGCGCTGCGCGGGCCAGCGGACGCGCCGCTGCATCAAGTGCGGCGCCGTCGCCAAGGATCTGCGCGCGACGGCCGGCGTCATCGAGAGGCGCAAGAACGACAAGGCGGCCGCAACCCCGCCCGCGGCGCCCCCTGCGCCCTGACGTCTGCGCCTCGCCTCGGGCACACGGGCGTCGGCCTGCGGGCCTCGTCGCCGCCGAGGTCGCGACGACAGGCAGGGGCGTCGCCTAGGCAACGCGCGACGGGTCGCGACGGCACGTCCCCCGATGCGAACGGGAGGCACACGGCGCGAGCTGCAGCACGCTCGACACGACGCATCGGCCCAGCTGCCCAGCGCCTGCCGCTGGCGGCATCGTCGCGCGGGCGACTCGATGCGTTGGACCAGCTCGCGCGGGGGGCGAATCGGGGTGGGCGCAGCAGGACTTGAACCTGCGACTTCGTCCGTGTGAAGGACGCACTCTACCGCTGAGTTATGCGCCCGATGCCAGCCGGTTGTCACCCGGCCGTTTCGGAAAGACGTGGCGCTTTTAACCCAGACATCGGCATTCGACAAGAAGAACTCGCTGCCGACAGCGAACTTCCTCGCGGTGCTCGGCAAATCGGGCGCCAGCGGGCCGTCCCTCACGGCTCCGGCGGCGAGGCTCGGCCGCGCGCCGTCGCGCGCCCTGACGCGCCGACCGCGAGGGGGGTGGATCCAGGCAAGCAGCCGCTTCCGCATCCCTTCTCGGTCGCGCCCTCGAGCGGGCGGAGCCGGCGCCGCGGCCTCGAAACCGCGCCCCGGGGATCGGCCCAGGGGTCCGCGATCCGTCAATCGAGCGCCGCGACGGCGCGGCGGAGCGCGGCGAGGCCCGCTTCGATGTGGTCCTCGTCGCAGGCGTAGGAGAACCGAAGATAGCCGGGTGCACCGAAGGGGGTGCCGGCGACCGCGGCCACGTGCGCTTGCTCCAGCATCCACGTCGCCACGTCCTCGTCGCTCGCGAGCGTCTTCCCCTGGAAAGAGCGCCCGCAGAGCCCCCGTACGTCGGCGAACGCATAGAAGGCCCCCTCCGGCATCCGGCAGCGCACCCCTGGGACCGCGTTGAGGCCCTCGACCATGAGCGAGCGCCGCCGGGCGAAGGCCGCGCGCATCGCGAACACCGCGTCGCGCGGGCCGTTCAGGGCGGCGACGGCGGCGGCCTGGGACACGGCGGCGGCGTTCGTTGTGCTCTGGCCCTGGACCACGTCGAGCGCCCTCGCGACCTCGGTCGGCGCGATGCTCCAGCCGACGCGCCAGCCGGTCATGGCGAACGTCTTGCTGACCCCGTCGACGACGATCACGCGCGGGGCGAGGTCCTCCGCGAGCGCGGGGAGCGACACGTGCTGGAAGCCGTCGTACGTGAGGTCGGCGTAGATCTCGTCGACGATGATCCAGCAGTCGTGGCGCCGCAGCACGGAGGCCAGCGGGAGCAGGTGCTCCTCCGCATACGCCGAGCCGGTCGGGTTCGAGGGCGTGCACAGGACGAGCGCCTTCACCCGCGGAGACAGCGCGGCCTGGAGCGCGTCCGCCGTGAGGCGGAAGCCCGTCGCCTCGGTGGTCTCGACGATGACCGGCGTGGCGCCGAACAGGCGCACCTGCTCGGGATAGCTCACCCAGTAAGGCGCCGGGATGACGACCTCGTCACCCGGATCGAAGAGCGCGGCGGCGAGGTTGAACAGCGCATGCTTCGCGCCGCAGCTCACGTTGATCTGGCTCGGCAGCGGCCGCCATCCGCGGTGCTGCTCGGTCGCGGCGCAGATCGCCGACTTCAGCTCGGGTGTACCGGACACGGCCGTGTAATGGGTGGCGCCGGCGTCGAGCGCCGCCTTCGCCGCGCTGCGAATCGGCTCGGGCGTGTCGAAGTCCGGCTCGCCCACGCCGAAGGAGTAGACATCGTGTCCCTCGGCGCGGAGCCGCGCGACCCTCGCCGCCATGGCGAGCGTTGCACTGGGCGCGACGGCCGACAGACGGTCAGCGAGCTTCGTGGGCATGGGGACAACGAGGAATAAAGGGGGGACCGGAACAACGCAAGGCGCTACCCCCCTGGCGGTTGCGCAGGCGACCCGGATGTGCCTCGCGCCGCGGGAGCTCCGCCGCCGTGCGCCCCGAGCGTCGCGCGCCACGCGACAGATACGGCGCTCGACGCCTCCCGGGGGAGCCGCCGCGAAGCGGCGCAGCAGCCCGGCCACGCACGCCGGACACCTGACGCGCGGCCCTAGGGAGCGGGCGCCGGCGTGGTGCCGCCGACCTGGACTGCAGGCTTCTGCTCGTCCTTCTTGATCGAGTAGCGCACGAGCGCGCGGAGCACGTCGTTGCGCTGCACATTGCCGAGGAGGCTCTTCATGTCCTCGTAGATCGACGGATCCACCAGGAGCGCGCCGAGGGTCCCCTTGCCCGCCCTCATGTCGTGCACGATCGCCCGGAGGTCGCCGGTCATCGCCGTGACGTTGGCGAGCGCCTCGGCGCCGTCGCCCTTGCCGCCGTAGAGCGCGTCGTGCGCGAGGCTGTCGCTCTCGCGGATACCCCGCAGCGTCATGGCGACCTCGTCCGCGGCGTTCCCGAACTGCTGGACCTGCTTCTGCGGGCCGTCGCCGTAGATGACGTCGTGCGCGAACCCCGGCCCCTCCTTGACGCGCGAGACGACGCCCCTCACCTCGCGCAGCGTGCTCGCGAGCTCCATGCCGACGCGGTCGAGGCTCTGCAGGGTGCGCGAGATGCGCTCGGCCTCCTCGGGATCGGTCAGGAGGCGGTGCGGGTAGCCCTCCCCCTCGGTCACCTGTTTCATCAGCGTGTTCGCCGAGGCGACCGTCTCGCGGAGGTCCTTGTGCAGGCGCTCGTCGGCGATGCTCTCCGAGACCTTCTGGATATTGTCGAGCGTCGCCTCGGCCTTCTCGGCCATCCCGGTCACCTTCCCCATCACGTCGGTCGGGACCTCGCCCGGGATGTGGCCCCCCGGCGGCACCGAATCGGGGCTCTGCCCCTTCGTGAGCTCCAGCATCTTGTCGCCGAGCAGGCCCTTGTTCGCGATCTGGGCCACGCTGTCGGTCTTGATCCGGCTCGACTCGCTCTCGACGACCTCGAGCTTCACATAGATCTTTGTGTCCTTCGGGTCCGGGCCGTAGGCGACCTCGGCGACGTGACCGATGTCGATGCCGCCCATGCGGATGGGCGCGCCTGGCTTCAGACCCTGCACATCGCCGAAATTCGTCGTGAACTCGACGGAGGCGTCGAAGAGCCGCCGCTCGTCGCCTATCAGGAAAATGACGAGGGCGGACATCACGAGGCCCGCCAGCACAAAAAGTCCGACCTTCAGATCGCGCGCTCTGCCCATGCAGACGGGCATCTTGCGCGATCTTGGAGGGATCGTCACGTGCCGAGAAGCGTCTGGACGTCCTCATTCACCGGGGCGGTCCCGGTGATGAAATCGGCGACATGTGGATCTCTGGACGCCCGGAACTCGTCCGGCGTGCCGGTCGCGATGACCTCACCGCGGTAGATCATCGCCATCCGATCCGAGATCGAGAACGCGCTCTTCATGTCGTGCGTCACCACGATGCTCGTGACGTTGAGGGCCTGCTTGAGCCCCTTGATGAGGTGGTTGATGCGCTCGGTGTTGATCGGATCGAGTCCGGTCGTCGGCTCGTCATAGAGCAGCACCTCGGGCTGCACCGCGATGGCGCGCGCGAGGCCGACGCGCTTCTTCATGCCGCCGGAAAGGTCCCCCGGGCGCATCTGCTCGATGCCGGGCAGGCCGACGAGCGACAGCGCCCAGTTCACCCGGTCGGCGATCTGCGCCTCGGTCATCTGCTTGCGGAAGTGCTCGTGCAGGCCGTAAGCGACGTTCCCGCCGACCGAGATCGAGTCGAACAGAGCGCCCCCCTGGAACAGCATCGCGATGCGCTGGCGCACCCCGGAGATGCGCGCCTCGCTCACGCGCGTGATCTCTTCACCGTGGAACTGGATAGATCCATCGTCCACGTCGAGCAGTCGGATGAGCAGCTTGAGCATGACGCTCTTGCCGACGCCCGAGCCGCCCATGATGGTGAGCGTCTCGCCCGGGTACACCTCGAGGTTCAGGTCGCGGTAGATGACCTTCGGACCGAAGGCCTTGCGCACACGCGAGAACCGGATCAGCGGCTCGGCCACGCGCCCACGCTAGCACGCCGCCGAGGCCCGCCGCGAACGCTCAATCGGCCGCGGCGACATGCTCGATCCTGATCTCGACGGCGTCCCCGCCGCGCCAGGCGTCGCGCCGGAGGCGGCCCACCACATCGACGCTCCGGCCGGTGAACCGCGGCGCGAGCTCGCCCAGCTCGAGCCCGAAGCACGAGATCTCGCGGCGGGCGAAGGTGAGCTCCAGCTTGAGGTGGCCCTTCAGGTTCCTCGCCGAGCGCACGGCCGCGCCCGCCAGGAGGACGTACGCCGGGCGGTTCCCCTCGCCGCACGGCTCGAGCCGCTCGAGATCGCGCGCCACGGCCGTCGGGTCGTCGCGATCGTCGAGCCGGACGTGGGCGGCCGCGAGCGCCGAGGCGGCGGGGAGGTCCTGCTCGCGGAAGGCGTCGCACCACGCCGCCCGGAGCGCCTCGACGCGGTCGGCGCGCACCTCGACGCCGGCCGCCGCCTGGTGGCCGCCGAAGCCGACGAGCTCGGCGCGGCAGAGGGAGAGCGCGTCGTGGAGCCGCGCGCCGGCTGGACCGCGGACCGAGCCCCGCCCCTTCGCGCCCTCGAGGGCGATGACGATCGTGGGTTTGCCGAAGCGGGAGGTGATCCTGCCCGCGACGATGCCGACCACGCCGGGGTGAAAGCCCTGCCGCGCGATGACGATCGCGGGATCCCGCTCGAAGCCGGCGCGCTCGATCTCGGCGAGCGCGGACACCAGCATCTCGTCCTGGATGGCGCGCCGCTTCATCTGCGCCTGCTCCACCGTGGCGGCGAGCGCCGAGGCGGTCACGCTGTCGTGCGCGAGCAGCAGCTCCAGCGAGATGTCGGGATCGCCGAGCCGGCCGGGCGCGTTGAGGCGGGGCGCGATCCGGAAAGCGACGTCCTCGGCAGACGCGCCGCGCCCGAGATCGAGGTTGGCGAGCGCCGCGAGCGCCCGCAGCCCGGGCCGGGGTCCGGTCTGGAGCACGCCGAGGCCGGCCCGCACGAGCGCGCGGTTGTCACCGGTCAGCGGCGCGACGTCGGCGACGGTGCCGATGGCCACGAGGTCGAGGTAGGGGCGGAGATCGAGCGACGAGCCGAGCTTCTTGCGCACGGCGGCGAGCAGCGTGAGCGCGAGCCCGCACGACGCGAGCCCCTTGTACGGGAAGCCGCAGTCGGCGCGGTGCGGGTTCAGGAACGCGATCGCGGGGAGCGGCTCGGCCGGCACGAGGTGGTGGTCGATGACGACGCAGTCGATGCCGGCCGCGCGCGCGGCGGCCAGCCGCTCGTGATCGCTGGAGCCGCAGTCGCACGTGATGAGCAGCGTGGGGCAGGCGCGCATCACGCGCTCCATCGCGGGCGCTGAGAGGCCGTAGCTGCCCTCGGCGCGCGTCGCGAGGAGCGGCACGACCTGGCCGGAGAGGGCGCGCAGCGCGCCCGTCATGATGGCCGTCGCGGTGATCCCGTCGCAGTCGTAGTCGCCGAAGACGGCGATCCGCTCGCCGGCGCGCACGGCGCGCGCGATCCGGTCGGCGCTCGCCTCGCGATCGGCCATGGCGTCGGGCGGCGTGAGGTGCGAGAGCCGCGGATCGAGGAAGCGCCGGGTCGCCTCGTCAGGAGCTCGGCCGGCCCGGTGCAGGATGTCCGCCACCGTGATCGACAGCCCGAGCTCGCGCGCCATCGCGAGCGCCTCGGGCGACGCCTCGCCCGGGTCCGCGATGCGCTCGGACGCGCCCGCGCCATCCCGCGCCGCGCGCGAGGCGGGGGCCTGCGCCTCGCGCTCGGGGAGCTCCTTCCAGGCCTCCGTGGAGGTGCTCGTCATCGTCAGAGCCGGTACATCGGCGCGATGGAGGCGTCCATGGCCTGCGTCCCGGCTGCGCGAGCGGCCGCGATCACGGCGAGGCGGTCAGACGACCGCGTCGGCGCGCTTCTGCGTGCGGACGCGGTTGACCTTCTTGCGCTTGCTGGAGTTCGAGCCGAAAAACTTGCGGTCGATCCACTCGGTGAGCGGCGCGGCGACGTAGATGGAGGAGTACGTCCCGACGACGATGCCGACGACGAGCGTGAACGCGAAGTCCCGGATGACGCCCGTTCCGTAGAAGAGGAACATGACGAGCGACAGGAACGTCGTGAGCGACACGAGGATGGTGCGCCCGAGCATCTCGGAGAGCGAGTAGTTGATGACGGCGGCGAAGCTCATGTCGCGGTGCTTCCCCAGGTTCTCGCGGATCCGGTCGTAGACGACGACCGTGTCCGTGATCGAGTAGCCGACGATCGTGAGCAGCGCGGCGACGGTGGAGAGGGTGATCTCCCGCTGCGTGATCACCATCGCGCCGAGCGCGATGCCGACATCGTGGACGAGCGCGAGGATGCCGCCGGGCGCGAACCGGACGTCGAACCGGAACGCGATGTACGCCATGATGAAGAAGATCGTGATGAGGACGCTCTTGATGGCCGCGTCCCGCAGCTGCGCGCCGGCCTTCGGCCCGATCCACTCGACCCGGAGCGCCTGGTCGGGCACCTTGTCCGCGCCGAGGTGCTCCCGGAGGCCGTCCATCAGCTGGTCGCCCTTGGACTTCAGGTAGAGCTCGACCTTGTTGTCGCGCTCGCTCACGACGAGCGGGTTGTTCGCGCCGGGCCTGAGATCGACCCCCTCGACGCCCTCGAGCTGCTTCTTGATCCCCTCCAGGTCGGGCGCGACGTCGTAGCGGGCGGAGATCTTGTCACCGCCGGGGCTGAACTTGACCTCGGTGGCGCGCACCGCCTGCGGGCAGCGGTCCTCGGGGACGGAGCCGTCCTCGGGCGCCAGGCACATCCGATCGCGCACCGCCGCCTTCTGCGGCTCCGACAGCGCGGAGACCTCGTGGACCCGGATGAGGTAGCGGTTCGGGTTCGCCTGGTCCGCGACGGACACGATGTCCGGGGAGTCGAAGCCCGACTTCGAGACGGCCTCGCGCACCTCGGCGCTGGAGACCGGAGCCTCGAAGGCGACCTCGATCTCGGTGCCGCCCTTGAAATCGGTCCCGAGCTTCGGCCCCGGCACGATGAACGAGATGATCGACAGGAGGAGCAGCACCCCGCTGAGCCCGATGAAGAGCCAGCGCTTGCTCATGAAGTCGAACTGACGGCCAGGTTTGATGAGTTCCATCGTCGTGTCTCAATCGGAGATCCGCTCTCGCGTTCTCCCTCAAAGGTCGGGGATCCGCTCTCGCGGCCCCGTTGTCAGCCGAGCGAGAGCGTCTTGATCTTCCGGCCGCGGACGGCCCAGTCGAACACCAGGCGGGTGCACACGACCCCCGTGAACAGGCTGATGGCGATGCCGACGATCAGCGTGATCGCGAAACCCTTGATCGGGCCGGTGCCGTACTGCGCGAGGATGAGCCCGGAGATCAGCGTGGTCACGTGGCCGTCGAGGATGGCGCTGAACGCCTTGTCGTAGCCGGCGTCGACCGCGGCGCGCGGGCTCTTCCCGGCCCGGAGCTCCTCCCGGATGCGCTCGTTGATCAGCACGTTGGCGTCGACCGCGATGCCCATGGTGAGCACGAGGCCGGCGATGCCGGGCAGCGTCATCGACGCGCCGAACATCGCGAGGACCGCGATCTGCAGGATGAGGTTGAAGATGACGGCGGCGTCCGCGATGAGCCCGGCGCGGCTGTAGACCACCACCATGAACACGACGACGAGCAGCCCGCTCCCGATCGCGCCCTTCATGCTCTGCTGGATGGCGTCCTTGCCCAGCGACGGGCCGATGCGCTGCTCGTTCGACGGGGAGATCGGGGCCGGCAGCGCGCCCGACCGGAGCACCAGCTCGAGCTTGCGCGCGTCCTGGAGCTGCTGGTCGGGGTTCTGCGAGCCCATCGTGATCTGCGCGCGTCCGCCGCCGATCTTCGTCTGGATGACCGGCGCGCTCTCGACCTTCTCATCGAGGATGATGGCGAACCGCCGCTTGACGTTCCGGCCGGTGATGTCCTCGAACCGGTCGGCGCCGGTCGGGGTGAACTCCATCGACACGTACCAGCCGCCGAGGCCCCCATCGCTCTGATCCGGGAGCGCCTGCGCGTCGCGCACCATGTCGCCCGTGATCTCGGCCTTGCTGAAGAGGAAATACGTCCGCCAGCCGATCTCCTCGATGACGTCCTTCTCCTCGTTGTACTCGTACAGCTTGCCGTAGCCGACCTCGTTGTCCGCCGGGACCTGGAGCGTCCCGACCCACTCGCGCAGCCGCTTCAGCGTGTCGCGCAGCTCCTCGTGCTCGGCGCGCACCATCCGGGCAAAGTGGACCGGCTTGGTCTTCCCGGGGCCGACCGGCGCGTTCTCGATCGAGAACGTCAGCCCCTTCGGGAGATCCTCCTCCTTGGCGCTCTTCGCGATCGGCTCGAAGAAGTCCTGGTCGTCGTCGACCATCTTGAACTCGAGCCGCGCCGTCTGGCTGATGATCTCGCGGATCGTGCTGAAGGAGCTCTCGTCGTCGCCGGGGACCTCGATGATCACGTCCTCGTCGCGCGCCGAGACGCTCGCCTCCTTGAGGCCGAGGCCGTCGATGCGGCGGAGCACCGTCTCCTTGGCCTGCGTCACCGCGCGCTCGCGGATGCCGCTCGCGACCTCGTCGCGGATCCGGAACCTCGCGACGTTGCGGTCCGCCGAGCGCTGGAGCTGCATCTCTCCGAGGAACTTCGCGAGGAAATCGCTGTTGATCTTCTCGGCGTCCGCCGGGTCGTTGAAGGTGATCACGATCGTGTCGGCATGCTCGCGCGACTTCTCGATGCGGAGCTTCGTCTGGAGCTTCTGCATCTCCTCGATCGTCGGCGGCTTGTCGCCCTCGTGGAACCCGAACGCCGTCGCGAGCGCCGCGCGCAGGTCATCGTAGTACCGGTCGCGCTTGTCGCTGATCGCCTCGTCGACGTCGACCGTGTAGACAAGACGGAGGCCGCCCTTCAGATCGAGCCCGCGCACCAGCCGGAACGGGATGTTCGAGGTCAGGAAGCGGCTGAACCCGAGATCTCCCCGCCTCGCCTGGGTCTCCTGCTCCGACAGCTCGTCCGACGGGACGCCGGTGTGATCGGGGCGGCCGAACCGCTCGTCGTGGTAGGTCGGGTAGATGCAGAGCGCGGCGCCGAGCGCGAGGAACAGCACGAAGCCCGTCTTCGCCCGCCACGCAAAGTCGATCCACGGCCCGGTGCAGAGCAGCGCCCACGGCACCATCAGGCCGAACGTCGCGAGGGCCCAGAACACTTGGTAGTGGGCCGCGAACGCGGCGGCGCCGGCGGAGAGCGCCGCCCAGGCGAAGACGCTGCGCCGCGAACGGCTGAGCCACGCGCCGAGGAGGCACAGACCGGCGACGCCGGCGAACCCGTACTGGAAGATGTTTAGGAGCATGGAGTGGGGCGCCGCGAGGGGCGGTAAAGAGCTTCCTGTTGGACCGAGCGCCGGCCTACGACTTCTTGTCCTTCGCGGCGTCGGCGACCTTGGCGTCTGCCGCCGCGACCTCGCCCGGGTCGTGGCCCTGGATCACGCTCTTCAGGATCTGCACGTTCACGCCGGGGGCGATCTCCAGCTTGACCCGGGGCGAGTTCGGGCTGATGTCGGTGATCCTCCCGAGGAGCCCGGCCTGGGTGACGACCCGGTCGCCCACCTTGAGGTTCGACTCGATCTGCTGCTGCTTCTTCTTCTGGCTCCGCGTCATCACGAAGATGAGCAGCAGCGGCAGCGCCAGGATGAGGAACGAGAAGGCCCCTCCGCCGAACGGCGCAGGTTGCGCCTCCTGCCCCCCGGACGGAGGCGGCGGTTGACCTTCAACCGGCGTCGCGGGCGCGTTGCCCGCGCGCCCGGGGGCGGCGTTCGGCTGGAACCAGTTTGAGCTTGCCAAGGTGACGCGTGTCTCCGGGCCCCGACGGGCTCGCCCGCAAATTGCAGGCCTCTCCCAACCCCCCGGGGCCCGCCTCCATACCCAGGATCCAAGGGTCGCGCAAGGAGCTAGGCGGGCAGCCTCACCCGGGCACGCCGGGAATGCAGCCTTACGGCCCTTTCCGGTCCCGCCCTACCCCGCCGCGCGGGACGCGGTACCCAGAGCGCCGAGGTCAGCCGTCGCTGCCGAACACCATGTGCCGGCGGGCCCGCTCGCCGCTCGCGATCTCGGCGAGCGACAGGCGCACGTCGCGCTCGGTGATCGTGCCGTCGATCGTCGCGAACGTCGCGGAGAGGATCGGCGGGATGCGCCCGACGCCCGGGAAGCCTGGGGCCCACGTGAGCGCGTCCGCGAAGGCGGCCTTCACCAGGGCGGCGACGTGCCCCTGCGGCGCGAGGGGCTCGTCGAGCGGCTCGAGCACCACGATGGCCTTGGCCCGCCCGAGGGTCTTCACCACCTCCGCGCCGTAGAACGGCCGCAGCGCGCGCACCCCCACGAGCCCGACGCGCCGCCCCTGCGCGCGCAGGCTGCGCACGACCTCGCGGGCCGCCGGGAACGCGCAGCCCACGACGACCATGATCTCCTCCGCGTCGGCGGTGTCGACGCGCTCGATCGCGCCGAGAGACCTCCCGGTCAGCTCGCAGAGCTCCCGCATCGCGCTGGCGAGCGCGAACGGCACCCGCGCGCAGAAGCTCCGCTCGGCCCGCTTCCGCACGACGCTGCGGCCCTGCGGGCGAGGGCCCCCGTCGCCGTCGCTCTCGCCCGGCGCCGCGTCGGTGAAGGTCGGCGCGCCCCGCTCCGGGCCGAGGAAGCGCGCGGCGAGATCGCGCGCGGCGCCGAGGGCGGACACGTCCGAGGGCAGCGCGTCGACGACGTGCAGGAACGGCGTCTCGCTGTCCTCGGCGGCGCGCCGCGCCACGAGCGCCACGTCGGCCGCGTCCTGGCTGCTCCAGGTGACCAGCACCCCCGCGCCGACGTCGAGCGCCGGCGCGAGCTCGTCGCGCCCCACGGCGAGCCCGCCGCGGCGCTCGATGACGTGCACGGTGACCGGCGTCCGCACCGCCGCCGCCTCGCCGAGCGCGGCGAGCGCCCCGACGAGCTCGTGGGCGCCCAGCACCACGCTGGCCCGCTGTCCGGCGCGCGTGCGGGCCGCTGCGCCGCGGATCGCCTCGGCCGCGGACGCGGCGCGCTCGATCGGCAGATCGCCGGGCACCGCCGCATGCGCGGCGAAGAGCGTGCTCCCCGCGGCCACCTCGACATGTGCGATCACCGCCGCCGGATCCGGCGGCGAGCCCAGACCTTCAGGCCCTGCCATCCAGCCGTTCGTCGCCCGAGCCGCACGCGAGGTCAAGCGCGAGCGCGCTCGGATTGCGCGAGAAAACCGGACCGATGCGTGCGGCGATCCCGCTCATCCATGTCTGGACGTAACTCCAAGAAACGGAGCTTTCATCTCGGGTGAAGCTCCTGCCTCACGCGGCCTCCGGGCGGGGTCGCATGGCCAAGCTCACCCCCGAGCGTGGCTGCCCCCTCGCGCTCGGCCCGGCGCACCGGGGACCTGACGCCGCAACGATCTGGCGACCGACCTGGCGCCCCCACGAGGCCCGCGCGCGGCCTCCCGTGCAGGGGCATCGCGACCGGTGCGCTCCCGAGAAAAGCGATCCCCAAAAATAGATCGCTTGACGGGCTCTCCGGCCCTTGCTAGGAGGCGCTCTCCGTTTCGTCGGCATCGCGTCGAGCGAGCGGGACATAGGCGCGTAGCTCAGTGGTAGAGCACTACCTTGACACGGTAGGGGTCGCCGGTTCGAAACCGGCCGCGCCTACAAATCAGCAGGAGACCTAGCCTGCGAGGTTTCATGGCCCTCGATCAGACAGCCCAGGCCGCCTCGGCGGCCCGCACCACGGTGCGCGAGGCTCTCGCCGACGACATCGCCAAGGACCGCACCGTCATCGGCGCCCGCGTCAACGGGCGCCTCGTCGATCTCCACACCCCGTTCCAGCGCGACGGCTCGACCCGGATCGAGCCGGTGCGGACGAGCGATCCGGAAGGCCTGCGCATCATCCGGCACTCGACGGCGCATATCATGGCCGACGCCGTGCAGCGCCTCTTCCCGGGGACGAAGGTCACGATCGGCCCCGCCATCGACGCGGGCTTCTACTACGATTTCGACAAGCCGACCGGCCCCTTCACGGACGAGGATCTCGCCAAGATCGAGGCGAAGATGCGCGAGATCATCGCCGCGGGCCGCCCGTTCCGGCGCGACGTGGTGAGCCGCGAGGCGGCGCACGAGCTCTTCGCGCAGATGGGCGAGACCTACAAGCGCGAGATCATCGACGCGATCCCGGCGGGCGAGGACGTCTCGCTCTACCGGCACAGCGACGGCGAGCGCGAGTGGGTCGACCTCTGTGAAGGTCCGCACGTGCCGGACGCCTCGCTGCTCCAGGCGATCAAGCTGGTCAGCGTGGCCGGCGCCTACTGGCGCGGCGACGAGCGCAACCCGATGCTCCAGCGCATCTACGGCACGGCGTTCCCGAGCCAGGCGGCGCTCGACGAGCACCTGAAGCTGCTCGCGGAGGCCAAGGAGCGCGACCACAGGAAGCTCGGGAAAGAGCTCGAGCTCTTCATGTTCCACGAGATCGCGCCGGCCATGCCTTTCCTCCTGCCGCGCGGCGCGCACGTCTACAACGCGCTCGTCCAGTACATGCGCGGCCTCTACGTCGACTACGGCTACGAGGAGGTCATCACGCCGCAGATCTTCGACAAGCGCCTGTTCGAGACGAGCGGGCACCTGCCGAACTACCGCGAGAACATGTACCTCCCCGTCACGGCGGAGCACCTGGACGCGGCGCGGCTCGCGCTCCGTCTCGGGGTCTCTCCGGGGGAGGCGGACGCGGCGATCTACAAGGAAGCGGACAAGAAGCGCGACGCCGCGGTCCTGGAGCAGCTCGCGGAGCTCGAGCGGCTCGCCCAGAAGCCGATGAACTGCCCGAGCCACTGCCTCATCTTCGGCCAGCGGCGGCGCAGCTACCGGGAGCTGCCGTGGCGGCTCGCCGACTTCGGGCGGCTCCACCGGTACGAGCGCGGCGGCGTCGTCCACGGCCTCGCCCGGGTGCGGAGCTTCTGCCAGGACGACGCCCACATCTTCTGCGCTCCGGAGCAGATGCAGGGCGAGATCCAGGCGTTCCTGCGGCTCCTGCTCGAGGTGTACGCCGCGTTCCGGTTCGCCAAGATCGACATCAAGCTCGCGACCCGACCCAAGAAGCGCATCGGCACCGACGCGCAGTGGGACGCCGCGGAGGCCGCGCTCGCGGACGCGCTGAAGCAAGCCGGCCTCCCCTTCGAGATCGCGCCCGAGGAGGGCGCGTTCTACGGCCCGAAGCTCGAGTTCCACGTCGAGGACGCGCTGCGCCGGAGCTGGCAGCTCGGCACGATCCAGGTGGACTACGCGCTGCCCGACCGCTTCGAGCTCGAGTACACAGGCGCCGACGGCGGCGCCCACCGCCCCGTGATGCTCCACCGGGCGATCCTCGGCTCGCTCGAGCGGTTCTTCTCAGTGTACCTCGAGCACATCGGGGGCGCCTTCCCAGCCTGGCTGGCCCCGGAGCAGGCGGTCATCGTCACGGTCAGCGAGAAGCAGGCCGCCTACGCAGAGGACGTGGTGGCGTACCTCCGGGGCCGCGGGCTCCGGGCGAGGGCCGACCTCAGCTCCGACAAGCTCGGCGCCAAGATCCGGGCGGCGCGGCTGACGCGCGTCCCGTACGTGGTCGTGGTCGGCGACAAGGAGGCGGAGGGCCGCAAGGTCGCCCCCCGGTCGCGCGACCTCAACAAGGACCTCGGGGCGATGCCGCTCGAGGACTTCGCCGACCGGCTCGCCGCGGAGTCGAAGCCGCCTCGCCTCGCTGTGAGCGCCTCCGGTTCGTGACCAGCCGTTCCGGCTGGCCCTTCTCGCCGGCAGGCCCTTCCCTACCCCCGTCGAGCCCGGCAGCTCAGGGCTCCCGAGCGCCCCTGCGCCGCGGCGGCCGTCGTGCTTGCTGCCGTTGCCTGCGGCGCGGAGTCAGGCGACATTGGCGTGGTGATGGTCGCCGCGACCACCTTCGGTCGCGAAGCGGCGGTCCGTCGCTTTCAGAATCACAGAACACAAGGAGGCAGCGAAATACCACATGGCGATGAGACGCTTCGACCCTCGGCAGGCCCAGCGGGGGCCGCAGATCCGCATCAACCAGCGCATCCGCGTCCCGGAAATCCGCGTCATCGGCGATGATGGCGAGATGCTCGGCATCATGCAGACCCACGAGGCGCTGCGCCGAGCACAGGAGAAGGGGCTCGACCTCGTCGAGGTCAACCCGAAGGCGGATCCTCCGGTCTGCAAGATCCTCGACTTCGGCAAGTACAAGTACGACGAGAAGAAGAAGGCCCGCGAGGCGAAGCGCAAGCAGAGTGTGGTGGAGATCAAGGAGATCAAGCTCCGTCCCAAGACGGACGACCACGATCTCGAGTTCAAGACCAGGGCTGCGCATCGGTTCCTCGGCGCAGGTCACAAGGTGAAGTTCACGGTCCGCTTCCGCGGCCGCGAGATCACGCACCCGGAGAAGGCGCAGGAGCAGCTCGACTGGATCGTCCAGCACTGCGAGGAGATCGCGAACGTCGAGGTGCGCCCGATGATGGAGCAGCGCACGATGACGCTGATGATGGCGCCCAAGCCCGCCATCCTGCAGAAGGTGGCCCAGGCCCGCGTCGCCGCGGAGAGGGCCCGCCAGAAGGCGCTCCAGGAAGGGCGCGCCGCTCCCACCGGGGACGAAGAGGACGAGGAGATCGAGAAGCTCGAGAGGCAGCTCGAAGAGCAAGACGACGACGACGACGACGACGACGAGGCCGAGGGAGGGACCGAGTAACCCGCCCGGGGAGAGCGTGCGCCACGACGGCAGCTGCGGCTGCCGTGGGGCGCGCATCGCGCCGCCCGCGGGAGCTCGCGTGGCGCGCTCGCTTCTGCGTCGCGGGGGGCGCGCCCTCTCCCTCGAACGTCCGCGGGCGCGGCGAGGCGCTCGCGCGCCGCCGGCTCAGTGCGGGATCAAGCCGCCGAGCCACGCCCCTGCGGCGAGGACCGCCAGCGCGGCGACGACCAGCACAGCCTTCACCGCGCCTCCCCCTGTCCTGAGTGGACGGAGCTCCGGCTCCAGGTCGCGCGGCGCGGCCGTGGCTGGCGGCGCCAGCACGCGCGAGGGCGGCGCAGGGGGCTGTGGCGCAGGCACGGGCTGCGGGGAGGCCAGGGTCGGCTCGGCCCTCCTCTCGAGCGGCTGACGCGCGGGGAGCGGCGGCGCGAGCGGCTGCTCCGCGGCCGAGTACGCGGGCAGCGTGGCGGGTGGAGCGACCTCCTCGGGCTCCTCGAGCGCGGCGAGGTTGCCCGCCTCGACCGAGACCGCGGCGAGGGACTGCCGCATGAGGTCCTCGCCGGGCGCCGAGATCTTGAGCTCGTCGGCCCACTTGCCGATGTCCTCGAAGGCCGAGATCTTGAGCGGCTCGTTCGGCCGCGCAGCGCTCGGCGCCGCCTTGTCGTCCGGGAGCGACGTGAACTCGAGCAGCGTCTCCTCGATGAGCCTGTCGATGAACGACGCCTTGTCCGACGCGGGGGCGCGCTTGCGCAGCGCCATGGCGCTGCGGACGTGCTCGGCGATGTCGTACGCGCTGACCGGCCGGCCGTACCTGTACAGGAAGGTCGTGAGATCCCGGCCGAGCTCGCGCGCGGAGCTGTAGCGATCACCGGGGTCGCGGGCCAGCGAGCGGGCGATGATGCGATCGAGCTCCGGAGGAACCGCCTTGTTGATCTCGGAGAGCGGCGGGATCTGCGCCTGCTGCACGAGCTTGACGGTCTGGTAGTCGGTCTCGCCGAGGAAGAGCCGCTTCCCCGAGAGCATCTCCCAGAGGATGGCGCCGGCCGCGAAGATGTCGGTGCGGGGATCGACCTCGAGGCCCTGCGCGGCCTCGGGTGAGAGATAGCTGAACTTGCCCTTGATGATCCCCGCCTCGCTCTTCTCGAGCTGGCTCGTCGCCTTGGCGAGGCCGAAGTCGACGATCTTCACCTCGCCGTACTTGGTGATGAGCACGTTCGGAGGCGACATGTCCCGGTGCACGATCTTGAGCGGGTGCCCGTCGGCCCCCTTGAGCTCGTGAGCGTACGTGAGCCCCTCGCAGAGCTTGCCCGTGATGAACACGGCGGACTCGACCGGGAGGATGCGCCCAGCCTTGCGCATCGACTCGAGGACGGCCTTCAAATCGGCGCCGTCCACGTACTCCATCACGATGAAGTAGGCGTTGTCGCCGACCCCGATGTCGAACACCTGCGCGACGTTGGAGTGGGAGAGGTGCGCGGACAGCCGCGCCTCATCGAGGAACATCGCGATGAAGCGCTTCTTCTCGCTCAGGTGCGGGAGCACGCGCTTGATCGCGACCTGCTTCTTGAACCCCTCGATCCCCGCGCTCTCGGCGAGGAAGACCTCGGCCATGCCGCCCGAAGCGAGCCGCTCGATGACCCGGTAGCGCTGCTGCTGGTGGGCTTCCGTCATGCTCCGACTAGTACATCACGTCCCACGCTGTGCGCGGAAACAACCGGCTGTACCCGGGGTCCCACGCGCAATCGCGGGGTCTGTGACGAGCGCGTTCCAGGCCCTTTCGGGCGCGAGCTCACGCGGGCAGCGCCGCGGCCGGGCTCGGCAGACGGCGCCGGCTCAGCCCGTGAGCGCGCTCCTCGCGAACGCGCGAGGCGCGGGTGTGAGCGGCACCGCCACCGCGCGCGCGCGGCTCCTCGGCGCGACCACCGCGCGAGGGCGCGGCGTCAGATCGAGCTGCGCGGCGGCGCGCTTCCGGCGATCGTCGAGCTCCGCGGCGAGCATCTCCTTCACCATGTCGAGGAGCTCCGCGAAGCCCGCGAGGCGAAGACCGAGGTCGTTCGTCCAGAGGATGATCTCGAGCTCGCCGTCGGGCGCCCTCGCCTCCGGATCCCAGGCGAAGACCGTCTCGGCCGCCGCGTCGATGCCGAACGGGACGAGCGCGCTCCGCGCACCGTAGCGGCCGCGCACGGTCTTTGGCGCGGCGTCGTCCTCGCATGCGCCGCGCGCCCCCTGGCCCTCGCAGTGCTCGAGCACCATCCGCCCGACATCCATGTACGAGCCGCGCGCGAGCGCGCGCACCCCGAGCAGGCTGGCGCCGGCGAACAGCTGCGGCCAGCCGTCGTGCCGCGAGAGCAGCTCGCGGTAGCTCGGCGGCAGCGGCATCCCGAGGCGGCGCTCGACGCCGGCGATCTCCGCCGCGGAGGCCCCGGACGGCGGCGCGATCGGCATTCCCCGCCGCGGGTCCATCCGCGCGAGCTCCAGCTTGAGCGCGCGGATGCGGTGCATCGACTCGAGCCACTCCATGCGCGCGACCCTACGCGCCCGGCGCCGGTAGGAGCAAAAAACGCGCGATCCCCGACACCGCCGCACCGGGTCGGCGCGCGGAGCGCGCGCGCTTGACAGGCATTTGCGCTGGCGGCACGGTGCTTGCGTGATCGGCTTGGGCTCCTGGGCATCCCTGCGCACCGCCTTCGTGGCGGCGGGCGTCACGTTCGTCGTCGCGTCGCTCGCGACCGCGTGCCTCGACTACGCGGGCGAGGAGCTGTTCGATCAGTGCGACACGCCGGCTGCGCCGCTCCCCGGCTCGGGCTCCGGCTCGGGCGCGACCACCGACGCCGGGGCGGCCAGCGCGGATCCGCCGGACTGCGGCGCGCCGACGCACGCGCCAGGCTCGGGCTCCGGCTCGGGCTCGTGAGGGAGGAGCGGCGCGACGTCGTCGCGCTCGCCGCGCTCGCCGCCGCCGCGCTCGCCTCCCGCCTGCTCTTCCGCATCGACCACGACGAGGACATCGACGCGCTCCGGTTCGCGCTCGGCGTGGAGCGCTTCGACGTGGCCGCGCTTCGCCCGCATGCGCCGTACTATCCCGTGTTCATCGCCGCGGCGAAGGGGCTCGCGCTGCTCGGCGCCTCGCCGCGCGCCGCGCTCGCCCTCGTCAGCGCCGCGGCGGGCGCGGCCACCGTCGCCTTCACCGCCCTGCTCGCCCACGCGGTCGCCGGGCGGCGCGCCGCGGTGTTCGCCGGGGTGCTCGCGCTCGCCTCGCCGTTCCTGTGGCTGTCGTCCGAGAAGCTCCTCAGCGACATGGCCGGCGCCGCGGTGACGACCGCGGCGCTCTGGCTCTGCGCCCGCGCGCGGCACCTCCGCCGCGCGCCTGGGGCCGCCCTGACGGGGCCGCCCGAGATCGCCGCCCGCGAGGCGCGCGCCGCGCGCTCGCGCACGTGCGCGCTCGTGTTGCTCGGCGTCGGGCTCGGCGTGCGGCTCTCGTACTTCCCGTTCGCGCTCGCCTGCCTCGCCGTCATCGCCCGCAGCGAGGGCGGCCGCCTCGCGTGGCTCGCGCGCGGCCGCGACCTCGCGACCGGCGCGCTCGCGTGGCTCGTCCCGCTCGTGCTGATCGCGACGCCGCGCGACCTCGTCGCGGCGACGTGGGTCCAGGGGCTCGGGCACTTCACACGCTGGGGAGGGACGGCGATCACCGTCTCGTCGCCGGCCGAGCGGCTCCACGGCGTGCTCTGGGGGATCTGGGCCAACGGCCTCGGCGGCGCGTGGCCGGACGCGCCGGCGGCGCGCTGGCTGGGCGCGCCGATCCTGATCGCGCTCCTCGCCGCCGCCGCGCTCCGCGTCGCGCCTCTCCAGCGCGCCGCGCGCGCGGCGCGAGACCAGCCCGAGCTCTGGGCCTCGGCGCTCGCCTATTTCGTCTGGGCGCTCCTCGGGCAGAACATCGCCTACAAGCCGCGGCACTGGCTCCCGCTCGTCCCGCCCTTGCTCGTCGCCTTGGCCGCCGGCGCGGCGGCGCTCTCGCCTGCGCTCTCGCCGGCGGCGAGCGCGCCGCGCGGCCGCGCGCTCCGCTCGGCCGCGCCCGCCGCCCTGGTCGCGGCGCTCGCGGCGCAATGGCTCGTCGACGCGATCGTCCTCGCGCGCGAGCACCGGGCGCCCTCGCCCGCGGCCGCGATCGTCGGCTTCCTCCGCGACGCCCGCGCCGAGCAGCGCCCGGTGCTCACGCGCGACCTCGACCGGATGATCCAGGAGGGCGCGCCGGGCCGGCGGCCGGTGCGCGTGCGCAGCGACGCCGAGCTCGTCCGCGCCGTCGAGCAGGCCGGCCCGGGCGGCGCGCTCATCACGAGCGAGGCGCTCTCGCCGGCGGCGCGCGACGCGCTCGCCGGCCGCGGCCATGCGATCTCGATCCGCTTCGCGCGCCCGCGCTCGCGCTACGTCGACGCGCTCTGGAGCGACCTCGCCCTGCTCGAGGCGCTGCCCGGTGGGCCTCCGATGGATCGATCGCTCCCGCGCTCGACGGGCAGCGCGCTCTCCCGCTGAAAACGAGGTTGACCTCCGTTTTCGGGGGCGCGAAGACTTCCGCCCTGCCGAGCCCCGGCCCTCGTCATGAAAGCAATATCGTCCTTGTGGCCTCGCTCTGCGGGCGTCGTCCTCAGCGCGCTGCTGCCCTTCGCGGCCGCCGCGCAGCCCGCGCCCGCCGCGCAGCCCGCGCCCACCGCGCAGCCGGCGCCGGACGGCCCGGTCCTCGACCTCCCGCCCGAGCATGCCGCGCCGCCGCCGGCTCCCCGGGAGCCCGCCATCGGCCTCGGCGCCGGGCAGGCGCCGGAGCACGAGCTCGTGCGCGGACTGACCGAGCAGCGGTTCCGGAGCGCCGGCGCGAGCGCGAGCAACACCTCCGTCGGCGGCTACGGCGAGGTGCACGTCCGCGGCACGACGACCGGCCGCGAGGGCGAGCGCGCGTGGGTCGCCGACATCCCCCGGCTCGTGCTCTTCGTGGCGCACGAGTTCACGAACGACATCCGGTCCTACGTCGAGCTCGAGGTGGAGCACTCGCTCTCCTGCGCGAGCTGCCCCGGCGCCGCGGAGCTGGAGCAGGCCTACCTCGAATGGAACGCCGCAGGCCGCGCGCTCGGGCTGCGCGCGGGCCTCGTGCTCGTCCCGATGGGGATCATCAACTCGTGGCACGAGCCGCCGGTGTTCCACGGCGTGGTCCGGCCGAAGGTGGAGACCGTCGTCATCCCCTCGACGTGGCGCGAGATCGCCGTCGGCGCCTTCGGGCAGCCGCTCGACTGGCTGCGCTTCGAGGCCTACGCGATGACCGGCCTCGATCCGCTCGGCTTCCGCGCGGGCGGCCTCGCCGGCGGCCGGCAGAGCGCCGGGCTCGCCCGCGCCAACGCCTGGGCCGGCGTCGCGCGCGTCGAGGCCGAGCCGCTCCTCGGGGTCGTCGCCGGCGCGTCGGTGTACGCGAGCGACGCCGGGTCGAACGGCGATGGCAAATTCTTCCTCCGCGACGGCACTCCGGTGGATCTCTCGATCCCGGTCCTCGGCTGGTCGCTCGACGCGCGCTGGCGCAGGAGCGGCCTCGAGACGCGGGTCCTGTTCGCCGAGTGGCACCTGCCCGAGGCGCGCGCCCTCATGGTCTCGTTCAACGAGAGCGGCGCGCCCAATTTCATCGATCCCACGAGCCCCGTCGCCACCCGGCTCCGCGGCGGCTACGTCGAGGCCGCCTACGACGTGCTCCGCCCGCTCGGCCTGGGCCACGAGCTCCTGCCGTTCGCGCGCCTCGAGGCGTACGACACGCAGTCCGCGGTGCCGGAGGGCTACAGGGCGAACGCGTCGTACGGGGTCCGCGAGATCACGGTCGGGGCCTCGTACCGGCCGACCCAGGGGGTCGTGCTGAAGGCCGACTACCAGCTGCGCGACCGCACCCTCGGGTTCGACCAGACGCAGCTCAATTTCGGGCTCGGGTTCATGTACTGAGCGCGCCGTCCGAGGCTCCCCATGTCACTCCGCCCAGACGACGCGGGGCCCGAGCGCCTCGTCGTCGGCGCCGGCATCTCCGGCCTCTACGCGGCCCTGCTGCTCGCGCGGGCCGGCCGTCGCGTGCGCCTCCTGGAGCGCGCGGCGCGCCCCGGCGGCCTCGCCGGCGCCGAGCTGTTCCGCGGGCTGCCGTGCGACCTCGGCTCGCACCGGCTCCACCCGGCCGCGCTCGAGCAGCCGCTCTTCCGGGAGGTGCACGCGCGCTCCCCGTTCCTGTCGCGCCCGCGCCGCGGGGTGCTCGTGCTCGGCGAGCGCCACGTCCCCTACCCCCCGAGCGTCCCGTCGATGCTGCGCGCGCTCGGCCTCCGCGCCGGCGCCGCGATGGGCCTCGGCTTCGTGGCGCAGCGCGGCCGCCGCGCGGCCTTTGCCCGCTGGGAGCACGACCGCGCGATCGCCGGCGAGGACGTCGGCTTCGAGCGGTTCGTGCGCGAGCGCGTCGGCGCCGCGGCCTACGCGTCGTTCTACCGGCCCTACGCCGAGAAGGTCTGGGGCATCCCGCCGTCCGAGCTCTCGCAGACCGTCGCGAAGAAGCGGATCAGCACCACGAGCCCGCTCGCGCTGTTCAAGGGCCTCGGCCGCGGCGGCGCGGCGGCGGACCTCGCGCGGTTCGTCTACCCGCCGGCGGGCATCTCGTCGCTGATCGCGCACCTCGAGGCGCGGCTCGCGGAGGCCGGCGTCAAGGCCGAGTGCGGCGCCGCCTTCGGCCTGGCCGGGATGGCCGCGCGCGCCGGCGCGGCGCCGGTCCTGTTCGCGGGCGACCTCGCGGCTCTCGTGCCCGACGCGCGCCTCGAGCACCGCGGCCTCTACCTGGTCTACCTCGCCTACCCGCGCGCGCGGCTCGGCGCCCCGGAGACGTACTACTGCCCCGACCCGCGCTTCTGGTTCGGCCGCGCCTCCGAGCTGCAGAACTACGCGCCCGATCTCCGCCGCCCGGGCGAGACGGTGCTGTGCGTCGAGATCCCCGAGGGCGCCTGGGGGCGCGGGCGCGACTTCGCCTCGGGCCGGCCGCTCGAGGCGCTGCTCGACCAGCTCGTGCGCGCGGGCATCGCCCCGCGCGGCGTGGCGCCGATCGAGGTCCGCCAGCGCTTCGTGCCGGGCGTGTACCCGCTCTACCGGCGCGGCTGGCTGGAGAGCTGGCGCGCAGCGATGCGCCGCGCCGCCGCGCTCGGCGCGCTCCCCTTCGGGCGGCAGGCGCTCTTCCTGCACTGCAACCTGGATCACTGCGTCGCGATCGCGGCCGACGCGGTGGCCCACGTCGAGGCCGGCCGCAGCCCCGAGGCGTGGGTGCTGAACGCCGAACGCTACCTGGACGTACAGGTGCGTGACTGAACGCAACTGAACGCAACTGAGCGCAACTGAGCGCAACCGAGGCGCGCGCCCACCGCAGCGAAACCCAGGGGCCAAACGCTGTTGACGTTGACTTTCATGAGTGACAGTTTCGTCGGAGCCTTGATGCGTCCTTCCGGTCTCCGCACTGCCCACTTCGCCGCAGCCACCGCGCTCGCGTTCGTCCTCGCGGCGCTCCCCGCCCACGGCGCGACGTACTGGACGATCCCTGCCGTCCTGAAGAGCTTCTTCGCGAGCTCGAAGAAGGTCGGCTATCGCAAGATCGTCCTCAGCGACGTGGAGGCGCGGGACGTCGGCAAGAAGCTCGGCGCGCCGGTCAAGCGCGAGTGGGTTGTGTACGTCGCCGAGTCGGACGGCAAGACCGACGGCTACGCGATCAAGGACGAAGAGAAGGGAATGCACGAGCCGATCGACTTCGCCGTGAAGTTCTCGACGGCCGGCGCGGTGGAGCGGATCGAGATCCTCGAGTACCGCGAGGCGTACGGCGACGAGGTCCGCGGCGATCGCTTCCGCGCCCAGTTCCAGGGCAAGACGGCGAGCGACCCGATCACCGCGGGCAAGGACATCGACATCGTGTCGGGCGCATCCATCTCGTCCCGCTCCGTCGCGCTCGGCGTCAAGCGCGACGCGCTCGTCCTCCAGCTCGCGCTGAAGCGCGGCGCGCTGTGAGAGATTTCACCGCGGCGGCGGGGCGGCTGAGGTCGCTCTCGCTCGGCGCGAAGCTCCTGTACTCGGCGTTCACGCTCGCGTCGATCCTCGGTTTGCTCGTGTCGTGGCGCCTCTACGGGGCGATGGTGCAGGACGCGGGAGCGGCCGCGTACTACGCGGGCGCGCCGATCGCCGCGCCGCCGCCCGCCCCGCCGCAGGCGCCCGCCGCGGCCGAGGGGCCGGCGCTCGACCTGGGCCCGGAGCTCGAGCTCCCCGGCGCGCCGGAGGCGCCGCGGGTCCTGGTCGAGCAGATCTCCGAGCGAAAGCTGCTCGAGGTGACCCACTTCCACCTCTTCTCCGTGCCCGTCTACGTGCTGATCCTCGCGCACCTCTGGCTGCTCGCGCGGCTGCCGTCGTGGCTGCACACCGCGGGCGTCGTGGCGGCCGTCGTCACGAGCGGGCTGCACATGGCGGCGCCGTGGCTCATCCGGAGCGCCCCCGGCGCCGCGGCGCTGATGCCGATCTCCGGCGTGGCCATGCTGCTGTCGCTCGGCGCCATGGCGGTCGTCTCGACGGTGGACATGTGGCTGCCCAGGCGGTCGCGGCGGGGCGACACGGCGCCGCTCGACGAGGTGCAGTGAGACGCATGAGCAGGTTCGGAGGGGCCCCGGACCGAAGGGCGCCAGATCAGGAGTTACCGGCGGACAGCGGAGCTCCAGGCGGGGCTTGTCGGCCGCCCCAAGGCCGTCGTACAGAGCCTGTAAGTGGGAGCTCACCACCTCTGTACCGTTGAACCGGTGTCGAGGTCGAGGCGCTGGCTCAGGACCCCTGCCAAACCCACGCCAGGGGTGTAAACACCGCTCCCGGGGCGTCAACACCCCCGCAGCGCGGTCCCCTCACCGCCTCGTCGCGCTCCGCTTGAGCCACCGGGACGTGAGCGACCAGGCGAGCTCCAGCACGTCCTTGCTCTCGAACGGCTTGCTCAGCAGCCGGAGCTCCGGCCGCTTCAGGCGCCGGATCACGTCGTGCCACGAGTAGTCCGAGTACGCGCTGCAGATCACGGCCTCGATGTCCGGACACTCGGACCAGATCCGCTCGATCGTCTCGATGCCGTCCCAGCCCGGCGGCATCCGCATGTCCACGAACATCAACGCATAGGGACGGCCGCACCGCTGCATTCGCCGGATCTTCTCCAGGCCTTCCTGACCCTGGCAGGCGCCGTCCACCTGGAACGTGCTCCTCGGGGTGGCCGCCGGCCCCCCGAAGATCGCCGCGTCGAGGGCGTCGAGATCCGCCGACGCACCCGAGTCGGGACAGAGGAGCTTCTGGAAATCGCGGTGAATCGCGGGGTTGTCGTCGATGACGAGGACCCTGCGGACCTCGCCTCCCCGCACGGACTCAGGCCCGGTCGACGCCGCGGGCGGCATCTGCGAACGGAAGCGCGACGGACCTCCTTGACTCATCATCGCCCACGTCTGACCAAGGGGCTCGCCGTTGCTACTCACCATTGAAGCATTCCACCTTTGCTCGATCCGAGCCTGCTCGTCCCATCGTACGTCGGAGGACCAGGAGAGCACCAGGCAGGGGTTCCGATATCGGCCCACCAGGCCGGGTGCGTGACGAGGAAGAACGGCGCACAAGGGCAAGCGCAGCGAAGTGCTTCAACCTGGACGGACATGACCTCGTGCTCGCATCGTTGTCGCGGCGACGAGCTGCTTGGCGTGATGGAGAGGAGGCGGACGGCCTCGAGCGGGGCCGCCGGCGGAGAGCGCTGCGAGGCGACGGCCGGCGCCTCGCAGCGCGCCGGGGGAGGCGTCAGGGCTGCGCGTCGTGCTCGGGGACGAGCCAGAGCACCCCGAGCGGCGGGAGCGTCAGCACGATCGACTGCGGGAACCCGTGGCAGGGGACGTCCTCGACCTCGACACGGCCCATGTTGCCCACGCCGCTGCCGCCGTACACGGTCGCGTCGGTGTTGAGCACCTCCAGGTAGGCGCCGCGGCGCGGGACGCCGATGCGGTAGTTGTGGCGCGGGACCGGCGTGAAGTTGCCGATGAACACCACGTGCACGCCCGAGGGCGACATCTGGTCTCCCGCGCCGTCCCCGTAGCGGATGAACGAGATCACGGTCTGCATGTGGTCGGTGCAGTCGATCCACCGGAAGCCGTGGTGCTCGTCGTCGAGCTCGTACATCGCCGGGTACTTCTTGTAGAGCGCGTTGATGTCCGTCACGAGCCGCTTGAGCCCGGCGTGGGCGGGCACCGAGAGCAGGCCCCAGTCGAGCTCCGTCTTCTCGCTCCACTCGGCGAACTGGCCGATCTCGCCGCCCATGAACAGCAGCTTCTTGCCCGGGTGCGCCCACATGTACCCGTAGAGCGCGCGCAGGTTGGCCAGCATCTGCCAGTAGTCGCCCGGCATCTTCGAGAGCAGCGACCGCTTGAGATGAACGACCTCGTCGTGGCTCAGCGGCAGGAGGAACTTCTCGGAGAAGGCGTAGATGAGCCCGAACGTGAGCTGGTGGTAGTGGAAGGCGCGGTGGACGGGCTCGTGCTTGAAGAAGTCGAGCGTGTCGTGCATCCACCCCATGTTCCACTTGAAGTCGAAGCCGAGCCCGCCGACGTACGTCGCGTGCGTCACCGACGGCCAGGCGGTGGACTCCTCGGCGCACAGCACCGCGCCCGGGAAGCGCTCGTGCACCCGGTTCGACAGCTCCCGGATGAACTCGATCGCCTCGATGTTCTCGCGGCCGCCGTACCGGTTCGGCACCCAGTCGTGGCCCTCCGCGGCGTAGTCGAGGTAGAGCATCGAGGCGACCGCGTCGACCCGCAGGCCGTCGATGTGGAACTCGTCGAGCCAGTAGAGGGCGTTGGCGACAAGGAAGTTCCGCACCTCGTGCCGGCCGTAGTTGAAGATGTACGTGTTCCACTCGCGGTGCTCGCCGAGGCGCGGGTCGAGGTGCTCGTAGAGCGCCGTCCCGTCGAACCGGCCGAGCGCCCACGCGTCCTTCGGGAAGTGCGCCGGGGTCCAGTCGAGGAGCACGCCGATGCCCTTCTGGTGGAACCGGTCGATGAGGTAGCGGAGATCGTCGGGATCGCCGTAGCGGCTGGTCGGGGCGAAGTAGCCCGCGACCTGGTAGCCCCACGAGCCGTCGAAGGGGTGCTCCATGACCGGCATGAGCTCGACGTGCGTGAAGCCGAGCTCGGCCACGTACTCGACGAGGTGGTCGGCGAGCTCGCGGTACGTCATCCAGCGCATCCCGTGCTCGTACGGCGGGCCCTCGCCGGGCACGCGCCGCCAGGAGCCGGCGTGGACCTCGTAGATGGAGATCGGCTTCTTGCGCGAGTCGACCTCGCCGCGCGCCCGCATCCACGCGTCGTCCTGGAACGTGTAGCGGCTCGTGGTGACCCGCGAGGCGGTGGCCGGCCGGAGCTCCATCGCCTGGCCGAGCGGATCGCTCTTCGCGGTGATGTGCCCCGCCGGGGTCTTGATCTCGTACTTGTAGAGCGCGCCCTCGCCGACGCCGGGGACGAAGAGCTCCCAGAAGCCCTCGCCCATCCGGCGCATCGCGTGGCGGCGGCCGTCCCACTGGTTGAAATCGCCGACGACGCTCACGCGGCGCGCGTTCGGGGCCCAGACCGCGAACGCCGTCCCGGAGACGCCGTCCACCTCGCGCACGTGCGCGCCGAGGATGCGGTAGAGCTCCCAGTGCCTCCCCTCGGCGAGGAGGTGAAGGTCGACGTCCCCCAGGGTGGGCGGCATGCCGTACGGATCCGGCTCCACCGAGGCGTTCCCGTCCGGGAAGCGCAGCTCGAGCCGGTAACGGAAGCGGCCGTCCTCCGGGTAGGAGACGCCGGGGAAGCGCGCCTCGAAGAGCCCCGCGGGGTGGATGCGCTCCATCGACCGCCTCCGGAGCGAGGGATCGGCCGGGAGCACCGCGATCTCGGTGGCGTCCGGGCGAAAGACGCGGACCACCAGGTCGCCTTCCTCCTCGTGCGCGCCGAGCACGTGGTGCGGATCCGGATGCTCGACAGCCGCGATGAGATCGACTTCTCGTTGTTCCAACATGTCAGGGTCCGCGTATACCGGCTCCTCTCGCCGACGTCATGCCGAGAGTCCGCCCCAGACGCCAACCAGGGTCGGCCCGACGCACCGGCGCGCCCCACGCCGCCCGGCCCCCCTGGCGCCGCCGCGGTGTGCTCACCATTTGTCCGCGACGCAACAGCGAGCGCCGGGGGGCGGATCGCGCGCAATTTTGTCGGGAATCATCGGGAAACATCGCAAATGCTCATTTGCTGTACCTTCGCTGGGGGGGTACGGTCCGGGCGCCGAGCAGCCAGCCCCGGAGACAATCCGGCGGCAACGCGGGCTCGACAGGCGGAGGGATCGAACATGGGTCAGGTGGTGAGCGAACGCTCGATCGGGGGCAACGGCAGCGGTCCGGGCATGAACGGGCACGGGGGTGCGACGATCCGCAGCTACGCGCCGGCGACCGGGGACCTCCTTGGGGAGGCCCCGAACACGAGCGCCGAGGAGGTGCGGGCCGCGGTGGCCAGGGCGCGGCGCGCGCAGGAGGCGTGGGGCGCGCTGCCCGTGGAGGAGCGCTGCCAGCGCATCCTCCGCTTCCGCGACGCCATCGTCGACCGGACCGACGAGATCGTCGACCTGATCTCGCGCGAGTGCGGCAAGCCGCGCCACGAGGCGCTCCTGCACGAGGTGCTCGTCGCGGCCGACATGGCGACGTACTTCGCCGGCATCGCCGCGAAGGCGCTCGAGCCGCGCGAGATCAGGCTCCACCTCTTCAAGCACCGGCGCAGCTGGGTCCACTACACCCCGCGCGGCGTGGTCGGCGTGATCTCGCCGTGGAACTTCCCGTTCCAGCTAGCGCTGCGCGACGTGCTCGCGGCGGTCGTCGCGGGCAACGCGGCCGTGCTCAAGCCGAGCGAGGTGACGCCGCTCATCGCGCTCAAGCAGAAGGAGATCTGGGACGGCGCGGGCATGCCGGAGGATCTCTTCCAGGTCGTCACCGGCTACGGGCCGACCGGCGCGGCGCTCATCGACAGCGGCATCCAGATGCTCCTGTTCACCGGCAGCGTGGGCACCGGCAGGAAGGTCGCGGCCGCGTGCGGGGAGCGCCTCATCCCGTGCGTGATGGAGCTCGGCGGCAAGGCGCCGCTCATCGCGTGCGCGGACGCCGACATCGAGCGCACGGCGCAGGCGATCGTGTTCGGCGGCTTCGCGAACGCGGGGCAGGTCTGCGTCGCTGTGGAGCGGGTCTACGCGCACCGCGAGATCCACGACCGCCTGCTCGAGCGCACCGTCGAGATCACGAAGGGGCTGAACCAGGGCGATCCGGGCAAGGAGTTCGTCGACGTGGGGGCGATCATCTTCCCGCCGCAGCTCGACGTGGCCGAGCGGCACATCAAGGACGCGGTCGAGAAGGGGGCGAGCGTGAAGGCCGGCGGCAAGCGCGCACCTGGGCAGGGCCAGTTCTTCGAGCCGACGATCCTCGCCGGCTGCGATCACGGGATGACGGTGATGAGCGAGGAGATCTTCGGGCCGGTCGTGCCGTTCATGCAGGTCGCGACCGAGGAGGAGGCGATCCGCCTCGCGAACGAGTCGCACCTCGGCCTGAACGCCTACGTCTTCTCGCAGGACACCGATCACGCCCGCCGGCTGGCCGAGCGCCTGCAGGCCGGCAGCGTGCTGGTGAACGACGTGCTCATGAACGGCGCCCTCCCCGAGGCGCCGTTCGGCGGCATCAAGCAGAGCGGCTTCGGCCGGGTGATGGGCGAGGACGGGCTGCGGCAGATGTGCGACGTCAAGCACATCAACGCGGACCGCATCGCGCTCGGGTCGAAGGACCCGACGTGGTTCCCGTACACCGAGTCGTCGTACGGCTGGTTCAAGCGCGGCATGCGCGCGCTCTACTCGAGCGGCAGCTTCCTCCGGCGCATCGGCGAGCTGTTCTAGACGGGCGCGGCGCGGCGCCAGGGGGGACGGCCGCCGGGGGGGACGGCCGGGGGGGGACGGCCGCCGGGGGGGGGGGGACGGCCGCCCTTTGGCTTCGTGCCGCTTGCTCCCGTGCCCCCTTCCGATCCACGCTGAACCCATGCCCACCCGCCCCGGTGCCTCGCCGAGCGACCCCATCCTCGCGGCCATCGACCGCGCGCCGCGTGTACAGAGGCTCACGCCGGAGCAACGCGCCGAGCTCGAGCAGGACCTCGCCGACATCACGGCGGGGCGGGCGCGCCTCGTCGCTCACGAGGATCTGCCGCGGGCCCTGGAGGAGCTGGCCCGCGCGCAGGACGAATGAGCTTCCGCGTCGTCTGGAACTTCCCCGCCCTGGTGACATTTTACCGCCTGCCGATGCACTCGGCCTTCATGATCGACCGGGCGGTCGTTCGCTTCGCGGAGACGGGCGAGGGCGAGCTCGCCTGGGAGGCGCCTCACCACCTCCTCAGCGCGGGCTTCCACGACGTGGTGCTCGCGATCGATCGTGAGGCGCGAGCGATCACCGTGCTCCGCATCTATCGCGTTCGCTGAGCGCTCCAGAGACGAGTCGTCAGACCGGCGCGGGCTCGACCGGCCTGGGATTCGCGGGCCTGGGCTCGACGGGCGCGGCCTCGGCGGGCGCGGCCTCGGGCTCCGCGGCGGCGCTGCCCCGGCGCTTCGGGCGGAGCCTCCGCAGGGCGTTGCGGAACGAGGCGGCGCTGAAGCGGCGCTTCGCCTCGGGGATCTCCCAGCAGGCGTTGACGCCGGCGGCGCGCGCCTCGTACCCGAGCAGCGTGGCGTAGGTCACGATGGAGTTGCGAAGCGCTCGCTCATTCCGGCTTCCTCGGCGATCTCCCCGAGGGTGTACCCGTCGTTCCTCGGCATGGGCTGCCTCCTCGGACAGAGATCGCCTGGGAAAGCGGCAAGATGCCATAAATCTTGACAGGATCGAGGCCTGGGTTTGCCGGGAACTAGGCCTATTCGTGCGACTTTTTTACACATAGTTAGAAGAACATTGTCACGATCGTGAAATTAACTTCTCTATCCAGGATGTCCGAAGCCCCCTGTGTGAAGTTAACTTCTCCATCCAGGATGTCCGAGGTCCACTGCGTGAAGTCAAGCTCTCCATCCAACATGCCTTCGTGGGTCGTCCATGCTGCGGGCAAGTACACCCTGCGCGCGTCGCATCCTGGTTATGCGACGCGAACCAGGACGATGCCCATCGAGCGGAGAGGCTGCATCTTCCAGGCGCCAGGCTTCAGGTTCCCGCTCCCGCCCTTGAAAGGGGGGCCTCCGGCAGGGGCCGGCGGCCGCTGAGACAGAGGTTGAGATCGGCGGGAAGGCCAGCGCCACCTCGCTCACTGTCACCGCGGAGCCGGCGGCAGGACAGGACCTGTATCAGCGGCCTATGCGATCCGGCCCCCCACGCGGGCCTAGAGCGACAATCGGGTTGAACTTCAGCTAAATTCAACAGATTGTGGCACCCGTCGGATCCGCCGAGGAGCACGCTGGAAGGGCGCGGCACCCAGTCAGACGAGAGACCGCAAGGGCGCGAGAGGCGCAAGGGAACAGAGATATAATTATATTCATCTCCCCCCCTTGCGCCCCTTGCGCCCTAGCGGTCCTCTTCCCACGAGTCGATTTTAGCGGAATTTCAATGTGATCGACGTTCTAGAGCGGGGAGCAGGTCCGAGGGATACAGTACCCGCAGTGCTTGAACCAGCCGCGAGCGTCCGCCGGAGTGATCGCGCCGATCGCATGCCCCATCGACTTGTAGACGGCTGAGGGCGATCGAGGTGCTGGTCCTCCCCCGCTTCCGTGGACACCCCCGGAGGCACCAGGAGGCAGGGATGGGACGGAGAAAGAGGAGGGCGTTCACGCCCGAGTTCAAGGCGGAGGCGGTACGGCTGGCGAAGGCGGGCGACCGGAGCATTGGCCAGGTAGCGAAGGACCTCGACCTGACCGAGACGGCGCTGCGCGACTGGATCAAGCGCACGGACACCGACGCGGGCCACGGCCCGCCGGGGGCGTTGACGACGCTGGAGCGTGAGGAACTGCAGCGGCTGCGCCGCGATGTGAAGCGGCTAGAGATGGAGCGCGACATCTTAAAAAAAGCGGCGGCCTTCTTCGCGAAGGAGAGCGAGTGAGGTTTGAATTCATCGACGCGGAGAAGGCGCACTACCCGGTGCTGGTGCTGTGCGCGGTGCTGCAGGTCACGCGCAGCGGCTATTACGCATGGGCCAGTCGCTCGGTGTCCGCGCGAGCCAAGGCCGATGCCCAGCTCAGCGCGCAGATCAGGGCTGTGCACAACAAGAGCCGGGGCAGATATGGCAGCCCGCGCATCCACGCCGAGCTGCGTGCTCGCGGCATCCGTGTCGGGAAAAAGCGGGTCGCACGGCTGATGCGCGCGGAGCGGCTCGCGGCGCGCAGCAAGCGGCGCTTCCGCCGCACCACCAACTCGCGGCACAAGGGCCCGATCGCGCCGAACGTGCTCGAACGGCAGTTCGACGCCCAAGCCCCCAACCAGGTCTGGGTGACCGACGTGACGTACATCCCCACCGACGAGGGCTGGCTGTACTTGGCCGTGATGTTGGACCTGTTCTCGCGCCGCGTGGTCGGCTGGGCCGCGAGCGCGACCAACGATCGCGCCCTGGCGCTCGCCGCGCTGACGCCCGCCTTGAGAGCGCGCCGCCCGGCGCCTGGGCTGGTGCACCACTCGGACCGCGGTAGCCCCTACGCCAGCGACGATTACCGCGGGGTGCTCGGGGCGCATGGGCTCATCCCGAGCATGAGCCGCGCCGGCGACTGCTGGGACAACGCCGTGGCCGAGAGCTTCTTCGCGACGCTGAAGGCGGAGCTGGTCGAGCACGAGCGCTACCCGACGCGAGCGGCCGCCATCGCGTCGATCGGCGACTACATCGAGAACTTCTACAACCTGAAACGACGGCATTCACGGCTCGCCTACATGAGCCCGATCGAGTTCGAATTGAAGACCTACGTGACCGCGTTCGCGGCATAATGAAACTGTCCGCGGAAGCGGGGGAGGATCAAAACGTCCAGGGTCGCGTCGGAGGACGTCGCCACGAGCGACCGCAGGTCATCCAGGGCTTGCCCGTCGATCTTCGGTCGCGGCCCGTTGGCGCGAGGGCGCGGCGCCACGCTGCCGGTCGTCCGGTAGAGCGTGAGATAGGACTGCACGGTTTTCGGTGCGACTTCGAACTGCTCGGCCAGGTCGCGTACCGATCCTTCCCCATTCTCGTACGCCTTGACGATACGCTCTCGAAGGTCGAGTCCGCAGGGTCGCATCCTTGCTGCCCTCCCGCCATGGGGATGCAAGCAGCGTGCACCTCGGACCCGCTCCCCGCTCTAGACGGCTGTCCCGCCACGGTCGCTGGGCTCGGCGGTCTTGCCTCTCAGCGCCGATTTCACGTGCTCGTGAGAGGTTCGCAGGAGCTCACCCAGCTTGTCGAGGTCATCGATCGACTCCATCGTTATGCAAGACCAGCCGAGCTGGGGGATGGTGACCGGAAGTGAGGCAGCGAGAGGGCCCACCTTGTCGCTCGGCAGAGGCACCCAGATGCACGGCTTCTTGCGACCGGCGAGCAGCCTGCAGAACACCGCCGTCCGCCTCTCCTGAAGGTGCATCTTCAAGTAGGATACGGTGTCCTCGTAAGCGATCGGCCGCTCGGGCCCGAGCAGGCGCTGAGCGGTTGCAAAGGCATTGAGCTCTTCCTGCGTCGTTTCAACCTTGGGGGCCGGCGGCTCTTCGGGAGGAGCGCTGATGCGGGCCTGGGTCTCCAGAACCGACGCCAGCGCGCGCTGCTTGGCCCATTCATTGATGGCATTCGCCACGATCGGCTTCCAGCTCTCGACCACCGCAGCGGTCAGATTCCTCGTCTCGATCCTCGCGACGGCGAGCTTCGTGAACTCCGGCGCCGGCTCGAGGAGCCTGCCCAGCTCCTGCACAAGAAGGTTCTGCTGGCGGGTCCGCTGGGCGAACGTCCGGAGAAGGCTGGCGTTGTACTCGGCCTTCTGGAGCACCGTGAGGAAGTCGATCGGTGGCTGGTCGTCGGCCAGGACGTCCCACTGCACGAACGGCTCCTTATCCATCACATTTTCGTTCACAATGTCGGTAAAGAAGCGCCACTGGATACCGTTCGTAAGAACTCCGAGCTTCGCCTCCGGCGCCTTCGCGAAATAATCCGCCAGCTGCTCATCGAAGCCAGCGAGCTTCCGTCCCGCTTCTTTGGCTTCCACGAAGAAGATGGGGCGTCCGGTCTGAAGGAAGGCCCAGTCAATCGGCTTGACCGAGCGGTCCTTTCCGAAGTCGACGCGATATTCTGGAAGACACTGGCGAGGGTCGGTCAGGTCGTAACCAAGAAGAGTAAATAGCGGTCCTATCAAGCTTTGCTTCGTGGCCTGTTCATTGCCCTTGACATGCTCTGCCAACTCACGGACGCGGTGGACATGCGATGCGAGCGCCTCCCTCATGGACTACCCCTTTCGTGGGGTAGAGGCTACAGGACCCCCGTGCAGTGTGTCGAGCGCGCGATGCCTGGTTTCGAGGTTCCGGCGAGCCATCGCCCTCACCCAGCGCGACGGCTACCCGGGCCGGTCTGCGGCTCCCCCACGGCTGGCGGGTAATCTTCGACCGGCGGAGCGGCCAGCGGTCCATCCCGGAACTGCGCGCCCCCCCGGCGCGCGCGGCTCGGCGCAGCCCCCTCCCCTACGCGGCGGCCGCCGGCTCGGCCGCCGTCACGTTCGCCGCCGCGCCCGCGGCCTCGATCGGCGCCCCCTCCAGCGCGGCCGCGATCACCTGGCTCATGTCCTGGACGAAGATGAGCTCGAGCTCGGACCGCACCTCCTTCGGGATCTCCTCGGCGTCGCGCGCGTTCTTCTGCGGCCGGACGACCCGCGTGAGCCCGGCGCAGTGTGCCGCGAGCACCTTGGCCTTGATCCCGCCGACCGGCAGCACCCACCCGCGCAGCGTGCACTCGCCTGTCATCGCCGTGTCCGAGCGCACGCGCGGCCCGAGATCGCGCGGGGACGAGCACCTCTCAGGTGAGTAGTGGTCAAATTTGAGCATCTAGGCGGGAAGGCGAAAAAAAGAAGAGACCCATGATCTTCCCGCCTTCATGTGAACTCTCTCTGGGCAAATGCGACCACGACCGGAGCTTGACAAGGAAGGAAATTCTATAGTTTCCTGCGAAGCTTCATCACGGCCAGACGGAGGATTGCATTGGACACTCGGCGGCGCCCTCGCATCGACGAAAGCAGGGCTGTATCTGGTCGAGGTGCGGGTCGAGCGCTGTTCGCGCGGATGCTCGTCGCGATCGTCGCGATCGTGACCGTGGCGTGCGGCGACGAGCCAGGCGACAGCAGCACGAGCAGCGGCGACCCGGGCGGGACCGGCGGCAACGCGGCAACCAGCACGAGCGGCACGGGCGGGACCGGCGGCAACGCGGCAACCAGCACGAGCGGCACGGGCGGGGCCGGCGGCGCAGGCGGCAGCGGCGGGGGCCCCGGCTGCACCGCGGGCGCGTCGCAGAGCGTGCCGTGTGGCGCCAATGGAAACGGGGAGCAGACGCAGGTCTGCACCGACGGTGTCTGGGTCGATGAGGGCGCGTGCGACGATCGGGACGAGTGCGTCAACGGAGCCCAGCAGAGCGAGCCTTGCGGCCACAACGGCGCCGGGACGGCGACCTCGGTCTGCACGGGCGGCGTCTGGCCGCCGCGCGCCTGCGTCGATCCGGACGTCTGCAC
This sequence comes from Sorangium sp. So ce590, assembly GCF_051521365.1. NCBI lineage: Bacteria > Pseudomonadati > Myxococcota > Polyangiales > Polyangiaceae > Sorangium > Sorangium sp. So ce590. The sequence goes on from NZ_CP150346.1 coordinate 6,061,820, forward strand.
GAACGCCGCTACGCAGCAGGCGGCCTGTGGGCGGAACGGGGCGGGCACGAAGCCGCAGGTCTGCACGGCAGGGCACTGGCAGGACGATGGCGCCTGCGCCGACCCCGACGTCTGCACGAACGCCGCTACGCAGCAGATCGCCTGCGGGTTGAACGGGGCGGGCGCGAAGCCCCAGCGCTGCGCCGCGGGCCAGTGGCAGGACGATGGCGCCTGCGTCGATCCGGACGTCTGCACGAACGCCGCTAGGCAGCAGGCGGCCTGTGGGCGGAACGGGGCGGGCACGAAGCCGCAGGTCTGCACGGCAGGGCACTGGCAGGACGATGGCGCCTGCGCCGACCCCGACGTCTGCACGAACGCCGCTACGCAGCAGATCGCCTGCGGGCTGAACGGGGCGGGCGCGAAGCCCCAGCGTTGCGCCGCGGGCCAGTGGCAGGACGATGGCGCCTGCGTCGATCCCGACGTCTGCACGAACGCCGCTACGCAGCAGGTGGGCTGCGGATACAACGGCGCGGGCACGAAGCCGCAGCGTTGCGCGGATGGCCAGTGGCAGGACGATGACGCCTGCGCCGACCCCGACGTCTGCACGAACGCCGCTACGCAGCAGGTGGGCTGCGGATACAACGGCGCGGGCACGAAGCCGCAGCGTTGCGCGGATGGCCAGTGGCAGGACGATGGCGCCTGCGTCGACCCCGACGTCTGCACGAACGGCACGACGCAGGACGTTTCGTGCGGGCTCAATGGTCGCGGCGATCAGCAGCAGACCTGCACGCAGGGCGCGCAGGTGGACACCGGCGCGTGCATCGATCCCGATGAGTGCGTCGACGACGAGGTGGCGCTCGCGACGTGTCCCGGCGGGGTCCAGTCGACGACGTGCGTCGAGGGGCTCTGGGTCGAGGACGGGGCGTGTGAGAAGAGCCCGATCAGCGCGAACGAGCGCAACACGTGCGCTGTCGTGGGCGGGAAGGTCCACTGCTGGGGCAGCAACACGAACGGCGAGCTCGGCAATGGCACCATGATCTCGACGGGCGTGCCGACGCCGGTCTCGAACCTGAACGACGCCGTGGCCGTCGGGATGGGTACTTCCCACGCGTGCGCGCTGCGCGCGACCGGCGCCGTCGTGTGCTGGGGGTCGGGCAGCTCGGGCCGGCTCGGGAACGGTTCCGCCACGACGACGACGACGCCCGTCCCCGTGTCCGGTCTCAGCGACGCCGTGGCCCTCGACGTCGCGTCCGGCCACGCGTGCGCGCTGCGCGCGACCGGCGCCGTCGTGTGCTGGGGGTCGGGCAGCTCGGGCCAGCTCGGCAATGGCTCGACGGCGCAAGCGACGACGCCGGTCACGGTCTCGAACCTCGCCGACGCCGTCGACGTCGACGCGGGCGCCGCACACACCTGCGCGCTGCGCGCGACCGGCGCCATCGTGTGCTGGGGAGCGGGCAGCGCGGGCCAGCTCGGCAATGGCATCGCGGCGAACCAGACGACGCCCGTGGTCGTGTTCGGCCTGAACGACGCGATTTCGATATCGGCCGGCGGGGGCCACAGCTGCGCCGTGAGGGCGAACGGCGGCGCCGTTTGCTGGGGTCAAGGGCGCGCTGGCCAGCTCGGCAACGGCTCGTCGAACGACGTCTTCACGCCCGTCGCGGTGTCGAACCTCTCGGACGCGGTCGCGATAGAGGCGGGCAACGCTGATAACAACGGCTCGAGCACGTCCTGGGGCCACACGTGCGCGCTGCGCCGGAACGGCGCCGTCCGGTGCTGGGGGTATGGCGTTGATGGCCAGCTCGGGCAGGGCGGCTTCTCTTCGAGCTCGGCCGGCGTTGCGGTGCTGGATCTGAGCGACGCGCGCGCCGTGACGGCGGGCATGCGTCACACGTGCGCCATGCGAGGCACCGGTGAGCTCCGCTGCTGGGGGGCGGCACGCGACGGACAGCTCGGGAATGGATCGACCGCCACCGCGCTGTTTCCGGCCCCCGTCGTGAATCTCGGTGACGCGGTGGGGATCAGCGCGGGTACATACCACACGTGCGCGCTGCGCCAGAACGGCCAGGTCCAGTGCTGGGGGGCGGCAGGCGACGGACAGCTCGGCAACGGCTCCACGGCGGACCAGACGACCCCCCTCGCCGTGTCCAACGTGACCGACGCCGTTCAAGTCAGCGCGGGCGATTACCACACGTGCGCCCTGCTTCAGGACGGGCAGATCCAGTGCTGGGGGTTTGGCACCGATGGCCAGCTCGGGTACGGCTCGGCGCTCAGCCGCAGCACGCCCGTCACGGTGTCGGGCCTGACGGACGCCGTCGCGATCAGCGCAGGCCATCGCCACACATGCGCGGTGCGCCAGAACGGGCAAGTTCGGTGCTGGGGCGATGGGGACGTGGGAGGACTCGGCGACGGCTCCAAGGCGGACCAGACCACGCCCGTCACCGTGTCCAACATCGCCGACGCTGTCGACGTCGCGGCCGGCAGCTATCACACGTGCGCCTTGCACGCATCAGGCGCTGTCTCGTGCTGGGGCCATGGAGCGAACGGGCGGCTTGGAAACGCCACCTTGACGAGCGCATTGACGCCGGTCGCGGTGACGAGCCTGGGCGACGCCATCGGGCTCGCTGCGGGGAGCGATCACACGTGCGCGATCCACCGCACGGGCGCCGTGAGCTGCTGGGGCTCCGGTTTTTACGGACAGCTCGGGAACGGCACGATGACGGACGTCACCATTCCGATCCCGATCTCGAACCTCGGCGATGTCGTGCACCTGAACGCGGGGAACTCGTACACCTGCGCGGTCACGGCTCTCGGGGGAGCGTTCTGCTGGGGTCGCGGTGACAGCGCGCAACTCGGAGGCGGCTCGGTGGCCAATGCGCTGACGCCGGTGCCGGTCTCGGACGTCGCCGATGCGGTGAGCATCAGCGCTGGGACGAGCCACACCGCCGTACTTCGCCGGACGGGCTCGGTCGCGGCCTGGGGCGCGACGGGCATGGGTCAACTCGGCAATGGCAGCCCGAAGGTGAGCTTCCCCATCGCCGTCGTCGGGCTCTGAGCTTCGCACGCGAGCGCGCCTCCGCACGTCGAGGCGCGCTCGCGGTGGCGAAAGCTGGCCCATGGCTCCGACGAGTACCCCGCGCCCGGCCGCCCCCCCCCGCGCGACTCACGCGGCAGCCGCCGGCTCTCCGGCCGCCGCGCCCGCGCCGACCGGAGCCACCGCCTCGATCGGCGCCTCCTCCAGCGCCGCCGCGATGACCTGGCTCATGTCCTCGACGAAGATGAGCTCGAGCTCGGACCGCACCTCCTTCGGGATCTCCTCGGCGTCGCGCGCGTTCTTCTGCGGCAGGATGACCCGCGTGATCCCGGCGCGGTGCGCCGCGAGCACCTTGGACTTGATCCCGCCGACCGGCAGCACCCGGCCGCGCAGCGTGCACTCGCCGGTCATCGCCGTGTCCGGGCGCACGCGCCGGCCGGAGAGGAGCGAGGTGAGCGCCGTGAACATCGTCACGCCCGCCGACGGACCGTCCTTGGGCACGCCGCCCGCCGGGACGTGGATGTGCAGGTCCTCCGCCTCGAGCTTCGCCGTGTCGACGCCGAGCTCGCCGGCGTGGCTGCGCACGTAGGTGAGCGCCGCCTTCACCGACTCCTTCATCACGTCGCCGAGCTGGCCCGTGATCTCGACCCTCCCCTTCCCCGGCATCCGCGAGGTCTCGATGAACAGGATGTCCCCGCCCACCGGCGTCCAGGCGAGCCCGGTCGCGACCCCAGGCACGCTCGTCCGCTCCGCGACGTCGCTGAAGAACCGCACCTTTCCGAGGTACGCGCCGAGATCGCGCGCCTCGATCACCCGGCGCGACACCTTGCCGTCCGCCGCGCGGGCGATCTCGAGCGCGACCACCCGGCAGAGCTTCTTGATCTCGCGGCCGAGCTGCCGCACCCCGGCCTCGCGCGTGTAGTCACGCACGATCGCCGCGAGCGCCTCGTCCGTGATCGACAGCGACCCCGGATCGATGGCGTGCTCCTTGAGCTGCTTCGGGACGAGGTGCGACCGCGCGATCGCGATCTTCTCGTCCGGCGTGTAGCCGGACAGCTCGATGACCTCGAGCCGGTCCCGGAGCGGCGCCGAGAGCGCGCCGAGATCGTTCACCGTGCAGAGGAAGACGACCTCCGACAGATCGAACGGGAGCTCCATGTAGTGGTCGACGAACGTCCGGTTCTGCTCCGGATCGAGCACCTCCAGGAGCGCCGCCTCGGGCGAGCCGCGGAAGCCCGCGCCGAGCTTGTCGACCTCGTCGAGCAGCACGACCGGGTTCCTCACCTTGGCCTTCTTCAGCGCGTGCACGATGCGGCCAGGCAGCGCGCCGACGTACGTCCGCCGGTGGCCGCGCAGCTCCGCCTCGTCATGCACGCCGCCCAGCGAGATGCGCACGAACGGGCGGCCGGTGGCGTCGGCGATCGACTGGCCGAGCGAGGTCTTGCCCACGCCGGGCGGGCCCGCGAAGCACAGGATCGTGGCGCGGGCCTTCCCGGTCAGCTTGAGCACCGCCATGTGCTCCAGGATGCGGCGCTTCACGTCGTCGAGGCCGCGGTGATCCTCGTCGAGCTTCGCCTGGACGGCGTCGAGGTCGTCCTTGACCTCCGCCCTCGCGCTCCACGGCAGATCGGCGATCCACTCGAGGTAGGTGCGGATCACGTTGTGCTCCGCGCCCTGCGGGCCGATCGACTCGAGCCGCCGGAGCTCCCGGTCGGCGACGGCGCGCGCCTCCTCGGAGAGCCCGGCCTCGTCGAGGCGCCGCCGGAGGAGCGACAGCTCGTCTTCGCCCTGCTCGCCGCCCGCGAGCTCCTTCTGGATGGCCCGGAGCTGCTCGCGGAGGATCGCCTCGCGCTGGCCCTTGCCGAGCTCGCGACGCACGTCGCTGTCGATCTTCTTCTTCAGATCCGCGAGCGCGGCCGCCTCGGAGAGCAGGCCGGCGACCCGCTGGAGCCGCGGGACGACGCGGAGCTCGGCGAGCACCTCCATCTCCTTGTCGGTCGGGAGGCCCAGCGCGCCGGCCACCTGATCGGCGAACAGGCCCGGCTCGGCCCGGCTCGCGGCGGCGATCTCGGGGAGGTTCGTCGCGGTCCTCGGGCCGAGCTCGCGGGCGCGCTCGCGCAGCGACGCGGCGAGCAGGCGCGCCTCCTCGGCGTCGCCGGGGAACTCGGGCGCGAGGGCGCCCTCGGCGCGCCAGTACGGCTCGGCCTCGACAAGGGAGGTGAGCGCGAAACGATCGAGCCCCTCGATCACCAGCCGGTAGCCGTTCGAGACGCGCGTGACGTCGACGATCCGGGCGAACGTGCCGATGTCGTGGAGATCCTCGCGCCGCGGATCCTCGCGCTTCGGATCGCGCTGCGCGATCACGCCGATGACGTCGCCGGGGTGCACCGCGGCGAGCAACGCCACCGAGCGGGCGCGGCCCACCGGAAGCGTGAGCACGGTGCCCGGGAAGAGCACGCCCGTGCGGAGCGGGAGCAGAGGGAACGGAGAGCGAGGCGCGCTGGCGCCGCTGCGAAGCTGGCTCATGCGAACTCCTGTGGGCAGCGGTCGGCTCGCGCCATCCCTGCCGGTTCGTTCGATGGACGGGTGGTTACGGCGCGCCGCGCCCCTGCCGGTCAGGCAGCGCGCGGCACGCGGATCGGACGCTCACGTAGACCGCCGCGAGCAACCGCTCGGGCGAGCTCCATGAATCGATGAACGGAAAGTAAATTCGTTCACGCGTCCGTCAACCCACCCCGCGAGCGAGCGCGGCGGTTGGCTCAGAACGCCTGGACGCCGAGCACGACGCCGGGCCAGCGGCGCTGGGCGTCCGAGTCGCCGATGCCGAGGGGGATGCTGCCGTAGGGGCTCAGCCGGGCGTCCTCGGCGGTGTCGCCGAACGCAACGTTGTAGCTGGGGCCGCCGAAGACAGCGAGCTCCGGGAAGAGGCGGACGCCGAGGACCGCGCGCGCCTGCACCAGCGTGGCCGAGGCGTTGATCGACGAGGGCTCGTGGAGCGAGTACCCGAGCAGGTCCATGTCGGCGTAGACGCGCTCGCCGAGGGGGATGCGGCCGCCCAGGCCGAGCGAGACGACCATGCGGGGGCGGTCGCCCGTCATGCGGATGCCGATCCCGTAGATGTTGTGGAAGTGGTCGCTCCCGTTCTTGAGGCCGGCCATGACGATGCCGGACTCGAGCCCCCACACGTCGAGGTGGAGGCGGCCGTTGCGGACGACGTTGAGCAGCCCGAACGAGAACGGCGACTCGTCGGCGTAGTTGACGAGGCCGATCTGCATCCCCTCCACCTTGCCGGTGGCCACGTTGACGAGCCCGATCTGCACGCCCGTCGACTCGCCCGCGGAGAGGTTGGCGAGGCTCACCTGAGCGCCCGTCGACTTGCCGGCGGCCACGCTGGCCAGGCCGACCTGCACGCCGGTCGCCGCGCCCACGCCGAGGTTGACGAGGCCGACCTGCACGTCGGTCGCGTCGCTCACGGCGACGTTGGCCACGCCGATCTGCAGGTCGGTCGAGGCGCCCGCCGCGACGTTGACCATACCGAGCTGCGCACCGTCCACGGCGCCGGAGGCGATGTTGAGCACGCCGCCCTGCGCGCCCGTGACCGGGCCGGCGGTGACGTTGATCGGGCCGACCTGCGCGCCCCAGAGCCCCCTGGCGAGGTTGAGGCCGGCCGAGATCTGCACCCCGCGCGCCGGACCGAGCGCGAGGTTGGCGCCGGCCGAGAACTGCGCGCCGCACACGAACGACGAGGCGATGTTGACGCCGACGCCGACCTCGAGGCCCGTGATGCCCGCCGTGTACCCGCCGGCGAGGTTCAGCGAGTAGCGGCGGACGACGTTCGCGCCGTCGACGGTCGAGGTGCCGACGAACGGGAAGAGGTCGGCGCCGAGGACGACGGTCTTCGCGCCGGGGAGCTCGCACCGAGGAGGCTCCGGGGGCGCGGAGCGCGCGGCTCGCCTGGCCTGCGCGGACGGCGCAGGGCGCGCGGCGCGGGGAGGCGCGGCCTGCGCGCCTGCGGGGGGCGCGGCGGGCTCCGGCTGCGCCGGCGGCGGCGGCGCCGTCTCGCGCGGGCGCTTGCCGAACGCCGCCGCGAGCTCCGCCGCCTCGTCACGAACGAGGTTGCCCGCGAGCAGGGCGATCGCCTCGGCGGCGCGATCGGGATCCTCGGGGACGTCGATGGTGCGCTCGATGCGGCGGTCGTCCGCGGCGCTGTAGCTCAGCGTGACGCGGCCGTCGGGCTCGCCGCGGACGACCAGCGTCGGGCGCCCGGCGGTCGCCGCGGAGGCCAGCGTGACGCTGGCGCCGAGCTCGCGGCCGACGGCGGCGCGCACCGCGTCGGGGTCGAGCGTCCACGGCGCGCCATCGACGACGAGCTCGACGCCGACGGCGCTCGGCGCCTCGGCGAGGACGCGCGCAGGAGGCGCGGAGATCGCGGCGAAGGCGCCCGCGGCCGCGAGGGAGCGCACGAGGAGGACGCCCGCGCGGAGGCCTGCGCCGCGCGCGGACGTGCTCCGTTCGCGGCGCGGCGAGCCCCGCAGAGGCGCGGGGAGGAGAGCGATGTCGGGTGTGTTCATCAACCGTGCTGTGCCCGCTCGCGGCGCGTTCGTTCACGCGCCGTGACGTTCACTCGTCCGCGCTGCGCATCGCCTCGATCAGCGAGCGCGACTCGGCCTGGCGGTAACCGCCGAAGGTGCCCTGCGCAAACGGCTCGAGCGCCCGCTGCGCCTCGTCCTTGCGGCCGAGTCGAACGAGGCAGAGGGCGCGGTTGTACTGGGCCTCGACGGCGAAGCGGCCGCGCGGGGCAGCGGCCAGGTAAGCGTTCCAGGCGTCGAGCGCGGACGCCGGGTCGCGCTCGACGAAGTGCGCGCGGTGCGCCGCTTGATAGAGCGCGTCCGCGTCGGGCCCGGCCGGCGGGCGCTGGATGGCCTGGGGATCGGCGGCCTTTGGCGGGGCGGGCGGGACGCGCGCGGCGCTCGGCGCGACGGCCTTGCGCGCGGGCGGCGCGACAGCCATCACCGGCGCGCGCGGCGGCGCGGGGTCCGGGCTGGGCGGCGGCATCGACGGCTGGACCGGCGCGAGCGGATCCGCGGGCGCCTCGGCCTCCGGCGCGGGCGCCTCGGCCTCCGGCGCGGGCGCCTCGGCCTCCGGCGCGGGCGCCTCGACCTCCGGCGGCGCGGGCGCCTCGGCCGCGCGCCGCGGCCCGGACAGCGCGCGCGGCGACGGCGGCGCGGGCGGCTCGCTCGGCGCCTCGGCCGCGCTCAGGCCGAGCTGGGACGCGATGTCGTTCCAGCCGCCCGGGAACCAGCGCGCGGCCGAGGCCCACGCGACCGATCCGACGAGCACGGCGGCCAGCGGGACCACCACGCGGACGGTGGTGAGCCGGCGGGCGCGCTGCGCCTTGAGGCCCCTCATCACGCGGGCGCGCGTCTCGTCACGACGGGCGCGCGACGCGTCTGCATCCTCGCGCAGCGCGCGCGCGGCCTCGCGGAGCACGTCGTCCTTCATGGGGTCCTCTCTTCCAGCAGCGTCCGGAGCTTCTGCTTGGCGTGGAACAGCCGCGTGCGCACCGTCGCCTCGGGCACGCCCAGGATCTCGGACACCTCGCGCGCGCTGCGCTCCTCGACCTCGCAGAGCACGAACGTCGCGCGCTGCGCGTCCGGCAGCGCGTCGAGGGCGCGGTTCAGGGCCTGGGCGAGCGCGGCGCGGCCGGCCTCCCGCTCGGGGCTCGGCGCGTCGTGCTCCTCGGGCTCCAGGGCGAGCCGCTCCATGGCCGCGCGGCGCCGCGACGCGCCGCGGAGGTGATGGCGGGAATGGTTGACCGCGATCGAGATGAGGAACGTCTTCAGCGACGAGCCGCCGCGGAACCGCTGCGCGGCCTGCGGCAAGCTGACGAAGACGTCGTGCGCCAGGTCCTCGGCGGCGGCGTCGTCGCCGGTGAGGCGGCGGGCGAACCCGCGCACCGCCGCGTAATGCTTGTCGTACGCCTCGCCCACCGCCGCGGCGTCCCCGCGCCGCAGCCGCTCGACGAGCGCTTCCTCCTCGTCCTGCGCGCGCTCGGCGCCGCGGGAGAAGAGGAACGGCATGACGAGCGCGATCGCCCTCATCGGCCGCGACCTCTCCGCCGCGCGCTCGGGGTGAACGACGCCCGGCGTCTGTCCCGGCGGAAAGCCCGCCGATCGCTCCGTCCCATCTCGGTCCATTCCTGCGTTGTCATCGTTACATCCGAACGGGCCCCGCGGCGCTGCCCTTTTGCCGTCAGCAGGCGTCGGAGGGCTCGAGGCGACCTGGTGCACAGCGCTTCGTGCCCGGAAGGGAGGGGACCGTTCATGGAGGCCGTCCATTTCGTGCCCGGACCGGTCGGGAACGTTCAACCCCGGCGGGCGAGATCGACCCCCTCAGGGGGTCCCCCCGCCGCCGGGCGGGTTCCGGGCGGGTGGGCGTCGGAATCGTGCCGAGGCTCGCGACCGTTGAACGAAGCGCGCGGCAGCGGGCACGCAGCATCGAGTGGGCAGAAGGCGCCGCCGCGACGCGCGGCGCCGCGGCCACGGATCCATCGCAGATAAGGAGTGATGACGCTATGAGCATGCGCACGGCTTTCGAGTGGGGTCTTGGTCTCTCTCTGTGCTTCGTCTCCACGACGATGATCGGTTGCCATATCAACACCCACTGCGACTGGGACGACGACGAGGAGGAGTGCTTCTGGCACGAAGATCGCGATGCTCCCGACGCCCCCGACGTCCCCCACGCGGAGCGCCCGGACCGCGACGACGACGACGACGGCGGCTCGAGCAGCGCCGGCGGAGGCGGCTCGAGCAGCGCCGGCGGAGGCGGCTCGAGCAGCGCCGGCGAGGGCGGGAGCTCCTCGGAGAACCCGGGCGCCTGCAAGGCGGACTGCGACTGCCCGAGCGGCAGCGAGTGCGTCGCGGGGGCCTGCAAGGTCCCGTGCGCGGCCTCGTGCGATTGCCCCGAGGGCGAATCCTGCGAGGCCGGCTATTGCGAGCCGCCGCCCGAGCCGGCGCTCTCCTGCGAGGCGGACTGCGACTGCCCGAGCGGCGGCGCGTGCGTCGAAGGCCTCTGCACCTGAGCCGCGCCGCGCTCCCCCGCGGCAAAGCGCGCCGAACACGAAACGCCGTCTCGATGGGGTCGTGACGCCTCGCGTCGAGGCATAGGCGAGTATGCCTATGCCTCGATCCTGCGGGCTCGGGTACAAGTTCGTCGCAGGCACCTGCATCGGAAGATGCGAGGACGGACGGCGATCTTGGACGAGGCGAGGACCCATGAAAACGCTCCGCAATTTCGGCACGACGGTTCCCGAGGTCGTCGCGCTCGCGGCGTTCGCGGCGTTCGCGGCGATGGCCTGCTCCAGCCAGGGAGACGGGACGACCGAGGCACCGGCCGGCAGCGCCAGCGCCGGAGGGCTCGCTGACGCCAGCACCAGCGGCTCCGGTGCCACGGGTGGCTCGTCGGCGACGGGTGGCTCGTCGGGCGCTGTCGGTGGCGCCAGCGGCAGCGGCGGGCACCCGACCTCGGGGGGAGCCGGCGCGGGCGGCGCGGGCTCCGTCGGCTCCAGCTCGAGCGGTTCGGGGGGAGAGACGGAGAGCGCGGGCTGCGGTAGCACGACGGAGCCGACGAGCGGCCGTTTCAGCATCGATGTCGGGGGCACGACGCGCGAGTACATCCTCGCCGTGCCGGACGACTATGATTCGAGTCGTCCTTACCGGCTGATCTTCGCCTGGCATCCCCGCGGCGGCTCGGCCGAGCAGGTCGCGACCGGGTTCGGCGGCGGCTACTACGGCCTCCAGGGCCGCGCCGGCGGCTCGGCGATCTTCGTCTCGCCCGAGGGCATCGACCAGGGCTGGGAGAACAAGAGCGGCCGCGACATCGCGTTCCTCCGCGCCATGCTCGACCGCCTCAGCGCCGATCTCTGCATCGACGAGAGCAAGATCTTTTCGACGGGATTCAGCTACGGCGGCATGATGTCGTACGCGATCGGCTGCGCGATGGGCGACACCTTCCGTGCCATCGCCTCCATGTCCGGCGCGCTCTACAGCGGCTGCGAGGACGGCGACGACCCTGTGGCCATGTGGGGCGCCCACGGCGACACCGACAACGTGGTTCCAGTCGATAATGGTCGGAGCGCTCGCGATGTCTTCCTCGAACGAAACCACTGCGACCAGCAGACCACACCGACCGAGCCGAGCCCCTGCGTCAGCTACGAAGGCTGCGACGCGGGCTATCCCGTCGTCTGGTGCGAGTTCAGCGGGGGCCACGCCCCACAGAACAACTCCGGCGAGTCGATCTGGAGCTTCTTCTCGCAGTTCTGAGTCGGGTCTCGCTCGCCGCAACTTTCATGGACGACGTCTGGCGCCACCGCTGCCAATCGACGACATGCTCTTCACTGAATGGACGGATCCGACGATGAAGATGGGGAATTGGCCGACGAAGGCCTTGATGTTTGGAATCCTTGGCATCTGCTCTGGAGGGTGTGGTCAGTCAAGCGAGGATGGCAGCGGACCCACGACGAGCAGCAGCGCTAGCGGCGCGGCGTCGGGCGGCTCTGGTGCAACGACCGGCACCGGCGGCGACGCCGGCATGGACGGCGCGGGTGGCGGGATCGCCGGAGCCGGTGGCGCTGGGGAGACCGGCGGCAGCAGCGGCAGCGCTGGCGGGAGCGCCGGCGCTGGCGGCGACAGCAACGGCGGCGGCGAGGCGACGATCGTCCCCGATCCATCGTGGACCTGCGGCATGCCCGGCGGCATCCCGCTCCCCACGCTCGGCGAGCCCGTCTTTCGGGCGACGCTCCAGCTCGGCGAGACCCACGACGTCGGGACCACCCAGTTCGGACACCGCCGCCTCCTCGACGTGAAGGGGGGCACGCTCACGGGCGACAAGGTCCAGGCCACGTTCCTCACGGGCGGCATGGAACTCGAGCTCACGCTGTCGAACGGATCCGTCGAGCTCGAGGAGATCAACATCCTGAGAGCGAGCGACGGCACCCTCATCTACCTGCGGAGCTGCGGCGTCGCGCCCGCCGGCGATGCGGTCGTCCGGATCGTCCCGGACTTCGAGGTCGCGACATCGAGCTCGCTCGCCTGGCTCAACACAGGGAAGTTCGCGGGCACCCGTGTCGTCGACGCCGCGGCGGGCACGGTCCAGATCGACGTCTACGACATCGCCGACGTGGCCGCCGGAGAGCCGAAGATCCAGCTCAAGGATCCCGAGGGCGTTCCCAACCAATCGTGGGAGTGCTCGACGGCGACCGGGGCGAGGGGCTCGAGCGTGTTCACCGAGTCCGTCACGCTCGGTGCTTCCATCTCCGTCGGCGCGAGCAAGCGCGGCACGCGCAACATCATTCCCATCACCGGGGGCACAGTCACCGGTGGAATGCTGCTCAGCGGCCTGTCGGGCTCGGTGCTCCCCGGAGGCGCGGACTACCAGCTCCTCGGATCGAGCACGGTGCTGGACGCCAGGTACGCGCTGTCCTCGAACGGCGAGGTCATCGTGGTGAGGAACTGTGGACCGTTCGGCGCGCTCATCCCGGTCTTCGAGACGCGCGCGGACGGCCCCTACGCGATCCTCAACACGAAGCAATACGTGAGCTCCGACCCGGGAGGCGCGGCGGGCGGTGTCAGCCTCACCTTCTACGAACGCAGATAGCTCCAGTGCGGCCAGTTGCAACCATCCCGGGTAACGGGACGAAAACGGGAGATTTCCCCATGGGCGCATCGCCCCCTCACGCGTCACGCGGCGCGGTCACGCTGTCGCTGTGCTTCCTGATTGCCCTGCTGGAGGGGTTCGATATCCAGGCCATCGGCGTGGCCGCCCCCCTGCTGATCCCCGACCTGGGCCTCTCGCCCGCGCAGGCGGGCGTCGTGTTCGGGGCCGGCATGGCCGGGCTGGTCTGCGGCGCGCTGGCCGGCGGCTGGATGGCCGACCGCACGGGCCGCAAGCCGCTGCTGATGATGGCTGTCGGCGTCTTCGGCCTGTTCACGCTGGCCACCCTTGTGGCGGGCGGACCGCTGTCGCTCGGCCTCTACCGGTTCCTGGCTGGGGTCGGACTGGGGGCGGCGATGCCCACCCTGGTGGCCATCGCCCTGGAGATCGCCCCGCCCGACCGGCGGACCCGCACCACCACCATGATGTTCAGCGGCATGCCGGCCGGCGGGGCGCTGGCGGCGCTGTTCGCGGCCGGTTTCCTGGAACGGTTCGGCTGGCACAGCATCTTCCTGGTCGGCGGCGTGCTGCCGCTCTTGCTGCTGCCGGCCATGGCGTGGCTGATGCCCGACAGCCGCACGGCGGCGGCCGGCGGCGCCCGGCGGCCGGGCAGCGCGCAGGCGCTGTTCGGCGAGGGCCGGCTGCTTGTCACGCTGCTGGCCTGGTTCACCTTCGGCCTGACGCTGCTGGTGCTGTATCTGCTGCTGAACTGGCTGCCGTCGCTCGTGGCGGCCAAGGGCCTGGGCGGGACCGGGGGCGCTGGGGCCGCCTTCGCCTTCAATGTCGGCAGCGTCCTCGGCTGCTGGATCATCGGCGCGCTGGTGGACCGGCTCGGGCCGCGCCTTCCCATCATCGCGGCCTATCCCGCGCTGGCCCTGTCGCTGTTCGGGCTGGCGTGGGCCGACAGCCTGCCGCCGGTGGTGGTGCTGGCCGGGCTGGGCGGCTTCTTCCTGCTGGGCGCGCAATATTCGCTCTATGGCGTCATCCCGCTCTATTACCCGGCGCCGGCGCGCGGGCTGGCCACCGGCGCCTCCATCGCCGCCGGCCGGCTGGGTTCCATCGGCGGGCCGCTGATGGCGGGCCTCCTGCTGGGCCAGGGCTGGGGCCCCACCGCCGTGGCCATGGCCATGGTGCCAGTGGTGCTGTCGGCCGGGGTGGCGGCCGCGGTGATGACCCTCCGCGGCCGCTATGCCAGTGATTGAGGAATGGGCGGCGGCGATCAGCGCCGGGCCGTCGCGGTTGACGTCGGGACCAAACCATCATCAAAGCCTATAACAACAGGCGGCTTCAAGCCGCATGTCTGCGGGAGGACTTTATGCAGGTGATCGTCGCAGGCGCCGGGATCGGCGGCCTGGCCGCGGCTCTGGCGCTGCACGCCTCGGGCCACGAGGTGACGGTGTTCGAGGCCGCGCCCACCATCCTGCCGCTCGGGGTCGGCATCAACCTCCTGCCCCACGCCGGCGAGGTGCTGGACGAGCTGGGCCTCGTCGAGGCCCTGCTGGCCCAGGGGGTGGCGACCCGCGAGCTTGTCTATTTCAACCGCTTCGGCCAGCGCATCTGGGGCGAGCCGCGCGGCCGCTTCGCGGGTCACGCCGCGCCGCAGATCTCCCTGCACCGCGGCGCCCTGCAGGGCGTGCTGTTCGACGCCGCCGTCGAGCGGCTGGGCGCAGGCCGGGTGATCTGCGACCGGCGCCTCTCGGACCATGAAGAGGACGGAGGCCGCATCGTGGCGCGCTTCTTCAATCGCGAGGGCGTGGCCTCGGAGGTTCCCGCCGACCTCCTGATCTGCGCCGACGGCATCCATTCGGCGGCGCGCGCCGGCCTCTATCCGGACGAGGGGCCGCCGGTCTATGGCGGCCGCATCCTGTGGCGGGCGACCAGCCTGGCGGCGCCCTTCCTCACCGGCGCCAGCATGATCATGGCCGGGCATCAGGACCAGAAGTTCGTCGCCTATCCCATTTCCCCGCCGGGGCCGGACGGCCGGCAGAGGGTCAACTGGATCGCCGAGCTCACCGTCGCCGAGAGCCTGCGACGGGAGGACTGGAACCGGACGGGCGATCCCGCCGACTTCCTGCCCAGGTTCGAGGCCTGGCGCTTCGACTGGCTGGATGTGCCCGGCCTGATCCGGAGCGCCGAGGCGATCTACGAGTTCCCGCTCGTCGACCGCGATCCCCTGCCGCGCTGGAGCCATGGGCGCATGACCCTGCTGGGCGACGCCGCCCATCCCATGTATCCGATCGGCTCCAACGGGGCGAGCCAGGCCATCCTGGACGCCCGCGCCCTGGTCCGCGCGCTCGCTGCCCATACCGATCCGGTGGAGGCGCTCGCCGCCTACGAGGCCGAGCGCCTGCCCGCCACCGCCGCCATCGTCGCGGCCAATCGCGGCAACGGCCCGGAGCAGTGCATGCAGATCGCCCAGGACCGCGCGCCCGACGGCTTCGAGCGTATCGAGGACGTCTTCGCCCCCGGCGAGCTTTCGGCCATCGCCGCCCGCTACAAGGTGCTCACCGGCCTCAAGCGCGCCTCGGAGCCCCGCGCGTGAGCCCGCCCCTCGTTCGCCTGATGACGCTCGAGGTGACGGTGGACCCGCCGGTCACCGTCAGTCCGAGCCCGCCCGGCCGGCGCTTCATCCCGATCGTCGGCGGCACGGTGGCCGGCGGCCTCGAGGGCCGGGTGCTGCCGGGCGGCGACTGGCAGACGATCTGGGCCGACGGACGGATGGACATCTCCGCCCATTACATCCTCGACATCGCCGGCCATGGGACGGTGGAGATCCTCTCCGAAGGCGTCCGCGCCGGGCCGCCGGAGGTGCTGGCGGCGCTCGGGCGCGGCGAGGCCGTGGATCCCAGGCTCTACTATTTCCGCACCGCCATCCGTATGCGCACCTCGGCGCCAGGGCTCCTGCGGCTGAACGCCGTGCTGGCCCTGGCCGTGGGCGAGCGGCTGGCCGACCGGGTGCGGCTCACGGTGTACGAGATCGGCTAGGGGGCGCGACCGTTGCTGAGACCTCACGGAGAACGCATGAGCACACAGACGAGAGCGTCGAGACGCCGGGGCGATGTTGGCGCAGGGTTCTTGGCCCTCATCGTCGGCATCACTTCCTTCAACCGGTCGGCACAGGCGCAAGCGCAGCCCGAAGCACCGCCGGGGCCCGCGGGCGGAGACCTGCCGATCGCGGCTCCCGCGACCGAGCCCGCGAGCCCTCCTGCAGACGCGACCACGGCGCGAGCGCCGTCTGCGGAGGCCCACGCCGGCGCGCCGGCACTGCAAAGCGCGGCCGGGCCCGGCCCAGCTTCGCCGGCGCCGCCGCCTCCGGCAGAGGAGGAGCCATGGAAGAAGCCGCTCAGCGTCGCGGCCTGGGCCCGCGTCGGAGGTCGCCTGCAGAACCCCGGCGCGCGCGAGAAGATGGACCGACTGCTCGCGGACGGAGAGCTGGATCTGTCGTTTTCAGGCGAGATCAACCGGTTCATCGGGGTGCAGGGCGCGATCGTTGCTCAGTTTGGGCCGACCCCGACGGGGGGCAACATCGCGGGCAGCGCGACCCTCCGTGACGCCATCGCCAAGATCAAATTTCATGATTTGCTGAACGTCTGGATCGGTCGAATGATCGTGCCGTCGGATCGCTCCGCCTTCTCCGGGCCGTGGTCGATGGGGCCGTGGAACTATCCAGGATTCTTCGAACCCTATGCGCCGCCGATTGGTCCGAGACAGGGGCCTCTCGGGCGCAACGATGGAGTAACCGCCTGGGGCAAGATAGCGGGCGGCCTATTCAAATATTACGCCGGTGCTTTCAACCTGCATGACTCTTCGGTGAGCCCGCTCTACACGGCGAGGCTCAATTTGAGCTTGCTCGACCCGGAGCCAGCTTATTACCAGAAGTCCACGTACCTCGGAGAGAAGAGCATCCTCGCGCTCGGCGTGGCGGGTGAAGTGCAGAGGGAAGGTTCAGTCGAATCGTTGCCGCCCCCCGCGATGGGCATGCCCCCAGGCGTCCCGCGCAAGGACACCTTCATGGAGGCCAACGCCGACATCCTGTTCGAAAGGAACCTCGGCACGGCGGGCACGATCACGCTCGAAGGCGCATTTTACAAGTACTTTGGAGACTTCGAGAGGCTCGACTATTCCTTTTTTGCACTCGCGAGCTACCTCACGCCGAGCAACGTCGGCGTCGGGAAGCTGCAGCCTCTGGTTCGACTGCAACAAGCGAAGCCGAAGAACGCCGACCCCTATGTGCTCATCGATGCCCAGATGGGCTACATCATCGAAGGGCACGCTGCGCGCGCGGCGCTCGGCTATCAAAGGAGCGATCTCTCGGGGGCGAAGGGGAATGCCCTGTTCCTCGGCGTCCAACTGCAGAAATGATCCCCGAAGCTTGGGAGTCTTGCGTCCACGACCCGCTTGCGAGGAGCTGGTCATGCGCGGCATGGGAGCGGCCCCGTCGGCAAGTCGACGTCACCGACGTGGGCGTGAGTCTCGCATCGCGGCATAGGTGAGTATGCCTATGCCGCGAGCCAGAGGGATCGGGTACGAAGTCGTTGCAGTCACCTCCATGGCGCGCTGCACAGGATCGTGGAGCGTCGTGAAAACATCCAATCCGGTGTTCATGCGGATCCGTTCAACCGGTTACCCGATGCGCAGCGCGCAACGAAGGACGAGCCCTGGCAGGCGCGACGGGGCTCCTGCTCGTCGAGCGGAGGCGAAGAGACGCCCGGGGCGCCACGAGGAGCTCGCACGCGCATGAAGCTCGCCTCTCTCCGCGGCCCCGGCCGCGACGGCACGCTCGTCATCGTCCGCCGCGACGGCCTCGCCTGCGCGCCGGCCGGCGCCGCCTTCCCGACGCTCCAGGCTGCGCTCGACGACTGGGAGCGCGCCGAGCCCGCGCTGCGCCGCATCGCCGACGACATCGAGCGCGGCGACGCGGCGGTGGCCCCGCTCGTCATGGAAGAGCTCGCTGCGCCCCTGCCCCGCGCGTACGAGTGGGTCGACGGATCGGCCTACATCCATCACATCGAGCTCGTGCGCAAGGCGCGCGGCGCCGAGCCCCCCGCGACGCTCACGACCGATCCGCTCGTGTACCAGGGCGGCTCCGGCGTCCTCCTCGGGCCGACCGACGACATCGTCCTGCGCGACGAGGCGTGGGGCCTCGATTTCGAGGCCGAGGTCTGCGTCGTCCTCGGCGACACCCCGCAGGGCACGCGCCGTGACGAGGCCGACCGGCAACTCCGCCTCTTCCTGCTGGCCAACGACGTGACGCTGCGCAACCTCGTGCCCGCCGAGCTCGCGAAGGGGTTCGGCTTCTTCTGCTCGAAGCCCGCCACGGCGTTCTCTCCGTTCGCGATCACGCCGGACGAGCTCGGCGACGCGTTCCGGGACGGGCGCGTCCACCTGCCGCTCCGCTCGACCTACAACGGCGCGCTCATCGGCGATCCCGAGGCCGGCCCGGAGATGCACTTCTCGTTCTTCGATCTCGTCGAGCACATCGCCAGGACCCGCAGCTTCACGGCCGGGACCCTGCTCGGCAGCGGCACCGTCTCGAACCGGGATACGGCGCGCGGCGTGTCGTGCCTGGCCGAGAAGCGCATGCTCGAGATCCTCTCGCACGGCGCGGCGAGGACGCCTTTCATGAAGCCGGGAGACACGATCATGATCGAGATGCTGAGTCGCTCGGGCGAGAGCCTCTTCGGGCGCATCGCGCAGCGGGTGGTGTCCGGATGAGCGCCCCGGCGAAGCGGACCACGCGCTACGGCCACTGGCGGAGCTCGCGCAGCTGGCGCGCGCGCATCGCCCTCGCCTACAGGGGCGTCTAGCTCACCCCTGCGTTTACCCCCTCGCGACGGAGGATCCGGATGGCCAAGGTGGAGTCGATCGGCATCAAGCGGGTAGAGGCGCTGCACTATTACGTGCGCGACCTGGAGCGGAGCCGCAGGTTCTACACGGAGAAGCTCGACTTTCAGGAGATCGCCGCGAGCTCGCCGGAGCTCACGGCGGCGGCGGCGCAGCGGTCGGTCGTCTTCCAGGCCGGCGAGTGCGCCATCGTGTGCTCGCAGCCGCTCGGCGAGGGCGGGCGGGCGTGGCGCTACCTGCGCAAGCACCCCGACGGGGTGGGCACGATCATCTTCGAGGTGGAGGACGTGGGCCGCGCCTTCCGGCTGCTCGAAGGCCGCGGGGGCACGCCGATCGACGAGATCCACCGGGCGACGGACGAGGGCGGCACGTTCGCGTCGTTCTCGATCACGACGCCGTTCGGCGACACCACCTTCCGCTTCGTGGAGCGGCGCGGCTACCGGGCGCTGTTCCCCGGCTGCGTGGCCTACGACGCGCCGCGCGGCGGAGAGAACCGCTTCGGGCTCGCCCGGTTCGATCACATCACCTCGAACTTCCAGACGATGGCGCCCGCCCTGCTCTGGATGGAGCACGTGCTCGGGCTCGAGCCGTTCTGGAAGATCGCGTTCCACACGAACGACGTCGCGGAGGGCGCCGATCACGGCTCGGGCCTGCGCTCGGCCGTGATGTGGGACCCGGGCTCGGGCGTGAAGTTCGCCAACAACGAGCCTTACCGGCCCTACTTCAAGAGCTCGCAGATCAACGTCTTCAACGAGGAGCACCGCGGCGACGGGGTGCAGCACGTGGCGCTCGCCGTGGAGGACATCCTCGCGGCCGTGCGGGCGATGCGCGCGCGCGGCGTGGAGTTCATGCCGACCCCGGCCGCCTACTACGACATGCTGCCCGAGCGCCTGCAGCAGCTCGGCGTCGGGCAGCTCGACGAGGACGTGGCGGCGCTGCGGGAGCTCGAGGTGCTGGTCGACGGCGACGGCGCGAGGTCGTACCTGCTCCAGATCTTCCTCAAGGAGTCGGCCGGCACGCACCGCGATCCCGACGCCGGGCCGTTCTTCTTCGAGCTCATCCAGCGCAAGGGGGACCGCGGCTTCGGCGCCGGCAACTTCCGGGCGCTGTTCGAGAGCATCGAGCGGCAGCAGAAAGCGGAAGGGAGCGGCTGATGCTCGATCGCGTCGTCGCCGGGAGCGTGCCGCGCAAGCACCACATCGCCCTCCGGAGCGAGGCGGGGGAGCTCCGCTACGAGGAGTGCCTGACGCGGGAGGGCTTCGACGGCCCCTACACGATCGCCTACCACGAGCGCCGGCCGCACGAGCACCGGGTCGCGCGGGCGGCGCACGGCTTCGCGCTGCCGGTCGCCGCGCCGGCGCGCCCGCTCGCGAAGCGGCACTACCGGTCGCAGGAGCTGCCGCGCCGGGGCGGGCCCGCGATCGACTGCCGCGTGCCGCTGCTGTTCAACGACGACGTGGTGATCGGGATCGCCCAGCCGGACGCCGATGATCCGGTGTACTTCGCGAACGCCGACGCCGACGAGCTGCTCTTCGTCTTCCGCGGCGGCGGCGTCCTGCGCACGATGCTCGGCGATCTCCGCTTCGAGCGGGACGACTACGTCGTCGTCCCGAAGGGGCTCTTCCACCGCTTCCTCCCGGACGCCGCGCCCCAGCAGTGGCTCTCGATCGAGGCGGCGGACATCCACCTCCCGCGCAAGTGGCGCAACGAGGTCGGCCAGCTGCGGATGGACGCGCCCTACTCCCACCGCGATTTCCGGCGGCCGACGTTCGTCGGCCCCCTCGACGAGGGCATCCGCGCGCTCGTCGTGAAGCGCGGCGGCGCGTTCCACGGCTTCGCCTGCGAGCGCTCGCCGCTCGATGTCGTCGGCTGGGACGGGACGGTGTACCCGTTCGCGTTCCCGATCCAGAGCTTCCAGCCGCGCGTCGGGCTGGTGCACCTGCCGCCGGACTGGCACGGGACGTTCGCGGCGCGGGGCGCCCTCATCTGCAGCTTCGTGCCGCGCCCGGTCGACTTCCACCCGGAGGCGATCCCCTGCCCCTACCCCCACTCGTCCGTCGATTGCGACGAGCTGCTGTTCTACTGCCGCGGCAACTTCACCTCGCGCCGCGGCGTCGGCCCCGGCAGCATCTCGCACCACCCGGCCGGCGTGCCGCACGGGCCGCACCCCGGCGCGTACGAGGCGAGCCTCGGGAGCCGCGAGACGAGCGAGCTCGCCGTCATGCTCGACACGATCCGCCCGCTCGCGGCCACCCCGGCCGCGCTCGAGGTGGAGGACCCGGGCTACCAGGACAGCTTCATCGCGGGCCCCTGATCCGGATCAGGCGCTCGGCGCATCGAGAAGCAGCGGTTCAGGAACTCGTTGATTTCCTTCTCCCCGAGGCCGCTTCGCGCAGCCGCCTTCTCAAGCGAGCGCCTCGGCGTCGATCCTCCCGCGCCGGGGCGCGGTGGCCGGGAGCTCGAGCGTGAACTTCGCGCCCAGGCCGGGGCCCTGGCTCTCCGCGCGGAGGGCCGCGCCGAGCAGGCGGGCCTCCAGCACGCTCGCGTGCAGGCCGAGCCCCGTGCCCTCGGGCCACGTGGTGAACCCCTGCTGGAACAGCCGCGCCAGATGCTCCGACGCGATGCCCACGCCGGTGTCCTCGACCTCCACCGAGCAGCCACCCTCCTCCCGCGGCGCGCACCGGACGAGGACCCGGCGATCCGGGCCCGCCGCGTGGCACACCGCCCGCCGCGCGTTGGTGATGAGGTTCGTGACGATCTGCAGCAGCCGGCGCCGGTCCGTCTCGACCCGCGCGTCGTCCGAGAGCTCGCAGACGACCTCGATGCCGTGGTGCGCGCGCTCGGCGCGGTTCAGCCCGACGCGCAGGGCGTCCTCGACCACGGAGGAGACAACGACCGGCTCGACGATGATCTTCATCCCGGCGTTGCGCAGCTGATCCGACACGATGTCGCGGATGCGGCTCACGCATTCGCCGAGCTCCGAGAGCTCGCTGGCCGCGGCCTCCTGCTCGGCCGCGAGGTGCCGGGCCAGCTCCTCGACGTACTCGATCAGCCGCTGGCCGCGCGGGTCCGCCGCGAAGAACCCCGCGAGGTCGTCCCTGTGCGTCTTCAGGAGCTGCGCCACCTGGCCGAGCCGCGGGACGCGCGAGCCCGCGATCCGCTCCGAGAGCTGCATCCGCAGCACCATGACGCTGTTCAGCGCGTTGCCGACGTTGTGCACGGCGCTGTCCGCGACCTCGGCCATCCCCGCCTTGCGCGCGGCGTCGGCGAGCCTCTGCTGCGTGCTCCGGAGCTCGCGCGTGCGCTCGTCCACCCTGCGCTCGAGGTCCTCGTGGACAAGCGCGTTGCTGAGCGAGACGGCCGCCTGCGCGGCGAGCAGGTGGAGGATCTCGAGCCGCTCGGGCCCGAAGAGCCCCTCGAACAGGTTGTTCTCCAGGTAGATCGCGCCGAGCACCCGCTCCCTGCACAGGAGCGGCGCGCAGAGCATCGACCGGACCTTGCGGGAGCTCACGCAGGGGTCGTCCCGCAGCGCCGGGTCCCGGGAGGCGTCGGCGTGGATCACGCTCTGGCGCGTGCGCACGGCGAGCCGCACCACCGAGGCGCAGACCTCGTCGCTCTGGTCCTCGAGCGGGATCGACGGCAGCGCCCGCGACTCCGGCGGGTGCGCCACGCCCTGCGCGACGAGCACGAGGCCGTCGCCGCGGACGAGCAGCAGCGCCCCCCGCTCGGCGTCGGCGTTCTCGATGAGCACCTGCACCATGCTGGTGAGCAACCGCTCGACGACGAGCTCCTCGGAGAGGACGCGCGCCGCGTTGAGCAGCGGCGACAGGGACCGCTGCGCCTCCCCCTCGCGCCCGACCAGGCGGTGCGGGAGGCAGCAGCGACCGGAGGCGTCGCGCTCGCCTGGAGGGAACGGGGCGATACGACCGTCTTCGCGGAGCGAGCGCTGGCACCTGAGCAGGTCTCTCGCCAGGCCCTCTGCGCTCTGGTACCGCGCCTCGGCGTCCTCCGCGAGGAGCTTCATGACGAGGGCCGACACGGCCGGAGGCACGGAGCCCTCGGGCAGCGGCGCGGGGGGTCGGGGGGAGTGCATCCACTCGAGCGGGCCCGAGGCGTCGAACGGCAGGCGCCCGGCGAGCATCACGTAGAACACGACCCCGAGCGAGTAGAGGTCTGTGCGCCAGTCGAGCGTCCGGCTCGTCCGGCCCGCCTGCTCGGGCGACATGTAGGGGAGCCTGCCCTCCTCGACCGCGCTCTGCGCCTGCGGGTGCTCGTTGCGGAGCCGCGTCGAGAACATGAAATGGGTCAGCCGGACCGCGCCGGCCTTCGGGTCGACGAGGAAGCTCTGCGGCTGGATGTACGTGTGGATCACGCCGCCGCCGTGCACCTCGGCGAGCGCGCCGGCCATGCTCGCGGCCCACGCGAGGAGCTGCTCGATCCCGAGCGGTGAGCGCGCGAGGAGCCGGTCGAGGGGCACGAGATCCTCGTCCTCGAAGACGAGGACCGGCGTCTCGCCGCAGCGCTCCATCCGCGTGGGGCGCAGCACCTGCGCGGCGTCGAGAGAGCGGGTGATCTCGAGTTCGTTGAGGAGCGCGCCGGCGGCCAGAGCCGTCGTGTGACGAGGTGAGTCGAGGTGAGCCTTGAGCAGCACGCGCCTCCCGTCGCTCTCGCGCACGGCACGCACGAGGATCCACCGCTCATTCGTCGTCTGCAACACCTCTTCGTATCGATAGCCCACCGCTGCTTGCAAGGCTCTGCTCCGATCTGGCGAGGCGCCGATTGGCCGCCAGCAAGGAGCCGATGGTAAGCCAGCGATCCGCGCCTGTCACATATGCGGCGCCGGAGTCAGCGCTCCGGCTTGCGGGCGGGCTCACGGCCGACGAGGCCGTAAAGGACGATCCGGTGGACGGCGGACAGCGTCGCTTCCACCTCCTCGCGGGAGCTCTGGAACAGCCACGGAGGGGAGAAGCTCGCATAGGCGCGCAGGAGCGCGCGCGCGGCGAGCTCGGGGTCCTCGACGTCGAGCTCGCCCGCGCGGGCGCCGCGCGCGATGAGGTCGCGGAGGAGCGCGCGCTCCTCGTCGAGGAAGCGGGCGTGGGCCGCCTTCACGGCGCGGCTCTGGCAATGCACGAGATCGCACGCGTGCGCGCCCGAGCCGGCGAGCTCCAGGAACGAGCGCGCGCGGGTGTCGAAGACCGCGCGCAGCCGGTCGCCGAAGGGCTGGCCGTCCCCGGCCGCGGCGGCGCGCATGGCGGCCATGACGGCGCGGTGCTGGCCCTGGGACAGCTCCTCGACGATGGCGTCCTTCGAGGCGAACTCGAGGTACACGGCGCCGACCGCGATCTCGGCCTCGCGCGCGATGTCGGCGACGGTCGTCTTGGCGGGCCCATACCGGCAAAGGAGCCGCTCTGTCGCCTCGAGGATACGCTGGCGCCGCTCGCTCGCGCTGCCGGGGTGACCGTGCTCCATGAGGTGAGCGATGTTCTCTCGGATTCACGCGCGGGGGAAGTGGCCCGGCGAACAGCTGGAGGGAGCCGACGGGGGCGCGGGCAGCGCGACGGCGCCGGCCGCGCGGGGGGCGCGGCGGCAGCGCGGGTCGGCGCGGCCGCGCGGCGGCGCGCGGGCCGCGCGGGGCGCGCGGTCGCGGCGCGTCGGAGCCCAGCCCCGAGATTGATCGCCGTCCGCCCGGCGGCTATCGTGGGCTGGCTTTGCGCCGGATCTTCCGCGAAGATCGCGCGGTTCACGAGATCCGCGATCCGGCGCCGCCGAAGGGACCGATCCATGACGAGCACCGCGCCGACACACGACGAAGCCGAAGGGCTGGTTCGACAGGGGCAGGTGATCGCCGGCAAATACCGCGTCGAACGGGTGATCGGCATCGGCGGGATGGGCGTCGTCGTCGCGGCGACCCACCTCCAGCTGGAGGAGCAGGTCGCGATCAAGCTGCTGCTGCCCAGCGCGGCCCACTCGCGCACGCTCGCCGAGCGCTTCGTGCGCGAGGCGCGCGCCGCGGTGAAGGTCAAGAGCGAGCACGTGGCGCGCGTGACCGACGTCGGGACGCTCGATTCGGGCACGCCGTACATGGTGATGGAGTACCTGTCGGGCAGCGATCTCGCCGAGGCGCTCCGCGCGGGCGGGCCCATGGCCCCGCAGGCCGCGGTGGAGTACGTGCTCCAGGCCTGCGAGGCGCTCGCCGAGGCGCACGCCGCGGGCATCGTCCACCGCGACCTCAAGCCGGCGAACCTGTTCCTGACGCGGCGCGCCGACGGCTCCCCGTGCGTGAAGGTGCTCGACTTCGGGATCTCGAAGGTGGCGACCGGCGGCTCGGATCCGCGGATCACCGACACGACGGCCGTCATGGGCTCGCCGCTCTACATGTCGCCGGAGCAGCTCAAGTCGTCCCGCGACGTCGACGCGCGCACCGACCTCTGGTCGCTCGGCGTCATCCTGTTCGAGCTGCTCGCGGGCGCGCCGCCGTTCGACGGCGCGACCATGCCGCAGCTCTGCGTGGCGATCATGCAGGGGATCCCCCGCCCGCTCGCCTCGCTCCGCCCCGACGTGCCCCCGGCGCTCGTGGCGGTGATCCTCCGGTGCCTGGAGAAGCTGCCGGAGCGGCGCTTCCGCGACGTGGGCGCGCTGGCCGAGGCGCTCGCGCCGTTCGTGACCGGGCGGGCGCGGCTGTCCGTCGACCGGATCAGCGGGATCTCCCGGAGCTCGGCGCCCTCGCGGCCGGACACCCCGGCGCGGAGCGGGGCGACCTCCCCGACCATGGTGAACACCTCCCCGGCGTGGACCGATACGGTGGTGCCGCGGAAGCGGCCGGTGGGGCTCGCCGTCGCGCTGGCCGGCATCGGCCTGTCGCTGGTCGCCGCGCTCGCGGTCTTCGGCTTCCTGAGCGCCCGCGCGCGCGGCGACGGCGCCGCGACCGAGCCGTCCGGCAGCGCCTCGGCCGCGTCGTCCCCGGCGGGCTCCGCGGCGCTGCCGGAGGCGCCCGCGGCGCCGTCGCCGGCGGGCTCCGCGGCGCCGCCGGACACGCCCGCGGCGCTCTCGCCGGCCGTCACGCCGGGCGGCGTCGAGGCGCCCGCGCCCGCGGAGGACCGCGCGGCGCCGGGTCCGGCCCAGGCGGCCTCGGCGCCGCCGGCCAGCGCCAGGCCCGCGGCGGCGCGACCGGCGAGCGCCGCTCCCCGACCCGCAGTCGCCGCGACCGCGCCGCAGATCCGGACCGCCCGGCCGGCCGCCGCTCCGGCCGCCGCGCCGACCAGCGGCAACCTGTTCGACGATCGCAAGTGAGGACACGATCATGACGAGCCTGCCCATGCAGCACCTCGGGCGCCTGCTGGCGCTCGCGATGTTCCTTGCCGCCCTCGTGGGGGGCGGCCGCGACGCCAGGGCCGATACGGCGGCCGCGCAGGCGCTGTTCGACGCGGCCAGGCAGCTGATGGCCCAGGGCAAGTACGCCGACGCGTGCCCCAAGCTCGAGGAGAGCCAGCGGCTCGACCCGGGGATCGGCACGCAGTTCAACCTCGCGGCCTGCTACGAGCAGATCGGCCGGACGGCGAGCGCCTGGTCGACGTTCCTCGACGTGGCCGGCGCGGCGAAGGCCGCCGGCCAGGCGGAGCGCGAGAAGGTCGCGCGGCAGCGCGCCACGGCGCTGGAGCCGAGGCTCATCCGGCTGACGATCACGGCGCCAGCCGACGCCCCGGCCGACCTCCAGGTGAAGCGCGACGGCGCCCCCGTGGGGCGCGCGCAGTGGGGCACGCCGGTGCCCCTGGATCCCGGAAAGCACACGATCGAGGCCTCCGCCGCCGGCCGAACGCCGTTCGTGAAGGCCGTCGAGCTCACCCGGGCGGGCGCCTCGGAGACGGTGGCCATCCCCCCGCTGCCCGCAAGCGCGCCGGCGCGCGCCGCCACGCCGCCGGCCAGCACCGCCGCGCCGCCGGTGAGCGCCGCCGTCGCGCCGCGCGCCGCCGCGCCGCCGGCCAGCGGCGCCGCGTTCGCGCCGGTCGCCGGACGCGCGCCGGCCCCGCCGGCCGAGCCGCTGACCCGGCGCCGCAGCAAGGGGATGATGGTCACGGGCATCGTCCTGACGAGCATCGGCACCGTCGCCCTCATCGGCGGGGCCCTGGCGATCGCCTCCGCGTGCTCGGGCCCGGGCTGCGAGTCCGGGGAGGAGCTCGACCCGTTCGAGGAAGAGTTTGGCTACGCGGAGGAGGACAGCGAGATGGACGCCGGGTACGCGCTCGTCATCGGCGGCCTCGTCTTCGCCGGCGTCGGCATCCCGCTCGCCATCATCGGCGGCCGCAAGGTGCCGGTCCAGGCGGAGAGGAAGGCCGCCTCCGCGCCGGCGCCGCCGCCCGAGCTCGTCATCGGCCCGCGCTACGCCGGGCTCCGCTGGTCCATGTGAGCCGTCACTCCGGATCGACGCGGTACACGGTGCCGCCGCCGAAATCCGTGACGTAGACCTCGCCCACGCCGTCTTGCCCGAAGCTGGCGACCTTGAACCCGAACGACCCGAGATCGTCCGTCCGGTCGACGGGCGCGGACGCCACCCCGCCCTCGTACGTCAGCGTCCAGATCCGGCCGCTGCAGTAATCGCCGAAGAAATAGCTCCCCCGGAGCCATGGGATCCTGCTGCCCCGGTAGACGTAGCCGCCCGTGACCGAGCAATCCTCGATGACCCGCCCGGCGTGGGCGTACTCGGCGGCGGGGGGCGTGGTGATGCCGTCAGGATCGCAGTCTTCCGCGGGCACGAAGCAGTGCGCGCCCTCCATGAGGCGCCAGCCATAGTTCTTCCGGCCCTGCCCCGCCGGCTCGATGTTGATCTCCTCCCACAATCGCTGTCCGACGTCTGCGATGTAGAGATCGCCCGTGCATACGTCGAAGCTGAAGCGGTACGGGTTCCGCAAGCCGTAGTCCCAGATCTCGGGCAGGACGCCCTCACCGGTCATGTTCCCTTCCGGGATGCGGTACGGGTGCGTCGAGACGTCCAAGCGAAGGATCTTCCCGAGCAGCGTCGCGAGCTCCTGGCCATTGCCGATGGGCGAGTGGCCGGAGCCGAAATCGTTGCTGTTCCCGCCGTCGCCGAGGCCGAGATAGAGAAAGCCGTCGACCGGGCTGAACTCCAGCGAGCCGCCGTTGTGGTTTCGCTCCGGCTGCGCCTGCTCGAGGATCGTGGCCACCGGCGCCGGATTGGCCACGTCCGGGCGGTCGCCCCGCGCGAGCTCGACGACGCGCGTGTCGCCGCCCGTCGCCTTGTCCGAGTAGTGAACGAAGAACCGGCCATTGCTCTCGTAGTCCGGGTGGAAGGCGAGCCCGAGGAGGCCGCGCTCGCCCGCGAAGAGGACGAGGTCCCGCAGATCGAGGAACGTCGTGGGCTCGGTCGCCCCCTCGTCGAGCACGAGGATCTGACCGGGCTGCGTCACGATGAAGAGCCGCGTGGGGTCGCCCGGCGCGGATTTCACGAGGAGCGGTGACCGGAGGCCGGTGACGACCGGGGTGAGCTTCAGCGAGCCCTCGTCCTCGGTCGGCGGCGAGCAGCTCGGCCGCGCGACAGGCGCGCCGCCGCCGCCGTCACCGCCGCTCCCGCCGGCGCCGCCCTCCCCCGCGCCGCCCTGATCGGCTCCGCCCCCGCCGGCGCTCCCCCCGGCATCGCCGCTTCCGCCGGCGCTACCCCCCTCGATGCCGCTCCCGCCCGTCCCGCCGCTCGAGGAGACCGAGGAGGCCCCGCCGCCGCCGAGCGACAGCGGGGAGAGCGATTCGTCGCGCGAGCACGCGACGAAGGCGAGCCCGGCCGCCACGGGAAGCGCGATGAGCAGGAGGGGCGACAGGGCAGAGCTCGATTGCCTCATCGCGGGAGGATATCGCAGATCTCCGTCCCGGGAGGTGAAGAACGGGTGTTCGTGCCCGGCGTCGCGCGCAATCCAGCGCAATCCAGCGCGCGGGACAAGCACGCCGGACGGCGCCGCTCCGGGATCGCCCTCGCGCGCTGCTCCCGCCGCGCGCGAGATGACGAGATCGCGAAACGACCCCAGCGATCCTCGCATCGATGGAGATGGCCGTGTCGCCGCACATCGAGCGAGGCCGGCCACACGCGATCATGGCATCCGTTTTTCCGCGATGGAGCAACACCGCCTTTCGACTCGCCATCGCCGCCGTCCTCCTCGGCGGCGCGGCGGCCGTGGCAGCGCCGATGATCTACGTGCGAACCGAGTGGAACACCGGGCAGAGCCTGCCCGTGCAGCAGCCGGTGCAGTTCGACCACAGGCACCATGTGCAGGACGACGCCATCGATTGCCGGTTCTGCCATTACACGGTCGAGCGCGCCGGCACGGCGGGCATGCCGTCGACGGCGCTCTGCATGGGGTGCCACAGCCAGATCTGGAATCAGAGCCCCAAGCTCGAGCTCGTCCGGAGCAGCTATTTCTCGGATATGCCCATCCGCTGGAACCGCGTCACCGACGTCCCCGACTTCGTCTATTTCAATCATGCGATCCACGTGAACAAGGGGGTCGGCTGCGTGACGTGCCACGGCCGCGTGGACCAGATGGCCGACGTCTACAAGGTGTCTCCGATGACGATGGGCTGGTGCCTCGACTGCCACAGGGCGCCGGAGCGGCACCTCCGCCCGCCCTCCGCAGTCGCGGACATGGACTGGGACGCCGGCCCCGACGCGGAGCGGATCGGCCGGCAGATCGCGCAGGAGCTCGGCGTGCGGCGTCTCGAGTACTGCTCGACCTGCCACAGGTGAGCGCGCGCAGGAGCAAGAGCCAGGCGGGGACGGGGACAAGAAGACAACGACGGGCGTGCGACGAACCGCGGAGAGCAGTCGAGGCGGCGGCGCCGATCCACCGATGACCTGAAGAGGGATTGATGGCTGATCAGAGACAGACCCCCTGGAGCGCGGCGCTCGACGGCAAGACGGGCAAGGCGTACTGGCGCAGCCTCGCGGAGCTCCTCGAGTCGCCGGAGCTCCGCGAGGCCGCCGCGCGGGAGCTCCCCGGAGGCGAGGGCGGCCCGGGCGCGGTGAGCCGGCGGGCCTGGCTCAAGCTCCTCGGCGCGAGCATGGCGCTCGCAGGCGTCTCCGGGTGCAACTCGAGGCCCGCGGAAAAGATCGTCCCCTATGTGACGACGCCGCCGGAGGTGACGCCGGGCATCCTCCGGTACTACGCCACCAGCCTGGAGCTCGACGGGTTCGCCACAGGCATCCTCGTCGAGAACCACGAGGGGCGGCCGACGAAGGTCGAGGGCAACCCGGAGCACCCGGCGAGCCTCGGCGCGACCAACGTCTACGAGCAGGCGTCGGTGCTCGGCCTCTACGATCAGCACCGGGCGCGCGCGGCGCGGCGCGGCGCCGCCCCGGCGGCGTGGCAGGCGTTCGTCGAGCAGCTCGGGGGCGAGCGGAGCGATCGCGGCGCCGGGCTCCGGTTCGTCCTCCGGCCGACCGGCTCCCCGCTCGTCCTCGACCTCATCGGCCGCATCCAGGCGCGCCATCCGGCCGCGCGGTTCACGTTCTACGCGCCCGCCCGGTCTTCGCACCCGGCGCGCGGGGCCGAGCTCGCCTTCGGCGCTCCGCTCCAGGCGCAGTACGACTTCCGTACGGCGGACGTCATCCTCGCGCTCGACGCCGACTTCCTCGCGTCGATGCCGTTCAGCGTGCCGCATGCGCGCCAGTTCTCGGAGCGCCGGCGCCTCGGCTCGCCGACGGGCACCATGAACCGTCTCTACGTCGTCGAGCCCGGGATGAGCCCCACCGGGAGCATGGCCGATCACCGCCTGCGCAAGCGCCCGAGCGAGATGCCGGCGCTCGCCGCGGCGATCGCGGCGGAGCTGCTCCTCGCGGAGGGCGCGCGCCCCGGATCCATCCCGCCGCAGGCGCTCGGCGCGCTCGAGCCGCTCCGGGCGCACGTGCGCGAGGAGGAGAAGCCGTTCGTCCGGGCGCTCGCGCGCGACCTCGCGCGCGGCGCCGCGGCGAGCGTCGTCATCGTGGGGGAGCGGCAGCCGCCCCAGGTCCACGCGCTCGCGCACGTCATGAACACGGCGCTCCACAACGACCGCGCGGCGTGGGTCACCCGGGCGACCCTGATCTCGGCCGGCGCCGCGGAGCAGGAGCTCGCCGCGCTCGCCGACGAGATCCGGCGCGGCGGCGTCGATACGGTGGTGATCCTCGAGAACAACGTGGCCTATACGGCGCCCGCGGATCTCGAGCTCGCGGCGCTGCTCCGCGCCGTCCCGAACCGCGTCTATCTCGGGCTCTACGAGGACGAGACGGCGGCCGCCTGCGACTGGTTCTTGCCCGCCGCGCACGAGCTCGAGGCCTGGGGAGACGCCCGCGCCTACGACGGCACGATCTCGCTGGTCCAGCCGCTCATCGAGCCGCTCTTCATGGGCAGGACCGCCTCCGAGGTGCTCGCGGTGTTCGCCGGCGAGCCGCGCCGGGGCGCGCGCGAGCTCCTGCGCGACGCCTGGACGGCGCGGCGGGGCGGCGCCGATTTCGAGGCGTTCTGGGAGGACGCGCTCCGGCGCGGGCTCGTCGAGGGCAGCGCGGCCCCGCGCGAGAGCGCCGCGCTGCGGGTCGACGGGGTGATCGCGGCGCTCGGGCAGCTCGCGGCGGCGGTCCCGGCGCCGGCCGAGGTCGTCGAGGTCGCCTTCTCGACCGACTCGAACGTCTATGACGGCCGGTTCGCCAACAATCCGTGGCTGCTCGAGCTGCCCGATCCCGTGACCAAGCTCACCTGGGACAACGCCGCGCTGCTCAGCCCGGAGACGGCCAGGGCGCTCGGCGTCGAGAGCGAGGATGTGGTCGATCTCGAGCTCAGGGGGCGCGCGATCTCGATACCGGTCCTCATCGCGCCGGGGCACGCCGACGGGACGGTGTCGCTCGCGCTCGGCTACGGGCGGAGCGGCGCCGAGTCGATCGCCGCCGGGGTGGGGGCCGACGCGTACCGGCTCCGCACGGCGGACGCGCCGTTCTTCGCGGCGGGCGTCTCGGTGCGGAAGCGGCCGGATCAGAAGCACCCGCTCGCCCTGACGCAGGCGCACTTTCGCCTGCAGGGGCGCCCTATCGCGCTCTCGGTCCCCCTCGCCGTCTACCGCGAGCACCCCGGCTTCACGGAGGCGCTCAAGGGGCCGCTGCCGTCGCTCCTGCCCGAGGTGCCTGCCCCCGGGGCGCCGCTCGGGCAATGGGCCATGACGATCGATCTCACGATCTGCACAGGATGCAGCGCGTGCGTCGTCGCGTGCCAGGCCGAGAACAACGTCCTCGTGGTGGGCAAGGAAGAGGTCCTGAACAGCCGCGAGATGCACTGGCTCCGCATCGACACCTATTACGCGGGCGACCTGCGCGACCCGGGTGTCGTCCACCAGCCCATGCTGTGCCAGCACTGCGAGAAGGCGCCGTGTGAATACGTGTGCCCCGTCAACGCGACGACGCACAGCCCCGACGGACTCAACGAGATGACCTACAACCGCTGCGTCGGGACGCGGTTCTGCTCGAACAACTGCCCCTACAAGGTCCGCCGTTTCAACTGGTTCGATTATACCGAGCTCCACGCCTACAACACCGGGCTCGCGAAGCTCCAGCGCAACCCCGACGTGACCGTGCGGGAGCGCGGCGTCATGGAGAAGTGCACGTACTGCGTCCAGCGGATCCGCCGCGCGGAGATCGCGGCGCGCATCGAGCAGCGCGGGATCCGCCCGGGGGAGGTCGTCACCGCCTGCCAGCAGGCCTGTCCGACGCGGGCGATCCAGTTCGGCTCGCTCGATCACGAGGGGACGCCGATGGTCGCGTGGCGGAGCGAGCCGCGGAGCTACGCGGTGCTGCACGACCAGGGGACCCGGCCGAGGACGATGTACCTCGCGCGCATCGACAACAAGAACCCGGAGATCGGCGAGCCGTGACACAACCCCTCATCCTCGGGAGGCCCACCGACGAGGCCCTCTCGGAAGAGCTGCTGTCGGTCGTCTGGAAGCCGCGATCGCGGCTCTGGTGGGCCGCGTTCGCGCTCGCCGGCGCAGGGACGATCGTGCTCGCGATGACCGTCACCTACACCATCACGAGCGGGATCGGCGTCTGGGGCAACAACATCCCGGTCGGCTGGGCGTTCGGGATCATCAATTTCGTGTTCTGGATCGGCATCGGGCACGCCGGGACGTTCATCTCGGCGATCCTGCTCCTCCTCGAGCAGCGCTGGCGCACGAGCATCAACCGGTTCGCCGAGGCGATGACCCTCTTCGCGGTCGTCCAGGCGGGCCTCTACCCGCTCCTGCACCTCGGGCGGCCGTGGTTCGCGTACTGGCTCATCCCCTACCCTGCCACGCTGAGGGTCTGGCCTCAGTTCAAGAGCGCGCTGCCCTGGGACGCGGCGGCCATCTTCACGTACTTCACGGTCTCTCTCGTGTTCTGGTACGTCGGGCTCGTCCCCGACTTCGCGTCCCTCCGCGACCGGGCCCCCGATCGCCGCCGACGGGTGATCTACGGGATCCTGTCGCTCGGCTGGCGCGGCTCCGCGCAAGGCTACCGCCATTACCGCCTCCTCTACGGGCTCCTCGCCGGTCTCGCGACACCGCTCGTGCTCTCGGTGCACTCGATCGTGAGCAGCGACTTCGCGATAGCGCTCGTCCCGGGCTGGCACTCGACCATCTTTCCCCCGTTCTTCGTCGCCGGCGCCATCTTCTCCGGCTTCGCGATGGTGCTGACGCTCCTCATCCCGGCGCGCCGGGTCTTCCACCTGAAGAGCGTCGTCACCCAGCGGCACATCGACAACCTCAGCAAGCTGACGCTCGTCACGGCCTGGATCGTCATCTACTCGTACATCATCGAGCTCTTCGCCGCCTGGTACAGCGGCTCGGCGTACGAGATCTATCAGTTCTTCGTCGCGCGCCCGAGCGGACCGAACGCCGCCGTCTTCTGGGCGCAGATGATCTGCAACGTCGCCGTCCCGCAGCTGCTCTGGTCCTCGCGGGTCCGGAGCAACATGGTCCTGCTCTGGATCATCTCGATCCTCGTGAACGTCGGTATGTGGTCCGAGCGGTTCGTGATCATCGTCCTGTCGCTGCAGCGCGAGTTCATCCCGTCGGGGTGGCACGCCTACAGCCCGACGTGGGTCGATCTCTCGATGTTCGCCGGGACGTTCTGCTTCTTCCTGCTCCTCTTCCTGATCTTCCTGCGCCTCTTGCCGTTCATCCCGGTGGCCGAGGTCAAGGAGCTGAATCACGAGCTCGGCAAGGAGGAGCACTGATGCGAAGAGGTCTGCTCGCCGAGTTCGAGACGCCGGAGGCGATGCTCCGGGCGATCGCGGAGCTCAGGAGCCGCGGGTACCGCAGGCTCGATGCGTTCACGCCGTACCCGGTGCACGGCCTTGACGAGGCGCTCGGCCTGCGCCGCTCGCCGCTCAACTGGATCGTCCTGCCGTTCGCGCTGGCGGGCGCCGCCGGAGGCTACCTCGTCCAGTGGTACAACAACGCGTACGACTACCCCCTCAACGTCGGCGGCCGGCCACAGCACGCGGCCCCCGCGTTCGTGCCGATCACCTTCGAGATGACGGTGCTCGCGGCCGCCCTCGGGGGGTTCGTCGCGCTGCTCGTCCTCATGCGGCTGCCCGAGCTCTGGAGTCCGATCTTCGACGTTCCGGGCTTCGAGCGCGCCACCATCGATCGATTCTGGATAGGCATCGACGCCCGCGACCCGGCGCTCATCCGCCCCCTCGCCGAGCGCGACCTCACCGATCTCGGCGCGCTCGCCGTCGCCTGGGCCGGGAAGGAGCGCACATGAAGCGCGGCCGCCTCCTCCCGCTCTCCTGCCTGGCCGCGGCGGCGCTCTGCCTGTCGTGCACCCCGGCGGCCCCGAGCGAGCGCGAGCCCGGGGACGCCGACGCGCTGGACCTCGAGCGCATGCTCCACCAGGCGCGCTACGCACCCTACCAGGCATCGGAGCTCTTCCACGACGGCTCGGTCATGCGCCATCCGCCCGAGGGCACCGTTCCGAACGACCGCGTGACCGGCGATCCCGGGCTCACGCGGGGCGTCGCGGGCGGGGCGTACGTGGCGCGCATCCCGGTCCCGGTGACGATCGAGCTGCTCCGGTACGGCCAGGGCCGTTACGAGATCTTCTGCGCCGCCTGCCACGGGATCGCCGGAGACGGCGAGTCGGAGGTCGCGCGCAACATGACGCAGCGCCGCCCGCCGTCGCTCGTCGACCCGCGCGTGCAGGCGTTCCCGCCGGGCCGCGTCTACCAGGTCATCGTCGAGGGCTACGGGCTCATGCGCTCTTACGAGACGAACATCCCGCTCCATGAGCGCTGGGCGATCGTCGCCTATGTGAAGGCGCTCGGGAGGAGCCGCGCCGCCGCGCTCGACGCGCTCCCTCCACCCCTCCGCGAGCGCGCCCGGAAGGAGCTCCCGTGACGTTTCGTATCCCGGTATTCCGGGGCGGCCGCGCGATCGTGACGCGGTCCCTCGGCCTCGCGCTCGTCGGCGCCGCGCTGCTCGTCGCCGGCGCGTTCGTGGACCGCGAGCGGCTCTTCTATGCGTACCTCGCGGCGTACGCCTACGCCGTGACCACGGTGGTCGGCGCTCTCATCTTTCTCATGATCTGCCACGCCATGAACGCGACGTGGCCGGTGGCCGTCCGCCGCCTCGCGGAGGCGATCGTCGGGGCTTTGCCCCTCCTCGTCGTCCTGTTCATCCCGCTCCTGTTCGGGCTGGACACGCTCTATGGCAAGTGGCTCCGCCCCGAGTCCATCGGCGACGAGCACGTGAGGGCGATCGTGCTCCACAAGCAGCCTTACCTGAACCTCCCCTTCTTCCTCGTCCGGACGGCGATCTACTTCGCCGTGTGGCTCGCCTTCGGCGCCCTGCTCCTGCGCGGCTCGCTCCGGGGCGACGCGAGCCCGGCCGTCGCGGACAGCGGCCGGCTCCGCACGATCAGCGTCGCCGGCCTCCCGCCCGTCGCGCTCACGCTCTCGTTCGCCTCGTTCGACTGGCTCATGTCCCTCGCGCCGACGTGGATCTCGACGATGTTCCCTGTCTACGTCTTCGCCGGCGGCTTCGTCGCGGCGATAGCGCTGCTCACGGTGCTCGCGTTCGCCGCCGAGCGCGCCGGGCTCCTGCCCGGGCTCCGCGCGTCGCACTACTACGCCCTCGGCCGGCTGCTGCTCGCGTTCACCATCTTCTGGGCCTACGCCGCCTTCTTCCAGTTCATGCTGATCTGGATCGCGAACAAGCCCGAAGAGGTGGAGTTCTACCTGCACCGCTCCCACGGCCCGTGGGGGCCCGCGACCCTCGTCCTCGTGCTCGCGCGGTTCGTGATCCCGTTCGCGATCCTGCTCAATTACAGGATCAAGCGGCGGCCAGCCTGGCTGTCGGCCGTCGCCGCCTGGATCCTCCTCGCGCATTACCTCGACATGCACTGGCTCGTCGCGCCCGAGGCCTCCGGCGCGCGCGCGCCGTTCCACTGGCTCGATCTCGCGGCGCTCCTCGCCGTGGTCGGCCCGTGCGTCGCGTTCGTCGCGCTGCGCCTGCGCGGCAAGCCGCTCGCCCCCATCAACGACCCGGCCCTGCCGGCCGCCTTCCGTTACGAGAGCGTATGACGTCCCACTACCGCCGTCCCGACGTGCGCCAGGAAGAGGATCTCCTGCCCTGGCGGATAATCCTCGCCGTCGCGTTCGCCGTCGTCGTGATCTTCTTCATCCTGGGCATCTGGTCGAGGATGATCCTGCGCGACCGCGAGGCGGAGCTCCGCCCCGCGGGCAGGACCCTGGAGCGCGCCCTGGAGCGCCTCCCGCCGCGCGGCGTGGTGGCCGGGGTGGATCAGCGGATCTTCCAGCGCCGGGCCGTCGGCGAGGAGGGGCTCGGCACGATGCTGAACCGCGAGAAGCGCGAGGAGCTCGACCGCTTTGGCTGGGCCGATCAGGGCCGCGGGCTCGTGCAGATCCCGATCGAGGACGCGATGAATCTCGTCGTCGAGGAGAGCCGATGATGAGGATGCATCCGGTGTCCGCCGCCGCGCTCCTCTCGCTCGTGTTCACGCGCGCGCCGCTCGCCGCCGCCGCGGATCCGCCGTCGCTCCCGCCCGCCGCGCGCGAGGTCGACATCGAGGAGCGCCTCGGGGGCGCGGTCGACAAGGCGCTCCAGTTCACGGACATGGACGGGCGGCGCGCGCCGCTCGCCGAGCACTTCGATGGCCGGCGGCCGGTCCTCGTCGTCCTCGCCTATTACCGCTGCCCGACGCTCTGCGGCCTCGTGCTGCGCGGCCTCGTCGCCGGCATGGCGAAGCTCGATTACCGGCTCGGCGACCAGTACCGCGCCGTCACGGTGAGCTTCGATCCGCGGGATACCCAGGAGTCCGCGGCGCGGAAGCGCGGCGCCGCCCTGTCGGCGCTGGGGATGGCGGGCGCGCCGGCGCGGGAGACCTGGCCGTTCCTGACCGGCGAGCTGCCCGAGATCCGCGCGCTCGCCGGCGATCTCGGCTTCCGGTTCGCGTACGACCCGCGGACCGAGCAGTACGCGCACCCCGCGGCGGTCTTCGTGCTCACGCCGGAGGGCCGCATCTCCCGCTATCTCTATGGCATCGAGTTCTCCGCCCTCGACCTCCGGCTCGCGCTCCTCGAGGCCAGCCGCGGGCAGGTCGGCACCTCCTTCGATCGCGTCCTCATGACGTGTTATCGCTACGACCCCGCGAGCCGCCGCTACGGCCCTTACGTGGCCGGCTTCCTGCGGATCGGCGCGGCCGCCATCCTGACCTGGGTCGCCACGGTGCTCGCCTTCTTCGGGTGGCAAGGGTGGCGGCGCCGGCGGCGGGAGGACGCGCGATGAACGAGCTCCTGCGCCAGCTGCTCTTCCTGCCCGAGCAGCGCTCCTCGCTGGCCCGCGAGATCGACGGGCTGCACTACTTCGTCATCCTCATGACGATGGGCGGCGCCGTCCTGATCACGCTGATCGGCGGGTATTTCCTTATCCGTTATCGCCGGCGGATCCAGAACACCCCGCGGCCGAACACCGGGGTCCTCGCGCGGCCGGCGCTCCTCCTGGAGACGGCGGGGCTCTTCGGCCTCGGCTTCGTGTTCCTCACCTTCTGGAACATCGGCACGCGGCAGTTCGTCGACCTGCGCACGCCGCCGGACGACGCGCTCGACGTCTATGTCACGGCCAAGCAGTGGATGTGGAAGTTCAGCTATCCGGAAGGAGAGAGCATGATCTCGGTGCTCTACGTCCCTGCGCGCAGGCCAGTGCGGCTCGTGATGACGTCGCGCGATGTCATCCACAGCTTCTTCGTGCCCGCGTTCCGCATCAAGCAGGACGTCCTCCCGGGCCGGTACACCACCGCCTGGTTCGAGGCGACCGAGCCCGGCGCGTACCCCATCCTCTGCACCGAGTACTGCGGCACGAGCCACTCGGAGATGCGCGGCCAGGTGATCGCGCTCGACCCGGAGGACTACGAGCGCTGGCTCGCGGGCGGCGCGGCGAGCACCCCGGCGTTCGCGCAGGAGGCCGCCGCCAAGGCCGAGCAGGAGCTCGCCGCGGCGGAGCCGACGATGCCCGTCCGCGGCGAGCGCGCCGCCGCGCGGCACGGCTGCCTCCGCTGCCACACCCTCGACGGCACGCCGCACGTCGGCCCCACCTGGGCCGGGCTCTACCGCGCCGTCGTGCCGCTCGAGGACGGCGGCGAGCGCATCGCCGACGAGGCCTACATCACCGAGTCGATCATGGATCCGCTCGCCGTCGTGCACCGCGGCTTCTCGCCGGTCATGCCGTCGTATCTGGGGCAGATCACGCCGCCCGACATCGCCGCGATGATCGAGCTCATCAAATCGATCCGCGACGTCCCCCGCGGCCCCGTGGTGCCGTGGGACGGCGGAGTCAGCGGGGGCGGCGCCGCCGCGCCGGGGGGGATGACGCCATGATGGCCCATGAGGTCGAGGGGACAGCGCCCGTTCACGGCTCGCACGAGCTCGATTACCTCCGCGCCGGCGTCGGCGTGCGCTCGTGGCTGCTCACGACCGATCACAAGCGCATCGGGCTCATGTTTTACGCGCTCATCGTGCCGATGCTCATGCTCGGCGGCGCCTTCGCGCTCGTCCTCCGGACAGAGCTCCTGACCCCCGGGCCCACCGTGATCGACGCGTCGACCTACAATCGCATGTTCACGCTCCACGGCGTGGTCATGGTCTGGCTCTTCATGATCCCGTCGATCCCGAACATCTTCGGGAACTTCGTCCTCCCGCTCCAGATCGGCGCGAAGGACCTCGCCTTCCCGCGCCTCAACCTGGCGAGCCTCTACTTCTACGCGATCGGCGGCGTTGTCACGCTGGCGACGGCGATCTTCG
This sequence comes from Sorangium sp. So ce590, assembly GCF_051521365.1. NCBI lineage: Bacteria > Pseudomonadati > Myxococcota > Polyangiales > Polyangiaceae > Sorangium > Sorangium sp. So ce590. The sequence continues at coordinate 6,100,706 of NZ_CP150346.1, forward strand.
GGGGCGCGGACACCGGGTGGACGTTCTACCCGCCGTACAGCACGACCACGCCCACGGCCGTCATGCCCGTCGTGATCGGCATCTTCATCCTCGGCATCTCGTCGATGATGACGGCGGTGAACTTCATCGCCACGACGCACACGATGCGCGCCAGAGGGGTCGGCTGGGGCCGCCTGCCGCTCTTCACGTGGGCGATCTACAGCACGAGCATCATCATCCTGCTCGCGACGCCCGTCCTCGGCCTGACGATCCTGCTCGTCGGGCTGGACCACATCTATCATTTCGGCATCTTCGACCCGACGCTGGGCGGAGATCCCGTGCTGTTCCAGCACCTGTTCTGGTTCTACTCCCACCCGGCCGTCTACATCATGGTGCTCCCGGCGCTCGGGGTCATCAGCGAAGTGGTCTGCACCTTCTCGCAGCGGCCCCCGGCGTCCTACTGGGCGATCGCCATCTCGTCGCTCGGCATCGCCTTCATCGGGTTCACCGGCTGGGGGCACCACATGTTCGTGGCCGGGATGAGCGAGCTCGACGCCGGGATCTTCGGCGCGCTCTCGATGTTCGTCGCGATCTTCTCCGCCATCAAGGTCTTCACCTGGGTGGCCACGCTGCAGAAGGGGGCCATTTATTTCAACACCCCGATGCTCTATTTCTTCTGGTTTCTGTTCCTCTTCGTCTTCGGCGGCATGACCGGCGTCGCCGTCGCGACGCAGTCGCTCGACGTCCACTGGCACGACACCTACTTCGTCGTGGCCCACTTCCATTTCATCATGGTGGGGGGCACGGTCACCGCGTTCCTCGCGGCCGCGCACTACTGGTTCCCCAAGATGTTCGGCCGCATGTACTCCGAGCCGATGGGGATGGTCAGCTCGTTCGGCGGGTTCCTCGGGTTCATCCTGACGTTCCTCCCGCAGTTCTTGCTGGGCAACGCCGGGATGCCGCGCCGTTATTACAGCTACCCGGAGCAGTACCAGTGGCTGAACGTCCTCTCGACCGGCGGCGCCTACCTGCTCGCGGGCGCGCTCGTGCTCTCGCTGGTGAACCTCCTCATCGCCCTGCGCTGGGGGCCGCGCGCCGCGGCCAATCCATGGAGGTCCCGCAGCTACGAGTGGGAGACGCCGCCCATCCCACCGGCGCACAACTTCCCTGTGACCCCGATCATCGAGCGCGGCCCGTACGACTACCACCTGACCGACGAGGAGGCCCATGCCCGAATCTCAACCGCCCGCTGAGCCGCTCGCCCCGGCGCGGCTCGCCATGCAGTTCGAGGATCTCGAGAAGCAGACCCACGCCGCGCACTTCGGGATGTGGATCTTCCTCGCCAGCGAGATCCTCCTCTTCGGCGGGCTCTTCGCCCTGTATGCCGCCTACCGCGCGGTCTTCGGCGCCGAGTTCACCGCCGCCGTCGCGCACAACAACGCCACCATCGGCACGGCGAACACGGCGATCCTCCTGACGAGCAGCCTCCTCGTCGCGCTGAGCGTCTATGCCGTGCGCCTCGATCAGCCCGTGAGGGCCGGCCGCCTCCTGCTCGGCGCCATCGCGCTCGGCCTCGCCTTCCTCGCGCTGAAGGGCGTCGAGTACACGCACCACTTCCACGAGGGCATCTTCCCCGGCGCCGCCTACCGCTTCGAGGCGCTCCCGCAGCCGGGCGCGAACGTGTTCTTCACGCTCTATTACCTGACGACCGGGCTCCACGCCATCCACGTCACGGCGGGGCTCGTGGTCCTCGGCTGGCTCGCGTGGGGGTGCTTCCGGCGCCGGTACGGCGCGGGCAACGAGACGCACGTCGAGCTCGGCGGGCTCTACTGGCACCTCGTCGACGTGATCTGGATCTTCCTCTGGCCCATGCTCTACCTGATGCACCGCTAACGGCATGTAGCGCTCATGATCGTCAAGCACCTCTCCTCGCGGACCTACGTGATCGTCTGGCTCGTCCTGATGGCGCTCACGCTGGCCTCGTACCTCCTCTCGCTCGCCCACCTCGGCCGGGCCGACGTCGTCGCGGCGCTGCTCATCGCCACGGCGAAGACGGTGCTCGTGCTCCTCTTCTTCATGCACCTCATCGAGCAGCGCTTCGCGAACACCCTGCCCATGATCGTGGCGGCCCTCCTCCTCGGCCTGCTGCTCACGCTGATGATCGCCGACGTGACGACGCGCGAGACGGTCTCGCGCGGGCCGGTCCCGCCGGCTCCGCCGCCCGAGGCCATCGCCCCGCCCCGGTGATCCGGGGGAAACGCTCTCCGGGCACGGGCGATCACCGCCTGCCGATCGACCTGGCACCTCGCTTGCTCTGTCCAGCGCATAGGGCGCGCAAGGACGGATCTTGCGCCATGTTGTGCCGCAGAAAGGACATAGTGAGTCATGGCCATGCAGAAGAAGCGAAAGGTGCTCCGGGCTCCCTTCATCGTGACCGTCGCCGCGGCGGCCTCGCTCGCGGGCGCCGTGGCCTTGCCGGGGTGCGACCCCACCGTGCAGGGCGGCAGCTGTCCCGAGGAGATGCCGGAAAGGGGATCGAGCTGCGACGCGGACGACCTGTCCTGCGACTACATCGACTCCTGCGACAACCCCATCGACTTCAGGTGCGTGGACGGGGCGTGGCAGGTGGAGGACGAGATGTCCTGCAACCCGCCGCCGCCGGCGTGCCCCGAGGAGATGCCGGCCAACGGGGCTCCCTGCGACGGCGGGATCGGGACCTGCGGCTACGAGATGATAACCGGCTGCGGTCCGATGCCGATCGACGCGGCGTGCGTCCTGGAAGACGACACCTGGCGCTGGCAGGTGCACGAGATCTTCTGCAACCCGCCGCCGCCGGACCAGTGCCTCACGGCCGCCACCGCGAACGAGTGCGCGGGTCTGGGGCCGACATGTCAGTGGCTTGTGCCAGGCTGTGCCGAGGGCTCCGGGACCCCGGCGCTGCCCGCGGTGGGCTGCTTCCCGAGCCTGCCATGCGAGGCCGACGAGGCGTGTCCATCCGGGACGCTCTGTCAGGAGGTCGTCGTCAACCCCTGCGTCGCGTCGTCTCCCGACGGGGCGACCTGCGCCGCGTGCGGGGCGACCGAGCACGTCTGCGTGCCGCCCTCCGCGGCGACCACCGCGTCGAAGTGAGCTCCTCCGCGGCCGGCACTCCCACCTCCCGGCCACCGCGGCGGCGTGAGCCGCTCCGCGGCCGGCGCGCTCCGCCTCCCGTCTTGCCGCCCTCGGACCCCGCGCATAGGGTGACCCCATGACGGACGCCCCCGACGCAAAGCAGGACAGCACCGCGGCCGCGGAGCAGGCGCCGCGCGAGCAGCCGTCCCCCCTCCCTCCCGCGAGCGACGCGGTGCGCGCCGAGTGGGGGCGGCGCGTCGAGGCCGAGTACCGCTCGGCGGCGATCACACAGCACCTCACGCTCTGGCTCATCCAGATGGGCGCGTCGCCGGATCTCATCGACGACGGCCTGCGCATCGTCAAGGACGAGCTCGCCCACGCGCGCCTGAGCCATCGCGTCCACGCCCTCGCGGGCGGCGGGGCCTTGCCGGCGCTGCGCCGCGAGACCCTCGGCCTGAAGAGCAGCGGCGACGAGCCGCTCGAGATGGCTGTCGCCCGGGCGGGCGTCGAGGTGTTCTGTCTCGGAGAGACGGTCGCTGTCCCGCTCTTCAAAGTGCTCCGCGAGGGGTGCACCGTCCGTGTCGCGCGCCGGGCGCTCGACCGCATCCTGCGCGACGAGGTCCGGCACCGCGACTTCGGCTGGACGCTGCTCAGCTACCTGCTCGAGCTGCCGTGCGCGCCGGCGGTGAGGCAGCTTGTCGACCGCGAGCTCCACGCCATGTTCACGCGGCTGCGCAGGAGCTACATGCCTCCCGGCGGCGCGAGGCGCGCGGCGATCTCGGACGACGACCGCGCCTGGGGCCTGATGCCGGTGGCCCGTTATGGCGAGATCCTCGAGCGTGCCATCGAGCGGGACTACGTGCCTCGCTTCGGCGAGCACGGCCTCGACGCGGCCGCCGCGTGGCGCCGCTCGGCGAGCGCGCCCGACAGGGCCGCCGCGCCCCCCTGAGCCGGCCCCGCCCGCCCTCGACACGGCGCCGCGAGGCGGGCCGTCGCCCTTCGGGGGCGGGCCGGGGCTGGCGGTAGGTCAGGCCTTGAAGAGGTCGAACTCGGGGCTGTAGGTCACGACGCCCCGGGCGCGCTCCAGCGCGTGCCCTGCGAGCTCCAGCACCATGAACGCCTCATCGACCGCGTACTCGTTGCCGAGGCCGTACAGGCTGGCCTTCTTGAACCCGAACCGGGCGTAGTACGCCGGCTCGCCGAGCACGACGGCGAACGCATGGCCGGCGTCCCTGCACGCCTCGAGCCCTCGCCGCGCCAGCGCGGAGCCCACGCCGCGACCGTGGAGGTCCGGCAGCACCGCGAGCGGCGCGAGGCCGAGGCCCCCGTCGGGCGCGCCGTCGCCGGCGATCGTCACGGGGCTGAACAGGACATGTCCGACGATGGCACTCTCCATCTCCGCGACCAGCGAGACCGTGGAGCGCCCCGCGTCCCGCAGCCTGTCCACGAGATCCGCCTCGAGCGCCGAAGGAAACGCGGCGATGTGCACGGCGCGGATCCCGGCCTCGTCGCCCGCCCGCTCGGACCGGAGGCTCATCATCGAAGCACCCCGCCAGGACGGCGGTTCCCCGCCGCTTCGCCCGATCCGCCGGGGGCCTCCGGCGCGATCCCTCGCCCGCGGTCAGCGTCAAGCGCCGAGGCGCACCTGGCTGTGACAGACCACGTCCGACCGCGTTCACGCGTGGAGAGCGTCCCGAGGACTCCAGTTCTCCACAGGCGTTCTCCACAGGAAAGCCCCCGGTGCAACAGCTGGATTCTGTCGATTACCATCGCGGCGCGCGCCTCCTCTCGTCATGGCTCCCGCAGAGCCTAGCCGAACCGAGCGCGGACCGGCGAGCCGGCATTCGCTCCGCGCACGCAACAACGCGTAATTGTTACAATTTAAGGCGCAAGAGGCTCCGCCGTCCGACCCTGACAGGTTGGGACAATGTCCGTCCGATCGATCCCTTTCCGGACGGGTCGAAGGTGGCTATCCATGGTAGACATCAAAAACACGGCGCGACGACGTGTCTCTCGCACGGCGCGCGTGAATGGCGCGCCGGAATGCTCCGTTTTGGAGGAGATTTCATGGAACAGATCTCGCTCACGTATTTTGTCGACTTCGTTCTCAAGGCCGGGACGCCCAAGCTGACCGGCGTCAGGGAGTTCAAGGAGCGGAAGGACGAGCTTTACACGGACTTTTACAGGCAGGTCCGCGAGGCGATCGTCGACATGCACAGGAGCGGAAAGCCCACCAGCGTGCTCGACGGCTTCCTCGCCGCCCAGCACGACGAGCGGCGCCGCCGCATCTACCCGTCGGTGGTGAATGGATACCGCAAGTTCCTCGCCTCGACGAAGATGACGTGGTTCGAGCCGCCGGCGTCGACGTACCGCCTCGGCGATCTCGAGATCAACGTCAATCCGGAGCTCGGGCTCCTCATCGATGGGACGCCGCACGTGATCAAGATGTATTTTCGCGGGGAGCCCCTGTCGTCCAAGCGGGTGTCGGTCGTGCTGAATCTCCTCATGAACGGCCTCGCCGAGAGCACGCCGGGCGGCGCCTTCGCGGTGCTCGACGTGCGGAACGCCAAGATTCACACCTTCAAGGTGCCGAACCCGCGGCTCAGCCTGCTGCTCCGCGGCGAGGCGGCCTCCTTCGCCACCATCTACACCGGGCTGTGACGGCCGCGGCGCCGGGCGAGGCGGCGGCGCGCAGCGCGAACGTCGCACCACGTCATCGCTCGGCATCCACCGAGCCCGGGGCGCCCACCGCCGCGCCACCGACGCCGCCGCGCCGCGCGCCCGCCCAGCGCACGAGCCGGCTCAGCGGGCGGACCGGCAGGCGAGCGGCCTCGCGACGACGCCGTGACGCGGCAACGCCGTGACGCGGCAACGCCGTGACGCGGCAACGCCATGACGCGGCGGCGCCGCAACGCCGCGGCACCGTCACGCGGCAGCAGCGGAATGATGCAGCACTGAACCCGCGACGAACGGCGCACAGGCAATCAGCTGTAGGAGATTTACGCCTCTGGCCACATCGCAGCACGCACAAGCAGAGCAAAAATGACCGATCCCGTGAAAGAGAACTACGATCAAGCCGTCAGCTTCAGTTATCCTCAGGCTGCCATGGACCGCCGCGCGCAGATCACTGCAACCCCGCTTCATGTACCCAGCATTCTTGTGGTCCTTGATCCGGCGTGGCCGGCGCTCTTCAGCCTGTGCCTCGCGGTGGCGCCGGGCTGCGGGGTGCTCCTGCACCGCTGCGACGCGGCCACCGCCGCGACGATCGCCGCCGAGCGGCGGCCGCTCGCGATCATCCTGTCCAACAGCGTCTACGCGAAGGAGCCGGCCGAGTTCGACGCGCTCGCCCGCGACGTTCGCTCCACGCTGCTGCGGCTCGACGAGGAGGTCAGCGAGCGAGAGCTGGAGGCGATGCTGAGCGGCGCGCTGCGCGAGACGCGCGAGATGAACGCCCAGCGCGACGCGGGGCGGCGCGACGAGGGCAGCGGGCGCTACACGCTGATCGGCACGCAGCTCAGCGAGGCCGTCGGCGCGAAGGGCGCGGCCCCGCGTGCGGCGCCGAGGCCGGGCGCGAGCGCCGATCCCCGGCTCGCGCAGCGGCACCGCGAGTCGTCGCCGAGCCACAGCACGATGCCGCCGCCGTCGGCGCGCGCCGGCTCCCCGCCCTCGGTCCGGCTGCCGCTGCCGAGCCAGCCGTTCACCCCGGTGCCTCCGTCCAGCGCACCGCCGTCGTTCCGCTCCCCGCCCTCGGTGCGCTCCGCGCAGCCGTCGTCGGCGCGCGCGCAGCCGAGCGCGTACGCCACGGGCATACCTCGCTCGGTCCCACCGCCCGCCTCGCGCCCGCTCTCGGGCCCCCCGCCGGCCCATCCGGCGGTCACCGCCGGCGCCCCGCAGTCGGTCCCGCCCCCGTCGACGCGCGCGGCGGCCGCCTCGGTGCGCGCGGAGCTGCGGTCGAGCCCGCCCCCTCCGATGCGCGCCCAGCCGAACGCGTCGCCGCCGTCGTCGCGCGCGCTGCCGGGGGTCCCGGCGGCGCGGCGGCCGACGCCGATGCCGCCGTCGAGCTCGCAGGCGGGGCCGCCTCCCTCCGCGCGCAGCCTGCCGAGCCCGCCCTCCATGCGCGGCATGGCGAACTCGCCCCCCTCGGTCCGCTCCGGCCCGCCCGGTCGGCTCTCGGGCACCGAGCCCCCGCCGTCGATCCGGACGATGGGTCCGCTGTCGGCGCGCCTGGCCCCGCCGTCCTCGGTTCGCCCCGAGCTGTCGCCGCGCTCGGGCGTGCGGGAGCGGGGCAGCGAGGAGCTCGACGCCGTGTTCGAGGATCAGAAGCTGCCGCTCGACGCGCTCGGCAACCGGGGCGGCACGACGACGCGCTGAAGCGCGGGGGCCTCTGCGGCGCTGTCCGGCGAACGCTGTAGCTCGTCGGACGGCGGCGCCTATCCGCGCGGGCGCGTGACCCACGACACGGCGGAGGCCGCAGCGCGCCCGAGCAGATCGCCGGCGATGTCGCTCAGCGCAGGAGGCGCGGGCGCGCCGAGATCGCGGCCCAGGTCGACGAGGATGCGGTCGACGCACTCCATCGCGCTCGAGGCGGCGAGCTCCATGCCCGCGCCGCGGCCGCCGGCGGCGCCCCCCGCGAGGTAGAGCCCTCGCACGGGCGTGTGCACCGCCGGCCGCGCGCGGCCGACCTGGCCAGGCGTCTGCGCCGTCCCCGCGGCGAGCTCGCCGCCCGGGACGCACGCTCCCCCGCGCCCGTTCCCGGGCGAGCCGTCGACGCCGTCGACGAAGAGCGCCGCGGAGAGCAGGCCGGGCACCGCGCCGACGAGCGCGCGCAAGAGCTCGTCGGTCGTCGCGGCGGGCGCGCCGGGCGAGGCGCCGCCGCTCGCGCCAGACACGGCGCATGCGCAGAGGAGCTCGTGCCCGGGCGGCGCGAGCGACGGATCGAAGCGCGTCGGCGCCAGGCAGTAGAACGGCAAGGCCGGCGCGCCGTCGCCGCCGCCGCCGATGCCGGCGAGCGCGCCCGCCGCGACGAGCCGCTTGCGCAGCCCGATCTTCACCTGGGCCTGCCTCGGCTGCGGCGTCAGCGCGCGGGCGCGCGCCACGTACGCCTCCGGGAAGTGCGGCTCGCCCACGAGGCCCGCGACGGTGGGCAGGAGGCCGGCCGTGCTCACCACGACGCGCGCAGACAGCGTCGTCCCGTCCTCGAGCTCCACGCCGCGCACGCGCCGAGCCTGCACCAGCACGCGGCGCACGGTCGTGCCCGCGAGCACGGCGGCGCCGTGCTCGCGGGCCAGACGGCAGAAGACGTCGGGGACCCGAGCCGCGCCGCCCTCGGGGTAGCTCTGCCGTCCGGAGCGGGCGAGCCGGCGCAAGGAGAAGAGCGCCTCGCCGGCCGACGCCTCGGATCCGGGGAGCAGCAGCGGCAGGCCGAGCAGCCCGCCGAGCCGGGCCGCGGCCGCGGCGCGCGGGAGGAAGCGGGCCGCGTACGCCTCGGCCGTCACGTCATCGCACGCGGCCAGGTCCACGTCGCGCATCGCGGTCGCGTGCGCGAGGAGGCGCGCGGCGCGCGCGGCCTCCAGGGGCGTGAGCTCGAGGGCGCGCGCGAGATCCAGCGCGGAGGCGGCCAGCTGCCGGTGATCCGCCGGGAAGACAACGCGGCCGCCGCGCTCAGCTTCGCGGCCGCCGCGCGCGGGGCCCGCGAAGCTGAGCGCGGCGGGCTCGCTGCTCTGCCGGAAGGCGATCGCGTCGCCCTGGCCCACGCGGCGGAGCACGTCGCCGACGGGGCCCTCTTCGCCGCGGCAGAGCATGTGCGTGCCTGTATCGACACGGAAGCTGTCCCTCTCGTAAGCCGCGGCGGAGCCGCCCAGGCGGCGCTCCTTCTCGGCGAGGAGGGTCGGGATGCCGGCGTGCGCCAGGAGGAGCGCCGCGGCAGCGCCGCCGACACCCGAGCCGATCACCACCGCGCGCAAGGGAACCTCGTCCATGACGTCGTGAGAACATAACGCGGCGAGCCCGTGCGCGGCGTGTCGTGCAGCACCCTCCGTGCGTCGCAGGAATCACGCCACGTGCGCAAGGAGCACCAGAAGCGCAAGGAGCGCTGGGAGCGCAAGCAGCGCCAGGAGCGCAACGAGCGGAGCGGCGGAGCGTAAGCAACGCTGGACGCGCCAGGCGCGCGGCGCCCGCGAGCGGCGACCACGAGCGGCGACCACGAAGCCGCGCGCAGCAGCGCAAGCCAACAAAGCGTCGAGGCGCGCGCCGAGCGTTGACCGTCGAGAACAGCCCCTCGTAGAGTGTAGCCTTGCAGCCGACGTGCCCGCCATGAAGACCTGCCCGCAGTGCCATCAGCGTTATCCGGCCGACAGCGCCTTCTGCTTCATCGACGGCTCGTCGCTCGTCTCCGAGAAGGATCCCCGCATCGGGATGTCGATCGCGGGCCGGTACGTCATCGAGCAGGCGCTCGGGATCGGCGGGATGGCCACGGTCTACCGGGCCTACAACAAGCTCATCGGGACGCCGTGCGCCATCAAGATCCTGAACCGCGAGTTCGCGCAGGACACGACGACGCGGGAGCGCTTCCGGCGCGAGGCGCGGCACGCGCAGCGGCTCGCGCACCCGAACATCATCGAGATCTTCGATCAGGGCGACACCGACGAGGGGCTGCCCTTCCTCGTGATGGAGCTGCTCCAGGGGACGAGCCTCGCCGACGTGGTGGAGCGCAGCCGGGTGCCGCTCGCGCGGGCGCTGCCCATCTGGGTGCAGATGGCGCGCGCCCTCGGCCGAGCGCACGATTTCGACGTCGTGCACCGCGATCTCAAGCCCGAGAACGTGTTCCTGCTGAAAGGCGACTGGGTGAAGCTGCTCGACTTCGGCATCGCCCGGTGCGCGCAGGACGCGCGGCTCACGAACCTCGGCGAAATTTTCGGCACGCCGCAGTACATGGCGCCCGAGCGCAGCACGACGATCGACGCGGGCCCCCCGGCCGACCTCTACTCGCTCGGGGTCATCATGTTCGAGATGATCACGCAGCGGCTGCCGTTCGACGCGCCCGATCCGGCGAGCTGGATCCTGAAGCACATGAACGAGCAGCCGCCGGCCCTCAAGGAGCTCGCCCCGGAGATGCCCGACGCGCTCGACCGGCTGGTCAGCGCCCTGATGGCGAAGGCGCCCTCGGAGCGCCCCGTCGACGCGTACCGCGTGCTCGCGGAGCTCGAGGAGATCGCGGCGGCGAACCGGATCGCGCTCCCCCCGCCGCCCGAGGCGATGCCGCGCGACTCGGCCGTGCGGTCGCGCGGCGCCGGGCGCGATCCCTGGGTCAACCGGCTCGATCTGTTCGAGAAGATGACGGCCCGCGCGTTCGGAGCGTCCGCGCCGGCGGACATCCAGCGGCAGCTCGAGGGGCTGCGCGGCCTCGTGCGGGAGCACGCCGAGCTCCGCTCGAGGGCGCTCGACGAGCAGCGGCGCCTCGAGGGCGTCGCCGAGGAGTGGCGCGACGGCCGGCTGCAGATCGGGCGGGCGATGGACGCGCTCACGGTCGACGCCTCCCTCACGCGCGACGAGGCCCGCTCCTTCCGCGCCAGGGTGGCGCCGCTGAACGCGGCGACGCAGGCGTTCATTCCGGCGGTGCTGAGCGCGCACAAGGAGGCCGTGCGCTGGGAGGGCCGGAGCGGGTTCGCCGAGCCCTACCTCGAGCTCGCCGCCAGCTACCGCCAGCTGGCCGAGCTCGTCGAGGGCTGGTACGCGTCGCGGAAGGCGGATTACGAGGCGGAGAGCGAGGCGATCGCCCGCGAGCACGAGGTGGCCGAGGTGGACGCGCAGATCAAGAAGCTGCGCGAGCGGCTCGAGGAGCTCGATCGGCAGCTCGAGGCGCGGCGCCGGGAGTCCCAGGAGCGCATCGCCGAGATGGGGCGCAGGGCCGATCAGCTCGACGCGGAGCTGCTCCACCTGGCCAGCCGGTTCTGCGCGCCGCTCCGATCGAAGCCGGAGCTCGGCACGCTCTTCGTGGAGCTCGAGCGGCTCGCCGGCTGAGCGCTCGGCTCCGGCGCGCCTCGGACGCGCCGCCCGGCGACGGGCAGGCCGCGGCGTCCGGGCGACGTCGTCCCCACGGAGCCCGTGGATCCGGCGCGGACGCGCCTCGGCCGGGATCGCGCCGGCGTCACAGCAGCCCTCCGTCGCCTGGTTTCACGTCGCGCGCCGGCGCGGTCGCCGCACCTCTTGCGTACTAAGCTACCCTCCGTGACGCCCGCCCCCGCACCAGAACCGCGGCGCCCTCTGCCGCGCGCGCCGGGACGCATGCGCCGCGCCGCGTCCGCGGCGGCGGCAGCGCTCGGGCTGGCTCTGGTGTTCACCGGCGCCGCTGCCGTCGGTGTCGCGCTCCACCTCGACACGCCCGCCGCGCGCCGCGTCGCCCGAGACGCCACGAACCGGCTGCTCGGTTCCCTCTTCCAGGGGCGCATCGTCGCCGACGAGATCGACGCGCTCAGCCTGAACGGCGTGCGGATCCGCTCCGCGGTCGCGCTCGATCCGCGGGGGAACAAGGTGATCCGCGCGGGCGGCATCGAGGCGCGCGCCGACGTGCTCTCGATGCTCCGCGGCGCGCTCCTCGGGACGGGCGCGCTCCGCATCGAGGTCCCGTACATCCGGGTCGAGCAGATGGAGGTGCTGGTCCAGGACAGCGGCGCGGGCGGCGTCACCCTCGGCGAAACGTTCACGCCGCTGCCGCCGAGCCGCCCGCCGTCGCCTTCGCCCGAGGCCCCGCCGCGCGAGGTCGTCGCCGCGCTCTCGCGCATCGAGATCGGGCGCGGGTGGGTCCACGGGCAGCTCGCGCCGCCGCGCGCGCTGGACGCCGACGTCAGCCGGCTCGTCGGGTCGGTGCACATCGGCCCGGAGGGCGTGGCGGTCGACGTGGACCAGACCGGCCTCGTGGATCGCGCCTTCCTGCCCGCCAGGACCGCGGGCACGGCGAACTACCACCTCCGCGCCGGCGAGAAGGTCCGGATGTGGAGCAGCTTCGCCGGTCGGCTCGCCGACGTCGAGGTCACCGCCCGGGCCGTGCTCGACGAGGAGCACCTCGAGGCGCACGCGAGCGTCCCGCGCGCGACGCCGGAGCAGCTCCGGAGCCTCCTGCCGGATCACCCCCTCACCGAGCCGGTGGCCGCGCGCGTCTCGCTGAGCGGCCATCTCCCCCAGCTCGACGTCGCGGCCTCGTTCTCGGCGGACCCTCCCGGCCCGGCGGGGGGCAGCGTCGCCCTCGCGGGGCGGCTCGACGTGACGGGGCCCGTCCGGCTCGACGCCGATGTGCAGGCGCGCGACATCGATCTGCGGGTCTTCGGCGTGCACCTCTCGCCCGCGGCGGCGGGTGGCGAGCGCGGCGCAGCGCCCGCACGGACAGGCGTGGCGCCCATCCGGACAGGCGTGGCGCCCATCCGGACAGGCGTGGCGCCCATCCGGACAGGCGTGGCGCCCATCCGGACAGCAGCCGCCGCGAACGCCGCGCCGGAGAGCGGCCACAAGCCGACGGAGGCGGCACCCTCGATCACCGCCGAGGGCCGGGTGCGCGTCGAGCTCGGCGACGAGCTCCGGCTCGCCGTCGAGGCGCGGACGGAGCCGACCGAGCTGCTCGGGGAGCGGGTGCCGGCGGCGGACGTCCACCTCGTGCTCGACCGCGGCGAGCTCCACATGCACGCGCACCTCCACGAGCCGGGCGCGCCGATCGACGCCACCGTCTCGCTCCTGCCGGGCGGCCAGGGTATCCGCTTCGCGGCGACGGCCGACATCCCGGCCATCGCCGCGGCGCCGCGCCTCGCCGGGCCCGTCGGCGGCGCCGGCCGCGTGCGCGTCGAGGGGAGCCTGCGCGATGGGGCGCTCGACGCGCGGGTCGAGGGCGCGTTCGCCGGGCTCCGGGTCGGTCCGGACGTCGCGCTCGCGAGCGCGCGCTTCGCGGGGCGGGTCTCCGGGCCGGTCGACGCGCTCACGGTGAGCGGCTCGCTCTCCGGCCAGGAGGCGCTCGCCGGCGGGCACACGTTCGACGAGGTCACGGCGCAGATCTCCGGACCGCTCGCCGCGCCGAAGCTCCGCGCGACGGTCACCGACGGAGACGACACCCTGAACGCCTCCGCCCGGCTGAGCTCCGCCACCGGCGCGCTCCGCGACGTCGAGCTCCAGCTGAAGCGCGACGGCGCCGAGGTCGCGGGGAAGATCGCGGCGATCCGCCCCTCGGCCGGCGGGCTCGCCGTCGAGGGGATCGAGCTCGCCTCCGCCGAGCTCGGCTCGCTGAAGGGTCAGCTCGCGGTGCGCGGCGACGACGTGACCGGGCGGCTCCAGGGCAAGGACATCGACGTCGGCCGCCTCGCGCGGATGCTCTGGATCCCGCTCCGCGTGCGCGGGCGCGCGGACGTCGACGTCGCGCTCGACCACGACCGCGAGACCGGGCGCTCGGGCCACGTGCGGCTCGCTCTCACGGGCGGCGAGGTCGCGTTCCTGTCCGGCGTCTCGGCGCAGCTCACGGCGATCTTCGAGCGCGACCAGATCAAGGCCGACGGGCTCGTGCGCCTCGACGCGAGGGCGCCGCAGGCGGCCGGAGGACCGGCGGGGAACGGCGCGGGGAACGGCGCGTGGGACGGCGCGCTGCCGCGGTGCGCCGGCACCCTCGCGAGCGTGCGCTTGTCCGGCGCCGAGGGCACGCTGAAGGGGCCTCTCCTGCGCGCGGAGACGTGGGCCGCTCTGGTCGGGCAGGCCGAGGTCGCCGCGGACGACTGGGACCTCGGGTGCCTCGCGCAGCTCATGCCGATCGGACACATCGTGAGCGAGGTGCGCGGCAAGCTCACGACCCGCTTCCAGGTCTCGCGCGCGCCCGGCGAGCCGTTCCCCTCGCTGCACGACGTGCTCGTGCGGACGCAGGGCCTCGCGCTCGCCGGGCCTCACCGCCTGGGCGCCGAGCGCCCGGCCTGGGAGTCGCGCTTCATCGACGCGCAGCTCAAGGGCTCGCTCGACGGGACGACCGGCAAGGCCGACGCCGCGCTGACCCTGTACGACGGCGGGCTGCTCGCCGACGCCTCCGGCTCGATCGAGCTCGACCTCGCGGCGCTCGCGGGGCCGCCCGCGGACCGGTGGTCGTCGCTCCTGCGCTCGCCCATCGCCGCGCAGGTCTCGCTCCCGCGGCGCGCGATGGACCAGCTCACCACCCTCCCCTCGTTCGTGCGCGACGCGCTCCCGCCGCTCGCCGGCGAGCTGCGGATCGACGCCTACGCCAACGGCACCGTCGCGCGTCCATCCCTGACGGCGCGCACCCTCTGGTGGGGCCTCACGTACGTGCCGCCGGGCGCGAAGGGCGCGACGGATCTCCTGTTCCCCACCGACCTCGACGCGTGGCTCACGTACGACAGCGAGAAGGCCACGCTGGACGCGCACGTCACGCGCGGCGCGGACGAGATCGCGACCGTGCGCGCCGAGGTGATCGCGCCGCTCGACCGCCTGCTCGGGGACGTCCCGGCGCGCGCGCTGAGGGGCGCGCCTCCGCTCCCGGCGTGGACCGGCCGCTTCCGCGCGACGCTGCGCAACGTCCCGCTCGGCGAGATCCCGCTGCTCGGCGACAGCGGCATCGGCGGGCACCTGAGCGGCGAGATCGAGATGCGCGATCTCAACGTCGCGCCGGCGCTCACGGCGCACCTCACGCTGCCGGGCGTCACGATCGGGAGCGATCTCGCCTTCGAGCGCGGCGTGCTGTCGCTGCGGATCGACCCCAGGCGCAGGACGGGGCGCGGGGACCTCCACGTCACCGAGCTCGCGCTCGAGGGCCGGAGCGGCGGCAAGCTCCGGGCGAACGCCTACGCCAGCGTGCGCTTCCGCGACGGCTTCCTCCCGATCCCCGACGGCGAGCGCACCGACCTCGCCATCTCGGCGGAGCGCTTCCGGCTCGCGGCGCTGCAGCCGCTGGTCGGCAGGCTGCTGAGCAAGCTCGACGGCACCCTGGACGGCGACCTGCACGTCGAGCTCGGCGGCGCGTCCGGGGCCGACGGGGGCAGCGTCCGCGCCCAGCTGGAGGTCCGGGACGGGGTCGTGCACATCCCCGAGCTCGGGCAGGAGCTGCGCGACGTGGCCGCCCGCGTCACGGCCGACAGCGGCGTCGTCCGGATCGAGGGGTTCCGCGCGGCGGGCACCACCGGGCAGGCGCAGGGCTGGGCGCTGTTCCGGCTCGACGGGCTCGCGTTGCGCGACGGGGCCGGGGCGCTGACCATCGCCGACGACCAGGCGCTCCCGCTCACGCTCGAGGGGGTGCCGCTCGGGACCGCCTCGGGGACGCTGTCGTTCATCGCCGAGAAGAAGCCGGGCGAGCTCGCGCTCTACGCGACGGTCCCGAGGCTCCGCCTCTCGCTGCCGGCGACGAGCAGCCGCGACGTGCAGCCGCTCGGCGACAACCCCGACATCTCCGTCTCCCACCCGCTCGGGCCGGAGAAGGAGAAGCGCGCGGCGGACGCGCTCCGCTACACGATGACGTTCGACGTGCGCGACGCGGCGGTCAGCGGCGCCGGGCTAAGGCTGCAGCTGAGGAGCGCCGAGGACGCGCCGCCGCGGGTCGTGATCGGCGAGGACGTGGTGGTGTCGGGCGGCATCGAGCTCGCGCGGGGCGAGCTCGAGATCTACGGCAAGGTGTTCGAGATCGAGGGCGGACGCGTGCGCCTGCGCGAGGAGGAGACCTCGAACCCGCACCTGAACGCCACGGCGCACTGGGACGCCCCGGACGGCACGCGCATCCACGTCGCGTTCAACGGCAACCTCCGGCCCATCACCGAGAGGACGCTGCGCTTCACCTCGAGCCCGCCGAGCTCGCAGCAGGACATCCTCGCGCGGCTCCTGTTCGGCGCCGATTTCTCCGGGGGCGCGCAGGCGGCGGGCGCCGAGACGCCCGCGCGGCTGGCCGCGGGCCGCATGGTCGCGTCGGTCGGCGGCGAGCTCGCGGCGGCGCAGTTCAACGCGCTGCTGAGCGGCATCGCGCCGCTGCGCGGGCTGTCGACGCGGTTCGGGACGACCTCGGACGGGACGCTGCGGACGAGCCTCATCTACCGGCTGAACGACGACCTGACGGCGAAGGCCACCTTCCAGGAAGGCGCGCTGCAGGGCTCCTCGACGAGCGAGGGCGGGCCGAACCCCGGGGGGATGGCGAGCGAGCGCGGCACGCGGACCGAGGTCACCATCGACTGGCGCTTCGACGAGCACTGGACGCTCCGCGGCACGGTGGGCGTCGACGCGCGCCAGACGACCTCGGGCATGCTCGACCTGCTCTGGCAGTACCGGTACTGAGCGGCGCGAGCGGGCGGAGCGGACGCGAAGCGGACGCGGGGGTTCGGGGCGGAGCCCCGAGGAAACAAAACTAGGGCCGCCCGCGCGAAGCCGCCGCGAAGCGGCGCCGAAGTCCGGCCATCCTTGGCCGGACTTCGGGCGGGCGGAGCTAGCTTGCGGCCCGCGCGGGCAGCCGGATCTCGCGCCCGCTGACGCAGAGCGTGGGCGGCTCGGCTTCGACGAGCAGCGGGGCGAGCTGCGACTGCGCGTGGCGCGAGAAGCGCGCATCGAGCGCGCCGCCGCGGGCGCGCGCGTACACGACGCCGTCGTCGCCGAGGGAGAGCGTCGCCGGATCGAGCGGCTCCTCGGTGCCGTCGAAGAGGAGCAGCGTGACCGCGCCGCCGTCGCCGATCCGGAGCGCGTCGACGAAGAGCGGGGCGTCGTCGGCCTGGAAGTAGCACCAGTCGTAGCCGTTCGTGAGGATCGGACGGCCGTCGTCCGGGTGCCGCGCGATCCACGACCTGAGCCCGCGCTCGAGCGCCGGGTGGTCGACGCGGGCGCCGTCGTGCCAGAAGCGGCCCTCGCGATCGAGCCGGATCGAGCTCTCGCGGGACGTCCCTGGGGGCGGCGCGAACCGGAAGAAGTCAGGATGGTCGCCGGGCTTCATGGGTCACCTCGCAGGAGAGATGCGCCCCGGCGCGGCGCCGCGCAAGCCGCGCGCGCCGGGGAGTACTATAGCGAGCCCATGCGATCCCAGACGGACGAGGCCGTGGCCGACGAGCACCTGCGCGCGACGCGGGCGTACTACGACGAGTTCTCCGCGCGCTACGAGGCCCGGCGCGGGGGGCGCGATCGCGGGGGCTACCACGACCTAGTCGACGCGCTCGAGGTCGACTTCGTGCGGCGCTTCGGCGAGGGCCGCGACGTGCTCGAGGTGGGGTGCGGCACCGGGCTCCTGCTCGCGCGGATCGGCGCGTTCGCGCGCTCTGCGCGCGGGGTCGACCTCTCGCCCGGCATGCTCGAGCGCGCCCGCGAGCGCGGGCTCGACGTCGTCGAGGGGAGCGCGACCACCCTGCCGTTCGCCGACGAGAGCTTCGACGTCGCCTGCTCGTTCAAGGTGCTCGCCCACGTCGAGGACGTGCGCCGCGCGCTGTCCGAGATGGCGCGCGTGGTGCGGCCCGGCGGGCACGTGATCGCCGAGTTCTACAACCCTCTCAGCCTGCGCGGGCTCGTGAAGAAGCTCGGCCCGGCGGGCGCCATCAGCGACAGGACCCGGGAGAGCGCCGTCTTCACGCGCTTCGACGCGCCGCGCGCCGCCGCCGCCCTGATGCCCGGGAGCGTGCGCGTCGTCGCCTCGCGCGGCGTGCGCATCGTGACGCCGTTCGCGGCCGCGATGCGGGTGCCCGGCCTCGGGCGGCTCCTGCACCGGGCGGAGTGGGCGCTGTGCGACACGCCGCTCGCGCAGCTCGGCGGGTTCTGGATCGCCGCCGCGCAGAAGGCGTGAGCCGCGCGGCGGCCCCGGTCAGAACCGGCCGAGGAGCCCCCCGTAGAGGCCGCCGGGGAGCACCGAGATCGTCGGCGCGGCGCTGAAGCTCGGGGGCGGCGGCGGCACGCGGCGCGTGCGGAAGGACACCCTCTCCGGGACGAACGTGATCTGCGCGTGGGCGATCCCGGCCGCGACGAGCGTCGCGAACGCCCCGAAGGCCACGCGGTTGACGGCGGCCGCGGTGTCGATCCGGCGGTTCAGCGCGTCGATGTCGACGCTCTGCGCGGGCCTGCCCGGCGTCGAGGGCCTCGGCGTGACGTCGACGTTCTCGTAGCTGGACAGCGCCAGCGCCGACACGATCGAGGTCCCGCCGGCGACGGCCTGGCTGACCAGGAAGAACCAGCCGATCCCCTCGTCGCCGTTCTGGAACTGCCCCACCCCGAAGGGCAGCATCGCGGTCCATCGGGAGTTCCTCTCCACGACCCGCTCGCGCCCGGCGAGGCGGCGGAGCTCGGCGACCCAGCGGCGCTCGTCCTCGCGGCCCCGCTCGATCCGCAGCCGCTCCGCGCGCTGCACCTCGGCCTTCTGCCGCGTCATCTCCTCGATCCGCGCCCGGATGCGCGCCCGGACCGCGGTGAACCGATCGATGACCTCGGGCTGGAACACCGCCGGGTTCGGCGAGTACACCGGGTTGTCGAGGAGGATCTGCTCGATGTACGCGTCCGCCGCGCCCGTGCGCCGCAGCGCCACGAGCGCCGCGACGGCGAGGCCGCGCGCCCGCTCGATCAGGACGGGATCCGAGATCCGGCACGGCTTGCCCTCCACCTCGGTCGCGCCGCGCTCGCAGGGCGCGTTCGCGGGGTCGAGCATCGCCGCGAAGCGGTCCACGGCCTCCTCGTAGTGCCCGGCGTCGAAGCGCGTCTTGGCGAGCTCGAGCTGCTGCATGTCGTCGGCGCGCGCCGGGCCCGTGAAGAGCAGCGCGAGGGCGCCCACCGCGGCCGCAAAGAGCCGTTGCGGCGCGAGCAGGGCGCGGCTGCTCCCGACCGATGGGAAGCGAGCGCCGGGAGACTTCCCGCCTGGAGTTCGCGCAGCCATGCGGAGGGGTGCGCCGTGATGTAGCGGAGTTTGGCCGGGGATGCTGAGATTTCAGGCGCCGACGCCTTGATTCTGTCGATGCCGTCAGCCGGACGGCCAGGAAACGGTGTTCGATTCGCCGGCCACGAGCGTCACGTTGCCGACGCGCGGCGCCGCGTCCGGCGTCGCGGGCGTGAAGATGCAGCGCCCGCTCCAGGACACGTCGCTCAAGGTCACCGTCTGCGGGGTGCCCGCGTAGCCGATCACGCCGATCTGCGGGCACGCGTACTGCGCGCTCGGCGGCGCGCCGCTCAGGACGACCGTGCTGGGCAGGATCTCCAGCTTGTGCACGATCCGCTGCGGCGCGGTGACGCCGGGCTTGGGCGCGACGACCGAGATGACGCCCGAGTACGACTTGCAGCACCGCGAGCCGGGCACGCTGATGTGGATGCTGTGCGCGCCGACCTTGAGGGGCGTGACCTTGTTCGCGCCGAACCAGCGGATCTCGACGCCATCGAGCACCACCTTGGCGCCGCTCGGGACGATCTGGAAGACGACGTCGCGGACCGCCGGGACCTCGCCCTGAGGCGCGGCCGTCGGCGCGATCGACGAAGGCTGAGGCCGCCGGCGGGGCCGCGGCGCGATCGCGAGCTCCGTCGCGCTGGGCGCGACCGCGCGCAGGTTCGGCGGCGGGATCAGGGCCTCGAGGGGCGCCGGCCGCAGCGGCTCGGCCGCGGCGGGCGCGTCCCCCTCCGGCGACGGCGGGGGCTCGCGGAGCGCGCGGGCGACACCGAACGCGGCGACGCCGAGCGCCGCCGACCCGAGCGCGACGAGCAGCGCGCGCCGCGCGAGCTGCCTCCGGCTGCGGCTCGCGTTCAGCTTCGCGATCCGCTTGAGGATGCTCAGATCGCTCGGCGCGAGGGCGAGGGCCCGGTTGTAGTCGGCGGCCGCGCCCGGCACGTCGCCGCGCTTGCGGCCGGCCTCCGCGCGCGCCACGAGGCGCGGGACGAGCCGCGCGACGTGCCGCTCGGTGTAACCCGCCGGGTCGGCGAAATAGGCGGCGAGCTCGACGCGGGGCTCCGCGATGCCGAGCTCGGTCAGCTCGGCCCGGATCAGCTCGGCGAGCGCGCGCGGGCTCGCCGCGCGGGCCGCGATGTCGTGCGCCAGGGCGCTCGCGACGATCCGGCTCCAGCGCGCGCCCACGGCGGGCCGCTCGCGCTCGGCCTCCGGGTAGGCCCCCTCGAGCACCTTGCGGAGCACCTGCGCCGGGTTCTTGCCCTCGAACGGCAGGTGCCCGACGAGGCACTCGTAGAAGAGCACCCCGAGCGCGAAGACGTCGGTGCGCGCGTCGACCTCGCCCCCCTCGATCTGCTCCGGCGCCATGTGCGCCGGCGAGCCGAGCACCTGCCCGGTCGACGTGACGCCCTGGGCGTCGAGGATCTTGGCGATGCCGAAGTCGGTGAGCTTGATGACCACGCTCGCGCCGTCCCAGCTGACGCCGGGGCGGTCGGATGGCAGCTCGACGAGCACGTTCTCCGGCTTCACGTCGCGGTGGATGATCCCGGACGCGTGCGCGTGCTCCAGCGCGTCGCAGAGCTCGAGCGCCATGGCGGCGCCGATCTCGGCCGGCATGTCGGGGTGGGAGCCCAGGATCTTGCGCAGCGTGGAGCCGCGGAGCAGCTCGACCACGAGGTAGCGCTCACGGTCCTGCTCGCTCGAGACGTCGTACACCTCGACGATGCCGTGGTGGCGCAGCTTCGCCGCTGCGCGCGCCTCGGCGACGAAGCGGGTGCCGACCTCGGCGTTCTCGCGGAGGTGCTTGTGGATGATCTTGACTGCGACCTCGCGGCGGAGCCGCGGGTCGCGGGCGCGGTAGACCGTGGCCATGCCGCCATGGCCGATCTCCTCGATCAGCTCGTATTTCTCGAGCTTCGGGAGGCCTTCTGCGCCCGCGTGTCTGGAGAGGGATTCCTGCTCGCCCGTCGAGCCCCTATCGCGGGCGGGCAGGCTCATTCAACAACCTTCACCCGAATCGTGTTGGTCGACCCCGAGACGCCGACAGGAGCACCGAAGATGGTGACGAGCTTGTCGCCCGGCGAGACGACGCCGTTCGCGAGCAGCTGACCGGTGGCGCGCTCCACCATCTCATCCGAGTTCCGGAGCGCGTCGACGGGGAACGGCACCACGCCCCAGAGCAGCGCGAGCCGCCGGCGCGTCGTGTCGTTCGGCGAGAAGGCGACGATCGGCACCACGGGGCGCGCCTTCGACGCGTACCGCGCGGTGAGGCCGCTCTCGGTGAACGCGATGATGAGCTTCGCCCCGATGTCCCGCGCGATGTCGCACGCGGCGCGCGCGGTCGCCTCGGGGACGTTCGCGCGCTGGCCGGGCTGCTCGCTCGAGAGATAGCGATAGAACGAGCTCTGCTCGGCCTCGGTGACGATGCGGGCCATCATCCGCACGACGAGCGGCGGGTGAGCGCCGGTCGCGGTCTCCTGCGAGAGCATGACCGCGTCGGTGCCCTCGAAGACGGCCGTCGCCACGTCGCTCGCCTCGGCGCGCGTCGGGCGCGTCGCGGTCACCATCGACTGGAGCATCTCGGTCGCGACGATGACCGGCTTCTGGTGCACGCGGGCGAGCCCGAGGATCTCGCGCTGGATGATCGGCACCCGCTCCGGGTTGAACTCCACGCCGAGATCGCCGCGCGCCACCATGACCCCGTCCGAGGCGAGGATGATCGACTCGAGGTTGTCGATGGCGCCTGGCGTCTCGATCTTGGACACGATCGGCGTCGGGCGGCCCCAGGCGTCGCAGATGTCGCGGACGTGCCGGACCTCGTCCGCGTTGCGCACGAACGAGAGGGCGACGTAATCGACCCCCTGCGCGAGGCCGAAGCTCAGGTCGGCCTTGTCCTTCTCGGTGAGGGCCGAGATGCGCACGCGCCTGGCGGGCAGGTGGACGCCGACGCGATCGCGCAAGCGTCCGCCCTGCGTCACGCCGGCGTGGACGCGCTCGCCGTCGACCTTTGTGACGGTGACCACGACACGGCCGTCGTCGATCAGGACGACGTCGCCCGGCTGCAGGTCGGAGGCGAGCCCCTCGTAGAGGATCGGGATCTCGCCCGGCGTGGCGACAGGGCTGTCCCTGTTCGCCTCGATCAGCGTGACGGAAGCCCCGTCAGCCACCTCGAAGGTGTTGCCGGGGAAGCGACCGGCTCGAATCTTCGGGCCGCAGAGATCCTGCAGGATCGCCACTGGCTTTCCGCAGGCCTCCGCAGCCGCGCGGACCGTGGCAATTGCCTTGCCGTGATCCTCATGCGAGCCGTGAGAGAAGTTGAGTCGAGCGACATCCATACCGGCGCGGATCAGCTGCTCCAGCGTCGTTTGAGAGTCACACGAAGGACCAATGGTACAGACGATTTTCGCTCTGCGTACGAGCACGGGCGGAGCATGCCACGAGCAGGGGTCGCGACACTACCCTGATTGTGAAGGAGCCATGCTGACTTCACCGGATTCCAACAAAGCGGCCGGGGCGACGGGCCCGGACGCCGCGCGCGCGTCGACGCAGCGGCCGAGCGCGCCGGCCCGCGGCGGACAGCGATCGCCGCGCGAAGCCGCGGATCGCTGGGAAACAGATGATTTTTGTGAGGAGCGTGAGCGTCGGGGAGGCCGGCGCGCGCCGCAGCGCGGCATGGCCTCCCCGTCTGCGGTCGCGTGACTAGGAGCGTCGCTCGCGGCGCTCGCGCGGCGGTCCGCCTCGATCGCGATCCATGCCGGGCCGCGATCCGCGGTCGCCGCCGCGCCCTCCGCCCGGACCATCGCGCCGCGGCGGCGGGCCGGCGTCGCGCGCCTGCGCCATGCGCTCGCGCGCCCGATCGCCCTCCTCGCCCTCCGGCAGCGGCAACAGCTCGCGCCGGCTCAGCCGGATCTTGCCGTCGCGATCGACGCTCAGCACCTTCACGTCGATCGAGTCGCCCTCCTTGAGGACGTCCTCGACGCGCTCGACGCGCGTGTGGGCCATCTCCGAGATGTGCAGCAAGCCGTCGGTGTTCGGGAGGATCTCGACGAAGGCGCCGAAGTCGGTGATGCGCTTGACCGTCCCCGCGTAGGTCGTCCCGACCTCGGGCTCGGCCGTCAGCCCCTTGATGATGTCGAGCGCCCTCTTCACCGCGTCGGAGTCGGCCGACGCGACGTTCACCGTGCCGTCGTCCTCGACGTCGATCGCGACGCCGGTCTGGTCGACGATGCCCTTGATGGTCTTGCCGCCGGGGCCGATGATGAGCCGGATCTGGTCGGGCTTCACGCGCACCGTGGTGATCCGCGGCGCGTACTGGCTGAGCTCGGGCCGCGTGGTCGCCAGCGTCTCGAGCATCTTGTTCAGGATGTGGATCCGCCCCTCGCGCGCCTGATCCAGCGCCTGCATCAGGATGTTCCGGCTCAGGCCGGCGATCTTGATGTCCATCTGGATCGCGGTCACGCCGCGCGCGGTGCCGCAGACCTTGAAGTCCATGTCGCCGAGGTGGTCCTCGTCGCCGAGGATGTCCGAGAGCACCGCGTAGCGCTGGTCCTCCATGATGAGCCCCATCGCGATGCCGGCGACCGGCGACTTGATCGGCACGCCCGCGTCCATCAGCGAGAGGCACCCGCCGCAGACCGCCGCCATCGACGACGAGCCGTTCGACTCGAGCGTCTCCGACACGATCCGGATCGTGTAGGGGAACTGATCCGGCGCCGGGATCATCCGCAAGAGCGCGCGCTCGGCGAGCGCGCCGTGGCCGATCTCGCGCCGGCCGGGGCCGCGCATCGGCTTCGTCTCGCCGGTCGAGAAGGGCGGGAAGTTGTAGTGGAGGTAGAAGCGCTTCCACGTCTCCCCCATCAGGCCGTCGATCTTCTGCTCGTCGGTCGAGGTGCCGAGCGTCGTCGTGACGATCGCCTGCGTCTCGCCGCGCTGGAACAGGGCGCTGCCGTGCACGCGCGGGAGCAGGCCCACCTCGCACATGATCGGCCGGATGCTCTTGCCGTCGCGCCCGTCGATGCGCCGGCCCTCCTCGATGACGTAGGTGCGGACGACGTGCGCCTTGCGCTCCTCGAACTCGGCCTTCACGAGCCCCTGGAGGGGCAGGAGCTTCTCGGCGCCGAGCTCGGCGGCCAGGGTCTCGGTCATCTTCTTCTTGAGCGAGCTGTAGCCCTCGTAGCGCGCCTTCTTGTCGGTCACCCGCGTCGCGGCCTTGAGATCGCCGTCGACGAGCTCGGCGACGCGCCGCTTGATCTCCGCCGGGAGCTGAGGGGCGACGAACTCGCGCTTCGGTTTGCCCACCGCGGCGCGCATCTTCTCGATGAGATCGATGACCGGCTGCGCCGTCTCGTGCGCGAACATCAGCGCGTCGATGATCTCGGCCTCGGTCGCCTCCGCGGCGCCGCCCTCGACCATCACGATCGCGTCGCGCGAGCACGCGACGACGAGATCGATGTCGCACTTCTCGATGTCGGCGGCCGTCGGGTACGCGACGAACTCGCCCTCGAGCCGGCCCACGCGCACGCCCACGATCGGCCCCTGCCAGGGGACGTCCGAGATGTGCAGCGCGGCGCTCGCGCCCGTCAGGGCGAGGACGTCCGCCTTGTTCTGCTTGTCGCTGGAGAGGACGGTCGCGATGATCTGCGTGTCCCGCTTGAAGCCCTCCGGGAAGAGCGGGCGGAGCGGGCGATCCATGAGGCGGCACGTGAGGATCTCCTCCTCGCGCTGGCGCGCCTCGCGCTTGAAGAACCCGCCGGGGATCTTGCCGGCGGCGTACGTCTTCTCGACGAACTCGCAGGTGAGGGGGAAGAAGTCGAGGCCCGGCCGCTCGTCCTGCGAGACAACGGTCACGAGCACCATGGTGTCGCCGTAGGTGACGAGCACGGCCCCGTGGGCCTGCTTCGCCAGGCGGCCGGTCTCGAGGGTGAGGGCACGGCCGCCCACCATGACGGATTCACGAACAAACATTGGAATTTCAGCTCTCTCTCGCGATCGCGAGGGCCGCTGCGTGCGGCGCTACGCCGAGCGCGAGGGGCTGCTCTTCTTCCTCGGTCCCTGCGCAGGAGCCGAGCTGCTGCGCACGAAGCGAAGACGAAGACGCGCGGAGCCCGCGCTCGGAAACAGCGAGGCCTATCGCCCCGCCGGTCCGTGGTCAATGAATGACCTCCTTAGAGCGTTCGCTCCCCTCTCGCCAGCGCAAAAAGCAGGCGTTCAGGGGTGCGTGCCGCAAACCTCCCGAACGGAAGGGGCCGAAACGCCGGCCCGTCGTCCGTGGCGCGTCGATGGATCGATGGAGATCGCGGAGTGGAAGGGAGCTGCGCGGCGGAACGGACCACCCCGGCGGGCTGTCGCCAGGGCTCGTCGTCTGCTCGCTCTCACGTGGGGTCACGCGGGCGCGGCGGGTCGAGCGCCCGCTCGGGCGCGCCACGCGGGCGCTCGAGGCGCCCGCGGGCCGGCGCGATCCGCGCGGAAATCGGCTACTTGCGGAGGTTGAGGCGGCCGATGAGGGTGCGGTAGCGCTCGACGTCGATGCGCTTCAGGTAGTCGAGCTGCCTGCGGCGCTGGCTCACCAGCTTCAGCAGACCCCGGCGCGAGTGGTGGTCCTTCTGGTGCGTGCGGAAGTGATCCTGCAGCTGGTTGATCCGCTCGCTGAGGAGCGCGATCTGGACCTCGGGGGACCCGGTGTCGCCCTCGTGAACCGCGTACTTCTGAATGATATCCGTCTTCTGAATCGAGTGCAGCATGCTGGCTCTCCATGGCCTTGCCGGTGCGCTGCCGAGCGTCCGGGCCGGGGCGTCTTACAACGCCGGCGACTGGCCAAGCGACGCCTGAAGGTGAGCCCCGCGCCCGTAGCGGCGCGAGCCCACGAAGTTCAGGCCAGTGAGCTGAGGAGCGCGCGAGTATACGCAGACGCCTCGCTCCGTCAACGCGGTCGACATGGGCGCGCGATTTGTCACCCCCAGAACGGCCGATTGGCTACCCTCGGTCAGCGATGCCCGGCACCCTCCGGCCCCCTGACGACGCTCCCCGACTACAGTCGGACCCTTCCCGACCCCAGTCGGACGCACGCGGCCCCCGATCGCAGTCGGACGCACGCGCGTCGCAGTCGGACCTTCATATCGCGAACGCGATGACGAGCCTGTCCACCTCCGCCACCGCGCTCCCGGCCTCCGGGAGCGACAACGCGACCCCCAAGGTCTGCCCCACCTGCGGGGTGCGCTACCCGGCCGAGTTCAGGGTCTGCCCGCGGGACGCCGCGACGCTCGACGAGTCGGAGGACGACGCGCTCCGCGACGACCTCGTCGGCAAGACGATCAACGAGACGTACACGGTCGTGCGCGTCGTCGGCGAGGGCGGCATGGGGCGCGTCTACGAGGCGCGCCACACCCGGATCTCGAGCAAGCGCTTCGCCATCAAGATGCTGCACCCGGAGTTCGCGCGGCAACCGCAGGTGATCTCGCGGTTCCAGCGCGAGGCCGAGGCCGCGGCCGCGGTGCAGAGCCCGTACGTCGTCACCGTCTTCGACGTCCACCGCACCGCGGAGGGGCGGCCGTTCCTCGTCAACGAGTTCCTCGAAGGCAGGGAGCTCGCCGACTACCTCAATGATGTCGGCAAGATGAAGATCGGCCCCGCCGTGCGCATCGTCCGGCAGATCTGCAAGGCGCTCACCGCCGCCCACGCGAAGGGCGTGGTGCACCGCGACATGAAGCCGGAGAACGTGTTCCTCACCGGCGACCTCACGATGCCCACGGCCAAGGTGATCGACTTCGGCATCTCCAAGGTCGACGACGCGCCGGGCGCCGCGCTCACGCAGACCGGCATGATCATGGGCACGCCGTCGTACATGGCCCCGGAGCAGGCCCGCGGCGAGCGCGTCGATCATCGGGCGGACATCTACGCCGTCGGCGCGATCCTCTACTGCGCCCTCACCGGCAGCCGGCCGTTCGACCGCAACGACCCGACCGCGACGCTGACCGCGGTGCTCACCGAGGACCCGCCGCGCCCGCGCTCGCTCGAGCCGAGCATCCCCGAGCCGCTGGAGATGATCATCCAGCGGGCCATGGCGAAGGAGCCCATCCATCGGTACCAGACGATGGAGGAGTTCGACGCGGAGCTCGCGCTCTACGACAGCAACGAGACCGAGCCGAAGGAGCTGAGCTCCTCCGGCGTCCAGCCCGGGCCGCGCAACTCGCTGCCGTCGGCGCCGCGCGCCGCGCCGACGATGACGATGCAGCTCCGCCAGGCGCAGCAGGTGAGCATGGCGAGGCCGCTCATCCTGCTGCTGTCGGTGCTCGGCATCTTCTGGGTCGCCGGCGGCCTCATCACGCTGGTCACCGCGATCATCCGCCTCTCGCGCGGCGGCACCGTGACCGACAACCTGACGGGCCTCGAGGCGGTCCTGCTCGCGTTCGGCATCGGCTTCGCGCTGATCACCCCCGCGCTGATCGGCGCGCGCCACGTGCGCCGGAGCGTGTGGAACAACAGCATGAGGGCGGTCGATCTGGCCGACAACCTCCGCCGGCCGATCGTGGTCGGGCTGTGCGCGTACGGCTTCGCGTCGCTGCTCGTGCGGGTCGTCGAGGCCGTCGTCCTCCGGCGCGCGGCCGGCGTCGCGTGGCCCATGTGGGACGTCGTGCTGTTCGCGATCGGCGCGGTCGGCGCCGCCGGCGCGTACCTGCTGCTCCGCAGCGAGAGCCGCTAGCGCCGGCGAGCGCCGGCGAGCGCCGCAGCGCCGGCGAGCGCCGAAGACTCCGCGGCTAACCGCGCCGCCCGTCGAGCCAGGCCTGGAGCAGCAGCGCCGCCGCCGCCCCGTCGACGCGCTCCTTGCTCTTTCGCCCCGAGACGCCCCCGTCGCGCAGGCGCCGTGCCGCCTCGACCGTCGTCAGCCGCTCGTCGACGAGCTCCACCTCGACGCCGGCCGCGTCGGCCAGCACCTGCGCGAAGGCCACCGCCCGCCGCGCGGCGGGCCCCTCGGCCCCGTTCATCTCGAGCGGCAGCCCCACCACGAACCGCGTGATCCCTTCGTCCCGGGCGAGCGCCGCGAGGGCCGTCAGGAGCGCCTTCCGGTTCCGCCCGTCGAGCAGCGGCCGCGGGTGCGCGTAGAGCCCGAGCTCGTCGGTCACGGCCACGCCGACGCGGGCCTTCCCAAGATCGATCGCCGCAGCGCGCGTCTTCGCCTTCGCCATGCTCCTCGGGGAGAGCACATAGCCCCCGGACGGTGAGGCGGCGAGACCCAACGTACCGGGAAGCATCCGACCGGCTTGACCCGCTCGCCAGCACCGACCATAAGCGCCGCGCGATGGAACTGCGTGCGGTACGGGGGATGAACGACATCCTCCCCGAAGAGGTGGAGCGCTGGCACAAGCTCGAGGGGGCCTTCCGCCTCCACGCGGAGCTCCACGGTTATGCCGAGGTGCGCACGCCGCTGATCGAGCCGACGGAGCTCTTCCGGCACCAGATGGGCGAGACGACGGACGTGGTCGAGAAGGAGATGTACTCCTTCGAGCGCCACGGCGATCAGCTCACCGTTCGCCCCGAGGGCACGGCGGGCGCCGCGCGCGCGTACGTCGAGCACGGCGTGCACGCCAAGGAGCCGGTCACCCGCTGGTACTACCTCGGGGCGATGTTCCGCGGCGAGCGGCCGGCCAAGGGGCGCTACCGCCAGTTCTACCAGGCCGGCTGCGAGCTCTTCGGCGATCCCGGGCCGCTCTGCGACGCCGAGACGATCGACCTCGTCGCGGGCTTCCTGCAGCGCATCGGCGTCGACGACTTCGTCGTCCACGTGAACTCGCTCGGCAGCGCGGGCACGCGCGAGCGCTACCGCGAGGCGCTGCTCGCCCACTTCACGCCGCGCAAGGGCGAGCTCAGCGACGACTCGCAGCGCCGCCTCGAGAAGAACCCCCTGCGCATCCTCGACTCGAAGGACCCGCGCGACCACGAGGTGGCGCGCGACGCCCCGTCGATCCTCGACCTGCTCGACGACGCGGACCGGGCCCACTGGGAGGGCGTGCTGCGCTGCCTCGACGTGCTCGGCGTGAACTACGTCATCGACCGGTCGCTCGTGCGGGGGCTCGACTACTACACGCGCACGCTCTTCGAGGTGAAGGCGACATCGAGCGAGCTCGGCGCCCAGAGCACGCTCGCGGGCGGCGGTCGCTACGACAACATGGTCGCCGGGCTCGGCGGGCCGAGCGTGCCGGCGATCGGCTTCGCGATGGGGATGGAGCGGCTGCTCACGGTGATGCCCGACGCCGCCTCGCGCCGCAGGCCCGGCTGCTTCCTCGCCCCGCTCGGCCAGGCTGGCGCGGACCGGGCGCTCGTCCTGGCGAAGCAGCTGCGCGCGCTCGGCGTCTCGGTCGAGCTGGACGGGCGCGGCGGGCGGCTCAAGGCGATGCTCCGGCGCGCGGACGCCCTCGGCGCGCGGCTCTGCGTGATCCTGGGCGACTCGGAGGTCGAGCGCGGCGTCATCCAGATCAAGGATCTCGTGGCGCACGTGCAGGAGGAGATCCCGCTGGAAGGAGCGGCGCGCGTGCTCGCGGATCGGGCCCTCGAGGCTTCACCCGTCGGCCAGCGGGGAGCGCGTTGACCACCGAGGCGATGGGAGCACCGGGCTGCTCGCGGGGGGCGCGCGGCGCTCCGGCGGGCGAGGAACAGGGCAGGGCGCGGCGCGCGCGCGCGGCGCTCTCGCTCGCCGCCGCGCTGGTCGCGCTCGCCGCGCCGTCCGTCGCGGCGGCGCAGGTCGGCTTCGGCCAGCCCGGCATGGGCCCGCCCCCCTCGAGCTCGCCGCAGCCGCCGCCCGGCATGCCGGAGACGCACGCGGCGCCGACCTCCGAGGAGAGCCCGATCCAGACCCAGGAGCCGACCCTGCCGGAGGACCCGCTGGCCGTGCCGCCGTCGGTCAAGAAGCAGATCGGCACGAACGACACCGGCGAGTGGGAGGTCGGGCGCGCCGAGGAGATCCAGCGCGACTGGTACGGGCTCTATTACGGCGAGCGGAGCGGCAGCTACCAGTTCCGGACGCTCTTCCCCCTGTGGGCGGAGCGCAAGATGCCCGGCGACCGCGCCACGATGGTGACGCCGCTCTACTACAACCGCCGGAGCAAGGACGTCGACGCCGACGTCCTCTTCCCGTTCTTCTGGAAGCTGCGGGACCAGAACACCTACACGACGATCGTCGGCCCGTTCATGCACCGCGAGTCCGAGGGCCGCCCCGCGAGCCCCGGGCGCAAGGCGGAGCCGGGCCGTCACGACAACTGGCTCGCGCCGCTCTTCTTCGAGGGCAAGAGCGACGATGGGAGCGGCTACCTCCACATCCCTCCCCTGCTCACCTTCACGCACCACACCGCGCGGAGCGGCTTCAACCTGGTCGGCCCCCTCTTCTGCAGCTGGAAGGGCGGCCCCGCGTGCGACGCGCGCTCGGCCGACAAGATCGATCTCGGCCTGGCCCCGCTCTACTTCTACGGTCGTGACGAGAGCAGCGAGTACGAGGTCATCCCGCCGCTCCTGCACTACTACCATTACAGCGACGTCGGAGACCGCTCGACCAACATCTGGGGTCCCTTGATGTGGCAGCACTCGCGCAAGGGCGACGTGTTCAACATCATGCCCTTCTACTGGCACAGCTGGGGCAAGAACCACGATCGAACCACGCTGTTCCCGTTTTTCCATTACGGATACGAGGGCAACTCGAACCTGCTCGTCACACCGCTCTTCGTGAAGGCGCGCGGCGAGGAGGGGGAGAGCACCTTCGCGACCTGGGGCTACGCTCGCTATCGAGGGCGGACGGAGCTCGACATGATCACGCCGCTCTTCTGGCAATACAGGGATCCGGACATCGATCTGGAGCGGACGTTCCTGCTCCCGTTCTATTACCGGAACACCTCGCCGCGCAGCGATGATCTCGTCCTCTTCCCGTTCTACGGCCGCTTCAAGCGCCACGGGCTGAGCGACACCACGTGGCTCACACCGCTGGTCCGGCACACGCAGGATCTCACCGGCTGGGAGACGGACATCTACCCGTTCTTCTATTCGGGTCGAAACCGCAGCTCCACGCACCTCGTTGTCGCGCCGTTCCTCTGGGACTTCGCGTCGCCGACGTCGCGCACCACGATGGCCCTGCCGGTCTTCTTCCGGTTCGCGGACCAGAACTCGGTGACGCAGGTCGCGCTCAACACGGTCTACCGCGAGCAGCGGCTGCGCACCGGCAAGGAGTGGGAGTTCCATTTCTTCCCCGTGTTCTCGTACGGCGAGACGCCGCAGGGGCACTGGTGGAACGTCCTCTACGGGCTCGCCGGGTACACGCGCGAGGGCACGATGTCGAAGATGCGCGCCCTCTACGTCCCGATCCAGCTGAGCAAGTGAGCCGGCCGGGCGCCGCGCCGGCCGCGCTCGCGGGCCAGTACGGCCGGCGCGCGCGCGGCCATGGACATCGCCGTGGCGCTCGGCAATCGTTGGCGAGGTCGCGATGAGCACCCCCGCGCGCGAAGCGCCCTCCCCCCGCGCCGAGCTCCTGAGCCTCGGCGGAGCGCCGCCGCCCCCGGAGCTCGGCGCCGACCTGCGCCGGCTCCTGGAGCTGCCCGAGGGCGCGCGGCGGCGCCTCTGGGAGGCGCTCGGGCCCAGCCTCGGCGAGCCGGTGCCCGCCGCCGTGGAGCGGCTCCTCGACGCGTTCTGCCGCCGGCACGAGGTCGACTCCGAGGCGCTCGCGCGGGTGCTCAAGGCGTGCCGCTTCCTCGTCCGCGAGGCGAGCAAGCGCGACCTCGACCGCGCCGCCCTTGCGGCCGACCTCGCCGCGCTCGCGCCCGGCGAGGGCGCCGAGGAGATCCAGGCGATCCTGCTCGCCGGCTACGACCAGGCCAGGGCGGTCGTGCGGCGGGAGATCGTGCGCGGCGCGCTGCTCGACCACGGCAAGCTGCTCACCGGCGTTGACTGGCGCATCGACACGATCGCGGCCGCGAGCCGCGGGGCGAAGATCGCGTCGCCCGTCGTCCTGCTCACGCTGAGCTACCAGGAGGGCGAGCACCGCTCCCGGATCACCCTCCAGGCCACCCCCGACATGCTGCTGGAGCTCCAGCAGCTCTGCGCGCAGATCCTCGGCTGACCGCGCACGTCAGCGCGTTGAAGCGCCAGGTGCCATCGCCGAGGAGCACGACGACCAGGTCGTCCTGCTGCCCTCCGCCACGCGCATCGAGCCCGTGCTTGCGGTGCTGGCCGCGCTCGGCTGCGTCGCGCTGATGGTGGGCGCGATCGTCTTCCACGTCACACGCGGGGAGGCGGCGAACGCGCCGTTCAACTTCCTGCTGGTCGCGCTCTCACTGTTCGTCGCGTGGGGCCGCCGGTCGAAGGCGCCGATCGCCCCCCGCGTCAGGTCCAGGGCCACAAGGAGAACGTACCCCCGAGCTCGACGCCGACCGTCATCGGCTGGACCCACGGCCCGTAGCTCTCCAAGGTCGCGGGGAGCCTGTACGCCGCGCGAACTCCGGAGAAATAGCGCCGGCCGAAGCGGAGGCCCGCCGTGACTCCGAACGAGAAGAGCGCGGTCCCGCTCAGGTAGGTTCCGTCCTTCGCCTCGGGGAATTGCTCCAAGTACGAAGCGCTTTGCCACATCGTGGTGGCGATATTGCCGCGGAACCCGGCTCCGGCCGCGGCGTACCATTTCGGTCGATAGAACCCCGGGGCGAGGGTGAGGCGATAGCCGTAGGCGAGCGCCGTGTGCGCTTCGTTTTGAGCCAACTTGAGGTCGAGGTCGACGCGTCCGAGCACGTCGAACCCAGGTCGATCGAAGAGCCGCGCGCTCAAGCCGCCCGTGAGATCCCAGCTCGAAAAATCGATGAGCGCGTCGAGGTCGACGTGCAAGCCGAGCCTCCGCGCTCGCCCGTGCCCCACGTCGATGCCCCGAACGTACCCAAGGCCCACCATGAAGCCCGGATCCAGCGTCACACGAGCGCGGAGATGATCATCGCCAGGTGCGCCGCGCAGCATCGACTCAGCGGCGGCCTGCGCGCGCGCCGCGCTCGGAGCCAAGAGGACGCCGGCCAGAGCGCTGAGCAGAAGTCCGGCGCGCTTCACGGGTGACCTCCGAGGAATTCACGGATGGCTTCGTGAGCTTCGGCGCGGCGGAGCAGCTCCGAGTGCTCGGCGTCTTCGATCTGGAACACCTCTGCGTTCGGGAAGCAGGGGACGTGATGGTCGAGCTGGAAGTCGTGGCCCAGACGGCCGTCCGACTTGCCCGTGATGAACAGCACGGGGTTGTCTTCGAGGCCCTCGGTGAAGTCGAAGCTGTAAGACTCGTCGAAATTTCCTTGCCAGAGGTTGATGCGATAATTCGCGCGAAACCCGAGGCGCCAGAAATCATAACCCAGGAGCGAATCGCGCTCCGTCGTTCCAGCCAGGCCGATGACGTAGAAGTAATCCGCGCGGGCATCCCCGCTCGGCAGCAGGTAGTCCGTGGCGTTCAGGTATTGATGCACCTCACCGCCGAAGAAGTTCACGCTCGCCACGTTGGCGTCTCGGGCGGCCGCTGGATTCAGGCTCCCGGGCTCCGCCACGACGGCGCGGCCCACTCGCTCGGGGTAGCGCTGGAGGAAATAGGTCGCGTACGCGCCGCCCCAGGAGATGCCGATCAAGTGGACGGGAGCGTCGGGGCTCCAGAGCTCAGCTAGATAGTAGAGGTCGTCCAGGTAGGTCGGTCCGTCGAGCTCCTCGTCCGGGACGCGTGCCGAGAGCCCGGTGCCTCGTTGATCCCAGAAGACGAGGAAGTACTCGTCATCGAGGACTTCAAGGGAGAGGAGGTCCCGGTGATCCCCTCCGGGCCCGCCGTGGAGGACGATCACGACGGGATTGTCTGCGTCGCCTCGGGTCTGGAGATGAACCTTTCGCCCGTCCTCAAGCGATGTCTGCGGTAGAGAGGGATCGTCGACGACCGTGAGCGGCACGAGGTTTCCATCCGTTCCGCTCTCGAGGCAGCCAGTGGAGACGACGCCCAGCAAAGATAGAGCCAAGTGCTTCATGATGTGGGCGGATCCTGACGCGCACCTCGGCGTCGGGGAGGGATCGAGGGCGCCACAAGGGGGACCGATCGCGCCAACTTGCGCGCTACGTCTTACACTTTGGCGCGTGCGCGTGAGCCCTGGGCGCGAAGCTCGGCGGGCGGGGCGCCGAACCAACGTTGGCACGCGCGTCGTAAGGCGCGGACGTCCGAGTAGCCGAGCAGGTCGGCGACCTCGCTGAGCTTGAGAGAGCCTCGAACGATCAGCTCTTCCGCCCGCTCACGAAGGACCTCATCGACCAGCTGGCGAAAGGTGATCTTCGCGAGGCCGAGCCGCCGCTGCAGAGTCCTGGTGGAGCAGCCGAGCGCGCGCGCCGCGCCGTCGACGCAGAGCGGCTCCTGACGCTGAACGGAGGCGCGCAAACAGGCCGCGGTCTTTTGCAGATCGTCTGCGCCGTCTCCGACCGTCTCGAGGAGCCTTTGGGCGAGGGACCGGAGGTGCGGAACCAGAGCGGGCCTGGCCGAGTGCAGCGGAGCATCGAGCAGCTGGGCCGGCGCGACGAGGGCGTTCCTGGGCGCCGAAAAACGGACCCGCGCACCAGCGAATAGTGCAGCCCTCTCCGTCGTCCACCCCGGGTGGCGAGCGTGGGCCCAGCAGATCTCGAAGAACGGATGCAAGACGCCCGTCGTGAGGACGATGGTGCGAGCATAGAACGTCATGGTCGCTTCAGCGGCGACGCGCGGTGTGGGTCGGCCGTCTGGCAGGTGCGCGTCGGAGATGTAGACGCGCTCGCCTTCGACCCAATAGGTCGCGAGCGAAGCCTGGTTCGCCAACGGGTTGAACCGTTGGACCATGTCGAGGGCATCTCGGAGCGTCGCGCTGGTCTCGGCCAAGAGCCCCATGGCGCCGAAATCTTCCGGCCTTCCGGTTGCTCCAATGTCGATTCCTACCCCTGTATCGGCGAGGCTCTCCTCGATCGCCTGCAAGAGCTCGACGTGCTCTCGAAAGGCGATGCGCGCCTCGGGATGCTCGAGCATTTCACTACGAAGGCCCACGGCCCTGAGCATTGCCTCCGCGTCCAGACCTCGGCTCACCGCGTAGCGAGCGGCGCGGCGCGTCCACGAAGCAGCGATCGTTCCGCTCAGGGTCTTTGTCCGTCTCCCGGTCATCGGTGGCGTTCGACCCTAGCACCAGAGCCGGCTCGACCTTCGGGCTTCGCCCCGCACGGCCGGCACCTCGCGTCGTGGCCCGGCCCCGTGCTCGGACCCGAGATCGAGGTCGAATCGCCACGACCGGCCCGATGGCCCCCTCGCCATCTCCGAACTGGGGCCTCACCGGGACGCCGGAGCGCCCCAGCCGTCGTGGAATCTTGCAGTTTCGCGACCATCTTCATGGGTGTTCCCTGCGCGGGGGAACTTTTCCTGCGAGCGCGGGTCGTCTGCTCGTGCACCCGATCCACGCGCAGGTTCCCACCGAGAGCATCGCCCGTCCGCCCGCGCCCCATGGGCCCGACGTGCCCTGTGCGGCCGCGCTCCCGTCCACGGACAGGATCCCCAGCCTGCTCTTCGTGGATCCGCCCGCGCGGGCCGATCTCGACGAGCTGCGACAGTCCCTCTCGTTCGCGTTCACAAGCGGCGTCTCCGGCGGGTTCTTCGGCCAAGCGCTCGATCGGGCGCCCATCGCGCCCTCCACGTGGGATCCGAAGAACTTCGCGCCGGACCTGTTCCTGGAGGAGCTCGTGGCCCGGTGCTTCCGCGTCCGCGTCGGGGGGCACGAGGCCGTCGTCAACCGAGGGTTCATCCTCCGCGTCCTCTCCCGGCCTCCGAGCGACACGCGCGTGACCGAGCTCCGGAGGGGGATCCTCCACGAGCTCTCGATCTCACCCACGTTTCGCAGGCAGCTCGAGAAGCTCTACACCGCCTCGTGCCGGTTGCGGGGCGCGCTCGAGGGCGCGGTGGCAGGGAAGAAGTTCGATCCGACGCGGCGGCAGCTCGACGTGCTCGCGATCGTCAAAGAGGTCTTCGATCTGATGAGCGCGTCGTTCGAGGGCGCTCGATCGGGCCTCTCCCGGCTGCGCGATTTCGGCCAGGCGGTGCAGGCGACCGAGGGGTATCGATCGATGGCCGATCTCCTCGATTACGACGAGCACCTCGCGACGCTCCGCCTGGACATCCGCGTGGGCGCCGACGGCCGCATCCGCGGCTTCGACGTCGTGACCGTCCGGGAGCGGCAGGAGAACCCGTTCGTCCTGTCGCCGGTGCGGCGCTGGCTCGCGAAGCTCGAGATGTTCTTTCGCGGGTACAGCTTTGGCGACGGAGAGGTCATGGCGAGGCTCATCGACGCGGTGTTCGAGGGCGTCGAGGATCAGGTCGTCCAGCTGGTCCCGCTCGTCGGAGAGATGGAGGTCTACCTGGGAGCGCTCGGCTTCCGGGATCTCACCGCGGCGGCGGGGCTCGAGGTCAGCCTGCCGGAGCTCCGGTCCGTCGCGGAGGGCGAGCGCGTGCTCCTCGGCCTCTTCAATCCGCTCCTCGTCGCCAACGGAGGCAAGGCGGTGCCGTGCGACGTCGTGATCGATCGGGCCGACACGACGCTCCTTGTCACGGGGCCGAACTCGGGCGGAAAGACTCGCCTGCTCCAGTCGGTGGCGCTGGCGCAGCTGCTCGCGCAGGCAGGCATGTTCGTGCCGGCGCGCAGCGCGAGCGTCGTCTGCGTCCCAGGGCTCGTTGTGTCGCTCATCCAGGAGACGAAGTTCGATCAGAGCGAGGGGCGGCTCGGCATGGAGCTCCTCCGGATCCGGGCGCTCTTCGAGGAGCTCGGCCCGGGAGCGATGGTGATCCTCGACGAGCTCTGCTCGGGGACGAACCCGTCCGAGGGGGAGGAGATCTTCGAGCTCGTCGTCACGCTGCTCGCGAAGCTCCGCCCGCAGGCGTTCATCACCACGCATTTCCTGACGTTCGCGGCGCGGCTCGAGCGGGAGAAGGCGATCAGGAACCTCCGGTTCGTCCAGGTGGAGCTCGACGCGGCGCAGAAGCCCACGTACCAGTTCATCGTCGGCGTGGCCGCGACCTCGCTCGCGGCCCAGGCCGCGGCTCGGCTCGGCGTGACCCGCGGCGAGCTCGAGGGCCTCATCGATCGCAACCTGCTCGCCTCCCGAGCGCACTCCAGGGAGAGCTGACGTGGCGACGTTCCTCGCGACGGAGCGGATGAACCCCGCGCTCGCCGCGCGCGTGGAGCGGGCCGTCAGCCACCGGGCGCGCGCACGCCGTCACGCGGCTCGAGCCGGAATCGAGGGGACGCTCGCGAGCGGGCGGCGGCTTGGGCGGGCACGGCTGCTCAC
Organism: Sorangium sp. So ce590; assembly: GCF_051521365.1. Lineage (NCBI taxonomy): Bacteria > Pseudomonadati > Myxococcota > Polyangiales > Polyangiaceae > Sorangium > Sorangium sp. So ce590. The sequence goes on from NZ_CP150346.1 coordinate 6,137,958, forward strand.
GCTGCTGACGGCGGTGGTCATCGGGCTCCTCGCGATCGCGATGTACCTCCACGATCGCCGCACCGTCGAGGCCGAGCGGCGCGCGCTGCTGGCCGTGATCGACGAGCGCCGCGCGGGGCTCCCGGCGGGCTACGAGCGCTTCGTCGAGGCGACGGATCGCTGGATCGGCGAGGCCGCGAGCGACGGGGACCCCGCCGACATCGTCGACCCCTCGCTCCGCGCTCCGGGGGCTCTCGACGCCCTGCTCCGCCGGCCCGCGGTGTACGTGCGCGCTCCGCGCGCCGAGCTGCGCGACGTTCGCGGGATCGACGACGCCGCGCGCGGATCCGACAAGGATGCGTTCCTCCTGTGCCTCATGAGGCCCCCGCCCTCCCCCTCGGAGCGCGATCGGCTGACGAAGGTGCGAGGCGTGTATTTCGGCGGGACGAAGGTCGACGAGGACACCGCGAACGTCCGCCGGCTCGTCGAGGCGCGGCTCGGCCTCGCGGTGCTCGGCCCCGCGTTCGATGGCTCGGTGCGCGCGGCCCGCGAGCTCTCGGCGCTGAAGCGGCTCCGCAAGGCGCTGGAACAGTCCCCGATCGAGCTGGCGAAGAAGGCGGCCGGCGCGGAGATCCTGATCGTCGTGGCCGAAAGCCCGATCGAGACCGAGACGTTCGCGAGCTCGGCGCGCGTCTCGCTCGTGGATCTTGCGGCGAAGAAGGTCCTCTTGCGCGTGGGCCGGCGGGTCGACGAGCAAGCGCTCTCGCCGATGGGCGTGATCCATCGCGAGCAGATCGAGGGCTGCGGCCTCGCCTTCGCGGTGCGGCGCAGCGTCGAGGAGTGAAGGCTTCGATCCCCGGATCGCGAGGCGGTCACCGAGCTCCGGCCCGCTCACCACCTGCGACGGCTGCCCGGACGGCCCTCTCGAGCACCTCACCGACCTCGCGCGTCCGCAGAGGACGAGCTCGTTCCACACGAGCTCTGCACCGTCTTCGTGAGAGGCGCCGTCGAGCAAGAGCGCCGCGCTCGCTCTCGAGCCATCCGTGCCGGCGGAGGTGACGCGCCATGCGCCGGACGGCCACGCGACCTGCGTCGCGCCGCGCGAGAACCGCGCGGCGTAGGCGGGACACCACCGCGCGGCGAGCACGGCGTAGTCGAGGCGCAGGGCCGGCCCGCGCGCGGGTCTTCGAAGCACCGGACGGCGAGGTTCGCGCCCCGAGGGCCGATGGCGGCTCACGCCCTCAACGTGGAGGCTCTCGCCGCCATCCGCCCGGCGAGGCGTGCCCCGCCCCTCTGGAGCAGAGGCCACGCGCCAGACGGCAACGCCGGCTTCCGCAGCGCGAGGCGCCCTGGTGAGGCCGCCCAACGGGCGATCTCACGCCTGGCCCGGCGCTTGCTGACACCAGCGATGACGCGGCGATGAGCCCCGTCGACGCTGGCTGCGAGGAGCGCTTGAGCGCCGCAAGCGGCCTCGCCCGGGTGCCATCTCGCGGTTCACCCAGGTGCGCTGTCACCGAGAGCGTAGTTGCTCGTGGACAGCGATCCAGCCTCGATGAGGACCTCGCCGCGCGGGACAGCTTCGCCCGGCGAGCGGCACGAGCGCCGCGTCGCCCTACGCCGCGGGCGTGGCGGCGCTGATCTGGGCCGCCGATCCGACGCTCAGCGCCAACGAGGTGATGGATATCCTGCGCACGACCGCCGACACGTTCGGCTTCGGGGACGCGCGCATCGTCGACGCGAGCGACGCCGTGAAGACGGTCCTGGGCAACATCCCGCCCGCCGTGAAGATCCTGAGCCCCGCGAACGACGCGAGCGTGCTGCACGGCACGGAACTCACGCTCTCGGCGCAGGCTGACGATGTCGAGGACGGCCCTGCGTGCTGCACGGTCCACTGGTCGAGCAGCCTGATGGGCTCGCTCGGCGGGGGCGCGACGCGGGAGGTGTTCCTCACCCAGGGCAGCCACACGATCACGGCCACCGCGACCGACTCGAACGGCGCCTCGACGACCACCTCGATCGTCGTGCACTCGGGGAACTCGCCGCCGGTGCCGGAGATCCAGGAGCCCACGGCCGGCAGCACCATCACGCAGAACGTGATGACCACCCTTCAAGGCCGCGCGTTCGACGCCAACCTCGGGCTCGAGATGTTCCTGCCGTGCAGCAGCCTGCAGTGGAGCTCGCCGCAATTCCCGGGCTGGGCGCCCATCGGCTGCGCCGTCGCAAGGACGTTCCCGAACGTCGGGCCGATGACGCTGAAGCTGACGGCGACCGACGACAGCGGCGCGATCGGCACGGTCACGCGCACGGTCAACGTGGTGGCGCCGCCGCTCGACGCGCCGCCGAACGTGTACCTGTCCAACATCGTGAATGGCAACGGGATCGACTACGATGTCCCGAAGTTCATCAGCGGCGGCGCCGTCGACCCCGACGGCGGCAGCATCGTGTCGTACCGCTGGACGGTGATTCACGACGGGGTGGAGACCGAGATCCGCGGCCCAGCGGCGACGCCCGGGTTCAGCTGGACCCCCTCGGCGCACCTGCCCACGGATTGCGGCGGCTACTCGGTGCAGCTCCGGCTGTACGCCACCGACTCGCAAGGTCAGGTCGGCTTCACCACGATCACCATCTACGTCTTCCAGCCAGTCTGCTGAGCTGCCCCGGCGCCGAAGGCGCGACCGCCAACGTGGGTCGGGTCGCGCCTTCGGCGGAGGCGCTCGCGGGGAGGGTCCAAAGGGTGCGCGATCGCGCAGCTCATTGGGGCTTGACGCCTCCGAAACGTTTGGATTCCCTTCTCCCCGGCCGTCGAACCATGTCAACCTCCCGAGCTGGGCGCGGAACCTCCTGCCGATCGCGAACGAGCCCGGCGCTACCGTCGCTTGCGATCCACAGGACATGATGCGCCGGCTCGACCCCCGCCGGCGGGACATCCTCGCTGCCGCCGAGTCCCTCGTCTTCTCCTTCTCCGAGCGCGGCGCGCTCGCGCTCGCCGCGCTCGCCGCGGTGGCGGGCGATGCTCGCGCCGACACCGCGACGGGCGCGCGCGGGGTCGAGCTCGACTGGATCGCGCCCGGGGAATGCGCGGATCGAGGGCGCGTGCTGGCCGAGATCGCGCAGCGCCTCGGGCGGCCGTCCGAGGAGAACGGCGAGCCGACGCTGAAGGCACGCGCGGTGGTGTCCCGCAACGAACGCGGGCCGTGGGACCTCCGCCTCACGATGACGCTCGGCGAGACGACACGGTCGCGCGAGCTCCACAGCGAGACCTGCGCCGAGCTCGCCGACGCGGCGGCGCTGATCATCGCGCTCGCCATCGATCCCGACGCAGCCAACCGCGGCATCCCGAAGGCGGCGCCGGACACCGACGCGGGGCCAGGCGCCATCTCCGGCGCGGATCCGGGCGCCGGCGCGGCGCCGGAGGTGGACGCAGCTCCGGACGCGCCCACCGCCGCCGAGGCGCCGCCCGCGGCCCCGCCCCCGGCAGGCGCCAGCGCCCCCGCGGCCCCGGCGCAGCGCGCGGCGCGCCCGTCGCGCCCCCTCGAGCTGCGCGGCACGCTCAGGGCCTCCGGCGTCCTCGACACCTCCGCGCTCCCGGCGGTCGCCCCGGGCGCCAGCATCTCCGCGGGCGTGCTGATCGGAGCCGTCCGCGCCGAGGTGTCCGGCACCTACTTCGGCGCGCAGCAAGCGCTCGTCGCGCGGACGACGATGGGCGGCGACGTCCACCTGGCCACCGGCGGGCTGCGCCTTTGTTACGCAACGCGTTATCACGCGTTCGAGCTCGGCCCCTGCGCCGGTATCGAGGTCGGCGTCATGGGCGCGGCCAGCTTCGGCGCGGCGTCGCCCGGCTCGAACCGGGCGCTCTGGATCGCGCCGCACCCCGGAGCGATCGCGACCTTCGCCCTCTCGGACCGGATCCGCATCCCGCTCGCGATCGACGTCCCGTTTCCGGTGACGCGCGATCGGTTCGTGCTCGTCGGCATCGGCGCTGTCCATCGGAGCGCTGCCGCCACGCTCCGCGCCTCGCTGGGGGTCGAGGTGCGATTTCCGTGACGGATCCGGACGGCGCCGGCCATGTACTTCGCGTGACGAGGACGTCCCCCGCGTCGGCGCTCCCCTTCGCGGGGTCCGTCTTCGATCCGCGCGCCGGCGTCCACGAGGCGCCCGTCCTCCTCGACTTCGACGCGGTCTATGACGAGCACGCCGACTTCGTCTGGCGAAACCTGCGCCGGCTCGGCGTCCGCGAGGCGAGCCTGGACGACGCCTTCCAGGACGTCTTCGTCGTGGTCCACCGGCGGCTCGGCGAGTTCGAGCCACGGTCGAGCGTGAAGGCGTGGCTGTTCGCGATCCTCTGCCGGGTGGCGCGCGATCACCGGCGCCTCGTCCGGCGCAAGGGAGGGCTCGAGGAGCTGCCGGGCGGCGTGGCGGACCGCGCGCCGGGGCCGGCGGAGCGGCTCGAGCAGGTCGAGGCGCTGAAGCTCGTCGACGCGCTCCTCGCGGAGCTCGACGACGACAAGCGCGCGGTGCTCGTGATGGCGGAGATCGAGGAGCTGAGCGCGCCGGAGATCGCCGCGGCGCTCGACGTGAAGCTGAACACGGTCTACTCGCGGCTGAGCGCCGCGCGCCGGGAGTTCGAGCTGGCGCTGGCGAGGAGCGGGGGTGGATGGCCATGAGCGATCCGGGCGAGAGGGCGCGCGCGCTCCTGAGGGCGGCCCGAGCGGACGGGCTCGCGCCGTCCGACAAGGTCCGGCTCCGCGCGGCGATCGCGGGGAAGCTCTCGGCCGCCGCGCCGCAGGAGCCGTCCGGGGAGGCGCCCACCTCGCCCCCGCCGCCGCTCGCGGGCAGCGGGGAAGGCGGCGTGCTCTCGGGCAACGCGGCCGGCGGCGTGCTCTCGGGCAAGGTGATCGCGGCGGGCGCGCTGATCGGCGCCGTCGCCTTCGCCGGCGGGTTCTTCACCGGCAGGGCGACCGTCGACGTGCCTCCGCCGGCCAGCGCAGCGCCGCCGGCGAGCGCGCCCGCGGTGACGCCGCCCGCGGTGACGCCGCCCGCGGCGCCTCCGCCTGCGGTGACGCCGCCCGCGGCGGCTCCAGTCGCCGCGCCGGCGCCGATGGCGGCGCCCTCGCGCGCCGCCCGCGCGGTCGCTTCCGCACCGCCGCGGCCGCTGGACCCGGGCGCGGAGGACGCCGCGCGAGCGCCCTCGACAGGCGGCGGCGAACGCGAGCCGGCGCGCCCGCGCGGCGGACAGCCGGCGACGCCGAGCACGCTCGCCGCGGAGATGGCCTTGCTGCGCGAGGCGCAGGACGCCGTGCGGGACGGCGATCCGTCGGCCGCGCTCGATCGCCTCGACGACCTCGGCGCCCGGTTCCCAGAGGGCCAGCTCCGCGAGGAGCGCATGGCTGCGCGCGTGCTCGCCCTCTGCGCGGCAGGGCGGGCGCCGGAGGCGCGCGCGGAGGCCGAGCGGCTCCTCGGCGAAGCGCCGGGCTCGGTGCACATGGGCCGAGTCCGCGCCTCGTGCGCGTTCCGAGAAAATCTCGACTGACAGAGACGGATGTTCCTCGCGCCGGCCATGTAGCGATGGACCGCAAGAGACAGGAGGAACCATGAATCGTTCGACCCGCGTCGCGCTCGCGTTGCTCTTCACGGCTGCCTCGCTCGGGAACACCGGCTGTCAGTCGCAGGATCTGCCCATCGGCAGCGGTGAGCCCAACCCCGACTCCAGCGCGGCCGCGCTGCTCATCGCGCACTGGGATGGATACGTCGAGAACTTCAAGTTCCGCTCGGGATCGGACGTGATCCAGATCGACATCGACACCGTGGAGGGCGCATCGATCCAGGGGAAGGTGCGCTTCGGCACGGGAGCCGCCATCCCCCCGGCTGTGGATCCGGACGTGGGCTATCCCACGTCGATCGAGCCGGGCAACTACTACGATACCGACCTGCCCTACGAGGGGTTCGATTTCACCATGCTCGATGCGCAGCTCACCGACCGCCGGCTGCGTTTCGCCATCGATCCCCGAGAGCTCTGGACGGGCTGGTGCGAGCTTCAGACGTCGTACCTCATGCAGCCAGACTCGGACGCCTACCTCTGCATGCCCAACGGGGGGTGGGGAACAGGGGCCGCCGGCTGTACCCAGGACGGGCAGCCCACCGACTGCGGATACATCGCGCTGTGTAGAATAGGCGTTTGCGATTGTGATGCATCCGGGTGCACCATCGATGTGCGCAACACGGTCGCCTTCGATTTTGTCGTCGACCAGCAGAGGGCAGACGGCAGCATCGTGTTCGGGAGCACCATGTACAACGTCCGGCTGACGCGCAACCCCTGACGGCGAGCAGCTCAGGTGGTCCGTGGCCAAGCGGTCCATTCGATGCGTGGCTGGCGCGCGACAACGTTCCTCGCGTCGCTCCCTACCACGCTCGCAAATGGGTCGCGCGCCAGCGGGTGGCCCCGCTGCGCGCAGATCCTCGGCTGACCGCGCGCGCCGCCGCCGGCGCGCGCGCGTCACCGCTGAGCGCGCCTCACCGAGACCTCGCGCTCTCCCGCTCCTCGGCCTGGTTCGCCGTGACCACCTCGGCGATCGCGCTCAGCGCGTCCTCGGCGGAGAACGGCTTCTCCAGGAGCGGCCGGCCCGACGACGCGAGGAACCGCTCCACGTCGGCGCCGAAGCCCACGCCGGTCATGAAGATGAACCCCTGCGCGAGCGCCGGATCGCTCTCGCGGATCCGCGTGTAGAAGACGTCGCCCGACATGCCGGGCATCCGCAGATCGCAGAGCACCACGTCGAACCGCTGGCCGCCGGCGAGCATCCCCATCGCCGCGTCCGCGCTCGGCGCGACGGCCACCTGGTGCACGCGGCCCAGCTGCTCGCACAGCGCGCGCGCGAGCGACGCCTCGTCCTCCACCACGAGCACCCGCGCCCGCGTCGACACGAGCCGCGGCACCGGCGCCACGCTCGGCGTCGCCTCCTCCGCGCGCCCCGCCGCGGGCAGCGAGATGACGAAGCGCGCGCCGCCCGGCGGATCGCTCCCGGGGACCGGGCTCTCCGCCGTGATCTGCCCGCCGACGCGCTCGATGATCTCGCGGCTGATCGACAGGCCGAGCCCCGTGCCGACCTCGGGCCCCTTCGTGGTGAAGAACGGCGTCCAGATGCGCGGGAGGTTCTCCTCCGCGATGCCGGCGCCGGAGTCGGTCACCACGATCTCGACCGTGTCCCCGTCGCTCCGCGTCTCGACCGTCACCGTCTGCTCGCGCGCCTCGTGCTTCGAGCCCGGCTTCGAGATCGCCTGCGCCGCGTTGACGAGGAGGTTCACGATGACCTGCCCGAGCCGGCCGTCCTCCATGAGGACCGGCGGCACCTCCGACAGGCTCTTCACGATCTGCGCCCGCTCGATGATCTGGCCGCGCGTGAGGCTCAGCGCCGACTCGACGGTGCGGTTCGCGTCCGTCAGCGCGCGCCGCGCCCCCTCGGGCTGCGGCGGGCTCGCGAACAGCTTGAGATCGCGGACGATGTCGACGATGCGCTTGATCGAGTCGCGCAGCTCCCGGAGCAGCTCCGACGCGCTCGAGGCGGCGGCGCCCTCCATGCGCACGTTCGGGCCGCGCAGCAGGCGATCGAGCATGTCCAGGCCGAGCAGGATGAACGCGGCCGGGTTGTTGATCTCGTGCGCGACGCCGGCCGCCAGCGTGCCGAGCGTCGACAGGCGATCGACCTGGATGAGCCGGGTGCGCGCCGCGTGCTCGGTGCTCACGTCCGCGAGGACGCCCTCGATCGCCACCACGCGGCCGCGATCCGAGACGAGCGGGTACACCGTGCCGCGCGCGGTGATCGCGTCGCCGCCCCGCCTGCGCAGGCGCGCCTCGTAGGACGACGAGGGGGCGCCGAGCTTGGCCCGCGCGACCGCGTCCTCGAAGCACATCACGCCCTCCGGATCGGCGTGGGCCTCGCCGAGGAAGCCCGGCGTCTTCAGCGCCTCGGTCACCGGCACGCCGAGGAGCCGCTCGGCGTGCCGGTTCAGGAACGAGAGCTCGCCGGTCTCGGGATCCAGCCGGAAGATGATGAGCGGCGCGTTGTCGAGGAGGTTCCTGTGCTGCTCCTCGAGCTCGCGGATCCTGAGGAGCCGCTCGGCGGCCTCGCGCTCGCCGGCGACGACGCGCAGCGAGCGATCCAGGCCGGCGCCGAGCGCGTCGGCGAGCTGCTCCAGGAGCTCGATCGGCGCGGCGGCCGCCGCCGCGGCGTCGGCGTAGCCGAGGACGAGCGCCGCGATGACGGGGCCGCCGGACGGCCCGGAGCGCGCGGAGGCCTCGCCGCCGGGCGGCGCGGCCCGCACCGGGAGCGCGACGTACGAGAGGCACCCCGCGGAGGCCCCCATCCCCTCGAGCGCGTCGCCCGCGCGGGTGTCGACGCAGGAGAACGTCTTGCCCTCGCCGAACACCCGCCGGAAGAGCGCCACGGGCGCGGGGACCAGCGCGCTGAACGGCGCGGCCGCGAGCGTGTCGCCGCGGAAGGCCGCGTACGCGCGGAGCTCGCCCTCGGGCTCCGGAAACAGCATCGCGAGGACCTGGAACGCGGCGAACCGGCCGACGGCGTCGGCGAGCTCCTCGAACGGCCTCGGCAGGAGGAGGTTCGAGTGGCGGGCCACGACGGTGAGGACGGCGTTCAGCGCGACGAGGCGACGGTACCTCTCGCTCGCAGGCGCATCGTGCATTTCCACGCCATCTCACCACGTCAGCGCGCGGGAACGAGAGGCATTCTTCATTTTTGTCCGGCCGGCGGGTCGGATGGGGTCGCCGGGGACGCGGGCCGGGGCGCCGCGCGGTCGCACCGCTCGAGCAGGCGAAGGGCGGCATCCCGGCGCTCCTCGCTCACGGCGGGCCCGGTGCCGGCCGCCCCGTCGTGGGCGGCGTACTGGGCGAACATCCGGCGGGCGGTCTCGACATCGTCGACGCCGCACGCCACCACGAGCCGCAGCCGCTTGGCCTCGATCCAGACCCGCTGGACGGGCAGGTGGGCGCCGAGCGCCCGCTCCAGGCGATCGGCCGCCTCGTCGAAGCGGCCGTCGTTCAGGTAGTGGCGGCCGAGGAGGTAGCTCGGCAGGCCGTCGCCGGGGGCCTGCGCGGCCCAGGCGCCGAGGAGCTCCGCCGCCCGGAACCGATCCGGCGCGCCGCCGCGGGTCCCGATCAGCAGCTCGGCGACGGCCGCGCGCGCCCGCTCGTCGTGCGCGGCGGCGATCTTGACGTCGAGCGTCCGGAGCCGGTCCTCGTCGACGAGGCGGCCGGCGACCTCGCGGTACCAGGCCACCGCGCCCTCCCGGTCGCCGGCCGAGAGCGCGGCGTCGCCGAGCCGCTCCGCCGCGCGGTCGCGCAGGTGGCGCGGCATCGACGCGTCGCCGGCGATGGCCGAGAGCTCGCGGACCCCCTCGCCCCGGCTGCCGGGCGCGTCGCTGGCGAGCCGCGTCTCCGCGATGGCGACGCGCGTCGCGGGGCTCCGGTCGAGCGCGAGGACGCGCTGGTACTCGGCGATCGCGCCCTCGTGGTCGCCGCGCGCGCGCAGCTGCTCCGCCTTCTGCGCGCACGCGTCGACCACGTGCGGGCAGCGCCGCTCGAAGACGGCGGGCCGATCGAACCGGGCCTTCGCCTGCGCCCTGGCGGCGTCGGGGAGCGACAGCGCGTCGAGCTCGGCGTGCCACGCGCGCTCCATCTCGTCCCACGAGGCGCCGGTGATCTCCGGCAGCGCCCTCCCGCCGTACCAGGCGCGCACCGCGGCGGGGCCGTGCGTCGCGCGCACGTGGCCGACGAAGGCGCCGCTCACGGTGTACGCGGTCGACGAGTTCTCGGCCAGGAAGCCGAGCGCGAAGAGGCGCGAGAGCCGCGGCAGGATCCCGAGATCTCTCATGGCCTTCGCCCATTCGCGCGGGCTCAGGTCCTCGCCTTCCCTGGGCGATCCGGCGACGGCGATCCCCTCGATGAGGCCCGGGTCGGGGAGCCACCCGCCGAGCCGCCCGGCGATCTCGAACGGGCCGCGGGCGAAGGCGCCGGCGAGCACGTGCATGATCTCGTGTCCGAGCGTCGGGTGCGGGAAGCCGGCGGCCTGCAGGTACACCTCGCGGCGCCACGGCTTCGCGACGTACGTGCGCGACGCGCCCATGAGCGCGCCCTTCTGCGCCGCGCTCTCGAACAGGTAGGCGCGGACCCGGAGCGGCTCGCCGTCCCGCTCGGCGGGCGCGCCGAGCCAGCGCTCGCCGGCCTCGATGTGGGCGTCGCACTCGCGCACGAAGCGCAGGATGTCGCCCTCGCGCATGCCGCGCGGGTAAACGACCTCGCAGCGCTGGCCCTGCGAGAACGCGCCGAGCTCGGCCGCGATGGTCTCGGAGGTCTGGAAGTGGCCGAGGCGCGCGCCTTCGAGGAGGTTCACGGCGCCCAGGGCGGCGCTCGCCGCGCCGAGCAGGAGCAGCCCGGGGCGGCCCTGCGGCTGGAACGAGATCCGGCCGCCCGTGTCGTGCACGAGGTGCTGCGCGAGCACGGACGCGGCGAACAGGGTGGCCAGCGTCCCGGCGCGGTAGGTGAGCAGCCCGGAGGCGTCGACGACCGTGTCGTAGAGGGTGCCGCTGAAGAAGCCGACGAAGGGGTCGTAGGCGAAGACGATCGGGCTCGTGTAGAAGCGGACGGCGCTCACGCCGATCGAGGCGAGCGGGGCGGCGAGCGCGGCGAGGACGGCGACGAGCCGGCGCCGCCATGCCGGGGGTGGGGGCGCGGCGTCCTCGCGCCGGATGCCGGCGGCGAGCTCGCCCGCGACCGCGCCCCAGGCGCCGCCGAGCGCCGCGCCGAGGACGGGCCCGAGGGCGAAGTGCGCGGAGCCGCCGAGCACGTCGCAGAAGCCGGCGCGGAGGCCGTGGCCGAGCGTGGTGGCGTACGCGACGAGCGCGAGCAGAGCGCCGTTCGCGACGCCCCGCCGGAAGGCCTCGACCGGCAGGGGCCGGTGGGCGGCGACGTCGAGGGCGGTCGTGATCGCCGCGACGCTCGGCACGAGGAGGCCCGCGGCGAGCGCGCTCTCGTAGCCGGGGCCGTCGAAGAGGGGCAGGAGACCGACGAGCGCCATCGCGATCGCGACGAGCGCTGCGCCGAGCCTCAAGGCCGGTGAACGGAGCAGCGTGGGCATGGGCGCGGGTGCCTCCAGGGCTGCCTTAGTAGCCGCGCCTGCCCGGAGAGGCGAGCGAGATGCGGGCCCCCCCCGACGCCCGGGGTCGGGTTCAAGGCGTCTTGCCCCCCGGAGGCTCTCTCGGGCCCCTCCCGCCGGCGCGTTCCAGGAAGCTGGACTCTCCTTCCCGTTCTCTTCTCTTCTCTTCTCTGCTCTGCTCGCCCCCCGCAATGTCCCCTCCCCCCGCCGGCCTCTCTCGCCACCCCGATTTCCTGCGTCTCTGGGCGGCGCAGGCGGTGAGCGCGCTGGGCAGCCGTGTCAGCCGGACGACGCTGCCCGTGATCGCCATCGTGAGCCTCGGGGCCGACGCGGGTGGCGTCGCGGTGCTCTCGGCCCTGTCCACCGCGCCGGGCGTCCTGGTGGGGCTCTTCGCGGGTGGGCTCGTCGATCGCTCGCGCAAGCGGCCGTTGCTCATCGGCGCGGATCTCGTGCGCGCCGCGCTGATCCTCTCGGTTCCGATCGCGGCCTGGACCGGCGCGCTCACCCTCCTCCACCTCTTCGTGGTGGCCGCGCTGGTCGGCATGGCCACCTCCCTGTTCCAGATCGCCGACAACGCGTACTTGCCGGCGCTGGTCGGGCAGGACCGCCTCGTCGAGGCGAACGCCAGGCTGGAGGGGACCGAGGCCGCCGCGGAGATCGCCGGCCCCGGCGCCGCGGGCATCCTGATCCAGGTGCTCACCGCGCCGCTGACGATGGTGGCGGACGCGCTCTCGTATCTCGGGTCGGCGGCGCTCCTCGGCCGCATCCGGGCGATCGAGACGCCGGCCGCCGCCGGAGGCGACGGGGCCGAGGGGGGCGCCTCGCTGCTCGAGGATCTCCGGGTGGGGTTGCGCCACGGCCTCGGCCACCCCGTGATCGGGGCGACGTTCCTCGCCATGGGCGCGCACGCCCTGCTGAGCGGAGGGGTCTTCTCCGCGCTGTACATGCTCTATCTCCTGGAGGACCTGCGGCTCGATCCCGCCGCGGTCGGGCTGATCATCAGCGCGGGCGGCATCGGCGCGCTGGGCGGCAGCGTCCTCGCGGGCTGGCTGGGCCGTCGCTTCGGCGCCGGGCCGGCGATGATCCTCAGCCTCATCGTGGGTCAGGCCGGCGCCGCGCTCATCCCGCTCTCCGCGCAGCTCGGGCCGCTCGCGGTCCCTGCCCTCGTGCTGCACCAGCTCCTCGGGGACGCGTTCCTCGTGGCGTTCATGATCCACGCGGTGAGCGTCCGGCAATCGATGCTGCCGCTGCACGTGCTCGGCCGGGTCAACGCCACGCTCCACGTGCTCACCAGCGCGCTCTTGCCGGCGGGCACCCTGGCGGCCGGATGGCTCGCCGGCCGGATCGGCGTGGAAGCGACGGTGTGGGCCGGCGTGATCGCTGGCTTCGCCGCGCCGCTCCTGCTGCTGCGCCCCGCGGTGTGGCGGCTGCGGGCGGTGTGAGCGCGCGGGTCACGCCTCTCGCCGTCGCGCCCATGGGAAGGACTGACGCGCTCAGCCGCCTGCGCCGACGGCAAGCCGCGGGCCAGCGGGAATGGACTGTCGCCGCGCGTCGGCTACGTTACGCCGCGCTCGACCCGCCATCCACGCTCCCTCTTCCGCCCCCTCCCCGCGGGCGAGGAACCTGATGAAACCGAAGTTCGGAACCGATCTGACGACCGGCAGCATCCCCAGACACCTCGTGACGTTCTCGCTCCCGATGCTGCTCGGGAGCTTCCTGCAGACCGCCTACAGCTTCATCAACGCCATCTGGGTGGGTCAGTTCCTCGGCACCGGGGCCCTGGCGGCCGTCACCGTCAGCTTTCCCGTCATCTTCACGATCTTCGGCGTCGGGATGGGGATGACCCTGGCGACGAACATCCTCGTCTCGCAGAGCTTCGGCGCCAGGCGGTTCGACGAGCTGCGGCGCGTGGTGGACGGCTCCACGGTGCTCATCTACGGCCTCGGCATCCTGCTGACCGTCCTCGGAGAGATCTTCACGCCCGAGATCCTCCGGGCGATGGATACGCCGCCAGACGTCCTCCAGCCGGCGGTGAGCTACCTCCGGATCTACCTGCTCTCGCTGCCCTTCAGCTTCGGCATGTTCGCGCTCCGGAGCATGCTCCAGGGGACGGGAGACTCGAGGACTCCTCTCTATTTTCAGCTCGGCTCCGTCCTGCTCACGACGGTGCTCGATCCGCTGCTCATCTTCGGGCGGCTGGGGCTGCCGGAGCTCGGCCTGAACGGGACGGCCTGGGCCACGCTCGTCTCTCACGTCCTCCTGCTCGCGGCGCTCAACATCCATCTCCGCGTCCGGAAGTCGCCGATCGCGCCGAGGTGGCCGCGCTTCGGCCAGCTCGGTCCGACGATCCGGAAGACGTGCCGTATCGGCGTGCCAGCGTCCATCCAGCAGTCGGTGGTCTCGCTGGGCATGGTGGTCGTGACGGGGATCGTGAACGGGTTCGGGGAGGTCGCGACCGCGGCGTTCGGCGCGGCGTCGCGGATCGACCAGATCGCCGTGTTGCCGGCGATCACCCTGGGGATGGCGATATCGACGCTCGCCGGGCAGAACCTGGGCGCGGGGCACCACGGCCGCGTGCGCGAGGTCTTCAGGTGGGGCTGCGTGTTCAGCGGCGGGATGACGCTCCTGATCTCGGCGGCGGCCATCGTCTTCCCCGAGGCGCTCCTCCGGGTGTTCATCACCGATCCGGTCGTCATCGGGCTCGGCGTCTCGTACCTGCACATCGTGGGCGCGTGCTATCTCTTCTTTGGCCTCTCCTTCGTGAGCAACGGCATCATCAACGGCTCCGGCGCGACCGGGGTCACGACCGTGATCTCCCTGCTCAGCCTCTGGGTGATCCGCAATCCGCTCGCCTACTGGCTCTCCCGCGAGATGCACAGCGTGGAGGGCGTCTGGTACGCCATCGCGCTGAGCTTCTTCGTGTCGATGGTCGCCAGCATGGCCTACTACTTCTCGGGGCGCTGGAAGCGGTCCCTCGTCCAGCCGGCCGCTCCGGAGGACGCGACGCGACAGGCCGACCCCGCAAAGACCTTCGCGAACGAGGTCGGAGAGGCGTGATGACGGCGGGGAGCCGCACCGGCCGGTCGCCCGGCGCGTCGGCTTGCCTGGCCGCGCTCCCGCAGGCAGGCTGAGCCCATGGGCCAGCCCGCCGAGAAGCCCCGCCGCGCCACGTACGCCGACCTCGAGGCCGCGCCGCCGAACAAGGTGGCAGAGCTCATCCGCGGCGTGCTGCACGTCTTCCCGCGGCCGGCGCCGCGGCACGCGCGCGCGGCGTCGAGCCTGGGCATCGAGCTCGGTGGTCCCTTCGACCACGGCAAGAACGGACCGGGCGGGTGGTGGATCCTGGACGAGCCGGAGCTGCACTTCCCCGATCCGGAGTCGCCGGGCGACGTGGAGGCGGTCGTGCCGGACATCGCCGGCTGGCGGCGCGAGCGCATGCCCGAGCTGCCCGACACACCCTACTTCTCGCTCGCTCCGGACTGGATCTGCGAGGTCCTGAGCCCCTCGACCGAACAGCACGATCGCAAGGAGAAGATGCCCCTCTACGCGCGCGAGGGCGTGCAGCACGCGTGGCTGGTCGATCCCATCCAGAGGACCCTGGAGGTCTTCTCGCTCGCCCCGGGCCGCGGCTTCACCCCGGTCGCCACCCACCGCGGCGCCGCGCGCGTCCGCGCCGCGCCCTTCCAGGCCATCGAGATCGAGCTCGCCGTGCTCTGGGCGACGTAGCGCGCCCTCAGGCGGGCGCCGGCTCGTCGTCGAGCGCCGGCGCGCCCTCCCCCTCGCCGCCCTCCCCCTCGCCGCCCTCCCCCTCGCCGCCCTCTCCGCCCGCCGGCCCCGGAAGCCGCTCCGAGAGCAGCCCCAGGAGGTCCTGCGTCGAGAGCTTGCCCGCCGCGTCCTTGCCGCCGAGGACCTGGGCCACGAGCGACCGCTTCTGCTCGTGCAGCGACAGCATCTGCTCCTCGATCGTCCCGAGCGCCACAAGGCGGTAGATGGTGACCGGCCGCCGCTGGCCCAGGCGGTGCGCGCGATCCGAGGCCTGGTCCTCGACCGCGGGGTTCCACCAGGGATCGAGGTGGATCACGTTGGTCGCCGCCGTGAGGTTGATGCCGAAGCCCCCCGCCTTGAGCGAGATGAGGAAGAGCGGCGCCGCCCCCTCCTGGAACTCGCGCACCCGCTCGCCACGCGCCTTCCGGGGCGTCTCGCCGTCGAGGTAGACGTACGCGACGCCGCGCGCCTCGAGCGCCTCGCGCACCAGCGCGAGGTGCGAGGTGAACTGGCTGAAGACGAGGGCGCGCTGCCCCTCGGCCCGCAGCTCCTCGACGAGCGAAAGCAAGCGCGCGAGCTTCGACGAGGCGAGCTCCGAGCGCTCGTCGTAGAGGCGCGGGTGCGAGGTGAGCAGCCGCAGGCGCGTGAGCGCCGCGAGCACCTCGACGCGCCGCTCCTGCTCGCGCCGGACCGACCGGCGCGTCTCGAGATCGGACAGCGCCGCGAGGCGCGCGTCCTCGTACAGCTGCCACTCGGCGCCCGAGAGGACGACCGGCACGCGCACCTCGGTGCGCGCCGGGAGCTCGGCCTCCACCTGCGCCTTCGTCCGCCGGAGGAGGAAGGGGGCGAGCACGCGCGCGAGCGCGGGCGCCGCGGCCGGGTCGCTCTGCCGCTCGATCGGCGTGGCGTAGCGGTCGCGGAACGAGTCCCAGCCGCCCAGCAGGCCGGGAAAGACGATCGCGAAGAGGCTCCAGAGCTCGCCGAGGTGGTTCTCGATCGGCGTGCCCGAGAGCGCGAACCTGAAGTCCGCCTGGAGCGCCCTCGCGGCGCGCGCGCGCAGGGTGGTCGCGTTCTTCAGGTTCTGGGCCTCGTCGAAGACGACCGTGGCGAAGCGCCGGGCCGAGAGGCGCGCGGCGTCGCGCACGAGCAGGCCGTAGCTGAGCACCAGCACGTCGCCCGGGCCGAGCCGCGCGAGCGCGTCGTCGCGGTCGGGCGCGTCCGCGTAGAGCGTGAGGCGCAGGGAAGGCGCGAAGCGCTGCGCCTCGTCCCTCCAGTTGAAGGCCACCGAGGTCGGGGCGAGGACGAGCGCCGGCCCCCGCGCGCTGCGCTCGAGCAGGACGGCCAGCGCCTGCACGGTCTTGCCGAGCCCCATGTCGTCGGCGAGCACGCCGCCGGCCCCCCAGGCCGCGAGCCGCACGAGCCAGCGGTAGCCGTCGCGCTGGTACGGGCGAAGCTCGGTCCCGAGCGCCGGAGGGACGGCCGGGCAGAGCTCGCCGGCGGCGGCGGCGCGCTCGGCGAGCTGCCGGAAGGCGCCGTCCGCCTCGAGCGCCGCGCCGGCCCGCTCGAGCTCCCACAGCACGCCGGCGGACGAGGGGCCCACCGAGAGGCCGTGCCGGGTGGCGTGCACGTGGTCCGACAGGCGCTCGAGGTGGAGGCGCAGGGCCTCGCCCAGCTCCACGTAGGTCTGCGCCTCGACCTGCACGTAACGCTCCCCGCGCCGCGCCGCATCGAGCAGCCGGGCCAGCTCCACGCGCTCTCCCTCGACGCTCAGGCCGCCGAGGACGCCGAACCACTCGCGCCGCCGCTCGAGGGCGACCTTGAGCGCGTGGGGACCGCGGTCGCCCACGACGCGCAGGGGCGCGCCCACCCACTCGAGCTCCGGCGGCGGCTCGCGCGCCGCGCAGGCCGCGAGCAGGTCGAACGCGCCGTGCGCGCTGGCGAAGCGGTAGTGGAAGCGACGGTCCTCGAACGGCTCGGCCCCGCCGAGCGGGAGCTCGGCGGCGAGCGCGGCGGCGAAGTCCTCTTCCCGGCGCAGGTCGCGCAGCGCGTGCAGGGCCTTCTCCCCGCGCCGCACGTGCACGTCGCGGGCGCCCGCGCCCGGCACGAGGGCCGGGCCGTCGGCGAGCGGCCGGAGGCGCAGCTCGACCTCCACGGCGCCGCGGGGCTGGGCCGTGAGCCGCAGCACCGGGAGCAGCTCCGGCGGGACCGACTCGCCCATCACGCTGCGCGGCATGGCGACGGGCACGCGCTGCGCCCACCGCGAGAGCGAGGAGAGGAGGGCGGCGTGGCTCTCGGGCGGGAAGACGTTGCCGTCGCGCACGAGCACGTCGACGAGCGCCCGGACCTCGGCCTTGACGTCGAGCAGCGTGAGCCGGCGCGCGCCCTTGTCCCAGTCCCAGAGGAACACCACCTCCTCGGGGCGGGCCCGGCGCACGCGCTCGATCAGCGCCGGAGGCAGGGCGGTGCCCTCGACGCCGGCGCTCACCCG
The DNA here is from genome assembly GCF_051521365.1 of Sorangium sp. So ce590. Classification (NCBI taxonomy): domain Bacteria; kingdom Pseudomonadati; phylum Myxococcota; order Polyangiales; family Polyangiaceae; genus Sorangium; species Sorangium sp. So ce590. The sequence goes on from NZ_CP150346.1 coordinate 6,155,355, forward strand.
CACGGCGCCGTGGCGCTCCTCGGCCACGAGGCCCACCGGCGTGCGCTCGATGCGCACCGCGACGTCGGGCGCCTCGTCGAGGAAGAGGCGCGGGTGGCCGATGAGCGCGTCGAGCAGCGCCCGCGACGCGAACCCGTCGCCGTCGGGCAGGAGGGCGGCGATGCGGGCGTCGTCGGAGGAGAGCTTCGCGCCGTGCTCCAGGAGGAGGCGCTTCCGGCCGATCCGCGCGCCGGCGCCGCGCTGGCCCTTCTTGCCGAGCCGGTGGATCCAGGGGGCGACCGCGACGCCGGCGCCCTCGACGACGTCGAGCCGGAAGGTGATCTCGACGCCGGCGCGCGCGCCGGGGCCGTCGTCGAGGGCCCTGTCGAGCGCCAGCAAGGTGCGCTCCCAGGCGGGGCGCCCGAGCTCGTCGAGCGCGCGGAAGAAGGCCTCGCCCGGGGGCTGGCGGAGCCAGAGCAGCGCCGCGTCGATGGCCGCGAGCACGTGCACGCAGTCGACCGCGCCGCAGCCGCACTCGGCGCGGGGCGCCCCGGGCGCGAGGATCAGCCGCGCCTCGGGCCGGACGAAGCCGGCGCCCACGCGCTGCGACTCGAAGGGCTGCGGGTCGTCGAGGCGAAAGCCGGGCAGCGCGGGGTCGAAGCGCAGCGCGGCGGCCCGGAGCGCCCGCTCGGGGCGCGGGGCCACGGCGTCCGGGACGCGGGCGCGCAGGGCGCAGAGCAGGTCGTGCGCCGGGAGGGCCCGCGGCTCGTCGGGCGCCCGCAGCAGCGCGGGGACGGCGGCGCGCGCGAGCGCCGCGCCGGCGCGCTCGTCCTCCAGGAAGCGGAGGACGAGGGGCGGCAGCGCGTCGCGGAGGCGCGAGGGCGGGAGCCACGCGATCGAGCGCGCCAGCTCGTCGGCGCTCGCCAGATCGATGAGGCGCCGCCGCGCGCCGAGGACCCGCAGCTCGGGCCAGAGGGCGGGGTCGACGCGCGGGGCCACCGCCTCGAGGTTGAGCCGGGCGACGTGCGCGATGCCGTGGTGCGCGAGCCAGGACAGGAGGGCCGCCCGGGTCTCGAACGGCGCCGCCGGGACTGCGGGGGGGACGGCCTGGGGGTCTCCTGGCATGGTCGGGCCGCGTAACGTTGTGGGTGCGCGGGCCGGGTTCAAGGGGTTTTGGCGCGCTGCCCCCCCCGGGAGCGAGCGCGCCGCGGAGCGCGGCCGCGAGCAGCAGCGCCCCGCCCGCGGCCGTGTCGACCGAGCACGGGCGCACCGCGTCGACGCCGCGCCCCGAGAGGGTCATCGCCAGCGCGAACGCGAGCAGCAGAGGCTCGTGTCGACCGCTCCAGGGCGGGAAAAGAGGCTCACTCCTTCGTCACGGTGATGACGAAATCACCGACAGTACCCCTACGATCGCTGCCTTCACCAATTTGTATCTCGGGAAAATTCCTCGAAGATCGGCCAACAGCGCTCGACGAACCCATCGGGTCGATGGCAAGCGTTGAGTGAGGCGAGATAGGCCTCACTTCTTCTTGGGGTTCTCGTTCTTCTCTGCTTCCTTGAGGCGCGCCCTCTTCTCGTCGTCGGTGCGATAGACCATCCACGTTGAATCGAGCTTTGCCTTGGGAAAGTGCTTCGATTTATACAGCCTGTTGAGCGCCCTCTTCTCGGCGGGGGTGAGCTGGTCGGCGACGCGGCGCACGTCCTGCTCGAGATCGACCTTCGCCGCCTGGTGCCTCTGCTGCGCCTCAGCGTTCTGGCGAGCCTGCTCCCTGAGCTTCGCCTCGCGCTCCTTCTCCTCGGCGGCGCGCGCCGCTGCCTGCTCTTCTCGTACTTTCTCGGCCGCCGTCTTCAGGTTGTACAGCGCCTGGCAGTTCTCGCACGGATCACACGACGCGTGATCGTTCCCCTGATCCCGCCGCAGCGCCTGCGACTCCGTGACGGTCCACCCGTCGCGGAGGAGGTTCCCGATCGGGAGGCATTCGGCGCAGTTGAGCAGATCGCGGGGGTTCTCCGTCAGCGATCCTTTCACATGCGTCTCGATGGCCGCCTTGCTGTCCCGGATGTCCGAGGGGATGACCTTGGCACGGTACTCGTTCTCTGCGTCGTGCTGGCCCGAGTTCTGGCCGAGGAGCACGCGCAGGGAGCCGTCCCGGTAGCGCCCGACGACAGCCGCGATGGTCTTGGGCAGCTCGTGCCGCCCGTGCCTGTCCCCGATGCTGATGGTGTCGTGATCATCGCTCCCGATCCCGAACGCGACCTTCAACGCCCGGGCGTATTCCTGCGCCGAGGAGGACGCGCTTGGTTTCTTTCGCATCGACGCCATCTTCTGGTTGATGGCAATCTCCGTGATGCGTTCGACCACGAACGCTAGCCGCTGGCTCTCCTTCACGTGCGAGATGCGCCCGCTCTCCTCGTTGGATCCGCCAATGATCCTGGAGCCAGTCGCCACCCACCCCCGGAGCTCCTCGTGTAGCCCGACCCAGGTTGGGGTAGCCCGGCTCAGGTTGGGGTAGCACGGCTGCCCACATTCAGACCGCGAGCCTGGGCAGGTCCGCGGCGCAGGCCGCTGCCGCGCTCGGGCGGGAGCGCTCGGCCGCGCGCGCCGAGGCGAGAGGCCGCGACGTAGCTCCAGGAGCCAGGTGGTCCTCCCCCATCCAGGGCGCCACCGTGGACATCTGACACACGCGGAGCGCCGGGCTCTGCTCCGGGGACGACTCGGTCGCGATGTGCACGAACGACGACGAGGACGCGCTGAGCCACAGGTACGTGAACCACCCCGTCGCGACCGGCACGCCCGCCTCCTTGCGGACGCGCCCGGCGTGCGGGAGCAGGAAGCCGGGCCCAGGGGGCCCTGGAGAGATCGGGGACGACGACCCCGCGGCTCGCGTCGAGCCGATCGAGGCCGGACGCCTTGAGCCGTTTCGTCAGCTCGATCGACTCCTCGACCGTGACCCCGCCATCCACCCGGTCCGTGATCGAGAGCCGGACGGTGGGCGGCAGGCGCTCCGGCCAGGCGTTCCGCACCGCCTCGAACGTCTCGATGCGGAGGCGTCCTCCGGCCGCGGCGCCGTCGCCTCCGTGCGAGGCTCACGAGCCGACTGTCTCACCGTTGGCACAACTGAGACAGGTCGAGACACAAGTGAGACACAACGAACCGCGATGCCCCCCCGCGGCAGGCCGCGATCTCCGCGCGAGCTGTGCCAAATCCCGCTGGCACCGAAGCTGCTTCAAGACAGGCGAAGACAGGCGCGACGATGGCGCGCCTCTCCCCGAAGGACGCGCCTCGGGGAGCAGAGACGACAGGAGCCCTGAAGGGGGCCTGGGCGGTGGCGTCAGGGGTGTCCTCCCCTGGCGGCGCCTGCGCGCCAGGCTGCCGCGCGATCACCGATCCGGTGGCCGCATCAGGGCTCGAACAAGCACGATGCGGAGGTTCTGATGCGCCACACAGGATTGGCTTTCTTGCTCATCATGATTGGACTCGTCGGCTGCCAGGCGGAGAGCGACGGCGACGTCGGGGAGACGCAGGAGCCGCAAAAAACACAGGAGTGCGGCGGCTTCCTCGGGACGAGCTGTCCCGACGGGCTCGAGTGCGTCGACGACCCGACCGACGACTGCGACCCAGAGCACGGCGGCGCTGACTGCACCGGTGTCTGCGTCGAGCCCAAGCCCGTCATGTGCGGCGGCTTCCTCGGGACGAGCTGTCCCGACGGGCTCGAGTGCGTCGACGACCCGGGCGACGACTGCGACCCAGAGCACGGCGGCGCTGACTGCACCGGTGTCTGCGTCGAGCCCAAGCCCGTCATGTGCGGCGGCTTCGCGGGCTTCCCCTGCCCCGACGGGCTCGAGTGCGTCGACGACCCGGGCGACGACTGCGACCCAGAGCACGGCGGCGCTGACTGCGCTGGCGTCTGCGTCGAGCCCAAGCCCATCATGTGCGGCGGCTTCGCGGGCTTCCCCTGCCCCGACGGGCTCGAGTGCGTCGACGACCCGGGCGACGACTGCGATACGGCCACCGGCGGCGCTGACTGCGCCGGCGTCTGCGTGGCGATCCGGCGCGCGTCCCCGGTCGCGCCACAGCCGCTCTGACACAGCACGAAGGTCGAGCGCCTCGCCGCGCTGCCCGTGTACGGCCGTGCTGTACGCTCCGCTTGCCGGCCGCGCCGCGCGTGGAGGCGCGAGGCCCCCATCCCCCGCCGGGCAGGATGGGTCTGCTTCGCGCTCGCACGCGCGTTCTCTACACTCCGTCATCCACGGCAAGATCGCTTTGCCCTCCGCCCTGCTCGGTTTCGACCGCCGAGGGAGTTCCATGTGGTGCAGACGCCGACGCACAGCGCCGCCATGCGACCGTGTGAGCACAAGGCCGCAACAAGCGCTCTGCGGGAGCGCTGTCCGGGATTCCCAGGTTCCCGTGTTCGCGATAGGCTCTGGGCATGCCCCGGTCCCTGGCCCAAGCGCGTCGCCCGAGAGGCACACCGACGCGTCTGGGAGACAGAGGCGGCACGGAGGTGCGCGATCGTGTTCCAGCCATCCTCGTTCGATCCCCAACCCGATTCCCAGAGAAGAGACGGCGCGCGCGCCGCGGCCGCGCTCGCTGATCGACCCGCAGACTCCCGCCCAGCCTCCTCGCGCCGCGCCGGACGGATGCGAGGCCGCCTCGTCGGCGGGCGTTACCGGCTCGAGCTCCCGCTCGGGCGCGGCGCCATGGGCGAGGTCTGGCGCGCGCACGACAGCGTCCGGCACGTCGACGTCGCGCTGAAGTTCCTCGTTGTCGCGCGGAGCGGCCGGAACCTCGACGCGATCGAGCGGTTCCGCCTGGAGGCGCGGGTCGCGGCGCAGCTCGGGCAGAAGACAGGCGGCGTCGTCGCGGTGCACGACGCGGGGGAGGACCCGGCGGCGGGCCCGTACCTCGTCATGGAGTACGTGCGCGGCAGGTCGCTGCGGCAGCTGCTCCAGGAGCGGGGGACGATGCCGGCCGTCGAGCTCACGGCGCTCCTCCGGCAGCTCGGAGAGGCGCTGTCGGTGGCGCACGGCCTCGGCATCGTGCACCGGGACATCAAGCCGGCGAACATCCTGCTCATCGAGGGGAGCGACGGGCACCTCCGCGCCAAGATCGCCGATTTCGGGATCGCCAAGTGGGTCGGGCAGGATCGACCGGTCGACTTCCGCCGCCGGACCGCGGACGGGGTGGTGCTCGGCACGCCCGCCTACCTGAGCCCGGAGCACACGTGCGACGGGCAGGCGGGCCCGCAGCTCGACATGTGGTCGCTCGCGGTCGTCGCGCACGAGGCGCTGACCGGGCAGCAGCCGTTCCCGGGGCGCAACCTGGCCGCGGTGCTCGCGGCCATCCTGGTCAGCGGGCGCCCCCCGCTGGCCACGTTGTGCCCGGGAGCGCCGCCCGCCCTGGAGGCGTGGTTCGCGCGCTCTTTCGCCATCAGCCCGTCAGAGCGGTTCCCCTGCGTGGAGGTGATGATCGCCGCCTTCACGGCCGCGGCAGGGGCGCCGGTCGCGCCGCCGTCCGCGACGCGGGAGCGGCCGCGGCGCCTGCGCCTCGCGGCGGCCGGCGTCGCCGCGGCGCTCGGGGTGGCGCTCGCCGCGGGCCTGCTGTGGGAAGGGGCCGCGGGCGCGCGCGGCGTCGACGAGAGCCTCCGCGACGCGGCGCGCGCCGCCGGGCGCGCGGTCGACGCGGCGCAGGCCGTGACAGCGCGCCTGCTGGAACGGCGGGGCGCTGAGCCCTGACGGCGTGCGCCGTCGCTCCCTCCACCGATCGCCGACGCGCCGCCGTCAGGCCGGTGGGGGGTGGTGAGCCACACGGCCGCGAGGACCTTCGGGTCGGAAGCCGCGTGCTCGTCCACCACGAACGCGTCGTCGGGGGCGCTCGCCTCCGAGGGACCGCGCACGCCGTAGATCGACGCCAGGGCCGAGAGCGCGACCTCGGCGTCGAGCGGCGCGCAGGCGCGCTCCTCGTCGCACGCGGCCGCGAACGCCGCGGCGTCGATCTGGGTGGCGAGCCCGGCGCGGTGCAGGCGCGCGCGCGCATCCTCGGGGCGCAGGGGGGTCGTCATGTCATCCGGCCGATGCCACCGCGGGAGCTCGGCTCACGCCTCCGGGGCACCCTCGTGGCATGGTGCACGATCCCGCCGTGGAAAGGTAGCCACACGCCGCCGTCCCCTGTCACATCGCCGCTGTCACATCGTCCCCTGTCACATCGTCCCCTGTCACATCGTCCCCTGTCGCACCCCTGTGGCAGGGGACGGGGTGAGGACCAGCGTCGCCGGCTCGTCGCGCGCAGCGCTCATGCTGCCCCTCTCCGCCCGCGGACCGGCCGCCGCGCGGGGCGATCAGCGATACGGCCCGTGCGGGCTCGGCGCCGCGAGCGCCGAGACGATCGCGATCGCGCGCTCGATCCGGTCCCGCCCCGTCTCGAGCTGACCGAAGACGAGCGTTACAGCGGCCTCGTCGCCCACGACCGCCGCCGGGCGGAGCGCGGCGATCTCGCGCCGAAGCTCGTCGCCGAGGCGCTGCATCGCCCGGTCGGGCGCTTCCGCCAGCACCTCGTAGGCCCGGGGCAGGGCGTCGTCGCCGGACGGACCTCGGGCGCCCCTGGCCGAGCCGCGCCTGGGCCGTCGCCTCAGGGTGAATCGCTCCGAGGGGGACGCGGCGCGGGCGGCGCGGACGCGGGTGCCGAAAGCGCCCTTCTTCCCTTCCCTGCCGAACTCCACGGTGAGCAGCCTGCTGCGGTGCTCGATCTCGATGGTCATCTCGCCCTCGGACGAGGCCGCGCCGGACAGCAGCCGCCCGCCGAGCTCCTGCGAGAGCGCCCGCAGCTCCTTCGTGAGCGCCCGGCCGCGGCCGGCGACGAGCGCGGCGGCGCGGATGGCGCTCACGAGCTTCTCGGCGTCGTCTTCCAGCCCGGCGCGGATGGCGGTGAGCCGGTGCGACTCGAGCGTGAGCTGGTAGTCGGCGGCCGCGCGGAGCGCCTCGCGCAGCGGCGGCGTGAGCCACCAGCGCGCGAGCGTCGGGATGCTGGCCTTGACGACGAAGGCGCCGTCCAGCGCCGGGTCGCCGACGTCCACCTGCCTCGCCCGGAAGGTCCCGTCGTTCGCCCGGCGCAGCCGCTGCTCGTGGACCCGGAGCCTGAGGCCCGACGGGTTCCGCGCCGAGCTGGTGATGCGGGTGTGGTACCGCACGACGGACGCGTCGCCGTGATCGATATCGTGGTCGACGAGCAACGCGACGTTCTCGAAGACCACGGAGATCTGCATCCGGGGGTCTCCGCGCTGGCCCGGCCCTGACCTGAACTCGCCGCCGACAAGGGCCGCGGCGCGCTGCCAGATGGGCCGCGCGATCCGCCATCGGGCCTCGGCTGCCCGCCTTGCGTCCTGCCGCGCCTGCGCGAAGCACCTCGCGAGCCCCGCGATTCCCGAGAGGATCATCAGGACGAAAATGGGCTCCATCCTCCGCCATCCTATCCTCCCCGCCGGGCGCGCGCCCAGGCGTGAAGAGCCGGATCGCGAGCGGCGCTGTCGCAATCTCGAGTCCGGCGCGGCCCTCGAGGGGGCTCGGGATCTACCGGTGACCGAGCGCGAGGCCCCGGGAAGCTGCGGCACCGGCGTGGCGCGCGAGCGCCGCGGTCCCGCGGGGGTGACCGCGGCGCTCCCGTCCCGGTGTGGACCTCGCGCCACCCACCGCCGCCGGCCGGCGCGCGTCGCCCTCGCGCTCGAGCGCCCGCGCCGAGCCGGCGTCATCGCCTGCGCTGCGCCCGCGACGCATCGAGCGCGCGGGCGACACGCGCGAGCCAGTTGACGCTCGAGATCTCCGTGGTGCGGCCGACGGAGCTGTCGGTCGAGCGATCGTCGAAGTCGAGGCCGGCGGCGGCGAGCACAGCCGCCGACAGCGCGGCCGTCCCCCACCAGAGCGCGCGGAGCAGCTCGCGCAATCCGGGCTCGGGCGGCGAATACTCGCAGCTCCCGTATCGCCTCGGCTTGCTGCAGGCGGATCGCTAGAGGCACATCTTCGAGCGTAGGTGGACGGGCGCCGCGACCGGATCGCGGCGCCGTCGGTGTGTGTCGCGGCAACGGGCCGCTCGTTCACGAGGTGGGTTGTGCTCGATCCGGGGACGATGGGGCGGCGCGCGCAGGCCGGCGAGCGCGTGCGGAGCGCCTCTTCCAGACGCCGCGATGCCGCGGTCAGACCTGGACGCCCGCGAGCGGTGACGTGACCCGCCCCGCGTCGAGGCCGATCTCCGTCGCGGTCGAGCCCATGACCTGGGCGACCGTCAGGAGCGCTTTGCTCAGGTTTTCGCCGGGGAAGTTGTGATGCTCGTCGCCGCGCAGCCGTCCTCCGGCTTTCCCCGCGAAGAGCACCGGCCATTCTGTCTTCGTGTGCACCTTACCCCAGGCGGTGTCGGACGTGACGAACACGAGCGTGTTGTCGAGCAGGTTCGAGCTACCGTGCGCGGTATTCTTGAGCTTCGTCAAGAACTCGTTCAGGCAGCGCATCGTGTAGATCACGCCCTTGTCGACGCGAGGCTGACCCGATTGATCTCCGGCATCCCCGTGACAGATGGTGTCGTGAAAGTCGTCGTTCATATCCTGCGCGAGGTGCCGGTAGTAGACGTGCGCGGCGGGCAGCGAGAACATGAACGAGAGCACGCGGGTCCTCTCGCAGGCGAGCGCGAGCGCCGAGAGCTCGACCATGGCGGTGTTCACCTGCGGGGGCGCTTCGCTCTGCGAGTCCTTGCCGGCGGTGGGGGCCGTCGGGCTGCTGCATGCGGGCGGCGAGCCGCCGCCGGGCGTCGTCGTCTCGAGGCGCCGCTCGATGGCGCGGATCGACTCGAGGTGCTGCTCCACGCGTTGCCTGTCGGCCGCCCCGAGCCGCTGCTGCAGGCCCGCGCCGTCTCGCAGGATCGAGTCGAGCACGCTCTTCCGGACGTTCGCGAGCTTCGTCGCCTGGTCCGCTTCTTCGTCGTTGGGCGCCGGCGTGCCGCCCATGAACAGCCGGTTGAACACGGCCCTCGGATCGAACTCCGGGTTGTTGCGCGAGTTCGGTCCCCTGTGCGAGACGGTATGCAGCGAGTCCTGAGGGCCGCCCGGCGTCGCCGGCGTCAATCCCACCTCGAGAGAGCGGTACGGCGCCCCCTCGGAGTTGAGGTTCGCGACGACCTGGTCGATGGATGGGGCCCGCACGGCGTTCCCGCTGAGCGGCGCGCCGGTCGTGGCCCCCGCCGACCCCGTGGGGTGCTCGAAGCCGGAGACGACGAGCTTGTTCTCGAGGCCGCTGATCACCGTGAGATGAGACTTGTGCTCCGCGAGCGGCTGGAGCTGGGGACTGAGCTCCCAGGCCGAGCCGGAGCCCGTGCGCGCCGGCTTCCAGCGGCCGGGCAGCGTACCGTTCCCGAAGAACCACGTGACATAGAGCGGCGAGACCGGGGTGTTCGACTGAGCGAGCGCCGTGCCGCTCTGGTTCAGCATGATCTCCAGCAGCGGGAGCGGGATCGTGACGGCGGCGCCCGTCGCCAGCATGCCCCGGAGAACAGTTCGTCGGTTCAAGGCTTTGGTCGTCATGGGGTACACCGTTCGACTAGGGTTGCGGGGCGACGGCCGAAAAGGCTTCGTTCGTCACGACGTCGAGGACCAGCTCGCGCAGCTTGAGCCCCGACGCCTCGAACGAAGCGACAAGCGTGTTCAGCACGCTGCCGTCCACGGCTCGCTCCTCGTGGCCTGCTGCATACGAGTAGTACTTGCGGACGAGGCATCGAGCGACCTCGTCGCTCGCGCCGACGGTCATGCCGAGCTCGCGCGCGTCGGCGACCGGCTCCCCGTCGAAGTCGCCGCTGGAGTCGATCGGCAGGCCGTGGTCGGTCGTGCGGTAACGGCCGATCGCGTCGAACGTCTCGAGCGGCAGGCCCAGCGGGTCCATGTAGGCATGACAGGCGGCGCAGGCAGGCGCGGTCCGGTGGGCCTCGAGCCGCTGACGTTTCGTGAGGGGCCTGTCCGCAGGCGGCTCCGGGAGCTCGAGAGCGACGTTGCCGGGGGGCGGCCGCACGGGCGTGCACATGAGGGCGTCACGCATGAACTTGCCGCGCAACGTGGGCGACCCCTCTTTCTGGTTGGCGAACTGCGAGAGGAAGCCGGCCTTGCCCAGGATCCCGACCCGCGGGCCGTCCGCAGGCAACGAGCGAACCTCGAAGGTGCTCGAGCTCAGGCCGGTCGCGTCGACGCCGTAGAGCTCGGCGAGCTCCGTGTTGACGACGACCTTCGTGGTCGAGAACAGGTCGAGCGCGCTCGCTTGATCATCGAACGCGAGGACCTCCCAGGTGCCCCGCATGTCGCGAACCATCGCCGCTTTCAGCGCGGCGCCGTACTCCGGAAATAGCTCCGCGTCTTTCGCCTGCGTGCCGATTCGATCGAGCCGCATGTACTCTTCGGCGAAGGCGCCGATGGCCTCGCGTCCGGCGGGCGCGTCGAGCAGCCGCGTCGCCGCGGCACGAACGCCCTCCACCGTCGCGAGCATCCCGCTCGCGGCCTGGTCGAGCAGCTCCTCGTCCGGCAGGCTGTTCCACACGAGAAACGCGAGCCGGGACGCCATCTCGTAGCCCGTCAAGCGTAGCGACCCATCGGCGCTCGGAGCTCCGAGCTCCGGGCGATACAGAAAGTTCGGCGATGAGAAGAGAGCCACTGTCGCCCAGCGGGCCCCCTCGACGGCGCTGCCGAGCTCGGTCGCGGCCTCGCTGGCGACCGCCGCGAGCCGGTCGACCTCTGCTGTCTCGAGCGGGCGGCGCCACGCTCGAAGCCCCTGCACCTGGATGAAGCCGCGCACGCAAGCGTCGTCTTGCGCGCCGCTGGGCGTGCAACCGATGAACTGGTCCCGCTTCGCCGAATCGGAGAACACCGCGTCCACGGCGCTCTCTATGGCCGTGTGGTACTGCTCGACGCCTCGTTCCGAAGTCACGACCGTCGAGGCGCCGATGACCGCAAAGTTTCCGTTCCAGCTGTCGGAATCGAGCGCGTCGAGATGGACCTCCACGCCGAACACGTCGCGCACGGCGTTGCGGAACTGCGTTCTCGTCAAACGACGCAGCATCCCGGCCGCGGGTTGGAACGCCGGAGGGGCCGAGCCCGTCGACGATCCATCGCTTTCAGCGGAGGATCCCCCAGTGCCGTCCGACGAATCACCCAGCGTGCCCGTGCACGCGGCCGCGAACGCGAGCGCACAAACGGCGGCGACTTCTCTTGAGGAACGGAGCTTGTGCCAGGACGGCTTCTTCATCTTGCTCTCCGATACTGCGAGGGGTGACGACGCACGGGTACCCACATCTGGCGACGGTGCCTGAGAGCAACTGCTCGCACTGCGAAACCCATCGCGCCCGGCGTGACGGAATGTAGACCACCTGACCGTGGTCCCCGGTGGATCACCGCTGGCAGAACGCCAAGCACCCCTATCGGCAATCGCCTTCGCGACGACCGAACGGAACCCGTGCCGAGACCGGTCAGACCACGAAGGCCTCCGCACGCAGGACGACCCCACAAGGCAAAGCCAAAGGATACCCCGTGCAAAATGTGAACGATCACATTTATGATGTCAAACCCAAACGACCGGCCCGACGGGGATCCTCGAGCCCGGGGGAGGACAACGCTGGCGGGCTCCTCCGGAGCGCCGCGTCACGGGGCGGCGGGCGTCGGACCGCGCTCGACGCCGACCAGCGCACCGACGGCAGGCGCTCGATGCCGCAGGCGGCCGGCGCCCCGGGTATGGCCTCCTGAACGCGGCGGCTCGGGCGCGTGCTCCGGCCAACAGCTCGCCCCCGCGTCGGTCGATTTGGATTGACGCGCGAAATGTGAGCGTTCACATTCACAGAGTTGCGATGGCATGGGTGAGCTTGCCCTTCACCTGGTCAGGAGACGTCGTATGGCGAGGAGCATGACGCTGATGGGTGCCGCGATGATGAGCGTCGGCATTGGCTTTGCAGTCGGCTTTGCCGGCGGCTTTGCGGGCGCTGCATGGGCCGCTGGCGGGACGGCGGACGTCCCCGCATCGGCCGCCGAGGGGAAGGATTTCGGCTGCGGCGCAAAAGGACAGAAAGCCTGTTCTATGCAGACCTTCTGAGGCGCCGCGCCCTGCTCTCGCCCTCTCCGCTCCTCGCGCAGGGCGCGCTCCTCTTCCAGCCCCTGGCCCTACCCGTCGGGTCGACTCACATCGAGCGTTTACAGACGCGCCGTCGGCCACCAGCGTCGCGCGCGGCGAGGTGCCCATGTCCACATCTGCCCAAGGTCCGAAGTCGAGCGAACACCTCACCCCCGTGCGCTGGGGCGTCCTCGGGGTGAGCAACTTCGCGATGAATGTCAGCCTGCCCGGTATGAAGCGGGGGCCCCTGACCCAGCTCGCCGCGCTGGCCTCGCGCGACCTCGGCAAGGCGCGCGCCGCCGCGCAGTCGCTCGGGATCCCGAAAGCGTACGGCAGCTACGATGAGCTGCTCGACGATCCGGAGATCGAGGCCATCTACAACCCGCTCCCCAACCACCTGCACGTGAAGTGGACGGCGCGCGCGGCCCGCGCCGGCAAGCACGTCCTGTGCGAAAAGCCGATCGCGCTCAGCGCCAAGGACGCCGCGGCGCTTGTCGACGTCCAGCACGAGACGGGCAAGCGGATCGCCGAGGCGTTCATGATCCGCCACCACCCGCAGTGGCAGCAGGCCAGGGACTGGGTGCGAAGCGGCCAGATCGGCGACCTGGTCAGCGTCCACGCGGCGTTCTCGTATTTCAACCGCGACGCCACCAACATCCGCAACAGGAGGGAAGTCGGGGGCGGCGCGCTCTACGACATCGGCTGCTACGCGGTGAACATGTCGCGCTTCCTGTTCGGACGCGAGCCCGTGCGGGCGATGGCGCTCGCCGAGCGCGATCCCGAGTTCGGCACCGATCGCTTGACCTCGGGCCTGCTCGACTACCGCGGCGCGCACCTGACGTTCACGTGCAGCACGCAGGCCGTGGCCTACCAGCGCGTGAACGCGCTCGGTACCAGGGGCCGCATCGAGATCGAGATCCCGTTCAACGCCCCCGCCGATCAGCCGTGCAAGCTCTTCCTCGATGACGGCTCGACGCTGAACTGCAGCTCGGCCCAGGTCACCTCGTTCCCCGCCGTCGACCAGTACCAGCTGCAGAGCGAGGCGTTCTCGCGCGCCATCCGCACGGGGGGCCCCGTCGAGAACCCGATCGAGGCCGCGGTCGGCAACATGCGGGTCATCGACGCGCTCTTCCGTTCCGCCGAGAGCGGGCGCTGGGAGAAGATCTAGCTCCGCGCGTCTGAAATCCCGCCAGGGATTGCTGACGCGCGGTGACACGCGGAACTAGGGCGGCCGCGAAGCGGACGCCGGGGTTCGGGCGGAGCCCCGAGGAAAAGAGCTAGGCCCGCCCGCGCAAAGCCGCCGCGGAGCGGCGCAGAAGTCCGGCTGTCCCTGGCCGGACTTCTGGCGAGCGGGACGAGCGGCGCCCGCAGCGCCCGGCGTCGTCACGGCCGCGACGGCGAGAACGCCCCTCGCCCCGCGACGCCTGCGAGCATCCTGCAAGGTCAGCCACGGGTCCGGCGCCGTCGCATCGCCAGGGCGGAAAGCCCCACGGCGAGCGCCGCGGCCCACGAGCTCGTCGTGGTGCTGGCTCCGGCGACGACGCACCCGCAACCTCCGTCGGAGGCCTCCTCGTCCGGCGGTGTTCCGCCGATCCCACCTCCCTCGCCCGGTGCGTCGCCGCCCCCGGAGGAGGAGGTCACCGTCCCCGCCCCGCCCGCGCCGCCCCCGGAGGAGGAGGTCGCCGTCCCCGCCCCGCCCGCGCCGCCCCCGGAGGAGGAGGTCGCCGTCTCCGCCCCGCCCGCGCCGCCCCCGGAGGAGGAGGTCGTCGTCCCCGCCCCGCCCGCGCCGGTGCCTGACCCGGTGCCCTCATCGCGGGGCACATTTCCGGTGAATCCGGTCTGCCCCTCCCGGGTCAGCGACAGCACCAGCGTGCCATCTTTGACCGTCACGTTCTGCGGGTCGAAGTCGACGCGGTTCCCATCGAACGTCCAGTCCGCTTTGCTCCATCGCGCGCCGTCCAGGGAATCGAACTCGTCGTGCCACGCGAGCTCGAAGACTCCGTTGTTATAGCGATAGTACTTGACCCAGTTGACGAACTGGTGCTGCGGGAGGACGGAATCGTCGAACGCTCCGACCCACTCGGTGGCCTCGGAGGACCACGTGTTGAAGCGCAGAGACTGGGGATTCTTCAGGCTGGCCACCTGCTGCCCCGTCGTCCTCCTGACCTCTTTCCCGTCGAAGCTCCAGGCGACGTAGTCCGGCGTCCACTCCAGCGCGTAGGTGTGATAGCCGTCCGCGAGGGAGACGTCCGTCGTGTGCACCTCTTCCGACGTCGCCCTCGTGCCCGTCCCGGTGATGATGTTCGACTGCCAGCTCCGGGCGCCGTCCTTCCCGAAGACCTCGATATCGATCTCCTCCCAGAATGCGCCGGACACCTCGGAGCCGTCCTTGTAGGTGAAGAAATTCGACAGGATGCCGCTCCCGCGCGCCATGCGCATGCGCATCTCGATGCGACCATGAAGATAGCCCTGGGGCGTGTAGAGCTCTGCTCCCTTGTAAGGCTTCGCGGCCGCGGTCGAGCTCATCGCGAGCGCCAGCGACGCAGCGGCGAGCATCAGACCAGCGCGCAATTTCGTGAACATCGTGGAACCTCCTATGAGAACGTTAACATGGACGGCGTCCATGCGATAGTTCTTCGTCGGCTCCTCGTGTCAGGGCGTGGCCTGCTGGTTCGCGCTCGGCATCCTTGACATCGATGCCGACTCTTGGCGGCAGAAGGGGTCGCTGGCCATGAGCGAGGCGCGCTCCAAGCCGAGGGCCGAGGCCGCCGAGCCGCCTGCGCCGGCGGCAGCGAGGAGACGCTGACCCAGGCGACGCCGGGTCAGCTTTCCGCGGCGCCTGGAGGGCAGATTTCCGCGGGCGCCGCGGTCATTGCACCAGACCGTCAGTCCGCGGCGGCCCCGCTCCGCCCTGCTTCTCGGGCACGACGCCGCCGCGCGGCGACCGCGCCCAGCGCGATCAAGGCGGCGAGCGCGCCCGCGGGGGAGCTGGGCCCCGATTGGACCCGGCAGGCACACCCGCCCCCGTCGTCGCTGGCGCCGTCAGCGGGGGCGGCGCCACCGCCGCCCGTGCCGCTGCCCGCCGTTGCTCCGGTGCTGGTCGTTGCGGCGCTGCTGACGCTCCCACCCCCGCCCGCGCCGCCGCTGCCCGTCGCTCCCCCTTCACCCACGCTCGGAGCGCCCCCGCCGCCGGTCGGATCCGGATCCGGATCCGGGGCGTCGAGCGGAGTGAATCTCCACCAGTCGACATTGAACAGAAAACCGTTTCCACCGGTGAACTTGAGGTACAGATCGTGTACCCCTGTCGCACCGTCGACAGCGCAGGACGTGGTAACCCAGGTCTGGAAGCCGCCGGTCCCCTGGACCATGCAGGTTCCCACCAGCGTGCCGGTCGTGCTGTCGAGGCGCAGCTCGATGTTACCGCCGCTGGTCGCCGAGGCCACTCGTGCGTCGAAGGACACCGCGCCCGTGCCGAAATCGACGCCCTTCACCTTGATGTAGTCCCCGTTTTCAATCGACCCGACGTTCATTCCGCCCTCGCTGCATGCCTCGGTCTCTACACCGGATTCCCAGGCAATCGTTTCAGCCTCCGTCATGACATACGGATTCAGGGTACCGACGCCAGGCGGGCCCGCCTGAGTCATCTTGATCGTCGGGAAGGTACCATCGGGGTTGAAGGTGAATCGCTCAACGGCCGTCGATCGGTGAAAGCCTCCACCGCCCGGCAAGGCACCGTTGTGATAGAAGAAGTAGGAGCTCCCCTTGAAGTCGATGACGCCCGCGTGGTTGGTGAAGCTGCTGCCCTCCGTGGGCATGATGACCCCCCGGTAAGTCCACGGGCCGGTGGGGCTGCTGCTCGTGGAGTACGCGATATATTCGGAAATTGGCCCCCCCGCATACACCAGGTAGTACAGTCCGTCGCGCTTGTAGAGCCACGGACCTTCTTCGTACTTGGTCGCATGGCGATCATCGGCCTTACGCCCGGTGCTCTGCCCAAAGCTCGCCGCCGTCATGGGCACGTGTACGACGTCCCCCTGGTAGGAGATCATGTCTTCGTTCAGCTTCACGTAGCACACACTGGGGTTTCCCCAGTACAGATAGGCCTGACCGTCGTCGTCGATGAACGGCGTCGGATCGATGTCGCCGCAATCGGCGCTGATCAGCGGTTTTCCCAGGGCGTCTTTGAAGGGACCGGTGGGGCTGTCCGACACGGCCACGCCGATGGTCATCCTGTTGAGCGAGCGGCTCGTCACAGGAACGTAGTAGTAGAACTTTCCGTTTCTGTGGATGGCCTGGCCTGCCCACGCGTCTCCCTTTGCCCAGCTGAAATCGCCATACCTCAGCGGTGAACCGTGATCCGTCCAGTTCACCATATCCGTGGAGGAGTACACTCTCCATTCGTTCATCCCGAACCAGTCCGTCGCGCTGTCTTCGTCGTGTCCGGTATAGAGGTATACCGTATCATTGTAGACCATGGGCGCAGGATCGGGGGTATAGATGGTCTGAACGATGGGATTGTCTGCCAGGGCGCCTGACGGAAGCGCGGTCACGCCACAGATCAACAATGCCGCCGTGAGAAGCCTACGCTGGAGGGACGTGGTGTTCGTTGCCATTCCTGGGTCCTCGCTGCTCTCCTGAAACTTCTTCAGGTGTTGTCGGTATCGCAGCGCGCTCGGTTCATCACTCTCCGGCGCTGCTCGTGGGGGTGATTCGCCGCCAAGGCGGCCCGCTGGGCGCTCTGGCAGTGATCGTCTTTCGCGAGAGATGAAAAAATCGGCGGCAGACGACGTCCGAGCCCTCACGCTCGGAACCTCTCCGACGAAGCGCGCCGAGCGCCGTGGCGCTCGACAGCGCGCGTCTGCCCCCCTCACGATCATGGTCGTCGCGCATGCTCCGAGACCACCG
The DNA here is from genome assembly GCF_051521365.1 of Sorangium sp. So ce590. Taxonomy (NCBI): domain Bacteria; kingdom Pseudomonadati; phylum Myxococcota; order Polyangiales; family Polyangiaceae; genus Sorangium; species Sorangium sp. So ce590. The sequence continues at coordinate 6,172,362 of NZ_CP150346.1, forward strand.
AGCGAGCGAGACGCTCCGCCGAGCCCGATCGGACGACGAACGTCTCGATGCGCATGACGCCCCATCCGGGGCAAAGCAAGAGGGTGCCGATCGGGTGTATAGTGAACGTTCACATTACGGGTGTCAACCCCGATCGACACCCCCTGGGGCGTCTCCAGCCTCGCCCCTCCCCCGGGTCCAGCGCTGCTTTCCAGCAGGAATCCGGCGCCTGCTCCTCCCGACGCCGCGCTCCGGAGGAGCCCCCGGCCAACCTCGTCTTCCCTCGGGATCGAGGAGATCGCGTGCCGGTCGATCGCTATTGACACCTCTTATGTGATCGTTCACATGGAACCAGGTTCGATGTGAACGACACGAATTTCGGTGTTCCCAGCTTCCATGCCGGCGGTCTCGCCGGACGGGTGTAAAATGAGAATCTCTCTGCTCGTGGTACCTGCAATCACGGTCCTTCTTGCCTGCGGCTCCGACGCCGACCCGCCTCCGGACGACCAGGCCACCGCCAGCTCGACCGGCGCTGGAGGTTCGGGCGGAGGAGCCTCGACGAGCGTCAGCACGAGCGCCTCCAGCAGCGCGAGCTCCGGCGGGGCCGGCGGGGGCGGCGGAGCCGGCGGCAGCGGCGGAGCCGGCGGCAGCGGCGGCGAAGACCTGCTCGCGGCGGCCGCCAACATCGACGGATTTCGCTGGGAGATGCCGTGCGACAGGGACCCGGGCAACAGTGACGAATGTACGACGTCCAGGCGGGTCGACGAGACGCGGACGTTCGGCGGCTCGCCCGACACGATCTACCAGGTGACCGTCCGTCTCCGCGGCGTCGTCGAGCCGGAGACGTACCGGGGCGGCACGCCCGATGGCATGCACTTTCGCGTGGGCGGTACACCCGACAACCCGACGTACAACGTCTACAGCTTCTCTGTCTCAGATCCGCCCGAGGTCTACTACCTCAACGATAGCCCCAACGTGGGTCACGACGTGTTCATCATCGACCATACGAAGACCATCCCGGTTCGGGGCGGAGCCAGCGTATCCTTCCTGGGCGACGATCCAAATCGCGTCATGATCGCCAACTTCAAGCATCTGGTCGTGGACGGCGTCCCCCCTGCGCCCGAGCCTTTCGTCGGTCAATTCATACAGCTCGACGTCCAATCCGTCGAGGAGACGCAGCCCTGACCGCGCGCCGCGGCGACCTCGTTCGACGTCGCCCCCGAGCGGGAGCGCTCCTCGGCATACGCCTCCGCCCGCTCCCGCAGCTCGGTCGTGTACCTCGCCGAGCTGCCCGATAATTGTGAGCGTTAATATTCAGGAATAACAGCGACCGGCGGTGCGGCGCGGTTCACCGTGAGCCCGAGGGGGGACAAGGCTGGCGGGGGCTCCTGCTTGACGGACTTCTCTCAGGCGAGCTCCGCTGGGCAGCACGACAAGGCGGGGTGGCTGACCGGCAGCACAGCCGCACCGCGCGGTCTTCCAGGATCACCGCTTGAGCGGGACGTCAATCACCCACGATCCAGGAAGTCCATCAGCCACTGCATCGCCGGCCGCATCCTGTCGTCCGGATGCTGGATGCCGGTGTTGTCCCGCCAGGTGGTGCCGACGATGTAACCCCACAAGGTGATGCCCTGGACCGAGGGGTGATTCCAGTACATCGTGAACTGCTCCTCCATCACCCTCTTCTGCTGGTTGTCGTCCGCGATGCCGATGTCGTACTCGGTGATGTGCACGGGCTTGCCCAGCGAGGCGAGCGCGTCGATGTAGCCCTTGACGGTGTTGGTGTTGATCTTGTACGCGTCGTGGGCCTGCGCGCCGATGACGTCGACCGGGGCGCCCGCGTCGATGACCGCCTTCGCGATCCTCATGAAGTTGTTGTGGTCGTTCTGGTACTCGATGTTGTTGTAGTCGTTGAGGATCAGGACCGCGTTCGGGCAGAACTCGCGGGCCCACTTGAAGGAGTTGACGATCCAGTCCCAGCCGCTGGCGCCATCTCCGCCGATGCCGTTCTTGTAGGAGGGCGTGGTGTGGGGCGGCGGCTCGTTGACCACGTCGATGTACTTGGTCTTGGGGTAGCGCTCGCAGAACGACTTCATCCAATCCCGCACGGCCGCCTGCTGCTCCGACCCGGAGAGGCGCCCGACCCAGTCGGGTTGCTGGGAGCCCCACACGAAGACGTGGTGCTTGAAGAGGATGTTGTTGTCCTGCGCGTACTTGTAGATCCTGTCGAGCGCGGACCAGTCCCTGTTCCCGCGGGACTTCTCGACGGAGCCCCACTTGCCCTCGTTCTCGGGCGTGATCTGGTTCCAGTACTTCACGAAGCCGTCGCGCACGGCGCCGCGCGTCGTGATGTTGCCGACGAACTTCCCCGTGGGCTCGGAGCCGCCAGCTCCGGTGGACGCGCTGGTCGAGGCGCCCGAACCGCCGCCGCCCTCGTTCGATCCGCCGGTGCTGGCGCTGGTCGTCCCGGCCCCGGTCGTCCCGGCCCCGGTCGTCCCGGCCCCGGTCGTCCCGGCCCCGGTCGTCCCGGCCCCGGTCGTCCCGGCCCCGGTCGTCCCGGCCCCGGTCGTGCTGCCGCTGGTGACGGTGCTGCCAGCTCCCCCCGAGCCGCCCGCGCCACCTTCACCGCCGTCGCCCCCATCGGAGCATCCAAAGAGAGTCGCGACCCCGAGCGCGATCCACGTCGTGCCGCACAGCCATCGAGAAGAACGGTTCTTGTTCATGTTAATTTCCGCAAGTTGAGCGATTGAAGATGGCAATCCTTCGAGCGGCGAGCCGATAGGCAGCGGCTCGAGCTCCGAAATATCTGGATTCCCTTGTCCATCAGGCGATGATCGGGTCGACGAGCCCGCCTTCGCGGCTCTCGTCGCCGAAGTTGTCGAGCGGGCCTCCCTGCCCGTTGGTGCAGCCGACCGCGGTGCCGATCGTGTCGAGCAGCTTGTTGTTGGTGATCTTGACGTCGACGAGCTGGCCGGTCTTCAGGGAGCCCGAGGCGCGGCCGGCGAGGAGGTACGGGACCTTCCGGAGGGAATCCGTGTCCTCACGCTGCGCGTGGCGCAGCCGCGGGGACATGCTGCGCTCGGCGACCTGCCAGAGACGCTCGAAGCTCGTGAGCTCGCGCACGAAGGCGATCGCGAGAGAGCGCGCGGTCTCGAGGAAGCGACCCGACAGCCGGCGACCTGCGGTGCGCCGATCCGCCGCCGGCGGCGCGCACCGCCGAGCGAACGGTAGCGGTGCCGAGATCCATCGGAGGACGAAGATCTCGGTGCGCATGGACGACCCACCCTAAACGAAGCAAGAGGATACTGCTCCGGAGTACTGTGAACGGTCACATGATCGATGTCAAACCCAATCGACTTGCCCGCGGCCATCCTCCAGCCCGAGGGAGGACGCTGGGATGGACCCGTGACCGTGATAACTGGAACTTTCCGGCAGCGACACGCATGCGGAGAGCGCCGCCGCGTACGCCGGGCACCGGCGCCGGGGCGACGAGCGCGGAGGCTACGAACGGTCGAAGAAGTCGAAGACGTCAGGCAGCACGAGCGGAACCATTCCTGCGTGGTCCGCATCGACTTCCTTGTACGTGATCGTGTAGCCGCCAGCCATCATCCAGTCGCGCAGCTCCCGGCTGCCGGTCAGGGAAGGCGTGCCGCGGGTCCCCTCCGTCACGAAGATGGGCACGTTGCGCAGCCGGTCCCACGGATAACCCGACTCCAGGACGAAGGGTCCGGACATGGGCGCCAGAGCCTTCCAGTAGTCGGAGTATTTGGCGCCGATGTACCAGGTGCCGCCGCTCCCCATGGAGTGTCCGGTGAGGAACATCGCGCTGCGATCGATCGGGTACTCGTTCAGCACCAGCTCCAGGACGTTGATGACGTCCTTCTCGCTGAGCTCCTGATCGCGCTCGCGCTCGGGCGTACGCGCGGCCAGGAGCTTCTCCGCCTCCCCGGGTTGCCCGAACACGGCCGGCAGCCGCAGGAAGGTGCCGTACGCGCCGTGGTAGCCGAGCGGCGAGACCAGCAGCACGCCATGCTGGTCGGCCAGATTCACCATCTGCTTGTTGTTCTGATCCAGGTACGAGCTCTCGTCGTTCGAAGCGCCGTGCAAGAACATCACGAGGGGCAACTTCGACGCGCCGTCCCAGCGATTCGGGACGCAGACGCGGTAAGGAACGTCGGCGCCAGCGGCTGGAAAATTATAGGTCCTCCGCTGGTCACCTTTGGCGCGCCACTGCGGAGAGCTGGGATCGGCGACGGACTCGGCGAGCGCTCGCGCCTCGAGCACCTGAGCGCGCGGATCGAGCGTGGTGCCGAACGAGATGGTCACCGGCTCGAACTCGTCTGGACCGCCCGTCCCCGCCGAGCCCGCAGCGCCGCCTTCGCCGCCGGCCGCCGTCGTTCCGCCGCTGGGCGCTCCACCGCCCATGCCGCCGCCGCCCGCTTCACCTCCCGCGCTGGACGAGGCGCCTCCAGGAGCCCCGCCGCTGGAGCCGCCAGAGACCGCGTTCGCCGCGCTGGCGGCTCCGCCGCCACCTTGGCCGGTGGAGGTGGCGCCGCCGTCGGCGTCATCGCTTCCGCAAGCGGCGAGCGACAACGCGCAGCCGATGCAGGCCAGTGACGAAAGGAATCGATGTTTCTTCATGCTCACTCCAGCGACGTGATCAGCCCGTTCCAAGTGCGCCCCCCCGGGCCCGGCGTGGTACGAAACGAGCGATGCCCCCGCGACCTCACCCCCCTCGCGCCCGCGACGACCGGGCGAACAGAGTCGGCGCAAAGGCTCGATCCCGAGCCCAGGACGAAGGGCACGGTGCGCAGTGCGGCCCATCCAAGGCAAGGTAGCAGGACGCCTCGAGAGCGGACTGTGAACGTGCACATTTCGGGCGTCAAACAAATTTGACCGGCCCGCGGCCACCCTCGATCCCGATTGCTCTGGTCGGTTTCGAGCCAGTCGGGCAGCCCAGTGATGTTCCACACCGTCCGGGGCCCAGATCGAGGAGATGGCGCGTCGTGTCGAAACTGAAGCTGACCGGCCCACCGTCAGCGAGCGGCGTCGGTCACGACCCCTGCAGCACGGAGTTCGAGCGGTAAGATTGGAATCCACATCGACCATGATCGCGCCCGCCTGGATTGACGCGCCGCTTCGTCGGACGAGCCACGCCAGCCCCGTCCTCCCTCGGGCTCGAGATACCTGCGATCCCGCCGACAAAAGTTGACATGGATGATGTGAACGATCACAATGCGCCCGCTCGCCGCGCTCGCGGCGAGCGGAGATCTAGGGGGGTAACGATGGCCATCTCAGGGCCGGATCACCCGGCCATCATGCACACCGAGGGCGCACCTCGCGGGACGCTGCCGGTGAAAGCGAAATCGCGTCAGGGTATTCAAATGACCAACAAACCTACTATCCTTCGAGCCACATTGTTTGCGGCGCTGGCCGGCTCTTGCGCTCTCCCGGCTTGCAGTGGTGACGGCGCGAGCTCCTCGGACAACAACCCTCTCCCCGGAACGGGCGGGGCCGCCGCCTCAGGCAGCGGCAGCAGCACCACGACGGGCGACGGCGGCGCGTCCGCGAGTGGAGCGGGCGGCGCGGGCGGTGAGGGCGGTGCGGGCGGTGCGGGCGCAACGAGCGGAAGCGGTGGTTCGCCAGGAACCGGTGGCTCGGGCGGATCGATGGGAGGCAAGGTCGCCCCGAAGCCGAGCACGGGTTGCAACAAGGCCAATCCGCAGACGGGCAGCGCGCAGAGCCCGCTCACCGTATCGGGTCACCAGTACTACGTGAAGCTGCCGACCAACTACGACGCCAGCAAGCCGTATCCGGCGATGATCATGTTCAACCCGACGGGCAACCCGATCAGCTGGGCGGAGCAGAACGCGGGCTTCGAGGCGACCGGCCCCAAGGAGGCCTGGATCCGCGTCTACCCTCACCCGGCCAACTCCGGCTCGGGCTGGGGCGCGAACGATGTCTCTTTCTTTGAGCCGTTCTACGATCAGATCACGGACAACTTCTGCATCGACGAGGCTCGCGTGTTCGCGGCGGGCGAGAGCTCGGGCGGCGACTTCTCGAGTATCCTTGGCTGCGAGCACGCGGACAAGCTACGCGCGGTGGGTCCGTGCGCCACAAAGAACGTACCCCAGTATCCGCTCAACGCCAGCACCCGAGCGTGTACCGGGCAGGTCACGGCGGTCGTCATCCACGGAGAGCGCGACTCGGTGGTCGGAACGGACAACGGCCCGAAGACGCGCGACTTCTATACCGGGCTGAACCACTGCCAGGCCAGCACGACGCCAGTCGAAGGGTACACGGACAAGCTCTCGAACTGCGTCATGGTTCAGGGCTGTGACGAGGACTATCCGGTCTATTGGTGCCAGCACGGAGACCCGAACTACAGCAACACCAATCACGGATGGCCGGCGTTCGCGCCCAAGTTCCTCTGGAGCCTGTTCTCCACCTACTGAGAATCATGATCGGCCCGGCGGCGCTCGGCTCATCGTGCCTGCAAGGACCAGCCGGGGGAGCGTGGCGGACGACCCGCGATCGCCCGAGCCATCGACGAGCAACAGCTAGCGAGGTGCTTTTCCTATGAGTAGGTCTTTATTTGGACTGAGCGTTCTTTTCACCGTGGGCGTGGCGGCGGGGCTGACCGCCTGCTCATCGGAGCCGGATCCCCTCGACCCCGGCGCTGGTGGATCTTCTGACGCGTCCACGAGCGCCGGTTCCACCTCGGGTCCGGGAGCGACGTCGGGCGGAGGAGCCGGTGGGAGCGCGGCCACGAGCACGACCGCGAGCACGACCGCGAGCACGGGTAGCCCCAGCGGCACCGGCGGCGACTCGGCCGGCGCCGGCGGCTCGGGGGGCGCTGGCGACGGCGGCTCGGGGGGCGCTGGCGCCGGCGGTTCGGGGGGCGCTGGCGACAGCGGCTCGATGGGCTGCGGCGAAGCCGTGACGCGCCCCGACCCTCGCCAGCAGCAGACGCTGACGGTCGGTGGGGTGACGCGCTACTACCTGATTCACGTGCCGGAGAACTACGACCCGAGCAAGCCGCTGCCGCTGGTCTTCGGTATCCACGGCCTGAACATGAACAACGTGTGGGCCGCGCACGACAACAGCGGATTCCAGCTCATCCAGGAGACCAACAACCAGGCGCTGCTCATCTACCCGCAGGGCTTGCCGGCGGATGGGCAATCCAGGCCTCCGAGCACCCAATCGCAGTGGGGGACCGCAGACTCCAACTGGGGCGGTCCGCCGCCCAACGCCAATCAGGCGCGCATGACGGCCGACCTGGCGTTCTTCGATGCCATGCTCGAGCATGCCAAGGCGAACTACTGCGTGGATACGAAGCGCGTCTTCGCGGTCGGGTTCAGCCAAGGTGGTTTCATGACGAACACGCTCGGCTGCCAGCGCTCTTCCGTGTTCCGCGGTCTCGCTCCGGTCGCCGGATGGGGCCCCCAGGGATCCCAGCCCACGTGCAGCGACGCCAGCGCCGCACACGCGGTGATTCAAACGCAAGGCGACACCGACGGGACCGTGACCCCCGCGCTGGGACAAGCCACCCGCGACTTCTGGCGCGGCCGGAACGGCTGCCAGGCGACAACGATGCCGTCGGCTTCCGGCGATGGGTGCGTCGAGTATCAAGGCTGCAAGGAGGGCCTGCCGCTCGTGTACTGCACGCACCCCGGTGGTCACTCCGTACCGTCCGGCGCGGGCGGGCGAGCCTGGCGCTTCTTCCAGTCGCTCAAGTGAGCCCCGCAGGCCGTGGAGTGAACGCGGCCTCCCGCAGGCGTGAATGATGTCCCGTCCGGGATGTCGTTGAAGCCGACGACGCTGATGTCCCGCGGCGCCTCGCGCCCGCTCCTCCTGACGCCGTGCTCCAAAGGAGCCATGACGCCGTGCTCCAAAGGAGCCGTGCCAGCCCGCGGGCTGGTCGATTCGAATTGACACTGGACTTGTTAGCGCTCACATTGAGTCCGACCGGTTTCCTTTGTCTTCGCCCTGGATGGTCGTTGCGCGCGCCGAGACGTTCGTCATACGATCGAGCTCTGCACCATGCCATGCGCGCGGCGAACGGCGGATCGGCGCACCGCAGGTCGCCCGCTGTCGCGCCCCCCCGAGACCGTGCACGCTCTCGCGATTTCGCTCCGGCGCGAGCTCACGAGTTCCGGTGGTGCTCGAACTATCCAGCGTTGATCTGTCGCGAGCCAAACGTTGCAGGTCAAACCAATGCCGCGCTTGATTTTGAGATAAACAAGACAGTTTTAGAACGATGGTTGCATTGCAGCTACGCTAAAATGGCTGCTTTGTGACCCGAGCTTGGTCAGGAGACAATGATGACCTCACCGTCTTTTTCGATGACCGGCTTGCCGCGCGGCAGGCGGGCGCTCGGCGCGGGGCTCTGCGTCACGGCGCTCCTGCTCGCGGGGTGCACGGGCTCCGTGGGCGATCTGGAGGAGGGCGACGGCGCCGAGCCGGGCGGCAGCGGCCCCGTCACCGGCGGCGTGGCGCGCGGCATCGACATGCCGGGCGCGCCGCAGTACCACCGGCTCGTGCGCCTCACGAACTCGCAGTGGGCGAGCAGCGTGCAGGTGGTGCTGAACCTCGCCGCTCCTTCTTCGCTGTCCGACGGGTTCGAGAAGCCCGTCGCCGGCACGACGGATTTCACGAACAACGAGCTCCTGCTGAGCGTGAACCAGCGCTCGTGGAGCGACTACCAATCGGCTGCGGAGGCGCTCGCCGAGGAGGTCACCGCTTCGGATGCGGCGCTCGCCAAGGTTTACCCGGGTACGGACGCGGCCGGCTTCATCGAGGCCGTGGGGCGCCGTGCGTATCGCCGTCCGCTGAAGGACGCCGAGGTCGCCAAGTACACGGCGCTCTTCGAGACCGGCACGGCGATGTCCGGAACGAAGAGCGCGTTCGCCAAGGGCGCGCAGCTCGTGATCCGGACGCTGCTCCAGTCGCCGCACTTCCTCTACCGCACGGAGCTCGGCGAGAGTCGCAAGCCGCTCGACGGTTACGAGATCGCGGCGAAGCTCTCGCTCTGGCTGCGCAACGCCGCGCCGAACGACGAGCTGCTCGACAAGGCGTCCACGCTCACGACGCCGGAGGCGGTCGTCGCGGTCGCCGAGTCCATGCTGGAGGAGCCCACGGCGGTCAAGGGCATGCGGTACTTCCATGGCGAGCTGCTCCACTTCGATCGCTACGCCACGATCAGCAAGCTCGGCGTGCCGAGCTACAACGAATCGTTGAACGCCGAGTACGAGGAGAGCGCGTACCGGTTCTTCGAAAAGATCTTCACCGAGGGTCTCGGTGTCAAGGACATCCTCACGTCCACCAAGGGCTTCGTGGGGCCGGGGATGGCGCGCCTCTACGGCCTGGGGTCGAGCGGCGGCGGCGTCGTGGAGCGAGATCTCGGTCCCGATCGCGTCGGTTTCTTCTCGCAGCTCCCTTACCTGACGCTGAACGCTCTGAACGATGAGTCGGACTCGATCCACCGCGGCGTCAGCATCAACCTCGACGTGCTGTGCACGCCGCTCGGTTCGCCGGCCCCCAACATTCCGCCGGTCCCGCCTCTCGAGCCCGGGCAGACGAACCGTGAACGCATCACGCGGCTCACCTCCGCCTGCGGTGGCGCGTGCCACAACCAGCTCATCAATCCTGTCGGCTTCGCCTTCGAGCACTTCGACGGCATGGGGCAATATCGGGACGAGGAGAACGGCGGCTTGCCGGTCGACAGCAGCGGCGTCTACTCCTTCTCCGAAGGACCCAGGTCGTTCGCGGACGCCGGCGAGCTGATGCATTACATGGCGGAGGGCGAGCAGGCTCACCTCTGCTACGCCAAGAAGCTCGCGAGCTTCGCGCTTCAGCGCGACGTCGTCCCGTCGGACTTGCCGCTCGTCGAGATGCTCGCCGGGGTGAGCCGCGGCGCCGGCGGCTCGGTGAAAGAGATGATGCTCGAGCTCGTGAAGAACGAAGCATTCCGGACTCGCATGGGAGGCACGCTGTGAACCCCAAGACCGTAACGAACCTCACTCATCCGCACGTGGCGCGCCGGCCCGGTATCAATCGGCGCGCGTTCCTGCGCGCCGGCGGCGTCGCCATCGCCCTTCCGTTCCTCGAGGGGTTGCCGTCGCGCTCCGCCTGGGCCGCGGACAGCGCGCCCGTGTTCAGCCTCTACATCGTGGCGGCGTGCGGCGTGGTGGGTAACCGGTTCTTCCCGGAGAAGACTGGCCCGCTCACGACCGACGGGCTCGCCGCCATGACGGACAAGGCGACGCACGTGCTCGCGCCTCACGCCGCGAACCTGCTGTTCATCCGCGGTATCAACTTCCCGATGGGGGGCCCGAGCAACTGCGGCCACGCGCAGGGCCTCTGTCAGGCGCTCACCGCGCGCCCGGCGCAGGGCGGCGGCAAAACCGCATCCTCGGGCGGCGTGTCCGCGGACATGGTGATCGCCAACCTGGTGAACGACGGCGGTGCCGAGCCGCTCACGCTCTACGCCGGCAACCGCAAGAACGGGTACATCGCCGAGCGCATCTCTTTCAAGGGCGGTGGCGCCGGGCAGGTGCGCTCGGCGGACGACAACCCGTACACGCTCTACTCCAAGCTCGTCGGCCTCTCGAACAGCGGCGGTGATAGCGGCGGGTCGCTCGCGGAGGAGCTCATCCGCAGCCGCAAGAGCGTGAACGACTTCGTGGGCGAGGAGCTGAACAGCCTGATGCGCATGTCGGCGCTGAGCTCCGCCGACAAGCAGCGCCTCCAACAGCATTTCGACTCCATCCGCGACACCGAGGTCACGATGGGCGAGATGGGCGGGGCCTGCACCCAGGCGGGCCTCGCGACGTCGGAGCTCGAGGCGCTCAAGAGCGGCTTCGCGTTCAAGACGAACGGCATGATCGAAGACGTCGCGAAGCTCCACCTCGAGCTCGTGGCGCTGGCATTCGCCTGCAACTTCAACCGCGTGGCGACGCTGCAGCACGGCGACGGCACGGATCAAACCAAATATGCGGTGCCGGCGAACGCGGGGCTCGGCTGGCCCTTCCACCACATCAGCCATCGTGTGCAATCGGACGCGGCTTCGGGCAGCAACCCGACGGCCGAGCAAGCACACGCCGAGATCGACGTGCTCCGCATGCAGACGCTGCTCCACGGCCTCGATCAGTTCAAGGCGCGCGGCCTGTTCGACAAGTCCATCATCATGTGGACGAACCACGTAGCGGACGGCCCGTCGCACAGCTTCCGCAACGTGCCGACGATCATCGCCGGAAACGGCGGCAGCTACCTGAAGCAGGCGGAGTTCATCGACGCCGGAAACGTCACGAACAACCGCCTCTTCAACGGCCTCATCGCCGCCGCCGTTCGGGACAAGACCGAGTGGACGGAGAACTTCGGTGAGGGTCAGGGCTCCGGGCCCATCGACGGCATGCTCGCCTGAGCGGCATCGCCGGGCGGTGAGCCTCGCTGGCGTTGGCACCAGAATTGCTGACGATCACATTGGCTTCGAAAGAGCCCCGTGAGCGGACGAAGGGCACGGCGTGAGCGCGGCCGGTGGCGCGGGGGCGCGACCGGCGCCTCCGGCGAGCGCGTATTCTGGCGCGTTACGGCCGCGCGTTACGGCCTGAGCCGGCCGCACTATATTTTCAGGTTCCGGATACGCCATCTCGCAATGCGGGTATCCCGTACACCACCTCGGAACGGGTGGCCGGGTCACCGGAATCGGTGGCCGGATGCCGTCGGAACGGGTGGCCGGGTCACGTTGGAACGGGTGGCCGGGTCACGTTGGAACGGGTGGCCGGATCGCGCGGGAATACGCACATCAAACACGGGCTCGGCCCATCCTCCGCCGCTGCTCCCGCCGGCGTTCGGATCACCCGCGCTGGCACCGCCCGAGACCTCTCCGCCTATCACAGGTCTTCAGCGCGCGCCACTCGGCGAGATCCGCGGCCGCCGGCGGGGCGGCGGTGAAGCGCGCCGGCGGGGCGTACCCGCCTGCGTCCGTGGTCCAGTACGGAAGCCCCGAGATCGACATCCCCAGCCCGGCGGCGTTCTGCTTGCGCATAGCCGTCCAAGTGGAGGTGATGTCCCCCGACCAGACGATCGCACCATAGCGCTGCTGCCCCGCGAAGGCGCTGCGGGTGAGGATCAGCGGGCGCCGGCCGGGGCCTCCGCGCGCTGCCCCCCGTAGATCCCCTGGCTGTGCATCAGCGGATACGCGTTCAGCACCGCCGCGCCCCGCCCGAGCGCCGTCGGGTCCATGCGGCTCTGGACGCTCGCGAGGTGGGTGGCCGAGGCGCGAAATCTACGCGCAAAGCCGGTGGTCCTTGAGACAGCCGCCTCTTGGCGGCGCGGCCACCATGGCACGACCTGACCGCCGCAGCGATCGTCTACAAGGCCTTGAAGAACGACCACACGTCTTCCGGGACCCAGGTACAAGGGCACGTGTCCGAGCAGGTCTTGGGATGCGTCGCGCACGAGTTCCATAGGTCTCCGGTCCCATCCACGACGGCGTTGCCGTGACCCGACTGGTGCACGCACCAACGGAGGGGATGCCCGCTCGAGCATCCGGCGTAGTCAGTGCAGATATGCCCCCCGGGGTTCAAATAGGGGGGAGACTGAGGCGGCTGGGGCGGGTTCTGGGGGGTGCAGCCGTTGTTCTGGACGAACCTGTCGCGCATCGGCCTTGCATGGTCGAGAGTGCATGTGTTGTCAGCAAGGCCGGCCATCTGCCAGTATGCGATGGGGTCGTTGCCGCCTTCGCAGCCGCTGAGCACGGCTCCGTTGTAGATCGCGACCCCACCGAAGACATTCGCGCGGGCACACGCGATTGCGTAGCTCATGCCGCCGCCTTGGCTGAAACCATTGGCGAAGATGTGCGTCGTGTCGACGCAGAAATTCTCCTCGATCAGTTTGACCATGTCGTCGACGAATGGCAGGTTGTTTCCTCCACATCCGCCGTTGAGCCCGTCGGGAGCGACGAAGATCGCGCCGTTGTTCGACAGTTTTTGGAGTCCGAGATGGGCCATGTTGTACCCATTCGTTCCGCCGCTGTCGACTTCCTTGGAGTTGCCGCCATTCCAGTGAAACCCGAATACCAACCAGTAGGGCTTGTTCTTGTCGTAGTTGTCGGGAAGCCTCATGGCGAAGCCCCGATTCTGGCCGCCGCTCTGGATCCTGACATAGCCGCCCTCGCCGAAGCCGTTCGGCGGCTCGTTCGGGACCGGCTCGAACCTGATCGTCGAAGTCTTGCCGCACCCCGGGCTCGGCACCGCGCCAGAGCTGCCGTCATCCGGCCCTGTACCGCCGGAGCCACCGCTCGTCGAACCACCGCTCGTGGAATCACCGCTCGTCGAACCACCGCTCGACCCGGAGCCACCAACCGAGCTGCCGGAGCTGGCGGATGCGCCACCGCTGCCCGAGCTGTCTCCATCGCCGGAGCTCTGGCTACATGCGGCCGCCATCAAGGCGATGGTACGCGGGAATTCGCGCCGGTGCTCGATTGCGCCATGCGCGGGCAAGGCCTCGATTGTTGTGCATCATGTCTGCAATCCTCCGGGGAGCTCGGCCAGGTTGTTCGTGCCAACGCGTCGATTCGCTCGGAGAAGCCCGGCCCCCACGGGGATGCAACGTGCATGGTCCCTCGGCGGGCAAGTCCCGCAGTTGGGGTTTGACGGCTCCGAAGCCTATGGATTTCCTGCTCCCCGCAGACGGCGCCTGTCCACTGCAAGTCGACAGCGCTATCTGCGCAGCTCCTCGATGGCCGCGGCGAGCTCCGCGGGTGGCAGAGCGTCGGCGGCGCGCCAGGGCGGCATGCGCAGCGGCGAGGTCGCGGGCTCCTGCAAGCGAGCGATGGCCCGGTCCTTCATTCCTCGCGACATGCCGTCCAGGTCCTTCACGTTGAACGCGGCGCGGCTCAGCGCCGCGTTCCCGCGACCGTCGTGGCAGCGCGAGCAGAGCTGCGTGAGCACGGTGCGCCCGCTCGCCCCCGGCGGCGGCACCAGGCCGACCTTCACCTTCGCGTCTGCGGAGAAGATGTCGCGCAAATCGAGCAGGGATTGTCGCGGGGCTGCGCCCGTCACCACGTCGAGGTAGGATGTGGTCCGCGCCGCGCGGAGCGCAGGATCCGTCACGTCCGCGAGCGGGTAAGGCACCGGGATCGAATCACCCGCCAGCGACACGGCGAACTGCTTCTCCCAGGTCGGGCTCGACGAGCTGGCCTTGACCTCGGCCTCGATGCGCGGGTCGAACGCGTTCGGCTGCGACGCCTGGCCCTCGGCGACGAGCAACGCCTCGAGCTGCGCGCCGCTGCCCTCGTCGATGGCATTCTGGATGGTCGCGATGGGGATACCGCCGTACTGCGCGTCGAGCGCGTGGGCTTCCAGGAACTGCGGCGTGAGCACCCGATCGGACTCCGTGCGCTGCACGAAGCGCTGCGGGAACCAGTGCAGCCAGGGGTTCTCCAGCTCCTGCATGCGCAAGATCTTCTTCGTGCCGTGGCCGTCGGGCTGGTGGCACGAGCGACAGTCGAACGACGTATTTTCGACGTCTTCCTCGCTGTAAACGCTGAACGCGGTCCAGCCGTGCTCGATCTCTTCGGTGAGCAGGCTCGCGAGATCGCAGCCAGCGTCGTAGTCACACTGCCGTTCGAACGTGAACAGGTAGAAGTTGTAATCACCGCTCGAGAGGTCGCGGCTCACGACCTCGACGAAGGGCTCACCGCGAACGAAGCCGATCGCGGTCATTTCAGCCGGCCTCTCGCGCATCTCGGTCACACGCGGAAAGACGATGAGGCGCGGGTTGATGGCGGAGACGGACCTCTTCACGAGCGAGGTGGAGTTACCGGTGAGAGCGAAGGCGCGATCTTCGTCGAGCTTCGCGACCCTGAGCAAGCTGGCGAAGTCGGTGATGTTCGGTCGCGGCGTGGCGCACACCGCCTGGAAGAAGCTGTCGCCGCGCGGCGTGGCGCAGAGCGCGCGGTGCTGCACCTCGCGGCTGGGTAGGCCCGACAGCTCCGGGTCGGGAGCGCTCACGGGCGGCAGCGTGTCCCAATCGGTCACCGCCTGGTCCGTGGCAGCGACCTCGCCGATCTCGCCGACGCACGCCGCCAGCAGCAGCGAAAGCAGGCACAGGCTCGGCAGGCGCCTCACGCCGGCCTCCTACGGCGGGCGCCGAACGTCATCGACCCGGCCACCAGCGCGAAGGCCAGCAGCGGCGCGTGACGGTCGCCAGGCCCGCCCGTCACGCTGCAGCCGACGCGCTCGCTCGGCTCCTCCCTCGCGCCGTCACCCTCGCTCGGATCCGAGTCGACGGCGCCGTCCAGCTGCTGCACGTAGGCGATGAGCTGCCCGAGCTCGGCTTCGCTCAGCGCGCTGGTGAAGGCGTGGCGATCTTCGGGATTGGCCGTGACGAGGACGTCGCGCAGCGTCGGCGCGGAGCCGTCGTGCAAGTACGGCGCCGTCTCCCACACGCCGTTCAACGTCGGCGTGTCGATGCCGAACAGCGGCTCACCGGCGCGCATCCCGGAGGACGCCTTCACGGTGCCGACGTCGTGCAGCTTGCCACGCGCGCTGTCGGTCCCGTCGGGACCCGTGTGGCAGAAGCCACAACCCAGGCGCTCGAAGATGGCGCGACCCGCGACGCCGTCTTCGGTGAGCGAGCCGTCGGCGTTGCGAAAGGGGCTCGGGCGGTACGTGTCGAGCGAGCCGAGGAATGCCGCCAGCGCATCGAGCTCGGGGCTCAGGCCGGCCTTCTTGTCGCCACGCGGCGTGGCGACGGTTCCCACGGCGAGCTGCTCGGCGCTGAGGAAACCCTTGCCGCCGAACAGGTCGCGGATGTTGTCGTCAGCGTCCTGGATCTCGTCGAAGCTGCCGCTCCAGTTGACGTTGCCGTGGCCCGTGCCGCGCCGTCCGACCAGCGAGACGGTGTTGCGAAGCCCCTCCCCCACGCTGCCGAAGTCCCAGACTCGCCCGTCGTCCGCGCCGTCGAAGTGACACGACGCGCAGCTGATGTAGCCCTGATCGCTCATGCGCACGTCCGCCGAGTTGAAGAACAGCTGCTTTCCGCGCAAAACCTGAGCGTCCAGCCTCTCCGCAGCGACGGTCGGAATGTCGGCCAGCTTCTTGGTGATGAGGTCGTGCGAGCTGACGACGTCGGCGACGTCGTAGACCGCCACCGTACGGCTGAGCGATGCGTGCACGAACAGCTTGTCGGTCTCGGTCAGAGCCAGGCCGCGCGGAGCAAAGCCCGTCTCTTTCAGCGCGGTCACGAACTCGCCCGTGTAGGCGTCGCGAACCTCCACCAGGGCCGAGCCGGCCACGCTGGCGAACGCATAGTCGCCGAGCGGCGTGAACACGACCTGGTTGGGCAGGTTGCGATCGTCCAGATCGATGCGCCGCGCGACGTCTTCGACCCCCTCCGCGAGGTTCAGCAGCGCCACGAGAGGCCGCACCGTGTTGTCGTCGGTGAGCGCGAGCTGATCGCGAGATGGACCGCGAAAGATGTTGTCCTTCTTGCCCAGCACCCACGCGAACAAGCCGTCGGGCGAGAGCCCCACCGAGAACAGGTAGTTCGGCAGGCCACGCCCTTGTTGATCCGTGTCCTCCGTCGTGGTGTCCGCCGCGAGCTCGAAGCGCGTGCTCACCTGGAAGGTCGCCGCGTCGATGCGCGCGACCTCGCCGTGACTGTCCTCGGAGATGAAGCGCGTGACGTAGATCTGCGAGCCGTCGTGCGACACCGAGACACCTCGCGGCGTACCGCCCAGCACCAGCTCGGCCACGACGGCGCCGCTCGCCACGTCCAGCTTCAGCAGCTTGCCGACCGCCATCAGCGACACGTACGCGGCATCCCCCGTCGGGCTGATCGCAAGGCCCATCGGCTGCGAGGCGTACGGCAGCATGACCTCGCTCTCCACCGCCAGCGACGCGGTGTCGATGATGGAGAGAGAGCGCGCGTCGCGGTGCAGCACCCACAGTTTGCCTTGCGCCGTGAGCGCGAGCCCGACCGGGCCGCGCGCCACCGGCACCTCCGCGAGCTGGGTCAACGCGTTCGTGTCGAGCACGCTCACGCTGTCGTTCTCGTAGTTGGCCGTGTAGATCCTCGCGTTCGGCTGGTCGTAGACGAGATCGGTCGAGACCGCCGCGCTGCCCGTGACGAGCGGCCGGTGCACCGTGTGCACGAACGCGACGCTGGTGAACCCGACATCGTCTTTGACCGTCGCCAGCACCGGGTAGTGGCCGGGAGCGGCGTAGGTGTGAACCTGCTGCACGTCCCCGACCGTGAACTCGGTCCGCGTCTCGTCCCCCATGTCCCAGCGCACCTGCACGGGGCCGACCGCGTCGCCGATCGTCAGGTCGAACGTGGCGGCCTCGCCGCGGAGCGAGGGCGCGCGCTCGGCGACGGTGGCCGTGACGGCGCGCGCCTCGGCCGTCCAGGCCCCCACCCCACAGATGCCTGCGAGCAGGCCGAGGAGCTTCGGCAGCGAGCGCACGGCTCAGGGACCCGTCGTGAACGTCGACTTGAACTCGGCCGCGATGCCGTTGCCGACGAGATCCTTCATGCCGTCCTTCGGCAGGACGACCTCGTAGATGGTGTTCGGCATCAGGTCCTCATCGGGGTCGAAGTTCACGATGCCCATGTACAGGCCGAACTTGCCCTTCACCGGCGCGCCGCCCACCGGTCGGACGATGAAGCTGCCTGGGTGAACCGTGGCGAGCTCGATGTTGTCGGTGAGGCTGAGGCCGACGCGCGACTTCCTGGACGCACCCGTCGCCCCGCTCTTCGGCAGCACCGTGTCCACCGCCGGGGGCGTGGTGTCCGGATCCGTGGAGTGCGCGGCGATGACCATGCCGCGGTAGGGCAGCTCGTCGTCAGCCAACACCAGCAGGCTGCCGACCGGGATCGAGAACTGGTCGTCGCCGTTCTCGAACTCGAGCCGGCCCCAGATGCGATTCTTGATCGACATCCGTTGGACGTCGTGCACGTCGATCTTGGAGACGCCGGCATCTGGCCGCAGGTGACCCAGGAACAGGTGGCCGTCGGAGAAGCTCACGTACTCGGATCCGGCGGGGTAGCCCTTGGCCCTGAACGCCGAGTCGGGGAGCGTGGCGAGGGGTGAATTGGCCGAGCCGATGTCGGTGGGATCGGTCAGCACGTCCCACACGCGCAGCGGCGACTGCACGTAGACGTGCTTGCCGTACAGGCCACAGATGTAGCTCTTGCTCGGGGTGATGAAGTCGAGCGCGACCGGGTTCATCGGATCGCTGATGTCCATCGTCGCGATGCCGCCGTTGTCCTTGGGCGTCGTGATGACGAGCGTATTGCCGACGGCCCACAGCGGACCGGCGCTCACACCGCCGAACTGCGAGATCGGAATCTTCTTCACGAACCGCACGTTCTCGGGATCCGCTGCGTCCAGGATGTGCAGGCCCGTGTTGGTGCCGCCGATGTAGATGACGCTGCCCTGCCAGTACATGCCCCACACGGAGTCGGTGAAGTCTCCATAGTTGATGCCCTCGAGCCGGACGAGCGTCACGTGACGAGGCGCGTGGGCGTCAGTGACGTCCCAGATGTCGACGCCGGCGCCCGCGGTGGTGACCTGGTAGAACTTGTTGCCGTACCGGGCGAGCGAGGTCTGGTGCGACTCCGCCTCGCCGACGCCCTTGGGCCCTCCCCTGGGATCGAAGCCAGGGCTCTGAATGCGCGAGAGCATCTTCGGATGGGTCGGATCGGCGATGTCGTAGAAGACGATCTCGGCGTTGCCGGCGCCTTGAACGTAGCCGTTGACGACGATCGGCTGGTTCTGGTGGTGGTCCTTCTCGAGCGTCGGCGACACAAGGCCGTCTCGCCAGTTTTGACGCGGCAAGTTGACCTTGTTCGCCGGCATTGGCATGTTCGGGATCTTGCCTTCCGGGGCGGTGATCATGTTCGGGTCAACTTCGCCCGAACCGCCGCCGCCGGCCGTGGCGTCTCCGCCCGAGCCGCTCGTGGAGCTGCTGCTCGTGGAGCTGCTGCTCGTGGAGTTGCTGCTCGTGGCTCCCGTCACCGGCATCGGCGCTGCGCCGCCACTGCCCGTCACCACGGTCGTGGAGTCGCCAGAGCTGCCGCCGTCATTTCCTTCCGGCGTTGGGCCGAGGTCGCCGCCGGAACACGCCGCGAGCAGGGCAGCGAACGAAGAAAAGCCGAGCCAACGCATCCCTAACCTCTTCTGTAGTGTGTGGGCCATGACAGATGGTCAACCAGCGGGAACCTGGAGCCGACGGTATCCACCGTGTTCCTGCGGACGCGCAGACGCGCGTCGTGCCCCCGTCCTGACTAATGTGAACGTTCACATTTGGAATGTCAAGTCCGGCCCGACCGGCTGCACGCGTTTTGACACGATCCGGTCCGGCGGCTCGATTACAGGCCCAGCCCGGTGCTGGGGACGCTCGCACTGGGCCATCGCCACCGCGGCGGCGGCAGGCGCGCGCTCGCGGTGCGCCTGGTCAGATTTCTAGTGAGACCTCGACTTGCAGAACCGTTACACTATGGGCGACGCGCTTTTGGATCAGCGCGCGGAGGAGCGAGCATGAGTCGCGACAGGGGCGAGCGGACATCCGGACCGTGCGGGCGCGCGGACGCGGACGGGGCGTCCGGAGGGGACCACGACTCGGAAGCAGGGAGCACGGCGGGCGGGCATCGCCAGCTCGACGGGATCCCCGCGCCGGGTGGGATCTCCATGCACATCGACGACGACATTGACTACAAGGCAGAGTGCGGGGCGCTGCGCGCGCGCGTCGAGGAGCTGGAGAATGAGCTGGCCAGTCGGCGCGGCGAGCTCGGGCGCGAGAGAGCGTTGGTCAGCGCGGCAGCGGCGTACCTCGACCCTCCGTTCGCGCGGGGTGCCACGCAAGTGCCCGCACTGATCCACTGGCGCCTGGATGGCACCGTGACGCGCTGGAACGACGCCGCCGGGTGCCTCTTTGGTTGGAGCGAGGGCGAGGCCGTGGGCTGCCGGCTCTTCGAGCTCGTGGCCGCGGATCCGGTGTCGCCCCAGGAGGTGCAGGCGTTCAACCACGATCCTGGCGAGAGCCTCTTCGCGACGATCACGAGCGCGGGCAGGACGAGAGAGGGAAACGCGATCACCTGCCGGTGGACCTACGCCGTGCTGCGCGATGAGCGAGGCGACGTCCGAGAGATCGCGGCCATCGTGGATGAAGGCGACGATCCGCGGCGGAGAGCGCGCCTGCTGCACGAACGCCATCAGATGCTCCTGCAGCTCATGGACAACTCGCCGAACGTCATGTTCATCAAGGACGCGGAGGGGCGCTACGTGTTCCTCAACCGCCATTATACGCGGGCTCTCGGCCGGCACGCCATCGAGTTCCTCGGCAAGGACGAGCATGAGCTCGGCGCCACGCCGCCCGGCGTCGCCGACCGGATCGTGGCGAAGGAACGGGAGGTGCTCGCGAGCGGCCGGGCCATGCGGTACGAGGAGGTCCTGGACTACGGCAGCCAGAACAATTATTTCTTCACGGTCAAATTCCCGATTCGCAACGAGCGCGGCGAGACGGTCGGCGTCGGCGGCGTCGTGCGAGAGGACACCGACCTGAGGCGCGCGGAGGCGGAGCGGGCCGCGCTGCAGGAGCAGATCATCGCCGCGCAGCAGGAGGCGCTCCGGGAGCTGTCGACGCCGCTCATCCCGCTCGCCGACGGCGTCCTGGCCATGCCGCTCGTCGGGACGATGGACGACGCGCGCGCGGCGCAGATCATGGAGACGCTGCTCGCCGGGATCAGCAGCCAGCGCGCCCACACCGCGATCCTGGACATCACCGGCGTGCGCGCTGTCGACGCGCTCGTCGCCGATGCGCTGACGCGGACGGCACGCGCCGCCCAGATGCTCGGCGCGCGCGTGGTGCTCACGGGCATCTGCCCCGAGGTGGCGAGGGCCCTGACCGAGCTCGGCGCGGACCTCACCGGCATCATCACGCTGGGCACCTTGCAGAGCGGCATCGCCCACGCGCTCCGGCCCAGAGAGCGCCCGCGCGTTGCCCGGTGAAGCGCGCCCCGGCTGCATGGTCAAGTGACTGAGACCCTGTGCACGATCTGGTCGAGGATCACTGCGACGACGATCACGGCGCCGATGATGATGAACGTGGGCCGGACGATTCGGTCCCGGTGGTCGCCGTCGACCAGCACCGCGGCGCGGCGGCCGCGACCCGCCATCGCCTCGACCCGGGTCACCTCCGCCAGGATTTCTCCGAGCTAGGGCGCAGCTGCCTCCACCTGCTGCTCGAGCAGATCGAGAGCGGCCGCCGCTCCTGCTCGCGCGTCGTGGTCGAGGCCGAGCGGCTTCGGCGCAAGAGCACCGCCGCGGTCTCCCGGCGCCGATGAGCGCGTAGGCGATTCCGGCGTGGTCCCGCCAGCCTGGTCATCCGTCGGGATCGAGGACAGCGGCGCGCCCGTCCTTGGTGGTTGACATTTGCAATTGTGAGCGTTCACAATACCCTTCAGGGGTATTCTTTGGCTTTGCGCTGGAGGAGGCCGTCGCGTGTACCCGGGCCGGTCGTCCCTGGGCCAGGGAGCGATCTGCGCCGACACCGTTTGCCCCCTCGGGCTCGAGAATACTCATCCGCCGGTCGATCTGGATTGACCACGATAATGTGAACGTTCACAATCATCATGTATCGTAACCTTTTGCTTTGCCCTGGATGAATCGTCAGGCGCACCGATACCGTCGTCATCTGATCAACTCTGGTCGAGTTTTGCACCGGCGCGGAAGTGATCGCTGATGGATGATGTTTGCGTTTGCCAAGGTCACGCCGGGCGCGATGGGCTTCGCAGTGCGAGCAGTTGCTCTCAGGCACCGTCGCCAGATGTGGGTACCCGTGCGTCGTCACCCCTCGCAGTATCGGAGAGCAAGATGAAGAAGCCGTCCTGGCACAAGCTCCGTTCCTCAAGAGAAGTCGCCGCCGTTTGTGCGCTCGCGTTCGCGGCCGCGTGCACGGGCACGCTGGGTGATTCGTCGGATGGCACTGGGGGATCCTCCGCCGAAAGCGATGGATCGTCGACGGGCTCGGCCCCTCCGGCGTTCCAACCCGCGGCCGGGATGCTGCGTCGTTTGACGAGAACGCAATTCCGCAACGCCGTGCGCGACGTGTTCGGCGTGGAGGTCCATCTCGACGCGCTCGACGCCGACAGCTGGAACGGAAACTTTGCGGTCATCGGCGCCTCGACGGTCGTGACTTCGGAACGAGGCGTCGAGCAGTACCACACGGCCATCGAGAGCGCCGTGGACGCGGTGTTCTCCGATTCGGCGAAGCGGGACCAGTTCATCGGTTGCACGCCCAGCGGCGCGCAAGACGACGCTTGCGTACGCGGCTTCATCCAGGTGCTAGGGCTTCGAGCGTGGCGGCGCCCGCTCGAGACAGCAGAGGTCGACAGTCTCGCGGCGGTGGCCAGCGAGGCCGCGACCGAGCTCGGCAGCGCCGTCGAGGGGGCCCGCTGGGCGACGGTGGCACTCTTCTCGTCGCCGAACTTTCTGTATCGCCCGGAGCTCGGAGCTCCGAGCGCCGATGGGTCGCTTCGCTTGACGGGCTACGAGATGGCGTCTCGGCTCGCGTTTCTCGTGTGGAACAGCCTGCCGGACGAGGAGCTGCTCGACCAGGCCGCGAGCGGGATGCTCGCGACGGTGGAGGGCGTCCGTGCCGCGGCGACGCGGCTGCTCGACGCGCCCGCCGGACGCGAGGCCATCGGCGCCTTCGCCGAAGAGTACATGCGGCTCGATCGAATCGGCACGCAGGCGAAAGACGCGGAGCTATTTCCGGAGTACGGCGCCGCGCTGAAAGCGGCGATGGTTCGCGATATGCGGGGCACCTGGGAGGTCCTCGCGTTCGACGATCAAGCGAGCGCGCTCGACCTGTTCTCGACCACGAAGGTCGTCGTCAACACGGAGCTCGCCGAGCTCTACGGCGTCGACGCGACCGGCCTGAGCTCGAGCACCTTCGAGGTTCGCTCGTTGCCAGCGGACGGCCCGCGGGTCGGGATCCTGGGCAAGGCCGGCTTCCTGTCGCAGTTCGCCAACCAGAAAGAGGGGTCGCCCACGTTGCGCGGCAAGTTCATGCGTGACGCCCTCATGTGCACGCCCGTGCGGCCGCCCCCCGGCAACGTCGCTCTCGAGCTCCCGGAGCCGCCTGCGGACAGGCCCCTCACGAAACGTCAGCGGCTCGAGGCCCACCGGACCGCGCCTGCCTGCGCCGCCTGTCATGCCTACATGGACCCGCTGGGCCTGCCGCTCGAGACGTTCGACGCGATCGGCCGTTACCGCACGACCGACCACGGCTTGCCGATCGACTCCAGCGGCGACTTCGACGGGGCGCCGGTCGCCGACGCGCGCGAGCTCGGCATGACCGTCGGCGCGAGCGACGAGGTCGCGCGATGCCTCGTCCGCAAGTACTACTCGTATGCAGCAGGCCACGAGGAGCGAGCCGTGGACGGCAGCGTGCTGAACACGCTTGTCGCTTCGTTCGAGGCGTCGGGGCTCCAGCTGCGCGAGCTGGTCCTCGACGTCGTGACGAACGAAGCCTTTTCGGCCGTCGCCCCGCAACCCTAGTCGAACGGTGTACCCCATGACGACCAAAGCCTTGAACCGACGAACTGTTCTCCGGGGCATGCTGGCGACGGGCGCCGCCGTCACGATCCCGCTCCCGCTGCTGGAGATCATGCTGAACCAGAGCGGCACGGCGCTCGCTCAGTCGAACACCCCGGTCTCGCCGCTCTACGTCACGTGGTTCTTCGGGAACGGTACGCTGCCCGGCCGCTGGAAGCCGGCGCGCACGGGCTCCGGCTCGGCCTGGGAGCTCAGTCCCCAGCTCCAGCCGCTCGCGGAGCACAAGTCTCATCTCACGGTGATCAGCGGCCTCGAGAACAAGCTCGTCACCTCCGGCGAGCCGCACCCCACCGGGTCGGCGGGGGCCACGACCGGCGCGCCGCTCAGCGGGAACGCCGTGCGGGCCGCATCCATCGACCAGATCGTCGCGGACGCCATCTCTGCGGGGGTACCGTACCGCTCTCTCGAGGTGGGGGTGACGCCGGCGACACCGAACGGCCCTCAGGACTCGCTGCATACGGTCTCGCACAGGGGGCCGAACTCGCGCAGCAACCCGGAGTTCGAACCAAAAGCCGTGTTCAATCGATTGTTCATGGGCGGCACGCCGACGCCCAACGACGACGAAGCGGACCAGGCGACGAAGCTCGCGAACGTCCGGAAGAGCGTGCTCGACTCGATCCTGCGAGACGGCGCGAGCCTGCAGCAGCGGCTCGGGGCGGCCGACAAGCAGCGCGTGGAGCAGCACCTCGAGTCGATCCGCGCCATCGAGCGGCGCCTCGAGACGACGGCGCCCGGCGGCGGCTCGCCGTCCGCGTGCAGCAGCCCGACGGCCCCCACCACCGGCAAGGATGCGCAGAGCGAAGCGCCCCCGCAGGTGAACACCGCCATGGTCGAGCTCTCGGCGCTCGCGCTCGCCTGCGAGAGGACCCGCGTGCTCTCGTTCATGTACTCGCTGCCCGCCGCGCACATCTACTACCGGCACCTCGCGCCGGACATGAACGATGACTTTCACGACACCATCTGTCACGGGGATGCCGGAGATCAAGCGGGTCAGCCTCGCGTCGACAAGGGCGTGATCTACACGATGCGCTGCCTGAACGAGTTCTTGACGAAGCTCAAGAATACGCCACATGGCAGCTCGAACCTGCTCGACAGCTCCCTCGTGTACATCACGTCCGACATCGCCTGGGGCAAGACGCACACGACGGCGGAATGGCCGGTGATCTTCGCCGGGAAGGCCGGAGGGCGGCTGCGCGGCGACCAGCACAACAACTACCCCGGCGAAAACCTGAGCAAAACGCTCCTGACGGTCGCCCAGGTCATGGGATCGAAGGTGACGGAGATCGGCCTCGACGCGGGGCGGGTCACGTCACCGCTCGCGGGCATCCAGGTCTGAGCGCGTCGTCGCGAGGTCTGGAAGGACCGCGCCGCCCGCGCTCACCCACGCCTGCCCGCAAGGTCAGGCGTGGTCTGGAGGTCGACGTGGGCCTGGAGCTCCCCGGGGGTGCTCAGCCCATCAACGTCGACGTGCGGAGCCATCGCATGCGTCGATAGCGCACGATGACCCCGATACTCGGCACGAGCCTCTTGACCGCGGTCGCTACGGTCGGCGCCCTCGGCGGTTGCTCGTCCACCGACACCTCCGTCGTCGTCGATATCGGGCCAGCCGGCGCGCCGCCCTCAGGATGGCTAGGTCAGGTTCGTGAGCGGCCCGGTGCAGTAGCGCGGGTCGCCGAACGCGGTCCGGTCGTCGCCGAACAGGTTCAATATCGAGACGAGCAGATCGTTGTGCGGGCGGTTGGGGTACCGGACCCAGCGCCCGGTGCGCAGGCCCCCGCCGCCGCCGGCCAGCAGGAACGGCATGTTCGTCTTGGTGTGACTCGGCGGATCCGAGAGCTCGGACCCGAAGAAGACGACGCTCTCGTCGAGCAGCGAGTGTCCACCCATGTCGATCTTCTCCATCTCCTGCAGGAGGTAGAGGTGCTGCTTCGAATACCAGTTGCAAATGCGCGCGCACTCGTCCGGCCTGAAGCCGCCGTCGTGCTGGTAGAAATGGTGGTGCTCGGTCAAGTTGAGCCAGGGGAAGGTGTGCTTCGCCTCGGTGTCGCTCCACTGCAGCGTGCCGACCGCGGTGATGTCGCAGGCGAGCGACATCACCAGCATGTCCATCATGAGCTTGCCGACCTTGGGGATCGCCGCGTCGGTCGAGGTGTCCTTGATCGAGCCGGTGTCGGAGGAGTTGAGCCCCGTGCGCGGGTTGTAGTCGGACGTGTCGACCCTGTCCGGCGCCTTGCACGCGCTCGTCTCGACCGGCACGTTGGCGAGGCTCATCTCGATCTCGCGGATCTTCGTCAGGTGCTGGTCGATCTTCTGCCTGTCGGCGGCGCCGAGCCGCGCGGACAGGGCGGAGTAGCGCCCGTCGAGGAAGTCGAGGATCGATCTCTTTCGCGCGAGGCGGCGGGCGGCTTCGTTGCCGGCGCTGGGATCCAGCGAGCCGAAGAGCTCGGTGAAGATCTCCATCGGATCGAGGCGCGGCGGGATCGGCTTGAACGGCGCGGCGTTCTCGAAGTTCGCGGCGTTCATCGGCGACAGCAGGCCGTGGGACTTGCCCGTCGCCCAGCGCACTGCGATCTGGATGCTCGCCTTCGCCTTGATACCGGCGGAGATCTGGGAGGCGATCACCTGATCGACCGACGGCCCGTTCCCGTAACCGCCGTTCGGGGAGCCCTCCTGAAGGCTGCCCGTGAGCCAGGCGATGATGCCGCTCTGGTGCTGCTCACCGCGCGCGCTCTTCATGTCGAGGCCGTCGACGACGAGCAGCCGGTCCTGCACCGGCGCGAGCGGCGACAGGATGGGGCCCAGGGTGAAGCTCGTCTCGCTGCCGGTCGGCCGCCACCGATCGATCACCGTCCCGCCCGGCGTGTAGACGGCGAGGAAACGCTTGGCGGGGGCGGGGGCCGCGCGCGCCGTGCGTTCGGGGCCCATGATCTCCAGCCAGGGGAGCGCGATGGCGATGGCGCCAGCACCGCGCAGCATGGCACGTCGGCTCAAACGAAAGTTGGACATGACCATCACTCCTAGCGGGCAACCGTGATGTAGTGGAAAGCATCCGTCTGTGTGAGCTCGATGAGGAGCTGCTTCACGTTGTACCCGGACGCCTTGAACGCGGTCGATATCGCCTGCTTTGTGCAAGCGTCCTCGGCGCGCAGGGTGAGACCGTAGCCGTACTCGGCCCAGCGCGTCGCGAAGCAGCCATGCACCTGTTCGGCCTCGGCGAGCTTCTTCACGAGCTCGGTCGGACCGCTCACCGCGCCCGGCGTGCCCGGGAGCGAGCCGCTCGCGTCGATCGTGACGTCGTTCTCTGTCGTGCGGAACAGCCCGACAGCGTCGTAGTTCTCGAACGTGAAGCCTACCGGGTCCATGTACTGGTGGCACGTCACGCAGACCGGATCCTGGCTGTGCTGGCTGAAGCGCTCCCGCGCCGTCGCGCCGGTGTACGGATCCGGCGGCTTCACCCGCTCCAGGATGTCGCCGGTGGGGAGCGGGATCTTCTCACACATCAGCTTCTGGAGCACGAACGAGCCGCGGACCACGGGGTTCGTCGTGTTCGAGTGCGTCGTCCCGGCCATCACCCCCGCCTGGGTGAGGAGCCCGAGGCGCTGGGTCGTGTCGAGCTGCACCTGCTGGAACTCGTCGCCCGTCACGCCGGAGACGCCGTAGAACGCCGCGAGCGGTCCATTCATGAACGTGTACGGGGCCGTCAGGATGGATGCCCAGGTGCCGGTCCCCTCGAAGATCTCGTGCTCGAGGAACCGCTGCGTCTCCTCCCGCATGAGCGCGCCGATCGCTCGAGAGAAGGTCGGGAACGCCTCCGCGTTTCGCTCGAGATCCGCGAGGTTGCTGATGGGGAGCAGGTTGTCGAAGAAGAACCGGATGGTGGTCCGAGCCCGAGGGTCTTCGAGCATGCGCTCGGCTTGCGCGCGCACGCCTTGCTTCGTCGAGAGCTCGCCTGCCTGCGCGGCCAGGCGTAGCTCCTCGTCCGGCATCGTGCCCCAGAACAGGTACGAGAGCCGCGTCGCCATCTCGTCGCCCGTGGGCCGACGGAGCTCGGGGCGCTCCGGGTCGGATGTGCCCCATTCGATGCGGTAGAGAAAATCCGGCGATTGAAGCAGCCCCTCGATCATCGTCGCGACGCCGACATCGAACGCCGCATCCATCCGCCCGACGCTGTACAGCGCGAGGAGCTCGTCCGCCTCGCCGGCGGCGAGCGGCCTTCGATAAGCGAGCGGCGCGATGCGCTCGACGATGGTGCGCGCGCACGCTTCCTCGCTCTCCGCGCTCACATTGCTCGCGCAAGGGGCGAGCTTCGCGAGCGCCTCCCGGGTGGCGGTCGCGCGCCGGGCGACGCCCTCCGCGACGGTGCTCAGCTGCTCGGCCAGCAGGCTCGAGACCGACAGCGCGTCGGCGTCATTGCCAAAGCCGTTTCCGACATCCTCGCTCGGCAGCGAAAAGGCTGGCTCGGTCGTGTCACCGAAGAGGTCGCGAACCGTCTTGTTGTACTCGAACCGCGTCAGCCGCCGCAGCGGCGCTCGCCCGGGGTGCACCGCGCCGTCCTCGCAAGCGCGCGGGTCCACCGTGGGGGGATTGTTCGTCGTGGGATCGTCAGTGGAGTCGTTGGTGCGAGTCTCGCCCAGGTTTCCCGTGCAGCCACTGGCCAGGATCAACGCTATAGAAACAGCTGACCGAGAGCCTGTGAGAGGACGCGCCCGCTCATGATCTGAGGGCCTTGACATGGTTCTCTCTCTTCGCCCGCTGTGGGCACGATAAGTGGAATGTAGGCGGGACCTGGTGTCTACCCTCGCCCGTGTCGCGGTCGATGAATCTTTTGACGGTGGCGGTGGATCTGCTCTCGCTCTCGGCTCCGCCTCCACCCTGTACGCCCACCCGGCGCACCGATTCGACTCTCATGACCTCGTTGACTGGGAGCCGAACACCGCCGAGCGGCATCGCTTCCGCGACGACCGAACGGAACCGGCGCCAAGATCAACCCGATGACGAAGGTCGCGGTGCGCATGACGACCCGTCCGTAGCGCAGCGAAAGGATACCCCTGATCGCAATGTGAACGATCACATGGGCGGTGTCAACTCCCATCCGTCGGCCCTCGCGTGTCCTCGATCCCGAGGGAGGACAGGGCTGATCGATCCCGAGGGAGGACAGGGCTGACGGGGCTCCTCCGGAGCACCGCGTCAGGTGGGGCGGGCGCCGGACCGAGGT
Organism: Sorangium sp. So ce590; assembly: GCF_051521365.1. NCBI lineage: Bacteria > Pseudomonadati > Myxococcota > Polyangiales > Polyangiaceae > Sorangium > Sorangium sp. So ce590. The sequence continues at coordinate 6,201,185 of NZ_CP150346.1, forward strand.
CGTCGCCGGCCCGACGAGCTCGATGCCGATCAGCGCATCGACGGCTGGCGCCTCCCGTGCGCGACGTCCGGAGCACGCTCCGGCGACGCTCGGTCAGAGCCGCGCTCAAGGACAGCCGCGAGCGGTCCATCGTGTTTGAGCTCAAACATGTGAACGTTCACAAATGCTCGCAGGGCGGCGGCCCATCCTAGGAGACCGGGAAGCCGACCGGGCCAAGCGGCGCGCCCCGCCGCTGGCGCTCAGCCCTGCGAGGGTCGCCGCCGCGCCAGCATCCCGCTCGGCTCCCTCTCGCCCACCACCCCCGCCTCGTGCATCGACCGCAGGGCGGCGATGATCTCCGGCGTGACGAGCGGCCCGCCGGGGGCATAAGACGGCGCCAGCGGCCGCAGCGGCACCGGGAGGATCTCGGCGACCCGCGCGCCGATGACCCCGCGCGACGCCGCGTGCCCCTCGCGCTCGGCCGCGTCGCGGAGCGCCCGCGCGAAGTCCGCCGCCGTCGGCCAGCGCGCGTCGCGATCGCGCTCGAGCGCCCGCGCCACGGCGGCCGTGACCGCCTGGCCCACCCCCTCGCGCTCGCTCGAGAGCGGCGGCACCTCGCGCTCCAGCACGGCGTGGAGGATCGACAGCATGCTGCTGCCGACGAACAGGCGCCTGCCCGCCAGCACCTCCCACGCCACGACCCCGAGAGAGAACACGTCCGAGCGCCGATCCAGCGGCCGCGCGTGCGCCTGCTCCGGCGAGAGATAGCTCAGCTTCCCCTTCACCGTCCCGGTCTTCGTCCGCGTCGTGCGGCGCAGGGCGTACGCGAGCCCGAGATCGCAGATGGACGCCCGCCCGTCCACGCCGACAAGGACGTTCGACGGCGAGATGTCCCGGTGGATCACCTGGAGCAGCTCCCCCGAGCTGTCGCGCGCCTCGTGCGCCGCATGCAGCCCCTCGGCCGCCTGCGCGATGAGATAGAGCGCGTCGCCGACCCCGATCGTCTCCGGAGGTCGGGTGAGGTGCTTCAGCGTCACCCCCACAACGAGCTCCATTGCGATGTAGGGCGCGCCCCCCTCGCCGAGACCGCAATCGAGGACCGGCACGAAATTCGGGCTCACGACGCGCGATGCGATGCCCGCCTCGTCGAAGAGCATCGCCGCATACACCGACTCGTACCGTAAATCGGCGCGGATCCGCTTCACCGCGACGAGCGGCTCGCGCTCGATCTCCGCCTCCGCGCTGGCCTTCGCGTTCTCCCCGCTCCCGCCGCCCGCCCCCTCGACACCTGCCGCGCGGGCGCGACGGGCGATGAAGACCTCGGCCATGCCGCCCACAGCGAGCTGCACAAGCAGCTCGTAAGGACCGACAGTGCCCAGACCAGACGAATCCATACTTGACTCTCTGGACGGTTAGTTATCACGTCAATGGAAATCCATCAACCCGGCCATTTTACGGGCGGTCGCCTTCGTTCGTCGTTTTCATCCTTTTGCGGCTGCTCCCGGCCGCCCTCTCACGCTTGCGCCGGGCGGCGGGCGGCGAGCGCCCCGCCGCCGCCCACGCGCTCGGGGTCGCCGCCCCGCTCGGCGTGCTCGGCCAGCACCCGCTCGTCGGTCTCGCCCACCGAGCGCAGCCAGCGCGCGGCCGCGCGGTGGCCGGCGGCGCGATCGCCGTCCGTGAGCATCCCGTAGGCGGCGTCGCGCACGAGGGCGTGACGGAACGTGAGCTCCTCGTGCCCCGGGTAGCGCGACACGCCCCGGCGGGCGACGAGCTCCTCGGACAGCAGGCTCTTCAGCCAGCGATCGAGCGACTCGGCCGACGTGCCGGCGCCGAGCAGCTGCCGCACGCCCTCCGGCCAGAAGCTGCCGCCGAACAGGCTCGCCGCGCGCAGCGTGCGCCTCGCCTCGGCCGGCAGCGCCTCGATCCGCGTGTGCATCAGCGCCACCACCGTGGGCGGCAGGTCGCCCCGGCCCTCGGCGCGCGCGCGCATCAGCTCCTCGAGGAAGAACGGGTGGCCGTCCGCGTGCTCGACCAGCCGCGCCGCCTCGGACCGCGCAAGCTCCTCGCCGAACACGCTGCGGACGAGCCGATCGGCCGCCCGCGGGCTGAGCGCGCCGAGCTTGATGTGCTGCACCCCGCGCGGAACCCACAGCCCGGGGAACGTCTCCATCACGCTGTGGCGCGCGAAGCCGAGCACGAGGAGCGGGCGATCCGAGAGCGCCTGCAGCGCCTCGTCCAGCACCGAGACCGAGGCGTGATCGCTCCAGTGCATGTCCTCGAGCACCACGACGACCGGCCCCTCGCCGCACCGCGCGGCGAGCCAGTCGAGCACGGCGCGGCGCGCCTGCTCGCCCAGGAGGACCGCGTCCCCCCGGGCGACGTCGAGCTCCGGATCCGGATCGTCGAGCGGCGTGCCCGCGATCTCGCCGAGGAACCACGCGATGCGCCGCGCGTCCGCGGCCGGCACGGCGCGCGCCACGTGCTCGCGGATCTTGCCGCGCCGGGCCTCGATCGCCTCGCCGGGCAGGCAGCCGGCCGCCGCGAGGACGATCTCGCCCAGCATGCCGAACGGCGCCCCCGCGCCGATCGGGTCGCCGCGCGCCACGTAGACCGACGCGCGCGCGTCGACCTCGCGCACGACGCGGACGAGCTCGCAGCGCAGGCGCGTCTTGCCGATGCCGGCCTCGCCGAGCACCAGCGCGGCGCGCGCCACGGGCTCGTCGGCGCTTTGCTCGAAGAGGCCGCGCAGCATCGCGAGCTCGCGGTCGCGCCCGACGAACGCGGTGACGCGCCCGAGGAGCGTGCGCTCCGGCTCCGTGCCGTCGCGCTCGCCCTTCAGCAGGAACGACGGGCCGTCGCCGATCACCTCGAAGCGCGGGGCCGCGAGCCCCGCCGTGACCTCGTCGATGCACACGTCGCCCCCGGCCTCGCGCAGCCGGGCGACCGCGCGGTCGATCACGTCGCCCGCGGGCAGGCGCTCGCCCACCTGCGCGCGGCCCGTGGCGAGCGCGACCGGGCGCCCGGGCAGGCGCGCCTTCATCGCGAGGGCGCACTGCGCCGCGCGCGCCGCGAGGTCGAAGGCGACCATGGGGCCGGAGCCGCCGCGGCCGGTGAACGCCTCGTCGGCGTGCGAGGACAGGAGCACCATCCGCGTGCCGCCGGCGAGCCGCACGCGCTCGCCGCCGAACGCCTCCGCGACGTCCGCGACGACGCGCTCGACGCCTCGATCGCTCGCCGGCTCGGGGTCCGCGGCGCCCACGTCGACGAGGACGACGCTGATGAGCCGCCGCTCGTCGCCCGTGACCGACGCCGGCGCGCCGTCCCCGCCCTCGCCGGGCGAGCGCGCGAGCAGGGCGCGCATCTCCGCGAGCGCGGCCGCCGCCGCGCGGCCGCCTTCGGGGCGCGCGGCCGGGTCCTTCGCCAGGAGGCGCGCGACGAGCTCGTCGAGCGAGGGCGGCACCTCGGGGCGTCGATCGGCGAGGCGCGGCGCCTCCTCGAGGAGGATGCGGCACATCTCCGCGAGCGGATCGTCGGCCGCGAAGGGGCGCTGCCCGGCGATGCTCTCGAAGAGCAGCACGCCGAGCGCGAAGACGTCGGCGCGCGCGTCGACCTCGGCGTCGCCGCGCGCCTGCTCGGGCGCGACATAGCCGAGGGAACCGACGAGCGAGCTGGCCTCCGTGACGAGGGTGGTCGACGCCGCCGCCCGCGCGACGCCGAAATCGAGCAGGACAACGCCGTCGACCCTGCCGTCGCGGAGGAGCACGTTGCTCGGCTTGAGATCGCGGTGCGTGATCCCGAGCGCGTGCACCGCGGCGAGCGCCTCCGCGATCTGGTGCGCGACGAGCAGCGCGTCGGCGACGGGGAGCGGCCCCTCCTGGAGGCGCGCGTCGAGCGTGATGCCGTCGAGCCACTCCATCGCGAGCCACAGGGCGCCGTCGTCGCTCGTGCCGTGCGCGATGTGCTGGACGATGAGCGGGTGCTGCGCGGCCTCGAGCAGGCGCGCCTCGCGCCGGAAGCGGGCCGCGAGCTCCGGGAGCGCGACCTTGAGCGCCACGGGGCGGCCGGTGACCTGGTCGGTCGCCCGGTAGACCGTGCCCATCCCGCCGGCGCCGGCAAGGCGGTGCACCTCGAACCGGCCTGCGACCAGCGTGCCCTCGCGCATGGCGAGAGCTTATCCGAGAGCCCCTGCCACGTCCGCGGTCCGCGTGCTCGGTGGTGACGGTTCGGGGTGTTTGTTGTACGCTGTGCGCGTAGACGCCCGGAGGACCGCGCTGCGCGCACAGGACGCCTTCTCGGGTCGGCGGCTCGGCTGATTGGAGAGGGACCCCCGATGAACCCCGGACAGCACGTGACGAGCACGCTCAGGCTGGCGCGCGAGCTCGGGAAGGGGGCGATGGGGAGCGTGTGGGTGGCCGATCACCTCGCGCTCGGGACGCAGGTGGCGGTGAAGTTCATGTCGCCGGCCTACGCGGACCAGAGCGGCTTCGTGGAGCGCTTCCGGCGGGAGGCGATGGCGGCCGCGCAGATCAAGAGCCCACACGTCGCGCAGGTCTTCGATCACGGCGTCATGCAGGAGGGCGTGCCGTACATCGTGATGGAGCTGCTCGAGGGGGAGGACCTGAAGAGCCGCATCCAGCGGCTCGGCGCGCTCCCGCCCGTCGAGGTCGCGGGGATCGTCGCGCAGACGGCGAAGGCGCTCGGGCGGGCCCACCAGCTCGGGATCGTCCATCGCGACATCAAGCCGGACAACATCTTCCTGCTCGACGTCGAGGGCGAGGTGTTCGTGAAGGTGGTCGATTTCGGGGTGGCCAAGCGGGTCCAGGGCGCGCCCCAGGGCGACCTCGGCATGACGTCGACCGGGAGCGTGCTCGGCACGCCGCTCTACATGAGCCCCGAGCAGCTGCTCAGCGCGAAGCACGTCGATTTCCGCGCCGATCTCTGGGGGCTCGCGGTGGTCGCGTACCACGCGCTCACCGGGCAGGTGCCGTTCGTCGGCGAGACGCTGGGCGCGCTGTCGGTGGTGCTTCACACAGGGATCTTCACGCCGCCGAGCGCGCTGAGGCCGGAGCTCTCCCCGGCGATCGACGCCTGGATGAAGAGGGCGCTGGCGCTCGATCCCGCGGCGCGCTTCGGGTCGGCGCGGCAGATGGCGGAGGCGCTGGAGCACGCGGTCCTCGGGCTCGCGCGCACGCCGTTCACGAACGATCCCTCGTCCAGCGGAGATCGGGGGAGCCACGGTGGCGCGCCCGGGAGCGCGTCGCAGCCGGTGCTGTTCGGGGCGCCGACGCCGGCGCCGTCGGCGCCGGGCGCGCGGCTCTCGACCACCGGCACGCCGGGGCGGACGCTCGCCGGCATGGCGACCTCGGGGGCGGACGGGTCCCGCAGATGGGCGCCGGCGATCCTGGCGGCGGCGCTCGCCCTGGGGGCGGCCGTGTCGGTGGGTGTGTTCCTGGCGACGAGGCCGTCGCCCACCGTGGAGGTATCCCCCTCCTCGGACGACCCGGCCGCCCGGCAGGCCGCGCCGGGCGCAGCGCAGCCGGCTGGGCCCGCCGCGCAGGGCGGCGCTGCGGCGCCGGCCAACGCCGCAGCGCCAGGGCAGGCGGAGCCCGCTGAGCCCGGGACGGCAACCACGGCAGCGCCTGCGAAGGCGGCCACGGCAGAGGCCGTGGCAGGCGTGCAGGCGCCCCAGGCAGGCGCGCAGGCGCCCCAGGCAGGCGCGCAGGCGGGGGCGAAGCCCAGCGCGTCCGCGACGCCGCGCGGCGCCGCGGACGGCCGCGGACGGGTCGCGCCGCGGGAAACGGCGTCCGGCCGCCCGGCGGCGACGAAGCCCCCGCCCCCGCCGCTCGAGGATACGATCGGCTTCTGAGGCGGCCCTCGTCCTGCCTCGCTCCAGCCGCCCGGCGCCCTCGAACGCCGGCGGATGCCACCGGACCGGCCAGACGAGGCCTCCTGCAACGGCGTTCTTGCGCCATGCGCCTGCAAAACGCGGAATATCGCGCGGCGCAGGCGAGAACTTGGCATCGGAAGGCGAGGCAAGGCGGGCGCACTGCGGCATCCCGCCTCGCTCACCCCGGGTGCCGGGGCCGCAAAATCGGCGCGCTCGCATTGCTGCGCGAGAATTTCGAACTGGCATGGACCGTGCGGTATCCGCCACGGGGGCCTGGAGCGAGGGCGCGCTCACGCAAAGGAGGTCTCTTCATGGCGAAGCTCGTAATTGGCCTGGTGCAGACGCGCGAGGAGGCGGAAGCCGCGGCGGAACGCGTCATCGACTGCGGCTACACGCGACAGGACGTCAGCCTGCTGATGACCGACGCGACGCGCCACAAGTACTTCAGGGTTCCGGACGGAACGCCGCCGGCGCACACGGCGCACACGTTCGGCGCCGCGATCGCGATGAGCGCCGTGGTTCCCGACCTCGAATTCGTGGTGGCCGGCCCGCTGGCCGCCGTGGTGGCGAGCGCGGTCTGCGCCAGGCTCGCGGGCGGCCTGCGCGAGATCCTCATCACCGCCGGCGTCCCGAAGCGCTGGGCGGAACGCTACGAAACCGGCGTCAAGCAGGGCAGGATCCTGGTGAGCGTATTCGCCCACAGCGAACGAGAGGCCGGCGTGCTCCACAGGGTCCTTGACGACCCCGGCATGTACCCGGTCCGCCCCGCGATCCGCGGACGCCAGTCGTACGACACGTTCATCTGAGCGAACAGCGCGCAACCCGGCGCCTCACCTCCGCAGACGCGAGGCGCCGGGCGCGCCGTGTGTCGGGCTCAGCCCCCCAGGGACCTGAGCCGCGCGCGCAGCATCAGCGCCCCGATGAGGTCTTCCTCCGCGTCGCTCCGGCGCGACCAGCCCAGCGCGAGGTAGCGCAGGAGCTCGCCGAACGTCGGTCCGGCCGGCGCCGCGCTCGTGCCGCCGCGGACGACCCAGAGCTGCTCGCCGTCGGCCTCGAGCGCGACGGTCGCCCGCTGGGCCGCGCCGCCGCCGAGCGCCGAGCCCGAGAGCCGCGCGATCGGGTAGAGCTGCCGCGCCGCCGCCGCGTCCCAGCCGGGCTCGCGCTCGTGGCTGCGGAGCTCGTCCTCGCGGAGGAAGCGCAGCGTGCCCTCCACGGCGCCGATCGCGAGCTCCCGGTAAAGGTCCTCCGGATCCGCCGGATCGGCCCAGTCGTAGGCGCGCGCGAACGCCGTGTACGTGGCCGGCGGGGCGACGCCGCGGACGGGCGGCGGGGGCGCCGCCGGCGCGTCGCGGCCGTCCTCGCGCCGGAGCACCCGGTTGAGCCGCCTCACCTCGTCGGCGATCGACCCCGGCCCCGGCTCGACGAGGCGCACCTCGACCCGGCGCTCGGGCGCGAAGAGGCCGCCCATGAGCGCGCCGAGCACCGGGGCGCCCAGCTCGGCCGAGAGGAACGTCGAGCCGCGGTGCGGCCGGATCGCCCGGTCCGTGGCGTCGCGCTCCTCCTGCGCGGTCGCGACGTCCGGCAGGTCGATGTCGACCGCAGCGAGGTCGCTCCGATCGGGCGTCTCCACGCCGGCCTCGAGGCCCTCCTCCCCTTCCCTCACGAAATGGCGGACGAACCCGCTCGCCTCGAAGCGCCAGCCGTCGTCGTGGACGACCTCCTCCGAGAACACGAGCACGAAGATCGTCGCCCCCCGGTGGCCGAGCTCGGCGGCCGCGTCGAGCACGGCGACGGGTGGAGAGAGCTCGTCCTCGAAGAGCTCGATGAGGTGGTCGAGCTCGTCGCCGCCACCGGCGGGCTCGCCGCTCGCGTAGTACGCGGCGCAGTACCCGGGCACGCCCGGGAGCGCCGCGACGAACAGGCGCGGCGAGGCGACGCCCCAGCCGCCGAGCGCAACGGCAAAGCCCTGGGACAGCGCGCGGTCCGGGATGTCGGCGGGTCGAAAGATCAACGCAGCGAACGTGGTGGCCATGGGGCGCCCAGGGTAGCCGATCGCCCGCCCGCGGCCGGTGTCCGACGCGCTCCGCGCGCCTTCATGACCGCTTGCTCAAGTTCTCCGTGGTTCTCCGGGAGGCGAGCACGGTCCTCGGAGAGGATCCCGCCACCCGCGGCCGGGCGCCTGCCGGGAAACCACGAAGAGACCTCCGGAGCGGAGGAACCGGATGCCGGGCCTCGCCGGCGAGCCGCCGCGCGCCTCGCGGCTGCCTTGGACGCGGCGCGGCGCATCGGGTAGAGGACCCTCATGCTCGGTCAATCCACCCTGTCCGTCGGTGAGATCGCCCCTGACTTCACCCTGCAATCGCAGAGGCGAGAGGCGGTGAAACTCTCCGATTTCCGGGGCAAGAAGGCGGTCGTTCTCTTTTTCTACCCCAAGGACGACACCCTTGTATGCACCGCGGAGTCGTGCGCGTTCCGCGACCATTATGACGCGTTCGCGGAGGCCGGCGCCGAGGTCATCGGCGTGAGCGCCGACTCGGAGGGATCCCACGAGCAGTTCGCGCAGAAGCACCGCCTGCCCATGACGCTGCTCAGCGACCCCGGCGGGCAGACCGCGGCGCGCTACGGCGTGAAGCCGCTCTTCGGGCTCCTCCCGGGCCGCGTGACGTTCGTCATCGATCGCGAGGGGGTCGTTCGACATGCCTTCTCCTCCCAGCTCCGCGCGGCGAGGCACGTCGAGGAGGCGCTCGCCGTCGTGAAGCGGATCGAGGCCTCCGGCCGCGGTTGACAGGCGCCGGGAGCGGCGCCCGATCTCCACCCGTCGCCCGTCGTTGACGCCCTCGAGAGGGGCGTTATGAACCCACACGGCGGGGCCATCGCACGCCTCCGCCGGGGGGCGACGATGAAGAATGGATTGTGGACGACAGCGACGCTGGCGGCCGCCGCGATGGGTCTTTCCCGGCCGGGGGCCGCGGCGGACGCGCTCTCGCTCCGCCGGGTCGTGCTCTCGACCGGCGGCGTCGGGTATTTCGAGTACGAGGCACGCGTCCGCGGCGACGCCGAGCTCGCGCTCGAGGTGCGGCTCGATCAGGTCGACGACGTGCTGAAGAGCATCGTCGTCTACGACGAGCGCGGCGCGGCCGGGAACATCACGCTTCCCGGGAGGGAGCCGCTGCGCGACCTGTTCCGCGAGCTCCCGTTCGACGAGGGAGCGCTCGAATCCGAGGCCGCCCTGCTGAACGCGCTGCGCGGCGCCGAGGTGCGGACCCGGGGCTCCGAGGGGACCATCGTCGGGCGGATCGTCGCGGTCACGGCGGCGCAGGTGGCGCTGCCGGGCGGCGGCTCGGAGAACCGGCACCGGCTCGCGCTGATGTCGGAAGGCGCGCTGAGGCAGGTCGTCCTGGAGGAGACGGGCGGCGTGGAGCTCGTCGAGGAGCGCCTGCGACAGCAGGTCGGCGCGGCGCTCCTCGGGCTCGCGAGCCGGCGTCAGCGCAACCGCCGCGAGCTCGTCGTGCGCACGGCCGGAGAGGGCGAGCGGGTCGTCCGGGTGGCCTACGTCATCGAGGTCCCGCTCTGGAAGACATCGTATCGGCTGACCGTGCCGGAGGACCCGCAAACGACGGCCGCCGCGCTCTCCGGGTGGGCCATCGTGGAGAACCAGAGCGGCGGCGACTGGGACAGCGTGGATTTCACCCTGGTGTCGGGCAACCCGGTGACGTTCCGCCAGGCGCTCTACGAGATCTACTATGTGTCCCGCCCGGAGGTGCCCGTCGACGTCGCCGAGCGGGTGCTGCCGCGGCTCGACGAGGGCGCCGCGGCGCTCGCGGCCAGGGCGGCGCGGCTCGCGCGCTTTCACGCCGGCGCGGCCGCCGAGGCGCCCCCCGCGGCCGCCGAGAAGGGCGAGCCGGAGCGCGAGGAGGCGGCGACGCAGGTCGTGTTCCACTTCCCGGCGCCCCTCACGATCGCGAGCGGGCAGACGGCGCTCCTCCCGATCGTCGAGCGCGAGGTCCCCGCGGAGCGCGTGGGGCTCTACCAGCGGGAGGCGAGCGCGCGCAGCCCGCTCGCCTCGGTGCGGCTGCGGAACGACGGCGACACGAGCCTGCCGCCCGGCGCGATGACGGTCTACGAGCGCTCCGCCCGGGGGGTCGTCACCTACGTGGGCGACGCCCGGCTCGCGCCGCTGCCGCCGGGCGAGTCGCGGCTCGTGAGCTTCGCCGTGGACCGGAAGGTGCGTATCGATCGCGAGGAGCGGGCCGAGGAGGCGTTCTCGCGCGCGCGGATCCAGGGCGGGATGCTGGAGATCGTCCGGACCGCCCGCAAGGTGACGGTCTACACGATCGTGGGCGCCGCGCGCGAGCCGCGCGTCGTGCTCATCGAGCACCCGCGCCTCGCCGGCTGGGAGCTCGCCGAGCCGAAGAAGGGCGTCGAGGTGACGCGCGACCGCTACCGCATCCGGCGGGAGGTGGCCGCGGGCGAGACAGCGCGGCTCACGGTCGCGCTGGAGCAGCCCATCTCGCACACGATCGCGCTCACGAGCCTCTCCAGCGAGCAGATCGGGGTGTACCTGTCCTCGCGCGAGCTCTCCGAGGCGCTGCGCGCGGTGTTCGCGCGGATCGCGGAGCTCAGGGCGACGATCGAAGGCCGGCAACGCGCGCTCTCGGCGCTGGAGTCCGAGCTCGCGGCGCTGCGCGGCGAGCAGGAGCGCGTGCGCGAGAACCTCAAGGTCGTGCCCGCGGGGAGCGCGCTCCACGAGCGCTACCTCAGGACGCTCGGCGAGCAGGAAGACCGGATCGCGGCGGTGTCGGCGGAGCTCCCGGGCGCGCGCGAGGCGGTGGCCGGCGCCGAGCGGGCGCTCGCCGACTACGTGCGCGACCTGTCGCTCGCGCCCTAGCGCCGCGCGTCGAGCCGAGCTGCCCGCCCGAGGAGACGCTGTCCGTCGCGGCGCCAACGAACAGCGTCTCCTCGGATCGCCGAGGCAGCGGCCTTTGGGCGCTATCGAGCGCTCCGGGGCCACGTCGTGTCCCCTGGGTGCAGCAGCGGTAAAGGCCGAGCCCGTCTCCGGCTCCTCCGGCCGGCGCACCACCGCGCGAGCGACAACGACCCTATCCGCAGATCACGGCGTGACGCCGCGCTACGGCGTAATGATCCGCTGTCACGATAGATGCGCCGCGTCGCAGCACCGCGAGCACGAAGTCGGTGCTGCTTCCTGTGTAGCCGCCGGGCGCGCTTCGGGATAGAAAAGACGATCTTAAGGAGTCATCGACATGAAGAGAAGCGTGAACGCAGTGCTCTCCCTGTCTGCTGCCGTGGCGCTGCTGTGCCTCGGCACGCCTGCCGACGCGACGACGGCCGTCCTGCTCTCGCGCGAGGAGCTCGTGCGCAAGTCAGCGACGGTGGCGCGCGTGACCGTCGGCCAGTCGTACACGGCGGAGTCCGACGACGGGAAATCGATCGTGACCCGCACCGAGCTCACGATCACCCAGCCGCTCAAGGGAGGCGAGGCGGCCAAGGGGGGCGTGAAGGTGATTGTGCTGGAGCAGGTCGGCGGGACCTACAACGGCAAGACACAGCGGCTGCTGGGCGACGCCGCGCTCTCGCAGGGCGAAGACGCCGTGGTCTTCCTGCGCCCGGGCGACAAGGGGCGTTGGCACTTCACGGCGCTCGCGCTGTCGGTCTATCACGTGGACACGAAGGGCCTGGCGCGGCGCAGCCTCGAGGGGCTGCACCTCGTCCAGCGGACCGGGGGCACGTTCGTGCCCGTCAAGGCGCCCGCCGAGGAGGTCGAGCCCATCGAGACCCTCATGACGGACGTGGTCCGCTTCGCGGGAGTGAAGTGAGGTGAGGCGCCACGTTGCCCTCGCCGTCTTGCTCGGCGCCGCCTCGTTCCACGCCGCGGGCCGCGAGGCCGCCGCGTGGACGCCGCTCGATTCCAGCGTCCCTCGCTGGGGTCAGCTGCCCGTCAGCTACTACATCAACCACGCGACGATCCCGAGCGGGATCGCCGGCTTCGCCGTCGCCCGTATCGAGTCCGGGTTCGACGCGTGGTCGAGCCCGGGGTGTACGGCTTGGCAGGCCAACCTCCTCGGCGACACAACCGATCGTTACAACGTCAATGACGGCAAGAACGTGTTCCACTGGGTCAGCAACTCCTGGCCGAACATGCTCGGCGACGTCAACTCGGTCATCGGCGTCACGATGCCGGCCTGGGGGAGGTTCGACTACGCCATCGTGGACGCCGACATGGTCTTCAACAACGTCGGGTTCTGCTGGAACGACACCGGCAACGACGGCTGTGTCGACACACAGTCGATCGCGACACACGAGGAGGGACATTTCCTCGGCCTCGGCCACTCCAGCGAGCGGAGCGCGACGATGACCCCGTACTACGTCGTGGGCTCGTCGATGCGCACCCTCGAGGACGACGACGTCGAGGGCGTGTGCGCCCTGTATCCCAACGGCGAGACCGTGACCACGAGCGCCACGAGCGCCACGAGCGGCGGCGGCGACGACTGCGATAGCTGCTTCAACGGCTCGCTCGCGGACACCTGCAGATCGCAGTATGACGCCTGCGGCGCGTCGACCTCGTGCCGGGCATTCGCCGGCTGTTACGCCACCTGCCAGGACAACGCCTGCGTCGAGCGCTGCATGAGCGATCATGCCGCGGGCGCCAACATCTATCTCCGCATCATCGAATGCCTCTGCAACGACTGCTCGACGGAGTGCACCGCCGAGTGCGCCGGCGTCGAGGGCGGGGGCGGCAGCGGAGGAGGCGGCGGCGGGGGCAGCGGCGGTGCCGGCGGAGCGGAGGCGAGCAGCACGTCGACCTCGTCGGCCGGCGGCGGATCGACCGCGAGCGCGACAGCGAGCTCGTCGGTCGCCTCGGGCAGCGGCGTGGGCGGCGCCGACCCGCCGACCGAGGACCCGCCGGACGACGGGGAGTCCGGCGGCGATTCCGGGTGCTCCTGCTCGACGAGCGGTCGATCGGCCGATCTCGGAGGGCTCACGCTCCTCGGCGTGGTCGCCGCGCTGGGTTCGCGCCGGCGCCGACGCGAAGCGCTCGGTCGCGGGTAACGCTCCTCCCGGGTGAACCACGCCCGGTGGCGCCGTCCCTCCCTGCTCGCGGTGCGCGCGTCGACGATCATCCCACCGAGGCGCCCCCGCTCGCGCTGATCGAGAACCGTCGATCGCGCGTGGGCAAGGCGGAGCGTCGGCGGCCAGCCAGCCACGCAAGAACGACGTAGGGCGCGCATGTCGCGCGCGGAGCGTGTGCCGAGGTGGCCGCGCGCTGGCCGGCCGTCCTGGCCGACTGGGCGGCCACACAACGGGACGACGACAGACCGACCCGCCGCGTGGCCCGACAATTCGGGGCACGGCAGCAGGCCGAGATTTTGCACGCTCTCCAGCCAGGTCCCGACGCTCGCAGGAAGATCAAGGCGAGCTCGGCTCAATCTTGGCCCATGTATGTGCGCTAATGTAGGCAAACGTGGGAAGAGGTCAACGTGCGAACCCTGGCCATCACGGTAATAACGCTGCTCGGCGTCGCGGCCTCAGGCTGCGGCAGTCATTCGGACACGGAGGTGGGCGAAGCTCGAACCGTCGAGATCCGCGAGGTCTCAGGGGAGATGTCCGACCCCCCGCAGGTCGCGGCTCGGCAGGCGGAGGCCGCCGCTCCGCAGGAGGAGGAGGAGGAGGAGGTCGCGGCTCCGCAGGCCGAGGCCGACGGGCCGCTGGCCGATCTCACGACGAGCGAGGCGCCGGTCGCCCTGCCCGGATGGACCGAGGGGTGCCCGGGCGGGATGGTGAGGGTGGAAGGCGAGTATTGCCCCGCCGTGGTGCAAGAATGCCTCGAGTACCACCCCGAATGGACGAAGCGCCACGGTGAGCCGGGTGTGGCCGCCCGATGCGTGCGTTTCCGTGAGCCGTCGCGGTGCGTCGCCAAGAAGAACGAGAACCTCTCGTTCTGCATGGACCGGTACGAGTACCCGAACGTTCCGGGCGAGCTGCCCCGCACGCTGACCTCGTGGGAGCAAGCCGCCGATCTCTGCGCGGCAGAGGGCAAGCGGCTGTGCACCGAGGCCGAGTTCAACTTCGCCTGCGAAGGCCCCGAGGCGCTGCCTTACGCCTACGGCTACCAGCGGGACGCCGAGACGTGCAATCAGGACCGAGACTACCGCTTTCCGGATCACTCGCAGCGGCTGCTCCACTACGAAGCATGCCAGCAGAACGAGCGATGCGCCGCCGAGCTGTCACGCCTGGACGGCCGCGAGCCGGCCGGCGGACGCGCGGCGTGCGCCTCGTGGGCAGGCGTCTTCGATCTGAACGGCAACGCCAACGAGTGGGTGGTGCGCACCGATCAGAAGGCCCCTTATCGCAGCGGGCTCAAGGGCGGATGGTGGGGTCCGATCCGGAGCCAGTGCCGCCCGATGACGACCTTTCACAAGGAAGACGACTACGGCTACGAGGTCGGCTTCCGCTGCTGCGCGGACGTCGAGCAGCAGGCGACGTAGGACCAGCGGGTCCGTGGCGGCAACCTCACCTCCTGACCGCAGACGCAGGCGAGGGGACGAGCTCTCACGGGGGCCTGCGGGCCCCGGCGAGCTGCAAGGTGCCGGCGGCGACTCCAGGTGCAGGCAGAAGCCAGCTCCGCGCTCAGCTGATGTGCGCAGGCCGCAAGGCTGATGCTCGAAGATCTCTGTGTCCCCTCTCGCGGACCGACCGTACGGCGTGATAGAGGTGGCGGCCCGAGGGGAAGCTCGCACAAAGCGAGGCGCGCACGCGCCTTGCTCAGGGCCCCCTCGAGCGGCGCACACGCCGCCAGGAGGCTTGAGATGGACGAGAGAGTTCAGCGGTACGTGGATATGGGGGTGGCGCTCGGGATGAGCGTCGGCGCGAAGATCGTGGGCGCGATCCTGGTCTGGATCATCGGCCGGATGATGATCCGGGGGGTCCTCTCGGTGATGCAGCGCAGCTCCGCGCTGAAGAAGCTCGACGTGACGCTGGCTCATTACCTCGAGTCGGCGACGTCCGTGCTGCTGAACATCCTGCTCGTCATCGCGATGCTCAGCGTCTTCGGCGTCGAGACGACCACCTTCGCCAGCCTGCTCGCCGCGGTCGGCATCGCCGTCGGCATGGCGTGGTCCGGGCTCCTCTCGAACCTCGCGGCCGGCATCTTCATGATCCTCCTGCGCCCCTTCAAGACGGGTGATCTCGTGACGGCCGGGGGCGTGACGGGCACCGTACACTCGATCGGGCTCTTCGCGACCACCCTGGACACGCCCGACAACGTCCGCAACATCGTGGGCAACGGCAAGATCTTCAGCGACACCATCCAGAACTACAGCACGAACCCGTTCCGTCGCGTCGACTGCACCGCGCAGCTCGCGCACGGCGCGGATCACGAGGCGGCGATCACGCGGCTCAGGGCGCACCTCGCGCTCATCCCCAACGTGGTCAAGGTGCCCGCGCCCAGCGTCGAGATCCTGGACTTCACCCTCGCCGGGCCCGTGCTGGCCGTCCGGCCCTTCTGCCATACCGATCATTACTGGGACGTCTACTTCGCCACCAACAAGGCCATCCGCGAGGAGCTCGGCAAGCTGGGGCTCCCTGTCCCGAGCCAGCACGTGCACATCAACCAGCTCGCGGCGACATCTCCCCCGCGCAGCGCGGGCGCAGACGCGCACCCGGCGGCCTGACGCGCTGCCGCTCGACCGCGCGCGGCAGCCCGCGCGCGGTCGAGCGGAGACTTCGCGAGCGGCGCGCAGCGCGGGGTCCGCTGGGCGTAAGCCAAGACGCTGGCCCGTCCTGTCGTCATTGCCCGCGCTCGTCTCCGTGGATAAGAGGCGGGGGATGAACGACTGGGAAGCACGCTTTGCGAGGAAGCTCGAGCAGACCGACCTCGGCGATGATCCGGCCCACGATCTGGCGCACTTCACGAGGGTCGTCGCCACGGCCAAGACGCTCGCGGCGGACGAAGGGGCCAGGCTCGAGGTCGTCGTCCCCGCGGCCTGGCTGCACGATCTCGTGAACGTCCCCAAGAACGACCCGAGGCGCTCGCAGGCCTCACGGCTCTCCGCGGCGGAGGCGCTGCGCTTCCTCCGGAGCATCGCGTACCCCGAGGCCTTCCTCGCGGACATCGCCCACGCCATCGAGGCCCACAGCTACAGCGCGGGGATCGAGCCGAGCACCCTCGAAGCCAGGGTCGTCCAGGACGCCGACCGCCTCGACGGGCTGGGGGCGATCGGGATCGCCCGCTGCTTCGCCGTGGGCGGCCTGCTCGGCGTCCGGTTCTACGATCCCCAGGATCCGTTCGCCGAGCGGAGGCCGTGGAACGATCGCGAGAACGCCATCGACCACTTCCACGTGAAGCTGTTCAAGACCGCCGAGAGCCTCACGACGGCCGCCGGGCGTCGCGAGGGCGCGCGACGGGCGGAGTTCATGAGACAGTACCTCGCCCGCCTCGCGGTCGAGATCCGCGGCGAGATGCCCTGAGATCAGCCCGCGCCGGCGACGGTCACCGCGGCCGCCACGGCGACCGGGATCGTGAAGTTGTCGTCCATCCGCGACGAGAACAGCTCGGTGGCCGCCCCGGCCAGGCCCGCGACGGCGGCCAGGGCGAGCCGCGAGGAGAGCGACGCGGGGCCGAGCGCCCACATCACCGCGAGGGAGCTCAGCGCGCCGGCCGCGAAGCAGGCGAGCGTCCCCTCCAGCGATCGGCCGTCGCGCAGCCGCGTGCGGCCGAAGCGACGGCCGATGAGCGCCGCCGCCGGGTCGCCCACCGCGAGCACCACCACGGCGAGCGACTGGCTCAGCCGCGTCCCGAACAGCGCCAGCAAGAGGAGCGCCGTCACGTACCAGGTCGACGAGTTCACCCGGTAACGCTCGTGCGGGTGCGCCACGAACCGGAAGAGCCGCATCAGCCGATCGTTGACCCGCTCGCTCACCCGGCGGGCAATCTCCATCGACCACGCCGCCGCCGCGAACGCGCCGCTCACGGCCACCAGCCAGCCGCGCTCGGGCAGGAGCTGGATCAACCCGAGCACCGCCAGCCCCGAGCCCACGTGCCACAGGCTGCGCGCATGGTTCGTCGGCCTGACGCTCGGCGGCGCCACAACGACCCCCCGCAGCGTCAGCAGCAACGACTCGTACGCAGGCTGCACCTCCCGCTGGAACGCTATCCACGCCGCCTTGGGCGAGGGCGTGCCGGTCGGGGTCGCCCGCTCGACCGCCGCGAGCAACGCGCGAAGGCGCTCGCGGAGCCGCCCGAGCGTGCCCGCCGCATCGTCGCGCTCGGCGGCCACGACGAGCTCCCGGAGCCGCGACACCACCCGATCGACCCGGGCGCGCACCTCGGGCTCGTCCCGGAAGACGAAGACCGCGGGATCAACTTGACGCAGAAGAGCGCAGAGCTCTTCGGAGACGAGCTTGGTCTCGACGTGCAAAGCGTGGATCACGTTGGCTTTTGTGAGGATAGTCTCCGGAGCCCCGCGCGGCATGTCAGCGCTTCGTCATACCCGCAGGTGGGCCGGCTCGCTGCGCCCGAGCCGATGAGACGCGCCGCACGGCGTGACTGCGTACCCGCCTTCACGTTCGGACCCGCGCCGCAGGACAGACGCCCCATGAGACCGCGCCGCAGGGACCGCAGGAGCCGCCGCCCGCCCGGTTCACATGGCCGGATCCAGGATGAGGCCGCAGGCGCGATGGCCTCGCCTCCCGCCCCAATTGCCCAGGTCGCGGCGACCACGGCGCACGCCGCGACCGGCTCGCCCCAACTCGTCGGCAGCGACAACAACCTCGTCGGCAGCGACAACAACCACGCAATCCATGGATTCATGGAGTGTGGCGAAAGGTATCCTCTCTATTCCATTCCTGTCTCAAATCCGCCCGACTCGCGCCTTGCCAAGCACTGGGGCGAAATCGCATGAAAGGCACCTTACGACTCCGCAAGGAGCGCGAGCCGTCGCGCTTCCCCTGCACGCACGCTGCGGCTAGGGTGCCTCGCGTCGCGGATTCGACGGGTGGGCGCGAGGCGCCCTGGACGCAGCGCGCGGCCTTCGCGCGCGCGTCCGATAGGCGTCGTTCCCTCGGAATCGGAGAATCGAGGAACATGAAGGTTTCAGTTCGGTACACCGCGCTGTCGTTCGCGCTGCTCGCCGGGCCCCTCGCCCACGCGCGGGAGCGCCCGAACCACGATGCCTATTTCAAGGAGCCGCCGGCGCTGCCCGCCGGCGTGGCGCGCGTCGCGAACGAGGATGCGCCGGGCGTCGTCGTCGCGTCGACCGATCCGCAGCGCGGGGTGCCGACCTTCGTGTGGGCGACCTCGCCGGAGCACCGCCCGCCGGCCGCGACCCACAGCACGGCCGAGGCCGCAGCGCGCTGGTACGTGCAGCGGTACGCGCGCCTCTACAACCTGCCGCAGGCCGCGCTCGACACGGCCGTCGTGCGGCACGTCCACGACACCGGGCGCGGCGGCATCCTCGTCACGCTGGGCCAGGACGTCGACGGGGTCCCGGTCTTCCGCAGCGAGCTCGGGGTGCTCATGAAGCGCGACCTCGCGCTCGTCGCGCTCGCGGGCAACCTGCACGCGTCGGCCGTCTCGCTCCCGCCCGGCGCCGGCTCGCTGCGGCCCGGCTCGAAGCGCAGCCGCGCGTTCTCCGGCTCGCCGGCCCAGGCGATCGTCCGCGCCGTGCGCGACGCGCACCGCATCGACATCAAGACGGCCGACCTCCGCGGCCGGGGCGAGGCGAAGGGCGGGTATCGGCTCTTCGAGCTCGCGGACACCGCGCACGCGCGCCAGCGCGCCGGGAGCCTGCGCTTCACGCAGCCGGCGCGGGTCAGGAAGGTGCTGTTTCCGCTGCCCGACCGGCTCGTGCCCGGCTACTTCGTCGAGCTCATCTCGGGCGACGCCGGCAGCACGAGCTCCGGGGCGTATGCGTGGGTGTTCGGGGCCAGCGACGGGCGGTATCTCTACCGGGAAAACCTCTCCCACGCCGCCACGTTCGATTACCGGGTCTGGGCAGAGGAAGGGGGCAAGCACACCCCGCTCGGCGGGCCCCTCGCGGACATGTCGCCGCACCCGACCGGGCAGCCCGACGGCCATGTCCCGCGGTTCATCGCGCCGAGCCTCATCTCCATCGAGGGGTTCAACACGAGCCCGGACGGCAAGGCCGATCCGTGGCTTCCGGCGGACGCGACGTCGACCCGCGGCAACAACGTCGACGCCTACGCGGATCATCACGCGCCCGACGGGTTCTCCAGCGGCGATACGCGCGCGGCGCTCTCGGGGCCGGGCGCGTTCGACTACACCTATGACCCGCTCGCCGAGCCGCTCGCCGGGCCCGAGCAGATCATGGCGGCCGTCACCCAGGTCTTCTACGTCACGAACTGGCTCCATGACTGGTACTACGACTCCGGCTTCACCGAGGCCGCAGGCAACGGCCAGCGCGACAACCTCGGTCGAGGCGGCCTCGACGGCGACCCGCTCCTCGCCGAGGCGCAGGACGACGCGCCCGGCGGCAGCCGCGACAACGCGAACATGGACGCGACGTACGACGGCGCGTCGCCGCGGATGCAGATGTACCTGTGGTCCGGGCAGGACCTGCGGTCCCTGAGCGTCACGCCGCAGAACGCCAACTACGCGTCGAACACCGCCATGTTCGGGCCCCTGCGCTACGAGGTGACCGGTGAGCTCGCCCTCGGCGAGGACGACGCCGCGCCCCGGGGCGACGCGTGCGGGCCGATCACGAGCGACGTGGCCGGCAAGATCGCCCTCGTCGACCGGGGCGGGTGCACCTTCGCCGAGAAGGCGCAGAGCGCGCAGGAGGCGGGCGCCGTCGGCGTCATCATCGCCAACAACCGCGTGAGCGACGGGGCCCCGCGGCTCGCCGGCGACGCGCCCGAGGTGACGACGCCGGCCCAGAGCGTCTCGCTCGAGGACGGCAGCGCGCTCAAGGCGGCGCTCGCCGGGGCGCAGGCGCCGCTCGCGGTCACGATGACCCGCGAGCCCAGCGTGGAGCGCGACGGCACGATCGACAACACCATCGTGGCGCACGAGTGGGGCCACTACCTCCACCTCCGTCTGGTCGCGTGCGGCACGCAGATGTGCGGCGCGCAGAGCGAGGGCTGGGCGGACTTCATCGCGCTGCACATGGCGCTGCGCGATGGCGACGACCTCGACGGCGCCTACCCGCTCTCGAGCTACGGGAGCGCGGCGATGGGCGACAGCTACTTCGGCATCCGCCGCGCGCCCTACTCCGTCGACTTCAGCAGGAACGGGCTGACGTTCAAGCATATCTCGGACGACGAGCGCCTCCCCGACCACCCGCTCAACGTCTCGGCTCCCCAGAACTCCGAGGTGCACAACGCCGGTGAGGTCTGGGCAGCCATGATGTTCGAGGCCTATGTCGCGCTGATCCGGCACGGCGACGGCCTGACCCCGCCGCGCGCGTTCGAGCAGACCCGGCGGAGGATGAGCGATTACGTGGTGGCGGGCATGAAGCTCGCCCCGGCCAACCCGACCTACACCGAGCAGCGCGACGCCGTGCTGGCCGCCGCGCTCGCCAGCGATCAGGGCGACTTCCTCGCGATGGCGGAGGCGTTCGCGCGGCGCGGCGCCGGCACGTGCGCCGAGTCGCCGCGCGCCGACTCGCACGGCCTCTCCGGCGTGGTCGAGAGCTTCAAAATCCAGCCCGAGATCGCGCTGGTCCGCGCGGAGCTCGACGACAGCGCCGGCTCCTGCGACCGCGACGGGCTGCTCGACGCGGAGGAGTCCGGCACGGTCGCGATCGAGATCGTCAATCGCGGCACGGCGCCGCTGACCGGGGCGGTGGCGTCCATCGAGGGGCCGGGCGGCGGGGTGAGCTTCCCGGAAGGCGCGCGCGTGTCGTTCGGCGACATCGCGCCGTTCGCGACCGGGACCGCGACCGTGGCGGTGAAGCTCGACCGGAGCGTGAAGCCCGCCGAGGACCTGAAGCTCCGCCTGACGCTGAAGAGCGCCGAGGCGTGCACGCCGACGCGGGTGGAGGCCCTGGTGCGCCGCGTGAACTACGACGAGGTCCCCGGGTCCTCGGCGGTCGACGGCGTGGAGACGCAGAGCACGACCTGGACCGTCGAGGGGCTCTCCAGCGAGCTCGTGTGGTCGCGCGCCGAGGCGGACGCGCCGAACCGCGTGTGGCGCGGCGTGGACCTGGCGAGCCTGTCCGACGCGGCGCTGGTGTCGCCGGCCCTGGAGGTCAGCGAGACCGAGCGCTTCGTGCTGACGTTCGCGCACCGGCACCAGTTCGAGGCGAGCGACGGCACGTCCTGGGACGGCGCGGTGATCGAGATCAGCGCCGACGGCGGCGAGACGTGGGTCGACCTCGCGAGGACCGCGGATCCGGGCTACAGTGGGAGGATCACGAGCGAGTCGGGCAATCCGCTGGCCAGGCGGATGGCCTTTGTCGGCGAGAGTCCGTCGTGGCCCGAGGCCGACAGGGTGTCTGTCGACCTGGGGACCGCGTTCGCCGGGAAGACGGTGCGGGTGCGGTTCCGCGTGGGCACCGACGAGGCCGCGGGCGACACCGGCTGGGAGCTCGACGACATCGGGTTTGCGGGCCTGAAGAACAAACCGTTCGCGACGCTCGTCGAGGACACCGCCTCCTGCCAGAGAGGGCCGGTGGCCGACGCCGGAACGGATCAGGCGGTCGCGATCGGAGAGCTCGTGACGCTCGACGCGTCGGGGAGCTCGGATCCCGAGGAGGACGAGCTGACGTTCTCCTGGACGCAGACGGCGGGGCCGGCGGTCGAGCTGACCGGCGAGGGCGCGCAGACGACCTTCGTGGCGCCCGAGGTGGCCGCGGCGACGACCTTCGCGTTCGAGGTGAAGGTCGGCGACGGGATCCTGGAGGCGACCGACCAGGTGAGCGTGGTGGTCGATCCGGCGATGGAGCTCGCGCCGGAGGGGTGCGGGTGCGCGATCCCGGGGGGAGCGCCGCGCGCTCCGCTGGGCGCGCTCGGCGCGCTCACGGCGCTCGCGGCGCTCGCGATGCGGCGGCGGCAGCGCGGCGTCGGGGGGTGATCCCCGCGCGAGCGCCGGGTAAGGCAGGAGATCCCCCCATTGACGCCCGCCGCCGGGCCCACCACGGTGGCCGACCGCATGGGAACCAGCAATCCTTCGCCCTCCGAGCCCGCCATGTCCGCCGAACGAGCGCTGCAGCGGCTGGCCGAGGGCAACCGGCGCTTCGTGGACAACATCCGCAGCGAGCACGTCGTGCTCGGAAAGCGGGCGCGGGCCGCGCTCGTGGACGGGCAGCAGCCCTTCGCCATCGTCCTCTGCTGCTCGGACTCCCGGGCGCCCGCCGAGCTGATCTTCGATCAGGGGCTCGGCGAGCTGTTCGTCATCCGGGTGGCGGGCAACGTGGTGGCGCCCTCGCTGATCGGCAGCGTGGAGTTCGCCGCCGCCGCCTTCGGGACCCGCCTCGCGGTGGTGATGGGCCACTCGCGCTGCGGCGCCATCGAGGCCACGCTGAGCGAGCTGCTCCAGGAGGAGCACGGCGGTCCCCTCACCGACAACATCCGCGATATCGTCGAACGCTGCCGATCCCCGGTGGAGACGGTGCTGAGCGCCGCCGGCCACGACGCTGCCAGGGACTTCCTGCTGCGCGAGGCGATGCGGGCGAACGTGCGCAACTCGTGCGACCACCTCCGGCACGGCAGCCGCCTGCTCGAGCGGCTCTGCGCCGAGGAGGGCATGAAGATCGTGGGCGCCGAGTACGCCCTGGAGACCGGCGAGGTGACGTTTTTCGAGCGCACGTGAAGCCCGATCGCGGCGCCTCGGCGTGCTCCGGGACGCCGGCGCTCACCGGGCCTCGCGCAGGAAGCGCTCCACCGAGCTGGTCGGCTGCATGCAGCCCGGGAGCAGCAGCTTCAGCGGCGAGGCGATCCCCACCGGCAGGGTCCGCAGCGGGCGAGCAGCGATGTCAGGCAGAGCCGGGCTCCTCGCTCGAGGTGGCGCATCGGGTTCTTCTGCGCGCCTTCTGTCCGGACGACAGCGTCCCCGCTCGGCGACCGCCTCAGATATTGATGCTCTGCGGGATCTCGGACGGCAGGAGGACGACATACGGGACGCGCTGAAAGTTGCGCTTGCCGATGATCGTCTCGGTCTCGATCAGCGCGCGCTGGAACGCCTCGAGGGGCTCGCGGACCCGCGCGTCGGTGAAATAGCTGCCCGGGATGTTCCGGTCGTAGTCGCCGAGCCGCGAGTAGTAGACCCCGCCGAGGAGCGTCATCACGTTCAGCTGGAGCAGCGCCTGCTGCAGGGGCGGCAGGTGGTGGTAGATCTCCGAGGACGGCAGACCCGTTGTGACGCTCGGCGCCGGGGCGTAGGCGGCGAGCGGGAGCGCCGGGGTGAAGCCCATGATGAAGCGCTGCGGAAAGTTCACCGCCGCATGCTGGGCGCTGGCGGTGAAGATCACGTGCGTCAGCAGATCCGCCAGGTAAGCCACGGTGCGGATCGCCCCGTCCTCGCCGATGTCTTTCAGGGCGCAGCCCGTCGGCGAGGACAGCTCGGCGATCCAGCTCTGTAGCTCGTAATCGCCCTGCACGTCCGCATCGCTGGTATAATAGACGGCGAGGTACCGCGACACCCACGGGTGGATCGCTCCCCAGAGGAGGATCGCGTCGTCGCGGTAGGGGTAGATCGGCAGGGCATCCGGATCGTCGACGCCCCGGCGCGCGAGCGCCGCCGGGAGGAACTGCTCATTGACGCTGTAGCTCAGCACGGAGTCGACCGCGAGCTGGGTGGACGACGCGATCGTCCCGGCGAGCAGGTTGTCCACCGGGCCTCCCGGGGCGATCAGATCGGCCTCGGCGGCGTCGTTGATCGCCAGGGTGCCCTGGAAATGCGGGGTGAGCAGGACGTTCACCGGGTGCTCGGGGGCGAGCTGCCGCGGCGTGGCCATCGCGAACGCCTCGATGACGAGGTGGGTCTGCCCGAGGTGGGAGATCAGCTCGTGATAGTTCCCATCGGCGACCTGCACGTGGAGCTTGGCCACCTCCCACCCCACGCCGTCCGACGGCGTGAAGATCGGGCTCGCCGCGCCCGGCGTCTGCGCGCACTGGATGGCCACCGGGCGGAGCAGACGGCCAGGCGAGCCCGCGGCGGGCACCGCGAAGAGCGCGAGCGGCGCCTCGACGTACTTCTGCTGATCCGGCGCGGTCCCGGGCACGAGCTGCGAGAGCGCCTTGTAGTCCGCCAGGTAGAGGCGCCCCTCGTCACCTGCGCTCGCCAGGGAGTCGTTCTTGCCCATCACCGATTGATACTGGGCGTCGGTCACGGGGAAGCTCGGCCCGGGCGACGCGACGCGCCTGAGCACGAGCGGGTTCGGCCCCGCCACCCGCATCCAGGCGAAGATCGTGTCGTCCTGATAGACGCTCACGATCTCCGGCAGGCGGAACGTCTGGAACTCCAGGACATAGTCGTACACGCTGGTCGCCTGCCCGTACAGCCCGACGAAATCGAGAAGGAGCTTCCCCGCGGCGCTCCGCAGCGTCTCCAGCAGCGCTTTGATGATGTCACCCGGCTTCTCGATGGGACGGTCCATCGTGCCGGGGGCGTTGCCCACCGCGCCGCACTCCACCGCCGTGACGATCTGCTGCGCGGCCCCCCCGAGCCGCGCCACGGGCGGCCGGCGCGGGGGCGGCGCGGGGGCACGCTCGGGCTCGCCGTGGAGCGGCGTCAGCCAGAGGGTGAGCTTCCGATGGCGTTGCTTCAGATCGTCGAAGACGCCCTGGATCCTCTCGCGCGTCACCTTGTCCATCGGGGCGCCGTCGGCGGTGCGAAGTGAGCCGTCCGCAGCCACGAGCTTGGACGCCTTGGCCACCACATTGCCGACGAGTTCGAGAACCACGAGCGCCGCCGACCCCACCAGGATGGGGGCAAAGCCCTGTCCGTTCGGAACGCACTGAGCCACCCCGAGGGGCGCCAGACGGGTGTTGTGGTTGTAGACGTAGGTCTGCTGGGCTTGAGCGAGCTCGTTTTTGCGCTGCTGCTGCTCCGCGGGAGAGTCTTTCTGCGGCAGGGACGGGTTACTCATGATGCCCTCGATGTTGTGTTGAAGGAACTGCAATGAGCGCCACGCTACGACGGGTTTCCACTGCTGGCAATCCGGCGCGTTGCCAGATCTGCAGATCGGCAGTTGAGAAACGCCGGCCGAGCGCCCCGTCCTCACGTCCACAGGAAACGAGAATCGACCACAAAGGAGAGAGGGACATGGCTGCGGCGACGTCCGGATTCCACGGCGAGCTCCCTGGCCCCGCGCTGTCGTCCCGAGGCCGACGCTCGGCCCGGCTCGAGCAGGGTGAAGTGGGCGTGGCCGCGGCGCGCTTGCCGTGCGGCGGCCGCTGACAGCGGCGAGTTCAAGCTTGGGTGTCGTCGTCGCGGCGAGATCGAGCTTATGTGTCGCTGCCGCGTGCCGGTTCGGGCTTGGCGGCGGACAAGCGGTGGTGGAGAGTAGCCGCCCGCGCCGTCCTGGGAGACGAACCAGCAAGGCCCGACGGGCGCGGCCCCGAGACCACCTCCTGACCCAGAGAAATGCGATGCGAATATCACGAACGAGACTCAAGGCGCCATGGCGCGCGCCCGCGGCGGCGGCCCTCGCCGCGGCGGCCCTCTCCGCGATCGACCCGGCCGTGGCTCACGCCCACTTCACCCTGCTCGAGCCGGCTTGCTACTCGGAGCAAAATAACCTGGGCGACCCGCAGAAGAGCGCGCCGTGCGGCCAGGCGGACCCCGGGAAGCCGGTCGAGCTGACCGGGGACGTGACCACCTATGTCCAGGGTGAGACGATCACCCTGACGATCCAGGAGACCATATTTCACCCGGGCCATTACCGCGTCTCGATCGCGCCCGATCCGGAGTCTATCCCCCCGGATCCGGAGGTGACCCCCGGCTCCACGCCGTGCGGCTCCACCGTGATCGAGACAGATCCGCAGCTCCCCCTCGTGGCGGACGGCCTGCTCGTCCACACCGCGGCGATCACGGGGACGCAATCCGTCGAGATCAAGCTCCCCGATGATCTCACCTGCGAGAACTGCACGCTGCAGGTCAGCCAGTTCATGTCAAACCACGCGATCAACAACCCGGGCGGCTGCTTCTATCACCACTGCGCGACCATCACGATCGTCCCGCGTGAGGGTGAACCCGCGGGGTCCGGCGGCGCAGGCGGCAAATCCGGCGAAGGCGGCGCTGCATCGAGCAGCAATAGCAGCGGCAGCAGCAGCTCCGGCGACGGCGGCACCGCGTCCGAGGGCGGCGGCCCCGGCGACGGCGGCGCCGCATCCACCGGCGACGGCGGGAGCGCCGGGGCCGAACCGTCCGATTCTTCCTCTTCGTCCGGTTGTGGATGCCGTGTCGGCGCCGCCGAGAGGCCCACCGTCGCCTACGTCGCAGGCCTGCTTGCGCTCGGGCTCCTGGGCTGGCGCCGCCGCCGCTGAGCCCGTGTGGGCGCGCGAGGCGACCGGCGGCGAGCTCGTGAGATCCTCCGAGATCATCTGAGCCTTCGTCGCGGTTGGCTCACGGCGGCGCCTGTGCAAGAGGTGCGATATGGCCCTGCGCGCGCTCCGCACCATCGCCGTCGTTCCCCTGCTCGTGGCCGCGTGCGCCCGCGCGGCGCCGCCTCCCGCCGCCGCGCCGGCTCCCCTGCCCTCGCCGGCGCCCCCGGCGGTCGCGAGCACGGCAACGGCGGCGACTGCTGCGCCCGCGGCGACCCCGCGGCGCCCGGCGTGGGTGGAGCGCAGCAACGAGCACGCGCAGGTGCTCCTCGACGTGCTCGCCCGGTTCTCTCCGGAGCTCGCCGGCTCGATGGGGATCGAGCGCGCGGACGCGGAGATCACCGATCCCTCGTCGGAGGCCGAGGCGCGGGCGCGCGCGGCCTACCGCGCGGCCATCGTCGAGCTCCAGAAGCGGCGAGAGGCCGAGAAGGACCCGGCGGTCGCCGAAGATCTGCAGATCCTGCTGGACGCCGCGGACCGGGCCGTTCGCGGCTCGGAGCTCGACGAGAAGCACAGGGTCACTTACGTGCACGTCACGGGGCTCGTGTTCGAGGGCATCTCGAACCTGCTGGACGACCGGCTACCCCCGGCGCGGCGGGCCGCGGCCCTCACGCGGCTCCGGCGCTATGCCGGCCTGGAGGCGGGCTACACGCCCATCGCCGAGCGGGCCAGGGCCAGGCTCACTCAGGAGCTCGGAAAGCCCGGCTTGCTCGCCCCCTCCAGGATGGAGATCGAGCGGCACCTCGCCACGAACGCCCGCGTGCGGGAGGGCATCGGCGAGCTCTTCAGGAAATATGCTATCAGCGGCCATGAAGCGCCGCTCGCCGCGCTGACTCGCCAGCTCGAGGCGTACGACGCGGCGCTGCGCGCCGACGTGCTCCCCCGGGCGCGGACCGGCTTCGCGCTGCCGCCGCCGCTCTATGCGTTCGCGCTCGAGTCGTATGGCGTCGATCTCCCGCCCGCCGAGCTCGCGTCCCTGGCCCACACAGCCTTCGACGATCTGAAGGCGC
The DNA here is from genome assembly GCF_051521365.1 of Sorangium sp. So ce590. Classification (NCBI taxonomy): domain Bacteria; kingdom Pseudomonadati; phylum Myxococcota; order Polyangiales; family Polyangiaceae; genus Sorangium; species Sorangium sp. So ce590. The sequence continues at coordinate 6,228,581 of NZ_CP150346.1, forward strand.
AGATGCAGAAGCTCGCGGTGTCGATCGCCGCCGCGCGCAAGCTGCCGAGCGCGGATTACCGCGACGTGATCCGCGCCCTGAAGAAGGAGCAGCTGGTGGGCGAGGCGATCTTGCCGCACTACAAGGAGCGGCTCGCCCAGATAGAGGCCATCATCCGGAGAGAGCGCCTCGTCACGCTGCCCGACAGACCGGCGCGCATCCGGCTCGGCACGGCCGCGGAGAGCGCCGAGTCGCCTGCGCCGCACATGCGGCCGCCGCGGCTGCTCGACAACCAGGGAGAAGAAGGGGAATTCGTGCTGCCGCTGAGCCTCCCAGGGCCGCCCGGCTCCACGGGGGAGCTGCGGAAGATCGACGATTTCACCCATGCCGCGGCGTCATGGACGCTCACCGCTCACGAGGCGCGCCCCGGACACGAGCTCCAGTTCGCGTCGCTCGTCGAGCGGGGCGTCTCGATCGCGCGGGCCATCTTCGCGGAGAACAGCGCCAATGTGGAGGGATGGGGTCTCTATTCCGAGGCCATCCTGCTCCCGTTCATGCCGCCCGAGGGCCAGCTCGTCTCGCTGCAATACCGCCTGCTGCGGGCCGCGCGCGCCTTTCTGGACCCGGAGCTCCAGGCCGGCAAGATCACGCCGGCGGCCGCGCGCGCCTTCCTGGAGAAGGAGGTGGTGCTGTCGGCGCCGTTCGCGCAGTCCGAGGTGGAGCGCTACACGTTCCGCGCGCCGGGACAGGCGACGTCGTATTTCTACGGGTTCACCCGGCTGATGGAGCTCCGGGCAGAGGTCGAGTCCAGGATGGGCCCTCGCTTCGACGCGCAACGGTTCCACGATTTCGTGCTCGCCCAGGGGATCCTGCCGCCGAAGCTGATGCGCAAGGCGGTGTTCGAGCGGTTCGTGGGGGCTCAGCGGGCGCTCTGAGCGAGGACGCGTACGAGGAGAGGAGAAAGAAGGCCGCCTCGATCCAGCGCGGGATCCCCTTGCGGCGCGCCTCGCCGGCTCCAGCTGTCCAGGAGGACACGGCAGCGCCGGAGGGTGACGCATGGAAATCAACGAGAACGCGGCGGTGAAGCGACAGTCGGCAGGGCCCGACGGCGCCGCGGCCGGATTCAAGAAGACGGGGAAGAAGGCGCGCGAGGAGCGGACGCCGGAGACGCCGGTCGATCGCGGGGGCTCGCTCTGGCCAAGCAGGGCGTCAGAGGCGCTGGTCGATCCGGAGGACGTCGCGTCGGACCTGTCGTTCCCGGCGAGCGACCCTCCGGCCTGGACGCCGGGCTACCCGGGCTGAGCGCCAGCACCCGTCACGCCTCGGGAACGTCCCCTTCGAGCCACTTGCGCGCGCTCTCGGCGGTGAGCTTGAAGGCCGCGGGCACCCTCGCTCGCCGCACGGCCTCCCCCGCCGCGTCCCACTCGGTGAGGATGGCGTGGGGGTCGTCCTCGTCGGGCACCACGTCGAGGTCCACCCGCACCCGCGCGCCGCCCTCGACCGCCGTCGTGACGCTCCGGTGCAGCTGCGCCCGGCGCTGCTGGACGTGGCGCGCCAGCACCTCGTTCGCCGTCTTCACCAGGGTGGCGAAGGCATTCGCGTCGAGGGGCTTCGGGTTCTTCTTGTCACGCCCCATCGTCCACGGCCCCACCAGCGAGGGCTCGCTCTGGCCGTCGCACGTCATCTCGACGGCCCACCCGTCGTCGTCCTCGTTCTTGATGACCCGCGCCGTCCACCCGCTGCCCCTCCACAGCTTCGGGTCCTGGTCCTCAGGGCGGATCGGGCGCTCCTGCCCCGCCTCGTCGTCCGTCTCGTCCGTCGCGTCGTGCGTCGTGTCCATGGACGCCTCGGTGTACCCGCTATGCGCTCGGTGCGTCCACCACCTCCAGCACGTCTCGGGCATTTCCTGTCAGCCCCTGGCGGCTCTGGAGCGCCTCCGCGGCGCCCGTCGATCCCCCTCGACGGCCGGCGGCACGACGCTGACTGCCGGCGCGGGCGGTTCGCCGGCCCGGCGATCCATCCGCCCGGCGCTCCACCCGCGCCGCCGCGCGCTCGGCGCGCGCGCCAGCGGAGCGCCCGTCACAGCGTCTTCAGGTACTCGACGAGATCCCAGCGCTCCTGCTCGGTCAGCGCGGGCCCGATGACGCCCTTTCCGCGCGGCCCGTCGCGGTACTCGTGCCCGGCGTTCGAGTTGCCGGGGAGATCCGTTACGAGCTCGAACCCTCCCTGAGAGGGCTCCACCCGGAGGCCGACGCGCCTCGGGTCGAACGCCGCGCCGCCGAGATGGAACCTCTTCGAGCGCCGCTCTCCTGGGAGGAGCAGCTCATAGAGGCTCGGGACAGAGCCATTGTGGAGGTACGGCGCCGTCGCCCAGATCCCGTTCAGCTCGCGCGCCCGATACGCGAGCGGCGCGCGCCACCTGTTCGGGCGGTACCCATCCCACGCGAGCCGCTGCTCCGCCGACAGGCCGTACTCCTCGTACTTCGTCTCGCGGATCGCCCACGTGCCGAGCTCCAGCGCCTGCGCCATCCCGACCCTCCCGAGCCCGAGCGCCCCCAGATCCACCTTGCGCTCGTTGAAGCTGACGGCGTGGGTCGGATCGGTGCCGATCAGGTCGAGCGGGGACATCATCGCTCTCCGGAAGCGCCTGCCATGCTCGTTCGGGGGAGTCAGCCCGGGCTCGTGACAGCTCGCGCAGTGCATGCTGTAGAGGCGCCTGCCGCGGGCCGCCTGCTCCTTGTCGATGCTGCCGAGGAGGTGCTCTGGCCAGCGCGGCGCGCGGAGCTTCTCGACCTGCTGTTCAATCAGGCGCAGGTTGTCCACCCGGATGCTCGACTGGACATGCACCCTCGTCCCCTGCGACTCCGGGCTGAGCCGCGTGTGCGTGCCCACCCCCAGGGCCTCCGCGATGTTGCGAGCCATCGGCTGCATGATGGATCCGTTCCACTGCACCCAGTCGTAGCTCGGCGCATCCCAGAGGTGAGGATAGTCGACAGGCGCGTTGGTCGCGCGGACGTTCTCCGGGTTGATCGATCCGAACAGAAGGTTGCCGGCGCGCCCGAGCGCGTCCAGCCTGCCAAAGCCCGCGATGGTGGCGTGGGACCCCTCCCCGGCCCCGGTGAACGCTTGCAGCCGGACCACCTCCAGCATCTTCCCCACCTGCGCTCGCAGGGCGCGAGCGGAGTCCTCGCCGTGGTGGTCCTTGAGGACCGCCCTGGTGAAGCGGTCCAGCTTTTCCGGCGTCTTCAGCGTGCGGTCGAGCGCGCCGAAGACAGCCTCGGTGAAGGCGACCACGTCGATCCGCGCCGGGCCGCCGTCGATCCGGATCCTCGCCCCACGGTGGGAGATCTGGCGGGTGTGGCACGTCGCGCACGTGAACCCGACGTACACCTCGCCCGTCACGGGATCGACGTCCTTGGCGAACCCCACCGGGAGGCGCTCCGGATTGCTCTTCGAGCCTGGATCCTCGATGAAGCGATAGCGCGCCACATAGTCGCTCGCGACGAACCGCTCCGCGCTGTCCCCCCGCTCCAGCGCAAGGAACCACCCGAGCGGCAAGAGCCTGGTCCCCTGGGAGACACGGTAGAAGATCCGACGCTCCTCCTCGCCCCACCCCTGGTCGAGGTACACGACGTCTCCCGCGCGCCGGCCGCCCTTCCCTTGCGCGCAGCCGGACGCTGCGAGCATCGCGAGCGCGATCGCACCGCTCTGGATCCACATGACCATCCCCCTTCGATGAGCTCCGCCCGCGAGGCGCGCCGATCGCCACACCGCGTGTCAGAGTCCGGCGACAGCGCGCTTTCCCTGATCGGCTCTCCGGAGCGCGACAGGGCCCCATTCGCGCGCCGCCGCGCTCCACCCCGAGCAGAGCGCAGCGGCGCGACACCTACGCAGGGAGCGTACGACGACACAAAGCCGAGTCAAGCTTGCGGGCAGCGCAAACTCGACTCGGATGATTTGATGTTTCGGACGTGCGCTGCGCGAGCACCGACTCAGGATCTCGGTCCCCGGCGGCGAATCGGCAGATCCCAGAAGACGGCGAAGTCCGCGGGAGGCATGGCAACAGGATAGTTCAAGCGCGGCGACTGGTCAGGACCGCCGGTGCGGGCCTTGCCGGCCGCCGCAGGGCTGCGACACTCCCCGCATGCTCCTCCCCCGGCGCCCCTTCCTGGCCCTCTGCGCCGCCGCCCTGGCCCCGCGCGCGGCCCTCGCCGACCCTGCCGGGCCCGCGCCGCCATCTCCGCCGCCCGCCGCTGCCCCGCCCGCCTTCGACGTCCGCGACCTCCAGGTCCCCGGAGACCGCGCCCTCGGCCGGCGGTTCACGCTGCTCGTCCCGAAGCACCTCGCCCCGGGCGAGCGCGTGCCGCTGCTCGTGCTCCTCCACGGCCTCGGCGAGACCGGCGACCCGCGCCTCGGCGCCTTCGCGTGGATCGAGCGCTACGGCCTCGGGTCAGCCTACGAGCGGCTCCGCCGCCCGCCGCTCGGCCGCACCTCGCGAAGAAAGGACTGGACCGACGCGCGGCTCGCCGAGGTCAACGCCGCGCTCGCGGCGCGGCCGTTCCGCGGCCTCGTTGTCGCGTGCCCGTACACGCCCAACGTCCACAAGGCGCCGAACCCCTCGGCGGCGCTCGACGGCTACGCGCGCTGGCTCGCGGAGGTGGTCCTGCCCCGCGCCCGCGCCGAGGCGCCCGTGCTCGACGGCGCGGCCCGCACCTCGCTCGACGGCTGCTCCCTCGGCGGCTACGTCGGCCTCGAGGTGTTCCTCCGCAGGCCCGAGCTCTTCGGCGCCTGGGGCGGCGTGCAGTCGGCCGTCAGCGCCCACCGCGCCCCCGCCTACGCCGACCGGCTCGCCAGGGCCGTCGCCGCGGCCGGCCCGCGCGATCTCCACCTGCTCACCAGCAAGGGCGATCCGTTCCACGACGCGAACGCCGCCCTCGCCGCGCAGCTCGCGAAGCGCTCCATCCCCCACACGCTCCGCGTCCTGCCGGGCCCCCACGACCAGCCCTGGCTCCGCGAGGCCGGCACCATCGAGATGCTCCTCTTCCACGACCGCCGCCCGCGCTGACCGGCCGCGCGCGCGGCGCAGGCACCGGCAGGTTCACCGACGGGCACGGCTCCGCGACCCAATGAAAGCAGTCCGAGCCGAGCGCCCCCCGTGGTCTCGGGGCCAAGGCCGTCGACGCCCTCGCCGCCGCGTATAGCATGGCGCGGCCCATGACCACGAAGACCAACGCGGCGCGCATCCTCGACAGCCTCGGCATCCAGTACGAGCTGCGCGCCTACGAGGTCGATCCGAGCGACCTGACCGCAGGCACGGTGGCCAGGAAGATCGGCCTGCCGCCGGAGCAGGTGTGGAAGACGCTTGTGGCGCGCGGCGACCGCCACGGCGTCTGCCTCGCGGTGGTGCCCGGCAACGCCCAGCTCGACCTGAAGGCGATGGCGCGGCTCACGGGGGACCGGAAGGTCGACACCGTGCCTCTCAAGGACGTCCAGCCGCTCACGGGCTACGTGCGCGGCGGGGTCACGGCGCTCGGCGCGAAGAAGGCCTATCCCGTCTACGCGGATGAGACCATCGAGCTCTTCGACGTCATCTCCGTCTCGGCCGGCGTGCGCGGCACCCAGATCCTCCTCGCTCCCGGCGACTACCTGCGCGCGACGAAGGCCAGGGTCGGCGCCATCGCCATGCCCGGCAGCGACGCAGATTGACGGCGCGCGCCGCCGGATCGCGGTAGGATGGCAGAGCTCGGCTCCGGCTCGAGCCCGGGGCGGCGACGAGGGATATGACCAGAGCGGCCTGCGACGTGCGCGACCCGAGCGAGCTGAGCACCGCCGAGCTGCGGCAGCTGTGCCAGGGCTGCCACCCGTGGGAGCTCGGGCTCGGGGCGGTCCAGCTGGTCGCGTCGACCGCGGCGAGCGGCGCCGTGCTCGCCGCGGCCGCCGCCTGCATCCCCGGGCTGGTCCAGTGCATCAGCGTGGGCCCGGCGCTCGCGGCGGGGCTCGCGGTGTGGGAGTCGCTCGGGGTGGCCAGGGCGTGGCTCCCGGGCGCGGCGTACCGCGAGGAGCTCGCGTTCCGGTCGTGGCACGCGGGGCTCTCTCCCTGGGCGGGGGCCCAGGCGCTGCGGCGCTGGGCAGGGCGCGCGATGGCGCGCCGGCCGGCGCCGGACTGGCTCCTCGTCCTCGAAGGCATCGCGCCGGCCGGCGGAGGGCGCCGCTGGGTCAAGGTCGAGCTCTCGCTGTCGCCGTCCTCGGACGGCCCGTTCCGCTCGCAGGCCGGCGGGCACGCGCTGCTTCACCCGGGCGGGGGCGGCACGGCCGGGCCGCGCGAGCGGCGCCTCGCGCCCGAAGAGCTCGACGACCTGCAGCGGGCGCTCGCGGAGCTCCCCGAGGGGCTCTCGCTCGCCCCCCCTGCTTCACCCCGGAACCCGGCGGTGTTCAGCGGCCACTGCGAGCTGCTCATCGCCAGGAGGGCGCCGTTCGCCGCGGTCCAGCTGACGTGCGCGTTTCCGTCGCTCGAGGCGGGCTCGCAGCCGCCCTCGCTGTCCCTGCTGCACCGCCTCGTGCAGATGGCCTGGAGCGAGGGCGAGAGGGGCCCGGCTTGATCGGCCAGACGATTGACCGCAAATACAAGCTGATGCGCCTCCTCGGCGAGGGAGGGATGGGGTCGGTCTACGAGGCGGAGCACACGACAACGCAGCGGCGCGTCGCGATCAAGGTCATCAACAGGCGACATCTCCTGCCCGGCGGCGAGGGGGAGCAGCGCCTCCGCCGCGAGGCGCGGGCGGCGAGCGCGATCGACAGCGAGCACATCGCGCAGGTGCTCGACGCGGGCATCGATGACGCGACGGGCACCGCGTACATCGCGATGGAGCGCCTCCACGGGAGGGACCTCCAGCAGCGCATCGACGCGGGCGGGCCTCTGCCGCCCGACGTGGCGCTGCGCATCGGCGCCCAGGCGCTCGCGGGCCTGCAGAAGACGCACGAGGCGCGCATCGTCCACCGCGACATCAAGCCTGCGAACCTCTTCCTCGCGAGGCGCCCGGACGGGTCGCTCACGGTCAAGGTCCTCGATTTCGGCATCGCCAAGATCCTGGCCGATCCGCTGGCCGCGCGGCTCACGACGGGGCTGACGAACACCGGCATCCTGCTCGGCTCGCCGCTGTACATGTCGCCCGAGCAGGTGCTGAACGGCCGCGACGTCGATCACCGCACCGACCTCTGGTCGCTCGCCAGCGCGCTGTACTGCGCCCTCGCCGGCCACGCGCCGTACCAGCAGGTCGGCACGGTCGGTAAGCTCGTCTTCACGATCTGCAGCACGCCGCCGCTGCCGCTCCACGAGGTCGCGCCGTGGGTCCCGGTCGAGGTCGCGGCGGTCCTCCACGGCGCGCTCGCGCTGGATCCGGCGGCGCGCTACCCGAGCGCCGCGGCCATGCTGGCGGCGATGCGCCCGCTGCTCACGGGCGGCACCGAGCTCGATCCGTCGATGTTGGACGGCGATCTCCGCATGAAAGAGCCCATGTCGAGCGCTCCTTCCCTCGATCTGGCGCGGCCCGAGCGCGAGCCGATCAGCCGCTCTGTCGACGCTGCCGCGCCGATCTCGCGGGGAGAGACCACGGCGTCGCTCGACATGAGCTCTGTAGCCGAGGACGTGTCCGTCACGCAGGGTGACGCGATGGCCACCCTCGCGGCGCCGCTACCGCTCACGGCGGCTGCCGTCCCCAGGGCAGCAGAGCGCGACGCGTCGCTCGATGCGGCCAGCCGCGCCGGCGATCCGGCCCGGCGCTCCCCCTCATCGCGCTGACAGGCGAGCCGGCGCGGCAGCGGGAGGCGGCGCCTCGCGCATCAGGTGCAGGCCGCCGAGCACGAGCAGGGCCCCGGATACGAGGAAGGCCAGATCCCAACCCAGCTGACCGGGCCCTGGACGGACGTGGTGAATCTGGAGGAGGTGGTGATCGATCACCCCCTCGACCAGGTTGAACCCCCCCCAGCCCACGGCGGCGGCGCCCGGGAGGATCCGCCCGGGCAGCGGATCTCCGCCCGCGCGCAGCGCGCTCCAGAGCTTGCTGACACCTGCCACGGTGAGGCCGAATGCGACAACGCTGAACAGGCCGTCTGCGAAGATGTTCCGCCTCACGTCGTCGAGGGTCGCGCCCGGATGGCAGCTGAAGCAGATCAGGTGGTGCCACTGCAGGAGCTGATGGAACAGGATCCCATCGAGCAGCCCGCCCGCGCCGATGCCAAGGAGCACGCCGGCCGTCTTCACGGCGCGTGACGTCCTCGCGGGGGTGTCGTTCTCGATCGGGCGGGCTGTGCTCATGGGGGTCCTCCTGGGCAGAGCGCCATGCGAGGGTCAAACCACGGGCGCGTGCGGAGGAGGGCGGGTGGGGCCGGGTCGACCGCTCTCGGGGCGATGCCTCGGCGACGTCGACCGGCCAACGCGGAGCTGGCACGGAGTTGGCACATGCCCTCGATCCTAGGTTTCCGCAGAGTCGTCGAAAGGTGTGAGATGGATAATCGAATGAACCCGGAACGCCCCGCAGGAACGCCGGAGCCGGAGCACCAGGGTCCCAAGCCGGTTCACTACACGTATCACGACGGCCGCGAGGATTATCTCCATGTCGGCCGCCAGGGGGGCACGGAGACAGACAAGTCCGAGGCGCTGATCCCCCCTTCCGAGGAGGTGCCTTCACCGCTCCAGGCGACGGCCCGGGCGCCCGAGGCGAGCGCTTTGCCGCCCGAGGCGGCGGCCCTGCCGACCGAGGCGGCGACCTCGCCTGCCCCGGCGAGCGCGCCGCCGCCCGAGGCGACGGCCCTGCCGCCCGAGGCGACGGCTGGCGCAGCGGCGCAGCGCCCTCAGCAGGGGATCCGGATGAGCGAGATCGTCACGCGCGGGCTGCGGACCGGCGCCGTGCTGACGGCAGCGACGATGTGCACGATGATGGCAGCCTCCACCCTCAAACGCGGGTCGCCCTGGGCCTCCATGAACGCCATGGCGACGGCGGTCGGGCTCGGGGGGCGCCGCGCGAGCGACCGGTTCGACCCGGCCGTCACGCCGGCCGGGGTCGCGGTGCTCGCCGGAGGCCTGCTCGTGTGGGGCATCGGCTACGAGAAGGCGCTCGACGCGGCCGGGCGGCGCAGCAGCCCGCTCACGGGCGCGCTGTCGGCGCTCGGCGGCTTCCTGTTCGACGAGCTGGTCTTGCCCGACCGGCTCATGAAGAACTTCCGCGCCAAGATGGGCGTGCTCGGCACCCTCAGCAAATACGTCGCCCTGGGCGTCGCGAGCGCCGCGGCCCCTCGGTGAGCGCGCTCCGCGCCGGCGCGGTCGCCCCCGGCTCGGCCTGATGGAGGGTGGGGGTCAACTGTGCCCAGAGAGAGTTCACATGTAGGCGACAAGGCGGTAAGGCGTGAAGATCATTGGATTTTTCTTCCCGCCTTCCCGCCTTCATGGTCAAATTTGACAACTACCCGCGCTCCCCCGCCGCCGCGCCCTGCTACCCCTGCCCGGCGGTCCTGCGCTCCTCCGCGCTCCGCTCCTCGTGCTGCGGCAGCGCGCCCGCCACGGGCCGCGCCTCGTCGGGCGCGTCGCCGCTTTGCGCCGCCTGCTCCTCCGGCAGCGCCGCCGCGTCCTCGGCCGCGATGCTGCGGTCCCGCGGCTCGCGCGAGCCGGCCGGGCCACCGCGACCGGACTCCTCGTATGGACCGCCGCCGAGCGTGCCCGGCGCGCGGAGCTCGGCGTCCTTCGGGTGCGGCCCGTCGAGCCGGAAGATCCCCTTCGACTGATCGACCTCGTCGGTACGCCCCTTCCCCTGCGCCTGCGGCTCGGGCCGCTCCTTGTCTTCGCGCCCCATGGTTCCCCTCCCTCGCTCGGCGTGCGCCGTGCATCCCCCGCACACACACGCGGTTCGGTTCGCTGCGTGCACGCGAGGTGCCGGCGCGCGCCGGCCCCGCCCGCTCACGCCGGCCGCGCCGGCCGCTGCTCTCCGGGGGATCCCTCCACCGGGACCGGCTGGGTGAGCTGCTCCGCAGGCGTCCCGGCGGCCATCTGCTGGGCGATGATGAGCTCCCGCCCCTGCTGCCGCAGCCGGGGGAGCCTCGTCGCGAACACCGCCGCGGCCACGACGCAGCAGGCGCCGCCGGAGGCGACGGTCGCGGGCGCGCCGATCCGGTCCGCGAGCCAGCCGGCGAGCAGCGCGCCGAGCGGGGCCATCCCCATGAACATCATCGCGTAGACCGCCATGACGCGGCCGCGGAGCGCGTCCGGCACCATCGCCTGCACGAGCGTGTTCGACCCCGCCATCTGCACCATCTGCGAAAAGCCGACGGGCACGAGCAGCAGCGCCGACAGCCAGAACGACCGCGACAGCGCGAACAGCCCGAGCGCCACCCCGAACCCCGCGCACGCCGCGGCGACCCAGTGGCCGAGGCCCCGGAGCCGCCTGCGCCCGGCGAGGACGAGCGCGCCGAGCAGCGCGCCGATGCCCGACGCGCCCATCAGGATGCCGAGCCCCCGCGGACCGCCGCCGAGGATCCGGTCGGCGAAGATCGGCATCAGCACCGCGTACGGCATCGCGGTGACGCTCACGACCCCGAGCAGCACGAGGAGCGCGCGGACCGCCCCGGTGTGCGCCACGAACCGGAAGCCCTCGGCCGTCTCGGCGAGCGCCGAGCCGAGACGGACGGCGGCCGGGCGGGGCGGCACGCGCATCGCGAGGAGGCTCGCGATGACGGCGAGGAAGCTCAGCCCGTTCGCGAGGAAGCACCACGCCTCGCCGATCGCGCCGACCAGGACGCCGGCCACGGCCGGGCCGATGATCCGGGCGCCGTTGAACATCGAGGAGTTCAGGGCGATGGCGTTGGCGAGGTCCTCCCTGCCGACCATCTCGACAACGAACGCCTGCCGCGTGGGGATGTCGAAGGCGTTCACGACGCCGAGGAGCACGCTGAACCCGAGGATGTGCGCGACCTCGACGCGCCCGCTCAGGGTGAGCGCGGCGAGCCCGAGGGCGAGCACCATCGCGGCCGATTGCGTCGCGATGAGGATGCGGTGGCGGCTCCGCCGGTCGGCCACGGCGCCGCCGATGGGGGCGAGCAGGAAGACGGGGATCTGCGTGGCGAACCCGACGGTGCCGAGCAGCAGCGACGAGCCCGTGAGGCGGTAGACGAGCCACGACAGCGCGACCGACTGCATCCAGGTGCCGACCAGCGAGACGAGCTGCCCCGAGAAGAACAGCTGGTAGTTCCGGTGGCGGAGCGCGCGCACAAGCGCCGGAGCAGAGGCCGCCGGCCGCCGGCCGTCGCCCGCCCCGCGGAGCGGCGCCGCTTCAGGTTCAGGCTGACGCATGGCCGCAGTATGGTGTGCTGGAGGGGCAGGAACCCGGGATCGGAAGAAATTGCGCGCCGAGATCTCCGGGCCGTTTCATGTTACCGAGAGTCTCGATGCGCTGGGTGTCCCGTCCCCTGTTCTGGGTCGTCGTGGTCGCCACGATCGCAGGGGGCGGTTACGCCGCCGTCCGCGCGCGAGGGCCCAGCGTGCGCACGGCCCGCGTGGTCGCCCGCGATATCGAGCAGCACATCGTGGCGAGCGGACGCGTCTGGGTCCCGTCCCGGGTCCAGGTCTCCGCGCAGAGCGCGGGCCTGGTGGTCGCGGTCGGCGCGGTCGAAGGACAGCGCGTGCGCGCCGGCGACCTGCTCGTGCAGCTCGATGACGCCGAGGCGCGAGCGGCGGTCGCGCAGGCCCAGGCCGCCGTCGATCAGGCGGCCGCGCGCGTCGAGCAGCTCCGGCGCGTCGGCGCGATCGTCGCCAGCGAGGCGCTGCGCCAGGCCCAAGCGCAGCTCGAAGGCGCGGAGAAGACGTTCGCGCGCACCCGCGAGCTCGCGAACTCCGGCGCGACCCCCCCGGCGGAGCTCGACGACGCGCAGCGGGCGCTCGAGATCGCGCGCGCGCAGAAGGCGGCGGCAGAGGTCCAGCAGCTCTCGTCGGCGCCGCTCGGCGCCGACTCGCGCGTGGCGCTCACGGCGCTGTTGCTGGCCCGGGCCCAGCTCACCGGCGCCAACGTGCGGCTCGCGCAGGCCCGCATCACCGCGCTGGACGACGGCGTGGTGCTGTCGCGCTCCGTCGAGCCCGGCGACGTGGTGCAGCCGGCGCGGACCTTGCTCGTGATGGCGGCCGACGCCGCGACGCAGCTCGTCTTCAACCCCGACGAGCGCAACCTCCCGTTCATCTCGCTCGACCAGGCGGCCCGGGCCTCGGCGGACGCCTACCCGCAGATCGTCTTCGACGCCGTCGTGAGCTACATCGCCCCCTCGATCGACCCGCAGCGTGGCAGCGTCGAGGTGCGCCTGCGCGTGCCCCAGCCTCCCGCGTTCTTGAAGCCCGACATGACGGTCTCGGTCGACCTCACGGTGGCGCGCGCGGCCGGCGCGCTCACGCTGCCGAGCGAAGCCGTGCGCGGCGCGGCGACCCCGGAGCCGTGGGTATGGGCGGTCGAGGGCGGCCGCGCGGCGCGCCGGTCGATCGCGCTCGGGCTCAAGGGCGAGGGCAGCGTGGAGGTCGCCTCGGGCCTCCCGGCCGGCGCCGAGGTGATCGTGCCCGACGGGCGCGCCCTGTCCGATGGCCAGCGCGTGCACACGGAGCGCGACTGATGCCGTTCGAGTGGTTCGTCGCGCTGCGGTACCTGCGTGATGCCCGGGGCCAGAGCGCGCTCATCCTGGCCGCCGTCTCGGTGGGCGTGAGCGTCATCGTCTTCCTGTCTGCGCTGATCGGCGGGCTGCAGACCTCGCTCATCGACAAGACGCTCGGCTCGCAACCACACATCACGCTGCGCGAGCCGCGCAAGGAAGCGCGGCCGCTCGTGCAGCCCAGCGCGGCGCTCGCGATCGCGCGCGGCGTGCAGCCCGCCCCGCAGCGGCTGCGCTCGATCGACCAGTGGCCGACGGTGCTGCGCGACCTCGAACGGCACACCGGCGTGCTCGCCGCTTCGCCCATCGTCACCGGCGCGGGCTTCGCCGTTCGCTCCGACGCCAAGAGCCCGATCGTCATGTACGGCGTCGATCCGGAGCGCTTCGTCGCCATCATCGACCTCCGGAGAAAGATGGTCGCCGGCCGCTTCGACGTGACGGGCGGGTCGGTGGTGATCGGGGCGGCGCTCGCTGCCGATCTCGGCGCCGTCGTCGGCGACAAGCTCCGCGTCACGAGCAGCGAGGGCATCGACGACGTGGTCACGATCTCGGGCCTGTTCAGGCTCGGCAACGAGGCGGTCGACCGGAGCTGGCTCGTCGCGTCGCTGCGCCACGCCCAGGCGCTGTATGCCCTGCCCGCCGGCGCGACCGCGATCGATCTGAAGGTCGCCGACGTGTTCGCGGCCGAGCGCATCGCGGCCGAGCTGCGCGAGCGCACGGGGCTCGACGCCGATAGCTGGATGGAGCTCAACGCGGAGCTGCTGAGCGGGCTGTCGGCGCAGTCGAGCTCGAAGGACATGATCCAGTTCTTCGTGGTCGTCGCCGTCGCGCTCGGCATCGCCAGCGTGCTCATCGTCTCCGTCGTGCAGAAAGCGCGCGAGATCGGCATCCTGCGCGCCGTCGGCACGCCCGCGCGGCGCGTGCTCGCGATATTCTTGATCCAGGGCGGCGTGCTCGGCGTCGCGGGGTCGATCGTCGGCTCGGCGCTCGGCGCGGCCTTCGCCAAGCTGTTCGAGGTCATGACCCAGAACCCCGACGGCGTGCCGCGTTTTCCGGTGACGATCGACGCCGGGCTGATCGCCGCCGCCAGCGCGCTCGCGACCGGCATCGGCTTGCTCGCCGCCGTGATCCCGGCGCGGCACGCCGCCCGGCTCGACCCCGCCACCGCGATCCGCAATGGCTGAGCCGCTGCTCGTCGTGGAGAACGTGGTCAAGGACTACGGCCACCGCGTGCGGACGCGAGCGCTCGCCGGCGTCGACATGGCGCTCGAAGAGGCCGAGTTCGTCGCGCTGATCGGGCCCTCTGGCTCCGGCAAGAGCACGCTGCTCAACATCATCGGCCTGCTCGATCGCCCCACCAGCGGGCGCGTGCTGCTCGGCGGCATCGAGACGACGCGCCTCGACGAGCGCGAGCTCACCCGGGTGCGCGCGCGCATGCTCGGCTTCGTGTTCCAGTTCCATCACCTGCTGCCCGCCTTCAGCGCGCTCGAGAACGTGATGCTCCCGGCCTGGGGCGACGAGGGCGCGCCGAGCCGCGCTCTGCGCAAGCAGGCCGAGGAGCTGCTCGTCGCCGTGGGCCTCGCGGACCGCATGCATTTCAAGACCACCGATCTCTCCGGCGGTCAGCAGCAGCGCGTCGCCATCGCGCGCGCCCTCTCGCGGCGGCCGCCGCTCGTGCTCGCGGACGAGCCCACCGGCAACCTCGACACGGACTCCTCGAACGAGATCTTCGCGCTGCTCCGCAAGTTCAACCGCGAGCTCGGCACCACCTGTCTGATCGTCACCCACGATCCGCGCATCGCCGAGCGCTGCGATCGCACCATCACGATCGTCGACGGGCGGGTGCGCTGACGCACGGCGAGCCTGGAGCCCATCGCCATCGCGCTCAGCCTCAGGCCGCGCGCGCCGGCTCGGCCGCTGGCGCGCGCCTCAGCCTCCGCCCGCGTAGCCCGCGGGCCACGACGCCGACACGAGGCCGCCGTCGACGACGAGGTCCTGGCCTGTGACGAACGAGGCCTTGTCGCTGAGGAGGAACGCGACCGCCGCGGCCACCTCTCCCGGCTTGCCGACGCGGTTCATGGCGTGCAGCGACGCGGCGAAGGCGCGGCCCTGGGGATCGTCGAGGCGCCAGCCCGCCGTGGCCATCTCCGACTCGACGATGCCAGGGCTCACCGTGTTGACGCGAATGCCCTTCTGCGCGTACTCGACCGCGACGGTGCGCGAGAGCCCGACGATGCCGGCCTTGGAGGCCCCGTAGACGGAGAGCCCGGGGAAGAAGCGCGACGCGGCCACCGAGGCGCAGTTGACGATGGAGCCCCCGCCGCCCGCGAGCATGGCCTTGAGCTGGTACTTCATGCACCAGAAGGCGCCGCGGAGGTTCGTCTCCATGAGCAGGTCGTAGTCCTCGTTGCTCATCTCGATGAACGGCACCAGAAAGCCGCTCCCGGCGTTGTTGAAGCTGCCGTCGAGGCGGCCGTAGGTGGAGACGGCGGCGTCCACGAGCGCCTTGACGTCGCTCTCCACCCGCATGTCGGCGGTGACCCAGGTGATCTCGCCGCCGCGGTCCTTGACGGCGGCGACGAGCTCGCGCCCCTGCGCCTCGCGCCGCGCGCTCGCGACGACCTTCGCGCCCTCGGCGGCGAGCGCGGCGGCCGTCTCCCTGCCGATGCCCGAGCTCGCGCCAGTGACGATGACGACCTTGTCTTTCAAAGCTCCCATGCCGCACGTCCTCTCGCGAAGGTAATCGGCGCCGCGGTGACCGGCTCCGGCGCTCGAAACGCCGAGATCAAGCAATCGTCCTCGCTCGCCCGGAGCACCTCCCAGCGCGCAGAACGGGCCGCGACGATGCCAAGGGCGCGACCAAATGGGAAGCGATTCCGGCGCCGTTCAGCGCAGCGCGCCCTGCGTTCGCCGTGTGCCGCGGGGCGCGGATGTGGGATGCCGGGACTGCGCCCGGCGGGGGCGAAGTTGGGTTATAGCCCTGCTCCCATGAACCGATCCCGCCTCGTCGCCGGCGCGCTCTTTCTGGCCGGCCACCTCTTCGCGCTCGGTTGCAGCGCCCCCAAGCCGGAGCCCGAGATCGCCTCCTCGGCCCCGCAGAGCGGCTATGCCGGGCGCTACCCGGCCGAGCTCCAGGCCACGGCCACGTCGCTCAGCGAGCGCGAGGACCTCGCGAAGCGCGCCACGGACCAGCTCGCGGGCTATCCGGACCAGCTCAAGGAGCCGGACTGGAAGGTGGTCGTCGACGTCATCGAGCAGGCCGACGCGGCTGGCCGGAGCTACGACTACGTGGAGCGCGTGCGCGCCGTGAACGGCGCCATGGAGTTCTTCGACGACAACAAGGACGAGCTCAACCGCAAGGTGAGCGGCGCCGCGCAGTACGTCGTCAAGCAGAAGGGGTGCGACGCCGACGTCACCGGCGCCACCGCGCACGCGCTCGAGGAGGGCGTCGCCCGCCAGCTCGAGAAGTACGTCCGCGACCGCAACGAGGCGCACCGCCGCATCGAGCGTCATCGCGCCTCGCTCGGCAAGGAGAACGCCGCGACGCTCGAGAGGCAGGCCGATGCCGTGAGCTTCGCGAGCTACACCGTCCACATCGACATGGTCGAGCACAAGCTCCGGCTCCGCCGCATGCTCGAGGAGATCGAGGCGATCAAGGCGTCGATCGACGAGGCCGTGGCGGCGGAGCGCGCGTTCCAGTCCTCGGGCGATCGCACCGACGCGGAGAAGAAGGCGTCGGACGCGCGCATCGAGGAGCTCGGGCGCAGCAAGGCGATGCTCGACTCGTCCGCGACGCAGGTGAAGCAGATCGACGAGACGATGGAGGAGCGTCTCGCCGCGGCCCAGAAGAGCTACCGCGAGGCGATGGACGCCCTGATCGCCACCCTCCGCAAGAACGCCGGCCTCCCTCCCGCCCCCCGCGAAGACTGAGCCCCCGCCTCACCCCTCCGCCCCGTCCCCCTGTCTTTCGTGCGCGTGCGCGCCCTCGTGCTCGCCCTCGCTCCCCTTCCCTACCCCCCCCACCGCTCCGCCATCGCGAGCGTCTTCTGGTTATCCGGCACCGTGAGGAACCTCTCCCTCCACACCGGATCGCTGATCTTCCCCGCCCTCTCCAGCAGCCTCTCCCGCGCCGCCGCGATCACCGCCGCGCAGTCCGCCTCCATCCCGTTCGCCGCCAGCGCCTCGGCATAGACGAGCCGCACCGCGGACTCCCCCTCCTCGATCGCCCCGATCGCCTCCAGCATCGAGAACGCCTCCCCCGCCGCCGACAGCCCCTCGTCGAACCTCCCCAGCCCGAGGAGCGCCCGCGCCCGCGCCGCCACCGCCGCCGCGCGCAGCGGCGGCGCGCTCTGCAGGATCTCCGCCGCCGTCGTCGCCTCGCGCTCCGCCCCCTCGAAATCCCGGGCGAGCAGCGCGATCCGCGCGAGGTACGTCCGCGCGCTCCCCTCCTGGCGCGGATCCCCGAGCCGCTGCGACAGCGCGATCGCCTCCCGCTCGATCCGCTGCGCCTCCTCGACGCGCCCCCGGTAGCCGAGGACGTTCCCCAGGTTGCTCAGCGTCGCCGCCACCAGCTCGTGCAGCCCCATCCGCTCCGCGCCCGCCAGCGCGCTGCGCAGCACCTCCTCCGCGCCCGCGAAATCCCCGAGCTCCGCGTGCATGTAGCCCACGTTCATGCGGACCGCGCAGGCGTTGCCGCGATCGCCCGCCCGCTCGAACGCCGCGAGCGCCGCCGACAGCCCCGCGAGGCAGGCGCCGGGATCGCCGTTCACCAGCGCCCGGATCGACCGCGCCTCGTGCAGCCGCGCCACCACCTCGGCCTCCCGCTCCGCGAGATCGGTCCCGTCCCCCTCGATCGCCTCGATCAGCGCGTCCGCGAACGCGTAGCGCCCCCCGAACACGAGCAGCAGCGCGCCCTCGCCGAGGCACATGTGCTTCGCCACGAGCGCGCCCTCCGCGTCCGCCTCGGCGGCCTGCGCCGCGCCCATCCAGCGCTCCACCCGCTCGAAGCCGCCCAGCTTGCCCGCCGCGACCGCCACCTGCTTGATCGCCGAGAACCACGGCGCCGCGCCGGCCGGCAGCCGGTCCACCGCCTCCGTCCCGCGCTGCTCCGCGAGCGCGAGCTCCCCGCGCCAGACGTGCGCCTCAGCCTCCACGAGGCGCAGCGCCCCAAGCGTCTGCGCCGTCGGGCCGCACGCGACCCCGCGCTCGGCGCGCTCGATCGCGGCCGCGAGGTCCTGCGCCCGCAGCGCCTGCTCGGCCGCGCGGCAGTACGCGGCCGCGGCCCGCGAGAGCTCGCCGCCGCGCTCGAAGTGCTCGCCGAGCGCCATCGCGTCCGCCGCGCCCGCCCGCGAGAGCCACTCGCCCGCGAGCCTGTGCCCGAGCCGCCGGTCGCCCTCGGTCAGCATCCCGTAGGCCGCCTCCCGGACGATCGCGTGCTGGAAGCTGTACTCGACCTCGCCGGGGAGGCTGCCCTCGCCGCGCCGGGCGATGACCTCGCGCTGCTCCAGCTCGACAAGCTTCGGCGCCACCTGCGCCCCGCCCACGAGCGCCGAGACGCCGCCCTGCCAGAACGTCTGCCCGAAGATGCTCGCCGCCCGCAGCGCGCGCCGCGCCTCGACGTCGAGCGCCTCGATGCGCGCCTGCACCATCGCCAGCACCGTCTCGGGCAGGTCGGCGCCCTTGCCGTCGGCGACCGCGCGGATCTGCTCCTCCAGGTAGAACGCGTTGCCGTCGGCGCGGTCGACGATCATCGCGAGGAGCTCCGGCGCCACGCCCTCGCCGAGCACCTGGCGCACGAGCCGCTCGCTGGCGCGGCGCGGCAGCCCCGAGAGCTGCACCTCGTGGACGCCGCGCCCCGCCCAGAGCTTCGGGAAGAGCTCGCGCACCTCGGGCCGGCCGAGCGCGAGCACCATCAGCCGCTGATCGCCGAGGTTGCGGAGCGCCGAGTCGACGAGCATCACGCTCGGCAGGTCGCCCCAGTGCAGGTCCTCGAGCGCGAGCAGCACCGGCCTCGCCGAGCACTCGGCCCGGAGCAGCTCCTCCCAGGCGAGGCGGATCTGGTCGCTCATCAGCACGGGGCTGCGCCGCGCCGCCTTGAGCTGCGCGCTGTCGCCGTCGGGGAACGGCACGCCCATGAGCTCCCCGAGGAACGCCGCTGTGCGCGCGGAGTCGCCCCGGCCATACCGCTCGACGCGCGCGCGGATCTTGTGCTGCCGCGCCTCGATCGGCTCGCCGTCGAACAGGCCGATCGCGCGCCGCAGCGCCGGGGCGAGCAGGGCGAAGGCCGAGCCGGCGCTCATGGGGTCGCCGCGCCCGATCCACACCTCGATCTCCTCGCCGCGGTCGCGGAGGCGCCGGAGCAGCTCGGTGCGGAGGCGGGATTTGCCGGCGCCCGCGGGCGCGGTCACGAGCACGGCGCTCGGCGTCGACTCCTCGACGCAGTGGGAGAACGCGGCCTCGAGGAGGGCGAGCTCGCGGTCGCGCCCGACGCACGGCGTCGGCTTGCCGAGCAGGGGCGGCGTGGTGGCGAGCGCCTCGCGCTCGCCGTGCACGCGGAGGGCGCTCTTGTCGCGGGTGACGTCGAACCGGGAGCCGAGCAGCCCCGCGGTCACCTCGTCCAGGCGGACGGCGTCCGCGCCGACCGGGGCGTGGACGGACGGCAGGAGGTGGACGGCGCGGTC
Source organism: Sorangium sp. So ce590 (assembly GCF_051521365.1). Classification (NCBI taxonomy): domain Bacteria; kingdom Pseudomonadati; phylum Myxococcota; order Polyangiales; family Polyangiaceae; genus Sorangium; species Sorangium sp. So ce590. Next base: position 6,247,915 of record NZ_CP150346.1, read on the forward strand.
GATGAGCTCGCCGACCGGCAGCCGCGAGGAGATCTCGGCGCGGCCGGTGACGAGCGCGACGGGCACGCAGCCGAGCAGCGCGTTCAGCGCGAGCGCGCAGCGCGCGGCCTGGGCGGCGAGGTCGGTCGGCGCCCCGCCGGTGGAGAGCACGATGAGCGGGGAGCGGGACTCCAGGATCTCGAGCTCGCCCTGGTAGCGCTCCGCGACCGCGATGAGCGCCTTGCTGCGCTCCAGGTCCTCTTCCTGGGAGCGCGTCGCCTCGGCGTCGCCGGTCACGTCGCGCGCGAGCACGAGGCACATCATCTTGCGCTCGTTCGTGGTGATCTCGCTCCCGCGCACGGTGTTCGAGGGGCGGCTGCTCACGACGTCCGGGCCGAGGTCGTCGAGCGCGAGGAGCTCGGCCACGACCGCGTCGCCGTCGCGGGGCCGGTCCTTCGGCGACTTCGCGAGCATACGCGCGACGAGATCGTCGAGCGCCTCGGGGATGTCGCCGCGGAGCTCCCGGAGCCGCGGCGGGTCCTCGAGGATGACCTTGATGAGCACCGAGAGCCCGTCGGCGCCCTGGAACGCCGAGCGCCCGGTGAGGCACTTGAAGAGCACGCAGCCGAGCGAGAAGACGTCGGCGCGGGTGTCGATGTTCGGCTCGCTGCGGGCCTGCTCCGGCGCCATGTAGCCCGGGGTGCCGAGCATCGTGCCCGGCATGGTGAGGTGCCTATCGATGGCGCCGAGGCGCACCACGCCGAAGTCGAGGAGGGTGACCCCCTCGATGGCGCCGCCCACGAGGAGCAGGTTGCTCGGCTTGAGGTCGCGGTGGACGATGCCGGCGCGGTGGACGACGCCGAGCGTGGCGGCGATGCTGGAGCCGAGCGCGAGGGTCTCGGCGACGGTGAGCGACCTGCGGGCGAGGCGCTCGGTCAGCGTCTCGCCGGCGAGCCACTCCATGGCGAGGTAGGGCTGCCCGGTCTCGGTCGCGCCGTGCGCGGTGTAGCGCACGATGCCCGGGTGTCGGAGCGCGGTGAGCGCCTCGAGCGCCTCCACCTCCCGCGCGAACCGGATCGCCTCCTGGAGCCCCCGGCGCTGCAGGACCTTGAGCGCGACCGGCTCGTTCGTGTCCAGATCGATGGCGCGGTAGACGTCGCCCATCCCGCCGGAGCTGGCGAGGCGCTCGATGCGGAAGCGACGGTCGATGACATCTCCCACGCGCATCTCGGCTTCCCGTGTTACCTGAGATCTCGCATGAGCTTGCTTACAACGGTGAGTAGACGAACTCGGCGCCGATCGCCAGCGAGTCCGCCCGGAGCGACCGGACACAGCAGTACATTGCCGGTCGCGACAGAGCACAGAATGTGAGATAAAAAACATAGAGCGCCGGAGCACGGGCGGAAGCTCCATGCAGCGCGGAGCGCGACCCCGTGCGGCACCAGGAACCCGGCGGCTTTCCTGGGAACGGGGTCGCTCCCCGTCGGGCTCGCCTCGCGGCGGGCTCGCGTCCGCTGTCACCCTGGCGGATCTGCGCTGAGGTGTGGCCGCGCATTTTCACCACAGCGGGGCAAAATGCCCTGTCCGCAGGATGCGCGTCACGACGGCTCATCGTCTCCGTACGGTGTTCTGAACTCGAATTCATGGCACGCGGCGTGCTGGACTGAAGCGCATGAAGAGGAGCTGACCAGGTGAGCAAAGGAAGCGGTTCAACCAGCTCGGTTGGAAGGTCCTCAGGCCTGTGGCTGCCCGTTGAGGCGTTCCGAGGCGGGCCCCGCACGAGCATCTCGCGCCTGACGCTCTCCTGGGGTAGGTTCCGCCGCCGATGGACACCCAGACTTACTTCCAGGGCAAGAGCGTTCTCGTCACCGGCGGATCGAGCGGCATCGGTCTGTCGTTCGCGCGGCTTGTCGCTGGCTACGGCGCCGCGGTGACGCTGGTCGCGCGCCGCCGCGCCCTCCTCGACGAGGCGGCGGTGGGCATCCGGCGGGAGCACCCGTCGGCGCGGGTCGACGTCCTGGAGCTCGACATCAGCCGGGCGGACGACGTCGCGCGGGCGATGGAGTCGCGGATAGCCGAGCGCCCGATCGATCACCTCGTGAACAACGCGGGCGTCGTGATGCCGGGGCGCTTCCTCGAGCTGCCGATCGAGGAGTTCCGCGGCATGATGGACGTGAACTTCTTCGGCGCCGTCCACCTGTGCAAGGCGGTGCTGCCGGCGATGGTGGCGCGCGGCAGCGGCCATGTGCTCAACGTCTCGTCGCTGGCGGGCGTGATCGGCATCTACGGCTACACGCCGTACGCCGCGAGCAAGTTCGCGCTGATCGGCTTCTCGCAGGCGCTGCGCGCGGAGATGTGGCCGCACGGCGTCCGCGTGAGCGTGTGCATGCCGCCCGACACCGACACGCCGCAGCTCGCGTTCGAGAACCGGTACAAGCCCGCGGAGACCAAGGCCATCGCGGGCAACGTGAAGACGCTGGAGCCGGACGCGGTGGCGCGCAGCATGGCCGACGGCATGGCGCGCGGCCGGTTCGAGATCTACCCCGACCTCGGCTCGCGTGTGGGCGCGATCGCGCAGGGGGTGCTCCCGGGCGTGGTCCGCTGGGTCTGCGACAGCGCGCAGCGGAAGGCCGGCCCGGCGGCGGGCTGAGCGCCCCGGCGGGCGGCATGGGGCACGCCTGCCTCCGCCCCGATTCGGCACCTCCTGGCGTCCCACGCATCCGGTGCGCTGGTCGACGCATCCGCTGCGTCCCGAGCTGCTCCTCGCGACGTGCTGGCGCGGCGCCCCGGAGGCGGCGAGAGGCACGCTCCTTGCGTGTCGATCACGAACACACACGAGGACATCTCAGGGGAGAACGCCATGGAACCGAATTCTTCGAGCATTTCGAGCAACACAAAGCCGTTCAACGTCCTTGCGGCCGTGGATCTCTCGCCCGCGAGCCGGGGCGTGCTCCTCCGCGCGCTGTGGCTGGCGAACGCGGAGGAGACGGGCGGCGAGGTCCACGTGGTGACGGTGACGGACAGCCAGCCGGAGATGCTGAGCTTGCAGGGCCTCGCCCGGACCTCGAGCGCCGCGGACGCCGCGCAGCGGCTCCAGGAGCTCGCGACGAGCGTCGTCAACGAGTTCGCCGTGCCATCGCGGCCCGCGCACGTCGAGCGCGTGGTCACGCACCTCCTCACGGGCGATCCCGCCCGGGAGATCGTCTGGCTCGCGGCGCACATCGACGCGGATCTCATCGTGATGGGCACGCACGGGCGCACCGGCGTGAAGCGCGTCCTGCTCGGCTCGGTCGCCGAGCGCGTCGTGCGGACCGCCGGGTGCCCTGTCTGCGTCGTCCGCGACAAGCACCACGACGACTCCTGGCGCGTGCCGGAGATCGAGCCGCCCTGCCCGGAGTGCCTCGTGGCGCGCAACGGGAGCGGCGGGGCGAACCTCTGGTGCGAGCGCCACCAGGGCCATCTCCGCGCGCACGTTTACTCCAGTGCCGAGACGACGAGGAGGGTGCAGCGCGCCGTGAAGCCCTGGGGGTTCTCGACCTGACGTCGCGGGCCTGGCTTCCCGCCGGCCGAGAAACTGCACCACGCCACGCGATGGCAGCTCCAGCCGTGTACGCTTTCGGGTCACGGCGAGCGTAGTCGTGAGCCGGTTGGCCGCGTGCGCGGCGCACCACCTCCAGCGCGCGCCTTCGCGGCGCTCGTGGGGCGTCTCCTCGACGAGGCAGGGCGTGGTTCCGCGAGAGCCCGACCTTGTGCCAGGGGGGCGGCTTCGGCCGCGTTCTTGGCAGTCTGCGAGCGGGCGCGGGTTCTGTGCGCTCGCTGCTCGATCACCTCGCGGAGGACGACCGCTTGATTGTGAAGCTCATCCTTCGCCCCATACACGAGCGTGAGCGCCCCGCGATTCGCCAGCGCGACGAGCTCGTCGACGAACCCGGCGGCTGGCTGCCGGCGGAGCTCGCCGCGATAGCCCGCCGCGAACTCGTCCCATCGCGCGGCGTCGTGACCGAACCAGCGGCGGAGCTCATCGCTCGGCCCGATCTCCTTCATCCAGGCGTCTATCGCGAGCGCGTCTTTCCGCACGCCTCGCGGCCACAGCCGGTCCACGAGCACCCGGTATCCGTCCGTCGCCTCCGGCCGCTCGTAAGCCCGCTTGAGGCGCACCGGCTCCGCCCTCTTGGCGCCGAGGTGCGCGGTCCGCACTCTACCCGTCGTCGTCCGTCGCTTCACGTTTGCCATGCGCCCTCTTCCCTTCTTCTGCGACAAGCCCGTGATCGTCAACCATCTACCGGCGGAGAACTCGCGAATGGTCCCCTGGCGCGTGCGGCGCAAGCTCACCGAGGGCGAGCAGACGTTGACGGCGGAGCCGCGTGAATGAGGCCCTTCGCGAGGAGGCCACCTCCCAGGGCGAAAAAGTAGAGATAGCCCCGGCGATCGCCGAAGCTCGCCAGGGAGCGCCGCAGCGACGCTCCAGGCCGAAGCTCCATCAGCCCGCTGAGCCCGCGTAGGGCACCGACGTCGCCCGGCGGGAACACGTCGAGACGCCTGAGACCCCGAAGCAGGACCAGGCTGGCGCTCCAGGGGCCGATGCCCGGTAGCTCGTCGAGGGTCCTGAGCGCATCGCTGGTGGTCATGCTCGAGATCCCTCGCTCCGAGAGCTCACCCGACTCGATCGCTCGGGCGACGTGCCGGAGCGACTCGGCCTTCACGACGCTCAGGCCGCATCTCCGCAGCGCATCGAGACGAGCCTCCGCGATCGCCTGGGCCGTGGGGAACGCCCGGAAGCGGCGACCGCCCTGCTCGAGGTACCTGCCGAAGCGCTCGACGAGCCGGCCGACGATCGCGATACCGGCGTCCAGGCTCACCTGCTGGAAGGGGATCACGTTCGCGAACGCCTCGAAGAGGTCAGCGAACCGCGGGGGTCGCATGCCTCGCAGTGCGAGCGCCGTGGCGCGGAGCCGGCGCTCGGCCTCGACCACATGTTGCAGAGGTTCTGGATCCAGATCCAGGCCGAGCACCTTGCGGAGGGTCCGCTCAAGCCCGGCGATCGTGGCGGTGGAAGGGTCGCCTCCTCGGACGAAAAACCGAACATCGGGGCTGTCGATGGTCCCGCGGTTCTCCACTTCGACCAGCGCGAGATCGTCGCCCGTCGCCACCACCCGTTTGTAGCGCTCTCCCTCCCAGACCTCGACCAGGTTTGCCGGTCGTCGCAGAACGCGCACGGTCGCCTCGAGGTGGAACGGCGCTCGGGTCCTGAGCCGCCCTTGCGCGACCGCTTCGCCTGGGCACGTGGCGTGCGTTTCCAGAGACCGATCGTGCGGGCATCTGCTCGGGTCCGCGTCAGCAGCCAGTGAATTCCTCCGTCCGGATATCATCGTCATCGACACCGGCCTTGTTCAGCATCGCGCGGAGGCCCGCGACCATCGCGCGTGGACCAGCCAGATGACAGAGCGGTCCTGTGATCTGGTCCCCCGGCGAGGCGCTGCTCTGCAGGTGCTTCCCGATGAGCGCGGGCTTGTCGAACCGGAGCGCCAGCGTTCGTTCGGCCACCTCGGATCGTGTCTCCAGCTTCAACGAATAGAGGGGCCACTTTGCTTCGGTGGTCATGTCTCTCCCATGAACAGCCGCGAGATCAGCGCATGGCTTGGATCCACTCCGTCGAGCCCGTCCCGCAGCCCGGTGGGACTGAGGCATCGCATCGGTACACTTCGCACTTGGGGTCCTCGGACGGGCTGTCAAGCCGCCCTTCTCTGTTCTTGCACCCTGCAGGCGCACCTCAGCGGTTACATCGGCGCCTGGACGTAGATGCAGCGCGATCGGGCCGCCCGTCTGCGCTCACGCGGCCTGGGCTGCGTGAGCGGCTCGGCGAGCGGTTCTTCCGCGGCGAGGAGATCGCGATACCGCCGATCAGCTACGATACCGACGCTGTCGAGGAGCTCACGGGCAGGGCCGGCGGATCCGTGTGGGTCTGCTCCTTCGGCGTGCCGGTGCGCGACGCCGAGGCCGCGGGGCGGCGCAGCGACGCACGGCGGCCGCGGCGCGCGCACCGGCGCCGGAGCAAGACGAACGGGGAGAGGCGCCGCGGTCGGGGGCAAAGCCCCGTGGAGAGGCTCCTCCTCACAGGCGGTGAGCGCTCCTCCAGCTAGGACGAACAGTGCGGCGGGCGGACTTCTGTGCTGCTGTCCACCACGAAGCCTCGAGCAGATCGCCTGATGACGAGGTAGGTGGGCGTGCTGCTCATGTACTCGGCGAGCGCCGGCGGCGCCGGGATCCGAGCCGTCCATAGCCACGCGGGGGCGTGCGGCGGCGTGGCGCAACCGGACACGTCGGCGAGCTCGATGCGCTCCGCGGCACGAGCGCGCTGCAGGCGCAGGTGCTGAGCGCTCAGCCCGGGCGAGCCGCTCGCCGCGGACCTGGCTTCGCTCCAGGGCTTCTCGAGCCAGGCATCGACGAACGACTCGAGGTCGCTCGGCACATCGGCCACCGGGCACGGTGAGGCGTCGAGCACCGCGCTCACGCGGGCGGGCTGCCCGCGGGGCTGCCGGACGACGACGAAGGCCTCTCGGCTCCACGCCTGCGGCGGATCGTGCTCCGCGTGGAGCTCAAGACCAAAGACCCACGCGCGCTCTCCAGCGCGGGGCTCGCACGCCCGGACGGCGCCGTACTGCCAGCGGACCCCCTCGGCGTCGAGCGCCCGCAGCAGCGCCGTCGCCTGCGTCCCTGCGAGCTCGGTCGGGCTCTCCAGCCTGTCTCGATACGCCGGCACGCCGAGCCAGCGCTCGACGAGCTCGTAGGGCGCGGCGCTGCCGTCGTTGCTCCGCAACCACCGCTCGCAGAGCCGCTCCGTCTCGCGGTCCGCCTCGGGCGATTCGCCTGGATAACCATCGCGACAGCGGACGAATCGATTCACGTCGTAGGCCGACGTGGAAGCGCTGTACTTGCCGTCGTACTCGATCACGATGCGCCCGCCGAAGCCATCCACGGGATGGAGCCTCCAGAAGCCGAGACGTAGGTCCGAAAAGCCGTGCGTCCTCGTCGGGAGCGGGCGCAGCAGCGCGGGCACGTCGGCCACGACCCGCAGGCAGCGCGGGTACGCTTCGTTCACGAGCAGCCGCGTACCGGGACTCGTGAAAGCCGCCTGGTACTCGACGCGGAGATCCCGCCGGCCGTCGGCGTTCAGGTCCAGATCGGTGTCGACCGTGAACGGGAACTGACCGTCCCAGTCATGGATACCGCGGGTCGCGAGGTCCTTCGGACAGGAGCTATCGGCCAGGTCGCTGATCCGGTACGCGAAGCCATCGACGCCCGGTGGCACGCCTGACTCGGTGTACTCCGCCGAGCGGACCCGGCCTCGCAGCGCGTACCTGCCCGGCGCGAGCTCCACCGACAGCGCCGGGCCGCACGCCAGCACGTTCCCTGGGCCGGTATCGGACATCGCCTGCACGCTGATCAGCGCGCGCGTCGTCATCAGCTCCGGCGACGGGAACGGCCCCGTGCTGGCCCACAGCCGCAGGGGCTTCGGCACCTCGATCACCCAGAGCGGCGGATTCGCGGCGTCCGCCGCCATGGCCTCGCAGCCGAGCTCGGCTTCCGTGCGCGCCGGCGTGAGCGGCTCGGGTCGCGCGGCGTACTCTCCAGGCCGCCATTCGAGCACGGGGACCGCAGCCGCGCCGCGAGGCGGCGTGACAGCCACGACCGCATCGAGAGGCGGCGCTCTCCCTGTCGCAGGCGTGGCCACGATCGGAGCGGCGACGTCAGTCGGTCCGAGCGCTCCGGCTTTACGTGGGATCTGCGAGGGAGCGCTCGCTGCCGGCCCGCACGCGCACAGGCTGAGCCCAACAGCGACCAGATTCCGGCCCAGACGCGGCCCGAGTGTGCCCGGAGCTGGACTCCCTCGCAGACGCTCGCCATCGTTCATGCCGCGGCGCGCCAGCAATCCGCGCGCCGTACGCCGCATGCCATCGGCGCCGTCTCTTTCATGATTCGCGCACCGGAACCGTCGTCGTCGGGACACAGCGACCGTGGGCGTCGAGACGCGCTCGGCGTCGACGGGGGCCATGGAAACGGCAGGAAGCAGGGCGGCTCGTACAGGTTTCATCGGCCTGATCGCTCGGCCGAGAGCGGGCTCAAGCTTCGACCCGCTCCTCGGCTTCCCATCGCCCGATCGGCGCGTGCGCGATGATCGTCAGCTCGTTTCCCTCGATCGTGTAGTCCATGTCGAGCCCGCCCTCGGCCCGGACGCGCGCGAGGCCCAGGCCCGAGATCCCGTCGATCATCGCCGTCTCCGTGATGAGCTGGTCGTAGTGCTTCACCGGGTCGCTCGCGGCTTTCAGCGCGATGAGCTGCCGCTCGACCTCGCGCAGGCGCTCGGGCGACGCCTCGTTCCGCGCGCGGATCTTCATGACCTGCGAGCACTGGTCCTCCTCCAGCGCGAGCTCGAGGCTCACGCGAGAGCCGGAGGAGTACTTGGTGATGTTCTCGGCGAGCTCGTGCGCGGCCATGTAGAACCGCGAGCTCACATTCGCGTCGTCCAGCACCTGGCCGCAAAAGCTGGACACCAGCCGCAAGACCGCCGTGGACAGCCGCTCGTTCGGGAAGAACGTCACGCAGAGGAACAAAGAAGCACTCTGCGCCTGCTTGGGTGTTAACACGATCCGTGATTCTACGCGGTTTCCCTCCTGGCGCCAACCACGACTTTCCGTTCCCACTCCCGATCGCCTCCCCTACTCCCTCTCCGCCATACTCCCTCTCCCCCTACTCCCTCTCTTCTACTCCCTCTCTCCTCCACCGACCCATCCAGCGAGGCGTGTCCGCTCGAGCCCGACACGGCCCCCGGTGCGCCTCGGGCGCACCACGTCGCCGCCTTGCGGACACATCCTCAGCGGCGCCCGCACAAGGAGGTGACGTGCGCCCTGAAATCGCCGTACCGCATCGCACATCGCGAGCGCCCGTCATCGGTTGTTCTGCGGGGCAGGCGGCTCGTGCACGCCTCGTCTCTGCCACGCCTGATGGCGCGGCGCTTCCGCCCGAACATCCCGCCTGGGTCGTCCAGGCGAGGCGCGACATCGTCGCGGTGAGTCGCTAGCATCGCCTCGGGGTATCACCGATGTCGCGGTTCAGCGGGATCGTCTCGACGCGCGCTTGTCGCGGACGAACCGAGGAGAGCTGCCGTGAAACATCACAAGGATCTCTGGAAGCTCGCGTGTGCAGCGTTCGCCATGCTGTCGATGGCATGGATCGCAGGCTGCGATCAGGGCGGTGGGGGCGAGGTCGTCAGCAACGGCACCAGCAAGGCGCGCGCGAACGTGGAGGACATCATCGACGCCCACCCGGACCTCAACGTCGCGACGGGCCTCTTGTCGTACAACGGGCCGGCCATCGTCGCCGCCGTCGAGGCGCTCGGGAAGAAGGGCAAGGTCATCCCGCGGTCGTCTTCGACCAGGTTGTGCACATCGTCCAGGAGCAGCGGCGCGTGCGGCGCACCGCCGAGGCGAACGCCGCCCCGCCGCGCCAGCTCGAGGCGCCCCCCACCGCCGGCGCCGGGTAGCCGCCCGCCGGGATCAGCGGCGCGTCGTCGTGCGGCGGCGCGCCCGCGCGAGCGCGTAGCGGAAGCCGCGCGCCAGGTTCGCCTGCGTCACCATCGCGCCGACGTCCAGGCCCTGCGCGACCATCATCTGCGCGGCCTCCGGCGTCATGCCGACGAGCACCGCCTCGGCGCCGAGCAGCGCGGCCGCCTGCGCCGCCTTCACGAGCTGCGACGCCGCCGACGCGTCCACGACCGCCATCCCGGTGACGTCGATCAGCACGACGCGCGCGCGCTGAGCGCCGATCGCGCGGAGCATCGACTCGATGAAGTTGCCGGAGCGCTCGGCGTCCATGACGCCCACCACGGGCATCACCAGGATGCCGTTCGCGATCGGCACGACGGGGCTCGAGAGCTGGCGGATCGTCTGGAGCATCGCGGCCTGCTGCTCGTTGGCGCGCTCGAGCGCCGCGCTCCGCTCGGAGATGCGGCGGAACAGCCGGGCGTTCTCGACGCCGACCGCCACCGTGCCGGCGACGCGGACCAGGAACGACACGTCGCCCTGCCGGCACGCTCCGCTGCGACGGCTGCTCAGGACGAGGGCGCCCAGGACGGTGCCCCGGGCCTGCAGGGGCAAGGCGACGGCCGTGCGCGCGCCGGCGTGCGCGGGGGGCAGGGCGACGTCCGCGCGCGCCTCTCCCTCGTCGGGATCGATCACGAGCGGGCTGCCCGCCTCGATCGCGCGGCCCACGAGAGAGCCCGCCGGGATCGAGACCTGGTCCTCGATGACGGAGCGCGAGGGGGGCGGTAGCCCGATCAGCATGATCTCCAGCGCAGGAGCGACCGACGGGCCCCGAGCGCCCTGCCCGACGGCGACGCGGCGGGCCGCGTCGAGCGTGAGGTAGTCGCTCAGCGTCGTGGACCACGGCGTCCGCTCGAGGGTGACGCAATCAACGCCGGTGTGGAGGGTGCGCGAGGGCGGCAGCTCGGCGAGGGTCGGCTCGAGGCCCTGCGTGACCATCCGGTGGATCACCTCGACCGCGCGGAATCCCATGTCGTGCTCGCGCTGGACGATCGTCGCGTGGATCGCGCCCTGCCGGAGCAAGGCGACCGTGCCGGCCATGAGATCGAACCCGACGACCTTCAGATCGCCCGCCCTGCCGAGGGCCCGCGCCGAGAGCCCCCAGGACGGCCCGTTGTCGGCGGCGGCCCCGAAGGCGCCGGCGACGTCGGGCCGCGCCTCGAGCGCCGCCGTGGCGAGCCGCGTGCCGGCCTCGAGATCCCAGTCGCACGCGAGGGTCGGCAGCACCGTGAGGTTCGACCCGCGGGCCGCCGCGCAGAAGCCCTCGACGCGCTCGCGGACGCCCAGCGCGAGCTCCACGGCGCCGAGGGCCGCGACGACGCCGCCGCCCGGGAGCAGCCGCTTCATCACCTCGGCCGCCAGCCTGCCCGACGCCACGTTGTCCGTCCCGATGTAGAGCGGCGCCCGGCTGCCCGGGATCGGCGGCGTGTCGATCACGACGACCGGGATGGCCACCTCCGCGGCCTGCCGGAACGCCTCCTCCGCGTTCTCGGGGTTGCTGGGCGCGATGAGGATGCCGGACACCCGCCGGCGGATCGCCTCGTCGAGCAGGGCGCGCTGCGAGCCCTCGCCCTGGCCGCCGTGGCCGGTCCGGAAGTCCACGGTGACGCCCAGGGGCCGCGCGGCGCTGTCGGCGCCGGCGCGGATGTTCTGCCAGTAGGTCGTCGGCTCCGACGTCGGAGCCCGGTACACGCGGGCGCGGCGGTCGCCCCGGCCAGGCGCGAGGCTGTCTTCCTCGAGCAGCCACAGCTCAACCGTGCTCCAGTCCGGATCGAGCTGCACGCTCTTGATGCCGTGAGCGATGGTCTCGATGAGGTCGTGCAGCGCGACGGTCGTGCCCACCGCGCTCAGCAGCTTCTCGAAGAGGCGGATCTCCTGCGCCGCGCTCGCCTTGTCGTCATAGAGCCGGTGGCGCTCCAGCGCGTGTCCGGCGGTGTCCGCGAGGGCCTCGATCGTGGCGCGGCGCGCCTCGTCCGGAGACTCCAGGGTCGCCTGCTCGATCGCGAGGTAGCCGACCGGCTCGCCGTACAGCTGGATGGGCGCGACGAGCATGCCGGCCCCCTCCGGGACGGCGCCGCCGATCCCGAGCGCGAAGGGCAGGTACGCCCGGTACCACGCGCGCGCATCGACGACGTAGCTCCCGCGCACGGCCTCGGGCGTCGCCTGGGCGAGCGCGGCCCCGTCGCCGGCGAGCTCCGGGGCGACCGGCATGTGCACACCGGGTCCAGGGGGCGCGTCGAACCCGACCAGCGCGCGCGCCACGAAGCGGTCGCCCTCGCGGAGGAGCAGGCTGCCGCGCGGCGCGCGCGAGAGGATGGCCATGGCCCGCCGCACGATCTGCTGCAGGACGGCGAGGAGGTCGGGCACCTTGAGCATGCGGGCGTACCGAGGGGCCATCACGAGGCGCGATGAGCTGGCTTACAATGCGCGAAACGCCTTGCCTCTTTCAAGATCGCTCCCAGCCTCGCGACGACTGCAGCATGGATCTCGCCGGAATCCGCCCGAGCTTCAACTGGTTCGCGCTCTATCCGATCAGAGAAGCGTGCGCCGCAGCCGGGCACGCTCTCGGGCCTCATCCCTTCGATCCCATCAACACACACAGGCCGTCAGGCACGGTGTCGAGCGCGCCGGCCGAGGCGAAGTCGACATAGACGCGCTACCGGGCGCCCCGACAGCGATGTCCGAGAGGCCGTCTCCATGGAAGTCCGCCGAGGCGCCGAGCTCGCTCACGTTCTGCTGCTCGCTCACGTTCTGCTGCGACTGAGGGTCTCGCCGCGCGCCTTCCGCGACCCGGCCCGGGAGAGGCGATCGCGCGCGGCCCGGCTCGGGAGAGGCGGCGACCCGCGCCGGGCGCGCGCCGCGAGGGGGCGGCGCTCAGGGCGCCTGGCAGGAGACGCGGTGGATCGGCGCCTCGTCCCCCTCGCCGATCGTCACGTAGTCCCACCCGCCGGGCACCCAGGCGATCGCCTCCCCCTGGTCCTCGTCGGCCGCCGGCATCTCGCAGGGCGGCCCGGCCAGCGCCTGCGCCACGGTCTGATCCGGCGCCATCGGATAGAAGAAGACGTGCGAGTACGTGCGGAGCAGCACGCCGGCGCCGTCCGGGTGCACGTCGCCGCCCGTGAATTGCGGCTTGCCCACGGGCGCCTTGATCGAGCCCGCGCCGGCGAGCGTCGCCGGCCGGCCGGCGGCAGGTCGCGTCGATAGCTCGTAGATGCGGGCGCTCTCCTTCTTCTTCTTCACCTTCGTCACCACCGTGAACGCGCCGGTGACCGGGTGGACCAGCAGCGTCTCCGCGTTGTGGCTCCCGTCGGGGTACGCGAGCGAGATCGCCTCCGCGGACAGCGCGCGCGGCGCTCCCCCGAGCGCGTCCGGCTCCCTCACCTCGTAGAGCGCATAGCCGTCGCGCTCCCGGTCGTTGTCGCCGATGTCCCCGAAGAACAGGCAGCTCCCCCCGCCTGCGCCGCACGGGCCCCGCGCGACGTCCTCCCAGTCGACCGCGGTCGCGCCCGTCACCCCGAACTCGCCCCGCGGCGCGCCGTCAAGCCCGATCGCAAAGAAGCGCGGGGCATCGCCCGAGTCGTTGTGGAGGTACAGCGCGTCCGCGTGTACCGCAGAGCCGACCACGCCGGAGCACTCGGCGAGATCGCCCTTCGGCAGCGCGCCGACCCGCGCGACCCCGCCGCAGCGGGGGCAGCCCGAGGTCCGCACCGCCACGCCCGCCGGCGGCCCCGCGCCCCGGCAGCCCGAGGCGAGCAGCGCCAGCGCGAGCGCGGGCTGCAGGAGCCACCGGACTGTAGCTTTGCGACTCCAATGCAACGCGCGGGGATACAGCGGCGATATCGAGGGCTTGCCAAGGATTCCGCTAGCGGACATCCGGTGAAATTTATGTCATCATGGCGTACATACAGTAACAATTTCGCGACGCCGCGGCGGCGCGACCCACGTGGCCCTGACGATCGAGGAGGCCGCCATCCTGGACGTCATCGAGAGATACGAGTTCAAATACCTGGTCCCGGAGCGGCTCGTACCAGCGATCCGGGAAACGGCGCGCGCTGTCGGCCGGAGGGACCGGTACGCGAACGAGGACGGCTCGTACCGCATCCGCTCGCTCTACTTTGACACGCGCGGGTTCGACCTCTTCTGGGCGAACTCCCGTGAGCAGCGGGACCGCTTCAAGCTGCGGGCGCGCACCTACCCCGGCAAGAAGAGCCCGGTCTTCCTCGAGGTGAAGCGGCGCGTACAGGACGTGATCATCAAGTCGCGCGCGTGCGTGCCTGCGGACGAGTGGCGGGAGCTGCTCGAGCACCACCGCCCCGCCGCGCTGGAGCGGCTCGCGCCGGGCCCGCGGAAATACGCGGAGCGGTTCATCAGCGCGTTCCACCGCCACGATCTCCGGCCCGTGGTGGTCGTCGACTACGAGCGCGAGGCCTACGAGAGCACCCTCGACAAGTATGCGCGCATCACGTTCGACCGGAGGGTCGTCTGCCAGCGCAGGGAAGCGCTGGATCTCGACGCGCCCGACGGGAGGTGGCGCCCTGTCGACCACCCCGTCCAGACCCAAACGCACGAGCCCGTCTGCGTCCTCGAGCTCAAGTTCGAGCGCAGGCCGCCCGCGTGGATGGCGGCGCTCGTGCAGCGCCTCGAGCTCGTCCGGCACTCGTTCTCCAAGTACTGCTTCAGCGTCAACGCGCAGCTGACGCTCCCGGAGGCGCGCGCGGCCCGGATCGAGGGAGGGCCGCGGCCATGATGGACTGGCTGACGACGGTCTCGCAGGGCGAGGCCATCGAGTGGCGCAGGGCGCTCATCGCCCTCCTCGTCGCCTTCGGGCTCACGCAGGGCATCGCCGGCGTCTACATGCTCACGTTCCGCGGCCTCTCGTACTCGCGGACCATCGTCCAGAGCATGGCGCTGGGCAGCATCATCACGTGCACGCTGATGCTCGCCGTCGGCAACAACATCGCGGCCGGCATCGGGATCGCCGGGGGCGTCAGCGCGATCCGGTTCCGCACCACGATGCGCGATCCGCGCGACGTCGTGTTCGTCTTCGCGTCGCTCGCCATCGGCATGGCGAGCGGCGCGCAGGCCTACGGCGCGGCGATCGCCGGGGCGGGGATGTTCGCCGGCGCGACGCTGATGCTCCACGCCACCGGCTACGGGTCGCGCCGGCAGCCGGACGGGCTGCTCCGGTTCGTCGCGCCGTCCGGGCCGGCGGGCGCGGACCTCGGCGGCGCGATCGCGGGCGTCCTCCGCGAGCACTGCGGCTCCTTCTCGCTCGTGACCCTGCGCGAGGCGGCGCAGGGCGCCGTCATGGAGCACGCCTACCAGATCAGCGTGCGCCACCCCGACCTGCGGGTGCGCCTCGTGACGAGCCTTCAAGCGCTCCCCGGAGTGGAGGACGTGAGTCTGATGCTCCAGGAGCCGACGCTGGACCTCTAGTGATGCATCTCTGGCGAATCCGATCCGCGCTCTCCTCCGTGACCCCCGCGCTGACGATGCTGGGCACGCTCGGCCTCGCGGCGTGGCTGCGCTTCTCCGGCGCCCCGACCGGCGGGATCTTCGCGTTCGCGCAGGCCGACGTCGAGATGGTCGCCGCGATCGAGGTCGGGCGGGTGGCCTCGATCGAGGTCGACGTCGGGGACGAGGTGACGCCGGGTCAGGTGCTCGTCACGCTCGACAGCGGCGCGATCGACGCGGAGCTCGCCGTGGCGCGCGCCGACGTGGAGCGCCTCCGGGCGCTGATCCCCGCGGAGCACGCGCGGCTCGATCTGGAGCTCGAGGCGGGCGTCGAGGACCTGAAGCTCGAGCTCGCGCGCGAGGTCGAGGAGCAGCGCCGCGCGAGCGCCGAGGGCCAGGTGCTGGCCAGCGAGATCTCCCGGGTGAAGCGGCTGATCGAGGACAAGCAGGCGAGCCTCGACGTCCTGGGCTCGCTCGACGTGCAGCGCGCGGGCGTCGACGCGATCGCGACCGAGAAGCCCCGCACCATCCAGCTCCTCCGCGCGCAGATCGCGGTGGCCGGGGAGCGCCGGAAGAAGCTCCTCCAGCAGGCGAGCCCGGAGACGGCGAAGATCGAGGCGGACCTCGCGATGGCGAGGCGGAGCGCCGAGCAGCTCGAGGTGCTTCGCGCCCAGCAGACGCTGCGCGCGGCGCACGGCGGGCGCGTCTCGGCGGTGCGCAAGCGGCCTGGCGACGTCGCCGTGCCGGGCGACCCGATCGTCGAGATCGCCAACGCGCGCGGGCAGGTCATCGCCTGCCTCCCGGACAACTCGGTGCTCCACGTCGAGGCGGGCGACACCGCGACGCTCTGGGCGCGCGGCGGGACCGGGCGGCCGCTCACGGGCAGGGCCGTCACGGTCGGGGCGATGGTGACGCAGCTGCCGCTCCGCTGCTGGACGGACCTGAACGTGCCGGTGTGGGGCCGCGAGGTCACGATCGCGCTCGATCACCCGGTCGATCTGCTCGCCGGCCAGCCGTTCGATGTCGCCTTCGAGCGCTCGAGCACCGCGCCCCCCGCGCCGCCGGCCCCCGGCGCGCCGGCCGCCCCCGTGGCGAAGGGCGCGCCCGCGGCGGCGCCGCCCGCCCGGGCCGCCGACGCGCTCCGCATGACGGTCCCGGCGGCGTTGCGGCAGCGGACGCGCTTCGAGCCGTCCGGCATCCTGCCCCGCCCCACGGAGGCGCGGTACCTCCTCGTCAGCGACGACACGGGCCACAAGGACGAGAAGGACGAGGGCGTCCCCTGGCTGTTCGCGATGTCCGCGGCCGGCGCCGTCGATCCGGAGCCGGTGCCGGTGAACGGCGTGAAGGAGCTCGCGGACATCGAGTCGATCACCGCGGGCGACGGGGGCGACGTGTACCTGCTCTCGTCGCAGGGCTACAGCGCGAAGGGCAAGCGCAAGAAGGCGCGCACCGCGCTGCTCCGGCTGAAGCCGGACGGCCGCGGCTTCCGCGTCGACGCCGAGGCCCACCTCGCGGAGCTGCTCGACGCCGCGGGCCCCGCGGCCCTCGCGCAGCTCGGGCTCCCTGGCGGCACGCGCCCGCTCGAGATCGAGGGCATGGCCTACCGCGACGGCGCGCTCTACTTCGGGCTCAAGTCGCCGCTCGACGCCGAGGGCAACGCGCTGATCTGGAAGCTCGGCGCGCCGCGCGCGCTCTTCGAGGCGCGGGGCCTCGATGGCGCCGGCCTCTCGCTCTGGGCGCGCGCGCGCGTCGACGTCGAGCTCGACGGCGCGCCTACGCCGGGGGGGATCTCCGATCTGTGCTTCCTCCCGGACGGCTCGCTCGCGATCGCCTCGACCCCGTCCACCGCCGACGGCGCCGCGGGGTCGCTCTTCCACGTCCTCCGCCCCGAGGGCGGCGTCCTCTCGCCCAGCCTCGTGCGGCGCTTTCCCGGCCAGAAGCCGGAGGGGATCTCGCTCGCGCTGTCCCCGGGCAAGCTGATCGTCGTGTTCGACGCCGGCGCCGAGGCGCCTTTCTTCCTCGAGATGCCGTGGCAGGGCTGAGCGGCGCAGGGCGGCGCCGTCCAGGCCCGGAGAGATCCCCACGAAGGCCGTAAGGCATGAAGATCACTGATATTTTCGCCCTCCTTCGCCGCCGCGCCGCGCGCGCGGCAGCGCGGCCCGCCGCGGCGGCGCTGTCGTCCGTCGCGTGCCTCTCGCTCGTGGCCTGCGCGGCGCCCGCGCAGCTCGAGGGGTCGGAGCGCGCGATCGCGCTCTACCGCGAGGCGCGCGCCGCGAAGGCGCAGGCGCGCGCGCGGGCGGGCCTCGCGGCGGGGCGCAGCGCCGCGCCGCGCGAGCTGAGCGCGGACGAGGCGGTCGCCATGGCCAGGGAGCAGAGCGGGACAGTCGCGTCGATGAGGGCGCGCGAGGCCACGGCCCGGGCGGCGGTCGACGCCGCGTCGGCGGGCACCTACCGGAACCCGGAGATCCGCGTCTCGCAGCTGCGCCTCGATCAGGTGCTCGATCGCGAGCCGCGCTTCTCGGCGGGCGTCCGCATTCGCCCTCCCCGGCCCGGCGAGGCCGGCGCGGCCGCGGACGTCGCGCGCGCGGACGTGGACGTCGCGCGCGCGGAGACACGCGTCGCGGAGCTCGAGCTCGAGGCCGAGGTCCGCTGGATGTTCGACGAGGTGCTGCTGCTCGACGCCGAGCTCGAGGCGCTCGGGGCGGTCGCCGCGACGCGCCGCCGCCTCGCGGACCAGGAGCGGGCGCGGGTCGCCGTATCGCAGGTGACCGCCGTCGACGAGGCGATGGCGGCGCTGTCGGCCGCGGTGGCCGAGGAGGACGGCGCGGCGCCGCGCGCGCGCCGCGAGGTCGTGCTCGCGGCGCTGCTCGATCGCGTCGGGCTCGACCCCGCCGCGCCGGTGCGCCTCGTGGGCGAGCCGCTCGCGACCGCGCCGCTCGTCCCCCTCGCGTCCGAGGAGGCGCTGATCGAGGCCGCGCTGAGGAACCGCCCGGAGATCGCGCTCGCGGCCGCCGAGCTCGACGCCGCCGGCGCGGAGGGCGCGCTGGCGCGCACGCTGCGCTGGCCGTGGTTCTCGTTCGTCGAGTTCGGCTACGAGTTCTCGCCCGCGACGCGCGACCCGATGGGCTGGACGTTCGAGGCCGGGATCGAGCTGCCGCTCTTCGACACGCACGCGAGCGAGGTCGCCGCCGCGGACGCCGGGGCGGTCGCGGCGCAGCGCACGCTCGCCGCCGAGGTCCAGCGGGTCGCGCGCGAGGTGCGCGATCGGCTCCGGGAGGCGCGCGCGGCGGGGGCGCTTGTCGAGGAGTTCAGGGCGCGCGCGCTCCCGGCCGTCGAGCGCGCCGGGGTCGAGGTCGCGCGCGCGCTCGACAGCCGCCAGATCGACGGGGTGCGCGCGCTCGGCCTGGAGGAGCGGGGCGCCGCCGCGCGGGTCAAGCTCCTGCGGCTCGTGCGCGAGTACCGGACGGCGCTGGCCGAGCTGCGCATCGTGGTCGGCGGCCCGCTGGACGCGAGCAGGCCGGCGGCCCGGCGCTGAGCTCCGGGGCTCCGGCCATCCAGTTCCAGGGACAGCGCGATCCGGCGCTGCGCGGCGCTTCACGGCCACGGGCTCGACGTGAAGCGCGCGGTGGCGCCCCGGCTGTCTCCATGCGTCCTGCGCCGTTGCTCTTGCTCCGAGGCGGCGATCTGCGCCTCTCCTGAGCGGTTGAGCTGCGCCTCGCGCAAACCGGCCGCCTCCCGGCCCTTCAGCGTGCTCCGCGACCTTGCGTGCAGCGCTCTCCGTCGTGGATCTGGCCGCTTGAGCTGCGGCCGGTCCAATCGGAGCTCCACGCCTCCGCGTGTCCGACGGTGAGCTTGATGGCGAGGAGAGCTGCGCGCGTATCGCAAGCGGCTGTTCAGCCTCGCATCAACGGTCTCCAACGACTCACGCCCATCCAGGGTCGCGCGACGCACCTCTCACGCGGGCTGGACCAGCCGCGAGCGGCCGCCACCGCCACGGCATCAATCGATGTCAGCGAGGTCAGCACGGCACGTGCCAGTAACGAACCCATGGCAAAAGGCGCGCGACGCCGGCATTCTCGCCACCACCGCTGCTGATCCGCTGCTGCCTGGGAAGCAGTGAATCAGCAGCGCAGCTGGCCAGGACGCCGGATGGACATGGCGCGTGGGTCGAGCACCGATCATCGGAACACGGCGCCCCAGGCGAGGTGGCACCATCGCCGCGAGCCATGGAAGGACATCATACGAGGCGAGTGTGCTTGCCAAGTCGAGAGGAGCAGAGTAAGAGTCGTTCGCAGGACGAGCCCGCGGCCGCGCAGCCGACATCGAGGCGGTGTCGGCTGCGGCTCCGGACGCGACAGACGAGGGTCTTCCCCGGGAGGACTACCGGGTCATCGCGCTCGCTCCCGCGGCGGCGAGGGGCGAAGCCACCTGTCCGTGCTGTGGCGCGCGGGTCGCGCCGAGCGCGCCTGGTCGCCCATCCGATGATCCGAGCGCCCGCCAGACGTTCAGCCAGTTGAGCAAGAGGAACCGATGTCACGAGCTACAGTCACGTTGAAGACCCGGGACGGTCAGACCGAAGCATCCGTCTTCCGCCCCGACGCTGGTAAGGGTCCCTGGCCCGCGGTGCTGGTGTACCAGGATGGCCGCGGCATTCGTCCCGCGCTCTTCGAGCTGGGGGAGCGCATCGCGCAGGGCGGCTACTTCGTCCTGTTGCCCGATCTGTTCTATCGCGGCGGCCCCTATCAGGCGCCGGACGCCGAGACCTTCACGCGCGATCCGGAGTTTCGCAAGCAGTGGCAGCAAAAGTACATCGCCACGGCCACGAAGGCCAACGTGCGCTCGGACACGGAGGCGTTCCTCGCCTTCCTGGCAGCCGAGCCCGATGTCCGCTCGCTGTCGATCGGCACCACCGGCTACTGCATGGGAGGCGGGTTGTCGCTGTCGGCCGCCGGCCAGTTTCCCGACCGTGTGATCGCGGCGGCGTCTTACCACGGCGGCAACCTGGCGACCGACGACCCGGAGAGCCCGCACCTCCTCGCGCCGCGCGTTCGAGCGCGCGTCTATGTCGCGGGCGCGGTCGAGGACGCGTCGTTCCCGGACCAGCAGAAGCAACGCCTGAGCGACGCGCTCGAGCAGGCCGGCGTACAGCACACGGTCGAGACGTATGCAGGCGCGAAGCATGGCTGGGTCCCCTCGGATTCGGCGGTGTACAACGAGGCCGCGTCCGAGCGCCACTACCAGACGTTGCTCGCGCTGTTCGACGCGACGCTCAAGGCGGCGGCTCCGAAGAGCTGAAGAAGAGGAGAACCATGACGGATTTACCCACTCGCCTGCTCGGACGCACCGGCGTCCGCGTCACCACGCTCGGCTTCGGCGCCATGGAGCTGCGAGGCGCCCCGCGCGGCCCGGAGCTCTCGGATCAGGAGGCGGAGCGCATCCTGAACGACGTGCTGGACACCGGGATCAACTTCATCGACACCTCCATCGATTACGGTCGCAGCGAGGAGCTCATCGGGCGCCACATCTCGCGCCGCCGGAGCGAATACTTCCTGGCTTCGAAATGTGGCTGCGTCGTCGGCGGGGCCCAGGGTGAGCATGTGCACACGGCACAGAACATCCGGCACGGCGTGGAGAACAGCCTGCGCCTCCTGAAGACGGACCACCTCGACCTGGTGCAGTTTCACCGGAGCCTCACCCGGCGAGAGTTCGAGCAGGACGGCGCGCTGCAAGAGGCGCTGAAGCTCAAGGACGAGGGCAAGGTTCGTTTCCTAGGCGTCTCGGGCACGCTGCCCAACCTGGTGGAGCAGATCGAGATGGGCGTCTTCGACGCCTTCCAGATCCCATACTCCGCGCTGCAGCGCGAGCACGAGGACGTGATCAGCAAGGCCGCCGAGGCCGGCGCGGGCACCATCATCCGCGGCGGCGTCGCGCGCGGCGCGCCCACCGATTGGCAGCGTACGAACTATATGCTGCCGGGCACCACCATGCAGGACCGGTGGGAGCGGGCCAGGCTCGACGAGCTGCTCGACGGCCTGAGCCGGATCGAGTTCACCCTGCGCTTCACGCTCTCGCACCCGGGCCTGAGCACCACCATCGTCGGGACCCGGAACCCGCAGCACCTGCGCGACAACCTGACGTTCGCAAGGAAGGGTCCCTTGCCGAGCGAGGTGGTCGCCGAGGCGAAGCGGCGCTTGAGCCAGACGGGCTCGGCGCCGGAGCCCGTGCCCGCGGCGGCCGCGCGCCCGCCCAGCGCGGCGCAGGTCTCCGCGGCGATCCGGCCCTGAGGAGCCGCGCTGGACAGCGACCCTCCCGCCGTGGCGGGAGGGTGCAGGGCCTCGCTGCTCCGGAGCCAGAGCACCGTCGTCGCGGCAAAGCGCCTTGGTCGTGCGCAGTCGTCAGGGCGGCGCCTACCCTCTGGGTGTCGAGGTCCTGTCGAGGAATTCGCGCACGTCCTGCGGGAGCTCGCGGTGAAACGCCTCGCGATCGAACCCGGCGGGGTCGCTGGCGGGCAAGAAGCCCGGGGTCCGCATCGGGGGAGGAAACGGGCTCAAGAAGGAGAAATGGCCTGCATTCTCGACGATCTTGAACGTGACCTGCGCCCGGTCGGGAATGAGGTCGAGCACGAGCTGCCCTTGCCATCTCGGCGTCATGCGGTCGTGCTCCGCGACGAGCAAGAGGATGGGCACCGTGACGTCCTGCAAGGAGTCGTTGAGGCCGAACCAGCCCGTCGCGGGCGCCATCAGGACCAGCGCCTTCACGCGCGGGTCCTTCGTGACCTCGACCCGCTGCCCCGGCCCTGCCCAGGGCTGCCCGCCCGCGACGGCGAGCGCGGTGTAGCCCCCCATGGAGTGCCCGATGACCGCGATGTCATCGCCCCGCAGGTGCGGCCCGATCTCCGCATCGGAGCAGAGGGCATCCACCGTGAGGCGGACGTGCCGGGGTCGATCCCGGAGGTTCTCGACCGTCTCTGACATGGATCGATCATTGCGATTGTCCCCGGGGTGCTCGGGCATCGCGACGACGTATCCGCTCCGCGCGAGGTGGGAAGCGATCGTCCGGTACACGAGGGGTGAGCTGCCGCTGCCGTGCGAGAGGACCACGAGGCGCCGCGGGCCCCCGTCGACGGGGGCGTTCGGGGCGACCTCGAGCGAGTAAGGACCCATCGCGACGATCTCGGCGGGGACGTGCGTCGGGTACATCAGCAGGACCGGGAAGGAGAGGTCCTGCACCTCGTCTCGCACGACCAGGCGGCGGCTGCCAACGAATCGAATCATGCTTGTTTCTCCGGAGGTCATCTGGGTGAGCGGAGGGCCACGGGAGGTGGTCTTCTACTGGAGCGGGAGGAGGATGTCGGTGACGCCCTCGTGATCGGGCACCTCCGGGAAGAAGCGCACCCGGTGCAGAAAGAGCGGGAAATCCCGCGGCGCCTCTCCGCTCGCGGGGAGCCAGGTCGCGTACAGGTGCCTCGCGGCCTGGAAGAGCGTGTCATCGCCCCCGATGTGCCGCAGCACGGCGCAGCGGCCGCCGGGGATCGTCTTCTCGACGACGCCGGACGGGTTCTCTGACACAGGGCGATGGATGGCCGCGCAGAGGTCGATGCGGTAGGCCTCCGGCGGGGTATCGGCCGGGTCGTCGTGGAGGATATTGAAGGTCGCGCTTCCCCTCGGCGGCAGCCTGTTCTCCTTGCGCCACCCGATGAACCGCCGCACCGATTCCAGGATGAGCTTCGGGTCGCCCCGGTGCTCGAGGGCGGCGACGCGCGTCTCCTCGAAGCGCGCGACCTGCACGTCTCCGGCACGATCGTCGGCCTGCAGGGGCAAGGTCCTCGCCTCTCTCAGGCGCTCGTGGGTCGCATGCCACGAGTCCCACCGGGGCTGCTCTCGGAACTCGGACGGGGTCTGGCCGAAGGCCTTCTTGAAGGCGCGGGAGAACGCTTCGGGGCTCTCGTACCCGCTCGCCATCGCGATGTCGATGATCCGGGCGCGATCCTGGAGGGCGAGCCGGTACGACGCGTGTCGCAGGCGGACGAGCTTCACGTACTGGTGGACGCCTATGCCGAAGAGCTCGGAGAACTGCCGGAGAAAGTGATACTTCGAGAACGCGGCGACGCCGCTCAGCCGCTCGAGCGTCAAGTCCTCGTCCAGGTGCGCGTCGATGTACTCGAGCACCCTGCGGAACCGGACGAAGCAGGCGTTCGCGGCGGCCTCGGTCAAGGCGGTGTCCTCCACGGCGAGCGACAGGGTAGCGAGGGGCTGCCCGTCATGCCTGACCGAAGTTGCTGAGCTTCAGGGCGACCCCTGGCGCGGGCTGCCCGTCCAGCGCAGGTCGGCGAGGATGGGGAGGTGGTCCGAGCCGAGATCCGGGCCGATCCACGCGCGCTCGGTGGTCCAGCCCGGCCCGGCGAGCACGTGGTCGATGCGGATACCGAACCAGCGCGTCCGCTTCGTCGTGCCGAACCCGAGCCCTGCGCGGGAGAACGCGTTCTCGAAGCCCGCCCAGAAGCGCCGGTAGATGGCGCTGTCGACCGGCATGTTGAGATCGCCGACGATCACGGCCGGGTGGGGCGCCTCGTCCACCCATTGCCTCGCGAGCTCGGACTCCCACGCGCGCAGCGCGATGACGCGGTCGTGCTCCGCTGCCTGCTTCCACAGGCCGTGGATCAGCGCCTCGATCGCGTCGCGGGGCGTCTCCAGGTGCAGGTTGAGGAGGCTGAAGGTGCGCGTCCCGGGCGCCGCTTGCGCGCCCAGCTGCGACGCGTCCGGCGCGTCCGCAGTCGCCTGCGGCGCGTCCGACGCCCCGACGTCGGCGCCTGGGCCGGGGGAGCCGGCCCGAGCGCCGGGGGTCGCGCGGTCCGGCAGCGCGATCGCGTAGCGTAGGATGGCGCCGTGGCCGCCTGCACGCCAGACGTCGCGGCGGTCCCTGGACTCGGCCTCGAGGAGCGGATACCGGCTCACGAGGCACATCCCGCGCTCGACGTGGACGAACCACCCCGGGAAGGCGGCCGTCAGCTCCGGCTCCGGCGTCGCGCACTCCTGCAGCGCGAGCACGTCGGGCCGGGACTCGGCCACGAAGCCCTTGAGTCGCTCCATGTTCATGGCGCGACTCCCCGTGTTGAACGAGGCGACGCGCAGATCGCCGCGGCCCGTCCCGCCGGCGATCGCCCGGAGCGAGAGGGAGTATCCCAGGATGGGCCCGACCACGATGGCTGACGCCAGCGCCGCCAGGAGGAGGGCACGGCGCTGCAGGAGGAGCGCGGCGGGCACGATCACGAGCAGAGGCAGAGCGAGGAGCTGGCGCGGGCCGAAGAGGATGAGCGTCGCGAGCCACCACCGGTCGCCCAGGACGGGCAGGGCGAGCCAGATCGCGACGACCACGACGAGGTAGAGCACGGCGCCGGCGAGCACGACGGCCCGGAGCCGGCGCCAGCGCGGCGGGGGCGGAGAGCGCCGGGCGACACGCTCTTGCGGAGCGGAGGAGGATTCTGTGGATGGCTCGCTCTGGCGCATCGATGTCTTTCCGTGGGTGTGCTCGGGGGAACGCTCGCGAGCGCGGCGCTTATCCGCGCTTCCGGGCCAGCTGCGCTCGCGGCGCCGGCGCCTTCTTCTTGGCCGGATTCCCCTTCTTCGCCACCGCCTTCTTCGCCGCAGCCCCCTTCTCCCCCGGCTCCGGCGCCGCGTCGTCGAGCGCCCGCAAGGCCCGCTTCGGCGCCACCGCGCGGTAGCTCTCCTCGATCCACTCGAGCAGCATCGCCTCGGGCACGCGGTCCTTCGGACCGAAGCGCGCTGTCACCCACCCGCTCTTGCCGAGGTTGTACCCGGTCGGCTCCGCAAACGGCAGCATGAGCGCGGCCTCGCCCGACTGCGGGAGCTTGGCGGTGACGCGGAGCTTCCCTTCGTGGGTGTTGAGGAAGACGAAGATCTTCCCGCGCACCTTGGCGACGCGATCGCCCCAGGGGAACTCCTCCACCGCCTCGGGATAGGCCAGCGCGGCGTCGCGCAGCCTCGCAAGGAGAGGTGTGAACGTCGCGTCGTCCTTGATCGTGGTCATTCGCCGAGCGTAGGGCGCACGCCGGCCCGCGTAAAGCCGGCGCCGCTCGCCGCCTCGCCCGCGCGCTCAAGGGCTGACTTCCCCGGAGCCATCAGGTACGGTGGGCCGCTCAGGAGCTATCCATGTTTTCGCTCGAGAACCGTGTTCAGGAGTATGCCTGGGGCTCGCGGGAGGCCATCGCGACGCTGCTCGGACAGGGACGTTCCGACAAGCCCCAGGCCGAGCTCTGGATGGGCGCCCACCCGGCGGCGTCCTCGTGCATCGAGCTCGACGGCGGCCGCGAGCGCCTGATCGACGCCATCGCCGGCCGCGCGGACGCCTTCCTCGGCGGGCCGACGCGCGATCGCTTCGGCGCGCGGCTCCCCTTTCTGCTCAAGGTGCTCGCGGCCGACCAGCCGCTGTCGCTGCAGGCGCATCCGGACGAGGCGCAGGCGCGGCGCGGGTTCGACGCGGAGAACGCGGCCGGCACCCCCATCGACGCGCCCGAGCGCACCTACCGCGACCCCCACCACAAGCCCGAGCTCCTCTGCGCGCTCACCCCGTTCGACGCGCTCTGCGGCTTCCGGCCGGCCGACGCCCTGCCGGAGGTCTTCGAGCTCCTCGCTGGAGGTCCGGCGGACGCGCTCGTCCCGCGCGGCGCCGCGCCGGTCGACGCTGCCGCCGTCGCGCGGCTCTTCCAGGGCCTCCTTGCGCTCGACCCGGCGGCGCGGCGGGAGCTCGTCTCCTCGGTGGTCGAGGCGTGCCGGGCGCGCGCGCAGGCGGGCGGCTGGCTCGCGCGGGCCTCGGGCTGGGCGCTCCGCCTGCACGAGCTCTACCCGGGCGACATCGGCGTCGTGATCGCGCTCCTGCTCAACGATGTGCACCTCGAACCGGGCGAGGCGCTGTACCTGCCGCCGCGCCGGCTGCACGCCTACGTGCAGGGGGTCGGGATCGAGATCATGGCGAGCTCCGACAACGTGCTCCGCGGCGGGCTCACCCCCAAGCACGTCAACGTCGACGAGCTCGTGCGCGTCCTCGACTTCTCCCCGTGGCGCGTCGAGCCGGTCGCGCCGCGGCGGGCCGGCGCAGAGTCGTTCTACGACACCCCCGCGCCGGAGTTCCGGCTCTCCCGCATCGAGCTCGACGCCGTGTCCACCTGGAGGACGGACGACCGGCGCGGCCCGGAGATCGTGCTGTGCACCGGGGGACACGCGTCGCTGACCGATGCGCGCGGCGTCGCCCGCGATCTCCGTCAGGGCGGATCCATCTTCGTCCCGTTCGCCTCGGGGGCCTACGCCATCGAGGGAAATGGCCAGTTCTTCCGCGCCACCGTAGGCCTCTGAGGCCGAGTCGAACGGCGCCCCCCCGCGCCGCCGCCTCCCCCGACGCTGCTCCTGAAAACAGAGCATCAAAGAGCGCGGAGCCATCATCCCTTCTCCCCTCTGCGCCTCTGCTCCTCTGTGGCTCACCCTCTTCCTCTTCTCATGAAGCCACGGATCCGCGTGGGCGCGACGCACTACCCGAGAGCGTCCTCCATCCGCACGCGCACGAGCCGCACGCCGGAGGGCAGCCGGAGCAGCGTATCGCACCACTCCGAGCCCCCGAAGCGATAGCGGATCTGCACGCCGAGCGCCGTCCCGTCGCCGAGCGCGCGGCGGGCGAGGGCGAGCTCGTCGCCCCCGCTCCCTGCCCGCGGGAGGTCTCCGGCGCGGGCCGTCGCGCCCGCCTTGAGCGACACCGAGACGAGCTCCGCGGCCCCCGCGATGTCGAGGAAGAGCTGTTCCAGGGTCGCCTCGTCGAGCACCGCTTCCTGCAAGGGCGGCAGCGGGATCTCGGGACCGATCTCCGTCTCAAGCATGGCGTGGAGCTCCCTGCGGCAAGGCGCGCGGAACGACGGTAAAGCCGCGCACCGGCGCGGGACAGACCTCGACGCAGCGGCCGCAGCCGGTGCACCTGTCCTCATCGAGCTTCGGCCGCCCGAGCTCCATCACGAGCGCGCCCTCGGCAGGACAGCGCTCCACGCACACCGAGCAGAACGACTCGAGCGCGATGCAGGCGTGCGGCAAGAGCCGCGGGACGGCGCCTGGCGGCAGCGCGCCCTCGGCCCCTCCCCGGCGCCATGGCGGCGGCGAGGGCTGCTCGGCAGCGCTTGCGCGGGGTGTGGGGACCTCGGCCGGCGCGGAGATCCCGAAGGCGGGAATCGTCTCCCCCGTGACGGCCCCGGAGCCGACCCGCTGCGCGTAGAACGCGTCGAGCGAGAAGGCCGCCGCCGGCGCAGGCGCGAAGGCCGCCGCCGGCGCAGGCGCGAAGGCCGCCGCCGGCGCAGGCGCGAAGGCCGCCGCCGGTGCCCGGGTCGACCCCCGCGGCGCCTCGGGTCCCGGCGAGAAGATCCGGAGCAGATCCCGCCGGCGCATCTTCGGCCGCTCGGCGCTCATGGCCTGTCCGCTCCCATGCTCGGCGGCGGCCACGCCGAGAGCGGCGTGGGCGCGCGCTGATCCAGCTCGGCCGAAGGCGCGTGACACTGGGTGCAGCTCTGCCGGTAAGGGTGGGTCGAGCGCAGGCCGAGGGCGCCATGGACACCGTGGCAGCTCGCGCACTCCGAGCGCATCAAGGTCGGGTGCGGGATCGTCGGTGGCGCGCCCTCGTAGGCGCGCGCGCCTCGCTGCGGCGAGGCCAGGCCCACGAAGCTGTTGTCGGGCGCCGGCGGCGTCTCCGCGAGCGGCCTCGGGTCGTCCCCGACGACATGGCACTGCGTGCAGCTCTCGTAGCGCCGGTGGCTCATCCTGGGCGCGGTGAGGTTTGCGACGCGCAGCCCGTTCTCGTGGCACGACAGGCAATCCGGCGCGCCGAGCTGCTCGATGCGGTGCGGGATCGTGGGCGGCGCGCCGTCGTAGGCGCGGCGGGAGGCGCGCCGCTCGAGCGCCGCCTCGCGGTCGGCCTCGGATGGCTCCACGCGCGCGTAGAGGCCGGCGTGCGCCGCCTCCAGCCGGGAGAAGGCGCCCTCGTACATGCTCGCGTTCGGGCCGTGCGCGCGCTCGCGCATGTCGGCATAGCTGCGCGCCTCGACGCTCGCGGCGGGCGGCGGCGAATCGCCGCGCAGCGCCGCCACCCCCTGATCCGTGCCGCGGAGTCCCGAGAAGAAGCCCGCCGCCGTGATGGCGACGACCGCCGCGAGGCCGACGTGCAGGCCGCGGGCGCTCCTCATCGCGCCTCTCCCTGCCTGCGCTGCGGCTTGCGCCGGATCCGGACCGCGCACTTCTTGTAGTCCGGCTGCTTCGAGAGCGGATCGTAGGCCTCCAGCGTCGCGCGGTTCACCATCACCGTCTCATCGAAGAAGGGGACGAACACCGTGCCCGGCGCGGGCGCGCCGCGGCCCTCGATCCAGACCGGCAGCTCGAGCGCGCCGCGCCGGCTCTCCAGGATCACGACCTCGCCGTCGGCGACGCCGAGCTTCCGCGCGTCCTCGCGGTTCATCTCGAGGTACGACTGCGGCATCGCCCGCTGGAGCTGGGGTATCCTCATGGTGAGCGAGCCCGTGTGCCAGTGCTCGAGCACGCGGCCCGTGCACAGCCAGAAGGGATAGTCGGCGTCGGGCGACTCGGGCGGCGGCTCGTAGGGGTGGAACCAGACGAGCGCCCGGTCGTCCCTTGTGACCGAGTGGTAGAACTGGATCTCGTCCTTCGTCACATAGGGATCGTCGAACTTCGAGAAGCGGAACCGCGTCTCCCGCCACGAGCCGTCGGGCTGCTCGACCACGGGCCAGCGCAGGCCCCGCGCCTTCACGTACTCGCGGTAAGGCGCGAGGTCCTTGTGCTTGAAGCGGGTGAACTTGCGGTACTCCTCGAAGAGGTGCTCGTCGACGTTGACGTCGTAATAGTGCCTGTGGTCCCAGACCGGCACCTCCTTGCCGTCCTTCCGGATGTCGAACAGGAAACGCCCGTCCTTGTCCTTCATCCCGGCGAAGCCCATGTCGTGGAGCTTGCGGGCCACAGCGATGATCTGCCATCCGTCGTCCCGCGCCTCGCCGGGCGGATTGACCATCTTGAACCACTGCTGCGTGCGCCGCTCGGAGTTGCCGAACATCCCGTTCTTCTCGACCCACATGGCCGAGGGCAGGACGAGATCCGCGGCGCGCACCGTGGCCGTCGGGTAGACGTCGGACACGATGAGGAACTTGCCCGGGATCTTGCGGCTCGCGTCGAAGAGCTCGTTCGTGTTCGGCAGCGACTGGCCCGGATTGGTCACCATCACCCAGAGGGTGTCGATGTCGCCCCCCTGCTCCTTCGGGGTCGAGAAGCGCTTCCAGAGCTCGACCGCGTGGTAGCCGGGCTTCGGGTTGATCCGCCCCTCGGGCAGGTTCCAGAGGTGCTCCGCCTTCTGCCGGTGCTCGCCGTTCGTGACGACGAGGCCGCCGGGGAGCCCGTTGGCCACGGTGCCGACCTCGCGCACGGTGCCGCAGGCCGACGGCTGGCCCGTCAGGCTGGTCGGGGCGTCGCCGGGCTTGCCGAAATGGCCGCTGAGCAGGTGCACGCCGTGCACCAGATCGTTGATCGCGGTGCCGCGGGTGTGCTGGTTCATCCCCATGCACCAGAGGCTCGTGATCCGCAGGTCGCGGCGCCCGAAGAGATCCGCCAGCATCCGGAGGTCCTTCGCGGCGACGCCCGAGAGCGCCTCCACCCGCTCGGGCGTGTACTCGGCGAGCGCCTCCCTGTACTCCTCGAAGGTCATCGGCCGTCCGTCGAGGGTCGGGTGCTCGGTCCGCTGGCGGAAGTTGCAGAACTTCTCGACGAACGCCCGGTCGAACGTCCCGCGCTCGACGAGCAGGTGCGCGATGCCGTTCGCGATCGCAAGATCGGTGTTCGGCTTGAAGTACAGCGTGTGCTGGCAGAAGGCCGAGGTGCGCGTGCGCCGCGTCGTGAGATCGATGAGCAGCACCTGCTCGCCCCTCGAGCGCCTGTCGACGACGCGCGAGAAGAGCACGGGGTGCATCTCGGCGGGGTTGTTCCCCCACATGAGGAGGACATCGCACCTGTCGAGGTCCTCGTAGCAGCCGGCCGGCTCGTCCACGCCGTAGGTCGAGAGGAACCCGGTCACCGCCGACGCCATGCAGAGGCGCGCGTTCGGGTCGATCTGGTTGTTCCCGAGCCCCGCCTTCACGAGCTTGTTCGCGGCGTACCCCTCGGGGATCGTCCACTGGCCGCTGCCGTACAGCGCGAAGCCGGCCGGGTTCTGCGTCGCGCGCCTGGCGATGATCTCGATCGCCTCGTCCCAGCCGATCGGCTCGAGCTTGCCGTTCTTGCGGAGCAGCGGCCTCGTGAGCCGGTCTTTGCCGTAGAGGGCGAGGCCGACATGATACCCCTTCACGCAGAGAAGGCCCTTGTTGACGTCCGCGCTCTGGTCGCCCGCGACAGCGACCACGCGGCCCCCCTTCACGCCCACCTGCACGTGGCAGCCGGTGCCGCAGAACCTGCACGGCGCCTTGTTCCACACCACATCGGCGGCGACGGGCGCCGCCTCGGCGGCGACCGCGTCCTTGCCCAGCGCGAGCCGGCTCGCGGCCACGGTCGCCGTGCCCATCGCGGAGTACTTCAGGAATTCACGCCGCTCCATCACTCCTCCAGATCCGAGAAGTCGACCGACACCAGATCGACGAAGTCCACGCCGTCAATGAGGAGCACCCGCTCCAGGAGCTCTGCGCCCGCGAGCAGCGATGCTGTCTCGGCGACCGCGGGCAGCCTGGAGCCGGACGGTGGACCCAGCGAGAGCGCGGCCTCTCCGGCGAGCGAGCGATACGCGCGCTCTCGCGCGCTGGGTTCATCGGCAAGGGTGATGACAAGAGCACTGATGGGCATGGCACTTCCGTCCGCGCTGGCAAGGCCTGGGCCACGCGGGAGCGCCGCTGGAAGACCGGCGGATTGCACCTTGCGCACCGCTGCTCACCCGAGGCCCACGGCGCCCCGAGACCGCGCCTCACGCAAACCGTGCGTCCATACGCGCGCCCTGCACCCCGCTTGGGTCGCGGGCCACGGCGCCGCCCCGGACGCGCGCGGTGGCACGTGACGTGCGATGGGGCGGCGCCGTGCACTCCTCTCTTCATCGACCCGGGGCCGCCGCGATTCTGGGCCTCCTGTGCCTGGCGCACGAGGCAGGCTGCAAAGACCGCGACCAGCCGCTGGAGCTGCGCCCCGCGCTCGACGCGACGCCGGTCGCCTCCGCGACCATCCATCGCCCTGACAAGCTCTCCGGCGTCCCTACCGACAAGCGAGACTCCCTCGGCCGGCCGATCCGCGCGGCGTGCGTCACGTGCCACTCGCTGCGCCGGCCGGAGACGCTGCCGGCCTCGGCGTTGGAGCTCGACGAGTTCCACGTCGGGCTGCGGTTCGAGCACGGCGAGCTGAGCTGCGCCTCGTGCCATGTGATCGGCGACCAGGACACGCTGCGCAAGGCCGACGGCGCGCTCGTCCCGATGCGCGACGCCATGCAGCTCTGCGCGCAGTGCCATGGCCCGCAGCACCGCGACTACGCGAAGGGGGCGCACGGCGGCATGAGCGGCAGCTACGCGGGCGGCGCGCGGGTGCGCAACCACTGCGTCGACTGCCACGATCCACACGTGCCGGCGTTCCAGCCCTCGACGCCCGTCCTGCCCCCGCGCGACCGCTTCGTGGGGAATCCCGGCACCGGAGAAGGAGCCCACCGATGACCCAGCCGTCGAGGCGCGTCGCGCTCAAGGTGCTCGGAGGCACGCTCGGCGCCTCCGCCTTCGCTCACGCGATGGAGCCGCTGCGCGCGTGGAGCAAGGATCTCTCGCTCGATCAGTTCCTGCAGCGCCATTACAAGGAGCTCACCCGGGACGAGATCGGCGAGGTCATCCGCCGCCTCGAGCAGCAGACGCGCGAGGAGTACGGCCGCGAGGTGACGATCCGCGACGTCCGCCCGCAGGAAGGGGTGCAGTTCGGCTACGCGCTCAGCCTGAGCGTGTGCATCGGCTGCCGCAAGTGCGTCGAGGCCTGCCACGTGGAGAACAACCACGATCGGCGCACGAACAACTCCTACATCCGCGTGCTCGAGATGGAGCAGGGCAGCTTCGACATGGAGAAGGGCAACGCGACGTACGAGCACGCGGTCCCCGCGAAGGGCAAGTACTACCTCCCCGTGCAGTGCCAGCAGTGCGACAACGCGCCGTGCGTGAAGGTCTGCCCTGTCCAGGCGACCTGGAAGGAGCCCGACGGCATCGTCGCCGTCGACTACGACTGGTGCATCGGCTGCCGCTACTGCGAGGCCGCCTGCCCCTACCACGCGCGACGCTTCAACTGGACCAAGCCCGAGATACCGGCCGACGAGATCAACCCGGACCAGGGCTACCTGTCGAACCGCATCAGGCCCCAGGGCGTGGTGGAAAAGTGCACCTTCTGCCTCCACCGGACGCGCGAGGGCCGGATGCCAGCCTGTCTCGAGGCCTGCCCCACGGGCGCGCGCGTCTTCGGCAACCTCCTGGATCCGGGGAGCGAGCTCCGCTGGGTGCTCGAGAACAAGCGGATCTTCGTCCTCAAGGAGGAGCTCGGCACGCGGCCGCGCTTCTTCTACTTCTTCGACGTCTGAGCGAGCGGAGCCACGATGCGCAAGGACACGCACGCCATCACCTACCCGCGCTTCCTGCTCCGGGTCATCGGCCAGAGCTTCGAGGGCTCGTGGCGATTCTATCTCTGGATGACCGTGCTCACGGCGATCGCCCTCGTCGGCGCGAACGCCTGGGCGCACCAGCTCGCCGAGGGCATGCAGGTCACCGGCATGAGCGACCACGTCTCGTGGGGCCTTTACATCGCGAACTTCACCTTCGGCGTGGGGCTCGCGGCGGGCGCCGTCATGATGGTGATCCCGGCGTATCTCTACGACGACCACGAGATGCACGACGTCGTGATCCTGGGCGAGCTGCTCGCGATCGCCGCCATCGTCGTGTGCCTCCTGTTCATCGTGGCCGACATGGGGCGCCCCGACAGGTTCTGGCACATCCTGCCCGGGATCGGCCGGTTCAACTGGCCGATCTCGATGCTGACCTGGGACGTCATCGTCCTCAACGGCTACCTGCTCATCAACCTGCACATCTCGGGGTACCTCATCTACACGAGGTATCTCGGCAGGAGGCCGGACAGGCGGTGGTACCTGCCGTTCGTGTTCCTGTCGATCGGCTGGGCGGTCTCGATCCACACGGTGACGGCGTTCCTCTACTCGGGCCTCGGCGGCCGGCCGTTCTGGAACTCGGCCCTGCTCGCCCCCCGCTTCATCGCCTCGGCCTTCATCACGGGCCCCGCCTTCGTGATCCTGCTGCTCCAGCTCGTCGCCCGGCTGACCCGGTTCCGCGTGGGCGACGGGCCGATCCGCACGCTCACCTCCGTGCTCCGCGTGACCGTGCTGCTCAACCTGTTCATGCTGGGCTCGGAGCTCTTCACGTCGCTCTACACCGGAGGCACGCACGGCGCCGCGGTGACCTACCTGTTCTTCGGCCTGCACGGCAAGGCCGCGCTCGTGCCGTGGATCTGGTCGGCCGTCGCGCTGAACGTGGCCTCCGCGGCGATCCTGCACCTGCCGGCGAGCCGCAGGAGCCGGGTCTGGCTCGACGCCGCCTGCGTCGCCGCCTTCGCCGGCGTCTGGATCGAGAAGGGCATGGGCCTCATCATCCCGGGCTTCGTGCCGAGCACCCTGCACGAGCTCGTCGAGTACGTGCCCTCGATGGCCGAGTGGAAGATCACGGCGGGCATCTGGGCCGTGGGGCTCATGGTGCTCACGATCGCGATCAAGGTCGCGCTGACGGTGCTCACCGGCGAGCTGTCGGTCGAGCCGCGCGGGCGAGCGGACAGAGCAGATTCAGCCGGGAGAGCAGGGGAGCCCGCCGCAGCGGAAGGCTCATGACGAGGCGGCGCGCGCCCGCGCCGCCCGCCGGGGGCTCGCGCCGTCCGCCGGGGCGCCTGCCGGCTCGCTGCACGGGGGCGCTTGCCGGTCCGCCGGGGCGCGCGCGAGCGACCCGGCGGCGGCGCGCCACGTCGCGAGGACGCGCCGCTTCAGCACGCGGAGCTCGTGCGCAGCGAGCTCCGCGGCGCGGCGGGCGCTGTCGTTCACCGAGGGCCGCGCGGCCCGGAGCTCGATGAGCGGCCTCGCCGACAGCGACAGGGCCAGCTTGTACTGGCAGGGGCTGTCCAGGAAATCGTACTCGCGCCGCCCCTCCTCGATCGCGGCGCGGATGGCGTGGGCGTGGATCACGGTCCCGGGCCGGAGCCCCTTCGGCAGGTCGACCCTGCGCCCGCACTGGTAGAAGTAGAGCTTGTTGTTCCAGACGAGGTTGTAGAGCGCCGCGATGGGCTCGCCGCGCGCCGAGAGCCACGTGAGATCGAGGGCGCCACGCTCGAACAGCGCGGGCATCACCTCGTCGTGGAACTCGCGAAAGCGCCGCGAGGCGAACACGCCCGCGCGCCCCTCGGCCGACCACCGCTCGGCGTGCAGGCGGACCAGGATCGCCCGCGCCTGCGCGAGCTCCTCCCGCGTCCTCGCCCGCTCGAGCGTCAGCGCGCCGCCCGCCCACGCTTCGAGGTCGCGCATCGAGCGACGCACGAGGTAGCGGCGCGACGTGGAGAGCGCGCCAAGGTACGCCTCCCAGCTGGACGGCAGCGGGATGTACGGTGAGGCGTCGGTGACCTCGATCCGCGCGTCGATGCCGTGCTGCCGGAGCTCGCGCGCAAGGAGCACGGCGAGCGCGCCGTCGGTGCGCATCGCCGGCATGGCGAGCTCGTCCCAGGCGCCGAGCGCTGCGCCCGTGAGCGCGCCGGCGAGCGCGCGCGCGACGTCGGCCTCGGCGCCCCGCTCGGCGATCACACCGAGGTTGCAGGAGCATATCTCGTCGGCCTGGTCCTCCCCCGAGGCGAGGAGCTCCAGCCGGCGGAACGGGATGCCGCTGCGGTGCCGGCAGCGGCGCTCGAGCAGCGGCGCGAGGCCGACAAGACGGGGCCCATCGAAGAAGAGCGCGGCGCGCAGCGAGCGGCCCTGCGCCCCGAACACGCGCCACCAGGCGAGCGTCCAGTCCGGCGTGACCATCGGCTCGTTCAGGCCGCTCCGCCCCATCAGATCTTCCCACGCCCCGCGCATCGCGCAGAGCTCGGCGACCTCGGTCACCAGATGAAACCGCAACATATGCCCTCCCCTCCGGACAATCCCGCTCTCGTGTCCGCCGCCCCGCCCGGGCCCTCCTCGCAGCGGCGCGACGGCGGCACCGCTCCCCTTCAGCGCCATCGCGGCCGCAGGTGGGCGAGCGCCCCCCGCGCCGCGCCGAGGCGCGTGTCCAGCCACGTCATTCGATATCCATCCTCGTCGGCGCGCCGCTCGGCGCGCTCGTGATCATAAGGGACCCGGTGGAATGAGATCTCCTGTCGCCACGAGTCGAAGACGGCGAAATCCGCGAGCTTCTCGCTCCTCCGGGCCGCGTCGACCGAGCCGGGGTTGATGAAGAAGCGCTGGCGCCCGCGGCCCAGCGAGACGCGCTCGCCTGTCGGCCCCGCCGTCGCGACCCCCGCCTCGACCTCGTAGAGCGCCTGGACATGGGTGTGCGCGAAGAAGCAGATGCGCCCGCTCGGCTCGCGCTCGCGGAGGAGCAGCGCGTTCTCCTCGATGTGCGCGGGGCTCACCATGTACTGGCAGACATCGGCGACGCCGCCGTGGACGAGGACGATCTCGCCCTCGATGACGCGCCGCTTGGGCAGCAGCGCGAGCGCCCGCTTGCTGTCCGCGGAGAGCGCGCTGCGCGTGCGCCGGAGCGCGAAGGCCGCCTTGGCGCCGCAGCGCTCGACGCCCAGCCGCCCGATCGCCATGAGGTCGTGGTTGCCCGCGATCGCGAGGACCGGCGGCCGCGCGAGCAGGCGCACGCACGCGTCCGAGTCGGCGTTGTACCCGACGATATCCCCGAGGCAGATCAGGCGATCCACGCCCCGCTCCGCAAGGAACGCCTGGACTGCCGAGAGGGCCTCGATGTTACCGTGAACGTCTGCGATGATCCCGTAGAGCATGGCGCGCCACCTTTCGTGTGAGGAATGAGCTGACCCATCGCGCGAAGGGCCTCGGGTCGTCCCAGGCGAAGGCGTCATAGAGGGTGTGCGCCCCCGCGATCGAGCCGATCCACGACGCGAGGGACGCGCCGCCGCGCTGCTCCCGGAACGCGCGGTAGACGCGGTAGACGTCGAGCCAGCGGTGGCCCGGGGCGGCGCGCGGGGGCGCGGCCGGGCGGCGGCCCAGGGCCAGGTAGTCGTACGCGACGCGCGGCAGGTTGACGCCCGCCGCGGCGCCCACGTGGTTCCAGAGGGTGTACCGGGCGTTGACCTCGAGGGTATAGAGCGCGCCGCTCCTCGCGTCGCGCGCGAGGTCGATCTTGAAGGGCCCCTTGAGCCCGAGCTTCCCGGCGACCTCGCGCCCGACCGCGGCGACCGCCTCGTCGCCCGTGACCTCGACGATCGCGCTCTCGCCGGCGAAGGCCGGGTAGGTGCGGAGCTTGCGCCCGCAGAACCACGCGAGCAGCTCCCCCCGCTCGTCCGCGAACCCGTGGAACGACACGAGATCGACGACGTCGCACGCGATGTGCTCCTGGACGATCAGATCCTGCTCGAGGCGCGCGAAGTGCGGGTGCGCGAGGAGCTCGGCGCGCGTGCTGAAGAGGCGCGCCTTGCCCAGGCCGCCGAGGAGCTCGTGCTGGATCTCGGCCCAGGCGGACTTGCGGCGCGGCTTCACGAGGAGCGGCTCGCGCAGGCCCGTGAGATCGCCGCCCGGCCGCAGCGTGCGCGGCGCGAGGATGCCTCTCGCCTCGCAGAGGCCGTAAAACCCCTCCTTGTCGAGCAGAGACCAGCACACGTCCTCCTCGTTGAGGAGGAAGAGGAAATGCTGCGCCAGCGCTCTCCGGTGGCGGTAGATGAGCTCGAGCTGCGGGTCGGTGCCGTAGAACAGCGGGATCCTGCGTCCGAGAGCCGCATGGAGCCGCTCCCCGAGGCGCAGCAGGATCGCCGCGGACGCGTCCCGGTTCGCCTCCTCGAAGCCGGGAACGAGGCAGGCGGCGCTCACGTGGCGCGAGCACAGGACCCGGTCCGCCGGGTCCGTCGTCGCCACGATCACCGGGGTCCCGACCATCCCGTGAGGCCGGACCAGGGTGATGTCGCCCAGCACGAGCGCCGGGGGGCGCTCGGGGGAGAAGCGGGTAACGTCGGTGTCTGTTCGGTCCATGATCACTCGAAGAGCGAGGAGGGCAGGCTGCGGGTTTCGTCCTGGGTTCCATCGAGCGCCGGGCCCGGATCGCGCGGCGCCGCCGCGCCTCGCTGGACGACGTGCCGCGTCAGCACCTGCTTCGTCCGCAGGACGCCCGACACGGAGCGGATGAAGCTCCGGTGATCGGCGCCGAAGTCGATCCGGGGCACGGAGAACGGCGCGTCCGGGGAGCTCTGGAACCGCTCGGCGGTCTCGTAGTCGCAAGGCGAGTTGGTCACGGCGCCCAGAAAACCGAGCCGGCGCAGCGTGGCGCTCTCGCGAGGGCCGAAGTCCCTCCCCACATGCCCGTTCGGATAACAGAAGATGGGGACCGGGCGCCTGGCCTCGGCGCACAGGCGCGCCCAGGACACGAGGATCTCGTGCTTCGACTGCGCGTCGCTCGTCCTGGAGAGCACCGGATGGCTGACCGTGTGCGGACCGAACGTGATGCCGCGCGCCTCGCACGCGCGGACGTCATGCCACGACATGGGCGCGTAACGCGCGGGCGGACGCGCCGGGAGCTCGACCTCGGCGGCGGCGGCGAGCCGCTCGATCGCGCGGAGCTTCTCGGCGTCGGGGACGCGCTTGCACTGCTCAATGAAGCGCCGCGCGAGCTGCGCCCGCGGGGTGCCGTCGTCCAGGCGGACGACGTGGCGCAGGCCGGCCACCATCACGCTGAGCTCGCGGCGCCGCGTCGTCTCGAACACGTACTCCACGCGGTGCCACCAGCACCACAGCTCGCCGTCCAGATAGCCGGTCACGACGAAGATGGTGGCCGGGCAATCGAACTCCGCGAAGAGCGGCGCGGCGACCGTCGCCTGGTCGCTCGTGCCGTCATCCATCGTGAAGGCGACGGCCCGGTCGATGGGCGGCGCCTCGCCCGCGAGGCCCCGGAAGACCCGCTCGAGCGACACGATCGGATACCGCTCGCTCCTCAAAAACTGCAGCGCGCGCTGGAGATCGCGCCGTTCGAGGCCCGCGATGCCGCGATCCGGGTCCGCGAGCCGATGTATCACGATGATGGTCACCTGCCCGCGCATCATCCGCGTGAATGGCCGAGTCGCCCACGGCACGGCCAGGAGATCCGAGAGCCATTTCACCACGTTCGACATGAGTCCTCCCCCTTCGAGAGCCTTTGACAGCAGCAGAGATCGGTGACAGCAGCGCTCCGGCGGCCGCTCAGCTCGGGAGCGCCGCCGGCGAGCGCGGCCGATCACCGCGAGGGCGGCCGTCGCCGCGGTCCGGAGCGGCGGTGATCTCGCGCGGCTTCCGGTCCGCGCCCCAGATCCAGGCGAGCACGGTGCTCGGGCGGACAGCGGCGACGACGCGCGGCGGCTGCCGCACGAGCAGCAGCGCGTACAGCTCCATGTAGCGCTCGGCCATCCGGGCGGCGGAGTAGCGCCGGAGCGCGATCGTCCGGCCGCACCGGCCCATCTGCGCGGCGAGCCCGGGATCGACCTGGAGCTCCGAGAGCCTCGCGGCGAGCGGCGCGACCTCGCCGGAGGGCACGAGGAAGCCCGTCTCGCCGTCCACGAGGGCGGTGGCCACGCCGCCCACGTCCGTCGCGACGGCCGGGAGCCCCACGGCCATCGCCTCGAGGAGCGCGAGCGGCAGGCCCTCGGACAGGGAGGGCAGCGCGAACACGTCGAGCGCGGCGAGGAGCTCTGGCACGTCGTGGCGCTCGCCGGCGAACAGCACGCGCTCGGACACGCCGAGCTCGCGCGCGAGGGCGGTGAGCCGCCCGCGCTCGGGTCCGTCGCCGACGATCAGGAGCCGCCCGCTCCAGGGCAGCGACCTCGCGGCGGCGCGCACGAGCAGCGCCTGGTTCTTCACGGGAGAGAGGCGCCCCACGCTCCCGACGACCCAGGCGTCCTGCGGGATCGCGAGCTCGGCCCTCACCCGGGCCCGCGCCGCCGGATCGGGCGCGAACCGCGACAGGTCGATGCCGTTCGCCACGACGTGCAGCTTCGACGAGCCGACCTCGCGCCGGCCGAGGACGGCCGCGGCGGTCGGCTGCGACACCGCGACATGGGCATCGACGAACGCCGACGCGGCGCTGCGCAGCCACCGCCGTCCTTGCATGTCCTGGGACACCCCGTGCCTCGTGTGGATGACCGGGACCCGGTGCAGCCACCCGGCGGGCGCCGCGTAGATGAGCGACAGGTGGTTGTGCGAGTGGACGAGCATCACCCCCTTCGTCGCGAACAGCGCGGCGAGGCGGGCGGTGAGCGTCCTGTCGAACCCGGGGCATTTCGGCACGAGGTGCACCTCGACCCCGCGCCGCCGGAGCTGCTCCGCGCGCGGGCCGTCCGGATCCTCGGCGATCGCGACCGCCAGCACGTCATGGCCCGCGCCGCGCTGGGACGCCGCGAGATCGACGACCACCTGCTCGGCGCCGCCGGTCTGGAAGCTGCTCACCACGTGCACGATGGCGAGCCGCCGAGGAGCCCGCGAATCCTCGCGACCGCGGTCCTCGGCACCGCAAACAGCCTGTGTCTCCATACCCCTCTCCCCCACCGGGTGGACTGCCGTTCATTCGACTCGCCTGCTCGTCCAGCGCCGGCCCTGCCTGGCTGTCCTCCTGGCCCGCCGCGCCCGGCCCCTCCTGCACGGCAAACACCGTCCAGGGCATCGCCGGAGCGGACCTGGGATGGTCCGGCGCATCGATTCGATGGATCGACACGAGCGCTGCAACACGCCGCATGACTACATGGCGGACGGCAGGGGCGCGACTCGGGTCCACTATACGGCGGATTCGAGAGCTGACAAGCGATTCAAGCAACAAACGGCAAAACCGAAGAACAGGGCTGCGCAACCCATATAAGGAGTCGGTCCGCAGCGCCGAACAGGGGTGTTCCGTCCCGGTCTTCGACTGGCGTCCTCGTGAGCGGCGCCTCGCCGGCCAGGCGCCGCTCTCGAGGA
Source organism: Sorangium sp. So ce590 (assembly GCF_051521365.1). Lineage (NCBI taxonomy): Bacteria > Pseudomonadati > Myxococcota > Polyangiales > Polyangiaceae > Sorangium > Sorangium sp. So ce590. The sequence continues at coordinate 6,288,165 of NZ_CP150346.1, forward strand.
CGCGCCGGCGGCCGGCCGTCGCCCGCAAAGTGGTTCATTTTCGGCCAGTTACAAGAATCGTCCCCGGCCGGTCGCGAAAGGTGAGCCGCGCCCGGATCGCGCGAGCACTGTGGAGGGCGAGCGGCGGCCCGGGCGGGGGGCCGTTGCAAGGGAGCGTGGGTGACGGCCGTTCGCCCTGCGGGGCGCCGGGCGGCGACTTCGGCTCGTCATCTCTTCACGTCTTCATGGAATGAAGGAGTTCGCGATGGACATTGCCGGACCGAGGCCACCTCGATGAAGATCAGGAGCGGTGCTCCGGCGCGCGCCGGCGGGGCGACGTCGGCCGCGAACGGCGTCAGGGGCTGCGCGGCGCCTGGCGAAGGTGATCGAGCAGCTGGGCCTCGTCGCTGCCGATCATCCGGTCGATGCCGTCCTCCCGGACATGGCGTTGAACCTGCAGCGCGCCCGCGGTCGTCCGCACGAGGATGGCGACGCGCCGGAAGCCGCTCAACAAGGCTGGCCGCAGCCGCAGCATCGCCGCCTCGAACTGCGGATCATTCCGCCCCATCGCCGCGCGCACATCGACGAGCAGGCACAGCCCGCTGCGGCCCACCCGGTCCAGCGCGCGGCTCACCTCCATCCACCGCTCCTCGAGCTGCGCCGGGGACTCCAACGGCGTCGCGCTCCGCACGACCCGCACGAGCTGTGCCGCGGGGTCGATCGTCACGGTGTAGTGAGCATTGCGCAGGATCTCGAGCATGGTCCACGCTCATTCTATCATGAGAGCCGCCCTGGCGAGCCGCGCCCCGGGAGCCGCTGAGTTCGCCGTCGCTGCCCGGCGATTTCTTCAACGCCCCCGGCAAAGGCGCCTCGGCCCCCTCCAGGAGACTGGCCCGGCGAGAGCTGCCTCCTGAATCGCTGGGATGCCCGCGTGCGCCCGACGCGCGGCGGACGGCTCGCGGTGACCTGCCCTTCGCCTTGGCAACACCTGCCGAGCACATGCAGCACGCGCAGCCGAGCTCGCTCGATCTCCGGTAATGGCGGAAGTCGAAGCTCCTCCCGGCGGTCTCGGGCGCTCCTCCGCAGGGTAGTTTCCGGAGTCTGCGACGTAAGTACCGGTAGGCATTGTGCTATCCTCGCCGTCGTGCTCTCCTCCTACGACCTCGCCGCCATCATGGCCCGCCTTGAAGGGCGCGCGGCCGGGCCCGACGTGGTCACGCAGGAGCGTCAGGCGGCGGTCGCCGCGATCCTGCAAGCGCCGGCGGGGCCTCCGGGAGCGGCGCTCGAGCGTGCGGGGAGCCGGGAGCCCGGGGAGGCCGAGCTCCTCCTGATCCGCCGGGCCGAGCACCCGGCCGATCCGTGGTCGGGGCACATGGCGCTCCCGGGCGGCCGGCGCGAGCCGTCGGACGAGAGCCTGCTCGCCACCGCGATCCGCGAGACGCGCGAGGAGGTGGGGATCGACCTTGCGGCGCACGGCACCCTGCTCGCGCGCCTGCCCGACATCCCCGCGGTCGCGCGCGGGCGGCGCGTCGGGATGATCATCGCTCCGTTCGTCTTCGCGCTGCGCTCCACGCCGGATCTCGCCCTGAACGACGAGGTGGCCGAGGCGCTCTGGACGCCGCTCGGCCCGCTCGCGCGCGGCGAGCGCGCCTCGAGCTATGCGTACACGCACGAGGGGAACGTCCGCCAGCTCCCGTGCCTACGCGTGGACGAGCGGGTCGTCTGGGGGCTGACCTACCTCATGCTGGAGCAGCTCTTCGACGTGCTCCACCGGTGAGCCGCGGGCCCGGGCGCTCGACCCGGCCCATGACCGGCGCGGGCCGGTTCGGACGTGGCGTCGCTGCGCCCCTCACACGATCGAGGAGATCCGGCTCGCGGATCACGTTCACGGCGCGGGCCTCATGGGGCTGATCCGTCGTGCGAGAGTCGGCACGACGCCCCGAGGGTCGATCCAAGGCCGGTCGATAGGTCGCTCGGGCTGAAGATCGTCTGTCGAAAGAACGGTGACACTGGGCTGCTCTCGCGGAAACGAGAGAGAAACGACAGCGATCGCTGAGCTTCGACCCATCAACCCGCATGGCTCCAACTCAGGGACAGCCACAAAAGCAACAGTCACGATCGCACCATGAAACAATCCGGGGCCCTTCACGCGAAGAGCTAGCCCGGCCGCATGGACACACGGCAGCAACGCTGGCCGGCAGCGCCCCATGACGGGTCAGCGATATGGCGCAAGCGAGGGGCGGCACGCGCCTGTTGGCCCCGGCGCGCCTCCCACCCTGCATCATCCAGTAATGATACAGCGGAGCGCGGCCCTCCTAACAGAAAAAAACAGAAAAAAAGATACTTGCCGAAAGTCTGAAGGGCGACAAAGTACGCCGGCATGCAGCTTCGGGACACACATTCGAACCACGGACGGTCGTCAATCCGAACGAGTACGCTGTTCCTCACGTTCCTCCCGGGTTCGCGTGGCCAGGAATCCTAGCGATTCTACGTATATACGGCGTCGCCTGACCCGGGACGAACTTAGGGAACGAAGTTACTAGCTCGCGACGCTGCTCGACGTAGGGCGAAGCAAACGGCCGCGTTTTTGCGCCTTGGCGCAGCGCGCGACGACGGAGGTATTGCGTGAGGGGAGGGAGTCAGGGAGCGAGGGACATCATCGCCATTGTCGGCATGGCTTGCCGGTTTCCCGGGTCCTCGGACTACCGGCAGTACTGGCAGCTCCTCGTTCGGGAGGAGCACGCCATCCGCGAGATCCCGCCGAGCAGGTGGGATCCACGGGTCTATTATTCCCCTGATTTCAACGAGCCTGACAAGAGCATCAGCAAATGGTGCGGGCTCGTGGACGATATCGACGCCTTCGACCACCGCTTCTTCAGCATCTCGGAGCGTGAAGCGAAGAGCGTGGACCCTCAGCAACGCTTGCTCCTCGAGGAGACGTGGCACTGCATCGAGGACGCCGGCGTGCCCCTCAGGCAGCTCCGCGCCCGGACGACCTCGGTGCACGTCGGCTTCATGGCCAGCGATTATCACCAGGAGTCCGCGGCCCTGAACCGACCGATCGACAGCTACGCCGCCCTGGGGAGCTACAGCTCCATCCTCGCCAACCGGATCTCCTATACCCTGGGGCTACGCGGCGCGAGCCTCGCCCTGGATGCCGCCTGCGCGTCGTCCCTCGTCGCGCTCCACGAGGCCAGGCGCTCCCTGCAGCGAGGCGAGAGCGACTTCGCGATCGTCGCGGGCGTGAGCCTCAACTTTCACCCATGGAAGTACATCTCCTTCTCCAAGTCGCGCATGCTCAGCCCGGACGGGCTGTGCAAGACGTTCGATAAGGACGCCAACGGCTACGTGCCCGGAGACGGGGTGGGCGTCCTTATACTGCGTCCGCTCGCCGAGGCCATCGCGGCCGGAGACCATATCCACGGCATCCTTTCGGGCTCCGCGGTGAATCACACCGGCGCATCGCGCTCCATCACGGCGCCTCGCGTGGCCGCCCAGCGGGACGTCATCGTCGACGCGTACGAGGACGCGGGCTGGAGCCCAGAGACGGTGACGTACGTGGAGGCGCACGGCACAGGCACCTCGCTCGGAGACCCGATCGAGCTGGAGGCGCTCACCGAGGCCTTCCGCCGCTACACGCAGAAACGGCAGTACTGCGGGATCGGGTCGGTCAAATCGAACATCGGCCACCTCGAGGCCGCCGCGGGCGTGGCCGGGGTCATCAAGGTGCTCATGATGCTGAAGCACCGCACGATCCCCCGGACGCTGCATGTCCAGACGCTCAACCCCCTTATCCATTTCGAAGAGACGCCCTTCGTGGTCGCCACCCGCAGCAGCGAATGGCGACCGGCCGGGGACCTGCCCCTGCGGGCAGGGGTGAGCTCGTTCGGCTTCGGCGGCGCCAACGCCCACGTCCTCCTGTCCGCGTACGAGCGCAGCCCCGCGCGCCTCGATCCGCGCGCGCGAGCCGAGCTCGGCGCCCCCCATGACGTGGCCTCGCCGTGCGCCGCCGCAGACGGCTCGGCGGCGCACGGCCCCCGGGGACGCGCGGACGAGCGCGAAGGCACCGTGTTCATCGTCTCTGCCCGGTCAGCTCCTTGCTTGACGAGGACCTTGCAGCGCTGGGAGACCTTCGTCGACGAGCACCTCGCCGGGGAGAGCCGGGCGCTCTCGCTCCGCGACGTGGGCGCGACCATGGCCGCCGGGCGGGAGAGCTTCGCCTATCGCCACGGCTTCTACGCGCGCGACGCGCAGGAGCTCCGCCGCCTTATCAAGGAGCCGCCCAGCCGCCTGGAGAAGAGCACTCCGCCCCGCTGGATGACGCGCTTCGGCGCCCTCGCCCTCGGGCGAGGCAGGCCCGTCGCGACGCTGCTCGGCGCGCGCCACCTGATCGAGCGGCACGTCGACGCCCTCCGGAGCTTCCTCGAGGAGCCCGAGCTCGGGCCGGCGGCGGAGCTCTACGAAAGCGGCGACGCGCCCGAGCGCCACGAGCCGCTGCACGCGTTTCTGTTCGGGCACGCGTACATGTCGGCGCTCGCCGACCTGAACCTCAGGCCGTGGGCGACCACCGGTGAGGGTCACGGCGCCTGGTTGGCGCTCGCGCAGAGCGGGATCCTGCCGCTGAGCGCCATCGTGGCGGGCCTCCGGGGCGGCGAGGAATGGCGGCGCCTCCCGCCTCGCCGTCCCACGTTGCCGTTCTTCGATCCGATCCGTTCGACCTACCTGATGCCCTATCGCCTGGACGCCGAGTACCTGTCCTCCCTCGTGGAGGGGCTGCCGGTGCCAGCGACGGCGGTCGAGGGAGTGCTCGCGAGAGCCCGGCCCCTCTGGGGAGCGCAGTTCACCTTCAAGAAGTTCCTCGACGAGTGGTCGCCGGTGCTTCAACCGCTGGGCACGACGCCTGAGCGCCTGCTCCAGGAGGAGCTCCCCGCCTCGGACGCGCGTCGCTCGCTGGCCGCGATCGTCGTGCAGAGCTCCGTGCGAAGGCTGAACCGTCGATGGCAGCTGACGGACACGCTCTCCTCCGGCGATCCGCGGGTGAACGAGCTGGTGGACCTCGTGGTGGACGGGCTCATGCCGCACGAGGCGGTGGTGCGGCTCGTCCTCGCCCCTCGACCGGACCTCGACGCAATCGCCGAGATCCTGCGCCAGCGCCAGGGGATGCTGGATCTCGACCAGCCCTACAGCGTGCTCCGGAAGCACAGCGAGCGCCTCGACGAGCAGGAGATCGGCGACTTCCCCCGGTGGATCCGGGGCATCGTCGACCGCGAGCCCGCGAGCCTGCCCCCCGGCGACGACGTCGCGTTCCTCGATCTCGGGCAGCTGGCGAGGCCCGCCGGGCCGGGGCTGGCCATCCCCGTACTGGATCAGCCCCTCGAGCTCACGGCGCTGCGCCTGTGGCTGGAAGGGACCGATATCCGCTGGGAAGAGCTCTTCCCGGAGGGGAATTTCGCGAAGGTTCCGCTGCCGGGCTACGCCTTCGACAGGGGGCGCTTCTGGCTGCCGGAGGGCGAAGGCGCCCCCTCCCCGGTCAGGGCTCCGGGGCAGCTCGACGGCCGCTCCGAGCAGGCGGGCGCGGCTCCGCCGCTGCCGGCCCGGCAGGAGGGCGCGGACGCCGCGCCGCTCCAGGAGGGCGCGGACGCCGCGCCGCTCCAGGAGGGCGCGGACGCCGCGAGCACCACACCCGAGCGACGCCCGCCGCTCACGCCCGACGAGAGCGCGAGCCAGGCTCGACGCGCCTTCACCTCCAAAGACCGCCTGATCGCCGCGCATGTCATCTCGGATCGCCCCATCGTGCCCGGCGCCCTCATGGTCGAGATGGCCCTGGAGGCGTCGCAACGGCTCCACGCTCACCCGACGACCACCCTGAAGGACGTCCTCTTCCAGCGGGCGGTACCGGTGGATGCACCGGCGGAGCTCACGCTCGAGATCGAGCCTGAAAGCAGGCGATTCAGCGCGAAGCACGCCGGCCATGGGATCTGCCGTGGCGCTTATGGGCACGAGCCCCCGCCCGCGCTGGAGGCCCTCGACCGAGAGGCGCACGCGTGCGACCGCCGGGCAGACCCTGACCTCTACAGCGGCCTGGCGCGCGTCGGTTATCGCTATGGCGCCAGCCTGCAGGTGATCGCCGCGGTCGGGCAGGTCGGCCAGCGTCACGTGTTCGAGCTCCGCTCGGCGGCGGCCGGCCCCGCGCGCCTCGCCGGCTTCGACCCCGCGCTCTTCGACGGCCTCCTGCAGGCGGCGCTGGTCGTGGGGCAGCGCCTTGGGGCGTTCAGGGGGGGCGGCGCGCTCTACGTGCCCCAGGCCATCGCCCTCCTCGAGCAGCTCGCTCCGCTGAACGCGGGCTGCCTGGTGTGCATCGACGAACGCGACGTCTCCGTCGAGGACTACGGCCTGCTCGCCGATCTGCGCGTCCATGATCTCTCGGGCGCCGGCCTGCTCCGGGTCGAGGGCATCTTCTTCCGCAGGGTGCCCCGGGGATTCCTGGGCAGCGCACCGGAAAACCCCTCCGAGCGCCCCGTAGCCGCGCCGCGCCGCCGTGACGAGGGCAGCTCGCCCGGGATCGCTGCGGCGTGCTATCGACCCGTCTGGGAGCGACAGCGGCCCGCCGGCCGCGGGGGGGCAGCGCTGGGCCATCACGCGATGGCGATCCTCCGCTCCGAGGCCCAGTCCGTGGCCTGGCTGGAGCCGCTGCGCGCCCGCTATGCGCACCTCACGATCGCGCGGCTCGGTGGCTCCCCCGCGCAGGCGGGCGACGGTCGGCTCGTCCTGCGCGACGACCAGGAAGAGGACTTCTCGGCGCTGCTGCGCCGCGTGGAGCGAGAGGCCGCCGGCGAGGGGGTGGATATCTATTTCCTGGCAGCGCTCACCCCCGCGGCCGCCCCCGCGCCCTCGCCGCCTGCGCCGCTCGATCCGGCGCTCGGCCCGGAAGACGAGGCGGCGGCGCGCGGCGCGTTCCTGCTCGCCAAGGCCCTCGTCAAGAGCGGGGCGCAACATCACCTGATCATCGGCACGCGGCATTGCCAGGCGGTGCTGCCCGACGATCGAGGCGAAGGGTTCCGCCAGGAGGTGCTCTGCGGCATCGCCAGGACGCTGGCCCAGGAGAACCCCCAGCTCCGCGTCCACCTGGTGGATCTCGACGCCGCCGATCCGCGCGCGTGCGCCGGCCACCTCGTCGAAGAGCGCGGCGTGCTCGACCAGGTGGACCGGGTAGCTTACCGCGACGGCGTCCGGTACGTCCGCGCCTTCGCGCCGATCGAGGAGCCCGGCGCGGCGCCCGCGCCCTCGCCGTTCCAGGACGGTCGGGTCTACCTGCTGCTCGGCGGCGCCGGAGGGCTCGGCCTCCGGCTCGCCGAGCACATCGCCTCTCGCGCCCGCGCTCGACTGGTGCTGGTCGGCCGCTCCCCGCTCGGCGAGGAGGCTCAGCGCCGCCTCGCCGCGCTGAGCCGCGACGGCTGCGAGGTCCTTCATCTGAGGGCGGACATCAGCGATCCGCAGCGGTGCGAGGAGGTCGTCGCGACGACACGGCAGCGATTCGGGGCCATCCACGGCGTGCTGCAGCTGGCCGGCGTCGTGGAGGACAGGTTGATCGTCGGCAAGTCCTGGGACTCGGTGCGGCGAGAGATGGCTCCCAAGGCGCAATGCGCCTGGTCCTTCCATCAGCTCACCCAGGGCGAGCCGCTCGATCTCTTCGTCACCTTCTCCTCCGTGGTCTCCCTCGTGGGCAACCGCGGCCAGGTGGGTTACGCCGCCGCCAACAGCTTCCTCGACGGGTTCATCCACCACCGGGCCCGGAGCGGCGCGCCTGGCAGGAGCTTCGGGGTGAACTGGACGCTGTGGGAGGCCGGCGGGATGGGCACGCATCCCGAGATCGCGCGTCGGTTCTCGGCGCGCGGGCTCCCGCCCATCGGCGAGCGCGCAGCGCTCGACGCGCTCGACCGGCTGATGACCCAGTGCCCGTCGCCTCAAGGGATCGTCCTCGCCCGATCGGCAGAGCACCTCTTCCCCTCGGCGCGACCCGCTTCAAACACCGTCTCTCCCGCGCCGGAGCGCGGCGGGCAGGGTCGAACCCCAGTTAACGAACAAGGGCCAGGGAACGCGAGCATGGCATATCGGTCGCAATCATCGGGTTCTCGTGAAGAGCTCCACGCGGCGGCGCGAGAGGACAGACCGCAAGCGGCGCGCATCGAGGGCGATCTCCGTCGGCTCGTCGCCACCAAGATCCAGGCGGTATCGAGCGCGATCGACGCGGAGGAGCCGTTCTTCTCCCTGGGGGTCGACTCCGTGGCTCTCCAGGAGATCACGGAGCACCTCGAGCACACCTATGGGTCGTTGACGCCCACGCTGCTCTTCGAGCACCCGAACATCCGCAAGCTGGCCCGCTACCTCGCGGAGCGCGCCCCCTCCGCGCCCGCTGCGCCGGGGGAGGCGGACCAGGCTCCGGCGGAGGTGCCGTCGGGCGAGGCTGAGCCCACGCCGCCCGCCGCGCATGCGGTCGTCCCCTCCCCCGCTCCGGAAGCTCCCGGAGACGCCCCGTTCCGCGCCGCAGGGGCAGAGCGCGCCGCGACCAGGGAGGAGCGCGACGCGCCGGGTACGCCCGCCGCTCCGACCTCCCGGCGCCCGCGGCCATCCTCCGTGATCGCGATCGTCGGCATGAGCGCTCGCTTCCCCAGGTCCCCCGATGTGGATGCGTTCTGGGAGAACCTGCGCGGGGGCCGGGACTGCATCGAGGAGATCCCCGCCGAGCGCTGGGACCACCGGCGCTACTTCGAGGAGACACCGCAGCCCGACAGGACGTACGGGAAGTGGGGCGGCTTTATCGAGGACGTGGCGTGCTTCGACCCGATGTTCTTCAACATCTCCCCGCGAGAAGCGGAGCAGATGGATCCGCAGCAGCGCCTCTTCCTGGAGTGCGCGTGGGCCACCATGGAGCATGCGGGCTACGGCGATCCGCGCGCGTACAAGGACGACGCCGTGGGCCTGTTCGTCGGGGTGATGTGGAACGAATACAGCCGTATCGGCAGCCGGCTCACCCACCAGACCGGGCGCTACGCCGGGCCAGGCTCGCTCTACTGGGCGATCGCCAACCGGGTCTCCTACTGGATGAACTTCACCGGCCCGAGCCTGGCCATCGACACGGCGTGCTCCTCGTCGCTGATCGCCGTCCACCAAGCGTGCGCGAGCATCCAGAACGGAGAGTGCGACATGGCGGTGGCCGGCGGGATCAACCTCTCGATAGATCCTGACAAATATCTCTATCTGGCGCAATCCAGGTTCCTGTCCCTCGACGGGCGCTGCCGCAGCTTCGGCGAGGGCGGCACCGGCTACGTGCCCAGCGAGGGCGTCGGCGCCGTGCTCCTCAAGCCGCTGGACCGGGCCCTCGGCGACGGCGATCACGTGTACGGCGTCATCCGCGGCTCCGCGATCAACCACGGCGGCAGGGCCGCCGGGTTCACCGTGCCCGATCCGGAGTCCCAGGCGAGGCTCGTGCTCGACGCGCTTCGACGCGCGCGTGTGTCGCCCGATCAGCTGGGCTACATCGAGTGCCACGGCACGGGCACGGCGCTGGGAGATCCCATCGAGATCGCCGGCCTCACCAGGGCGTTCCGCGAGGCCGGCGCAACGCGCCGGAGCTTCCCCATCGGCTCGGTCAAATCCAACCTGGGCCACCTGGAGGCCGCCGCCGGGATCGCGGCGCTGATCAAGGTCCTCCTGTGCATGCGGCACCAGGCGATCCCGAGGAGCCTGCACAGCGAGACAAAAAACCCCAACATCCATTTCGACGCCGTTCCGTTCGAGCCCGTGAACGAGCTTCGCCCGTGGCAGGCGGACGGCGGTGGCTCTCGCTTCGCGGGCATCAGCTCCTTCGGCGCGGGCGGGTCCAACGCCCATGTCATCGTCGAGGCGCACGAGCCCCACGTGCGCCGCGGCGCGGGCGAGGACGCCGCGGGCGAGGAGGCGCTGTTCCTGCTCTCCGCGAGGAACCGCGAGCGGCTCAACGCCGCGACGGCGCGGCTGCGGGACTTCCTGCGCGAGCAGGCCACCGAGTCCCCCTCTCTGGGCGACATCGCCTATACGCTGCAGGTCGGGCGCCAGTCCATGGATCACCGGCTGGCCCTCATCGCCTCCAGCCGGGAAGAGCTGCTCGCCAAGCTGGACGCCGTGCTCGCCGGTCGCGGCGAGGTGCCCGGTGTGCTTCACGGTCAGGTCCAGGGGCACAAGACCGCTTCGTTCTCCATGGATGGAGACGCCGAGGATCGTGAATACCTGGAGAAGCTCGTCCGCAACCGCAAGCTGCCCAAGCTCGCCGGTCTGTGGCTGCAGGGGCTCTCGATCCCCTGGGAGCTTCTCCACGAGGGTCCCAGCCGCAAGCGGACCGCCCTGCCGACGTACCCTTTCGCTCGCGAGCGCTACTGGTTGCCCAGCGTGGAGAGCGTATCGTCGGCCCCCGCGCCCTCCCCCACCACCCCCGCATTCGAAGCGCCCGCCGCGCCCGTGGGAGCGCCTGCGCCTCGCGGGGAGACAGGCGTTCTCGAGAACTTCTTCTTTCACCCGCAATGGTCTCTGGCGCATTTGGATCCAGCGATGGCCGTGGGCGGCGCAGCCGTCCAGAGCGCGCTCGTGATCTTCACGCCGGAGGGCGCCCCTCTCGCCGAAGCCCTGGCCACGAGTCACCCCGGCGCCCGTATCGCCCGTGTTCTCCTCGGCGCGCAGCGAGAGCCCTCCGCATACAGCCTCTCCGATGCTCGGGACGGCTCGGCGGTGCGCGCCGCACGGCCGTCCCTCGGAGCGTCCGGAGCGGTGGAGGTTCAGGCCGACGATCCCGGCGCGCTGGAGCGCGCCCTCCGGGACCTGGCTGCCGCCGGCCTCTCCCATCTGGATGCCGTCTATTTCCTCGGTGGGCTGTCCGCGCAGGAGCCCGCTGCCGGCGATCTGGACGCCCTGGAGCGCTCCCAGCAACGAGGGTTGCTGTCCCTGTTCCGCCTGGTGAAGGCCCTGGACGCCCTGGGGCTCGCGCCGTCCTCGTGCCACCTGAAGATCGTCACCAACGATGTCTGCGCGGTGCGGGCCGGGGATCCCGAGCGGCCGCTGGCCGCGGGGATGTACGGCCTCGCCCGCTCCATCGCCAAGGAGTATCCCCGGCTCAAGGTCAGCTGCATCGACGTCGGGACGGAGGAGCTCGGACGCCCGGAGGAGGCGCTGGCCAGCGCGGTGATCGCCGAGCCAGGCCACCTGCGCGGCAAGGAGGTGGCGCTGCGAGGCGGCAAGCGCTTCCAGCGCTCGATGGCCGCCCTGCCGCTGCCGCTGCCCGCGGCCGAGCCGTACCGCCAGGGCGGCGTCTACCTGGTGCTGGGCGGCGCCAGCGGCCTCGGTTCCCTGTTCAGCCAGCACCTCGCCGAGGCCCACGGCGCCCGGTTCGTGTGGCTCGGCCGACGCCCCCTCGGCGACGGCGTGAAGCAGCAGATCAGCGAGGTAGAGGCGCGCGGAGGCGAGGTGCTCTATCTCCAGGCCGACGCCGGCGACCCGACGTCCCTGCGCGCGGCCGTCGCCCGCGCCAAGGCTCATTTCGGCGCCCTCCACGGGGTCATCCACTCCGCCGTCGTCCTCGGCGACCACCCCATCGCCACCACCGACGAGGCCACCTTCACCGCCGGAGTCCGCGCCAAGATCGCCGGCAGCGTCGCCGTCCACCAGGCCGTCGCCGGCGAGCCCCTCGACTTCTTCCTCTATTTCGGGTCGATCGCCTCGTATCTCAACAACGGCGGCGCCAGCCCGTACGCCGCCGGTTGCACCTTCCAGGACAGGTACGCGCTCTTCCACCGCGCGCGTGCGCCCTACCCGGTCCGGCTCATCAACTGGGGATACTGGGGCAAGGTCGGCGCCGTCGCCCGCACGGCCGATGTCCAGGGTCAACAGTTCGGCGCCATCGGCGTCGGTCCCATAGCGCCCGCGGACGGGATGGAGGCCGTGCGTCGCGTGCTCTCGCAGCGTGTGCCCCAGGTCGTCGCCGTGCAGCTCACGCGCGAGCCCACGGACCTCCTCGGCCATGAGCTGAGCCACACGACGACCGTCTATCCGGAGCGCTTCGAGCCCCTGCTCGCTCGAAGCTTGCCGCGCATCCAGCCCGAGCTCGACGCGGTCCGCGCGTTGCTGCGGTACCAGCCCTCGTTCGACAGGCTGGAGCGCTTCAGCGAGGATCTGCTGCTGTGCGCGTTCCAGGACATGGGCGCCCTCCGGTCGGGCGGCCGCGAGCCGGCGGCAGCCCTCCGCGAGCGGCTGGGCATCGCGGACCGCTACAGCCGACTCTACGACTCCCTGCTCGCGATCCTCGAGGGGGCCGGCTACCTCCGCATCCAAGGAGACGACCTCCTCATCAGCGATCGGGTGGCGCGCGAGGAGCGCGGTATCCAGCGGCAGATGCAGCAGCTTGCGGCCCTGCCGGAGATCGAGCCGTACGTCCGGCTGCTCTGGGCGTGTTATCAGCGCTATCCCGAGCTGCTCCGCGCCCAGGTCGCAGCGACCGACGTGCTCTTCCCGCAGGGATCGATGGATCTGATGGGCCGGCTCTACAAGGGCAACCCCACCGCCGATCATTTCAATGCTCTGGTCATCGGGAGCCTGCTCTCGTTCGTGGAGGCCCGCGTCGCGCGCCTGCGGCACGGCGAGAAGATCGCGATCCTGGAGGTGGGGGCCGGCACCGGCGGCACCAGCGCGTCCGTGCTCGACGCGCTCGATCCGTACGCGTCCCATATCGAGTACTTCTATACTGACATCTCCCGCGCCTTCACGCAGTACGGAAAGCGCCAGTACGGCCCACGCCACCCGTTTGTCACCTTCCAGCCGCTCAACCTGGAAGAGGACATCGCGGCGCAGGGTTACTCCCCGGAGCGGTTCGACGTGGTGCTGGGCGCGAACGTCGTGCACGCCACGAGGAACCTGCGCAATACCCTGCGGAGCATCAAGAGCCTCCTCAGGGCGGGCGGCTGGCTGATCCTCAACGAGATGACCCGGGTCGTCCATTTCCTCACGCTCACAGCGGGCCTGCTGGACGGCTGGTGGCTCTTCGAGGACGGGATCGAGCGCATGAAATGGTCCCCGCTGCTCAGCGCCTCGATGTGGAAGGGCCTGCTCGAGGAAGAGGGCTTCGGCCGGGTCGCGCCCCTCGAGCACAGCGACGGTGCCTCCTCCTGGACCATCCAGGGCGTGATCGTCGCCGAGAGCGACGGCGTGGTCCGCGGGCCGCGCGCCGAGCGCGCCTCCTCGCGCCCTGATGCATCCGCCGCGGCGCCGCCGCCCGCGGCGATCGCGCCCGCCCCCTCCCTCCCCGCCGCAGAGCAGGCCTCCACGTCGCGGCCGATGTCCCTGCAAGCCATCGAGAGCAAGATCATCGACGGCCTCGCGCGCACGCTGCAGATCGACAGGCCCGATCTCGACTCGGACGTGCCTTTCACGACGTTTGGCGTGGACTCGATCTTCGCCGTGGAGCTCGCCGGGATCATCGGTCGCGAGCTGGGCATCGAGCTGAGGACCACGGCCCTGTTCAACTATCCAACCACGCGCGCGCTCGCCGAGCACATCGCCACCACCTTCGCTCCCGTACAGGCGACCGCCAGCCCACCGCCGGGCGCGGCGGCGCAGCCGTCCCAGCCGCAGCCGCTCCAGCAACAGGCGCAGGCGCAGGCGCAGGCGCAGCCGCCGCCGGCGCAACCGCCGCAGCCGCCTTCTCCCGTCCAGGGAACGGCGCCGGCGAGCCGGCCGGCGTCGCCGCGGTTGGCCCTGGAGCAGGTCCGGCAGGTCACCCTCGATGCCCTCGCCGAGGTGCTGGCCGTCGATGCGCGAGAGCTCGACCTGAGCGCGACCCCGGAAGAGTGCGGCCTCGACGCGCAGCAGGCGGTCGCGGTGTCGAGCCGCGTCAATCAGGTCCTCGGGACGGGCGTCACCGCCACGGAGCTCCTCCGGCGCGTGCCCCTCTCCGAGCTCGTGGACCAGCTCGCCGCATCCCTCCCCACGCCCCGAGAGGCCGACGAGACGCGCGCCCCCCTCGTCGCGGCGCCCCTCGTCGCGGCGCCCCTCGCGCCGACGCCTCCTCCGGCGACCTCTGCGCGGCCTGTCCGCAGCATGGATATCGCGGTCGTGGGCATCTCCGCCCGGCTGCCCGACGCCGAGACGGTCGCCGACTTCTGGCGAAACCTGTGCGATGGACACGACGCGATCCGCGAGATCCCGCCCGATCGCTGGCCCCTCGACGGGTTCTACGACCCCGATCCCGCCGCTCCCGCCCGCAGTTACAGCAAATGGGGCGGATTCCTGAGCGACATTGGCGGCTTCGACCCGCTCTTCTTCGGCATCTCGCCGCTCGAGGCGGAGCTCACCGATCCCCAGCAACGCCTCTTCCTCCAGGAGGCCTGGAGAGCCCTCGAGGACGCCGGGTACAGCGCCGACGCCCTGAACGGGCAACGGTGCTCCGTCTTCGTGGGGTGCAAGGACGGAGATTACGTCTACAAGCTCGGCGCCTCGGCGGATCCCTCTTATCGGCTCATCGGGAACACGCTGTCCATCCTGTCGGCGCGCATCTCCTATTTCCTCAACCTCAAGGGGCCGAGCGTCCCGATCGACACCGCCTGCTCGTCGTCGCTGGTGGCCCTTCACCTGGCCTGCCAGAGCTTGATCAGCGGCTCCAGCGACCTCGCCGTGGCCGGGGGAGTCGCCCTCATGACCACCCCGATCAGCCACGTCATGCTCAGCAAGACCGGCATGCTGTCCCCCACAGGGAGCTGCCGCACCTTCGACGACGCCGCCGATGGACTGGTCCCCGCCGAGGGCGCGGCGGCCGTTATCCTGAAGCCCCTCGACGCGGCCCTGCGCGACCGCAACCACATCTATGGAGTCATCCGTGGATCCGAGGCCAACCAGGACGGCAGGAGCAACGGCATCACGGCGCCCAGCACCCCCTCGCAGGCCGCCCTGGAGATCGAGGTCTACCGCAAGGTCGGCGTCCACCCGGAGACCATCGGTTACGTCGAGACCCACGGCACCGGCACCAAGCTGGGCGATCCCATCGAGATCCACGCGCTCACGGACGCGTTCGCCGCCTTCACCGACAAGAAGCGGTTCTGCCCGGTCGGCTCGGTCAAGACCAACATCGGCCACACGCTGGCCGCCTCCGGCATGGCCTCCCTCATCAAGGTGCTCTGCTGCCTGAAGCACCGCACGCTCGTGCCGTCGCTCCATTTCGACCGGCCGAACCGTCATATCGATTTCGACAACAGCCCCTTCTACGTGAACACCGCGACGAGGGACTGGATCCCCGCCGGCGACCATCCGCGCCGGGCGGCCATCAGCTCCTTCGGCATGAGCGGCACCAACGTGCACGTGATCGTCGAGGAGGCGCCGGCAGAAGCCGAGATCACGGCGCCCACGGTAGCCCCGTACACCCTTGTCCCGCTCTCTGCGAAGGCGCCGGGGCCGCTTCACCGGAAGGTGGTGGACATGATCGCCTGGCTCGACGCCGGCGGGAGCGACCACGAGCTCGGCGACATCGGATACACCCTCGGGGTCGGCCGCACCCACTTCCCCTTGCGGCTCGCCTTCGTGGCGCGCGACACGCGCGATCTGCGCCAGGAGCTCGCGGCGTGGCTCGCGCGCCACCCCGCGGCGGCCGACGCGCCGGCGCCTGCCGGGCAGCCGGATCCCACGTCAGAGCAGCTGGCGAGCCGCCTGGTGAAGGAGCTCCGCGACGCCCCTCCAGCGCGCGCCGAGGCCTACCGCGAGAAGCTGCAGGCGCTGGCCGACGTGTACGCGACGAGGCACGACCTCGAGTGGGCCGCGCTTTACGCTGGTCAGGCGCGGCGTCTGCTGTCCCTGCCCGCGTACCCGTTCAACAACCGCAGGTTCTGGGTGGACGAGCCCCGGCAAAGCGGCACCGAGCACGAGGCCCTGCCCGCCGCCGGCCCCGCGCCGACGCCTCGACCGGAGCGCGCGCCGGCCGAGCGCTCACGGCCAGAGGCCAGCCAGCCGGATCGCGCAGACCCGCGAGCGACCTCGATCCTCTATTTTCAGCCGACCTGGGAGCCTGCGGCCGCCGGGCCCGCGACAGGCCAGCTCCGCGGTCCAGTCCTGCTCTTCGACACCGACGAGGGCGCGCGCGATCGCCTGAGAGATCGCTGCGGTCCGATCCTGCTCGTCAAGCCGGGCGCGGAGTTCCGCGAGCTGGGCGACGGGACTTACGAGATCAACCCTGACGAGGAGACGAGCTATCACCGCCTCGTCGCGGCCAGCGGACAGCAAGGCATGCCGCCGCGCCACGTGGTGTACCTGTGGCCGCGCACGCAAGCTCCCGAGGAGGGTGGGCCGACCGTCCCGTTCTTCCGGGCGACGTCTCTGTGCCGCGCGCTCGCTGCCCATCTCCCGGCCCGCGGCGAGGGCACCGACATCCTGTACACCTACGGGCGGCGCGGTGACCGGCTGGACTCGACCCACGCGGCCATGAGCGGGCTGGGCGCCAGTCTCCGGCTCGACGTTCCGCACCTCCGCCTGAAGGTGCTCGGCCTCGACCCGCAGCGCATGGACAGCGCGGCGCTGAGCGATCTCCTCGTCGCCGAGATGACCGCCCCTCACGAGGGCGCGGTCCGCTACGAGGGGCGAGAACGGCAGATCCAGCGCTCGCGACCGTGGCGGCCCCGCGAGGAGACGAAGGCGCCTCTTCGCAGCAAAGGGGTCTACCTGATCACCGGCGGCGCCGGCGGGCTGGGCCGGGTGTTCGCCGAGCACCTCGCGCGCCGCTTCCAGGCCAGGTTGGCCCTGTGCGGGCGCTCTCCCCTGACCTCCGCCACCGAGGAGCTGCTCCGCCGCCTCACGCAGCTGGGCGCGGAGGTCGCCTACATCCGGGCTGACATCGCCGATCGCGAGGACGTGTTTGCGCTGCTGGGGCGCGTCGAGGCCCGGTTCGGCGCGGTCCATGGCGTCATCCACAGCGCCGGTGTCACGGCCGACGCCAACCTGCGGAGCAAGGGCCGCGAGCAGATGGCCGCGGTGCTCGCGCCCAAGCTGCTCGGCGCCCTGCACCTCGACGACGCCACCCGCCATCGAGAGCTGGACTTCTTCGCCCTGTTCTCCTCCGTGACCGCCGTCCTGGGCAACATGGGCCAGACGGACTACGGCTATGCGAACAGCTTCATGGACCACTTCGCGGCGTGGCGCGAGGCCGAGCGGAAGAGCGGCCGCCGCACCGGGAAGACCGTGTCCATCAACTGGCCGCTCTGGCGAGAGGGCGGCATGGGCGTCTCGCAGGAGATGCAAGCGCTGTTGACCTCCGCCTTCGGCATGACCGCGCTCGACAGCGAGGCAGGCGTCGACGCCTTCACCCGCGCCGTGACATCGGAGCACCCTCAGGTCCTCGTGCTGGCCGGCGACGAGGCCAGGATCCACCACAGCCTGGGGCTCGCGGGGTCGCTCGCGCCCGCCGGCGGGCCTCGCCCTGCGGCCCCGCGGGCGCGAGTGGCCGCCGTCGAGGCGCACGCGGAGGCGCCGTCCAGCGCGGCCGCTGCCCGGACCGCGCTGGCGGAGCGGGTCAAGGCGCTCCTGCTGGAGGCGGTCTCCAAGGTGCTGAAGCTCACCCCCGAGGAGCTGAATTACGAGACGCCGCTGATGGAATACGGCCTGGAGTCCATCAACGTCATCGTCCTCGCCAACCACCTGAACCGCACGTATGGCCTCGCGATCACGCCGGTGCGCTTCTTCGAGCACGAGACGCTGGCGTCGCTCGGCGCCTGGCTCTGCGAGGCCTACGAGGACCACCTGGTCCGGCGCCTCGGCGTCGCGTCCGCGCCGGCGGTCGAGCCCCCGGCCTCTGCCGCGGAGACCTCCGGGCCCGAGCGGCGAGAGCCAGCGGCGTCGAGCGCGCGAGATGCGCGGCGCTTCGATCCGGCCGTGCCCTCGGCCACCGCCGAGCCGGGCGGCTCTTCACGCGACGAGCCCGTGGCCATCATCGGCATCAGCGGGGCGCTGCCCGGGTCGAGCGCCCTGAGTGCGTTCTGGGAGCACCTCGATGCGGGCCGCTGTCTCGTCTCCGAGCTGCCCGGAGACCGCTGGGACTGGCGCGCTCACGACAACGGCGAGCCGAACCGCAAGGGGCTGCGCTGGGGCAGCTTCTACGAGGACATGGACAAGTTCGATCCCATGTTCTTCGGCCTCTCGCCCCGGGAGGCCGAGCTGATGGATCCCCAGCACCGGGTCTTCCTGCAGACCGTGTGGAAGGCCATCGAGGACGCCGGGTACAGCCCCTCCGCCCTGAGCCAGAGCAACACGGGCGTCTTCGTGGGCGCGGCGGCGGCCGACTACCTCGATCTGCTGAACGGACACCGCACCGAGGCATACGCCCTCACCGGCACGACACACTCGATCCTGGCGAATCGCATCTCGTTCCTGCTCAACCTACACGGGCCGAGCGAGCCCATCAACACGGCGTGCTCCAGCGCGCTCATCGCGATCCATCGGGCGGTGGAGGCCATTCACACCGGCTCCTGCGATCTGGCCATCGCCGGCGGGGTCAACGCCATCCTCAGCCCCACGACCGCGCTGTCCATCGCGAAGGCCGGGATGCTCAGCCCGGACGGGAAGTGCAAGACGTTCGACCAGAGCGCCAACGGGTACGTGCGCGGCGAGGGGGCCGGCGCGCTGCTCCTCAAGCCGCTCCGCCGCGCCCTCGCCGACGGCGACCATGTCTATGCGGTCATCAAGGGCAGCGCCGAGAACCACGGCGGGCGCGCCAACTCGCTCACGGCGCCCAACCCGCGCGCCCAGGCCGATCTCATCGTCGCGGCGTTCCGCAAGGCCGGCGTCGATCCCACCACGGTCGGCTACATCGAGACGCACGGCACCGGCACCGCCCTGGGCGACCCGATCGAGATCAACGGCCTCAAGATGGCCTTCGAGCGGCTCTACGAGGCCCATGGCCGACCCGCGCCCGAGGCGCCCCACTGCGCGATCGGCTCGGTCAAGACCAACATCGGCCACCTGGAGGCGGCGGCGGGGATCCCCAGCGTCTTCAAGGTCCTCCTGGCGATGAAGCACCGCAAGCTGCCCGCAAGCCTGCACCTCCGCGACCTGAACCCGTACATCGAGCTCGAGGGCAGCCCCTTCCGCATCGTCACGCGGACGGAGGACTGGAGGCCCGCCCTGACCCTGGAGGGGCGCGCGCTCCCGCTGCGCGCGGGGATCAGCTCCTTCGGCGTCGGCGGGTCCAACGCCCACCTGGTGCTCGAGTCGTTCGACGAGGAGCGCGCCGAGGGCTCGCCGACGGCCGAGGGGCGGCGCGACCCTCATCTCATCGTCCTCTCCGCCAGAGACGAGGAGCGCCTGAGCGACGCCATCGACGCGCTGATCGCCTATCTCCGCGGGACCGCCCCGGAGATGCGACCATCCCTGGAGCGCATCTCGTACACGCTGCTCACCGGTCGTGACGTCATGAGCGCGCGGCTCGCCTGCGTGGCGACCGACGCGGAGGAGCTCATCACCTTGCTCTCCCGCCACAGGGCAGGCGAGGCGGTCGACGGGCTCTTCACCGGGCAGGGGGACGAGCCGCACGCCGCGACGCCCGTGCTGGCGGAGGGGGAGGAGGGCCGGCAGTTCCTGGAGGCGCTCGTCAGCAACCGCAAGCTGTCCCGGCTCGCCCGGCTGTGGGCCGCTGGGCTCACGCGCCTCGACTGGTCCGCCCTGTTCGGCGGCGCCCGCGTGACGCGCGCGTCGCTGCCCACCTATCCCTTCGCGAGGGAGCGGTACTGGGTGCCCGAAGGCGACGGCAAGCCGCGCTCGGGCCAGAACGGCGTCCATCCGCCGCCGGCGAGCGCCGAGAGCGCGCCACACCCGATGATCGACGAGGAGCTCTCCAGCCCTGATGGGCGCGTCTACCGGAAGGACCTGGACGCCGGGGTCTTCTATCTGAAGGATCACGTCGTCGCCGGCGACATCATCCTGCCGGGCGTGGGCCACCTGGAGCTCGCTCGCGCCGCCGGTGAGCTCGCGGGCGGCCGGCCGGTCCGGGTCATCCGCGACGTCATGTGGATCAAGCCCATCCTGCTCGGCGGGCCGCGACACGAGGTGCGGGTCGTGATCACCCCTGGCAAGCAGGGAGTCGAGTACCAGATCCGCCACGAGCGCGAGGGCCACGCCGCGCTCTACTCGCGTGGAAGGCTCGCCCACGAGCCCCCCACGAACGGTCACGGCGACGCGCACCGGTACGATCTCGAGGCCATACGCTCCCGCTGCCGCGAGCGCAGGGATCACGAGACGTTCTATCGGGGGTACCGGGAGGCCGGCTTCCATTATGGCCCCTCGTTCAGGGTCAACCAGGAGGTGCGCGGCAACGAGCGGGAGTCGCTGGGCGCGCTGGTCCTGCCGGATCACCTGCGCCAGGAGTTCTCCCGGTTCGGCCTGCATCCCTCCTTGCTGGACGCCTCGTTGCAAGCCATCACCGGGATCCGGCTCGATGGCGGCCGCGACGCGCCCTCCCTGAGCATCCCGTTCGCCCTCGGCCAGCTGGAGATCCTGGGGCCGTTGCCCCCGGTCTGCTACGCGTACGCGACGCTGGGATCGCGGCGCGGCGAGGGCGCGCGCGAGATCCTCAAGTTCAATGTGGCCATCCTCGACGAGACCGGTCGAGCCCTGGTGCGCATCACGGACTTCAGCGCGCGCGCCTTCAAGCAGGAGCAGGGCCGCGCGCCTTCCGCGCAGCCCGCGCAGCCGCTCACCTACTACCACGCTGCCTGGACGCAGAGAGCGCTTTGAGCATCAAGGGATATTCCATGTCCAGCCATCTTCGTCCTACAGACACCATCCTCGTCTTCCAGCCTGAAGGAGCGGCGTTCGGCGGGCTCGACGAGCAGCTGAAGGCTCGGCTCTCCGGGGCGCACAGGTCGCTCTTCGTCCGGACCGCGGAGCGCTTCACGTCGATCGATCCGCACACCTACGGCATCGACCCGGGTCGCCCGGAGGACTACCGGCGGCTGTTCTCGGCGCTGGAGCAGCGCCATGCCCTGCCGACGCACGTCCTGCACGCGGGCAACTGCGTGGGCGGCAGCGCGGGGGCGGCCGGGGCGGCCGACGCGCTCGCGACCCTGCGCGAGAGGCTCGATGAAGAGCTCGGGCGGGGCCTGTACGCGATGCTCGCGCTGGTCCAGGCCAAGCTGGCCGTGAACCCGTCCGGCGCCACCCGCTGCGTGTTCGCGTTCACCGCCGACGAGGCCGGCCCGCGGCCTCACCACGAGGCCGTGAACGGCCTCGCCAGGGCCCTCACGACGGTCGATCACCGCTTCGAGCTGGCGACGGTGCAGATCGATCGCTGCGACGCGGCCACCGCCGCGCGCCGGCTCGTCGACGAGCTGACCTCCCCTCACCATCGCAACGGCGGCGAGGTGCGCTACCAGGACGGGAACCGGTACAGCCACGAGATTCAGCGGCTCGAGCCCGCTCCGCACGAGCCGGAGCCGACCTCCAGCTTGCCGCTGCGCGCGGACGGCGTGTACCTGGTGACCGGCGGATGCGGCGGCCTGGGCATGCTGTTCGCTCGCTACCTGGCGAGGAGTTACCGCGCCCGCCTGGTCCTGAGCGGCCGCGCTCCGCTCGATGACGAGAAGCGCGCCATGCTCGAGGAGCTCTCGTCGCTCGGCGGTCGCGCGGCGTACGTGCGCGCGGACGTGGGCGACGCGGCGGAGACCCGGCGCCTGCTCGCCGCCGTCGACGCGGAGTTCGGCGGCCTCGACGGCATCTTCCACTGCGCGGGCATCGCGGATCGCACCCCGCTCGCCAGGGCCACCTTCGCGGATTTCGACAGGGTCCTGCGTCCCAAGGTCCACGGCACCCTCCACCTCGATCTGGAGACACGCGACCGGAAGCTCGACGTCTTCGTCCTGTTCTCGTCGGTCTCGGCGCTGGTCGGCGACTTCGGCGCCGGCAGCTACTCCGCGGCGAACTTCTTCCTCGATCGATTCGCCGAAGCCCGCGAGCGCATGCGACGCAGCGGCCTGCGCGCCGGGCAGACGCTGTCGGTCAACTGGCCCCTCTGGCAGGACGGGGGCATGAGGCTAGAGGAGCAGGACAAGGCCCTCTATTTCGAGTTCTCCGGCATGGGCGCGCTGGGAGCCGCCCAGGGACTCGCGGCCTTCGAGGACGCCCTCCGGGCCGGGCGCCCTCAGCTCCTGGTGATGAGCGGTGACCGCAAGAAGATCGACCGCATCCTGCAGGTGCGCGAGCCGCGGGCGGCGTCTGCGCCCCGCGACGAGCCCCGGCGGCCCGACGCTCAGGTCCCCGCGCCGCCGCGCGCGTCCGGCGCGGCGCCGGGCCCGGACCGCCGGGGCGCCGCCGCGAGCTCGAGGCCCTCGTCGGGCCAGGGCGACCCCGCCCGGCCGGCCCCCCGGGCTGCGCTGCGGCGCGAGCAGCTCGTGGCCCTCACGCGGGATTACCTGCGCAGGATGCTCGCCCAGGCCACCAAGATCCCCGTCGACAAGATCCACGCGGACAAGGACCTGGAGGTCTACGGCATCAACTCCCTCATGATCATGGAGCTGAACTCGCTCCTCGACATGGATTTCGACTCGCTGCCGCGCACCCTCTTCTTCGAGTACAAGAGCCTGGCCGAGCTGGCCGCCTTCTTCGTCGACGAGCACGAGGCGCGGCTCCAGCAGCTGCTCGGCGCGCCCCCGGCCTCGTCCCCGATCGCGGCCCCTTCCGAGGAGGAGCACCGTCCGGCCGAGGAGGGCGCGCCAGAGATCGTGCTCGACGCTGGGCCGGAGCCCGCGCTGGCCGCGCCCGCGGCGCTCGGGCCGGAGGATCTCGGCATCGCGGTCATCGGGTACGGCGGCCGCTTCCCGAAGGCCGACGATCTCGACGCGTTCTGGGAAGCCCTCAGAGCCGGCGTCGATTGCATCACCGAGATCCCGCGCGAGCGCTGGGACTGGCGCAGCTACCACGATGATGCCCCGGGGACGCCCGGGAAGAGCTACTGCAAATGGGGTGGCTTCGTCAGCGATGTGGATCGCTTCGATCCGCTCTTCTTCCGCCTCTCTCCCCGCGCCGCGCACAGCATGGACCCTCAGGAGCGGCTCTTCCTGAAGGTGGCCTGGGAGACCCTCGAGCACGCGGGGTACACCGTCGATCGGCTGGTGCGCGGGAGAGAGGCGCCCCCGGGCGCAGGCCGCCGCAACCGGGTGGGCGTCTTCGCGGGCGTCATGTGGGGCGACTACGGCAAGCACGGGCAGGACGAGCTCCACAAGGGCAATCCCGTGATCGCGAGCGCCGACTACTCCTCGATCGCCAACCGCGTCTCCTACGCGCTCAACCTGCACGGCCCCAGCATCGCCTTCGATACGGCGTGCTCGTCCTCGCTCGTCGCCATCCACCTCGCCTGCGAGAGCCTCAGGCGAGGCGAGTGCCACTACGCCATCGCCGGCGGCGTGAGCCTCTCATTGCACCCTGCCAAGTACCTTCAGATGAGCAACCTCAAGGCGCTGTCCGCCGAGGGCAAGTGCCGCAGCTTCGGCGCGGGGGGCGCGGGGTACGTGCCCGGCGAGGGCGCGGGCGCGCTCCTCCTCAAGCCGCTGCGTCGGGCCATCGAGGACGGCGACCACATCCACGCCGTCATCAGGGGCACCGCCGTGAATCACGACGGCAAGACCAACGGCTACACGGTGCCGAACCCGAACGCCCAGGCCGAGGTCATCTCGGAGGCGCTGCGCCAGGGCGGCGTCGACGCGCGCACGATCAGCTACGTGGAGGCCCACGGGACAGGGACCGAGCTGGGCGACCCGATCGAGGTCGCGGGCCTGACCAAGAGCTACCGCCAGGACACCAAGGACAGGCAGTTCTGCGCCCTTGGATCGGCGAAGTCCAACATCGGCCACCTCGAGGGCGCGGCCGGGGTCGTGGGCGTGATCAAGGCGCTCCTGCAGCTGAAACACAGGCAGATCGCGCCGTCGCTGCACTCGCAGCAGCTGAACCCGAGCATCGATTTCGCGAGCTCGCCTTTCTGGGTGCCCCAGGAGCTCAGCGCATGGGAGCGGCCGCGCCTGGCGGGGCCAGACGGCGAGAAGGAGATCCCGCGGCGGGCCGGCGTCAGCTCCTTCGGTGCCGGCGGGGCCAACGCGCACGTCGTCCTGGAAGAGTGGGAGAACCCGCCGCGCGCGCGGCCGGGCCGGGACGAGGTGCTCGTGGTGCTCTCGGCCATGAGCGAGGAGCGCCTGCGCGCCTACGCCGGAAAGGTCGCCGCCTTCCTGAGCCGGGCTGACGGCGACGGGGCCGCCGCCGAGCTCCGCGATCTCGAGCGCGTCGCGTACACCTTGCAGACCGGGCGTGAGGCCCTGGAGTCCCGGCTCGCCATCATCGCCGCCGACCACCGGCAGCTCATCGCCGATCTGCAGGCCTACAGCGAAGGCCGCCAGGGCGGCGAGCCATCCCGCGTGTTCCACGGCACGGTCAAGCCATACGAGCTGCCCGAGCTCGGAGAGGCGGACCAGGCCGCCCTCGACGAGGCCACGGCGAGCCACGATCTGACCACGATCGCGCGGCGATGGGTCGCGGGAGCCGCGATCGACTGGCGCCGCCTCTATCCCTCTCCGCCTCCCTACCCGCTGGCCCTGCCCACGTACCCGTTCGCGCGAGACCGCTACTGGATACCCGTGGTCGCGGAGCGACCGGTGGCCGCTGGGGTCGCGAGGGCTCTCCACCCGTTCCTGGACACCAACGTATCCACCCTGGGCGAGCTGGCCTTCGAGAAGACCTTCTCCGGCGCCGACCCCGTGCTCCGGGACCATGTGGTCGCCGGCCGGCCGGTGCTGCCAGCGGCGGTGTACCTGGAGATGGCCCGCGCCGCCGGCCACCACGCGGGACGCGCGAGCGTCTCCAGCATCCACGACGCCGTGTGGGCGAGGCCCGTCATCGCCGCGGGCGAGCGCGTCACGCTGCGCATCAGCCTCGCCTCGGAGCGAGAGGCCGTCGTCTACCGTATCTACTCGCAAGCCGAGGGTCAGTCCGTGGTCCACGGCCACGGATACCTCACCACGGATCCGCCCGAGGGCGCTCGCCCCGCGGTGTCGGTCCAGGCGCTGTTGGACCGCTGCCCTCGGCAGATCGCGGGCGACGCGCTCTATCGCTTCTTCGAGGGCCTGGGGATCCACTACGGGCCCGCGTTCCGGCCCGTGCAGGCGCTCCACTGCGGGGAGCGGGAAGCGGTCGCCCTGCTGCGGATGCCCGACGCCGCCGTGGCGGGCGGCGACGAGGAAGGGCTGAACCCGTCTCTCCTGGACGGCGCCCTGCAGGCGATCGCTCACCTCGGGTTCGATCACGAGCTCGAGCCCTCGCTCCTGCGCCTGCCCTTCACCCTCGGCCGGCTCGTGATCCGGCGGCCTCTCACCGCGGCGTCGTGCTACGCGCACGCGGTCCTCACGCAGGACTCCCGGGCTGGCGGGGAGCGGGTCCTGAAGTTCCGTATCGAGGTGTTCGACCCGGGCGGCGCTGTCCTGGTCGAGATCATCGATTACAGCGTGCGGGTCGTGGCGCGCGGCGCGCTCAGCCAGCCCGTGCCCCATACAGCCCAGACGGAGCGAGCGGCGCCCGCCCACACCCTCTGGTACAAGCCGATCTGGGAAGCGACGCCCGTCGCCTCCGGGCACGCAGCCGCCGCGGCGGGAGAGCTGCCGGACCGGATCCTGGTCCTCGGCCGGGAGGACGAGCTGACCTCGCGCCTCGTCGACGCGCTGAGCCGGGTGCGCCCCACGCGCCGGCTCTCGG
The DNA here is from genome assembly GCF_051521365.1 of Sorangium sp. So ce590. Lineage (NCBI taxonomy): Bacteria > Pseudomonadati > Myxococcota > Polyangiales > Polyangiaceae > Sorangium > Sorangium sp. So ce590. The sequence continues at coordinate 6,313,923 of NZ_CP150346.1, forward strand.
CAGGGACGACGTTCGGAGAGCTCGACCCGCAGGGCTACCGGGTGGATCCAGCGGATCCGAGCCATATAAGGCGCGCTCTCGAGGCGCTCTCGCGCGACGGCCGGTGGTCCGGCGGGAGCCTCGGGATCGTCCACCTCTGGCGCCATGGCGCCAGCGCCGAGGGCGCGATCACCGCGGGGGTCCACGCGCTGCTCCACCTGGTCCAGGGCCTCGGCGCGCTGGGCGCCACGCAGCGCGTCCGCTGCCTGTCTGTCCTTGGCCACCGCGACGGCATCGCCGATCCGCGCGACGAGGCGCTGGCCGGCTTCGCCGCCGCGCTCGCCCCGGCGACCCCGCATGTCGAGATCGTCACGGTGCAGGCGGAGCCGGCCCGGCTCGGCGCCCAGGAGCTGCTCAACATCGTGTCGAACGAGCTCGGCGCCCGCGACACAGGGGCTGGGAGCGAGATCCGTTATACCTCCTCGACTGCCCGGTGGACACGCGCGCTGCGGCCGCTCGCGGACGCGCCGGCACGGCCCGACGGCGCCGCGCCGCTGAGGACCGGCGGCGTGTATCTGATCACCGGCGGCTGCGGCCACCTGGGCTCGATCTTCGCGCGCCACCTCGCCGGGCGCCACGGCGCGCGGCTCGTCCTCAGCGGCCGATCCCCGAACGACGCCGCCAAGGACGCGTTGATCCACGAGATCCGCGGCCTGGGCGGCGACGCTGTCTACGTTCAAGCCGACGTGTGCGACGCGGAGGCCGGGCGGGCGCTGGTGCAGACCGCAGAACGGCGCTTCGGCGGGCTTCACGGCATCTTCCACGCCGCCGGCACGGACAAGGCGCCGCCCATCGCCCAGGCCGACGCCGCCTCCTTCGCCAGGGTCCTCGGGCCCAAGGTCCAGGGCACCTTGAACCTGGACGCCGCCAGCCGCCACCTCGCCACCCTCGATCTCTTCGTGCTCTTCTCGTCGATCGCCGCGGTCATGGGCGACTTCGGCGCCGGCTGCTACGCGTACGCGAACGCGTTCATGGACCGCTTCGCCGCGGGCCGCGAGGCGCAGCGCGCGCAGGGCCAGCGTCGTGGAAAGACGTTGTCGATCAACTGGCCTCTGTGGGCCGGCGAGGGCATGAGCCTGCCCGAAGGGCAGCAGGAGCTGTACGCCGGCGTCGCAGGCATGCGCGCGCTCGATCCGGCGCTGGGCGTCGAGCTCTTCACGCGGGCGCTCTCGGCGCCGGAGCCACAGCTGCTCGTGGTCCACGGGGATCCTGAGCGGATGCGGCGGGTCATCGAGCGAAGGAACCCGCGCCCGCCGGCAGCCTCACCGGCTCACACCGAAGCTGCCTCCAGCGCCGCGTCCGGCGACGAACACCTGGCCCAGGCCGTCGAGGACTATCTCAAGGGCCACTTCGCCGCCGTCTTCAAGATGGACGCAGCGCAGATCGACGCGCAAGCCAGCTTCGACGACTACGGCATCGATTCGCTCATGATCGTGGAGCTTCATTCGCTCCTCGACAAGGACATGACGCCGCTGCCGCGCACGACGTTCTTCGAGCTCCGGACCATCCGCGCGGTCGCCGATCACCTGGTCGCGGCTCGCGGCGCCGAGCTGCGCCGGATCGTGGGCCGCCACCGGGAGGCCAAGGCACCTCCGGCGCCGACGGCCGACGAGCCTGCTCGGCCTGGAGGCACGGAGGCCCCGGCCGACGGGGGCGCTCCGGTCCGCGCTGTGATCGCCGCATGGAATGAGCACGCGGTCGCCGGGGCGGGCCGCGACGCTGGTCGCCGAGCGCCCGCCCGGCCCGGAGCGACCCTCGCGGACGAAGGGATCGCGATCATCGGCATGAGCGGCCGGTACCCCATGGCGCCCGACCTGGACGCGTTCTGGGCCAACCTCAAGGCCGGGCGCGACTGCGTCGAAGAGATCCCCGCCGAGCGCTGGGATCACCGCCGGTACTTCGACCCCGAGCCCGGGAAGGAGGGCAAGAGTTACTGCGCGTTTGGCGGATTCATCGAGGACGTCGACAAGTTCGACCCGCTCTTCTTCCAGATCTCGCCGAAACAGGTGGCCACGATGGACCCGCAGGAGCGGCTCTTCCTGGAATCCGCATGGGCCACGCTGGAGCACGGCGGATACGGGCGCGTGCGCGACGACGCGGCCCGGATAGGGGTGTTCGCGGGGGTGATGTGGGACGATTACGGCCTGCTCGGCCTCGAGCAGGCGGCGCTCGGGAACCACGTGCCCACCGGCTCCGATCACGCCTCGATCGCGAACCGGATCTCGTACGTGATGAACCTGAGAGGCCCGAGCCTCACGGTCTCCACGGCGTGCTCCTCGTCGCTGCTGGCGGTGCACCTGGCGGTGGAGAGCCTGAGGCGGGGCGAGTGCACCATGGCCATCGCAGGCGGCGTCAACCTGTCCATTCATCCGAGCAAGTACACCCGTCTATGCCAGCTTCAAATGCTCGCGCCGGACGGCCGCTGCCGCAGCTTCGGCGCAGGCGGAAAGGGGTACGTGCCCGGAGAGGGCGTGGGCGCCGTGCTGCTGAAGCCGCTCAGCAGGGCCGAGGCCGACGGCGACGCCATCTACGCCGTGATCAAGGGCAGCGCCGTCAACCACGGTGGCAAGACCCATGGATACACGGTGCCAAACCCCAAGGCTCAGGCCGATGTCATCGGACGCGCCCTCGAGCGCGCCGGCGTCCACGCGCGCACGATCAGCTATGTGGAGGCCCACGGCACGGGCACCGCGCTGGGAGATCCCATCGAGGTCGGCGGGCTCGAGGAGAGCTTCAGGCCCCATACCAGCGACAGGCAGTACTGCGCCCTGGGCTCGGTGAAATCCAACATCGGCCACCTCGAAGGCGCCGCAGGGATCGCGGCCCTCACGAAGGTCGCGCTGCAGATGCATCACCGGCAGCTCGTGCCATCGCTGCACGCAGAGGTGCTCAACCCGAACATCCATTTCGAGAGCACGCCCTTCTACGTCCAACGCACGCTCGACGCGTGGCGCCAGCCCGAGGTGCGCGAGGGCGGGGTGACCGAGGTCCACCCGCGCCGCGCGGGCATCAGCTCCTTCGGCGCTGGTGGGACCAACGTCCACATGATCGTGGAGGAGTATGAGGCATCGGCTGCTGCCCTGGAGATCGCGGCGGCAGAGCCTGAGCTGGTCGTGCTCTCTGCGCATACCGAGGAGCGACTTCGCGCGCACGCCGAGCGGCTGCTGCGCTTCCTGGAAGGCTCGCAGCCTAGACGGCTCGCATCGCCCCGAGCCCCGGACTGGCGCCTGCCGGGCGCGGCGCAGCTCCGTGCCGAGCTGCGGGACATCGTGGCGCGACGCCTGGACATCGCGCCGCATGACGTCGACGAGGATGCCGAGATGTCCGAGCTCGGGCTCGGCGCGCTCGACGTGCGCTGCTTGACCGAAGACATCGAGCGCCGCTTCGGCCTGCCGGTGGGCAGCGAGGCGCTGACCGGACGGACGACGGTCGCGGTCCTCGCAGAGCGCCTGCGACACCTGGCCGCGCCGGACGCCGATCCGGGTAGCAGCGTGGCTCGTCCCGCCGTGCGCTTGAGCGATCTCGCCTATACGCTGCGCGTCGGTCGCGATCCCCGTCAACACCGCCTCGCGCTGCGCGTCGCCGACCTGGACGAGCTCATCGAGCAGCTCCGGTGCTACTGCGAGGACGGCGCGCCGAGCGGGTCTCATGGCTTCACGGGCCAGGCATCCAGGCGGACTGGAAGCAGCGGATCTCGCCAGGAGGCCATGGATGACGAGGCCCGGGTGCGCGCCGCCATCGCGAAGCGAGACCTGGCCACGCTCGGCCGGCTCTGGGTCGCCGGGGCCGACGTGGACTGGGACGCGCTCGACGTGGGCCGGGCTCGGCGGCGCATCCCGCTGCCCACGTACCCCTTTGCCCGCGAGCATTACTGGTTCTCCAGGAGCGGAGACGCCTTCACCCTCGGCCAGGCGGGAGAGAAGCGCTTGCACCCGCTGGTGCAGGCGAACACCTCCACGCTCCACGCGCACACGTACTCCAGCCGGCTCCAGGGCGACGCGTTCTATCTCGCCGATCACCTCGTGCAGGGCCAGAAGCTCCTCCCCGCGGTGGCATTCCTGGAGATGGCCCGCGCCGCCGCGGACATGGCGGCCGGGCGGCCGGTCCGCGACATCGTCGACGTCGTCTGGACCGCGCCCGTCATCGTGGACATCGAGCCGCGCGAGGTCCAGATAGCGCTCCGTCCATCCGCCGGCGGGCTCGACTTCACCGTGTCCTCCGCCGCCGAGCACGCGGCGATCTCGCACGCAGTGGGGCGGGTGCGCCTCGACGAGGGGGAGCCCAACGACGCGGCGCCGCCTCTCCCGCTCGATGACATCATCTCGCGTTGCACGGCGATCACCCGCGGAGACGCGTGCTACCGCCGCCTCCAGCAGATCGGGCTGCACCACGGCAGCAGCATGCGCGCGCTCCACGAGCTGCGCCGAGGCCAGGGCGAGGCCATTGCAGAGATACGCCTCCCGGAGCTTCATCACGTCGACTTCTCCACCTTTGCCCTCCATCCCGCCCTGCTCGACGCCGCCCTGCTGTGCACGCTCGGGCTGGTAGACGATGAGGCGGTCCGAGCCCCCTACCTTCCTTTCGCCGTCGGCCGGGTCACGCTGCGCCACCCGCTTCCGACGCGGCTCTTCGCCTACGCCACCCTCTCGGCCACGCCGCCGGGCACGAACGCCAGGGCCTCGCACGTCACGCTCGTCGACCCCGCCGGTCGGGTGCTCGTCGAGATCCGTGATCTCACCGTTCGCCTCGCGACGGCGGCCGTCGCGCCCGCCCCGGCTCAGCGGCTCTATTTCCGGCCCGGCTGGCGTCCGCAGCGCATCGATCGTCCGGCCGGCGAGCGCCCCCCGCAGGGCCCCGTCCTGCTCTTCGACGCCGACGATGGCCTCTGGACGGCCACCAGAGCACGCCTTGAGGCGCCGGTCGGCCTCGTCCGCCCAGGGCCGGCGCTCCAGGTCGCGAGCGACGACCGGTATGTCATCGATCCGAGCCGGCCAGAGCACTATCGGCGGCTGCTCGACGCGTTCGTGTCGCGACACGGCGTGCCCGCGTCGGTGCTGTATCTCCGGTCGCTGCGCGACGACCAGGGGGGCGCCGGCGACACCCGCCACCTCGATGCGGTGTTGCACCTCTGCCGCGCGCTGCAGGAGCGAAGAGGCGAGCACACCGTTCGCGTGCTCTACGCGCACCCGGCCGAGGGCAGCGCCGTCAGCCCGCGCCACGCCGCGCTGGCAGCCTTCGCGAGGAGCGTGCGCCGCGAGGATCCCAACCTTTTGTGCAGGACCGTGGCCGTGCCGCTCGACGTTGATCCCGGCGGCCTCGCCGACGCGTTGCTCGCCGAGTGCAGCCCGGACGCCGATCCCGCCAGCGAGGTGCGTTACCACGATGGTCAGCGGCTCGCGCGCAGCTTCGAGCCCTTCCAACCCGACGCCAGCCGGCCCTTGCCGCTGCGCGAGGAGGGGGTTTATGTCATCACCGGAGGTGCCGGGGGGCTGGGGTTCATCCTCTCCGACTACCTGGCCCGGCGGTACCGCGCAAAGCTCGTGCTTTGCGGTCGCTCCCCGCTGTCCGCCCTGCAGGCGTCGCGCATCCGTACCCTGGAAGCTTCGGGCGCCGAGGTCCTTTACCTGCGCGCCGACGTGGGCCAGCGAGACCAGGCGTCCGCCGTGCTCCACGAGGCCCGGTCTCGGTTCGGGGGGATCCACGGCGTCGTCCACGCCGCAGGCGCCTTGCGGGACGCCCTGCTGGCCAAGAAGAACCCGGCCGACGTCGCGGCCGTGATCTCCCCCAAGGTGACAGGCACGCTCCTCCTCGACGAGCTCACCCGGGAGGACCACCTCGACTTCTTCCTGCTGTGCTCCTCGGTCGCCGCGATCCTCGGCAGCGCCGGTCAGGCCGACTATGCCTACGGCAACGCCTTCATGGATGCCTTCGCCGCCTTCCGCGAGGAGCAGCGGCACGGCGGCCGGCGGAGCGGGCTGACCGTCTCGGTCAACTGGCCGCTCTGGCAGGAAGGCACGATGAGGCCCGACGCCGACGCGATCGCGTGGATGACGCGGGCGACCGGGATGGTGCCCATGGCTACCGAGCAGGGCCTCGCCGCCCTGGAAGACTGCCTGCGGGCTGGAGGGCCGCAGATCGCCGTCCTCACCGGCGATCCCGGCAAGATCCTGGCTCTGTTCAGCGGAGAGCGCGCCGCGCCGACGGCCAGCGGTCCCGCCGCGGTCGGGCCCGCCGAGCCCGGCGCGCACGCATCCCGCGCGGTGGGTTTCCTCAAGCGTGTGTTCTCCGAGCAGTGGCAGCTGCCGATCCACCGCATCGACGCCGAGCAATCTCTCGATCAGTACGGGCTCGACTCGATCATGGCGATGAGCCTCACCCGCAGGCTGGAAACGTTCTTCGGTGAGCTCCCCAAGACGTTGCTCTTCGAGTATCAGACCGTCGCCGCCCTGGCCGGCTACTTCGCTCGCCACCACGCCGAGGCGCTCCGGCGTGTCGTCGGCGACGGCGCCCCCGCGGCCGCTCCGCCACCCCGGCCTGCGGCGGCTCCTCCTCTCGCGGCGCCCGACCCTCGCACGGCCTCCGCTCCACGCCTCCCGGCGCCGCAGGCCGGGAGCCTCGAGCGCCTCGATATCGCCATCGTGGGGATCAGCGGGCGCTATCCCATGGCGCCTGATCTCGATGCGTTCTGGGAGAACCTCAAGGTCGGCCGCGACTGCATCGTCGAGATCCCCGCCGACCGATGGGACCATGATCGCTACTTCGATCCAGATCCTGGCGCAGCGGGCAAGAGCTACGTCAAGTGGGGCGGCTTCATCGACGACGTCGATCGTTTCGACCCCCTCTTCTTCAACATCGCGCCTCGAGAGGCCGACTCCATGGATCCGCAGGAGCGCGTCTTCCTGGAGGTCGCCTGGCAAGCGCTCGAAGACGCGGGCTACGCTCGGTCGCCGCTGACGAACCGCGCGACGGGCGTGTTCGTGGGGGTCATGTATGGTCACTACCAGCTCTTCGGCGCTGAGGCGCTGGCGCTGGGTCGGTCCGCCTCCGCGGGCTCATCCTTCGCGTCGATCGCCAATCGGGTGTCCTACTTCTTCGATTTCCGCGGCCCCAGCATCGCGCTGGACACCATGTGCTCCTCCTCGCTGACCGCGATTCACCTGGCCTGCGCTGCCCTCCAGAGAGGCGAGATCGAGATGGCGCTGGCCGGCGGCGTGAACCTCTCTCTGCACCCTCAGAAGTACATCCTGCTCAGCCGCGGCAAGTTCGTGGCCACCGACGGCCGGTGCCGCAGCTTCGGCGAGGGCGGCGACGGCTATGTCCCCGGCGAGGGCGCGGGGGCCGTCGTGCTCAAGCGCCTGGATCGCGCGCTCGCCGAGGGTGACCGCATCTATGCGATCATCAAGGCGAGCGCCCTCAACCACGGCGGCAAGACCAGCGGCTATACCGTCCCGAACCCCAGCGCTCAGGCCGACGTCATCGCCGCTGCGCTGACTCAGGCCGGCGTCGATCCGCGCACGATCACCTATGTAGAGGCGCACGGAACCGGCACCTCGCTGGGCGATCCCATCGAGATCACCGGCCTCGCCAAGGTCTTCGAGGCCTCCACCCAGGAGCGTCAATACTGCGCCATCGGCTCGGTCAAGTCGAACGTGGGGCACCTGGAGTCGGCCGCGGGCGTCGCTGGCCTCACCAAGGTGCTGCTGCAGATGGCTCATGAGCAGCTGGTTCCATCGATCCACGCGGATCCGCCCAACCCCAACATCAATTTTTCCGGGTCACCGTTCCGTGTACAGCGGGAGCTCGGTCCCTGGCAGGCCCTGGCCGACGAGCACGGCCAGCGGCTCCCCCTGCGGGCGGGCCTGAGCTCCTTCGGCGCTGGCGGCGCCAACGCGCACCTCGTGTTGGAGGCCTACCTGCCGGGCGAGGACGACAGGCCCGCGGCCGCCCCGTCGGACGCGAGCGAGCGCCCGCAGGTGCTGGTGCTCTCGGCCCGCACGCCGGAGCGTTTGCGCGTCTCGGCCGCGCGGCTGCTCGATCACCTGCGGACGCGAGCGCACACCACGTCGCTGGCCGATATTGCGTACAGCCTTCAAGTCGGGCGCGAGGCCATGGACGCGCGCCTGGCCCTCGTGGTCCACGGCACGGAGCAGGCCGTCGAGTTGCTCGAGCACTACGTCGGCGGCCGCGCGCCCGAGGGCGGGGCGCCGCGCGCCCCTGAGACGCGCGGGCTGGAGCACATCCACGAGGGGAGCGCCAGAGCGGGCCATGTCCGGCAGCTCATCCACGGCCGGGCTGGCGCCTCTTTCCTGCAAGCCCTCCTCGATGAGGGCGATCTGGACAGGATCGCCGCCCTCTGGGTGGGCGGGAGCGACGTCGACTGGTCCCGCCTGCACGAAGGCGCAAGGCCGCGCCGCGTCGCTTTACCCTCCTATCCCTTCGCGCGCGAGCGCTGCTGGTTCACGGTGTCTCCAGAGGACCCGCGCAGCAGCCTCCCGACCTCCGCCGAGGTCGCGGCGATGGCGCGGCTGCATCCTCTCTTGAGCCGCAACACGTCGACCTTCAAAGAGCAGCGGTTTGCCACGACCTTCACCGGCGAGGAGACCCTCCTTTCTGACCACCGGATCCGAGGCCGCGCCCTGCTGCCCGGCACGGCCTACCTGGAGATGGCGCGTGTGGCTGGCGAGCTCTCCGCCGAGGACCGCGTCGGTCGTTTCACCGAGGTCACCTGGCTGCAGCCGATCCAGGTCGATCGCGGTCCTGTCGAGGCCACCCTCGACCTCCGGCCGACAGAGGCAGGCTGCCAGTTTCGAGTCTGCACTCAGAACGGGGCCGTCGTCCATGTGCGCGGCCAGATCCATGTCGAGCCCGAGCCCTCCGGAGGCGAGCGGACGGTGGACCTGGCTGCCATCAAGGCGCGCTGCCCCGAGCCTCTCTTGCGTCAGGACTGCTATCGGGCCCTGCGGGAGCAAGGGTTCGAGTACGGCCCTGCATTCCAGGTCATCGAGGCCTTCTACGACAACGACGAGGAGGCCCTGGCCCTGCTCACCGTGGCCGAGCCTGATTTCCAGGACTTCGCTGGCGGACTGCACCCCATGATCCTGGACGCGGCCCTCCACGCCGGGATGCTGCACAGGCGGAAGGGCGCGACCGGCAACGACGTCACGCCGGTGCCCTTCTACCTGGAAGAGCTGGTCGTCTTCCGCCCGCTGGAGCGCCGCTGCTACGCCCATTTGAAGGTGCGACGCCCCGCCGCCGGAGAAGAGCGGAGCGAGGTCGCCGTCATGGACGTGATCCTCGTGGACGAGGCGGGCTCGCCGCTCGTGCGCGTCAAAGGGTTCACGGGGCGGAAGCTCGTCGACGCCGACGAGGAGCCGGAGCAAAACGCCGTCCTTTTCTTCGGGGACCTCTGGCAGCCCACCCCGCTCCCCTCGCGCCCGCCGACCGACGCGCCGCCTGCCAACCTCCTCGTGATAGCCGAGGACACCCCCCGGGTGCGGGCGCTCGAGCGCCTGGTCCGCGCGCGGGGCGGGCATCTGACGTGGGTTTGCCCTGTCGGGTCGCCTCGTGCGCAGGCCGAGCCGGGCAGCGCGTCGAACGGCAGGTCCGGCGACGGCGAGGCTTCGGTGCTCACGATCGACCCGCGCCATGGCGACGACTGCCGCGGGCTGATCACCACGTTGAAGGAGCAGGACCGCCTGCCCGACGGGATCATCCGCCTGTGGGACGCATCGGGCCTCGACCAGGGAGCGTCTTCGCCCGGACAGGGACCGGCGAGCGTCGAGGAGCTACAAGAGCTCTTCCACCTCGTCGTCGCGCTCGCGAACGTCGTCCCCGCTCCGAAGGCTCGCCTGCTCCTCGCCTTCCATGGCGAGGAGGCGCCCCTCGCCGTCGAGGCCACGTCCGGCTTCTGCAGGTCCCTCGGCCTGCTGCTGCCGGGCCTGCGGTCGAGCACGATCCACTGGACCCACCGCGAGCCCGAACGCCTCGCCGAGGACCTCTGGGCCGAGCTCGCCGATCGCGCCGCGAAGGGCGCCGGCGGCAGGAACGGGGCGGAGATCCGTTATCGCGGTCCGGACCGGCTCGCCCGCACCGCGGCGCCCGCCGCGCTCGAGCCCGACGCCGCGTCGACCCCGCTCCGCCACGGAGGGGTCTACCTCATCGCGGGCGGCGCCGGCGGGCTCGGGTACCTGGTCGCCCAGCACCTCGCCCATCGCTACCGCTCGAATCTGGTCCTGACGGGCCGCTCGCCACTCGACGCCGGCAAGGAGCGGCAGCTCGCCGGGCTCCGGGACGCCGGAGGCCAGGGGCTCTATTGCCAGGCGGACGTCGCGGACGAGGCCGCGATGGCGGCCGCGGTGCGCCTGGCCAAGGAGCGCTTCGGCGCCCTGCACGGGGTGATCCACGCCGCGGGCGTGCTCGACGAGCGCCCTGTCGTCGAGAAGACGTGGTCGGAGTTCCGCGAGAACCTGCGACCCAAAGTCGCCGGCAGCGTGGTCCTCGACCGGCTCACCGCGGCCGAGCCGCTCGACTTCTTCGCGGTGTTCTCCTCGACGTCGGCCGTGCTCGGAGACTTCGGGTCCTGCGATTACGGCAGCGGCAACCGGTTCCAGATGGCCTATGGCGCCCACCGCGAGCGACTGCGGCAGCAGGGCCTCCGACACGGGATCACGGCCGTCATGAACTGGCCCCTGTGGCGCGAGGGTGGCATGGGCGGTCGCGCCGAGTCGGAGCGGACCTACCTGAGGATGAGCGGCCTGGATTACCTCGACACGACCGCCGGTCTGGCCGCGTTCGAGCGCATCCTCCAGGCCCGGCAATCGCCCGTCACGGTGTTCTACGGCAAGCCGTCGCGGGTGGCGAGGGCCCTCGGCCTCGACGCGCCTCCGCTCCCGGCGGGGCGCGGCGCGGCGGTCGCGCCGCTCCCGCCGGCGGAGGCGCCGGCCGCCGCCCCGGGGGGGGCGGTCCGCGAGAGCGCGGCGCGCGCGCCGCTGCGCGAGGTGATCCTCGACGCGATCACCGAGGTCCTCAAGGTCCGGCGCGGCGCGATCGCGCCGGACGTCAACATCGCCGAGTACGGCTTCGACTCCGTGTCGCTGGCGCAGCTCGCCGATCAGCTCGGCGCGCGCCTCGGGCTGAAGCTGGCGTCGCTCGTGTTCTTCGAGCACACGACGGTGGAAGAGATCGAGGCTTTCCTGGAGCGGAAGCACGGCGCCGAGCTCCGCGACCGGATGAACGGAGCCCGAGAGCTCCACGACCGGATGAACGGAGCCCGAGAGCTCCACGACCGGATGAACGGAGCCCGAGAGCTCCACGACCGGACGAACGGGGCTCGAAAGGAGGCTCCGCGTTCTCCGGAGCCGACGCCGGCCAACCCGGCTCCACCGCCGGCGCTTCTCGAGAACGGCTCCCGGCTCGCCGGCGCCACTCGCGCGACCGCGCCGCGCAGACCGCAGGAAGGCGCCTCGCGGGGCGACATCGCCATCATCGGCGTCAGCGGCCGCTACCCCCAGGCCGAGGACCTGCGCGCGCTCTGGGCGCGGCTCAAGGCGGGCGAGAGCTGCATCGAGGAGATCCCCGCCGAGCGCTGGGACAAGGATCGCTACTTCGACCCTCAGAAGGGCCGGACTGGAAAGAGCGAGAGCAAATGGGGCGGCTTCCTCCGCGACGTGGACCAGTTCGATCCGCTGCTCTTCAACATCCCTCCCGCGCGGGCTCGGCTCATGGATCCCATGCAGCGGCTCTTCCTGGAGAGCGTCTATGAGACGCTCGAGGACGCCGGCTACACCCGCGCCATGCTGTCGAAGGACGGCGGCAAGGTCGGCGTGTACGTGGGCGCCATCTACCATCATTACGCCATGCTCGCCGGAGACGAGGCGACCCGCAGCCTCCTGCTCTCGGCCTTCGGCGCCCACATCGCGAACCACGTGTCGCACTTCTTCGACCTCCACGGGCCCTGCCTTGCGGTGGACACGACCTGCGCGTCGTCGCTCACCGCCATCCACCTCGCGTGCGAGGGCCTGCTCCTCGGGCGCACGGATCTCGCCATCGCCGGCGGCGTCAACCTCTCCCTCATCCCGGAGAAGTACCTGGGCTTGAGCCAGCTCCAGTTCATGAGCGGCGGCGGGCTCAGCCGCCCGTTCGGCGACAGCGACGGCATGATCCCCGGCGAGGGCGTCGGCGCCGTGCTGCTCAAGCCGCTGGATCGCGCGGTCCGCGATCGCGACCACATCCACGCGGTCATCCGCTCGAGCGCCATCAGCCATGGCGGCGCCAGCACGGGCTTCACGGCGCCGAACCTCAAGGCCCAGTCGGACATGTTCGTGGAGGCGCTGGAGAGATCGGGCATCGACCCTCGCACGATCAGCTACGTGGAGGCGGCCGCCAACGGCGCTCCGCTCGGCGACCCCGTCGAGGTCAACGCGCTGACCAGGGCGTTCCGGCGCTTCACCGCGGACACGGGCTTCTGCGCGCTCGGCACCGTCAAATCGAACATCGGCCACCTGGAAGGGGCCTCCGGCGTCTCCCAGCTCGCCAAGGTGCTGCTCCAGCTCCGGCACGGCGCGCTGGCGCCGACCATCAACGCCGAGCCGAGGAATCCGAACCTGCACCTCGACGACACCCCGTTCTACCTTCAAGAGCGCCTCGAGGACTGGCCGCGACCGGTCATCGCCGGCCGCGAGGTCCCGCGGCGCGCCATGATCGACTCCATCGGGGCCGGCGGGGGGTACGCCACCCTCGTGGTGGAAGAGCACCGCCCGCCGCCGCGCGACGCCGCCCCGGTCCGCTCGCCCGCCGGGCTGCCCGAGCTGTTCGTGCTCTCCGCGAGGAGCCGCAAGAGCCTGCGCGAGCTGGTCGTCAGGATGCGCAGCTTCCTCGCCGAGGCGACCGACCTGCGCCTCGACGACGTGGCCTACACGCTCCAGGTGGGGCGCGAGGCCCTGGAGCTGCGCCTCGCCGTGGTGGCGGACACCGCGGAGGCGCTGATCACGGCGCTCGACGCCTACCTTCGCGATCCCGAGGTCCCCGCGCCGGGCGTCTTCATCGGCCAGACGGACGGCGACGCGGCCAGCGGCGCGGCCGCGCCTCCCGCCCAGGCGATCCGCACGCCCGAAGAGGCGGCGCGCAGGTGGGTCGCGGGCGCCGCCATCGACTGGGAGGCCCTCTATCCCCGCCGCGACGCGCGGCGCATCCCGCTGCCGACCTACCCGTTCGACCGCAGGCGATGCTGGCTGGATCCGGTGCTCACCGACGAGGCCTCGTCGAGCCCCGCAGCGCTCTCATCCGAGGCGCCCCGGCCCGCCGCGGCGCCGCCGGCGTCCCCCACGGCCGCCGCGCCGCCGGCGTACCCCGCGGCCGCCGCGCCGCCCGCGTATCCCAGCGCGGAGACCCGGGAGCTGGAGAGCTACCTGTGCGCGCGGCTGGAATCCACGCTGGGTCTCGATCAGGGCGAGGTCTCTGCCCGCGCGTCCCTGCGGCGCCTGGGCCTGGACTCGATCCTGACCGCCAAGCTCAAGGTCACGCTGGAAGGAGAGCTCGCCATGACCATCCCCATGGAGGCCATGAGCGGCGAGAAGAGCGTGGCCGAGCTCGGCGATTACCTCTCTCGACGAGGAGCCCGCGCGCCGGAGAGCCCGGCGAAGGCGCGTAGCGGCCCGGCCGGGGCCGACCTGTCCACCTCCCTCAAGGCCCTCTCGGGCGCGGTGCTCCGGGAACGGTTCCTGGCGTTCGGGCACGACCTGGCCGGCGTACCGAGCGAGGAGCTGACTCGGCTCTACGCCATCCTGCAAGAGGAACGATGACGATGAAAAGCGCGATGAGCACCCAGGAGTTTGCCAACTTGTCTGCGGAGGAGAAGGTGCAGGTCCTCATGCGTTTGCGGGACCGACGCGCCTCGTGGCAGGCGGACCCCGACGGCTCCGCGGCTCGCGCTCAGCCCTCGCTCCGGCCCGTCATCACGGCGCGCCCGGGGGATCGCTTCCTCCCTTTCCCGCTGACGCCGATCCAGGAGTCCTTCCTGGTGGCCAAGCAGCTTGACAGGGCGGGGGATCATGTCGGATGCCACATCTACCTGGAGATCGAGGAGGCGCACCTCGACGTGCCGCGGCTCGAGCGCGCCTTCCACCGGCTCGTCGTCCACCACGACATGCTCCGGACCGTCGTCCGCGCCGACGGCACCCAGCAGGTCCAGGAGCCCGGGCGGCCGCAGCGCTTCCCGGTGGACGACCTCCGCGGGCGCCCGGGCGCGGCGCTGGATGCGCACCTGGAGAGCGTGCGCGCGAGCATGTCCCACCGGGTCTACGAGCCAGGGGCGTGGCCGCTCCACGAGATCCGGATCACCCGCTCCAGCGACGAGCGCAGCGTCATCCACGTCAGCATCGACGAGTGGGTCCTGGACGCCGCCGGCCTCAACCTCCTGCTCACGCAGTGGTATCGACTCTACAGCGATCCTGACGCGACCCTGCCCGTCTGCGAGCTCAGCTTCCGCGATTACGTCCTGGCCTCCAGGGACTTCGAGCGCTCGCCGGCCTACCAGGGGGATCTCGCCTACTGGTGCGAGAAGCTGGCCCAGATGCCCGGGGGCCCGGCGCTGCCTCGCGACGAGCGCCCCACGAGGTCCGCGGGCCGCGCCTGTTACCCCCGGCGCCGCATCCATGGGCGGCTGGCCGAGACGCCGTGGCGCGCGCTCAAGGACAAAGCGCGGGAGCTGGACGTCTCCACGACGGCCCTGCTCCTCACCCTCTTCTCCGAGGCCCTCGCCTCCCACAGCGCGCCCGGGCCGTTCTCCCTCACGCTCACGTATTTCAATCGCCCGCCGATCCACCCGCACATCGAGCTCCTGCTCGGCCCGCTCATCTCCACCCACCGCTTCCTCGTCGAGGGAGCCCCCGACCTCACGTTGCAGGAGAAGGTCCACCGCAGCCAGCGACAGCTCTGGCGCGACATGGATCATGACCGCGCCGACAGCATCTCCGCGCTCCGCGCCCTCAGGGCGAGGCGCGCGGCGCCCCCAGCGAGCACGGTGGTCTTCACCAGCGTCCTCCACAACGTGAGCAGAGAAGCCCGGCAGCAGGGGCGGAGCTTCCTTGATCAGATCGCCTATTCGGTCACTCAGACCCCGCAGATCTACCTGGACCATCAGGTCTACGAGAAGGACGGTGGCCTGCATTTCACCTGGGATGTCGTCGACGCCGTCTTCGCGCCTGGGTGCATCGACGCCCTCTTCGACACGTATTCGAGGCTGCTCGAGGCGCTCGCGGCAGAGCCCTCGCGCTGGACGTCGCCGGGATGGCGCGAGGAGATCCTGCGCCCGCAACCCCCGCGCGGCGGCGAGCCCCCCGGGGCCTCCCCGGCGCTGGTCGCCGAGGGTCTCGAGATCATCGCCCGGCCGGAGGAGCGTTACCAGAGATTCCCCCTGTCCGATCTGCAGCAGGCCTATTTCGTCGGCCGCACCGCGTTCGCCGCCAACGGGGGCGTGAGCTGCCAGATGTATCAGGAGATCGAGCTCCGCGATCCGGACCTCGCCCGCCTCGATCGGGCGTGGCGGCGCGTCATCGACGCCCACGAGATGCTGCGCGCTGTCATTCACGCCGACGGCACCCAGAGCATCCGCGCCGAGGTCCCGCGCTATGTGATCGAGGTCTCGGACCTCCGCGCGGCGTCGCCCGACGCCCGCGCAGAGGCCCTCGCCCGGACGCGGGAGACCATGGTCGACCGGGTATTCCCCCTGGATCAGTGGCCCTTCTTCGATCTGCGGCTCTCGCTCACCGAGCCGTCGAGGGCCGTCCTCCACCTGAGCATGGATCTGCTCCTCGCCGACGCGACCAGCATCCACCTCGTCTTGAAGCAGCTCTTCACCCTGTACGAGCGGCCCGAGGGGCCGTGCGCCGCGCCGCAGCTCTCCTTCCGCGACTACCAGCTCGCGCTCAAGGACCACGAGCGCACCGCGAGCCACGCGCTCGGCGTCTCCTACTGGCGCCGGAGGCTCGCGGCTCTCCCCGGCGGCCCCGAGCTCGGCATGCGCCTGCCCGACAGCCGGGGCGAGCGCCTGCGGCGTCGGCAGTTCGACGGCATCCTGGAGCAGTGGTCGCGCTTTCAGGAGGGCGCCGCGGTCCTCGGGGTGTCGGCCGAGGCCGTGCTGCTGGGCGCCTATTTCGAGGTCCTGGGCAGCCGCTCCAGCCGGCGCCCCTTCACGGTGGTCGTGGCGCGCTGGGATCGGCCGCCGGTGCACCCGGAGATCGGCGCCGTGGTCGGCGATTTCACCGCGGTGAGCTGGGTCGTCTCGCCGCCGGGCGAGACCTTCGCCGAGCGCGTCCAGCACCTCGAGCGCACGCTCTCCGAGGATCGCGAGCACCGCCTGGTCAGCGGCTCCCGGGTGCTGCAGCAGATCGCCATCAAGTCCCGGAACAGGCAGTTCCTCACGTTCCCGGTGGTCTTCACCGGCCTCGGGCCCAGCCTCAGGGGCGACCTTCCCGACACCGTCTCTCTGGGATACCGCATCACCCAGACACCCCAGGTCTACCTGGACAACATCAGCATGGAGGCCGACGACGCGCTGCGGCTCCACTGGGACTCGGTCGAGGGCGTCTTCCCCGAGGGGCTCATCGAATCGATGTTCGACGCTTACTGCCGCATCCTCAACCGGCTGACCCGCGACCACGCCGCCTGGCACGAGCCCCGGCTCGACGCGCCGCCGCGCGCCCCCGCCAGCCCCGCGTCCCTGCCCGCGCCGGAGTGCCGTGACCCCGCGCCCGGCGCCGCCCGGTACCGGACGACCCTGCACCGGCTGATCGAGGAGCGCGCGAACCTGTGCCCCGACCACGTCGCCCTGATCTTCGAGCGCGACCAGCTCACGTACCGGGAGCTCAATCGCCGGGCCAACCAGGCGGCGCGCCGCCTGAAGCGGCTCGGCGTCGGGCCCGATACCCTGGTCGGCGTGCTCGCCGACCGATCCACCGAGATGGTCGTCGCCCTCCTGGCGATCCTCAAGGCGGGCGGGGCGTACGTGCCCATCGACCCCACGTACCCTCGCGAGCGGATCGACTTCATCGCCGAGGACGCCGGCCTCTCGGTCCTCCTGCTCGCGGAGGAGCGCCGCCGGCTCTCGTCGTTCCGCGGCACCCAGCTGTGCCTCTCCACCGAGCAGCACCTCCTGGACGGCGAGGCGGAGCACGACCTCGGCCCCACCGCCGGGCCGGGTCACCTCGCTTACGTCATCTACACCTCCGGGTCCACCGGCAAGCCCAAGGGATGCATGATCCCTCATGATGCGATCTGCAACCGGCTGCTCTGGATGCAGGACGAGTACCGGCTGACGTCGGACGACCGCGTCCTGCAGAAGACCCCCTATACGTTCGACGTCTCCCTGTGGGAGTTCTTTCTGCCTCTCATCGCCGGCGCGACCCTGGTGATGGCCAGGCCGGAGGGGCACAAGGACGTCGCCTACCTGGTCCGGGTCATGGAGGAGCAGCGGATCACCACATGTCACTTCGTCCCCTCCATGCTGAATTTCTTCCTCAAGGAGCCGGCGCTCCCCACGCACCTCCGCCAGGTGTTCACGAGCGGCGAGGCCCTGTCCTACGACGTCATGGACACCTTCCTGCGCCGCTCCCCGGCCAGGCTCCACAACCTCTACGGTCCGACCGAGGCCGCGGTGGACGTCACCTACTGGCCGTGCGAGCGCCGGCCCGATCGCAAGGTGCCGATAGGCCGCGCGATCTCGAACGTCGAGATCCACATCCTCGACAGCGCGCTGCGGCCCGTCCCCGCGGGCGCCGAGGGTGATCTCTACATCGGCGGCGTCTGCCTCGCCCGCGGTTACCTCAACCGGCCCGAGCTCTCGCGCGAGCGGTTCGTCCCGAGCCCTTTCGACCCCGGCGCCCGCCTCTACAACACCGGGGATCGCGCGCGCTACCTGGACGACGGGGACATCGAGTACCTGGGCCGGCTCGACGCCCAGGTCAAGCTGCGTGGGTTCCGCATCGAGCTCGGGGAGATCGAGGCGGCGCTGAGCGCCCACGAGGCCGTGCAGGGCGCCGTGGTCGCCGTGCAGGACGCTCACACGGAGGACCCCAAGCTCGTCGCCTATCTGGTCACGGGCGACCGGCCCTTTCCGGCGCCCGGCGCCCTCAAGGCCTACCTCAAGGAGCGCTTGCCCGACTACATGGTTCCGAACCGCTTCGTGGCGCTCGCCCAGATCCCGGTGACGGCCCACGGCAAGCTCGACCGCAAGGCCTTGCCCTGGCCGGTGCCGTCTCCCGCGGCCCAGCCGGAGTCCCCGCCGGCCGTCGCGGCCGGGGCGCTTCCGGGCGCCGCCCCGGCCCGGCGGCCAGCGGGCGTCTCGAGAGAGGCCGCCCAGGAAGAGCTCCAGCGCATCCTCGGCAAGGCGCTGCACCTCACCCGCCTCGATCCCGGCGCTGACCTCTTCGAGCTGGGCGCCACCTCGCTCACCATCGTGCAGGCGTCACAGCACATCGAGGAGCGCTTCGGCGTCGGGCTGCCGGTCGAGGTCGTCCTGGCCGAGCCGACCCTCGACGCCATCGCGCGGCACGTCGCCGAGCGGACGGCCGCCGGCGCGCCCGAGCCCCCGCCGCCCGGGCCCGCGCTGGACGCGCCTCTCGCGACGCCCGCGCCCCCGGCGGCCGCCGGGGCGGCCCCCGGCCCGATCGATTTCTTCTCCAGGGAAGATCGGGAACGCTTCAAGCAACAGCAGCTCCACCTGCGTCAAGGCCTCGAGGGCCTCCCGACCGTGGGTCTGGCCGACGCTCCCGTGGCCCCGCGCCTCCACCGCCAACGCGGGAGTCGCCGCGACTACCGGCCCGAGCCCACCTCGTTCGACGACGTCTCGCGCCTCCTCGCCGTCCTCCGGCGGTACCCGAGCGGCCAGGAGACCCAGCTCTGCTATCCCTCCGCCGGCGGCACCTACGCCGTGCAGACCTATGTTCACGTGAAGGAGGGCGCGGTCGAGCGCCTCTCGCCCGGGATCTACTACTACCACCCGGATCGCAACGAGCTCGTGCTCATCAACGATCGGCCCACCATCCGCCGGATACACCACTTCTATTACAACCGCGAGCACTTCGACCGCGCCGGGTTCGGGCTGTTCTTCATCGCCCAGACCGACGCCATCCAGCCCATCTACGGCGATCAAAGCCTCACCTTCGCCGCGATCGAGGCAGGCGCGATGATCCAGGCGCTCATGAGCCATCAGGCGGAGGCGAACCTTGGCCTGTGCGCCATGGGAGGGCTCGACTTCGACGCCATCCGCGCCGACTTCAAGCTCGGGAGTGGACACCGGTACATCGTCTGCATGCTTGGAGGCCGCGTCGAGCACGAAGGTGGCGGGCGGCAGGACCGCGCGAGGCTGCTCGAGCGCGCGGGGGCGGACGGCTCGCACGAGGCGACCGCCGCGAAGGCGGACGCCTCTCGCCGCGAGCGCGAGGCTCCCGCCGGCTCGCGCGAGATCGCGGTCATCGGCCTCGCCGGCCGCTACCCCGGCGCGGACACGCCACATCAGCTGTGGCGAGCGCTTCGAAGCGGCCAGAGCGCCGTGACCCGGCCGCCCGCCGGGCGCTTCGGCGCGAGCGCTCCGCAGAGCGACGATCCCCGAGGCGGCGGAGCCTCCCCGGGGTGGGGCGGCTATCTCGAGCGGCTCGACCGCTTCGACAGCCTCTTCTTCGGCATCTCGCCCGCCGAGGCGAAGCTCATGGATCCCCAGGAGCGCCTGTTCATCGAGGTGGCCTGGGAGTGCCTGGAGGACGCCGGGTACACCCCCGAGGAACTCCGTCGCACCGCCCCCCGGGTGGGCGTCTTCGTCGGCGCCATGTGGAGCGACTACCAGAGCGTGGGGCTGGAGGCGTGGCAGCGGGATCGCCGCGCGAAGGCCGTGGCGTTCCACTCCTCCATCGCCAACCGGATCTCCTATCTCTTCGATCTCCACGGGCCGAGCGTGGCAATCGACACCTCCTGCTCCTCGGGCCTGACCGCGCTCCACCTGGCGAGCCGGAGCCTCCGGCTCGGCGAGTGCGACGTGGCCCTGGTCGGCGGGGTCAACCTCCTTGGTCACCCGTTCCACCCCGACCTGCTCGAAGGCCTCAATCTCACCTCCCGCGATGACAAGACGCGCGCCTTCGGCGCCGGCGGCACCGGCTGGGTGCCCGGCGAGGGCGTCGGCGCCGTGCTGCTGCGGCGCCTGCCCGAGGCCGAGGAGCGAGGCGAGCACATCCGCTGCGTCCTCAAGGGCACCGCGCTCGCCCACGCCGGCAAGGCGCCGCGGTACGGTATGCCGAGCACGCGCGCTCAGGCCCGCTCGATCCGTGACGCCCTCGCGGACGGCGAGGTCGCCGCGTCGGAGATCGATTACGTCGAGTGCGCCGCCACCGGCTCCGGCATCGCGGACGCCTCCGAGATCGACGCGCTCAAACAGGCGTTCGAGGGGCGGAGCCCTGACGGCCCGCCGTGCGTCCTCGGGTCGGTCAAGCCCAACATCGGCCACCTCGAGTCCGCCTCGGCCTTGTCCCAGCTGACCAAGGTGATCCTCCAGCTGGAGCACGGCGAGATCGCCCCGACGCTGCACACGGAGCCGCGCAACCCGCTGATCCAGCTCGACGGCACGCCCTTCCGGATCAGCCGCGAGCTGTCCCCCTGGCCCAGGGCCGCCGGGGCGGACGCCCCCCCGCGGCGGGCGCTCATCAATGCATTCGGCGCCACCGGATCGTCCGCTCACGCCGTCGTGGAAGAGTACCGGCCTCGTCGCCGGGCCCCGACCCCCGCGGTGGCCGGCCCCGAGCTCTTCGTGCTTTCCGCGGACACCGCCGAGCAGCTCGAGGCCCATGCCCGCGCGCTGGCAAAGCACCTGCGCGAGCGCTCGACCGCGCGGTCGCTGGACCTCGCGTCGCCGATCGCGGCCGCAGACATCGCTTATACCCTCCAGGTGGGCCGCCGCGCGATGGACGAGCGCCTCGCCATCCTCGCAGGCAACCTGGACGAGCTCGAGGCCCGCCTGCAAGGCTTCCTCGGCGGACATGGCGACGACGACGGCGAGCGCGTCTTCCGGGGCCGCGCCTCGTCGCCGCGCGATCGAGCGCCCCTGTCCCCGGAGGCGCCGCTCCCTGCGCTGGCGCGGGCCTGGGTGAACGGAGCATCCATCGCCTGGCACGACCTCTACAGCGAGGGATCGCGGCGCCGGGTGCCTCTCCCCGCCTATCCCTTCGCCCGCCCGTCTCACTGGCTCGGTCGGCCCGCCGGAGACGCCGCGGCGCCTGCCCCCGCGCGCGGGACCGGCGAGGAGGCGCCCGCAGCCCTGGCGCCGGCCACCGCGGATCCCGCCCTGCGCAAGGCCACGCTCGGCCTGCTGTCCTCCTCCTTCGCCGAGGTCGCCGAGATCCCGCGCCGCAGCCTCGATCCCGAGGTCCCCCTGGACCGCTATGGCCTCAACTCGATGCTGATCGCCCAGCTCTCCGCGCGGCTCGAGGCGCTCCTCGGTGAGCTGCCGAAGACCCTCCTCTTCGAGCACCACACCCTGGCAGCCCTCACCGACTGGCTGGTCGCCCACCG
Organism: Sorangium sp. So ce590; assembly: GCF_051521365.1. NCBI lineage: Bacteria > Pseudomonadati > Myxococcota > Polyangiales > Polyangiaceae > Sorangium > Sorangium sp. So ce590. The sequence goes on from NZ_CP150346.1 coordinate 6,335,514, forward strand.
CGGCGACGCGCTCCTCCGCCGCCTCGACCTCCCGCGGCGCGCCGTGGAGCCCGCGGCGGCCCCGGGCGCGCTCCCCGCGGAGCCCGCAGCGCGTCGCGCGCCGGCGAGAGAGAGCTCGGCCGCGCCTCTCGAGAGCTTCGACATCGCCGTCGTCGGCCTGAGCGGCCGTTACCCCGGGGCCGACACCATCGACGCCTTCTGGAACAACCTGCGCCAGGGGCGTGACAGCATCACCGAGGTGCCGGCCGATCGCTGGGACGCTGCCGCGCTCTTCGATCCCGAGGGAGGCCCCGGCAAGACCCGCCAGCGCTGGGGTGGCTTCCTCGATCGCGTCGATCGCTTCGACGCGCTCCTCTTCAACATCTCACCGCGCGAGGCGGCGAGCATGGATCCCCAGGAGAGGCTGTTCCTGGAGGTCGCCTGGTGCGCCTTCGAGGACGCGGTCTACACCCGCAAGCGGCTCGCCGAGGAGCAGGCGCGCGACGGGGTGGGGGTCGGCGTGTTCGTCGGCAGCATGTACCAGCAGTACTCCATGCTCGCCCGGACGCCTGACGCCGGGGCCTCGTCGTCCTTCTGGTCGATCGCCAACCGGGTCTCCTACTTCTTCGATCTGCACGGGCCGAGCCTCGCCGTGGACACCGCGTGCGCCTCGTCCCTCACCGCGCTCCACCTGGCCTGCGAGAGCCTGCGCCGGGGCGAGTGCTGCCTCGCGCTGGCCGGCGGCGTTAACCTTCACCTCCACCCTCACAAGTACGTCGCCCTCGATCGCCTGGGCCTGCTCGGGAGCGGCGCTGCCAGCAAGAGCCTCGGCGACGGTGACGGCTACGTGCCCGGCGAGGCGGTCGGCGCCGTCGTGCTCAAGCCGCTCGATCGCGCCGTCGCGGACAACGACCGCATCTATGGCGTCATCAAGGGGAGCTTCACCAACCACGCCGGCAAGACCGCCGGGTACGGTGTCCCCAGCCCCGGCGCCCAGGCCGACCTGATCGCGGCAGCCCTGCGCCGAACTGGCATCGATCCCGGGACCATCGGCTATATCGAGGTCGCCGCCAACGGCTCTTCCATGGGCGACGCGATCGAGCTCGCGGGCCTCACGCAGGCGTTCCGCCGGTTCACCGCCCGGAAGCACTTCTGCGCCGTGGGCTCCGTCAAGTCCAACATCGGCCATCCGGAGGCCGCGTCGGGCATCGCTCAGCTCACCAAGGTGCTTTGCCAGCTCCAGCACCGGACGCTGGTGCCCACGCTCCACGCCGAGCCGCACAACCCGAGCATCGACCTGAGGGACAGCCCGTTCTATGTCCAGCGAGAGCTCGGCCCGTGGACGACGCCGCCCCTCGCCGGCGAGGGAGGGACCGCGGAGCTCCCGCGCCGCGCCGCGATCAGCTCGTTCGGGGCAGGCGGCGCCAACACCCACCTCCTCGTCGAGGAGTACGCGGCGGAGCCCCCCCCGGACGACCGGAGGGACGAGGGCGCGGTTGCCGGCGCGGTCATCGTCCCCCTCTCCGCCCGGACCGCGGGGCAGCTGCGCGCGTACGCCGCGGCGCTGGCGGACGACCTGGAGCGCCGCTCACGCCCGCGCGGCGACGACGTGCAGGCGCTCGCCGATCGCGACCTGACCGCCGTGGCCTATACCCTTCAGGTCGGGCGAGAGGCCATGAACGAGCGCTCGGCGATCGTCACCACGAGCCTCGGCGATCTCATCAAGAAGCTGAAGCAGCTCGCCGAGGGCCTGACGGACGTCGACGATCTCCACGTGGGCAGCGCCGCGGCGTCGATCTCCGCCCTGATGCTCGACGGCCGCGAGGGCCAGGCGTTCCTCTCGATCCTCGTGGAGGACGGTCGCCACGACAAGCTGGCTCGGCTCTGGGTGAGCGGCGCCCCGATCGACTGGCGGGCGCTCTACGGCGGATCGACGCCGAGGCCCCTGTCGCTGCCCCACTACCCCTTTGCCGGCGACCGCCACTGGCTCGACGAGGAGGCGCTGCCGAACGGCGCCGCCCGGAGCGCGACCGCGGCGCCTTCGGTGCGGACCGCGGATCCTCCGAGCGCGGCGCTGCCCGAGGAGCCTGGCGGCGCGCCCCCGCGCGGCGTGGCCCGGCAGGTCATCGCGCAGGAGCTCACGGCGATGCTCTGCGATGTCCTCCAAATGCAGGCCATGGACATCGATGGCGACGAGGCATTCCGCGACTACGGTATGGATTCCCGCCTCTCCGCCGCTTTCATGCGGTCGGTGCAACAGCGGTACGGGTCCAGCGTGCCGCTCAGCGCCGCGCACACCCATCCCACCCTGAAGCAGCTCACGGCCCACATTCATGGTCTCCTGAGCAACAACGGCGCAGCACGGCTCCCGTCCGGCGCCCCCCTCACGGCGACCTCGCCGTCGATCGCCAAAGCCCGGGCGGCCTCCGCAACCCCGGCGGCGATCGCCAAAGCCCCAGCGGCCTCCGCAACCCCGGCGGCCTCCGCGACCCCGGTGGCGCTCCGCGAGGCCCGGGTGCCTGATCCGCGCGCTGCGGACGTCCTGCCCGAGGCGGACAGCTTCGCCCCGCCGCCCGAGCCGGGGCCCAATCCCGACGAGCTCGTCGTCATCAACCCGCGCGGTTCACGTGGAAGCTCGTTCTGGGTGCACGGCGCGCCGGGGCTCGCGCAGCCGCTCTATCCCCTGTCTGCCGCGCTCGGCGCAGACTACCCGTTCTTCGCCTTCCAGGCCCGGGGCGTCGACGGGCTCGCCATGCCCTTCACCAGCATCGAGGAGACCGCGGCCTATTACGTCGCCTGCCTGCGGCAGGTCCGCCCGAACGGGCCTTACGTCGTGGGTGGGCTGTCCTCCGGCGGCATCATCGCCTTCGAGATGGCCCGGCAGCTCCTCTCGCTGGGGGAGCGCGTCTCTCGGGTGGTCATGCTCGACACCTACCCCGCCGTTGCCGGCCTCGCGCAGGAGACGCCGGGCGACATCGACCCGATCCTGCCGCTCCTGCTCATGGCCAATTCCTTCATCAGCTTCGACCGCGATGGGGACACGGCCATCAAGCCCGACGACCTCGCCGGGCTCCCTCCGCCGATGCAGCTCCCACGGGCGGTGCAGCTGATCAAGGAGCGGAGCCGCACCGCGCTCAGCCGCGATCAGATCTACAGGATGCTCAACGGGAACATCGCGGTCTACAAGCACCTCGACCTCGCGTGCAGGAAGTACCAACCCCGGATTCTCGACGCCGTGGACGTCCTGTTCTTCAAGGCCGAGAAAGGCTTCTTCGGCGGAGCGAACCCGCTGGGGCTGCCCATCCTGGACGTCTTCTCCTCCTATGACTACGTGACCCCGTGGCGCCAGTGGATACGCGGAGGCCTGGAGGTCGTCGAGCTGCCTTGCGCCCACGTCGACCTCCTGGAGCCCCCGGCGCTCCACCAGGTGGTCGCCCACGTCCGCGAGGCGCTGTCATGACAGGCGAACGGGGCGACCGCGCCCCGCACTGCGTTGGATATCGAGCAACCTGACACACAATCAGCCAACAAGGCTCTTTACAGGACGGGACTTTGCATGACATCGATGGCGCGACACCTGGATATCCACGATGAGCTCCCCCACACCGCTCCGCTGCCGCCGCGCGGGATGGAGTGGCGCAAGGCGTTTCGGCTCGCCAAGGAGTGCGTGGAAAAACCCTTCACCGCCGAGCTCTCCTACGAGCTCATCTTGTCGCTCGACGGCGGGGCCACCGAGCGCATGTTTCAAGACTTCCTCGCCGAACCGGGGGCGCGCGCGCTGATCCTGAAGCAGCCCGACCTGGCCGCGACGCTGGCCGACATGGATCTCCTCGGATCGATGCCGGAGGGCAGCTTGGGCCGCACCTACAAGGAGATGACGGAGCGAGACGGGTACGCGGTAAATGGAATCATCCACGTGATGAAGGCGGTCCCGACCTTCCAGGAGGTGGCGCCGGATCCCCTTCGCCAGTGGTTCAGCTTCCGCGGCGCGGTGCTCCACGACGTCGCCCATGCGCTCACAGGGTACGGGCGTGACCTCGCGGGCGAAGTAGCGCTGGGCCTCTTCCTCGCGGCGATTTACCCGCCGTACCGGAGCGGGGTCGTGTATTCGTTCATCTCCGGGCTCGCGGCGGTCACGGCGCCGCAGGACCGAAAGCTTCGCAACGTATCCTACCTGCGCGACGTGTGGATCCGCGGCCGCCGCTCGCGCATCCCCCTCAGCGCCCCGTGGGAGGAGCTGCTCCCGCTCCAGGTGGAAGAGGTGTGTCGGATGTTCCAGGTCCCGCTCGTGCGCGAGACGCATGTGGAGGGCATCCTCCGTGATGCCCGCGAGAAAGGTCCCTGGGTACCGTCGTTCAAGGCGCAGAGCTGGGCGTAGCCGGCGCGCGCGCCGCGACGAGGCCCTGGCGGGCACGTCGCGGCGGCGCGGCGCGACGGGAGGGGATCCCTCGCCGGCGCACGTCCGTTGGTCTGCAAGAACCCTGTGGTGGCCTCGGGGGTTGAGAAAAATTCAATGAAAGCGTACATGTTTCCCGGGCAAGGGTCTCAGGCGAAGGGGATGGGACGGGAGCTGTTCGACGCCTTCCCCGCGCTCGCGGCCAGAGCGGATGGAGTTCTGGGCTACTCCATCCGGGCGCTGTGCCAGGACGATCCTCATCAGCGCTTGAACGAGACCCAGTTCACCCAGCCGGCCCTCTACGTGGTCAACGCATTGTCGTACTTGAAGCGGCGCGAGGAGGAGGCTCCCCCCGATTTCCTGGCCGGCCACAGCCTGGGCGAGTTCAGCGCCCTGTTCGCTGCGGGGGTGTTTGACTTCGAGACCGGCCTTGCGCTGGTGAAGAAGCGCGGAGAGCTGATGGGCGCTGCCCGCGGCGGCGGGATGGCCGCGGTCATCGGTCTGGACGCGGAGCGGGTTCGCGAGCTCCTCGAGCAGAACGGCGCCACGGCCATCGACATCGCCAACCTCAACAGCCCATCTCAGGTGGTGATCTCGGGCGCGAAGGACGAGATCGCCCGTCTGCAGGTCCCCTTCGAGGCGGCCGGGGCGAAGAAGTATGCCGTCCTGCGCGTGAGCGCCGCTTTCCATTCCCGCTTCATGCGACCGGCCATGGTCGAGTTCGGGCGCTTCCTGGAGGGCTATGATTTCGCGCCTCCGAAGATCCCGGTGATCTCCAACGTGACCGCCCGTCCCTTGCGGCCGGATCGCATCCGCGCGGCCCTGGGCGAGCAGATCGCCAGTCCGGTCCGGTGGTGCGAGTCGATACGTTACCTCATGGGCAGGGGAGTCAAGCAGTTCGTGGAGTGCGGCCACGGCATTGTCCTGACCGGCCTGTACTCCCAGATCCGTCGAGACGCCCAGCCCCTCGTCGAGGAGGATGGCGCGACCGGGCTGGACCGGCGGGGGTCGTCTGCGGAGGGCCGGCCGCCGGACGTCGGGGGCGGCTCCCGGGAGCTGGCGACGCCCGCGACGAAGGGGACGGCGCCGCCGGCCCCCTCGCCGCCCCGACCGGCGGCGCCCGCAGCGTCGCCGCCCGCAGCGTCGCCGCCCGCAGCGTCGCCGCCCGCGGCGAGGGGGACCAGGGGGATGTCGCTCGAGGTGCTGGGCAGCGCCACGTTTCGGGAGGACTACCGCTTGCGCTACGCCTATGTCGCGGGCTCGCTGATCGATGGGATCTCCTCCACAGAGGTGGTCGTGCGCATGGGCAAGGCGGGCCTGATCGGCTACCTCGGGACCAAGGGGGTGGCGCTGGATGCCGTCGAGGAGTCGATCCTCCACATCCAACGCGAGCTCCGCGACGGTGAGAGCTACGGGGTGAGCCTGTGGTGCGACCTGGACGATCCGTATCTGGAATGGCAGAGCGTCGCGCTCTACCTCAAGCACGATATCCGGTACATCGAAGCGGTCACCTACCTGCAGATAACGCCTGCCCTGGTCTACTATCGCCTCAAGGGAGCTTACCGCGATCACCGCGGCAGGGCAGTGACGCCTCGACGCGTGCTCGCCAGGGTCTCCAACCTCGATGTCGCCCGGGCGTTCATGAGCCCTGCTGAGGATCACGTCCTCGATCAGCTCGTGAAGGATGGGCGGCTCACGCGCGAGGAGGGCGCGCTCGGCCGAGAGCTCCCCATCAGCGATGACCTGTGCGCACACGCCGACTCCGGCGGCCCCACGGACATGGGAATAACAGCGGTGCTGATGCCCGCCATGGCGCGGCTGCGCGATGACATGATGGCGCGGTCCGGGTACGCCAAGCCGATCCGCGTCGGCGCGGCCGGCGGCCTCGGCGCTCCGGAGGCGATCGCATCCGCGTTCATGCTGGGGGCCGACTTCATCGTCACGAACTCCGTGAACCAGTGCTCGGCGGAGGCGAGCACGAGCGACCGGGTCAAGGACATGCTGCAGACCGCGAGCGTGCACGACACCGCGTATGCGCCCGCCGGCGACCTGTTCGAGCTGGGAGGCCGGGTTCAGGTCCTCAAGCGTGGCGTGCTGTTCCCGGCGCGGGCCAATCGCCTGTACGAGCTCTACCGGCACTATCCGTCCCTGGACGCGCTTGACGGAAGGACCAGAGATCAGCTTGAAAAGCACTATTTCAGGTGCGATCTCGACGAGGTCTGGCGGGATGCGCTGTCTCTCCGGCTGAGGACGCGCCCGGCGGAGGCGGCCAGGGCAGAGCGCGACCCGAGGCACAGGATGGCCCTGGTCTTCCGGCGGTATTTCACCCACAGCTCCGAGCTGGCCCGGCGAGGGGACGAGGAGCACCGGGTGAATTACCAGGTCCACTGCGGGCCGGCCATGGGCGCCTTCAACCAATGGGCGAAGGGGACAGATCTGGAAGACTGGCGCAACCGCCATGTCGACGTCATCGCCGAGCGCCTGATGCGAGCGTCCGCCGATCTTCTCGATCAACGTATGCGCGTGCTTTCGCGCTAAGCGCAGAGAGCCCGCCCGCGATCGGGAGCGCCAGGCGCGAGCGCCCTCGGTCGTTCAGCGCGTGAAGACGCTCACGAAGCCGTCCCCGGGTGCCGTTCGCTGGCGGGCTGAGGTCCACCGCTTCGAAGGGCGAGCCGGTGAAGTCGCCGACGCGGCGATCGTCAGATCGGATGTGTACCGGAAGATCGCGGCGCCGCCCGGCTCCTGGTACGTGCCTCCCACGTACACCGATCGCGAGGGGCCCGCGGCCAGGGACTCTGCCTCCGAAGGGCGACTCGAACTCGACGAACGCGGGCGGCTGCCCGGGCGTCACCCGCGCGAGGTTGGGGTCGTCGTTCACGACCGCATCGCCGAACGTCGTGCTCACGTCGGGGCCGGCGGCGACGCCGAAGGTGACGAACGCCTCGCCCTGCTCGTTCACGTCGAGCAGGTACATGAAGGAGTTATAATTGCTGATGAGCGGCCTGAAATCCGCGACAGCCAGGCTCGGGAGCGGACCGAGCCGCGCATAGAACGCGCCGTACTCGTCGGGGTAGGTCTGGTCCGCGAACGCGACGGCGCATCAACGGAAGACCCCGCGTCGCCGCCGCGCGCCCGACACGAAGGCTCCGGCGGGTGGCCGACGTGGCGCGCGCCCCTGACTGCCTCGCTCCCGTGCCTCGCGATCTCCGCGCGCCCGCGAGCGCGGCGCCTTCCCCTCAGAACCCGCCCTCGATCGCGATCCCCGGCATCGTGATGGGCCCGATCGTCTGCGGCGTGCACCCGCTGTCGTCGCAGCTCACGTCGAACACCTCCTTCGCGAGCGTCGCGTTCTGCACGTCGAGCACGAGGCCGAGGTAGCTCCGCGCGCTCAGGGCCCAGCGCTTCGATAGGCGCGCGTCGAGCCGGTAGAATGGATGGATGCGATCCGGGTGCTCGCGCGGGGGGCGGCCCGGGGCGGCCTCGTCGGCGGGGAAGCCGGTGTAGAAGACGTGGCGGATCCCGGCGCGCCAGCCCTTGCCGAGGTCGTAGAGCAGCGCGACGTGCGCGACGTGCGTCCGGTCGTAGGCGGAAGGGATCGTCACCTTGCCGCGCGTGCGCGTGGAGCGCGACAGCGTGTACGACGCCAGGAAGAACATGTCGCGCCGCAGCGCCCCGCGCGCGCCGAGCTCCAGGCCGTAGGTGTCGCCGAGGCTCCGCGTCAGGAAGCGCTCCGTGCTGAGGTTCGTGCCGCGCCCGGTGCCAATCGGATCGCTCAGGCCGAAGATCACCTGTCGAAATACCGTGGTATTGAAATTGACCGGACCCACGTTGACCTCGACGCCGAAGCTCGACTGCAGGCTGCGCTGGAGGCCCCCTGGGATGCCGCCGATCTGGAGCGCCGGCAGCGGGGCGAGGCCTGGCAGCTGCGAGGCGACGCCGAAGGCGGGGATGAGCCGCACGTGCTCGCCGATGCCGAAGCGGCCGACGATCCTCGGGTCCACGGCGACGGCGCTCCGGCCGAGCGAGGTGTAGTGGTCCACGCGCACGCCGGGCGTGACGGTCGAGCGCTCGTCGAGCACGAGCAGCGCGTCGGCCCACGCGCCCAGCGCGAGATCGAGCCGGCTGCGGAAGAGCTCGGGGAAGCTCTCGTCGAGCTGGTCGATGCCCTCGGCGGGCTCGTCGTCCGCGCCCTCGGCGGGCTCGTCGTCCGGCGGCGGGCTGGGGCGCGGGGTCACCTTGTAGCGGTCGACCGCGGCGTCGACCCCGGCCCGCAGGAGCGCGCGCCCCCCGAGGACGGGCCGGGCCAGGCTGAGCCGCGCGTTGAGCTTCCAGGCCTGCGCGCTCTCCACGCCGACCCCGCGCGACTGGTCGAGCCCGAGGGTGACCGCCGCCCGGACGCGCGCGCCGGAGGCGTCGTCGCGGTCGTAGCGCAGGTCCAGACGGTGGAAGTCGCTGTCGAGCAGGACGTTTGTCGCCTCGGCGCCGCCTTCCTCGTCGCGGGTGGCGAGGTAGTCGTATGCGCCGAAGGCGAACACGGTGAAGCGCTCTTCCGGCCCGAGCCGGTAGGTCATCCGGCCCTGGTAGTCGGCGTAGCCCACGTCGACGCTCGGCACGAGCGCCGAGGTGAGCGCCGCGCCGGCGGCGTAGTGGCCTCCGACGAGGACGTGCGTGTCCCTGTCCATCGGCCCCTCGACGACGCCGCCGAGGTCGACGAACCGGAGGCTCCCCTCCCCGCGCCAGACGTCGGACGGCGGCGCGCTCTCGGCCTCGATCGCCGCGCCGGCGAGCCGCCCGATGTCCGCGGGATACGGGCCGAGGTGCATCTCGACACGCTGGACCATGGAGGCCGGGATGACGCTGGGGCCCGCGCCCACGTGGAAGAGGAGCGGGACCTGGATGCCGTTGAAGAAGTAGCCGATGTTCCCGGGGGGCGCGCCGCGGATGTAGTAGTACGGCATGCCGCTCGCGATGCCGGTCACGCCGGGCTGGATCTCGATGGCGCGGTAGGGGTCGCCGAGCGCGCCCGGCAGCTCGCGGATGTCGCGCCGCGAGAGCGAGACCGAGCCCGGCGGGGCCCGGTTGCCCTCGACGGTCACCTCGATCCCGGCGGGCGCGGCCGGCGCGTCATCCGGCGCGCCGGGCGCCTCGTCGGGCGCGGTGGCCGCCGGCGGCTCGGCCGGGGGCGCGGTGGCCGCCGGGGCGGGCTGGGGGTGCGCCTCGCCGGCGTGAAAGCTGGCGGCGGCGGCGATCGCGAAGGCGAGGAGTGCGCTGGAGGATCTCACGCGGATGTCGTCGATACGCCGCCGGGGGGTGGGAGATCCGCCCCCCTGACGCCCCGGAGTTAGCAAATTCAGCTGCTCGGCGAAAGCCAGGGAGGCACGGCGGCCGCTCCTGCCGCCAGGGACATCGCCGTTCCGTGCGCCGCGGCTGCCTCCGGCCCCTCGACGCACGGAACGACGATCAGCCGTGCCCGCCCGTGCTCTCCTCGGGCGAGCCCTCCAGCGCGTCGTTGCCGGGTCCTCCTCGCCGAGGCTCGAGAGCTCCCGTTCGGCGCAGCGCTCCGGCGCTTGATCGCCGCCGCCCTCAGCGCCGGCGATCGCATCGGCCGGGCGGCGCCCCTCCGTACTCGCCCCGCCACGGGAGCACAAAAAAGAGCGCCCATTCGACGGCGGGGGGGGGAAGCCGTCACGGGCGCTCTGCCCTGCATTCTTAGCAGGACATGGGCCAGGGCTCAGCCCTCCTCGCTTCATGGGGTTACCCTTAGGGATGCCCCCTATATCTTTCGTTCCTGAAATCTGTGCCTTCAGTCCTGGCACCTCGGCAGCTCCACGCCTCGGCAGCTCCGCCGAGGTCGCGGCCGCCCTGGTTCCGCGCGTCAGCAATCCCTGGCGGGACGGTTCCGCGGGGGCGACGATGGACGAGATCGGGTCGTCCGTGACGCCCAGGGTTGGCGCGACGTGGGGAGACCACGCGATCCGCGGGACCTCCAGCCTGGCCCAGCGTCGCACTCGTGGCTCGGACACACCAGCGATCACCACACCATGAGCACGGGGATCGGGCTCGCGCTCGTGAAGAAGCTCGTCGAGAGCAGCGGGGGCGCGATCGCGCTCGACTCCGACGTGGGGCGCGGCGCGGCGTTCTCGTTCACCTGGCCGAAGGCGGCGTAGGCGAACGGCCGTCTCCCGCGCCGCGCGACGAACGCTCCCCCGGGAGGCCGGACGTCCTCGGGAGGCAGGGGCGGGGCGACGGTTGGTCACTGGGGGACGACGGTCGGGGCGCACGTCGATACGCCGGCGCCGATGATCTCGGCGGGGAGATCGTCTCGCAGGCGCTCCGGCGGCGCGCCCGAGCCGGGGTCGTAGCGATAGACACTCGACGTGATCATGTCGACGGGGTCGGGGTTCGTGACGAAGAAGTAGAAGGCCCCTCCCCAGGTCGCGAACGCCCAGCTCGCGCTGTCGTGGATGCTCACGCCGGAGAGCGGCGCCTGCGAGAGCGTGGCGCCGATCCTCTTGTCATACTCGCTGAGGGACGCCGGCTCCCCCGGCGCCCCCCTCACGAAGCCGAAGAGCCGGCCGTCGCCCGTGCCGGTGAGGTCCGCGTCCCCGCCCTCGCCCACGCCGAGCGGACGGACGACGTGGCTCCGCGCGTCGAACACGGAGAGCGCCCGGACGGGATCCACCTCGTCGGAGGACACGCGGAGCAGCGCCTCGCGGAGAAAGAGGGTCTCCTCGCCGGGGACGTCGTCGGCCGCGAACGCCATCCCGAACCTCTGGAGCGGGCCGCTGCCCGACATGCCCGGGACCGGCTCGCAGACGCCGGCCTCGATATCGAGGCGCACGAGCCGACCGCTATGGCTCTCGATCCAGGCGACGCCGCTCCGATCGACGGCCATCGACAGCGGCGACACGCGCTCGGTCTGCCAGAGCTCGACGGGATACGCGCACTCGAACTGGCCGATGAACCGGAAGTCCAGCGTGGCCGGGTGGAACGAGTACAGCTCGCTGTACGACGAGACCGTGTAGATGTGGTGCGACGTCAGCTCGGAGCACGCGCCGGGCACGGTGACAGACGGAGGGTTCCACACGCTCGGCGGGCCGGGGTTCACCCACCCCACGGCCCCGATCCACCCGTCTCCACCCCCGGCGCCGCCGCTCCCGCCCTCGCCGGGACGCGCTCCGGCGGAAGGATCGAGCGTGGTGCCGCTCGCGCACGCGGCGAGCGAGAGGGAAAACACGCCCGCAGAGATCAGAGAGAGATACAACCGAAGCATATCGATTCCGCGAAGAAGGGTTGACGTGCTGCGGGTACGTGGGGACGGGCCGAGGTCCCCATTTGAAATTCGACCCCGCGCCCCCTACTCCTCCGCGGCAGCGGCGCCTCGCGCCCGGGCGCGCCGGGCCGGATCGCGGCCGCCGCGCTCGCGGCCTTCCCGAGGCTCGCGGCCCTCGGGCACCTCGCCGCGCTGGCCTCCCGCGGCCTGCCCGTGGCGCTCGGCGGGCGGCTTGTCGACGCCGACCCGACGCACGGACCGTGGGCGACGCGCCGTCGGCGCGCCACGCGAGCAGCAGACCGGTCGACGGCGTGCCCACGATCGGGCGCAGCGCGAGGTGGTCCTCCCCCGCTTCCCGATCCGCCCCGCGGTCCGGTCCAGCTCGACCTGTTCTCCTGGAAGCCCGACCCGTCCGACACGCCGGAGGGGTAGGACCCAAATCCAGCCAGTCCACCCCAGTGGCCGGATCCGGCCACCACCGTTTTTTCTGACCCGGGAGGCTGTGGGCAGGCTCCGGGTCAGTTTTTTCTGAAGCCGGAGGGTGTCGAGAGCCTCCGCCTTCAGTTTTTTCTGACCCGGGAGGCTGTGGACAGGCTCCGGCGTCAGTTTTTTCTGAAGCCGGAGGCTGTGAACAGGCTCCGGCGTCAGTTTTTTCTGAAGCCGGAGGCTGTCACGAGCCGATGGCGTCGATGTAGGACAATTCGATCGGGTTGCGGTCGATTTTCGTGACCCGATCGGGGTGCGCGTAGGAAGAAGAAGCCGGATCGCAGCGCGAGGAGGTGTGGCGCGGCCGAGCGAACCAGCGCACCAACTTGCTTTACTCCATTCCTGTGCTGTACAATACGCTTCTGCTCTTCAGTGGGACAGAGCGTCCTGCTTTCAGAACGGCAGAGGGAGAAAAATGGATTCCGTAAATCTGCCTTATTTCGACAGGATCCTTAGCGCTGTCCAGCTGGCGCCCGATTCGGAAGCAGTGCAGGCGTTCGGCACACGCCATGTCCACTGGGGTTATTTCTCCTCGCCTGACCTCGCTGACCCTTCGACTCCGGAGATGCTCGCTGCCGCGGAAGCCATGTCCCAACGCATGTCCGCCATCGCAGGGGTTGCGGACGGCCTGCGTGTCCTCGACGTGGGCTGCGGGTTCGGCGGCACGATCGCCAGCATCAGCGAGCGTTTCAACAACGTCGAACTCGTGGGGCTCAATATCGATGGCCGGCAACTCGCCCGTGCGCGAGAGCTCGTCCGGCCGAGGACCGGAAACAAGATCGAGTTCGTCGAAGGTGACGCGTGTCGCTTGCCTTTCCCCGACGCGTCGTTCGACGTGGTGCTTGCCGTGGAGTGCATCTTCCACTTTTCGAGCAGGCGCAGATTCTTTCAAGAAGCGCGGCGCGTCTTGAAGCCCGGCGGAAAGCTCGCCGTCTCCGACTTCGTTTCGCTCGCGCGCATGCTTCCCTTCACCATTCCTATGCATCTCGCCAATCTGGTGAACAAGAAGCATTTCTATGGCACCCTGAACCCGCTGATGTTCACCCCCTGGGCTTACCGCTTGCTGGCACAGAGGTCTGGTTTCCATCAGATTATGGATGAGGACGTCACGCCGAACACGGTTCCAACCTATCGCTTCATGGCGCGTATGGCGAACGACGAGCGGGGGAAAGCAATGACCCGCGTGCAAGAAGCGATAGCCAAGTGGGGCATCGTTCGGTATCGGCTCATGAGTTTCGTTGCTGCATGACCTTGGTCGCGCAGCGCGTGCGCTGCCCCCGCCGAGATTTCCGCTACTGCGTTTCGCGGGGGTGCTCGCGCCAAATTCGCCGTGGCGCGTAACCGCCCACCCATCGCCATGGTCGTGGCCACTTGCGGCTCTCGCCGGGGTCGACGATGCTGGGCGCGGGGCAGCGCCTACCCACGGCCCGGTCGGACCTGGGCGGGCGCGAGAGGACCGGCGAGGTGCTCTGCCCCGCCGGGTCGAAGATCAAGGTCGGCGTCGCTCAGGATGCGTCGGCGTCGCCAGCAGCCGGAGACGCGAGAGACGCTCGCGCCCAGGCGGCGGGCAGCAGTTCGTCCAGCCGTTCGCGCGGCCAGCCCGCCTGCAGTTTGCCGATCACGTCCGTCGCCCAGGCGAGCGGGTTGGTTCCATGCATCCGGCACGAGCCGAAGCTCGTGTAGCCGACCGCGAGGCGTTTCGCTCCCTCATCCGAGCCAGCGAATAAGTAGTTTTTTCTTCCGAGCGCGACGACCCGATCATTCTGCCCATGTCGACCTGCGCTGCGTGGTGCACTACCGGTGGCACCCGGCCTATGGCGAGCGGGTTCAGGTGGCCTACCGTGAGCACCGCCAAGGCGAGCTCGTCGCCGTCTGCGAGATGGGCGACGGCACGCGGGAAGTCCTGCCTGCTTGGATGCTCGACCGTGCCGCATTCGCGCGGACTTCAGCGGCGCCCTCCCTCTGATCCACCCCGCGGCGCTCGACTGATCCACGGCGCCGCCGTCTGAAAGCGCCGTCCGCGGCGCTTTCGTGATCCACCCGCGCCGCGTCGCGGCCGTCTCCGCCGCAAAGGCGCCCGGCCCGCCGCCGCCCGCGACGCTGCGGGGATGGCGTCCCGCCGTCGATGCGCTGAGCGCCGCTGCTCCTTCACGCCGTCACCGCGTGCCCTGACCACCCAGCGCGTCTGTGGCGCTGCGTGTCGCCGCGCTTGCGACCGCAAGCTCGCGCGAGCTCGGCGCTGCCGCGAGCTCGACGACCATCGCGCCGACGAGCGCAGGCGTCAGCGCGACTGTCGCAGGGGTCGAGCGGCGGCGCCGCCCGCCGTCGCTCCCGCCGGGTGTCACGCGCCACCTTCGGCCGCCAAGTCCGCGGAATTGCCGGAGGAAATCGCCCAGCTCGTGGATCGCACCGTCGACCGGTCACGCGCCAGCTTGCTTCGCGATCTGCGCAGAAGCTGGCCGCAGCAGCGCGAAATCGTGGCGTTCACCGAGGAGCTGTCACGCGCCAGCTTCGGCGTCCAAAATCTTGGAATCACGAGCTAATTCGGCGTGATCATGGACGACCGTCACGCATGACCATCGCCTCGGAAGCCCCGCCGGTGGTGCAGTCCGCCGCGTGCACACCCCCGACGCCCGCGACCGCGACATTGAGCTCGCTGAGCTCGGCGACGGCCTCTCCGCCCTGCGCCTCTGCGACACCGCGGCGCTCGAAACGATGCGCCGCTCGCTCACGCGCCACGGCCAGCTCGACGCGGTCTCCGTGTTCGCCGATCGGGGCCAGATCGAGCTGCTCGACGGGTTCAAGCGCGCTCGCGCCGCGCGCATTCTCGGCTGGCCCACCCTCCGCGCACGCGTCGTCGACGCCGACGTGGCCGAGGCCAAGATCCTGCTCGTCGCGCTCCACGACCGTCGCGGGCTCACCGAGCTCGAGGAAGGGTGGTTGATCCGGTCGCTCTATCACGACCACCACCTGTCGCAGCCCGCCATCGCCGCGCGGCTCGGCCGTCACAAGAGCTGGGTGTTCCGGCGCCTGCTGCTCGTCGAGGCGCTGGATCCCGCGGTGCAGGCCGACGTTCGGCTCGGCCTCATCGCGCCGCGCGCGGCCGTCGCTGTGAGCCAGTTGCCACGTGGCAACCAGCACGCCGCCGCGGGCGTCGTGATCCGCCGCGGCCTGACCGTGCGGCAAACCGAGCTCCTCGTCGCCGAGCTGCTCGACGCCACCGACGACGCCGCCCGGGCCGAGCAGCTCGCGCGATGGCTCGCGCGATGGCTCGACGAGGGCGCGCAGGGCGCGCCGGGCGCGAAGCCCGGTGTCCGCCCCACGCGCCGGTCCAGGAGCGAGCTTGACTGGCTTGCGGGCGACCTCCGGACGGTGCGACTCGTCGCGGCCCGGCTCGAAGCACGCCTGTCCGGCGGCACGCTCCACACCATCGGCCCCGAGGCCGCGGCGCTCGCGCAAGACAGCCTCGTCGCGCTCGTGCCGGTGCTCGATGCCCTCGGGCGCACCATCCAGCTCGTCTGCGGCGACAGCGCCGCTTTGAAAGACAAGGACGCCGCATGACCGTGACATGGCGCACCCGCGAGGAGCTGGTGCTTCAGCTCGTGACACTCCACCGGCAGGGCCTCTCCTCCCGAGCTATCGCCCGCGCGCTCGGCGTCAGCCGCAACACCGTCAAGGCGCTGCTCGCGGCCCACGCGGACGCGCGCGACAAGGAGCACAAGGCGCTTCTGGAGCCGCCGTCGCGAGCGCCGCGCGCGTCCAAGGTCGACGCGTATGAGGCGCGCGTCGTCGAGCTGATGGCTCGCTACCCGGACATCACCGCTCAGCGCATCTTCGAGACGCTGCGCGAGGACGGCTATCTCGGCGGATACACCGCCGTCAAGAAGTACGTGCGCCGGCGGCGACCCCCGCCGCGCCCGGCGCCGAGCCGCGTCGCTCCTGTCTACGGCCCCGGCAAGATGGCGGAGAGCGACTGGTCACCTTATGAGGTCGCCTTCGTCGACGGCCACAAGGAGAAGATACAGGCCTTCGCGTACGCGCTCCCCTTCTCCAGAAGCAAATTCGTGGAGCTCTATCACCAGGCCGACCTCCACGCGCTCATGGATGGCCACGTCCGTGCCTTCGACCAATTCCAGGGCGCCGCCGCGTGCTGCACGTATGACAGCCAGAAGCCCGTCGTGCTGCGATGGGAGGGGCAGCAGCCCATCTACAATCCGCGCTTCCTCGCCTTCGCCGCACACTACGAGTTTCGGCCGCGCGGCGTGCGCGGCGAGCCCAACGCCAAGCCACGTGTCGAGCGTGGATTTTGGGAGGTCGAGTGCTCCTTCTTCAACGGTCGCTCCTTCGTCGACTTCGACGACCTGAGAGACCAGCTCGCTCGATGGCTCGACGCCATCGTCGATCAGCGTCGCCGTCATGGCAAGACGCCCCTCGACCGCTTCGCCGAAGAGCGCGAGCACCTCGTGCCCTTGCCGCGCCATCCCTACGATACGGCGCGGGTGATCTATCGCATCTGCTCCATCGATGGCTTCGTCGCCTGGGAGGGAAACGCCTACGCGGTACCCTACGATCATATCACCGACTTCCTGCCTGTCCGCATCACGCAGCACGAGCTCTTCGTCTATGGCGCCGACCTCTCCTGCATCGCGCGTCACGAGCTGGCTCCACGCGGCCAGGGGCTCAAGCTCGATCCAGCCGGCCTGCACCCGCCGCCTGGGCGCCAGAGCCCCGTCGACCTCGAGATGCTCCGCGCCGCCTTCGAGCAGATGGGTGAGGACGCCGCAGGCTTCTTCCGCCTCATGAGCGCGGGTCCGGCGCGGATCTGGGCGCATCAAGCGCGGCAGATCCTGCTCCTGCGCGAGCGATATGCGACCGCCGATCTCGACGCGGCGCTGAGGCGCGCGAAGAGCTTTGGCGCCTTCGATTCCCACGCGCTGGGGCGCATCCTCGCCGCCCGCGCGACGCCGCGCTCGCTCGACGAGTACGTCGCCGAGGACACCGTCCGGCGCATCGCCAAAGCCCTCGGCGAGACGCGCACTGGGCCGCGCGATCTCGTCGCGTACGATCGCCTCCCTGGCCACCCCGAGACCTCCGGCGCCGCCCGCGCCGACGACAAGGAGAAGACACCATGCCCAGACGGCAGAGCAGCGGTACCGACCCGCCCCTCGGCGACGACCTCGTCGCCGAGCGACTCCGGCGACACCTCGGCTTCCTCGGCTTGCCCCACAGCCTCGCTCGCCTCGATGAGCTGCTCGCATGGGCCACGCGCGAGCGGCCCGGCGCGACGGCGCTGCTCGAGCACGTGCTCGGCGCGGAGGTCGCCAGCAAGGTCGAGGCGCGCGTCGCGCGCCGCGTGGCCGTCAGCGGGCTGCGCGAGCAGAAGATGCTCGAAGCCTTCGACTGGAACTTCCAGCCCACGCTCGACAAGGCCGTCATCGTCGAGCTCGCGCGCCTCGACTTCGTGCGGCGCCGCGATGACCTCGTGTTTACCGGCAAGAGCGGCACCGGAAAGAGCCACATCCTCAAGGCCCTGGGCCTGCGCGCTTGCCAGCAGGCGATCTCCATGCGCTACGCCCGCTGCGTCGACCTGCTCGACGACCTGCACGCCGGGCTCGCCGACGGGACCTACCCGCAGCGACTCAAGAGCTGGGCGCGCCCCGAGCTGCTCATGATCGACGACGTCGGGCTCGGGCAGGTGAAGAAGCGTGAGGACGAGCCGACCGCCGCACACACGCTCTTCAATTTGATCGACAAGAGGCATGGGCGGGCGTCCACCGCGGTGACCTCCAATATCGCGCTGAGCGACTGGGGGCGCTATCTCGGCGACACCACGGTCGCGATGGCCATCCTCGACCGCCTCGCGATGCACGCTATCCGCGTGGACATCGACGGCCCGAGCTATCGCCAGCACCTCGCCGAGCTGCGCGCCGCCACCCAGAGCGCGCCGGCCGCCGCCGCCCCCGGCTGACCTTCGCTCGCCGAAAAGGGCTGCGGAGGGCTCCGTGGATGAGGGCGGGCTCTCGCGCTTCCGCTGCGCGCGCGGTCGCTTGCGCGGCCGATGCCGTCAACAAGCCCGCCTGCTTCGGGGCCGGTCCTCCGCCCATCGCCCCGGCACCGATGCCGTCCACCGGCTCTCCACCGGCGTCCACAACTTGCCGGTCTCCCCCCTGGACCCCCCTCGAGACACCTGCAACCGGGCGAGCTGCGATCGCCACGTGCTCCGCCGCTACGACGACGACGTTTGAAGAGCTCCGGACCGGAGGGGGATCCGTCTTGCTGCGCGCTCGGGGATCGGCCTTCCGGCTCAGCGACTGGATCACGAAAGCGCCGCCATGGATCCACCAGGACCACTGGCGGTGGATCTCGAATGAGCTCGGGATTGGATCAGTCCCAAGGCGCCGCCAAAGGGCCGGGGTTGGGTCCATACCGTCCGAGGGGGTGCTATCCGTCGTCATGCCCCCCTGAAACTCCGGGAGAAGTGACGGTTCGCGACGGTTCGCCCCCGTAGCGGAATCCTGGCGGGATTTCTGTCGCGCGAGCCAGCTCGGGCTCCCGGGTTGACGAACCGTACGACGTACGTTACGCAGTACGTATGAGCGCGTCCTTGCCCGTGGACAGCGACATCCGGCCTTTCCGCATCGACACACCGCAGGCTGCGCTCGACGATCTGCGCGACCGGCTCGCCCGCGTCCGCTGGCCTGACGAGCTGCCCTCGGTGGGCTGGTCGTACGGCGTCCCGCTCGGTTATTTGAAGGAGCTCGCCGGGTACTGGCGCACCACCTACGACTGGCGCAGGCACGAGGCGCGGCTGAACGAGCACCCGCAGCTCACGACGACGATCGACGGCCAGCGGATCCACTTCCTCCACGTGCGCTCGCGCGAGCCCGGCGCGCTGCCGCTGATCGTGACGCACGGCTGGCCGAGCTCCGTCGTGGAGTACCTCGACGTCATCGGTCCGCTGACCGATCCCCGCGCTCACGGCGGCGATCCGGCGGACGCGTTCCACCTGATCATCCCCTCGCTCCCCGGATACGGGCTCTCCGGGCCGACCCGCGAGGCCGGATGGGGCGCGCGCCGGATCGCCCGCGCCTGGGCCGAGCTCATGCGAAGGCTCGACTACCCGCGTTACGGCGCCCAGGGCGGCGACTGGGGCACGTGGATCTCCCGCGAGGTCGGCCTCGTCGACCCCGACCACGTGATCGGCGTGCACACCAACGGCCTTGTCTCGTGGCCGTCCGGAGATCCCGAGGAGCTGGTCGGCCTGACCGACGTCGAGCAGGCCCGGCTCAAAGCGTCCGAGTACTACCTGCGCGAGCTGTACGGCTACAAGAAGATCCAGTCGACCCGGCCCCAGACGCTGGCCTACGCCCTCTCGGATTCACCGGTCGGCCAGCTCGCCTGGATCGTCGGCGTGCTCAAGGAGTGGACCGACTGCAAGGACACCCCCGAGGACGCCATCGACCGCGATCGCATCCTCACGAACGTGATGCTGTACTGGCTCACCAACACCGCCGGCTCGTCGTCCCGCTCGTTCGTGGAGACCCCCGACACGCCCGACGACGCGGACCTCGCCGACGTGAAGCCCTCGACCCTGCCGACCGGGGTCGCCGTGTTCCCTCGGGACATCATCGCTCCGATTCGCAGGTTCGCCGCCCGCGACAACACGAACATCGTGCACTGGTCGGAGTTCGACCGCGGCGGCACCTTCGCGGCCATGGAGGAGCCCGACCTGTTCATCGGCGACGTGCGCGCCTTCTTCCGCCGCTTCCGCGGACCGGCGCGAAAAGGGTGATCTCATGGGCGAGGTGACGACGATTCCCGTGCTGCCGTGCGTGTCGATGCCCGAGACCCTGGCGTTCTACGGCGCCCTGGGCTTCGAGGTCACCCACCAGCAGACGACGCCGAACGTGTAAGCGGCGACGCGCCGCGGCGCGGGAGACGCCGGACGACCACGACGAGGGGGCCGCCGGGTCGCGCTCGAATTCGAGGCTGAGCCGGGCGCTGCGCGCCGAGCTCGACGATGCGCCGCTCTCCGACGAGGAGCGCGCGCAGATCCAACCCCAGCTGAACGCCTCGGACGCGCTCGACCGATCGTAGAGCTAGCCAGTGACTGGTTCCGCCCGCGACCGATGCGCGCGATGCACGGCGGCGACGTCCCCAGCCGATCCGGATGCGATCCAGCCGCGATACGCCTTCCGTGACCACCAGCAAAATTCTCATAAAACAATCAGCCCACAGACTGATAATCTCGTGAACCCAACCGGAATGCTCTCGATGCTTCGAGGCTTCATGGCAGATTGGGCTTTCCTGCCCTGGCCGACCCAAGTATGGATTCAGCGTGCGCGCTCTCCCTGCTCTGAATCGGCGCTTGCGCTGCGCCCCGGGCGCGTGGGCCCACCGGCGTGAAGGAGCACGACGAGAGGTTGCGGAGGCGGCGCCGAGAGATCAGCGCGGCGCAGTGACCCCTGTCCGAGAGCCGGGCCGAAACACGCCAGAAAAGGGCCACCACGATGACACCAAGGAAGTACCCGATCCTGATCGCGCTCACGCTCGCTGCGGCCGGGAGCTTCGCGGGCTGCTGGCCCGGCACCGCCGTCCAGCTGTATTCGTGCGACGACCCGTGCTGGGGCCTGGAGGCCTACGAGTGCGACGAGCCGTGCCCCGTGTGCGAGGGCGCGTGCGTGGAGCTACCGTACCTCGGGTTCAGTGATCCCATGCTGCTCTGGCGGGGCGACTCGACCGACGGGGCCTCTGCGCCGGAGTGCCCGGCGGAGACACCGGACCTCGTGTTCGACGGTTACGGCGGCTTCACCGACGCGCACAGCTGCTCGACATGCCTTTGCACGCAGCCCTCCTGCGAGCTGCCGCCGGGCCTCCGGGGGAGCGCCTCGACCACGTGCGACGGGACGGCGCCCGCGTCGTTCGACGCCCCCGACGGATGGGACGGCGCATGTACCGCGGCCGACGCAGCGGCCTCGGACGAGCTCGGCTCGCTGCTCATCCCGGCGCCGACGGTGGACGCCTGCGCGCCGACGCTCGATCCCGGAGGGGCGCCGCTCGAGCTGCCCGCACCCTTTGCTGTGCGGGCGCGCGGCTGCGCCGGGTCGGCGGACAAGCACACGTGCGGAGATCCCTCGATGATGTGCATCGCTTCCCCCGTGCCGCGCCCGGAGGGCTTCTCGATCTGCATCCACCACCTCCGCCAGGGCGAGCCGAGGTGCCCGAAGGAGTACCCCGAGCTGCAAGCGCTGTACACGGGCTTCGACGACACGCGCAGCTGCACGCCGTGCGGGTGCGATCCGCTCCAGGGCAGCGCGTGCTCCGCCCTCGTGTCGGCCTACGAGGACGGCAGCTGCCGCCAGCTCCTCGGCGCCGAGACGGTGACGCTGGCCGGGCCGAAGTGCGTCGCAGGGCCGGACCTGCGGATCGAGAGCATGGCGGCGCGGTGGGTCACGAACGAGCCGGGCACATGCGCCCCGACCGGCGGAGTCGCCACGGGGCAAGTGATACCGAAGGGCGCTTCGTATTTTTGCTGTCAGTCCGACGAGGCCGTCTTCGTGCACTGATGACCTCGCCCGCCCCGCACGCCCGTTCGACGCAGCGCGCGCGGTGCCCTTTGGCTCGAGGACGCGACTTCGTGTACCCGGGCGCGCGCTTCGCGGGTATAGAAGCGAATCACGCGGAAGGGAGAGCGGATATGCGAATCGCACGATGGTGCTTCTGGATGGCGCTCGCAGCGAGCGGCTGCAGCGTCTCCGACAGCGGCACGTCCCCGGCAGACAGCGGCCAGCCCACAGGCGCCGGCGATGACGGCGGCGAAGGTGGCCGGGGCGGCGCGGGCGGCGCGGGCGGCGAAGACGATACGTTCGGCGCCGGCGCCGGGACCGGCGGGAGCAGCGGGGACAGCGGGAGTGGGGACGCTGACAGCCGTTGCATCGAGCGGGCGGCCTTCGTGTATGTGCTCTCGCAAGACAACGAGCTCTACAGCTTCAAACCGGATCGCAAGGAGTTCACGAAGATTGGTGTTCTGGGTTGCCAGACCGACATGGATCCGAACTCGATGGCGGTCGATCGCGACGCGGTGGCGTGGGTCAACTACGCGCAGGCCGACGACAGCGCCGGGACGCTGTTCAAGGTCAGCACCGAGGACGCGAGCTGCGAGCCCACGGAGACGTCGCTCCCGGAAGGGTGGTCCCGGCTCGGAATGGGCTTCTCGAGCGACCTCTCGCGCCCGGACGCGGAGCAGCTGTTCGTGGCGGGCGCGACAGGCACGCCGGGCATCGGGCTCGGGAGGATCGACGGTCCATCGGTGAGGCCGGTCGGGGAGTTCAGCGGCTCGCTGCGCGGCGCCTCGGCGGAGCTCACCGGCACGGGCGATGGACGCCTCTTCGGCTTCTTCACCACCTCGCCGGTCCAGCTCGCCGAGATCGACAAGGAGACCGGCGAGATCATCGAGGCCACGGACCTGCCCGGCATCGAGACCCCCAGCGCCTGGGCGTTCACCTTCTGGGGTGGCGACTTCTACTTCTACACCGCGCCGGATCGGTTCCAGTCCGCGTCGCGGACCACCAACGTCAGCCGCTATCGCCCCTCGGACGGCTCGATCGACACGGCCTACATGACGAACATCGGCTTCCGCATCGTCGGCGCCGGCGTGTCGACCTGCGCCCCGCTCGAGACGCCGCGCTGAGGGGCTGCCGGGCTCGTCGCGCCATAACGCCTCGCACGCCTCGCGGGCGCCGGCGTTCCGCCTTTCCCGACAAGACGTCTTCGTGAGAATCCCGGCACGATCGGGAACGGATCCAGCGAGCCCGTTCCCGGTCGTATCGACGTCTACCGTTCCGGCCCCGGCGGCATCAAGTTGGGTGTGCCCGATCGGGCGTGGAGGTGCTGCGATGCGGATGAGGCTGCTCCCTGTGCTCGCGCTGCCGCTCGCCGCGGCGTGCGGGGCGGCGCCGGGCGCCGATCACCCGGCGCGCGAGGGCATCTTCGGCGCAGCGGGGCCGAGCGAGTTCATCCTGCTCACCGCCCGGGGCGAGCTCGTGAGCGCCGACATCGAGCCGGGGCGCGTCGTCGGGCCGGACGTGAACCTGGGCGTGTACGCGGCGGGCGGCCAGCGCGGCGGGCAGGCGGTCCGGGGGATCGCGTTCAACCAGGCCGTGAGCGTCACCACGACCGGGCAGGGCGCGACCGGCATCGTCGGCGCCATGCCGCTTCAGCTCTCGGTGACCCGGGCGGAGGCAGGGCTCCGCGCGCGCGGCCTCGTGGCCGGCGCCCTCTCCGACTACAGGCTGGACGACCGGCAGCTCACCGGCCAGATCGGGCGATGCAGCTACGAGCTCACACGGACGGGACGCACCTACGAGGGATCGCGCAGCTGCGGAGGCCAGCCTCACCACGTGACCGTCCTCCTGCCCCGCGGGCTGTCCTCGTGGAACGACGCCGCGCTCGCGACCACGCTCGGGCTGCTCCTCGGCGCCTGAGCGCGCTGCCCGCCGTCGCGCCGTCGCGTGGCGAATGACAGGCCGCGCAGCGGCTGCTAGAGCTCCGGTCCACCTGGCAGGACGAGAGCCGAGAGCCCGCCGGGCACGGGAAGGCCGCGCCTCCTGGGCCCCAGCCTCGGAAGGCCTTTCTTCGTGCCTCGCACGAAAACCCCTCCACTACCTCCGTGACGAAGCCCAGATCCGATGGCAACGCGCCGGGCAGGTCGGCCGCGGCGACTTCCCCCAGCCCCCTCCTCGAGGGGCGCTCTGCGCCCATCCCTGTCGGACCGCGGCTCGAGGCCGTGCTCGATCTCGCGTACCGCGCGCGGCGCTCGGTGCTGCTCGAGGGGCCGACGGGCATCGGCAAGAGCGAGCTCGTCCGGCAGCTCGCCGAGCGGCTCGGCATCGCCACGGTCGTGCTCGACCTGAGCCTCCTCGAGCCGCCCGATCTCGTGGGCCTGCCGGTCATCCGGGACAACCGGACCGCCTACGCGGCGCCGTCGGTGCTGCCCCAGGACGGCGCCGGCATCCTGATGCTCGAGGAGCTCAACCGGGCGGAGCGGTACATCCAGCAGCCGGCGCTCCAGCTGCTCAGCGCCCGGCGGCTGCACGAGTACGAGCTGCCCGCGGGCTGGGTGTGCTTCGCCGCCGTGAACCCCGAGTCGGCCGACTACCAGGTGACCCCGCTCGATCGTGCGCTCCGGGCGCGGTTCCTCAACCTGAGCGTCCGCGCGGACCGGGCGTCCTGGCTCGCCTGGGCGCAGGTGAGCGGGCTCCACCCGGGCGTGATCGCGCTGGGGCAGGCGCACGAGCGCATCCTCGACGACGTCCCGCCGCGCACGTGGACGTACGCGTCGCAAGTGCTCGGCGCGCTCCGTCCCGAGGAGCTCGCGGACGGCGTGCTCCTGCGCGATGCGCTCGGCGGGTACCTGCCGCCGAGCTGGGTGGAGCTCCTGCTCGCGTCGAAGGATTCCTGGTCGACGCGGCTGCCGTTCGACCTGCGCGCGCTGCTCGCCGACTACGGGCCGACCTCGCCCGCGGGCAAGGTGCTGCGCGCCGCGCGCGAGCGCGGGGAGACCGACCGGTTCGACGAGGTGACGACGCGGCTCGCGCCGCTGCTCGAGGGGCCGGAGGTCGGCGTGCTCGCGGCGCAGCGGAAGCTGTCGCTTTCGGCGTTCGAGGCGCTGCTCGCCGACCTGCCCGGCGACCACCGCGAGCGCCTCCAGGACGCGCTCGGCGGCAACGCGACGGCGACGCAGCTCATCGACGTCCGCCCCGAGGAGCTGCTCCAGAACTACGCGAGCAGCGCCGCCGAGCAGAAGGTGCTGGCGTGGCGCGCCGATCCGCTGCGGCAGCACCGCGTGGGGCTCGTCGTGACCGCGCTGTCGGCGCACCTCGCCCAGCAGGCGAAGCTCGTCGAGGTGCGGCGGAGCAACGTCGCGCGGGCGTGCCTGGGCCAGCTGCTCGCGCAGCTGCCGGAGCGCTGGGCCCTCCGGCTCGCGGGAGCGCTGAAGAAGCACGGCGTCACGCCCATCCGGCCGCAATGAAGCGGGACAAGGAGACGGCGAAGCCAGCCCCGGGGACGGAGGAGCCGGCGCTCAGGGACGCGAAGCCGGCGCGGGGGAACGCCGATCCCGCGCTCGGGAGCGCGAACCCCGCGCTCGAGAGCGCAGCGCACCGCGAGGTGCCCGAGGACGAGCTCACGGCGTGGCTCGACGCCTTCGTGCGCGATCCGGGGTTCCTGGAGCGGTATCCCTGCTATGCGGCGATCCTCGCGCGGCTCGCGCCGGTCGCGGACCCCTCGGTCAAGCGCATGGCCGTCTCGCTGTTCGAGGGTCGCTTCTTCCTCCACGTCAACGTGGAGTCGTTCGTGAGCGAGCCCGTGTTCCTGCGCGGCGTGCTCCTGCACGAGGTGCACCACGTGGCGCTCGGGCACCTCTGCCACCCCAAGTTCGCGGGCGCGGACGAGCCGGAGCTCATGGATCTCGCGCTGGAGATGTCGGCCAACGAGTACATTGAGGAGCCGCTGCCCGACCCGATCCGCTGGCAGCCCTACGCCGCGCTCGGCCTGCGCGGCGGCCAGAGCACGCTGGAGCGCTACGCGCTGCTCGTGAGCGCGGCGCGCGAGGGCAAGCTCCCGCAGCGGGGCGGCGAGGCCGTCGACGACCACCGCGTGCTGCGCCGCCCGTCGCGGGAGCCGGGCGCGGTGGAGCAGACGCGGCAGCTGCTGCTGCGCGCCGCCGAGGAGGCGGGCGCGCTCGCGGGCGACGGCGACCCGGCGGACCTGCCCGGCCTGACGCTCGCGGGCAAGACGCCCGGCCGGCTCATCGAGGAGCTCACGGACGTGCTCGGCCCGCGTGCGACCCCGCTCGACTGGAAGACCGCGCTGCGGATGTTCGTGGCGAGGGAGCGCGCGCCGGTGCACACGTACGCGCGGCCGAACCGGCGCTTCCCGGGCCGCATCGGCGAGGTGCCTGGCAGGACGTACGCGCCCCGGGCGATCGCGAAGCCGTCGGTGCTCGTGGCGATCGACACGTCGATGAGCATGCGGCGCGACGAGCTGGAGGAGGTCGCCCGGCAGCTGCAGGCGATGAGCGAGGTGGCGCGCATCACCGTGGCCGAGTGCGACACGGAGATCGGGCGCGTGTACGCCTTCGACGGCCGGCTCAGCGACGTGGGCGGCCGCGGCGGGACCGATCTGCGGCCGGTGTTCGCGCCGGAGTTCCTGGCGGCGCGGAGGGTCTCCGGCGTTATCTACTTCACGGACGGCGCGGGCCCCACGCCGCCGGCGCCGCCGCCGCTGCCGGTGCTCTGGATCCTGACGAAGCCGCTGGAGTTCGCGTGCCCGTGGGGGCAGCGGGCATGGCTGGACCGGAAGCCGCGGCGGGGGTGACGGTGGCGGGCAAGGGCACGAAGAGGATCGCGCGCGGGGGGAGCGCTGCAGCGGAGGGCGGCCGGGGCGGCGCGCCGGCCGGCCGCGGGGAGGACCCGCCGGCCCGCCGTGCGGCGGCCCCGTCGCGCCGCGCATTCTATGGCGGCTGGTCCGAGGAGATCGTCGAGCACCTGGAAGACGAGTTCCGGAAGCTCCGCGCGCTCGCGACGCTCGAGCTCGGCCCCGAGCTGGAGATCGCGATCTGCCATGCGCTCCGGAAATTCCTCCCCGAGCGCGCGGGTGTCTGTCGCGGCTGGGTGGTGGACACCACCGGAGACAAGCAGGGCGAGGACATCATCATCTACGACGCCGCGCGCTTCCCGACGCTGCGCGGGCTGGGCGGCGATCTCGCGATCCGGGAGCGCGTGCCCGCCGAGGCCGTCCTGGCGTACATCGAGGTCAAGCACACGCTGTATGTGCAGGCGAAGGTGCCCGCGAAGAGCCGGGGGCAGTCGCTCGTGAAGGCGTGTCGCCAGGTGGCGGCGGTGAAGGGGCTGCGCCGCGCCCCCGTGCCGCCGGAGATGATCGCGCCGAGGATCTTGCTGGAGAACGCGGTCAAGCGGAGCAGCGGCTTTCCAGCGATCCGCAACCCCTGGTATGCGGCCATCTGGGCGCTGAACCTCCGCGTCGACAAGGATCTAGAGCACAACCCGGCCGAGGCCGTGAAGCGCCGTATCGCTGCCGTCCGGCGGGCCGGCACCCGGGCCGAGCACCTCCCCGATGTGATCGCCGCCGGCCCGGTCCTGATGACGCCCGCGATCGTTGCCTCGGGGGTACTGGAGTCGCGGCCGTTCACGACGCCGGACACGGAGCTCATCTTCACGAACGGCATGAAGGCGCTGGGCGCGGCCATGGAGCATCTCACGTGGGCGATCGACGACATCCTCCTCGGCGAGATCCCGTGGAGGCGCATGCTCGAGCATCAGCTCCGGCAGGCGGACGATGAGGCAGGGAGCGTCCGGCTCGGGATCACCTGATCCGGCGGGCGGCAGCGCTGCTTCGAGCCGCGGTTGCCGTCTCCAGCGCATCGGGTGAGCTGTGGGACGTCAACGGCTTACGTGCTTCATCGCCAACTCGTTGCGAAAGAGTGTTCCGGATCCGTTTTCCTCTGCGAAGGCACGGAGTTCGACGAGGTGCGACTCGGTCGTCGTCACGGCGTCTCGGCTCGCCGCATGCGCTGCTTCGGGTTTCCGCGAACATACGCTGGATACGGCGACCGGCGCCTGCTATCGCCCGGTGCCATGGGTCGGCCGGACCAGTTCGCCAAGAGGACCTTTGGCGAGGAGACCGAGCGCATCACCGCCGGTGCGGCCAGGTGGCAGGATCCTCCTGAGATCAGGCTCGAGAAAGTTCAATGCGATGGCTTCCTCGTGATCAGCCGTCCAGATCGGCTCGAGCATCTTCCCGCGCCGTGGTCGGAAGCGCGAGCTCATGACGAGGAGATCATCGAGCTGAAGCTGGCCGGGGACCATTTCCTGTGGATCGCGGCCAACGAGCTGCCTCTGCGCGACGATCGGCAGCTCAAGCTTCTGCGGCGCGACGTCGACGGGCTCGCCCGCGAGCCGGCGCGGGGCGCTCGCCGGCCCGGGTGACGGGCGCCGGAGCCGGCGCGCCGAACGGCTCGCCGAGGAAGGGCTCGTCGAGCCAGGGCCGACCCGCCCGCCGCCCCGTCCAGGCCGGCTCAGGCGCCGCGAGCTGGGCGTGCACCGCGCGCCAGGAGCCCCTGTCCTGCAACGCACGCGCTGATCCATGCGCCAACGTCCGGTCGCTCGACGGAACCTCGAGCGCCTGAACGTCATCCGCAGCGCGCCGCACGAGCCGCTCGCTCGATGCCCGTTCACCACGTTGCGACACGAGGTCTCCCCTCTGGAGTCGACTTCTTCCCTGCGACAATGAGCAGACCATGACGGACTAGATCCGCCGGGGAGGTAGCGCAAGCTCAATCACGCTGTGCTGCACGCGCAGAATGCTCACCCAGAGCATTGCGGCCACACACATTATTTTCTCTCCCAACGCGCACAATCATAGCATTATGATCACGCACGTTATTTTCTCGCTCAAAGCGCGACAACCAGAGCATTTCGCGCACGGGTCCGGTTTTCGTTGCCCGACTCCTGGCTGCGCGAGGCTTCGAACCGATCCTGGCGCCACCGGCGCGGATCGTTGCTCTGCTGCGCTCTGGTTTCGGCCGTGTCGTCGGGCTACCGCGCCCGCCGGAGCATGGCCACGCCCTTCCAGGGCGGCGTCTGCGCGTACACGATGAGCTCTCCCTGGTCCGAGAACTCGCACAGCGCCTCGTAGGCAATCCCCGCCTCGTCGTAGGAGATCAACTTGAAACGATCCCACACGGGGTCGCGGATCTCGTAGGCGCGGTCGACGTGGAGGCCGGGCGAATCCGCGAGGATGCGCTCCCCGTCGAAGCGGACGATCAGGTGCGCGTACTGGAACTCGAGCATCGACGCGAGCATCGGCTCGAGCGGGACCTCGGGCTCGAACCGCACGAGCCGGAAGCTGCCGCGCAGGCGCGCGTCGATCGACGCGAGGGCGGCGGCCGCGTCGGGCCCCTGGGACGCGCTGGAGCCGCAGCCGGCGGACTGCGCGGCAAACACGGCGGCGCAGGCGACGAGGAGGAGTCGGGAAGCGCGGAACGCTCCGGAGGGACGCAGGGAGGGACGGCTCGCCGGGAGCGACATGGGCGGAGCTTAGGGCGGTCGGGCGAGCAGCGCAAAGCGGAGCAGGAGCGCGCGGCTGAACGCAAACGTGCGAACGATCCTCCTTCGTCGGGCGCCTGCCGCCCTGCGCCATCGACGCTCCGCCCCGGCGATCCACGGGAGCCGCGCGGCCTTGCGCGGCACTCGGGCGCTCCGCACAATCCAACGAGCGAGCCGGCCAGCCCTCGACACGCCGGCCGGACCGCGCCGCGCGGCCGGAGCGACGCCCGCGCTCGACCAGGGGGAGCCATGACCGACGTCCCGCGAGGCACCGATTTCGTCGCACGCCTTCCCGAACGCGCCTGCGCCGCGCGCGAGGACGCCCTCCTGGAGGCCGTGCAGGCCGGCCACCTGGCGCCCATCTCCTGGCTCCCGGTGCACAGCGAGCACGACGAGCACCGCGCGACCTTCCTCGTGAGCGCCGATGCGCTCCGCATCGGCGACGCGCACGACTCCGTCCGGATCAACGCGTCCGCCAGGACGACGCAGCGCATGGCGGATCAGCTCGAGTGCGCGATGCTGACGACGCGCCTCTGCGATCTCGTCTGGGAGCAGGCCACCGTGCGGATCCAGCCGTGCTTCGGCGCCCCGGATCCCACGATGGCGAACACCTCCCGCATGCTGGAGCACCACCGCTGCGTCGAGGCGCGGGTCGCGGGGCGCACCGGGCTCATCGAGAACGTGGGCAAGCACTGGGTGCTCACCAACCGCCTCGCCGGCAGCCGCGACCGCGCCGCCAACTACGGCTGGTTCGACCCGGGCGCCGTCCACAGGCACGGCCGGCACCCCCTGTGGCAGCCGCTCGGGCTCGCGCACGACCTGGATCACGTGGACTACTCGCAGGTCGTCCGGCTCGTGCGGCGGCGGTGCACGGTCGACGACGCGGAGCGCGACCTCCTCGAGGTGATGACGGATCCGGCGCTCGCCGGCCTCGTCTCGTCCGAAGGCCCCCTGCGCGTCCTCCGGCAGCCCGGGGTGCCGGAAGAGGCGTGATCGCCGCAGCGACCTCCGCGATCGTGAGCGCGCCGGCCGCGCCGGAGCGCCGCGCTCACTGGTTCACGAGCCGCATGCCGACCTCCGGGTAGCGAGGACCGGCGGCCGCGCCCTTCGGCGCCACCGCGTCGAGGCGCCGCAGATCGCCCTCGGTGAGCGCGATCGCCTCCGCAACGACGTTCTCCTCGAGGTAGCTGCGGCGCTTCGTGCCGGGGATCGGGACGATGAAGTCCCCCTGCGCGAGCACCCACGCGAGCGCGAGCTGCGACGCCTTCACGCCCTTCTCCCGCGCGATGTCCTCGACCTTCGCGACGAGATCGAGGTTCTTCTGGAAGTTCTCGCCCTGGAAGCGCGGCGCGAAGCGGCGGTAGTCGTCCGGCGCGAGGTCCTCGAAGCGCTTGATCTGCCCCGTGAAGAAGCCGCGGCCGAGCGGGCTGGTAGAGCTCGATGACGTCGACGCGGAGGCGCCGCAGGCTCGCGTCGCAGGCCGCGCGGATGTACTCCGGCGTGCCGTTGATGCCGCGGACCGTGACGTCGCTCGCGTCGCGGACGACGCCGCACTTGGTCGCGAGGACGACCCGATCGCGCCGGCCCTCGATCGCCCGGCCGACGAGCTCCTCGTTCGTGAAGGGACCGTACATGTCCGCGGTGTCGAGCAGCGTGACGCCGAGCTCGATCGCGCGATGGATCGTGGCGATCGACTCGGCCTCGTCGCGCTGGCCGTAGAAATCGCTCATGCCCATGCAGCCGAGACC
This sequence comes from Sorangium sp. So ce590, assembly GCF_051521365.1. NCBI lineage: Bacteria > Pseudomonadati > Myxococcota > Polyangiales > Polyangiaceae > Sorangium > Sorangium sp. So ce590. The sequence continues at coordinate 6,366,522 of NZ_CP150346.1, forward strand.
GAGGGCGGAGCCCTGGAGAGGACCGAGCTTGCGCGTGTGCATGGTTGGGCTCCTCGGGGCCGCAGGGATGGGGCCCCGGCGCTTCGACGCACGCCACGGTAAGAGTGAGAGCGCGCTCGAAGTCAAGAGGAGCGCAGAACAAATGGACTCTGTGCCTCAATGGTTCAAGCGCTTCCCCACCACGGAATCGGGGAGGAGCCCGGGGCGCTGCGCACGAGCCCCCGTTGTCCACAGGGTGGCTCAGCCGCCCGGCGGAGCCGCCGGCGCGTGGCCGCCGAGCGCGCGCACGTCGTCGGCCGTGTCGACGTCGATCGCTCCGCCCGCCCAGTCGATCGCCACGACGTCCTCGACGCGCAGCAGCCGGCCGGCTCCCTGGTCGCCTTCGAGGCGCGAGAGGGTGTCCCAGCGAGATCGGTCGAACACCGCCGGCGCGCCCACGACGCCGCTGAACCGCGACGCGGCGATCGGCGCGCCCGCAAGCCAGGCATTCCGCAAGGCGGTGAGGTGCTCGGCCGTGATCAACGGCTGATCCGCGAGCGCGATCAGGAGCGCATCGGCCTTCGAGGCCTCCGCCCACCGGACCGCGGCGCGGATCGAGGAGGCGATGCCCTCTTCCCATCCATCGTTCGCGATGAGCGCGACGCCCAGATCGCCGAGCGCGCGCGCGACCACGCCGGCGTGGGCGCCGAGCACGACGCCGACCGGTCCGGATCGCGCCTCGACGCACGCCGTCGCCACGCGCCGGACGAGCGGCGCCCCGTCGAGCTCGACGAGCTGCTTGGGGCGGCCGAGGCGACGTGAGCCGCCGGCGGCGAGCACGACAAGCGCCAGGCCGGCATGCAGAGCTCGGGCGCGGTCGCGGAGCTTTCCCCCCCGCGCCCGGCGCGCGACGGCCTGGAGCTCGCCGACGACCGAGAGCGCGATCTGCTCGGGCGTCTCGGCGCCGAGATCGAGCCCGATAGGCGCATGGATCCGCGGATCGTCGCCGGGGCGGCGGCCGATCTCGGCGAGGAGATCGCGCGTGCGGCGCGCGGGCCCGAGCACGCCGATGTAGCGGGCGCGCGACGCGAGGGCGACCGCGAGCGCGTCGCGATCCGGCGTGCGCTGATGATGCATGATCACGACGTACGGCTCGGCCGCCGCGTCGATGAGCGCGCCGAGGCGATCCATCGCCCCGCCGGTCGAGAGGGCGCGATCCGCAGCGAGGAACCGGGCGCCCTGGTGGAGGGTGGGAGAAGCGACCGTGACCCGGAAGCCGACCGACTTCGCGAGCGTGACGAGGGGCGCCGCGTCGTGGCCGCCCCCGAGCACGAAGAGCTGCGGCGACGGCGCGATCTTCTCGACGAGCACGGTGATCCCCAGCCCGTCGAGCTCCACGACCCCGGCCGGCCCCCGCGCCACGGCCTCGATCGCGGAGCGCGCGGCGGGATCGGCCACCGGGTGCGCGAGCGCGCACGGCGGACCGAAGGCGAGGCGCGCGCCGACCCGGACCGCGCCGGCCGTCGAGCGGATCACCGTGACCAGCGTGCCCGTTGTCTCCTCGGCGAAGCAGGCGCCGGCGAACGCGAGCGCGTCGTGGGTCGCTCCTGCCGCGACGTGCTCGAGCAGGACATCGACGACGCCGTTGCAGCCGAGCCCCACACCCCACGCCTCCCCGTCCTCGGTTGTGGAGTCGTAGGTGACCACCACGGCGCCATCGCGGCACCGGTGCTCTCCGCGGAGCATCACGTCGCCCTCGAGGCAGCCCCCGCTCACGCACCCCGACAGCCATCGATCGCCGGCCACCAGCATCCGCGCGCCGGGGCGCCGGTACGACGACCCCGACACCCGCACCACGGTCGCGAGCAGAAACGGGGAACGATCCGTCGCCAGGGCCGCCGCCTCCCGCACGATCCGCTCGATCTCATTCATGCGCCCGGCATCATCATCCTTTCGCGATGCGCCCGCCAGGGCGTTCATCGACACTCGGCGCCGCGGGTCGCCCTCGGGCGTCGCAATCCGACGTCAAACGACGTCAAACGGCGTCAAACGCCGGTGAGCCGCTGGTCGATGTTGAAGAAATGATAAGAACCAGCGCAGTTGCTTGACGTCGCACCAGCGCAAACGTATGGCGTGGACGGCCATGAAACTCGATATCAACGGCGTTGTTCGCGAGGTGGATGCCGCTCCGGAGATGCCCCTGCTCTGGGTGCTCCGGGATCTGCTGGGATTGACCGGCACCAAGTACGGCTGTGGCATGGCCCAGTGCGGCGCCTGCACGGTCCACATCGACGGCAAGCCCGCGCGGTCCTGCGTCCTGCCGGTGTCGAGCGTCGGGGCGCGCAAGGTGACGACGATCGAGGGTCTGTCGGCCGACGGGTCGCACGCGGTGCAACAGGCGTGGGCGCAGGCCGACGTCGTCCAGTGCGGGTACTGCCAGTCCGGGCAGATCATGACCGCGGTCGCCTTGCTCGAACAGAAGCCGGATCCGAGCGACGCCGACATCGACGCTGCGCTGTCCGGAAACGTGTGTCGGTGCGGGACGTATGTGCGTGTACGCGAAGCGGTGCTCCTCGCTTCGCGGCTCAAGCGAGGTGGCAAGTGACCGTCTCCCGGCGTGACTTTTTGCAAGCGACCGCGGGCTCGGCGGCGGGGCTCCTGCTCAGCTTCTACGTTCCGCAGGGGGTCCGTGCCGCGCCGAAGGCGGCGCAGCCTCCCCCGCTGTCGCCGAACGCGTTCGTGCGCGTCGGAACGGACGAGTCCGTGACCGTGCTGCTCGCGCACTCCGAGATGGGCCAGGGCATCTGGACCGGGCTCGCGATGCTGATCGCCGAGGAGCTCGAGTGCGACTGGTCGAAGGTGCGGTCGGAGCACGCGCCGGCCGCGCCTGTTTACGGCCATCCGGTGATGCAGTTCCAGATGACCGGCGGGTCGTCGAGCACGAACGGCGAGTTCGATCGGTATCGCACCGTCGGCGCGATGGCCAAGGACATGCTGCTGCGCGCGGCGGCCGCCCGATGGAAGGTCGCGCCCGCGGCGTGCGTCGCCGCGAAGGGGGTCGTCACCCACGGCAAGGAGCAGCTGACCTTCGGCCAGCTCGCCGAGGACGCGATGAAGCTGACCCCGCCGGCGAAGGTGAAGCTGAAGGACCCGAAGGACTGGAAGCTGATCGGCACCCTCGTGCGCCGCATCGATACGCCGGAGAAGATCACGGGCAAGGCGCAGTTCGGGATCGACGTGCACTTCCCCGGGTTGCGCACCGCCGTGGTGCTGCGCCCGCCGGCGTTCGGCGCCAGGCTCGTCAAGTTCGACGCCGCGGGCGCCCTCAAGGTGCCCGGCGTCGAGAAGGTCGTCCCCACCGCGAACGGCGTCGCCGTCGTCGCCGCGCATTTCTGGGCCGCCAAGCTCGGGCGCGACGCGCTCCTCGCCGAGTGGACGAAGCCCGAGGGCGGCGGGGCCGACAGCGCCAGGCTGCTCGCCGACTTTCGCGCGCAGGCGCGGACGCCCGGCGCGGTCGCCAGCCAGGTCGGCAAGGTCGAGGACGCCCTGGCCGCGGCCAAGTCGAGGCTCGAGGCGGAGTACGACGTGCCCTACCTCGCGCACGCCCCGATGGAGCCGCTGAACTGTACGGTCAAGATCGAGGGCGATCGCTGCGAGATCTGGACCGGCACGCAGTTCCAGACCGGCGACCAGATGGCCGCGGCGAAGATCCTCGGCACGACGCCCGAGAAGGTCCAGATCCACACGACGTTCCTCGGCGGCGGCTTCGGGCGGCGCGCCAGCCCCGTGGCGGATTTCGTCGGAGAGGCCGTGATCGTCGCGAAGGCCGCCGGCGTGCCGGTCAAGGTCGTGTGGACGCGCGAGGACGACATGCGGGGCGGCTATTACCGCCCCGCGTACGTTCATCGCGTCCGGGTCGGCGTCGACGGGCGCGGCATGCCGGCGGCGTGGGATCACATGGTCGTGGGCCAGTCGATCGTCGCCGGCACACCGCTCGAGTCGTTCATCACCAAGAACGGCATCGACCACACCTCGGTGGAAGGGATCGCCGAGTCGCCCTATGTCGAGGGGACGCCCGCGCTGCGCGTGTCGCTGCACTCGCCGAGGACGCCGGTCACCGTGCTCTGGTGGCGCTCGGTCGGCAACACGCACACGGCCTTCGCGGTGGAGAGCATGGTCGACGAGCTGGCGCACGCCGCCGGGCAGGATCCGCTCGCGTACCGCCTGGAGCTGCTCAAGAACAAGCCGCGACACGCCCATGCGCTGAAGGTCGCCGCCGAGGAGGCCGGCTGGGGCACGGCGCCCGCGCCGGGGCGGGCGCGCGGGCTCGCGATGCACGAGTCGTTCGGCTCCATCATCGCCGAGGTCGCCGAGGTCTCGATCGAGCAGGGGCGCATCCGCGTCCACGCGGTCACCTGCAGCGTCGATTGCGGCACCGCGGTGAACCCGCTCGGCATCGAGGCGCAGGTCCAGGGCAGCGTCGCCTTCGGCCTCACGGCCGCGCTCTACGGCAAGCTCAACATCGTCGAGGGGAAGGTCCAGGAGAGCAACTTCCACGACTATCCCGTGGTCCGGATGGTCGACATGCCGCGCATCGCCGTCCATCTCATCCCGAGCAAGGCCAAGATGGGCGGCATCGGGGAGCCTGCCACCGCGCCGATCGCGCCCGCCGTGGCGAACGCGGTGTTCGCGTTGACCAAGCAGCGGCTGCGCTCCCTCCCGTTCCGCCTCGCCTAGGTACTGACCATGATCCGATCGTCTCTTGTTCTCGCCTTCCTCCTCGCCGCGTGCGGGGGACAGACGCCCGGGGCCTCGCAGGGCCCCTCGTCGTCGCCCGTCAGCCGCGAAGCCGCCCTCGCTGCGTTCGAGACCGTGCGCGGCGTCCTCCAGCATCCTCGCTGCCAGAACTGTCACCCCGCGGGCGACGTACCGCTGCAGGGCGACGAGGGCCGCCTTCACAACCAGTTCGTGCTCCGCGGTCCCACGGGCAACGGCATGGCCGGCGCCGAGTGCACGACGTGTCACGGGCCGACGAACCCGCCCGGCAGCTACGGCCCGCACGTGCCGCCCGGCGTCTCGAAGGGCTGGCACATGCCGCCGCCCGAGATGCCGATGGTGTTCGTCGGTGTCGCCCCGGGGGCGCTCTGCGAGCAGATCAAGGATCCGGCGCGCAACGGCGGCAAGGACATGGCGGCGTTGCGCGTCCACCTCGAGGATCCCCTCGTGACCTGGGGCTGGAGCCCCGGCGCTGGCCGCACGCCCATCCCGACGCCTTACGCCCGGTTCGTGGCTGCCTGGGAGACCTGGGCCCGCGCCGGCGCCCCCTGCCCGGGCGGGTGATCTTCGTCCACCCTCCGCGACAGGACAGTGTGCCAGGCTCTGATCGTCGTGTCATGAGGGGGCGCCGACCGCGCGTCCCGCGACGCGAAAGGGATGAGCTCCCCAACGATCTCACCGGACCTGCCCGGCGGATCGGGCTCCAGGGCAGCGACGCGGTGGCGATCGCGACTTTTCACTGTAGACGGTACGACTTTTGCAGTGGGCGTGTCGCGGAAAGGTCACGCTCATGTCCAATCGGCTACCGTCTTCTCCTTCTGTTCCTTCTGTTCGGTCATGGTCGTCCCGCACGCGAGCGATCTCGCTGCTCGCGCTGTGCGCCATCCCGTCTGCCGGCTTCCTGGCGGGCTGCGCGGATGAGCCGGACAATTACTACAACTACTATTACACGACCGGGGAGGGCGGGGCCGGGGGCGCCGGCGGCGCCGGCGGCGCCCCCGCGGAGGAGTACCCCGGAGCGCCCGTCGCCGACACCGAGGTGGCCGAGCATGCGCTCGATGTCTTCGGTACCATCGGCAACCGCTACTGGTTCGCTGTCCCGGAAGAGCAGCTCGAGATCATGAACGAAGGGTTCGCCGGCGGCGGGATCCCCATAAAACGATCGGAGTTCGGGGATATCTACTCACCGACCGGGGAGGACGCGACCTTCGTGGATCATCTCTGGGTGACGACGGCCGGCGCCGAGGGCAAGACGGCGGATTACGGCAAGGTCCAGGTGGGGATCGCCGGACAGTCGACGATGCGGCCCTGGACGAAGCGCTCGATTCCCAACCTCAACATCGACGCGGACGAGTTCGTCGAGAAGCAGCGGCTCGGCGGCGTCGAGCACCTGCGGCTCAACAACGGCCAGGTCGGGACCATCTTCCGTGAGCGCCTCACGCTCGAGCTCTATACGCGCCTCGATTACCCGGCCCCCCTGACCAGCTACGCCTGGGTCTCGAGCAATGTCTGGGGTGCGGAGGTGTCCATCCCCTACGTCGTGGTCGAGCGTTACAAGAAGGCGTTCTGTTCGCGCCTCGAGGACAAGCTCGGCGGCGGCTGCGTCAACATGTGGGAGTTCGCCGGAGACTTCGCCGGCAACGACCCGTGGGGCGGCGGCGGGAGGCCGATCGACATGGTGCCGCCCGGGGGCAGCGTCTTCGACGATCCAGGGAGCTGCCAGCTCAAGACGTGCGACAACACCCGCGTGAAGGAGCTCGAGGAGGCGATAGCGGAGGCGCCGCGAGGCGAGGGCTTCAAGGCCGCGCTCGCGGGCTGGATCGACTGGCCGGCTTTCCATCGATTCCAGTGCCTGTCGTGGGTGCTCGCCACCGGAGACGACACGCTTCACAACGGCAACAACGTCGTGCTGGTCGAGCGGACCGATGGTCTGTTTCAGTACTTGCCGTACTCGGTCGACATCAGCCTGGGGCAGAGCTGGTATCCGCAGGTCCCTCTGCCCGGCACGAGCGCGCTGGCGCGCGGATGCCAGAGCGAGCCGGCCTGCTGGGCCGACACGATCGCGGCGTGCGAGGACGTGATCGAGGACTTCGCAGCGCTGGACCCCAACGCGGTCCTGAAGGGCATCTACGAGCAACTGTCGGACGAGGGCATGCTCCGCTCGGGCGATGAGGAGCGGTACGAGCTTCTGGACGCCTGGATCACGGCGCAGCTCCAGTTCCTGCCGGTGGAGCTGGAGAGGAACCGTGACGAGCCGCAGCTCTGCGTTCCTCCCCAGGTCGATTGCGGTGGATACTGCGGCTATCCCGAGGACTGCGGCCTGGGCGCCGGAGCGGGCGGATTCGGTGCGGGCGGTGGTGGCGCGGGCGGTGGAGACCCGGGCGAGGGTGGCGCGGGCGGTGATGGCGGTGGTGGCGCGGGCGGTGGTGGCGCGGGGGATGCTTCAGGGAAGTGACACCGAGAATGGCGCCGTGAGGTTGTGTGCCCGGCGGCGCCGTGCTCGGCCGCGCGGGGAGCGCTCGGCTCCCGGAGCAACCGAGCTCCATCAGCTCGGCTTCATGTGGAGGCGCGCCCTATGGCTCCGGGTACCCTACGGCCCGTCGAGCTCAGAGCAGGCTCGCCGTCGGGCCAACGACGATCTCGTTCACGTCGACATCTTCCGGCTGCTCGATCGCAAACGCGATCGCGCGGGCGACAGAATCCGATGAAATCGCAATTTTCCGCCACTCATTCACCGTCTGTCGCGCGCTGTCGTCCGTGATGGTATCGGCCAGCTCGGACTCGGTGGCGCCAGGGGAGATCACGGTCACCCGGATGTCGGTGGACTCCTGCCGGAGACCGTCGGAGATGGCCCAGACCGCGTATTTCGTCGCGCAGTACACCGCGGCCGTCGGGAGCACGCGGTGCGCGCCGATCGACGCGAACGACCCGGGCGCCGCGCCGGGCAAGCAGGCGCGCGGTGGCCTCGCCGATACCACTGCTCGCGCCGGTGATCACAACGACCTTACCCTCGATACCAGGCATGGGAGACTCCTCGATACGGATTGCTCTCCGGCGCGGGAGTGCGCCGGTCACGAGGAGAACCTAGGGCTTCACCGCGAGCACGCGGTAGTCGGTTCCTGGACGGCTCTTGCCCGATCCTGCACGGCGTGCCCACGGCGCGACGAGGCGCGCTCCATCCTTCCCGCGCGCGGGAAGGATGGATGACGAGGAGGAGGAGCGGGGAGGCGCCGGGCGCCCTCGCCGGCCTCTGCCGGGTGGGCGGCTCGAGCGCGATGAGGTACCCTGGACTCATGCATGGAGGCGTCCGGGCGGCGGCGAGCGCCGGTTACCGCGTCGGCTACGAGAGCCCGTCGCAGTTCAGCCGCGAGTACAGCCGGCTGTTCGGGGCGCCGCCGTCGCGCGACGTCGCGCGGCTCCGGAGCAGGATGGGCTCGAAGTCGCTGATGGGTTAGCCCCAGGGCGCACGCCGGCACGACCGGAGAGGCAGCGACCCGCCGGGGCAGCCCGCGCTGCTGTGGCATGGATTCCTGGGGACCGGCAAAGGCCGGGGCGGCGCCGGGCGCTGTCGCTCTCCTCCTGGCGGTGCGGGACATGAGATGCCCGGCCGGGTGGGAGATGCCGTGGGTCACGCCCGCGCCCGCTCAAAAAAAAATCGAGACGCGCGTAGGGAGGGCCGGCCCGGGCGCGTCCCAGGAACACAAGCCGGCAAGAACAGGCTGGCCCTTGCACCAAGGAGCACGACCCACATGACCCTCTCCCTCTTCTCGAACACGGCCCACAGCGCCATCCGTCGCTTCATCCTCGGCAGCTTCCTCGCGACGGCCGTGCTCGCCGGCAGCGGAGCGGCCTACGCGGCGACCAGCGCGAACGGCGCGGCGGACACGCAGGCGCCGCGCCAGGGCAAGGACGCCCGGCGCGAGCACCGCCCCAGGGATCCGGCCCGCCTCATCAAGCGCCTGGACAAGAATGGGGACGGCAAGCTGACCGTCGCCGAGCTCCCGGAGAAGGCGCAGAAGCGCCTGGGCAAGGCGGACACGAACAAGGACGGCACCCTGTCGGCCGAGGAGCTCAAGGCGCACGCCGAGCAGCGCACGAAGGCGCGCGCAGCGAAGCAGCAGGCGCGCTTCGTCAGGAGCGACAAGAACGGCGACGGCTTCCTCACCAGGGACGAGGTGGGCGACAAGCGCTGGGAGCGGATGAAGGCGGCGGACGCGAACCGCGACAACAAGCTGACCGCCGACGAGCTGCGCGCGGGGCGCTCCGCGCGCAAGCAGCCGGCAGCGCGGTAGCATCGCGGCGGACGCGCGGCGCGCGCGGCGGCGGTCAGGGCATGATCCCGGAGCGCAGCGCGCGTCGAGGCGCCACGCCGGCTCGGCCGACTCCACCCGCGCGCCGCCGCGCTCCCCTCCCCCCGGCGCTCGTCGCTCAGCGCCGCGAGCGCCCCTGCGCCGGCCCCGGGTGTGATGGGCGGTCGGCAGCAGGGGGGTCGCTGTCGCCTCGCCCGATGGGCGGAGAGGTCTCCTCGCCGGCGCCAGGCGCTATCGCAGCGCCCGCGCCAGGCGCCGTCTCCGCGCCAGCGCCGGGCGCTACCGCGTCGCCGGCGCCCGCCGGAGCGGCGACGCGGCGCTTCCTCGGACGCCTGGGGAAGAGCGGGAGCTGCTGCTCAAGCACCTGGCTCCGCCAGGCGAGCAGCGTCTGCGCGCGCCGGCGCGCCGTCTCCTTCCCGATGCCGGCGGTGAACCGGTAGAGGCGCCGCGCGAGCGCCACCGTGGTGGGCGCCGCCGGATCGAAGAGATCGGGCGCGACCTCCTTCACGACGTCGCAGATGAAGATCGCTCGCCGCAGGAGCATCCGCTCGTCGGCGGTGCCCGGCGGGGCGGCGAGCAGCTCACGTCCAGCGGGCGTGATCGCGGCGTCGTCGTCGCCGAGCCAGCCGAGGACGCGGGCAGCGGCGAGCGCGTAGCCGACGTGGCGCAGGGAAATGCCCGTCTGCTCCACGATCTGCTCCTTCGCGGTCACCCCTCCGGCGAGCGCCTCGAGCACGCGCCGGACGTTCGCGAGGTTGTCGGCCTGGGGGATCTCGGTGCTGCGCAGCAGGCGGGTCGGCGGCATGGGCGACGATGAAGCCCCGGCCCCGGCCGGGAGGCGACACCATAGCGCGCACAGGAGCAGCGCGGATCTCGAACGCGTCCGCCCCGGTCCGGGCGATAGGTCGCGCGGCGGCGCCGGTGCCAGGCCCCGCGGTGGCGCCGGCGCCAGGCCCCGCGGCGGCGCCGGCGCCAGGCTCCGCGGCGGTGGCGCCGGTGCCAGGCTCCACGGCGGCGCCGGTGCCAGGCTCCGCGGCGAGGTGGGCCGGGAGCGCCCTGGCCTTGCTCGACCGCCTGAGCAGCGCCCTCTTCCGCAAGGGGCGCAGCGCCCGTCGTGTCGGCGCTGCGCCGCAGCGGTCCATCGACCGCACCGGCGCAGCGTCGACACGACGGGCGAGCTCTGCGAGCAGGACAAGGCGAATGGCGATCTCGACAAGACCGGACGTGGAGCCCGGCTGCCCCTGAGACAGCCGGGCTCGCAGCGGCGTCGCCCGGCTGTCGCGCCTCAATCGCTCAGCTTATCGAATCCACCGATTGACGATGTTTTCGTACAGCTCTTGCTGACCGCTCGTGAGCTTGACCTCACCACCAGCGTTGCCGATCTCGGCCAGCTGCTCCAGCGTCAACTTACCCAGCTCGAACTCTGCACCCTTACCACCGTCGAAGGATGCGTAACGAGCCTTGCGCATCGACTCGATCGGCGACTTGCGGATCAGGTCGTCGGCGATGAGGAGCGAGCGAGCGAACACATCCATGCCGCCGATGTGTCCGTGGAAGGTATCGGTCAGATCCGTCGAATTACGACGACGCTTGGCGTCGAAGTTGACGCCGCCACCCTGGAACCCACCGCTGCGGAGCAGGATGAGCATCATCTCCACCGTCTCGTTGATGCTGTAGGGGAACTGATCGGTGTCCCACGCGTTCTGATAGTCGCCGCGGTTGGCGTCGATGCTGCCGAGCATACCGGCGTCCGCAGCCACCTGCATCTCGTGGTCCATGGTGTGGCCAGCGAGCGTCGCGTGGTTCGTCTCCAGATTGAGCTTGAAGTCCTTGTCCAGGCCGTGTTGACGCAAGAACCCGATCACGGTCTCGGCGTCGAAGTCATACTGGTGCTTGGAGGGCTCCATGGGCTTGGGCTCGATGAAGAAGACCCCCTTGAAGCCGCGCGAGCGCGCGTAGTCGCGCGCCATGGTCAAGAAGCGCGCGAAGTGAGCCTTCTCGCGCTTCATGTCCGTGTTCAGCAAGCTCATGTAACCTTCGCGACCACCCCAGAACACATAGTTCTCACCGTTCAACGCGATGGTGGCGTCGAGGGCGTCCTTGAGCTGGGCGCCGGCATAGGCCACCACGGAGAAATCGGGGCTCGTGGAAGCGCCGTTCATGAAGCGCGGGTTGGTGAACAGGTTTGCCGTGCCCCACAGCAGCTTGACACCTGACTGCGATTGCTTCTGCTTGGCGTACTCGACGATGCTCTGAAGACGACGCGACGTCTCGGCGCGGCTATCGCCCTCTTCTACCAGGTCGATGTCATGAAAGCAGTAGTGCGTCGCACCCAGCTTGGTGATGAACTCGAAGTTCGCGTCCATCTTCATACGAGCGCGGGTCAGCGGGTCCTTGCCCTCATCCCAGGGAAAGTGGATCGTCCCCGGACCGAACGGATCGTGCCCACGACCGCAGAACGTGTGCCAGTAACACACGGCAAACTTGAAGTGATCCTTCATGGGCTTGCCAGCGACGACGCGGTTGGCGTCGTACCACTTGAAGGCGAGGGGGTTGTCGGACTCAGGCCCCTCATAAGGGATCTTGCCGACACCAGGGAAGTACTCTTTGTCGCCAGTTACAACGGTCATAAACGGATCTCCAGCTCGTGGTTTGCGTGTGCCTTATATCAGAGGGCGCCTTCGACAACAAGCCTCCGGCACCGGCGTCTCGTACCAGTCACCGTACCTAGCTGAGCCGCGTCGACATCCCCCTCAGGGACGATCCGCGCAACCTGACCGCGGGTGCCTGCGCTGCCCTCGCTGAATCCGTTGAGACGCTCGTACTGCCGCCCCTGCGGCACCGGCCGTGCGGCGCGATCGTGTCCACGACGGCGGCGGTAACGTTACAGCAACGAGGTACTTCAGCGCGTGGCGGCGGCCTGTGCGCGACGCGTAAGCGGGACCAAGCCCTGCGCATCCGTCGTCTCGCGAGGCAAAAACTCACCCGCATCTCTCGCCGCCAGCCGCGTTCGCGCGGACGCTACGCTCACGTACCAGGTCAGCGCGTGCGTGTCAACGCTCGCCAGAAACCGCGTGAATTTGGACAGGCCGCCCTCTGGCGTCCGGGGCCGCGGGTGACGCGAGCCGGCGAGCCGCTTCGTCAGATGTGCCCTATCGCTACAGCGTCTCGAAGCTCGACTCTCCTTTCAAACCCTTCACCTGCACCTGGCTCCGCGCCCGCGGTCGCGGCCCGGCAAAGCCTCCCGCGCGGCCAGGGATGAGCCTCGCCGATGACGCGCTCGTGCTGCGCGGAACTTGGCCCGCCCGCGCCCTCTCTTGCATCTGCGTCGGGTGCGATCGCGTCTCTACCTCGCGCTCGCCGCCGCGGTCGCCCTGTGGATCGCGCCGGCGACGGCATCTCCGGCGCCCCCGGGCGTTCGCAAGCTCCACGTCGAGGGCGGCGCGGTCCACGCCGCGGTCGGCGCGTCGGGCAAGCAGGTGCGCCTCACGCTCGATCCCGAGCTCCAGCGCGCCGCCGAGCGCCTCCTCGCCCGCTCCGGCGCGCCCGAGGGGGCCATCGTCGCCTCCGACGTCCGCACCGGCCGCATCCTCGTCTGGGCGAGCCGCGGCAAGCGCGACTACGTCGCCACCCCGCTCGCCCCGAGCGCGAGCCTCTTCAAGATCGTCACCGCGGCGGCGCTCCTGGAGGGCGGCAAGGTGAAGGTCGCGACGCCGGTCTGTTACACGGGCGGCATGAGCGCGATCACCGCGCGCGACCTTCTGGGCCGCGGCTCCACCTGCACCGTCTTCGGCGAGGCGCTCGGCCGCAGCATCAATGGCGTCTTCGCCCGCCTCGCCGGCCGGCACCTCACGGCCGCCGACCTGCGCCGCAAGGCCCGCGATCTCGGCTTTGACGGCGAGGTCCCCATCGACATCCCGGTCGCGCCCAGCACCGCCGAGATCCCGTCGGATGCGCTCGGCCTCGCCCGCGCCGGCGCGGGCTTCTGGAGCGGGCGCCTCAGCCCGCTCGGCGCCCTGTTCGCGATGCAGACCATCGCCAATGACGGCGAGCGCGTCCGGCTCTCGCTGCTCGCGCCGCCGGGCGCGCAGGCCGGCGGGGACGCGGGCGCGCCCGCGCCGCGGAGCACCGACGGCCGCGGACTCCGGCCCGAGGTCGCGCGCACCCTCCGGTCGATGCTCGAGGTCACGACGCGGCGGGGCACCTGCGCCAAGGCGTTCCGCAAACCGGACGGCACGCGCGCCCTCGGCACCATGCCCGTCGCCGCCAAGACCGGCACCCTGGTCGGCGGCAGGCCCGCGCGGATGTTCTCCTGGTTCGCCTCGTTCGCGCCGTCCGATCGCCCCGAGATCGCCGTCTCGGTGATGCTGGCCAACGAGATCGCGTGGCGCACCAAGGCGAACCTCGTCGGCCGCGAGCTGCTCGAGATCTACTTCGGCCGGCGGCGCCCGGGCCCCGTCGCGCGGCGGCGCTGACGGACGGCGAGCCCGGCGGCGCAGCACGCTCGGACCGCACGGTTTCCGCTGAGGAGACGCGCGCCTGCTTCCGTGACGGCGCCCGCACGTCGAGCGCAGACCCTTGCTTGGCGTGGTTCCGACTTGCGTCGCGCATTGCGCTCCGCTCCGCGTGTGTGTGACGCTCGCAGGCCATGGCGAAGGTCACCGCGCTCGGCATGGACACCATCACCGAAAAATCTGGCCATCAGATGACCGGGATGGCCGTGAGCGTATGCCTCACGCCGGCCGCGCCGAGCCCATTGCCCATCCCCTACCCCACCATGGGCACTGTCGCCGAGGGGATCATCGACCCGTGCATGCGCACGAAGATCGAAGGCGCGAAGATCCTCACGGTGGGCGGCTGCATGAAGGCCTGTCACGGCAACGAGCCGGGCACGCTGAAGGAGGTCGTCAGCCTCAACACCGCAGGCCCCTGCTTCCCCTGGCTCGGCGCGCCGAACGTGCTCATCGAGCTCGGCATGGCCGGCATCACCGGCAGCATGGGGCAGATGAACAAGTCCATCACCGTCGGCGCGGGCGCCAGCGCGAGCGGCGCCGGCGGGGGCGCCCGGGGAGGGGGCAACAGCGGCGGCGGCGCGGGAGGTCCGGGCGGGGGTGGGCCGCAGGGCGGGAGCAACGCCGGTGGGGCCGGCGGCGGGAGCGGCCAGGGCGCAGGACCGCCGAGCCCGCCGGCGCCGCCGGGCGCCGAGGGACAGGCCAGCGGCGGGCACCCTGTCGATGTCGTGACCGGTACGATGTTCACCCATCTCGCGATCGATTTCTCGATGCCGGGCTTCCTCTCGGCCCAGATGACCCGGAGATACCGCAGCTCCGCGGTGCGACACACAGCGGGCCTCGGCTGGGGCTGGTCGCACAGCTTCTCGTGGCAGGCCACGCGCGCCGGAGACCGCGTCGTCCTAATCGATCCCGACTTCCGCGAGGTGCCCCTCGCGGTCCGGGGCGAGGACGAGATCGTCGTGCTTCCGTTCGACGTCCAGGTTCGCTTCGTCGGGAACGACATCGTTGTTGCGCTGAACGACGGCTATTTCCGGGTGCTGCGCCGCGCGGCGGGCTCCCCCGTCTACCGGCTCGCGGCGCTGCGGGACGAGGCCGGAAACGCCATCGAGTGCGTCTGGGAAGCCGGGGAGCTCGTCGCGCTGCTCGACTCGGCCGGACGGCGCGCGACGTTGCGGCGCGACGGCCCCTACCGGAGCTGGATCCAGTCGATCGCCGGCGAGGACGGCAAGACGTACGAGCGACGCCTCGTCACGTACGAGATCGACGAGCGGGGCGATCTCGTCCGGGTCATCGACGCAGGCGGCGCCGAGACGAGCTATGCCTATGACGAACAGCACTACCTCGTCAGCGAGAGCTTGCCAGACGGGACGGTCTATCGCTTCGTCTACGCCGAGCACGCCGGGCAGCGGCGCTGCGTCGAGACCTGGGGCGAGCTGCGGGGAGGCGACATCCTGGGCGCCCTCGGCGCGCCCTCCGACGCCGCTCCCGCGCAGGCGAGAGGGCTCTTCCACGCTCGCTTCACCTACGGGCCTGGCCCCTTCGAGACGCGGATGATCGACGCGGCCGGCGGAGCGCACCGCTACCTGGGCAACGCCCTCGGGCTCGTGGAGGAGTACGTGGATCCGCGCGGCTACTGCTGGATCTACCGCTATGACGAGTCGGGCCGCCTGCTCTCCATGACCGACGGCGGGGGCCGCGTCGAGCGGCGCGCCTTCGACCGGCACGGCCGCATGGTCGGCCTCACGAGGCCAGACGGCGCGCGGTGGGCCTGGAAGAACGACGACGAGCAGAGCAAGATCGTCAGCATCGACGCCGCTGGCAAGCGGGAGATCGAGACGTCGTGCGGCACGCGGACGGTCGAGCACGAGGACGCCCGCGGGCACATCACCCGCTTCGCCTACGACGCCCGCGGGCTGCTGCGCGACATCGCCTATCCCGACGGCACGGTGGAGGCGCGCTCCTACGATGCGCACGGCAACATCAGCGAGCATACCTTCGAGGACGGCACCAGGGCGCGGTACACGTTCGATCTCTTCGGTCGCCCCGTGCGGGTCAGGACGCCGCGCGGGGCAGACTACGAGCTCGGTTACGACTCGCGTGGAGATCTCGTGCTCATCGGCGAGCCGGGCGACAAGAGGACGGAGCTCCGGATCGGCGCGGCCCGCCTGATCGAGGCGGTGCGCGACCCGTCCGGCGCGGTGACGCGCTACCGTCACGTCGCGGGCGCGCTGGTCGAGTGCGTGCGCGCGGATGGGACCCGCTACGCGTTCGGGTACGACGCCCTGCGCCGCCTCGTGTGGATCGAGAACCCGGCTGGCGAGCGTTATCAGCGCACCTATGACGGCGCGGGCAACGTCGTCCGCGAGACCTCGTTCGCGGGCGTGACAACGGAGTACGCTTACGACGGCTCGAACCAGCTCGTGTCCGTCACCCGAGCAGACGGCTCTTGGATTCACCTCGTGCGCGACGCGGAGGGGCGGCTCGTGGCACGGGAGCACTCGACCGGGCTCGCGGAGCGGTTCGCCTACGGCGCGGGCGGCGCGCTGACAGCGGCCGAGAGCCAGGGCGTCCGCGTGCGGTTCGAGCGTGACGGGGAAGGGCGCATCCTCCGCGAGATCCAGGAGGCGGGCGGATGGCGGTTCGAGATCGGCACGGAGTACGACGGCAACGGGGGCGTCCTCGGGAAGGCGTACTCGACCGGCTGGAGCGTCTCGTTCATCCGGCGTCCGGGAGACGGCGTGCCCCTCGCGCTGCGCGCCGTCACGGAGAACCCGGAAGAGCTCCGCTTCGAGTACGACGACCGCGGGGTGGAGACGCTCCGCCGGCGCGCCACCGGCCCCGGCGCGATCGCGACGGAGAGCGATGCGTATGGGCTCCCGACGCGCGTTTCCGTGCTGGGCGAGGGCGAAGCGCTGCTGCGAGAGCGGCGGTACGAGTGGGCCGCGGGTGGGCCGCTGCTGCGGGTCGTCGACATCGACGCCGGGCAGCGGCGGTACGAGCTCGATCCGCTCGGACGACCGCTCGCGGCGGAGGGGCTCGGGGCCGCCGAGCGCTTCCAGTATGCGCCGCAGGGCACGCCGGTGCCGCGGGGGCAGCCGTGGGCGGTCGGCCGCGGCGGGCGTCCGACGAGCGCCGGTGACGTGCACGTCGCGTGGGATGCGCTCGGCCGCCTCGCCGCGCAGCATGCCCCCGATCCGCAGCGATGCTGGACGTATACCTATGACGAGAACGATCGCCTGATCGAGGCGAGGCGCGGCGACGGCCTCGGCGTTCGCTACCTCTACGACCCGTTCGGGCGACGCCTCGCGGAGACGTACGATGACGGCGAGAGCACCTGGTTCGGGTGGGACATCGACAGCCCTGTCGAGGAGCGCGGGACGAGAGGCGGTACGGTACGCCGCGTCTTCCGCGACGACGGGTATGTGCCGCTGCTCGAGGCGGAGGACGGCCGCGCGTTCCGGATGATCGCCGCCGACGCAGCGGGCACGCCGTGGCTCTACGTGGATCCGAGCCGCGGCCTCGACGAGATCGACCTCTCGGCGTGGGGCGCTGTCGCTCGCCGGGGCGGCCGGCCGGGCGGCCTGCGGTTCGCCGGACAGCGCGAGGACGCGTTCACCGGGCTGCACTACAACCATCACCGGCACTACGCCCCCGCCCTCCACGTCTTCCTCACGCCCGATCCGCTGGGGATCGACGCCACGCTCAACGACGTGGGCTTCGTGCCCAATGTGACGCTGTACATCGATCCGCTCGGGCTCACGACCATCGTGGTGGGCGCTCCCAACGACCCCACCATCAAGAGCCACGCGAAGATCCTGCAGAAGCAGTATCCGGGCGCGAAGGTGATCACCTCGGATCAGCTGGGAAAGCCGCCTGGCTTGTGGCAGAAGCTCCGCGGCAAGAACAACAAGATCGATCCCAACGAGAGGCACGTCGTGGTGACAACCCACGGCGCGCCCGGGAGCGCGCAGTGGGGCAACGGCAGCGCCAGCGGCGAACAGATCGGTGACATGCTGAAGAACGCCGGGTTCCAGGGCGGCGCAGGCGCGGTGGTGGACGTCTCCGCCTGCAACGCGGCGACGCCCGCGGCGGGCCAGAAGAGCATCGCCCACGGGATCGCCTCTTCCACGCGCGCCAACGCGAACGGCGCGATGCGCGACCCGTCGGTCGATCCGAACAAGGTCCACAACTACCAGGGCAAGAAGCCCTTCTGGAAATTCTGGGGGAATCCGCCCCAGTATCCCTATCGCCCTGGCGAGATGTGTCCTACGCCACAGGGCCCCTTCGTGCATCAAGGCTACTACGTTGGAGTGACGCCCTCCGGATCGATCAGCGGCGTCCCGTTCAAGCCATGAGCCTTCGTCCCGAGAGCGTCCTTTCCCCGTTTGGCGGGCCGCCCCGGCAGGCGGATCTCGACGCGCTGTTCTCGCGGGCCAGCTTCGGACGCGTGCTCGCGCGACGGCCGGAGCCAGGGCGCAGCGTCGCCCCGACGCTCGCGTGGGTGGACCGCGCCGCGCTCGCCGAGCTCCGGCCGCTGCTTCAGATCTGCGACAGGGCGCCGCCGGCCGAGCGCGCGTGGCATGAGGCGCCGGTGATCGAGCTGTTCGGCCGGGGCGAGCGCGTCGCGACGCTCACGCTGCATCGCGGGCTCGCGCTCGGTTATCCGGGCTGGAACGCGGCCGCCACGCTCGTGCGCCCGGAGGAGCTCGCGGGCTGGCTGGCCGAGCGGGGATGCCCCGCGTCGCCGGGTGCGACACCGGGCTCAGGGCCAGAGAGCGCGGCGGAAGAGGCCCGCTGGCCGGAGGGTGCGCCTCCGGAGCTCGCCCCGCTCCGCGGGGTGCTCGCTGCTGCGGCCGGGGGCCGCTTCGCGGGAGCGATCGAGGCGCTGTCGGCGTTGGGGCAAGCGCGTCCGGCACCTCTGGATCAGGCCACGGCGCTGCTGGAATGGCTAGGTCGCGACACGGGCACGTGGAAGGCCGCGCCGCGCAGGGATCCCGTGCCGCTCGCCCTGCTCCGCGTGCTCGGAGACGCCGTGGTGGACGACGCCATCTGCGCCGGGCTGAGCTCGGACCCCGCGCGGCGCGGAGCAGCCCGCTTCGTGGCGGAGACGATCGCGACGCGCGCGGACCAGAAGCGGCGGAGCGAACGGCTCTCGGGCGCTCTCCCGGCGCTACGGGAGGCCGCGCGGACCTCGGAAATCGTGGGGAGCAGCCGCGCGTTCGAGGCGGCGCTCGCTCCTCCTCCGCTGGCGGCTCCCGAGGGCACCCGGCTCCTTGCAGCGGCGCAACACGGCCGCCTCTCGCGGATCTGCCGAGACGGCGATCACGTCGATGCGCTGGATGGGCTCTCGATCACCCGGTTCAGCGCCGGCGCGCCCGAGGGGGAAGTCCTGTTCGCGCTCCCCGGCGTGCAAACCCCCCTCTTCGCGCGCGAAGGGCGCGCGTGCTTCCGGCTGAACGGCCGTGTCTGCGAGGTGTCGACGCCAGGGGGGCCGCTCGTCGCGACCGAGCCCAGCCTCTGGTCCCGCATCGCGCGCTCGCCGCTCTCTTACAGCGTCGCGCGCTCGCGCTGGGAGCGCGCGCGGCGGCGCTGCGCAGAGCGGGTGGAGACGCAGGAGCAGATGCCCATCTTCCTCGAGATCGACGAAGAGGAGGAGGAAGCGTACGTCGAGCTCGGCGCGGCCGGGGCGCCGCTGCCGCGCGCGCTGGCGACACGCGCGCTCGCGTGGTTTGCGCCGGAGGGCAACCTCGTCACCTGGGAGGGCGCGCGCGCCGGGTCCGCCAGGCTCGAAGGCCGGCCCATCGACCTCGCTGCTGGCGATGACGGGCTCTACGTGCTCGTCGAGCACGCGCCGGGAGAACACGCGGTCCTCCGGATCGATGGGGGGGCGATCACGACGTCAGCGCGCTTCCAGGTGGAGCCTTGCTCCATCGCACACTGGAGGCCGACGGGCGAGGGCGTGCACCTGCTCCTGGAGGCGCCGCTCGGCGACGTGCTGGTCGACGTGGCGCGCAGGAAGAAGGCGTGAGCGGCGTCGGCCGCGAGTTGCTCGAGATCTACTTCGGCCGGCGGCGCCCGGGCCCGTCGCTCGGCGGCGCTGACGGACGGCGCCAGGCTGGGCTATCCTGCGGCGATCCGCATGACCGCCCGAGATCGCGTACCCCTCCTCCTCGACCACCTGCGCGAGGCCTACCCCGCCGCGCGTTACGAGCTCAACTGGGAGACGCCGCTCGACCTACTCGTCGCGACCATTCTGGCCGCGCAGTGCACGGACGAGCGCGTCAACCGGGTGACCGCCGCCCTCTTCAAGAAGTACACGACGGCGCAGGCGTACGCCGACGCCCCCGCCGAGGTGCTCGAGGAGGAGCTCAAGCCGACCGGCTTCTACCGGCAGAAGACGAAGACGGTGAAGGCCGCGTGCCAGGCGCTCGTCGCGCGCTTCGGCGGCGAGGTGCCCGGGACCATGGCCGAGCTCACCTCGCTGCCGGGCGTGGCCAGGAAGACGGCGAACGTCGTCCTCAACACGGCGTTCAACCTCCCCTCGGGCATCATCGTCGACACGCACGTCGCCCGCCTCAGCGGCCGCATCGGCCTGTCGAAGCGCGAGAAACCCGAGCAGATCGAGGAGGATCTCATGCGGATCGTGCCGAAGGATCAATGGACCTTCTTCGGCCCTGCCATGGTCCTGCACGGCCGGTACACATGCGTGGCCAGGAAGCCCAGGTGCGCGGAATGCCGCATGAGCGATCTATGCCCGAAGGAAGGGGTGTGAGCGAGAGATGAAGATCGATCTACCTGACTCATGGCAGCACGTGCTCACGGGGGAGCTCGAGCAGCCCTACTTCCAGCAATTGACGCGCTTCCTGGAGGCCGAGCGGAACGCGCACCAGGTCTTCCCCGCCGAGGACGACGTCTTCGCCGCGTTCAAGCTCACGCCGTACGAGCGCGTCCGCGTGCTGCTCCTCGGCCAGGACCCGTACCACGACGACGGGCAGGCCCACGGGCTCTGCTTCTCCGTGCGCCCGGGCGTCCCGCCGCCGCCGTCGCTCGCCAACATGTACAAGGAGGCGCTCTCCGATCTGCCGGGCTTCAAGGTCCCGCGCCACGGCTGCCTCACCGCCTGGGCCAGCCAGGGCGTGCTGCTGCTGAACACCGTGCTCACCGTCCGCGCGCACACGCCGAACTCGCACAAGAACCAGGGCTGGGAGACGTTCACCGACGCCGTGATCAGGAAGGTCAACGACAGGCCGGACGGGGTGGTGTTCGTGCTCTGGGGCGGCCACGCGCAGAAGAAGGCGAAGCTCATCGACGCGCGCCGTCACACGGTGATCAAGGCAGCCCACCCCTCCCCGCTGTCGGCGAGGAGCGGCTTCTTCGGCAGCAAACCGTTCTCGACCATCAACGCCGCCCTCAGCGCCCGCGGCGCCGACGAGATCGACTGGCGGCTCCCGGAGATCGAGTAGCGCCGCGATGTCCCGGCAGAAGCGCTCCCTGCCGCTCGCCCCCGGGACGCGGTACACCCCCGCCGTCCTCGAAGGCATCGCCGACGGCGAGCGCGCCGCCCTCGCGCTCTCGCTCGGAAAGCGCACCGAGGCCGGCGCCGTGGCGGCCGCGGCCTCGGCGCTCGCGCGCGCCGAGGCGCTGGAGGAGGCCGCGGTGGCCGCCGAGCCGCCCGACCGACCGATCGCCTGCAGGGCCGGCTGCTCGACCTGCTGCGTCAGCAAGGTGCTCGTGCTGGCGCCGGAGGTGCTCCGCATCGCGGCCCACCTGCGCGCCACCCGGACCGAGGCGGAGCTCGCCGCGCTCGCCGAGCGCGTGCGCGCCGCCGACACAGCGACCCGCGGCCTCTCCCGGCTCGAGCGCGCCGAGGCCGGGGTCCCCTGCCCGCTCCTCGACGAGCGCGGCGCCTGCTCGGTCCACGCCGTCCGCCCGATCGTGTGCGCGGGCTGGACCTCCCTCGACGCCGCGGCGTGCGAGCGCCATTTCGCCGCGCCCGCGGCCGTCCCCACGGCGCCCATGCACCGCCCGGGCTACGAGGTCGCGAACGCCGTCCTTGCCGGTCTGGGCTGGGCCGCGAGGGAGCTGAGCCTCGACGCCGCGCCGCTGGAGCTCATCGCCGCGCTGCGCATCGCGCTCGAGCGCCCGAACGCCGGCGAGCGGTGGCTCGCGCGCCTCCCCGTCTTCGCCGCGGCCCGCGACGCCGAGTGGCAGGAGGACCGGCGGCGCGAGGCGTGATCGCCCGCCGCCGGCCGTCCCGCCGCCATCCCGGCGTTGTCAGGCGAAGAAATCCGTTTACTGTGGCGCGCCGCGGAGGTCGCCGCCGGTCGGCGCTTCGCGGCAGGACACAGGACAAGGAGGCTCCATGAAGCTTTACGGACATCCCATGAGCACGTGTACGCGCAAGGTGCTGATGGTGCTCGCCGAGAAGGGTCACGAGGCGCAGTTCGAGCTCGTCGACGTGTTGAAGGGCGAGCAGAAGCGGCCTGAGCACGTCGCGCGCCAGCCCTTCGGCGTGATCCCGGTGCTCGAGGACGAGGACTTCACGCTCTACGAGTCGAGGGCGATCATGCGTTACCTCGACCAGAAGCTCCCGGGCGCCTCGCTGACGCCGACCGAGCTCAGGGCGAGGGCGCTCATGGATCAGTGGCTCAGCGTGGAGCAATCGTACTTCTCCACGCCCGCCGTCAAGATCGTCATCCAGAGTGTCATCCACCCGATGCGCGGCCAGCAGTGCGACGAGTCCGTCGTCAGTGCGGCCAAGGCCGAGATCGCGCGGACGCTCGACGTGGTCGACAGGGCGATGGCCAGCCAGGAGTACCTCGCGGGCTCGAGCTACTCGCTGGCCGACGTCTCGTGGACGCCGTACCTCCACTGTCTCGTGATGTCGAAGGTCGAGGAGCTCATCACCGACCGGCCGAACGTCGCGGCCTGGTGGAAGCGCATCAGCGCGCGTCCGGCCTGGGTGAAGGTCTCGTCCTGACCACCGTCGCCCCGTCCTGAACGGGGCCGCCCACCGTGCCCGCGGGCCGCGTGGCCCCGGAGCGGCAGGCCACGTTGCCCGCCGCGCCGGGAGGCCGGCCACGGCTGCAGGCCCGAAGCAGCCGCAGCGGGCTTCACGCACGAAGCGCGCGGCGCGTCGAGCGGCAGGCGCCGGCGCCCTCCCTCGGACGGCTCCGGCGGAGTACGATGCGCGCATGCCCGTGTACCGCTCGTCCGCCGTCGAGCACGCTGCATCGCTCAAGTCCCGTAGGGCACAGCGACGTCGCTGGTGAGCCGTAAGCCGGGCGGAGGCGCCGAGCGCGACGTCGAACCTTCACGCAGGAGAGCAGAGGAGCTGCCGGCAACAGCGCTCGCCAGAGCGCAAGCACCCAAGGCGACGACGAGGCCACACGCCGTCACGACGCCGGCGACGAACGAGGAGCGTCGCGCGCAGGCCCAGAGCGCGCGCGTCGCTCTCCACCATGCTCGGAAGAGCGCGCAAGCCGCGAGGAGCACGAGCAGCGCTGCCGCTCCGATGACGCCTGCGCCACAAATTGGGCTCGGCGCCGTGATAACGCCCGCGTACGCGAGCGGCAGAAGGACGACATCAACGCTCAGCAGCAGGCAACCCAGGCCGACAAATGGATAACGAAAGGGCCACGGGACGCGCAGAACCCATCCTCTCGCTACAGCGCTCGAACGGCGTTGCCAGATCTCGAAGAGCTTGCTTGCAAAGGCTATACCGGATGTGAAGGCGAGCGCCATGCGGGTAAGGTCGATGGCGGCATCGACGGCCTGCGGCTCGATGCCCCCAGTCGCCTCTAGGAGTCCTGCGCTGGCGACGGCCAAGACCGCAGCCCAAAGGACCAGGAGGAACAGCGTGATCGGCCCCGCGAACAGGAACGACAGGATCGCCAAGGCGATCGCCGCGAGCACGGCTTGCCAGTGGCTCGACACGGAACTCGGCACGGAACAAGACGACCCGGAAGCAGGCAGGGTGGAGACCTTCATGGCTCCCGGCCGAAATGCAAATCGTCGGCCAACATCTCGCGAAGGACACCGACACGCACAGCATCCAAGCGGCGCAGGACGATGCGCGACGGGAGCGGGTTGCCCAGCCAGGCTCCTCGCTCGCGAGGTGATCGCGTTCAGAACATGCGGCCGTGCGGGTGATCGCGATCAGCTGCGAGGCAGCTCGAAGCACGGTACGCCGGCGTCTCGGGTGCAGGCTGCGAGCCCCGAAACGCACAGCGCGCCGTCGGCATGCCGGGTGCTCCAGCGCGGAGGGCGACAGGAGGTCATCAGCATGAGCGTTACCCAGCTCGTTCAGCGCAAGGATGTACGGGATGCCTTGGACCGAGTCATTCCTCCCTACAGCCGGGCGCAGCGGACCACGATGAAGGTACCCACGTCGGCATGCAACCCGCGTCTCGTTGGCACCGCGTTCGACTACGCGCTGCGCTTCGGCGAGCATGCCGCCGATGGCGGCGGCGGCAGCCGCGCGTGGCGGAGCTCCAACGGCTTTCCCCTGGTCTCCGGACCAGCTCGCCGTTCACCGCTTCCGCGAGCGCCGCTCGCCGCCCTCCTGTTGGATGGCCTTGAGCCGCCGGAGCAGCTGACCTCGGGAGAGCCCGAGACGTTTCGCCGCTTGAACCTGGTTATCGCCGCAGGCGTCGAGCGCCTCCAGGATCGCCTCCCGCGTCGGCGGCGGCGCTGCGACTGCCGCCGCGCGCACGCCGAGCAACGGCTCTACAATCGAGAGCTTGAGCCCCGTCGTCGGATCTGTCGCCGCGACCAGCCGACTCATACCCCGCACGTTCTCGGGCCAGTCGTGGAGCATCATGAGCTCCACCGCCTCCACGTCCACCCGCACGCGCCCCAGATCCAGCGGCCCGTGCGAGCGCTCCCAGAGCGCCCGCAGGATCGCGAACACATCCTCCGGTCGCTCCCGCAGCGGCGGCAGCGCGATGCGCACCGGAAACCGCGCCAACAGGTCGAGACGGAACCTCCCCTGCTGGACCGCCTCCTCCGGCGGGCGGTTGGTCGCCGCGATGATGGCGATATCCACGAGCGCCGGCTGCGTCGCGCCCACCGCGAGCACCTCCTGGTTCTCGAGGACCCGCAGCAGCTTGGGCTGCAGCTCGATCGGCAGCTCCCCGATCTCATCGAGGAACACCGCCCCTCCGGCGCTCGCTCGGAGCAGCCCAGGGTTGCTCGCGCCGCTTCCCGAGAACGCCCCGCGCTCCCAGCCGAAGAGCTGCCCCTCGAACACGCTTGCGACGATGCCTGCCACGTTGACGCGCGTGAAAGGACCTCTCGAGCGCCCGAGCGCCTGCACGACCGCCTCGGCGAGCATTTCCTTGCCCGTGCCGCTCTCCCCTGTGATGAGCACGTTGCGCACGGGCCGCTTCGTAAGCCGGTCGAGCTCAGCGCGCGCTGCGCTGAGCCCCCACGGCCCCGAGAGGCCGCCGATCGCGGGCGCCGGCTCCGCTCGCCCGGTGTACGTCTCGCGGTACACGAGGAGGGTTTCGCCCGCGCGCAAGACGGACCCATCCTCGAGCGGCACCGGCTCACGTGCTGGAAGCCGGTGGCCATCGAGCCATGTCCCGTTGCGCGAGCCCACGTCCTCGACCTGGAGCCGCCCCCCCGCCCGCGTCAGGCGAAGGTGGTTGGACGAGACCTTCGTATCGTCGAGCCCCGCCGCCGCGAGCCACGCTCGCCCCGCCAAGACGCCAGGGGACGGCAGAGGCACGACGACGTTGGCGGGAAAGGCGGCAAGCAGCACTGGAGAGCCCCGATCCCGGCGTGTGCCGGTCGGGGGCCGGTGCTCGTCGGTGGGCACATCGCGCGGCGGGCGGGTGGTCATGGCGCCCGCCTCATCGTACGGCCGAGGCGGCTCCCTAGCGAGCGTGCCGTGTGCCCCTCCTCATTCTGCGTCCAACGCCACGGCGACCCGCACCGACGCGCTGGTCCTCTCCCCGACGTACAGCAGCAAGCCCTGGCACAGCACGCTGCTCTTGAGCCAGTCGTAGTTGGCGGCGACGCGCCCCTCCGAGAGCGGCACACCTGCCTCCATCACCCGGACCACGACGTCGCCGCGCACCAGCTCGGCCGTCGTGACGTGCAGTCGATCGGGCTGGCTCCGGGCTGTCGGGTCCTGCGTGAACGGGATGCAGATCTCCTCCCCCGTGGATTTGCGGTGCACGCATGCCTCTGCGGCCGGGTGGGTCTTGGCCATGTCCTCGCTGAACCCGCTTTCGCCCTCCGGCCGCCGGGCTACCCCGATGAGCCGCAGCAACCAGGAACGATCCGGTAAGGGGACGTCCTCGCACGGCGCCGGCAGGCAGGTCATCCCCGTGGAAAGACAGTCGCCCTGCTTTCTGCAGCACGGCGTGACCTCAGGCGGCTTCGGCGGCGCGACCTGGAGCGGATCGGGCCGCACGGAGGCAACGCCCGGCGCAGCGGGCGGAAGGACGGACACAACCTCGTCGGCCTCCGGATCGGTACGACTTGCGAGCATCGCGGCGCCTGCGGAAGCAGCAACCCCGAGCGCCAGCCCCAGCGCCAGGAGGAGCGCCGATTGCCCCACGCTGCCGGGCGACCGAGGCTTGAAGGTCGGCTCCGCGTGCACCGTGCGCAGGCTCGGTGCGGGGATGGGGGTCACGGCAGACCGCCGCGGCCCAGCAGTGGAAGGCGCCGGCGAGAGCGTCGGGGCGGAGGGCCGCAGCGCCGCGGAGGGCGGCGAGGGCATCGGCGTGGTGCGGGGCGGGTCGCTCGAACGGGTTCCGGACCAGGAAGCTCGTCCGCGCTGTACCTGGAGCTCGGTCGGGCCAAGGTGCGGATCCGTCGCGCTCGCGCGCGGCGACGCGACGCGCAGCCGCCCCGGGCTCGCTGCCGTCGCCGTATCGATCCTCTGCAGGAGCGCCGCGCCATGGGTTAGCCGCCGCCGCGGCTGGATCTCGAGGCACGCGCGGATCACCTCGGCCCAGAGAGCGTCCGGCACCTGGGGCGGCCAGGGGCGATGTCCTTGCTCCGCCGCGACATAGGCATCGACGAATGCCTCGACCGGCGCGTCCGGAGAGAGCCCAGTCGGATGGGCTCCGCAGAGCAGCTCGCACGCGAGCACGCCGAACGCGAACACGTCGCGGGTGAAGCCTTCGCGCAGCGGGAGCCAGAGCCCAGGCGCGAGCAGCTCGGGCGGCAGGTACGCGACGGTGCCGATGACCGCGCCCGTAGCCGTCAGCGGCCTCGGGTTTCCGGCGGGCGCGGCGATCCCGAAGTCGATGAGCCGCACGCTGCCGGGCGCATCCGAGGTGCCCCAGAACGCGTCCGTTACGAGCACGTTGGCCGGCTTCAGATCGCGATGCAAGAGGCCCAGCCCATGCACATGCGCCAGCGCGGTCGCGACCTGGGCCAGCACGGCACCGCGCTGAGCGAGCGACATCCGCGTCGCCGCGTCCGTCAGCGACTGGCCTTGCACGAAGTCGAAGACCAGCCCCACAACGCCGTCCGCAGGCGCTTCGAAGAGGGCGCGGCACGGGATCAGCGCCGGATGTACGGCCCCGGCGACGGCTCTTGCCTCACGCCGGGCCCGTTCCGCGGCGCCCGCATCGAGGCCGCCGAGGAAGAACAGCTTGAGTGCGCGCAGGCTCCCATCGAGCGGATCGTGGACCTTCCAGACGGCGCCCTGCCCTCCTCGGCCGAGAGGTTCGATCAGGGTATAGCGGTCGACGCGCACGCCGGGGTGGAGCTGCACGGTCCATAGTTACCGCAGCGGTCTGGCCAACAGAAGGGGTGATCCAGAGCTGGCGGCGGGAGCGCTCGCCAACGTGCGATTCTGGATCCACCCCGAGCGCGCGCCCGACCGCAGCGCCGCGGCGCGCCGTGTCCTGGAGGGATCCGTGTGGGACGTGATCGAGAACAGCGCGGCAGCTCCACGCCTGCGCGACCGCCCGCAGCGACGGCTCGGCAGGCGCCGGCGCCCTCCCTCGGACGGCTCCGGCGGAGTACGATGAGCACATGCCCGTCTATCGCTCGTCCGCCGTCGAGCACGCCGCGTCGGTCACCATGGCGGCCCGGACCGACGTCGGGCTCAGCCGCGACCACAACGAGGACGCCTTCCTGCTCAGCGACCTCGCGCGCGGGCTCACCCACGGTCCTGCGGCGGCCCAGGCGTCGGTGGAGCCGCCGCTCGCCCTGGCGCTCGGCGTCTACGACGGCTCCGGCGGCGCGTCGTCCCCCGACGCGGCGAGCCGGCTCGCCGCGCGCACGGTCCACGCCGTCCTCAGCCGAACCGCGCCCCGCTCGAGCGACGCGCTCGAGCGCAGCCTGCTCGAGGCGCTCAACGCGGCCGGGCGCGCCGTCCTCGACAACGCCCGGAGGAGCCCGGAGCACCGGAGCAGCGGCACAACGGCCACCGTGGCCGCGCTCTGCGACGAGCGCCTGCTGCTCGCGCAGGTCGGCGACAGCCGCGCCTACCTCCTCCGCAGCGGCGCCCTCACGCAGGTCACCCGCGACCAGACCCTTGTCCAGTCGCTGCTCGAGAGCGGCAAGCTGAGGCCCGAGGAGGCCGCGACCTTCGAGCACCGGAGCGTGATGCTCCAGGCCCTCGGGCTCCGCGCGAACCTCAGCATCGCGCTCTCCGCCGTGGAGCTCCGCCGCGGGGACACCCTGCTGCTCTGCACCGATGGGCTGAGCGACCTGATCGACGATCAGCGCATCGCCGCCGCGCTCGACGCCCACCCCGACCCGATGGAGGCCTCCAGCGCCCTGATCGACGCCGCGCTCGCCGCAGGAGGCCACGACAACGTCACCGCGCTTGTCGCGCGGTTCGACGGCCCGTGGCTCGCTCCGCCGGCCGGCGATGGCGACCTGGAAATCATTGAAATTGCTCTATTTTCTGAGGGGACTACCCGCCGCTCCGACGGCGCGCTGCCGAACCGGCGGATGATGTGAACGCCCTGGGCGCGCGCCTCACGCCGGCGCGCGACACAACGGCGGCTGGCGCGGCGCTCGGGCGCTTGCCTTCCGCAGTGAATTCAGCGATTCCACCCGGACGGAGGCTCGCCTTGGAGAGGGGGGAGCCGCATGCTGTCTTTTCGGGACGGAGCGGAGGGTCATCGTTCTATGGAGCAGCGCACACTCGGTTCTACGGGCGTCAAGATCCCGGTCGTCGGACAGGGCACCTGGCAGATGGAGGCGGATGACGAGGCGGCCTGCCTCGACGCCATCCGGCGGGGGATCGACGCAGGCATGACACACATCGACACGGCCGAGATGTACGGCTCGGGCGCGGTCGAGTCGCTCGTGGGCAAGGCGATCGAGGGGCGGCGCGACGAGGTGTTCCTCGTCTCCAAGGTGCTGCCCACCAACGCGAGCTACTCCGGCACGCTCGCCGCCTGCGAGCGCAGCCTGGAGCGGCTCCGCACCGACCGGCTCGATCTCTATCTGCTCCACTGGCCCGGATCTCACCCGCTCGAGGAGACCTTTCGCGCCTTCAAGGACCTGAGGGCCCAGGGCAAGATCCGTTATTTCGGCGTCAGCAACTTCGACCAGGCGGAGCTCTCGAAGGCGATCGCGATCGCCGGCGTGCACGAGATTGCCTGCAACCAGGTGCTCTATCACCTGCTCGAGCGGGCGATCGAGCACCGCGTGCTGCCGCTCTGCGAGCGGCACGGCATCGCGGTCGTCGCCTACAGCCCCTTCGGCTCGGGCCGGTTCCCGGCGCCGGACAGCACGGCGGGCAGGGTGCTCGCGTCGATCGCGGCCGCCCACCGCGCGACCCCGCGGCAGGTCGCGCTGCGCTTCCTGCTCCGCCGCCCGCCGGCCTTCGTGATCCCGAAGGCCGCGAGCGCCGCGCACGCGCTCGACAACGCGGCCGCGGGCGATCTGCGCCTCACCGGCGAGGACATCGCCCGCCTGGAGACGGCGTTCCCGCTCGGCCGGGACCGCGGCGTGCTGCCGACGCTCTAGCTGCCGACGCTCTAGGAGAGAGCGCTCATGTGCGGCGGTGGCCCATGATCCCCCGAGCCGGCGCCTTCGCTACGCGAAGAACGCGCTCAAGGCCCCCCTGGCCCCAGGGAGAGCGGAAGGAGTGACCGCAGGAGGCCGACCGATGTGCTAAGGATCCGGCCTGTGCCTGGACTTGTGTTCCCCTCCGGATCCTTTGCCGCCTACCTCTTTGATTGCGACGGGACGATCGCGGACTCCATGCCGGTCCATCATCGGGCCTGGCTCGAGGCGCTCGCCCCGCACGGGTGCGAGCTCACCAGCGAGGATTTCTACGGCTGGGCGGGTATGCCGACCGATCAGATCGTCGACCTCCTGAACCGGAAGTACGGGCTGCGGATGCCGCTGGCCGAGATCTCCGCGGCGAAGGAAGAGGCGTACTACCGCCTGATGCCGACCGTGCGAGGCGTACCAGAGGTCGTGTCCGCGCTCCGCGACGCTCCTCCGCGCACGAAGCGCGCCGTCGTCTCGGGGAGCCCCCGCGCCTCGGTGGAGAAGACACTCGAATTCCTGGGTCTCCGCGGGTACATCGACGTGGTCGTCGCGGCGGAGGACTACGCGCGGGGCAAGCCGGCGCCCGACCCGTTCCTGGAGGCGGCAAAGCGCCTGGGCGTCGAGCCCGCGCAGTGCCTGGTCTTCGAGGACGCCGTGCTGGGCATCGAGTCCGCGCGGGCGGCGGGCATGCAGTGGGTCCTCGTCGATCCCCGGGCGCTCCGCGCCGAGCGGCCAGATCCCTGATCCACGCCGGAAGGCCGCGGGAGACAGCCCAGAATACGTCCTGCCGCTCCTGGCCCAGGGGCGGTCGTGGCATACTCCGCCCATGAACCATGCACTCCTGCGCTCAGCGCTCTCCGGGCTGCTCCTCGCTGCCTGCGGCGGCTCCGTCGACACCCCGCCCGGCAGCGGCGGAGCGGGCGGCGCCGGCGCCGCGGGCGGCACCGGGGGTGCCGGCGGCGACACCAGCTCGACCTCGAGCGGCGGCGGAACGCCGGTTGTCTGTGGCGGGCGCAGCGGGGGAATCTGCGGCGCGGAGGAGTACTGCGACTTCCCCGACGATTCGTGCGGAACGTTCGACAGCGAGGGCCAGTGCTCCGCCCGGCCCGGGGGCTGTCCGGCGGATTGCCCGGGCGTCTGCGGGTGCGACGGCCAGTTCTATTGCAATGCGTGCGGCGCGCACCAGGCCGGGGTGGACGTCTCGGAGAACATCTCCTGCATCGATCCCGTGGGCGGCGACTACACCGCGACGTACTGGCCCGGCGGGCTCGATCACCTCGTCGTCTACAAGGCCGAGCCGGAGGCGGACCGGTGCGTGATGCTCTACGCCGACGCGCCGGTCGAGAGCGCGCCGGCCGGCCTCGACGTCGCCGCGCTCCCGGAGGGGTGGGTCGTGACGCGCATCGCGGTGACCCGCGGGGCGGCCGACTGCGCGCCGGGGGACAAAGCGCCCGCCGGCGAGGCCGTGCACGCGACGGACGCAACCGGGATCCTGGCGATGGATCTCTCGCCGGGAACGGCCGCGCCGTGCACCCTCGACGTGGACATCACCGCCACCTTCCCGGGGGAGCCCGCGACCGCGCGCCTCCGCGCGACCGGCGTGACCGTGAACGACGGGTGCCTGTAAACGACGCTCGCCTCGCGGCGCAGGGTGCTGCTCGACGCTCCTCGCCGGCATCCGGGCATGACACCTTCCGCTCATGAACCGTGGTGCTTCCCTTTCCCTCGCGCTTTCCACCTCCTCGCGACCGGGCTGAGCTCGGCGGCGACTGCCCGTGGCGGGGCGCGGGCGCCGCGGAGCTCCGTTGGCCCCCAGGCCCCCGATCGCGGCGGTTCGCGCGCCGCCGCGTCAGCGCTTCTTCGCACCGCCGCCGCGCCGGGCCTTCTCGGCCTCGGCGAGCCGCCGGCGCGCGTCGTCCAGCGCCGCCTGGCTGGCGAGGCCCTTCGGGAGCGCCTCGTAGCCGGCCACCTCCTCGCGCAGCGTCGCGACCTGCTCCGCGCCCTGCCCGAGCCGCTGCTGGATCTCCGCGCGGAGCTTCAGGTAACGCAGCCGGCGCGGGCCGTAGGCGCGGCCGATGGCGCGCTCCACCGCGGCGAGCGCCTCCGCCTCGCGGCCCATCGCGTGGAGCACCTGCGCGAGCCGCGCGGGCGGCTCGTACGACGCCGGCATCTGCGCCTCGCGCTCCTTCAACATCGCGACCGCCTCGTCGCCGCGCGAGAGCGCGAGGTACGCCATGGCCCGCCCGTAGTCGTACGCGGCGGCCGCCTCGGGCGCCTTCGCCTCCTTCGCGGCCCGCTCCAGCACGGCGAGCTTCGACTCGTTCGCCGCGCGGGCGCCGGCCGCGTCGCCGAGCGCCTGGAGCCCCTCGGCGAGCAGGCCCCACGCGTCGGCCCGGTCGTCGGCGCTCGAGTCCGCGGGCGGGCTCTCGACGATCGACCGGAGCCGGGCGACCGCGGCCTCGCGCGCGGCCCGCTGGGCCTTGCCGTCGGGGAGCGCGGCCGCGCAGGCGAGCAGGACGCTCGCGAAATCGGCGGGCAGCGCCGCGCCCTTCACCTCGCCGACGTGCGCCCTGCCGACGTCCGCGCACGCCGCCGCGTCCTTCC
This sequence comes from Sorangium sp. So ce590, assembly GCF_051521365.1. NCBI lineage: Bacteria > Pseudomonadati > Myxococcota > Polyangiales > Polyangiaceae > Sorangium > Sorangium sp. So ce590. The sequence goes on from NZ_CP150346.1 coordinate 6,398,686, forward strand.
GACGGAGCGCCGATACGAGGCCAAGCAGCGCCTCGCTGCGCCGCGGCCACGCCTCGCCGCCCCGCGCCACGGCGCGCTGGTAGGCGGACGCCGCGGCCGCGTGGTCGCCGGCGCTGTGGGCCCGCTTCGCCTCGACCAGCAGGCGGTTCGGGTCGTCCGCGGGCAGCGCCGAGGCCGCCCGGGAATCCATCGCGTGCAGCGCCTCGCCGAGCAGCTCGCGCAGCTCCTGCACCGACGCGGCGCCCCGCCAGAGCCCGACCACCTCGCCGTCCGCCGGCTCGAGGACGAAGAACGTCGGCCACACCGTCACCTCGTGCCGCTCCAGGAACGGCGCGCTCTCCGGTCGATCCGTGTCGATGTCGGCGAACACCACCCGATCGGCGAACGGGCGCAGCGACGGATCGGTCAGCACGTAATGCTTCATGCTCAGGCAGGTGTGGCACCACGGCGCCCACGCATCGACGAACAGCGCCTTGCCCTCGGCCCGGGCCTTCTCGCGCGCCCGCGGCAGGTCGTCGCGGATGAACTCGAGCGGCGGCCGCGCCGCCGCCGCCGGCTCCGGCCTGGCGTCGAGCGAGGACGCCGCCGCGGCGGGCGGGGACGCCGCGGCGGCCGGGGGCGCCGACGCGCGCGGGGACGAATCGCCGGCGCAGGCGGCGAGCGAGGCGAGCGAGGCGAGCGCGAGGAGAGCGGAGAGCGAGGCCGGGGAACGCACGGGCCAAGGGTAGCCCAGCAGCGGCGGTCTCGCCCTCCCTGCGACAGGCGAACCCCCACGTTGACGGGCCCTCGGCGCGGCGCGTACATATTTTTAACCGTGGGCCGACCTCGTGCTCGCCTGCGGGCGGGACGGCGGCGGCGCAGCTCGCCGGGGACGCCAGCACAACACATCAGGGGGAGCCCACATGATCGCGCGCGTGCTGAGGATAGGGGAGCATACGGTCCGCATCGGTGAACACGAGGACACCGTGGATCTGATGCTGCGGGGCGACATCTCGCCGGACGAGGTGGTGCGGCTCTTCGATTTCATCGCGTCCCATCTGGCCGGGCAGAGATACATGCTGGTCACCGGCGACGTGGTCCAGCTGGGCCGCGTTCCGGCCGAGTCCCGGAAAGCGGTCGTCAAGGAATCGGGCAGGGTGCCGCCCATCCGCGGGGTGGTCTATTACCGGGTGACCTTCGCGGGGAGGGTCATGACCGAGCTGGTGCTCCGGGGCTATGCGATCGCCACGGGGGTCGACGTCGCCGCCCACTTCGTCAACGAAGAGGCGGAGGCGCGGGCGTGGCTGGCCAGGCGGCGCGGGCAGCTCGCCCGTGAGTATCGCTGAGCCCGCCTGGCATGGCCTGGAGCGCCCGCGACGCGGCTGCGGCGCGCGCCGGACCGGCGGCTGGCGAGGGCGCGGCGGCGCGGGCGTGAGCCTGCCCGGACGGCGCGCGGGATCCGGGCCGGCGCGCGGCGTCCCTGGCGGGCTCGACCCTGCGCCGACAATGCGCCCCCCGGACCCGCGCAAAGCTGATACAGTGCCGCCGCGGTGAACGACTACGCGGGCCGGTGCGGAAGCTGCGCGGCATACACCCGGGTGCATGAGGATCCAGTGCGCGGTCGCGTCGGCGAGTGCGCCCTCGAGGTGTACCCGCCGCCGATCAAGGCGACCGCGACGTGCGCCCGCTACCGGGCCAAGGGCGCGCCGCCGCCGCCGCCTCCTCCGCGGGCCGCAGGCCAGCCCCGCGGCTCGGGCGGCAGGTCGCGGCCGGCCGAGCGGGCGCCGTTGCCGGAGCGCCGTCCCGGAGCCGCGCCGCAGCCCCTCCGTTCGCCGCTGCCAAGGGAGATCGACATCGACATGGATATCGACGAGTTCCGTCGTGTGCTGCGCGAGGTGCTGTCCGAGGAGCTCGGCGTCGGCCGCGCCGAGATGGGTGGCCGCTGGGAAGGCGGGGAGATCGTCCTCCGGCCGGGGAAGGAGGGCACGGCCGAGAAGCGCATCCCGCTCGACGTGTTCTTCCACAAGATCGTCATGCTGCGCGACAAGCTCCGCGTGCTGGAGCAGAAGATCAACGCGCACGAGGGGCTGACCGACGCAGAGAAGGTCCAGCTCCAGGCGTACATCACCGGCTGTTACGGCACGCTCACCACGTTCAACGTGCTCTTCGCCAACCGGGACGACGCCTTCGCCGGCAGCGCTCGCGATAGCGACTGAGCGGGCGCCGCGACACGAGACCAGCAATTCCGTCGCTGCCACGGAGTCCGGGGGGCGCGAGGGCGCTCGGCGAAGAGCTGCACGAGGCGTCGCTCACCATGGTACAAGGTGCGCGGAGGTCGCCGGATGGCCATCAAACAGCTCACGCCCGAGCAGATCCACACCATGTCCCTCGAAGAGAAGGACACATGGTGGCTGAAGAACGTCTACCGCGGCGACATGCCCCAGCTCACGTGGCGTTCGGCGGTCACGGGCATGCTCCTTGGCGCGTTCCTCTCGCTCACGAACCTGTACATCGGCGCGCGCACGGGCTGGTCTCTCGGGGTCGGGATCACGAGCGTGATCCTGGCCTTCGGGCTCTTCAAGGTGCTCTCCAGGCTGGGCCTCGGCAGCGACATGACCGTGCTCGAGAACAACGCGATGCAGTCCATCGCGACGTCGGCCGGATACATGAACGCGCCGCTCTTCACGAGCCTCGCGGCCTATTCGATGGTCACGACCACGATCATCCCCATGGGCCGGGCGATGATCTGGATGTTCATCCTCGCCATCCTCGGCGTGCTCTTCGCGTTCCCGATGAAGAAGCGCTTCATCAACGACGAGCAGCTCCCCTTCCCCGAGGGCATGGCCGCCGGCGTCGTCATGGACGCGCTGCACGAGAGCGACGCGAAGGAGGGGCTCTTCAAGGCGAAGCTCCTCCTCGGCGGCGGCCTCGCGAGCGCCGCCCTCGAGCTCCTCCGCGACGACAAGGTGATGCGCGCGCTCTTCGCGCTGAAGAGCATCCCCCATCACTACGACGAGCTCTTCTATCACGGCTGGTTCGCCGACCTGCTCGAGCGATGGGGCGTCTCGCCGGCCATCCGGGGCATCCCCCTGAACGAGCTCACGATCCGCTTCGATACAAGCATCATCTTCGTCGCCACAGGCGGCCTGATGGGCATCCGGACCGGCGCGTCGCTCCTCCTCGGAGGGGTGCTCAACTACTGGATCCTCGCCCCCCTCCTGATCCAGCACGGGATCATCCTGCCGAGGAACGGGCATTACGGGTTCGGGCAGATCACGCTCTGGGCGCTCTGGGGCGGCGTCGCGTGCATGACGACGTCCTCGCTTTACGCCTTCTTCTCCAAGCCCAAGGTGATCCTCGACGCGTTCCGGGGCCTCTCCAAGAAGGGCGGAGCGAGGGACGTGCTCGCGGACATCGAGCTGCCGGTGAAGCTGTCGCTCATCGGCATCCCGATCGTCGGCCTTGTCGTCGTCGTGCTCGGGCAGCTCTGGTTCGGCATCTCCTGGTGGCTCGGGGTGCTCGCGATCCCGCTCGTGTTCATCTTCTCGCTCATCGCCGTCAACTCGACGGGCATGACGGCGATCACCCCGGTCGGGGCGCTCGGCAAGCTGACGCAGCTCACCTACGGCGTCCTCGCGCCGAAGAACATCACGACGAACCTGATGACGGCCGGGATCACGGCGGAGGTCTCGAGCAACACGGCGAACCTCTTGATGGATATCAAGCCGGGCTACATGCTCGGCGGCAAGCCGCGCCACCAGGCGATGGGGCACGTGCTCGGGGCGATCGCGGGGCTCGTGCTCTCGGTGCCTGTCTGGTATCTCGTGCTCATCCAGGGAGACATCGGGCGCTACGGGACGGAGAGGCTGCCGGTCCCGAGCGCGCTCACGTGGAAGGCCGTCGCCGAGGTGCTGATGAAAGGGATCGACTTCCTCCACCCGACCGCCAAGTCCGCGGTGGTGGTCGGGGCGATCGTCGGCATCGTCGTCGAGGTCGCGAAGCAGATCACGAAGAATCGATTCCCCCTCTCGGCGGTCGCCCTCGGGCTCGCGTTCATCCTGAACTTCACCGATATCTGGTCGATGTTCCTCGGCTCGTTCCTCTTCTGGCTCATCGAGCGGCGCGCCGCGACATGGCACAGGACGCGCGAGCGCAACGAGCGCGAAGCGCGGCTGAGCGCGACGGGGCCCGGCGGGCTCACCGAGGCGCCCCCCGCGCCGGTCAAGCGGCCCTGGTACGCGCTCGCCGCCGAGAACAGCGAGGCCATCTGCGCGGGCGTGATCGCCGGGGGCTCGCTGATGGGCATCGGCCTGAGCGTGCTCGGCGTGCTGGTGCTGCCCGACGTGCTGGAAGCCGCGAGCCTCGCCAAGGCGCTCGGACAGCTCCTCGATTTCCTCCCGAAGTGAAGCGCCCTCGGTCGCCGAGCGGGCCCATCCGGCCCGCTCGCGGCCGCCTGCAGCCGCGCCTCAGTGGTGTGACAGGAATGCGCGCCCTGGAGGCCCACGGCGAGCCACGGTGGGCGCAGCGCGTCGCCCCGTCGAGGCGCTCCGCTCGGAGGCGCTCGTGGCGCGGTTCATGCAGCCTTGTTTGCGTCGCGTCAAACCGAGCTCAACGTAGGACGCGCGAGGAGAGGACCTTTCATGCCGGTGAATGCGCCCCCGTCCCGAGGAACGCCCAGCCCCGCGCCGGTCCGTGATCCCGAACCGGGTCCGCCGGTGCAGGATCCTGCGCCGAGCGAGCCGCCGCGGCGCGACCCGGATCCGGGCGAGCCGGCGCGTCGGGATCCCCCGCCCCCGCCTCCCGCGCCCGGAGAGCGCTCTCCGGAGATCGAAGACCCGCCGGCGCCGGGGCAGCCGCCCAGGGAGCCCGGAGTGATCGCGAGGGCCGGCTCCGCTTTCAGCGCCGCGTAACGTCATCCCCTAACCATCGAGAGGTGTCCATGAACACGTGTGATTGCTGCGGCAACAGCTACGACAAGGCCTTCCAGGTCATGGTGGGCGGCACGACCTACACGTTCGACTGTTTCGAGTGCGCGATACACAAGCTCGCGCCCGTGTGCGCCCACTGCGCCTGCAAGATCGTGGGGCACGGCATCGAGGCCGGCGGGGCGTTCTACTGCTGTGCGCACTGCTCCAAGCAGGAGGGCGTTCAGGGGGCGATCGATCGCGTGGCGTGAGCCGCCGCGGGCGGCCGTGCTGGCGCCGTGAGCCGGGTGAGGGTCCGGGATGGGGAGCGTCGTTAACGGCGCTCGGGCGCGATCTGGGTCGCGCCGGCCGCTCGCTCCTTGTTCATCTGGCGAATGCAGTGCTGGAGCGCGGCGCGGAGGTTGCCGAGGGTCGTGATCTTGTCCAGATCCAGGCCGAGGCTCACGATGGTCTGGGCGACGTTCGACCGGATGCCCGTGACGATGCCCTCGGCGCCGAGGAGCCGGATCGCGCCGACCAGATCGAGGAGGTAGCTCGCCGTCTTCGTGTCCACCATGTCGACGCCGGTGAGATCGAGGATCGCGTAGCGCGCGCCCGTGCGCACGATCGCCTCGAGGAGGGTATCCATGACCTCCGCGGTCCTCTGGCTGTCGAGGACCCCGATCATCGGCAAGGTCAGCACGCCTTCCCACACCTGGATGATGGGAGTCGACAGGTCGCGGATGACCTGCTGTTGCCGCTCGATGAGCTCCAGCTTGGTCCGGAGGTCCTGCTCCGTGCTCTTCGCCTGGCTGATATCGAGGGTGACGCCGACGACCGAGTACACCTCTCCTCGCTCGTCGCGGACGGGGATCTCCCAGTTCTCCCAGAACACCCCGTGCGTCGAGGAGAGCGAATGGGACGCCTCGCCCGCGAGCGCCCGTCGAAGCACGTCGACGCCGTCGGTGCCGGCGTAGAGCTCGAACACGTTGTGGCCAAGGTGCTCCCCCTCCTGCAGCCCCGCGCCGTCGACCCCCTTGCCCTCGTGGAACGTGAACATCCCTTCCGCGTCGATCGCCCAGACGACGATCGGCAGCGTCTGCGTGACGGTCCGCAGGATCACCTCCTTCTGCTGATGGCGGCGGAGCTGCTCGCTCCGCTCCGTCACGTCCTGCCCGAACACCCCGACGCCGGTGACCTCCCCGCGCTCGTCGAGGAGGCGCTCGTGGCGCCACTCGAAGTACGCAACGCCGCCGTCCTTGCTGACGTGGCTCCACACCCGCGGCGCCGCGCCGTCCTCCGCGAGGAGCCGCCGCCACGCATCGGGGTCGCCGGACGCCGGCAAGAGGTCGTCCACGCGCCGGCCGAGCGCCTCCTGCCGCGCAGGACCGAACAGGCGCTCGGCCGCACCGTTCCAGTCCTCGATCGTGAGATCCGTGCCGTACTGGACGATCGCAAGCGGCGCCCGCTCAAAAAGGAGCGCACGCCTGCGCGCAAGCTGTCCGGCCTCAACTTCTTCCTGTGACGCAGTGGAAACGGTCATGCAAAAGAAATTTTACCCTGAACGCGTGCCGCTCGTCGAGAGCGGTCGTTACCGTCCTGCAAGCAGTACCGGCGTGCTCCGGCCACGCTGCCCTGGCGGGTTCCACTGCTGCTGTAACCTCCCGAGCAGCGCCTGCTACGTCAGCAGCCGTCGGATCGTCGCGATCGCGGATTTACGTCTCGCGAGCCGGCGCGCGGAAGGGGTGACTCACCCGGCCTGGGGGGCGAGCCGGGGCGACGCGGCTTCGGGCCCGAGGAAGCGCGCGATGCGCTCGCCGAGACGCGCGCGGAAGGCGTCGTCGGTGGGGGGCGAGTGGCGGCACCCCTCGAGCAGCTCGGTCTCGGCGCGCGGCAGGAGCACCCTCGCGCGCGCGAGCAGCTTGGCGCCGGGGAAGCTCACGTCGTCGTCGGCGCCGAACACGAGCGCGGGCCGCGCGAAGCCGGCGAGGGCCTCCGGCGTGGCGAGCGGCGGCACCCGCATGTCGAGCCGGTAGCTCCGCACCGCGTCGCCGAAGTAGGGGCCCCACAGGTCGTCGTGCGTGGAGAACAGCCCGGAGAGGAGGCGCGCGAGGCGCTCCTCGGAAGGGAACGCGCGGTAGAGGGCCATCGGGATGGCCACGCGCGTGAGGCCCTGCCACACCGGGCCGGACACGAGGCCGCCCGGGACGATCAGGACGAGCCGATCGATGCGGGCGGGTGCGCTCTGGGCCATGCGCAGGGCCACGAAGCCTCCCCAGCTCACGCCGAGGAGGTGGGCGCGCGCGAGCCCGAGCGCGTCGAGGACGTCGGTGAGCCACTCGGCGTAGGCGGGGCCGTCGAGCGGCAGGCGGACGTCGGCGCTCTTGACGGACTGGCCGATGACGTCGGGCGCGTAGACGCGATAGCGCGTGAGGAGCGGGCCGAGCTCGGGCAGGAGATGCGCGGAGCTCGCGAGCGCGCCGTGCAAGCAGACGAGCGGCGGGGCGTGCTCGGGGCCGGCGACGAGGACGTGCGTCGCGCCGAAGCGGGTCGAGACCTCGCGCGCTCGGGCCGGGACCGGGACCTTTTCGCGGAACCGCTCGAACCACGCGGCGATGCGCGCGCGCGCCTCTGGACTGCGAAAGATGATGGATGACGTCATCGAGCCCTCCTGACGTTGGCTGCGGGACGGAGGCCGCAGAGGTGCTGAGCGACGAGCCGATCGAGCAGGGCGACGGGCGACGGGTGCGCGCCCTGGACCCACGCGATCAGCGCGAAGTAGTAGAAGGAGAAGAACGCGACGCCGAAGAGCGCGGCGTCGGCGTCGTCGGCGACCTCCCCCCGCGCGCGAGCGGCGTTGAAGAGCGCGACGACGCGGCCGTGCACGGCGGCGACCTGCTCGGTGAAGCGCGCCTGCCACGGCGGGTCGGCGAAGAGCGCCTCGCGGAGCAGCGTCTTCGACAGCGTCGGCCTGCGGGCGTAATACGCGAAGAACGCGGCCCCGAGCCGGTGGAGCCGCTGCTCGAGGGTGCCGGGCTCGTCGTCGCGGACGGCCTCGGCCGCGGTGGCGGCGAGGTCGTCGAACAGCGCGGCGTGGAGCAGGTCGCGCTTGTCGGCGAAGTGGAGGAGGACCGTGCCCGCGGCGACGCCCGCGTCCGCGGCGATGGCGCGGACGTTCGCCGGCTCGAAGCCGTGACGCTCGAAGTGGTCGCGCGCGGTCTCGAGGATCCGGGCGCGCGTCGCATCCCTCTGGGCGTCGCGTCGGCCAGGCTTTTTAATGAACGCGTTCACTGAACGTGTTCATTACATGGAGGCGGGTGGCGCGCAAGCGGTATGGACGAGCCCGGCGCTCAGCGGGGTGAAGGGCGCCCGCGAAGCCGCGCAGGCGGCTACGATCCCGGGATGAGCGCCAGTCGCCGGCGCGCGTTCATCGGCACCACCGGCTCGGGCGGCGGCGGGGGCGGCGCGTCCGCGGAGTAGCACGTGGCGCAGTGACCCCAGAGCTCGCTCGCGTCGCGATCGCGCGCGATGAACTCGTAATCCTGGGGGGCGTTCACGGTCCTGGCGAGTCCGCCTCGCTCGTTCACCCAGTCGCGCAGGGTCGTCTTGACATGATCGACCCATTGCTCGGAGGTGAGCGGGGGCGCCTGCGTCGACATGGTGGGCTCCCCTCTGGGCTTGGGCTTGGGGGGCGCTGTCTGCCGCTCGTAGACCGGGAGCTCTTCGTCGAAGATACCTGGCAACCAGCTCGACCACCATTGCTTCTGGCCGGTGTCTCGAAAGGCCTTGCGATCCAATGGCTCGTCGTCGACCCATCTCACGGCGCCGCGCTCGCGTAGCCAGAATGGCTGCGCGACGCGATCCGCCGTCGCCGGGTGGGGCGCCTTCGCGCTGCGCCACCGTCGCCGCATGCGGTGCATGAGGTTTGCCGTCAGGGCGGCGCCGTTCGTCTTCCTCCATGACCGATGCTCGGAGGTCGCCCCAGGGGATGCGGGCGCCTCGCCATGGGCCAAGATCCGCGGCGCACCGAGCCGCGCACCGGAGTCCGGAATATCCGCGCGGGCGCGAGCCTTTGCGCGCTGGCGCGAGCCTTTGCGCGCGGGCGCCATCGGGGTAGAGTGTGCCCGTGTATACCCTCTATATCGCCAACAAGAACTATTCGTCCTGGTCGCTTCGACCGTGGATCCTCATGCAGGAGGCCGGCATTCCTTTCGAGGAGAGGATGCTCCCGTTCGGCGATGAGGCCGTGTGGGCGCCCTTCCGCGCGCTCGCGCCGGCCGGGAAAGTCCCGATGCTCGTCGACGGAGGGCGCGTGGTATGGGATTCCCTCGCCATGGTCGAATACCTGGCCGAAAGGCACCCCGGCGTCTGGCCGCGTGACGAAGACGCCCGCGCCTTCGCGCGCTGCGCGGCCGCAGAAATGCACGCGGGGTTCGGCGTGCTCCGCTCGTTGTGCAGCATGAGCATCGGTATTCGCGTGCGGTTGCGCGAGACGCCGCCCGCGCTCTTGCGTGACGTCGGGCGGATCTCCGCATTGTGGACCGAGGGGCTCGCGCGGTTCGGCGGGCCGTATCTCGCCGGCGACACGTTCACGGCGGTCGACGCCTTCTTCGCGCCGGTCGTCTTCCGCGTGCAGACGTACGGCCTGCCCCTCGGCGAGGCGGCGGCGGCTTACGCGGCGCGGATGCTCGATCGCCCGTCGATGCGCCGGTGGTACGCCGATGGGCTCGCCGAGACCTGGCGCGACGAGAGCCACGACGCCGAATGCCGCGCCGTCGGGGAATGGACGGCGGACCTCCGGGCGGTCTGAACCAGCCTCCCGCGCCTGCTCGAGAAAATCGCGGGGGCATGTCGGGCCCTGGCTTCGTCTTGCGGACGCAGGGCGGAACGGCTCTTCGGCGCGCTCAGGGTGAGCGCCGGCTCAGCTGGCCGCGGCGGACGGCTGCGCCTGGGAGCGCGCGCGGAGGCGCTGCTTGGCGGAAGGGCCGCCGGGGTGGCGGACCGAGGCGACGGCGCGATCCATGGCGTCGCACCAGTAGCGCGCGACGTCCTCGCGGTCGGTGAGGAGGGCGTCGATGGGGCCGTGGTCGCTCTCGATCTCGACCGCGAAGCGGTCGCCGCGGGGCTGCACGCCGACGCCGTGGACCTCCCCGGCGGAGATGGCGGCCCCGAGCCTGCCCTCGGGGCGCAGGTCGATGGCGCCGGTGCGGCTCACCCAGGGGGCGACGACGAAGCGGCCCGGCCCGAAGGACACCACCGGGGCCGAGCGCGCCGCATACCGGGACGAGAACCGGGCGACGCCGAGGAAGGCGTAGCCCGCGAGCGAGAGCAGCGCGGCGGCGCTGCCGACGCCGATCGCGATGCCGCTGTCGCCCGCGGCGGCGCTCCGCATGGTCTGGATCCACAGCACGAGCGCGGCGACGAGCAGCACGGCGCCGATGAGCGCGTTGCGGCTCGCGGCCGCGCGCGGTCCCTGGCTCGCGTGGTCCCGCACGACGAGGAGCTCGCCCTCGCTCCGGATCGCGAACCGCGCCAGCGCGGCGGCCGTCAGCGCGGGGGCCGGCGCAGCCTCGGGGAGGGGCCGCGGGGCGATGGCGCCGGGCGGCTCGGCGCCGCGCGCCGTCGCCAGCGGGACGCGCAGCGCGGCCGCGAGCGGCGCCGCCACCGCCTCGACGAGCGCCTCCGCCCGGCCGGGATCGAGGTCCTGCGCCTCGGCGACGAGCAGGCGCTGGGCTGCCGCGGGGCGCGTGGGCGTGGGCGGGGCGAGCGCGAGCCAGGCGGCAACGTGGGTCCGCTCGCGCGCGCACGTGGGGGCGGCGCAGCACGGGCGCTGCTCCGCGGTCACCTCGACGCGCACGGCGTCGCGCGACTCGGCCGCGCCCTCCCCTGCCCCGCCCGCGCCCGCGAGCCGCAGCGGCGCGAGCCGGAGGGCGCTCGCGCCGCGCTCGATCCGGAGCCAGACGGGGTCGCGCGGCGCCGGGCCGAAGCGCGCGTCCTTGTCGCGCTGCGGCGCGCCGAGCTCCGGCGCTGCGCGGAGGAGCAGCGGTGGGCCGTCTCCCTCCGCGGCGAGAGCGCGCGCCGCGCCGGCCGGATCGCCGAACGGATCGAGCGCAGGGACGGAGCTGTCGACCTCGAGAGAGCGGAGGGCACGCGCGACCTCCGCCTCGAATACTGCGGTGCTCGGCTCGGGCATGACGGCACGTTTGCCCCGGCTGCGCTGGGTTGTAAAGCGGGCCCGTCCGCGCGCCAACGCCGGGCGCCCGCTCTCCTGCCCCGGCCCCTGCTACCGCGCGCGCGGAGCCGGCCGCGGCTCGCGCGGAGCCGGCTCCCCGGCGCCGGCGCGACAGGAGCGCGCCGAGCGCGGCGAGCGGCAGCGCTCCAGGAGCCTCCGGCGGCCGGCCGCCGCCCGAGCAGGAGCAGCCGGCGTCGCTCTCGGGCTCGTCCACGACGTGCACGCGGGGCTCGACCAGGCCGCGAACCCGGCCTCGATGCCGGTGGCGGCGAAGCCGGAGACCCCTCATCATCGTCTCAGCGGCCCTGCAGCACGACCTCGAGCTCCTCGGGCGCCGCGCTCCCCTCGAGGGGCAGCGTCACCTCCACCCCCTCGTGGACCGGCAAGGTCGCCGCGATGGGCCAGGCGCGCGGCGCCCCTCCTTCGCCCGCCGCGACCTCGCGCAGCGTGACGCCACGCAGCGGAGCCACGCCGCCGTTGAAGAGGCACGCCCGTAGCCGGCCCTCCTCCACGGCGACCGAGCATGCGACGACGTCGGCCGTCGCACGCCGGATCCGCCCGAGCTTCTCCTCCTCCCCGGACGCGGCGGGCAGGAGCGACAGGAGCGCGTCGCGGGCGCGCGGGTCGCGGAGCCAGGCGAGCATCATCGCCGCGTGGATGCGCACCACGCGGTAGCGCGCGCGCGTCAGCGCGAAGAACGCGTCGGGCGACGCCACCCCGGTCTCGCCGTTGAGCAGGCCCGTCACCCCCGGCTCGATCTTGACCTCCGTCCCGGGCGCCTCGACGTGCCACTTCACCGCGCGCCCCGGCCCGAGCGCGCCCTCCCAGAACAGACCGCGCTCGGTGATCCCGGCGCGCTCGCCGCGGCGATTGCGCCGCGCGAACGTGAGCAGCACGCGGAAGTCGCTCACGGGAGCGCCGCTGTTGTTGACGACCGCGAGCTCGAAATCGTAGCGGCCACGCGCCGGCCGCGGCGGGCGCCCGCCCCCATCGCGGCCGGCATCGCCCGGCTCGGCGCCGGCATCGCCCGGCTCCGCCGCCGTCCCGCCAGGCTCCGCGGGGGCCTCGTCGTCCTCCACCCGGTTTCGCCGCAGGATCGGCGCGATCACCCCGGCGCCATCGTCGGGCCCGGTCGAGCCGAGCACGCTGAGGATGGGCACCCCCTGCCGCCAGAGCGGCGAGTCGGCGCGGTCGCAGAGGCAGTGCGGGAACGACGGCTCGGCGCGCTCCCGGGCCTCGCTCGAGAGGAGCGCTGCAGCGGCTCCGCGGGCCGCCGGGCCGACGCCGCGCGCCGCCCGTCGCTCGGCCGGAGGCAGGTCGCGGGGCGCCGCGAACCGCTGCACGAACGCCATCGTGGCCACGATGCCGACCACGGCGAGCGCCGCGGGCACGAGCACGCGGGCCCGGAGCGGGAGGGCGTCGAACCCCTCCTCACCGCCGCGCTCACGCCCGGGCTGCGCGCCGAGCGGCGTCGGTCGGGGCGCGAACACGGGCGCGGCCGGCGCGTCGGGGGTCGAGGCCGCGAGGCGGTCCGACGCGAAGCCCATGCGGCGCGACAGCTCCGCCACGAGCGCGTCGCGCAGGCGATCCGAGGGCAGCCCTCCCCAGGTCACGAGCCGCGCGGCGAAGCGCAGCGCGAGCCAGGTCGCGAGCGCGACGAGGAGCGCGAGCGACGCGGTGCCGAGCGGGCCGCTCGCGAGATAGTCGGGGGACAGGGCGGCCGCGAGCACGCCGACCGGCGCCGGCGCGATCCAGCTCGCCGCGCGGGCGCGGAGGCGCGCGCGGTAGGCATTTTCCATCGCCTCCATCGCCGCCGGCGAGATCACGCCGGGCACGCCGGGGAGATCGCCCTCGAAGCGCGCGAGGACGAAGCAGTTGTGCGGCGAGCACGCGGACGGATCGAGCGCCACGCAGAGCGCCTTGCCGCGACGGAAGAGGCCACGGATCGCGGTGTAGGGGACCCCGAAGCGGACCGGCGCCGCCACGGCGCCCAGAGCGAACCCCTCGGCGTAGCCGGCGACACGGACCAGCTCGACCTCGAGCTCCGTCTCGGCGCAGGTGAAGCGCATGGCGCCGACGGCGTTGGCGCCTCCCTCGGCGATCGCCAGGGCAGCGACGGAGAACGCACGAGCCAAGGTGGCCGCACCCTAACCGCGCGGGCCGGAGCGCCGCAACGGAAACCCGGCCCGCCCCCCCGGGACCCGGGCGCGGCGGGAGACCGTTGATCGGGCCGCGCGGGGTGCGTAAGAGGTGGCGGCATGAAGCCTTTCCAAATCGTCCTCGGCCTCTCCTGCGCTGTCCTCCTCGGTCCGGTCGCGGGCTGCGAGGACAAGGTCCCCGAACCGGATCTGCCGCCGGGCAGCGCCGTGCCGCAGGTGAAGCCCGCCGAGCCGGAGCCCGCCGACCTCATCAAGGAAGACACCGTCGTGGGCACCGGCCCGGAGGCGAAGGACGGCGACAGGGTCCGCGTCCACTACACAGGGCGCCTGCTGAAGACCAACGCCGAGTTCGACTCCTCCGTCGGCCGGGAGCCGTTCGTGTTCGCCCTCGGCAATACGGAGGTCATCAAGGGCTGGGACCTGGGCGTGGTCGGGATGAAGGTGGGCGGCAAGCGCAAGCTCACGATCCCCTCGCGCCTCGCCTACGGTGAGTCGGGCAGCCCGCCGAACATCCCGGGCAAGGCGACGCTCGTCTTCGACATCGAGCTGCTCGGCATCGGCGACGCGGCGAACGACGCAGCCGCCCCCGCGGCCGACAAGGCCGGAAAAACCGCGCCCGCGGCCGGCAAGGCGGCCAAGGGCGATAAGCCCGCCGCCGCGCCGGCCGAGAAGTGAAGTAAGGAGGCGCCCAAGCAGACGAGGTGCGCCGCGGGCGCCGCGAGAGAGGTGTAGCCCGGAACGCGCCTCGGGCGCACCGGAGAGCGCGCTACGTCCAGCGGAGCTGCCGCAGGTCGTCCCAGACGTCACGCGCGGAGAAATAGCGGTAAGCGTCGCGGCGGCGCAGCAGCTTGGCGATCACCTGGCTGAGCGGCGTGCCGAGCGCCTCGGCCTTCTGCCGCGGGGTCCCCTCGGCGATCTGCCGCGTGATCTCCTCGTAAGGGGCGTTCACGTCGATGGCCGGCTGGCCGGTGTGCATCTGGTACATGAGAAGCCCGAGCTGGTAGAGGTCGCTCTGCGTCGTCGTGTAGCCCGCCGTCACGAGCTCGGGCACGAGGATCTTCGGGTTCGCGACCTGCGGGCGGAACCAGCGGGTGACGCCGTCGAGCTGGTGGGCCACGCCGAAGTCGGTGAGCTTGACGAGCGGCCTGTGGTCGAGCTGGGAGATGAGCACGTTGCCCGCGTGCAGGTCGGCGTGCACGACGCCGTTGTCGTGCAGGTACTGCAGCGTCATCAGGAGCTGGCGCGCGAGTTCCAGGAGCAAGGGCGGCTGGAACGGGGTGCCCAGCAGCGCCCGGAGGCTCGTGTCGCACCGCTCGAGCGCCAGGTAGAAGAGGTAGTTCACCTCGAACGCGTCGTGGATGTAGACGATGTTCGGGTGGCGGAAGCTCTCCAGGCGGAGCATCTCGCGCGACCACTCCTCCTTGACGACCTGGTAGGGCTTGTTGGCCGGCCGCAGCATCTTCAGGGCGTACACCTGGTCGAACGGCCCGCTGCACTCGTACACCGAGCCATACTGGCCGTCGCCGATGAGCGCCCCGATCATGTACGTGCCCCGGGTGGAGGTCAGCGCAGAGCCCGGCACCGGAAACGGGATCAGGAAGCTGCCAGTCGAGGACCAGGTCACGGCGACGCCATCGTAACCGAAAACGACGGCGCCCGTTCACCCCGCGGCGCTCGCCCCGCCCTGAAGCACGCCCCCGCGGCCGAGCAAACCCCCGGGGCGGCCCGGGCGCAGCGCGCCGAGGGCGGCCGGACGCTCATGAAGCGGCGAGCTTCCGCAGGACGTCCGCGGCCTCGGCCTGATCGAGCTCGAGCGCCGCGGCGACGTCGAGCAGGAGCTCGCGCTCGCTGGTCCTGACGATCCCGTCGGAGACCACGACCTGGGCGGCCAGGAAAAAGGCGACCTTCCGGGCCTGCGGGGTGGCGAGCCGCTCCTTGAGCGACGCAAGCCGGGCGACGCGGCCCTCCTTCTGGAGCTGCTCCACCACGGTACGGATGAGCTCATCCATCGTGCTCGGCGGGATCCGGCGGTCCGTGAGCGACTCCACGCTCCGTGCGAAATGCACCCTCTCCTCCTGGCTGAACTCGCCGTCGGCGAACGCCGCGAGGAACATCAGCTCGACGAGCGCCTCGAGGTTGGGCTCGTCAAGCGTTTGCAGCGGAGGAGGGCTCATGAGCGGCATTGGATCCGTCTACACCGAGGCCCGGCGGGGGACCAGCCCCCGGCGCGCCCCCGCCCCCCGGTGCGTCCGGGGCAAACGCCTCCGCGGGCGGCGTTGGGAGAGGGCGACCGGTGTGTCATGAGTTCGAGGATGCACGTGCGTGAACTCGCCCAGGCGGCGCTCCTCGGCGCGCTCCTCCTCTGCGGCTGCGGCGGCGCGGCCACGACCACGCCGCGCCACGCCGCGGGGCCCCTCCGGCCTGCCACCGCGGCGACGCCGCCCGCCGCGGCGCCAGCCGAAGCCGCCCCACCGCCGTTCCGGCTGCCCTGCGAGCGGGACGATCTCGTGGGCTGCACGAACGGCTGCGCCGACCGCCAGATCGAGGACTGCGTGACGCTCGGATCGATGTACCTGGGCGGCGCGATCGTCTCGGTCGACGTGGGGCGGGCGATGGGGCTGTTCAAGGCGGCGTGCGCCGAAGGGAGCGCGCGGGGCTGCCTGCGGCTCGGCGACGCGTACCACGATCGGCTCGCGCCCCCCGACAGAGCCGACGGGGCGAGCGGGGCAGACGCGGCGGACGTGGCGGACGTGGCGGCGCTCTACTGGCACGCGCGCGCGTGCCACGCGGGCGCGAACCTCGGCTGCCTCGCGGCCGGCAGGGCCTACCTCCACGGCCAGGGCGCGAGCGCCGACGCCGGGCGCGCGGCCGCGCTGTTCCAGCGCGTCTGCGAGCGCGGCAACGCCCCCGCCTGCGTCGAGCTCGGGCACCTCCACGCGCAGGGCGAAGGCGTGAAGCGCGACGGCCCGAAGGCGGTCGAGCTGTTCACCAAGGCGTGCAAGCTCGGCCTGGACGAGGGGTGCCTGCTGGCGAGCCGGTCCGGCGACGTCCTCCCGCCGCGCGACTGACGCGATCGCCGGCGCGGCCCGAGGGGTGTCAGTCGGTCCGACGGCGCAGGGCGATGTCCAGCGCCGCCGTGATCATCGCGGTGAGCTGCGTGTCCGAGACGCTCTCGGACGGGAGCACGACGAGCTCCGCGCCGATGCGCCGCGACAGCTCGATGAACCCCTCCGGATCGAACGCCCGCACGTCCTGGGTCATCACGATGGCCAGCGGGTTCAGCCAGGCCGCGCTCCCGCGCAGCGACACGAGATCGCACGCGAGCAGGTCGGCGCCCTCGACGAAGACCAGCCGGCGGCAACGCTCCGCGAGCTGCTCGCTGGCGCTCACGATCAGCACGACCGAGGCAGAGGCCGTCCGCATGCTGCGCCCCGCGGGGCGCGTCGGCAATTCGCGCGTGCTCATCGCAGCCGAGGTCAGCGCGCGAGGAGCGGACGCCGGTAGGGGACGGGCCCGTCGCCCTCGCCCCGAGCCCGCGCGCGCTCCTCGTCGGCGAGGGCGAGGTCCATGACGAAGGAGCCGAACGACAGCCGGAAATCCCGGTCGTTCGGCTTTGTCGCGTAGAAGGCGAGCAGGGAGAGCACGCTCCCGATCTGCGCCGCGGCCGGGTCGTCCGGGCACGCGCTGAAGCGGTCGGCGAGCGTGCAGAGCTGCCGGAAGAGCGGACCGCCCGGGTGCGGGCCGGCGCTGCACATGGCGAAGGTGCCGCTGCCGCGATATCCGAGCTTCCGGCGCTTCCTTCCGGGGGTACGGGACGGGGGGACCATCGTCATGATTGCTGCCCAAGCCGCCTGTGAAGGTTGAATCGCGCCGCGCAGGGGCTGACCTGCCGCGGGACGCTCTCCATCACTAAAGAGCAGCCGGAAGAGAGTCAATCGGAGAGGACGCGGCGGGCCAGATGAGCGCGAAAATCTGCGGAATGGTCCCCCGTCCGACCAGCGCGTGGGTATACGTCACCGCATGAAGGCAGTCGTGCTCGCCGGCGGCAAAGGCTCCCGGCTCCGCCCCTACACCGCCCTTATCCCGAAGCCGCTGATGCCGATCGGCGATCACACGATCGTCGAGATCCTCCTCCGGCAGCTCGCGCGCGCCGGGGTCACCGACGTGGTGATGTGCGTCGGCCACCAGGCCGCCCTCATCGAGGCGGTCGCCGGCGAGGGGAGGCGGTACGGGCTGCGCCTCTCCTACCAGCGCGAGGACACGCCGCTCGGGACCGTGGGTCCGCTCCGGGTCATCGAGCGGGACCTGCCGGAGCGCTTCCTCGTGATGAACGGCGACATCCTCAGCGACATCGACTTCGCGGCGCTCCACCGCACGGGCGAGGCGGCCGGAGCGCCGCTCGCCGTCGCCGTCTGCGAGCGCGCCTCGAAGATCGACCTGGGCGTGCTCGACCTCGGCCCCGAGGGGCGCGTCGTCGGGTTCCGCGAGAAGCCCACGTACACGTTCTGGGTCAGCATGGGCATCTACGCGATGAGCCGCGCCGTGCTGCGCTTCATCCCGGAGGGCCGGCCGTTCGGGTTCGACGACCTCATGCACGCGCTGCTCGACGCCGGCGAGCAGGTGGCCACCTTCCCCTTCCGGGGCCACTGGCTCGACATCGGCAGGAGCGACGACTTCGCCGAGGCGCAGGAGGAGTTCGAGAAGAACCGGCAGCGGTACCTACCGGAGTGACGCGGCGAGCGCCTCGCACACGGCGTCGACGTCGGCGTCCTGCATGCGCGGGTGGAGCGGGAGCGTGAGCTCGCGGCCCGCGATCGCGTCCGTCCGCGAGAGCCCCTCCTTGCGCACCCGGTCCGAGGCGCCGTGGTGCGAGAAGCGGTGGATCGGCGTGTAGTGCACGCTCGTCTGGACGCCGCGCGCCTTCATGGCCTCCATGACGGCCTCGCGCGAGGCGCCCTCGGGCAGGAGCACCGGCATGAGGTGGTGCGCGCTCTCGCCCAGCGCGCGCGCGTAGAAGTCGCGGTACGGGAGCCCGACGCCCGGCAGGCCGGCGAGGCGCTCGTGGTAGCGCGCCACGAGCGCCCGCCGCCGCGCGTTGCCCGCCGCGAGCCGTCCGAGCTGCACGACGCCGATGGCGCTGCGGATCTCGTCGATGCGGTAGTTCATGCCGGCGGCCATGACGTCGTACGTGAACGCGTGCCCCTTGTGCCGGTCGAGGGTCAGCGTCGTCATCCCGTGCGCGCGGAGGAGCCGCATGCGCGCGAGGAGCGCGTCGTCCTTCGCGATCACGGCGCCCCCCTCGCCGACCGCGAGGTTCTTGTTCGAGAAGAAGCTCAGGCAGCCGACGTCGCCCAGCGTCCCGAGCGCCCTGCCCCGGTAGCTCGCGAGCGGCGCGTGCGCCGCGTCCTCGACCACGGCGATCCCCCGCTCGGCCGCGATCGCGGCGATCGCGTCCATGTCGCAGGGGTAGCCGGCGTAATGGACGACCGCGATGGCCCGCGTCCTCGGGGTGATCTTGCGGGCGATGTCGGCGGGGTCGACGCCGAGGTCGTCGTCGCCGACGATGTCGGCGAGCACCACGTTCGCGCCGCACTGGAGCGCGGCGTTGGCGGTCGCCACGAACGTGAGGCTCGGGCAGATCACCTCGTCGCCGGGGCCCACCGAGAGCGCCGTGTACGCGAGGTGCAGCGCGGCGGTGCAGTTCGTCACGGCGAGCACCCTCGGGGTGCCGAGCGCCTCGCCGAGCTTCTGCTCGAACTGCGCCGTCCGCTCCCCCATCGTCAGCCAGCCCGACGCGACGACCTGCCGCGCGGCCTCCGCTTCTTCAGGCCCGAACGAGAGATCGCTGAGAGGTATCTTCCACATGGCGTTCCATCCATCCCGCCGGCCCCGCGCCGGGAGACCGAGCGCGTGAAGCGCCCGCCCGGACGGCGCGGCGTCGTGCGTCAGATCGCGTACTCGCGGGGCCGGTACTCGGCGAGGTGGCGCTCGACATAGGCGTACGTGCGCGCGAGCCCCTCCTCGAGCGGCACGCGGGGCGCGTAGCCGACGAGCTCCGTGGCCCGGCGGAAATCGGCGAGCAGCACCATCACCTCGCTCGCGTCGGGGCGCACCCGGGCCTCGTCCGTCACGAGCTCCGCGCGCTTGCCGGTCACCTCGAAGATGAGCCGGACGAGATCGCCGATGGAGATGGCGCGCCCGCTCCCCACGTTGAGCGTCTGCCCCACGGCCCGCGCGCTCGATCCGACGAGGAGGAAGCCCGCGACGGTGTCGGACACGAAGTTGAGGTCCCGCACCGGCGCGGTGCTCCCGATGCGGAGCGCGGCGCTCCCGGCGGCGAGCTGCTGCATCACGCTCGGGATGATCGCGCGCGACGACTGCCGCGGGCCGTAGGTGTTGAACGGCCTGATCGTCGCGACCTCGAGGCCGAAGGAGAGGTGGTAGCTCTCGGCGAGCTTGTCGGCGCCGATCTTCGTGGCCGAGTACGGGGACTGGCCGGTCAGGGGGTGGGCCTCGTCGATCGGGGTGTAGCGCGCGGTGCCGTAGGTCTCGCTCGTCGAGGTGTGGACCACGCGCGCGCCGTGCTCGCGCGCCGCTTCGAGGACGTTCAGCGTGCCCTGCACGTTCGTCGCCACGTACTGCTGCGGGGCCACGTACGAGTACGGGATGCCGATCAGGGCCGCGAGGTGGAACACGACGTCGGCGCCGCGCACGAGCGACCGGACCGCGCCCGCGTCCTCCACGTTGCCGGGGACGATCTCCACCTGCGCGAGGACGTCCTCGGGGAGCCGGTCGAGGTGCCCGCGTCGCGAGCCCGAGGTGTACCGGACGAGCGCCCGCACGCGCGCGCCCTCCCGGACCAGCGCCTCGACGAGGTGGCTGCCGATGAACCCGCCGGCGCCGGTCACGACGGCGCGCTTGCCGCGATAGAAGCCTTCGCTCACGGCCGCGTCCGTGGCCTCTGCGGGTGCGCGCGTCAAGCGCGTACCGACGCGCGGGGCTCGCGGCCGGGCGGCGCCGCCGCGATCACTGGATCTGGATCTGGTCGGTGGGCGTGTTGCCCGCCCCCTCCGGGGTCCCGATCTCGCGGTGCACGCAGAGCCCCTGCTTGCAGTAGGACTGCGGCGGGCTCTTGCAGTCGACCTTGGGCTCCTCGCACTTGCCCGTCTTGTAGCTCTCCGCGAGGGGCTTGATCTTGTCGAAGGTCGCATTGCTGATGGGCTTCGCACAGCCCGGCCACTCGCTCTGGCGGCAGTCGACGTCCGTGTTGCAGTGCTGCGCCTTGTTCACCATCTCGAAGGCGTCGCCGCGGAGCTTGTCGCACTCCTTGGGCTCCATCTTGCTGTCGCAGCCGGCGAGCAGCGCGAGCAGGACGAGGCATCCGGCCAGGCGGAGCGGGGTTCGAGATCGGAAGGAGGCCGTTCCAGGCCGCCCCCTTCGAGGAGCACTCGCGATCATTCAAGGTTCTCCCGGTCAAGGTCGCCCTTCCGCGCCGGAAGGGAGCGGCTTGCGCCGAGCCCTTCGTATCACGGCTGGATTCGGGCGCGCAGCTGGCGTAGCCCGTCGGCATGGTTCTTCCTCGAGAAGGCGTCGGGGCCGGCGGCGCCGTACACGGCGGTTCCGGCGCGGCTGCCCGGAGTTGCCTCCGGGTGCTCACCCTGAACATCTGGAACCGCCACGACCCGTGGGAGGCGCGCCTCGGCCTCATCCGGAAGGGCGTTCGCGAGCTCGATCCCGACGTGGTCGGGCTCCAGGAGGTGCTGTCGCATGAGGGCCGGTCGCTGGCCGACGACATCGCCGAGGGGCTCGGCTACGAGGCCGCGTTCGGCGCCGCGCACGACCTCGGCGGCGGCGTGCTCTTCGGCAACGCCGTGCTGTCGCGCTGGCCGATCGGGCGGAGCCAGGCGTTCCCCCTGCCCACGGGCGAGACCGACGAGAAGCGCTCGATCCTGCTCGCCGAGCTCGCGTCGCCCCGCGGCGTGATCCCGTTCTTCGTCACCCACCTGAACTGGAAGTTCCACCACGGCGCCGTGCGCGAGGCGCAGGTGGCGGCCGTGGCCGAGATCGTCATGCGCGAGGCGCCCATGGAAGGCCTGCCGCCCATCGTCGTCGGCGACTTCAACGCGCAGCCCGAGTCCACGGAGATCCGGTTCATGAAGGGGCTGCACGCCCTGAACCAGAAGAGCGTGTACTTCGCCGACACCTTCGATCAGACGGGCAAGGGCCCCGGGTTCACCTTCGATCCCCTGCGGAACCCGTTCGCGGCGATCACGAACGAGTACCCGCGCCGCATCGACTACGTCTTCGTCCGCGGTCCGGACGAGCAAGGGCGGGGCAAGCCGCTCTCGTCGCGGGTCGTCCTCGAGGAGCTCGAGGACGGCGTCGCCGCGTCGGATCATTACGGGGTGCTGTCGGAGATCTCGCTCTAGGACTCGCGACCCCCGGCATCCTCGGAGGATGCCCTGTTCACGTGTACACTGGCGTCATGTCGACCCCTCGAGCCCCGGGTGACGGCCCGCCGAGCCCGCCCGGCGCTCCCGGCGAGTGCTCGGCTCCCCTGCCCGCTGCCCCTCTGCGTGTCGGTCCGGTCGTGCCGGACGCCCTGGCGCTCATCGGCGGCACGCCGCTCGTCCGGCTCGCCCGGATCTCGCCCGAGGGGGGCGGCGTCATCTACGGCAAGCTCGAGTCGATGAACCCGGGCGGCAGCGTCAAGGACAGGGCGGCGCTCGGCATGGTGCTCTGCGCCGAGCGCGAAGGGGCCCTCAGGAAAGGGTCGACCCTCGTCGAGGCGACGAGCGGCAACACCGGGATCAGCCTCGCGATGATCGCGGCCGTGCGCGGCTACCGCTGCGTGGTGGTCATGCCCGAGGACATGAGCGTCGAGCGCCGGCACATCCTCCGCGCGTACGGCGCCGAGATCGTCCTCACGCCCGAGGGTCAGGGCATGGCCGGCGCGGTCGCCCGCGCGGTCGAGATCTGCGCGGCGACCCCCGGCGCCTGGATGAGCCAGCAGTTCCAGAACCCGGCGAACCCCGCCGCCCACGCGCGCGCCACCGGCCTCGAGATCCTCGCGCAGACCGGCGGCGACATCGCGGCGTTCGTCGCCGGCGTGGGCACCGGCGGCACGCTGACCGGCTGCGGGCGCGTGCTCAGGGATCAGCTGGGCAGCGCGGTCCGTATCTGCGCGGTCGAGCCGACGAACAGCGCCGTGCTCTCGGGTCGAGGCCCAGGCCCCCACGGCATCCAGGGCCTCGGCCCCGGCTTCGTGCCGGCGATCCTCGAGCGCTCGCTCATCGACGAGATCCTCACCGTCACGGAGGCGGGCGCGTCCCGCATGGTGCGGCGGCTCGCCCGCGAAGAGGGGCTCCTCGTCGGGCCGAGCTCCGGCGCCAACGTCCACGCGGCCGTGGAGATGGCGCGCAAGGTGCGCGGGACGATCGTGACGGTGCTGCCCGATTCGGGGGAGCGCTACCTGACCTGAGCCGCGTCCGGCCGCAGCGCGCCCAGCTCGTCCGCCGGGCCCACCGCGACGGTCGTCGCCCCGGACAGGGATCCCAGGCCGCCATCGGCGATGGCTCGGCGGCTCCTCGCCGCCCCGGCGCGCATCCCTGCGCCGCGGGCCGCGCCGTGGAGGACCCGCTCGACCATCGGCTCGTGCAGCGCGAGCAGCCGCGCCGGGGCCACGCCGAGGACCCCGGTGAGCGCCACCATCGCCAGCAGGAACGCCCGCTCGCGAAACAGGAGCGCCTCCACCGAGGCGCCCCGCAGGTCGCGCCCCAGCGGACCCAGGAAGGCGCGCTGGAACGCGCGGAACAGCGTGATCCCGTTGAGCGCCGCCGCCGTCAGCGCCAGCACCGCCAGCACGGGATGAATGTGTAAAATTCCATGCAGGAGCAGGTCCTCGCTCACGAACGAGAGCGCCCCCGGCATCCCGATCGCCGCGCACGCGAGCAGGAAGAAGAAGGCGGCCATGCGCGGCGTCCGGGCCACGAGGCCGCCGAGCGCCCGCGTGTCGGCGGTGCCGGTGCGCGCCTCGAGCGCTCCGATGACCATCGCGAGCCCCGTGATCGCGATCGACGACGCGACGGTCTGGAGGAGCGCGCCGCTCACGCTCTCCCGGCTCAGCGAGGCGATCCCCAGGAGCACGAGCCCCTTCTGGCTCGCCACGAGGTAGCCGAGCAGCCGGCGCAGATCCGTCTGGACGAGCGCGAGCACCGCGCCGTGCAGCGCGCTCACCAGGCCGAGGACGGCGAGGATCGGCATGCCCTCGGCGCAGCCGGCAGGCAGGAGCGCCACCCCGACGCGCAGGAGCACGCAGACGCCGACCTGCATCTCGGCGAGCAGGACGGTCACGCCGAGCGGCCCCCGCTCGAGCAGCACGGGCAGCCAGCCGTGGAACGGCACGGCGGCCATGCGCATCAGCACGGCGATCCCGACGAGCGCGAACAGCGGCGACTGCCACGCCTCGGGGATGCCGACGCGCGAGATCTCCTCGATGTCGAACGGCAGGGCCGCCCCGCGGCGCGCGGCGAGCACGGCCATGGCGCCGATCGCCAGGGCGAGCGGCGCCGCGCCTCCCAGCAGGAAGATGCGGCAGGTGCGCCGGAGGAGCGGGTCCAGGGCGCCCTTCCTGGCGACCAGGCGCTCGACCGGCACGAGCGCGGCGAGCCACGACGCCGCGAGCACCGCGAGGTCGAGCGCGCAGAACACGCCGAGGATGGCGCTCCCCGTGGCGAGCAGCGCCGCGGCGGTGGGCCGATCGAGCGCGGCGCGCGGGCTCGCCGCGACCAGGGCGAGCAGGACGAAGCCGAGCAGCGGGAGCAGGGCGATGGTGTAGCCGTCGAGGCCGAGCCGGAGGCGCGCCCCGAGCAGCGGCAGGGCGGTCCCCCCCGCGGCGAGCGCGACGCCGGCGCACGAGAGCGCGAGCGGCACCGCCGAGAGGAGCAGGGTGAGCGCCGCGCCGACGACGGCCGCGCGGCGCGCGCCCTCGTCGCTGCGCGCCCGGGAGGCGACGAGCGCCGCGACCGCCGGCGTGAGGATGAGCGCCGCGAGGATCGGAAATGAGCTCACGTCCGGGCTCCCTTCGTGTCGCGCGCTGGAGGCTCGAAGGCCATGGCGCGCGCGTCTTCTACCCCGCGCGCGGGCTGCTCCCCCGGCTCGGCGGCGGCGCGCTCGGGCCAGCCGCTCAGCGCCGCCACCCACCGGCGCTCGCTCCGGTCGAGCAGGCGCCCGAGGCGCATCAGCGGCGCGGCGACGAGCCGCTCCTGCAGCGCCTCGAGGTGGAAGCGATCGAGGGCGAGCCAGTACGCGCGCCGCACGAGCGCCGCCGGCAGCATGCGGGCGGCGAGCCCGAGGGGCGGCAGCGGCTCGCCGGCGTGCGCGGCCCGGATCTCCTGCGCGTCGCGGAGCGCCGAGGGGGCGCGCAGCATCTGGAGGCAGCGCAGGCACGCGTGCGCGAACAGGTGGACGAGCGCAAGCCGGTAGAGCCCGAGCCCGATCTCCACGAACATGAGCCCCACCTGCGTCATCGTCGCGTGCGCGAGCGCGTTCTTCACGTCCGCCTGCACGCGCCCGACCATCGTGCCGTAGATGGCCGTCGCCGCCCCGACGCAGGCGATCACCGCGCTCGCGGCCGGAGAGCGCTGGAGCAGCGGGGCCACGCGCAACATCAGGTACACCCCCGCGTGCACCGAGAGCGCGCCATAGAAGAGCGCGCTCGAGGGCGTCGGCCCCTCCATGGCCCGCGGCAGCCAGCTCCCCAGCGGGAACTGCGCGCTCTTGCCCATGGCGGCGAGGAACAGGCACAGCGCGATCGCCGTGGCCGCTCCGGGGCCGAGCGACGCGGCGGCCCCCGGCCAGGGGGCGCCGCCGAACGCCACGCCCCACTGCGAGGAGCGGGCGAGATCGTGCATGAGCACCGCGCCCCCGAGCAGCCCGACGTCGCAGAGCCGGTAGGTGATGTAGACGCGCACCGCGGCCCGCGGCGGCGCCTCGCGGTCGTGGAAGAAGGCCACGAGCAGCACGCTCGTCACGCCCACGAGCTCCCAGCCGGCGAAGAGCAGGTCGACGGTGCCCGCCGACACGAGCGCCAGCATGCCCGTCGAGAACAGCGCGAGGAGCAGGAAGAACCGCGCAAACCCCGGCTCGCGGTGCAGGTACGCCACCGAGAACCGGCCGACCACGAGCGCGATCAGCGAGACGAGCACCATCATCGTCGCCGACAGGCGATCGACGAGCAGGACGATCTCGAACGCGTAGCTTCCGGTCCCGAACCAGCGGCCGAGCTCGACCGGCAGAAAGGCGTAGGGCGCCGCGACGGCCGAGCCCCAGATCGCCAGCGAGGCCGCGAGCGAGACCGAGAGCGCGGACAGCACGGCGCGCGAGATGACGCGCTCGCTCGGCGTGCGCAGGAGCAGCAGGTAGGCCCCGAGCGCGGCGAAGGCCGCCGCCGGGGAGAGCACGGCGAGCGCGGCGAGCTTGCCGAGCAGCGCGTCAGACAGCATGGCCTTTGACCTCACGTGGCCGCGTGGACGCGGCGCCGATGAGCGCTGGCGGGACGAAGCCGGATCTCCCAGCGTACCAGTCGGCGGAGCGCTGGACCGCCGGCAAGGGGTCGTCCGGGGGAGAGCACGGCGCGAAGCCGTCCCCCGTGAAGCACGCGATCCGGCGCGTCGCCGGATCGACGCAGGCGAGCTGGATCCAGCCGTTGCCGATGAGCTCGCGGAGCGCCGGCTGCCGCGCGCAGAGCGCGGCGGCCGTCTCCGTGCTCGCCTCCACGGCGACGAGCAGGCGCACCGGCTCGTGGATCTCGATCATCTGCCTCGGCAGCCCGGTGCGCAGGTCGCTCAGCGATCCCTCCATGACCCCGAGCATCG
Source organism: Sorangium sp. So ce590 (assembly GCF_051521365.1). Classification (NCBI taxonomy): domain Bacteria; kingdom Pseudomonadati; phylum Myxococcota; order Polyangiales; family Polyangiaceae; genus Sorangium; species Sorangium sp. So ce590. The sequence goes on from NZ_CP150346.1 coordinate 6,424,835, forward strand.
AGACCAGGTTGTGCGGGAGCTTGGTGCCGGCGCCGTAGCGGCGGTTGTCGACGCAGGAGAAGTAGTATTCGAGGTTGATCCCCGCCCCGACCGGGCCGACCGCGAGCAGGACACGCTCGAGGATCGCGCCGCCCGGGTCCTGCGTCGGGTCGTACGACACGAGGAACGCCCTGCGATCGAGGAACAGCCCGCGGGTGAGCGCGCGGCGGCCGACCACGCAGACGGCGTTGGTCACGTGCCCGAGCTCGGGCCGGGCCTCGCTGAGATCCGCGGCGCGCGCCTCGACGTGCGCGAGCGCCCGCGCGGGGTCGCTCTCGGCAGGCGCCGACGCGAAGCGACGGCAGCGCTCGTGCGCGTGCAGCTCGCGCGCCGCGTCCAGGGCGCCGAGCAGCGCCGAGAGCTCGCCGCGGTGCGACGCCGGCGCGAGGTGCTGGTCGTAGAGGACGATCTCGTCGGTCGTCGTGTTGTTCATGCCGCCGAGGAAGAAGGTCCCGTCCGGGAGGTCGATCCCCCGGCCGCGGAGCGAAGCGCGGACCTCGGGGTCGTTCGCCATGGCCGCGAACAGCCGCGCGTTCGGGCCGCCGTGGCGGCCGCCGCACGCGCCGCAGTCGTAGGCCGACTGGTGCGGGTTGTTCACGCTGGTCGACCCGTGGCCGAGCACAGCCACGATCGGCGCGAAGCCGCGCGTGAGCCCCATGTTCTCCAGCGTGGCGGCCACCCGGGCCGCCTTCTCCGCGGCGGTGAACGGCCGCCCCTCGCCGGCCGCGCCGGAGCCCTCGTCGTGCGGGCTGTGGAGCCGCGTCGGCACCGCGGGGAACATGCGCCGCTCGAGCGCGCGGCGCAGCCGCGCCGTCGCCCGCGGGAAAAGGATGCGCCCGACGAGCGGGAGGGTGGAGAACAGGCCCAGGGTCGGCGTGAGCAGCACGCCGCGCGCCAGGGTGCGGGAGCCGCGCCCGAGGGCGTGCAGGAGCCGCGCCCAGCGCCTGCGGTGGGCCTTTCGGCGGCGGCCCGCCTCCTCCTCGTGCGGCCGCTCGACGATCTCGTGCGCCGGCTCCACGCCGACCGGGCAGAGGCTCGCGTGGCCGGCGTCGTCGAGCCCCCGGTAGCGGATCGGCACGCCGAAGAAGCCGGCCACGCCGAAGGTCTCGTGCCGCGGCGAGAGCTCCTCGAAATGCCGCCTCAGCCCCTCGCAGCGATCGTCGATGCAGAAGGCGACCTGGAAGCGGGGCTCTTTCACCGCGCGGTCGTCCTCCGGGCGGCGCAGGTTCGCGGCGATCCCGTGCAGCGCCTCGACCCGATGGTGGTGCTCGTAGGCCTCCTGCAGGACGCGGCGCCGCGCGATCCCGTCGAACGCCTCGAGCGCCGACAGCGCCCAGACGCGATCCGCCTTCGACAGCGGCTCGACCTCGGCGGCCGACAGCCCAGCGAGCTGGGCGAGCTGGAACAGGCGGAACGGCCGATCGTGCTCGGGCGAGCGCCCCGGCGGCGCTGGCGGCCGTGCCGCGCGGCGGGCGTGCTCGACGAGCCCGGCGAGGGGCCCTGCGTATCCGAGCCGCCGGCGCGCGACGTCGCGCAGCGCGTACCGGGCGAGGGTCAGGCGGACGGCCAGGTACTCGACAAGCGACGCGGGCGGCGAGCCCGGCGGCCGGTCGCCCGGGGTGTGCTCGAGGCGGTGGATCATGCCGGCCCACCCCGGCAGCTCGAGCAGCACGCGTGTCACGTACCCCTCCCAGGGGTCCTCGGGCACCCCGAGCTCGTCGAGGGCGCGGGCGGCGATGGCGGGCGGCGGGAGCCCCGCCGCGTCGAGCCGGCGGAGCTCCGCGTCGAGCCCCGCGAAGGCCGGAGCAGCGAGGCGCGAGCCCGCGAGCGCCATGTCGCGGAAGCAGCGCCAGATCCCCTGCGCCCGATCGGGCATCGCCCAGTGCGCGACGCCCTCGTCGAGGTAGGCGGCGAGGAGCCGGATCACGAGCGGATCGACGAGCTCGGCCGGATCCTCGCCTGCCAGCGCGAGCAGCAGATCGCGGTGCGACCGGTCGACGCCCACGCGATCGACGAGCGGCGGCTCCGCGGGCGGGGCGGGCGGCAGCGGCACGGCGCGGCACGCGTCCCAGAGCGCGAGCGCGGCGCGCGACTCCGGATCGCGGCCGCCCTGGTCGCGGAGGTGCGCTGCGGTCTCGGGGCGCTCCTCGAGCCAGCGCTCCGTGCTCTCCAGGATGCGCCAGCGCCGCTCGGCGGGGGCGTCGGCCCGGAGCCTCCGCGTCTCCCCCACCTCGGAGATACGCCACGAGAGGCCCGCCGCCGTCTCCGCCTCGATGGGATAGCGCAGCGCGAGCCGCTCGATCTCGTGGCGGGACAGCGGGCCTCGTCGCTCGTCCGGATGCGCCGCGAAGCGCCCCGCGAGCGCCGCCGCGAGGTCCTCGTCGTCGATGCGACCCGACGCGATGTGCGCGCGGTAATCCGCCTCCGCGAGGTACGGCTCCGCCTCGAAGACGGCGCTCGCCGCGGCGAGCGCGTCGTGGAACGGCAGGTGCTGGAACGCGTGCAGCGTGTTGTGGTGGACGAACACGCCGATGGGCCCTTGCGCCGGCAGGAGGTGCCCGGCGTGCTCGACCACGTCGCAAAGGCGCCTCTGCCGGGCGGCGCTCGCGCGGAGATCTCGAGAGAGCTCGGTGTTCATGGCGATCCCGGAGAACGGTTGTTCCTGGAGCTTCACCCGCGTGCGCCCCTGTCGCGGAGGCCGTGCCTCGCCTCGATTCAACGCTCGGCGACAGGGCTGATGACAGCCCTCTTCCTCGCAGAGAGCGGGTGGGACGACATCTGGAAGTGTTCGCCGAGGCCCGCGAGGGTCAAGGTCCGCCCCTCTCGCTCCATCGTGCCCTGGAGCTCGTGCAGGTTGGACATGACCGTGTGATCGACCAGGCGGGCATCCGCGAAATTGATCTCGATGCTGGAGGCGTTCGCGTGGCTCGCGAGCCTCCGCTGGAGGCTGAGATAGTTGCTGAAGACCGCCGCGTGCTTGACGCGCAGCACGACCCGCTGCCCCTCGACGCGCTCCTCCACCTCGGAGCGGAAGAGAACGCGCAGCGGCGCGCCGTTGATCAGGTGGATGAGCATCTTCACGGCGATGCCGGCCGCGACCCCGACGAGCAGATCGGAGGCGATGCACAGCGCGGCCGTGGTGCCGAAGATGATGAGCTGCTCCCTGCCGATGCGGAGCGTCCTCACGAACTCCTTGGGGGACGCGAGGCGGGTCCCCGTGAACGTGAGCATGGCGGCCAGCGCGGCGAGGGGGATCCTGTGGATCAGCCCCGGCGCGAAGGCGACGAAGAGCAGGAGGAAGATGCCGTGGAAGAAGTTCGACAACCGGCTCTTCGCGCCGTAGCCGATGTTCGCGGAGCTGCGGACGATCTCGGAGATCATCGGCAGCCCGCCGAGCAGGCCCGCGATGAGGTTGCCGGCGCCCGTGGCGAGCAGATCCCGGTCGAGGTCGGAGCGGCGCTTCGCGGGATCGAGCGAGTCGACGGCCTTCGCCGACAGCAGAGACTCGATGCTACCCACCAGCGAGAACATGATGATGTATTTGATCGACGCGGGCGTGCCGACGTGGCTGAAGTCCGGGAAGACGATCGCCTGGAGGAGGTTGCCCGGCAGGTTGACCAGGAAGCTCGGCCCGAGCGCGTACGTCGTCTGGGTCGCCGCGAGCGTGTAGGTGTGCTCGTGCTCGAGCTCGAAGGCGTGGGCGAGCGGCACCGAGAGCGCCAGCACCAGCATCGGCGCAGGGATCTTCTGCAGAAGGCGCGCTCTCCTGGCGACCGCTGGATAGCCGAAGAGGATGACCAGCGAGAGGACGCCTATCAAGGCGATCTCGGGGTTCAGCCGAAACAGGCTGTGCGGGATCTCGAGGATCAGGTGGAGCGGCGCCTTCGCCGCGGGCGTGACGCCGACGAGCGTGTGGATCTGTTTCGAGCAGATGATGATCCCGATGGCCGCAAGCATGCCGTGCACCACCGAGCCGGGGAAAAAGTCGCCGAGCGTGCCGGCGCGCGCCAGCGCGAAGGCGATCTGAATCAGCGCGGCGACAGTGATGCACGCGAGCGCGCGGCGGTAGCCGACCGCGTTGTCCCCGCCGCCGAGCTCTTGCACGGCGCCCAGCGCGATGACGATGAGGCCCGCCGCGGGTCCCTTGATGGTCAGCGGCGCGCTGCCGAGCCAGGTGGCGACCACGCCGCCGACAACGGCGGTGAGCACGCCGGCGATGGGGGGAAACCCGCTTGCCATGGCGATTCCCAGGCAAAGCGGCAGGGCGATCAAGAAGACGAGGAAGCCTGAAACGAGGTCGTTCTTCCACGAGGCGGACGCAGGCGTTGACGCGGGCGCGCCTGGAATAATCGGCTTGGACATGCGGTGTTCAGCCCTCGGATACGCGGGCCCCCTGTGGGGCCCGATGTTCGTCAGAACACGCTCCAGGACGGGACCACTCGGCCCAAGGTTCCCACGCGGGGTGACGATTTCGCCCGATGTGCAGGAACCTGCGCGCGCCTCCGTTCCGTCCCAGGGGGGCCGCCGATGTACAGCTCTCCCCCGCTCGGGGTGCCGCTGCTCGCCCCGCTGTGGCCCGAGCAACGGGTGCTACCCCACCGTCCAATCCACGCTAGAGTTCAGGGCCTCGACGCTCCAGACGCTCGAACGGCCCTCATGACCGAATCGCGACCCCTCCTCGGCGAATCGCGCGCGCAGTTCGAGTCGGCGATACGCCCGATGCTCCCGCGCCTCTATCGGTTCTGCATTTCCCTCTGCGGTGCTCGGGATCAGGCGGACGATCTGTTCCAGAACGCGCTGCTCAAGGCGTACCTGCACGCGGCGTCCTTCGAGGGACGCTCGGACCTCGGGGTCTGGCTCTGCGGGATCGCTCGGCACGAGTACCTGGAGGCGTACCGGACCGAGGCGCGGCGCCGCGGCCTGCTCGATCGGCTCGTCGACGTGTGCACCGAGGCGCTCGGCATCCTGCCTCGCGCCGATGTCCCGAGCCCGGAGGCGGCCGTGATCCTGAGCCAGGACACGGGGGTGCTCCTCGCGTGTCTCCAGGAGCTGCCGGAGGAGTTTCGCACCGTGGTGGTGCTATGCGACATCGAGGAGCTCGGTTACGATAGCGTGGCCGAGCTCCTCGGCATCCCCAAGGGGACGGTGAAGAGCCGCCACGCCCGCGGGCGCGCGCGGCTGCGCGATGCATACGAGCGTGTGGCGGCGCAACTCGTCGTCGCGGCGCGAGAGGGATCGACGTGAGCGGGCAGGACCACGACGTGCCTCCGATTCCGCAGGATCTCGCGGCGAGCGTGCGGGCGCTGCGCGCGAGGAGCCCCTCCGAAGCGCTCGTCGAGCGCGCGCTGAGCAAGCTCCCGGAGCGGCCCGAGCGGCCTGCGGTGCAGGGCGGCAAGAGGTCGCAGCGGGCGCGCAGCCCCTGGAGGTGGAGGGCGATCATCGCGGCGCCGGCGGTCGCCGCGCTGGCGCTCGCCGTCTTCCTGGCGGGCGGCGGGGGCGCGCGCTCTCCCGCGATCGAGCGCTCCGAGGAGCGCGCCGTCGCGTTGCCTGGCGACGGACACGCGTGGACGCAGCTCGATCTGTGGACCCACCGCCACGCCGACGAGCCGGCGGTGGTTCACCTCGACGTCCCCGAGCACGTGCGCGTGCGGCTCCCCGACGGCGAAGGCGGGGCGCTGGAGGAGCACTGCCAGCGGGAGCGCTGTTCGCATCGGCTGACGCGCTACCGCGGCGAGGCGCCGCTCAGCGTGGCCGTCACCCAGCCGGGCCGCTACGAGATCCACGTCCGTCACGAGTCGAACGAGGCGCGCGTGCGGGAGCGCTTCGTGCTGACCGCGGAACGTGACTGAGCCCGCGCGCGCCAGGGAGCCCGTTCGCACAGCGTGCGCGCGTGCGGCGTCGAGCTCGCCGCCGCGGTCAGGTCCGCGGCTCGCCGCGCTTGGCCTCGTCCCAGTAGCCGTCGAGCTCTTCGAGCGTGAGGGTGTCGTCCGACGCCCTTGCGGGCCAGCCGCCGTGCCGCTCGATGACCCGGCGCTCGACGTGCTCGAAGCGCCGGGTGAACTTGTCGATCGTCCGGCGCAGCGCCCCCTCCGCGTCCACGCCGGCGTGGCGCGCCAGGTTCCCGAGCGCGAAGAGCACGTCGCCGAGCTCCTCCTCGATCGCGGTGGGATCGCCGCTCTCGAAGGCCCGATCGAGCTCTCCGAGCTCCTCCTCGACCTTCGCGCGCGAGCCCCGCGCGTCCGGCCAGTCGAAGCCCACGCGCGCGACCTTCTCGCCGACGCGCTGCGCCCGGGTCAGCGCCGGCAGGCTGCGGGGAACGCCGCCGAGCACCCCGCGGTCCTTGCCCTGCCGGGCCCGCTCCGCCGCCTTGATGCGCTCCCAGTTCTGGAGCACCTCGTCGGCGTTCTCGGCGCTCTCGTCCGCGAACACGTGGGGGTGGCGCCGCACGAGCTTCTCGCAGATCGCGGCGACCACGTCGTCCGGGCCGAACGCCCCCTCGGCCCGGGCGAGCTCGGCCTGGAACACGACCTGGAGCAGGAGGTCCCCGAGCTCGGTGCACAGCTCCTTGCGGTCGCCGCCGTCGATGGCGTCGATGACCTCGCAGGCCTCCTCGAGCACGTAGCGCCGCAGCGTCGCGAAGTTCTGCTCGCGATCCCACGGGCATCCATCGGGCGCGAGGAGCCGCTGCATCAGCTCGACCAGACGCGGGAACGTGCGACCGGCCTGCTCCGGGAGCGGCGGCGCCTCCACGGGTTCGAAGGGGCGAGGCATGCAGTGCTACTAGCGCAAACCGCCCCCGCTACGGAAGAGAAGGCGACGCCTTACAACGCAACGCGTCATCCTGGATTCGCGGACTGTGGCGTGAGAAAAGTGAAGATGTCGTCGAGGTTGCGGCGGCGAGGACGACCATGAAGAGCGCAGGCTATGTGGTGTTGTTCACGATCGCCGGGTGCTCGCAGGGGGTGTGTCGGAGCGTCGGGAGCGCGCTGGGCACGGCGCCGAGCCCGGCGGGTTCCGCGGTGCTGACCGTCGCGGTGCCGACCGGGGTTGCGACCGCGGAGCCGACCGGGGTTGAGGCCCAGGCGGCCGACAGCGGCGAGCAGCAGGCGCTGGACGAGCAGATTGCCCCGCTGCGCAAGGGCGGACGCCACCTCATCGCGGAGCCGCCAGACGACGCGGAGGAGGAGGCGTACGTCGCGTGGGTCGCGGCGGCGGGCCTCGCCGCCCAGAACCGGCAGCCGCCGCCGGCTGCCCCACCCGGGTTCGCGCTGCGGGTGGTCCCCGGACGCGCTCTCTGGGTGCTGTCCGAGGACGGCTCGCGCCGTCAGGGTGCGGCCGCGGTCGTGCTGCGCGCAGGGGCGGCAGTGCCGCTCATCGTGGAAGCGCCGCACACGTTCTTCGACCGGGGGACGCTGCCCGTCGCGCTGGCCGTCTTCGAGGCGCAGCGGGCGCGGGCGTTGGTCGTCAACACGTCGCACCGGTACGGCGGGGGCCCCAAGCCGAGCGACGCCGCCGGGGACGACGAAGGCGCCGAAGGAGCGGGTGGAAAGGGCGGCGCCGACGCGGACGGCGGGGCTGCAAAGGCGGAGGCCACGGGGGGCGGCGCTCGGGCGATAGGCGGCGAGCGCGCGGGGGCCGAGGGCGCCACAGGCGCTGGCGGCAACCACGGTGCGCGTGGCGGCGCCCGGGACGCAGGCGGCGGCGCTCGGGGAGACATCCGTGCCGCCCGCGAGCGGTTGGCTGCATCCCTCGCCTTCGCGGACGTGGCGCACGCGGAGCGCTCGTTCTTCCTGTCGGCCCACCGGGCGCTGCTCCAGAATTTTCCCGGCATACCGGCGGTGCAGCTGCACGGTTTTCAGGACAGCTCGGCGCCGGACGCCGCCGCCATCGCCAGCGCCGTGGGGCACGACGCCGACCTGGAGCGGCTGCTCGCCCCGCTGCGGTCGGTCGTCAGCGACGGGAAGGTCCTCGCCTACCCCGCCGAGATCAACAAGCTCGGCGGCGCCACCAACGTGCAGGCGCGCTGGTCGCGCCAGATGGGCGCGCCGTTCTACCACCTCGAGCTGTCGCGAGCGCTGCGCGACAAACTGATGGAGGATGAGGATTTCCGGCGCCGCTTCGCGGCAGCGTTCGCGGGGCTCGTGGCCGGAAAAGGCCAGACCCGACCCGGGTTGACGCCCTAGACTTCCCCCCCCACCCGACCCAGGTTGCCCCCGTAGCTCGGGTTCGCAGATAGGTGCGGGCGAACGTAGACCGGGGCTGGGTCATGGCCGACTCCGGTCGGAAGAGCGGATGGACGCCACGGGGCGTGGACCTGACCCGGGTTGCCCTATAGACAGTTCATGGATCGGGACGGACGAGCGCAGCTCAAGAGCTGGTTCATGGCCAAATCTGCGCGGAAGCGTGGATGATGGCACAGGACACGACAAGGACTGAGCTGGAATTGCCAATCTGAATCGCGCCCCCGCCCAACCTGGGTCGGGTCGAGCAGCAGGGCGCCGCTTCGTGCGCGCTCGGTGCGGCACAACCTATGCACATCCATTCGCGCAGCGCCGTGTCAACGATCCGCCGCCCGCTCCGTCTTCTCCACACGGACGTTCCTCGCGATGCGACGTTGGAACCGTCGTCCGCCTCGCCCTGCAGCCGGTCGTAATAGTCATATAGCGGCTACGGCGTCCGTCACGCTGGCGCCGTGAAACGTACGCATCCACCACGTCCCCGCCGGGAACACGACACTGCGCACACCGGTGCGCCACCGCTCCAGCGCGGCGCGGTATAACGCGCGAAACGCCCGCACAGCGGCGCCGGCAATTCGCCATGCGTCACCCTGGTCACGGCCGACCGCAAACGTAGGATTGCATTCGCGCAGCGCCTCGAAGCTCGTCGCGCGCGCGTAGGGGGAGATCTTGCTGGCTCGCTCGGCGCCCAAGAAGTGACGCCCATGCTGGTGCATTTCCGCATGAATTTGCGCTTCTTGTCGCTCGAGCTCGGCGGCGACCTCTTGACGAAAGCCCTCAGCGCTGTCCAGCGCTATAGCCGGCGGTAGTGAGAGCGAGAGCGTCATTTCCTCGGGCCACTGAGGATTTTCCGGGTCGAGATACGCAGACGGACGCGCCGCACGCAGCACGCCGCGACCGAGCTCACCCACATTCACCTTGGCGCCCGGCCATTCATGCGCATGTCGGACGAGGCCAGCAGCCACGGGATTCGCGAGGACGTAGGCGATCTTCTCCACCACCGCCGCGCGCGTCAGCAGGCGCACGACGCTCGGGGCCTCGTGATCCCACACCGGTCCTTCCCATGTGCGGAGCACCTTGGTGCCCAGCGCGACGATGCGATGGAAAAACTGCAGGAAGCGCGGCAGGACGCCCGTCACGTCCGTTACAATCAGGTGCAGATGCGTTGACATCGCGCAGAGGGCATGAACCTGGAGACCGTAGCGACGCGCGGAGACCGCGAGGGCGTAAATCAGGAGCTGGGTGATGGCTGCGTCGGGGCGGAGGAGCAGGTGCCGACGCAGGACGCGCCGGGTAATCATGTACGTGGCGCCGGGAGCGATCTCGCGGGGCTGGCTCATGACCGGCACACACCAACAAACACCGTGCCAGTATTGTGGTGAATCATTTCGAGGAGTTTCCCCCCTCGCTGGGGCGGCGGCCGCGTTCCATGGGTGGCGACCGCCAGGACACCCGCCCGGCGGTCACCCCGGTCACCCCAACCTGGGTCACCCCAACCTGGGTCGGGTCACCCCCTGCCCGGGTCAGTCACCCCAACCTGGGTCGGGTCACCCCCCGGGTTGCCAACCTGGGTCCGAACCTCAACCTGGGTCGGGTCGCGGGTTGAACCGGGTCGGGCGGGGGGCGTCAAACGAGCAGCGCCGGGATCCGATCGGGCCCGAAGGCGGCTGCGCCGCGCGGCGCCGTCGAGAACATCGGCCGCTGGGTCGGATCGCGCCGCAACGCCGGGAAGCGCTCGAGCAGGAGCGACACCCCGATCCGCGCCTCCATCCGCGCGAGCGGCGCCCCGACGCAGTAGTGCGGACCCACGCCGAAGCTCAGGAGCCCTGTGGGCCGCCGCTGGATGTCGAAGACCTCCGGGCGCGGGTAGGCCTCCTCGTCGTAGTGGAGCGCGGTGAGCGACACGTAGAGGAGCGTCCCCGCGGGCACCGTCTCGCCGCCGATCGTCGCCTCGCGCTCCACGAACCGCACGATCCCCGCCGCGCTGCTGCACCAGCGCATCGCCTCGTCGATGGCCTGCGGCAGGAGCGAAGGCTGCTGGCGCAGCTGGCCCATCGCGTCAGGGTGCGCGAGCAGCGCCACGAGCAGATTGGCGAGCATCCAGCTGGTCGTCTCGTAGCTGCCCAGGATCAAGCTGAGCACGACCCCCTCGCACGCCTCCACGCCGCCCAGCCCCTCCGCGGCGAGCGTCCGCGCGATCTCGCCGAGCAGCGTGTCGCCCGGGCTCGCCACCTCGCGCTCCGCGATCTCCCGCAGCTGCGCGCCCATCGCGGCGTGGGCCCGCCGCCCCTCGGCCACCAGGACGGGATCCTGCGGCGCCATGGCGCTGCGGATCATCTTGCGAATCAGCACGTCATTCTCGGCGATCCGCTCCTCCTGCATCCCGAACAGGGCGCTCGTCACGCCCATGGGCATCGAGATCGCGAAATCGTCGACCAGGTCCGCCTGCTGCTTCCGCGCGAGCCTGTCCATGATCCTGCGCGCCACAGGGGTCACGATCGTCTCCTCGTAGCGGTTGACCACGCGCGGAGAGAGGACTGCGTTGAAGACCCTCCGCATGCGCGTGTGCGACGCGCCGTCGAGCGCCACGAGCGCCCCCTTCATGATCCCGATGTCGTAAGCGCGATTACTGAACGTCTCGCTGTCGCGCAGCACGGCGGTCACCTCGGCGCCGCGGAGCACGACGGTCACGCCGAGCCCCTCATCGAAGTAGATGGGGTGCTCCTTCGCCGCCGCGGCGAGATAGACCCCGAACGCGGAAGGATCCTCCGTGGTGAAGGAGAAAAGGCTCGTGCGAGGTAGCATAGTTAAATTTTGGTATTCGATTTCGAAGTATCAATCAAGCCGCATTACCGCTCGCCTCGACGCAAGCTCGCTGCGACGAGCGCGTCGTGTGCCGGGCTGTCCGACGTCCGTCCGGCGTGCGCATACCTGTGGGTGGCGCCCCTGCCCTGCCACAGCCACACCGCGCGTGTGGTTATCGACTCCGCTCTCGACGAGCTATCGAGGAGCACCCCGCGGCGAAGTGAGGCAGCACGTCCTCCAGGCGACCTTGCCGATTCCAGCGCCCAGCCGCGCCCGTCGCCCCCTCGTGCAGGCGCGCCTCCGCAACCCCGGTGGGATCGCGACCCGCCCGCGGCGCTCCCCGCCGCGGGCGATACGACGCGCCGGCAGCGGCGAGCTCGCTCGCAGCGTCCGCGACGTCCGCGACGTCCGCGACAAACGCGGTTAAGATCCTCGAACGAGGTTCAATTCATGAGATTGCTTGTCTCGATCGACTCTTGGGGTGCGCGGTTGCTCTCGGTGCTGGCGCTCGCGCCCGCCCTGGGGTGCGGCAGCGACGTCGTGATCGAGGAAGGCTCGGGCGGAGGCGGGGGCGCAGGATCGCACGGGAGCACGGCGGAAGGCCCGGCCGCGAGCTCGGGCGAAGGCCCCTCCGGGACGACGGGGACCGCGCCACCGGAAGGCTTCCCGTTCGCGTGCGACGATCCCGAGCCCATCGTCGTCGCCGGCCAGAACACCGGGTACGTGCGCTGCGCCGGCGGCTGGCTGCACCGCGCGGAGATCGTCACCTGCCCGAGCCCGCTCCCGCGCCCCGAGTCGTGCCCGGAGCCGAGCGACGACCCCGGCGCCTGCTCTTCCGACGCCGACTGCACCGAGCAGTCCCACGGCTACTGCGACACCCCGTCCGACGGCAACGCGCCCCCAGGGTGCTTCTGCCGCTACGGATGCACGATCGATGCCGACTGCACCGAGGGACAGATCTGCCTGTGCGGCAATCCGGTCGGGCGCTGCGTGCCAGCGCTGTGCACCAGCGACCAGGACTGCGGCAGGCTGCTCTGCTCGAGCTACGTCCTCAACCCGGGTTGCGGCGGGACCGGCTTCGCATGCCAGACGCCCACCGACGAGTGCGCCGGCGAAGACGATTGCTCAGGGGGGCAGGAGTGCTCCCTCGCGGCGCTGCGCCACGCCTGCGCGCCGTCGACCTGCGCGATCGGCCGGCCGTTCCTGGTGGACGGGGTCGAGCGCACCGCCGAGCCCGCCGCGCGCGACGACTGGCGGGCCGCCGCGCCAGACGCGCCGCCCCGCCGCGACGGGCTCTCGGCCGAGCAGCAGACGGCGCTCGCCGAACACTGGACCCGCGCCGCCCTCCTCGAGCACGCGTCGATCGCCGCGTTCGCCCGCTTCGCGCTCCAGCTCCTGTCGCTCGGCGCGCCGCCGGAGCTCGTCGGCGCGGCGCAGGCGGCCATGGGCGACGAGGCCGAGCACGCGCGCATCTGCTTCGAGCTGGCCAGCGCGTTCGCCGGCCGCGGCATCGGCCCGGGGCCCCTCGCCATCGACGGCGCCCTCGGCGGCGAAGGCGCCCGCGCGATCCTCGTGACGACCCTCCGCGAAGGGTGCATCGGCGAGACCGTCGCCGCGATCGAGGCGGCAGAAGCCGCCCTCCACGCGACCGATCCCGCGATCCGGCGCGCCCTCGAGCAGATCGCCGAGGACGAGACGCGGCACGCCGAGCTCGCCTTCCGGTTCGCCGCCTGGGCCATCGAGCGCGACCCCTCCCTGGCGAGCGCCGTCGTCGACGAGCTCGCCGCCGCCTCGGAGCCCGCCGCCCCGGGCGAGGCCGACCTCGGCCGCCTGCTCGGCTTCGGCGTGCTCTCGCCGCAGCACCGGCGGGAGATCCGGGAGCGCGCGCTCGCGCAGGTCATCGCGCCCTGCGCGCGGGCGCTGCTCGCGCGCGGCGGCGAGCGCAGCGGCCCGCGCCCCGCGGCCGGCCCTCAGCGCGAGGCGACCGAGAGCTTGGCGACGAACAGCTGACCGCCCGCGGCGTCGACCTGACAGTTCAGGAGCGCGAAGTCGGCGCCCGACGTCCCCGCCAGGAAGACGTCCGTCCCGGAGATCGCCAGCGCCTGGATCTGCTGGAGCTCCGGGCCGCCGAGCGCGTCGAGCCACTCGACCTCGCCGCCCGAGGCCCTGAGCCGCGCGAGGAAGATGTCCCCCTGGTCGGCCTCGCCGCTCACCTCGGCGTCGTCGATCGTCATCTGCCGCTGAAAATGCCCGGCCACGATGATCCGCCCGAGCGCGTCGACCCCGACGGCCTGCGCCGACTGAGCCCCGCTGCCCCCGAGGTGCTTGGCCCACGTGGCGACACCGCGCCGGTCGAGGTGCGCCGCAAAGCCGTCCTCCTCCGTGGCGACGAGCTCGCCCGCGAGATCGATCTGCCCCTCGAACGAGCCGGCCAGGACGACGCCGGCCTCGTGCACCGCGACGGCGCTGGCGCGCTGATCGCCGCGGAGGGGGGAGTAGTGTCGATACCAGAGGCCCGCGCCATCGGCGCTCGATCCGTCGCAGATCCAGGACGCCGGGAACGAGGCGAGGAGGAAATCGGTCCCCTCCGCGGCCGCGTCGCCGGGCGGAAGCCCGCGCTCGAAGCCGGGGAATCCGACGTTCACGCGGCCCTCGAAATCGGCGACGACGAAGGCCTCTCCGGAGGAGACGCGGAGCGCGCGGGGCCGGTAGCGCGCCCCCTCGCGGCCCGAGAAGACACGGCTGCAGGGCGTCAAGAGGGTCTGTCCATCGTAGCTGGAGAACCCCATGTCCGCCCCGCCCTGGAGCGACGTCAGGACGAAGACGCGGTCGCCCTCCGCGGCCACCGCCTTCGCCTCGTCGAGACCGGGCGACCCGTGCGTCACGCACGCCGCGACCCCGCCCGGATCGTTCTTGTCGAGCCGCGCCACGAACGAGTCGCCGGCCCCGGCGCCCTCGGGCGCCCCGCAGTCCGCGCCGAACGACAGGCTGCCCGTGAAGTCGCCCGCGACATAGACGCTGCTCTCGCCCAACGCGATCGACGTCGCCTGATGGGTGCGCGTCGCGGTGTCGTTCTCCGCGTTCCCGAAGCGCTCGCTCCACACGTGGTTCCCGTCGCGCGCGAGGTGCACAACGAAGACGTCCTCGCCAGCGCCTCCCGCCGTGAGCGGCGCGCCGCCGGCGACGGTGAGGTCCCCCTTGAAGCCGCCTGCCAGCCACAAGGTACCGTCGCCGTCGGCCGCGATCCCGCCGAGCGTTGTGTCGGCGTCGCCGAACGACATCGCCCACTGGCACGTATAGCCGGGCTCGCTGACCGTCCCGCCCCCGACGCCCAGCTCGTCGACCGGCTGGATGCCGGCGATCTCGGCGCAACTTGCGCCGCCCGCCGCGACGAGGGCGGTCGCCAGCCAGAGCCGAGCACGCCGATCGAGCCTCATCGTCATCATCAGAACACCCCGACGACAGAACCGCCGAGGACGCCCGGCGCGATCTGCACGCGGGCGCTCGCGCGCGGGCCGTCCGGGGGCAGCGTCAGCCAGAGGACAGCCGTGCCGGCGAGCGCCGCGCCCGCGGCAATGAAGGAGAAATCGGAGACAGTCGCGTACGACATCGCCCTTCTGGCCAGATCGGGCACCGGCTGCGCACAGTCCAGGTAACGCCCCGGTTCCCTGCACGTCGTCCTGGCTTTGTCCTCGACCTTGTCCCACGTGGAGATCGCCAGGCCCCCGAACGTGCTCCCGAGCGCGATGCCCGCCAGCGTGAGCCCGCCGGTCACCCACATCAGGTCCCGGTGGATCGAATCCGGCCTCTGGCCGTACGGCATCGGCCCGCGGCGCTCCAGGTCGCCGGCAGGAGGCGCCGGCGCCGCCGCGTGGGGCTGGAGCACCCTCACGTGGACCTCGACGAGCTCTCCCGGCTGCCTCGCCTCGACCTCGCGCGAGAACGCCTGCCTGCCGGGCGCGCTCGCGGTGACCCGGTGCTTCCCCGGCTCGACAGGGCGCGCCGCCCCGAGCTCCCGCTCCGCCACCCCGTCGAGCGTCACCGCGAGCCCCGGCAGCGCCTTCACCTCGTCGGACACGAGGATCGCGAGCGTCGGGAGCTCCTGCGCGATCGCCGCCGCGCGCTCGCGCGCCTCGGCGCCCCGCTTCGCGTCGCCGCCCGCCGCCTCCGTCGAGTCGATCTCGGTGTAGAGCGCCCACGCGCTCGCGAGGCGCCCGGCGCGCTCGTGGCACCTGGCGAGCTCGAGCTTCGTCTCCGTCGACGGGCGCAGCCGCCCGCTCTCCTCGAGCTTCGGACAGGCCACGTCCGGCCGAGCGCTCGCCAGGAGCGCCTGCGCTTCCCGGCGCGGCGCGTCGGCCCGCGCGCGCTCCGCGATGGTCGGCTCGGCCCAGGCTGGGGTCGCCGGCGCCGAGGCGGCCAGCGCCAGGAGGAGCCCGAGCGGAGCGCGGCCGAGGGCGCCCCGCGCCGCGCGCCCCGCGGAGCGGCGGGGTCCTCTGCAGATCTCTTCAGGCATCGAGTCCCCTGGGCGGCCGGCGCGCAGCGCCTGCGTCAGGTCCGTGCGCTGGACCGCGACGACCGATAACAGGGCACCGCGAGGAGCGCCAGGCCGAAAGGCCCCGTGGGCTGACCCCGCGCCGGTGCACGAGGAGGGCGCGCGGCGCGGCGCAGACGGGCGCGCAGCGTGGCGTGGAAGGGCCCGCGCCCGCCTGAGAGGCGCCCCCCGCGCGGCGCGACCGCACGCCCCGCGTTCCGCTTCGACCCCTGCGGCCTTTGCGCTAGCTTTCCGCCCTCGATTCCGGTCTCGTCCCTGGCTCCCGCGTCATCGAGCGTGCCGGCTGGAGCGCTCCCGCGAACAGGTGTCCTGATGTCCTCCGTGCCCGCCCCCAAGAAGAAGCGGTCCAAGAAGAGCGCGCCCTCCCTGCCTCGCCGGGACGAAGAGTGGATCGGCGGCTTCTTCTCCCTGCGCGCGTTCGTGCACGAGGGCGACGAGGCGTACCGTCCCGAGGCGGTCGTCTGGATGACCGAGCGCGGCTTCGTGCTGAGCTGCGCCGCGCTGCGCCCCGGCGACGTCGTCGCGGGCGCGGTCGACAGCTTCGAGGCCGCCGCCAGGGGCCCCCTGGAGGGGCAGCCGCGCCTGCCCGAGCGCGTGCGCGTGGCCTCGCCCGCGCTCGCCGACGCGCTGAGGGCGCGGCTCGGCCCGGCGATCGAGGTCCGCGTCGCGCCGACGCCGGAGATCGACGTCGTGGCCGAGGACCTCGAGGCGCACCTCGGCGCGCGCGACGGCCGCCTGACGCCGAGCTTCCTCG
Source organism: Sorangium sp. So ce590 (assembly GCF_051521365.1). Classification (NCBI taxonomy): domain Bacteria; kingdom Pseudomonadati; phylum Myxococcota; order Polyangiales; family Polyangiaceae; genus Sorangium; species Sorangium sp. So ce590. Next base: position 6,441,222 of record NZ_CP150346.1, read on the forward strand.
GCGGCGGCATCGAGGCGCCGGCGATGGCGTCCTTCTTCCGCGCGGCGGCCGCGCTCTACCGCACGACGCCCTGGAAGACCGTGCCCAGCGACGCGGACATCATGGCGCTGTCGATCCCGTCGCTCGGCGCGCGCGACCTCGCGCTGTGCGTCGTCGGGCAGGCCGGCCAGAGCCACGGCGTGCTCCTGTTCGAGAGCGCGCGCGGGTTCGAGCTCTACCTCGCGGAGACCGCGAAGCTCCCGGACGCGCCGCCCGCGTCGCTGCCGGCGAGCTTCTTCTCGCTGAGCTTCGACCGCGCGAGCGACCTGCACCCCGCGCTGCGCGCCGAGGTCGCCGAGCAGCGCTGGGAGCTGGCCGGGCCGGACGCCTACCCCACGCTCGCGATGGTCGACGAGGACCTGATCGGCCGCAAGCCGACGCCGAAGGAGCTCACCGCCTCCGAGGCGCTCGCGCTCGGCCTGGTCGAGCTGATGAACCGGCGCAAGGAGATCACGAAGGCGTTCCGCGGCGGCGACCCGGTGGAGGCGAGCTACGTGGTGGAGACGCACGGGGGCCCGGTGGAGGTGCTGTTCCGCGCGCCCCACCCGGAGCGGAGCTGATCCCGGCGGTCGGACGGCAACGCGCGCGGACGAGCGCGGCGGCGCACGCGGGCGAGCGCGCGATCTGGCCGCGGCGGGGCGCAGGCCTCAGCGGGCGACGAGCCGGTAGAGATCGGCGTTCACGATGAACTCACAGATGACGTTGCCGAACTGGAGGATGTCGCCGCTGCGGAGGGGCGCGCCGTCCCCGGCCGGCGTGAGGAGCCGGTCGTTCAGGAACGTGCCGTTGGTGCTCTTCCTCGCGTGGAGCATCGGGGTGTCCGCGATCAGGACCGAGATGTGAGCCTGGACCTTGGAGACGGACGGATCGCGGAGCACGATATCGCTGTTCAGGGCGCGCCCGATGAGGATGCGATCCTGCCAGGGGCTCTCCGGGCGCTTCGCCACCGGCAGGAGCTCGCAGCCGTGGGACGCGACGGTCATCCCCGACGAGATCCGGTGACGGCACACGGCCGGTTGATGGCTCGATCCGAGCGAGGTGCCGGCAAAGACGGTCTTGAACGACGGAGGGGGCTGGTCCTCGGGGCCGAGCTCCCGGAGCAGCCACGCGTGAGGGTACCTCCGGTCGAAGGCCATCCGTGAGAGCGCCCGGCTCTGGGCACAAAGCGTCGCGAAGGTCAACATGAGAAGGTCTTCCCCGGGTTCCGTGCTGTTCGAGCGGGTGGCGCCCAGCCAACCAGCGCACCGCCCGCTCGCCAGGGCCCGATAGGCATTTATACATCAGTCCACGACGGGATCACCGGGGGCCACGACACGCCCTGGGTGGAACGCTGAAACCTTCGGCGCCTTGCGGACTACATAGTCGGCGCTCGCCATACCCGGCTCACGCGCCCTCGCAGCCGCCGGATCGCGGCCCGACCGTCGGACGCGGACCGCCCCGCGGGGGGTACAGGCCCGCCTCTGGGATGGCGCCCCGCGCCGTCCCGCAGGCTCGCTCCGCGGCATCGCTTCGCGAGGTCGCATCGCGAGGCGGTTACGCTATGTTGCCGCCGTGATCTCCTCCTACAATGTCCAGCACGCGCCGGTCGGCGCCTTTGCCTCCTTCACGCTCGGAAGCTTCAACCGCCGGGGCGGCTTCGCCTCCCAGGTGGGCCGCCCGGGAGAATCGAACCTCTACATCGGCTACCGCGAGGGAGACGGGGACTTCTTCTGCCTCCCCTATTTCGAGAGCCACAGCGGCCCGGACGTCCCGTTCGGCGTCACCTTGACCCATGACACGCAGATGCGCCGCGTCTTCGGCGAGCAGGACATCCGCCGCGAGCTCGGGTGGGCGAGCGACACGATCCGCGCTGGGCGGCTGACGCTCGCCATCTACTCGCCGTTCGGCCCGATCCCCGATCCGCGCACGGCGGCGCCCTCCGAGGTCGCCGAGCGGTCCTGCCCGGCGCTCATCGCGCGCCTCGAGCTCGACAACACCGGCAGCGACAAGCCGATGACGGGCGTCTTCTCGCTCGAAGCGTCGAGCCTGCGCGACCTCGAGACGACGAGCGACGGCCGCCTGGTCGGCGTCGCGCACGGCCGGCGCTGGGGGTTCGCCGTCCGCCCGGAGCCGGGCATCCGCGCCTTCCAGGCCTTCGCGCCCGAGAACGCGCTCGACGGCAGCGCCGATCGGCTGTTCCGCCTCGGCAAGACCGGCGGCCTGCTCATCGACGTCCCCCCGGGGGAAAAGCGCGAGGTCTGGATCGCGCTCGGGTTCTACGACGCCGGCACCATCACGACCGGGATCGAGGCGCGCTACGCCTACACCCGCTACTTCCGCAGGCTCGAGGACGTCCTCTCCTTCGCGCTCGACCGCCGCGAGGCGCTCGTCAAGGAGGCGATCCAGCGCGATGAGGAGCTCGCGCAGTCGGCGCTCAGCCCCTCCCAGAAGTGGCTGCTCGCCCAGGCGACGCACGGCTATTTCGGGTCCACCGAGTGGCTGGACACCGCGCTCGACGACGCCTCGCCGCCCGCGCCGCTGTGGGTCGTGAACGAGGGCGAGTACGAGATGATGAACACCTTCGATCTCACGATCGATCACCTGTTCTTCGAGCTGCGTTACGCGTCCTGGGCCGTGCGCGACGTCCTCGACCTCTTCGTCGATCGCTACAGCTACCGCGACAAGGTGAAGCGCCCCGGCGCGAACGGCGAGCTCCTGCCGGGCGGCGTGTCGTTCACGCACGACATGGGCGTCGGCAACCACTTCTCGCCGGCCGGGAACTCCAGCTACGAGCGCCCGAACCTCGACGCCGCCTGCTTCAGCTACATGACGCTCGAGCAGCTCACGAACTGGATCTGCTGCGCCGGCGTGTACGTCGCGCGCACCGGCGACAAGGGCTTCCTCGAGCGCCACCGGGGCCTCTTCGCCGAGCTGCTCACGAGCCTCCTCCACCGCGACGCGCCCGAGCCCGGGGCGCGCACCGGCGTGATGGCGCTCGACAGCAGCCGCTGCGGGACCGGCGCCGAGATCACGACCTACGACTCGCTGGATCACTCGCTCGGGCGCGCGCGCGGCAACCTCTACCTGGCCGGCAAGACGTGGGCGTCGTACGTGGTGCTCGCCGAGCTCCTCCAGCGCTGCGGGGACGCCCCCCTCGCCGCGGAGTCCAGGGCGGCGAGCCAGAAGACGGCGCGCGCCATCGTGTCGGCCTTCCACGAGCCGTCGGGCTACATCCCCGCCCTGCTCGACGGGAGCTCGACGAGCGCGATCATCCCCGCGATCGAGGGGCTCCTGTACCCGCACGCCATGGGCTTGCTCGACGGCAACCCCGCGGAGGGCGAGCACGGCGAGCTCGTCCGGGTGCTCCGCCGTCACTTCCAGGCCATCGTCAAGCCCGGTGTGTGCCTGTTCCCCGAGGGCGGCTGGAAGCTCTCGAGCAGCAGCGACAACTCCTGGGCGAGCAAGATCGCGCTCTGCCAGCACATCGCGCGCGTGATCCTGAGGGCCGACCTGCCCGACGCCGAGCGCCACGAGCAGGCCCACGTCCGCTGGCAGATCGAGGGCTCCGGCTACTGGGCCTACTCCGACCAGATGCAGCGCGGCGTGCCCGTCGGCAGCCGCTACTACCCGCGCGGCGTGACGGCCATCCTCTGGCTGGACGAGGCCCCGGCGGGGGCGAGGTCGCCGAGCCGGTAGCCGGCGGCGCTCCGGCCGGAGCGGTGGGCGGGCGCTCGCCAGAGACGCCCGCCGCGGCGGCTCGCCCCTGCGGGGGCAGCCGCCCCGGGAGCAGGGCAATCGACCCAGGTGCTTTCATGAGAGTTCTCATCATTGGCGGGACCGGGCTCATCTCGACGGCCATCGTGCAGCAGCTCCTCGAGCGGGGCGATCGCGTCACGCTCTTCAACCGGGGCGTGACGGCGCGGCGGTTCGAGGGGGATGTCGAGGTCATCGTCGGTGATCGCTGGAAGCACGCCGAGCTCGAGCGCGAGATGCAGCGGCGCACGTTCGACGCCGTGATCGACATGGTCGCCTACGCCCCCGAGAACGCCGACTCGCTGCTCAGGGCGTTCTCGGGCCGCGCGGGGCACCTTGTCGTCTGCTCGACGGTGTGCGCCTACGGCGAGCCCCTCACGCGCTCTCCGGCGACCGACGACGAGCCGCACCGCCCCGTGACGAAGTATGGCCAGAACAAGTCGCGCATCGAATCGACGCTGCTCGCGGCGAACGGCCAGAACGGGCTCAAGACCACGATCTTGCGGCCGTCGTTCACGACCGGCGAGGGGCACACCGCGCTCGGCGCGCTCTATTTCGATGACTCGATGGCCGACCGCGTCCGGCGCGGCCTCCCGCTCATCGTCCACGACGACGGCGCGGCGCCGTGGGCCATCGCGCACGTCTCCGATGTGGCCCGAGGGTTCGTGAACGCCCTCGGCAACGACAGGGCCTATGGGCAGGCCTACCACCTCACGAGCGACGAGCACACCACGTGGGGCGGCGTCTTCGCCGCGCTGCAGGAGGCCGCCGGCGGCAAGTCCCCCGTGGTCTCGATCCCGACCGGCTGGCTCTACGAGGTCGCCCCTCGCCGCATGGTGGGCGTCAAGTTCATCTATCAATACGGGTCGATCTTCGACAACAGCAAGGCCGCGCGCGACCTCGGCTTCCGGACCACCGTGCCGCTGGTCGAGACCTTCCGCCGCCAGATCGCCTGGTCGGAGCGCGCGGGGACGTACCGGCGCGCCGAGGAAGAGCCGCTCCAGGACGTCCTGCTCGACGCGTTCAACCAGGGCAGGAAGCCGGCCCCGGCGCAGGTGCACGACTTCAATCCATGGGGGAACGAGCCCGAGTCCTGATCCCAGCTGCCGCCTCATCCGACAGGTGGCCTCGCCACCTCACGGAGCATTCCACGAGAATTTTCCGCCGGGAGCGCTCCGGCATTTTCCTTGAGCCGTGCCGGAGCGGACCTCGACGATCCCCTTCGCCAGCCGCGTCAGGGCAGGTTCTCGAGGGGATCCGTCTTGCCGACGCCCGCGTGCTCCAGGACGATGGCCTTGACGTCGGCCGCGCGGTCGAGCGGATACGCGTACGGAGCGGTCCAGGAGCAGTCTGCGCCGGACGTCTGCGTCCCGGTCGTCTCCTCGAACACGTTGTCGATGCGATGCGTGCCGCCGGCCGCGCTGTCCAGCGTGGTGATGGGGTTCTTGACCTTGTAGAAGTGGTTGCCTTCGACGCGCAGACAGGCGCCGACGCGCGAGTTCACCCCGGACGTGGGGACGTTCTCGAAGTAGTTGTTGAAGATGTGGCCGTTGCCGCCGCGGTAGCTCGGGAGGCGGGAGTTCACGTTGCTGAAGCGGTTGTGATGGAGGGTGATGCGGCGATCGCTGTCGTCTTTGTCCGACGAGCCGACCAGCATGCCCTTCCAGTGGTCGTGCAGGTAGCTCCACGAGATCGTGATATTCGAGGACTCGTGGGTGGCGTCGATCAGGCCGTCGTACTTGTCCTTGTCCGAGTTCACGGCGGTAGAGTCGGCCCAGAGCTCGCAGTGGTCGATCCAGACGTTGTGGCTCTCGTCCATGTGGATGCCGTCGCCGTTGCCGCTGCTGGCCAGCACGTGGTGGATCTTCAGGTTGCGGAGGATGATGTTGGAGGCTCTCCTCAGGTTGATCCCGATCCCCTGCAGCTCTCCGCTCGACCCGACCCCCACGATGGTCTTGTCGGATGCGACGCGCACGTCGTCGCCGCTGCCGCTGATCTTGCCGGTGATCTGGATGATCCGCGCGCCGTCCCTGGCCGCCTCGGTCCTCAGGGCGTCGAGCGAGCTCACGGAGACGACCTCTCCGCCCTTGCCGCCGGTGGTGCCGTCGCCGGTCGTGGCGTAGCCGTAGAGCCTGAAGTCGACGCCGCCGGGGCTGCTGCCACCCGTGCCGCTGCTGGAGCCGCCTTCTCCGCTGCTGGAGCCGCCTTCTCCGCTGCTGGAGCCGCCTTCACCGCTGCTAAAGCCGCCCTCACCGCTGCTAAAGCCGCCTTCTCCGCTGCTGGAGCCGCCCTCGCCGCTGCTGGAGCCGCCTTCTCCGCTGCTGGAGCCGCCCTCACCGCTGCCGGCACCGGTCCCGCCGGTGCTGGCGCTCGTGGTGGAGCCGCCGCTCCCGCTGCTCGTCGGCTGGCCCTCATTCTCTTCCGGATCCGACGTTTCCGAGCCGCACCCGACCACCGAGATGCCGGCGATGCCGAGCGCGATCAGCGCAGCCCAAGCGACTCGAGATTCGCACTTCATGAGCAAGTATCCTTTCCGTGATGAGCCAAGCAGCTCGCGCGACGCGGGTGGAGAAGCCGGACAGCGCACGGGCCGTTCCCGGGAGCTCCACAGCAACGCATGTGCCACCAGCGCATGACGGTCCGAAGCCGCCCGGCTCCCGGCCTTCCATGGCGATCTCCGCGAGGACAGCCGCAGCGCGCTTCCCCTCCCCCGACGGGCAACCGCGGCGCCGCAACCGGGGGTGTCAACCGCAGATTGACACTGTGGACACGTGAAGCACCGCGTCGTCGACCTCGACGCGGTGGGCCGCCTGCGCGAGCTCGAGCGACTCGGCGTCGCCGGGCTCGCCGCCGCGGCCCATGGTGGGCTCAGGGGCCGATTCGAACGAGCTCGACCCAGTCGAGCCTGGACCCGTCCTCGCGGCACGCGAACGAGACGAGGTGACTCCCAGGCTCGAGCGCGAAGGTGAGCATCGTTCCTTTTTCGGCGTCCGAGTCGTTGACGTAATCGAGGTGGAAATCGGTGCCGATGAAGTTGTACTGGTATCCCGGCGGCGGCGCCTGGTCCACGCGGACCAGGAACGAGTTGTCCGTGCTCTCGTTCGGCCCCGCGGCGACCCTGACCTTGATCTGATAGGTGCCGGCCTCGCTGATCTTGAACGAGCAGCTGACCCGGTCGTCGTCGCATCCCGCCACCTCGGGGACGACCACGTAATACCCGCCGTCCGCCAGCTCGTCTTCCACCTTGATGAAGCTGCCAGTGAGCTCACAGGCCTCGGCCTCGAGCTTGAGCACGTCGCCCGTCGCTCCCCCGCCGCCCGTCGCTTCCCCGCCGCCCGTCGCGCCCCCGCCCGTCGCGCCGCCCCCGCCGCTGGACACGCCCGACCCTCCCGCGGAGGCCGACGACGTGTCCCACGCCGCGGACAACCCCTCCAGCGAGCACGCGCAGGCCAGCACCGGCAAGAACGCATACAAGGGTCGCCACCGCGATGGCCGCGTGTTGACCACCGTCGTGCACGCCGGCGAAGCGCTCTCTGCATCGCCTACCGCGCGACGTCTCGTCTCCGCCTGGGGGTCCGAGATCGCTTTCACTCCAACTACTTTAGCAACACACGCATCACGAGCGCGAACCAATCGCTCCTGCTGGCGCGGCCCCGAGACGGAACACTGGGTCGAGAGACGCTCGAGGCGCCTCAGCGCGCGGCGGCGCGCGCGTAATCCTGGGCGCGGAAGAACACCCCGTGGACCTCGCCGTCGACAAGCGCCGGGACGAGCGCGCCGGGCAGGACGGACTCGACGTCGTTCGGCGCCTTGGGCCCGCCGAGATCGGTCCGCAGCCAGCCCGGGTCGAGGAGGTTCATCAGCACGCCTGTACCGCGCAGCGAAGGGACCGTGTCGCGCACGAACTTGTCGAGCGCGGCCTTCGACGCGGCATAGGCCATGAGCTCCGGCTGGTCCTGGATCCCGGAGGTCACCTGGATGATTCGCCCCCAGCGGCGCTCCAGCATCGTCGGCAGCAGCCGGTACGTGATCCGGATCGGGCTGATGACGTTCACCTCGAAGCTGAGCCGGTAATCCTCCGCCGGCGTCTCCAGGGTCGAGGTGCGGAAAGGCGTCATGATGGCCGCGTTGTTGAACAGGATGTCGATCCCGCCCGACGCGGCGATCGCGCCGTCCAGCATCCGGTCGACCGCCGCCTGATCCGACAGCTCGCCCGAGACGGCGCTCACCCGGATCCCCTTGCCGGCGAGCTCGCCCTCGAGCTCCCGCGTGTGCGCCGCGTCACGGCTGTGCAGGACCAGGTTGCAGCCGAGGCCCGCGAGGCCGCGCGCGATCTGCTTTCCGATACCCCGGCTCGCGCCGGTCACCAGCGCCCACTTTCCTTGGATTTCCGCCGTCATGGCGGTGCCTTATGGCAGGGCCCGTCCCCTCTCGCACCTCAAAAGCGAGGCGCCCCACCGGCGCGCGCGAGCGCCGCCGGTAGAGCCACCAGGTCCCGGCGTGATCCTGCGGAACACGGTCCCCGCGCACGCCGCCGTCACGGCGCACGAGGCCGCGCATCCGACGTGTCGCTGCGGTTCCAGCAGCACCGACTGCTGATCGGGTGCTGCTGTTGCAGCAGCACCCGCCGGTCACCGCCGGGGAGCGGCCTCTGTAACCGCGCGAAACCACAGGGATCCTGCGTGGCACGGCGGCTGCCAGGAGCCTGCGGTTGCCTGCTGGCGCGATCCTCTCGCCAGTTCCTGTGTAACTGGAATCAACAAGCGCTGTCCCTGGCGAGCCGCAGGGCGTCCGGAAGAACCCTCCATGATCAGCCACACCCCCTTCACGAGGCTCCGCTCCGGGCTGCTTGGATGCGCTGTACTGGCGTGCGTCCTGTCCGGCTGCGACCGCGGCGGCGGTGAGCCGGGCGCCACGATCGCGAGCGATCCCGCTTCTCCGGCGCCGGCGCACGACAGGCGCGAGGCGGGGGTCGTCCGCCTCGGGTACCAGAAGATCGGCACCCCCTATCTCCTCAAGGGCCGCGCCGACCGCCTGAAGAAGGCGCTCGAGGCGAAGAACGCCCGCGCCGAGTGGGTCGAGTTCCACGCCGGGCCTCCGCTGCTCGAGGCCATGCGCGCCGGCGCCGTGGACATCGGCCATGTCGGCGAGACGCCGCCCGTCTTCGCGCAGGCGGGCGGCGTGCCCTTCGTGTACGTCGCCACCGACCCCCCGGCCCCGAAGGCCGAAGCGATCGTCGTGCCGAAGGGCTCTCCGATCACCAGCGTCGCGGGCCTGAAGGGCAAGCGCGTCGCGGTCAACCGCGGCTCCAACGTGCATTACCTGCTGGTCCGGGCCGTCGAGGGCGCCGGGCTGACGCTCGACGACCTCCAGATCTCCTTCCTCGCGCCGGCGGACGCGCGGAGCGCGTTCGAGAGCGGCCAGGTCGACGCCTGGGTGATCTGGGACCCGTTCCTGGCGGCGGCGGAGACCGCCGGCGCGCGCATCCTCCAGAGCGGCGAGGGGCTCGTCGACAACCACCTCTTTTACGTCGCCCGGCGCGAGTTCGCCGAGAAGCACCCGGAGCTCCTGCAGACCGTGCTCGAGGAGTACCGCGTCCTGAGCGACTGGGAGCGCGACAACACGGAGGAGGCCGCGCAGATCCTCGCGACGTCGTCGGGCGTCGACCACGGGGCGTTCCTCACCGCCGAGCGCCGGCGCTCGTTCGGCATCCTGCCGATCACGCCCGAGATCCTGAAGAAGCAGCAGGACATCGCCGACACGCTCCACAAGCTCGCGATCATCCCGCGCGACGTCCGCGTGGAGGACGCATTCCTGTCGGCGCCCGCCCGCGGAGCCGTCCGATGACGGCCGCCGCCTCGACGGGCCGCCGCGCGCCGCGCGCGCTCGGCCGCGCCCTCGCCCCCTGGATCGCCCCGCTCGCGCTGGTGATCGTCTGGGAGGCCCTCTGCCGGCTGCAGGTCATCCCGAAGAGCCTGCTGCCGTCGCCCTCGGAGGTGGTGCTGGCCGCGGTCCACGCCACGAGGCGCGGCGACCTGCCGGCGCACCTCGGCGTCAGCGCGCTGCGCGCGCTCGGCGGGCTCGCGATCGGCGCCGGCGTCGGGCTCGCGCTGGGCCTTTGCACCGGGCTCTCGCGCGCGCTCCAGCTCGTTGTCGACGGGCCCCTCCAGATGCTCCGCGCCATCCCCGCGCTGGCGCTCGTGCCGCTCGTCATCCTGTGGTTCGGCCTGGGCGAGACGGCCAAGCTCTTCATGGTCGCGGTGACGGTCCTCTTCCCCGTCTACCTGAACACCTTCCACGGCGTGCGCAGCGTCGACCCGCACATCATCGAGATGGCGCGCGTCTACGACGTCCGGGGGCTCGCGCTCTACCGCGAGGTCATCCTCCCCGGCGCGCTCCCCTCGATCCTGGTGGGCCTCCGCTTCGCGCTCGGGCTCTCGTGGCTCGTGCTGATCGTCGCCGAGACGATCGGCGCGAACAGGGGCCTCGGGTACGTCGCGATGAACGCGCGGGAGTTCATGCAGATGGACCTGCTCGTGCTCACGATCGTGCTCTGGGCGATCCTCGGCAAGCTGGCCGACTCCCTCGCGCGCTGGGCGGAGCGCCAGCTGCTGCCCTGGCAGCCTCGATTGCAGCGCATGGACGCGGGGTGACACCATGAGCGTGCGCGTACCGGACGATCGCACGAAGGGCGCGCGGGTCGTCCTCGAGCGGCTCGAGAAGCGGTTCGACGACAGGCCTGTCCTCTCGGGCCTCGATCTCGACGTCCGCCCTGGGGAGCTCCTGACCATCGTCGGGCGGAGCGGGTCGGGCAAGAGCACGCTGCTCCGCCTCCTGTGCGGCCTCGAGCAGCCCACGGCCGGCGCGGCGCGCGTCGAGGCGCACGAGGGCGGCGCGGGCGGCGCGGCCGTGCGCGTCGTCTTCCAGGAGCCCCGGCTGATGCCGTGGCGCACCGTCCTCCAGAACGTCTGCATCGGCCTGCCGGCGGCGCGCCGCGCCCGCGCGCGCGACGTCCTCGCCCAGGTCGGCCTCCTCGACCGGCAGGACGACTACCCCGGCGTGCTCTCGGGCGGCCAGCGGCAGCGGGTCGCCCTCGCGCGCGCGCTCGTGCACGAGCCCAGGGTCCTGCTCCTCGACGAGCCGTTCGGAGCGCTCGACGCCCTCACGCGGATCGAGGCGCAGCGCCTCGTCGAGTCGCTGTGGGCCCAGCACGGCTTCACGGCCATCCTGGTGACCCACGACGTCCAGGAGGCGGTCCTGCTGGGCGACCGCGTGCTCGTCTTCGACGAGGGCCGCATCGTGGAGAGCGTCACGGTCGACCTGCCGCGGCCGCGCCCGCGAGAGCTCCCGGAGGTCGGTCGCCTCACCGGCGCGCTGCTCCAGACGATCCTCGCGTCGGGCGAGGGCCCGAAGGCGCGCCCCCCCTCACGCGCGAGCCTTCCTCCGAAGCTGGCGGAGCCCCTCCTGGCCGGCGCGGAGTGAGGGCCGACGCCTCATCGTCCGTCCCTCGTGCCGCTGCTTCATTCGAAGCACCCCTTCAGGCGCGGATCGGTCCGGAGGATCGCCTCGACCTCCGGCGCGCAGTCGCGGGCGGAGAGGATCGTGTAGTAGCCGGGCTTGATCTCCGGCGCGACGCGGACCGCCTCGCGCCACTCGTCGAGCGAGAACGGGTCGGCCCGGATCGCGCCCCAGAAGCCGGTCGCGTCGAGGACGGCGGCGATGTGGTCCGTGTCTCGCCCCTGGAGCTGGCTCACGACGTAGGCGGCCGTGCCGACCTGCAGGCCGTGGAGCCGCGGCCGGCTGGAGGTCTGGTCCAGCGCGTGCGAGATGAGGTGCTCGCTGCCGCTCGCCGGCCGGGACGACCCCGCGATCTCCATGGCGATGCCGTTCAGCATGAGCGCCGTCGCGAGCAGGCGCATGCCCTCGAGGTCGCGCCGGGGGCGCGCCATGAACTGGAACACGGTCGCGTCCGAGAGCAGGGCGGCGAAGTCGTTGACCGGCTCGCCGCGCGCGTGGAACGCGAGCTTCCAGTCGCGCACCGCCGTCACCTTGGCCACGAGGTCGCCCACGCCGGAGAGCCAGAGGATCTCCGGCGCGCGCAGGCAGACGTCGGTGTCGACCACCACGCCGAACGGGACGGCGCAGGGGAGCGAGCGGCGCCTGCCGCCGATCGTGAGGCTGGCCGAGGGGCTGCAGAAGCCGTCGTTCGAGAGCGACGTGGGCACGGCGAGGAACGGCAGCCTGGCGAGGAACGCGAGGTACTTGGCCGTGTCGAGGGCGCGGCCGCCGCCGAGCCCGACGATCGCGTCGCAGCGCGCCGGGAGCGCGGGCAGGAGCGCCGAGGCCTCCTCGAAGCTGGCCGAGCTGACCTCGCGCTGCGCCACGACCTCGATCGCCTGCTCGTTCAGCCCCTCGCGCATCGCCGCCTCGATGGCGGGGGGCGTCCCCACGCTCGACAGCAGCAGGACGTGGCGGCGCGCCGCGCGGGAGAGGTAGAGCCCGCTGCGCGGGAGCGCCCCGGGCTTGATGCGCACCAGCGTGGGGATGCCGATCTGGGTGGCGTTGGGCATGCGCCGTCTTCTAGACCCGCCGCCTCGCCGCGGCACGCCTGCGGAGGATGACCCCGCCGCCTCCCCGCGGCGCGCCTGCGGCTGACCTCCAGGCCGCGGCCGAGGCTGCGCAGGACGAGCAGGTCCTCGCCGAGGTCGACGTCGACAAGCGCGCGGGCGACCTCCTGGCGGACGCCGCTGAGGATCGGCCTGGAGCCGAGCAGCTGGATCGCGCGCGCCAGCTGCTCCAGGGCGGCGGCGCCGTCCGGATCGAGCGCGTCCGCGCCGGTGACGTCGAGGACCACGTGGGACGCCCGCTGCGCGACGCGGGCGTCCCGCGCGGATAGAGCGTCCAGTCCTCCACGACGGTGCCGCCCTCCGCGAGGACGCGGAGGTAGCCGTCGAGCCGCGCGCGGACGGCGGGTGACAGGTCCGAGAGATCGCGGGAGTACAGCTCGGCATGATCCAGCGCGCGCCAGAACTGGAGGGCCTTCGCGTTGGCCCAGGGGAAGCGGTACCGGTCGTGGTCGTAGACCCACGCCGGCAGGATGGACAGCTCGAGGGCCGACAGGCGCTGGTCGAAGGACGTCATGTCGTGGCGACACGTCATACGACGCCCTCGGCCGTCCTGCACGTAGCTTCACTCGTGCGGCTGGTTCACGTACGCGTCGCGCTCCGCCTCGCGGAACAGGTCGACGACGCGCCGGTACGCGGCGACGTAATCGGCGTCCGGACCATCTGCGCTGTGCATGTCGGTGTTGTCCATCTCGTGCTCGAAGGCGATCATGAGCTTTGCCGGGCGCGTTCTTGACGCGCTCCGCGGCCGCCCGGATGACGGCGTCCTGCGAGCCGTTCGCGATCTCGGTCCACGTGACGTTCTGGCCCGCCGAGTAGCGGCGCGTCTCCCACGACAGGTGGACGAGATATCCTTCCCTCATCTGCGCCGTCTCGAACCTGTCCGGGAACACGCCGTTATCGGTGGTGCCCCAGTCGTGGTAGCGGTACACGATGTCGAGCTTGCGGCCGGCCTTCTGCTCGAAGTCCTTGAACGCGAGGCCCCAGTCCCAGCCATGGTTCCTCGCCGAGTTGTACCCGCCCCACCAGGAGCCGTTCCTCGGTACGAGCTTGTCCGACACGATCGCGCGAGTCTCCGAGGGTTCCGCGCAGCGCTGCACGCGACACGCACGCTGGACTGTTAATTGGTGTTATGCCCCGGAGAAGAGTTGTAGCGCGGCACCGGCGGCGCTCCGGGCGTGTGCGGCCGTATCGTCCGTTGTCCGCTCTTCGCCGCCTGCTGCCCGTTGCGGGCGCCCTGGCGCCCGCTCAGCGGGTGATCTGCCATAGCAGCTCGAGCAGCTCTTCCACCGCGAGCCGCCGGGCTCGCCGGCCTTCCCAGGTCGAGGCGGTCACCACGGCGCTCGCCCGTTTCGCCGTGTCCCTGGCGATCTCCGCCTGCCGGCGCGAGCGCTCCTCGTCCTCGAGCTGCTGCTGCCGCGCCCTCGCGGTGCCGCCCGACGCGGCGAAGGCGAGGAGCAGCGGGAGCTCACCCCGGTCGAACCAGGTGCCGTGCTCCCTGCAAATGTCGACGATGATGCCGCTCTTGCCGGCGAAGTTCTTGCGGTTCATCGGCTGGCGGCACGCCGGGCAGCGGATGTAGCGCACGCGGACGTCGACCGGCTCCGGGCGCCGCGGCGGCCTCGGCGCGCTCGTGCCGTAGCTCTCCCGGCTCTCCAGGAGGTCTCGCAGGAGCGCGTGGTCGACGAGCTGGCCGCCGCATCGACGGCAGTCGCGCAGCAGGCCTGTCGCGGCGCGGAACGCCGAGAAGGGCTCGTCGCAATCGGAGCAGCGGAGCGCGTCCGGCTCCGCGATCGGCTCCAGGCCGAGCTCGTGCTCGCAGCCGTCGCAGCGCTCCGCGTCGGGCCGGTTCAGCTGGTAGCAGCCGCCGCAGCGCACGGTGGCGAGCGGGCCTGTGCACCCGGGAGAACAGCGCCCCTCTGCGTCGATCAGGAGGCCGCAGCGCGAGCACGTGCGCATCCCCCGATGCTAGGCGAAGGGCGCGCTCACGAGAAGCGGCGACGCGGGCGCCCTCGACCGGGAGCCCGAGTGGCCGTCGGGTCATCGGGGGTGCGCGGGCTCAGCGCACCCTGGCGGGCTGCGCGGCTCAGCGCACCCTGGCGGGGCGCGCCGACGGTCGGGAGCTCCGGGATCGGCCGCCCGGCGGCGCGCTGGAGCGGCGCACCAGCTTCCCGAGCTCCTGGAGGAGATATCCCATCGCGTCGTCGTCGTCGTGAAACACGACGACGTTGTCGTTATTCTCCTCACGCAGGAGCCGGGTCACCTGCAAGGCGCCGACCGCCGTCCGCACCACGACGGCGACGGCGGCGAACTCCTGGCAGATCATGCTGCGGGTGCGCATCGTCGCGGCCTCGAACGCCGGATCGTTGTTCATGGCGGGCCGGCGGATATCCACGAGGTGGCCGAGGCTCGCGCGCTCGAGCGACTCGTAGACCTGCAGCGCCTCGGTGTGGACCCGGATGAACTCGTCGGGGGAGGCATACGGGACCTCGGAACGGGTGCTACGGACGACCGAGCGCTCCTGATCGAGCGTGACCGTCAGGTACTCGTTCTGCAGCAGGGCCGACATGCCCCGGACAGGATAGCGGGCCGACGGCGGGCGGGTACCTGAAAAGCGCTGGCGGGATCAGGGCCACGCTGCCTCTCGGCGCTACGGGGGCTGGCTGCCACACCGTGTCAAACGGAAGCGCCTCGAAATCCACCGCGACCATCACGTGAGCTCGGCGAGCTCATCTGTGGTTCACGGCGAGACAACCACCTTCAGGACCAACCCTCGTCTCCATGCGAGACAGTCCCGCCCGCAGCCCGGGCTCACTCGAACCGCAGCGCCTCCACCGGATCGAGCCGCGCCGCGCGCCGGGCCGGCCCCACGCCGAACGTGATCCCGATCAGGATCGACACCCCGAGCGCCAGACCGACGGCATACGGCGGCACGATGGTCGCCCATTCCCCGAACCGCGAAAGCAGCACCGCCGCCGCGTACCCGAGGCCCACGCCGGCCACGCCGCCCGCGAGCGACACAACGACGGCCTCGACGAGGAACTGCCGCAGGATGTCCCGCCGCCGCGCCCCGACCGCCATGCGCACGCCGATCTCGCGGGTGCGCTCCCGGACCGACACCAGCATGATGTTCATGATCCCGATGCCGCCCACGATCAGCGACACCGCCGCCACGCTGCCGAGCAGCGTCGTGAAGGTGCCCGTGATCTGCCCCATCGTCGCCAGCATCTCGGCCTGAGACCGCACCTCGAAATCGCTCGCCTGATCCGCGCGCAGCCGGTGGCGCAGCCGGAGGAGCTGATCGAGCTGCGCGATCACCGCATCGGACCGATCCTCGCTCGCGAGCTGGAGCGAGATCGTCGACAGGTGGTCCTGCCCGAACAAGACCGACCGGTGCGTCGACAGCGGCACGAACACCCCGTCGTCCGGCGAGCCCATCCCGGAGCCCTTCTCGGCGAGCACCCCGACCACCCGGAACGCGTTCCCGTTGATCTGGAGGCGCGTGCCGAGCGGCGAGCCGCTCGCGTTGCCCCCGTACAGCTGCCGCGCCACGTTCGCGCCGAGGACCACAACGCGCGCGCGCTGCTGCTCGTCGAGGTCGGAGAACGCGACGCCGCTCGCCACCGCGAGCGAGCGGACCTCGAGGTACGCCGGCGTGATCCCGGTCACGGACGCGTTCAGGTTGCTCGCCATGTACCGGAGCTGCGCGCTGCCGCTCCGCTCCGGCGCGACCGCCGCCACGCCGTCGAGCCCCTTCAGCGCCTCGGCGTCGCCCTCCGTCAGCGTCTTGACCGTCCCGGAGCGCACCCCGCTCGCGGACGCCGACCCGGGACGCACCATCAGCAGGTTCGCGCCGAGCGACCGGATCCGCCCCTCCACGCTGCTGCGCGCGCCCTCGCCGATGCCGAGCACCGCCACGACCGCGGCGGTCCCGATGATCATGCCGAGCATCGTCAGCAGTGTGCGCATGCGGTTCGACGCGAGCGACCGCCACGCGCTCTTCGCGGTCTCCTTGATCAGCATGCCGACTCCATCTCGCTCGCGTGGAACGCCGACACCACCGTGCCCGACGGGCCGTCGGCCACGATCCGGCCGTCCTTCATGTGGATGGCGCGCGTGAGCGACCGCGCCACGCCGAGATCGTGGGTCACCATGAGGAGCGTCGTCCCGTCCGCGTTCAGCGACATCAAGAGCTCCAGCACGTCCCGCCCCGTCCGGCTGTCGAGCGCGCCCGTCGGCTCGTCGCACAGGAGGATCGACGGCCGCGTCACGATCGCCCGGGCGATCGCGACGCGCTGCCGCTGCCCGCCCGAGAGCTCCGACGGCAGGTGCCGCGCGCGCGCGGCGAGCCCGACGCGCGCGAGCGCGCTCTCCGCGAGCGCCCAGCTGTCCTTGACCGCCCCGTAGAGGAGCGGCAGCTCGACGTTCTCCGCCGCCGTCATCCGCGGCAGCAGGTTGAAGCTCTGGAACACGAACCCGATGTGCCGGTTCCTGAGCGCCGCGAGCTCGTCGTCGTCGAGCTCCGCCACGTCGCGCCCCCCGAGCCGGTACGTGCCCTCCGTCGGCCGGTCGAGGCACCCGAGGATGTTCAGCAGGCTCGACTTCCCGCACCCGGACGGCCCGATGATCGCGACCGACTCGCCGCGGCGCACCTCGAAGCCGATTTGGTCGACCGCCCGCACCGCGAGGTCCTCGCGATCGGCGTGGTACACCTTGGAGAGACCGCTCACGAAGACCGGGACGTCCATCTCAGCGGCCTCCTCGCGAGCCCATGCCCATGCCCATCCCGCGCATCGGGTTCTGCCCGCCCCGCTGCCCCTGCCCTTGCTGCGGCCCCGGCGCGCCCGTGACGGGCGCGCTCGCGAGGACGTCGTCGCCCTCGCTCAGCCCCTCGATCACGACCATGTGCGTCCCGTCGGTCGCCCCGGTCTTGATCGGCCGCTCCTCGCCGCTCGTGAGCCGCACGAACCGCCGCTTGCCCGCCGACTGCACGGCCAGGAGCGGCACGAGCAGCACGTCCTTCTGCTCCGCCGTCACGATCTCCACGTCGGCGCTCATCCCCGACCGGAGCAGCGACGCCTTCTTGTCGTTGACGACGATCTCGACGTCGAAGGTCACGACGCTCGACACCTCCTTGCCGAGCGGGCTCACGCGATCGACGACGCCCTGGAACACCCGGTCCCCGTAGGCGTCGACGCGGATATCGACCCGCTGGCCGGGGGCCACGCGGCCGATCTGCGCCTCGTCGATGGCGCCGACGATGCGCAGGTCCGACAGGTCGGCGAGCGTCATCACGGCGCTCCCGCCGCTCACGTTGGTGAGCGCCGACGAGACGAGCGTGCCCTTCTCCACCGCCACGTCGAGCACCGTGCCGGCGATCGGCGCGTAGATCTGCATCTCCTTCACCCGCGTCTCGGCGTCCTGCACCGCGAGCTCGGCCTGCTTGAGCTGCGCCTGAGCCGCGGTCACCTGCGCGCGCCGCAGCGTCATGTTGGCGCCCGCGACCTTGGTCGAGTGCGCCGCCGAGCGGGCGGTGTCGGTCGAGCCCAGGCCGAGCTCGGCGCTCCTCTCGGCGATCTGCTGGCTCACCTCGTTGTTCTTGCGCTCGAGATCGGCGGCCGCGAGCGACGCCTGCGCCGCGCCGAGGTCGGCCTTCACGCGGTCGCGCGCCACGCGCGTCTCGGCGAGCTTGCGCTCCGCGT
Organism: Sorangium sp. So ce590; assembly: GCF_051521365.1. NCBI lineage: Bacteria > Pseudomonadati > Myxococcota > Polyangiales > Polyangiaceae > Sorangium > Sorangium sp. So ce590. The sequence goes on from NZ_CP150346.1 coordinate 6,459,319, forward strand.
CCATCGGATCGAGGCGGACCAGGAGCTGCCCGGCCTCGACGTGGTCGCCCTCCTTCACGAGCAGCTCGATGACCTGGCCCGCGGCGCGCGACTTCACCTCGACCTGCACGTCGGGCTCGATCTTCCCGGACGCCGCGGCGGTCTCGGTCAGGCTCCCGCGGCGGATCTCGACCGTGGGGCCGGCGGGCGCCTTCGAGGGCGTCTGATACCAGGCGTAACCGCCGATCGCGAACGTCGCGATGACCGCCGCGGCCACGCCGGACATCAGGTAGCGTTTCTTGTTCCTGTTCATGACGACCTCCTGGGGAGCACCGAAGCGAAGCGATCGAGGAGCGCGCCCGTGGTGTGATCGAGCTGGAAGCGCGAGGTGAGCGCCGTGACCACGGCCCGCAGCTTGCGGAGCTCCGCCTCCCGCAGCGTCTGCTCCGCCTTCACCACGTCGGCCGACGTCGACGTCCCGAGCAGGAGCCGCTGCCGCTCCGCCTCGGCCAGCTCGCCGGCCAGCCGGGCCGTCTCCGTGGCGAGCGCGACCTGATCGGCGGCGGCCTCGAGGGTCACCCGCAGCGAGGTGATCTCGGCCGCGATCGCCTCGGCGCGCGCCTGGTACCGCGCCTCCGCGATCGCGAGCTGCGTGCGCGCGCGCGCCGCGTCGGCGGGCGCCCGGCCCCCGCCGAACGGCAGCTCGAGGTCGAGCCCGCCCAGCACGCTGAACGCCGGCCGCCCGCCCGGGAGCGAGAGCCCCGGCAGGCGGTCATCGACCCACAGCGTGCCCACGGAGGCGGTCGTGAACACGTCGAGCTTTACCTGGTCGGCGTCCTCCGCGGAGCTCACCCGCGCGCGCTGCGCCTCGAGGTCGGCGCGCAGGGCGGCGAGCTCCTGGGACCGCTCGCGCGCGGCGCGGGTCAACGCGTCGGTCGCGGGGAGGGCCCCGAGGGAGGGCGGCGCGCCGGCCGGCGAGAGCGACGCGGCCCTCCCCGGGTCCATGCCGAGCGCGCGGCCGAGCGCGATGGCCCGCGCCGAGCGCGTCGCGCGGGCCTGCGACAGCGCGTCCGCGATCGACCCGGCCGAGGTCGAGAACTGGAGGACGTCCACCCGCGTGCCGGTGCCGAGCGTCTCGGCGCGGGTCTTCGCGTCGTTCAGCTGCCGCTGCGCGGCGGCGAGCGCCTGCTCCTGCACGCCGATCGCGTGCTCCGCGTACCAGAGCTCCCAGTACGCATCGAGCACGTCGAGCGCTGTCTGGCTGGCCGCGAGGTCGCGCTCACGCTCCGCGGCGATCGCCGACGCCTCCGCCTGCACGATCGGCGCGAGGACCGCGTCGGTCCCGGCGCCCCGGAGGAGCGGCTGCCGCGCGGAGACGTACGCCTCCGCGGTGTACGCCGGGCTCCGGGCCCCCGAGCCCCACGCCGTGTCCGCCGACGCGCCCGCCTCGAGGCCCGTCCCGATGTCGGTCGTGTACCGGAGGGCCACGTTCGACGCGACGGTGGTGCTGCCCGAGCGCGTGACCCCGGCGTCCCCGTTGCGTAAGGCCTCGGTGTACTGTCCGGTCACGGAGGCGGAGAGCGTGGGCTTGCGGGCGCCTTGCTCGGCGGCGACGGCCTGCCGCGCGGCGGTGGCCTCGAGCAGGGCCGCGCGCAGCGACGGGTTCTGCGAGGCCGCGCGGCCGACCGCCTGCTCGGCGGTGAGCGTCTCGGCGCGCGCCGCGCTGCTCAGCGAGCACGTGGCGATCACGGCGAGGGACGCCAGCCACGGCAAGGGAACGGAGCGAGTGAGCGTCATGGATCCCAGGCTAGGGTGCAGTGTCTCAAGAGGTGTCCGGTTCGTGTAAAGATTCGTCAAGAGCCTTTTGACCAGGCCTTACACGGCGCCGCGGCGGCCGCGCTACAGTCCCCGACATGGCGGATCCGCCTCATATCCTGGTCATCGATGACGACGCCGAGCTCTGCGAGCTCCTGGCCGAGCTCCTCGGTCAGGAGGGCTACGCGGTGGAGAGCGCGCGCGACGCGATCTCCGGCCTCGCGCGCGCGCAGGAGGGGCCGTTCACCCTCGTGGTGCTCGACGTGATGCTGCCCGGACTCAACGGGTTCGAGGTGCTCACGCGGCTCCGTCGGAGCTCGCGGGTCCCTGTCCTGATGCTCACCGCGCGGGGCGAGGACGTCGACCGCATCGTCGGCCTGGAGATGGGCGCCGACGACTACCTGCCGAAGCCGTTCAACCCGCGCGAGCTCGTCGCCCGCGTGCGCGCGCTCCACCGGCGCGCATCCCACGCGGTCGCGGCGGCCGCGCCGGGGCCGAGCGCTGCGGAGGCGCAGAACGTCCTCACGGTCGACGATCTCGAGGTGTTCCCTGCCGCGCGGCGCGTCCGGGTTCGCGGCGAGGAGGTCCGGCTCACGACGGCCGAGTACGACCTGATCGAGGTCCTGGTCCGGCAGGCGGGGGCGGTGGTCTCGCGCGAGGACCTCGCGCGGCGCGTCCTCGGCCGTCGCCTCGCGGCGTACGACCGCGGCATCGACATGCACGTCTCCAACCTCCGCCGCAAGCTCGGTCCCGGTCCGAGCGGCAGCGAGCGCATCAAGACGGTCCGCAACGCGGGCTACATCCTGGCCCGGGAGGGCGCGTGAGGCGCCTGCCTCGGAGGGCGTTCGTGAAGCGCCTTGGCCTCGGAGGCGGCGTGAGGCGCCTTGGCCTCGGAGGGCGCTCGTGAAGAGCCTGTTCCTGCGACTCCTTGTCTCGCTGTGGATCGCGATGGCGCTCCTCGTCGGCCTGTTCGCGGGGATCCACGGCTGGGCGTTCTCCGCCGAGTCGAGCTCGCTGCGCCGCCGCCTGAGCACGCGCAGCGTCGAGCTCCGGGCGGAGAGCGCGCTCTCCTGCGCGCGGGACGGGCTCTCCGGCTGCGAGCAGCGCCTCGCGCCGATCGAGCCGCGGGATCTGCGCGTCGCGGTCTACCGGTCGGGCGCGCTCGTGAGCGGCGAGCCCATCGAGGGAGCGCGAGGCGTCGAGGAGCAGGCGAGGCGCTCGGCCGACGGCATCGCGGTCGAGGTGAGCGAGCGGGAGCTCGTCGCGGTCGTCCTGCGCCGCGACCCTTCCTTTGCCGCGGTCGCGACGGGTCCGGTCCGGTCGCCGTGGATGTTCTTCATCGTGCCGGAGACCTTGCCGCTCCGGCTCCTCGCGATCGTGGTCGTGACCGGGCTCGTCGCGGTGCTCCTCGCGCGCTACCTGTCACGTCCGATCCACATCCTGCGCGGCGCCACGCAGCAGATGGCCGCGGGCGATCTCTCGGTCCGCGTCGCGCAGCAGCTCGCGGGCGCCGACGGCGAGACGCTGGCGCTCGGGCGCGACATGGACCGCATGGCCGAGCGCATCGAGGAGCTCCTGGAGACGCAGCGCCGGCTGCTCCGTGACGTCTCGCACGAGCTCAGGTCGCCGCTCGCGCGGCTCAACATCGCGCTGGAGCTCGTCCGCCGCCGCTCCCCGCCGGACGTGGAGCCGGCGTTCGATCGGATCGAGCGGGAAACGGAGCGGCTCAACGGGATGATCGGCGAGTTGCTCACGCTGAGCCGGCTGGAGTCGGGCCGGGGCATGGAGCGCACCGAGCGGGTGGATCTGACCGCGCTGGTGGAGCAGCTTGTCGACGACGCCGCGTTCGAGGCGGAGCAGCAGGGGTGCTCGGTCGAGCTCGGGGCGCGCGACGCGTGCTCCCTGGACGGGAGCGAGGAGCTGCTCCGGCGCGCCATCGAGAACGTCGTGCGCAACGCGGTGCGCTTCACCGGGGCGGGCACCACGGTCCGCATCGACCTCTCGTGCGCCCGCGGCCTCGCCGAGCTGCGCGTCCGCGATCGCGGACCGGGCGTCCCCGAGGAGGCGCTCGAGGACCTCTTCAAGCCGTTCTACCGGGTCGACGATCACCGGGCGCGCGGCGCGGGCGGCACCGGGATCGGGCTGGCGATCACCCAGCGGGCGGTGCTGCTGCACGGCGGCGAGGTCGAGGCGAGGAACGCCGAGGGCGGCGGGCTCGAGGTCGCGCTGCGGTTGCCGGTCGGCGCGGGGGGCTGAGCGGGCTTATCCCTGCTCGTCGCCGCGCGCCGCGCACCGCGATGGCGCATTCATCCGCCAGGGAGCCTCCCACGGCAATGTCGACACGTGGTGACGACCTGACGACCGCTCGACGCCCGCCCTCCCCGATCCACGCCTCGCGTCGCCGGCGCTTCCCAACCCTGCCCCTCGTGCGCCGGGGCGCAAGGCGGCTCGCGCCCGGCGATGGTCCGGGCCGAGCCGGTGTGCTGAACTGCGCGGATGCGCGCCGTTCCTCCGCCCGAGAGCGGGCTCGCCCGCGACCTCGTCCGGATCGGGAGGGCGCTCGCGGGCGACCTCGGTCCGCCGGGCGAACCGGTCATGCTGTCTGGCCGCGCGGACGGCCTGGTCGTGCGGATCGGCGATGTGGTGGTCAAGGCCCATGCGCACGAGACCGACCCACGGGATCTCGTGACGCGGCTGCAGCTCGCGGCGAGCCCGCAGCCCGCCTGGTATGCGACTGGCCTGCTGCCGCCCGAGGTCCTTACCATTCGTGAGTAGGCGACGCAGCCTCTCGTCTTGCGGCGGGCCGCACGTTCAGTCGGTGCGTCGCCCGCTGCGCCACTTGGTGGCATACGGCAGCACGAACAAGTACAGACCGGTGAACAGGAGCAAGGCGAGCGGGAGCAGCGCCAAGAGGCCCACCCAGACGGCAGGCGCCTCCTTTCCCATGGCGACGATGTTGACGATGACGGCCACCGTAAAGGCAATGGACAGCCAGCGGTGAGTCTGCCGAGCCCAATTGTTCCAGGTCAATGGGACCTCCTCTGAAAACGAGCCCGAAGCGGATCGGGCACACCTACGTGACCGCCTTCGGCGAGAGCGCCCTGCTCGCCGAGCGTGACGGAGTGCAGCGGGTAGCCGAGGCGCACGAAGCCGTCGTCGCTCGCTCGCACGTGGAGGACGTGGGCCACGCCGGCGGAGAGCATGGACGACGCGACCAGGCCGGTGGTCACCCAGCAGGCCACGAGCCTCGATCGGCTCATGGGATCCTCGCGAGCAGGTCGACGAGCTTCCCACCCATCATCTTCCAGCCGTAGCGCGCGCCACCAAAGTTCTGCTTCTGGCCCGGTTTGAAGCCCGACTGCAAGAGGGACAGGCGGGTCCCCGACGCCGCGGGCGTGAGCGTGAAGGTCACGACGGTGTCCATGTCGCCGACGACCCATGCATAGCTGAGCTTCCTATGCGCCTCGATCTCGAGGACCCGGCAGTTCACGGTGCCATCCCACCCGGGGTACGGCTGCGTCTTGAACGTGAACGCGGCCCCCGGCTCGAGCTTGAGCTCGACGACGGGCAGGAGCCACTCGGTGAGCAGCACGGGGTCGGTGAGCGCGCGCCACACCTTCTCCGGCGAATGATGCAAATCGAATTCGAATGAAATGGACTCGGTTTGCGATGGGGCGGTCTTGTCGATGGGGTTCATCCGTCCATTTTCTCCAGCAGTTCTTCAAGGCGATCGATGTGGTCCATCCAGAATGCGCGGTAGTGCGCGATCCAGTCGATGAGCGGCTTCATCCCGCGCGGCTCCACCCGGTAGTAGACACAGCGCCCTTCGCGCCGGCCGTTCACCAGGCCGGCGTCTTTCAACGTGGCGAGGTGCTGCGAGACCGCCGGCTGCGAGATGTCGAAGCGCGCCGTGAGGTCCTTCACCGCCGCTTCGCCACGCGTGAGCGACTCGAAGATCGCCCGGCGGCTGGGGTCCGCCAGCGCATGGAAGATCTTGTCTTCGGCCACGGCCGTGCTCATGCACGATTCATAAGCCGACGCTTATCTATTGTCAAGCACGCGGATCGGGCCGCTCTCCTCTCTCCGCCGCCTCCCGAGGACGAGCCCGAGATCTCCGACGTCCTGAAGTCCATCGGAGGACGAGGCGGAGAGCCCCGCCACCGAGCCGTGCGGTGACGACGGGGGCGGCGCGGACGAGCTGCCCTGATCGCCCTCCCGTAGCCCGCGACGAAGCGCGAGGAGACGAGCCAGCGCCGTCTTGAGGCCCTCTCGAACAGCAGCTTGGAGCGCCGGAGCGGTCGTGATGCTCAGGCGCCCTCGGGTTCACCGTCCTGGCCTCTCGGGGTGGGACGCGGTAGGGAGGGCGCCATGCTCAAGCACAACAGCTACTTCAACGGCAATGTCCAGAGCGTCGCCTTCGAGCGCCACGGGCGCCGGCAGACGATGGGCGTCATCGACACCGGCGAGTTTCACTTCTCGACCGAGGCGCCGGAGCGCATGACCGTCGTCGCGGGCGAGCTCGCCGTCCGCCTCGACGGCTCGCAGGAGTGGCGCGTGTACCCGGCGGGGACGTCGTTCGAGGTGGCCGGCAAGAGCGGCTTCGACGTCAAGGCCTCGCAGCCCGCCGGGTACTTCTGCGAGTTCCTCTGAGCGCAGGCGACCGCCGACTACGCCCCCAGCCACCTCCGCTCCAGCTCCAGCGTTGCCGCGTTGTCCGGCACATTGCCGAGGAACTTCGCGCGCCACACCGGATCGCCGATCTTCCTCGCCCGCTCGATCAGGCGCTCGCGCGCCGAGGCGACCGCCATCATCGCCTCCCGCCGGTGGCCGCACGCCGAGAGCGCCTCGGCGTGCGCGAGGCGCACAAGCGACTCGCCCATCTCGGCGCCCACCGACTCGAGCAGGCAGAACGCCTCGGTCGTCGCCGCCAGCGCGTCCACCGCCTGCTCCGCGTCGAGCAGCGCTCGCCCGAGGACCGCATACGCGAACGCGCGCAGCGGAGGCGCGCCGTACAGGATCGCCACCGCGGCGCGCGCCTCGCGCTCCGCCCCTCCGAGATCGCCCGACTGGAGCAGGACCCTCGCGAGGCAGGTCCGCGCGGCGCCCTCCCGGCGCGCGTCGCCGAGGCCCTGGGACGTCGCGATCGCCTCCTCCGCCGTCCGCTGCGCCTCCTCGACGAGGCCGAGCCGCGCGAGCACAGGGCCCAGGCCAAGGAGCGCCCCGAGCCGCGCGTCCGACAGCCCCATCCGCTCCGCGTCCGCGAGCGACGCGCGCAGCGCCGCCTCGGCGCCCTCGAAATCGCCGAGCTCCGCGTAGCAGGAGCCCAGGTTGTTCCTCGCCCAGCAGGCGTTGCGCCGATCGCCGGCGTGCTCGAACGCCGCGAGCGCCGCCTCGAAGCCCGCGAGGCAAGCGCCGGGATCTCCGCCCGCCATCGCCCGGTACGCGCGCGCCTCGTGGAGACGCGCCAGCACCTCGACCTCCTGCTCGGTCTCCTCGGCGTCCTGCTCGATCGCGTCGAGCACCTCGTCCGCGAGCAGGTACCGCCCGCCGAAGACGAGGCGCCCGGCGCCCGCGCACAGGCACACGCTGCGCGCAGGGCGCCCCGACCTCCGCGCCTCCGTGCTCTGCGCGACCCGCAGCAGGCGCTCGACCTGGTCGTGATTCCCGCGCTTCGAGGCCGCGAGGATCATCTGCGTGAGCGCCGAGAACCACGGCGCCGACCCGGGCGAGAGCCGCTCCAGCGCCTCCATCCCCCGCCGCTCCGCCAGCGCGAACTCGCCGCGCCAGAGGTGCGCCTCGGCCTGGCAGAGCCGCAGCGCCCCCGCCGTCGCCTTCGAGGCGCCGCGCGCGATGCCGCGCTCCACCCGCTCGATCGCCGCGCCGAGATCGCTCCCGAGCAGCGCCTGCTCCGCCGCGCGCAGGGTCGCCGTCGCCGCCCGCGCCGGCTCGCCGCCCCGCTCGAAGTGCTCGGCCAGCGCCATCGGGTCCGCCGCCCCCGCCCGCTCCAGCCACTCGCCGGCGAGCCGGTGGCCGAGGCGGCGATCGTGATCGGTCAGCATCCCGTACGCCGCCTCGCGCACGAGCGCGTGCCGGAACCGGTACTCGACCGCCTCCGGCGCGCCCTCGACCGAGCGCCGGACGATGAGCTCCCGCCCCTCGAGCTCGGCGAGCAGCGGGTCGACCTCCGCCCGGCCCACCAGCGCGGCGACCCCGCTCCGCGAGAACGTCTCGCCGAAGACCGCCCCGGCGCGCAGCACCCGCCGCGCCGCGCCGTCGAGCGCGTCGAGCTCCGCCTGCACCATCGCCAGCACCGTCTCCGGCAGGTCCGCGCCCTTGCCCGCCGCCGCGGCGCGGATCTGCTCTTCCAGGTAGAACGCGTTGCCATCCGCGCGCTCCACCAGCGTCGCCACGAGCGTCTGGCTCTCGCCCTCGCCGAGCGCCTGCCGCACGAGCCGCTCGCTCGACCGGCGCGAGATCCCCGCGAGGCGGAGCTTGTGCCCGCGCCGCTCGTCCCACAGCTTCGGGAAGAGCTCGTGCACCTCGGGGCGGCCGAGCGCCATCACCATGAACGGCCGGTCCTTCAGGTTCCGGAGCGCGGCGTCGACCATCGAGAGCGTGGGCAGGTCGCCCCAGTGCAGGTCCTCGAGCACGAGCAGGACCGGGTGCACCGCGCACTCGGCGCGCAGGAAATCCTCCCAGGCGAGGCGCAGCTGGTCGCCCATGAGCATCGGGTTCCGCCGCGCCGCCCGGAGCTGGACGTCGTCGTCCGGGAACGGCGCGCCGACGAGCTCGCCGAGGAACGGCGCGACCCGCGCGGCGTCGAGCGCCGCGTGCCGCTCGACCCGCGCCCGCACCTTGCGCCGCCGCTCCTCGATGGAATCGCCCTCCGAGAGGCCGATCACCCGCCGGAGCGCGTGCGCGAGCAGGCCGAAGGTCGTGCCGGCGCTCATCGGGTCCACCTGCCCGAGCCACACCTCGACCGGCTCGCCGTCCCCCCGGATCGCGCGGACGAGCTCGTGGCGGAGCCGCGATTTGCCGATGCCCGCCGGCCCGGTCACGAGCACGACGCTCGGGGTCGACTCCTCGACGCACCGGGCGAGCTCGTCCCGGATGAGCGACAGCTCGCGCTCACGCCCGACGCACGACGTCGCCTTGCCGAGCAGGTGGGGCACCTCGTCCGGCTCCTCGCGCGCGCCGTGGAGCCACGGGCCGGACTCGCCGGAGGTGATCTCGAACCGCGCCCCGAGCAGCCCCGCCGTCACCTCGTCGATGCGGATCGCCGCCGCGCGGGACGGGGCGCGGCTCCCGGGGAGCAGCTGGACCACGCGGTCGATGAGATCGCCGATCGGCATGCGGGAGGCGATCTCGGCCCGGCCCGTGACGACCGCGACCGGCGCGCCGCCGAGCAGCGCCTGGACGGCGAGCGCGCAGCGCGCCGCCCGCGCCGCGAGGTCGGTCGTCGCGCCGGCGCCGGAGAGCACGACGAGCGGCAGCCGCGCCTCGACGAGCTCGAGCTGGCCCCTGTAGCGCGCCGCCGTGGCGGAGAGCGCCTGCGCGCGCGCCTGCTCGTCGACCTCGGGGAGCGCCGGCTCGGAGGCGGCGGGGGCGAGGCCGTCGCGCGCGAGCACGAGGCACATCACCTTGCGCTCGCCGGTCGTGAGCTCCGGCGGGCGGATGGAGCTCGACGGCGGGCGGACCGAGAGCGTCGCGGGATCCATGAGCGAGGCGAGCTCGGCCGCGACCGCATTGCCGTCGCTCGGCCGACCGTCGGGCGACTTCGACAGCATCCGCGTGACCAGGTCGTCGAGCGCCTCGGACACGTCGTCGCGGAGCCACCGGAGCGACGGCGGCTCCTCGATGAGCACCTTGACGAGCACGGCGAGCCCGCGCGCGCCGCGGAACGGGGCGCGCCCCGAGACGCACTTGTAGAGCACGCAGCCGAGCGCGAAGACGTCGGCGCGCGCGTCGACCTGCGCCTCGCCGCGGGCCTGCTCCGGCGCCATGTAGCCGGGGGTGCCGAGGATGGCGCCAGGCATGGTGAGCTGCTGGTCGAGGCCGGACATCCGGACCACGCCGAAGTCGATGAGCGTGATGCGGTCGATCGCGCCGCCGACGAGGAGCAGGTTGCTCGGCTTGAGGTCGCGGTGGACGACGCCGAGCCGGTGCACGGACCCGAGGGTGGTCGCGATGCGCCGGGTGAGCTTGAGGCTCTCGTCCAGGGTGAACGCTTGCCGGGCGAGGCGCTGGGAGAGGGTCTCGCCGGTGAGCCACTCCATGGCGAGGTACGGGTGGCCGAGGTCGGTGAGGCCGTGCGCGATGTACCGCACCACGCCCGGCACCCGCAGCGTGGCGAGCGCCTGCGCCTCGCGCGCGAGGCGGCTCGAGTCCTGGGAGGCGGCGTTCTGGAGGACCTTGAGGGCGACGGTCTCGCCGGTGCTGAGGTCGCGCGCGCGAAAGACGTGGCCCATGCCGCCGGCGCCAGCGAGCTCCGCGATCTCGAACCGGCCGTCGATGACGTTTCCCGCTCGCATTGCCCCTACCGCCGCTCCCGCGGATCGTCCGTCCTGTGTGGGAGCTACGCGAAGTTTACGAGAATGACCAGCGGTTCGGGGGTGCTGGCGTGTCACCGGAGCCGGGCGCCCCGAGGCTCCGCCTCCCCCATGCAATTCCCACCGATTGCCGCGCTTCGATCGGCATCGTCACCAGAGAGCGCGGCCAGGGGCAACTCTACAGCGTCGAGGCGCCCGGCGCGCCCCCGCCCGCGCGTCCGGCCGCGAGGACACGCCGGTATTCCTCCGCCGCCCTCCGGGCGCGCCGAGCGGCCTTTCCAGCGGCTCACGAGGCCGGCAATGCGGGGACATCGGAGCGACCGCGGCGCCCCTCGCCGGTCGTCCCCGTCGCGGCGACGCCCCGCGCCGCCGCGGCGCGCCTGGCGGGTGGCGCTCACCTCACCTCGCCCGCCTCGCCCGCGCCACGGGACTTTTTCGTCCAGGCGACCTCGAGCGCAACGGCCGGGCGATGCGAAGTGGCAGGTGTAGGCGTGGCCTCCTTTTCACGTCGCCCAGCGCGCGATGCTTCCTCTGTCGCGCCCGCGTGATAAATGAGCTTGTCTGGGGACTGGGGGGGGCGACCAGAATGCGCTCGACCCCTTTTTGTCAAGCGAAGGAGGCCGCTCTTGTCAATCGTGCCCGGAACCGTACTGGTCCAGCGCTACCGCGTGGTGCGCCATCTCCGCCGCGAAGGCCTCGGTGAAGTGTTCAGCGCCGAGGACGCGAGCGCTGGCCGCCACGTCGGGGTGAAGGTGCTCGGCGAGCCTCCGATGCGCCTCGACCCGGGGGGCGTGCTCAGCACGCCGGAGCGCATGCCCCTGGAAGAGGCCCAGGCGCGCTTTCAGCGCGAGGCGGCGGCGTGTCAGCGGCTGCGGGGCCCGCACACGCTGCCGTCGATCGATGGAGGCAAGGACCCGGAGCACGGACCGCTCCTCGTGTTCGAGCTGCGCGAGGGGGAGCTGCTCAGCGACCGCCTCGCCCGGCTGGGGCCGATCCCGTTCGGCGCCCTGCACCCGCTGTTCGAGCAGCTCTGGCTGGCGATCGCCGAGCTGCACGAGATTGGCATCATCCACCGCGACATCAGCTCCACGAACGTGCTCCTCGATCGGGGTCCGCACGGCGAGCGGCTGACGCTGCTGGATCTCGGCTCGTGCAAGCTCCCGCCCGCGCAGTCCGACGAGGCGGTGAGCCCGCCGAGCCGGTGTCTCGGCGATTTCAGGTTCGCGTCGCCGGAGCAGCTCGTGAAGGGGAAGACGGTGGATCACCGGGCCGACCTCTATGCGGCCATGACGGTGGTCTTTCAGGCGCTCACCGGCGAGCTCCCCTACGCCGCGCGCAATCTGATGATGCTCGCCGACATGAAGACGAGGACGCCGCCGCGCCGCATCGGCAACCTCATGCCTCCGCCGGTCGACAAGCATGTCGAGGTGTTCGTGAACCGGGGTCTGGCCCACAGCCCGGACCGCCGCTTCGCGAACATCGCCGAGGTGATCGACGGCTGGCGGACGCTGCGCCCCGCCACCTGAACGTCGCGACGGCATTCGCGCGGCGCCCCACCGCTCCAGGCTGGACACCCCCATCAGCGCTCGCTCCGCGGCGCGCCCTCCCGTGAGCCGGAAGGCGGCCAGGGGGCGTCGTGCGCTCCTGCCTTCCTGCTCCCCTGCCGATTTCTCCGCGAGACCAGCGCTCGTCTGCGTGGCTGAGACGGTCGATCCAGCGGCGCGCCTGACGCTCCGCTCGACCGGCAGCCACGACTGACCCATTACGGCAACGCTCCCATTTTTCTCATCATCGCTTCGGATCGGCCCTGTGCCGCACAGGCCGGTTGCCTTGCTGCGCGACGGCGCGCGCCGACGGGTGCTTTGCGCGATCGAGCCGCTTTATCCCGTAGCAACTTACGATCGTGCGCCGTTCCTTGTCTCGAAATCAGTCCGGGCCTTATCGCCTAGGGTCTTGATGGGAATACGCATCTTGGGACGAGAAACCGCATCTCACAGGATTGCAGAGCGTGAGCACGCATGTTAATCCGGGGTCCACACGCTCGTCGTCGCGCCCTCTTGCGCGGCGCCAGAGCAACCGGATCGACGTGCTGCTCTCTCTGCCGGGTTACCAGGCCAGGACTGGCCTGGGCTGCCTGGCGTGGCCTGGCCGCGCGACGCGAGGCCCGTTCCGGCCTCTCGGGCGCCGCCGCGGTGTGTCTCGGGACCGGGCCATTCGGGGCCGGCACGTCTTCTGGGATCTCTCAACCTTTGCCGCCACCACGTTATGACGACACCTACCTACCGCTATGTCTTCCTGGGTCTCTCCATCACGTCTTCGTGGGGCAATGGCCACGCCACGACGTACAGAGCGCTCCTCCGGGCGCTCGCCTCGCGCGGCCACCACGTGCTCTTTCTGGAGCGGAGCCTCTCCATCTACGATCAGCACCGCGACCTGCCCCACCCGCCTTACGGCACGACCGAGCAGTACTCGAGCATTACCGAGCTCCGCGATCGATTCTCGCGCGCGATGCGCGAAGCCGATCTCGTGGTCGTCGGCTCCTTCGTTCCGGAGGGGGCGACCGTCGGAGCGTGGCTCACGGAGGAGGCCCGCGGCAAGGCCGCGTTTTACGATCTCGACACGCCCGTGACGCTGGGCCGGCTCGCTCACGGGGATCACGCGTACCTCACGCCGGCGCTGATCCCGCGGTACGACCTCTACCTGTCGGCGACGGGGGGACCGACGCTGGAACGGCTGGAGCGCAGCCACGGCGCGGTGCGCGCGCGGGCGCTCTATTGCGCGGCCGATACCGACGTGTACTACCCGCAGCCGACGCCGATGCGCTGGGATCTCGGCTACCTCGGCACGTACAGCGATGACCGGCAGGCAGCGGTCGAGCGACTCCTGCTCGAGCCGGCGCGGCGCATGCGCCGCGGGCGCTTCGCGGTGGCGGGCGCGCAGTACCCGTCGTCGCTCGCGTGGCCCGAGAACCTCACCCGGACGGAGCATCTCCCGCCGGACGAGCACCGCATCTTCTACAACGCCCAGCGCTTCACGTTGAACCTGACCCGCCGGGCGATGGCCGAGTCCGGGTGGTCGCCCAGCGCGCGCCTGTTCGAGGCGGCCGCGTGCGGGACCCCGGTCCTGAGCGACACCTGGCCGGGGATCGAGACGTTCTTCCAGCCCGGCGAGGAGATCCTCCTCGTCCGCTCGCCGGAGGACGTGCTCCGGAAGCTGAGGGAGATGAAGGAGGACAAGCGCCTCACCGTGGGCCAGCGGGCGCGGCAGCGCGTCTTCGCCGAGCACACGGCGATGCACCGGGCCGAGGCGTTCGAGCGCTACACCCGCGAGGTGCTCGAGGCCACGAGCCGGACGCGGGCGCGCCGCGAGCGCGACGGGCAGCTCACGGCGGCGCACATCGAGAGCCAGAGCGGCTGACACCTCGGTCGGGCGCGGGCGCCCGCGCTCGTGCTCCCTTGCCGCTCGGGGCGGCGCGCATTACGCCACGGAGGTGCGCTCCACCCCGCTTCACCCTGTCGCCCGCCTGCCTGAAGACTGGTCGGCCTCGCTGGCTGCCCGCGGAGAGCGGTCGTTCGCGGCGAAGCAGGTATTCCACTGGATCCATCGCCGCGGCATCCTGGATCCGGCGGCGATGACGAACCTCCCGGCGCGGCTGCGCGAGCACCTCGCCGCGGAGGGGCTCGGCGAGGTGCTGACGCCCGAGCGGGTCCACCGCTCCGAGGACGGCACGCGCAAGCTGCTCCTGCGCCTCCACGACGGCGCGACCATCGAGACGGTCCTCCTCCCGTCGGTGTCGGGCCCCGGCTCGCAGGCGCAGCTCGACGCCGACGCGGCGGCGGCCGACGACGAGGACGACGACGCGGACGCGGAGGCCGGCGCGACGCCGCGCGTCCGCGTCACCCAGTGCATCTCGACGCAGGTCGGCTGCGCGATGGGGTGCGGGTTCTGCGCGAGCGGCGTGGCGGGGCTCAAGCGCCACCTCGGGGCCGAGGAGATCGCGGGCCAGGTGCTCCTCGGACGGGCGATGCTCGAGGAGGGCGAGGCCCTCCGCAACGTCGTTTACATGGGCATGGGCGAGCCGCTCCACAACTACGAGGCCACCGCGCGCTCGCTGCGCCTGCTCACGCACCCGGAGGGGATCAACCTCTCGACGCGGCGGGTCACGGTGTCCACGTCGGGCCTCGTCCCGGAGATCGCGCGGCTCGGCGCGGATTTCGGCGGGCAGATCGCGCTGGCGATCTCGCTGCACGCCGCGGACGACGAGACGCGCTCGGCGCTGATGCCCATCAACCGCAAGTACCCGCTCGACGCGCTGCTCGCGGCGCTGCGCGCCTACCCGCTGCCCCGGCGCCGGCGCATCACCGTCGAGTACACGCTCGTCGCCGGGCAGAACGACGATCCGGCCGAGGCGCGCCGGCTGGCGAGGCTCCTGCGCGGGCTGCCGGTGAAGATCAACCTCATCCCGATGAACCCGATCGAGGCCTCCTCGCTGGGTCCGCCGGGCCAGGAGCGCGTGGCGGCGTTCCAGGAGGTGCTCACCCAGGCGGGATACTCGTGCTTCGTGCGCCGGCGGCGGGGCGACGACGTCTCGGCGGCGTGCGGCCAGCTCGTGCTGCTCGGCGCCAAGCCGAAGGTGCGGCGCGCGCTGGGCTGATCGCGCGGGCGCTCGGCCCGGCCCGTGCGTCCGGCCAGCGAGCCGGGGCGGCCGTGGGTCAGGCACGGCCGTCCGCGCCCGTCCGACAGCGCAAGAAGGGCCGCGGCCTGCCGCGAGCGCCTTGACGCCCCCCCGCGCGGGAGCGTAGCTGTCGGCCGTGTTGAAGAAGATCCTTGTCGCCAACCGTGGAGAGATCGCCTGCCGCGTCCTCCGGACCTGCAAACGGCTCGGGATCGCGACGGTCGCCGTGTACTCCGACGCGGACGCGGGCGCGCCGCACGTCGCGATGGCCGACGAGGCGGTGCGCATCGGGCCGCCGCCGGTCCGGGACAGCTACCTGGTCGTCCATGCGATCGTCGAGGCGGCGCGCGCGACGGGCGCCGACGGCATCCACCCCGGGTACGGGCTGCTCAGCGAGAACGAGGCGTTCGCCGAGGCGGTCCTCGCCGCCGGCATCACGTTCATCGGCCCGCCGCCCGCGGTGCTCCGCGCCTTCGGCGACAAGATCCTCGCGCGCGATCACGCGCGCGGCGCCAACGTCTTCCCGCCGCCCGGCACGGGCGGCCCGATCGACCTCATCGACGCCGAGGCCGCCCAGCGCGCCGCCCAGAGCATCGGCTTCCCGCTGCTCGTCAAGGCCGCGGGCGGCGGCGGCGGCATCGGCATGCAGGTCGTCACCGAGCCGGGCAAGCTCTCCCGCGCCATCACCACGTGCTCGGATCGCAGCCGCTCCGCGTTCGGGGACGCGCGCGTGTACATGGAGCGGTACATCGAGCGCCCGCGGCACATCGAGGTGCAGGTGCTCTGCGACGGACAGGGCGGCGCGGTCGCGCTCGGCGAGCGCGAGTGCAGCGCGCAGCGCCGGCACCAGAAGATCATCGAGGAGACCCCGTCGCCCGCCGCGTTCTTCGAGGGAGACGTGGGCGAGACCCGCCGGAAGAGGCTCCTCGACAGCGCCCTCCGGGTCGTGACCAGCGCCGGCTACGTCGGCGCCGGCACCGTCGAGTTCGTCGCGGCCGAGAGCGGCGAGCTCTTCTTCCTCGAGGTCAACGCGCGGCTCCAGGTCGAGCACTGCGTCACCGAGATGTGCACCGGGCTCGACCTCGTCGAGCACCAGATCCGCATCGCGTCGGGCGAGCCGCTCGCGCCGGAGGTCCTGGGCCACACGATCCGCGGCCACGCGATCGAGGCGCGTCTCTGCGCGGAGGATCCGGCGAAGAAGTTCGCCCCCCAGCCCGGCCGCATCACCGCGCTCCGCTGGCCGGCCGCGGGCGACGACCTGCGGATCGAGACAGGCGTCGCCGAGGGGCTCGAGGTGACGCCGTTCTACGATCCGCTGCTCGCCAAGATCATCGCCCACGGGCCGACGCGCGACGACGCGATCGCCCGCCTCGACCGGGCGCTCGCCGAGACGGCGATCGAGCTCACCGGCCCGACGGGGCCCGCCGCGACAAACCTCGCATTCCTCCGCCGGATCCTGGCGGACGGCGACTTTCGCAGCGGGCAGTACGACACGCACTTCGCCGAGGCGCTCGCCGCCGGCAAGAAGGCCGGATAGCGCCGGCCCGGGCGGACCAGGGCAGCGCGTCGCGCTCGCCGCCCGCGCCGGATCGCGCGTGCGCCTGGTGCAAACCGCGGCCGGCTTGAATTAAAGATGATGTCGTGAGCCACGACTTCGTCCTCGAGCCCGCCGAGCGCTGGCTTGCCCACGACCCCGATCCGGAGACCCAGAGCGAGCTGCGCCGGCTCATCGACGCGGCCAGGGCGGGCGAGGAAGGCGTCCGCGCCGAGCTCGCCGAGCGCTTCGCCGGTCCCCTGGAGTTCGGCACCGCCGGCATCCGGGGCGTCCTCGGCGCCGGCGAGAGCCGGATGAACCGCGCCGTCATCCTCCGGACGACCGCCGGGCTCGCCCGTCATCTCCTCGCCACGCTCGGCGACAAGGCGCGGAGCGCCGGCGTCGTCGTCGGCTACGACGCCCGCCGGATGAGCCGCGAATTCGCGGAGGACACCGCCTGCGTCCTCGCCGCCGCCGGCATCCCGAGCCACCTCTCGCCCGTCCCCTGCCCCACCCCGATCGCCGCGTTCGCGGTCGGCCACCTCGGCGCGGCCGCGGGCGTGATGGTGACGGCGAGCCACAACCCGCCCGAGTACAACGGCTACAAGGTCTACTGGGACAACGCCGCACAGATCATCCCGCCGCACGACACCGGCATCGCGACGGCGATCGACGCCTCGCCGCCGGCGGACCAGGTCCCCCGCATGCCCTTCGACGAGGCGAGGCAGAAGGGCCTCGTGCGCGACTTCCCCGAGGAGCTCGAGCCGAGCTACCTCCGCGCGATCCGCGGCCTCGCGGTGCGGAGCGACGGCGATCGCAGCCTGCGCATCGTCTACACGCCGCTGCATGGGGTGGGCGACCGCCTCGTCCGCAAGGCGCTCGAGGAGGCTGGCTTCACGCGCGTGACGAGCGTGCCCGAGCAGGCCGAGCCGGACGGCGCGTTCCCCACGGTCGCGTTCCCGAACCCCGAGGAGAAGGGCGCGATGGACCTGGCGTTCGCCCTCGCGAGGAAGGAGGGCGCCGATCTCGTCCTCGCCAACGATCCGGACGTCGACCGGCTCGCCGTGGCGGTGCGGCGCCCTGACGGCGATTACGTGCAGCTCACGGGCAACCAGGTCGGCGTGCTCCTCGGCCATTACCTGCTCACCGAGGGGCGCGCCGGGAACGCCGCGAACGAGCGCCGCCTCGTGCTGGCCTCCTGCGTCTCGACCCCGCTGCTCGGCGTGATCGCCGCGGCGCTCGGGGTGCATTACGAGGAGACGCTGACCGGGTTCAAGTGGATCGCCAACCGGGCGATGGACATCGAGCGCTCGACCGGCGCCCGCTTCGTGTTCGGGTTCGAGGAGGCGCTCGGCTACACGATCGGCCCGCTCGTGCGCGACAAGGACGGCATCAGCGCCGCGGCGGTGCTCGCCGAGCTCGCGGCGGTGCGCAAGGCCGAGGGCAAGACGCTGCTCGACGAGCTCGAGGCGATCCACCGCAAGCATGGCCTCTATGTGAGCGGGCAGCGCTCCTACACGCTGCGCGGCGTCGACGGGGTCGAAAAGATCGCCGCGATCATGGACGCGCTGCGGAAGAGCCCGCCGGCCGACATCGGCGGCGTCCCCGTGACGGCGTGGCGCGATTTCGAGGCGCACACGCGCACCTTGAGCGACGGCCGGACCGAGCCGCTCGTCCTGCCCCCGAGCAACGTGCTCGTGTACGAGCTCGACGGCGGCAGCCGGATCATCGCGCGCCCGAGCGGCACCGAGCCGAAGATCAAGTTCTACGTCGACGTGCGCGAGGCGGTCGCCGCGGGCGAGCCGCTGGGCGACGTCGAGGCCCGCGCGGCGGCGCGGCTCGACGCGCTGGCGAGGGCGTTCTCGGCCCTCGCCGGCATCGGCTGACGGGCCCCTTCAGCCGCCGGGGCTGCGGAAGGCGGCGCGGCCGACGAAGAACGGGCCCATCTGGCTGATGAACTCCGCGGTCTGCCGGGTCTTTCGCATCGCCTGCACGATGTGCGAGAGCGGGTGGAGCTCCTTGCCGACGAGCCCGATCACGAACTCGTTGTCGCGGGCGTCGAGGCCGTAGCATGCGAGGCGGACGTCGTGAGCGAGGTCCTGTGCGCCGTAGGCGCGGCCGATGGTGCCGTGCTCGCGCAGGATGCTCCCCTGCTCGCGCCCTTCGAGCTTGGCAAAGCCGCCGCTGCGGCGCAGCGGGTACCACACCGCCCAGGGCCAGGCGGGGTTGAGGACGGTCTCGAACGGGCGCCGGAGCAGCCAGTAGTCGAGGTCCTGCTCGTAGCCGGTCGAGTACGTGCGCCCCAGCATCGTGAAATCGGGGCGAAGCTCCAGGGCGCGGAGCTCGCCGCGGTTGAGCGCCGGCCGGACCGTCTGAACGAAGACGGCCGGGTCCTCCGCCCACGTGAGCACCGCGATCCCGCGCGGATCGCTGATATCCTCGTAGACGACCGCGCCGATGCGCTGGGATGAAAGCGCCTGGCCGACCGCGGCGGTCAGCTCCGCCGGATCGGCGGCGCCGGGGCAGCGGAACACGAGCAACTGCATGAACAGCCGGCGGTCGATGACCTGCGGCCGCCCGTCGCGCGGCGCCCCCCGCTCGGTTACGTCGATATGCGGCAGCTCCGGCTCCGCGTGCCCGGCGCCGGGCCGGCCCGTCGTGGATTCGCTCATGGGCATAGGGGTACCGAGGTTCGCGGAGGACGGCAACTGCGAGGCGCAGCACCCCCGCCGCTCGTCCCGGGTTGCGGTCCGCTCCCCTCCCGGGTTGCGGTCCGCTCGTCCCTCCCGGGTTGCGGCTCGCTCGTCCGGTCGAGCCCGCCGTGCGAAGGCGCGTGATGCGCATTACACATTTACCCACCCCCGACGCCGATGGTGCCTCCCTGAGGTATGGCCTCTCGGGTCGAAAGGAGAGCTGGACAACGGTGTGAGCTTGCCCAGGGCCGCGGCGGCTCGTGTCGCGCGCCTGCTCCTGCCAATCATCTCTTGCCATCGAGCCCGACTCACGCTCCCCTGCAAGGTACAACCACGACTCCTGGAGTTGCCCCGACGATGTGCTCCCGGGAAGAGCTTCCCGCCCGAGGTTGCACGCGCCTCCGCCCGCGATCGGGCTCGGCTTCGCCGGGGCTTCCCCGCCGTAGGTTCGCCGCGATGAAGACGCACGATACGAAGAGCAAGTCCTCGATCCCCCCCGGCAAGTGCAAAGGAACGTTGCTGGTCAACCTCCGGTCGTTCGTCAATACGAACCGCGACGCCGGAGCCTGGGAGCGGCTGGTGACCTCGCTGCCCAAGTCAGACCGGGACGTACTTTATCAGCCGCTGCTGGCGAGCAGCTGGTACCCGATCGGCGTCTGGAACCGGGCCCTGCGAACGCACGTGCGGACAGCGAACGACCAGGCCGCCGAGATCAAGCGGTTTGCTCGCTACGTCGCGGACCGCGACCTCAATACGGTGTTGAAGTTCGCGCTCTCGATCGCCATGCCCGACACGATCGTCGCCCGCACTGGAATGTTCTGGTCGCGCTATTTCGACGCCGGCAAGGTCTTCCCGCGCATGGTGAAGCCGCGGGAGTGGATGCTGACCATCACGGGCCCGACGGGGGACGACGAGGGGCCCTCGGCGATGAACTGCGGAGACGGCGTCTGCGGCTGGGTCGAGCAGGCGCTGCTCCTGTGCGGCGCGTCCACCCCCAAGGTGACGCACCAGCGGTGCCGGTTCCGCGGCGCCACCGAGTGCCTCTCCGAGGTGGTATGGTGAACGACCTGAGGGAGCTCGGTCTTCCCGTCGTCTTGCCGGCGCCCTCGTTTGCCTATTGACTTGTTCCTTCGCCCTGATCCAAACTGGATGCAGGCGGGACACATATGTACACGAAGCCTCTCATGGTGAGGTCGTCGTGCTGGCTCCTTCGTCCCCCGAGCGTGGGGGTCAGCATCGTGCCCGCGCCGCGACTCGTCTCCTGACGGCCGCTGGCCGGTCAGCCTGAGGGGATGTGGTGGGGGTGGAGACCGGCGGGCAGGTACGAGGGAGATTGACCCTGTAACCCTCCAGGTATTTTCATGCTGTCACCTCGCTCGCAGCGGCACAAGGAAGTCAAGGACAGCCTCAAGGCGACGCCGCATCCGGTCTGGGTCGAGGACATGATCGAGTCCCTGGCCGATCAGTGGAAGGCGGCGGTCTACACGCCGCCGATTGCGCGAACGTTGACGGAGCCGATCGACCACGAGACCTGGGGCGTGCTCATCCGGGAGTTCTTCTGCGTGGTCGAGGCGTTCCCGAAGTACATGGGTCTCAGCCTGGCCAAGACGACCTACGGCCAGACGCCGCGCGATTTCCTGGTGCGCGACTGGCTCATCGGCAACATCCGGGTCGAGGCGCTGCATGTGCGCTGGTACCTCGACTGGGCGGCGGGGCACGGCATCAGCATGTCGGACATCACGAGCCACCGTCCGACGCCGGAGGTCGCGTCGCTCTTCGAGTGGCTCTGGTCGGTGTCCTACCGCGGCTCGCTCGCGGAGGCGGTTGGCGCCGTCAACTATGCGATCGAGGGGATCACGGGGGAGTGGTCGCGCGTGGTGCTGCCGGCCTTCACCAAGCTCTACGGTGAGGGGAGCAAGTCGCTGACGTGGCTCGCGGCGCATGCGAACTACGATGACGCGCACCCGCGCGAGGCGCTCGAGATCGTGAAGCTCGCGACCACCTCGGCCGAGGAGATCCGCCGGGTGAATTCGAGCGTCGCGCGCTCGCTCGAGCTGTTCGAGCGCGCCCTCAAGTCCTGCAGCGTCCCGCCCCGCGGCGGCAGCTGACCCGGGGCGCCCCCTCGGCGCTGGTCTCCCGGCGTACGACCGGCGCTCGACCTGCCGTGAAGGAGACAAGAGCTCTCCTGACAAGCCAACAGGAAACGGGGTAACAGCCGCGCAGTCCTGCCCGGACGCGGAAGCCGTCACGGTTCCTG
Source organism: Sorangium sp. So ce590 (assembly GCF_051521365.1). NCBI lineage: Bacteria > Pseudomonadati > Myxococcota > Polyangiales > Polyangiaceae > Sorangium > Sorangium sp. So ce590. The sequence continues at coordinate 6,480,821 of NZ_CP150346.1, forward strand.
GCGCGCGGCACTACGTGGCACGCCAGAGACCGATTGGCTCGAAACGAGAAACGTCCAAGACGCCAATAGGCCCAAGCGTTCTTCTTTACCCATCTTCTCGCATCTTCACATGAAGGCCATAGATCGGCGCCCGATCACCCGCCGCCATCGTGCCGACGCCTCGAGAAACCGCCCCGCCCCCCACGCATCCCGCTCCCCCCCCGCGCCCCCGCACGCCCCCCCAGATCCCAGAGCGGGGCTCGCCCGCACAGGAGACGGGCCCAGATCGGCGTTTTCGGCACACAGGCGTACTCCTGTCTCAGGATCCTACACATCTCGCTTGATGTGTGCTGGGCGGCGTGATCAAAGCTGCGGATGGGTTCACCTGCAGCAGAGCACGCGGCGGCACTCGCCGAGGAGATGAGCGAAGCGCACTTCGGTGATGCGCGGCTTTCGAAGCGTCAGAGCAAGCTGGTGCAGAAGCTGGCGCAGGCGCCGGACAAGCGCTTCCCCTCGCTCTTGTCCGACAGCGAGCTGGAGGCGGCGTACCGCTTCTTCGGCAACGACGCCGTCTCGCCCGCGGCGATCCTGGCTCCCCACGTGCGCGCCACCCTGGCGCGCATGGAGGCCGAGCCGGTCGTGCTCGCCATCCATGACACCACGACCCTCTCGTTCCGCTCCGACGGCCAGCGGCAGGGGCTCGGCCGTCTGCGGTCCTCTGGGCAGACGTTCTTCGCCCACTTCACCTTGGCGGTCAGCGGCGATGGAACGCGCCGCCCGCTCGGCGTGCTCGATCTGAGCACGCACGTGCGCGACGACCGCACGACGGGCAACGAGCACGACCGCTGGGGAGAGCAGGTGGAGCGAGTCGCGGCCCTGGGCTGCGCTCCTCAGCCCTTGGTGCACGTCATGGATCGCGAAGGCGACGACTACGGCCTGTTCGCTCAGCTGCTGAGCGCAGGGCATCGGTTCGTGATCCGACTCGCCCACAATCGCCTCGTGCAGGCGACGGCCTCCGGAGAGGAGGCGAAGCTCGAGCAGGCGCTCGCACCCGTCCGAGCGGTAGCCGTGCGCGAGGTGGAGCTTTCCTTAAGGCCGGCAGGCAACCGCAGCCCTCAGCAGAAACGCCTGCATCCCTCGCGCGCCGGACGCTTGGCGAAGCTGGCCCTCGGAAGCACGCGCGTGACGCTACGGCGACCGAGATCCCAGCCGCGCGAGCTGCCTGCGACGCTCTCGCTCCAGGTCGTACGCGTCTGGGAGCTCGAGCCGCCACCGGGCGAGGCGCCCGTCGAGTGGGTGCTGCTGACGAGCGAGCCGGTCGAGTCCGATGAGCAGCTGGCCCAGTTGGTCGACTGGTACCGCGCGCGCTGGATGGTGGAGGAGTTCTTCAAGGCCCTGAAGACCGGATGCGCCTACGAAAAGCGCCAGATCGAAGACCTGCACGGCTTGCGCAACGTGCTGGCGCTCTTCGCTCCCATCGCCTGGCAGTTGCTGCTGCTGCGCAGCGAGGCCCGGCGCGCTCCAGAGCAGCCGGCGAGCGCCGTGCTCACGCCCACCCAACTCGACGTGCTGCGGGTCTTCGCCCGCAAGCCGCTCCCCGACAACGCCACGGCCCGCGATGCCTTCCTGGCGATCGCCGCGCTCGGCGGACACCTCCGGAGAAACGGCGAGCCCGGCTGGCAGACCTTGGGGCGTGGCTACGAGCAACTCCTCATCCTCGTCCAGGGCTGGAGCGCCGCGAAGAAGGAGGGGGAAATATGATCAATCCTGAGACGAGAGTACGCCGAGCACCGAAAACGCCGAGATGGGCCCGTATCCGAAGCGGGCGAGCCCCGCTCTAGCGGCCGTAGACGGCTTTGCGGACCTTTTTCTTGAGATCGTCGAGCACGAAGGGCTTCGTGATGTAGTGACGAGCACCGGCCTGGATGCCGGCGATGACGTCCATCGGATCCGACTTCGCGGTCAGGAAGATGATCGGCACGCGGCGCATCGGCTCGTTCTCGCGGAGCCGCTTCGTCATCGTCACCCCGTCGAGCTTCGGCATCATGATGTCCACGATCACCAGATCCGGCCGCGGCTCCTGCTGGGCCAGCGCCAGACCCTCGACCCCGTTCGTCGCGATCACGGTGTCGAACTCGTCGCTGAGGAACCGGGCGATCATCGCCGCCGTGTCCTCCTCGTCCTCCACCACCAAAACTCGCTTTTTTGTCGCGGTCACCATCTGCGCCGGGAAAGAGTAGCGCGAAGCGGACGACGGGGGCCGTGTCCCGGGATTTTTTTCCAGCACATCGGAAACCCATCAATTTTCTTCACCGTCAGTACAATCGCCGCGTGCGCCGGCGGCCCGCGCAACAAGGGTGCGCGGCGCCGCACGGGCGCCACCAGGAGCTGGGCAGTCCCGGGCACACCGCGTGACGCGTGTGAGAGTGAGAGCCGGCGGCGCCGATGTCAACACCGCTCTTGCCAGGCGCTCCGCGGAAAAGAAGGCCGACCTGCCCGCGCCCGCGCCGCCCGGAGCGCTCCCCGAGCGGCGCATCGCGCCCGGCAAGGTCCGAGAGCGCGTATCACGCCCGGTAAGGGAGCGCCCCGGGCGTGAGCGCAGCACCCGGCCGGAAACCGACGGGATCGCGGGGGTTCAGGCGGGGCCCGCCGCCGCGCGCTCGAGCAGCGACGCGAGGCGGTCGAGCGGCATCGGCTCCACGAACGTGCTGCCGATGTCGCGCATCAGCACCGCCCGGACCGACGAGCCGCGGCGCTTCTTGTCGAGCGACAGGAAGCGCAGCGCGGCGGAGACCGGCTCGTCCTCGATCCGGGTGGGCAACCCGAGCCGGTCGAGCAGGCGGATCACCCGGTCGGCCGCCGCGCGGTCGGTCACGCCGAGCGAGCAGCCGACGCGGAGCATGGCCACCATGCCGAGCGACACCGCCTCGCCGTGGGCCAGCCGGACGAACCCACCCTCCGCCTCGAGGGCGTGCCCGAGCGTGTGGCCGAGGTTGAGGAGGGCGCGGTCGCCCGACTCGCGCTCGTCCCGGGTGACGATGGCCGCCTTCACGGCGATCGAGCGGCGGATGATCTCGGCGAGCAGGCCGGGGTCGCGCGCGAGGACACGGTCGGCCTCGCGCTCGAGCAGCGCGTGCAGCTCCGGATCGCCGATGCAGGCCGACTTCACCACCTCGGCGAGCCCGCTCCGGTAGGCGCGGTCGGTCTCGGTCGCGAGCGCCGCCGGGCTCGCGACGACGGCTGACGGCTGGTGGAAGGTGCCGACGGCGTTCTTCGCGGGGCCGAGGTCGACCCCGGTCTTGCCGCCGACCGAGGCGTCGACCATCGAGAGCAGCGTGGTCGGCGCCGCGACCCAGCGAACACCGCGGAGGAGCGTGGACGCAGCGAAGCCGCCGATGTCGGTCACCACGCCCCCGCCCTGCGCGAGCACCACCGCGTCGCGATCGGCCCCCGCGTCGATCATCGCCGTGAGCGCCGCCTCGACGGCCGCGAGCCGCTTGTGCTCCTCGCCGGGCGTCAGCACCGTGACCGCCGCGGCCGGCTTCCCCCGCGCCGCGAGCGCGGCGAGCAGCGGCGCGCCCCAGAGGCGGCTCACGTTCTCGTCCGTGACGACGAAGACCGACGACGGCGCGAGCGCGGCGACGGCGTCGGCCGTGGACGCCGCCCCGTCGGAGGCGATGCGCACCGCGTAGCTCTTCTCGCCGAACGGCACGAAGAGCGGGCGATCCGCGTAGGCGCGGAGGACGCGCGCGGCGACGTCCTCCGGGGAGACGCCGTCCGTCACGACGCGCGCGTGGGCCTCGGCGTAGACGGGCGCGCGCGCCGTCAGGAGCTCGCGGATGCGCGCCTCCCGATCCGGCGCGCCGTCGAGCAGCGGGCGGGTGCCGCCCGGCGTGCGCGCGGCGATCGTGCGCGGGGACGCGCTGAGCGCGACGACGCAGCCGCGCTCGAGCGCCTCGAGGCGGAGCGCGGGATCGACCAGGGCGCCGCCGCCGAGGGCGATGACGCGCGGGCCCCGCGTCGCGAGGAGCCGGCGCAGGGTCGCCGCCTCGAGCGCGCGGAAGCTCGCCTCGCCGCGCGCGGCGAAGAGCGACGGCACGCTCTCGCCGGCCTCGGCCGCGATGGCGTCGTCCAGGTCGATGAACGGGAGGCCCGCGCGCGCGGCGGCGATGCGGCCCACGGTGGACTTGCCGGCCCCCATGAAGCCGGTGAGCAGGAGCGGAGGTGCGTCGGGGTGGAGTGCCATGGCCTTCAGTAAGAGCGGACCTGCTGGAGGTAGCTGTCGACGTTGCGCGAGAGCTCGGTGAGGCTGTCGCCGCCGAACTTCTCGAGCAGGGCGGCGGCGAGCGTGATCGCCACCATCGCCTCGCCGACGACCGAGGCGGCCGCGACGGCGCAGACGTCGCTCCGCTCGAAGGCGGCGTCGAACTGCTCCTTGGTGCGCACGTCGACCGAGGGGAGCGCGCGCTTGAGCGTGGCGATCGGCTTCATGGCGGCGCGGCAGATGAGCGGCATGCCGTTCGTGATGCCGCCCTCGAGGCCGCCGGCGCGGTTCGACGGGCGGGTGAAGGCGTGCGACCCCTGGTCGTACGCGATCGGGTCGTGCACCTCGGAGCCCGAGATGCGCGCGGCCTCGAAGCCGATGCCGATCTCGACGCCCTTGATCGCCTGGATGCTCATCAGCGCCTGCGCGAGCCGGCCGTCGAGCTTGCGGTCCCACTGCACGTGGCTCCCGAGCCCGGGCGGCAGGCCGGTGGCGATCACCTCGAAGACGCCACCGAGCGTGTCGCCGCGGTGCGCGGCCTCGCGGATGGCGTCGCGCATCGCCTGCGCGGCCGCGGCGTCGACGCACGCGAGGTCGGAGGCGCGGGCGCGCTCGCGGAGCTCGGTGAGCGGGAGCTCGCCGGTCCCGGAGGCCGCGGAGGTCTGCGCCTGGACCGGGCCGATCGAGAGGACGTGGGCGAAGACCTCGACGCCGACCGACCGGAGGAGCTTGCGGCAGACGCCGCCCACCGCGACCCGCGCGGCGGTCTCGCGCGCGCTCGCCCGCTCGAGCACGTCGCGCAGGTCCCGCCGGGCATACTTCAGGCCGCCCGCCAGATCCGCGTGCCCCGGGCGCGGGCGGGTCAGCGCCTCGGGCGGCTCGGGGAACGGCTCGGGGCCCATCCGCCCGGCCCAGCTCGCGTGATCGCGGTTCTCGATCACCATGGCGATGGGGCCGCCGAGCGTCTCGCCGCCGCGCACGCCGGCGACGAGGCGGACGCGATCGGTCTCGATCTTCATCCGCCCGCCGCGCCCGTAGCCGCGCTGGCGCCGCGCCAGATCCTCGTCGACGTCCTCCGCGAGGAGCGGCAGGCCCGCCGGAATACCCTCGACGGTCGCCACGAGCTCCGGCCCGTGCGACTCGCCGGCCGAAAGCCACCTGAGCTGCGTCATCGTGTGGAAAACCTCCTCTGCGCCCGGAGCTCCGGGCCAAGCTTGCTGCGTATTACAGGTCGATCTGCTCCACGTCGACGCCCTGGGTGGAGGAACGGCCCGCGCCGTCGTTTTCCGCTTCGATCGGGGTCAGAGACCGGCCCGCGCCGTCCGCGTCAACGTGGGTCGGGGATCGACCGGCGCCTCCGACGATCGGCTCGCCCAGGAACCGGGTCGCCACCGCGGCGAAGCTCTTCGGCAGGTCGGTGACGAGCAGCGCGAGGCTGCCCGGCGCAGTCCGGGACGTGGCGAGCCCCCGCTCGGCGAGGAACGACGCCACGTCCTCCGCGGTCGCCGACGCGCTGTCCACGATGGGGAGAGGGCCGCCGGCCAGCGCCGCCGCCTCGGCCTCGATCGCGGAGCGGAGGAGCGGGAAGTGCGTGCACCCGAGCACGACAGAGCGGGCGCCCGCGCCGATGAGCGGCTCCAGGTAGCGCCGCGCGACGAGCCGCGGGACCTCGCCCTCGACCCAGCCCTCCTCCGCCAGCGAGACGAGCAGCGGGGCCGCCTGGCCGGCGACCTCGGTGCGGGTGCTGAGCGACGCCACGGCGCGGGGATAAGCGCCCGACGCGATGGTCCCGGCCGTCCCGAGCACGCCGATCGTGGCGCCGCGCGACGCGGCGACGGCGGCGCGCGCGCCGGGCAGGATGACCCCGAGGACGGGCAGATCGAGCTCGACCCGGAGCATATCGATCGCGACGGCGCTCACCGTGTTGCACGCGACGACGATCGCCTTGACGCCGCGCCCGATGAGCACGCGGGCGCAGCCGAGCGCGTAGCGGACCACCGTCTCGGGCGACCGGGTGCCGTACGGGACGCGCGCCGTGTCGCCGAGGTAGACGATGTCCTCCGCCGGGCAGCGCCGGCGCAGCGCGCGCACGACCGTGAGGCCGCCGAGGCCCGAGTCGAACACGCCGAGCGGCGCGTCGCGCTGGGACGTCACGGCTCCTCGATGCGGAAGAGGTGCACCGGCTCGCGGAGGAAGTGCTCGCGCGCGACCGCGTCGATCGCGCCCCGCACGAGCCCCTCCGGCGCGTCGTGCGTGATGAGCACCACGTCGACCGCGGGCTCGCGGGCCGCCGGGCCGCCCGCGGACGCCGCGCCCGAGCTCCCCTTGGTCGGCCCCTGCTGCACGATCTGCTCGATGCTGACGCCGGCGTCGCCGAGCGCGCCGGCGAGGCGACCCATGACGCCCGGGCGGTCCTCGACCGCGAAGCGCAGGTAGTACCGCGAGACGGTCTCGCTGAGCGGACGGACCGGGCGGGGCTTGATCGACATGCCGCGGCCCTGCATGCCCGCGACGCCCGAGGCGATCGAGCGCGCGACGTCGAGGATGTCGGAGACGACGCTGACCGCGGTCGGCAGGTCGCCGGCGCCGCGGCCGTAGACGAGCGACGGACCGACGGCGCGCCCCTCGAGGAGCACGGCGTTGAGCACGCCGGAGACGTTGGCGAGCACGCTCTGCTTCGGGATCAGCGTGGGGTGCACGCGTAGCTCGATGGAGTCGCCGAGGTCGCGGCCGATCGCGAGGTGCTTGATCGTGTAGCCGAACCGATCGGCGTAGCGGTGGTCGGCCTCCTCGATGGTGCGGATCCCGGACGTGGGCACGTCGGCGCTGTCGACCTGCGCCCCGAAGGCGAGCATCGCCAGCACGATCAGCTTGTGCGCCGCGTCATGGCCGTCGACGTCGAGCGTCGGGTCGGCCTCGGCGTAGCCGAGCTCCTGCGCCTCGCGCAGCGCGACGTCGAACGACGACCCCGTGTCGCGCATGCGCGTGAGGATGTAGTTGCAGGTGCCGTTCAAGATCGCGGTGACGCGCTCGACCCAGTCGCTCGCGAACGCGTCGCGGAGCGTCCGGATGATCGGGATGCCGCCGCCGACCGCCCCCTCGAACGCGAGGTCGACCTGGCGCGACGCGGCCCGCGCGAGGAGCGCGGGGCCGTGGGCGGCGAGCAGCAGCTTGTTCGCGGTGACCACGCCCTTGCCGCGATCGATGGCGCGCTCGATCAGCGCGCGCGCGGGCGTATCGCCGCCCATCACCTCGACGACGACGTCGATCGCGGGGTCGTCGACAACGTCCTCGGGCTTCGTGGAGAGCAGGCCGCGATCCAGGGCCGCGACGCGCTCCTTCTCGAGGTCGCGCACGACCACGCGCTTCACAACGAGGGGCACGCCGGCGCGCTCCGCCAGGTAGCCGGAGTTCTCGGCGAGGAGGCGGAGGACGCCGCCCCCGACCGTCCCGCAGCCGAGGAGCCCGATCTGGATGGGGGCGCCGCCACGCAGGCGCCTGCGATCGCTGGCGGCGTGGGGTTCAGGGTTCAAGTTCAGGGGCGAGGCGCCTTCCGTCTTCATGCGCGCGGAGCTTAGCGCTTCTCGCGCCGAGAGGTGACGCCTATGCTGCGAGGGCCATGGCGGAAACGATCAAGGGCGTTCTGGGCGACGAGTTCAGGTTCCACGTGGGCGAGGACGGGGGCGCCGTGGAGCGGGGGCCGCTGCTCCCGCTGCGCGTGCTCGTGGTCGCCGATCTCACCCCGCGCGATCCCCACAACGCCGGGGCGAGCCCGCCCGCCGGCGCGGCCCGCGTCGACGCGAGCCGGTTCGATAACCTCTTCGCGATACTCCGGCCGCGGATCGCGATCGAGGTGCCGAGCGTGCTCGCGGGCGGCCGGGCCGCGCGCGTCGACCTGTCGCCCACCGGTTTGAAGAGCTTCCGGCCCGACGCGCTGTGCGCCGAGGTGCCGCTGCTGCGCTCGCTCCTCGACGGCCGGCGCGTCCTCGAGCGGCTACGCGACGGCTCGGCCACGCTCGATCAGGCGCGCGCCGAGCTCGATCGGCTCTGGGGCGGCTCCCCGCTCGTGCGCGACATCCTCGGCCTGCTCCCGGCGGAGCGCGAGGGCGCGTCGCCGGGTCGACCCGCCGCGCCCGCGCCGGAGCGACCCGCCGCGCCCGCGCCGGCCTCGGACGTGGACGCGCTGCTCTCGATGGTTGATCTCGGCGGCGGCGGGGACGCCGGCGCGGCGCCCCCGCCGGCGGAGGCGGGCGGCGCCGGTCAGAGGCCCGCGGAGGGGGGGCGGTTCTCGGAGCTCATCGCGACCGTGGCGGCGAGCGCCCGCCCCCGCGCGGGGCAGGCCGCTCGGCCCGCCGAGGCGATCGGGCAGATCGAGCGCGCGATCGGCGCGCAGCTCGGCGCGATCCTGCAGCACCCGGAGGTGCGGCGCCTCGAGGAGGCGTGGCGGGGGCTGAGCCTGCTCGTGGACCGCGTGAAGGCGGCGGAGGGCGTCCGGGTCGAGGTCGTCAGCGCCCGGCCGGACGAGGCGGCCGGCGCGCTCGCGCGGGTGCTCGCGCAGACGGCGAGATCCGAGCCGCCGGCGTCGGTCGCGATCGTGGACGTCGCGATCGACGGCAGCGCCGCCGCGCTCGCGCGGCTCGAGGCGATCGCGCGCGTCGCCGAGGCGCACGCGCTCCCCGCCGTGGTGAACGGCGACGCGCGGCTGCTCGGGGTCGACGATCTCGACGGCATCGAGCGGCTCGACAACAAGGCCGCGCTGTTCCGCGCGCCGCACCGGGCGCCGTGGCGCGCCGCGGCGGCGCGGCCTTGCATGCGGTGGGTCGCGATCGCCATGAACCACGTGCTCGGCCGGATGCCCTACGACAAGTCGAGCTCGCGGATCCGGGAGGCGGCGATCGTCGAGCAGCCGGGCGACGAGGGCGGCCGCGTCTGGATCGCGCCGGCGTACGTCGTCGGCGCGCTGATCGCGGCGAGCTTCCGCGAGACGGCGTGGCCGTGCCGCATCGCGGGCGCGATAGGCGGCGGCGTGGTCGGGGACCTGCCGGTGCACGAGGTGAAGGGCGCGTACGAGGGCGACGAGGGCGTCGCGATCCCGACAGAGGCGTTCGTGTCGACGGAGACCCAGCGCGATCTCTCGAAGAGCGGCGTGCTCCTGCTCGCGTCGGCCCCGAACAGCGACGCCGTGTACGTCCTCACCGCGCCGACGGCCTATGTCCCTCCGGAGAAGCTCACGTACGACAGCCCGACGGCCGAGCCCGAAGAGCGCCTCGAGCGCGTCTCGCTCGTCGACCAGCTCTTCGTCGCGCGCGTTGTCCAGTTCCTGCGCGCGCTCTGCGCGAAGCTGCCCGCGGACAGCGACCCCGCGGAGGTGCAGCCGGTCGTCGAGGGGGCGCTGTGGACGCTGTTCGAGCGCGCGCCCCCGGCCAGCATCGAGCTCGCGGTGAAGGCCGGCCGCGGCGAGGGCGGGGCGCAGATCGCGGTCACGGTGCGCCCGCGCCGCTTCCTCGGGGTCGGGCTCGACGAGGTGTCGCTCGAGCTGCCGCTCGGCTGACGCCTCGGCAGGATTGACGCCGCCCGGCCCGCGGGGGAAGAATCGCCCGCATGCGGCTCCGCGTCGCGATCCTCATCTCCGTCCTGAGCACCCTCGTGACGACGTGCGAACGGCCGCCGGCCCCGCAGGCGCCGACGGCCGAGTGCGGCTGCCGCAAGAAATAGCCGCCGGGTTCGCGCATCTCGGCCGGGCCCTCCTCATCGGCCGTCTCGCGAAGAACGACACGGCGGCCCCCCGGGCCGAATCGGCCCCTGTCGCCGCGGAGCACGAGCTCCTCGGGCGGAGTTGACCTGTCTTGCGGGGGGATGAGCTTCCGGAAGACCTGAGATCGCTCACCCCACCTCGGCGGAGCTCCGGCGGAGGAATCCTGCGTGGCGCACTCACACGCACCGCAGAATCGCCACCCGCCATCCGGAGGCATCGTCTCGACACGATCTCTCCGAGGCGGTCGGCCGGCGCTTCTCCGGTGACGACGATGCGCGTGGAACGATCGCCTCTCTCGTCCCGACGGAGCGCATCGGATTGCGCCTTTACGCAGATGCTCCGCCACGCAGTCGCTCATTGCGCAGTCGCTCCTCGGCGCAGTCACCGATTGCTCAGTCGCTCCGCGGTGCAGTCGCTCCGTTGCTCAGTCGCTCCGTTGCGCGGTTGCGCGCGAATTGCGCAGCTCGCGCGACGCGCGCTGACCGACTCCTCAGGAGGCGGGCGTTGCGTCCGCCCTGCGTTCGTCGGGAACGGCCCGCGTATTGCAATCCCGACGCCGCATGAAGCCTTGCACCCAGCAGAACATCCGCTCCAACCACTCGTTCGCCGGCCGCAGGGCCGTGGTGATCGGTGGGAGCATCGCGGGCCTGGTCGCAGCCCGCGTGCTCGCCGACCATTTCGACGAGGTGGACGTTATCGAGCGCGACGGCATCCCCGACGACCTCCGCGAGGCCCGCAAGGGCGCGCCGCAAGCCCGCCACCTCCACGGCCTGCTCGCCCGGGGAGAGCGCATCCTGAACGACCTGTTCCCCGGGTTCACCGAGGACCTGATCCGGGACGGGGCCGTCGCGTACGACTTCGGGGTCGGCCTCGCCTGGCACCACCTCGGCGCGTGGAAGCCGCGCTTCCATACCGGCGTCCAGACCGTGTGCATGACCCGGCCGCTGCTCGAGGCGCACGTGCGCCGCCGCACGTTCGCGCTGCCCGCGGTGCGGCGCCTGGATCGGCGCGATGTGATCGAGCTCTCGGCCTCTCCCGATCGCTCCCGGATCACCGGCGTCGTGGTCCGGCGGCGCGACGACCCGGGCGGGCTCGAGGAGCTCTCGGCGGACCTCGTGGTGGACGCCAGCGGGCGCGGCTCGCGCGCGCCCGCGTGGCTCGAGGCGCTCGGCTACGCGCGGCCCGACGAGTCGACAATCCAGGTCCGGGTGGGATACGCCGGCCGGCAGTACCGCCCGCGGGATCCGGCGCAGGTCCCGTGGACGTCGCTCTACGTCCTCGGCTCGCCGTCCGACAGCCGGCGGTTCGGCTGTATCGCGCCGGTCGAGGGCGGGCGCTGGGTCGTGGTGCTCGCGGGCCTGTTCGGCGACCACCCGCCCGCCGATCCCGAGGGCTTCCTGGAGTTCGCGCGCGGGCTGCCGAACGACGCGCTCTACCGGGCGCTGCTCGGGGCCGAGCCGGTGACGGACATCGCCACCTACAAGTTCCCGGCGCACCTCCGGCGGCACTACGAGCGCATGGCGAGGATGCCCGAGGGGCTCGCCGTGCTGGGCGACGCGCTCGCGAGCTTCAACCCCGTTTACGGACAGGGGATGACGTCGGCCTGTCTCCAGGCGCTCGCGCTCGACACAGCGCTCGCGGAGCAGCGCCGCCGCGCGGGCCCCGGCGCGATCGCGGGGCTCGCGCGCCGCTACCACGTGGCCGCCGCGAAGGCGGTCGATCTGCCGTGGCAGATGTCCACCGGGGAAGACCTCGCCTACCCCGAGACCGACGGCCGGAGGCCGCTCCTCCAGCCGATCCTGCGCTGGTACACCGGCATGCTGCACCGCGCCGCGCAGGTCGATCGCGAGGTTTACGTGCGCTTCGTGCGCGCGATGCACATGCTCGACGGGCCCGAGGCGCTCGTGGATCCCCGCCTGATCCTGCGCGTGCTGCGCGCGGGGAGATCGCCCTCGCCGCCCGGGGTGGCCGCGGCCGCCCCGACCCACCGGCAGCCCGCCGACGCCTGAGCGGCCCCGGCTGCCGCCTCGCGGCGGAGCGCGGCGGCAGGCGTTGCCTGCCCGTCCTGTTCTGGTAAGAAGTACGCGCATTTACCCATCACCGCTCGGCGCGCGAGGCGGCTCCTCGCGGAGGCAGGACATGACCGACCCGATGAATCCGCTGCTCGAGCTCGTCACCCGGGATCGAGAGCACGACTGCGATGGGTATGGCCACGTGAACGTCTGTGTGCGGGTGGTCGGCGTCGCCGAGCTGCCGACGCGCGCCGGTCATTTCCGCATCGTCGCGTTCTGGAACAACCGCGACGCCAAGGAGCACATCGCGATGGTGCACGGCGACGTCGTCGGCGCCTCGAACGTGCCGACAAGGCTGCACTCCGAGTGCCTGACCGGCGACGCCATGGGCTCCTTGCGCTGCGACTGCCGCGATCAGCTCCTCGAAGGGCTGAAGAAGATCAAGAGCATGGGGCGGGGCATCCTGCTCTATCTGCGCCAGGAGGGCCGCGGGATCGGCCTCATCAACAAGATCCGCGCGTATGCGCTGCAGGATCAGGGGCTCGACACGGTCGACGCGAACCTCGCGCTCGGCTTCCGCGACGATGAGCGCGACTACGCCGTGGCGGCGCACATGCTGCACAGCCTGAACGTGAGGTCGGTCGAGCTCATCACGAACAACCCGGACAAGATCCAGCAGCTCACGCAATACGGGGTGTCCGTGACCGGGCGTATCCCGCACGTGATCCGGCCGAACGATCACAACCGCTTTTATCTGGAGACCAAGGCGAAGCGGTCGGGTCATTTCATCGATACGTGGGGCAAGCCGCACCTGGTCGAGCAGAGCGATCCGGTCGTTGTCGACGGGATGTCACCGCCCCGGTCCGAGCCGCCCCCCGCGAGCTGAGGCGCCGCGGGAGGGGGCCCGGGCAGAGCGGCGTCTGCGCCCGGCGGCCTCCATCGAGGTCGGTCAGACTCGGTCAGGCTTCGCGGGCGCCGCGCGGCGCTGTCGTCATCGTCTCACGGCGCGGCGAGCAGGCGGCGCACCCGGCCCGCGTGGGGGCTCGACGGGAACTGCGCGAGGAACGCGTCGGCGCGGGCGCGCGCGTGGTCGGCGCGCCCGCGGCGCAGCAGCGCGTCGATCGCGATGAGCTCCCGCTCCGCCGCGAGCCGGCCGTGGGGGAACTCGGCCCGGTGCTCGTCGAGCAGGGCGAGCGGCGCCTCCGGCGACCGCGCGAGCGCGGCCCTGATCGCCGCGAGCCGTCCGGCCTCCCGGAGCAGCTCGTCGCGCTCCAGCAGGGCGGCCCCCGGCGCGGCCGGCCGAGCCGCGGCACCGCCCTGGCCGGCGCTCCTCGAAGCCAGCTCCCCGCGCGCGGCGGCCCGCGGCGGCGGCTCGGCGCCGGGCACAGGCGCCCCGAGCGCCTGATCGCTGCAGCCCGCGAGGAGGACAGGGAGCGCGGCGGCGAGGCCGCCTGCGATCCATCGATGGCGTGACGAATGGTGAACGACGTTCATGTCGCCGGACTCCTTCATGCGGCCGAGCTGACGGATCTCCGCTGACACGGGCTCGCGCCGAGGCGCGCGCCCATTCCCGGCCGCAGCTCGCCGTCGCCGATGCCGCGGGGGCGGCACGGCGTAGTCGACGTGTTCGGTTCGCGCTCCAGCAACGGCGGCTCGAGCGCCAGCATCCGTGGCTGACAGGCGTAGTGTAAAAATCGAATACCGCTTTGTCAACTCTACTTACATAGGTCGTCTGAAAGCAGCGTGGGCTCTTGTCGAAGGCGGCGGTCGCCGCACTCGGCTCACACTCGGCTGAAAAACGCTCAAAACGTGCCGGCGATGCCCGCGCCGACGCCGCCGCTCGCGGGTGCGAGCGAGAGGCGGAAACCCTGCGTGTCCGGACCGGCAACGCCCGGGCGCGGACCGTGAAACAGAGCTGGAATCAGCACGCCGGCGGCGGAGCCGAACACGGCGCCCGTGAGCACATCGGTGGAATAATGGCGGTCGCCGGCGATGCGCAGATAGCCGGAGAGCGCGGCGATCGCCATTCCTTGCGCCCATACCCACGGCGCCGCGCGATAGCCGCGCATCGACGCCACGGTGCCGCTCGCGGCGGCGAGGGAGAAGGCGGCCGTGGCGTGGCCGGAGAAAAAGGAGAGATCGTCGTCGTGCGGGACGGGGCGCGAGCAGCTCTCGCCCGCGCAGAGCACATCCTGGTTGTCGTGGTGGGAATAGGGCCGCTGGCGGCCGACAATGTACTTGGTGAGCTGGTTCAGGCCCATCGCCACCACCATCGCTTCGGTGACGATCACGAGGTCGGCGGCGGTGTTCTCGGAGCGGCCGTCGTACCACGCGGCGAGCGCGGTGAGGCCCAGCGCGGAGGTGGGCGCGACACCGAAGACGGTCACGTTGCTGAGATCATGGGCGGTTTCCGGGTCGCCGCTCCAGACCAGCGCGTCGCGGATCGACGTGTCGAGCGCGTTGGCCGCGCACCAGCGGCACGACGCGGGCGCGAGGCCCTTCTTGGAGAGCTCGGAGATGACCCACCCGGCGCCGCCGACCACGGTGATCGGCAGATCGATCTCCGGCCGGTACGTGAGCTCGGGAGACGGCTCGGCGGCGGCGGCGGCCGGCGACAGGGTGGCAAGGAGGGCGGGCAGAGCGATCGCGGCGGTACGCACAAGGAGCGCGAGCGTAACCCGGGCGGCACGGCGCTGGAATCGATCCGCGGCGGGGATCGCCCCTCCCCTCCGCAAGGTGCCGCCGCTTGCCGGTGGCGCCCGCCTCGGGTCGCCGGCGGCGTCCACCGGGGTCGCCTCCCCGCTCAGGCGCGCGACGGCCCGGGCGCGGTGACGAGCAGCCCGTCGAGCAGGCGCGCGTGGGCGTCGTCGACCAGGCGCCGGAGCTCCACCGGGCCGGCCTTGGACAGCGCGCCCGCCGCCGCGAGGGTCGCGAGGCCGTGGTGCATCGCCCAGATCGGGACCGCCAGCGCCATCGGATCGCCCGGCGGGAACGCCCCGGCGCGCTGCGCCTCCTCGATGAACCCGAGGAGCACCCCGAGGTTCTGCGACGTGGCCGCCGCGACCCGCGGGTCCTCCACGTTCACCTCGCCGGAGTACATCACGAGGAAGGGCGCCGGGTGCTCCAGCGCGAAGCGGACATAGGCGAAGCCGGCGGCCAGGAAGCGCGCCCGGAGCTCGCCGCCGGCCTCCTCGAGGGCGGCCGAGATCTGCGCGCCGAGCGCCGCGCTCGCCTGCACCGCGAGCTCCGTCATCAGGGCGCGCTTGTCCGCGAAGTGACGGTACGGCGCGGCGTGCGAGACGCCGATGCGCCGCGCGACCTCGCGCAGCGTGAAGCTCGCGTTCCCCTGCGCCTCGATGAGCGCGAGGGCCTCCTCCAGCACGGCGCGCCGGAGGTCGCCGTGGTGGTAGGGCCGGTCGGCGGCGCGCGACGCGGGAGCAGGAGGGGTGCGCGCGCGCGGGCGGCGGCGCTTCAGGGGGGGAGCCACAGCGCAGGCGCACGGTACCACGAAGTCGGCCCGCCGCAGGGCCCGCGGGACGGCCGCGGCGAAAATGTTGGCAGTGGAAACTTTCGAATGTTGCCAGTGTCATCATCAGGCGCGCGGGCGGCCCGGAGGGGCCGGCGCGCCGTACCCCCGTCCAGGAAAGGAGCCCCGTATGTCCGAGCCCCGTCGATCCCCCGATCGCGAACACCTCCTCGCCGCGGTGGAGCGCGTCCGCGGCGTCGCCGCCGCCCACGCCGAGGCGTCCGAGCGGCTGCGCACGCTCGCGCCTGCGGTCGTCGACGCGCTGCGGTCGAGCGGCCTCCTCGCGATGGCCGCGCCGCGCGCGCTCGGCGGCGCGGAGAGCGATCCGCTGACGCAGCTGGAGGTCTTCGAGGCGATGGCGCGCGCGGACGCCTCCGCGGGGTGGTCGCTGATGATCAGCGCGCTGCTCGCCGCCCTCGCCGGGGGCACCTTGCCCGACGACGGGGCCCGGCAGGTGTTCGCGGGGCCGTTCCCCACCTTCGCAGGGCTCCAGGTCCCGAGCGGCCTCGCGCGGCGCGTCCCGGGGGGCTACGTGCTCGAGGGCCGCTGGGCGTTCGGCAGCGGCGTGCGGCACGCGCGCTGGGTGTTCACCTGCGCCGTCGTGGCGCCGGAAAACGGGGCCCCTCCGGCGGGGCCGCCCGAGATGATCAGCCTCGCCGTCCCCATCGAGCAGGTGGTGCTCGAGGACACGTGGGATGTCGCCGGCCTGCGCGGCACCGGGAGCGATCACTACCGGATCGAGGGCGCGCTCGTGCCCGAGGCGCTGACGTGCCCCTTCCCGGGGGCCCCGCGGCGGCGCGGCGGCGCGCTGTACGCGATCCCCCTGATCGCCCAGCTCGCGGCCGGTCACGTCGGCTTCGCGCTCGGCGTCGGGCGGCGCGCGCTCGACGAGATCGCCGCGGTCGCTCCGCGCCGCATCAAGGCGTGGCCGCAGCTCGCGCTGGGCAGCCACGCGGCATTCCACATGGACCTCGGGCGCGCGGAGGCGAAGCTCGCCGCGGCGCGCGCCTATGCGTTCGACGCCGTGGGGCGGATGTGGGACCGGGCGCGCGCGGGGGAGGCGCTCTCGATCGAGGACTGGGCGGCGATCCGGCTCGTCCAGACCTACGCGACCGACGTCGCCGCGGAGGTCGCGGGCTTCGCTTACCGGGCCGGCGGCGGGGGCGCGCTGTACGCGGCGAGCCCGCTGCAGCGCTGCTTCCGCGATATCCACGCGGCGACGCAGCACATCGCCGCGACCGACGACGCCTACGAGTTCGCGGGGCGCGCGCGGCTCGGGATCGCCGAGCTGCACCCGATGCTCGCCCCGCGACAGGCCGCGGGCGGCGACCAGGAGCGACAGGCCGGCTGAGCGAGCTCACGCACGGGGCCGGGGAACCAGCAGCGGAAAAGCGGTGGCCGTGATCCGTGCGTGATTCGACCAGCGCGGGCAGCTTGCCACGGCGTCGGGCGAGCCGCCGGCGACCGGCCAGGCATCGTGAATGTCGTGCTGCACGAAGCGGACGCGGGGGGAGACCACGCGGGCCCTCGCCTGCCGCAGCATCCCTTCGGAGAAATCCAGCGCGAGGACGCTCCCCGCGCGCTCGGCGAGCCACTGCGTGTTGCGCCCGGTGCCGCAGCCGATCTCGATCACGTCACGGCCGGCCAGCTCCAGGCCCCGTTGCCGGAGGACCGCGGCCGAGAGCTCGCGGGTCCGGTTGGGATCGTCATCGTACGTCGCGGCCCAGCGATCGTACGCCGTGGCGATCTCGGGCCTGCTCGGAGAGGCGGTCATGCGCCTGCCCGCCGCCTAGAGCCCGAGCTCGCTCAGCCCCG
Source organism: Sorangium sp. So ce590 (assembly GCF_051521365.1). Lineage (NCBI taxonomy): Bacteria > Pseudomonadati > Myxococcota > Polyangiales > Polyangiaceae > Sorangium > Sorangium sp. So ce590. Next base: position 6,498,172 of record NZ_CP150346.1, read on the forward strand.
GGTGATCGTCCGGCCGGCGTCCGAGAGGCCAGTGGAACTTCCGGTCCTCCGCCGCGATGCGCACGTCATTGATGCTCGCCTCGCGCCGCCGCATCAACCCGTGGGCGTCGAACTCCCATTGCTCGTTGCCATGGGCTCGATACCAGCTCCCGCTGTCGTCGCGCCATTCATAGACGAAGCGCACCGCGATCCGCTCCTCCGTGAACGCCCAGACCTCCTTGATCAGCCGGTAGTCGAGCTCCCGCTGCCATTTGCGGTGCAGGAACGCCTCGATCGCCTCCCTCCCCTGGAAGAACTCCGCCCGGTTCCGCCAGCGGCTATCGACGGTGTACGCCTGAGCCACGCGAGCGGGCTCACGGCTGTTCCAGGCGTCCTCAGCCAGCCGCGCTTTCCGGGCGGCGGTCTCGGCGGTGAAGGGCGGCAACGGCGGACGCGGCGCGGCGGGATCCTGGCTCAAGGTGCACCTGAACGAACCTTCGTCCAATCTCCCCTTCCCGGCAACCCCCTTTTCGCGCTCGGCTCCCCAGCGGCTCTCCGGGGCTCCCCCGCTCCCCTCCTGCGGCCGGTACGCGCACGGCCGGCTCAGCGCGGGAGGGGCATCCACGCGCCGTCCACCGGAACGTGGATGTGCGCGGACAGGCGCTTCGTCGCGGCGCGCTGCACGAACGCCGTGACCGGCTCGCGGTAATGGCCGAAGGTGGTGTGGTGGATCGGGATCACGTGGCGGGCGCGGAGGAGCGCCGCGGCGGCCACGGCCTCCTCGGCGTCCATCGTGCGGAGGCCGCGCGCGCCGTCGACGCCGACCGCGCCGAGGTGCGGCAGCCAGAGGTCGATGGGCGCGAAGCGGGCCGCCACCGCGCGCATGGGATCGGTGAAGACCGAATCGCCGGTCCAGTAGATCGAATAGGGATTCTCGCCCTCCCAGCGCAGCACATACCCGTTCCCCTTTCCTAGCGTCGCGTCGAGCGCCGCATCGTGGGTATGGTTCGCCGGGACGGCGAGGATCCGGAGGCGGCCGGCGCGGGTCGGAATGACCGTCTCGCTGTCCCAGTCGAGCGGCGTCAGCCTCGTGAACCCCGCGGCGCGCGCCGCCTCGGCCGCGTCGGGCGGGAGGACGAAGGGGACGTCCTTCGGGAGCGTCTCCTTCGCGACCGCATCGAAGTGGTCGGCGTGGTTGTGGCTGAGGAGGATGACGTCGAGGCGCCCGAGCGGCTCGGCGGGAGGATCCGTGTAGCGGGCGACCGGCGCATTCTCGACGCCGGTCGACGGGTGCTTCGGGAAGACGAACGCGGCAGGCCCGCGCGGCCCGAGGACGGGATCGGTGAGGAGCCGGAGCCCGTCGCGCTCGAGGATCGCCGTCGGACCGCCACGCCACTGGAGACGCGCGCTCGAGGCCTCGGCGGCGGTCGATGCGCCTGCCGAGGGCCCGGCGGCGGCCGATACGCCGGCCGATACGCCGGCCGGCGGCGCGCTGGCGTCGACGCGGTTCGCCGGCGCGCACGCGGCCAGGGAGAGCGCGAGCAGCGGTGCGGCGAGGGCGGCCGCGCGCGCCGGCGGCGTCCGCGGGAGGCGCGCAGAGCGCTCGCCGTACCCGGGCACCGCCCCGGTGAGATGAGGGTCCGGAAGCTGCTCGGCACATCGAATCGACCCGCTCGGGACACGCATGCTCTGGTTCATCGTCGTCGCCTTCCTGGCCGCGCTGTGGCGAGGAGCACCTCGGCGAGGGAACGCGCGCGCGCGGCGGCGCCCGGTCCCCCCTCGCGGACGGCGGTCACCGTCGCGCCGTCGATCAGCAACAGGAGCTGCGGCGCCAGCGCGCCGGCGTCCGGCACGCCGGCGTCGCGCAGGAGCCCCTCGAGATAGTCGATGAGCCGCTGCTTGTGGCGCTGCGACGCCTCGTGGGCGGGGTGGCTCCGGCTCGCGACCTCGACCATCGTGTTGAGGAACGCGCACCCGCGGAAGTCGTTCGCGGCGAACCGCTCGGCGAACGCGTCGAAGACCGCGAGCGGTCGCTCGCACGGGTCGCTCGCGAGCTCCTCGACGCGCCCGGCCAGCCACGCGCGAAAGCGCGCGTCGCGCGCGTCGAGCACCGCCACGAGCAGCTCGTCCTTGGTCCGGAAGTGGCGATAAAAGGTGGCCTTGGCGACCTCCGCCTCGGCGATCAGGCGATCGACGCCGACGGCGCGATACCCCTCCGCATAGAAGAGGCGCTCCGCAACCTCGAGGATGTGCCGCCGGGCGTCGCTCACGTCCCTGATTAAGACAGACAGGTCTGTCTTGTCAAGGGCGCGTCGCCGCCGGCGCGAGCGCTCGGCGTGGAGCGCCAAGAAAGGAAGGGAGAAGACCCCTGTTTCTTCTCTTCCTGTCCTGGCGTCCTTGGCGCCTCGGCGGTTCACCCGCTCTGTGTCGCTGTACCCGACGCGGCCAAGCGCCGCTGCGCGGCGCGAACCCTCCCTCGCACCGGCGCCGCCCCTTCACTTCACGGGACGCTCATCTCGAACGCCACGCTGTAGTTCGGCTGGGCCTTGCCCGTGACCGAGCCGACGAACGGATCCGAGTCGCGCAGCTGACCCCAGCGCGTCGTGCCGCCCGCCATCGACGTTCCGTCGGTCGTCGCCGCGTAGCCGACCATCACGCCGGAAGCCGGGAGGCTCCGCGCCGTGATCTTCACCGCCTCGCCGTCAATCTCGACACCGCTGATCTCGATCCGGGTGTTGCCGCTCCAGACCTCGAATCCGCGGCCCTGCGCCCACTCGGTGAACGCCGTCTGGTGGGGAGACGGCAGCGCGCTGTCCCAGACGAGCGGCGGCACCGGGACGTGGAAGCGCACGGTGACGACGTCGCCGCTGCGCTCGACGCGCGTCGGCTGGAGCGGCTGCCAGTCCTTCCCGAGGACGACCTTCTCGAAGTAGACTTGGCCGTACTTCTCGCCGAGCTGCTGGTACCCGCTCGCGTTGAGGTGGATATGATCCGGCGCGTACGGATACTGGTACTTCGGACCCGAGCAGACGATATCGCCCGGATGGGTCACGCCCACGCGCCACTGCGCCAGGGTCGATGTCGACCGCGAGCCCACCTCGGTGTGCACCGAGTGCTGCTGAGATACAAGCATCGGGATGCTCCGCGACTGCCCGGTGAGCGGCGGGATGTCCTGGTTGTAGTCGGACCACAGCTTGAACAGCTCGTCCTCGTAGGTCGCGCTGCCGGCGTCAGACTCGCCGTGCGTGATGAGGATGGCGCCGACGCCGAAGGTCTTGCCGGCCTGGCTGGCGAGCCGCGCGATCGCCTCGGCCTCGAACAGCGTCGCCGCGTAGGCGCGGCCCATGGACGTGGCGCCGCTGGCCACCTCGGTGGCGCCCTTCCGGAGGACGCTCATCGGCTGGCCGCTCTCGCCGACGACGGTGTGCACCGTGACGTGATCGCCGCCCGCGGCCGCCTTCACCAGCGACGAGATCTGGTCGGCCATCGCCGTGTGGGGCGTCTCGCCGTAGAGGTTCTTCGGGTAGGCGCTCGGGTAGGTCGTCGCGAAGTTGCGGATGGGCTCGACGAGCGGCACAAGGGAGAGGGCGCTGCTCTCCGGATCGAACGGCGGCACGCTCGCGTCCCCGAGGGACAGCTTCAGGTTGTTGAAGCGCTGCTGCGTCCCGATGGGCGGCGTCCCCTCCGCGCCGACCGACAGGCTCTGTCCCGTGCCGACGATGCCGGTCCAGTCCCAGGCCGGCGCCGGAGGTACGCCGCCGCCGGTGCCGCCGGTGCCGCCGGTGCCCACCGAGCTGCCCCCCGTCCCTGTGCCGCCCCCCCCTTCCGCCGCGCCTCCGGAGCCGGCGGCGGCGCCGGAGCCGCCGGCGCCGCTCCCGCTGCTCGTCGCGCCCTGACCGCCGGCGCCTGCGTCACCCCCTGCGCCGGAGGATGAATCGCTCGATGAACCGCACCCGAGCCCCATCAGGAGAAGAACGAGGATACCTGACGAGCTGAGGCCCAAGAACGATGGTTTTCGCATGATGGCTCCTTGTCGCCCACGAGCTGGTCCGCAGATCCCTGCATGCGGGAGAGTGGATCACCGGTCCTCGCGATCGAGGCGGGACCGGCGATGCTGCGGAGGCGATCCGCGCTGGCGTCAGGCACGGCTGTCCAGGGCCGCGGCGCAGGGCGCGGGCTGTGGTGCGCGGTAGGCGCATAGTAGAACCAAACCGGTTAAGCTTGTCAAGTTTTCAAGGCTCCACTCGATACGCTCTCACTGTAATACAAACAACACGTGCTCGCTCCTTCGCCTGCGCACCGTGAGGGGCCGCTTTCACGCCACAGCGCTGCCGGGCGAGCCATGAGGAGGAGGATGGACTAGGCCCTCCCCCTGTCGCGCGGGGAGCGGCGTCGCCCCCCGCGCCGAGGAGGACCCATCATGGACCTGCGAATTTCTGGTCAACGAGCGATTGTCACCGGCTCGACCGCCGGGATCGGGCACGCCATCGCGCAGCGCCTCGCCGGAGAGGGGGCCGAGGTCATCATCACCGGGCGCACCCAGGCTCGCGTCGACAAGGCCGTCGCCGCCCTCCTCGAGCAGGCGCCCTCGGGGCGGGTGCGCGGCCTGGCCGCGGATCTGGGCACCGAGGCGGGCTGCCGCACGCTCATCGAGGCCACACCCGACGCCGAGATCCTCGTCAACAACGTCGGCGTCTACGGCCCCAAGCCGTTCGAGGAGATCACCGCCCGCGACTGGCAGGAGATCTTCGCCACCAACGTCATCTCGGGCGCGCTGCTCTCGCAGCACTACCTGCCCCGGATGCTCGCCCGCGGCGCGGGCCGGGTCATCTTCATCTCCAGCGAGTCGGCGGTGCAAATCCCGGCCGAGATGATTCACTACGGCGTCACAAAGACCGCCCAGTCGGCCCTCGCCCGCGGCCTCGCCGAGCTCACCCGGGGCACGGCGGTGACCGTGAACTCGGTCCTGGTCGGGCCGACCCGGTCCGAGGGCGTCGATCGCTTCGTGACCGATCTGGCGTCGAGCCGCGGCGCGAGCGTCGCGCAGGTCGAGAGCGAGTTCTTCACCACCACGCGCCCGACCTCGCTCCTCGGCCGCTTCATCACCACCGAAGAGGTCGCCAACGTGGTCGCCTTCCTGGCGAGCGGGCTCGCCGCGGCGGTGAACGGCGCCGCCGTGCGCGCCGAGGGCGGCCTCTTGAAGGGCGTCTTCTGAGATGAGCGACAAGGGATTTCTGAGCTGGGTGACGCGGCTGGTCCTCCTGCACCGCCGCGATCTGCTGGGGGTCGCGAGGCACCAGGGCCTCGCGGCCGAGGACGCGCTCGACGCCGTGCAACAGGCCTTCGTGACCTTCCTGCGATTGCCCCACGCGCGCGCCCTCACCGACGAGGAAGAGGACAGCCGCAAGCTCCTCACCGTCCTGGTGCGCAACGAGGCCCGCAATGGGCGGCGCCGGCATCATCGCAGCCGGCCGCACCTCGGCGACCCCGCGGCGATCGAGGAGCTCGATGCCGGCGCTCCCTCGGTCGAGGCGCTGATCGCTGCGGCCGAGGCGCACGTGACCGCGCTCGGCTGCATCGACCGCCTCGGCGAGGTGCAGGCGCGGGTCGTGACGTTGCGGCTGCTCGACGAGCTCCCCGGAGAGGCCGTGGCGGAGCAGCTCGGCCTCACGGCCAACCACGTGGCCGTGCTCCTCCACCGGGCCAAGCAGCAGCTCCGCGAGTGCATCGACGAGCGAGCCTGAGCGGAGCGATCGCTCACGCCGCCGGGCCGACGGCTCCGGCGGGCGCTCTCCTGGGCGCGCGTCGCGCCATGTACTCTCGAGCGGACTGGGCCATGGTGACCAGCGCGGCGCCGAGCATGATCGCGTCCTTGATCACCAGGCGGCCCCGCCCGCTCAAGTACGGGAACCCGTGCTCCGCGTCGCCGAGCTTCGGCACCCAGCTCTCGGGCGTGGTGATCAGGAACGACAGGGTGACGACGGACATCCCCACCACGAGGAGGCTGCCCACCGCGCCGAGCTCGGGCCTCCAGTAATGCGCGGCGATCAAGAGGCCAAGGCCGACGATCGCCGCGCCGAGCCCCCACGAGAATCGATAGGTCCCGTTGGCCTCGTGCCAGGCCCGGTTGGCCGCCACGAGCTCTCCCTCCTTGTTCATGTGCCTCGTGTACTCGGGCGCCGGGTGTTCGTAGAAGAAGCTCATCGCCGGGCTGTTGGCGACGAAGGGCACGATGCCATCGGCCTCGTAGGGAAACGCCTTGAGCCCGCCGATCCACAGGAGCACGGTGATCAGCCCGATGCGCAGCGCGTGCATTCCGAGGCGCTCGGCGCGCGCGGCCCATCGCATCGCAGCTTGGAACCAGGTCATGGGAATGCCTCCAGTCAGGGGAGCCCGGGGCCGGAGACTGCCCGGCCACGGGGATCACCCGCAGAGGTCGCGGAGCCGCCGGGCGTTACAAGGCGCCGCGACTTTCTGTCGGCGTGCGTCTCCAGCCCGTGCTCTCCACCCACGCCGCCAGGTAGGGCGCGCTCGCCTCGCGCCGCTGGAGCAGCACAAGGAACGGCGACGTCACCTGGAAGGACCGGGGCGGCGCGCGCTCGGCGAGGCGCTCGCGGCGTGGCTCTGGTCGCGGGGGGTCCGGGAGGACGCGCGGGGCGTGTCGCTCCAGGGCGAGCGGCTCCCGCGCGAAGAGAGCCCGCTTCGCGGCTGCTTCTTCAGAGTGCTTCGAGGAATTTCACGACCTGGAGCTGCTCTTCACGGCTCAGGCGGCGCCACCTCTCCATCACGTTCTTCGCCTCGCTCCGGTTCGGGCTGCTCCGGCGGCATATGTCGTACTCTGCGATGTCGAGCGTCGGCCTCGGGCAGAGTGAGTCATCGGGCCCGCCGTGCGCGTTGGGCGGCGGCGACGGCAGGTCATGGAGCTCGATGGCGGCCAGGAGCGCCTCATCGAGGTTCGTGATCACCAGACGCTCGTTGACGGCGCCCGCGTAGCTCGCCACGGTCTCGGCAGGGCGGAGGACGTTCAGGAACACCCGCGCGTCATGCAGGAAGGGCGCGCCCGTCTTGCCGATGCCCATGAGCGGCGGCGTCCTCCACTCGTTGCCCATCGCGCGACCCTGATCGGGCAGGGCGAAGTCGGCGAGGTTGCGGCTGATGCCGGGGTAGGGCGCCGGCCTGAGCGCCTCTGGGCGGACGAACGGGAACTTGCCCATGTCGTGGATCAGAAGATCGGAGAAGAGCGGCGCCCAGCGGTTGCTGAGCAGCTCGCCGCCCACCCTCGCCGGCGATCTCCCCGTCCTCATGATCGGGATGTGGCAACCGACGCAGTTGAGCTTCCGGTCCGCTGCGATGCCGCGGTCGGCGTCCGGATCGCCGAAATTCGTCGGCGTCATCCCGGGCACCATGCGGCTGCGGAACGCCTCGAGATCGACGCCGAAGAGCCTCGCGCCTGCGTGGATGTCGGCGGCGAGCGGCGTCGACGGCGTGGGTTCGAGCAGCTCGGACGCAACGTCAGGGATCCCGAGCAGGCGCAGGAGTGTGCGCAGATCTTCCACCGCCTCGGCGGTGAGCTCCGGATCGGGGACGATGTCGCAACCTCGGCCCTGGTTTTCCTGGTTCAGGGGTTGCTCGGTCGGAAGGAAGGGGCTCGTGAGCCCGATCTCCCCCTGTGTGCCGCCGACGTCGAACTGAAGGAGCGTCGGCCCTGCCGCCCGCAGCCCGAACCGCGAGAGCCGCACCTCGGAGTCGCCCCCGACGAACGCGAGGTCGGCGCGGTTCTCGTTGTGCCTTCCGGAGATGCAGTCGTTTGCACAGAGGCGCGAATCCGGGGATGGCGGGAGCGACGATGTGCTGCCCTCGACATCCTCTGGATCTTCGTTGGCCAGGATATCGCCGGCGTAGACAGCCTCCATCAGACCGCGCCCGATGTAGGGCGGAGCGGCCCGCTCACCCACCGCCCGCACGAACCCGAGGTCGCTGATCCCGGTGACCGGATCCGCGCCGCCCGCGAAGTTCGGATCGATGGACTCGGGCGGGATGGTGTCGATCTCGCAAAGTGGGACGGACCTGACGTGTTGAATGGGTCCGCCGAACTGCGTGAGCGGATCGAACCTGCCGGTGATGACGTTGAAGTCGCCGAAGAGCGTGAACGAGGCGGTTGGCGGCGGCTGCGAGCGCGAGATCTCCGAGTAGTCCGTCACGCCCTGCCGTCCGGCACGGGAGACGGGGGTGCTCTCGAAGTTGAGGTCGGCGGGCGGGCTCCAGAGCCTGCCGAGCGCCTCGGACTGGTTTCTCTCGATGTCGTCCGAGTTCAGATGGCAGCCGAGGCACCTCGGCTGGTTGAACATGGGCCCGACGCCCTCTTCTTGCGTGTGGATGGTGATGAAGAAGTGAAGCGGGCTGTTCGCGTCATCCGGGTCCAGGAAGCGGCGCTCGGCCGGCGTGGCCTCGGGGTACGTGAGGTGCTCCGCGTCGTTCCTCGCGCCGAAGAGCTCCCGCGGTACGCGCACGACAGGACGGAGCGCGCCCGGATCCGACGGACCTGCGATGCCGGCGAGGTCGTCTTCAGTCCCCGGGCCGCCTGCCCCGCCGGTGATCTCGCCCGTACATCCTGCCGCAGCCAGGGTGGCGAGCACGCTATGCATCAAGAATCTAGTCTTCAATGTCCCCTCCTCATAACCGACCGTGGTGGATCGCCGGCAATCCGTCCGTCCGGCGCCTGCGCGCGTCCGACGTCTCTGGAGGACTGCGGAGGACGCGTTCTGCTCCCTCCCGTCGGTCCTGCGGCGCGCCCAGTGGCCTGACGGCGCAGGCATGACGGGGACACTCGCGGATGAGCTCCTTCTTCGTGTTATGGGCACAATGCATCATTTGCGCGCAGCGCCTGTGTGATAAGGAGCCAGCGACTATCTCGACAGGCAGGAAATCTGCCAGGATGACGAAAAAATCTGCGACGGTGTCCGATGTTCGGAGCGCATGAGGCGTCTGAACCGTCGTGGTCGCGACCGCCGTGGCGGCTACCCCAACCTGGGTCGACGCGCGACGGTCGCCGCTACCGGATCGCGGCGCAGTCGAAGAAGGGAGGCGTCGTGCCCCGGGGTCCCTCACATCCGTGGGCCGACGGCTCGCTGCGGCTCCACACCTTTGCGACGGTGCTCGGGCTGATGCTCGTCAGCCTGGCACGCATCGCCCTTGGCACCGACGCCTCCGCCGCGCTGAGCAGCGCCATGATGGACAGCCTCGGCGACATCCGCGCCACGCTGGTCCGGACCGCAACGGGCGCCCAGGGACGGCGCCCCACGATCCCGCTCGCGCCCGAACTGAACCCAGAACAGCGCCAGCCTTGCGCCGGATTCCCAGCTTCTTGATCGCGAGCGCCCGCAGGAGGTGCTCGCGGCCGCACGTCGTACGGCGGCCGCGGAACGCGAGCTTGTGCATCAGGCCCTCCGCGATCCAGTGCTTGATCGTGCCGGTGCTCACGCCGGCGGCGCGCGCCAGCTCGACGGCGCTGTAACCGCGCGGGGCGACAGGGGGCGCAGGGACCAGGGGCATCGAGACATGCCTAGCCGAAGAACCAGACAAAACTCGACGTAATCTAGAAAATGCGTCCTGGATTCGAGGTACATGGAAGCTACAACGAGAGTTTCGTCGCTCTGATCTGGATAAATACGTGCTTGATCCAGAGAATTAACTCAAAAAACTGGGTCGAATCACCCTGGATCTAGAAAAACAGCTCAGAAATCGAGCAAATCGGGCACTCTTCGTGCCCGCTCGATGAAGACATGGCCCGGCTCGACTTCCGGGCGCCGGCCTCTCGACGCGCTGCTGCCGCTGCTGCTGAGTCGCACACCGATATCAAGCCGTCCCGCGAGGATATCCGCATGGTTCCTCTCGTCGTCGCCCGAAATCCCAGGCGCTCTCTCCGGGATAGGTCCTAAGCTCTCGGGCCGATGGATGTCGTCTCCGACCCTCCCCTACGAGGAGGAGGTCTTCGAGCACCGTCGTCTCCGGCGGGCGCTCCGTGGTACACCCTGCCGGCATGACGACGGGCGTGCCGCGATCCATCTACCTTCCCAGGGTCTTCGAGGCACACGACCTCGCTGGTCTCCACGATCTCGTCGACGCGCACCCCTTCGGCATGCTCGTCGCGCCCGGGGAGGACGGCGTGCCCATGATCGCGCACCTGCCCTTCCTGCTCGATCGCGACAGCGGCCCTCACGGCACCTTGCTCGCGCATGTCGCGCGGGCCAACCCGATCCGGCGCGCGCTTGACGGGAGCACGCCGGTCCTGGCCGTCTTCCGCGGGCCGCACGGGTACATCTCGCCCGGGTGGTACGCCTCGCGCGACGACGTGCCGACCTGGAACTACGCCGTCGTCCACGCGCACGGCGCGCCGCGGGCCATCGAGGACCACGACGCGCTCCTCGCGCTGCTCGCGCGCCTCTCCGACGTGAACGAGCACGGGCAGCCCGACCCCTGGAGCGTCGCGGAGCTCTCGCCGGAGAAGCGAAGCGCGCTGCTCCCCGCGATCGTCGGCCTCTCCATGGAGATCACGCGGATCGAGGGCAAGCTCAAGCTCTCGCAGAACCGCCGCCCCGAGGATCGTGACGGCGCCATCGCCGGGCTGCGCGCGCGGGGCACGCCCGACGACCGCGCGCTCGTGGATCTGATGGAGCGCGCCCGCCCTCGCTGAGCCGTCAGACCTCCGCGCTCTTGCCGACCTGCGCTTGAGGCGGAGGTGGTCAATGGCCCGTACCATGTCTCGAAGCCCCCCTCCTCGCGCCTCCCCGCGCGTCCTCTCGCCTACGGCGCGGCGAGGGCCGCCATCTCGTCGGCCGAGAGGGCGCGGTCGTAGATCCGGAAGTCGTCCATGTACCCCTTGAGGAAGGGATCCGCCTCGAACTGCGAATCGCCAAGGAAGTTCCTCATCGTGGGCGCCAGCTGGGACGGCTTCACGTCGTCTGGAGGCGCCGGCGTGGTCGATGCAACGGAGACACCATCGATCCATATCTGGTACGTGCCGCTCGAGATCGTGACGGCCACATGCTTCCAGACGTCGACGGTCAGCGGGTTCGGGACCGCCACGATCGCCTCGTTTTCGTCGTTGTAAACCGCGAAATGCAGCTCCCCGGCAGCGTTGGACGGGGTGAGATACATGAATCCGTTACCGCCGAAATCGAAGATGCGAGACCACATGTCGATGCTGCTCAGGTTGACCCAGGTCGCGATGGTGAGATCGTCGAGGCCGTCGATGAGGGCGTCGGGGAGATCGACGAAGGGGTCGGCGCCCTGCAGGCTGAGCGCGCCGCCGATTCGCCCCGCCGGCGACCATCCGGCGCTCCCGGCGAGCGTGGCGTCATTCGCGTTCCCCGACGCGTCGCTGGCGATGAGGCCGGCCTCCTCGTCGAACGTATAGTGCACGACGAGCGTCGGAGCCGGCCCGGCGCCGCCGCCGCCGCCCGCTCCGCCGCCGCCTTCACCACCGCCGCTGCCGCCGCTGCCGGTCGCACCACCGCTGCCGCCTGCGCCGCCGCTGCCGGTCGCACCACCGCTGCCGCCTGCGCCGCCGCTGCCGGTCGCACCACCGCTGCCGCCGGCGCCGCCGCTGCCGCCATCACCACCGCTGCCGCCGGCGCCGCCGCTGCCGCCATCACCACCGCTGCCGCCGGCGCCGCCGCTGCCGCCCGCGCCGCCGAGGCCGCCTGTCCCCTCGCCGCCCGCGCCCCCGATGCCGCCCGTCCCCTCGCCGCCCGCGCCGCCCGTGCCAGGCGTGGTCCCGCCGCTGCCGCCTGAGCCGCTCGTGGTGGAGCTTCCACCCGACGTCGTCCCGCTGCCGCCGCTGCCGCCGCCTCCCGGGTCGTCATCGCTCGATCCGCATCCGGTGGCGACTGTTCCGAGCATCACGGCCGTGAGCAGCATGGCCCCGAGACTACCCGACAAGATCGATGCCTCTCTCATAGCATCCTCCAATGAAGCGATTCCTCGAGCATCACGGAACGGTCCGACGGTGCTCGAGAAGGGTTGTTAAAGTGGAGCAGGTCGCGCCGACGACGGCGACCCTCGTCAAGATTCCAGCGTCCGGTCGAGAGATGATACCATCTCACATACCGCGGAACGACACCGTACCATACACTCCGGTCCGGTTCGGCTCCACGGACACCGTGATCGGCCGCTCCTCCGTGGGACGGAGCAGATAGGTCAGCGCGGCGCCCGCGAACGCCGCTGCGCCTACACCGAGAGAGATGTCGGCGATCAGGTACCGCGTATGCACGTTGGCAAGATCGCTGTCCGTGCACTTCGGCCTGCAGGTCTGTTCGAGGTGGTCCTGCTCGGATCGACCCATGAGGCCCCACACCGCAAAGCTCGCCGCGCCCGCGACCCCCACGCCCGCCAGCACGTAGGTCCACGCCGGCACCGGACGGTAGCTCTCCGTCATGAGGGCCTGAGCCACCGGGGCCTGCGGGACCACGACGGGCTCGAGCGCGACGTTCAGCTGCCGGAAGCGCTGCCCCTCGAAGAGGATGAGCTCCTTGGCCACCGGCCTGTGCCCGTCATGCTCGACACGGTACGTATGCTTCCCCGGATCGAGCCTGAGCGGCGCACCGCTCGACGACAGCTCGACCGGCTGGCCGTCGACCAGGACCCTCGACCCGGCGACCTGCTCGCCGCCGCTCGTCACGTTGAAGACGACCGACGGCGTCGCCCTCTCGATCTCGTCGACCCACGCGACGCAATCGCGAAGGACCGGCGCCGGGCATTCGGATCGCGCGCAGCCCTTCAGCACACGGCGCGCCTCGAGCAGCCGCTGATTCCTCCGGAGCGCCTGCACCTCGGCGTGCGCCGCGACACACTGCTCCACCCCCGAGGCCGCTCCCGCTTCCGGCACCACGGGCTCGTCCGCCGGCGCCGAGAGCGGCCAGAGAGAGGTCGCCAGCAGCGCGAGCCCCACGCACCCGCCGCGCCTCATCCCGAGAGGCTTCGCCCATCGCAGCACGTCCGTCTCTCCAGCCATCACGCCGAGCTCCTCGTGTCCAGCACACTCGCATCCGACAGCCCGTGGAGCAAACTTCCGACGGTCCGCCGGCCGCGGTCGCGCGCGGCCGCCGCCCCCGGTCACAGCGCCGCGAGGGCCGCCACCTCGGCCGCCGAGAGCGCACGATCGTAGATCCTGAAGTCGTCCACGATCCCGTTGAAGTAGGGATCCGTCGGGAACTGGGAGCGGCCGATGAAGTTCTGGGTCGTGTTCCCCACCTCCGAGGGTCGGGTGTAGATCAGATCGCTGGTCATCACCTCGACCCCGTCGACGTAAATCGAAGAGCGATTCGGGTTGAAGGAGGCCGTCACCGCGACGTGCCTCCACGCCCCGACCGTCAAGGTCCAGTCCGCTGTATACTCATCGACGCCCGCAAGGGAGTTCACCGAGAAGCGGAGGCCCGGCGGATCCGCCGCCTTCGGGCACAGGTAGATCCACGCCGATTCCCCGGATCCGAAGTCGAAGATCCGCTGCCACAGCTGCTGCCGGCCGAGGGAGACCCAGAGAGCAAACGTGATCTCGTCGAGCGTCTGCAAGATCCCGGGCGGAACCTCCACGTACTGCTCGACCCCCGAGAGGGACAGCGCGTTTCCGATGTGCCCCGGCACCCACGTCCCACCCATCACGATCGCGTCGTGCAGCACGTCGCCGGTGGCGTCCGCCGCGAGGTCCCCCTCGGTCTCGTCGAACGTGTAGTGCAGGAAGAGCCCGGATTCGAGATCGACGAGGGGACCGCCCCCGGCGCCGGCGCCGCCATCCCCGCCGCCATCCCCCCCGACACCGCCGGCGCCCCCGGCAGCGCCGGCACCGCCATCCCCGCCGGCGCCCCCGACGCCGCCATCGCCCCCGACACCGCCGGCGCCCTCAGCAGCGCCGCCATCGCCGCCGGCCCCGGCGAGGCCTCCCGAGCCACTGCTGCTCTCGCTGGAGCTCTGCGTCGAAGAGCCGCCCCCGGCGCTCGTCGTCTCCTGCTGGAGATGGGACAGGTCTTCGACGAACGAGCACGCCCCGAGGAACAGGGGAGCGATCGCCAGGAGCGCACGTGCCGCCGGACGAAGAGCCGCAGGGCCGGCCAGCATCCTTCCATGACCTGCCATGTTCATGTCACCTCCCACACGATGGATGTCTCCTGAGCGCGCGCGATGCAGTGGTCGTGGCCGCGGGGACCACGGCCACCGCGGGAGTATAGGGGAAGGAGCCCGGCGCCCGCGACAAACCGACGTATGAGCCACCCCCGAGCGCCAGCTCACGGCCCGCCGGACTCCGGCCAGCCATCGGTGCCCCAGCTCAGCTCGGCGACGCGAAGGGCCCACATGCCGTCCGCGTCGGCGTCGTACGAATGGTAGATGTGATACCAGGACTCACCATCTCGGATCAAGCCGTTGCTGCCAGGCCCACGCCACCTCGAGCTGCTGGTCAGCACGCGCGAGCCGCCGCCGTCGAGCATGCGGCTCCCGAGCCTGTCCACGTAAGGACCGGCGAGCGCCTGGGACCGGCCGACCATGATCTTGTACGTGCTGCCCGAGCCGGCGCAGCAGGTGTCGAACGAGGCAAACAGGTAATAATGTTCGCCTCGCCTCACGACGAACGGCGCCTCGATGGCCGTGCTCGGGCGTGAGGCGATGGACGTGAGCGTCCCGTCGACGGGAGCGCCTGCGAGGGTGAGCTGCATGAGCTTGAGCCCCGACCAGAAGCTCCCGAACACGAGCCAGGGTGTGCCCCGCTCGTCGATCACGACGTTCGGATCGATGGCGTTGTAATCGGTGCCCTCGCTGCAGACGACGGCGCCGTGATCCAACCAGCGGGTATGCGCGTCGTCCAGAGACGGCCTTGTCGCGTGACCGATGCAGGAGCGGTTCGTCCCGAAGTACGAGGCCGCATAATACAGATGATAGAGCCCGCCCCAGTAAGAGATGTCCGGCGCCCAGAGCGCGTCGACGTCTCCCACCGCGCTCGCGACCCATTCTGGCGTGGAGCTGAATACGGCGCCGGCGAGGCCCCAATGCACGAGGTCCGCCGAGGTCCGGATCGCGATCCCGGGGCCGGTGGAGAAGACATAATACAGATCCCCCGCCCGGAGGATCGACGGGTCGTGCACTCCCTGGACGTCCCCGCTGAGTACAAGCGCGACCGGAGGCAGGTCCGTCGTGACGGGCCCGCCGCCGTCACCCCCCGCACCCCCGGTGCCCGCGCCTCCAGAGCCCGCGCCCCCGGTGCCCGCGCCTCCAGGATTCGCGCCCCCGGTGCCCGCGCCTTCGGAACCCGCGCCTCCGGTGCCCGCGCCTCCGGAACCCGCGCCTCCAGTGCCCGCGCCCCCGGTGCCCGCGCCTCCAGTGCCCGCGCCCCCGGAACCCGCGCCTCCAGTGCCCGCGCCTCCAGTGCCCGCCGAGGAACCGGACGACACGCTCACCGTCGCCGGTCCGCCGGCGCCGCCCTGTGTTCCGGCGTCTCCGCCTGTCCCGCAACCGCTCATCACAGCCAGGGCCAGCGCGGAGAGCGCGCCCATACCCGAGGTCGTGTCGACAGACGACCTCACATGCACTCGACCTTGAAGCGTTTGATCCCATCGGCGTCGATGGTGTACGGCGGGTCGCATCGCACGCTCGGCGGGCTGACAGGCGCGGCGGGAGCTGGCTTGGCCGCCGACGCCGGAGGCGAGGCGACCTCGTCCGGCGCCTTCGCGGACGACCCGGCCTGCTTTGCCGTCGGCCTGGCCGGCTTCGCCGACGGCCTGGCCTGCTTCGCCGACGGCCTGGCCGGCTGCGCCGACGGCTCGGCGGGCTTCGCCGACGGCTCGGCCTGCTGCGCGGATGGCGCAGCGGCCACCGCGACGGAGGCAGAGCCCGACGAGGGAACGGTCTCCTCGCGCAGCGGGGGCGCCGGCTCCCCGGACGCCGTGACGGCGGCGGGCGCAACGGGTGTGGGCGACGGAGGCGGCGGCGCCAGCGCAGCACCGGCGTCCACGGACGGGCTCGGGGAGCGCGACGAACGGAAGGTGACGCCGAGGACGACGCCGACGCCGATCGCGAGCACGGCCGCGGCGAAGAGCGAGCGGGACGCCCGCTTCAGCCACGGGCGCGACGCCTCGCCTTGCGCGTCCGTGCGCCGCGAGTCCGAGCTCGTCATCGTCGCGTAGCCGGCGCGCGCGAGCGATTGCGACAGCGGCGGCGGCGACGACGACGCGACGTCGACCGGCGCGGACGAGCGCACCGTGGAGGCCCGGCGCTTCATCTCCTCGCCGATGATGCGCCTCGTCTGCGTGCGGAGCTCCTCGAACTCGCGCGACACGAACCTGCCGATGTCGCGGTTCGTCACGGGGATCATCCCGGCGAGGAACACCTCGAGGTCGACCTCGAGCTCCGGCGCGGTGGCATAGCGTGCCTCCCGCGAGAACGACAGCGCCTTGACAATGATGCGCTCGAGCTCCTCGGGCACGTCGGGGTTGGCGTCGCGCGGCCTCGGGATGTTCCCGTTCAAGACGCGATTCATGATGACGACGTCGCTCAGCCCCTTCCACAGCCGCTCGCCCGTCGCGGCCTCCCAGAGCATGACGCCCACCGCGTACAGATCCGCCCGCCGATCGACCTTGTTCCCCTCGATCTGCTCGGGCGGCATGTACCCGATCTTGCCCTTGATCACCCCCGTCGCCGTCTCGGCCCCCGTGCCCAGGAGCTTCGCGATGCCAAAATCGATGAGCTTGACCTGACCATCGTAGGTCACGAAGACGTTGTGCGGCGAGACGTCGCGGTGCACGACGTCGAGGGGCTCGCCGTCGAAGCCGGTGAGCTCGTGGGCGTAATGAAGGCCGCGAAGCACGTCGATGATGATGCGGAGGTGCATCTCCAGCGGGAGCTTGGTGCGCGCCTTCGACCGGACGACCGAGAGCGGCTGGCCCTCGAGGTACTCCAGCACGATGGCGGCCCCGCGGGTCGTCTGGACGATCGCGCTCGTCTGGACGATGTTCGCGTGGTTCAAGCGAGCCGAGAACCGCGCCTCGTTGATGAACATCTCGCGCAGCTCGGCGTTGTCCTGGAAGTCGGGCCTGAGAAACTTCAGGACGACGAGCTTGTCCACGCCCTCCGCGCCGCTCTGCACGGCGAGGAAGACGTGCGCGGTTCCTCCCCGCCCGAGCTCGAGCAGGAGATGATGCCCCTCCTCGATCGGACGACTGCTGGACGGCCCTACGTTCACCTCGTCGATGATGGCACGAAGAAAACGGCCACGACCAGACGGTTTCAACGAGCTCTCGAGCCATCCGCCGCGAGGCGCTGCATTGTTCCACCTCCCTGCGAAAACAAAGGTGAGATATTGTCGTAGCTCGTCGCGTCAACGCGGCGTACGCCCGAGCACCAGCATCCGCGATACGCGGGTGGGCTCACATGCGCATTGCCTTGCGGCGCCGGCTCGCCACAGGGCCCGCGCGCTCGACGGGGTGGGCACGCCTCGCGCCGAGTCTAGTTGACCCCCGCGGCGCACTGGCCCCAGGGGGCGCAGCGCAGGCCCGCGGCGCACGCGCCGCACGTTCCGCCGCACCTGTCGTCGCCGCACGACACGCCCGTGCAGTCCGGCTGGCAGGCGCGGTCCGCCGTGCCGAGGTAGAGGTTATCGAGGGTCACCTCGGTGCCGTCGTGGCGGCTCGCGCCGTCGTTCCCGAGGTCGATCTCGAATTTGTAGGTGCCGGCGCTCTCGGGCGTGAAGCTCGGCGGGCTGCAGGTCGACCAGGCGGTCCCGACATCGCAGTCGAACGTGGCGAGCGTCGTCCAGGGATCGTGGGCCAGCACGATCTTGATGGGCACGACGCGGGGCGCGCTCGCCTTGACGTCCACCTGCCATGTGTGCTCCGTGCCGGCTGCCAGCGGGAAGCCCTCCTGCCGGACCTGGACATTCCACGGCTGCGTGCCGCCGTTATCGATGCGCACCCACTGCACGTGGCCGTGGTCGCCGCCCTCGTCGATGATCTCGGTGAGGCCGCCGCCGCCCTCGAAGAAGATGTCGCTGCGGTGGTACGTGTGGTCCTCGTTGAACCCGCAGTTCTTGAGGAGGTTGTCCGGCGCGCCGTCGCCGTCGCCGTCCTGGCACGCGGCCGACGGCAGCCTGGGGTACCCCGAGGCGCGGTGATACCAGCGGACGTAGTCGACCTCGAGCCTGGCGAGGTCGCCCTGGGTCGCCCAGTCGACGTCGATGCACGACGCCGCGGTCTCGTCGCACTGGCCGTCCACGCACGCGGCGCCGTTCGCGCACTGGGCGGCGGAGGAGCACGCTCGGTCCTTCCACCCGAGGCAGCCGAGCTCGCCGCCCACGGCGAGGTTCATGATGAGGTACATGGGCTGGCGGTACTCGGTCGCGCCCTCTCCGATGCTGAACACGCCGACGGGCGTCCCGCCGTTCTGCGGCAGCTCGTCGATGTAGATCGCGAAGCGGTCCTCGTCCCAGAGGAAGCCCCAGGTGTGCCACGCGCGATAGTCAAGGGTCACGCCGTCCCAGGTCGACCTCGCGCCGCCGACGTCGGCGTCGCATTTCGCGTCGCCGCCGTTGGGCCACGCGCTGCAGGCGTTCGGCTCCCAGCCGCCGGGGCTCGCCGCGATCTCCCCCGCCTCGGGCCGCTCGCGCCAGAGCGCGTTGAAGCCCATCGCCCGGTTGTCGGGGTAAAGGGCGGGGTTCTCCTTGATCTGGGTGTACTCCATCACGTCGATCTCGCCGTTCATCGGCCAGCCGACGCTGTCGTCCACCCCGCCGTCCTTGAGGGCGCCGTTCGCGCCGAGCAGCCAGATGGCGGGCCACATGCCGCTCGGCGGGACGTCCCCCGCCGCGAGCTCGGCGAAGGGCATGCGCGCCCGGAACTCGAGGTAGCCGTACCGGAGCTCGATCTTCTCGTCCGTGCTGAGGCGGCCGGACGTGTACGTCATCCCGTTCGCGGGCGGGTTGGCGATGCCGGTGTGCGGAGCGCACTCGTCGTGGTCCCAGACGCTGTTCTGGTTCTTGTCGCTCAGGCAATACCCGTCCATGCAGGTCCCGTTCGCGTCGCAGTCCGCCGCGCCCGCGCACGTCTTCCAGACAACGCAATCGAGGGGCTCTTCGCGCGCGAGGAGGGTGAGCTTTCCCTCCTCGACGCAGTAGTTCCAGGTGTCGGGGTGGTCGGTGCACTCGCGGTTCGTGTAGGCCTGCTGCTCGAAGTTGACGCCCAGGTTTTCTTTGCTCCAGGAGCCGGCGTTGACCCGCGACCTCGGCTGGCCTGCGCCGAGATCGCCGCCGAACTCGTCGGCCCAGGTGAGCGTATGCGCCTCGCCGTCGATGACGATCGGCGGGCCGGCAGGCGCGCTGCCCCCGGCCCCGCCGCCCGCCCCACCGGCCCCGCTGCCCGCGCCGCCGCCGCCGCTGCCCGCGCCGCCGCCGCCGCTGCCCGCGCCGCCGCCCGCACCACCGCCGCCGCTGCCCGAGGTCGCCTGCGTCGCGCTGCCCGTGCTCGCGGTGGTCCCGGCGGCCTCGCCGCGGCCGTCCTCCCCCCCGCAGCCGAGCACGACGAGGCCGAGCGCGAGCGCGCCGTGACCGAGGGCGCCAGGTCGCCGGGTGCTCGCGCGGGAGCGCGCGCGTCGTCCGTGAGATCTCGCGTCGCGGTCTTCGTTGCGCATGGGGGGCAACGATAGACAGGAGGGAGAGCGAGCTCCAGATCGAATGAGGAGCCCCCGGGAGCCCGTTGCCCCAGCCCGTCGCCTGAACCGCTTAAGCCTGTCCGAGGGCCATGAAAAAACGCGCGCTTCTTTCCTCGGGGCGCGCGCACGTCGTTCGTCGCCACACCCGGGCGACGGCTCGAGTCCTCGGGTGCGCTCCGGCTTTCGTCGAGGAGCATGCAGGACCGCTCGCTCGCGCTCTGCTCTGAGGGCCGGAGGGGGTGCCGAGCCCGGGCAGGCGCTCTGTTTTGCGGTCCGGAGGGGTCCCTACCCCCCCTCTGGCACAAGATCCAGCACGTTCTCGGCGGTTCTGGCACAGAATTCCGGTGTAAAACGCGAATTCTGGCACAATCTGGCTCCCGGAGACGCTCTGCAGAGCGTCCTCGAGGGGTCCGGACCCCTGTGTGTCGCAATGCATTGCGTTTGTGCCAGTGCCGGACCCCCCTCGTCTGGCACAGATCACGGGGGTTGGCACAGGGCTCGGGCGCGCCGGTCGGCAGCTTGGTAGGAGCTGCTCGCCGAGCGCCATCGCGGGGAGGATCCGGTGGCGAGGGGGCGGTTCGTGCCGCCCAGCAGCGCGCCTCGGTCGTCGGCCCTTGTTGGGCGAGCGTGGTCCGGCTACGGTGCGTCGCCTCGCGGCATGCTCGCGCCGATCGGAAGGGGAACACGTTGAAGCTCGAGGACGTCACGAACGGCGCAAGCCTGGAAGGCGTGGAGCCGTCGAGCGTCGTCACCCTGGTCGCGACGATCCTCATCTCGCCGGACTCGCTTCAGCTCATCTACCGGCTGCCGGATGGCGCGCTGCGCGAGCGGCTCGTGTCGCGCGCCGACGAGGCCGTGCTCGCGCTCGCCACCTCTGCGCGTCCGTGGTCGTTCGACGGCGATGGCGCCGCCTTCCAGCTCACCGCGGAGGCGAAGCGCATCGACCTCGCCTTCCTCTTCGACCCGATGATGGCGGTCCACACGTCGAACATCGTCGCGCCGGCGGCGTCGTCGAGCAGTGGCGCGACGAGCTCTTCGAGAAGCTCGGCGCGCACACGCGGCACCTGCTGCTCATGACGGCGACGGCGCACAACACCCTGTGCGAGCGCCGCGGCGAGGCCGAGAGGGCGCGCGCCTGCAACGAGCTCATCACCTCCTGGTCCGCCATCGAGGCCGCGGCCGGCGAGGTCCCGGAAACGAAGGACCAGCTCGCTCTGTTCGAAGGCAAGCCATGATCAGGTCGCTTCATATCAAGAATTTCACCGCCTTCAGCGAGGCGGACCTCGACTTCGGACAGCACCTCAACGTGTTCGTGGGAGAGAACGGCACGGGAAAGACGCACGCGCTGAAACTCGCCTACTCCATCCTCGCGACGAGCTGGGAGGAGGGGCGCAAGCCGAACGCCGCGCCCCCGACCAAGGCGGCTCTGCAGACCCGCCTCGCGGACAAGCTCGTCAGCGTCTTCCGCCCGGAGGCCCTGGGGCGCCTCGCCCGGCGGAAGCAAGGGCGTGAGCGCTGCGATGTGCGGATGACCTGCACCAACGAGGCCTGGGATATCTCGTTCGGCTTCTCGACGCAGAGCAAGTCGGACGTCTCGATCGACACGCTCCCCACGGAATGGGTCGACGCGGCGCCGGCCTACCTGCCGACCCGGGAGCTCCTCACGATCTACCCAGGCTTCGTGTCCGTCTACGAGAACCACTATCTCGAATTCGAGGAGACATGGCGCGACACCTGCTTGCTCCTCGGCGCGCCCCTGAAGAGGGGCATCAAGGAAAAGCGCGTCCGGGAGCTCCTCGGGCCGCTGGAGGAGGCGATGGGCGGATGGATCGACCTCGACAGGAACGGTCGATTCTACTTCCGTAGCGGGAGCGGCCGCATGGAGATGCCGCTCGTCGCGGAGGGCCTCCGCAAGCTCGGCATGCTCGCCCGCCTCATCGCGACAGGGGCCTTGCTCGACAAAGGGTGCCTGTTCTGGGACGAGCCGGAGGCGAACCTCAACCCGCGCATCATCAAGAAGGTCGCCGGCAGCATCGTCGATCTGAGCCTCGGCGGCATCCAGGTGTTCATCGCGACGCACAGCCTGTTCTTGCTGCGCGAGATCGAGATGCTGCTCGCGCGCAAGGAGGGAGAGGTCGACGCGCGCTTCTTCGGGCTGCACCTGTCGGACGCGGGTGTCTCGGTGCAGCAAGGGCCCTCCGTGGACGACATGGGAACCATCGCCGCGCTCGACGAGGAGCTCGAGCAGTCCGACCGTTTCCTGAGCCCGGAAGGCTGAGCCATGCCGACCGTCGCCGTCGATGGCCTGAATTTCGAGTTCCCGAGCACCTGGGTGGTGAGCAAGTACGACGAGTGGACGTTCTACCGCACGCAGTTCTCCGTGGTGCGGGTTGGGCTCAAGGCGCTCGACCTGCTCGCCGTCGATCCAGACCGGACCGCGTGGCTCATCGAGGTCAAGGACTACCGGATCCACGCGCGCACGAAGCCGTCCGCGCTCGACGATGAGGTCGCGGGCAAGGTCGTGGATACGCTCGCGGCGATGCTTCCGGCGAAGATCAACGCCAACGACGCCCAGGAGGCGGAGGTGGCCATGGCCGTGCTCGACGCGAAGAAGCTGCGGGTCGTGCTCCATCTGGAGCAACCCAGCAAGCACTCGACGCTGCGGCCGCGCGCCATCAATCCCGCGGATGTTCAGCAGGCGCTGCGGCGCCGGCTCAAACCCATCGACGCCCACCCCTTCGTGGCGGAGACGAGCCGCATGGGCTCCCTCGCCTGGAGAGTGACATGACCCTCACAAAGCCCTGGCGCGAAGTCGGGGGGTTGGCACAGGGCTCGGGGCGTTGCGCGCTGTCCGGCAGGCATGAGGAAGCGGGACGGGACGCCCGGACGGCGGGACGCCCGGATTCCGGTGGCGCCGGTGGCGCCGGTGGCGCCGGGGGCCGCCACGGCGGCGGACAGGGCGTGCTCCTGGGCGGGTGACGCGGGGGCGAGCGGGCGTCTGGCGGGGCGGTGTTGCGCGAGCGGGCGTCCGGTGGGCGGCGTTACGCGAGCGGGCTCAGAGGTCGACCGGCGCCGGCTGGGCGCTCGGCGCATCGGGCGGAGGGGGCGTTGCGGGCTCGCCCTCGGGCTTGTCGTTCTTCCGGGCGGCGCCGCGACCGCTCGGCCCGACGCTCCAGGTCGCGAGCGGCGCGAGCAGCTTGTCGGCGAGCTCCTGCGTCTCCGGCTCGTCGGGCTCGACCGCGCCCATCACCTTGATCACGTACGCGCGCAGCACCTCGGTGAAGGCGTCGAGCGCCTCGCGCACGCTCGGCGGCGCCGCCGCGGCCGCGGCCGTGGGCGCCGTGACGCCGAGCGCCTTGCCGTAGGCGGCGTGCGCGGACTCCAGGACGACGAGGAAGCGCTTGCCGCCGAGCGCCTCGAGGCGCGCGTCGAGGCCGTTCTTGCGGATGCGCTGCAGCCGGAGCTCGCTCTCGGACCATTCGAGGACGTACGTGAGCTGGAGGAACTTGAGCCCTCCCGTGAAGATGGCCGCCTTCAGCGCGCTCGCCTCGGCGACCTCGGGCGCGTCGGACGGCAGCTTTGTGAACGCGGTCAGGAAGTCGTGGAGACCGCTCCAGCAACCGTCGATGACACGGTCGCACTGGACGGCATCCTCGCTCGCCTCCCCTCCTCCGGACAGCGACACCTGATCGCGCAGCGCCGACGCGAGCTCGCCGTGCCGCGACGAGAGCACGGCGAGCGCCCGCGCGATGCCCTTCGCGAGCTGCTTCTTCGCGGGCTTCGCCGCCGTGAGGAGCTGCTCGCCGAGCGCCATCGCCCCGACGGCGGTGAGGCGGGGGAGCTGGATCACTTCAGAAGCGGTGTATTTGCTCATGAGATCATCCTCGTCCGTGGCAGGAGCGCGGGATTGCGCTGGAATGCCAGACGGGCAAGCGTGCTCTATTCATGATGGGAAGAGAGGTGTCCAGAGAGAAGTGGAGGAGAAGATGATTTATAGAAGACGCGAGGGTGTCGAAATCCTGCGGTGTCCGGGGGAGCGCGGGGGATGGATGGGTGAGAAAAACGAGGGATGTTGCTGGGATAGCTTGGCTGGCATCGTTCTGGCCAGGAGGGAGGCCGGAGGCGCGCTGTGCGGCCTCGGGAGGCCCCGTCGAAAGGTTGCTCTCGGCAGCGGCGGCAGGGACGTCCCGGGCCTGGTGGTCGCTCCGCGCGACGCACGGGTCTGGCGGCGAGGACGCCGGTGGGCGCCAGGATCCCGACGGTCTAGCGGGATGAGCCAGCCCGGAAGACCGAGGCGAAGCGCCCGGCGGGCGTCAGGATGACGTGGTCCTGGAGGGGAACGCCGATCAGGTGGGCGGCGTGCTCGATCTCCCGGGTCAGCTCGACGTCGTCGTCGGACGGGGCGGGGTCGCCGCCGGGGTGGTTGTGGGCCAGCACGAACGCGACGGCGCCGAGCTCGATGGCGGCGCGAAGGACATCGGGGGCGCGGACGGAGCCGCCCAGGAGGCCGCCGCGGCAGACCATGCGCGCGCCGCGGACGCGATCGTGGGCGTCGAGCGCGGCGAGCCAGACCTCCTCGTGGACGAGCGGCGTGAGCGTCGCGTGGAAGAAGCGGGCGACGTCGCGCGGGCGGCGCAGTAGGGCCGGGGAGGATGGGGACCTTGCCCGGGATCGGGGAGAATGCTGCGCATGCGGACGTCGTACCTTCGGACGTGACGCAATAAAACAACGCATAGGTCATGTTAGGGTATCGTTCAGGTGAACGGCGCTCGACGTGCTCGGACGGGCACCACGACCCCTGCCCTCATGCCTCCGGCGGGGCATCGTCGGGCGGCGTGTCCTTCGCACCTCCGGCGGGCTGCTCGACGGACCCCAGCGGCGCCAACAAATCGGCGACCACGATCACCTGGTCGAGGAGGTTCTTCACCACGGTATCGCGCTCGGCTCCGACCGGCACCTGGAGCGCCACGGTCGGGAAGCCATCGCCGGCCATGAACATGCGCGGGGGCGTCACGGACTCGAGCGGAGCGAGCGCGCGTCGAGCCGTCGAGGCATCGCTCTTTTCCCATCGCACCCCGTAGACGGAGAGCCAGAGCGGCGTCGGGGCAAATTTCATCCACTTGCGGATGTCGCAGACGAGGAAGCAGCCCACACCCCGCAGCCGGAGGTAGCGGCCGGAGTACCCGTTGCCCGCAATGGCGCGAAGCCCGTTCATGTTCGCGATGCCCTGATGCCTGAGCGCCGTGCAGACCTCGTCGACGAGGCGTCCGAACTCGATGACGCGCCGGTAGATCTGCGTGGTGAGCTCCTCGGAGGTGACCGGGAGGAAGGCCTCGGCATCCATGCGTTCACAGAGGCCGCGCAGCTGCGCGACGTCCTCACGCGCCCGACGGTCGTCGGCCGCCTCCAGCCGGAAGCCGATCGGATCGAGGAGCGCGCGCCAGCTCACCAGCACGAGCCTCCTGCCGTCCACGAGCGCCCCCTGCCGGACATCGGGGATGCCGGTCTGGCTCTCCTGCACGCTGAGCTCGGCGTCCTGGCACCGTCGCAGAAGCTCGCCCCAGATCAGCATGACACGCGCGGCGGGGACGACGAAGACGAGGGTGCCTCCGTCGCGCGGGAGGCGCTCGAGATAGGTGACCGGCTGGTGCGATGTCAGCCCCGCCCAGAACTTCGCTTCGATGATGAGGCGCTGGTCCCCCTTGTCATCAAAGCCCACGAGATCAGGTTGCGCCTCGTCGCCTCCGGCAACCTGGTTCTGGTAGATGAGCGAGGAGGGGGCGACGGCCCCGACCTTGCCCAGGAGGTCCCGCACGGCCTCGCGAGCAGGGAGCGAGCGTCGTAGGATGTAGCCAAGCGCCTCGGTCGCAAGGTTTTCCGGGTGCGGGCCGAATTTCGTGGCGAGATGTGCGAAGAGGGTCTCGTTCATGGCGCCGAGGATACCCCAGATGAGGTCGCGCTCGTCGCCCGCACGCGGGGCGCGGCCGCCGTCCTCGGCTCGCTGGCGCTGGCGCTCGGGTGCGGCTCGGCGAACACGGCTTCGCCGCCGGTGCCGCCGGCCGCCCAGCACCCTTCCCCTGCGGCCGCCCAGCCACCATGGCCAGCCAGCGCCGCCGGGGCGCCTGCGCGTCCCCCCTGCGCAATGCAATAAGGGCTCAGGAGCGGCCGCCAGGTGGAAGATCTCCCGCCGGTAGGAAACCAGGGAAGATCGACCCAGGGCAGCGTGCCCGCACCTTGCCGGCCCTCCTGGTGCTAGACTCGGAGCATGGCCGAACCTCTGGAGCATGCCGCCGAGGAGCGAGACGACAGCCCCTACGACGAGAACGGCGTGGACCGCTCCCTCGTGCGCTGGATGCTCAGCCTGTCCCCCACGGAGCGGCTGGCGCAGGTGCAGAGCTCGATCGATCTGGTCATGAGCGTGCGCGAGCCATCCGATGGCGCTCGCTGATATCCTTCACGCGCTGGTATTGTCGTAGGAGGCATGCAGCAACGCTGCAGGGCCTCCGGTGAATACCGTCGATCCCCAATCGGCAGCGTGATGGATACGCCTGAGGTCCAGGAGATATTGAGGATGCGAGCAGACAGGATCATATTCGCCGCTCCTTTCTCCTTCTCATGGAAGCAACAACTGATCACACAGCGCCACCGCGAGCTAGGCGTGGCGCGACGCAAGGGCGGCGAGCGCCCGCGCTGCGCGCTGCATTAACTGCTAATAGTTGGGCGAGCGGCTGCCGGTGCTCGGGCGATCTGCCAGTTCTCGGGTCAGCGGAGCCCGGGGAACGGCCGGCGCCCGGCTCTCAACGACCACAAACCACCGTTGCCTAGCCCCCTGACACTACGCCTGTGAGGCTCTGTGTACTGGCGCAGCTCGGTCGGCTGCTGGCGCATTCAACATGACGCAACCTCTCGCGCTCTCGTCGTCATCGCTGCCGCAGCGACTTGTCTCACGAACCCGGCCTTGACACATACCATCTACAAAATCAAGCAACTGGACCAACATCTGAGCTACACTACCGCGATTCACCGGAGGCAGACCCGATGGCGTTGGGCAGGAGCATTCGAATTTATTTAGACGGCGGCGAAGTATCCGGCATTCGCCATGCGGAGCTGGTAAACTGGACGGGCCAAGCCCTTCTATGCCCTCGCAGCCGCGTAATCGAACTCACACAATGGGAAACAGCCGTCCGGCGCCCAGGCGTCTACCTGTTGATAGGCAGTGAAAACATCGCGCAGAGAGACGCTTACATCGGTGAGGCCGAAATCGCTGCAGAACGCATCAAGACACACTTATCAGGAAAGGACTTCTGGCAAGAAGCGATAATATTCACGAGCAAGGACGAGAACCTGACCAAGGCTCACATCAAGTACCTCGAAGCACGCATCATCCAGCTGGCAAAAATCGCCGGTCGCTATCGCCTCATCAACCAGAAGGACGAGACGCCGGTCGTGCTGCCGCGTGCTGACAAGGACGCGATGGAAGAGTACCTCAACAACGCCAGGATCCTACTAGGTGCCCTCGGCCATAGGATACTGGACCCCATCATAGGCCAACCGAGCAGTCACAATTCGCAGCTCATGCGACTGTTTTACGCCATCAAGGGAGCAAGCGCGTCCGGCACGGTAACGGACGATGGCTTCGTGGTGTTCAAAGGCTCGACCGCGCTCACACAGGTACATGAGAGCATCCGACCGAGCGGCTATGCGGCGCTCAAGGAAGGCCTGATCAAGTCCGGAAAGCTCATCAAGCGCGGAGATGCGCTTCAATTCACATCTGACACACTATTCTCAAGCGCGAGCGCTGCAGCCGCGGTCGTTTACGGCAATTCGGCAAACGGTCGAATCTGCTGGAAGACTCAGGAAGGACAAACCCTGAAAGACATCGAGGAGGAGCAGGCGCGCCGCATTCCCGCCAGCTCTATTGATGAAGCGGACTAGAAGACTACCTGTCGAGAACGCGGAGGGGTCCAATCGCACTCGAGGCATAGAACTCGGCCGCACGCGAGCACCGAGCTCATATCACTGAACCGAGACCGAACGGCGCCGCATGAGAGGACAACTCGGAGCTCCCCCTCTCTACTGCCTCACCGGCAGCTCAACAACGAAGCTCGCCCCCTCCCCCGGCGCGCTCTCCACCGTCACCGCCCCGCCGTGCGCCTCGACGACGCTCTTCACGATCGCCAGCCCGAGCCCCGTCCCGTTGCGGCTCTCGTCGGTCGTGAAGAACCTGTCGAAGATCCTCGCCCGATGCTGCGCCGGCACCCCCGGCCCCCGGTCGCGCACCGAGATCCTCGCCGTCCTTCCACCTCCCCCGCCCTCCCTGCCCTCCCCGCCCTCCACGGTCACCACCACCGCCTCCCCCGGCGGTGAGAACCTCACCGCGTTGTCCACGAGGTTCAGCAGCGCCGTCTCCAGGTCCGTCGGCCGCGCCCGGAGCAGCCGAGTCCGCATCTCGTACCGCAGCACGACCGGCTGCCCGGGGGTCGCGCACCGCTCCACGACGCGCGCCACGAGCGCCTCCAGGTCGAGCACCGTCATCGCCTCGCTCGAGGCCTCGATGCGGCTCAGCTCCAGGAGCCTCGACACAAGCCGGTCGAGCCGCGCCACGTCGAGCTCGATGTTCCGCAAAAAGCGCCGCCGCGCCTCGAGATCGTCCGCCGCCCCCTCGTCCAGCAGCTCGGCAGCCCCACGGATCGACGTGAGCGGCGACTTGAACTCGTGCGCCACGTCGGCCGCGAAATCCGAGATGTACCGCAGGCGCGCCCCCAGCCGCTCGTTCATCGCCGCGAACGACGCGCCGAGGTCGCGGATCTCGCCGCTGCCCGAGACGGGCACCACGATGTCGCGCTCCCCGGCCGCGATGCGCTTGGCCGCCCGCGAGAGCTTGCCGAGCGGCCTCGAGATCGACCACGCGAGCGCCAGCGTGACGAGGCCGGTGAACAGGCTCGCGATCAAGAGGACGCGGAGGAGCCCCGAGCGGATCCGGTGCAGCTCGACAAGCACCGGCTGCGTCGAGCGCACAACGTAGACGGCGCCCAGCACCTCGCCGCCCCGCCGGATCGGCTCGGCCAGGAACAGGAGGACCGCCGGCTGCCGCTCCCGGACGCGCGTCCTCGCGGCGCGGCGCCCGGCGAGCGCGTCGCGCACCTCCGGGCGGTCCGGGACCTCGGGCCAGCGCTCGCGCGCATCCTCGCCGAAAGACCGCACCTCGTCGGCGAGATCCGCGAGGCCCCGGCCCGAACCACCCTGGCTGCGCGGCGAGATGAGCCGGGGGGCGGCCGGCTCCGGCCCCTCGGGCGGACCGTTCTCGTGCGAGTCGGCGACCACCACGCCCGCCCCGTCGAGCACCCGGACGCGCGTGCGCGTGTGCCTCGCGGCCCGGGTCAGGACGTCGCCGTGCTCCGGCGCGTCGAGCTCGAGCCCCCGGTCGAGCGCCGAGGTGAGCATCGCCGCGACCAGGACCGCCTGGTTCGCCATGTCGCGCTCCAGCGAGCCGAGCAGCTGCCGCTCGTAGAGGCGCGCGAACTCGAGCCCCGCCACCGGCACGAGCAGGACCACCAGGTTGACGATGAGCAGCCGGACACGGATCCGGCCGAGCTCGCGGCGCAGGCGCTCGGTCATCGCAATGCCCGGCATCGCGCGGCCCGGCTACGCCCCGTGCACCTTGTAGCCGACGCCGTGGACCGTCGCGATCGGATCGCCGCCAACTACGCGAAATTTCGCACGAATCCGGCGAACGTGGGTGTCGATTGTGCGCTCCGTGATGAGGTTGTCGTAGCGGTAGGCGCGCTGCATGAGCTGGCCGCGCGAGAGCACCACCCCCGGCCGCTCGAGCAGCGCGCCGAGCACGCCGAGCTCGGTCGCGGTGAGGGACACGAGCTGCCCGAGGTAGCGGGCCTCGTGACGGTCGGTGTCGACCTCGATCGGGCCGTGGCGGAGCACCGCCGTGCGCGCGTCGGCGGGCGGCGGCGCGGGCGGCGGCGCCTCGGCCCGCCGGAGCAGCGCGCGCACGCGCGCCACGAGCTCGCGCGGCGAGAACGGCTTCGTGAGGTAGTCGTCGCCGCCGAGCTCGAGGCCGACGATCCGGTCGACCTCGTCGCCGCGCGCCGACAGGAAGAGGATCGGCATCCTGCTCGCGGCGCGCAGCCGCCGGCACACCTCCAGGCCGTCGAGCTCGGGGAGCATGACGTCGAGCACGATGAGGTCCACCTGCCCCGCCCCCGCCGCGTCGAGCGCGGCGCGCCCGTCGGCCACCGCCGTCACGGTGTAGCCCTCCTTCTGCAGGGCGTAGAGCAGGACCTCGCGGATGCGCGCCTCATCGTCGACGACCAGGATGTGCTTGCTCACGTCGCGATCGGTTCCTCTGATCCAGCGCCGCCGTGCGCGTCGATGGCCGCGCCGAGGCCCTCCACGCGCGCCCAGACCTCGGACACGATACCACCGACGCCCTCGACCGAGGATCCGGCGAAGCGCGCCAGGACGAGCTGCGTGCGCAGCGCCTGGACGAGATCCGCGAGCTCCTCGAGGGCGCGGGCGTCACGGTCGCGCATCGCCCGCAGGCGGCGGATGTTCTCGAGGTGGAGGTGCGCCGTCGCCAGCGCGCGCCCCCCGGCGCCGCCGCGCTCGATCTCGGCGACGCGCGTCGCGGCGGCGGCCTCGTCGAAGCCGTCCTGGCGGAGCAGCGCGTCGAGCTCGGCGTGGCGGGCGGCGGCGCGCGCCACCTCGGCCTCGATGCGCGAGGCGGCCTCGCGCGACAGGAGCGCCTCGAACGAGGTGCCGGCGCACGCGCTGACCCCCTCGCGCAGGGCCCCCTGGACGCGCGCGGCGGCGGTGCCCGCGCCGGCGTCCGGTCGCCCGCCGCCCTCCCCGCGGCCCGCGGTGAGCGCGACGGGCGCCCAGATGGGCCAGAGCGGCACGCAGAGCGCCGCGGAGAGCGCGGCGCGGCGGCGCGCGTCGCCGCGATCGCGCGAGGCGCGGTACACCGCCACGGCACAGGCGAGGCCCGCGATCAGGTACAGGATCGAGAGGTCGCGGAGGCTCATCGCGCCCCCTCCGGCAAGCCGCCGCGCGCGACGTCCTCGCCGCTGGCATAGGCGGGCGCGCCGTCCGGCTGCGACGCTCGGCCGTCGTCGTGCCCCTCGAGGGAGCACGGGTCGTCGTCGTAGATCCCGAGCGCCGAGCGGCAGCTCTTCACGAACGCGTCGGCGAAGCTCCCCTCGCGGGCGCGCAGGAACGGGACCTCCGTTTCGCTCGGACGGCCGAGGTACGGCCGGAGGATCCACGCCGCCTGGCCGCCGATCGCGAAGAAGACGGCCATGAAGGCGACCGCGGTGAGCGCGCGGCCCGGGCCCGCGCCGATGCCGCGCACGAGCACGCCGAGCGCCGCGAGGCCCGCGACGGCGTAGGCGAGCCAGGCGGCGACCGAGGAGGCGTGGTAGCCGAGCCCCAGGTCGATGAGCAGCCAGAGCACGGGCGCGAACGCGAGCAGCACGAGCGAGGAGCGGCCCGCCGACGCGAGGACGAGGGCGATGACGGACCGCATCGGCCAGGGTCGGCCGAGGACCGCCGCGAGCGCGTGGAACGCCGGGGCGCAGAGCGCGAGCGTGATCAGCATCGCGAGCGGCACCTTGACGGCCGCGTAGAGGATCTGCTCGTCGCCGCGGAAGCTCCCGATCACGCCGCCGAACACGGCGGAGCCGAGGGCGATGGCGCCGAGCGACGCGAGCGCGATGGCGCGGACGTCCCTGTCTTCGCGGCAGCTCGCGGCCACCGCGGAGGGCGCCCGGAGCAGGCGGCTCAGGACGACGGCGCTCACGAGTTACCCCCGTCCAGGAGCGGGAGCGCTTCCCACCAGACGCGCAGGGCGAGCACGACGGCGAACGCTGCGAACCCGAGGAGCGCCGCGGTGTACCCGGACCGGGTGAAGAGGCCCTGATCGCGCCGGAGCGCGGCGCCGAGGTCGCGCAGGAAGACGCGCACGCCGAGGGCGCCGCCGACCGCGAGGCCGAGCAGCCCCATGAGCGCCGCCGTGTCCTGCGACCCGCTCGTGACGACGAAGAGCGCGGCGGCGGGCGCGAGGCCGCCGAGCACGAGGCCTGTCGTCGCGGCGGCGCGCGCGGTGGCCGACAGGACGCGCGCGGGGTCGAGCGGCGCGTCGAAGAGGGTCAGGACGATCGCCAGCGCGGGGACGCCGAGGCAGGCGACGGCGACCATGGCCGCGGGGACGCCGGCGGCGTGGTGGACGAACGACATGCCGCCCTGCCGCGCGCCGAGCGCGAGGCCATAGACCGAGGCGAGGCCGACGCCGACGCCGAACCTGGACAGGTCCTGACGGAGCTCGGCCGCCGGCCGCTCGACGAGGAGAGCGGCCGTCCAGCTGGGATGTCCAGCGCGCGCCGCGGTCTCGGCGACCGCGCCGGCCGCGGGCGGCGGCGGCGCGTCGTCTCGGGGCGCCGCGGGCCCGGGATCACCGGCTTCCATGCCGGGCTCCGGCGAGGGTGGGATGAGAAGACAGGGAGCTTGCGCGTGCACAGGACCTCCGGGGTGGTGAGCGCTGCGCGGCACGCTCGACCGAGCCTCCTGGACCGATCGCCCGGGAGGCCCGGCCTGCTCGCTGCCGCCGCAGGCCTCGATGGGAGTACCCCCCGGGCGAGGCGCGCCCGCGCCCGCGACAAGGAACGGACGCGGAGAGGTTGTGGCGAAGTTGTGGCAGGTCGCCCGCCGTGGCCGGAGCCACCCGGGAGCAGGGACGTCGTCCACCCCCGGACAGGCGCCGGCCGCCGTCGGCCTGCAAGCGAGCGGCAGCGCGCGCTATGCTGGCGGGATGTCGGTCGCCTTCCAGCTCGGGCCCCGGGCCGGCCTCGCCGATCTGCTGGCCATCCCGGAGGAGCAGCGCTTTCACGAGATCCTCGACGGCGAGCTCGTGCGCAAGGCCATGCCCAGCGGCCCCCACGGCAGGGCGCAGCGCGTCCTCGGAGGCCGCATCGGCGATCCGTACGACCGGCGTCCAGGCGGGCGGCTCCCGGGCAGGTGGTGGATCGTGACCGAGGCCGAGGTGCAGCTCGAAGAGGATCAGGTCTATCGCCCCGACGTTGTCGGATGGCGGCGGGAGAGGTTGCCCGAGCTGCCCAGGACGACGCCGATCTCGGTACGGCCCGACTGGGTGTGCGAGGTGCTGTCGCCCTCCAGCGCGCGCAACGATCGGGTGAAGAAGATGCGCGTCTATCAGCGATGCGGGGTGCCACGATTACTGGATCGTGGATCCCGAGGACCAGACGCTGACAGTCCACCGCTGGACGTCCGAGGGATATCTGCTGATCCTCACCGCCGAGCGCGGAGAGCGCGTCAGGGCAGAGCCGTTCGGGGAGGTGGAGCTGGAGATGGACGCGCTCTTCGGAGACGAGGCCCCGTGACAGCGGTCGATCGGCCGTCAGCGTGGCCGGCGGGTGACGTCAACGCGGGACGGGCGGGGCCACGACGTCGTTGATGCTCTCGAC
The DNA here is from genome assembly GCF_051521365.1 of Sorangium sp. So ce590. NCBI lineage: Bacteria > Pseudomonadati > Myxococcota > Polyangiales > Polyangiaceae > Sorangium > Sorangium sp. So ce590. The sequence goes on from NZ_CP150346.1 coordinate 6,531,327, forward strand.
GTTGCCGCCGGCGGGGTAGCCGTACGAAGCGAAGAAGTCCGTGCCCCAGACGGTGACGCCGAAGGCGCCCGCGCTGCTCGCCTCGTGCTGACTCGTCTCGCACGCGGGGGTCGCGCCCACGAAGCCGCGGCTCAGATCGACGTGGGCCACCTCGAACGCGCCCGCGGTCCCGACAGGGCGCCACCCGGTCACCGGACCGAGACAGCTCAGCTCCACGTCCGCGAAGCCGTTCGGGCCTCTGACGCGGGTGATCACCAGGCTTGTCGTGGCATAGGTCGGATCGGTGAAGAACACGTATCGCTCGAGGAACTGCTCGGGCGGCAGCTGGATGACCCACTCCTCGTCCCCGAGCTGGCACGGTGAGCCGGAGACCGGGATCTCCGCCACGCAGCCAGGGCGCGTCCAGGCGGGGGCGCCGGGCATGTACTGCGTGAGCATGAAGGGGTGATCGCCGCCCTGCGACCGCACCGAGAACAGCGACGTCGTCTGGAACTCCGCGACCTCGCCCGCCTCCAGGGTGACGGGCGCGCCGGCCGGCGGCGCCGGATCCCAGGAGAGCGTCGTGTCGTCGGCCACGCCCAGGAGACGGTAGACGACGCTCTCCGGCTCCTGCGAGGACAGCCGCGAGACAACGCCGGCGCCGACGTACTCGCCGCCGAGAGCGCTGATGGGGACGATCTGCTGGTGGGCGGCGTCCTGACCGCCGCCGGCCGGGGACGTCTTTGTCGCCACCTGCAGGTACGTGTTGCCGGTCCACACGCCGATGGGCTTGCTCGACTGGAGCACGGCGCCGCTCGGGTCGACGCCCATCCACTGGACGACATCGCCGGCGCCGAGCTGGATCTGCGTGGCGGTGTTGGCCGGAGCGCCCGGGACGCCGGGACCACCGGGGAGGCTCGACGGGGGAACGAGATCCACCGTTGTGTCGTCCTCGGCGGCGACGAGCATCATCCACGGAACGCCGAGGCCGTGGAGGTGCGGCGCCAGGGCGTAGTAGTTGGTGCCCCACGTGCTGCGCGGGAGCAGGAGCGAGGCGCTGGGGAGGAAGCTCGACGCCCCGCCGTACGGCAGGATGTCGTACGCCGAGACGGGCGTGTCCGACGCGACCTGAAACGCGGCGCCGGTGCCGCTGTTGTGCACCGCTACATCGGCCAGCACGGCGGGAGGCCGCGGGCACTCGAGCGAGTCGAAGCCGGTCGATGCACCCGTCCGGTGCGAGAGGAACAGCACCGCCACCTCGCCCGGCGGGATGCCGTTCTTGGGCAGGCGCGTGTACCTGGTGCTCGGACCGATGCCGCTCGGGAGGTAGGTGAACCCGGTCGCGTCGAGCGCCTCGCCGTCGTAAGCGACGCGGAGCCTGGCGTGGCGATCCCAGGTATTCGCGAGGAAGACCGCATGGCACGCGCCGCTGAACGTGGAGCCGGCGAGATCGTTCTGGAAGAACGGCGGCGACGGCGCGAGGTAGTCGCAACCGATCGAGCCGCCCGCCTTCTCGGCGGCCTCGCAGGCGGGGATGCACTGCCCCTGGTAACACCCCAGCTGGGGCGGGCACGCGCCGAGGACGTTCCCCTCGGCGTCCACGACGTCTCTCATGTCCGCGGAGCATCCGCTCCCCGTCAAGCCGCCGCTGATGCCGCCGCCGACACCCAGGTCGCCGATGGTCCCCGAGCCGCCCATCCCGTCCTCGGCCGCCGGTCTGGGCGGGTTCCGGAACGGGTCGGCCCTGGGGGTGCAGGCGGCGGCGAGGAGGGACGGCGGCAATAGCGCGACGAGAAGATAAGTGAGGGAGAACCTCATCTCCTGAAGTCATCGTGTCGCCGGAGAACTGTCAAGCGCTGTCGGGCCGTCGGCTGGCGAGGCGTGCCGCAGCTGCGCGAAGTTCCTCAGCAAAATCATCGTCGTGCTCCCGCGCGAAGCAAGAAGCCGACGGATCGCGGCCAGCGCGCGCAGAGCCCCCTCGCGCCGCCGCGCTGGACAAGCAAGAGCACGTTCGCTAGGCTGCCCCGCGATGTCTGTCGTGCCCGCGCGCTCCCTTTGCCCCCGCCTAGGCCTACGGCCTCGGGGGCTCTGCGCGCGCTGCTGACGACGTTCATCCTCGCAGCTCGGCCCCCCTCGGTCTCTTGTCCCGGTGGGGGTCCTCGCATCGTCGTCGCGACGACTCCCATCTTCATCTTCCAGGGAGTCCTGTCATGTCCACGATGCCCGTCCACAAGTACAAGCCGTTTCAGCCCATCCATCTGCCCGATCGGCGCTGGCCCAGCCGCGTGATCGAGAGGGCGCCGCGCTGGTGCAGCGTGGATCTGCGCGACGGCAACCAGGCCCTCGTCGAGCCCATGGGCCCCGAGCGCAAGCTCCGCATGTGGCACGAGCTCCTGCGCATGGGATTCAAGGAGATCGAGGTGGGCTTTCCCAGCGCGTCACAGCCCGACTTCGACTTCGTGCGCCGGATCATCGACGAGGGGCTCGTCCCGGACGACGTGACCCTCCAGGTGCTCACGCAGGCGCGCGCCGACCTGATCGAGCGGACCTTCGAGGCCATCCGCGGGGCGCGCCGCGCCGTGGTTCACCTCTACAACTCCACGTCCACGCTCCAGCGGCGCGTGGTGTTCGGCCTGGACCGCGCGGGCATCGTCGACATCGCCGTGCGCGGGGCGAGGCTCGTGAAGGAGCTCTCGGCGCGCATGCCCGAGACCGAGGTCGTGCTCGAGTACTCCCCCGAGAGCTTCACGGGCACCGAGCTCGATTTCGCGAAGGAGATCTGCGAGGCCGTGATGGACGTGTGGCACCCCACCCCGTCACGGAAGATCATCCTGAACCTGCCATCCACCGTGGAGATGGCCACGCCGAACGTCTACGCGGATCAGATCGAGTGGATGCACCGGAACCTGAAGCAGCGCGACTGCATCGTGCTGAGCGTGCACCCGCACAACGATCGCGGGACCGCGGTGGCCGCGGCGGAGCTCGCCGTGATGGCGGGCGCCGACCGCGTCGAGGGCACGCTGTTCGGCAACGGCGAGCGCACGGGGAACGTCGATGTCATCACGCTGGCGCTCAACCTGTTCTCCCAGGGCGTCGATCCGGAGCTCGAGATCCACGACGTCCAGGCGATCAAGGAGACGGCAGAGCACTGCAACCGACTGCCGGTCCACCCGCGCCACCCCTATGTCGGCGAGCTCGTGTACACCGCCTTCTCGGGCTCGCACCAGGACGCGATCAAGAAGGGCTGGAAGGCGCTGCGCGAGAGTGGGAGCACGGTCTGGGAGGTGCCCTACCTGCCCATCGATCCGCAGGACGTGGGGCGCGGCTACGAGGCGGTGATCCGCGTGAACAGCCAGTCGGGGAAGAGCGGCGTGGCGTACGTGCTCGAGCACGACCATGGCTATGCGCTGCCGAAGGGGCTCGCGATCGAGCTGAGCCAGGCGGTGCAGCGCAGGGCGGAGCGGACCGAGGGCGAGGTGCAGAAGGCCGAGATCCTGGCGATCTTCGAGCGCGAGTACGTGAACCGCAGCGGGCCGCTGCGCGTGACGGCGCACAGGCGAAGCGGCCAGGGCGAGGGTGAACGACACGAGTTCCACGTCCAGATCCGCGGTGTCCCCCAGGTGCTGAGCGCCGCCGGAAAGAGCCCGGTCGAGGCCTTCGCCAGCGCGCTCTCGCGTCACGCCGGGATCGCGATCGCGCTGGACGAGCACGCGGAGCAGGCGGCCGAGCGGAGCGCAGGCGCCGAGTCCGTGGCGTACGCGGCGATCTCGGTCGGGCGCAAACGCACCTTCGGGGTGGGGACGCACCGGAGCGCCGTCATGGCGTCGCTCGCCGCGGTCGCGTCGGCGTGGAACCGCGCGCGGCCGGCGGAGCCGGCGCGGCTCGCGGCGGCGGCGGCGGAGTGAGCGGGCGCGCGGCCGGGCAGGCCGCGGCGCCCCGCAGCAAGCTACCTCGCGAGAGGCCCTACGCCGTTGACGAGACGATCGCCAAGCGGCTACTCATCGGTCCCTGACGAGACACGCTGCCCAACAAAGGAATGCAGTCAACGCGTGAACAGCCTCGCTTCGCTCGGCAGCGCACGCGCGACGGATTGCCTGGCTCGCTGGGCGGACGGGAGGATGCGGATGGATTGGCGCGCGGAGTACAAGATATTGACCGACGCGGGAGTCACGATTGCGCCCGGTTTGACGGAGGCCGAGATCACCCGAGCCGAGTCCGCAATCGGCGCCGGATTTCCGCCAGATCTGCGCTCCTTTCTCTCGAAAGGGCTCCCGATCGGTGCGCGATTTCCCGACTGGCGGGAGCCAGACTCGACGGAGATTCGTCGTCAGCTCGACTGGCCCTTCGAAGGCATGGCGTTCGATATCGAGCACAACGTGTTCTGGTGGGACGCATGGGGCGTTCGGCCCTCGGAGCTTCCAGCGGCGTTGCAGATTGCGCGGGCCATGGTCGCAGAGGCGCCTCGCCTGATTCCAGTTGCGGGCCACCGCTACATTCCGGCCGAACCAGCGCTCGCCGGAAACCCCGTCTTCTCAGTCTACCAGACCGACATCATTTACTACGGCAACGATCTCGCAACGTACCTGCGTCGCGAGTTTCTTCGACATCCTCGCGACGCCGCCGTCCGGGGAGAGGTGCGCAGGATCCGGTTCTGGAGCGAGCTCGTGGACGCCAACGAATAGCGGGCCGCTCAACGTAAGGACACCTTCCTGCACGGCGCGCCCGCCGACGACGGTCGACGCTGTGTCCGGCCATCGACGTGGCGCTGCACGGGCCGGCTAGGCTCAAGGCCCTCTCCCCGCGCGGTCGCCCCGTCGATCTCCTTCCAGGAACGCGCGCGCTCGCGCAGATGCTTTATCGCAACGAGCAGCGCTCGTACCGGTCGGGCCCCGGCCTTTCGCTGGCGCTCGCGGCTGAACGCCGGTACCTTGAGCAGACGCATGGCCCCGGCGCTGGTCGCGGAAGTGTCTCGCCTCTATCAGGCAGCGTGGAGGGATCCCGCTCAGTGGAGGTCCGCGCTCGATCGCGCTGAGCGCTTGTTGCGCCAACATCTCGAAACGGAGCCGGACTGCATCGATGCGCTGACGTCGCTCGGTGCTGTTCTGTCCGACGCGGGGCGGCACGCTGAAGCCCTGATAGCGCTGCGACGCGCCGAGGGGCTCGGCTCCACCGACGCGAACACGTATTACAATCTGGCCGTCGCCATGATGAACACGAGCGAGCGCGGCGAAGCGCGCGGCTACTTCAAGCAGGCCGCTCGGCTCGAAGCGGGGGCAGGCACCCTGCAGGCCTACTTTGATCCACACGCACACTGAACAAGCACTCCGGCCCTGAGGGCCGATGCGCCGTCAGGCCCGGGCGCCGTACGGGCAGCCGTTGGACCTCGCGGCGGGCGTCGCCGCGGGGGCGACCGCGACGGGCTCCGCGGCCGCGGGCTCGCCCCGAGTCGCCGGCGCCGCGCGCGCCGTCCTCACCGGCTCCCGCCGCTTCAGGATCATGCGCATGCCGTTCACCGGCTGCAGCGAGATGAAGCCGCGGCAACGCGGGTCGAAGCCGGGGACCAGCCGGAGTCGATACCGCTGGAGCGCCATCACGACCATGATCTTGCCTTCGAGCTGCCCCATGAACTCGCCCAGGCAGATCCGCTGGCCGGCGCCGAAGGGGATGTAGGCGAGCTTGTCGTCCGCGCTCCGCCGGTGATTCGCGAAGCGCTCGGGGTCGAACCGCAGCGGATCGCGCCAGAACTCCGGGTGCCGGTGCGTCACCCACGGGACGATGGCCACCGTCGACCCCGCGGCGACGTGGTGGCCGCCGAGGACGTCATCCTCCAGCGGGCTGCGGAGGATGAACGGCACGGAGGGCAGGAGCCGGAGGCACTCGTTGAAGACCATGGCGAGGTACGGCATCGACTCGACGTCCTTCGCCGTCGGGGCCCGGCCGCCGAGGACGCGGTCGATCTCGTCGGTGAGCCGGGCGGACACCTCGGGGTGCTGCGCGAGGAGGTACAGCGCCCAGGAGGCGGTGACGCTCGATGTCTCGTGCCCGACCATCAGGATGGTCTTGATCTCGTCCCGCAGCTGCGCGCGGTCCATCGTGGCGCCGGTCTCGGGATCGACCGAGCTCATGAGGCGCACGAGCACGTTGTCCGCGTCGCCCGCGCCGCGCTGATAGCCGTCGATGATGCCGTCGATCACGGTGTGCACGCGGTCCATGGCCCGGCGGAAGCGCAGGTGGCTGGGCAGCGGCCAGGACAGGGGCGGGTTGACCAGGGAGTACATCCGGTTGAGCGCGATCGACAGCGCGTATTTGAACGCCTCGCGGACAGTGTCCGTGTGGGCCTGCAGCGCGGCGCCGAAGAACGCCTCGCCCGCGATACCGAACGTCACGTCCATCATGTCGTCGTTGATGTCGCGCTCGAACTCCCCCGGCTGGGCGTCCCAGCGCCGCAGCGCCGCCTCCATGTGGTCGACGATGATGGGCACGAGCTTGAGCGTGTTCGCGTGGTTGAACTGGGGCTGCACGTGCCGGCGCTGGCGCCGCCAGAGCTCGCCCTCGCTGTTCACGAGGCCCCAGCCCAGCACGTGGGCGAGCTCGTGATACCGCTTGCCCTTGGGGTAGTTCCGGATGTTGGCGCGGAGGACATGCGCGATGTCGTTCGGGTGAAACGCCATGACGAAATCCTCGGCGCCGGGCGCCCGCAGGCGCACGACGTCGCCGTACCGCGCGAAGAGGTGCTCGTAATGGCGCATGTCGCCGGTCCTGAAATTCGCCAGGTACCGCAGGCTGGCCAGCGGGCCCGGGCCCGGGGGCTGCCGGTAGAGATTGGCAATCATGATTCCTCCTTCTCCGCTATCTGAAAGGGAGCTTTCGCGCGCTCACGCGAGATTCCGCGCGCCGAGACCAGGCCGGTACCCACCATCGCAGCCGTCAGATGCACAGCGAGCCCCCGCCGTCGACGGTGAGGGTCGCGCCGTTGATCATCCGCGCCCCGTCCGACAGGAGCAGCAAGACGGCCTCGGCGACGTCCTCCTCGGTGCAGAGCCGGCCGCCCGGCGTGCGAGACTCCCAGTAAGGCAGGATCCGCTCGTGATCCGGGTAGTTGCTCGTCACGTGGCCGTAGATCGGCCCGGCGGAGATGCAGTTGACCTGCACGTTCCGCGGGGCGAGCTCGACGGCGAGCGCGCGGCTGAGCGACTCCACCGCGGCCTTCACGGCGCCCATGGCGCCGAAGTGCTCCAGGTACCGCGACGACCCGTTCGACGACAGCGCGACGATCCGCCCGCCGCCGTGGCGCTCCATCAGGCGCGCCGCGCGCATGGCGCACTGGTGATAGCCGATGACGTTCGTGCGGAACGCGAGCTCCCAGTGCTCCGGGGTCGTCTGTTCGAGGGGGCCGAACCGGCCGTTCGACGCGTTGCTGACGAAGTGGTGCAGCTCGCCCACGTCGCGCGCGATCGCCTCGAAGAGCTTGTCGACGTGCGCGGGGTTGGCGACCGAGCCCCAGACGTGCACCGCGTCGCCGCCGGCGCCGCGGATCTCGTCGGCGACCGCGTCGCCGTCGTCCCGCGAGTGGAAGCTGTTGATGACGACCCGCGCGCCGGCGCGCCCGAGCTGCGTCGCGATGGCGCGGCCCAGCCCGCGGCTCGATCCGGTCACGAGGACCGTCTTGCCCGCGAGCGCTGCCAGAGGAGCTAGGTTCGCGCGCTGCGCGACGGGAGCCGCCGGCGCGCGCGCCGCGGCGACCTGCGCGGACGGCGCGGGCGGCGTCGCGCCGAGGAGGCGCGCGAGGCCGCCGACCGTGCGGGCCTCGTCGAGCGCCCCCGCGAGGGCGTCCGGCAGGGCGCCGCGCTGCCGGAGGAGCGCGTGGACCTCGTCGCGGCGGCGGCGGTCGATCCCGAGGTCCTCTTCGAGCCGCGCGTCGGGGACGAGCAGCTCGACGGGGTGGCGCGTCACGTCCGCGAGCGCCTGGACAACGACGCAGAGCGCCTCGCCCGCTGACTCCGGCGTCGGCCTTGCCGTCAGGCCCGCCGGCTGGGCGGCGCTGCTCGCCGCGCCATCGCCCGCAGCGTGGCCATTGACGTGCCCGGCCGGCTCCGCGTGGCCGTTGGCGTGCCCGGCGAGCCCCGCGTGGCCGTTGGCGTGCCCGGCGAGCCCCGCGTGGCCGTTGGCGTGCCCGGCGAGCCCCGCGTGGCCGTTGGCGTGCCCGGCGAGCCCCGCGTGGCCATTCCCATGCCTCCCGCCCCCCGCAACGTCGGTCCACGGCGCGGCGTCGGAGTGCGCCGCGAGCGTGCGCGAGAGGAAGTCGCTGACGCGGGCCACCGTGCGCAGCTCGTCGGGCTTCGCCTTGAGCGCCTCCGAGAGGCCGAAATCCGCGCGCAGCGTCGCGAGGATCTCGCCGCGCTTCACGGAGTCGATACCGAGATCCTGCTCCAGGTCGGCGTCGGCGACGACGACCTCGTCGGGGTAGCGCGTCATGCGCACGAAGACGGAGCGAACGTGTTCGAGGAGATCTTGAGCTTGCATCGTCGAAACCTCGTGGTTGTGAGAGCCATTCATCCCAGAGCGGCGACCGGAGAGACCGGCACGGTCGCGACGAGCGCGAACGCACCGGTCAGCACGGCCCGGCCGAAGAACTGCCCGCCGCGCGCGGTCAGCGCGAAGGCGCGGACGGAGGGCGGCGCCAGGCGCACGCCTCCCGGCGGGAGCGCGATGTCGATGTCCCGGAAGGAGAACCGGGCGGGCAGATCGAGCGCTCCCGTCTTGTAGAGCGCCTCCTTCGCGCTCCAGAGCAGCGTCTCGAGCGCGGCGCGATCGACCCCCGCCGCGGCGCCGCGCGCGAGCCCCCGGCGCTCGCGCGGCGTGAAGTGCTCGTCGGCGAAGACCGCCGCGCGCGCCTCGACCCGCTCGACGTCCACGCCGACGGCGCGCGCCGTGGTGACCGCCGCCGCCGCGAGGTCGCCCGCGTGGGAGAGCGACAGCGCGAACGCGCCGTCGTCGAAGCGCGGGGGACCGCCGCCGGGCCCCGTGATCGCGCAGGCGAGGTAGTCCGCCGGCCGGTGCGCCGCGAGCGCGGCCGCGTCCAGCGAGACCAGCGGCGCGCCGCGGCCGGCGGCGAGCTCCAGCCGCAGCCACTTCGCGGCGACGCGCGCGCACGCGGACTGCGCCCGGCGGGCAGCGACGCGCTGGCCGGCGCACGCGCGGCGCTCGCCGGCGGTCAGGTAGGGATCGAGGCGCGCCGCCGTGCATTCGTCCGCCCGGACGACCGCGATCGCGAGCGGCGGCGTCACGATGCCCCCAGCGGCAGCGACGCCGGCGCGGCCCCGCGCGCGTCCGCGGCCACGCGGCCCACCACGAGCCCCTCGAGCCCCTCGACGTCGAGCAGCACGCCGCCCGCCGGGTCGAGCGCCTGCGCCCACGCGCCGAGGACGCGATCGCCCGCCGCAGCCGGGACCGCGGCGACGAGCCGGACCGCGCCGCCCGCGTCGCGGATCGCGAGGTCGTTCGCGGCCGCTCCGAAGCGGATGCGATCGACGCCGCCCGCGGCGCACACCGGGAACGCGCCCGCCTCGTCGCGGCGCAGCGTGCCGAGCGTCAGGAGGGCGTCGAGCAGGAGGAACGGCGTGGCGGCCGCGCGCAGCCGCCCGAGGGCGCCGTCCTCAGGGGCGCGGAAGCGGGCCGATTTGAGCGCGTCGCCGAGCACGAAGGTGCCGAGGTGATCGAACCAGCCCGCGTGCCGGAGCGGCGCGCCGGGGCTCGCGTAGGGATCGCGGACCGCCGGCCCCTCGACGCGCCCGGCGTGGCGCGGGGCGAGGGCGTCGCGGCGGGCGTCGATCGCGCCGAGCTCGACGACGCAGGTCGCGAAGACAACGTCGGCGCGGAGGAGCACGCCCGACCTGTGGACGAAGTCGCCACGGACCTCGACGGCGCACGCGGCGCGGCCGCCGGCGAGCCGCTCGTGGCGGGTCGTCACCGTGCGCACCTCGCGCGCCGCGTCGTCGGGCAGGCGCAGGAACTCGAGGAAGCGCACGTCGCGGACCTCGCGGACGAGCGCGCCGCCGTCCGCCGTCGCGAGCGCGTGCCGGACGGCCAGCTCGACGAGGAACGCGCCGGCCGCGACGGCGCTCGAGCGCGCCCGGTGGTCGGAGAGCCACGGATCGACGCGCGGATCGAGCGTCCACGTGCGGTCCGGCGGGCTCGCCGCCGCGATGCGCGGCGCCGGCGCGCCCGCCGCCGCGATGCGCGGGGCGAAGCGCTCGATCTCGCTGTCGGTGAGCAGGACATGGGCCCCGCCGGCGGGGCGCTCGGCCACGAGATCGATGAAGATCTGCCTCCCCTCCTCCGGCTCGATGCCCCGGAGCCCGCGCGCCGCGCCGAGCGCGCTGTACTCCGACCCGGCGGTCATGCCGACGCCGTTCCAGCCGAGCCACGCGATGCTGGACCACGGGCCGGCGTCCGCCTCGGCCGCGAAGTACGCGGCGGCGCGGTTCAGCGCCTCGTTGGCCGCGCCGTAGTCGGGCTGCCCGTCGTTGCCGAGCACGCTGAACGCCGACGTGACGAGGTGGACGTGCGGGCGGGCGGCGGGCAGGTGGCGCGCGAGGGCGCGCCGGAGATGGCAGAGGCCCGCGAGCTTCGTGTCGACGATCCGCTCGAAGAGCTCGAGCGACTTCGACGTGAGCCGGCTCGACACCTGGATGCCGGCGCCGTGCACGATCAGGTCGACCCGGCCGTAGGCGGCAGCGACCGCGGCCACGGCGCGATCGACGTCGGCGCCGCTCGTCACGTCGGCGGCGTGGTAGTCGACGCTCCCGCCCCGCGCGCGCAGGTGGGAGAGGACGCGGTGCGCCTCGCGCGCCGCCCGGATGCGCGCGTAGCGCTCGCGCAGCGCGGTCATCCGCACGCCCCGGCCCTCGCGCAGCGCCTCGGCGTAGAATTCCCGCTCGTACGCGTCGAGCTCCGCGTCGGTCATCGCGAGCGTGCGCGGGGGAGCGTCCTCCAGCCGCGAGCGGCCGAGGAGCACGGCGCGGCAGCCGAAGCGGTCGAGCAGGCCCTCGACGAACTGCGCCGTGATGCCGCGCGCGCCGCCCGTGACGATCGCGACCGCGCCGGGGCCGAGCGGAGAGGCCGCGCGCGGGGTCAGCTCCGAGGCGGCGCGGGCGAGCTGCACCACGTGCCGCACGCCGCCGAGATCGACCACCTCCTCGGGGGCGGCCGGCCGGGCGCGCCGCCACTCCTCGAAGAGCGCGCCGAGCGCCGCGGCGGCGCCCTGCGCGTCCGTGTGGACGACGCGCACGTCGCCGCCCGGGAGCTCGCGCGCCAGCGACTTCATGAAGCCGCCGACCGCACCGCTCACCGGCGCGAGCCGCCCGGCCGGGTCCACCGCGCCGACGACGACGGCGGCGAAGGCCACGTCGCCGCGCGCCACGGCGTCGTAGTAGCGGCGCGCCGCGCCGAACAGCGCGCGCAGCGCCGGCCGGTACGAGCCCGGCGCGCCGTCGAGGAACGCGCGCGCATCCCCGGCGCGGGTGAGCACGACGACCGCGTCGACGTCGTCGGGCGCGAGGGCCCCGAGCGACGCGCTGAGCCGCTGCTCGTCGCGGGCGTCGATCGACGGCCCCCCACCGCCGCCGGCCCCGGATCCCGGCGCCGCGAGATCGCGCGGGGCCCCGGGCGCGGCGTCGGGCGCCGCCTCGCCGGCGAGCTCGAGGACGCGCGCGCGCTCCTCGGCGGAGCGTGCGGCGCGCCGCACGTCCGCGGCCAGCGCCGCGTCGGCGCAGACGTAGAGGACGCGGGACGGGACGCGCGTCGCAGGCCCTGACGCCGGCACGCGCGCGATCTCGGGGACGTAGCGGTGGATCGGCGTGCCCGTCGCGAAGCCCGAGGGCGGGGGCGCCGGCGCGACGCGCACCCCCTCGGGGGGCGTGACGTGGACGGCGCGGGCGTCCGAGGGCCAGCGCACGACGGCGGCGCCTTGCGCGCGCGCGTCGCGGATCGCCGCGAGGAGCTCGACGGCGCCCTCGGCCCCGCGCAGCCGCGCGCGCGGGCCGCGCGGGTCGTTGACGACGAGCTCGCGGCCGGCGAGGCCGCCCTCCGCCGCCCCGGCGCCTGTCGCGACGTGGAGGCGCGCGAGCACCGGCCAGGCGTGGCGCGCGGCGGTTTCCTCGGTGCACAGCGCGACGAGCAGCGCCGCCTCGCCCACCGGCCGCGGGTCACGGGTCGCGGACGCGCCGCGCGCGACGTCGTCGCTGAACGCGTTGACGGCCCCGGCCAGCACGACCTCGCAGTCCTCGTCGAGCACGAGATCGGCGGCCGCGAGCGCGTCGAGCAGCGAGGTCGCGGAGGTGTCGACGACGAAGTTCGGCCCGCGCAGGCCGAAGACGTTGGCGACGCGCCCGGAGATGACGTTGGGCATGTTGCCCGGCTGCGCGTACGGCCCCGTCGCGGGCGAGCCGGCGCGGAGCGCGCCCACCGTCGCGGAGGCCAGCGCGGGGCTCACGCCGCGCGCGCGGAGGGCCCGCGCCACGCGGTCGGCGAAGAGCCGCTCGTTCGCGCGCGCGCCGCGGCGCGTCTTGCCCTCGTGGCCGACGACGACGCCGATGCGCTCGCCGAGCTCGCGCGCGGGCAGCGCCGCGAGCGCCTTCTCCGCGGCCATCGCCGCGAGCAGCTGCGTCGGGTCCATCGCCTCGAGGGCGTCCGGGAGGACCGGCGCGCGGGCCGGCAGCCGGAGCGCGCGCTCGTCGAACGCGAGGGTATCCGAGGGCGTGTCCGCGGGCGCGCCCTCGGCGCCGGGGAACACGGCGCCCAGCCCGACGACGCACAGCGCGCGGGCCTCAGGGCGCGGCCGCTGCCGCGGCGCGTGGCGGCCGGGCCGGTGCTCCTCGACGATGAGGTGGGCGTTTGTGCCGCCGAAGCCGAAGCTGTCGAGCGCGGCGCGCAGGGGGCCGCCGCCGTCGGCGGCCCACGGGGCGGCCGTCGTCGAGATGGCGAACGGCGAGCGCGGAAGGTCGATGCGCCCGCTCGGCGCCTTGAAGCCGTGCTGCGCGAAGAGCGTGCGCTCGCGGATCGCGAGCACGACCTTGATGAGCGACGCGACGCCGGCGGTCCAGCCCGTGTGGCCGAGCAGCGACTTGACGCTGCCCAGGGCGATGCGCGGCGCGCCCTCCTCGCCGGCGAACACCTCGGCGAGCGCCTGGAACTCGGTGGCGTCGCCGACCGGCGTCGCGGTCGCGTGCGCCTCGACGTACTGCACGGATCGCGGCGCGACGCCGGCGCGCTCGTAGGCGCGCCGCATGGCCAGGCTCTGCCCGCGGCTCTGCGGCACCGTGACCGACGGGCTCGGGCCGTCGCTCGACACGCCGCTGCCGAGGAGCACGGCGTCGACGCGATCCCCCCGCGCGCGGGCGTCGTCGAGCCGCTCGAGCACGACCACGGCGGCGCCCTCGCCGAACACGACGCCGTCGGCCGACGCGTCGAACGGGCGGCTGCCGGTCGCGGAGAGCCCGCCGAACTGCGAGAACTGGCAGGCGTTGGTCGGGCCGGGCTGGTAGGCACCGCCGGCGATCACGACGTCGGCGAGGCCGCGGCGCAGCATCGCGGCGCCGAGGTGCACCGCGTGCATCGACGACGCGCAGGCCGCGTCGACGACGACGGTGTGCACGCCCTCGCGCACGACGTCGCGCACGACGCGCGCGAGCGGCTCGAGGTGGCCGCGGCACGCGGCGCGCCGCTCCGGGTCGAGCCCGAGCTCGCCCGCGAGCGCCTCCGCCACGGCCGCGCTGTCCGCCGGGCCGGCGGCGATGCCGGCGAGCGCCCGCTCGACGCCGAGCAGCAGCGTCGCCTCGTCGTGCTCGATCGAGCCGTCCGCCGTGGACCCGAGGAGGCACGCGATCCGCAGCGGCGCGCCGTCGCGGAGCACCGCCGCCTGCGACCTGGCCTCGGCGAGCGCGCACGCCAGCATGCGGGCCGTCTTGGGCAGCCGCTCGAGGGTGGGCCCGTCGTACCCGGTCTGCGCGGCGTACGGCCCGAGCGCGTCGACCGTGCCGACCAGCAGGCTGTAGGTCTTGTCGGCGGCGCGGTCGGGGTTCAGAAAGTCGGTCGCGAGCTCCGGGTGTCGCGCGCCGGTGTCGGTGATCCCGCACGTTCCCGCGCGCAGCTGCGCGAGGTAGGCGTCGACGCCGCCGGACCCGGGCAGCACCGCGCCCATGCCCACGATCGCGATCGGGGTGGCGCCCGCCGTGGAGGCGTCGTCCGGGGTCGCCGCGGGCGCGGCGGGGGTCGCGGGCGGCGCGGCGCTCGCGGGCATCTCGGCGCTCACGGGCGCGGCGTCTCCGCGCGGGCCGCGGTCGTCCCGGTCCTCCTCGGGGAGCGGCGCGACCGCCGTCAGCGCATGTCCAGCGGCGCGCAGCGCCTCGACCGCGCGCCGGTGCTCGGCCGCCACGTCCTCTCCGGCGCGGAACGTCGCGATCACGCGCAGGTCGGGCCCCGGCGGCGCGTTCCGCCGTACGAGGGCGGTCAGGGTGCCGCCGCCGCCGCACTCGACGAAGGTGCGGCAGCCCGCCGCGTGGAGGTCGCGCACGGCCGCTCCGAAGTCGAGCGGCGTCACGAGGTGCATGGGGAGCAGGCGCGCGGGCGCGAGCGGGCCCTCGCCGTAGTGAACGCGGTCGATCGGCGAGTACGTGGCCAGCGCGGGCCGCGCCGCGCCGGCGCGCCCGACCGCGCGCGCGAACGGACCGACCGCCGTTGCGAGCAGGGGCGAATGGAAGGCGTACCGGCTCGCGAGCACGGTCGCGCGGACGCCGGCGCCCTCGAGCCGCCGCTCCAGCGCCGCGATGCCGTCCGCCGTCCCCGAGGCGACCGCCTGGTCGGCCGCGTTGACCACCGCGACGAACACGTCGTCCCGGCCGAGCGCCTGCACCTCGTTGCGCAGCCGCTCGGCGCCCGTGTGCGCCGCGAGCATGCGGCCGGGCGGCGCGCCGCGGAGGGCGAGCACCCGCCAGCACACGATCTCCGCGGCCGTCGCGAGGGAGAAGGCGCCCCCCGCGGCCAGCGCGGCGATCTCCCCGAGGCTGTGACCCGCCACGACGTCCGGCTCGAGCCCGGCGGACCGGAGCAGCGCGACGGCGACGTAGTCCTGGACGAGGATGCCGAGCTGATCGAGGTCGGCGCACGCCTCGAGGGCGCCCCGCGCCTCCGCCTCGCCGGCGGCCACGAGCGCCGCGAGCGACGCGCCGAGCAGCGCTCGCGCCACGGGCTCGGCCGCGGCGACGGCCGCGCGCGCGGCGTCAAAGCGCGCGTGGAGCGCGCGCAGCAGCCGGAGGTCGAACGAGCCCTGGCCGGGCAGGAGCAGCGCGACCTTCGCGGCGCCTTCGCGGCCCTCCCGCGCGGGCTCCCCTTCCCGCGCGGGCTCGTCCGCCGCGCCCCTCCGCGTGCGGTGCGGGCGCGACGCGTGCAGCGGCCCCCGCGCGACCTCGACGGCGTGCCGGAGGAGGTGCTCGGGGAAGAGCTCGCGCAGCGCGGAGCCGCCGCGCAGGGCCAGCTCGACGAAGCGCTGGTGCGGCGCCTGCTCGTCGAGGGCCCCGGCGTGCATCGTCACCGAGCGCGGCAGCGGCGCGAGCTCGTCGCTCGTCGCGGAGACGGCGACGATCCGCTGGTAGCCGCACGCCACGGGCTCGCCGTCGAAGCGGACCGTGCGGAAGTAGCCGTACGCGCTCGAGCGCGTCACGGCGCCGAGGGTCATGAAGATCGCGACGCGCTCGCCCACGCGGACCGGCGCCAGGTTCCGGCTGTAGCCCTCGGTGGTGAGCAGCCGGATCGCCGCGCGATCGTCCTCGTACGGGAGCGTGCCGTCCGCGGCCTCGGCGAAGTAGAGCGTCTCGCGCGCGATGCACTGGAAGCGGAAGTTGGTGAGGTAGTGATGGCTCCCGTAAGCCATGCTGTCCTCGAACTTCACGCAGTACGGAACGACGAAGTACTCGCCCATGGGTCCTCTCCACGCAGCCCACCCCCGCGCGCGGCGACGCACGTCGTGCGTCCCTCACCGCCGCGCGGTCCGGGCCATCGAAATAAGTGTACCTACACGCAAATGCGCACCGCGGGCCCACGGCCTCCGACCGCGCCACGCGCCGCGGGTGCGCACCTCGGCGCCTCGCGGCCCGAGCAGCGATCCATCGGCGGATCGGTCAGAGCGCGCCGGAGCCCTGAGAACCCCGGCGCCGAGCCAGCGATCGAGCGGAGAATGCCGCCCCGCATCGTGGAGATAGGTGTACCCGCACCTGAACATATGTCAAGCAGTTCAGGGCGTCCCAGTTAGCCGGTCCGCTCGAAATGGTGTACATACACTTGTGGTTGATTTTGCTCGGGCCTCCGAGATCATCGCGAGCCAGTGCGCCCTCGTGCGCGTGCGCCGCGCGTCGCGCGCGCTCACGCGGCTCTACGACGAGAGCCTGCGGCCCTCGGGGCTCCAGGCGACGCAGCTCACGATGCTCGTCGCGGTCGCGACGTGCGGCGACGGGGGCGTGAAGCTCGGCGCGCTCGCGGACGGGCTCGTCATGGATCGCACGACCCTCACGAGGAACCTCGTGCCGCTGGAGAAGGCGGGCCTGCTCCGCGTGGCGCGCGCGCCCGACGACGCGCGCGTCCGCCTCATCTTCCTGACGCGCCAGGGCGAGCGCGCCATCGAGGCGGCGTTCCCGCTGTGGGAGCGGACCCAGAAGCACGTCCGCGAGCGGCTCGGCGCCGGCAAGGCCGACGCGCTCCGCGAGGAGCTCGGCCGCGTCGTGGCCCTGGCCGCGCGACCCGAGAGGGCGCCGGCGCCGGAGCCGCCGCCGCGCCCGGCCAGGCGCAAGGCGAAGTGACACGAGCGCCTGAGGTGCGATGGCAAGGAGCCGGCGGGACCGCGCGAGAGGCGCTCAGCGCGCCCTGAAGGTCTGGAAGAAGACGTCGGCCTGCGAGTGCTTCTCACCCGAGATCGGGTTCTCGGGGTGGCGAGGCTCCCTGATGAGATTGCGCAGGTCGCCCCAGGCCGAGTGGAGCTTCCTCCGCTCCGACGTGACGTCGAGATACTCGCCGAGGTTGTAACAGGGCCGGACGACCCGATCGAAGTTCGTCGTCGGGAAGACGTCATCGACAGGCACGTCCAGCGGGATGTTCGTCGGCGAGAGGCGGAAGGAGGTGTCCGTGACCTGCTGCCTGTCGCCGTCGCCGAACGATGCCCCGTATTCGAACGAGCTCGCCATCTCCACGTCGATGGACCTGTCACGATTCTGCGTGTAATAAACGATGTGCACGTCGCTCTGGCGATTGCCGATGGTCACGGCCGGGAGCACATGATGGATGTTCTCCCCGGCCGTGGAGGTGACGGGGATCGGCGGCGTCCACGTCCCCCCGCGGTCGTCGGAGCGGATGAGGAAGACGTTCGAGCCCGAGCCCGCTTCGCCGACGGTCTCGCTGGTGGAGGCCGACCAGGTCAGGTAGAGGACCCCACGGAGCGCCGCGAGCGCCGGCTGAACGATGAGGCGAGAGGCGTGCACGTACGTGGGCAGACCTCGCCGCCCCGTGCGGCGCGGCCCGTCGGTGATGGCCAGGCGGATACCGCCGTCGTTGCCGCAATCGATGCGCTCGCCGGGCTGGACCACGGGCAGGAGCGTCGGGTCCGGGGCTCCCGCGAGGTTGAACTCCACGAACTCGAACGTCTCGCCGGCGTCACGGGACACCAGCATCCGGATGAAATCGGCGTTCGCGCCGCTGAACTGAAGGAACGGTAGGTAGAGCGCGCCGTCGTAGGGATCCACGACGGGGTTCGTGAACTGGATCGAGTCCTGCGGCAGCGTGGGATCCGGGTTCGCTTCGGGAGCGAAGACGACCTTCGATGTCCAGGTCGCGCCGCCGTCGGTCGAGCGCGCGAAGCGGAGCTCGCTCCGGACGGGAGCCTCCGGGGGCTCCAAGCTGGTCCAGGTCACGTAGATGTTGTCGCGGCGCCGGCGCACCGGGTCCGGGCCCACGGCCAGCCAGCTCTTGTCGGCGCCGTCGTCCTGGGCCACGAGCGCTCCCTCGCTCCACGTGCGGCCGCCGTCGGTCGACCTGTTGGCCTGCACGGCCCTCCGGCCCTCCGCGTCCTGCGCGAGCCCGGCGAAATGGAAGACCCCGCGGCGGTCCACGCGCACGACCGGATCGCCGAGCGTGGTCGTGCTCCCGGGCAGCGGAGGGATGAAGCCGCTCTTCCAGGTCACGCCGCCGTCGTTCGAGGTCGAGAAGCCGGAGAAGAACAAGGGATCGAGCACGATTGTGTTGTCGACCAGAACAGGTTCCACCCCCGAGGACGTGTTGTAGGCAACGACGATGTCGTGGCCGTGTGCGGCGATCGAGGTCTCGCTCTGGGTCACGTTGACGAAGGGACGTGTCGGCGGGCGAGTGAAGAATTTATGAATCTCGTCGAGCGCCGGATCGTTGACCTGAACGTTCTCTCCGCTCGGCCGGATCGACGGCGTGTATTCCGGCCAGTGGTACGAGGATGTTCGCTCGGTGATCCTCGCCCACTCGCGGCCGGTGAGCCTCTCGGACGCGGCGGGGTTCACGGTGCGGACAGACAGCGCGACGCCGTTCTTCATCACGCTGCCGAGCGCGAGCTCCTGGCCGTCCGCAAGCGGCGCTCCGTCGAGCTCCGGTCCTTGCGAGCACGCTGGGAGCGCTGGCAGGGCAGAGAGGAGAAGTGCGATGAAAACGATGTTCGATTGTGAAGAACGCATACGATCTCCTTGGGCTGGGCGCTCCGTCGAGCACACGCTCGCGCTCGCGCTCATCGCCCGCGTCGAAGCGGCAGTGCGCAGCAGCCGCCGAAGAGAGCGCCCCGCGGCGATCTGCGCTAGGCGCGGCGGCCCCCTCGCCCGGCCGAGCGATCGCGAGATCGCGGAAAGCCCTGCTTACTACTCCGTACGGCGGAGTCGCGCAACTCACAGAACACACGAACTCCGCCTTTGACTCGGACACTCGCTCAAGCTCGGACGCTCCATGGCGTGTCGCAGGGATGAACAGACGGAGGAGGTCAATTCACGGGATCATCGACGCTGCGACGCCGGGCAGTTCCAGCGTCAAGGTGACCACAACGTCGCGGCGAGCCCCGCTCAACGGAGATCCCGCCCCACGGGGGCCGGGCTTGGCGACGGGCATGCTCCCTCGCTGGCGCCCGGAGATTCGAGCGGCCGGGGCGGCGCGTGGCGCGCCGGCGTCCCGCTCCGGCTGTCGCGGGCTGTCGCAGCGTAGAGCGCTGTCGGGCTCGTCAGCCCGGATATTTGGTGTACGCTCCGGCCTCAGCGAGGCGCCCCCCCCCATGAACGCGAGCGATCCACGCCCCCCCGGGCCGAGCGACGGCGAGGGCATCACGGTCCTCCTTCACGCCGCCCAGGAGGGCCGGAAAGACGCCGCGGACGCCCTGCTCCGCGCCGTCTACGCCGAGCTCAAGGCGATCGCCCTGGCCCGTGTCCGCCACCTCCGCGCCGGGCAGACCCTCGGCCCCACCGCGCTCGTCCACGAGGCGTACGAGAAGCTCTTCCGGGACGGCGAGGCCCGCTTCCAAAGCCGCGCCCATTTCTTCGGCGCCGCCTCCCAGGCCATGCGCGACCTGCTCGTCGATTACGCGCGCCACAAGGCCGCCCGGAAGCGGGGCGGCGACCAGGAGCGCACCCCCGAGGAGGCCATCGACGCGCTGGCCCTCCCGATCGACCTCCCCTTCGAGGACATCCTCGCCCTCGACGAGGCCCTGCGCAGGATGAGCCGGGAGCACCCGCGCAAGGCCGAGATCGTGATGCTGCGCTACTTCGCGGGCCTTACCGAGGGCGAGATCGCCGAGCTCTCCGGCGTGACGACGCGCACGGTGGAGCGCGAGTGGCGGTTCGCGAAGGCGTGGCTCTACCGGGCGCTGCACGGCGGAGATGAGTCAGCTCCTTGATCCGAGCGAAGTAGAGGCGCTCTTCGAGGCAGCGATCGACCAGAGCCACGGCCTCCGCCGGGCGTTCCTGGAGGCCCGGTGCGCGGGTCGCCCGGAGCTCTTCCGGGAGGTGTGGAGCCTGCTCTGGTGCGACGGCGCGCAGCCGGACGGGTTCCTGCAGGGCGCCGCCGTGTCCCTGCCCGCGCCGGGTGAGCCGCTGAGCCCCGGCACGCGCATCGGGCGGTTCACCGTGCTCGCCCGGGCCGGCGAGGGCGGCATGGGCATCGTCTACGCGGCGTACGACGCGGAGCTCGACCGCCGCGTCGCCCTGAAGCTCATCGCGCCGGGGGGCTTCGATCCGGAGGATCGGGCCCGCCTCGTGCGCGAGGCGCAGGTGATGGCCAGGCTCTCCCACCCGAACGTCGTCCCCATCTACGAGATCGGCGAGCACGGGGGGAGCGTGTTCGTCGCGATGGAGTTCGTCGACGGCCGGACGCTCCGCGACCTCGGCCGCGAGCCGCCGCGCGCGTGGGAAGCCGTGCTCGCCGCGGGGATCCAGGCCGGCCGCGGCCTCGCGGCGGCGCACCACGAGGGGCTCGTCCACCGCGACGTGAAGCCGGACAACATCCTGATCGGCAAGGACGGCCGGGCGCGCATGGCCGATTTCGGGCTCGCGCGCCTCCAGATCGAGGAGGACCAGCTCCCCTCCGGGGGTGGTGAGCGCGGCGGTGCGAGCGCCGATGTGCCCGGGAACGGCCTGCTCCATGCGCCGCTCACGGCCGGGGGCGCGCTCATGGGAACGCCGGCCTACATGGCTCCCGAGCAGGCCGAGCGGCTGCCGGCGACGGAGAAGAGCGATCAGTGGAGCTTCTGCGCGACGCTCCACGAGGCGCTGTACGGCGAGCTGCCCTTCGAGGGCGAGGACCTCCACGCGCGGCTCGATCGGGCGCGGCGAGATCTCCTGAGGCCGGCGCCGCCCGGCTCCAAGGTGCCCGCGTGGGTCCGGAGCGCGCTCGCGCGGGGGCTCCGCGCTCGCCCCGAAGAGCGGTGGCCGAGGCTCGACGCGCTGCTGGACGCCCTCGCCGAGCAGCTCGCGAAGAGCTCCGACATCGATCTCACCGTATCCAGGCGCGAGCGGATCCGGTTCGGCCTCACGATCGGCGCCGTCGGCATCGTCATGGCGACGATCGGCGTGGGCCGCCTCGTTCCGGTGGTGCGCCCGGTGGACCTCCTCGCGATGGGCTGCGTCACGGCGCTCGCGGGGCTCTCGCTGCTCTGGGCGTTCCGCCGGCCGCTCTCGAAGAACGCGGTGAACCGGCGGATCGGCCATGTGGTGAAGGTGCTGTTCGGCGCGATGCTCCTGCACCGGGCGATCGCCGTGATCACGGACGAGCCCGTGGAGCGCGCGCTCGCGACCGATCTGGTCCTGTTCGCGGCGGTCCACGCGACCGCCGCGCCGAGCCTGCCGAAGGCGAGCTGGCTCTCGGCGGCGCTCTGCGCGGTGTGCGCGGTGGCCGCCGCGGGGTTCCCCGAGCACGCGGCCGTCCTCTACGTTACCGGCGTGCTGGGCTCGCTGGCGAACTCGCTCGTCGCGTGGCACCTCGACTAGCGCGCGGCGCGACGAGCACGGACTCCGACGGCCTACGGTGATTCAGGGCGAGCTGCCCCACATCGGCGCTCCCCGCGCGACGAGCACGGCCCCCAAGGGGAGAGCTCTAACGATGTGTTATTCCGTCACGATAGAGATGGGGTTGAAATAGACCCTGACTCCCGTCTTCGTCCCCGCGTCGTTCCCCTTGGTGTCTCCGACGTAGTCCAGCTTGTTGACGAGGCTCTCCGGCGCGAACGAGAAGATGTCGTGGGCGTGGTCCGTGTCCGTGTACGAGTGGCTGAACTCGACCGGACTGACCACCTCCACGATCGGGCGGCTCGCGGTGTGCAGCCGGTACCAGGCGGTCCCCGCGGCCCGGGTCCAGTTGCTCTTGGTCTCCAGCGCGTCCATGTAGACAGCCGCCCAGAGCTCGTTGCCGTTGAAGACGCTCAGCTCGACCTGGAGCGACACGCTCGGCCCGTGGCCGTCGTACTCGGCATCTCCGCCGACGCGCGGGGGGACATAGAATCCCGTGGAGAGGCCGACGAGCGTGCTCGCCGACAGGAGCGCGTCCGCGCCGGCGCCGGCCGTCGAGAGCTCCGCGCCGTCCTCGATCGCCAGAGGGGCCATGGTGGCTGCGAGCTCGGCGGAGTCGGTCCCGGTCTCCGCGCCATCCGACGCCGGGGCGTCCTCGGCAAGGGAATCGACCTGCGTCTCGGCGGCCGTGGCCACGCAGCCGGGGGCGGCGACGAGGAGGGCGAGGGCGAGGGGCGAGCAGCTGCGGAAGAGGGCAATGTGGTTCATGATGGCTCCCAGGGATTTCGTTCGGGTGTTGAGCGCAGGCGCGCGGCCCCGGGGTGGCCTCACCCCGGTGTTCGCGCGCCTCACCACGTCATCCGGAGGCCGGGAGAAAAACCCGACAGCGGGTCGATCGATTTTCTCCGGAACCGCCCACGGCTCGGGTCCAGGGCGAGCCCTCCGCCGCCCGGCGCTCCCGCCGGGGCGGGCCCGGCGGGGCCTTTCCGGTTGCCCTCTCCGGCGCCCGGGCGCCTACGGCGCAGAGCCGCCGGACGACATCCCCCTCGCGAGCAGCTTCATGAGCGCCGCCGGCTCGACCGGCTTCAGCAGGTGGTGATCGAACCCGGCGTCGATGGCGCGCTGTCGGTCGGCGTCCTGGCCGTAGCCGGAGACCGCGATGAGCATGCACCGATCGAGCGACGGCTCGCCCCTCAGCCGCCGCGCGAGCTCGCATCCATCGATCCCCGGCAGGCCGATATCCAGCACCGCGACGTCCGGCCTGTGCTCCCGCACCAGCTCCAGCTCCAGCTCCAGCTCCAGCTCCAGCGCCACGAGCCCGTCGTGCGCGACCACGACGTCGTGACCCCACCGCTTCAGGGAAACGGCGAGCAGGTTGGCCGCATCGTGGTTGTCGTCCACCACGGCGACGTGCAGACGCGCCGCACGCATTGCCGGTTCGCGCTCGCGGGCGCCCACCGCCGCCCCGCGCAGAGCGCCGCCGAGAGCCAGCTCGCCGAACGGGCACGCGCGGTTGCCGAGCACGAGCTTCTCGTCGCTCTCCTCGATGACGTAGAGATCACCCTGGATCCGCCGCTTGAGGTCCACCAGCACCTGGGTGACCTGCTCGCGTGTGAGCGTCGGCGCCTGAAACCCCGACCGGTACTCCTCGTTGAGCCTGTCGCCGATCTTCTGGCCCACGATGCTCACGAAGCCCTCCGTGACGGGGAGATCCGAAGCCCGGCGACCGCGCTCCGCGGGCGCGCCGAGACCTGCGGGCGAACCCTCGCCGGCGCAGCAGGGCCGAGGCGCCGCAAGCGCGTAGTTGATGCCAGGGAGATCAAGGAGCGCATATGACCACGGAGCCGAGAGCGGCAGTCGAGATCGGCGCAGGAGCACTCGACCTGTCAGGTGCGCACACCTCGGCTCGGGTCTGACGACGAGCTGGAGGAGCAAGCCGGCAGGCGGCGCGGAGCTCCGTCCCGGCGTGGCGCAGCGCGACGCATGGACCTCGCGACGAGCGTGTCCAGCGCGGACGCGCCCTCGCGGACGGGCCACCGCGACGCGGTGTGGCCGGCGCCTCGACACATGACGAGCGCGCCCTCGCATTACGTCAGGAACTGATCGGGAACGCCGGTGATGCCGGTGATGCCGGTGATGCCGGTGATACGACGAGAACGTATCTGCCGACATTATAAATGGCTCTATCGAAGCGATGGCCTGCTGGTATAAACAGGGACAGGCGCATCGATCCCATCGTGCCTGTGGAGATCGAGGCGCCGCGGAACAGCACAGCCCTGTGGGTGAGTCTGCCCCAGCGAGCGAGGTCTATGAACACGCAACCGACCGCGCAGCCTTCCTTCGAGTTGTTCTTCGAGGCCTGCCAGCACCCCTTCTGCGTCGTGACGGCCGAGGGCCGCCTGGTGAAGTGGAACGCGGCGTGCGCGCGGGCGCTCGGCCGGTCCGACCTGGATCTCAGCGGCAAGCCGCTCGACGAGCTCGTCGTCGAGACGGATCGCGCGCAGGTGCGCTCGACGCTCGGCGGCCTCTTCCCCGGCCCCTCGACGGCGGACATCGAGTGTCGCGTGCTCCGTGGCGACGGCTCGACGCGCCTGCTCTCGCTCCGCGCCTCGACGTACGGCCGAGGCGACCTGGCGTACGGCGTCTTCGAGGACATCACCAACCGACAGGCGAGCGCGGACGGGCGCTTCCTCGCGGGGGAGGTCTATCCACGATGCCGATCATCGGCGTGGTCGACAGCGTCCGCGCGGCCGAGATGATGACCGCGCTCCTCGAGGCCGTCAGCGTGCGCAGGGCGCGGTTCACCATCGTGGACCTCACCGGGGTCGACATCGTGGACACGGCGACCGCGAACCACCTGCTCAAGCTGGTGCGGGCCGCGCGCCTGCTCGGGACCACGTGCGCGCTCTCCGGCATCTCGGCCGCGGTGAGCAGGATGCTGGTGGGCCTCGGCGTCGAGCTCGGCGAGCTGCGCACGTTCAGCACGCTGCGCGCCGCGCTGCGCCATGTGCTCGGCCAGCTCGGCGTCTCGGTCGTCCAGGTGCGCGCGTGAGCCGGGGCAGGCCGCGCGCTCGCGTGAGCCGGGGCAAGCCACGCGAAGCCGCAGACGACCCGGGGGATCGGCGGCGCGTCGTGGCTCCACACATCGGCTGAGCCCGGCGGGCGCGGCCCGCGGGTGCGGCGCCGGCGCTCGGTTGCGGTAAGCTCCGCGAAAAGCACGGCTGCTTCCTGGCGGCACACGAGGCAGAATCCGCGCTCCCCCCCCCCCCCCCCTCTCTCTCGCCCGAGCAAGAGCACCTCCTCATGGCCGATCTGAACGATCCCGCGCGCCTCGCCGAGCTGCACCAGGTGCTGCTGCGCGACGACGCGGACGCCATTCTCGACTCCTGCGTGGAGCGTGCGGCCGAGCTCGCCCAGGCGCCGATGGCGCTGGTGAGCTTGATCGTCCGTCACATCCAGCTGTTCCGCGCGCACCGCGGCCTGCCGCCGGAGCTGTGCGTGAGCTGCGCGACCTCGCGGAGCAGCTCTTTCTGTCAGCTCGTGGTCCGCCAGGAGGCGCCGCTCATCGTCGAGGATGCCGTGCACGACGAGCGCGTGCCCAAGGAGCTCGTCGAGCGTTATGGCATCCGCGCCTATGCGGGGGTGCCCATCCGGGTGCGCCGGCACGTGGTCGGCTCGTTCTGCGTGCTCGACG
Organism: Sorangium sp. So ce590; assembly: GCF_051521365.1. Taxonomy (NCBI): domain Bacteria; kingdom Pseudomonadati; phylum Myxococcota; order Polyangiales; family Polyangiaceae; genus Sorangium; species Sorangium sp. So ce590. The sequence continues at coordinate 6,556,545 of NZ_CP150346.1, forward strand.
TCGTCCCCCGCGGGTTCGGCCCGCGCGTGCTCGAGGGCCTCGAGCGGCTCGCCGCCGAGGTCGGCGCGCGGATCGAGGTCCTGGAGAGCGACGCGCCGCCGCCGAGCCGTACCGTGAGGGAGCGCCTCGCGTGGTTCGAGCAGACCGCGCGCACGCTGGAGCACGCGCTCGGGGCCATCGCTCCGGTGATCGCCGAAGCGCAGAGCGCCGCGGCGACGCTGCCGGAGGCGCCCCCGGCGTCGCTGAGCCCGGCCGACCTGCGCGCGGCGGTCGACTGCTACAGGGACATGTTCGCGATCGCGGCGGAGCTGGCCGAGGACGCGATGCTCCTTTCGCGCTCGTCGCCGGCCGAGACGGCCGCCGAGATCGCCCTGGCGACGCGCTCCCTCGCGCGGGACATGGTCGAGATCAGCCCGCTCATCCGCCTCGCCGAGGGCGTGCTGCAAGGCACGCTCGACGAGAGAGCCGCCGCCAGGGCGGCGCACGTCGTGCGGGACGCGCTGGCGGCGCACGAGACCGCCTCTGCCGCGGTGCGCCGGATCCTTGCCACGGTCGAGCGCGCGCGAGCAACGGAGGCGTGGTGAAGGGCAGAGCCTACCAGCTGCTCCGTTCCTGTCTCGGCGACAAGGATCCTCCGAGCGCGCGCGATGCGTTCATCTATGCGCGGATCATCATGCGCGCGCGCGTGGTGCCCGAGGAGATCACGCCCGTGCTCGACGACCCCGAGGTCGAGCGCCGGCTGGAGCACGCGCTGGAGGAGATCCTCCGCCGCGCATAGGGCCACGGGCGCGCGCGCCATGAGGGGCCGGGCAGCGCGCTCACGGGCACGTCGAGTGAGGCACGAAGGAGCGGGACCGGACGGGCGCGCCTCGGCGGCCTCGGATCGCCGGGCCGGCCGGCGCGCTTCGATGTCGGCAGGCGCCCTCTGCGACCGGCGCGACCGGCGGCCGGTGCAACCTGTGTGACCGAGTCGATAGCTCTCCCGCTTTTACCTTCACCCTTCGGGGTGGGCCTGCTATGCAGCGAACCTGTCTTCTTTGCTGACGCGCCTGCTTGACATCCCTTGCTCGATGCCGGGCGCTTCGATCGAGAGCCTTCCTTGGAGAGTACAATGAGCCACGATGTGACGACTGGACTGTTCGCTGGGCCGAGGTGGACGCGCGGCTTTCTACATCTCGCGCTGCCGGCGATGATGCTGCTCGGCTGTAATGGCTCGTCGGGGGACTCGGCATCAGGGGGCGGCGACGCGACGACATCGACGTCCTCGGGAGGCGGCGGCGACGCGTCCACGTCAACCTCGACGTCCTCGGGGAGCGGAACGGGCGGCGCCGGCGGAACGGGCGGCGCCGGCGGAACGGGCGGCGCCGGCGGAACGGGCGGCGCCGGCGGAACGGGCGGCGCCGGCGGAACGGGCGGCGCCGGCGGAACGGGCGGCGGCGACGCATCCACCGTGGCGTCCACGTCGGCCTCCTCGGGCGGCGGCATGGGCGGTTCCGGCGGAACGGGCGGCGACGACGCATCCACCGTGGCATCCACGTCGGCCTCCTCGGGCGGCGGCGCGGGCGGCGCCGGCGGCATGGGCGGCGGCGATTCCTCCACGTCGAGCGTGACCTCCACGTCGGCCTCCTCGGGCGGCGGCGCGGGCGGCGCCGGCGGCATGGGCGGCGGCGATTCCTCCACGTCGGCCGTGACCTCCACGTCCGCCTCCTCGGGCGGCGGCGCCGGCGGCATGGGCGGCGGCGACGCGTCCACGTCGAGCGTGACCTCCAGCTCCAGCGGCGTGACCTCGACGACCTCGACCGGGACAGGCCCGGCCACCGGAACGCCGGTCGAGCGGCACGGCCGCCTCCGCGTGATGGGCAACCGCGTCGTCGATGAGTACGGGGAAGAGCTCCAGCTCAAAGGCATGAGCATGTTCTGGAGCATCTGGGAGGGAGAGAAGTTCTACAACGCTTCCGCCGTCAACACGCTCGTGGACGACTGGGATGCGACCATCGTCCGCGCCGCGATGGCCGCCAGCATGTCGGGACTCGGCTACGTCCACAGCCCGGAGGCGGAGAAGAACAAGGTACGAGCGGTCGTCAACGCCGCCATCGCCAAGGGCATTTACGTGATCATCGACTGGCACGATCACAATGCAGCCCAGGATCCGAACAGGGAGGCAGCAAAGCGCTTCTTCCGGGAGATGGCCACGGAGTACGGCGACGAGCCCGCGGTGATCTTCGAGATCTTCAACGAGCCGGACAACGAGAGCTGGGCAGAGGTGAAGTCGTATGCCGAGGAGGTGATCGGCGTGATCCGCAACGCCGGCTCCGACAACCTCGTGATCGTCGGGACGCCGACCTGGTCGCAGGACGTGGACGTGGCCGCCAGGAGCCCGATCACGAGCGACGACAACGTCGCCTACACGCTGCACTTCTACGCCAACACGCACAGGGGTGCGCTGCGCACCAAGGCGACGAACGCGATGGCCGCGGGGCTCCCGCTCTTCGTGACCGAGTGGGGCACCTGCGACGCCAGCGGGAGCGGCACGCTGGATCTCGACGAGGCGCAGAGGTGGCTCGACTTCCTGAACAGCAACAACATCAGCTGGCTCAACTGGTCCATCGTCGACAAGGCGGAGGCCTGCGCCGCGCTGAGGCCCCGGGCGAGCACGGGCGGCCCGTGGTCCGATGGGCAGCTGACCGAGTCGGGGCGGTGGGTCAAGGAGAAGCTCAAGGCGCCTTGACCCGGACGGGGATGCGGAGCTCATCGCTGGAGATCGAGCTCCGCTCATGACCGTGTGGGTCCGTGTTCGTACGACATCGCGGAGCGCCCTTGCGGCGACGTCCGCGTGAGCGTGGGTGCGGTCGCTGGGCCTACCGCGCCCTCGAGAACGACGCGCTCCACGTCGGCGCCACATCGGCGATGATCTCCCTGTACCGCGGGGGGATGTCGGAGAGCTCCGTCATCTGCTGGATCGTGAGCACCTCGTCGCTCCCGAGCCCGACGGGGCAGCGCAAGGCCCATTCGATGGCCTCTTCCTTGGAGCTCACCTCGATCAGGTAGAAGCCGCCGACCAGCTCCTTCGTCTCGATGAAGGGCCCGTCGAGGACGGTGCGCTTCCCCCCGGAGATGCCGACGCGGGCGCGGGCCCCGCTGGGATTGAGCCCCTCGGACGCGACCAGCACGCCGGCCTTCATCATCTCCTCGTTGAATTTCATGTACGCGGCGAAGAGCTCGTCGTCCGGAGGCCCATCCGCCTCCGCCTTCGCCTCGTTGGTGCCAGGTGCTGCGGTGATGATGAATCGCATCGTCGTGTCTCCTTCGGGTGGGATGCGGGGCGCCCGGACGGCCTCGACCGGCTGAGCCCTGCCACTACCGTCACGACGAACGAGGGGGCGCGCGATCGACAGGGCGGACGCGCTTTTGTGCGGGGTCGGAAGATTGCGACAGTGAAGGAATTTTGCAACTGTGCTGTTGTGATCGGCTGATGTGGGTTCACCTCGGTTCACCTCAACCCGGGTGGCCGGGTCCGGGCACCTCGGGCACCTCAACCCGGGTCGGGTCCGGGCACCTCAACCCGGGTCGGGTCCCGGGCACCTCCGGGCACCTCAACCCGGGTCGGGTCCGGGCACCTCAACCCGGGTCGGGTCCGGGCACCTCAACCCGGGTCGGGTCCCGGGCACCTCCGGGCACCTCAACCCGGGTCGGGTCCGGGCACCTCAACCCAACCCGGGTCGGGTCCGGGCACCTCAACCCGGGTCGGGTCCGGGCACCTCCGGGCACCTCAACCCGGGTCGGATCCGGGCACCTCAACCCGGGTCGGGTCCGGGCACCTCAACCCGGGTCGGGTCCGGTCAGGTCGGCCCCGGTCAACCCCGGTCCGGCCCGGCCGGTGAGCCCCCGCACGCCGCTACAGACCATCGACAAGCGTCTCGCCGCCCGTGATCTCCAGCACCGAGCCGGTCATCTGTGGGTTGGTCATCAGCGTGCACGTCGCGAGCGGCTGGCTGCGCGACGACCGCGTGACCGTCGCCGAGGCGGCCGTGCGGCTCGGCTACGACGCCGAAGCGGCCGTCAGCCGCGCCTTCAAGCGATTCTCGGGGTTGCCGCCGAGCTCGGTGCGGCGGCAAGATCGCGACGAGGGCTCCCGGGCCTCGCGCGCCAGGGTCCCCTGACGGCAATGAAACGAACGACGCGACGGCCCGCGAGGCGGTCCCCTCTCAGATCAGCGTCGTCAACGCGCCTCGCAGGAAGTCACGCGCGACAACGACGTCGTGGACCTCGTCCGGGCCGTCGGCGATTCGAGCGGCGCGGGCGAAGCGGTACCAGAGCGAGAACGGCATGTCCTCGCTGTATCCGAGCGAGCCGTGCATCTGGATCGCGTCATCGAGCACCTGGCAGAGGAGCCGCGCGACGTGGTTCTTCGCCATCGACGAGTAGGGTCGCGCCTCCTTCTCCCTGCCTTGCTCGAGCATCGCCGCGCAGTGCAGCGTCATCAGGTTGCCGGCGTGGATGCCCGACGCCGCGTCGGCGATCTTCTTCTGGATCATCTGGTGGTGCGCGAGCGCCTTGCCGAAGCTCTCCCGCGTGAGGACGTACTCGCGGCACATCGCGAGCGCGCGGTCGGCCCAGCCGAGCCAGCGCATGCAGTGCGTGAGGCGCGCCGGTACGAGGCGCCGCTGCGCGAGGAGGAAGCCCTGGCCGACGCCGCCGAGGACCGCGTCGTCGCCGACGCGTACAGCGTGGAAGCGGAGCTCGGCCTCGCGGTGCGCGAGCATCGGCGGGCTCATCACGGGGATGTCGCGCACGTGCTCGACGCCCTCGGCGTGACGATCGACGACGAACATCGTCGCGCCGGTGCGAGGATCGTCGGATGTCCGCGCCATCACGATGAGGAACGCCGCGTCGCCGCCGCCTGTCGTGTACCACTTGTGGCCGTCGACCACCCAGCCGCCGTCGACCCGGGTCGCCTTCGTGCGCAGGTTCGATGGATCGGCGCCGGCGCCGGGGGCGGGCTCGGTCATCGAGAAGCCGCTCGTGATCTCGGCCCGAGCGAGCGGCGCGAGGTACCTGGCGCGGATCGCGGGCGAGGCCGTCTTGAGCAGGAGGTCCATGTTGCCCTGATCCGGCGCATCGCAGTTGAAGCAGGCCGCGCCGAGCGGAGAGCGGCCCATCTCGCGAAAGAGCGCGCACATGCCCATGATGCCGAGCCCCAGCCCGCCGTGCTCCGCCGGCAGGTGCGGAACGAAGAGCCCTTCGGCCCGCGCGCGCCCGCGGAGCGCTGTCAGCGTGTCCTTCCGTCGCGCGCGATCCTCCTCGAGGATCGAAGTCTCGCTCGGGATGACGTGCGCGTCGACGAACGCGCGCACTCGGCCGCGGAGCTCGGCCAGCTCGGGGGGCAGATCAAAGGAGATCGTCACGGCGGCAGTATAGGAGGCCGGAGGGCTGCGTGATAGGTTCGGGCGCGCGATGGCCCTCACTCCGCCGACCAACACACGCGCGCCCCGCGAGGCGCACCGGATCGACGAAGCGGCCCTCGGTCGCTGGCTCACCGAGCACGTCGAGGGTTGCGCGGGAGGCACCGTGACCGTCGCCCAGTTCAAAGGCGGTCAGTCGAACCCGACCTACTGGGTGGGCGTCGGCGGCGGGGCCGGCGGAGATCTCGAGCTCGTCCTGCGAAAGAAGCCGCCCGGCAAGCTCCTTCCCTCCGCTCACGCCGTCGAGCGGGAATACCGGGTCATGCGCGCTCTCCGCGACACGGAGGTGCCCGTTCCGGACGCGCTCGCCCTCTGCGAGGACGCCTCGGTGCTCGGCACGCCGTTCTTCATCATGCGGTACGCCGCCGGGCGGATCTTCTGGGATCCGACCCTGCCCGAGGTCGGGACCGCCGGAGAGCGCCGCGCGATCTACGCAGAGTACATCCGTGTCCTCGCGGCGCTCCATCGCGTCGACCACGCCGCCGTGGGGCTCGCGGACTATGGCAAGGTGGGCGGCTTCGCCGCGCGGCAGGTCGACCGCTGGTCGAAGCAGTACGAGGCCTCGCGCACGGGCGAGGTGCCGGCGATGGAGGCGCTGATGCGCTGGCTCGCCGCGAACGTCCCCGCGAACGACGAGACAACGCTCGTCCACGGCGACTACCGGATCGACAACCTCGTCTTTTCGTCCGGCTCTCCCCCCGAAGCGGTCGCGACGCTCGACTGGGAGCTCTCGACGCTCGGACATCCGGTGAGCGATCTCGCGTATGCCTGCATGGGCTATCGCATCAACCTTCCCGGTCGCGGCGGCCTCGCCGGGGTCGACGTCGCGTCGCTCGGGATCCCGACCGAGGACGAGATGGTCGCCTCCTACTGCGAGCTCTCCGGTCGCGACGGCATCGCGGCGTGGCCGTACTTCATGGCCTTCGGCATCTTCCGCCTCGCCGCGATCGCCCAGGGCGTCTACAAGCGGAGCCTTCAGGGCAACGCGAGCTCCGACGACGCGGGCGGATACGGCGCGGCCGTGACGGTGCTCTCCGAGCTCGCCTGCGGGATCGCGGGGATCTCTCCGCGGTAATACGATAATACGATGTCGCCGATCTCGTTCTGCCGGTGACCGGTTTCAGCCGCGCTCCATCGCGAACGCGATGCCACTCTGCAGGTTGCCGCGCACGACGGGCCGCTCGAACGCCACGCCCAGACCGATGAGGGTCCGCGCCATCTCGGGCCGAATGCGGCGGCTCGATCCAGGCGCCGCTCCCGACGACGGCGCTCAGGAGGATCCCCGTCGTCGGCTGGTGGGAGACGGCGCTCGCTGCCGCCCTTTCGCGGCGGCCAGGGCCGACCCCGGGCGGGGGCCGCCGTGGCCCTCCTGGAGGTGCCGCGCGAGCGGTGAGCCGTCTTGCGACGCTGCCGTGACTTAAGGGTCCGGTCGGCTCACGAGGCGGCATCAGGCGTTCGGTCATTTCCAGCGGAGCCCCACGATCATGGTGATGCGCGCCCCAGCTCTTGCCCCCCCTCGCAGGCTCGGCGTGGTCGCCTATGCGAGCGACGAGGCGCTCGTGGAGGGTCTCCGCGCGAGGCATCCCGCCGCGCTCTCCGCCTTCCACGAGCGCTTCTCCGGGCACGTGCTCCGCGTCCTCGGCCGGCTGCTCGGCGGCCGTCACGACCTCTCCGACGCTCATCACGACGCCTTCGTCCGCGCGCTGTCCTCCCTCGACACCCTGCGCGATCCGGCCGCGCTGAAGGCGTGGATCACGTCGGTCGCCGTGTTCACGGCGCGGACCTGTATCCAGCGACGCGCGCGCCGGAAATGGCTCCTCTTCTTCGCCCCCGACGATCTCCCACCCGTCGTGGAGCGCCCGTACGAAGGCGAAGCGCACGAGGCGCTGCGCGCGACCTATCGCGCGCTGGAGCGGCTCCCGGCCGACGAGCGCATCGCGTTCGCATTGCGGCGCATCGAGGGGATGGATCTCAAAGAGGTCGCCGACGCGTGCGGCGTCTCGCTCGCGACCATCAAGCGAAGGCTGGCCCGCGCGGAGGCCAACTTCCTCGCGGCGGCGCGGGACCAACCCGCCCTCGAAGAGTGGCTGAAATGAGGCTCATCATGAGCGATCGTCCCTCGCTCGATCGTCTTCGTGAGCTCGGCCGCGCCCAGGATGAGGAGCTCGCGGCGCTGGATCTCGAGGGTGCGCGCGAACGATTCCTGGAGAGCGCGGCCGGCGGATCCACCCATCCCGGGGCTGCCCGGCTCGGGCCCTCGCGTCCTCGGTGGATCGCGCCCGCAGCCTTCGTGACGCTGGCAGGAGCTTGTGCGGTGCTGCTCCTCGTCCTGCTCCCATCGTCTGCGTCGCTCTCGTTCGCGGTCGGATCGGCGCAAGGGCAGGTCGGGACGTGGATCGCCGCCACCGCGGACGCTCCTCTGCCGGTCCGCTTTTCGGACGGCACGTCGCTCGCGCTGGACGCGAACGCCCGGGCGCGCGTGGTGGCCGCCGACGCTCGTGGGGCGCGGGTGCTGCTGGAAGGCGGCCGGCTCACGGCGACGGTGACCCACGCCGCGACGAGCACCTGGAGCTTCAACGTCGGCCCGTTCGACGTGCTGGTGACCGGCACGCGCTTCGAGCTGAGCTGGTCCCCGGTGCGCGAGGAGCTCAAGCTGGTGCTGCGGGAAGGATCGGTATCCGTGTCGGGGCCGCTCGTGGGAGGGCGGCGCACCGTCTCTGCGGGAGAGACGCTCGAGGTCTTCTGCCAGCAGCGGCGCTTCGAGCTCACACGCGGGGAACCGCGCGCCGGCGCCCCGCCTCCGCCGTCTTCCACGCCCATCGCTCCGGCGGCCTCCGGGCCGGCCCCCGCGGCGACCGGCGACAGAGCGATCGTCCCGAAGGCCGCGGACGCCTCCCCGCGCCGGCCGAGCTGGCGCGACCTCGTGGCCGCCGACGAGTACAAAGAGGCCATGACGGCGGCCGAGGCCGAGGGCTTCGACGGGCTCGTTGCCCGCGCGAGCGCGGCGGATCTGCTGATGCTCGCCGACGTCGCGCGCTTCTCCGGGAAGCCGGCGCGCGCCGCGGCAGCGCTCACCGTGACGCGGAGCCGATTCGCGGGCTCGGGCGAGGCGGCGACGGCCGCCTTCCATCTCGGCCGGATGGCGTTCGATCAGCGGCGATCGTACGCCGAGGCCGAGCGTTGGTTCGGCGTGTACCTCGCGGAGCAACCGGGCGGATCCTTCGCGCAGGAAGCGCTCGGGAGAGTCATCGAATGCCGGGAGTTGACAGGCTCGGCCAGCGGGGCCCGCGAGGCCGCGCGCCGCTACCTGGCGCGCTATCCGGCGGGGCCCCACGCCGCGCACGCCAAGAGTCTCCTCGAGGAGGAGTGAGTGCGATCTCGAAGGCCGGCGCGCGCGACGCACGGCGGAGCCTGGAAGCTCGGGCTCTGCCTCCTCGTCGCATCCGAGGCGCGCGCGGCACCACCGGAGCCTCCGCCGGAGCCTCCGCGCCCGAAGGTCGTCCTGATCGCCGATCGCCGGACGGACCCCATCATGGCCCGCGTCTACGCCGAGCTCGCCACGCTCGGATTCACGGTAATGGTCGTGCGGGGCGACGCCGATCCGCCCTCACACAGGCCCATCGAGACGAGCGCGCGCGAGGCCGGAGCGGCGGCGGTGATCCGCGTGACGGACGTGCCGGGTGGAGTCGGTGTCTCGATCGCCCATGGTGCGACGGCCCAATCGATCCAGCGCACCGTGATGGCCCACGATGCCCCCACGGTCGCCATTCGCGCGGTGGAGCTTCTGCGCGCGATCCTCCTGGAGGTGCGCTCGCCCCATCCGGCGCGGGGCGCGGTCGAAGCCGATCCGGCGGCCCGCGCCGCCGCCGATGCGCAGCGACCGCCGCCGGCCCAGCCTGCGCCCGTCGCCGCCGCCCGCCCGCGAGCCGACGGCACCTCCCACGCGCCCCCTTCTCCGCCATCCAGGCCAGGCGCGACCCGAAGCGTATCGACGACATTCGGCGTCGGGGCGGCGCCCGCGGTGCTGTGGAGCGCAGGCGGCCTGCCCGCCTCCCCGATGCTGGACGTGTCGGGGTACGCGATGATCGGGTCTCGACTGGGGCTCTCCACCTTCGTCCAGATCCCGCTCGCCGGCGTGAGCCGCGAGGGCAAGGAGGGCACGCGGCGCGCGCGGGTGGCTCTTGCCGCCCTGGGGGTGCGCGTCCCGCTCGGCCCCACCGACTCCGCGTGGCTGCCTTCGGTCGGCGCGGGGCTCGCCGCCGCCTGGCTGCACGTCGAGGGCGAAGGCCGCTCGCCCGAGTACGTCGGCGCGTCGAAGGACGCCTTCGCGCTCGCGCCATACCTGCGCGCGGGGCTCTCGTTCGCGCCGATTCCACGCCTGCGAATCAGCGAGCACCTGCTTGCCGGGATCGGGGTGCCGCGCGTCGTGATCGACGCCGCAGGTCGTGCGACCGAGTCGTGGGGTCGGCCGTTCCTGGGCGCCTCTCTCGGGGTGGAGGTCGTGCTGCCATGAGCCGAAAAGGGCAGCTGCCGTGACCTCAGCGCAGCACATCTTGACGCCGGGCGCCTCGGCGCCCCGCGTGGAGGACCCAATGAAGATCACGATGACGAAGCTCTGGGCTCTTGGCTCGTCGATGGCCCTCGCGTCCGCGCAGGCGGCGTGCGTCGACACCCATGTCGATCCGATCGTCCAAGTTCGCCTGGCGACCTCCGTCGAGGGGGCTACCGAAGGGCCGTGGGCTGTCTGCGTTGCCCCCGGGGGCGAGGACTTCCTCCCCACCCTTTGCCCGGATCCCGGACCGGGCGGCGCGGAGCGCGCATGCATGGTGTCGAGCGTGACCGAGAGACAAGACGATGGATCGATGTGGTGCGATGTGGCGGCGCTCTGCATCTACGAGTGCGAATCGGCGGAGGACTGCCCGCAGCCGCAGAGCGGAACCGCCAGGCCCGCGTGCAACGCGATCTGCTCGTTGCCCTGCGACGAGAACGCCACGTGCCCGAATGGAATGACGTGCTGGTACCAATACCACGGGTCCGGCATCACGGACGAGCAGGGCGTCTGCATGTGGAAGTACGAATGTGACTGAAGGTCGAGATCGACGAACCTGGCGAATCCGCCTCGGTCCGACCGCGAGCGCTCAGTAGAACAGATACGGCCACACGCTCTTCATCCGGCGGCCGTCCGCGAACGTCTTCGCGGCGCCGAACGCGGGCATGGACTGGTACCACCACGTCAAGAACCCGCCGCCGCAGTCGCCGTGCAGCGCCTCGTAGGCGGCCCACGTCTCCTGCGTGACCGCCTCCGTCTCGTCGACGCCGCACGCCAGGCCGTTCTCGCCGAACGCGGCGCACGACGACATCACCTCGCCGGAAGGCGCGTAATCGTAATGAGAGCGGCCATTGGGCGGGAAGTGGACATTGCCGCAGACCGCGTCGTACGGCTCGACCTCGAACGTCTGGTCCCCGGCCGTGAAGACCGCGTCCGTGGGGCCGGGGAGCTCCACGCAAGGCGGCGTCGCGCAGTCGAGGCCGTACAGGCTGGAGAACGGCAGCCCATATTTCCTGTCGAGGTCGAAGGCGGCGAACGGCGCGAACCACTCCGAGAGCCCCGGCGCCACGCCATGCGCCGCGGCCGACTCCAGGCCGTGCCCCTGCGAGTGCATGTAGCAGCCCGGGCCACGCGTGTAGTTGACGAAGCCGATACGCACGCTGCGGCCGCAGAAGGGCACGTCCGGCTCGAAGCAGCCGTTGCCGGCGCACCTCTCGAACGCGCCCGCGATCCTGGTGCCCGACGCTGTGTAACGCTGCTTGTTCTCCAGCACCTCGAACGCCGGAGCGTCCGGCACGTCGCCCGACCCGACCATCCAGACCTCGTGCACGAGCCCGCGATCCAGGAGCGCGCAGAGGTCCAGGAACTGCCCCGGATCGTCGGGATCTGAATACCCGTAGAGCTCGGCGAACTCCTCGGAGAAGAACGCCCCGTAATCGAGCACCAGGCCGTCCGGCGTGCTCTTGCGCGGGTACAGCGTGCTGTTCTCGTAGGGATAGTCGGGCGGCGCCGGCGGCCGGCCGTTCACGCCGTCGCGCAGATCGACCACCTTGTCGATCTGGTAGACGAGCTGCGGGGCCGCCTCGGCGTCCCTGTAGGCATGGAACCGCGAGCCGTCGGCGAAGCCGGCGACGACGTCGGACACGATCGTGGACGTGGCGGGGTCCGACGGGTTCGGGAAGTGCAGCACCAGGAGCCGCGGCCTCAGCACCTCGATCTCGTCGTGGTGCGCTGCGATCCACGGATCGCTGTTGGCGCGGCTCGTGGGATTGGGCCACTCCGCATGGACGCCGTCGTCCTGCAGGGCACAGGCGCCGTCCTTCTCGACGAAGCCCTCGGCGCACTCGCCGCAATCGGGCCCCGTCGCCCCGAGCTCGCACGAGCAGCCCAGCGACAGAGGTTCGCACGCGCCGCGGCCGGAGCAGCCCGACGGGCACGACACGGCGCAATTTTCCCCTTCCTGCTTGAACGAGAGCGCGTCCACCGACAGCGAGAAGCCCGCGTCCCATGTATCGGTGCGGATCTCGATGGCGGACACGCGCGCCATGTCGATCGCGGGCCCCTCCACCGTCCACCCGTCGCCTCCCGCGACCGGCACCGAGAGCAGGCGCCACGCGATTCCGTCGACCGGCAGGAGGACCGACCCCGGCGTGTAGATCCGCTGTGCCCCGTCCTGGTCCTCGACGACGAGCACGGGCGAGTTGATCTGCCACCCGAAGCCGCTCGTGTTGTTCGCGCGCACCGCGAGCTGCAACGACGCCGCGGCGCTCGCGTCGACAGGGGACTCCGGCTCGAAGCGCAGGTGAAACGCGAAGGCAGCCTGCGTGTCCGCCTGCACGAACGTGCCGTTCACCCCGCCGTCAGGCTGCGTGATCGACGTGGTCGCGCCGTCCTCTGCAAACGCGGACCACTGTCCTGTCATGTCCGTGAGATCGGCGCACACCACCGTCGTGATCGGCGTCGGCGCACAGCCCCCCTCGCCGCCCGCGCCCGTTCCCTCCGCGCCGCCCGCGCCTGTTCCCCCCGCGCCGCCCGCGCCCGTTCCCCCCGCACCGCCCGCGCCTGTTCCCCCCGCGCTCGTGCTGCCCCCACCCGCGCCCGTGCCGCCTGCACCCGCGCCCGTGCCGCCTGCACCTGCGCCGCCCGCGCCAGACGCGGCCGGCGGCTCCCCATCACCGCCACACCCTGCGCCTCCGAGCAGCAAAGTCCCACACAGCCCCACACAAGCCATACGCCATCGCATACCTGGAGCTGAGCACCGCCCCGTGCGGACGGCAATCGTGTCGCGGGAGCCCCGGCGCACCGTCGCGCAGCCGCTTGTGCGGGAGCGCGCCCGCGCCTGCCCCTGCCATGCAGCCGTCCTCCTGCGCCTCGATCTCAGCGCGGCGCCGCCTCCCAGACCTTGATCGTCCCATCATCGCTGGCGGAGGCGAGCCGGCGCCCGTCGGGGCTGAACACAACGTGTGTTGACGGCCTGGGTGTGTCCGCGAAACGTGCGCACCTCCCGGCAGGCAGCGACGTCCCAGACCCTCACCGTCTGGTCCTCGCTCGCCGAGGCGAGGCAGCGGCCATCCGGGCTGAACGCTACCTTGTAGACGCGCTCGGTGTGCCCGCGCAGCGGCCCGATGACGTCGCCACCGAGGCGGAGTTCGAGCGCGTCTCGGCGCGCGTCCGCGCCCAGGACGACCCGGGCACCTTGCTCGAGCTGCTCGCCGATCCGCACGCCCGGCCCCTCGGCACGCTCGACGACGAGCGCCGAGATGCCACGGCGACGCAGGGCGATCGCGGCGGAAGCGCCGGCAGGGCCGCCGCCGAGCACCAGGACGTCGGGGCGCACCGGCAGCTCTCCGTGCGATCGCCCCCGAGGCGGGGATCCTCTCGACATGAGGCACGCTCGCTCCATCATGCCGGAACAGCAAGCCGCACAGGCGCGCACGGACCCTGCAACTCGCGCCAGCTCGCTGACGTCGTGAGTGGTCAGCGCGCGCTCACCCGGTGTCAACGCGGGTCAGGTCGCGATGAGCCTGGACGATTGGATGGCGACGCTCTTCAGCCCGGACCGCCCGGATACGGGCGTCATGGAATGGTACATCGAGCGCACCGGGCGGTGTATCGTTCAGATCTGGACGCTGACCGAGAGGCTGCTCGATGCGGGCACCCGCGAATCGTTTTGCCTCTCTTTCTCTCACCCCCGGCCGCATCCTCACCCACTTTGGTGGACGCATCGGACTCATCGCCAGTGGCGTCGATTGCGCATGGCTCCGGGCTTGAGGCGCCGCAGCCGTGACGTGGGGTACTCGCAGGGTCGGTCGGCGCTCGACGCTCAGCCAGCGCGCAGCGCGTAGACCTCGAACGGCTTGAACACAAAGTTGTCGAGCTGCTTGTGCACGAGCGGACTGTAATCGGGAGAGGGATCGACCTGCCGGGCCTGGAGCCCTTTCCTCTCCTCACCGTGACCTTCGAGCGTGTGGAGGAAAGAGGCATCGCGCTCGTGGAGGTAGCGCAGAAATTCATCCTTCAGCTTCGGCGCGCCGTGCCGCCTGAACTCGGCGACGCGCTGGAGGCGCGCCTTGAATCGTGTTCGCTTGAACTCATCGGCCCGGAGCTCGTCCGTTGCCCCCGCGCTGCCCGGCCAAGCGACTGGCGCGGTCGACGACGCCGCCTCCCCGTCCACACCGGGCGAGGCAGCGGCTACAGGTCGCCCGTTGGGTCCGCGTTGGGCCATGCCCAAGGCTCGCCCGGCTGTAAATCGGTCATAAGCCACTGAAATTATTGATATTTCCACCAGCCCCGCCTCGTCATTTCAGAAATTCTGGAAAATTCTTGATAGGTCAGAATGGCTTTGCGCTGGCTATCCTCCCCACACCGCGCCACGAGCCCCCTCCCCAGGGGCCTACCGCCTTCCATCTTGTTCATGTCGATGCCCGTCGGACATCGGCCCTCCCCCACACCGCGCCACCAGCCCCTCCTCAGGCGGCCTACCGCTTTCCATCTTGTTCATGCTTACTCACGATCGGCCCTCCCCCACGCCGCGCCACGAGCTTCGCCTCCGGCAAGAAGCTCAGTCGGTCTCGCCACCGCGAATCGCCAGCGGTCGGCCGCAAAAGGCAGCAAAGCGACGGACCGATGTTCATCGGAACACATACAGACGCTCGTGTGGTGAGACCGACAAGCAGCCGAGCGGCGCCATGAGCGTCTCGATGCGTGGCGCGCACCAGGGTGGACCAGGCGCTCGGCCACCATGCGCTCCGATGAGCGGCAAAACATCAGGGCGCGCAAAATCGCAGAAGGAAGAGCAGAAAAAGGTTGGCCTCGAGCAGGGCGCGGAGCGAACATCGACGCTGCAGATCGGAGCGCCTCTCTCACACCGTGCGAACCATTTGCACGAACCACGGAAACTTCGAACGAAGCCGCGGTTAATTTCGAGTCCTGATTTTCGGTTTTGCTTCGCGACCGTTTCGACGATTGCTATCATGGGCTGACAGCGGCCGTTGGCCAGCTTCTCTCGGATGGCGTCCGCGGCTGCGCCTAGACAGGCTCGTACCGCACGTGCTCGCATCGCTCTTCGGTCGCGAGCCTGTCAGCGCCCGGCGCAGCCGCGTGGCCTTGACATTGTGAGAACGGAGGCGATTCCCATGAACCTTGCACTCTGGCCGAAGCTCTCGCTCCAGCGAGGCGCGCTTTCGCGAAACGAGAGCGGTGAACAGCGCAGGGCGAGGAGGGAGGCGCCTGTCGGCTCGGCAGGCGCTCGCCAGACCGGAGCTCGCTGCGCAGGCCATCGCCGTTTATCGGGGTGCGCTCTGGTCGGGATGCTCGCCGTGCTCGGCGCGTGCGTCGCGGAAGATGCCGGCGATTCCGAGCTGGGCAACGAATCGCAGGTGGCGCTCGACAACGGCCTGTCCGCTGCGGTGAACTACCAGCAGTACGCGGGCAACCGCTACTGCGCCAAGATCACGGTGTCGAACGCCAGCGCGAGCGCGACCACGTCGTGGACCGTCGTCATGGACGTTCGGGACGCGACGGTGACCAGCTCCTGGAATGCCGAGCTCTCGAGAAGCGGCGCGCTGCTGACCGCGACGGCGCTCGCCCGCAACGCGCGGATCGCCGCCGGGGGTGCCACCGACTTTGGCTTCTGCGGGACTGGCAGCTCCCGCCCGATCGTCGTGTCCGTCACCGGCGCCGGCACGCCGTCCGGCGCGACCAGCACGGGCAGCGGCTCCAGCGCAACGACCACGAGCGGCTCCGGCGGCTCTGGCGGCTCCGGCGGCTCCGGCGGGGCCGCCACGAGCGGCTCCGGGGGTGCCGGCGGCTCCGGGGGTGCCGGCGGTGCCGGCGGTGCCGGCGGTGCCGGCGGTGCCGGCGGCTCCGGGGGTGCCGGCGGCTCCGGGGGTGCCGGCGGCTCGGGCGGCAGCACGGGCTCGGGAGGCGACGCGGGAAGCGCGCCGACCGCTCTGCCCACCGCGCGGGAGGCGTGCCCGACGATCACCACCGGGACCATGAAGTTCCTCGGCCGCGAAGTGCGCGTGTGGGCCGGCCAGAGGTCCGCCACACCGGCTCCGGTGGTCATCTACTGGCACGCCACGAGCTCCGTCCCGCAAGAGGCGTTCTCCGGCCTCGGCCAGGCGGCCATCGACGATATCACCAGGCGCGGCGGCGTCGTGCTTGCGCCCAACGCGTACGATGGTCAGGGAGGAAAGGACGGTACGAAAACCACGTTGAACAACGTGTGGTACGTGGGCGACTTCAACACCGCCGACGAGGCGCTCGCGTGCGCCATCCAGCAGCGCAACATCGACACGCGCCGCATTCACGCGCTCGGGTTCAGCGCGGGCGGCGTGCATAGCGCGTGGATGGCGTACGCGCGCTCGAGCTATATCGCGAGCATCGTGACGTACTCGGGCGGCAAGACGGGCTACGGCTGGCCAGGCCTCCAGGACCCCAGCAACCCGCCTGCCGCCATGGCCGTTCACGGCGCGCCGGGCTCCGACGTGGTCGTGATCGACCTCGCGCAGACCAGCGCGGCGCTCGCGGCGGATCTCAAGGCGAAGGGCGGCTTCGCCATCGATTGCAACACCGGCGGCGGACACAGCATCCCGACGGACATCGCCGCGTCGAGCTGGCAGTTCCTGAAGGACCATCCGTACAAGGGTCGACCCGAGCCCTACGCGTCGGGCATCCCGTCGAGCTTCCCGAGCTATTGCCGCGTTCCCTGAGCGCGCCTATCCGCTCACCTGGCCGCGCGCGGCGGCGGCCAGCGCGGGCGCGGCGTCCACGAAGCTGCGATGGCGCTGCACCGCTGCCCGCGGCACGCCTCGTGTTTGCACCGCGGCGAGCGTGTCACCGGACCGCAATCGATCGCGAGACACCTCGCATGGGATCGACGCCGCTGGACGTCGAGCTGCGTCCGGCGCGGTCGACCCGATGCGGTCCGTTCACGGCGCGCTGGCTCCGCCGCGAGAGGGGCGCATGTCGAAGCTGAAGTCGCACGGACCCGTCGACGCAGGCGGGATGATCGCCGGCAAGTACAGGCTCGTCGAGAACATCGGCGAAGGGGCCATGGGCTCCGTCTGGTCGGCGCACCGGAACGTCGTCGATGTCTACGACATGGTCGAGACGGCCGGCGGCGAGCCGTTCCTGGTGATGCAGCTGCTCTCGGGCGAGACGCTGGCCGAGCTGCTCGCGCGCAGGCGCCGGGTCGAGCCGGAGCTCGGCGCGGCCATCGGCAGGGACGTCGCGAGGGGCCTCGCGGCAGCGCACGCGCTCCACATCGTCCCCCGGGACCTGAAGCCATCGAACATCTTCCTGCACCGGGAGCTCAGCGTGGTGTAGACAAATTTACACAGCCGAGTGAACTCGTTGGATCTGTTGGTTTTTGTAGGCGGATCAGTGGGTCGTACTTTTTGTACATTATGTGAACTGCCGGTCGTTGGCGGAAAATTCTTGTCAGGTCGGAATGGCTTTGCGCGGGCTATGCTCTCGGCGACGTCCCGCGCACCTGCCTCTCCGAAGCCGCCGCGAAGCGGCGCAGAAGTCCGGCCATCCATGGCCGGGCTTCTGGCGGAACCAGGACGGGGGACGGACAACGGGAGACGGAGGATTCGAGACGCACGTGGTCCTTTGACCTTACCAGGGCGCGGAGGACATCGCGCCACGGCGTATCGGCGTGACATGGCCCACGACCACGGCGCGGGCCGCGGCGGAGCGGGAGTCGCCCCCCGCCGCGCCGAGCTGAGCGCCCTTGTTGGACCGCGGCCCGGCGACGACCGGTGGGCCGCGGTCCGGCGGTGTGCGAATTCACGTTCGATGTGAAAAGCGGTTGACACAGAAGGCGCTCTTTCGTCTTTTGCTCGGCGCGCGGCGCGTTCGTGCGCGTCCGGGCCACGTCATCAACCACGAAGACGGCGACGCCAAGAGGATCGTCGACGATCTATCGCGCATTCTGAAGATGCCTTGATCCGATCGGTCGCGCTCTGCGACGATGCCATTGTTCACCAGGCGCCCCGTACGAGCCTGGCCCGCCAGACTCCCCTCGCTATCCACGCCGGCGGGGATCGCTGGGCGGACCAGAATCACCGACGATCCCTGCCGTGAGGTCAGCGGCCTAGGGCTCAACCCGATGGTGACAGTGGCGCTATCACCCAATGTTCCGGCCAAACGGGCGTACAGCTTGCATCGCCACGCGCGGTGGCACCCCTGCCGCGCGCGCCATGTAGAAGGAGTCGACGATGAAGCATGTAGAACTGATCGCAATCCTCGCGGCAACCGCGGCGGTTTCGGTAGCACCCAGCTCGCCGCGGCTGACATCACCACGCCTGTCGAGGATCTCGCGCTGGTCGAGGAGGTGCCGGCCCCCGGGGTCGGCGCCGCCGATACTTCGTCACATCCAGCGAGCACAGCAGCCGTGGTGCCCATCTTGTATACATAACATCTTTAGCCATCGCAGCTCGTGATCAAAGGCTCGCTTCCCGGGCATACACCCGTGCCCGCGGAGCTGCGCGCTTCGCGCGTGAAACGCTGACATAAGATTCTTACTTGAGCATCTTGTCGATTACCTTGCGGCTCATCCGGCCGCTCGAAGGAGAAATTTATGCGTCTTACCAGCTTACTGAGCTACGGCTCGGTCGCGATCGCATGCTGCCTGCTCGCCTGTAGCGGCGGCCCGTACGGCGACGACGACGAGATCGAATCGCTGGAGAGCGATCTCCGCAGCGCGGACTCCGCGGTGTTGGCGGAGCTCACGCTCCAGTCGCAGTGGTCGACGGGGTACTGCGCGAACGTGACCGTGAAGAACACGAGCTCCGGCGGGATCACCGCCTGGGGCATGACCGTCGCGCTCAACGGTTCCACAGTGACCAACGTGTGGGGGGTGCGCAAAACGGAGCCGGTCGGGCAGCAGCTCATCGCCTCCAACGAGAGCTACAACGGCTCGCTGAGCCCGGGAGCGACGACGAGCTGGGGCTTCTGCGCGAACGGCACCGGCAGGCCATCGCTCGTGTCCGTCAACAGCAGCGGGACCGGGGGCTCGACCTCGGCGAGCAGCAGCAGCAGCAGCAGCAGCGCTTCGAGCAGCAGCTCCTCGGCCAGCTCCGGCGCGGGCGGCGCAGGGGGCAGCGGCGGCGCAGGAGGCGCAGGCGGCGCAGGGGGCAGCGGCGGCGCGGGAGGCGGCGGCGGTACCCCGGGCGGGAGCTCGGGGCTCCCGGTCCCGCCTGGCGGCGGCGTGCCCAGGCCGTCCGGCGCGCCCGGGAACCTGGCCGTGCTCAACTGGGCGGGGTTCCAGGGCGCCGTCTCGTATACCTTCGACGACTCGAACTCGAGCCAGATCCAGAACTACGACGCGCTGAATGCGCTCGACGTGCCGTTCACCTTCTACCTCCAGACCGGCAAGAGCGAATCGAACAATCCGGTGTGGCAGAGGGCGGTGATGGACGGGCACGAGCTCGGCAACCACACGAAGAGCCACTCGAGCAACGACAGCGGCGCCGATACGGACGCCGCGACGCAATTCATCGAGCAAAAGTTCGGCGTCAAGGTGTGGACGATGGCGGCCCCGAACGGCTCATCGGTGTACTCGAACATCGCGCGGACGCGCTTCCTCATCAATCGCGGCGTGGCCAACGCCCTGATCGGCCCGAACGACTCGACCGATCCGTTCACGCTGCCCTGCTTCATCCCCCCGACCGGCGCCTCCACGGCGACGTTCGATCAGCAGGTCACGAGCGCGCGGTCCGCCAACAGGTGGCGCACCGTCCTGGTGCACGGCTTCACCGGCGGCAGCGACGGCGCCTATCAGCCCGTACCGCTCCGGGCCTTCCTCGATCACGTCCAGCACACAAAGGATCTCGGCGACGTGTGGATCGACAGCGTGGTCAACATCGGCGCCTACTGGCGCGCCCAGAAGGTGCTCTCATCGGTCACGCCCATGACGTCGGGCAGCGACAGGACGTGGAGGTGGACGCTGCCGGCCCACTTCCCGCCGGGCAAGTATCTGCGCGTCAAGGTGGGCGGCGGAACGCTCAAGCAGGGGGGCCGCACGCTCGCGTGGGACGAGCACGGCTACTACGAGGTCGCGCTCGACGAGGGCTCGCTCACCCTGTCGCCGTAGAGTCCGATACCTATCCACCCCTCGCGGTGGTGGCCGGATTTGAACATGAAGGCGGATCGGCCGGCGCGCCGTGAAGGCGGCCGGCGGGCGATCTCGTCCTGACCCCGCAGGCTATGGCGTGATGGCTGCTCCTTCGGCGGAGCGGTCATCGAGCGCGCGCGCGGAGGGCGCGCTCGACGTCGTCCTCGGCGAGCTCCCCCTCGGCCACCTTCTCGAGGGCCGCGCCGAGCGCGTCGTCGGCGCAGGCGCCGGCGGCGATGCGGATGCGGTGCCGGTGGCCTGGGTCCGGCGCCGTCGAGAGCGCCATGGCTGCGCCGATGCGGCGCTCCACGGGGGCCGCGCCGTCTTCGACGACGGAGGCGAGGTCGTCGGCGTCGAGGGGCGCGTGGCGGTAGCCGCCGCCGCCGTCGCGCCGGACGAGCGCGCCGAGGGCGCTGCGCCACTCCGCGAGCGCGCGGCCGCGACGATCGAGCGCCGCGAAGCGCGCGGCGGCGCCCTGGCCGCTGCGCGCCGCCATGGCCTCGCGCACCCGTGCGAGCAGCACCTCGGTGCTCGCGGCGAGGCTCGCGGGCGCCGACCCCGCCGCGGCGGAGCCCTTGCTCATCCGCGCCATCGTCGGCAGGAGCGTGCGTGCGCCGCCGGGGTGAGCGAGCCAGACGCCGCGCTCGTCCGCAGACACGCCGGTGACGAGCGCAAAGGGGATGAGGCGCCGGTGAAAGAAGCCCTTGATGGTGACGCCGTCCGTGCCCACGAGCGCCGTCCTCGCGCCGAGGAGCCGGAGCGGCGGATAGGCGAGGAGCGGCACCGCCACGGCGAGCGTCACCGCGAGGAGCGCCGCCGGGCCGCTCCACAGCGCGATCAGCGCGATGGGCGCGGTCGGATACCCCATGCAGACGGCGAGGCAGATGAGGCCGACGCGCTCGGCGCGGGTCAGCCGCTCCGCGGCCACGCTCACGAGGCGCGTCGAGAAGACGTGCTGATCCGCGGCGAAGCCCGCGGCCCGGAGCAGCGCGCTCGCCTCCGCCGCGCCGCGCACCCGGATCCACGCGGCGTCTCCGCCCCGGTCCCGGAACACCACGTGATGCTGGCCGGCGAACCCATCGATCCAGCCGGCCTCGAGGCGCGCGCGCAGGAGCCGCGTCGCTCGCGCGGCCTGCGCGACGACGATCTCGTCCTTCTCGACCGCGACCGTGGCGGGGCGCGCGGAGCCTCGCCTGGGCGTGCGCCCGGGGGACGTGTGATGGCCGATGAGGAAGAGCACGGCCCAGACCATCGCCCACTGCGTGAGCACGACCAGCACGGGCGCGGCGGCCGTGAACGCGACGCCCCCGATCAGGACGGCCCACGCGGCGATGCGCGCGCGGCGCGCGTGGACGAACGCGACGCCCTCGCTCTCGATGCGCAAGCTGTTCACCCCAGCATCGTACACGCTCGGCAGCCCCTCACCCGGACGATGTACGTCGGCTCGACGCGGGCGCGGGTCGGGCGCCCGCGATCTCCGAGGGCGAGGTCGACGAGGGCCTCGCGGCATACGCGATGCCCTCGGCGCGGATGAAGCTGGTCAAGGCGTGGGCTTGGCCTTCTCCTGCACATCCCGCAGGTAGAGCGCCTCCACCTGCTGCCGGGCCCACGGCGTCCGCCGCAAGAATTGCAGGCTCGATTTGACGCTGGGATCGTACTTGAAGCAGCGAATGTCGATCATGCGCCCGAGCTTCTCCCAGCCGTGCTGCGCGACCAGGTGCTCGACGATCCTCTGGAGCGTGACGCCGTGAAGCGGGTTGTTGGGCTGGGGCTGGGACATATCGATTGTGCGGGGCGGCGGGGGGATCGGGCCGGAGGGGCGGGCGCGATCCCTGCTATGTAGCACGTCTCGCGTCGCCGCACGCGCAGGCTCGCCACGGGTGGATCCAGAGTTGCGCAATTCGCGCAAACCGGGAGGGACGTGGCCCGCGTCGCGTGGCCCCTCGCCGCGGGCACGGGCGAAGGTGGCGTGTCCGATCCGCGAGCCAGCGGGGCTCGTCTGTCCACAACCCGGCAGGCCCGGGCGGGGAGCACCATGACCGCCGTGTCCGCGACGGCTCACCTCGGACAGTCGAGGTCGATCACCGCGAGATCGTAGCTCACCACGCCCGGACGGCTCGTCGGGATCCGACGTGCCGTCCAGCTCGGCCATGGTTTTCCGCCGGCGCGATGCGCGCGGAAGGGGCTCGTCCTTCCTTCCTCGCTCAACCTGGGGGCTCGTCCTTCCTTCCTCGCTCAACCTGGGTCGGCGTCGCCGGCTCACACGCCGACTCCCTCTATGCGGCCACGCCGGAAGGGGCCACCCGCAACCTGGGTCGCCGGAGGGGGCCACCCGCAACCTGGGTCACCCGGCCACCCGCAACCTGGGTCGGGTAGCGCCGGCCAGCCACCCTCAACCTCGGTCGAGTCGGCCCACCCGCAACCTGGGTCGGGTTGGTCCCACTGGTCCCACCGCCGCCAGGTGGGTTCCGGGTCGCCTAACCTGGTCGCGGGTCCCGGTCCCGGTCCGTTCCCAACCCGGGTTGGGTCGTTCCAGCTGGGTCGCCGCCGTTCGTGGTCGCCGCCGTTCGGACAGCCAGGGCCTACGATTATGTTATCGCTGGCGCCCCTTGGTGCGCGCTTGGAGTGGCATCCCTCATATGACTGCAGCCGCGCAGCGCTATGCGAGGTGGTCGACCGCACGCAGTACGCTGTGAAGACGAGCGTTTCCCACCACGACGTGCCGAAGCCGTCGCTCGCCCTCGCCCACCGGGGTGTGTAGCGCGCTCGCCCAGTGCCTACACCATGAGCACGCCGTCCATCACGCTGGCGCCATGAAACGTACGCATCCACCACGTCCCCGCCGGAAATACGACGCTGCGCACACCGGTATGCCATTGTTCGAGCGCTGCGCGATATGACGCGCGAAACGCCCGTACAGCGGCACCGGCGATTCGCCATGCGTCACCCTGCGCACGGCCTACCGCAAATGTAGGATTGCGTTCGCGCAGCGCCTCGAAGCTCGTAGCGCGCTCGTAGGGGGAGATCTTGCTGGCTCGCTCCGCGCCCAAGAAGCAGCGCCCATGCTGCTGCATCTCCGCATGAGCTCGCGCTTCTTGTCGCTCGATCTCGGCGGCCACCTCTTGGAGAAAGCCCTCCGCGCTGTCCTGCTCGATAGCCGGTGGCAGCGAGAGCGGAAGCGTCACTTCATCGGGCCACAGAGGGTTTTCCGGGTCGAGGTACACAGAGGGGCGTGCCGCGCGCAGCACGCCGCGACCGAGCTCGCCCACATCGACCTTGGCGCCCGGCCACTCACGCGCATGTCGGACGAGGCCAGCAGCCACGGGATTCGCCAGGACGTAGGCGATCTTCTCCGCCATCGCTGCGCGCGTCAGCAGCCGGACCACGCTCGGGGCCTCGTGGTCCCACACCGGTCCTTCCCATGTGCGGAGCACCTTCGTGCCGAGCGCGACGATGCGATGGAAGAACTGCAGGAAGCGCGGCAAGACGCCCGTCACGTCGGTCACGATCAAGTGAAGATGCGTTGACATCGCGCAGAGGGCGTGGACCTGGAGGCCGTAACGGCGCGCGGCGACCACGAGGGCATAAATCAGGAGCTGGGTGATGGCGGCGTCGGGGCGTAAGAGCAGGTGCCGACGCAGGACGCGACGGGTGATCATATACGTGGCGCCGTGAGCGATCTCGCGGGGGTGGCTCATGGCCGGCGCACACAACAAATGTCGTGCCGGGGTTGTGGTGAATTATCTCAAGGAGTTGCCACCCTTCCTGGGGGTGGCGGCCGCGTTCCGTGGGTGGCGGCCGCCAGCTGGGGTCGTCCGCCCCCCGGTTGCTACTGGGTCAGGTCTTCGGGTCTCGGTCGATCTGGCGCGGTCTGGCGCAACCCGGGTCGGTCTCGCGCAACCCGGTCGCGTCTGGGTCCAACCCGGGTCGGTCTCGCGCAACCCGGTCGCGTCTGGGTCCAACCCGGGTCGGGTCTGAACCCGGGTCGGTCTCGCGCAACCCGGTCGCGTCTGGGTCCAACCCGGGTCGGGTCTGAACCCGGGTCGGGTCTGTTCGGGTCTGTTTGCTCACTCCCGACTGGAGCCGTTACCATGCTGGACGCATGTCGCAGCAACCGCCGCCCGAGCCGCCGCCCCCCCCACCCAAGCAACCGTTCTCCCTCGCGGACGCCGGCATCGCCGCCCTCGTCGCCACCGGCTACGGCATTCCGGTGCCCTCGGCGCTGCTCTTCGGCGCGGCCACCGTCGCGCCGTTCGACGGAGCGCTCTTCATCGCCGTGGCGCTCTGCCTGGCGGGGTGGCTCGGTCTGACCGTATGGACGTACCGCGCGATCCGGCGCCGCGGGCGCGCCCCCTTCCAGGTCGCGTCCGAGGTGCTCGCGCTCCTCATCCTGCCCGCATGGGGCATGGCGTACAGCCACGAGGCGAACGACACGTGCGCTGTCCAGGCCTGCGACGCCGGCACCACGGCGTTCCGGCCGCTCGCCGAGCCCGAAGTCTACGGCCTGCTCGCGCTGCACGTCCTCACCGCCCTCGCGTACGTCGTGTCACGGCGCCGGCCAGAAGCGCTCCTCGGCCCCGCCGAGCTCCTCGTCCACGCAGCCTTGCTCCTCGCGATCGCCCTCCACGCCCTCCTGGCCGTCCACTTCGGCCTCTGGGCCCTCGGCGGCCTGCTCGTGCCGCCGCTGCTCCTGCCCTGCGTCGCGCCGGTGCTCACGGTCGCCTTCTATTCCGTCGAGCTGCGCGCGCGCCTCGTGCGGCGGGGCGTCGAGACCGCCGCGCCCACCCCGCTCGCCGCCGCGCCCGCCCCGCTCGCCGCTGCGGAGGCCGCCTATCGCGCGGGGCCGCCCCAGCCCCAGGCCCCGCTCCCGCCGCCGCCCGCGATCCACCGGCCGACGCTCTGGCGCGCCCTCGCGGTTTCCCCGCTGCTCCTCGGGATTCACGCCGTCGTTCACGCGGCCTGGCTGGGACATCCGGCGGCCGCGCTCCAGGTCTTCACCCGCACCTGCGGATATACCCTGTCGCAGCTCCCGATCGTCACGCTCCCCGGCGACTGCCATTACCTGTGCACCGTCGCGACGCGCGGCCACGCCTGGCTGGTGCGCCCGCTCCGGCTCGGTCGGCGCGGCGGCACGCCGATCCTCGTCAATCGCCAGCTCGCGATCGCGAACGCCTTCGAGGAGCTCCTGCACGAGCGCTGGCCGCGCTTCGGCCGCGCGGCGCGCCGCCTCTACGATCGGCTCGGGCTGCCCGTGAGCCGGTACATCGGCGCCGCCTGGGCCGCCGATCTCGTCTATCTCGCGATGAAGCCCCTGGAGTGGGCGTTCTACCTGGCGCTCCTGCTGCTCGACCCGCGCGCCCCCGAAGCGCGGATCGACCGCATGTACCGGTGATCACCGGGCCGCTGCTACCAGGTCACGACCGACCCTCTGTGCCGCCTCGACGATGCCGGCGACTGGAGTCGCGCACCGGTTCGGCGGCGAGCTCAACGCCGTCGAGCTCGTGCTTCCCTCGAGCCTCACCTGCGTCGACCTGCTGAACGGCGCCGGGTGCGCCGCGACCGACGCCGACTGGCTCTGCCTCCTCGACGCGTTCGAGGGGCACGTGCCGCTCGGAGGAGAGCGCACCGTCGAGCGGTCTGCGGCGCTCAGCGCCGACGGGCAGCGGGTGGTCACCGCCTCGGACGAGATGGCGCGGGTGTGGGCCCTCTCTGCCCACGCTCGTCGGCAGGCCCTTCGCGCCGCCACCACCGACTGCATCGTCCATGCATTGCGCCGAACCTACCTCGACGAGAGCGACGAAGACGCCCGGCCGGGCGACGAGCCCTGCGAGCGCGCGCACGGCCGGACGCCGTTCACCCCGGACGCCGCAGCGCCGTGAACGACGCCCGCCCTGCTGCAGCGCGGGTCAGGCACGGCGCAGCCGTCCGCGATAGGGACACTTCCCACGACGTCTTCGACCGGTGCATGCCGCCCTGTCACGGCGTGCTGGCAGGATCCGCGGGATCGCTGCACGCATCCTCCTCGTCGCCGTCGAGGAAGCCGTCGGCGTCGCGGTCGATCGCGATGCGATCCCCTGAGCCCGGCGGCGCGCAGGTATAGGTCAGGCGGGCGGCGGCGCCCGTGACGCGCGCCCGGAGCGCGGCGCCGGATACGGTCGGGCTCGCTTGACGATCGGCCATGAGCTCGTCCGCGCCAACATAGAGATAGCTGACCGCTCGACCGGCGATCTGCCCCTTCACCACGAGATCGCACTCGCCGGCGTCGGCGCGCGACATCAGCAGATGAATGCGCGGCCCGGCCACCGCGGCGTTGGTTTGGGTCAGCGTGACCTGCTGGCCGACGATCGGCGCCAGGTTGCTGTCGAAGGCCAGCACGAAGGCCTCGAGGTTGCGCCGGATCACCTCCCCCCCCGGCGGGTCCGGGATCCCCCCGGGCGGAAACTGCGTCGAGAACCCGAGCGCGTGGAGGAATCGAAAGATGGTGTCCACGCTCCCGTCATGGATGAAGCCGAAGCCGCGGATCTGATCTCCGGTGAAGCCGTTGTCGCCGGGGATGAACCCGAACGCCGCCGGGAAGCCGAACTTCCCCACCTTCTGGTAGGCATTGCGGAGCTGAGGCACCTTGAAGAGCTGCGTCTCCAGGGCGAAATTGGACAGCCCCGCCGTGCCGAAGAGCCCGGCCTCCGCGTCGAGCACATGGCACCCGATGCACGCCTTGCCGTTGATATCCAGCGTGGACTGAAACGCCTCGAAGCCGCTCTGCTGCTCGGCGGTCAGCGAGTTGTCCAGCGCGCGGATGGGGTTCGGCGGATACGTGATTTGCAGGACGAAGTCCGTGAACGCCTCCATGTCCGCGTCGGGGATGGGAGCGTGCCGCCCGAGGAGCTCGGTGAAGCCGCCCTGGAACTTCTCGAACGCCGCGCGCTCATCGAAGCTGCCGCTGTCCGGCTGCGCGGAGGGCGCGTCGTTGCCGCCCGTGCGGTCCCCGCGCCAGTGCATCGGGCCATGGTTCGCCATCCCTCGCAGGCTCTGGGTGGTCATCGGGCCCTTCATGGGGTGGAACGTCGGATGGGTGATGGGCTCGCCGGTGATCAGGTTGACGAGCGGATCATCAGCGAACGGCCCCGGGTGGTCGACCACGGGAGCGTCCGGGTTGCCCAGATCCCAGGCCAGGCTGTCGAGGTCGCCGAACACATGGCAGCTCGCGCAGGAAGAGTCGCCATGGCTCGACGAGAACGACGCGTCGTAGAGGAACGGGCGACCGCGGACGACGCTCTCCGGCTCGGGGTTGAACATCCAGACCTTGTTGACCTCGGCCCGCCGAGCCGTGCTGACGATGGAAATGCCATTGTCGAAGCGGGTCAGGACATACAGCTGCTGGCGGGGCTCGTCGAGCACGAGCCCCGTGGGGCCCCCGCCGGTCACGGGGATCTGGTACCTCGCGGTCGGCGCGGTCATGCTCTCGAGCGCCGCGGTCCGATAGACGCCCACCTTGCTCGAGCCGAGCGCGGCGACGTAGAGCGTCTCGCCGTTGCTGGAGACCGCCATCCCCGTGGGGCTCGCGAGGCTCGCGGCGTTCTCCTGGTTCGGGATGGCCGCGCAGCACGCGGCGTAGTCGATATGGGGATTGAGGTGTCGCGGGGTCACGCCGTTCGCGCCGATGACGGTGATCCGGCTCTCGTGGAGGTGACCTCGCACGGTCTGCCCTGCAAAGGTGCCCGGACCCTCGAAGCGGTCCAGGTTGTTCGCGTCGGTGTTGGAGACGTAGATGGCCCCGTTCACAGGGTTGACCGCCATGTTGTAGAGGACGGTGCCGACGCCCGTGAAGGACCCCGAGGGCCCCGGGCGGAGCGCGGGCCGCGTCGCCATGGCGTCGATGACGAAGACGTCCTTGTCGGGGAGCGACAGCTTCACGGCGTCATCCCAGGTGCGCCCTGCCGTGTCCACCCAGTGAGCGCCGCTCCACTTGACGATGATGCCGACCTCCGGCGCGGGCTGCTGCTCGAAATTCGTGCTCGGCGGCGAGAGGCCGCCCGGGCCGAAGCCGTCGGGGACCATCGTCTCGAAGACGCTGGTGGTGCGGTTGCCCGAGTGGAAGCCGGCCGCATAAACGTGGCTGCCGTCCGGGCTCACAGCGAGCGCGCGGGGGGTATCCGCGAACAGCGTGATGACGGCGAGCGGGTCGCCGCCCAGGGAGCGCCCGAGATCTCCGGCGTCGAACACCCAGACGTCGGCGCGGCCGACGCCCGGCGTGGTGAGCTGCGGATCGAACGGGACGTTCTGGCCGCGGTGGGCCGCGGTGATGAACGCGCGTCGTCGCCCGGGCCCTGCGAACACGATGTCGCGCGGCTCGTCGCCGACCAGCAGCGTGCGGTCCACGTGGCCGCTCGCTCCCTTGCGACCGAGCCGCACGACGCTGACGCTGTCGGAGAGGTGATTGACGACCCACACCTCGTCGTTGGTGCGCGCGGCCAGCGCGACGGGCTCGAGCCCCACAGGCACGGAGGTCAGGTGGACCAGACGGCCCTGGTGGACGCTGTACACTTCGAGGCGGTTGTCGGGTGTGTTCACGGCGAACAGCCGCCGACCGTCCGGGGAGAGCGCGAGCGGCCGGACCTGCCCGCTCTCGAAGAGAGTGAATGAAGGCGCCGTGGCGTCCGCGCGCGCGCTCACGACGAGGAGCGCCGCCACAACGCATACGGGCACGAGCATGAACACCGCACGTCGACGGGAATAACGAATTGGCATGCCACCCCCCATGGCGTCCGAAAGACCGACTCCGTTCCGGAAGGACGGAGGTCCGCTCACCCGCCGGGACGCCCGGGAAAGCCCCTCGACGGACGCGGCGCGGTTGCTCGGTCGACCCGTGCAACGCGGCACAAAGACGGATGGACGCAAGTTTCAGAGCTATCATGGAAAGGCTGGGATGGCCAGATGGCGGGAAGCATCTTGCCGAGTCCACGACATGCGCCCAGGGCGTGCCCGACGCCGAGCGGCGCGAAGAGCTCAGTCGATCTTCGTCGTACGATAAGCCACGACAGCGCCTCGATACGAAACGCCGGTGCGTACGTCGACGAGGGGACGTCCGGCGTGTCCTTGTGCGATCTCGCAGATGCCCTGTCAGGCAGGAGGCGCCCTGCGACGGCCGCCGCCCGCGCGGCTCGCCCGGGTGCTCGCCCCGAAGCTGCGCTTCATGGATCTTTGCAACCAGCATGAACAACCGCCTTGTCGGCGCGAAACCCGATAGGCTGCGATGCGTGGACTCGACGACACACAACGGCGCGGAGCGACCTCCGTCGGTCCCGCCTGCAGCCAGGTACGACCCCGAGCACGGGACGTTCGAGCTCGTGGAGACCGACGCCGACGGCCTCCCTTCCGGCGAGCGCCGCGTGTACCGCGCGAGCGACGGCTCGTTGCTCTCGCGCTGCTGCTATGCGGGCGGGGTGAAGGACGGGCCGTTCGCGATGTTCCACCCGAACGGTCAACCCGCGCAGCGCGGGCGCTACCGGGACGGCCAGCTCGACGGCGAGGTCGTGGTGTACGGCAGCGACGCCCCGAGCGAGCTCAAGCTGCGGCCGTGCTGTGTGCCGCCCGGCGCGTGGGAGCTGCGAACGCACTATCGGCAGGGGCGCCTCGTGCGCCAGGTCTTTCACGATCGCGCCGGGTACCCGATCTCCGCGGACGGCTCCCGCTGGCCCGACAGACCCGCCGGCGTCGCCGAGGAGGCGGACTACGATCAGGACTCGCAACGCTGGCTGGTCCGCGAGGAGGACGAAGCGTCGGCCGCGCTCCTCCATCGCTATTTCACGCCTGAGGGCGAGCCCTCTCAGGAGATCGAAATTCGCGCAGGAGCGCGCTATCGCGAGCGCCGGTACGGCGCGCTGGGCCGCCCTTCCGAGGAGCGGCACCTCGATCCCGAGGGGCGCTTCCACGGCCCGTCCGTCCGCTGGTTTCCCGATCCGGACACGAGCCCTTACCTCGATCCGCGCGTGCGCGAGGAGCGCGGTCAGTACGCGCACGGTCACCCCGTCGGGGCGTTCACGGGGCTCGACGCGGGCGGGGCGCCGGTCGTCCTACGCGAGCTCGGCGCGGCCCTCGACGAGGCCAGCCTCGTCGCGTCGCCCGCGCTCGCCGAAGACCTCGCGGCGTGGGACGCCGAGCGCGCCTGGGCCCTCGCGCGAGAGCTCTTGCAGGGCGGCCGCGCGCGCGAAGCCTGCTGCGCCGCAGCCCGCGCGGCGGTCCGCGGGGGCGAGCGCGAGAGGCTCGCCGCGTTCCTGCGCGCCGCGACGCTGCGGCCAAGACCCGAGGTCGCGGAGCGACGCGGGCGAGCGCTGCTCGAGACGCCCGAAGCGACCGCGCTCGGCGCCCTGGACGAGCTGCTCCTCGGCGCCGAGCCGAGCGCTGCCTACCGCACGCTCGCCGCCGCCTTGCCGTGCTCGCGGCGCGTCGCGCTCGCGCTCGTCGAGGCGGCGCTGCTGCTCGAGCCCGAGCGCCGCTCGACCTGCATCACGCGCGCGCTCCTGCGGCTCCAGGTCGGCGACACGCGCGGGGTGCTCGAGGATGCCGCCTGCGTCGAGCCCGAGGCCCCCGCCATGGCCGAGCACCTCAGGACCTTCGTGCGGCTGCTGTTCCCGGAGTTTGCTTTCTGGCCGGCGCGCCAGGTCATCGATCCGTTGCCGGCCGACGCATCGGCCACGGTCGAGCTCGACCAGCCGCTCGAGCAGGTTCGGCAGAAGATCCAGCTCTACGCCACCCGCTTGCTGCGCCTGCGCGAGGCCGTGCAGCGCAGCCTGCCGGGGACGGAGCCCTGTCCGTGGCTCCCGCCCGACCTGTCGCACGTGCTGCCGGGCGGGCCGGTCGAGCTCGCGCGGACGGCGGCGACCTTGACCGAGGAGACCGAGAACGGCGTGGAGACCGTCGAGCTCACCGTGGACGAGACGCTCGACCCAGGAGCGCTGCCGGTCTCTCTCCTGATGCGAAGGGCCCGAGCCGAGTGGGCCGCCCTCTGCTGGCTTTGCTGGTCGGCCGGCCTCGACCGCGTCGCGTTGCCGGAGCGCATCGCGCCCCGGCCCGACTTCACGGCGGCGGTCAACATGTCGCTCACCCGTTGCTTCCGCGCGCGCGATCAGCTGCAGACCGGCGGGCTCGTCAGCCGGGCGCGCGGCGTGCCGGGCTTCGTCTGGGAAGGGCACGCCATCGACCGGCTCGACCCCACGCTCGCGGTGATCGCGGCCGACGAATACTTCGAGATGCGCTGCCTCTTCGTGTGGCTCCTGTTTCCGGCGAACATCTCCCCGTTCCAGAGCGACATCCGCGCCGTCTGAGCCGATTCAGGGCGGCAGAGCGGAGCGCGCCGGTGAAGAGAACGATCGGAGTGGACGTGCATGCCACCAGCGCGACGTTCGGCGAGCGCGGCGAGGGGCGCGGGCGCGTCGTGCTACGATCCCCCTCGTGCCGAAGGAGAAGGCCAGGCCGGGCGAGACGCTCATCGCGCGCAACAAGCGCGCGGGCTTCGATTACGACCTCGGCGACCGGTTCGAGGCGGGGATCGTCCTCAAGGGGAGCGAGGTGAAGATGCTTCGCGCCGGCAAGGCCGACTTGACCGACTCGTTCTGCACGGTCTCTCGGGGCGAGGTGTTCTTGCAAGGTGTGAGCATCGCCGCGATGGCCAGCGCCGCCTTCGGCCACTTGCCGAAGGGCGCGCGCAAGCTCCTCCTCCATCGGCGCGAGATCGAGCGCATCGACCATTCGATCGCCCGCGAGGGGATGACCGCTGTCGCTACCCGGCTCTACTTCAAGAGCGGTCTGGCCAAGGTCGAGATCGCGCTGGCGAGGGGGAAGAAGATCTACGACAAGCGCGAGGCCATCAAGACGCAAGATGCCGAGCGCGAGACGCGAGCCATGGTGGTGCACGGACAACGACGGTACGGACGCGCGTGACGCAGGGTCCGCGCCGCGGTCGAGCGGCGGTCGCGGGCGGCGGCCTCCTGCTTCTGGCGTGTGATGGACGCCGCCCCGACCTGGGCCGCGACCCCGACCTGGATCGGGTCGCGGCTGGTTGCGGCTGGTTGCAGCTGGTTGCGCTGAAGCACACGCGCAGGCCAGCGCGCGCCCCGTCGTCCTGACGGGGCGGCGTGCGCCACCGCGGCGACGTGGCGCTCGAAGCTGCCCACGACCGCGCGAGGGCCGCCTGCGACAGGCGCCGACCGCGAGGTGCGCGGGGAACGGCGGTGTTGCACCCGGTTGCACCCGGTTGCACTCAGGCCGGCCCGTCGGCGTGGGACCTCCACGAGCAGGGCGGCCACGAGACAGTGCGCCGGACGAGGCCAGGGGCGAGCGGCGCGTCCCGGTATCCCTGCGGCGTCGCGCCCGCCGAAGGCGACGGGAGGCGGCCGCCCCTGCGCCCCTGCGCTCTCGCAGCGCGCTCGGCGCACCGCGGGGAAACAGCCGATCTCTCGCCTGGCACGGCCCTTGCGAAACGGCTTTGCGTCGCGACGACACGATGAACAGGGGCGCTGAAGAGCGCTCGATGCCGTCGCGCTGACCATCAAACTCTTTTTCTTCTCTACGAGGAGCAAACTATGTTGATCCGTAATATGTGTGCGGTCGTTGTGGCTTCGCTGTTCGGGTTCGGGTGCGCCGTCGACGCGGGAGACACGGGCGACCTTGACGAGGATCGCGAGGAGCTCGCCGGCGCCGGCGACGAGGAGGCCGTCGCGAGCGACGCCGAGGCGCTCGCCGTCGGCGCGCCGCGGCGGCATGCGAGCTTCAGCCGTCATTACGGCGGGAACATCGTGGAAGAGGACCATTACCCGGAGTTCGGCGGGATGTGCTCCCCGGGGTACGAGAGGGTGAGGGTCGACGTGAGCTGGAACGGGAACGGAGCCTGCGAGTTCGCCGGCTGGGTCAACCCGGGCAATCCGACCGATTGCCGCGCGAAGCTCCATGTGCACACGAACGCGTTCTGGGGCGGCGGAGAGTGCATGGCCACGAGCTTCGAGGCGCGCAGCAACCTCTACACCTGCGGCGACAGGCTCCGGAATTATTGCGGCGGAGCCGGCCCTCAGCCGAACGGTGCAGCCCCGGTGTGCTTCTGCGACAACTCTTGCACCGTGTACGGGGACTGCTGCCCCGACTACCATCTGGTGTGCAATTGAACCACGCACGTCACCCGCGCACGTGAACGCGCTCCCATGCGCAGGTGAACGCTGCCCTTCCTCACGCATCCTGCCCGTTCACGGAGGTGGGTTGCCACCCGATCTCCCCGACGAGACGGCGTGTCAGCTCCTGGCGCTTCGATGCCGGCGACGGAACGTCAACAGCGCAAGGCCCACGGCGACGGCCGCGGCGTAGGAGCTCCTCGGCTTCGCATGGCCGACGACACAGGCGCATCCGCCGGATTCAGATGCGGGAGCTGGGTCCGCGCCGGGGTCGGCGCCGCCGGCGGTGCCGCCTGGGGCGCTGCCGCCCGCGGCGCCGACCCCGGCGCTCCCGCCGTCACCCGCGGAGCCACCGCTCCCCGCTGCGGGTCCGGCGCCGCCGGCGTTCTGAGCCCCCCCGGCGCCGCCGCCCGAGCCGCCCGCGCCGCCCGAGCCGCCCGCGCCGCCCGCGCCACCGCTGCCGCCAGAGCCCGAACAGTCGGTCTCTGGATCGACACCACCGGCCTCGTCGAGACCGAAGAACGCGAGGATGGCGTCGTGCTCGTACGCCATGGAATGCGCGCCGTCTTTCCCTGACCAGGCCTCGAACACCGTGGTACCACACTCGTTGCTCCAGAACTTGCGCTCATAGGTGGTCCCGTTCGCGGTGGTCGTGCTGTCGGTCGAGGTCGGGGTCTCGCTCAGCTCCAGGACGTTCGTCCATTCCTTGATCGCCTCGCCCTGGTTGTTGTAGTTGATCGTCGCGTCTGCCGTGCCGTGGAAGATCTGAAGGCGCGGTCGATGTCCCGTATAGCCAGGATACATGGCACGAACCTGGTCTCCCCATTGCTGGGCCGTCTTGCTCGTTCTGCCCCCCGCGCAGTTGCCGCTCCACTGGTTGCTCGGGTCGAAGCCGTCCGCCCAGCACCCAGCTGGCACCCCCGCCCTCGCCGCGCCAGCCCTGAAGATGTCCGGGTACACCGCCAGCATGGCTTGCGTCATCATCGCTCCGGATGAGCCACCCATCACGTAGACGCGCTCCGGGTCGCCGTCGTACTTCTCGAGCGTGTACTTCACCATCTGAGCGACGGCCTGCGTGTCGCCGCCACCGTCGTGGGTCAGGGATTTCATCGTGCCCACATCCCAGCAGTTGCGGCCCGTGGCCTCCGGAAGGATGATGATGAAGCCGTTCTTGTCGGCCCCCGCGCGGATCCCCGAGATGTTGCTGAAGAACCCGCTCACCGGCGTGCTACAAGAGTGGCAGGCCACCACGATGGGTGGATTCTCCGCCAGCTGGTCCGGGACGTAGATGTGCATGTTGACGTAGTCCGGTACGCCGCTCGCTCCCCACGTTGCCCGGTTCACCGGCACCACGGACGCCGCGTGCGCTGGCTCGGCCGCGAGCAGCCCCAGAGAGATCGACGCGAGCACGAGAACGTGATTCTGAAATCGACGCATGTCCGAACACCTCTTGAGCTGGCGTCGCCGACGATGGCGCGCTTGGCACGTTGATCCTAATCGACACAAGAACTTCGGCGCAAGCCGCTTCGAGTTCTTCCATTCCGGAAAAATTGAACCAAGCGCTCCCGCGCCGCAGAACGTCACCGCGTTGCAGACGGCCGTGAGCCCGCGGCCGCGCGGCGCTCCGCCGGCCAGGAGCGTGGCTATCTCCGGAACCGCTCCGCGTCGATCCCATACCGCTTCAGCCAGCGCTGGATCTGCATCCGCGCCTTGCCCATCTCGCTCGCCACGGCGGAGATATTCCCTCTGTGCACGCCGAGCAACCGGACGAGCTCCTCCCGCCGCGCGGCATCCCCTGCGTCCCCCCCTTCCAGCGCGCGTTGCACCGCAGGGGAAAGATGCTCCAGCCCCACCTGCCCCTCCTCCCCCGCGAGCACGACCGCTGTCTCGAGGCACTTCTCCAGCTCTCGCACGTTCCCCGGCCAATCATGACGGAGCATCGCCCTCGCCGCGCGCGGGTGGATCCGGACCCGCGCGGCGCGCTCCGGCGGGAGGCGGGCGAGGAGCGCGCCGATGAGCAGGCCGAGGTCCTCGCGGCGCGCGCGGAGCGGGGGAAGCTCGACCTTGTGGCCGGCGAGGCGGTTCCAGAGATCGCCACGAAACGCGCCGTCTTCGACCATCCGCTCGAGGGATCGGTGGGTCGCCGCGATCACCCGGAGATCGACCGCGACCGAGCGTGTGCCGCCGATCGGGCGGACCTCGCGCTCCTGCAGGGTCCGGAGCAAGGCCGCCTGCGCCGGCGCCGGCAGATCGCCGATCTCGTCGAGGAACAGCGTACCCCGGTCGGCGCTGCGGACGAGGCCGAGGCGATCCTCCGTCGAGCCCGAGAAAGCTCCCCTCTTGTGGCCAAAGAGCTCGGCCTCCACGAGATCTTTCGGGAGCGCGCCGCAATTGACGGCAACGAAATCGCCGGTCCGCCGCGAGAGCGCGTGGAGGGCGCGCGCCATCACCTCCTTGCCGGTGCCGGTCTCGCCTTCGAGGATCACCGAGACCGTCGAGCGCGCGATGGGGATGAGCCTCGCGAACATGCGATGGAGCTGAGGGAGCACGGTCGCGAGGCCCGGGGCCTCCGGACGCAAGGCAGCCCAGTCGAGCACGGGAGGATCGTTCGGATCGCAGGCAATGGCTTCCCGGTAGATGAAAAAACTCTGCCCGAGCTCGATCCGATCGCCGTCCTCGAGCTCGGCTCGAGTCGTTCGAACACCGTCGATCAGCGTGCCGTTCTTGGATCCGAGGTCGTCGAGGACCCAGCG
Organism: Sorangium sp. So ce590; assembly: GCF_051521365.1. Taxonomy (NCBI): domain Bacteria; kingdom Pseudomonadati; phylum Myxococcota; order Polyangiales; family Polyangiaceae; genus Sorangium; species Sorangium sp. So ce590. Next base: position 6,592,592 of record NZ_CP150346.1, read on the forward strand.
CTGGAGCAGCTTGCCGAGGCGCGCGTGGGTCGAGGACATGTGGCGATCGTCGGTGCGAACCGTGAGCCGGCGAGCGCCGACCACCGCCTCGACCTCGCGGGCGGCCCCGCGGCCAAGGATGAGCTCGTCGAGCTTCGCGAGCGAGAACCGCATGGGAGGGGCGAGCGGGCGGTGCGCCTCGAGGACGAGGAACAGGTGGGGGCGGTGATGGACGTCGCCGATCTCCTTGGGCTCCTCGGTGGAGGAGAGCGTTCTGTTCTCCGGACCGTCGATCATCGCATTTTCTGCATACACCATCTCCGGACGGGCGTCGCCGAGGCGCAGCCGGGCACTGGACGCAACAGGGGGTGCAACCCTGCAACCTGCGCCTCGCAGACCGAGAGCCCGGAGGGGCGTTCGACGGGGGCGGGCATGGGTCTTGTAAGGGTGCTGGGCATGAGCTTTCGACGCACCCTTGCCGCGCTCGCCCTCGTGCCCGCCTTCGTCACCATGGGGTGTACGGCCGGAAACATGATGGAAGACGAAGTTACCGCCTCGACGCGGCAGGCCCTGAGGGGCCCGGCTTTCGAGATGCCACAGAATGGGCTCGACCCCAGAGCGCTCCCCCGGAACGCCTCGCTGCTGGAGGCGCTGAGATACCACAAGCTCGATACCCAGGGGCTCGACGCGATCCTGTCGGCGAACCCTCACATGGCCGAGCGATTCATCGACGCAGCCGCTGGCAACGCGAACGAGCTCATGGAGGTGATCGTGTCGTGCGCGCTCGGTCCCGATGAGCAAGTGAAGGCCACGATCCACGCCGAGACATTCATCTGGCGGGGCAAGCTCGGCCTTTGCGGCAAGGAGTCCCCGCTGGGTAGCTGGGGGGATCTACCCACGAAAGAGTGCCTCGAGGTGGTCTCGAGCTGTGTCCTTGCGCGGCTGAACGCCCTGGATAGGCAGGTCCCCATCTCGATCCGCGGCCAGGATGCGAGCCTCTTCGTGCTCCGGGACAAGGTTCGGGTGGAGCGCGAGCTCCGCGACCGGGCGCCGATCGCGAGCTTCGAGGCATGCACGCCCTACCACACCGAAGGCGAGAACAGGCGCGACTGCGGCTGGCAGGCGGCCTACGTGGGCAGGTGCGAGCCCAAGGCCTCGGTGACATTGCAGCGCGAGCGCTGGTCCGTGGTTCAGCCCATGGTGCGCGTGTGCAGAGGCATTCACGGTTGCAATCATGATCAACCGGACGTCGCGAGCTCCCGGGATCTGCCTGGTTATGCGGGCTTCGTGGCAGACTTCGCCGAGGAAGAGGAGATCTCGTTCCCTTGCCCGCCTGGCGACCTGTTCAGCGTCATGCTCGCGTCGCCGGACCCCAAGGAGCAGTTGCCGCCGGAGCTCGACGTGGTCCCCTCTCCCGGCACCCCTGCCAAATATCCCGCCAGGGAGGAGGACGTCTTCACGTATCGCGAGGGCTCGTTCTTCGGCGACATCTTCAATGGGCCGAAGAATAGATACGCATGCTACAGCGACATCTGGAGCGCCGGGAAGGCACACCTCGCCGACCGACTCTGCGGAGGCCCCAGTGACGAGGATTGTCTCCTGCAGGAGCCCTTGCCTTGTCGAGCCGCGCCAAGCAGCGACGAGCGCACGGCGCCTGCTTACACGCAGCTCTGCTTCGGTGAAAGCAAGGCCCCCAGCTCGGCGTACCTCGACTGCGAAGGGGAGCAACGTGTCCGTCGTCCGTGGCAGCACGGGATCACCGTCTTTCTCAGCGACCCTTGCGCCCTCTCCAGCGACATCAAGGGCTGCTTGCTGGCGAACAAGTGTATCCACAGCGAATGCACCACGGGGGCCGCACTCGACGATGGATGCAGCCCCGTCGTGACGAGCATCTGCGCCGCGGATGCCTACTGCTGCAACGCCGCCTGGGACAGCATTTGCGTCACCGAGGTAAAGACCGTGGCGAAGAGCGCGCAGTGCGTCGAAGGCACCTGCGGCCACACGCTCTCCACCGCGGGCGATGAGCTCACCCCCGGCTGCGACGTGCCGTCCCTCTCCTCGCCCGGTTGCGTGGCCAGGATCTGCAAGACGGATCCCTACTGCTGCAGCATCGCCTGGGACAGCATTTGCGTTGACGAATTTCAGCGCGAGTGCGCGCTCACCGAGTGTTCCCACGACGAATGCACGACCGGCGCAGCGCTCTTCGGCGACTGTAGCTCGCTCGCGATGAGCATCTGCAGCGTGGATCCCTTCTGCTGCACCACCGCCTGGGACAGCGTCTGCGTCAGGGAAGTCCAGACCGTGGGCGGCCAAGCCTGCGACTGAGCCACGAGCAAAGCTCCGCTCACCGCGCCGGCGCCTCGACAAGCCGCCGCATCTCCGCCACCGCGGGCACCGTCTCATCCGCCACCGACCACGCGTCCAGCACCTGCTGCGCGAGCTCCCGCGCCCGGTCGCCTTCCCCCCGCCGCGCCGCGCGGCGCGCGGCGCGCACCACCGCGAGGCTCGCCCCGTTGAGCTCCGAGGAGCGATCGGCGAGCGCCGCCTCCAGCCGCGCGACGAGCTCGCTCTCCCCCGTGCGCTCGAACGTCTCCACCATCGGCTCGGCGAGCACCTCGACGAACGGCCCCGGCGTCCTGAGCAGAGGCCGGAACGCTCGCGCCGCGCCCGCAAAATCTCGCTTCGCATAGCGCTCGGCGCCCTCGGTGAAGGCGTCCGCGTCCGGGAGGGCGCTGTACGACAGGCGCTGTCGGAGCTCCCGGAATCGGGTGAAGCAGCGGCGGGATACCGCGGGCGAGGCGTGCGCGCAGATTGCAGGGAGCCGGAGCGGGACGTCGAGGTATGCGCCGTCGAGCGGCGGAGGCTCGGGATCGAGGAATCGCTCCACGAGGAGATCGGCGATCTCCTGCGCGCGGCCGAGGACGAGCGCGATCTGCAGCGCGCGCCAGGCAATCTCGAGGCGCTGCACGCGCAGCCATCCGGCGTCGTCCGCCGCGACGACCATGGCGCGTCTGGCACGCTCGAGCGCGGCGCCGAATCGCGCCTCGCTCGCCTCGAACCGCACGAGGAGCAGGTCGCTCGCCACGCGGTGGACGGGATACCCCCCCGTCGCGAGCGCGACCGCGATGCCCCGCGCCTCCTCGTGCGCGCCGGAGGCGAGCAGCTTGTCCGCGAGGGTGCCGGCCACGGACGTGTCGAGCGGCGAGAGGACATAGGCGCGCCGGGCAGCCGCGAGCGCAATGGCCCTGTCGCCCGGGCGCTTCGCCTGAAACAGCCAGCCATAGCTGTTCCAGGGCACCCAGGCCTGCATCGCGCGCAGCGTCGCCCCTGCGCTCGTGGTGCCATACGTCACCGAGAGGAGCTGGAGCCAGGGCGCGCAGCCCTCACCGATCGGGTTCCTCGGCTCCGCCTGGACCGCGAGCAGGGCCATCTCCGCGGCCCGCTTCGGGTCGGGCGACTGAAGGAGGCACGAGAGGGTCGTGGCGAGCGTCGAGCGCCCGAGCGGCGTGGCCTCGCGCGCGAAGCGGCCCTCGAGCTCGGCGATCGTGGCCGGATCGTCCTTGCGCAGGGCGACGTGCTCGACGCGGCCACGCGCGGCGAGCTCGCCCGAGGAGGCAGGCTCGCCGCGCGGAGGCAGCTCCACCTCCGGCAGCGGAAGGCCGAGCGTGTAGGCGCAATGGCGGCCCTCGGCGCGCCCCAGCTCCGCGAGATCGGCGCTCCTCGCCGCGACGCGGGAGCACTCGTCCGGGAGCCCACCCGCGTTGTTGCTCATGGCCGCGGCGAGGTCGAACAGCACGAGGGCGCCGCCGATGTCGCGCGCGCGCGAGAACTCCGCCATGGTGGGATCGAGAGAAGGCGCCACCGGGAGCGCTCCCCGCTCGGCGAGAGGATTCATCGCGTCCCGCACGGCTTCGTAGAGGGCACGCCCGGCGCCCACGGAGCGGTCGATCTCGGCCCCGTCGGGGCCGCGGAGGGTGACCGTGATCCGGAAGCCGGAGCCCTCCCGGACGACCTCGCCGTCGACGTAGGCGGCCGCTCGCCTGTGCGCTTCCTCGACCGCTCTGGCGCGTGCTCCGGGCGCGGCGTAGGGATCCTCGGGGAACCGGTCCACGGGCTGCGCCGGGAGCGCCAGGAGCTCGGCGGGGATGAGCGTCCGCCCGGAGGCCCCCCCCAGCGCGAAGCGCGCTCGTTCGCAGAAGAGGGACGCCGCTGCAGCGCCCAACCACCCCGCAGGCGCGTCGACGCCCGACGCATCGAAGGGCGGGCACGCCAGCACCGAAGACGGCGAATGCAGGGGCGAGACGGGAGCGGGCACGGCCGAGGCGGAAGGAGGCACGGCTCGTGCGGACATCTGCCGATAGAGGACCGATGCGCCGGCGACCGCGACGAGCGCACCGCCCGCCAGAGCCAGCAGCCCGATTCCCGCCCTTCGAGGTCGACCGGGCGGCGACGACGCGCGCAGCGATGGCACCGGGTCTTCAGGCGCCGCCTCTCCTCCCGCGCCGACGGGAGCTGAAGACTCGATCTCCGACACCGAACGTGTCGTCGTCGAGCCCTCGGGGAACGCCGACTCGGTCTCTTCCGACGCGGTCCCCGTGGCTCCGGGTCGCGCCCCGCCCTCCTCGTGGACGCCGCCCCCTTCCGCGGCCGCCACCGTCTCCGCAACGGATCCCTCCACGCTGCCGGGGGCCGGACGAGGCAGGTCGAGGGGAGCCACGTCGGCGATCCCGAGCGCGTCGCCGAGCGCGCGCACCGCCGCGGTCGCCGTGGCGAATCGCCGGTCCGGATCGACGGCGGTCGCCTGCGCGAACCATGCATCGAAGCCGCCGGGCAGGAAGACGCCTTTCATGGCCGCGCGTGCGCTCGCCGGCTCCACCGGGCCGTACGCCGCGCTGAGCGCGAAGGCGACGAGGTTGTCTTCTTCCTTTTTTTCATCGACCCAGTACGCCTCGCCGACGAGGAACGTATAGGCCATCATCCCGAGCGCGTAGATGTCCGTCGCCGCCGAGACGCGCCGGCCCCGGAACTGCTCGGGCGCCATGTAGAGCGGCGTCCCCACGGTCTGGGTCGCGCCTCCGCCGGCGGTGCTCTCGGCGATGATTTTTGCCACGCCGAAATCGAGGATCTTGATGCGCCGCTCGCCGTCCGCGCGCACGCTGAGAAAGACGTTTGCCGGCTTGAGGTCGCGATGGACGATCCCCGCCCGGTGCGTCTTGTCGAGCGCGAGCGCCATCTGGTGCAGGCACGCGAGCGTCTCCTCGGGCGAGAACCGCCCCACGCGCCGCAGACATCGGCCGAGCTCCTCACCGCGGAGCAGCTCCATGACGAGGAACGGCACCCCGGTGGCGTCGTCGACCCCGGCGTCGAAGACCTCCACGATGAACGGACTCTCGATGTGCGCGGTCACCCGCGCCTCGATCTCGAACCGCCTGCGGAGCTCGGGGCGCTCGATGATATGGGAGAGCATCACCTTGAGCGCCCACCGGCGATCGGTCCCGAGGTGACGCGCCTCGTACACCGCGCCCATGGCGCCGGCGGCGAGGCGGCGAACCAGCCGATAACGGCCGGCGAAGATTGTCCCCTCGACCACCTCGATGGATACCACGCGAGCCCTCGTGGAGAAGGATATACCTTGGCGCTCCAGCCACGGTCCACGTTTTCACGCCGCGATGTCCCCTCCGTTCACCGTCCGCAGGCCTCACAGGATGACTGCGCCTCAGCGACTCTCGCGGCTACGCGCAGGCGGCGGCCCCGACGGCTGCCAGCAGGGCACGACGAGTCGGATGGTCCGGCGTACCCATCGATCTATCGCGATCCGTAAACGGCACAGCCCGACGCGCGAGGCGCTGCTCGCCGCGACCGTCGAGGAGCACCTGCCCGCGCTCGCTGGACACCGCGGACTACGCGGGCGATCCGGCGCCTGCCGCCGGCCGAGACGGCGCCACGGCGTCTGCGGGCAGCGGCGCTCAGCGCCCGGGCGCGCTCAGGCCGCGCTGGCGTCAGGGCTCACCGGCGCGGAGCGACACCGCGCTCCGGCCGGGCGGGCTCACGGCGCGTCGAACCGGTACGTGGTCGCCTGGGCCGCGGCGCGCTGGCCGAACTCGCCGCAGAAGGCCGTCAAAGCGCGATAGCCGCTCGTCGGCAGCATCTTCCGGAACTCGAGGTGCGTGACGAGACAGAACGTGCAGACCTCCAGGTAGCTGAGATCGCGATCCTGGGACAGCCCCGCGCGCGCCGCCTGGAGGTTGTCGTCGAGCCAGGCCAGCATGTTGAGCAGGCTCTTCTGCAGCTTCGTGAGCTGCGCGTCGTCCTCCGGCGTCCCCGCGAGCTGGCCCATGATCAGCGTGACCTCGGTGGCCATGGCCTGCACGACGAGCTCCTGCGCGTTCGCGGTCAGCGCCTCGGTGAGGTGCTCGGGCCAGACCACGCGCCGCTGCACCGGCGCCCGACGCGCGAGCTCTCGGCAGATGTTGAGCGAGCCGAGCCACGTGGTCGCCCCCGTCCGCAGGATCGGCAGGCGCAGCGCGGGATTGCCCGCGTAGTCCGCGGTGTCCAGCGAGCGCAGGTCGGGTACGACCTCGAAGGCGCAGGCGACCCCGAGCTCGGCGGCGAAGATGCGCGTGACGCGCGTGAAATGGGAGCTCGAGCGACCGACGAGCGTGGGAACACGGCCAGGATCATGCGCGGGCTCGGTCACCCGCACGGACTACCACATGCGCCAGCCCGGGGGCCAGACGGTCACCGGGGCGGCCGGCGCGGCCGATCGGCCGGCCCTGCTGCTCCCGCCCATCACGGGACAGGCCCGATCAGAGGCAGATCCCGAGCTCGGGGTAGCCGAAATCGGTGCAGAGCCCGCCGCTCGAGCAGGGCGTCCCGAGGCCGGAAAGCTGAAGCGCTATCCGAAACCGAGCGCAGCGTGGCAGCCGTCCCATCGTACAGCCACGCTGCACACGTTGGTGGGTCGATGACCGCCATGCAATCCGCTGTCGTGAGAAAGCGGCGCCTTATCGAGACTCACTCACGAATCGAGCTCAGGTCGCTCGCGGCGCAGAGCGAACGAGACATGTCCGACAGAGGCTGGCCCGGGATCTTGCCTGGGAACGGCCCCAGGAGAAAAAAAAAACCCGCCAAGGCGCCAAGAACGCCAGGAGAGGAGAGTATTTTTCCGGCGTCCTTGCCAGCTCGTCCCATTTCGGCGTGCGGAAGGCGCTGCCCGCTGCACACGGAACCAGGAACGAGGGAGCGCAACTCGACAGATATTTCCAACACCTCATCTTCATGCGGAGACCTCTCCGGATAAACGACAACATCGCCTGTGCGCGCACCATAGCGGGAGACCGCGGCCAACATCGAGATCCAGCGTCGTCATTGCATTGCATTGACACCATCGCATGAAACGCTCAGCTCGCCCGTCATCACGCATTGCATCGTGAGCGCCAGCGCGCTTTTTAAGATGTTCATGAATCGATCGCGCGGCGAACGTCGCGCGACCATGACCATGAAGAGGTACCTTGCTTTACTTTAACACTCCGCTTCGACTGGTCTTGTGCCTGGCCATCGGCACCTCGGCGACGGCCTGCAACCGGTTCAACATCGATCCCGTGGGTCCCTGGCGCCGGCGACACGGACGATAGCGACGCCGCCACCCCGCGGCCGCGACCTGGCGCGCGCGGACGGGACGACGCCCGGTGTCGGGCGGCTTCGACGAGGAGGCCGCGTTCAAGAGGTTCAACCCCGCGTTCATGGATCTGCTCGGGCGGCACGCCGAGCTCGATGACCCGGAGATGCAGGCCTTCACCGACCTCATCCTCCAGGTCACCTATCCGCCCAACCCGATCCGGAGCCTCGATAGCTCGCTCACCCCCTCCCAGGAGAGCGGGCGCGACGCGGGCGACGCCGGCGTTCAGCGCGATTGCAGGAAGTACCTGCGCGCCGCCTCGCAGAGCTCCGGCCAGCGCTGGGCGAGCGCGGGATCGGCGGCGAGGCGGGTTGCCCAGAAGGCGTCGAGCGCGGCGCGCGCGGCTGGAGAGGGAACGCCGTAACGCGCGTGCGTGCTCTCGACGTAGGCGGGGTACAGCTCGCACGCGACGACGAGGCCGGCGTACTGGTTGAGCGTGAGCGTGAGCGGGGGCGTCGAGCGCGCGCTGAGCGGGTCGCCGGTGCTCGCAGGCGCCGGCGCGGAGGGAGGCGGGGCGCTCGGCAGGGGGGCCGGCTGAGCGCCCGGGATGGCCGAGGGCGGGGCGCTCGGCGCGGCGGCCGGAAAGGCGCTCGGGCCGGCCACGACCGGGGGGCGCTCGAGAGGGAGCGACGGCGCCGCGGGGCCGTGGTGCGCCGCCGCCGGGGGGATCTCGTGCGGCGGTGCTCCGTTGTGGCCCGCGACGGGCTGAAAAGGAAGGGCCGCGTCAAAGCGCGCGACGGCCGACCGCGGGCGCTCCTCGGAAGCCACCGGGATGAAGGGCAGCGCCGAGTCGACGAGCCTCCCCATCTCGGGGAGCGTCTTGCTGGCGGGCCTGGTCTCCTCGTCCCACACGGGAGGCCCCGCTCGGGAAGACGGCGGCTCCGTCCGGGGAGCGGACGCCGCCACCGGCACGGACTCGGGCACAGGCACGGCCATCGGCGCGGGCGCGGCCAAGGGCGCGGACACGGCCATCGGCGCGGGCGCGAACATGGCGATCGGCGCGGACACGGCCGTCGGCGCGGCCACGAAGGGCAAGCCCGCGCCCGGCCGAGAGAGCGGCCCCGACGCCTCGACCAGCGCCGGCGCGCCCGTCGCGGCAGCGTCAACGGCTGCCGCTGCGGCTGCCTCCGCCTCGCGCCGCGCCGCGGCCCGCTTCGCCTCCGACAGCCGCTCGTCGAGCACGCGATGCACGCCCTGGAGCGCGCCCAGCGCCTCGGCGCTCTCGCCCTCCGGGCCGAGGACGCGGCCGATCGCCAGGAGCATCTCGCGCGCGGCGCGCAGCGCCGGCTCGTCCACCGCGCGGCCCGGCAGGTGCCGCCTGGCGAAGGCCGACAGGTCGCCGTCCTCGCAGCGGGCCAGGTCCGCGAGCCGGACCGCCACGCGGCGCCGCTCCGGATCGAGGCTGCTGCCCCGCAGCGGGCGCATCGCCTCGTCGAGCCGAACGAGCGCCTCGGCGAGCGGGCTCCTCTCGGGCGTGGTCGCCTCCATCACGGGTCCAGGGCGCGCGCCGCTCACGGGGAGAGCACGATGACCGTGGTGATGCTCGGCACGATCGCCATGCCGACCGCGTTCGTGCTGTTTTGCAGCGAGATGCTCGTCAGGCGCGTCATCGGCGCGCAGCCGACGATCACCGTGAAGGCCGCGGTCACGTTGCGCGACGGGCCCATCACCATCCCGGACGCGACGCCGAGCGCGACGCCCGGGTTGTCCCCCATCGTGAGCGGCGCGACGGTCAGCATGTTGTGCGCCGGCGCGCACGTGACGAGCACGTTCGGCACGAACATCACGCTCATCGGATGCAGCGAGATGTTCGGGTACGGGATCGGCACCGGGGCCGGCGTCGGGGTCAGGCACACGTCGGGGAACGCCAGGCACATCCCCCCTGCGGTCGTCTTCGCGAGCATCGATTCACCCCTCGTCCTTGCCGGCGTCCGCGGCGCCGCGCGGCACGCCCTTCAGCCGATCTTCACCTGCTCGCCGTCGAGCTTCGCGAGCGTCCGCGCGGCGACGATCGTGTTCTCCCCGCGGACGGCCGCGAGGCCCTCCGCGCGCAGGTCGAAGATGCCCGCGCGCACCTGTTCGAGCGCCTCGATGAAGCGGAACGCCTTCTTCGCGCGCTGCACGAGGCGGTCGGCGCGCACCTCCATGCGCTCGGCGACGACCACCGCCTGCTGGAGGTGCGCCTCGAGCGAGCGGCCGACGAGCCCGAGCTCCTCGATCGCGGCCGTCGCCGCCTGCGCGCGGATCTGGAGCTTGCCCGTGAACAGACCCACCTCCCGGGCCGCGGCGATCTCGATCTGATCGCCCGCGCCGAGCCCGAGGCGCCCCGTCGCCTGCACCTTCAGGTCGCCCTCGGCCACGATCCGCGTCGTCGCGCCGGCCTCGCCCTCGAGCACCGCGAGGACGAACACCTGGTCGCCGTCCGCCGCGCAGAGCACGCGATCCCCCGCGTCCGGCGCGACGAGGCAGCTCTTCGCGCGCCGCGCGACGACGAGGCCGCCGCCGAGCTCGACCAGGAGCCCCGACGCCGTGCCCCGGACGACGCCCGTCTCGAGCGACGGCGCACGCCGCGGCGACGCCTCCATCGACGGCAGATCCACCGCGGCCAGGAGATCGTCCTGCGCGCTGTCGTCGTGTGCCACCGTCAGGGGCTCGCGGGCCGCCGTGCTCTGCATCTCGGGTCTCCTCGGCCTGGCTCCGCCCGTTCGGGACGTGCGCGCAGCATCGCTACTTTCGGGGAGTTTTCGGACAGAAGCAACGGCATCCTCGCGCTTCACCGAAGCTTCACGGGCGCTGGGCGTCGCGCTCGCCGCCGCGCTTCGGCTTCCAGTCCTCGAGCGCGGCGAGCTTCTCGTCGTCGCCGAGCCACCCTGCCCCGGCCGGCAGCCGCGCGCCGTCGCGGCGGGCGCGGTGCAGCTTCGCGCGGAACATCCCCGCCTGCGTGAAGTCCGCGCCCGAGAGATCGCAGTGCGAGAGGTCGGCGTACGCGAGCTTCGCGCCGACGAAGCGCGCGCCGGGGCACGAGGCGAAGGCGAGGTACGCCTCGACGAGCTCCGCGCCCGAGAAATCGGCCTCCGCGAGCGTGGCCCGCTCGAAGATCGCCTGCTGGAGCCTCGCCCGCGAGAACCGCGCCCGCGCCGCCTTCGCCTCGCCGAAGAGCGCCTGCGTCAGGACCGCGTCGCTGAAGTCGCAGCCCGAGACGTCGGCCCCGGTGAAGTTGCACTGCGTCGCGTCGCAGCCCGCGAAGCTCGATCCCGCGACGCTGCCGCGCATGAACTGCGTGCGGAAGAGCTTCGTCCCCTGGAACGCCCGCGCGCCGAGCTCGGACTCGAGCAGCGTCGTGAGCGTCAGGTTCGCGCCGTCGAGCAGCGCGGTGCGCAGGTCGAGCTTGTACATCGTCGCCTTCTCGAGGTTCGCGCGCGAAAAATTCGCGCCGTCGGCCGTGATCTCGATGAGGTTCGACCGGTCGAGGTTCGCCCCCTCGAGCGAGGCGCGCGTGAACGAGCACTTCGCCCAGTTCGCGACCTGCGCCTCCGCGCCCGACAGCGTCGCGCCCTCGAACGTCGTCTCGACGAAGCTCGCGCCGATGAGCCTCGACCCCGACAGCCTCGCCCCGTCGAGGCAGCTCTGGACGAAGCTCGTCAGGTGCAGGTCCGCGCCCGTCATGTCCGCGCCCGACAGATCGCACTCGGAGAACGTCGACTCCTTGATGAGCGCGCCCCGCATCGCGCGCGGCATGCGCACGCGGTCGAACACCGCGCCCGAGAGATCCGCGCCCGTCAGGTCGAGCCCGGAGAGGTCCGCGGCCTGGATGGCCTCGCCGTGGCGGATCTTGTCGAGCACCTCGTCGCGGTTCATGTCGCGCCTCCAGCGGCCGGCGCGCCCTGCCGGTCGAACCGGGTGAAGTCGACCGCCGCCTCGGCGAAGGTCGTCCGGCCGTCCCCGCGCGCGCGGCTGAAATCGGCGCGGCAGAGCTGGGCGCCGGTGAAATCCGCCCCTGCGAGGCGCGATTTCGAGAGGATCGCCTCGGTCAGGTTGCACCCGCGGAGCGAGGCGCGGTCCAGGATCGTCCGGATCAGGAGGGCGCTCTTCAGGACGGCGCGGTCGAAGATCGCGCCCGTCGCGTCCGCCTCGGAGAGATCGGTCATCGTCATCTGGGCGCGATCGAAGCGCGCGCCGCGCAGGTCCGTCGTCCGGAAGCAGGTCTTCTCGAGCACGGCGTCGCGGAAGTCGGCCTCGGGCAGGCCGCTCTTGTAGATGGCGACCCCCTCGGAGAAGCGCGCCCCCACGAAGCGCGCCCGCGCCCCCGTGCAGCTCATCAGCGTCGCCTTGTGCAGCCGGGCGCCCGAGAGGTCCGCGCCGTCGAGCGAGCACTCGAGCAGCATCGCCCGCTCGAGGTTCGCCCCGGTGAGGTTCGCCCCGGCGAAGCTCGCCTGGAGGAACGTGCAGACCGCGAGGTCCGCGCCGGAGAGATCCACGCCCTCCCAGCTCACCTGCAGGACGTCGGCGCGCTCGAGCCGCGCGCGCTGGAGCCGCGCCCCGGCGAGCTTCGCGCCCATGAGCACGGCCTCGGTCAGATCGGCGTCGTCGAGCACGGCGCGCTCGAGGTTCGCCTTGCCCAGGTTCGCGCCCCGGAGCCGCGCGCCCGTGAGGTTCGCCCCCGTGAGGTCGGCCTTCGCGAGCACCGCGCCCTCGAGCACCGCGCCGGAGAGGTCGCAGCCGCGCAGGTCGGCCCCCTCGAGCAACGCGCGCGCGAAGCTCATCCCCCGCAGGTCGACCCCGCGCAGGTCGGCGCCGGTGAGATCGCGATCGTCGAGCGGCTCGCGCGCGTCGCGCGCCGCCTCGATGACGACGCGCGCCATCAGGGCGGCCTCGGCGGTCATCGGCAGGGCCGCCGGCGTGAGGTGCGCCGAGCCGCGGTAGCCCTCGCGCGCCGCCTGCTCCAGGCGGACCAGCTGCTCGTGGAACGCCGGATCCGCGAGCATCGCCTCGAGCTCTTCGTTGGGCACGCCGCCGCGGCGCCCCGCCTCGGCCAGCTCGGCGTACTGCTGGAGCTGCGCCTGGGCCGAGAACTTCGGCGGGCCGCCGGGGGGCTCCCCCTCGGCCTCGGCGCGCCGGAGCGTCTCCTCGGACACCCCCATGTCCGCGGCCCGCGCCCGCATGCGCGCCTCGGCCTCGTCCTTCGTGCGGGCGGCCTTCACCTCTTCCTCCTCGAACTTTCGCGACGCGTCGTCCAGGTACACGACCAGCGCGTCGAGGTCGTCGACGGGCGGAGGCGCCTCCTCCTCGGGCAGCGGCGCGTCGAGGCCGTAGCGCGCCGGATCGGCGCCGTCGGCCAGGAGCTCCTCGCGGCGGCGCTCGCGGTCCCGCTCCGCGCCGCGCCGCAGGTTCTTCGCGGCCAGGTTCTCGCTCTTGATCCACTGCATCATGTCGAGCCCGGCGATGTTCGCCGCGACGCCCGACGCGCGCGGCGGCATGAGATCGCTGTCGCTGAGCCCCGCGATCGCGCCCCGGTCCTTGTCGAGCCGCCGGGCGAGCGCCTCGCGGTAGTGCTCGATCGGCCGGGGGCGACCGATCTCCTCGCAGGCCACGACGAGGTCGATGATCTCCGCCGCGTCGTCGTCGGCCACCGGCATCGAGCCGTGGAAGATCACGACGCCGAGGTTGGCCGAGGGGAGGAGCCACACCGTGTCGCAGCGGACCGGGAGCTCCACGAACGCCTCCCCGCTCGCGTCGCGGCGGGTGACGAGCACGCGCGCGCAGAGGCCGGGGAGCGCGCCCTCGATGCGCGGGCGCGCCGGGTGCATGTTCTCCACGAGGAACGCCTCGTCGCCCCGGAACGGCTCGGCGCTCCACTGATCGCTCGGCGCGACGTTGAAGAACGACGGATCGACGTCGGGCGGCAGGCCGGGCGCCCACTTCTCGGCGTAGTCCCCGCCGTACGTCCCCGCGCGGCCGCGGCGCTGGGCGAAGCTCACGTCCATCGGGAGGAAGGACGCCGGGCCCGGCCGGTCGGACGGCGAGCGGATCAGCGCGCCGTAGTGCTCCACGTTCGGGAGCGGCCGGACGCGCTGCCCGCCGCGCTCGACCTCCTCGATCCCCTTGCCGTAGGGGTTCGCCGGGTCCTTCGGCCCGCCGAGGGCGCGCGCCCAGTCGATGGGCATGTCCGAGAACGGCTCCGGCTCGGTGAAGCCGCGGCCGGTCCAGTGCCGGTCGCCCAGCACGGCCAGGCGCTTGTCGATGGAGCCGAGCCGCGCGCGCACGAACGACGCGGCGACGCGGCGGCCCTCCGGGGCGTGGCACCGGCCCGCGACGAGCAGCTCGCCGCGCGCCTTGGCGATGCCGTCGTCGAGCGCGATGTTGCCGAGCTCCGCCATCGCGGCCGGCCAGAAGGTCATCTCGTCGACGACCGCGCGCGGCGCGTCGAGCGGGAACGCGACCATGGCGCCCACGTGGAACCGGAGGCGACGCGCGACCTCGACGACGCGCGTGAGCGCCGGGACCTTGAGGGGTTTAACGACTCGCATCCGCGCTCACAGCTTCGTCACGGCGATCTGGTGCGCGAGGACCGCCCCGATGATCGCGCCAATCGCCTGCTGCTTCACGTAGGCGCCGACCTGCTTCAGCTTCACGCCGACGGCCTTCTTGTCCATCCCGACATAGTCGAGCTTGATCCCCACGAACTCGAGCTTGAGCCCGTACAGCGTCTGGTACAGCGCGGCGTGGTCGGTCTTGAGGACGCCGCTCGCGCCCTTGTAGACGTAGAGCTCGTGCTTGTTCGGCGTGATGTCGAACGTCATCCCGAGCACCTCCCACTTCAGGTCGGTGGCCGTGATCTTCGCCTTGGGCGCCTTGATCAGGAAGCTCGTGTCGCTCTCCAGGTCGACGTTCCCGCCGAAGTGGCCCTTCCAGGTGGTGGCGACCTCCGTCTTCCAGCTCTTGTAGTCGTCGAAGTTCTCGGCCGTGACCTTGTGCTTCCACGGTCCGGTCACCGTCGACGAGCCCCCCGGCTCGATCGTCTGCGTGAGCTCGCCGTGGACGTCGTGCTTCATCCCGCCGCTCGTGATGGTCAGCTCCATCCCGTCGGTGATCGTCTGCTTCATGCCCCCGGCTTCGACCGTGTCCACGCGGCCCGTCTTGATCGTGGTCGTGCGCGTCGCGTAGTACGTCTCCTCCGCCGCGCCGGTGACCTGGAGCGTGTAGAGCCCCCCGACGCCCGCCCAGAGGTTGCACACCACCATGCTGAACTTGTTGCCGCCGACGTTCTCCCAGGAGTCGCCGCCGATCCAGGACCCGCCGTCGCCCCCCGTCGTCTCGAGGTAGCTGAACGTGACGCTGACGGTGCTGCTGCCCGCGATCGCCGGGTCGGCGTTCTCGGGGGACAGGAACGTGCCGACCTGCGTCTCGCCGTCGCCCGTGTAGACCGAGGAGTGGCCGCCGCTCGGCGTGCCCATGTAGATGCCGGTGCGGTTGTTCGGCGTGTGGAGGAAGATGAACTCCTTGCCCTGCTCGTCCTCGAGCACGAGCTGGTTGCCGGCGCCGGTCCGGATGATGTTCTGGCTGTGGTTGCGCTCCGCGACGACGCTCGGCCGGTGCGCGTTGGGCACGACCCCGGCGATGAACGGCCGGTCCGGGTCGCCGCCGAGGAAGGCGATCATCACCTCGGTGCCCTTGCGCAGCGGGAAGTGGAAGCCCTCCGTGGTCCCGCCGTGGGGCTGCATCATGCGCACCCGCGTCGAGACGCGCGCGTCGGGCAGCCCGCTCGTGTCGAACTCGAAGCGCACGAGGTAGCGGCCGTCGGCGTCGATCTGGGCGTACTGGCTGTCGGCGGCGCCGCAGACGATGGCGTTCTCGAACCCGTAGATGCGCGGCCACGGCGTCGTCTGCGGCGCGCGGAACTGCGCGTCGGCCGGGATCGCGAGCAGCTTCATGCCGTAGACGTCCTTGCCCGAGAGCCGCGTCAGCCGCGCGATCTCGGGCGTGATCCCGGCGATCGACGCGGTGTGGTGCACCTCCAGCGCGAGCCACTGGTCGCCGACGTCGGCCGGCTGGTCCTCCAGCGAGAACCGGTACCCGGCGCGCGGGCCGAGCATGTCGCCGCTGCCGCGCAGGGTCACCTCGCGGCAGCCGATCGACTGCGCGCGCACCTGCGCGAGGCGCTCGGCGTCGCTCTGCAGGAAGACGCGGTAGCCGTACTCGCGGATCGCGCCCAGCCCCTTCGCGGTGATGCTGCTCTCGCCCTTCACCGACGCGGACGGGTTCGCGTAGTTGTAGTCGGCGATGGTGACGCTCTTCGGGAGCCACTGCACGTCCTGCTCGAGGTGGTGCAGGCCCGGCGGCGCGGTCACGTCGTCGCCGAAGAGGGGGATGTAGCGCACCGTGCCGCCGCCCGGGAAATCGTCGTGCAGCCCGCGGTCGTCCACGATGACGAGCACCTCGCTCGAGCCGTCCTCGGGGTGCTCGAAGAAGTAATAGAGCCCCTCGCGCTCGAGCCACCGGTGGAAGAACGCGAGGTGCGTCTCGCGGTACTGCGCGACGAACTCCTCGTTCGGGTAGTCGCCCTCGTCGATCGAGAAGCGGAACTCGCTTGTCGCGAGCCCGCCGCTCTGGAGCGTCGACGAGAGGAACTCCTTCACGGGCTGGTTCGTGAAGACGTGGCTGCGCCAGAAGTGGCGCAGGAGCCAGAGCTTCGGCACGAGCAGCGCCTGGTAGAGCGCCCGGTCCGCGTTCTGGTGCAGGAGGCGCACGCTCGCGATGACCCCGTGCAGGACGAAGGGGTCGTTCTCCTCGCCGCGGCCCGCGCGCACGGTCGCGCGCTCGCCCACCGCCTTGCGCACGTCGGTGTTCGCGGGGACGGAGAAGAAGAGCTCGAACTCGTACGGCTGCGAGACGTGCTCGGTGCCCCGGAAACCGATGAAAGCGACGCTGGCGAGCGCCGAGCACGAGAGCGTGAGACCGTCGTGGCGCATCAAGAGCCTCCCCATCCCAAGCCTGGGTGTTGAGGGCGGAATCTCGGTGCGTCGCGCCGCGGCGTCAACGCTCGCCTGCTCCCGGGCGGCGCAACGGAACAGCGGATCCAGCGGTGGGACGAGCGCGCACCTGTACGCGTCTGGCGCCGGGCAGCGCAGCCTCGCGGGCGTGCACGCACCGCGAGATCGTGCCGAACTTTCGCTCGAAGACGGATTTTTGCAGCATCATCGCACCGCGTTATCGCGCGACAGTGGATTCATGCAGCGTCATCGCACGAACGCGGCCTTGCGCGGCAGCCTCGCGCCGTGTCATCGCGCGGCGGCCGTGAGCGCGGCCACGGCGCTGCGCGTGAAGTCCCGGAGGCGCGCGACGTCCTCGGGGCGAGGGGCAAGCGAGCGCGCGTCGCAGTAGAGCCGGCGGGCGATCTCGATCTGGAGCGCGTGCACCCCCTCGTCGCGGCGCGCGTGCCGCTCGACCGCGTGGCCGCCGGGGAACGGGTCGTCCAGCGCGAGCGAGAGGCCGTGCGCGCGCGCGACGGCGGCGACCGCGTCGCGCGCCCACGCGGCCGCGCTGGCGCCGCCCCGGGTCCCGAGCACGACGTCGGCCACGCCCGGGAACATGACGTCGGGATAGCTGTGCGCCGAGACCAGGATCGCGACCCCATGACGCGCGCGCGCGCCGGCGAGGCGCGCGGCGATCTCCGCGTGGTACGGCTCGAGCACCTCGCGCACGCGGCGCTCGACCTCGGCGCGGGGCGGCGGGCTCTCGAGCCACTGCTCGCCGCTCGCGGACCGCCGCCGCACCTCCCGCAGCCCGTAGGGGAGCTTGTCCTCGTAGGGCGTGGGCACGCGCGGGGCCGTGTTGAGGTCGATGACGAAGCGGCTCAGCGTCGCGACGACGAGCGCGGCGCCCTCGAGCGCGACGTCGCCGAAGAGCGCGTCCGCCGCGATGTCCGCGTCGGCCACGAGGGCGCGCTCCGGCACGCGGGTGAAGCGCGCCGCGAGCTCGTCCACGACGAGGCCCGCGTGCGGGACCTCGACGACGACCGGCCCCGGCGTGGCGGGCTCGTGGACGCGGAAGGGAGACGGCGGCGCGGACATCCTTCCTCCGGAGGGTGGGCGCGGCCCGGGCCCCGGGCAACACCGGGTTTTTCGCACGGGCGCCCCGGTTTGCGCTCTCATGGCCGGCCATGGACCACCCGACGTGGCTGCTCGCGAGCCGCTACCACCTCGACACCTGGCTGTCGTTGCTCCTCGTGTACGTCGTCGCGACGGCCGGCCTGCTCGCCCTCGCCGCCAAGGCGCTCCGAGCGTCGGTCCGGGAGCGCCGCGCCGCCGCGCAGGCCGATGCCTCGTTCAACCCCGGCGTCGCGCTCGCGCCCGGCGAGGCCGTCGTCAAGGGCACCGTCGAGCGGGAGCAAGGCGCGGACGTGGCCGTGCGCGTCGAGGTCGAGCAGGAGGGGTCCGAGACCGAGAGCTCCGGGGTCTGGAGCCACGAGTGGTCCGAGACCGACCGCAAGGTCCGGGTCCACCCCTTCTACCTTCGCCACGCCTCCGGCGCCCGCATCCGCGTCGAGCCGGGCGAGGACGTGCAGCTCGTCGACGCGCTCGACGGCATGATCCTCGTCAATCGCCAGAGGCGCGTTCGCGTGGCCGAGCTCGTGCCCGACGAGCAGGTCTTCGCGGTCGGCGAGCTCCGGCGCGCGCCGGATCCCGAGGCGCCGACCCAGGGGTACCGCGGCGTGGCGCAGGGATACGTGCTCGTGCCCCCGCCCTGGCGGCCCATGCTCCTCTCGTCCGAGCCGCTCGGACAGCGGTTCGCGCGCAGGGCCGCGTTCCACCTGCGGTGGGCCGTCGTGGCCGCCGTCGCGGCGCTCGCGTTCAACGCCGCGTTCGCGCCCTTCCACGCGCGCCTCTGGCTGGGGGAGACGGTCGACGTCGGCGTGACGGATCTCAAGAAACGCGAGAGCGGCGACGACGAGACCCACTTCGAGGTCTCGATGCGGACCGCCGACGGCGTCGCCCTCTCGGACGAGGCGTCCCACACCGACTTCGTCCGGCTCCGCGGGGTGCAGCGGATCAAGGCGCGCCACGTCCCGTCGTGGCCCTCCGCCAGCACGCTCGGCCCCGACGTGACGGTGCATTCCGCCGCCTTCGTCGCCGTGCCGCTCCTCGGCGCCCTCGCGCTCGCGTACGTCCTCCGCGCGCACTCGTCGCGGCCCTGGTACGACAAGAAGCTCGTCGAGCAGGGGAGCGGCAAGCTGCCCGACAGCGAGCTTGCCGCGCAGAAGCCCCCGAAGCGCCCGGAAGGTCGCCGCCGGGAGACCTCCTCAGGATAGGCGCGCCTCGTCGCGGCGCCTCGTGAGCCGATGCGACGACCGGAGCGCATTGCAATGACCCGGAGCGCATTGCCACGCGCCGCTCCTTTCTTCACCCCGTCGCGCGCGTCGGCCTCGTATAAGGGACCTGCACCATGAAGATCTCCGAGTACACCGCCTTCGATGCCCTGGGCCTCGCGGAGCTGGTCCGCCGGCGCGAGGTCACCCCTGCCGAGCTCATGGACGTGGCGTCGGCCGCCGTCGAGCAGGTGAACCCGGCGCTCAACGCGGTGATCTCCTCGCTGCGCGACGACGCCGAGCGGGCGATCCGCGCGGGGCTCCCGGAGGGGCCGTTCACCGGCGTGCCGTACCTTGTGAAGGACCTCGGCCTCCTCGTCGCGGGCACGCCGACCGGCATGGGCTCTCGCCTCTTCCAGGGCCTCGTGTCGCCCGCGGACGACGAGCTCATGACGCGCTTCCGGCGCGCGGGGCTCGTGTCGCTGGGCAAGACGAACACCCCGGAGCTCGGCCTCAACGTGGTCACCGAGCCGGCCGCGCACGGGCCGACGCGCAACCCGTGGCGCCCGGATCGCACGCCCGGCGGCTCGAGCGGCGGCGCGGCGGCCGCGGTGGCGGCGCGGATGGTGCCCATGGCCCACGGCAACGACGTCGCCGGGTCGATCCGCGTCCCGGCGTCGTGCTGCAACCTCTTCGGGCTGAAGCCCACGCGCGGCCGCGTCCCGACCGGCCCGATCGAGGGCGAGGTCCTGATGGGCTTCGCCACCGACCACGTGCTGACGCGCTCGGTGCGGGACAGCGCGGCGCTGCTCGACGCGATCGCCGGGCCCGATCCGGGCGCGCCGTACTTCGCGCCGCCGGGGCCGCGGTCGTTCCTGGAGGAGGCGCGCATGCCGCCCGGGCGGCTGCGGATCGCGTTCAGCGACGCCGCCTGGAGCGGGGTGCCGGTGCACGACGAATGCAAGCTGGCGGTGCGCCGGGCCGCGGCGCTGTGCGAGCAGCTGGGGCACGAGGTCGTGCCCGCGCGGCCGGAGATCGACTGGGAGCGGGTGCGGATCGCCTTCAGGATGCTGCTGTCGTACCAGGCCCACCTGCTCGATCGCGTCTGCCCGCTGTTCGGGCTCGCGCCGGGGCCCGACACGCTCGAGGCGGCCACGCTGACCATGGCCGAGGCCGGCCGGAGGATGAGCGCCGTGGATGTGCACGACGTGCTCGTCGCGCGCGATCAGCTCTCGCGGGAGCTCGGGCAGTTCTTCACGCAGTTCGACGTCCTGCTCACGCCGACGCTGGCCACGCTCCCGATCCCGCCCGGCACGCTCGACGCGAGCGATCCGGCCGTGGGGGCCGAGGCCTGGCTGGACCGGCTCTTCGAGTTCGCAGCGTTCACGCCCCTGTTCAACGTGAACGGGAGCCCGGCCATGTCGGTGCCGCTCCACGTGACCGCCGACGGCCTGCCGGTCGGGGTGCAGTTCGCGGGCCGGTACGCGGACGACGCCACCTTGCTGCGGCTCGCCGGCCAGCTCGAGCAGGCCGCGCCGTGGGACCGGCGCCGGCCGGGGCTCTGCGCGAAGTAAGCGGCCCCGGGAGCCGCCGCCGGGAGGTGGCCCCGGGAGCGGCTCGCCCTCCGCCCGGTTGACGACGGCGAGCACGTCGAAATTTACAGCGTCGGTGACACCGCACAGGCAGGAAACGGCCGGGTCGGTGTGCGCGCGGTGAGGATCGATGATCAGAACCGAACGCTTCGGGAATGTGACTTTGCGGAAAGCGCGCGCCGCGCTCTGCGCCAGGACGATGCCCCCAGAGAGAAGCGATCCGCGAACGCGACGAGACCGAGCTGCGCGGGTCGCCGAGGCAGGGGCAGGCGGCTCGCCCCCCACGGAGGGACCGCCGACGCCTGAACCTGTGTTGATCACCTCCAGCCCAGACGCCTACTGGAAAGAGGGGACGGTGACCGAGGTCACGGGCGAGACCGCCGATGTGACCGTCAACGACGGCTCCACGGCGCAGGACTGGGCCGGCTTCGGCGGAACCTTCAATGAGAAGGGCTGGGAAGCCCTCGCCGCGCTCGGCCCCGAAGATCGAGACAGGGCGATCAAGCTCCTGTTCGACGCGGCGGACGGCGCCAAATTCATCTATGGCAGGATCCCGATCGGGGCGAGCGACTATGCCACGAGCCGCCACACGCTGAACGACAAGGCCAACGACACGTCGATGGAAAGCTTCTCCATCGCGCGGGACAGGGAGAAGCTGATCCCCTTCATCAAGGCGGCGATGGCGGTCAATCCTGACATCCACTTCTGGGGCAGCCCCTGGACGCCTCCCCCGTGGATGAAGGACAACAACGCGTACGATCGCGGGAACATGAAGGACAACGCCGCGAACCTGGACGCGTATGCCCTCTATTTCGCCAGGTTCGTGGAGGAGTACGGCAAGGAAGGCATCACGATCGAGGCGGTCCACCCGCAGAACGAGCCAGGCTTCCCTCAGGACTATCCGTCCTGTCTCTGGACGGGAGCGCTGATGGCCAAGTTCATCGGGAGCCATCTGGGGCCGACGTTCGAGGAGCGGGGCATCAGCGCCGACATCTTCGTGGGCACCATGTCCAACACCCAGACGGACGGCGACATCGTGACCACCGTCATGGACAACGCCGCCGCCAGGTCCTACGTCAAAGGCTACGGCTTCCAGTGGGGCATGCTGGACACCTTCACCGGCCTGCGGTTGGACAAGGGCTTGGCCATCTGGCAGACCGAGCACAAGTGCGGCAATTACCCCTGGCAGAGCGGGACCGACCAGAGCAAGGCCCCGAACGACCATGCGTATGCCGTGGAGAGCTGGGGCCTCATCAGGGACTGGATCAAGAAAGGCGTGAACGCCTACTCCGCCTGGAACATGGTGCTGGACACGGTGGGCAGGAGCCTGGATACGGTGCGGCCCTGGGCGCAGAACGCGCTGCTGGCGGTGGACGTTCCGGGGAAGAAGCTGAACATCACCCCGGCCTATTACGTCTTCCGCCACGTCTCCCAGTACGTCGATCCAGGCGCCAAGGTCGTCGCGACGAGCGGCGGTGATGCGCTGGCCTTCAAGAACCCTGACGGCACCCTCGTCGCGGTCATGTACAACGCTGGAGCCGCGAAGCAGGCGGTCGTCGCCGTGGGCGGCAAGAAGCTGCAGTTCGAGCTGCCTGCCAGGGGATGGGCCACCATCAACTGGAAGTGATCCCCGCCTGAGCCACGGGCGCCGCGCACCTCTTGCAGGGTTCCTCATTCACGCCGCCAGACAGCATTCTCCGGAGGCATTTCCAATTCTGCTGCACAGGAGAGCGCGTACCTGCTGAGCATATCTCCGCAATGCCATCGACAACAGGTCGCGCGCCGCTCCGGGAAATGTACCGCCCAATTGCGGATATTTGTCGTGAAGTAAACGAATGACACATTCCTGCCGGAGCGCGGATGTGGCATCATCCGCCAATGCATATCCTCACGAACAGGTTCATTCGTAGCGTTCGATGCCTCGTCCTCGTAGGCCTGCCGCTCGCCGTGCTCAACTGCTCCAGCAGTGACCCCGATCCGTCGGGGGACGGCGGCGGCGGCGCCGCGACGAGCGGTGGAGCCACCACCAGCACTGGCACCGATAGCACGAGCTCGTCCAGCAGCTCTGCCTCGTCGGCGACCTCAGGGAGCGGCGGGGCGGGTGGCGCGGGAGACGGCGGCGGCGGCGGCGGCGTGGGTGGAGAGGCCGGCGGCGGCGGCGAGCCCTCCGGTGCATTCACGCTCACGAGCCCCAATCACGCGGAAGGCGCCGAGTTCGCCGACAAGTACACCTGCGCGGCCGCCGGCTTCCAGAACAGCCTCCTGCCGGAGCTCAACTGGACCGCAGGGCCTCCGGGCACGAAGAGCTACGCCATCACCTTCATCGATGTCACCCTGGCGACCCAGACGCCGCCCGTGGCTAACGGCTATCACTGGGTCATCTACAACATTCCCGCCGACGTCACCTCGCTGCCCGAGGAGTTCAAGGACGCAGCGTCGATAGGCGCCAAGCAGAACAACAACTACCTCGGGCCTTGCCCCAATTTCGCCGGCGGGAACGCCAACACCGACACCTACGAGTTCACGATCTATGCGCTCGCCGAGGCGTCGGTGACGATCGCGGGCACCGGCACGGCCGCGGCGATGGACGCGGAGAAGAAGCTCGAGATGAACCATCTGGCGAAGGCGAAGCTCACCGGCACGTCCGATGCCTCCCAGCCTCGGTGAGCGGTAGCGGGCGTCGACGCTCGCCGGGGGGGTGACCGTGATGGCGGGGTGGGCGGCGAGCGTGAGCGGAGGCCTGTCGCCGCTCGCCGGGGCAGGCCATCCTTCACCGATGCAGCTGTGGCTCGCCTTCACCTCCCCCGTCGCCCGCAAGATCGCCGGGCGTCCGCGACCGCGCGCGGATCAGTACTGGGTGTTGTTGGACGTGGTGATCTTCGAGGAGCTCACGCCCATGAAGAGCTCCTTGCCGATGTCTCTGTAGCGGGTG
Organism: Sorangium sp. So ce590; assembly: GCF_051521365.1. Classification (NCBI taxonomy): domain Bacteria; kingdom Pseudomonadati; phylum Myxococcota; order Polyangiales; family Polyangiaceae; genus Sorangium; species Sorangium sp. So ce590. The sequence goes on from NZ_CP150346.1 coordinate 6,616,078, forward strand.
TTCGTCATCGTCACGCTGCTGCTGCTGCTGTCCGTCCTGAAGATGGACTCCTTCATCTTCGAGATGTCGCAGCGGTCGATGAAGACGTCGACCTTGAAGTCGGTGCCGCCGTTCTGCCGGATGAACTTGCCCGCGTTCTCCGCCTTGAAATTCGAGACCCTGAACGTGCTGGCCGCGTTGATCTGGAAGACCTTGTCGTCGCCGTTCTTCGCGGAGCCGCCGTTCAGGACCACGGTGCCGGACTTCTTGACCGTCAGGGCATCTTCGCCGATGTCCTCCCAGACGATGTTCTCGAGCGTGACGTTGCCGTACGTGTGAATGCCGTCGGCGGCCGGAGCGCCGAGGACGACGTTCTTCAGCCTCGCGCCGTCCTCGAGCTTGAACACCGGCTTCTGCCCCTCTTTCTGGCTGCCGTCGCCGAGCGTGTTCTTGTCGGCGATGAACCGCTTGCCGCCGCCGTCGAACGTCTCGCCGGCCTTCACGACGATCGTCGAGCTGACGACGCCGCCGCCCCCCGTCGTCGTGGAGCCGCCGCCCGAGTCGCCGCCGCCCGAGTCGCCGCCGCCCACCGGGACGAGCTCGATATAGTCGATCTTGAGGTCGTAGCCGGACGCGGAGGAGTTCTTGCCCGTGACCTTGAAGGTGAACTCGACGTTCCCGGAGAGCGACTTCTCCGCGAGCTTCGCCGTCGTCCAGCTGTCGCCCGTGGCGGAGGTATAGGCGTCGAAGGACTTGACCGAGGAGCCGTTCGCGCTCAGCTCGTACTTGCCGTACACGTTCCGCTTGGCATACCGGAGGACGATCTCGTACTTGCCGGACGCGACCGACCTGGAGAACTTGAAGGTATCGCCGCTCTGGTTGGCGCGGAGCTTCACGTTGTCCGCGTTGTCCTCGATCCTGTCGCCGGAGGAGATGGACCAGGACTGATCCTCCGCCTGGATCTTGACGACGCTGAGCGCATCGCTCGTCGCATCCATGTCCACCTCGCCCTCGTCGGCCGCGATGCAGCCGACAAGAGCGAGCGACAGCAGCGACCCCAAAGCACCGACCCATTTCAAGCTCATGATATCATCCCTCGTTGGTTGCACTCCGCGCGACCGAGCTCGTCGCCAAGCCTGTCAGAAGATCTCAACCTGCTCGACGGTCCAGGGCTCTGCGCCCCTCGCCTCGATGCAGCGCCCCGCCGCGCGTCTCGACAGGTCTCCGTCTCCAAAGCAACGCTCGGGCCACGAAGCGACTTTGCCCGAGATCGTCCAAATACACGCTATTGTTGCATTTTTCCGGCCGAAGAACCGCGGTTCGAGCGTTCCGGCTTCAAGGCATGCTCGCCGCTGTCGCGCGGGGCCGTCAACCACGTCAACGCGAGGTTGACAGGCGAAGCCCGCCGTCGACTCGACACCTCACGCCCGACACAGGGCCACACGGTGGGAGCGCGTGGCCCAGAGCGCTCCTAAGGCGGCACCTGGGCCGAGCTGTCCACATGGCTCCCTGGGCGCCGCGAGCGACCGGCGCTGCGGAGAGCTTGCGCCTCCGGTGTTACAGCCAACCGCTCTCACGGCCCATCGGCCGATCCCCCGCAGCGGCCCCGCCCTACCGGCTCGCCTCTGCGGTGGAGAGCGGGAGCTCCCGCTCTCCACCGCAGAGGCGAGACGGCAGGCGTCAGGCGGGAACGGTATACGGAATACGGGCACGGTACACCGGGACGCTCTTACAGCGGCGGCCGGGAGCTCCATGCGGCGCCCTCGTCGGGCGTCGCCGCTGCGATCGTGCTCCGCGGGCTTCTCACCACGCATCGGTCTACCGATGCCGTCGGAGGTTTGGTAGTATCGCCCACTCAATGCCCGGCGACAGAAGTTCATCGACGAAGAGCCTCAGCACCACGGCATCGATGCAGATTTACGTGCCGACCTTCCGGCACGCGAGCTCGGGGGCCGGGATCGTGCTGCTCTATGCCCCCAACTACGAGCAGTTTCGCCCGGCGTACCCCCTGTCCGAGTCAGGCTCAATCCTCGGCCGCGACCCGAGCGCGGACATCTACATACCGACCCGCACAGCATCGCGCCAACACGCTCGCATCGAGCTGCGCGGGGGCGTCTGGCAGCTCTCCGATCTCGGCGGTCGCAACGGCACGATCCATAACGGGGAGTTCGTGACCGAGGCCGTCCTCGCGCACCTCGACGAGATCCGGATCGGCGACGCCATCTTCAAGTTCGTCGAGAGCGACGCCGAGGCCTACGCGCACTACCGCATCGACGGCGCGTATTTCGACGATCCGGACGCGCCGGAGGAGGCCCGGCCGCGCTTCTCGACGAGCCGGATCGTCGGCGGCTACCAGAGCCAGCGCCTCGCCGGGCGCGTGCGCGAGATCGCGCGCAGCGAGCTGTCGGTGCTGATCCTCGGCGAGAGCGGGACGGGAAAGGAGATCTTCGCCGAGCAGCTCCACGACTGGAGCGGCAGGCGCGGGCCGCTCCAGGCCGTCAACTGCGCGGCCATCCCCGCCACGCTCGTCGAGGGGGAGCTCTTCGGACACCGGCGCGGCGCGTTCTCGGGCGCCGACCGCGACCGGATGGGCATCCTCCGCGCGGCGCACCAGGGCACGCTCCTCCTCGATGAGATCGGGGATATGCCCGTGGAGGCCCAGGCGAAGCTCCTCCGCGTGATCCAGTCCAAGGAGATCACGCCGCTCGGCGCGGCGCAACCCGAGCAGGTCGACGTGCGGATCGTCGCCGCCACCCACCGCGATCTCGACGCGCTCCAGCAGGCCGGCGCCTTCCGCGCCGACCTGTTCGCTCGCCTGAACGAATTCAGCATCACCCTGCCCCCCCTGCGCGAGCGCAAGGAAGACATGTTCTCGCTCTGCGTCGCGCTCGCGAGACGCCACGACCGGCCCGAGGTGCGCCCCAGCATGGCCTTCATGGCGAGCCTGCTCCACCACGATTTTCCCTACAACGTGCGAGAGCTCGAGACGCTCATCAAGCGCTGGGCCGCCACGGCTCGCGGCCCCGAGCTCGATCTCCAGGACGTCAGCGACGAGATCCGGAACCGGATGAGGACCTACGGAGCCCGGAGCTCGGCGCCTCCGCTCCCGCCCACGGACGATGCCCGCGCCACGCTGATCCCGGAGGACGGGGCGGCGCTCTCGGCGCACGAGGGAGCGTACGCGCCGAAGGGGGCGCTGCCGCCGCGGACCTCCCCGGACGAGAAGGCGCTGCGGGAGCTCCTTGTGCAGCAGCGGGGAAACGTCGCCGCGGTGGCGCGCGAGCTCGGAAGAGATCGCGCGCAGGTGCACCGGTGGATCCGGCGGTACAACATGAACGTCGACGAGTTCCGCTGACCGCGCGGTTGTGCTGTCATTTGCCCAGAGAGGTTTCACATGAAGTCGGGAAGTCAGGAAGATCCTCAGGGTCTTCTTCCCCCCTTCCCGCCTTCATCTTCAAATGACTGCACCCCCCTCGAGCGCGGCTACTCGAGGCGCTGAGGCATGAGCGGGTCGCTCGTGTCCACGCGGGCAGGCGCCGCGTTCGCCGTCGCTGCGGGCCGAGGCTTCCCGCCCTTCAGGGCCGCAGGCGCCCTGTCGATCTCGACCGAGGGCTGCTCGACGACGGCCTCTAGCCCGATCCGGTGCGCGAAGGCGGATGGCTCGGGCGCCGGCGAGGGCGCCGGGCGCTGGACGGAGGGCGCCTCCAGCGCGCCGCGGATCGCACGCTGCACACCGGAGGACGCCGTCCTGGGCGCGTCGGCCGGCCGGAGCACCGCGGCCCAGCCGAGGCTCGCGACGAGCAACGCGAGGGCCGAGAGCGGCAATCTCCTCAGGCCTCGGCGCGGCGGCGGCGCGGGCTCGCTCGGCGGTCGCTCGTGGACGCGGTAGTCCTCACTGAGCGTCGTCTCGTGCGGGAGCGCCGTCATGCTGCCCTCGGGGAGGTCCTTCCACCGCTCCGCGCCGGCCGCATGGATCCTGGACCGCCGGGGCACGCGCGCCCTCACCCGGGGCTCGAACCGCGGGGCGAGGGCGAGGCGCTCGGATGGCTTCAGGGGGACAAGCATGCTCTCGTCCAGCGACAGCGGGTCGTCGCCGAGCAGCGGCAGGATCGCGTCGAGCATCGCCGAGGCGCTCGGATACCGGTCGGCCGGCTGGTACTGGAGCGCGCCGTCGATGACGGCGGCGACCTCGGGCGAGACCCACGGCGCGAACTCCTGGACCGGCGCGGGCAGGTCGACGACCAGGGCGGCGATGAGATCGCCGACGGCCTTCACGTCCTCGGTCGGCGTTCGCCCGGCCAGCGCGCGGTAAAGCACGACCCCGAGCGACCAGACGTCGGTCCGATGACCGATGTCCTTGATGGCCCGCGCCTGCTCGGGGGACATGTAGCGCGGCGTCCCGAGCATGTACCCGGACCGCGTCAATCCCGTGGTCTCTCGGCGAGGATCGTGGCTTGGCCGGATCTTGGCGACGCCGAAGTCGAGCAGCTTGACGACGAGCCCGCCGTCCTCCTCGCGCCGCGCGAGGAACAGGTTCGCCGGCTTGATGTCCCGGTGCAGGACCCCGGCTTCGTGCGCCTTCTGCAGGCCGATGCACGCCTGGGCCACGATCCGGAGCGCGAGCCCGGGAGGCAGCGGGCCGAGGCGGTCGAGGACCTGCGCGAGATCCTCGCCGCGGAGGAGCTCCATCACCAGGAAGGGCGAGCCCGTCTCCTGGTCCACGCCGGCGTCGAGCACGCGGACGATGTGCTCGGTCCGGATGGCGCTCGCCGCCCTCGCCTCGCGCTCGAACCGGCCCAGGGCAGACCGGCCATGGGCAAGCTCCGGCGAGAGGATCTTCACGGCGACGCGGCGCTCAAGCGCGACATCGTCGGCCTCGTAAACGGCCCCCATTCCCCCCTTGCCGAGCAATCGGCCAAGGGTGTACCTGCCGTTCAGCGTCGTCCCGTCCACGAGCGGCATTTACCCTACGATGGCTGAGGTCGTGGCACAACCCGGCTCTGCGGGACGCTGCGTGCATCCCCGATGCCGGGTGGATGCGGGCCGACCGCCGGGTCGTGACGCTTCGGTGCGCGGCGCTCGAGCGGCATTCCTCCTGCATATTGCGGGAGCCCTGCGGGAGGAGCGCTTTCGCGCGTTGGATTCTTGCTCTCCCGCAGACGGGGAGCCGGGCAGGGAGCCCGCCCGCCGCGGTCCTTCACCCCGCCCTCGACAGCGCGAACCCCTCGCAATGCTGGGCCGCTATCTCCTCGCACCTCTTCCTGTAGGGGACGCCGGTCGAGCCCGTGCCGAGGACGCCGACGCGCTTGCCGGTGAAGTCAACGCCCTCCTGCGGCCAGCGGCTCGTGTGGTGCCGCTCGCCCTGGAAGCGCTCGATCCCCTCGATATCGGGCGTCTTCGCGACGGACAGGCAGCCCGTCGCCAGGACCAGGAACCTGGCGGACACGCTCTCGCCCTGACCCGTCCCGAGCGCCCACCGATCCGCGCCCTCGTCGAAGAGAGCCGCGGTCACGCGCGTCCTCAGCTGGATGTCCCGGCGGAGATCGAACCTGTCCACGACGTGGTCGAGATAGCGCAGGATCTCCGGCTGGGTGGCGTATCGCTCGGTCCACTGCCATTCCTGCTGGAGCTCTGAGGCCGCCGCGCTCGAGCCGCAGCAGCTCCCGCTCGCGCCCGCAAAACCGGCGGATGCGGCGCGGGTCGGGGGAGCCGTCGACCGTCTCGGCGCAATCGCCCGAGCGATAGCGGCTCAGCGGCATCCAGGGGTTGCGGACGCTCGACACGATGAGGCTGTAGATCGTGCTGCCCTCCAGGACCGGGATCAAGCGAGGCAGAAGGTCGCAGAAGCGACGACCTCCCGCCTCGCCCGCCGACCGGGTGGCCCTGTCAGCTGATGCAGCCGGCCTTCTCCGAGATGCAGCCCTCCTTCTTCGAGATGCAGCCCTCCTTCTTCGAGATGCAGCCCTCCTTCTTCGAGATGTAGCCGGCTTCGAGCGTCGATTCATCGACCGAGTTGGCCGCGACCCACTGGTTCCAGAGACGGTCCTGGGCGATCTTCCGAATCAGGTGATCCATTCGAACCTCCGACATCGTGATGGTGGATGATGGGTGAACGGCGCGCACGTCCACAACCCGCGCGCCGCTGCGGTCGTGTGCTCGATGGCCTGGCAGACACGCAGCGTGTGCAGCCCAACGGTCTCGCTGACTATATGAGTCCAGCAAGGAGGGTCAAGGAGCGCAGCGCGGGGGTCGATCCCGCCGCCCGGCCATCTGCAACAGGCATGCTCCAGGCGCAGCGGGGCGAGCACACCACGGGGCCGGCACACGACGATCTCAGCGTGGACGCCTGGGAGCACACACCGGGATGGCGGTGCAGCCGATCGCCTCGACCGGGCCGTGCAGCGTGCTTCGGCAGGTCCTCCGGGCTGAGGACCTACGCCCAGCCGGCGCTCTCCGGGTCCGGCCCGCCCGGTTCAGCCTGAGCTGGCTGCCGGGCGAACGGCACGGAATCCGCTCTTCACGTGGTTCATGTAGAAATGGCGACCCGAGCCCCTGACAGGCTCGCGGCGCGCCTCCCCGGCGGGCTCGCGCGAGCCGCTCGGGCCAGGCCGAGCCGACCGGCTACGCTTACGGGAGGATGGCCGGCGACGGGTCGCCCGTGTAGACCTGCGAGCAGCGGGGCTTCTTCACGTCGCTTGGGCAGCGGAGCCCCTGGTAGAAGCTCAGCGAGTTCGCCGGGGCGGCGTAGCCGCTCGGGATCGGGAGCTTCGACACCTGGCCGAAGTAGGCGAGGCACGCGTCGCGCCACCAGCGCGCCTCGTAGTGCTGGATCTTCAGGAACTCGGTCACGTTGCCGAAGCGCTTCTCGTCGATACGCCCCTTGACCGACTCCCATGCTTCTCGCATGAGCCCCACCTCATCGACGCCGCTGCTGTACTGATGGACGAGCTCCTCCCAGACCGTCCTCCCCGAGCTCAGCTCGTCCTTCCAGCCGACGCGGTGGAAGAAGAGCAGGAGATCCTCGGGCACCGTCTCCCGGCTCCCGAACTGCTGTCGCACCGGCCCGAAGTACTGGGCGACAGCGTTGCTGCCCGACGATGACCGGTCGAAGCCGATGCCGCTCTCGTTCGCCTTGTGATAGTAGACCGGGTTCCACTCCGCGCGACTCAGGGTGTTCGACCATGGGGCCGGCCCGTAGTGATGGTCGTTGCCCATGATGTGGACCAGGCCGAGAGGCGTCATGTAGTCGGCGAGCGCATCGCGGGATTTCATCATCATATCGACGACCGGCTCGCGGACGACGGGGTCGCTCGAGAAGGTCTGGCGGACCCACTCGTCGGCGATGGCCTCCGAGGAGAGGTCTGGATTCCATGCCAGCCGTCCGAACACGTACCAGTTCGCCTGGTTCATGTGGGACCCGGTCCAGTTCGCGTCGTCACCGACGTTGGCGACGCCCGCGATCGCGGTGGTCGCATAGTCATGGAGGGTGCCGTCGATGACCCGCGCCACGGTCGAGCCCGCGCCGTCCGCGTGGGTGTCCGCCTTGAGGACCTCCTCGAACATCGGCCCGAGATAGGCGAGGTGCGTATCTTCGCCGAGATACTCCTTCGTGATCTGGAGCTCGAGGACCAGGGGCGTCTTGGGCATGGCGCCAAACAGCGGATGGAACGGCTCTCGAGGCTGGAAATCGAGGGGACCGTTCTTGGCTTGCACGAGGACGTTGCCCTTGAACCTGCCGTCCAGAGGCTTGAACTCCTCGTACGCCTCCTTGATGCGGTCCGGGGGGCTGTCGTCCGAATAGACGAAGGCGCGCCACATCACGATGCCCTTGTGAGGCGCGAGGGCGTCGGCGAGCATGTTGGCGCCGTCGGCGTGGTTCCGCCCGTAGTCCTGCGGCCCCGGCTGCCCCTCGGAGTTCGCCTTCACCAGGAAGCCCCCGAAATCGGGGATCTGCCGGTAGATCTCGTCCACCTTGTTCGCCCACCATTGCTTGACGCTGGCGTTGGTCGGATCGGCCGTGTTCAGATTGCCGATCTCGATCGGGGCGCTGAAGCGGGCCGTGAGGTAGACCTTGATGCCATAAGGACGGAAGACATCGGCGAGCGCCTTGACCTTCGTGAGGTACGAGGCCGTCAGGACCTGTGCGTTGGCGTTGACGTTCGTGAGAACGGTTCCATTGATGCCGATGGATGCGTTGGCTCTCGCATAGTCCTTGTAGCGGGGAGAGAGCGTGCCCGGCAGCGCATTCCAGTCCCAGATGGAGCGGCCCGCGTAGCCGCGCTCCACGGAGCGATCGAGGTTATCCCAGTGGTTCAGGATGCGGTTCTCGACCTTGGGAGAGCCGGAGAGCGACAGCTTCGAGAGAGAGCTGTGACTCTGGGCGTGCCGGAGCAGCGCGAAGGTGCCATAGAGCACGCCCACCTCCGTGTTGCCGGCCACGGCGATCACCGATTGGCCGCCCACGTCGGCGGTCTCGATGAGGTAGCCCTCGGGGCCCAGCGCTGCGAGGCGCGCGGCGAGCGGCAGGTCTTTGATGATGTCGGCGGTGGCCGTCCCGATCACCACGGCGCCCGGGCCCTCGACAGCCGCGCCGGCCTCGACCGTCGCGCCGGTCAGACCGCTCAGGCCTTTGACGAGCTCGGCCTCGGCGATGTCAAGGCTCGCGCCGCTCCCCGATTTGACCACGCGCTTGAAAGCCGCCTGATACTCCCCGAGGCGCCCCGGAATCGGGACTTGCGGGTACCTGAGCCAGAGGTCTGCACCGGTCTCGTCCGGCAGGGAGTCCGGCACGGGATACACCTCGTCGGAGCCCGACTCTCCACCTGTGGTCCCGGTCGAGCCTGCCGCGCCCGCGCCCGTGCCCGTGCCGCCTCCGCTCCCAGGGATGACGCCGCCCGAGCCCCCGACGCCATCGTCGCCGCCACCGCCGCTCAGGCCGGCGCCACCGCCGCCGGTCGTCCCGTTCGACCCATTGGCGCCGCTCGAGGAGCAGGCGCTCGTGAGCGCGACGCCCAGGAGCCCGACCAGCAGGAGCGGCACCCTCAGGATCGTCATCGAATGGGACCGCCTTGGGGGCGGTCGGCGTGAGCAACTTGAAATCTGATTTTCCGAAGGAGGCGTCATCTGCATCAGCCTTTCCAGTGGAGGTGGCCCAGGGCGAAGGAAAGGCATACCGATCGCGGAAGTCAAGGGTGAACCGCGACGCTCGTCTCGGGCTGACATTCGGAGATCGGGGCCACCTTCGCTGCCCTCCAACCCAGATCTCGATATGACAGAAGATTTCTTGCGCGATCCGCCATCCCTGGAAAACGACAGGAACAACTCCCGGCCTCTCGTGGCCGGGACAGCACCACTGCCGCGCCCGGACTACGGATCTTCCGTGACGCGCGCATGGCACAGGCTCGCGCTCGGCGATCGCGGCTCGAACCACCCCGCGCCGTCGGATAGGCTCCGGCGGCGTACCGCCGGTGCCTCCTGCTGCGGTCCCGACATCCTGAGCCCAGGAGGCGGAGGTGACCTGAATGGGTCGTGACATCGATCACCTGCACCACGTCGGCCACGTCGTGAACGACATGAAGGAAGGGCTCGAGCCTCGCCCGCTTCCAGGGCCTGCACATCCTCGTCTTCAAGACCCCTGACGCAGACGCCGTGGCCGGCAGGCTGAGCTCCGAGTGCATCCGCCACGGGGGCGTCAGCGCGGTTCGACGGCCGGTGGACACCGCAAAGGGACCTCGGATGGAGCCGCTCCGCTTCATCGAGCTCGACAGCGACGCTCCGGAGGACGCCGGGGCAGGACGCGCGCCCGAGGGGAGGCTCGCGATGGCGGAGGACCCGGCGGCGGAGCTGCTCGAGGCGCAGCTCGCCATGGATCATCCGAACGGCGCGGTGGACCTCGTCGACGCCGTGCTCTGCGTCGCCCGGGCGGCGCTGCGCGATGTCGAGCGCCGCTACGAGATCTACCTCGGCCGCCCGGCGCGCGCCGAGGGTCCGGCGCGCGTCGGGCGACCTCTTCGTTCCCGCCGCGGCGGCGCTCGGGGCCGCGATCGTCTTCCGGAGCGCCGGGGGCGTGAAAGCGGGCTGAGCCGTGCGACCCTCCCGGAGCGCGGGATCGGCCGAGACGCAGGACGGGACCGCGGCGCGCAACGCCCTGCTCGCGGCGCTCGCATTTAGTTTGAGCACAAACTATTTTGCGATCTCCAGTCGGAGCGCAAATGTCAAGCGTGAACCGGGGTGCGACGCCGGGCGCTCGCTCGTGCCATAGCAGCAGAAAGGAAGCACCGACTCCACCCGACGCTGCATCGCGCAATGCGCGTCATTCGTCAGCGGAGCTCCCTTGGAGTCCGCCGAGAACGGGTTGTCGTGGCGATGTGCCCGAGTGGACGAGGGTGAAGTAATTTTCGCCTAGAGGTGCGAAGGGCGCCCGGGCTACCCTGGAGCAGGGTCGTCCGACTTCCTGCCCGAGCGCATCCGCTCCTGTTCGTCGAGGTGTGTCGTGAGTTTGAGAACGTCTTATCTGGCTTTGGCGGTGGGATTGATGCAAGTAGCTGCCGCCTGCGGAGGGGACGCGCCCTCCACGGGCAACCCCGGCGCAGGCGGCTCGGGGAGCGGCACGAACTCCGGTGGTTCCGGCGGCGAGGCCGGGAGCGGCGGCATCGACTTCGCCGGGAGCGTCGGCTCGGGCGGCAGCGGCGGAGAGACGCCGGATCCCTGCGCCGGCGACGACCCGCCCCCCGAGTGCAACCTGCCTCAACAGCCCGCCTGCGGCGACGGCAAGATCAACCAGGCCAGCGAGACGTGCGACGACGGCAACAGCCTGCCGGGCGACTGCTGCTCCGGCCTGTGCGAGATCGAGCCCTACTGCGAGTGTCCCACGCCCGGCGCGCCGTGCGTGCTGACCATCGCGTGCGGCGACGGCGTGGTCGATCCGGGCGAGTTCTGCGACGACGGCAACACCGTGGACGGCGACGGCTGCAGCGCCGATTGCTACTCGGTCGACCCCTCGTACGTCTGTCCGATGCCGGGCAAGCCCTGCACGCTCCTCTACGACTGCGGCGACGGCCGCGTGAACGGCTCGGAGACGTGCGACGACCGCAACAAGGTGTCCGGCGACGGCTGCAGCGCGGACTGCAAGCGCGAGGCGGGCTTCTCGTGCTCGCGGCCCGGACAGCGCTGCGAGCGCCTGCCGGTCTGCGGCAACGGGGTCAAGGAGGCCGGCGAGACGTGCGACGACGGCAACACGGCGAGCGGCGACGGCTGCTCGGGCCTCTGCCGGCAGGAGTCCTTCTACAACTGTCCGACGCCGGGGCAGCCGTGCGAGCTGCTGATCCGGTGCGGCGACGGCGCGATCGATCCCGGCGAGCTCTGCGACGACGGCAACACGACGGGCGGCGACGGCTGCAGCGCCGACTGCAAGGCGCTCGACCCGCTTTACGTGTGCGCCAAGCCGGGTGAGCCCTGCCTCCTCCTCTATCGCTGCGGCGACGGCCGCGTGAACAACGGCGAGCAGTGCGAGGACGGCGGCAACCCGCCCGTGTCCGGCGACGGCTGCAGCGCCGAGTGCATGCGCGAGCCGGGCTACGTCTGCCCGCGGCCCGGGCAAGCCTGCGAGCGCCTGCCCGTCTGCGGCAACGGCCGCCTGGAGAGCGGCGAGCAATGCGACGACGGCAACACGGCGGGCGGCGACGGCTGCTCCACCCTGTGCCGGCAGGAGGCGTTCTATGCCTGTCCGACCCCGGGGCAGCCGTGCGAGCTGCTGATCTGGTGCGGCGACGGCGATATCAATCCGGGCGAGGTCTGCGACGACGGCAACAACGTGAGCGGCGACGGCTGCGCCGCCGACTGCAGCGCGGTGGAGCCGATCTACTCGTGCCCCACGCCGGGCGTGCCCTGCACCCTCCTCTACTGGTGCGGCGACGGCCGCGTGAACGGCTCCGAGCAATGCGAGGACGGCGGCAACCCGCCCGTGTCCGGCGACGGCTGCAGCGCCGACTGCATGCGCGAGGAGGGATATCAGTGCAGCCGGCCCGGCCAGCCGTGCACGCAGCTGCCCGTCTGCGGCAACGGCCGCAGGGAGGCCGGCGAGGTGTGCGACGACGGCAACACCGCGGGCGGCGACGGCTGCTCGAGCCTGTGCCGGCAGGAGTCCTTCTACAACTGCCCGACCCCGGGGCAGCCGTGCGAGCTGCTGATCCGGTGCGGCGACGGCGCGGTGGATCCCGGCGAGATCTGCGACGACGGCAACACCGCGGGCGGCGACGGCTGCAGCGCCGACTGCAAGACGGTGGACCCGGCGTACGTGTGCCCCGAGCCGGGTGAGCCGTGCATCCTCGTCTACCGGTGCGGCGACGGCCGCGTGAACGGCGGCGAGCAGTGCGACGACGGCCAGAGCCCGCCCGTGTCCGGCGACGGCTGCACGTCGGATTGCCGGCTCGAGGAGGGCTGGATCTGCCGGCCGGGCCAGCCCTGCACCGAGAGGACCTATTGCGGCGACGGCGTGGTGCAGCTCGGCGAGCAGTGCGACGACGGCGGCGAGGCGAGCCCTGTCGGCGGCGACGGCTGCACCTCGCAGTGCAAGATCGAGGTGGGCTGGACGTGCCCGCCGGCCGGCGGCTTCTGCAACCCGCCCCCGCCGCCCGTGTGCGGCGACGGCCGCGTGAACGGGAGCGAGCAGTGCGACGACGGCGGGGAGCCCCCGGCCGGCGGCGACGGCTGCAGCGCCGACTGCCAGATCATCGAGGATGGCTGGGATTGCTCGCGCGTCGGGTTCCCGTGCAAGACCGTCTGCGGCGACGGGATCAAGGTCGGCGCCGAGCAGTGCGACGACGGGAATCTCTTCCCGGGCGACGGCTGCGACGAGACCTGCCGCATCGAGGCCGGCAGCGTGTGCGACGACGGCGAACCCCAGGACTGCACGGGCTTCTCCGTCTGCGGCGACGGCCTCCGCGAGGGCACCGAGGCGTGCGACGACGGCAACGGCGACTGGCGCGACGGCTGCACGCCGGACTGCAAGCGCGAGCCGACCTGCCCCGGCGGCGAGTGCACCTCGGCGTGCGGCGACGGCATCCTCCTGCCCGGCGATCCCACCGAGCAGTGCGACGACGGCAACACCGAGAGCGGCGATGGCTGCTCCGCCGAGTGCACCGTCGAGCCGGGCTACCTCTGCACCGTGACGCCCACCGAGATGCGGCTGCCGATGGTCATCCGCGACTTCATCGGCTGGTGTCCGACCGACTACAACCGCAACGTCAGCAACACCGAGTGCGATGCCAACCTGACGGACAACATCATCGGGCACTTCGACTTCGAGATCGAGCCCTCGGGCAGCGGGCAGCTCGACGGCACCGTCTTGACGACGCTCGACGGCGACGGCAAGCCCGTGAACGCCTACGGGAACCCTTTCACCACGCCGCGCGCCGCGACCGGCTGGACCTCGGGGCAAAACAACTTCCAGTGGTGGTACCGGGACAACCCGAACTTCAACAGGAGGCTCTCCACCACGATCGAGCTGATCGAGACGCCCCCCGGCTCCGGCCGGTTCGTGTACGAGCGGAGCCCGTTCTGGCCGGTGGATCGGAGCCCGCCCAACGGCGATCCCGTGCTCGACAGCTTCGTGGCCGACGGGCGGGAGAGGACGCGCACCGACGGGCACAACTTCTACTTCACGAGCGAGGTCCGGTACTGGTTCCAGTTCATGCCGAACGGCGCCGAGGCCGATCCGGTGCTCACCTTCTTCGGTGACGACGACGTCTGGGTGTTCATCAAGAACACGCTGACCGCGGACATCGGCGGCATCCACGGGCAGGCCCAGGAGAGCGTGACCATCCTCGACAACGGCAACGCCCGCGTGACCCCCTGCAGCACCGCCGAAGGCTGCCCGAACCGCAACCCCTACGTCGTCAACCTCAACCTCGAGCCGGGCAAGGTCTACGAGATCGCTGTGTTCCAGGCCGAGCGCCACATCACCGGGTCGAACTACCAGCTCACGCTGTCGGGCTTCAGCGCCGGCACGTCGGTGTGCACGCCGCAGTGCGGCGTCGAGGATCCGGTGGTGACGCCGGGCGAGGAGTGCGACGACGGCCCCGAGAACGGGACGGGCTATGGCCAGTGCAACAACTGCCAGCTCGGCGCCTACTGCGGCGACGGCGTGAGGAACGGCCCCGAGGCCTGCGACAACGGCGCCAACAACAGCACGTACGCCAACGCGTCCGGCGCCTGCGCGCCGGGGTGCGTGGCCCCGCCCCGCTGCGGCGACGGCGCGGTCAACGCGCCGTACGAGGCGTGCGATCTCGGCTCCGGCAACACCGCGAGCGGCTACGGCGGCTGCACGACGTCGTGCGAGATCGGGCCGTTCTGCGGCGACGGCGTCGTCAACGGCACCGAGGGGTGCGACGACGGCGTGAACGACGGCTTCTACGGCACCTGCAACCCGAACTGCACGCCGGCCCCGCAGTGCGGTGACAACAACGTCGACGCGGACTGGGGCGAGGAGTGCGACAGGGCGGGCGACACGACCTGCGTGAGCTGCCAGCTCGGGGAGCACTGCGGCGACGGCGTGCTGCAGCCGGAGTTCGGCGAAGAGTGCGACGACGGCATCAACGACGGCGGGTACGGCCGCTGCGCGCCCTCGTGCCTGTACGGGCCGCGCTGCGGCGACGGCATCGTCCAGCCGGAGGAGGAGCGCTGCGATCTCGGCGAGGGGATGAACACCGGCGCGTACGGCGGGTGCAATGCCACCTGCAACTACGGGCCGTACTGCGGCGACGGCGTGCGCAACGGCGCCGAGGCGTGCGACGACGGCGTGAACGACGGCGCCTACGGCACCTGCGCCACGGGCTGCACGCCGGCGCCGAGGTGCGGTGACAACAACGTCGACGCGGAGTGGGGCGAGGAGTGCGACAGGGCGGGCGACTCGACCTGCGTGAACTGCCGGCTCGCCTCGCAATGCGGCAACGGGGTCACGCAGCCGCAGCTCGGCGAGCAGTGCGACGACGGCGTGAACGACGGCGGGTACGAGCAGTGCGGCCCTGCGTGCCTGTACGGTCCGCGCTGCGGCGACGGCATCGTCCAGCCGTCGGAGGAGGACTGCGATCTCGGCGATGGGCTGAACAACGGCGCTTACGGCGGGTGCGATGCCTCCTGCAACTACGCGCCGTACTGCGGCGACGGCGTGCGCAACGGCGCCGAGGCGTGCGACGACGGCGTGAACGACGGCACCTACGGCACCTGCGCCCCGGGCTGCACGCCGGCGCCGAGGTGCGGTGACAACAACGTCGACGCGGACTGGGGCGAGGAGTGCGACAGCGCGGACGACACGGGCTGCGTGAGCTGCCGGCTCGGCGCGCACTGCGGCGACGGGGTGACGCAGCCGCAGTACGGCGAGGAGTGCGACGACGGCTTCAACGACGGTGGGTATGGCGAGTGCGGCCCCGCGTGCGTCTACGGCCCGCGCTGCGGCGACGGCATCGTCCAGCCGTCGGAGGAGGACTGCGATCTCGGCGATGACGAGAACGGCGGCGAGTACGGCGGGTGCACCGGGCTCTGCCAGTACGGGCCGTACTGCGGCGACGGCGTCGTCAACGGCACGGAGACCTGCGACGACGGCGTGAACGACGGCTTCTACGGCAGCTGC
This sequence comes from Sorangium sp. So ce590, assembly GCF_051521365.1. Classification (NCBI taxonomy): domain Bacteria; kingdom Pseudomonadati; phylum Myxococcota; order Polyangiales; family Polyangiaceae; genus Sorangium; species Sorangium sp. So ce590. Next base: position 6,631,685 of record NZ_CP150346.1, read on the forward strand.
CTCCCTGACTGCACGCCGGCGGCCAAGTGCGGTGACGACGTTGTCGACGAGGCGTGGGGCGAGCAGTGCGATCCGCCGAACGAGGCCACGGGCTGCAGCAACAACTGCCGCCTCGGCGCCCAGTGCGGCGACAAGGTCGTCCAGGCCGGCGAGCAGTGCGACGACGGCGAGAACGACGGCGGCTACGGCGAGTGCGGCCCGCGCTGCCAGCTCGGCCCGCGCTGCGGCGACGGCATCCGCAACGGCACCGAGCAGTGCGACGACGGCGACGGCAACAACACCGGCGGCTACGGCAAGTGCGCGCCGGGCTGCGTCTACGGTCCGTACTGCGGAGACGGCAAGGTGCAGAGCCTCTACGAGGCGTGCGACGACGGCAACCGCGTGAACGGCGACGGCTGCAGCCTGACCTGCCAGCACGACGGCATCCCGAACTAGCCCGTCGCGAGCGGGCTCGCGGGGCGCAGGCGTCGACCGAGGCCTGCCCCCGCGAACCCGGCCGGCCCCGCCCCGAGGGGCGCGGGGAGCGAGAGCCGCTGCTCATCGCCTTCCTGAATCACCTGATCGAGCTCGACGAGGCGCACCGGATCGTCTCGATCGAGCGACCGCCCCGGCGACTACGATGTCACCGGAATGATCCTCTGTCCGCTCATCGTCCTTCTTCCTCGACCTTCCCGCCGAACGCTGGGCCAGCTGCATCTCAAGTGACATCGTGGTCGGGGTGAGCGCCGCGCGTGGACCGGTCGGCGCTCGCCCCCGGCGGCAAGTTCGCCCTCGCCGTCTTGCCCGGCGGTCGCAGCCCGTCGGGCCATGACGCCGGACCCGCGGGTCAGGCGGCCGTGGACCGGGCGGACACCTGCCCCGCCGACGGCGCGCGCCGCGCTCGCTGCGTGAGCCCGCGCAGCGCCAGCGCCGCGAGCAGCGCGGCCAGCCACGCGAGGCCGTAGGCGCTCGCCGTCGGCATCCGCCCGAGCGCCGCGTGCAGCGCGACGAAGAACGCCGCGAATCCAAACAGGCCGCGCACGAAGCCCGCGAGCAAGGCCGCCGTGGCGGCGGCGCCGTGCCTGGGCAGGGTGAAACACGGAAGGATGTTGCCGGTGATCGGGATGGCGAGCAGCAGGCCGCTGAGGCCTGCGGGCGCGACGCCGGCGCTGCGCATGATGCACCAGGCCATGGCCATCGCGGCCACCACGCGGCAGGCGAGCTCGGCGCGCGGAATGTCCGCCGCAGCGGGCGCCTCACAGCGGCGCGGCAAGGCCAGCGTGCCCAGGGCGGGCGACAGCAGCGCCACGGCGCAGGCCCAGGGCGGGGGCAATCGCAGCGCGAGCAGCGCCGCCCCCAGCGACAGGAAGGCCACGTTGGCCGCGAGCAGCGCCACGCCCCAGCGAAAGCGCGTCGCGCACCACGCAAAAGCGAGCACATGAACGATCGTCGCCGGCAGGCACACAAGCGTCGCGAGCGCGATCGCGCTCGCCTGGGCGGGCGTCTCCTGCAGCAGCACGAAGCCCATGATCGGGCCCACGATCATCGGCAGCCCGGCGATCGCGCCGCCCACCCCATGGCCGAAGCGGCGCGCCGCCAGCGTGGACAGCAGCACCGATGCGCCCACCAGTGTGAGCTTCAGCAGCACGCTGGCCCGGGCATCCATCGATCGCGTTGCAGAACGCACATCGCTCGCCGGATCCCTATAGGGCAATGTTCCAGGGGAGACGTCGAGATCCGCGACGATCGCGCTCAGCTCCGCTGGCCATGAACGGCGCCGCGCGACGCCGGTCGCGCCGCCAGGCAGCCGCTCGGCCCAAGGCCGGGCGCCATGGTGCGGACCGTGGATCCTCGTGTAACCTCGCGCCCGAAGCCGAGGGCGCATGGAGCAGCAAGAGCCGAGATCCAGGGTGCTCGTCGTCGATGACAACGAGCAGAACCGCGCCCTGGCCCAGGCCACGCTCGAGGACGACGGCTACGAGGTCGTGCTCGCCGTCACGGGCGAGGAGGGGATCCAGCAGTTCGAGCGCCACAAACCGGATTGCGTGCTGCTCGACGTGCGGATGCCGGGGATGGACGGGTTCGCCGTGTGCGCCCGGATCCGCAGCCTGCCCGGGGGCGAGAGCGCGCCGATCGTGTTCCTGACGGCGCTCCGCGACGTCGAGACGTTCGACAGCGCGCTGCGCGCCGGCGGCGACGACTTCCTGACGAAGCCGGTCCGCCCGTCGGAGCTCCTCGCGCGGGTGCAGGCCGCGCTACGGCTGCGCCGGCTCGGCGCGGAGCTGCGCGAGCACGTCGAGCTCGTCCGGCAGCAGCGGGACGCGCTCATGCGCCTCCAGCTCCAGAAGGAGCAGCTCACGGCCTTCGTCGTGCACGATCTGAAGAACCCCGTGAGCAGCATGGACCTGCACGCGCAGTTCCTGCTCCGGGACCGCTCGCTCCCGGAACAGGCGCGCGACTCCGTGCGGCACGTCCGCGATCAGGCGCGCTCCCTGCTGCGGCTCATCTATAACCTGCTCGACATCAGCAAGAGCGAGGAAGGGAGGCTCGCCCCCGAGCGCGCGCGCGTCGATCTCCGCGCGCTCGTCCTCGAGACGTTCGCCGCGCTCGACCTGCGCGCGAGCTCCCGGTCGCTCGCGCTGCGCGAGGCCGTCGAGGTGCCCGCCGTCCAGGCCGACCCGGACCTGCTGCGCCGCACGCTCGAGAACCTCCTCGAGAACGCCGTCCACCACGCCCCGGCCGGGACCGCGGTGACCGTGAGCGCCGTGAAGGACGGCGCCGCGGTGGAGATCCGCGTGGCGGACCAGGGGCCGGGCATCCCCGCCGAGATGCGCGCGAGGGTGTTCGATCGCTTCGTTCAGCTCGGCGGCGAGGATCCGGTCGTCCACCGCGCCGGCCGCGGCCTCGGGCTCGCGTTCTGCAGGATGGCCGTCGAGGCGCACGGCGGCACCCTCCGGATCGAGGACAACGCGCCCGGCGCCATCTTCTGCGTGAGGCTCCCCGATGACCCGTGAACACGCCTCCATCGACCGCCTGTCTCCATCCGACCAGGCGCCCCACGGGCCCGGAGCTCCGCCGCTCGACGACGGCACGTTCCGCCTGCTCATCGACGCGGCGCCCGACGCCATGGTGGTCGTCGACGAGCAGGGACGCATCGTGTTCGTCAACGTCCAGACCGAGCGGATGTTCGGCTACGCGCGCGGCGAGCTCCTCGGGCAGGCCATCGAGCTCCTCCTGCCGGAGCGCTTCCAGCGGGCGCACGTCGCGAACCGGTCGGCGTTCATCGCCGTGCCCAAGGCGCGCCCGATGGGGTCGGGGGTGGAGCTGTTCGGCCGCCGGAAGGACGGCGGCGAGTTCCCGGTCGAGATCAGCCTCAGCCCGCTGACGACCGACCGGGGCACGCTCGTCTCGAGCGCCATCCGCGACATCAGCGACCGCAAGCGGGTCGACCTCGCGATGCGGCGGCTGGCCGCGATCGTCGACTCCTCCGAGGACGCCGTCATCGGCGAGGCGCTCGACGGGCGCATCGCCAGCTGGAACCGGGGCGCACAGGCGATCTTCGGCTACAGCGCCGAGGAGATGATCGGCAAGCCCCTCACCGCGCTCGCCCCGCCGGGGCGGGAGGACGAGGTGCCGCGGATGCTCGCTCGGCTCAGGCGCGGCGAGCACATGGAGCACTTCGAGACGGTGCGCAGGCGCAAGGACGGAAGGGACATCGACGTCTCGATCACCCTCTCTCCGATCCACGACGCGATGGGCAAGGTCGTCGGCACCTCGAAGGTGGCCCGCGACATCAGCGAGCGAAGGCGCCTGGAGGCCGAGACGAAGCGCACGACCGATCTCCTGCGGAGCGCGGTGGAGAGCATCCAGGGCGCGTTCGCCGTGTTCGACGCGCAGGATCGGCTCGCGCTCTGCAACAGCGTGTACCGGCACTGGCTCGGCGCGCGGGTGAGCGGACCCATCGTCGGACGGCGCTATGATGAGCTCATCGACGAGGGCATCGCCGCGGGGCTGTTCGCCCTCGGCGGCGAGCCCCAGGCCGACTTCCGCGGGAGGCTGCTCGCCTACCACGCCGAGCCGAGCGGCACGCTCGATCTCGGCACGAGCGACGGGCGCAGCCTGCGCGCGACCGAGCGCCGCACGGCCGAGGGCGGGACCGTGTGCACCCTCTGGGACATGACCGGCGACGTGCAGCGCGCCGAGGAGCTCCGCAAGGCGCGGGCCCTCGCCGAGGCCGCCAGCTCCGCGAAGAGCGAGTTCCTCGCCTCGATGAGCCACGAGCTCCGCACGCCGCTCAACGCGATCCTCGGCTTCGCGCAGCTGCTCCAGCGCGACCGGAAGACGCCGCTCACCGACCGCCAGAAGGAGCGGATAGAGCACGTCCTGAAGGGCGGCGAGCACCTGCTCAAGCTCATCGACGACATCCTGGACCTCTCGCGCATCGAGGCCGGCCGCGTGACGGTCTCGATCGAGCCGGTGAACGTCCCCGAGGTGCTGGACGAGGTGAAGACCACGCTCGACCCGATGGCCCAGCGCGCCGGGATCGAGATCGCCCTCGCGCCCCTGCCCCCGGAGCTCCCGAAGATCACCGCGGATCGCACGCGCTTCGCGCAGATCCTCATGAACTACGGCTCGAACGCGATCAAGTACGGCCGGAGGGGAGGTCGCGCAACGATCGCTGTGTCGATGCCGGAGGACGGCGTGGTGAGGATCTGCGTGGCGGACAACGGCATCGGCATCCCGCGAGAGCAGCACGCGAAGCTCTTCCAGCCCTTCCAGCGCGCCGGCCAGGAGACAGGGCCGATCGAGGGGACCGGGATCGGCCTCACGATCAGCAAGCGGCTCGCGGAGCTCATGGGCGGCGGCGTCGGCTTCAACAGCGTGCCGGGCGAAGGGTCCGAGTTCTGGATCGAGCTCCCGGCGCACGAGGAGCCGCCGGAGGTCGCCGCCCCGGAGCAGGCCGACCCGCGCGCCGAGGGGTCGCCGCTCGCCGGGCCCGGCGGCGTCCGGCATTCGGTCCTCTACGTCGAGGACAACCCGTCGAACATCGCGTTCATGGAGGAGCTCATCTCCGAGCTCGAGCGCGTCCACCTGATCACCGCGCCGAACGCCGAGATCGGCATCGAGCTCGCGCGGTCGCGGCGGCCCGAGGTCGTCATCATGGACATCAACCTCCCCGGGATGAGCGGCTACGAGGCCCTGCGCAAGCTCGAGGAGTGGCCGGAGACGCGCGACATCCCCGTGATCGCGCTCAGCGCGGCGGCGATGGCCCGGGATACCCGCCGCGCCGAGCAGGCCGGGTTCTACCGCTACCTGACCAAGCCGGTGAGGGTCGACGAGCTGACCGCCGTCCTCGAGGAGCTCCTCGTCCAGGCGGCGCGCTGATGGCGGCAGGCGCCTACCGCGCCGCCCAGACGGCGAGGAGCGCGTACGCGATCGCCACGGCCTGGATGACCGCGAAGCTCAGGAGGCCGGTCGGCAGGAAATCGAAGAAGCCGAACCGGATGGGCCTGCCGTCGACGTCCCGCAGGTCGGCCCGCTCGGTGAGCGCCTGCGCGAGCGGTCCCGACGTCGCGGCGGTCAGGAAGAGCGAGCTGCCCGCGCAGACCGACAGGGCGAGGCCGACATAGACGGCGGGCCCGGGCAGCCGCTGGGCGAGCGACTCGGCCACGTCGAGCAGCGCCGCCATGCTGGGGCCCGCCGAGAACAGCCCCGTGAGCACGCCGGCGAGGACGAGGAACGCGACGAGCTGGAGCGACGGCGCGACCGGCAGCCGCTCCAGCGAGCGCGAGACCTCCTCGAAGAGGCCGGTGCCCCGCACCGCCGCGACCATCACGAAGAGCGAGAGCAGGAAGAGCACCGCCTCGATGTCGAGCCCCGTCCTCGCGAGCCGCTCGCCGTGCCTGCGCGCCATGAGCAGCGCCGCGCCGGTGCCGAGCCAGCACACGAGCTCCGGGCCGACGCCGAGCTCGGCGGGCAGGAACAGCCAGGCGACCACCATCGCGGCGAGCGACGCCGCCGCCGGCACGAGGAGGCGCCGATCGACGCGCACTTGCCGGTGCAGCGCCTCGACCGCCGCGCGCGTGAGCCGCGCCGAGACCGGATCGCGCGGCACGCCCGCGGCCGGGCGCACCACGACGCGCACGACGAGGAGCAGGACGGCGAGCGCGAAGAGCGTCGCCGGGGCGGCGCGCGAGAGGTAGCCGCCGAACGTCATGCTGCCCCGGCCGAGCAGCAGGATGGCCGGGAAGTCGCCGATCGGCGTGGCGGCCCCGCCGAGGTTGCAGGCGACGAGCAGCAGGCCGAGCAGCCAGGAGACGTACCGCTGCCGCGTGCCCATGAGCCGGAGCAGCACGTGCAGCACCGGCAGGACGAGCACGAGCGCCGTGAGGTTGTTGACGACGCCGCTCACGAGGTACATCGCGATCGAGAACACGAGCAGGACGCGGAAGGGCTCGGCGCCGCTCAGCCGCGTGGCCACGACGGCGAGGCGATCGAAGAGCCGCGAGGCGGCGAGGAGCTGGGACAGGAGCCCCAGGGTCACGAGGATGACGAGCACGTCCCACGGCACCTCGGCGAGCAGGCGCTGCGTGGTCGCGACCCCGAGCAGCGTCGACGCGAGGCAGGCGAGGGCCGCGCCGCCCGTCACGACGAGCACGCGGCGCGACGGCAGGAGCGCCTGGAGCAGGAGCGCGCCGAGCAGGAGGGTGAAGAGCGCGGCCTGGGGCGCCGTCACGTCGCCTCGCGCGCGGCCCGGGACGCGCGCGGGTGGCCCGCGCCGACGGCGGCCTCGGGCGCGGGCGCGGCCGGCCCCACGAGGCACGAGAAATCGCCCGCGCTCGTCTCGACCATCCAGCGCGGGTACACCGTCATGGGCCGGCCGAGGATGTCCCAGCCGATCAGCGAGCGGAACTGGGTCCGCACGTCGGGGCCCGAGACGCGCAGCCACGAGGGGCTCACGTGCGCCGCGTGCCCGTCGGTGCCGTAGACGAAGGTGAGCAGCGCGCTCCGCCGCCCGGCCCAGCGGTGGAGCTCGGACAGCCCCACCGGCTCCATGAGCCCGTCATAGTTCGCGAGCACCCGGCGGAAGTCCGGGTCGAGCCCGCCCGCGTCGGTGACGAGGCCCGCCTCGACGCCGGAGAGCCGCGGCACGAGCGCGTCGAGGCCGTCGGCCTCCAGCCCCACGACGAGCAGCCGGTTCACGCCGCGGAGCGCGTCGAGGACGCCCGCGGGGTCGAGCGGCGCCTCGGCGCCGCCGGAGAGCCACTGCTCGGCGACGAAATCGAGGACGGGGAACTCGCGCCCGAGCTGGTCGCGGGCCTCGCCGACGAGCGGGGCGCCGCCGGCTCCCATCAGCTCGCGCAGGAACAGCCGCGCCGCCGAGCGCATACCCAGCTCGGCGGCCACCATCCGGAACGCCTGTCCGAGCGCGGGCGGCAGCGCCATCAGGCCGGCTCCGCCCCGGCGCGGGCGCGCGCGGCGCGCGCGAAGAGGGCGTCGAGCAGACAGACCATGGCGGCGTTGGCGAGCGCGTGGTGCGGCGGGCCGTCGGTCAGGCAGTCGACGAGCGCGGCGAGCTTCGGCGAGCCCTGCGGGGCGAGGCGCGTCAGCGGCGCGAGCGGGATGGCCAGCGGGTAGTCGTGATCGCTGCCGCGCGCGAGGTGCGGCGGCAGGCGGATCGGCACGGCCAGCGACTCGCCGCGCGGGGCGCCGCCCTCGTCCGGACCGAGCTCCTCGAGCAGGAGGCCGAGCAGGCAGAGCAGCGCATAGCTCGCGCCGCGGTGATGAATGGGGCCCTCCCCGACGATGCACCGGACCACGAAGGCGCGCTCCTCCGCGTCGGGCATCCAGGGGGCGAGGAGCGCATCGAGCCTGGCGGGGCGGATGAAGGCGGACACCGCGGACGAGGGCAACGGAGCGTGGCGCGGGCGGTGGTCGCGAGGCGGTCGGGACGGAGGCATGGGGGCGTACGAGCGTAACTGCTCGGAACGACCCGGATCCAGGCCTGATCTCGTGAGGGTCCGGGTGCGCGTGCTGGAGCAGCGGCCTGCGCGGATGCGCTGGGACGGGCCATCGGACCTGCGCTCGGACAAGGGACCACGTTGACCGAGCTCTTCCACCCGGAGGACCGCTGCACGCTCGCGGCGCGGCGGGAGCAGGTCCGCGGGAGCGCCGCCCCCGTCCAGGTCCACGGCCGGATCATGCGCGGAGCGCGGCTACCGGCCGTTCTCGTGCTTCGTGCGCGGCACGCGCGCGGATGGGCCGACGCGGCGCACGAGCCCGTGAGCCCCCCGGGCGGCCGAGCTCAGAACAGCTGGACGTCGTCGAGCTCGATGCCGAGCGGCTGCCCCGCGGGCGTGCGCCAGCTCAGGTCCTTGACCGCCCACGGCTCGAACGGCGCCGGCGTGCCCCACCCCTGCTGCATCAGATCCCACCAGCGCAGCTCCACGGTGACCCACTCCGTTCCGACCCAGAGGTCGATTCCGTGGCCGTCGAAGCAATCCGAGCAGAACCCGCCTTCGGGCCTGGTGAGGAGCGTGCCGATCTCGAAGCGAACCTGGGAGCCCTGGGCACGGACGTTGAAGCGGATGCCCTGGACCCCCGACATGTTGACGGGCCACGATTCGAAGGAGAGCATGACGCCGGCGCCCGACACGGACGGCCCCCCCGGGGAGTAGGCTGCGAGCGCCGTCGAGCCGAGAGGCCCCGGCACGGGAAACACGTCGACCGGCGGAAGGGTCCCGTCGCCGTACGTCACCCACGGCCCCGTGAACGGCGGCAAGCGCCTGGCGTACGGCGGGGAGCTGAAGAAATCGCCGTCGTCGAAGTCCTCGATCACGAGGCCCGGCGTCGCGCAGAAGGGCTGCCACTGGCAGTCCGGATCGCTGCAGTCGGCGTACCCGTCCCCATCGTCGTCATAGCCATTGCTGCACGCCGCACCGGTGTCCTCGCGCCACGGTACGCAGAAGGGCTGCCACTGGCAGTCCGGATCGCTGCAGTCGGCGTACCCGTCCCCATCGTCGTCATAGCCGTTGCTGCAGGCCACATCGGTGTCCTCGCGCGGCGCCGTCGTGTCGTCGACCCCGATGACGATGTCGAGCGTCCCCTGGCCGACGGAGACGACATCGCCGTCCGCCCGGAACTGAAACATGAGCGTCGACGTCGCGCCTTCGTTGATGAAGACCGGCGTCGGATTCGCCGACGTCAGGCCCGCCGGAACGTACTGGTAACCGGAGCTGGTCCACCGCTCGAGGATCCAGCCAGGCTCCAGGTACACGTCGTAGCGGCCGACCGGCAGCACCTCCGTGAGCACCGTCGCGTCGCCGTCTCCATAGAAGAGCCGGTGCGTCGGACCGTGGATATTGAACAACGCGGAGGAGAGGCGGTACGTCGCGCCCGTGGCGCTGGTCCCGACGAGGGCGAGGCTGATCGAGCCGATATCGGACGCCTGGTCGGCGCCGTCCGGCGCCTCCGCTCCACAGCCGACCGGGATCATTGCGACCGCCAACACCGAGCATACGAAGAGTTGTTGCAAGTGTCTCATGATGACTTCGTATCAGAGACGCTCGCTCAGGAAAAGTGGGATCCTTGGGTGCCCGATGACAGCGCGCGGCCATTCCTCGCCTGTCTTCGATAACCGGCGAGGACCGGCTCATGTCGGCGCGTGTAGCAAATGTGTGCGTTTTCGTGTACTTACACGCGCTTTCGTGCGTTTAAGAGGTAGGCGTCGCCGACCGAGAAGCGATCGAGCAGGAACTCCCGCCCTTCGAGCCGCTGGGCCACCCAGCCGAGGCGGGCGTCCGCCCTGGCGAGCGCGTAGGCCTTGACCTGGGCCGGGGCCGCCTCGTCCAGGAGCGGCAGGTAGATCGCCTTGTGGAGCTCGGTGCCGATGAAGCAGAGCCACTGCTGGAGGCGCGCCCGGCCGAGCGGATCCCGCGGCGCGAGCCCCGCTTCCGGGAACCGCTCCGCGACGAGCTGCAGGAGCGCCGCGTTCTCGGACGGCACGGGCGCCCCCTCCCCCGGACCGCTGCAGAAAAAATCGAAGGGGCGTGTCGATCTCGCGCCCCCTCGTTCGTCGTCACGACAGAGCGGGGGCTCACGCCCGGTCGAGGCCGTGCGGAGCCCTGTATCGAGAAGGAGACATGACGATGCGGTTCATGATGCTGATGATCCCGAGGGGATACGAGAGCGCGGCGCCGGGCACGATGCCGGACGCCAAGGCGGTCGCTGCGATGATGAGGTACAACGAATCCCTGCAGAAGGCCGGCGTGCTGCTCGCCGTCGACGGCCTCCACCCGCCCTCGATGGGCGCGCGCATCTCGTTCCCCGGAGGGAAATCTCAGGTGATCGACGGGCCCTTCGCCGAGGCGAAGGAGGTGCTCGGCGGCTACTGGTTGATCCAGGTGAAATCGAGGGAAGAGGCGATCGCGTGGGCGTCGCGCTGCCCCGGTTCGGACGACGCGATCATCGAGGTTCGCCAGGTACAGGAGCTCTCGGACTTCCCCGCCGATGTCCAGGAGGCCGCGGCCGGGCTCCCCGAGATGCAAGCGCACGCCCCGCAGCACCGGGAGTCGTGACGCGGCGGCCGCGGCGCGCCGGTCAGTCGAGGCCGGTGCTCTCCGGCGTGCCGAGCATCAGATTCAGGTTCTGCACCGCCGCGCCGGAGGCGCCTTTGCCGAGGTTGTCGAGGCGCGCCACGACAAGGATCTGGTCGGGCTTGCCGAACACGAACACATCGAGGCGGTTCGTGTCGTTGCACTCCAGGGCGCTCAGGGAACCGTCCTCCAGCGCGCCCTGGCCGCCGAGCGGCATCACCCGGATGAACGGCTCGCCGGCGTAATATGACGCGTAGAGCTCGTGCACCGACGCGGGCGTCGCGGGTCGGCTCAGGGCGTCCACGAACAGGGGCACCGAGACGAGCATGCCTTTGTAGAAGTCGCCCACGACCGGCTGGAAGAACGGCGCCCGCTCGAGCCCCGCGATGGCGCGCATCTCGGGCAGGTGCTTGTGCTGCAGGGTGAGCCCGTACGGGCGCGGGCCGCGGAGCTGCTCGCGGCGGGCCCCGCCGGCCTGCTCGTAGGTCTGGATCATCTTGCGCCCGCCGCCGCTGTAGCCGGTGAGCGAGTGAGCGATCATGCCGGCGTCCCTGGGCAGGAGCCCCTGGTCGACCAGCGGGACCACGAGGGCGAGGAACCCGGTCGCGTGGCACCCGGGGACGGCGACGCGCCGCGCGCTCCGGACGGCCTCGCGCTGCCCGGGGCGGAGCTCCGGGAAGCCGTACACCCAGCCGTCGGCGGTGCGGTGCGCGGTGCTCGGATCGATGACGCGCGTGCCCGGGTTCTCGATCCACCCGATGGACTCGCGGGCGGCGTCGTCGGGCAGACACGTGATGAGCAGATCCGCCTCGTTGATCAGCGCGCGACGCGCCGCCGGGTCCTTGCGCCGCTCCGGGTCGATCTCGAGCAGCTGGAGATCGCGGCGGCCCTGCAGCCGTTCGCGGATCTGGAGCCCTGTCGTCCCTTCCTGTCCGTCGATGAACACCCGATGCATGGTGGCCCTGTTCATACGCCGAGCGCGCCGCCTCGACCAGGGGTTCGCGTGACCCGGGCGGCAGCCGCGGACGACGACGTGGCGCCCGAGGGCGTTCCCGGCTGCCTCTTCACCGTGGGCGCGGGCGGGCCGACCGCGGCGCCGCACCACCACCACGCGTTCGACCTCAACGAGCGCGCGATCGGGCTCATCGCGGAGATCTTCACCCGCGCCGCGCTCTCCGCGCTCAGGCCGGCGTGACGCGTCCGGCGACACGCGCGCGCTCCTCGCGGCATGCTGCCGCCCGCGATGACGAGAACGCTGCGGACCCTCCTCACGTCCAACCGCTTCACGCTGCTCCTGCTCGCCTCGATCGCCGCCGGCGCAGGCCTCGGCCTCGCGCTCGGCGAGCGGGCGGCGGTGCTCAAGCCGCTGGGCGATCTCTTCCTCAACCTGCTGTTCACCCTCGTGGTGCCGCTGATCTTCTTCTCCATCTCGTCCGCGGTGGCGGGCATGAGCAGCCTGCGGCGCCTCGGGCGCATCGTGACCGCGATGCTGGGCGTCTTCGTCACCACCGGCCTCGTCGCATCGACGCTGATGCTCACGGCGGTCGAGCTCTACCCGCCCGCGGAGGGGCTGCAGGTGACGCTCCCCGGGCGTCCGGAGGTCGCGCCGGTCAGCCTGGGCGACCAGCTGGTGGGCGCGATCAGCGTGCCGGACTTCGGCGATCTGCTCTCGCGCAGGAACGTGCTGCCGCTGATCGTGATGGCCTTCCTTGTCGGCCTCGGGACCACGGCGGCCGGCGAGCGCGGCCAGCCGGTCGCGCGGCTGCTCGCCTCGGCGAACGAGGTGATGCTCAAGCTCGTCGATTTCGTGATGTATTACGCGCCGATCGGCCTCGGCGCCTACTTCGCGCACCTCGTCGGCGCCTTCGGCCCGACCCTGCTGCAGTCGTACGTCCGCGCGATCGGGCTCTTCTATCCGCTCGCCGTCGCGTACTTCTTCCTCGCCTTCACGCTCTACGCGTGGCTCGCCGGCCGGGGGCGCGCGGTGAGGGCGTTCTGGAAGAACATCCCGGCGCCGGCGCTCACCGCGCTCGCGACCTCGAGCAGCATGGCGGCGATCCCCTTGAACCTCGAGGCGGCGCGGCGCTCGCGGGTGCCTGACGATATCGCGGAGGTGGTCATTCCGATCGGCGCGACCGTCCACATGGAGGGTTCGTGCCTCTCGGCGGTGCTCAAGACGGCGCTGCTGTTCGGCGTCTTCGGCCGCGAGCTCGGCGGGGCGGACACTTACCTCGCCGTGGTGGGGGTCGCGATCCTGAGCGGCACCGTGATGAGCGGCATCCCCGGCGGGGGCTTCATCGGAGAGCTGGTGATCGTCTCGCTCTTTGGATTCCCGATGGAGGCGCTGCCCATCATCTCCACCGTCGGGGCGCTCGTGGATCCGCCGGCGACGCTGGTCAACGCCGCCGGCGACAACGTGAGCAGCATGCTGGTGGCCCGCATCCTCGACGGCCCGGGCTGGAGCGAGCCGCCGCCGGGGGCCGGCGCCTGAATGGCCGATCCCGAACCGGCGGCGGGCGAGCTGAGCAAGATCCGCGGGCTTGGGGGGGCGAACCGTGCGTCAGCGCGGCTCGCCCCCTGCCCACAGCCGAGGCTCAACGCCCAGGGCTCACCTCATCGACACGCTCACGTCAGCGCTCCCACTGCTCTGGTACCCTTCCACGACCATCGAGACCTCATACAGGTTCCCCATGGTCATCCCCAGGCGCTGCCATGCATCGAAGTGGTTGGCGACAGAGATGGTTCCACTCGTGCGCTTCGCGGTGCGGACGCTCCAGAACTGATAGAAGGTCTTGGTGCCTTCGATGGAAGGCTGGTTGACTCGCTGGGTCCGATAGATGTCATAGGTACCGCCATCACTGGTGACGGTGCCCATGCGCCCCTCCCCGCCCGGCGGACGCCAGCTGCCCCAGCTATCAATGATGTAGTACTCCACGAGCGGGCTCTTCGTCCACCCATAGACGCCCAGGTAGGAGTTGCCGTTCGGCCGGTAGTCGGCCTCGTAGGTCACGATTTGATTCTTTGACCCAGGCCTCAGACCCTTACGACCCAACAGATTATTGATGTTGTTCCAGTCGACGCTGAAGCCATCCGCTGTGTTGATCTGGCATCCGCTCCCTGAGTCCTTCCAGTACTCGAAGGTGAAGCCGCAGTGGGTGCCGGTCAGATTGCTGCAGACCGACTGGTCGGGTGCCGTGCACGTGCTGCCGCCGGAGCCGCCGGAGCCGCCGGAGCCGCCGGAGCCGCCCGCCCCGCCCGAGCCGCCGCCCGCCCCGCCCGAGCCGCCTGTCCCCGAGCTGCTGCTCGACGACGCGCTCGAGCTGCTGCTCGACGCGCTCGAGCTGCTGCTCGACGACGCGGAGGTGCTCGAGCTGCTGCTCGACGACGCGGAGGTGCTAGAGCCTCCGCTGCCGGTGACCGATGCGACAGACGGCTTGCCGGAGCCGGTCGCGCAGAATCCGAACGTCGTCGAGCCACGCGGCTGCAGAGCGCCGTTCCAGCTCAGGTTCGAGGCCGTGAGCTGCCCGTTCGACGAGCCAAAGGTCGCGTTCCACTGGTTGTTCACCGTCGAGCCGTTGAGCGCGATGCCCACGCGCCAGCTGGTCGTGTTCTGCTGGCTGATGTTCGTGATCGTCACGTTCGCGCAGTAGCCATCCTGCCACTGCGACTGAAGTGCGACATCCGCGGACAGCGTGCCGTCCGGGCTGTTCAACGCGGAGTCCAGAAGATCGATGTCCTCGTCCACGATGCTGTCAACGCTGCACGCCAGCAGGCTGCATGCGATCGAAGCGGAGAGGTAGCCAAGTAAGGAAAAGATGCGCATTTAAGGTTTCTCCATGTTCGGACCGGTTGAATCGCGGGCTTCTGCTCGAGATGGAGTTGTGAACCATCGAGACGCCTGCGAGCCCTCCGATCTTCTATCGGTTAAAATTCAAAATTTCCGACCAGCGTGCTCGTGATCCCGGTCATCCCGGTGATCACGGATGCCCACGCGGGCCTGCGCCGACCACATGCCTGGCAATCACGATGTTTGTCGGACAGATGCTCACATGCGAACACCCCGTGTGATGGGGCCGAGCATCAACTCAGAAAAAGCAAGAACAACTCGGACGTGCAGCCGTAAGAAGCAAGTGACCCCGGCAATAGCCGCACTCGGAGTCGGCCCTTGAGCGATCGTGCCACCGGCTGCGGTACCGGCCGAAGCGGCCCTGACCACCAAGGTAGATTGGAGCATTCTCACAAACAGGAGGAGAATGTCAAGACTCTTTTCTTAGTCGTGGCCGTTTGCGTTTGCCGTGGTTTGCCGTGGTTTGTCACGCAGCGTCCGTTCTGCGGCTTCTGCGGCTTCTGCGGTTTCTGCGGTTTCTGCGGTTTCTGCGGTTTCTACGTACAGTAACGTTGCGCGCGTGGGTTCGATCATAGAACTCAGATCCGTCAGATTCGTTCACCCTCGTGGAAAAGTGACGATGTATCGATAATCGACCCCTGCATCGACGGGGCCTATCCAGTGCCGCGGCCCAGGAGCGCTCATCCCGTGCGACTCGGTGTCCACTGTGGTTCATTCTCGATCTTCGAGCGGATCGGCGCTCTGGCTGGAGCGACAAACGGGCTGAAACCGCCGGGAGAGAGCAGCATTTCGAACCGCCAAGGCGCCAAGGTGCCAAGGAATAGAACCCTATCCTGGCGCTCTTGGCGCCTTGGCGGTTCGACTCTCGCTCGATCAACGTGTCGGTGGTCTGACTACCAGCCGGCGTCGTCGTCGTCGCCGTCGTCCAGCACGCCGCCGATCAGGCCGGCTGCGCCCCCGACGGCCGCGCCGCCGCCGCCTGCCAGGAGACCCCCGATGAGCGCGCCCTTGGCAGCACCGCCGACGGGATCCCCCTCCGAGGACTCCGTCGCCTTCCTCTCGGCGATCGGGGCCGGCGCCTCCTGCGGGGTCGTCGTCTTCGCTGGCAGGTTCTTCTTCTGCTTCTTCATGGTGAGCTCGACTGCAACACCCGCGCCAGCAGCGGCGGGCGCTCACCGGACGGGCGCAAGCCGGCTCAGCCGGGTCGGTTGCGCATGAAGTCCGCCACCTCGCCGAAGCGCCGGTCGAGGAAAGCGTGGAGCTCCGCGGGCACGCCGAGCTCGGCCATGGCCGCGCGCATGCAGCGCATCCAGGCGTCGCGCATTGCCACATCGACAGGTACGCGGGCGTGGCGCATCCGCAGCCGCGGGTGGCCGTGCGCCGCGATGTAGTCCTGCGGGCCGCCCAGCCAGCCGATCAGGAAGAGCGCGAAGCGGTCGCGGCTCTCCCGCGAGACCTGCCCGCGCTCGTCGCACACATGGAGGCGCGCGAGCGCCGGCTCGTCGCGGGCCATCAGGTCGTAGAAGCGCTCGACAAGCCGGCGCACCGCCGGCTCGCCGCCCAGCAGGTCGAAAGGGGTCTCGGACGGGTCGGACATCGGCACGCCGTCTAGCGATCTGCCGCGGCCTCGTCAACGTGGGCCGGGCCGCCCGCTCGGCGCCGCGCTCGACGCGCTGGCAGCGCGCGGATCGCCCGCTCGGCGCCGCGCTCGGCGCGCTGGCAGCGCGCCGGCGCCGGACGACGCGCGGGGGCCACTTTATGAAATGGTGGGCAGCGACATCGGCCGCCCGAGCATCGGACCGACCACATCGTCGAGCTCTGCCGGCGCACGCGCTGAACGAGCTCGACAGCCGCGATCGTCGCGATGCTCTCGTGGTGTGGCGCCTTCCGCCCGAAGCCGCCGCGGGGAGGCGGCCGCCACCGGAGGGGTTGCGATGAACCGGGAGATCCTCGCTCCAGGGATGGTGTTCCAGGGCCGCTACGAGCTCCTCTCCTTGCTCCGGGAGAGCAGCCTCGGCGCCGTCTACGCAGGGCGACAGATCGACAGCGGGCAGCCGATCGCCCTCACGCTGATGCCCCTCGCCCCGGACGGAGACCCCGCGGATCCAGCGCGCGGCGACCGCGCGCGCGCCCTGCGAGCGATGCGTGGCTGCGCGCGACTCCAGCACCCCAACATCGTCCGGCTCATCGACTGGGGGCAGACGGACGCAGGGCAGCTTTATACGATCTGCGAGCTCGTGCCCGGGCAGAGCCTGGCCGAGCTGCTGGCGGAGCACGGCGCGCTCGATTTGCACGAAGCGCGGCACCTGATGCGGCAGGTCCTCGGCGCGCTGGCCTGCGCGCACCGGCAGGGCATCGTTCACGGGGCGCTCAGGCCGAGCCACGTGATGATCGTGCCCTCGGCGGGGCGGCGCGACGCGCGGGTGCTCGATTTCGGCCTCGCCGCCGTGGCCGCGAGCCTGCGGAGCGGCCGGGGCGGAGCGCCCCCTGCGGGCACCGAGCCCCTGGGCTCGCTGGCCTATGCAGCCCCCGAGCAGCGCCAGGGGCGCTCGCCGACGGCGCGCTCGGATCTGTACGCCTGGGGGCTCATGTTTCTCGAGTGCCTCGCCGGCAGGCGCGTGGACCGGGCCAGCCCTCCGGACAGGGAGGGTCTCGAGCAGGAGAGCCGCAGGCCGGTCCGGATCCCTCCCGCCCTCCTCGGGCACCCGGTCGGCGCGATCTTGCGGCGAGCGACGACCGAGAAGGCCGGCGAGCGGGCCGTCACGGCCGAGGGCCTCCTGCGCGAGCTCGACGCCTGCGAGCCGGGCGGGCTCCGCCGGGCAGGCGCCGTCGAGCTCGGCGCGCCCCTCGGCGCGGAGACGGCGGAGAGCGGGGGCGCGGGGGCTCCGGCGCGGCGGCAGCCCGAGCCGCCCGCGTCGGGCGCGCTCCCCGAGGAGGTGGAGACGCCGGAGATGGAAGGGGTCGCGCCTCCCACGGAGGAGGCGCCGACGACGCCGGCCGACGCCCTCGGGGGCTTCGTGCCCCCGGACGTCGGCGACACCATCAAGCACTACGAGATCATCCGCAAGCTGGGCCAGGGCGGCATGGGGGTCGTGCTCCTGGCCCGCGACACGCGGCTCGGCCGCCTTGTCGCCATCAAGCTCCTCCGCGAGCACAGCAGGCAAGGAATCGGGCGCTTCCTGGCCGAGGCGCGGGCCACGGCGCGCTGCAGGCACGAGAACATCGTGGTCATCCACGAGGTGGACGAGATCCACGGACATCCCTATCTCGTGCTCGAGTACGTCAAGGGTCGCACGCTGCGCGAGTGGATGGCGCATCGCGAGCACCCCAGCGCGCCCGGCTCGCCCGTCGCGCACACGCCGCCCGGCCCCCTGTCGCCCAGCCTGGCCGTCGAGCTCATGATCCCGGTGGTCCGCGCGCTGATCTGCGCGCATGAGCTCGGGATCGTGCACCGCGATCTCAAGCCGGAGAACATCCTCCTGGAGGACACCGGGGCCATCAAGGTGCTCGATTTCGGCATCGCCAAGCAGATCGAGGCCGAGAAGATCTCGATGTTCACGGGGGTGCGGAGGGCGCTCGCGGGAGGGGCTCGGCCGAACGGGCAAAGCACGGTCCTCGGCACGCCCCGGTACATGTCGCCCGAGCAGCTGCGGGGCGGGGACATCGATGCTCGCTCCGACCTCTGGGCGGCGGGCATCATCCTCCACGAGCTGGTCACGGGGGCGCACCCGCTCGACCCGTTCTCGGCCGCGCGGCTCGTGGAGATCGTGAACCTCGATCTCCCCATGCCGCTCGCCAGCGAGCGGCGCCCGGACGTGGGCGCGCTCGGTGCCCTCATCGACCGTTGCCTGAAGAAGCGCCCGGACGAGCGCATCGGCTCGGCCAGGGAGCTCCTCGCCGAGCTCGAGGCCCTCCTGCCCGGTCGAACGGCGCTCGATCTGGGCGAGGACGAGAACCCGTTCGCCGGCCTCGCCGCGTTCCAGGAGGCCGACGCCCCGCGCTTCTTCGGCCGCGAGCGCGAGGTCGCCGCCCTCGTGACGCGGCTGCGCAACCAGCAGCTCGTCGCCGTCGCGGGGCCCTCGGGGGCGGGCAAGTCGTCGTTCGTCCGCGCGGGGGTGATCCCGGCGTTGAAGCGCTCGGGGGACCGCTGGGAAGCGTTCATCCTGCGCCCGGGGCACCGCCCGCTGTCCGCGCTCGTCGACGTGCTCGCGCAGGTCGCCGAGGCGGAGTCCGCCGGCGCGACGAGCTCGCCCGAGCCCCCCGATCACGACGCGCTCGTCGCCACGCTGCAGGCCCAGCCGGGCCGCCTGGGTGCCCGGCTGCGCGCGCGCTGTCGCCGGGAGGGGAGGAGGCACCGCATCCTGCTCTTCGTCGATCAGTTCGAGGAGCTCTACACGCTCGGCGTCGCCGCCGAGGCGCGGGCGGCGTTCGTCGCTTGCCTCGCGGGCGCGGCCGACGACGCCTCGTCGCCGCTGCGCGTCCTGCTCGCCATCCGCTCGGACTTCCTCGATCGCATCGCCGACGACCACCACTTCATGACCGAGGTGACCCGCGGGCTCCTGTTCCTGCCGCCCATGGGGCGCGACGGCCTGCGCGAGGCGTTGACGCGGCCCACCGAGGCGACCGGTCACCGGTTCGAGACCGCGGAGATGGTCGAGCACATGCTGGGCACGCTCGAGAGCACCCGGAGCCCCTTGCCGCTCCTGCAATTCACCGCCGCGAAGCTGTGGGAGGCGCGGGATCGCGAGCGCCGGATCCTGACGCGGGACAGCTACGAGCGGCTCGGCGGCGTGGCCGGCGCCCTGTCCGCCCACGCGGACGCGGTGCTCTCGGCGCTGCCGCTCGCCGAGCAGCAGCTGGCCCGGGCGGTGCTCCTGCGCCTCGTGACGCCCGAGCGCACGCGCGCCGTCGTGCGCATGGAGGAGCTCCGCGAGCTCTCGCGGGACGGCCAGGGGGACGCCGCCCAGGCGATCGCGCAGGTGGTCCAGCACCTCGCCGGCGCGCGGCTCCTGCTCATCGAGACCGGCGGCGAGCGCGAGGGCACGACCGTGGAGCTCGTGCACGACGCCTTGATCGACCGGTGGGCGAGGCTCGGGCAGTGGCTCGCCGAGAGCGAGCAAGACGCGGAGTTCCTGGCCCGGCTCCGCGCCGCGGCCCAGCAGTGGGAGGCGAGCGGGCAGGCCGAGGGGCTGCTCTGGCGCGATCGTGCGGCGGAGGACGCCCGGGCCTGGTACGCGCGCCGCCGCGCCGAGCAGGGGGCCGAGTGGCGCGCCGGGCTCGGCGGCCGCGAGGAGCGCTACCTCCTGGCCGTCGTGGCCCACTGCGAGCGGGCCCGCCGCCTGCGCCGGCGGCTCACCACGGGCGTGATCGCCGCGCTCACGGCGTTCGCGGTCACCGTGTCGTACCTGGCGGTCCGCGCCGACCAGCAGGCCACGCGCGCGGATCGGGAGGCCTTGCGCGCGCGCAACGCCACCCGCGTGGCCGCGGCGCGCGAGCTGCAGGCCGACCCCACGAGCGTGCTCGCGATCCTGCGCGAGGTCGAGCCGCCCGACGCGCCGCGGGGGTGGGCGGTCCTCGCGCGCTGGGCGCTGTACAGCAGGATCTCGCGCGCGGTGCTCATCCACCCGGACGGGGTGCTGGACGCGGACTATAGCCCTGACGGCAAGCGCATCGTCACCGCGTCCTGGGACAAGACCGCGCGGGTGTGGAACGCCGACGGCACGGGCGAGCCCATCGTCCTCCGCGGCCACACGGATGTGGTCTATTCGGCGGCGTTCAGCCCCGACGGCGCGCGCGTCGTCACCGCGTCGGCCGACAGGACCGCGCGGGTGTGGAACGCCGATGGCACGGGCGAGCCTCTCGTCCTCCGCGGTCACGAGGACTGGGGCCAGTCGGCGGCGTTCAGCCCCGATGGCAAGCGCATCGTCACGGCGTCGGCCGACAGGACCGCGCGGGTGTGGAGCGCCGACGGCGCGGGTGAGCCCATCGTCCTCCGCGGCCACACGGATCAGATCTACGCGGCGGCGTTCAGCCCCGATGGCGAGCGCATCGTCACCGGATCGCAGGACCGGACCGCGCGGGTGTGGAGCGCCGACGGCAAGGGCGAGCCCCTCGTCCTCCGCGGCCACACGGATCGGGTCTATTCGGTGGCGTTCAGCCCCGATGGCGAGCGCATCGTCACCGTGTCCTGGGACAGGACCGTGCGGGTGTGGAACGCCGACGGCACGGGCGAGCCCCTCGTCCTCCGCGGCCACACGGATCGAGTCTACGGGGTGGCGTTCAGCCCCGACAGCAAGCGCATCGCCACCGGGTCGCAGGACGAGACGGTGCGGGTGTGGAACGCCGACGGCACGGGTGAGCCGTTCGTCCTTCGCGGTCACGACGATCAGGTCTATTCCGTGGCGTTCAGCCCCGACGGCCACCGCCTCGTCAGCGCGTCTCACGACAGGAGCGCGCGCGTGTGGGACGCCGACGGCACGGGCGAGCCCATCGCCCTCCGCGGCCACACGGATCGAATCTACGGGGTGGCGTTCAGCCCCGATGGCCGGCGCGCCGCCTCCGCGTCGCTGGACAGGACCGTGCGGGTGTGGAACGCCGACGGCACGGGCGAGCCCCTCGTCCTTCGCGGTCACGACGACGAGGTCAACTCGGTGGCGTTCAGCCCCGATGGCCAGCGCATCGCCACCGGGTCCGCCGACAAGACCGTGCGGGTGTGGAGCGCCGACGGCACCGGCGAGCCCCTCGTCCTCCGCGGTCACGAGGATCAGGTCTACTCGGCGGTGTTCAGCCCCGATGGCCGGCGCATCGCCACCGCGTCATGGGACAGGACCGTGCGGGTATGGAACGCCGACGGCACCGGCAAACCCCTCGTCCTCCGCGGTCATGAGGACCGGATCTACTCGGTGGCGTTCAGCCCCGACGGCAAGCGCATCGTCTCCGGATCGTCGGACAACACCGCCCGGGTGTGGAGCGCCGACGGGGCGGGCGAGCCGACCGTCTTTCGTGGTCACGACGGCGGGATCAACGCGGTGGCGTTCAGCCCCGATGGCCAGCGCATCGCCACCGCGTCATGGGACAGGACCGCGCGGGTGTGGAGCGCCGACGGCAAGGGCGAGCCGCTGGTCCTCCGCGGTCACGAGCACTGGGTGCTGGGGGTGGCGTTCAGCCCCGACGGCAAGCGCATCGCCACCGGATCGCAGGACAACACCGTGCGGGTGTGGAACGCCGACGGCACGGGCGAGCCGCTGGTCCTCCGCGCCTCCGATTCGCCGATCAACGCCGTGGCGTTCAGCCCGGATGGCCAGCGCATCGTCGCCGCGGCGGACGACAGGGTGGTGCGGGTGTGGACCGATCTCGAGGAGCTCCGCGGCGTCGACGACCCGAAGCTGTGGGCCGCGACCACCTACTGCATGCCGCTCGACCGGAGGACGGAGCTCCTGCGCGTGTCCGAGGCCGCCGCCAGGGCCAGCCGGGAGGCCTGCGTGCGCCGGGTCGAGCAGGCGCGCGTGGCTGCCAAGGGGCCCTGAACCGCGGGTCAGAAATCCTGCCAGGATTCCTGAGACGATGCGGCGGGGTTGGAGTGCTTCGACATCGCAAAGACCTCCTCGTCCGGGCGTCCGGGGTACAGAGTCTCCGGTCAGGAGACGGCGGCGCGGCAGAGCTCGTCAGGCGGCCCGCAGGTTTGCGACGGATCGAGACCAACCCGGCCGCCTGAAAAGGAGGTGCCACGGAGGTCACGACCATCGCCGGCGCTCGTTACGAGGCCGCGGAAAGGTCGCGACCCATCGCGAAGGATCTTTTCGGCCAGGGAATCAGGTCACGATCGAAAGAAATGAATTTTTTCATACAAACGGCGTGGTCCCGACCAGGCCATCGGCTCAAGAGGAGCCTCCACGATGGGTCGAGACCGCGCGGGGGCATCCAAACGAGCGCCGATCGCCTTGTTCTGAAGCCTATGCAGAGCACCGCCCCCTCGCGCGGTCACGCCCGGGACTGGAGTCGTCACCCGTCGCGGTGCTTTTTGCGGTCCGCAGAGAGAATTTTCGTCGCTCGTGCGCAATGCATCGCTGAAACATCGCGCGGGACGCGCGGCGCTTCTGCGCGCCCGGCCGCACCCGTCACGGTGGTATGAAGAGCAACGCCGCGCTGGATTGGGCCAGCGCGGCGTTGTGGTCCCCCTCGTAGCCCCGAGGTGAACCGTGCATGCGTCTAATCCACTGGTCCATCTGCGGCAAGCGGCGGCCCTGGCTACCGTCCTTGCCTCCACGTTCCCCCTCCAAGCCGAGGAGCCTTCCCCACGCTCCCGAGAGGTCCAGGAGCTCATCGACGAGGCCGAGAAGGCCACCAAGCGCCTCGATCTCCCGCGCGCCCGCGAGTACTGGGCGCGGATCAACGTCCTCGATCCCTCTCCGATGGCCGTGTGTCAGCTCGGACAGTTCGACTTGCGCCTCGACCGCCTCGAGGAGGCCATGGCCGAGCTCTCCCAGTGCGTCGAGCAGATGCCCGCGCCGACCAACGACCTCGAGCGCCGCCGCTACGAGCAGAGGCACGCCGATCTCGCGGCGGTTCGGCAGCGCGTGGCAACGCTCCACGTCAGCCCCCCCTCGGACACGGCGCGGCTGCTCGTGGACGGTCGCGAGGTGAGCGTGGGCGCCCCGGTCTTCGTCACGCCTGGACAGCACGAGGTCACGGCGACGGGGAAGCAGGGACAGGTAGCCCATGCGCTCGTGAAGGTGGCGGCAGGCGATTCGCGGCGCGTCTCGCTCGCCTTCGAGGCCCCGAAGGCTTCCGCCTCAAGAGCCCCTGTACCGGCTGCGGTCGCGCCGGCGCGCTCCAAGCCGAACCCCTGGATCATCGGCTCCGGCGCAGCCGCCTCGGCGGCCCTGCTCGGCGCGGGCGTCGGGCTTCACGTCGCCGGCGACGCCGCGGAGAGTGAAGCGGCCGCCAAGGTGGCTCGCATGACCGACGGCTCGATGCGCCCGAGTAGCGCGCAGTTCCGCCGCTTTCACGACGACGCCCACGCGGCCGACACTCGAGCGAGCCTGTTCCGTGGCTTCGGCTCGGCTGCGCTCGTCGCCGGCGCAACGCTCGGCGCCGCGACGGTCGTCTATGTCGTCTGGCCGCGAAAGGCCGAGATCCGCCCGCGAGGCGCCGGCGCGGAGGTCAAGCTTGTATGGTAGCCGTCGGCGAGATCTGGGAAGGCCACGAGCTGCTCAACGAGGAACGCGGCCTGGTCCGTCACTTCCTCGCGCGGCAGGGTGGCGACAAGGGAGACCTCGTCTGGTTGCACGTCCACGAGGGCACGGGCCTTGATGAGGGCGCGTTCGCTGAGGAGATCGCGCGCCTGCAGCGCCTCTCCGACGAGGTCCCGGAGGTCGTGCGCGTGCTCTACGGGGGGGTGCGCGGGTCCGTCGCGTGGGCGGCGACCCCCGTTCTCAGCGACGCGGTCCCGCTCCTCGACGCCGCGCGCGGGTACGATCTCGGGCCGGCCGCGCTCCAGGAGCTGATCGCCATTGGCCGCTGTCTCGAGCGCGCTCATGAGCTCTCCATGATCCATGGTGCCCTCAGTCCGGACCGGGTCTTCGTCGTGGGTGACGGCCGATATGCGATAACGCACTTCGGCTTTGTGCGGCTCTTTCAGCTCGGCTCAGACGATGCTCGTCAAGACCCGTACGGGTACCTACCGCCGGAGCTCTTCTCCGGTGGGCGCCTGGGACTTCGCGCGGATGTCTACGGCTTCGGCACCCTCATGTATGAGCTCTTGTGCAAACGCCCCCTCTCGACGTGGACCGAGCCCACGAGTTTTCCCGTCGGGATGCCTCGGAAGCTTCGGGGGATGATAACCACCTCGCTTGCGGAAATCCCCAAGCGACGGCAGCCGAGCATCCGAACGATGCTCGCTGTTCTGGCTCCCTTCGCCCGCGAGTGGGAAGACCTCGGCGAGCCGCCGGCCGCTCCCAACGTGGACATCTTCGCCGAGCCATCCGGCGCTCGGTGCAAGCCGGACGAGGGAGCGCCGATCTCCGTGGAGGACGAGGCGGAACCGCTCGGCTCGGGTGAACAGGTGGGACGAGCCAGCGTGCTCCCCACGCCGCGCCCCTCCGAAGCGCCCGACACGGCCAGGAGCGCGCCGCCTCGGGACGCGCAGGACCACGCCCCCCACGCGCCGCCGCTCGCCGCGCCGCGCCCTCCCGACACGCCCGACACGCTCAAGAGCGCGGTGCCGCCGCGGGACGCGCGGGACCACATCACCCGCGCGCCCACGGTTGTACCGCCGGCGCCTCCGGCGCCCGTGCTACCGGATCTCGATCCGCGGCTGCCCGTCCCGCCGACGCCCTCGACCCCTCCCCCTTCTCCGCTGCTGTCGGTAGCGCCGGCGCCTTCGCCCCCTCTGCGTTCAAACGGCACCCCAGGGCGACGCTCCCCCACGCGCCGGCTCAGCGCCGTGCTCGCGCTCGCCTTCTTGCTCGGGAGCGCGGGAGCGCTCCTCCTCCGGAGGGAGCAGTCCCCCCCCAGAGCTGCGCCGCGCCTGGCGCGGGTCGTCCAGCGTGCAGCCCTCCGAGCCACCCTACCGCCTCCCCCGCGGCCGTCCGATGCACCGCAAGCGCCGCCGCCCGTCGCACATCGCTCCGTCACGAACCGCCAGGCCGCCTTCCCGCGGCAAGCCATGAAGACGCCGTCGAAGGACGGCGATGATGGCGATGTTTGTTACAAGCTCGTCGTTTGCGGGCCGCACAAGTACTGAGCCAGGGGGAGTGGTTCACGATGCGATCAACACCTTATTTTGCTCTCGGTACGGCTGCGCTGCTCGGCTGCGGTGAAGGCCTCGAGATTCCCGTACCCCGGACCGAGGATCACACGGTATTCCTTTGGTCTGGATCCGATCCGAATCCTCCACCATGTCCCCTGGGCCGGCTGGACTACTGGGATGGATGGGCCGATGTGTCTGCGAGCCCTCAGAAAGAGTGCGGGACGTGCAGTTGTGGACCTGCCCCCTGCGTGCTGCCGTCCGAGTTCACGGCCCACGAGTCGAACCTATGCGCAGACGATGGGATCCCGGTCACGCTCGACACCGAAAAGCATCAACGAGGGGAATGCATCGAGGCCAATCCGCGTGTCCCGGATGAGGCGCTCGCTTCGATCACCCTCGCTCCGCCAACGGTGGCCTCCCGGTGCGAGCCCCTGCAGCAGTTCGGTCCGCCGCCCCTTACCGGGATATTTGCGCGCGCTTGCCCGTGGGTGCCAAAGCATTTTGCCGACTTCGACGGATTGGCGTGCATCGCGCCCGATGAGGATGGGTCATGCCCGGCGGGCTTCTCCGTTCGCTTCGAGTTCCAGGAGCGGATCGGCGATGCTCGCACATGCACTCCATGCGCTTGCGGAGATCCGGCGGGTGGACGGTGTTTGGCGGATGTGCTGCTCTTCCGCGACACAGGCTGCTCCGATCTGATGACGTTGTACAACGGAGTCGAGACCCACGCATGCATCGAGGCACAACCAACCTGGTCGCTGGCAGCGGCACGCGTGATCCTCGCGCACGAAGAGCCTGGGGCTTGCCCGCCGACGGAGAAAACTTCCTATGTCGGCGGCACGATCGAGAGTGGCGAAACACGCGTGTTCTGCTGCACCCAGCATATCATCACGGATGAAGATTGACCGAAGCAAAGGATGAGGCATGCGATGCGAACGGCTGCGTCATACACATTGGCCACGCTGGCACTCATCGGCTGTTCCTCGCCGGTGCCCGACGACGGCCTACCGGATCCGGACCCGACCAAGCTCATTCTGCTGTTCGGCGGCCGGCAGGAAAGGGCACCGACGTGCGCTCCGAATGGCGAGCTCCTGTGGGAAGGGTGGACAGCGTGGGATGAGGATCCTGAGCCGGACGAATGCGAGCCATGTGAGTGTACGCCGGCAGCCTGCGTTCGACCGCCGGAGGTGTCCGCGCGCAGGTCGGGTTGCCCCGGTGGCAACGCCATCCTCACGCTCATCGGTGGCGACTCCTGGGACGGGGCATGTGCTGCCGGCGCCTTCTCGGTGACGAGCAGCTCCTACGATTCCGTGACGTTCGAGCCGCCGACGCTCGCCGATTGTCAACCTGTCTCGCCAGTACCCGCACCGTCGCGAAAGAAGATGAGCTTCGTCCGAGCTTGCCTTCCAGACACAAGCGAGATCACCCGCACGGATTTTCGCCGCTGTTACCCCCCGCAAGACAATGGAGAATGCTGGCGTAAACACCCGACGCGTTTCGAGTTCCCGGTCTACACGGACACGCGCACATGCACCCCGTGCTCGTGCGGCGCGCCACGCGGAGGAAAGTGTACCGCGCAAACCACGCTGTACAGGGGAGAAGACTGCTCGGGCGAGGTTGGATCTGTTGCTATTTCCAACGCGGATCATCCGATTTGCACGGAGGAGATCGATGGAGAGATTGCGGCGATGCGGTCCGCCTGGATACAGAACGAGCCTGGCACCTGCACCCCTTCGACGGCTTCCAAGATCGCGAGCGGCAAGCTGGAGCGCGGTGAAACGCGCGTGTACTGCTGCAACCACTAGAAGCACGTCGACGCGCGACCTTCTCTGGATGAAGACTGACCGAAGCAAAGGATGAGGCGCACGATGCGAACGGTTACGTTCTACGCACTGGCCACGTTGGCACTCATCGGCTGTTACTCGCCGGTCTCCGACGATGACCTACCAGAGCGGGACCCGAGCAAGCTCATTCTGTTCTTCGGCGGCTTCCAGGAAAACGCACGGAGTTGCGATCCGGATGGCAAGCTCCTGTGGGAAGGGTGGACGGACTGGGGTGAGGATCCTGGGCCGGATCAATGCGAGCCTTGTGAATGTACGCCGGCGGCCTGCGTGCGACCGTCGGAGGTGTTCGCCAATACGTCGAGTTGCCCCGGTGGCACCCCCGTCGTCACGCTCAATGGCGGCACCTCCTGGGACGGTGCGTGCAAGGCGGGCCCCTCCTCGGTGACGAGCAGCGATTATGTTTCCGTGACGTTCGAGCCGCCGGCGCTCGCTGATTGCTCACCCGTCGCGCCAGTACCCGCACCGTCGCGAAAGAATCTGAGCTTCGTCCGAGCTTGCCTTCCAGGCACAAGCGAGATCATCCCGACGCTCTTCCGCGTGTGTTACCTTCCACAAGACAATGGAGAGTGCTGGCGAGGAAGACAGGCGCGTCTCGAGTTCCCGGTCTACACGGACACTCGCACGTGTACCCCGTGCTCATGCGGCGCGCCACGCGGGGGAAAGTGCACCGTGCAAACCGCGCTGTACAGTGATGAGGACTGCGTTGACAAGGTTGGCTCTGTCGCTATTTCCAACGCGGATTATCCGATTTGTACGCCGGAGATCGACGGAGAGATTGCGGCGATGCGGTCCGTTTGGACGCAGAACGAGGCTGGCACCTGCGCCCCTTCGACGGATCCCACGATCGCGAGCGGCAAGCTGGAGCGCAGTGAAACGGCCGTGATCTGCTGCGACCCGTGGTAACGCGTCGCCGGGCGTCCTTCTTGGAGGCCGGCTCAGCCACGGCGGCCGTGGCTGGAGACGTGCCCGAGCTCGGATCGAGGCGGACGACGGCCGCGCCGAGCTCGCCGACGTCCGCCTCGACCTCCGCGCCAGTGTGCCCGAGGAGGGCGCCCGCGCCGCGCTCGCGCTTGTCGGTCCTCGTCGCCGGCATCATGCCCGAGCTCGGCCAGGTGGACAGCGGCGGCACCGAGCTCGCCGATGGGATCGCCATCGACGAGGCGCTTCGCGATCGACTCGTCGCGATGACGACCGACTTCAATCGGCTGTGGTCCGCCCCGGCGACGCCGAACCGGGAGCGGAAGCGAATGCTCGCCTACGTGGTGGAGGACGCGATGCTCTTGAAGCAATCTGCGGACGGGACCACGAAGATCCATATTCGCTTCCGAGGCGGCCAAACGACGACGCTTACGACCGTGAACCCGAAGGCTTCCTGGGAGAAAGTGAAGACGCCGGCGGAGCTTGTCGAGCTCGTCGACCGGCTGCTCGACCGCCACATCTACGACGACATCGCCGAGATCCTCAACGCGCGCGGGCTCCATCCCGGCGGGGCCGCGTGGCCCGGCCGAGGCGGGGCCCGATTCACGCCGAAGCGCGTACAGTACCTCGTGCATACCTATGACCTGCGACCGCGCTTAGACCGGCTGCGCGCCCGCGGGCTGCTCACCAAGAAGGAGCTCGCTGCTCGCCTTGGAATCCACGAGGCCACCCTGACCAGCTGGGTGAAGCACGGCATCATCAAGGCGCACGCGTACAATGGCCACGCGTGGCTCTACGAGGAGCCGGCGACTCACCCGACGAAGCACTGCAGCCGCTGGGATCGCCTCAACGGTCGGGCGGCGGCAGCCCGTGCATCACGGATGCCGGAACCAACGTCCTCGTCTGAAGTCGAAAGAGGTGTAGCGTGAAGACAGGTGGTTGTAAAGTAGACAGTACCCGCTGCGGTCCCACCAAAGGGCCTTGCAGCGGTCGGCTGCCCGGTTGAAGAAGAGAAACAGCGCTCCGGAGAGCGGGTTTTGTCGTAGCACCTCGCGCACAACGGCAGCGAGACCATCGAACGAGCGGCGCAAGTCGAGCGGCTCGGTGGCAACGTAGATCGAGACGCGGCCAGGGATCATCGCGCCCCCCGAGCGCACGAACAACGCGCGCCAGCGTCACCTCATCGAACGACGGCGGGACGCGGACGACCGCGCCGTCCGGCAAGACGATCTCCAGCGGTGCGCCCGAGGAGGGCGCCGTCGCCTCCGGGGAGGCTACCACCACCGGGAGGAATGAAGGCAGCTTCGCCGTGTCCGAGCGCTGTCGGCACTCGCTCCGCTTCATCCCCAGTCGGCGGCTCCAGGAGTAGAGCGTACCTGGGTTGACCCCCTCCCGCTCCGCGAACACGCGGGCTGAGTGCCCGCTCTTATGCCAGCGCGCCACTCGGTCGCGCCAGGTGCTTCTGCTCTCGTCCATCGATACCTCCGGCTCGGGGTTTTACGCAGCGCTCGGGCCCCAGGACAGCATGCAGGTCACCGAACGGATACACCACCACCGGGAGGAATGAAAGCAGCTTCGGCGCGTCCGAGCGCCGTCGGCACTCGCTCCGCTTCATCCCCAGTCGGCGGCTCCAGGCGTAGAGCGTGCCTGGGTTGACCCCCTCCTGCTCCGCGAAAACGCGGGCTGAGTGCCCGCTCATATGCCAGCGCGCCACTCGGTCGCGCCAGGTGCGTGTGCTCTCGTCCATCGATACCTCCGGCTCGGGGTTTTACGCAGCGCCGGCGCCCCGGTACAGCATGCGGGTCGCCGAACGGATACCCCGAGAAGGCGCACTCTCGAACATCACACGCGCTATGCGTGCTCCGAAGGAGGATGGTCCTCCCCCGCTTCCGTGGACCCCCCCGGAGGCACCAGGAGGCAGGGATGGGACGGAGAAAGAGGAGGGCGTTCACGCCCGAGTTCAAGGCGGAGGCGGTACGGCTGGCGAAGGCGGGCGACCGGAGCATTGGCCAGGTAGCGAAGGACCTCGACCTGACCGAGACGGCGCTGCGCGACTGGATCAAGCGCACGGACACCGACGCGGGCCACGGCCCGCCGGGGGCGTTGACGACGCCGGAGCGTGAGGAACTGCAGCGGCTGCGCCGCGATGTGAAGCGGCTGGAGATGGAGCGCGACATCTTAAAAAAAGCGGCGGCCTTCTTCGCGAAGGAGAGCGAGTGAGGTTTGAATTCATCGACGCGGAGAAGGCGCACTACCCGGTGCTGGTGCTGTGCGCGGTGCTGCAGGTCACGCGCAGCGGCTATTCCGCATGGGCCCGTCGCTCGGTGTCCGCGCGAGCCAAGGCCGATGCCCAGCTCAGCGCGCAGATTAGGGCTGTGCACAACAAGAGCCGGGGCAGATATGGCAGCCCGCGCATCCACGCCGAGCTGCGTGCTCGCGGCATCCGTGTCGGAAAAAAGCGGGTCGCACGGCTGATGCGCGCGGAGCGGCTCGCGGCGCGCAGCAAGCGGCGCTTCCGCCGCACCACCCACTCGCGGCACAAGGGCCCGATCGCACCGAACGTGCTCGAACGGCAGTTCGACGCCCAAGCCCCCAACCAGGTCTGGGTGACCGACGTGACGTACATCCCCACCGACGAGGGCTGGCTGTACTTGGCCGTGATGTTGGACCTGTTCTCGCGCCGCGTGGTCGGCTGGGCCGCGAGCGCGACCAACGATCGCGCCCTGGCGCTCGCCGCGCTGACGCCCGCCTTGAGAGCGCGCCGCCCGGCGCCTGGGCTGGTGCACCACTCGGACCGCGGTAGCCCCTACGCCAGCGACGATTACCGCGGGGTGCTCGGGGCGCATGGGCTCATCCCGAGCATGAGCCGCGCCGGCGACTGCTGGGACAACGCCGTGGCCGAGAGCTTCTTCGCGACGCTGAAGGCGGAGCTGGTCGAGCACGAGCGCTACCCGACGCGAGCGGCCGCCATCGCGTCGCTCGGCGACTACATCGAGAACTTCTACAACCTGAAACGACGGCATTCACGGCTCGCCTACATGAGCCCGATCGAGTTCGAATTGAAGACCTACGTGACCGCGTTCGCGGCATAATGAAACTGTCCGCGGAAGCGGGGGAGGACCAGGACCAGGCAACCGGGCCGGCTTGCGACGACCGCGATATCTGCCCCCGGACGGACACCTGTCGGGCAGGCCACTTCTCGGCAGCGCCGGCGCTGACGTACGGCCCCGCCACCGGCGAGGTCTCACCGGGTCGCGGCACCTGCATCCGGGGACCCAGGGATCGGACTGTACAAATTCGCGCGGTTTATGAGGAGCGTCGACAAACGGTCCCGGTAGCACGGGCGCAGGAGCGACAGCTCGCGTGGTCCGGTGCGGACGTCGCGGCGCAGAACGCCGAGCGGTCGCAGCTGCTGGTGACGCCGAAAGTCAGCGCGCCCGCCGCAGCCGCCTACGCCCATCGAGCCGCTGGACGCGCCGCCCTGCGGTGTCGACATCAGGTCCTTGCGCAGTTGATGCGTGCTCGCCGTCGGACATGCTCGTCATGTCACCCACCTCAGCGCGCTTCCCCGACGAGCTGCAAGTTCTATAGAGGCCGCTCCCATGAGTTACGTTCAGCTTGAAATCGTCCTGATTTTTGACCTGCGAAAAAAATTCGCAGATAGACGACCTGAACGGTTGCACCGCCTCCAGGTCGTGCTTACCTGACCATCGGCATTCAACGTAAGCACCTACGTGAGATATGTCACGATTCTCTACGTGTACGCAGGAGATGCTTTTCCATGGCCGATATCCAGAAGTACTTCATCCAGTTCGACGACACGATCAGGCTCGAACGAGACGACGAGAAGGCGAAGCTGAGCGAGAAGCGTAAGCGCGTCCTGGACCGGCTGAGCGAAGGCATCAAGCGCCAGCGGGATGAGGGGCAAGAGATCCCTCGGTACAACACTTTCAACCAGGGCAGTTACGCCATGAACACTGGGGTGAAGCCCAGGAACGGCGACTACGACATCGACGTCGGCGTGCGGTTCGAGCTCGCGATAAACGACCATTCGGATCCTGTCAAGGTGAAGGAATGGGTCTTCAACGCTGTTGACGGCCACACTAAGAAGGTCGAGATGCGTCGGTCCTGCGTGACCGTCTTCTACCAAGAAGCTGGCGAAGACGTGTACCACGTCGACCTCGCGGTCTACTCAGGTGCCGAAAAGAACCCCGACCGACAGGACTACCTCGCGAAGGGCAAGCAGAACTCGGCCACTGAGCACCGCATTTGGGAGCAGTCGGATCCCCAGGGGCTCTGCGATCGCATCGCGGAGTGTCGCCAGAGTGAACATCGGGAGCAATTTCGGCGCGTGATCCGCGCGATGAAGCGCTGGAAAGACGAGCGATTCTCAAAGGACGGCAACGCTGCACCAAAGGGGATTGCGCTCACCGCCGCGGCGTATCACTGGTTCCAGCCGTCCACGAGGACGATCGACGCGTTCGCGAACAAGACGGCCGACGACGATCTCGACGCGCTCGACCGCTTCGTTCAAACGATGATCGATAACTTTCAGCAGGTCTGGAGCGACGAGGAGCAGAGGTTGACGCCACGGCTCAAAGTTGGGCTGCCGGTCGTCCCGTACTCGGACCTCTGCGCAAAGATGACGAACCCACAGATGCGTGACTTCAAGGAGCGGCTCGGAAATCTGAAGGCGGCGCTGGAGGCCGCCAAAAAGGACGACGACGCCCACTCAGCCTGCAAGGAGCTCCAGAAACACTTCGGCGATGACTTCCCTGTGCCCGACAAAATCGAGACGGCGGAGAAGCGTGGCCGCGCCATCACTTCCTCCGGCAACTCGGCCTAGCTCGGCGTGCTCGGCGCGAACGAGGGCCGTCAGCTCCTCGAACGTCTCCTCCCGAAGGTGGAGCTACGCTCCGCGCGCGTCCTCGCCCCAGAGGATCTGCAGGCCGCCTGGGCGACGAAGCGCCACCTCGTGGCTGCGATGCAGGGCCTACTTCACGTCGAGGGGCGCGACGTCACGCTCAGAATTGGGCTTGGTCCGCGCTTTCCCCACACCTTGCCCCAGATCTTTCTTGCTCCACCGGACCAACTTGGAGACGTTCCGCATGTCGAAGCCGATGGCCGCATCTGCTACCGGGCAGACGAAGGCCTGCTGCTCGATTCGGAGCAGCCGCTCAAGATCCTTGAAGAGGCACTTGAGGCCGCGACAAGCACGCTGATCGACGGCGCATCGGGTGTGAACTGGCTCGACTTCGCGGATGAACTCGAGGCGTACTGGCTACAGATAGCGAAACATTCCCCCATCCCTTGCTACGTTACCCCCGACGATGCACTCCGCCGTATATGGCTGAGCCGGCAGGGCCGAGCATGCCTCTACGTCGCCGATTCCATCGAGCAGGTCCGGGCGTTCGAAAACGGCCGAGCGATCAAGCAGACCCAGGAATGGTGCGCGCTTTACGTGCCACTCCTACCAACAACACTTTCCGACCGGTTTACGCCGGGACAGTTCAAATCGCCAAACTGGACAAGGGAATTCGTTCTAAAGCATCTATCGAAAGAAAACCGTGCGCTTCTCGAGCACCTTGGCACCAAGGAAAAACATCGCTCTTTTATTGTGCTCAGCGTTCCTCGACCCAAAGGCGGTAAGGGACTCGTAGCTCTCGAGTACCTCGACCTTTCAGGGGGACATCCGTTCGTTGGTGGCACGTCGTCGCGACCCGTACACCACATCGCGCTTGAACGCCGGGATCGCGAGTACGTCATGGCGCGGGGCGGTGGCGCTCTCTCTTTGACAAATAAGCATGTGGTACTTGCTGGATGCGGCGCGGTCGGAGGGTATCTCGCCCATGCTCTAGCCTGGACGGGGCTCGGCCACCTTACGCTCGTCGACTTCGACTCCTATGGTGCACAGAACACTTTCCGAAGTGTTCTGGGAAAAAGCGCCGTCGGCGTAAGAAAAGTCGACGCGCTAAAGCGCGAGCTTACGACCAAGATCCCGTACCTCGCGGTGCATACCGTGCGAAACTACGTCGAATCGGCGGTTGAGAAAGGTGAACTCGATCTCGACAAGACCGACCTCATAGTCTTCGCTATTGGAGATGCAACGGCCAGTCTCCAGTTGAACAAGGTTATCCATGATAGGTCCAGCGGACCCGCCATGGTGTTCACGTGGGTGGAACCATACGGTATCGGAGGGCACGCACTTTTCACGAATTCACGCGTCACTGGAGTCCGCGGGTGCTTCCGTTGCTTACTTCCACCTCCAAAACCCGACGAGGAAAGGCAAAACCGCGCGGATTTTGCCGGACCTGGGCAGACATTCACGAAGGATCTTTCTGGATGTGCGAGCATATATACACCGTATGCTGACCTTGATGCACGGCGCACTGCTGATCTCGCTGCCCGGCTGATACTAGACTTTCTCCATGGCCGGAAGATCGGCCACCCGCTACTGTCGTGGAAGGGCGATACGTCGGCCTTTCTCGCGGCAGGGTTCAAACTTTCAGCGCGATACGAGCTGAGCGAAGACCAGCTTCGGGAGTATCGATTCACATACGTTCGAGAGGACTGTGACGTGTGCGGAGATCGTCCGTGAAGGGGTCGCTTGTCTTCGCCGCACAAAGCGGGGCGCGGTTGAAGATTAACGAGGATGTGGTCGAGCGTCTCGCGTCATATCAGCAACTCCGCGCGAAGGATCTGGAGGCAGGCGGAGTCCTTCTCGGGCGGCATCTCCGTGAATCGCCTCATAAGGTCGTAGACGAAGTAACCGAGCCCATGCAAGGAGATCGACGCTCTCGATATCACTTCACACGAGGCAAGGTCAATCACCAACGCCGCATCGACGAGGCGTGGGAGTCGAGCCGTGGCACCTGCGTCTATCTCGGGGAGTGGCATACCCACCCCGAGCCAGTGCCGAATCCATCTCCAGTCGATTTGAACGATTGGCATCGCAGGCTTCGTACAGATCAGTTCGATAGCGACACGTTGTACTTCATCATCGTTGGCACGTCCGCCATTCGCGCTTGGGAAGGGCATCGCGAGAGCCTAACAATCTCACCTCTCAAGGTGCGATAATGTCAAAAACGACCATCCCAAACAAGGTTGTCGCAGCGCTCTGGGTACGCTCCGGAGGACGATGCGAGTATCAAGGATGCAACCTCCTCCTCTATAGGGATGATATCACAAGCAAGGACTTGAACCGTTCCTATATTGCTCATATCGTGGCTGACGAGCCGAATGGGCCACGCGGAGACCCTGTACTGTCTCCTAAGCTCGCAAAAGAAGTCTCGAATCTCATGTTGCTGTGTGACACACACCACCGCCTTGTAGACAAGGTGGAGATCGCCGAGCATCCGATCAAACTTTTGCGACAATATAAACACGAGCACGAAGACCGCATCGAACTCTTGACGTCGATCGCGCCAGATCTGCGGACGCATGTTGTCCTTTTTCAGGTTAATATCGGAAAGCAGAAAGCTCAAATCTCGCTCGATGACGCTCGTCGTGCAGTGCTGCCCTCGCGGTATCCAGCCCATGATGTCGTGTATATCGACCTTACTGGGAGCAGCCTCCACGAATCGGATTCTAGCTTCTGGGACCGAAACCTCGCCGAGATGAGGCACCAGGTTGCAGCGCGGCTTCGATGGGGCAGCAATCCGGCTCACAAGGAGCACATCTCGCTCTTCGCGCTCGCGCCAATTCCACTTCTCAGCGCATTCGGACGGGCGGTTGGCGATAAGATGCCAGCGGACGTATTCCAGTTGCATCGAGATACAGGAAGCTGGGCTTGGCCGGCAGCCCCTCAGAGGCCTCTTGACTTCAAGGTCGTCGAGCATACGAAGGGCACCGCAGAGACGAAGGATGCAGCCGTGAGCATCGGTATCAGCAGCATGGTGCCTGCCGCCGCTGTCTCAGCAGCCATGACCATCGATCATGCCTTTTTCGAGATGACCATCGCGGCCCCTGCCCTTACGGCGGTCCGCTCCGCCGTGGATGTGGCACGCTTCGGGAGCGCATGGCAGGGTCTCGTCGAGCAGATCCGTCAGAGCTACGGGATAGACTGTCGCATCCATGTATTCCCGGCTGTTCCCGTTTCGATCGCCGTGCAACTTGGTCGCGTTCTACTGCCGAAACTTCACCCGCCGATCCTCATGTACGACTATGATTCTGGTCAGCGAGGATTTAAGTACACGCTAACGCTGTAAGCACCAACGATGTGCTCGTGCTGCGAGCCGAAGGAACTCGAACAATGGCGACCCCTCAAGGAACAATCATTCTGAAACAGCCGGTCTTGGACGGCATCGCCGACGAGGACATCCTCCCCGCGCTTGCAGAAGCACTGCAAAAGGGGCCCCGGGAGGCCATCGAGATCGACATCCGCGAGAGCGCGAAGCGGGCTATCGAAACCGGCGATTGGGACAGCGCTGCCCGAGAGCTGACGCGCTCATTTCGGGAGCGCCTCCGGCCCGCCATGGACGCGCATCCCGGGTGGCGTGTTGCCTACTTCGGCACCGCCCCGATCCCGCTCGCGATGCAGCTCGGGTTCCTCACGAGTACCTGGGCGACAGTGGATACGTTCCTTCGCCACCACGTACAGCGGAACTGGCTTTGGTCCGACTCTCCCGCACACGAGCCCGAACTTCGTGTACGCGGACTGCCTCAGGAACTCGTGCGCGCAGAAGGCGATGCTATTATTCGTATCTCAGCCACGCTACCCGTGGAGCCTCGTGATACGCTGGAAGTCGTCCCGGATCCACTCGCTGAGGTTGACATAGAAATCGAGCCGATGGGCTACGATGCTGTCGTTTCAATGACCGTGCTCGAACGAGTGGCCGATGCCTTTAGGGACGCGCTTGACGCCATCTTGAATCGACGGCCAGGCATCCGTACAGTACACGTCTTCGCGGCCGTACCGGTCGGTGTCGCATTCAGAATGGGGACACGGGTGAGCCCGACCATGCACCCGCGTGTACAGACCTACTACTTTAACCGGAACGCAACGCCGAGGCATATCTCAGCGATTGCGCTCCAAGATGATTCAACCCCTCGTGCCCGCCTTTCTGTAGATGAACGCAAGCGTACGACGAAGGAGCGAAAGCGGCTTGTTCGGGACGTCGAGCGACTTCGGACGTTCGCGGGGACATACGGAGATTGGCAAACGGGGCGCGCGGACGCGAATTGGCTGTCGTTCGTGCTGCCGGATGTCGAGGCGCGCGCACCGTTTCAATGCCCGTGGGAAAGTCTGCCTGCTATCACCTCGACCCCGCTCGTCGACTCTACGATTGATGCGGGAGCACGCAATGTGGAAGACGGGTTCCGGTTCGATGAGACAAAACGTGCGTGGCAACTCGGAGACGAACTCGTTGCCGCCATCAGCAATTATTTCGAAGGAGAGGAGGAGCGGAGCCGGGCGATCCGCATGCTGCTGCTCCACGAAGGAGTCCACGCCGGGCACCGCCTCACCCGGGCAACAAGCGTCAGAATCGGTCGGTTTCCAAAGCTGCTCGAGGAAGTTGACTATCAGGCCGACGTGTGGACCATGCTTCACGAATATGCACTGACTCGTCAAGGAGCTCGAGAGGCGGTCAAGGACTCCCGCATGTTTTTTTTGAACCTCATTCAGACCGCTATCAACACGTACTGGGCATTTGACGCTGGGTCAGGCCCCCTGTATGAGATTCAGATTCGGCGACTAAACCGGTACCTTATCTGGTACTGGCAGTACCTGCGAATGGAGCGAGCGCGTTCCCTTGTCGACGCTGCTGCCATTCTAGCACATCGCCCACTTCTCGAATTGGCTGGACCGAGCGTCATCGCACGCGGCGAGCGTATCTTTTATCGCCTTGACCCACTACATGTCGACAATATGGAATTGGGTGTCTTGTACAAGAATTCTATTCATCGATTCGGTGCGGGTCTGAGTATCCCACTCCACAGCCTCCTCGACGGCATTCGTGCGCGGGATGGCGATAGGGTCAAGGAAGTGCTTCGTGGCGCTTTTGCCCAGCTCGAAGGATGAGCACGGGAACATGCCGACACATCGCGTACACGGATTCGTCAGCGACCACGTGGCCGCGATCTTCACCGGTCCGACGCGTGACGCGGTGATCACCGACACGGTAGAGGAGCTTAGAGCGACGCCGCCGGGGCTCCTCGCTCCGGGCGTGCTCGACCCCACCCTCCAGTTAGCGGTTGGCTGTAAGTCCTCGCCGACCAAGAGGAGGACGATGCTTTCCCGGGACCTGATCAGCCGGGGGTGGTCCAGGGGATCGCACGCCTCGAATGGCTCGTGAGGGGACGGCGCCTGTTGCTCGGCGACGCGGTGCGGGTCTGCGAAGGCCACCTTCCGGCGGCGATGAGTCTTGCTACGGGCGCGAGGGTGCTCGCCCCTCTACTGCTGGACCAAGGCCGAGCAGCGGACCGATCGCCTCGTGAACGACCCGGGCCGCCACGTCATCCCCGAGGGCGACGGCGTAGCTCAGGGTGCTGGCGAGCGAGGCGACCACGGCCGCCCGAGGCGACGGCCCGGTCACGGCGAGCTCCCCAGGCCGGAGGCTTGACGCTTAGGCCCGGGTTGGGCCCACGCCTTCCGAGGGGCTGCGAGCCGTCGTCACGCCCTCCCAAAATCCCGGGGCATCCGACGGATCGCGACGGTTCGCCCCCGCGGAATCGTCCCGCCAGGATTCCTGAGACGATGCGGCGGGGTTGGAGTGCTTCAACATCGCAAAGACCTCCTCGTCCGGGCGTCCGGGGTACAGAGTCTCCGGTCAGGAGACGGCGGCGCGGCAGAGCTCGTCAGGCGGCCCGCAGGTTTGCGACGGATCGAGACCAACCCGGCCGCCTGAAAAGGAGGTGCCACGGAGGTCACGACCATCGCCGGCGCTCGTTACGAGGCCGCGGAAAGGTCGCGACCCATCGCGAAGGATCTTTTCGGCCAGGGAATCAGGTCACGATCGAAAGAAATGAATTTTTTCATACAAACGGCGTGGTCCCGACCAGGCCATCGGCTCAAGAGGAGCCCCCACGATCGGTCGAGACCGCGCGGGGGCATCCGAACGAGCGGCCGGAGGGCTCGAGAGCCCTCGGCAGCGCACCGGTCGATCCAGCGAGCAGCGCGTCCACCTCGCCACGGCGCCGCTCTGGATCGACGCCGACGGCGACGGGCGCTCCCTCGGGCGCGCTGCCGAGCCGGAGCGCGGCGAGTTCCGTGGCGCGCCCGGCACGGCAGCGCGGCCCCGCGGGAACGCGGCAGCAGGCGCTACGCCAAGCCGGCCGACGGCTGAGCCGGCCGCGCAGCGGATCGCGGCCTCGACCAGCGCCGCGCAGCCGCCGCAGGCGCCCTCTACGAGGCCGCAGGCGCGCCGAGCGGCTTGCCACCTCGACCTCGACCAGCCGGCCCGTGCAAGGGCGCCCGGTGAGCGCACAGCGCGACGACCGGCCACAAGGGCGACGGCCGTGTGTGCAACCTCGGAAATTCCGCAGTTGGGGGGCACCACGAGCCGGTCGATCGGCGAGGACATCGACACCGCGCTCGGCATCGAGGGCGCCGAGGTCGACCACCGCGAGCGCGGGCGCTGAGGTGCCGATCGAGCCGCTGTCCGACGTGTCGCGTTGTGCTGCCCCCCATAGGATGGGACGAACAGCGCGCCGAAATGCTTGGAAATCAAGGCTTTGCGCGATCGAATCGTCAGGCCGAAGTGTCAGCGCAACGCGCCGCTGAGGTCCGCCGAGGCCGAGGGCGCCCTGCTGAGCGGCTCCGCCGACCACGAGGGCGCCGAGGTCGAGGTCGACGTCTTGATCGGTCCTGCGGCGATCGGCAAGCGCGTCCACGGAGCTCCAGCACGGCCACGATGCCGAGGGGCACCAGCGCCAGCCCGACCGCCAAGCCCGACGCCAAGGGGGCCGGCGAGCAGCGGCAGAGCGAAGCGCGCGGCGTTCCGGGACGGGCCGGCGTGGAGCCGGCTCACGCCTTCCGCTGTCGCTTCCTCGCCTCCTGCTCCCCGCTCCCTCATCCGGCGCTATGTGACCGGCCCGGCTGTCGTCGCCGCGATCGTGTCCCGTGTCCTGACGTGTCCCGACGTGTCCCGGACACGCTCTGAGCATCGTGTCCCGTGTCTCCCCCCTTAAGGGGGGACACGGACACGTTGCGAGCATGCCGGGCTCGACTCCGACCGAGATCACGACCGCCTGGCGGTGCGGCACATGCGACCTACCCATTGGTCCCATCCCTGCGCTGCCCGGTCAGGTAGTGCGCGAGCGAGCGCCCCTCTTGCCGCTGCTCCATCTCGCCGGACGCGACGAGCGATTTAACGGCGTCGTCCACGAGCTCAGCCTTGCCACGTACCTTCTCGCGGAGAGCGCGGACGCTGAGCCCGGGGTTAGCGCCGACGACCTCACGAACGCGATCGATGATCTCTTGCTTCCGCTCCTCTGGGCTGCGCTCTCCCTCGACCTCCTCAAGACTCCGGTAGACGATGCGCGACGCCCCGGGCTCGCCCTTCTCGCCGTCAGGCCGGATGACATCGAGCGTCAGGAAGAAGTCATCGATGATGTCATCGCCGGCATCGGGAGCGTTCTTCTGATGGGTCACCCTCTTCGGCCTCCCGTGCTCGCCGTGCATGAGCAGCACCAGCCCGGCGGCGTCGTAGATCGCCGATGAGCCGCGGAGCGCCATGCGCCCGTCCGTCTGGCCCTCCTTGATCTTGCCCGCATGGTGGAGCACCACGAACGCCGTCTTGGTCCGCTCGGAGACGCGGGTCAGATTGTCGAGCGACTCCCGGATCTTGGAGTCGTTCTCATCGCTGCCCGGTGTCGCTCCCTTCAGTGCGTCGATGATGACCAGCCCGACGTCATCCGAGCAGAGCTCGGCGTAAGCGTCCTCCGCGTCCTCCGCGTTCAGGAAGAAGCGAGGCAGGACGGCAACTCGCAGCCGATCCTCGAGGTCGCGCTGCCAGTCGAGCTCCATCCCGACTGCAAGTCGCTGGTAGCGGAGAAACGTCCCGCGGCGCCCCTGCTCGTGATCGATGTGGATCACCCGCCGAGGTTGCTGGCACTGGAAGGCCGGGTGCTGCCACGGCGGCCGCCCCGACGCGACGGCGAGCGCGAGCGCTTGCGCGGCGAGCGTCTTCCCCGATGACCCGTAGCCCGCGAAGATCGCGGAACGACCGGGGCCCAGTTGCATCCCCTTGACGACCCAGGACGCTGGAGGAAGCGGCGCGAAGATGCTCGGCGTTCCGACCAGATGGATCCGCGTCCGGTGCTGCTCCGCGGCTGCTGTCGAGGTGTCGTTCGCCGGGGGCGACGAAGCCATCGCGGGCTCGCTTCCGCTCGCCGCATCGTCGCACGCGTCGAGGTCGCTCATATAGTCATTGGCCACGCTGACGGCATCGCTGTGATGCACGGCCGCCTCGCCCTCGCCCTCGCTCTGGATCGCGGCGCGCTCTTCAGGATCGTCGGGGAACCAACCAGGGCTCGCTCTCATCACTGCGCCTCGTGCTGCTTCCTGTGAAACCGCCGCAGCATGGTCTCTGTCATGTGCTCGGCATGCTCGCGGTTGCCCGCCCAGATCGTCGCGACGCCGTAGTCCTGAAGGAAGGCGAGCCCTGTCGCGATCACCGCGTTCGGCGCGGCCTTGCTCCGGTACGCGTGCGCGAACACGTCGCCGGCGTCGGCCTCGACTACGATCGCTTTGAGCTCGTAGGATCGCAGCTGTTCGCACTCGCGCTTGAAGCGCTCCCGGTGCAAGATCAGCGACTGCACGTAGTCGTCGAGGGTCTTCCGCTCGATCGCGACGCTCGTCTCGAAGCCGGCGATCGAGTAGTCGCCGGCGGGCAGCTTCGCGCGCTCGACGCGGTGAGCACCGCCGAACATCCACGGGCGCTGCTCGCGCGTGTCGATGATGATCGTCATCGTGTCCGCCTGCTTCATCGCCGTGGCCTCTGGGGCTGAAGGGACGCGAAGAACGCGGCGTCAACGTCGTCGGCGCTCTGCGCCTTCGGCTTCGGCGTGCGCGCCTGGGTGGCGATCCACGCGTCCACATCAGCCTTGCGCGCCATGAGTTTGCGGCCGACCCTGAACGAGGGGAAAGCGCCTGCTGCCGCGGCACGCCGGAAAGTCGTCGGCCCCGTCGGGGAGCTCCGGGCGTCGTAGTAGGCGGGGCTGGCGTCGCCGGCAGCGTTCTCGTTCGCCGCCTCGCGCATCGAGTCGGCCAAGTAGTGGGCAATGGTCGCGAATGCTTTGGACAGTTCATCCGGCGTAACAGGCTTTCTCAACGGCACCTCCAACGAACAGTACGAGCCACGCGAGCGCCCGGCACGGTCCAGCGGCGCACGGGACGCAAGGCACCGACCTTAAAGGCGAGCCCAGGCAGACGGCCTCCTGGCCGACGGCAACAGCCGACGCGGCCAGACGACCGAAGACGAACAAAGCGACAGCAACGGGGCGCCCTCGGCTGAGGAGGCACGAGCGCCTGACACCGGTCAGGGCCGGCGCTTGTCGAGGTCCCCCGCGCTCCGGCGTCCTGACGGTCGGCGCTGCTCTCGGTCGGGCGACCTGAGATGCCACGAGAACGATCCGTGCGGCGGGGCACGACGCCGAGCCCCTCCCGAACGTGATGCCGGGCAGAGGCCGAAGGGGCGCCTTCCTTAGATCATGGAGCTCGAAATCGAGGGTGCTGTGATTCTTTGCGGGGCGGCGACCTGGGGTCCGGCACCGGCCGGTCGAGGTTTCCCACGCTCCGGCGCGCTGCCGGTCGAGCCACAGCCGACGGCGCGATCGGGGGTGCGCCACGAGAACGAGCCGAGCGGCGGGGCGAAGCGCCCGACCGTGATGGCGGGTCAGGGGCGAAGGCGGGGCCTACTTAGATCATGCTGCTCGAGATCGAGGGTGCTGTGATACGTCGTGGCGCGAGGTCGCCGTACCATCCTCCCGCCCATTCCCGCGCCGAAGGGCGAGCCAGCGAGCTCCACAAAAATTCAACACCGGGTTCGATTCCCGGCGCCTCCACCAAGAAGACACGGCGAGAGCCGTGTCTTTTTTCTTTTGTGTGACCTGCGTGTGACCTGACAAAGTTCAGCAGGGGTGGATTGCTGCGCAGCTGGACGTAGGCGAGACCACCGGGATCGGGCGCGGCGGGTGACGCCAGGGTACAGGGCTCCACGAGGCTCCACCTCGGGCACCAGGCCGGCGGGGTGGATCCCGGGTCCGAGGTCTGCGACGCCCGGACCCCGCCAGTTACGCCGAGCGAGCGCTGCCGTGTCGTCATGTAGGCGCAGGTGGGTCCCCGCCTCGCCAGCCAGCCTCCGCCCTGCCGGAGGCACCCTGCCGAGCGCATGGCCCGTCTTGACACGGGACGGTATCTCCGCTGGCATTGCGGATCGGGGTGTCCATGGGGTAGCTGGAGCGACAGCGAGGACCGAAGAGATACCTCCGGGCGCCCCAGGAGCCGCACGCCAAGAGCACGGCCGGCCAGGCGCTCCCCTGCCGGGGATTGAGGCTCGGATGGCCTCGCAGAGTCGGAGTTCCACGGCGAGCGAGCGGCTGACACCGAGCCGGCGGGGCGGATCCCGGTGCCGAGTCTGCGACGCCCAGGTGCAACTGATTGCGACGTTGGGCCGGTGGATGTCGACGAGCTTTCCCCGAGCCTGGTTCTCGATCTACAATTCCGCGCACGGCCATGACCATCGATCTCACCGCGAACGAGCCTGTTATTGCGACCCCGACCTCATCGAACAGCCAACTCAGGAGCCACCTAACGAGCTTCGGACTCGAACTTGAGCGAGAAGCTGTTGGCACTGGGGGCAGCGCGACTGTTCACAAATGCATAGTGAAAGTACCGGACGGTCGGTTGCCCGCCGCCGGAACGCCAGTCGCTGTCAAGCAGTATAAGCGAGAACTGTTCACCCATGAAGGGCAGCTAAGACGAGTTCAGCAGGAAGCTGACCTTGGAGCTGCTTTGAATAGCCCAAACATCGTCAAAACGTTTGGACTATTGCCGTCAGCCAACGATCCCGAGTTCCTCGTCATGGAGTGGATTGACGGACCCACTCTCGAAGGATGGAATAAGAGCATAGAAGCAGAAGACGTGAGTTGGGACCGTCTGCGCGCGATCGCCCTCGGTCTCGTGAACGGTCTTCAACACCTTCATGCCAAGGGCGTCTATCATCGAGATCTAAAGCCTGAAAACGTCATGCTGCGTGCTGACGAAACACCCGTGATTATGGATGTTGGTGTCGCAGAGCTCACCGTCGAGAGCGCAGAGACGTTACATACGAACGTTGGTCAGTTTCTCGGCAGCATGAGGTACGCTTCACCTCAGTACCTTATGGGGGAAAAATTTGGTGCCCCCGACGATATCTACGGACTGGGAACGATACTTTTCGAGCTTTTTACAGGGAAGAGGATGTTCGATGGTCTTGAGAGGAAGACCGCTCTACCTGTGCTCATTGCTCAAGAGGGCCAGCGCGTTGAGTCCCTTCGGGATTCGGTTCCGGCTCCGTTGAAAGTCCTTCTGCAGGCATGTATCCATCGAGATCGAGCACGACGACCCCAGGTCAACGACCTGAAAGTGGCCATGGAGGACCCGGCTGGTTCGAGGTTCATTACAACAGAGCTGGAGCGACAGACGGCGGAGGAACGTGCATTCCCGGTCCTGAAGACGCTTGATAACGGCATGTCGTTTTATGCTGACTTGGGGGGCTCAGATTCTTATCTGGGCATGGAGTTTACAGTCGTGCGCCGCGGCGAGCCGATTACAGTTCCCAGCCTATCCCGTCGCATCGTTCCCGAGCAGTGGGTCGGCGCCGCGACTCTGAAGCACATCTTTCAGAACGTCGGACATTTCGTACTTATGGGAAAGCGCTGGGAGGAAGGACGAGGGGGGCTTGCCTCATTGGCCGGAATTGTCGGTTCAGGCGGGCACTGGGTAGAATACGAGCAACTGGCGACCAGTGTGAAGGCCGGGGATTGGGTACTCAAGGAGC
The DNA here is from genome assembly GCF_051521365.1 of Sorangium sp. So ce590. Taxonomy (NCBI): domain Bacteria; kingdom Pseudomonadati; phylum Myxococcota; order Polyangiales; family Polyangiaceae; genus Sorangium; species Sorangium sp. So ce590. Next base: position 6,676,600 of record NZ_CP150346.1, read on the forward strand.
GTAGATAGATTCGTTTGTCGCGCACCTCGATTTTGCACTGACAGTGCATTGACGTTTCGTAGCGAAGCATTCGGAATGGGCGCCGTCGTTAGACGAACCCACGCTCCGGCGAGGTCAATGATGCCGGCAGCATCGGCTCCCGGCGCGCCGAGCAGGCGCCCGATGGTCTCGTGGGCGCTGTGCCTCGCGGCGCACGCATGCCTTGCGTGCCTGCGGCAGGCTTGCCCGACGTACAGCCACAGTGGAACGATCCAGGAGCCGCTCGCCGGGGGCATGGCGGCCGGGCGCCCTTCCCTGCCGGAGGCACAGGCTCGTCTTGACACGGGACGGTATCTCCGCTGGCCTTACGGAGCGGGGTAGCCATGAAGGTAGCTGGAGCGGCAGCGAGGAGCAGCGAGATGCCCTCGGACGCCTGCGCGACACGGCGTACGTCCAACACTGCCCAGTTAAGCGGTGACCTGCTCCACCCCTATCCCACGCCGCACAGCGCTGACATCGACGGCAAATCGCACCGGCTTATCGCGTGCGCCGCCGCACTCAGATCATCCGACATCATCCCGACTCAGGAAATCACGACACAACCACTCTGGAGCATCACGTGGCCCGCCGCAAAAGCGACAGTCCGATGGAGTACGAACCCGTCCCACGAGCAGCCATTCGGCTGTTCCGCTTGAGCTGGCAGCTCGAAACCTGGCTGCGTCTTCTCGTTTACGTAGAGCTACGCTCGGCTCGTCCCGACTGGGAGGAACCGATCAAAAAACGTATCCGCGATTGGCCGCCATCGTCACTGGAAAACGACAAGCGACTTCATCATATGGCAACACCGCACCAGGCCGCATTATCATATTTAACATTTAGTCAACTATGGACCGTGATCTCCGACGCCGACAACTGGCCGTTGTTTGCCCCCTATCTCCCCCCGAAGACAAACACCGACGTTCGCGTAGAGGAAGTCAAGACCATTCGGAACCGAGTCGCACACTTCCGCGAACCACATCCCCAGGACGAGGCGCGTCTAGAACTCTTCCTGCGCGACCTCGAGCCCGGCCTTCGTCGCTTTTGCGCTCGATACACAAGCCCAAAGATTCCAACCAACCCTCTCGACGACCCGATTACACAAAGATTGGCAACATCCTGGGAACGCATTGGATATGGCATTGAACTACATCGACCCGATCACGGGTGGCTCTATGCTCCTGAACCCCATCGCCGTAGCCCCAAGATGAACGCCAATCTCCAGCTCATGACTCACGACCGCCATGAACGAGGCTCGCTCGATGGAGTGATCTATTGTCTGACGATGCCCGGCCTAGTCAACAAGCCGATCGACATAATCAGATTCCTGAACAGCACGGAGCGGCTTCACAAAGACATCATTCATTTAATAATCTCGCCAGATTCTCGCCAGATATCAGTCACGATTCCCGCAATACACGGAATCGACTTTACAACAGAACTCGTAGCAGCCTTCCTCGACGCTGGCATGAATGCCCATCACGCGGCCCATAAACAAGATTTAAGGCGTGCGCGAGCCGAATGGCCTGAGTACGTCCTGTGGCCGAGCCATATACTGTCGGTCATCTCTGATTATACAGCCGATCCGGTCATCGATCTATCCTAATAGGGACGCAGCAGACTGACGCCTTTTCCACTCCACCCGTCACAACTGGCGACACATGATCGAGCAGTCTCTTTCTGACCGGATACACCGCACTTGGGCTACCGCGCTCATTGATGCCAACATGCGCGAACTCGCAGCATTGATAGTAGACGCCGAACTCTCCATCGATTGCGACAGCTGGGGCAACGACCGAGGCATTCTTGTTGATCTGCCAGCCTCCTCACACATTTACGCAACCACTGATCCTGCGACCTGCCGCGACCTGGAGCGCACACTAAAAGCAGTTGCTACAGGCCACCTCACAAGCCGCGATGGTAACCCCATTGGTGATTTTCCCATCGACTTCCGCGTGAAGCTTCTCGACGTACAGGAAGACTGGCGTGCAATCATCAAAGATCTGATCGTCAACGCAAAGGACGCCAACCAGGGAGAAATCACAGAGAAGGTGTTCGCACGGCGCAAACGCCAAGCTCTGGTGTATAACGAAATGAAGTTCGGCTCACGAGCCGAAATTCGTGTGGCACAGGAATTCGAGAAGCGACAAATCTTGTTCTTCCCACTTCCACTTGCTGTCCGTCATGAAACGGGGCAGATATTCAAAGATCACCGCGAAGTCGACTTCCTTGTGTGTGTCGATGGTTTATGGGGCATCCTCGAAGTTGCCTATCATCCGGACCGCTATGAGCAGGATGCCGAAAAAGACCTCTGGTTCAAGAAATCTGGGATTCTATGTATTCAGCATTACACCTCAGAACGATGTTACGCTCAAACAGCTCAGGTCGTTGATGAGTTCTTGACCATACTCGGAAAACACAAGAAGTAATTGCCGCGGGGAAATAGTTCGCGCCCATCGATAATGCACCCTACAACCTGGCCTCATGTCGAGGATTCTGCGCAGGCACACGGCGCCGCCTCTTGAGCAACTTGGCGAGGCGGCTGCGGCCCCGGCGGAGCCGTGAGAGCGCCGTCCCGATGGGCAACCCGAAGGCTTCGGGCGATCTCGCTCACCTGCTCACCCTCGCCGATCTGGCCGGGAACGTGGGGTCTACCGGAAGCGGCGCCACCGCTTGAGCACGGCGGCAAGGCGGCTGCGGCCCCGGCGGAGCCGCGAGAACGCTGTCCCGACTGGCAACCCCAGGCTTCGGGCGATCTCGCTGACCTGCTCCCCCTCGCCGACGAGGATGAGGACGCGGCGCTCTCGGGGCGCCACCAGCCAGAGCAGATCGAGGAGGGCGCGCGCCTCGACCTCGCCGTGGGGCGACGGCACCCAGCCGGCGACGTAGGCCCGCGGGTCCGGGACGGCGACTTCCCGGCGGCGGTAGGCATTCACTTCGCGGCCTAGCGGATGACGACAGCGTCCAACCCGGCCGCGGTGGCGTTCAGGATGGGCTCAAGATCGCGCGCGCCGGACGCCAGCGAGGTCGACGACAGGCGCTACTCGCGGCGTCGCCTGCGGAGCGCTGAGGAGCTCTGAGAGGGTGCGAGCGGCGATCTGCGCGGTCGCGAGGTCGCCAGCCGCATGGGCAACGGCGATCGTCTGCGTGAGGGTCGCGACGAGTGCTTGGCGCGGGCTACTCGCCGGGGGCGTTGTCGGGGCTGCTTCGGGTCGGGGAGGAGTCGCCAGTGCCACCTGCCCCACGGCCGTTGAGGGCACCGCCGGAAGCGTCACGGAATCGTCCGGCCGACCAGAGATCGCGGGGTTAGCGCCGACGATCGCCAAGTCGATGCCGGCCTCGACCCCCTCGAAACCCGCGGAAACCCGCCCGATCGCATCATCCCGCTCCCCCTGGAAAAGTGACGCTGTATCAGCGACTTGTCCATGCATCGAGGAGGTCGCGTTCACTCCACAGCCTCCGGGGTGAGCGCCGCGCTGCAACGGAGAGTCTTCGCTTGCGCCACCGATCTGTCACGAGCGCGGCTCACGCTGTTTCCCAGGAACATGCTGATCGATCCGCCAGCCACACTGGGACGACACACCTTGATCCTGCACCTCGATCCCGCGGAGGACCAAGGCCCCGAGGCCAACGAGTCGTTTGGCGAAGCCATCTGGTTCGACCGCCGGGATCCACGATCCATTCGCCGCGCTCAGGAGATCATCCAGGACCGGCTGCGACTCTCGGTCGCACCGACGCTGTGCGACGAGCCTTCGCCTGGCCTCGGGGCAGCGTTGGGCTGGATCCTCGCGGCCCTTGTCAACGCGCTCGAGCGTTGGCATCGGCGCAACGCTAGTGAAAACCACCTTGAGCTCGAGCCTCGAAGGACGGGATCAAGCCGCAAGACATCTCCATCCTGTTAGGGCGTGTCGGCAACCGCACGCAACCACAGGCGGACAGCCGCCAACTCGACCATGGGCCAGGTACTGTTCGCCTCGTTTCTCGTATCGGGTCGCGACGCGGCGGAACTGCTTCAACCTGTTCATCAGGCGCTCCAGATGACCGCGCAGCCGGCACGCCACACCGGATCAGCATGGCGCGTAGCAGCCCGCTCTCGGCGAGGATCGCTTCGGGCTTGACGTCGACCGACGGCGGGCGCGGCGTTGTCTGCGCGACGGGCGGGCGCTCGGCCCCCCTCTGTCGCTTGCTCACTCAGCCTTCTCGCGTTCAGCCGGGGCTGAGGACGAGATACAGCGCCAGTCGCCGGCGCCGAACAGCAGGGCCGAGTAGCGCCCCTCGGACAGCTCGCCGATGAGGCGCACCTCCACCGCGGCGCCGCGCCCGGCCGCGCCGTCGAGCGAGGCCGGCAGCGTGGCGCCGTCGTTGACGACCAGGAGATCGCCCGGCTCGAGGAGCGCGGGCAGATCCGCGATGCGCGCGTCGCGCAGGCGCCCGAGGCGCGGGTCCACGTGGAGGAGCCGCTCCGAAAGGGGGTTGTCGCGAGGCCAGGCGGCGGGGCTCATGGCGCCTCTGGGAGGCGCGCGGCCTCGAAGCGCGCGCCGCTCGGCGCCTCGCCGGCGCGGGCGATGAGCGCCACGATGCGCCTCGCCACGTCCGCCGGATCGGCCAGCGTGCCAGGATCGGCGTCGGGGATGGCCTTGGCGTGCATCCGCGTGTTCATCTCGCCGGGATCCACCGCGTAGAACGCGACGCCCGTGCCCTCGATCTCGGCGGCCCAGGTGCGGCTCAGGTGATCGAGCGCCGCCTTGGAGGCGCCGTAAGCGCCCCACCGCGGGTTTGCCCCGGCCTGGATGAGCGCGTCGCTTCCGGTCGATTCGTTGTTCATCGTGAATTCCTCCTCGACCCACAGGCTAATCCGCGCTGGCTCATCTGTTGGAGTTGGTTCCAATGTCTTGGACACATGCTAATCTCCGGACATGGACCAGGACGCGGAGCTCGCGGGGAGGCTCGCGAAGAACATCAAGCAGCTACGGGAGGCCCGTGGGCTGACGCAGCAGCAGCTCGCCAAGCTCGCCGGCGTGCCGCGGGCGACCTGGGCGCACCTCGAGTCCGGCGCGGCGAACCCGACGCTCGGCGTCCTGCACCGCGCCGCCGCCGCGCTCCAGGTCTCGATCGAGGAGATGCTCTCGGCCCCCCGCGCGACATGCCAGCTCTATGCGCGCGACACGCTGCCCACGCGCTCTCCCGGTCAGGCGCTCGTCCGCAAGCTCCTGCCGGACCCGATCCCGGGCATGGAGATGGATCGCATCGAGATCCCGCCGGGCGGGAGGATGACGGGCGTCCCGCACACCCCGGGCACCCGCGAGTACCTGACGTGCGAGTCGGGGGAGCTCCAGCTCGTGGTGAGCGGCGAGCGGTTCACGCTCGGCTCGGGCGACGTCGCGGTGTTCCGCGGCGATCAGCGCCACTCGTACCATAACCCCGGCAAGCAACCGGCGGTCGGCTACTCGGTCGTTGTGCTCGCACGGGTGCTCTGATGGGCGGATGGGGCGCGCCCCCGCCGCTCTCCGGAAAGACCCCCGTCAGACCCGGATACGACGTACGGATCGGGGCGCTCCGTAGAGCAGCCGCTCGTCGCGGCGCCACCAGCCCGGGGCCCCGGCGAGCGGGTGCTCGGTGCGGCCGGCGGACGCGAGCTCCTTCGCGACCGCCGCGAGCGCCGTGGGCCGCGGCGCAGGCCCGCGCACGTCGAAGACCCCCGGCTCGTAGTGGCCGCGCGCCTGGGTGACCAGGCTGTCCCAATCGTACGCCCCGAAGGCCGACCACAGCGTCACCGCCCGCACGTCGGCGCCCTCCGCGCGGGCCGCGAGCGCGCCCTCCCAGGCCTCGACAAGCCAGCGGACCTGCTCCTCCGGCGTGCACCCGAGGTGGACCTCGGTGATCGCGATCGGCGTCCCGTACCGCTGCCACACCTCGCGCAGCACGTGCTGGTGGCCGAAGATCCCCTCCTCCCGGACGCGCACCGCCTCCACGTCGGCGTACGCGTCGCGCCCGTTGCCGCCGTGCGTCCAGGAGGGGTAGAGCTCGAGGCGGTGATCGAGGAACCGGTCGCTCGTCAGGTAGTAGTTCACGCCGATCACGTCCGGCGGGCAGGGCTCCGCCGCGAGCCGCGCGAGCTCCTCGTCGGCGACGCCGCAGTCGCGGAGGTGCTTGTGGAGCGGGTGCGCGGCGTCCACGCGCCCGTACAGCAGATCGAGGCTCAGCCAGCGCCGGTGGTTCTCGAACGCGGCCTGGTAGGCGAGCCTCGGCGTGCTCGCGGTCGCGCCCAGGTCCTCCGTCTGCACGAGGCGCGCGTCCGGGCGCACGCGCCGGATCGCGCGCATCGCGGCCAGGGTGGCGCGCGTCTCGACGAGCAGCGCGCGCAGGAGGGAGGCCGAGTCGCGCCGGTGCGGGTACCAGTGCCCGTAGAGCGCGCTGAAGCGCGCCGTCGTGAGCGGCTCGTTGACCGGCGTGAAATCGCGCACCCACGGGTAGCGCTCCGCCACGGCCCCGGCGAGCTCCGCGAGGCCGCTCGCGAAGCTGTCTTCCATCAGGCTGGTCCACGGCGGCCCGCTGCCGTGATGGACGAGCCCGACGATCACGTCGACGCCGAGCTCCCTCAGCCGGTGGAGCCGCTCGTCTGCCCAGGAAAAATCGGCGCTCTGCAGGCCGTTCGGCGCTGTGCGCTCCCACAGGACGGGGTACCTGACGGCCGTGACGCCGAGGTCCGCGAGCCGGTCCAGGTCGGTGATACGCGCGTGGTGGCCGGTGCGCTCCAGCTGGTCGAAGTACCGGTCGCCGACGCGGTTGACCGTGCACTCGACGCCGGCCCAGAGCGCAGGCCCGGCGCGCTCTCTCATGAGACGAGGCCGCCCACGAGCACCGTCAAGCCCTGCCCGCGCGCCGTCATCGCGGCGCACCCATGTCCGCGAGCCCGGGCATGTCCGCCAGCGCGGGCATGTCCGAGAGCCCCCCGTCGCTCAGCGCCGAGGCCGTCTCGTTCGGGCCGACGAACGGCATCCCCTGCGTCGCGGCCGCCATCTCGTGCAGCGGGAACTTCGGCGTGCGGTCGGCGTAAAGGAGGCCGTTCGCCTCCTGGTACGTATCGGCGAACTGCGTGTAACAGAAGCCGGCGAGGAGCTCGAGCGAGTTGATCACCCGCATGAGCTTCGTATAGCGCTCGGCGAACTCCTCCGGGGTCCTGCACGCCGAGTACCCCCATGTGCCGCTGTCCCCGTTGCCGGGCACGACCGCGATCCCGCCGAACTCCGACAGCATGATCGCCGTCTCGTGGCTGACCGATGGGTCGAGCACGAGGGCGCGGCCCCCGGGCCTCTCCCGCTTCAGCAGCTTGGGCACGACGTCATGCGCGAAGTAGCGGCGGGCGATGCGCTCGGGCGAAGGGTCGTAGTCGTGGATCCCGATGATGTCGGTCGCCACGCTCTCCCACCCGTCGTTGCCGACGACCGGACGCGTGTAGTCCATCGACCTCGTGAGGTGATAGAGCGCCTGCACGTAGTGCCGCTCGTTGGGGTTGTCCGGCAGGTTCGGGACGCCCCACGACTCGTTGAACGGCACCCACGCGACGATGCACGGGTGGCTGATGTCCCGCCGTATCGCCTCCAGCCACTGCCGCGCGAGCCGCTCGATCGACTTGCGCGTGTGCCGGTAGGCGCTCGGCATCTCCTCCCAGACGAGCAGGCCGAGCTTGTCTGCCCAGTAGAGGTACCGCGGATCCTCGATCTTCTGGTGCTTCCGGGCGCCGTTGAAGCCCATCTGCTTCGTGAGCTCGACGTCGCGGCGCAGCGCCTCGTCGTCGGGCGCGGTGATCCCGGTCCCGTCCCAGTAGCCCTGATCGAGCACCATCCGGAGGACGTACGCCCGCCCGTTCAGGAGGAAGCGGTCGCCGCGGACGGCGACCGAGCGCAGCGCCGTGTAGCTCTTCACGCGGTCGATCGTCATCCCGGCCTGATCGTAGAGGACGATGTCGGCGTCGATCAGCGTCGGGCGCTCGGGGCACCAGAGGAGCTCGTTCCGGAAGTCGTCGATGCCGGGGTCGGAGAGCGTGATGCGCCGGTGGGCCTCCCCGGCCACGACCGTGTACTGGTCGTTCGCGATCGTCACGTCGCCGACGCGCAGCCGCACCCCGACGCGGGCGCCCTCCACCGGCGCGTTGGCCACGCGGACCTCGACAGCGATCTCCCAGCGCTCGAGGTTCGGGGTCCACCGGAGGTACTCGATGTGCATGCGCGGCGCGCGCTCGAGCCACACGGTCTGCCAGATCCCCGTCGTCCGCGGGTACCAGATGGAGTGAGGCTCGAGCTTCCAGTCCTGCTTGCCGCGCGGCTTCGCGAGGTCGTTCGGATCGTCGTGGGCCTGCACCACGATCGTGACGCCCTCGCGCCCCTTCACCTGCTCGGTGATGTCGATCTCGAACGGCGTGTAACCGCCCTCGTGCTCGCCGGCGAAGCTGCCGTCGATCCACACCCTGGCCAGATAGTCGACGGCGCCGAAGTGCAGGATGAGCCGCTCGGACGCGCCGAGCTGCGGCACCTTGACCCGCCGTCGATACCAGCAGGCCTTGTAGAAGCCGGTCTCGCCGATCCCGCTCCGCGGCGTCTCCGGGGCGAACGGCACCTCGATCGTCCTGTCGAAGCGCACGTCGGCCGGGGAGCACCACTCCGCCCGGGGATCGAGGGCGAACTCCCACGCCCCGTCCAGCGAGCTCCAGTCTTCTCGCCGGAGCAGAGGGCGCGGGTAACCGCGGGCGCCGCGGGCGCCGCCGTCGCTGTCGGTCGGCGGCGCTGAACCTGGGATACCGATCTGTGCGAGGTGCTGTCGAGGCATGGGTCTGTTCAGGCAGCGACGGTCACCGTCGCCTCGGCTTGCGGGAGCTCGTACACGACGCTCGTCTCCGGGTGCTGCTGTCCCGTGGGGTGCTCGAGCTCCGTGACGCGGGCGCAGGCGTGCTCGTTCGGTTAGCTGATGACCGCGCTCGGCTGGAAGACTTCCTCATCATGCTTCTCGAGCTTGAACTCGATCGAGCGGCAGGGGAGCTTCCCGTAGCGGAGGCCGAAGAACGCGTCCACCGGTCCGGTACAGATCATCTCCCTGAAGTTCACCGCGTTCATGATGTCACGATAGTCGGTGTTCATGAGGACGCGTGTCTCCTTGAGATGCGCCGAGCTCGGGCGTTTCCTGCTGGCCCTTCACGAAGGATGCAACTGCCTATCTTTCGCCAGGCGTCATCCACTTGTACTCGGCGCTCGGGCGCCAGGCGGCGAGCAACGCCAGGAGGGCCGCTGCGTCGCCTTCGACCTGGAGCATCGCGCGGTGGCCCGGCTTGAGGAACTGCTCGGCCACCATGTGATCCAGAAAAGCGATCAGCGGGCGGTAGTACCCCTCGACGTCGAGCAGCCCGACCGGCTTCTCCTGAGAGCCGAGCTGCGTCCAGGTCCACGCCTCGAACAGCTCCTCCAGCGTCCCGATGCCCCCTGGCAGGGCGACGAAGGCGTCGGAGAGCGCGGCCATCTTCGCCTTGCGCTCGTGCATCGTCTCGACCACGTGGAGCTCCGTCAAGCCCCGGTGCTCGATCTCGCGCTGGTTGAGGAAGTGGGGGATGACGCCGATCACCTCGCCGCCGCGCGCGAGCACCGCGTCGGCGACCGCTCCCATCAGCCCCACGCGGCCGCCCCCGTACACGAGCCCGATCCCGCGCGCGGCAAGGAGCTCCCCGACCCGCACGGCCGCCGCGCGGTAGGCCGGCGACGCGCCGGGGCTCGACCCGCAATACACGCAGATCCTTGAGAGTTTCCTCATCGCGCGAGCCTACGCCGGTGGGCGGGCCCGTACCAGCGGCGCTCCGGGGGGCTGGCGCGCCGCGCTGTCGCCCGGGCGGCGTGAGCGCGGCCTGGCACCGCGCGCGCCGCGCGGTGCCGTGGCCTGCCGCTCACTCCTTGTCGAGCTTGCCGACGAGGCTCAGCGTGAAGAACGCGCCCATGTACTTGAAGTGCGGGCGCACCTGCATGTCGACCTTGTACCAGCCGGCGTTGCCCGGCACCTCGGTCACGATGATCTTCGCCTTGCGGAGCGGCCTGCGCCCGCGGGTCGCCGCGGAGACGACGTCCTGATCGGCGACGTACTGGCCGATCCAGTCGTTCAGCTCCTTCTCGAGATCGGCGCGCTCCTTCCACGTCCCGATCTGCTCGCGCTGCAGCACCTTCAGGTAGTGCGCGATGCGGCACATGATGAACATGTACGGCAGCTGCGTCCCGAGCCGGTAGTTCATCTCGGCCGCCCTGCCCTCGTCGCTCTGCCCGTAGAACTTGGGCTTCTGCGCCGAGTTGGCCGAGAAGAAGCAGGCGTTGTCCGAGTCCTTGCGGAACGTGAGCCCGATGAAGCCCTCCTCGGACAGCTCGAACTCGCGCCGCTCGGTGAGCAGGATCTCGGTCGGGATCTTGGTCTGGATCTCGCCCATCGCCTCGTACTGGTGGAGCGGCAGGTTATCGACCGAGCCGCCCGCCTGCGGGCCGATGATGTTCGGACACCAGCGGTACTTGGCGAAGCTGTCGGCGAGCCGGGTCGCGAAGGCGAACGTCGCGTTGCCCCAGCAGTACGCGTCGTGCTGGCCGACCACGTCCTCTTCGTAGTTGAACGCCTTCACCGGGACGGTGTTGGCGCCGAAGGGCAGGCGGAGCAGGAAGCGCGGCATCACGAGCCCGACGTAGCGCGCGTCCTCGGTCTCGCGGAACGCGTTCCACTTCGTGTACTGCGGCCCCTCGAAGAGCGCCTTCAGGTCCTTCAGGTTGGGCAGCCCCATGAAGTCCTTGAGGCCGAAGAACTGCGGCCCCGCCGCCGCGATGAAGGGCGCGTGCGACATCGTCGCGACCGCGGCGCACTTCTGCAGGAGCGCGATGTCCTGCGGACCCGGGCCGAACTCGTAGTTCGCGATGATCGCGCCGACCGGCTTGCCGCCGAACTGGCCGAACTCCGCCGAGTAGACGAGCTTGTACAGGCCGCTCTTCGGCACCTCGGGGGCGTCCTCGAAATCGGCGAGGAGGTCCTCCTTGGAGCAGTTGAGCACCTCGACCTTGACGTTCTCGCGGAAGTCGCAGCGGTCGATGACGAACTTGAGGCCGCGCCAGGCGGACTCGAGCTTCTGGAAGCTGGGGTGGTGGAGGATCTCGTCGATCTGCCGCGAGAGCTTGACGTCGATCTCCGCGATCAGCGCGTCGACGAAGGCCTTGTCGACCTTCTCGCCCTCGCGCCGCGGGGCGACGAGCTCCGAGATGAAGGCCTGCACGCCCCGCTTGGCGATCTCATACCCCTCGTCGCCGGGCGTCATCTTCGTCTCGGCGAGGATCTCGTCGAGCAGGGACCCTCCCTCGAGGGTCTGGACGCCTGCGCTCCCCGCGACCTGTGTCTCCGTCGCCATCGCTCACTCCCCTTCCTTCTCGAGCCCGAGCTCGCTCACGATCTTGTTGCGCTGAGCCGGGTCGCTCAGGATCTGCTGAATCTTGTTGCGGAACGCCTTCTCGTTGCCGAGAGGCCCCTTGAGGGCCGTCAGCGCGGCGCGCAGGTCGAGCAGCTTCTTGAGCTCCGGCACCTGGTTCGCGATCGCCTCGGGCTCCATGTCGCTCAGCCGGCGGAACTTCAGGTTGACCGTGAGCTCGCTGTTCTCCTGCTCGGAGAGGACGTCCTTCACGTTGAAGGCGAGCGCGAGCTTCTGCTCGCTCATGACCTTCTGGAAGTTGTCCTTGTCCACGTTGATGGGCTTGCGGTCCTCGAGGGGCCGCGGATCCGCCCGCTGCGTGTAGTCGCCGAGCATCAGGAGCTTCAGCGGCAGCTCGACATCCTCCTTCGCGTTCCCCGTGGCCGGCTTGTACGTGATGTTCACGCGCTCCTTCGGCGCGACCGATCCCTCTTTCATCGCAGGCTCCTTTCCCCGTCGGCAGCGGGCGGAGGGCCCGCAGGCCGCACGAGCATAGACCAAAATCCCCGCCTGTCGGGCAAGCTTCTCGGCGCCACGCGCATCCGCCTTCTATCGGGCGTCTGCTCGGGCCCCCACGGAGGCCCCCACGGAGGCCCCACTTCAGGCCCCCAGCGAGAGCTTCAGGGCGAGCGCAGCGTCGAGCTGGCAGACGCGCTCGAAGCAGAGCGCCTCCTTCGCCTTGGCCTCGGGGGTGGCGTCGTAGCCCTGGTTCAGGGCTCGGTAGCATGTGTGGAGCGCGGCGTAGAGCTCCGCGCAGAGATCCGGCTGCCAGGTGGTGAGTCGGTGGTGGTCGACGATCTGCTCCAGCGCCTCGAGCTGCGCGCGCGCCACGAGGAACTGGGACAGATCGATGTTGATCTGCGCCATCGCGAGCCTCACGCGGAAGCGGTCCAGCGCCGACGGCGCGGTGGCCGCAGCCTTCTCGAGGAGCACCATCGCGTCGACGGGCTGCTCGTTCGCGACGAGCCCGCGCGCGTCGGAGAGCGGCTTGTCGAGGTAGCTCCGCGGCCTCGCTGCGGCCCCGGCGCCGTTGCCTCCCGAGCCGCCGAGGGCGGCTGCCACCTCGGTCGAGAGCCAGGTCTGCGTCTCGGCGTCCGCGAACGGCGTGCCGTCGTTGAACTTGAGGGTCGGCAGGAGCGGCGCGCGGAGCATCAGGGCGCCCACCTCGACGAGCACGGCCCGCCGGGCCTCGGCGTGGTCGTCGCCGAGCTGCTCGAGCGCGTTCGCCGCGAACCGATGCGGATCGAGCCAGAGCGGGTAGTTCTGCGCGTACTCGTCGGCGATCGGCAGGAGGTCGGCGAACGCCCCCTGGCTCATCAGCGCCGGGAGCGTCCGCAGCACGTGCTCGGGCGGCGGCGGGATCGCCGTGGTGCCGGTCTTGGACGCGGCCCCCGGATCGTCGAGGAGGTCGACCCAGAGCCCGACGCGGAGGATGCGGTACGCGGCCGCGCGCTTCGGATCCGCCGACCGGAGCGCGTCGCCCGCGCGCGCGATGAGCGGCGCGCAGCGGCCGAGGACGGTGAGCGCGGAGTCCTCGTCGACGATCGCCTCGAGGCTGAGCGCCGGGTCGGCCGTGCCGACGACCGGCGGCGGAGCCGGCGGCGGGGCGACGACAACCGCGGTGGCCGCCGGCGCCTGGACCGCCTCGGCGGCTTTCGGCGGCGGCGGCGGCGGCGGCGGCGGCGGCGGTGGCGGCGGCGGCGCCTCTGCGGGGAGGCTTGCGACGAGGCTGCGGATCGCGTTCGGGAGCGGGCCGAACCCGCCGTAGGCGTCGCCGAGCCTGGTGCTGAGGTCGGCGTCCACGGCGCGGCTCACTCGGTCGAGGGCGTTCACCACGTCGCGCTCCGCGGCGGAGGGCGTGTGGCCTGTGAGCGCTGCTGCCGCGATGTCGCCGAACCAGGCGCACAGGTTGCCGCGCGCCTTGGGCCGCCGGATCGCGGGGTACATCGCGTCCCAGAACGCGCTGTCCAGCTCCTGCACGAGCACGAGCCCGTCGAGCAGGCCGGGGAGCTTGTCGAGCTGCGCCTTCGCCGCCGCGTAGTAGAGCGCGACGCGGAAGTCCTTGGACTTCTCGCTCAGGATCTCGTCGGCGCCGGTCGCGATGCGGGCCCAGTCGACCTTGCCGCCCGCGAGCGACTGGAGCTTGTCGACCTCGCTCTTGAGGGCCTCGAATGCCGCGTCGTAGGTGACGTCGGCGCCGACGCCGCCGTCGATGGGGGCGAACAGCGCCTCGATCCGCGCTCTGGATTGCTGGATGGCGTCTTCAGCGGCCATGGGGCGCGCAGGATATCAAGACGGCCCGGGTGCGGACGGCGAATCGGACGGCGAATCGGACGGCGACGGCGACGACGACCCACCGGAGCGGCGGCGCGTGGGGCGGGTCGGGTGTCGTGTGCTCGGGAACGGACTCACCCGAGGGCTTCCAGGAAGCTGTCGAGCGACAGGTCGGTCCGCGCGACGAGGGCGTCGAGCTCCGGCCCGAGCGCATGTCGGGAAACGTGCTCTTCGACTGGCGGGGGTCCGCAGAGGTCGGCGATGTGCTCGGCCTGGGTGGTGGGCGCGATCATCTCGCGGAACGACCCCGTGTGGGGGGGGCCGAGGTGGAGGAGCAAGGTGCGCTGGGGCGTCCAGAACGCGTTCATCAGCGTGCGTCCCCATTTCGACAGGCGGAGGGTCATGTCCATCCACACGGCGGCGGCGTAGGCGTCACCGGCGCCGAGCGGCAACCTGAGCGCGAGCCCTGTCCTGGGGAGCTCCTGGCCGCGGAACGGCGTCACCGAGTCGAGGATGTTCTGCATCACCCAGAACCGGCTTGCGTCGGTGCCGAAGCCGGCATCCCAGAGCGCCTTCATCGGCTGGGTTTTCAGCCATGCGCGGTAGGCGGCGTTCGACGCGTCCGGGTCGTCGAGCGACGGCGGAGCGATCTGGGAGACGCGGTGGAGGAAGGCGTCGACGGGCAGCGTCCGGCCGTTCGTCGCGGCGTCGTGGGCGGCGGCGAGGAGCGGGAACAGGGCGATGGGGAGCGACGGCCCGGCGGAGACGAGCTGGTCGTAGTCGTACGAGCCGAACACGACGATCGGGTAGAGCCGGCCGGCGTTGTCGCCGCTGGCGGCCCAGGCGCCCACGAGCCCGCGGGTGGGCGGCTCGTCGCCCTTCGGGTCGCCGTGGAAGACGAAGAGGCCCAGCGCTGGCTGGTAGTACGCCTCGAAATGGGGGCTCATGGCGCGCCGGGCGAAATCGATGGACGCGCCCAGCCATCGGTCGAAGGCGGCGAGCTCTTCTCCACCAGCGTTCAGCCGGATGAAATCGCCCGTGGCGGGCAGCTTGCCGAAGCAGCCGATCTGCGGCGGAGCGGCAGAGCCCTTCTTGCGGCGCCAGAACATGACGGCCTCGGAGTGAACCACGAACCGCTCACCGAGCGCTACAACCTTCCCGGTTGTTCCCCGATCGCGGCGGGAGCGGGCGGGTCCAGGACGACGGATCGAGGCTCAACCCCGGCGATCCCCCGTCCCCCCCCGCTCACGCCGTCGCTGCTCGGCTCACCCTTTCCCGAAGCGATCACCGATGCTGGCCGGGCAGTTGGTCGCCCTGAAGAAGCTCATCGGGAACGGATGGTTCCCTCGGGTCGGCCGGATCTCCATGGTGACGGTCACTGGCGGAGCGGTCATCTGCCAGGTCACCGTGAAGAGCGCGTCGTTGTCTCTCTGTGCGGTCGTGGTCCCGGCCTCGAACAGCCGGAAGATCCCCCACGGCCCTTCGCGCACGAGCTCCTCGTCGAGCCCGCCTGCCCCGCGCACCTGGATCCGCGCGCCCTTCGCGCCTTCCCCTGGCCAGTTGAAGGTGTGCCAGAACTCCTTCTCGTTGCGATAGAGCCTCTTCTGGCCGTCGACCTCGAAGACCACCTCGCTCACGATGGGGCTGACCGTCTTCATGTTGATGTGGAAGACGACCTTGGGCTCCGCGCCCCCGCTGCTCCCGAACAGCGCGTCGGAGATCTCGTCCGAGCGCCTCAGGCAGTTGTACAGGTTCGCGTTGAACGGCGTGAACGGCTTCGCTGCCTGCGGCTGCCCCGACAGGTGCGACTTCGGGAAGTACTCGTGCCCGACCTGGTAGTGGAAGCCCTTGAGGTACGTCTCGTAAAAGCCCCAGAGCACCCCCTCCTTCGGCTTGAAGAAGGCCATCGCGTCCTCGAGCGAGGCGTCGCGTGAGGAGGCGAGGTTGAACGGGTAGCGGTCCTTGATCTTGTCGCGGTAGTGCGGCCAGACCTCGACCTCCCAGATCCCGCTCGCCGCGCCGCCGGCGCGCCGCACGACCGCCTTGTACGCCTGCCGCAGTGGATTCATGAGGAGCGGCTCCATCAGCCGCTGCCCGGTCTGGTCCATCGAGAGCAGGAGCCCCTGGGTCTCCTTCACCGCGTCCTGGAACGCCTCGGTGGCCCGCGAGGTGTCCGTGTCCGGCGGCCCGTCCTCGACGACGCTCATCTCGCCTGCGAGCCGCTCGAGGTGGCCGATGTACGGGTTGAGCTTGGGCGCGGGCGGAGGCTGCCCTTCGGGCGCGGGCGGAGGCACGCCGAAGCTCGCCATCGACTCGAACTTGTCGGGCACCGGATCGTAGTGCTCGCGCCGGTTGCTCCCCGGGAGGATCTGGTCGAGCCGCGCGCCCGTCCGCTGGTCGACCTTCTGCTGGATGATGTTCTTGGCCTGGTCGATCAGCCCGCCGTCCGCGGTCAGCGCGCTCGGCTTCTCTTCCTTGAACTGCGTCTCGTTCGACAGGCGCTGGAGCAGCCGCCGGTAGGGCCAGTCGGGCGTGGAGAGGACCCGGAACTCGTGGATCGCTTCACGGTTCGTCCTCGGGATGTCGACCTGGATGTCGCGGAAGAACGCCTCCCACTGCGAGATGTACGCGTTGTCGTAGTCCTGCCGGACGCGGTCGAGCTCCTTCTGGATCTGGTCGCCCGTCCGCTTCTCGTCGCTCGACAGGGGGAGCACCCAGAGCTCGCGCTCGAGCTCCTTCCTCCCCTCCTTGAGCGACTCGATCACCTGCGCGTGCCCCTTGGCCGTGTAGGGCCCCTGCACCTCGAACCAGGTCCCGGCCCGGTTCTTCTGGGCGCTGTGGATGACGGTCAGCACCTCGGGCCGGTCCGCGAACATCTCGTTCAGGGACACCGGCGGGTACTTCAGGTTCTCCGGCGTGTTCGGCCCCGACTCGTCGTACTTCTGGTCGATCAGCCGCGTCACGAACTGGTCGTAGTAGCGCTTCGTCGGGTCGACCCGGAGCAGGTCGGCGCGCGCCCTGGCGATGAGGGGCTCGTTCAGCTCCTCGGCCTCGAGCTTCTTGCGCTTCACGAGGTCGATGTAATAGGCGACGTGCGGCGTGAGCCGCTCCTTGAGGTCGCTCTCGGGCAGATCGGTGAGGGGCTTCAGGATGTCGGCCCAGACCTGGACGAGCCGGCCGGTCTGCCACCTCGCCGCCTGCTCATCCATGTGGTCCTGGTAGTCCTTGCCGAGCAGGAGGTAGCTCCGCAGGGCGTTGTAGCCGTCGAGGAAATCCCCGTCGCGCACCCGCTCGAGCTTCGCCTCGAGCTGCGCCTTCGCCGGGCCCACGAACCCCTGCTTCAGGCTCTTGATGTACTGCCCCATCGTCGGGGGAAAGAGCTTGTCCCCCTGGAACATGAACCAGCCGTGGTCGAGGGGCGTGTTCTCGACGTACCGATCGAGCAGCCCCACGTGCCCCTGCAGCCGGTCGAGCTTGTCGATGTTCGCGGGCACGTTCGGCGGCGTGCCGCTCCGCCCGGACCAGTCCACGAACGCGATCTCGTCCGAGATGCGCCTCGTCTCGGCGACGAGCGCCTTGTTGTTGAGGTACGAGATCAGCGCCGGGAGCAGGAACAGGAGGGCGACGAGCGCCGCCGCCGCCGCCACGAGGATCCGCTGCAAACGGCGCCGCCGCAGCTCGGCCTCGGTGCGCGCCGCGAGATCCTGATCGGGGAAGACGACGCCGGTGAAGACGTCGTGCAGGAAGAAGCTCTTCGACTCCTTCGGGAGCGCGGCCTCCTCCTCGTCCTCGCCGAGCGCCGTGCGCAGCCCGAACGCCCGCCCCATCGCCCCGACGACGCGGTCGAGCGGCCGCCCCTCCTGGACGCCGCTCGTGAAGTAGAACCCGCGCAGGATCGGCGCCGGCGCCGCGCCGGCCCCGGGCGCGAACGCCGCCCCGATGAAGTCCGCCAGGTTGCGCTTCACCGCCGCGAACTCGAGCGGGAACTGGTAGCTCTTCTCCTTCACGTCGCGGTTCCGCTCGCCGATGAGCCGCTTCGTCAGGCGCGAGTGGAGCCGCTCGACGAGCACGTCGAACTCGCGATCGAAGATCTTCCCGGGCTCGGACTTGTTCTCGTCGAGCCGCACGGTGGCGCCCCAGGGCTGGGCGCGCTCGCTCTTCTTCAGGTCGCCGAAGTACTCGGTGAAGCCCGCCACAAGGTCGGTCTTCGTGAAGAGCACGTAGACCGGCAGGATCATGTGCAGCGTCTGCTGCATCTCGTCGATGCGCGCGCGGATCTTCTTGCCGGTCTGGTCGATCTGGTCGTCGCTCGCGTCGAGCAGCTCGCTCATGCTCACCGCGACGATGATCCCGTTCAGCGGCTTGTGCTCGCGGTACTGGAGCAGGAGCTCGAGGAACGCCATCCACTCGTCGTGGTCGTCGCTCTCGGTCGTGTACCGGCCGGCGGTGTCGAGGAGGATCGCCTCGTTCGTGAACCACCACTCGCAGTTCCTCGTGCCGCCGACGCCGCGCACGCCGGTGCGCTCGGGGTCGATGTACGGGAACACGAGCCCCGAGTGCCGGAGCGCGGTGGTCTTGCCGGCGCCGGGCGGGCCGACCATCACGTACCAGGGCAGGACGTAGAGCGCGTCGGCGCCCCGCTTGCCCCCGCCGAGCTTCGAGGTCTTGAGCGCGGCGATGCCCTCCTGCATCTGCCGGCTCAGCTCCTGGATCTCCGCGCGCCGCTCCGGCTTCGCGTTGATCACCTGCTCCTGCGCCTGCTGCGCGATCGCCTTCTCGAGCGCCCGCGCCGCCCGCGCGGCCCGGATGCGCCGGTAGACCGCGAGCCCCACGAGCAGCGCGAGGACGGCCACCGTCGCCGCGATCGGGATCTCGATCGGCAACGCCTCGGCCCCCTCCCCTGCCGCGGGGCGCAGCATGAACCACACTCCCCACACGGCGGTGAGGAACAGGGCGCTCAGGATCCACAGCCACATCGGAAGTCTCCCTCGGAAACAGCAGAGAACGGGCGGAGCCGCCTAGGTCCCTGTACTGATCAGCTTCTTGATCTGGTCGGCCACGCCCTCCGCGTCCGAGGCCACGACGAGCCGGAGCACGATGACCACGAGGACGGCCAGCACGAGCAGGCCGAGCGCGATCGCCAGAAAGGGCAGCTCGCGGCGCACCGCGCCGGCGCCCCCGTCCTTGCGCTCCGCGTTCGGCGCGAGGACGTCCCCGCCCCCCTCGGCGACGGCGACGTGGTTGCCTACGCCCTCGATGACCGCGCCGAGGCCCTCCTGCTGCCGGATACGGTATTTCCCCTGGAAGCCGAGGGCCAAGCACAGGAAGTAGATTTGCGCGACGTGGTTCCTGCCGCGCTGGCCGTAGAGGTTGTCGAGGTTCGTGAAGAACCCGTCGCCGGCCGTGTTCAGCTGGAAGAACTGGAACTGCAGCGGGTTCTGGAGCCACTGCGTCCTGCCGGGCCAGTTCGAGCTGAAGATCACCTCGTCGGCGAAGGCCGCGAGCGCGAACTTCGCGTCGATCATGTCCTGCTCGGGGATGCGGGCCTCCCGCCCGTTCTGCATCATCGTGTCGAACAGGCCGAGGACGCGCCGCTGGAGGATGTCCGGCGCCGGAAGGTCGCGCGAGTTCCTGAGCTGCAGGATCAGCGACAGCACGTCGGAGCAAACAAAGTACATCGTCTGCGAGAGGCTCATGGGCTCCTCACCCCGAAGGGACGGCCTGGCACGGTCACTTCGCCGCCGGGACCGCGATCAACCGGAGGTCGACCTTCTGCGGTTCGATCGGCTGGTAGATGGCGATCGTGCCAGAGCCGAGGATGTCGTTCCAGTAATCGCCGGTCTGGTTGACGCGGAGGTAGACGAGCCCCGGCCTGACCGGGATGGCGCCCGGCGGCCGGTACTCGATGGCGACGGCCACGCCGGGCGTCGCGGAGTGCAAGATGTGCCCGATCTGCGTCCACGAGCCGATCTTGAGCAGGCGCGGGAGCCGCTCGCGCAGCGTACCCTCGTCCGCCCCCTTCGCCTCGAGGAACATCTCGTGGCTGCGCGGCAGCTTCGGGTCCTCGAACCTGCCGAGGTACATGCCGTCCTCGCGCTTCTCCAGCGGCACGATGACGAACTGATCCGTGGCGATCCCGCTGATGAGCGTGACCGCCCGGTCGAACATCGGGTCGAAGACGCCCTCCAGCTCGAGGTAGTTGAACTTCGGGAGCGTCGTCGGGTCGCTGTCGGCCGCCGAGAAGGTGCAGAGCTCGCCGATGAGCGAGCCGAGGACGACGAAGCACTGCTCCGGGTGCGCGCCGCCGTGATCGACGAGGTGCGACACGACCGGGATGTACGAGTTCACGGTGTGGAGCAGCCAGAACTTCGTGAGGTCGGAGGCCTGGAAGTCGACCGAGGCCGCGGTGCGCATGCGCCGCCCCTCGACGAGCGACTTCTGCTTGCCGACCAGGGCCGAGAGCACCCGCCGGAGGCCGGACATCATGTGGTCGGACGTGTTGATGCGGAGGACCGACGGGATGAAGCTCTTCCGCAGGACGATGGCGCCGGAGCGGTCGCGGACGAGCTGCGCGACGCGCACGGTCTGGTAGGCGTCGCGCGGCTCGGTGCCGAAGATGAGCCGCAGGTTGGTGCGCGCCCAGGTGACCGACGTGTCGTTGCGCCCGGAGTTCACGTCCGGCACCGTCGTCTGGGCCGCCACGAAGCGCTGGGCGGGCCCCGCCTTGGCCGGGTCGAGGCTGATGTTCGCGGCGGTCTCGCGCAGGTTCGGGATGCCGAGGTGGACGTCGAGCGCCTCCAGCGCGGCCGGGAAGGCGCCCTCGAGCGGCCGCGCCTCGACCTGGTCCTCGCCGCGATCGCCGATGAAGAACGGCGTCCCGTCGGGGAAGATGCCGTGGCATTTGACCACCTTGAACTGCCCGGAGGAGAGCGCGCGCTCATCGAACTGCGCGGACGAGATGCCCCAGTCGTAGCCCACGACCGCGTGGAGGCGCGCGTGGAGCAGCGTCTCGTGGTACTGGTCCGACTGCTGCAGATGCTGAGGGGTCATGAAGAGCCCCTCGGTCCAGACAGGCTTACGCGGGTGGATCATGTCGCCCGTCCACTTCTACCAGATGTGCTGCGCAGCGCGGCGCGAAAGCTGGACGCGCGCGCGGAGCCATGACGCCGCGCGCGTCCAGCTTTCGCGCCGCGCGCGTGTCCTGCGACCGCGCGAGCACAGCATCGAGGACGATCGGGGCGCGCCATGACCGCTACTTCCCCCGAGCGGCTGGCGCCTCCGGCGCGGCCACCTTCTTCGGCAGGCTGAGCCGGCGGACGGCGCTCGCGTTGGGGAACATCGACTCGTCGAACTCGACCCCGTTGTCGATCTTTGTCGAGTCGATGAAGAACGCGACCCGCGGGTCGGCCACGGGCGGCCCCGCGTCGGTCTCGCGCCCGCCGCACTGGGCCTCTCCGGGCGGGAGCGGGAACTCGTAGAACGTCTTCCAGCTGCTGCCCTTCGGGCTGTGGAACAGGGCGGCGCCGACGAGGTGGCTCGCGTCCGGCAGGCGCTCGAACTTCACCTCGACGAGGTCGTTCGGGAAGACCTCGACCTCGTCGACCTTGGCGAGGTCGTCCTCGAGCGTCTCCTTGTCCCGGAGCAGGATCTGATCGTACGTCGCGTTCTCCATGCGCGCGCTGCTCTTCAGCTGGTAGAGCCGCACCACGACGGGCCTCGGGTTCCCGTTCTCGTTGGGGTTGATGTTGTCGGACGCGTAGATCGACAGCGTCACGATCTGCACGTCGCACGGCTCGGGGGCCGCGGGCGGCGGCGCGGCGGACGTGCAGCCCGAGAGCGCGGCCGGCAGGGCGACGCCGAGGAAGGCGGCGAAGGTCGCGGCGGCGAAAGCCGCGGCGACGCGGACCGCGCGCGGTCCGGGGGGAGACGGGGGCTTCCGGCGGCAGCCGGCCGGACACGCCGTTCGCTCCCCGGATGGGGGAGGCGAGCGCGGATCCCCGGCCGCCGTCGAAGCTTGGCGGACCATTTCTAGCGCGACCATGCCCCACCGTTGTAGGCGGAGTCGCGGCGGACGTGCAACTTTCGGGGCGAGCGTGGCGGATTGCAGCGCTGTGAGGGCGCGGGTACCGGTGGTGTCATGGCCCGCACCGCGCCCGCCCCCAACGTCCCCGCGATCCCCGGCATGAATCCCGGCGTCTTCATCCTGGGAGGAGGCGGCGGGGGCGGCGGCAGCGGTGGCCCGGGCGGCGGGGGCGGCGCCGGTGGGCATGGGGCCGGCGGCGGGAGCGGCGGCAGCAGCGCGGGCGGCGGGAGCAAGGCGGCGCCGGATCCGAACAGGTATCCGGAGTGCGGCACGGTCTCGCACCCGATCGATGTCGTCACCGGCCGGGTGTTCACGCACGCGATCACGATCTGCGCCCTGCCCGGCCCGCTGCCGCTCGTCTGGGAGCGATCGTACAGCGCCGCGATGGCGGACCGCGATGCGGGGCTGGGCTACGGCTGGGGCCACAGCCTGGGCTGGGAGCTCGAGGTGCGGAGCCATCGGGTCCGGGTGTGGACGGGGCTGGGCACGGCGGTGGAGCTCCCGAAGCCCGCCGAGGGCGCGGAGGTGCTCGGCAAGTGGGGCTATTCGCTGTGCCGCGAGGCGGAGGGGTGGGTCGTCGATACCGGCGACGGGGTGAAGCGGCGTTTCTCGTGCTTGCAGGACGGCGGACGACGCGCGCGGCTCACGGCCGTGGAGGACCGCAACGGCAACCGGATCGCGCTGGCCTATGACGAGAAGGATGGCCGGCTGGTCGAGGTGACGGACAGCGGGGGGCGGCGGATACGGCTCCGCGACAGTACCTCGGGCGAGCAGCGGGTCACGACGATCGAGGTGCAGCTCGATCGGGAGCGTGGCGAGTGGCTCGCGCTCGGCGCGCTGACGTGCGACGGCCGCGGCGACCTCGTGGCCGCGACGGACGCGGACGGCCACGCGTGGCGGTATGCCTATGAAGAACGCCACCTCCTTGTCGAGGACACTGACCGCAAAGGGCTGACGTGGCACTTCGTCTTCGACGGCCAGCGCCGCGGCATCGAGGCATGGGGCGACTACCCCGGCGAGGTGGATCCGAGCCTGGCCGGCGAGCCGCCGAAGGTTCTTCACGACGAAGAGACCCGGTGGAAGGGGATCCATCACTGCAAGGTCAACTACTGGGACATCGGCTTCACCGAGGTGGCCGACTTCAGCCAGACGCAGCGGTTCCACGGCAACGAGCACGGCACGCTCGACAAGCAGGTGATCGGTGGCGCCGTCGTGACGGCGACGTACCGCGAGGACGGCTGGATGACCTCGCGCAACAACGAGCGCAACGGGACCGAGCTGTTTGAACGCAATGCTCGGGGGAGCGTCGTGCGATACACCGACCCGCTCGGGCATGTCACGTCGATCGAGCGCGACGCCAACGACCTGCCGGTCGAGATCGTCGACGCGAAAGGCGGCGTGCACCGGTTCGAGCGCGACGCGCGTGGGAACGTCACGGTGTACGTCGACCCCACGGGCGCGGCGACCTCTCGGCGATATGACGCGCGCGGGCTCGTCATCGAGGAGATCTCGCCGAACGGCGAGCGAACGGCGTTCTCCTACGACGCGCACGGCGACTGCACCGAGGTGACGTTGGCCAGCGGCGCCACGTGGCGCTTCCGGCACGATGGGCTCGGCCGGCGCATCGCGGTGATCGACCCGTTCGGCGCGGAGACGCGCTACCGCTGGTCGGCGCGAGGCGATCTGCGCGAGGTCATCGACCCGACCGGCGCGACGACGCGCTACGCCTACGACGGCGAGCATCACCTGATCGAGATCGTCGACGCGAACGGCGGCGTCACCACCTTCCTCTGGGGCGGCTATCACAAGCTCTGCCTGCGCCGCGACGCGAACGGCCACGAGGTCCGCCTCGGCTACAACCCGGAAGGCGAGCTCATCGAGGTGCGCAACGAGACGGGCGAGGTGTACACGCTCAAGCGCGACGGCAGCGGCAAGGTGCGCGAGGAGGTCACCTTCGACGGTCGGACGTTCCGTTACAACTACGACGCAGCGGGCGACCTGACACGGCGGTCGCACGGCGAGCGGGACCAGGTGCGCCTCGCGTACGACCTCAGCGGCAGGGTGATCCAGCGGGAGTACTGGGATGATACGGCCGAGCTCTTCGAGTACGACGAGCTCGGCGATTGGGTCAGCGCGACGTGGCCGGGGGGCGAGATCCGGCTCGACCGCGACGCAACTGGACGCGTGGTGCGGGAGAGCCAGATCGTCGACGGCGTGGAGCATCGGGTCGAGAGCGCCTATGACCGGGAGGGCGAGCGTGTCCTGCGCAAGACGTCGCTGAGGCACACCGAGGCGATCGAGCGCGGGCTGTTCGGCGCGCGGCGGCGGACGGTGCTCGACGGGCACGTCGTCGTCGAGCACGCGAGCGATCTGCTGGGGCGCGAGGTGGCGCGCGCACTGCCGGGCGGCGGGCGCGTCGAGAGCTCCTATGACCTGCTGGGCCGGATCGAGCGGCGGCGCGCGGTGGGCCTGCCGCGCGAGGTGCGCGTGGGGCCCGGCGAGCCCGCGTGGGTCGGGCCGCGGCCGGAGAACGTCACCGTGGACATGGCGTATCGCTATGATCCTGTGGGCGAGCTGAGCGCCTCCTGGGACCAGCGGCGAGGGTGGACTTCGTATCAGTACGACCCTGTGGGCCAGCTGCTCGCCAGGGTGCCGGAGCAGGCCCGGGCCGAGGTGTTCCGGGTTGATCCGGCAGGCAATAGCTATGAGGGCGGGCCGGATGCGGCGCCGCGGGAGTACGGGCACGGAAACCGGCTCGTCCGCAAGGGGAACACGCATTACCGGTGGAATGCCGAGGGGCGGCTCGCGGAGAAGTGGGTGGAGGACCCGGCCACCGGCGCGCGGCGAGCCTGGAAGTACACGTGGAACCTCGCGGGGCTCCTGGAGAGCGTGACCACACCGGAGGGCGAGCGGATCGAGTTTCGGTACGACCCCTTCGGCCGGCGCGTGGAGAAGCGTGTGGGCGAGGCGCCGGCGTCGTTCCTGCAGGCCTTCAGGCCGCACACGGTGACGCGGTTCGTGTGGGATGGCGACGTGCTCGTCCACGAGATCTCCCGGCGGATGCAGGCGAACGGCGAGCCGGTGGTGCAGGTCAAGACCTACTGCTTCGAGGATGATGGGTTCGCGCCGGTCGCCCATTGCGATGACGGCGGGTGGTTCCACTATGTGAACGACCCCATCGGGACGCCGGAGCGGCTCGTCGACGAGCGCGGCGAGGTGGCGTGCGAGCTCCGGCGCGAGGCGTGGGGGCGCACGGAAACGGCGCCGGGGCCGAGGACCACGACGGCGATCAGGTTCCAGGGACAGTACGAGGACCCGGAGACGGGGCTTTGCTACAACAGGTTCAGGTACTACGATCCGGAGGCGGGGAGGTTCATCAGCAGCGATCCAATTGGGCTCGATGGCGGGACAAACTACTGGACGTATGCTCCAAATCCCTTCGGTTGGATTGATGCACTAGGACTAATTTCCGCAGATCACGATCGAATTTCTCACAGTGGTTATTACACACGCAAAGCCAAACGAAGGGCGGCGTACACAGCGAAAGTAGCGACATACCCGAAGCACAAGAAAGCGAGGAGCTGCACGGAAGCCGCCCAGATGAGTGAGGGCGGAGGGCCGGCGCAGTTCGACCCGTCCGTTGATGCCGACGCGCTGACTCGCGAAGCGCTCCGGCGGGGCACGATTACTCGAGGCAACCCAATCCACGACCCGAACTTCCATACACTGCACCGATTCGACGAGCCCATTGGCTATGCCGATGGTGAACCGACCCGCTGGCTCCGAGCGGAGTACGCCGGCCGCGAGATCCATGGCCATCCGAGACCCTTGAGCGAAGTACGCAAAAAGATTCCAAAGGCCAAACCATGAATTCGACACCCCCTGGACCTCTCCGCTCGCTGCGCATTCCTTCGGGCTGGTGCGTTCGCACCAATGGACTTCACGAGATCGATCCGGCGTCCCTCACCGACGACGATCCTCGATGGGAGTACTTTGAGGAGGATCTTCTGGTGATCGCCCACGCGCACGAGCAAGCGACGCTGGATCTTGGTTGGTACCCAGCGATGCAGGCCGCAGGGCAGTACCGCGCCGAGCTGATTGTGGGAGAAGACTGGAAAAACCCTGTGACTACGCGGTCAACGAGGAACCTGGACGAGATTGTCGCGTGGATTGAAGAACAACTGGCTCAAGCCCATAGGCTCAACCCGCCGCTTCGCAAGTGGCGCCCCAAGTGGTGAGCGAACGGTCGTCCAGAAGCTCGATCCCATCGCTCCGGCGGATCTCGGGCCTTTGCTCGGCCTGACGACGGTCCACGACCCGAGCGCGCGCGACTCTCGCCGCGCCTCGATCCGGAGCAGATCGCGCGGCTGCGCAAGGCGCTGCGCGGCTACACCGGCATCCTGGACGACGTGGCGGCGCTGCTCGAGGAGGACGCGGGCGCGCTCAACCTACCGGACGTCACCCCCGAGGCGCTGCTCGAGACGCAGGCCGAGCAGAAGTACCTCAGCCGCGCGCGAGGCCGTCGCGCACGCCGTCTACCCGCCCTGCCGTCCGCTTCCCGGGACGGTGCACGCGTAGGCGGAGTCGTCTCGCGCATGCAGCAACCCGAAGAGGGTGCGCGGGAGGCCGCCGAGGCTTGCGCAGGAGGACACCGAGTCTGCGCAGGCGTCGACCAATGGTAACATAGGACACCAACATGGGTGCACAGGAGGGCGCTGGGGCTGCGCAGGAGGGGTACCGGCGCTGCTCAGGAGGGGTGCCGGCGCTGCTCAGGAGGGGTGCCGGCGCTGCTCAGGAGGGGTGCCGGGGCGCGCAGGAGGGGTGCCGGGGCTGCGCAGGAGGGGTGCCGGCGCTGCTCAGAAGAGGCGCCTGGGCCGCGCAGGAGGGCGCTGGGGCCGCGCAGGAGGGCGCCGGAGCTGCGCAGGCGAGGCGTCGGCGCTGCTCAGGAGGGTGCCGGGGCCGCACAGGAGGGTGCCGGGGCTGCGCAGGAGAGGCGGCGGCGCTGCTCAGGAGGCGCGCCGGGGCCGCGCAGGAGTGTGCCGGGGCCGCGCAGGAGGGCGCCGGGGCTGCGCAGGCGAGGCGGCGGCGCTGCTCAGGAGGCGCGCCGGGGCCGCGCAGGAGTGTGCCGGGGCCGCGCAGGAGGGCGCCGGGGCTGCGCAGGCGAGGCGGCGGCGCTGCTCAGGAGGCGCGCCGGGGCCGCGCAGGAGGGCGCCGGGGCCGCGCAGGAGGGTGCCGTGGCTGCGCAGGAGGGACGGCGGCGCTGCTCAGGAGGCGCGCCGGGGCCGCGCAGGAGGGCGCCGGGACTGCGCAGGAGAGGCGGCGGCGCTGCTCAGGAGGCGCGCCGGGGCCGCGCAGGAGGGCGCGGGCGCCGCGCCGCCGGCGCGAAGCGCGCGCGGGGCGCCGGGCAGCCGCCTTCGCGGCGCGCTCTCCGCCCCGCGCCGTCCCCTCCCCTGTCGCCCGCGGTCCCCTCCCCCGCGCCCGCCGTCCCCTCTCCCCCGCGCCCCGCCGGCCTTTCGACCGGCGCCGGTTCATTTTCTTGAGCCGATCCGCTCCCTGGGACCGATTGATCTCACAGGGGCTGCTGCACACGTCGCCCGGCGAGAGATCCGTGCCCACTGCGCTGAACATCCAACCAGAACTGGACCCGAGGGGACCGAGGGCACGTCGCGCGCCGCGCTCCATTGACCCGCAACGAGCGCGCTGCCTAGAAGGCGGGCTGCCATGAGCCGAGCGGAGGGGACCCCCTCGGAAGCACCGCCGCCGCCTTCCGGCGACCGGGCCTACGCGACCGGCGACCGCTGCGAGAAGTACCGCATCGTGAAGCTCCTCGGCGAGGGCGGCATGGGGCAGGTCTACGTCGCGGAGGACGATTACCTGAGGCGGCGCGTCGCGCTCAAGGTCGTGCGGCGGAAGTACATGCAGGGCGGCAGCTTCGCGCAGGGCCAGCGCAAGGAGGCTCGGGTCCTGGCGGAGCTCGACCACCCGAACATCGTCAAGGTCTACGACGCCGGGATCACGCGCGGCGGCGTGATGTACATCGTGATGGAGCTCATCGACGGGATCTCGCTCCGGGAGCTGATCCGGCGCCTCGGGGCGCTGGACGTCCCGAGCGCGCTCTCGATCACCGCGCAGATCGCGGACGCCGTCCGCGTGGCCCACCGCGCGGGCATCGTGCACCGCGATCTCAAGCCCGAGAACGCCCTCGTCACGCGCGCCGGGCAGGTCAA
The DNA here is from genome assembly GCF_051521365.1 of Sorangium sp. So ce590. Lineage (NCBI taxonomy): Bacteria > Pseudomonadati > Myxococcota > Polyangiales > Polyangiaceae > Sorangium > Sorangium sp. So ce590. The sequence continues at coordinate 6,704,669 of NZ_CP150346.1, forward strand.
GGTCGTCGACTTCGGCATCGCCAAGCGGATCCGGCGGCACCCGGAGGGGCCCACGTCGACCGATCCGTTCGCGAACATCGGGACGGTGCACTACATGGCGCCCGAGCAGGCGCTCGGGGACGGCGCCACCAAGGCGTCCGACGTCTATGCCATCGGCATGATCCTGTACGAGCTGATCGCCGGCAGGCACACGTTCGCGGCGTCGTCGCGCGAGATGCCGACCCGGGGCGAGGTGATGCTCCACCAGGTCCACGCCGTCCCGAGGCCGCTCGTGGAGGCCGTGCCGGGGTTCGATGCCCGCGAGATCAGCGACCTCGTCGAGAGGATGCTCTCCAAGATCCCGCGCGAGCGACCCCGGGCGGCGGAGGTGCAGCGCGCGCTGGGGCGGGAGGTCCGCCGCCGGCGGGAGGAGCATCCCTACGAAGAGGCGCGCTTCTCGCTCGCGCCGCAGCACCGGCGCGACGCGCCGATCGCGCCGCTGCCCCGGGGCGGCCGGGCGAGCATGGCGGAGCTGGGCGCGGGCGCAGGCGACGGTCCGGAGAGCGGCAGCGGGCGCGCCGCGTGGCCGGGGTCGGACGAAGCGCCGCCCGGGCCGCAGCTCGTGACGGCGCCGCTCGACGGCGCGTTCCGGCCGCCGGAGGCGGCGCTGCCGTTCCAGCCCACGGGCGCCGCCCCGCCCGTGCTCCGGGGCCGCGGCTGGACGATGCGGATGCACGGCGCGCCGGGTGGGCCAGGGCCGGCGGCGACAACGGCCGCTGGGGCGCCGCTGCCGTCCGAGGGCGCGGCGGGGCTCCCCGCGGCCCGGTCTCCGCTGAACCCGCGGCAGGTCATCACGCAAAGGATGCTGCCGGTGGCCGTGCCTCCCGCGACGGCGCCGCTCGCCGGCCACAACGGGGTTCCCGCGAGCGCGGCAGGGCCCGCGACACAGGCCGGGCCGGCGACAGCGCCGCTGGGGGGCTACGCGGGCGCGCGAGCGAGCGGGCCGCCTTCGCTCGCGGCCCCGGCGGGTTCGAGTGCGTCGCGACCGGCCGGGCTCGACCCGCCGCCGGCCGCGTCGATGCGACCGGCCGAGCTCGCCGTGCCGTCGAGCGCGTCGACGCCGCCGATCGGGTTCGGCCCGCCGCCGGACGCGGGGCCGCGAGCGGTAGGGATCGGCCTGCCGCGAGGCACGGCGCTGCGCCCGGTGGGGCTCGGTCCACGGCCCGCCGGCCGGCGCATGAGGGCGTGGCAGTGGCTGGCCGTCTCCGTCGCGTCGTTGCTGACGTCGGGGCTCGCGACGGCGATCGTGCTCGCCTGGTGGTCGTCTCGCGACGCCGCGACGCCGGAGACCGCTGTGCTCGGTCCCCTGCCGGCGGAGAGAGAGACAGCGGACCCGCCGGGCGCGGCCGCGAGCGCGGACCTCTCGGCGGCCGGCGCGAGCGCCCCGGCGGCGGTCAGCGCGAGCGCTTCGGCGGCGGCCGGCGCGAGCGCTTCGGCGGCGGTCAGCGCGAGCGCTTCGGCGGCACCGATCCCGGAGCCGGGCTCGCCGGAGGAGCCCGCGCCGCCGTCGGCCGCGGTGCCTGTACTCGCCGGGGTGCCGGACCCCGCCTCGGCAGCCAGCACGCGCTCGGCTGTGGCGGCGCAGACGCCGCGTCCCGCCGCAGCGGCGCCGAAGCCGCGAGCGACGGAGACGTCCGGTTCGCCATGGGACAAGCCGATCTTCTCGGACGAGGACGACGACTTCTATGGCATGCCAGCGCCTGACCGGCGGCGCGCGGTCCCGGCGCCCTCTGCACGCAAGGCTCCTTCACGCCCGTTCTGATCGAGGTCCCCGCATGAGCCAAGACGTCAAGAAGTACCTGCCCAACGACGAGACGTTGCGCCGCGTCGCGGATCAGGACGCGTCGGACGAGAACATGCGTCGCGCGCTCGAGAACCCGCGCCTCCGGGAGGCGCTGGCACAGCCGGAGGCGTCGCGCGACGCGCGTCCCCCGGCCGGGACCAAGCCCGCGGCGGGGTCCGCGGCTCGGCCGCCGGGGAGCGCCGCCGCCGTCGCTGCCCCGGAGCGTCCCTCCGCGCGCAAGTGGATCGGGTACGTGGTATGGGCCGCGCTCGCCGTGCTGATCCCGACGACGCTCGCCTTCGCGCTCGGGAGGCGGAGCGGCCTGAAGGAGGGCGCGGCCGCCTCGCCGGCGCTCTCTGGAGCGCTGCCCGCAGGGGCGCTCCCGGGCGCCGCGAGCGCGGTCCGCCACGCCGCTCCGGCATCGGCCCCTTCCACCGCCGCGAGCGCGCCGGCATCGGCCCCTGCCGCCCCGAGCGCTTCGATCTCGGCCTCTGCCGCCCCGAGCGCGCCGCCCCTGGCCCCCGCCGCCCCGAGCGCCCCGGCCTCGGCCCCGGCCACCGCCGCGAGCGCGCCGGCATCGGCACGTGCCCCCGCGAGCGCGCCGACCGCAACACCGCGCGGCGGCGCGCCTCCGGCGCTGCCGAACGCGCGGCGCGCTCCGGCGCCGCGCTCCGCCGCGTCGACCGCGCCCGCCCCGGCGGCGACCGCGCCCGTGCACGCCCCTCTTCCCTTCGGAAATAAGCCGGAGTTCTAACGCCCATGAAGACCCATCGATCGATCGCCGCCCCGCTCCTCGCCGCCCTCGTGCTGTCGCCCGCAGCAGGGAGCGCCGCCCCGCCCGCGCCGCCGCAGGCCCCTTCGCCCGCGCCGCCGCAGGCCACCTCGCCGGCGCCGCCGCAAGTCGACGCCATGTCGCGGGCGGCGCGCGACCTGTTCGCGAAGGGCGAGGAGGCGTGGATGCAGGGGAAGTACGACCAGTGCCACGCGTGGTTCCTCGCGGCGTGGAGCCTCCGGCCGCACCGGCAGATCGCGGGCAACCTGGCGGCCTGCGAGATCAAGGTCGGGCGCTACAGGGACGCCGCCGAACACCTGGCGTTCCTGATGCGGCCGACCCCCGACGGCAAGACGGCCCCGCTGAGCCAGGAGCACCGCGCCCTGCTCGACAACGCGCTGGCGAAGATCGCGGTGGTCCAGATCGAAGCCGAGCCCGGCACGACGGTGGTCCTCGACGGCAAGATCGTGGGGCAGGCGCCGCTCTCGACGCCGCTGTACCTGGTGCCGGGCGAGCACACGCTCGAGGGGCGGTCGGCCTCGGGCCCCGTGGAGAAGCACTCGACGCGGTTCGACCCGGGGACGCAGCGGACCATCGCGCTGCAGCCGCGGGCGCCGCGGGCGGCGGCACCGCCCCAGGCGGCACCGCCGCCGGTCGCGCCGGTCGCGCCGCCGCCGCCGGACACGCGGGTGCGCGACGGCGTGGTGATCGGCGGCCTCGCGCTCGGGGGCGCGGCGATCGCGGCGGGCGTGGTGCTGGCGATCGTGTCGAGCAGTAAGAGCGAAGACGCGAACGACGCGCGCCATTCGATCGCGAAGGACGGCGGCATCAACGCGTGCAACGATCCGGCGTTCAGGGCGCGCTGCGACGCGCTCACCGACGCGAAATTCGCCGAGCGGACGACGAGGAACCTCGCGGTCGCCAGCTTCGTGACCGCGAGCGCCGCGCTGGGCGGCGCGGCGATCGCATCCGTGCTGTGGCCGGTCGGGACGCCGCGGGCAGAAGCTTCACGCGGCGTGCACATCGCCCCGGCGGTCACAGCGCAGAGCGCTGGGCTCACGATTGGAGGTGCGTTTTGAGTGAGCACGCGGCGGAGCGAGAGACGACTCGGCATGGCCAAAGGAAGAGGGTGATGCGACGCATGAACTGGAACGGTGTCGTTGTCGCGCTGGCTGGCCTCGCTGCCGCCGCCGGCGCAGGGTGCTTGACGCCGTCGGAGGGCTGCTTGGACGAGCTGCGGTGCGGCTTTGGGGAAGCAGGCGGGGGCGGTGGTGGAGGGAGCACGCCGGCAGGGTGCGTGCCGAACAAGAGCAGGGGGGCGGTGGACGAGGCGTGCGGGGTGTTCGTCGCGGCCAGCGGGGACGACGCCGCGCCGGGGACGAAGGGGGCGCCCGTCAAGACGATCCAGCAGGCCGTCGCGCGGGCGCAGCAGGACGGCGCCACGCGGCGGGTGTACGCGTGCGCGGAGGAGATCGAGGGCGCGATCGAGCTGCCCGGCAGCGTCGCCCTCTTCGGAGGGCTCGACTGCACCAACGGGTGGGGCTGGATCGGCGAGACCAAGAAGACGGAGATCACCGCAGCAGAAGGGGAGATCCCGCTCGTGATGCGCGGCGGCGACGGCTCGGTGCGCGTCGAGGATGTCCATGTTTCCGCGCGCGCCATCGACCCGAGCAACGCGGCGGCGCGGGGGATGTCGTCCATCGCCGCTCTCGCGGAGAGCGTCGCCGTCGAGATGGCGCGCTGCACGCTCGAGGCGGGCGATGCCGCCGACGGCGTCGACGGCGAGCCGTACGCAGAACCGGCGCTCGCCGGCGAGACGGGCAACCCGGGCATGGAGGCGTGCTCGGCGGAAATCGTCGTGCCCGGCGGTGTCAAGCGGAATGAGTGCGGCACGCCGGACGACCCGAGCGACGATTCCACGGGCGGAACCGGAGGCATCGGGCAGCTGACCGAAGGTGGAGCTGGTTCGCCTGGTAAACCAATCGGTGCCGGCGGTCTGGGTGGCATGGGTGAGAGTCCACTGGAGTGCACCGCCGGCACCGCTGGCGATCCTGGCGCCGCGGGCGAGCCCGGCGCTGGCGCCACCGGCCTCGGCGCGCTCTCCTCCTCCGGCTACGCCGGTGTCTCCGGCACCCCCGGCACCCCCGGCACCCCCGCGCAAGGCGGGGGCGGCGGCGGCGGCGCCAAGGGCGGCACCGCCGCGAATCAGTGCATGCCCGAGTCCGCCGGCGGCGCCAGCGGCGGCTCCGGCGGACCCGGCGGCTGTGGCGGCAAGGGCGGAAGTCCCGGCGGTCCCGGCGGCGCCAGCATCGCCCTCGTCAGCCTCGACACCGAGCTCACCTTCGACGACGTCTCCCTCAAGACAGGCCGCGGCGGCCGCGGCGGCAACGGTGCGCCCGGCCAAGACGGCGGCCCCGGCGGCCTCGGCGGGCCGGGCGGCACCGTGCCGGATGGCATCGACCTCCTCAAGGCCGGCTGCTCCGGCGGACCGGGGGGCAACGGCGGCAGCGGCGGCCTCGGCGGCGGCGGCCTCGGTGGCCACTCCCTCGGCATCGCCTTCCGCGGCACACCGCCGCCCGCCGGCGGCTTCACCATCGCCACCGGCGAGGCCGGTCCCGGCGGCAACGGCGCCGGCGACAGCGGTGCCGCCGGGGTCACGGCGGATACGCAGGCGTTTGCGCAGTAGCGTCCCGGCAGCCCGATAAAAACTCACCCACCCTCAACAAAATCAGGCAATGAACGACGCCTATCCGGAATGACTCCTGGTGCGGAGATTTCGCTCGTGGACAGCCGTATCGGTCTTCCCTCCTCTCGTTCACAGCGGCAGGTCCTTCCCTGCACCCTGCGTGCAGAAGGTCGCACTCCACGCGAATGCGACTCGGCGGGTCAGCCGGCAGCCCTGATGCCGGTTGGTGGCCGATGGGCAGCCGGAGCAACTCTCCACCCACGGAAGTGGCCCGAGACCGGCTCAGCCCCGACATCATCACATCAACGTCGCGTTCACCGCGCGGACCGGAGCCGCCCTTCCCTCACGCGCACGACACAGGAGCTCCTGGACCGCGCAGCTCACGATGATGCCAGCGACCGCGCGCCGCCCGGCGCGCCACGAGGGCGCCGGCGGATCCCCCTCGCAGCGGCTATGCCTCCTCCAGCGGCCAAGACAGCTCCGCCGCCGGCGGAGACGAGATCCCCCTCGCGGCGAGCACCTTCTGCAGGCGATCGAGCATTTCCCGGCACCGGCGCTTGACCGTGGCCTCGCTCAACGACACGTGGGCCGCGGCCTCAGCGATCGTCAGCCCCTGCTCGTAACGCAGATCGAGCAGCAGCCGCCACTCCGGAGATAGCGTCGCGCGCGCCTCGTCGAGCGCGCGGATCGCGCGCACGTAGTCCTCCCGCCGGATCAGCGCCTCCTCCCCCGAAGTCGCTCCGCCGCCGCCCAGCGCGACGGCCATGCCGGTCGCCACGTCGTCGCACGTATCACCCAGACGCCGGTCGACGTCGCTGTCCGCGTCGGCGAACACGTCGGTCTCGTCACGCAACGTCGCCGCCAGATCGAAGCCGGCCTTGCGCATCGCCTCGACGAGCGAGCGCGCGGAGGGACGCACCTGCCGCGCACAGTCGATCATCGCCCCGAAGACGCGCCGCCATGCATACGTCGTGAACCGCTCTCCCAGGCGCGCATCGTACGACTGGACCGTCAGCACGAGCGCCTCGTAACCGGCAGAGCGCAGCTCATCGCGCATCCCCGGAAACCGCCGAAGCGCGAGCGCCCAGGCGAGGCGATTCACCATCGGAATCGCGCCCTCGACGAGCTTGCGCTGGCGCGGCGTCAGCGGAGTAGACGGCGCCGTTGGCGCCCTCGCCCCCTCGGCGCTCGCCGTCCCCTCGGCGCTCGCCGTCCCCTCGGCACACGACGCGCTCGGCTGCCCGAGCCCGTCCGTCATGCGGCTCCCCTGCCCGAACGCGCCCCCTTCGCAACCGCAGGCTCGGCACGCCCGCCTTCCTCGACAGGCACCGCCTCGCCGCCCGCCGAGGAGGCACGACGGGCGGACGATGGACGCGCGCCGCTCCGCTCGACGCGCGCCGACCGGCGCAACCTGTCGACCATCGGCCGGACCTCGGGATGCGTCGTGAGCACCACGAACAAGAGGTCGTCCATGGCCGCGATCGCCTCGGCCGGGAGCAGGTCGCGGTACGGCGACAGCGCGCGCTCGATGTGCCGCACCACCACCGGATCGTCGAGCAACGCCTCGTCGTCCTCGGCCTCGAGGCCAACCTCCTCGAGGTAAACCTCCTCCTCGAGCTCATCGGCCATCGAGCCACCTCCCGAGCTGGCAACGATCTGCGGCGCGCGTCGTTCAGTCCGAGAACGAGACCGTGAAGTTCTTCTCGGCGTCGACCCCGATCTGGAGCCGCTTGGGGAGCGCCCCCTCCGCCATCTTCTCCAGCACGGCGACCGAGAGCTGCGGCAGGAGCGACGCCCGGAGGATGTGATCGATGTTGCGCGCCCCCGTGTCGACCTCGGTGCAGCGCGCCGCGATCGTCTCGACGAGCGCGTCCGAGTACGACGCCTCGATCCGCTGGCTCTTGCGCAGGCGGTCGACGAGCGCGTCGAGCTTGAGCCGCGTGATCTCGCCGAGCGCGTCGGGCGAGATCGGCAGGTACGGCACCGTCGTCATGCGGGCGAGCAACGCCGGCTTGAAATGCGCGGAGAGCGTCGGCTTGATGGCCTCGACGATCTCCTTGATGAACCCGCCGTCCGCGTCGAGCTGCCGCGCCGGGTCCTCCTCGCGCGCCGCGATCGTCATGTTCGTGATCTTGTCGGTCGCGAGGTTGCTCGTCAGGATGATGACCGTGTTCTTGAAGTCGACGAGCCGCCCCTCGCCGTCGCTGAGCATGCCCTTGTCGAACACCTGGTAGAACAGGTTCAGCACGTCGGGATCGGCCTTCTCGACCTCGTCGAGGAGCACGACCGTGTAGGGCCGCTGGCGCACGGCCTCGGTGAGCATGCCGCCCTCGCCGTAGCCGACGTAGCCGGGGGGCGAGCCGATGAGCCGGGAGACGGTGTGCTTCTCCTGGAACTCGGACATGTTGATGACCGTCATCATCCGCTCGCCGCCGAACATGAGGTCGGCGATCCCGAGCGCGGTCTCCGTCTTGCCGACGCCGCTCGGCCCGACGAGCAGGAACACGCCCTGCGGCGTGCTCAGCGGCTTCAGGCCCGCCCGCGCGCTCCGGAGCTCCTTGGAGATGGTCACGATGCCGTTCGTCTGCCCCTTGATCCGCCGGGTCAGCCGGCCCTCCATCTCGAGGAGCGCCTTCACGTCGTCCTGGACCATCTTGCCGACGGGGATGCCCGTCCACGCCGCCACGACGCTCGCGACCATGGCCTCGTCGACGTCCGGCCGGATCAGCGGCACCTCGCCCTGGCTCTGCTTGAGCTCGTCGAGGGCCTTCACCACCTCGCGGCGCTCGGCGTCCCGCTCCTCGCTCGTCTTCGCCTCGTCCATCTTCTTGCGGGCGTCGATGACCCGCTGCGTGCCGGCCGTCTCCTTCGCGTAGGCGGCGCGCACCGTCTCGAGCTCGGTCTTCGCCTTGACGAGCCTGTCCTTCAGCTGGGCGACCCGCTCGCCGTCGACGTGCACGCCCTTGTCCCGGTCGCGCTCGAGCGCCGCGAGCTCGGCCTCGGTGTTCACGATGAGGATCTCGGCGTCCTCGACCGCGGCGGGGCGCTGCTGCAGCGCGACCTTCACCCGGGCCGAGCAGGTGTCGAGCAGGTCGACCGCCTTGTCCGGCAGCTGCCTGCCGGTCAGATAGCGCGCCGAGAGCCGCACGGCGGCGGTCACCGCCTCGTCCTGGATGACGACGTTGTGGGCCTGCTCGAACTTCGGCCGGAGCCCGCGGAGCATCACGACGGCCGCCGGCTCGCTCGGCTCGTCGACCTTGACGGGCTGGAAGCGCCGCTCCAGCGCCGCGTCCTTCTCGATGTACTTCTTGTATTCGCTCCACGTCGTGGCCGCGATCGTCCGGAGCTCGCCGCGGGCGAGCGCTGGCTTGAGCAGGTTGGCCGCGTCGCCGCCGCCCTGCTGGCCGCCCGCGCCGATCAGCGTGTGCGCCTCGTCGATGAAGAGGATGATCGGCTTCGACGACCCCTTCACCTCGGCGATCACCTGCTTCATCCGGTTCTCGAACTCGCCCTTCACGCCGGCGCCTGCCTGGAGCAGCCCCATGTCGAGCCCGAGGATGTCGACCCCTTGCAGGAGCGGCGGCACCTTCGGGTTCTCCGGCGTGCTCTCGACGATGAGCAGCGCGAGCCCCTCGACGAGCGCCGTCTTCCCGACGCCCGCGTCGCCGACGATGATCGGGTTATTCTTGCGCCGCCGCGCGAGGATGTCGATCACCTGCCGGATCTCCCGCTCGCGGCCGAAGATCGGATCGATCTGCCCCGCGCGCGCCTTCCCCGTGTAGTCGACGCAGAACTTCGCCAGGGCCGAGTCGGCTCCGGCGCTCGCCATCCCTGCCGGCAGCTTCCCCGCCCCGGGCGCGCCCGCGGACGCCGCGGCGGCCTCGGCCTCTTCCTTCGAGCCGGAGACGATCTTGGAGAGGTTGGTCTTGAGATCGTCTTTCGAGATGCCCTCGAGGTAAGCGCCGATGCCGCTCACCGAGTACCGGGTCGGCTGCTGGACGAGGCGCTGGAAGAGCACGCCGCTCCGCACCCGCTGGTAGCCGTACTCCATGGATCCGACGAGATACGCGTCCTGCATCCACTCGAGCATCGTCGGCGAGAGCACTGGCCTCCCGGCGTTGCCCTTCCTCAGCTCTTCCAGGCTGCGCTGGAGCGCGGCGCGGAGGTGCGACGGGTCGAGATCATAGTGGGATACGAGAAACGCGATGTCGGAGTTCGCGTCGTCGAGCAGCGCGAGGAGCAGGTGCTCGAGCGTGACCTCGTAGTGGCGCGCGTTGACACACTGGCCAATCGCCGCCTCGAGGGCAGAGGTGCAGTTCTTTGTGAGTCGCTTGACGATGGCCTTGGTGTCGACGAGCTGCATGCGAGGCATGCTAACCGAGGCGCGCCCTCGTCCGGAAGCGCCGTCGTCAGCCTCGCCCCTTGGGCTTCTTCGCCGCGGCCTCGGGGGCGCGGCCCTCGGCTCCGCCGGCCTCCCGCGCGAGCGGCTTGGCTCCGCCGCGGGCCGCCTCACCGCGCGGCGCCGCGCCACCCGATGCCGGCGCCGCGGCGTCTTGGGCCTTGTTGTCCGTTGCCTGCGCGACGAGCGCCTCGCTCGAGGCGATGCGGTCCACCATGTCGGGCCGTATTCGCAGCTTCAACAGGGCGCCGACGCGGAGCTTCTGGTCCGGATCGATCCTGTTATCTCGCGCGACATCCTCGACGTCTATGACGAATTGCCGCGCCACGCCGATCAGCGTATCGCCGGGCCCGACGCGGTAGAGCATCACCTCACGCGCAGGCCTCGCCGCCAGGCCGCGCGCGGGCTGCGATCGCGGCGGGGCGTACTGCGCGTCGTCGTCGGACGGGCCCTCCGCGTCGCCGTCGAGCGAGGCGACGGGGTCGCGCATCGAGCGCCGCTTGCTGATCCCGGGTCGGTCGTCGTCGTCCACCGTGTCCACCGCCCGCTTCCGCTTGGGCTTCGGGAGGAGCGAGAGCAGGCTCCCGTCCTCGCGGCCCCCCCGCCGCGGCCTGAAGTCGCGTCCGCCGAGCAGGTCGACCGGATCGAGGACCGACGCGTCGTCCGGGGCGAGCTGCTCCGCGGAGAGCATCGCGGGCAGGGCCGCCTGCGCCCGCGCGAGCGTATCGGGCGGGAGCATCACGATGAAGTCTCCCCGCCCCGGCGGCACGCGCTCACCGAGGATGTCGGGGTTCAGCGTCCGGAGCGTCGACGTCGCGACGCCCGCCGCCTTCGCCAGCGTCTTGAGCGGCGTCCCCGGGGGCGCCGCGATCTCGGCGGCGTCGACCGGCCGGTTCACCTCGACCTGATCGAACCCGAACCGCTCCAGGTTGTTCGCCACGATCGCCGCCGCCCCGATCTTCGGCACGTAGGCGGCCGTCTCCGAGGGGATCGCCTCCTGGCGTGCCAGCTCGTTGAAGTCGGACGTGCCGTACCGATCGATGCGGTCGAGCAGCTGCTCATAGCCCATGTTGTAGGCCGCGAGCGCGAGGTCCCAGCTGTTGAAGCGCATGTAGAGATCGCGCAGGTGGTGGGCCGCGGCCTGCGTGGCGAGGCGCGGGTTCTTCCGCTGGTCGAGGTGCCGCGTCTTCTGGAGCCCGTAGACCTCCCCGGTGGCGGGCATGAACTGCCAGAGCCCCACGGCGCCCGCCGGCGATTTCGCCCTCGGGTCGAAGCCGCTCTCGATCATGGCGACCCAGATGAGATCTTCCGGCAGCCGCCTGTCCCTGAGCTCGGCCTGGATCATCTCCTGGTACCGCCCGCTCCGCTTCAGCCACGTCTCGAACATGTGCCGCCCGCGGTCGGTGCGCGTGAAGAAGCGGACGTACTTGAGGGTGCGGCGCGACACGGCGAGCCGGAGGTCCGGCAGCTGCAGCTTCGAGAGCGCCTCGGCGCCGGCCGAGTCGAGGTCGTCCACGTCGTCGGAGGTGCGGCCCTCGGCGGAGAACGTGCGCGGCGGCTGCGAGAAGCTCGGCCGATCCAGCTCGCAGGCGGCGCCCTCCCGCGCCTCGCGCCCGGCGACGTCGCGCAGCCGGACGAGCTCCCGCGACTCCCCCCCAGGCGGCAGCGCCGGCGCGGCGAGCCCGCGCGCCGGCGGCGCGTACGGCCCCGGCGCGGCGGCCACCGGCACGGCGGCCAGGGCCGTGATCGGCGCCGCGGTCTGCGCTCCGCCCAGCTGGTAGGTCGACACCGCGGAATGGACCGACGAGATCGCCGCCTGGGGCGCCGCCATCCCGACCCCGTAGCCGAACGCCAGGGCCGAGACCATGGGAGGGATCTTATGGACGAGGCTCATGTGTGGTTTAAGGTCGCACCATGTAGGCAAACAGGTCAAGAAAGCGACCGGCCCGCTGGAGCCGTGCGCTGCGGGCTCTCGGGTGGACCGCGCATCGAGGGGCCACCTGGTGCGGATGGGGCGTCAGGCACTCCCGTGCGGCGGAGAGGGTCTGCTAGTCTGCCCCCATGCCGGCGGCGCTCTCGGCCCGCGTGTCCGACACCCAGGCCAACCAAAGCTTCGACGTTTCGTTCGAGCGCTTCCCTGTCCGGATCGGCAGGAACCAGCTGAACGACCTTCACATCGACCGGCCGTACATCTCCCAGTTCCATGCGGCGGTGGACGTCCGCGATCGCCGGATCCTCGTCCGCGACCTCGGCTCGACCAACGGGACGATGTTCGCCGGGCACCGGCTGGCGCGCGACACCTCGGTGGACGTGAGCAGCCAGCCGGAGATCACGATCGGCCCGATCCAGATCCGGCTCGCGATCATCGAGGCGCCGCTGAAGTCGGAGAGCCCGAACGACGGCACGCTGCTCGGCACGGGCGGCGAGAACCTCAACGCGCTGCTCAACCCGCAGAAGCGCGCCGCTCACGGCGGCGAGGACCCGTACCTGCGTCAGGTGGTCCCGTACCTGGAGGCGTACCGGACCGCGTGGGCGGCGGTCTACCGGATGATCTGGGATCACCTCGCGCGCCTCCCGCCCGACGCGCGCCAGAGCTACCTGCGCCGGCTGGGCGAGGAGCACCCGAGCGTCCTTGGGGAGCGGGACTTCCAGAAGATCGCCCAGTACTACGGCGTCGACTACCGCACGCTCGGCGAGCTGGCGCCGGCGAACGCCGCGTTCACGGCGCTCTCCGAGCTGGCGGGGGCCCTCGCGCCCGGCACGAAGGCGCCGGACGACGTGGCGGGCATCGTCAACTTCGCGCGGCGGCTCCGCGACACGATGGAGGTCTTCCTGAAGTGCTTCGTGAGCTTGCGCGACGGCTACCAGGAGTTCGAGGCCGAGGTGCTGGCCCGCGATCGCTCTGCGGAGACGGACAAGGTCGCGAACGCGCAGGACGCGAAGGAGCTCGGCACCGTCCTGCTCACGCCGGTCGGGGGTCCGGACGCCGCGCGGCACCTCCACGAGATCTTCGTCGACGTCATGAGCCACCAGCTCGCGCTCCTGAACGGCGTGATGGGGGGCGTGAGGTCGCTGCTCGTGAAGCTCGCGCCGAAGACGCTCGAAGAGAAGCTCGAGCGCGATGGCAAGAAAGGCGGGCTGTTCTCCAGCAAGTACGAGGAGCTCTGGAAGCTCTACGAGCGCCGCCACGGCGACTATTCGGGGGAGGACAAGGAGACGTTTCGGGAAATATTTGGCGAGCAGTTCTCTCGGGCGTACGCTGCGACCGCCGCAGAGGACGATGGGTCATCCGGCGAGTCGGGAGGCAGGAGCATCGTCCGCTTCCCCGTCTCTGGGAATCCGAACAAACGGTAGCGCCCCTCAACGGCTGGGCTTCGCGCGGTGCGCCGCGCATCGGGCTCGCCGATCTCCGCCGGTGGCGCGGCCGAACGCGAGGCGCGGTTCATGCGAATCAGGGAGAAAGTCGTAGCAGCAGGTTGTCTGGCGGTCGCCGCGTGCGTCCTCGCCCCGGGCGAGGCGGCCGCGCAGACGAGGGTCGAACGCGATAAAGGCTGGGCCACGGTCTCGGACGTGGGCCTCGTGCTGGGCTCCTCGGTCGTCTTCCTGATGCCGCGCGTTTATTACAGCGATCCGGAGTCCACGGTCGGCTGGAAGGGGCGCTGGCATTTCTCGGTCCTGGCGCCCGCCATGACGATGACCGCGCTGACGCTGCTCGTGGATCTGCCGATCAAGGACGCGATCGAGTCGACCCGCCCCGGCTGCGGGATCGAGGCGACGAAGACGGCCCTGGCCGACTCGGGCTGCGAGTCCTTCGGCGGCCCGTCGACGCACGCGTTCGCCTCGTGGGGGGCGACGGGCGCGGGCACCGGCATCTTCGTTGTCGACACGTTCCGTTACTCGTCTGGCCGCTTCAATGCCGGCGGCTTCATCGGCCATGTCGCCGTCCCCCTGACGGCCTCGGTCGTGACCACGATCGCCCGCGGCGTCGCCACGGACGGCACGCGGCCGCACGAGAACGCCGGTCAGATCGCGATCGGCGGCGTCACCGGCTTCCTGAGCGGCCTCGCCGTCGGCACCGCGTACGCGATGTTCCAGCCCCCGAACTGCGGTTACGGCAACGCGCTGTTCTGCTGGTAGCCACACGCTCGCCGGCGAGCGTCCCTCGCCGGCGAGCCCCCCGCCCGCCCCCTCTCCGGCCCCCCGGCGCTCCCCTCTCCGGCCGCCGCTGCAGCGCTAGTCCTGTCCGACGACGCGCTCCCAGAGCGGATCATTCGACGAGAAGATCGTATCCCGCTCCACCCGGAGGAAGCGCTGGAATTCGACACGGCGGAGCTCGCGGTCGCTGTCGCGGTTGCTGTCGTCGTACTTCACGATCTTCACGCGCACCTGCTCGAGCAGCTGGATGCCGTTCGGTTTGTAGGAGACGTCTGTGCGCAGCACGTAGCGCGCGTAGAGCCCGCGCTCCGTGACGGAGGGGACCACCGCGGTCCGCTCCAGGTCGACGGAGGCGGCCTCGATCAGCCGCCCCCGGCGCGCCAGGTAGAAGTGGGCCCGTTGCCGGCAGTCGTCGGGATCCGGGCAGCTCTTCGTCTCGGCGACGACGAGGTTGTCGTTGCCGAGGCGTACCGGGGACAGCTTCGTCCCCTTCGCGGGCGCGCGAAAGCTGCCGACACCATAGACGTCCGCCCGGTCGCCCGATGCGCGCACGAGCGCGACGAGGCCGCCCTCGTCGCCGTTCTCGAACGTGAGGACACGCACCCAGATGGCGCGCAGCCCTTCCGGCCCGGAGCGGACCTCGACCTCGTCCGGGTCGAGCTTGCGTGGCCAGCCGGACCTGGAGATGCCGCCGCGCAGCGTCTCGTTGGCGAATACGTAGTGGCCGGTGCAGTCGACGTCGGTCGGCCCGAGCCCGCGCTCCTCGCTGTAGCCGGGGACGACGACCCCCAGCCACTGGTCGGGATCGAGGGTTCGGACGGCCGCCTTGTCGCCAGCCGCGCGCCGCGCGGGCGGGAGCTGGGTCGTGCATACCGGAATCGGGTTCTGCTTGCGTGTCTGCAGCTCACCGTGCGGCTGCTCGGGGTACGATCCGCAGCCCGCGAGGGTGGCGGCGAGCCCCAGGCCGACGACGTAGCCGAAACGAACGATGCTCACGCGTCCTTCGTACCATGCAAGGCCTCGCCGAGGCGAGTTCGCGACCTAACGCTCTGGCCGGCCCCGTTGGCCGGCCAGCCCGGTTGGCCGGCCAGCACGTTGGCCGGCCAGGCCACCTCGTTCTCCATGTCGGCGGTCTTGCTCACGCCGGGATCGAGCCGCCGGGCCGCGCATCGTCACGTCGCCCACAACATCCACAACGCGCATGACACACCTGCGCCGCCTTATCGAAGCGATGGCCGATGGCCCGGCGACGGAATATTGCGCACCTCAGGAACTGAGGTGCGGGACCGGAAGACGGACCAGAAAGCCCGCGCTGCCCTGGGACACAAAAGTCTTGACGCTCCCATATAGGGAGTTACCTTCTGGGCTCCCTGCGATGAACAGGGATAGAGATACGGTGAGAGTCTTATCTCTAGGCATCTAGACTCCTACTCCCGACGGGACGAACCGTCTGCCAGCGCGCAATGGGGCGTAGACTGAGCCCAGGCGGCGAGACCTCGAAGGAAGAGGCATTTGATCATGGCGTTGCAAGCTCATCTCAAGTTGAAGGGTGTTACTCAGGGCGCCATCGACGGCTCGGTCACCCAGAAGGGTCGCGAGAAGACCATCGCAATCATCGCGGTGCAGCACACGGTCGTGAGCCCGCGTGACCCGGCGACCGGGATGCCCAGCGGGAAGCGCCAGCACAAGCCCTTCGTGATCACGAAGGAGCTCGACAAGGCAACCCCCCTTATTTACAACGCCCTGGTCAACAACGAGAGCATCTCGGAGTGGGAGCTCAAGTTCTACACGCCGGGCACCGCGGCGTCGAAGAACGTCGGCAAGGAGCAGAACCACTACACGGTCAGGCTCACGAACGCGACGGTCGCCAGCGTGGACTTCCACATGGAGAACACCCGCCGCCCCGACGCCAGGGAGATCCCCGAGTACGAGAAGGTCTCCTTCACGTACCAGAAGATCGAGTGGTCGTACGACGACGGCGACGGCGCCCGCCAGGCGGACGACGACTGGGAGTCGCCGAACCAGTAGCCCCTAGCTCCTAGCTTCGGGTCTCGTCGCGCCGGGCGGCCTTCGGGTCGCCCGGTCGCGTTTGTCGTCCTGGAGTCGAGCTGGCCGGGAAGTCGCTCGAATTCAGGCATGGCGATACTGCGTCCTACGATCAGAATGTTGGCATGCCCCTCAACGCCTACCTCAGACTCGTCGGCGAAAGACAGGGCGAAGTCAGGGGTTCCGTCACCCAGAAGGGGCGAGAAGGTAGCATTCTGGTCACCGAGGTATTCCACTCGCTGGTGGGACCTCGCGACCCGGTGACCGGGCGCCCGACCGGCAAGCGGATGCACAAGCCCTTCATCGTCACGAAGGACCTCGATCGATCGACCCCGCTCCTCCTCAGCATGCTCAGCCACAACGAGGGCATCCCCCGCTGGGAGCTCCAGTTCTACCGGTCGGCAGCGATCGGCGTCGAGAAGCCGGTCTTCACGGTCCAGCTCACGAACGCGAACATCTCGAGCATCCAGTTCCACATGCTCAACGTGAGGAACCCGTCGCTAGCGCGCGTGCCCGAGCAGGAGGAGGT
This sequence comes from Sorangium sp. So ce590, assembly GCF_051521365.1. NCBI lineage: Bacteria > Pseudomonadati > Myxococcota > Polyangiales > Polyangiaceae > Sorangium > Sorangium sp. So ce590. The sequence goes on from NZ_CP150346.1 coordinate 6,721,078, forward strand.
CGCGTTCACGTACCAGAAGGTCCTCTGGCTCTGGAACGACGGGGGCATCTCGGCGGCGGACGACTGGCTCACCCCGCGCTGAAACACCGGACTTCCGCTCGAGGCGCGAGCTGAGCTACGATCCGCCCCGTGGCCGGCGCATCGCTCCTTACCCGAATCATGCACGCGGCCGACCCGCACTCGACGGAGCGGCACACCTACCGGGATCACGACCTCGAGTCGGCCATCCTGACGCACCTCGGGCACATGCTGAACACCCGCCAGGGCAGCTCGCTGACCTGCCCGGACTACGGCCTGATGGAGGTGTCCGAGGTGCTGCACGAGTTCCCCGAGGCGATCGGCCTGGTGCAGCGCTCGCTCAAGAACTGCATCCAGGCCTACGAGCCGCGGCTGAAGAACGTCCAGGTCCGGCACCTGCGCAGCGACTCGCTGCTGCAGTCGATGGTCCTCGAGTTCGAGATCACCGCGCAGATCCAGTTCCCCGACGGCCGGCGCCAGGCGCTCCGGCTCGGCGCTGCGGTCGACCAGAGCGGCAACGTCCGGATGACGTAGCTTCTGTCCTGCGGCCGGGCTCACGGCGGTTGACATGCTTCGGCCCCGGCGGTCGACTGGCGGTGGCGAGAGGATGTTCAACAAGTACTACCAGGACGAGCTCACCTACCTGAGGGATCTGGGGCGGGAGTTCGCCGCCGCCTACCCCGGGATCGCGCCCATGCTCGCCGAGCGCGGCGGCGACCCCGACGTCGAGCGCCTGCTCGAGGGCGTCGCCTTCCTGACGGGCAAGATCCGCCAGAAGCTCGACGACGAGCTCCCCGAGGTGATCCACTCGGTCGCGTCGCTGCTCTTTCCGCACTACCTCCGTCAGATCCCGGCCACCTCGATCATCGAGTTCACGCCGCTCCCGAACGTCGTGCGCGAGAAGCTCGTCGTGGCCCGGCACGCGGAGGTCGGGTCGGTGCCGGTCGACGGCGTCTCGTGCCGGTTCCGCACGACCCAGGACGTCGAGCTCGTCCCGCTCGCGGTGGAGGACGTGCGCGTCGACACGGGCGCGCAGCTCGCGCAGACGCTCCGCATCGAGCTCCGCCTCACCGGCGGGGCCGCGCTCTCGGGCCTGTCGCTCTCCTCGCTCCGCTTCTACATCCACGGCGAGCGCAGGCTCCAGGACGACCTCCGCCTCTGGGTCGGCGCGCACGTCGATACCGTCGCGCTCGCCGCGGTGGACGCCGCCGGTCGCGACACGACGATCGCGTCGCTCCCGGCGCGCGCCGTGCGGCTCACCGGCTTCACCGATGAGGAGGCGCTGATCCCGTACCCGAAGACGGTCTACCCGGGCTTCCGGCTCCTGCAGGAGTTCTTCACGCTCCCGCAGAAGTTCGCGTTCTTCGAGGTGACCGGCCTCCAGGCGCTCTCGACGGAGCGGATCTCCGACAGGTTCGCGATCCTGCTGCAGTTCAAGGACGGGCTCCCGCCGGGGACCCGGGTCGGCAGGGAGAACCTCCGGCTGTTCTGCTCGCCGGTCGTGAACCTGTTCGAGCACACGAGCGATCCGATCAAGCCCGAGGCCACAAAGCACGAGTACCTCTGCCGCCCGGCGGGCGCGACGCCCGCGGCCTTCGAGATCCACAGCATCGACAAGGTCGTCGGGATCGCCAGGCGCACGAGCCAGCGCGTCGAGATCCCCTCGTTCTTCAGCTTCCAGCACGAGCTCGATCCGGAGGCCGCCGCGCGGACGATCTTCTACCAGGCGCACCTCCGCCCGGCCGCGATCGGCGACGGGATCGACATGTACCTGTCGTTCGGCTCCCCGCAGGACGCGGGGGCGCTCCCCGAGTTCGACGTGATCAGCATCGAGGCGACGAGCACGAACCGCCGCCTGCCGGCGCAGCTGAAGCTCGGCGATCTGCGCGTGCCGACGGCGACCTCCCCCGCGGTCGCGAGCTTCACCAACCTCACCGGCGTCACCGCGCCGCTCCCGCCGCCGATCGGGCGCGAGCTGCAGTGGCGCGTGCTGGCCCACATGGCGATGAGCTACCGCTCGATCACCGAGCTCGAGGTGCTCCGGGCGACCGTCGATCTCTACAATTTCCAGGCGATCGTCGACCGCCAGGCCGCGCGCGCGAGCCAGCTCCGCCTGGCCGCGATCAAGTCGATCCGGGTGCGGCCGACCGATCGGCTGTACCGAGGCGCGCCGGTCCGCGGCGTCGCGGTCGACATCGAGCTCGACGAGGGCGGGTTCGTCGGCGAGGGGGAGATGTACCTGTTCGCGAGCATCCTGAACGAGATCCTCGGGTCCTACGTCTCGTTGAACTCGTTCACGCAGCTGACGGTCACCGGCACGAACACACGCGTGGTGCACAAATGGGACCCGAAGAGCGGCAGCCTGACGCTGATCTGAGGGCAGCGCCGAGGGGCGCCGCGACCGCCGACCCCGTCGCGCTGGCGACGCTGCGGGGCTTCGCGGAGGCCGCGCCGCGCTTCTCGTACTACCGCCTCGTCTACCTGCTCGAGCGGCTCTTCCCCGCCGCGCCGCCGGTGGGCCAGCTCGGGCCCGTGCAGGACGAGCGCATCCGGCTGCGCGGCGACCCGTCCCTCATCTTCGCGTCGAGCGACGTGAGCGAGCTCGCGGTGGTCAAGTCCCCGGACGCGATCCAGCGGGCGCGCGTCTCGACCACGTTCCTCGGCCTGTACGGCTCGGTGTCGCCGCTGCCGGCGTACTTCATCGAGCAGATCGCGCTGGCCGACTACCAGGGCGGGCCGCAGCCGATCCGCGAGCTCCTCGACGTCTTCCACCACCGGCTCCTGTCGCTGCTCTACCGCGCCTGGACCAAGTACCGGCTGCCCGTCACGTACCGCAAGCAGGGCGCCGATCCGTTCTCGCGCCGGATGCTCTGCGCGGTCGGGCTCGACGGGTTCCGCGACTACGGGACCCCGCTCGATCGCTTCTTCTTCCTCCGCTACGCGCCGATCCTCGCCTCGAAGTCGCGCTCGGCGCGGAACCTCGAGACGGTGCTGTCCGAGATGCTCGGGCAGATCGACGTGCGGATCGAGCAGTTCGTCGGCCACTGGACGAAGATCGAGAAGCCGTTCAGGAACAAGCTCGGCGTGATGAACCATCAGCTCGGCGAGAGCCTGACCCTGGGGCGCTACGTGTTCGACGGCTCCGGCCGCTACAAGGTCGTGCTCGGCCCGGTCGGCTACGACGAGTACCTCTCGTTCTTGCCCGGCGGCCGGCGTCAGGAGCTCGTCCGCGGCATCATCGAGACGTTCACGCCGGGCATCCACGACGTGATGCTCGAGATCCACGTGGACACGGAGGAGGCGCCCCGGTTCCAGCTCGGCTCACCGCGCGCCGCGACGCTCAAGCGCACCGCGTGGATCGGAGGATCTGCGGCGGAGCGGCTCGTGATCACGATCCCCCTCGACGACAAGCACCTCGCCGGCGGCGACGATGAGGACGATGAGGATCGGGGCGAGCCCCCGCCGATGTGAGCGAGGCGGGCGGCGCCGCGGCGGCCTCTCGGGATCGAGGCGGGTGGCGACGGCCCTGGCGCGGCGGGCGCCGGTCAGGGCGCGGCGGGCGCTCAGTACACCGTGAGGCTCTGCAGCGCGGCCGTGATCTCGTCGGCGTTCGCGTCGATGTTCTCGTGGTGCACGATCTGCACGAGCAGGACGCGGCGCGAGCTCCGGACGAGGATCTCGTGGGCGAAGGCCTCGGAGACGGGCTTCGAGGGGATCTTCGCCTTGACGAGGTAGCTGCGCCCCTGCGTGTTCGCGGTCGCCACGGGCGCGCGGCCGGAGAGGATCTCCGCGCCTTGCTCGTCGAGGTCGGCCTCGTAGCGCTTGAGCACGTCGGGCCACGGGTCCTCGGGGCTGTCGATGCGCTCGTAGATCGAGAACAGGAACTGGCGCGGCGACTGGTACGTGATGAAGCGGCGCTCGGGCGTGTAGTCGGCGCCGCCGACGTTCCAGTCCATCGGGCGGCTGATGCGGACGTCGCCGTTCATGAGGCCCACGCCGATCCGGCGCGGCACCCGCTCGGTGGCCGGGGCGTCGAGCGGCGGGAAATGCACCTCGAAGCTCGACTCCTTGCTCAGGAGCCCGCTGGCGCCGTGGAGATAGAAGACATCGTCCTGCCTGGGGGCGGTGGGCGACCCGCCGCAGCCGGCGAGCAGCGCGATCGCGGCCGCGGCGGCGCAGGCCGCTCCGGCGCGCCCAGCTGCGGCCGCGGGCCGACGCCGGGCGCGGAGGGCGGAGACGTGCGCGAGCATCGGCATTCCGAGGTGCCTCATCGGGCCAACTCTAGGCCAGCGGGGGCGCGCCAGCCAAATGTTCGCAGAGGAGTTTGCCCTCGGGGCGTCCGGCATTGAATGATTGCCCGGCCCGGGCAGCGCTGCGCCCACCGATCGAGGCGGTGCCCCAGGTGCCGCGAGAGAGCCATGTCGAACGAAAGCAAACCGAGCCGCAAGGGCGCGTCCGCCGGAGCACCGGCGGCGAGCGCGCCGAGCCCCCCCTGCAGCATGAGCCCCGACCGCGGGCGTCCGGCGCCGAGCCGCCGCAGGCCCCGACGCCCCGCGCTCGCGGCGACCTTCGCGCTTGCGCTGGGGGCCCCGGCGTGCAGCGGCATCGACGCCGGCGTGGCGTACCCGAACGACCTGCCCGAGGTCGATCGCTACCTCTTGACGCCCGAGAACGGCCCCGAGCCGCCGCTCGCGCTGGGCGAGTTCAAGGTCGGCCCCGAGACGTGCAAGGGCGTCGACACGCACCCGGTCACGCAGAAGCTCGCGCCCGATGACCTCAGCCGCTTCCTGTCGGCCCAGGGCGCCGGGAGCATCGCCCCGAAGCAGGCGAGGTCGAACCTGTACTGGTTCGATTTCCCCGCGAGCGACAAGTCGTTCGTCCGGCTGCGGCTCGCGGTGCTCGAGGACGCGAAGCACGCGACGCAGGATCTCCACGACGCGGTGTTGCAGCACGGGCCGGGCTGGTGGGGCGTCCGCCGCTCGAACCTCGCCGTGCTCGCGCCGAAGGCCAGCCTGCGGGAGGCGATGGCGTTCGCCATCAAGTACAAGCTCGTCTGCTGGGGGGTGTTCACGTACGCGGGCAACGACGACGCGTACGTGGTCCCCGGGCCCTACACCGAGCTGTGAGCCGAGCCGGCCGCGCGCGGCCAGTCGGGTCGACCTCTGCGAAGCTGGCCCACGTGCGGGGAGAACGCGTAGACTGCGCCCATGCGCCGTCACGTCTTGCTCGCCGCCGCCGCCGTCGCTCCGATCCTCGCCGTGACCGCAGCCGTCTCTGTGCCAGGTTGCGGCGAGGAGTTCGAGAACGTCTGCGCGTTTCTCAAGGATCCGGACAGTTGTTACCGGACGTTCCACGTCGAGACCGACGCCCGGTGCGCGGTGCCGCGCGAGGGGGACGCGCCGACAGGCAGATTCGCCAGCCGGGAGACTCTCGACGTCTGCTTCCTGACCAGCGGCGGTCAGGTCGTCTTCGATCCGCCGCTCGATCTCGCGGCGTTCCCTCCGAAGAGCCTCACGTTCAAGCGCCTCGACGCCCAGGCGCAGGAATGTGGCTCATTCACGTTCTCGGGGGACTTCAACTATTCGGTCTCGATTGCCTGCAACCAGGACGACGTGGACGCCGGCATCGCGAGCTGCCCTGACGCCGGTCCCGCGGAGGACGGAACGGTCGCGGTGCGCGGGACGGTAGCCGCCACGACACCTGAGGGCCGCGACACGCTCGACGTGAGCTGCGCAGACGGCACGTCACACCACTTCAATCGGATCGACGCCGAAAGGAAGTGCCCGGAATACGCGCAGCTGCTTCCGAGGGCAGTGCTCAGGACGAGCCTGGGCAACCAACCGCCTCCGAACGCCGGCCCGGCGGCCCCAGACGGCTTTGAGGGCTTCATCTCCTTCAGCGTCCATTACCCGCCGCGCGGTGCTACCCCGAATGCCGAGGGGGAGCTTGACGCGGACACCGCGGCTGAGGTGGTGGAGTATTTCTACTGCGAGTTCCCGCCACCTCCGGCGCTCTGCTTCAACGGCATCAAGGACGGCCCGGAGACGGACATCGACTGTGGCGGAACGCTCTGCGAAGGGCGGTGCGGTGATGGCCAGGCGTGCGTCGACGAAAGTGACTGCGCCGAGGAGCTGGAGTGCCGCCTCGTGGACGGCTTCTCCAAGTGCAAGGCCCCGGAGCCGGAGGACGGCGGCGCGGGCGGCGCAGGCGGCGCGGGCGGCGCAGGCGGCGCAGGCGGCGCGGGCGGACAGTAAGCTCCGCAGGACCGGGACCTGTCACGCAGCGTCCCGCCCGCCTGAGCTCACGCCACCAGCACCTTCACCACGAACGTCGTGCTCCCGAGCCGCAGCCTGTCGTTGTCGCGCAGCTGCCGGCGCTCGCCCTGCCCGAGGCGCTGCTCGTTGACGAAGGTGCCGTTGCGCGAGCCGTCGTCCTCGATGAAGACCTGGCCCGTCGTCGGGTCCGCATGGACCGACGCGTGCCGCGACGAGGCGCTCGCGTCGGCGAGCCCGATCTCCGTCGCCGGATCCGCCCCGGCGCGCCCTACCTGAGTGCGGCCGCTGTAGATCGGCCAGAAGCTGCCCCCAGGGTCGTTCTGGAACGTCACGATGAAGCCCACGAGCACGCGCGACGGCTGCGCCGTGAGCGGCTGCACCACGCCCGGCACCGCCCCCTGAACGATCGGCGGCGCGACGATCGCCGGCGCCCTGCCCTGCGCCGCCGCAGGCACCCCGCCCTGCATCAGCGGCGGCGCGACCCCTCCGCCCTGCACCATCGGCGGCGGCGCGACCAGCCCCGGCGTCCCCGCCGGCACGGCCGCAGGCACCCCGCCCTGCACCATCGGCGGCGGCGCGACCGCTCCGCCCTGCACCATCGGCGGCGGCGCGACCAGCCCCGGCGTCCCCGCCGGCACGACCATCGGCGGAGGCGCGACCCTCTGCGGAGGCGCGCCGAACATGGGCGACGGCGATCCGGCCTGCTGCCCCATCGCGCCGCCCAGGGCAGCGCCGGGCACCATGCCCTGGATCGGCGACCCGAGCGGCGGCTGGGCGGGCGTGACGCCCGGCGCGTTCATCGGAGGAGACGCGGGTTGCGACGTGAGCCCCGCCGACGGTGCCGCTCGCGCCCAGGGAGAGACAGGGAAGGCAGCGTCCGCGCCGCTCGAAAAGGGGACGCCGCCTCCCGGCGACGCAGACGCCGGGTGACCGCCGCCCATCCCGACCTGCGGAGGCGGAGGCGGATAGGCACCCTGCCCGCCGCCCATCGCGCCGTAACCCGGGGATACCGGCGGCGCCGCGCCGCCGTAGCCGGAGCCGACCGGCTGGCCCGGATAGCCCGGCGGGCCGGGCGGAGCATAGGCGCCAGCCCCCCCTTGCATCGGCGGCGGCGACGCAACCGCGGAAACTGAAGGCGCTGCGCCGGCCACGCTCGCGCCGCACATCGTGCACGCAGCGTCGGTCTCCTTGAGCATCCACGCGCAGTTCGGACACGGCCTCATGCGGTGACGAGGCTACCGATTCGCTTGACTTCCGTCGAGACGAAAGGCCGACGGCGGAAGCGTGGCGGCCCGCCGCCGCGCGCCCCTCATGACGAAAAAGGCGCCGCGCGTTCAAGCCGCGCGGCGCCCTGGAGACAGATCGCTCAGCGATCGATCCGTGGATCAGTTGCTGGCGATCGAGCTCTTATCCGACTTCTCGAGCTCCTTCTTCTCACCGTCCTTCGACTCCTCGGTCACGGGCGCGGGCTCGGGCAGCCGCTCGAGCGCGGCCTCCAGGACCTGCTCCATCCGGCTGACGAAGAAGAACTGCAGCTCGTCCACGACCTCCTTCGGGACCTCCTCGAGATCCGCCCGGTTGCGCTCGGGGACGATGATGCGCTTGATGCCGGCGCGGTGCGCCGCCAGCACCTTCTCCTTCAGGCCGCCGATCGGGAGCACCCGACCGCGGAGCGTGATCTCGCCCGTCATCGCGACGTCGTGGCGGACCTTGATCCCGGTGAGGAGCGAGACGAGCGCGGTGAACATCGTCACGCCCGCGCTCGGCCCGTCCTTGGGCATCGCGCCGGCGGGGATGTGGATGTGCAGGTCGCTCTTCTCCAGGAAGTCCTTCGCGATGCTGAACCTCGACGCGTTGCTGCGCACGAAGGACAGCGCCGCCTGCGCGGACTCCTTCATCACGTCGCCGAGCTGGCCGGTCAGCTGGAGCTTGCCCGTGCCGTACATCCGCGTCGCCTCGATGAAGAGGATCTCGCCGCCGACGCTCGTCCACGCGAGGCCCGTCGCGACGCCGCTCTCGGCGGTGCGCTCGGCGACCTCGCTCGTGTACTTGGCCGCGCCGAGGAACTCGTGCAGGTCGTCCTCGTTGTCGACGCGCCGCTTCTGCGTGTCGCCCTCCGCGACCTTCACCGCCACGCCGCGGATGACGCCCGCGATCTGCCGCTCGAGCGAGCGGACGCCGGCCTCGCGCGTGTAGTGATCGATGATCTCCTCCAGCGCCTTGTCGGTGACCTCGAGCTGCTCGGTCGTGAGCCCGTGCTCGGACAGCTGCTTCGGGAGCAGGTGCTGCCGCGCGATCGCGAGCTTCTCCTTCCGCGTGTAGCCGGGGATCTCCAGGATCTCCATGCGGTCGCGGAGGGGCGGCGGGATCGGATCGGCCACGTTCGCGGTCGCGACGAACATCACGTGCGACAGGTCGTACGGGATCTCCAGGTAGTGATCCGCGAACGTGTTGTTCTGCTCCGGGTCGAGCACCTCGAGCAGCGCCGCCGAGGGGTCGCCCCGGAAGTCGTGCCCGATCTTGTCGACCTCATCCATCATGAAGACCGGGTTGATCATCCCCGACTTCTTCATGCCCTGGATGATCTGGCCCGGGAGCGCGCCGACGTAGGTCCGCCGGTGGCCGCGGATCGCCGCCTCGTCGTGCACGCCGCCGAGCGAGACGCGGTGGAACTTGCGGCCGAGGGCGCGCGCGATGCTCCTGCCGAGCGACGTCTTGCCGACGCCGGGCGGCCCGAGCAGGCAGAGGATCGGGCCCTTCTTGTCCTGCTTCAGCTTCCGGACCGCGAGGTACTCGAGGATGCGCTTCTTGACCTTCTCCAGGCCGTAGTGATCCTCGTCGAGCACCTTGCGGACGCTCCCGATGTCGAGGTTGTCCTGCGTCGACTGCGTCCAGGGCACGTCGAGGATCCAGTCGAGGTACGTCCGCACCACGGTGTACTCGGCCGACCCGACCTGCATCGTCCGCAGCCGCTTCAGCTGCTTCTTCGCGACGGTCTCCGCCTCGGTCGGCAGGTTCGCCTTCGCGATGCGATCCTCGAGCCCGTCGAGGTCGCCTTGATCGCCGTCGTCCTCGCCGAGCTCCTCCTTGATGGCCTTGAGCTGCTGGCGGAGCACGTACTCGCGCTGGTTCTTGCCCATCTCCTCCTTGATCTGGGAGTTGATGCGCTCGCGCATCTTCAGGATCTCCAGCTGCCGCGTGAGCAGCCGGAGCACCTTGCGGATGCGCTCCTTGACGTCGATCGTCTCGATGAGCTGCGCCTTCTCCTCGACCGGCGCGTCGAGGTTCGCCGCGACGAGATCGGCGAGCGCCCCGGGCGCCTGGATCGAGTCGATGAGCGAGCCCGCCTCGCGCGGGAGCTCGGGCATCAGCTGGATGACCTGCTTCGCGATGTCGCGCAGGCTCATCGCGAGCGCCTCCGCCTCGACGTCCTCCGTCACCGGCTCGTCCATGCGGCGGATCTTGGCGCGCAGGTACGGCGCGTGGGCCGTGACGGTGTCGAGCCGGATCCTCGTGAGGCCTTGCAGGATCAGCGAGTAGTTGCCGGAGCTGTGCTTGAGCGCCTTCAGCACGCGCGCGGCGCAGCCCACCGGGTAGAGGTCCTCGGCGCCGGGATCGTCGGTCGACGGATCGCGCTGGGCAAAGATCGCGATGACCGGTCCGGGGAGGTTGTCGACATCCTCGACCAGCGCGACCGACTTCTCGCGGCCGACATCGAAGGGCGCAACGGCGCCCGGGAACAGGACCGCATTGCGGATCGGCAGGACCGGCAGCTCGTCGCCGAAGACGACCTCTTCGTCGGAGCGCGGCGGCATCGGCGGGTTCTTTTTCTCGGACATGGCGATCTCCTCTAGGCACCCGACCGGGGGAGGTAAATCCCTTGATCAACCTGCGGCCGGTCCGCGCGGTCGACGCGTGCCCCGGTCATCCTGGCTTGCATCCAGACGGATGCGGATGGTGCGACGCGGAGCCCTGCTGGCAGCTCTGTTGGAAGACAGCCCGCGAGGCTACTGGAGCTCACCATAGACACGGCGCATGCCGCATGCCACAGCCCTGGCCATTTTTTTGAATGAGGTTACTCTGCGGGTCAGCTCCGACCTGCAGCGCTCGCCTGTCAGGCGACATGACGGCGCGGCGCAGCGTCCCCCGCGGTGGAGGAGAGGCAGCAGCGCCAGCCTCGCCCTCGCGCCGCCGAGTCGCGCCGCCTCCGGCCTGGCCGCGGCGGCGACCGGCGCGGAGCGACACCGGAGCCCTCGCTGAACGATGATCGATCCCCTGCTCGGCCTCGGCGCCCTCGCGCTCGCGATGCTCAGCCTGCCAGCGGCGCCGTCCCTCGATCCAGGGCCCAGCCCGGCGTGCCCGGCGGACATGCGGCTCGTCACCGGCACCCACCATGACGACGTCCAGCACGTCTGCGTCGAGCCGGTCAAGAACGGCAAGGCCACCCACTGCTTCGCGTACTGGGAGGGCATCACCGCGGAGGAGGGGCCGACCACCGAGATCTCGACGTGCATGGACCAGTTCGAGGCGCCGAACCAGCGGGGGGCGAAGCCGCTCGTCATGCAGTCGTTCGAGATGGCGACCGCGTGGTGCGCGGCGCGCGGCAAGCGGGTGTGCGCCGAGCAGGAGTGGGAGCTCGCGTGCGAGGGCCCCGAGCGGCGCCCCCTCGTCTACGGCTGGCGCGTGGACAGGGCGGTCTGCAACAGCGGCAAGGCGTGGCGGCCGGTCGACGAGCGGAAGCTCGGCGCCTCCGGCGAGGTGGCGCGGCGCGAGGTGGAGCGGCTCTGGCAGGGCGCCCCGAGCGGCTCGTACCCCGGGTGCGCTTCGTCCTTCGGCGTCTTCGACATGATGGGCAACGTCGAGGAGTGGGTCGCCTCGCGCCGCGGCCGCCGGTGGTCGGGCGCGCTCATGGGCGGCTTCTGGGCCAAGCCCTGGACAGGCTGCCGCGGGACGAACGACGCGCACGATCCGAAGTTCGTGTTCTACGAGACCGGCTTCCGCTGCTGCGCCGATCCGCGCGGCGCGGCGGCGCGCGCGGGGTCGGACGAGCGCAGCGGGCCGCCGGCGCCTCCGCCCTGAGCCCGCCGCGGCGGAGCTCGCGGCGACCGCAGGAGGAAGAACGAAGAAGGCGCCGTGCCGGGGCGCAGCTCCTGCTAGAGCTAGCGCGTGCGCGCGCTCTTCTTCGGTACCCCCGCCATCGCCGTGCCCTCGCTCGAGGCGCTCGCGTCGATCGCGGACGTCGTCGGCGTCGTCTGCCAGCCGGACCGGCCAGCCGGCCGCGGGCTCGAGCTGAAGGCGCCGCCGGTGAAGGTGAAGGCGAGCGAGCTCGGTCTGCCGGTCGTGCAGCCCGAGAAGATCCGCACGCCCGAGTTCGCCGCGTGGGTGAAGGACGCCGCGGCGGACGTCGCGCTCGTGATCGCCTACGGGCGCATCCTGCCGAAGGCGGTGCTCGAGGCGCCGCGGCGCGGCTGCATGAACCTGCACGCGTCGATCCTGCCGCGCTACCGCGGCGCGGCGCCGATCACCTGGGCGATCGCCGGGGGCGAGGCCGAGACGGGCATCTCGCTGATGCAGATGGACGAGGGCATGGACACAGGCCCGGTCTTCACGATCCACCCGACGCCGATCGGCCCCGACACGACCGCCGACGAGCTCGCGATCGAGCTCGGGGCGCTCGCCGCGCGCGTCGTGCGCGAGGACCTCCGCCGCGCGGTGGGCGGCGAGCTCGTGGCGACGCCGCAGGACCACGGGGCGGCGACGCACGCGCCGCTCCTGAAGAAGGAGGATGGGCGCGTCCGGTGGGATCGGAGCGCCCGGCAGATCCACGACCACATCCGGGGGATGACCTCGTGGCCGGGCGCCTTCACGACCCTCGAGGGCAAGACGCTCAAGGTGCTCGCTGCGCGCGTGGAGAGCGAGACCGACAGCGGCGGGGCGCCGCCGGGCACCGTGGTGATGGCGGGCCGCAGCGTCGTGATCGTCGCCTGCGGCGGAGGCGCGATCCAGATCCTGCGGGCGCAGGCCGAGGGGCGGAAGCCGCTCGCGGCGGCGGACCTCGTCGCCGGGCGGACGCTGCAGACCGGGATGGTGCTCGGCCGCTGAGCGGCGCGCGGCCCGACGCCGGCGCTACGGCCCGACCGGGTGCCAGATCGTCTTCATCTCGATGAACCGCTCGATCCAGCGGGGAGACGTCGTCGCCGCATCGTCGAACCACTCCGCCTCGCCGAGCGAGCGGGCGCGCACCCGCTTGACGCTCGCCGCGGCCGCCTCCTCGAGGCGCTTCGCCAGGGCCGCGTCCACGCCGTGCAGATCGAGCGCGGCGACCTCCATGTGCGCGGCGAGGTGCGGCAGCACCTCCGCGAGCTGGCCGGTGAGGAGGTTGACGACGCCGCCCGGGAGGTCGCTCGTGGCGAGCGCCTCGCCGAGGACGAGGGCGGTGCGCGGATCCGCCTCGCTGGCGAGCACGACGCAGGTGTTTCCGGCGGTGATCACCGGCAGGAGAGCGCCCGCGAGGCCGAGGAGCGCCGGGCGCGGCGGCGCCGCGATGACGACGACCCCCATCGGCTCGGGCACCGTGAAGGTGAAGTGCGGGCCGGACACGGGGTTCAGGCTCGAGAAGAGGCTCTGGTACTTGTCGGCCCAGCCCGCGTAGGCGACCGCGCGATCGATCGCCGACACGACCTCGCGCTCCGCGGCGCCGGCGTCGCGACCGCCGCGCTCGAGCGAGGCCGCGAGCTCCGCGCGCCGCGCCTCGAGCATCTCGGCGAGGCGGTAGAGGATCTGCCCGCGGTTGTACGCCGAGCGCGACGACCAGCCGCCGAGCGCGCCGGCCGCCGCGAGCACCGCGTCGCGCCCGTCCTTGCGCGAGGCGCGCGGGATGTTCTCGACCGCGCCCGCGCCGCTGTGATCGCGCACCTGCGTGTACCTCCCGGACTCCGAGCGCACGAACGCGCCGCCCACGAACATCTTGTACGCCTTGCGCACGCCGACGCGCGCGCGCGCCTCGTCGCCGCCGCTGTCCTGGTCTCCGGGCGCCATCAGTCCACCTCGAGGTAGGCGAGCAGCCCCTGGCGCCCGCCCTCGCGGCCGAAGCCGCTCTCCTTGTAGCCGCCGAACGGGGAGCTGGGGTCGAACTTGTTGAAGGTGTTCGCCCAGACGACGCCGGCGCGGAGGCGCTGCGCGACCCAGAAGCTCTTCGAGCCCTTGCTGGTCCAGACGCCGGCCGACAGCCCGTACATCGTGTTGTTCGCCTTCTCGATCGCCTCCTCGGGCGTGCGGAAGGTCAGGATCGAGAGCACCGGGCCGAAGATCTCCTCGCGCGCGATCCGGTGCGACTGCGCGACGCCCGTGAAGAGCGTCGGCGCGAACCAGTAGCCGCGCTGCGGGAGCGCGCAGCTCACCGAGAAGCGCGCGGCCCCCTCGCGCTCCCCCGCCGCCACGAGCTCCTGGATCTTCTCGAGCTGCGCCCGCGAGTTGATGGCGCCGACGTCCGTGTTCTTGTCGAGCGGATCGCCGACGCGCAGGGTCGCCATGCGCTCGCGCAGCTTGAGGAGGAGTGCGTCGTGGACGCTCTCCTCGACGAGGAGGCGCGAGCCCGCGCAGCAGACGTGGCCCTGGTTGAAGAAGATGCCGCCGATGATCCCCTCGACCGCCTGATCGAGCGGCGCGTCCTCGAACACGATGTTCGCGGCCTTGCCGCCGAGCTCGAGCGTCAGCCGCTTGCCGGTGCCGGCGAGCGCGCGCTGGATGCGCTTGCCGACCTCGGTCGAGCCGGTGAAGGCGACCTTGTCGACGCCGGGGTGGCCGACGACCGCCGCGCCCGTCGCGCCCGCGCCCGTGACGACGTTGACGACGCCGGGCGGCAGGTCCGCCTCCTCGATGATCTTCGCGAGGAGCAGCGACGTGAGCGGCGTCGTCTCGGCGGGCTTGAGGACGCACGTGTTGCCCGCGGCGAGCGCCGGGGCGAGCTTCCACGCCGCCATGAGGAGCGGGAAGTTCCACGGGATCACCTGGCCCGCGACGCCGAGCGGCCGCGGGTCGCGCCCCGGGAAGGCGTGATCGAGCTTGTCGGCCCAGCCCGCGTAGTAGAAGAAGTGCGCGGCCGCGAGCGGGAGATCGACGTCGCGGGACTCCTTGATGGGCTTGCCGCCGTCGAGCGACTCGACGACGGCGAGCTCGCGCGACTTCTCCTGGAGGGCCCGGGCGATGCGGTAGATGTACTTGCCGCGCTCGAGCGGGCGCAGGCGCGACCAGTGCCTCTCGTACGCGACCCGGGCCGCCTGCACGGCGAGGTCGACGTCCCGCTCGGAGGCCTCGGCGAACTCGCAGAGCTTCTCCTCGGTCGACGGGCTGATGCTGTCGAGGTAGCGGCCCGACGCCGGGGCGCGCCACGCGCCGCCGATGAAGAGGTCGTACCGCGGCGCGATCTTCACGTGATCGCGCCCCTCGGGCGCCGGCGCGTAGCGCCACGCGTCGCCGAACACGACGGCCGCGTCGGCGGCCGTGTCGCGCGCCGCGCTCGGTTGCCGGGGCGAGCCCCCGTCGCCGCCTGCCGCGGCGGTGCCCTTGTCGCTCATGCGGCGCACTTTACGCCGGCGGCGCCGGGTTGAACATGCGAGCGCGCCGGGGCCCGCGCCGCGCGCGGGACCGGCCGCGCGCGGTCAGTCCTTGCTGAAATAGTCGCCGCCCTGGTAGGCGCCGGTCCGCTCCTTCTCGAGCTGCATGAGCACGTCGTTGAGGAGCGTCGACGCGCCGAAGCGGAAGAGGTCGCTCGTGAGCCAGGCGTCGCCGAGGGTCTCCTTGACCATCACGAGGTAGTGGAGCGCCTGCTTCGCCGTCCGGATGCCGCCGGCCGGCTTCATCCCGATGCGCCGGCCGGTCGCGTGCGCGTGATCGCGGATCGCCTCCAGCATCACAAGCGTCACCGGGGGCGTCGCCGCCGGGGTGACCTTCCCTGTCGACGTCTTGATGAAGTCGGCGCCGGCGAGGATCGCGATGCGGCTCGCCTTGCGGACGCGGTCGTAGCTCCCGAGCTCGCCGGTCTCCAGGATCACCTTGAGGTGCGCGTGCCCGCACGCCTCCTTTGTCGCGGCGATCTCGTCGTACACGGCGCGGTACTCGCCGGCGAGCATCGCGCCGCGGTCGATCACCATGTCGATCTCGTCGGCGCCGAGCTCGACCGCCTGGCGCACGTCGGCGAGCTTGACCTCGAGCGTGGACAGCCCGCTCGGGAAGGCGGTCGCCACACTCGCCACCTTGACGGTCGAGCCCTCGACCGCTCGCTTCGCGACCGGCACGAGCTTCGGATAAACGCACACCGCCGCACACGGAGGGATGTCCGCGCGCTCGTGGGGGCGAAGCGCCTTCTGACAGAGCTGTTGGACTTTTCCCGGGGAATCTTTTCCCTCGAGGGTGGTGAGGTCCATCATGGAGATCGCGAGCTTGAGGCCTGCGATCTTGGCCGGGCCCTTGATGCTTCGTTTGCCGAGCCCGGCTGCGCGCTCTTCGACCATGACCTTATCCACGGTGGGCGAAGAGAAATCGGGGTAGGTGATTCCCCTGCCCTGGCCCACCGCGCCGGGGGTGGCGCCGCTGCCGTTTCCGAAGGTCGCCATCGGTCTCGTCTCCAGGCGGCGCAAGGTATCAGAAGCGTCGGATCGATCCTACCGAGTGCGTGCTAACGTGGCGCCCTGATGAAGAGACGCTTCCCGACTGCCCTCGTTTTTGTCGTTGTTGCTGTCGTCTTTGCCTTTGTCTCGCTGCTCGCGTGTGGCGCGGCCCAGCGACCCGACGGTGGACAGGGGCTACTTCCGGTCGGCGCGCCGGCGCCCGACGTGTTCGCCGCCGACCAGCACGGCGCGATCCAGCGGCTGTCCGACCAGCGGGGTCGGGCCGTCGTCGTGTACTTCTATCCGAAGGACGGGACGCCGGGCTGCACGGAGGAGGCGTGCGCGTTCCGCGACGCGTGGGATCGCTTCAAGCAGGCGAACGTGCAGATCCTCGGCGTCTCCGCCGACACGCGCGAGTCGCACGAGGCGTTCGCGACCGAGCACAGGCTGCCGTTCCCCATCCTCGTCGACACCGATCACACGTGGTCCAACGCGTTCGGCGTGCCGATGCGGCTCGGGACGGTGGCGCGCGTGACCTTCCTGATCGATCCCGACGGCAAGGTCGCGAAGGTCTACCCGGACGTCGATCCCGGCGTGCACGCGGACGAGGTGCTGAAGGACGCCGCGCAGCTCACGGGCGCCGCGCTCCCGGTGGCGCCTGCGGCGCCTGCGGCGCCGGCGAGCGCCGCGCCGACCGGGCCCGACACGGCGGCGCCGGGTGGTGCGGCCGCGCCGGGTGCTGCGGGCGCGGCGCCTGCGGGCGCGGCGGCGCCGGGCGCGGCGGTGCCGGTGGCGACGGGGGTGGTGCTGCCCCCGGCGGCTCCTGCGGCCCCGCCCGCGAGGAGGTGACGGTGCCGGGCGCGCGGAGCACGCGGAGCGCGCGGGGGGTTGACGGGAGCACCGGCACGCGAGAGCACGCGCGTGGTGCGTAGGACGTCGGACCCCTGGAAGGCCAACGGGCTGGAGCTGTGCGTCCATCGCTTCCGCGACGACGGCGCGCGGCCGACCGGCCTCACGTTGCTGCTGCTCCACGGCTTCCTCGACGCCGGCAGCACGTGGGACCTCGTGGCGGAGCCGCTCGCGCGGGCAGGGCACGACGTTGTCGCGCCCGACCTGCGCGGCTTCGGCCGGAGCGCCCGCGTGGCCGCGGGCAGCTACTACTACTTCCCCGACTACATCGCCGACGTCGCGGCGCTCGTCGACGCGCTCGCGCCGGCGCGGCTCGGCGTGGTGGGCCACTCGATGGGCGGCGCGGTCGCGGTGTACTACGCGGGCGCGTGCCCCGATCGCGTCGAGCGCCTGGCGCTGCTCGAGGGCATGGGGCCGCCGTCGCACGGGCCCGAGGTCGCCGTCGCGCGCATGGAGGCGTGGCTGCGCGCGATGAAGGGGCTCGAGCGGACGCCGCGGAGGCTCGCGTCGATGCAGGACGCGATCGCGCGGCTCGTGGCGCACCACCCGCGCGTGCCGCGCGACGTGCTGGCGACGCGCGCGCCGCTGCTCACGCGCGAGGAGCCGGGCGGCGGGCTCGCGTGGGCGTACGATCCGATGCACCGCACGACGTCGCCGCTGGCGTTCCAGGCGGAGGCGTTCGCGGCGTTCCTGGAGCGCATCGCGTGCCCGACGCTTGTCGTGAGCGGCGGGCCCACCGGATGGCATCCCCCGGATGAGGCGGCGCGGGTGGCGAAGCTCGCGCGCGCGGAGCACGTCGAGCTGCCCGACGCCGGTCACATGATGCACTGGTCGGCGGCGAGCGAGCTGGCGGAGCGGCTGGACGAGTTCTTCGCCGGCGGGGATGCCGGCGACGCGGCGGGCCAGGGGAGCGGGGAATCACAGAAGGCAGCGGAGGCAGCGGCAGGCGCCGGGCTGGCCGGGGGCGCGAATAAAAGAGCTTGACTCGGCGGGGCGAGTGGGTAATCTGCGCGCCTCCTCAACGAGAGGCGTGCCACCTTAGCTCAGTGGTAGAGCAACGGTTTCGTAAACCGTAGGTCTCGAGTTCAAGTCTCGAAGGTGGCTCAAAGGAACAGATTGCCGGCGTGTTCGCTCGCCTGTGGGTGAGCAGGAGACACGCTGGCGTCTAGCGGGACGCGCGGTACGCGGTGAGCGGGCAGCGCTTTCGCTCGCGAAGCGGGAGCTTCGGTTGAGGAAACCGCTGCTCTGCTGAGCTGCGCTCTGGAGCGCCGCCGCTGCTGGTCGTGCGGCTGCAGCCGCCTTACGTTGCCCCATGTCGAGCGCCGCCCCTGGACGCCGCCTTGCGACGGTGGAGGACCTCCTCGCCCTTCCCGAGGCGGAGCGCTTCCATGAGCTCGTCGATGGCGAGCTCGTCCAGAAGGCGATGCCGAGCCCCCGCCACGGCGCGGCGCAGGCCGAGCTCACCGCGGAGATCGCCGGGGCTTACGGACCGCGCGCCCGGGGGCGCGGGCCGGGGGGCTGGGTCTTCGCGACCGAGGTCGAGATCTTCTTCGAGGAGCCGCAGGTCTATCGCCCCGAGGTGTCCGGATGGCGGCGCGAGCGGCTCCCTCGGCTGCCGGACCAGAGTCCCATCGCGCTCCGGCCGGACTGGGTCTGCGAGATCCTCTCGCCCTCGAACAAGCAGAACGACCTGTTCAAGAAGCTGCGCACGTACCAGCGATGCCAGGTGCCTCATTACTGGATCCTCGATCCGGAGGTCGAGGTGCTCGCGGTTTATCGCTGGACGGCGGAGGGCTACCTCCTCGTGCTGACGGCGGAAGGCCACGAGAGCATCCGGGCCGAGCCGTTCGATGCGGTCGAGTTCTCGGTGCACAGCCTGTTCGCAGGAGAGGAGGGCGAGTGAGGGGCGTAATCATCTGACATCGCCTGTCCCAGCGTCGCCCAGAGCTCTCTCTGTTTCTCGTAGGTGGGCGGGCGGAGAGCACGGTGGGAGGCGTCTGTACGAGCGCACGGCATGGGAGCGTGCTGCACTGGCCCGCGAAGCCGCAAATGGACCCTGGCGGCGATTATCTCCTTACGAGCGCAACGACAAGAACGGCAAGAACCACCACAAGACCGAGCACCAGCACCACGACAAGCCCCCAGCTCCTCCGAGAGGACGCCGCGCTCTTCGCCATCACGCCAGCGCCAACCTTCGCCTGCTCCCAGGGTTCTGTCCTCGCCAACCGCTCTCTGGGTGCCATTCCCGCCATGGCAGCGGCCGCCCCTCGCCACTTCTCCGTGCTCGCCAGCGTGCCCTCCCCCGGCCGAGCTGCCACCGCCCCGTCCCACGTCTCCGTGCTCGTCCCCAGCACGCCCGCCGCCGCTGCCCCCGCGCCCTGCCCCTCGGCCTCGACCCCCGCTCCCCCGCCCTCCATCTGGAGCGCCGGCACAGGCAACCGCTCCCCGGCCGCTTCGCCTCCGGTCCCGGTCTCCTTCCCCGCGCTCGCCCCACCCAGCCCCCACGCCGGCTCCACCCGGAACCGCTGCGCCATCGCCAGCCTGCGCCGCGCGTCCGCCCCCGCCGCCGCGCCGCCCTCCGCCGCTTCCCCCACCGGCAGCCCCGCCACCAGCTGCACCGCCTTCGCCGCATCCTCCCCCTCTCCCCGCGGCGTCCCCCCGCGCTCGCGGATCGCCCGCTCGCGCGCCGCATCCCCCGCCTCGCTCAGGAGCTGCCGCCCGCTCGCGTCCTCCAGCGCGCTCTCCGCCGGCAGCGCCGTCCGCGCCACCTCGCGCAGCGCCGCCGCGAGCTCCGCGGCCCGCGCAAACCGCTCCTCCGGCCGCTTCGCGAGGCACCTGGCCACCGCCCGCCACAGCGCCTCCGGGCACCCCGGCAGCACCTCCGGCAAGGGCGTCGCCGAGAGGTGCACGTGCGCCGCCAGGATCTCGGTCTCCCCGATCCCCGACGCCCCGTCGAGCACCGCATACGGGTGCGCCCCCGCCAGCATCTCGTACGTCACCACGCCGAGCGCATACAGATCCGCGCGCCCGTCCACGGCGCGCCCGGCGATCTGCTCCGGCGCCATGTAGCGCAGCGTCCCCACCACGCTCCCCTGCCCCGTCAGCCCCGGGCCGCGCGCGTCCTTCGCCACGCCGAAGTCGAGCAGCCGCGCGCGCACGCCGCCGCTCACCAGGATGTTCTCGGGCTTCACGTCGCGGTGCACGAGCTCGGCCTCGTGCGCCGTCGAGAGCGCGTCCGCGATCTGGATCGCGTAGTGGAGCGCGCGCACCACGTCGAGCCGCGCGCCGCCGGCGAGCATCTCGCGCAGCGGGACGCCAAATACGCGCTCCATCACCATGAAGAGCCGCCCGTCCGCCGTCGCGCCGGCGTCGTACAGCCGCACGAGGTTCGGGTGCGCGACCCGCGCGACGAGCTTCGTCTCCCGCAGAAAGCGCGCCGCGTAGCGCGCCTCCCCCGCGAGCGCGCGGTGGACGATCTTGATCGCCACCGGCCGCTCCAGCGCCGTGTCGAGCGCGGCCCAGACCTCGCCCATCCCCCCGCGCCCGAGGAGGCGGTCGATCAGGAAGCGCCCCTGGAACAGCGCCCCGGGGCCCGGCAGATCATCGACGCTCGTCACCTCGCGACACCCCACCTCCCAGCACGCCACGCCGCAACGCGCCGGCCTTCCTCGCTCTCTACCCTTGTTGACCCTCCCGGGGAAAGGTAGCTTCGAGGGGCGCCATCGCGCGCCCGGCGCACGCAGCGCCGGCGAGCAGCGCGCCCCCTTCGCCTCATGTCGAGCACGCGCCCCGAACCCGATGACGGCGATCCGATCCTCGAGGCCCGCGTCGCGCACGCCGTCGCGCCGTACGCCGACCTCCTGCCCGCGGAGGATCTCGAGGCGCTGCGCGCGCTGACGGCGCGGTTCCTCGCGACGCACCCCGTCGCCGCCCCGCTCGTCGACCGGCTCCGCCCGCGCGCGCCGCCCGCGTCGAGCGGCGAGGTCGACCGGCGCGATCCCGCGGCGCTGGCCGAGGCGGCGCGGCGGCTCGCCGCGAAGGCGAGCGCTGCCCGGGGGCGCCCTCGCGGGGGCGGTCGATGAAGGGCGGCGATCGAACGCTGCGGGCCCTGAGCCCCGACCAGCAGGCGCTCGTCGCGCAGGCCGTGCCGCTCGCCGAGCGGCTCTGCGACCACTTCCTCCGGCGCACGCGGGCGCACTACGTGGCCGACGATCTCCGCTCGGCCGCGTTCCAGGCGCTCCACGAGGCCGCGCTCGGTTACGACCCCGCCCGCGGCGTCCCCTTCCCGGCCTACGCGTGGCGGCGCGTCGACGGCGCGCTCTCGGACACCCTGCGGCAGGAGTCGAAGCACTGGCGCGCCGCCCGCGACGACGGGTACGACGCCGCCGAGGCGGTGCAGGACACGAGCGACCTCCTCGCCGACGGCGACGCCGAGACGACCGCGCAGGTCGATGGGATGGGCGACGAGGTCGCCGCCGCCGCGGTGCTCGGCCTTGTGGGCCGCGCGCTGCGAGCGCCGGGCGAGGAGGGCGAGCGGCTCCGCGCCACGTACGGCCGCGCGATCCGGGCGGTGGAGGCCGCGCTGTCGCGGCTCCTGGACGAGGAGCGGCGCGTCCTCGTGCTCCACCACGTCGAGGAGCGGACCTGGCAGGCGATCGGCGCGGCGCTCGGCTGCTCGGAGCGGACCGCGAAGCGACGCGGGGCGGAGGCCCGGAAGCGGCTCGCCGCCGCCCTGCGGGTGGAGCGGGAATGCGCGCGGGACGGCGCGAGCGCGCCGGAACCGGCGGGGCTCTCCGGCGCGAGATCCGGATGAGCTCCGGAGCTCCGGAGCTCCCGGGGCGGCTCGATGGCGGCCCGATGGCGGCTCGATGGGGCCCGCTCCTGCTACGCTGGAGCGATCGGGGAGGCCATGGCGGACCAGCGCCCGCTCGAGCGCGTCACCGCCCAGCCGGATGAAGCCCCGAGCCGGTGCTCGGAGCGCGCAGGGCGGCGCACGCGCTCCGGCTCAGGTGGGGCTCTCGGTCACGAGCTCCGGGACGGCCGTCACCGCCGGCGCCTCCCCACCGGCGCTCCCGCCGCCGCCCCCCTCCCCGGCTCCGTCCGCCTCACCCGCCTTCGGCGCCTCTTTCCTCGAGCGGCCCCCGTTCGGCCGGCCCACAGCGAACAGCGACGGGAACCGCGCCTGCACACGCGCGTTCTTCCGCCACAGCCACAGCCCTGCCGCCCGCACCTCGTCGTAGCGCCGGCAGAGCAGCGTCCAGACCCGCACGTACAGGTCGAAGGCCTCCCGCGCCTTCGGCGTCATCGCCGTCGAGAGCCCCTGGATCATCACCCCCGCCAGCTCCCGCGCGCGCGCCGCGTCGCCCGCCCGGTACAGCTTCCGGTCCGCCTTCACCACGTCGGCGCGCAGCTCGTAGATCCGCGCGTAGCCGAGCAGATCGTTCGCGAGATCCCGGTGCCCGGTGCCCGGCCGCAGACGGTCGAGCTCCGGCTTGATCGCCGGGTCGTCCGACAGGTGGTACTCGCACAGCGCCTGCATGCGCCCCTCGACCTCCATCGCCTCGGTCACGAGCTCCGCCGGCAGCCGCGCGTCCGTCGTGAGCGCGCCGGCGGCGCGGGCCTCCGCGAGCGCGTGGAGCGCGGCGAAGCACGCGAGCTCCAGCTCGTCGACCTGCGTGATGTCGAACTCCTCCCGGGGCAGCCGCGCGAAGCGCGCGCGCACGTCGGGCGAGGACACGAATCCGACGACGCCGAGGGCCGCATACGTGGCGGCCTCGACATCCATCCTCACGGTCACGAGCTCGGCCTCGGCGAGGCGCTCGAGCTCCGGGGCAAGCGCCGCGATCGCCTTCTTGCCGGCCGCGGGATCGTAGATGGGCGGAGCGTACGACGGCTCTCCAGAGGCCGCGGCGATCACGGAGCACTTCGTCGACTTGGTCACAGCAGGCATATCTCTTCTCCTGAAGTCTCCTCGAAAAGGGAGGCTGTGGGTTGCGTTCGACCCGAACCATCGCCACCCCGCGCAGGCAGCGCGAGCGAACGATGGACAAGGGCCACCGGGACCGAGCGCGTCGCGCGAAGGGGATCCATCGCCCGGCGTCCTGCCGTCCCGTCGAGGAAATGAATCGGGAGCGCGACCCCGATCGGGTCACGGAAATCGACAAGAGCCTGTCGCTTTCTTTGTGACCTGTCCGGCACGCGCCCTGCGGGATCCGGGGATCCGTCGACGCGAGAAAATGACGCCGGGAGGGCTGTCGAGAGGCTCCGGCCAGAGTTTCAACTCTCCCGACGGCTCTCGACAGCCTCCGGTCAGAGTTTCAACTCTCCCGGCGGCTCTCGACAGCCTCCGGCCAGAGTTTCAACTCTCCCCGGAGCCTCCAGACAGCCTCCGGTCAGAGTTTCAACTCTCCGCGGCGCCCTGCATCGTCAGCACGAGCTTGCCCACCGTGCTGCCCGACTCGATCGCGCGGTGCGCGTCCGCGACCCGCTCCAGCGGGAACGTCGTCACCGGCGGCGCCGAGAGGCGCCCCTCGTCCACCCAGCCCACGAGCCGGTCCATCGCCTCGCGCAGCATTTCCGTCTTGTTGAACAGGTACGAGAGGTTGAAGGCCAGCACGCTCTTGTTGTCGTTGCAGAGATCGAGCGGGTTGAAGCGGGGCATGCGGAGGAAGTCGAGCGCGAGCTTCGGGTAGCTCGGGCGGCCGCCCTGCCGCGGGAGCATCGTGTGGAAGCCGTACACGACGAGCTTCCCCGCAGGCGCCAGGTGCCGGTAGCTCTGCCGCAGCGTCTCGACCCCGTTCGCGTCGAGGACCACGTCGTAGCCCTCGGGCGCGAGCCGCTCCGCCGCCGCCCAGAGCGGCTCGCTGCTCTTGTCGATCACCGCGTCGGCGCCGAGGCGCCTCGCCGTCTCGACCTTGTGCGCCGCGCCCACCACGCCGATCACCCGACAGCCGGCGATCTTGCCGAGCTGCACAAGCGCGCTGCCGACGCCGCCGGCGGCCGAATGCACCAGAAGGGCCATGCCCGGTCGCAGCCGCAGGAGCTCGAAGAGCGCGTAATACGCCGTCATGAACACCGCCGGGAAGCCGGCCGCCTGCTCCAGCGTGAGCCGCGCCGGGAGCGGGAAGACCTGGTGGCGCGGGACGACGACGCGCGAGGCGTAGCCGCCAAAGCGGACCACGCCGAAGACGGGCGCCTCCGGGGCGAGGTCGGAGACGCCCTCGCCGAGCGCGGCGACCGTGCCGGAGAGCTCGAAGCCGGGCGTGATGGGCCAGCCGACGTACTTCTTCGCCGACTCGTAGAGGCCCATGCGGACGACGCAATCCGCGTAGTTGACGCCCGCCGCCTGCACGTCGACGAGCACCTCGCCGCGCCCGGGGACCGGGTCGGGGTGCTCCTCGACGCGGAGCTTGTCGTGGCTGCCGGGCTCGTGGACGACGATCTTGCGCATGGGTACCTGCTGGGCTGTCGTGGCCTCACCACAGAACCACGGTTCGAGATGGCGACGGAGACGGCGGCTGTCGTAGTACACCGATCGGAATAGGAAAGAAAACGCGCTCCGGAGGCGCTCCGGACGCGCCCGAGACGCGCCCGAGACGCGCCCCGGAGCAGCCTGTCCCGCTCTCCCGGTTCGGCTTGACAGGGAAGGGCACCTGGCTCTCCTGGCCGATGGCCACGTCGCGTGCGCCCGCCCAGGCGAACCCTTGAGCCACATGCTCCTCGCTTCCTTCCACGAGCCGCTCGAGCTGCGCTCGGTGCTCGGCATGACCGACCCGCGCGACAGCCTCGTCGTACGACCACAAGAACGCCGCGTCGGAGGCGTGCTCCTCGAAGATGTCTGCCTCGATCGTCGAGATCAATTGATCTGCACCGAGCCGCCCTGGATCCGGTTCACCCCGGAGGACCTCGTGAGCAAATAGGCGCCACGAATCAGGATCTTGCCAGCCCGCGTCAGCGTGATGCTGGCCTTCCCGCACTGGAGCACGATCTCCTTCTCCGCGGTGAGCACCAGCCGCTCGCCATCCGCCGTCGCCGTCGAGTCAGCGCGCTTCACGCTCGCGCCCTCCCCCGCCACGTGCATCCGCCCCATCACCACCGGCCTGTCGCGCCGCCCCCCCTCGAACAGGAGCGCGACCTCCCGCCCCGCGTCCTCCGGCCCTAGCGCCGTCATCGACCGCGCAGGAATACCCCCGCGCGCGCCGTCCCCCAGGACAGCCGCCTCGACGAGCGGATCGCCGTCGTGCCCGAATCCCACGATCCGACCCACAACGACCCCCTCGATCGGACCGGCCTTCGCCGCCTCCGCCGCGACGCGCTCCTCGTGTGCCGCCACCACCAGCTCGATCAGCCCCTCCGCGCCCTCGATCGCGCCCGCCTCTCCCTCCGCGCCGTCCACGCCCTCCCCGCCGGCAACCGCCGACTCGCCTTCCCCCTCCTCGATCAGAATCACCTCGCCGCCCAGCTCCGCCGCCGGCGCACGCCCATCGTCCCTCATCGCCCTGCTCCTCTGGTCCCGCTCGCCCCCGAAACGCCCGTATCCCCCCTCCCGCGTCAGTTCACCCCCACATTGCTCCCCTCGACTTCACGCTCCCCGAAGCCTCGACGTTCACCGACCCCTCGCTCTTCACGTCGAGCTTCTTCCCCTCGACCCGGACCGGCCCCTCGCCCTTCACCGTGATCTTCTTCCCCTGCACGGTCACGTTCCCGTTCTTCTCGATCGTGATCGTGGCGTCCCCGCACTGGATCGCGAGCTTCTCGCCGATGATCATCGTCTTCTTCTCCTTCACCTCCTCCTTCGCGCTCTTCCCGATGGTCACCGTCATGTCCTTGCCCACCGTCAACGTGTAGCCCTCGTCCACGCTCGTGGACTTGCCCTTGGAGACGCTCTCCGAGCTCGATCCCCCCACGGACTCGCTCGCGACGTCACCTTCCCCGACCGCACCCGCTCGGTGTACCGGAAACGGGAGACGTGCTCGCCCTGGACCAGGGCGCCGAGCTGCGGCCGGAACACGAGGGTGCTCTCCCCCGCGATCGACGCGTGCGCAGAGGGGCTGTCGGCAAACACGAGCACGTGGCCGCCCTCGTCGTGCTCGAAGTAATAAGAGATGCCCTCCTCCTCCATCAGCCGCGACAGGAAGGCGAAATCGCTCTCCCGGTACTGCACGCAGTACTCCCGCGCGCGGTAAACCCCGCTCAGCAAGGAGCGGTAACCATTGCTCGGGATCCCGGCCGCGCGCAGCTCCTTCTCGATGATCTCCGGGGTGGAGAGCGCCTGGAAGATCCGGCTGTTCCGGCGGTGCTTGAGGCGCGCGACGTCGGGCACGACCGTGGCGTGGTAGGCCGTGAGCCGCTTGCCCTCCTCGTCCTGCTCGAAGCTCGCGACCACGCCGTGGAGGAACCGGGGCTGCTCGCCGACCTGCCAGGTGAGCAGCGCCGTCTTGCCCACGACGTCCGTGAGGGTGATGTCCTTCTCCGACGAGGCGACGGGGACATCGAAGTGGAAGAGCTCGGAGATGCCCTCGCGCCCCTCGAACCGCGTCACACGGAGCTCGTGCTCCAGTCCGTCGACCTGAAACGGCAGCTCCGCATGGCCGGTCGCCACGACGCCGCACGAATCGAGGTACGGCGCGAGATCGCCCGCGGCCTGGAGCCACTGGCCGGAGGGATCGCGCTGCTCCTCCGGCGCGATGGGGTCCGGCGCGACGACCGACATGCGCCCCTCGGGGACGAGCGCAAACGTCGCCTTCACGACGACCGTGACATGCAGCCGGCCGCGCTGGAGCCAGGTGACCGTCGCGGCGACGGCCGGACCGAGGGGGGTAACCGCGACGTGCTGCGTGGATGGAATCATCGAAGCCGGGACATCATGCCTCACGGCCATCCCGGCATCTAGCAGGTCCGGCGGGAGGCGCTCGAGGCGGGACGCTTGCCTTGTCCGCGAGCTCGTGCGCGCCTCGCCTGATCGGGATTGAAAAAGGAGGGACAATTGTCCTCGCCATCAAGGATGGCGAAGGCGGCGAGCGCAGCGGCGAGGCGAGCTACCTGGCCGACGACCTCCGCTCCGCCGCGCTCCACGCGCTCCACAAGGCCGCGCTCGGCTGCTCGGAGCGCACCGCGAAGCGGCGCGGGGCGAGCCTAAGGAAGCGATCTGCGTGCGATTTCTGGTGGATGAGTGCACCGGGCCGCGCGTGGCACGCTGGCTGCACGACCAGCAGCATGATGTCGTCCCAATCTACGAGGATGCCCGCGGGCTCGATGATGCCGACGTGCTTGCGATGGCCGTCCGCGAGGATCGGATCCCATGAGAATTCTGGCCGTATCATCGGAATGCGCAACAAACTCTGCACGATCGCTCCACGTTGTTCCCTGTGTCGCTGAACCTCTCCGGCGCGTGATAGGGACAGGCTGTGCGTCCGACCCCCGTGGGCTCGTTCGCACGCAGATGCCCCCTGCTTCTCCCGTCCGCCAGCGAATCTCACACGCAAGGAGCCGGCTGCATGAGCACCAAGAAGCCTCGGAAGCCCCCGCCTAAGACCGGCAAGGCGCTCTCGGACCGTGGCAGCGCTGCGGCAAAGACCGCCGCGCGCGCTCGCCGGCCCGCGACGAGCGACCGTCCGGAGCCGCTCCCGCCCGACGCCGAGAGCTGGCCGCTCGTTCGCGCGGTTGCGCCGGTCCCGGACATCTGGCGCGCGACGGGCCTCGGCACGGCGGGCGTCGTGCGCCGCCGGCCGGACGGCCGGCTCGCCTGCGCATTCTTCACGATCCATCTCCTCGCTGGCGGCCTTCAGCTTGCGTTCGGCAAGCTCGACGGGACGCCACAAGAGACCGACGAGCTCGTCGACGGGATCCGCGGCCAGATCCCGCCGATGGCGGAGAGCCCGATCGAGCAGGCAGCGCTCCATGCCTGGGGCGCCTTCGCGCTGAGCGAGCTCGACGGCCCACCCTTCCCGCCCGAGATGCGCGAGCAGTACCTCGCCCTCATGCCGAGGCCGACAGGCTCGATGCGCGCGCTGCGCGACGCCCTCATCGGCCCCGGCGGCCCGACGCCCACGGACCTCATGGAGTTCATCGCCGCCCACCCGATGTCCCACGATGTGCCAGAGGACCAGGAGATCCTCATCCTCACGGAGATGACGTTCGATGTCTCATCCCCTCGGTCCGCCGCGGCCAGGCTCCGCTCCGCGGAGCCGACGTTCACCCGGCAGGACGACGGCGAGTTCGTCTGGACACGCCCCTATCCGAAGGGGCACTGGAGCCCGTTCGCGTCGCTCGGCGCTCGCCAGGTCCTCGGCTCCGTGCACATCGTCGGCGACGCGCTCGTCGCGGAGGCGAAGGCCCTGTCGATGGCGGCGAAGCTCGCGGCGACCCTGAAGGACCTGCTCGGCGATTCGATCCGACTCCGGAGCACGCGATGGACGGGCGCATCGGATCTCCTGCGCAAGCCGAGGTCGTCGAGGTCGTGAGCGCGTGCCCCGGGGATGCGCGGCCGGGCGGCCACACGCTCCGCCCCGGGTGTGCTAGACCGGCGCCCGAATGCGCATCGCGCTCGTCTATCCGCCGACCTGCGACCCCACGGCCCCGTACCTCGCGGTGCCGATGCTGACCGGCTTCCTCCGCGCGAACGGCGTGGAGGTGCTGCCCGTCGACGCGAACGTCGAGGCGTTCGACGCGCTCCTCACGCCGGAGCGCATGGCAGGGCTCCTCGATCGTCTCGAGGCGCGCCTCGGCGAGCTCGATCGACGCGCGGCGCTCCCGCACGCCGAGCAGCTCGAGTACCTGGCGCTCGCCCGCGCGCGCGGCGACGCGCACGCCGTCCCGGGCGCGGTCGACGCCGCCAAGGCCACGCTCCGCTCCGCCGACGGCTTCTACGACCCGGAGGCCTACGCGCGCGCGGTCTCGACGATCGAGGCGGCGCTCGGCGTCGTCTCCGCCACGCACCACCCGCTCAAGCTCGACTTCACGGCGTACCGGACGCCGTTCGGCCTGATGTCGATGGACGAGATCGCCCGGTCGAGCCGCCCGGAGCACGATCCGTTCGACGCCTGGGTGCAGCAGACGCTCGTGCCCCGGCTCCGCGACGCGCGCGCCGACATCGTCGGACTCTCGGTGTGCTTCCCGGGCCAGCTCCAGCCCGCATACGCGTTCGCGCGCAAGATCAAGGAGGCGTTGCCCGGCGTGCACGTCACGTGCGGCGGCCCCGGCGTCACGCAGCTGCTCCTCCGGCTGTCGGGCGAGCGGCTCGCGCGCGCGCTCGGCCCGTTCGACTCGGCGTGCCTCTTCGAGGGCGAGCACACCCTGCTCGCGCTCGCGCGCGCGCTCGACGAGGGCCGGCCCCTGCGCGACGTGCCGAACGTGGTGGTGCGCGACCGGCTGATGGGCGCGCGCTTCACGTCCGGCCACGGCATGGAAGACCTCCGCGCCCTCCCGCCGCCCGACTTCGACGGGCTCCCGCTCGGCGCCTACCTCGCGCCGGCCCTCGTGCTCCCCTACGACCCCACGCGGGGCTGCTACTGGGGCAAATGCACCTTCTGCCATTACGGCCTCGCGGAGGTCGGTACCGCCGCGTACCGAGAGCGCGCCGTGGAGACCATCGTGGCGCACCTCTCGGCGCTCGCCGAGCGGTACGGCACGCGCCACTTCTACCTGTCGCAGGACTCTGTCGCGCCGAAGACGCTCGTGAAGATGGCGCAGGCGATCCTCGACGCCGGCCTCGACGTGCGGTGGGCGACCGACCTCAAGCCGGAGAAGTACCTGACCCAGGAGCGCGCGGACCTGCTGCGCCGCGCCGGCGCCGTCGCGTGCGCGCTCGGCGTCGAGTCCGCGTCGCCGCGCGTCCTCGGCCTCATCGACAAGGGCGCGCCCGTCGAGGTCGTCTCCGACGTGATCGACCACCTCGCGTCCGCGGGCGTGGCCGCCGAGGCGATGTGCTTCACGGAGTTCCCCACCGAGACGCACGCCGAGGCCGTCGAGACGCTCGACTTCCTGCGCGCGCGGCGGGAGGCGCTCGCGGTCTACATCGTCGGCGAGTTCGGGCTGACCCACGGCTCGCTCGTCGCGCAGACGCCGGAGCGCTTCGGGATCGACGAGGTGTTCGAGCTCGAGGGCGACGAGCTCGGGCTCGGCCTGTTCTTCGTCCCGCGCACGCCGTGGAAGACCGACGCCGAGCGGGCCGACGTCGACGAGCGGCTCGCCGACCTGTCGCGCGGCTGGACCCTGCGCACGTATCCGTGGGCCGGCGCCGTGTCGACGGCGCACACGATCCTCCAGTACGACCGCTTCGGGCCCGGCGTCTTCCGCGATCGGGCGGCGCGCCGCCCCGAGGACGGCGTGCCCGGCGCGACCGCCCTCGAGCGAGGGCTGCGCTTCGATCCGCGCGCGGCCGCGCTCGCGGAGGGGCGCGAGGCGGAGATCTGGGCGACCCTCGTCCACGAGGAGCGGCGCGTGGGGCGCGACGCCTACGAGGCGCTCGCGCGATCGCTGCCGCCGCTCCGGCCGAAGCCGGTGCGCGTCAGGTTCACCGCGGGCGCGGCGCCGACCGTGACGTCGGGGCGGCGGCCGTCGCACGCGACGAGCGCGGCGCGCTGAGCAATCCCTGAGGGGCCATCTCCGCCGCCCGCCATCCCGGGCGCGGCGGGGGCGCGATCGCGGCCGGCTGCGCGCCGCGCCTGTCCCACCAATCTTGCCCAGGCCGCCCCGGTCGAGCGTCAATGGTCTCGGACGGGGAGCATGACGCGTGGCACGAACCGCGAATCGCTCGCGCTCGGGCGCCGCGCGCACAAGCGCCACAGGGCCTGTGGACCCTCGGGATCACGTCCGGGAGCAGATCACATGAAACGATTGCAGGACAAAGTCGCGCTCATCACGGGCGGCAATGCAGGGATTGGCAAGGCCGCAGCGCTCCTGTTCGCCCAGGAGGGCGCCAGGGTGGTCGTCGCCGCTCGCCGGGAGGACGAGGGCGCACAGACGGTCGCGGAGATCATCGCCCAGGGAGGCGAAGCCATGTTCGTCCGGGCCGACGTATCGAGCTCGGCCGACTGCGCCGCCATGGTGACAGCCACCGTGAAGAGGTACGGCCGGCTCGATGTCGCGTTCAACAACGCGGGCGTCGTGCAGTACGGAAAGACGGTGATCGAGCTCGAGGAAGAGGAGTGGGATCGCGTGCTCGCCATCAACCTGAAGGGCGTCTTCCTGTCGATGAAGCACGAGATCCCCGAGATGCTCAAGACGGGCGGGGGAGCCATCGTCAACAACTCCTCGATCGGGGGCCTCGTCGTGATCCCGGGCATGTCCGCGTACCAGTCGTCGAAGCATGGCCTCATCGGGCTGACCAAGGTCGCGGCCCTCGAGTTCGCCGCGCGCAACGTGCGGGTGAACGCGATCTGCCCGGCGGGCACGGAGACGCCGATGATCGCCGGCTGGACGGCGGATCCGGAGCTGAAGCAGCGCCTCGTCGCGACCCACCCCATCGGTCGCCTGGCGGACCCGATCGAGCCGGCGCGGGCGGCCCTCTTCCTGGCGAGCGACGAGGCGTCGTTCATCACCGGGGTCGCCCTGCCCGTCGACGGCGGCAGTATCCTGCCCTGACGCGGTCGGTCCCGGGGGCCGGCGAGGCCACCTGGGGTGGCCTGCGGGCGCCCCTCGACGCCCGCAGCCGCTCCCCGCCTCTTAGACCGCCGCCGACCCGCCCCCGCCGGCCGCCTGCGCGCGCGCCCGCTTGCGGACCTGGATCTCCGGCGACTCGGCGACCGCCATCCCCACGAGGCGCATGCCCTCCAGGAAGTGCCGCGCCCCGGTCCGGACGAGCTCGTGGCTCGCCTCCCCGACCTCTGGATAGCCGCGCCCCTCCGCGTCGGGCTGCACCTTGCCCCAGTTCGCGAACAGCCGCCCCCACGGGCTCTCCAGCACGGGCGCCATCTTCTCCTTGGCGTAGCGCGGGTACCAGAACATGTCGTGGTACGTGACCGACGCGACGTAGGCCCACGGCGCGAGCCAGGTCTTGAGCGACCACTCCACCGGCTTCTTCAGGGGCCCCCAGTAGATGCGGTGCTGGTTGCGCGAGGCGAACGTCATCTCCTTGAAGGGTCCCTCGAAGTTCCACGGCTCGTTCGCCGCGTCCACGTCGCCCACGAGCTCGATGTCGCGCACGTCGCCCGTCCCGAGGCCGAGGTCGTGCGCGAGCCGCACGAACTTGAGGTCGCGCAGCGGGTCGAACCCCATCAGCTTCGCCGCCACCGCGTCGATCGCCACCTGATCCGACGACGCGAGCAGGACGTTCTTCACGTGCGGCACCATGCAGCGCGGCCCCGGGCCGTCGCCCGCGAAGGTGCCATCCATCACCGCGAAGACCCCGCGGTGGATCTTCTTCTGGATCATCAGCAGGTCCACGAGCGTCTCGTGGATCACCGGGTGCGTCCAGTGCCGGTGCTCGTTCAGCAGGCCGCCGAACGCGTTCTTCATCGCGCCCGTGGTCGTCGTGAAGATGTGGGTCTTCACCGTGGGCAGGTGGATGATGTTCTCCCCGATGAAGCGCTTCGGGATCGAGAACCCCTTCGGATACACGTCGTTCAGACAGAGGAACTTCTTCCGCAGATCCCCGACCGCGTCCCCGATCGGGATCCACGCCTCGCCCTCGTAGAGGTGGACGTTGCGCAGGCCGTGCGCCTGCACGACGTCGATCTGCTTGTTCTCGCGCTCGCCGAGGTGGGCGTCGATGACCACCGTACGGTTGTGGCACGCGTGGATCAGGTCCTTCGAGTACCCGTCCTGCGTCATCGCCCGGATGACGCCCTCCAGCTGCCAGGGCGTCGTGGATGAGCTCGGGTAGAAGAAGTGCCAGGAGATGTTCACCTTGAGCGCCGTGTCGGCGTCCCTGGCGATCACATCCTGATAACCGGCCAGGTTCATCAGCCGGTGGTAGTCCGAGAGCACCGTCGCAGGGGACGTGCGGATCACAGCAACCTTCGATTTCGGCATGGCCGGGTCCTTATATCCCGTCCCGAGTTGCCCGATCCGGGAAGTTGCGGGGGATCCGTGTGGAGCCTCCGTGCAGCGCGGCCATCCGCACAGGTCCACCCTGTCACGATCGGGGCATCCTGCCCCAGGGAAGAGGCCGCCGCGCGCGCCCCCGGACGGAAGCGACGACGCCGAGCTCGACGCCGCGCCGCCGCGCGGGCGCAGATGATTGGAGAACGCACCGGCCGCCGGCCTCTGCCGCCCTGTCGGCACGGGGGGTGCAATCAGGTGCAATCAGCTGCGAACAGACAGCTAACAGAATCACGTTGAGGTCGTCTCCCGCGAAGACAACGGATCGACCCCTGAGCCCCCCTTGGAGGACATCATGCTCGGCTGGACTGTCACCTTCTTCATCATTGCGATCATCGCTGCCGTCTTCGGGTTCGGCGGTATCGCCGCGAGCGCCGCGTCCATCGCGAAGATCCTGTTCGTCGCGTTCCTGGTGCTCGCCGTGATCTCGTTCGCGCTCGGGCGCCGCGTCCCGACGTGACCCAAGGAACAGGTGAAGCCATGAAGAACGCGTCGCAACAAGGGAACGGCGAGCCCGGGAGGCCCGGGGTGCCGCAGCCGAGGATGAGCCCTCCCGGCGAGCCGCCGGAAAATCCCGGCTCGCCCCCGGGTACGTCGCCGGATCGTGAGATCCAGCTCCCGGGGACCGAGCGGCCCGGCGAGGAGCCGGCGCCGGGGAAGCGCCAACCCGAGGTGCCGGCGCCCCCGCACACGCACGAGATCCCCGACCCGTCGCCCTACGAGGTCCCACGCCACGACTTCCCGCGCGCGCAGGGCGAGCAATAACAGGCCGGTGCGCCAGGGCCTGCGCGCCGCGAACTCGGGTGGTGGGGGCGTTTGCCCAGAGAGGTGTCACATGAAGGCAGGAAGGCGGGAAAATCATTGATGATTTTCTTCCCGCCTTCTCGCCTTCATGTTCAAATGACACCACCACCACCCGAACTCGGGGAGATCTGCATGAGGCCGTCGGGTCTGCCCGGATTCGTCGATCCGTCGGCCTCCCCGGAGCTGCGGTCCCGCTCTCTGTCCCTAGCTGATCCCCATGCCTGAAGATCCCGCCCACCCTCCCGCGCCCAGCACAGCCATCGCGCACGGGCGGGGCCGCTTCCGCCGGGCGCTCGCCCGCGCGGCCGGCGTGACGGCCAGCGTGATCGGCCTGGGAGGCGTCTTCGTCGCCGCGGCGGGGGTCGGCGCGGTCGTTCACCTGAACACCGCCTCGACGCGCAACCTGACAAGGCAGCTCGTCAACGACATCCTGCGCTCCAGCCTGCAGGGAGAGATCGAGATCGCGCGGATCGACCGTCTCGGCCTCTTCACCACCGACGTCTCCGCGGTGACGGTGCGCCACCCGAGCGGAGCGGAGCTCCTCCGCGTCAGCGGCGTCCACGCCGAGTTCAACGCGCTCTCGATCGTGCGAGAGCTCGTCCTCGGCGACGGCGATCTCGCCATCACGATCCCGCTCGTCCGGGTCGCCGACGCGGACGTCCTGCTCGAGCAGGACCCGCAAGGCGCGCTCACCCTCGCCGAGGCGTTCACGCCGAAGCCGTCCGAGGAGCCGCCCGCCGAGGGGGGCCGGCCGCTCCGCCTCGAGCTGTCGCGCGTCGTCCTCGATCACGCCGCGGTCCACGGCACGGTCGCCCCCGGGAGCCCCATCGACGCGACGATCGAGGACGTCGCCGGCGGCATCGTCGTCGCGGACCGGAGCCAGTACGCGCTCGAGCGCTTGCGCATCACCGAGCGGCGCCTCCTGCCGGTCCCTGTCGAGGTCACCCGCGTCTCCGGCAACGTGAGCGTCCCCGCGGACGCGCCGATGGAGCTCACCGCGAAGCTCGAGGGGAGCGTCGGGGCGATCCCGCTCACGGCCGAGGGGACCCTGAAGGACGAGCGCCTCTCGGCGCGGATCTCGTCGGCGCGCGTGACGCCCGAGGCGGCCCTCGCGATCCACCCCAGCGCGCCGCTGGCGCGGCCGCTCTCGGTCCTGGTCACGGCCGACGGGGAGCTCTCGGACCTCACCGTCACGGCGCGCGTCGCGGTCCTCGATCCGCTCGTCACCGACGACGCCGTGACCGGCGAGATCACCGCCCGCGCCCGGCTGAACGCCCTCGATCCGAGGCGCATCACGGCCGAGGTCCGGATCGCCGAGCTCGACCCGCGCACCTTCGCCGGGACGGCGCCGGCCGCGCGGGTGAGCGCGGAGGCCCGCGGGGAGATCCACCTCGACGCGGAGGGCGGGCCGCGCATCGTCGGCGAGGCGAAGACGGAGCCGTTCGTCGTCGTGGGGCAGCGCGTGCCGGCGCTCGATGCGCGCGCGACGTTCGAGCGCGGAGCGCTGCGCGCCGCCGCGACGATCCACGAGCCCGGCGCGCCCATCGAGGCCACCGTCGCCCTCTCCAGAGAGGGGGAGATCCAGTTCGAGGCGCAGAGCGAGATCCCGTCCCTCAGCGCGGTGCAGCACGTCCCGAGCGGCATCCACGGCAGCGCCGCGCTCCACGTCGAGGGCGCGCTCAAGAACGACGCGCTCGACGCGAGGGCGACCGTGCGCATCGCCGGGCTCCGCGTCGGGTCGGAGCTGCGGCTCGGGCGCGGCGAGCTCCGGGCCAGCGCCACGGGGCCCCTCGACAAGCTCGCGATCGAGGGCGCTTTCCGGGGCGCGGATCTCCGCGCGCAGCAATACGCGTTCAGCCGCGTCGCGGCGAGCGCCGCAGGGCCGGCCACCGCGCCGCGCGTCCGCGTGTCGCTGGCCAGCGCGGAGCGCCGGATCGCGGCCTCGGCCGACCTCGACATCGCGCGGAGCGAGGCGCGGCGGATCCGCGTGGAGGTGGCGCGCGGAGAGGACGAGATGACCGCGCAGGCGGCCCGCGTCGCGTGGGGCCGCGGGATCGCCCTCCGCGGGCTCGAGCTGCGCGGCGACGGCGTGGGCGAGCTCCAGGGGAACCTGTCGCTCGCCGGGAACGAGGTCGAGGGCGACCTCCGCGGCACCGCCATCCACCTCGAGCGCATCGCCGACATCGCCGGGGTGCCGCTCGGGGTCGGGGGCCTCGCGAACCTCGACGTGTCGATGCACGGCCGGGGGAAGCGGCGCGCCGGGCACGTGCAGGTCGAGCTCGAGGACGGCTCCATCCCGGGCGTGGCGCCGCGGCTGTCGATGAACATGACGGCGCGCGTCGACGGCGAGGCGCTGAAGGCCGACGGCCTGGTCCGGCTGATCGCGCCGCCCGAGCCGCCGCCGGCCCGATCGCGGGAGGCCGAGCGCCAGGGTGCGACGCCGGGCGAGCCGTCGGCCACGATCGGCGACCTGGCGAGGCGCCAGACGCCGCCGCCGCCGCCGGTGTGCCAGGGCGCGATCGCGCGCGTCCTTGTCGACGGGAGCGCGGCGCAGCTGCGCGGGCCGCTCCTCTCCGGGCGCACCTGGCAGACCGTCACCGGCGCGGCGCGCCTGGACGCCGACGCCTGGCAGCTCGGGTGCCTGGCCCAGGCCTCGCCGGTCCCGCTCGCCCTGAGCGAGCTCGCGGGCCGGCTGACCGCGCGCCTCGCGGTGGTGCGCGAGGCGGGAGAGCGGCTCCCGTCGGTGCGGAGCCTCCTGGTCCGCACCGAGGGCCTGCGCGCGGCGGGGCCGGTCGACGAGGAGACGGGCGCGCCGGCGTGGGTGTCGAGGAAGCTCGACGCGCGGCTCGCCGGCGATCTCGACGCGAAGACGGGCGACGCCCACGTCACGCTGTCGGTGTTCGACCGCCAGCTCGTGGCGGAGCTCTCGGCCGCCCTCGACGCCGATCTTCCGGCGCTCCTGGCCGATCCGGCCGCGGCGCTCCCGCGGATGCCGATCGCGGCGCACCTCCGCGTGCCGCGCCGCCGGCTCGACGATCTCGCCGAGCTGGCCGCCCTCGGAAAGAGGACCCCGGTGCTCTCCGGCGCCGCGGGGCTCGACGTGTACTTCGCGGGGACGATGGCCGAGCCCAGGCTCGTGGCCCGCGCGATGGCGGCGAACGTGGGCGGCGCGGGGGGCCCCTCGCCGCTCGGCAAGCTCCGGCTCGACACGCTGCTCGTGTACGACGGGCGCGACGCGGCGCTCGACGCCTATGCGTTCCGCGGCCCGCGCACC
This sequence comes from Sorangium sp. So ce590, assembly GCF_051521365.1. NCBI lineage: Bacteria > Pseudomonadati > Myxococcota > Polyangiales > Polyangiaceae > Sorangium > Sorangium sp. So ce590. Next base: position 6,758,007 of record NZ_CP150346.1, read on the forward strand.
TACATGACGGCGACGGCGAAGCTCGGCGCGAACGCCGCCGCCCTCCTCGGCGGTGCCCGGGGCGGTCCGGTCCTCACCAGGGGCAGCCTCGAGGCGAAGATCGTGGACCTGCCGCTCGCCGAGGTCCCCGTCCTCGCCGACATGCAGATCAGCGGCCAGGCGCGCGGCGAGATCGCCGTGCGGGGCCTGTTCGAGCCCGCCCCCGAGGTCGTGGCGCGCCTCGAGCTCCCGGGCCTCACGCTCGGCCCCGACGTGGCGTACGAGACCGCCGAGGTCTCGTTCAACATCGCGCCGCCGGGCGACGCCGGGCGCACCGCGGCGGTGGCCAACGTGCGGCTGGTGGGGCGCGACGGCGGCCGGCTCGAGGCCAAGGCGGAGGCGCCGGTCGTGTGGGAGGCGAACGCGATCCCGACGCTCACGGACGACCAGAACGCCGAGGTGTCGCTCGCGGTCGATCGCTTCCGCCTGGCGGCGCTGGAGCCGTTCCTCCAGGGCTCGGTGAACCGGCTCGACGGCACGCTCGACGGCGAGGTGCGGCTCGGGCTCGGCGCGCAGGCGGGCTTCTCCGGCCAGATGCGCCTCACCGGCGGCCTGATCCACGTGGCCACGATCGGCCAGCCGCTCGAGAACGCGTCGTTCCGCGTGACGGCGAGCCCCTCCGGCGAGCTGCGCATCGACGACATCCGCGCCGAGGCCGGCAGCGGCCAGGTCCGCGGCAAGGCGACCCTCCAGATGGAGGGGTTCACGTTCCGGAGCGCCCGCGCCGAGCTGGAGATCCCGGAGGGCCGGGATCTCCCGATCGCGCTGGAGGGCGTCCCCATGGGCGACGTGCGCGGCAGGGTGGTGCTCGCGGCGGAGAGCCGGGACGAGCAGGTCGCCGTGCGCGTGGATGTGCCCACGCTCCACGTCACGCTGCCGCCCACGATCGGGCGGAGCGTGCAGCCGCTCGACGAGAACGAGGACATCACCACGTCGGCGCCGCTCAGCCGGGAAGAGTACGAGACGCGGCGGGCGCCGGCCGAGCCGACGGACCAGGCGAAGCGGAGCGCGGGCGGCACGCCGCTCGTCATGGATGTCCACCTCGGCAGGATCGGCATCGAGGGCGACATGGTGCAGGCCTCGCTGTCCGGCGATCCGGCGCACCCCCTCCGCATCCAGGTCGCGGAGGAGACCCGGATCGAGGGCAACGTGAACATCCTCTCGGGCAAGCTCGAGGTGATCGGCAAGGAGTTCGAGATCGAGCCGGGCCTCGTCGCGCTGCAGGGGGATCCCTCGAATCCGTACCTGAACGTGAAGGCGTTCCACGACACGCCGGAGGGGACCCGCATCTTCATCGATTATGTGGGGGAGCTCAACCCGATCACCGAGGAGAAGATCACCTTCCGTTCGGAGCCCCCGCGCCCGGAGAACGAGGTGATCGCCGAGCTCCTGCTCGGCAAGCAGTACGCGGAGGGGACGCTGGCGGGCGGCACGTCCACCGAGGCGCCTGGCGGCGGCGGCAACGCGGCCGGTGGGGTCGCGGCCGGCGTGGGCACGGGGCTCGCGTCCGCGCAGATCAACATGATCCTCCAGAGCATCGGTCCGCTCCGGAATTTCGAGACGAAGCTGGGCACGACCGAGGCGGGCGCGCTGAAGACCACCGTGGGCTACCAGCTCGGGGAGCAGGTGACCGCGAGCGCGAGCTACGAGGCGGGGACCACGGGGCAGGGGCAGGGGGCCGGTTCCCCGAGCAGCCCCGCCGCGGCCCGGGCCCGCACCGAGGTGAGCCTGGAGTGGCGGTTCCGCCGGGACTGGTCCGTGCGGGCCGGGATGGCGACGGGCGAGAGCCCGGGGACGACGCTCGACCTGCTCTGGAAGCACCGGTACTGAGCGCGCTCCGACGGCGGGGGGCGCGCTCTTCGTGAGGACGGCGCGCCTCCTGCGCACCGGCTCAACGCTTCACGCAGATGCCGCCGCAGTCCGCGCCGATCTCCGGATCGCAGTCGTCGCCCGGGTCGTCGATGCACTCCAGCCCCTCGGGGCACGGGCGCGCCGTGATGCCGCCGCACCCCTCCGGCGCCGGCTCGGGCGCCACGCAGATGCCTCCGCAGTCCGCCCCGCCGCGCTTCGGGTCGCAGTCGTCGGACGGGTCATCGATGCACTCCCGCCCCTCGGGGCACTCGATCCCCGCGAAGCCTCCGCACTCCGGCCCCCCCGGCGTCGGCTCCACGCAGATGCCGCCGCAGTCCGCCCCGCCGTGCTTCGGGTCGCAGTCGTCCGACGGGTCATCGATGCACTCCCGCCCCTCGGGGCACTCGATCCCCGCGAAGCCCCCGCACTCCGGCCCCCCAGGCGTCGTCGGCTCCACGCAGATGCCGCCGCAGTCCGCCCCGCCGTGCTTCGGGTCGCAGTCGTCCGACGGGTCGTCGATGCACTCCCGCCCTTCGGGGCACTCCAGCCCCAGGAACCCTCCGCACTCCGGCCCATCCGGCGGCGGCGGCTCCACGCAGATGCCGCCGCAGTCCGCCCCGCCGTGCTCCGGGTCGCAGTCGTCCGACGGGTCATCGATGCACTCCCGCCCTTCGGGGCACTCGATCCCAGCGAAGCCCCCGCACTCCGGTCCCCCCGGCAGCGTCGGCTCCACGCAGATGCCACCGCAGTCCGCCCCGCCGCGCTCCGGGTCGCAGTCGTCGGCCGGATCATCGATGCACTCGAGCCCGTCGGGACAGCCCGTCCCGAGGAGCCCGCCGCACGTCTGAGCTCCGGGCGGCTCCTGCGGTCCTCCGCCCCCGCCGCCGTCTTCCTCTTCGTCGCAGCCCACGAGCCCGATCACGATAAACAAGAGAGCCAGTCCTTTGTGACGCATCAGAACCTCCGCGTTGTGGTTGTCCGAACCCCGACGCGGCCACCGGACCGGCGACCGCGCGGCGAGCCTTTCGCGCGGGCGCCGCCGAGACGACGCCTCCGGCGCGACCGCCCAGACCGCCAGCAGCGCTGCTGTGGTCTGCGCTCTTTAGCAGAGCGTCCTTCGAGGGGCCGCGTCCCACCATCGGCCCGCCATGAAGCAGCTTCGGTGCCACTGAAAATCGCTGCGATTGGCGCGGAGCTCACGGTGTCGAGCTCGGTCACCGCGATCGCGATGTCTTGCTGTATCTCGATTGTGCCAGCGGCTTGACCGTAGGGTCCGCGGGCCTCCTCGGCGGAGGCCCTCCCCGTGTGCGCGCCCGGGCGACGCCTGGCGGCGCTCGCGTGAGAGGGCACGGGCCGCGAAGCGCGGCCGCTACCGCCGTCAGAGCGACGCGTCGAGCCGGTCGAGCACCGCCCGGATGACCGGCGTGTAACCGTAGTCGCCGTTGTCGCTGAGCGGATCGCTCGTCTGCGCCGGGCAGATCGAGCCCGTGATCCCCTGGTTCCCGAGGCTCCGGAGCAGCTGCAGCTCGCGGATGCCCGGGTACGCCTTGGCCTTGTACTGCGTCGTCGTCCGCGGGAGCGGCGCCGCCAGATCGTTCATGTCCTCCGGCACGCACAGCGGATTGTCGATGGTCTGGCCCCCGACCTGTATGCAATCGCAGCTCTGGTTCGTTCCCTCGCAGCTGCGCTCCTCGACGTCGAAGAGGCAAGCGTACTGGAGATCGCCGGCGCCATCCGGCAGGATCGTGTACTCGCGGCCGTTGATCGCGTTCCATCCCGTGGCGTTCGGCGGGACGATCGGGTCGCCGGTGATCGGGTTCGTGCCCGAGCGCGGCGTTGCCGACTCGATCATGAACGGGTCCGCGGGCGGGACGTGGTTCGCCGGATCGCCGAGGATGATGTCCCAGGTGTTTTTGGAGCTGCCGGTCACCCGCGCGTTGAGCTCGGCGGCGCTCTTGAGCCCGCCGACCGGATTGCCCTGATCGTCGAGGCCCTGCGAGAGATCGGGGGCGCCGCTTGCGTCCTGGCGCGCGAGGTCCTGCCACGGCACCCCGAGGATGCCGGTGAAGATGACGTGCTGCGGCCCCCGGGTCAGCGCGCTGCCGCCCTCGAGATCCGTAAAGAGCGGGTTCGGCACGAGCTCTCCGGTGCGCGACGGCACGAGCGGCGACGAGAGCGCCTCGAAGTACCGCTCGATCGGATAGAGGAAGTCGAACCCGAAGCGGCGCTTCTGGTCCCAGCACCGGCTGTTCACCGGGTCCTCAGCCACGGAGAGCCTGGCGGGGTAGCCATCGGAGCCCGTGCAGGCCGGTTCCAGGGGGCAGCCTGTCTGGTCCTGGCTGCAGGACCTGCAGCATTCGTGGTTCGGGTCGATGGCGCACTCGCTCCGCGGCCGCCACATCCTGAAGCCCCCGGTCTCGGCGACGACGTAGTTCCTGCCTTCGTCCCTGATCGAGCAGTCGTTCTCGTCGGAGAGCATCACGATGAGCACGAGCGAGTCCGGCCGGAGAAAGGCCCTTCGTTGGTCCAGGAGCGTCTGGTCGACCCCTATCGGCGTCGCGACCTTGCTGTCCCTCGCGATCTCGAGCCTCTCGTACGGCTCGGGGTCGGCAAGGAAGCGATACATGCTCTCCAGCGGCGCCTCGAAGCCGCACCCCGCCTGCCCGACTCCATCCACGATGGCGCCGAGCTTGCTGTGGAGCGTCGCGACATCGGAGTCTCCTGCCGGGTCGTGACTTCCGGCCGGGTCCCACACGAGGAAGCCCTTGTCCTGGTAGGTCGGCAGATCGTTCGTTCCGCTCCCGTCATGGGAGCGCGCGAGGAGGTGGGCCATGTCGACGTTCGAAGTGGACGTCGACGCAGGGCAGGCGCCCGATCCGTGGCCGCCGAGGCTGCTGCTGATGACGCCGATGTGCATGTCGTGCACCGGGTTGCGCACGCGCGAGGAGCCGGCCGGGCATGTGTCGAACCCTGTCGCGGGCTGCTCCGACTCGCCCACCGGCTCGCCGGTCGGGGACACGCAGACGGGGTTGACGATATTGAACACGAGGTCGGCGGTCGCCAGCCGCAACATCTCCTGCTTGTCCGCCATCGAGCCGGAGTTATCGACAACGAAGAGGACGTCGACCTTGTCCGGCGTGAACTCCGGCCAATCCCAGCCTCCTGCGCCTGTGCTGCTGCCGCCGCTTGTGCTTGTGCTTGTGCTGGCGGGGAAGTCAGAGCCGCCGGTGCCATCGCCGCCGCTGCCGCCGGCTCCCGAGCCCGACGTCGAGCTGGTGTTCGCGTCGCCGAGCGAGATATCCACTTGACATGCGGCGAGCGACACGGCGCTCCCGACGAGAATTGGCGACATGGTTCGTAGTAGCTTCGATGACATGGCTCCTCCATGAGCGGCGCCGAGAGCCGCCTGCGAAGACCTGCTGTGACCCAGCATGAAGGGACGCTCGCCCGCTTCCCCATTTCAAAAAATTCATCTCCGCTAACGAATCCCCGAGCCCCGCCGTCTCCCTCGCATCCCGCCCAGCCCCCAAGACGCGCCTCTCCCCCGCCGCCCGCTCTCAATCTCTTCCGCCCCGCTCTGGTACCGCGGGCCAGAACTCCTGCCAGGGCTCTGCCTCGCGAGCGAAAAGAGATTTCAACGCAAAGGCGCAAAGGCGCAAAGGCGCAAAGGCGCAAAGGCGCAAAGGCGCAAAGGCGCAAAGGCGCAAAGGCGCAAAGGCGCAAAAGAACAAATCTCGTTCATTTTTGCGTCTTTGCGCTCTTGGCGTCTTTGCGTTGAAATCTCTCTCCGGATCCCTGGCCGGACTCCTGGTGGGTGGAACTAGTGGGTGAAGGAGTGGAGGCGAGAGACGTGGGGGCTGGACGGGTAGGCGCGGAGGAAGGCCGAGGCGCGCTGCGCCGCGGCCGCGCGCTGGCCGCTGTGCCAGAGCGCCTCGATGGTGAGCGCCTCCCGCTCCTGCGCCAGCGCGCCGCCCGGGAAGCGGAGCCGCGCTTGCTCGGCGATCATCAGCGCGCCGGCGGCGTTGCCGCGCCGGAGCGCCGCGCGCGCGTCGGCGAGGAGCGTCAGCTCCTCGCCGAGCCGGCTCTCTCGAAGGGCCGGCGGGCTGGGCGCGCCGTCCGCGAGGGCAGCGCCTGCGGATTCCACCGCGGGCGCTGCCTCGGCGACCTCCGCCTCGTCTGCGGGCGGCGCGCTCGCGGCGTGCTCCTGCCGCGGCGCCTCCGGCTTCGGGGGTGCCGCGGTCGTACGGGGCCTGGCCGGTGTGATCCGCCTGGCCGGCAGCGGCACCGCGACCGGCGGGGCCACCTGGACCGGTACAGGCGCCTCGGCCGGCGGCGCCGCCTCGGTGGGCGAGCGCGCTTCGGCCGGCGGCGCCGCCTCGGCGTACGCCGCCGTCTTCTGCGCCGGCGCCGCTGCGGGCGCGGAGGCCGGCGGCGCGACGGCCGGCGCGACCTCGACGACCTGAGCCGGCGGCGCCGCGCTCGGCGGGGCCACGACGGCATAGCTGACGAGGAACAGGACCCCGCAGGCGGCGCCGAGGAGCATCGACTTCACGATGCCCGCAGCGCCCGCGGCTGCGGCGACCGCTGCCGCCGCGCTGGCGGCACCGGCGGCGCCCGCACCGGCGGCGCCCGCACCGGCGGCGCCGAAGCCTGCGGCCGATGCCACCTTGCCCATGGACGCCGCGGCGGCCACCTTGCCCGCGGACGCCGCGGCGGCGGCCTCGCCGGCGCCGCCCGCGGCAGCGCTCGCCGCGCCGCCCGCGTTCGCGGAGAGCGCCCCTCCTCCCGCGCCCTGGATCCCGCCGAGGGCGGCTGTTCCGGCGAGGCCGAGCTGCGCGGCCATCGCGGCCCACACCTGCTCCTGCGCGCCGTCGGGTGGGTCCGCCGACGGAGCAGCACGGAGGAGATCGCGCTCCGTCTCGAGCGCGCTCACCTCGGCATCGAGCCAGCGCACAGGATCGCTCATCGCTCCCCTCCCGCGCGCTTCCAGATGGATCGCTGCTCGACCCCCGGCAGCGGGACGAGCAGCGAGGAGGGCCCTGGCGGCGCCGGCCCCCGCTCCAGGGCCGGGAGCCCGGCGTCGGCGGCCGCCGCCTTCAGCACGGGCTGCGACTTCGTGGCCGGAGACCCGCCCACGTGGAACCGGTCGCGCGCGTTCAGGCGCGTGACGGCGCGGCGGAACGCGTCGCGCGCGAGGCGGAGGCGCGAGTAGACGGTCCCCAGCGGGACGTCGAGCAGCTCGGCGACCTCGTCGCCGCCCATGCCGTCGAGCTCGAAGAGCGTGAACACGGCGCGTTGCTCGAGGGGCAGCTCGTCGAGGAGGGTCTCCAGCAGCGCGATCGCCTGGCGCCGCTCCGCCTCCGCGCCGACGTCGGCCCGGTCGTCGGCGCAGTCGAGCAGCGGCTCGTCGTCGTGAGCGCGCCGCCTCATGTGAGCGAGCTTGCGCCGGTCGCGGGCGACGTGAAAGCAGATGCTGTACAGCCAGGTCGTGATCTTCGACCTACCTTCGAATTCGGGCAACCGACGGTGGACGACGAGGAAGACGTCCTGGACCGCGTCGGCGGCGTCGCTCTCGGGCACGCCGAGGCGCCGCAGCGACCGCCACACGAACCGGAAGTGCTGCGCATAGACCTCTCCGAAGGTCATTCTGTCCTGCCGCTCTTCGCCATGCTCACCCCGTCTGTGGAGGGTCTCCGGCCTCGCCATCAGAAAATCGACACGCGGGCGCTCAGGCCGACGAGCAACCCCACCGGGGAGGGGTCGAGCGCGGGGTCCTCGATCACGGCGGCGCCGGCGTCGGTGCCCGAGCGGCGCTCGACCGTGATGCGCGCCCGCACGACCGGCGCGAGGAGCGTGGCGCGCGCGGCCCAGCCGAGCGCGTGCGTGCGCGTGCCACCGAAGAGGGTCCCTTCCGCGATGGCCGAGCCGCCGACGGCGAGCCAGGGCGCGGAGGCCTCGCGATCCTGGACGAACCCCTTGCCCGTGCCGTGGACGGCGCCGAACAGCGAGACCGCGCAGGCCGAGAGCCGGGTGCCGTCGAGCTCGCCGAGGATCCTCGCGCAACCGCGCGCGGTCGCGGCGACGAGCCCGACGGAGACTGCGCCCGACGTGAGCTCGATGTCCTGGCGCGGCAGCCACACCGCGCCGAGGCCGGCGGACCAGGCGCTGCGCCGCAGGGAGATGTCGGCCGTCGCGGCCGGCCGGAACGGATCGAGCATGCCCACGGTCCCCGCGGCGCCGAGCTCCAGCGAGACGTCCCCGCGCGGTGCCTGACGCGGCGGGCGCGGCGACGAGGGCGCGACCGGGGCCGGCGCGGGGGCGGGGGCGGCCGGGGCCGGCGCGGGTGGAGGCGCCGGCTTGCTGTCGAGCAGGATGGCGACGGTCAGCGCCACCGCTCCGACGAGCTCGTCGCAGGTCGCTCCCGCTTCGGACGAGAGCTGCCGGGCGCGGCCTCCCGCCTGGAGGACAGCGGTGTACGTGGAATCGGCGCGGAGAAAGTGGACCTCGAACTCGGGAGCAACGCCGGAGCTCGCGGAGGCGCCTTCCGGGGCGCTGCCAGCGCCTTCCGGGGCGCTGCCAGCGCCTTCCGGGGCGCTGCCAGCGCCTTCCGGGGCGCTGCCAGCGCCTTCCGGGGCGCCGCCGGCGCCTTCCGGGGCGCCGCCGGCGCTCGCAGGCTCCAGGGCGCGCCGGTTCATCACCTGTTCGACCGCAGCGGCGAGCGACGGCGCGTCGGGGCAATCGGTCGCCGAGGGCGTCCGGTGGACGGCGAGCCGAGGGAGCGGCGGGGCGGCCGATACCACGCGCGGCGAGCCGAGGGGAAAGGCACACAGGGCCAGGACGACGCAGAGCGCGCCCCGACGCGAGAGACGAAGGCAGGTCACGGGCCTCCCATTAGCGCAAGGAACGGCGCAAGCGGAGTTAGGACGCGCCGGCCCCGGCCATCTTGGGCCGGCGCGTTGCGATCTCGCGCGATGACGCGGCCGGCCCGATCCGCCCTGGCCAGGCCGACGCGGGTCGCGAGCACCGCGCGCGCAGGATCGGATAGAGTGGCGCCCCATGAACTCCTACGATCTGGTTACGTGCACGAGCTGCTACGGCGAAGGCGAGATCAACACCGACTCCGGCCCCTTTCTGTGCAAGGACTGCAACGGCAACGGCCGCATCTTTCCGACCGGAGAGCAGATCGAGGAGCGCATCCGCGAGATCGAGGTCGAGCTGGAGCGTCACCCGCTGGAGGCGCGGCCGGAGACCCGGTGGCTCGTCTTCGAGCTGCGGCGCACGCGCAAGCTGCTCTGGCAGATCCGGTCGCTCTGCGAGGAGACCGACGGCGACGCAGAGAGCGCGCTCATCGTCAAGGTCCGCGATCTGGCCGACGCGGCCGTCGCCCCGAGGAGCCCCGCGCTGCCGCGCGAGATGCTCCCGGAGGACGGCTGACGGCCGATCCCGCCGGGGAGCCGAGCCTCGGCGAGGCGTCCTCACGCACCTGTCCGGTCGCGACGCGCGGTGTCCTGATGCTTGCTCTTTACCCTGCCCTCCTCGGCCCCGCGTGGGCTGCGCTCGCGCCGCCGGTCCAGGACCTCCACGCGGGCGGCGCGCGCGCCCGCGGCCGCTTCCGCGTGCGTCGCGGCCGCGGGCTCGCGGCGCGCCTGATCGCCGCCCTGCTGCGCATGCCGGAGGCGGCGGAGGACGTGGCCGTGACGCTCGCGGTCGAGCCGGTGGGCGACGGCGAGCGGTGGATCCGCACCTTCGGGGGCCGCCTGCTCTGCTCGTCGCAATGGCGCTCGGGGGATCTGCTGGTGGAGGCGATCGGCCTCATCCAGTGCTGGTTCCGGCTCCGCGCCGAGGGCGGAGCGCTCGTGTTCGAGCAGGCCCGGTCGACGTTCGGGCTCGGCGGCTTCGGGCTGCCGCTGCCCCGGTGGCTCGCCCCGCGGGTCGAGGCGCGGGCCGAGCCCCTGCGCGGTGAGGTCCGCGTCGACGTACGGATCTTCGCGCCGATCGCCGGCCTGCTCGTCGCGTACGACGGGCGCGTGGCCGGCGAGAAGCGCGGCGCGACCCCCTCCGCGCGCGCCGGCGCGCCGCCGCCGGGGGCCGGAGCGCCATCGCCGGAGCCCCGCGCGTGATCACGGCGCTCGTGCTCCTCGCCGTGCAGGGCGCGCTCGGCGCGTTCGACACGCTCTACTACCACGAGTGGCGCGCGCGCCTGCCCGGCGGCGTGCCCGGCACCGCGCCCGAGCTCGTCCTCCACGGCGCCCGCGATCTCGTGTATGCGGTGCTCTTCGCCTCCCTGCCCTTCGTGCGCTGGGAGGGGCTCGCCGCCTGGCTGCTCGCGGCGCTCCTCCTCGTCGAGATCGCGATCACGCTCCGCGACTTCGTCATCGAGGACACGGTCCGCAGGCCGCTCGGGGGCGTCTATCCGGGAGAGCGGGTGATGCACGCCGTGATGGGCATCGTCTACGGCGCCGCCCTCGCGCACCTCCTCCCCGAGCTCCGGCGCTGGTCGCTCGGCGCCACCGGTTTTTCCCGCTGGGAAGCGCCGCTCGCCCTCCGCGTGATCCTGCCGCTCATGGCCGCCGGCGTGCTGCTCTCGGGGCTGCGCGACCTCGGCGCCGTCTACGGGCCTCGCTGGCTCCGCTTCCCCTGGGGGCGCGCGTGATCCGGGCGCCCGCGCCGCGCGGGCCCCTTCAGCCCTTCACCGCGCCCGCCGTGAGGCCCGCCAGGATCCGCCGCTGGAAGACCAGCGTCAGCACGACAAGCGGCACGGTCACGACGATGGACGCCGCCATGGTCTGCCCCCAGGGGATCTCGTAGAGCCCGCTCGTCGTCGTCGAGAACGCCTGGATCGCGTAGGTCACCGTGCGCTTGTCCGGCGTCTGGGTGAACGAGAGCGCGAACAGGAACTCGTTCCAGGCGGCGATGAAGGCGAGGATGCCGGTCGTCGCCATCCCCGGGACCGAGAGCGGCAGCATGATCTTGGTGAACACCTGCCACGGCGTCGCGCCGTCGACGTAGGCCGCTTCCTCGATCTCGCGCGGGATCGCCTTCAAGAAGCCGGTGAGCACCCACACCGTGAAGGGGAGCGTGAAGATGAGGTACGTCAGGACCAGCGCGGGGAGCTGGTTGTAGAGGTTGAAGAAGTTGATCATCTCGAACAGGGCGCCGAGGACGGCGATCTGCGGGAAGATGGTCATCGCCAGGACGATGTAGAGCACGGCGCTGCGCCCGCGGAACCGGAACCGCCCGAGCGCGTAGGCGGCCAGGGAGCCGATGGCGAGCGAGACCGCCGTGACCGAGACGGCGACGATCACGCTGTTCATGAGCGCCGTCTGGAACTCGCCGTTCTCCAGGACGAGGCGGTAGTTGTCGAGCGTCGCGCGGCCGGGCCAGTAGCGGACCGGGGTCGTGAAGAGCTCGTCGTCGGGCTTGATGGAGGAGACGAACGCCCAGACGAACGGGAAGATGGTGAACCCGACGACCGCGGCGACGAGCAGGTAGAACAGGGCCCGCAAGGCGCCCTGTCCCGGCGAGCGCCGCCCCCCGGAGTCCCGCGAAGAGCCCTTCATCTCACGCCTCCTCGGTGCGGAACACCGCGAGATAGATCATGATGAACACGGCGATGATCATGAACAGGGCGACGGAGATCGCCGAGCCGTATCCGATGTTCGAGATGCTGACCAGCGTCTGCTGGGCGTACGTCGCCATGGTCTGCATGTCCGGCCGGTTGCCGAACATGACGAAGAAGATGTCGAACACCCGGAGCGCGTCGAGCGTGCGGAAGATGAGCGCGACGAGCATCGAGGGCTTGAGGAGCGGCAGGGTGATCCGGGTGAACTGCTGGAGCGCCGTCGCGCCGTCGACCCGCGCGGCCTCGTAGAGATCGCTCGGGATGAGCTGCAGCCCGGCGAGCAGGAGGAGCGCCATGAACGGCGTCGTCTTCCAGACGTCGATGACCGCGACCGCCCAGAAGGACACGTCGGGATCGGCGACGAAGGCGATGTTGCGATCCAGGACGCCGAGCCGGTTGACGAGGAGATCGTTGAAGACGCCGTAAACGTCGTTGTACATCCACTTCCACATCTGGGCGGAGATCACGGTCGGTATGGCCCAGGGGATGAGCATGGCCGCGCGCACCGCCGAGCGCCCCTTGAACTGGGAGTTGACGAGGAGCGCCACGCCGAGCCCGAGGGTGAGCTCGCTCAGCACGGTGACGACCGTGAAGAGGACCGTGAGCAGGACCGCGTCGTGGAAGTAGCTGTCCTGCGCGAGATCGACGTAGTTCTGCGCCCCGACGAACCTGGCCGGCTCCCCCGTGCCGAGGCGCGCGTTCGTGAAGCTCAGGTAGAACGTCTCGGCCAGGGGGTAGAGGGCGACGAAGGCGACGACCACGAGCGTCGGCAGGAGGAACAGCCAGGCGCGCCGCTGCCGCCGCTTCTCGAACGACGCGCTCGCCGCGCGGGGCGCCGCGCTCGTGGCCTCTGGGTTCTCCGGCGTGCTCATGGGGTGATCCGTTCTCGCGGGGTGGTGTGGCCGGGAGATCTCGTGCGCGGCGCGCCGCACCCAAGATCGACGCGATGGAGCCGTGTCAGCGCAGCGCGCGCGTGATGCGCTGCTCCACCTGCCCGAGCACCTCCTTCGGCTCCTTGCCCTGCAGGACCTGGCTCACCCCCTGGAAGAACGCGATCGACGCCTCGTTGTACCGGGCGCCGGTGCTGTTCGAGGGGCGCGCCACGAGCGTGATGTCCTTCGCGTTCGCCAGGAAGGGCAGCGACTTCACCACCTCCGGATCCTGCTGCACCGACGGGATCGTCGGGATGAACGAGCCCGCGGTCGCGCGGAATTTCTGCACCTCGGGGCTCGTCATGTAGCGGACGAGCTCGATCGCCGCGTCCTTGTTCGGCGAGAACTTCGAGACGGCGAGCTGCCACCCGCCGACGGTGCCCACGCTCTTCTGGCCGGGCTCGTGCGGCAGCGGGCCCGCCCCGAACTTGCCCTTGATCGGCGACTTCTCGGCGTTGCCCGCCGCGTAGGCATAGGGCCAGTTGCGCATGAAGGCGGCGTTCCCGCCCTGGAACGTGTTGCGGGCGTCCTCCTCCTCGTAGCTCGTCACGCCGGCGGAGGAGATCGAGCCCACCCAGCCCTTGGCGCGCGCGAGCGCCTTCTGGGCGCCCGGGTTGTTCACGGTGATCTTGCCGTCCTCGATGATCGCGCCGCCGCCGTGCGAGGCGATCCACTCCAGCGCGTTGCAGGTCAGCCCCTCGTAGGCCTTGCCCTGCCAGACGAAGCCGAGGAAGTTCGGATTGCTCGCCCGCTCCCCGTCCTGGATCTTCTTCGCCATCTGCTCGAGCTCGTCCCACGTCTCCGGCGGCTTCTTGTAGCCGTATTTCTCCAGCAGATCGGTGCGGTGGTAGAGCAGCCCGAAGTCGGTGAACCAGGGCATCGCCACGAGCTTGCCGTCGACCGTGTTGTTCCGCACGATGCCCTCGATGTGCGGCTTGGCCGCCTCGCCGAGCTTCTCGTTCAGGTCGACGAGGTTCTGCGCGAAGGCGCCGGGCCAGATGACGTCGAGCATCAGGACGTCGACGTCCCCGGACTGCGCCTGGAAGAGGCGCTGATAGACGGCGTAGGTCTCGGTCGCGTCCTTGGGCCTCGGGATGATGGTCACCTCGATGCCTGTGTCCTGCTGGAACTGCTTGATCATCACCCTGTCGAGCTCGGCGCCCACGCCCAGCGGCTCGCTGTAATACTTGAGCTTGCTGCCGGCGTATTTCTTCGCCTCGGCGGCGTTCGGCACCGCGGGGGGCTGCGCCTTGATCGCGCTGTCGCCCGGCGCCGCTGCGACCGCGGTCGTGGCGGCGGCGGGAGGGCGGCTATCGCCCGCGGGCGGGCTCTTGTCGCCGCGGCAGGCGCACAGTCCGACGACGAAGAGAAGGAGCGCTGTGGCTCGCCACGCGCGGAGGTCATGCTGCCGAGTGAGGTCCATCGCAGGATCCCTTCTGAGCTCAGTTGTGAGGAGTTTCCACATGTACGAGGCCGGAGCTGTCGTGACGCGCCGCTCACGAGCGCCGCGAAGGTGAAGCCCGCGGCAGCATCGAACGATCGCGCGCTCCGAGGCAAGGGTTCGCACCGCATCGGTGCGTCAACACCGCGGGCGAGAGCCCACGGATCACAGATGGGACGGAGCACGGCGCGCTGCTGGCGATGGCGCGCCGGATGACCGACCGCGCGGCCGCGACACGGCGCTTGGCGAGCGCGACAGGAGGTGACGACGCGCACGGGCGCGCGCGCGGGCGCGGGCTGCTTTGCGCTTGCGGAGCCTTTCCGGAGGCGGTAGAGCCGATGCTGCGCGGCCGGCGCTCGCGATCCGGCATGGTGCCGCGGGCTCTCGGCCTGCTGTTCCAGGCGGGTCCTGCCGAGCAGGGCGAGCTCAAACCGGTCTGCGCACGGCGGTGCATGACCCCCCTGACGCTCTCCTCTCCGGCCGATGCCCCTCGCCTTGCGGCGCGGCTCGTCGCCCGCACCATCCGGCTCGATGCTGACACGCTCGCGAGGATGCCCGGCGGCATCTCGTCGCTCGCGGGAGACAGCGCGCGCGTCTGGCTGCACCCCAGCGCGCAGCTGATCGCGCACGGGGTCGCCGCCCGCCTGGAGCTGCCGCAGGGCATCGAGGGCGGCGTGGCGTGGGTCCAGGAGGCGCTCTCGTCGGTCGCCACCTCCGACGCCGTGGGCCGCCCCGGCTGCGGCCCGGTGGCGCTCGGCGCCCTGCCGTTCGACCGGACGGAGCCCGCCGCGCTCATCGTGCCGGCCCAGGTCGTCGGCGTGGCGCCCGACGGGACCGCGTGGGTCACCACCATCGGCGAGGGCGCCGCCCCCGCGCCGCGCCTTTTGCCGGCCGAGGGCCACCGGCGCTCGCCCGACAGCTTCACGCTCAAATCGGCGCTCCCGCACGACGAGTGGTGCGGGCGCATCGCGCGCGCGGTGGCCGACATCCAGCACGGGGATCTCTCCAAGGTCGTTGTGGCGCGCGCGGTCGACGTCGAGGCGAACCGGCCCATCGTCGTCGAGGAAGTCCTGCGCCGCCTCACCGCGCTCTACCCCTCGTGCGCGATCTTCCACTTCGACGGTTTCCTCGGCGCGAGCCCGGAGCTCCTGCTCTCGCGCCGCGCGCGCGCCGTCTCGTCGCACCCGCTCGCCGGCACCTACGCCGTCTCGGCCGACGTCGACGCCGACCGCCGGTTCGCCGAGGTCCTCCGGAGGTCGGCCAAGGACCAGCGCGAGCACCGCTTCGTGGTGGAGGCCGTGGCCGCGGCGCTCGCGCCGGAGTGCGCGTCGCTCGACGTCCCGAGCGAGCCGTCGATCCTGAGCCTCCGCAACGTGATGCACCTCGGCACGTCGATCCACGGCGACCTCAGGGAGACGGCGCCGGACGCGCTCACGCTCGCCGCGCGGCTGCACCCGACGCCGGCCGTGTGCGGCACCCCGCGCGACGCGGCGGAGGCCTGGCTGGCCGCGCACGAGGGCATCCGCCGCGGGCTCTACGCGGGGCTCGTCGGCTGGGTCGACGCCCGCGGCGACGGCGACTGGTTCATCGGCATCCGGAGCGCCACGGTCGACGGCGCGCGCGCGCGCATGGTCGCGGGCGTCGGGGTCGTCGCCGGCTCGAGCCCGGAGGCCGAGCTTGTCGAGACGCAGCTCAAGCTCCAGGCCATGCTCGCCGCCATCATCCGCCCCTGATGCCAGGGCCGCCCGGGCCCCTCACCCGCGCCGCCGGGGCCGCGCTGACGGGCTCCGCGCGGGCCCGAAGGGGAGCTTCGCCGTGAAGACACTCCTCATCGACAACTACGACTCGTACACCCACATCCTCGGTCAGTACCTCTGGGAGGTGAACGGCGAGGAGCCGATCATCGCCAGGAACGACAGCCTCTCGCTCGCCGAGATCAGGGACCTGGCGGTCGACAGCATCGTCATCTCGCCCGGCCCTGGCCGCCCCGAGCGCCGGGCCGATTTCGGCGTCTGCATGGAGGTGATCGAGGCGCTCGCCGACACGCCGATCCTCGGGGTCTGCCTCGGCCACCAGGGGCTCGCCGCGCGCTTCGGCGGGCGCGTCCAGCACGCCCCGCGGGTGATGCACGGCAAGGTCACGGAGGTCGAGCACGACGGCACCGGCCTGTTCGAGGGCGTGCCCAGCCCGTTCGAGGTGGTGCGTTACCACTCGCTGATCGTCGGCGACGACGCGCTCCCGGCGGAGATCGAGGTGACCGCCCGGACGCGCGGCGACGGGCTCATCATGGCCCTCAAGATCAAGGACCGGCCGTTCCACGGCGTGCAGTTCCACCCCGAGTCGATCGGCACGGAGCACGGCAGGAAAATTATCAGCAATTTCCGTGATATAGCCGCACGCGCGGCGCGCGACCGGAGGGCTCCGGCGCCCGGCGGGCGCGCTCGCGCGCTGGGCGCACGCGCGCAGGCGGGTGCGCCGGAACGCGGCCGCGTGCGTCACCTCCGGCTCCCCTGGGTCGACCCCGAGCGGGCCTTCGCCGGGCTCTTTGCCGCGGCCCCGTGCGCGTTCTGGCTCGACTCGAGCGCGCCCGGCCGCGACGGGCGCTTCTCGTTCATGGGGAGCGCGACCGAGGCCATCGAGAGCCACGGCGCCGCGGTGACGCGATGGAGCGCCGGCTGCCCGGGGGGCCTCCTCACCCCGGCCCTGTCCGAGGGGAGCCCGTTCGCGGCGCTCCGGCGGGAGCTCGCGTCGGTGGCGCTCGAGCCGAGCGGCTTGCCCTTCCATTTCACCGGCGGCCTCGTCGGCTACCTCGGCTACGAGCTCAAGGAGCACCTCGGCTTCGGCGCGTCCGCCCACCCGCGCCGCGCGCTCCCGGACAGCGCGATGATGATCGCGCGGCGGCTCCTCGCCTTCGACCACGTCGAGCGCGCGGTGTACGCGTGCGCGATCGGCGCGCCCGGCGCGGACGAGCCCTCGCCTCCCTCGCCTCCCTCGGCAGACGCGTGGCTCGACGAGATCGCGGCGCGCCTCAAGGGCCTCCCGGCCCTCCCGGAGCCGGTCCTCCCGCCCGTCCCGGAGGGCTTCGCCGATCGCGTCGCGCTCTCCCAGCGCCTCTCGCGCAGGGAGCACCTCGACGCCGTCGCGGCCATCCTCGGCGAGATCCACGAGGGCGAGACGTACGAGGTGTGCCTCACCAACGAGTTCCATGCGCGGACCTCGCTGGACCCGTTCGCCCTCTACCGCGTCCTGCGCCGCACGAACCCCGCGCCGTTCTCGGCCTACCTCAAGCTGCCGGACGGCGCGGTGCTGTCGTCCTCGCCGGAGCGGTTCCTTTCGGTGGACCGGGAGCGGCGCGTGCGCAGCGAGCCCATCAAGGGGACGCGGCCGAAGGGCGCCACCGAGGAGGAGACCCTGGCCCTGCGCCGCGATCTCGCGACCAGCGAGAAGGACCGCTCCGAGCTCCTCATGATCATCGACCTCGTCCGCAACGACCTCAGCCGGGTCTGCGCCATGGGCTCGATCGAGGTCGAGGAGCTCCTGCGGATCACGGAGCATGCGACCCTGCTCCAGCTCTCCTCGGTCATCACGGGCGCCCTGCGCGAGGGCCGGGGCGCCCTCGACGCGCTCGAGGCGTGCTTCCCCGGCGGCTCGATCACCGGGGCGCCGAAGCGCCGGACGATCGCGATCATCGACGCGCTGGAGCGGCGTACGCGGGGCGTGTACACGGGCAGCATCGGGTACCTCGCCCACGAGGGCCCCATGGACATGAACATCGCCATCCGGACCCTCGTCGCCGACCGCGAGGGGGTCAGCTTCGGCAGCGGCGGCGCGGTCGTCGCGGAGTCGAGCGCGGAGGCCGAGTACGAGGAGGTCCTCGTCAAGAGCTTCCCCCTGCTCCGCGCCATCTACCTCGCGGAGCGCGTCGCGGACGCCGGCCGAGCGTCCGCGCGGTGCGCCCAGGCGACGGGCGCGCCGCGCCGATGACGTGCCCGGCGGACACGCGCGGGCGGCGAAGAAGCGAGTGCGGCGCGCATGCCGCACCGCGTATACTCGCCGCGCAGAAGGAGACGTGGCCTTGAAACGAGACAGCAACATCACGCAGAGGGGGGTCACGGTGCGTCGAGAGGTCGAGGACCTCGTCGTCGACGGCGCGATCCAGCCCATCGTCGAGGCGCTCGACAGCCACCTCGGCGTGGTCCTGGCGTCGAGCTACGAGGTGCCCGGCCGGTACACACGCTGGGACATCGGCTTCATCAATCCCCCGCTCGTGCTCGTCTCCCGGGGCCGCGACTTCCGGTTCACCGCGCTGAACGAGCGCGGGCGGGTGATCCTGCCGGCCATCGACGAGGCGCTCCGGAATTTCGACGCGGTCGCGGCCGTCGAGCGCCGCGCGGACGAGGTGATCGGCGCGGTCCGGCAGCCGGGCGAGCGGGTGCCGGAGGAGCTGCGCAGCCGGCAGCCGTCCATCTTCTCGGTGCTGCGGCGGATGATCGAGCTCTTCGGGGTCCCGGGCGACTCGCTCTTCGGGCTCTACGGCGCGTTCGCGTACGATCTCGCCTTCCAGTTCGAGCCCATCCGGCTCCGCCTCGAGCGCCCGGCGGATCAGCGGGATCTCGTGCTCTACCTCCCCGACGAGATCATCGCCGTCGACCATCGCCGCGAGCGGGCGACGCGCACGCGCTACGAGCTCAAGTTCGGCGATCGCTCGACCGACGGGCTGCCGCGCGAGGGCGCGGCGCGCGCCTACGTCGGCGCCGATCGCGCGCCGCCGAACGAGTACGCGCCGGGCGAGTACGCCGAGCTCGTCCGGGTCGCGCGGGAGTCGTTCAAGCGGGGCGATCTCTTCGAGGTCGTCCCGGGCCAGACGCTCTACGAGCCGTGCCCCGTCGCGCCCACCGAGCTGTTCCACCGGCTTCGCGAGCGCAACCCGGCGCCCTACGGCTTCCTGATGAACCTCGGCGAGTCCGAGTACCTGATCGGCGCCTCGCCGGAGATGTACGTGCGCGTCGAGGGCAACCGCGTCGAGACGTGCCCCATCTCGGGCACGATCCCGCGCGGCAGCGACCCGATCGCCGACGCGGCGCAGATCGCCCGCCTGCTCGCCTCCGCCAAGGACGAGTCGGAGCTCACGATGTGCACGGACGTCGATCGCAACGACAAGTCCCGCATCTGCGTGCCGGGGAGCGTCCGCGTGATCGGGCGCCGGCAGATCGAGATGTACTCGCGGCTGATCCACACGGTCGATCACATCGAGGGGCGGCTGCGCGAGGGGTTCGACGCGCTCGACGCGTTCCTCGCGCACACGTGGGCGGTCACGGTCACGGGGGCGCCGAAGGCCTGGGCCATGCAGTTCATCGAGGATCACGAGCGCTCGCCGCGCGCGTGGTACGGGGCCGCGGTCGGGATCGTCGGCTTCGACGGCACCATGAACACGGGGCTCACGCTGCGCACGATCCGCCTCAAGGACGGCGTGGCGCAGGTCCGGGTGGGCGCGACGCTGCTCTACGACTCCGATCCCGACGAGGAGGAGCGCGAGACGCACGTGAAGGCGTCGGCGCTCATCGACGCGATCCGGAGGCCGCGCGGGGTCCCCACGACGGCTCCGGCGGCGATCAACCCGGTGCCGGGGGGCGGCCTCAAGGTGCTGCTCGTGGATCACCAGGACTCGTTCGTGCACACGCTGGCCAACTACCTCCGGCAGACGGGCGCCGAGGTGATGACGCTCCGCGCCGGCTTCCCGCACAAGGAGCTCGACGCCTACGCTCCCGATCTCGTGGTGCTCTCGCCCGGCCCTGGGACGCCGAGCGATTTCGATCTCTCGGGGACGCTCTCGGCGCTGATCGAGCGGCGGCTGCCCGTCTTCGGCGTCTGCCTGGGCCTTCAGGGGATGGTCGAGCACTTCGGGGGCAAGCTCGGCGTGCTCGACTACCCGATGCACGGCAAGGCCTCGAAGGTGCGCGTGCTGGGCGGGCGCCTCTTCGAGGGGCTGCCGCGCGAGTTCCACGCGGGGCGCTATCACTCGCTCTATGCGCTGCGCGACGCGCTCCCCTCTTCGCTGAAGATCACGGCCGAGACCGAGGACGGGGTCGTCATGGCGATCGAGCACACGGAGCTGCCGATGGCGGCGGTCCAGTTCCACCCCGAGTCGATCCTCTCGCAGCACGACAACGTCGGGCTGCGGCTCGTGTGGAACGCGGTCGCGGATCTGCGCCGGGAGCGGCGCTGAGAGCCTGAACCGATTCAGACCACAAAATGAAAAAGCGCCGCCGGGGCCTCGGGGGGGGAGAGGCCACGCCAGCGACGCTGGGCTGCCTGAGAGCATCAGGCGTGCCATGCGTGATTCCGTCGTAGTCGCGCACTTCGCATGGATGTCCAGGGCGGTCGTTTCGCTTCTGCAAGCGCAGCGCTGCACACCTGCAAAGGCAGGGCGCCACGACGGCCCTGCGCGGCGCCCAGGAATGCTCAGGCCGGCGCCTGCGGGCTCTCGCTACGCCGCACAAAAACACCCTTGCTGTATGCCATGAAGAACCCGAGCCTCATGGCGTTGCGCTCCGTGGCGATACCGGGACTGGCGCTGATGCACGCCAGGTGGCGACCTCGCTCGCGCACCCGCTCCAGGCGGCGGACGATGAGCGCCTGCTGGACGATGAGCGCCTGCTGGATGCCGCGCTCGCGGAACCGGGGGAGCACCGAGGCGCCGAAGAGCGCGGCGCCGTCGCCGGCGATCTCCATGCTGCCGCCGCCGGCGGATGGGCTCGGCGCAGGCGACCACGGACGAGGTGCCGAGGCCAGCCGGCGCTCCTCGAGCCGGGCGATCTCGGCGTACGACAGCCTCGACACCGGCCTGCTCGTCATCGGAATCGGAATCGGAATCGGAATCGGAGAGAGGCGCTCGCGCGACATGGTGTTCTCCATCCTAGTCCCCTAGTCCGCCGAGCGCGCCTCGTGCGGTCGTGCAGACGAGCACGAGCGCGCCGCCGGCGCCGCGACCAAGGGGCGGCGCCGCCGGGCGGAGACCGCGCGCCCGACCCGTCCCTGGGGAGCGCGCTCGGCTGCCGCCGGCGCCGTCCGGGGCTGCGCCGCCCCACGATCTCCGCTCGCGCGGCCGCGGGCGTTGCGGCTATGCTGCGCCGCCATGAGTAGGATCTTCCGTTCACTTCCCCCGGCCGGCACCCAGCTCGGCATCGCGTTCTCGGGCGGGCTCGACACGCGCTGTGCGGTGGCGTGGCTCGCGCGCAACGGGCTCAAGGTGCACGCGTACACGGCCGATCTGGCGCAGCCGGACGAGGACTCCCCCGGCGACATCCCGCCGATCGCCCTGCAGCACGGCGCCGTCTCCGCCAGGCTCGTGGACTGTCGCGACGCGCTCGTCCGCGAGGGAATCCTCGCCATCCAGTGCGGCGCCTTCCACCTCTCGACGGGCGGCAAGAAGTACTTCAACACCACGCCGCTCGGCCGCGCGGTGACCACGACCGCGATCGTGCGCGCGATGCGCGACGACGACGTCCACGTCTTCGGCGACGGCAGCACGCACAAGGGCAACGACATCCAGCGGTTCTATCGCTATGGCATCTTCGTCGACCCCTCGCTCAGGATCTACAAGCCCTGGCTCGATCCGAAGTTCGTGGGCGAGCTCGGCGGGCGCAAGGAGATGAGCGAGTACCTCGAGCGCCACGGGCTGCCCTACCGCATGGGGACGGAGAAGGCCTACAGCACCGACGCCAACGTGCTCGGCGCGACGCACGAGGCGAAGGATCTCGAGCACCTGAACACCGGCATCAAGATCGTCCAGCCGATCATGGGGGTCGCCTCGTTCCGGCCGGAGGTCGCCATCGAGGCCGAGACGATCACCCTCGGGTTCGAGCGCGGCGTCCCGACGACCATCAACGGCAAGCGCTTCGGCTCCCTGTTCGAGCTGTTCGTCGAGTGCAACCGGATCGGCGGGCGTCACGGGCTCGGCATGAGCGATCAGATCGAGAACCGGGTGATCGACGCGAAGAGCCGCGGCATCTACGAGGCGCCGGGCATGGCCCTCCTCCACGCCGTCTACGAGCGGCTCCTGTCCGCCATTCACAACGAGAACACCCTCGACGTGTACTTCACCCAGGGCCGGCGCCTCGGGCGTCTGCTCTACGAGGGCAAGTGGTACGACCCCGAGGCCATGATGCTGAAGGACGCGCTCTCGCGCTGGATCGCGCCCGGCGTGACCGGCGAGGTGACGCTCGAGCTGCGCCGCGGCGACGACTACAGCCTCCTCGACACGCGCGCCGACTACATGGCCTACGCGCCCGACAAGCTCTCGATGGAGAAGGTCGAGGAGGCCTATTTCACCCCCGAGGATCGCATCGGCGCGCTCGAGCTCCAGAACCTCTCGGTGACGGACAACCGCCAGTTCCTCATCCACCTCATCGAGAGCACGCAGGCCCTCGGCCCGGGCGGCGCCCCCGCCATCGGCGAGCTGCTCGGCGGCGACAAGCCGAAGCAATGAGCCGAGACGAGCGGAAACGATAGCTGAGCGGAGGCGGCGCGCCGCGGTGGTGGCCGGATTTGAACGTGAAGGCGGGAAGGCGGGAAGAAAAGATCAATGATCTTCTCGCCTTCCCGCCTTCCCGCCTTCATGTGAATCTCTCCGGGGCAAACTAGGCCACCACCCGCGCCGCGCTCTGACCGCGGCGCTCGCCCCCCGGCCCGCCAAGGTTGCGCCCGGCGCGCGCCTGGGTCACCAAGAACGTCCAGACCCGGCCCGCCAGGAGCGGCGCCGGCCCAGGGAGGTGGTCATGTTCAAGCAGTTCATCGTCCAGGCGCTCGCCGCAGGCCTCGCGGTCGTCGTCGGCGCCAAGCTCATGCCCGGCGTCCGCATCCGCAAGATCCAGACGGCGCTGGTCGTCGCCGGCGTCTTCGCGCTCCTCAACCTCCTGCTCGGCTGGCTCGTGAGCTTCCTCGTCGCCGTGGCGCTCCTGCCCGCCGCCATCGTCACGCTCGGCCTGGCCTATCTCTTCTTCGGCCTCGTCGTGAACTCGGTGCTGCTCTACGCGACCGATAAGCTCATCGACGATTTCGAGATCCGGGGGTTCGGGCCGCTCTTCGGGACGGCCGCCCTCATCTCGATCGCCGGGTGGCTCTTGCCGCGCCTCCTGTGACGCGCCCGGCTCAGCGCGAAGGTTGATCGACGCGAGCGCTGCCCAGAAATCGAAGACCGGGCCGTAACCGGGCTGTAGAAGGCCGGCGACCGAACCGCCGGTCGGCCCGCGTCGCTTCGCGCGTGGGTAATGCATCGCGCCATTCTTGCTCCCCGGGCGACCCAAATGACGAGGGCGCACGCGCGGCGGGACAACTGCACCATGCCTCATGGTGGGTTAAGACTCTTGACATACTCAACTTGGTGAGCTCCCATGCTTTGAACCAAAGGAGGGGCATTGGTGGAGCTGCCGCACTACACGCTGCGGGACAAGCTGTACGACAGCGCCGGACGGGTGCTGTACCGTGGCATTCGCGACGAGGATGGCATCCCCGTCGTCATCAAGTTCCTCAAGGACGAGCACGCGAACCCGCGCGAGCTGGCCAAGCTGCGACACGAGTTCAGCGTCCTGCGAGAGATCGACTGGCCAGGGGTCATCAAGGCGCACGCGCTCGAGGTGCATGAACAGAGCGCCGGGCTCGTCCTCGAGGACGTCGGCGAGACGCCGCTGAGCGGGCACCTGCGCGGCCGCGGGCTCGATCTCGCGCAGGCGCTCCACGTCGCTCGCGCGCTGGCGACGATCCTCGACGGCGTCCACGCGCACGGCGTGATCCACAAGGACATCAAGCCGGCGAACATCGTCGTGGACGACAGGTTGCAGAGCGTCCACCTGATCGACTTCAGCATCGCCACGCGCCTCTCGCAGGAGGCGCAGACGGCCCTGCGCCCCGACACGCTCGAAGGTACCCTCGCCTATATCTCGCCCGAGCAGACGGGGCGGATGAATCGAGTCGTCGACTACCGGACAGACTTCTATTCGCTCGGTGTCACCTTCTACGAGATGCTCACCGGGGTCCTCCCGTTCGACTGCACCGATCCCATGGAGATGGTCCACAGCCACATCGCGAGGACGCCGCTCGCGCCGCACGAGCGCGATCCGACGATCCCCGAGATGGCGTCGATGATCGCGATGAAGCTGCTCGCCAAGGCGGCGGAGGACAGGTACCAGCGGGCAGAGGGGCTGGCAGCGGATCTCGAGCGGTGCCTCTCCGAATGGCAGCAGACGGGGAGGATCGCGCCGTTCGAGCTGGGGCGGCGGGACATCAGCGAAAGGCTCCAGATCCCCCAGAAGCTCTACGGGCGAGCGGCGGAGCTCGAGGCCCTGGTCTCGGCGTTCGATCGCGTGAGCGACGGGGCCGCGGAGCTCGTGCTCGTGACGGGGGCGGGCGGGATCGGCAAGTCGGCGCTGGTCCACGAGCTGCACAAGCACGTCGCCCGGCGCCATGGAAGCTTCGTCGCCGGCAAGTTCGATCAGCTCCATCGCGAGGTCCCCTTCGCCGCCTTCACGCAGGCCTTTCGGGCGCTCATCTCGCACCTGCTCGGGGAGTCGTCCGTCAAGCTCGCGGCGTGGAGGTCCGCGCTGGTCGAGGCGCTGGGCGCGAACGGGCAGCTGCTCGTCGATCTGATCCCCGAGCTTGAGCTGATCGTCGGCCCGCAGCCCGTGGCCGTCGCCCTCGGGCCCTCGGAGTCCCAGAGCCGCCTCAGCCTCTTGATGCAGAACTTCGTCCGTGTGTTCTGCTCGCCGTCGCACCCCCTCGTGCTCTTCTTCGACGATCTGCAATGGGCCGACGCGGCGTCGCTCTGGCTCTTGCGCCAGCTGCTCTCTGGGCCCGGGCGTGGGCACCTGCTCGTCGTGGGGGCCTATCGGGACAGCGAGGTGGACGGGGCCCACCCCCTGCGCGCCGCGCTGGAGGAGCTGCGCAAGCAGGGACTCGAGCCGTCCGAGATCGGGCTCCGCCCGCTCGATCTGCCGAGCGTGCGGCTGCTCCTCGCGGAGACGTTCAAGGAGAGCGAGGTCGAGCGCGTGGAATGGCTCGCCGCTCAGGCGATCGCGAAGACCGAGGGCAATCCGTTCTTTCTCTCCCAGTTCTTGATCGGGCTCCACGGCGCGAAGCTCGTGCGGCTCGATCGGGCCACGGGGCGCTGGGTCTGGGACGAGGCGACGATCGCGTCGGCGCCGGTGACCGACAACGTCGTCGATTTCATGGCCACGCGAATACAGGCGCTGGAGCCGAGCACGCGGCGCGTGCTCTCGCTCGCCGCGTGTATCGGCCACCAGCTCGACCTGACGACGCTGGCGACGATCGCGGAGCTGCCGCATGCCCAGACGGCGGTGGCGCTCTGGCCATCCCTGCGGGACGGGCTGCTCTTGCCGATCGGCGGAGACTACCGGCTGCTTCCTGTGGTGAACGATCCGGACGACCTCGATCCGGGCGCGCTGGCCAAGCTGGACGCGTCCTACCGGTTCCTGCACGATCGCGTGCAGCAGGCGGCGTACTCCCTCATCCCGGCGGAGGAGCGGGAAGATGTCCACCTCCGCATCGGGCGGTGCTTGCGCAGGACGCTCCCGGACGAGCCGCGGGCCGAGCTCGCCTTCGAGCTGGTCCGGCACCTCAACCTCGGCGCCGCGCGGATGCGCGACAGGGAGGAGCGCGCCGATCTCGCGCGGCAGAACCTCGCGGCCGGCCGCATGGCGAAGGCGGCGACGGCGTTCGCGTCGGCGGCCGGCCTCTACGCCGCGGGGATCACGGCCCTCGACGGGGGGAGCTGGGGAGAGCGCTACGATCTCACGTTCGCGCTGCACCGCGAGCGCGCCGAGTGCGAGTACATGGCGGGTCGCCTCGACGAGGCCGAGGCGCACCTGGACGGGCTGCTCGCCCACGTGCGCCACAGCGGGCAGCGCGGAGGGATCTTCGGGCTGCGGGTCACGCTCTACCTCGCCCAGGCGCGCTTCGCCGAGGCGCTCGCCGCGGGGCGCCAGGGCCTCGCGCTCTTCGGCATCGACGCGCCCGGGACGAGCGAGGAGACCCAGGCGGCCTGCGACGAGCTGCTCGCGACGATCGATGAGCTCCTCGCCGGCCGAGCGATCGAGTCGCTCCTCGACGCGCCCACGGTGTCCGACCCGGATCTCCAGACCTGCCTTCAGCTGCTCGCCGAGCTCAAGGTGCCGGCCTATTTCGTCGAGCCGGGCCTGTACTCGTACGTCGTGCTCAAGGCGGTTCATCTCTCGCTGTTGCATGGCAATTGTCGCTCGGCCGCGGACATCTTCGTCACGTTCGGGTTCTTTCTCTCTGGCAGCCTGGCCCGCTACGCGGAGAGCGTCCGTTTCGGCAAGCTCGCCCTCGATCTCACCGAGAGGTTCGGCGCGACGAGCGCCTCTCACAGGGTCTTCTATGTGCTCGGGTACCTGATGCCCTACGGGGAGCCCTTGCGCGCGGCGCTCACCTATTTCGAGCGCGCCAAGCAGCTCGGCCTCGAGTGCGGGGATCTCGTCCACGGCTCCGCGGCGATCGGGGAGCTCGTCGCCGCGACGCTCCGCGTGGGCGAGCCGCTCGGCAGGGTTCGCGAGGAGATCCAGCGCGGTTTCCTGGTCACGCGGCGCACGCAGGTCGTGCTGGCCAACGAGATGCTCACGCTCCTGCAGCAGGTCGTCGCCTGCCTGGAGGGCCGCACGGCGTCGCCAACATCGCTCAGCGACGACGTCGTCGAGGAGGAGGCCTGGGTCGCGCGCCTCGCCAGCCTCGGGATGAACCACCTCCGGTTCTACCATCTCCTCACCAAGATGCAGCTCCTGTTCCTCCATGGCGACGCCGCCGGGGCGTTCGCCATGATCGAGGCCGCAGAGCAATTGCGCACGGGCGCGTTCGGGCAGCACTGGCCGACGGAGCTCCCGTTCTACGCGGGGCTCATCCTCGCGGCGGTCTATCCCACCGCGCCCGCGGAGGAGCAGCCGCGCTTGCGCGAGGCGCTGGCCCGCCAGCAAGAGCGACTCGCGATCTTCGCGGACGCCTGTCCGGCGAACGCGCGGCACCAGCAGAAGCTCGTCGCCGCGGAGGTCGCCCGGGTCGAGGGCCGCCCCTCCGACGCGATCGACGCCTATGAGCAGGCCATCCAGCTCTCGCGCCAGCATGGCTTTCCCCATCACGAGGCGCTGGCCAACGAGCTCTGTGCCGGGTTCTTCATGGCGCGCGGACAGACCAGGGTCGCTCACGTCTACATGTCCGAAGCGCTCGGCGGTTACGCGCGCTGGGGCGCCGCCGTGAAGGTCGCCCAGCTCAGGGAGCGGTACCCCTCCATGGTCCCGGCCCCGACGATGCTGCCGTCGAGCGCGTCGGCCGTGACGGCGGGGAGCACGACGAACGGGACGACCGGCGCCCAGCTGCTCGACGTCACCGCCGCGCTCCGCGCGGCGCAGGCCATCGCCAGCGAGATCGTGCTGAGCAGGGTGGTTCATCGGGTCATGCGCATCGTGCTGGCGAACGCCGGAGCCGAGCGCGGCTTCTTGATCCTGAATCAAGGCGCGTATCTGCGGGTGGAGGCGTTCCTGCAGATCGGCCCGGACACCGTGCAGGTGGGGCTCAACACCCCGCTCGAGTCGCGCACGGATCTGGCGCAATCCGTGGTCCAGCTCGTCGCCCGCACGCTCGATCCGGTGGTGCTGAGCGACGCCCGGTACGACCTCCGGTTCGCCGGCGACCCCTACATCATCGCCGCCCAGCCGAGGTCCCTCCTGTGCATCCCGCTGACGCACCAGGGGCGGCTGCGGGGCGTCCTCTACCTGGAGAACAACGTCGCCCAGGCCGCCTTCACCGAAGGCCGGATCGAGCTCTTGCAGATGCTCTGCGCTCAGGCGGCGATCGCCGTGGAAAACTCGCTGCTCTATGCCCATGTTCAGGAGGTGAGCGCGCAGCTCCAGGAGGCGAACCGAAGTCTGGAGAGGCAGGTCACCGAGCGCACGGAGGAGCTGCGCGACGCCAATCAGCACCTGCAGCATCAGACGGAGCAGCTCCACGTCGCCAATGAGCGCTTGCAGCACGAGCTGGCGGAGCGGGAGAAGGCCGAGCGCTCGCGCGCTGCCTTGCAGGGAGAGGTCATCCGCATGCAGAGCGATCTGCTGGAGGAGCTGTCCACGCCCCTCATCCCGATCACGAACCAGCTCATGGTGCTGCCCCTGATCGGCACGGTGGACAGGCGGCGCGCCGAGCGGATGCTGCACACGATCTTGCAAGGCGTCGAGCGCCACCAGGCGCGCGTCGTGATCATCGACGTCACGGGGCTGAAGCAGATCGACGTTCAGGTCGCCGAGACGCTGATCCGCGCCACGTCGGCGCTTCGCCTGCTCGGCGCGAAGGCGGTCATCACGGGGATGCGGCCGGAGGTGGCGCGGCTGCTCGTGGAGCTCGGCGTGGATCTGAGCCGCGTGGAGACCCGCGGCACGCTGCAGAGCGGGATCGCGCGCGCGATCGGCGGCGTCGGGCCGCGCAGCTGAGCGGGGAAGTCAGATCACGGATGGTCGGTCGGGTCGGCCGGGTCGGTGTGATGGTCCTCCTCATCGCCGTCCCGGAAGCCATCCTCATCGCGGTCGAGACCGATGCGCACCCCTGAACCAGGCGGTACACAGGTGTACGTCAGCTCCCTGTCTGCGGCGAGCGAGAGCTGCCGGAGCAGCGCATCGGCGATCGGCGGGAGGGCCACGCGGTTGCTGATGAACTTGCCGTTACGGTAGAGGAAGCCGAGGTCGGCGTGGAGGACGCGCGCCTTGGCCACCAGATCGCACTCGCCGACGTCCGCCCGCGCGATCAGGAGGTCGATGCGCGGCCCGACCGCCGCCGCGTTGCTGCTCGTGAGCGTCACCTGCTGGCCCACGATCGGCGCCATGTTGCTGGCGAAGACGAGCAGGTAGGCCTCCACCGCCCGGCGCAGGGGGTTGCCTGGCGGGCCGTCCGGGAAGGCGCCCGAGGCGAACCCGAAGGGGCTCGCCTGGCTGAAGCCGAGGTTCGTGTGGAAGCGGAACATCGTGTCCGTGCTTCCATCATGCACGAACCCGAAGCCGCGGACCTGATCGCCCATGTGCTCGTGATCGATGAAGTTGAAGTTCGGGTGAGGCGCGAAGCCGAACATGCCGACCTTCTGGTAGAGGTTGCGGAGGTGGGGGATCTTGAACCCCTCTGTCGCGGCGTCGAAGTTCCGCCGGCCGTCCGTCCCGAAGAAGCCCGGGATGGCAACGCCGAACTCGGCGTTGGCCGTGGGATCGAGGACGTGGCAACGCGAGCAGGGGAACTCTCCGGGCTCCGAAGGTGAGTTCTCGAAGAAGTCCCGGCCGATGTCCTGCTCCGGCGTGAGGGAGTTGTCCAGGGCGCGGATCGGGTTCGGCGGATAGGTGATCTGCAGGGCGAAGTCGGTGAACGCCTGCATGTCCTCGTCGGGGATGGGCTCGCTCCGCCCGAGGAGACCCGTGAAGGCCACGCTGAACTCCTTGAACGCGGTGACCTCGTCGAAGATGCCGCTGTCCGGCTGGACGCTGGGCCCCTCATCGCCGCCGGTGCGGTCGCCCCGCCAGTGCATCGGACCGTGGTTGGCGAGCCCGCGGAGGCTCTGCGTCGTCATCGGGCCCTTCATGGAATGGAAATCGTCGTTGAACCCGAAGTCCGACGGCCTGAGCACGAACAGCCCTTCATCCGTCCTCACCACGTCGTCCGGGTTGCCGAGGTTCCACGCGAGGCTGTCGAAATCGCCGAAGACGTGGCAGCTCCCGCACGACGAGTCGCCGTGGCTCGAGCTGAAGGCGGCGTCGTAGAGGAAGCGGCGGCCGCGGACGATGCTCTCCGGCTCGGGGCTATACATCGGGACGTGCGCCACCTCGGTGTTCGTCGTCGTGTTGATCACCGAGATCGAGTTGTCGAACCGGGTGAGCACGTAGAGCTTCTTGCGTGGCTCGTCCAGGACCAGGCCCGTCGGCCCGCCGCCGCTCACGGGGATCTGGTTCGCCGCGCTCGGGACGAACGTGTCGCTCTCGAGCTGAGACGTGCTGAAGACGCCGATCTTGCTCGATCCAAAGGCCGAGACGTACAGCTTGGCGCCGTTCTTGGTGATCGCCATCCCGAGCGGCGTGGCGAGGCTCTTCGCGTTCTCGGCGTTCGGGATCGGGGCGCAGCACGCGCTGTAATCGATGTGCTTGTTCAGGTGGCGCGGCGCGACGCCGGCGCCGCTGAGGACGGTGATCCGGCTCTCGTGCAGGTGTCCCCGGACGGTCTGTCCGCCAAAGAGGCCGGGGCCCTCGAAGCGCTTGTCATTCAACGCCTCGGTGTTTGTGACGTAGATCTTCCCGTTCACCGGGTTGACGGCCATGTTGTAGAGGATGGTGCCGACGCCCTGGAAGTAGCCGGCGGGGCCGGCGACCTGCGAGGGAGGGCTGGCCATCGCATCGATGACGAAGACGTCCTTGTCGGGCAGGGAGAACTTCACCTTGTCGTCCCACACCCGGCCGAGCTCATCGACCCAGTGGGTCCCGTCGAACTTGGCGATGAGGCTCGTCTCGGGGCGCGGGACGCCCTCGAAGTTCGTGGCGGGTCCGGGGATGCCGCCGGCGGCCTCACCGCCGTCGGGGACGTGGTTCTCGTGGATGCTCGTGGTGCGGTTCCCCGAGTGGAATGCCGCGGCGTACACCCGCTTGCCGTCGGGCGTCACCTCCAGCGCGCGAGGCGTGTCGCCGAAGAGCGCGACGATGCTCAGGGGATTGCCGCCGAGCGTGCTGCCGAGATTGCCGGCGTCGAAGACCCAGACGTCGGCGCGGCCCACGCCGGGGGTCGTGAGCTGCGGATCGTTCGGGCTGTTCTGGCCGCGGTGCGCCGTGGTGATGAAGGCGCGGCGCCGGCCCGGGCCGGCGAAGACGATGTCGCGGGGCTCGTCGCCGACGAGCAGGGTGCGGACGACCCGGCTCCTCCGCGGGTCCTTGACGTTCACGACGCTGACGCTGTCCGAGAGGTGATTGACCACCCAGACCTCATGGTTATTGCGCGCGGCGACGGACACCGGCTCGAGGCCGACGGACACCGACGCGCGATGCGTGAGGCCATGCGGACCGATGTCGAAGATCTCGAGGCGATTGTCAGGCGTGTTGACGGCGAAGAGCCGCGATCTGTCGGGCGAGAGCGCCAGCGGGCGAACCTGTCCGCTCTCGAAGAGCGTGAACGATCGCGGCGCGCTCTCGACGCGCTCCTGACTGCTTGCGATGGCCGGAGCGTCGGCGGCCGAGTCAGGCTCGGTGTCATCCTGAGAAGGCGAGCAGGAAGAGATCAAACAGACCGTGCACAGGTAGGCGACTCTTCTCATGGGGCATCTCCTTGAATATCGGGCATGATCGCTGACCGATCGTAGGGATGGGAAAGGGCATCTTGATGATGTACAAACTCCGGCGCGATGGGCATCGGGTGCGCCGGACAACGGCTACCATGTCGAATGCAGCCTCGCGGCGGCAAGCCAAGCTGTTGCCGAGAGAGCATCTATGAGAAATGCAACAATGAACTAATTCGCGCTCGAGATGACGACGATGTGCGCGGCTGTACGGGGCTGGCGATCGCCCCTTCGAGCCCTTGTACCGCCGGCTGGTCGATCGGCTGCGCCGCGAACTCGGCGCGGCGCAACCGGCGCGTTCGGCGCCCGCACGCGCGCGCGCGGGGAGTTGGGCGCACTCGCCCCCCCGCGCAGCGGCTTCCTTAATTCCCCTTGAATGTAATCCCGCCCAACTTAGATCTAACAATCTAGCACGAGCGTGACAAATCGAAAAATCGAAAAGGCGGCTACGCAATCCAAAATGGCAGCGCGGCAGCGATCCGGCCCAAGTTGGCGGCGCAGCGTGGGTTGCGTGACAACGGCTATCCAGCCTGGGTCGGGTGACGGCGATGCCCTCGCCGACGCGCCGTGGCTCCAGCCTGCCGCGGCGCGTCCTCGTCGAGGCTCTACCAGAGCTGGTGAACGGCAGGCCGCAGCCGGCGATCGTAGATCTCGCGGATCTTCGCCATCGTCTCCTGCGGCAGGGCGGGCAGGTCCGCCGCGCTCGCGTTCTCGTCCACCTGATCAGGGCGCTTCGCGCCGGGGATCACGCACGTGACCGCGTCCTGCATGAGGATCCAGCGCATCGTCCACGCGCCCATGCTCACGCCGGCAGGCACGAGCGGGCGGAGCTCCTCGACCACCTCGAGGCCCAGATTGTAGTCGACCCCCGAGAACGTCTCGCCCTTGTCGAACGCGGCGCCCTCGCGGTTGAAGTTGCGGTGATCGTCGGCCGCGAACTTCGTCGCGGCGCTCATCTTCCCGGTGAGCAGCCCCGATGAGAGCGGCAGCCGCGCCAGGATCCCCACCTGCCGGCGCTTCGCCTCGACGAAGAACAGGTCGGCCGGGCGCTGCCGGAGGACGTTGTAGATGATCTGCACCGACTGCACACCGGGGTATTCGATGGCCTTGAGCGCCTCTTCCACCCGCTCGACGCTGACCCCGTAGAAGCGGATCTTGCCCGCCTTCACCAGCCGATCGAGGACGTCGAACGCCTCGGGCCGATAGTAGACGTCCGTCGGCGGGCAGTGCAGCTGGACCAGGTCGAGCGCGTCCGCCTCGAGGTTCTTCAGGCTGCGGTCGATGAAGGCCGTGAGGTTCTCGGCGCTGTAGCCGGCCGCGGTGTGCGGGCTCAGCCGCCGGCCCGCCTTCGTCGCGATGACGATCTCCTCGCGCCGCTCCCGCCGGAGGCGCGCGAGCAGCCGCTCGCTCCGGCCGTCGCCGTACACGTCCGCCGTGTCGAAGAAGTTCACCCCGCGATCGACGGCCCGGTGCAACGCCGCGAGCGACTCCGTGTCGTCGACGTCGCCCCAGGTGCCCCCGATCGCCCAGGCACCGAAGCTCACCGAGGAGACACGGAGCCCCGTCCTGCCAAGTGGTCGATATTCCATGGCGGCGAATACAACCAGATTTCATCGGCCACGGCGAGCGCGCCGTGGGCGCGCTCAGGCGGGCTCGACCCCGCGGCGGCGGTGCGCGCGCTTGCTGCGCTCGACGAGCGCGACGAGCTCCTCCCGCGTGACCCCGAGCCGCGCCGCGGTCCGATGCGCGAGCGACGTCCGGGCGACCCCGTCCACGAACTGGTACGTCGGCCACTGCTGCGCGTCGAGCTCGACCTGCAGGAACACGAGCCGATCGACCGGCCGGTCGCGCTCGAGCCGCGCCGCGAGCTCCAGGAAATGGGTCGTGATGAAGGCCTGAGGGCGGAGCTCCGCGAGGAGCGAGATCACGAGCTGGAAGATCTCCTCTCCTTCCGACGGGTTCGTGCCAGAGCAGAGCTCGTCGAGCACCACCATGTCGCCGACCTGCATCGCCTCGAAGAGCGACCGGATGCGCAGGAGCTCCATCCCGAGTCGGCCCTCGCTCTGGTCGGCCTGCGCCTGCTCGATCAGCGACACGAAGAGCCCGTGGCACGGCGACAGGCGGGCCTCCGCGGCCGGCACGAAGAAGCCCGCCTGCCCGAGCATCTGGGCGAGCGAGAGCGCCTCGAGCAGCCGCGTCTTTCCCCCCGAGTTCGGCCCGGTCACGATGACGGTCGCGTCGTGAGGGTCGGTCGCGATGTCGCACGCGACGACGCGCGACGAGCTCGCGAGCAGGATCGGATTGAAGAGCCCCTTGAGCGCCCGCCCGGGGGCCTCGTCGCGCGCGCCGCCTGGCCGGGCGAGCTCGGGGCCGCTTGGCCAGGCGAGCTCGGGAAGGCAGACGGAGAGCCCGGCCGCGCGGGCGCGCTCGCGCAGCGCGAGGCCGGCGAGGTAGAACTCGAGATCTCCGAGCAGCTGGATGAGCGCGACGAGCTCGTCCTCGATGCCCTCGAACACGCTGTTGACGTAGCGGGTGAGCAGCTCCTCGTCGCTGAACCGGTATCCCCGCCACAGCATCACGAGCTTCGTGAAGACGCGCCCGATCGGCGACTGGTAGAAGCGGTTCTCGCTGTTCTCGCGGATCGACAGGGCGCGGAGGTCGCGGACGTGGCCGTCGGAGCCGACGCGGATCCGGACATCCAGCGTCGCGAGCTCCTCGTCGTACGCGAGCAGGTCCGCGAGGCGGCGGTACGCCTCGGTCTCGCGCACGGCCGCGCCGAACGCGGAGAGCCGCGCGAGACCGGAGCGGGCGCCCGAGAACCCGTCGGCGAGCGCGTCGAACGCCCCCTTCGCGGCGACGAGGATGTCCAGCCGGCGCCGGCTGCCCTCACGGCGCGAGATGGAGATCGTCTCCAGCTGGCCCACCCAGCGGCGCAGCGCCGCGTAGGCGCGCGCGAGGTCGCGGCGCTGCGCCTCCGAGCCGGCGAGCTCGCGGAAGATCTCGCGCCGGAGCTCGACTGTATCGCGGTCGCTCGGCGGCCGGGAGAGCGCGCGGCCGAGCAGCGCCGGGCTCGGGATGTACGTGCGCCCCTCGCTCGTGAAGTGGAGGCAGCCCACGATGAGCTCCTGCAGAAAGACGTGCTGCGCGAAGCGGGCCGGATCCCAGGTCGACGCGGGCAGCGACGCGGAATCGATGTGCCGGTCGAACGCCCCGCCGGGCGCGCCGCCCGCGAACGCGAACGTCAGCGACTCCTTGACGGCCCGCGCGTCGACCCGGAGCGCCGGCCGGTGCGAGAGGAGGTCGGGCGCGGAGCGCTGCCCGGGCGGGGCGTCTGGCAGGACGGGTTCCGGCGACGCCGCGCTCACGACCTCGAGCCTACGCTGTCTCAGGCCGGAGCGCTCGTCCGGTGTCCGCTGCCACCTCTGCGCGGTGGCCAGGGAAGGTCTCGACATGGTCGTCCCGACACGCGCGCCGCGCGGTTGTTCCCGAGCGGCCGGGAGCGACCGCGTTCATGGCACGACGCCTGCCTCGGTGACCGGTCGGAGATGCACCATGAGCTATCGCTGCACGATGAGCAGAATACGTTGGTTCTCCGGCCCAACCGTCCTCGCGCTCGCCCTCGTCGGCACGGCCTGCAGGAGCGAGAGCGAGAGAGCGGAAGGAGCGGTCCGCGAGCCGGTGGACCAGACCAAGGGCGACAGGAGCGCGCCGCCCGAAGGCCAGAACCGGAAGCCCGGCCAGGAGGAGGCGCGCGAGCAGGCCGAGCGCGCGAGTGAGAAGGCCGAGCAGCTCGCCCAGAAGGGCCAGGAGCTCGGCCGGGAGGCGCGCGAGCAGGCCGAGCGCGTGGGCGAGAAGGCCGAGCAGCTCGCCGAGCGAGGGCGCGAGGTGGGCCGCGAGGTGAACGACCAGATGAACCGGGCCGGCGAGCAGACCGGCGCCCTCAAGGACGACCGGGGCTCGGGCGCGCGCGACCAGGCCGCGCCCCCCGCGGCTCCCAAGGATCAGGGCGCGCAGCAAGGCCGGGAGGCGCACGGCGCGCAGCAGGGCCGGGAGGCGCAGGGCGCGCAGCAGGGCCGGGAGGCGCAGGGCGTGCAGCAGGGCCGGGAGGCCCACGGCGCGCAGCAAGGCCGGGAGGCGCAGGGCGCGCAGCAAGGCCGGGAGGCCCACGGCGCGCAGCAAGGCCGGGAGGCCCACGGCGCGCAGCAAGGCCGGGAGGCGCAGGGCCAGGCCGGCGGCGCCAAGGACAAAGATCAGGCTGGAAGCACCGCCGCGAGCGCGCGCGATGTCTGGACGCAGGCGGCAAAGGACAACGATTATAAGGTCAGCTTCAACCGCGACGGTGCGGTCGTCGCCACCAAGGAGGCGAAGGGCACGGGCCAGCGCCCGCCCGACGAGACGCTCCGGAACGCGGTGGGCGGCAAGCTCGCTGATAGCGACCACGAAGGAGTGAAGAAGCTGACCGTGACGGTGCGCGACGGGGTGGTCACCCTGCAGGGCAACGTCTCCAGCATGAAGGAGGCGACCGAGGCGGTGAAGGACGCCCTGGAGGCCGATGGCGTCACCAAGGTGATCTCCTACATCCGTCACGGGTCATGACCGTGACCTCTTCTCTCCAGCTGCCGTCACGATCGATCGATGGGTGCCCAGGACAGGACCTCCGCCCCCCGTCGATCCCAGCAGCCCGGTGCAAACGCGCGGCCCCGCCCCGCCGGGCGGCAGGTTCTTCTCGCTAGAGCACCGAGCGCGCTGAAGAGCAGAACCCCAGAGACACAGAGCTCCTTCGTCCTCTGCTCTGTGTCTCTGGGCTTCCTTCTCTCATGAGGCCAAAGACGAGCTTGGGCGGCGCGGTACCCGTCAGCGCGCTAGGGAGCGCCTCCGGCCGTGGAGGGCCGGCTGGACCCGGCAGCGAAGTTCGTGGGCCGCAGCTTGACGGAACGCTCGACCGCCTCCGCAGGGGTGAGCGTCAGCATGAGCGTCTCATCGAAGCAGTCGGACCTGGACACGACCACGACCTGCGTGCCCACGGGCAGCTCGGTCTTGAGCGGCGTCTTGCCGAGCATCTTCCCCTTCCAGCTCACGGTGGCGTCGGGCGGGTCGCTCGCGATCACCACGCTCACCTTGGGGCCTTCGTCGGGCTTCTTCTCGACAGCCCCCCCGGCCTCCGCGCCGCGCGCAGCGGCGGCAGCCACCGGAGGCTCGGCCACGGGCGCGCGCTTGCTCGCGACATGCAGCGCGCCACCGGCCACCGCGATCAGCGCGGCCAGGCCGGTCGCTCCGATCAGGTAGCTGCGCCTCGAGGTGGACGCGGGCACCGTCGTGGTGGCGCGCAGGCTCACGGAGTCGCTCACCGGGGTCCTCGGCCGCCCGAGGCCCGAGCCCCGCTCGAGGCCCGAAGCTCCTGCGAGACCCGAAGCGCGATCGAGGCCGGAGCTGCTCGGCTCGCCGACATAGGGGAGCCTGCTGCCCGAGCGCGAGCTCGAGGGACCCGCCGCGAGGCCGATACCGCTCAGCGTCACCGGGCCGGGGGCCTCGCTCATGAGCAACGAGCTCGTCACCCGCTCGATCTGCGCCTTGATCTGCTGGCGGATGGTGGCCCTGTTCTCCGAGAAAATGCCGCGCATGCAGGCGCCGAGGAACTCGCTGCGGATGTCCTCGCCCGACCACTGCAGGTAGCTCTCGAGCACGTCGCACATCTCCTGCGCCGTCGCGAAGCGCTTCGACGGCTCGCGCTCCAGGGCCTTCGCGGCGATCTGGTCGAGCGCGATCGGGATCCCCGGGACGACGGTCGAGAGCCGGGGGATCTTCCCCAGCAGGAGCTGGTGCATCACGCTGATCTGGTCGCCCTCGAACAGCCGCCGCCCGGCGAGGAGCTCCCAGAACACGACGCCCACGGCGAAGATGTCTGCCCGGCGATCCGCCGTCTTGCCCGCCGTGACCTGCTCGGGCGCCATATAGGTGAGCTTGCCCTTGAAGGTCCCGCTCTCGGTGTTGGAGGAGTTGACGGCGGCCTTGGCCACGCCGAAGTCCACGAGCTTCACCGCGCCGTCGTACGTGACGAAGATGTTGTGCGGAGAGACGTCGCGATGCACGATCCCGAGCGGCTTGCCATCGAAGTCGCAGAGCTCGTGCGCGTAATGGAGGCCGCGCAGCACCTCGGCGACGATCCGGATCCACGTGCCGCGGACGAGCCCCCCGGTGCCGGACGCCCGATCGACGGCCGCCTTGATGACGCGCTTCAACGGCTGGCCGTCCAGGTACTCCATCACGATGAAGTACCCTTCCTGGTCGCTGCCGACCTCGTAGGTCTGGACGACATTGGGGTGGTTCATGCGCGCCGAGAGCTTGGCCTCGTCCATGAACATGAGGACCTGGCGGTCCTCCTCATCCGCGAAGCTGCGAAGGCGCTTGACGACGACCAGCTTGTTCACGGAGGCCGGCCCGTGAGCCATGGCCAGGAAGACGTCGGCCATCCCGCCGCGGCCGAGCTTCGCAATGGGACGATATCGCCCGAGCCCAAGCTGGGTCGGCGTGTCTCTCAGGATCGACGCTCCGTGTTCTCCGATCACACCCACCTCAGTATGCAAAATTCATTAATTGTGCGTCCAAGTCAATACGAAGAGTTTGCGTTGTCGTCATTGAGGTAACACTACCCCAGTGAAGTGAAAACCCGGAACTGTGTGAGCGAGATAGACATACGACGACATCCGAACACAGGCGCCCACGCGCGTTTTGACATCGCTCCCCGCGTCCGCGTGCGCTGACCATTGGCCATTGCCATTGGCCGTTTGATCGCCGCGTGCTCGCGGTCGCTTCGCGCTTCGTTCGACGGACGCTGGCCGGAGGGGTGCCGATGCAGCTGAGCCGGTGACGTGGCTCCCCTGCCGGTTGGGCCGGTGCCCGGTTGACCGCGCTGCCGACGCGGGGTTCGCCGCAGGCGGTGATGTGAACGTAACAAAGGCAACGCCGCGTGCAACACGCCACAGCGCGCTTGGTCGAAAATCCAGCGGCCCTCCACGCCGAGCGCGACAGCACGCCAGGCGCCACCGCCGCACCGCGATGGCGCCACCGCCGCACCGCGATGGCGCCACCGCCGCACCGCGATGGCGCTACCGCCGCACCGCGATAATGCCCGCGAGCTCGAAATCGAGCGGGATGCCGTCAGGCTCCCGGTACGCCTCCAGCCGGGTCGCGAACTCGTCACAGAGCGGCTGGAGCACCTCCGGAGGGAACTCCCGCAGCGCGGCGTGGGTCACGAACCCGCTCTCCTGAAGCCAGCTCGCCACCTGCGCGCCGGAGCCGAACCACAGCCGGAACCGGTGGGTCCACGCCTCCACGGTGCGGAGACCGCCGCGCTGGAGCTCCTCGCTGACCTGCCCGGCGCTGTCCGGGACCGGCAGCTCCACCCTGCCAAGGTTGAGCTCGTCGGCCATCCGGCAATAGACCGCGTACGCCTGCGGCGTGCTGCTCGAGAGGTTCGTGAGGATCCCCGCGCGACCGTCGGACCGGAGCATGCGCCCGAGGCACGGCAATGCTGACCGCCAGTTCAGGTAGGCGAGACAGAAGCGGAGGGTGACGACATCGAAGCTCGACGCCGCCGCGCGCCGGATGAAGAGCTCGCCCTCCGCGCGCCTCGTCGAGAGCTGCAGCCCCGCGTCCGCGGCCCGGGCCCTGGCGGCCCGGAGCATCTCCTCGGAGCAGTCGACGCCGACGACCTCGCCGGGCGCGACCTGCCTGAGCATCTCCACGGTCTCGATCCCCGTGCCGCACCCGATATCGGCGCACCGCGCGCCGGGAACGAGCGCGAGCCCCGCCGTGAGCCGGTCCTGAGGCTGCCTCATGTGGCGCCCCCACCGGTCGTCGTACCGCTCGGCGATCCGGTCGTACACCGACCGCACCAGCTGTTCTGCGCTGTGCACCCCCGCCGCGCTCCTTCCTGCTCAGGCGGCCGAGGCGCGCGGAATCAGACGAACCGACGAACCGACGAATCCGACGGTTCGGACGGTCCGACCGGCGCACCCCTCCGCCGGCCCGCAGGCGAAGCGAGAACGGTGCCAGGCCCAGCAGGGAGTCGGGCCGGCGATTTATGTACAGCGGCTCAGATCAGAGCTTCCAGAGCGCGCAGCCCCAGTGGACGCCGGTCCCGAGCGCGAGCACCATGGCGAGCTGCCCTTTCTTCAGCCTGCCGGCGCGCATCTCCTCGTCGACGAGGATGGGCACGGTGGCGCCGCTCGTGTTGCCGAATCGCTCGATGTTGCTCGGGAGCTTCTCGACGGGCACGCCGAGATCCTTGCGGATGTGCTCGTTGATGCGGCCGTTCGCCTGGTGCGCCAGGAACACGTCGATCTCCTCGATCGTGACGCCCTGAGAGGCGCAGAGCTCCCGCACCGTCGCCGGGAGCTTGGTCACCGCGAACTTGAAGAGCTCGCGACCATCCATGCGGGGGATGTGGGCGTCGTCCTCGAACGACGTCTCCTTCCAGTAAGGCCGCGAGCGGAAGCCGCCGCCGGGCACGAAGAGGAGCTCGGCGAAGCGCCCGTCAGAGCAGATCTTGTTGCCGCGAAGGCCCGCGTCACGATCCGTCGCACGGAGGACGAGCGCGCCCGATCCGTCCCCGAACAGGACAGCGAGGTTCCGGTGGCGGTCAGCGCGCGCCCGCGCCTCCGGCGTCGCGGACCGGCCGTTCTTCGGGTCGAGCGCTCCCCAGTCCTCCCAGGGCATGAAGCCGGCGTGCGCCTCGGCGCCCACGAACAGGATGGTCTTGGCGGCCCCCGTCTGGACGAGCCCGTCGATCGTCTGAAGGCCGAACAGCATCGCAGCGCACTGCTGCCGGATGTCGAGCGCAGGGACGCCGGGGATGCCCAGCTTCGCGCCGAGCACCGCCCCGGAGCCGGGAAAGATGTAGTCCGGCGTCATCGTGGCAAAGAGGATGTAATCGATCTCCGATGGTGATATTCGCGCGGACTCGATGGCGCGCTTCGCCGCCTCGCACGCGAGGTCGCTCACCCCCGTGCCGTCCGGCGCGTAGTGCCGCTGGCGGATACCGGAGCGCTGGTAGATCCACTCGTCGGAGGTCGTGATCACCCGCGCGAGGTCGTCGTTGGTGACAGGTTCGCCGGGCACGTAGTGCCCCGTCCCGATGATCTCAAATCCCATCTTTGACACAGACCTGCCTTACTCGAACCGCACGCCCGCGGCGACCGGGAACCGCACGAGGCCGCGCCCGAGCGCCTCACGCCGCGACGGGGCGATCCGCGCATTCCCGCGATCGCCCTCATGACGCCGCCCGAGCGGTGCGCCCTGCTTGACGGCCGCCGGCGCTCCGGATAGCCTGTCGCCTCCCCGGGCGCCATGGGTCCGCCGCTGCCGCGGGCCCGCCGACCGCCCCAGCCTCAGCGCCGGCGCGCGGCCCAGCTGCAGATGGGGCAGCCGGCCATGTCGTGGCGCAGCGCCGGGCAGTGCTCGCGGCCGAAGTAGATGAGCTGCAGGTGGAGCTTGTTCCACCGCTCGGGGGGGAACGCGCGCTTGAGGTCGCGCTCCGTCTCGACGACGTCCTTTCCGGACGACAGCCCCCAGCGGAACGCGAGCCGATGAATGTGGGTGTCGACCGGGAAGGCGGGATGGCCGAAGGCCTGCGCCATGACCACCGAGGCCGTCTTGTGACCGACCCCGGGCAGCGACTCAAGGGCCTCGAACGAGGCGGGGACGACGCCGCCGTGCTCGATCGCGATCCGCTCGCTCAGCGCCTTCAGGCGCCTCGCCTTCGTCGGCGCGAACCCGATCCTCCGGATGAGCCCGGCGATCTCCTCGGCCGGCACCGCCGCCATCTCCGCGGGCGTCCGGGCGCGCGCGAGGAGCGCCGGCATCACGGCGTTGACCATCTTGTCCGTCGTCTGCGCGCTGAGCATCACCGCCACGAGCAGCGAATACGGATCCTCGTGGAACAGCGGAATGGCCGGCTGCGGGTACAACCGGTCGAGGACCTCGCCGATCCTCGCGGCTTTCTCGGCGCGCTTCACGGTGGGTGTCAGAGCAGCCCGTAGAACGACAGGAGATCGCCGAGCTCCTCGTCGGAGAGGACCTCGGCGGAGAACGGCGGCATCTGCCCGCCGTAGCCGACGAAGGAGCCGTGCCGGACCTTCTCGACGAAGACCATCAGCCGCTCGCGCTCCGTGTACTCGCCGAACGGGTGCTCCTCGAGCGTCTGATCCGGCAGCGCCGGGGCCCGCTCGACGAGCCGCCCTTCCCCCGAACGAACGCGCCCGTGGCACGAGGCGCAGGCGCGATCGTGGATGGGCCCGCCCCGCCCCGGGTCGCCGGGCGGCGGCTCGCTCAACGTGTAGATCGGCGTGAACGGGACGGCCTCGGCCGCGTCGCCGTCGCTGGGCAGCGACTCCAGGTAGGCGTACATGGCCCGTGCAGCGGGGTCGTCCGCGGTCCAGGGCAGATCCTTGGTCATGAAGAAATAGAGGCAATGGTTGATCGCGCCGAGGAGATCGACCTCCTGCCCGCCCCAGTAATGCGGGCGCGCGACGGCGCCGGCGAGCGGGGCGCCGGGGAGCATGGCGCTCCCCGCCTCGCCGGCGATCGCCTCATGGCACGTCGAGCATGCATAGCGATTGAAGCGCGTCTCCGCGATCGAGGGATCCCGGAAGAGCGCCGCGCCGTGCTCCACGGCCGTCGCGTCGATGATCTTCGTCTCGGGATCGCCCGTGCAACCGCAGAGGAGCGCGGCGCAGGCGAGCGCGGCCGGCGCGCCGGAGAGCGCCTTCATCGCGCCCCCGCGGCGACGCGCGCGAACGCGTCGGGATAGAGGCCCACCTCGGCGTCGCTGCGCGTCTCCAGCGTCTCGGGATCGAGCCGGAGCACCCTGCCGGGGGTCTCGGTCTGATCCCCCTCGCAGACGAGGAAGAGCCCGTGCTCCTCGTCGAGGTCCGCAAGGTGCGGCCTGAAGCATTCCCCGGAGAGCTCCCGTGAGACGATGTCGTCGTCGCCCGGGGCCACGCCGATCAGCGCGATCGCGTCGGGCACCTGCGTCGGCAGGTAGATGCGGCTCCCGTCGGGGGTCCACGCGACGAAGTAGGGCACGCCGATCACGGGGATCGTGCGGGACTCGTCGAACGTCTCCGACGCGACATCGAAGAAGCGCACGTCTCTCGTCTCTATGTTGCTCACGGCGATGGTCTTCTGATCGGGCGACATGACGGCGGCGTAGGGCCCGTAGGTGGGGTCGGCGATGCGCGGGCTCGGTCCGACGGGGACGCGCTTCACCTCGGCGTCCGGGTCCGTCAGATCGACGATCGCGAGGACGTCCTCGCCATAACAGGCGACGTAGGCGCGGGCGGCGTCCGGGCGCGAGAGGACGATGCCGTGCGCGGCCATGCAGACGGGGATGAGCCTCGGCGCGGCCGAGCCCGAGGGCAGGACGGCGTCGGCATCGATCACCGCGAGGGACGAGCGCGCCGCCTCGATGTCCCTCGGATTGTCGAGCACGCGCTTGAGATCGTAATGAGAGACGACGACGCGGCTGCCATCCTCGGAGATCACGATGTCGCCCGGATTGGGCTCGACGCGCACCTGCCCGAGGACGCGCATGTCGTCGAGCGCGAGCTTCTGGACATAGCCGGCCATCGCGCTCGATCCGTGGGTCGCGTGGGGGCCGATCGCGCCGGCGAGGACAGGGTACGACAGCGCGACATAGAGCGCGTTTCCCGGGGCGTCCACGGCGACATGATGAGGCCCGTCGAGCGTCACCGGATCGCGGCCCACAGGGTAAACACCGAATCGCTCTCCCGTCGCGAGCGCGATGAGGGAGAGCGTGTC
Organism: Sorangium sp. So ce590; assembly: GCF_051521365.1. Taxonomy (NCBI): domain Bacteria; kingdom Pseudomonadati; phylum Myxococcota; order Polyangiales; family Polyangiaceae; genus Sorangium; species Sorangium sp. So ce590. Next base: position 6,801,083 of record NZ_CP150346.1, read on the forward strand.
GGAGCGGCTATCGGTGACCACACCCATTCCCCCCTCCGGAACCACGATCTCCGGACGCCGGTCCGGATAGGCGTCCCCCTCGTAAGCTCCGTAATGGGTCTCGATGATGGGATCGGGCTCGCCGCAGCCCACCAGCGCCGCCGCCGCGAGCGCGCAGCCCAGGAATCGCGAAATGACCATGGATGACCTCGAGAGGGGCGCCCGGAGCCCGGACGCGCCGCATCGTAGCAGCAGCCGGCGCGCTGGCCGCGGCTCCGCCCTACCATGGTTCAGTCCGCCCGTGCTCATCAACGTGACGCTCCGCGGCGACACCCGGAACACGTGGGATGGTTAACCATCATTCCGGAAACTCTCGTTTCTTTGCCGATGCCGGCCGTCAGCAAGGACGATACCGCCTGAATGAACATTTCTTGATCAGACGCTGCTGTCTTGTCATGTAAGGAAGCGATGAGCCAGACACGAGCAGTGGGTACGAGAACGGCGGAGCCCGGCCGCTCGTTCGGCGCGCGTATGCGCAGGGGTCGCCCCGCGGCGGTCTTCCTCCTTGCGCTCGCGGCCTGCGCGGCGGAGGAGTCCGTCGATCCCGCGCCCCTGCCTGCACCGACGCCGCTGCCGGCGCTCGCGGGCGCGCCGCCGCTGACGACCGAGCGCACCCTCGTGCCGCGCGCCGCCGTGATCGATCCGCCGGCCAGGAACCCCGCGGTGCCGGTGGAGATCGAGCAGATGCTCGCCGAGGGCTACGGCGAGCTCGAGATCGGGCCAGGACTGCCGCTCGCGCCGGCGACGCTCGACGGCACGCCCCCGCCGCCGCGCGGCCCGCGCCCGAAGCTGCTGACGCGGTTCGTGCACCTCGCCGACACCCAGCTCGCCGACGACGAGTCGCCCGCGCGGCTCGCGATCTTCGACGGGCCCGGCCCCTTCGCGTCGGCGTTCCGCCCGCAGGAAGGGCACGAGTGCCGGATCCTCAACGCCGCCGTGCGCACCATCAACGCGTTCCACCGGAGCACGCCGCTCGACTTCGTCCTGCTCGGCGGCGACAACGCCGACAGCGCGCAAACGAACGAGATCGCGTGGTTCACGGCCATCCTCGACGGCGCCGAGCGCGTCGAGTGCGACTCGGGCGACGACGACGATCCCGTCCAGGGCCCGGACAACGATCCCAAGGACCCGTTCTTCGCCGAGGGGCTGCTCATGCCGTGGCGCTGGGTGACCGGCAACCACGATGTCCTGCACCAGGGGAACTTCCCGGTCGACACCCGCGCCGAGCTCGTGACGGGGAGCCTCTCGGACGGCGGGACACGCGACTGGTCGCTCCCCGGCGGTCCGGTGGTCACCGGCGAGGTCGTGCCCGATCCGAGGCGAGCGCTCCTGAGCCGCCCCGCGCTGCTCGATCAGCTGGCGGCGACGGGCGATGGGCACGGGATCGGGCCCGACGAGCAGGCGTACGGGAAGGCGTTCTACGAGTTCGACGTGAAGGACACGCCCCTCCGCGTCCTCGTGCTCGACACGGCCGCCGAGACCGGAGGCCCGAACGGCGTGATCTCGAGGACGACGTCGAGCGGTTCATCCGCCCGGCGCTCGACCGAGCGCAGCGCGATCGCAGGTGGGTCGTCCTCGCGTCCCACCACGCGTCGCGCCTGCTCGGGGATGGCTCCTTCGCCGCGACGGGCACCCCCGCCGTGCCCGGCGCGCTCGGCGTCGAGGCGTGGCAGGCGCTCGTCGGCGGCTACGACAACGTGCTGCTCCACCTCGCGGGCCACACGCACGTGCACCGGGTGACCCCGGTGACGCCGAGCGGCGGGCACGCCTACTGGGAGGTCGAGACCTCCGCGCTCTCCGATTACCCCCACCAGGTCCGCGTCATCGAGATCTGGGACGAGGACAACGGCTTCGCCGCCATCCGGGGGGTCGCCCTCGACTACGCCGTCGACGACGACCCGGTCGCCGCCGAGGGGCGCCGCCGGGCCGTCGTCGACGTCACCTCCGGCTTCGGCCGCGACGGCAGCGGCGCGCCGTCGTGGCGCAACGTCGAGCTCTCGATCGAGCGGCCGGACTGACCGCGCCGCGCGGGCGGCCCGCGCCGCCGCTCATCCGCCGTCGCGCAGCGGCACCGTCTCCCGGAGCTCGATCGACAGCGGAGGCTCGCCTCGCGTGCGGATGGCGGCGGCCATCCTGTGCCGCGCCGAGGGCTGGTAGAGCGCGAACTGCCAGGCCGAGGGATCGTCGCCGAGCCGCGGATCGAAGGAGATGCCGATCGCCGGCCCGTCGTCGAGGTGGAACGAGAACTGGTCGAGCGGGATCGCGAGCCCCATCCCGCGCGCCTTGATGTACGACTCCTTGAGCGTCCAGTACGCGAAGAAGCGCGCGCGCTGCGTCTCCTTCGGCAGGGCGCGCAGCGCGCGCACCTCGGCGGGCGAGAAGAAGCGGTCGGCGATGTCCACCGCGCTGCTCGATCGCTCGGTGTCCTCGACGTCGACCCCCACGTCGCGGTCCAGCGCGACAAGGCAGGCGATGAGCCCCCGCGTGTTGGACAGGTTGAACCGGAGCGGCGGCACGCCCGGCGGCCCCGCGATCTGCGGCCGACCAAATTCGTTTCGGACGAACGTCCATGCCTCGGGCGCGACGTCCGCGTACTTCGAGAGGACCGTGCGCGCGAGCGCGCGGGTGAGCAGGTACTCGTGCCGGTTCTCGGCGAACAGGAAGCGCGCCTGCTGCGCCGCCTCGTCCGGCGCCATCAGCCGGTGGTACGCCGCGAGCAGCGCCTCGTCGCAGACCGGTTCGGAGAAGACGTACCAGAGGTGCGCGGTGCCGGGACCGATCTCGAGCATCTACATCATCTCCAGCGGAGCCGCGCCTGCGGCCCCGGGCAGGATCTCCCGCAGGCAGCTGTCGAGGGTGAGCCCGGCGGGCCGCTGGCGCGGGTAGCCGAACGACACCTCCTCGAAACGGACACCGTCGATCCAGTCGGTGCGGGGGATGTGGAGGTGCCCTGAGACGACCACCCGCGCGCGGAACCGCGTGTGCCAATCGTGCGTGCGCCGCGTCCCGCACCAGATCGAGAAGCGCGGGATGCGCCACAGGCGCACGAGCTCTTCTCGCAGCGGGAAGTGGTTGACGAGCACCGTGGGGAGCTCTTCGATCGCGGCGAGTCGGGCCTCTGTCTCGGCGAGGCGGGCCCGGCACCACGCAGGCCGGCTCGCGTAGGGGGCCGGGTCGAGCAGCTCCTCGTCCGTGCAGAGGATGCCGCTCTCCATCGCCCACGCCACCGCCTCGCGCTCGGCCACGCCGGCCGGCCGGAAGCTGTAGTCATAGAGCAGGAACATCGGCGCCAGCACGTGCGGCCCGCCCTCGCCCTCCCAAAGCACGTAGGGATCCTCCGGCGTAATCACCCCGCGGCTCCGGCATAGCTCGACCAGCCGATCGTAGCGGGCCCGGCCGCGCAGCCCGCCGTGATCACCCGGCATCGCATAGAGCTCGTGGTTGCCCGGCGTCCACACGAGCTGCTTGAACCGCGGGCCCAGGGTGTCGAGCACGTAGAGCAGGTGCTGCTCCGTCTCCCCGAGGTCGCCAGCGAGGATGAGCCAGTCGCTCGGCCGCGGCGTCATGCGCTCGATGGCCGACCGGTTCTCCGCATAGCCGACGTGGAGATCACTGAGTGCGAAGAGCTTCATCCGAATGACGCGTCGCCGGTGGACGGGCCAGCAAGCCGGCCAGCCCCACCCACACCACGGGCGGCGACGGGCGTCCACTGCCGAGCGCCGCCCCCCCGGCCCATCCGGGCCGCGGAGAGGGGGGACCGCTCCCCCATTTTTGCGCCCGATTCGGCGGGGATTGGCGCGCCGCATTAACTAGGGCTCCAATCCTTGTGCCACATGTGCTACGCGCGTGTGAAGTCAGCACCATGCCTCTGCCCCAACCACAAGGTCTTTACGATCCGGCTTTCGAACACGACGCATGCGGTCTCGGATTCGTCGCCACGCTCCGCCGTGAAGCGACGCACGAGGTCGTTTGCCAAGCGCTCGAGATCCTCGAAAATCTAACCCATCGCGGCGCCGCTGGCTGCGACCCCTGCACCGGCGACGGCGCGGGCGTCCTCCTCCAGATCCCGCACGAGCTGTACGCCGCATCCCTGGCCGCCGTGGGCATCGCGCTGCCTCCTCCCGGCGACTACGCCGTCGCGACGGTGTTCTTCTCGCAGAGCCCGTCCCGGCGCCGCCAGTGCGAGGCGATCCTCGAGGCCGCGGTCGTGCACCACGGCCAGCGCGTCCTCGGCTGGCGCGACGTCCCGATCGACGACGCGGCGATCGGCCCGGTCGCCCGCGACTCGCGCCCCGCGATCCGCCAGCTGTTCATCGGCCGGGTCGCGCCTCGCCAGTCCTTCGAGCAGGTCCTCTATGCGATCCGCAAGCGCGCCGGCCGCATCGCCGACTCCGAGGACTTCTACATCGCCTCCTGTTCATCGCGGACGGTCGTCTACAAGGGCCTGATGCTCGCGGAGCAGGTCGCGGCGTTCTACCCCGAGCTGTCGGACAAGCGCGCCGTGTCGCGGCTCGCGATGGTGCACTCGCGCTTCTCGACGAACACCTTCCCGACGTGGGAGCGCGCGCACCCGTACCGGGTCATCGCGCACAACGGCGAGATCAACACGGTGCGCGGCAACACCGCGTGGATGTCGGCGCGCGAGGCGCTGCTCAAGAGCGATGTGTTCGCGAACGCGATCGAGGACTTCAAGCCGATCATCCGCGCCGGCGGGTCCGACTCGTCCGCGCTCGACAACGTCGTCGACTTCCTGCTCGCGAGCGGCCGCTCGCTGCCGCACGTGATGATGATGCTCGTGCCGGAGGCCTGGGCGCACGACCCGGACATGTCGGCCGAGAAGAAGGCGTTCTACGAGTACCACGGCTGCCTCATCGAGCCCTGGGACGGCCCCGCGGCGCTGTGCTTCACCGACGGCCAGCTGATCGGCGCGACGCTCGATCGCAACGGGCTGCGCCCGGCGAAGTACGTCGTGACGAGCGACGGGCTCGTCGTGCTCGCGAGCGAGTTCGGCGTGCTCGACATCGAGCCGGCGCGCGTCATCCAGAAGGGGCGCCTCCAGCCGGGCAAGATGTTCCTCGTCGACACGAGCGAGGGGCGCGTCGTCAGCGACGACGAGATCAAGCGGCGGGTCGCGACGCAGAAGCCGTACGCGGCGTGGGTCGCCGAGAACAAGATCGACCTGCGCGCCCTCGAGGACGTGCCGAGCCTCTACACCATCCCGCACGCGGACCTCCGGTCCCTGCAGCAGACGTTCGGCTACACCGAGGAGGACCTGCGGATGATCCTCGCGTCGATGGCCACCCTCGGCGAGGAGCCGGTGGGCTCGATGGGCATCGACATCCCGCTCGCCGTCCTCTCCGAGAAGCCCCAGCTGCTCTTCCGCTACTTCAAGCAGCTGTTCGCGCAGGTCACCAACCCGCCGGTCGATCCGCTCCGCGAGGAGATCGTGATGTCGCTCGTGAGCTGCGTCGGCGGCGAGGGCAACCTCCTCGAGGAGACGCCCCGCCAGTGCCGGATGCTCGAGCTGCCGCACCCGATCCTCACGCAGGACGATCTGTCGAAGCTGCGCAAGAACGTCTTCCCCGACTTCCGCGCGGCCACGCTGCCGATGTACTTCTCGGTCGACGGTGACCCGGAGGACAACCTGCGCAACGCGCTCGCCAAGCTCTGCAAGGACGCGAGCCGCGCGATCGCCGACGGCGCGAGCATCCTCATCCTGAGCGACCGCGGCATCGACGAGACGCTCGCCCCCATCCCGAGCCTGCTCGCGACGGGCGCCGTGCACCACCACCTCATCGACGAGGGGACGCGCACGCGCGCCGGCATCATCGTCGAGACCGGCGAGGCGCGCGAGGTCGGCCACATGGCGCTGCTCATCGGCTACGGCGCGGGCGCGGTGAACCCGTACCTCGCGTTCGAGTCGATCGCGGCGATGTGCCGCGACAAGACCCTCGGCCCCGACCTGTCGCCCCCGGCGGCGAGCTCGCGGTACGTGAAGGCGCTCAAGAAGGGCATCCTGAAGATCATGTCGAAGATGGGGATCAGCGCGCTCTCCAGCTACCAGGGCGCGCAGATCTTCGAGGCGATCGGCGTCGACCAGCTCGTCATCGACGCGTACTTCACCGGCACGGCGTCGCGCGTCCGCGGCGTCGGGCTGCGCGAGATCGCGGAGGAGACGCTCGCCCGCCACCAGGCGGCGTACGGCGAGCGGGCGCGCGCGCACCTCGACGTCGGCGGCCACCACCACTTCCGCGTGTCCGGCGAGCGGCACCTCTGGACGCCGCAGTCGGTCTCGACGCTCCAGCGGGCGGTCCGCCTCGACGACGCGAAGAGCTACGCCGAGTACTCCGCGGTCATCAACGAGCAGCACGAGCACCCGATGTCGCTCCGCGGGCTGTGGGACTTCAAGCCCGCCGGCCCGCCGGTGCCGATCGAGGAGGTCGAGCCCGCCACCTCGCTCGTCAGGCGCTTCGCCACGGGCGCCATGTCCTTCGGCAGCATCTCGAAGGAGGCCCACGAGACCCTCGCCGTCGCGATGAACCGCATCGGCGCGCGGTCGAACACCGGCGAGGGCGGCGAGGACCCGGGGCGCTTCCTCCGGCTGCCGAACGGCGACTCGAAGCGGAGCGCGGTGAAGCAGGTCGCGTCGGGGCGGTTCGGCGTCACGGCCCAGTACCTCGTCAACGCCGACGAGCTGCAGATCAAGATGGCGCAGGGGGCCAAGCCCGGCGAGGGCGGCCAGCTCCCGGGCCACAAGGTCGACGCGGTGATCGCGAAGGTGCGCCACTCGACCGCCGGCGTGACGCTGATCTCGCCGCCGCCGCACCACGACATCTACTCGATCGAGGATCTCGCGCAGCTCATCTTCGACCTGAAGAACATCAACTCGAAGGCGCGCATCAGCGTGAAGCTCGTCGCCGAGGCGGGCGTCGGCACCATCGCCGCGGGCGTCGTGAAGGCGCACGCCGACGTGGTGCTGATCAGCGGCGACTCGGGCGGCACCGGCGCCTCCCCGCTCACGTCGATCCACCACGCGGGCGTGCCGTGGGAGCTCGGGCTCGCCGAGGCGCACCAGGTGCTCGTGATGAACGGGCTCCGCGGCCGCGCCATCGTGCAGACCGACGGCAAGCTGATGACCGGCCGGGACGTGGCGTTCGCCGCCTTGCTCGGCGCCGAGGAGTTCGGCTTCTCCACGGCGCCGCTCGTCGCGGCGGGCTGCATCATGATGCGCAAGTGCCACCTCAACACCTGCCCCGTCGGCATCGCCACGCAGGACCCGGAGCTCCGCAAGAAGTTCACGGGCGCGCCGGAGCACGTCATCAACTTCTTCTTCTACGTGGCGGAGGAGCTCCGGCAGATCATGGCGAGCCTGGGCTTCCGCACCCTGAGCGAGATGGTCGGGCGCTCCGACTGCATCGTGCAGCGGCGCACCGGGCTCCACGCGAAGGCGAGGAAGATCGACTGCTCCGAGGTGCTCTACCGCCCGAAGGAGGCCCTCACGAGCCCGAACCACTGCGTCGAGCCGCAGGACCACAAGCTCGACCGGGTGCTCGACCTCAGGCTGATCGAGCAGGCGCGCGCCACGATCGACGGCGGGTCGCCCGTCATCATCGAGACCCGCGTGCGGAACTCGGACCGGACGCTCGGCGCCATGCTGAGCGGTGAGATCGCGCGCCGCCACGGCGGCGACGGGCTGCCCGAGGACAGCATCGTGGTGAAGTGCACCGGCAGCTCCGGCCAGAGCTTCGGCGCCTTCGCCTCGCGGGGCATGACGCTCGAGCTCGAGGGCGACGCGAACGACTACGTCGGCAAGGGCCTCTCGGGCGGCGTCGTGGCGGTGCGCCCGCCGCGCGAGGCGCCGTTCAAGCCGGACGACCAGGTCATCGTCGGCAACGTCGTGCTCTACGGCGCGACGAGCGGCCGCGCGTTCTTCAACGGCCGCGCCGGCGAGCGCTTCGCGGTCAGGAACAGCGGGGCCACCACCGTCGTCGAGGGCGTGGGCGACCACGGCTGCGAGTACATGACGGGCGGCACCGTGATCATCCTCGGCACCACCGGCCGCAACTTCGGGGCCGGCATGAGCGGCGGGCTCGCCTATGTCTTCGACGAGGACGCGCTCTTCGAGGCGCGCTGCAACAAGGAGATGGTGCAGCTCGAGACGATGACCGCGGCCGACGCCGAGTCGGTGCGGGCGCTGCTCGAGGAGCACGTACGGCGCACGGGCAGCCGGAAGGCGACCGAGCTGCTCGACTCCTGGCAGGCCGTCCTGTCGAAGTTCGTGAAGGTCGTCCCGAGCGAGTACCGGCGCGCCCTCGAGGCCGCGGCGTCGCCCGCGACGAACGGGGCGGACGCGACGGACGGGATCGTGTCCCTCCTTTCGCCCTCCACCCCCTACGTTTCCACTGGACGTTACATCCCCGCCAACGCGGGCCCCGCGAGCACGGGAGAGAGGTCGGCCGCCCATGGGTAAGGTACGAGGCTTCCTCGAGATCCAGCGGGTCGACATCAAGAAGCGACCCGTCTCCGAGCGTTTGAACGACTGGCAGGAGTTCGAGCTCCCGGTCCCCGATCCCGAGCTGCGCGATCAGGCGGCGCGGTGCATGGACTGCGGCATCCCGTTCTGTCACGACGGCTGTCCGCTCGGGAACCTGATCCCCGACTGGAACGATCACATGTTCCGCGAGCGCCTCCCCGAGGCGATCGCGGCGCTCGACGCGACGAACAACTTCCCCGAGTTCACCGGGCGCGTGTGCCCGGCGCCCTGCGAGGCGGCGTGCGTGCTGAACATCGAGGGCAAGCCGGTCACGATCAAGAACGTCGAGCGCGGCGTCGCCGATCGCGCCTTCGAGCGGAACCTTGTCGTGCCGGTCATCGCGAAGCAGCGCACGGGCAAGAAGGTCGCGGTGATCGGGTCGGGGCCGGCCGGCCTCGCCGCCGCGCAGCAACTCGCGCGCAAGGGGCACGACGTGACGCTCTTCGAGCGCGACGACCGCATCGGCGGCCTGCTCCGTTACGGCATCCCCGACTTCAAGATGGAGAAGCACCTCATCGACCGCCGCATGGAGCAGATGCAGGCCGAGGGGGTGACCTTCCGCACGGGCGTCCACTGCGGCGTCGACATCACCGGCGACGCGCTGCGCGAGCAGTACGACGCCATCGTGCTCTGCGGCGGAGCGCGCCGGCCGCGCGACCTGGCGGTGCCGGGCCGGGAGCTGAAGGGCGTCCACTTCGCGATGGATTTCCTGACGCAGCAGAACAAGCGGGTCGCCGGCGACGTGATCCCCGACAGCGAGGCGATCCTCGCGACGGGCAAGCGCGTTGTCGTCATCGGCGGCGGCGACACCGGCTCGGACTGCCTCGGCACGAGCCACCGGCACAACGCGGCGCACGTGACGCAGCTCGAGCTCCTCCCCCGCCCGCCCGAGCAGCGCTCGCTGACGAACCCGTGGCCCGCGTGGCCGCTCATCCTCCGCTCGTCGTCCTCACACGAGGAGGGCGGCGAGCGCGACTGGTCGGTCTCGACCACCGCGTTCCTCGGGGACGAGCACGGGCACGTGCGCGCCCTCAAGGCGACGCGGGTGAGCCTGGAAGGCGGGAAGTTCGTGCCGGTCCCGGGGAGCGACTTCGAGATCCCGTGCGAGCTCGTCCTTTTCGCGATGGGCTTCGTCGGCTCCGAGCGCGAGGGGCTGCTCGAGCAGCTCGGCGTCGCGATGGACCAGCGCGGCAACGTGAAGGCGCCGGGCGGGTGCACGAGCGTGGAGGGCGTCTTCGCCGCCGGCGACATGTCGCGCGGCCAGAGCCTCGTCGTGTGGGCGATCGCCGAGGGGCGCAAGGCCGCCGAGGCGGTCGACGCGTACCTCATGCAGCCGGCGAAGCGCCGGCTGGCGCTCGCGGCAGGCTAGAGCTCGCCCGTGCGAGCGCTGGTCTGGGACGGCACGGCGGCGCGCGTCATCGACCGCGACCCGCCCTCGATCACGGCCGGCATGGCCGTGGTCGAGGTGCGGTGCGCTGGGATCTGCAACACGGATCTCGAAATCACCAAGGGTTACATGGGTTTCCGCGGCACGCTCGGGCACGAGTTCGTCGGGGAGGTCGTGGACGGGCCGGCCGCCTGGCGCGGCCGTCGCGTGGTCGGGGAGATCAACTTCGCGTGCGGCCTCTGCACCACGTGCGCGCGCGGGCTGGGGCGTCACTGCCCGGCGCGCACGGTGATGGGCATCGTCGGCGCCGACGGCGCGCTGGCGGAGCGCGTCGCGGTGCCCGTGGCGAACCTCCACGCCGTGGACGACCGGGTGGACGACGAGGAGGCGGTGTTCACCGAGCCGCTCGCGGCGGCGTTCGCGATCCTGGAGCAGGTGCGCGTGGCGCCGGGCACCTCGGCGCTCGTGTTCGGCGACGGGAAGCTCGGCCTGCTCATCGCCCAGGTGCTGCACCAGGCCGGCGCCCGCGTCCTCGCGGTCGGCAAGCACGAGGAGAAGCTCGCCCTGCTGCGCGCGCAGGGCATCGCGACCGAGCTCTTTCGCCCGGTCGCGCCGGCCGACACCGGCGCCGCGCCTCCTCAGGGCACCTGGGCCGGCGAACCGGCCGAGCTCGTGGTCGAGGCCACCGGCACGGCCGAGGGGTTCACGAGGGCGGTCCGCGCGACCCGGCCGCGGGGCACGCTCGTGCTGAAGAGCACGGTCGCCGGGCTCTCCAGCGTCCACCTCGCGGACCTCGTCGTCCACGAAATCACCGTGGTCGGCTCGCGCTGCGGGCTGTTCGACCCAGCCCTGCGCGCCCTCAAGGGCCGGACCGTCGACGTCCGCTCGCTCGTGTCGGCCCGCCTCCCGCTGGAGCGCGCCGAGGAGGCGCTGCGGGCCGCCGCTGCGCCGGGCGCCCTCAAGGTGCTCGTGACCCGCTGAGCTCATCCCTGAGCTCGGCGGTGGCACTTGCTCTTACCCATCTCCCGAGATGCGACTGCGGCCACAGATGCCGTGTGCAACGGCGAGGCGTCCCCGACGAGCGAGCGCTCAGCCGGCCCGGCGGAACAGCCCGGAGATGAACCGCGATGGCGGCGGCACCGGCCGCGGGCGCCACGCCGACGCGGACACGATGGACACCCCATTGCGCATGAGCAGCAGCGCCGGCTCGTCCGCCCGGACGTCGAAGCCCTGGCTGAGGCGCAGCCCTCCGCGGACCGGCGGCTCATGCTGGGAGACGCGCAGCGGCTCGAAGCCGTTCATACGGAGGCGGCGCTGCCAGGCGCCGCGGCGCTCGTGCCGCTCGACCCGCGCCGCCCCCTCGCCCACCACCACGTTCATCACCTCCTGACCGAAGAAGACCTGCTCGATGGTCTCGCGCGCGGCGATGTGCGGCGGGAGCAGCGCCTCGAGCGCCTGGAATACCGCATAGTAATGGCCGATCGCCTCGGAAAGGCGCGGGAGGAACTGGAGCGCGTTGTGCTCCACGTCCGGCTCGACGAGCGTCAGCACGCGCGGCGACAGCGCGCGGATCCTCGTGAGGATTGTGTCGCGGTTCGCGGTGGCGTGCACCGAGGCGTCGGGTACGTGGTGCAATGCAAACGCCGCATTGACGGCGATGGGCGCCGTCGCGCGGGACGCAATACGGCTCCAGTCGACGCGCTCCACCGAGGACGCGACGCCGTGGAACTCGAAGGGGACCTTCAGCCGCTCCGCCCATCCCCCGATGAACGCGCCCGCCCAGCGCAGCCGCTGCTCGGGATCCGGGCCCCGACACGGCAGGTCGATCCCGGTCAACCGGACCCGCGGCGGACCGCCGGGCCGCGTCGCCAGCCGATGTAGCAGGAACGGCCACTGGGTACCGCCCCCGACACCGATGTCGATAACGTGGATCTCCTGCTCGTCCTGGAACGCCTCGACGATCGCCGCGTTCGCGCTGAGATATCCGAAACGGATGAGCGGCGTCGCGTGCACGAGCAGCTGAAACGCCGCGAGCATGTCCCGCGGTCCAGCGCTGCGCAGGTAGAGGTTGCCATCGCCGGAGCGATCTCCGTCCAGACGAGCGAGCAACGCTCGGCCGAACACACCTGAAATGCGCTCCGACGCGTCCCCCGTATCGGGCTCCGCCCGCAGGATGCCCTCCAAGAGGGCCCTCGCGCTCTCGCCATCCCCTGCGTCGATCGCCTCGCCCGCCGCCAGCAGGCGGCTCAGGAACGGGCGGCGCCGGGAGTGGGTCTGCCGGGTGCCCGAGCTTGGCTGCTGTCCGAGCCCGGGTCCGGACGCGGCCGAGCTTGTCGGCCCCTCGATGTGCTCTCGTAGGCTGACAGACGCCTCTTCGGCCGATGCGTGTCTACGGATCGCGTTCATGGTGTCCAGGGCTGTTCAACCAGGCAGCCCGCCGTCCTGGCTGGGCTCTCCGCGATCGGCCGAGTTCAAGCGCGAACGCATGACGTCGATCACCTCGCAGGAGCCGGGGGTTTCAATGTTTGCTGATGTCGCTGCGGGAGAGCCCGACGGCGAGCCGGGAGCAGGCGTTCGGCGGCCGCGCGCCCGCGGTAACGCTGCGAAGCGCAGCGCACGCCCATGACACGACGGGACCTGAGCTCGCACGAGGGCCCGACAGACAACTCTCTGTACATCGATGAAGCCGCTCGTCCGGTCAAGTCCAAGATCATGATTGTGCATCGCGCTCCCTTCTTCGCGCGCCTCGCACCGTCCGAACCTGCCTTCTGGCGGCAGACGTAGGCTCTCGTAGGCACCGCGCGAGGCAACCGCGGCCGCCTCCCAGGAAGGAGTCCCCGCCCGCCGCGGGGCGCGGGCGGACCGCGATGCGCGCGGCCTCGACGTCGCGGCCTGGCGGCTCGCGCGCAGCGCGACGACGCGCGCCACGCGCAGGACACGGCACACCTTATCGCTGCTTTCTTCAGAGCGCATCGCGCCCTCCGACCTGGCGCGCCGCGCGCGCGCCGGACTCGTTGACTTGACCCTGGTCGTGACAGCACCTCGGGAGACGGGGCTTACACTCCACATTACAACCCGCAACACCACGTCTGTAAAGTCCCTATACATGGGCGCTCGGTCGATCGAGCCGGCGTTGCGTCGCCGGATGGAGGCAACCCTGCGACGACCGGCCTCCTCGACGCCCGGGCCTGGTTCGCCGGAGAGGAGCGGCGCCGCGGCCCAGCAATCGCCCGAGGGAACCAGCGCGCTTGCTGGAGGCAATGTATGGAACGAACGTCCTGTCGGCCTCAGCAGCCTACGCCCGGAGCGACTTCGTCATCGAGGCGCAGCGCGGCGGGCAGGCGCTTTCCATCGATGCCGTGCCGCCATTGACGTGCTCCTGTACCTGTGCTTACGAGGCCGGTGAGCTGCTCAGTCGTTATCGGACAGATCGCTCCCATCGGCGAAGTGGGAGCGATCCACGCCATTCTTCTCTAGCCAGCGCCGAACTCGATTCCTGTGCACGCCGAGCCTGCTGGCCGCACGAGACACATTGCCTCGCTCGAGGCGAAGCGCCTCGGCGATCTCATCTTCGGGCGGCGCCTGGCTCGCGCGCGAGGGGCCCGGCCTACCATCGCTGCCTGTCTGCCGGGTGCGCGGCTCCAGCGTCTCCGGGCCCAGCCCGATGCCCGCGAGCGGGTCGAGATCCTTGGCCTCGACCGTGCGCCGGCCCTCGTCGAGCGCGCGCGTCACGGCGCGCCGGGCCTCGCCGACGAACTCGCGCAGGTTCCCTGGCCAGCGGCGCATCGCGCACGCGATGATCATCGAATGGTGAGTCGTCGGCGGCGCCTTGCCGTAAGCCGTGCCGACCGCCTTCGCGCATTGCGTGAGCAGCCAGGGGATCTCCTCGGTGCGCTCCCGGAGCGGCGGGAGTCGGACCTCGGGCCGGCCGATGCGGTAGTAGAGATCGTCCCGGAAGCGGCCCTGGGCGACCCGCGCGCGCAGGTCGTGTGTCGCGGCGCAGATCCGGATCTGCACCGGGCGAGGCGCGACCGCGCCGAGCTCGAGCACCTGCCGGGTGTCGATCGTCCGCAACAGCTTCGCCTGGACGGCCGCGTCGAGCTCGGCCACCTCGTCGAGGAAGAGCGTGCCCCCGTGGGCGGCCTGCACGTAGCCCTCGGTGTCGTGCGTCGCGCCGGAGTAGGCGCCGCGCCGGGCGCCGAAGAGGAGCCGCTCGGCCAGGCCCTCCGGGATGGCCGCGCAGTTGACGGCCACGAACGGCCCGCGCGCCTGCGGCCCCGCCTCGTGGTAGGCGCGCGCCGCGAGCTCCTTGCCCGTGCCGCTCTCGCCCGTCACGAGGAGGCTGTCGCCCGCGGCCGCGGCGCGGAGGATGGTGTCGTAGACAAGCTGCAGCCTGGGCCCGAGGACGCTCTCCTTCTCGAGCTGCACGCCCCCGCGCGAGAAGCTCCGGATGTCGGCGAGCGCGAGGAACACCGACGTCCCCGCGCCGACGATCTGGATCGCCTCCCTCCGGACCTCGCCGCGGATGGGCTCGCCGTTGACGGACGTCCCGTTGGTGCTGCCGAGGTCCTCCACGGTCCAGGCCGCCCCGTCGTACGCGATGCGGGCGTGTCGCCGCGACATGAGCGAGTCATCCACCAGGGGCACGCCGGCGACGCCCCCGCGCCCCAGCACCACGGCGCCACGATCGAGGGGGATCGGCGCGCATCGCGGCTGATCCCCCGAGAAAATCAGCACGATTCCGGGAACAGGCTCGGCGACCGAGGTCTCCGGGGGAACCGAGACGCGGACGGTGGAGTGGTCCATCAGGATCTATCTTACCTGTTCAAGAACCTGGCCGGCCAGTGGCCGGCCATCCCATCGGTCGCTTCGGGCTACCAGGGCAGAACTCCTGGTAAATCAAGGTCCTCCCGTTCGCCAGGCTCGGCACGAGTTGTGCTTGTTTTGCCGGTATGGTGGCCTCTGCAAGAGCTCGCATCCATCGGGAACGGGGGTCCGCCCTCGAGGTGAACATGGGTTCCGGCCGCAACATCGACGACGCGGGCCGCCGCTCACCCCGGCGTCTGCACACATCCCGCACCCTGCCGAGCTTCCCTACCCATCCCGGCCTCCAGAGCATCAGCGGCCTCCGCGGCGCGCTCGAGTTCCTGGAGTGGCCGGCCTCCGAGTGGACGCTCACAGACCTCCAGGATTGGTTCGTGGACAACCTCGTGAGCCCGGGTCTGATGAAGCGCCCGCAGATCGTCCGCGAGCCCGGCGCGACGCCCGTCATGCTCGACCCGCGCGCCGACGGCGGCAGCAACCTCGAGGAGCTGATCCACAAGGCCCGCGGTCGCGTCATCACGGCGCTCCGGGGCCTCATCGCTCCCGTCGCCGACGATCGATTCCTGAACGCGGCCATCTACGGGGGCAGGGTCCGCCGGGCCGCGGTCGGCGGCCGTCCCGTCTGGGTCGCCTCGCCGCGCGAGATCGACTTCCTGGGCGACATTGTGCTCAGTTTGCTCGCCGCCGACATCCTGCTCGATCGCGAGTTCTATCGCGCACACCTCTGCATCTGTGAGGTGTGCGGGAGGGTGTCATTCAAGGACAACCCGGACGCGCGAGGCGTATGCAGCGAGCACCGGAGCAGCGTGTCCGGGTTCACGCCGCGGGTGCGCTGAGCGCCTGCGGCGGAGGCGTGATGATGGAGACGATAAAGGCCGGCTGAAGAGCCGGCCTTCGTCATTTCTCTCGCCACGGATCCCGTCCGCCCGTCACGCGACGACGCGCCCGCGTGGACGGCGCGGCGTCAGTTCGCGTCGAACGAGACCCAGGCGCCCGCCGCCCAGGTGTCATCCGCCTTGAAGGCGCCGATGTAGCTCGCCTCCGCGTCGAAGAAGCCGTCGTCGGGCGGCGTCGCCGCGTTGTCGACGAGCGTGACCGCCGGCCGGAAATCGGGCGCCTTGGCGAAGCAGTCGGCGAGCCCCGGATCCTCGACGCTGTTGGACGCCTCGCCCTCGAACCACGCGATCTCGTCCGCTCCCGCGTCGTCGTCGTCATCCAGCTTCGACTCGGTGGTCTCGTTCGCGTCGCTCTCCACGTGGGCGATGTTCGCCGCGATGTTGCCGAAGAAGATCGAGCTCGCGAGCTCGACCTCGGTGAGCTCGTCGCGGAGGTCCACGCCCGCCTCGAAGCCGGTCACGATGATGTTGAAGAGGTGGGCCTTCGTCGCGTGGCGGAGCAGCATGCCGTACTGCTGCTTGTCGACGTCCTTGTTCTTGCCGCACAGGGTCGCGTTGTAGATCGTCGGCTCGCTGACCGGCGTGTTGGTCGATGAGTCGGCGTCGTTGTCGCCCTCGAAGCCGTTCGTGTCGTCGGCCACCGACGGATCCTGCTGGACCGCGATGAACTGGAGCTTGCCGACGTAGCCGAGGTCCCAGTCGATGCCGTCGTCGCCGTTCTGCGCGCAGATGAGGTGCTTCGCGTTGACCGTGCCGCCGAAGAACTCGAAGCAGTCGTCGAGCGTGTGGTGGACCATCACGTGATCGACCGTCGTCCCGGAGCCCACCCCGGCGAAGGTGAGGCCGTTCACCTCGTTGTCCTGAGAGAGCAGGATCCCGCTGTACTCGATGCGCACGTACTCGAGGACGCCGCTGTTGTCCTCCGGCTTATCGCCGCCATACTCGGTTCCTTCGCCGGTGATACCCTCGACGGCGGCCTTGCCGCCTTCGACGTTGATGGGCGCCTCGCCGAGCAGGATGACGCCGCCCCAGTCGCCCGCGGCGCGGTCCCCCTTCTCGCCCTGGCTCGTGAACACGATGGGCTTGTCGGCGGTGCCCTTGGCGTGGAGCTTCGCGCCGGGCTTCACGACCAGCGTCGCGAGGCTCACCTTCTCGCCCATGATCGTCGTGCCAGGCTCGACGGTCAGCGTGGCGCCGGGCTCGACGAAGACGATCCCCTTCATGAGGTAGCACCTGTCGGCGGTCCACGTCGCGTCGGCGGTGATCGCTTTGGTGACCTCCACCGGGGCGGCGCAATCGGCACCACCACCACCACCACCACCACCACCGCCGCCGCCGCCGCCGCCACCACCACCACCGCCGCCGGAGCCGCTCGTGGACGAGGAGCTGGTCGTGGTCGGGGAGATCGACTCGTCGTCCCCGCAAGCGGCGAGCGCCGCGACGGAGAGCGCCGAGGCGCAAGCCAGGGTAATTCCTAATGTACGCATGCTATTTACCTCCTGGCGACCCAACATGCATCACGCGGGCGAAATCGCGGCGATCGCCGCGTGACGATTCAATGGCACGCGCTCAATAGGTGTACGAGGCGCTCAGCGTCACGGTCGTTCCGGTATTGTATTGACTGACGATCTTGTCGTCGTCGTTCGCTTTGCCCTGCGTGACGCGAACCGGAGCATCGATGAGGTTCTCGCCGGCGAGCTTCAGCTCGACGTGCTCGCCGATGCGCTGGGCGACGGTCAGGTCGATCTGGTGCCGCGGCTGCTCGTACTCGTCCTCCAGCCCTTGGCTCCCCACCCTCCTGAGCCGGGCGCCGAATACGTTGTAGAGGAGCCGGGCGCTCGCTCCGGTCGACTCTCCGGTGTAGTCGAGCCCCAGGTTCACGACGAAGGGGGATTGCCCGTGGAGCGGGTGCGCCGGATTGCTCTGGATTTTGACCCCGCCCGCGCTGGCCTCCGGATCGACCGTCACCTCCGAGGTAACGAACGTGAGGTTGCCGAGCGCGGTGACCTCCCGCAGGAGCGGGGCGATGAAGCCAAGGCCCTTCCTGAGCTCGATCTCGACGCCGGCGACATGGCCCACGTCTCCGTTCACATAGGTGAGCCTGCCCCTGCCGCCGTTCGGGAGGATGACCTCCTCGATCGGCCCCTGGAAGTGCTTGTAAAACACGCTGACCGCAGCGACCTCGCCGGCCGTCGGGAAGATCTCGAAGCGGAGATCGCCGTTCACGACGCTCGTCCGCCGGAGCTCGGGATTGCCTTGCGCTTCTCTGCCGCTATAGCCCTCCTGATACAAGGTCGGGCTGAGCTCGCGGAGCTGGGGACGAGCCAGCGTCCTGGCCACGCCGAACCGGACATTCGAGTTCGAGCTCGCCTTGACGATGATGTTGACCGCGGGCAGGAGATCGATCTTGGCGCTCTCCACGTTGGTCTCGGGGTTCGCCGGAGAGTACCTGTCGAACGCCCTCAGTGACAGCGCGGAGGCCTCGATCCGGGCGCCGAGCACCGCGCGGAGCCATCGCGTCGCGGCGGCGTCGGTCATCACGTAACCCGCGTAGAGATCGTCGTTCGCCGTATAGGAGTCGGTCTCGCGCGTGATCTCCTCCAGCTCGAGCACCGCGCCGATGTTCTCGTCCGAGAACAGCCGATCCGGCTCCTGGCGCAGGAGCATCGAATCCGAGCCAGGACGCTGCTTGAACCGGAACCGGCGCGCGTTGAACCCGCGCTCTCGACGGTTGAGCAGGCCGCCCACCTTCAGCCGGGTCGGGGTGTCCCCGCGGACGAGGGGCTGGGTATAGGAGAGCTGCCCGCCGTGGCTCACGTCGCTCATGTCGCTGAAGAAGTGCGCGCCGCTCAGCGTGCCCTCGTCCCACGAGAAGGCGCCGCTCGCGTCGTCCCGGATGTAGACGGCTTCCCTCGTGTCGGGCTCGTCCGAGGTCGCGAGAGAAATCGATGCTTTCCAGTCGACGGTCCCGCCGAGGAGCGTCCCGATGCGATGCTCTCCCTGGAGCTGACCCAGGGTGAGCGATCGCGAGATGAACCGCAGCAGCGTGTCGCGAAACGCGCTGTCACCGCGGCTCGGGTTCCCGTCGGCCTGGCTGGCCAGGTCGTCCGACGAGCGGCTGTGGAGCCCGGTGAGCGTTACCTTGTGGTCCGGAGCCGGGTTGTAGGTGACGCTGGCGAAGCTGCCCCAGGACACCTGATCACGGATGCTCCCCGTCGCGATGTCGCTGGCGCGAATGGGCTCGCCGCCTCGAGGGTCGGGGTCGAAGTCGCCGAGGGCCTCGTTGGCGCGCGGAGAGAACTTCCGGCCGTAGCTCAGGGTGGCGATGTAGCCGAGGCGCTGCTCGCCGCCGAGCTTCAGCGTGTCGCCGACGACCACGCTGCCGCTCCCGTTCGGCGGAGTGAACGCCCGCGTCGTCGCCATCGACGAGTTGATCGCCCTGCCGTAAGCCGTCATCTCGTCCCTCGTGAGGGTGCCGCCGCCCGGCTTGGGGCCGAGGCGCACCAGCTTGTAATCGGGGATCTCGCCCGGCAGCGCGCGGGCGCCGCCGTCGATCCCGAGCCAGTCGGTCCCGGATCCGGCGTAGCTCATGCGATCCCGGAACGTCGCCTGGCTGTTCAGGCCGAGCGACAGCGAGGCCTGGAAGAGGAACCTGGTCGGGAGCTCGCGCGTGTTGACCTGGACCGAGCCGCCCGCGAAATCGCCGGGGATGTCGGGGGTGAACGTCTTGACGACGGTGATGTCGCTGAGGACCAGCGACGGGAAGAGATCCAGCGGGACAGCCTGCCGGTCGGGCTCGGGGCTCGGCAGCGGGGCGCCGTTCAGGAGGGCGTTCGTGTAGCGCTCGCCCAGGCCGCGCACGTACACGTATCTGCTGTCCACCACGGTCGCTCCGACGATGCGCTTCGCGGCCTCGGCGGCGTTGCGATCGGGCGTCTTCGCGATCTCCTTCGCGCCGACCGCGTCGCCCACGTGCGCCGCGTTCTTCCGGATGAGCAGCTGCGCCGCGACGCTCGCCCGCTCCGGCTCGAACTCGACCTCGATGACCTCCTCCGCCTGCTGATCCGGATCGAGGCCGACATCGATCTGGCTCACTTGCCCGGCGGTCACGCGCACGTCCTGCACGCGCCGGGGCCTGTACGCCTCGTACCAGATCCGAAGCTTGTAGCTCCCCGGCGGGAGCTCCAGGCGGTAGCGGCCGTCGAGATCCGCGATGGCCTTGAGCTTCGTCCCGACGACCGACACCTGGGCGTCGAGGAGGGGCTCCTTCGTGGCGGCGTCCGTGATGACGCCCCACACGGCGCCCTTCCCCGCCGGCGGCGGGCGCGACGGGCTCGGCTCGTCGAGGCCCCCGGCGTCCTCCGCCGCCGGGGCGCCGGCCGGGGTCCCCGCGCCTTCGGGCGGCGGCGCGGCCGCTCCAGGGTCGCCCTGGGCGAGGGCCGTGGCCCCCCAGCAAAGCGGCGCCACGAGCGCTGCGACTACCCCCGAGATCCTTCTGCGATTCATGCACCTGTCCCTTCACGCCCCGAGCTCGGGCGCGCCTGTCGATCCGATGGCTGGGCGCACCTGCGCCCGTCGATGAGGAGAGCGGAGAGCCAGCTACCCGCCGCCCTCTCCTGTGCGCCGCGCCGCGAGCGCGCCCTGGGACGTCGGCCCCGCGCGCGCCCTGTCAGCGCCGCATCGGGGCCGAGCGCCGCGCCGGCTCAGCGCCCGGTCTTCTCTGTCAGGACGGCGATCGTCTTCGCCCCGCCCATGCGCGCGGCGTCCATGGCCTCCACCGCGACCGCGTAGACGGCCTCGTCCTCCGCGTCGAAGTAAAGCACGCTGTCCGAGCGCGCCGCGAAGATGCGGGCGAGCCGCTCTCTCAGCTCGCCGCGCTGCACCTCGGCCTGGTTGATGCGGATGACGCCGCGCTGATCCACCGTGAGCACCACGGGCTTGCTGGCGTCGTCGGGGGGTGGCGCGAGCTTCGCGGTGTCGTCCTTCTTGGGCAGGTTCAGCCAGAACTGCTTCGCGAGCAGCGGCGTCACGACCATGAAGATGATGAGGAGCACGAGCACCACGTCGACGAGCGGCGTCACGTTCATGCTCGGCGCGACGCCGCCCCTCTTGCCTCCGCCCTGCGAAACGCTCATCCCCACGACGCTAGCCCTCCTCCGGCTCCGGGGAGGCCCCGCCGCCCCGCTGGCTCACCTGCAGCGAGATCCCGCCGAAGCCGACCTCCTGGCACAGCGCGAACGCCTCCCGCACGCGACCGTACTTCACGGAGGCGTCGCCCTTGATGACCACCCGGCGCTCCGGCTCCGCGGCGCGGATGGCCCGCAGCCTCTCTCCGAGCGACGGGAGGTCGGCTACGGCCTCCTTCTCCAGGAACACGGTGCCGGCGCCGGTGATCGTCACGTAGATCGGATCGAGCGCCGATCTCGACCTCCGATCGGGCTGAAACACCGCCGGGAGGTCGACCCGCTCGCCGTGCTCCATCTGGGGCGCGATCACCATGAAGATGATGAGGAGCACGAGCACCACGTCGACGAGCGGCGTGACGTTGATCTCCGGCTCAGGCGGCGGCTGCCGACCCGAACGACCGCTCTCCGCTCGAACGCCCATGCTCGTTCTCCATTTCATCGATGAGCTCACCCGCGCTGCGCTCGAGCGCGAGCTCCACCGCGGCGATGCGGGTGGTGAGGTAGTTGAAGCAAAGCACCGCCGGGATGGCGACGCCGAGCCCGAGGGCGGTGACGATGAGCGCCTCGGAGATGCCGCCGCTCACGGCGCCGAGGCCGCCCGAGCCGGTCGAGGCGATGGTCTGGAAGGCGGTGATGATGCCGATGACCGTGCCGAGCAGCCCGACGAACGGGGCCACCGAGCCCACCGTCGCCAGCACCGAGAGGCCGCGGCGCAGGTCGGCGGAGATCGCCTCGCGGCGCCGCGACACCTCGCGGCGCGCGAGCTCCACCGGGGGCACGCCGCCCTCGCCGGCGTCGACGGCGCGCTGGAACCGGCGCACCGCCGCCGCGACGAGCCGGGCGAGCGCAGAGCGCCCGTACCGGTCGGCGATCGCCGCGAGCCGCGCCGTGTCCCACGCTTCCATCACCGGCCGCGCCTCGCTCGCGAAGCGCCGGCTCTCCGAGGCTTGACGCGCCAGCGCGATGAGCCGCTCCACCACGACAGCGACGCTCGCCAGCGCCATGAGCACGAGGGCGAACGCGACGAGCTTGCTGAGGAGCCCCATGGTCGCCCAGATGTGCCCGAGATCAAACTGCATCATGGCTCTACTCCTTCACTCCTCTCGCGAGACGCCGCCTCCGCGGCCGCGCGCTCGACGTCATCTCTTCGCCTTGAAGGGGATCCTGACCGTCTTGAAGGTCGACACCGGCCTCCCCTCGTGAACCGCCGGCCGGTAGCGCCACGTCTTCACCGTCGCGAGGACCACGTCGTTGAAGAGCGGATGGCCGCGGACGATGGTGACGTTCGTGACCTCGCCCGTCTCGGTCACCACGAACCTGACGACCACGGTGGCCTCTACCCCTGCGCTCAGCGCCGCCTCGGGGACGGAAGGAAGCGCGTTGGAGAGCGCGACCGGCGGCGTCGCGTTCTCGGGGAGGTGAATCGGCCCTCTCGGCGGCGGCGGCGGCGGGGGTGGCGGCGGCGGCGGGGGCGCCGCCACGGCGGCCGTTCCCGTGCCGCCGGGGACCCCGCCGGGCACGCCGCCCGGCGCACCGCCCGGCTCTCCGTAGGTGTCGTCGTCGCTCGCCGTGGCCTGGCTCGGGTCCGCCTCCGCCGGCGCCTCGGAGGGCACCGTGGTCGGCGCGACGAGCGCCGGGCGCCGGGGCGCCGCGGGGCGAGGCGCCGGGGCCTCCGCCGCCGGCGGCGGGGGCGCCGGCGCCGCTGCGACGGGAGGCGCCTCGGGGAGCCGGGCGGCGAGCTTGACGTCGACGACCTCCTCCTCGGGCGGAGGCGGCCGGATCGCGCCGCTCAGGCGGGCGGCGGAGAGCGCGATGCCCGCGAACAGCAGGAGCCCGGCCGCGTACCCGATCGCGAGCCGCCTCGCTCGGTCAGGATCGGCCTCCCCCGCATTCCACGTCTCAAGGTGCATCGAGGCTCCCGGCGCCAGCTAGCGAAAAGACCAGAGCTCCACCCGAGCTCCAAATAAGGACGAGCGGCTTCAATGGGTTATCCCATCGTGGGATTCAACATTCGCACTGTATACCAGCTTGCGTTACGGCAGAATGGCGTGGCGGCAACGATTGTCGCGGATCGCCCGGCATCGCGATCACGCGCTGCGGCTCTCGGGCACGTCGGGCGACGCGGCGAATCGATAGCCGATACCGCGGACGGTCTGGATGTAATCGCCCGCGCGGCGCAGCTTGTCGCGCAGGCGCTTGACGTGGGTGTCCACGGTCCTCGTCGTGATGCTCACGTCGATGCCCCAGACGCCGTCGAGGAGCGCGGTGCGCGTCTGCACGCGCTCGCGCGCCTCGTACAGCGCGACGAGGAGCTTGAACTCGAGGAGCGTCAGCTCGACCTCCTCGCGATCGACCCACACGCGATGTGCGCCCTCGTCGATCCGGAGACACCCGAACTCGATGCACCGCTCCCCGTCCCCGGAGGACTTCGCGCGGCGGAGCACGGCCTGCACGCGCAGCACGAGCTCCCGCACGCTGAACGGCTTGACGACGTAATCGACGGCGCCGAGCTCGAAGCCGACAATGCGGTCGACCTCGTCCCCGCGCGCCGAGACGATCATCACGGGGATACGCTGGGTGTCGTCGCTCTGCTGGAGAGCGCGGCACACCTCGGTGCCCGAGATGTCGGGCAACATGAGATCGAGCAAGACGAGATCGGGTCGCTGGTCCAAGGCCAGCCGGACCCCCTCACCGCCCTGCCCCGAGAGGAGCACCTCATGCCCGGCTTGCCTGAGGTTGTAATCGAGCACCTTCTGGAGCGCCGGCTCGTCCTCGATGACCAAAATCCGCGACATGCTGAATAGCGCGTGTACCCGAGCGATGTGACGGGCCGATGACCGGAGGGCAACAGCGCGGTGCGCCGGCTCCTCCGGAGGAGAATGCGCCGCGGTCTCTCCTGGAGGTGGGCCCGCGCAGCAGAGGGGGTGCACGGTCGCGCGGCGAAAGCTCGCACGGTCGGGGCGAGGTGCGCTAGTCTCGCGGGGATGCTGCGGACTTTGCGACTCATCGCTGCCGACGTGCGCAAGAAGGCGACATGGTGCTACGGCAGCGACCCATTGCCGACGCTCCTGAAGACGCTGGCGACCGACGGCACGGCGGCGATGGTCCTCTACCGGTTCACGCAGGCCGCGCGAGCCCACCGGATGCCCGTGGTCGAGATGCTGCTCAACAAGGCGACCAACCTCGCCGGCGGCTGCGTCATCGGGCGGGGCGCGGACTTCGGGCCGGGCTTCGTGCTCATCCACTCGAACGGTGTCGTCATCAACGGCAACGTCCGTGGTGGCACGAACGTGCTCATCGAGCACCAGGTGACGATCGGCGCCGATCGGCGTCAGACGCCGGTGCTCGGGAGCGACCTCTTCATCGGCGCGGGCGCCAAGATCGTCGGCGGCGTCACGGTCGGCGACGGCGCCCGGATCGGCGCCAACGCCGTGGTCGTGCACGACGTCGCGCCGAACACGACGGTCGTCGGCATCCCCGCGAAGCCCGTGCAGCGGCGCGAGGACCGCCCCGCCCCCCGCCCCATCACAGACGACACAACCGGCTCACAGAGCTGACCCCCCACCGCGCGCCTGGGCTCCAGCTCCAGAGCGGCAGTCTAGCGAGGAGAGCGGGCGTGGAGCTCTTGCCGGAGCTGCGCGATCTCGTGGCGGAGCGGACCGATGAAGTCGGCGCTGATCGTCCGGTTCCGCCCCTCCAGCGCGCGCGCCGTGTGCCACTTGCTGAGCGCGAGCCGCGCGCCGGCGCGGATGAAGCTCCGCCCGGTGGCCCCGCGCCAGCCGAGGGTGCACCGGAGCCGGCCGATCGGCGAGCAGACGAGCTCGAGCTCGTCCTGGGTGAGCATGCCGAGCGCGACCTCGTCGCGCAGATGATCCCGGATCACCCAGCCCTTGCGGACGACGAGCGCCACGATGATCCCGAAGAACGACGCGACGAAGCATAGCCAGAGCAGCAGCCACGGCATGAAGAGGTCCCCCATCGCGCGCCCCAGCGCGGTCGGGAGGAAGTTCCACACCGCGTGCAGCGCGACGCCGAGCAGGTAGCCGCCGATCGGGGCCGCGACGCGCACCCAGGTCTTCGACGACTCCCGGGCCAGGCCGAAGCCGATCCCGGTCATCGACGTGAACAGCGGGTGGAGCCAGGGCGTGAACACGCCGCGCAGGACGAAGGTCCCGGCGAGCACGTCGCTGCCCTGCATCGAGGCGCGCGCGTAATAGAGCACGTTCTCCACCGCGGCGAAGCCGAGCGCGCAGAACGTGGCGTAGATGATGCCGTCGACGATGCCGTCGAACTCCCGGCGCAAGAAGTAGAAGAAGCCGAACACGCCGAGCCCCTTGAAGAGCTCCTCCGCGAACGGGGCGCTGACCGACGCGCTGACGAGCTCGCCCACCGGCTCGCCGAAGTTGCTGGAGACGCCGACGTGGACGCCGGTGTTGATCAGGATCGAGAAGCCGGTCGCCGCGAGCGCACCCCACAGGAACGCCATCAGCAGGCACCACCACGGCTCAGGATCGTACCGATCGATGACCATCGGGACGAAGAGGTAGAGGACGAGCGGCGGGAACGCGAAGAGCGCTCCGACGAGCATGGCGCTCAGCATGCTCCCCCCGGACTCGATCACGCCGAAGAGCGTGAAGATCAGGTTGAGGACCGCGCCCGCGATGATGCCGTTGGCCCACAGCCACAGCCCGGCGATGCGCCGCCGCCGATCCGGGTCGGGCCTTCGCGCTACCCGGATGACCGCAGGGTAGCCGGCGTGGGGATGCGCGGGCGCAGGGTGCGCGGCGCCGTACAGCGCGGGAGCGCCGTGCGGCGGAGCAGGGCCCTGCGCTGGCATCGGCGCACGGGCTGGCGGCCAGTAGCCCGGCGGCGCGTGCCCGTAGCCCGGAGGCGCATGCCCGTGTCCCGGAGGCGCATGCCCGTGTCCCGGAGGCGCATGCCCGTGTCCCGGAGGCGCATGCCCATGTCCCGGAGGCGCATGCCCATGTCCCGGAGGCGCATGCCCGTGTCCCGGAGGCGCATGCCCGTGTCCCGGAGGCGCATGCCCATGCTGCCCGTGCCCCTGCGGCCAGTGCGGCGGCTGTCCCGAGGAGAGCTGCCCCGCGCCGTGCGCCGGGGACCCCGAGCGAACCTGCCCGCCACCAGGCTGGGCATGCTCGCTCGGGCGCTCCGCCGGCCGGGGTTGCTGCGGCAGGCCGGGGAAATCGGGACGGCGTCCGTGGGCGTTGTTCATGGATCGAGCGCTCTCGCGAAATCCTCGTGACAGCGGGTGACCTTCAGCCGAGACGAACCGCCACCGCACACGTGGAGCCGCCAGAAGCGGCGACGATCCGAGGCGGGCAACGGCAGTCTCGGAGCTGTCGCTCACACCCGTCGGATCGAAGCATCACACGATATTTCTACCACGGCAGGGACGCGCCGGGCAGATCTCCCAGCAGCATCGGCACGTCGCGCGGCCGGCTAGGAGCGCGGGCGCCGTGACGCTCCGCTTCCTCGATCTGTGGGCAGTGGCAGCGCGGCGGGGCTCCGCGCCGGAAACATGGCGGGATGACGTCAGGGGCGGACGACGCGCGTGCCGGGAGGGGGCGTGAAGTCGAACTCGTTCTTCGCGGTCGGCTGATTGACGACCGGCGACGCGAAGTCGAACCGATTCCGGTTGCCCTGCGCGTCGAGGATCAGCACGCGCCGGACCTGGTTGGTCTGCCCGTCCACGTAGAGGAGCATCTTCTGATAGGCAGGGGTCGCCTCCTTCGGCGTCCCCTCGAGGACATAGCCGCCCTCGAACTTCATCTGCGCCGGGTCGAGCAGGCGCAGCGAGAAATCCTTCGTGAGCTGCCCCTTGCCCATCAGGAACGAGAGCGCCGCCGGGTACTGGGAGCCCTTCACCGGCGTCTCGAACATCTGCTCGTTGTCCTTCTCGTAGACCTTGATCGTGACGCCGTCGGAGACGACGCGGTTCCCGTTCGGCGCGTCGTAGACCCAGCTCATCTTGCCGGGCTTCTCGAAGATCACCTTGCCAGTGGAGACCTTCTTCACGTCCTGGACCTTGATCGTGTAGGTCTGCGTGAAGCTCGCCTTGAAGGTCTTCGTGGAGTCGTAGAACTGCTGGACGCGCCTGCCGAGCTCCTCGGCGGTAGGGCCCGCTGCCTGGGACTCGCCGGCGGTCGCGAGCACGACCGTGACAGGCGCCGTCAGCCCGATGAGGCACGCGGCGGCCAGGCGGTAAAGTGAGGTTCGCGTCATCCTTCCCGATCTCCTTTGATGTCCAGAGGCGTGTCGCCTCCGCGCTTCGTGAGACAGGGGCGCCGGTGATGCACCGCCGGTTCCCCCGGCGACCGCCGCCCTCGCTGAAGCCGGGGCGCGCCGCACGTTTTCACCTTGGACGCGGCGCGGGCGCGTCCGATGCAGGCTCCATAGCACACGGGGTGTGCGCCCGAACCGCCCGGGTCGCGCCCGGCGGATCCACGTCGAGCCCAGCCGCCGCGCCCCGCAGGCCCACGCTCAACCCGGGCGCGCCCGTCGCGGTCTGGCCCGGGACCGGACGGGCGCGCCGGACGCCGCCAGCGCGGCCGCGAAGCCCGCGGCGCTGAGGTGGGTCATCGCGATGGCGAGCGCGTCGGCCGCGTCCGGCCGCGGGGGCGCGGCGAGGCGCAGGACCGCGGTCATCACCTGCGCCACCTGCGCCTTCTCGGCCGCGCCCCGGCCGACGATGGTCCGCTTCACCAGCGCCGGCGCATACTCCGAGATCGGCACGCCGGCGCGCGCCAGCCGCAGCAGCACGACCCCGCGCGCGTGGCCGAGCTTCGCCGCGCTCTGCGCGTCCTTCGCGAAGAACAGGCTCTCCACCGCCGCCGCGTCGGGCGCGTGCGCGGCGATCACCTTGCCGAGCTCGTCGTCGATCTCCACCAGCCGGCCGGCGAACGTCCCGGTCGTGTCGACGTCGATGACGCCATGCGCGATGTGCTCGATGCGCGTGCCCTGCCGCACGAGCAGGCCCCAGCCCAGGTGGCGCGAGCCGGGATCGATGCCGAGGACCCGCATCGACTAGCAAGCCCCGTGCGACGGCGCCGCGACGTGGGTCGGGAAGCCCGGCGCGCGCTCGGTCCCCCCGTCGCGCTCGCCCCGCTCGACCGCGGTGAGCGCGCGCCGCGGGAAGATCTTGTGCGGGTTGAGCAGGCCCTTCGGGTCGAAGACCGCCTTGATCCGGCGCTCGAGCGCGATGAGCTCCGGCGACTGCTCGAGCGCGAGGAACTCGGCCTTCGACGTCCCGATGCCGTGCTCGCCGCTCAGCGTGCCGCGCATGCCGATCACCGCGTGAAACAGGCGCGACAGCGCGATCTCCACCTGGGGGACGAGCTCCGGATCGTTCCAGAGCAGGTTGACGTGGAGGTTGCCGTCCCCGGCGTGGCCGTACGTCAGCATGCGGACGCCGGTCGCCGCCGAGATCTCCGCGACCTCGTCGAGCAGCGCCGGGATCTTGTTGCGCGGGACCACGACGTCCTCGGAGATCTTGTAGCGCGCCATGGCGCGCGTCGTGGGCGAGAGCTGGCGGCGCGCCTCCCAGAGCCGGTCGCGCTGCGCCTTGTCCTGCGCGACGAGGACGTCGAGCGCCCCGGCGTCCATGCAGACCTCCCCCACCCGCTCGGTCTGGACCTCGCAGTCCGCGGGCTCGCCGTCGACCTCGATGATCAGCATCGCGCCCGAGCGCTCGTCGACCCCGACGCCGCGCGCCCGGACCGCGTCGAGCGTCGAGCGGTCGAGCAGCTCGAGGCAGCGCGGCACGACGCCGGCCGCGACGAGGGCGCTCACGGCGCGCCCGCTCGCGTGCACGTCCGGGAACAGGCAGAGCAGCGTCATGACCGACGGGGGCTTCGCGATCAGCCGGAGCGTCGCCTCGGTCGTGATCGCCAGCGTGCCCTCGCTGCCGACGAGCAGCGCCGTGACGTCGTAGCCCGTCACGCCCTTCACCGTGCGCCGGCCGGTGCGGAGGCGCGTGCCGTCGATGAGGATCGCCTCGAGGCCGAGCACGTACTCGCGCGTGACGCCGTACTTGAAGGCGCGCGGGCCGCCGGCGTTCTCGGCGATGTTGCCGCCGAGCGCGCACATCTTGAGCGAGTTCGGATCGGGCGGGTAGAAGAGCCCCTCGGCCTCCACGGCCGCGTGCAGGTCGGCGAGGATGACGCCCGGCTCGACGACCGCGACCTGCTCCTCGCGGCTGATCTCCTTGATGGAGCTCATGCCGATGGTGGCGATGACGATGCCGCCCGCCACAGGCACCGCGCCGCCCGACTTGCCGCTGCCGGCGGCGCGCGGCACGACCGGCACCTCCGCCTCGCTCGCCGCTCGCACCGCCTTCTCGATGTCGGCCGCCGAGGACGCGAGCACGACCGCATCCGGGCTCACCGGCGGCTGATCCGACTCGTCCCCCGCGTAGGCGGCGCATCCCTCGGCCGACGTGATGACCTTCGAGGGGCCGAGCGCGCGCTCGAGGAGCCGGCGCGCCTTGTCGATGGCCGCCGCCGACGGGCGCGGGAACGTGGGGTGAAGTCGCATCTCGCCTATTTACCGCGGATCGCGCGGCGACGCTGCGGGATCCGCGCGGTCAGAGTAGATCGAGGAAGGCGAGCAGCGCCTCGATCGCCCCGGCGTCCAGCGCGCCGAGGTCCTCGCCCGCGGGGGCGCCGTCGTGAAAGAAGGCCCCCGACGCGGCGGCGGCGCTCGGCCCGCCGTCGGCGGCGGCGCGGCCGCCCGTGTCACCGAAGCGCGCCCGCTCGAGCACCTCCCGCAGGCTCTTCGCCGAGCCGTTCGTGAAGTACGGCCGCTTCTTGTAGAGCCGCCGGAGCGACGGCACCCGCGCGCCATCCTCGTGCACGTACGGCACGACGCCGGTCTTCTCGTACCCGGCCCGGCCCCACACGATCGCCCCCTCGGGCGCGAGCACGAGCTCCTCCCAGCGCTCGAACGGCGCCGCGGAGCCGGGATCGTCGCTGCGGAGCACGGGCGCGTGGCAGCGCGCGCAGCGATCCCGGAACACCCGGGCGCCCTCGCGCTCGAGCGGGGTGAAGCGCGAGCGGCCGAGGGCGGCGGGGTTCGCGCGGTGCGAGAACGCCATGAGAAAGCTCATGAGCGCGCGGCGGAGCGCCTCGGGCGGCAGCCCGGCGCGCGCGGCGTCGGCCAGCCCGAGATCGACGAGCCACGGGGCGTCGGCGGCGGAGAGGGGGAACCACGGGTCGTGGCCGCTCAGCGCGCCGGCGACGCGGAACTCGTTGTCCGCCACCGCGGTGAGATCCGGATCGAGGGCGCGGGAGAAGTGGGGGCGGTTGTTGAACAGGCCGAGCAGCGGCTTGGTCGTGGCGCGCACGTCGCCGCGGCCCGTGTGGTGCGTGCGGCCGTCGACGTAGCCCTCGAAGTGGCACGTCTCGCACGTGAACCGGCTGAGCGGCCCGTCGGTCCGGTTCCAGGGCGCCATCAGCGACGTGAAGAAGAGCGCCTCTCCGAGGCGGAGCTCCTCGGAGCGAGCGTCCTCGCCGCCGTCCTGGACCGGCCGCTTCGAGACGCTGCCCTCGTCGCCCGCGTCGAGCAGCCACGCGTCGAGCAGGGGGTTCGCATAGGCGAAGGCGCCGCCGCCGAGCGCGACCATGCCGGCGACGCCGGGGGCGAGCGGGCGGGTGGAGACCTCCGGCGCGGCCGAGAGGCCGGCGTCCGTCGCGCGGAAGAGGAGCTCGGCCCGGCGGTCGCCGCCGTAGCCGGTCGCGACCACGCGCACGCCGGCCGCGCCCGGGAGCGCCGAGAGCGCGATCGCCTTCGGGGTGAGCACGCCGAGCTCCGAGACGTTCACGGCCGAGAGGCGCGCCGCCTCGGGCCGGGCGCCGGTGGTGACGCGGTAGAGGAAGACGAACGAGTCGATGTAGCCGAACGAGCCGCCGGTCCGGTCGAGCGGGCGATCCTCGACCCCGCCCGCGGCGAGCAGGAGCCCGCCCCCGGCGTCGGCCGTCTCGAGCGCGTCGAAGCTCCAGATCGGGCCGTCGTGGCGGATGCGCGCCGCGCCGCCCGGAAGCGGGCGGCCGTCGGCGCCGACCGGGAGCACGACGAGCGTGTGGTCGAGGAGGCAGTCGACGATCAGGTGGCGCGCGAGGCGCACGACGCGGAACGGGCCGGCGCCGATCGGCTCGTCCCAGCGCTCGACCTCGAGGCGCCCGTCCGCGCGGGCGGGACCAGGGCGCAGCGTGAGGAGCGCGCCGGCGCGCTCGTCGAGCGCATAGAGGACGCCCTCGGGGCCGGCCGCGACGTCACGGACGCCGTGGAGTCCCGCGAGCTCGATGCGCCCCGCGGGCTCGAGCGAGGCGCCGCGCACGACGTAGCGGAAGAGGACGGGCGACGCCTCGCCGCTCGCGAAGATCTCGCCGGACGGCATGACCGCGACCCCCGTCGGCGAGGCCGGCGCGGGGGCCCGGGAGAGCTCGCGCAGCGACGCGTCGAGCAGGACGAGCGCGTCGCGGCCGCGGAGCGGCGAGAGCAGCGCGGGCGCGCCCGGCGCGGCGGGGCGACCCCGCGGATCCACGGGGCGAAGCGCGATCGGATCGGGCCCGAGCAGCCGGTCGGAGCTGGGCAGGCGGGAGAAGTCGGTCGCGGCGCGCCGGGACGCCTCGAAGCGCCGCAGCGGATCGAGCGGGTCGGGGCCGCCGCCGCCGGGGGCAGGCGCCACGGAGCCGGGGCCGCCGCCGGGGGCAGGCCCCGCGGGGCGGCCGTCGCAGGCCGCGGCGGCGAGGCCGAGCGAGAGCGCGAGGCGGAGCGCGGCCATGCGCCGATGCCACGGGGCAGCGGGCCGAGCCGCCGCGCCGATCACCAGCCGCCGGTGCTCGCCGGCTTGGCGGTCTCGGCCGGCGCCGTCTGCGCGGGCTCGGCCGCCTTGGGCGCGGGCTTCACCGGCTCGGCCGTGGTCGCGGCCTTCGCCGGCTCGGGCGTCGCCTGCTGGTGCTTGTCCTCGCAGCCGATGAGACACACGGCGCCGAGCGCCACAAGCACGGTCAAGACATTCTTCATGGGGCTCCTCCTGAATGAGCGGCGCAAGCGAAGCACATTCGCTGGGCGCTCGGAAGGGGGGCGCTGCGCCCGCGGCGAGCGGACGCGGCACGACGGTTGCTGCGGCAATGGAGGGTTGCTGCGGTGATGCGAAGCGGACGCGCATCGACGCGCGCGCCGGGATGTGCGCGCACAGGCGGGCGCGCGCTGGAGGCAGGGCGCGAGGCGCCGGCTATCCGGCGCCCTGCGCGCTCGCTCACGTCCCGGGGACGATCTTCACGAGGCTGTTGCGGTTCGCCACGAAGTAGAGCTCGCCGGCGTTGTCCTCGACGATCGCGGTGAGCGCCTGGAACGCCGGCAGGCCGCCCTGGCGCGTGAACGCCGGAGCGTTGGGCGTGTTCGGATCGGGGTTCTTGTTGAGGAGCGTGAGGGGCGACGTCTTGTCCCCGCACTGGACGAGCGCGCCCATGCGCGCTCCGGTGTAGTCGCCGAACAGGTACACACCCTTGAGCTGCGGCACCTCGCTGCCCCGGTACACGAAGCCGCCGATGACCGATACGTAATCGCGGAACGGCCCCGTCGCGCTCCGCCGCCGGTCCATGTCGACGATGGGCCGCGTGTGCGTCGTGCCCTCACGCAGGTTGCGTCCGGGGCAGGTATCCGCGTGGTCGCCCTCGTGCTTCGCCCAGCCGAAGTTCAGCCCCGACACGCCCGCGGGAGCGAAGTCGACCTCCTCGTAATCATTCTGGCCGACGTCGCCGATGTAGAGGTCGCCCGTCGCGCGATCGAAGCCGAAGCGCCACGGATTGCGCATGCCGTAATGCCAGGTCCGCGCGCCGTCGCCCGGGAAGGGATTTCCGGCCGCGGCGTACGGCGCGGGAGCGTTCGGATCGAGGCGCAGGATCTTGCCGAACGGCGAGCTCGGGTCCTGCGGTGTCCCGGGCTTGTCGCTGTTGCAGGAACCGCCTCCGTCGCCCGTGCCGACGTAGAGCATGCCGTCGGGCCCGAACGCGATATGGCCGCCGTTGTGGTTCACCATGGAGCTGTCGAGCTGCAGGATCGTCTTCGTGGGCGTCGGGTTGGCCACGTAAGGGTCGTCGGAGCGCTGGTACTCGAGCACCGTGTCGCGGTTCATGCTCGCGCCCGCGGTCGGCGTCATCATGATGTAGAACTTGCCGCTCGTCGCGTAGTCGGGCGGAAACGCGATGGTGAAGAGCCCGCGCTCGTCGTCGAACGAACCGCTGAGGAGCTGGATGTCTTTGCTCACGTCGAGGAAGACCGCCGGCCGCAGCGCGCCGCCCGTGAACACGCGGATCTGCCCGGTCTGCTGCACGAGGTACCAGTCGCTCGATCCCTTCGGCTGAGCGGCGTAAACCATCTTGTCCAGGCCGGTGACGACGGGAGCGAGCGCCAGCTTCCCGACGTCGGGAGCGGCGCTGGCGTCGCACGCCGGCGGCTCGCCGCCGCCCGCGCCGCCCTGTCCCGTGGTGCTCCCGGTCGTCGACGTGCTGCCGCCTGCACCACCGGAACCGCTCCCGGCCCCCGTCCCGCTCCCGGCCCCCGTCCCGCTCCCGGCCCCCGTCCCGCTCCCGGCCCCCGTCCCCGCCGTCCCGGTGGAGCCCTGGCTCCCCGGGTCGGACGTTGTGTCGCCGGAGCTGGTCGCCCCGTCATCGCTGCATGCGCCGGCGCCCAGCGCGAGACACGCGCTGCCAACCAGCGAGAGGGACATCCAGAAAGCCAAGGTCGTTCGCTGCTTTGTCATGGGACGCATTCTACCTGACAGGCGCCGTGGCGCCCACATGATCTATTGCCCGGGCGAAAGAGCCAGGTCTGCAGTCGCAGAGGCCATGGCCCGCGGGCGCCAAGGCAGCCGATAGGCCCGCTCGGCCGCTCGCCGCCGTTCGTCGCTGTCGAATGGCATGGTCTTGCCCATGGAGTCAATCGGGGCATTCAGGTGGAATGCGCCTGACACGCGCCGAGGCGCTCCGGCGATGCACCCGATGTCTCTCCAAGGCAGACATTTGAAACAGAGCGGTAGCCACGAATCCCGTTTGGAGGTCGGGCCAAGCTATATTCCCGCTCAGCATCCTTCTGATCATCGCCTGCACGGATCCCCACCGGCGAGGCCTACCGCCGAGGCTCAACGGACGTCAGTCATCGCGGATCAGAGAAGAGGTCTTGTGGAGGGGGCGGCGGGCGCCGAGGCAGCGGCTGCGCAGGCCGCACCGGCGGCCGTACGACCGGCGCGGGAGCGCTCGCCGGCCGCGCCGTGGGCTCGCTCGCCGGCGGCAGCGCACGCGAAGCCCCGGGCGCGCCTGGCGCCGGCGCGGGGCCGCCGTCGAGCAGCTCCGGGAGCTTGCCGGTCTCGGGCCCGGGCAGCGTCACGGGCGCGGCCTCGCCGTGCCGCGGCGTCTCCGGCGACAGGGAGGCGCCGAGCTCCGTGCCCGGCGCCGAAGGGCGGAGCGCGACCCACCCGAAGCCCGCGCCGACAAGGAGCGCCGCGGCGAGGCCCGCCGCGATCCCGAACGTGCGCGCCCCGGTGCGACCAAGGCTCGCGGA
Source organism: Sorangium sp. So ce590 (assembly GCF_051521365.1). Lineage (NCBI taxonomy): Bacteria > Pseudomonadati > Myxococcota > Polyangiales > Polyangiaceae > Sorangium > Sorangium sp. So ce590. The sequence goes on from NZ_CP150346.1 coordinate 6,835,529, forward strand.
GGCGCGTGCGCCGCCCCAGGAGCGATCCGCGGCCGCGCCGTCGGCCACGAGCGCCGCGGGCGCGCCGGACCACGCGGAGATGGCCGGCACGCCGGGGCCGCCCGAGCTGCCGCCGGGCTGCGGCGGCGCGCTGGCGGGCCCGGGCGCCGTGGAGAGCGGGCGCCGCGGCGACGCGAGCTCGCGGCGCCCCTCCGCGCCGCCCTCGGCGAGCCCGTCGAGGCGGATCCGCAGCACGCGCGCCGCCCGCTCGGCCAGGTGCTGCGCGTGCGGCGGCGCGAACCGGGCGAGCTCCGCCGCGAGCGCGGCGATGTTGCCGAATCGCTCGGCAGGATTCCTCTGGAGGCAGCGGTGCACCGCCCATTCGAGGCGCTCGGGCACGTCGGCGCGCAGACCGCGGAGCGGCGGCGGCCCCTCCAGGATGCGGTCGTAGATCTCCATCACCGACTCGCCATGGAAGGGCGTGGCCCCCGTGAGCAGCTGTACCAGGATCGCGCCCATCGACCAGACGTCGGCGCGCGCATCGACCGTCTTCGAGGAGACCATCTGCTCGGGCGCCATGTAGAGCGGAGAGCCCAGCATCGTCGATGTCTGCGTCATGTCGGACACCTCGGGCGCCGTCGTCTCCGCCGCCAGGGCCATCTTGGAGATGCCGAAATCGATCACCTTGATCAGCGGGCTGCCGTCCGCCCGTTGGCTCAGGAACAGATTGCCCGGCTTCAGATCCCGATGGATGATCCCGAGCGCGTGCGCCTCCGCCAGCGCCTCGCACGCCTGCAGCAGGTAGTCGCACGCGAGCTCCACCGGCAGCGGCCCGCGGTCGCGCAGCAGCGCCTTGAGGTCGATCCCCTCAAGATACTCCATCACGAGGTACGGCTCGCCCCCGGCGAGCTTGCCGACGTCGTACACGCGCGTCACGTGCTCGCTCCGGATGCGCGCCGCGGCCTGACCCTCCCGCAGGAAGCGGGCCACGAGCTCCGGGCGCGACAGCGCCTGCGGCAGCAGGAACTTGATGGCCACCCGCTCGCCGAGCAGGAGATGGCGGGCGGCGACCACCACGCCCATCCCGCCTTCTCCAAGGACGCGCTCGACCTGGTATTTCTCCGCGAGGACGTCCCCCTCGCTGACCGGTGCGCCCATGCATGTCCTCGCCTTCGTGCTCGAAATTATCAAACTGGCGAGGGCGTCACAACTCAGGCGTTCCCGAATGCCTCGCCGTCCACAGCGACGTTGACGCCCGACTGGACCTCTTCCCCGCCGATGAGACGGCTTTACCGGGGTGAGCACGCCCGACGAAGCGCATGACTGGACCGCCGGCGCCGCCGCCCCCCTCACCGGGGCCGCCGCTCCTCCGGCGCCGCCGCCCGCAGCGCCGGAGCCGATCGGAGCGGCTCACCCGGCTCGATGCCGAAGATCGCATTGCAGCCCGCGAGCACAATCACGGCCACGAAGCTGCCACTCCGGCTCGGCTCGCGCTCCGCTCAGAAAGTGCCCGCGATCCACGCGCTCCCGGGGCCGAGGCCGACGCGCGCGCGAAAGGGAGCGTGGCCCGCTCGCCCGCGCCCACCCGCGGATGCCGTCCCGGCGTCGGGCGCAGAGGGCGCGGTGATCCAGAGGACCGCCCCCCCGACCGCGAGGACCGCTCCCCCGATGAACACAACCGTCCCGATGTTGCCCGTCCTGACCGCGTCGCCGCGGAGATCGAGGCCCGTCTGATCGATGCAGCGGCCCTCCTCGTCGCAGTGGCCGCCCTCGGTGGCCTCGTCGAAGGTCGACTTGGCCATGAAGCCGAGCACCGTGCCGACGCCGAGCCCGACCGCGCCGAGCCCGACCCCCACCATGCCGATCGGCCTGCGGATGCTCCCGCCCTGCGGCGGCGAGGCGGTCACCGGCGGACGGGCCGGAGGCGGCGACGCGACCGTCACGCTCGACGTGGCGCTCGATCTCGCGGCGGAGTCCGGCTCGGCCGCGCGCTCGAGCGCGGGCACGGTGACGCTCACCACGCCCGGCTTGTCGATCACGACCTTCGTCTCCCAGGGCTCGTGCCCGGGCGCCGCGGCGGCGATCCGATGCTCGCCGGGGTCGAGCGGCACCGCCGTCCCCCAGAGCGCCCGCCCCAGGGCGATGCCGTCCCGCGTGAGCTCCAGCCCGGAGAGCGCCGCCTCCTTCGGGACCACGATCTGCAGGCGCGAGACGCGCGGCTCGAGCGCGGCGGCCCGGGCGCGCGCCACCCGCTCGCGCTCCGCCTGCCCGGCCGACAGCGAGGCGGCCGCGACGTCGCGGAAGCCGATCCACGCCGTCGCGATCCGGCCCGTGCGCTCGTAGCAGTCGGAGAGGTTGAAGAGGGTGCCGATGCCCGGGTCGATCTGATGGCTCTCGGCGAGCTTCGGGCAGGCCTCGGCGTGCTTGCCCGCGGCCATCAGCGCGCGCCCCTCGTCGAACAGCGCGACCGCGGCGGCGCGCTCCTCCCGGGTGGGCTCCGCGGCGCGCGCGGCCGGCGCGAGCGCCGTGAGCGCGACGAGCGTCGACAGGAGCGCGAACGCCCGACGGCGCGCGCCCCCGATCAACGGTGCGCTGGAGGCCGCCGCACGGTAGCCAGCCTCAGGACAGGAGCTCGAGTGACGACGATGGCAAAGCAAGACGGGACCTCTCTTCAGCTCACGTGATGTCATCGTGGATCGGAAAACAGGTCTCGCGGGCGGGACGACGTGGGCCGAGGCGGCGGCGAGGGCCGCCCGGGCGGCCGCGTCCCCTTCGCTGACACGGCCGGCTGGGGCGCCGCGGACCCGCTCGCCGCCGGCTCCGCCGTCCCGAGCGCGCTGACGACCACGGTCGCGCTCGCCCCCGGTCGCGCCACAAGGCCGCCGTCGGGGAGCTCGGCGAGCCCGCCGGCCGTGGGATCCGCCGCAGGCGCCGCCGCGTCGCGCGACGGCGTCTCCGGCGACGCCGAGGGCGCCGGCGCCCCGAGCGCGACGTCCGGCGCGGGGGGGCGGAGCGCGAACCACGCGAGCCCCGCAGCGCCCAGGAGCGCCGCGGCGAGGCCCGCCACGATCCCGAGGGCGCGCGCCCTGGTGCGACCGCTGCCCGACGAAGCGCGTGTGCCGCCCCAGGAGCGATCCGTGGCCGCGCCGTCCGTCAGGACCGCCGTGGGTGCGCCGCCCCACGCCGCGCCGGCCGGGGCACCCCGGCCGCCCGAGCTGCCGCCGGGCTGCGGCGGCGCGCTGGCGGGCCCGGGCGCCGTGGAGAGCGGGCGCCGCGGCGACGCGAGCTCGCGGCGCCCCTCCGCGCCGCCCTCGGCGAGCCCGTCGAGGCGGATCCGCAGCACGCGCGCGGCCCGCTCGGCCAGGTGCTGCGCGTGCGGCGGCGCGAACCGGGCGAGCTCCGCGGCGAGCTCGGCGATGTTGCCGAATCGCTCGGCAGGATTCCTCTGGAGGCAGCGGTGCACCGCCCATTCGAGGCGCTCGGGCACGTCGGCGCGCAGACCGCGGAGCTGCGGTGGCCCCTCCAGGATGCGGTCGTAGATCTCCATCACCGACTCGCCATGGAAGGGCGTGGCGCCCGTGAGCAGCTGAACCAGGATCGCGCCCATCGACCAGACGTCGGCGCGCGCATCGACCGTCTTCGAGGAGACCATCTGCTCGGGCGCCATGTAAAGCGGAGAGCCCAGCATCGTCGATGTCTGCGTCATGTCGGACACCTCGGGCGCCGTCGTCTCCGCCGCCAGGGCCATCTTGGAGATGCCGAAATCGATCACCTTGATCAGCGGGCTGCCGTCCGCCCGCTGGCTCAGGAACAGATTGCCCGGCTTCAGATCCCGATGGATGATCCCGAGCGCGTGCGCCTCCGCCAGCGCCTCGCACGCCTGCAGCAGGTAGTCGCACGCGAGCTCCACCGGCAGCGGCCCGCGGTCGCGCAGCAGCGCCTTGAGGTCGATCCCCTCAAGATACTCCATCACGAGGTACGGCTCGCCCCCGGCGAGCTTGCCGACGTCGTACACGCGCGTCACGTGCTCGCTCCGGATGCGCGCCGCGGCCTGACCCTCCCGCAGGAAGCGGGCCACGAGCTCCGGGCGCGACAGCGCCTGCGGCAGCAGGAACTTGATGGCCACCCGCTCGCCGAGCAGGAGATGGCGGGCGGCGACCACCACGCCCATCCCGCCTTCTCCAAGGACGCGCTCGACCTGGTATTTCTCCGCGAGGACGTCCCCCTCGCTGACCGGTGCGCCCATGCATGTCCTCGCTCTGCGTCTTCGCTAGTATCAAAACGGAGAGTGCGCGACAACGCGAGCTTTCCCGGAAACCCGGAAGGAAGAGCCTCCACGCCCTCCTCGCCGCGAGGGCGCGCGCATCGCCGCCGAGAGAACGCGCGCCCCTTGTGTCCTCGCCGCCTCGACAGGGCGCGCGCAGGGCCAAGGGCTCGTTCGGGTTCGCCAGGCGCGCTCGCTGCCTGTATATGCATGCCGCAATTTCACCATGACCAACGAGCCGACCGACCCCTTCGCCCTCGCGCGCGAGCTCCTGGAGCAGCGGCAAACCACTGAACCGACCGACGCGACCGCCATGACGCTGGCCACGGCGGATGCGTCCGGGCGCCCCTCGGCGCGGATGGTGCTGCTGAAGGGCATCGACGAGCGCGGATTCGTGTTCTTCACCAACCACGAGAGCCGCAAGGCGCTGGAGCTCACGGCGAACCCGTTCGCCGCGCTGTGCATCCACTGGGCGAAGGCGGCCGAGCAGGTCCGCGTCGAGGGCAGCATCGAGCGGATCAGCGACGCAGAGTCGGACGCCTACTTCGAGACCCGCCCGCGGGGCAGCCAGATCGGCGCGTGGGCGTCGCGGCAGAGCGCGCCGCTGCCCTCGCGCGAGGAGCTCGTCGCGCGGGTGCGCGAGATCGAGGCCCGCTTCGAGGGACGGCCGGTGCCCCGGCCGGCGTTCTGGGGCGGCTACCGCGTGGTGCCGGAGCGCATCGAGTTCTGGCGCGGCCAGGAGAGCCGCCTGCACGACCGCGTGCTCTACCTCCGCGACGGCGACCGCTGGCGCGTCGAGCGGCTCTACCCCTGAGCGGCGCGGTGGTCGATCGCGCGCGCCGTCACGCTCCGTGACGTGCGCGCGCGGGAGGAGCCATGAAGTCGAAGGCCGACTATTTCTATTTCGAGGCGAAGACGAAGCGCGAGCGCATCAGCGTCGCCGTCGCCCTGGTTCCGCGTGCCAGCGATCCCTGGCGCGCGGAGAGGCGAGCGCGACGCGCGCGCCAAATCATAATATAGCGAATTCGTTGATACTTTGCCGAATCGGCGCGCTAGCCGCCGACCTGCGCCGCGGACACCGACGCGTCGGGTCGGCCGGCGCAGTACGTCTTCGCTCCGCGCTGCATGAGCGAGGCGATCGCGCCGAGCGCGTCCGTCCAGGCCTGCTGGTGCTCGGGGGTCCAGTCGGCGGCGGCGACCTCGGCCATCGCCGAGATCAGCGCGTCGGCGACCCAGGGGTACATCGCGTCCGTGACGCCGTAGTCGACGTGCTTGGCCCCCATCGCCATGAGCTTCTCCTCGAGCCAGGACGCGTCTTCCAGCCGGTCGATGACCGCGGCGAGCGCCTCCGTGAGCATCTTCTCCTGTTGGTCCTGGCTGTTGCGCCCGAAGAGCGGCTTCACCTGCGGATACCGCGAGAACAGGATGCCGTAGAAACGGTGTGTGAGGTTGGGCTCCCTCTCGATCACAAGCTCGAAGCTCTCCCGCAGCAGGCCCACGTTCAATCCCATGACAACCCTCCGAGCCGGGCGCGGTGCCCGCGCGCCAGCCGTTTTCTTCGCCATCCAGCTCCCCCGCCGGCGCACAGGACATCGCACGGGCCGTGCCATGAGCGTCTCTCCCGCAGATCGCGCCGATCCCGCCCGCCCGGCGCGCGCCGCGTCGGGCGACGGTTTCCTCCAGGAAACCAGGCCCGCGACCGCGCGCGGCAGCTCCGGCGACGCCGCGCCCGCAAGGCGCCGAGCCGCGCTTGCGCCGCCGGCCCCCAGGGTGTCTCCTGCGGTGGTTTCCGGAAGGAAACCGCCGTGGCATCCGTCTCCTCGAGGAACCCCGTGACCCTGATCGACGCCGTGCTCAGCCTGTCCGAAGCGCCCGTCCGCGACGAGGCGCTGCAGCGGATCCTGCGCGCGCTCGCGCAGGTGACGGCGGCAGACGCGCTCTCGGTGCTCACGGCCGCAGAGGACGGGTCGGTCGGCGTCGCCGCGCAGATCGGGCTGTCGCCGGCCGCCCTCGGGATCAGCTTCCGGCCCGCGGAGCACCCGCGGCTCCGCAGGGCGGCCCTCGCGGCCGGGCCGATCCGGTTCCTCGACCCGAGCGAGCCGGACCCCTACAGCGGCTGGCTGCTCGGCAGCGCCGGCGAGATCAACCCGATCCACGCCTGCATGGCGGTCCCGCTCCACGTGCAGGGCCGCCTCGCGGGGCTGCTCACGCTCGACGCCTGCGATCCCCACGGCCTCCGCGGCCTGCGCGACGAGGACGCGCGCGTGTTCGCGGGGCTCTGCGCCGGCGCGCTGCGGCTCGACGCCGGCCCCGCGCCGGCCCTCGCCACGGAGGCGGGCCTCGCGCTCAGCGGCGCGTCCGGGGGCCCGGCGCTGCCCGGCAGGTCGGCCGCGATGCAGCGGATCGAGCGCGAGATCGCGATGCTCGCCCCGCTGCCCGGGCCGGTGCTCATCACGGGCGAGACGGGCGTGGGCAAGGAGCTCGTCGCCCGCGCGCTGCACGAGCGGTCGCCCCGGGCGGGGCGGGCCCTCGTGATCGTCAACTGCGCGGCGATACCGGCCCAGCTCGTCGAGTCGGAGCTCTTCGGCCACAGGAAAGGCGCCTTCACCGGCGCCACGGCGGCGCGCGCCGGCCGGTTCGAGGCGGCGCACGGCGGGACGCTCTTCCTCGACGAGATCGGCGAGCTCCCGCTCCCGGCGCAGGCGCAGCTCCTGCGCGCGCTGCAGGAGGGGGAGATCCAGCCCGTGGGCGAGGACCGGGCGCGCCGCGTCGAGGTGCGGGTCGTCGCGGCCACGAACCGCGATCTCCGGCGGGAGGTCGCGGAGGGTCGCTTCCGCGCCGATCTGTTCCACCGGCTCTGGGTCTACCCGATCTGCGTGCCGCCCTTGCGCGAGCGGCGCGAGGACATCCCGGCGCTCTCGGAGCGCTTCGCCGCGGAGGTCGCGGCCGAGCTCGGCGCGGAGCGCGTGGACTTCACCGGGCCGGCGCTGCTCGCGCTCACGCAGGGCGCCTTTCCAGGCAACGTCCGCGAGCTGAAGAACACCGTGCAGCGCGCCGCGCTGCGCCGGACGATCGCGGAGGGCAAGAGCGCCGCCGGCAGGCAGCTCGTGCTGCGGCGCGAGGACATCGATCCCGTCGTCGGCGACGCGCCGGAGCGCCCCGGCGCGCTGCTTGTCGAGCCCGCCGGAGCGCCGCTGTGGCTCGGGGACGCGCCGCCGGAGGAGCCGGTGGAGCCGCTGGTCGAGGCGCTGGAGAGGGCGCGTCGCGAGGCGTTCGCGCGCGCCTTCCGGGCCGCCGGCGGCAACGCGGCGACGGCGGGCCGGCTGCTCGGGCTGAGCCGCTCGTTCGCCTACAAGGAGGCGGTGCGCCTCGGGCTCATCCCCGCCCCGCGCAAGCGCTGACGAGCTCGCGGAGGCGGCGCGCCTCGGGCCCGGGCCGGCGCCCGGGCCGCGCGCGCGCCGAGGAGCTCGAGAGCGACGCTGTCGCCTCGACGGGCGAAGCTCAGCGCCCCTGCTCCGGGGCGCCGATCCCCTCCAGCGGTACGCGCGCGAGCGCCGTGTAGCGCGCGCCCTTCGGGGTCATCTCGCTCTGGTAGACGATGATCTCCTCGATCCTCGTCTCGCCGAAGTCGACGTTGCCGACCGCCTGAGCGCACGCGTCGAGCGCCGGATCGCCGCGCGGGTCGCGCGACCGGGCGAGGGTGAGGTGCGGCGCGAACGGCCGGTCCTCCGGCACATAGCCCGTCGACATCGAGAGCGTCTGCTCCAGGTCGCGGTGGATCGCGGTGAGGGCGCCGACCGCGCCGCCCACGCCGAGCCAGAGCACGCGCGGGCGGCGCCGCGTACCGAACGCGCCGCCCTTCTCGATGCTCAACTTGAGCGGCCTGTGGAAGGCGGCGACGCTCCCGGCCGCCGCGATGACGAGCGGCAGGCGCTCCTCTCCGATCTCGCCCATGAAGGCGAGCGTGATATGCAACCCGGCAGGCTCCACCCACTTGGCGGACGGGGCCCGGGGCGAGATCTCCCGCAGGAGCTCTCCGACCTTGGCGAGGAGCTCGGCTCCTGGATCAACAGCGACGAAGACACGCACAGCTCACCTACGCTCGATTACCACCCACAGACTTCACCCTTGTTCTGCTCCTTGAGCCACCTCCTGAGCGGCTCGAAGTACTCCAGCATCGCGCTCGGATCGGCCCCGGTCTCGCCCGTCATCGCCTGCATCGCCTCCTGCCACGGGCGGCTCGCGCCGAGCGACAGCATGGCGCGCAGCTTCTCGCCAGCGGCCTCGCTGCCGTGGATCGAGCACGCATGGAGCGGCCCCGTGTGCCCGGCCGCCTTGCAGAGCGCCCGGTGGAACTGGAACTGATAGATGTGTGCGAGGAAATACCGCGTGTACGGGACGTTCGCCGGGACGTGGAACTTCGCCCCCGGGTCGAAATCGGCCTCGCTGCGCGGCACGGGCGGCGCGACGCCCTGGTACTTGAGCCGGAGCGCCCACCACGCCTTGTTGTAGTCGGCCGGCTTCGTCCTGCCCGAGAAGACGTCCCACCGCCACTGGTCGATGAGCTTGCCGAACGGCAGGAACGCGATCTTGTCGAGCGCCTTCTTGAAGAGGAAGTTGATGAGCCCCTTGTCGTCCGCGGGCACCCTGTCGATGAGCCCCAGCGTCTTCAGGTAGCTCGGCGTCACGGAGAGGGCGAGCGTGTCCCCGATCCCCTCGTGGAAGCCGTCGTTGGCGCCCGCCTGGAACAGGATCGGGAGCTTGTAATACTGATGGTTGTAATAGATGTGCCCGAGCTCGTGGTGGATCGTGATGAGATCCTCCTCGGTCGGCTCGATGCACATCTTGATGCGGAGATCGTCCCGGTCGCCCACGTCCCACGCGCTCGCGTGACAGACGACCTCGCGATCGACGGGCTTCTTGAGCAGCGACCGCTCCCAGAACGTCGCCGGCAGCGGGTCGAAGCCGAGCGAGGTGAAGAACCGCTCGCCGAACGAGACCATCTGCTTCTCGTCGAGCTTCTTCGCCTTGATCTTGCGCGTCACGTCGAGCGAGGGCTGGCCCTTGTACGGCTCCATGAGCGCGTAGACGTTCGACCACTCCTGCGCCCACATGTTGCCGAGCACGTGCGCCGGGATCGGGGCCTTGTCGCCGATCCTGTCCTTCCCGTGGATCGCGCGCAGCCTCGCGCGCACGTAGCAGTGCAGCTCATCATAGAGCGGCTTCAGCTTGCCCCAGAGCCGCTCGGTCTCGCCCTCGAACGCGTCGGGGGGCATGTCGTACCCGGCCCGCCAGAGCGCGCCGACGTCCGGGAAGCCGACCTCCGCGGCCCCCTTGTTGCCGAGGGCGACGTAGCGCTCGAACTTCGGGCGCAGCGGCGGGGCGATCGCGTGCCAGCCCGCCCACGCATCGAGCAGCTCGTCCCACTTGCGGCTGGTCTTCAGGATGCTGGAGAGCGCGTCGAGCGCGAGGCACTTCGGCGCCGCCGCGCCCGCCGCTGGCGCGGCGCGTCCCGGCTTGCCCTCCGGGCAGTACTTGCCCTTGCCGTAGAGGCTCGTCATCTCGACCGAGAGCGCGGCCAGCTCCGCGCGCTCCGCCGGGTCGCTCGGCGCCGGCAGGGTGGTCGAGATCTTGAGGAGCGTCAGCTGGCGGGCGAGCTCCGCGGGCAGCGCGAGGCCATCGAAGCGCCTCGCCGCCTTCATCGCGCGGTTGAGGTACTCCATGCTCGCCTCCTCGGCGGAGGCGGAGAGCGCGTCGGTGTCGTCCGTGATGAAGGTCTGGTTGACCCACGCCGCGCGCGCGGCCTGGAGCCGCAGCCTGCGCAGGTCCCTGTCGACGCCGGCCAGGAAGGCCTGCGCCTCGGCCACGCTGGGCGGCGCCTCCTGCGGGGGGGCGGCCTGAGGCCGGGGGGCCGCGGGCGCCGCCAGGGGCGCGGGCGCCCCTCCGCCGGGAAGCGGCGGCGCCGGAGACGCGGCGCCGCTGCAGGCCGACCCGAGCCCGAGCGCGACGAGCATCAGGGGGCGCAGGATCGCCGTCCGGGCGGGGGAGTAGCGGACCACGGGCCCTTCATACACGCCGGACCGTGCCGAGGGAACCAGGAGCGACGTGCGATCGTCGCGGCTCGGCCCCGCCGCTCCTCCCCCGCTCCCCGCTCCTCCCCCGCGACCAGGACGAACCGGGCTTGCCGTGACGGCTGCCAAGCGGCCCTGAAGTACCGTTACAATGCGGACCCACCATGAGGAATGCTCTCGCGCCCAGGCCCACGCTCCCGGCGGTCCGCAGCCTCGCCGCCTCCGCCCCGCCCGGCGCCTCGCTCGCCCGAGGACGCAGCGCGCAACCGATGCGCGACGGCCCGGAGCAGCGCCCTGCCGCGTCGATCCGCGAGGAGGCGACGGGGGACAGGGCGAGCTGCGACCTCCAGGGCCGATGCGGGCAGAGCCCCTACCGCGAGGCGCAGGCCACGACCCTGTGCGCGCCAGGCGGCGGCCATGAGTGAGCTCGAACATTTCTCCTTCGTCATCCCCGGCGAGCTCGCCGGCATGGCGTACCCCCACGCGCCGCGGGCTGTCGAGGAGCTCGCGGAGCTCGGCTTCCGCAGCATGGTGTCGCTCTCGCGGCGGGCGCCTCCGCCGCACGCGCTCGGCTCGCTCGTCCACCTGCACTGCCCGCTCGCGGACTTCACGCGCATCCCGAGCGTGGACCTCCTGCGCGCCGTGGCGTTCCTCGACCGGGCGCCGCGGCCGATCGTCGTGCACGGAGAGGGCGGCATCGGGCGCACCGGGGTGGTGCTCGCGTGCCGCCTCGTGTCGCTGGGCCGGTCGCCGGCCGAGGCCATCAACGAGGTGCGGCGCGCGCGGCCGGGCTCGATCGACGACCCCGAGCTCGAGGCGTCCGTCGCGGAGTTCGAGCTCTTCTACCGGAGCGAGCGCGAGCAGTCGACGCCGGTCCCCTTCAACTTCGCGTCCGCGTCGCCGCTCGACAGGGTCGTGCACGGCGCGGAGCGCCCCGGCTTCGGGATGGCGCTCTGGTCGGCCTCCGGGATCCGCTCGTCCGTGGCCCCGACGCCGGGCGCCGCGCAGCAGCCCGATCCGAGCGACGGCCCCATCGAGGCGTGGCTCGGCTTCATGGCCCGGCACGGCATGCGCGAGGTGCTGTGCCTGCTCGATGAAGGGGAGCTGGCGCTCCACCGGATCCCGCTCCTCGGCCGCTACCAGCGCGAGTTCCTCCGGGTGACGCACGTGCCGCTCGAGGGGGGCGCGATCCCCTCGCCCGACGCGCTGGAGCAGGCGCTCGTCGCGCTCCGGCGCGCGGAGGCAGGCGGCGCGCCCATCGTTGTGCACTGCGCCTCCGGCGCGGGCCGCGCGGGCATCGTGCTGGCGGCGTGGCTGCGCGCCCGGCACGGCCTCGCCCCCGAGGCGGCGCTCGGGGCGGTCCGGGATCACGCGCGGCACTTCGGGGCGCATCGCGAGCCGCTGAAGGCAGGGCCGGCGGTGCGGGACCTGCTCGCGAGCGTGCCGGCGCGCGGGTGAGCGCGGGCAGGCCGGCGCGCGGGTGAGCGCGGGCAGGCCGGCGCGCGGGTGAGCGCGGCGGCGGCGCCGTGCGTCACCCGCCGGCGTGAAGCCCGGCCTTCCGGTGCCGCTGCTCGCGGTACAGGCGCTGGACGAACGCGCCGGCCGGCTCGTCGCGGAGCGACGCGACGAGGTCGCGGAGGCCGGACGGCAGCGCGCCGGGCGGCGGGAGGGGCACCGGGTGGCGCTCGGGCACGAGCAGCGGCGCGGCGAGCGCGGCGAACGCGAGATCGGCGGCCGAGAACCGGTCGCCGACGAGGAACGGACGCCCGTCGCGCAGGCGCTCGTTCACCGCGTCGAAGACCGCGCGGATCTTCCCCCGCGAGCGGTCGGCGCCGACGGCGTCGATGCGCATCGCGCGCTTCATGACCGCGCGCGCGACAGGAAAGTAGGCGCGAAAGGCGCCGCGCCCGAGCCAGAAGCGCGGCGCCGCGCCGGCGCCCTCGAGCGAGCGGAACGAGCCGCTCATCAAGGCGAAGGCGGCCTCCTCGTCGGGCAGGAGATGAAAATACGCGACGCGGCGGGCGGCGGGGCCGAGCTCGCGGTCGAAGCGCTCCTCGAGCGCCTCGACCTCGGCCCGGCGCGCGCCGGGCTCGCCGAGGAAGAGCGCGTGCTCCGACGGGACGAACGCGTCGGCGTAGCGCAGGATGTCGGTCGAGTCGCCGAGCACTCCCGCCCGCGTGACGAGCACCGGCACGGAGCGGCGCCCGCCCGCGCGCAGCGCCGGGAGCGCGTGGGCGAGCGGGAGGTAGGCGTCCTCGCGGTACGGCACGCCGGCGCGGTCGAGCGCCCACCGCGCCTTCTCGCAGTAGTGGCTGAAAGGGATGGTGATGAGGCGGAGAGGCGCGGCCGCGCCGGCATCCGACATGAGGACCTCCAAGCTCGGAGCGACCCGGGCGCGCCGGCCGCTCAGCGCCGGATCTCGAAGAGGTGGGTGCCGTACGCGGGGAGCTCGACGCCGAGGCCGCGCGACAGATCGACGAGCTCGTCGCCGTCGCGCGGGTGCTCGTTGCCGGTCATGAGGTCGACGAGCAGGACCTTGCGGCCGGCGATGCCGGCCATGTCGAGCGGGATGCGGCACCCGCTGCGCGACGGGGCGAAGTTGACCACCGCCACGAGCGGCGCCGCGCTGCGGGGCGCGCCGCAGGCCGGGAGCGGCTCCCACCGGTAGGCGACGAACGCGTCGGCGCCCGGGCCGCGCGGGGTGAGCGTGGCGAAGCTCCCGGTGCGCAGGATGGGACGACGCACCGCGGCGAGGAGCCGCTCGTGGAAGGCGAGGCACGCCTGATCGACCGGCTCCTCGGGGGCGCGGGCGAGGTGCAGCGAGGCGCGCACCGTGCGCCCCTCGAGCTGGCCGTGGTGGATGAACCGCATGCCGGGCACCGTCGCGGCGATGAACTCCGCGGCCCGGCGCCGGTCGGGCGGGAGCACGGCCGCGATGCGCGGCTCGTCGTGGTGCTCGATGAAGCGGACGCTCCGCCGCTGGTAGTCGGGCGTGGCCGCGAGGTGGCCGCGGACCGAGGACGCGGAGGCGTGGCTCAGCCGATCGTAAAGGCTCTTGTCGAAGGTGTAGTCGAACCCGAGCATCTGCAGCCGCCACTCGAGATCCCAGAACGCCTCGGCGATGAAGACGAAGCTCGGGTGGTCGCGGCGGACGGCGTCGATGGCCTCCGCCCAGAACTCGCCGGTGGCCTCGGCCTGTCGCGCTGCGGGCGGCCGCTTGGCCCACGTGTGCCGGAAGACGTCGTCGAGCACGAGCATGGCCATGTCGCAGCGGACGCCGTCGCAGCGCGAGGCGACGCTGCGGAGCGCCTCGGTGGAGGCGGCGCGCGTCGCCGCGAGGCGGTAGTCGAGCTGGGCGGTGTCGGGCCACGGCGGGATGTAGGGGTCGCGCCCGCTGAGCGGGGCGCCGTCGTCGCCGACGACGAAGCACTCGGGCTTCTCCTTGACCCAGTGGTGGTCGCGCGCGACGTGGTTGGGGACGAAGTCAAGGAGGATCCCGATGCCGCGCGCCGCGAGGCGCCGGCGCAGATCCGCGAGCGCGGCGTCGCCGCCGAACGCGGGGCTCACCTCGTACCGCGCGACGGCGAACGGGGAGCCGGCCACGTCGGCCTCGGTCCAGTCCGGCAGCACGCGGTCGTACTCGGCGCGCAGGTCGGGGTGCGTGAGCGAGAGGCGCGAGCCCTCCTGGCCGAGCGTCCAGACGCCCATCAGGTACACGTAGTCGACGCCGAGCGCGGCGAGCCGGTCGAGCGCCGCGTCGGGCACGCTGGCGAGCGTCACCCTGGCCTTGGCGGCGCGCGAGAGCTCATGGAGCCAGACGCGCACGAAGACCGCGTACAGCAGGGGGTGCTGGTGGGCAGGGACTAGGGAGCTCATCGATTGGATTGGGACGGCGGGCCCGCGAGGGAGTCGCGGGCAGGCGGCGTCGGCAGAGGATTGTCTGCGGGCTCGGGTGGTCCCTGCAAGGGCGATCGCGAGGTTGGGGGCGCCGCGGGCCGAGGCCGCGCGCGCCGTCCAGCGCAGAGGCTGTCTCACAGAGACCCGTCCGCCCAGGCTGCCGGCGCAGGCACGGGTGCTCGGCGCGCGCTGCGACCGATCGCGGCGTGCGCCCGACCGCGGCGTGCGACGCTAGCCGCGGCGCGCGCGGCGCCTTCGAGCGAGCGCGGCCGCCGCGCCCAGGGCGACGAGCGGCAAGGCGAGGGGCGTCGAGGCCTCCTCGGGCGAGAGCCGGCAGCCGCAGCCGCCCTGCTTCGGCGAGACCGGGGGCGGCGCCTCGTCGGGCGGGATCTCGGCGTCGGAGGGCGCCTCCGCGGGGTCGGACGCGGGCTCGGCGTCGGACGCCTGCTCCTCCTCGGCCCCGTCGCTCTTCTCGGTCTCGGCGCCGGCGCTGTCCGCCTTGTCCTTCTTCTTCTTCTCGCCGGTGAAGACGATCGCGCGGCGATCGATGATCTCGTTGTCGCCCTTCAGGGTGATCTTCTGCCTCTGCCCCATCTGCACGCCGTCGCTCGCGCGCTTGATCACGAGGTCGTACTCGCCGGCCTCGAAGCCGCGATCGCGGCGAAGGACGAAGTCGAACTTGGTGATCGAGAAGACCTTGCCGCTGCCGTCGGAGAAGCCGACGTCCATGCTCTCGTTGATCGACTGCTGGTTCTGGAGCGGGATGCGGTTCAGGATCGGCTTCTCGGGCGACTGGTCGGTGAGCGCTCGCTCGTAGTGCACCGTCGGCGTGAACGAGAACAGCATCGGGATGTGCGAGAGGTGCGGCGTCCCTCCGTAGTTGATCGTCATCTTGAGCTTCCAGCGGCCGCCGTCCTCCTTGGGCGCGCGATCGGCGATGGTGACGGTGCCCGCCGCGTGCGCCGCGGTCGCGGGCAACCACGCCCCGATCAGGGCGAGCGCGGCCGCGACGACGCGCGCGAGCAGGAGCCCGCGGCCGCCGCCGGCGAGCAGGAGCCCGCGGCCGCCGCCGGCGAGGCGGCGCGCCGCTCCGGCGCGGGCGTGGGCGGGGCGGGCGTGAGAACGCTCGGCGCGCTGACGTCGCGCGCCGGGCTGAGAGAGGTGACCGGTTCGAGGTCGGGCGGTTCGCATGCGCAGCACGCTACCAGGGATTTCTTGGAAACGAGGCGCGGACGAGAGGGCCGGCGGCGCGGGCTCAGTCCGGGAACCAGAGCAGGTCGTCGGAGGTGGGCTTGTAACAGGCCTGGCGGCCCGCCTCCTCGTTGTCGGTGCAGCTCGCGTTGTCGAGGCAGTCGATGATCTCGTAGCGGCCGGCGCCGTTGTAGATCGAGGTGAACATCGCGCGCTGGGCCGTCTCGAGCTTGCTGAACGCGGTCTTGCAGTCTGCGACGGGGATCTTCTCGCAGCGGGCCATGCGCGCGCAGCGGGAGTCGATGACGGGCTTCGCCGTCGGCTCGTCCGGGTTGATCTTGACGGCCACCTCGTCGTTGCACTCGAGGATGATCTGGCTCCGGTCAGGCGAGCTCTCGGTGGAGGCCTCCATCCGCCGCGAGAAGCAGCTCGTCATCGCACGGAGATAGGTGGGCGAGGAGGTCGGGTAGGCGGCCTTGCACGCGTTGAGGTGCTCCCAGGACGCGCCGGCGCGCTGGAGCTTGGCGAGCGCGGCGCACCACTCGGCCTGGGCGGCGATGACGCCGTCGCGGTCGGGAAAGCTCGTAGGCCGCTCGGAGCAAGCGATCACCGGGCCGAGCATCGACGCGGCCACCGCCATCGGCAAGGCCAAGGATCGAAGGGCGAGCATGGGCCGACCCTAGCACGGTGGTCCGCCGGAGCGGAGTTTCCGGGAACGCGCCGCGCGCATCAGGGCCGGTCCGGCAGGAGCTCGCAGCGGAGCCCCGCGCCGCCGCCGCGGAGGGCCGCGGCCCCGCCGGGGCCGAACACCGCGCCGAGGTCCTGCGCGCCCCGGGCAGCGGCGCGGATCTCGATCGCCTCGACGCACAGCGCCCCGCCGCCGCCGGCGAGCAGCGCGGCCCCGGGGGCGTCCTCCTCGAGCAGCGGGGTCCCGCTCCTCGACGCCACCCGCAGCGTGACGGGCAGCTCGGCGATGAACCGGTGGGACGGCCGAGCGCCGCCGCAGTCGCCGGCGCCGATCTCGGCGAGCGACGCGAGGGATCCGAGCGGCTCGAGGGGGCCGACCTGACCCCGGGCGACGTCGAGCGGCCCGGCGACCACCTCCCCCGAGGCGACCGAGTAGCCGACGAGCGCGAGGCCAGGGGCGTCGAGCCGCCGGCCGAGGGTGAGCCGGGCGCCCGCGACGTCGGGGACAGGCGCGAGCCCGGCGACCGGGAGGGTGGCCCGCCGGGTGACGAGGAGGAGGCTCCGCTTGCCGGCGTCGAAGGCGAGCAGGTCGCCGCCCGGCAGCTCGGCCGCGGCGGCGATCGTGCCGGCGTGGTCAAACGGCAGCAGCGCCGGGGGCGCGGCGCCCGCGCGCACGCGGAGGCCGCGCCGCCCCTGCGGTCCGCTGGCGTCGAAGAGCAGCAGCAGCTCCACGGGCGCTCCGGCGCCGGGCGCGAGCAACACGGGGACGGCGGCGCCGGAGGCCGCGGCGAGCGAGCGGTCGCGGAGGGACAGGCGGCGCGGCGCGGCGGCGGTCGCGAACGGATCGAGCACGCTGGCGGTGAAGACGCCGTCGCGGAGCGTGCCCAGGGGGGAGAACGGGGCGGTCCACAGCGAGACGGCCGGGGGCGCGCCGCCGAAGAGCCGGGCCGCCGCGGAGGCGCCCGGCGCTGCGAGCGCGACGCGGGGGGCGCGGCCCGGAGCGGGACGAGCCGGGGGGCGCGCCGCCGGGAGGGCGGCAGGGGGCGGGAAGGACGGAGGGTCGCCGTCGAGACGGCAAGAGACGAGCGGCGGAGGGGCGGTCCGGGGCGCGGGGCTCGCCGCGGGGGTGTAGGGCGGCGGCGCGCTGCGCGGCGGCGGCGGAGGGCTGCCCCAGCCGAGGCGGACGAGGCCGTGATCGCCCATCGCGCAGCCGATCGGAGAGCAGGCGAAGGGGGTGCCCTCGTCGAGCGGAGGCTCGATCTGGCGAGCGGGAGGGCCCTCGACGGGGCGCCACGAGCGGCCGCCGTCGGTCGACTCGAAGTAGCCCGGCGGGTCGTCGCCGGTGGCGGCGAGCGCGAACCGGCCGCCGGCGACGACGTGCGCGACGGCGGCCGGGAGGGGATAGACGGTGGTGCCGCCGCGCGCGTCGATGCGCAGGCCGGCGATGCGGCCGCCGCGGCGGCGCGAGAGGAGGCGCGCGGCGGGCCCGGGCGCGCCTTCCGCCGGCAGCGCCGCGTGGTCCGGGGAGGCGCCGCCGGCCGCGTCGGGCAGGTGGAGCCAGCCGCGCACGGCGCCGTCGTCGTCCTCCCAGAAGTCGGTGTCGACGAGGCGCGGCGAGGCGGGGTCGGCAAGCGCCGGGAAGACGCCGCCGGCGAGCGCCGGGTCGCGCTCGCGCACGCGGATCACGCGGACGCCCTCGGATGGGCTCGCGGGACGGGGCTCGCGGCCGCGCGAGACGGGAGGCGACGTGCGCGGCGCTTCCTCGTCCCCGGCGCTCCACGGTCGCGGCGCTTCCTCC
Organism: Sorangium sp. So ce590; assembly: GCF_051521365.1. Classification (NCBI taxonomy): domain Bacteria; kingdom Pseudomonadati; phylum Myxococcota; order Polyangiales; family Polyangiaceae; genus Sorangium; species Sorangium sp. So ce590. The sequence continues at coordinate 6,853,416 of NZ_CP150346.1, forward strand.
TCGGCGGTCCGCGTTCCCGGCCCCCTCGGCGCCGCCAGCACGAGCGCGGTCACGGTCCCGCGCTCGCCGGCGATCCAGCGGTAGAGGCGGGCGGCATCCTCGCCCTCGATCCGGCGCTCGACCCAGCGGCCGCCGCCGGTGCGCACGCACACGCGCGCGGCGTGCTCCTCGGCGAGCACGCCGCTGCCGGACGAGCCGCGCTCCGCGATGGCGCGCGGCTCGTCCGGCAGCGGCAGCGCAGAAGGCCAGGGCGACCGCTCGCCGTCCGGCGAGTCGGCGCCGTCCGGGCTCTCCTGGAAGTCGTGGATCCCGGGAGGCGCGCTGCCGCACCGGCCAGAGAAGGCGAGGCGACCTCGATCGTCGCCGACGAACGTCCCCCGCGAGGGCGCGATCGGATCGGGGTCGCGGCCGCGGGGCGGGAAGGTGGCCTCCAGCCGCGGCGCGGCGAGCGTCGTCTCGAGCCGTAGCACCTGGGCGGCCTCGTGCGCGCACGCGAGCAGGACGTCCTCGCCTGCCCGGAACGGCTGGCAGCGCGCATAGCGCGGGTCCAGGCCCTCGATCGCCGCGTCGGCGATGGGCTGGGCCGTCGCCGCGGCGAGCACGGCGAGGTCGCCGTGGCGGGCGACGAGCAGCCTGCCGCCCGGGAGGAGGGCGCCGGTGGCCGCAGCCAGCGCGAGCGCCTCCGGGGCGAGCGCGCGGCCCGAGGAGGCCTCGCGCGGCGGGTCCCGCGCCAGCGGGAGGTGGAGCGACGGGCTCGGGCTGTCGCGCGGCGGAGCGGGCGTGGCAGGCACGAGGCCGGCGGCGGTCACGCGGAGCGCAGCGCCGCCCGAGGGGCCGAGCAGCGCGACCTCCCCGCCCCCCTCCGCGAGGAGCGTCGTGGCGAGCCCGTGGGTCTCGAGCACGTCGATCCAGGTGGCGCCCCCGTCGAGCGTGACCGAGGCGCGGCCGAGCAGGTCGAGGCGCGCCGCGCGCCGCGCGTCGACGGCCACGGCGTCGACCACGCCCGCGGCGCCGAAGCGGCGAAGGGCGAGCGTGGACGGGTCGATCTCGAGGAGCCCCCGATCGCTGCGCAGGAGGATCGCGTCGAGGTACGGCCGGGCGCCGCCGGGGGCGCCGACGTCGGCGATGGGCGCGAGCGCGCCGAGGAAGTCGCTGGCGCGGTAGACGCGGCCCTCGGACCACAGGACGAACCCACCCCCGAGGCGCGCCGGGATCGACCGGAACCCGCGGAGCAGCTCGGACGCGGGCGCGGCGCCGAGCACGACGCCGCCCTCGAGGCGCACGCGGATCCCTTCGTGGAGCGCCGGTTGCCGGCCGGGCGCGGGCGAGCCTTCGCCGGACGCGGCGGCGGCGTCGAAGAGGACCCCGACGCCCTCGGTGAGCACGTAACGCGCCGGAGCGAGCGGCGGCGCGTCGGAGAGCGCGGAGGCCGGGGGACCGGCCCGCCGCGGAGCGCGCTCCGGGGCGGCGCTGCAGGCAGCGGCGAGGGCGAGCCCGAGCAGGACGCCTGCGCGGGAGGGCTTCGCGGCGACGGCGGCGCGGCGCAGGAGCGAGCGCCGCGGCGTCAGCAGAGCGCGCCGGCGGCGAGCTTCGCGCCCCGGACACCGCCGATCCGCCGGGCGAGGGCCGCGCGCTCGACGCGCTCCCGTGCGGACCGGGGGAACATCGCTCTGGGCTCGCTCTGCCGTTCCATCTTCAAGCGCCTCCAGCGCCCTCCGCGGGGCTCAGGCGGCGCACTGTAAACGATCCGAGCGAACGCCGCAGCGCGCTCCTGGCCCGGACCGCCCGGGCGCAGCGAGCGCCGCCTGGACCCGCGTGAGGCGGCTCGCTCCGCCGCCGCGCGCCAAGGCCGAGCCGATCGCGAGCACGCGCGCTCGCCTCAGCGCCCCCTCACGACCGCCTTGCACTGCACCGGCTGCCGCACCTCCTGGCCGTGCTGGACGAGCACGAGCGTACCTCCACCAGCTCCCTGCGCCGGCTCGCCCCGCCGCGCGGGCGCGGGGCTCGGCCCGCCGCGCGCGCCGAGCGAGGCCGCGGGCGGCGGCCCCGCGAAGCGCGCGACGAGCTTCTTCACGACGCCGGGCGGCTCGTAGAAGCCGAGGTCGACCTCGTAGCGCTCGTCCCGCACGGTGAGCTCCACGGCGTCGAGGCACGCGCGATCGCGCGACCACCGGATCACCGCGACGCCGGCCGTCCCGGCCTCGGCGATCCCCGGCAACGCGCCGGGCGCGAGGCCGATCTCCGTATCGAACGGCAGGACCACGCGCGCCTCCCCGCGGCGCGGCGCGCACGACGGCTCGCTGCCCGCGATGAGCTCGCCGAGCGGCGCGAGCGCCTCCTCGGGGCCCAGCTCGCCGAGCTCGGGCTCGACAGGCGAGAGCACCGCGCCGCCGTCGCCGGCGACCGCCACGGCGACCGGCGCGCCCGCGCGCACGCCCGCGCCGAAGGCGAAGCGCGCCTGCTGCGCCGCCGCCCGCCCCGAGCGCTGCCGGTGGAGCTCCCGGAGCGCCGGCGGCGGCCCGCTGCCCCCGGATCGCGCGCTCGTCGACGCCCCGCGCGCGGACCCCGCCTCTCCGCGCAGGTCGACGGCGCTCACCGCGAGGCCGTCGTACCCGGGGCTGAGGAGCACCGCGCGATCGCCGAGGTCGACGCCGACCGAGAGCCGGGGGACGCAGCCGCCGATCGGCCGCGTCACGCGCGCGGCGTCCAGCAGGCCGGCGAGGCACGCCTCCTTCGGGCCGACCGCGACGGGGGCCACGCGGCCGTCGCGATCGATCACGAGCCCGACCTGCGCCTCGTAGGGCCGGTACGCGAGCTGGGGCAGCCCGGCGCTCGCGAGCGGCACGGTCGCGCGGCGGATCTCGGCGCGCAGATCGAGCGGGGCGATCCAGGCGAGCTCCGCGTCGGCGAAGGCCGCCGGCTGCGCGCCGCCGAACGACGGCAGCGTCAGCACCCCGAGGGTGCCGAGCCGCAGCGGGCTCGTCGCGCGCAGGGGCGGCGCGGCCACGGCGCCGAAGCCGTACGACTCCGGCACGCGCGCGGCGGCGATCGGCCCCGCAAAGCTGCAGGCGAGCCGCGCGATGGGCGGCGGGACCGGCGGCCGCGCCGACCCGTCGCGCTCGCGCCGCGGACGCCCGGCGGACCGCTCCGCCGCAGCCGCATCGGGCAACGACGCCCCGCGCTCCCCGCCGCCGCTCGCGGCCGACGCCCACCCGAGCCGGAGGAACGGGCCGAGGCGGCATCCCACCGCGGAGCAGCCCGCGAGCCCGGCCGCCGCGCTGCCCGGCGGCGGCGCGACGGGCGCCCACCGCCTCCCGCGATCGATCGTCTCGAAGAGCCTGCCGTCCTCCGCCTCGACGAGCGCGAACGGGCCCGACGCCTCGATCGAGCTCGCGCGCGCCGGCAGCGGGAGGCGGCGCAGCCGGCCGGCGGCGTCGATCGCGATCGGCGCGAGCCGGGCCGCGCCTTGCACGGGGAGCCAGCCCTCGATGGCGCCGCCCGCGAGCACGGCGAGCGCGCGCGAGAGCAGCTCCGGCCGCCGGTCGCCGTACGCGGGCAGGACGAGCGGCGGCTCGCCGCGCGCGATCCGCACGACGCGGAGCGCGCCGCGCACCTCGACGCGCTCGCCGTCCGGCAGGAACGAGCCCGATCGCGCGACGAGGGCGACCGCGCCCCCGCCGCCGCGCGGGATCCACGCGAGCACGTCGGTCGCGTCCGCCGGATCGAGGCGGTGCTCGACCCAGACGAGAGGCCCGCTCCGCACGCAGAACACAGCGCTCCGCGGCGCCGGGTCGCCGGCGAACGCCGCGCTCGAGATCGCGCGGAGGTCGAGCCACGGCTTCGGCAGCCCCTCGCACGGCCCGAGGTAACCGAGCGCCTCGCCGTCCACGCCGACGAAGCGACCGGCCTCCCGCTCCGGCTCGGGCCGGAGCTCGAACGCGCGCTCGATCCGGAGCGCGCGCGGCGCGCGCGCGTCGCTGGCGACGTCCACGACGCTCGCGCGATCCGGGCCGGCGCAGACGGCGAGCAGCGCGTCGCTCGCGCGAAACGGCGCGCACTGGCCGCTGCCGGGCGGCAACGGCGCGACGGACGAGGCGCGACCGGTCGCGAGATCGATGCGGCCGATGGAGCCATCCGCGGCGATCACCGCCCCCCCGTCGGCGAGCGGCAGGCCCGAGGCCACGGCGCCCGCGAGCTGCTCGAAGGGGGCGCCGGGGAGCCACCCGGAGTCGACGCCGGCCGGCGGCCGCGCGCGCGGGGCGCGGGGCTCGCCGAGGCGGCCGCTCGGATCGACGGCGCGCTCGAGGCCGCCGAGGAGCGAGACGACGATCTCCTCGCCGCGGACATCGAGCGCGATCGCGCCGCCGAGCTCCGCGGTGACGTCGCGGTAGGAAGCGCCCGCGTCCAGCGTGAGGAGCGCGCGCCCGAAGACGGTGAGGCCGAGCGCGCGGCGCTCGCCGGCGGCCGCGGCCGCGACGAGGGACGGCAGGCCGAGCGGCCGCAGCGCGCCGCTCGCGCCCTGGACGACGAAGCTCCCGACCGACGTGATCAGGCCGATGCCGTCGAGCCACGGGAACACGCCGGCGACGCTGCCCGGCAGGGTCGCGAGCCTGCGGAGCTCCCCGGCAAACGTGGCCGCCGTGTAGATCTCGCCGCCGCTCCAGAACACGTAGCGCGGCCCGGTCGGCGCGCTGGCCTGAGCCCAGGCGGGGAACGCTGCGCCGCCGGCGAGCTCCAGGCCGTCTGCGCCGAGCGGCTCGATCCGCTCGAGGCCGTGCAGCTCGACGCGCTGGCCGTTGACGACCGCCCTGCCGACCTCCTCGCCGTCGACGACCACGCGCTCGACGAGGCCCTGCGCCGGCGGCGCGACGTACCGGGCAGGGCCGAGCGCGACGACGGCGGGGGCGCGGCGATGCGGCTCGGGTGCGCCGGGCGGCGCGGGCGCCGACGCGGCCGCCCCGCAGGCCGCGAGCGCCGGCGCGGCGACGAGCGATAGCCGGCCGAGCGCGCGGGAGAGCGCGCCCGGGGGGCGCGGAGCGGCGGCCCCGCGCCTCACTCGCCGCCCGGCCGGGCGCCCGCAGCGCACGTCAGGCGCTGCATCGTCGACGCGGTCCGCAGCACACCTTCTCCGCCTCCCTCCCCGCTCCCCTGCCCGCGCGGCGCCGTCCACCGCGCGATCAGCGCCGCGCCCACCGCCGCCTCGCCGCGCCGCCGCGAGTCGGCGACCGCGAGGTGCAGCGCTTCGAGGCAGACGCGCTCGCGCCCCCAGCGTACCTGCGCGATGCCCTGGTCCCCGGGGGCGATCGCGGGCAACGCCCTCCGATCGAGGCGCAGCGCGCCCTCCGGATCGAGCGCCACGAGCGCGCGCCACGCGCCCCGCATGGCGCGGCAGCGCGCGTCGCTCGCGGCGGTCAGCGTCGACCAGGGCGCGAGCGCGACCACCTCGCCCGCCGTCGCGGCCGTGCGGTCGAGCACCGCGGCCCCTGCGGTCTCGGGGGCCGGGCCGTCGAGCACCAGCACGCCGGTCTCGCCGTCGTCGCGCCGGGCCAGCGCCATCGGCCGGCCCCGCAGCTCCTCGCGGTCGAGCCCCACGATGCGCGCGGGCTGCCAGGGCTCCGGCGTGTGCTCCTCGATGGCCGCGCGGCGCCGGTGCTCGCCGAGCACGAGGGCGCGGCCCGGGCCGAGCAGCAGACCGGGGGCCCGCCCCGCGGAGGCGTCCGCAGGGCTCCGGCGCGGCTCGAACACCGGGAGCGCCCGCGCGCCCCCGGGGCCGAGCAGCAGCTCGCCCACGTCGGCGAGGACGAGCAGCGCCGTCTCGCCGCCCGCGGCGAGCAGCGGCACCGAGGTGGCCCGCTGCGCGCCGCGCCTGCCGCTCGGCGCGAGCTCGGTCGCGTTCAGCCGCAGCACCTCGCCGCGCAGGTCGAACGGAGGGCGAAACAGCGCGCTGTGCGTCCGCGGCGCCGCGGCCTTCGGGCCGCCCTTCCCCGGCGCCGCCTCCTCGACCGGCGGCGCCTCCTCGGCCGGCCGCGTGGCGCGCTCGGGCGCCGGCGCGTCAGCGACGATCTCCAGCGTCTCGCCGTACGGCGTCGACACGGTCCATCGCTCCGCGCCGGCCGCGGGCGCCGCCTGCGGGAGCGGCGCCGGCAGGCCGACCGGCGCACACGACAGCACCGGCAGCCCCGCCGTCGTCTCCTGCGGCCGGCCGCCTCCGCTCGGGCAAGCCGCCGCGCCCGCCCCGCTCGCCTCCGCAGCCCCGCAGCCGGGGCCCGGCGCGGGGGCGACGTCCGGCGACACCTCGCCCGCGCCCCAGCCGAGCCGCACCACGCCGGCCAGCGCGCAGCCGAGCGCGGAGCACGCGCCCTGGAACGACGACGGGGGCACCGGCGAGCGCCCCGCAGCGCGCCACGTCCGGCCGTGATCGAGCGTCTCGTGGAGCTCCGCGCCGCGCGTGACGAGCACGCCGTGATCGCCGGTCACCACCATCCCCGCCGGATCCGGCGGCAAGGCGTGCCCCTCGATCCCCCCGTCCGCCGCGATCGAGACGCCCAGGCTCGCTTGCCTGACGGGATCGGGCCACTCGACCGACGACAGCCACCCGTCGACCCCGCCGTCCTCGCGCGCACGGAAGCGCCGGTCGACGAGCACCCGCGCCCCGTCCCGCGGAGGCGGCGTCCAGTACCAGCCGGGGAGATGCCCGCGCAGCTGCACGACCCGCACGCCCCCCTCGTCGCGGCCCAGCGGCGCGCCGACCGGCGCCGGCAGCGCGTCGCGCTCGCCCTGCAGCAGCGCGACAGCGCTCCCGTCCCGACGCGGCGCCCAACCGACCAGCGCCTCCGCCCCGCCGATCTCGACCGCGTGCTCCACCCACGCGCCCGCGCCGCGCCGCACGCAGATCCTCGGCGAAACCACGACCGCTCCGTAACGGCGATCGCGCTCCTCGTCGCTCACGAGCCGCGGAGACGCCGCGCAGCCGCCGACGTAGCCGAGCGCGCCGCCGTCATCGGCCACGAAGAACCCCTCGTCGCTGAAGGCGCGCTCCACCCGCGGCGCCTCGCCGCGCTCCGAGCGCAGGACGTAGCTGCCGTAGCCCTCGTAGTCGTCCCACGCGCACAGGAAGAGCAGCCCGTCCTCCGCGCGCATCGGGGCGCAGTCCAGCCCGTCCGGAAACCAGCCGGCGAGCCGCTCGCGCGTCGCCCCCGTGCGCGCGTCGATCCGCGCGACCCCGCCCTCCAACACCCCGAGCGCCGTCCCGTCCGGCAGGAGCGCGCCGGCGGAGACGGCCGCGTCGAGCGGCGCGAGCTCCTCGACGGCCAGCTCCCCGCGCCCGCCGGCCCGGGGGCCCGCGAAGAGCAGCTGGAACGAGCCGCCCGGCGACATCGCGCGGAGATCGCCGTCGGGGCGCCCGAGCGACCCGTCCGGCAGCACGGCCACACGCCCGAGCGCCGTGCCGAGCCAGAGCGCGTCCGGCGCGACGACGAGGCCGCGCGAGGCGAGGCCGATCCGCCGGCCGACATCGCTCCATGTCCTGCCGCCGTCCACGGTCGTCGCCGCGCGGCCGAAGACGTCGAGGCGCGCCGCGCGCGCCGCGTCCAGCGCGGCGAGATCGTGGATCGCCGGCGCATCGAGCGCCCGGCCGCGATCCTCGCCCGGCAGGAGCGCCCGCGGCCCCTGCTCCGTGAAGACCACGACGCCGCGCAGGCCGTTCCGGGCGCCCCGCACGGCGCGGGCGCCGCCGCCGATCGCCACCTCCGCGAGCGGCCCCGTGAAGCCGCGCGACCGGAACGCCCTGCGCCGGGTCCAGTGCAGGAAGCCCCCGCCGAGGTGGGGCGCGACCGCGAGCGACCCGACGACCGGATCGCCGGACGCCCACAGATCGGGCTCCCACGCCGCCGCGACGACCCGCCCGCCCCCGCCGAGCTCGAGCCGCGCGCCGGCCGCGACGACGCGGTCCACGACGGCCGCGTCCGGTCCGCCGTGCGTCACGCGGAACACGCCGTCCGCGAGCCCCTGGACATAGCGAGCCCCCGCCGGCGCCGCGCCTGCCGCGCCCGACACACCCGACACGCTCGACACACGCGCAACCTGCGCAGACCGAGCGGCCCCCGCAGCGCCGCGCGCAGGGGCCGGCTCGGGCGCGAGCGCGCAGGCGGCCGCGAGGAGCGCCGTGAGCAGACCGAGCGAGCGCGCCAGCATCGGGGAAGACACGACGGTATCCGCTGTACCGTCCCCGTCCAGAGCCGATCCGCCTCGCCCAGCCGACAGCCGCGCTCTCCCCTCGCGCCCCGTCGTAAGCTGCGGCCCACGGCGCGCTGCGCCCGCCCGGAAAGCCCGTGCCCACCCCTCCCCGACCTCGAAGGCCCACCCGCGAAGAGCTCCTCGCCGCCACCGGCACGACGGTGCCGGACGTCATCGGCCCCGACCTCCGCGTCCTCTTCTGCGGCATCAACCCGGGCCTCTACACGGCCGCCGTCGGGCACAACTTCGCCCGCCCCGGCAACCGGTTCTGGCCGGCGCTGCACGCCGGCGGGTTCACCGATCGCGTGCTCGCTCCCTCCGAAGAGCGCGAGTTGCTGAAGCTCGGTTATGGGATCACCAATGTGGTCGAGCGAGCGACCGCATCGGCCGATGAGCTGTCCGCCGACGAGCTCGCCGCCGGGGGGCAACGGCTCGCGGCCAAGGTGCGGCGCTACCGCCCCCGCTTCCTGGCCGTGCTCGGGATCGGCGCCTACCGGAGCGCCTTCGGCAGGCCCCGCGCCGCGCCCGGCCCGCAGCCGGAGACGCTCGAAGCGACGAGGCTCTGGGTGCTGCCGAATCCGAGCGGGCTCAACGCCAGCTACCAGCCGGAGAAGCTCGCGGCGATGTTTCGCGCCCTCCACGACGCGGTCGCGTCTACCACCGTCTCACCGTGAGCTGCTGAGTCCGCCGACTCCGCTCTCCGGGAGGGGCTGCCCGCCTGCCGCCGTCGCGCGAGCTTCGTGTTGCGCCGACTCGGCTGTTCCCCCTCAGGCCAGCTCGGCGGTCGCGGTCGACAGGCGGGCTCCCCGCGGACGCGCGCTCGCCGCTTCGCCGCGCGCCTACTCGGGCAGCGCGCTCTCCTCCTCCTGAGGCACCTTTGCGCGCGCGCTGCGGGCCTCCTCCCGCAGGGCCGCGAGGCCGGGCGGCCCCTCGGGCGAGTGCGCGCCGCGGTTGCTCACCGCAGCGAGCCAGGCCATCGGCGAGTCGGGCATCCTTTGCGTGACGAGGAGCACTCCGCGCGACGCGTAACGCGAACAGCCCTCTTCGCACATGGGCAGCACGAGGCCGAGCCCGCCGCCGCCGCCTCGGCTCACGAGGGGCGCCACGCGCATCTCGGCCGGAGGCGGCGCGAAGGCGGCCACCATCGTGCGCCCGACCAGCGCCACGAACGCCCTTCGAGACGTCGCGGGCGGCTCCGCCGCCTGGATCGCGGCGCGCACCGACGCGTCGGACCGGCCCGGCGGGAGCGCGTAGAGCCCCGCTCCGTCGGCCGCGTTCGCCGGCGACGGCGGCAGCGCGCCCACGAGCGCTCCGCCAAGCGCGCCGACGAACGAAGCCAGCTTGAATCCGAATCGCATAGGTGCTCCCTCGGCGGCACATCCAGCAGGCCCCATGCCAGCCACGCGCGGCCGGCTGCCGCGGCGCATCGCGACGCCGGCGCCTGTCGCTCCGCTCGCCGCGCGTGCCGGATCGCCACAGCGTGGCGCGCGGGTCCCGGCGCCGCGCGGCGCGGTGCGACACGGTGGCTGGGATGCTGGAGAATCGGCCGCTGCCGTGCGAGCGCCGCTTTCGCTTGCCAGACGGTCCGGGCGCCGTTAACCGTCATCGTTATGCCCGACAGAAGGCCAGGGCTGAGCCCTTACGAGAAGAAGGCCCCTCTCCCGCCTGGCGCCCCCCTCCCCTCCACGCCTTCCGAGCCCGTCGCGAGCATTCTGCTCGTCGACGATCACCGCCCGAACCTCCTCGCCCTCGAGGCCGTGCTCGATTCGCTGCGCCAGCGGCTCGTCACCGCGCAATCCGGCGAGGAGGCGCTCGAACACCTCACCCGCGAGGAGTTCGCGCTGATCCTCATGGACGTGAAGATGCGCGGTATCGACGGCTTCGAGACGGCCGCTCGCGTGAGGGGGCTCGATCAGGCGAGGCACACGCCGATTATCTTCATCTCGGGGCTGCCGGAGGACGAGGATCGACTGTATCGCGGCTACCGCGAGGGCGCGGTCGATTATGTCGTCAAGCCGTTCAATCCCGACATCCTCCGCGCCAAGGTGGCCGTCTTCGTCGAGCTGCACCGCAGGGCCGAGCAGATCAAGCGGCAGGAGGCGGCGCTCCGCCAGCTGGAGCGCCAGGCGAGCGACGAGGTGTTCCGGCGCATCATGGACACCAGCATGATGGGCCTGCTCTTCAGCGACTACGAAGGGCGCGTGATCGAGGCGAACGACTGCTTCCTCTCGATGGTCGGCTACACCCGCGAGGACCTCAAGGCGGGCTTGCTCACCTGGCAGCTGCTCTCCCCCCCGGAGTACGAGCACGTGCATCGCGACGCGGTCCACGAGCTGAGCGTCCACGGGGCCACGAAGCAGTTCGAGAAGGAGTACATCCGCAAGGACGGCAAGCGCGTGGCGGTCCTCGTCGGCTCCGCCCGCATCGAGACGCAGCGGCGCAACCTCACCTACGTGCTCGACATCAGCGAGCGCAAGCGCGCCGAGGCCAACGTCAGCCTGTTCGCAGGCGCGGGCGAGATCCTCTCCTCGTCGCTCGATTTCCGCGTGACGCTCGGGCAGCTCGCCCGGCTCGTCGTCCCGCTCCTCGCCGACTGGTGCGCGGTGGACATCCAGGCGCAGGACGGCGTCATCCAGCGCGTCGCCGTCCAGCACACCGACCCCGACAAGGTGACGCTCGTCCGGCAGATCGAGGAGAGGTACCCGGTCGATCCCGGGGCGAGCCGCGGGGTGCCGAAGGTGCTCCGGACCGGCGAGACCGAGTGGGCCCACGACATCCCGGACGCGTTGATCGTCGAGAACGCGCGGGACGAGGGGCACCTCCGGATGGCGCGCCAGCTCGGCCTCCGGTCGTACCTTGTCGTGCCGCTGGCGGCGCGCGGGCGCGTCCTCGGCGCGATCACGCTCGCGCACGCGGAGTCGGGCAGGCGCTACACGAAGGCGGACGTGCAGTTCGCCGAGGAGCTCGCCCGGCGCGCCGCCCTCAGCGTCGACAACGCGCTGCTCTTCGAGCGCGAGGTCACGGTGCGCAAGGAGGTCGAGACGCTCGCGGAGGAGCTGAAGCACAGCGAGGCGCAGTTCCGGCTGCTCGCCGAGACGATGCCGCAGCTCGTGTGGACCAACCGCCCGGACGGCCATCACGAGTACTTCAACCAGCGCTGGTACGACTACACGGGGCTGACGGCCGAGGACACGGGGGGCGAGGGCTGGAGCCGGATCATCCACCCCGAGGAGCACGAGCCGGCGATCGAGGCGTGGCGGCAGGCGCTCCGCACGGGCGAGTCGTACGAGAGCCAGTGCCGGCTCCGGCGGGCGGACGGGGTCTACCGCTGGTTCATCGGCCGGGCGGTCGCGGCGCGCGACGGGTCGGGCCGCATCGTGCGCTGGTTCGGCACGTACACGGACATCGACGATCAGAAGCGGGCCGAGGAGGAGCGGCAGCGGCTCGTCCAGGCGCTGGAGCGCAGCAACAAGGAGCTCGACCAGTTCGCGTACGTCACGAGCCACGACCTCAAGGCGCCGCTGCGGGGCATCGCCAACCTCTCGCAGTGGATCGAGGAGGATCTGAACGACAAGATGACGGCGGAGAGCCGGAAGCAGCTCGATCTGCTCCGCGGGCGCGTCCACCGGCTGGAGAACCTCATCGACGGGATCCTGAGCTACTCGCGGGCGGGCCGCGTCCGCGAGAAGCCCGAGACGATCGACGTCGGCAAGCTCCTCCGGGAGATCGTCGAGCTGCTCGCGCCCCCACCGGAGATGCGGGTGGAGATCGCCCCCGACATGCCGGTCCTCGTCACCGAGCGCGCGCCGCTCCAGCAGACGTTCCTGAACCTCATCAGCAACGCGCTGAAGCACGCGGGGCGCGCCGATCCGGAGGTCCGGCTCAGCGCGCGGGACGCCGGCCCGTTCTGGGAGTTCTCGGTCTCCGACAACGGCTCGGGCATCGCGCCCGAGTACCACGACCGGATCTGGGGCATCTTCCAGACGCTGAAGGCGCGTGACAAGGTCGAGGGCACGGGCATCGGCCTGTCGGTCGTGCAGAAGATCGTCCAGAGCAAGGGCGCGCGCGCGTGGGTCGAGTCCGCCGTCGGCGCCGGCGCCACCTTCCGTTTCACCTGGCCGAAGCTCGAGGCCAGAGAGCCCTCCTCGCCCGGATGACCCTGCCGGTCGCCGCGCGCTGCGCGTGACGCAGCGCTGCTTCAGATCCTGAGTTCACATCTTACGTTTGCGACGGCGCGGCGGCGCGGCGCTGGGGCGGACTGGGGCGGCGCGTCACGACAGATGTGGCATTTCGTCACGGAGGCGTCACGGTGAGGGGCGCGGCTGCGGGGGTAAGCGGGCCGTGCAGCGCGATCCGGGGGTTGGTCCGGGGCCTGCAATGCATCCGCTCACGAACCGGCGGACGTCATGTCCGTCACAAGGAGACGAGAGCCATGGCGAGACTGAATGACGCGGTTGGGACTGCGAAGGGTGTGTACGAGGCGGCGGCTGGCGGCGCGGGTGTCGTCGCGACGACGGCGAAGATGACCGCGTTCGACGTCGCGAAGGCGGCCGCCGGGATCGCCGCGACCGTCGGGGCGCTCGGCGTCGACGACGTGCTTGGCTGGGTCGGCCTGGCGCGCAAGCGGAGCCCGCTCACGACGCTCGCGTTCTTCGGCGCCGGCGTCGCGGTGGGCGCGGGCGTGGCCATGCTGCTCTCGCCGAAGTCCGGCGAGGCGCTGCGCCGCGACATCCTGAACCACCTCGACGGCCTGAAGCGCCAGGCGACCCGCGGGGTCGAGCAGGCCGAGCGCACGGCCCACGACAAGGTCGACGGCGCCGTCGACGCGGTGAAGGGCGCGGTCTCGTCGTCCGAAGCCGGGAACTCGCATTACGGCACCGAGGGCGGGCGAGCCCAGGGCGGCGAGAGCGGTCACCACCTGAGCTGAGGCGTAAGCCGTGTGGCTCGAAGCCATCATCACGAGGGAGGATCTCGTCCAGGTGCTGGGCGAGTTCCTCCCTGTGAAGATCCACCTGGACGACGACGAAAAGACCGACCGCTGGCTCTACCTGGGCAAGGCGACCCACATCAACCTGGTCGAGGACATGGGCCTGCGCGTCACATGTCCTGCGGAGCTGAAGTGGTCCATCGCGGGCGTGAACCCCACCATCCAGCTCGACGAGCTCAGGGTGCTGATTTCCCCCGAGATCATCGAGAGAAACAAGGGGAGCGTCCTCGCGTTCAACGTCGAGCTCGAGGAGGCTGACATCCGCGGCCTCCCCTCGATCATCGACCACACCATCATGAAGGCCGTCAACGCGGCGCTTGCGAACAAGAAGCCTGAGTGGAACTTCACGAAGACGCTCACGAACACAGTGGGTCTCCCCTCCAACCTCGATCCGATCGAGGGGCTGCACATCGGGGTCGCCTGGGGCAAGCGGCGTATCCGTCAGGACGCGCTCGTGCTCGTGGTCTCCTTCAAGCTCAATTTCGTGCGAAACGATTGAGAGGCGCTCTGAGTCTCCGCCTCTCAGCGACGAGCCCCAGACGCCCCGCCCCCATCTCCGGGGGGCGGGGCGTCTCCACTCGATCCCGGCAAGCCTCAGCTCAACCGCAGGCCCCCCCAGCTACCCCGCCTGAGCCGCCAGCCGGATCCTCCCGAGCCTCCCCCCGCGCCCCCGCGTGAGCGCCCCCGCGATGTCCGAGTGCTTCACGAGCCCGAGGTAGCTCTCCCCGTCGAAGACCGCGACAACCGGCGTGTTCTTCTCGACCATCTTCCGCCCCACCTCGTCGAGCGACACGTCCGCCGCCACCCGCGGCACGTCGCAGCGCATGATCCAGGCGATGAACGACCCCTCCTCGCCGGCAGCGAGCGCGCGCATCACATCCGTGCGCGTCACGATCCCGATCACGCGATCCTCGTAGACCACCGGGAAGTCGGGCTCCTGGCTCGCGAGCATGCGCCGCGCGGCGTCGCGCACGAGCTCGCCGGGCCACAGCTGGACCGCCCTGCCCTCGCGCGCCTCGGACGACGCGACAGGCGCCATCACCGCCTGCGCCGCGCTCCACTCCCGCCGCGCTCCCAGGAAGAGGAGCGCCGACAGCACCGCGATGAGGAGCTGACCGCCGATGAGCGCGATGAAGAACAGCAAGGCCGCCGTCGCCTGCCCGATCGTCGCCGCCATCGACGTCGCGAGCCAGGCGCCGGTGAGCGGCGACAGCGCCTCGCGCAGCACCCGCCCCCCCTCGAGCGGCAGCGCGGGGAACAGGCCGAGCAGCGCGATCCCGAGGTTCGCGCTGGCGATCCACACGACCGCCGTCTCGCGCGAGGGCGCCTCCGCCGCCTGCAGGACCGACGCCCACCGCAGCTCCTCCGCCCCGTGCTGGGCCCCGGCGGCCACAAAGAGGAGCACCGCCAGCGCGAAATTCGCCGCGAGGCCGAGGGCGCCGCTCTGCGCCCACCCCGCATCGGGCCGCGAGCGCCTCGCGATCGCGCCGATCGGTGAGAGCAGCACCTCGCTCAGCCGGAGCCCGAGCTGCCGCGCCACGATCCCGTGCACGAGCGCCTGCAGCGCCACGCACGCGAACAACGCCGCCCCCAGCGCGCAGCCGAAGAGCGCGCCGCTCCCGCCGTGCCGCGCTCCCCACTGGAGCGCCCCGATCGGGATGAGCAGGCCGAACGCCGCGTGCGCAACGACATCGATTCCGCCGATCCGCGTGATCCTGATGACCCAATTCATGGCGTGTTGCTCCTGGATTCCCGCGCAGGCAGCTGCGCAGAGCGGGAGGGGCAGTGACGACCTGCCACGCCCCAGTCCCCCCGGGGCGTGGCGAAACCTCGTCGCGCGGTCGACGGCTGACGGGCCAACGTGCCGGATCTTTCTATGTTCACAGCAAATCACATGCCGCTTTCTGCGCCTGCCGGCGAGCGGCGCCCACCGCCGCGCAAAGGCGGGTCGCGGCGGGCGATGGAGCGCGCGGAGGGGCGCGAAGGTCCCTTCCGCGCTCCGCTTGATTCATCGGGTCGACGCGGGCGCGACGGGGCGCTCACGCGGCCGTGATGCGCCGGATGAGCGCGCCGGCGTCATCGCCTCTGCCTCGATGTCGCGGTGTGGCGTTCCGCTACGCAGCGGGCGCGCTCCAGGGCGCGCGCGTCCAGCACCTCCGTGAGGATCCCTACCCTGCGCATGAGCAGGCACGCGACCCCGCCGATGAACAGCGCCGAGAGAAGCGACCGCAGATCGGCCACGAGGTCCTGACCGAGCGGCGTCATCTTGGCGAGGCTCGCCGTCAGGATGATCCCGAGACAAAGCGTCACGGGGCCAATTGCCGCGTCGAGCGTCTTTTCGTCCCATGGCGTCGCCGTCCGTCGCACGACGACCGGACCGGCGCGCCGGAAGAGAGCCCCACAACCAGCCGAGCGAGCGCGAAGCCGACCGGAACGCTCGCCGCGACGATCACCCACGACCACAAACCGTCGGCCGGGAGCCCCAGCCGGGCGCCGAGCGATTCAACGTCCGAGTTCTGCATGGGCCTGCTCCTTCAACCAGCGCCGCGCGCGCCGTCACGTCATGCCAGGTCCACCCCTGAGGCACGGCCCCCGTGGCCCCCGCGAGCGCGACGGGAGGGGCCATGACGCGGCGAAGCGCCACGGGCTCATCCATCCTGTATGCGGCATTGCCACGGCACAGAGCGTGCCGCCGAGTCCGCTCCGGCATTTCCCTCGGGGTGTCCGGCGCGCTCTGCTGGCGAACAGCCCACATCGCGATTACAGGTGGAGGCAGCCCTGCCACGCTGCGACAAATCGCTACAACGCCGCACGACTCCCCCTTGTCCGTTCCGTTCCAACAATCTGCGCTGGCCCGGCATGCGGCGTGCAGCTAAGTCAATCAGAGAGTCGAGATCAGCTGAAGAGACGCAGCAAAGGACTCGTTTATGTCAGAGCGCCGAAGCCAGGTCGATGATTTCACGCGGCTCACCGAGGAGACGGAGCGGCTCGCGAAGCACGTCGAGGATCTCCGGCTCCGGATCGCCGCGACGACCGCGAAGCGGCGCGCATCATCCGGCACGCTCCCTGCGCAGAATGCTGCCGCGATCGAGGGGCTCCTCGGCTCACCCTCGGAGCGGCCGCATCCCGGCTCGCTCTCGGAGCGGCCGCATCCCAGATCGCTCTCGGAGCGGGCCCTCGACGCCATCGAACGGCCGCACGACGCCGCCTCGGAGCGGGCCCACGACGCCGCCTCGGAGCGGGCCCACGACGCCATCGAGCGGCCGCACGACGCCGCCTCGGAGCGGCCGCACGACGCCGCCTCGGAGCGGCCTCACGACGCCGCCTCGGAGCGACCGCGCCCCCGTCACTCTCCGTTTCCCGAGCGCCCCTCGTGCCTCGCCAGCGTGTCGCGATGGCTGCCGCCGCTGAGGCCGGGGCGAGAGGCGATGGATTCGGGCGTCCACGAGAGGATGGGTGAGGCAGGGCGTTACTGCATCGTCACGCCACGCGAGAAGCCCAGCGCTCCCCCGCCGAGGCGCCGGACGCCCAAGGCCGACGTGGCCTGAGGCAGCGCCTCGGCCACCACCTGCGCCGGCGCAACACCCGCGCCCATGCGCAACCCCCGCGCCACGGCAGCATGCGGCCAGCGCGCGCACGCGGCGCGAAGCTTGCTCGGATGCGCGCCTGCGTAGTATACGAAACCCATGCTGCGGCGCGGCGGGTGCAGACGCGCATGGCCACCGTGCCTCGAAGCCTGAACCCGATGGGCCCCGACGGAATCTTCACGGTCGGGCCGCGAGAGCCCCGCCTCCTGGCGGCGCGAGGCGCCCCGCCGAAGCCCGAGGCGGTCGCTGATTCCGCCGCGCAGGCGAGAGGGCAACTCCACCTCTCCTCCTCTCGCCGCCTTGCGATGATGCCACGGCGCCCGGGGGGCGCGCCGGGGCGCCGGGTCCCACCGCTTCAGGCGCTCCGGGGTCCCTCCGCGGCCCAGGCGCGCTCTCGTTTCCCTTGACAGATTGGCCCTGCCCGCAAGGCAGGGCCAGGAGAACAGCGGCATGGAGCAGCGAGGCGACCTCGGCAAGGCCCGGAAAGCGAAAGCTGGCAGTGGCAAGAGCAAGAAGGGCGTGTCCGGCGAGGGGTTGCACGGCGCCGCACGCGCGACAAAGGCCCCCGCGGCGGTGAGCCCGCCCATCGAGCGCGACAGGCTCGACCGGCGGGCGCTGCTGACCTCGCTGATGAGCCTCAAGAAGGGCGATTTCTCGGTGCGGCTGCCCGTCGACTGGATCGGGCTCGACGGAAAGATCGCGGACACGTTCAACGATGTCGTCGAGCTCAACGACCGGATGGCGAAGGAGCTCGACCGCCTGAGCCGCGTGGTCGGCAAGGAGGGCAAGCTCTCGCAGCGCGCCTTCATCGGCGAGGTGAACGGCGCGTGGGCCGACGAGGTCGCGTGCATCAACGCGCTGATCGGCGATCTCGTCCACCCCACCGCCGAGACGGCGCGCGTCATCGGGGCCGTCGCCAAGGGCGATCTCTCGCAGGTCATGGCCCTGGAGGTCGACGGCAGGCCGCTCGACGGCGAGTTCCTCCGGACGGCCAAGACCGTCAACACGATGGTCGAGCAACTCGGCTCCTTCGCGTCCGAGGTCACCCGCGTCGCGCGCGAGGTCGGCACCGAGGGCAAGCTCGGCGGACAGGCCGACGTCCGCGGCGTCGCCGGCACCTGGAAGGACCTCACCGACAACGTGAACTCGATGGCCGGCAACCTCACCGCCCAGGTGCGCAACATCGCGACCGTCACCACCGCCGTCGCCAACGGCGACCTTTCCAAGAAGATCACCGTCGACGTCAAGGGCGAGATCCTCGAGCTCAAGAACACCATCAACACGATGGTCGATCAGCTCAACTCCTTCGCCTCGGAGGTCACCCGCGTCGCGCGCGAGGTCGGCACCGAGGGCAAGCTCGGCGGGCAGGCCGACGTCCGCGGCGTCGCCGGCACCTGGAAGGACCTCACCGACAACGTGAACTCGATGGCATCGAACCTCACGGCGCAGGTGCGCAACATCGCGACCGTCACCACCGCCGTCGCGAAGGGCGACCTCTCCAAGAAGATCACCGTCGACGTCAAGGACGAGATCCTCGAGCTCAAGGACGCCATCAACACGATGGTCGATCAGCTGAGCGCTCTCGCGGCCGAGGTCACCCGCGTCGCGCGCGAGGTCGGCACCGAGGGCAAGCTCGGCGGGCAGGCCGACGTCCGCGGCGTCGCCGGAACCTGGAAGGACCTCACCGACAACGTGAACTCGATGGCCGGCAACCTGACGAGCCAGGTCCGCGGCATCGCCAAGGTCGTGACCGCGGTCGCCAACGGCGATCTCAAGCGCAAGCTGATCGTCGACGCGAAGGGCGAGATCGCCGCGCTCGCGGACACGATCAACGGCATGATCGAGAAGCTCGCGACGTTCGCGGATCCGGTGACGACGATGGCGCGCGAGGTCGGGGTCGAGGGCAAGCTCGGCGGGCAGGCGAGCGTGCCCGGCGCGGCCGGCACCTGGAAGGACCTCACTGACAACGTGAACCAGCTCGCGGCGAACCTCACCACGCAGGTGCGCGCGATCGCCGAGGTCGCCACCGCCGTGACCAAGGGCGACCTCACCCGGTCGATCAAGGTCGAGGCGCAGGGCGAGGTCGCGGCGCTGAAGGACAACATCAATGAGATGCTCCGCAACCTCAAGGACACGACGCTGAAGAACAGCGAGCAGGACTGGCTCACGAGCAACCTCGCCAAGTTCTCGCGCATGCTCCAGGGGCAGAAGGCGCTCCTCACCGTCGGCAGCCTCATCCTGTCCGAGCTCGCCCCCGTGGTCGCGGCGCAGCAGGGCGTCTTCTACATCATGGACTCCTCCCGGGAGGAGCCCGTCCTGAAGCTGCTCGCGAGCTACGCGTTCAAGGAGCGCAAGCACGTCGACAACCAGTTCAAGCTCGGCGAGGGGCTCGTCGGGCAGTGCGCGCTCGAGAAGAAGAAGATCCTCCTCGTCAGCGCGCCGCCCGACTACATGACGATCACGAGCGGCCTCGGCGAGGCGCCCCCGGTCAACATCATCGTGATGCCCGTGCTCTTCGAGGGGGAGGTGAAGGCCGTCATCGAGCTCGCCTCGCTCGAGCGCTTCAGCCCGACCCACCAGGCGTTCCTCGGCCAGCTCACCGAGTCGATCGGCATCGTGCTCAACACGATCGAGGCCAACATGCGCACCGAGGACCTGCTCAAGCAGTCCCAGTCGCTGGCGCGCGAGCTCCAGAGCCAGCAGGAGGAGCTCCAGGAGACGAACGCCGCGCTCGGCGAGAAGGCGCGCCTGCTGGCCGAGCAGAACGTCGAGGTCGAGCGGAAGAACCACGAGGTCGAGCAGGCCCGCCAGGCCCTCGAGGAGAAGGCGCGGCAGCTCGCCCTCACGTCGAAATACAAGTCGGAGTTCATGGCCAACATGTCCCATGAGCTCAGGACCCCGCTGAACAGCCTCCTCATCCTCTCGGACCAGCTCTCCAGGAACAACGACCAGAACCTCACCCCGCGGCAGGTCGAGTTCGCGAAGACGATCCACGCGTCGGGGACCGATCTCCTGACGCTCATCAACGACATCCTCGACCTCTCGAAGATCGAGTCGGGCACCGTCGTCGTCGACGTGGGCGAGATCAACTTCAAGGACCTGTCCGATCACGTACAACGTACGTTCCGGCACGTCGCCGAGTCCAAGAAAGTCGATTTCGAGCTCGCCTTCTCGTCGATGCTGCCGTCCTCGATGCTCACCGACGCGAAGCGGCTGCAGCAGGTGCTCAAGAACCTGCTGTCCAACGCCTTCAAGTTCACCGAGCGCGGCAGGGTGATCCTGGAGGTGACAGTGGCCCGCGACGGCTGGAGCCGTGAGAACGATGTGCTCAGCCGGGCCGACGCGGTGATCGCCCTCTCCGTCCACGACACGGGCATCGGGATCGCGCCGGACAAACAGCAGATCATCTTCGAGGCGTTCCAGCAGGCGGACGGGAGCACGAGCCGCAAGTACGGGGGCACCGGGCTCGGGCTCGCGATCAGCCGGAAGATCGCGCGGTTGCTCGGCGGCGATCTCACGCTCATCAGCGCGCCGGGCCGCGGCAGCACGTTCACGCTCTACCTGCCGCGCACCTACCGGCCCGTGCGCGCCGCGCGGCGGCAACCGGCGTACGTCCTCGACGCGCCGCCCGCCCTCGGCGAAACCGTCCACAGCAGCTGGCCCTCGGAGCGCATGGCCACGGTCGCGGACACGCAGATCATCGACGACAGCGAGACCGTCCGCCCCGGCGACCGCGCGATCGTGATCGTGGAGAACGACACAGCGTTCGCCCGTTTCCTCGTGGACGTCGTGCGAGAGCACGGCTTCAAGGCGGTCGTCGCCGTCCGCGGCGCGACGGGGCTCTCGCTGGCGCGCGAGCTCAAGCCGTCGGCGATCACGCTGGACATCAACCTGCCCGACATCGACGGCTGGCGCGTGCTCGACTGCCTGAAGCGCGATCTGTCGGCGCGGCACGTCCCGGTCCAGGTGATCACGACGGAGACGGAGGAGGAGCGGAGCCGCGCGCGGCGGATGGGCGCGGTGGGGCTCCTCATCAAGCCGCTCAGCAGCCGGACGGCGCTCGACGAGGCGTTCGCGCGGCTCGACGGGCTGGTCAGCTCGCCGCGGCGCCGGCTGCTCGTTGTCGAGCCGGACAGGGCATCGGGCGATCCCGTGGTCGAGCTGCTCGGGGACGAGGGGCTCGCGATCACCAGCGTGACGACGGGCCAGGAGGCGCTCGCCGCGCTCGAGCGCGAGCCGTGCGACGCGCTCGTCCTCGGGCTGCGCCTGCCCGACATGCCCGGCTTCGAGCTCATCGAGCACCTCGACCGCGCCGGGCGCTTCGCCGATCTGACGGCCATCGTGTACACACCGGCCAATATCGCCGGGGACGACGAGGTGCAGATCGGCCGCCTCGCGCAGCGGCTGCCCGTGAAGCACGTCCAGTCGAGGGAGCGCCTGCTCGACGAGGTCACGCTCGCGCTGCACCGCCGGATCTCGGATCTGCCCGAGCCGAAGCGGCTCATCGTGGAGCAGCTCCACGAGTCGGCCGCCGCGCTCTCCGGCAAGTTCGCGCTGATCGTCGACGACGATTTCCGCAACATCTACGCGCTGAAGACCGTCCTCGAGAGCCACGGGATGACCACGCTCGCCGCCGATACGGGCAAGGCCGCCATCGAGCGTCTGGAGAGGACGAGCGGCATCGATGTCGTCCTCATGGACATCATGATGCCGGAGATGGACGGATACGACACGATGCGGGCGATCCGGAATCGGCCCGCCTTCCAGACGCTGCCGATCATCGCCGTCACGGCCAGGGCGATGAAGGGCGATCGCGAAAAATGCCTGGAGGCCGGCGCGACAGACTACATCTCCAAGCCGGTCGACACGGAGCAGCTGCTCGCGCTGCTCCGGATCTGGCTGCATCGCTGAGCTCGCTTCATCCCCGGCTCACCGCCGCGCGACCGTGTCCGAGCGCGCGCGGGTTCGTCTTGGCTGCAATGACGCCCCAGTGTGGCGTCTCTGCGCAGGCTCGCGCGCCGACCGTCCACAGCCGACGGCGCAGGACAGCGCGCATTGGAGGCATTCTTTGCTGGCACGGAGCCTGCTGTGCCGGCGTGGGACTCCAGAGTACAGAGAGGGGACGCGCCCGGCGAGGACGTTCTTCGGGAAAGGAGCCGTAGGTGAGGGCAAAGCTGGTGACCGGTCTTGTGAGGACACGGCTCGACGCCGAGAGAGCGGTTGAGCGCGTCATGAGCTGTGGATACAAGCGCGATTCCATCAGCCTTGTCATGAGCGACGCTGCGTGCAGCCCCCCTGTCGACGGCGGAAACGGATCGATGGCGGACGTCGGCGGCGCGGTGGGGGCGGCCTTCGCCGCGTTCGCGGGGGTCGGCGCGAGCGTGGCGTTCCCTGGCCTGGGGCTCGTCGTGGCGGGCCCCATCGAGGCAGCGCTCGCGGAGGCGGGCGGCGCGGCCGGCGGTCTCGTCGGTGCGCTCGTCAGCGCTGGAATCCCCGAGCACCGCGCGCGCATCTACGAGAGCGGCCTGCGGCAAGGAGTGATCCTTGTGGGCGTTCATGCGACCTCGGGGCGAGACGCTGAGATCCTGGAGATGATCCTCGAGTATTCCGGCGCCGAGAACGTCCGGAGCGAGAGCGCGCAGCGACGTCCTTATGACAGCTTCATCTAGTCGGCTCGCGGGGCGGGGCTCGCGTGCTGCCGGGGCGCTGCTCGGCGCGTGGCAACTTGCCTCGCACGGTCGCGCCGCCGCTGACGGCCCCGCGCGGCATTTCAGGCGCTCCCCGAGAGGAACGCCTGGCACGAGCGATGCTCCAGGTTTGGCCCGTGGCGAAGCGTGACGTGGTGGGCGGCGGATGGCCGAAGCAGGCGGCAGGAGAGCGCATGTCGAGCAACATGACCCAGAGGCTCGAGCACACCTTAGGGGAGCGCTTCGAGGCCGGCACGGTGGTGGGCGACAAGTACCAGCTCCTGCGCAAGGCGGGAGAGGGGGCGATGGGCTCTGTCTGGGTCGCCGCGAACACGGCGCTCGAGGCCAACGTCGCCATCAAGGTGCTGCGGCCGGAGATGCGCTCTCCTGCGATCGCGGAGCGCCTGCTGCGCGAGGCGCGGGCCGCGGCGAAGCTCAGTCATCCGGGGATCGTGCGCGTCTTCGATCTCGGCAAGACCGCGGAGGGCACGCCGTACATCGTGATGGAGCTCCTGGAGGGCGAGGCCCTCCGGGACGTGCTCTGCCGCGAGCAGCGGCTCTCGCCCGAGGCGGCGCTCGCGATCCTGCTGCCGGTCGCGAGCGCGATGCACGCGGCGCACGAGCGCGGCGTCGTCCACCGGGACCTCAAGCCGGACAACGTGATGCTCGCGGCACAGGGCGACGGGAGGATCCATCCGAAGGTCGTCGATTTCGGGATCGCGAAGGTGACGTGGACCGAGCCCGAGTCCGGCTCGACGGGCGCGGCCGTGATCGGGACCCCGCAGTACATGCCGCCCGAGCAGGCGCTGGGACAGGGCCGCATCGATCATCGCGCGGACATCTGGGCGCTCTGCACGATGCTGTACGAGTCGATCGCGGGCGAGACGCCCTATGCCGGGGAGCAGGGATTCGGGACGCTTCGGGCGGTCATCCAGGATCCGGTGCCGTCGCTCGTCGAGCGGTGCGGCACGGACCCGGCGCTGTGGTCGCTCATCGAGCGCGGGCTGCGCAAGGCTCCGGCGGATCGCTGGGGGAGCATGCGTGAGCTCGGCGTCGCGCTCGCGACGTGGCTCCTCTCGCGGGGTGTCTCGGAGGACGTGTCCGGCGCGTCGCTCCGCGCGCAGTGGCTGGACGAGCGGGCGAGCCAGCTCCCCGCGCAATCGCCGCGGTCGATGGTGGTGAGCGCTGCGCCGACGCTGCACTCGCGCCGCGCCGACGAGGCGCCGGAGCAGGGCTCCTCCTTCGCGTCCGCGCGCAGCGCGCCGGCGGAGGCGGCGCGCCGGCGGATAGAGGAGAGCGGCGAACGCGCGTGGTCCGAGGCGACGGTGGCGGTGAACCTGCGCGAAGCGTCGGCGCCGGCGCGGCGACCGCCGTGGCGGCAGCGCTTCCCGCTGCGCCGAGCGGCGGCCGCGGGGTTCGTGCTGATGGCGGGGGCGACGGCGTGGAGCGTGGCGCCGATCGTGGGCGTGGGGGACGCTCCGCTGAGCCCGGTGCAGGTCGCGCCGGGCGCGCTCGCGACGGCGCCGTTCGCCGGGGCATCCGGGGCCGAGCCGCCGCGCCCGCCGGCCGGGGCGAGCTCGCTCGCGGCCAGCATGGCGCGCGGGGTCGCCGTGGTGCCGCCGCCGGCGGTCTCGCCCTCTCCTGCTGCGCCGGCGCGCGCCAGCAAGGCCGCTCCGTCAGCGGCGCCGACCGCCGTCGCCGAGACAAAGCAGCCTGTTCGGGTGCCCGCCGCCCTGCCGGAGCTGCCAGCGGCCGACGCGGGGGCGGAGGGGGCGGAGGCGCCGGTGGTGCCAGCGCAGAGGATCGCTGCCGGCGGCTTGACGGCACTGGACGGCGGCCCGTCCTGCTCCGCCGCGGGGATCGAGGCCGGGAACGCGGCCTGCCCGCCCCCCGCCGACGCCTCGACCCACATCAGGGAGGACGAGGACGCCGGCGCGCTCCAGGGCGCCTCGGTCCAGGGCGACGCGGGCGCTCCCTCGTCAGCCACAGAGGAAATACCGCCAGCGCCTGTCGAGGACGCCCCGGCCGACGACGCGCCGGAGGCGCCGGGCTCCGAGGCGCCCTGATCCGCGCCTGAACCGCCCATCGTGAAGCTCCCGCGCCGCGCCAGGAGCCAGGAGTCGATAGCAGCGGAGGCACGCAGGGCGCCCCGCAAAGCCAACGATCGCGCCCTGGCAGCCGGAGCTATGCCCCGCTTCCTGGACCGATCAACGCAGGCCCACGCAACCAGGAAATTCCCTAGGGACACGCCAAATTCAGCCTACGCCATTCTGAAGTTTGTTCTCCCAGTTCGTTAGCTGGTGGACATTTCGGACCAATACCGTATTGTCCGCCCTCCAGGCGCGCCGTGTTCTGTCTTGCACAAGCGCCTTGTTTATCATTCCCTTAGCGGGACGAGCATCAGAGGTAGGGGCATGTGGGGGCCGGACTGCCGCGCTCTCGGGAGGGGGAGCGTCATCGGCGTGGCTGGAAGTGCGCGCGGAAGCTCCTGCAAACGTGGAGCGAGAGCGCGGCTCTTCCATCCCGGTGACGGGCCTTATTGAACGGGCCGCGGAGCGATCGCACCACCGGGAGCTGTCGGGGTGTCCCCAGATAAAGATTGGCACGAACGGAGAAATGAAACGATGAACAGCGACGGCAGCTTCTGGGTGGAGCTAGTGGGAGAAATCATCGTCGTGCGCGTGCGCGGCCGCCCGACCGAGGACAGCATCCGTGGCTGCCAGGACGCTGTGCTGATGCTCCTGCGCGACACGGCGCGGAGCAAGATCCTGTACGACACGCTCGAGATGGTCGACCCGACTGCGGATCTGGCGATCGCGCAGCAAGCCCTGGACGTCCAGATCGCGGATCGCCACATACGCCGCGCGATCGTCGTGCCCAACGCGCGGCTCGCCTATCTGTCACGCATCGCGTTCGGGGACGGGGAACACCGCGTCTTCTACAACGATCTCTCCTCGGCCTTCGTGTGGCTGCAGGACACGCCCACTTCCACCTGAGCAGCGCACCGCGGGGGCTCCTTGAGCAGTCGTGAGTAGCCCGCCGCGGGGCCTGCGGCGCGGTGAGCTCATGCCTCGCGGTCAGCCCGGCTGCGCCGCAGCGAGCCGCCGATTCCCTGCCGCTGCCGCGCGCGCGGCAAGCACGCGCGAAGCGCGCGCCGTCCCCTGCGCCGTTCAATCCAAACCGTAAATCGACACCTCAGCAGCAATTCGCGCTCAAGCATCCCGTTAGCAGTCGTCAAATTCCTGCGAACGCGGGCTTATTCCACGCCATGACATGATTATGGCGTTCCGTACAGGACATGATTATGGCGTTCCGTACAGGACATGATTATGGCGTTCCGTACAGGACACGACCATTTGTCTTGTTCGGATAACTTTAAATGCTAACAATGCTGAGCTCGTCCGGCACGCACGGGATGTGTGCGCCGCGCTCGAAGCGTAAAAAACATTACATCGTCCTGCGCAGGCCGGTGGAATCATCGCGCGCGTCCGCGGGGCGCTGGCCTTCATTGCTGAGGCAAAGGAGCGATCATGAGCGACCTGATCGAGAGCATCGTCATTCTGGGCGGTGGAACTGCGGGCTGGATGGCTGCCTCGTATCTTTCCAAGGCCCTGCAGCACAAAGTGAAGATCACCCTGGTTGAATCCAAGTCCATACCCAAGATCGGGGTCGGCGAGGCGACCATACCGAATCTTCAGAAGGCTTTCTTCGATTACCTCGGCATCCCCGAGCGACAATGGATGAAGCACGTCAACGGCGCCTTCAAGACGGGAATAAAATTCGTCAACTGGAAGAAGACGCCGGAACCGGGGCGCGAGAACGCCTTCTACCATCTGTTCGGCAATTTGCCGGCCTGCGACGGCATCCCGCTCGCGCACTACTGGGTGAGGAAGCACAAGGAGGGTTTCACCGAGCCCATGGCGTACGCCTGCTATCCGCAGCCGGAGGCCCTGGACGCGAAGCGCGCCCCGTGCCTGCTCGACGGCACGAGGCAGATGTACTACGCCTGGCACTTCGACGCGAACCTCGTCGCCGACTACCTGAAGCATTGGTCGATCGAGCGAGGGGTCACGCACATCGTCGACGACATGGTCGACGCGACCCTCGACGCCAGGGGGCACATCGCCAGCGTGTCCACGAAGGAGGGGCGGACGCTGCGCGCCGACCTCTACATCGACTGCTCGGGCTTCCGGAGCCTCCTCATCAACAAGACGCTGAACGAGCCCTTCCTCGACATGTCCGACCACCTGCTTTGTGACAGCGCTGTGGCGAGCGCGGTTCCGAACGATGACGCGCAGTTAGGGGTGGAGCCGTACACGTCCGCCATCGCGATGAACGCCGGGTGGACGTGGAAGATCCCGATGCTCGGCAGGTTCGGGAGCGGGTACGTGTTCTCGAGCAAATTCACGTCGCGCGAGCAGGCCACCGCCGACTTCAGGGCGCTCTGGGGGCTATCGGAGAGCCACCCGCTGAACCAAATCAAGTTCAGGGTCGGGCGGAACGCGAGGAGCTGGGTCAAGAACTGCGTCGGCATCGGCCTCTCGTCGTTCTTCCTGGAGCCGCTCGAGTCGACGGGCATCTACTTCATCTACGCGGCGCTGCACCAGCTGGTGAAGCACTTCCCGGACACGTCGTTCGATCAGCGTCAGATCGACAGCTTCAACAAAGAAATCGCGTACATGTTCGACGACTGCCGGGACTTCATCCAGGCCCACTATTTCACAACGTCGCGGGACGACACGCCGTTCTGGCGCGCGAACCAGCACGAGTTGCGGATCTCCGACTCCATCAAGGAGAAGATGGAACGGTACAATGCCGGCCTTGTGGTAACAGCGACGAACCTCGAAGAATCCAGCTACTACGACAACTTCGACTACGAATTCAGGAATTTCTGGCAGGACGGAAACTACTATTGCATCCTCTCCGGCATGGGGTGCCAGCCGGAGCGCGTGCTGCCTGTGATTCGTTACCGGCAGTCCTCCATCGACAAGGCGGAGGCGATGTTCCGCGAGATCAAGCTCCGCTCCGAGCAGCTGAAGTCCAGCCTGCCCACAAACTACGAGTACCTTCAGGCGCTGCAAGGCGGGAGGGTGGGCACGCTCCGTCAGCCTCACCCGACCGAGCCGTCCTCGCTCGCGTAATCGTGCCCCCAGCCGCTCCCAGTGTACCGCTATGGAACCGGGCAACAATTTCGCTTCGCTGCACGCCGCGATCGCGGCACGCAATCCCCTGAACGCGACCGCCACGGTGCTGCGGCTGCGGATGTTGAACCAGGAGAAGGACGTGGGGGGCATCTTGCATCACCTGCGAGACATCCTTCCGCGCCGGGAGCAGGTCAAGGCGTACGACTTCGCGGACGCCGCGGCCGCCATGCGCGACATCGGCTTCTTTCTGGGTTCCCTCAAGAGGCACGGGCACGAGCCCGTCGAGGCGATGCCTGGTCTGGAGCCGCTCCTCCTGGATCTGGCCCAGGCCACCGGCTTGCCCCCGCGAGAGACCCTTCTGCACGTGACCGTCTGGAACCCTCCCGGCGATCACGTGGAGAGGACGTACACCTGCTCTCGTGACGAGGTCCACCTCCTCGAGAGCGTCCGGATATCGATGGCCGCGCTGGAGTCCGCCATTCATCGCACCGTCGTGCTATCCGATGTATCCGTCCGATCGAGCGCGTTCGCCGCGACGTGCGATGACATCACGGACAACCTCCAGAAGATGGTGGAGTCCATCGTCTACGCTCGGCGGAACATTTCGCCCAGCGTCTTCATCCACGAGCTCAGGCCATTCTACGATCCCATCCGCGTCGGAGGCAGAGAGTACCTGGGCCCCGGCGCGGTCGAGATGCCGCTCTTCCTGTTCGACCATATCCTGTGGGGCTCGCGCTCGGAGTACCAGCCATACATCGATTACAAGCAGACGTACTTGCCTTACATCCTCCCTCAGCTGCGGGACATCTACGCGCGGTTCGACGGTCGAGCGCCGCTGCTCGACCGAGTGCTGGAGGAGGCGAGCGCGGCAGGGGCGGAGTCTGACATCGTCCGGAATGGCTTGCGGTCGCTGGACAAGATCTTCGATCTCCTGACGCGCTTCCGCGCGCCCCACCTCCGGATGGCGGAGGAGGCCTACCGAGCCGGCGAGGAGGTGCACGTGGTCGGCAGCGGAGGTTACGCGCCCACCTTGCTCAGCGAGCTCCTCACGCTCACGCGCGACGCTCGGTCGCGCCTCTCTGTCGTGCTGCGCAGATCGTGAGACGACCGCGGATCGAGCGAGACGCTCGACCCGCCTGCCTCACGACCCCAGCGGCACCACGACGAGCACTCTCACCGAACCACGACAGGAGAACCTCTTTCGATGCAACATCGTGACCACAAGGCCAACGGCAAGAGCAATCATTTCGACGTGATCATCCTTGGCTCGGGGATGTCGGGCACGCAGATGGGCGCGATCCTCGCCCGGCAAGGCTTCCGCGTGCTGATCGTCGAGGAGTCGTCCCACCCGCGGTTCACCATCGGAGAGTCCAGCATCCCCGAGACCTCGTTGATGAACAGGATCATCGCGGACCGCTATGGGGTGCCCGAGATCAAGACGATCACCTCGTTCTATACGACCTCGAAGAAGGTCGCCTCCAGCACGGGCATCAAGAGGAATTTCGGCTTCGTGTTCCACAAGCCCGGCCAGGAGCACGACCCGACGGAGTTCACTCAGTGCATCATCCCGGAGCTGCCGTGGGGCCCCGAGAGCCATTACTTCCGGCAGGACGTCGACGCGTACCTCATGAACGCCGCGATCCGGTACGGCTGCACCGTCCGCCAGCGGACCACGATCACGGACTACGAGGCCGACAAGACCGGCGTCGCGGTGACCACGTCTCAGGGCGAGCGCCTCACGGGTCGATACATGATCGACTGCGGCGGTCCCAGGGCGCCGCTCGCGGCCAAGTTCGGGCTCCGGGAGAACCCCTGCCGGTACAAGACGCACTCGCGCTCTCTGTACACGCACATGGTGGGCGTCAGGCCGTTCGATGAGATCTTCAGGGCCAAGGGGCAGCGCTGGAGGTGGCACGAGGGCACCTTGCACCACATGTTCCATGGCGGCTGGCTGTGGGTGATCCCGTTCAACAACCACCCCTGGTCCACGAACGAGCTCGTGAGCGTGGGCCTGCAGTTCGACCCTCGTATCCACCCGAAGACGGACATCCCGGCGCAGCAGGAGTTCGACGAGTTCCTCGCGCGCTTCCCGAGCATCGCGGCGCAGTTCAAGGAGGCGAAGCCCGTGCGCGAGTGGGTCAAGACGGACCGGCTGCAGTACTCCTCGACGCGCACCGTGGGAGACCGCTACTGCCTCATGCTCCACGCGGCGGGCTTCATCGATCCGCTCTTCTCGCGCGGGCTCGAGAACACCGCCGTCACGATCCACGCCCTCGCGGCGCGCCTCATCAGGGCGCTCCGGGACGATGACTTCTCTCCGGAGCGCTTCGAGTACATCGACCGCCTGCAGCAGGCGCTGCTCACGCACAACGACGACTTCGTGAGCTGCTGCTACACGGCGTTCTCCGACTTCCCGCTCTGGGATGCCTTCCATCGCCTGTGGGCCGTCGGTACCATCCTGGGGCAGTTCCGGCTGATCCAGGCGCACGCCAAGTTCAACAAGACGCGGAACGAGGACCACCTGGACCACCTGGACGACAACCCGCCCTACCTTGGCTACCTGTGCGCCGACATGGAAGGCTACCACCGGCTGTTCAACGACGCCAAGGCGGAGGTCGAGGCCGTGGCCGAGAAGCGTAAATCGTCCGCGGACGCCGCGGCGAACATTCACCGCATGATCGACCAGGCCGACTTCGCCCGGCCGCTCTTCAGCTTCGGCTACTGCGTCACCGGCGCCAAAAGATACGTCAACCACTCCAAGTACAGCCTGCTCCCCGCCGCGCGCCTGTTCCACTGGACCCAGACCGCGGCGCCCCCCGAGGTCAAGAGGTACTTCGACAGCCCCATGCTCTCTCTGCTCAGGTCCTACGTACAGGCCCGGGTGGAGATGGTCATGAGGTGAGCGCTCGCAGGCCCTCTCGACTTCACAACACCGTCTCGGCCGCCGAGGAGCTTGGAGATGATCGACATCGCTGAAATCGAGCAACACCGCGACAAACCGACTTCCAGAGCGGAGTACGCGACCACGGACCTCGCTGCGAGCTGGTACGTCGCGATGCGGTCCACGGATCTGAAGAAGGAGCCCGCAGCGCTCAAGATGTTCGGCCAGCTGCTGGTCGCATGGCGCGACGGATCGGGTCGCCCCGTGGTCATGCACCGCCACTGCTCGCACCAGGGCGCGAGCCTCGCCGAGGGCAAGGTGGTGGACGGCTGCATCCAGTGCCCGTTCCACCACTGGCGGTTCGACAACGCGGGCGCGTGCGTGCTCATCCCTGGGCACAGCACCTCGGTCCGCAGGCTCGAGCCGATCCCTCGCACCGCACGCCAGTCGACCTACGCCACCTGCGAGCGGTACGGGTACATCTGGGTCTGGTATGGTACGGCGACACCTCTGTTCCCCCTGCCGGAGCTGCCGGGCGCCGACGAGGGCGATCAGGACGGCTACATGTGCCTGAGGTTCGCTTACGAGACGAAGACGTCGGTGCTCAGGATCGTGGAGAACTTCTACGATGCGCAGCACGCAGCCCCGGTGCACGAGCTGCCGGTCTCCGCCTTCTCGCTAGGCGCGCTCGACGACCATCGCCAGTCGAAGCTGGACGTCGAGGCGCTGGCCCAATCAGGCGCGTGGTTCGGCGGGGTCATGGAGTTCCACGTCGACAGGTACTTCGGGCTCATGGGCGTCGTCTCCCGCCTGGTGGGGCTCCAGATGAGCAAGATGAGCCTCCGGTTCGACGGCTACCCCGGCGGGTGCATCATGACGGTCCTCATCGATGACGAGGAGAAGTACAAGCTGCTCCAGTGCGTCACGCCGGTGGACAAGGACGAGACCAGGCTGCACGTCCTGATCACGATCAAGAAGGACAGCAGCCTCCTGCGGAACGCCGCCAACTACGTCCTCTTCGGCATGCAGACGAAGGTCGCGGCCGGGTACGACGTCGCGATCTGGAACGCGATGAAGTCGAACGGCGGAGGGGCGTACATCAAGTACGACCAGCTGGTCTTGAAGTACAGGGCGTTCTACCGGAGCTGGGTGGACAAGGTGGTCCAGGGGCAACCGGGGCGCGCGGCGTAAAGAGCGGGCCCGGAGCTCGCGGATCCCTTGGGCCCGCGGTAGCAGTCAACCTCCTCCTTCCACGCGCAGGTCGTCATCACGCGTCGGTCCGCACGGGCGCGCCCGCTGCAGCGTTCCAGCATCGTACGATGCGACGTCCCCTCCTCGTTCCCGGGGCGCGCGGCGCTCCCGGGGGGACAGCCTAGATCCCGAGGGCTTGGAGCCGCCCGCCCTCGCGGAGCTCGCGCACGCCCGCGGAGCTCGCGCACGCCCGCGGGGCTCGCGCACGCCCGCGGGGCTCGGCTCCAGGAGGTCGAGGCTCAAGCTCGACAGCGCGTGGCGCAGCCGCGCGAGCGGCGCTCGTAGGTGACCGCGGGCGGCCTGGGCGCGTCGGTGATGAGCTCCACGTCGTCGTAGACGCCGCCCGTCCAGTAGTGGATGGAGCGCCCATCGGCCTCTTCGCCCTGGAGCCTGGACAAGCCAGCACCGAGCAGGTCATGTCGAATCCCGAACGCCGAGCGGCTGCAGCTCGATTGCCGCGGTGGCCCGTATACCCTCGCCACAACGGCTGAAGCAGCCCGTGTGCCACCTCGCCAACGCGCGATCGCGCGGGATGTCCGACGGAGCAGACGCGCGACGTGGCAGACTGCCACGCTCGACCGCGGCGCAACTGCGCTGCCGGAGTAAGATGCCTCTCCGGCGCAGCCCAGCTCTACATTTTCCTCCGCGAGCTGACCGCGACATCACTCTTGGCTCGCCTCGCGCAACGTAACCCTCTCGTGCGATGGGGAGCGCGGCGCCAAGGTGCCGCTCCGCACCTTTATCTTCCCCTGACAGCCATGGAAACCGTAGCCCGCGTCGCCGTCGTCTATGTGTTCCTCGCCGTGGCGTTCCGCGTGCTCGGCAAGCGCGAGCTCAGCTCGCTGTCTGCCTTCGAGCTCGTCACGCTCATGCTGATTCCGGAGATCGTCTCTCAGGCCCTCATCCGCGAGGCGTCGCTCGCGAACGCGCTCGCGGGCGTGTCCCTCTGCTCGTGCTCGTGTTCCTGACGTCGGTCCTGACGCACCTCGTCCCGCGGGCGTCCAAGGTCATCGACGGCTCGCCCACGGTCCTTGTCGCGAAGGGTCGGCTCCTGGAAGAGGGGTGCAACCGCGAGCGCATCCAGCCGGAGGAGATCGTGCCCGAGATGCACAAGAGCGGGCTGGAGCACCTCTCCCAGGTGCGCTGGGCCATCCTGGAGGCGGACGGCGATCCGAGCATCATTCCGGAGCAGGGCCACGGCCTGCCCGTCGCGCGGCGGGGGGGGGGGCGCGGGACGCGGGCGTCTGAGCGCCGGTCAGGCCAGGCGGGAGGCGAAGCGGCGCGCGCCGCGGCGGGCGATCGCCGCCGCGAGGGCGAGGGCGCCGAGCGTCATGCCCACGAGCGTGCCCTGCCCGCGCGTCCGCGAGGCGCGGTCGCCGTCGACGAGGGGGAGCGCCGCGCCGCAGAG
This sequence comes from Sorangium sp. So ce590, assembly GCF_051521365.1. Taxonomy (NCBI): domain Bacteria; kingdom Pseudomonadati; phylum Myxococcota; order Polyangiales; family Polyangiaceae; genus Sorangium; species Sorangium sp. So ce590. Next base: position 6,886,596 of record NZ_CP150346.1, read on the forward strand.
CACCTCGGCGTGGACGCTCACGCGGGCGCGCATCCAGTTGTCGACCCGCTCCTGCTTCGCGGGGATCAGCTCGAGGTCCGTGTCGAGCGCCGCGCGCGGCAGGTTCGCCTCGAGGCGCGTGAGCCAGACGTCCTTCGGGTGCAGGCCGACCATCGCGACCGCGAGGTCGTCGAGCGGGGGGTCGCTCGGATCGAGCGGCCTGCACGCGAGCTCGCGCGCGTCGATCTGTCCGGAGGCGACCTCGCCGCAGCTCGGATCGTCGAGCCGGACGCCGGCGGGGCACGGGTTCGCCACGACGCGGCCCTCCATCGCGATCTCGGCGAAGCGCACGGCGCACGCGGAGTCCTGGGCCTCGCCGTTCGCGAGCCCCTGCTGGACGAACGCCGCGGCGATCGTGTCGACCGGGGTGGTCGAGCCGCTCGTCGTGTACTGCACGCCGAACGGCGCCGCGGAGCTCGACACGCGCGAGAACAGCGAGCCCTGCTGCGCGTAGGGCGTGAGGAACGCGCGGCCGCCGTCGGCCGCCGCGAGCGCCTTCTCGCGGAGCTCGCCGTAGTTCGAGTCCTGCGAGGCGAAGTCCCACGCGAGGAGGTCGTGGGGGACGGCCGCGGCCGCGAACCCCTCTGGAGCGAGCCGCGCCTCGCTGATGGTGAAGAGGGTGATCGCGACGTTCGCGCCCGTCCCGGCGGCGACCATCCGGAGCGGGAGCGTGGGGCTCGCCCCCGGCATGACGACCCGCACCGGCTTCATCTCCTTCACGTCCTTGCCCGGCTGGAGCTTGAGGGCGATGAAGTCGAAGCGCTCCTCGACGTAGGCGTCGATGACCGGCTGCGTCGATGCGTCGACGCCGAAGCCGTTCGCCTCCAGCCACTTGTTCAGCGCGCCGGGTGTGTCGGTCGCGAGCGTCACGGTGTCGTACGGGCCGACGGTGCCGCGGTGGACCACCGTGACCTGCTCGCCGCCGAACGCCCCATCCGCGAAACCTGCCGAATCGCTGCTGCCCAGCGCGCCGCAGCCCCCCCCGCTCGAGGCGCACATGGAGTTGGGCGGGGTGATGCGGACCGACGTGGCCGCGTCGAGCGTCTCGAACCAGGCGTCCGAGCCGACCTCGATGGTCGCCCCGGGCTTCACCGGGAGCACCCAGGCGAACTCGCTCGGATCGCCGGCGTACTGGATCTGATCCCAGAGCACCGACTGGACGGGCGACAAGGAGAGGACCATCCGGTGCGCGTTGACGACCGTGGTCTCGGTCGTCGGGGCGAAGCACCCACCGCAGGCGAGCGCCTCGCGCGGCGGCAGGAGCGTCGCGAAAGGAACGGCGAGCGCAAGGAGCGAGAACAAGCGAAGTTTCATCGGCTACCTCCATGGGCGCGGGTCCGCGCGCGCGGCTCCCGGAGCGCGCGGGCGGCGCGCAGCGCACCACCGCCAGGGTATCCAAGCCCGCGCGTGGCGGGCAGCCCGCGCACGATTGGCGCGTCGCTGGCGCGCGGCGTCATGGCCCGCCGGGGCCGCCCGTCAGCCCGCTGCCCACCATGCGTCGAGGTCGCGGAGGGCGCGCTCGGCCATCGCCTCGTAGCGCGCGCGCTTGCGCAGCCTGCCGCTCGCGGGATCCAGCGGCGCGATGTGCGCCCAGGTGATGTTCGACGGCTGGTACGACGGCTGCGTCCGGCCGAGGTGCGTGAGGATGCCGCCGAGCGCCGTCGTGGGCGGCGGCGGCCGGAGCGGCTCGTTCCGCAGCTGCTGCGCGAGGAGGAGCGCGCACACGAACCCGGCCGCGGCGCTCTCCACGTAGCCCTCGACGCCCGCGATCTGTCCGGCCAGGTGCACGCCCGGGAGCGCGCGGAGCTCCATCGCCGGGCCGAGGAGCGCCGGCGCGTTGACGAAGGTGTTCCGGTGCACGGAGCCCATGCGCAGGAACTCGGCCTCCTCCAGGCCGGGCACCATCCGGAACACCCGGAGCTGCTCGGCGTACTTCATGCGCGTCTGGAAGCCGACCAGGTTGTACGCCGTCGCCGCCTCGTCCTCCGGGCGCAGCTGGAGCACCGCGTACGGGCGCCTGCCGGTGCGCGGATCGGTGAGCCCGACCGGCTTCATCGGCCCGAAGGAGAGGGTCTGCTCGCCGCGCGCGGCCATCACCTCGCACGGCAAGCACCCCTCGAAGTAGCGCACGTCCTCGAAGTCGCGGGCCTCCACCTTCTCCGACGCGACGAGGGCCCGGACGAACGCCTTGTACTGCGCCTCGTCGAAGGGGCAGTTCACGTACGCCTCGTCGCCGGCCTCGGCGTCATCGCGGCGCTCGGCCGCGTCCTCCGGCGACGCGGCGCGCTCCGGCGGCGCGGCCCCCTCCGGCGGCGCAGCTCGCTCGCCGCGGAGCGCGCCCCCCTTGCCGTAGCGCGACTGCTTCCACACGCGCGACCAGTCGATCGAGTCGGCGCTGACGATCGGCGCGATCGCGTCGTAGTAGGCGAGGTGCTCGGCGCCCACGGCCGCGGCGAGGCTCGCCGCGAGGGCGTCGGACGTGAGCGGCCCGGTCGCGAGGATCACGGGGCGCCCTTCGGGGATCTCCGTCACCTCCCGCCGCTCCACGGCGATGCGCGGGTGGGCCTCGATCGCCCGCGTCATCGCCTCGGCGAACCGCTCGCGGTCGACCGCCAGCGCGCCCCCGGCCGGCACCGCGGTCTCGTCGGCGCATCGCAGGGCGAGCGAGCCCACGCGCCGGAGCTCTTCCTTGAGCAGCCCCACCGCGTTGCTCAGCGCGGCGCCGCGCAGCGAGTTCGAGCACACGAGCTCGGCCATCCGATCGCTCGTCTGCGCGGGGGTGCGCTTGTGCGGCTTCATCTCGACGAGGCGCACGCGCAGCCCGCGCTGCGCGAGCTGGTACGCCGCCTCGCAACCGGCCAGGCCGCCTCCGACGACGACGACGTCGTCGTGCGGGCTCTCCGCTCCGTTCATACAGGTGTCACCAGAGGGTGGGGGGTTCGCGGCCTTCTTAGCTCGCCGTGCGCCGGGCGCGCACGGCCCGCGCGGGCTTTTCGGCTGCCCCCTCCTGGGGCGCGCCGGCCGGAGGCGCGGCCTCGGGCCGGGCGGCCGGCGCGGGCTCCGCCGGCTCGGGCCGGGCGGCCGGCGCCGCCGCGGCGCTCGCGACGGCGTCGAGGGAGGCCGCGCCGTTCGCTGCGCCGTCCTCCCCCTCCGCCTCGACGATCTCCTGCTTGAAGCCGCACTCCTTTGTCGCGCAGACGAGCATCGCCTTCTTGCCGGCGGTGCGCGAGACGAACTTCGCGCCGCACTGCGGGCACGGGATCGGCACCGGCTTCTGCCAGAGCTTGAACTCGCACTTCTGCTCGGCGTTCCAGTTCGAACATCCGTAGAAGGTGCGCCCGCCCTTCTTGCGGGGCCGGATCTCGATGAGATCGCCGCCGCAGCTCGGGCACGCGACGCCGAGCGGCACCGGGCGCGTGTTCTTGCAGGTCGGGTAGCCGGTGCACGACAGGAAGTCGCCGAAGCGGCCCGTCTTGATGATCATCGGCTTCCCGCACTTGTCGCACGAGATGTCGGTCTCGCGGACGGCGGCTGTCCCCCGCGTGTCGGACAGGTCGCGCGTGGCCTTGCACTTCGGGTAGCGCTCGCAGCTCAAGAACCAGCCGTTCTTGCCCCACTTCTTGAGCATCATCGACCCACACTCGTCGCAGACGATGTCGGTCTTCTCTGCCTCGGGCTTCCACGGCGCGAGCTTCTTCGACTTGTCGAGCTGCTCCCTGAACTTCTTGTAGAAGCGCTTGAGCAGCTGCTCGCGCTTCAGGTTGCCGGCGCCGACCTCGTCGAGCTCCTCCTCCATCTGCGCCGTGAAGTTCGGATCCATGATGTCGAGGTTCGACCGGACGAGGCCGTCGACCACGAACTTCCCGAGGAGCGTCGGCTGGAACGCGCCGCCGTCCCGCTTCTCCACGTACGCGCGCTGCTGCACCTTGCTGATGATCTCGGCGTACGTCGACGGGCGGCCGATGCCGCGCTTCTCCAGCTCGCGCACCAGCGAGCCCTCGTTGTAGCGGGGCGGCGGCTGCGTGAACTTCTGGTCGGTGACGACCCCCGGCGGCGACACGGCGAGCGCCTCGCCCTCCTTCATGTCAGGCAGGAGCGCCTCCGAGTCCTCCTCGGCCGCGGGCCCCGGCGCCGCTCGCTCCGCCTCGGCGGCGCTCGCCTCGGCGGTCGCAGGCGCGGCGCCTCCGCCGCCGTCCGGCGCGGCGCCGGCGCTCTCCTCCTCGCCGGCGAACTCCTGCTGGCCCTCGGTCACCTGCAGCCAGCCGGCGAACTTCAGGATCCGCCCGCTCGCCCTCGCGAGGTAGCTCCGGTACGCGGGCGCCGCGATCGTCGGCGAGACGTCGATCTCGACGGTCGTGCGGTCGTAGACCGCCGGGCTCATCTGCGAGGCGACGAAGCGGTTCCAGATGAGCTTGTACAGCTTGTACTGCTCGTCCTTGAGGTACTTCTTGATCGAGTCCGGGTGGATCTCGACGCTCGTCGGCCGGATCGCCTCGTGCGCGTCCTGCGCGTTCTTCTTCGACTTGTAGATGTTCGGGCGCTCGGGGACGAACTCCTTGCCCCACCGCTTCGCGACCACGCCGCGCACCTCGGCGATCGCGTCGTCGCTCACGCGCGTCGAGTCGGTACGCATGTACGTGATGAGGCCGACCGGGCCGCCGTCGCGCTTGAGGTCGATGCCCTCGTAGAGCGCCTGCGCGATCTGCATCGTCCGCTTGGCGCCGAAGTGCAGGTAGTTCGTCGCGTCCTGCTGGAGCTTGGACGTCGTGTACGGGGCGGGCGGGTTGCGCTTCTGCTCGCGCCGCACGACCTTCGCCACCTGGTAGCCGGCCGTCTCGAGGTCGGCGCGCACCTTCGCGGCGACCTCGCCGTTCGTCACCTCGAGCTTCTTGCCGTCGGCGGAGGCGAGCTTCGCGACGAACGGCGCGCGCTGCGGCGGGCTCGCCGCGGTGAGGCCGACCGCGATGTTCCAGTACTCCTCCGGGACGAACGCCTCGACCTCGCGCTCGCGATCCACGATGAGCCGCAGCGCGACCGACTGCACCCGCCCCGCGGACAGGCCGAACGCGAGCTTCGACCACACGAGCGCCGAGACGTCGTAGCCGACGATGCGATCGAGCACGCGCCGCGCCCGCTGGGCGTCGTAGAGGTTCTCGTCGAGCTTGCGGGGGTTGTGGACGCCGTGGTCGACCCCCTTCTTCGTGATCTCGTGGAACTCCACCCGCGCCACCTTGAGCCTCGGGTTCTTGATCTCCTCCGAGATGTGGAACGCGATCGCCTCCCCCTCGCGATCGGGGTCGGTCGCCAGGAGCACCTCGTCCGCCCTCTTCGCGGCGGACTTCAGCTCCTCCAGCACCTTCTCCTTGCCCTCGATGACCTCGTAGGTCTCGGCAAAATCGTTCAGCACGTCGACGGCGTTCTGCTTCTTGGGCAGGTCCTTGACGTGCCCCTTCGAGGCGAACACCTCGTACCCGTTGCCGAGATACTTCTTGATGGTCTTCGCCTTCGCCGGCGACTCCACGATGACGAGCGTCTTGGCCATCACCACCTTCTGAGCAACGAGATATGGGCTTGTTGAGAGGATTTGAAGGGCGCCCTTCGGTGCGGGGGAGGCCCCCCGCGAGGAGGCAGCCACCCGAAACCGCACTGGGCAGGGTGGGCCGGCGCGCCCCTTCAACGAAGAGTCCGCCGAAACAACCCGGCGGGCCCCTCTACTACTACGGCGTGGAGCGTCAACGTCAAGAGTGCCTCCACGGCGTGCCTGGGCGGAAGCCCCGTCCTCTCGCAGACCTCATCCACGTGCGCCGGGTGGGCGTCCAGGGCGTCGAGGACGGCGCGCTCGGCCGCGCTCATCGCCGGGATCTGCGCGGTTTTCTCGGGCGGGGCGCTCGCCCGCGGGGCGAAGGCCGCGTCGGGCAGCGGCAGGGTGCCGGCAGCGGGCGAGCTGTTGCGCAGCGAACGCCGCGCCCGCCTGCGGGGCGGCGGCGCGGGCCCGCCGAGGACGTCGATCACGTCGGCGGCGCGCGTGACGGGGCGCGCGCCGGAGGCGAGCTCCAGCGCGCAGCCGACGCCGCGCGGGCTCCACGGGGCGTGGGGGACGACGCAGAGGTGGCGCCCGAGGCGGCGAGCCGCCGCGGCGGCGGAGCGGGCGCCGCTCTCGATGCCCGCCTCGACCACGACGGTCGCGAGGGTGAGCGCGGCGAGGACCGCGTTGCGCTGGAGGAACAGCCCCGGCAGCGGCGGCGTGTCGTCGGGGACGCGCGCGAGCAGCGCGCCGCCCGCGGCGAGGATGCGATCGAAGAGCGCCGCGTGCTCCCGCGGGTAGGGGTGCGCGTGGCCGCCGCCGCTGACGACCACGGTCGGCGCGCGTGCATCGAGCGCGCCCTCGTGCGCGGCCGCGTCGACGCCGCGGGCGCCGCCCGACCAGATCGAGAAGCCCGCCTCGCCGAGCGACGCGGCGAGCTCGCGGGTGAACCGGAGCGCCTCGTCGCTCGCGGCGCGCGTCCCGACGATCGCGACGCCCGGGCGCGACGGGAGCGCGCCGCGCAGGTAGAGCGTCGGCGGCGCGGCCTCGGACTCGGTCACGAGGGCCCAGAGCGGCGCGGGGTAGGTTGGATCTGCGGGCAGGATCTCGATCGACGCCATACGCGGCGTGTCGACCGGCGCGCGGGCCGAGTTGCGCGAAATGAGGAGCGCGCGGCCCCGCGCGTCGCGGGCCGCCGCGGCGCTACCGGAGCGGCGCGGCGCCGGGCGGCGCCATGCCGGGGGACGGCGCGCTCGGCGGCGCCGTGTCGGGCGGGGTCGCGCCGGGCGGCGCCGCGCCGGGGGGAGCGGCCGGGCGCGGGCCGCGGTAGGCCTGCACGAGCACGACGCCCGCGCCGCGCCGCACCTGAGCGTGCAGGCTCACGGCGAGCGGCGCGTCGCCGGGCAGGGTAAAGCACGCGCCCCGGCCGCCGATCACCGCGATCGGCCCGCTGTCCGCGTCCTGGGCGACGATCTCGAGCGAAGGCGGCGCGCCCTTCGTGACGAAGAGGTCGACCTCGATCACGCCGAGCCCGCCCTGCGCGATGAGCACCGCGCACGCCTCCGGCGCGACGCGCACCGGGATCGCGGCGCTCTCCCCCTCCCCGATCGCGAGCGACACGACGTCGCCCTGCGGCGTCATCCCCCTCGCCTCGCCGCGCGCTGTGTTGGCGAGCGCGAGGGCGGTCACGCGCGGCGCCGGCGCGCTCGTCGCGGGCCGCTGCTGCCCCGCGCGGCTCAGGAACAGACGCGCCGCCTCCGGGTCCGGCGCGGGCGCATCGCTCGGCGGCGGCGGGTTCCGCGCCGCGCGCGCGGGCGCGGCGGCCGGCGCGGGCGGCGGGCTAGGCTGCAGGACCTCCGCGCGGGACGCCGAGGCGCCGGCGCCGCAGCCCGGAGCGACGAGCGCGAGCGCGAGCGATGCAGCGAGCCGCGCGGCGAGCGATGCAGCGGACGAGCGGCGCGCCGGCCTGAACGGATGCAGTGCGAGGAGAACGGGGGCGCGCCGCACGGCGCGGAGACTACCAGAACCGCCGCGCGATGCCCGGTCCGCGAGCGGCGGGCCGTGGGTCGTGCTACCCCCTCGCCCGATGAAGCCCAGGGACATCGTCGTCGCGACGCACGGCCACTGCTTCGACGGCATGGCGAGCGCGGCGCTGTTCACCCGCTTGATGCAGGCGCTCCGCCCCGGCGAGCCGCTCGCGCTCCGGTACCGCTCCTGCGGGTACGGCCCGGGCATGTCGATGATCCCGCCCTCGTGGCTCGACGGCGACGAGAACGCGATCCTCGACTTCCGCTACACGCCGACGAAGAAGCTCACGTGGTACTTCGACCACCACATCACCGGGTTCGGCTCGGACGACGAGCGCGACGCGGCGCTCGCCGGCGCGTCGCGCTCGCACGCCGTGGGCGACGCGCCCCACGTCTTCTACGACGCCGCCTACGGCTCGTGCACGAAGCTCATCGCGGACGTCAGCCGCGCTCACTTCGGCGTCGAGATGTCCGGCGTCGATGAGCTCATCCGCTGGGCCGACGTCATCGACACAGCGCGCTTCCCCTCGGCCGAGGCCGCCGTGAGCCGCGAGGAGCCGATCATGCAGCTCGCCTCGGTCGTCGAGCACCACGGCGACGGGCGCTTCCTCGCCTCCGTGGTGCCCCGCCTCGTCGAGCGGCCCGTGAGCGAGGTGGCGCGCGCGCCCGACATCCAGGATCTCTGGCGCCCGCTCTCCCTCTCGCGGCAGACCTTCGTCGCGCGCATCGAGCGCGGCGCGCGGAAGCTCGGCCGCGTCGTGCTGGTCGATCTCTCCGACGCGCCGCTCGAGGCGGTCGGCAAGTTCATGACGTACGCGATGTTCCCGGACTGCGTGTACTCGGTCACGCTCTCCCGGCAGAAGCAGCACTACAAGCTCTCGGTCGGCTACAATCCCTGGTGCGGCGTCGCGCGCGATCGCGACATCGCCCCCATCTGCCGCCGCTACGATGGGGGCGGGCACCCGGCCGTCGGCGCGGCGTCCTTCCCGCTCTCGGCGCTCGAGCGCGCGCGCGAGGCGGCCCGCACCATCGCGGAGGAGCTCAACGAGGAGCCCGAGCGGTGATCTGGGCCGAGCAGCGCTTCCGCCGGAGCGCGCGCGAGCCGGGGCAGGCGACGTCGCGGGGCGAGCCCGGGGCGGCGGCGTCGCGCGCGCCGCTCCTCTTCGGGCACCGGGGCGTGCGCGGCGAGGGCGCCCCCCCGGAGAACACCCTCGCCGCCTTCGCGGAGGCGGCCGCCCAGGGGGCCGACGGGATCGAGCTCGACGTGCGGGTGTGCGGCTCGGGCGAGCTCGTGGCGCTGCACGACCCGGACCTCGAGCGGGTGACCCAGGGCGCGGACCCGCGCGCGGCCGCGGCGCTCCGCTGGGACGAGCTCCGGCAGGTCGACCTGGGCGGCGACCGGGTGCCGCTCCTCTCCGAGGTGCTCGCGTTCGCGCGCGGGCGGCGGCTCGCGGTCAACGTCGAGATGAAGCGCGACGTGCCCGACCGCGCCGCCGTCGCGCTCGCGACCGCGCGCCTGCTGCGCGCCTGGGATCCTCGCCACCCGGTGCTCGTCTCGTCGTTCGACCCGGTCATGCTGGCGTCCTTCAGGGTCATGGCGCCGGCCGTGCCGCGCGCGCTCCTCGTTCACCGGAGCCGCTACCACGACGCCGCCGTGCGCCTCGCCCCGGCGCTCGGCGTGCTCGCCGCGCACATCGAGCGGACGATCGCGTCGCCCGAGCGCATCGCGCTGCTGAAGCGGCAGGGGCGCGTGATCAACGTGTGGACGGTGAACGATCCGGGGGAAGCGCGGGACCTCGCGGCGCTCGGCGTCGACGGGCTGATCACCGACGCCCCGCGCCGCATCCGCGACGCGCTCGCGTGACCGACCAGCCGCCGCCGACCGGGGCGCCATCGGGCGCGACCGGCCGCTAGCGTCGCTGCCAGGGGTCGATGATCTCGCGCGCCCGGTGCGGGCCCCGACGCGGAGCCGACCGCGCCGGCCGGTCCTTTCGCGCGGCGGACGCCGCCGGCGCCGCCGTGCCCGAGGGCGCCGGCGAGGGCGGCGCCGTGTCCGCGGCCGGCGCGTCGGCGGCGACGAGCTGGAGATCCATCTCGGGCGTCGACGTGCGGGCGACCTCCACCGGCGGCGAGGCTGAGCTCACGGGCGCGAGCTGGAGCGGCGCGACCACGGGAGCGGCGCCCTCCTTGCCCTCCTTGCCGATAGCGCGCAGCGCCGTGATCGCGATCGTCCCGCTGAGCACGAAGAGCGCGCCGCACGCCAGCAGCCAGCGGAGCGTCGCGCTCGCGCGCGGCCTGCGGGCGTCGTGGACCTCCCCGGCCGCGGCGGCCGTGAGCGTCCCCTGCTCCAGCGGATCGGGCAGCGGCGTGAGCGCGTCCTTCCGCGGGCCTGCGCCCCGGTCCTCGGCCCCGAAGAGCGCGCCGAGGTCGCCTGCCCCCGTGAGCTCGGCCGCGCCGCCCGGCGACAGCCCGAGCAGCGTCCCCGTGCGCGACGTCACCGGCTCCGGCCGCGGCACGGAGGGCGCAGGCAGCGGGATGCCGAGGTCGCCCGCCGCGGCCACGAAGGCGTGCACCATCTCCTGCGCCGACTGGAACCGCTGGGCCCTGTCGCGCGAGAGCGCGCGCAGGAAGAACGCGTCGAGCTCGGCCGGCAGATCGCTCACGAGCTGCGTCGCCAGCGGGATCGGCTCGACGAGGATCCGCGACAGGACCGCGCCGAGCACGTCGCCCTCGAACGGGAGCTTGCCCGTGACCGCGCGGAAGAGGATGACCCCGAGCGACCACAGGTCGCTGCGCGCGTCGAGGTCCTTGTCGCCGCGCGCCTGCTCCGGGCTCATGTAGAACGGGGAGCCCAGGAGCTCGCCGGTCTTCGTTGTCTCGTCGCTGAGGAGCTTGCCCGTGAGCTGCTTGGCGATGCCGAAATCGAGGACCTTGACGATCTCCTCCTCGTCATCGACGCGCGAGAGGAACAGGTTGCCAGGCTTGAGGTCGCGGTGGACGAGCCCGGACTCGTGCGCCCGGCGCAGCGCCTTGCCGGTCTGGAGAGCGATGCGCGCCGCCTCGGCGACCGAGAGGCGCCGGACCCGCCTCAGGCGGCGGCTCAGGTCCTCGCCCCGGAGCAGCTCCATGACGAGGTACGGGACGGTCCCCTGGATCCCGTAGTCCTGCACGCTCACCACGTGCGGGCTCTCGAGGTTCGCCGCCGTGCGCGCCTCACGGTAGAAGCGCGCGCGGAACTCGGGCGAGGCCGCGTGCTCCGGGTCCATGAACTTGATCGCCACCGGCGCACCCAGCTGGACGTGCCGGGCCACCCACACGGAGCCCATCCCGCCCCGCGAGAGCGGCCCTTCCAGGCGGTATTTTTCGCCGACGATCGTTCCCGGCTCGACGTCCATCGCCGACTCCTCCCGCCACGGCGAGGTGGATTGCGCAGATCTAGACGTTCAACCGGGCGGCGTCCACGCCGTAAGGCGAGCGCGGCCGGCGCCGCCGGTGAGGTACGTAGTCCCCACAGGAAACACCTGCGCGCCGGACTCAGTCCTGGCAGTCGACATAGCGACGGACGACGCCGCCGGGGATCGGCTGGGTGAAGGCCCCTGAGATGAGGGGCGGATTCCACTTCGCCTCCTTGTATTGAAAGATGACGTCGTCCTCTGTATTGGGCACCCGCATGCGGATCGAGCGGGGGATCTCGGCCTCGCAGGCGCCGCCGCTCGGCGGGATCGGATCGTCGATCCCCTCCGGATCGACGCGCGGCGCCGCGGTGCGGATGATCTCGTGATGGCTGAGCTCGGCGTGATAGAGGTCCAGCCCGCGCTGCGCGACCCGGACCTCCCTGACGCGCAGGCGCTGCTGGCTCCACGGCAAGCGCCAGTCGTCCGGGCGCGGCTCGAGGTGGATCTCCTCCACCGCGTCGCGGGTGCTCTGGATCAGCACGCGGTAGAAGCCGTCGCCGTCCCAGGCGATCGAGGCGCCGTTCGGCTCGTGCACGAGCACCGGCGCCTCGCCGCGAAGCAGCGAGACGAGCGCGTGCCCGGGGATGGGCACCTGGGTGAGCCGCGACAGGTTGCACGCGCTCGCGGGCCCATGCAAAAGCTGCTTCTCCCCGACATCGAGCATCTGGAACAGGGTGCCATTCGACGTGAGCGTGTAGAGCGTCGCGCCGAAGGGGCTCACGATATCGAAGCGGACCCGATCGGGATTGACCGCCAGGATGTACACGTCACCGCGGATCCTCCCCTGACGCGAGAAGTGGTCGATCTTGGCGGTGCCCTGGACGCCGTTCACGCAGGCATACGTGGCCTTCATCCGGCCGAGCGCCGCGTCGGCGGTCGGGAACCGGGATGGCGGCGGAGCCACGGAAGCACAGCCGGTCACGAGCACGGCGAGGGACGCGGACCAGGCGATCGCGCGATGGCGCATGGGCGCGGACGCTGACAAGGATCGCCGAGCCCGTCAACCGCGGAAGCGGTGCGGGCGGCGTCACCGTGGAGGAAGGGCGCCGAAGACGGCGCCGAGGGGGAGGAGCAGAAGAGCGGCGCCGCGCGCATCCGGCCGGAGCGAGCCCCCGGCCGGACGCGCGCGGCCGGGGTCAGGACGCCCGGAGCGCCTCGAGCAAATCGACGTCAGGGATCGCGATCGGCAGGCGGGCGCGGAGGACAGCGACGTCGTTCTCCTCGCAGACGCGAGCCACAGCGAGCCCGTCGAAGAGGGAGATCGGCGCGGTCCCCGGGATCGCGGCCTCCTCGCGCGCGCCGGAGAGCATCTGACCGGCGGTCAGGATCCAGCCCGCGGTCGCGGGGCCGTAGTGGTGGAGCGAGCCGCGCAGCTCGGTGACCCGCTCGCGGCCGACCTCGCGGCCGTCCCGACGGACGACCAGCGCCAGCTTGATCTCGTCGCCCGCCGTGCGGAGCGCCCCGGAGAAGTGGCTCTCGCCGCCCGGCGCCCCGGCGCGGCGCACCGCGCGCAGCTGGCCGAGGCCGATGCGCTCGAGGGCGAGGACACAGATCTCGACGAACGCGTGGCCCGGGAGCTCGGAGAGCTTGCGCGCGAAGGCGCGCCGCGCGGCGTCGCGGTAGCGGTCCACGGCGGCGAGCGCCTCCTGCTCCAGCCGCGCGAGGTCGCCCGGCAGCAGCCAGTCGGTCAGCGCGAGCCGGCCGCCGGCGAAGCGGAAGCGGGGCCGCTGCCCCGCGGCGATGCGGCGCGCGTTGTCGGCGCGCACGGCGGCCGCGACCTGGGACTGCACGAGCTGCACGTCGCCGGCGAGCCGGCCGCGGCGCTGCGCCGTCTCCGCGATCTGCCGGAGCGAGACCGCGCCCGCGTTCCGGTCGAAGGTCGAGAGGATCCCCGCGATCGCATCGGCGAGATCGCGGCCGGCCAGGTCGTCGAGCGCGTGCCCCTCGCCGCCCGTGAGCTCGATCACCTGCGGGCCGCGGTAGACCGGCTCGGCGCCGAAGCCCTCGGCGCGCTCGGCGCGCTCGGGACGGTCGAAGCGCTCGGGTCGGTCGGCGCGCTCGGTGCGCTCGACGCGCTCGGTCCGGTCGGTGCGCTCGGTCCGCTCGGAGCGCGGCGGCTCACGGCCGTTCTCGCGCCGCGCCTCGAACACCGGCGTCGCGACGTAGGAAGGCAGCCCACCGGCGTTCGGGGTGGCCTCCGCGGTCCCGCGGCCGCGGCGGCGGCGGCGGCGGCGGCGGCGTCCCTCGCCCTGATCGCCCGACGAGCCGGGGGTCGCGCGGTCGTCGCCGCCGAGGATCGGCTGATCGTCGTCGTCCTCCTCGTCGAAGAGCTCCGCGGCGCCGGCGACGGCCTCGGCGCGCATCGCCTCGTCCGGCCCCGGCGGCTCGGCGTCCTCGATCTCGCCCTCCTCCTCGTCGAGGTAGGCGCCTACGGCCCGCGGGGACGAGGGCGCAGGCGACGGAACGGCCTCACGCGCTGCCGGGATCTCCACCCCGTTCAACCCGGCCATCTCGACCGCGTTCGTCGCGCCGGCCACGACCTCCTCGTCGTCGTCCTCGTCGTCGAACGCCGGCGCAGCCTGCGCCGCCCCAGCCGCGGCCTCGACCGCCTCGCCGTCGACGGCCAGAGCGCCCGGATCGCTCTCTTCCACCGCCTCGCCGTCGGCGGCCGCCTCGAACAGGGTCGGCTGCTCCCCCTTGCGCGCCTTGACCGCCTCGGGCTTGCCGCCGCGCTTCGCCTTCTTGCCGTCGACCCCGGCCTTGATCGTCTTCTCGTCCCACTCACGCAGCGCGAAGACGCCCGGCTTGACCCGCACCAGGGGGTTGTCCGCCGTGTCCTTCTTCAGCGTCGCCGCCAGGCGGGCGCCCATCGTGACCTCTGGGCTCTTGCCAACGTGGCTAAGGAGGTTCTTCTCGATCGCGATATCGGTGATCTCTTTATAGTGAAGCGGTCTACCGATGAGGCGAAGGACCTCGGCGGCTGCATCCGTGAACGTCATCTTTGTTCGCCCTTCGGGGCGCACCGCTCGGCGGGCGCCCTCGTCGTCCCCATCGCGGCCGCCCCGTCCTGCTGTGGCTGACGAAGCGCGCGGGATACCCCACCGCGGCCGGGAAACGCACATTCGCTCCCACTCGGCCACGACGCGCGGAACGGCCTGCTCGTAGCATGCACGGGAACCGCGGTCAACGGGCGGCGCGATCTGCCTCAAGATAAGCCGCTGGCCGAGCTCTGGGGTGTGGAACCGGCGCGCGGCCGGCGCGATGCCCGGGTCGGCCGCGCGTGGCAGCGAGCGCGCGACGCGGGCGTGAGCGTGGCGCGGGCGTGAGCGCGGCGCAACTGCGCGCGGGCCCTGCTGCACAAGCATCGATGTCGCGCGTGAGCGGCTGTAGGCCAGTCCGGAACACGGGATAAGCCGGAGACGGGAAATCGGTGGAGCGGTTGTCGGAGCGGTTGTCGCAGGGCGCGAGGGCTCCCGCGCGGCCGCGGCGGCCACAACATCGCTTTTGCGCTTTGCCATCTCCTGGATAAGGGGGTTACGCTGCGTGGGTGGAGCTTTCGCGGCTGCTCGATGAGCTCACCCTGGCGGCCGACAGGGTCGGCATCGCCGTCAGGATGGAGGCGTTCGATCCGCACCTGTCGGACGCGCGCAATCCGCGCGGCGGGCTCTGCACCGTGCTCGGCCGGCGGCTCATCCTTGTCGACGCCAATGCGTCGCTGCCCGATCGCATCGCCACCATCGCGACCGCGCTCGCGCGCGTGGACCTGGAGTCCATTTTCCTGCCGCCGATCGTGCGCGCGACCATCGGCGCCCACGCCCGCGGCGCGCGGCCGCGGGCGCCCGCGCCGGGCGAGCCGGTGCGGCTGCCGACGCGCCACGGGAGGAGCGGAAAACCCCCGAAGCTCCTCCCGCTCGCCCGCACCAAGTGGCGTGACGCCTGAGCGCGGCGGCGCGCCCGCCCCCCTCGGGCGCGCCGCGCGTGCAGCGCGCTACGATGCGAGCGCCCGCTCGACCTCGGCGTAGATCGCCGCGATCGCCGCATCCAGCTGCCCGACGTCGGTCCCGCCGGCCTGCGCCATGTCGGGGCGGCCGCCGCCCGAGCCGCCCACGATGCGGGCGATCGGCTTGATCAGCTCCCCGGCCTTGAGCCGCTCGGTCGCCGGCTTGGAGACCATCACCGCGAGCTGCGCCTTGTCGCCCACGGCCGCGCCGAGCAGCACCGCCGCGCGATCGCCGAGCTTGTCGCGCAGCTTCTCCGCCAGGTCGCGCAGCGCGCCCGGGTTTGTGCCGTCCGGCATCCGGCGCGCCAGCACCTTGATCCCGCCGATCTCCCGCGCGCCCTCCAGCATCGCCTCGATGCCGCCGCCGCCGCCGCCCTGCGCCGGACCGGCGCCCTCCAGGATCCGCCGCTCGAGGTCCGCCACCTTCTTCTCGAGCTCCCGCTCGTGCGCCACGATCTTCCCGATCTTCTCGGCGAGATCGCCGCCCTGCGCCTTCGCGACCTGCCGCGCCCGCGCGAGCTCGGCCTCGACGCCCCGCGCGTAGCCGAGCGCGTTCAGCCCCGTCGACGCGAGGATCCGGCGCACGCCCGCGGCCACGCCGCCCTCGCTCGTGATCTTGAACAGCCCGATGTCGCCGAGCGCGCGCGCGTGCGTGCCGCCGCAGAGCTCCACCACGTCGGGCGTCATCGTGAGCATTCGCACCGTGTCGCCGTACTTCTCCTCGAAGATCGCCATCGCGCCCCGCCGCCGCGCCTCGTCCATCGGCAGGATCTCGGTCGTCACCCGCGCGTTCGTGAGGACCTTCTCGTTTACCAGATCCTCGATCCGCGCGATCTCCTCGCGGGTGAGGGGCCTGTTGTGCGTGAAGTCGAAGCGGAGGATGTCCGGGCCGACCCGCGAGCCCTTCTGCTGCGCGTGCTCCCCGAGCACCTTGCGCAGCGCCCAGTGCAGGACGTGCGTCGCCGAGTGGTTGCGGCGCGTCGCCGACCTCGCCGCGTTGTCGACCGCCAGGTGGACGCGCTGCCCCACCTCGATCGCCCCCTCGCGGACCACGCCCTCGTGCACGACAAGCCCGGCGACCGGCTTCTGCGCGTCCTTCACCTCGACGCGCGCCCCGTCCGCCGTCACCTCGCCGCTGTCGCCGACCTGGCCGCCCGACTCGGCGTAGAACGGCGTCTCGCGGACGACGATCTCGACCGCCTCCCCCGCCTCCGCGCGCGGGACAGGCGTCCTCATCTTGCGCGCCTTCTCGCCCTCGCCCTGCGCCTCGACCCGGAGGATCGCGACGATCTCGCTGTCGCCCTCCTCGTGCTCGTAGCCCGTGAAGACGACCGGCTGCGCGAGCTGCGCGCGCGCGGCGCGGTGCGCGGGATCCACGGCGGCGTTCGGATCGATCGGGCCGTCCGCCTCGGCCGCGCCGTGGATGACCGCCTCGGCCCCCGGGACGTCGACGTCGAAGTTCGACTCGGCGCAGATGACCTGCGTCAGATCCAGCGGGAAGCCGTAGGTGGTGTAGAGATCGGCGGCCGCGGCGGCCGGGAGCGTCCTCTCGCCCGACGAGCGCATCTCCGCGAAGCGCTCGTCCAGGATCTTCATCCCGCGCTTCAGCGTGGAGCGGAAGCGGACCTCCTCGTCCTCGGTGACACGGGCGATGAGCTCCCGCCGGTCCCTGAGCTCCGGATACGTCTCGCCCATCCGGCGGACCACCTCGAGCGCGACCTCGTGCAAGAACGGCCTGTCGATCCCGAGCCGGTGCCCGTGCCGGATCGCGCGGCGCATCACGCGGCGGAGCACGTACTCGCGCCGCTGCCGCTCGGGCATCACGCCCTCGGCGATCAGGAACGCTGTCGTCCGCGCGTGATCGGCGATGACCCGCATCGACACGTCGTCGTCGGCGCTCCCGCCCGTGTACGGCTTGCCGCTGAGCTCCGCGGCCTTGTCGACGAGCCCCCGGAGCAGATCCGTATCGTAGTTCGACGTGGCGCCCTGGAGCACGCTCGCGATCCGCTCCAGGCCCATACCCGTATCGATGCTCGGCGCCGGCAGCGCGACGAGCGGGCCGTCCTTCTCGACGCGCTCGTACTGCATGAACACATTGTTCCAGATCTCGGTCCAGCCGGTGCCGTCCATGCGCGGCTCCTCGCCGAAGCGCGAGACGTCGGGCTCGTTCCCGTGGAAGAAGTGGATCTCGGAGCAGGGCCCGCACGGGCCGACGTCGCCCATCGTCCAGAAGTTGTCGGCCAGCCCCAGCCGGAGGATCCGGTCGTCGCCGAAGCCGGTGACCTTGCGCCAGATCGCCGCGGCCTCCTCGTCGGCAGGAAAGCCCCCCTCGCCGTTGTAGATCGTGACCACGAGCCGCGAGGGAGAGACCTCGTAGACCTTCGTCAGGAGCTCCCAGGCAAAGGCGATCGCGTCTTCCTTGAAGTAGTCGCCAAAGCTGAAGTTGCCGAGCATCTCGAAGAACGTCTGATGGCGCGCGGTCACGCCGACGTTCTCCAGGTCGTTGTGCTTGCCGCTGATCCGGATGCACTTCTGGCTCGAGGCGGCGCGCTGGTAGGGGCGCTTGTCCTTGCCTGTGAACACGTCCTTGAACGGCACCATGCCCGCGTTCACGAACATCAGCGTAGGATCGTTCTGCGGCAGCAGCGGCGCGCTCGGAACGACCTCGTGCCCGCGCTGGGCGAAGAACTCGAGGAACGTGCGTCGGATCAGATCGGAGCTGGCAGGCGTTGCGATGGACATAGGAGGAGGCGCGGTCTAGCACGACCGGAGAGCGGCTTCCGCCCGCTCGATGCGCCGGCCCCGGCCGCTGCGGACGCGCGCGCGCCGGCCGGGCCCGCCGGCGCCGCCGGACGATCGCGGCCGGCGGCGCCGGCGGGCCTGGCCGGCGCCGGCGCGGCGCGCGGGTCAGCGGCCGGAGGGGACGACGCTGCTGCCCGAGGCGGCCTCGAGGGCGAGGGGCGCCCGCTGCAGCGCGCTCTCGATCGCGCCCGCGACGGCGTCGGTCTGCAGCTGGGCGAGCTCCCGCCGGCCGCTGGCGCGCCGCGCCTCGGCGACCGCCTGGGCCGAGCCGGTCATCGAGCCCTTCAGCGTCTGGCTGGGCATCTCGCGGATCACGTACTCGACCCTGGCCGAGAAGCCGATCCCGTCGGACCCCTGGCGCCTGTTCAGCTGCGTGACCGAGCCGTCCAGCGTGAAGGCCGGCAGCTTGCGGCTCTTGCCCTGCGCCGCCACGTCCGTGCCGTCGGCGACGACCTCGATGTCGGCGAACTGCGCCACGCGGTTGCGCGTCTGCTGCTTGAGCAGCGAGCCGATCATCGCGTCCTTCACGCCGGAGCGGTTCTCGAACTTGCCCAGGCTGACCAGGAAGCGCGCCTTCGCCGACGACCTCGAGAGCCGCTCGATGGCGGCCTCGATCGGGCGCTTCCGGCCGGCGGCGGGCTCGAGGTTGAGCGCCGCCTTGAGCGCCGGCACCGCCGCGGGGTTGCCCAGCGCGCCGAGCGCGGCCGCGGCCGAGGCGCGCACCGCCGGGTGCGGATCCTTGAGCGCCTTCTCCAGGGCGGGCCGCGCGCCCTGGCTCTTCGACCTGCCGAGCGCCAGCGCCGCCGCGACCCGCAGCCGGTAATCCTTGCCTACCGCGATGTCGCGGAAAGCGGACGTGTCGCCGTCCTGCGCGCTCGACAGGGAGGTCGACCCGAGGACCATCGAAGTCGCCAAGAACATCGCAATGAAGAGACGACGAACCATCACGTCCCTCCGGAGAACGGCGACCCTCGCCACCTGCTCTCCTCGGTGAACCACGGAAGTCTCGCGACGCGCCTGGCGTCCAGACGGTCTTATCCTTGGCCAGGACGGTCGCGAGATCAAGGCTCCTTTGGCCTGCGATGGCTCATGCAGGACTCGTGACGAGGGCGACGACGTCGTCGCTTCACACCGCTTTACCGCCCCGAGCGCTCATTTCCAGACACACTGCCACGAATGAGCCCAGGGCGGCTTGTCGACTCAGAAGAGGATACCGAGATACCAGCGCACCGTCTGTGCGGTCTCGAGGTCGATCTTCTGGGCAGCCTGCTCCCCCGGGAGCTGGCCGAGGCCGCCGAGCGGGAACAGCACGCCGTACTGCACCGCCGTGTAGAAGCCGCCCATCTTGTCCGGATCGTCGTTGAGCGTCCCGTCCTTCGACTGGAAGTACAGCTGGCCGTTCAGCTCGAGGCCGAGATCCCTGGAGTTCCCGGGCGCCTGCACGAACTCCGAGGCGCGGCTCCAGATGGCCGCGGCGCCGATGCCGGCGCGCTGGCCGTTCTTGTCACGAGCGAAGTCCCAGTCCACGCCGGGGCGGAAATAATACGCCCCCTGGACCCGAGACAGGATGTTCCTGAACAGGATCTGGTCGACGCGGTAATCCGGGTGGAAACGGAAGGTCGAGTAGGTGCGATCGGTCGAGTTCTGGGGGTCCATGCCCTCGGCCACGGGCTTGAGGGAGGGCACGTCGTCGTCGCCGGTCGCGTAGCCGAAGCCGAAATGCAGCCGCAGCCGGCCCTCCATCTCGGTGAGCTCGGCCTGGGTCGCGATCCCGAACTGGCGGATGCCCCAGCCGGTGTCCTTGTCGGAGAGGACGTTCGCGTAATCGGCCTCATCCTGCCCGCGCAGATCGAGGGATCCGTAGATCATCGCCGCCTCGAGCTCGAAGCGGAACTTCTTGTAGAGGAACTGGAACCACACGTCGGGGAGGATCATCTCCGCACCCCGGTGCCGGTACCCAGCCGCGACGGCGTCGGCGCTCGCGCCGAGCGAGGCGGACGTCTTGGCGTCGAGGCTGCCGGCGTAGTCGTTCGCCAGGGTCTGCTGCCGGTAAGCGAAGTAGACGCCGCCGTTCACGACCGTGTTGCCGCGGGCGAGCTCGAGCTTCTGGAGCTCCGGGTTCTTGCGGCGGACGGCGACGAACACGTACTGATCGACGTCATCGGCCTGGGCGAGGTCGTAGGGCTGGCCCTCCAGGTCGTGGAGGGAGGCGCTCGTCGCGCCCTCGTTGGTCCAGTCCCACGCACCGGCGAAGTAGAGGTCGTATTTCTTGATCCCCGTGACGAACATCAGCCGATCGACGGTCGACTGGTAATCGGAGTCATGCCCATCGCCGCTGTTCGCCACCATGCCGAGGCCCCAGTGGTTCGGCATGCGGCCGAAGCGCAGGAGCCCTACGGGGGTCATGTACTCGCCCCAGATCCGCTTGACGGAGATCGAGTCCTTGGGTGAGTTGATGCCGGCGCTCGGCGCCCACTGGGTGCCGGCGAAGGCCCCGAGCGGCGAGTACCCGCCCCGGCGGACGACCTCGTAGCCGCCGCTCGCCCCCGGCCGGTTCGCGTAGCCCTCCGGGGTCGAGCCGAGCACCACGTTGTCGAGCAGATCGACCTGCGAGAGGATCCGCAGGTTGTCGCTGATGTGCAGCTCGGGGTTGAGCCGGAAGCGCATGTTCGCGCCGGCCTGGGTGTCGTTCGTGCACCGCTCGAACGTGCGCGAGCCGCCGCTCGTTGTCTCGCTCGGGTTGCAGAGGTTGACCGGGTGGTCCGCGTTGTAGGAGTTGTCGGCCGGCTGCGGCCAGAGCGCCTTGTCGCGCGCGTCGAGGCGGCCGAGGGCGAAGCTGTTGAAGAGCTCCCACCGGAGCCGGTAGTAGCCGTGGAACTCGAACGTCGGCCGCGCGTGGGACCACCAGTCCTCGGCGTAGACCTCGCTGGGCCGGGCGCCGATCTCCCCCTGGGTCGCCTTCCGCTCCGGCTGCTCGGCGGCCGTGGCCGCCGCCGGTCCTTCCGAGGCCTCCAGGCCGGCCGGCTGCGGCGCGGCGGGGGCGACCGTGTCGCCCGGCGGCATCAGCGGCTCGCGCGACGGCGCCGGGGGCTCGAGCGCCTCCACGTCGTTGCCGCCGACCGGCGCCGCGCCGGGCTGCACCGGCGCCGCGCCGGGCTGCACCGGTGCCGCGCCGGGCTGCGCGCCGCCGGGCTGCGGAGCAGGAGCGCCCGCCTGGCCGGCAGGCGGCTGCGCTGGGGCCGCCGGCGGCTGGGCCGGCCGGCCCGCCGGCTGGGCGGACGCGGAGGACGCGCCCAGCACGAGCGCGAGCGCGAGGCCCGACCGGAGGCGACGGCGAGGGGTGCCAGGGCTGCACGACGTTCCCGGAGACCGCAACGAGATGGGCATCTGCTTGGTTTCGTTCGCGCGTTTTCGCCCCGCGCGCAGGAAGAGGTTGAAAGTTCCGAGCTCTCGGTGGCCCGGAGGCCGGGGGCCGATGTCTCATGCCCGGCTTGTGTGGTCAAGGCGCCGCTCGGGGCCGACCTCTGGAACCCAGACCCCGGAACGCCGCGCGGGCCCCCGCGCCCCATCGCGCACGGTCGCTTATTTGAGCCCTCTTGGAATTCCGCGCATGATCCGGGAAGATCCACCCGCAGCGGTGGATGCCGCCGGGCGTCTCGGCTGCCGTACTCGCCTCACCGTCCGCGCGGGGCGCCGCTGTCCCGGCGCACGTCCGTCCTGCAAGGCGCCGTGCGCTGCAGGATGCTCACCGACCGGGAAGATGTGTGAAAGGGGATAGATGAGAACGCTGCGAGCGCTGAGTCTGCTGTCGATCGTGGGCGCTGGGGTGGGGCTCGCCTCGAGCGTGGCGCGCGCGCAGGAGGCGGCCCGCGAGGGGGAGTTCTCGGTGCAGCGGTTCGAGCCGGCGCCGGGCTCGAAGAACTACCTGAGCGTCGAGGGCGCCCGGATGGAGGCGTCGCTCGGGGTCACGGCCGGCCTGATGTTCGACTACGCCCGGGAGCCGTTCGTCGTGGAGAGCTGCGTCTCGGCGACCGACTGCTCCGCGCCGGACGCGCGGGACAAGCGGGAGGTGCCGGTCATCTCGGACCTGCTGACCTGGAACCTGCTGGCCTCGATCACGCCAGCGCCGTGGCTCCAGGCCGGCCTGCGCTTCCCCGTCGCCTACGCGAGCGGCCAGGGCATCGACGCCGCGACCGGCGCGGCGCCCGCGGAGGGGCTGAAGGCGTTCGGCGCGGGCGACCCGACGCTCGAGGTCAAAGCGCGGTTCTTCGGCGGGCCGCGGGATCCGCTGGTGCTCGGCGCGGCGGCCGACGTGAGCTTCCCGCTCGGGCACGCGACGAGCGAGGGGAGCTACCTCGGCAGCTCGTCGCCGGTGACCGCGGGGCTGCGCCTCATCGTGGACGGCAGCGCCGGGCCGCTGTCGTTCGGGCTCAACCTGCGCGGCAAGCTGCTCCCCGAGACGGCGCGGATCGCGACGACGGAGGTCGGCCCTGTCGAGTTCCGCTACGGCGGGGCGCTCGGCTACCAGATCAACCCGACGCTCCGCGTGCTCGCCGAGGGGTACGGCGCGACCCAGTTCAAGGCGCGCGGCGGGACGAACTCGCTCGAGGTCGACGGCGCGCTCCAGATCGCCCCGCGCGACCTCGGCCTCGTGTTCACGGTCGGCGGCGGCGCGGGCATCGTCGAGGGCATCGGCGTGCCCGTCGCGCGCGGCATCGCGGGGATCCTCTTCGTGCGCGAGCCCGGCGACGCCGACGCCGACGGGATCGGCGACGCGGCGGACCAGTGCCCGACCCTGCCCGAGGACCGGGACGGGATCTTCGACGAGGACGGCTGCCCCGAGGACGACGGCGACGGGGACGGCATCCCGGACGAGAGCGACCGCTGCCCGGCGAAGGCGGAGGTCATCAACGGGCTCGACGACAAGGACGGCTGCCCCGACGAGCTGGCGGATCGCGACAAGGATCGGGTCCCCGACGCCCAGGACAAGTGCCCGGATCAGGCGGGCCACGTGCTCCTGCCCGAGCACTACGGCTGCCCCGACAAGGACGAGGACGGCGTGCCGGATCGGGTCGACAAGTGCGTCGACGCGCCCGAGGACACCGACGGGTTCGAGGACGAGGACGGCTGCCCCGACCCGGACAACGACCGCGACGGCGTGCTCGACGCGCAGGACGAGTGCGTCGACCAGCCCGAGGTCAAGAACGGCTTCAAGGACGAGGACGGCTGCCCCGACGAGCTCCCCGACACCGACGGGGACGGCATCCCGGACGAGAAGGACAAGTGCCCGACGCAGCCCGAGAACCTGAACGGCGTCGAGGACCTGGACGGCTGCCCGGACCGCGGCGCGAGCCTCGTGCAGGTCGGCGAGGAGGACATCAAGATCCTCCAGCGGATCGAGTTCGCGCTCAACAACGACAAGATCCATGGCGCGCAGAGCTTCGCCGTGCTCGACGCCGTTGTGTCGGCGCTGATGCTCCACCCGGAAATTTTCAAGGTGGAGGTCGCGGGCCACACGGACAACGCGGGGCCGGCGGACCTGAACCGCGCGCTGTCGCAGCGACGCGCCGAGGCCGTTGTCGCCTACCTCACGCGCAAGGGCATCGATCCGAAGCAGCTCGTGGCGCGGGGCTACGGGCCGGACAGGCCGATCGACGACAACAGGACCGCCAAGGGGCGCCAGAAGAACCGGCGCGTCGAGTTCACCATCCTGCACTCGGTGAAGAAGCCGCTGCAGGCGCCCGGCGATCCGGCGGCGCCGGCGGCGACAGCGCCGCCCGCCTCGACGCCGGCAGCGCGGCCTGCGGATCCACTGCCGCTGGCCCCGCCGCCGCCGAAGCCCTGATCCCTCCTGTCCCACGGCGCACGGCCGCGTGGACGGGCGGAGCCCGGCGTCCTCCCCTCTGGATCTCTCGCCCCGTCTGAGCGAGGCTCTGGCCCGCGGCACCGCGCTCCGCGGTACGGAGCCATGGAGAAAGCATGAACCGGACACTCATCGCGCTACCTCTCGTGCTGTCGTCGCTGTTCGCCGCGGGCTGCGGCCACTCCGAGCAGGAGTGGAAGGCGCAGCTCGCCAAGTACAACGACCTCCAGAACCGGAGCCAGAAGAAGGAGGCGGAGCTCGAGAAGGAGCTCGCCGAGGCGAAGCAGCGCGTCGAGGAGCTGGAGAAGCAGCTCGCGGACCAGGGCGCCGACATCTCGAAGATGACCTCGACGCTCGAGGACCGCGAGAAGGCCCTGGCGGAGTACAAGGCGCGCGCGAAGCAGCTGGAGGCGATCCAGGCGCGGTTCAACCTGCTCCGGAAGAAGCTCGAGGAGCTGACAAAGCTCGGCCTGGAGGTCCAGGTCCGCCGGAACCGGATGGTCATCTCGCTGCCCGGGGACGTCCTGTTCGACTCGGGCAAGGACACCCTGAGCAAGGAGGGCCAGGCGATCCTGAAGAAGATCGCGGACGTCATCCGCGGGGACAAGTCGCTGGTGGACCGCGATTACCAGGTCGCCGGGCACACGGACAGCCAGCCGTACAAGAACGGTCCGTACTACGACAACTGGGGGCTGTCGCTGATGCGCGCGCGGTCCGTGCTGCTGTTCCTGATCGGGCGGGAAGGCCAGCTGCCGACGCGGCACTGGAGCGCGGCCGGGTTCGGGGACACCGACCCCATCGCGAACAACGCCACGCCGGCCGGCAAGCAGAAGAACCGCCGGTGCGACCTGATCGTGATGCCGGACGTGGACGAAATGCTCGACCTGACGAAGCTCGCCACGAAGTGAGGGCGGGCGGGTGAGCGGGGGCTCGCAACGCGCGGGCCCCGCGTCGCCGCGGGGGCGGGCGGGGCGGTGTTCCGGGCCGGCAATTCGTGAGCTGGCTCACGTCGACATGAAAAAGCTGGGTGATTTCGAGATCCTGGCTCCTGAATCAACCACAACGCGTTGAGGTGGCGGGCGTCCGGGGACGCCGGCGACCTCAACGCGCTCAGGCGCGCGGGAGCGACGGCATGCCTGAGACGCGTCCGCTCTGTGACGTTGCGAACAACAAGGAGAAAAGGGTCATGAAGATTCGTTCCATCCCGCTCGTGATCTGCGTCTTTGCCCTCGGTGCTGCGTCGTGCTCGAAGGAAGCGCCGAGCGCCGGCAAGGCGGCGCCCGAGCCGACGCAGGCGGCGCACGCGCCAGCCGACGTGAAGCCCGGGTCCCACGAGGACTGGTGTGGAGAGCACGGCGTGCCCGAGTCCCAGTGCACGCGCTGCAACCCGGATCTGACGCCGGCCTTCAAGGCCACGGGCGACTGGTGCGCGGAGCACGGGCTGCCCGAGTCGCAGTGCCTCAAGTGCAACCCCGACCTGAAAATCGTCAGACCGCCGAAGGGGAGCTGAGATGCACGGCCGCCTTCACGTTGTTTGGTTACTGCTCCTCGCCGCTCTTTCGGGGTGCGGGGCGAAGGGGACCGGCAACGCGGCGCCGGAGAAGGCCGAGGCGACGCCCAGACCGGCGCCGGCCGTCGAGGGCGCCATGTGCAAGGAGCACGGCGTGCTGGAAGCGCTCTGCACGAAGTGCAATCCGAAGCTCGCCCCGGTCTTCCAGGCAAAGGGGGACTGGTGCAAAGAGCACGAATTGCCGGAGTCCATCTGTCCCATCTGCCACCCCGAGCGCGGCGGCAAGCCGGCGGCCGACGTGGCGAGCGACGGAGCGCCGGCCGACGGGACGAAGGTCAAGCTCAAGACCAGGGACACGGCGCGGCTCGCCGGCATCCTCACGACGAAGGCCGTCGAGCGACAGGGCAGCGGAGGCATCCCCGCCACCGCCAGGATCGTCTACGACGCGCTCAAGGTGGCGGAGCTCAACGCCCGCTCTCCGGGGGTCGTCCGGCAGCTGCACGTGGACGTGGGCTCGGCGGTCAAGAAGGGCGCGGCGCTCGCCGTCATCGACAGCGCCGACGTGGGGGCCGATCGCTCGCGGCTGGCCGGCGCGCTCTCGCGCCTCAAGGTGGCCGAGGAGCACCTGAAGCGCGAGGAGCAGCTCGAGAAAGAAGGGCTCGCGGCGCGCAAGAGCGTCCTCGCCGCGCAGCAGGAGCTCGACGCCGCCCGCGCCGAGCGCGCCTCGCTCGCGGCCTCCCTGGCCGTCGTGGGCGCCAGCGCGGGCGGGGGCGGGGGCTACACGCTCACGACGCCGCTCGCAGGGGTCGTGACCCAGCGCAAGGCGACCGTGGGCAGGCTCGTCGGCGTCGAGGAGACCCTGTTCGAGGTGGTCGACGTCTCGAGCATGTGGGCCGAGCTCGATGTCCCCGAGACCGACCTCCCGGCCGTCTCGCTGAAGCAGCCGGTGGTCATCGAGGTCGACGGCATCGAGGGGCGCGAGCTCCGAGGGGAGATCACGTACGTGGCGCCGGCCATCGACCCGGCGACGCGCACGGCCAAGGCGCGCGTCCCGCTCGAGAACCCGGGCGGCGCGCTGCGGGCCAACATGTTCGGCCGGGCGCGCATCCTCGCCCCCGCGCGCGCCGCGGTCATGGTGCCCCGCGCCGCGGTGCAGCGCGCGAGGACGGTGAAGCTCGTGTTCGTGCGGCTCGCGGAGGACCAGTTCGAGGCGCGGCGGGTCGAGATCGGGGCGACCGAGGGCGACCTCGTCGAGGTGAAGAAGGGCGTGCGCCCGGGCGAGGAGGTCGCGACCGAAGGGAGCTTCCTGCTGAAGACCGAGACCCTCAAGGAGAGCATCGGCGCCGGCTGCTGCGGCGAGGACTGAGGCGCGGTCATGCTGAACGCCGTCATCACGTGGTCGCTCCGCCACCGGCTGCTCGTGATCCTCGCCTCGATCGGCCTCTCGCTCGCGGGCATCCTCGCCTTCCGCCGCCTGCCGATCGACGCCTTCCCGGACACGACGCCGGTGCAGGTGCAGATCAACACCGTCGCCCCTGCCCTCTCCCCCGTCGAGATCGAGCGCCAGATCACGGCGCCCGTCGAGCAGGCGATCTCGGGGCTGCCGAGGCTCGAGGAGGTCCGCTCGCTCTCGCGCTTCGGCCTCTCGCAGGTGACGGCCCGGTTCGAGGACGACACGGACATCTACCTGGCCCGTCAGGTCGTCATGGAGCGGCTCCAGACCGTGGCGCTGCCGTCAGGCATCGATCGCCCGGAGCTCGGCCCGGTCGCCACGGGGCTCGGCGAGGTGTTCCACTACGTGGTCACGGGCAAGGGCAAGTCGCTGAGCGAGCTGCGCACGGTCCACGACTGGGTCATCGCGCCGCAGCTCCGCTCGGTGCGCGGCGTGGCCGAGGTCAACGCCTGGGGCGGCGACGAGCGGCAGATCCAGGTCCTCGTCGACCCGGCGGAGCTCACGGCGCGGGGGCTGTCGCTCCACGACCTGGCCGGAGCGCTGGAGCGCAACAACGCCAACGTGGGCGGGGGCAGCCTGGACCAGGCCGGCGAGTCGAGCCTGATCCAGGGCATCGGCATCGCCACGCGCGTGAGCGACATCGAGGACATCGTGGTCGCCGCCAAGGACGGGGCGCCCATCCGGGTGCGCGACGTGGCCCAGGTGGTCGAGGGGCGCGAGATCCGGCGGGGCGCGGTCACCGCGGATGGCCAGGGGGAGGTCGTGCTCGGCCTCGGCTTCATGCTGATGGGCGAGAACAGCCACGACGTCACGACGCGGCTCAAGGCGCGCCTCTCCGAGGTCAAGAAGAGCCTCCCGGAAGGGATCGACGTCGCCGTCGTGTACGACCGCACCGAGCTCATCGACCGGGTGCTCGGCACCGTGAAGAGGAACCTGCTCGAGGGCGCGCTCCTCGTCGTCGCGGTGCTCTTCGCCTTTCTCGGTAACCTCCGCGCCGGGCTCATCGTGGCCTCGGCCATCCCGCTGTCCATGCTCTTCGCCTTCGATCTGATGCTGCGCGCCGGCGTGGCGGGGAGCCTGATGAGCCTCGGCGCGATCGACTTCGGCCTCGTCGTCGACAGCTCGGTGATCATGGTCGAGAACTCGGTCCGGCGGCTGTCGGAGGACACGAGCGACCGGAGCACGACGGACGTCGTGCGCGACGCCTCGCTCGAGGTCCGCAAGCCGACGATGTTCGGCGAGCTCATCATCATGATCGTCTACCTGCCGATCCTCGCCCTCGAGGGGGCGGAGGGGAAGCTGTTCCGGCCGATGGCGCTCACGGTGATCTTCGCGCTCGTCGGCTCGATGATCCTGTCGCTCACGCTCATGCCGGTGCTCGCGAGCCTCCTCTTGCCGCGCCGCATGAAGGCGCGCGAGAACGCGCTCGTTCGCCTGCTGAAGCGGGCCTACCGGCCCGTGCTGCAGCTCGCGCTGCGGTGGCGCTGGGCGGTGCTCGCCGGCGCGGCGCTGCTCCTCGGCAACGCGGTCTTCCTGGCGACGCGGCTCGGCGCCGAGTTCGTGCCGCGGCTCCGCGAGGGCACCCTCGTCGCCAACACCGTGCGGCTCTCCGGGGTCTCGGCGGGCGAGTCGATCCGCTACGGGACCCAGCTGGAGCGGGTCCTGCTCGACAGGTTCCCGGACGAGATCGAGCGCGTCTGGACCCGCACGGGCACCGCGGAGGTGGCGACGGATCCCATGGGGCTCGAGCTGTCCGACATGTTCATCACGCTCAGGCCGCGGGAGGCCTGGAAGCGCGCCGCGACGCAGGACGAGCTCGTGCAGGCGATGGAGTCGGAGCTCGCGGGGATGCCGGGCATGCGCGTCATCTACACGCAGCCGATCGAGATGCGGGTCAACGAGATGGTGGCGGGGATCCGGGCCGATCTGGGGGTGAAGCTGTTCGGCGACGACTTCGACACGCTGAAGCAGAAGGCGCGCGAGATCGAGGCCGCCCTCAAGAAGATCCCCGGCGCCGCGGACGTTGTGACCGAGCAGATCACAGGCCAGCCCGTGCTCGAGATCGAGGTCGACCGCGCCGCCATCGGCCGGCACGGCATCGCCGCCGCCGATGTCCTGGAGGTCGTCGAGGCGCTCGGCGCGCGGGAGGTGGGGCAGCTCCAGGAGGGCGAGCGCCGCTTCCCCGTGGTGCTGCGCATCGACGATCGCTACCGGGAGGACCCGGCCTCCATCGGCCGCATCCTGGTCACGTCGGCCGGCGGGGAGCGCATCCCGCTCGCGCGGCTCGCGAAGATCCGCACGGCCGAGGGACCGACCGCGATCCACCGCGAGTGGGCGAAGCGCCGGATCGTGGTGCAGGCGAACGTCCGCGGCCGCGACGTGGGCACCTATGTCGAGGAGGCGAGAGCCAGGCTGGATCGGGAGGTCGAGCTCCCGCCCGGCTACTACGTCCGCTTCGGCGGGCAGTTCGAGCACCTCGAGCGGGCACAGGCACGCCTGCTCGTCGTGGTGCCCGTCGCCCTGGGGCTGATCCTGCTCTTGCTCTACTTCACGTACGGGCGGCTCCTCGATGCGGTCCGCGTCTTCACGGGTGTCCCGTTCGCCGCGATCGGCGGCGTCGTCGCGCTCTGGCTCCGCGGCCTGCCGTTCAGCATCTCCGCGGGCGTCGGGTTCGTGGCGCTGTCGGGCGTCGCGGTGCTCGGGGACATGGTGCTCGTCTCCACGATCCGGCAGCTCACCGCGGCCGGGATGCCGGTGCGGGCCGCCATCGAGCTCGCGGCGGAGCGGCGCCTGCGCCCGGTCCTGATGACGGCGCTCGTCGCTTCGCTGGGCTTCGTGCCGATGGCGCTGAACACCGGGGTCGGCGCCGAGGTGCAACGCCCGCTCGCGACGGTCGTGATCGGCGGCGTGATCTCCTCCACGCTGCTCACGCTGCTCGTTCTGCCGGTCCTCTACAGCGTGGCCGGTGGACGTCTCCGCACGGACGCCGCCGGCGAGCCGGACGCCGCCGAGCGCCCGCCGAGCGCCGGCGCGGCCCTGTCGCCCGCTGCGGAGTAGGCGATGAGCGCGCGCTCCCGCCTCCGCGTGGCCGCCGCTGCTGCGGGCGTCCTGGCCCTGGTTCAGGCGCTCGCGGCGGGGATCTACTGGGCCGTGGAGCATCGGCGCGAGGCGGAGCGGCCGGGTCGTCCTTTTGCGTACGAGCAGCTCAGCGGCGCCCAGCCGGTGCCGGACGTCGCCTTCGAGCAGCCGGACGGGACCTTGCTCCACCCGGGCGCGCTGCGCGGCCGGCCCGTGCTGCTCCATTTCTGGGCCACCTGGTGCGCCCCGTGCCGCGCTGAGCTCCCGCTGCTGCTGGAGCTTGGCCGAGAGGTGGAGCAAGCCGGGAGGGTCCAGCTCGTGGCCGTGAGCGTCGACGAGAACTGGGAGGTCGTGCGCGCCTTCTTCGGGGGCGAGGTCCCTCCCGGGGTCGTGCGGGCCGGATCGCCCGCCGTGCAGCGGCGGTTCGGGGTCTCGACGTTGCCTGACACCTTCCTGGTGGAGGCGGACGGCAGGATGGCCCTCCGGTTCACGGGCGCGCGCGACTGGCGAGCGCCCGAAGCGAAAGCGCTGTTGATTGGACAGGAGCGAGCAGGCCCCTGACCGCTCAGCTCCCTGCAACCCTGTTGAACAGCGAGACTGGAGCTCAAGATGACTCGTCCCTGGTTCGCCCTGGCTCTGTACGCCGTCTACATGGCGCTCGCGTTCGGGTGGCGGTCGCTCCGGCAGCGCCGTGCGACCGGATCCACGGGCTTCCGCGGCATCTCGGGGCCGCCGGGATCGCTGCCGTGGGTCGGCGGGGTGCTCTTTGTGCTCGCGATCCTGCTCGGTGTGGCGGCCCCTCTCGTGGAGCTCGCGGGCTGGATAGGGCCGCTTGTCGAGCCCGGCGCTCTGGTCGTCGGGCTCGGCGCGGCCATGACGATCGCGGGTACGCTCGGCACGCTGTGGTCGCAGGGCGCGATGGGTGAGTCGTGGCGCATCGGCGTCAGCGAGGCGGAGCGCACGAGCCTCGTGACCCGAGGACCGTTCGCCGTGGTGCGGAACCCCATCTTCAGCTTCATGATGCTGGCCGCGCTCGGGATGGCGCTGATCGTCCCGAACGCCGCTGCGCTCGCCTCGTTCGGGGCGCTGGTCTTCGCGATAGAGCTGCAGGTCCGGTGGGTCGAAGAGCCGTACCTGCTCGGCGCCCACGGCGAGGCTTACGCAGCGTACTGCGCGAAGGTAGGGCGCTTTGTGCCTGGCCTCGGCGTCGGGGTCCGGTCGCCTTTGCAGTGAATGCAGAGGACGGCCAGAGCGCCGATTCTCAAGCTCCGGCCACGTGCGATAGCCGAGCTCGGCAGCGCAGCGAACGCGCTCGGCCTCGGCGCCCGCTGGGCGCGGAATGCATCTTGAACCGCCCTGATCCATGAGCGACGAGGCTGTGCATCCTGGTGACGCAGCGGGGGCCGCGGCGCTCCCGCTGACCGAGGCGACAAGCGAAGCGGGCGAGCGCGTGCGCCCGGTCGACGCATGGCTCGAGGAGCTCTTGTCCCGCGCGGTGCGCCGCTACAACCGGCGGC
Source organism: Sorangium sp. So ce590 (assembly GCF_051521365.1). Lineage (NCBI taxonomy): Bacteria > Pseudomonadati > Myxococcota > Polyangiales > Polyangiaceae > Sorangium > Sorangium sp. So ce590. The sequence continues at coordinate 6,917,864 of NZ_CP150346.1, forward strand.
CTCGCCCCGCGACGATCGCCACGTCGACCGGCGTGACGGAGCCGACCGACGCGCGCGCGGTCATCCGGCGCGCCTGCATCCGCTCGGCGCTCGCGGGTGGCGCGACCGGGGCGTTCTCGACCGGCGCGGCCGCAGCCACGGCCGAGACGAACGGGCTCGGCGGGCTCATCGCGATCCCTGCCGCCATACTCGCGATCGGCGGCGAGACGGTGCTCCGGCTGCTCCTGCACGTGCAGATGCTCTGCGAGCTCGCGGATCTCTTCGGGCACCGGTTCGATCCAGACGAGCCGGCCGACGTGTGGGCGCTGCTCGCCCTCACGTTCGGCGTCACGGAGCACCCCCAGGACACGGACGATCCGGCGGGCGTGCTCGTGCGCTCGGCGCGCGAGCGCGGCTCGGATGTGGCCAGGCAGCTCACGGCGCGGCTCGCCGGCGAGAGCGTGGCGCGCAACCTGGTGCCCGTGCTCTCGGTCGCCTCGTCGTCGATCACGAGCTGGGTGGTAACCCGGCGCCTCGGGGATACCGCGCGCAGATATGTGCGTTACCGGCGCGCGCTCGACGGGGCGCTCTGCGACGAGACGCTGCGCCCGCACCTCGATCGGCTGTTCGACGGGCTCTGGTTCATCTTCACCGCCGACGGCCGCCTCAAGCCGGAGGAGACCGCGCTGCTCGCGGCCGTGCTGCGGCAGCTGCCGGCCTCGGCGCGCGCTGGCCTGAACGAACGGCTCGCCGACGACATCGCCTGGATCGAGCGCCTCCGCGGCGTGCCGGAGGGCGCGCGCGCCCCGCTGCTGCGTGCGCTCGAGATCGCGGCGGCCGTCGACAAGGTCGCGTCGCTGCGGGAGCGGAAGCTCCTCGCCCACGCCGCGGCGGCCCTCGGCCTGAGGGTCGACGAGGGCGGGCTCGCTCGGATGATCCGCGAGTTCGAGGAGATCGGCACCCTCGGCGTGGCCGCGTAGCGCGGGCCGCCGGCGCCACGACGCGGGGGAGGGTCGCGATCCACGGCGCAATCGGTGCCGACGCGCGCATCGATCCGTCGACGGTCGACAACGAGGCGGGCGTCGACCGACGACTCGTTGCGCGCCTGCTCGGGGGCCATGTACCCGGGCGTGCCGAGGATCGCGCCGGGCGCCGTCAGGCTCCGCGCGAGCTGGATGTCGCGGGCGATGCCGAAGTCGAGCAGCGTGGCGCGCTCGACGGCGCCGCCCGCGAGCATCAGGTTGCTCGGCTTGAGGTCGCGGTGAACGATGCCGAGCTGGTGCACGGCGCCGAGCGTCGCCGCCACCCGCGCCGCCAGCCTCACGCTCTCGATCACCGAGAGCGGTCCCTCGGCGAGCCTCTCCTCCAGCGTCACGCCGTCGAGCCACTCCATGGCCAGGTAGGGCCGCCCTGCGCCGGTCATCCCGTGCGCCACGTACTGCACGACCCCTGGCAGCCGCAGCGTGGCGAGCGCCTCCGCCTCCCGCGTGAACCGGCGCAGGTCGTGCATGCTCGCGCCCTGCAGCACCTTGAGCGCGACCGCCTCGCCCGACAGCCGGTCGCGCGCGCGGTACACGTCCCCCATCCCGCCGGCGCCGGCGAGCCGCTCGATCTCGAACCGATCCTCGATCACATCCGCGGCGCGCATCGCAACGCCAGTGTACTTCGCGCGAGCTCGGACCCCTACGCCCCTCGCGCGCGGCACGTCCCCCTCGCTCACGCGAGCGAGCGACGGACAACCGCGAGCGAGTGCTCCATCACGCTCGGCTCCACACGGAAGCGGTGCAGCGCGCGACGACCCAGCTCCAGCGCGAGCTCCATCTCACCGATGACCGCCTCGTCCGCGCCCCGCTCCTGAAAGAAGACGCGATTCTCCTGGCTGTGGGTCCGGGCCAGCACGGTCGCTCCCGGGCTGACCTCCCGGGCGTGCTCGAGCGCCCGGCGAACCGCCATCCTCTCGGGAATGCAGAGGATCGGCAGGTGCGCCGTGCGCAGGCGCGCCCGGAGGAGGCCGCCGCTCTGCATCAGGTCGGCCGTCAGGTGGTCTGACAAGGCGGCACCACCAGGACGTCGCACGCCACCGCGCGCAGCACGTCCCCGGCCACGGTCCCCAGGAAGGCGTGCGCGACGCCGCTGCGGCCCTGGGTTCCGAGCACCAGGAGATCGTTCTCCGCCTTCTTGACGGCCTTCGCGATGAGCGCCCTCGGCGACCCGTACTTGACGCGGGTCTTCCAGGCCGGCGCGTCGTCCGGCGGGACGTTCGCCTCCGCGAGCGCAGCAGCCAGGATCTGCGCCAGCTCGTGGAGCGCCTTCCGCCGGTACTCCTCGAGGCACGCCTCGGCCTCCTCCAGGGACAAGCTGGGATAGGCCCGCTCGACGTACGGAGCGTCGTAGGCGTGGATGACCGATACCGTCGGGCGCGGCGGCGGGATCACCCGGAGCAGCGAGGTGACGACGTCACGAGCCGCGTCGTCGAGCGCCAGCGCGAGCGCTGGATGCCGGTACGGGGCGTGCGGGCGCAGGCGAACCACAAGCACCGGAAGCCGCGCTTGCCGGAGGACGCGCTCGGCGGTCGAGCCCAGGAAGAGGTCGCGAAGCCCGCGGCCTCCGCCGCGACCCACGACGATCAGATCGGCGGCGACGGCGGCCGCATGCTGGACGATCTCGACGGCAGGAGCGCCTCCCCGCACGGCATGCTGGATCGTGACAGTCCGGGGCAGCGTCCGGGCCAGGGCCGCCACCTCGGCCTGGAGCGCCTTCCTCGCGTCGTTCTCGGCGCGCTCCCGGGAAAGGGACTTGAGCCCCTCGGGGACCACGTGCAGGAGGGTGATCCGGGCGTCATCCGCCAGGGGCAGGAGCGCGGTCCGCCCGACCACCCGATCCGACGCCGCCGAGAGGTCCACGGGGACGAGCAGCGAGCGGAACCTGCCGGGCGCATGCAGCGCTTCGTGGTGCGGTGCGGGGGTGCTCTGGGTCATCGGTCAATCCTACCCGCCCTGCGTGACGGCGCGAGGAAGCGCTCGCGTCGCGTCGATGGCGTCGTGGCTGCCCGCCGCGTCATGGCGGTTCCCCTCGCAGCCCGGCTCCCCGCAGCAGGGGACGGAGCTCGCCGCGCGGGCCGAGCTCCCTCCCCTCGGGCCGGGCTACTCCGTGGCCGCCGCCTCCCCCGCCCCGGCCGCCGCGCCCGCCGCCGCCTCCACCTCGCAGCGCACCACCACGACCTCGCCGTCCGCGAGCTCCGGCCGCTCCACGAGCGTGTGCGCGCCCGCGCGCACCGCCGCGAGCAGGTCGCCCAGCGAGGGCCGCAAACGGGCGAGCGTCGCGGCGTTCGCGCCCAGCGCGAGATCCGTCACCACGCGCCCCACGCTCGCGCCGAGCTCGCTCTTGCGCTTGTTGACGGCCGCCATCGCCCCCGCCGCGAGATCCAGGAGCCCGGCGTCCGCCGGCGCCGCGACGTCCGCGAAATCCGCCGCCGCCGGCCACGTCGCCCGGTGGATCGAGGCCTGCCCCGTCTCCTCCGCGTACACCCAGCGCCAGACCTCGTCCGTGATGTACGGCAAGACCGGCGCGAACAGCCGCAGCAGCACCGACAGCCCGAGCCGCAGCGCCGCCACCGCCGAGCCGCGCGCCGCCTCCCCGGCGCCGCCCTCGCCGCGCGCGCGCGCCTTCGCGAGCTCCAGGTAGGCGTCGGTGAACCAGCGCCAGAAGAAATCCTCGGTGCGCTCGAGCGCCGCCGCGAACTCGTGCTCATCGAACGAGCGCGTCGCGTCCGCCACCACCGCCGACAGCTTGTGCAAGAACGCCCGGTCGAGCTCCTCGGAGACCGGATGGAGCTCCGCGGACTGGCTGAGCACGTACTTGCTCGCATTCCAGATCTTCGTGACGAGGCGCTTTCCGATCTTCAGCACCTTCTCGTCGAACGCCGTGTCCGTGCCGAGCCGCGCGCTCGCCGACCAGTAGCGGACCGCGTCGGAAGAATATGTATCGAGCAGGTGCATCGGCGTGACGACGTTGCCCTTGCTCTTCGACATCTTCTTGCGATCGGGGTCGAGGATCCACCCCGAGATCGCGATATGACGCCACGGGATCGACGACTCGTGCAGCATCGCCTTGGCGATCGTGTAGAACGCCCACGTCCTGATGATGTCGTGGGCCTGCGGCCGCAGATCGGCCGGGAACAGCCGCGCGTGGCGCTCCTCGTCGTCCCCCCAGTGCGAGCTGATCTGCGGTGTGAGCGAGCTCGTGAACCACGTGTCGAAGACGTCGGACTCCGCGGTGAAGCCGCCCGGCTGGTCGCGCTGCGACGGCTCGTACCCGGGCGGCGCGTCGACCGTCGGGTCGACCGGGAGCCTCTCGCGGGTCGCGAGCAGCGGCCTGTCGTGATCCGGGTTGCCCTCGGCGTCGAGCGGATACCAGACAGGGAACTGCACGCCGAAATAACGCTGGCGGCTGATGCACCAGTCGCCCTGGAGCCCCTCGGTCCAGTTGCGGTACCGGAGGCGCATGAAATCCGGGTGCCACGCGATCTTGTCGCCGAACTCGAGGAGCTCGGCCTTCTTGTCGGAGAGCCGGACGAACCACTGCCGCGTGGGCACGAACTCGAGCGGCTGGTCGCCCTTCTCGAAGAACTTCACCGCGCGCTCGATCGGCTTCGGCTCGCCCCGGAGCGCCGGGCCGGCGCCGGGCGCCGCCGCGTGCTCGTCGCGGCGGAGGAGCTCGACGACCGCGGCGCGCGCCTGCTTCGCCCCCTTGCCCTGGAGCGGCGCATAGGCGGCGTTCGCCGCGGCCGGGTCGCGGCTCTGCCACTCGCCCTCGCCGAACGTCACCGGGAGGAGACGGCCGTTCTTGCCGAGCATCTGCCGGAGAGGGAGCTTCTGCTCCCGCCACCAGATCACGTCCGTCGCGTCGCCGAAGGTACAGACCATCAGGATGCCCGTGCCCTTCTCGCGATCGACGAGCGGGCTCGGGAAGATGGGCACCGGGGCGCGGAAGATCGGGGTGAGCGCCGTCTTGCCGAAGAGGTGCCGATACCGCGGGTCCTCCGGGTGCGCCGTGACGCCGACGCAGGCCGCGAGCAGCTCCGGGCGCGTCGTGGCGATGATGAGCTGCTCGCCCGTCCCCTCCACCGCGAACGCGATGTCGTGGAACGCGCCGGACTGCTGGCGATCCTCGACCTCCGCCTGGGCCACGGCGGTCTGGAAATCGACGTCCCACATCGTGGGCGCGAAGACCGAGTAGAGATGGCCCTTCTCGTGCAGATCCAGGAACGACAGCTGCGCCGTCCTGCGGCAGTGATCATCGATGGTGGCATACTCGTGCTGCCAGTCGACCGAGAGGCCCACCCGGCGGAAGAGCGCCTTGAAGACCTGCTCGTCCTCGCGCGTGACCTTGTGACAGAGCTCGATGAAGTTGGGCCGCGACACGATGCGCGGCGGCTCCTTCTTCATCGCCTCCGGCGACGCCTGCGGCAAGGTCAGGCCGCGCTCGTACGGCGTGCGCACGTCGGTGCGGACGTGGAAGTAGTTCTGCACGCGCCGCTCGGTGGGCAGGCCGTTGTCGTCCCAGCCCATCGGGTAGAAGATGTTGAAGCCGCGCATCCGGCGCTGGCGGACGACGACGTCCGTGTGCGTGTAGCTGAAGACGTGGCCGATGTGCAGCGAGCCCGAGGCGGTCGGCGGCGGCGTGTCGACGACGAAGGTCTCCTCGCGGGGACGCGACGGGTCGTATCGGTACGTCCCGTCGGCCTCCCACACGTCGGCCAGGCGCTGCTCGGCGACGGGCGAGTCGAAGTGCTTCGGGAGCGTCGCGGGATCGATGGTGCGGAACGTCTTCTTGGTCGTCACGTGGTCACCTGCAGAACAGACCCGCAGGAACCGCCCGCGGGGGCGGCATCCTACGTCGTACCCAGGGTGCCGCTCAAGGCGCGCCGCGCCGCGGGGCGGCGATCCGCGACCGCGTCCGCCCGAGGCCGGCGGCTCCCCCGTGGCGCCGTGACAAGGCCGGCGGCGCCGCCGCGGACGGGCCCGGAGGCTCAGTCGTAGCGCTCGACGTGGACGTGCTTGCGGGGGACGCCGAGCTCGCCGCGGGCGAGCTCGCGGACGGACGAGACCATCCGATCGAGGCCGCAGATGAAGACGTGCGGGGCCGGATCGCCGCTCTTCTCCGCGAGCTCCCGGTAGAGCTCGGGCGCGTGCGCCTGCACGTAGCCGCGGCGGCCGGACCACGAAGGGCCGCCCCGCGAGAGCGTGATCTCGTAGCGGATCCGGTCGGATCCGCGCGCCAGCGCCTCGAGCTCGTCGCGGTAGATGGCGTCCTCCTCGAAGCGCGCGCCGAACAGGATCCACAGGTGGGGCGCGGCGAGCCCTGCGCGCAGGGATGCGTGCAGCATGCTCCGGAGCGGCGTGATGCCGGTGCCGGTGGCGACGAACAACGAGGGCGAGGAATCCCCGGAATCGCGGGTGAAGAGCCCGTGCGGACCGATGGCGCGGAGCGTGGCGCCGGGCTCGATCCGGTGCAGGTGCTCCGAGCCGGCCCCGCCCTCCACCAGCGTGACCGCGAGATCGAAGCGAGGCGAGCCGTCGGGAGCGGATGCGATCGAGTAGGCGCGCTTCACCTCGCCGCCCGAGAGCGGGAGCACGAGGTTGACCCACTGTCCTGCCTCGAACAGGAACGACCTCCCGTCGGCGCGCTCGAACGAGAGCTCGCGCACGAAGGGGCTGAGAGGCCGGGCGGCGACGAGGCGGGCTTCGAACGGTTCGGCGTGGATCATGGTCGGGCCCGGCGAGGCTCAGGCTGCGGGAGCCGCGCGGGTAGCGAGGTCTTACCGCAGCCTGCGCCTCGGCCCAATCACGATCGAAGCCGGGAGGGCGCCGCCGGAGGACGCGCCATCGCGGGAATCCCGGGCCTCAGGTCCGGGACAACGCCGGAGGGCAGCCACGCCGCCGAGCGCGGCCGGGCCGGAAGCCCGGGGCCCGCGCTCCGGCGGGGGAGCCGGCGCGGGATCTACCGCTGCACGCCCATGCGGCGGCGCTGCGGGATGTTCACCGCCGGCCGGGAGCGGTCCTGGCTGGGGAGCGCGCGCGGCGGGCGAGGATCCCGGTGCGCGGGCTTCGGCGCAGGGGGCTGCCCTCTCTGCGGCGGGCGCGGGTCGGGTGTCTTGGCCGAGCCCAGCGCGAGGTCGGAGACGGGGAGGTGCGCGCGTCGTTGCATAGAATCCTCCATTCGATCGGTCATCACCACATCAGGAAGAGCACCAAGGCTGAACGAAACCTTCGAAGAACCGGCTCTCATAGACCCTCCATTCATCGTACGACCCCGGATTGCAGACAGACCGAACCCGCGACGGACACTGGCTCTCTGGGCCTCTCCATGGCCGCTCGACAGGCGCTCTCTCGACGCACCTCCGCCTCTCGTCGGGACGGGACGGTCCGCCTCGCCGCGCGCTCCCTGTCGAGATGCCTCAGCGTCTCGACGTCAGGAGAGATGGCGAGTCGGCCCGTCGCGCCACGAACCGTCCGGCTCGGTGCTTCGAGCGCGCGGCCAGCGAGCGAGAGACAACCACCAGGAGATCGCGGATCTCCTGGAGATCGACCTCCAGCGCCTCGGGCTCGTCCGCTCGTCGGCCACGCTCCGTCATCATGAGCGCACGACGCGAGCTCGCGCGGGGTTCCGCGGGTCGCCGTCGTGGCGGCTCATACGCGACAACACAAGGACGCCGTGCCACCCTGGGCAGCAGGCGCTCAACCTTGACGGCCGCGCGACGGAGCGGTGGTTTCAGCCGGGAGTGCGCATGGTCGACGCGGGCTACGCGTCGAGAGGAACGCTAGCACTCGGCCGGGAGCATGCCCAGCGATTTTTGTGGAGGAGGGCAGTTCGCGCGCTGGCATCGCGTCGGCATCGCGTCGGCATCGCGCTGGCTTGCGGCCTTTTGCCGCGGACATCGAGACCTGGATATCGCTGCTGAGCTGGAGACACGGGGCGCTCGTGCTCAGAACGCGACGCGCAGCCCCGCGCTCAGGGGGCCAGCCCCGGGCGACGCAGCGACGGCGCCCGGACCGACGAGGAGCCGCGCGACGACAGGCGCGCTCGACGCGGCGTCGCGCCGCACCCGCTTCTTGCCGATCACGTAGAGCGGCAGGCCGATGGCGGCGCCGGCCACCCCGCCGGCCGCGGTGGCGATCGCCAGCTTGGACGCTTCGCTGCGCCCCGCGCTGCTGTCGTCGTAGCTCGCGAAGACCAGCACCGCGCCGCCGAGGATGGCGGCGCCGCCGAGGCTCGCGAGGACGAGCCCCGAGACCATCATGACAGGGCTGTTCCACTCCGTCGTTCGCTCCTCGAAGTCGTCGAAGTCCCTCCGCGCCGCCGCGAGCTCCAGCTCGATCCGGCGCTGCGCGGCGCGCCGCTCGTCCTCGGAGCCGATCTCGTGGACGCGGCGCGCCTGGCTCTCCAGCGCCGCGATGCGCGCCTCGTGCACAGCGGCGGTCTCCTCCCACGTGGCCCCCGGCCGGAGACCCGCCACGGCCGGCGCGACAGGGGGCGCGGGCGCCGCGGGCGGCGGGGTCGAGGCGCCCGCCGCGCCTCCCGCCGGCGGCTCCGCGGCGGCGGGAGGCGCGGGCGCCGCGGCGGCGAGGGCCAGCGCCCACGCGACGAGACGACAGCGCGCTGCGCGACCACGGCGGTGCGCCGACGACACGCGCGGACGCACGGGTTGGGACTGGACCGGTTCCATCAACGCAGCGTCATCGCTCGACTGAGCGGGGTCAAGGCGCGAGCAGGCGAGCAGGCCGCCGGGTCCTCAGGCCCTCAGGAACGAACGGCTCTGACGGCGTCTTAACGATGGACAACCCGGGGCGGCCGAGTATAGTGCCACGTTCTTGCTAGCACTCACATCTCGTGAGTGCCAGAACCCCAAGCCAACGCCAGCATCCGGCCAGACGGCAGAGGCGCGCCCGAAGCTGTTCCCGGGGAGACCCGGGAGCCGAGGCACGAGCGTGCCGCCATGCACGACGCACGGGATGAAGTGACGTCAGGTCGTGACCGGTGGGTCACGCCAGGAGAAAACAGAATGAAAATCCGACCGCTCCAGGACCGTGTGATCGTTCGTCGCGTGCAGGAAGAGGAGAAGACCAAGGGGGGCCTCTTCATCCCGGACAGCGCCAAGGAGAAGCCGATGGAGGCCATCGTGCTCGCCGTGGGCAACGGGAAGACGCTCGAGGACGGCACCGTCCGCAAGCTCGACGTGAAGGAGGGCGACCGCGTCCTCTTCGGCAAGTACACGGGGAACGAGATCAAGATCGACGGCGAGCAGGCCCTCATCCTCCGTGAAGAAGACATCCTCGGCATCATCGAGAGCTGATTCGGGCAAGACCGTTTCAAGGAGATTCGCACCATGGCAGCCAAAGAAATCATCTACAACGAGTCGGCCCGAAGCATGATCCTCGCGGGCGTCAACGCCCTCGCGGACGCGGTGAAGGTCACCCTCGGTCCCAAGGGCCGGAACGTCGTCATCGAGCGGAGCTTCGGCGCTCCCACGATCACCAAGGACGGCGTGACCGTCGCCAAGGAGATCGAGCTGGAGAACCGCTTCGAGAACATGGGCGCCCAGATGGTGCGCGAGGTCGCCTCGAAGACCAGCGACATCGCCGGCGACGGGACGACCACCGCGACCGTGCTCGCCCAGGCGATCTACCGCGAGGGCTCCAAGCTCGTCGCCGCGGGCCACAACCCGATGGAGATCAAGCGCGGGATCGACAAGGCCGTCGAGGCCATCGTGGCGCACCTCAAGGGCGCCGCCAAGTCGACCCAGGACGCGAAGGAGATCGCGCAGGTCGGCACCATCAGCGCCAACGGCGATCTCACCATCGGCAAGCTCCTCGCGGACGCGATGGAGAAGGTCGGCAAGGAGGGCGTGATCACGGTCGAGGAGGCGAAGAGCCTCGAGACGACGCTCGATGTCGTCGAGGGCATGCAGTTCGACCGCGGCTACCTCTCGCCCTACTTCGTGACCGACCCCGAGGCCATGAAGTGCACGATGGAGGACGCGTATGTCCTCATCTCGGAGAAGAAGATCTCCAACATGAAGGATATCCTGCCGGTGCTCGAGGCGATCGCCAAGAGCCAGAAGCAGCTCCTCATCATCGCGGAGGACATCGAGGGCGAGGCGCTCGCGACGCTCGTCGTCAACAAGCTCCGCGGCACGCTCCACTGCGCCGCCGTCAAGGCGCCCGGCTTCGGCGATCGCCGCAAGGAGATGCTCAAGGACATCGCGGTGCTCACGGACGGCCAGGTGATCGCGGAGGAGCTCGGGCTCAAGCTCGAGAACGTCACGCTCAGCGACCTCGGCCGCGTGAAGACCGTGATCATCGACAAGGACAACACGACGCTCGTCGGCGGCGAGGGCAAGAAGGACAAGATCAAGGCCCGCCTGACCGAGATGCGCGGGCAGATCGAGAACTCGACGAGCGACTACGACCGCGAGAAGCTCCAGGAGCGCCTGGCGAAGCTCGTCGGCGGCGTGGCGGTGGTCAAGGTCGGCGCCGCGACCGAGACCGAGATGAAGGAGAAGAAGGCCCGCGTCGAGGACGCGCTCCACGCGACCCGCGCGGCCGTCGAGGAGGGCATCGTCGCCGGCGGCGGCGTCGCGCTCATCCGGGCCCAGGCCGCCCTCGAGAAGCTCCAGGTGAGCGACGAGCAGCGGACCGGCGTGAACATCATCCGTCGCTCCATCGAGGAGCCCCTCCGCCAGATCGCCGCCAACGCCGGCGAAGAGGGCTCGATCGTGGTGCAGAAGGTCCGCGAGGGGAAGGGCTCGTTCGGATACAACGCCGCGACCGGCGAGTACGGCGACCTGATCGCGATGGGCGTCATCGACCCGGCGAAGGTCGTCCGCTCGGCGCTCCAGAACGCGGCGAGCGTCGCGAGCCTGATGCTGACGACCGAGGCGCTCATCGCCGAGCGTCCGAAGGACGAGAAGCCGGCCGGCGCCGGTGGCCACGCGGGCCACGGCCACGGCGACTTCTAGTCTCCTGAGGGCGCGCGCCGGGCGATGAGCCCGCGCGCGCCGCCGGGAGGAGCGTGAGGGCCGGTCTCCCGGGCGGGAGACCGGCTCTTCGCCTTTTTGTGGCCGGGAAGCGCCCCGCCGGGCGCGCTCACCCCTGGCCGCTCTGCGCCGCCGGCGGCCGGCCGCGGCGCCGCCTCCCCTCCCCCGCCGGCCGCGCGTCCGCGGCCACGCGGAGCAGCTCCTGGAGAACTCGCGGGTGCCCGCGGCCTCGAGCAGCTCCGCGGCCTCGATCTGCGCGCGGACGCCGTCCCGCAGCCAGGCGAGCGCAGGGGCGTCGCCGTCGCGCCGGAAGCGGCTGCGCGCCGCCCGGCGAGCTCGGGCAGAGCGAGCGATCGGGCTGCCCGGGCTTCGCGAGGGGATCCATGACGCCGCTCGTCGAGGGCCGTCGGCCCGGCCAACTCGAGTAAGCTGCTCGCCATGGACCCTGCCCTGCTCCGTTATCTCGATCTCGTGCAGCGCGAGCTGTCCGCCGATGACGTCCTGATCGAGCTCGGCGGCAGGCCGCCCGGCGATCCGCGCGCGGTGTGGTGCGCGCTGCCGAACGGCTCGCGGCTGGTCGCGCGCTTCGCCGAGCCGCCCGGCGAGCCCGCCAGGGTCTCGAGGCAGCTGGAGGAGCTCGCCGCGTCGTTCTCGGGGCTCTCGTCAGGGGGTGGCGACCAGCGGCCCTCGCGCAGCGGGTCGACGCACCGCCTGGACGACGAGCTGGAAGGGCTCGCGTCGCGCGCGGGCGCGCTCGGCGCGATCGTCGTGGATGACACCTCCCCGGTGATCTGGGGGACCTCGGAGCCGCGCCGGGACGAGGTGGACGTCGGCGATGCGTTGCTCCTGGCGCAGTGGGCCGACGACGTGGAGCGCGTCGGCGTGAACCTGATCGATCTGCTCGAGCTCGACGACGCCGCGCTGGAGCAGGCGCTCGCGACAACGTCGCTCGGCCCCGGGGCGCGCGAGACCATCGCCGGCCACCTCCAGAAGATCCGGGAGCGCGGCTCACGCAGCCCGATGGCGTGGCGGCGGCAGGTCGCCATCGCGCGCGCCATCGACCGCGTGCGGGGCCCCGCGGCCTCGGAGAGCGCCGCTCACGGCAGGTTCATCAGCCAGCACGAGCAGGTCGGCGTGTACGCGCGCGCCTTCGCGAACATCTACCGCCTGATCCTCGCGTATCCTGGCCCGTTCTCCGAGCTCCAGGCAGAAGGCTCGGTGCAGCAAGCATTGCCGCTGATCGAGCGGCTCGTGCTCGCGTTACCCCCGATCGACCCCCATCGCGGCGCGAAGATCCTCCACTTGCGGCGCCCGAGCTGATGCGGGGAGGGGGTTCCGGGGCCGGGTCGTGAGCGTCCTTTGACCCCCACCCTGGACACCGATGCTCCGCGCCGAGCACGCGTGACCGATGGACCCGCCGGAAAGCCGATGATACTGTCCGGCCGATGTCGGAGAGCGTAGCCCAGCTCGAGGAACACCGCGCGGCGCTCACCGGGCACTGCTACCGGATGCTGGGTTCGGTGGTCGACGCCGACGACGCCGTCCAGGAGACGATGGTGCGCGCCTGGCGCAGCCTCGATCGGTTCGACGGGCGCTCGTCGCTGCGCACCTGGCTGTACCGCATCGCGACAAACGTCTGCATCGACCTGCGGGCCGACCGCGCGCGCCGGGCGCGCCCCATCGAGGAAGGCCCGGTGGGCACCGCGGACGACACGCTCGAGACGCGCCCGCGCACGCACTGGCTGGAGCCCATTCCCGACGCGCACGCCCTGCCGGCGGACATCGACGCCGCCGAGAAGGCGATGCTCCGCCAGAGCATCCGCCTCGCGTTCGTCGCGGCGCTCCAGCACCTGCCGCCGAAGCAGCGCGCCGCGCTGCTGCTCACGGAGGTGCTCGGCTGGTCCGTGGCGGAGGTCGCCGACAGCCTCAGCACCTCGGTCGCCGCGATCAACAGCGCGCTCCAGCGCGCGCGGGCGACGCTCGCGAGCCGCGATCTCGGCGACGCGCGCGTCTCGCTGCCCGAAACGCAGTCCGCCCTGGTCGACCGCTACGTCGCCGCCTTCGAGCAGTACGACGTGGACGCGCTCGCGGCGCTGCTGCACCAGGACGCGGTCCTGTCGATGCCGCCCTACACCCTCTGGCTGCGCGGCCCCGAGGCGATCCGCACCTGGTTACTGGGCCGGGGAGCGGGCTGCCGCGGGTCGCGGCTCGTGCCGACGGCGGCCTGCGGCGCGCCGGCGTTCGCACAGTATCGCCCCACCCCCGAGGGCGGCCACCGGGCCTGGGCGCTCATCGTGCTCGACATCGCCGGGGACCGCATCGCCGGCATGACGTCCTTCCTCGACACCGAGACGCTCTTCCCGCGGTTCGGGCTGCCGCTCGATCTTGCGGCCTGACTTCCGGCCTGACCGCGGGCGCCCTCCCGGCATCGCGGCACGGCGATCTTTTTTTTCGGCGACCGATGATTCTCGACGGGCGCGGGGGTCTATGGGGTGAATCCAGCACGGAGGCACCCATGACCGCGAACGTCGCCAGCACCCATCATCGTGACAAAGATCTCACCACCGGGCCCCGGACCGAGGCGCCGACCCGCGTCGCAGCGCCCGGCGCGGCGCCGTCCAGGCGAGCCCTGTGGGCGGGTCGCGTCCTGAGCGGGCTGGGCGTGCTGTTCCTGACGTTCGATGCCGCGGTGAAGGTGCTGCGGCTGGTCCCCGCGGAGGCGGGGACCGCCGATCTCGGATTCCCGGCCAGCCTCGTCCCCACCCTCGGCTATCTCCAGATCGCCTGTCTGGTGACGTACCTGATCCCGCGCACCGCGGTGCTCGGCGCGATCCTGTGGACCGGTTACCTGGGCGGCGCGATCGCGATCCACGTGCGGGTCGGGAGCCCGCTCTTCAGCCACACGCTCTTTCCGATCTACATCGCCGCGCTCCTCTGGGCGGGGCTCTGGCTGCGCGACCGCCGCGCGCGCGCGCTGCTCGCGAGCCCGGCGTCGCTCGACCGATGAGCTTCACGTTTCCCCGGAGTCCGTCACAGCAGAGGAAGCAGAGGAGAAGAGAGCCATGACAACGAACAACCCTCGCAAGATCTTCGTCAACCTGTCCGTCCGCGACCTGAAGCGGTCGATGGAGTTCTTCGGCAAGCTCGGGTTCGAGTTCAACCCGCAGTTCACGGACGAGAACGCCGCCTGCATGGTCATCAGCGAGGAGGCCTACGTCATGCTCCTCGCGGAGCCGTACTTCAAGACGTTCACGAAGAAGGAGATCTGCAGCACGAGCACGCACACGGAAGGGCTCTTCGCGCTCTCGTGCAGCAGCCGGGCCGAGGTCGACGAGATGGTGAAGAAGGCGCTCGAGGCGGGCGGGTCGCACGCGATGGATCCGCAGGATCACGGCTTCATGTACGGCTCCAGCTTCTACGACCTGGATGGCCACCACTGGGAGGTCCTCTGGATGGACCCCGCGGCGATCCAGCCGTAGCCCGCGGCGGCGGCCGCGCCGCCCGGAGGGAGCTCACATGAAGGCACCTCAGCTCGCGCTGATGCCTATCTCTGCTGCGACCTTCCGCATCTTCTGATCGTCCGGCGCAAGAACGCTCAGGACACGCCGAGTGAGCTCGGGACCTGCAGCTTCCGGCGTTCCCGCGTTGAACGGCGGGGCAGGGTGCGGCGCCGCGCCTGGCCATGACGAGCGCCCTGTCGACGGCGCTCGGTGGACCTGACTGTGAGCGACGCCGAGGTGAACCGACAGGACATTCCACCCTGCTTTCAGGACACGGGGCTCAGGCCCCCGCGCGAAGTTGCGAGGAGCACCACGAGATCCCTCGCCACATCGTACCCGAGCTCCTCTTCCACCAGCGAGAGCGCGAGATCGATGCTCGCGGTGGTGCCCGCGGACGTGTAGATCTTCCCGGATCGAACGAAGGTCGCGTCGGGGTCGTCACGCGGGGAGCGCTCTTCGATGGCCGGGGCCGATTCACGCGATGACGCTCCCCCGCTGCGCAGTTGACCGTCAAGACAAGGTACCTGCATTTCCTGCCAAGCACCCTGAGCGCGGAGAAGGTGGTATGGGACCGTTCTCCGAGCGACCTGCGCAGAGGGCTCAGCGCTTCGAGCGCTCGCCCTTGCTCTCCTGCTCCTTCAGCTCCTCCAGCAGGGCGTCGAGGCGCTCGTAGCTGCCCTCCCAGAAACGACGGTAGTTGTCCAGCCAGCCGCTGGCGTCCGCGAGCGGCGTGGCCTCGATCCGGCACGGCCGTCGCTGCGCGTCGCGACCGCGCGAGATCAGGCCCGCGCGCTCCAGCACCTTGAGGTGCTTCGAGATCGCGGGCTGGCTCATCGCGAACGGCTTCGCCAGCTCGTTCACCGACGCCTCGCCGGACGCGAGGCGCGCGAGGATCGCTCGCCGTGTCGGATCGGCGAGCGCAGCGAACGTTGCGTCGAGGCGCTCGGAGGGCGTCATCTTATAACTCCTTGGTTAAAAAACCATGTGGTTATACATGATACGGGCGCCACCGTCAAGCCTCCCGTGAAGGTGAGGCTGCTCGGCGTCCGTGAGGCCGTCCTTCACGGGCGCTCCCAGCGCGGAGCGATCCCTCGATGGCAGGACCCGGAGGGCGACGTCGGTGCGCTCGCCGACGAGATCGACATGACGATCGACGGTGAGGCCCTCGACGCGGAAATCGGGCGGAGCTCCGCCTTGACAAGCGCGGGGCGGCGGTATACTTAACCCAAAGGTTAATTAACCAATTGGTTAACCACGGGTGCCGGCCCATCCGCTGGGCATCCCGTACAGGATCGGGAACGATTGCGCAGGAGGAGGAGAGTCATGGTCGCAACCAGCGTCGCCAACAAGAGCAGCTTCCAGGTCACGACGCCGTCGGAGCAGGAGATCTGCATGACGCGCCTGTTCAATGCGCCGAGGCACCTCGTGTTCGAGGCGATGACGAGGCCCGAGCACGTGAAGCGATGGTGGGGCTGCCTGAGCGAGGGATACTCGGTGCCCGTCTGCGAGATCGACCTTCGCCCGGGCGGCGCGTGGCGCTTCGTGAACCGCTTCCCCGAGGGCGAGGCCGCTTTCCACGGCGAGTACAAGGAGATCACGCCGCCGAGCCGGATCGTGTTCACCGAGATCTTCGAGCAATTTCCGGACACCGTCTCGGTGGTGACATCGGTCTTCACCGACGAGGGCGGCAAGACGCGCGTCACGACCACGGTGCGCTATCCGTCGAAGGAAGTGCGCGACGCGGTCGTCGCGTCCGGAATGGAGCAGGGCGCGGGCGTGAGCTACGACCGCCTCGAGGAGCTGGTCGCGCAGCTGCAGTAGCGATGAGGCGGCTGGGGTCAGCGGGGGCGCTCGGCTGGCCCTCACGGCGGCTCGGGGTGGCTGCAACGCATTGACTGCATATGGCACCTCCACATGCTCCACCCGAAAGCCTATGTCGCCGACTGCATGAGGCTGTTCGGCGAGATCCTCGATCACGACGGCGGGTTCGGCGGAACATGCGAGGAGGAGCCGGTGCTCCAGGCGATGTTCGTCAGGACGGCCGCCTCTGGGAGGCGAAGCTCGGCGAGCCGTACCTGGGATCCGTCGTCGCGTGCAAGCGGAACTGCGTGAGCCGCTGCCGCCGGAGGTGCTCGTCGCGGGCGACCACGTCGCAGCTCGACCCGACCTGCTGCTCCTCCCCCGCTTCACGAGCACGCCCGTGTCGGTCGCGCCAAGCCATGCAGGGTGGCCGTCGAGCGGGACCTTCCGGGGGGCGCCGCGCCTCGGCGCCTCGTACAGGAGCCCGCGGAGCACGTCGCCCCCCCCAGAACGAGCGCAGCCGCAGCGCGGCCGGCAGCGCGCCGCCGAAGGCCTCGTAGGCATCGCAGGCGTCGTGGCCGGGGTCGAGCGGGAGCAGATCGGCGTCGTCCGGGACGAGGCGAGCGAGCGCCGCGTCGCGCGCCTCCACGAAGCGCGAGAGCGCGCGGCGCAGGCGGGCGGGGGGCAGGTTGGCGACCGATGCGGATCCAGCGCTGCTCGTCGCGGACGAGCCACGCCGCCGTGGCCTCATCGAGCGCGCGATCGAGGTCAGCCTGGTTCGGCGGCGGAGAAGGCGCTGTAGGCCACGCCGCCATGAGTTATGCCTTCGGCTTCACGGGGATGTAGTCCTCCGGACCGCTAATGGGAATCGGCTTACTGGTCTCCGGATCGAGCCAGTTATTCCCGGTCACCGGGTGCTTGGCGACGCCGTGCACCTTGGGATCCCAGGGCGTGCCGCTCATCTCGCCGGGGTGGATCACGCCCTTCGGCCCATTCACGTAGTCCTTGCCGTCGATCGTCGTCTCCGACTTCGACCAGAAATTGTACCAGGGCCGCGGCTTGACGAAATTCCCTTCCCAGTCCCCAGCGCGGTCACCTTGGCCATCGCGTCCGACCTCCTGGTGGGGAGCGTACAGGGCGCCGCAGGGCGAGCCAACAGGCCCCTGGGCAGCACCGGCGACGGCCACGCAGCAGGACCCGCGCGCCACGGGCGGACGCGCGCGCGGCGCCTGCCCGCGTCATCGCCGCATGTCACACCGCATCTGCATCCGACGTCCGGCGGATCCACTCGACGGCAGCCTGGCGCGTCTCGAACACCCCGAAGTGCGCGCCGCGGCGCTCCTCGGCCACCATCTCACCGAACCGGCTGCTGAAATCGGATCCCCCCGGCGGACACACCACGGCGAGCCGGATCCAGTAGTTCCTGAGCTTCTGCAGGATCTCCCCGGCCTCTCTCGAGCTGAGATCGAAGAAGGCGGCCGGCAGGTTCGCCGCGTAGAGCAGGGCGCACCGCACGCCATCCGAGAAACAGGCCTCGAGCACGCGATCGACGTCGCGAGCGCTCGACATGAGCGCCTGGTCCGGCAGGCCTTCCACGAACCTCACACCGCCCTCGTCGACCGCCGTCAGATCCATCGCTGCCCTCGCATGCGGCTCCGGCGCCGCGGGCCCAGCGCCGCAAGAACCGCTAGGCCCGCGCTGGGTAATACCAGAGGAGCCTAGCGCCGCGCGCCGGCAGCGGCCACGTCGGGCTGACGCCGAGACCAAGATCGCGCTCGCCCGCCCTGCGGCAGGCCAGCGCGACCTCATGTGCGTCACCGCAGCGACGCTATCTCCCCGCGAACGGGAACGGCGTGGGAGGACAGCTCGCCAGGCATCTCCAGTAGCGCTGGTAGCACACGTGGGGCAGCGCAAATGACAAGCAAGCTCGATACATGCGCTGGCACCTGAACCTGCAATAGGGCGAGATGGCCTCGACGGCGCTGCCGATCGTCTCGGAGTCTGTCTCCTCGACGGCCCGGGGCTGAACCTCTCCATCGGCTCCGCCCGGCAAGAGCTCCTCTGCGCTGGCCGGGCGCGCCCCGCCGGCGAAGGCCGCCAGCATGCCGAAAGCGAGGACTGCCTGAATTCTTCTCGTCGTTCTCATGGTCGCCCCCTCCGCGTGGAATCCGCTGCATAAGACGAACGATCGGAATCGCGCACCGTCTCATGGCCGCACGACATGTTGTGCGGGCATCGCTGGATGTCCACCCGGCCGCGCGGGGCGGCGCGGTGTCGCTCTTCTCCGCGTCCGATCCGCGTCCGATCCGCGTCCGATCCGCGTCCGATTCGCGTCCGATTCGCGTCCGAGCGACCTATCCATGCTCGCTCATCGAGCGCGGTCGACCGGCGACCTCACTGGGCGCGCTGGATCTCGTCGGAGAACCTCACCGCCTCCCGGAGGATGTGATCGGCGAGCGACGGATCGATGATGCTCTTGATCTGCCCGGTCTCGATGCCCTGCTCCGCGGCCGTCTTGAAGTCGATGACCTCGTCGGCCATGCTCGCGAGCTGCCCGCTGCCGACGCGCTGCGTGTGCGCTTGATACAGCTGCTCCGCGCGCGCGTTCGCGTCCGCGACGAGCGCGCGCTCCTGCGGGTCGAGCAGGTGCGCGACGAACTCGAGGTGATCCGCCATGATCGTCGTCCAGAACGCCGAGACCTCGTCGCGCTGGAGCGCGGCGCTGCCGTTCGCGAGCAGCTCGAGCCGGGCGGCGAAGCGCTCGGCCTCGCGCGCGATGTGGTCGAAGAAGAGCGGCCAGACGAGGCTCCGGAGCGTGCCGGCCTCCTGCGCGCGCTGCATGCGGCGCTTGTACTCGATGAACGGGAGGACGCTCGCCCGCGTCGAGGAGAGGAGCCAGGAGAGCCCGTCGTCGCGATAGCCGCCGTCACGGGCCGAGAGGAAGTGTCTCGCAAAGACGATCTGGAACTGCCGCGCCTCGCTCCGGGGCCCGCGGAGGTGGTCGCCCGGCATGAGCAGCGACATGAACATCGCGTGCTCCATCATGATGTCCGTCCAGAAGAGGACCTCCGAGACGGCGTACCCGGCGAGCCCGGCGTTCATGCCGGGCAGGTAGATCGGCTTCCTCGCGCGCTGATCGACGAAGACACCGGGCGTGAACGCCGCCCCCTCCGGCAGGGAGAGCGGCCCGATCGACTCGCAGCTGCCCTGACCCTTGCTCGGCTCGAGCGCGAGGACCGGTGTCGCGATCAGCGATACACCGGCGGCGGCCGCCGCCGTGCCGGCGAATTGCCGGCGTCCAAGTTTCCCTTGCAAAGCACGCTTCTCCATCGACGCTCCTCCAGGTTCGTACGGCGTTGAGAATCCGAGCGCGAGGGTGCATGTCCCGCGCCCGGGCCGAGGCGCGGGACGGAGAGCGGTCCGCCAATGCGCGTCCCGCAGATCCCACCGACCCGCGGCGCCGTGATTCACCACGCCCGGGCGCCTCGTCGCGAGGGATGCCGCCGGAGGATCCGTCGGACGCATGGCCGCGGAATCCGCCCGTGATGGGAGGTCGGCGAGCGACAACCTGCGAAGACCGAGCACATGCTCCCTCATTCGCGGACCACCTGCGACGACCGAGCACACGGGGCCCCAACCTACCGTCCGCGGGAGAGCCCCGGACGCGCTTCGAGGACGTACCGCCGCTCGCCCCCTGCCGGCGCACGACGCGGGCGGAGCGGACAACGTCGCCCACGCAAGCGCAACGGCCAGGTCGCCGGCGCGACAGGCACCGCCGACACACGCCCACCCTCACGCCAGCGACACCTACATTCCCCTACCCTCGCCCTGTATTGGTCCCAGAATTTTTTCGCGATCGTCGCCCGGGATGTCGAGACCCCGCCCTCGGCTCCGACCCGCCCATGAACGCGCCTACGAGCTCGCCGCGCAGGCGTCCGCCGCGCCGGGCCCCGGCGGCGGGCCGCTCCACCTGGCGATCGACGTGCGAGAGGTGGCGTGTCGAGCGAGCCGCTGGAACTGGAAGAAGACGAGACCGATCTCATCGTGCACGGCTTCCCCCGCGGGTTGCGGCGACGGCGTCTGCAGCACCGGCGAGAGCACCTCGTCCTGCCCGGCGGACTGCCAGCTGGAGGTGCTGTACGACGAGCACACGCCGCAGCCGAACTGGGTGACGCCGGGCATCCAGGTGCGCAATGCAGGGCCCGCCAACTGAACCGGTACAGTAGGAGAGGAGCGATACCGTGAGCCTGATGGCGAGTGAAGGGTGATCGCGCGAAAATGGTGAGGATGACCCTCGATCCTGCGCGAAGGCGGGCGACGAGGATTGCCCGCCCCGCTCTGCTCGTGCATACCGGCGTCTGGTGCAGTCAGGTGCGGGGGCAGGTGAACGGGAGATCACGATGCGCGTTATCCATGGATCGGTAGCTGGCTGGGCCGGTGCAGCCCTCATGGCCTTGGGCCTCTCCGCCGGGTGCGGCGAAGCGGACGATCAGCAGGGCTCGGGGCAGGAGGCGACCGGATCGGGCGGGGGCGCGTCGGGCACGGGCGGCGATGCCACCGGCGCCACGTCCGGCGCCGGCGCCGGCAGCGCCACCTCCGGCGCCGGCGCCGGCAGCGCGACGTCGGGCGCCGGCGGCGACACGTCGGGCACGGGCGCCTCCTCCGGCACGGGCGCCTCCTCCGGCACGGGCGCCTCCTCCGGCACGAGCGCCACCTCCGGCGCCGGCGCCGGGGGCGGGGATGTCACGGGGCCGGGGTTCTCGGTGCGAGGCCGCTTCCTCCACGACCGCTGCGGCGAGAAGGTGCTGCTCCGGGGCGTCAACGAGATGGTCGTCTGGCTCTCGTCGGGGTCCGACGGCATGCCGGAGTTCCAGGAGATCGCGAAGACGGGCGCCAACACGGTGCGGATCGTGTGGGAGACCAAGGCGTCCGTGGCGGGCCTCGATCAGGCCATCACGAACGCGCTCTCGCAGAAGCTCATTCCGATCGTCGAGCTGCACGACGCCACGGGCAAATGGGAGCTCCTGCCGAGCCTCGTCGACTACTGGACGAAGCCGGAGGCCGTCGCCATGATCAAGAAGCACGAGCAGAACCTGCTCGTCAACATCGGCAACGAGGTCGGGGACGTGGTGGACAACGCGGCGTGGGAGGCGGGCTACAAGCAGGCCATCACCCGGATGCGCGACGCCGGCATCACGACGCCGCTCATCATCGACGCCTCCAAGTGGGGGCAGAACATCGACCAGCTCCAGGCCGTCGGTCCCGCGCTCGTCGCGCACGATCCGAACATCCTGCTCAGCGTGCACATGTGGTGGACGGACGGGAGCGGGGCCACGATCACGAGAGAGCTCAACGAGTCCGTGGCGCTGAACCTGCCTCTGATGGTCGGCGAGTTCGCGCAGCACGCCGTGTACGAGTGCAGCCGGCACCCGTTCGATTACAAGACCCTCCTGGCCAAGAGCGTCGAGCTCGAGGTGGGGTGGCTCGCCTGGTCGTGGGGCGCCGCCGAGAACGGCGACTGCAAGGACGACGGGCCGTTCGACATGACGACCGACGGGACCTTCGCGGGGCTCACCGGCTGGGGCCGCGAGGTCGCGGTGACCGACCCGAACAGCATCCAGAACACCTCGGTGCGCCCGCACTCCATCGAGACGGGCTCGTGCAGGTAGCGCGGCGGTCGCCTCAGGCGCTCACCAGCGCGCCGGCGAGGCGGATCGCCGCGTCCAGGTCCTCCGCGATGTAAACGCGCTTGGACCTCTCCTCCAGGCGCGCCTTGTCGAAGATCTCGCGAGGCCTGGGCAGCGGGCCGGCCAGGACCACCGTCTTCTGGCGCCGCACGAGCCCGTCGAGCACGTTCTCGAGGGCGACGAACCCCGTGCTGTCGATGAACGGGACCTTGCCGAGGTGGAGGATCATCACCTCGTAGCTATCCCCACGGATCGCGTGCAGCGCCGCCATCGCCTTCTGGACGGCGCCGAAGAACAGCGGGCCATTGATCTCGTACAGGGCGACCCGCTCCGGGAGCGCGAACTCGCCCAGGTCGTCGGCGGTGCTCAGCACCGTTCGACTCCCCGTCAGCTCGGCCATCCGGCGCATGAAGAGGACGGCGGCCAGGACCACGCCGGCCGACACCGCGACCACCATGTCCATCACCACGGTGAGCCCGTAGCAGGTGAGCAGCACGAACACATCACTCCTCGGCGCGAGCTTCACGATACGGATGAAATGGTGGAGCTCCGACATGTTCCACGCGACGAGCAGCAGCAGCGCTGCCAGCGACGCCATGGGGACGTAGGCCACGAGCGGGGCGAGGAAGAGGATCGACAGCAGGACGACCACGGCGTGCGTGACGGCCGCGATCGGAGAGCGCGCGCCTGCCCGGATGTTCGTGGCGGTGCGCGCGAGCGCGCCGGTCGCCGCGATGCCGCCGAAGATCGGCGCGACGATGTTCCCGATCCCGAGGCCGATGAGCTCCGAGTCCGGATCGTGCTTGGTCCCCGTCATGCCATCGGCGATGACCGCCGACAGCAGCGATTCGATGGCGCCGAGCATGGCGATGGCGAACGCGGAGGGGAGCAGCTCCCTCACGAGCTCGTGCGAGAGCCCGTCGCCCCACGGGAGCGCGGGTGTCGGGAGGACCGGCGGGATCCCGGCGAACTCCACGCCGTCGAGGGTGGTGTGAAAGCGGCTGCCGATCGTCGCCACGGAGAACACGGGGTAGACCTCGGCGACGACCACCGCGGCGAGCGACACGAGGGTGATGGCGAGGAGCGGCGCCGGCACCTTCTTGACGACGCGGGGGATGACAAGGAGCAGGGCGAGCGTCGAGGCGGCGACGGCCAGCTCGAAGACGTCGGCCGTCCCGCGAGCCGCCCACAAGGCGGCCACCTTGGCCGCATAGTGCTCCGGGAGCGGCCCTGCTGCCTCGAGGCCCAGGACGTCCTTCAGCTGAAGCGTCGCGATCACGGTCGCGATCCCTGCGGTGAAGCCGGTCGTCACCGGATACGGGATATATTCGATGAGCCGGCCGAGCCGCGCGAGCCCCATGATCACGAGCAGCACGCCGGCCATCAGCCCCGCCGTCATCAGCCCTGTCACCCCGTGCTTCGTCACGATCGGCGCGAGGATCACCACGAAGGCCGCCGTCGGGCCGGTGACCTGGAACTTGCAACCGCCCAGGAGCGCCACGAGCGCGCCGGCCACGATCGCCGTGTAAAGCCCGTGCTGAGGCGGAGCGCCCACCGCGATGGCGAGGGCCATCGAGAGGGGGAGCGCCACGACGCCGACGACGGTGCCGGCCAGGAGGTCGGCCTGGAAATCCCCGAGACCGTATCCCTTGCTGAAGCTGCGCCGGAGGGCAGCCGCCACCGGGATTCGACGCCTCACCGGCTCGGGCTGAGGAGCAGGCCGAGGAGAAGCAGACATCGTCACACCTCCACCACCCGCGCACGGATGGTGTCCAGGATAGTCCATCCCCAGGCGGGCTTCGGGATGATCGTGAGGAGATGGCGCGCGCCTCCGCCCGTCGCGAGCGCCGCGAAACCGCGAGGATTCCGGGTCACGAGGAGGGGGAGCACGCCGGGACGGTCGCGCGTGATCCGCTCGACCGCCGCCTCGACCTCCGCCAGCGGGTAATCGTCCGGGAAGAGCACGATCGCCGAGATGGCGGCGCCGTCCAGCACCGGCGCGCGCAGGTGGCGCGTCACGTGCGCCGTCACGCCGGCGCGCTGGAGGTACTCTTGCAGCCCATCCAGCGTCTCCGCGTTGTCCGAGACGATCACCACGTGAAGCGGATCGCCCCGTCGTCGCACGCTGGAGTGCACCGCGGCCCTTGTCTTCCTCACCATCAGTTCGACGCCATCTTCAGGCGGTGGACGATGCCTTCGTGCTCGCCGCGCAGCGCTTCGGGCAAGCGGTTCCCGAAGCGCGCGAGGAGCTCCTGATTGCGGGCCATCTGCTCTGTCCAGGCGCGAAGATCGACCTCGTGCAGCTTCTGGGCGTGGTCCGCGGAGAGCCCCAGGCCGGCCACGTCGAGCTCGGTGGGAACGAACCCGATCGGCGTGAGCCGCGCGGCGGCGTTCCGATGCACGCGCTGGACGATCCACTTCAGGACGCGCGCCTCGTGCCCGCGGTCGGGCCACAGGGGCTTGCCCCTGTCGGCGCGGTGCCAGTTGACATGGAAGACCCGCGGCGCCCTCGGCAGCCGCGCGCCGATGGACAGCCAGTGAGCGAAGTAGTCGCCCATGTTGTACCCGCAATAGGCGAGCATCCCCATCGGGTCGCTCCGCGGCGCCGCGGCGGGCGTCGTCTGCGAGAGCAGGGTGGCTCCGATGTACACGCCTTGCGCCCAGCTCGTGGCCTCGTACACGAGCGGCGCCACCTCCGCCCCGCCGCCGGCGAAGACGATGGCGGAGACGGGCACGCCCCTCGGGTCGTGGATCGCGCGCGTCACGGTGGGGCCCTGGCTCGCCGCGACAGTGAACCGCGCGGCCGGGTGCGCCGCGGGCTCCGGCGACGAGGCCGACCACGGGCGCCCCCGCCAGTCGACGAGCCCGTCTCTCGGCTCCTCGCCCATGCCCTCCCACCACGGCGCGCCGTCCTGCTGAAGCGCGGTGTTCGTGAACAGGACATCGTGACGAAGGAGCTGCTTGACGCTGGGGTTCTCCTTGAGGTTCGTCCCGCTCACGACGCCGGACATCCCGGCCAGCGGGTTGATGGCCCAGAGCTGCCCGTCCTCCCCCGCGTGCATCCAGCAGACGTCGTCGCCGACCACCTTCGCCGACCATCCGGGCACGTCCGGGAACAGCGTCGACAGGCGCGTGTTCCCGCCGGCGCCGGGGCTGGCCACGGCGATGTAATGCAGGTCTCCCTCCGGATCGGTCAGCTCCAGGAGGAGCATGCGCTCCGCGAGCCAACCTTCCTTCCGTGCCTGCGCGCTCGCCATGCGGAGGGCGTGGCACGACGTGCCGAGGACCGCGCTGTCCCCGTGCCCGGAGCCGATGCTCCAGATCGTCTTCGTCGAGGGGAAGTGGACGACGTACCGGCGGTCCGGGGAGAGATCGCCCGTGCTGTGGAGACCTCGAACGAAGTCGGAGGAGCTGCCGAGATGCTCCAGGGCCGCCTTCCCCATGCGCGTCATGAGCCGAAGGCTCGCGACGACGTACGGGCTGTCCGTGAGCTGCACCCCCACGCGGCTGAAGCGCGAGCCGCACGGGCCGAGGAGGTACGGGACCACGAACAGCGTCCGGCCCGCCATCGCCCCGGCGAACAGCGGCCACACGATCCGGCTCGCGTCGTCCTCGGACATCCAGGGGTTCGTCGGCCCGGCGTCGACGCGCTGCTGCGTGCAGAGGAGCGGCGGAGGCTCCGCGCGAGCCACGTCGTCCGGAGGGGAGCGATGCAGGAAGCTCCGCGGGTATCTGTCCGGATCGAGCGGCGCCAGCACGCCCTTCGCGACCATCTGCTTCTGGAGCCACCTGATCTCCGCGTCCGTACCGTCACACCAGTGGATGCTCGAGGGGCGGACGTGCGTCGCGACCGAGAGTACCCAGGAGTCGAGCTCTTCATTCTGCATGCTTGTTCTTTCCTTCAGGCGCCTCTCGGCTGCTCCGATGGCCACCGGCGCGAGGCGCCGCGATGCGCCTTCTCCCGCGCAGCCACGTCGGTCACAGCGACGGCGGTCACAGCCACGTCGGTCACGGCCACGGGGCACAGCAACATCGGTGCCACGCGACGATGTCCTCTGTTCGTCGCGCGATCCCTACCCGTCCAGCGCAAACAGCGGGATGGATGTGGCATCACGACAAATTGTCGCTATAATTTCCTCGTGAACCGCCGATCGCGACAGATTGACGTAGTTATCGAGCCCGTGATGCGGTCGCTTGCGATGCGGGATCTCGGCCGCGTTCTTCGCACGGTGGCCCCGAAGGAGGTGGGGATCTCGCTCGTCGGCGAGAGCGGGACCGGCAAGGAAGTGCTCGCCCGCCAGGTCCATGATCTGTCGCTCCGTCGCTCGGGTCCTTTCATCCCCATCAACTGCGCTGCCGTGCCGGAGGCGCTCTTCGAGAGCGAGCTGTTCGGCCACGAGAGAGGCGCCTTCACCGGAGCGGTCGAGAGGACGCGCGGCAAGATCCAGGCGGCGGACGGCGGGACGCTCTTCCTCGACGAGATCGGCGAGATGCCGATCTCGGTTCAGGCAAAACTCCTGCGCTTCCTGGAGAACAGGAAGTTCATGCGCGTCGGCGGCACCGAGAAGCTGTCCGTGAACGCCCGCATCGTGTGCGCGACGCTGCGGCCGCTGGAGGAGGAGGTGAAGGCCGGCCGTTTCCGGGCCGACCTCTATTATCGTATCCAGGGGGTCACGCTGCTGGTGCCGCCCCTCCGGGAGCGACAGGCCGATTTCCCGCCGCTCGTGCACCTGTTCCTGCAGCAGCTCGCCGCCAAGCACGGGGAGCCGCCGGCCCGGATGACGCGGGCCGCGATGGCCGCTTTGCGCCGGCACGACTGGCCGGGCAACGTGCGCGAGCTCCGGAGCGTCATCGAGCTGCTCACGCTCCTGCGATCGGGCAAGCAGGTCCGGGTGCGCGATCTTCCAAGGCCGCTCCGGGAGCTGGCCCCGGCCGGAGAGGCCCTTTCCGCATCGGGCTCCGGAGGCGCTCGCGTGCTGGAGATCTCCCTCGACGCCACGCTGGACGAGTCGCTCCGGAAGATCCTCGACGCCGCGCTGGCGCTGGAGAGCGGCAATCGCTCGAGGGCCGCAAAGCGGCTCGGGATCAGCCTTCGCACGGTGCAGCGGTATCTCGCGGCGTCGGGCCCGCTCGGGCCGGCTGCGCCGCCCGCGCCTTGAGCCAGCCAGTCGACGCCGCGCACATTCCCGCTCGCGCCGACGCGGACCGCGCGGATACGCGACAGATCGGCGACGGGGATGGCGCGCGGCGCTTCGCCCTTGACACCTCGAATCGCTTCGAGCTTCGGCAGACGAAGCGAGCACTCACAGTGCGGATGAGCCCGCCGTGAACACCGCGCGCCCACGAGGGAGCCATCTCGGCTCACGCCACGGGGAGCTGCTCCGCGACCCACGCCTCCCAGTCCGGCGGCATGCGCGTGGCGTCGAGGTAGCGGCGGAGCTGGTCGGCGTCATCGAAGGCCGACATTCCCCACAGGCGGAACGCGTCGACATAACCCATGTCGTCCTCGAAGGAGTCGGCGAAATCGGCGAGCGACAGGCCGAGCTGCCAGGGCGCCTTCACGTGCCCGGCGCAGAGCACTCGGGCGAGCGACAGGAGCCCGCGGTGAGGATCGAGCATGCCAGCGTCCCCTGTCTCGAGCGCCTGTGCGCACGCTCGCCAGCTCTCCGGCACGCCGGGGGGCGTCCATCCGCTGCCTTTCCGGAGCTCGGCGACCTGGCGCGACCAGAACCAGAGCTCGCGGGTGTTGTAGCGGGCCGCGTCCTCGGGCGTCGGGTACATCTCCCACGGCCAGCTCAGCTCCTTCTGCTGGGCGAGCCAGGTGGTGAAAGCGACGTCGGACGCGATGAGCCCCTGTTCCAGGAGCGCGGAGCGGCGCTGGACCACCGCAGTCGGGTCGTCCTCGTCGCTGTCGTCCTCGTCGCTGTCGTCCTCGTCGCCACCCTCCGCGGGGTACAGGACATCGTGAACGGCGTCTGCCCAGCTGATGGGAGCGGGCGGGTGGCGTCGCAGGTAGGCGATGCGGCTCTCGGGATCCGGGGCAAGCTGCTCGAGGAAGACGCTCCACAGCCCCATCCAGTCCTCACCTGCGCCCATTCGCCAGCCGAGCGTGTGGCGCTCGTAGTCGGGGAAGCGCTCCCATGGCGGAGGGAGATCGCCCTGCGGGTCGAGATGCTCGCGGAGGCGGGAGCGACAGCTCTCTTTCCAGCTCATGACGGCAGCATACAGCACACGACGCGAGCCGTCGTGGACGGCGTCGAGCCATACGGCTCGACCGTCCGATCCGGGATGGACGAGACAGCGCCCGTCCGGCGCCGCCGCGACGAAACCGGCGACGCCGCCCCGCGTAGGAGCGGTGGGTGCGCTGCGCCCGGAGGGCCTCGACGAGGTCATCCAGGGCGATGCGGTCGCGCAACCCGCGCGCGAGCGCGCAGCTTCCAACCGGAGTATCCCTCCCCCGTCCAAGGACTGACCCCCAATGAGCCCCCTGAGACATCTTCAAGGATGGTCCCTGCTGCGCACGAGCCTGCTGATCATCGCGGCCGTCGCGGTCGCGATCCTGTGGCGCAGCGACTTCTCGGTGGATGGCGTGCGCATGGTCCTGCGGACGACGGCGCGCACCTCCCTGGCGCTGTTCCTGCTGGCCTTCACCGCGTCGGCGGCGTTCCGCCTGTGGCCCAGCACCTTCACGCGCTGGCAGCGCGCCAACCGCCGCTACCTTGGCCTGTCGTTCGCGGGCTCGCACGCCATCCACGCGCTGGCCATCATGGCGTATGCCTTCATGGATCCGGTGCTCTTTCACTCGCGGATCCCGCCATCGACCCATGTGATCTCGGGCCTCGGCTACGTCTTCATCCTCGCGATGGCCGTCACGTCCTTCAGGCGCACCGCGGCCTGGCTCGGCGCCCGGGCGTGGAAGGCGCTTCATCTCGCGGCATCCTATTATCTGTGGCTGTCGTTCATGAACTCCTTCGGCAAGCGCGCGGCGTCGGACCCGTTCTACTGGCCGTTCGCGGGCCTTGTCGTGGCCGCGTTGCTGATCCGCATCGTCGGCAAGACCCCGGGTCTTGCCGCGGATCCAGCGAGTGATGAGCTGCCGCGGGCTCGGTCGAGGACGCCCGCCCCGACCCTGCTATGAAGAGATTCGGCTCTTCCAGTATCCAGGTTCGCGGCGAGCGTGCATCACAGCGATGATAACGATGTGCTCGCTCGAGAGCCGGTAGATCAACGCGTAAGGGAACTTGCGCAGGTTCCACCGCCGCACGTCATCCTCGATCCGCGCCGCGGCGTCAGGGTTCCGTCGAGCGAAACCGACGGCCGCCTCGAACGCATCGACGAACCGCGATGCCGCCTCGGGCGACAGCTCGAGATAATGGTCGACCGCCTCTTCGAACTCCTGAAGCGCACGCGGGTGGAACCGGAACCGCCTCACTGCCGGCGCGCATCGATCCGGGCGCGCGCATTGCGGAGGACGTCCTCGCCGTCCACGAGCTGCACCGTCCCTGCCTCGACCTCCGCTGCTCGCCTTCGGATCTCCTCGATCTGCCCTGATGCGAGAGGCCAGCTCTCCTCGGGGTGGAGGCTCTCCCAGATCCGGTAGGCCACGAGCTCACGCAGCGCCGGCGGGAGGGCGAGCGCCAGATCTGTCAACCTGTCCACTTCGGCGTCCACGTCGGCAGGCATGCGATCCGATCTCCTCTTGCGGAGCGCGATCCTACCACGAACGGCGACGTGGGCGACCCTTTCCGGCGCGCGCGCCCTCCCCCGGATACCCCTTAATCCACGATCTCGAGCGCTCGCCGCGGGCACGCCCGCACCGCCCGCTCGACCTTCGGCCGCAGCGCCGGGTCCACCTCGTCCAGCAGGACGTGGAGCCGATCCTCCTCGTCCACGCGGAAGGCCTCCGGCGCGACCCGCATGCAGGCCTGGTTGGCCTCGCAGAGATCCCGGTCGACGACGACCCGGCTCATCCGCCCACCCCGGACCGAGCCGCGGGCGTCACCGCCACGCGCAGCGACGAGAGCTTGCGGAGGATCGGGTGCCGCGCGTACGTGGGCTCTCCGATGACCCGCATGTCCGCGTAGCGGCGCATCAACGTCCCGATGGCGACCTCGCCCTCGAGCCGCGCGAGCGAGGCGCCCAGGCAGTAATGCGGCCCGAGGCCAAAGCTCAGGATCTCCTCGGACTGCCGCCGCGGGTCGTAGCGGTCCGCGTCGGGGATGGCGCGAGGATCGCGCAGCGCCGCCGGCAGGATCGCGACGAGGGTCGACCCCCTGCCCATGCGCACGCCGCCGATCTCGACGTCCTCCGTGCAGTACCGCACGATCCCTCCCTTGCCGAAATTGTCGAAGCGCAGGAGCTCGTCCATCGCGCCGCGCAGGAGCGCGGGCTCGGCCCGCACCGCCGCCGCGCGCTCGGGCACGCAGAGCAGCGACATGACGCCGAAGCAGATGAAATGCACCGTGGTCTCCGAGCCGGCAGCGAGGATCGTGGCGACGAGCCCGAGCATCTCGTCCTCGCTCAGCCGGTCCCCCTCGGCCTCGGCGCGGATGAGCGTGCTCAAGAGATCGTCGCCCAGGCGGTCGCGCCGCTCGGCGATGAGCTCGCGGAGGAGCTCCACGCCCGCAGGCACCGGGGCGACGACCGCCGCGAACGTCTCGGGGGTGAGGCGCGGGTCGACGGTCCTGATGAGCGCCTCGCCGAAGTCCCGGAAGATCTTCTCGTGCGTTCCCGGGATGTCGAGCATCGAGGCGACGACGCGCAGGGGGATGAAATCGGCGAACTCCGCGATCTCGATCTCGTCCTTGCCCTCGAACGGCGCGAGCGCCTCGTCGACGGTGCGCTGGATCATCGGGCGCAGGCGGTCGATCGCGCGCGGGGTGAAGGCAGGGCTCACGGCCCGGCGGACGCGCGCGTGGTCCTTGGGTGCGAGGCGGAACAGCGAGTGCTCGAACGGCGCGCGGATCGGCTCCGGCAGCCCCGCCTCGGGCGCGGGCAGCCCGGCCGCCGCGGGATCGGTCGCGAGCCGCGGATCGCGCAGCACGCTCGCCACATCGTCGAAGCGGCTCACCACATAGGACTGCGCATCCGGCCAGAAATACACAGGCGCGGACTCGCGCAGCTCCGTGTACGCGGGGTAAGGGTCCGCGTCGAACCCCGGCGCGTCCGGCTTGAAGTGGAGCACCGGACATCCCTTTGCGGCTCGATTCGGCGTCATCATCGTCCCTCCTTCACGCGCGGAGACGGGCACCCCTCCGATCTCCGCCGGCGCCCCTCGCAGCCAGCGCGATCGGCGAGCGAGCCCACCATCGCGGCGACAAGCATACCCACGAACCGAGGAGAAGGTGCAGCTCGAATGGCGCAGGGAGCATCGATCCGGCGCGGCGCACCACGGGGTCTCTCGCGGGGGAAGCGCTTCCCTCGCGGCCCCGAGCGCGCCGAGCGACCCACCGGGAGCCCGATGCGCGCTCGTTCGATCGCATTGCGGAGGAAGAGCCCCGATCGTGCACACTCGTCCCCTGTTCTCCTTCTCATGTGAGCAGGAGAAGCAGCTGGGTCCCCACACCGCACGAGACACCGGCCCGGTTTCCGCTCTCGTCAGAGATTGTGCTCTATGCGGCGCTCCCGGGCCGGTTATTCCTGGGCTTGCTCGATCGGACGAGGGGATGCCCCTCGCGGGACACACGTCGAGCCCATCGCTGCCCAGGAGCCCCTCAGTCCTCCAGGGGATAGCAGGACCCGGCCAAGCAAATGCAGGTCTCGGAGAATCCGCACGCACAATCGCTGTCCTCGACGCACTCATCGCCCATGCACTGGCCCTCCCCGTCGCACTGCTCCTGCCCCCCCCAGCCGCACGGCATCCCTCGCTGAACGGGCTCCGTCAGGCAGGCACCGTCGATGCAGATGTGCTCCGCACATTCCGTCGAGGAGTCGCAATCGGCGTCGTCCACGCACTCTGCCGACGCGCATTCGCCAGCCTCGTCGCAGTCCCCGCCTGGGCACGAGCACCCCGCCGGCACGCATTGGCCAGCCTCATCGCAGATCCCTCCTGGGCACGACGACCCTGGCTGGGGCGAGTGCTCGGGCGTCACCCCGGCGCAGGCGTCGACGGTGCAGGGATTGCCATCGTCCGGGAGCTCGTCCGCGGGGACCCCCTTCCGAGCGCCGCGGCCATCGCAGACCGTCCGCTGGCAATCGCCCGCCACCGGCTCGATCTCGGTCCCCTCCGGCAGCAGCGCCGCGCCGCACCTGCCGTCGACGCACGCCGAGATCTGGCATGGATCCGCCGGAGCAGGGCAATCCGACGGCACAGCGCAGCTCCCCCCGGAATCAGGGTTCGAGGCACCAGCGCCGCCGCTCCCCCCGTCGCCGAAGTTGCGTTCCTCGACCTCGCATCCGGTCACCGACGCGCCGAACCCGGCCATCGCGGCAATCAGGAGGAGCTGGAAAGAACCAGCGGTGCTGCGACGATCACAGCGCCACTGTCGATTTACAGGGACATAAGATGGCGACATGGGTCATTGTAATGCAGGACGCGCCCGCTGGCGAAGCGAGTGCCCCCATGCTCGTCGCGCGAAGCAGGGTGGCTCGACCCGGCCCGGCTTGAGGGCGACGCGGCCGAGCGCCGCTCAGAAGAAGCTGTAGAGGGACAGCTTGAAGCGCTCGTTTGTCGCGGTCACGTCGTCGGCGAACGTCTGCTCCGAGCGCTGGAACGAGAGGCCCGCGCGGAGGGCCGGCAGGATGTCGACGAACAGGTTGCCATCGATGTAGCGCGACTCGCGGAAGGCGGTGCGAAGGTCCCTGTAGCCGTGCTCCGCCGTGATCCGATCCGACCAGCCCTGGGTATAGTTGGCGGAGAGGGAGACGCGGCCCGAGGGGGGCAGATAGTACTGGAGCCCGACCATCATCCCGCGCCAGCCGATGGTCTTGAGGTCGTTGTTCGCGTCGTACACCGCGAGGCCGTTGTCGATGTCCGGCGTGTAGGGCGCGCCGTCCGGGAGCGGCGGGTTCGGCACGTTGCTCGCGACGCCCACGATGTCCGCGATGCCCGTGCCGGAGAAGAACGAGCCGGTCAACGTCAGCGCATTGCCCGGGTCTTCGAGCGCGCTCGCCGGGATGATCGGGATCAGCGCGTCGACCGAGATCCCGTAGCCGTTGGCAGACCTCGAGTGGAGCGGGGCGGCGGTGTGCTCGGCCACCTTCAAGTGGCGGAACAGGCCCGAGACGCCGAGGGTCAGCGAGTCGAACAACATCCCGCCGGCGCCCAGCGTGTGAATGCCCTTCCAGCCGTTGAAGCCGAAGCGCATGCCCGCCTGGAAGTCGGGCACCTCGGAGTCGCGCTGCGGCGGCTTGACGACGGCCGCCGCGATCTCGACGTTGACCGGCTCCGACTTGAAGGTGTGGCCGACGCGCACCTGCGGCATCCTGCCGAAGACCTGGTTCATCACCGGGAAGAACGACGACGTGGCCGGGAAGAAGAACGGCTGCCACGCGAACAGGTGATAGGTCTGGCCAATCACCACGTCGACGTAATCCGACTCCAGCTTGACGAACGCCTGGCGCAGGCGGAAGGTGCCGCTGCTCACCAGCGCGGCTTCCGAGACGTTGGGCGGCTGGCTGCCGAAGAAGTCGAGCTCCAGGACGGAGGTGGCCTTGATCCCCTCGTACTCGGGCGCGCTCACCTTGACGCCAAGGCGGGAGTTCCGCGTCGTGAAATGCGTGCGGGCGTGCCTGCCCGCATAGGTGTCCTCGCGCTGGATCACCGTGGCCCCCACCGACTCGCCGAAGCTCTGGGTGGAGTCGTGCATGATGTCGAACTCCGCCATCCCGTAGATCGTGGCTTTCCACTTGGAGGTCACGGGAGCGGCGGCCGGAACGGGCGGCTTGGCCGACTCCACCGGAGGGACCGGCTCCGGCGCCGCAGCCGCAGGCCCGGTGCCCGCCATCGGCGGAGGCGTGGCCGGCGCCTGCGTGCCCGTCGGGAGCTGCGTCATGCCGGCGTCCGCCGGCTGGGGGGCTTGCGCCGCCTCAGCCGGGGCCGGAGCCGCCGCCGCAGCCGGGGCCGGGGCCGGAGCCGCAGCCGGGGCCGCAGCCGCCGCCCCCGGAGGCGGCGCCGGCGGGGGAGCCTGGCCATGCGCCGCCGCCGCCGCGAAGAGAATCGACGCACCGAATAGGTTCGCAACCTTCGATTGGTTCATGTTCGAAGCCCCTGATGTTCGACGGCGCCGGGGATCCTCGCGAGCGCCGCAAGTAATTGATTTTGTTATATTTTCACGTCGCACCGGGCGGATCACGGCCCGGGCGTCTTGATCATCACGGCTGCCCGGCGGCGCAGACCGGGGTCGAAACGACGAACGGTGTTCGCGCCTGCTGTGTCCGCCTCAAGCCGGGCGGACGGCCTCGCGGAATGCGCGGGCCCGGGCGACGAGCTCGTCGCGCCGCCCCTCGCGCAAGAGCTTGAGATCCACGAGATTGCTGCCGACGCCGACGGCCACCGCGCCCGCGGCGAGAAAAGAGCCCACGTTCTGCAGCGTCGCGCCGCCGGTGGGCATGAGCGGGATGTGCGGCAGAGGCGCCTTGAGCGACTTGAGGTACGACGCGCCGCCGAGCGCGTCGCAGGGGAACACCTTCACGACGTCCCCGCCCGCCCGGTGCGCCGCCACGACCTCGGTCGGCGTGAGCGCGCCGGGGGCGTGGACGACGTTCATGGCGAGGCACGCCTTCACCGTCGCCTCGTCGAGCGCGGGGCTGACGACGAAGCGCGCCCCGGCCTCGACGCACGCCTCGGCGGTGCGGGCGTCGAGCACGGTGCCCGCGCCGACAAGGGCCCGATCGCCGTGGCGCGCGGCGATCTCGCGCACGACCTCCACCGCGCCGGGCACGGTCATCGTGATCTCGAGGACGTCGATCCCGCCGTCGAGGAGGGCCTCGACCGCCTGCAGCGCCTCGTCGGCCGAGCCCGCGCGCACGACAGGCACGATGCGCGTGCGCCCGATCCAGCCGAGCACGGCTTGCTTGTTCATCGGCCCGCTCATCGATCCACCCGCGCCGTGCCCAGCTTCATCGCCTTGAGTACCTCGTCAAGGGTCGCCATCGTCGTGTCGCCGGGCGTCGTCATCGCGAGCGCCCCGTGCGCCGCGCCGCAGTCGACGGCCCACTGCGGGCCCTGACCCGCGAGGAAGCCGTAGATCAGGCCCGAAGCGAACGAGTCGCCGCCGCCCACGCGGTCGTAGATCTCGAGGTCCTTGCGCTCGGGCGCCTTGTACAGCTGGCCGCCCTCGTACAGCACCGCGCTCCAGTCGTTGCGCGTCGCCGAGGTCGCCACACGCAGGGTCGTCGCGACCGCCTGGATGTTCGGGAACGCCGCGATGACGCGCTCGATCATGGCCTCGAACGCGCCCACGTGGAGCGTCCTGTGCGCGTCGTCGAGGTCCTCGACCTCGAAGCCGAGGGCCGCGGTGAAGTCCTCCTCGTTGCCCAGCATCACGTCGACGTACGGCGCGAGCGCGCGGTTGACCTCCCGCGCGCGGGCCTGGCCGCCGATCGACCTCCAGAGCGAAGGGCGGTAGTTCAGATCGTAGGAGACGACGACCCCGCGCCGCCTGGCCGACTCCATGGCCTCCTTCGCGACGTCCGGCGTGGTCTCGGAGAGCGCGGCGAAGATGCCGCCGGTGTGGAACCACCGCGCGCCCTCCCGGCCGAAGATCGCGTCCCAGTCGATGTCGCCGGGCTTCAGCTGCGACGCGGCGGTGTGGCCGCGGTCCGAGACGCCCACCGCCCCGCGGATGCCGAAGCCCCGCTCGGTGAAGTTCAGGCCGTTGCGCACCGTCCGCCCCACGCCGTCGTGGGGCACCCAGCGGAGGTGCGAGAGGTCCACGCCGCCCTGCAGCATGAGATCCTCGATGAGGCGCCCGACTGGGTTGTCCGCGAGGGCGGTCACGATGGCCGACCGGAGCCGGAAGCAGCGGCGGAGGCCGCGGGCGACGTTGTACTCGCCGCCGCCCTCCCAGGCGTGGAAGCCGCGCGCGGTCGAGATCCGACCGTCGCCTGGATCGAGGCGCAGCATGACCTCGCCGAGGGAGACGAGGTCCCAGCGGCAGGCAGCAGGATCGCGGAGCGTGAAGGGCATGGTTCACCGGCAGGAGCGCTGGCCGCGCGACGGAGGGGCCGAGTCGCGGAGGAGGGCGCGAGGGGATGTGAGAGCCGCGGAGAGGCGATGAGGCTCGCCGGGGGCGGAGCTCACGGGTTGCCTCCCGGCGCTGCGGACGACTGCACCTCTGCGACGGACGGGCCCGTATAGCCCTTGGCGCCGGCGCCCCTGGACTCGACGATGGGCCGCCCGTCGCGGTCGAGCTTGACGAGCTCGGCCTTGGTCCCCTGGGCCGTCGGCCAGAGATACCAGCGCGCGTCCATCCAGCCCACGTGAGCGGCGGGGCCCTCGACCGGCGCGCCCGTCGCGCCGAGCTGGGCGGACCGCGTCGCGCGGTACTCGGCGACGGAGTCGTACGGAGGACGGTTGAGGGCGAACTGCAGGGCCGCGATGCTGGCCAGCATCGCCAGGCCGCCGGCGACGATCGCCGCCTTCGGCACCCGCCGCCTGGGCACGACCGGCTCGACCCGCGGCAAGAGGAGGTGCAGCACGAGCAGCCCGACGAGGTACAGGCTGCCTGCGAGCAGGAACGGCACGGCGTACGAGCCGGTGAGCGTGAGCGACCGGGCCACGAAGATCTGGAAGATCGCCCCGCCGACGACGCCGAACGCGGTCTTGATGCCGACCACCGTCGCCATCGCAGGGCGAGGCAGGGTGTCCGAGACGAGCGTGTAGAGATTGCTGCTCCAGCCCTGATGCGCCGCCGCGGCGAGCGAGATGAGCCCGACGGCGATGTACACCGACGGGATGCCGGCGACGCTCGGGACGTCGACGAGCTGGCCGACGGCCATGACGGGCACCGCGGCGAGCGCGCAGGCGAGCATCGCGAGCTTCCGCGCCGTGCCGACCGAGCGGCCGCTCGCGATGAGCTTCGAGGAGAGCCAGCCGCCGCCGATCGCGCCGCCGTCGGCCACGATGAACACGACCGGGATCGCGTAGGCCATGAACATCGGCGTCAGCTTGAACTCGCCGACGAGGAACTTCGGCAGCCAGGTGAGATAGAACCACCACGGCGCGTCGGTGAAGAACTTCGCCATCGCGACCGCGTAGACGGGCCGCATCCCGAACACCTCGCTGATGCCGAGGGCCTCGGTCGACTCCTTCGCGTCGGAGCGGATGTGCGCGAGCTCCGCGGGCGACACCTTCGGGTGCTCCTCGGGGCGCCGGTAGAGGCGCGTCCAGAAGAAGATCCACACGACGCCGATCCCGCCGAGGAAGAGGAAGCAGGCGCGCCAGCCGTACGCCTCCGCGATGCGCACCGCGAGGAGCGGGGCGAGGATGGCGCCGACGTTCGAGCCGCAGTTGAACAGGCCGGTCGCGAGCGCCCTCTCCTTCTTGGGGAACCACTCGGCGACGGTGCGGACGGCGGAGGGGAAGTTGCCCGCCTCGCCGACCCCGAGCAGGAAGCGGATCGCGGCGAAGCCGCTGAAGCTGCCGACGAAGGCGTGGGCCGCAGAGGCGACGTTCCAGAGCAGGAACGTCACGGTGAGCCCCTTGCGGGTGCCGACGCGGTCGATCCAGCGCCCGACGAACACCATGCCGAAGCCGTAGGCGAGCAGGAAGCTCACGTTGATGAGCGCGAGGTCCGTCGGCCCGAGGCGCAGCTCGTCCTCGAAGAACGGGACGAGCAGCGAGAAGAGCTGCCGGTCGAGGTAGTTGATCGTCGTCGCGAAGAAGAGGAGCGCGCAGATGGTCCAGCGGGTGCGCGTCATCACGCCGCCGCTCGCCGGGACCACGGGAGATGCAGCGGTCATTGGTTCACCCCAGAAGCTAGAAAGCCACCGTCGACTGCGATGCTCGTGCCGGTGATGAAGCTCACCGCGTCAGAGCAGAGGAAGAGGGCCGCGCCGATCAGCTCCTGCGTCTCGCCGAAGCGGCCGAGCGGCGTGCGGGCGAGCAGCTCCTGCCCGCGCGCGGTGCCGTCGAGGAGGGCGCGGTTGAGGTCGGTCACGAAGACGCCCGGCACGAGGGCGTTCGTGCGGATACCGTGCTTCGCCCACTCGGCCCCGAGGCTCCGGGTGAGCGCCATCACGGCCGCCTTGGATGCGCCGTAGGCCGCCACCTCGTGGAACGCGACGAAGCTCGACAGCGAGGCGATGTTGACGATGCGGCCCCGGCCGCTCTCGCGCAGCGGGCCGTGGAACGACTGGCAGGCGCGCAGCATGCCCGTGACGTTCGTGTCGAGCAGGCTGTTCCACTCGGCGTCTCCGACGTCGACCGTGGGTGTGCGGAAGGTCCGGCCGGCGCAGTTGACGAGGATGTCGACGCCGCCGAGCGCCTGGACCACGCCGTCGCGCAGGGCGTCGAGGGACGCCCGGTCGCTGACGTCGCACGTCGCCTCGAGCGAGCGGACGCCCCGCTGGAGGATCTCGCCATGGACCGCCCGGGCCCGATCGGCGCGCGTGCCCGAGGCGACGGTGTGGACCCCCGCCTCGGCGAGGCCGAGGGCGATCGCGCGGCCGATGCCGGAGGTGCCGCCGATCACGACGGCCGTGCGGCCCGCGATGTCGAAGATTTGGGTCATGCTCCCAGCCATTCCCCGGCGATGCCGCCCAGGAGCGCGCGCGCGTCGCGCTCGATTTGCGCGTCGGTCGGCGGGACGGACATCGCGCCGTAGCGTCGCGAAAGCGCGTTGCCGATCGAGCGGCGCGCGTGGCGCCATTTGTAGATCAGCTGATCCAGGACGCGTGCGTCGGAGTGCTGCGGCACGAAGGTCGGCCCCAGCATCTCCAGCCGCATCGAGGTCGTCTCCTCGATGAGGCTCGGGTTGTTCATGAACCACCAGCAGCCGAACGGGAGGACGTTCGCGAACTTGCGCGCCACGACGCAGAGGCCGTGCGTGTTCTCGCGCGCGAGCGTCGTGACGAGGAAGCGGACGTCGGGGTTGTCGCCGGCGAGCCGCTCGAGCGGGGCCAGGTCGACGGTGCTCATGCCGTCGCCGGCCACGCCGAGGCGGGGGTTCACCGCGCGCCGGACGCCGACCATCATCGCGAACGGCAGGTCGTGCGCGCGGCACGCGTCCAGCACGGCCCGGGGCGGGGCCGAGACCTCGTTGACGGAGATCGCCAGGTAGCGCGGCCGCATGCGGGCGATCCACCGGTCGAGCTCGGCCGCGAGGTCGTTCGAGGTGACGAGACGATCGATGCGCAGCGCCGCGTAAAACCGCGGATCGGGCGCGACGTCCGCCTCCCAGATCGCGCGCTCCGCGGGGTCGGTCGGGTCGTTCGTCATCGCGAGCGCGGTCACGCCCGCGAGGCGCAGCACGTCCTCCAGGTGCTCCTCGACCTTGCGCGCGGCGAAGAAGGCGCGCGCGTCGCGCAGGTCGGGCGCGGCGGGGTCGAGCCCGAACGCGTCGAGCACGGTGGCGACCCCCGCGGTCGCCTCGGACAGCGGCGATCGGCGGACGAAGAGCGCCTCCCACACGAGATCGGCCTGCGCCGTCTTGTCGCGGGCGTAGAACGCCTCGGGCGCGACCTTCGGCTCGGCGCGCAGGGTCTCGGCGACGAGGTAGTGATAGGTCAAGAGCTCGTCGACGCCCCAGAGGTTCAGCGTGTTGAACTGGGGGGCGAAGAGGTGAGTGTGGAGATCGATGACGGGCGCGGCGGCGACCGCCTTGGCCACGCGTTCGGCGAGGGTCATCTCGGCACCTCGGGGATTCGGTCGTCCTTGGGATCGGCCCAGCGATCGTTCGGCACGGTCGCGCACCAGGCCGGGCGCAGCGGATCTCTGTCGTAGGGATAGGAGCCCAGGCGGCGGTATTCCTCGGCGTAGTGGGCGAGCTTGTCGCGATCGAGGCGGACGCCCAGGCCGGGGCCCTCGGGGACGCGAATACGGCCGTTCCGGTAGGGGAGCGGGCCTCCCCGGATCACGTCGTCTTTCAGGTGGTGGTAGTGCGCGTCGGCGGCGAACGAGAGGTTCGGGATGACGGCGCCGAGGTGCAGCATCGTCGCGAGCTGCACGCCGAGCTCGCCCGAGGAGTGGACGGCGACGCCGAGGCCGAAGGTCTCGCAGATGCCCGCCGCCTTCACGCAGGGCCGGATGCCGCCCCAGAACGTCGTGTCGAGGAGGATGACGTCCACCGCCGTGTCCAGCACGTTCGCGGCGAGCTGCTCGAAGCCGACGACGACGGTGTTCGTCGCGAGCGGCATCCGCACCTTCTCCCGGGTGCGGCGCATCGCGTGCAGGCCGAACACGGGGTCTTCCAGGTAGTCGTTGTTCAGATCCTCGATCGCCTGCCCGAAGCGGATGCCCTGTTCCGTCGACCAGACGGCGTTCGGGTCGAAGCGGACGCGATCTTCCCCGACGGCGTCGGCCACCGCGCGGTAGCACTCGAGCTCGTAATCCGGGTGGAACACGCCGCCCTTGAGCTTGTGCGAGGTGAACCCGTGCTTCTTCTTCAGCGCCCTCGCCTCGTCGGCGATCTGCTTCGGCGTGCGCACCTCGCCCGATCCATCGGCGTTCGGGTAGCGGAAGAAGAGGTAGGACGCGAAGGGGACCTCGTCCTGCAGCTTGCCGCCGAGAAGGTCGTGGACCGGCACGCCGAAGGCCTGCCCGAGCAGGTCGAGGCAGGCGAACTCCAGCGCGGCGAGGATCTGGGTGCGGTTGTTGTAGAGCGAGGCCGTCGGGTTCGCGATCCTGAACCGCATCTCCTCGAGGCGGGCGGGGTCGTGGCCCACGAGGTAGGCCTTCATGGCGCGGAACACCGCCTCGGCCGACTCGCCGCCGCCGCCCATCTCCCCGAGGCCGATCAGCCCGTTGTCCGCCTCGACCTCCACGATCGTGCGCACGAAGCGGCCCCAGTGGCAGCCGTTCGCGTGGCGCAGCGGCGCCTCGAGCGGCACGGTGACGGTGGTGGCGCGGATGTCGACGATTCTCATGCAGGATGGGGCTCCCGAGGCCCCAGCTTTCCGGTGGGTTGGACGAAGGGTACCCGACGCGCAGTGGTGCCTGCAGGGCGCGCCATCGCCCGATCGGCTCCAGCGTGCAAGACCCGATCAGCGGCTGTGACGCATAAAATTGCAGCAAATCCGCGTAAACGCCGGCGTTGCTGTGCGGCGCCGGTGAATTCCCCCACCGAGACGAATTGATCACGCGTCGATCTGAAATGTGCGATCTCCGCCACCTCGCCGACAAAGTCGCCCGATCAGACCGCCGAGGGGGCTCTGCAGCGCTGCGCGAGAGTTAGAGAAGGAGAGGAACCGCCAAGAGCGCCAAGAGCGCCAAGAGCGCCAAGAGAAGAAATTTTCACAACCACCGTTGACACCTCGCCATGTCCCCGGCTCCGCGGAGAGCGCCGCCCCGAGATCGCCCCCCGCGCCGCTCGGTGGACCTCGCGGTGACGGTGGCGGACGAGCTGCCGGCCGGCACGCGACCGCTCGCGCGGAGCTCCGTCGGCCTCACCACGGCGCCGCTCGTCAAGCTCCACGCAAATATGTAGTGACCGTTAGAAAGACGAGGTACGTTCAAGACGTTATGGCGTGCGCCAATACCTCTTCGTCGCTTGGCGTGG
This sequence comes from Sorangium sp. So ce590, assembly GCF_051521365.1. Classification (NCBI taxonomy): domain Bacteria; kingdom Pseudomonadati; phylum Myxococcota; order Polyangiales; family Polyangiaceae; genus Sorangium; species Sorangium sp. So ce590. The sequence continues at coordinate 6,959,526 of NZ_CP150346.1, forward strand.
TACCCCGCCCGTTTCTGTCCTTGCGGCGCGATCCACAATGGCTGATAACGAGAGGCTGACCGGGGGGAGATGGGTTTGGCTGCATGGCGTTCAAGCTCCCTTGCATCGACGTCTCTGACTGGAAGACTTTCGAGCTGCTCCAGCTCGTCATCGACACCATCCCGGATCCCATCTTCGTCAAGGATCGGCAACACCGCTGGATCGCCTGCAACCCGGGCTTCTGCAGGCTGATCGGGCAGCGCCACGAGGCCCTGATCGGCCGCAGTGACCCGGATTACTGGCCGAAGGAGCAGGCGGAGGTGTTCTGGAGCTACGACGATGTGGTCTTCGACTCCGGTGAGCCGAGCGAGAACGAGGAGAGCGCCACCGGCTCGGACGGGGTGACGCGCACGATCTGGACCCGCAAGTTCCCGATGAAGAACGCGCGGGGCGAGGTGGTCGGCCTCTGCGGGCTCATCACCGACATCACCGATCTGAAGCAGCGGCACATGGAGGCCGAGCGGATGGCGGCGGAGAACCGGGAGCAGCGGGCGATCATCGACGCGCAGTCGGCGATGCTCGATCGCATGGCGATGCCGGTCATCCAGGTCTGGCAGGGGATCCTGCTCATGCCGCTCGTCGGGGAGATCAACGACCAGCGCGCGGCCCAGGCGCTGGAGAGCCTGCTCGGCGCCATCGGGCAGCGGGGCGCGGAGTTCGTGATCCTCGACATCACCGGCGTGCCGATGATCGACACCGCCGTGGCGCGCCACCTGATCCGCGCCGTGCAGGCGGCGGAGCTGCTCGGCTGTCGGAGCGTGATGGTGGGCATTGGCCCGGAGATCGCGAGGACGCTGGTGAGCCTGGGCATCGACTTCGGCGGGATCTCCACGCAGAGCACGCTCCAGAGCGGGCTCGCCTACGCGATGAGCCGCCTCGGCGCGCAGCGCGCGGCGAGCGCGGCCGCCCGCTGATCCTCGACCGCGGCGGGCCGCGCCGCGGCGCAGCCGTCGCGGCGCGAGCTCACCGCGCCCGGGTCTCGCTCGCCTGGATGCGGCGGACCCCTTCCTCGAGGGTCACCTCGTCGGCGCCGGCCGCCTCCCAGTGGGTGACCGCATAGTTGGGCTCGACCAGCTCGTTCACGGCGTCCATCGCCGCCAGGTGGGCAGGGCTCATGACGAACTCGACCATCGCCTCGGTCGACGACCACACGGCCAGCGTGCGCCCGGAGCCGCAGGACGGCGACTGGCCCAGCTGGATCGCCACGAGGCCTGGCTGCGACGCGAGCTGCGCCTGAATCGCCCCGAAGTACTGCACGTATTTCTCCATCACGGCGTCGCCCGGCCTCGGGATCCCGTAGGTCGCGCTGACCGTGTACGACGAGCCCTCCGGGGGCGGCTGGAGCTTGCCCGTGGCGGGATCGACGCCGGGCCCGCTCAGCGGTTCCGCCTGCAGATCGGCCTCGAGCACGCCGCCTGTGCACTCGGCGGGGGGCGCGTCGGGGGGCGTCGCGCCGGCGTCGTTGCCGCATCCCGGCAGCATCACCCCGAGCGCCGCGAGGACCGCGGCGGCGAAGGCGCGCGAGGAGCGCTCGAGGGTCTCGTTCAACGTGCGTGTCGTCATGGTCATTGTCCTTTCTGGTTCGGGCGCTGCCAGGGGCTCAGTCGGCGCGCGAGACGACCCCGAACACGAGCTCGGGGAACGTCCGCGAGAGGCGGCTTGAGTGGAAATTCGTCTTGCGACCCATGCTCCGCACCTGCACCGGGGTGCCGGGCGGCGGCGCGTCGCCGACCGTGACAGCCCACGTGAGGGCCTCGCCGGTGCGCACGGCGACATAGGTGTACGAGCCGGCCGGGAGGCGCTCCTCGACGCGGCCGACGAGGAGCGCGCGATCGGCGCCGGACCGGGAGAGCTGGCCGAGGGGGTTCGCCGCCGCCACCGCCGCGAGAGGCCCCGAGGCCGCGGATGGCCGGTCCAGTTGCCACGCGAGCGCAAGGAAGAGCGCCGCGAAGACCATGAGGCCGAGGAGCGGCTTCACGAGCCGGCGCCGGGCAGATCGCGGCGCAGCGCTCCGCGCCGCGGGAGCAGGGGAGAGGGGCGTCATCGGTGACTCCTTGTGGGCGCGCCTCGGGCACCCCTTCGAGAGGTCGCCGCTGCGTGGCCGGATACACCTCCGTTCCCGGACGCCGGCGGAACGTTCAATCGACGCCGCGCTTTCGCTCGCGGCCGTTCCAGCACCCCGTGTCGTCGATGATGCAATGCGTTATATTCGCCACGATCGCACAGGATGCAGCGACGCAGGGGGACACAAGGGGGGCGGCGATCCTCCGACCTGCTGAACAAGGAGACGGATCGCGTGGATCGAGCGAGAAATGAACCGCCGCGACGCGAGGGGCGGTCCCAAGAGGCGGCTGTGCAGCCGCCCGGAACCATGTAGAATGACGGTGTCCTCAAAAAGGGGGTAGATTTGAGCCTGTCCGATTTCTTCAAGTCGCCGTTCAGCCGACGGTCCGACGTGTCGTCGCTGCCCTCGCCGCCGCTGGCACCGGAGGACGACGTGCCCGCACCGCCTTCTGAGGTCGATTTCGCGGCCATCCTGCTGGCCGCCGGCGTGAGCCCCGAGCAGCGGAGCAAGATCCTCAAGGCGCAGGAGCTCCTGAGGACGCTGCCCGGCGATACGCCCGCACCGGTGAAGCGGGACATCGTCGAGGCGGCATTCAAGGCCTTCGATGTCCCGACTCAGGAGATCGTGGCCGCAGCGTCGAAGCAGATCGAGGCGCTGAGGGCGTTCACGCGCACCGGCGAAGAGCACACGCAGGAGGTGCTCGCCGAAGGAAACCAGCAGATCAAGCTGCTGGAGTCCAAGATCGCCGGAGTGAAGGCGTCGATGGACCGCGAGGTCGCCGCGCAGGCGGTGCGCGCCAGATCCACGCTCGACCAGATCAACAAGGTGCAGCCGGTGCTGCAGTTCTTCGCGCGGGACGCGGCCGTCCCGGACCACCAGGCCGACCCCACGGTCACCTCGCCGGGGCCAGGGGAGTGGTCCCAGGGCGAAAGCGTGGACGTCCAGTTCGACGGGAGCCCCCTCACCGAGCAGCGTCGCGGATAGGTACCCTCGTCCAGCAGCCGGATCACGAAGGCGACAGGAGCGTCGCCGTCCGGCTCCATGACAGGATTGCGCCGCCGCTCCGCCTTGCCATGCGCTCGGGTGAGGGTGCATCCTGACCAGCCCATGCTGCCCGGCAGGCTGCTCGACGACCGCTTCGAGCTGGCGGAGGTCGCCGGCTCCGGAGGGATGGGCACGGTCTACCGGGCCATCGATCGCGCGAGCGGCGAGGTCGTCGCGGTCAAGCTGCTGCGCCGGGTGGACGCGCGCGCGGAGGCGCGCTTCCTCCGCGAGGCCGAGGCGCTGTCCCGGCTCACGCACCCGCACATCGTGCGGTACGCGACGCACGGGGTGGCGCCGACGGGGGAGCCGTACCTCGCGATGGAGTGGCTCTCCGGCGAGAGCCTCGCGGATCGGCTATCGCAGCAGGAGCTGCGCGTCGGCGAGAGCGTCGCCCTCGCGCGGAGGGTGGCGGACGCGCTCGGCGCGGCGCACGCGCGCGGGATCGTTCACCGCGACATCAAGCCGAGCAACCTCTTCCTGGTCGACGGCGCGCTCGATCGGGTCAAGCTGCTCGACTTCGGCATCGCGCTGCTCTCGGACGCCACGTCCCGCCTGACGGGGACGTCGGCGGTGCTGGGCACGCTGGGCTACATGGCCCCGGAGCAGGCGCAGGGCGACCGGGCGGTGGTCGATGCGCGCGCCGACGTCTTCTCGCTCGGCTGCGTGCTGTTCGAGTGCCTCACCGGGCAGCGGGCGTTCCGCGGGCAGCACCTCTCGCTCGTGTGGAAGCTGCTCCTCGAGGCGCCGCCGCGGGCGACGGACCTGCGGCCCGAGGTGCCCGAGGCGCTCGACGCGCTCCTCGCGCGGATGCTGGCCAAGGACCCGTCGGGGCGACCCGAGGACGGCGCGGCCGTGGCGCGCTGCCTCGACGCGCTCGGCGCCCTGGGAGCGGGCGGCGCCCCCTCGCGCCTGCCTCGCGCCGAGGCCATCAGCGCGAGGGAGAGGCGGCTGGCCTCGATCGTGGCGGTCCGGCCCGCGCAACCGTCGTTCTGCGCGACGACGGAGTCCCTCGATGTGCGCGCGCCGCCGCCGGGCGCGCTCGCCGTGGTGCGCCGCGCGACCCTGCCGCTCGGCGCGCAGGTGCAGGAGCTCGGCGACGGGAGCGTGGCGGCCATCGCGGCGAGCGCGGGCGGCGCGACCGACCAGGCGGCGCTCGCGGCGCGCTGCGCGCTGCAGATCCGCGCGCAGCTCCCCGGCGCGGCGGTCGTGCTGGTGACGGGGCGGGGCGAGACAACGGGGCGAGCGCCGTTCGGCGAGGTGCTGGACCGGGCGGCCGCGCTGCTGGAGGAGGCCGCCGCGCCCGCGCCCGCGCCCGCGGACGGCGGGCGCGGGGGCGTCCACATCGACGCGGTGACGCGGGCCCTGCTCGACGCGCGCTTCGAGGTCGTGGCGCAGGACGGGATCGCGCGGCTCGAGGCCGAGAACGAGATCGGCGAGGGGGCGCGCGAGCTCCTCGACAGGCCGAGCCCCTATGTCGGGCGCGAGCGGGAGCTGCAGCAGCTGCTCGAGCTCGTCGACGACAGCTTCACCGAGCGGCGCGCCGCGGCGGCGCTCGTGACCGCGGCGGCGGGCATGGGCAAATCGCGCCTGCGCCACGAGGCGGTCGAGGCGCTGCGCCGGCGTCACCCCGGCCTGGTGCTGAGCGTCGCCCGCGGCGACCCCCTCGGCGCGGGCTCCGCGCTCGCGATGCTCGCCGGAGCGCTGCGGAGCGCGCTCGGGATCGCCCCCGACGAAGCGCTCGACGTGCGGGGGGAGAAGGTCGCGCAGGCGCTCGGGCCGCTGCTCGCGGGCGAGGAAGGGCGGCCGGCGGCCGCGGTCCTTGGCGAGCTGCTCGGCGTCGCCCCTCGGGACGCGGCCGCGCCGGCGCTGCGGGCCGCGCGGCGCGATCCGGCGCTGGTGGCCGAGGAGAGCCAGCGCGCGTACGTCGACCACGCGCGGGCAGTGACGGGCGCGCGCCCCATGCTCGTCGTCCTCGAGGATCTCCACTGGGGTGACGCGCCCTCGGTGAGGATCTTCGATCGGGCGCTGCGGGAGCTCGGCGATCGCCCCTACGCGGTGCTCGCCTTCGCCCGGCCCGAGGTCCACGCGCTGTTCCCCCAGCTCTGGGCCGAGCGGGGGCTCTCGGAGCTCCGGCTGCGCGAGCTGCCCGCCCGGGCGGCCGAGCAGCTGGTGCGGAGCGCGCTCGGCGCGTCGCTCGCGGCCGAGCAGGTCTCGGCGCTCGTGCGGCGGGCCGGGGGCAACGCCTTCTGCCTCGAGGAGCTCATCCGGGCCGCGGCGGAGGGGCGCGGCGGCGCGCCGCCGGAGACGGTGCTGGGCATGGTGGAGGCGCGCCTCGCGGCGCTCGGGCCCGAGCCGCGGCGGCTGCTGCGGGCGGCCAGCGTCTTCGGGGAGGTCTGCTGGGCGGGGGGCGTGCGCGCGCTGCTCGGCGCGCCGGCACCGAGGGCGAGCGAGCGCGATGCGTGGGCCGAGCTGGTCGATCGGGAGGTCCTGGAGCGTCGGCCGAGCTCGCGGTTCGCGGGCGAGGAGGAGCTCGCGTTCCGCGATGCGCTCCTGCGGGAGGGCGCCTACGCGATGCTCACCGATCGCGACAGGACGCTCGGCCACCGGCTCGCCGAGGCGTGGCTGAAGGAGGCCGGCGAGCAGGACCCGGAGGTGCTGGCCGAGCACCTCGCGCGGAGCGACGAGACCGGGCCGAGGAGCCCGGATCGCGCGTTGGGGTGGAGCGACCGCCGTGGTAGGGGCGTCGCATGAGCGCGGTTTGCAGCTCCAGCGCGGGCCGGCCGACGAGGCGCGAGCCCCGGAGGCACCTCCGCCCGCCGACGGGTTTCAATGACGCCTCAAAAATGCACCGGGTGTCCCAGGAAATGCGCCGCGGTCGACGGCTTCGAGAAAAAAGCGCCCATCCGTGATTGATTGGAAGGCGTCCCGGATACAGGGACGCTGGAGGAAAGGCTCGTTCATGCACTGGGACGTTGGATCTGCCGCTCGTCGGAGGGTGGCCCGGGTATCGTGGGTCACGCTGCTTGCCCTGGCCTGTTGCACGGATCCGGGGGCCTCCGGGGACGGCACCGGAGCTGGAGCGGGAGGGGCCGGCGGAGGCGCGTCGCCCGAAGCGAGCAGCTCGAGCGCGGGGAGCACCGTGGCGTCGACGGGGACCGCTGGCAGCGCCGGGGCCGGCGGTGACGCGCCCGCCGGAGCGGGGGGCTCGGGCGGCGATCCCGGCGGCGGCGGCGGGTCAGGCGGGATGGAGCCGCTGCCGAACATCACGATCTGGATCGCGGGCGACTCCACGGTCGCCAACGGGCAGACCCCCTGCCCGGCGGGCTGGGGCGGCCAGCTCGCGGCGCTGTTCGACGAGCGGGTCACCGTCGTGAACCGCGCCGTCGGCGGCCGCAGCGTGCGGACGTGGCTCTACCACGTGCAGACCGCCATGGATAGCGCGGGGGAGTGCGTGCTCGATCGCGACTCGAGCGGCGAGCCCGTGCTGCAGGACAGGTGGACTGAGATGCTCGACGGCATGAAGCGGGGAGACTACCTGTTCATCCAGTTCGGCATCAACGACGGCTCGCGCACGTGCGATCGGCACGTGGGGCTCGACGCCTTCAAGAGCAGCTACGGGATGATGGCCCTCGCCGCGCAGGAGCGAGGCGCCCAGCCCGTGTTCGTGACCCCCGTGAGCGCGATCGCCTGCAATGGCAGCACGGCCCGGGGGACGCGCGGCGGGTATGTGACCGCGACCCTCGAGGCGGGCGAAAAGCACGGCGTGCCGGTGATCGATCTCCACGAGCACAGCGTCGCGCTGTACAACACCCTCGGCTTCTGCCCGGTCCCCGGGGGAGACGTGAGCGGGACGACCGGAGGGCCGGTCGGCGAGTTCTTCTGCGATGATCACACGCACTTCGCGCGCTCCGGCGCGGAGCAGATCGCCAGGGTCGTCGCCGGCGCCCTCCGCGCTCAGGAGCTCGGCCTGGCCGCGTACCTCGAGTGACCCCGCGCCGGCGCGGCGCGGGAGCCCCTCAGAAGCCGATGTCCTCACGGATGGCGGCCACGATCTTGCAATGGTTCACGAGATCGTCCGTCGTCTTGACCTCGCTCGTATAATTGAGACCGTACGGCCAGAAGTGCTGGCTGTCCGCGTGCACGACATCGCTCTCGTTCCCCGTGATGGCCCTGAGCTGGCGCGTCGCCGCATCGCCCGTGAAGATGCCGTCCTTCACCAGCGCCACGAACTCGAAGCTGCCGACCCCCAGGGTGTGGCCGATCTCGTGCATGGCCGTGATGTGATTCATGGAGGCGAGCGAGCCGAACCGGATGGATCCATTGACGTTGCCGTCGGCCGTCGCGACCGATGGCACGTAGGACACCGACAGGCTCTTCTCGATGCTCGTGTGGCAGTTGTAGTGCGACAGCGCCTCATCCATGGCGCTCGTGATCATGTCGTACGCGGACTGCTGCTCTGCCGTCGGCGCAGGCGCCTTCGCGAGCGTGTAAGAGATCCCGCCCATTCCCACGCAGCCGGTCCCCTCGCCCCCGCCCGCGCCGCCCGCGCCCGCGCCGCCGGTGCCCCCGCCGCCGGTGCCCCCGCCGCCGGTGCCCCCGCCGCCGGTGCCCCCGCCGCCCCCCTCCGCGAGGCCTCCCGCGCCGTCGTCCCCGCCGGCGCTGCTGCTGCTGCTGGCCGAGGTCTGTCCGCCGGAAGCCGCCGCGCCGCCGCTCCCGCTGGCGACGCCGCTGTCGTCGGTGCCCGCAGGGCTGTCACCCGACCCCGAGCACGCGACCGGACCGGCCGCCGCGAATGCGAGCAAAACGATGTTCGTCGCCAGTTGCCTCAGCATGTTTCGCACTCCTTCCAAAGAACCTTGCGTCGTCGCTCACAGGCCGTGGGGCGCTCGCGGCGCATCGCGCGACAGCTCGCCGACGAAGCCCGCGCCCTCGCCCTCTCACCGGCGGCGTCAGAGGTCAATTCGCTGCAGATCGCAGGGATTGAATCGGCAGCTGCGGTAGAAGATTCCAGCGGCCTCGGACAGCTCCGGACGAGCTCCGCCGCCGCCCGGTGAGCGGCGCGCCGCCCCGCGCGCACCGGTCCGCCTGCCGGCCGCGGCGCTCCCGCGACGCCGGTCGGGCGCGAGCGCGATTCTGAATTTCTTCATCAGGTGCGCCGGAACCGGACGACCCTCGACGGACGTCCGAGGCTCCACACCTTATATGAGCTACCGTGAGCAGCGAGGTCGGCCGTGGATAAAGCCTTATTGACGAGGTCGACAGCCGCCCTGCGCAAGCGCATCATCGACCAGGCGAGCCGTCCGGCGCCGCGCGCCGCTCCTCCCGGAGCGCGCCCGCTCGCCCTGCCTCGCCGCGCCGCCCAGCAGGGGGAGCGACGATGAGCCGGACCGCCATCGGCCCGGGAGCCGTGTTCCAGGAGCGCTACGAGATCGTCTCCGCGCTGCGGGAGAGCGGGTTCGCCGACGTCTACAAGGGGCGTCAGCTCGCCACCGGGCAGATGGTGGCCATCAAGGTCATGCGACCAACCGGGGGCGGCAAGCCCGCCGACGTCGCCCGGCGCTGCGCTCGCTTCCACCAGGAGGCGCGGTTCTGCGCGCAGCTCCACCACCCCAACATCGTCCGGCTCATCGACGCCGGACAGACGGACGAGGGCACGCTCTACACCATCTTCGAGTTCGTGCCCGGCAAGAACCTGGCAGAGGTGCTGGCCGAAGAGATCGCCCTGGAGCCGCGCGAGGCGCGGCACCTGATGCTCCAGATCCTCGACGCGCTCGGCTGCGCCCACGGGCAGAACGTCGTCCACCGCGACCTCAAGCCCAGCAACATCATGATCGTCTCGACCGGCGCGCGGCGCAACGCGCTGGTGCTCGATTTCGGCATCGGCGCGCTCATCGCCGGGGCCATGGAGGGCATCGACGCCAAGCTCACCCCGAGCAACGAGATCCTCTGTACGCCCGCCTATGCAGCGCCGGAGCAGCTCCTCGGGCAGCCGGTGAGCGTGCGTTCGGATCTGTACGCCTGGGGGCTCGTCTTCCTGGAGTGCCTCACCGGGCGGCCGTCGATCGCCGGCAGGTCGCTGCAAGAGGTGCTCTTGCGACAGGCCAGCTCCGAGCCGATCCCGATCCCCGCGGCGCTCCTCGGGCACCCGCTCGGCACCCTCCTCAGGCGCGCGACCCTGAAGAACGTGTCCGATCGCGTCGTCACCGCCTCCAGCCTGCTGCGCGCGCTCGAGGCCTGCGACGTCGAGGAGCTGAGCCGTGAGGACCTCGTCGCGCCCGCGCGAGCGCTGGACCCACCGATGGCCCCGGACGCGCCGGAGAAGGACGGCTGGGTCCAAAGCGCCAGCGAGACGGCGCCGCTCGCTCGGCTCCCGCGGGAGGGCCGGGCGACGCCCAGCGACCGCGCGGCGGCAGACACGCTGCCTTCCCCGGCGACACCGCGCCTGGACGACACGCCCTCTCCCCTGGAGGGGGAGCGCGCCGGCGGCGCCAGCGCCGCGTGCCTCGACGGCGAACGGCGGCCGCTCACCGTCGTCTGCTGCGCCTTCACCACCTCGGGCCCCGGCCTGAAGAGCGCCGACGTCGAGGAGATCGACGACCTGCTCGGCGAGCAACAGGACGTCTGCTCCGAGATCGCCCGCCGCCACCGCGGGCGCTTCGCCGGCGCGCTGGGCGATCAGATCCTGCTGCATTTCGGCTACCCGTCCGCGCAGGAGGACGACGCCCGGCGCGCCGCGCGCGCGGCGCTGGAGATCGTGGAGGACGTCCGCGCGCGCAGCGCGCGCCTGGAAGCGACGCGGGGCCTCTCACTCGAGGTCCAGGTCGGGCTCCACACCGGCCTCGTGATCGCCGGCCAGTGTCCACGCTACACACAGCACCTCGGGACGACACCGCAGATCGCGTCCCGGCTGAGCGCGCTCGCGGCCCCGGGCACGATCGTTGTGAGCGGCGACGCGTTCAGGCTGCTCCGGAGCCGGTTCACGCTCGAGCAGGTGACGTCGCACGACCTCTCGTATGCGGACCGCCCGGTCGCGATCTACCGCATGGGGCAGGAGATCGCTGTCGCGCCCCAGGACCAGGACACCGCAGGCCGGGATACGGAGCCGCTGATCGGCCGGAGCCAGGAGCTCGATCTCCTGCTCCAGCGCTGGGGCCAGGTCCGGCAGGGCATCGGGCAGAGCATCCTCGTCACCGGCGGGCCCGGGATCGGCAAATCCCGCCTCAGCTGGGAGCTCGCCCGGCGGCTCCACGGCGACTGGCACAGCTGCCTCGAGTGCCGCTGCACCCCCGACCGGCGCAACAGCGCGCTCCACCCGATGATCGAGCTGCTCGATCGGCTGATCGACCCCGGCCGGGACGACGCGCCGGGGCGCCGGCTCGCCCGGCTCGAAGGGCTCCTGTCCCGCCGCGGCTTCGACCTGGAGGAGACGGTGCCGCTGTTCGCGGCGCTGCTGTCGATCCCCCTGGAGGCGCGCTACTCCGCCCCGCAGGACCCGCCGCCGCGGCAGAAGGAAAGGACGCTCAACGCGCTCGCGACAATGCTCTTCGACATGGCCGAGGAGCGGCCCGTCCTGTTCATGGTCGAGGACCTGCAATGGGCCGATCCGACGAGCCTGGAGTGGCTCGGGATGCTGATCGTCGACGTGCCCTCGACGCGGCTCATGGCGCTCCTCACCGCGCGGCCGGAGTTCTCGCCGCCCTGGTCGACGTCGGGCATGCTCCAGATCCAGCTCGGCCGCCTGGATCGCTCGCACGTCGAGCACATGGTCGCGCGGCTCGCCGGCGGCCGCTCGCTGCCCGAGCCGCTGCTGGCGCAGGTGGTCGAAAGGACCGACGGCGTCCCCCTCTTCGTGGAGGAGCTGACGCGGATGGTGCTCGAGTCCGGGTCCCTCGTGGACGAGGGGGACCATTACACGCTCTCCGAGCCAATCTCGGCGCTCGCGATCCCGACGACGCTGCGGGGCCTCTTGATGGCGCGCCTCGACCGGCTCGGCAGGGCCAAGGAGACGGCCCGCATCGCCGCGGTGCTCGGCCGGGAGTTCAGCCTGAAGGTGCTCAGCGCCGTGTCCACGCTCGACGGGGAGCTGGTCCAGGAGGACCTCGATCGGCTGATGGCCGCGGACCTCGTCCACAGGAAGCGCCGGCTGAACAACCCGACCTACCTGTTCAAGCACGTGCTCATCCGGGACGCCGCCTACGAGTCGCTCTCGAAGCGGAGCCGGCAGAAGCTGCACGCCCGCGTGGCCCGGACGCTCGAGGAGCGCTTCCCCGAGATCGCCGCGGCGCGGCCCGACCTGCTCGCGCACCACCACGCCGCCGCCGAGCAGAAGCAACAGGCGATCGCCTACGCGGAGACCGCGGCGGAGCGCGCGCTGAAGCGGCCGGCGAACGCGGACGACAACGAGGCCGTCCTTCATGTGACGCAGGCGCTCGGCTGGCTCGAGGCCATCACGGACGACCGGGAGCGCGCGCTCGCCGAGCTGCGCCTGAACAGCCTGCTGATCATGGCGCTCCTGGAGCGCCGCGGGTACATGCTCCAGGAGCTCGCGGCGGCGGTGAAGCGCTGCGAGGAGCTGAGCGACGCGTTCGGGGACAGCCCGATGACCGCGCCGACGCTGTGGGCGATGTTCTGGTACCACAACTTCCGGAGCCATCGGCGCGAGGCGCGGGCGCTGACGGAGCGGCTGCTCGGGATGGCGACGCGGTCGCAGGACACCGGCCAGCTGGTCGCGTCGACGGTGCTGCTGGGGAATTGCCTGTTCTTCGAGGGGAAGCTCGCCGAGGCTCGCCCGCACCTCGCGCGCGGCATCGCGCTCTACGACCCTGCGCATCGGGAGCAAGTCGCCCTGTATGGCTTCGATCCAAAGACCAATGGCCAGTACACGCTCGCGCTGTTGCTCTACCTGATGGGCAGCCCGGCGCAGGCGTTCGCCCAGGGGGAGGCGGCGGTGGCGTGGGCGCGCGAGCTCGACCACCCGAACACCCTCGGGATGGCGCTGCTCCACCTGGCCGGCGTCTATCACTACGGCCACGAACGGGAGAAGGTCGCCGCGGTGACCGACGCTCTCGTGCAGCTGACCGAGCGCCATCTCCTCTGGTTCAAGGAGCTCTGCTGGGCCATGCGCTCCTGGGCAGAGCGCGACCTCGAGAAGCTGAGGCGGGATGTCGAGGCGATCCGGCGCACCGGTCAGAAGATGGGATTGCCGTACTGGCTCTCTCTCGTGGCGGAGCTCGAGGCCGAGCGCGGGCAGCACGAGGCCGCGGTCGAGCGGCTCGCGGGCTGCTTGCTGCTCGCCGCGGAGCTGGGCGACGTCTACTACGTGCCGGAGCTCTACCGCCTGAAGGCGCTGTCTCTCCGCGCCTGCGGCGCCCACGCGGAGCAGGAGAGCGAGCGCTGCCTGCGTCAATCGATCGCGATCGCGCGCGAGCAGGGCTCGCGGATGATCGAGCTGCGCTCGACGCTCTCGCTCTGCCGTACCCTCGTGCGGCAGGACCGGCGCGACGAGGCGCGCCCGCTGCTCCGGGAGATCGACGGCTGGCCTGTCGAGTGCGCCGATCTGCCCGAATTTGCCGAGGCGCGCACGCTGTACCAGGAGCTGGCCGGTTGAGCTGTCACGGCACCTTCTCGAGCGCTTTCCATCCCCCGCGGAGGGCTCGACGGGGGGCGGCGCCGGCTCCATGGTTCCTGGGGCGCCTGCACGGATGGAGACAGCCATGTTTTCCCCTCAGTCATCCAAATACGAGTCTGGGACGTCGGAGACCGAGAGCACAAGGGCGCAGGTCGAGGGTGGAGGCGGTTCGGTCGAGATGCGCCCGCCGCGCGAGCGAGGCGCGACGGAGGACGAGCTCCTGGAGCTGGAGTCCGCGTGGCTGCGCGCCGTCGCGCTCACCTGGGAAGACCCGGCGCAGCTCGCTCGGCTGAAGAGGGATCCGCGGGAGTTCTTGAGGGCCTGCTGCAGCTATACGCTGCCGCCGGGGATCGAGCTCACCCTCCGCGAGGCGCGGGAGCCGGGCTCGCCCAGCGGCGACGGGTGGCGCTTCTGCGAGCAGCGCAAGGGCTGGGATCCATCGGCGAGCGCCCTCACGCTCTATATCCCACCGCCGCCGGAGCTGTCCGAGCGTCCCGTCGCGCTGGCCGAGCTCGCGAGCGACGCTTCGCTCTCCGTCCTCATCTGCTGAGTCACGCCTCGATCCCGTAGAACCTGGCGGCGTTGTCCCAGAGGATCTTGCGGAGGGCGTCGCCGGGGAGCCTGCCGCGGAGCGCGAGCGCCCGCTCCACCATGCCCGCGTCGTGGTCGATGTGGGGGAAGTCCGTCCCGAAGATCGCGTTGCCCTCCCCGAGCCACGGGATCGCCTGCGCCAGCAAAGGCTCGTCCGGCTCGATCTCGATGAAGCACTGGCGGCGGAAATACGCGGACGGCTCGCGGCGGACGTGCGGCGCGACCTCGTCGGCCAGGCCGCGGTACTCGATCTCGTCGAGGCGCCAGAGCCAGTAAGGCAACCACCCGCAGCCGGCCTCGAGGAAGGCCACCCGCAGGCGGGGGTGGCGCTCGAGCACGCCGCCCTCGATCAGCGCGAGCAGCGCCATCATCTGCTCCATCGGGTGCGAGCAAGCGTGCAGGGCGAAGCGGCTGCGAAAGCGGTCCGCGCCGGCCGCCGGCAGCGAGGCGTGCGCGCCCTCGTGGAGGGCGACCGCGATGGAGCGCCGCTCGCACTCGGCCCAGAACGCCTCGTAGGCAGGGTCGCCCAGCGTCCGGCCCGCGACGGGGTTCGGCCGGAGCACGACGGCGCGGAAGCCGAGCGCCACCGCCCGCGCGAGCTCGGGCACCATCTGCGCCGGATCGTGCGGGCTCATCAGCGCCACGCCCCGGAGGCGCCCGGGGTCGTGATCGCAGAAGCCGCGCAACCAGCTATTATAGGCCCTCGCAAAGGCGCTCGCAAGCGGCGGCTCCAGATGGGCCATGCCGAGGAGCATCAGCGCGAGGGTCGGGTACAGGAAGGCCACGTCGATGCCCTCGCGGTCCATGTCCTCGACCTGCGTCCGGGGCAGCTCGAGCGGGCCGAGCCGCGCGAGCCGCCCGGACCGCCGGCGGGCGGCCGAGGCGAGCGCGCGCCATGTCCGCGCGCTCATCCGGTGATGGAGCGGCTGTCCATCCACCATCGGCTGCGGAGGGAGCGAGAGCAGGCCCTCCGGTCCGGGGTACGCCACGCGGTCGGCCAGGGGCTCGCCCTCGCCGGTGTACGCGAGGTACGGCGCGTGAGCGCGGAGCTCCGGATCGAGGTGGGACTTCCACAGATCGAGCGGCTCGATCACGTGACGATCCGCGTCGAGGATGCGATGGCCGTCGCGCATGGGAGGGGGTCTCCTTGGCCGGATGCGGCCTAGACGTGGAGAGGCACCGGGTTCAGGTCCCCTTCCCGATTCGCCCGGTCGAGCCACCCGAGGCGGACCGGAACGTCGTAGAGGCGCCCCGGCCCGAAGCGGGGCCAGAAGTGCCGCAGCCCGGGCACCGCCACCTTGACGACGCACAGGCCCGTATCGGGCCGCGTCTGGTCGAGCACCACGGTCTCCAGGCCGACGCGCGCGGCGCGCGCCACGCAGTCGTTCACGTCGTCGCGCAGGTCGTCGCGCAGGGCGTAGGGGTAATCGCCGCGCGTCCGCGCCGGGACGGCCTCGGCGGGAAACAGGTACGGCTCGCCCGCCAGGGAGGCGCGATCCCAGCCGCGGGGCGGCCCGAGGCCGCTCGGGTCGAAGAGCTGGTTGAGCTCGGTCAGCGCCCGCTGCACCCCGAGGCGGGCCTCGTGATGACAACCGAAGCCGAGGGTGAGCCGGGCGGTGTCCGGCGCGCGCGCCACGGCGACGAACGCCGGGATGCCGAGATCGGTCGTGACGTCGAGCACCCAGAGGCGCTGGCCGAGATCGCGGTAGTGGGCCTCGAGCGCGTCGAAGTACGGCTCTCCGAAGCTCGCCAGATCGACCGCGGGCCGGCGCGCGCGGTTGTACCACCAGAGCGCGACCGCATCGCGCTCCACGAGCTCCAGGAAGCCTTGCACGATCGCCTCCTCGATGCAGTTGCCGGCCGCGTGCCCGTTCGAGTCGAACGAGCAGAACGGCTCCCCGGACGCCGCCGGCAGGTGGAGATAGCAAGCAGCGGCCGGGAGGTAGCGCCGCCTGCCGTGGGTCAACGACCATGCAGGGGCCCAGTCGATGGCCGCGGCCGGGTCGTACGGCAGGGAGACCGCCTGCCGGGGGTCGCGCGCCCGGCCGAGCTGCGCGCCGCCGGCCTCCGCCGCGCGGAGCTGCGCCTCGCTGACGTGCTGCAGGGCGTCCGGGGGGATGGCGTCGCCGCCCAGCTCGGCCAGGCGCGCGCGGCGGAGGGGCGCGTCGCCGTGGTAGGTCGCGCTGTAGCGCTCGATCGCCTCGCACAGGGCGCTCGCCCGCGCCTGGGCGGGGGTGCGGCCCTTGCCGCTGCTCGCGCGGTGGAAGTCGCCGAAGGCGGGCGCGTCGCCCGCGGGGCAGGCGCGGTAGACGGCCGCGTAGACCGGCCGGAGCGGGTGATCGCGGCCCTCCAGGGGGCCAACGCTCGCGACGAGGCCGGTCGACGGGCTCACCTGGCGGCGGACGCGCGCGATGGTCGCGTCGGGCGGGACGGCGCGGTGGCCGCCGTCGTCGGTGAAGCGCTTCGGGCGGGACGCCAGCGTCACCGGCGCGAGCGCGCGCGCCCGCGCGCCCTCGGGGTCGCCGCAGGCCGGGCACTGGGGGCGCCGCTCGACCGGGTGCTCCGCGAGCCGCATGCACGCGAGATCGAGGCTGTAGAGGCGATCGTCGAGCGGGCCGGCGCCCCCCGCGGCGATCCAGCGCGCGAGGAGCACGGCGGCGAGCCCGAGCGCCGCGCGCCGGCCCGCAGGCAGGGCGACGCGCGGAGGCAGGAGCGGGTCGCCGCCGCCGCGCCGCCGCTCCAGGTACGCCTCGACCGGGCGGTTATGCCGCAGCCGGTGCGCAAGACAGGCCCAGCACGGCCCCGCGCCGGGGCAGAACATCGGCCCCATCCACGGCTCGACCCCGCCGGGCTTGACCGGCACCCAGCGGAGCACCTCCCGGAGCGCGCGCCGGTTCCACGCGTCGAGCCCGGCGTCCAGGTAATCGCCGGTCGCCAGGGCGACGATCGGGGCCTCCGGCTGCACGACGACGCCCGCCTCGGCGAGGGCGCCGGCGAGCGCCTGCGGATCCTCACCCCCGGCCGCCCGCACGGCGACGGGCGTCGACGCGAGCCGCTCCGCGGCGCGGCCGGCGTCCACCCCGAGCGCCTGCCAGAAGCCGGCGACCTCCGGCGCCGGCGCGGCCTCGGCGAGGTAGCCCCGCTGCTCCAGCCGCATCAGCGCATAGCGGACCTCGACGGCGGAGACCTCGCCGTCGAGCGCGGAGACGAGCTCGTCCTCGGTCCGGCGGCCGTCGAGGAGCGGCCCGAGGAGCCCATAGACGCGGCCGCGGAGCATGAAGCGCTCGCGCTCGCCGATCAGGAACACGGTCTCCTTGTCACCAGCGGGCTCGACGCGCAGGTGGTGCTTGAATTGCAAGATACGAGGCATGCGAGGCATGCGCGGCATGAGGGGCATGAACACCGGACCCGATGAGCCATCTGGTGCGTCGCGGGCCGCAGGAGACGCCCGTGCCGGTGCGCAATTCAGCATCAGCGAGCGCCTGCCTGCGAGGCGGGCGGGCGGGCTCGCCGCCACGCGCCGCCCGGCGCGCAGCGTGGCGCCCAGGCCCCGGGACGACATCTCGTGAGAGGGGGATAAACAGCGTGTCAGTCATTCGCGAGGACAGCGGCATGGAGACAACGCCGCTGTCGAACAGCTTCATCGATGCGCTCCAGCGTGTCAGGCAGGACGACCGGCGCGTGGCCCTGCTCGTCTACCATCGCGACGGCGCCGAGCGCGTCGTGCTGAGCCCGGGCGCGCCGGTCGTCATCGGCCGCGCGCCGCCGTCGCAGGTCCAGATCCGCGACGTCAGCCTCTCGCGCGAGCACGCCCGCTTCACCCTGTCCGGCGAGAATGTCCTCATCGAGGACCTGCGCTCGACCAACGGCACCTGGCTCGGCGGGGCGCGCGTCGCGCGCTGCGAGGCGAAGCCGGGGGACGAGGTGATCCTGGGCAAGGTGGTGGTCGCCGTCCGCGCGATCACGGCGGCCGAGGGCGAGCTGCCGGGCCTGCTGAGCCACGAGCAGCTCCGCGTCGCCCTCGAGGAGGAGGTGAGGCGCGCGCGGTACTTCGGGCGGAGCTTCGCCATCGTCATGGCCCGGCCCGCGCGCCAGCAGGACGCCCACGTGAGCCACCTGTTCCCGCGCGTGCGGGCGCTGCTGCGCCCCGTGGACCGGATCGCGCTCTACAGCTCGGACGTGGTGGCGGCGCTGCTCCTGGAGGCCGGGGCCGAGACGGCGCTCGACGTGGCGCGCGCGCTCGCCGCGCCGCCCGGGGGCGGGGGGCCCGTCATGCTCTCGGGATTCGCGACGTTCCCGGACGCGGGGACCGTGGCGGAGGAGCTGCTCCATCGGTGCTGGAGCGCGGTGCGCAGCGCGACGGTGGATCAGCCGGTGCGGTCGGCGCCGGGGGGGACAGTGAAGAGCTATCCGGGCTCCGGGCACACCGATCCGGTCGCCGCGAGCCCCGCGATGCTCCGCGTCTTCGAGATCGTCAAGCGGGTGGCGCGGTCGTCGATCCCGGTGCTCTTGCTGGGCGAGACGGGGACGGGCAAGGAGGTCGTGGCGCGCGCGATCCACGACCTCGGCCCGCGGAGCGGGAAGCCGATGGTGTGCGTCAACTGCGGGGGGATCCCGCAGCAGCTCGTCGAGAGCACGCTCTTCGGCCACGAGCGCGGCGCGTTCACCGGCGCGTGGCAGCAGCAGCGGGGGGTGTTCGAGGCGGCGGATGGGGGGACGGTGTTCCTCGACGAGATCGGCGAGCTGCCGGCCGCGGCGCAGGCCGCGCTCCTGCGCGTCCTCGAGACCCGGCAGGTGACCCGGGTCGGCTCGAACAAGCCGATCGAGGTCGACGCGCGCATCCTCGCGGCGACCCACCGCGACATCGAGACAATGTGCGCGTCCGGCGGGTTCCGCAGCGATCTGCTCTACCGCCTGAACGCGATGACGGTGACGATCCCTCCGCTCCGGGCGCGCCCGGACGACATCGAGCCGCTCGCGCTCCGCTTCCTCGAGCAGGCGAACCAGGCGAACGCTCGCTTCGTTCGCGGGTTCGACGCCGGGGCGCTCGCGCGGCTCCGGGCCTACGCGTGGCCGGGGAACGCGCGGGAGCTGCGCAATGCGATCGAGCGGGCCGTGGTCATCGCCGAGGGCGAGTGGATCGCGGAGGAGGACCTGCCCGAGCGCGCGCGGGCGGCGCCGCCGCCGGCCGCGACGGCGGAGGAGCGCGAGCCGCCGTGCGACGGCATTGAGCTCACGGCGGCGGCTCCTGAGGGGGACTTCCTGAAGGCGCGGCTCCAGCGCTGCGAGGCCGAGCTGATCGTCCAGGCGCTCCGCAAGGCGGGCGGGAACCAGACGGAGGCGGCGCGCGCGCTCGGCATGCCGCTGCGCACGCTCGTCTACAAGCTCAAGGCGCTCGGGATCAAGCGGCTCGGGTACGCGCCGCCCGGGGATCCGTAGCGCGGGGTCATGGGTCCGTAGCGCGGGGTCATGGGTCCGTAGCGCGGGGTCATGGGTCCGTAGCGCGGGGTCATGGGTCCGTAGCGCGGGGTCATGGGCTCGACGGCGTTCACGGGAGGCGCGCGACGCTGGCCTGAATGGCAGGCTCGGGGCCGAGCGGGAGGTCGACGAGGAACGTCGAGCCGCGGCCCAGCGAGCTCTCCACGCCGATTTGGCCGCCGTGGGCGCGCGCGATCTCACGCGCGAGATAGAGCCCGAGGCCGAGACCACCGAAGTGCTCCACATCGCCCACGCGCTCGAAGCACGCGAAGATGCGCTCCTGGTCCTCGTCCGCGATGCCCGTGCCGTGATCGCGGACGAGGAGCTGCGCCCCCCTGGGAGAGGCCTTCACCTCGACGGAGATCGGCCGGCCTTCACCGAACATGATGGCATTCTTGACCAGGTTGAGCACGAGGCGCCCGATCTGCTCGCGATGCCAGCGGCCGACCACGCCCTCCGGCGTGTCGACCGAGATCGAGGTGGACGGGGCGCTGAGCTCGATCGCAAGCCCGGCGACCACCTCCCGGACGAGCGCCCCGAGATCGACGCTCTGGCGCTCGGGCGCGAGCTGGCCCGCTCGGAGCGCGATCGCCTGGAGCATGTCGTCGCAGAGCCGGGCGAGCCGGTTGACCTGCCGGCCGACGACCTCGAGCGAGGCGACCCACGTCGACGCGTCCCCCGCCTGGCGCTCGCTCATTCGCTTCATCCTCTGCACCTGGAGCGCGAGCGAGGTCAGGGGCGTCTTGAGCTCATGGGATGCGAGCGTGAGGAACTCGTCCCGGAAGCCGTCCCCTCCGTCGTGCTCCGAGGCGCGAGCAGGCCGGCGTACATCGAGGGTTCCAGTGGGCTGCGGGTTCAGGGCGGACATGGTGAGCATCCCGGTCAACAGTGGATGGTCGTTCGTGGTCGTCGCGTCGTCGTCGTCTTGTCGTCGTCGTTCAAGCATCCGCGATGCCATGCGTCCGCGCCGCGGGCCGGAGCGTCATTCACCCTGGATCTTGCATGCGAGTCCAGGCTGCCGAGGGCGGGTGTGTCCTCGCGCGCGACCTGCGTTTGCTCAAGTACGCAAGAGGCGTACGAGGAGGCGGTGTCCGTGGGCAGGGAGGCCAGGACCGCCCGCGCGCCGGAAGAGCGGGGCGAGGCGCGTCGCGCGAGCCATGCCGTGGCGGGCCACCGTGGCGGGCCACCGTGGCGGGCCGTCGGCGAGGCCGGTGTGGATGGGGAGGTGTCGTGGCCGGCGAGGACGGCGGAGCATCGAGTAGATCAGGCTCGCCAGGACGTCCTTGACCCGAACCACGTGTTCCCCGTGAGCGGCCGCAGGCTACCGAGCGACGCTCCGATCACGACGAGCTCCAGAGGTCCCGTCCCGTTCGACTTTTCCTTCAACCGGCGCAGTGACCCGACCCAGGTTGCGAAGGTTGAGCGGGCGACCCGACCCAGGTTGAGTGACCCGACCCAGGTTGAGTGACCCGAAGGTTGGGGTGACCCAGGTTGGGGTGACCCGGGTGACCCAAGGTTGGGGTTGGGGCGGGCGATCGACGGCAGCCTGGGGTGGCGGACAACCTGGCGGCCGCCACCCTCCGGGCGCACGGCAAGTCCTTGCAATCGCCCACCACGAGCCTCGGCACGGCGTTTGTTGATGTGCGCCAGCCATGAGCCAGCCCCGCGAGATCATCCCCGGCGCCACGTACCTGATCACCCGCCGTATCCTGCGCCGGCACCACCTCCTCCGCCCCGACGCGACCATCACCCAGCTCTTGGTCTACGCTCTCGCGGTCTCCAGCCGCCGCTACGGCATCGAGGTCCACGCGCTCTGCGCGATGTCAACGCATCTGCACCTCGTCGTGACCGACGTCAACGGCGTTTTGCCGCGCTTCCTGCAGTTCTTCCATCGTATCGCCGCGCTCGGCACGAAGGTGCTCCGCACGTGGGAAGGGCCGGTGTGGGACCACGAGCCCACGAGCGCGGTGCGGCTGCTGACCCGCGCCGCGTTGGTGGAGAAGATCGCGTACGTCCTCGCAAATCCTGTGGCCGCTGGCCTCGTCCAGCATGCGAACGAGTGGCCCGGCGCCAAGGTGGACGTGGGCGAGCTCGGTCGCGGCGTGCTGCACGCAGTACGGCCCTCGGCCTATCTCGACCCGGAAAACCCACAATGGCCCAAGGAAGCGACGCTCCCGCTCGCTCTGCCCCCGGCCATAGAGCAGGACAGCGCGGAAGCGTTTCGCCGCGAGGTCACCATCGAGCTCGAGCGACTGGAAGCGCAGGCACATGCCGAGGCGCAGCGGCAGGGACTCCGGTTCCTGGGCGCCGAGCGAGCCAGCAAGGTCTCCCCTTGCAAGCGGGCCACGAGCTTCGAGGCACTGCGCGATCGCAATCCGACGTTCGCGGTGGGCCGTGATCAGGGTGACGCATGGCGAATCGCTGGTGCCGCTGTGCGGGCGTTTCGCGCGTTGTACCGCGCGGCGCTCGAACGCTGGCGTGCCGGAATACGCAGCGTCGTCTTCCCGGCGGGGACGTGGTGGATGCGCACGTTCCACGGCGCCAGCGCGACCGATGTCGTGCTGGTGGTGTAGGCGCTGCGCGGGTGCGCTACACACTGAAATGCGCACGGGCGCGCGACAGCTGCGACGCGCTGTCGTGGGGACCGTTTGTTTTGAAAAGGCGGAGCGGGCGACAACTCCTCCGCACGGCGTTGCATGAATGGTTGTGCGTGGGTCATGGCGCGCCGAGCGCGTACGAGGCGGCGCCAGGGGCGAGGGGTTGTAGGGGCTGCTTGACCGAGCGGTGCCGCGCCTTAGCGGTTGGCGGCGACCCCAACCGATGGTCAACCCGGGTCGCTTCGAGAAAGGGGTCGATGGGTCAACCCGGGTCGGGCAATGAAAATGGATGGCTCAACCCTGGATGGCTCAACCCAGGTGGGTCACCCGGCTGATTGCGGACGCCCTCAACGCGTAACAACGAACCCCAGGGCCTCCAAGCTCGCGCCAACCTCATTGTCCCAGCCCAGCCGCGGAGCCAGGCGCAGCTCGCCCGGTGCAAGCGATGCCGTCAGTGCCAGCAGGGCGCCGACCTCGACCCCTTCGAGCTCGGCACCGGCGTCGCCTGCGAAGGGCGGGCAGAGCACGCGGCCGAACGGCGCGAGCGCTAGCGCGGTGCGCAGCGGCTCGCCGAGCACGGCACGCAAATCGTCGAGATCGCGGCCGATGGCGACCGGCGGGATGGCCGCCGGCCAGAGCCAGACCGCGAGGCCGGGCAGATCGGCGACGCAGGCCGCCGCCGCGCGCTCCGGCGGGAGTGCGAGGCCGCGGGCGCCGACGCGCGAGGCTGCGATCGCGGCGACGACGAGCCCCGGTGGCGCGAGCGTCAGCGCCGCGAGGCGACCCAGGTTGCGGTGCGCCGCAGTCCGGCGGGCGGCAACCACGGTGAGGTCGTCGGGTCGGTCGTAGACGAGCTCGACCTCGCGCTGGACGGCCACATGAGGCGCCGCCTGCGCCGCCGCCGCGAGCGCCCGCTCGCGGAGCCCGCCGTCCGGCGCCGGCCCGCCGTTATCCTGCGGCGGCGCGGCCTCCTCGATTTCCAGCCGCTCGCGGAGCAGCTGCGCCACCCGAGACGGCAGCCCCAGCGAGCCGAGCGACCAGGCCGCGGAGAACCAGTCGACCGGCGCCGCGGGCTCCGCGGGCGCGAGCGCCTCAGCCGATGCACGGTCCCACGCGGCGAGCGCCTCCCCGAGCGGATGGCCGAGCTCCCGGAACAGCGCGCCCGCCTCCTCGAGCGCCACCGCCGCGCCGGGATCGCCGAGGTCCCGCCGCGCGCGCCCGGCAGCCCGCGCCGCGTAGGCGATCCAGGTCCGCAGCGGCGGCGCGGCGCCCGCGGCGACGTCGCGGGCGCAGCTCGCGAGCGCGAGGGCGTCGTCGGCGCGGCCCAGCTCGAGCGCCAGCTCCGAGAGGAACGTGAGCGCCCGGGCGCGGCCGAACGCGTCGCCGAGGCGCGCGCACAGCCACTCCTGCCGCTGGAGCGCCGCGCGGGCGCGCTCGAGGGCGCCGAGCCCGAGCGCCGCCGCGCCGAGCTGGCCGCAGGCGATCGCCTCGCCCACCGCATCGCCCCGGCGGCGGTGGAGCTCGGCCGCATGCTCAAGCAGCGCCTCGGCCGCGCCGTGGGCGCCGAGGGTCACGTAGAGCGTGCCCAGCGAGTTCAGGATCTGCGCCCGCTCGCCGAGGAACGGCTCCGACCGGCGCAGCGCCGACAGCAGCGTGCGCTGCGCGGCCGCCGCGTCGCCGACGATCCGCTCGGCCGTGCCGCGGTAGTGGCCGGCCACGACCGCGGCGCGGCGGCCCGTGTCCCCTGCGCCCGCGATGGCGTCGAGCTCCGCGACGGCGGAGGCGCAGGCCGACCGCGCGTCGCGGCGCAGCCGCGCGAGCACCGCCTCGCACCGGGCGAGGTCCCGGGCCTCCGCCTCGCCTTCCCGGTCGAACGCCGCGGCGGCGCCCTCGAGCAGCACGACCGCGGCGTCCAGCGCCCCCTCGCGCAGCGCGAGCGCGCCCCGCCCGAAGCCGAGCGCCGCCGCGAGGAGCGGGCCTCCGGCAGGCGGCGCAGCCGGCGCCGCCGCTGGATCCCCGGCCTTCCCGAGGAGCCCCGCGACACGGTCGAGCTCGGCGCGGACCTCGGCGCCCGGCGCGCTCCGGAGCAGCCGCGGCAGCGGCGACATCCTCTCGAGCGGGTCAAGCGGGAGCACGGCCATCCTCCAACTCCTCCGCGCCCGCGCGCTGCGGCGCCGCTCGCGCCGCCGTGGCGCCCTCCACCGCGCTCCTCCCCGCCCCGCGCGCGAGCTCGTGCAGCGCCGCCTTCACCGCCTCGATCGAGAGCTCCGGCCGGGCGGCGCGGATCCGCGCCACGTGCGCGGTCACGTGGGGCGCCGCGAACGAGGTTCCGGTCCAGCGCCGCTCGCCGCCGCCGGGCGCGGGCGCGAGCACCTCCTCGCCGGGCGCGAGGATCTCATGGTCCAGCGTGAGCTCGCTCCGGAGCGCCTCCGGGTCCTGGAGGGCCCCTCGACCGACGCCGATCAGCGACTTGAAGCGCCCTGGATAGGTGCGGAACGCCGCCGCGTTCGGGCCGGCGGCCACGAGCACGACCTCTGCCGTGTAGGCCGCGTCCGCGACCTCGTAGAGCTCGACGAGGGACCGGTAGTCGCCCGGGCGGAGCGGCGCGCTCCTCGGGATGTCGATACCGAGACTCAGGTTGACCACGGAGAAGCGCTCGCGGACGCAGAAGCGCAGCGCGGCGATGAGCCCGTCGCGCGAGCATCGTCCGTCCTCGCCGAGCGCGCGCACGCTCGTGATCTCGGCCCCGGGCGCCATGCGGTGGACGATGCCCGCGCACGCCGTCCCGTGCCCGCTGACGTCTCCCGGCGCGCACGGCGCGGCCTCGTGCGCGCCGCCGCGGCGGACCAGCGCGACGTGGCGCAGCGCCGCCGCGCTCAGCGCTGGGTGCGAGGCGTCGACGCCGGAGTCGACGAGCGCGACGCGCACGCCGGCGCCGCGGCGCGCCTCCCCGCGCGCCGCGTCGTCGAGGTCGCCGCCCGGTCCTGCCGGAGGGGGCGCCGTCACGCCGCGCTCCCCTCCCCCTCGGCGAGCGGCCCCTGTGCGCCGCCGGCGCCGCGCGCGTAGGCGTCGATCCGCGCGAGGAGGTCGAGGGCGAGGCGGGCCTCGGCCTCGCCGTGCTCGGCGAGCCTCCCCACCACCGCCGCGAGCTCCAGGCGGCGGCGGTACTCCGGCGTGAGCCGGAGCGCGTGGATGTGCCGCTCCAGCGCGGCGCGGAGCGAGGTCGGCGGCGGGGCCGCTCCTTCCTGCGCCGACTGGCCCGGCGCCTGCGCGAGCAGGTCTGGCATCGCGCGGGCGAAGAGCTCGAAGACGACCCGTTCGGTGCGGAACGACTCCACGGTGAGCGCGAGGACCTCGGCGAGCCGCTCGGCCATGTCGAGCTCCCTCGCTCCGAAGGGAGCGTCATGCGAGAAGAGCGCGGCGCCGCCCACGGTCGTCGCGCCGACGCGGATCGGCACGAAGATCGCGGCCGTCGGCGCCGCGGCCAACAGCGGCCGGAGCGGCGCGATCATCGGGTCGCCGTCGGACAGCCCCACCGCGTGCCCGCCGCCGCCGCCGAGCAGGAACGCGAACGGGGTGCCGCTCGGCGGCAGCTCCGCGCCCGGGGCGCGGAAGCCGGCGGCGTCGGCGACGACGGGCACCGTGAGCCGCCCGAGCGCCTCCATCTCGACCGCGACGAGCGCCTCCGAGCACGGCACCGCGAGGCAGGCGAAGCGCAGGTGCTCTCCGAGCCCGCGCACGCGCGCCTCGACCGCACCGAGGAGCGCCGCCGACTCGACGGTCGCGAGCAGATCGCGGAGGCGCGCGGTGAACGGGGCGAGCGGCGAGCGCAGCGCGTGCGGGTGGGGCGGGAGGGCCCGCGCCGGGGCGGGCGGGGCGCCCGGCGCGGAGCGGTCGGCGAGCGGCATGGTGCGGCGATGCTACCGCCGGAGGGCCCTCGAGCGAACCGCCATGACGCCCGCGCCGAGCCGCTGCCCCCCGGACAGCGCTGCCGCGGGCGCGGCGGGCCGCCTCCCGCCCTGCGAGGTTCGGGTTGACGTGCCCTGCTCCTCTCCTAGCATGCAAAGACATGCGGCGATCCGGCTGCCCCGCGCACCGTCCGAAGCGATCGACCGCGCACGCGGCAGACGGATCGCGGTTCACGGCCGCGAGGCCCCTCGATCCGGCGCGGGCGCGATGAGCCCGTCCGTCCGCGAGCAGCGGCTCCGTCTCGCCGTCGTCCTCTGGGGTGTCCTCGGCGTCGTGGCCGTCCTGATCGAGGCGATCTACCGGCTCGGGGCCACGGCGGTTCGCATCCTGACAACCCACGATCTCACGACAGCCCAGCTCATTCTTCTTGCGGCCTGGACGGTCGTGATCGCCTATTTCGAGGGGTATCGCGGTTTTCAGCAGCGCTTCTCGCCGCGGGTGATCGCGCGCGCGCTCCACCTCGCGGAGCACCGTCGGCCCCTGCATGTGGCGCTGGCGCCGCTCTACTGCATGGCGCTCTTCCACACGACGCGCCGCCGGCTGATCGCGACGTGGGTGCTCATCGCGGGCATCGTGGCGCTCATCCTGCTCGTCCGGCAGATGTCCCCGCCCTACCGCGCGATCGTCGACGCGGGCGTCGCGTTTGCGCTCGCCTGGGGGACCGTGTCCATCCTCGTCTACCTCGCGCGGGGGCTCGCGGGCCGCCCGCTCGGCATCCCGGCGGACGTGCCGGAGGACGCGCTCCGCGCGGGCAGCGGCGCGGGGCAGCTCGCCCGTCCGGCCGTGCAGGCGGGCGGCCCCTGCGATCCGTGAAGCCGTGCAGACGGGCGGGCGGCCCCTGCGGACCAGGAGCTCCGCGCAGGCGACCGACCTCCGCAACAGCACAGCCATGCGGGCGAGCGGCGCTGTGACTCCCGATCGGCCCGGCTCATCATACGCCCTGATCTGAACCGCGTCGCGGCCTCACCTGTGGCCTTCTGGTCATCGCCTCCGACGTCGCGATTCGCGGCAACAAATACTTTGTAAACACATCTTCATGTCACGCGTGTGGCGCGATGCCTCGCGCGGCGCGGCCCGCGCAGGGGAGAGCGCGCTGTCGCGCGGCGCCTCGACGCCTGCGGCCGCAGTTGGCCCGGACCGTGCTCCAGACCGGGGACGACCGGGAGCGCTCGTCGAGAGCGCGTCACCGACGAAGAACCGCGCTCCGTGGAGCGCACCGGGGCACCGTGCAGGACTCGATCAACAGCCAGAGACCGGCCGACGAGAGAGCAGAGATCGCCGACGAGCTCATCGTGCCTGTCGTCGCGCAGGAGCTCGAGGTGCAGAAGCGCACGGTCGAGTCTGGACGCGTCCGCATCGCCAAGCAGGTCCACGAGCGGGTGGAGGCCGTCGAGGAGCCGCTCGTGAGCGAGCGCGTCGTCGTGGAGCGCGTCACCGTCGATCAGGTGGTGACGGAGCCGCCCGCGACCCGGCAGGAGGGCGACACCCTGATCGTGCCGGTCGTCGAGGAGGTGCTCTTCGTCGAGAAGCGCCTGGTGCTGAAGGAAGAGCTCCGCATCACCCGGATCCGCGCGGTCGAGATGAGCCCGCCGGAGCGCGTCACGCTCCGGAGCGAGGACGTACGGGTGGAGCGCGTGCCTCCGCGCGATCGCGACGGCGAGTGAAGAGTTTTCGAGGGGCTCCGGCGTCCCGGGCCCCGAGCCACGAACCCCACCCTCGCGCGCGGCGCGGGGGGACAACGGTCCAGAGGGACCCCACCGACCCTGGAGGTCATGTCATGAATCACAGCGAACGTTCCATGTCCCCGTCCCAGCGCTCTCAGCAGCTGAGCAAGTCCCAGCAGACCACCAAGACCGCCACCTCGACCGCCAGGACCGAGGACCTCCGGGCCGACGTCCTGCAGGAGCAGCTCGCCGTCCCCGTGATCGAGGAGGAGCTTCAGGTCGGCAAGCGCGAGGTGAACCGCGGGGGCGTGCGCGTGTCGAGCCGCCTGGTCGAGCAGCCGATCCAGGAGTCGGTGAGGCTGCGCGAGGAGCACGTCCACGTCGAGCGGCACCCGGTGGATCGGCCGGTTCAGCCGGCGGCGCTCGACGCCTTCCAGTCCGGCACCGTGGAGCTCGTCGAGACCGACGAGGAGGCGGTCGTCGCCAAGAAGGCGCGCGTCATCGAGGAGGTCGTCGTCAGCAAGGCGGTCACCCAGCGGACCGAGCAGATCCGGGAGACCTTGCGTCACACCGAGGTCCACGTCGAGCCGGTCAGCGCGGCCGAGCGCAGCAACGGCGTGAGAGGGTACGAGCAGTACGACACCGACTTCCGGCAGCACTACCAGACGGGCGCCTACGCCAAGCACGGCTATGCCTACGAGCAGGTCGCGCCGGCGTATCTGTTCGGCTACCAGCTCGGCACGTCCAAGAACTTCAAGGGACACGACTGGACGACCATCGAGATGGAAGCGGGCAAGGCGTGGGAGGAGCGCAACCCCGGGACCTGGGAGCACATGAAGGCCGCGGTGCGGCACGCCTGGGACAAGGTCACGGACAAGGCGTAGGAGCGCGGCGCTGGCACGCCGCTGAGCCCCCGAGACGGGAGGGCGCTGGAGGCGCCGGGAGATGGGTTCTCTCGGCGTCTCTTTGCTTGATCCGATTCAGGACCAGCCCTCTTCCAGCCGCGCCGCATGGGCGCCGGGGCCTCGGGCTCGTGCCTCGCTCGCGGGGCGCGGCTTCCACCGGAAGGCCAGCACCACGATGAGCGTCGTGCACGCGATCTCGATCGCCGCGAAGAAGCGATAATAGCCGGCGGTGGGGCCCATCATGAGCGTCGCCGCGACGACCGCGGTCTTGACGGCGCCGGCCACGATGTTGGCCCACCGGTTGGCCCGATACGGCAAGATGCGCGACAGGAGCGTCATCGCGATCGGGATCTCCATGAGCACGGCTGCGCCGAGGAGGAACTCGCGGGTGATCCGGAGCGAGTCGACCTGGCCGCGCAGGTACTGCGCGAGCATCGTGGAGTCCATCAGCCCCACGACGTCGGCATAGAGGTAGTTGAACATCGCGAAGACCCACAGCGCCGAGAGGAGGCGCTGCATGTCCCGGGGCGGCGTGTGAATCGCGGCGGGCGGCGTCGAGAGGGTGTGTTCCGGGTGCCTCATGCGATGAACGTAGCGGCTCGTGTTCGTTCAGCCGATGGTTGAATCCGCAGATTCATTGTGCAAGGATGCACAGGTGGACTGGGACGACCTGCGGCACGTGCTCGCCCTCGCGCGGCACGACACGCTGAGCCGCGCTGGCGTCGCGCTGCGGACGACCCACACGACGGTGGCGCGCCGCATCCGGGCGCTCGAGGAGCGCCTGGGGGTTCTGCTCTTCGCGCAGACGCCCGACGGCTACGTGGCCACGGCGGCGGGCCAGGACGTGGTGGAGGTCGCCGAGCGGACCGAGGCCGAGCTGCTGGCGCTCGAGGCGCGCGTGCTCGGCCGGGACGCGCAGCTCCAGGGGAGGCTCCGCGTCTCCACGATGGATATGCTCTTTCGCGTATACCAGCCGGCGTTCTCGTCGTTCACCGAGCGCTACCCGGGCGTCGAGCTGACGGTCGCCTCCGGCGACAGCGAGGTCAGCCTGCCGCGCCGCGAGGCCGACGTCGTGCTGCGCATGACGAGCTCACCCCCCGAGCACCTCGTGGGGCGCAAGGTCGGCCGCGTCCAGTTCGCCGTGTACGCGAGCAAGGGCCTCGCGGAGCGCGCGGGGCAGCCGGCGCGCTACGCCGACTTCCCCTGGATCCACTGGGACGAGCGGCTCGACCCGCGCTGGCTCGACGCGTGGCTCGCGGCGAACGTTCCGGGCGCGCGCATCGCGATGCGGGTGGACTTCAGCTCGATGGCGCTCCAGGAGGCGGTCGCCGCGGGGATCGGCGCGCACTTCCTCGCCTGCATCGCGGCGGACGGCGACCCGCGGCTCGCGCGCATCGGCCCGATCGACCCCGCGTTCGACCGCGACCTCTGGCTGCTCACGCTCCCCGAGCTGAGGAACGTGAACCGCATCCGCGCGTTCATGGAACACATGGCCGAGGCGCTGTCGGCTTGACGCCGCGCTCGCACGGGAGCCGCGTGGGGGCTCACGCCGGTGGGGCGCCGAGCTCCGCGCGCCGGCGCTCGCGACGGGAAGCCGGAATGCGCAAGCCCCACGACATCCTCATCGAAGACAACGTCTTCTGGCGGGGACGGCGGGCATCAATCACCACGACGTAGCGAGCAGGAAGAACGATTTCGCGACGACCACGATTCGCGACGACTCCTTCGGTCCGCGCGCTCCCCCGCGCCGGGCGCCCCGCTCGCGGGCGGCTCCGGCGGCAGCACCTCCTTCGCCAGCTCCTCGAGCGGGATCTCGGCGAGCTTCCGCTTGATCTCCGGGAGCAGCAGGCCTGGCCCTGAAGGTCGAATGAGGCATCCTCGCGAGGCGCAGAAACGAGCGCCGAGAGGTCATGCGGTGGCAAAGTCGGCGGGGATGTCGCTCTCTCGACGTGCGAGCCCGGCGACGGCGAATCACCGCGACCGGGAAAGGCCCCGGCCCGATTCGTGGTCCTCGATCGCGCTGGGCTCCTGGGACCCCAACGTGGTCGACGAGTACGTCGCGAGCTCTGACGAGCACCTCCTCCTGAGGGGATCCCTCAGGTGACAGGGGTCGAGCGCTGCAGCGCATCGGCCAGCAGCGACCGGTAGAGGTGCGAGCCCTCGCGCAGCGACTCGTGCGTGCCCACCGCCACGACCCTGCCCTCGTCGAGCAGCACGTTGAACGTCGACCTGAGGAGGTGCGGCCCGTGGGTCACCACGATCGCGGTGCGCCCGGCGGCGACCTCGCACACCGTGCGCAGGAGCGCCTCGGCGGTCGCGCCCGGCAGGCCCGCCTCCGGCTCGTCCAGCACAAAGACGCGCGGCTCGCGCAGCAGCACCCGCGCGAGCAGCAACCGCCGCGCCTCGCCGCCGGACAGGCTCGGCGGCGACGTGCGCACCTCGGTCGCGATCCCGCGCGCCGGCCGCGTCCCCGCCGGCCCGTCCGACCCCCCCGCCAGCTCGTCGAGCTCCACCCGGCGAAGCGCGTCGCGCATGCGGTCCTCCGAGGGCGCTGGCGCGAGGCCGAGCGCGAGGTTGTCCGCGATGCTCCGCTCGAACAGCCGCGCCGACTGGCCCACCACGCCGAAGAGCCGCGGCAGGTGCTCGGGCGGGATCTGCCGGAGATCGACGCCTCCCACGGAAATCGCGCCCGACGACGGCTCGTCCAGGCGCAGGAGCAGGCGCAGGAGCATCGATTTGCCGCTGCCGGAGCGGCCGCAGACGCCGACCACCACGCCGGCGGGAATCGAGAGCGACACGTCCTCGAGCACCGGACGGCTCGCGCCCGGCGGGGTGAAGGTGACCCGCTCGAAGACGATCGCCAGAGGCCCCATGGCCTCGCCGTCCAGGCCGGTCGCGGGGGCGCCGCTCGGGCGCGGCGGGTGCTCCGGCAGCCGCAGCAGGGCGAGCGTCGCACGCAGCAGCGGGGCGCGCTCGAGGAAGCCGGCGCGGAGCGCGTCGAGCGCCTCGAGGCGCGCCATCAGGAGCGGCACAACGAGCAGGAGCTCGCCGACCTCGCCCGCGCCCGCATCCCCGCGGGAGGCCGCGATCGCCGCCACGATGACGAGCGGCGAGAGCGCCGCGAGCACGCCCTTGATCTGGCCCGAGACCGCGAGCGCCTGGCCGAAGCGGCGGCGCGCGTCCGCGACCCGGTGCGCCGCCCCGGCGAGCTCGCCCTCCGCCTGGGCGCGGGCGCCGAGCAGGCGCAGGTCCTCCGCGCCCGCGAGCGCCTCGCCGAGGGCGCCGAAGACGGCCGTGTCGGCGTGCTGCATCTCCCGCATCGCGTGCGCCACGCGGCCCGAGGCGCGATCCGCCGCGAGGCGCGAGGCCGCGAAGAGCGCCGCGCCGCCCGCGAGGACGAGCGCCATGCCGCTCGAGACGAGCGACGCGGCGAGCACCGCGAGCGTCGCGAGCGCCTGGGGCAAGCCGGTGGCGAGGGCGACCCCGAAGTCGGCGACGAGGCCGGCGTCGCGCGCGATCGCGAGCCGCACGACCTCGGCGCCCCGCGCGGGCGGCGCGGGCCTCGCACCGGAGCCGGCCGGCGGCCGGGGCGCCGCGGCGGGCCCCGCCGCCCGGGCCTCCAGGAGGGCGCGCCCCGCAGCGTCGACGTCCCGGGGCGAGGCGGAGAGCGCCGCGTGGAAGAGCGCGACGCGGAGCGCGGCGGTGAGGTCGCCGGCGAGCTCGGAGCTCTTCCGGCTCGACAGCACCGCCGCCGAGGCCGAGGCGAGCGTGGCGCCCAGCGCGGCGAGGACCACCGCGGACGGCGGCGCGCCGTCGAGCAGCCGGGCGAGCGCGCCGCCGAGGCCGCTGGAGGGCGCCGCCGCGCGCCCGGCCACGGCGCCGAGGGCCGCGCCGGCCATGGCCGGCAGGAGGCCGGACAGGGCGCCTGCGAGCGAGGAGAGCGCCACGACGAGGGCGAGGCGCAGCCCTCCGGAGAGGGCCGCGCGGCGCTCTGCCGGCCCCTGCTCCCCCGCCGGCGCTTGCGACATGTGCGCCCCGCCCCCCTCGCGCAGCGAGCGAAGACCGATCCGCAGGATCGCGAGGAGCGCGCGCATCGACGTGCGGCGCCACGCTACACCGCGGACGCCGTTGCGCGCGACGCGCATTCGATCGACCCTCTCCCCGTGCGCACCGCGCTCGTGGTCCTGCTCCCGCTGCTCGCGGCCTGCGAGCGCCCTCAGCCCGCGCCGCCGGCGGAGGCCGACGCGGGGGCTCACACCCCCTGGACGCGCGGCGCCGCGCCGCCCCTGAGCGAGCGCAGCGCCCACCCCCGGACAGGCGCTGCGCCGGCGGTGGGCTCCGCCGAGCCGGACGCGCTCGAGGAGATCCTCGCCGCCGCGCGGCAGGCCGCGCCCAGGCCGGGCGACGGCGCGAGCCTCGCGAAGATCGGCACGAGCACCGGCCTGCCGGCGCCCTCCGCGCCCCTGCCGGCCCCGGCGCCCGACCCCACCCCGGCCCCGCGCTCGCGCGTCGAGATCGGCGCGCCCATGATGCAGGCCAACATGTCGAGCCCCGCGATCGAGAAGGCGGCGCGGGCGCAGCTCTACTGGGACCTCGTGCAGCGCTGCCGCGACCCGGACGGCAAGAGGTTGCCGCCCGACGCCGTCCGCGTCGAGTTCAACGTCGACGCCGAGGGCTACATCGTGGTGCCAACGATCATCGGCAGCGCCTCCGACCCCCGCCACGACGAGGCCGCCACGTGCATGCGGCGGGAGCTGTCCGGCGCCGCGTTCCGCGCGCCGGCGGGCGCGCGCGGGCTGCCGACCCGGGTCGACGCCACCGTGCCGTCGGTGGACTGACCGGCCGGCGCCGGCGGCCCCCGCGCCGCCTCAGTCGAGGCGCGAGACGCTGAGCGGCCGCATGAGCGCCCGCTTCTTGTCCTGGTGCTCGTGCATCCGCTTCAGCACGTCGACAACGAAGGCGACCGTCGCGACGAGGTTCTCGCCCTGGTTGAGCATCACGCACTCGGCGCGCGAGCTCATCGCCGCGTCCGTCACCTCCCCGCGGGTCGGCACGCCGGTCTTGTTCAGGCTCTCGAGCACCTGCGTCGCCCAGATCGCCGGGACCAGCGCGGCCTCGCACAGCCACAGGAGCTCCTCCTGGACCTCCGCCAGCCGCACGAACCCCATCTCGACGGCCATGTCGCCGCGCGCGAGCATCACCCCCACGTTCTCGCTGCGCATCGCCGTGAGCAAGAGCCGCGGGAACCGCTGGAACGCGGGCGTCGTCTCGATCTTGAGCACGATCCCGAGGTGAGCCGCCCCGCGCGCGGAGAGCTCCGTCTGGAGGCGCTCCACATCGGAAGGAGACCGAACAAAGGAGAGCCCCACCATGTCCGCGTGGCGCGCGATGAAGTCGAGATCCTCGAGATCCTTCGGCGCGAGCGACGGGATCCCGAGCTCGGTGTCCGGAAAATTCAGGCCCTTTCCAGGCTTCAGCTTCACCGAGCCCTCTCGCGCGAAATCCACCTCCACGAGCGCGGCCCCTTCGGTCACGACCTTGACCGTGCCGCACAGCCGCCCGTCGTCGTAGAACACCCTGTGCCCGGGCCGGAGGTCGTCGACGACCTCCGGGATGGAGCAGCCGACCGCGAGCGCCTCGTCGGCCTCGGCCTCGGCCCCGCCCGCCAGGGCGCGCGCCCGCTTCACGTCCTTGCAGAGCCAGAACCTCGGCCGCTCGCCCGACGCAGGGAGCGTGATGCGCGCCGACCCGCCGATCTTGCGCACGCGCGGGTTGGGCCCGGCGATGTCGCAGAGCACCTTGTACGCGATCCCGGTCTCCTTCCCCGCCTTCCGGAGCCGATCGAGGAGCTCGGCCCACGCGTCCGCGTCCCCCTTCGAGCAGTTGATCCGCGCGATGTCCATGCCGCCCTCGAGCAGCCGCTTCAGCTCGCCCTTCCGCGCGTCCCGGGGCAGCGTGACCATCACCCGCGTCTGGCGCCCCTGCCCCCCCGCGCCGAGCAGCGCCAGCGCGTGCTCCTCGAGCAGCGCGCCCCCCGACGCGAACGTGGTGGGGTGCTCGCCGGGCGGCCGCGCCTCGGGGCGGCGCCGCGCGAGCGCGTCGAGCGCGCCGAGCACCGCGTCCAGCGAGGCCAGCGCGCAGCTCTCCAGGCGCCCCAGCGAGCTCAGCCCGAGCGAGGCGAGCCGCGGCTGCAGCTCGCGGAGGTCCTGCTGCCGGACGGCGAGGTAGTGGAGCAGGTTCGTCGCCCCCGCCCGGTGCCGCGGGTGCACCGCCTCGATCAGGTGCCGGTAGCGCTGCTCGTGCTCGCCTGCGCTCGCGCGCAGCGCCTCCACGGCGGCGAGAGCGTGCTCAACAACCTGCGGGTCGGGACAAGCCATGGCGCGATCTCCGGGCTCCGGTGCGTGGATCCTCGCACCGCTGCGGCGCACCGCGACGCGCGGCGCTCCGGCGAGTCCAGCACCGCGCTCCGGGCAAGTCCAGCGCTGCAACCCCCGCAGCGCGCCGGCGACAACAGGACGCCTCCGCTCCGCCACGGCGCCGTCACGGACGGCCGCCCCCCGCGGCCAGCGCCGCGGCGGGCGCTGCCCCGAGGCGCTACGCGGGCGCGCGGTACCGCGCCACGACCACCGTGATGTCGTCGTCGGGGCTCGAGCACCAGCCCTCGACGTCCCTCAGGATCCGGTCGCGGATCGCCTCGACGGGCGCGGTCTGGACGGCCTCGATGGCGGCGCAGAGCCGCTCCAGCCCGAACTGCTCGCGGTGCGCGTTGCGGGACTCCGTTACGCCGTCGCTGTAGAGCACGAGGACGTCCCCGTCCTCCAGGACGAACTCGGCGTCCCGCGTCACCGCGTCGATGACGGGCAGCACGCCGATCCAGACGCCCGTGCTCGGGATGCACACGCACCGCCGCGTCCGCGCGGAGCACACGATGATGTCGTCGTGCGCCCCCGCGAACGTCACCCGCCCGCTCCGCTCGTACCGGAGGAGCAGCAGCGTCGCGTGCTCGTCCCGCTTCAACCGGCCGCGGACGTTCTTGAACACCGCCTTGTTGAGCGCCGCGAGGAGCTCGCTCGGGCTCGCGCCCGGGTCCCGGCTCGTCAGCGCCGAGACCATGCTCTGGATCATCAGCATCACGAGCCCCGCCGCGAGCCCGTGCCCCGCGACGTCGCCGATCCCGAGCCACCCGCCCCCGGGCGTCGCGATGACGTCGTAGTAATCGCCCCCCACCTCGGCGGCCGGGGTCATGGCCGCGCTGAGCTCCAGCCCCTCGACCGCGAGCTCCTCCGGCACAAGCGTCGTCTGGAGGCGCGCCGCGAGGGCGGTCTCCTGCCGCTCGCTCTCCTGCTCCAGCCGCTCGCGCAGCTCCACCTGGCGGACCATCTCCCGGTGCAGCGCCACCGTCTTCACCGCAGAGCCGATCTGGAGCCGCAACGCGTCGTACGCCGTCTCGGACATGCCGCTGTTGAGCGCCATGATCCCGAAAAACTCGGTGTCACCAAACGTAATCGGCATCACAACTGTGCCCCTGCGCTCGTGCGAGCTCAGGAACCCGGGCGGCGCGAGGGAGCGCGCGGGGAAGCTCTCCGCGGGGGGCGCCACCTCGCGACCGCCCTCCATCAAGAAGAACGTCTTCAGGGCGGTGCGCTGGGCGTCCTCGTAGAGCGAGACGGCGGCGCAGGTGACGTGCAGCCGGGGCATCTCCGAGGCCAGCATGCGCTTGAAGAGCGGCAGGCTCAGGCACGTCGAGAACCACCGCCCGCTCCAGCTCAGATCGATCGCGGCGACCTCGACGTCGAGGCGCTGGCGCCCCTCGGCGCGCACCGCCGCGGCCCCGACGAGGACGCGGCACGCGTGCCAGAGCTGCTCGATGGCCTCGTTCGCGGCGGCCCCGGCCGGGTCCTCGCTCGGCCGGCGGAGCCGCGCGCGCAGCAGCGTGATCACGCCCTGGAACAGATCGAGGAACACCCCCTCGCGCGCCGCCGCGTCGAGGACGCGCTCCAGCACGAGCAGGAAGCGCCCCTGGCTCCCCTCGAGCTCCTCCTCCAGCGCCGACAGGAGCTCGCCGGACCAGCCGTCGAGCGAGGCGGCCGGGATGCCCACGGCGCGCTCGAGCGCGCGCTCGAGCTCGCCGCGGCGGCCGCCGAGCACGAGCCCCCCGTGGCGCGGCGGCGGGCTCGTGCGCGGCGGCACGGCGGCGACGGCCTGATAGGCGCAGCCGCACGACTCGCGCCGCGTGAGCTCGATCGGCTGCGTGCGGAGCTCGGGGACGCGCTCGCCGTCGAGCATGCGCAGGACCGTCTCGAGCGCGATCTCCCCGAGCCGCTGGATCGGCTGGCGGACCGTGGTGAGCGACGGCTTCGCGTAGCGCGCCACGCCGACGTCGTCGAAGCCGCACACGAGGATGTCCCGGGGGACATCGCGGCCCTGCGCCTTCAGGAGCTCGATCGCGCCGAGGGCCATGTTGTCGTTGGCGGCGAGCACCGCGTCGAGCTCGACCCCGCGGGCCAGGATCTCGGCCATCGCGACCCGGCCGCTGTCGATCGTGAACTCGCCGGCCGCGACGAGGCGCTCGTCGCAGGGCAGCGCGCGCGCGGCGAGCGCCTTCCGGTACGCGTCGGCGCGGAGCCTCGCCTCCCCGTTGTTGGCCGGCCCGCCGATGTACGCGACGCGCCGGCACGCGTGCTCGTCGAGCAGGTGGCCGGCCGCCATCTCGATCCCGAGGCCGTTGTCGACGACGACGCTGGGGACGCCCGCGAGCGGGATCCCGATGCTGCACACGGGCAGCGGCGCGTAAGCACGGCAGAAGCTCTGCACGCCCTCGACGCCGACGTGGTTGCAGAGCGGCGCCGCGGCGACCACGATGCCGTCGACCGCCTCCGGGCCGACGAGGCGATAGATGCTGTTCTGGGCGACCTCGGCGGCGCTGTGGCCGGCGAGCGTCTCGCCGACGGCGATCACGAGATTGACGTCGTGCGCCTCGGCGGCGCGCTCGGCCCCGATCCGCACGGCGGACTGGTACTCGCCCCGCACATAATCCATCACGAGGGCGATCGTCCGGCGCTTCTGCTTCATGTCCTCGGGCTCTCGGGTCAGGCGTCCTCGATCGAGACGAGCTCCGGGGACATGCGCTCGAGCGCCGCCAGGCTCCGCCTTTGCCATCCGAGCCGCGCGTCCGCGATGAACAGCACCTTGCACTTCATCCCGTGGCCCGCGAGGCCGCAGATGAAGCTGATGAACGCCTTCAGGCAGCTCGAGTTCAGGAAGTAAAGGGCCCTGATGTCGAACTCGACGACGTGGATGGAGAGGCGCTGCACCTCCGCCTGGAGCGCCTTGAGGCAGAGGCCGAGCTCCGGCGCCGCCGCCATGTCGCCTGTCCCGCTGAGCTTGACGCCGAGGGTGTCGTCCCTCAGGGTCGGAGCGATCCCGAAGCTGTCCGTGACGACAGGCTCAACCCGCAAGCTGCTCATCGACCCTCCATCTCCCGACCGGCGCGCGCGCGAGGTGCGTCAGCTCGTCGCCCTCGCCCTCGCTCGCGAGCGCGCGGTCCTCGTCCAGCACCATCGCGCAGACGCTGGACACCGACCGTAACAGCGCGATAACCGTCCGTTTGCTCGGAAGAAACGTGATGCACCAACGTGATGTACAGGAACGGCGAAGCGTTCTGGCTCACTCCGGAAGCTAACACGACCCGGCCAGCGTACGTCGTTCTTGCACGGGATCCAATCCCCTCGGTCCGCTGTGCGGCCATGTAGGCGCGCTCGTGGCCGCGCGCCACCACCGCGCCGGGCCGTCAGGGCCGTCAGGGCGGTCGGGGCGCTCGGTACCTCGCCACGACCATCGTGATGTCGTCGTCCGGGCTCGGGCACCAGCCCTCGACTTCCTTCAAGATCCGGTCGCGGATGGCCACGACGGACGCAGACTGGGCGGACTCGATGGCGGCGCAGAGCCGCTCGAGGCCGAACTGCTCATGGTGGGCGTCGCGCGCTTCGGTCACTCCATCGCTGTACAGCACGAGGACGTCGCCGTCCTCCAGGACGAACTCGGCGTCTCGCGTCATCGCGTCGATCGCGGGCAGCGCGCCGATCCAGACACCCGAGCTCGGGATGCACACGCAGCGACGGGTGCGCGCGCGACACACGATGAGGTCGTCGTGCGCCCCGGCGAACGTCACCCGCCCGCCCCGCTCGTACCGGAGGAGCAGCAGCGTCGCGTGCTCGTCCCGCATCAGGCGGCCGCGGACGTTCTCGTACACCGCCGCGTTGATGGCCGAGATCAGCCGGGCAGGGCTCGCCCCCGGGTCCCTGCGCGTCAGCGCCGAGACCATGCTCTGGATCATCAGCATCACGAGCCCCGCCGCGAGCCCGTGCCCCGCGACGTCGCCGATCCCGAGCCACCCGCCCTCGTCGGTCGCGAGCACGTCGTAGTAGTCGCCGCCGACCGCGGCGGCCGGCTTCATGACGGCCGAGAGCTCGAGCCCCTCGACCGAGAGCCGCTCCGGGACCAGCGTGGTCTGGATGCGCGCCGCCACGACGCTCTCCTGGCGGACCTTCTCCTGCTCCAGCCGCTCGCGCAGCTCCACCTGCCGGATCATCTCCCGGTGCAGCGCCGCGGCCTTGACCGCCGAGCCGAGCTGGAGGCGGAGCGCGTCATAGACCAGCTCGTGCGCACCGCTGTTGAGCACCGCGACACCGAACTTCTCCAGGTCGCCGAACGCGACAGGGATCGCGATCAGGGTCGTGCGCTCTCCACCCCCGAGAAAGCCGTCGGGCGCGAGGAGCCGGGCCGGGAAGCTCGCGGGCGGCGGCTCCACCTCGCGGCCGCCCTCCATGAGGAAGAGCGTCTTCATCGTGGTTTGCTGCGGGTCGTGGGCGCCGAGCGTGCTGTCATAGAGCGACACCGCGACGCGCGAGAACCCCAGGGCGGGCAGCTCCGACGCCATCACGCGCTTCAGGATCGGCAGGCTCAGGCAGGTCGAGAAGCTCCGCGCGCTCCAGCTGAGGTACATCGACGCGAGCTCCACGTTGAGCCGCCGCTCCCCCTCGACGCGCACGGACGCGCTCCCGATGACGATGCGCGAGGCGTGCCAGAGCCGCTCGAGGGTGTCCTGGAGGACGCCGTCGCCGCCGTCCTCGACCGGCCGGTGGAGCCGCTCGCGGAGCACCGCGATCGCGCCCTGGAAGTGATCGAGGATCGCGCCCGCGCGCCCCGCCGCGTCGAGGAGCGCCTCCAGCGCATGCAGGAAGCGGCCCTCCTTCCCGGTGAGCTCCGCCTCCAGCGCCGACAGGAGATCGCCGGGCCAGCCGTCGAGCGAGCCGGTCGGGATCGACACGCTCCGCCGGAGCCCCCGCTCCAGCGACTCCCGCTGCGCGGCGATCAAGGCCGCGCCGCTCCGCCCCAAGGTGCCCGGAGGCGGGAGCGAGGCGCTCGCCTGGACCCCGCAGCCGCACGACTCGCGGCACGTGAGCTCGACCTCCAGGAGCGCCATGTCCTGCACGTCCTTGCCGTCGAGCATGCGCACCATGCTGTCCATCGCGAGGGCCCCGAGCCGCTTCATGGGCTGGCGGACGGTGGTCAGCGACGGCTTGGAGAACCGCGCGATGACCGCGTCGTCGAAGCCGGACACGAGGATGTCCTGCGGGACGCGGATCCCCCGCTCCTTGAGCAGCTCCATCGCACCGAGGGCCATCTTGTCGTTGGCGGCGACCACGGCGTCGGGCTCGCCCCCGCCGGTCAAGAGGTCGCGCATCGCGCTCCTGCCGCTGTCGATCGTGAACGCGCCTTCCGCGAAGAGGCGCTCGTCGAGCGGGACGGCGCGCGCCGCCAGCGCTCCCCAGTACGCCTCGGCGCGCGCGCTCGCCTCCTCGTTGTTGGCCGGCCCGCCGATGTACGCGACGCGCCGGCGCCCGTGGGCGTCGACCATGTGCCCGACCGCGAGCTCGATCCCGAAGGCGTTGTCCACGGTGAGGCTCGGGATGCCCTCTATCTCCATTCCGATGCTGAGGACCGGCAGCGGCGCGTAGCCGCGGAGGAACTCCCGCATCCCCTCGATGCCGATGTGATGGCAGAGGGTCGCCGACGCGACGATGACGCCGTCGACCGTCTCCGAGCCGACGAGGTGATAGATGCTGTTCTGGGCCGCGTCCGTCGCCCCGGGCAGCGCGAGCGTCTCTCCGAAGGCGACCAGGAGATTGACGTCATGCGCCTCGGCGGCGCGCTCGACCCCGAACCGCACCTCGGACTGGTAGTCTCCGCCCACGTAGTCCATCAAGAGGGCGATCGTGCGGCGCTTCGTGCTCATGCCCACGGCTCTCGGGTCAGGTATCGGCGATGGAGACCAGCTCCGGGGACATGCGCTCGAGCGCCGTCAGGCTCCGCCGCTGCCACCCCAGCCGCGCGTCCGTGATGAACTCCACCTTGCACTTGAGCCCCTGGCCCGCGACGCTGGAGATGAAGCTGATCAACGCCTTGAGACAGCTCGAGTTCAGAAAATAAAGCGCCCTCACGTCGAACGCGACGGCGCTCACGCGCAGGCGCAGCGCCTCCGACTGGATGTCCTTGAGGAAGAAGCCGAGCGGCCCGACCGCCGCCATGTCGCCCGTACCGGTGAGCTTGACGCTGAGGGTGTCGTCCCTCAGGGTCGGCTCGATCCCGAAGCTGTCCGTGACGACGGGCTCAACCCTCAAGATGCTCATCGACCCTCCACCTCCCAACCGGCGCGTGCGCGATGATCGTCAGCTCGTTGCCCTCGATCTTGTAGTCCACGTCGAGCCCGCCCTCGGCGCGCACGCGCGCGAGGCCGAGCCCCGACACCCCTTCTACCATCGCCGTCTCGCAGATGAGCTCGTCATAATGCTTCACCGGATCGATCGCTGTCTTCAGCTCGAACAGCCGCCTCTCCACCTCGCGCAGCCGCTCCGGAGAGGCCTCGTTGCGGGCGCATATCTTCATGACGCACGAGCTGTCGCTCTCCTCCAGCGCGAGCTCGAGGCTGACCTTGGGGCCGGAGGAGTACTTGATGATGTTCTCGGCGAGCTCGTGCGCCGCCATGTAGAACCGCGAGCACACGTTCGCGTCGTCGAGCACCATGCTGCAGAAGCTGGACACCAGGCGAAGCACGCTGTTGGCCATCCGCTCGGTCGGATAGAACGTGATGCACAGGAACAGTGACCCGCTGCGGCTCGGTTCGGACACTGGCACGATTGAGCAGCCTACGTGGTTCTCGGACGGAATCCAATCCCTGTCTTCCTTCCCGCGCGCGAGGTAGCGCTCATGTAGGAAAGCCGGCGGACTGGAGCGACAGCCCCCGAGGCGCGCTGTACCTCGCCACGACGACCGTCACGTCGTCATCGGGGCTCGGGCACCAGCCCTCGACCTCCCTCATGATCCGGTCGCGGATCGCGTCGGCGGGCGCGTCCTGGGAAGACTCGATGGTGGAGCACAGCCGCTCGAGGCCGAACTGCTCCCGGTGGGCGTCGCGCGCCTCCGTCGCGCCGTCGCTGTACAGCACGAGGAGGTCGCCGTCCTCCAGGACGAACTCGGCGTCTCGCGTCATCGCGTCGATCGCGGGCAGCGCGCCGACCCACACGCCCGAGCTCTGGATGCACACGCAGCGACGGGTGCGCGCGCGGCACACGATGAGGTCGTCGTGCGCCCCGGCGAACGTCACCCGCCCGCTCCGCTCGTACCGGAGGAGCAGCAGCGTCGCGTGCTCATCCCGCTTCAGCCGGCTGCGGACGTTCTCGTACACCGCCGCGTTGACCGCGGAGACGATGTCGCTCGGGCTGGCGTTCGGGTCGCTGCGCGTCAGGGCCGAGACCATGCTCTGGATCATCAGCATCACGAGCCCGGCCGCGAGCCCGTGCCCCGCGACATCGCCGATCCCGAGCCAGCCCCCCTCCGCGGTCGCGAGCACATCGTAGTAGTCGCCGCCGACCGTGGCGGCCGGCCTCATGACGGCGGAGAGCTCGAGCCCCTCGACCGAGAGCTGCGTCGGCACAAGCGCCGTCTGGATGCGCGCCGCCACGACGCTCTCCTGGCGGGCCTTCTCCTGCTCCAGCCGCTCGCGCAGCTCCACCTGCCGCACGACCTCCCAGTGCAGCGCCGCGGCCTTGACCGCGGAGCCGATCTGGAGGCGGAGCGCGTCATAGACCAGCTCGTTCGCGCCGCTGTTGAGCACCGCGACGCCGAATTTCTCCGCGTCGCCGAACGCGACCGGCAGCGCGATCACGCTCCAGCGCTCCCCATCTCCCAGAAAGCCGTCGGGCGCGAGGAGCCGGGCCGGGAAGCTCCCGGGCGGCGGCTCGACCTCGCGGCCGTCCTCCATCAGAAAGAGCGGCACCATGGTCTTGCGCCGCGGGTCGTCGTAGAGCGACACGGCGACCCGCGAGAACTGCATCCGCGGCAGCTCCGACGCCATCATGCGCCGCAGGATGGGCAGGCTCAGGCAGGTCGAGAAGCTCCGCGCGCTCCAGCTCAGGTACAGCGACGCGAGCTCCACGTTCAGGCGCTGTTGCCCCTCGGAGCGCACGGACGCGCTCCCGACGAGCACGCGCGAGGCGTGCCAGAGCTGCTCGAGCGTCTCCGCGAGCGCCGCGCCCCGGAGGTCGCCGGGCCCGCGGCGCACCCGCTCGCGGAGGAGCGTTATCACGCCCTGGAAATGCTCTAGGTTCGCGCCCTCGCGCCCCGCCGCGTCGAGGAGCGCCTCGAGGGCGCGCAGGAAGCGGCCCTCCTCCCCGGCGAGCTCGCCGTCGAGCGCCGACAGGAGCTCACCGGCCCAGCCGTGGAGCGGGCCGGCCGGGATCGCGACGCTCTTCTCGAGGTCGCGCTCCAGCGCCTCCCGCCCGCCGGCGTGCGCGGGCGGGAGCGGCGCGCGCCGCGCCCTGCTCGAGGGCCCGCCCGCCGCGTCCGCCGGGTTGCCGCAGCCGCAGGACTCGCGCAGCGTGAGCTCGACCGGGAAGAGGCTGCGCTCCGGGACGGGCTCGCCGTCGATCATGCGCATCAGCGCGTCGACGGCGCGCGCGCCGAGCCGCTTGATGGGCTGGCCGACGGTGGACATCGACGGCTTCGTGAAGCGCGCGATGACCACGTCGTCGAAGCCGCACACGAGGAT
This sequence comes from Sorangium sp. So ce590, assembly GCF_051521365.1. NCBI lineage: Bacteria > Pseudomonadati > Myxococcota > Polyangiales > Polyangiaceae > Sorangium > Sorangium sp. So ce590. The sequence continues at coordinate 7,002,615 of NZ_CP150346.1, forward strand.
GTCCTCCGGGACGCCGAGGCCGCGCGCCCGGAGGGCGTCGATCGCGCCGAGGGCCATGGCGTCGTTCGCGGCGACCACGGCGTCGAGCTCGACCCCGCGATCCAGGATCTCGCGCATGGAGGCGCGCCCGGAGTCGATCGTGAACGCGCCGCACGCGAAGAGGCGCTGGTCGAAGGGCAGCGATCGATCGGCGAGCGCCCTGAAGTAGGCGGCGGTGCGCACGTCCGCCTCCTCGTTGTTGGCCGGCCCGCCGAGGTACGCGACGCGCCGGCACCCGTGGGCGTCGACCATGTGCCCGACCGCGGCGTCGATCCCGAGGGCGTTGTCGACGACGAGGCTCGGGACGCCGTCGATCGCCACCCCGATGCTGCAGACCGGCAGCGGCGCGTAGGACCGGCAAAACCGCTGCATTCCCTCGATGCCGACGTGATGGCACAGGGTCGTCGAGGCGATGATGATGCCGTCGACCGTCTCGGCGCCGATGAGGTGATAGATGCTGTTCTGGGCCGTACCGGACGACCCGGGGAGGGCGAGCATCTCGCCGAAGGCGATCACGAGATTGACGTCGTGCGCCTCGGCGGCGCGCTCGACGCCGAAGCGCACCCCGGACTGGTACTCGCCTCGTACGTAGTCCATCAAGAGGGCGATCGTCCGGCGCTTCTTGCTCATGGCCTACGGCTCTCGGGTCAGGTATCGGCGATGGAGACCAGCTCCGGAGACATGCGCTCGAGCGCCGTCAGGCTCCGCCGTTGCCACCCCAGCCTCGCGTCCGTGAGGAACTGGATCTTGCACTTGAGCCCCTGACCCGCGAGACCGCAGATGAAGCTGATGAACGCCTTGAGGCAGCTCGAGTTCAGGAAGTAGAGGGCCCTCACGTCGAACTCGACGGCGCTCACGGAGAGGCGTATCACCTCCGCCTGGAGGGTCCTGAAATAGGAGCCGAGCGGCGCGGCGGCCGCCATGTCGCCCGTGCCGGTGAGCTTGACGCTGAGGGTGTCGTCCCTCAGGGTCGGCTCGATCCCGAAGCTGTCCGTGACGACGGACTCAACCTTTAAGCTGCTCAATCTGCCCTCCATCTCCCAACCGGCGCGTGCGCGATGATCGTCAGCTCGTTGCCCTCGATCTTGTAGTCCACGTCGAGCCCGCCCTCGGCGCACACCCGCGCGAGGCCGAGGCCCGACACCCCCTCTATCATCGCCGTCTCGTTGATGAGCTCATCATAGTGCTTCACCGGATCGCTCGCGGTCTTCAGCTCGAGCAGCCGCCTCTCCACCTCGCGCAGCCGCTCCGGAGAGGCCTCGTTGCGCGCGCGGATCTTCAGGATATAAGAGCTCTCGTCCTCCTCCATCGCGAGCTCGAGGCTGACCTTGGGGCCCGTCGAATACTTTGTGATATTCTCGGCGAGCTCGTGCGCGGCCATGTAAAACCGCGAGCTCACGTTCGCGTCGTCCAGCACCATCCCGCAGAAGCTGGACACCAGCCGTAACACCGCGTTGGCCAGCCTCTCGCTCGGGAAGAATGTGATGCAAAGGAACAGTGAAGCGTTCTGGCTCGGTTCGGGCGCGGGCACGGTTGGAGCAGCGTACGGCGTTCGCGGACCGGATCCAATCCCTTCTGCTCTCTCGCGGCCGCGCAGGTGAGCGCGCTCCCTACAATGTCACGTCCGATGGGCCGAGAGAGAGTGAGCGCGCGCGCGACAGCGCGCTTCGAGGGCGCGGGCGAGGCGCCCGCCCGCGTGAGCGCGATCGGTGCAGCGGTTCACGAGAGATTCGCGAGAGGTCCCGGGCGCGTGGCGCGGGGGATCGTGCGTTGCGGGTCACGGGGATCCGTGACGCGCCACGAGCCGCTTGCCCTCGGCCCGCAGGTTCGACACCGCCTCCCCCACCCGCCGGGCCAGGGGCAACCCCCGGGGCACCACGACGCCTGCCGGCCCGCCCACGCGGCCGAACGACCACGAGAGCACCGAGCCCTCGGCGTCCCAGGGCGCGAGCCGCTCGCGGCCGTCCGACGGCATGGCGCCGACGATCTCGCGCCGCACCAGGTCGAGCACGGCGATCCGGTCCGCCGACGAGAGCAGCATCGTCTTGCCGTCGGGCGCGGCGGAGAGGTCCTCCCACTCCGCCCCGCTCACGCCGTCGAGCACCCGCTCGGCGAGGCCGGCGCGGCGGACCAGGACGACGCCCGTCGCGTCCGCGAAGGCCACGTCGCCCGGCAGCGGGCCGTCCGCGATCGCGGTCGCCCGCGGCGTCGCGTACCCGAGCACCCGCACCTCGCCGCGCCGCTCGTCGATGCGCGCCACCGCGCCCGAGCTGAAGGCGAGCCACAGCCCCGGGCCGACGTCGCCGCGCGCGGGGCTCGGGCGCGCCTCGTAGACGTAGCCGTCGGTCACCGCGAGCGTGCGCGACGACAGGTCGCGGAGCGACGTCGCGACGAGGTTGCCGTCGAGCTCCTGCGTGAACAGCGTCCGGCAGGCGGCGTCGACGCCGAGCACGAGCGCGGGCGCCGTCGGCACCGCCTCCACGGTCGCCCCGGTCGCCGCGTCGAACAGCGTCCACACCCCCTCGTCCTTGCGGTACGACAGGACGCGGCCGTCGTCGCAGGCGCGCAGCAGGTGCCCCCGTTGCGCGGCCGTGCGGCGCCGCGACCCCTCGTCGTAGAGGCGCACCTCGCCGCCGATCTGGAGGGCCACCGCGCCCCCGCTCCGCAGCGCCGCGGCGGCCGAGGCGCTCGCCTCGCGGAGCTCCGGCCTGCCCGCGGGGTCGAGCCCCTCGAACCGGAGGAAGCGCTCCGCGGCGGGCGGGCCCGGGCTGAACAGGATGAGATCGCGCGTGAGCACGCGGCGGTCCGGCAGCCGCCACCCGCCGAGGAGCCCGTGCGGGCCGACGTCGCGCTCGGCGAGGTCGGCCGCGTCGCTGCGCGCGCGCAGCGGCTGCGGCGCGCGCTGGCCGGGCGGCGCCTCGCACGGCGAGCCCTCGGGCGGCGGATCGCCCGGGGCGCGCCCGCCCTTCCGGAGGTAGTGCCAGGCGCTGCCGCCGCTGCCGCAGACGCCCAGATCGAGCCCGCCCGCGTCCCAGCGCGCCGACGCGGGCGCCGGGTCCGTGTCGAGCTCGAGGAGCGGCGCGCCGGGCCGATCGAAGGCGTAGATCGACGTCCTGCTCTGCTGCACGAGCGCGATCGCGGGGTCCCGCGGGCTGAAGCGCCCGAGCACGGCGGGCGCCGCCAGGGTGATCTCGGCGCCCGCGCCGCCGTCCGGCCCCCAGAGCAGCGCCCTGCGCCCGAGCACCGCCGCCACGCGCGCGCCGTCCGGCGAGATGCCGAGCACGTTGCCGCGGAACGGGTGCCTGTCGACCGCGCCGGCGCCGCCGCCGCGCCGCATGTCCCAGCGCGCGATCCCGCCGTCGGTCGAGCAGGCGAGGACGGGCGCCGCCTCGGCCGCGTGCACGGCGCTGCTGCACTGCACCGGCGCGACAGCGGCCAGCGCCACGGTGCCGCCCTCCCGCAGCCGGAAGACGCGGACCTCGCCCGTGACCGAGCGCGTCGCCACCGCCGTGTCGAACGCGAACGGCACGCGCTCCACGTGCGGGGCGTCGTGCGGCCGCAGCGCGAGCACGCGCGGCGGCCTGGCGAGCTCGACGCTCTCCGGGTCGACGTCGAGCGCGACGTCGTCGATGACGTCCGGATCGGGCGGGCGCAGGTCGGCGATGAGCAGGGTGCCGCCGGGGCCGCCGGCGACGACCCAGCGGTCGTCCCACGGCAGCGCCGGCCCCACCACGCTGTCGACCGTCAGGAAGTGCGCGCGCGGCAGGCCCATGGCCGCGGTCGCGAGATCGAGCGGCAGCGCCGCGTCGTCCGCGCGCCGCCCGAGGGCCGCGGCGATCCACGCGGCGCGGTGGTACGGGTCCTCGGTGCGGCGCGCCTTGCCGATGAGCTCGGCGAGGTCGGCGCGCTCCTCGGCCGCGCGGCGCGCCGCCTCGGCGCTCGCCTGGCGCGCCGACACCCACCGCTCGGCCACGAACCCCGAGGCGACCGCGAGCCCGAGCGCCGCGACCGCGCCGATCTTCTTGGCACGCTGGACGCGGGCGCGCCGGAGGCTCTCGCGCACGAGGGCCTGCTCGCGCCGCGGCAGCCGCGAGGCGAAGGCGGCGCCCGCGCTCACCTGGTCGAGCAGGTCGCGGCGCAGCAGGAAGTCGGGGCTCTCGCCGGAGCGATCCCACACGTCGGCGGCCTCGCGGAGCCGCTCGAGCAGGATGACCCGCTCCATGTGCCGCGCGCGGGTGGCGGCGAGGTGCGGCCAGCCCGCGACGAGCGCCTCGTGGGCGAGCTCCACGGCCCTGTCGCGGCGGACGAGGAGGCGCGCGCGCTCCAGGGCGCCGAGGATCCGGTCGACCTCGGCGGGCGGGGCGGCGACGGCCTCGACGAGCTCCGCCTCGACCCAGCGGACGCGCGACCCGTCCACGGCGCCGAGGCGGAGCAGCGCCTCGTCGGCGATCGCGCGGTCCTCCGGGGTGAGGGCCGCGATGGCGGCGTCGGCGTGCCGCGCGAGGGCGCCGCGCACGCCGCCGAGCGCCTGCCACGCCTCGCCGCTCAGGACGTCGCGCGCGCCGCGCGCGGTCGTCCACCAGTCGGCGAGGGCGAGCGCCACGAACGACAGCGCGGCGCCGCCGCCCCGGAGCTCGCGCTGCACCTCGGCCTCGACCTGAGCGAGGCCGCGCACCTCGGCGCCGGCGAGCTTCGCCGGGCCGGCGACGAGGTCCTTCACGGCGGCGGCGGCGGGCAGCCCCACGTAGCGCAGCGCCGCGCGCAGGCCCTCGCCGGCCGGCGTGGCGAGGAGCGCCGCGGCGCGATCGTCGGCCTCGTCGAGCACGCCGACGAGCCGGAGCCCGCGCCGCGCGTCGCCGGTCGCGAGCGCGCTCACGAGGGCGGCGAGCCGCCCGTCGCCGAGGGGCGCGATCGGGTCGATGACGAGCGCGACCCCGACGGCCGACGTCATGCAGAACCTGGTGAGCGCGGCGAGGTCTGCGGCCTCGAGCTCGGGCGAGACGGCGGCGAGCGCGCAGGCGAGGGCGCCGTCCGGGTCGCCGTCGGGGGTGAGGCGCGCCTCGATCCAGTCGTCCTTGTGGTCGGCGTGGCGGCGCGCGAGGTGGGGCACGAGGCCGGCCGAGGCGAGCGAGGTCTTGCCGGCGCCGCGCGGCCCCTGGAGGACGAGGCACGGCTCGAACTCGAGCTCGCGCCCGAGGCGCGCGATGTCGTCGTCGCGCCCGAACAGGAGGCCTTCGTCGGCGGCCGACAGGGGGGCGAGCCCCCTGTACGGCCGGTCCGGGACGCCGTGGGGTCGCTCCCAGACCTCGTCGATCAGCTGCTTCAGCCGCCCCGGCGCGACGCGCCTGTGCGCGGGATCGACGGAGAGCAGGCGCTTCAGCAGCGCGAGGAGGCCGCGCGGCAGCCGCGCGGGGTCGCCCGCGAGGTCGCGCATGGCGCCGCGCAGGGTCGCGCTGCGGAGCTCGGTCCACCAGGCGGAGACGCTCGACGGGTCGGAGCAGTCGTCCGGCTCGTCGGGGACGTCGTGCGGGAGGCGTCCGGTCGCGAGCTGCGCGATGCACACGGCGAGCGCGTAGGCGTCGGTGGCGGCGGTGGGCTCGGCCATCTCGAGCACCTCGGGGGCCATGAAGCCCGGCGTGCCGATGACGTTGCGCGCGACGGCGGGGCTGTCCGCGCCGGCGAAGGCGCGGCGGGTGGAGGCGTAGACGTCGCGCTCGGCGAGGAAGGCGGCGGTGCCGAGCTCGCCGCTGCCGGCGCCGCTGTCGCCGTCACGGCCGCCGCTGCCGCTGCCGTCGCGGCCGCTGCCGCCGCCGATGCTAACGGCCGGGGGCGCGCCGGGGGCGCGCGAGAGGGGGCCGCCGGGCGGGGTGCCTGCGCGCCGCGAGATGCCGAAGTCGAGGACTTTGAGGGTGCCGTCCTGGGTGAGGAACAGGTTGGCGGGCTTGAGGTCGAGGTGGACGACGCCGCGCGCGTGGATGACGTCGAGCGCGCCGGCGATGTCGCGGGCCCAGGCGACGACGCGGCGCCAGGGGACGCGCCCGCGGTAGCGGATCAGGTCGGCGAGGTTCCTGCCCTCGAGGAGCTCCATCGAGACGAACGGGGTCCTCGCGGCGCCGTGGAGGATGCCGGCGGCGTAGATCGTGACGAGCGAGGGGTGCCGGAACGAGGCGAGGAGCTTGGCCTCCTCGGCCCAGTCCGCGGCCTCGGCGAAGTCCGAGACGAGGAGCTTGAGGGCGACCTCGCGGAACGGGGCGCCGTCGGGCAGGAGCTCCTCGGCGCGCCACACGTCGCCGAAGCCGCCGCGGCCGAGCCGGACGCGGAGGCGGTAGCGGCGGTCGAGCGCGTCGCCGGGCATGTGCCCGAGCCCGCCCGGGGGCAGCGGTACGACGCCCGGGTCGCGGGAGGAGCTGCCCTCGTCGACGAGCGTGCGGTCCATCGCACGACGACGGTATCACCGGCGCGGGGAGAGGTGGACGGTCTCGCTGCGCAGCACACCGCCCGGTGCTCCACGCGCGCCCGCGCGCGCCCGCGGCGGCTCGCCTGCCTGCGCGTGGACATCGCCAGCCCGGCACGCGACACTGTCGCGCATGGGCGTGGCGGCTCCGCGACGGAAGCTCTCGCCAGGGGAGTATCTCGAGGTCTACCCCGACGGCTCGGTCGTCTGCGGCCGCCCCGAGTTCGAGGATGAGCGGCGCGACACGCTCCTGAACCCGGCCCTCGTGATCGAGGTGCTCTCCGATTCGAGCGAGGCGTACGATCGCGGCGACAAGTTCGGGGCCGCCGGCGCGGCAGAGCGCCTCCCAGGGGGTAGAACGCCCCCGTGACCTCGGATCGTTAAGACCGTCGTTCACCGGCCGGAGATCGCGCTGCGGCCGGGCGCCCGCGTCCTCCTGCGGCGCGGGAGCTCACGGTCTTCGCCGGCGATGCGGTCGTGGTCCACCCGCTGCCGCCGAGCGGCTCGGTCTCGATCGGCCGCGCCGCCGAGAACGACATCTGCATCCACCACGCGTCCGTCTCGCGCCGGCACGCCGTCCTGCACCTCGATCCCCCGCTCCGGATCGAGGATCTCGGCGGCACCAACCCGATCTCCGTGCGCGCCTCGCGAGCAGACCAGGCGCGCACGCCCGCCGGGACAGGGAAGACGGAGGACATGCGGCAGGTCTCCGGGCAAGCCATCGAGATCGCGCCGGGCGACTGCATCACCCTGGGCTCTGCCCTGATCGTCGTCCGCCTGGCCGAGGCGGCCGAGGCGCACCGGGCGGAGCGCTGGGGGATGGATTCTCCGCCTGTTTCGGCGGCCGGGGCGGCCAAGGAGGGCCCGGCGGCTACGGCGGCCCGGGGCGCGGCGGCGACTCGATCGGCATTGCCTACCTCGACGAGGACCAGCTCACGCTCGAGGGCGTCACCTTCGAGATCGGACGGCCGGGCATAGGCGGCACCAGCTGGAACCACGATGGCAGCACGACGGTGGGAGAGAGCGGCACCTCCGTCGAGACGCTGCGGTTCCCCGAGTCGTTGGAATGAACCCCACGGGTCGAGCAGGCGCGCGCTGGCGATCGAACGCTCGCGCGCGCCGCGCTCTCAGCACCCCCGAGCATCACGACCTGGTCCGACGCTCCATTTCAGCCTCCCTGCCAGGTCACGATCTGGCCGGGCGCTCCTTTCCGGCCCTGCGGCAAGATCACGACCTGGCCAGGCACTCCTTATCCGGCCCTGCGGCAAGGTCACGACCTGGCCAGGCGCTCGCTTCCAGCCCCCCGGCAAGATCGCGACCTGGCCAGGCGCTCGTTTTCAGCCCCCCGGCAAGGTCGCGTCCTCGCCTGGCGCTCCTTTTCAGCCCTCCGACAAGGTCGCCTCCCACCCGAGAGGCTCCCCGGAACCCGCCGGCCTGGCCGGGATCTGGCCGCCACTTCAAAATTATGCTCCGCGCCAGATCGCGACCTCCGCCATACGTCCGTCATGGACGACCTGCAAAGGCACGCCGCCCCACGGCCTCCAGCATCACGACCAAAACCTGCTTCGAGGCCAGCGCACGCAGAAAGAGCATTGACACGCTTGCCCCTTTGAAGATGTCCTTGCGGGACACGTTTTGCCCCGAATCAGGAGGTTGATGCGATGTTGAAGCACCTGATGATCGAAGAGATGGTCGCGCTGCTGGCTCCCTGGGTCGAGAACGCGCAGCGGAAGCGGCTGTTCCTCTCGATCCCGGAGATCGCCGGTCTGCACCCCAGGGTGGTCGAGGCGCATGAGACCGTGCTCGCGGTGCGCCCCGCCAAGACCGCTGGTTCGCCCAGGATGGTCGAGCTCACCCAGGAGCTCGCCGTGGTCGATACGCGCCACGACCACCTCGCCAAGGCGGTGTCGTGGGGCATCGACGCGCATCGCGAGCACTGCCTCGCCGGGGAGCCGCCGGACGCCGAGCGCGCCGCCGCCTGTGATCAGGTGCAAGGCAAGCTGTTCCCGAGCGGGCTCAGCATCATCAAGGCGTCGCCGACGGCGGAGTCGGGCAACACCGCGCGGATCGCCCGGCTCCTCGACGAGGAGCCGGCCATCGCCGAGTTCCTGAAGGGGATCCCTGCCGCAGGCAAGACAACGCTGCTCCACACGACGCAGCGGTGGATCAAGGCCGGCAAGGAGCTCTCGGCGATCGAGCACGAGCGGGACGCGCTCGCCGCCAAGGAGAAGACCGCGCCCGTGCCGAACGCGACCATCCTCTCGGCGCGCAGCAAGTGGTTGCGGGTCGTCTCCGCGGTGCTCTCCAACCTGGACCTCTCCGATGCGCCGGCCGAGGCCATCGAGACGATCCGCGGCCCCGTGCTGAAGGCGTCGGAGCGCGCCGGCAAGCGGTACGCCGGCGTCGGGCCGAGCGAGACCGCCGTCGAGGAGCCGCCGGCCCCGGCGGCTCCTGCGGCGCCCAGCGAGGTCGACGCGGCCGGGAGCGATGCCCTCGGCGGCTGAGCTGTCCTGCCCGTGACGCGGGCCGACAGGCCGCGGAAGGCAAGGGGACGCGCCCCGCCCTCTCCGCGCCCCGCCCTCTCCGCGCCCGCCCTCGCCCCGCCGCAGATCGTCGAGCAACGTCTCCACTATCCCCCGGCGTGCGCCGCGCCCCGCTCACTCGTCGCGGAAGCCGAGCCCGAACCGGTCGATGCGCCGCTTGATCATGACCCGGGTGATCCCGAGCTGCCGCGCCGCCTCGGACAGGTTGCCGCGCGCCGCCTTCAGCGCCTCCTCGATGAGCCGCCGCTCCGTCGAATCGAGCGCCTGTCCCTGGCCGAGCGGTTCGCGGCGCTCGATTCGACGGAGCGGCGGCCACCGAGAGCCGCGTGAAGTCCCGTTCGTTGAACGTGAGCAGTACCCCCGCGTCAACTGCCTCAGCCGTCGCCAGATGGATCGCGTCGAAGATCGCGCCCGACCGGAGTCCTTTGGAGGCACAGCGCTCGACAGCCTTCATCTGGATCTGCACGGTCAGCGACACCACCTCGAATCGGTCCAAGAGGTCGCGGATCGCCTCCCAGGCTACGAACGGGGAAATGGGCGGAGACACGGGGAGCTTCGTCAGGTCCGACCACGGCTCGCTGAGCGCGTGCACGCTCACCACGCCATCGATTGCTCCTTCGGACACCGCGCTCAACCACACGATGGCGCGCGGATGGTCCCGGTGCGAGGCGACCAGGGCCGCGGTGAGCACCGACGTGTCAAAGGCGACCTTCACCGGAGCCCTTCAAGAGCGAGTCGATACGTTCGTCGCGTGCTGAGCGATGATCGGGGATGTCCTCGGAGGCGATCTCGCCGTCGAACACGAGAAACCCGTGCCGCCGCACGAACCGTGGATCCAATCCTGCCTCGCTCGCCCCCGAGTCGCGTGCCTCGGCGCTGTTCGGCTCCGGATCGGCGCGGAGCCTCTCGCGAAGCAACCGCGAGGCTTCTTTCTCCGGGGTCGTGCCCAGCCGTTTGGCCCGGAGCTCAAGTTTCTCCATGACTTCCGGTTCCAGGTTGTCCAGAACGAGCTGCGCCATAGGTCCTCCGGCGTCTGCTGCCGCAGTCTACCTGATCCGCGCTCCGCTGCCCCTCCGGCCGGACGCGCTGCGCTCGAGCGCGATCCGGGCCGCCGTCGCGGTCGACGGCGGCCCGCCTCACGTCGCGCGCGGCGCCCGGAGGCCCCGCGCGCGCCAGGAGCCGCGCGTCAGCCGGTCACGATCCGCTCACAGGCTCATGCAGAGCGTGAGCTGACCCGGCCACTCGATCAGCACGTCGGAGCAGCCGGCGCCCCCGAGCATCGGGGCAAGCTGGAACGGGCCCGATCCGTTGCAATCAGCAGAGTCCATGCCCCAGTCCTGGAGCTCGGTCGACTGATCGCGGTGCGCGATACAGCAGTTGTCCGACGGCTGGTGCTTGTACGTCTTGCCCACGAACCCGGGCGCGATGCGGCTCAGCGCGCCCTGCGGGGCCAGCGTGTAGCCGGCGTCGCACGCGCCCCCCGAGCCGTCCAGGTAATAGCAGTGCCCGTGGAGCTCGACCTCGGTCGCCGGATCGCACAGGCCGATGTGGCAGGGCGCGCAGGGGCCGCCGCAATCGACGCCCGTCTCGCCCTGGTTCTGGAGGCCATCGTGGCACGTGGGGGCGGCGCCGCCCTCGCCCGAGCACACGACGGAGATCGTCTGGCTCGGCGCCAAGCAGGTCTCGCCGGCCACGCCGCCCCAGTTCTCGTTGCCGATGCACGGCCGCGCTGTGTACCCGCTGGTGCACGCGCACTGCGCGCCGTCCGCGGTGATCTCGAGCACCTCGGAGGTGGGGCCGCAGCCCGCCCCGACGACCCAGGTCCGGCCGTCGCACGCGATCGGCTCCGTCGGCGTCCCGTTGTGGAGCGCCTGGCAGAGCGTGTTCGCCGCCGCGCCCGTGCAGGTCACCCCCTCCGGGTCCTGGCTGCCCCGGATCGTGACGGCCGAGTACTCGCCCGTGAGCGACGCGCGGAACGCATCCCAGGCGCCGCACTGCTCGGAGGACGGCTGGCCCTGCGTGAACTCCTCCGAGAACTCGACCGTGGTGCCGGTGCAGGGCGCGCAGGGGCCGCCGCAGTCGACGCCCGTCTCGCCCTGGTTCTGGAGGCCGTCGTCGCACGTGGGGGCGGTGCCGCCCTCGCCCCCGCACACGACGGAGATCGTCTGGCTCGGCGCGAAGCAGGTGTCGCCGCCCACGCCGCCCCAGTTCTCGTTGCCGATGCACGGCCGCGCGGTGTACCCGCTGGTGCACGCGCACTGCGCGCCGTCCGCGGTGATCTCGACCACCTCGGAGGTGGGGCCGCAGCCCGTCCCGACGACCCAGCTCCGGCCGTCGCACTCGATTGGCCCCGTCTGCGTCCCATCGTGGAGCGCCTGACAGAGCAGATTCGCCGCCGCGCCCGTGCAGGTCACCCCGCCGGGGTCCTGGCTGCCCCGGATCGTGACGAACGAGTACTCGCCCGTGAGCGACGCGCGGAACGCGTCCCAGGCGCCGCACTGCTCGCTCGACGACTGGTCCTGCGTGAACTCCTCCGAGAACTCGACCGTTGTGCCGGGGGTGCCGCAGTCCGCGGAGACGTGGATGGGGAAGGTCAGCGAGGAGCTCCCGCCCAAGGGGTCCGTCGCCCTCACCCTCACGGTGGCATCACCCGGGCCGTTCGGGGTGAACGTCGCGGCGTTGCCGTCGCCCGTGATCGAGCCGGCGCCGGCGGCCAGCTCCCACGTGTAGAAGATCGCGTCGCCGTCGGGATCCTCCGCGACCGCGGTGATCGTGGCCGTTTCGCACCGGGTGATGAACTTGCTCGGCGCGATGTCGAGGTCCTGGAACGCCGGCGGGTCGTTCAGCGCGACGACCGTGTCGAGCCCGCCGTTGCCCGCCCCGAGGCACTGGGACACGAGGAAGAGCTCGGTCGTGGCCTCGGAGATGACCGTCGCGATCCCCTCGGTGGGCCCGCACTCCAGGGAGGGTCCGGCGTCGCCCATCGGCGTCGCGCAGACGCGGTAATCGCCGGGCGGCACCACGAACAGGCCGTCGGCGCCGGCGTGGGTCCCCGCGCCCGGGGGGAGCGCCCCGCCGGGGAGCGCTTCTTCTTCGAGGGGACTCGTGGTCTCCGCGATGGCGGAGTCGCTGCACGGGCTGCTCGCGTTGACGACCTTGTAGTGGACGGCGGTGACGTCGTGTCGCGCGCCGCCGACGGTGAGCGCCGCCTGGATAGATCCGTTCGCCGCTGATTCTCTTGCTGTGAACCCCCCCTTGTCCGCGTCGCACGCGGAAGCTCCCAGTGCCAGTGCAATGACCATCGATCCGCACGCGCATGCGCGTGCATCAAACCGCTGTGCCATGGCCTCTCCTTGTCCAAGGATGATCGACTTAAGACGAGCACCGCAGTCCCAACGGGGCTGCGGGCGGCTCGGGGCGGCTTCGTCGTTGCCGGGACGCCCGGCATACATGGAAGCACCGTATGTGCCACGAAACGTTCTGGAGAGATTCGGCCTCGTGCGCGGGTTGGCGGAGGGGCGCGGCGCATTCTTGCGTCAGGATCTTGCCGGATCCCGCAAAAGGCTGCGCGGGGAGGCGGCGCGGGGGGTGGCGCGCCGCCGGGCGGTTTCCGGAGTTGATCCATCGCTGGTGGCGTCGTGCCCACCGCGAGACGAGCAGACGAGAGCAAGAACGCCGCGCCCCCGCGGGGCCCTCAGCCCCTCACCCGCCCGCCGCGTCCAGCATCGCCCGCAGCAGCGGCGCCATCCTCCGCGCATCGCAGGGCGCCTTCACCGCCTTTCCCGCCACGACCGCGCTCATATTGCACGCCCCCGGCCGCGGCAGGTGATCCATCCAGTAGAGATCGAACCTGTCGTCCGGCGCGAGCCGCCGCACCATCGGATCGAGCGGCAGCATCAGCCCTTCGCGGAAGCGGGCCAGATAGACAACGTTCGACAGCCGAACCGGCGAGTTCAGCCCGATCCGCCGCCGCGTCCCCGACGCGAACGGGCCTGTGTGATCGATGAACTCCACCGTCTGGAGATCGCCGTAGAGATCCGGCTCCGTCTTCTCGACCGTCACCAGGGTCCACGCGCAGAGCGGCCGCTGCGCCCGGAGCAGCGCGCGGGTCATCTGCTCGAAATCGGGCAGATCCGCGGCCGCCCGCGCCTCGGTGTAGTGACCGTGCGCGAACTGGTTGCGCTCGGCCTGCATCAGGTTCGAGAGCGTCTCGAACGTCTGGTTGTGCGACAGCTTGACGTCGAGCACCTCCCTCGCCATCGAGCCGATCGGATCGTCGCGATCCCCGAACGCCCGCGCGGCCGTGCGCGCGAGCTCGCGCCACGCGCCGAGGGCCAGGCCGTCGCGCGTGCGCGTGCGGCCATAGAAATCGAGCAGCGCGCCCCACCCCGGGGGAACGCCGCCCGCGCCGCCCGCGCCGCTCGGGCTGCTCGGCCTGCCGCCGCTCGCCGGGGCCACCGACCCGCGCCCGCCACCCGATCCGGCCCCATCGCCCGATCCGCTCGCGCTCGCGCTCCCCCCGCCGCCGCGCCCCGAGCCGGGCGGCGCGCTTCCTCCGCTGAAGAACGCCGAAACGAGCACCGTCGCGATGAACCGCCACGTGCCCTCGAGCACGTCGAACAGCATCTTCACCCGCTCGATCGCGCTCGACGCCCCGATCGCCGCCCGCACCCTCCCGGCGATCGGATAGGGCAGGCCCCCGCTCAGCGCCGAGAGCACCCCGTGCGGATCGTCGCACTCGCGCGAGATCTCCTCCGCCCGCGCGCCCGCGTCGGCGCCGTGCAGGAGCTCCCACGACAGGGTCCGCGCGTGCTCGACCCTGCCGTCCAGGATCGGCGGCCGGCCGTGCCAGTCGCACTGCACCGCGCTCGCCATCACCGCCGGATCCGCCTTCCGGGGCACGCACGCGGCGACCACGCCGGGCGCGAGCGGCGCGATCAGCGCGCCGGCGCCCGCGTGGCTCGCGACGACCGCCGCGAGCTCCTGCGCGAGCGCCCCGATGACATGCGGCCCGACGCCGCCGAGCGCGCTCTGCTCCTCGATGCCGAACAGGACCGTCGCCCGGCGCCCGCTCCGCGACGCCTCGATCACCTCGCCCGGCGCGGCGAAGCGCGCGCTCGCCGCGGCGTCGCGGAGCTCCGCCACGGGGGTGGACCCCCCCGGGGCGCACCGCTCGCGCTCCGCCGCGAGCGAGGCGATGGCGTGCAAGCCGAGCTCGACCTCGCGGCCGGCGACGTCCGCCTCCCCGGCCACCGTGAAGTAGCCGCACGCGAACGCCCCGAGCCCCTCCGCCTCGACGGCCTCCAGGGCGCGCCCCGCCGCCGCGGCCGCCTCCGCCGCGCCGCCCCGCACGAGCGCCACCGCCGTGCCGTCCGCGTCGCCGACCGGCAGGTCCGGCCAGAGCCGGTGCACCGCGACGAGGGCGGCCGCCGCGGCCGCCGCGCGCGAGGGCGCGCCCGCCTCGATCGGCCGCAGCAGGACGAGCGCGCCCTGGCCCTTCCGCGCGAGGAGCGACGCGCACTCCTGCTCCAGGCCGCCGCGCGCGAGCAGGCCCGTCGCCGGGTCGACCGCCCCGGCGGGGACCGACAGCGCGGCGTAGCGGCGGTCGAAGAACGTCGCGCGCATGCCGCCGACGCAGACGAACGTGCCGTGGACGAGCGGCGACTCCTGCCCGCGCGCGAGGTGCCGCGCGCCCACCTGCACGGGCACGCTGCACTCCTCGCGGCGGCGCAGCCACCAGCGCACGCCGTCGTGGCGCAGCGTGGCCGCGAGCCGCGACGCGACGTCGGCGTAGACGAGCTCGTTGCGCTCGTCGCCGACGCGCTCGGCGCGGCCGAGCCGCAGCACGCCGACCGGCTCGAGCCGGAGCTCGTGGAGGTACCCGTCGCGCCCCTCGATCCGCAGCCGATCCGGGGCGGCCACCTCGCCGCGCCACAGCGAGAACCCGGGCGATTGCGTGAGCCAGAGGGTGGCGCCGCTCGCAGCGACCGAGCGCAGCTCCGCCCCGGGCGCGCCCTCGGAGCCGCTCGCCTCGACGGGCGCAGGCGGGATGCTCTCGCCCGCCGGGAAGTCTCCTCCGCTGTCTCGTGCGCCCGTCACGCGTGCCTGTCCATGGTGATCCCGGCGTCCGATCCACGCCGCCCCCGGCGCGCGCCGCCCGAGCGCACGGCGGGCTCCTCGAGCGATTACCGCACCGAGCCTCGGCAAATTCAACGCAAATGCGCCGCTGCGCATTCCTCGATCGCCGTCCGCGTCCCCCTCGATCCCCTCCCCCGCGTCACCCCCCGCCCTGGGTGGTCCTGGCCAGGGTCACCGACAGCGGCCATGGAGCAACGCGCGCGTCACCGTCGAGCTCGGAGCCAGGGAAATTGCTGCGCTCCACGCGAACAACGTAGAGAGAACCGATGGCAAATACACAGAGACCTCACGGAGTCACCTCAGGGCGCCGTAACGCCTTGCGCTTCTTGCTCGATCTGCCCAGGCCGAGGCTCGGGCGCTTGCCACGATTTGCGCTCATCGCCGCGGCGATCGCGCTGACGGCTGGTGCATCGGGGCGCCCCGCGCTGGCCGCAGACCCGGCGCCTGACGGACGATGGGTCTCCGCATGGCACGGCAGCCCGACGCCGGGCGGCACGTTCAACTCGCAGGATTGTCCCTCGGATGTCGGCCTCACCGGCCAGACGGTCCGGAACATCGTCCGCCTGAGCGCCGGCGGGAGCTCGGTGCGCGTGCGGATCTCCAACGCCGGGGGCAGCGAGCCGCTCAAGGTGGGCGCAGCGTCGGTCGCCGCCTCGGCGGGCGGCGCGGCGACGGTCGCCGGGACGTCGAAGCCGCTGCGCTTCGCAGGTCAGGCCTCGATCGTCATCGCCGCGGGCGGCGAAGCGGTGAGCGACCCCGTGGCCCTGAACGTGCAACCCCTCCAGACGCTGGCGGTGAACATCCACCTCCCGGCCAAGACCGGGCCGGCCACGCAGCACTACTTCGCTGCGCAGGACAACTTCCTCGCCACGGGCAACCAGACCGGGGCCGGCGCTGACAAGCAGTTCACACGGAAGATCTCGTGCTGGATGTTCGCGTCGGGCGTCGACGTCAAGGCCGCGCCGAACGTCGTCGGCACCCTGATCGCGCTCGGCGACTCGATCACCGATGGATATCTCTCGACAAAGAACAACAACCAGCGTTACCCCGACTTCCTCGCGCAGCGCCTGGCCAGCCGGAAGGGGCAGACCCTCTCGGTGGTCAACGCCGGGATCATCGGGAACGAGCTGCTCACCGTCCGCCCCCAGCTCCAGTTCGGCTACCCCGTCCCGGCCCGCCTCGCGCGCGACGTGCTGACCCAGCCCGGCGCGCGCGCCGTCATCCTGCTGGCAGGCATCAACGACATCGGCGACCGCTCCGCGAAGGCCGCGGATCTGATCCCGGTCTACCAGCAGATCATCCAGGCTGCCCGCGCCGCGGGGCTCAAGATCTACGGCGGCACCCTGGTGCCGTTCGCCGGCTCGACCGGGACCTACAAGGGCGATTATGGAACCGCCAAGGGCGAGCAGGAGCGACAGAAGCTGAACACCTGGATCCGCACCAGCAACGCCTTCGACGGCGTGATCGACTTCGACAAGGCGCTGCGAGATCCGGCCGATCCGAGCCGCCTCCTCCCGGCCTACGACGCGGACAAGCTGCACCCGAACGACGCCGGCTACCAGGCGATGGCGAACGCGGTGAACCTGGACGCGATCCTCGCCGACGTCGTCAAGGCGACCTCGCCGTAACCTCTTCAGTCCCGACGCCACAGGCGCGCTGCGGCTTCGAGGGCCGGTGAGCCGCCGCCCACGGGAGGAGGCGGCCCGCCGGCCTTCGCCTCAAGCGCTCTTCGCGGCCGTGACCGGGTCCACGTACGGCGCGACGGCGAGCTGCTCCCACGTGTCGTGGAGACCGTCCAAGTAGATCACCGGCACGCCGGAGAGATCCGCGTCGTCGAGGCAGTTCAGGTTCACGGAGCAATACTCCCCGCCGAGCTCAGGGAGGTTGCCGTGGCCGAAGACGCGGATCCCGCAGGTCTTGCAGAAGCGGGCGTGGCCGGCCTCGGACCGCGAGTGGTCGCCGAGGACCTCCTCGCCGGCGACGAGACGGAAGGCGCTCGGCTTCACGATGACGCCCCACCACCTGGTCTTCGCGCAGATGGTGCAGTTGCACTGCGTCGTCCCGGCGCTCGGGTCGAAGTCGGCCTCGAAGCGAACGGCGCGGCAGGCGCAGCTTCCCCTGTGGGTCCGGGGGCCGAGGGTCGTCGTGGTTTGCGCGGAAGCGGCGTTGCTCATGGGCGGTAACTCCAGGGATGAGGGGGGCGGGGCGCCTTCAGGCGCCTCGCCCGCGGGTTGAGAGGAGGCTACACTCGATTGCGGACAGATTCGGTCCGCAAGGTTCACCGATGAGGAGCGGCACGTGATCCAGACCTCCGCGCGCCTGCTGAAGCTCCTGTCGCGGCTCCAGTCCCGGCGCTTCTGGACGGGCGGCGAGCTCGCCCGCGAGCTCGAGATCACCGAGCGCAGCGTCCGGCGCGACGTGGACCGGCTCCGGAGCCTCGGGTACCCGGTGCACGCGGCCCCCGGGATCGGCGGCGGCTACCAGCTCGGCGCCGGCAAGGAGCTGCCGCCGCTGCCGCTCGAGGACGACGAGGCGGTCGCCGTCGCCGTGGGGCTGCGCGCCGCCGCGACCGGCCCGGTGAAGGGGCTGGAGGAGGCGTCGGTCCGCGCGCTCGCGAAGCTCGAGCAGGTGCTCCCGAAGCGGCTCCGGCGCAAGGTGAGCGCGCTCGATGCCGTGAGCGTGCGGCTCGGCGAGGGCGGGCCCGGCTTCGACGCGGACGCGCTGGCCGTGATGGCGAACGCGTGCCGCGATTCCGAGGTCCTGCGCTTCGAGTACAGCAGCCACGACGGCACGGCGAGCGCGCGCGTCGTCGAGCCCTACCGGCTCGTGCACACGAGCCGCCGCTGGTACCTGCTGGCGTACGACCTCGATCGGGGAGCGTGGCGGACGTTCCGCGTCGATCGCATCCAGGGCAGGCCGAGGACCGGCGGTCGCTTCAAGCCGCGCCCGCTGCCCGCCGAGGACGTGGCCGCCTACGTGTCGCAGTCGGTCTCGACGGACGCGTACCCGTTCCGCGCGCGCGTGACGGTGCACGCCGCCGCGGACGCCGTCTCGACGCAGCTGTCCGGCGTGGCAGGGCGCATCGAGCCGCTGGGGCCGGACCGCTGCGTGGTCCACACCGGCGGCGGGAGCCTCGAGGCGCTCGCGTTCCACCTCGGGTTCATGGGGTTCGACTTCGAGGTGCACGAGCCGCGGGAGCTCATCGAGGTCCTCCGCCGTCTGGCCGAGCGTCTCGGCCGGGCCGCGGGGCGGGGCGAAGCGGCGGCGCACGACCCGGGCGAGCGCTGAACGACCGCGGCGCGCGCCCGCTCACTCCGAGAGCGCCGCCGCCATCGTCGCGTCGAGCCCGGCCCCCCGGCCCTCGGCGAAGCGCGCCTCGTGGACGGCATCCCCGAGCGCCGCGCGCGCGGCCCCGGCGCACGCGACGAGCGCCGGCCGCTCGATGGGCGGCACCGGCGTGCCGATGGCCTCGCGGAGCGCCGCCGCGCCGCCGAGGAGGCGGGCGCCGCGCTCCGGCTTGCCCGCCCACACCGCCGCGCGCGCGAGCGCCTCCAGGACGCTCGCCGACCGCCAGAGATCGCCGAGCTCCCGGTGCAGCCGCAGGCTCGCCCGCAGGCGCCGGCCCGCGAGGACGAGATCGCCGCGCTCGATCGCGACGAGCCCCAGGAGGTTGCTCGTCCAGGCGATCCCCTCCTTGAACTTCACCTGCTGCGACAGGCCCTCGCTCTCCTCGCAAAGGCGGGCCGCCTCGTCGAGATCCTCGCGGTAGAACGCCGCGCAGCCGAGGTAGAGCAGCGCCGTCGCGGTCCCCTCGCGATCGCCCGCGCTGCGGAGCTCCGGCAGCGCGAGGCGGCAGGCGCCCTCCGCGCGCGCCGTGTCGCCCGAGAGCCACGCCGCGAAGCCCGAGTAGCCGAGCGCGCGCGCCGCCTCGAGCGTGTCGCCGCGGCGCGTGGCCAGCGCGAGGCTCTCGCCGTGCAGCGAGAGCGCGCGCTCGTAGTCGCCCTGCTCGCGGGCCACGCTCCCGAGCATCTGGATCACCGAGGCGAGCCCGCGCTCGTCCCCGAGCTCGCGGTAGAGCGCCGCGCCCCGCTCGAGCAGCGCGCGCGCCTCGCGGTAGTCGCACTGGAGGAGCGCGAGCGTCCCCGCGCCCCGGAGCGCCGGGGCCACGTGCTCGGGCGCGACGCCCGCGGCGGCCCCGAGCGCCCGGCGGAGCCACGCGCGGCCCTCCTGGTAGTGCCCGTGGATGTACCAGAACCGCGCCATCGCGGCGGCGAGCCGGACCGCAGCGCCCGCGTCTCCGCCCTCGATCGCGAGCTCCAGGGCGAGGCGGAGGTTGTCGTGCTCGAGGTCGAGCGCGGCGAGCCACGCGGCCTGCTCGGGCCCGCGGAGCGCCTCGGCCGCGCGCTCGGCGAGCTCCAGCGAGAGCTCCACGAAGCGCCGGTTGCACGCCGCGGCGGCGCCCTCCTCCGCGAGCCGATCGAGGCCGTACTCGCGGAGGATCGCGAGCATCTGGAACCGGGGCTCCTCGCCCGCGGCCTGGAGCAGCAGGCTCTTGTCGATCAGCGACTCGAGGATCCCGAGCGTGTCGAGCGCCGGGTCGCGGAAGGCGCACATCGGGTCCGCCATGGCCAGCGAGAAGCCGCCCGCGAAGACGGCGAGCGTGCGGAAGGCGAGCTGCTCCTCCGGCTCCAGCAGGCCGTAGCTCCAGTCGATGGCGGCCCGCATGGTCTGCTGGCGCTCGGGCAGGTCGCGCGCGCCGCCCGTGAGCAGGCGGAACGAGCCCGCGGCCCCGGAGGGACGCCCGGCGGCGCCGCGGTCGCGGAGGCGCGCGAGCAGCGCCGCGGGGGTGAGGACCCGGAGGCGCGAGGCGGCGAGCTCGATCGCGAGCGGCAGGCCGTCGAGGCGCGCGCAGATCTCCACGACCTCGGCGACGTTCTCGGGGCCGAGCTGGAAGCCGGGCTTGATCGCGGAGGCCCGGCGGCAGAACAGGCTCACCGCCGAGCTGGCCAGCGCGGCAGAGGCCGTGATCCCGCGCGGCTCCGGCAGCTCCAGCGGCGGCACGACGTAGCGCCGCTCGCCCGAGAGGTTCAGCGCGGCGCGGCTCGTCACGAGGAGCGACAGGCGCGAGCAGCTCGCGGCGAGGTGCGCGATCGCCGGCGCCGCGGCCGTCAGGTGCTCGAGGTTGTCGAGCAGGAGCAGGAGCCGGCGGTCGCGGAGGAAATGCACAACGCGCTCCAGATCCGGCCGCGCGCCGCCGTCGCCGAGGCTGAGCGCCTGCGCGATCGCCGAGGGCACGAGCGCCGGCTCGCGCAGCGACGCGAGGGGGACGAAGCAGACGCCGCCGGGGAACACGGGGACGAGGTCCTCCGCGACCTGGAGCGCGAGCCGGGTCTTGCCGGTGCCGCCGACGCCGGTGAGCGTGAGCAGGCCGGCCCCCGGATCGAGCAGGAGCGCGGCGATCTCGGCGCGCTCGCGGGCGCGGCCCACGAACGGCGTGCGCTGGACCGGCAGGTTGTGGCGAGGCCGCTCGGCCTCCGGCGAGGCGCCCAGCGGCGGCGAGGCGCCCAGCGGCGGCGGGGCGCCCTGCGGCGGCGGAGGGCCCGGCGGCGGGGCGCCCAGCCACGCCGGTAGCGGGCCGGGATCGTGGGGTGTGCCGCCGGGGAAAGGCTGGGAGGGGGCCTCGACCGTCCCCGCAAGCTCCATCGTGGAGGTGCGGAGCATGTCGGTCTCCGCGGGGCCTCCAGCCGACCACGGCCCCCCCGCGCCGGGCGGCTCGGCGGGCACCCTGACCGCCTCGAGCGCGGCGCGCAGCTCGAGGCTCTGCTCGCGGACCGAAGGGAAGCGCCCGGCGGGGTCGCGGTCGCACGACCGCAAGAACCATGCGTCGAACGCGGGCGGGAGCCACCGCCAGCGCGTCGACGGCGGGTAGAGCCGCATGACGAGCAGCGCCACCATCAGCTCGGCCATGCTGTTCGCGGTCCAGTAGATGTCGCCGGTCAGGAGCCGCACGACGATGAGCCCGATCGCCCACACGTCCGCCGCGGGGCCGAGCTGGTCCGAGCGCCCGCGCGCCTGCTCGGGGGCCATGTAGATGGGCGTGCCGATGGCCATGCCCGTCGCCGTGATGCTGCCCGACGCGCCGAGCGCGCCGGGTTCGATCTCCTTGACCAGCCCGAGATCGAGGATCTTCACGCGCTCCCGGCCGTCGTCGCCGATCGCGAGGAAGAGGTTCGCGGGCTTGAGGTCGCGGTGGAAGAGGCCCTGCGCGTGGGCGACCTCGAGGGCGTCGGCGACCTCGCCGAGCCAGCGCTGCACCTCGACGGGCGAGCGCTTGCCCTGGGTGGTGACGAGGTGCTCGAGGTCGTGGCCCTGGAGCAGCTCCATCACCAGGAAGGGCGCGCCGTCGAGCTCGGGGGCGACGCCGGCGTCCAGCATGCGCACGAACCCGGGCGCGTCGAGGAGCCGCATCGCCCGGATCTCGCGCTGGAAGCGGGAAGCCGCCGCGTCTCCGGCCGCGTGCGTCCGGAGCAGGACCTTCACCGCGACCCGGCCGCCGCCGTCGAGGTCGTCGGCCATGTAGACAACGCCCGCGCCGCCCCGACCGATCTCGCTCAGGAGACGGTAGCGGCCACCGAGGACGATCAGGCGATCTGGGGAGCGCATCGGGCGGCCGCGGTAGGGACACGATCTCGCGAGGGCCCGCGGCGCCGGCAGCCTACCACACGGCGCCCGCGGCCCGCCCTCGGCCGCTGCCGACCAGGGTGGTGAGCGGGCGCTCCCTGGCGGTCGACGGAGAACAGCTGTCGCGCCGTCGCGCCGTCGCGGTGAGCCGGAGGCGGATCGCGCCGCGCGAAGCGCTCCCGCGCGCCGCGCGAAGCGGGTATGATCGAGACAGCGTGGAGGGACAGCGCCGAGCACCACCCAGAGCCCGCGCTCCAGCGCGGCGCGCGATCCGGGAGCCGGCGCTCCGCGCCCGGAGGGCCGCCCCCTCGCCGCTCGCCAGGAGAGAGCGCCATGACCAGCCCCGTTGACAAGAACGACGTGTTCCTCATCCCGATGCCCGGCAAGCGCGTCGCGCGCATCCCCGTCGCCGTCCTCGAGCGCTACCTCGACGACGAGACGCGCATGGTGCACGACCCCGGCGAGCCGGAGAGCGACGTGACCGCCCACGCGATGTCCGTCGACCCCGCGACGGGCGCGAGCGTCTGGCACACCGAATGGGAGCTGGGCCCGTGCGATTACACGGACGAGAGCGGGTTCCCGCAGAGCGCCTATGCGTGGCACCGCCACCCGCTCGGGACCGAGTACACCGAGATCTACCAGAAGTGAGCGCACCTCGACCGGCCTTGCCCGTCGCCGCGCGCGCCCGTCGTCCACGCCGACCCGGCGCGGCGCTCCTCGCGGCGGGCGGCGGCGCGCTCGTCCTCGCCGCCGCCTGCATCGAGCGCGGCTACCCCCTCGCCGGGAGCGGGCAGGTCGAGCTCCGCGCCGACGTCGCCGGACCGCTGTTCGCGGCCGACACGCTCGACGCGACGGGCAGGCCGGTGCCGCCCCGCCAGGGCCCGTGGCGCACCGACGTCTCGCTCAAGCTCACCGAGGCGAACGAGCCGGCGTACGGCGCCTACGTCGAGGTCCGCGTGGTCCCGAGCGAGGCGCTCGCGCTGCACCCGGCGGACGGCGCGGAGGGCGACCGGGCCTCGTGCGGCATGAAGGACGGCGCGTTCCGCTGCACCGCCGGCACGCAGGGCTACGCCGGCCTCACCGCGGCCTCCGAGGGCGACTGGTCCGGCGAGGCGCGGCTCGTCGTCGCCTGGGCCGACCGCACCGAGGAGCTCTCGATCACGGTGCTCCCCGCGGGCTTGCCGGAGGACGCCACAAACTTCGCGCTCATCGCGGGGGGCCTCGGCGACAGCGACCGGGTGCTCGCGACGTACCTGCCCCTCGCGTGCACGCTCGGCCCCCTGCCGGACGACCTCGGCGCCACCTGGCGGCCGGGCGCGATCCGGTCGCGCGAGGCGCGCGTCCGCGCGTCGCCCCCCCAGGACGCGCCGGGCGTGGTGGAGCACGCCCCCGTGATCATCGAGTCGCTGCACAGCGAGGCCGCCCTCTCGCTCGCCCCGGATTGCCGCGAGCGGGCCACGCGCCTGCGCGTGCTGCTCGGCGCGACCGGGGAGAGCCCGCCCTTCACCCTGTGCTTCAGCGACCTCGGCGGCGAGGTCAAGCTCGCCGTGAGCTCGGGGCAGAAGGCGATCGAGCCGAACCCCTCGCTCACCGTCGACCCCGAGCCGCGCCTGCTCCGCGTGCGCTCCCTCCGGAGCGTCGTGACCGCGGGGACGCCGGGCGATCTCTTCGAGGTGAGCGCCTACAACGCCGAGCGCGTGCGCATCGCCGTCCCCGTCGACCTCACCGTCGACGACGACC
Source organism: Sorangium sp. So ce590 (assembly GCF_051521365.1). Lineage (NCBI taxonomy): Bacteria > Pseudomonadati > Myxococcota > Polyangiales > Polyangiaceae > Sorangium > Sorangium sp. So ce590. The sequence goes on from NZ_CP150346.1 coordinate 7,026,210, forward strand.
AGGTGATCGCGCTCGGCGGGGCGTCCGTGACCCTGCGCGGCGAGGAGAGCGAGGCGACGATCATCCAGGGCATCGCGGTCGCGCCGGGGACGACGGTGCTGCGGGTGACGCCGCGCCTGCTCGCGCGCCCGGAGTGCTCCTCGGAGCCCATCACCGTCGTCGAGCCCGAGCCGAGGCCCGAGCCGGAGCCCGAGCCCGAACCGGAGCCCGAACCGGAGCCCGAACCGGAGCCCGAACCGGAGCCCGAGGAAGAAGGGGAGGGCTCGCCGTGAGTGCACGCAAGTCCTCGATATTCCTATCGATCACCGCGCTCGCGGTCGCGCTCGCGGCGCCCGCCACCGCGCCGGCGCAGGACGAGCCCGAGGGCGACGCCGGCGAGGGCGACGCGCCCGCGGGGGGCTCGGCCTCGGCGCGGAGCGCGGCGGGCGCGCTGCCGATGGCCGTCCCCGCCGACTTCGGCGGCAGCCTGCAGGTCGTGCGCGCCCCGGCGGGCACGGCCGGCGCCGCGGCGTCGTCGGCGGGCGGACCGGAGATCTTCCCGGACGCGCGCCGCGTCTGGATGACCGTCCGCGACACCGATCCGGTCCCGATCGAGGCGGCCCGCCGCGGCGGCCGCTGGCTCTGCAGCGGCGGCGGCTGCGCGGCGCAGACCGGCGAGCCCGGGCAGAGCCCCGTCGGCGACCAGGTCCTGCGCTCGATCAAGCTCCAGACCCCGACGCTGCCCCTCCCGCTCACGATCTGGGGGCGGCTCAGCGAGGACGGCCAGCGCCTGCTCGACTTCGATCCGGTGCTCCTCGGCCGCCGCTCGTACCGGCACGTCTGCGCCTACCGGCCGGTCGCCGAGGCCGCGAGGTCCCCCTCCGGCGCGCCGGCCGCGCCGTCGCCCGAGCGCGTCGACGTCTGCCGCGACGGCCGGCCCGAGCCGCCGCCGGCCGACGCGGGCGAGCTCACGCTGGGCATGCAGTGGCCGAAGCAGTCGGAGATGGCCGACTTCCACTACCTCGCCATCGTCGACAGCTGCGGCAACGCCCGGGTGCAGCCGTTCCAGCGCACGTTCACGGTGCCGGTCCTCGAGGTCGCCTCGGGCGCCTGCGGGCGCCCCGACGGCAAGGTGCTCCGCGTCTTCCCGGGCGGCGGCTGGCTCCGCGTCTCCGCCTTCAACCTCCACGCGCCCGCGGCGGGCAACGTGGTCAACGCGACGTACCGGGTCACGATCCCGCCGCTCGAGAACCTCGTCGAGTCGAACCCCGCGCGGCTGCTCTTCCCCGATCCGCTCGCCGACGACCTGAAGGTCGACTGCGGCCCCACGCCGATCGCGCAGCGCGCGGATCTCGGGGGCGCCCCGCCGGGGAGCCACCGTCCGCCCGGGCCCCTGCCCCCGGCCGCCGCCCCGCCGGGGGGCCGGGCGCCTCCGCGCGCCGCGGCCGGTCCGGCGGCGGCGCAGGCCCCCTCGCCGGCGCCGCCGCTCGGCGCCCTGCCGCCGCGCCGGGCGCCCGACGTGGATCCGTCGCGCCCCGGGCCGCAGCCGCTCGCGCACGGCGCGGTCGTCATCTCGCCGGCGCCGCTCCGGCTGGGCAACTGCCGGATCCGGCTGACGGGCCAGACGAAGCACCGCCTCGTGGCGCCGCTCGCGCTCCACGTCTCGCTGACGCGCACCGACCAGCTGCGGGGCGGCGCACCGATCGAGCTCCTCCAGGACGGCACGTGGATCGTCACGCCGAGCAGCGCGGAGTTCCCGCTGCCGCCGCTCGCAGAGGATTTCGACGGGGACGCGCGGCTCCGGCTGGCCGTCTACAGCCATCCGCTGAGCCCGCAAGGCAAGGTGGTGCTCGTCTCCGACGCGGGCCGCGTCGCGAGCTCGCTCCGCTCGAGCGAGCCCGGCGATCCGGAGCGCGCCCGGCGGCTCGTGGGCTCGGTGGCGATCCACTCGGTCCCGCTGTGCGGGGAGGACAACTTCGAGACGCTGGACGCCGCGGGGAGCTGCTTCCGCGCCTACCTGACCGTCCCGGCGATGCTCGCGACCCTGCAGGTCACCCGCGCGCCGTGGGTGGAGAAGCCCCTCGTCACGCGGAGCGTGCTCAGCGCGGTCGGCGTGGCGCTCGCTGTCGATCGCTACGACCCGGTGGAGCGCCGGGCCTTCCCGGTCGCGGCGCAGCTCGGTGGCTTCGTGCAGACGCTCGGCGAGGGGCGGGTCGGGTTGCTCGGCTACGTGGGCGTCGCGCCGACGGTCCCGATCCTCGGCTCGGGGGGCAACACCACGTCGTTCGGCTTCCTGGCGGGGATCGGGCTGGAGTACATCACCAACGAGGCGGGGCCCGACGAAGGGCTCAAGCCGGCCGCGTTCGTCTCCGCGGTCGTGCAGGTGGGCCAGGCCGCCCCGCAGGTCTCCACGAGCGGCCGGGCGAGCTTCGGCACGTACGCGGGCGACTGAGCCGCCGCGCCGCGCGGCGCGCGCTCTAAGGATCGGGCAAGGCCTCGTCCAGCTCGTCGAGCAGGCGCCTGTCGATCGCGGGATCGAGCAGGGCCTCGTCGAGCAGCGTGCGCGCCTCGGGGCGGCGCCCCGCGAGCAGGAGCGCCCGGATCCAGAGCACCTTCCGCTCCACCCCGAAGGCGCTCTGCGGCATCTCGCGCTCGTAGCGCTCGAGCGCCGCGATCGCCCGGGTCGGCTCGCGCCGCTGCACCGCCGCGCTGCACGCCTCGAACAGGGCGATGTCGAGGCTGCTGCCGGGCACCTCGCCCTCGACCGCGGGCACCTCGGGCGCGACCGGCGCCGGAGCGCGCTCCTCCCTGTCGGGCGCGGGGACGCGCGCTCGCCGCTCGACCGGGGTGCGCCTCGGCGGCGCCTGGACGGGCTCCGGGGCCGGCGGCTCCTCGGGCGGCGCCGGCTCCTCGGGCGGCGCCGTCGGCTCGACGGGCGGCGGCGAAGGATGCACGGCGGTGATGATCGCGGGCGCGAGGTGCCTCACCGTCGGTGGCGGCGGCTGCTCCGGGGTCCGGAGCGCCAGCCAGAGCGCCCCGGCCGCCGCCGTGGCCACGACGGGCGCGGCGACGAGGGGCCCGACGCCCACGCTCGGCAGCACCTGCTGGGCGAGCTTCACGAGCCCCTTGAGCCACGCCGCGGCTTCGTTCAGCGCCTTGCCGACGCCGGTCTTCCCTGCGCTGCCCTCCTTGAGCGCCCGCGCCGACTCCTGCACGCGGCGGAGGATCGACAGCTGGACGTCGTCGGGCATGCGCGGCGCGACCTGGGTGGTGGCGAAGAGCGCCGCCGGATCCAGGGGCAGCACGAAGCGCGGGCCCTCTTTCTTCCGCTCCTCGCGCCGGCGCTTCGCGATGAGATCGTGGAATATGGCCATGGCGCGCGCGCGCCACTTGTACGCCGTCGACAGCGGGATGCCGCGCTGCTGCGCGAGATCCGCCATCGGGACGCCCTCGAGGTCGTGCTCGACAAGGATCGAGTGCGCGTCCACGTCGAGCCGATGCAGCAGCTCGATCACCATGAGGCGCTCCTGGTCCGAGATCAACAGCTCGTCCGCGCTCTTGGACTCGTCGACGAGGACCGGGAACTCCTCTTCCTGCACCAGCTCCTCGTAGCGGTGCCGGGCGCGCTCCCGGTAGTGCGCGGCGGTGTGAACCGCGATCCGGTTCAGCCAGCGCTCGGGCCGGGAGATCTCAGGTTTGTAATTGTCGAAGCTCACATACGCAGAAAGCAGGACGTCCTGCGCGAGGTCTGCACGGTCGCGCAGGGGAACTCCCAGGCGCGTCAGCCAGCGCCAGACGAGCATGAATGTTTTTTCACGAAAGAGCAGCTCGAAGGCTCGCTCCTTCTCGGGTGGACCACCTTGGCCCGGGCGGCGAGGTCGTGTCATACACAAGAAAAATTCCGGGCACGGAGGGGGGATTGCCGCTCGGGGCAGGCCACGAGCGGCGAGCGCGGGGGCCTGGCGACCGCTCGCGAGCGCATGGAGGCCTGGATCCGCGCGGGATCCTCGCGCCGGCGGCGTCTCGAGGCGTCCCTGGATCCATCCGAAATTCGAATAATATTCACGCGTACAATTCTTCTGGTGAATGAATCTTTCCGGCTCGCTCCAGGACCCTGAAGGAGGGGCCTTGGGACGTAAGCGCTGGCCGGCGGGATCTGCCGAGATCGTCCCGTGGCGCGAGCCAGGAGCGGGCGCGGCGGGCGGCCCCAGCCGTGTGGCCGCGCGCCAGCACTGCCCATCACGCTCGCGGCATCGGCGCCGAAGCGCGGGCGCTGTTCGCTGCGCAACCGATGTATCTGCGCTGCTCCGTGGCGTGCCGGACAGGCTGCCGCCTCGCTTCGCGACGGGAGCGGGGGAGCAACATTCCGGGTGCGTGCGCGGGCGACTTGGGGCACCCTGGCGCTGCCACGCGGATCCAGCGCATGAACCTCTCTGACTTTTCTCTCGCAGCCATCGCGGCGAGCTCGCGCCGCAACACCATCCGCGAGCTCTGGGACAGGCTGCACCTCCTGCCCGGGGGCAAGCGCCTGTTCAGCCGGCTCATCGGCGCGATGGCGCCGTACACCGGGACGATCCGGGCCGACATCGAGGTCCTCGAGCGCGGCCGCGCGGAGGTATCGATGCGCGACCGGCCCGGGCTGCGCAACCACCTCCGCTCGGTGCACGCCGTCGCGCTCGTCAACCTCGCCGAGCTCACCGCCAACACGGCGCTGGCCTACGCGCTGCCCGACGACGCGCGGTTCATCGTCGCGGGCCTCTCGATCGAGTACCTGAAGAAGGCGCGCGGGACGCTCCGCGCCGTCTGCGAGTGCCCTGTCCCGGACACGAGCGAACGCAGGGAATACCCGATCCCCGTGAGCCTGCGAGACGCGACAGGAGCCGAGGTCGCCCGCGCCGTCCTCCGCAGCCTCGTGGGTCCGAAGAAGCAGCCCTGATTCAGCAGCAGCCCTGAGTCAGCAGCAGCCCTGAGTCAGCAGCAGCCCTGTGCGACGGAGCGATCCTGAGTCCGCAGCACCCCTGTGCCTCGGAGCGCCCTGCGCTCCAGGCACCTCTGCGCTCCAGAGCCCCCTGCCCTCGGAGCAATCCTGTGCTTCGCGGCAATCCTGTGTCCCGAGCCACGCTTGAATATCGGGGTTCCACTCACCTCGCTCGAAGCGTCTCACCCAGCACCACACCCGACCAGATTCCAGATTCCAGACAGCGGCTCGGACCAACGCACTCGACAAAGCGCTGTAGGGGTGTTTCGATTCTGTTCATGGAGAACCGCTCAACGATGGTGGCGCTCGCCGCGACGGGGATCTGCGCGATCTTCGCGGCCTGCGGTGGGGCCGATGGCGGCTCGGTCGCCGGCGGCGGGACCGGGGGCGTGGCGGCGACTGGGGCCGGCGCGGGCTCGGGGACGAGCTCCGAGACCGGCTCGGGGACGAGCTCCGAGACCGGCTACGGCCCCGATGAACCGGGAGGAACCAACGCCGGGAACAGCACCGGCACGGGAGATGGCGCCGGCGGCGACGCCTCGTGCGCGGGCGAGTCGAGCACCGCCGAGATCGTGCCGCTCGACCTCTACATCATGCTCGATGCGTCCGGGTCGATGGACGAGCGGCTCGCGGGGGGCGTCACCAAGTGGGACGCCGTCACCGAGGCGCTCGAGGCCTTCTTCACCGACTCGCAATCGGAGGGGATCGGCGTCGGGCTCCAGTACTTCCCGCTGCCCGACGACGACGTGCCTCGATCCTGCACGACAAACGCGCAGTGCGGCGACAACGGGCCGTGCGCGCTCCGGGTCTGTCGCGACACGTTCCCCACGAGGATGGCGGAGTACTGCGCCACGGACGCGGACTGCTCGGAGAGCGACGCGTGCGTGGACCTCGGCGTCTGCTCCCGCAACGGCGATCTCTGCGCGGACGTGGGAGCGACCTGCGCCAACCGCGGGGGCACGTGCATGAGGGTGACCCGGAGCAGCTGCGCGAACCCGGACTCGTGCGTCACCGAGGACTACGCGACGCCCGCCGTCTCGATCGAGCCGCTCGACGCCGCGCGGGCCGAGGTGCTCGTCCGGTCGATCGCCCGGACGGATCCCGTCGGGGGCACGCCCACCGCCGGCGCCCTGTCCGGCGCGCTCGCGCAGGCCCGAGCGCACGCCGAGGCGAACCCGACCCACCGGGTCGTCGCCGTGCTCGCCACCGACGGGATGCCCACCGAGTGCAAGCCGAAGGACGCCGACGGCCTGGCGGCGCTCGCGGCCGAGGGGGTGAGCGGCACGCCGAGCATCTCCACCTTCGTGATCGGCGTCTTCGACGGCAACGACGACGGCGCCCAGGCCACGATGGACCGCATCGCCGAGGGCGGCGGGACGGAGTCGGCCTTCTTCATCGACACGAACGAGGACGTGACGCAGGCCTTCCTCGACGCGCTCAGCGCGATCCGCGGCAAGAGCCTGGCGTGCGAGTACCAGGTCCCCGCGCCGTCGGCCGGGCAGACGCTCGATTACGACACGCTCAACGTCCAGCACACCTCGCCGAACGGCGGCGCCGAGTCGACAATCTTCTACGTGGCCGACGAGGCGAGCTGCGACGCGGCCGCCGGCGGCTGGTACTACGACGTCGACCCCGCGACCGGCGGCGCGCCGACGAAGATCGTGATGTGCCCCGCGACCTGCACCCGGTTCCAGGAGGGCGGCCAGGTCCAGCTCCGCGTCGGCTGCAAGACCGAGATCCCGCCGGTCAACTGAGCCCCTTCCCCCTGCGCTCCCGGAGGGGACAGAGATCTCACTCTCTCTGTCCCCTCTGTGCCTCTATGGTCCCAACGCTTCATCCCCCCACGACAGCGGGGACGAGCTTCGGGGATACGGAGCTGGAGGAGCGCTGCCGCGCGGGGCTTCAGGCGTCGACCGCCGGGCGCGCGCCGGGGACCGGGGCGCGCGTGCGCAGCCAGAAGTACGCCGCCGACGCGGCGAAGAGCGCCGCGCAGAGGGAGGCGGTGGCGTAGCTGAAGCCGACGAAGAACTCGATCCACGAGAGCTTCGCCTGGCCGAAGCTCTTGTAGAGCAGCAGCGCCACGCTCCCGAGATAGCCGAACGCGTCGGCCGCGGTGATCAGGAAGCCCGCCGTCGCCACCGAGCCCACCGCGGCGATGAGCCGGTCGAAGAGCACGCAGTTGAACGGGACATACCCCACGTAGAGCCCGAGCCCGACGCTGATCATCCAGGCGACCGGGCCGATGACGCCCGCCTGGTAGAGCGCGGTGCTCAGCCCGGCGAGCACCGCGCCGGCGACCATGATGCCGTGGACCACGACGAGCGCCGTGCGGTTGCTCCGGATCCCCATCATCACCGCGACAGAGACGAGCGCGCCGATGGCCACGGGGATCTCGGCGGTCGTCAGGATCGCCGGCTGATCGGCGTAGTCGAGGGCGTCCCAGATCTCGCGGGCGAAATTGTCCCGGAAATCGCGGTAGGCCGTGAGGACGATGTAGCCGAGGACCAGGGTCGCGAGCCCGCCGGCGTTCGCCGCGACGAACGCGCGCCGCGCGGCGCGGTCCATCGGCGCGCGCCGCGTCCGGAGCGCCTCGTCGTCGGCCGTGGGCGGCGGGATCTGCGCGAGCATCCACACCGAGAGGAGCAGCGGCGGGAAGAAGAGCGCGCCCGTCACCGCGGGCATCCACACCTCCGGCACTCCCCAGCCGAGCGTCAGTTTGCCGATGGTCTTCACGAAGCCGCTGGCGACGATGAAGCTGGCGCAGAGGCCGGCGCCGAGCAGGTCGCTCACGCGGCGGCCCTCGAGGAAGCCGAAGACGAGCCCCCAGACCATGCCGAGCGGCAGCCCGTTCAGCACGAGGAAGAGGGCGGCGTACGGGGTGGGGACGAGCGCGAACAGGACGAGCGCCGCCTCGCTCACGCAGATGCACGTGAGGATGGCGAGGGCGCGCCGCTCGGGCCGCATCTCGGAGACGACCTTGATGCCGAGGAACTTCGAGGCGCAGTACCCGATCACCTGAGCGATGATGTAAAAGCTCTTCAGATCGAGGTCCGGGAGCAGCGGCAGCGCGACCGCGCCCGTGAAGGTCCCGACCGCGAACGGCTTGCGAAAGGCGTACATGCAGAAGTACGTCGCGAACGCGGCGAGCATGGCGAACGCCGAGAACACCGGGGCGGGCGCCCGTTCGAGCCATCTCGTCACGCTTCTCTGGGCCGGCATGGGAGCTCCGAGGAAGGCGGGAGGGTAATCACGGGTGCGCGGCAAGCGCATGGATTTTCGGCGCGGCAAGCGCATGGATTTTCGGCGCGGCAAGCGCATGGATTTTCGGTGCGGCGCACGACCGTTCCCTTCGGCGCGCGTCCGTGCGAGACATGGATCCTGCGCCGTGACCCCCGGCGCGGCCGGGAGGGCACGCCTTGGGAGACCTGTCAGCGCTCGCCGCAACGAAGATCGTGCAGGACGTCGCGCCCGCGGCCCCTTCGCTCGGCCGGGACGAGCGGCTGCGCGGCGCGGTCGCCCTGCTCGCGCTGGGCCTCGCCGCCGGGGGAGCGGGCGAGCTCTCCTACGACCAGCTGAAGCGGCGCTGCCGCGACGCCATGGCGCGGGATCCTGTCGACTCGCTCGCGGTGATGATCCTCGGGAGCTCGTACCTGTTCTACCAGGCCGAGCACGGCGAGAACCCACGGTGCGCCAGCTTCCTGGACGCCCTCCTGTTCATCTCGACCTGCCTGTCCGGCGGCTACGTCGACCGCTTCGCGCACACCGCCGCGGGCAAGGCGATCGCCTCCTTCGTGATGACGATGGGCCCGGCGCTCGCGACCTCCGCGCTCGGCGCGCCGCAGGGCACACAGGATCAGGGCCGGGCGATCGTCGAGCGGCTGGACGGGATCCTCGAGGCGCTGCGCGCGCCGAGGTGAGCGGCGGCGCCGGCGCCGCTGTGTCCGATTGCCTGCGTCGACTCCCTAGGCCATCTCAGGGAGAGCCCTAACTCGCGATGTCGTGGCTGTGGCACAACGTCTCGATGAGACGCTTTGTCGCTCTGGCATGAGGCACTTTGCACCTCGGCGCGTGCGCGGCGGGGCGTAATCTTCCTGAAATCGGAGTGAAACATCGGCCCGCATGGCCTGGAATACCCCTTGCGATGTCCGGGCGCGCCGGGGCATCGGGGCCTGGGCCATTTTCAGGTCACGCGGCGCCGGACAGGCGCGCAGAGCAGGCGGCCCGATCACTGCTGTCCCTCGTGCCCCCGAGCGTCGACCGAGCGTCGACTGGATCACGAGAGAGGAGCGACGCGACTTCGCTGCCGTGTCGCTCGTATCGCGAGGAAGGCGGAGGAGTCATGCCGAATCGTCAGGGTTGGATCGACGAGGAACATAACGACGGGCGGACGCACGACGAGGAGAGGTCTGGGCGGCACCAGGGACAGCGAGGGGAGGATGGATATCGAGGCGAGCGCGGGGCCTCGGGCGATGCTAGCTACGGGCATCGTGGCAATTACGAGCAAGTCGTCCAGCGAGACGATCAGCGCCATTCCCGAGGCGGTCAGCACGACTTCCGCGGCGGGTGGGATCAGCGGGAGTTCGGCGGCCGCGGTCACGAGGGTGAGCGCGGCGACGGCGGCGAGCGCGGCTGGGGGGGCCGGCAGGATCGCGGCTGGGCAGAGCGCGAGGATCACGGAGGCCCGCGCCAGGCCTCGGGCGCCCCGCGGGATGACGTCCAGCGAGGAAGTCGCGACGATCTTGGCTCCGGGCGTGGTCACGGAGGCGGCCAGGGCGGCTTCTGTGGCGGCCAGGGCGGCTTCGGCGGCGGCCAGGGCGGTCACGGCGGCCAAGGTCACTTCGGCGTCGGCCAGAGCGGCCACGGCGGCCAAGGCGGCTTCGGCGGCAGCCAAGGCGGTCACGGCGGCGGCCAGGGCGGATCTGGCGGCGGTCAGGGCGGTCACGGCGGTCAGGGCAGCTTCGGTGGCCAGGGTGGACTCGGCGGTTATGGCGGCGGCCAGGGTGGATTCGGGGGCAGCCAGCGCGGCTTCGGTGGCCCGGGCGGATTGGGTGGCCAGAGCGGCTATGGCGGCCAGGGCCACTTCGGCGGTGAGCGCGGGTTCGGCGGCGGCCAGAGCGGCTATGGCGGCCAGGGTCACTTCGGCGGTGAGCGCGAGCTCGGCGGCGGCCGGGGCGGCTACGGCGGCCAGGGCCAGGGCGGATTCGGGGGCAGCCAGGGCGGCCACGGTGGCGGCCAGGATGGCTACGGCGGCGGCCAGGGCAGCTTCGGTGGTCAGGGTGGATTCGGCGGCAGCCAGGGCGGCCAGGGCGGCTTCGGCGGCCAGGGTGGATTCGGTGGCCAGGGTGGATCTGGTGGCCGCCAGGGCGGCTTCGGTGGCCAGGGAGGCTTCGGCGGCGGCCAGCACGAAGGCTACGGAGCCCGGGGCGGCCTCCGGCAGTGGGCCGACGACGAGCGCGGCTGGAGCGAGCGATCAGGACACCAGCGTGGGTACGCGGGCCAGGAGTCACGCTTCCGCGGCGATCACGGCTATCCGTCCGGCGAACAGCCCTCCGGCGGACAGGGCTCAGGCGGACAGAGCTTCCTCCAGACCGTCGGACTGGGCGGAAACGTCGGCGGTTCGCGCGGCCGCCCGCCCAGAGGATACAAGCGCTCGGACGAACGGATCCGGGAAGACCTCTGCGACCGGATCTCGGATGACCCTGATCTCGACGCGAGCGACGTCGAAGTGAAGGTGCAGAACGGCGAGGTCGTCCTCTCCGGCACCGTCCGCGAGCGCCGCTTCAAGCACCAGCTCGAGGTGCTCGCGGAGCGGATCTCGGGCGTGACCGACGTGCGGAACGAGATCCGGATGTACCGCGAGCAGCAGCAGAACGAGGCGAAGACGAGCGCCGGGCTGTCGTCGAGCGAGCGCTCCGCCGCGGGCACGTCCAGCGCCGCCGCGGGCGCGTCCGGCGCCGCGACCTCCATGGGCGCGACGACGCCCTCGGAGACGAAGAACAACGAGTCGCGCCGGAACGCCTCGTAGTCAGCCGCCGGCGGGCTCGCTGCTGAAGCACCCGCTTGTGACGGGACCGAAGCCGAAGAAGATTGTCCCCATCGGCCTCTCCTCCTCGTGGTGGTTCGTTCACAGCGCCCACGGGCGCACGGAGAGGCCGTTCTGCAAGCCTTCCGTTCAAGCACTTGGAATTGCTGGTTCCCGAATCAGGATCGGCCAGTAGGGTACAGCTATACGGTAGGATGCCTTCCGCTTGGTGCTACGTCGCGGTAATCCCAGGCGTTTCAGGCGTGGAAGACCTGCCTGATCGCATAAGGCCCGTTCTGTCAATGAGCTCGTACCGTCGGACTGCACGAGTCAGGAACGGCTCCGAGAATCTTGACTTTGCGGAACGCGTTTGCTTGTCCTATCCGCCTGGGTGCTCACCCGAGAGGCTTGCGTTCCGGCGACGCACCTCCGGGGCTCGCCAGAACGCAAGCCCCGGAGGTGAGCCCAGCGAGCTCCCTCACACGTCCTGCGCGTGTCAGTACTTCTGGTGGCCTTTCAACACGAGGGCGGTGTCGCCCCAGAAGAGGCTGAACCTGGCGGCGTACGGGCTGCCGACCACCACGTCGGGAATTCCCTGCCCCTGGACGGCGTCGAAATCGTCGCTGGTCACGCCGCTGTCGCCAAGGCCGTTGATGCTTCCGGCGGCCAGCACATCGCCGAAGCGGGCGCCGGCCTGGTTCGTCTGCATCGGGATGTCGCTCTGCTGGAGAAACTTGACTCCTTGGAGAGAGGCGGCTCCCCCCTGGAAGACCGAGATGGCCCCTACGTTCGAATCCTCCCCGGGCGCTCCGACGATGAGCTCGTGCTGCGGCGTGGACTCGACGATGTTCGCCGCGGCCAGCGAACTACCGAATACGTCCCCCGATTCAGGCGTGCTATTCTGCACGAGGGTCTGCTTGCGATGGAAGAGGTTCGGATCAGCGAACAGGTTCTCGTACTCGTAGACGTACACTGCGCCTTTGAGGTTTTGCGTCCACGGCGCGCCGACGGCGATATCATTGGCGCTGCTTCCACGAAAATCACCGATCGCGATCGAATAGCCGAACCCGATTGTGTCCGCATCGGGCCCGAGAACACTCTCGAAATGCGTGACTATCGGCGCCGAGAGGTTGGATGCCGCGACCGGGGCCGCGCCATTGAACACGTCGATCTGGCCATGGGTGTTGAAGGGCGAACCGACGACGAGGTCGATCGTGGTATTGGCGGTGACGCTGCCGATGGCGAGGGCGGAGCCGAACTGGCCGCCGGCGACCGGAGCGAGCTTCTGCGTGCGCCGTACGGAGCTCCCGCTCACGGGGTTGGTCTGGCTGTACAAGAACACGGCCCCCGCGCCATCCGTGCCCGGGGCGCCGACGACCAGCGTCAGCGCCGGATCGGTCGGCCCAGAAGAGCCGGAAGTATACGTCTGCGCGATGCGACCTGCCGCGACCGCGAAGCCGAACCGGGCATTGGCGCGCACGACGTCGGCGCCCTGGGTCTTCTGCGTGTACTTGCGCCAGACTTGCAGCTTGCCGACATCGTCGGGGCGGAACACGGCGACCGCGCCCGCGCTATCCAGGCCATCGACGTCAAGGTACGGAGCACCGACGATCAGCTCGCTTCTACCATCATTGTCGATGTCTGCTGCAGCGAGCGACCTACCGAATTCACCGCCCTCCGCGGTAGCCCAGTTGGCGGTGCTCTGGGTGAGGGTCTGCCAACGATAAATTCCCCGGCTCGTGCCCTTGTAGACACGGACCTCGCCCGCATCCGCCATGCCATCCACCGTCCTGAGCGGAAGACCGACTGCAACGTCGGAGTAACCGTCGCCATCGAAGTCGCCAATGGCGACCGCTCTGCTCGCACCATCATCGCTGGCGGGCGTCGGGAATGGATTGGAGTACATATAGAACACCGAATTGATGTCCTCTCGAGACATCACAGAATTAAACAGTATCGGCGATCCGTCTTTCTTCACGATCGTCGCGCAGAAGGTCCCGCCCATGCCATCCGAAATATTGCACGAGCTCGGCCGGCTGCTGGCGCAAAACTGCCCTGTCGGGTAGTGCATGATGCTCTGATAATCGTAGACCCCCGACGTGAGGGCCTGGCCCGGCTTGGTTTCATACTGGTCTTCGTCGCTGTCGTTGATGCAGGAATTGTTGATCGTCACGTAGTCCAAGCGATCCGAGCGGGACTGCTCGTGGAACAGGCCGACGACGTGCAGCATCTCGTGCATCACCGTGGGCGCGTTCGGCGGCGCATTCGGATCGTTCGGATCTTGGTAGAACGTGACGACTTGCGCTCCTCCGTCGTAGCCGATCTCGTCCGACACCCCCCCTGTGCCGTTGAGTCCTAGGGCGATCACGACATGCGGCTGGAATGGCAGGGGTGAGAAGGGGCAGGTGATTTCCGTGAACGTGACGGGCAATCGGCGCGCCATCTCCGCAAGGGTGCTTCTAATACTCGGCTTCCACGCTTCCGGAACAGTCGAATAAAGCCCGGCCGGAGCAAAGCAGTAGACGATGTTGTCGTTCGGCCAGAATCGATCCCCACCAGTACGCGCGAGCGGCGACTCGGCGCTCGCGATCTCTTCGGAGGCATCTTCGTCGATTGCGGCTCCACTCGAGTCATCGATCGCGACGCACGCGGGCAGCATGCATGCGGTGGCGCTGAGGGACAGGGCAGCGAGCGCGCGGCCAAATCTAAACATGGTCATACCTCGTGTTGGGGCGCGATGTTAATGGTGCGTTTCGTCCGTGGAACATTACATTTACGAGCGCGTGGGACATGGCAGCAGGCACCGTGGGTAGCCCATCCGCTCGAGTCGAGCGGCCCGGGATCCCACGAGTGCAGGTGGCCTCTTATCCGTGACGTCGGTCACTCGGCAGGATCGTTCGGGGTGTGCCGGACGAGAGCCGCGCGACCTGCTCGTTGCCATCGTCAGAGCAGGGAACGTGCCATGGCCGCCCCCGCTGGACCGGACCCGCGATCAGCAGCGGAATCGACGGATATACCGACCGATCCAGGCTGCGCGGGGGTTCGGGAGGCCGCTGCCCAGCGTGACAAGCGGCTCATAGAGCGTGACATGTCACGCCCGGCAGCGTGACATGTCACGCCCGGCAGCGTGACATGTCACGCCCGGCCCCCTGGCATCGCAACCTCTGTGCGCTGGACCAGTAGGGTACAGCTATACGGTAGGATGCCTTCCGCTTGGTGCTACGTCGCGGTAATCCCAGGCGTTTCAGGCGTGGAAGACCTGCCTGATCGCATAAGGCCCGTTCTATCAATGAGCTCGTACCGTCGGACTGCACGAGTCAGGAACGGCTCCGAGAATCTTGACTTTGCGGAACGCGTTTGCTTGTCCTATCCGCCAGGGCGGGGGTGGTGGGTCGGGTGGCGGCAGCGATGCCGCCGCTGCCGCCGCTCCCTCCTGCTCCATCGGAGCCCCCAGCGGCCCAACCCTCCGCGCTATTCTGCCCGCGCGCTCTCTTGCTCTTCCTCCTCCAGCTCTTCGAGCAAGGTTTGCATCTCGGCGTCCCGTGCGGGATCCGCCGCGGCCTCGAGCGCGACGCGGAGCTTCGGTGCGGCCGTCGCTTCGGCAGCGACGCGCAGGCGCGCGCGGGTGTCCTCTTCGCCGCGCGACGCGAGCGCGAGCGCCGCGGCCACGCGCACCGGGGGCGGCTGCCCGCCGTCCTCTAGCACGCGGAAGAGCTGCGCGGGATCGATCGGCGCGCGACGGTGATTCACGTTCGCGCCCACGCCGATCGCGCGGAGATGGGCGATCCACTGGGACGTCGGCCGGCTCCCGCGCACGAGCGCGGCCGCCGTGACGCTGCCATCGGCGGAGCGCTCCGATGCGTCGCGGATCCGCTCGATGATCATCGCGATGGTCGACTCCGCCGGGCCCGAGGTCACAGGGACGGAGACGACCTCGCCGGTCACGAGCGCGAGCTCGACGCCGACCATCGTGCCCTTGTTGTAGGCGCGCTCGAACCGCGAAGCGCGCGCGAGACGCGAATACGGGATGAAGCGGCGCTTCCAGTGCCAGGTGAGCAGCACGCCATCGGCGCCGACGTGGAGCTTCGCGGGCCACGCGGCGAGGATGGTCGCGGCGACCATCGCGAGCGGGATGGCGGCGAGCAGCACGGCCGACTGCAAAACGGCCGCGAGGATGCCGCCTGCGATCGTCGTCACGACGAGCAGCGAGAGCAGCACGGCCAGGAGCCTGCAGCCGCCCCTGAAGGTCTCCAGCGAGGAGACGCTGAAGGACGCGACCGATTGCGAGACGTCGAGGCCCATCGCGCGGAGCAGGCGACGCCCATCGGCCTCGTCGGCCATGACGAGGTCGACGTCGCGCCCGAGCCGCGTGGACAGACGCACGCGGGCTTGATCTCCGGTCCGGAGGAGGACCGCTTGCGTGATCGCGGACCGAGCAAGGAAGCGATCGCCCATACGCACGCCGCTCGCGTCGGCCTCGATCGCCGCGGGGACGCGATCGCGCGCGCCGAGCCGCCATGGCCCTGCGCGCCACGCGAGCCAACCGCCGACCGCGGCGAGCAGCGCCATCAATGCGCCGGGCAGATGGAGCACGCCAGCGAGCAAGGTCACGACGGGCGCGATCACCGCGGCGATCGACAAGCGATCGATCCAGCGCGTCCACGGCCGGGGGAGAAGCACCGAGGTTTCCGTCGATGTGAAGCGTTCGCTCATCGTTCTCAACGAGCTTACGCCCGGCGCGGGCTGCGGAAAACACAGCCGCGCATGGCGCGTGCCCGCTCGGTCACGGATATCGATGTCCTCGAGTGCCCAGCTTGCAAGGGGCGGATGAAGCTCGTCGCCCTGGTGACCGAGCCAGGGAACATCACCCGCTTCCTCTCCGCGCTCGGCGAGCCGACCGACGTTCCGGGTCGCTCACCCAACCGTGGGCCGGTCGTCGCCGCCGCGTTCGTGTAGGTGGTGGACGAAGCCAAGCGCTTTCACCACGCCCACCAGCTCGCCTCCTACCTGGGCCTGGTCCCGGCGTCACCGTGCGCGGGCGACCGCGAGGGGTTGGAGACGTTGTGCCGCTATGGCGCGCGCCCGCCGTTCAGCCTGGAGCGCCTCGCTCTGCTGCCCGACGACCGCATCGCAGCTCGGCTTCGGAGGCCGCGGCGCAACGGCGCCACACACCTCGTGCTCGACGTGCGCCCGCGGCGCTGCCCGCGCCACAGGTTCGAGGCAAACGCGCCCGGTCGCGCAGCGCCGACCGACCCGAGGTGCCCCGACAACCGGCGAGTGGGCGGTAGAAGGCGCATTCGACGTCCTGGCCTCCAGGGCGCAGGGTCGTTCTTGCGCGAGCTGGCTTGACTGCCGCATGCGAGCTCGCGCTCGAGTCTCCCCCAGCGCGCCGCGGGGGCCGTCGTTATCAGGGCGGCGGAGCACGTCCACGCTCGTCTGGTGAATCCGACCCCCGCAGACCGTCGGGTAGAGCTGCAGGTGCCCGCAGACCTTCCAGAAGGTAAGTGCCGTGGTTGACTGACGGAGACGCCTCTGCCTTCGAGAGCGGCGCAATCCTGCTTCATCTAGGTAATCGCAGTGGGGCGCTGATCCCCGCCGATCTGCGCAGCCGCAGCGAGGCTAAATGCCTACGTGAGGTTCGTGAGCGGCCCGGTGCAGTGCGCCAGCGAGCCGAACCTGGTCCGGGTGTCGCCGAACAGGTTCAAGATCGAGACGAGCAGGTTGTTGTGCGGGAGGCTCGGGTACCGGACCCAGCGCCCGGTGCGCAGGCCCCCGCCGCCGCCGGCCAGCAGGAACGGCATGTTCGTCTTGCGGTGGGACGCCGGATCCGAGATCTCGGAGCCGAAGAAGACGACGCTCTCGTCGAGCAGCGAGTGCCCGCCCATGTCGACCTTCTCCATCTCCTGCAAGAGATAGAGGTGCTGCTCCGAGTACCAGGTGTAGATGAACTCGCACTCGGCCGGCTTGAAGCCGCCCATTTCCTGGTAGAAATGGTGGTGCTCGGTCAGGTTCAGCCACGGCAACGTGTACTTCGCCTCGGTGTCGCTCCACTGCAGGGTGCCGACAGCGGTGATGTCGCAGGCGAGCGCCATCACCAGCATGTCCGTCATCAGCTTGCCCACCTTGGGGATCGCCGCGTCGGTCGAGCTGTCCACGATCGAGCCGACGTCGTCTGAGTTGAGCCCCGCGCTCGGGTTGTAGTCGGACGTGTCGACCCGCATCGGGTGCCGGCAAGCGGCCGTCGTGACCGGCGTCGTGCTGAGGCTCTGCTCGATCTCGCGGATCTTCGTCAGGTGCTGGTCGATCTTCTGCTTGTCGGCCGCGCCGAGGCGCGCAGAGAGGGCGGCGTAGCGCCGGTCGAGGAAGTCGAGGATCGATCGCTTCCGCGCGAGGCGACGGGCGGCGTCGTCGCTGGCGCCGGGGTCCAGCGTGCCGAAGAGAGCGGTGAAGATCTCCACCGGATCGAGGCGCGGCGGGATGGGGCTGTACGGCGCGGTGTCCTCGAAGTTGGCGATGTTCATCGGCGTCATCAGGCCGTGGGACTTGCCCGTCGCCCAGCGCACCGCGAGCTGGATGCTCGCCTCCGCCGTCCGACCGGCGGAGATCCGGGAGGCGATCACCTGATCGATGGACGGCCCCGTCGCGTAGCCGCCGTTCGACGCGAGCTCTTGCGGCGTGCCCGTGAGCCAGGCGATGATCCCGCTCTGGTGCTGCTCCCCGAGCGCGCTCTTCATGTCGAGGCCGTCGACGACGAGCAGCCGGTCCTGCACCGGCGCGAGCGGCGCCAGGATGGGACCCAGGGTGAAGCTCGTCTCGGTGCCGGTCGGACGCCAGCGGTCGATCAGGGTCCCGCCGGGCGTGTAGACGGCGAGGAAGCGCCGGGCGGGGGCGGGTTGCGCGCGCGCCGGGCGCTCGGTTCCCATGATCTCCAGCCACGGCAGCGCGACGGCAATGGCGCCGGCGCCTCGCAGCATGGCACGTCGGCTCAAGCGGAATTTCGACATGATAACCACTCCTGTCGTCCAGCCGTGTAGTGGAAAGTCCGCGTCGTTGCCAAAGCGATCTCCGACATCCTCGCTCGACAGCGAGAAGGCCGCCCCCCGTCGTGCCGCCGAAGAGGTCGCGCACGGTGTTGTTGTGGTTTCAACGATGGCAGTAGCAGATCGCCATCGGACCGGCTCACCACGAGAGCAAATATTGCCGGAGCGGAGTTTTCTGTCGCAGCGCAAGCCTGCTGCTCGCCGCGACGTGGCGTGCCTCCCAGCATTGCACCCGCTGGACGATGAACCGAATCTCATGAGACCATCGTCTGTCTCACTCCTTTCGGACCAGCCTTGCCTGGCCGCGCTGCATGTCCTACCCCCTACAACTACGCCAATTTGGAGAGCCTGAGCTGGCAGTACAATCGAAAGGAACACGCCCCATGAGCGCTTTGCCCAAAGGCCCCACCAACAGCATCCTGATGAACCTGCAGGGGATCTCCGACCCGAACGGCTACACGCTTCGCATGCGGAAGCGCTACGGCGATCCGATGTCGCTCCCGAAGATGGACGGCAAACCGGTGCTGGCCACCGGCAGCGTGGAGGGTCTGCGCGCCCTGTTCCGTGGGCGCGCAGGCTGCGCGCGACCCGGGGCCTGCGCAGCTTCCTCGATCCGGAGCTCGCCCGCCGCCGCGCCGAGCCCGCCGAGCGCACCGATATCCTGAGTCTGCTCCTGGAAGCCCGCCAGGAGGACGGGACGGCGCTCGACGACCAGCAGATCTTCGAGCAGCTGCACACGCTGCTCTTCGCGGGGCACAGCACGACCAGTAGGGTACAGCTATACGGTAGGATGCCTTCCGCTTGGTGCTACGTCGCGGTAATCCCAGGCGTTTCAGGCGTGGAAGACCTGCCTGATCGCATAAGGCCCGTTCTGTCAATGAGCTCGTGCAGTCGGACTGCACGAGTCAGGAACGGCTCCGAGAATCTTCACTTTGCGGAACGCGTTTGCTTGTCCTATCCGCGCGGCACGGTCGAGGGGCTCACGCTCCACGAGTACGAGGCGCTCGGCGCCATCCAGACGAAGATCCCGACCGAGATCATGCTGACCGAGCGCCGCGAGTTCGAGCTCAGCGAGGAGGGCTTCATCGGGCTCACGTTCCGCAAGGACACGGACAACGCGTGCTTCTTCTCCGCGAACTCGGCGCAAAAGCCCGAGTACTTCGGCCAGAGCGATGAGGGGCGCGCCGCCGAGATCAACTACCGGCTCGGCACACAGCTGCCTTACGTCTTCCTCGTCAGCCGGCTCGCCCACTACCTCAAGGTCATGCAGCGCGAGCAGATCGGCACCTGGAAGGAGCGCGGCGACCTCGAGCGCGAGCTGAACGGCTGGCTCAGCCAGTATGTCGCGGACATGGATGTCGTGTCGCCCGCCGTGCGCTCGCGCAGGCCGCTCCGCAAGGGGCGGACCTCTGTGACCGAGGTCGAGGGGAGCGCGGGCTGGTACCGGGTCCACCTCGAGGTGCGCCCGCACCTCAAGTACATGGGGGCCTATTTCACCCTGAGCCTGATGGGCAAGCTCGACCGGGAGTGAGGCCGGGCCCGCTCCGGGCAGATGCGGGCGCGACAGCGCGGGATCCCACGGCGGGCGGCCATCGGCGAGCCCGCGCAACGGCCGGCCCGTGGTAGAGCGCTGTATGCGCACGCACCGACAGCCTGCCGCTCCCCTCGCGCTCACCGTGGCCCTGTCCGCGCTGGCGGCCTGCGGCCCCGCCGCGAGCCCGCCGCCGGCGCCCCCGCCCCCCGCGGTGAAGGCGCTGATGCCGCCGGCGCCGCAGGGCCTCCCTGTCGTCGAAACGAAGCTCGAGAGCGTCGGGCTCGACGAGGCCGCGCTCGACCGATCGGCGAACCCCTGCGAGGACTTCTACCAGTTCGCGTGCGGCGGATGGCTGGCGAAGACCGAGATCCCGGGGGACGAGTCCTACTGGATGCGGAGCTTCAACGAGATCGAGAAGCGCAACGAGGCGGAGCTCCGGCGCATCCTGGAGGACGCCGCGAGCGCCGGCGACCGGGATCCGGTGACCAAGAAGATCGGCGCCTACTACGGCGCGTGCATGGACGAGCCCGCGGTCGAGGCCGCCGGCGCGAAGCCCGTCGCGGACCTCCTCGCGAAGGCGCGGCGGGTGCGCGACCCGAAGGGCCTCGGGGCGCTCGTCACCGAGCTCCACCGCCGCCGCATCTGGGCGCTGTTCGACGTCGAATCCGCGCAGGACATGAAGGACGCGACGCGCGTCATCGCGCAGCTCGACCAGAGCGGGCTCGGCCTGCCAGACCGCGACTACTACCTCAACGAGGACGACAAATCGAAGGCGCTCCGCAAGACCTACGAGGAGCACGTCGCGCGGATGATGCGGCTCGCCGGGGCGCAGGAGGCGGCGGCGAAGGCGGCGGCGCTCGACGTTTTGCAGATCGAGACCGAGCTCGCGAAGATCTCGAAGACGCGGGTCGAGCGACGGGACCCGGCGGGCCTCTACAACAAGCTCGACCGGGCGGCGCTCGCGAAGGCCGCGCCGGCGTTCTCGTGGGACGCGTATTTCCAGGGGCTCGGCCTCCAGGACGTCAAGGAGGTCAACGTGACCTCCGTCCGGTTCTTCGAGGGGCTCTCCCGGCTGCTCACGTCGGTGAAGCCCGCCGCGTGGCAGAGCTACCTTTCGTGGCACGTGGTGCGCTCCATGGCGCCCGCGCTGCCCAAGGCGTTCGTCGACGAGAGCTTCACGCTGCAGGCCGCGCTCACCGGGCAGAAGGAGGTGCGGCCGCGCTGGAAGCGCTGCGTGGACGCGACCGACAACGCGCTCGGCGAGCTGCTCGCGCAGCCGTTCGTCAAGACGAGCTTCCCCGGCGCGAGCAAGCCTGCGGCCGAGGCGATGGTGCACCAGATCAGCGACGCGTTCGCGCGCAACGTCCGGGCGCTCGACTGGATGGATGAGGGCACGCGGCAGCGCGCGCTCGCCAAGCTCGCCGCGATGGCGTACCTCATCGGATATCCCGACAAGTGGAGGAGCTACGATTTCGAGGTCGATCCGAGGTCGTACGCGAAGAACGCGCTCGCCGCGCGCGCCTTCCACACGCAGTGGGACCTCGGGAAGATCGACAAGCCGCTCGATCGCGACGAGTGGCAGATGAGCCCGCCGACCGTGAACGCCTATTACGACCCGCAGCGCAACCACATGGTCTTCCCGGCTGGCATCCTGCAGCCGCCGTTCTACAGCGTGAGCTCGGCCGCGGCGGTGAACCTCGGCGGCATCGGCATGGTGGTCGGGCACGAGCTCACGCACGGGTTCGACGACGAGGGCTCCCAGTTCGACCAGAAGGGCAACCTGGAGGACTGGTGGTCGAAGGAGGTCGGGGCGGCGTTCAAGGAGAAGACCGCCTGCGTCGAGGCGCAGTACTCGGCCTTCGAGGCGCTGCCGGGGCTGAAGCTGAACGGCAAGCTGACGCTGGGCGAGAACATCGCGGATCTCGGGGGCGTGAAGCTCGCGTTCATGGCGTACCGCGCGATGCGCAAGGGCGCGGCGGAGCAGACGGTCGCGAGCGGCTTCACGGAAGATCAGCAGTTCTTCCTCGCGCACGGGCAGTCCTGGTGCGGCAAGCTGCGCGACGAGGCGCTCCGGCTGATGGTCCAGGTGAACCCGCACTCCCCGCCGCGGTTCCGCGTCAACGGGCCGCTCGCGAACCTCCCGGAGTTCGGCGAGGCCTTCAAGTGCGCGCCGGGCACGCCGATGCGGCCGACCAAGACGTGCGCTGTCTGGTAGCCGCGGGCGGCAGGCTCGGTTAAACGAGCCTCCATGATCCTGATTGGCCAGTACGACTCTCCCTTCGTGCGCCGCGTCGCCCGCGGTGAAGGGCCCCCGGAATCACCGGTCCCACCGTACAGCCACGCTGCTCTGGGCGTCAGTCGTCCCACGCGCAGATGTACGAGGTGTCGATGTTGCCGTCGTCCCAGCTGCCGTCGGCAACCATCTTCACCCAGCGCTCGTTCGCGGGGTTGTCCGGCTGGCCCGGCTGCCAGTGCATGTAGGTCACCGGGCTGCCATTGTCCTCCGACGACGACGGATCAAGGTCGAAAGTGCAACTGCCAGAGCAACCAGGGAAGTCTTGACGGACTCCCCTGAATCGGCCCTGCCGACCGCGCACGACCCAGAATCAGCGCTACCGGCCGGGCCACCAGCCGTGACGGCGCCACCCGTTCCACTGCTCCCGCCGCTTCCGCCTGCGGTGCCGCTTCCGCCTGCGGTGCCGCTCGACCCCGTGCTCCCAGCGGTCCCGCCGCTCGTGCCGCCCTGCCCCTGTCCGCCTCCCCCACCCTCTCCGCCGGTTCCGCCCGCGCCGCCGGTTCCACCCGCGCCGCCGCTTCCGCCCGCCCCACCGCTGCACTCCTCTATCTCGGGATCGACCGGCCCGGTCTTGTCGAGACCCAGAAAGGGGATGACGTACTCAGCGGGGAATAACGCGTCGGATGGGCCGTGATCACCGCCAATCGAGGTGAACGCGTCGAGGACCACGTAGCCGCACTCATTCTCCCAGCGCTGCCGCGTCGCATCGTGATTGCCGAGCCGGACTCCCGTATCGGTCGACGTCGGGCTCGCGCCCACGCCCAGAACATTGGTCCATTGCTTGATGGCCTCCGTGTGGTTCGGGTACCTGATGATAGTGTCCGCGTCGCCGTGGAAAAGCTGCAGCCGCGGGCGATGTCCCGCATACCCGGGGGCCAGCGCACGGGCGATGTCCCCCCATTCTTGCGCGTTGTGGGTCACCGAGCCGCCCGCGCACGCTCCGCTATATCCGCCGCTGTTGCCTGATTCGTTGGCTGCGCGGCACCCGGCCGGCATGCCCGCGAACGCGGCGCCTGCTTTGAAGACGTCCGGGTAGAGGGCAAGCAGGAGCTCGGTCATCATGCCGCCGGACGAATCTCCCGTCGCATAGACGCGATCCGCGTTGCCTCCGTACGTGTCGAGCGCGTACTTCACCATCTGCCTGATGGCGTGACTGTCGCCACCGCCTTCGCGCGTGCGAGTCTTGTCCGAGACGACGTCCCAGCATCTTCCGCTGCTGGGGACGACCATGATGAAGCCATAGTCGTCCGCCGCGTCGACGATGCCCCCGCCCCGCGCCTGACCAAACACTGCACTGGCGGTCCCGCCGCAGTAATGCACCAGAGTCAGAATCGGAGGATTCGGCGCCACGTGGTCCGGGGCATAGACGTACATGCTCACGTCACCAGGCAGACCGCTCACCCCCCAGTCCTTGACCTGCTGCAACGTCGCCGCTCCCGCGGAGGGTACCGACCCCAGCATGGCTGCCAGCAAGGCGCCCCAGGCAGTCCAATTTCGGCTCATGATGGAGTTCTCTCCTGTGTGTGAATTTGCTCTCTCGAACCAAGCAAGGTTGCGACAACATGGCGCCGGCGCTGTCACTGGCGAATCGCCACGCTCACCTCAGGTGACAGAAGGTTCCTTACGCGATCCGCCTTCCTCTTGCTGACGATGGCGAAGCAAAAGGATACCAATCGGGTCGATTGTGAGCGTTCACATCGACAACGTCAATTCCAATCGACCGGCACGCGGTGTCCTCCAGCCCGAGGGAGAAGATGCTGGCGGGACGCCTCTGGAGCGCGGCGTCACGAGGAGCGATCCTCCCTCGTTCGCCCTCTCTCGGCGAGGGTGTTCGCCGAGCTCGTCGTCGAGGGAATCCGGGCGCAAGCTCCGGAGCTCGCCGCGGCGGCCGTGAGCTCGTCGCCGGGCCATTTCGGTTGACGCCGCTGATGTGAGCGCTCACAATTGCTCGCGAACCACCCCTTCGCTTTGTCCAGGACAGGCCGTCGAGCGCGCAGGGCGCTCGTCCTCGGGATCGATCCCGGCACGGCTCCGCTCGCTCGAACCAGCTGTGGACCAGGATGTGATCCCGAGCTCCGGACATCGGACCGGGCGGGCGCCGGCGTCCATCGGCGCAGCAACTACGCGGGAAACAGAGGAGCGAGATGGCACGTTCGGGAAGCAGATCGAGAGCACGATTCCTAGTGGCGCTCTTATGGACCTCCGGGTGCAGCGACCCGGTGACGACGACCGGCGGAGACGCAGGACCCGATGCCGAGCCCCCCGCGTGCTCCGAGGGCACCTGGGATCACGATGGCGATAGCGCGACGAGCTGCGTCGCATGGACAGGCTGCACCGCAGGCACCTTCGCTAGCGCCGAGGGCTCGCCCACGGCGGACCGGCGGTGCACGGCGTGCCCGGAGCACACCTTCAGCGACACGATGAACGCGCCGAGCTGCAGGATGCACACGCCCTGCGCGCCTGGGACGAGGCAGACCGCGCCGGGGACGAGCACCACGCCCGCGCAGTGTGACGGCTGCTCGCCGGGCACGTACTGCGCAGGCGGGACCGCCGCGCCTGTCGATTGCGCGGACGGCACCTGGGACGACGACGCCGATCCCGCAACGACATGCGTCGCGTGGACCGACTGCGTGCCAGGGGAGCTCGTCGGCACGGGGGGAAGCAGCACCACGGACCGCAGCTGCGTCAAGTGTACGAACGGCGACCACACGGCCACGATGAATGCAACCAGCTGCTCCCCGGGTGCCTGGGTGCTGAGCTACTTCGGGCCGCATCAGGACGTGGCGAGCGATTCGCTGCATCTCGCCTACAGCACCGACGGGCTAAACTGGTCGACCCTCGCCAATGGCCAGCCTGCGTACCAGCTCACCGGGATGGGCACGAATCACATCCGCGATCCGTTCCTGTTCCGCAAGAACGATGGAACGTACACCTATATCGCCACGGACTGGACGCTCTCGGAGAACGACTCGAACTACTGGAACCATCCGAGCTCCAAGATCTTCGTGGCGGACTCGACCGATCTCATCACCTTCACGAATCCCCGGTTGATCACGCTCACGAACCTTCCGGGCCCCAGGGCCACCCCGATGCACGCGTGGGCCCCGGAGGCTTACTACGACCCCGATCGCAAGCTCTATGCGATCATCTGGTCCGGGAACGACACCACGGGCGCGAACCGCATCTACGTCAGCTACACCGAGGACTTCGTCACCATCGTCAACCCGACACCCGACGTGCTCTTAGATCCGGGCTACAGCGTCATCGACGCGACGATCACGCAATGGAATGACCGCAACTACCTCTTCTTCAAGGACGAGACGGACAGCAGCGGGAGTGCGCTCACCGGATCGGGCAAGGACATCCAGATCGCGCGCTCCTCGACGCTCGCGCTCGATCCGGCGACGTTCACGCGATGGAGTCCGGACTACATCACGCGCGGGTCGACGCAGAGCAGTAGACGAGCGACGGAGGGGCCGTTTGTCATCAAGGATCCGCGGCAGAGTCGATGGTACCTGTTCGCCGACTACTACCTGAACGGCGGTGTGTTCGGGTGCTGGAGCACGACGGATCTCGACGCGGATCCGGGCTCTTGGACGGAGCTCCCGAGCGCGCAGTACCGCTTTCCGTCCGGCGTGCGCCACGCGAACGCGGTCCGGGTCACGCAGGCGGAGCTCGACGCGATCATCGCCCACTACTGAACATTCTACCGGACCCACTGACGGGTAGAGTTTCCCCTTATCATGCGCGCACCGAGATCTTCCCATCCAGAGTGCACTTCCCTCTCTGCGCCACGGGTTGCGCTCACGGCGGCAGCTTTCGCCTTCGCCGCACTGCTCGTGGTGGTCGGGTGCTCGGATGGGCCCTCGACCGATGCGCCGGACGCGTCGACCAATTCATTGCGGATCATGACGGCGGGCACAGCGCTCAGCACCTCGGAGTCCGGCGGGCGGGTGACCGTGCGCGTGGCGCTCGACGGCGCGCCGAGCGCGCCGATCATGGTGCCGGTCTCGAGCTCGGATGCGACCGAAGGCTTCGTCTCGCCGGCGACCATCTCCTTCACGGTGGAAGATTGGAGCGTCCCTCGAGAGATCACGGTCACGGGGGTGGACGATGCGGAGAGCGATGGGGATCAGATCTTCCGCGTCCGCTTCGGGCCCTCGGTCTCTGCAGACCCAGCGTGCGACGGCCTCGTCGCGGAGTCCGCTGACATCACGAACACGGACGACGACGGTCCAGGGACGGCAGCGATCGTCGTCAGCGACCCGTCGGGGACCCTCGCCGAGCGCGGCGCGCCCGTGACATTCACCGTGCTCCTCGCATCGCAGCCGAGCGCGCCCGTGACGATCGCTCTCAGCGTCAGCGACACGACCGAGGCGACGCTGAGCCATGCGGACCTGACGTTCACGGAGGCGAACTGGAGCACGGCGCAGACCGTGACCTTGAGCAGCGTCGATGACTGGCAGGTTGACGGAGCTCAGCCCGTACGCGTCGTCTTCGACTCACCGGCCAGCGAGGACCCCGAGTATGCGGCCCTCGCCTCCCCCGCTGTTCTCGAGCTCTCCAATCTCGACGACGACGTCGGAGGGGGCTACCAGATTCGCACGACGCACAAGGAGGACGCCCCGCTCTACGTCGCGCACTCCTATTATCACGCGATGATCACCAACCTCGACGACAGGGCAAACAACCAGCTTCCTGCCGACTTCCAGTGGAGAGTGGTGCCCGGCCTGGCGAACCCGGATGATCCGACGCTGGTGTCGTTCGAGCCTGTGAGTTTCGGCGGTCGCTACCTGCACGTCGACAGGATGAATTCGACCCGGTACCCGCTGCAGAATGAGACGTCCAACCGGGCTAGCGGGCTCTGGCAGACCCCACCCGAAGAGAGGAGTCACCTTCTGTGGATCGACGTGTTCACGGATACCACCACGTTCCGGAGGGACGCCACGTTCCGGATCGTGCCCGCGCTGAACGGGGATCCGACGATGGTGTCGCTGCAGTGGTACTCAGATGCGACACGTTATCTCCGGCACCTGAACTACCAGATCTATGCGCACGTGCTCGACGGTACGGCGGTCGAGAACTCGGAGGCGTCGTTCGCGCTCGAACCGCTCGGCTATTTGATCTCGCAGCGCGCCGATCCCCACATCAAGCGGCATACGGACGGTTACTACTACTTCACCGCGAGCGTGCCGACGTACGATCACATCGAGATCAGGCGCGCGACCACGATACGAGGCCTGGCCAGCGCGACCCCGAAGGTCGTCTGGACGAAGCACGCGACCGGCCCGATGGCGGCGCACATCTGGGCGCCCGAGCTACATTTCATCGACGGCAAGTGGTACATCTACTTCGCCGCCGGAAGCTCGACCAACATCTGGGCCATTCGCATGTATGCGCTCGAGAACTCATCGGCCAACCCGATGGATGGCACGTGGATCGAGCGAGGGCAGATCGTGACGGACTCGGACACCTTCGCGCTCGACGCGACGACGTTCGAGCACGACGGCAAGCGCTATCTCGTGTGGGCGCAGGAGGACCCCAGCGTCGTGGGCGACAACAGCAGCTTGTTCATCGCGGCCATGGTGAACCCGTGGACGCTGGCCAGGCCCAACGTGCGGATCGCCAGGCCCGAGCACGCCTGGGAGACGGCGGGGTTCGCGGTCAACGAAGGTGCTGCCGTGCTCGAGCGGAATGGGCGGGTCTTCATCAGCTACTCAGCGAGCGCGACGGACGACCGCTACTGCCTCGGCCTGCTCACGGGGAGCGCGACGGACGACCTGCTGAGCGCAAGCTCGTGGACGAAGAACGAGAATCCAGTGTTCGTCAGCGCAAACGGGCTGTATGGCCCGGGCCACAACTCGTTCACGACCTCGGCGGATGGATCGATCGACGTGCTCGTGTACCACGCGCGGAACTACGAGAAGATCACGGGGGACCCGCTCTACGACCCGAACCGTCACACGCGCGTCCAGCGGCTCGAATGGAACGCAGACGGAACGCCGAACTTCGGCGTACCGCTCCTGAACGGCGCGAATACGATTGGCGACTGACTGTTTCGCGGAGGAATCGAGCACGAGCAGCGAGGTGGGGAGCTCAGCACGAGGCGGTGAATTTCACGATCGCATTCCCGCTCGATCGTGAACGAAGCGTCGTTGTTCTGCGTCGTCCCGCCGTCGACCGTCGCCGCGCGACGCCCCGCGCCGCAAGCTCGGGCGGGGACAGGCGGTCTTCGTGCAGTATCAGCGGCCTGGCCATGGCGGTTCCTCGCGACACCCGTCCTTGCGGCGTCGCGCAGACTTGCCGCGCCAAACGACACCGGTTACCGTCGATGACATGAGCTTGGCAGCCTCCCTGTTGCAGATCGATCCCCGAGATGATGTGGCCGTCGCCGTGCGCGGCATAACCGCCGGTGATTCGGTGGCCGGCGCGATCACCGCCCGCGTCGACATCCCCGCCGGGCACAAGGTGGCGCTGCGCGCGATGGCCGCTGGCGAGCTGGTGCGGAAGTACGGCTGGCCAATCGGACGGGCGACAGTGGACATCCAGCCGGGCGACCACGTGCACACGCACAACCTGGCCACCGCGCTCTCCGGCCTCGACACCTACGCCTACGAGCCCACGAACCCTGAGCCCCTTCCTGCCACCGAGGACCGCACCTTCATGGGCTACCGGCGGAAGAACGGGCGGGTGGGCACCCGCAACGAGATCTGGATCCTGTCGACGGTGGGCTGCGTCTCGCGCACCGCCCAGAAGGTGGCCGCCGAGGCGGACAAACGCTTCAAGGGCCGGGTGGACGGGGTCTACGCCCTTACCCATCCCTTCGGCTGCTCCCAGCTGGGGGGCGATCTCGAGGCCACCCGCCGGATGACCGTGGCCCTGGCCGGCCACCCGAACGCGGGCGGAGCGCTGATCATCGGCCTGGGCTGCGAGAACAACCAGCTCGGCCCGCTCCTCGGGAGCGCCTCGCACCTCGATCCCAATCGCCTGCGGTCGTTCACCGCCCAGACGGCCGAGGACGAGCTCGAGGCGGGCCTCGAGGCCGTCGAGGAACTGGTGAGGATCGTCGAGCAGGACCGCCGCGAGCCCTGCCCCGCCTCGGACCTGGTGATCGGTCTCAAGTGCGGCGGCTCGGACGGCTTCTCGGGGCTGACCGCCAACCCGCTGGTGGGCCGCATCGCTGACAAGGTCTGCGCCGCCGGCGGCTCGGCCATCCTGACCGAGATCCCGGAGATCTTCGGCGCCGAGCGCCTGCTCATGACCCGCGCCGAGAGCGAGGCGGTCTATGAGGACATCGTCGGCGTGGTGAACAACTTCAAGAGCTACTTCATCGCCCACGGCGAGCCGGTGTCGGAGAACCCCTCGCCCGGCAACATCGCCGGCGGCATCACAACGCTGGAGGAGAAGTCCCTGGGCGCGGTGCAGAAGGCCGGCCGCGCCCCGGTGACCGAGGTGGTCCATTACGGCGGGCAGATCCGCGGCACGCCGGGCGTGGCTCTGCTGGAGGCCCCCGGCAACGATGCGGTCTCGTCCACAGCGCTCACAGCCGCCGGCGCGACGGTCATCCTCTTCACCACCGGCCGGGGCACGCCCCTCGGTTTCCCCGTGCCGACCCTCAAGCTCGCCACCAACTCCAGCCTAGCCCAGCGCAAGCAGCGCTGGATCGACTTCGACGCCGGTCGCATCGCTTCGGGCGAATCCATGGACGCGGCCGCCGACGCCCTGATGGACCTGGTGTTGGCCACCGCCTCGGGCCGTCCAACCCGCGCCGAGGAGAACGGCGAGCGCGAGATCGCACTTTGGAAGCGGGGCGTCACCCTTTGAGCCGAAAGCGCCTGTCGGAGGCCAGGCTCGGCCTCGCTCCGCCGCACGTCGAACGGCCCGCCTAGCCTCCTCCGGTCACCGAGCCGGATGGACGACCTCATGCTGCGCTATTGGGCGAAAATTCTCTGTCAAACTCCGGGCTGGGGGACCTCGCGGCGATCGGCGCCGACCTGGAGCGGCTCGATCTTGCCGACGATGACGAGGTAGCTGAACGCGCCGAGCAGGCAAAAGCCGCCCGCCACGACGAGCGGGATCGTGAACGATCCCTTGGTCAGCGAGAGCATCACGCCGGTGAACGTCGTGATGACGATGCCGGCCAGATTCGACGCAAAGTTCTGGATGCCGCTGATCGAAGCCACATGGCGCGGCGTGGGCGCGACGTCGCCGGGAAGGGACCAGACGCTGGCGCCAGCGAACGCAAGACTCGCGTAGGAGATGCCGAAGAAGGCGAGCATCAGATAGATGTTGGAGGTCATTGCCGACAACGTGATCGCCGACGACACCAGCATGCCGCCGACCATGCAGGTCTTGCGTGCCGCGGTGAGGCTCCAGCCACGGCGATAGAGCGCGTCGGAGACGAAGCCGCCGATCCAGCCGCCCGGAATCGCCATCAGCGCGGGGATCATGCCGAGCGTGCCGAGCGACTTGAGCGAAAAGCCGCGCGTTTGCACGAGGTAGCTCGGGAACCACGTGATGAAGAAGTAGTTGGTGAAGTTGAGGCAGAAGAAGCCGAGCATCATGCCCCAGAGCGTGCGATGGCGGAAAAGCGACGCCCACGTCACGTTGTTTTGCGCGTCCTCGGCGGGCGCTGCGTGGACGACGTCCTGCTCGCCCGTCATGTCGCCATGTGCGGGGCTGCGGTAGATGACGACCCAGCCGAGGATCCACACCGCGCCGAACAGGCCCGTGATGATGAAGGCCGTCTTCCATCCGAGCGTGTCGACGATGAGCGCGACCAGGGGAATCGACAGCGCCGAGCCGACGCGCGCACCGCTGTCGAAGATGCCCGTCGCGAGCGCGCGCTCGCGCGGCTTGAACCATTGGCTCACAAGCTTGGCGCAGGCCGGGTAGGCGCCGGCTTCGCCTACGCCGAGCAGCAATCGGCAGCCGAACATGGCCGCGACGCTCG
Organism: Sorangium sp. So ce590; assembly: GCF_051521365.1. Taxonomy (NCBI): domain Bacteria; kingdom Pseudomonadati; phylum Myxococcota; order Polyangiales; family Polyangiaceae; genus Sorangium; species Sorangium sp. So ce590. The sequence continues at coordinate 7,057,012 of NZ_CP150346.1, forward strand.
ACGCGCCGGCGGTCGCCGCGGTGAAGAGCGACCACCAGCCGACGGCGATCGGCAGCGCGATGCGTGCGCCCACACGGTCGACGAACCAGCCGAACGGCATCTGCATGAGCGCGTAGGTCCAGAAGAAGCCGCTCATGATAAACCCCATCTGGGCGGGGCCGATGCCGAGCTCCTTCTCGATCTGGGGCGCCGCGACCGCCAGATTGGCGCGATCGATGTAGTTGATGGCGACGGCGAGAAAGCACAGAAGAAGCACGACCCAACGCATCTTTCTCATCTGCATGTCTCCTTTGATACGGCATCTGTTCGTGCGATCGGCAGCTCTCGCGCGCTGCCCGTCGAGCGGCGCTGCCTTGCGGTACGTCGCGCGGGCGGTGCAACGGCGACCGCATCGGGTTGTCTTGGTTATCGGCGCGGCGATCGCGGCGGCTCGCGCGGCCCGTCGATTGAGCGAAGCCGCCTGTGGCAGCCTCGCATGCTCATGCGGGCACGGCCGCGCGGAGCGCCGCGTGCAGCCGGGGCTGCTCGAGGTTCAGGCCGAGCTCGTGCGCGAGCTCGATCACGGGCCCGAAGCGGCGTCGCTTCTTCTCGCCATGGTTGCGCGCGATATCGGAGAGCCGGTGATCGAGGAATGGGTTCTGGAAGCGCTGGCGCACCTCGTCGAGGTAGGCCCGCGCGGCAGCACCCTTGCCGAGCGCATCGAAGACGGGCACCACCTCGTCGCGCCAGAGCGCCTCGAGATCGGCGCGCAAGGCCGGATCGCGCATCGCGTGCAGCGTGTTCTCGTCCGCGGGGCGCCCGCCGAGCTGCCAGCGCTCGGCGAGGTAGGTGTGCCCGAGGTTCAGCAACAGCAGCTTCAAGCGTTCGTAATGGAGCAGGTCGTCCGTCACGATCATCGCTTCATGCTGGCACGGCAGCACCATCCCCTCGCGCCGCTCGATCGCCCAGAGCGCGTAGGGCTCGGCGATCGCGCCGACGGGGCGGATCGGCTCGGAGACGATCCGGTCGACGAGCGAATTCACCCAGATGCACGTGTGCTCGATGTAGCGCAGGAAGGCGGCATCGGCGTCCCATTGGCGCGCGACGCCGGCGACGAGCGCACGCAGCGTGTCACCGTTGTTCGAGACGAGCTCGCAAGGCAGCAGCGTGAGCGGCGCGGCGCCCGCCTCGAAGCGTGCGCGCAGCAGTACGACGAGCTTCGCGGCGAACCCGCGCGGCACGCCCGCGCCGGGCGCGAGCAATGTCGCTGTGTCCTCGGGCGAGCAGACGTATCCGCTGTCGCTCGTGTTCGAGATCACGACGCGCGCATCCTTCGCGAAGCGCTCGCGCACGAGCGGCCAATCGGTGTTCGCGTCGAGCGCCTCCGTGATCGAGCCGCATTCGATCGTCGTGTCGACGACCTCTTCGCGGCACAGCCCGCGGATCCGCACGGGGTGACGCCCGCGCGCGCGCAGCGCATCGACGCGCGCGCGGCTCTCGGGGTTCGACGTGGTCTGCACCACGGTGACCGTCCCGAGCGCGCTGCCGGCGAGAAGCGCCTCCGAGATGAAAAGGTCCGCGTGGGCCTGCAGGAACCGGCTCGTGCCGAACTGAAGAATCGGATTGCCCATGTCAGTGCTCCGGCGGCTCAGCGGGCGCGCACCCACGCGAGGCTCGTGTCCGCGAGGCTCCCGGTCGCGCTCGGCAACACGGTCGACTCGGGGTCGTGCTTTGAGAGCAGGTTCTTCATCTGCAGAAGCTGGTTGATCGTCTTCATCCGAAATCCCTTCAGTGAAGGCGCCGAATCGCGCACGCTCATGACATGCCCACCATGATCTTGGACGTTCGACCGGGGTGGGCAGCCCAGTCGGCGAGCGCCTCGGGCACGCCTTCGATGGGGATCGATTTCGAGATCAGGATGTTCGGATCGAACGTGCGTCGCTCGAAGAAGGCGATCACGTCCGAGAACTCGTTCAGGCAGTTGCGCGAGCCGAGGATGTCGAGCTCCTTCATCACGAACAGCCTGGTCTCGTAGCTCACCGGCTCTTTGCCGTACCCGATGTACACGACTCGACCGCAAAATTTCACCCACTCCACCGCGTTGCGGTAAGTCGCGGTCGCGCCCACGGCTTCGATCACGACATCCGGCCCGTCGCCGTTCGTCAGGTCCATCACGCGCTCACGTGCATCGGCGTTCCCGAGCACCGCCTCCCGCGCGCCGAGCGCCCTGGCGAGCGCGAACTTTTCGTCCTGCGTGTCGAGCGCGATCACGCGCGCGCCGCGGCTCACCGCGCCGGCGATGGCCCCGAGCCCCACGCCGCCGCAGCCCATCACCAGCACGGTCTCCCCGGCCTCGACGCGCCCTCGCGCCGCCGCGTGAAAGCCTACCGAGAACGGCTCGACGAGCGCGAGCTCCGTGAGGCTCAACTCCCGTGACGTGAAGAGCTTCTGGTACGGCACGGCCACGAGCTCGGTCAGCGCGCCGTCGCGCTGTACGCCCATGGTCTTGTTGTCGCGGCAGGCGTTGCGCCGTCCCGCGCGGCACGAGGGACACCCGCCGCACGCCGTGTACGGCGTGAACGTGACGTCGGTACCGACGCGCCAGTCCGCCTCGACGCCCGAGCCGAGCTCCACGATCGTGCCGGCCACCTCGTGCCCCAGCACCCGAGGGTACGTCACCATCGGGTTCTTGCCCAAGAACGTGTTCAAGTCGGAGCCGCACAAACCGACCCGTTGCACGCGGATCAACACCTCATCGTGCGCCGGTTTGGGCTCGCGGATCTGGCTCACCTGTGCAACCGACGGACCCGTGATCGTCAGGGCTTTCATGATGTCATTGCCTCACTGAGCGACTTCGTTCACTCGCGGCTTTCACGGCGCGCTCCGCAGCCGGGGCCGCTTCGTTCTGCTAAAGAACAGAGCGCCATGTCGAATGGCCGAAGCCGAAGCGACGTGGCGTTGCTCTACGATCCGTGAGCGGGGCGGCAGGCGCCGCCTTCGCCGTGGCGCTCGGAACGCCGCTGTTCAGGGGTGACGCGCGTAGAATTTTTGCGCATTCTTGTACATGACCTTGTCACGTGCTTCCTGACCAAACTCCTTGAGGTAGAGCTCGGCGATCTCGATTTCCGAAGCGAGACTGCCACCCATGTCGACCACGGGCCAGTTGCTGCCCCAGATCAGCCGGTCTTCGCCGAAGGCCTTCATCAGCACGTCGAAGTGCGCCTTGTACGACGCGAGGTCGGTCGGCGCCTTCCAGGGATCGTCCTCGGTGGCGGCCGGGTTGTACATGTCGAAGAACGACGAGAACTTGATGTAGATGTTCGGGTGCCTGGCCAGCCGCTGCATCGCATCGACCCAAGCCGGATCCGGCGTCGGCCCCTTCGCGCCCGCCAGGTGATCGATGATGATACGGAGCTTGGGCACCGCGGTTGCGAGCGCCTCGACCTTGTCCTTCGGGTTCAGGGTGCCGCGGCTGATGATGTCGAGGGTCATGCCCTTGGCCGCGAGCTCCTCCAGCGAGGCGAGTTGCTTGGCGTCGAGCGCCAGCTTCGGGCTCCAGAGGAAGCCGCGAATGCCGACCACGCGCGGGTCCGCGACGAGGCGCGCCAGATCGGCGCTGAAGCTCGGCGAGCCGATCTCGAGCTGCGCGACGAGGAACTTGAAGAAGTCGTTGCCCTTCGTCGCCTCGAGGACCTTGAAGTTGTCGTCGACGACGGGGCTGGCTTCGACGATGCCGGTGCCGATGATGCCATTCTGCTTCGCGATGGCTTCATACTCCGGGGGCAACACGTCGCGGTAAATCGGCTTCTGCTTGGCTTCCGGCCAAACGACGCCGCCCGGACGCGTGACCTGGTAGAGATGGATGTGCGTGTCGAGGATCGGACCACGCTGCTCCGCCGGCACGGCCAGCGGGGCCGCCGCTTTGCTCGCGTCGCCCGCCGTCTCGGGTGGCGTCGCGGTGGTCGCGGAAGACGACGCACACGCCGCGAGCGGCGAGAGCGTCATCATCAGGCACAACTTGGCGAAAGTCGCCGGAATACTCGTGAGTATTTTCATGGTGGAGTCTTTTTGGAGTCGGTGCCGAACGCGATCCCGATAGCGGAGGTGTCGCTGCGCATGACGACCCCCTTATGGCAAAGCAGAATAAGGAGGCCTCAATGTGAACGTTCACATGAGCGATGTCAACACCAATCCGCCCCTGAGGCCAAGCTCGGACTCGGGTGACGGGCAAGTCTCCTCCGGAGCGCCGCGGCAAGAGTGGCGGGCACCGGGCCGCGGTTATGTTCGATGTAGATTCCAATTTCCAATCCGCTTGCCCCCGGTTAAGGGCCTATCCCAGTAGGGAGCATCTGGGATCACCGCTGTCGCGGGCGAGCTGGACGATTCGGTCCCGGTCGTCGCCGTCGACCAACACGACGGCGCGGCGGCGGCGACCCGCCATCTCCTCGACCTTGGGTCATGGGCGCCGTGGCCGGCCGCCGCTGCGCGCCCATCGGGATCGAGGATGGCCTCGCGCCGATCCTTTTTCGTTGACACTCGCAATGTGAACGTTCACAATTTGTCTTGGGGTTTCTCTTCGCGCTCCCCTGAGCAGGCCATCATGCGCGGCGGCTCTTCATCCCTGGGATCGGGATCGATCACCAACCCTGGAGAAGCGACGCTGGAGAACTGTTCGATAATTTTTCCAGCATAGTCGCAGCGCAGCGCCGCACGCTGCCGGCTCGCTTGCCACGCGCACGGCATGGGGCATCGGAGACTGTGTTGAAAGCCTTGTCAAACAGCCCGCTAGTTCAATAACTCATCCATGCATCGAAGGGGCGGCGTTCACTCCACAGCCTGCGGGGCAGAGCTCGGTCGCCTCGACATCCTCGTGAGCAACGCGGGGCGGATCCGCAGGTCGTCAGCCGCCCAGCACTCGGACGAGGACGGCGCTGTGCGCAGAGGCAACCAAGTACATCCACGGCCACGCGCTGGTCGTCGACGGCGGCTGGATGAGCCGTTGAGGAGAAGAAGATGCAGATTCGCAGTGCAAAAGGTTGCCAGTGGGACCAGGTGAGCCTCGGCGAGGTGATGCTGCGCCTCGACCCGGGTGAGCGCCGCGTCCACGCGGCGCGGACGTTCGACGTCGGGGAGGGCGGGGGAGAGTACAACGTGGCGCGGGGGCTCCGGCGCTGCTTCGGGCTCCGCACCGCCATCGTCACGGCGCTCGCGGACAACGCCGTCGGGCGCCTCATCGAGGACCTGATGCTCCAGGGCGGGGTCGACACGTCCTTCCTGCGCTGGGTCGACTACGACGGCGTGGGCCGGGACGTGCGCAACGGCCTCAACTTCACCGAGCGCGGCTTCGGGCCCCGCGCCGCCGCCGGGTGCTCGGACCGCGGCCACAGCGCGGCGTCCAAGCTCAGGCCCGGCGACGTGCCGTGGAAGACGATCTTCGGCGAGCGCGGCGCGCGCTGGTTCCACACCGGCGGCATCTTCTGCGCTCTCTCGGAGACCACGGCCGGCGTGGCGCACGAGGCCATGGAGGTTGCGCGCGCGCATGACGTGCGGATCTCCTACGACCTCAACTACCGGCCCTCGCTGTGGAAGAACTTCGGCGGCCAGCGGCGGGCGCGCGAGGTCAATCGCGCCCTCATGCCGTACGTCGACTGCGTGTTCGGCAACGAGGAGGACTTCGTCGCGGGCCTCGGCTTCGAGGTGTCCGGCGTGGACAGCAGCTACAGCCAGCTCGACACGAGCGGCTTCCGCCGGATGATCTCCGAGGTCGTCGCGGCGTACCCCAACATCTCGGTCGTCGCCACGAGCCTCCGGTCGGCCAGGACCGCCAGCGTGAACGGCTGGGGTGGCATCCTGTACTACGAGGGCGAGTTCCACGAGGTCCCGCAGCGAGACATCGAGATCCTGGACCGCGTGGGCGGCGGCGACTCGTTCGCTTCGGGGATCATCTATGGCCTCTTGACCGAGCAGAGCCCGCAGTGGGCGCTCGAGTGCGGCGTCGCGCACGGCGCGCTGGCGATGTCGACCCCGGGCGACACCTCGATGGCGTCGCTCGCCGAGGTGCGGAGGGCCATGAGCGGAGCCGGCGCGAGGATCGAGCGATGAGCAGGGAGCAAGTCGTCCGCCGCATCGAGGAGATCGGCATCGTCCCCGTCGTGCGCGCGCCGAGCGGAGAGCTCGCCGTGCGGGCCGCTCGCGCGCTGTGCGCGGGCGGCATCGAGGTCGTCGAGATCACGATGACCGTCCCCGACGCCCTGTCCGCCATGCGCGAGATCGCCTCGCGGATGGGGGACCACGTCCTCGTCGGCGCGGGCACCGTGCTCACCGCGGACGCGGCCCGCCGGTGCATCGAGGCCGGCGCCGAGTTCATCGTGAGCCCGGGGCTCGACCTGGAGGTCATCCGCGCGGCGCACGATCTCGGGAAGGCGGTCTTCCCGGGGGCGCTCACGCCGACCGAGGTGATCACCGCGTGGAACGCCGGCGCCGACACGGTGAAGCTGTTCCCGTGCTCCGCGATGGGGGGCGCGAAGTACCTGCGCGCCCTGCGCGCGCCGCTCCCGGAGGTGAAGATGATGCCGACCGGCGGGGTCAACCTGACGACAGCCAGGGATTTCATCGAGGCCGGCGCCGTGGCGCTCGGGGTCGGCGGCGAGCTCGTGGACGCCGCGGCGCTCGCGGCGGGCAAGGACGAGGTCCTCACGGAGCGCGCGCGCGAGTTCATGTCCGTGGTCAGCGCCGCGCGTGCAGAGCTCGAGAACAGCGCGCGGGCGTAGAGAACAGCTCCGGCGGGCGGTGCTCGGCGGGGCAAACGCAGCACCCGCCGGCGGTGCTGCAGCCCCTCCACGTGGCCGTCTAGCTCCTCCGTCGACGCCCTGATGCACGGATGCCGCACCCTTCGCGCCGCCTGCGACGAGGATCGGGACATCAACCGGGCACTACGCAGGCTCAGAGCACCTGACGATACCCCGCTGACACCGTGGCACCGCTCGCGTGCCCGCTCGCTCGAGTGATCCTCGGGTAGCGGCGCGGTGGTCGAGGAAGACGACGCGCACGCCGCGAGCGGCGAGAGCGCCATCATCAGGCACAGCTTGGAGTCGGATGGCTGGCAAGTCTCCTCCGGAGCGGCGCGTCAAGAGGGCGGGCGCAGGGCCACGGTATTGTTCGATGTGGATTCCAATTTCGGGATCGGGGCTCGCCTTGCGCCGGTTCATTTGAGTTGACACGAACAATGTGAACGCTCACAATTTCGTCTCAGGGTGTCCTGCCGGTTTGTCCCGGGTAGCCGTCGTGCGCACCGGACTCTTGGTCCTTGGTATCGGGATCGATCTCTGCACCGATTCTGCTCGGGTGTCGTGAACGCAAGCCATGGCGAGATCGCGGGGGCTCGCCCGCGCTGCGCGCGCTCAGGCGGGGCCGATCCAGGTGAGACAATCCAGGCGGAGGGAACAGCATGGCGATAGGTAGGACGAGTTCGTGGTTCGGATTGACGATGACGGCGTGCCTCGCCGGCGCATGCGGCGGCGCGCAGACCGTCGACACGCCCCCTGCGGCAGCGCCGCCTGCGCCGACGGCGGCCCCCGCGACGGGCGCCTCTCCAGCGGCCCCGGCCGCCAGATCCGAGCTACCTGGTGGTGAAGCAGTGAACGCAAAGCCCGCTCCCGTCTCCAAGTCGCCCTTCGGCAACGCCGATGGCAAAGAGGTGATCCTCTACACGCTCACGAACGCGAACGGCCTGGTCGCGAAGGTGATGACCTACGGCGCGACGGTGACCGAGCTCCACGTCCCCGACAAGACAGGGAAGATGGGCGACATCGTCCTCGGCCACGACAACCTCGACGGGTACCTGAAGAGCAGCCCGTACTTCGGGGCGACGGTCGGCCGCGTGGCCAATCGCATCAAGAACGCGCAGTTCCAGCTCGATGGCAAGACCTACAAGCTCTCCGCGAACAACGGCGCCCACACGCTGCACGGCGGCAAGAAAGGCTGGGACAAGGTCGTCTGGGACGCGGAAGCGACCGAGACGCCGGACGGCCCGTCCATCAAGCTCACGTACGTATCGAAGGACGGGGAAGAAGGATACCCCGGCACGGTCAACGCGACCGCGACCTACACGCTCACCAACAAGAACGAGCTCAGGGTCGAGATGTCGGCCACGACCGACAAGACCACGATCGTCAACATGGCCCACCACGGCTACTGGAACCTGGGAGGGCACGGCTCGGGCTCCGTCGCCGACCAGGAGCTGATGCTGCACGCCGACAGCTACACCCCGCCGGACGCCACCGACATCCCCTCGGGCCAGATCAAGCCGGTGAAGGGGACGCCGCTCGATTTCACCGCCGCCAAGCCGATCGGCAGGGACCTGAAAGCCGTGGGCGGCAAGCCGGTCGGATACGACCACAACCTCGTCATCAGCGGCGACCCGCACAAGCTCCGCGAGGCGGCTCGGGTCAAGGATCCGAAGACCGGTCGGGTGCTGACGATCGAGGCCGATCAGCCGGGGATCCAGTTCTATACCGGCAACTACCTCGACGGGTCGATCAAGGGCAAGGGCGGCGCGGTCTACGACCAGTACAGCGGCTTGTGCCTCGAGCCGCAGAAGTTCCCGAACTCGATCAACGTCCCGGCCTGGAAGAACGAGGTCATCCTCAAGCCAGGCCAGCGCTACGCGCAGACGGTCGTCTTCCGGTTCACCACCGAGTAGCTCGTCGACGGTCACCCGCGCTGCCTCGCCGCGCCTGCGCGCTCACGCGAACGTCACGATCGGCTTCACGTCCGCCGACCGGCGCGCGAGCGCCACGGCCCGACGTCCGTGCCGCACACGCCGATGGCGGGCGGCAACCCAATCCCAGGAGGATTCATGACCCGCTCGATCCCATGCAGTATCTCGCTCCTTGTCGCGCTTGCAATCGCTGCTTGCGGGTCCGACAACGACGCCGCCGACGGCTCGGGCGGCAGCGGAGGAAGAGGAAGCAGCAGCGCTTCGAACAGCAACAGCAGCAGCAGCTCTTCGGACAGCAGCAGCTCTTCGAGCAGCAGCGGCAGCACCTCGGGCGCGGGCGGCACAGACGACCCGAACCCGAGCGGCGGGGGAGGACAGGGCGGGACGGTCGATCCGGTCGGCACCGAAGGCGACGGCGATTTCGAGATCGGGCCTGACTACCAGGACGCCCCGGAGATCAAGAGGGTCGACGGCGTTCCCCAGGGGCGGACGTTCACGTTTTCCCTGTCGTCGCGGGAGAGCGAAATCTTCACCGGCCACGATCCGACTTTGAACGACAACGCCAAGGGGGATTTCAACCGCCGCGTGGAGGTCGCGATCCCCGCGACGTACGTCGACGGCGTGGAGGCGCCGTTCATGGTCGTCCAGGACGCGCGCGACAGGAACGAGATCATCAACACGATCAACAACCTCGTCGCGGACCCGAACAACCGTTTCCCGAGCGTCATCGCCATCTTCGCCGCGAGCGGAGGGGGCGACTCGTACGGCAGCGAGCGGGGGCTCGAATACGATACCATGTCGGACGCCTATCCGAGGTTCGTCGATACGGAGCTCCTCGAGGCGGTCAAGAACGACCAAGCCGTCCACGCCGCGTACCCCAACCTGAAGTTCACGAGCAACCCGGACGGCCGCGCCACGTACGGATGCAGCTCGGGCGGGGCGGCGGCGCTGACCATGGGCTGGTTCGGCCACGACACCTACCGCAAGATCGTCACCTACTCCGGCACGTTCGTCGACCAGCAGAACCCCCGCGCGCCCACCGAGGCCGAGTACCCCGACGGCGCCTGGGAGTACACGGAGGGGCTCATCCGGGAGAACCCGCCCAAGCCGTTGCGCGTCTTCCTGCAGGTCGGCGAGAACGACCTCGGCAGCACCAGGGATGAAGCCAGCCACCACAACTGGGTGATGGCGAACCAGCGCGTGGCGGAGATCCTCAAGGAGAAGGGGTATCATTACCGCTTCGTCTACGCGAAGGGCGCCGCCCACTGCGACGGGAGAGTGATCAGGCAGACGCTCCCCGACACGCTGCGCTGGATGTGGCGGGGCTATCCGGTCGATTGACGGTACGAACCGGTGGCCTGGGTAACGGTTCAGACCGGCAGCCTTGGCTACCTAGGGAGTGTCCTTGCGCGGCGGGATGACGTCGAAGCGCCGGGTCCCCGGCTTCCCCAGGAGGACCTGATCGGCAAAGTCGAAGATGGCGTTCCAGTCCTCCTCGGTGGCGCCGTGCCCGCCGGGCCGGAAGTTCAGCCCCACATGCTCGGGGACGCCGAGGAAGTCGTACACCGGTTGAGCACCGAGGTACGACTGCACGGCCGCGTAGGCCCTTCCGTACTGATCTGTACTGATCTTTGAGCGAGTTGCACATGATGAAGAGCCGCGGCGCGGTGAGGGCGGGCAACCAGTGTTGGTCCGAGGGAAGGCGCTCCGTCCGGTTCCTGAACTCCGGAAGCAGCGGCCCGAACCAATAGGTGTTCTGATCGACGATCTCGGTGATGCCTTGCCCGAGCCCGCCGCCCATCTCGGCGCCGGAGAACCGGAAGGCCATGCCCCCCGCCACCGGGGCCGTGAGCGCGATGCGCTCGTCGAGGGCGCCCGCGAGCAGGACCGCCTGGCCCAGGCGCGACGTGCCCGTGATCATGATCTTGTCCCGATCCACGGCTGGATCGGTCATCAGATAGTCGACAGCGCGGGAGATGCCCCAGGCCCACGCGGAGATGTCCCTCCAGTCGTGGTCCGGGTACGCCGGAAAGAACGCGGTCGACGCGTAGTCGCGGGAGTCCGCGCCGAGCTCCTGGTAGCTGGTGCTACGTCGCGGTAATCCCAGGCGTTTCAGGCGTGGAAGACCTGCCTGATCGCAGAAGGCCCGTTCTGTCAATGAGCTCGTACCGTCGGACTGCACGAGTCAGGAACGGCTCCGAGAATCTTGACTTTGCGGAACGCGTTTGCTTGTCCTATCCGCCCAACCCCGCTGCCTTCGCTGCGCTGCTCGACGCGCTCTACCGCAAGCCCTGGGTGGTCTACGCCAAGCCGCCCTTCGCTGGGCCCGAGCAGGTCTTTGCCTACCTCGGTCGCTATACCCACCGCGTCGGGCTGTCCAATCACCGGCTGCGGTCGATGGATGAGCGCGGCGTGTGCTTCCGGACCCGCGGAGACAAGACCGTGACGCTCTCCGCGGAGGAGTTTCTGCGTCGCTTCCTGCTGCACGTGCTGCCTCATCGCTTCGTGAAGATCCGACACTTCGGCCTGATGGCTGCGTGTCACGCCACCACCACGCTCGAGGTGGCACGCACGAGGATCCTGGCGGCGCCAGACGCAGCGCAGCGCGCTGTCGGGGGAGATGAGCACCGGGAAGGTAGCTCTCACGAGCGCGAGCCCTCTGCGCGCCACGTCGTCAAGGTCGACTGGTGCACGCTGCTCACCGCGCTCACGGGGATCGACCTGTTCATCTGTCCTCGCTGCGGCCAGGCTGCGATGGCTCGCCGCCCGCTGCCGTCGTGCGTCGTCGCCTCTTCCGCTGCTCCTCCGGACACGTCATGAGCATCGCTGGCCTGGGCAAGAGCAACAACACCACCTCCGTCGCGTGGCGGTCAGGCATCGATCCGCCTTCTGCGCCGTCCATGTCGGTGGCGTGCGTGCTGCTGGGCCTCCGTCGGCACCGCGCTCTGTCTCGGCACGTCTGCGCCCGACGTCGTGGCGGCGGGATGCACCACCCGTGCAAGCCCCGCCGCACCCGCCCTCTGCTGCCTTCTCGGGCAGGATCCCCATAGACCTCGCGACCGCCTCGCCCGGCCGCGAACCGGCCCGGTCCAACGCCCTTGGGGCGAAGGCCGCCACCGAAGTGCTCTCCTGACGGTTGGCGGATGCGGCCCGACAAGGCGATGAATCAGACGGGCTTTGCCCGCTGAGTATCGCCAGGGCGTTGGGCCGGCAGAGCGCGGGGACGCAGGCACAATCCCGACACAGGCGGCAGCGCATCGAAGGGTCCGGCAACGGGGCGGCGAGACAGACGGAAACTATGAAAATCGCGGCTGTTTCCGGCGTTCGCTCGTGGTCGAGCGGTTCTTCTGGCGGGATCTCTGACGCACGGAACCAGGTCGAGGCCTGACGCGCCGTCGCTCTCCTCGCCTGCGCGGGGAGCACAGGGCGATGCATTCCGTCTGACCGAGTACGCGCAGGGCGCTTATAGCTCAGCTCCCCGCCGGCGGAGACCTCCGGAGGCCGCGCCGCGGTCGCCGCGCTTCAATGCAGCGCGCGGCGATCGATCGCCTCGATGGCCATCCGGGCCGTGTCGCACACGCGGTCAACGTTGCTGCGGGTGCCGGTCGCGGTGCGCTCGAACGGCTTGGTCTCATCCTCGAGCAGCCGCTCGAGCGCCGGCCGCACCCGCGCGTCGCCGACGTCGCCCAGCATGCGCGCGGCGTCCTGGCGCACGAACGGATCGGCGTGCCTCGTCAGCTCGGTCAGCACCTCGAAGCCCGCGGCGCGGTCCTGCCGGACGAGCGCCCGGCAGGCGCTCATCCGGTGGGAGCGCTCCTCGCCGAGCGCGAACGCCCGCAGCCGCTCCACGAGCGCCGGCGCGTCCACGTGGACGAGCACCTGCAGGCCGTACATCGCCACGCTCGGCTCGGCGTGATCGAGCATCGCCGTCGCGGCGGCGACGAACGCCGCGGCCTCCGACGGCGGCACGCCCCGGCTCGCCATGCCCGCGAGGCGCCAGCCCGCGTCCGTCGCCACGCCCTTGCGCGGGTCGCGGGCGCGCGGCGCGAGGTCGGCCAGCATGATCACCTTCGCCTCGTCCAGGGCGCGGAGGGCCGCCGACGCGATCGAGCCGTCGGCGTCGTCGAGCAGGGCGCGGGCATCGGCGGCCCAGCGCGCGGGATCGCCCTTGCTCACGACCTTCAGCGCCGCCCGGCGCGGCCCCGGCTCCGGATCGCGCAGGAACCGCCGCGCCCGCGCCCCCGCGCCGTCGTCGAATTTGCCGAGCACCTGGAGCGCCTGCTGCCGGACGCCCGCCTCGGGGTGATCGAGCCGCGCGATCACCAGCTCGAGCGTGTCCCCGCCCAGCCGCGGCAGCTGGCACATCGCCGCCAGCGCCGCCGCCACGCGCTCGCCCCGGCGCAGCGCGCCGGCCAGCTCGGGCTCGAAGCCCGGCATGCCGGTGCCGAACCAGTGGAACTCGTACCCGGCGAGGAGCTCGTCGAGCCAGCGCTCGTACCAGTCGAGGAAGCCCTCGTTCTCGGGGAAATACGGGCGCCCGCCGTCGAGGTCGACGTACACCACCCGGCCGCGCGCCGGCCCGGTGACCACGAGCTGGCTGAAGTAGCTGCAGCCCTGCATGCCGAGGCTCAGCGTGCCCCGCAGCGCGCGGTCCATCGCCTCGTCCTCGCCGGGCAGGAGCACATCGAGCCAGTCCTCCCCGGGCGGCAGCGTGTCGGGGTGCAGCGGGCACGCGGTGTCGAGGTCGTCGATCGCCTCGTACCGCGCCTCGTCGCACCGCGCGAGCGTCAGGAGCCCGTAGAACGGCCCTGCCCCGCCGTGCCCCACGTGCAGGAGGAACGCGCGGTAGTCCTCGGGCAGCCGCGCCCGCCGCGCGGCCTCGAACGCCGCCACCTCGGCCTCGGTGGCCGGCGGCTTCAGCTCGAAGCGATGAGCGTCGCTGCCAAAACACGAGAGGCCCCGCTCCCGGACCGCGGTCAGCTTGGTGACTATCCCATCGAGGCGCTCGCGCACGGCCTCACGCTAGCACCCGCGAGCGCCGCCGCCCGCCCGCCGGATCACGGCGCCGGGCGCTCGACGGGGGCGGGCGTGGCGCCAGAAGGGCGCCGCGAGGCACGCGCGCCCGCCGCCTGCGGCTGCGCTGGCGGACGTGTCCCCGCGATCTCTGGTAGGCTCGCTGGCCGTCGAGCCGCGCCGGCCTCCCGAGCGGAGCGCAGGGCCTCCTGCGGATCGCGAAGGAGCCCGGCGCCATCGTCGTCCGCGATCCGCGGGACGTGATGGGTCCGCGCGACCGCCGCGGGTCGGACTTCATCGCTGCAGCCGATGTCCTCTTCGTCTCTTTCTTTCACCGCGCTCGCCGCGCTCGCGCTCGCCGCGACGGCGGCCGAGGCGCGCGCCAGCGCCGCGGAGGGCGCGGCGAACGCGGGCGGCGTCGAGCTCGACTGGATCGCGCCCGGGGAATGCGCGGATCGAGGGCGCGTGCTGGCCGAGATCGAGCAGCGCCTCGGGCGGTCGTCCGAGGCGAACGGCGAGCCGCCGCTCAAGGCGCGCGCCGTGGTGTCCCGGAACGAGCGCGGGTCGTGGGACCTCCGCCTCACGACGGCGCTCGGCGAGACGACACGGTCGCGCGAGCTCCACGGCGAGACCTGCGCCGAGCTCGCGGACGCGGCGGCGCTGATCATCGCGCTCGCGATCGATCCCGACGCAGCGAGCCGCGGCACCCCGACGGCGGAGCCGGACACCGGCGCGGCGCCAGGCGACATCTCCGGCGCGGGCCGCGTCCGCGCCTCATGCGCGTTCCGAGAAAATCTCGACTGACAGAGACGGATGTTCCTCGCGTCGGTCATGTAGCGATGGATCGCAAGAGACAGGAGGAACCATGAATCGTTCGACCCGCGTCGCGCTCGCGTTGCTCTTCGCGGCTGCCTCGCTCGGGAACACCGGCTGTCAGCCGCAGGATCTGCCCATCGGCGGCGATGAGGCCAGCTCGGGCGGCGGTGAGGCCAGCTCGGGCGGCGAGGGATCCGACGCGGCCGCGCTGCTCGTCGCGCACTGGGAGGGATACGTCGAGAACGTCGAGTTCCGCTCGGGATCGGACGCGGTGCAGCTCGACATCGATACGGTGGAGCGTTCGGCGATCCAGGGGACGGTGCGCTTCGGGGCGGGGCCATCGATGCCCCCGCCCACGGATCCGGACGTGGGTTATCCCCCGAACCCCGGGATAGAGGTTGGTTACGCGCTCGGCCTGCGCTACGATGGCTTCGATTTCACGCTACTGGGCGCGCACCTCAGCGAGAGCCGGCTGCGTTTCTCGATCGCACCCACAGAGCTCTGGAAGGGCTGGTGCGAGCTCCAGACGCCGCGCCTTGTGGTCACCCGGGGCGGCCGAGAGCGCACCTATTTCTGCGAGTCCGACCAGGGCTAGTTGCAAGGCAGCGACGGCTGCTTCCTGGCCGATCAGCCCGTCGACTGTGCCTATATCGATCTGTGCATAAAGGATGTTTGCCATTGTGGCGAGTCCGGGTGCACAGTGGACGCGGAGCTCGCGGAGGAACGGGTCGACTTCGATCTTGAATTCGATCAACAGGAGGCGAACGGCAGCATCGCGATCGAGAGCGCCATTTTTTACAACGTCCGGCTGACGCGCGACCCCTGACGGCGATCGGCTCAGGGACCGGCCGCCTCGACGACGCCGTCATGGTGTGCCGCGCCGTCTGGCACACCGAGGCCCCTCGCCCGCGCGATCCGGGCCGAGATCGGCGGGCGCATCGACCGGACGCCCGGGCATGCTCGTTGCAACTCGCCCGGCATGCCTCGGCACTTATCCCTGGGTCTTGGCTTGCTTAGCTCCCTTCTGCTCGCCGCAGGCTGCTCCGGGAAGGTGGACCCCGCAGGCTCGGGCGGCGGGGACCCGGGCGGAGGCGGTTCGTCTGCGGAGACCGGCGGCGGTGGCGGCGGCGGGCAATTGCCCGTCCGGTGCCTGCTGCCGGCGGATCCGGGTCGGTGTGACGCGGCGTTCCCGAAATACTGGTACGACCCGGCCGCCGGCGCGTGCAGGGAGTTCACCTACGGCGGCTGCGAGGGCAACGAGAACCGCTTCGATTCCCTCGCGGCGTGCGAGGAGGCCTGTCGGGGCGAGCTGCCCGACATAGGCGTCTGCAACGCGCCGAGCGATTGCGTCCTGGTGTCGCGGGGCTGCTGCGGCGCCTGTGACACGGCCGTCGCCGAGAACTTCAGGGCCATCAACCGCGCCGGGACGAAGCTCAACGAGATCATCCAGGGGTGCGGGGGCGTCGCGTGCGGCGCGTGCCCGGAGGTCACCGAGGCGGAGCGCACGACCCAGTACTTCACCGCCACGTGCGAGGCGGGGCGCTGCGTCGTCCTCGACGTGCGCGCGTCGCCGCTGACAGCGTGCGCGGTCGACTCGGACTGCGTCCTGCGCGACGGCCTCGGCTGCTGCGAGGGGTGCGACGGGACAGGCATCGTCGCCCTCAACCGGAGCGCGGGGCTCGATGCCCTGGTCTGTCCCGCCGGCATGGGCGCGTGCCCTCCGTGCGCGCCCGCGTTCCCGGACGGGATGACGGCGGTCTGCTCGTCGGGCAGGTGTCAGCCGCAGATGTCCCCGACACCTTGAACGACGCGGGACGACGAGGAACGACCAGCGCTCCCGGCGTGTGTGGTCAGGCGCTGTCTCGTGAATCGTGGATAAGGCACTTTCCTGCGCCCACCTGGGCGCCTTTCCAGTCTGGGCGCGTCATCGCCGCGCTGCGCCGATTCCGGTGAAGAGCTCCGGCGCATTGGGCGGGACCGACGGAACCGACGGAACCGACCGCTCCACCGTCGCCTCGCATTGACGCTGAGCGCCTGGCCCCGATAGCCATGTTCCATGGAGCGCTCGTAGATTCTTCTTTCTTCGACCTCATTCACGAAGGAGCTCAGCAGGGTACAGCTATACGGTAGGATGCCTTCCGCTTGGTGCTACGTCGCGGTAATCCCAGGCGTTTCAGGCGTGGAAGACCTGCCTGATCGCAGAAGGCCCGTTCTGTCAATGAGCTCGTGCAGTCGGACTGCACGAGTCAGGAACGGCTCCGAGAATCTTGACTTTGCGGAACGCGTTTGCTTGTCCTATCCGCACAGCTGATGGACCTGGTGGAAGACTTCGCCGAGCCTGGGGTCTCGGTGGTCGCCGCGTGCGCCGCGCTGGGAGTGAGCCGTGCGACGTTGTACCGAGGTACGAGCCCGCCGCGGCCACCGGCGATACGAGAGCGCGTGCCGAGTTAGGATTCTCGTGACCGCTGTCTCATCCGCGTTGACAAATTCCACCTCCGTCGACCGAACGAGAATTCGCCGACGTACTTTGGGTTTCGCAGCATCTCGCGAATGGCGAAGTGCATCCAGCCCGCGCCAGCTCGGCGTCGCCCACGAGCGCCCACGTGCTCACCCGCGGATCGGACCGAGGGAGCGAACAGCGAAGGAATAAATTTATAGACCGTGACTCCGGTACTTACAAGCGGTAGGTAAACCCGTACGTCCCCTTTATGGAGAGGCCTAATGAACCGCGCTTCCCTCGTCGTCATTCTCAACTCGTTCGCGTGTGCCTCGGCGCTCGTCGGTTGCTCGTCCGATTCGAGCGACACGCAGGGCTCTGGAGGTAGCGCTCCCAATGGTTCCGCAGGCACCGGTGCCGTGGCCACGGGCGGCTCGGCCACGGGCGGCTCGGCCACGGGCGGCTCGGACACGGGCGGCTCGGACACGGGCGGCTCGGACACGGGCGGCTCGGGCACGGGCGGCTCGGGCACGGGCGGCTCGGACACGGGCGGGGCTGCTGGCTCAGGTGGTAGCGGAGCCGGCGGGGCCGGGTCCGGTGGTGGCGCTGGTGGAGGCTCGGACACGGGTACGTTGTCCGCCGGGTGCGGCAAAACGCCGACCATTGACGCCAGCATGTACAATAACGGCAACCCGATCTCGATTACGGCGGCGAATCGGCAACGTCGATACATCCTGAGCGTGCCGGCCAACTACGACAATAAGAAGCCGTACAGATTGGTCATCGCTTGGCATCAGCTCGATGGAAACGACAAGCAGATGTATCAGCAGAACTACTACTGGCTGAAGGACATCGCCGACGCCGCCAGCAGTACGATCTTCGTGGCTCCCAATGGGGAGAAGAACGGAACGCCGTGCACCGGGACTGGCAACGGGGAAAGCGGCTGCGGGTGGCCCGACTCAAGCGGCTCGAACGTGGCACTCGCGGACGCCGTGGTAGAGCAGGTCGAGCAAAATTTCTGTATCGACAAGAGCAAGATCTTCGCAAACGGCTGGAGTTACGGCGGCAGCATGTCCTACCGGACGGCTTGCTCGCGTCCACTCGATGGAACCGGCACTTGGGGTGTCCGCGCCGTCGCCATCTACAACGGAGCGGCGCAGCTCAGTGCCGGCAACTGCAAGCCGAGCGAAGCGGTCGCCTTCTACGCATCCCATGGCACCAACGACAACGTCCTTCAGTACGGTGGCGGTGTCTCGATGGCGCAGACGTACGCCGGGCTGAACGGTTGCACCTGGAAGGAGCCGACAAGGGCCACCGGAAACCACGTGTGCACCAACTTCATGGGCTGCACGACGGGTTATCCGGTCGAGTTCTGCTCCTTCGTGGGACCGCACACGCCTGATCCGCCGCGAGAGGGTGGTCAACGTTGGCAACCGCAAGAGGTTTGGAAGTTCTTCAGTCAGTTCTAGGCTGCCAAGAGTCGAGCCTAAAACCTCTTGAAAGGTCGGATCGAGTGTGAGCTACAGTGCTTTGTGGAAGCCAAGTTTGCCGACGTGCCCGACGCTCTGTGGCGTCGGATCGAGCCGCTGATACGAGCGGAGCCGCCGAAGCCAGTAGGGTACAGCTATACGGTAGGATGCCTTCCGCTTGGTGCTACGTCGCGGTAATCCCAGGCGTTTCAGGCGTGGAAGACCTGCCTGATCGCATAAGGCCCGTTCTGTCAATGAGCTCGTGCAGTCGGACTGCACGAGTCAGGAACGGCTCCGAGAATCTTGACTTTGCGGAACGCGTTTGCTTGTCCTATCCGCCCGGCCGAACGCGCTCTTCGTCGTCGCGTCCGTGCAAGCGCTCCCCGAGGAGCTCACCGGGCTCGCCCACACCCTCACCGTCAATTTCCCCTGGGCCTCGCTGCTCTCGGCGCTCGTGCTGCCCGAGGCGCCGGTGATCGAGGCGCTGCGCCGGCTCGTCCGACCGGGCGGGGAGCTCATCGCGCTGCTCAACCAGAGCGTCTTCGACGACCGGCCCTACGCGGCGCGGCTCGGGCTCCCCGAGCTCTCGGACGCGTGGGTCGACGACACGCTGCGCCCCGCCTACCGCGCGGCGGGCTTCGAGATCCGGGCGAACGAGCTCGTCGAGGGGGACATGCCGCACCAGACGAGCTGGGGACAGCACCTCACGCTCGCGTCGGGCCGGAGGACGCGCCTGCTCACGGCCGAGGCGATAGGCTGAGCTCGGCGGTCGACCAGGCCAGAACGGCGGGAACACATCGGCGAGCGCCTGCGAGATCGGCCAGCGCGGCCCGTCGGGACCGGGCTGCAGCCCCGACGATTCGTCGCATGGATTCCAGGGCAGGCGGGAGCGCGCGGGCGTCTCGGGCCGGCAGAGGCGAGGGGCGCCTTCGGACGGCTCGGCTGACGCCGGCGCCCATGGTCACTGCGGTGCTGCGATCGTGATCGAGGGATCGAACCAGTAGTTACCGATGTATTCCCCGCCGATCGCGCAATAAAACTCGAGACCGTACTGGAGCGTTCCCGGCGTGGCGAGCGCCGGAACAAGGATGTACGGGTTGCGCTTCACGGGCGAAGTCAGGCTCGCGTCATGGCGGGTGACCAGGTACTGGTAGCCATTCTCCTGCGCCCACTGCGAGTTCGGCCCGACGACATAGTCATAACCATACGAACTGACGCGGGTGTCCCGGAAGCTGACGTCTCCGATGATCGCATCCCCGCCGGTGAGGTCACCGAGGGTGATCGGATCGGTCTTCCAGGTCATCGCGACGAAGCCCACCGGGGCGCACGCCACGCCGACGTTGGAGTTCGCGTCCTGGACGGAGATGAGGACCTCCTCGTTGAAGTACACAGTCACGGGAGTGTCCCCGCCCTGGTTGGTGTAGGTAGTGGGATCGTTCCCTCTCCCGTACTTGAGAGGAGGGTGCGACCCCGGATAAGTCTTGGGACTGCCAAACTGCCCTCCAGGATTCTGCTTGATAGAATTGCTATCGATCAGAAAAATGATGTGCATTGTCATGTTGTTCTCTCCTATCCTTGGGCGTTGACCGCGCAGACCTGGTACGCAGGCGCGGCAGCGGCGCTCCCCTCGGTCCGGTAGCAGCACCTGCGCGCCTCGCTTCGTTGGCGCGGCGTCACAGCAAGCGACGTAACTGCAAGCGACGTGCCACTTGAGCCGGCACTTCGGGCCCCCAGCGCAAGGGCGCTTCCTCCCCCAAAACCCCCCACAGGCGTCTGGTCGTCCGATCTTCCGGGCACGCCTCGCCCCCCTCGCGGCGCCGGCCTCGCCTCCTGTCGAGAAGCGCCGCTTCATTTCGGGACGCAAGGCTTCATCGCCCCCGCGCGGGTCCCGCTCGACGCGCCCGCCGCAGGTCCGCCTGGATCTCCGCCGGCGCTCCAACGGTCGGATCGGTCCGAGATCGCCCCGAAGCCTCACCGAGCCGTCCAATGGCGGCTGGCATCGCCATTGCAACATTCGCATCAAGGTGGTTGCCCTCGGCCAGGACCCGGACCTCGGCAATCCGAACCCGAAACGTCAACTCCTCCCAATGCAGGAAGCGCAGCGATTCATGACAAGATTCTCTCGAATACTCAGGGCGGCGGCGGCCATCCCCTTCCAGTAGGGTACAGCTATACGGTAGGATGCCTTCCGCTTGGTGCTACGTCGCGGTAATCCCAGACGTTTCAGGCGTGGAAGACCTGCCCCATCGCATAAGGCCCGTTCTGTCAATGAGCTCGTACCGTCGGACTGCACGAGTCAGGAACGGCTCCGAGAATCTTCACTTTGCGGAACGCGCTTGCTTGTCCTATCCGCACGACTTCGGCCGCTTCGACCTGGCCGAGGAGCCCTGGCCGGCGGATTGAGCCGCCGGGCCGCGGTGTCGTAACGAGTCATGCGTGATCGTCACGGGTGACTCGAGGCCGTCTTCGCGAGCGCCACGAACGTGCGCTTGTCGTCGTGCAGGTTGTTCCAGACGAGGTCGGCCCGGTGATCGCCGTCCACGTCGGCGAGGTGGACCGTGTCCGGGAGCCAGTATCCCTCGGGCTGTTGCCACGCGGCGAGCCCCCGTGTCCAACAAGGCGCGACACCGCCCCGAACAATCCGCGAGATCCCGCCGCAAAGATGCTTGTCTCGAAGGCTGTGAGCCGGTGCGAAACAGGCTGTTCGACGTGAAATCGGCTATGCAGGCAGCCCGCGCGCGAGGTGGGCAATCCGCTTCGTGGAGAGCAACATCGGGTCCATTCCGCGGTTCACCGCCTGGACGGAGCCGAGGCCCCGCGCGCCGGGGGCGACAGCGACAGTCCACTGGAACCGGCCGGCGCTTGTCTGGTAAGAGTGCGGGCCATGGCGACTCGCCGCGATCCGAACGACGATGGAGAGGTGGTCCCGCAGCCGGGGCCGTGGCCGGTGCCCGAGCCATCGCCCTCCCCCGAGCCTTCGCCCAAGCTCTTCCCCGAGCCGCCGCGCAAGAGCGTACCGGCGCCGCCGCCGGAGCGCTTCCCCGAGCCGGCGGCGGAGATCCCGCCCAAACCATTGCGCAAGAACGTCCCGGAGCCGCCGCCGGCGAAGGACACGTTCTCCGATCTGGCGCTGGTCGCCCAGCCACGCGCGGTGCCGCGCGGCGAGCGCATCCACGTGCTCGACGCGATCGGGCCGACGGTCTACGCCTTCGTGAGCAACATCGAAGGGGCCGAGGGCCAGCCGTGGGAGGTCAAGTTCGAGTGTGTCGACGCTCGCTGGATGGATGCCTCGTGGCAAAAGCTGATGTCCACGGCGGCGGGAGCGCGGCTGTTCCGGCTGTTCGACGGCAAGCCGTTCGAGATGGTCTATCCCAAGCTCGGCCTCTCGGACCTGCGTCATCTGTACCTGGTTTATGCCTGGTTCCTCGGCGCTTCCATTGACTCGCCGGTGCTCCAGGGAGCGGCCCCGGTGTCGTTCTTCACGGTCATCCTCCCGCCCGACGATCGCCTCGTCCGTCCCGTCATCAAACACTGCGCCTGGTACGAGCTGAGGCTCGAGGGCGGGGCCCGGGCGGACGAGGCTTATGCCGGCGACTTCGTCGAGTGGGGCGCGACTCCGGACGAGGACGTGCGCAGCGTGCGCCGGGTGGTGACGGCGGCGTTCCGGCGCGTGCCCGCCTCCGGGCGGCGCATCCCGTACGAGACGGAAGGGATGGAGCGAGGCGCGTTCGGGCCGTCGGTGATCCAGGGCGGGCTCAAGGCGCTGCACTTCCCTCAGATCGACCCGCTGCCGGCCGGAGCGGACGCCAACCTGCTCGACGACGACGACGCGCCGCCGCCCGCGCCGCCGGCCCAGGCGCCGCACGCCGCACCCGCCGCGGCGCCGCGAAGGCCTCGGGCGGTTGCGCCCAGCGTGACGGCCCTGGCGCGGCGAGCCGGACGCTGGTTCGCGGGCGCCACCGCGCTGGTGAAAGGCACGCTGCACGACGTGGTGCAAGACGTCGTCGGCGACCTCACGGCGACGCTGAGCCCGCAGCCGGCCTTCGCGCTGCCAGGGGGCTTCGCGCTGCCAGGCCGCGTCGCGCTGCCAGGTCGCCTCGTTCCGCCGGATCTCGGGGCCAGGCCAGAACCCCTCGCCTACACCGGGAGCCCGCTCAACATCGCGCCGTGGGCCGGGCTGCCGACGATCGCGGGAGCCGGCATCGGGGCCGCCGGGAGTCGGCCGGTGCTGAACCCGATGGCCCGGCTCCTGCCGAACCACGCGCACCAACCTTTCCTCGGCACGCTCAACATCGGCCAGGGCCACTGCACGATGTTCGTCAATCACGACAATCACGTGATTGCCTATTTCGACTTCGGCTATGCGACCGACTTCACCGTGGGCACGGCGCCGGCCGCGCCGACCTCGCCGTGTCTCTGCCGCCGTCCGTTGATCATCCTCTCGCACTGGGACAGCGACCACTGGGCGATGGTGCGGCGCGAGCACCACGCCTTGACGCTGCGCTGGCTCGCCCCGCAGCAGCACATGGGGACAGCCTCGCTCCACGTGATCGCCCGCGTGTTGCAGGCGGGCGGACAGTTCAACCTGTGGCTCGCAGGCGGCGGCGGGGCCGGCTCGCACATGCGCTTTCCGTGGGGCTTCGTCGAGCGCGCCAACGGGCCGACCCCGCTCGACGAGGACAGCCGCAACGACAGCGGGCTGGTCGCCTGGGTGTGTGTGAAGGATCAGATCGGCGGGGCCGAAGCGCCGGCCAACAACGCCGCCGCCGCGGTCCCCGCCGCGGCGGCGAACGTCGCCGCGGCGGCGCCGGCCGCGGCCGCGGGCATCGTCAACTTTCCCAACGTCGCGGGCATCCCCGCCGGCTGGCCGGCCCACCTCGGGCTCGGCGCGGCGATCGGCGCGGCACCGGCGTCTCAGGTCGCGCAGACCTCGGCGACGGCCGCGTACGCGTCGGCGGTGGCCGCGGCGATGGCGGCTCCGGTCCCGGCGATCGCCGCCGCCTGTCAGGCCGTCGCGCAGGCGGTCGCCACCAGCGGAGGCACCGCGCTCGCCGCCGCCGCCGTGGCCCGCAACGTCGCCAACTCGGCGGTGGTCGCGCTCGCCGCGGCGATCGTCGCGGCCGGCGCCGCGCCGCCCGCGAACCATGCGGCGTGGGTGGCCGCGGTCAACGCGCAGCGCGTCGCCGTGGCGAACGAGACCCTGCCGCTGATCGAAGCCGCGGTGAACGCCGTCGTGGCCGCGAACGGGCTGGTCGGGCACGCCGCCCACCGCGCCATTGCCAACGCCGCCGCCGACGTGTTGAGCGGCGCTGCCGCGCCGGGCCTCGGCGACGTCGCCGCGGTGACCCACATCGGCGCGACGCCCCCCGTCATCGTGGCTGCCGACAGCCCCGCCGCGCGCACCCGGAAGCGACGCAACGCCGTCAAGGACATGCTGTTCGGCATCGTCAACAGCGCGGTCAACAACCCTCCCGCGCTCGCTCTCCCGCCGCCCCATCCAGCGATCCCGACCGTGGTCGGCAACCCGGCGCCGTTCACCACACAAGAGCGCTACGTGTTGCTGACGGGCGACGCCAACTACTCGCGCATGCCGACGCAGACGCTGCTCGCCGCCGGCACGCAGACGCCCATCGTCGTCGGCCTGCTCGCCACCCACCACGGCTCGAACCGCGTCGACGGCTCGCAGATCGAGTCGTACTCCATCCCGTGGGCCGGCACGAGCGCCGAGGTCGCCGTCGCCCGCGTCGCACAGACGGTCGCCGCCCGCCCCGGCACCGTCATCGAGATGGCAGTCGCGGCCGCGACACGCTGGGGCAGCGTCGGAACCGCCGCGGCGATCGACGCAGCCGCCGTGGCCGCGGCGAACGGCGCGACCCCGGTGGCGAACGGCGCCACCGCGGCCGTCATCGGCGCGCTCGCCGCCGTCGCCGCCGACGCCAACGCAGCGGCGATCGTCGCCGCTGTAAGCGCTGCGACGCCGCCCGCGGTCCGCTACGCCGCCGCGGCCGTGTGCCTCGTGGAGCGCGTCCGGCTCAACGACTACGCCGCCGCTTTCCCGGCAATCGTCGCCAACGAGCCGGCGGCGGTGGCGTCCGCGGCCGTGGCCGGCTGCACCGCGCAGATCCTCGGCGCTGCCGCCGCCGATCACGCCAACATCATCAACGCGGCCGTGGCCGCCGCGCTCGCGCTCGGGGCGATGGAGCCCAACGCGATCTCGCCGTACGACCTCGGCCGCTACTGTCTCCTGGCTGCGCGTCACGTCTACCCGATGCCACTCGCACCCGTCGTCGGGCTCGTGGCCCTCAGTCAAGCCGCGGAAGCGCACGTCGCCGCCGCGGGCGCGATGGCTCCGTTGATCGGGGGCCAGGTCGTCCAGGCGATGCACCCAGGCGCCCTCTACGCAACGCCGGTCGCCGGTGCGTTGTTCGGTTTGCAGCCGCGCTTCGTCGGGGTCTCTGCCCTCCTCGATTGCCTCTACGCGCGCCGCGCCGCCGCCGTGGTCGCGACCGCCGCGGCCATCCCCGCCGTCGTCGGGGCCTTTCCCCAGACCAACGCCGTCGCCTCGATCGCCGACTGGGCCGCGGTGCTCGGTGCCGAGGCGGGCGCCGCGGCGGCGCTCAACGTCGAGCAACTGGGCATCCGCGCCGCCACGAGCTCGGGTTACCTGGCCGATCCGGTCTACCCCGCGGTGGCGGGAACGGCGGGAGGGCGCATTGCCTACTCTTACGGTCTGAACGGGACCGGACACTGCCACCCGGCCGCACCGGGACCGATGGGCCACCCGCATCCAATCGCGATCGCCAAGTACCGGTCACGCGGCTGGAGAGAGCGGCGCAACACCGTCAACACCGCCGCCAGCCTGCAGCCGGACGCCAGCCCGCACGGCCACATCGCGCTCGGCTGGGAGAACATCGCCGCGGTCGCGCCCGTGCTCGCCGTGGCCCCCGTCGTCGCCGTGCCGGCCCTTGGAATCGTCGGCGTGGCAGGGGTTGCGGCCGTGCCCGGGATCGCGGCCTACGAGGGCCCGCTGCGGCCGGGCGCGGCCCTCGCCGGACACATCCAGTGGAACTGCGCGAACTGCGCCAGGGCCTTCAACTTCGTGGTGTGAGAGGCCGCCCGCCGGGCGGAGCTTCATGCGCCAGGCCGGGCTCGGAGCGCCCCCGAAATCGGACCGACCAATCAGGCAGATGCGCGCTCTCAGGCGCCGTGCACCGTGACGAGGGCTCGTCGCGTTGTTTCGTCGACCACGCCGGTCGGCTCGAGCTCCTGCGCCCGCTGGAACTCCCGCACCGCGGCGATCACCGGCGCCGCCCCTTCAGGCGCGGCTTCCGCCTCGTGCGGCAAGTACCCGAGGCTCACCAGGCGAGCCCGCACGCCCTTCTCCTCGCTCACCGGTGCGAGGTGCCCGAGGGCCAGCTCGTAGCGCTCGGCCTCGCCGATCGCGAGCGTGCCGCGGCGCGCGCCGGGCGGGATCCACGCCTTGACCCGGCCGTCGCTCCCGGTCCGCCCCTCGTGGGCGATGCCGTCGATGGTCAGCACGTAGGCGAGGTCGGCGCGCGGCGCGTTCTCGGCGCGCAGCTCGATGTTGAGCTTCTCGGGCACCCCGCGGCGGCGGAACACGTGCCGCTGCGCCGTCACACACGCCGCCGCGCCCAGGCGCTTGTCCGGGATCTCGACCACGTCGCCCGGGAGCAGCACATTGGGATTGCCGCGAGCCCGGCGCAGCTCGGAGTTCGCGGCGAGCTTCCACAGCGTATCGGGAAAGAAGCCGCGCTCGAAAGCAATGCTGGCGATGCACTCGCCCGGCTCGACCGTATGCTTCTCCGCCATCGAGCGCACGATAGTCGGAGACGCCTTCACTTGGAAGCGCGAACGCCGCCGCCGGGGCCCCCCTCCGCCGCCGGCTCGCGCCGCCAATGACCGAGCACCATGCTCGCTCCGGCGAACCGGCGATGTCCCGGCGACCGCTGGCCGGCGCCCCGTGCAATCGCGGCGCGAGCTCAGTAGGGTGCAGCTATACGGTAGGATGCCTTCCGCTTGGTGCTACGTCGCGGTAATCCCAGGCGTTTCAGGCGTGGAAGACCTGCCTGGTCGCATAAGGTTCGTTCTGTCAATGAGCTCGTACCGTCGGACTGCACGAGTCAGGAACGGCTCCGAGAATCTTGACTTTGCGGAACGCGCTTGCTTGTCCTATCCGCAAAAATTTTGTGAAGGGTGCCAAGGCCCGGGGCGTGGTATTCCCCGCCTTTATTCATCGTCCCATTTCGCTGCGTGAAAAACAGGAGGAAGCCATCATGACCGTGCCCGATCATTTGCGTGATACGTTCGCGCTCCTCTTGCGTGCGTTTCCGGACGGAGTTGCCGAGGATGAGTACATGCCGTTACTCGCAGTCTTGGCACGATACCTGTGCGATGAGAATGTCGTCATTGTCGCCGCGGAGCTCACGGGAAAGAATCGCGGGATCGTGCTGAACGATGTGTACGCAGCGCAGGAACATTCTGAAACCATCGATGTGGACCGAGTCGTTCGGCGTCTAGAGACGGTCGGGTTCAGGGAGTGGCTGAGTAAGGAAGAGTAGAGGTTAGGAGGCGCCCTCGCCCCCATCACCTGTGCTGGCTCCAGAAGATGAATCGAACTCAGGTGACTGCTGTCCCCCTCCGTGCCAGAGTGTGAGGGAGCCTGCGCCGGCGTTCGCACCAGTGGTCTTTACCGAGTAGAGAATCCGCACCGTGCGCCAACACGCCACGTGAAGACGCCGAAGCCGGTGGGGTTGGGGAGATGACAAATCCCCTCATTTTGTGGCCGATTCCAGCGAAAAATTGAACATGAAGGCGGGAAGGCGGGAAGATTTCCCAGAGACTTTGCTTCCCGTCTTCCCGTCTTCATGTGAATTCCCCAAAAATTTGAGGGGATTCCTCAGGTTGGGGAGCCGATCGCCCAGGCCCTGCACCTTCGATAATCCGGTGTTGTTGGTGTTGAGCTTCGCCATCGAGCGATGACCATGCGCCAGGTGAGCAGGCCGCAGATAGGGATGGCGTAGGCCCGGAGCGGATAATGGAGCGGTTCGCAGCGGCGGCTCTCGTTGCAAAGACCACCGTTTCGCCACGTCGCTCGATCCTCCTTCGAGCCCTCGAAAACTCCGAGATTCCGGCCCCTCGATCAGGCCAGTTCCGGCGACGATTGTGGAACAGCCGGGATGGCTCGATGGTGGGTGGTCGGGTGGACGCCGATGGCGCCTTACTTCCCTGCCCTGGCGATTGCGCCGCTCCGCGGCCGGGATTGTCCCTGGCCCCGCGCTGACGCCGTGCCTTTCGCTGGCGCTTCGAGCGCGTGCGCGACCGCTTCGCCGGCGAGCGTGGCCACGGCCGCGAGGCGCTCCGCGCCCACACCCTGTCGCGCCCGCGCGGAGAGGCCCGCCATGGTCGTGCTGACAAGATCGGTCACGCAATCGGCTTGCGCAGGATGGCGTTGCGACACGTACTGGTGGATTGCCTCCTCGGCAGCGCGCTGATACGCCGCTGCCGCACAGCGCGCCTCCGGATCGTCACAGCCCAAGCCTTCCAGCACCATGCAGCCGCGTGCGTCAGGGTCCGCGGCATAGCGCTGTGCGGCATCCATCAGGACGGCCTGAAGCGAATCGGCGACCGGGCGATCCTCGCGCAGCAGCGTGTCCAGCGGCACCCCGTGCTCGCGCGAGTACTGCGCCAGCACCTGCCCGTAGAACGCCGCCTTGCTGCCGTAGGCCGCGTAGAAGCTGGGCGGATTGATCCCGAGCGCCCCAGTCACCGCAGCAATGCTGACCGCGTCGTAGCCCTGTACGTGGAACAGCCGCTGGGCCGTGGACACCGCCGCCTCGGCATCGAAACACCGTGGCCGGCCACGCGGGCGACCTATTTTTGTAGTCATCGCTAAATTTTCCTTGACGGCGTCACTTGGCGACTGTAGCATGCGCTACATAAATCCACAACAGGAGCGGTTCCATGATGTTCAAGCAGAAGCGGGCATTGGTTCTCGGCGGCAGCCGCGGCATCGGTGCGGCCATCGTCCGTCGGCTCGCCGCCGAGGGCGCGCAGGTCAGCTTCACCTATGCCGGATCGGAGGCCGCGGCGCGCCAGGTGGCCAACGAGACCGGCAGCTTGGCGGTGCAGGCCGACAGCGCCGAGCGCGACGTGGTGATCGCCACCGTCCGCGAACACGGGCCACTGGACGTACTGGTGGTCAATGCCGGCATCGGCGTGTTCGGTGATGCCCTAGAACTCGATCCCGATGACGTCGACCGGCTGTTCGCGATCAACATCCACGCCCCCTACCACGCCTCGGTGGAAGCGGCCCGGCAGATGCCGGAGGGCGGTCGCATCGTCATCATCGGCTCGGTCAACGGCGATCGCATGCCCATTCCCGGCATGGCCGCCTATGCGCTGAGCAAGTCGGCCCTGCAGGGCCTCGCACGCGGGCTTGCGCGCGACTTCGGTCCGCGCGGCATCACCATCAACGTGGTCCAGCCGGGCCCGATCGATACCGACGCCAATCCCGCCGACGGCCCCATGAAGGACCTGATGCACAGCTTTATGGCCATCAAGCGCCACGGCCGCCCGGAAGAGGTCGCCGCCATGGTGGCCTGGCTCGCCGGACCGGAAGCCGGCTTCGTGACCGGCGCCATGCACACCATCGACGGTGCGTTAGGGGCTTGAGTGGGAGCTGAGGCAAGGCCGGCCGGTCAGCCGGCCTTGCGGACGAGAGAACTGCCCGACAGACCGGCGCCGAAGGATGCTGCACAAGCCTTTGACAGCTCTACGTGAGCAACACGAACGCGCATCGTGCTCCCGCCATTCTCAGTAGGGTACAGCTATACGGTAGGATGCCTTCCGCTTGGTGCTACGTCGCGGTAATCCCAGGCGTTTCAGGCGTGGAAGACCTGCCTGATCGCATAGGGCCCGTTCTGTCAATGAGCTCGTACCGTCGGACTGCACGAGTCAGGAACGGCTCCGAGAATCTTCACTTTGCGGAACGCGTTTGCTTGTCCTATCCGCCGCGGCGGCGGGCGAGGAGGGCCGGCTCCGCTTCACGGACGGCACGACGGTCGCGCTCGCGCCGGGCAGCGCGCTGCGCGTGGCGGAGGTCGACGCGGCCGGAGCGCGCATGCTGCTCGAGGACGGCCGCGCGTCGCTGCGCGTCGTCCCGCGGCCGAGGGCGCGCTGGTCGGTCGAGGCGGGGCCGTTCGCCGTGCTGGTGACCGGCACGGAGTTCGACGTGGCCTGGACGCACGGCGACGGCACGCTGCGCGTCGACCTGCGCGAGGGGAGCGTGACGGTGCGCGGGCCGCTCGCGCCCGACGGGCTGCCGCTCCGCGCCGGGGCTGCGCGGGAGCGCGCCGGGAAGCTCATCGGAGGCTAGCGCGTCGGCGCCCGCCCCGAGGGCCCAAGGAGCTCAGCGCGCCGTCGGGTCGTTGACGCGCCCCGCGAAGAGGAGCGCCCCCGTCGGCCCATCGCTGATGAAGAAGAAGAACGGGCGGTCCAGGACGATCGCCGCGGGCTCGTGGAAGATGCCCACGCCCGCCGAGGCGAGGACGACCGCCGTCGCCGCCGCCGCCTCCGTCCCGGCCTCGTCGACCCCGATGAATGCCTGGTGAATGACGTCATCGATGTAGATCCCCCGGTTCCCGGTGATGCCCGAGAAGTCGGCGCCGGGGTCGAACGCGATCTCCATGCCGAGCTCGCTGAGCGGCTGCTCGAGAAGGGGGGACGAGCGGAACGAGAACTTCGGCATGGTGATGTCGACCGACCGCTCCTGCATCGAGGCGATGATCTCCTCGAGCGCCGCACCGTCGAGCGACTCCAGGAACGCGTCCGCCGTCCCCTCGGCAGGCAGCACGAGGAACATCGAGACGGGGGTCCCCGCATAAGGGATCTCCACCGCTTCCCAACCGTCGCCGGCGCCGTAGCGCGTCTCCTGCGTGCCGCGCATCATCGGGACGGTGACGCTCGTGGCGTCGCCGCGCCGGAACGTCCCGGGCTTGGTGGCGCGCTCCTCGAACGGCGTGCGCCACGCGGCGTCGAAGTAGATCGCGTTGACGAGCACGTACTCCGTCCCGCCCATGGGCACGCTGGCCAGCAGATTCGATATCTTGCCCTCCGTGTGATGGCTCACCCACTTGTTGATGAGGTCCGCCCCCTCCTCCGCGGAGTCGAAGTTCGCGAGCCGCACGTGCGCCCCATAGTGCTCGCCGAGCACCTTCAAGAACGGCGGCTCGATCCTGAAGCTCTGCGACCAGATCGCGTTGGCCGTGTGGAGCCGGAAGCCGCCTCCCTCCGTTCCGCCGGAGTCCCTGGCGCGCTTCCGGAGCTCGAGGTCCACGGCGTTGAACGCCGGGTGCAGCCGCGCCTGGGGCAGCTCGAACCGCATCGCCTCGGCCATCGCCTCTTCCGTCGTGGTCCGCGCGCCCGCGTAGGTCATCGCGAGCGCTGTCGAGATGCTGAAGGGCGAGTAGACGAGGTTATGGTCCGAGCTCTGGAGCGCGCGCCCGAGATCGAGCGCGAAGCTCGCGTTGTTGCGCGCGAGCGACGCCAGATCCTCCGCCGGGACGCTCGGGTTCTCGACCCGCGGAGCGTCCGAGGGCACAACGCAGCCAGGCTTCGCCTCGAAGCACTCGATCCAGCCCCCGGTCGAGCCGCCCCCTCCCGCCCCGCCGCCGGCCGAGCCGCCCCCTCCCGGTCCCCCGCCCTGCTCCGAGCCGCACCCAACCAGAACCGCCATGAACGCGGCGATCAAGCCCATCGTCGTTCGCATGACGCCGGGACAAAGCAAGCTGCGCGCCCGGAGGACGCTGCGCGGGAATGCTGATGAAACAACGATGTCTTGGCCCCAGTGGTGTGCCACGCGCCGCGAGGGAGTCGGACACAGATTGTGCCATGATGTACCGCCGGCCGCGTGGCCGGTGGTCGACACGCAGCTATGCGCGCGCGTGGCACCGGCGGCTTCCCCTTCCTCCGTCGCGCCCGCGGCGATGTGATGGAGGACAGGGTCGACGTCTACGAGCTGAAGTGATCCGCGGAGGCAGAAGGAGCCGCGCGGCAGGGCGGTCCGGGCGGCACGTTCGGCAAGCGCATCGGAGGCCAGCGCGTCGTCGCCCGGGCTCGTCTCGCGTCACGGCTCCCGGTAGCCCTCGTACTCCCAGGCGAAGTAACGCCGGAGGTTCTCGACGCAGGCGGGCCAGGTCTCGGCCTCGCAGGACGCGACGGTCTTCTCGAGCCAGCGCCAGAGATCGTCGAAGTCGTACCGGCGCATCACGAGCAGCGGGCGGGTGGCGAGGATTCCGTCGCGCGACTCCAGCCGGTCCAGCCCCGCGGCTCCCGGTCAGAAGTGTTACCAGGGCTCCGCTCGTACACCCTCCTGCGCAGCCTCGCCGCCCCTCCTACGCAGCTCCGCCGCCCTCCCACGCAGCCCCGCCGCCCCTCCCACGCAGCCCCGCCGCCCCTCCTGCGCAGCCTCGCCGCCCCTCCTGCGCAGCCTCGCCGCCCCTCCTGCGCAGCTCCGCCACCCTCCTGTGCGCCCCATTCGGTGAACTACGCTACGTTCGCGCGGCTCCTGCGCAGCCTCGTCACCCCTCCTGCGCACCCGTTTGTGTGTCCTACGCAACAGATCGTTCCCTCCTGTGCAGCCTCGCCACCCCTCCTGCGCAGCTCCGCACCCCTCCTGCGCAGCCCAGCACCCCTCCTGCGCACACATTTCCGTGTCCTGCGCAACACTTTCCCCCTCCTGCGCATCCCCGCCAGCGCCGTGGCCCGCTGCTCGCCGCACGGCGCCGGGCACGCCGCCCCGCTCGACTCCGCGGCACACCGCCGCTCTCAACCCTCAAGCCCGGTACGCCACGCGCGACGTGACGGAAACGTGCTTTCCACTGGCCCATGCCCTGAGTCGCCAATACCTTCGCCAATCCTCCGCCCCTCATTCCGAGGGGCGCCGGCCCCGACAAGGAGGCGTATCTCTACCATGGCAACGAAGGTATCCACCACCACGTCCACCACGTCATCCGCGACCAGCAGGGCTTCAAGGAAGCACGCTTCGCGCGACGCGCAGGGCGCGCCTCGCTCCTCCGCCAGAGCAGCAGCGTACGCGCTCGGCGCCGCCCGGGAGGCCGAGCTCCTCCAAGAGGCCGAGTCGCTCGGCGAGAACACCCTTATTTTTCCCGGCAAGCTCGCCCGGCGCGTCATCTGGGCGAGCCGCATCCAGCTCGCCGCCGAGCGCGACGCGGCGGATCTCGTCCGCACCCCCTTCCCCGAGGACGACCCGCCGCTCACCCTCGAGGAGATCCACGGGCTCCGCGACAAGATCGAGCTCCTGCGCGTCACGCAATCGCGCTGGCAAGCTGCGCATCAGCGCCAGGAGCAGGCCGCCGCGACCTTCGCGAAGCCGGCCGCCGAGGCCGCCCTGCACCGACAAACGCTCCTCCGCTTCTTCGACCTCCGCTTCAAGAAGAGCGCCGAGGGGCAAAAGCGGCTCATGGCGATCCGCGCGGGCAGCGGCGACGCGGATCTGGTCCAGGACGTCTCCGACCTCCTCTTGCTCTGCTCCGAGCACGCCGAGGCCGTCGACAAGGCCCCTCGAGGCGAGGCCGCCGCCGTGGCCCGCCTCCGCGAGCTGTCACCGCTGCTCGCGCGCATGCTCGCCGACAAGACGCTCTCGCCCGAGGCGCTGCGCTCGCGCAAGCTCCGCGACGCCGCGTACACGCTCGTCGTGATCGCCGAGCGAAGGCTGCGCGCCGCCGCGGAGTACTGGTATGCCGGCACTGACAAGATGAAGGCCTATGCGCCTTTCCCCGTCTCCCGTGGCGCCGCGTCCACCGGAGGAGAAGAGGAAGGCGAGACCGCCGCGGAGGACGAGGGCGCGGAGGACGAGGGCGAAACGGAAGACGAAGCGCCGGAAGACGTCGCCCCGGCCGAGGAGGAAGACGAGCAAGGATCGCCCTGAACCGCCGCCGCGGCCAGGCCGCGCCGCGCGCTCGCGCCCTGGCGCTCTGTCCGCAGGCCGATCGGCCCCGGATCGGCGCGCCGCTCCACGGACGCCTGCCGGGACATGTCAAGTCTTTTCGGCGGCATGCCGGACGGCCGAATTTGGCCCCGCTCCTCCCCTCCCTGTGATCCAATCGGGGCGCCGGTCGCGGGCGCCGCATCGCGCCTCGTTCCCCCGCGCCTGCACCCTGCTCGCGTCTGCCCATGGCCGAGGTGCTCGCCGCATCGCTGATGTTCCCTGCCGTGATCTTCACGGTCGTGCTCGCGCTCGCCCTCATCTACTGGCTGTTCGTCCTCGTGGGCGCGCTCGACCTCGACCTGCTCGGCGGCGCCCACGGCGACGCGATGCCCGAGCTCGGCGGGCTCGAGGGCGCCGCCAAGGGCGCGCTCGAGGGCGCCGCCAAGGGCGCGCTCGAGGGCGCCGCCAAGGGCGCGCTCGAAGGCGCCGCCAAGGGCGCGCTCGAGGGCACCGCCAAGGGCGCGGTCGAGGGCGTGGCCGACGCGGCCGACGGCGCGCACGGCCTCGGCTCGGTGCTCGTGGCCCTGGACCTCCACCGCGTGCCCGCGACCGTGACGCTCACGCTGATCGCGGCGTTCGGCTGGTTCACGAGCGCCCTGTCCACGCTGGCCGTCGAGCCGCTCTGGGTCGGCTGGGGGCTGCCGCGCTGGGCGCTCGGCCTCGCGGTGCTCGCGGGGTCGCTCGTCGTCGCCGTGCTGCTCACCTCGCTCGCCGTGCGGCCGCTCGGGCCGCTCTTCGTGACCCGGCACGGCCAGGCGAAGAAGGACCTCGTGGGCCGCGTGTGCGTCATCTCCACCGGGCGCGTCGACGAGCGCTTCGGCCAGGCGGTGATCGACGAAGGCGGCGCGAGCCACATCCTCGACGTCCGGAGCGACACGCCCGGCGCCCTCCGCCGCGGCGACCGCGCGCTGCTCGTGAGCTGGGACCCCGACGGGGAGGTCTTCAGCGTCGAGCCGCTCGATGCCCTGCTCGGCCCGCCCCCTCCCCTCGCCGGGCGGCTTGCGTCCCGCGTGGAAGCGCCCCCGGAGGGCGCCGAGGACGAGCCCACCCCCGCGGTGCGACCCCGGGACGAGCAGCGGCGCGGCGGCTGAACGCCGCTGGCGCGCCGGCGGTTTCGTGTACGCTCTCGCCTGAGGGGGTGTCGTGTGGCCCCCGACCCGGCTCGGAGCGGGCTTGGGCGTTCGACCCTCGCGACGTGAACGCGAGGGTCAGCGCCCTCCCCTCCGCCGAAACGCGAAGGAGCTCCGCGTGCCCAGTTTGACTGTCCCCCTCATTGCCGTCCTCGTCGGTGTCCTCGCCTTCGTCGCCCTCGGGATCCTGGTCATGTACGCCAAGTTCTACCGCCAGGTGGACCAGGGCAAGGCGCTGATCATCAACACCCGAGGCCAGGATCCCATCGTCACCTTCACGGGGACGATGGTCCTGCCGATCATCCACCGCGCCGAGTACATGGATATCTCGGTCAAGACGATCGACATCGATCGGCGCGGCAAGGAGGGCCTCATCTGCAAGGACAACATCCGCGCGGATATCCGGGTCACCTTCTTCGTGCAGGTCAACAAGACCCAGGACGACGTGCGCACGGTCGGGCGGACCATCGGCTGCGTCCGCGCGTCGAACCCGGAGACGCTCGAGCAGCTGTTCGCCGCGAAGTTCTCCGAGGCGCTCAAGACCGTGGGCAAGCGCCTGAACTTCGAGGACCTCTACATGGAGCGGCAGAAGTTCAAGGACGACATCCTCGACGTCATCGGCAAGGACCTGAGCGGGTTCGTGCTCGCCGACGCGGCGATCGACTACCTGGAGCAGACGCCCATCGAGCTGCTCGACAAGCACAACATCATGGATGCCGAGGGCATCCGGAAGATCACCGAGCTCACGGTCACGCAGAACGTGCTGACGAACGATCTCCGCCAGAAGGAGCGGATGGAGATCGGCAGCCAGAACCTGAACTCCGACGAGGCCATCTTCCGCTTCGAGCAGCGCCGGGCCGAGGCCGAGGCGAAGAAGGCGAAGGAGATCGCCGTGTCGCAGGCGCGCGAGCAGAACGAGGCCGCGCGCATCACGAGCGACGAGCGCAAGAAGACGGTGCTCCTCCAGGAGAAGAACGACGAGGAGGCGTTCATCGCCCGCGAGGCGAAGGAGCGCGGCGTCTCGGTCGCCCAGAAGAACAAGGAGCGCGAGATCGCGGTCGAGACCGAGCGCGTCCAGAAGGCGCGCCAGCTCGAGATCGTGAGCCGCGAGCGCGACGTCTCGCTCCAGGAGATCGCCCGCGAGAAGGAGCTCGAGATCCAGCGGAAGGACATCGCCGACGTGGTCCGGGCGCGGATCGCGGTCGAGAAGACGGTGGCCGAGGAGGAGGAGAGGATCAAGGACGTGCGCGCCGTGGCCGAGGCGACGCGCATCAAGGACGTGACGCGCATCAACGCCGAGGCGGAGGCGCAGGAGCAGCTCGTCAAGCACATCAAGGGGGCCGAGGCGAGCGAGGAGGCGGCGAAGTTCCGGGCGCGCGAGAAGCTCCTCACGGCCGACGCCGACCTCGAGGCGAGCGACAAGGCGGCGCGCGCGAAGATCCGCATCGCCGAGGGCGTGCAGGCCGAGTCCGCGGCCGAGGGGCTGGCGCGCATCCGGGTGAAGGAGGCCGACGCGCAGGCGATCGA
This sequence comes from Sorangium sp. So ce590, assembly GCF_051521365.1. Lineage (NCBI taxonomy): Bacteria > Pseudomonadati > Myxococcota > Polyangiales > Polyangiaceae > Sorangium > Sorangium sp. So ce590. Next base: position 7,093,130 of record NZ_CP150346.1, read on the forward strand.
GAAGCAGGGCTTCGCCGAGGCGCGCGTGGCGCTCGAGAAGATGAACGCCGCCGCCGTCGGCGAGGAGAAGCAGGGCCTCGCGCGGGTGCTCGTGAAGGAGGCGGAGGCGCAGGCGATCGAGAAGCAGGGGCGGGCCGAGGCGCTCGTCACGCGGGAGCGGCTGCTCGCCGAGGCCTCGGGCATCGAGCAGAAGGGGCTCGCGACCGCGAGGACGCGCGAGGCCGAGGCGATCGCCCTCGAGAAGACGGGCCTCGCCGAGGCGACCGCGATCAAGCAGCGGCTCCTGGCCGAGGCGGCCGGCACGGCGGAGAAGGCCGCGGCCATGAAGGCGCTCGACGGGGTCGGGCGCGAGCACGAGGAGTTCCGCCTCCGGCTCGAGAAGGAGCGGGCGGTGGAGCTCGAGGCGCTGCGCATCCGCGCCGAGATCGCGCAGGCGCAGGCCGAGATCCTGCGGGGCGCGTTCGATCAGGCGAAGATCAACATCGTCGGCGGCGACGGGGCGTTCTTCGACCGCTTCGTCAAGGCGATCACCCTCGGCCAGTCGATCGACGGGGTGGTCGATCAGAGCGCCACGGTCCGAGCGTTGGTCGGCGACTACCTGAACGGCAACGCGAGCCTGCCCGAGGACCTGAAGCAGCTCGTCGCGCACCCGTCGCCGAGCGCGAGGTCGTCGGACGGGACGCTGTCGGGGATGCTCACGTCGCTCTTGCCGAGCGCTGACGCCGACGGGAAGAAGAAGATCGAGGCCCTCGCCCAGAAGGCGCGCGAGCTCGGCCTCGACCAGCTCGGACAGCAGCGAACGCCACGAACCTGAGCGGGGTCGGGAGAGGAACCGCCCCGCCAGCCCCGAGCAGGAAGAGCCCCTCGCCGATCCGGCGTGAATCGACCCCGATTTGCCCCAGAGTGATTCACATGAAGGCGGGAAGGCGGGAAGATTATTGATCTTTTCTTCCCGCCTTCATGTTCAAATTAGGCCACCGCCATCTCGTGAGCTCCATCGCGCTCGGCTGGACTCGGGTGATCCTGGAGGGAGTGCGACGGACGGGATTGCCCCGAGCCCAGCGCGCCGATGGCCGCCGCCTTCGCGGCCTCAGGCTCCACAGCGAGGTCGGGGACGACCCCCACCCCGTCGATCGGCTCACCGCCTGGGCGTGCACACCGCCCCACGGTCGCGTGGAGCGCGCCCTCTTCGGTCGAGATCACACGTTGTGCGGTGCCCTTGCCCCACGTGGCCTCGCCCACGACCAGGGCACGGCCGTGGACCTGCAGGCACGCGGCGAAGACCTCCGCCGCCGAGGCCGTCCGCCGGTCCACCAGGAGCGCCAGCGGGAGCGTGCACGGATCGCCGTGGCGGGACCGGTGCACGAGCTCGTCACCGTCCACGTCGACGACACGCACGATCTCCAGGCCCCGATCGAGGAAATCGCCGGCCAGGCGCACGCTGGCGTCCAGGTCACCTCCGGGGCAGCCCCGGAGATCGATCACGAGCGCCAGAATTCCCTCGCCGGTCAGCCGCCGGATCTCGTTGTGGACGAGCGTCGGCAGCGCGCACGAGAAGACGCGGACGCGGAGCACGCCGATCGCGGCAGAGCCCGTCTCCGCCGGCCCCTCCGCGACGATCTCCCCCGGCCCGCACAGCGGCTCCGTCAAGGTCTCCGCGAGCGACGTGAGGGATCCTGCGTCGAGCATCGCCCCGGCCGGCGGGCCGGCGAGGGTGTAGAATACGTTCGTGGCGCTGGGCACCACCACCGCGCCGACACCGTCGTTCATGTTGTTGCCCGTGGTCGGGCAGAGCAGGTTGATCGCGGGGAGGTTGTCGACGTACACGACGGGATTGCCCATCGTGTATTGCCCCGTCCCCTTGACGCTCGGGTGCGCGACGCCCGGGTCGTCGCCAAACGTGACCGGGATCTTCGAGCCCAGGTTGAGCGCGTTGACCATGGAGAGGCGCACGACCGGCGAGAACGGGACGGCCTGCGCGTTGAGCGCGAAGTTGGGATACGGGATCGGCACGACGGCGGGGCCGACCGGCGTGTTGCACACGTCGGGAAAACCGATGTTCATCCCGGCGCCGCGGTTGGAGGCGGTGAGCATCGCCCTTATCCCAGGTGGATCTGCTTGCCGTTGATGGTCACCGTCTCCTCGGTCAGGACGGTGGCGCGCCTGGCGCGGGTGTGCGACTCGTCGTCGACGACCGTGTGCGCCTGCTTGTGGTGCGCGCTGAACAGGCTGGTCACGCGCTGGTAGAGCGAGGCGCACCGCTCCACGATCTCGCCGGCCGTGATCTTCACCTTGTCGACCATCACCTCCAGCCCCTTGCCCGAGATCTCGACGCCGCCGTCGCCCCCGAGGCGCAGCTTCCCGCCCACCGCGCGGACATCGACGTCGCCCGGGAACGCGATCGAGAGGCGGCCGCGCCCGGCGAGGACGCCGATCGCGTAGGTTGCGCCCGGTCCGCCGATGACCAGCAGCACGTCGCCGAGCGACGGCTCGTACGGGAGCGCGAACGCGAAGAACGCGCGCTCGGTGGTGCCGGTCGCGAGCAGCACGGTCGCGCTGTCCGGGCCGAGCGCGGTGACCTCCGCCGGGCCGAGGAACGAGACGGCGCCGCCGGCCGAGGCGAAGATCCCGGCGAGATCCGGACCTGTCTGCGGCGCGCCCATCTGGAGGAAACTGCTGCCCTTCATATCCCTCTCCTTCACTCGTCGTCGAGCCGCTCCGGCATCTGCCAGGACTCGGCCTCGAGCCGCTTGCTGTCCGTGCGCCGCGCGAGCGCCGTGCTCGCGCGGTCCCAGATCGCGCCCTCGTCGAGCACGCAGTGAAGGTTCGCCCGGCCGAGATCGGTCCGCGTGAAATCCGAGCCTCGCAGGTCCGCGTGCGACAGGTCCGCGAAATGCAGCCGCGCGCCGGCGAAGCTCGCGCCCTCGGCCCTGGCCCCGGTCATGATGGACTCGCGGAGATCACAGCCCGAGAGATCGGCGCGCCGGAGCCTCGCCTTCGTGAAGGTCGAGAACCGCAACATGGTGCGGGCGAGGCGCGCGCCCTCGAGATCGGCCTGGCCGAAGAACGCGCCCTTGGCGGCGAGACCCTCGAGGCGCGCGGCGCGCAGATCGGCCTCCATGAAATTGGCCTGCTGGATCACGCAGCCGTCGAGCCGGGCGGCCCCGAGCTTCGCACGGGTGAAATCGCTGCTCGTGAAATCGGCGCCGCGCAGGTCCATGCCCTCGAGGTTGGCGCCGGAGAAGCAACACTGCACCATGGACAGGCCCCGGATCGAGAGCGAGCGAAGGTCCCTGTAGGAGAAGTCCACCCCGTGGAACGTGGCCTTTTCGATGACGGCGCCGTCGAGCGCGGCGCCGTCGAGCACCGTCTGGCGGACGAGCGCGCGCGAGAGGTCGGCGCCCGCGAGGTTCGCCTGAGACAGGAGCACCCGCACGAGGAGCGCGCCGCTCAGGTTGGCGCCCTCGAGGTTGGCGCCGGTCATCATGGTCATCTCCAGGTCCTTGCCGGAGAGATCCACGCCGCGGAGATCCGCGCTGGAGAGGACACAGAACCGCAGCACCGTGCCGGTCAGATCGGCGCCGCGGAGATCACAGCCGGCGAGGATCGTCTTCTCCAGGTGCGCGCCGCGCAGCCGGGCGCCGCGCAGATCGGTGCCGCGGAGCGACGACTCGACCATGCGCACGCCCTCGAGGTCGGCGCCGCGCAGATCGTGGCCCGACAGCTCGGCCCCTTCGAGCTCCCGGCCGCGGAGGTCCGTGCCGGCGAGCGTGGCCTCGTCGAAGACGGCGCGGCTCATCACCCGGGGGAGCCGCGCCTCGCGGAGGTCGGCGCGGAGGAAGATCGCCGTGTTCACCGTCGAGCCGGAGAGATCGGCGCGCGCGAGCACGGCGGACGTGAAGACTGCCTGTTCGATGTGGCAGTCCGTAAGGCGCGCGTCCGTGAGGTTCGCCCGGCTCCATGTCGTGCGGCCCAGCCGTGTGCCCGAGAGATTGGCGTCTTGCAGATCGGCGCCGTCGAGAGAGGCGCCTTCGAGGTCGGCGCCCGAGAGATCGGCGCCACGGAGGTTCGCCCCGGGCAGCGAGGCGCCGCGCAGGCTCGCGCCCCGCAGATCGGCCGCCTCGAGCGTGGAGCGCGCGAGCGCGAGGCCTTCGAGCTTGGCCCCCGCGAGGCGCGCATGGGTGAGATCGACCAGGATCCCCTTCGCGTCCTGGAGACAGGCACCTTCCAGCCGGGCGCCGTGGAGGACGACGCCCATGAGCTGCGCGCCGCGCAGGTCCGCCCGCTCCAGGCTCGCGCCGCGGAGCGTGGCGCGCACGAGCCTCGCGCCGGCGAGGCGCGCCGCGGGGAGATCGCGGCCCGCGAGATCCACGTTCGCGACGAGCGCCCCCTCCAGGGAGCGCCCCGCCCGGACCGCGGCCTCGATCTCGTCGGCGCGTGTCATGCGTGCTCGAACCTCGCGCGCTCCAGGTTGGCGCCGCTCCAGTCACACCCGCGGACGGTGGCGCCGAGGAGCTTGGCGTCGTAGAGGTTGGCGCCCGGCAGGCGCGCGCCGTCGAGCCGGGCCTTGTTGAGCTCCGCGCCGAAGAGGTTGGCGCGCGCGAACCCGGCGCGGAGGAGGCTCGTCCGGTAGAAGCGCGCCTCGGCCAGGTCGGCGCCGTAGAAGCGCGCCTCGTCGGCGATGGCCTCGGTGAAATGAGCGGCCCGGAGGTGGGCGAGGCGGAAATCGGCGCGGCGCAGGAGGGCGCCGGTCCAGATCGAGCCCTCGGCCCGTATGCCGATGAGGTTAGCGTCCTCCAGCGACGAGCCCATGAAGCTCGAGCCGCCGAGGCGCGCGCGGGCCCAGATCGAGCGCGCGGCGCGGCAATCGCGGAAGGCCGACCGGGTGATCTCGGCCTCGGTGAGGTCCGCGGCCTCGAGGACGGCGCCCTCGAAGTCGGCCCGGGCGATGCGCGCGCCGCCGAGCCTGGCCCTCGTGAGATCGGCGTCTGGGAGAGAGACGAACTGCCCGTGTGCGCGCCGCAGGTCCGCTTCCCGCAGGATGGCCCCCTTGAAGCACGCCTGCTCGAGCGACGCGCCCTTGAGAATGGCACCTTCGAGCAGGGCATGGGTCCCGTTGCAGAGCTCGAGATTGCACTGCGCGAGATCCGCGCCGAGCAGGTTGGCCTCGAAGAGCACGGCTCCCTTGAGGCTCGCGCCGCTCAGCCGGGCGCCTTGCAGGCTCGCGCCGGTGAGGATGGCGCCGTCGAGCTTCGCGCCGCGGAGGTCGCGGTCGCGGAGGTCGCGGCCCGTCAGATCCTGCCCGGAGAGGTCGCGACCCGGGCCGGGCTCCTCCGGCGACGGCTCCCGGAGGGTGGGATCGAGCTCTCGAAGGCGCGCGTCGCCCCACAGGGCCTCGGCCTGGGCGAGGAGGCTCAGATCTTCGGGCGTGGCCTGGTTCTGCTGGGCGCGCGCCCGGGCCTTGGTCACCGCTTCGAGCGCGCTCTTCAGCACCTCGCGCAGCGAGACGCGCGGCTTTGCGCCCGGGATGGTCGGCGACACCGGGGGCGGCGTCGTGGCAGCGGGCGCGCCGGACAGGAGCTCGAGGATCCTGGCGCGCATGTCGGTGCCCGGGGGCGCGTTCGCGATCGCGTCGTCGATTCGCTTGCGGACCTGCGCCCGGACGTCGGGCGCGAGAGGGGCGAGCTTCTGCGCGAGGAGGGCGTCCAGCGGGTCGGCTCCGGGCTCGGCCGCCCTCTTCTGCGCGGCCTCGATGTCGCGGCCGCGCGCGACGGCCTCGGCGAGCTGGGGAGACATGTCCTTGAATCCCAGCGGGTCGGCCTCGAAGGCCTCGAGCTGGGCGCGGTAATGGTCCTCGGGGAGGGGGCGCTCGGCCAGAGGCTCCGCGGCGACGAGCGCGAAGGTGATGTCGCTCAGATCGTCCTCGCGCACCTCGGTGAGTCCGCGCCACGAGAGGACGACGCGCTCCGCCTCCAGGTCGGCAAAGAGGGTGTCGAGCACCATCCTCACCTCGCGGAGAGCTCCGTCCCTGTCCTTGACGAAGGCGCGCACGCGCAGCCCTGGCAAGCGAGACGTGTACACGGCGTGGACCGGGTGCAGGCCCTGGAACGAGACCTCCTCGTCGCCGCGCAGGTACGGGAGCTGCTGGTCCGCGGGGGCGGCATTGAAGAAGGACCAGTCGAAGTCCTCGGCGAAGTACGGGGCGCGGGTCCTGCGGTAGGAGGCGCCGTATTCCTTCCCCATCTTGCCGGCGCGCTGAGGCCAGGCGGGGTTGATGGGGCCGAAGCCCGCGGGCTCCGGCCGGTCGTCTCTCGACCGAACGAGAAAGCGCGGGTCCTCGACCGTGGGCAGCTCCCCGGGTCCGAGCCCTTTCCCGGCCGGATTCTTCACGTATCCAGGACCGCCGAAGGCGCCTGTCCAGTCGATCGGCATCTCGCCGAAGGGCGCGGGCTCGCCCATGGCGGGGCCGAGGACATGCTCGGTCCAGACGCGCCTGCCGGTGATGCGGAGCGTCTTCGACCACGAGCCCACGGAGAAGCGCACGTCCATCTCGCGGACCGGCCTGCCCCCGGGAGCGTGGCACTTCCCGGCGAGGAGCACGTCGGCACGCAGCTTGAAATCGGCGAAGTCGCCCGGATACAGGCAGTCACCGAGACGCTCGTCGTCTCCGTCGCGGAAGGTCTCGGCCTGGAGAGGGCCCTGGACGATCTGCGGAATGCCCTCGAGCGGCGCCGCCACGGCGCCGTGCCGGAGCGCGAACGTGCCGCGCACGACGAGCGTCATCTCCGGCCGGGGCGGCCTGCGCGAGGTGACCTTCGCCCCGAAGAGCAGGTCCGTCGTGTTCTTCGTGCGCATCGCCGGGGCCCGCGATCAGCCGAGGAAAATGGCCATGGCGAGGCGCTTCATGACGAGGCTCGCGGACATGTCCTGGCCGATGACGGCCGAGTCCGAGTCCCCCATGGTGACCTCGAACTTGTAGCCGATGCGGATGTCGTTGATGGCCTTGGCGACGTTGAGGTCGAGGATGAGCGGCGCGATGCGCATGCCGGTGATGCCGATCGCCGAGATGTCGATCCCGAGCTTCTTGAGGCCGAGGAACAGGTCGAGCGCGGCGCCGATCTGGATGCTCTCGCTGGGGCCGAGGAGGAAGCTGAAGTCGTTTCCGATCAGCATGGACGACGACGTGCCGATCTGCTGGCTGACCGTGTTGCCGATGGTGCTCTCGTTGATGATACCCGCGATGGTCTCGCTGGAGATCGCGCCCGCGACCGTCGATTCGTGGATCGTGGAGACGGGCTTTCCGGTCGAGCCCGTCTGCGAGTCGATGCTGTCCGCCCATGTCTTCTCGGTGATCGTGGGGATGGGTACCTGCTCGGAGCCGGTCTGCGAGTCGATGCTCTGGGCCCACGTCTTCTCGATCAACACCGGGTTTTCACGGGTGACCGTGAAGTCGTTGAGCGGGTTGGGGTTCGTCTCCGGGACGAGGCTGCCCGGGCTCTCGGTGCCGGTGATGCTCTCCTTGAGAGGACCGTAGAACTCCTCCTTGACCTCCCCGTTGTAGATCGCGTGCACATCCCCCTTCTCGGTCTTCTCGTGGACCTTCCACGTGCCGCGGCTCTCGACCCAGGTGATCTCGGTCACGGCGCCGGGGGTGACGCGCCAGTCCTGGACGTGACCGCCCCCCGACTCGTACGAGGTCGTGCCGCCCGTGGCGCCGTCGACGGTGGTCGGATCACCGGTCACCGGGTATCGACCGAGCACGACCATCTTGTAGTTGCCGCGGATCACCTCGATCTTGTCGCCGCGGGTGGTGGAGATGCGGTTGCCGTCCGAGTGGTCGAGCCATCCGCCGCGGGTGTGCAGCTTGGCGCTCTCGGCCTGGCGGTCCGCGACGGGGTGGGCGGAAGGGTCGCGCGGGCGCGTGTCGTCGACGAAACCGTGGACGAGCTTGGCGAGATCGTCGCCGGGCTCGTCGACGATCTGCGGCGGGTCGGAGCCCGGAGCGGTGGGCACGGCCCCGAGGCGGATGTAGCTCGACATCTGGCGGGACGCGATGGTGTCCCCGAGCAGGCTGTCGGTGCCGAAATTCGGAACCACGACGCGAAAGTACTTGCCATTCGACTGGATGTCGTCTCCGCTCATCTCTGGCTCCGTTCGCGTGCCGGTGGACCGGGTGGAAGGCCCGATGATGCGGGTGCGGCGCACGCAACGTCAAGGGTACATTCGCTCGCGCGCCGAGTATGGAAGGGGACGGCGCGGCAAAGGCCTCCGTCGCGATCTTCCCCGTCGGGCCCACCGCCGCGGCGACGGTGTGATTGCGGAGATCCCGCCGGGCTTCGATTTCCGCTGCTTTCACGCGGCGCCGCCCGATGCGCTCGGGTTACTGGTTCTTGGTCAGGTAGATCAGGGCGGCGATGCACATCTCGTCGAGCGTGCTCTCGCCGAGGCGCACGTCGACCGGGGCCGGGAGGTGCTGCTCCTTGAGCGCCTTCGCGAGGAACGGGTTGCCTGTCGAGTTGTCGTAGGTGCAGCGCATCGTGAGCAGATCCCCGCCGCGGAGGCGCGGGAGCTCCGCGATGGGGACGTCGTAGTAGAACGCGCGCTGCCACGAGAAATCCCACCGCGGCGTCTGCACCAGGCACTGCTCCCCTGCCCCGCTGGCAGCCCCCTGCTCGTGCTCCAGGCTGACCTTCATGTCCGTGCCGACATAATGCATGTGCGTGCCAGCGCCGTAGAGGTACGTCTCCGAGGCAGACACCGACTCGGGTAGCCTCAATTGCATTGTCTCGACATGATCCTTCGCGCCGGCAGGGATCAGGAACTCGACGCCGTTCGCGTCGTTCGGCCCGGGCAAGAGGCCGCCCCCCTCGGCCAGCGGCGACCCGAAGTTGCCGATCAGCGCGACCCCCATGGCGTACTCCGGCGCGCCCTGCGTGAAGCGCATCTGGAGGCGCGCCGTGTCCGGGTCGGCGGTCGCCCCCGCCGGGTGATAATGCACCTGCATCACCAGCCGCGCGCCGACCGGGAGCTCGGCGCCGATGTTCGGCGCGAACTCCAGAGGAACAGCCCCCGGCGCCCACGCGGCCACGAGCTCGCCCGAGAAGCCAGGGCCGCCGAAGCAGTCGTAGCCCCCCTCCTCGTCCGCGAGCTCGTCGGCCACGCCCTCCTTGTCGAGATACACGAGCGCGTGGTGCACCACCTTGCTGTTGCCAGGAAGGACGTGCACGCCGTTGATGTAACGCGTCTCCGCGAGCCCAGGATCCATCACGAAACACCGGAACTGGTCGGCATCGCCGCTCGCGACGAACGGCGCCTCCGGCGAGACCTCCAGCTCGACACCGGCAAGCCCGCCGGCGCCGGCGACGAACGGGGGCGGCGCGGCGGCCGGATCCCCCTCGGGGCCGCCCGCAGCAGCCCACGCCTCGAAGACGGCTATCTCTTCCTCGGTCAGCCGGAGATCATCCCTCCAGCCGTGAGGAGGCTGGCACTCGTCGGTCTCCTCCGCTCCCCACGGCGGCATCGTGCGATCCCGCGTCGAGGCCGCGAGCAGGTTGGCCACCGTGCGCGCGGCATCGTACGTCGTCAGGCTGAATGGGGCGATGTTCCCGGGGGAATGACAGCTCATGCAGTGCTCCTGCAACAGCGGCTCGACGTCGCGATGGAATGTCGGCGACGTCGCCGTGGAGCCCGGCCCCTCCTCACCAGAACAACCGAGGAGCAACGCCGGCAGGAACACGAGCGACGTGAGCACACCCGATGTCGACTTTCGCATGGAACTCCCTTTCAACAGCCTCCGCCGCGCAGACGTGTCGACGGGATCATGAAGGCCTCATCGCGAGGCAGCCCGGCTTGCATCAGCTCGGATGTCGTGGCGTCGCGACAAGGGGGTCCGTCAGGGGAACCAGAGCAGCTTCTCGGAGGAGGGTTTGTAACAGCTCTCCCTCGCTGCCTCCTCGTCGTCCGTGCAGCTGGACGACGAGAGGCAGTCCGCGATGGCGTGCAGCGCGCCTGCGTTGTACGTGGTCGTGAGCAGCACCCGCTGGGCCGTCTCCAGCTTGTCGACGGCCGTCTTGCAGTCGGCCGCCGACACCTCCTCCTCGCAGCGCGCCGCCCGCTGGCACCGCGCCGCGATCACCTCCTCGCTGCCCGGCCCGTCCGCGCCCATCTCGACCGTGACCCCGTCGTTGCACTCGGTGATGAGCTGGCTGTTGTCCGGGGCATCCGCGCCAGCCGCCTCGTGCCGCGCCGTGAAGCACTTGGTCATCCCGCGCAGGTAGGCCGCCGACGCCGTCGGGTATGCGCCTTTGCACGCCCCGAGGTGCTCCCATGCATCACCCGAGCCGTTCAGCTTGGCGAGCCCCTGGCACCACGCTGCCTGGGCGCTTGTGACATCCGAGCTATCGGGGTAGCTGGCCCCGCCGCCACCGCAGGCGACGACCAGCAGCGCAGCGATCCCGAGGGCAGGGATCGCGGCAAGGGTCGGAGGTCGGAAGGCGCTCATGCCCGAATGTTTGCCAGGAATGCGCGCGGACCGTCAAGGTTTGTGATGCGCCTGGAGCTCCGCCATCCCTCGACCATCAGCACCGTGTGGGCTCACCGAGCGCGGTGAGGAGGCGGGCGATGCGGCTCGGCTCAGTGAGCAGGGCGACGAGCTTCATCCTGCCCTTGCAGGCCGGGCACTCAAGCACATCGATCCTGCGAACGTCCGGCGCAGCAGCTCGGCCCACGGCCGATAGCCGCCTCGCTTGCGTTCGGGAGCGGGCTCGTCGTCCGCCTTCGCGGGCTGTTGCGGCTTCGCAGGGCGCGGTCCGATGCGCCGGCGCGCCAACGTGGGCGGCTCGCAGGCGCGAGCCCCCCGCGCACTTCACGGTGTGGAAGCGCGAGGGACGCGGGCAGGGGCGGCGCCGTCGGCACGGGCGGGACGCCCGGTGGCAGCGGGGGCGCGGCGGGGGGGGCCCCAAAGCCGCGCTCGAACACGGGCCGACCGCGATGCGTCTCACCGCGCTCGTCGACCTCGATGTCCAACTCGCCATACATGGCGATGTCCGCGGCGAGGCGACTCAATATCTGGCGGTCCCGCTCGACCGTTCCCTGATGAACGCCCTGACCTTCAGGTGGCCATCGGGTACTGATGAAACGTGCCTCCCGCAGGGCGATGAAGTGAAAGGCGGCCCCTCGATGCGTGGATGGGCGATTCTTGTCGTGTCGCATCTTTCCGGGGGCCCTCGACGGGATCGTGCGGCGCTGATGAATGCGGTGCCCACGCCGAGCAACGAAGCGGTCATGACCAGAGACGCCGAGCGAATCGATTCAGCATCCAGGACCAGCATGGACGCATCGGCCGCCTTGACCATCGCAGCGGTCCTCGCCGCGACGGCGTGTGAGCCGGCAGCGCGCGGGGGCGAAGCAGGCGATGGCCGCAGCGACAACGCTACAGCCGACAGCGGCCATACCGCCAGCGCGCGTGGCGCGCTCGGCGCCGGCGGCGCGGACGGCTGCGAGGCGGCGAGCGGCAGCGGCGGCGAGGGCGGCAGCAGCTCGACCGGCGCCGGCGGCGAGGGCGGCAGCAGCTCGACCGGCGCCGGCGGCGAGGGCGGCAGCAGCTCGACCGGCAGCAGCATGCCAGGCACGTGCACGCCGGGCTCGGTCGTCGCCTGCTACACCGGCCCCGCCGGGACCGCGGGCGTCGGGCGCTGCGCTCCCGGGACGCAGGCCTGTCGCGCGGACGGTCTTGGCCACGGCCCCTGTACGGGTGAGGTGACGCCCGCCGCAGAGCTCTGCGCCACGCCGGTGGACGAGAGCTGCGACGGCGTCCCCAGCTGCCCTCAGCAGCTACCGTGGGCGCGCGGGTACGGCAGCACTGGCTGGGACAGTGGCATGTCCATCGTGAGCGACGCCTGGGGCAACTACTACGTCTCGGGTGAGTTCGAGGGGACGGTCGACTTCGGCGCCGGCCCCCTCACCAGCGCAGGGCAGTCCGACGTCTTCTTTCTCAAGCTCGATCCTTCGGGCTCGGTGATCTGGAGCAGGCGCTACGGGACCGAGTTCGACGACTGGGGCGGCGTCATGACCGTCGACGGGAATGGCAACATCTTCCTCGCCGGTAGTTACGGCGGCGGCGCGATGGGGCAATTCCCGGGCCCGGATTTCGGCGGGGGCCCGATCTCGGCCGCCGAGGACAGGGGAGCCTTCGTGGCCAAGTTTGACCCCGGCGGCGATCATGTCTGGAGCGCCGGATACACGGTCGTGATCCCCACGTCCATGCAGAGAGTAGCGGAGATCGCCGTCGATGCCCTCGGCGACGTGTACATGATCTACGACATCAGCGACTGGGCGCACCTCACGAAGCTGGGCGCCGGAGGCAGCGGCGTTCTCTGGACACAGCTCGTGCCGGCGTCCGCCGTCAGCAACGGCGCGGTAAGCCTCGCGGTCGACAGCGCCGGCAACGTGATCGTGGCGAACGAGGACCCAGCAGCTTTCTTCCATCTATATCCGCTCTATTTCATTGTCTCCAAGTTCGACCCGACGGGCGCGCTGCTCTGGCAGCGCCTGTTCGAGTCCGACGGATCGGCGATGGCGTCTTCGGTGGCGGTCAATGCGGCGGACGAGGTCCTCGTGGCGGGCTTCACGGACGGTCTCATCGACTTCGGCGGCGGCGTGCTCCCCGCCGGGCCCGTGCTCGTCAAGCTGGATGCTGCAGGCCAGCATCTCTTCAGCCGCTCGGTGCGCTTTGGCGACAAGATCGCCCTCGATTCCGCCGGGGGAATGGTCGTCGCCGGGGGCGGGCTCGCCGGGCTCGACGCGAGCGGGAACGAGCTCTGGTGGGCGGGCTTCGATCCTCTCGTGGACGATATCGCGTTCTCTCCGAATGGCACCGTTGCCATCACCGGAAGCATGACCGATCCGGTGGACTTCGGGACCGGCCCGATCCCCTATGCAGATAGTCGCGATATCTTCGTGGCCACGTTCAATCCCTGAGAGCCGCCGTGCCGGTGCACCGCCGGGGCCCCGGCTTCCGACGCCACGCCGCCTGTTCATCCTCGAGCGCGTGCTCAGCCGCCTCGTCGACCTGAGCAGCCACAGGCGAGCGGCGCGGCGGCCCGGGCGAGCCGCCGCGCGCGGATCTCCGTCACGGGTCGATCCGGGTCAGTCGACCTCCTCGTGGCACGTGACGCTGCAACCGTCGCCGCTCGCGGTGTTGTCGTCGTCGGGTCAGCCGCAACCTGGGTCGGATCGGTGCAACCTCGGATCGGTCCAACCTGGGTCGGGTCGGTGGGTCGGGTCGGTGCAACCTCGGATCGGTCCAACCTGGGTTGGGTCGGCGCAACCTGGGTCGGGTCGGGGCGCCACTCAGCTGATCGTGCCCGTGTTGACGTTGATGTTCCAAGGCGAGGCAGGGATGCCTGCCAGAACGGGCCCAGCCGCAGCCGCGACCGCGCCTCCCATGGGATAGCCGACGCGTGTGGATGCCAAGCGGAGCGGCCCGTAGATGTAGACGTGCCCGTCGCAGCTCAGAACGATGCCTTGCAGGTTGCGCACATAGGCATTTTGTATGTCAGCCTGGCTCGGCGTAGCGTTCCCATGCGTCAATGGGTGGGAGTGAAAATTTGCGATCATCGCATATCCATCGGGGGCGACCTCACCGGAGTAGCTCCCTGGATCCGCGAGATCGATCGCTGCGCCGGTGGCTCGGTCATTGTCTTTCAATGCATTGGAGCGCTTCGTCGAGGCGAGCACGACCTTGTATTCATGGCTGGCCCCGCCCACCTTGAAGAAGATCCAGCCACCGCGCTCTTGGACGGTCTTCCCTTTCAGGTTGATGCTGAGCATCCAGGCTTCCTTCAAGGCATCGCGCACCTTGGAGTCACCGAGGGCATCATTCGCCGTCTTGGCCGCCGCGCCGCCGTACGCGGCGGCGAGTACCGCGTTGTTGAAGCCATGCTGGAGCACCAGCGCTGCGGCCCTCTGAGCCACACGGACAGCTTCTGGAATCCGGGCCTGGGCGGCAGACCGGGCGAGACGCTGCTGCACGACGATCGCCGGATGCGTCAGCCGCTGCACGCCCCCCTTGGACGGGGACTGCGGCTGAATCACCGTCGCCCGGTGCGGCGGCAGGCCCTTCCCTTGCACGACTGTCGCCGGATGCGGCGCCTTCGGCTGCACCGCCGTCGACGGATGAGGAGGCCGCGTGGTGGCACCGCTCGGCGCCGGCTTCGGCTGCGCCACCGTGGCCGGATGCGGCGGCCGCTCGCGCGGCCCGATGGGACGGGAAGGCTCCGATGACATCCTGACCTCTTCATCCGATCGTCGCGGAGCCGGTTCTCGTCGGCCAACTTCTCGGGCACTTCATCAAGCCCGGGCGCGCATCAAGGCAGTCGCAGATAGGACAAGCAAACGCGTTCTGCAAAATCAAGATTCTCGGAGCCGTTCCTGACTCGTGCAGTCCGACTGTACGAGCTCATTGACAGAACGGGCGGCACGGGCGGGGGTTACGGGCTCGGGACGATCGTCATCGGGCGCGAGGTCATGGGTGTTCCCGCCCTCGGGCACGACGGCGCCATTCCCGGCTACGCCACGGAGATGCTGTATTACCCCGAGCAGCAGGCCGCCGTGGTCGCCATCGTGAACTGCGACACAGCGGATCCCGCCCTCATCGCGCTCTCGGCGAGCGGGCTCCTTCTCGACTCCGAGTGAGCCAGGAGGCGCCCCGCCAGGATTCCGAGAGATTCCGCGAGAACGACGGGCGCTGCGACGCTCGCCGTCCGCGCGCGGCGATCGCGCGTGATCCGATGGGCCCGTGCGCACGTTGCTGCCCCTCGCGCTCCTCACCGCGGCGACCCTCGCGGCCTGCGCTCCTGGAACGCCGCCCCGGGGGAAGCCATGGAGAGCGCGATCGGGGGCCCGGGGGAGCAGGGCGGCGCCGATCGCTACCGGAAGAGGTAGCAGTAGCTCGCGTCGAGCGTCGCGTTGGCGCTGGCGCAGCCTGGGGGCACGCAGTGGCCCTTTTCATAACCGGCGCTGAAGTCGCACTTATACCAGTCCGGGAAGCCCTTGCCCGAGCAGTCCGCGTCCTCGATGCACTCGCTCACGCACTGATCTTCCGCGTCGCAGTACCCGCCGGCCTCCTCGCAGACACCTGGCAGGTTGACGCCTTCCACCTCACACGAGCCGAGGAAGTTGACGCACGTCCCGTGGGAGAAGCTGAACCCGCCCAGCTGGTTGTAGACGCAGGCGGTCAGCCCATTCGCATACGTATCGATGGCGTCGCAGTTGTCGACGCAGAACCACGGCATCTCGCTCACCGCCTCACGACCCGCCGAGTTACCCGGGTCGGGCAGGCACTTGCCACCGACCGACGGGCCCCACCCGCTCTGCTCGCTGCCCCAGCAGGAGAGGCTCTCCCCGAGGCCCACGCAGTCGCTGTCGAGCTGACAGGGGCAGCCCAGGTTGGTGTCCTCGCCGCACTCCTGGCAGACAGGGTAGTCCTTGCCCTGCCGGGTGACCTTGCCGCATACCACCTGGTTGCCCGGTGTGGCGGCGGTGCCGTCATCGCAGTACTGACCCAGGCCGTACAGGCCGTTCTTGACGTGGCTGCCGGCTCCGTCGGCGTAGCCGCCGTCGAACGCGGCGTCCTCGGCCTGGACGACGTCGACGTCGGCGCAGGGGCAGCCCACGGTGCCAAAGTACGCAGGGTTCTCCGGGTCGGGGCAGCCGCCGTACTCATAGGGGTTCGGGATCAGCGCCTCCTGGGGGCGATGGCGGCAGGCGTACTCGTCGCGGACGCCGGCCGCGACGTTCTCGGCGTGCTGGAGGTCGACGAACGCAAACCCGTCGGTCGTGCTCAGCCGGCCGTTCGTGAGCTCGAGCCCGATGTACGGGAGCGCGATGTAGGTCTCGATCGGCTTCAGCTTCTCCTCGCACGCCGGCAGATCGGTCGCGACGTCCTGGAGCCACAGCACGACGCGGAGGTCGTCGTCGACGTTCGGGGTGCGGGGTACGACACACTTGGAGAAGATCTCCTCCTGCGTGATGAAGGCGAGCAACGCCGCCTTGACCTGGCAAGCCTCCGAGCTCGGATCGACGCCCTCGTCACAGGCGAGGAGGATCGACGGGTCGTCGACGATCGGCGGTGGAACCGTGAGCGCCGCGAAATCGAGATCGGCGTCGCACTGGCTCATCATGGCGCAGAGCATCGGCATCACCTCGTCGAGCTGAGCCATGGGGATCTTCTGATCGGGGTCGAGCGCGCCGAGCGCCTGGCTCAGGTCGAGCGGGGCGGACCAGTCGATCTCGGACAGCTGAAGCCCGGCGGCCGTCTTCACCGCGTCGATGACATCGATGCTCGGCGCGCTCAGGGGCTGGCCGAAGCTCAGGCGGGCGAGCAGCGCGGCGGGCGCGCTCCGGAAGGGGGCGGCGCCAAGGTCGAAGCCGCCGGGGGCGATCACGCGGTGCCCCAGGCACTCGGCGCCCTCGTCGCATGCCGCCGTGCCCGCCAGGTTGATCGCCACCGCGCCATCGGGGGCGACGTCGACCAGCGCGTCCCCGGCCGGGCAGGCGTCCAGATCCTGGGTGAGCTGCTGGCCTGAGATCGCCTTGTTGATGTCGTGCGCGAGCCGCGACTTGAAGAGCTCCTCGACGCTGCAATCCTTCCCCACGAAGCTGCAGCCGAAGGCGTACACCCAGTCGACGACGTTCAACAGGCCACCCTCGATGCCGACGTCGACCGACGTCGGCGAGACGACGATGGCGTACTTCTCCTTGCCGTTCTTCTTGCCGACCTCCTCGCAGGCGAAGGCCAGCTCGATCTGGAGGCTGAAGTCGCCGAGCGAGGTGTAGAGGGTGCCGCAGTGGTCCGGGCCGTTGCCGAGACCTACGCCGTCGCAGTCGCCGGGGTCGAAGGTCCCGTTGGCGACCTGAAGATCGGCGTCGATGAGGAGCCGCTTGCGATCGCTGCTGCCCTTGATCTCGAGCCAGGGGGAGGGGCTTCGCTCGCTGAGCGGGGCACAGCCGCCGAAGTCGCAGTCGACCTGCCCGCCGTTGCCATGGGTGTCGGCCCAGAAGCCTTGGAGTCCGCGATCGTTGTCGCAGTAAAGGCCGTTCGCACAGCCCTTGGCCTGCGCCGCCAGGACCCGGCCGAACATCCCCTCGATCAGGTGGCTCAGATCCCGGGCGCTGAACTCGAGCACCTCGGGGTTGAAGGCGAGGCGCTTGTTCTCGTCGATGACGACGTGCTTGAAGAGGGCGCTGAGCTCGTTGAAGCTCAAGCCCCAGAGCGGGTTCTTGCGCAGCTCGTCGCCGCCGAAGCCGACGATCCCCGTGTCGCCGGCGCCGCCAGTGGCGCGCAGGAGCGTCGGCTGGGACGTCGCCTTCTTCGCCTCGAAGAGCGGGATGCCGTGCGCCGAGAGGCGGACCTCGTCGATCCACCACTCCCGGGTGTACGACGCGTCGGCGCACGGCACGCCGTGCGGGTTGTCCTTGCAGCGCGTGGCCGGCAGATCGAGCCCGAACTCGAGCTTGTCGATGTCAGCGAGGGTGCGCACGCCCGGCGCATAGACGTTGTAGGTGTCGCTCGTGAACGAGCGGTGATCGCGGAGCCCACGATCGAGGTAGTTGCAGATCGGGGTGGTGTCGTAGTACGGCGGGATGCAGTCGTTGTCGAGCTTGCAGTCCCGGATGCACGTCTTGCACTCGGTGCTCCCCGGGGAGGCGGCGCACGCGCGGCAGGAGCGCTCGCACGTGGCGTTGGCGCAGCGATCGAGGCAGGCCTTGCACGTGGAGCTCTCCGGAGCGGCGACGCAGACGGAGCAGGAGATCTGGCACACGTCGCAGCTCTCCGTCGCCCGCGTGCTCGCGGAGCCCGTCGCGCTCGCCAGATCCGGGGGAGCCTGGGCGCGGAGCGCATCAGCGGCCTGGGGCGAGTCGATCTCTCGCGAGCTCGCGTCGGCGCAGCCGACCAGGAGGGCGGCGAGCGAGATGCTCGCGAGAGCACCTGAATGAAGGGGAGGGGGTCTCGAGGGGGACATGGTATCTAACTCCTTTGCGCCCTGGAGCGCACGCAAGCGGGGCCGCTGGCCGGCGAGGACATCGACCCCTGTCGTGGTCTACGGAAGCAAGTCGCTCACGCATCGGGCTCGATCCTCATCGGGTAGCAGGGGAGATACCCAGAGGCGCTGCGCGTGGTTCGAGGCGATGGTGTTCAGCCGTCGAAGATCGAATCGTCGCAGCCGCCATCCTCGCCCGAGCATCCGCGACGTCGCGCTGCGCTCGCCACCATGCACCATGTGCTCGCAAGCCGCGTACCAGCGTGCTCCGGCTCGGCCGCCTTGCCGGGGAACAGCGTGTCCCGATCTGTGCTCTGCCCGGATCCCTTCGCGTCGAGCGCCCCGCGATGGTACGCGCGAGTGACGTGCCAGGTGACACGCGCGCATTACATGTCATCCGCGCATGACACCCGATCCTGGCGCTCGCAGCACGCGAACGTCCGCCGTGCTGTGGCGCGTATCGCCGAGCGCGGACAACCCGCATCGGTACCATGGCCACCGGCTCCCGGCGGACCCGCCCGCGAGACGGTCGCCGCCGCACGTGGCCGCTTCCCGCGCCGGTCCCCGGCGTGCGACCATTGCGCGCCATGGGCAAGGTCACCGCGCTCCACATGGACACCATTACCGACAAATCCGGTCACCAGATGACCGGAATGGCCGTGAGCGTGTGTCTCACCCCTGCCGCGCCGAGCCCCCTGCCTATCCCCTATCCCACGATGGGCACCGTGGCCGAGGGGATCATCGATCCGTGCATGCGCACGAAGATCGAGGGCGCGAAGATCCTCACGGTGGGCGGCTGCATGAAGGCGTGCCACGGCAACGAGCCCGGCACGCTCAAGGAGCTCGTCAGCCTCAACACCGGCGGCCCCTGCTTCCCCTGGCTCGGCGCGCCCAACGTGCTCATCGAGCTCGGCATGGCCGGCATCACCGGCAGCATGGGGCAGATGAACAAGTCAATCACCGTCGGCGCCGGCGCGAGCGCGAGCGGCGCCGGCGGCGGGGGCGGGGGCGGGGGCGGAGGAGGAGGCGGCGCCGGCGGGCCGGGCGGGGGCGGGCCGCAGGGCGGGAGCAACGCCGGCGGGGGCGGGGGCGGGAGCAACCAGGGCGCAGGGCCGCCCGGCCCGCCCGCGGCGCCAGGGGCCGACGGTCAAGCCGATGCGGGGCACCCCGTCGACATCGTCACCGGCACGATGTTCACGCCGCCGGAAACGGATTTCCTCCTCCCGGGGCCCCTGCCGGTCGCCTGGATCCGCACGTACCGCACCTCCTCGGTCCTGCGGGAGTGCGGCGTCGGCCGCGGCTGGTCCCACGCCCTGTGCTGGCAGGCCGAGATCCGCGGGGATCGGCTCACCCTGATCGACGAGACCTTCCGCGAGACGACCCTCGCCGTTCCAGCCGGCGACGTCGAGGTGCTGCTCCCCTTCGCGCGGCGCGTGTACTGGGAGGAAGACGCGCTCGTCGTCGACCTCGACGACGGCATCCTCCGCGTCCTCCGGCGCGGGCACGCGCCCGGCACCTTCCGGCTCGCGCAGCTGCGCGATCGGGCCGGCAATCTCGCGGAGATCACCTGGGATGAGCGCGAGGTCGTCCAGGTCGTGGATTCGGTCGGGCGCCGCGCATGGCTCGTCCAGGAGGGCCAGTACAGGAGCTGGTGGGTCGCCGCGGCCGGCGCGGACGGCGTGGAGCACACGACGCGCCTCGTGACGTACGAGCTCGACACGAAGGGAGACCTCGTCCGCGTCATCAACGCCGGCGGCGCGGAGACGCGGTACGCGTACGACGACGAGCACTACCTCGTCCAGGAGCAGCAGCCTGGCGGCCTGCGGTATCATTTCGTGTACGCCGACGTCTCGGGGGAGCGGCGCTGCGTGGAGACCTGGGGCGACCTCGAGGGCGCCGACGTCCTCCAGGAGGTCGGCGCGCCGGAAGCCTCGATGGCGACGCGGCCCAGGGGCCTCTTCCACATGCGCTTCCAGTACGGCCCTGGGCCTCACGAGACCACGGTCATCGACGGCCTCGGCCACAGGTTCCGCTACAAGGGGAACGCGCTCGGCCTCGTGGAGCGATACCAGGATCCGGCGGGCCAGCAGAAGAACCTGTCGTACAACGTCGTCGGCCAGGTCGTCTGCTCCACCACGTCGGACGGGACCGAGCGGCGCACCTACGACGCGAGGGGCCGACTCGCCTCCTTCACGGACGCGATGGGCCGCTCGTTCAGCCTGAAGCGCCGCGAGGACGGCGCCATCGTCGTTCAGCCTGAAGCGCCGCGAGGACGGCGCCATCGTCGAGGTGCGCGATCCCGCGGGCGCGCTGTATGCCTTCGCCGTCGGCGCTCACGGGCAGATGCTCGAGCGCACCGACCCGCTCGGGGCGAAGACGCGGTACGACCACGACAAGTACGGGCGGGAGATCGCCATCGTCGCGCCCGACGGCTCCGTCGAGTCCTTCGACTACGACGCTCATGGAAACCTCGCCGCGCGGACGCTGCCGGGCGGGGGGACGACGCGGTACACCCACGATCTCTTCGGCCAGCTCGTTCGCGTCGAGATGCCGGAAGGCGCGGTGTACGAGCTCGAGCACGACAGCCGAGGCCTCCCCGTGCGGGTCCGGGCGCCCGGGGGCGTCGTCGTCGAGAAGGCGTACAACGACGCGCGTCGCCCCGTGTCGGCGCGCCATCCGGGCGGCGGCGTCTCGTTCGCGCGCTACGTCGGGCACCTCGTCGTAGAGGAGGTGCAATCGGACGGCGCCCGGTACAGGTTCGGTTACGACGCCCGAGGGCGGCTGTCCTGGGTCAAGAACCCGGCCGGCGAGTCGCTCACCATCGAGCGGGACGGGTGCGGCCGCGTGATCCGGACGAGGACGTTCTCGGGCGTGGAGACGGCCTACGAGCACGACGTGCGCGGCCGTGTCGTGCGCGCCGAGGTGGCCGGAGCGACCGTCCGGAAGATCGCCTACAACGCCAGCGGCGACATGATCCGGCGGGAGGACGGCGATGTCGTGACCACCCTCGATCACGATGACCGCGGCTTCGTCCGCCGCGGCACGCGCGGCGCGACGGAGGTGCTCCTCGAGCGCGACGCCGCGGGGCGCATCGTGAGCGAGGAGCAGCGGGTCGGGGGCTGGCGGTACCGGGTGGATCGGGCGTTCGACGAGAAGGGCTGGGCCACCGCGAAGCGCTACTCGACGGGCTGGCAGGTCCAGATGGCGCGCGGGCCGAGCAGCGCCGTCGAGTCCATCACGCTCGAGTCTGCCGCCGGCGTCGAGCGGATCCTGCGCGAGGTCGACGCCCGCGGGCAGGAGACGACGCGCGTCCGCGAGGGCGGGTATGCCATCCGCACGGAGCGCGACTCCATGGGGCGGCCGATCGTCGTGTCGCTGGAGGACGCCGAGGGGAAGCCCGTCCGCGCGCGCCGCTATGTCTGGAGCAAGCTCGGCCCGCTCGAGCAGATCATCGACAGCGCCGCGGGCAGGCGCACGTACGAGCTCGACGCCTTCGGACGGCCGCTCGCGGTGAGCGGGCTCGGGGCCCGGGAGCAATTTCGTTACGATCCGAGCGGGACGCCGCTGCGCTCCGGCGAGGATCGCGTGGGGCCGGGCGGGCGCGTGCTCCGCAACGCGGCCGCGGCGTACACGTGGGATGCGCAGGGGCGGCTCGCGTCGCGAGCGCCCGAGGGCGGCTCCCCGGGCTGGACCTACGATTACGACGGGCTCGACGCGCTCGTGCGCGCGACGCGGAGCGACGGGCTCGTCGTCCAGTACCACGTCGACGCGTTCAACCGGCGGCTCGGCGAGGTGAGGAGCGACGGGGCGAGCACCTGGTTCGGCTGGGACGATCAGACCCAGGTCGAGGAGGTGAGCAGCGCGGGCGCCTCGGCGCGGCGGGTGTTCGCCGACGACGAGCTCACCCCGCGGCTCGAGGGCAGCGCCGCGGGCGCGTGGCGGAGCATCGTCACCGACGCGACAGCGACGCCCTGGCTGATGGTCGACCCGACAGGCGCCGCGACGGGCCAGGATCTGGGCGCGCTCGGCGCCGTCACCCGGCGGGAGGGGCCGTTCACCGCGCTGCGGTTCGCGGGGCAGCGCCACGATGAGCTCACCGGGCTCACCTACCACCGCGCCAGGTACTACTCCCCGGAGCTCGGGACCTTCACCACGCCCGACCCGCTCTGGATCGACGCCTCGATGTTCGAGCTGGCGTTCGTTCCCAACGTCACGCTCTGGGTGGATCCGCTCGGCCTCGCCATCCTGCTCATGAGCGACGACCCGACCTGCGTGAACGGCGCGAACGCGCGGTCGCGGGCCACGGGGCAGCAGATCGTGCACTATAGCCAGCTCGGGAATCCGAGGGCGCTCGCCGGCGAGAGCGATCTTTACGTCTACGGGCACGGGTCGCCCGGCACGCTCCACTACGCCACGATCCCGGGCGTCACGATCGCCGGCCCCGCCGGCTCGATGCAGCCCTTCACCCGCCGACCCTGACTTCGAGGTCCCATGCCGTCCGTCTGCGCGAGCCTGTCCACGCCGCTCCCGTCGCCCCGGGAAGATCTCGTCTTCTGCGCCGCGTTCGCGCTCGCCTGGGAGCAGCTTCGGGCGCGGTTCGGCCCGATCCGCATGGAGCCTCAGCCGGCCCTGGCCGACGCGCTCAACGCGATGCGGCTCGGCGCCGACGTGGTGGACCCGGCGTGGAGCGTGTCGGGGGCCGGGTTCGGCGGCGAGGGCATCGTGGAGTCGCTGCGCGCCGAGCTCTCCTCGAAGTTCCCCGACGCGAGGCCGGAGTACCTGCCGCAGGCCGTGCCGGCCGATGCCCTGCTGGCGTACGGCTACCTGAGCAAGGTCCTGAAGTTCGGGACGACGTTCGCCGTGCGGGAAGGAACATTCAAGACCTCGCGGGTCCGCGCCTTCGGCCTGGACAACAGTCCGTTTGGCGCGGACCCGGCGCGCAGGACGCAGGTCGTCGTGCACGACAGGGCCACGCCGGAGGACTTCGTGCTCGAGCTCGTCGCCGACGATCCGGACAGCCGCGTCCTCGTCGCGCAGGTCGCGCCGGCGGAGACGCTGGCGGCGACGGTGTCCAGCGCGGCCGCCCGGCTCGATCGGCTCCAGGGAGCGGCGCGGCGGCTCGCGCCGGACGAGGCGCTCGCGATCCCGCGGCTGAGGCTCGATCTGGAGGCGATCTTCGGTGACCTCATCGGCCGGCCCCTGCTCGGCGAGGCGCTGCGAGGGAAGCGCTTCGACGAGGCGAAGCAGCGGGTGCAGTTCCACCTGAACGAGGGCGGCGCCGGCGCGACGGCGGAGGCGGTCGTGGGCTCGTACGGGCCGCCGCCTCCGAGGTCGTTCCTGGTGACACGGCCGTTCCTGGTGCTGCTCCAGCGGCGCGGGGCGAGCGTGCCCTACCTGGCGGCGTGGGTGGAGAGCACGGCCTGGATGGAGGTGCTCGGCCAGGCGGCGCCGCCTGCCGCGCCGCCGCCCGGGTGGGGGGCGCCGCCTGGGTGGGGGCCGCCGTCCTCCGGCAGCGCGACCTAGCGCTGGCCGGCCGCGACGTCATCGAGATCGGGTGCGGCACCGGGCGCAACACGCCGTGGCTCGCCGAGCGCGCCGCGAGCGTGCTCGAGCCGTCGCGCGTGTCGGGCCGGTGCGCGGCGAGGACCGAGCTGCTCCACAGCTCGATCGCGCCCAGATAGGGCGCCGCTCCCTTCCAACGGCTGTACCAGGATGGTACGCGGCATGACCGTCGAGCCCACCACGTTCACCACCATCGAGGACAATGCCCCCGCGGGATGCCGCCCCGAGACGACTTTGCAGCCGTACCTGTTCGTCGTGCTGCACTGCGATCAGCCGCTCGCCGGTGGCGCTCGGCATGGCCTCTCCGACGTCGACCTGGTCACGATCGGCCGCGGGGCAGCGCACGCGGCTGCCCGCACGCGCGATGTTCGGCCATGTCAAGGGCTCCTTCACGGGCGCCGCCCGCGACGAGCCCGGCACCATCCGCCTGCAAATTGGCGCCGATCGAGCCGAACCGGCTAAAGCTCGCCTGCACGCTCTAGCGGGGGACCGGCCGTGTCGCCGGCACGCTGGTTGGCGTCGCGCAGGTCGGGTGGCAGGAGCGAAGCCGTGTCAGCGGCGGAACACGGGGGAGAAGCGCCCTGCGGACGTGACGATGACGTGATCGTGGCCACCGTCGGCCTTGGGAGCGGGAGCGCTGCGGGGAGCTCCGGAGCGAGTGGAGCTCCGGGCCCCCCGCCCTCGTACAGCCGCTCATTCAGGCGCTTGTCTTCTGGCCTCCGCTTGCTCCGAATAGGACAGGGACGGGTTATGGGCTGCCTGCTCGGAGGGCGGCCGGAACTGAAGGCTGTCGATGTACTCGGGGTTTCTATTCCCGACGATGGCGTCGTATATGAATTTGTTGGCCCCGATCTTCCGCTCCACGCACCCAAGCCCGCGTGGTGCTCGTCATGAGCGTCTGTTGGACACCTAAGACGTGGCATCGCAGGTCACAAGCCGGGCGACGATCGAGCGACTTGCCGACGACAACGTGGAGCGCGCGCCCTCCCTGTCCCCTGGCGGAAGATGCCGAACTGACGGCACCCTGACGGATTCCCTCACTTGTGCGGCGTTCTCTTGACGGTTCGGCGCGGCCAATTCGTCCCTGGGCGACGCGGTGCTGGATCGGTCCGGCCCGGCGAGGCGGCCCGCTCAGACGCACACTGGACAAGGACCCTTCGGGGCCCGCCGGGCCCGGCCAGGGCTCAGCGGCCGATGCAGGAAGCGGCGTAAACTACTGGAACCAGACGATTTTCAGCATGCTCGGCGGTCTGGGAGCCGAGCGGCGCGGCGGCCCGGGCGAGCCGCCGCGCGCGGATCTCCGTCACGGGTCGATCCGGGTCAGTCGACCTCCTGGTGGCACGTGGCGCTGCACCCGTCGCCGCTCGCGGTGTTGTCGTCGTCGCACTGCTCGTACGGCAGCTGCCGCACGCCGTCGCCGCAGTGCGGGCCGAACACGCAACCAGGAGCGCACTCGCCGTAACCGCCGTCGTTCTCCACGTCGTCGCACTGCTCCTGCGGCGCCTGGGTCACGCCGTCGCCGCAGCGCGGACCGTAGACGCAACCGGGAGCGCACTCGCCGTAACCGCCGTCGTTCACGCCGTCGTCGCACTCCTCGCCGAGCTCCGTCTGGGGGAACCCGTCGCCGCAGACGGCCCCGAGCCGGCAGCCGAGGCAGCCCATGCTGCCGTCGTTCACGCCGTCGTCGCACTCCTCGCCCCACTCCTCCTGGGGGATCCCGTCGCCGCACTTCGCCGCGTCGCCGCACTCCGGCGTGCACCCGCCATAGCGGCCGTCGTTCACGCCGTCGTCGCACGTCTCGTCCGGCCTGTGGACCATCGCATCGCCGCACCGCGGCCCGACGAGGCACTCCGGCGTGCACCCGCCATAGCGGCCGTCGTTCACGCCGTCGTCGCACGTCTCGCCGAACTGGCTGTTGATCTCCTCGTCGCCGCACCGGGGCGCCGCCACGCAACCCGGGGCGCAGGCCCCCGAGCCGTAGCCGCCCAGGTTGGTGCCGTCGTCGCAGATCTCGTAGGGCGTCGTCCGGACCCCGTCGCCGCAGTAGAGCCCGAGCGTGCAGGTCGTCGAGCATTTCCCGTAACCAGGGCCGTTCGCCGCCCCGTCGTCGCACTGCTCGTCCGGCGTGACGATCCCGTCGCCGCACACGGGCTCGCAGCGCGAGGGGGCCGCGTTGAAGCCGCCGAGCGTCAGCTTGTAGCTGGACCCGGTGGTGTGCCGCTCCGCCTGGAACACGGCCACCTCGTAGACCCTCCCCTCCGTCAGGCCGAGGTCATCCATGAGCACCGTCCCGCGATCGTCCTCCACGCCGTCGATCTCGCCGGTCCCCATGGGGGCGTGGATGCCGCCGAGGTCGACGCGGAGCCGGTTGTTGACGAACACCCAGACGTCGTCGTCCCCGTAGAAATCGAGCCGCTCCCCGCCGTGGTACTCGAACCAGTAGCGGACCTCGCTCGTGAAGTAGAAGTTGTGGCTGCCCGCAGGAGCCCAGCCGTCGAACGGATCGTTCGCCGGGCGGCTCGCCTCGCGCTGCGCCACCGGCACGGACGTGTGCTGCCAGCCCCTGCCGTCGAGCGGGAAGAACGTGTGATCCTCGTAGACGAACAAGTCCGACGTCCCGACGCGCCCGAGGACGAGCCAGTCCACGACCGGCTTCGAGAGGGTCGAGTCGCTGTACCAGCGGTTGAAATCCGTGGCGTTCGTGAGGAAGCCGTTCGGCCGCGCCGCGGCGAACTGGGGCTTGTTGTTGGCGCCGAGGACGTTCTGCACGATGCCCGTCACGATCGCGTTCGGCCGATTGTCGTTGTCAGGCTCGAAGTTCGGCGCGTCCTCCTTGAAGTCGCGGTACACGATCGGCACGCGGAGCTCGTCGCCCAGGACCACGTCGTTCGTGCAGCTGTACCCCGGCTCGATGGTGCACGTGGACGAGCAGCCGTCGCCGTCCGTCGTGTTGCCGTCGTCGCACGCCTCACCGCCCAGGCGCAGCCCGTCGCCGCACGCCGAGGTGCAGCCGCTGTCGCCGCAGTCCGGCTCGACCTGGCAGAACGGCGTGCAGCCGTCGCCCATCGTGGTGTTGCCGTCGTCGCACGGCTCGGAGCCCTCCTTCTCCCCGTCGTTGCAGACGGTGGCGCGGCAGATGTAACCGCCGGGCGCGGGCTCGCACACGAGGCCCGGCTCCCACTTGCACGTGGCGTCGCACCCGTCGCCGTCCTCCGCGCCGCCGTCGTCGCACTCCTCCCGGGCGACGACCCTCCCGTCGCCGCAGACCGCCGTGCAGCGGCTCCCGGCGCGCGCGCATTCGAACCCAGGCTCGATCTGGCACGTGGCCGAGCACCCGTCGCCCGCGACCCTGTTGCGGTCGTCGCACCCCTCGCCCACGCCGATCTGACCGTCGCCGCAGACGACCGTGAAGACGCAGTTCACGCCGTCGGGGCACACCCAGCCGGCCTCGACCTGGCAGCTCGGCGAGCAGCCGTCCTCCGGCTCCAGGTTGCCGTCGTCGCACCCCTCGCTCGGCCGCAGCAGGCCGTCGCCGCACCGCTCGACCGGCTTGCAAGGCCGCCCCGGGATCGGGCAGGTGATGTTGCCAGGGTCCTCCAGGGCGCAGACCTCGGAGCACCCGTCTCCGGCCACCGCGTTGCCGTCGTCGCAGGTCTCGCCGCCCGAGACCCGCTCGTCGCCGCACGAGTGCAGCCGGTAGCACGGCTGCCCGGCCCCCGGGCACACCCAGTCGCCCGGCTCCCGCTGGCAGCGATCGTCACAGCCGTCGCCCGAGGCGGTGTTCCCGTCCTCGCAGCTCTCGCCGGGCTCGATCGCGCCGTTGCCGCACGCGATCGTCGTGCGGCAGGGCTCCCCCGGCTCGCACGCGCAGTACGGCTCTATCTTGCAGGCGCCCGAGCAACAGTCCCCGGGCAGGCTGTTGCCGTCGTCGCACGCCTCGGTCTCCTGGTTGATCTCGCCGTCGCCGCACGCCGGCACCACCGCGTCGCACTCCGGCGGAGGATCCGGCGACTTGCACGGATCGCCGCCGCTGCCGGTGGCCCCCCCGGATCCGATGGTGATGAACCCGCCGCCGAGGGCCCCGGAGCTGTCGTCGGTTCCGCCGGTGCCCGTGGCGCCGCCGCCCGCCCCGCCCGCGCCGCTCCCGGCGCCGCCGCTGCCGCCGCCGCCGCCGCCGTCATCCCCGCAGGCGGCGAGCGGACCGGCAAACAGGACGAGGAGCACGGAAGTAAGTCTTTTTCCCAAGCCCATTGATACCACCATCCCAACTCGATGAAGTTCGTCGTGTTGTCCAGGCCGCGCCGCGAGGCGCCCCGGTCGACGAGGTGCGCCGCTGGAGGCGGCGTGGGCTCGCGCGCGCATGCGCGCGGTTCGTCGCCCTCGTCAACGGCCCATCGCAACGCAACACCCCCCGTGGAGCAAGCAGATTTGACGCCGTGGCGGCGTTGCGACGACGCCGTGGCGGCGTTGCGACGCGCCGCCCGCCGGGACGCGGGGGAATCCGCGGGCGGCGCGCCGGCCGACAGGGGGCCAGCCCGGGCTTGACATCCCGGCGCGCCTGGCGGCCGGCGCGCGCCGCGGCCCCCTCGCGGCCCGCGCGCGCCGTGACCCCCCTCACGGCCCACGCGCGCAGCGGCCTGTCTCGCGCCGCCGCGCGGCGCGGTCGCCATCTCGCCCCCCGGACGCGGCGAACGGCTGTAACCTGGCCGCGGACAGGCCGAGGCCCGCGCGGATTCGACGCGGGGGCGGGCATCGAGCCTGACCACACGGAGCATGCATGGTGGCGACAGGGGCCTTGGACGGCGCGGCCCGGACGGCGGGGGCGCCCCCCCCGCAGGCGGCGGAGACGCTGGATGGGGGCAATTACGAGGTCATCCGCCGGCGGCTCGTCGAGCGCGCCGAGGAGCTCGGCCGCCGCGCCGAGGCGCTCAACGCGCGGCGAAAGCAGGTGTTCGGCGGCACCGACCTCGCGCTCCTCGAGAACGCGCGCGTCAGGACCGAAAACAACTGCCTGCCGCGCGACATCGTGAGCATCCGGGGCAAGCTGCTCGTCGGCTACCTCGTGTTCATGGGGCTGAAGGAGGTGAACGTCGACGACGTCTTCAGCCTCCACCGCTTCGCGAGCGAGGGCGGCGCCTTCGACCTGTCGCACGCGCCGCTCGAGGAGAGCGACGCGTTCCTCGGCGACGCCACCTTCGTCAAGGAGTTCAAGGACCTCCACCGCTACGTCAAGGAGCCCCGGCTGCTCCAGCTCCGGCGCAGCGACACGCGGATGCTCGCCGTCTTCCAGGTCGGCGCGACCGAGCGCGACGTCAAGGTGTTCCGCTGGAGCATCGACGCGACAGGGCGCGTCCGCTACCTCGACGCGCGCGGCGACGAGGACAACGTCCGCCCGCGGGCGCACGACTTCGCCTGGACGCAGACCACGCGCGACGACCACGTGCAGGGCAAGCACCCGCACGTCACCATCCTCGGCGAGATCTTCGTCGAGACGGTCGGCGGCGATCTCACCATCAAGGTCGAGAACAACACGGCCACGGGGCTCGGCATCTACCGCGAGCCGGTCGACGACGCGGGCCAGGCGCTCGACGACGCCGACATCCAGTACGCCCGGCTCGGGCCGCTCATCCTGCTCAAGATCAAGCCGTTCCGGGAGCCGTCGTACCGCTACCTCGTCTACAACGGCCGCACCCGGAAGGTCGTGCGCATCGACGCGATCGGCCTCGCCTGCCTGAGCCTCCCGGAGGACCAGGGCATCGTCTTCCCGAACGGCTACTACCTCATCACCGGGGAGACGAAGCGCTTCGAGGGCAGCACCGACAGCCTCGTCTTCGAGCGGGTCATCCGCTCGCCGAACGGGGAAGACGTGCTCTACGTGTTCCACCAGGTCGTGGACGGGCGCTACGTGCTCTTCCCGTACAACCTGATCCGCAAGGAGATCGCGACCCCGATCCAGTGCCACGGGTACAGCCTCTTCGACGACGGCAAGATGGTGATCTTCCGGGCGCTGGGCGAGGAGCCGACCCGCGTCCACCCGATGCAGATCTGGCAGACGCCGTTCATGACCGCGGAGTTCGCGGCGTCGGCGCCGACCGACGGCTCGTACCTCGCGAAGGTGGGCAACGCCGACCTCGTGCGGGGGATCTCGGACGCGCTCGGCATGCGGCGCGCGGCGATGGACGGGTCGCCGACCCGCCAGACGTTCGAGGACCTCATCCGGACCGCCGAGCGGATGACCGACGCCTACTACTGGCTCGGCCACGCCGAGGCGGGCGACCTCCTGTCGACCGTGAACGAGCTCCGGACCGTCTCGGAGAGCATCGTCGACGAGTTCGAGAAGGTCGAGGCCATCAAGGCGCGCGCGGCGAGCGCGCTCGCCGAGACCGAGGCGGCGCAGCGACAGCTGCTCGGCGGGGTGCGGCCCGAGGACGCGGCGAGCGTCGACGGGTTCCTGAAGGCCCTGACCGCGCTGCGGCGGCAGCGGGGGCACCTCATCACGCTCCGCGAGCTCAAGTACATGGACCTCGGCCGCATCGACGCGCTCGAGGCCGAGATCCTGGCGCGCACCGACGAGGTGAGCGGCGCGTGCGTGACGTTCCTCCTCGGCGACCAGGCGTTCCGGCCGCTGGCCGACCGGCTCGCGGGCCTCATCGCGAAGATCGAGGCGGTCGCGAGGTCGTCCGAGCTCGCCCCGTTCGCCGCGGACCTCGACGGCGTGAACGAGGGGCTCTCGGTGCTCGCCGAGATCGTGGCGGGCCTGAAGGTCGACGACCCCACGGCGCGGACCCGGATCCTGGAGGGGATCAGCGAGGTCTACGCGCAGCTCAACCGCGCGCGCGCGACGCTGAGCGCCCGCGGCAAGGACCTCCGGGGCGCCGAGGGGCGCGCCGAGTTCGGCGCGCAGTTCAAGGTGTTCGGCCAGAGCGTCTCGAGCGCGCTGGCCGTCTGCGACTCGCCCGAGCGCTGCGACGCCGAGCTCTCGAAGCTCCTCGTCCAGCTCGAGGACCTCGAGGGGAAGTTCGGCGAGTTCGACGAGTTCCTCGGCGAGCTCGCCGCGAAGCGCGAGGAGGTGAACGACGCGATCGCCGCGCGGCGGCAGACGCTGCTCGACGAGCGGCAGCGGCGCGTCTCGAACCTCGTCGCCGCGGCGGACCGGATCGTCCAGGGGGTGACGCGCCGGGCGCGCTCGTTCGCGACCGTGGACGAGCTCAACACGTACTTCGCGTCCGACGCCATGGTCGCGAAGATCCGCGATCTCGCGGCGAGCCTGCACGCGCTCGGCGACAGCGTGAAGGGGGACGAGGTCGAGGCGCGGCTCAAGTCGGCGCGGCAGGACGCGCTCCGGGCGCTGCGCGACCGGGAGGACCTGTTCGAGGGCGGCGGCGGCGACGTCATCAAGCTCGGCCGCCACCGCTTCAACGTGAGCACCCAGGCCCTGGAGCTCACGCTGGTCCCGCACGGCGAGGGGCTCGCGCTGCACCTCACCGGGACGGACTTCTTCGAGCCGATCGAGGACCCGGCGCTCGAGAGCGCGCGCGACCTCTGGGGCCAGGAGCTCGTGAGCGAGACCCCGGAGGTCTACCGGGGCGAGCTCCTCGCGGGCTCGATGCTCGCGGACGCGGAGGCGGGGCGCGGCGGGCTCTCGATCGATCGGCTGCGCGAGGCGTCGCTCGGCCCCGGCGGGCTGCTCGCCGCGGTGCGCGCGTACGCGGCGGACCGGCACGACGAGGGCTACGAGCGCGGCGTCCACGACGCGGACGCGGCGCACCTCCTGGAGAAGCTGCTCGCGCTGCGGGCCACGGCGGGGCTGCTCCGCTTCGGCAGCGCGCCGCGGGCGCTCGCCTGCCTGACCTGGGCGGGGCTCGACCCGCGCGCCCGGGATCTCGCGCACCGGCGGGCGCGGAGCCTCGGCCGGCTCGCGGCGCAGCTCGGCGCGGGCGAGGCGCGGGCGGCGCTCGCGGCCGAGCTCGCGGCGGGCGTGGCGGCGGCGGCGGCGGCGCACCGGCTCGCGGCGGACGTGAGCAGCGCGGCGGACGTGCGCGTCGCGGCGCGGTACCTCGTCGAGGAGCTCGCGGCGGAGCACCCGAGGTTCGTGACCAGCGACGCGGCGCTCGATCTGCGCGCCGCGCTGCTCGCGCGCCTCGACCTTGAGGGCGGCCGCGGGGCGCTCGAGGAGGACCTCCGGCAGCTCGAGAAGCACCCGGCCGAGCGGCTGGAGCTCGCGCTGGCGTGGCTGCGGGGGCTCGCCGCGAGAGACGCGGTCAACGATGGGGGCTCGCCCGGCAAGCCGGGCTCTGCCCCCAAACCCCCGTCGGCCCCGCTCGGCCACCTCGCGCTCGAGGCGGCGGTCGTCATGGTGACGGAGCGGCACATCGAGCGCGAGCCGAGCGGGGCCGTGACCGAGGCGCGCGTGGAGGGGCTGCTCGGCCAGCACCCGCGCATCAAGGAGCGCGCGCTCGCGCTGCGGCTCGACGAATTCCTGAGCAGGATCGAGGACTTCCTGCACGAGAGGGCGCCGCGCTACCGCGCCTACAGGAAGGTGCGGAGCGAGATCGCGGAGCGGGAGCGGAGGCGGCTGCGCCTCCAGGAGTTCGCGCCGCGGGTGCTCACGTCGTTCGTGCGCAACCGGCTCATCGACGAGGTGTACCTGCCGCTCGTCGGCGCGAACCTGGCGAAGCAGCTCGGGGCCGCGGGCGACGCGAAGCGCACCGACCTGATGGGCATGCTGCTGCTCATCTCGCCGCCGGGCTACGGCAAGACGACGCTGATGGAGTACGTCGCGAGCAAGCTCGGCCTCGTGTTCATGAAGGTGAACGGGCCGTCGCTCGGCCACGAGGTGACGTCGCTCGACCCGACCGAGGCCCCGAACGCGACCGCGCGCCAGGAGGTCGAGAAGATCAACCTGGCGTTCGAGATGGGCAACAACGTGATGCTCTACCTCGACGACATCCAGCACACGAACACGGAGCTGCTCCAGAAGTTCATCTCGCTCTGCGACGGGCAGCGCCGGATCGAGGGCGTGTGGCGGGGCCGGACGAGGACGTACGACCTGCGCGGCAAGAAGTTCTGCGTGGTGATGGCGGGCAACCCGTACACGGAGTCGGGCGCGCGGTTCCAGATCCCGGACATGCTGTCGAACCGGGCCGACACCTACAACCTGGGCGACATCCTCGACGGCAAGGAGCAGCTGTTCGCGCTGAGCTACCTGGAGAACGCGCTCACGTCGAACCCGACGCTCGCGCCGCTCTCGGGGCGGCCGCCGGGGGACACGCACAAGCTGATCCGGATGGCGCAGGGCGAGCCCGTCGCCACGACGGAGCTCGAGCACGCCTACTCCGCGGCGGAGGTCTCGGAGATCGTCGCCGTGTTCGAGCGGCTCTTCCAGGTGCAGAAGGTGCTCCTGTCGGTGAACCTAGAGTACATCCGGAGCGCGTCGCAGGACGACGCCTTCCGGACCGAGCCGCCGTTCAAGCTGCAGGGCAGCTACCGCAACATGAACAAGCTGGCCGAGAAGGTCGTCGCGGCGCACACGCCCGAGGAGATCGACCGGCTCATCGACGATCACTACGTGAGCGAGTCGCAGACGCTGACGACGGGCGCCGAGCAGAACCTGCTCAAGCTCGGCGAGCTGCGCGGCCGGATGACGCCCGAGCAGAAGGCGCGGTGGGAGGAGATCAGGAAGGGGTACCAGCGCATCAAGCGGATGGGCGGCAAGGAGGACGATCCGGTCGTGCGCGTGACCGGCACGCTCTCGATGCTGGGCGAGCAGCTCGAGGGCATCCGCGGGGCGATCGGCAAGGCGGCCGTGGCGGCGCAGGCGGGGGACGCGCGGGCGCGGGAGATGAAGCAGTGGCTCGCGCCGGAGATCGAGCGGCTCTCCGCGGCGCTCAAGGGGGTCGCGCAGCCGAAGGTCGAGGTGAAGGTCGAGACGGATCGCTCGGTGTCCGAGTTCGTGGGCCACCACCTGTCGCTCGTGGAGCGGATCGTCTCGCCGCTCTCGAAGGCGACGACGCAGAGCGCGTTCGGCATCCGGGCGATCGAGGCGCAGATCGCGGAGCTCGGCCAGGCGCTCCGGTCGCTCGACGAGCGGGTCCGCGCCGCGGCGCGCCCGCAGACCCAGCCGCCGCCGCCGGAGCGGCCTGGTGAAGCAGACCCCACGCGCGGGCGCGGAGGTGCGTGAGCGGATCACAGCACCCGCGCTCCGCAGGCGAGCGGCCGCGGGGCGCTCACCAGGCGGGCGACCGCACGGAGCAGAAGCCTACAAGAGGGGTAGAGAGGGGTCCGTCGTGCGTGTTATCACCATGCCGCGACGCGTATGGTCAGCGGATGGCCTGGACTCGAAGCCTCGCGCTCCGGCGCCGGGCACGTAGGAGCTTCGGCGCATGAAGATGATGACCCTCGGCCCCTTTGATGGGAACGCGTGGCTGCTCGGCCGGAAGGTCGAGCGAACGGTCGCGGAGTGGAAGGAGCCCGCGCGGCTCGCGATCCTGGCCTTGCCGAGCGGGGGGAAGCACGAGGAGTACCTCGCCGCGGTCGAGGACGCGACGGGCGTCCCGGTGATCGGGGCCACCACGGGCGGGGCGTCGTTCACGGAGCGGGGCTTCACCAGGAGCGGTGTGTCGTGCGCGTTCCTCGGGGGCGCGCACGTCGAGGTGACGTGCGCTGCGGCGCGCGAGCTGCGGGCGGATCACGGCAAGAGCATCCGGGCGGCGCTGAGCGACATGGACGAGGCGGTCTCGAGCAACGGCCCGCGCAGCGGCGCGCCGAGCTCGATCCTGGTGCTGGCGGACGCGTTCGCGTGCGACGGGGACGAGCTCGTGGCGGCGCTCCGGCAGGGGGTGCCGCCGCACACGCGGGTCTTCGGTGGGACGGCGGGCGACGGGTGGACGTTCGAGGGGGCGCGGGTGTTCCTGGGCCGCAAGGCGCTGACGGACGCGGCGGTGCTCGTGCGGCTGACGCACCGGCACCGGGTGAACATCGACGTCGTGCACGGGTTCCGGGCGGCCGAGGGGGGGCGGGATTTCACGATCACGGACATCGAGCGGAACGTGCTCAGGACGCTGGACGGGCAGCCGGCGGCGCGGGTGATCGAGGAGGAGCTGTCGCGGCTCGGGCTGCGCTCGAGCGGCGAGGGGCTGCTCCAGACGATGGCGAAGCACGCGCTCGGGGCGAAGACGCCGTTCGGGGAGGCGCTGAAGATCCGGGGGCCGATCGCGATCCGGGGGGACGGGGCGGTCGTGCTGACCGGCGGGCTGGCCCGGGGGCAGGTGGTGCGGGTGGTGAACGCGACCGCCGACGGGCTGCTCCAGGCGGCGAAGGGGCTATCGACGAAGGTGCTCGGGTCGCTGCCCGCGGTGTCGGGGGCGTTTGTGTTCGACTGTGCGTCGCGGTTCCGGGTGCTGGGGGAGCGGTACCGGGACGAGGTGCGGGCGTTCCTGTCGCCGAGCGGGGCGGCTCATCCGATGTTCGGGATGGCGTGTTACGGGCAGATCGCGAAGTTCGGGGGGAGCGTCGAGGGGTTCCACAACACGAGCGCGGTCATGGTGGCGTGGGGGGAGTCGGACCAGGGGACGGGGCCGGCCAGCGGCTGAGGGGGGCCTTGCCGAGCGGCTCGTGCCCCATCAACGAGCGACGGGATCCTTCATCCGTCGGCTGGGTGTGAGGGGCATGCCGGCGCGCTCGTTCGTGGCCATCTCTCCGGGCGCATACGAGAAACGCGCGACGACGGAGGCTCGAGATGCACGACGAACCCGGACGCGGTGTGGCCATGACGAAGCATGCGGTGGTGATCGCGGGAGGAGGCCCGACGGGGCTCATGCTGGCGGCCGAGCTCGCGCTCGCACGGGTCGACGTCGCGATCGTCGAGCGGCGCAAGAACCAGGACCTCGTGGGATCGCGGGCAGGCGGTCTGCATTCCCGCACGATCGAGGTGCTCGATCAGCGCGGAGTCGCGGAGCGCTTCCTCTCGCAAGGGAACGTCATGCAGGTGACGGGCTTCGCGATGAACCGCCTCGATCTCAGCGACTTTCCGACTCGCCACAACTACGGGCTCGCGCTGACACAGAATCACATCGAGCGCATCCTCGCCGGCTGGGTCGAGGAGCTGGCGGTACCGACCTATCGCGGCCGCGAGGTGACGGGCTTCGTGCAAGACGACGCCGGCGTCGATGTCGAGCTGAGCGACGGCGGCCGGTTGCGAGCGCAGTACCTCGTCGGATGCGACGGCGGTCGCAGCGTGATCCGCAAGAAATCCGGCATCGATTTTCCGGGATGGGACCCGTCGATCAGTTACCTGATTGCCGAGGTCGACATGACCGAAGAGCCGGCGTGGGGCATGCGCCCCAACGAGAGGGGCATCAATGCCATCGGCAAGCTGGAGGACGGCAAGCGCGCGCGCGTGGTCTTGAACGAGCCGCACGTCAAAAAGGGCGGCGAGGCGACGCTGGACGACCTCCGGCAAGCGCTCGTCGCCGTCTATGGGACCGACTTCGGTGTTCACGGCGTCACCTACGTCTCGAGGTTCACCGACATGGCCCGGCAGGCGGCGTCGTACCGGGAGCGACGCGTGCTCCTGGCCGGCGATTCCGCGCACGTGCATGCGCCGACCGGCGGACAAGGACTCAACATCGGTGTCCAGGACGCGGTGAACCTGGGGTGGAAGCTGGCCCAGGTGCTACGCGGCAGCTCGCCGGAGGCGCTGCTCGACACCTACCAGGCCGAGCGGCATCCGATCGGTGCGCGCGTGCTGGAAAACAGCCTGGCGCAAGTCGCGCTCATGCGGGGCGACGAACGGACGAAGGTCTTGCAGACGAGGATGTCCGAGCTCTTGAAGATGGCCGAGCCTCGCAAGCACTACGCCGGCATGATGTCCGGCCTGGACATCCACTACGATCTCGGTCCGGGCCACCCGTTGCTCGGGCGTCGCATGCCCGATCTCGATCTGGTGACCGAGCGCGGCTCGACGCGGGTGTTCACGCTTCTGCACGAAGCGCGACCGGTACTGCTCGACCTCGGCGCGCCCGGCGCATTCGACATCGGGCCGTGGGCGGATCGGGTTCGACGGCTCGAAGCTCGAACCACCGGGCCGTGGGAGCTGCCCGTGATCGGCCCGGTCGCCGCGCCCACCGCGCTGTTGATCCGACCCGACGGCCATGTCGCCTGGGTCGGAGCCGGCACGGATCAGGGCCTTCGGGAGGCCTTGACCTGTTGGTTCGGCGCTGGCATCGAGCAAGCCCGCTAGAGATCGGCCTCGGCGTCGCGACCGATCCGGATCGCGATCTTCAGAATCCGAGCGACCGGATCGCCTTGCGGATCGTGTCCGCGCTGGCACGGAGGCCGGCGTCCTCCTCGGGGCTCATCGGTATGGGCAGCTGCGACTCGAGGCCAGACCGGTTCACGATGCACGGCACGCTCAGGCACACGTCGTCGATCCCGCGGTAGCCGCTCAGCAGGCTGCTGACGGGCAGCACGCGGTTCTCGTCGCGGAGCAGGGCCTCCAGGATCTTGGCTGTCGCCAGGCCGATCGCGTAGTTCGTCGCGCCCTTGCCGGAGATCACCTGGGCAGCGGCGTTCTTCACGCCGTGGAAGATCGCCGTCCGGTCGCTCGCGCCGATCTTGCCGTGGCCCGGCACCGACCACGCGTCGAGCGGGATGTTCGCGACGCTCGCGCTGCTCCACAGCGGCACCTCGCTGTCGCCGTGCTCGCCGGCGATGTACGCGTGGACGTTCTGCACGGCCACGTTCAGCTGCCGGGCGATCAGGAAGCGGAACCGGCTGCTGTCGAGCACCGTGCCGCTGCCGATCACGCGGGCAGGCGGGAGGCCCGTCAGCTTGAGCGTGACATACGTGATCACGTCGACCGGGTTGGTCACCAGCAGATAGAGCGCGTCCGGCGCGACGGCCAGGAGCTTCGGCAGGAGCTCGCGGCATATCGCGACGTTCGCGGTGGCGAGGTCCATCCGGCTCTGTCCGGGCTTCTGCTTCGCGCCGGCGGTGATGACGACCACGTGCGCCCCGCGGCAGACCTCGACGTCATCGCTGCCCTCGAGCGTCGCCACCGGGACGAACTGCAGGCCGTGGTTCAGGTCGAGCACCTCGGCATCGACCTTGATCCGGTTCACGTCGAAGAGGGCGACCTCCTTCGCCGCGCCGCGGAGCAGGCAGGCGTAAGCGATCGTCGCGCCGACGCTGCCAGCGCCCACGATCGCGACCTTGCTGGGGGAGACAGACGGGT
This sequence comes from Sorangium sp. So ce590, assembly GCF_051521365.1. Classification (NCBI taxonomy): domain Bacteria; kingdom Pseudomonadati; phylum Myxococcota; order Polyangiales; family Polyangiaceae; genus Sorangium; species Sorangium sp. So ce590. The sequence continues at coordinate 7,130,966 of NZ_CP150346.1, forward strand.
GGTCGGGCATACCGATCGGCTACCGCGGCGGCAGGGCCGGACCAAGCCAAATCAGGGGCCCGACAGGCCGCGACAGGCCGCGTTCGCCCGGGCGGCCGGAGCGAGCGATCTCCGGCGCCCGCGGTGTCCGGTCGCGGGGCTCAGCGCTCCGGGAGCGGCTCGGCGGAGCGCCCCTGGCGCGGCGCTCCCGCGTCGGCCTTGCCGCTCGCGGCGGCGGGCGCCGGGGCGGCCGGCACCGCGACGATCGCCGGCAGGACCAGCGGGGCCATCCTCGGATCGACGGCGGCGCGCGGGTCGATGACGCGCGGATCGAGGGCGAGGCCGGGCTGCGCCGCGGCGGGGCCGAGCGCGACGCCCTCCTCGCGACACGCGCGAAAGAACGCCTTCATCACCTCGGACTCCAGCAGATCGTGGCGCTCGAAGTCGGCGATCCAGAACTTGATGACGTACCGCTGGAAGAGGGGTGTGACGGCGGCGAGCCAGAGCCTGGGCGCCGGCTCGCGGAGGATGTCCGCCACCTGCGCGCAGGCGCGCTGCGCCGCGCGCTCGACGGCCTCCGGGGCGGCGTCGAGCGAGACGAGCATCTCGATGTTGCGCGCGCACGTCCGGTCCGGGGCGCAGAAGTTCTGCACGCGCGCCTTGGCGATGATCGAGTTCGGCAGGATCACGATGTCTCCGGAGAACGTCCTGAGGCGGGTCGAGCGCCAGCCCTCGTAGACGACCTGCCCCTCGATCCCGTCGACGAGGATCCAGTCGCCCGCACCGAACGAGCGCTCGGAGTGCAAGGCGAGCCCGGCGAAGAGGTTGCCCAGGGTGTCCTGGAGCGCGAAGCCGAGGACCACCGTGATCACGGTCGAGGTCGCGAGCAGCGGCACGAGGTCGACCCCGGTGGCCGCGCCGACGATCGAGAGGCCGGCGACCAGGTAGAGGATCGCGAGCAGGAGGTGCCGTACGAGCGCCGGAATCTGCACCTTCTGGCGCTCGGCGAGCCAGTAGTCGATGACCAGGGTCTCGGCGAACTCGATGACCAGGTACGACGCGAGCGCGAGCTCCAGGAGGAGCACGCCCTTGTGGATCCTGGGCAGCTCGCCCCCGCGCAGGGCAATGTACGTGTGGAGCGCGAGCAGCGCGACGAGCCCGCGCGCCGGCAGCCGCATGCGCCGGAGCAGGAGCTCGTCGAGCGACGTCTGCGTGGCGCGCGCGACGCGCGAGAGCAAGCCGAAGAGCAGGCGGTAGGCGACGAACCCGAGCGCGAGGACGGCGAGCGACAGGCCGAGCGCGACGGGCAGCGAGGCGGGGGAGCGGAAGAGGTCGGCCCAGAGCGCCGGGAGCCGGTCGAGGTTCACGGGGCGGAGTCTGCCACAAGCGGCGGGCGGGGGGCTTGCGCTGCGCCAGGTCCGTCGCGACGGTCGCGATGCAGCCGCCGGCCCCGACCCAGAAGGACCGGACCGTCGGGGAGGTCCTCGCCGAGGAGGAGGCGAGCGCGGCGGACCTCTTGATTCGCATCCTCAGCAAGAGGCACGAGAGCCGCTCCGTCGTGATCACGACAGATCTCTCCTTCAAGCGGTGGGGCACGGTGTTTGGAGATGCGCCGTGCCTCGGGGCGCTGGTCGACCGCTTCGCCCAGCAGAGCTGGGGACTCCGAGAGGCTCGCAAATTTCGCGACGCAGCGCGGTTGCCTCGTGATGGCTCCCCTGCGTTGCCCGCGCGACGCGTCCGTTTCAAATTTCCGCGGTCCCGGACCGAGAAACCGCTTCGCTTCGAGAGGATCGGTCGACGATCGAGGCGCAGCGAGGAGCGAACGCCGCCGACAATGGAAGAATTCAGCATCAACGGTCTTCTCCCTGTGCTGTCCTGAAGCCGAATCCTGGATGCCAAGCTCCCAAGATGGGATAGGCTAGGTCCCGGCGCTGAGCTCTTTGCGGGCGAGGTTCGCCGCACCGGCGTCGCGACGCCGGCCTACCAATTCCGCCATTCTCTTCAGATCGCGCCCCGGCGCGACGAGGTAACGACCATGACCGAGATGAGCCGCACAGGCCGAGGCACACGCAGACTCCTGCTCCTCCCATTTCTCTTCATCATCGCGGCGTCCGGTTGTGGCGAGTCCGGCGCGACCGGTGAGAACGACAACACCGGAGGGGCCAGTCCGGGGACCGGAGGCGCCTCGACGAGCGGCACGAGCGCGGGGACCGGAGGCGCCGCGGCGGGCAGCACGAGCGCGGGGACCGGAGGCGACGCGGCGGGCAGCACGAGCGCTGGAACTGGAGGTGGCGCCACGGGAGGGACCGCATCGGCTAGCAGCGGGGCAGGCACCGGCGGCGCACCGAGCTCAAGTCCGACGTTTCACGTCTTCATGCTCATGGGCCAGTCGAACATGGCCGGTGTCGCAGACAAACAGGCCAGTGACCAGAATTCTGACGCGCGGCTCAAGGTCCTCGGCGGATGCAATCAGCCGGCCGGACAGTGGAACGTGGCCAATCCGCCGCTCAACGATTGCCCTGGTGAAAAAGGATGGAACCTGTCGACCGCCGTCGACCCGGGCATCTGGTTCGGCAAGACCCTGCTCGGAAAGCTGGCTGAGGGGGATACGATCGGGCTGGTCGGCACCGCTGAGAGCGGTGAGTCGATCAACACGTTCATCTCTGGTGGCTCACATCACCAGATGATCTTGAACAAGATCGCCAAAGCGAAGACGGCTGAGAATGCGCGCTTCGCGGGCATCATCTTCCACCAGGGTGAGTCCGACAGCGGCCAGAGCTCATGGCCCGGCAAGGTCGTCCAGCTCTATAACGAGGTGAAAGCAGCCTGGGGGGCCGACTACGACGTTCCCTTCATTCTTGGAGAGCTCCCCGGGGGCGGATGCTGCAGCGGTCATAACAACCTCGTGCACCAGGCGGCCGACATGTTGCCTCAGGGATACTGGATCACTCAGCAGGGGACCAAGGTCATGGATGAGTACCACTTCGATCATGCGTCCGTTGTTCTCATGGGCACGCGTTATGGCGAGAAGATGATCGAAGCTTTGGGGTGGTAACAAAGCGGCTCGCGGCGGGTGCCCGCGCGACCGAGGCCGCTCGAATCCACTGGATTGGAGCGGCCTTTGATGATGTCGGCCGTGGGGATCGCGGGCTGAGAACGCCTCATTCGTTCGCGTCGTCAGCGCACAGGGACGCCCACGAGCGGGTGGCGATGCCTGCAGTTCTCGATGTCGCAGCCGATCTGCTACCAGTACCACGACACGAGCGGCTTGGCTCTCCTGGCCCCCCTCGTTGATTCTCCGCAAGCTCAACCTCTGAAAGCTGGCCGCCGGGCTCCCTCGCGCGGTGCACGCGAGTTGCCAGGCGGGCGCTGGATCTGACATGCTGAGCCGCATGGTGAGGCAGGTGTTGGGGTGCGCGCTGGGCGTGTTCGTCGTTCAAGGCTGCAGCAGCGTCCCTGACGGACGGCGCTCCGAGAAGACGGTTGACACCGGCACGCAGAAGGTTCGAGCCATCTCGGCCGACGACGCCGCGACGTGTGCGCTGCTGACGAGCGGCGAGGTGACGTGCTGGGGCGGGGGCAACCGCGACGGTCAGCTCGAGCCACCAGCGGGACCGTTCACGCAGATCGCCTTCAGGGGCGACCATGGCTGCGGGCTCCGTCCCGACGGCAGCCTCGGTTGTTGGGGTGACAACTACGGCGGAAAGCTTGACCCACCCGCCAGCCGATTCGCGCAGATCTGCGCCGGCACGTATCACAAGTGCGGGCTCACCAGCGCGGGCGCTATCGAGTGTTGGGGCCAGCTCAGCCGCGGGCTCGACGACTACCCGGCGGCGAGCGGCTTCACGCAAATCGTATGCGGGCAAACCTTGAGCTGTGTGCTCGACGCGGCGGGCTCCGCCACCTGCTGGGGCGACGCCCGGCTCGATCCGCTCATGGTCCCAGCTGGGGAAACGTTCTCTCAGCTCGCGGCCGGCAACTACCATGCGTGCGGGCTACGCGTCTCCGACGGCACGGCGGTGTGCTGGGGCAATGACGAGCACCAGCAGCTCACTGCGCCGACGGGCCCCTTCTCCGCGCTTACCGCCGGCTACGGCTTCTCTTGCGGGCTCGAAGCCGGCGGCGCGGCAACCTGCTGGGGAGAGCGGCCGACGGTCGTCGATGGCGAGCAGGTGTTCATCCCCATGGAGTCGCGACCCAACGACCGCTTTACCAGCATCGAGGGCGGCGCCTTTCACGCCTGCGGCATCAAGGCGGATCAGACGATCACTTGCTGGGGTGACAATTTTTACGGTCAGCTCGAGGCGCCGTAGCGCGCCGCTGCGGCGCCTCGAGCGATTCAATCGCGGCGCGCGCTCACTGGATGCAAGCCACCCCCGGAGCGAGCCCTCTCGGACGACTTCTCGCAAGTTTTCCGAGGGGGCTTGGTCTTCTGTTCCTCAGCAAACCTGATCGGAGCCGCTCAACTATCCATCCATCTTGAAGCTGAGCACCGCGATGAGCGAACCTGTCAGCTTGCTCGCTCCGACGTCCACGCCGCCACCCGACACTTCAGACGGCGATGGCTTCACCCATGTATGCCAACACCCCACCCGAGCGCTCGATCGTGCTCAGGTTGATCTGGGGGCGCAAGGACCTCCGTGGCCAGTACCGATGCTCTGCGGGATCCGCCGGACTGGATGGCTCGAGAGCGGACGTTAGGTTTCGCTCATGAAGAGCCTGTCCGCTGTCATCCTCGCTCTGTTTTCCTCGCTCTTCGGCATCTCGTGCATACTGGATGCCGAGCCAACGAACGCAGGCGATCCGACTGGCGAAGCTCAGCAGCAGTTCCCCATCGTCTCCTTCTCACGGAAGGATTTCCCCTTCGGCACCATTGTCAAAGATGACGGCAAGGACGAGGGCGGTGGATGGCAGGAGGCCAAGGCCAACCTGCCATTCTCGAAATTGCATAACCTGCGCCCGGTGCGCCGCTGGACGTGCTCTTTCAGGGTAGGGATGCCGCTACGGACTCAGCGTATGGGGCGAATCCGGCCAAACCGTGCGGCCATGCTCAGCATAGGGATCGCAGAGGACGTCGCACGCCGCATGAACTATAACCTCCCGGAAGGGATCTTCTGCAGTAGGTTCATCGACGAGATGCGGGCGACGTTCAAATCCAAGTACCCGCGGCTCGGCGCCACGGTGATGAGGCCATGATGATAACTCGCTCCGAGCTGCTCGACGTCGTCTACCGCTTCTACCCGCGGGGCGTGCGTAACTTCGAGCGCGTCCACGTGCCTCCCAGCGAGCCCTGCTACGACGACACGGAGGAGCGCCGCCGCCTGGTGGAAGCCGCAAACCGCGGGCGAGCGGAGTACTTGACGTGGAAAGCGATGATCCGCCGCGTGGGGGATCGATACAGCCTTCAGAACGAGTCGCTCAGCCTGTTGGCGGGGGGGGTCGAGCCGGCCTACTCGGCCCGCATCTATCGCCCCGAGGACTCGGGGCCCGTTCCATCGCTCAGCGACAGGGCTTCGCTCAGCTTCCACGTGAGCCTTCTCGGGCCCTATTACGGGATCCACGACAGGGGCGAGCCCGACGAGATCTCGGCGGCGGTCGCAGAAGAGATCGAGGCCACGTACCCCGGCTACCGACCGATCCCACCGGAGCTCGGGAACGAGGTGGTGCCGGATGTGGAGATGGACGGGGCGTTGATGGGCAACGCGACGATCTACGTGTGCCTGTTCTCGGACAAGTGGACTTGGGTGGATCCGGTGTAGCCTCGGCTGGCGCGCGAGCTGCCCGACGCCGAGCGCGCCGGAGGCGTTGGCGCTCGAGCTGCCGGCGGACGCGTGCTGGAGCGTGTGCGCGCTCGCGCCCCACGCGCCTGCCGACCTCGTGCCCGCGCTGGTCCAGGCGTGCGCGGCTGCGCCCTGCTTCCGGCGGCCGATGGTGACGGCGGTCGCGGCGCGCCTGGGCGATCTCGGCCGCGCGGACGACGCGCTCGCGCTCGTGGCGGCGCGGCCCGAGGCATCCGACCGGGTCAAGGCACAGGCTGCCGTGCCGGCGCATCTCCCCGCCGCGGCTCGCGACGCCGTCTGGAGACGGCTGGGACGAGGCGCTCTTCGCGCTGGTCCCGCTGGCCGCCTCGATGACCGAGCGGCACGCGCGCCACCTCTGCCAGCGCCTCCTGCAGCACCTCGACTGGAAGCGGCGCCCCGATCTCCTCGACGACTGGACGAAGGACGACCTCGGGCACCTGGCGCCCTTGTTCGCTCGCGTCGCTGGACCGCAGGGCGTCGCCGCGGTGGCCCGGGAGATTGTCGACGTCGTGGCTTCCCTGAGCGCCTGCGGGGCGCCCCTGCCCGGCCTCTGGGCGCTCCCGCTCCGCCCCCGTGGACGCGTCCTCGGGCCTCGCGTCGTCGTCCTGCAAGGGAGGTCCTCATGGCCCGGCCGACGCACCGGCGGAAGGCGGAGCGGGGGCTCCAGTGGCTGATGGGTCTGCGCAGGAACAAGGCTGATGCGGCGATGGAGCGCCATCGTCCAGCTGGCCATCGAGGACCGCAAGATCCTCCGCGAGCTCGGCTTCAGCCGCTGCAGCGGAGGCAAGGCGTCCGCCATGGGTGCCACGCCGGCTCGGCGGACGTACACTCCCTGCATGAACGACATTCGCGACATCAGCCAGGACGAGGCCCGGGTCGCCGAGCTGGTCCGCTCAGCGAGGCGCGTCGCCGTGCTCGGCATCAAGATCGAGGCGCAGGCGGATCAGCCCGCCTTCTACGTCCCGAGCTACCTGCAGAGCGCGGGCGTGGAGGTGATCCCGGTCCCCGTCTACTACCCCGACGTGAAGACCATCCTCGGCCAGCCGGTCTATCGCCGCGTGGCGGACGTCCCGGGACCGATCGACATCGTCGTCGTCTTCCGGCGCGGCCAGGACGTCACAGCGCACCTCGCCGACCTGCTCGCCGCCCGGCCGCGCGCCGTCTGGCTCCAGCTCGGCATCCGGAACGACAGGGTGGCCGAGCGGCTCGTCGAGGCCGGCATCCTCGTCGTGCAAAGCCGCTGCCTCATGGTCGACCACCGCCGCGTCGTCGGGCAGGGCTGAGGCTCGTTAGGGACATCAGGCACCGAGGGCACGGCGGACGACGAGCGTGAGCCGGTGTCGCCGCCGCGCAGCTACAGCGGCCGGTGCTGCGTCCCCTTGCCGTACGTGATCGACAGGAGGTCCCCCGGCTCGCGCACGATGAACCGGTGCCACGCGCCTTGCGGGACCTTGCACGTCGTCCCGGCGACCAGCGCGACGACCCGCTCGCTGCCCTGCTCCTCCAGCACGACGTCGCTCGCGCCCGACAGGAGACACAGGATCTCGTCCCCGGCTGGGTGCATCTCCCACTGCGGCGTGTCCTCGGTCAGGTGAAACCGCATCACCAGCCAGCCTCCATCGTCCGTGATCCGCCGGATGTCCGCGGCCTTCGAGTCGCCGGACATCAGCTCTTGCCAGAACGTCGGCCTCACCTCGATGGGCAGCGCGTCGCCCCCGTCGGCGAGGTGCAGGTACGTGCTGCGAAGATCGAACCCGGGCTGTCTCTGATTGGCCATGTCCCTCACGTCGCTCCTGAGCGCCCTCATGCCAGCAGGCCGCCCCTGCCCTGTCAATCCGCTCTCCCCGGCGCCGCCGCGCGCCTCCCCGGCGCGCCCGCCGCCGCTCAGCCCGCCGCGATGTGGAGCCCGCCGGTCTCCACTGAACAAATGCTCCCATCCCGGCCAGGACGCGCTACACTGCGCGCGCAGCGACCGCCTCCTCGCCCGGCGCTGACCACACCATGCCGCGCCCCGTGAACAACCCTCCGAACCCGTGGTCTTCGACGCAGGTCGAGTACCTCGAAGAGGCGCCCCCGGCGACGCTGCAGGTCTTCGAGGAGCAGGCCCGATCCATCGTGACCGCGAACGACAGCCCCGATCTTCCATTCCGGTACAGCGTCAACCCGTACCGGGGCTGCATCCACGCCTGCGCCTACTGCTATGCCCGGCCCTCGCACCAGTACCTCGGCTGGGGCGCCGGGACAGACTTCGACCGCAAGATCGTGGTCAAGGCGAACGCGCCCGAGCTGCTCGAGAAGGAGCTCAACAAGCCGGGCTGGCAGGGCGATACGATCGTGTTCTCCGGCAACGTCGATTGCTACCAGCCGCTCGAGGCGAGCTACGAGCTCACCCGCCGCTGCCTCGAGGTCTGCCTCGCGTTCCGGAACCCCGTCGGGCTCATCACCAAGGGCGCGCTCGTGCGGCGCGACGCCGCCCTGCTCGGCGAGCTCGCGCGGCGCGCGCGCGCCCGCGTCCACTTCAGCATCCCCTTCGCCGACGACGCGGTGGCGCGCAAGATGGAGCCGTACGCGAGCCGCTCATCGCTGCGCTTCGAAGCCATGCGCGCGCTCTCGGACGCGGGCGTGCCGACCGGGATCTCCCTGTCGCCCATGATCCCCGGCCTGAACGACAGCGACGTGCCGGAGCTCCTCGAGCGCGCCCGGGACGCCGGGGCGCAGAGCGCCTTCATGATGCCGCTGCGCCTGCCGCGCGAGGTGCTCCCAGTCTTCGACGAGCGCCTCGAGGAGGCCTTCCCGGACCGCGCCGGCAAGGTCCGCCGCGGCATCCAGGAGATGCGCGGCGGCAAGATGAACGAGGCCGCCTTCGGGGCGCGATTCCAGGGCGCAGGCGCGCGCTGGGCGGCGATCCAGCGGCTGTTCGAGGTGCACTGCCAGCGCCTCGAGCTGAACGCCGCGCGCGTTGGCGACGAGGCGGACGAGGCAAAAGAGCGCTCGACCTTCCGGCGGCCGAGCCGGCAGGGGACGCTGTTCGACCTCTGAATGACCCTTGCGACCGGCGCAAGGAATGGGGTACCAGTGAGAAGGCAGTGCATTTTCGGGGGGGTCGCACCGGCGCGACCCCGCTCGCGCCCTGTCCTGGGCAGGCGGTGATGCCGTCCGCCCGCTGACGAGACCTCATGACCTCTCCCGCCCAGGATCACGCCACAGCCCGCCCGGCCCCACGCCGCAAGCTGCTCCTGAATCCGCGATTCCAGCTCAAGTACACGGGGCTCCTGGTCTCGGTGGTGCTCGCGGTCATGGCGGTGCTCGGACTCGTCATCTGGCAGACCGCGAGCGTCGCGAACGAGCAGGCGCAGTACGCGGCGACCCAGGCGGAGCTCGCGCTCAAAGAGGCGGCCAACAGCGCCAAGATCCTGAAGATGAGCACCGCCGCGCTGGGCGGCGACAACGCCGAGCTCGACAGCACCCTCGACGAGGAGCTCGAGAAGACGAACCGCGAGCACGAGCGCAACCTGGCGGAGGTCGCGAAGCGGCGCGCCGAGGTCGAGGGGCTGCGACAGCGCCTCCTCAACATCCTCGTCGGCGGCGGCGTGTTCCTCCTCGTCGTCCTCGGCGTGCTCGGGATCTTCATCACCCAGCGCATCGTGGGGCCGGTCCACCAGCTGAAGCGCCTCTGCCGCCAGGTGGGCACGACGCGGCTCACCATCGGAGGGGGGCTGCGCAAGGGCGATGAGCTCGGGGACCTCTTCGACACGTTCGTGCAGATGACCTACTCGCTCAAGGCGCTCCAGACAGGCCGGCTCGCGACGCTCGACGCGGCCATCGAGCGGGCCGAGTCGGAGAAGGTCTCGGCCGAGGTGCTCGAGGGGCTGCGCGCGCTCCGGGCGCAGCTCTGCCTCGGGCTCAGCGAGGCCGAGACGGTGCGGCGCCGCGCTCCGAGAGGTGGTGAGTCATGAGCCGGATCGCCGGAGCGGAGACGACATGAAACCTCCCGCATTGATCCAGCAGGCAGCCGGCTTGCTCCGCGCCCGCTTCGATCTGAACGAGTACAACCCGACCCCGATCGTCGACCTCGGCGCGCTCGTGGCGAACGCCGACGGCAACGTGGACGCCGAGGAGATCGACGCCCTGCGGCAGCTGATCGAGCCGATGCTCGGCACCCAGCTCAACGCCGAGCTCGTCCGCTACCTCATCGAGGCGAGCCTGAAGGTGATCGCGGCGGCGGGCGTCGAGCCGCGGGTGCGATTGCTCGCGGAGATCCTCATGGACTGCGACGCGGTGGAGGAGGGCATCCTCGTCGCGCTGGCGGTGGCCCACGCGAGCGAGGGGATCTCCGACGCGGAGCGCGCGGTGATCGAGTCGCTCGCCCGCGCGGCGGAGCTGCCGGCGCGCCGGCTCGATCAGCTGAACGAGCAGGTCCGGGGGGCGTTCGCGGCCTGAGCCGGATCAGGGCGGCCGTCAGGCCTCTTCCTTTGTCGCGAGCAGCCGCGACAGGCGCTCTGCCTCGATGCGGACGGCGATGACCTTCTCCCGGTCGAAGACCACCGCGCCCGGAGCCGCGCCGCGCGGCTTGCGCACGTAGCGGCGCGGGAGATAGCTCACCTCGCACACCGCCTCGCCGCGCGCGTCGCTGAAGTGCGCCGCCAGGGTCGCGGCGTCCACGAGCACGTCGGCGGGGCAGCTCGCCCCTTTCTGGAGCGGCACGACGACGTGCGAGCCGACGACGCCCTTCGCGTGCAGCCAGAGGTCGTGCGGCCGCGCATGCTTCGTCGTGAGCGCGTCGTTGTCCTCGGCGCCCCGGCCGACGAGGATCGCCGCGCCGGACGCGCTCCGGTAAGCATGGAACGGCCGCCGCGGGGCGGCCCGGGCGGCCCGCCGGCCGCGGGCTCCGGGCATCCCCGGCTCACCCGCCCCCGCGGCGCCCACCCCGGCGAGCTCCGCGCGCGCGATGCCGAGGGAGCGCGCGCGCTGCGCGAGCGGCTCGAGCGCCTCCGGCCGCGCCTCCGCCGCCGCGACGTCCGCGGCGAGCGCGGCGAGCGCCTCGAGGGCGCGCTCGGTCTCGGCGAGGCGCGCGCGCATCACCGCCTCGCCGCGCTGGTAGCGCCGCGCCTTGGCGAAGAAGGCCTCGGCCTGCGCCTTCGCGGGGCGCGCCGGGTCGAGGGCGACCTCGAGCTTGCCGCCGGTCTCCCAGTCGTCGAGGAGCGCTCGCGCCGCCCCCCGCGGGACCCGCGCGCCCTGCGCGAGCAGGAGCTGCCCCGTCTTCTGGAGGCGCGCCACGCTCCCCAGCCGCCCGAGATCGCCGCGCACCGCCTCGGCCCTGCGCTCGATCGCCGCGCGCCGCGCCTTGACGGCGCGCGCGAGCGCCGCCTTCTCCTGCCCGGCGGCGGCGTCGTCGCTCGCCTCGACCAGCGCCGCGCCGGCGGCCAGGGGATCCGCCGGGTAGGCGCTCTCGGCCGGCGGGGCGCTCCCCTGCGGCGGCCAGCGAAGGATGAGGTTGCCGGCGCCGTCCAGCAGGCGCACCTCGCCGCGGCGGCCCGGCGCGAGCTCCAGCCGCGCCGCGGGGCTCAACCTGGGTGAGGCCGCCGCCGCCCCTGGGCTCAACCCGGGTGAGGCCGCCGCCCCCGCCGCCCCAGGGCACAACCCGGGTGAGGCCGCCGCCGCCCCAAGGCTCAACCCGGGTGAGGCCGCGGGCCCCGGGCTCAACCCGGGTGAGGCCACCACCGCCCCCGGGCTCAACCTGGGTGAGGCCACCACCGCCCCCGGGCTCAACCTGGGTGAGGCCACCGCCGCCCCCGGGCTCAACCTGGGTGAGGCCACCGCCGCCCCCGCTTCGCTCAACAGTTCGCTCTCCTGGTCTTTTTCCACCAGAAGCACATCGCCGGCGATGACGGCGATCCCGTCGCCCCGCACCTCGATGGCCAGCACGCGGCGGCCGACCAGGTGGGCCCGCATGGCCGCGAGCAGCGGGTGCGACGCGTCGGCGCGGAGCCGCGGCAGCCGCGGCAGGACCCCCGACCCCGCGACGCGCGGCCCGATGCCGACGCCAAGCACGCGCCGCGCTCCGGCGTACACGGCCAGCGCGACGAGCCCCGTCGCGGGGTTCGCGTGCGCCGCGTCGATCCGCGCCCCCACCCAGCTCGCCATCGCCTCGGCGAGCGCCCCGCCTCGCGCCGCGCTCCCTTGATCGTCCTCCATGGCGAACGCCGCTCGTACCCCTCAGCGGAACCGCTCGAAGATCGGCCCGCAGCAGCCAAGGGCGAGATCGCACGCCGCGCCGTTGTCCTGACAGAAGTCCACCTCCACGCCGTTGACGAGGCAAGAGCAGCGGATGCTGCCGGGCCCGTTCGGCCGGCACTCGGCGGCCAGGTCCACGCCCGGGCACGAGCCCTTGCAGGTGCAGGCCCTGCCGCCGCCGTCGAAGCACGCGATCGCCCCGCAGGCGGGGTCGGACGCACACGCATTGTACTCATCCAGGAGCGGCTGGCACCTGGGCGGGATGACGTTGCAATTGAACACCTCGTCCATCGCGCAATCGAAGAACGGTACGAGCTGGCCGTTGCACTCTGGCGCCGCGGACACCTGCTCATTACAGAAGTCGCCGCAGTCGCCCGGTCCCTGCCCGCACGTCGCCAGGAAGAGCTCGCAGTAGTCCACACACCTCGACCTCGCGTCGCCGCCGCCCACCCCGGTCGAGGTCCCCACCGTCGAGCTCGTCGTCGAGCTCGCGCTGGTGCTTGTCACGCCGACGCCGACCGCACTGGTGCTTGTCACGCCGACGCCGACCGCGCTGGCGCTTGTCGCGCCGGCGCCTCCTGACCCGCCGGGCATCCCGTCGACGACGACGTTTCCACCGCAGGCGCTCCCCCAGGCCAGGACTGCGAGCGCAGCGATACGCGTCCTAAGCAGCGTCATTCCCATGGCGCGAGACTAACCCGACGCGGGCGGGGGCGCGAGCGCCGCGCGAGCGCCGATGACGAGCCGCCGTGCGGCCTCTCGTGCGGCGCGCGCGGCTTTGCGATAGAGAGCCGCCCCGTGCTCCTCGACCTCCTGCTCGCCCCGCTGCTCGCCCAGGCCGACGCGCTGCCCCGACCCGGGCCAGCGGCGTCCTGCCCGCCCGACATGGTGCTCGTGGAGGGCACCCACACGGAGAACGTGCAGCGGATCTGCACGAGCTACCGCGGCGGCCACTGCTTCAGCTTCTTCCCCGGGCTGTTCGCCGCCGAGCCGCGCTTCACGCCGGTGCGCACGTGCATGGACCGCCACGAGTGGCCGAACCGGGCGGGCGCGCTGCCGGTCGTGATGCTCCGCTTCGTCGAGGCCGAGCGGGAGTGCGCCGCCGCCGGCAAGCGCCTCTGCACCGAGTTCGAGTGGGAGCTCGCGTGCGAGGGGCCGTCCGCGCTCCCCTTCCCTTACGGCCACGCGCAGGATCCGGCCGCCTGCAACGTGAGCAAGCCCTACCGGGGCATCAGCGAGCGGCGGCTCGCGTCGAATGACCCGGCGGTGCGGGCCGCCGAGACGCAGCGGCTCTGGCAGGGCGAGCCGTCCGGCTCGTATCCGGCGTGCGTGAGCCCGTACGGCGCGGTCGATCTCGTCGGCAACGTGGAAGAGTGGGTGTCGACGTCGCGACCCGAGTGGCCGCACCGCTCGTCGCTGAAGGGCGGCTACTGGTCCAAGCCGTGGGCGGGGTGCCGCGGGACCAACGACTCGCATGGACCGATGTTCCGGTTCTACGAGATCGGGTTTCGCTGCTGCAAGGCTCCAGGAGCGGGGACGTAGCGCCGCGACGTCAGGCCTGCTCGTCGCGCAGCACCTTCTGCACGGCCGGATCGGCGTTCATCCGCGCGAAGACACGCGCGAGATGGGGAAACTCGGCGAGGCCGCCCGCCAGCTTCTCGGCCCAGCCCAGGTAGACGAACAGGTAGGCATCCACGACCGTCCGGCGCGAGCCCACCGGAAAGTCGCGACCGGCGAGCTGGCGGTCGAGGTGCGCCAGCAACGCGCGGATCTTCTTCACGGCGTGCGCCTTGAGGTCGTCCCACTGGCCGCGATCGGAGATGAACCTCTCCGGCGCGAACAGCGGCACGAACGCCTTGTGCACGTCCGACGTCAGGTGCGCGAGCCAGCGCGTGACCTCGGCGCGGCCGCGCGGCGACCCGTCGCCGCCGAGCTTCGCCTCCGGATACGAATCGGCGATGTAGCTCAGGACCGCCGCGCCCTCGGTGAGGACCCAGCCGTCCTCCTCGACGATCGCCGGCACCGCGCCGAGCGGGTTCACGGCGAGATACTCGGCTTCCTTTGTCTGCGGCGCCGTGAGCTTGACGGTCTCATACGGCTTGCCGGTCCACTCCAGCGCGATGTGCGGCCCCAGCGAGCAGGCGCCGGGCATGAAATACAGTTTCATCTTCGGTCTCCTCAGGAATATCGTCTGTTGACTTGCTGTTGAGTTGCGCTGATTGACCCGCGCTCGGCTTGCGCGACCTGCGCAAGCTGCAGCATCTGTGCCATCGAGAGCAGTTCAAGGAAGCAGAGACGCCTGGCCGCGGGCCGCCTTCGAGAGCCCCGCGCCGTAACCGGCGTGCACGGCGCATTGGCCCGCGCTGCACAGCGCCTCGATCTCATCACGCCGCCTGTCTGTCCATCGCGGCGGCCCCTCGCGCCGCGTCCCCCGGAGCGCCTCCCTGGCTCCGGCCGTTCCGCGGGGAACCAGGGAGACGCTCCGGGGACAATCTACGAGCGTCCTGCCTTCAGGACCACCAGCGCCAGGACGCCAGCGACGAGCCCCCAGAACGCCGAGCCGATACCGAACGAGCTCACGCCGGAGGCCGTGACAAGAAACGTGATGAGCGCGGGCTCGCGCTCGCGCTCGTGGCCGAGCGCCGACACGAGCCCGTTCCCGATCGTCCCCAGGAGCGCGAACCCGGCGATCGCCAGCACGAGCTCGCGGGGGAGCGCCGCGAATACGGCGCCGATCGTCGCGCCGAACAGCCCGGTCATGATGTAGAACACCCCGGCCGCCACGGCGGCCACGTAGCGCCTGGCCGGGTCCTCGTGCGCTTCCCGGCCGACACAGATGGCGGCCGTGATCGTGGACAGGTTCAGGGCAAAGGCACCGAACGGCGCCAGCAGCAGGGTCGTCGCCCCGGTCCAGCCGACGAGCGGCGAGCTCGACACCTTGTAGCCCGACGTGCGGAGCGCGGCGACCCCAGGCACGTTCTGCGACGCCATCGTGACCACGAACAGCGGCAACGCGACGCCGATCACCGCGTGCAGGGAGAACCGGGGCACGACGAGCACCGGCTCGGCCAGCTCCAGGCGTATGCCGCCCGTGTGCAGCAGGCCCTGGGCGCCCGCGATGGCCACGCCCACGAGCAACGCCGAGATCACCGCGTAACGCGGCAGGAGGCGGCGCCCGAGCAGGTAGGTGCACAGCATGGCCATCGTCATCGCGAACTGGATCTTCATCGCCGCGAAGGCATCCAGGCCGAAGCGCAGCAACACGCCCGAGAGCATGCCAGAGGCGATCGACATCGGAATGCGGCTCAGCGCCCGCTCGAACCAGCCGGTGAACCCGCACAGCGTGATGAGGCCCCCCGAGACGACGAACGCGCCCACCGCCTCGCGCATCGAGACGCCGGCCGTCCCGGTGATCAGCATCGCCGCGCCCGAGGTCGACCACGCGGTCGCGATCGGCATCCGGTAGCGCAGCGACAGCCCGATGCAGGTCAGCCCCATGCCGAGGCCGAGCGCCCACATCCAGGAGCCGATCTCCCTCTCCGTCGCGCCGAGCGCAGCCGCCGCCTGGAAGATGATCGCCGCCGAGCTGGTGAAGCCCACCAGCACCGTCACGAGCCCCGCGTTCACCGCGGACACAGAGAAGTCTTTTACCAGGGCCATGTCGCTTCCGATCGTGGTTCCGGGGGATCAAACGCCTATCCGTCGCTGCTCTCGATCCTGGAAGAACGGGCTGTCCACGATCCGGTCGCCGTCGTTCTGGCAGACATCGAGGTGGAACCTCGTCGGGCCGGGGTACCTGAAATAGTTGCGCGGGATCTCGATCATGTGGGCCCGCGCGCGGTCGTACCTCGACGTCTCGCAGATGAACCGCAAGGAGAACGCGTCCCTCGACTCGAGAGGACCATCGCCCAGCAGGACGCTCCTGTGGATCACGTACTTGTCCATCAGCAAGATGTCCCCGAGCTCGTAATCGTCCTCGACGGCGAAGAACTCGAGCAGGCTGTTCATGCCGGAGGAGTTCAGGGGGCCGTCGCGCAGAGCGACGTAGTCCTCGAACGCGACCCCGCCGGCGTCGATCCGCTCCTGCATGCACCTGAAGACGGCGGGATCGACGTGAGAGTACATGTATTCACCGGAGATGATGTCCTTCGGGACGTACCTCATGCCGCCGCGCTGACCCTTCGTGTCGATGGGGTGGAGGGGCGCCCAGATGGTGCAGGCGTAATCCTCGGTCCTGTGGAAACCGAAGCTCTGCGACTCGATGTGCCACTCGAAGCCCTTGCTGAGATTCCTCTTCAGCTCGAAGCCAACGCCCTGCGTGAAGAACAGACGGTGCCCGGTGAGCGCCGACATCGCCGCGCGGAACCTCCGGTCGCGCAGCAGCTCGTAGATCACCGCGTCGCCGGAGCACAGGTCGTACCCCAGCCTGCTGAAGCCCTTCTGGTAGCTGTCCGTGGGCGTGGAGAGCTCCGCCCTCACCTTGTCCCTCAGGTAGAGGACCATGTCCTCGGAGAAGAATCTCTTCAGAAGAACGAAGCCGGTTTGCCGGTAACTCTCGATGTCTCTCTCCGTGATGCTGAACCTGTCGCTGATCGTTTCCATGAATCGCCCTGTCGTTGACTCGATCGATGTTCGCCCTGACGGCGGTGGTTGGCCCGTGGAGCTCCCGCCTCGTGACGTCGACGCGGCGCATGGACGAGCCGATGCGCCGCGCCGCGAGGCTATGAAGCCCGTTTCATGCTCCGCACGCGAATGCCCCTCATGACGGCCGGGCCGGTCCTCCGGCTCGGCGTGACGGCGCCGAAGACGCCCTCCCGAGCGAGCGACCTGGTGAACTTCGAGAGCCACTCCTCGCCGAGCTCGGAGAACGAGCATCCGAGCCGCCAGAGCAGCTGGTGCGTTCTATCGTGGTTGTAGCGGACGTTGCGCGGCTTCCTCGACGCCCAGAAATACCCCAGCGCGAGGTCCGAGTCCTCCTGCTCCCGGACGGCGCCGAAGACGCTCGAGAACGAGGCGTGCTCCGACCGCTCGAGCGCGATGCCGTTCCTCCGCAGCGCGTCGAAGACCTGCTCGAGGGCGACCTCGTAGGGGCTGTCGACGTGGAACACGCCGCCCCGCGTGTGGGGATCGAGCGAGATCGCGACGATGCCGGCGGCGACCTGGTCGATGGGGCTCAGCGCGATCGTGTCCTCGATCTGCCGCGGCACCTTCCCCACCTTGGCGCAGGCGGCCAGGAGCTGGACGAGGCGGTTCTCCCGAGCGTTGCGCTGGAAGCGCCCGGTCCGCGAGTGCCCCGAGACGTTCCCGGAGCGGTAGATGAAGCCGCGCCCGCCCGCCGCCTCGAAGCCCTTGATCAGGCGCTCCGCCATGTACTTGGTCGACTCGTAGTGGTTCTGGAACTCCTGCCCCACGTCCAGCGAGTCCTCCGAGAAGCTGACGGGCTCCGGGGCGGGATTGACGCCGCTGACCGCCAGCGTGGACATGTAGTGCAGGTCCTTGGGCCGCCGATGCATCGCCAGCTCGATGCAGGTTTGCACCGGAGTCAGGTTGGTCCTGCGAAACTCCTCGTCCGACCCGAACAGCCGGGTATCGGCGGCGAAGTGGTAGATCGCGTCGGTCTCCGCCGCGAGGTGCGCGTACAGCCCCGGAGACAGCCCGAAGCGCTCCAGCGCGACGTCGCCCTCGATCACGGTGCAGCGCCCGACGAGGCGGTCGAGCGACGCGCCGGGGAAATACCAGTCGAACGCCGCGCGCAGCCGCTGCGCCGCCGAGGAGCCCTCCTTCCCGCGGACCAGGCAGTAGACATGCGCCCTCGACCGCGACAGCAGCTCGTGCAGCACATGCACGCCGAGGTAGCCTGTAGCGCCGGTCAGGAGAACCGCGCCGTACGGCGGCCGGAGCCGCGCGGCGGTCTGCGCGACGAGGTCCGGCGGAACGTACGTGATGAGGCCGGTGCGCGTCCCCGGCTCCGCGACGATCCGGGGGGCCGGCGCGCTCCATCCGAGCAGCGCGGCGAGCTCACGCTTCATGTCCTGCATCACCGCTGTCATCTCCGCTCCGCCCCATGTCCCCGGAAAAGACAGGTCCAGCGCGAGCTGGCCGCCGACGATCCGGGCGGTGAGCTTCAGCTCGTGGCCGCGGTGGTTCCTCTTGGCTCGCGCGCGCCCGATGTCGTACCGGGCCGGGGTGACGGGGAAGCGGGGGTCGTGACCGAAATCGATGTCGCCAAGATAATTGTAGCAGACCGCCGCCGACGGCGTGGCCGGCAGCTCTTCCCGGGCGCCGTCCCTGCGCAGCACGCCGTAAGCGACGCCCAGATCACGGACCTCGCGCACCGCCGACGCCGCGGAGGCCACCGTGTGCCGGACGCTCACCTCGCTCACGTCGATGAGCACCGGGAACGTGGAGGTGTGCCACCCGACGACGCGGCTGACGTCGACCGAGTCGTCGAACGCGACCCGACCGTGGCTCTCGACGTCGACGCCGAGCTCCCTCAGGCCTCGGCGACGCGCCAGGCAGAACGCGAACGTGCCCAGCAAGACCACGTGAATGGGCGTCCCCAGGTCGGTGGTCACGTCCCGCAGCAAGAGTCGAGTCTCCTCCTCGGAGAAGCCGATCCACAGTGTGTGGGCCGCGCCATCGGTGTTCGACGCGTCGTACCTGGGCGCGGTGAGTCGAGCCGCCGCGGCCGTCGCGTCCAGCCATGCGCCGCCGTTGCTGTAGAGCGTGCTCTTGTGCTCCTCGATGTGGGCGACCCAGCCCCAGAAGGTCGTCCGGCTGGGCGCGACGGGCGAGCGCGTACCGGCGCGGTGGTCGCTGTACAGCCTCGCCAGCTCGGACACCAGGACCCGCCAGGAGATCATGTCGACCGCGACGTGGTGCGCGACCAGCAAGAGGTGGTCTGGCCCCGACGCGCGCTTGAACAGGTGGCACCGGAGCAGCCGCCCGTCTGCCAGAGAGAGCGACTGCTGCACTCGCTGCGAGACCTCCTCGATGTGATCCTCGAACGAGGCCTCGCTCGTGTTCGCCGCGATGAACGAGACATCCATCGCTCCCTCCGCGTCCTCTGCGGCCACGACGCGACCCAGGTCGCCGAGGGCGTCGCGGCCGTAGGCCGTACGCAGCGAAGCGTGGTTCGAGATGAGCTGCCCGAGGGCCCTGCGCATCACGTCGGCGTCGACCTCCACGCCGCACTCGAGGAGGACCGCCTGGTTGTAGTGGTCGGGAGCGGCCAGCTGTTGACGGAAGAAGAAGTCCTGGGCGGCCGAGAACGAGCGGCTCTCTCCGGCAGCCTGCTTGCCGCTCCGGGGCAGCAGCGCCCGGGCGCCGTCGCGGATGGCCTGGAGCAGGCCCGACACGGTCGGGCTCTTCAGGAACGAGTGCGCGGTCACCGCGTGGCCCTTGACCTGCAGCTCGGCGATGATCTGGATCGCGTCCAGCGAGTCGCCGCCCAGATCGAAGAAGTCGTCGTCGTCGCCGAAGGAATCCACCTGGAGAGCGCGCTGCCACAGCGCGCGCACCTCCTGCCCGAGCGGGGATCCGGCGGGAGGAGCGTCGGCCGGGCGCTCGGCGCCGCGCGGCGGCGCCTCGGCCAGCCGCGACAGCACCTGCTCTTTCAGCGCCTTCAGATCGGTCTTGCCATTCTCGTTGCGCGGGAGCTGCTCCATCGGCAGAAAGACGCTCGGGATCATGTGCTCTGGCACGAGGCGCTCGAGCCGCGTCTTCAGCCAGTCGAGAGGGTCGTCGGACTTCGGGCCCGTGAGCGCGGCGACGATCCGGTTCTTGCCCCTGACCTCCGGAAAGAAGACGGCCGCCTCGCTGACGCCCTCGACCGTGCGCAGCACGCTCTCGATGTGCTCGAGCTCCACCCGGTAGCCGTTGACCTTGACCTGGCGATCGACGCGCCCGAGGAACAGGGCCACGCCGTCGTCGTCGATCGACACGTAATCTCCGGTCTTGTAGAACCGCCCGGGCGCCTCCTCGCCTGAGCCGATCAGGACGAAGCTCCTCTCGGTGGCGGCGGGATCCCCGACGTAGCCGGCGGCGACGGAGGGGCCTCCGATGTACAGCTCTCCTCTCGCGCCGCTCTCGCGGAACACGCCGTCCTCGCAGCGGACCTTCAACACCGTGCTGCCGAGCGCGCGGCCGATCGGCACCGAGTCCGATCTCAGCTCGGCTATCTGCTGGACTCCCGCGATCGGATAGGCGGTGACGCCCACGGTCGTCTCCGTCGGGCCGTAGTGGTTCGCGAGCGTGCGGACGAGGCCGGAGTCCAGGATCCTCCGGGCGAGGCTGACAGGCAGCGCTTCCCCGCCGAGCACGAGGTAGAGCAGCCGCAGCGCCTCGTCGCGCCGCTCTGTCGCGAGGGAGAAGATCGCGTTCCAGTGGGAAGGCGTGATCTTCAAGAACTGGATCTGGTTGTCGCTCAGGTAGCCGCGCAGCGCGGCCGGGTCCTTTCTCGTCCGTGCGTCGATCAGGTGGAGGCAGCCGCCCGTGTACAGCGAGAGGAACAGCGATGTGTTGCCCAGGTCAGCCGCGAGGGTGCTGGCGTGGGCGTACCGGAGGCCCGGCTCGACGCTCAGGCGGGCGGCGATCGCCGAGGTGTAGTGCGCGATATTGCCGTGGGTGACGGCGACGCCCTTCGGCTTTCCGGTCGAACCGGAGGTGTACAGCACGTAGGCGACCTGCTCCGCGGTCACCGGCGGCAACGCGACCTCGGCGGAGGGGCGGCGCGCGTCGTCGACGCAGATCGCGGGCAAGCCGAGCGCCCGCAGCGAAGCGAGGCGCTCTCGCTCGCAGAGGATGACGCGCGCGTTGATCGACGCGAGGCGGTTCATGTTCTCTGCGGGGTTCCCGTCGTCCTCCACGACCGTGTACGCGGCGCCGGCCTTCATCACGCCGACCAGGGCCACCAGCGCGTCCGCCGTCCGCTGCATGTAGAGCGCGACCAGCGCGCCGTCCGAGTTGCCAGCCTCCGCCAGGAACGCGGCCAGCTCATTCGCCCGCCGCACCAGCTCGCCAAAGCTCAGGCGGCGCTCGCCGGCGACAACGGCGAGGCGGCCTGGCGTGCTGCTGGCGATTGAATCTATCTGATGAATCAACATACTGCGTGTCTTCCTCGAAGATCCCTGCGATGGGTCTCATGGTGTGTTTTGTTCGTGCGCGACAGCTGTAAGTCGAAGCCAGCCGTGTCGACCGCCGGCCGGAGCGCCTCGTCGGCTCGCTCGAGGGTCGGCGCGGTCGGGGGGGTGATCGCGGCCCGTGTCAGGCCGCGCGGATCGTCGACGTCAGCGCGGCGCTCGCGTCGTGGGCGAGGAACGCGGCCCTCGTGGCCGGGAAGTCCATGATTCCGACGCGTTGCAGCAGCTTGACCAGGTTGGCCTTGGTCTTCGTGATGGTTCCGTTCATGCTCGCGAGATAGGTCTCGTTGGTCTCGTCGATCACGCGGCTCACCTGGCTCTCGGCGAGGCCGTACGCGGACAGGACCTTCCGGTCGAAGCCCCGCGCGGGGTCGCCGGCGAGGTAGTCGTCGAGGTAGCTCGGCAGCAGCGTCGCGATGACGGTCTTCGTCGCGTCGGGGAGCCGCGCCCAGTGGGCCTTCGTCAGCCTCGCGAAGTAGTTCGCGTGCCGGCCCTCGTCCGAGACGTGGTCGGTCATGACCTGCGTGAACGTGCGCGTCGCGTCCTTCTCTCGACCGATGCTCAAGAGGTCCTTCGTCAAGGTGTGCTCCGCGAGGCACACGGAGACGAGCTGGAAGTCATGGTGCATGTGCTGCGGCAGGGCCTCGAAGGCGCGCCGTACGGCGTCCAGGTTGCCGTTGGTGTCGGGCACCTCGATGGGCTGGACGCCGCTCAGCGCCTTCATCTGGATGATGAAATCCAGCGCGACGTAGGCGTGGTAGCCCTCGTCGATCACGATGGCCAGCGCCTCTCGCTTCTCGACGTCGCTCGCGCCCTTGATCTCGTTGTTGACGATGTTGAGAGCGCAATCGATGACGTACCGCGTCTCGAGGAGGCCGATCTCGTACATGTACCTGTAGGCCGACTGGGTGAGGACGAACGAGATCGCGTCCTCGCCCAGGCCCGTTACGATGGGGTGCTCGCTCAACGGCTGGCGTGAGCGTGGAAAGATGTACTCGCCGTGGGCGGTGTCCGGCACGACGATCCGCGGGCTGTTGCGGACCGTGGCCGAGGCATACCACCTCTCGACCGATTCCGGATCTGCCGATGCGCTCCGCGCTGCGATGGGGCTCATGAGTGGATCTCCCTTGCGTTCGGGTGAAATGATGGCCTGTGACATGAAGTGCTCTTCGTGATGCGGGCGGCGCGCTCGGAGCGCGTCAGACGGCCGACGTCGGCTGGCCGTCCGCGGCCGCCCGCTCGGCCCTGGACAGCTGGATCGACTCGGCGAGCGCCTCGGCCAGCGAGGTGAGGTCGTCGAGGCTGTGGGCGGCCGATATGAAGATCGGCTCCTCGAGCGAAGGTGGCATCAGGAAGCCGCGCTCCAGCAGACGAGCGTGAACCTTCTTGAAGACGTCGTAGTCCTGGGTCTTGACGTCCCTGTACGACCTCATCGGCTCCCGGCTGTCGCGGAAGGCGACGCCGGCGAGCGCTCCATGGCGGGAGAAGTGAAACGGGATGTGCCGCGCCGCGAGCTGGCGCCGGATCGCGGCCTCGAGCCAGGAGCCTCTGGCGTCCAGCGCCTCGTAGAAGCCGGGGCGCGCCAGCACGTCGAGCGCGGCGTTGCCGGCCGCCATCGTGAGCGGGTTGGCCGCGAACGTCCCGGACTGGAACACCCTGTTGCCGACGGCGACGTGCCGCATGTAGCGCGCCTTTCCTGCGTAGGCGCCGATCGGCGCGCCGCCGCCAATGATCTTCCCGAAGGTCACGAGGTCGGGGTCGATGCCGAGCGAGTTGCAGACACCACCGAAGTTGAACCTGAAGCCGGTGACGACCTCGTCGAAGATGAGCAGCGCGCCGTGACGGTCGCACAGCGCCCTGATCCGCGCGTGAAACCCAGGCCGCGGCTCGACGAAGCCCATGTTGGTGGCGAAGGGCTCGACCAGGACGGCCGCGATCTGGGGGCCGTGCGCGGAGAACAGCGCTTCGAGCTGGTCCTCGTCGTTGTACTCGCACAGCAGCACCTCGCGGTTCAGCTGCTCGGCGACGCCCTGGGTCGCGCCCTTCATCTTCACCGCTGCCGGGCCGAGGTTCAGCGGCGTCGCCAGCAGAGCATCGGAGTGCCCGTGGTACGCGCCGCCGAACTTGACCAGGAGGCTCCTGCCGGTGTGGGCTCTCGCGATGCGCGCGGCGGTCATGACCGCCTCGGTCCCGCTGCACACGAAGCGGATCTTGTCGATCGACGGTGTGCTCGCGACGATCTTCTCCGCGAGCTCATACTCGAGCGCGGTGGAGAGGCCGTAGACGG
The DNA here is from genome assembly GCF_051521365.1 of Sorangium sp. So ce590. Lineage (NCBI taxonomy): Bacteria > Pseudomonadati > Myxococcota > Polyangiales > Polyangiaceae > Sorangium > Sorangium sp. So ce590. The sequence continues at coordinate 7,154,407 of NZ_CP150346.1, forward strand.
TGCCCAGAGAGGCCTGTCTGGAGACGGCCTCGACCACCTCGTCTCGCGCATGACCGAGGAGGAGCGCGCCGAACGCGTTCAGGAAGTCGATGTAGACGTTGCCGTCCACATCCATGATCTTTGACCCTCTGGCCCAGGCGGCGCAGATCGGGTTGCCCCCGACCTGCGCGAACGCGCGCATCGGGGAGCTGACCCCATCCGGCATGACCGAGCGGCCGTGCATGAACAGATTGGCTGATTTGGTGGTGAATCTCATGGTAGATAGATGTCCACTGCGATGGTTGTTCGACGACTCTGCTCAGCGGGCCCCGGGGCGAGGAACCAGGGAGGAGCTCCGGGGAGAGCCGACTGGCAGGGCCAGTCCGGCACACCCGAGCAAGCTCATGCGCTGACGCGAACGCGTCGGCGATCTCCTGGTCGCTGAGGATCAGGGGCCCGGCTGGGCTGATGACGACGTTGCCTTCGGCGACGCTGCCTTGGCGACGCTGCCTGGCGACGTGGCGTTGCACCGCGCATGCCAGCGGCGATGTGGCCGGAAGTCTCGCCGATCGCCGCGACGGCCGGCGCCGCGCCGTCGCGGTTCGATCACGGCATTGCCCGATCGAGCAAGCGCGTTCCCGCGCTGACGTGCCCGCGATCTCGGGGTCGAGCCTACAGGGAGCCGACGAGCGGCGTCGTGTGGACGCGCGACCGCGTGAAGGGTCGCGGGCGACCCGTGGGGGTCACGTCATCCGCGCAGCCGGCGCAGGAGGGTCTCGACCTGAGCATTCAAGCTTGTGACGACCTCGCCGGCCGGGCGGCTCGAGCTCATGCCGGCCGCCTGTCCGGCCCACAGCGACATGAGCTCCGCGCGTCCTGCTGCCGCGGCAGCCCGCCGGATGTCCGTGGTGAGCTCGTGCTGGATCGGATAGGGCGGGATGGCGTCGTCGTGACGGCTCATCTCGGCGATGAATCGGTTCGCGATGCCGCGCGCTGGCTTGCCCGAGAAGACCCGGGTGAGCACCGTGCTCTCGTCCGTCGCAGAGAGGACCGCGTCCTTGTGCTTCGGGTGAGCGCCGCTCTCCGGGCACGGCAGGAACGCCGTCCCGAGCTGGACCCCTGCCGCCCCGAGCGCCAGGGCGGCCACGATACCCCGGCCATCCATGATCCCCCCGGCGGCGACGACCGGTACGCGGACCTGATCGACGATCTGCGGGAGCAGCGCCACGAGCCCGATCATCGAGCGGTCGACCGGCGCGAGGAACGTCCCTCGATGTCCGCCGGCCTCGGCGCCCTGGGCCACGACGAGATCGACGCCGGCGTCGGCCAGCGCGGCGGCTTCTCGAACGGTTGTCGCGGTCCCCATCACCGAGCAGCCCGCGCTGTGAAGCCGCTGCAACCACGCCGCGGAGAGCACCCCGAACGTGAAGCTGAGGATGGGCACGCGCTCTTCCAGGACGACGTGCAGCTGCTCATCGAGGAGCGGGACGCCCTTGAGCTGGGTCGGCGCTTCGAGCCCGAGCTCTCTCCGATAGACGTGCATCGCCTCGTTGACCTTGTCGACCCCGCTCGCCGCCTCGGCCCGAGGCTCGCCGACGAAGACGTTGACGGCGAAGGGGCGTCCGGTCAGCGCGCGAATCTCCCTGATGGCGCTCCGGATCGCTTCGGCATCCATGTACCCGGCGCCGAGCGAGCCCAGTCCTCCGGCGTTCGCGACCGCGGCGACCAGCTGAGGTGTCGTCACGCCGCCGGCCATCGGCCCCTGGACAATGGGCAACGCGACGCCGAGCGCCCTCGTCAATTGCGTGTCGGGCCACATCTTCAGGACCTCGCGGTGGGTGGCAGATAACAGCGCTTTCTGCGTGGAACCCTAGCGTGGATCTCGGCGCGGGCAACGGAGGATAACGCGCGACGTCGACGCTGAATCCGCCCGCCGGCACACGCCGCTGCCTTGAGCTCTCCCTCTCCCGCGACGAGAAATATTTCAACCAAGCGGCACAGCGAACGCCCCCGCCCCTCCGGCTTCTCTACGGGAACCGTCGCGTCGACGCGCGTCGAGGGCGACGATCTGCCCGGGGACATCGCGGTCGGCGAGCGCATCTACTGGATCGTCGGCGGCAACATCCACGCCGCGAACAAGGACGGCTCCGGCGCAGGGGTGCTCGCGTCGGCGGACTACCCCGCGCGCCTCCTGGTGGACTCCACCTTCGTCTACTGGTACAGCGGCGGCGATAACCAGCTCCAGCGGGTGCGCTCCTCCGGCGGCGCGCCGGAGCCGCTCGCCGACAGCGCCGCTTACGTCCGCAGCCTCGCGCAGGACTGCCGCGCCCTCTACTGGACGACATGGGCTACCGACGAGGCGCCTGCCTCGGTGATCAAGCTGGCCAAGTGAGCCTGCTGACCGGCCGGCGCGCGGCGACCGATAGAAATGGCGGGGGCCGCGAGGCGGAAAGCAACGCCCGGGCAGACCCGACAGCGCTCAGGTATGTGTAGAATGGATCGAACACCGGCCGCGCCGGCGCCCGAATCCCTTCTTGAGCAGAACGGAGGAACGGATCGATGCCCATGGACCTCGAAAAGCCCACCTGTGACGACTCTCTGATACGGCAGCTCTCGTTATCGATCTTTCAGCTGCCCATCCTCAGCGTTGCGGACGAGCTCGGCGTGTTCTCGCAGCTCGATCGGGAGCCCACGGGCATCGCGGAGCTGGCCAGACAGCTCTCTCTCAGCTTCCGCGCGACCGAGGCGCTCCTGGCCTCCCTGGCCGGAATGGGGCTCCTGGCCCGGTTTCAGGGCAAGTTCCACCTCACCGAGACGTCCCGCAACTTCTTGCTCCCGGGCAGGCCGTTCTACTGGGGCCACATGTTGCGGTTGATCGGTCAGGTCCCGGTCTCGCACAGCACCCTGCTGGAGACCCTGCGGCGGGACGGGGCCGTCGCGTGGGACGCCGGCAAGACCATCACGGAGGCGTGGGACCATGTCGACCTGTCGGAGGAGCGGGCGTTCGTCTTCACCCGGGCGATGCACAGCCACTCCTTCGCGACGGCGGTCGGGCTCGCGCAGCGGGTCGAGCTGACGGGCGTGGAGCGCCTGCTCGACGTCGCCGGCGGCTCTGGCTGCTTCAGCATCGCCCTGGCGCGGCAGAATCCGCGCGTGCGGTTCACGGTCGCCGAGCTGCCGCCCGTGTGCAAGACGACGAGGCAGTACGTCGCGGAGCACGGCCTCGAGGAGCGCATCGACGTGGCGGCGCTCGACATGTTCCGCGACGCGTGGCCTCCGGGTCACGACGTGATCTTCTTCGCCAACGTCCTCCACGACTGGGACAGCGCGCGCCGGCAGCGCTTGATCCAGCGCAGCTTCGATGTGTTGCCCCCGGGCGGCCGCGTCCTCATCTACGAGCTCCTGCTCGCGGACGGGCAGGACGGCCCGCTCACGGCGGCGCTGAGCTCCATGAACATGGTGTATCTGACCCCCGGCAAGCAGCTCACGGCCGGCGAGCTCGACGAGCTCGTCCGCGGGTGCGGGTTCACGGACGTGTCCGTCATGCCGGCGTACGCCGGATACTCGCTCATCAGCGCCAGAAAGCCCCTCGATCGCTGAGACCGGCCTTGTGCCGGCTCACGGACGCGTGACTCCGGCGAAACCCTACGGCGCGTTCAGCGGTTGCGCGTGGACGGCGCGCGGGGCGCGTTGCTACCCTCCCCGGCACCATGAACTACCGCAATCTCGGACGCACCGGCCTGAAGGTCAGCCCCCTCTGCCTCGGCACGATGAACTTCGGCCCGGAGACCAGCGAGCCCGACAGCTTCGCCATCATGGACCGGGCCCTGGAGCACGGGATCAATTTCTTCGACACGGCCAACGTGTACGGCCGGAAGCGCGGAGAGGGGATCACCGAGCAGATCGTCGGGCGCTGGCTCGCCCAGGGCGGCGAGCGGCGCGACCGCACCGTCCTCGCCACGAAGGTCTACGGCGCCATGGGCGAAGGGCCGAACGACAGGAGGCTCTCGGCCTATCACATCCGCCGCGCCTGCGAGGAGAGCCTGCGCCGCCTGCAGACCGACCATATCGACCTCTACCAGATGCACCACATCGATCGCGAGACGCCCTGGGACGAGATCTGGCAGGCGATGGAGCAGCTCGTCCGCGAGGGCAAGGTCCTCTACGTCGGCAGCAGCAACTTCGCCGGCTGGCACATCGCGCAGGCGAACGGCCTCGCCGCGCAGCGGCACTTCCTCGGCCTCGTCTCGGAGCAGTGCGTGTACAACCTGAGCGCGCGCACCGTCGAGCTGGAGGTCCTGCCCGCCTGCCGCGCGTTCGGCCTCGGCGTCCTGCCCTGGAGCCCGCTCGCCGGGGGGCTGCTCGGCGGCGCCCTCCAGAAGGCGCGCGAGGGCCGGCGCGCCTCGGCCGACGCGCAGGCGCGCATCGAGAAGAGCCGCGCCAAGCTGGAGGCCTACGAGGCGTTCTGCGCCGAGCTCGGCGAGAAGCCCGCCGACGTGGCCCTGGCCTGGCTGCTCCAGAACCCGGTCGTGACCTCGCCCATCATCGGCCCGCGCACCGCCGAGCAGCTCGACGGGAGCCTTCGCGCCCTCGAGATCCAGCTGACCCCGCAGCACCTGAAGCGCCTCGACGAGGTGTTCCCCGGCCCCGGCGGCGAGGCGCCGGAGGCCTTCGCCTGGTAGCGCCGCGCCGGGAAACGCTCGTGCACAAGGAGATGAACATGAGTCGATGGCGGTATGATCAAGGGCTGCAGGACGTCGGCAACGGCTGCTTTGCGTATCTCCAGCCGGCCGGCACCTGGGGGCTCAGCAACGCGGGGCTCGTCACCTCGGACGGCGAGGCCCTGCTCGTCGACACGCTCTTCGACCTGAAGCGCACGCGCGAGATGCTCGACGCCATGCGCGCGGCGACCCCCGCCGCGGCGCGGATAGGCACGGTCGTGAACACCCACGCGAACGGCGACCATTGCTACGGCAACGCGCTCGTCGAGGGCGCGACGATCATCGCCACGCGCGCCGGCGCCGCCGAGATGGATGAGATCCCCGCGCCGATGCTCGCCATGCTGATGCGACAGGCGCGCAGCGGCGCCGCCGGCGCGCTGGGCGAGTACCTCGTCCATTGCTTCGGCGCCTTCGATTTCGACGGGATCGTCCCCACGGCGCCGACCCGGGTCTTCGAGGGGGAGCTGACCGTCGCGGTCGGGGGCAAGGAGGTCCGCCTCATCGAGGTGGGCCCCTCCCACACGAAGGGCGATCTGCTCGTGCACGTGCCCGCGGACCGCGCGATCTACACGGGAGACATCCTCTTCATCGACGTGACGCCGATCCTGTGGGCAGGGCCCGTCGGCAACTGGATCAAGGCGTGCGACACCATCCTCGCGCTGGACGCCGACGTCATCGTCCCGGGGCACGGGCCCATCACGGATCGCGCCGGCGTGCGCGCGGTCCGCGATTACCTCGTGTACATCCGCGACGAGGCGCGGCGCCGCTACGACGCCGGCATGCCCCCGGCCGACGCCGCCCGCGACATCGCGCTCGCCGACTACGCGAGCTGGAGCGACGCGGAGCGCATCGCGGTGAACGTGCACACGCTCTACCGCGAGTTCAGCGGAGGGAAGCTCACCCCGCCCGGCCCGGTCGAGCTCTTCGGCCTCATGGGCGAGCTCGCGCGACGGCCGCGCTGAAGCAGCCAGAAAGGGTCATTCAATCACCATGGCAAGCGTGAAGGCGTGAAGAAAAGATAAGCCAAGCACACACCAGCCGTCGTCCCTGGCAGCCGGCACATCGCGGCGGCTCGGCCGCGCGCAAAAGGGGCGCCGCCAGCCGCCGAGGACAGAGAGCTTCCCCCGAGCGCGACTCCGGGTCAAGCAGAGGCGATGACGCGCGGACAGCCAATGTCCTTGCCGTCGCGCCGCCGTGGCGCGCCGCGGATCACCCCTTCAGGCCGGTGCGGGCGACGCCCTCGATCACGTACCGCTGCGCGGCGATGAAGACCGCGAGGACCGGGACGCTCGCCACCACCGCGCCCGCCGTGACGAGCGCGTAATCGGTGGCGTGGGCCGCCTGGAGCAGCGCGAGGCCAGGCGACAGCGTGAGCTTCTCCGGGTTGAACAGCACGTAGATGGGCCAGAGAAAGTCGTTCCAGTTGCTCAGCAGGCTGAGCACGGCCAGCGTGGCCAGGGCCGGCTTCGACAGAGGCAGTACAATTTTCCAGAAGACCTGGAGACGGCTGGCGCCGTCGAGCGCGGCGGCCTCCTCGAGCTCCCTCGGGAGCCCGAGGAAGAACTGGCGCAGGAAGAAGACGCCGAACGCCGAGGCGGCCGGCGGCACGACGAGGGCCGGGAGGCTGTCGAGCCAGCCGAGGGCCCGGACGATCAGGTAGTTCGCGGGCAGGAACAGGATCGGCGGGATGAACAGCGTCGCGAGGGCCGCGGCGAGCACGAGCCGCTTGCCGCGGAACTCCATGCGCGCGAGCGCATACGCCGCCGGGGCCGCCGTGGCCAGCACGAGCAGCGCATGGGCCACGGCGGCCAGGACGCTGTTCAGGAGCCAGCGGAGCACCGGCGCCCCGGAGCTCGAGCCCGCGAGCGCCTCGTAGCTCTCGAGCGTCGCCCGCGCGGGCAAGAGCGTGGGCGGCACCGCCGTCGCCTCCGGCGGCGACTTGAGCGAGGTGAGCGCCATCCAGATCACCGGAGCGAGGTAGACAACGGCGAGGAGGAGCAGCGCGGCATACGACAGGACACTCCCGATCTGCCGGCGGCGGACAGGATAGCTGTCGTCGGCCCGCCGGCGCCTCATCGAGCGTCCCCGCCGCCGCGCCGGCCGAAGAACAGGAGCAACATGCCGAGGTTCACGAGCGCGAGCAAGAACGCCTGGACGTAGCTCATGGCCGCCGCGGCGCCGAGGCGGAAGTTACGGAACCCCTCCTCGGCGATGTACATGATCGTCGTGCGCGTCTCGCTGCCAGGACCGCCCCCGGTCATCAGATAGGCCTGCCCAAACATGTTGGCCGACCCGAGGACGGTCATCGTCACGACGAACACGAACACCGGCCTGAGCCCCGGCACCGTGACGTGGCGGAGCTGCTGCCAGCGGGTCGCGCCGTCGATGCGGGCAGCGTCGTAGAGCTCCCGGTGGATGTTCTGCAGCCCGGCCAGGTAGATCACGGCGTTGTAGCCGAGCGTCCACCACACCGTCATGCCCACAAGCGAGACCCACACCCACGGCACCGCCGTGGTCCAGCCCGTGTCGGCGGGCAAACCCAGCTTCCCCAGCAGGTGGTTGATCACGCCGATGTGCGGGTCGAGCAGGAGCCGCCACATCAGGGCCACGACCGCCACGCCGAGCACGTAGGGGGCGAAGAACATCGCCCGGAAGAACGATCGGCCGGGAAATCGCCGGTTGAGCGCGAGGGCGAGCAGCAGCGGGAGCGTCACGAGGACAGGCACGCTCAGCGCCGTGAACAGCGCGGTGGCCCGCAGCGCGCGCCAGAAATTGCCGCGGGTCGGCGAGCCGGACCGGAACAGATCCGCGTAGTTGTCGAGGCCGACCCACGGCCGCGACGGCAGGTAGGGGTCCCAGTCGTGGAGGCTTATCCACGCGCCGAGGACGATCGGCGCCGCGACGAAGAGGCCGAACAGCGCGAGGTACGGCGCGAGGAACAGGTAGGGAGCCCACCGGCGCGGCCGCGCGAGGCCGCGCTCCCGGAGCCGACCGACGCCGGGGGCGCTCTGCGGGACGCCGTCCGCCTCGGCCCGGCCGGGCTCCACGAGGGGGACGTCGACCGCGGTCACAGGGCCCTCGCGAACTTCTTCAGGTTGGTCGCGAGCAGCGCGTCGGCCTCGCGGGCGGCGCGGTTCAGGGCCTCGCGCGGCGCGGCCCGCAGCAGCACGGCCTCGTTCACCGCGAGATCGAGGGTGGACGCGCGCACCGAGTCGACCCCGGGGAACGCCGGCGGGAAGCGGACCACCGGGAGCTGCTCGGCGAAGATCGCCTGCTCCGTCATCCGCCCGAACGCGGCGCTCTCGCGCGCCGCCCGCCGGGCCGGCACCATGCCGGCCCCCGCCCACTCGAGGGAGTGCTCGCTCAGCCAGGCGAGGAACACAACCGACGCCCTCAGGCGGCCGGCGCCGGTCGATGGCTGCCGCGGAAGCACGAGGTGGTGCGCGTTGCCCCAGACCGCCGGCTGCGCGCCGATGACAGGCACCGGGAGGACACCCCACCGGAGCCCGGGGATCGCCCGGTAGATGTTGATCATCCAGATGCCGTTCCAGAGAAAGGCGTTCCGGTTGTTGGTGAAGGCGATGCTGTCGGCGTCCTGGCCGACGTCGCGCGGGCTGTAGCCTCGCCGGACCAGCTCGAGCATGAAGCCGAGCGCCTCGACGCCGGCCTCGGAGTTGAACATCGCCCGGGCGCCGTCCTCCGAGAACAGCTCGCCGCCCGCCTGCCACAGGATCGACTGGAACATCAGCCCGCCGGTGAACAGGACAGGCGACACCCACGATCCCTGGATCCCCCTCTGCCGGAGGTGCTCGAGGACCGCCATGTAGTCGCGCCGGGAGCGAGGCAGCGCGGCGTCGTCGAGGCCGGCGTCGGCCAGCACGGCGCGGTTGTAGTAGAGGCCGAGCGGGTGGATATCGAGGGGGACGCCGTAACGACGGCCCCGGAAGACGCCGGCGTTCCAGAGCGTCTCGGAGAAGTCGGCGGCGCCGAGGCCGAGCGCCTCGGTCACCTCGTCGAGCGGGAGGAGGGTGCGGTGGACCGCGGCCGTGGCCAGCTGGTCGGCGTGCATGACGGCCACGTCGGGGCCGCTCTCGCTGTCGACCGCGGCCGGCAGCTTCTGGTAGAAGTCGCCCCAGCGGTTCACGCTCATCCGCACCGTGATGTTGTCGTGCTCGCGGTTGAACCGCTCGACGAGCCGCTGCATCGGCGGCCGGTCGCCCCCGGTGAAGCCCGTCCAGAACGAGAGCTCGACGGCCGGGCCCGCGTAACCCCGGCTGCCGCCGGCGGCGATGGCGGCCTGCTCCCGCACGTCGACCGGCTCACCGCGACAGCCGAGCAGCAGCAGACCCGCAGTCGCCCCGACGCCGGCGAGGAGCTCGCGACGGCCCGGCAGCCGCCCGGCGTCCCCTCGCGCAATCGGTGCTCGCCCCCTCTGCATCTGCCGTCTGCTCACGCAATCCCACCGCGGAGGGCTCGCTTCCGGCGTGTTGCCCGCGATCGAGCCGAGTCGCAGCTCACCCGGGTCCCCCGGCTGGCACGGCCATTTACACCTGTGTCACCCACCGTCCACAGGAATATTCCCGGAGCGCAGCGGGGACCACGCGACTGTCGGATGTTGCCGTGTTGTTCGTTCTTCGATCTTGAGATTTTCTCCGCCGAAGTCGTCGCTCACCAGGTCAATACCGACCGGGCGAGCTCATCGACGGCTGCGCGGCCGGCGGCGCGCGCTCGCGCCGGCCGCAGGGCGCGCCCACCTCTGCCAGCAGATGAGCCGCGGGGCCGCGGAGGGCCTCCGCGCCCCGCTCACATCGAGAAGCCGTCGCCCTGCCCGTCCGCAGGACCGTCGCCCTGCCCCTTCGCAGGCGGGGTCTTCCCCTCCGCGGAAGGGGTCTCCCCCTCGAGGAGCTCCTCCACCGCCTTCGCGTGCTCGGAGAGCTCGGGCAGCGTGGAACGGTCGTAGTCGGGCGCGACCCAGAAGACCTCGGGCGCGGGCCTGTACTCGCTCGTATAGCGGCGCTCGGCGGCCCTGCCGTCCTTGTAACGGAGCGTGACGTGGGATCGCACGTCGTATCCGCACGAGCCCTTCTGGTGGCGTTTCACCTTGCCCTCGGAGAGCTCGGACTTCACGTAGATGCGGCGGATGAAGTCGTCGGTGTGCTCGGCCGAGATGCGGTGATCGACCTCCGCCACCGGGTCGCCGCCCAGGATCTCGACGCGGAGCACCGTCGGTTCCGGCAGATAGGCGTGGATCATGACCGGGAACGGGAGCGTGTTCCTGATCTTCAGGTCCGACTCGGGGTAGGTCACCATGGCGTCGAGCCCCATCGGGATGTAGGCGCTCGGGCGGGAGTGGCTCTGTCGGTCCGGCGTGTCGAGCGCGCCGAAGAGCGACGCGGCGTAGAGCGTGCTGGAGACCTGGCAGGTCCCCCCGCCGTAACCGGGGACGGTCTCGTCGCCCAGGATCTCCGGCGCGATGGTGAAGCCGTTCTTGTGCGTCCGCGGGCCGACATGGGCGTTGAACGAGAAGGTCTCGCCGGGTGCCAGGATGGTGCCGTCGATCTTGGACGCCGCGTTCTTGATGTTGACGGCGCGCCCGGCCTCCTTCCCGTGCCGCTTGAACTTCGTCTCGTACGCCGCGACGACCCGGCTGACGTCGACGCTCACCAGATCGTCGACGCCGACCGCGGGCGCGATGTACCGGACCGGCAGCTCGATGAGCTCCTCGTCGTCGTGGTCGCCGGCCCGGAGCGCCGCGAGGGAGGCGTCGATGTCGAGCTCGCGGCCGGCCTGCTCCGGGATCTTGCGCCGGTTCGCGAGGTCGACCCGCGCGTCCACGGGCATCCGGTAGACCTGCGGGGCGAGCCGCTCGAGGAGCGCGCGGGCCCTCGCCTCGTCGACGGCCCACACGAGCGGCACGTCGATCCCGCCGCGCCGCGCCCGCCGGGCCTCCCGGAGCCGCCGCGCCCAGGGGCCCTCGTGGCCGACGCGCTGCGCCGCCGCGAGCGTCTCGCCGACGTCGATCGCGACGCCCACCTCACCGAGCGTCGAGGTCAGCTCCACGTCGTCGTGGCGGAGCCGGACGACGCGCGCGCGCAGGGCGTCGCGCCTCGCCTCGAGCCAGACCGCCGGCGAGGCGCCGTCCGGAAGGAAGCGCTCGCCGATCGAGAGGCCGCGGACCACCGGCGAGACCGGCAGCGCGTCGCGCACCGTCAGGGCGGCGCCCACGCCCGCCGAACCGCCGAGCGCCAAGACAAAGACGAGGGCCCTCGTATCCACGGCAGCTCGCCATGGTAGCCGGATCGCGGACGAACTGGAAGATCGCTAGGCCGTCGAGGGCCCTGCCGAGCTCTGGAGCTGCCAGCCGGGCAGCCTCAGCCGCCGCCGACGAAGTGCACGATCTCGATCACGTCGCCCTCGGCGACCTCGGCGGCCGTGTGCTCGGCCCGCGGCACCACCTCGCCATTGCGCTCCACCGCCACGGGCCCCTCGGTCAGCCCGAGCAGCTCGACGAGCCTCCGCACCGTGACCGCCGCCGGCACCTCGCGCGCTTCTCCGTTCACCGTGATCTTCATGGCCTCTTCACCTCGTCCATCGCGCCACCATCGCGCCTCGCCGCCGCCGCCCCCGGCGCGCCGGCCGCGGTCGCCGCGGCGAGCGCCGCCCGGAAGCGCCTCGCGTTCTCCACGTAGCTCGCGGCGCCCAGCCTGCCGAGCTCGGCCTGGTCCGGCCGCACCTCGCCCATCACCTGGGCCGGGTTGCCGCGCACAAGCGACCGCGGCGGGATCACCTTCCCCGGCGGCACCACCGCGCCCGCGGCGATCACCGAGCCCTCGCCGATCACGACGTTGTCGAGCAGGATGCTCCCCATCCCGATCAGGCACCCGTCGCCGACGCGGCAGCCGTGCAGGATCGCGCCGTGCCCGATGGTGACGTCGGCGCCGACGATCGTCTCCGAGACGCCGCTCGTCAGGTGCAGGCACGCGAGGTCCTGCACGTTGGTCCGCGGGCCGATGCGGATCGCGCCGATGTCCCCGCGCAGCACCGCGCCGAACCACACGCTCGCCTCGTCGCCGAGCGTCACGTCGCCGATCACCGTCGCGTTCGGCGCGAGGAACACGTCGCGCCCGAGCCGCGGCGACGCCCCGCCAAGGTCGAGGACGAGCGCCACGTCAGCCCCCCTCGGCGGCGACCACCGGCAGCGAGCGCCGCGTCGGCTCCGCGCCGCCCCGCTGCCGCGGCCGGGCCGCGGCGCGCGCCGCCTCCGTGAGCTCGGCCTGCAGCGAGTGCTTGTTCGCCCGCGCGATCGAGACCTCGACGACCTCGCCGAGCAGATCGAGCTCCCCCGCGCCCTCGATGTGCGCGATCTCGTGGCGCCCCGTCCGGCCCGACCAGAGCGCGCCGCCCTGGCCGCGCGCGCCGCCCGCGCCGCGCTCCTTGTCGCGCCCCTCGACGAGCACCGCCTGCGTCGTCCCCACGAGGCCCGACAGGTGGGCGGCGAGCAGCGCCTCGCTCGCCTCGAACAGGCGCGAAAGCCGCTCGCCCTTCACGCCCTCGGGCACGTCGTCCGGCAGCTTCAGCGCGGGCGTGTGCGGGCGGCGCGAGTACTTGAAGCCGAACAGCCCCTTGAACCCGACCTCGCGCACGAGCGACAGCGTCGCCGCGAAGTCGTCCTCCGTCTCGCCCGAGAAGCCGACGATGATGTCGGTCGAGAGCGTCAGCCCCGGGACCGCCTCCACGAGCGCCCGCGTCCTCGCGACGTACTCGGCGCGCGTGTAGCGGCGGATCATCCGCCGGAGGACCCGATCGCTGCCCGACTGCACCGGCATGTGCACGTGGCGCGGCAGCACGGCGAGCTCGGCGTGGGCGAGGACGAGCGAGGGCGTCAGGTGCCGCGGGTGCGGGCTCGTGTAGCGCAGGCGCGCGAGGCCGGGGACGTCGGCCGCGACGCGCCGGAGCAGCGCCGCGAACTCGCTCTCGTCCGGGTCGTCCGCGCTCGCGCCGGGGGCCCGCGGCAGCGCGCCGAGCGGATCGCGGTAGCTGTTCACCGTCTGGCCGAGGAGGGTGACCTCGCGCGTCCCCGCGGCCACGAGCGCCGCGATCTCGGCGACGATCTCGTCGCTCGACCTGTAGCGCTCCGGCCCGCGGGTGTGCGGGACGATGCAGAACGAGCAGCGCTCGTCGCAGCCCTTCATGATGGTCACGAACGCCGTCGGCGCGGCGCGCGACGAGGGCGACGGCGACGCAAGGAGGAACCGGGGCGCGTCGAGGTCGAACACCGTGCGCGCGACAGGCAGCCCGCCGAGCGCGAGGTCGCCGAGCAGGCCCGGCAGCTCCGGGATGTTGTCGGGCCCCACCACGACGTCGATCGTCCGCATCTGCTTGAGCAGGCGCTCCCCCTCCTGCTGCGCGACGCATCCGGCCACGACGACCACCCGGTCGGTGCGCTCCCGCTTCCAGCGCGCGAGCCGGCCCACCTCGCTCCGCAGCTTCTGCTCGGCCTTCTCGCGCACGCTGCACGTGTTGAGCACGAGCACGTCCGCCTCCTCGGGGCCGCCGGCCTCGGTGTAGCCGGCGCGGCGGAGCACGTCGTGCATCCGCTCGGAGTCGTGCACGTTCATCTGACAGCCGAACGTCGTGATCGAATACCGGGGCATTGAAGCGATGCACCCTCTAACAGAAGGGGCCCGAGGCCGCCACCTCGCGCGGGAGGCGCCCGCAGCCGGCGCGCGGCGCGCCGCCTCCCGCGCGGCGCGCCGCGCCCGGGCGGGACAGATGCGGCGCCGGCCCGGTGACCCCAAGCGTCGCGCGCCGCCGAAAGGACGCAGAGCCGGCGCGTTACCATGGTAAAAATCGGGCCGGGAGGAGACCCGATGGCGAAACTGGAAAACCTGGTAGAACTGCTGGATCGCTCGCTGAAGCTTCATGGCCCCCAGCCGATCTTCGGTACGAAGACCGAGGGCCGCTGGGACTGGATCACCTATGCCGAGTTCGGGCAGCTCGTCGCCAGGTTTCGCGGCGGCCTGGCGTCGCTCGGCGTCCAGCGGGGCGATCGGGTGGCCCTCATCTCCAACAACCGTGTGGAGTGGGCGGTCTCGGCCTATGCCTGCTTCAGCATGGGCGTCGCCGTCGTGCCGATGTACGAGGCGCAGCTCCCGGGAGAGTGGGCGTTCATCATCAACGACTGCGAGGCCGTGGCCGCGATCGTCGCCACGCCGCAGATCCACGGCAAGTGCAAGGATCTCCCCGAGAAGGCGCCCTCGCTGAAGCACCTCGTCTGTCTGTTCGAGCCCGGCGGGGCGGGCGACGGCGTCCCCGGCGCGCGGACCACCTCGTACAAGGAGCTCCTCGCCGCGGGCGAGGAGAGCCCGGCGCCGGCCATCCAGCCGACGTCGAAGGACACGGCGTGCCTCATCTACACGTCGGGCACGACCGGCAATCCCAAGGGGGTGATCCTCTCGCACGGCAACATCGCCTCCAACGTCTGCGCCGTGCTGGATCTCATCCCGTTCGGCAACGGCGACCGGAGCCTGTCGTTCCTCCCGTGGGCCCACTCGTTCGGCCACACCGGCGAGCTCCACGTGATGATCACGGTCGGCGCGTCGATGGCGCTGAGCGAGTCCGTCGACAAGATCGTCGCGAACCTCGCCGAGGTGCACCCCTCCGTGCTGATGAGCGTCCCGCGGATCTTCAACCGCATCTACGAGGGCGTGCAGAAGCAGATGACGGAGAAGCCCGCGCTCATCCAGGGCCTGTTCCGCGCCGGGCTGCGCGCCGCGACGAGGCAGAACAAGGGCGAGGCCCTCGGCCTCGTCGAGCGGCTCACCCTGGCCGCGGCCGACCGGGTCATCTTCTCGAAGATCCGCGCGAAGTTCGGCGGCAAGCTGAAGTACGCGATCAGCGGCGGGGCGGCGCTCTCCTACCAGGTGGCCGAGTTCGTCGACGCGCTCGGCATCACCGTCTACGAGGGCTACGGCCTCACCGAGACGTCGCCCGTCGCCACGGTGAACTACCCGGGGGCCCGCCGCCTCGGCAGCGTCGGCAAGGCGATCCCGGGGGTGCGGGTCGTCATCGACAAGTCGGAGACGCACGATCCGAAGCAGGGGGAGATCGTCATCTACGGCCCGAACGTCATGGTGGGCTATTACAAGCGCGACGAGGAGAACAAGGCCGTCTTCACCGAGGACGGCGGCTTCCGCACAGGCGATCTGGGCTACCTCGACGACGACGGCTATCTCTACATCACGGGCCGCATCAAGGAGCAGTACAAGCTGGAGAACGGCAAGTACGTCGCGCCGGCCCCGCTCGAGGAGAAGATCAAGCTGTCTCCGCTGATCAACGGCGCGATGATCTACGGCGACAACCGCCCCTTCAACGTGGCGCTGATCGTGCCCGAGATGACGGCGCTCGCCGAGTGGACGCGGGCCCAGGGGCTCTCGTTCGAGTCGCCCGACGCGATGCTGAAGCACCCGCGGGTGGTCGCGCACCTCCAGGCGGAGGTCGACCAGTACGCCACGGATTTCAAGTCCTTCGAGAAGATCAAGAAGATCGCCCTCTCGGCCGAGGACTTCACCGCGGACAACGGGATGCTCACGCCGACCCTGAAGCTGAAGCGGCGCGTGGCGCTCCAGAAGTACGCGCCCGCGCTCGACGCGCTGTACAGCGGCGCGGCGAGGCCCGAGGCGCGCGAGGCCGCGCCGGCCGGCTGATCCGCGGGCGCCCCCCGGCCGGCGCCTCCCGGCCGGTGGCCACCGCCGCCCCCCGCGGTTCCCCTCCCTTTCCCCTCCACGCCCTCTCCCCTCCCGGCGCGCCTTGGCGTAGGCTGGCGCGCGCTGACGCGGGCTTCACGCCGGGTCGACGGACGGGAGCGGCATGACGACGACAGGCACCCAGAGGCGAACGCTGTATCCCGAGATCGAGCCGTACCGCGCCGGGAGGCTCCGCGTCTCCGATCTTCACGAGATCTATTTCGAGGAGTCGGGCAATCCGCGCGGCAAGCCGGTGGTCTTCGTGCATGGCGGCCCCGGGGGCGGCACCGAGCCGAAGCAGCGGCGCTTCTTCGACCCGGCCGTCTACCGGATCGTGCTCTTCGACCAGCGGGGCAGCGGAAGGAGCACGCCGTACGCGAGCCTGGAGGAGAACACCACCTGGCACCTCGTCGCGGACATGGAGGCGCTCCGCGAGCACCTCGGGATCGAGCGCTGGCAGGTGTTCGGCGGCTCGTGGGGGAGCACGCTCTCGCTGGCCTATGCCGAGAAGCACCCGGAGCGGGTGACGGAGCTCGTGCTGCGCGGCATCTTCCTCCTGCGGAAGCAGGAGCTCGACTGGTTCTACCAGCGAGGCGCGAGCGCCATCTTCCCCGACGCATGGGAGGAGTACCTCGGGTTCATCCCCGAGGCCGAGCGGGGCAATCTGCTCACGGCCTACCACCGGCGGCTCACGAGCCCCGATCCCAAGGTGCAGCAGCAGGCGGCGCGGGCGTGGAGCGTCTGGGAGGGGCGGACGAGCTGCCTGTTCACGAACCAGGAGCTGGTCGCGAAGACGTCAGGACAGCAGTTCGCCCTCGCGTTCGCCCGGATCGAGTGCCACTATTTCATGAACAAGGGGTTCTTCACGTCGGAGACGCAGCTGCTCGACGACGCGCACCGGATCCGCCATCTCCCGACGGTCATCGTGCAGGGCCGCTACGATGTCGTCTGTCCGGCGGAGAGCGCGTGGGCGCTCCACCGCGCGCTCCCCCAGTCCGATCTGCGCATCGTGGCGGACGCGGGGCACTCGGCGATGGAGCCCGGCATCCTGCACGAGCTCGTCGAGGCGACCGACCGGTTCCGCTGAGGCGCGCGCGGGCGGAGGGGCGCCGGCCCGAGCGCGCGCCGAGCAGAGCGCGCGCAGGCGACCGAGGGCGACGCCGAGGAGCGGCCCCCTCTCGTACACCGACGACCGTATTTGTCCCTCAACAACTTCCTGAGGGGCTCTCGCCGTCTCCCGCTCTCCTCGAATTCGCGCTGCACGAGGTGGATGAGCCTGCTCGATCCGGTGTCGCGGCGTGCAATCCGGTCGAATCCCGCCGGTCTGGGCTCTCCGGCCGCTTGCGATGTGCGGGGTCGGTCTTTAACGTAGACAAAGCGAAGGGTTGATTCCCTGTGGAGGCTTATGGCAAACAAGGCAGCACGGAAGACGTGGATCCTGGTCTCCGACGCAAGCCGTGCCCAGCTCTACCGTGAAGAGCCTGCGGGCAAGGGCTTTACCCTGCTCGAGTCCTACAATCATGACGAGAGCCGGGCGCGCGTGCGGGATCTGATGGCCGATGCGCACGGCCGGAAGCCGAACGGCACCCCCGGCGGGAACGGCAACCTCGGCGGCGGCGCGGGCGGCCAGTACCTCGGCCGGTCCGGCGCGGCGCCCGAGACCGATCCCAAGGAGGTCGAGAAGCAGAAGTTCGCCCAGGAGCTCGCGGAGGTGCTGGAGAAGGGTCTCAACGAGCACGCCTACGATTCGCTGGTGCTCATCGCGCCGCCGCACTTCCTCGGCCTGCTCCGCAGCACGGTGAGCAAGCAAGTCAGCCATCACATCGAGACGAGCGTCGACAAGGACCTGAGCTGGCTCGACGGCCCCCGGCTCACGGAGCGGCTGCGCGAGCTGCGGGCGGTGTAGCGCCGCTCGCGCGCTCGTCGAAGGTGTAGGCGACGCCGAGCCCCACGACGTTCGCGCGGGCGCCGTACGCGCCGCCGTTGATGGTGTTCGGGTTCTCGGGCGGATTGCCCTGCACCGGGCTCACCTGCGGGAGGCGCGCTTCCCTCGGGTCGACCCTCACGTCCGCGGCGAAGACGTGCGCATAGCTCGCGTCGAGGCGCCACCTCCCGAGGTGCACGCCGAGGCCGGCCGCCGTCGTCAGCTTCGTCGCGTCGATCGTGAGGACCGAGAGGTACTCGGGCGGGACGGCGCTCTGCTCGAGGCTCACGCCGGCGCGCAGCGCCCACCGCTTGCCCGCGAGTTCGAAGGAATACTCGCCGCCGAGCCGCGCGGAGAGCGAGCTCTCGAACCGCCGGGGGACCACGACCGGGGGCACGCGGAACGCCTCGGGGAAGCCGGCGACGTTCCGGAGCACCACCCCGTCGGGCTCGACGCGGATGTCGTCGTGCATGCCCCAGCCCTCGACGCCGAGCCCGAGCTCCACGCGCAGGTCGTCCACGAGCCGCGCCTCCACGCCGGCGCGGAGGATCCAGGGCAGATCGAAGGAGATGTCGGCGTCCTCGCCCTCCTGGACCGCGCGCTCGAAGACGGGCGCCGCGGGGAGCCGCGCCCTGAAGGTGGCCGGCGCGCGCACCCAGACGGGCAGCTGGAAGGCCAGGCCGATGCGCCATCGCGGGGTCGGGATGAAGAGCGCCCCGAGCTGGCCCGTCGGCGCCACGATGGGCCCGACGGTGAGCTCGGAGTGGATGTCCCAGTCCGGATCCTCGGGCGCGCAGAACATCCGCTCCGGGACGCACCCGGAGACCACCATCCGGCTGTTGAGCGTGCCGACCAGCGCGCCGAGCGCGGCGCCGAGGCGCCACTCGGGCGACGGCGCGTACGCCGCGCCGGCCCCGAGGAACGCGAGCGCCGAGCCCTCGAGGGTGAACAGCGCATACCGCTGCGGCGCCGGCATGCCCTTCACCTGCTCCGGGTAGCTGGAGAGGGCCGCGTACGGCGCCCACATCCCGCCCCAGACGACCCATCGCGGGTCGACCCGGAACGACGCCGCGAGCGTGGGGATCGGCAGCACCGGCGCGCTGCCTGTCACGGGATCCATCGTCTGCACGAAGCTCGCGCCCGTCGGCTCGCCGGTGTTCGGATCGACCTGCCGCACGATCGCCTGGCGCGTGTGCTCGCTGCGCCACTCGAACAGCCCGACGTCGAGCAGGACCTGGGTGCCCGCCTCGTAGACGCCCGCGGGGTTGTAGGCGATCGCCCCGAGATCGTCGCCGCCGGCGATGTACGCCCCGCCGCGCGACGACGGCCGGACGCCGCGCTCGGTGAAGTACAGCCCGGCCGCGCCGGCGTCGCCCGCGAGCAGCGCGAGCGCGCCGGCGGCGGAGGCCGCGAGGAGCGTGGCGCGGAGCGTGGATGGACGCGCGCGGGTCACTCGCGAGGCCGCTTCCTGATGATGGTGTAGAGCTGCTCGAGCCCGCGGGTCTCGTCGGTCAGGAAGTCCCTTGCCGTGAGAAACACCTGCCGGTAGTCCTCCGCCATCAGCGGCTCGCCGCTCGCGGCCTCGACGCGGTGCACGTCCGCGAACGCGTCGAGGAACACCTCGAGCGGCGCGCGGCCGTCGTCCATCGGCGTCACGAGCGCCGGGAGGACGTGATCCATCGCGTGATACCGGTCGTACCGATCGTCGTTGAGCGCCCTGAGCGCCTCGAGCCCCGCGTCGGCCGCGCCCGGGCCGCCGGGGTCGCCCGCCGGGGTCAGCGCGGTCGACGCGGCCTTCAGGGCCGGGAGCAGGGTGTCCTCGTCGCCGAGCAGCTGGAGCGCGTCGGCCAGCGTCGCCAGCAGCGCGCGGAGCGGGGCGCCGCCGGCGCCTTCGTCGAGCAGGTAGGTGAGGAACCGCTCGAGCTCCCGCCGCGCCGGCTCGTGGGCGCGGATCGCCTCCGAGACGTCGGCCGCGGCCGCGAACAGCGGGTGGCTCACCATGTCGCTCACCTTCCTGCCGAGCTCCTCCTGCGCCCAGACGCACCGCCCGGTCGTCTCGCGATCGGGGCAGCGCGCGTTCAGCTGCTCGCGGAGGACGCGCAGCACGAGGGCGCCCATCCTCGGCAGCGCGCGGTTCTTGAACCGGGTCTCCGGCCCTGATCCCTCGACCGCGAGGAGCGCGTCGACGAGCTCGTCCGTGGCGCGCTTCCACTGGCCCTTTCGCGCCATCGCGTCGGGCGCTGCGCTCTGCTCGAAGCGCGCGTCGATCCCGTTCAGCGCGTCGGCGAGGAGGGTGAACGCGGTGAGCTGGTCCTGGGTCCGGCCGTCGGCCCACGTCGCGCTTTTCTTTCCCCAGCGGTCGACCATGCCCACGCTGGCCGCGTGACGGGTGCTGAAGAAGATCCGCGCGAGCTTCTCGATCGCCTGCGCCTTCGTCCAGGTCTGCTCGGCCCTGGGGCCGCGCTGCACCGTCACCGGGGCCGACGGGTCGATCAGCATCCCGGCGAACGCCACCGAGGACGCCATGACGTCCTCGGCCTGGAGCGCGTCGGCCAGGAGCGGCTCGTAGCTGTTCACCCCCGCCTCCGAGCAGTACGCGGTGTTCGTCGCCGGCGAGCCGGCCTTGATGCACTCCGGCCCGTGCTCCTTGCCGGGCCAGTGCCGGTACGCCGTGCTGAAGAGATCGATCAGGATCTCCTCGCCGGTGGTGTCCGGGGCGACGTCGGCGAACGCCTTCACGATGGGGCTCAGGTACGCGCCGAGCCCGAGCCGCTCGATGAGGAAGGTCGTCCCCGGGTGGCGGATCCGGATCAGGTTCTCCGGGGAGCTGCACGCGTTCACGCCCAGCGCGTTCTTCGGGCAGTGGATCGTGCCGGCCGGCTCGAGCGTCCCCGAGATGAACAGGTTCGTCGTCGAGTTCGTCAGGTCCCGCAGCGGGTCGAGATCGACGAGCCCCGGGAACCTGCCCGAGTCGGCCCCGAAGTAGATGAGCCGGCTGAGCGCGGCCGGCGTGGGGTGGCCCGTCAGGCCGTCGATGCCGCTCGAGGACTCGAGCACCGAATCGGTCACCGCGAGCGCGAGGGCGGTGGGCTTGACCTTGAGCTCTGCCTTCTTGCCGTCCCCTTCCGGGAGCAGGGAGTCGAGGTAGAAGGCCGCCAGGTTGTCGATCTGGAACAGCTCGCACTCCTCGAACTCGAGGAAGGGCACCGTGACCTCGAAGGCGCTCACCGTCGCGCCCTCCTTGTTGCACTGCCGGACGCCGGCGGTGTCGTGCATGAGGTGCATCAGCCGCTCCATGGCCGAGCGGTTGTCGCCGATCCTGGGCTTCGTCGGGTCCACAGGCGTCCGCGGGTCGGCCGTCGACGGCGCCCCGACCGTGAGGTTGATCGCCGGGCCGTTCAGGACCGCCGGGTCGTAGGCGTACATGTCGCGGCTCCTGAGCATCGTCGCGATCGCGTCGCCCGCGTGCTGCGCGCTGCCGTGCGGGGCGAGGAGCGCGTCGCTCGCGAGCGCCTCCATCAGGCGCGCCACGAGCCCCGGCTGCTCGACGGCCCGGTCGAGCACCACCGCCAGCTCGTCCCAGAGCGGCGCCTCGCCGTCGATCTGCGCGGCCGCCTCCGCGCCCTCGGCGGCCAGCCGGTCGTGCTTGCGGGCGAGATCGCGGATGCGCAGCGCCGCGCCGGTCATGCGGGCGAGCTCCGCCTCGTGGTCCTCGAGCAGCTCGATCAGCGTGAGGAGGAGGACGTCCGAGTCCTTGTCGGCGAGCACCTGGCCGAGCGCGTGCGCGAGGTCGGCCAGCGGCGAGTCCTCGCCGCGGAAGCGGCGGTAGACGAGGCAGCCGTCGCACGCCTCGCCCGCCGGCACGATGCGGTCGCTGCGGGGGTCGTGGCGGGCCTCCTCGCGGTCGCCGTAGAGCAGGTACGCGCCGGCGAGGGCGTACATGAGGCCTTCGTGCTCGGTCTTCCACGGCTCGGGGTCGGCCTTGCCCGCGTACCGGGTCCCGTCGACGAGCGGCACGATCGCCCGCAGCGCCGCGCCGAGGAGCGTCTCGGAGGTGTCGACGTAGGCGTAGAGCTCCGGCGACAGGCGCCCGAAGTCGTCCCGCGGCGGCGAGGTGACCCCGGGGATGGCGAACGGCGGGTCGATCGCGAGCGGCGCGCGGCGCTCGTCCACGAACCTGCCGGACGCGTCGACGTCGGCGAGCCCATCGCGGTCGGCGTCGGCGAACGGCGCGGGGACCCCGTCGCCCCGGGGGAGGACCCACCCGCGCCCGTCGCGGCGGGCGATGAAGCTCGACGGCGGCGAGGCGAACGCGTCGTGCTCGGCGAGCAGCGCCGCCTGCGCGAGCTCCAGGAGCGTGCGCGGGCGGTTCGGCTGCGCGGTGGGCGCGTCGACCGAGAGCGGCGCCCGCTCCTCCGGCGAGAGCGCGGCCAGCTCCTGCTTGCCGGCCGCGAAGAGCGCCTGGAGCGCGGGCGCCCCCGGCCCGCCGGGGCCGATCGTGTCGAGCGCCGCCACGGTCATCGGGCGCAGGCCGGGGTACGCGAGCGCCGCGCGCACCGCGCCGAGCCCCACCTCCACCGACCGGTAGCCCTGGCGCCCCCAGATCCTGGCGAGGGCGCAGACGAGCTCCGCCCCCTCCTCGGCCCGGTCGCAGTCGATCGGCGCCCGCTCTCGCCGTGTCTTCTTCTCCCCCTCGTCCCGGGCCGCGTTCTCCGCGCTGCCGTGGATGAACGCGTCAAGGAGCCGCCCGAGCCCCCGCGTCGATGCCGGCAGGACCGCCTCGGCCCCGGGGCTCGGGTCGAACGGGTTCGTCTCGTAGAGCGGCGCGATCGTGTGCGACAGGCTCAGGAAGGCGTCGTGCAGCCGGATCTCGCCGCCCCCTTCGCCGGGCGCGACGTTGTCGATCTCGACGTCCGGCACCGCGGCGTTGACGGCGCGCACGAGGTCGCCGCGCCACCGCGCCATGGCCTCCACCTTGGCCACGCCGCGCCTGCGCGCCCGCTCCGCCCGCTCGCCGGAGACGGGCGGCAGCAGGGAGACGTCGACCTCGTCCTCGTACCGGCCCTCGCGGTCATAGTGACAGACACGCTGGTACGAGGCGCCCGTGGGGTCCTCGACGAGGCTCGACGCGCCCACGCGGTCGCAGAGCATGCCGAAGACGTCGTCGCCCAGCCCGTGGCCCACCGCCGCCGTGGGCGGCGCCCTCCGCGTCGTGTCGAGCGGCTCATGACATGAAGCGGCCGCAGCGCCGGACGCGACGAGCGCAGCCAGCCGAAGCACACAAGCGGCCGAGGAACGCAGCGTTCGTCTGCGCATGGACGACAACCTCCCCGAGACACCGCCAGGGTAGACTATTCCGCTCCAGCTGCGTAGGACTTCGTGCCTGTAGGTGAGGGCGGCGATGACGCGGCGCGCATTCTCCAGGCTCACTGCGCGGCGACAGGGACGGCGGCGGGGCGGAGGGTGATAGGCTGCGGGGCGATGGCGACCGCCCAACCCACCCCGCTCACCGCTGTCGTTCTCGCTGCCGGACAAGGGACTCGGATGAAGAGCGCCCGACCGAAGGTGCTCCACGAGCTCTGCGGCCGGCCGATGATCCACCACGTCGTCGACGCGGCCCTGGCCGCCGGCGCCTCGGACGTCGTGGTCGTCGTCGGCCACGGCCGCGACGAGGTCTCCGGCTACCTCGACAGGGCGTTCGGCGCCCAGGGCAAGAACGTCCGCACCGCGCTCCAGGCCGAGCAGCGCGGCACGGGCGACGCGGTGCGCTGCGCCATGCCGCACCTCGAGGCGACCGCCGAGGCGGTGCTGATCCTGTGCGGCGACACGCCGCTGCTCGATCCGGAGCAGCTCACGCAGCTCCGCGGGGCGCTCGACGGCGCGCGCGACGCGCCCATGGCGATGCTCACCGCGCGGGTCGCCGATCCGACGGGCTACGGCCGGATCCTGCGCGACGGCGCGGGCCGCGTGATCGGCATCCGCGAGCACAAGGACGCGAGCCCCGAGGAGCGCGCGATCACCGAGATCAACCCCGGCGTGTACCTCGCCCGCGGCGCCTTCCTGGAGCGCGCGCTGGCCGGGCTGACGACGGACAACGCGCAGGGCGAGCTCTACCTGACCGACATCGTCGCGCAGGCCGCGAAGGCCGGCGGCGCCGCGGTGGTCGTGGCGCGGGACGCCGGCTCGCTCGTGGGCATCAACGACCGCGCGCAGCTCGCCGCCGCCGAGGAGGCGCTCTACGGCCGCATCGCCGACCGGCTGCGCCGGAGCGGCGTCACGATCCGGACGAGCGCCCGCGTCGACGCCGGCGTGGCGGTCGAGCCGGACGCGGTGATCGAGCACGCGGCGGTGCTGCGGGGGCAGACGCGGATCGGCGCGGGGGCGCGCATCGACGTGGGCTCGGTCCTCACGGACGTGGTCGTCGAGGCGGGCGCCACGGTGAAGCCGTACACCGTGGCCTCGCAGTCGTCGATCGGCGCCGGCGCGCAGATCGGGCCGTTCTCGCACCTCCGCCCGGACAGCCAGATCGAGGCCGACGCGCACATCGGCAACTTCGTCGAGACGAAGAAGACGGTGGTCCGCAAGGGCGCGAAGGCGAACCACCTCGCCTACCTCGGCGACGGCGACATCGGCGAGGGCGCGAACGTCGGCGCCGGGACGATCTTCTGCAACTACGACGGCTTCCGGAAGCACCGGACCGAGATCGGCCCCGGCGCCTTCATCGGCAGCGACTCGCAGATCGTGGCGCCGGTGAAGATCGGCGCGGGCGCCTACGTGGCGACGGGCACGACCGTGACCCGCGACGTGCCGGAGGACGCGCTGGCGATCGGCCGGGTGAAGCAGGAGAACAAGGAAGGCTACGCCGCGAAGCTCAAGGCGAGGCTGAAGGGCGCGGCGAAGACGTAGCGGGCGTGGGTGCTCGACCTCCGGCCCCCGGCCGACGAGGTCGCACGGCATGTCGAGAACCGCGGGATATCCTGTTCGAGCTCACGGCGTCTTCCGCTTGAGAGCTTTTGTCGCCGGTGTCGCGAGCGCTGCGACCCCTCCCACCTTTTGGCTGAAACCGGTGCGGCCAGCAAGTACACTCGCGCGCCATGCCTGTGGCGGCCCTGCTCCTCTTGCCATTTCTCGGAAGCGTACTCACCGCGGTCCTGCCGACGCGGGCACGGTCCGAGCTCGCGGCTTGCGCAGGGCTCGTGTCGGCCGGCGCGGCGATCTGGGTCATCAGCCTGTTCCCGCAGGTGCGTGACGGGGGCGTGATCCGCGAGACGATCTCGTGGGTGCCTTCGCTCGGTCTCGATCTGGTCCTTCGGATCGACGGGTTCGCGTGGATGTTCGCGGTGCTCATCACCGTCATCGGCGCCCTCGTCTGTCTGTACGCGCGCTACTACATGTCCCCCGAGGATCCGGTGGCGCGCCTGTACGCGTTCCTCCTCGCGTTCATGGGCGCAATGCTCGGCGTCGTGCTCTCGGGCAACCTCATTCAGCTCGTCGTCTTCTGGGAGCTCACGAGCCTCGTTTCGTTCCTGCTCATCGGCTACTGGCATCACCGGGTGGACGCGCAGCGGGGGGCGCGGATGGCGCTCACCGTGACCGGCGCGGGCGGGCTCGCGCTCCTCGGAGGCGTGATCCTCCTCGGCCACATCGTCGGCAGCTACGATCTCGATGTGGCCCTCGCCTCGGGCGACCACGTGCGGGCACACCCGCTCTACCCAGCCGCGCTCGTCCTCATCTTACTTGGCGCGCTCACCAAGAGCGCTCAATTCCCGTTTCACTTCTGGCTGCCGCGGGCGATGGCCGCGCCGACGCCGGTGTCCGCCTACCTGCACTCGGCGACCATGGTGAAGGCGGGCGTATTCCTGCTCGCGCGGCTCTGGCCGGTGCTGTCGGGGACCGAGCTGTGGTTCTGGATCGTCAGCGGCGCGGGCATGACGACGCTCCTGCTCGGCGCGTACATCGCGATGTTCCAGAACGATCTGAAGCGCGTGCTCGCCTACTCGACCATCAGCCACCTCGGCCTCATCACGCTCCTCTTCGGGCTCAACAGCTCGCTCGCCGCCGTCGCCGGCGTGTTCCACATCATGAACCATGCGACGTTCAAGGCCTCGCTGTTCATGGCCGCGGGCGTCGTCGACCACGAGACCGGGACGCGCGACATCCGTCGCTTGAATGGCCTGATTCGTTCCATGCCTCGCACCGGCGCGCTGGCGCTCGTGGCGAGCGGCGCGATGGCCGGCGTGCCGCTGCTCAACGGCTTCCTGTCGAAGGAGATGTTCTTCGCCGAGACGATGTTCTTGTCCGCGCACCCCTCGGTGGAGGTGGTGCTCCCGGTGGCGGCGACGATCGCGGCGATCTTCGCGGTCGTGTACTCGCTGCGCTTTGGCTACGACATCTTCTTCGGCCCGCCGTCGACCGATCTCCCTCGCCAGCCGGAGGAGGCCCCGCGGTGGATGCGGACACCGATGGAGCTCCTGGTGCTCAGTTGCCTCATCGTCGGCATCGCGCCGACGATCTCCATCGGGCCATCGCTCGCAGCGGCAGCCCGCCCCGTGGTCGGTGGGACGCTCCCCGAGTACAGCCTCGCCGTATGGCACGGCTTCAACCTGCCTTTCGTCATGAGCCTCGTCGCCATCTCGGGCGGCGTCGTTGGGTACCTCTGGTTGCGCAAGCATCAGGAGCAGGGGCGGCTCCAGGACGCGCCCTTCGTCGGACGGCTCAACGCAAGGCGGCTGTTCGAGAGCGCGCTGATCGGGCTCACGCGCCTCTCGCGAAGGGTGCTTCGGCTCGTCGGGACTCGACGACTTCAGACGCAGATGTTCGTGATCATCGCGGTTGCGCTCCTCCTCGCGCTCCTCGCGGCGCGTGGCGTCCCGCTGGAGTGGGGCGACCGGGACCGGCTCCCCGCGTCGCCCGCGTTCGTGCTCTTGTGGGTCATCGGCGCGGTCTGCGCGGTCGGCGCTGCCGTGATGGCAAAGTTCCACAGGCTGATCGCGATCACCTTGATGGGCGGCGCGGGCCTCGTCACCTGCCTGACGTTCATGTGGTTCTCGGCGCCCGACCTTGCCCTCACACAGATCGTCGTGGAGGTCATCACCACCATCCTGCTCCTGCTCGGGCTGCGCTGGTTGCCGATGCGCATCGAAGGAATTTCGAGGCCTGTCACGGCCCGCGACAGGATGCGGCGCGGGCGCGATCTGCTGCTCGCGATCGGCGCCGGCAGCGGTCTCGCCGCGCTCTCCTATGCCATGCTGACCCGGCCGGCGCCGCACAGCATCTCACCGTTCTTCCTCAGCCGCGCGCTGCCGGAGGGAGGAGGCGCCAACGTCGTCAACGTCATGCTCGTCGACTTTCGTGCCTTCGACACGCTCGGCGAGATCACGGTCCTCGGCGCGGTCGCGCTCACGGTCTACGCCCTCCTGCGCCGCTTTCGACCGCCCCCGGAGAGCATCGAGCAGCCCCAGCAACAGAGAACTCTTCCGGCCGACGTCGTCACCGACCTCGTGAAGCCGCGCACGGCCGAGGACGCCACGCGCGGATACATGATGGTGCCGGCGGTCATCGCGCGCCTGCTCCTGCCGGTCTCCTTCCTCGTCGCAGCGCACTTCCTTCTTCGTGGGCACAACGAGCCAGGCGGCGGCTTCGTGGCCGGCCTCGTCGTCGCGATCGCGATGCTCATGCAGTACATGGTCTCGGGGGCGCTCTGGCTGGAGGCGCGCGCGCGCCTCCGTCCGGTGCGGTGGATCGCCGTTGGACTGCTGCTCGGGACGACCACGGGCCTTGGGGCGCTCGCCGTCGGCTATCCCTTCCTCACGACGCACACCGCGCATGTCAGGCTGCCGCTGGTCGGCGAAGTACACCTGCCGAGCGCCACCTTCTTCGACCTCGGCGTGTTCGCGGTCGTCGTGGGAGCGACGCTCCTCACCCTCACGGCGCTCGCTCACCAGTCGCTGCGTGCACACCGGCGACCAGCACAGAGCCCGGCGTCGTCGACGAGCAAGGGCACGAGCTAGATGGAAGCCCTGCTCGCGCTCGTCATCGGTGTGCTCGGCGGATCCGGGATCTGGCTCGTGCTGCGTCCGCGGACCTTCCAGGTGATCATGGGGCTCACGTTGCTCTCTTACGCGGTGAACCTCTTCATCTTCAGCATGGGGAGCATCTTCATCGACAAGCCACCGCTCGTGCGACCTGGCGTGCCCGCCGATCTTCAGCACTACACGGATCCGATGCCGCAGTCCCTCGTGCTCACGGCCATCGTGATCGGCTTCGCGACCACGGCGCTCTTCCTCGTCGTGCTCCTCGCTTCGCGCGGCTTCAGCGGCACCGACCACGTGGATGGAACGAGGGAGGAGCCATGACCGAGCGCTTCCCGCACATCATCGTCGCGCCCGTCGTGCTGCCGCTGATGACGGCGGCCCTGTTGCTCCTGCTGGGTCAGAAGCGCAAGCGCGCCAAGTCGATCGCCAACATCGGCGCGGCCTTGGCGGGCCTGCTCGTGGCGCTGGAGATCCTGCGCGGCGCCGACGCTGGCGGCTCGTCCGGCGCCGCTGGCGTGTATCTCATGTCGAACTGGGAGGCGCCTTTCGGGATCGTGCTCGTCGCGGACCGGCTCTCTGCGCTCATGCTGGTGCTGGTCGGCGTGGTGAGCCTCTGCGCTGCCCTCTACGCGGAAGCCGCGTGGGGTCGCGCGGGCGCGTACTTCCATGCGCTCTTCCAGATTCAATTGATGGGGCTCAACGGCGCCTTTCTCACGGGGGACCTCTTCAACCTCTTCGTGTTCTTCGAGGTGATGCTCGCGGCGTCGTATGGCCTGCATCTTCATGGATCCGGGTGGCCGCGGGTGCGCTCGGGGCTCCACTACATCGCGGTGAACCTGCTCGCGTCGTCGCTCTTCCTCGTTGGCCTCGCGGTGCTCTACGGCGTCATGGGCACGCTCTCCATGGCCGACATCGCCGAGAAGCTCGCGCTCGTCCCGGCGCGCGATCGCGGGCTCTTGCATGCAGGCGCGGCGGTCCTCGCCGTGGCGTTCCTCATCAAGGCGGCGATCTGGCCCCTCAACGCCTGGCTGGTGCCGGCCTACTCGGCCACGAGCGCGCCTGTCGCGGCGCTCTTCGCGCTGATGACCAAGGTGGGCATCTACGTGCTCTTGCGCTTGTGGACGCTGTTCTTCTCCGCGGGCGCTTCGGCGCAGTTCGGGGGGACAGTCCTGCTCTACGCGGGGCTCGCGACCATCGCCTTCGGCGCGATCGGCCTCATGGCCTCCATGTCCCTCGGGCGCATCGCGGGCTTCTCGGTGATCGTGTCGTCGGGGACGCTCCTCGCGTCGCTCGGGACGGGGACCCCCGCGGTGACGTCGGCGGCGCTGTTCTACATGCTGAGCGCCACGCTGGCGGTGAGCGCTCTCTTCCTCCTCGTCGAGCTGGTGGAGCGCATCGGCTCCGATGGACAGCGGCGGGTGCCGGACCTCGACGTGGAGCCGGGCGAGGACACGAACCTCGACGACGAGGAGGCGCCGCTCGTCGCCCGCGCGTTTCCGGTGTCCATTGCGTTGCTCGGCCTGGCGTTCATGGTCTGCGCCATGCTCGTCGCAGGGCTGCCGCCGCTCTCGGGTTTCGTCGCGAAGGCCTCGTTGCTGACCGCCCTCCTGTCGCCCCGAGGGGGCGGCCACGCGAGCGCCGGCGCCCCCATCCCGCCCGCTGCGTGGATGCTCTTCGGGCTGCTGCTCCTCTCGGGGCTCGCGGCCACCATCTCCCTCGCGAGGGCGGGCATTCGATACTTCTGGTCGTCGGGTGGGCGGCTTCCGCCCCGCTTGAAGGCCGTCGAGGCCGCCTCCGTCCTCGGCCTCATCCTCTGCTGCATCTTGCTCACGCTGTGCGCTGAGCCGGTCCTGCGCACCACGAGCGCGACAGCCGCGGGGCTGCACTCGCCGAAGGCGTACATCGAGGCCGTCTTGTCGATGAGGCCTCGTCCGGGACCGACGCGTTCCGTGATCGAAGAGGAGGAGGCGCCGTGATCTTCGTCGAGAAGCTCGTGCCCGCGCCGCTGTTGTCCGCCGCTCTGTTCGCGCTGTGGCTCGCGCTCGCGCGCTCCACGAGCGCGGGCCAGATCGTCCTGGGGCTGGGGCTCGCGCTGGCGGTGCCGCTCCTTACCTCGGCCCTGCGACTGACGAATGTCCGGGTGCGGCGACCGCTGGTCGTCGTGCGCTTCATCCTGAGGGTCGGCTACGACGTTTTGCTTTCGAATTTCGAGATCGCCTGGGACGTGGTCACATGGCGATGGCGGCGACCGCAGTCGAGGTTCGTGATCGTTCCCCTCGATCTGCGTGACCCCCTCGGGCTGGCCGCGTTATCCATGGTGACGACCGTGGTTCCGGGCACCGTGTGGTCGGAGCTCGCGCTCGATCGCAGCGCGCTCTTGCTGCACGTGTGGGATGTCGGTGATGAAGGCGCCTTCGTCGCCCGCTTCAAGGCTCGCTACGAGGAGCCGCTCAGGGAGATCTTCGAATGAGCGCACTTCTGTCTGGCGCAATCGCCTTCGCGCTCGGCTGCTACGCCGTCGCGTCGGTCCTGGTGGTCATCAGGTTGATCCGGGGGCCGCGGGCACAGGATCGCGTGTTCGCGCTCGACTTGCTCTACTTCCACGCGATGCTGGTCATGCTGGTGCTCGGTATTCGTCACCGGAGCGACACGTACTTCGAAGCCGCGTTGTTGATCGCGCTCTTCAGCTTCGTGAGCTCATCCGCGATGGCGAAGTTCATCCTGCGCGGGGAGGTGATTGAATGAACGAGCTCCCCCTCTGGGTCGAGGCGGCGGTCGCTGCGTTGCTCGTGTTGAGCGGCCTGTTCGTGGTCATCTCCGCGCTCGGGTTCCTGCGCCTGCAAGACTTCTTCCTGCGCATGCATCCCCCTGCGCTGGCGTACACCTTCGGCAGCTGGTGCGTGACGCTGGCGAGCATCCTCTACTTCTCGATGATCGAGTCCCGGCTCGTGCTGCACACGTGGCTCATCATCATCATGCTCTCCATCACGGTCCCTGTGACCACGCTGCTCCTGGCACGTGTGGCGCTGTTCCGCCGCCGCGCTGCGCGAGCAGCCGACACTCCGCCTCCGCTCACTCTACCCCGCGACTCCTGAGGGCGGTTCGAGGCTGGGGAGCGGCTCGCGCGCAGCGTCAGCGTCGCGGCGGCGCGCCGCCCCGCGGAGCTCAACCGGAGCATCAGGGCGAGCACCTCCGTGGATCCTTGCTCGAGATCGAGGGCGACCGCGGGCCGGCTGTACGTCGCGCGAGGAGCCAGCCGGACCGCCAGAACCGGGAGCTGCCCGCGGCGGATGACGCGCTCCGCGGTCGAGCCGAGGAAGGTGTCCCGGAGCGCGCGGCTGCCGCCACGACCCCGTGAAGCAGCGTGACGCGAGCTCCATCGGCCAGAGGCAGAAGTGCGACCCGGCCGAGGACGCGGTCCGAAATGGGCGTCAGATCGACGGGGACGAGCAACGAATGGAAGCGCTCGGCCTCGCCCGTCTCGGGCTGCCCATCGCCTGCCCCGGGCTTCCTCAGACTCTCGGTCATCGCGTGGTCTCCTCTCCAGCTGTCTCCGTCAAGAACGCCTTCCGGCCTCGAACGTGACGGTCCCGACGCCCCTCGGGGCGGCGGGGCGCGTCGTGGGTGCGCAGGCGACGATGAGCAAGAGCGGCGATCGGATGCGGCAAGATCTGGCGCTGGCGGGCTAGGCGCCCGGCACGCAGGAGCACGACCTCGCCGGCGGCCAGGGCTCAGCGCACGTCACGACGGATCGCGCCCACCCCGGGCTACTCGGCGTCGCCGGCCGCGGCGCTCTCCGCGACCGCGCCGTCGCGCAACGACGGGATGGCGTGGCCCATCCGGAGGCGCTTCGCCTCGAGGTAGGGCGCGGAGAACGGGTTGGCCGGGACGATGGCCGGGGCGCGCGAGGAGATCCGCACGCCGAGCGCGCGGAGCGCCTCCACCTTGTCCGGGTTGTTCGTGAGCAGCCGGATCGACTCGATGCCGAGGTGGTCGATCATCGCCGCGGCGGGCTCGTAGCCGCGGGCGTCGTCGGGCAGGCCGAGGATGCGGTTGGCGTCGACCGTGTCGTGGCCGAACGCCTGGAGCTGGTACGCGCGGATCTTGTTGGCGAGCCCGATGCCGCGCCCCTCCTGCCGCAGGTAGAGGACGACGCCGAGCCCGCGGCGGCCGATCTCCGCCTGGGACGACTCGAGCTGCTCGCGGCAGTCGCACTTCAGCGAGCCGAACACCTCGCTCGTGAGGCACTCGGAGTGGACGCGGAGGGTGACGTCCGACTTGCCGCGCACGTCGCCCATGATCAGGGCGACGTGATCGGGGGAGAGCCCCTGGTCGGAGCTCGCGGCCCCACCCCAGTGGAACACCAACATCTGGAAGACGCCGTGCTTCGTCGGCACGGGCGCCTGGGCGCGAATATCGAGCTGAGGCCGGATCGCCGTCGTCGGGACGTACATCTCGCTCTCCTGGTGGAGGAATCCTGGGTCTCGTGTCAAGCAAGGAACGGCGCATCGTGTATGCCCGCTTACCCTGCCGATGTCCGGCCACCCCTGAAGGTGACGTCAATCAAGTAGCGTAAGCCCTGAACAGGGACAAGGTAAGCTCTCCAAGTTGTTGCTCTGGGGGCATACGGGACGCACCTCAGCGGGCTCAGCGCGGCGCGGGCGCCGGTCTGGCCGAGGTCCCGCGCGAGCTGCGCGGCGAGCGGGCGCGCCACCTCCGGGAGGTCGAAGGGCCAGGCGCAGCGGAGGGTGGCCGACGGGTGCTCGGCGCGGAGCCGCGCGATGGCCTCGGGGCCGAGGCGCCTCGGCGCCCGCGCCGCGCGCTCCTCAGAACCACTCCGGTCGCATCCTGGCGTACGAGTCGTCGCCCGAGCGGCAGAGCGCCGCGAGCGCCTCGACCCGCGGCAGCTCCGTCGAGAACCAGTACTGCGCCGCGCACAGCTTGCCCTCGTAGAAGCCGGCCGGCGAGGCGCCCCGGGCCAGCCCCTCCCGGGCCGCCGCGGCCATCGCGAGCCACTGCCAGGCGACCACGAGGACCGAGGCGAGCTCCAGGTAATCTGCGCTGTGCCGCAGCATCCGCTCGACGTCGCCGCGGACCCCCGCCTCCGCGAGGTGGGCCGTCAGCTCGCCGAGCAGCGACATCGACGCGCCGAGCCGCTCGCCCCACGCGGGCTCGACCCCGGCCTGCTGCGCGCGGCCGATCGCCTGCTCGACCTCGCCGCCGAGCGCCAGGAGCGCCGCGCCGCCCCCGGCCACGACCTTGCGGCCGAGGAGGTCGAGGCCCTGGATCCCCGTCGTCCCCTCGTGGATCGAGTTGAGCTTCTGGTCCCGGAGCCACGCCTCCGGGAGGTACTCGCTCGAGTAGCCGTAGCCGCCGTGGACCTGGAGCGCGAGGGCGTTCGACTCGAAGCCCTTCTCGGCGGGGAAGGTCTTGGCGATGGGCGTGAGCAGGTCGAGGAGCCGCTGCGCGCGCTCCCGCTCCGCCGCGTCGGCGGCGTGCGCCGCGAGATCGGCGTACCGCGCCGTCGTGGCGAGCAGCGCGAGGCTGCCCTCCACGATGGCCTTCTGCCGGAGCAGCATCCGGCGCACGTCGGCGTGCTCGAGGATCGGCACCTGCGGCGCCGCCGGGTCCTTCGAGCCGAGCCGCCGGCCCTGCGGCCGGACGAGCGCATAGCCGAGCGCCTCGTGGTAGGCCGCCGAGGCGGTCGCCGCGCCGTTCACGCCCACCATGATCCGGGCCTCGTTCATCATCTGGAACATGTAGGCGATGCCCTGGTGGGGGCTGCCCACGAGGTAGCCGTGGCAGTCGTCCCGCTCGCCGAAGCTCATCGCCAGGCTCGGGAGCCCGCGCCAGCCGATCTTGTGGATCACGCCGGCGACCTCCACGTCGTTCGGGACGAGCTGTCCGCCCTCGGTCCCTCGCTCGGGCCGCCGCTTGGGCACGGCGAACAGGCTCACCCCCTTGATGCCCTGCGGCGCGCCCTCGATGCGCGCCAGCACGAGGTGGACGATGTTCTCGGTGAGGTCGTGATCGCCGCCCGAGATGAAGATCTTCGACCCGCGGACGAGGTAGTGCCCGGCCTGGGTCGGCGCCGCGCGCGTCTGCACGTCGGCCAGGCTCGATCCGGCCTGGGGCTCGGTGAGCGCCATCGTCCCGGTCCACTCGCCGGCGTACATCCGGGTCATGAAGGCGGACCTCAGGGCGTCGTCGCCGAACGCCTCGATCAGGTGCGCCGCCCCGGTCGTCAGCCCGAGGTAGCCGCACGCGCTCAGGTTGGCCGCCTGCAGGTAGGCGCCGGCGAGCGTGGCGACGACGAGCGGCAGCTGCTGGCCTCCCACCGCGGCCGGCCGCGTCGCGGTGAGCATCCCGAGCTCGACCATCGGCCGGAAGACCTGCTTGAGGGCGGGGTGCACCGTGACGGCGCCGCCCTCGAAGCGCGGCGGAGACGCGTCCACCGGCCGATAGGTCGGGAACAGCACCTCCCGCGCGAACCGCCGGCAGCTCTGGAGGTAGAGGTCGAACGTCTCCCGCGCGTGATCGGCGAAATAGGGGAGCTCGCAGAGGCGCGGCGCGTCGAGCACCTCGTAGAGGAGGAACTCGACGTCGCGGTCGTTGAGCAGCGGGTTCTGAGGGGCGGTCATGAGGTCTCTCGCCGGATCCCGTCCGGTCTTCTCGGGTGAGGCGCTCGCCCGAGGATAGCGCGGTCCACGCGAGGTGGATCCCTCAAGCTCCAGCGCTCCTGGACGCCGCCCCCCGTTTCCTGGACGCCGCCCCCCGCTTCCTGGACGCCGCCCCCCGTTTCCTGGACGCCGCCCCCCGTTTCCTGGACGCCGCCCCCCGTTTCCTGGACGCCGCCCCCCATTTCCTGGACGCCGCCCCACGCTTCCTGGACGCCGCCCCCCGTTTCCTGGACGCCGCTCCGTACCCTTCATCGACAGCATCCCAAGGACCGCGACCCCGAGCGAGAGCGGCAATGGGTGCGTTCAGGAGGAGGAGGAGGAGGAGCAGGCGTATTCCGATCAGAGCCCAGCCGGGCTCGAGGTCAACACGCCGCCGAGCGAGGTCCAGCTCGACCAGCCGCCATCGTAGTACCTGTGCCAGATGGCGTTGTCGGCGCCGCGCGCGAACACCGTCAGTCGCCCTTCGGGCGTGACCGCGGAGCCGGGCTGGTCGACCATCGCGCCGCCGAGCGAGAACCAGCCGGACCAGCCGCCGTCATAGTACCGGTGCCAGATCGCGTCGTCGGGGCGGCGCGCGAACACCGTCAGTCGCCCCTCGGCCGTGACGACCGCGGAGGGGCCCGACGCGACGGCGCCGCCGAGCGAGATCCAGCTGGACCAGCCGCCGTCGTAGTACCGGTGGACGAGCTCGCCGCTCGTGCTCCTCGCGAAGACGACAAGGCGCCCATCGGCCGTGACGACCGCCGCCGGATCATGCGTGGTCGCGCCGCCGAGCGAGATCCAGCTGGACCAGCCGCCGTCATAGTACTTGTGCCAGATGGCGTTGTCGGTGCCGCGCGCGAACACCGTCAGTCGCCCCTCGCGCGTCACGGTCGCGGCGGGGGCCGAGGCGAGGGTGCCGCCGAGCGAGATCCAGCCGGACCAGCCGCCGTCATAGTACTTGTGCCAGATGGCTTTGTCGGTGCCCTTCGCGAACACCGTCAGGCGGCCCTCCCGCGTGAGCGTGGCGGACGGCGCCGAGGCGAGGGTGCCGCCGAGCGAGGTCCAGCCGGACCAGCCGCCGTCGTAGAACTTGTGCCAGATGGCGCCGTCCGAGCCCTTCGAGAACACGACGAGCCGCTGCGTCACGTCGCGGAGGATCGGGGACTCCTCGATGATCGACGTGATCCTGACGCCGGCGTTGGCGCCTCCGACCGAGGTGCACCCGCCGTTCGTGTGGACGCCGACGAGCTTGCCAGACGGGCCACGCAGCACGCCTGAGCCGGAGTTGCCGCCGAGCGTGTCGAGGGAGCCATACTGGAGATAATCGCCGCTGAAGCTGCTGGCGGGGCCCGCGTCGATCTGCTTGGGCTCGCCGCTCGGGTGGCCGATGACGGCGAGCATGTCGTTGACCGCGGCGTCCGTCGTGGAGACCACCGTGAAGCCGTAGCTCGCGGCGGCGCTCTGCGCGAGCTGCACGACGGCGTAATCCAGGCCGCCTCGCCGGTGCTCGCGCAGGGACACGATGTCGAACGACACCGCGGTCCTGAGGCCGCCGCTCGGGTCCTCCTGGTAACCGAAGTTGACGCGCATCTCGGCGGCCCCCTGGCTCGCCGAGATCGGCGTGTTCGCGGCGGTCCGGGGCCAGGTCCAGCCACCGCCGTCAGGATCGAAGCAATGGCCGGCGGTCAAGAAGAGGTTGTGCGCGATCAGCGTCCCGGAGCAGGTGCGGGTGCCGCTCACGTTGCCCGGGTTCGCGTAGCGGGACGCGAGATCGCTCTTCCATTGGATCTGCCCGACCGGCGCCTGGTGCGCTCCGACGAACCCCGCCGTCACGCCGAGCGTGCCGTCGTACTGCTCGACGTGCTGGAAATCGCTCGTGCTGCCGCAGATGCTGGGCTGGGATACCTCGCCCACGAGCTGCTCGTCGAGATCAGGCGCCGCAACGCAGCCCATCATCATCGCCGATGCCGCCGTCAACGCGCTCGAGACCATTGCGGAATATCGCATGTCGATTCACCTCGGGTGGTGTTCTGCAGGTCGACGGGGAGCCCTCCCGGCGATCGCCGGAGACGGCGGCGGAAGGGGGACGTCCC
This sequence comes from Sorangium sp. So ce590, assembly GCF_051521365.1. Lineage (NCBI taxonomy): Bacteria > Pseudomonadati > Myxococcota > Polyangiales > Polyangiaceae > Sorangium > Sorangium sp. So ce590. The sequence continues at coordinate 7,190,565 of NZ_CP150346.1, forward strand.
TGCGTGTCCGGATGAATAGCAACCTTGATGCCACCGGCGCGCGCGCGCCTATCGGGGCGATTCGCTCGCGAAAACGACCGTTGCGCGGGCCTCGAGGCGCCCGGTCAGCGGCTGGAGTCTTCAGGGGTGGCGGCTCGGGCCATCACCTGGAGCAGCGGTCTGCTCCACCCGCATGCCGGGGCCGCGCGACGGCGGCAGCGCGTCGAGCGCCGGCGACGCGGCCAAGTACGACGGCAGGCGGCGGGAGGCAGCGCCCTCGAAGGGCGCCGCCGTTCGGTGGGACGGGTGAAGGGGGGGCGCTGCGCCTACTGCGCTGTGGATCGAGGATCGCGCTCGCAATCGAACGTCAGGTTGGCCTGGTAGGCCGCCGCCCGGTCCTCGGGCTCCGGCAGCAGGATGGTGCGCGTGCAGGGCATGTCGTAGCGCGCATGCACGAGCTCCTGGTACGACGTCACGGCCTGGTCGTACGAGGACCACCGCACGGTGGCGAGGCACGATTTGCTCCGGCAATCCACGTCCGCCACCTGGAAGCTCCCCTGCGCGGCGAGCGCGGAGAGGCTGGCGTTCAACCTGGCGCTCGCCTGGCCGTTCCACGCAGGGTCAGTCGCGTCGGCGGCGTGCATGGCCAGCCAGTCGTGCTCCCGCTGCCGGAGGATGGCGCGTTCCTCCTCGGGATCCATGTCGATAGCACCCGGCTCGACCGCAGGCTCGACCACGACCGCCTGACCGTCCGCCGACGATTCCGGAGACGCCGCGCGGCCGTCACGCGCCGCGGGCGCTCGATCCTGCGAGGAGCTCTCCGCCGGAGGCGATGGAGCCGCCGCGCCCGCGACGCGCTCCGGCTGCACGAGGCTCGAAGCGCCGACGGATGAAATGACGCCCGCGAGCCCCCCGGCGACGATCGGCAGAATGCGCGTCCACGAGGACAATCTTCCCTGATGCTTGGACATGGTTTATCCCTCGGCCTTGAGGCGATCCGTAGATCTCAGTCTGCGTGGGTCGGAGCTCCGCGTCCGCGGGTTCCTAGCCGCGTGGCTCGGAGCTCCGCGTTCGCTTGTCCCTCACAGGTCGTCGACGTGGTAGCCCATGAGCTTGGCGTACCGGCCGCCGTCGGTGCCCGGCAAGATCACCCTGACCTCGGGGAAATAGCCGACGGCTGCGCTCGTCCATGCAGTGGTGGGGGGAGAGAGGGTCACGAAATCCACCTGGGAGATGCCGGAGCTGACCCACGCCCCGCAGGTGGCGCCCACGCTGTTGTGGAAGGTGGCGCAGGCCGTCGCGTCGACGCTATCGACCGTGCTGTTGTCATAGGCGTAGACCCTCAAGTGGGTGACCTGCCCCTTGCTGAACGTGCTGTCGTCGATGATGGGGCACCCGAGGAAGGTCGAGTCCGCTTCGCCGTTGTTGAGCCGCCCCCCGGAGAAAATCGCGTCACCGTAGCAGAACGTCGAGGAGTAGTGCCGGTAAGCCGCGTCGGCGTCGTTGGCGAGGGTCGCGCCGAAGCCGACGAGCGCGGAGAGCACGAAGGGGGCGATCGTCTTGCTTGTCGTGTTCATGTTGTGGGATTCCTTTTGCTGATGGGTGGCTCCTCGGAGCCAGCGGATCTCGAGCACTGCATCCGCATCCCGGGCGCTGCGTCCCGCGATGCTCGCCCGAGGGAATGAGCAGAAAGCGAGCCACGCACGATCGGGCTCTATTTCGAGGGAATGGCGGGGGCGGGTGCGACGCGCCGGGGGCAGTCGACGGAGCCGCAGGCGCGGGGAGCGCCACGCGCCTGTCGCAGCGGCTGGAACAAGGGGCCAGTCAAGCCATGTCGACGGAGGTGACGCGCCATGCGCCGGAGGGCGATCTCCAGGACCTCGCCGACCTCGCGCGCCAGCAGAGGACCGAGCCTACCCGTCCGCGCCCCCGTCTCCACGCAGGCCGTAACGCTTCATCGCGCGCTGGATGAACTTCCGGTTCACCCGCGCGAGCTCCGCCGCGCGCGACACGTTGCCGCCCGTCTGCCGGAGCGCGGCGTCCAGGTAGGCCCTCTCGTACGCCTCGGCCACGCGCTCCCGGCCGGCGAGCAGCGGCTCGGTCAGGTCCACCGCGGGCGGGCCCTGCGCGCCCTCGCTGGGCACGGCCGGCGCCGGGGGGCCGCCCGCGCCGCCGGCCATGCCCAGCGCGAGCGCGCGGGCCAGCGCGTTGCGCAGCTCGCGGACGTTGCCGGGCCACGAGCGCGCCGCGAGCGCCGCCACCTCGTCCACGGAGAGCGACGGCCGCGACCCGGATCGGGGCTTGTGCCCCTCCTCGAAGTGACGGACGAGCAGCGGGATGTCGCCGTGCCGCTCGCGCAGCGGCGGCACGGCGACCTGGAGGACAGCGAGCCGGTAGTAGAGATCCTCGCGAAACCTGCCGCGCTCCACCTCGCGGGCGAGGTTTCTGTTCGTGGCGGCGACGATGCGCACGTCCACCCGCCGCGTCACGTTGGAGCCCACCCGCCGCACCTCGCGCCGCTCGAGAGCCCGCAGGAGCTTGGGCTGCAGATCGAGCGGCAGCTCGCCGACCTCGTCGAGGAACAGGGTGCCGCCGTCCGCCGCCTCGAACGCCCCCGGGCGCTCGGACACGGCGCTGGTGAAGGCGCCCTTCACATGGCCGAACAGCTCGCTCTCGATGAGCGCGGCGCTCACCGCCGAGCAGTCGAAGACCACGAAGGGCCCGCCGTGGCGTGGGCTCTCCTCGTGCACCGCCTCGGCCACGAGCTCCTTGCCGGTGCCGGTCTCGCCCTCGACGAGCACGGTGGCGTCGGTGAGCACGATCCGCTCCAGCACGGCGAAGAGCCGGCGCATGGCCACGCTGCGCCCGAGCATGCCGCCGAAGCGCTCGCGGTGGGAGAGCGGCAGCTCGATGACGTCGCTGAGCATCCGCAGGCGCAGCGTGGTGCCGCCGACGACGATGGCCGCGTCGGGGCGGGCATAGGCGTCCCGCACCTCCACGCCGTCGACCGATGTGCCGTTGCTGCTGCAGTCGTCGATCACGCGGATGCGCTCGCCCTCGACGCGGACGACGAGGTGGCGGCGGCTGACCGTGGGATCCTTGAGGACGAGGTCGCACTCGCGGCCGAGCCCGACGCGCGCCTCCGGCCCGGGCAGATCGGCGACGAGCCCTCGATCCGGGCCGTCCACGACCTCGACGCGGATCTTGCGTGAGGCGAGCCTGTAGGCGCCGTCGCGCTCGATCGGCTTCGTCAGCTCCTCTGCCACGCATCGAAGTATACGCGGGCGGCGCCTCGCCGGGGGAGCCGGCGGCGTGCGCGCCCGGTGCCATGCCGGGGAGCTGCGCTCGCGGCTCCTCGGCGCGCGCTCGGCACGGTGGGCGCAACGATGGCTCGCAGGAGGAAGGGCGATGCGCGGTAGGATGCGGGCCGCAGGCAGCGGCCGTGGAGGCGCGGGACACATGACCCGAGGGAGTGGATGGATCGGAGGCCTGACGTCGCTCCTCGTGGCCTGGCTCGCGCTGGCGGCGAGCGCCCACGCCGCCGAGCCGCGCGGCGCCGTGCTCGGGCCGGGAGATACGACGGCCGCGCTCTGGTACATGAGCGAGGACTACACGGCCGAGGCACGCTGGGCAGAGTCCCGCATCGCGTCCCTCGAGAAGCGGCCATCGAACCGCGGTGGCCTCCCGGGGGATGCGGTCCAACGTGACGCGACGATCTTCCCTGATCTGATGGTTCTCGGGGCCGCGCGGATGGGGGCCGGAGATCACTCCAGCGCCGTGCCGCTGCTCGCCCGCGCCCTCGCCGTGGCGGCGCGCGATCACGCAGCGCAGCCGGAGGACGACGATCGGCGCGGTCGGCTCGCGATGGCCCTCGCGCTGCTCGGCGAGCTGCGCATGAAGCAAGGCGATTACGCCGCTGCGGAGCCGCTCCTCACGCGCGCGACGTCGCTGTGGGGAGAGGCTCATGGCCGGTGGGCTTACCAGGGATTCGTTGGAGCCCTGGACAGCCTCGCTCGCCTGCTCCTGGCAAAGGCGGAGTACGGCCGGGCCGACGCGCTCCTGAGCGCGCTCCCGAAGGGCACGGCCCGCCAGAATCACTTCGTCCTGACCCTGGCGGAGCTCGAGATTGCACGCGCGCAGCACGGGCGCGCCGAGGACCGCCTCCGGAGACAATCGAGCGGGAGATGCGAAGAGGGCGACCGCCCCAGCGCCGCGCGCTGCCTCCAGGACCTCGCCGACATCCACACCGAAGCGGGCGATCCGGCGCTGGCCCGGCCGCTCCTCGAGCGCGCGATCGGCCTCCTCGAGAGGGTGCTCGGCCCGGAGCACCCGAGCCTCGCCGCCGCGCTGGACCGGCTCGCGGCGGTCCAGCTGCTGCAGGGGGCCGAGCCCTCGGAGGTCGAGCCGCTCGTCGAGCGGGCGCTCTCGCTGCGCGACAGGACGCTCGGCAAGGGTCACGTGGGACGGAGCACCTCCCTGATGCTCCGCGGCGATCTCGCGCTGAGGCGCGGCGATCCTGCGGCCGCGGAGCGCGCCTACCGCGACGCGCTCGCGCTCCGCGAGCAGCGCCTCGGCGACAGGCACCCGGGCGTCGCGGAGGCGCTCGCCGCGCTCGGCCAGCTCCGGGAAGAGTGCGGGGAGCCTCGGGCCGCCGAGCCGCTCCATCGGCGCGCGCTCGCCATCGAGGAGGCCGCCTTCGGCCCGGACCATCCGCGCGTCGTCCGCGCCCTGCTGCGGCTCGGCCGGCACCGGCTCGACCAGGGGGCGATCGGCGAGGCCATGGGCCTGCTCGCGCGCGGCGCGGACATCCAGGACCGGCGCGCGCTCGCGCTGCTCCCCGCGGCGAGCGAGGAGCAGAGGACCGCCCTCGCCGGCGCGCTCCGCGACGAGACAGATCTCCTCCTCTCGCTGCACGCGGACAGCGCTCCTTCCGACGCGGAGGCGGCGCGCCTCGCCTTCACCGCGGTGCTCCGGCGCAAGGGCGTGGTCCTCGACGCCGCCGCGGACCGGATCGCCGCGCTCAGGGACCGGAGCCGCCCCGACGACGCGATGCTCCTCCGGCAGCTCGTCTCCGTCGAGGCGCGGCTCGCCGATCTCATCATCCGCCTCCCCTCCTCGGGGCAGCCTGGCGAGCTCCGCGCGTCGATCGACGAGCTCGAGCGAAAGAAGGAGGCGCTTGAAGAAGAGATCGGCCGGCGCGGCGCCCCGCTGCGGATCGACGACGCGCCGGTCACCCTGGACCGCGTGGTCGCCGCCCTGCCGCAGGGAGCGGCGCTCGTCGAGCTCGTCGTGCGCCGCCCGCGCGTGCGCGAGCGCGGCGGCGCCGCGCCGCTCGCCTGGGGCGCGCCGCGGTATGCGGCGTACGTGCTCCACGCGGACGGCCGCGTCGCCTGGGTCGACCTCCGCGACGCGGCGCCGATCGACGCGGCCGCCGGCGACCTGCGGCGCGCCTTCGCCCAGCTGCTCCGTGACCCGCAGCGCGCCGCGCGCGCCGTCGACGAGCGCGTCATGCAGCCGGTGCGGGCGCTGCTCGGCGGCGTCCGCTGGATCTTCCTCAGCCCCGACGGCGAGCTCAACCTGGTCCCCTTCGGCGCGCTCGTCGACGAGCAGGGCAGCTACCTGCTGGAGCACAGCTCGTTCACCTACCTGACGAGCGGCCGCGATCTGCTCCGCGCCCGGCATCACGACCCGCGGCGCGCCGAACCCGGGTTGTCTGCGCTGGTCATCGGGGCGCCGGAGTTCGGCGACGCGACCCGGCACGCGCGCTTCCGCCGCGAGGCCCCGGCCGGCGCGGCGCCGGCGAGGCGGTCGATCGACATGCGCGCGCTGTCCTTCCCGGCCCTCCCCGGCACGCTGCCCGAGGCGACGGCGATCGCGCGGCGGTTCCCGGGGGCGAAGGTGCTCACCGGGCTCGGCGCGACCGAGGAAGCGCTCAAGAGCGCGGCGCACCCGCGGATCCTCCACCTCGCGACGCACGGGTTCTTCCTCCCCGACAGCGAGCACGCGGGCGGGGCCGCCGGCGAGAACCCGCTGCTGCGCGCCGGCGTGGCGCTCGCCTCGGCCAACCGGCCCTACGACGGCCCCGAGGACGGTGTCCTGACCGCGCTGGAGGCCTCGGGCCTGGACCTGTACGGCACGCAGCTTGTCGTGCTGTCCGCCTGCGAGACGGGCCTCGGCGAGGTGAAGCGGGCGGACGGGGTCCACGGCCTGCGGCGAGCGCTGGTGCTCGCCGGGGCGGAGACCCAGGTGATGAGCCTCTGGAAGGTCCAGGACCGCGAGACCCGCAACCTGATGGAGGCCTACTACGAGAAGCTCGCCGCCGGGGGGGGCCGGGTCGAGGCCATGCGGCAGGCGCAGATCGAGATGCGGTCCCGACCCGGAACGGCACACCCCTTCTACTGGGCTGCGTTCATCGTCTCCGGCGACGGCGCGGCCCTCGACGGCCGCGAGGTGGCGCCGCGGCCGGCCGCGCCGCGCGCCGTGCCCTCCGTGCCGCCCGGGCCCCGCGGCTGCGCGTGCGACGCGGCGGGTACGGGCGCTTTCTCCGGGAGCGCCGGGAGCGGCGCGCTCCTCGCGGCGGGCGTCCTCGTCGGGAGCCTCCGGCGACGGGGCGCCGCCCTGCGGCCACGGGCCGCTCGATCCGCCGTCCGGGAGGCCTGTCCGGGCGGATCACGCCCGCTTCGTCGTGGCGACCCACGCCCGCGCCTCGTCCATCAGCCCGAGCGTGAGCGGGCGCAACGTCACGCCCGACCCGGCGGCCTCGGCGACCGCCTCCTCCAGGGCCGCGACCACGAGCTCGCCGCGCCGCGCGAGGTGCAGGAGCTCCCACAGCCGCGCGCCCAGCGCGAGATCGCGGTCGGCCCGGGCCTCCGCGACGCTCCTGGCCGCGCGCGCGTCGGCGAGCGCGTCGTCGTAGCGGCCGGCCAGGGCCAGGATCTCCGCGCGCCGCAGGAGGGTGAGCGCCTGGCGGCGGTCGCGGTGGGCGCGCTGCAGCGCCTCGGCCTCGTCGGCCGCGGCGAGCGCGCCAGGGAGATCTCCGACGCGCCGGAGCGCGTCCGCGCGCAGCGACAGCGCGCTCGCGCGCAGCCCCGGATCGCCGGCCTCCGCCGCGAGCTCGGCGGTGCGCCTGGCCGTCTCCGCGGCCTCGATCGCGCGGCCGTCGCGTAGCAGGAACGCGGCCAGGTTGGTCAGCACGAGGCGAAGCTGGCCGCGCATGCCGTCCGCCTCGGCCTGACCGGCGATCCTCTCGAGCCGCCCGATCGCCTCGCCGAGCCGGCCGCGCTCGGCGTCGAGCACCGCGAGATCCGCCTCGATGTGCAGCCTGTGCCAGCGCGATCCGAGCGCCGAGGCGATCGCGAGCGCGCGCGTGAGGTCCTCCTCGGCCACCGCGAGCTCGCGGCGGTTCGAGGCGTAGTTCAGCTCGAAGCGCAGCACGCGCGCCCCGAACTCCAGCGCCGGCCCGGCGCGCGCCCCGAGCGCCACCGCCTCCCCCGCGAGCTCCATGGCCCGCTCGGGGACGGCGACGCCGGCGAGCGCCATGCGCGCCTCGCAGCGGAGGGCCTCGTCGGGCTGGGCGTCGGCGGCCGCGAGCAGGCCGGGATCGTCGTAGCCCTCCTCGCGCAGGCCCCGCGCCACCTCCAGCCGGCAGAGCCGGCGCCGCAGCGCCACCTCGGCGCGGCGCGCGGGGAACACCGCCGCGCGCGCGTCGAGCGCGTCGAGCCGCCGCCGCGCCTCCTCGGGCTTCCTGCCGCGCAGCAGGGCGCGCACCACGTCGATCTCGGCGGCGGCGCGCTCGTCCGGATCCTCGATGAGCGCGGCGAGGCGCTCGCCGAGCTCCACCGCCTCGGTGAACAGGCCGGCCGACATCGCCGCGGCCATCGCCGGGCCCAGCCAGCGCCGCGCCTCCGGGGCCGCGCCCAGGCGCTCGTAGCCGGAGGCCAGGAACGCGGCGTCGGCGGCCGCCGTGGGGCGGCGGGCGATGGCGTCGAGCAGCGCGCGGTGCAGGCGGCGCAGCCAGGGGCGCGGCCGGACCAGGTTGAGCACGGAGAGGCGCACCATCTCCTGGACGAAGCTGTACTCCGGCCCGTGCTGGCCGGCCCCGGAGGCGGTGAGCAGGCCGGCATCCACGAGGGGGAGCAGCGCGGCCTCCAGCGCCTCGTCGTCGCGGCCCGCGGCCTCGGTGAGCACGTCCACGCCGAGGCCGCCGCCGTGGAGCGCCACGGCGGCCAGCGCGCGCAGGGCGAGGCGGCCTTCGTCGCTCGCGGGGTCGAGGTAGCTGGCGAGGCGCGCGACCACGAGGTCGGCGACGCCCGGGACGCCGCGGCTCGCGAGGTCGGGCTCGGCGGCATCCCAGGCGCCCGCGCGATAGACGAGCGCGCCGGTCTCGCGCCACGCGACGAGCGCGTGCACGATGAAGAACGGCACGCCGCCCGAGTCGCGCACGACCGCGCGCTCGAGCGCGGGCGCGACGGGGAGCGTGGCCTGGGCGAGGCGCGCGGCGTCCTCGTCGCCGAGCGGGCTGAGGGCGAGGTGCCGTGCGCCGGGGCGGGCGCGCCCGCGCGCCTCGGCGAGCAGCGCGCGCAGGGGTGGCGAAGGGCTCGGCTCGTCGCGCGCGGCCGCGAGGACCAGGAGGCGCGCCGGAGCGCCCCTGCGCGCCACCGTCGCGCCCACGCGCTCGACCAGGAGCCGCAGCAGCGCGAGAGTGTGCGCGTCGGCCCACTGGAGGTCGTCGAGGGCGAGGACCAGCGGCGCCTCGGTGCTCGCCGAGAGCAGCGCGTCCTCCACGCCCTCCAGCGCCGCGGTCGCGTCCGGCGCGCCGGGGAGCACGCTCGGCGAGAGGGCCCGCTCGATCGCGTCCACCACCAGGCCGAGCGCGCTCGCGGCCTCCGGCGGGAGCGCCTCCAGGGCGCGGAGCAGCGGCCGGAGGGGGCCCTTCCGCTCCGGGGAGCAGGCGGCACGCAGGACGCGGTCCGCGCCGAAGCTCTCGCGCTCGAGCGCCGCGGCGAGCAGGTGGGTGCGGCCGACGCCGAGCGGCCCGGTGATCAACGCGGCGCGGACCCCGCCTCCGCGCACCTCCGCGGCGAGGCGCGCGAGCGCCGCGAGGGCGTCGTCGCAGCCGAAGAGCGGGGTGTGCAGGCAGGGCGCGGGCGGCGCGAGGGTCTCGGTCGGCGCCCTCGAGCCCTCGACCTGCGAGGCCGGACGCGAGACCGGCGCGATCGGGCTCCCGACGTGCGCGGCCGGACGCGCCACAAGCACGGTCGGGCCCTCGACCTGCGGGGCCCGCCCCGCGATCCCGCGCGGGGCGGTGGGCATCGCAGGCTGGGAGTCGAACGCGTCCAGGTCGTGCGGGGCGGCTCTCTCGCCCGGAGGACCGTGCTCCGCGCGCCGGAGGTGCGGCAGAACCTCGCCGGTCGAGAGCGCGAGCACGCGCTCGAGCTCGCGCGCGACCCACTCGGCGTGGCGCGGGCGCGCGCGGGGATCGGGATCCAGGAGGAGCGCGGTGAGATCCGCGAGCGGCGCGAGCGCGGGCGTGTCCAGCGGCAGGATCGCGTCGAGCCGGGGCGCACGCCGCCGGGGATGGACGGCCACGGGCCCGCCCGCGGGGTCGAGCGGGACCTGGCCGGTGCACAGGCGCAAGACGGTGGCGCCGAGGGCGTAGAGGTCGGCGGCAGGGGTGGCCGCGCCGCCGAGCAGGATCTCCGGCGCGATGAAGCCGGGGGTGCCGACGAGGAGCGGCGCGGCGGCGCCTCGCGGCCGGAGCGCGGGGTCATCGACGACGATGCCGAAGTCGATCAGCTTGTGGACCGGATGGGCGGCGAGGCCCTGGCCCTCGCCGCGCGCCCCTCTCGGTGCGGCGCGCTCGATGATGTTGGCCGGCTTGACGTCGCGGTGCACGAGGCCGGCGCCGTGCACGGCCGCCAGCGCCCAGGCGACGCCGAGGGCGGCCCTCGCGACCCCATCGGGGCTCAGCGGGCCGGCCTCCGCGAGACGGACATCGAGGCTCACGCCCGCGATGTGCTCCATGGCGAGGCCCACCACGCCCCAGGCGTCGTCGCGGTGCAGGGCATAGAAGCGGACGACGTTCGGGTGCTCGACGCGGCAGAGGGCGCGCGCCTCGTCGAGGATCGCATCGCGCCAGCGCGTGGCGTCCGCCGAGCCCGGGGAGAGGCCCATCGGGAGGAAAAAGAGCTTGATCGCAGCGTCGCGGAGCTTGCGTCCCTCGTAGACCTCGTCTGCCAGCCAGACGGGGGCGAAGCCGCCGCGGCCGATCTGACGGATCAGCCGGAACGGACCGAGCCAGCGATCCGCAGCGGGGCGCTGCAGGAAAGCGGGCGCTACGGAGGAGGTGGGAGACGGCATCCAGCCGGCGACGATGCTACCGCGGCCGGGCCTGCGCCGGATCACGGTTCGTGGGGGACATGTAGGGTCACCCGGCGGGTCTCGAAGGCGGCCGGGGCATGACCGGACCCGGAGTCCGAGCGCGGGTGCGACACGGCAGGGGCGGCGGCGGCGCGGGACGCGCGGCGCCGGGGACGGCGTGGATTGCTGGTTGCCAGGAGGGTGCTCCTTGAGACCCAATCGCCGCACCGCGCGCGCCGGATCGCCGGACGCAAGCGGATGCTGCCCACGTGCAAGCACGGAGAGTTGTCATGTCCCGAAGCCTGATCCTGATGCTTCTCGCGTCGCTCGCCCTCGCGACGACCGCCTGCCAGAGCAGCCTGCCGCAGCCTGCCGACACCCCTGCCGCCGCCACGCCCGCCGGGGCGCGCGAAGGCGCGACCCCGGACACCGCACCTGCAAGCCGCGCGCAGACGACGGCCGCCGGTGAAGCCGAAGAGGACGTCTGCGCGGACCAGCAGCCGACCGGCGATCCGCCGGTATGCCCTTCAGGCTGCGTCTGGGACGAGGGCAAACAGCGGTGTGCGCAGCTCCGCGGCGTGATCGTCGACCAGCGCCCCGAAACGCTGCGGCCCCCGCTCATCCCGGACGTCCGCCCCGTGAAGATCCCGACGCCGTGATCCTTGCGCGCGTTCGGCCGGCACGCTCGTGCTGGCCGCCCGTCGTTGGGCCGAGGTGGGACTCGGTGGCGGCGCCATGGCGGAGGGCGGGGACCCGACCTCCCCACCCAACGACCGGCCCTAGCTCTCCGGCGCGGCGGGGTGCGCCGGACCGGCGGGCGCCCGGCGCCCTGCGCGCCGCGCCCGGAGCCGCGCGACGCGCCCCTGCACGTCGTCGGCGACCACGTAGAACGCCGGCACCACGAGCAGGCTCAGCGCCGTCGAGACGAGGAGGCCGCCGATGACCGCGGCGGCCATCGGGGCCCGTATCTCGGCGCCGGGGCCGAGCGCCAGCGCCGACGGGACCGCGGCCATCAGCGTCGCCGTCGAGGTCATCAGGATCGGGCGCAGCCGCACCGGGCCGGCGCGGAGCATCGCCGTGCGGGCGTCCATGGCCTCCCCTGCCTCGCGCTCGCGCCCCGGTTCATCGTGGGCCGCGCGCCCGCCCTCGCGCCTCACCTCGATCGCGTGATCCACGAGGAGGATCGAGTTCTTCTTCACGATCCCCATGAGCAGGAGGATGCCGATCATGCTGAAGATGTTGAGCGTGTGCCCCGAGAGGTGCAGCGCGAAGGCGGCGCCCGCGATCGACAGCGGCAGGATCGTCAGCACCGTGACCGGGTGCAGGAACGAGTTGAACTGGGACGCCAGCACCATGTAGGCGACAAGGATCCCGAGCCCGAGCGCGAAGAGGAGGCCGCCCATCGACTCGCGGAACGTCACGCTCGCGCCGCCCAGCACGAGGCGGTAGCCGGCCGGCAGGTCCCGGCCGAGCTCCTCGACCCGGGCGACCGCCTCGCCCTGGGAGTGCCCGGGCGCGATGTTGCCGAAGATCGAGATCGCGCGCTCCCGGTCGCGGCGCGTGATCGCCTGCAGCGCCGGGAGCTCCTCGTAGGTGACGACCGACGTCAGCGGGACCAGCGCGCCCGACGCGCTCCTCACCTGGATGCGCGCGAGGTCCTCCGGCCGGCTCCGCTGCTCTGCGAGCAGGCGCGCGCGGACGTCGATGCGGCGCCCGTTGTCGTTGAACTTGGCGACGCGCCCGCCGCCGACCAGCGTGTTCAGCGTCGTCGCGATCGCCTCGACGCTCACGCCGAGATCCGCGGCGCGCGCCCGATCCGGCAGGATGCGGAGCTCGGGCATGCCGAGCTGGTAGTCGGTGTCGAGATCCACGACGAGGCCGCTCTGCGCGAGCTCGCCCCGCATGCGCTCGCTGTGCTTCGTGAGCTCTTCAAACGAGGGGCCGCGGATCGAGAACTCGACAGGGAAGCCGCGCTGGGCCGTGAACCCCGACTGCGAGAGGTCCTGGACCACGGCGCGCAGGCCGGGGTAGCCGTTCAGCTCCTTGCGGAGGACGCCCTGGAGGTCGGCCTGCGAGGACGACCGCTCGTCGGCCGGCTTCATCGTGACGAACAGGATGCCCGTGTTCACGGCGCCCCCGCCGAAGCCGCCGACCACGGCGAAGACGCGCGACACCGCCGGGTGCTCGCCCACGAACGCCTCGGCGCGCTGGAAGAGCCGGTCGGTCTCCTCGATGTCCGAGCCGACCGCGGTCTGCAGGCGGACCATGAGCCGCCCCTGGTCCTGCGACGGGACGAACTCCGTCGGGAGCCGCTGCATCGTGACGATCGCGCCGGCGAAGAGGAGCCCGCCGAGGAGGACCACCACGAGCGGGAACCGGAGCGCCCGGGCGAGCAGCCAGCCGTAGCCGCGGGCGAGGGAGTCGAAGCCGCGGTCGACGAGCCGCCCGAAGCGGCTCCGGCCCTCGCGCGAGACGTCGAGGATCTGCGCGCAGCGGGCCGGCGCGAGGGTGATCGCCTCCAGGTACGAGAGGAGCACGGCGATGCAGAGGGTCACGCCGAACTGGAGGAAGAAGCGGCCGACCACCCCCTCCATGAAGATGATCGGGATGAAGATCGCGACGACCGCGAGCGTCGCGGCGAGCGCCGCGAAGGTGATCTCGGCCGTGCCCTCGCGGGCGGCGCGGACGCGGTCCTTCCCCGCCTCGGCGTGCCGGTGGATGTTCTCGAGCACCATGATCGCGTCGTCGACGACGATGCCGACCGCGAGCGAGAGCCCGAGCAGCGTGAAGGTGTTCAGCGTGAAGCCGAGGAAGTAGATCGCGGCGACCGTGCCGAGCAGCGACATCGGGATCGCGAGGACGACGTTGAGCGTGCTGGAGAGCGAGCCGAGGAACATCCAGCAGACGAGGGCCGTGAGCGCGATGGCCATGCCGAGCTCGAGCTCGATCTCGTGGACCGACTCCTCGATGAACTTGGTCGAGTCGAAGTTCACCCCGACCTCCATCCCCTCGGGCAAGGTCTTCTCGACCTCGGCGAGCGCGGCCCGGACCCCCTGCGCGACCTCGACCGCGTTCGAGCCCCGCTGCTTCCTCACGCCGAGGCCCTGCGCGGGCTGGCCGTTCACCCGGGCGAGCCGGCGGACGTCCTCGAAGCCGTCCTCGACGAGCGCGACGTCCTCCAGGTACACCGTGCCGCGCGCCGACGACGGCGGGCCCGCCGGCTGGACGGCCGCGTCCGCCGGCCGGGCGGCGGGGCCGAGATCGCCCTGGCGGAGGACGATCTTCCTGAAGGTCGCGAGGTCGAGCGCCTCCCCCATCACCCGCACGTTCACCTCCCGGCCCTCGGTCTCGATGCGGCCGGCGGGGAGCTCGATGTGCTGGCGGCGCAGGGCCTCGGTGACCTCGGCGACGGTGAGCCCCCTGGCGGCGAGGCGCTCGGCGTCGAGCCAGATGCGGACGTTGCGCTCGAGGTAGCCGCCCAGGGTCAGCTCGCCGACGCCGGGCACCGTCTGGAGCTTCTCCTTCAGCCGGTAGCGCGCGATGTCGGCGACGAGCTGGGGGGAGAAGGGGCCGGAGAGCCCGACCCACATGATCGGCTGGTCCTCCGGGTTGCTCTTGGAGACGACGGGCGGGTCGAGGTCGAGCGGCAGCCGCCGCTGCGCCTGCGAGATCTTCGTCTGCACGTCCTGGAGCGCGACGTCGACGTCGCGCGACAGGTCGAGCTCGATGGTGACCGAGGCGCTGCCCTGACGCGACGTCGACGTGATCGACCGGATCCCCTCGACCTGGACGGCCGCCTCCTCGAGCGGCTCGACAACGTCGTGCTCCATGATCTCGGGGGCGGCGCCCTCCAGCGTGGCGGAGATGGTGATGGTGGGGAAGTCGACGTCGGGGAACTGGCTGATGCCGATGCGCGACACGGCCACGAGGCCGAAGACGATGGTCGCCGCCATCAGCATCCAGGCGAAGACCGGCTTCCGGAGGCACGCTTCGGTGAGGCTCACGGCGCGCTCCGCGTCGAGCTGGCGGGAGAGATCGCCGGCGCCGAGCCGGCCGGCGCCGGCGATGAGCTCGCGGGGAAGGTCGGCGGCGGTGAGCCGGCCGTTGACCCAGGTGGCGCCGCGCCGGCGCCTTCGCCTTGCCTGGCGTGCCCCGCGGCCTGGCCTTCGGGCATGCTGCCGGGCTGCGCGGCGCGGACCTGGGAGCCGTCGCGCAGCGCCTCTGCGCCGCGCACCACAAGGCGCTCCCCCACGGAGAGCCCCGACTTGACCTCGACGCGGCCGTCCGCCGTGCGCAGCCCCAGCGAGAGCACGCGCTCGCGCGCGGTGGTGCCGTCGACCACGTAGGCGAGGAACCCGCGCTCGCTCGGGCGCACGGCGGTCTGCGGGATCACCGGCGCCTCGCCGCTCGCGCCCACGGGCACGGTCACCTCGGCGAAGGTGCCGGGGCGGAGCAGGTCCTTGCCCTCGCCCTGCACCTCGCCGGTCAAGGCGACCATGCGCGTCGCGGGATCCGCCGCGTCGGCGACGTGCGTGAGCTTCGCGGTGTAGGCCCGCGCGTCGCCCTTCACCGTGAAGCGCGCCTCCATGCCGGGCCGGACGCGCGCGGCGTCGGCGCCCGGGATCTGGAAGCGGAGCAGGAGCGGGTCGCGGCGGAGGAGCGTCGCGAGCACCGTGCCGACGGCGACGTGCTGGCCGGTCTGCACGGTGCGCGTCTGGATCTTCCCCTGGATGGGCGCGCGCACGTACGCGTCGCGCAGGTTGAGGAGCGCCTGGTCGACGGCGACCTTCGCCTCGGCGACCTGCGCGGCGGTCGTCGCCGACCTGGAGCGCCACGACGCGACGTCTTCCTTGCTGAAGACGCCCTCGGCGCCCTCGGCCTCGCGCCGCTCGAGGCCCGAGGCGGCCTCGGCCTGCGTGGCGGTCATGCGGTCGAGCGTCGCGCGCGCGGCGCGGACGGCGAGGTTGTACCGGGCCGGATCGATCTCGACGAGCACCTGCCCCGCCTTGACCTCGTCGCCCTCCATGAACCGCACCGCCTCGACGACGCCGGCGACGCGCGCGGTGAGCTGCACCTGCTCGAACGCATCGACCGAGCCGACGGCGGGCACGGCGTACTCGACCCGCTCCGCCGCGACCTGCGCGATCTCGACCGGGAAGCTCATCCCCTGCTTCCCTGGCCTGCGCCCCTGCTCGGGCGAGGCCTCCTCTCCCTTCTTGCAGGCCGGAGAGCCGATGAAGACAAGGCCCGCCACGAGGGCGAGCGCAGCGACGCGAAAAGGTTGGAGCGCCATCGAGCTGGAGGAGTAGCGCAACTCGCGGCCGTGCGCGCGTGCTTAGGCGGGGCGCGTCACGCCGCCCACGAGGCGCCTCGGAGGGGCGCGGCGCTCCCTACAACTTGCTCTCCGGCTTTCCCGCGCTCGGCGGTGGAACCCCGCGCTTCGCGCTCCCGCCTCGCGGCGCCGGGAGAGCGTTTCCGGCGGAGGTCGCCACCGGGATCGAGCTCACGGCAGCCGGTGGCGCCGCCGGCGGCCAGCGCGTGCACCGGTAGTCCCCGAGGACGATGTGCTCGCGCCGGCACCGGACCGAGATGTCCTTGCCCCGCACGATGAGCTGGAAGCTCCGGCCGAGCGAGCTGCGCACGTAGCCAATCAAGAGCTCATCACACGGAGCCTGCACGCCCTCGCACGCCTGGGCCCGCGCCATCGCGTCCACCTCCGGCTCTTCCGCCGCGTAATTGTTGACCAGCGCCAGCATCAGCCCGAGGCCAACGAGCCAGAGAAGAAAGCCGAACGATTGTCCCAGCACACGTCCCATGGAGACGACGTTAAACCTCCTCTCCCATAGAGAAAATCGATTTCATCTCCATGCTCTCGCGAAATGCACCGCGCCGGGCGACCCTGCCGCAGAGCATTTGCAATGATCCACGAATTTTCATTAACGATTTTTTACCGCTGCTCGTAAGCAGTCACGCCGCGACGCCTCGCGTCGCATCCACAGCGCCACCCATGTCGAATTTTTGATGGATCTGATGTGCTGCTCGTAAGTGTGTGAAGGGCGGTCGGTGCACGCCGAGCCACTCTGGTCGATTTGCTGACGGATCTGACGGGCTGCGCGTAAGGGTGTGAACGGTGTGTCGGCCCGCGACGCACATCGCGCTCAGCAGCGCCTGGGCCGGGGTTCCGTCGGGCGCGCGGGGGCGCCGCAGCGCACGGCGCGACGCGGGCGCCTCGCTCGCGCGATCGGGTTCCGCGCCGATGAGGCCGCCCGGGGACCGCTCGCCGCGCCTCCGCGCTCGCGCTCGCGTCGCGACGCATCTACCCTGGGGAGATGCGCCCCACCGTCCTCCTCTGGGACATCGACGGCACCCTGCTCTCCATCGGCGGCGCGGGCCGGCGCGCCATGGAGCGTGCGTTCGCGCGGTATGCCGGCCGGCCCGACGCGTGCGCGTCGTTCTCGTTCGCCGGCATGACCGACAGGGCCATCCTCCGGGCAGGGCTCGAGGCGCTCGGGCGCGAGGTCACCGAGCGCGCGATCGACGCGCTCCTCGCGATCTACGTCGAGATCCTCGCGGAGGAGATGTCGCTCGCCGAGGAGACCCGGATCCACCACGGCGTCGTCGAGGCGCTCGACGCCGCCGCCCGGCGGGCGAGGTGCGCCGTCGGCCTCGGCACGGGGAACGTCCGCGCGGGGGCGCAGGCGAAGCTCACGCGCGTCGGCATCTACGAGCGGTTCGCGTTCGGCGGCTTCGGCTGCGATCACGAGCGCCGCGACGAGCTCCTGCGCATCGGCGCGACGCGCGGAGCGGCGAGGCTCGCGGCGCCGCTCGAGGCGTGCCGCGTCGTGGTCATCGGCGACACGCCGAAGGACATCGCCGCGGCCCGGGCGATCGGCGCCGAGTCGATCGCCGTGGCCACCGGGACCTACGCCCTCGCGGAGCTCGCCGCCTGCGCCCCGACCCACAGCTTCGGCGACCTCGGGGAAAAGGGCGTGTTCGAGGCGCTGCTCGGCTAGCACCCAGCGCGTCGGTGCCCCTCTGAGCGTTCGCGGTCGACTTCCGCCCCGATAGACCGGGCTACCGCAGAGATCCGCTGCATCGCGGACCTGCACACCGCCGCGCCGGTGGGGCGCTCGCGCGCCGGGATAAGGACGATGGCCATCCAGAGCATCAGCGCACAGCAGAGCGAGCGGCCATCATCGAGCGCGAGCTATGGATTCACGGGCTACCAATAGCTTCAAGACATACCGGAGATGCGCTCTGATTGGGTGAGGCGCCGCCGACGCGTCGGGTGCCAGCTCGACAACCTGGCCACCTATCGAAGGGGCCGCGTTCACTCCACAGCTCAATGCACAGCGCTGCGAGGCGTCCCGATCTTGACCAGTCGTCCGGGACGGAACGATTCGCGCGAGGGCGGCGCCGACACGCGCGTCGGTATCCTGCGAATTCGACGCCGCGCAGCTTTCCCATTGCGCGAAATCGTTCTGAAATGCGACATTTCATGGGCGTCGAGGCGGCGGAGCGTCAGGACTGAAGCACGCGCGGGGAGCTCGAAGGCTCACCACCGAAATGGCTTGACATGCGCGAACGCTCTACGGTCTCCTAACCACTTCGAGGATGCACCTGTACGCTTCGGCAAGGTGCAACCCGGCACGACAACCTTTCGTGGGACGGCGACTCGCCTGTTCTACATTGAAGGGCGACGCGATCGGCTGCGGGGGCAGGGCGAGCACGGGGGGCGGCGCTGGAACCACTGAGTCCTGTTGCGATTGACACGGAGGCCCTCCCGCACGCGCCAAGAGCGCTGTGACGTCAGAGCGACGTTCAATTGAACCACCCAATTCACAACTGCCTGAGACGGAGAAGCGAGCACGAGTATGATGGAGCCCAGCTCGACACCCAACTGGCGCAAATTCGGGTCCAACCTGCCGGCTGGTAGCGATCTCGTACCGCCGGGGGAAGGCTTTCCCGTCGCGAAGATCTTGGCGCTCAACCTCGGCAAGTGGAAGGACACGGCCGGGCTGCAAATCGCGCAGGCGCTTCACCTGTTCGCGTACGGGTACAAGCGCTACCGCGAGGGGAAATTCGTCATCAAGGCCACGTCCGATCTCGGGCTGGGCGCCATCTTCGAGTCCGTCGATGACTGGGAGACCTTCGACCAGTTCGACGAGTTCTTCAAGCCCTGGACCTTCATGCGCAGGCCCCTGGTAGCGACGCGCTGGATGGAGGACGCCGAGTTCGGGCGGCAGCGCCTGGTGGGGATCAATCCGGCGCACATCCGCCGCGCGACGCCGCGCGATCTCTGCGAGTTCCTGAGCGGCGCCGAGCCCCAGCCGGTCACCCTCGCCGACGGTCGCACGCTGGAGATGCTGTGCGAGAGCGGGAAGCTCTACTCCATCGACTATCGCATCTTCAAGGGCATCGTCGACACCGACGTGCAGCAGGAGCTGGGGAAGTATCCGCTGGCTCCGACGTGCATGCTGCACCAGAACGCGGCCGGCGAGCTCCTGCCCGTGGCCATAAGACTGGCGCACTCGCACGGCGGGGACGGGACGCCGCCCGACAAGATCTTCACCCCTCTGGGCCCGGCGGATGACTGGCTCACGGCCAAGATCGCCGTCGCGAGCACCGACGCCATCTACCAGGGCGAAGTGACCCATTTACTCTTCTCGCACCTGATCATGGAGCCGTTCGCGGTGAGCACCTACCGCAACCTGCCCGCGACGCATCCGCTCCATCAGCTGCTCAGGCCGCATTTCTTCAACACCCTGGCCATCAACGAGCTGGCGCGCCGGCGGTTCCTCGGGCGAGGGCGCTTCTTCGGCGTCACCAGCGCCGTGGCCAGCGAGGGCTCTTTCGAGCTCCTGAGGCGCGCCTATGCCGGCTCGGGCGTCGGAGGATACCGTGGCAAGCCCTGGCGGTTCTTCGAGAGCGCGCTCCCCTACGATCTGTCAGCGCGCGACGTGGGCGACTTGAAGAACTATCACTACCGCGACGATGCGCTGCTGCACTGGACCGCGATCCAGGAGTACGTCGAACAGGTCTTGAAGATCGCCTTTCCGACGCCGCGATGTCTGGCGAGCGACGCCAGCCTGCAGAGGTGGGTTCAAGAGCTGGCGTCTCCTGACCTCGGCGACGTGAACGGCCTGCTCCCGCCGGAGAGCTCCGATCAGCTCAAGACGCTCACGAACCTCGACGACCTGGTCGCCATCGTCACCAACATCATCTTCACGGCGACCGCGTACCACGCCGCCGTCAACTTCGGCCAGGCCGATTATTATACCTGGATCCCCAATGCTCAGTTCTCCACCTATCGCCCCTACAGCGATATCCTGAACGGAGACGACAAGCGACAGTTCAAGCCGCTGGAGCGTCTCCCGGGGCGGACACAGAGCATTCGCCAGATGGTGCTCAGCCGCTCGCTCAGCATCGGCCCCCCGCTGACCAGCGCGAGCCTCACGACGATGAAGTGCATGCTGCAAGATCCGGCGGCAAAGCAGGCGTTCGCTCGCTACCGCGAGCGCCTGGCCCACATCGAGCGGGAGATCACCGAGCGCAATCGCACCCGCGAGCAACCGTATCTGTACCTGCTCCCTTCGATGGTCCCCCAGAGCGTCGCGATCTGATCGACCTGCGAGAAAGGAATTCGCCCCATGAGCATCTGCAACGAAGAAGATGAACAAGACGAGAAGGCGGACTCTTCCAAGGCGCCTTTTGACTACCTCGAGGCCCTCCACAGCGCGCTCTTGCACGAAAATGATCCGGTCAAACGGCAGCAGATCGAGGCCGGCATGGTCTTCAAGTGGCTGAAAGAGGAGCCGCTCCCGTTCCTCCGCCAGCTGCGACGCGAGAGGCCCATCTTCGCCAACCCGGCCCTCACGCTCGTGACTCGATACAACGATGTCATCGAGGTGCTCAACACCAACGACGTCTTCACGGTCGACAACATCGCGCCCAAGCTGATCGAGGACGTGGGCCAGAACATCCTGGCGATGAACGACTCGCCCAAGTACGAGAAGGAGAAGTCGCTGCTCCGCCTGGCGTTCCCTCGCGCCGATCTGCCCCGCTACCGTCAATTCGTCATAGAGGAGGCGAACCGGCTGCTGACCCACGTCGGCATCGACAGGCCGTTCGACCTCGCCGGGGAATATGCGCTCAAGGTGCCAGCCGCCGCGATGGCGCGATATCTCGGCGTCGGCGAGATACCGACCGAGAAGGTGGTGGCGTGGACCCACGCGCTGTTCCACGACATCTTCCTCAATCCGACCAACGACCCGGCAGCCGTGGGGGCGGCGAAGGCCGCTCGTCAAGAGGCGCTGCCCATGATCGACGCGATGATCGCCGCGCGCAAGAAGCAGCTCGCGCAATCGCCTCCGCCAGAGCAGCCCTCGGTGATGGACCGCTACCTGCTCATGCAGGCGGTCCCCGAAACCTACGAGAGCGACGAGGGGATCCGCGACGTGATCCTGGGGCTGCTCATGGGCTGCGTGGATCTCAGCGGCGGCGCGATCGTCAACGTCCTGGTCGAGCTGATGAAGCGCCCGCGCGTGCTGCGCGAGGCGCTCAACGTGGCGAACGTCGCGGACGACGCCGCCATCACCGGCTATGTGCTGGAGGCGCTACGCTTCCGGCCCCCGTCGGTCGGCGTCACCAGCCGCTGCGTGCGCGAATACACGGTCGGGCTTGGCACGCATCACCAGGCGAAGATCCCCGCCGGCGCGCTGGTGATGGCGTGCAGCGCCTCGGCGATGCACGACCCAGAGCACATCGCGGCCCCGGACGAGTTCAAGCCCGGGCGCCTCGCGAGCAAGAACTACCTGTTCTGGGAGTCAGGGATCCATACGTGCCACGGCAAGTACGTAGCCATTCTGCATATCTCGATCGCCGTCAAACAGCTGCTGCGGGCCGGCGTTCCCTACCGGATCGATCCCGCGCCGCGCCACCACGGGTACCCTTCGGCGTTCCGCGTGCGCCTGGCCCCGGTCGAGGGCTGACCACGCGTTCCCGAGGCGGATCTCGTCCACGGGTGCGCTTGCCCTGGCGGGGGGGCGTACCCTCCCACCATCGTGAACCTGTATGGCAATTGGTTCAATTGACCTCTGTCGAAAATTCAGCCGCTCCCGAGGGCGGCAAGGGAGGAGTCGAAATGGCAACACCGCGAGCGCTTTCGGTCGTGGAGTCGTACTATGACGCTTTTCGCGCCGGCGAATCGGCCGCCGTGGCCCTGGCGCTGGCCGCGGTCTTCCATGAGGAGTTCGTCGTCGAGAGCCCCATGGTGCATGCCAAATATGGGGGCCCGCTGCGCGGTCAGGACGCGGTGAAGGCCGCGACCGCCTTTGCGCCCTACCTGAAGCACCTGACGGTCGAGGCCACTTACCTGAGCCCCGACGGTCACTGCGTGGCGACGCTGATCCGCTTCCCGTCGCCCGTCGGCGAGGTCGTTCAGTCGGAGCACTTCGAGATCGATCCGGACACGCCGAAGATCAAGCGCCTGCGCTCCTACTACGACCCGCGCAAGCTCCTGGCGCCCGGCCCGTAGAAGAAATTGCTCGGAATGAGGCCCCGCTCCGGGGTCCCTCCGCTCCCCGCTTCTCCGCTCCCCGCCCCTCTTCTCCCCTCCCGGATCGAAAGATCCGCCAATCCGGCAACAAACGGGGCCCTGCAGCGGTGGTGCCGCTCGCGCTACGACTCGAGCATGGCGAACGAGGCGAAGGACAGTGGACCGATGACAGACGTGGTTGGCGACATGACGAACCGCCTGCTGGCCGATGCAGGCATCGGCGCCGGCATGCGCGTCCTCGACGTGGGCTGCGGTCCCGGGGATGTCTCGTTCCGGATCGCGCAGCTCGTCGGGGAGCAAGGGCAGGTCGTGGGCATCGACCGCGACGCGCGTCCGCTCGCGGCGGCTCGAGACCGGGCGCGCTCGCTCGGCCTCTCGAACATGACCTTCGCCGAGGGCGACCTGGGCGCGCTGGCGCCCGAGCACGGCCTCTTCGACGCGATCGTGGGCAGACGCGTCCTGATGTACCAGCCCGACGCGGTGGCGGCGGTGAAGAGCCTCTCCCGTGCCCTGCGCCCCGGCGGCCTGGTCGTCTTTCAGGAGCACGACACAACGATGGTGCCGGCATCCGTGAAGCCCCTGCCGCTCCACGAGCGCACGCATCGATGGACGTGGGGAACGGTGGAGCGAGAGGGCGCCGACATCCGCATGGGCTTTCATCTCGCGTCCGTGCTCGAGCAGGCGGGCCTCACCGTCGTGAGCGTGCGCGCGGAGGCGGTCGTGCAAACGCCGCAGACGCGCTACCGCACCGCGGCCATCGTCCGCGCGATGCTGCCTCGCATCGTGCAGCAGGGGGTCGCGACCGAAGCCGAGATCGACATCGACACGCTCGAGGAGCGCCTCGTGGAAGAGCGAGCCAAGGCGAACGCCACGTACATCAGCGACATGGTCTTCGGCGCCTGGGCCCGAAAGCCCGCCTGAGAAGGGCCCGCGCTCTCCCGCTCAGCGCGAGCACATCTCGATCAGCATCGTCTCCAGCACCGCCTGCGCCGGGCGGCGGCTGCTCTTCAGCGCGAGATCGGTCTCGGCGAGCATGCGCATCCAGCCGGCGAGCGCGCCCTTCGGGAGCTGGCGGATCGACTGCGCCACGTCGTTCGCCTTGAAGGGGGCCACGCCCGCGCGCTGCGCGGCCTCGGCCTGGCTCGCGCCCGTGGC
This sequence comes from Sorangium sp. So ce590, assembly GCF_051521365.1. Taxonomy (NCBI): domain Bacteria; kingdom Pseudomonadati; phylum Myxococcota; order Polyangiales; family Polyangiaceae; genus Sorangium; species Sorangium sp. So ce590. Next base: position 7,213,615 of record NZ_CP150346.1, read on the forward strand.
GAGCGCCGACTCGAACTTCACCATCTGGCGGACCGACCACGAGACCGCCCCGAGCAGGCGCAGCCCTCCGTCGCGCGGATCGTACGCGTCGGCGAGCGCCGCGAGCGCGCGGTCGAGCCGCCGCCGCCCGAGCGCGTCGATGAGCTCCCAGACCGTGCTCTGCCGGACCCGGATGACCACCTGCGCGATCGCGTCCTCGGTGATCGGCTGCTTCGGCCCGACGTACAGCGAGAGCCGCTCGATCGCGTCGACCACGTAGCCGAGCTCGGGCCCGGCGAGCTCGGCGAGCTGGTCGGCCACGTCGCTCGAGATCGGGTTGCCCTTCTCGCGGGCCATCGACGTGATGAAGCCGGGCAGGGCGCGGCGGTTCAGGGGCTCGCACGCGACGAGGAAGTCGCCCTTCTTGGCGGACGTGACGAGGCGGCGCTGGCCATGGAGCTTCGCCGCGACGAGGACGACGACCGCGCTCGGCGAGGGCGCCTTGGCGTACTCGGCCAGCGCGTCGAGCGGGCTCACCTGCTTCGACGCGCCCCGCTTGCCGCCCGCGCCGCCGCGCTCGTCGTCCCCGTCGTCCCCGTCGTCCTTCTTTTCCCAGCGCTCGACGCTGCGGACGAGCACGAAGCGGCGCGGGCCCATCATCGGGAGCATCCGCGCGGCGCCGAGGACCGACTCGATCGGCGCGTCGCCCGCGGTGAACTTGTCCTCGTTGAAGCCGGCGATGCCCCCCTTGGCCGCCGCTTCCCGGATCGCGCTCACCACGCGATCGACAAGCCAGCGCTCCTCCCCCATCACGAGGTAGACCGGGCGAAGGGCGCCGGTCGTCGCTTCCTTCAAGGCTTGGTCGGGCGTCACCGCTCCGGCATCGGGCGTTCAGGCAGGTGCGTCAAGGGCGACGCGCGGGGTCACGGCCCCGGCGGGCCCGGCGCCCGTCACGGCAGCGAGAACGGGACGTCCACGCGCACGCTCGCTCCGGGCGGCGCGACGGCGACCGGCGGGAGCGCGGTGACCAGGCAGGCCGTGATCTCGGGGCGCGAGGTCTCGCGATCCTCGAGGATGCCGCGCGCGATCTGCCGGCCCTGCGCGTCGAACGTCAGGTCGAAGACGTACTTCACCCCGCGCGGCGCCGGTTGCGCCGCGATCGCCGGCCTGTAGCAGCGCTCGACCAGGGCCGGGCGGTGCGCGTCGAGCGCCCGCGCGGCCTGCCTCGCCACCTCCTCGCGCGGCACGCTCGGCGCGCGCCGAGGCGCCGGCGCGCCCTCTCCGGACGCGCCGGCGCGCTCCGCCGGCCCGGCGGAGGACCCCGACCCGGCGCGGTCCGCGGCCGTGCCCCCGGCGGAGCGCGCGTCCGGGGCGACGGCGGCCGGGCCGTGGCGCAGGCCGAGGTAGACCGCGGCGGCGATCAGGGCGCTGCCGAGGAGGATCGCGGTGGGGGTCGAGAGCTGCCTGCCCATGCCTTGGCGTCCCCGCTGAGCCCGGTCGAGCGCCCTCGCTGAGCCCGGGAGAGCGCCCCGCCCGCGCCTGTGCGAGGCCGTCGCTGCTTACCCGGAATGCGCGCCGGCGGCGAGACCGCCGCGTCGCCTTCGTTTGACAGCCGCGTGCCCGGCCACTCAGATGCCGCGCCGTGTGGTCCGTCCTGCTCGTATTCGCCGCCACGTACGTCCTCATCGCGGCGCGCCGCCTGTCGATCCTGCCCATCGGGCGCCCGGCCGGCGCGCTCGCGGGCGCGTGCGCCATGGTCCTCCTGAGCGCGATCGAGCCCGGCGCCGGCCTGACGCCGCACGAAGCGTTCGCGGCGATCGAGCCGAACACCATCGGCCTCCTGCTCGGCATGATGCTGCTCTCGGCGTCGCTCGACGGGGCCGGGGTGTTCGAGCGCGCCGCCGCGTGGGTCGCGCGGCGGGATCTCTCGCCGGTCCGCCTGCTCTACCTCGTCACGGTGGGCGCCGGGCTCGCCTCCGCGGTGCTGCTGAACGACTCGGTCTGCGTGATGCTGGCGCCGCTCGTCGACCGGACCGCCCGGCGGGCAGGGCTCGATCGGGTGCCGTACCTCCTCGCGCTCGCGATGGGCGCCAACGCCGGCAGCGCGCTCACGCTCGCCGGCAACCCGCAGAACATGCTCGTGGGCCACCTCTCCGGCATCTCGTACCGCACGTACCTGCTGGAGGCCGGCCCCGCCGCGCTTGTCGGGCTCGCCGTCACGGCCGTGATGCTGCACCTCTTGCTCCGGCGCCGCATCGCGGTCCAGGCGTCCGTGCCCCTGCCCGAGCCCGCGCCGGCGCCGGCGCCGGCGCCGGATGTTCGGCCGAGCGCCCTCGTGCCGCTCGCGTGCATCGCGGTCGTGTCGGTGCTGTTCGTGCTCGGCGCGAACCTGGCTTGGACGGCGCTCGGCGGGGCGACCGCGGCGATCCTGCTGCACCGGCGCGACGCGAACGGGCTGTTCGACAGGGTCTCGTGGACCGTGCTCGTGTTCTTCGGCGCCCTCTTCATCGTCGTGGCGGCCCTCCAGAAGACCGGCATGCCCGAGCAGGCGCTGCGCGCGGCGAGCCCCTACCTCCCCGCGGGGCCGACGCTCGGCCTCCTCGGGCTCGGCATCGCGATGCTCGTCGGGTGCCAGATCGTGTCGAACGTCCCCTTCATCCTGCTCGCGGAGTCCTACATCCAGAGCCAGCCCGATCCGCACATCGCCTGGATCGCGACCGCCCTGGTGTCGACCCTCGCGGGCAACTTCACGCTCCTCGGCTCGGTGGCGAACATCATCGTCGTGGAGACCGTGGGCGCCGAGCGCGAGATCGGCTTTCGCGCCTACGCCAGGGTCGGTGTCCCGGTGACGCTGGCCTCGACCGCCGCGGCGCTCCTCTGGCTCCTCTTCGTGCGCTGAGCCGTACCGCCACAACGCCCTGGAAGCACCGTGTCAATCACAGCCGAGCCTGCTCGCGGGGCCGCTGGAGCCGATGCCGCACTGCAGCGCGGGCGAGGCCGCGCCGCTCCGGCGGCCTTCGCCGCACGTCGAGCCACGCGTGGATCAGCGAGATCCCCACGGCCGCACAGAACACGGGTCCCATGGCGAGCATCACGAGAGGGCGCAGGGCCTGTCGCAACGTGCGTGTATTCATGTGGCCCAGCATACGACGCCCAGGGGTCGATCAGTAGCGCGTTGCGTTGAAAACCTTCAATTCTGCTGGTGAAAAGTCGGAGCATCGGCGCAGCAGCACGGCATAACGACGTAAAAATCCCGTATTGCTGGATCCAGATCGATACCGCAACCGTTGACCGACCTCGGCCCTGTGCGCGCGCGGCGAGCGGCTCCGTGCGCGGCAGGGAGGCTCCCGGAGGCGCGCTTGCGCGGCCGATCTCCTTTACAGTGCCGGGCGAACCGCGATCCCCCATCTCCTGGAGAGGCCTGAATGGCGCACGATCTGTCGAAACGAGTTGTCCTTGTCACCGGCGCCTCGCGCGGCCTTGGAGCCGCCATTGCCCGCAGGCTCGGGGCCTCCGGCGCGCGGGTGGCGGTGAACTACTTCGCCGGCCGCGAGGATGCGGGGCGCGTGGTCGAGGAGATCCGCCGGGGCGGCGGCGAGGCCGAGGCGTTCCAGGCCGACGTGCGCGACGAGCAGGAGGTCGTTCGCCTCGTGGACGGGGTGCGGGCGCGCCTCGGTCCGATCGAGGTGCTCGTGATCAACGCGACGGGCCCGCAGCCGCACGTCAAGCTGGAGGATCTGACGTGGCGTCACTGCCTCGACCAGCTCGAGTTCTTCGTGAAGAGCCCGCTCCTCCTCGCGAAGGCGGTGCTCCCCGGGATGAAGGAGCGCCGCGCGGGCCGGATCATCCAGATCGGGTCCGAGGTCTTCGAGCAGGGTGTCCCCGAGTTCTCCAGCTACGTCTCGGCCAAGGGCGCCCAGCTCGGCCTCACGCGCTCCTGGGCGATGGAGCTCGGCCCGCACGGGATCACCGTCAACCTTGTGGCGCCCGGCTGGGTCCCGGTCGAGCGCCACCTCGGCGAGGGCGCGAACCCTGCGGCCATGCAGTCGTATGCCGCGAGCAACCCGCTCCGGCGCATGGGCACGCCGGACGAGATCGGCGATGCCGTCGCCTTCCTCGCGTCCGACGCCGCCAGGTTCATCACGGGCCAGAAGCTGTCCGTGAACGGCGGCAGGACCCTGGCCTGACCCGGCCCCCGGAAGGACCCGCGGCCGAGGATTTCCGGGCGGCGGGCCCGCTCCGCTCCGGGCCGACGGCGTCGCTCTGCGACCACAGGCCGCCGCAGGGCCGGGGGGCCTGTGTCCGCGCAAGGTGGCCTGCCCATTGCTACGCCTGCGCAGCCATCCCCGGCGGCTTCGCCGGAGAGAGGACGACCCCATGAATCGATCTCCTTCTTCCCTCGTTCGCCTCGACTCCTGCCCGCGCAAGACCGCCGCGCTCTTCGCCGGGCTCACCCTGATCGCCGCGTCCGGCTGCGTCACAAAGCAATGCACCGAGATGGGCTGCACCGACGGCCTCTCGATCACCGCCGCGACGGCGAACAAGAGCTGGGCAGCGGGAGAGTACACGCTGGATCTCGTGGTGGATGGCAGCGAGGTGTCGTGCGCCTACAGCTGGACGAACACGCCGCAGCCCGGCGGCGGCGTGTTCGTCCAGTGCAGCCCGACCGTGTCCGTCTCGATCCAGCCCGTGACACGATGCACCGAGAGGTCGGACCGCGACTCCGTATCGCAGTCCTGCGTCCCGATCCCCGGGCAGTTCACGCAGCTGCTCGCGATCCAGGGCACGCCGGCGCGCGTCGACGTCGTGGCGCGGCGGGACGGCGCCGCCCTCGGAGAGCGGAGCTTCACACCCGGGTACCAGACCTCGCACCCGAACGGCGAAGACTGCGGGCCTGCGTGCCGACAGGCCACGCAGGACTGGGTGCTCCCGTAGCCGTCTCCTCCGCCGAGCCGCCGCGCCGGCCCTTCCGCGAGGGCCGCGGCGCTCGGCGGCGCCCGAGATGCCGAACCGCGCCCGCGGAGCGCGCCTCAGCGGCGGCAGCCGATGCGCTCGGTCGCGATGACGACATCGTCGTACAGGATCGTGTGCGCGTCGGAGACGGTGAGGCCGCGCTCCTCCATCTCCGCCCGCCGGCGCGCGTCGGAGTCACGCTCGTAATACGCGTCGAGCATGAAGCTCTTGAAGCGCACGTCCTCGCTCGATCGGAAGTCGAAGCCCTCGAACGGTTCGGGCGGCGTGCACGCGCTGAACTCGCATCCTGCCGTGTGGAACTGGGCGCGGAGCCAGGTGCCGTCGGGGTAGCCGGGGCGGTAATCGCCGATCGGCGCGCCGTCGATCCAGAACGCGAGCGCGCCGTCGCGCTCGCCCACCGTGTTCGCGCGCGCATGCATCTCGATGCAGAACCAGCGGTCGCGCGGGAACGGCGCTTGTCCCGGCGGCTCGAAGACGTTCCCGTAGTAATACGTGGTCCCCTGATCGCCGGCGCATCCGGGCGTGGCGGTCCCGTCGTTACAGCGGCCGGAGCGCATCTTGTACCAGTAGGCGTAGAAGTTGAAGACGTCGTCGGTGTTCGTGTCGAAGTCGAACCAGAAGCCTTCGTCTCCGGCCGGCACCGTGTTCGCGAGGCCGCTCCAGTCCCATTCCTCGGTGCCCGCCGCCATGCGCACCCAGTGGTGCGGGTTCGGCGCGAGCTCGGGGAAGCGCGCGTGAAAGCGCCAGTAGATCGCGTCGACGCGCTCGTGGGTGACCCACGTGGACGACGAGATGTACATGTCCTCCGCGAGGTCGGCCGTTGTCACGGTCGAGCGGAGGTAGCCCTGTCCCCCGTGGGCGGCGGCCGGATCGGCCTCGATGTGCAGGGTGCGCGTGTCGGCGGTGGGCCCGTCCCAGCGCCCCCACCCTGCCTCGAAGTCGTCGTGGAAGAGCACGGCCGGGTCGTCGCGGATCCCCTCGTCGCCCGGGTAGCGCGCGCTCAGCGTGCCCGGCGGCGGCACCGAAGCGTCCTCGTCGCCCCCGCCGCCGTCGCCCGCCCCGCCGCCGTCCGGGGGCGGCGACACACCGCCGTCCATGGACGACGAGGACCCGCCCGCCGGTGCGCCCCCGTCGCCGGTGGCGCTCGACGGGTCGCCGCAGCCCGCGACGATCACCGCGAGCGCCGCCAGGGTCGATTGAAAATGGTTGCTCATCGTTCCACGCACAAGACGGTTCTTCATCCTTCCACGCTACCTGCTCCAGCACATGAGCGCCCGAGCGAGCGCCCCTGTCCGTGACGCGCGCCTTGCCCGGCCGGCGAGCGCCTCCTGAGAGCGCCAGTCCTCCCCCTCCCGTCCCGCGATCCCCTCAGCGCCGCGCCGGCACCACCGCCTCGGCGTCGCACCCGGCCTGCCGCAGCAGGTCGGCTGCGCGCCGCGCGTGCTCCTCGGTCACGTCCACGAGGATCTCCCGCGGCAGCCCCTCGAGGGCGGCCTTCACCTCGTCGAGGTCGCAGCCGACGGCCTGTCGCACCGCCTTCATTGCCGCGATCCGGTCCGGGCCGATCTGCCAGAGGATCACGTGGAACGGGCCCCAGGGGTTCGGCCGTGCCCGCAGCCGGGCGAACGGATCGGCCACGCCGTGCGGGCACTCCGTCACGCGCACGGTGAGGCGCATTCCGTGCTCGCGCGCCAGACGCCGCACGCCCTGCACGCCCTCGACGAGGTCGGAGAAGACGGCGGACAGGTGCCGCGAGCGCCATTCGCCGCTGTGCCACGCGGGCGCGATGGGGGGCCGGCTGTCGTGCTCGCTCCGGGCCGTCCAGGCGGGGAGCTCGGCGGTGACGCGCTGCTCGAACGCGTCGAGCCGCTCGGCCGCCCCGGGGTCGTCCCAGCGCACGTCCTCGGGCCAGTAGCTGAACTCGACGGCCAGCTCCTCGTGGGCATGCTCGAGCTCCGCCTCGACGCGGCCGCCCTTCGCGTAGAACAGCGCTCCGAAGACGGGCGGCATCGTCACCGTGTACGGCGCGTGGACGATGACCTGATGGCCCGCCGCGATCGCCGCGGGCGAGGGCCCGTACTGGGGCCAGTCGTCGCCGTCGCCTCCGTGGTCGTCCGCGCGCAGGCCCTCGCGCTGCGCAAAGGCCTCGAGCGGCGACTCTCCCTCGGGCGCAGCGGCCTCCGGCGCCGCGTCGCGCGCGCCGAGCCAGGCAGAGTGAGCGTCACAGACCTCCTGCACGAGCCGCGCGACCTCCTCGGCCGTGGCGGCGTCACGGAAGGAGCCGACGATCGTGTAGCTGCCGCTGTTGTTGCTGGCGAAGGCGTTGAAGAGGCGGATTCTCATGGTTCAACCTGCGAGAGGAAGGCTCCGCGGCCCGGCATCGAGGCCGAACCCGGCGGCCCGGGCGCAGCCGGGGTCGCGCGCCGGGGCGGCGAGGGAGGCGCGCTCCTGCTCCCAGACGCGGAGCACCTCGGCGGCCGTCGCGACGGGGAACGAGGCGTGATGAAAGCTGCACGGCGCGAGCCGCCCGTCGCTCGTCAGGACGATGAACTCGCGTCCTGCCGGGCACGGGCCCGGCGCGAAGAGGCGCGGGACGGCCTCCATCCGCTCGCCCCAGCAGACATCGAGCTTGAGCGTCATGCGCCCTTCCAGCGCGCGGCCGAGCGCCCGGACGCGCCGCGCGAGGTCCGCGGCCTGGGCGGGAGAGAGGTGGAGCGCGCGATCGCGGCCGTTGTACGAGAGGAGCAGCGCGTCGCGGCAGCCGCGCTCGAGCAGATCGAAGACGACCTCTTCCATCCGCGCGAGGCGCGCCGGCGTCACGAGCCAGTTGACGCCGAAGCGGGCGCGGCGCGCGGCGAGGCGGGCGATGACCGGGCGGTTGTCGACGTCGTCGTACACGGAGAGGCGGATCTGCCCGACGTGCGGGACGAGCGCGGCGAGGAGCCGATCGGTGAGCCCGGTGCCGTTCGTGGTGAGGCTGACGGCGAGCGCGGTCTCCTCGTCGAGGCGCCGGACCAGATCGGCGAAGCCCTTGAAGACGAGCGGCTCGCCGCCCCCGAAGGCCACCTCGAGCGCGCCCGCGCGGCAGAGGTCGCGGAGCATGGCGAAGGCGCCGCCCGCGGTCCAGACGCTGTCGGCCCCGGCGTCGCGCGAGCAGAAGGAACAGGCAAGATTGCAGGCGTTCGTGATCGCGAACTGGACGACCCGCGGAGCGCGCATGCGCAGGTGAGCCGTCTCGGGGCCATCGCATAGCGCCGTGAGGCCGGAGCGCCGCTCGAACAGCAGGAGAGCGCCGTCGAGCGGGAACCGGCGGAGGTGGGCGAGCGCCGGCGGGACGGCGATGGCGTCTTCGGGACGCTGGTCCATGCGAAGCAGCATACCGAATGAGGGTCTACAGGAGGGGAGCTCCCGCCCGTGCAGCTCGGCCGGCTCGGGCAACGCGGGGTCGATGCCGCCGAGAGCTATCCACTGGGAGCGGACTTTGCTCTGATGAGCGTCTTCATGTTCCGCCTCCGCACCGTTCGCGCGAAGCTCATCGTCCTCGTCGCGCTCTCGTCGCTCGCGACGCTCGCGGCCCTCCCCGTGCTGTCGTGGGTGATGCACCGGCAGCTCATCGCGCAGATCAGCGAGCGCGTCCCGCAGGCGATCCGCAACTTCCGGCTGGAGCTCAGGCAGCAGCAGCGCGCCGTCTCGACGAGCTCGCGCCAGGCGTCTCGTACGCGCGAGCTCGTCGAGGGGCTCCGGCTGTGGAACGAGGCGGCCGTGGGAACGGCGCTCGAGGCCGTCATCGACGCTCATCCGAACGTCGCCATCGCCGCCTTCGACGAGCTCGGCGATCTCGTCGCGGCGAGGGGGTTCGACGCGCCACCGCCGAGCACGGACGAGGTCCCCGGGCTCGCGGAGGGCCTCTCGGGCATCGACGAGATGGAAGACCTGCGGGACGTGCTCGTCCACGGGTGCGATGGACAGCCCGGCTCGCCGCCTGCATACCTGGTCGCCCAGCGCGCGAGGAGCGACGCCGGATCGCTGCTCGCCTGCATCCCCATCGATCCCACGTACTTCAGCGAGGTGGCGACGAAGCTCGGCGTGGAGATCGCGCTCGTCGAGCCGTCCGGTAAGAGGATCACGGGCACGGCACGTTTCCCGACCGAGCTGCTCCAGGGCGCCGTCATCGGCGACGAGGCCCACCCCACGATCGTCGAGGACGCGAGCTCGCTGTGGGCCCTCTCCCGCTTCGCCCCCCGATCGCTGCGCGGCAAGGTCGGTGATTTCTCGATCGTCATGGCGCTCGACGTGAGCGATGTCCGGAAGATCGTGCGCCAGAACCTGACCTTCGCGGCCGGCGTGCTCACCTTCACGGCGATCGTCGCGCTGCTCCTCGGCGCGCGCCTCGCGACAACGATGTCGCGCGCGCTCTCCCGCGTGAACGTGGCGCTCAAGCAGCTCGAGCACCAGCAGTACGTCCACGTGGAGGCGTTGAAGACCGGAGACGAGCTGGAGGATCTCGCGACCGGCTTCAACTCGATGGTCGACGGCCTCAAGGAGCGCGACAAGCTCCGCAGCACCTTCGGCAAGTACATGACCGAAGCCGTGCTCGATCACCTGCTCGCCGGCAAAGTGCAGCTCGGCGGCGAGACGCTCACCGTCTCGATCCTCTTCTGCGATATCCGGAGCTTCACGACGATCAGCGAGAAGATGAACGCCCAGGAGCTCGTGGGGCTCCTGAACGAGTACTTCACCGAGATGGTGGCCATCATCCTCGACGAGGGCGGGGTCGTCGACAAGTACATCGGCGACGCGATCATGGCGGTCTTCGGCGCGCCCGTCCCCAAGCCGAACGACGCCGTGCGCGCCGTGCGCGCGGCCATCCGCATGCGCGCGGCGCTCGAGCGCTTCAACGGGCGCCTCGCCGCGCGGGGCATCCCGGATCTCAAGACCGGTGTCGGGATCCACACCGGCGAGGTCGTCGCGGGCAACATCGGGTCTGAAGCGCGCATGGAGTACACCGTCATCGGCGACGCCGTGAACCTCGCCTCGCGCCTGGAGACCGCGACAAAGGAGCTCGGCGTGAGCGTGCTCCTCAGCGAGGAGACTCACCTCCTCGTGAAGGAGGTCTTCAACACGCGTCCCGTCAGCGAGATCACGGTCAAAGGCCGCGTGCAGCCGGTGATGACCTACGCGGTGGTGGACCTCTGAAGGCCATCGTGCTCCCTCAGCGGCGCCGGCGGCCACGGGGCGTCGCTATAGACGCCCCTGGTGCCACAGGGAGAGGAGGTCCATCGATGTCGCGACGGCGATATGGATCGCGCAGCCGCCCCAGATCGAGCCGCTCTTCAGGCTCACGGTGCCGAGGATGAACCCGGCGATCACCGAGCCGAGCGCCTCGGGCAACGGCTTGCCGAAGTGGATCATCGCGTAAGGCACCATCATGGCGAAGATCGAGGCGTAGCCGAGCGCACGGCGGATGCCGTGGATGAAGAAGCCGCGGTAGAAGAACTCGAGCGCGACGAACTGCGCGGCGTAGAGGGCCTCCCATGCCCAGAACCACGGCCACAGGTCCTCGCCCCGCCCGAGCTTGTAATAGGGGTACTTCGCCTGGAAGGCCGGCGAGAGCGACGCGGCGTAGAGGATCGGCGCCATGACGGCGAAGAAGAAGGCATAGACGTAGATGTGCCGGGCCGTCCCGCGGACGCGCAGGCCGAGGCTCGTTATCGGCACCCGCAGCACGAAGCGCGCGACGAGGAGGGTCGGGACCAGGTAGCCGATGATGCGGCCCACCGCCCAGACGGTCCGCTGGTGAAAGCGACGGTCCGGGGAGGTGTTCAGCGCGTCGTGGAGCCCCGCCGCGGCGTCATCGAGGCCCACGGCGCGCAGGCCCTGGACCATCCAGCGCGTGTCGTTCTCGTTGCAGGCGAACCGGACGAAGAGGAGCACGCCGATCACGGTGAGAAAGACGCTCACCATGCGGCGGGTGACCTCTCCCGCCGGCGTGGTGGCCCGGTGGAGCGCCGCCTCGGCGTCGAGCCGGTCGCGCAGGTCGATTACGTACTCCTGCCAGATCCCGCGGAAAAAGCCTGCGATCACGCGCCGTGCTTATCACCGCCGGTACCCCTGGCACAATCCGGCGCGGGGACGATCGCGCCGGGCTTGGGCATCACGCACGGGACATCCAGGCCCCCGGGAAACAGCGCCGTGGCGCCGAAGGGGGCGGGCGGAGGCGGCGGATCCGGGATCCGCGGCGCTCTCCCCTCGGCGGCTTCACTGCACGGAGGTGGGATTGACGATGATCTCGACGCGCCGGTTGTTGGCGCGGCCCTCGGCGCTCGAGTTGTCCGCCACGGCGCGATCCGGCCCGTGGCCGACGGTCGAGATCTTGTCCGCGGGCAGACCCACGCTGACCAGGTGGGCCTTCACGGAGTCGGCGCGATCGAGCGAGAGCTTGCGGTTCGCCTGGGCGGAGCCGGTCGAGTCGGTGTGCCCCTCGATCCGCAGGGGCGGCGACCCCTGATCCTTCAGGGTGGTCGCGACCTGGTTGAGCTTCTCCTTGGCGATCGGCAGGAGCTCGGACTTGCCCGAGGCGAAGAGCACAGCGCCGGAGAGCGTGATGACCACGCCGCGCTTCTCCTCCTTCACCGCGGCGATCTCCTTGAGGCTCGCGAGCGCCGCGTTCGCGACGCGCTCGGCCTCGCGCCGCGCCGCCTCGGCCTCCTGGCGCCCCTTCTCGGCCACGGTGCGCGCGCTCTCCGCCTGGACCCGCGCGCTCTCCGCCTGGAGCCGCGCGCTCTCCGCCTGGGCGCGCGCCTGGCGCTCCCGCTCGATCTGCTGCTGGCCGCTCTGCAGCGCGTCCTTCGCGCTGGCGAGCTGCTGCTGCGAGAGCTCCTTGTAGGCGTCCTCGGCCGCGGCCTTGTCGCGCTGCGCCTGCTGCAACGCCGCCGCCGCCTCGGCCTCCCGCGCCTTGCGATCGGCGATGTAGGCGAGGTCGCGCGCCTGCTGGGACTCGGCGTCCTCGTTGAACGCCCCCTCGGCGCGGGAGAGCGCCTGCTTCGCCGTGTCGAGCTGGGCGGGCGCGAGGGTCGCCGCGGAGCCCTGGGCCGCGCGCGTGTAGCTGGCGCGGGCGTCGACGAGCTCCTTCGGCGGGATCGCCGCGCTGCACCCCGAGGCCGCAACGAGCGCGGCGCAGAGCGCGAACGACCGGCCCCGCAACGGTAGGTTCTTCACTCCAGAAGCCATCACCTTCACCTCGCGCTTCACTGGACCCCCGCCTGCTTCAGCTTCTCGACCTGCTTCAGCGCCTCCTGCGCCTGGGCCTGCGTGGAGCGCGCCTTGGCGATCGCGAGCGCGAGCTCGGCGTCGGCCTCGGCGCGCTCGAGGAGCCGCAGGGCGGACTCGTTGTCCTCGGCCGCCATCTGCTGCCTGGCCTTGTCGAGCTGCTCGCGGGCGAGCTTGAGGTGGAGGGTGGCCTGGGGATCGGTCTCGGCGCCCACCTCGTCGGCCGCGCGGATGGCGGCCTGGGACGCGGCGAGCTGGTCGTTCGGCGGAGGCACGGAACCGCCGCAACCGACGAGGGCGAGGCCGAGCAATGCAGCGAGCACCGCGGCCGGGCTCGCGAGACGGCGTATGGCTGGCTTGATGTTCGGGCTTCGGTTCACCCGGCGTTTGTACAACACCTGAGGTCCCCGATAAATCAGGAAACCCATGCACTTGCTGGCGATCGTCGTCGTCGCGCGAGCTCGCTCGGTCGCCGCCGCCGCGCGCGTCACGGCGCGCCGCGCCGGATCCACGCTCGATCTGCGCTGGATCCGCGCGGGATCGAGCCACGTGCGTCCGTGTGCGCTCCGGCGCCGGCGCGCGCGGCCGAGCTCGCCTAGTCGACGTGCATCGAGCTCGCGCGGACGATCCGGATCCGCGCGTCACGCGCGTCGGGCTGGTTGACCGCGCGCGCGAAATCGGGCGCGGCGGGGGAGGCCACCTCGACGACGGACGCGGTGGAGCCGATCCGGATCGCGCCGATCTGACGGCTCGATACGCCGCCACGGCGGCAAACGAGGGCGAGCAGGCGCCGGGGATCCGCGCCGTGGCGCTCCCCCCAGTTGACCTGGAAGGGCACGAAGGGCAGCCGCGGGGATTGCTCGCCGTCGGCGCGATGCGCGGCGGGGCGGCCGCGCGGCGGGGCCTCGGACCACGGCGGCCCGGCGGGGCGACCGCGCGGCGGGGCCCCGGACCACGGCGGCCCGGCGGGGCGGCCGCGCGGCGGGGCCCCGGACCACGGCGGCCCGGCGGGGCGGCCGCGCGGCGCAAGCCCCTCGGAGCGCGGCGCGACGGCGGTGACGGGCTGCGGAGCGCAGGGGCCGGTGTGCTTCGCCCGCGCGAGGAGGGCCGCAACGAGCTCGGTCGCGTCCATGTCCGCGAGCAGCCGCGCGGCGAGCTGCTTGAGCCGCGCGTCGGGCACGGGGCCCGACGGCGCGCGGGGCTCGCGCGCCTCGCGTCCGCCCGACGCGTCCGCGTTGCTCACGCCCTCCGCGCCCGCGTCGCCCGCGTCGCCCGCGACAGCGTTGCTCACGACCGCGTCGTCCGCGCCCGCGTTGCTCACGCCCTCCGCTGCCGCGGCGTCCGCGCCGCCCCAGCGCGCGGCGGCGAGCTCGGCGACGAGCCGCTCGTCGGCGGCGCGCAGCACGTCCTCCGGCGACGGGGCGGGCCGGAACGTGGCCTCGACGCGCGCGCGACGGAACAGCCTCAGCGCGTGCTCGCGCGCGAACGGCGCGACCAGCAGCACGCTCATCCCCTTGCGGCCCGCCCGCCCGGTGCGGCCGCTCCGGTGCGTGAAGATCTCGGGGTCGCCCGGGGGATCGGCGTGGATGACGCGCCCGACCTCGGGCACGTCGATGCCGCGCGCGGCCACGTCGGTGGCGACGAGGGTGGTGACCGCGCCCGAGCGGAACGCGTCGAGGGTGCGCGTGCGCTCGCGCTGCTCGAGGTCGCCGCTCAGGGCGCGCGCGGGCAGGCCGAGCCCGGTGAGCTTGTCGGCGAGCTCGGCGGCGCCCTCGCGCGTGCGCACGAAGACGAGGGTGCGCTCGCCGGGCGCGAGGAGCAGCAGGTTCACGAGGGCCGCGTCGCGCTCCGACGGCAAGACGAGGTGGGCGACGTGCGCGATGTCGACGTTGGCCGCGCCGGGGCGCGTGCCCTGCACGCTCGCCGGGTCCCGCTGGAAGCGGTCGGCGAGCGCGCGGACCTCGCGCGAGAAGGTGGCCGAGACGAGGTGGGTCTGGCGGTCCTCGGGCATCTTGCCGGCGATCGCCTCGAGCTCGTCGCGGAAGCCGAGGTCGAGCATCTGGTCCGCCTCGTCGAGCACGAGGGTGAGGACGCCGCGCGGATCGATGGTCCCGCGCTCCAGGTGGTCGACCATGCGGCCGGGCGTGCCGGCGATGACGAGCGGGTCGCGGCGCAGCGAGCGCGCCTCGGCGCCGAAGCTCGTGCCGCCGGTGACGCACGCGACGCGCACGCCGATGGCCGCGAGGAGCCAGCTGAGCTCGCCGGCGATCTGCGCGGCCAGCTCGCGCGTCGGCGCGATGATCACCGCGGCCGGGGCCGCGGCGGTCCGGGGCGCGGCGTCGGGCGCCGCCGCGGCGGCGCGCTCGGCGAGGACGCGCTCGAGGCGGGGGGCGAGCGCGAGGCCGATGGCCACGGTCTTTCCTGAGCCGGTCTGCGACGAGACGCGGAGGTCGCGTCCGGCGAGCTCAGGGGCGAGGACGGCCTGTTGAACGGGGGTGAGGGAGGTGAAACCGCGGCGGGCGAGCGCGCCCGCGAGCGGCGCGGGCAAGGCGTCGAGCATTGAGTCTGGATTCATGAAAGCCGCGCAATCTAGCAGAAGCTGGACGGTTGTCGCGGCCAATCGCTCGGCGAGCGCGGAAGGGGCCGCGTGTGCGACGGGCGCGTCGTCCGTGCGTCGTCCGTGCGTCGTCCGTGCCACGTTTCCGTGCGTCGTCCGCGCGCGGCTTGCGGGGCGGGAATGCGTGTGCTGGCGGTGCGGCGGGGATGCGCCGCGCGGTCACGCGACCGCACGGCGCCTCCAGATCACTCGGCGCTCGCCTTGGCCTTCTCGTCGAGCCAGGCCACCGTCCACGCGAACGGGCTGTTCCAGTTGATGGTGATCTCGTTGACCGACCACGCCTCGATGTCGTCGATGTAGCACTTCTGCGGGACGCACTTCGCGCGCTCCTCCGTCTCGCCGAGCGCCGCTCTCGCCACGTCATCCTCCAGCCCGGAGTTCGGCCCGCCGGACACCGCGCCGGGCGGAGGGGACGGGTACTCGGGGTCGATCTGGGCAGCCCAGAAGCGATGATGCGGGTTCTCGAGCGGGCTCTCGCCGTAGCCGGAGACATAGGACTTGTCCATCGGGTTGCGCCCGAGGAGGTAATCCGCGCCCGACGCCACGCCGTCGAAGTACCTCTGCTCGCCGGTGAAGTCGTGCGCCAGGGCGAGGACCAGCATGTTGTTGAGCACGAACGAGTTCGAGCCCCAGGGATACCCCCTCTGGTCCGCCTTGAAGGGCACCCGGTACCCCTCCGACCCGATGTTCTCGAGGTACTTGTCGGCGAGGGCGACAAGCTTGGTCCGGACCGCCTCGCGCTCCGCCGCGGCGTGCTGGGCCTCGACCACGGCGAGCGAGATGGCGCCCAGCCCGTCGACCTGGCCCCACGTCATGGCGCTGAACGTGCCGTCCACGCCGATGAGCTCCTCGGTGTACGGCGACGCCGCGAGCTCGGTCTTGTACGCGGCGTCGCCCGTGGTGAGGAAGAGCTCGGCGGCCGCCCAGTAGAACTCGTCGCTCAGCTCGCCATCGCCGTAGGCGCCGCCGCCCACGACCATGCCCTCGTTCGGGATGACCGCCGGGTTCGCCTTCGCCGCGGTCCACGCCCGCTTCGCGGCCTCCAGGCACTTCGCCGAGTACGCGGCGTCGAGCTCGCTCCAGATGCGCGCGGCCTGGGCCGCGGTGGCGGCCAGGTTGAGCGTCGCCGCGGTGCTGACCGGCCGCAGGCGCCGCGGCTGCTGATCCTCGTGCGGCGCCAGCGGCAGGCCGGTCCACTCCACGTCGTGGATCTTGTGGTGCACCATGCCCGCGTTGGCCTCGCCTGCGGGCACCTGCATCTTGAGCATGAAGTCGAGCTCCCACCGGGCCTCGTCGAGGATGTCGGGGATCTGGTTCGCGCTCTCGGGGATCTTCAGCTTGCCGTCGCCGAAGTCGCCGGCCGTGGACCCGAGCGCGACGAACCGCTCGTACTGGTTCAGCAGCGTCCAGGCCGAGATACCGCCGTTGACCACGTACTTGCCGTGATCGCCGGCGTCGTACCACCCGCCGGTGACGTCGAGCGAGTACGCGCAGCCGATGCCGTCGGCGCACGGCGCCTCGTCCGGCAGGTGCCCCGCCGGGCGGGCATGGCTCGGGCCGACGTACTGCCCCAGGATCTCGATGCCAGAGCGGTTGTGATAAAAGTACGCGAGCGCGTCGTACTTCATCTGAGAATAGAGGGTCGGGCTCACGTCGAACGGATGGCTCGACACCTCCCCGACCCGGAGCTCGTAGCCCTCGCCGGCGGTCGTGAAATCGCTGAAGTCGATGGTGTGCACGTGCTCGCCGGAGGCGGCGTCGTCGCCCACGACCCGGGTCGCCCCGCTGTCGACCACCGCGCCGCCGGCGTCGACGAGCTCCCACGCATGGGGCTTGTCCGCCGCGGCGACGACCGTGGCCACCTTGGCGGCGTTCGGCAGGTATCCGACCTGATTGACGCGGATCAGCTCGGTGCCAGAAGGCGGCACCGTCTCGACCGGCGCCTCGCCACCGGCGCCGCCCGCGCCGCCCGAGGCCCCCGCACCCCCCGCGCCGCCCGAGGCCCCCGCGCCGCCCGCGCCCCCCGCGCCCCCCGCGCCCCCCGCGCCGCCCGCGCCCCCCGAACCGTTCGAGGCGTTGTCGTCGCCGCAGCCAACTGCGGTGAGGCCGCCCACGAGCGCCAGAAGGAGCGACCCTCCCAAGGACAGCCATGAGCGCCTCCAACCAGCCGACCTAGAAGCAAAAAGCATAATGAGCATCTCCGGATGAAGTTGACAGCCGTGCAGCAGAGGACGATGCGCACGGAACGTTACGACGGCGCAACCTTCAATGGAGCCGGTGTGATTGTCAAGCGCAGACATGCACTCCGGGCGCGGTACGATCACCCGACTTCGTCAACTCGAGATCACGCATCGCGGCGTCATCGAGATCGCGCGTTGCGGCGTCGCTGGACGCGCCGCAACCGTGGACAGGTCGCGCTCGCACACCAAAGACACAAATTTACAGAAAAATTCAAACGCTCGGGTCGCAGGATCCGCGCCCCGCGCCCGCGGATCCACCCCCATTTACTGTCTGTTTTCGAAGCTTTATGCGCGTTCGCCGACCCGTCCTGGGGGGTCGGCCGCGACCCCACGGAGCGGCGCTGTCAGTAGTGCCAGGGAAAGCGCTTGAAATCCGGACGGCGCTTGTCTAGAAAAGCATCCCTGCCTTCCTGAGCCTCGTCCGTACCGTAAGCGAGCCGCGTCGCCTCGCCGGCGAAGAGCTGCTGTCCGACGAGCCCCTCGTCAGGCAGGTTGAAACCATATTTCAACATCCGCATCGCGGTCGGGCTCTTCGAGTTGATGAGCGCCCCCCAGCGCAGCGCCTCGTCCTCGAGCTCGGCGTGAGGGACGACGGCGTTGACCATCCCCATCGCCGCCGCCTGCTCCGCCGTGTAATCGAGCCCCAGGAAGAAGATCTCCCGCGCCTTCTTCTGCCCGACCTGCCGCGCGAGCAGCGCCGAGCCATAACCGCTGTCGAAGCTCGCCACGTCCGGGTCCGTCTGCTTGAACATCGCGTGCTCGCGGCTCGCCAGCGTCATGTCGCAGACCACGTGGAGGCTGTGGCCGCCGCCGGCCGCCCAGCCGGGCACGACGGCGATGACGACCTTCGGCGTGAACCGGATGAGCCGCTGCACCTCCAGGATGTGGAGTCGACCGAGCCGCGCCGGATCCGCCTGCCCCGCGCTCTCGCCCTCGTACTTGTAACCGTCTTTCCCGCGGATGCGCTGATCGCCGCCGGAGCAGAACGCCCAGCCGCCGTCCTTCGGAGAGGGCCCGTTGCCGGTGATCAGCACACAGCCCACGTCGGCGGTCGTGCGCGCGTGCTCGAGCGCGGTGTACAGCTCATCGACCGTGCGGGGACGAAAGGCATTGCGCACCTCGGGCCGGTTGAACGCAATGCGCACGGTGCCCTGATCCACGGCGCGGTGATAGGTGAGATCCTCGAACGAGAACCCGTCGACCTCGCGCCAGCGCGCCGGGTTGAAAATCGCAGAGACGGTCATGGTCCACTCCTTTGGGCGCGGACCGTACCCGCCTCACCAGGGCCTGGCAACCGCGGCGACACCGACAGTGGGCGCGAGCCAGCGGCGCACACGCACCCCCGACCCCGGCCGCCCCTCGTGGCTCTCTGGGCGCCTGCGACGACGCCCTTGACATGGAAATCGATCTCGTGGACAAGCAAGCTTCGACGTACTGGTGGGATCGACTCTGCCTGGACGCGGGCGCCTGCGCGCTCCGACCAGACGGCGTGGGCAACGTTCACGAGCATCTGGGCAGGGACATCGCAGGAAGCGGGCGAGCGCGACGAGGAGCGCGCGCCGCCCACGCAGGGGAGGACACGGGCTTGAGCCACGAAAAGATGTTCCAGGTGTCGGCTGGGCTCCTGGCTACCGCGGACGCGCGCGGCCACTTCCACGATCTGAGCCCTGCTTGGGAGCGGGCCCTCGGCTGGTCGCTCGACGAGCTCAGGGCCAGGCCGTTCATCGAGTTCGTCCACCCAGGCGACCGGGAGGCCACGCTCGCGGAGACCGCCGCCCTGTTCGAGGGTCGCACGACATCCCGGTTCGACAATCGCTATGTGTGCAAGGACGGGTCGTACCGGTGGCTCGGCTGGGCCGCCCGTGTCGACATGGATGCTCCCCCCGCCGAGCGCCTCATCCATGCCATGGCGCTCGACCTGACGAGCGACCGCGAGCGGACAGAGCAGCTCGCGCAGGTGGCGGAGCTCGCAAGAGTGTACGAGCGGCTGTTCCGGGTCTCGGTGGGCCTGCTCGTGACCCTGGACTCGAACGGGTACTTCCGCCACGCAAACCCGGCCTGGGAGCGCACCCTCGGCTGGTCCCCCGAGGAGATGACCGCAAAGCCGTTCATCGACTTCGTCCATGTCGACGATCGCGAGTCCACGGTCGCCGAGGCCGCCGCCCTCTTCGAGGGCCGCACGACCATCCGCTTCGACAACCGCTACGCGTGCAAGGACGGCTCCTACAAGTGGCTCGCGTGGACCGCGCACCTGGACGGGGCCGAGGATCCGGCGAGCCGCCTCGTCTATGCCACCGCCCACGACGTCACGCCCTACCGGGAGCTGCTCGGAGAGTTCGAACGGACGCTCGCGCGGCTCCGCGACTCGATGCAGGCGATGTCGACGCCGCTCATCCCGATCACCGATCGCATCGTGGTCATGCCGCTCATCGGTCAGATGGACTCGGAGCGGGTCGGCCAGGTGATGTCGGTCGCGCTCGACGGAGTCCAGTCGACCCAGACGCAGATCGTCATCCTCGATGTGACAGGGCTCAAGGAGATCGACACGCGGGTCGCCTCCGCGCTCGTCGACACCGCGAGGGCGCTGCAGCTGCTCGGCGCAAGGACCATCCTGACCGGCATCCGGCCGGCGGTGGCGCAGACGCTCGTCGGGCTCGGGCTCGACCTGGCCGGCGTCATCACGAAAAGCACCCTCCAGAGCGCCATCTCCTTCGCGCTGCAAAGCGGCCAGGCCCCGGCCCTCGCCCTGTAACGGTCGCGCGCCGGCGCCGCGGCCGTGCCGCGCCGGCTCCGCCCCCCTGCCCCGCCGCGATCCGCGCGCGGCCGATGCGCGCGGCGCGGCGGCTGGTGTATAAGGCCGCGTGGTGTGCGCGCGTGTTCCCGGAGGTCGCATGGTGCTCGGCAGAGGTCCGGTCGCAGGGGCCTGCTGCGCAGCCATCGTGTTGTTCGCCGCCGCACCGGCCTGCTCGACGAAGGTGCGGAGGTTCGAGGCGGAGGGCGCCGGAGGCGACGGGGGCGGCGCCTCGGCGAGCGGCGGCGGCAGCGCCTCGGCGAGCGGCGGCGGGGGCGGCTCGACGGCGAGCGGGGGCGGCGGGCGGCCGTGCGAGCCCGGGAGCCAAAATGGCTGTTACGGCGGGCCGCCCGACACGCTGAACCGCGGCGCCTGCCGCGGCGGCGTGAGGACCTGCGGCGAGGAGGGAGACGGATTCGGCCCGTGCGCCGGAGAGGTGTTGCCGGCGCCCGAGCGCTGCAACACCGCCGAGGACGAGGACTGCGACGGCGTGGTCAACCAGGGGTGCGTCTACCCGAGCTGCGCCGACGTTCCCCCCGGCCTGCCGAGCGGCGTTGTTCTCCTCGATCTGGACGGGCCCGGCCCAGAGCCGGAGTTCCCCGCCTACTGCGATCTGGCGACGGACGGCGGCGGCTGGGCGCTCGTCTACAACAGCGTCGGCTCCGAGGCGGGAGCGACGCTTCCGTTCTGGAACATCCCTTACGCCGAGCGGCTCGGGACCCGGGGAGCGCCGGACATCTCGCAGAACTTCTACCGCGGCTCGCTCTATTTCATCGGTCGAGAGTACCGCGACGAGATCGAGGACATCGAGGGAACCGTCAAGGAGGCCATGCGCGCGACCGCCGAAGGCATCGACTCGGCGACCATGAAGCTCCTCCGCCCCGCGCACGTCTCGGGGAACGCCGACATCTACGTCGCGCATTTCCTCTCGGGGTGGTCGTCTCACGACCACGACGGCGACCCTGACCCGGGGAACTGTGCGCTCGAGTTCCTGAACGTCACCCAGCACTACGCGCAGTGCTGGGAATACAACCTCGGCGCGGACGCGGACGAGCCGCTCGACGACGGCGGCTGGGGTCCTCACCTCGGGGCGCACATCGCGGAGCGGCTCGGGCTCGCCGGCGACGACACACGCTTCACGCGGGTGCGGCGAATCTCTCGCTGGACGCGGTGGTGAGCTGGGCAGCAGGCGCACATCCGCGGATTTGGTGACAATTTTCGGGCGGCTCGGTATGCTGGCCCGGCCATGCGCTTCTATGCACTATGTTTGCTCATGCTCTTCGCGGGCCTCTGCCTGGCGAGCTGCTGGAACAGCGGCGCCTGCGTGGAGGGAGACGCGTGCGAGTGCTCCAACGGAGACGAGTGTTACCTCGGCTGCGACGGTGATTTTTGCGACCAGCGCTGCTTCCAGATGGATCGCTGCGGCGCGGTCTGCGAGCACGGGTGCTCGTTCGAGTGCTTCGACGTCAACGAGTGCTCGTCCTCCTGCGGCGACGACTGCGATCTCGACTGCCACAACACCGCGTCGTGCGGGGCCATCTGCGACCGCGGCTGCCGGTACGAGTGCCACGACACGAGCCGGTGCGGCGTCAGCGTCGGGTCGAGCAGCGTCGTGACCTGCCGGAACGTGGGGACCTGCGAGATCGAGTGCCGGGGCTCGTGCCGTGTGTTCTGCGAGAACGTGAGCGGCGAGTGCCGCGTCACCTGCCCCGACGGCGAGGCTCCGGTCCTGTGCACGGACCGCTCGCTCGCGTGCGGCGGATGCTGAGGAGACCGAGACCATGCAGACAGCGATGACATCGCAGCTCCGCGCGCCGCGCCTGCTGGCCGCCGCGCTCTCGTTCGTGGCGCTGACCGTCGGATGGGCCGAGGTCGGGGAAGCGCAGATGACGATCAAGCGCCCGGGCGACCGCCCCGACTACAAGGTCGAGCTCGAGCCGCACCTGCTCATCGCGCCGTTCGAGCCGCTCGGCCCCGGCGTCGGGACGGGCGTCGGCGCCGGCTTCCGCGCCACCATCGAGCTCGCGCCCGACGGCTTCATCAAGCGCATCAACGACTCGGTCGGGATCGGCTTCGGCATCGACGGCATCCATTACGGGGGCAACGGGAACTACCGCGGCGACTGCAGGCGCTTCGAGAACGGGCCCGCGGGCACGCGCGTCTGCACCGAGGTCGACACGTACGGGGACGCGTCGAACTACGTGTTCGGCTCGGTCGTGATGCAGTGGAACTTCTGGCTCCACCGGCGATGGTCGGTGTTCGGCGAGCCGGGGCTGTCGTTCTATCTCGGCGATCTGGGGCGCGATCCGTATCCCGGGGTCTCTCCGGTGGTGTTCGTCGGAGGTCGCTTTCACTTCACGGAGAACCTCACGCTCACGATGCGGCTCGGGTATCCCGCGTTCTCGCTCGGCGTGTCGTTCCTCCTGTGAGGTGCGCCGCCGGAGGGCGCGCGCTCCCGTCCACCCCCCGGCCGGAGCGCCGCGCCCGTTCCCCGCAGCGCCGGCCGACCTGATATCCTGCGCCGCATGCCGGAGACGCCGCGATCCGAAGAGCCGCTCGGCTCGGCCTACATCGAGGACCTCACGGTGCCGAGGGTCGGAGCGCCGGCCACAGGGCCCGTGGAGGAGCTCTCGAGCTCGGCCCTCGCCGAGGACGTCGAGGCGGCGGTCCTCGCCGAGGGCGTCGAGGCGGCGGTCCTCGCCGAGGGCGTCGAGGCGGCGGACGCCGCCGGCGGCGCGGGCGGCGACGCGCTGATCGGGAGCCTGATCTCGGGGCGCTACCGCGTGGAAGCGCTCATCGGGGAGGGCGGGATGGGCGCCGTCTACCGCGGCGAGCAGGTGCACCTCCGCAAGCACGTCGCGATCAAGCTGCTCAGGCCGCTCGCCCGGCGGATGCCGGAGCTCGTGGCGCGGTTCGAGCGCGAGGCCGTGGCGGGCGCCCACATCCGGCACCCGAACGTCGTCGCGGCCATCGACTTCGGCCAGCTGGACGACGCGTCGTTCTTCCTCATCCTCGAGTACGTCGAGGGCACGCCGCTCAAGGACGTGATCGCGGCGGGGCGGCTCCAGCCCGCGCGGGCGCTCCGCATCGCGCGCCAGCTCGCGTCTGCGCTCTCGGCGACGCACGAGAAGGGCATCGTCCACCGCGACGTGAAGCCGCTGAACATCCTGCTCGACGCGCACGACCAGGTCAGGCTCATCGATTTCGGGCTCGCGAAGGTGGATGTCGATCTCCTGTCCAGCCAGCGCCGCGAGACGACGAGCCCGAGGCCCGCGCTCACGAGCGCCGGCGAGGTGTTCGGCACGCTCGCGTACCTGGCGCCGGAGGCGCTGCGCGGGATGGATGCGGTCGATGCGCGCGCGGACCTGTATGCGCTCGGGCTCGTGCTCTACGAGATGCTCACCGGACGGCACCCCTTCGACACGAAGAACATCGTGGAGCGGCTCAAGCAGCAGGGCCCGGATGGCCCGCCGCCCCTCCGCCTGCGCGCTCCGGATCTTGTGGTGCCCTACGAGGTCGAGCAGGTCGTGGCGCGGCTCATGGAACACGACGCGTCGTTCCGCTACCAGACGGCGGCCGACGCGATCGCGGCGCTCGACGATGGGCTCGCGGCGCTCGCGCGGGCGACGGCGCCGGCGGCGGTCGGGAGCGGGGCGCACGCGGGGGCGGCGGCGGGGGCGCACGCAGCCCAGGGGGCGCAGGCGGCGGCGGGGGCGCAGGCCCTCCAGGGGACGCAGGCAGCGCAAGGGACGCACGCAGCCCAAGGGACGCAGGCCGCGCAAAGGGCGCACGCAGCCCAGGGGGCGCACGCAGCCCAGGAGGCCCCCAGGGCGGCCCAGGGGGCTCCCAGGGCCCTGGCGCCGCCTGCCTGGTCAGGGCCCCGGAAGACCCTGCTCGCGCACGCGCACCGCCGCTCCGCGCCCTCGGCGGGCTGGGTGCCCCTCGCGGCGGCGCTGACGGCCGTGACGGTGCTCGCGATCGGCGGCGCGATCTGGCTCGTCCTCCGGCAGCCCAGCGCGACCACGGCGGCGCCGGCCCCCGCCTCCGTGGTGGAGCCCCCGCCCGCGCCGGCAGCGCCGCCTCCGGCAACGACGGCGAGCGCGCCGCCCGAGGAGGACGACGACCGAGGCGCCGCGGGGCTGCGCGCTCAGCTCAGCCGGGCGGTGGCGATCAGGAACTGGGTGCTCGGGGCGCAGTCGATGCTGGCCCTGGCGGAGGCCGACCCGGAGCTGATCCTGAGCCGGGGCCTGCGCGAAGAGGTCCTGTCCACGGTGGCGGGCATCGCGTTCGAGGAGGGCAATCCGGCGGCGGACGAGGTCTTCGACCTGCTCACGAACCGGCTCGGCAGCGGCGGCCTGGACGTGCTGCTCGACATCACGCGCGCGCGCGGGGGTACGAAGTCGGCCCGGCGCGCCAGCGAGATCCTGACGCGTCCCGCGGTGATGGCGCGCGCGACCCCCGCGCTCCGCGTCACGTTCGCGTTCCGCAAGGCCACGTGCAACGGCAAGCGAGCGCTGTTCGGCCGCGCCGCGGCCGAGGGCGACGAGCGCACGCTCTTCGAGCTCCAGGTGCTGCACGGCGCGCGGTGCAGGCGCACCGACCCGTGCTGCTTCCGCGAGGACAAGGCGATCGCCGAGGCCATCCAGCAGCTGAAGGCGCGCCTCGGGACGTAGCGAGCGCGCGCGGCGAGCCGCGCCACCAGCGACCCGGCGCGGCGAGGGCCCCGCGCAGCTCGCCGGAGCTCTCGCCGCACCGCGGGGAAGCACCCCTCTTCATGCCGGCTTCGGGCCGTTGCGGACCGCTGACTCGAAGCGAGCAAAGCTCGGGCTGCGCCGCAGCTCTTGCACCGAGAGCCGCTGCGCGATCTCCTCGGAGACACGGGCCGTGTAGATCTCTCCCGGCCCCTCCTTGAGCAGGTGGATCAGGTGTCTCTTCGGGTTCACGATCTCGTCAGGCTGGCTGGTGTCGACGTTCCCGAGGTCCCGCCCTAGGTAGTCACGGAGCGATGCCGCACAGGCGAAGAACCAGGCTTCGAGGTGCCACTTCGCCGCAACGGTAAGGATGGGGACCGGAACGCGATGCCCTACCGCGCTCGCCTTCAAGTCCTCCTCGAACCGAGCCACGACATCCTGCGGGTCCTTCGCGTCGGCGTCGAGCAGGATGACGAACTTGTCAGGTCGGTCCGTCGGCGGCTTCTCGTACCACGCGCTGAGGAGGAGCCTGCATGCATTCTCGCCGGTGATGGCCCGGTTGCGCGAGGGCGTTCGGATCGGCTCGTCGACGAGCGTGCCGTGCTCGCCGAGGTGTCGCAGAAGGTGAGGCAAGGCGAGCCGCTCGGTCTCTCCTGAAGCGATGACGACGACCCGCTTGGCCATGGCTCAGGCCCCGAACCCCTTGGTCTCGTAAAACTCCCCCAGTCCGAAGCCGGACGCATCCAGCGCTGCGTCCACCGCCTCCGGGTGCTGCTCGCGCTCGATGGTGGTGCCGTCCGGCGTACGCCGGACGACGGCGACCTCCTCGGGCTTGGGCAAGCAGTCGAGCAACAGCGGAGAGTGGGTGGTGACCAGGATCTGCGCGCGCTCGCTCGCGTCTCGGAGGTACTCGGCGAAGGCCCTGAGCGCCGAGGGATGGACATGGTTCTCCGGCTCCTCGACCCCCACGAGGCTCGCGTCCGCCTCGCCAAAGAGCTTGAACGAGCCGCCGGCCTCCCCTGTAAACTGTCCCTTCGGGGGAGGGGGAAGGGAAAAGAGGACACATGGCCAGATACGGGTATAGCTTCGTCCCCGACCGGGGATTCAGCGCCTTCTCGCGCGATCTGGACGAGGGCGCGTGGAAAGACGTCTCCATCAAGAAGTACGACACGCTCGATCGCATGCCGCCGCAGCTCGTGGAGGCGCCGCGGCCCGTCGCGTGGAAGCTCCGCGCCACCTGGTGCATCGCCGTGGTCGACGAGGCGCTCGGCATCGGCTCGGCCAGCGAGCTCGCCGCGCTCGACGCCGAGTGGGACGCGGCGCAGCGCGCGCTGCACCACTTCGTCGCCTCGGCGGAAGAGGGCGAGGACCCGGCGGTCCGCGAGGCAGCGACCCGGATCCGCTCGGTCATGCTCAAGGGCAACGGCACCGAGCAGACCCGCCTCGGGTACGACGCCGAGGTCGACTTCGGGCGCTTCCAGGCGGCGGCCGCGAGAAAATCGATGGAGGCCGACATCAAGAAGATCGGCGCCGGTGCGCACCTGAAGCGCATCGAGAAGGCCACCGAAGCGCTCGCCAAAGGCATCGGCCGAGGCGGCGGGGAGAAGCGGCCGGGGACGCGGGCGAAGCGCCTGCGCGCGGCCACCAGCGGGTGTGTGACGGCGTTCAATGCCATCCATGACGAGATCACGTGGCTCCTCGCTCACTCCGCGCCCGGCAAGCAGCGGCAGCAGCTCGAAGCGCTCCATGCTCCCTTTCTCGCGCTGCTCGAGCGCTACCCGCCCTCCGCGCGCTCGGCCGCGATGGACGACGGCGAGGGCGAAGAGGAAGTCGTCACGGAGGAGCCAGCGGACGACGAGGAGGAGCCGGCGAGCGCCCCGCCCTGAGCGCAGCCTCGATCTGAAGGGACATCCTCACGGCGTGCACCGCCGCCCGGCATCCGCTCTCCGGCCCGATCAGGACGCCTCACGGCCGCCGCCCGGCCCAGCTTGGAGCTCGCTGACTGCTCCCGTTCCCAGCCCGGACGCGACCCGTCCGCTGCCCTTCCCAGCCCGGACGTGACCCGTCCGCTGCCCTTCCCAGCCCGGACGTGACCCGTCCGCCGCCCTTCCCAGCCCGGACGTGACCCGTCCGCCGCCCTTCCCAGCCCGGACGTGACCCGTCCGCCGTCGTTCCCAGCCCCGACGCGATCCGTCCGCTGTCGTTCCCAGCCCGGACGTGATCTGTCCGCAATCGTTCCTAGCCCGGACGCGACCCGTCCGCTGTCGTTCCTAGCCCGGACGCGACCTGTCCGCTGTCGTTCCTAGAGCACCGATCAGCTTGGAATGCCCGGGAATGAAGAGATTTGAACCACAGAGGCACAGAGGCACAGAGGGACAACAAAAAAAACTCTGTGCCCTCTGTGCCTCTGTGGTTCATTTTCTCGGGGTTTCAACCTGTTCGGTGTCCTAGTACTACAGCCGCACGTCATGGAATCCCCGCGGATTTCGATGAGCAGGCGGACGATCGTGACGTCTTGCTTGCTCGCGCGGGTGCAGCCCAGCTCGTTGGGTGCTCGCAGACGTGCGGCTGTAGTACTAGAGCGCCGAATAGGTTGAAATTCAGCTAAATTCAACAGATTGTGGCACCCGTCGGAGCCGCCGAGGAGCACGCTGGAAGGGCACGGCACCCAGTCGGACGAGAGACCGCAAGGGCGCGAGAGGCGCAAGGGAACAGAGATAGAATTATATTCTTCTCCCCCCTTGCGCCCCTTGCGCCCCTTGCGGTCCTCTTCCCATGAGTCGATTTTAGCGGAATTTCAATGTGATCGGCGTTCTAGTACTACAGCCGCACGTCACGGAATCCCCGCGGATTTCGATGAGCAGGCGGACGATCGTGACGTCTTGCTTGCTCGCGCGGGTGCAGCCCAGCTCGTTGGGTGCTCGCAGACGTGCGGCTGTAGTACTAGCCCGGACGCGATGTTTCCCTCGCGGTGCCCAGCGGGGCTCGTCGCGCCCGACCACACCCTCCACATCAACACGCCATTGTCGCCCCTCGGTGGCATGCGGAGCAGAGGAGCAGACGCCGCGGCTCCGCACGCACGGCGGCATGGCCCCCCGCGTCAGGCCCCCCGCGCGCCGGCGTCCGTCAGCGCCGGTCAGAGCAGGCCGCAACCTGGGTAGAGCGGGAGGAGATCGACGTCGCGTAGTTCGGTCCGGATCGTCTCCGAGAAGCTCGGCCCGAGCAGCGGCCCGAGCAGCGGCCCGAGCAGCGGGAGCGTGTGGCACGTCTGGTCGCCGGCAGCGTTCTCCGTGCACGCCAGGTCGCAGAGCCCGAGGAAGGCGATCCCGCACGTCGGCACATGGCCGCAGAGCCTCTCCAGCGCGAGGAGGCTGAGATCGAGCGGGCAGCTCAGCGAGACCCTCGAGAGCTCCCCCGCCAGATCGGGATCGATGCAGGCAAACCCGGCAATGGGCCCAGGAACAAAGGCGTTGCCGTACATCGTGGCGTCCCGCACGATGAAATCCACGAAGGGCTCCTCGTCCAGGGGACACTCGAGGACCGGGTGGCCGCCCTTCAGCAAGATATCGACGTGCTCGCCGGAACCGTTCAGGTGCTGGAAGATGCACGCCGAGACCCAGCGCTGCTCCGAGGTGTTGAGAGCACGACCGGTCCACCCCGGCGCGAAGCCAAAGGCACCGGAGAACACATCGCCGTCCGGCCCATAGACGACCTGATCCGAGGACAGCGCGCAGCGCACCGTGTAGTCGAGCACGCTCTTCCCGCCGTCGGTGCCGAGCAGCGGCGTCGCGACCAGGACGGCGCCGGCGCCGACGAGCGCAGCGCCGCCGAGCGCCCGGAACGCCGCACGGTTCGGCGTCGCCCAGAAGTGGGCGGGATCCAGGCCGTTCGCGCCGATGGGCACCACCGTGCGAGGGAGGAGCGGCATCTCCGCCGTCTCGACCGGCTCGACGTCCGATGGCCCGACACATCCAGCCGTGAGCACACAGGCACCAAGAAGACACACTGCGACGAAGCGAACCGAGGACATTCCGCGCTCCTTCGAGATGATTACAGCGGTAGATACACGCCGACAATCTCGCTTTTCCCAAACGCGCAGTATTTCATTTTCCAGGAAGACGCGCAATGCTGAAAAGCGTTACACACTGTTTGCCCGGATATCGGGTCTCGGGTCTCAGATCTCGGGTCTCAGGTTTCGGGTCTCGGGTCTCACAGGTTTCGGGTCCCGCCTATCGCGTATCGGGTCTCGCCCGAACGCGGCGCGGGAACAACCGTTGTCGAGTCAGGCCGGCAGGGTTGGACGAACGTCCGGAGCCCGGGACCCCTCCTCCAGCCTGCGCTCCAGCTCGCCGAAGCGAGACAGCCACATGGGGCTCTCGCCGCGGCGCTCCCGCGCGCTCGCGAGCGCTTCCTCGGCCTCCGCGGTGTGTCCCCGACGAAGCGCCATTCGAGCACGCCAGTAGAGGAGCAGCAGCGTGTTCTCGACAAAGGGCTGGTCCTTCGCGAGCTGGATCGCCTCGCTCCACGAGACAGAGGATGAGTTGGCCGGCCGGAGCCCGACCTCGGAGAGCACGAGCTTGAGCAACGTGTAGTCCGGGACGTCGCCCGGCCCGAGGACGCAGGAGCGCTCGATCCACAGGACGAGCTGGCTCGCCTGCTCGTACTCGTCGAGGACGAGGTGGATCTGCCCGAGCAGGATCGCCGTGTGAGGCATCGGGCGCTCCGAGGCCTGCTCCTCCAGCCACCGGGCGCGCCGCGCGAGCGCGAGCGCCTCGCGCTGCCTGTCGCTCCAGTGAAGCAGCACCGCGACGTTGTACGAGGCCATCTTCTCGAGCCACGGATTGCCGATCTCGCGCGCGAGATCGACGGCCCGGCGGAGATCGTCGACCGCGCCCGGCAGAGACCACCTCCAGGCCCACAGCGCGATGCGGTTGATGTACGCCGCGCAGAGGTGAAATCGATCGCCGGCCGCCGAGAGCAGGGTGATGAGATCCCCGAACGCCCGCTCGGCCTCCTCGCGGCGGCCCGCCGACGCGAGCAGGAACGACAGCATGAGCAGGGCGAGGACGCGCGCGTCGTAGTGCCCCGACGCCGCGGCGCGCCCGGCGCAGCCGGTGAGCTCCGCGATCGACGCGTCGAGCCGCCCCCGCCGCCACAAGGTCCGGCCCTCGGCGACCCGGAGGAGCAACGCGAGCTCGGGCGAGCGCTCCGCGTCGACGAGCGGCCGCGCCTCCTCCACCCGGCGCGCCGACTCGTCGAAGTCGAAGGCCCAGTCGAGCGCGATCGCGTCCTCGAGCAGGAGGGTCGCCGTGAGGTGCGCGTCGCCGAGCGCCTCGGCCAGCGCGAGCGCCTCGCCGAAATCGCCGCGCGCCTCCTGGACGCGGCACATGCGGTACCGGCTCCTGCCGCGCCCGGCGAGGCCGCGCGCGCGCCGGCGCGCGTCGCCCCGCTCGGCGACGTGGAGCGCGGCGTCGTAGCGCTGGTCCGCCTCGACGGCGTCGTGGCGCGCGGACGCGAGATCGCCGAGCGCGAGGTAGGCGTCGGCGGCCTCGGCGCGCTCGCCGCAGACGGCCGCGTGGCGCGCGAGCGCGCGGAGCCCGTCGGTCGAGCCGGCCGCCACCTGCGCCCGCCAGTACTCGAGGGCGCTCCGGTGGATCTCGGCGCGGTGCGCCGGGTCGAACATCTCGTAGACAGCCTCCTGGAAGACCGCGTTATGGAACGCGTGCCGGTCGCCGCCCGCGCCGCCGCCGCCCTGGCCGTCGCGCTGCAGGATCCGCCGCTCGACGAGCGCCCCCAGGCCGAAGCCCGCGTCGACCATCGAGCCGGCGCCGCCCGCGCGCTCGAGGCCGTCCAGCACCGCCTCGAGCTCGGCGCGATCGAACGACATGCCGAGCGCCGAGCAGACCCGGGCGCACGCCGCGAGCTCCGCCGGCAGCTCGTCGAGCTGCCGCGCCGCGAGCCACTGCCACGCCGGCGCGGGCGGCAGCGCCGCGACCTCCGCGGTCGCGACGTAAAAGCCGCCGCCGGCGCGCCGGCGCACGATCCCCGCGTACTTGAGCGAGCGGACGATCCGGCGCAGGCAGTCCGGGTTGCCGCCCGCCCAGTCGGCCAGCCGGCGGAGCGTCTCCGCGGGCGGGTACTCGGCCGGCAGGAGCAGGCGCGAGGCGAGATCCATCGCCGCCTCCTCCGCGAGCGGCGCGAGCGTCACGCGGGTGTGGCGCTGGTTGCGCTGGCCCCAGCTGGGGCGGGCCTGCTCGAAGCGAGGGCGCGCGGTCACGACCACCCAGAGCGGGGTGCCCTCGCCGTCGAGCGTGGCGTACTCGAGGGCGTCGAGGAGCACGTCGTCCGCCTGGTCGGCGTCGTCGAGGATCACGGCGAGCGGGCCGCGGCGCGCCCGCTGGCGGAGCGCGTCGGCGAGCGCCAGCATCAGGCCGTGGCGGGCCGCCCCGGACAGCAGCCCGCCCCCCGGGCCGGCCCAGCCGAGCGCCGCCGCGACCGCCTCCCAGGTGGCGCCCCCGTTCGTCTCGCCGAGCCGCTCCACGCAGAACCCCCGCGGATCGTCGGGGATCTCGTCCGGCGCATCGAGCGCGACGCGCAGGAGCGCGCGCACCGCCTGCGCGGCGCCGCCATGGATGGGGTGGAGCGCGCGCACCACAACCACGCGCACGTCCGGGACCGGCACGCCGGCGATGCAGGCGGCCTCGGCCGTGAGGCGCGTCTTGCCCAGGCCGGCGTCGCCGATCAGCGTGAACAGGCCGGGACACGTCCCGTCGAAGGCGTCTGTCGCGCTGCCGGCGAGCGCCGAGAGCACGTCGTCTCGGCCGAGCAGCGGCGGCTCGCTCAGGCTCTCCGGGGCGTCCGGCGGCGTGGGGGCGAGCTCGTCTTCGGGCAGCGCGCGCTGGAACTCCTCGGTCATGACGAGGCCGCGCCAGGGCTCGGCGGGGAGCCACGTCTCGGGGCGCTCGACCGGGGCGCCATAGGCGGCGTGCAGGCCGCCGGCGACCCGGCGCAGGCGCACGCTGGCGAGGTGCAGCGCCACGCGCGCGCCGTCGCCCTCCGTGAGCTCGCGCGCCGCGGCGAGGGCGGCGCGGGCCGGGTCGTCGACGTCCCTCGCGGAGAACACGGCGAGGCAGCGCCGCCCCCGCTGCCGCGCGATGAACCCCCGGCGGCTGCCGACCGCCGCGATCACCGGCCCCGCGCCGGCCTCGACGAAGAGCAGCGCGACCGGCTGCCGCCCCTCGGCGGCGGCCGTCGCGACGTCATCGCCCGGCATCGACGACCGCGGCGAGGAGCGCGGCGCCGACGGCGGCGGGAGGGTGTCGCCGGACCGGCGCGCGCGCAGGGCGTGCAAGGTGCGGCGAAGCGCGGCGGCGCTGTCCGGGCGGCGGCTCGGGTCCTTGGCGAGGCAGGCGAGCGTGAGCTCCTCGAGCCCCTCGGGGACGTCCGCGAGGTCGCTCGGGCGCGGCGGGCGCAGCGCCAGGTGGCCGTGCTCGACGGCGTTCTCGTCCCCGACGAACGGCGGGCGCAGGGTGAGCAGCTCGAACAGGATGACGCCGAACGCATAGATGTCCGCGCGCGCGTCGATCCTCGCTGCGTCGCCCCGGAGCTGCTCCGGGGCCATGTACTCCGGCGTCCCCACGATGGCGCCGGCGCGCGTCGCGTGGACCGACGAGGCGGGCTGGCCGTCGGCAAGGGCGAGCTTCGCCAGGCCGAGATCGAGCAGCACGGCGCGGCCGCTCGAGCCGAGCAGGAAGACGTTCTCCGGCTTGAGATCGCGGTGGACGACCCCGGCCGCGTGCGCCGCCTCGAGCACCGCGAGGATCGCGTCCGCGCGCCCGGCGGCGCGGTCCGGGTCGAGCGGGGCGCGCAGCGCCGCGAGCTCCTCGGCCAGGGTCCGGCCGAAGAGCCGCTCCATCGCGAGGTAAGACCGGCCGTCGGCGAGCTCGCCGTGGGCGTACAGCTGCGCGACGTGCGGCCCCCCAACGCGCTCGAGGAGCCAGGCCTCGCACCGGAACCGCTCGCGGAAGCTCGACGCCGACTGCCGCGCCACCTTGATGGCGGCCGGCGCGCCGTCGTGGTCCCGCTCCGCGGCCCAGACGTCCGAGAAGCCGCCGCGACCGAGCGGGCCGAGCACCGCGAAGCCCTCGAGCACGGGCGCCGCGGCCTCCACGGCCTCGCGCTCGCCGGGCGGCGGCGTGAAGCCGTCTCTGGCGCAGGGCGCGCCATCGGCGAGCCGCCCGTGACATACGGCGCATCGATGCATGATTCGGCTCGATCTCGGGGCAGCCGACGGTCACGTTGGACGCCGGCTTACGGCTACAGTAACGCGCGAAGTCAACCGCTGTCATGTATGAAGACCTCCCGCCAAGACAATGAGTCGCCGCCCGCCGCGCCGGCGGCGGACGCGCCCGCCACGGGCGAGGCGCCGGCCGGCACGGTGCCGACATGGAACCTCGACACGCACGATCTGGCGGGCGAGGGTCCGGGCATCCCTATCGCCGTGGCGCCGCGGGCGGGCGAGTACCTCCTCGACGGGGTCATCGCCGAAGGCGGGTTCGGCGTCGTCTACCGCGCGGCGCACCGGACGAGCGGGGCGCCGGCGGCGGTCAAGATCATGCACGCCGAGCTGATCTCGCGCATCGACGTGGTGCTCCGCTTCCAGCGCGAGGTGGACGCGATCAAGCAGATCCGGCACCCGAACGTCGTCGAGATCCTCGACGTCGGGCGGCTCGACGACGGGCGGCCCTACTACGCGATGGAGCTGCTGCAGGGCAGGAGCCTCGAGCAGCACCTGCTCTCGCGCGGCCGGGTCCCGGCGGACGAGGCGCTCGCGATCCTCGACCCGCTCTGCAGCGCGCTCGCCGCGGTCCACGCGCTCGGGATCATCCACCGGGACGTGAAGCCCTCGAACGTGATCCTGTGCGAGGAGGGCGGGGGGCTCAGGGTCGTGCTGCTCGACTTCGGCATCGCGAAGCTGCTCGGCGCGACGGATCTCTCGCTCACCTCGTCGCGGCACGTCGTGGGGACCCCGGCGTTCATGTCGCCCGAGCAGCTGCTCAACCGGCCGGTCGACATGCGGACCGACGTCTACGCGCTCGGCGCGCTGCTCTACACGATGGTCGCGGGCTCCATGCCGTTCTCGGCGAGCGCGTACCCCGTGCTGCGCCACCTGCACCTCCACCAGGCGCCGCCCCGCCCGAGCCTGCACGCGCCGGTCGATCCGGCGTTCGACGACATCGTGGTGCGGGCCATGAGCAAGGACCCCGCGGGCCGCCATCCGGACGTCACCGCGTTCCTGGAGGACGTGCGGGCCGCCACGGCGCGGGTCCTGCGCGCCGGCGCGAAGGAGGCGGGGCGCATCCGGCGCCTCGCGATCGGGATGCTCGTCGAGGTCCTCGCCGACACCCGGGCGCTCGAGGCCCCCACCGACTCTTTCCTGACCGATTTCGAGGCGGTGCTCCCGCAGGCGATCGCCCACCTCGCGACCGCGGGGTTCTCGCCGCTCGCGGTCACGAGCACCAGCGTGCTGCTGTCGGCGGACTGGCCGCGCGACGAGCGCGGCGCCGAGGAGGCGCGCCGCAGCGCGATCGCGGCCGCGCTCGCGCTGTACGAGCGGCTCGCCGGGCCCGACGGGCGCGACCGGAGGGTCGGCGTGCGCTTCTGCCTCCACGCCGGCGACGTGGTGGTCACCGAGGACGGCTCCGTGGTGGGCGGGAACGTCCTCGAGCTCTCGTCGTGCCTCCCGGAGGCGGCGGATCCGGGCGTCTACGCGTCGCCGGCCACGCTGGACGGCCTCGCCTTCGCGTCGAACCGGGCCTCGGCGGCCCCGGGCGCGGCGATCCCGATGCGCCGCGTTGTCGCTCCGCCGCCGGCGGGACGCGCCGCCGCGCCCGCGTAGCGGCGGGCGCCGACGCGGCGCCGCCTGGCAGCGGGCGCCGCGGCGCGCGGAGGTGAGGTGCGGGTGGGACCGGGGCGGGCGGGGGTCAGCGGGCGGGCTTGACGAACTTGAGGGTCATCCGGTCGCTCTCGCCGATGGCCGCGTAGCGCGCGCGGTCCTTGTCGCCGAGCCGGAAATTCGGCGCCAGCGCCCAGACCCCTTCCGGGTAGTCCTTCGTGTCCTTCGGATTGGCGTTCACCTCGGACTTGCCGCCGAGCTTGAAGCCGGCCGACTCGACCTTCTGGATCACCCACGCTTCCGGGAGGTACCCCTGCTTCGCGCTCTCGTCGGGGTTCGCGTCGGCCTGGGCGCGGTGCTGCACGATGCCGAAGACGCCGCCCGGCTTGAGCGCCTTGAACGCCTCGGCGACGTAGGTGTCGAATTTGCCGACCCGGTGCCAGCCGTGCGCCTCGCGAATGGCGAGGATGATGTCGGCCTTGCCCTCGATCCCGAGCTTCGGGTCCTCGCGGTCGATCACGACGACATCGACCTTGCCGAACAGGTCGGGCGACTTGTCGAGCAGGCGCCTCACCCGCTTTCCATAGAGGGTGTTGCGCGACTCCGCGGGGCCGTTCGGATCCAGCGACGTGACGATGAGCTTGCCCTTCTTCGCGAGCACCGGCGCGAGCAGCTCGGTGTACCAGCCCTCGCCTGCCCCGAGCTCGACGACGGTGCTCGCCGGCTTGAGGCCGAAGAACTCCAGGGTCTCGACGGGGTGCCGGGCCGCGTCCCGCTCGGCGTTGCCCGGGACGCGGTGCTTCCCCTTGAGCGCCGCGCGCAGCGCCGCGCCCGCGCTCGGGTGATTGGCCGCGACGAGCGCCTTGACCTGGGCCTTGAGCGCGTCGTCGAAGCGCGCGGCCTCCTGGTCGGCTTTGGCCTCCATGGCCTTCATGTCCTCGGCGAGCTTGGCGAGCTCTGCCTTCTTCTTCTCCTCTGCCGGGTCCACCTGGGGCGGGGTCGCCGCCTCGGGCTGCGCGGCCGGAACGGCCGGCGTGGGCTGCGTGGGGGCCGGCGGCGCGGGCGGCGGGGCGCTCTCGACGGGCGGCGGATTGGACGCGCAGGCGGCGAGCGCGCCGGCGAGGACGAACGGCAAGGTCCTTGAAGTGATGTGCATGCACGGCTGCGTAGACCGAAGGAAGGACGGCCGCAAGCGTCCACGGCGGCCGGGGCGGCGCGAGCAGCCGTGTCCATCCCGGGGCGCGGTGCGGGCTCACCGCAGCGCGGGGTGGTCATCCAGAGTTTTGCGAGTCAGTCGCCAGTCGCGGAGCGGGCCCGCCGGGCGCACTCATTCCTGGCCGGGCGCCCTCATTCCTGAGGAAAAACAAGGGGAACGACGGCGATGTTCCGCGTTGACCGGGCGACAGGGCCGGGGTAGCGTACGCGGTCCGGGGGGGCAGCTCGCACATTCACGCAGGTGGTTGATGCCGCTCAAGGTCCATAACACGCTCACGAGGAAGAAGGAGCCATTCGTCTCCGCCCAGCCGAAGATCGTGCGCATTTACACATGCGGTCTCACGGTCTACGCGCCGATGCACATCGGTCATGCGCGTACCTACTGTTTCTGGGACGTCTTCCGCCGCTACCTCGAGTACCGCGGCTATCACGTGTTGAGCATCATCAACTACACGGACATCGACGACCGCATCATGCAGCGCGCGAGCGAGCGCGAGGGCGCCGTCGACGTCGCCGAGCGGAACATCGCGGCGTTCCGGCGCGACTGCCGCAAGCTCCACATCAAGGACTACGCCGTCTACACGCGCGCCACCGACTTCGTCGACGAGCAGGTCGACATGGTGAAGCGCCTGATCGACAAGGGCCACGCGTACACGGTGAACGGCGAGGTCTTCTACGAAGTCTCGACGTGCGCGTCCTACGGTGAGCTCTCGGGGCGCAAGGTCGACGAGCAGGAGGTCGGGGCGAGCGGCCGTGTCGAGGAGGACTTCGCGCGAAAGCGGCACCCGGCGGACTTCAGCCTCTGGAAGCCGACCGCCGCCGGCCAGCCGAGCTGGCAGACCGGGGCGGACGCGTGGCCGACCGGGCGCCCCGGCTGGCACATCGAGTGCTCGGCGATGAGCACGGCGCTGCTCGGCGACCACTTCGACGTCCACGGGGGCGGCATCGACAACATGTTCCCGCACCACGAGAACGAGATCGCGCAGAGCGAGCCGCTCTGCGGGAGGCCCTGGGTGCGCTACTGGCTGCACCCCGAGCACCTCGATCTCAAGGAGGTGAAGATGTCGAAGAGCCTCGGGAATGTCGTCTCCATCGAGGAGCTCCTGTCGAGGCACGAGCACGACGAGGCGCGGTGGTTCTTCGTGACGCACCATTACCGGTGCAAGCTCCCGTTCGGCTGGGATCTGCTCCAGCAGAGCGCTCAGGGCTACGCGCGCATCAAGAAGCTCGCGGCGGTCCTCGCCGAGAAGCTGCGCGGCGCGGCGGAGGAGCCCCTCGCCCCCGGCGCCTATGCGTCGCAGCGGCCCGAGGAGGAGCGGTTCCCGAGGATGCGCCACCAGTATGTCCACGGCCGGTTCAAGGAGCACACCGAGCGGTTCATCGGGCGCTTCATCGAGGCGATGGACGACGACCTGAACACGCCGAACGCTGTGGCGGCCTTCTTCGACTACGTGAGCGCGCTCTATTCGGCGGGGATCGAGCAGTGCGACGACCGCGCCTCGCTGCTCGCGGTCTACCGCGCGATCGCGCGTCACCTCTGGGTCTTCGGGGTGGAGATCGCCGAGCCGGCGCTCTATCCGGTGCTCGTGGCCGACTACGCGCTCGTCCCTTCCGAGGGCGAAGCGGGGCGCGGGGGCGACGCCGCCATCGACCGGCTGCTCGCGATGCGCCAGGCCGCGCGGAAGGCGAAGGACTTCGCCAAGGCCGACGCCATCCGCACCCTGCTCGCCGAGGCCGGCGTCGTCCTGGAAGATACCCCCTCCGGACCCCGCTGGACATCGTCATGAGGAGCGCTCCCGCTTCGGATACGGGCCCATCTCGACGTTTTCGGTGCTCGGCGTACAGGAGTACGCCTCCGCGCCGAAAACGCCGATCTGGGCCCGTCTCCTGTGCGGGAGCGCTCCGCTAACGGGTTTATCAGAGTTTGGGGGGGGTGTAGACGGGGGCGCGGCTGGGGGGACGGCGGGAGACCGCAAACTACGCTTCTTGGGGCTTGGGGAGTCGATCGACGGGGAGCGCCGGATACCCTTCGATGCGCGGCCGCTTCAGCCGTCGAGGCCCGCGCAGGAGAGCCGCGCTCCGGGCGGGAGCTCCAGCCCGAAGCGGCTCTTCAAGACGTCGAGGAGCTCGGCGTCGCCGAGCTCGAAGCGCTCGAAGTGGCCGCCCCGGAGCACCCCCAGCTGGCGGTTGCGCAGCGTCAGACGAGCCTCCGGCGAGGGGAGCGCCGCGACCACATTGCTCACGAACAGCGAGCTCGGGTGGCTCGACGTGTAATGGTTCGCCAGCTCGTAGTCGATCGGGAAGTGCTCCTCGAGCGTGAACGCGTAGAGGTCCTGCCACGGCTCGCGCGCCCTCGACTCGAGCACCCACAACGGGCCCTCCCGGCGCAGGCCGACCACGTCGTGCGCCTGCACCTGGCTCTCCCCCTCGACGAGCCGGATGGGCTGCGTCAGGCCCGCACCGCCGAAGCCGACGTCCGCGACGAACGGCCCTTCGGGCAGCTCGACCAGGGACAGCATATGAGTCCGCGGGCCGATGTCGCTCCGCTGGAACCGCACCCGCGCGATGAGCGTCGTGGCCTTGAATCCGATCCGGCGCAGCGCCGCGACGAACAGGGTGTTCTGCTCGAAGCAGTAGCCGCCGCGGCGCGCCCCGACGAGCTTGGCCTGCACGCTGGCCAGGTCGATGCGGATCGGGCGGCCGAGCAGGATATCGAGGTTCTCGAAAGGGATGGAGTGGGCGTGCGCTGTGTGCAGCGCATCGAGCGCCTCCCGCGTGGCGGCGAGCGCCCCGCGGTAGCCGATGCGGGCGAGATAGGCGTCGAGGTCGAGCGAGGCGATGTCCTGTGCGGGCTGATGCATCGGGTCCGTCCAGCAAGGATACGCCCGTCACCAACGGCGGGCCAGACGGAAGTTCCGCCGCCCGGGCGGACGGGGCGGCCAGCGCGATGCCGTCCTCCCCTCCCGCACGCGCGAGCCCGCGTCGCCGCACAGCTATACTTGCAGTCCGCCCTCTTGGCGTCCTGGCGGCTCAATTCCGCTCCTTCATCAAGCCTTCTGGCGTCCTCCCGGCTCAGCGCGCCGTCACGACCCCTGCGCGTCGGGAAAGAGCCTCTGGAAGGTGTCCTTGTCGATCGCCTTCTCGAGCGCCGCCTGGACCGAGATGGTGTCCTTCTTGACGAGCCGCTCGAGCGCCATGTCCATCGTCTGCATGCCGGCGGAGCGGCCGGCCTGCATCAGGTTCGCTATCTGGAACGTCTTCCCCTCGCGGATCATCGCGGACAGCGCGCTGGATCCGACGAGGATCTCGTGCGCGGCGACGCGGGCCGCGCCGTCCTTCGTGCGGAGGAGCTGCTGGGCGATGATCGCGGCGAGGCTCTCGGACAGCATGCCGCGGACCTGGAGCTGCTCGTCGGCGGGGAACGCGTTGATGATGCGGTCGATCGTCGCGGCGGCGCTGTTCGTGTGGACGGTGCCGAAGACGAGGACGCCGAAGCTCGCGAGCTGCAAGGCGAGCTTCATCGTCTCGTTCGTCCTGAGCTCGCCGATCAGGATCACGTCGGCGTCCTCCCGCCCGGCGCTGCGGATCGCGCTCGCGAAGCTGCCCGCGTCGGGGCCGACCTCGCGGTGCGTGATCTGGGCACGGATGGGGCTGTGCACGAACTCGACCGGATCCTCGATCGTGAGGATATGGCAGGCGCGCGAGCGGTTGATGTGGTCGATCATCGCCGCCAGCGTCGTCGACTTGCCGGAGCCGGTCGGCCCCGTGATCAGGACGAGCCCGCTCGGCCGCTCCGACAGCCGGCGGATGGTCTCGGGGCAGCCGAGGTCGTCCAGGGAGAGGATCTTGCTCGGGATGGTGCGGAAGACGGCCGCGAGCCCGGTGGTCTTGTAGAAGTAGTTGGCGCGAAAACGGGCCTTGTCCGCGTACGAATAGGCGAAGTCGAGGTCGAGCTCGTCGACGATCCGCCGCCGCTCCTCGGAGGTCGTGATCTCGAAGAGGAGCGCCTCCATCTCGGCCGCGTCGAGGGGCGTGTCGCGCAGGGCGAGGAGCTCGCCGCGGGCGCGGACGAGCGGCGGATAGCCGATGCCGAGGTGCAGGTCGCTGCCCTTCCTGGACAGGAGCTCGTCGAACAGGCGATCGATCCTGGCCACGCTAGCCTCCCTTCTTCCCGAAGAGCGCGCCCGCGCGCTCGAACAGCCCCTTGCCCGCCTCGGTGACGGCGGGCCTCGACGCCTCGGAAGGCGAGGCGGGAGGCCTCCTGTCCGGCGCGAGCACGGGCTGCCTCCTGCCGGCGAGGACCGCCTCGAGCTCGTCCGGCGCCTCGGCCACCGCGAGCGCGGCCTCCAGCGTGGTCTTGCCGGCGCGGACGAGCTCGGCCAGCGAGTCGTCGAGGCGGATGATCCCGAGGCCCTTCCCCCGCTGCTGGAGGCTCGGGATCTGGAACGTCTTGGAGTCACGGATGAGGTTCCAGAGCGCGACCGAGCCGGGCAGGAGCTCGGCGGCGGCGATCATGCGCTTGCCGTCCGTGCTCGGCAGCAGCCGCTGGCTGACGATGAGCCGGAGGCCGCCCGCGAGGGTGACGCGGACCTGCTGCTGATCGCCGGGCGGGAAGAGATCGATCAGCCGATCGATGGTCTTCGCCGCGCTCGGGGTGTTCATCGTGCCGAGGACGAGGTGGCCCGTCTCGCTCGCCGCCAGCGCCATGCGCACCGTCGCCGTGTCCCTGAGCTCGCCGACGACGATGACGTCGGGGTCCTCGCGCAGCGAGGCCTTGAGCGCGTTCTCGAAGGAGCGGGTGTGCGTGCCGACCTCGCGCTGGCTGATCATCGCCTGGCCGCGCGCGTGAACGAACTCGACGGGATCCTCGACCGTGATGATGTGGTGGCTGGTCTCGCGGTTCAGGATGTCGACGATCGCGGTCAGCGTCGTGGTCTTGCCGTGGCCCGTCGGCCCGGTGATCACGATGAGGCCCTGATGGTGGCGGGTGGCGAGCCCGATGGCGTCGGGCATGCCGAGCGACGCGAGGGTCGGGATGCTGCGCGCGATCAGGCGGAAGCAGCCCTTGTAGCCCTGGCGGTGGCGCGCGATGTTGACCCGGAAGCGGCCGAGCGCGCCGAGCTCCAGCGCGAAGTCGCAGGAGCCCTCGCTCGCGAGGACCGGAGAGAGACGCGCGGGGACGCGCGGGAGCAGGAGGGACTCGACGGCCGCCGGGTCGAGCGGCTCCCCGTGCGGCACGAGCTCGCCCCCCGCCCGCAGGAGCGGCGGGCGGCCGGCGACGAGGTGGAGATCGCTCGCCCCCTGATCGCGCGCCATGGCGAGCAACCCGTCGAGGGCGCCCGCCCGGACGTCGGTGGACGAGGGCCGCGCGCGCGGGCCCGCCGCGGCCGCCCGCGCGGCGGCGCGGGGCTCGGCCGGCGGCGGCGGGGCGCCGCGGAGGTCGAGCGCGATCTCGGAGGAGCTCGTGCTCTTCGCGTCCGGATCGCGCGGCGGCGGGCGCTGCACCTCCTCGATCGGGAGGTGCTCCCGCATGGAGAGCTGCTGCGAAGGGCGGGCCGGCGGCGCGGCGGCCGCGGTCCCGGGCGCGGCGGACGACGGCTGCATCCGCGTCATGCGGGCGTGCACGAGGTCGCCCTGGCGCGCGGCGACGACCGAGATGGCGCCGATGCCCTCGATGCGGATGTGCCACTGCGATGGCTTCGCGCCGAGCGCCTCGATGAAGCGGCCGCCGCCGAGGGCGCTGAGGAGCGAGAGGATGTCCTCGGTGGAGAGGGCGCCGGGATCGACCGCCTGGAAGGCGCCCGAGATCTTCACGCTGGGCATGCGCCCCGTGGCCACGGCGAACTCGGTCACCTCGGGGCGATTCAGTTGCGAGAGCCAGGATCGAAGGGCGTTCATCGTAGTCGCTCGTCTCCGCAAGGCGACTCTATCAACGATGAGGCGCGGCGTTCCAAAATGTCGTCCGGCGACGGCGAGATCCGGAGGGCGGCCTCACCCGCGCCGCGCGCGGCCCGCGCAGGCCGCGCCGACGGCGCGCCGCCCCCCCCCGGGCGACGACGACCGCGCCGGCCGCGGCGCGGCGCGACCGAGCGCGAGCGCACGCCCGCGTGCGCGCTCAGCCGAGAGGCGATGTCGGGGCTACTGGATCGCGAGCTTGAGCCGCGCGCCCTTCACGAAGTGGCCCGGCGCCTTGCCCTTCTCCCCGGCCGGCGCCTGCTCCTCCGAGTCGATGGTGAGCTGCATGTTGCCGGTCACCTCGATCTTCTTCATGGTCACCCTGGCGATCTCGACCCACTTCGTGGGACTCGCGCCCTTGGGGTCCCCGATCCTGCGGAAGAGCACCGCCTTCGTCCCTGCGGCGACCGGCGTCGCGGTGGTGGCGACGAGCGGCAGCAGCGTCGCGACCTTCCCCGCTCGGGAGACCAGCGTGCCA
Source organism: Sorangium sp. So ce590 (assembly GCF_051521365.1). NCBI lineage: Bacteria > Pseudomonadati > Myxococcota > Polyangiales > Polyangiaceae > Sorangium > Sorangium sp. So ce590. Next base: position 7,255,719 of record NZ_CP150346.1, read on the forward strand.
TAGACCTCCACGGAGTAGCTGTCCCACTCGCCCGCACCGGACGAACGGGCGAGCTCTGCCGGAGCCGCGCTCTCCGCGGCCCCGACCGCCGCCGGCGCGCCTCCGGGCGCGGGCTGCCGCGGCCCGACCGGGCGCTCTGCCGAGGCCGCGATCGGCATGGCAGAGAGGAGCGCGGCCGCACCGGCCGCGACGAGGGATCGAGAGCACCTGGAGAGCCAACCAACAACCGTCTTCATGCACTCCGCTCCTTCGTTCCAATGAGACCCCACGGCCCTCGTCCACCCGGCGAGGCCGCAAACTCCCCGGTCATGAAACTTCTCATCCTGCACGAGACTGACACTCTCCGCAACTCATTTCTCTGTCTCACGGAGCGCGTCACCGCCGCCACGGCATCACCAGCATCACCAGCATCACCACCGGCATCAAAGATCCCGGACTCCGGTGCTGGCCGCCCCGGCGAGGCGGATCAACCTCCGGGGGGGGGAGCGGCGCACGCAGGAGCGCACCGCGCGCTCGCCCGAGCTCGCTCGGTCATCCGGCTTGCCTGTTGTTCTGGCTCGCCCGCCGTTCTCGCGTCCTCGTTCCGGCTGCCTGGTTACCCGGCTCGACCGCTCGCCTGGGCTCTCCGGCTCGCCTGGCTGGCTCCGCCCACGGGTAGGTCAGCGCGCTTCGCGCGAGGCGCGCTCTCGATGAGCGAGAGGCCCGCGCGAGCGACCGGCGCGCTCGGTCCAAGCTCGCCGTATCTCATTCTGACCCGTCCGACGAAACCAGCTGCGCACAGCACCGCGACCTCTCCCTCTTCAACATCGCTCCGGGATCATCCCCGTTGCCTTCCAACATCGCCGACGCGAAAATCGATGTCGGAGTAAAAGTCGCGTTTCAATCAAGATATCATGGCTCCGTCAAAGCAGAACAGAAATTTTCGAACGCAGGCGATTCTGGTGCGCCCCCGTGCGTCCATGTACGCTTGACGCCTGGTAACGCGCGCGCGCGCCTGGTAACGCGCGCCGCGCGCCGCGCGGCTGTAGGATGACCGCGGAGGAGGAGAGCCATGCCCACGGTCGCCGATCACGACGACAGCCTCCTCGCCGAGCACTACTCCAGGATGTTCGGGGACTACGACGCCAAGGTCGCCGAGCAGCGGGCGCTGTTCGAGCGCCTCGGCGTGCGCCCCGAGGGCCCCTCGGAGGCCATCGACCTCGGGGGCGGCTCGGGCCTTCAGTCCCTCGCGCTGGCGCAGCTCGGCTTCCGGGTGACGGCGGTGGACACCTAGGACAGGCCCCTCGCCGAGCTCGCCTCGCGCCGCGGGCAGCTCGCCGTCGACGTCGTGCGAGGGGATCCCCTCGATGCGCTGGAGCGCTCGGGGCGTCCCTGCGAGCTCGCCGTGTGCATGGGCGACACGCTCCCTCACCTGGACAGCAACGCCGACGTGGAGCGGATGTTCGCCGGCTGCCGCCGCTGTTCCACCGCTCGTTCCACCGCTCGTTCCACCTCTCATCGCTCTTCCAGCGGTATCCATTCTCCCGGCCCCCCCGGGCCGGACCGACGACACGATCCCGGTAAATCTCGTAATCCACGCGGGGCGACCGAGCCGGGCCAGACGCGACCAATTCTATTTGACGGCGATCTCACAAAGTCACAAAGTCGCTCACCCGGATTGCTATCCGGATTGCGCGGCCAGTCCACGGCGGACGGCCGCGATCCGGCGCAGCGGAGGCGCACGGACGCGCTCGGCGTCCAGGGCGAGGCGCGCGGACACGCGCATACCGAGGAGAGAACAACCTTGATCAGTCGGAGACTGCTCGGAGCTATCGGCTGGGCTGCGGTGGCGCTTGGCGTCGCTGGTTGCGGAGACCCGGGCGCCGAGGCGCTCGAAGAAGAAAGTCATGAATCTGCAGGTTCGGAGCTGAACGACCATCCGACGAGCGGCAGGACCGTATACGCCGATGTCGTCGCGCTCGATCAGGTCTACGTGTACAACCGATTCGGGTCCTTCAACCCCGCGGGGATGATCTACGCGCTCAAGCGGGACGTCGCGCCGATCCGGCCGCACGAGCCGCTCGGCCCGGGCAACGCGAGGTTGCGCCCGGGCAAGCGACCCAGGCCGCTCGTGCTGCGCGTGAACGTCGGCGACAGCCTGAAGATCAGGTTCACCAACCTGCTCAGGCCGGCGGACAGACGTCCTGACGACTCGACAAGGACAAGGAGCGCGTCGGTGCACGTCGCCGGGCTCGAGATCAAGGACATCGAGTCGCTCGGCGGCAACGTCGGGCAAGGGCCCGACTCCCTCGCCGAGCCCGGCGAGACGCGCGTCTACGAGCTGTTCGCCGATCGCGAGGGGACGTTCCTGATGCACAGCGCCGGCGCGATGGCCGGCGGCGAGGGGGACGGCGGACAGACCGTCCTCGGGCTGTTCGGCGCGGTCAACGTGGAGCCTGAAGGCGCGGTCCCGTACCGGTCGCAGGTCACGGCCGAGGAGCTCGCGGCCGCCTCGCTGCCCGCGCCGAACCCCGACGGGACACCCAGGATCGACTACGACGCGCTGGACGAGGACGGCGAGCCGATCCTCAGGATGATCAACGACCATGACGAGATCGTTCACGGCGATCTCAACGCGATCATCGCCGGCTACGAAGACAGCCAGCTCGACGGCCGATCCCCGGTGGCGAGAGGCCGGTTCCGCGAGCTCACGGTGCTGTTCCACGACGAGCTGAAGGCCGTCCAGGCGTTCGCGGAGCTCGATCGAGACGAGACCTTCCACGGCGTGCGCGACGGATTCGGGGTCAACTACGGCTCCTCCGGGCTCGGTTCCATCCTCCTCGCCAACCGGGCGAGGCTCGGCCCCAGCAAGGAGTGTGTCGAGTGCAAGTTCGAGGAGTTCTTCCTGAGCTCCTGGCCCAACGGCGACCCGGCGATGCTCGTCGAGCGCGACAGGCGCGGCAAGGCGAAGCGGGCGCTGTTCCCGGAGGACCCCTCGAACGTCCATCACGCGTACCTCGGCGACCCCGTCTGGTTCAGGAACCTCCACGCAGGGCCGAAGGAGACGCACGTCTTCCACCTCCACGCGCACCAGTGGCAGAAGGCCCCGAACAACGAAAACGGCATCACCCTGGACTCGCAGAGCATCGGCCCGGGCGCGGCCTTCACCTACAACATCAACAGGGGCGGCAACCGCGTCCTGACGCCCGGCGACGCGATCTTCCACTGCCACCTGTACCCCCACTTCGCGCAGGGCATGTGGGGGCTCCTCCGCAACCACGATGTCTTCGAGGCCGGCACGCGCGACCGGTTCCTGCCGGACGGCGAGATCGAGGACGGGACGCCCACGCCCGCCGTCGTGCCGATCCCCGAGCTCGCGATGCCGCCCATGCCGACCTACAAGCCCACCGTCGTAAAGCTCCCCGGCGGCGGCAAGGAGGTGCGGAAGGCGATGCCGGGGTATCCGTTCTACATCGCTGCCCTGGAGGGCCACAGGGCCTCTCAGCCGCCGCTCGACATCGCCGTCGACGGCGGGCTCCCGCGCCACGTCATCACCAGCGTGCCGCCGGACGGCGCGGTGTTCGGCAGAGACGGCAGGTTCGATGTGGACCTCGAGGAGGCCAACCTCAAGCTGCTGCCGAACGAGGGGACGCCCGAGGAGCGAGCGGCTCAGGACTTCCATTCCGGCAGGTTCCCGGGGGCCACGTCCGTCACGACGACGGACGGGTTCCCCGCGAAGGCCTATCCGGCGTTCACGCCGGAGGGCGAGCCGTCGCAGTTCGCCGTCAACGGCCAGCCGCCGGCGCCGGGCGCGCCCTACGCGAACCCCTGCCCCCCGAACACGCCGGAGCGCTTGTACCGGAGCGCCTTCATCCAGCTCGACGGCGTGGTCAACCGGCGCGGGTGGCACGACCCGCAGATGCGCTTGATGGTCCTCGAGGACGACATCGAGGCCACCCTGTCGGGCGCCCGGCCGCCGGAGCCGCTGTTCATCCGCGCCAACTCGGGGGAGTGCGTCGTCTCCGAGGCGACGAACCTCATGCCCGACGCGGTGGCACAGGACGCGTTCCAGATCTTCTCGCCGACCGATACCGCCGGCCAGCACATTCACCTCGTGAAGTTCGACGTCACCTCCTCGGACGGCTCGGCCAACGGGTTCAACTACGAGGACGGGACGTTCGCGCCGCAGGAGGTGGTCCAGCGCATCGCGGCGGCCAACAACCGCGGCGGCGCCCTGGCCGCGGACGGCTCGGTCGAGGAGCGCGGCGCCCGCGTCGCGCTGACCGCGCGGCCGCACCCGCGCATCCACAGCAAGGTGCTCGGCCTGCAGACCACGACGCAGCGCTGGTGGGCCAATCCGGTGGTGAACCAGCAGGACCAGGATCGCACCCTCAACACCTCCTTCTCGCACGACCATTTCGGCCCCTCGTCGCACCAGCAGCACGGCCTCTACCTGGCCCTCGTCATCGAGCCGACCGGCTCGGTCTGGCGCGACCCCGAGACCGGGACCGTGTTCGGCTCGCGCGCCGACGGCGGTCCCACGAGCTTCCGCGCCGACATCCTCCCGCCGGCCGGCTCGACGCAGCGGCCCTTCCGCGAGTACAACCTCGCGCTCGCCGACTTCGCCCTGCTCTACGACGAGTGCGACGATCCGGTGAACCCGCCGACCACGCAGGAGGCCCCGCTCCCGCTGGCGGTCGACCACCGCGACGTCCTCGCGCCGGAGGTGATCTCCGCGGCCGATCCCGGCGGCGGGCTCATGAACTACCGCAACGAGCCGATCCCGCTGCGCATCGCCGAGCGCGACTGCCGGACGGGCCTCGTGAAACAGAAGCGGGGCGAAGAGGGCGAGATGCACAACGTGTTCAGCTCCCACGTCCACGGCGATCCGTACACGCCCGTGCTCGCGGCGCACGAGGGCGACGACATCCGGGTGCGCCTCGTCCAGGGCGCGCAGGAGGAACAGCACGTCTTCACGGTCCACGGACAGAGGTGGTTCAAGGAGTTCAGCGATCCGGACAGCGGCTACTCGAACGGTCAGCCCATCGGCCTCTCCGAGCACTTCGAGTTCGGGCTCACGCCCCCGGTGTCCGCGCGGGGCGACAGCGGCCCCGGCGACTACCTCTACCAGAGCGCGCCCACCGACGACCTGTGGGACGGGATCTGGGGGATCATGAGGGTGCGGCCGCGGAGCGACCCGGCCCTGCTGCCCTTGCCCGAATCGCCGGGCGCGCCGCGCGGGATGCGGCGCTTCCGGACCTGCCCGGAGGGCGCGCCCGTGACGAGCTATGTCGTCCACGCGATCACCGCGAAGGGCAACCTGCCCGGCGATCGCCTCACCTACAACGAGAGGTTCGATCTCTACGACCCCGACGCCATCCTGTTCGTCCGCGCCGAGGATCTGCCCGACCTCCGCGCCGGGCGCCTCGCCCCGGAGCCGCTCATCCTGCGCGCCGCGGCCGGCGACTGCATCCAGGTCACGCTCGTCAACGAGCTGCCGATCCAGCTGCCCAAGACGCCGCACTGGAACTACAGCCCGCCGATCGTCGACGGCTTCAACACGAACCAGGTCAGGCCATCCAACCACGTCTCGCTCCACCCGCAGCTCGTCGCCTACGACGTCAGGACCGACGACGGCGCCAACGTCGGGTTCAACGAGGAGCAGACCGTCGCCCCCGGCGACTCCCGCGAGTACACGTGGTATGCTGGAGAGTTCTCCCAGAAGGACGGCAGGTGGGGCCCCGTCGAGCCCCGGGCCGTCGAGTACGGCGCCATCAACCTCAGGGACATGGCCGACGTCGTGAACCACGGCATGCACGGCGCCGTCGGCGCCCTCATCATCGAGCCCCAGGGCGCCACCTGGCGCGCCGATCCGGGCACCCACGCGCAGGCGGAGGTCACCTTCAAGGATTACTACGGGTACACGCGCTCGTTCCGGGAGCACGTGCTCGTCTTTCAGGACGAGGTCGCCTTGCACTCGGGCGACCCGCGGTTCCAGTGCCTCGATGCGGGTCTCAACTGCGGTACCGCCATCCGGAACTACGACGGCGAGGACGACTCGGAGGACACGGGCCACGAGGCCTTCAACTACCGCACCGAGCCGTTCTGGGGGCGGCTCGGGATCAGGCCCGAGCTCGCGAGGGTGCTGCTCAACGAGAAGGACCTGAGCGACATCTTCAGCTCCCGCGTCCACGGCGACCCGGCGACGCCGATCTTCACGGCCCGCGCCACGCAGAAGGTGCGCGTGCGCGTCGTGCAGCCGTCCGGCCACCGGCGCCAGCACGCCTTCAGCCTCTGGGGCGCGCAGTGGCCGCACAACCCCTTCGCCAAGGGGGAGCGCTCCCGCCGCATCGGAGAGAACCCGGAGGTGCTGAACATCGGAGTCGAGGCCCCCATCAGCGCCATGACGCACCACAACCTGGTTCCGTTCTCCGGAGCCGGCGGGAGGTTCGCCGTCCCCGGCGACCGGCTCTACCTCGATCAGCCGAGCTTCAAGGTCTCGGACGGGCTCTGGGGCATCTTCCGGGTGGTGCCGTGAGGCCCTCGAGCGCTTCGCGCCGCCTCTCGCTGGCCGCAGGGCTCCTCGGCGCCGTCGTGGCGCTGGCCTGCGGCCGGCGGGAGCCGCCTCCCCCACCCCCCGAGCCGGCCCCGGCCCCCGTGGAGGCCCGCGGGGAGGGCGAACCAGGTCCGGACGCGAGCCGGGTCGAGCGAGATGGGCTGTCGATCGCCTTCGAGCTCCGGCCGCTCCACGGCGCCGGAGGGCGCCCGGAGGCGCGCTCCGACGCGACGGCCGTCTTCACGATCACCGACGCTGCCACGGGCGCGCCCGCGCGCGACCTGTCGCCGCTCGCGTGGATGACGAGGCGCGCGGGCGCGCCGCCCGACGAGGCGGGGTGCCAGGAGAAGATCAAGAGCTTCATGGGCGGGCTCATGGCCGTCCGCCCTGACGTGGACATGAACGCTTACCTGCTGTGGACCCAGAACGAGGACAACACGCTGTCGGTCATCAACCCGCAGCTCGCGTTCAATCGGAGCAAGCTGCGCAGCCTCGTCACGCTCGCGGCCGGCTCCACGTCGGTCGCGCTCCACCCGGACGGGAGCCGCCTCTACGTGACGCTCCAGAACGGGCGAGGCCTCGCCGTCGTCGACACGAGGCGCAGCCTGGTGGCGGCCAACGTGCCTGTCGGCGCGGCGCCGATGCGCATCGCGGTGGCGCCGGACGGGCGCACCGTGTGGGTCGGAAACGACGGCGACGGGACGGTCAGCGTCGTCGACGCGCGCGTGGCGGAGGTGCTGAAGACGCTGCAGGTCGGCGCCGGACATCACGAGATCGCCTTCTCGCACGGCGGGCGCACCGCCTGGATCACGAGCCGCGACGCCGACGCCGTCACGGCCGTGGACACCGGCACGCTCGAGCCCGTCGCCGAGATCGAGATCGGCGAGGGGGCCGCCGCCGTCGCGGCGAGCGACGCCGCCGGCGCCGTCTACGTGGCGAACGAGGCCAAGGGCGAGGTCGTGATCCTCGACGCCGAGCGCCGCGCCGTCGCCGGCCGTATCGCGGTGAAGGCCGGCGTCAGCGCGATCCAGTTCGCGCCGGGCGGCCGCTTCGCCTTCGCGCTGAACCCCGCGAAGGGCGAGGTGTCGATCCTCGACGCCTCCGTGGGAGCGCTCGCGCACACGCTCACCGGCTTCGCGAGCCCCGACGCGATCACCTTCACGAAGACGTTCGCCTACGTGAGGAACCTCGGCGAGAGCAGGGTCTCGCTCGTCGAGCTGCCCTCCCTGGAGCGGCCCGGCAAGCCGGCGGTCGTCGAGGTCCAGGTCGGCCAGGGGGCACCCCGGACGGCGAACGGCGTCGGGAGCGCCGCGCCGTTCGCCGTCGTGCCCGACGGCAACGGCGCCATCGTCGCGAGCCCGGCCGACAAGGCCCTTTACTACTACGTCGAGGGCATGATGGCGCCGATGGGCACGCTCTCGAACTACGGGCGAGAGCCCCGCGCGGCGCTCATCGAGGATCGCTCGCTCAAGGAGGTGCAGCCCGGCGTGTACGCCACCACGGTCCGGCTCGGCGACGAGGGCGCGTACGATGTCGAGCTCCTGCTCGGCGGCCGCCGCCTCGCCGCGTGCCTCGAGGGGACCGTCGCGCCGTCGGCCGTCCCGGCCGAGGACCGCTCGCCCGGGCTCACCGTCGAGCCGCTCTTCGACGGCAGCGTCGATATCGAGGTCTCGAAGCCGGCGACGCTGCGCTTCCACGCGAGGCCGAAGGCCTCGGCGCCGCCCCTCGAAGCCAAGGAGATGAACGTCATGATCTTCCAGTTCCCGGTCGGCTTCCGAGACATCGTGCGGCCCCGCGCCGAGCCGGACGGCGCCTTCTCGGTGACGTTCACGCCCCCCGAGCCCGGCCAGTACCGCTTCCTGGTGGAGGCCGAGTCGCGCAACGCCCCGCTCGGCGCGCTGCCGTTCGTCGATCTCCACGCCGGCTCGCCCGGCGCCGCGCCGGCGGCGGGAGGCGGGCGATGAGGCGCGCCGCGCCCCTGCTCGCGGCGGCGCTCGCGCTCGCGCTGCCGTGCGCGAGCCCGGCCGCGGAGCCTGTGCCGGACCGGACCCGCGCCCGGATCGGCGCCTCGCCCGCCGGCGACGCCGCGGCCGCGGCGTACTTCACCGACACGGAGCTCGTCGATCAGGACGGGCGCGCGCGGCGGTTCTACACCGACCTCCTGCGCGGCCGGAAGGTCCTCATCCACTTCGCCTTCACCTCGTGCAAGGGCGCGTGCCCGACGATGGCGGCGAACCTCGCGCGCGTGCAGGCCCTGCTCGGCAAGCGCGCCGGCAAGGAGGTCGCGATCCTCACGATCACCGTCGACCCCGTGAACGACACGCCGAAGGTGCTCAAGCGGTTCGCCGCAAAGTTCAGCGCGGGCGACGGCTGGCGCTTCCTGACCGGGACCCCGGACAACGTGGAGAAGGTCCTCGGGCGCCTCGGCGGGCTCACGAAGAAGCCGGACGAGCACACCTCGACGCTGCTCATCGGCGACGTGACGACCGGCATGTGGCTGAAGACGGTCGCCACCGAGCGCCCCGAGACGATCGTGCAGCTCGTGGATCACATCAACGACAAGCCGTGAGGTGCATGTGGGTCATCTCGTGACGAAGCGGCGGCGCCGCGCCCTCGCCGCCGCGCTCTCGGCGCTCGGCCTCGCCGCCGCGCTGAAGGGCGCCGCGGCCGTCCGCGACGCGCCCGCGCCCGCCCCCGACGACGCGGCCTCGTGCGCCGAGCTCAGCCCGGCGGCGCTCCGCGGCAGGCGCATCTTCCACCACGGGGCCCTCGCCTCGGGGGAGCCGGTCGAGGGGCGCCTCGGCGCGAGCGGCGCCGCGCTGCACGGCAAGGCGGCGGCGTGCGCCGGCTGCCACGGCCGGAGCGGCGACGGCACGTCGGAGGGCGGCGTCGCGGCGCCGCCGCTCACCCCCGAGCAGCTCTTCGCGGCCGATCGCGCGGGGGGCGCCTACACCGCAGAGACGCTCGCGTCCGCCGTTCGCGACGGGAGGGCGCCGGCGGCGCGGGACCTTTACCTCGTCATGCCGCGCTACCGGCTCGACCGCGCGCAGCTCGACGATCTCTTCGCTTACCTGCGCTGCGTCGGCCGCGACGCCGATCCGGGCGTCTCGCTGGAGGCGCTCCGGCTCGGCGCCGCGCTCCCGCTCACCGGGCGCTTCGCGGCGGCGGGCGCCGCGGCCCGCGACGTGCTCGCCGCGGCGTTCGCGGAGGTGAACGCGCAGGGCGGCGTGTTCCGGCGGCGGCTCGAGCTCGTTGTGGCCGACAGCGAGGACACCCTCGACGGCGCGGCCGCGACCTCGCGCCTCCTCGACCAGCGGGTCTTCGCGCTGGTCGGCAGCGTGTGGAGCGGCGACGGCGACGCGGCGGCGCGCCTCGCCGCCGACGAGGTGCCGCTCGTCGGACCGCTCGGGTCCGGGCTCCCTGCCTCGGACCCGGGCGATGGCGTCGTGTTCCATCTCCAGCCCGGCCTCGACACGCTCGCGCGCGTCGCCGTCGCGCACCTCGCCGGCGCCCCTGCGCCCTCCGGCGCCGGGGCCCTGCTCGTCGTCCATCCGGCGGGCCCGCGCGGGGACGCCTTCCTCCGCGGGGCGCGCTCCGAGGCGCTGCGGCGCGGCCTCGCTGCCCCTGTCTCGCTCCCCTTCGAGCCCGGCCGCTTCGACGCCGCCGCGGCGACCGACGCCGCGGCGCGGCTGCGGCCGCGGGCCGTCCTGCTCGTCGGCGAGGGAGACGAGCTCTCCCGGTGGCTCGCGGCGCCGTCGCCCTCGGCGAGCCCGCGCCCCGCCCTCTACGCGCCCGCTTTCCTGATGCCGCGCGATCCCGGGTCGCTCCGGCTCGCCGCCGCCGCGCGGCTCCTGCTCGTCCATGCGAGCCCCGCCGACGACGCCGAGCGGCTCGATCTGCTCTCGCTCGCCTCGTTCCTCGAGCGCCACCGCATCCCGCCGCGGCACACCGCCTTCCAGGCGAGCGCGTACGCCGCCGCCCGCGTCCTCGTCGAGGCGCTCAAGCGCGCCGGCGCCCACCTCACCCGGCCCGGCCTCGTCGCGGCGCTCGAGGGGCTCCGGGGCTTCGATCCCGGCCCCGGTCCGGCGATCACCTTCGGGAGGAACCGGCGCGTCGGCGCGTACGGGGCGAGCCTCACCGGCGTCGATCCGGCGTCGAACGACGTCTCGCCCGTGTCCGCGTGGGTCGAGGTGGTCCCCTGACGCCGACACCGCCTGTCGGCTAGGCGCGAAGGCTGGAACGGAGTAGGTTCCGGGCATGGCCGGATACCGCAGTCGTACATCCACCCAGGGACGCAACATGGCAGGGGCGCGCGCGCTATGGCGCGCCACCGGCATGAAGGACGCGGACTTCGAGAAGCCGATCGTCGCCATTGCCAACAGCTTCACGCAGTTCGTTCCGGGGCACGTCCACCTCCACGACGTGGGGCAGCGGGCGAAGAAGGTCATCGACGCCTCGGGCGGGTGGGGCGTCGAGTTCAACACGATCGCGATCGACGACGGCATCGCGATGGGCCACGCCGGCATGCTGTACTCGCTGCCGAGCCGGGAGCTCATCGCCGACAGCGTCGAGTACATGGTCAATGCGCACTGCGCCGACGCGCTGCTCTGCATCTCGAACTGCGACAAGATCACGCCCGGCATGCTGCTCGCGGCCATGCGGCTCAACGTCCCGACCGTCTTCGTCTCCGGCGGTCCGATGGAGGCGGGCAAGCTCGTCGGGACGCACGACCGCGACGGCAAGCCGCTCGTCCGCAAGCTCGACCTCATCGATCCGATGATCGCCGCGAGCGACGAGAAGGTGAGCGACGCGGATCTCGCCGCGATGGAGCGGTCCGCGTGCCCGACCTGCGGCTCGTGCTCCGGCATGTTCACGGCGAACAGCATGAACTGCCTCAACGAGGCGCTCGGGCTGGCGCTGCCCGGCAACGGCACGCTGCTCGCGACGCACGCGGCGCGCTGGGGGCTCTTCGAGGCGGCGTCGAAGCGCGTCGTCGAGCTCGCGCAGAGGTACTATGTCGACGGGGACGCCTCGGTGCTGCCGCGGAGCATCGCGACGTTCGAGGCGTTCGAGAACGCGATGGCGCTCGACATCGCGATGGGCGGCTCGACGAACACGGTGCTCCACCTCCTGGCGATCGCCCGCGAGGCGCAGGTGGACTTCAAGATGGCGGACATCGACCGGATGTCGCGCAAGGTGCCCAACATCTGCAAGGTGGCGCCGTCGTCGCACTACCACGTCGAGGACGTGCACCGCGCGGGCGGCGTGCTGACGATCGTCGGGGAGCTCGACCGCGCGGGGCTCATCCACCGGCAGGTCGGCACGGTGCACGCGCGCACGCTGGGCGAGGCGATCGACGAGAACGACCTCCGTCGCCCCACGGCGGCGGCGGCCGCGAAGAAGCGCTCGCTCGCCGCGCCGGGCGGCGTCCCGACCACGGTCGCGTTCTCGCAGGACAAGTACTTCGCCGACACCGACGACGACGCCCAGAAGGGGTGCATCCGCGACGTCGATCACGCGTACAGCCGCGAGGGCGGCCTCGCCGTGCTCTACGGCAACATCGCGGCGGACGGCTGCATCGTGAAGACCGCGGGCGTCGATCCCGAGATCTGGAAGTTCGAGGGGCCTGCGCGGGTGTTCCAGTCGCAGGAGGCGGCGTGCGACGCGATCTGGGACAACCAGGTCGGCTCGGGCGACGTGGTCGTCATCGTCTACGAGGGCCCGAAGGGCGGCCCCGGCATGCAGGAGATGCTCTATCCGACGTCGTTCCTGAAGGGGAAGGGCCTCGGCAAGGCGTGCGCCCTCATCACGGACGGCCGGTTCAGCGGCGGGACCTCGGGCCTGAGCATCGGGCACGTCTCGCCCGAGGCGGCCGAAGGCGGGACCATCGGGCTCATCGAGGAGGGCGATCGCATCCGGATCGACATCCCCGCCCGGACCATCGATGTCCTCGTCAGCGACGCGGAGCTCGAGCGCCGCCGCCGCGCCGTCGAGGCGCGGGGCGCCGATGCGTTCAAGCCGAACCGTGACCGGAAGGTCTCCCCTGCCCTGCGGGCCTACGCGCTCATGGCCACGAGCGCCGCCAACGGCGCTGTCCGCGACGTCAGCCAGATCGAGCCCGGCCGGCGCGCAGGCGACGCCGCCGCCCAGCGCAAGTAGCCGAGCCCGGTGCTGTCGAGTCGCCGCGTCCGCGTCGATCCACCACCGACGCGACGACGCGGCCCGCCGGGTGACGTATCATGGCGTACATGAGACAATTGGTGCTCCTCGTGTCCGTCTCTCTCGTGTCGGGTTGCAGCCCGATCATCCGTGATTTCTCCGGTGACCACGGGGCCGGGAGCGGCGGAAGTGGGTCCGAGGGCAGCGGCGGCGACGGCGGCGTCAGCAGCACCAGCACCAGCAGCAGCACCAGCGGCGGCGGCGGTGACGGCGGCGGCGCGACGGGCACCTGCGTCGACCCGGTGGAGGACTGCCCGCCGGCGCAGAGCGCCTGCATCGAGGTGGCGTGCGGCGAGGGCATGTGCGCGGAGCTGCCGCGGCCGGCGCGGACGCCCTGTGGATCGGACGGCGGCGCCGCGTGCGATGGCGCCGGGGCCTGCGTCCTGTGCGAGGGCGGCACGGCGTGCGGCGAGTGCGGGGAGCCGGGTTGCCCGAACACGTGCGGCTCGCCGGACGTGCTGGCGATGCCTCGGAGCTGCGCCGGCGGCGGGCCGGGCGCCGGGGACAGCTGCGGTCCCGGCGAGGCGAGCTGCTGCGGCAACAGACTGGTCCCCTGCGGCACGTACCTGATGAGCTACGACGGTGAATCGAGCACGGATGACTCGTTCCCTGCGGCCGTCAGCGATTTCCGCCTCGACAGGTTCGAGATCACGGTGGGGCGATTCCGGGCGTTCGTGGAAGCCGGGCGGGGCGTGCAGGAGAGCCCGCCCGCGATCGGGGCTGGCCGTCACCCTCACGTCGACGGCAGCGGGTGGATCGCCGGATGGAACCAGCGGCTCGCGCCGAACACCGCGATGCTGAGATCGGCGCTGCAATGCAATGGTGATCGCCTGTGGACATGGACCGACGAGCCGGGAGCGAACGAGGAGCTCCCGATCAATTGCATCACCTGGTTCGAGGCCTTCGCGTTCTGCTCGTGGGACGGCGGCCGCCTGCCCTCCGAGGCGGAGTGGAACTACGCGGCCGCTGGGGGCGACGAGCAAAGGCCGTATCCCTGGGGCTCCGGGATCGACGGCGCGCGCGCCGCCTATGGGTGCACCGGCGACGGGAGCGCCGCGGGAGATTGCGCGCTGAGCGACATCCTGCCGGTGGGGTCGAAGCCGACCGGAGACGGGCGATGGGGGCACTCGGACCTGGCCGGCAACCTGTGGGAGTGGACGATGGACTGGTGGCGCGACGCGCTCCCCACGTCGTGCATCGACTGCGTGCATCGCGTGGACGGCGAGCGCGACGCGACGCGGGTCACGCGCGGCGGGAGCTACCGTGCGCCGGCGTCGGACCTGCGCGCGGGCAACCGCGATTACAGCTACCCCTTCGACCGGGTCAACAACATCGGCGCCCGCTGCGCGCGGGACCTGTAGCTCCGCGGAGCGCCGCGCTCGCCTCGCTGCCTGCGCGCCCGCCGCGCTCGCCTCGCCCACCGGCGCGAGCGCGCCGCGATCACGGGCCCCTTTCGCCGGCCGCGGCGGCCTCCTCGGGCCAGGCGTTCTCGGAGACGAGCTCCGGGAGCGGGCGCCGCGCTGCCCAGCCGCACGCCTCGAGCATGGGGCGATCGTAGAACGCCCCCACGTGACCGACGCACAGGATGGCGAGCGGCCTGCTGCCCGGCGGCATGCCGAGCAGCGCGGCCAGCCCTTCCGGCTCGAAGAGCGATACCCATCCCACGCCGAGCCCCTCCGCGCGCGCCGCGAGCCACAGGTTCTGGATGGCCGCGGCCACCGAGGCGACATCCATCTCGGGCAGCGTGCGGCGGCCGAACACGTGCGCCTCGCGCCCCGCCATGAGGCCGGCGACGAGCAGCTCGCCGCACTCCAGGATGCCCTCGACCTTGAGGCGCATGAACTCGTCCTCGCGCTCCCCGAGCGCGCGCGCCGTGGCGAGGCGCTCCGCCTCGACGAGCGCGTGAATGTCGCGCCGGAGCTCCGGCGCCGTGATCCGCACGAACCGCCAGGGCTGCATCATGCCCACGCTCGGCGCGGCGTGCGCGGCCGCGAGCAGCCTGGCGAGCGCGTCGGGGTCCACCGGCTCGGGCAGGAAGTGGCGCATGTCGCGCCGCTCGTGGATGGCGCGATACACGGCGGCGATCTCCGGATCGTTGAAGCGGTGGCTCGACATGGTCCCTCGCGCCGCGCGCCGAGCCGCGGGACCGCGGGACCGCGGCGAGCCCGGCGCTGCGGACCGGGACTGCGTAGCACCGTCCGTGCGCGGCCGCGTCAGCGCGCGCGAGGCGCAGACCACCGCGGCCGCGCGGCGCCGTCCGGGGCGCGGCGCGCGGCGGCGCGGGACGGCTGACCGCTCGGCTTCGATCGCCGGGCGCGGCGTGCGATCTCGACGCAGGGAAGCAGCGTGCTAGAGCGCGCGGCCGTGGAGTCATCGATGAGACAGGCACCGGCGCGGCACATCACCGTCGTGGGCGCAGGGGTGATCGGGTTGACCACGGCGGTCGTCCTCCAGCGCGACGGGCACCGCGTGCAGGTGATCGCGGCGGAGCGCGGCGAGCGCACGACGTCCGCTGTCGCGGCCGCGCTGTGGCACCCGTTCGCGGCGGACCCGCCCGAGCGCGTCAACGCCTGGTCGCGGGCGAGCCTCGATGAGCTCACGCGCATCGCAGGGGAGCACCCCGAGGCGGGCGTGGATCTCCTGACCACGCGCGAGGCGTCGGACCGCACGCAGCTGCCCTGGTGGGCCCCGAGCGCCCCGGACCTCGCGCTCGAGCCTGGGCCGCACCCGCTGGGCGCGCCGTACAGCTTCCGGTTCACGGCGCCGCGCATCGAGCCGTCGCTGCACCTGCCCTGGCTGGAGTCGCAGCTCCACAGCCCGGTGCGCATCGAGCGCGTGCAATCGCTCGCCGAGGTCGAGGGCGACTGCGTCGTGAATTGCACCGGGCTCGGGGCGCGCGCCCTCACCGGCGACGGCGAGCTCCTCGCCCTTTACGGCCAGGTAGCCCTCGTCGAGCCAGGCGAGATCCCCCTAGATGTCGCACTGGGTGACGAAAGGAACGAATCCGCGCTCGTCTATGTCGTCCCGCGGCGTCGCGAGATCGTGATTGGCGGCTGTGTCATTCCGTCCCCCGACGACCGCCCGCTGACGCCCGACCCCGAGCGTACTGACGCAATGCTCCAGCGGGTGCGCGCGGCCGGTCTTCGACCAGGCCGCTTGCTCGGAGCGCGCGCCGGCCTGCGCCCGTATCGGAGCGCCGTGCGGCTCGAGCGCGAAGGCCGCGTGATCCACAATTACGGCCACGGTGGCGCGGGGTACACGCTGGCGTGGGGTTGTGCCAGCGAGGTGAGCGCGATGCTGCGGCACGTCTAGAAGGAAAAGCGAAACAAACGGCTCCCCTGCACGTTTTCGACGGTGTCGGCATGCTCAGCGCCACGCCTCCGGGCCGGCTCCGCACAGGCAGCCAAGCCGCGCGCTCCGCTCACGTGGCCAGCCACAACGGCGGCGAGAACCACGGCCACCGCGACCTCTGTGAAAGCCGCCCAGCAGAAGAGTCCGCTTCTGGAATCCAGCCAACCAGAAGCCCAACGCATTGCTCCGAAAGTCTCGTTGTGCTCCTGTTGCGAGGCTGCTAGATTGGATTCGTGCTCGTCTGCGAGCAACTCCCGCCTTCTCTCGCAGCGGAAACGCCCATGGCGCTCCCTGTTCATTCGAGAGAATGGCCGTGGAGGACCTCGCTCTGGAGATCGCCGGCCGCTGACGACCTCTCGGTGCGATCCCTGGAGCGCGGTCCCGAGTGGTCGAACGTTCGCTTGCGCTCGCTCCGGCGTCCATCGTCCGCTGTCACAAGAGTGAAGATCCGAAGCTTCCCCCGGGAGTGTTGAACGCCATGAACAACGACGAGAATCGACTCAGTCGTCCATCGGGGCGGCCAGCGGCCTGCAGTTTCACGATGAACAACGACGAGCCTCGTTCCAGCCGGCCCTCGGGACGGCCTTCGGGGCGATCGTCAGGGCGGCCTTCAGGGAGGCCGTCCGGGCGGCCCGCGATCTGGAGCGTGCTGCCGCTGGCGAGCGGCCTGCTGCAGACCCGGCCGATCGAGTGGCCGACGCTCGCGCTCTTCGCGGGGTCGTGTGCCCTCTGGGCGGCGGCGGTCTACGCCGGCGTCACGGGCTGGGTGTCGGCGGCGCCGGCGGTGCTCGGGGCGGCGGTGGCCGCGTATGCCGCGTTCACGCCGATGCACGAGGCCGCGCACCGGTCGCTGGCGCGCTCCGCGCTGCTGAACGGCGTGGTCGGACGGCTGTCGGGGCTGCTGCTCATGGCGCCGTTCCTGGCGGTGCGTCACTTCCACATCGAGCATCACAAGCACACGAACGAGGAGGACCGGGATCCCGACCACTGGAGCGGGCGCGGCCCGTGGTATCTCCTCCCGCTCCGCTGGGCGACGCAGGACCTCCACTACTACTACCTGTTCCTGCGCTCGTACCGCGCGCAGAAGCGCAGCGAGCGGATCGAGACGATCGCGACGCTCGCGGCGATGCTCGCGCTCGTGGCGCTGGCCTTCGGGCTCGGCTACGGCGAGCTCGCGCTCCTCTACTGGATCGTGCCGGCGCGGATGGCGATCTTCTTCCTCGCGTTCGCCTTCGACTACCTGCCTCACTACCCTCACGGCGTCACGGCAGCGCAGAACCGGTATCGCGCGACGCGCGCGATCGACAGCGCGCTCTTCAACGTGCTGCTCTTCGGGCAGACGTATCACCTGATCCATCACCTCTACCCGGCGGTGCCGTTCTTCCGCTACCGGACCGTGTGGAAGTACCAGCGCGAGGAGCTCATGAAGCTCCAGTCGGAGAGCCTCGCCCCGCCCCGCGCGCCCTTGCCCCTGATCGCGGCAGGCAGCCTCGCCGCGCCGCGGGCGCCCACGATCCACACCGTCCACTCGGTGCAGGGGGCGGCCGAGCTCGACGCCCTCTGATCCGCGCGGCGCGGCAAGCGTGACCGCGGACCGCCAAGACACAAAGAGAGAAAAATTCCGCCTCTCTCATCTATCTTCTCCCAGGCGTCCTCCGCGTACCGGCGTCTCGACTCTTTCCCGTCCGAGGACGACCTGGCAGCTCGACTCATTCTCTTCCGAGCGCGGCCTATATGCCTCTTCCGAGCGCGGCCTATATGCGCGCCCGGCGGCGCGCACGCAGCGCTCTCGGTGGCAGCAATGCCTCCCGGAAGAGCAGCGCCTCTGTCACGGCGCGGCGGTCGAGCGCGACCCTGAACGCGCCGGGGGCCGGCGCGAACGCGTCGGGACGCCGCTCACTCGTGCCGAGCGCCGGGATCGCGGCGCGCGCCCGGGTCAAGATCAGCAGCGCCCTCTCGGGCGCCTGGTGCGCCGCCTGCACCGCGCCCGCGAGGAGCGCCCGCGCGTCGCGGACCGCGGGGACCCGGCCGGCGAGCAGCGCGTCGCGCGCGCGCAGGCCCTCCTGGTGCGCGTGCGGGCCGTAGTCGAGCCCGCTGATGTCCTGCAGACCGAAGCCCGACAGGGCCACGAGCGGTCCGGCATAGAGGCGCTCCACGAGCCGCTCGGCCATCTCGGTGAAGGGCGACAGCGGAAACGCGTGCCACGCGCTCCCCGCGGGCAAGAGCAGCTCGTCGAGGTCCACCTCGGCGTGGCGGCGCGCCCACGCCTCCCTCAGCGCGCCCGCGGCATCGCCGAGGCCGGCCCGATCGAGGACCATGCACCCGATGAGCACCCGCAGGTGCGGCGGAGGGTGCTCGTCATAGCGCGCGCCGCCCGCGTTGGTCTGGATCGCGAGCGACGCGTACGGATAGTCCTCCTCGAAGAACAGCTCGCTCATCGTGAGCACGTAGGCGGGGCCGAACATGAGCGTTCCGAAGACGTCGCAGAAGATCTCCTCGAACCACGCGCCGAACACCCGCCCGAGCTCGGAAGGCCCGGCGCGATCGTCGTCCAGGGCGAGCGGGCGCGCTCGCTCGCTCCGGTCGGGCAGGCCGAGCTCGCGGCGCAGGGCCGGCTCCAGGCCGTCGATCGACGCCAGGAAATCATGGCCTATCTCGTGCGCGAGCGCCGGCCAGCGCAGCGGCGTCGAGAAGAAGTCGGCGGGGAGGAAGATGGGCGCGATCGACGTCGGGATGAAGCCCGTCCAGATGGAGAGCTCGAAGCGCGTGAGCTGCGTGGCCGGCAATCCGCTCCGGAGCGGCAACCCCTCCGCCCGCGCGAACGCGATCACCGGGGCGTAGCAGGCGTCGGCGAGGGCGTCCGCGTCGCCGAGCTCGGGCAGGAGCGAGGGGTCGCGGCGCTGCCGCGCGAGCACCGCGATCTCGCTCACCACGAGCTCGATGTCATCCGCCGCGGCCTCCACCTCGCGCGCTCCTAGGCCCGCGTCGACGGCCGCGCGCAGCCGCGCGATCTCGCGCGGGACGAACGTGGTGAGCACGTCCGCGAAGCGCCGGTTCGCGCGCTCGTGGCGCACCGCCTCGCCGAGCGCGGCGGCGCTCCGATCGAGCTCGGCGAGCCGCGACAGCGCCGCGCGCAGCCGGGCTGCATCGGGCGCCAGCGGGGCACCGAACGGCACCGCCGCCCGCGGCGCCGCGCTCCGCCGCGCGGCCCCGGCGAGCGGCGCGTCGCCCTGCGGCTCGTCCGCGCTCGCTGGCAGCGTACCGCGCCGCGCCTCGACCGCGGCCGCGGCCGCGGCCTCGCGGAGCGCTTCGGCGCGCGCGGCGCGCTCCGCGCGCCGGCTGCCGATCTTGATCGCGGCCTGGATGATCAGCCACGCCGCCGCGATGAGGTAGCCGACGTACCGCTCGAGGTCATCCATGGCGCCCGTCCAGCGTCCTCGGGATGTTGCCAGCCGACCGGCCGCCCGAGCGCGGTCGCATGCGGCGACAGCGCGCGCGGCGGGCCGAGCACCTCGGCCAGCACGAAGCGCCGCACGAGCCCCTCGCGGCGGCCGAGCCACGCGAGGAGCGGGCTCGCAGCGTCCCGCGGCGGCATCTCACGACTCCCCGACGGGGTCGGGCTTGCCCCCCGCGGTGCCGGCGATGCCCTGGCGCATCTCGGTGTCCGCGATGACGTTGCGCATGTTGTAGTAATCCATGACGCCGAGCTTGCCCGTGCGGAGCGCCTCCGCGACGGCGAGCGGGATCATCGACTCCGCCTCGACGAGCTTCGCCCGCATCTCCTGCGTCCTGGCCTTCATCTCCTGCTCCTGCGCCACCGCCAGCGCGCGGCGCGACTCCGCCCGGGCCTGCGCGACCTGCTTGTCCGCCTCGGCCTGCTCCGTCTGGAGCTTCGCGCCGATGTTGGAGCCCACGTCCACGTCAGCGATGTCGATCGAGAGGATCTCGAACGCCGTCCCCGCGTCGAGCCCCTTCTTGAGCACGTTCTTCGAGATGGTGTCGGGGTTCTCGAGGACGTGCTTGTAGTCGTTGGCCGAGCCGATGGTCGAGACCACGCCCTCGCCGACGCGGGCGAGCACCGTCTGCTCGCCCGCGCCGCCGACGAGGCGATCGATGTTGGCGCGCACCGTCACGCGCGCGATCGCGAGGAGCTGGATGCCGTCCTTGGCCACCGCCGAGACCTTCGGGGTCTCGATGACCCGCGGGTTCACCGACATCGCCACCGCCTCGAGCACGTTGCGGCCGGCGAGGTCGATCGCCGCCGCGCGCGAGAAATCGAGCGCTATCCCCGCCTTGCCCGCCGAGATGAGCGCGTAGACGACCGCCTCCACCCGCCCGCGGGCCAGGTAGTGCGCCTCGAGCATGTCGATCGACACCCCCTCGAGGCCGGCCTTCACGGCGCTGATCCGCGCGTTGACGATCTGATCGGGCGGCACCCGGCGCAGGCGCATCGCGATGAGCGTCAGCATCGAGACCGCGGCGCCCGACGCCTGCGCGGCGATCCACAGCCGGAGCGGTATCATGTACAGCGTCGCGACGATGGCGACGAGCACGAGCCCGCCGATCACGATGACCGAGATGATCTCCATATCCACTCTTCAACCCGTCCTGTCCGTGAAGGGCCGCCTCTCGCGCGCGCCCTAGGGCTCCTGCGGCTCGACGACGACCCGATTCCCCTCCACGCTCGCGACACGCACCGGCGTGCCGGCCTCCACGTAGAGGCCGTCGGTCATGACATCGACCGCGCGATCCTCGATCTCGACCGTACCGGCGGGGCGCAGCGGCGTGAGCGCCCTGCCCTCCTTGCCGATCAGCGCGGCGAGCCGCGCGTCCGGGCCGCGCCCGCCCTGGTGGGTCTCGAGCAGCACCATCCTGCGGCCCACCCGGGTCCTCGGGACGGCCCAGAACAGGAGCCCCGTCGCGCAGACGCCCGCGCCGAGCGCGAGCAGGCCGTAGCCAGTCCCGAGGGCCGCCCACGCGAGCGCGACCGCCCCGAGCACCGCGGCGCCGCCGAGGACCCCGACGAGGCCGATGCCGGGCAGGACGAGCACCTCGATGGCGAGCAGCACGAGGCCCGCCACGAGCAAGGCGACGACGAGCAGCGCCGGCGTCACGCGCCGGCCTCCTCGCCCGAGCCGCCCGCGATCGCCCGCACGACGAGCCGGCCCGCGTCCGCCCGGATCACGCGGACGCGGGCGCCCGCCTCGACGTAACCGAGCTCCGAGAGCGCCTCCACGCGCCGACCGTCGAGCGAGACCTTGCCCGAGGGGCGCAGATCGGTGTCGGCCGTGACGACCCTGCCCACAGCCGACGCGAGCGACGCGGGCGCCGCCGCGCTCCCGGAAGGTCCCTCGGTGGCGACGGCGCGGATCGCCGTGTCCAGGACGAGGCGCCGCCCGAGCCGCGTCCTCGGCGCGACGCGGGCGGCGACCACGGCGAGCACCGCCGTCGCGGCGAGGGAGACGCTCGCCGTGGCGAGCGCGCGCGGCAGCCAGCCGGCGTGCCACGCGACGTCGATCGGCGCGCGCTCGAGATCGAGGAGCGCGAGGAGGAGGGCGAGCGCCACGCACCCTGCGCCCACGACGCCGGGCACGACGTGCCCCGGGGCGAGGATCTCCACCGCGATGAGGATCGCGCCGGCGACGAAGAGCGCGATCTCCTCCCAGCCGGCGAGCTTCACGACGTGGTGCCCGAAGAAGAACAGCGCGAGGCACGAGAGCCCGACGACGAGCGAGACGCCGTGCCCCGGCGCGTAGAGCTCGAGGAGGATGCCGAGCATCCCGAGGGTCATGAGGATCCCGGAGAGCGTCGGATCGGAGAGGAAGCGCGCGAGCTCTTCGGCGAAGCTGGGGCGCGGGCGCGCGATCTCGCCGGGCGACGGGCGGCCCAGGGCGCCGAAGAGCTCCGCCTCGCTGCCGGCCTGCACCTCGGCGACGCCCCACGCGAGCGCCTGCGCGCCGTCGAGCGTGAGCAGCTTCCCCTTCTCGTCGAGCCCGGGGACCTCCGCGTCGGCGTCGACCATGGCCTCGGCGATGTCGCCGCGCCGCCCCTTCGCCTCCGCGGTCGCGCGCATCTCCTTGCGCATGTACGACACGACCTTCTCGGCGACGGGCTTCATCTCCCCGCCCTCGCCGAGCTGCACCGGCGTCGCCGCCCCGAGCGTCGCGCCTGGGGCCACCGCGATGACGTCGCAGGCGAACGAGATGAGCGCGCCGGCCGAGATCGCGCGCGGGTTGACCCAGCACACGGTGCGGGCGCGGGCCCGGAGCAGCGCGTCCCGGATGGCGAGCGCGGCGTCGATGCGCCCGCCGAGCGTGCTGATGTCGAGCACGAGGAGATCGCCCTCCCCCTGGGCGGCGACCACGCGCTCCAGGAACGGCGAGAGGCCGAGGTCGATCGCGCCGGCGATCGCGACCACGGTGACCTTCCCCTCGCCGGGGATCGGCGGCAACGGCCGCGGCCCCGGCGGCGCGGGGGCGCCGGTCGCTCCCGCCCCACCGGCGGCCCCCGCGGCGGGCGCGGGCGCCGCATCGCCGCGCGCGGGGCGACACAGGGCCATCGTCGCGAGCAACGCGAGGAGCGGGATCGCGAGCCGCCCCCGCCGCGCGGCCTGTTCCAGCAGGCGCCACAAACCAGTCAAGCCCACCCCCTTCGACGGCGGCGCGGCGCTCGCCGCGCACCCGAGGTTCACGCCAAAGAACGTCGGGACGATGGTAGCGCACGCCGGCGCGCCACGATACCCCCATGCTCAGCCGCCGCGCGCCATGAACCTCGCGACCACGTCCGCGAACTCCGCTGGTCGCCCCACGATCCAGTCGTGGCTCCCCTTCGCGGAGACAACAAGGGTCGAGTCCGGGATCAGGCGCTGGATGGCGAGCGCCGAGCGGAGCGGCACCGTGAGGTCGCGCGCGCCCCAGGCCAGCAGCGTCCTCACGCGCACGCGCGCGGCGTAGCCGCTCAGGTCCGCCGTCGCGGCGATCCGCAGGAGGCTCAGCGCGCTCCGCGTGTGGCAGAGCAGGTTGTGGAGGAGAGCGGGCGCCGCCGGCACGGAGAAGCGCGGCACGAACAGCGTGTCGGTCGCGCGCCAGAGGGCGAGCGCCAGGATCGAGCCAGGCGGGTTGACTCCGACGGAATCGGCAAGCACGAGCCCCGATAGCCGCTCGGGGTACAGGGCGCCGGTGACCAGCGCCGCCGCGCCCGAGAGCGAGTGGCCGATCAGCGTGACGCGCTCGAGCTGCAAAGCCCGCAGCGTGTCGGCGACGCAGCGCGCGTACCGTTCCATCGTCCACGGCGCGCGCAGCCGCGAGCCGCGGCCCGAGCCGGGCAGCTCCACGACGATCACCCGGGCGCGCCGCGCGATCGCGTCCACCGTGGACCGGTAGGTCATGCCGCTGACCAGCATGCTGGGCAGAAGCACCACCGGCGTCCCGGCGCCCGTCTCGGTCACATAGACGATCTCGTCCCCGACCCGGATCTCCCGCCCGCGGGTCTCCTCCCGCGCCGCTCGCTTCGCCGCAGGATCCGCGGAGATGCGTGGGCTCTTCTCTCTTCGATCCCGCCGCGGGACAGACAACCCGGTGGCGCCGAGCGAGCGTCCAGCGCACGGTTCCACCTTTCCATGTCGTCGAACACGCTGGCCCATGGAGGGGCAAGCCGATGCCGGGCGTGTGCCAGCGCGGGCGCGGCGCCGGTGCGAAGTCGCGACACGGAGCGCGCGGCGCGAGCCACCACGCGCGAAAACCTGGAAGGTCGTTGAGCCCGTCCCGCGCCGCGCTAAGCTCTTCGCAACAGCAGCAATCTCCAGGCTCATGGGAGCCAGCAGGCGTGTCGTCACGGGCCGAGAGCCCGCCGGCGCCTGCTCGGACAACCAGCTCTTCTGGAATGATAGAGGCGAAATGTTGAGGTTCCGCTCCACGTCCGGAGATCGGAAGACAGCTGAGCTCAGGGTCTCGGTGCTCTCGGTCTCCGCTGCGATGTCCGCCCTCTCTCAGGGTGCATGGGGGACGGAAGCGCCGCCCGCGGCAGAGGTCCAGTGGGCGTATGCGCTCGTCGCTGCGCTCGGGTATCTGCCCGCCGCGGTCGAGATCGCCGCCGCCACGCTGCGACGAACGGGGATGTCGACCGAGGCGTACCTGCGGAAAAATGCGACGTATCTGGATCCAGAAGGGCCCGGGGACGAGATCCTGGCTGTGGTCTTCGGTGACGCGCTGGAGTCCCTCGGCCAGGAGGCGCGCGGCGTTGTGCAAGCGCTCGCCGCGCTGCCCGCGGCGGGGGTTCCGCTCGAGGTGGTCGCCGCCGCGGCGGGGAAGCCCGCGCCTTCCGCCGCGCGGCCGCTCCAGCTGCTCGTGCATGGCCGGCTCGTGTCGCTCGATCAGGCCACGCAGACCTACCGGGTGACGCCGCTCGTGCGCGCCGTGGCCCGAAAGGAGGTGGTCGGCGACGCCGAGCGCTGGGACGCGCTGCACCGCGGGGTGGCGGACGCGATGCAGGCGCTCCTCTTCTGGACGGCCGCGGCCGAGGGGCGACCCGAGGCGGCGATGCGCCGGCGCATCGCCGGCGAGCTCTTCGCGGCCCTCGACATCGCCGCGTTCCGGGACGGCGCGCGCGGCGCCGACGTGCTGGCGCGGGCGCTCGTCGACGCCTGCACGGTGCTCGATCTCGGGCTCACGTCCGAGGTCCAGCAGCGGTTGCTCGACGAGGCGGCGCGCCTCTGCGGCGACGCGCTCCCCGAGCTGCGCGAGCGCGCGCTCGCGGCGATCGAGGGCGCGCGGCGCGCGGAGCTCGCGAGCAAGCGGCGGGGCACCTTCGGGACGCTCCGGGCCACGCCGGCCGCCCGCGAGCGCGGCCGCCCGGGCCACCGCGACGTCCTTCGCAGGGCGGTGCGCGCGAACGCGCAGCGCGCCGCGGCGCGGAGCGCGCCGGTCGAGGACGACGCCCTCCGCGGCGCGAAGGAGCTCCTCGCGCGCGGCGCCCTGCGCCTCCGCGAGGGCGCGCTCGAGGACGCCGCGGCGGACTGCGGCGAGGCGCTCGCCGCGTTCGAGGCGGCCGGGGACGGGCGCGGGCAGGCGACGGCGCTCCTGCTCCGCGGCGACCTGTACCGGCGGCAGGGGGATCTCGCGGCCTCCTTGCGCGACGAGGAGCGGGCGCTCTCGCTCTTCAAGACGGCGGCCGACCGGACCGGAGAGGCGATGGGGCTGCTCGCGCGCGGCAACCTCCGGCTCGACCAGGACGACGCGCAGGGCGCCGCGAGCGACTACGGCTGCGCGCTCATGCTCCTCAGGACCTGCCGCGATCGCCCGGGCGAGGCCAACGTGCTGAAGGCGCGCGGCGATCTGTGCCTCCGGCAGGGGGATCTCGCGGGCGCGGCGCGCGACTACGACCGGGCGCTCTACATCCTCGAGGGCGTGGAGGAGCGCGTCCTCAGCCAGCTCCGCGCGCCCCCGAGCGGCGTCGATGAGCGCCGCGGGGCGAGCGGCCGCGCCGCGCGCGAGATCCTCCCGCAGGCCGAGCTCCTCCGTGCGCTCGGGTGCGAGCAGGCCCACGCGCGCACGTGGCAGGCCCGCGGCGACCTGCGCCTGCGAGAGCACCAGACGGCGCTCGCGGCGCGCGACTACGGCAATGCGATCCTGCTGTACCGAGACAGCGGCGATCGCCCGGGCGAGGCCGCCGCGCTCAAGGTCCGCGGCGACCTGCGCCGCCAGCGGGGCGCGCTCCCGGGCGCGCAGCGCGACTACGAGGATGCGCTCCGGCTCTTCGAAGCGCTCGGGGACGGCGCTGGCCAGGCGGCCGTGCTCAAGGCGCGCGCCGACCTGCGCTGCGAGCAGGGCGACACCGCCGGAGCGGCGCTCGACTACACGAGGGCGCTCGCGCTCGTCGACGCGACGGGCGACCGCGCCGATCAGATGAGCGTAACGAGCGTCCTCACGGGCACCTCGCATCGCGAGGACTCGCCTCGCCCCGCCACAGCGGCTGTCCCGCGGTGAGAACGCGCCGCCCGGGCCCTCGGAGCGACCCGCGCGCCTGAGCCGCGACATCGAGGCACCTTTACGCAGCCCGAGGCGGTCGAGGTCGGGATTCAGCGCTCATCGATGGTTGGCGCGACGCGTGACGCCGTC
Organism: Sorangium sp. So ce590; assembly: GCF_051521365.1. Taxonomy (NCBI): domain Bacteria; kingdom Pseudomonadati; phylum Myxococcota; order Polyangiales; family Polyangiaceae; genus Sorangium; species Sorangium sp. So ce590. Next base: position 7,281,939 of record NZ_CP150346.1, read on the forward strand.
TCACGAGCGCTGGACTGTTCCTGCTTTGTGACTTCGTTGTTCGTCCGTCCTGCGCTAGGGTTCCGCGTGTCCGGATATTTCGCCCCGGCACCGAGGTGGCCCCGTGCGACGTCGTCGCTCCTTCGTCGGCATCAGCTTCGCTTTGCTCTCGCTCCTGCCCAGGGCGGCGCTCGCCGTGCCGACGGTGACCGGCTCCACGCCGGAGCTCGGAGCGTGGGACGCGCCCCGCGGCGCCCCCCTGCGCGACGACGGGATCGCCCCGGACGCGACGCCCGGGGACGGCGTCTTCACGGCGGCCGTGTCGTTCGCGGCGCGGGGCGACGTCGAGTACAGGATCTCGCGGAACGGCGTCGATCTCGACGATGGCGGCGCGGGCGCGGCCAGCGGTGAGCGCCTGCGCTTCACGCTGGCCGGCGGGACACCGCCCTACGATGTCACCTTCTACTACGACACGCGCGACCTGACCGCACAAGGGTTCTTACCGGCGAGGGAATCGGCCTCGGACTCGCGCAACGCCTCGATCGATGCCGACGGCGCGCCGCAGGTGTGGGTCGCCGTCGGAGACTGGCAGGGTTCAGTGGGCGACACCGACTGGAACCCTCACTCATCGCTCACGGTCGCGCGCGACGATGGCCGCCTCGGGGATCGTCGCGCGGGCGATGAGGTCTATACGTACCGCTTCGTGGCCCGGACGGCGCTCTCCGGTGCGTCCTTCAAGTTCGCGGCACAGGGCCCGTGGAGCACGAGGCTCGGCGCGAACGGCTGGAGCTACGCCCCGCGAGACTCCTCGAACGGCGTTTTCAGCGCGGCGCCCGGGCAGGTCGTCACGCTGGAGCTCGACGCGCTCCACGGCCGGATGCGCGCGCAGGTGTCGAGCCCCGCGAAGCTCCTCCTGACGGAGCTCCTCGTCCACCCGGCGGCCGCGGAGTTCGTCGAGATCTACAACCCGGGCAGAGGCGCGGTCGACCTCTCGGACTACTACCTCGCTGATTACCGCTTCTACTACCAGCTCGTCACGCCGAGCCCCACGCTCCCGAACACGAACGATTTCCTTGTGCGCTTCCCGGACGGCGCCGTGATCGGCCCCGGTGAGATCCAGACCGTGTCGCTCGGAGGCGCCGAGTGCTACCGCATGGGGTGCAACGAGACCAGGGCGTTCGAGGGCTGGGGCTCGCACCCGACTTACGAGATCCACAGCACGGCCACCTATGGCGAGGGGGGGAGCAAGTCGGCCGCCGCCGTGCCCGACATGCGGCTGCCGCTCCAGGAATCGGTGGGAGAGACGCGCGGGCTGACGAACGATCATGAGTGCCTGATCCTCTTTTATTGGGACGGCGTGAGCGACCTCGTGAGGGACGTCGATTACGTCTTCTATGGCGGGACGGGGCCGAACGCGCCTGTCGACAAGACGGGTGTGTCGATCGACGGACCGGACCCCGGGAGCGCGCCGAGCGCCTACCTGGACGACGCGGCGGACGACGTCGCGCTGCACGCGCCGCTCTCGACCGCGGGCGGGAGCTGCCGGCAGGACTTCACCGAAGGCGCCCAGACCGCGAGCGGGGGAAATGGAGTGACCGGCGCTGTCGAGACCGGCGAGCCCTTGTCGTCGACCTGGACCGCATGCGCCGTCCCGACGCCCGGCGCCATCGATTTCGACGGCGACGGCGTGCTCCTGGGCGACAACTGCCCCCTGACGGAGAACCCGCGTCAGGAGGATTCGGACGGCAATGGCATCGGCGACGCCTGCGATATCGACGATGATCAGGATGGCCTGTACAACGACGCGGACAACTGCCCCAAGGTGGCCAATCCCGGCCAGGAGGACTCGGACGGCGACGGGACCGGCGACGCCTGCGACGACGATGGCCTCGACTCGGACGGCGACGGCGTGCTCGACAGCGCGGACAGCTGCCCTGCCGTCCCGAACCCGGACCAGGCCGACACCGACGCTGACGGCGTGGGCGACGCGTGCGACAACTGCAAGGCCAGGGAGAACCCCGCCCAGACCGACACGGACGGCGACGGCATAGGCGACGACTGCGACACGGACGACGACAACGACTTCGTGAGCGACATCGATGACGCCTGCCCGACCGAGGCCGGGCCGGCCGCGACCCGGGGTTGCCCAGGGGCGGAGGGCGGCGGCGGGGCGGCCTCGAGCGCGGCGAGCTCATCGAGCGGGGCGTCGTCCTCGTCGGGCAGCGGCGGCGGGCTCGACGGCGGCGACGGCTGCGACTGCCGCGCCGCGGGCGGCTCGCCGGCGGGCGGCTCGCCGGCGCCGTGGCTCGCGCTGCTCGGCGGCATGCTGCGGATCGCGCGCGGCCGGCGGCGCGCGTGAGCGCGGCGCTGCGTCAGCTGGCGAGCCACTGCCGCGCGAGATCGAGCGTGCGGGCGTTGTCGGGGACATCGCGGAGGAAGCGCTCGCGCCAGGTCGGATCGCTGAGCTTCTCGGCGCGCGCGAGCAGCGTGGCCCGGGCCGACGCGATGGCGGCGAGCGCTTGGGCGTGCCTGCCGCTCGCGGCGAGCACCTCGGCATACGTCAGCCGGACGAGCGACTCGCCCTCTTCCAGCGTGCCGAACTCCGCGAGCTGCGCGCTCGCCTCGGCGGCAGCCCGCATCGCCTCGTCGGTACGACCGAGGCCGAGCAGCGCCCGGGCGAGGACGGCAGAGGCCTGCACTGCGAACGTCGGCGCGCTCGGCGCGAGCGCCACCGCGGCGCGCGCTTCGCGCTCGGCGACCCCGAGATCGCCGCTGGCGAGAGCGATCTTCGCGAGGTAGCAACGAGCAATCAGCTCAGTGCGCACCACCCCCGCTTGACCGCTCAGCGTCGCAGCGGACTCGGCGAGCGCCCGCGCCTCGGCCAGATGACCGCGAGATGCGAGGACCTGCGCGAGGTTCATCTCCACCACGAAGCTCATGTCATGCAGATGCGACCGGTCAGCCTCCGCCAGCGCCGCGCGCATCATCGACTCCGCCCGCTCGAAGTCGCCGAGCTCCGCATAGCCACTCCCGAGGTTCGCGCGCATGGTACAGGCGTTGCGATGATCGCCGGCTTGCTCGAACGCAAGCGCCGCAGCCTCCATGCCGCTCACGCCGGCGCCCAGATCACCCGCACACATCGCGAGGTAGGACCGCGCCTGGTGGAGATGCGCATCCACCTCGATATCCTGGTTCTCTGCGCGTGCAAGAGCGCGCTCGACGGCCTCGATCAGGGCATTCCCTTCGGCATAACGCCCACCCAGGATCAGCACGGCAGCACCGTCGGCGAGACAGATGAGCTTGACACGCTGAGCGTTGTCCACGGCCGGGGCATCCGCCGCCGCGGTCGCCCATCGCTCGACGTCATCGAGCCCTCCCAGCTTGGATGAGGCGATGACCACCTGGCTGAGGATCGAAAACCATGCGGTCGTGCCGCGCTCGATCCGCTCGATCGCCTCGGTGCCGCGCTCCACCGCGAGGGCGGCATCGCCGCGCCACACGTGGGCTTCGGCCTGGACTCGGCGGAGCCTGCCTGCTGTGTCCCCGGCTGCCCCGCAGCCGATACCGCGGTCGGCTCGCGCCAGCGCCATGGCCAGGTCGTTGCCGCGAAGCGCCTCCTCGGCCGCGCGCAGGAACGCATCCGCCGCCCGCGCCGGCGCGCCGCCGATCTCGAAGTGCTCGGCCTGCGCCATGGCATCCGCGCCGCCAGCCCGATCCAGCCAGTCGCCCGCAAGGCCGTGCCCGACGCGCCGGTCGCGCTCGGTGAGCATGCCGTAGGCGGCTTCCCGCACCAGCGCGTGGCGGAACCCGTACTCCACCTCGCCCGCGATGCGCGCCTCGTGGCGCCGCTGCACGAGCTCCCGCCGCGCGAGCTCGGCGAGCCGCGGCGCCACCGGCACGCCGCCCACGAGCGCCGCGACCCCGCCTTCCCAGAACGTCTCGCCGAAGACGCTCGCCGCGCGCAGCGCGCGGCGCTCCTCGACGCCCAGCGCCTCGAGCCGCGCCTGCACCATCGCCAGCGCCGTCTCGGGCATGCCCTCGCTCCGGCCCTCGGCGACCGCGCGGATCTGCTCCTCCAGCACGAACGCATTGCCGTCGGCGCGCGCGAGCAGCTCTTCCACCCGCTCGTCTCCCACGCCGTCGCCGAGCACCTCGCGCACCAGCCGCTCGCTCGCGCGACGGGGCAGCGGCGCAAGGCGGAGCCGGAGGCCGTTGCGCTCACGCCACAGCGCCGGGAAGAGCGCGTCGACCTCCGGGCGGGCGAGCGCCAGCACGAAGAACGGCAGGTCCCTGGCGTGCCTCAACGCGGCGTCGACCAGGGTCACCGTGGGCAGGTCGCCCCAGTGCAGGTCCTCCAGCACCAGCAGCACCGGCTGCCGCTGGCACTCGGCCCGAACGAAGTCCTCGAACACCTGGCGGAGGCGGTCGCTCATCAGCATCGGGTTCTGGCGCGCCGCGCGGAGCTGCGCATCGCTCTCGTCCGCGAACGCCGCCCCCACGAGCTCGCCGAGGAACGCCGCGACCTGCGGGCCCTTGCTCCGGAACGCGTCGAGCCGCTCGACCCGGGCGAGCACCTTGCACCGCCGCGCCTCGAGCGGCTCGCCGTCGAGGAGGCCCATGGCGCGGCGGAGCGCCCGGGCGAGCAGGCCGAACGCCGAGCCGGCGGCCATGGGATCGGCCCTGCCGATCCAGACCTCGGCGGTCTCGCTCCGCGCCTCGAGGGAGTGAAGGAACTCCCACGCCAGGCGCGACTTGCCGAGCCCCGGGGCGCCCACGACGACCACGGCGCCCGCGGCGGGCTCGTCCACGCAATGGCGCCACTCTGTCGCGAGCTGCAACAGCTCGCGCTCGCGCCCCACGCACGGCGTCGGCTTGCCGAGGAGCCGAGGCACGGTGTCCGGCTCCTCCTTCGGGCCGCGAAGCCAGCACCCTCCGGGCCCCCGTACCGTCTCGAAGCGGCTCGCGAGCAGGCCCGCCGTCGCGTCGTCGAGCCGGATCTCCCGGGGCAGCGGGCTGTCGCGCCCGGCGATGAGCTGCGCGACCCGATCGACCAGCTCGCCGACCGGCAGCTTCCCCTCCATCTCCGTCAGCCCCGTCGCGATGGATAGGGGCACACCGCCGAGCACCGTCCGGAGCGCGAGCGCGCAATGGGCCGCCCGCGTGGCGAGATCCGTCGGGGACTCGGCGCCGGACAGCGCGATGAGCAGCCAGCGCGACTGCAGCCGATCGACGCTCCCACCGTGGCGCGCCGCGATGTCGCGCAGCGCCTCGACCCGCGCGGCGCCATCGGCCTCCGAGAGCGTGGCGTCCGTCTCGGCGCTGCCGTCTTCGGCCAGGAGGACGCACATGACCCGGCGCTCCGCCGTCGTGATCTCCTCGCTCGGCGCGGGCGGCGCCGCGACCGCGCTCGCTCCGGCGGAGAGCCCATCACCGGCCGCGGCCGCGAGCTCCGCCGCGACGGCGGCGCCGTCGCGCGGCCGGTCCCCCGCCTCTTTCGACAGCATCCGCGTCACCAGGCGCTCGAACGGCTCCGGGATGTCGCCGCGGAGCTCCCCGAGCCGCGGCGGCTCTTCCAGGACGACCTTGATGAGCAGCGCGAGCGCGCTGTTGCCGAGGAACGGCGGGCGCCCCGCGATGCACTCGAACAGGACGCACCCGAGCGCGAACACGTCCGCCCGGGCGTCGATCGACGACTCGCCGCGCGCCTGCTCGGGGGCCATGTACCCGGGCGTGCCGAGCACCGCGCCGGGCGACGTGAGGCTCTGCGTGAGCCGGAGGTCGCGGGCGATACCGAAGTCGAGCAGCGTGGCGCGCTCGGCGGCGCCGCCCACGAGCATCACGTTGCTCGGCTTGAGGTCGCGGTGAACGATGCCGAGCTTGTGCACGGCGCCGAGCGTCGTGGCCACGCGCGCCGCCAGCGTCGCGCTCTCGGCGAGCGTGAGCGGCGCATCGGTGAGCCGCTCCTCGAGGGTGACGCCGTCGAGCCACTCCATCGCCAGGTAGGGCTGGCCCTCGCCGGTCATTCCGTGTGCCGCGTACTGCACGACCCCCGGCAGCCGCAGCGTGACGAGCGCCTCCGCCTCCCGCGCGAACCGGCGCAGATCGTGCGCGCTCGCGCCGTGCAGCACCTTGAGCGCGACCGCCTCGCCCGACAGCCGGTCGCGCGCGCGGTACACGTCCCCCATCCCGCCGGCGCCGGCGAGCCGCTCGATCTCGAACCGATCCTCGACCACGTCCCCGGCGCGCATCGCGCTTCCTATGTACTTCGTGTGGAGGACGCGACAAACCCCGGCGCGAGGCTCCGTCACGGGGTCTATCCGCCGGTCACGAGCCGACGCGGACCGGCGATGAGCCTTCGGGCGAGCCCCCTCGCTGCCGCTCGATTCGCTCTCGCATCACGTTGGGGATCCTCCCGGCTGCCTCCATCGCCCTCTCGAGCACCGCGCGCGCCTCGGCGTGTCGTCCGCGACGGGAGAGGGCGCGCGCCCGCGCCTCGATGACCTCGATCTGCTCCTGCCCCGCGGAAAATAGGGCGGACCGCCCCTCGAGCTCGTCCCACGCCGCGTCGCTCGCGTGCCGCGTCGCCAGGTCGATCATCGACCACTGCACCTCCTCCGCGGGGGCCATCTCCATGCCCGTGCGCCCCTCCGCGGTGGCCTTCGCCTGCTGAGCCCGGATCTCTTCGATGATCTCCCGCGCCTTGCCCTCTTCACCTCGGTAGAGGAGCAGCCGCGCCAGGAGGAGCTGCACCACCGGCCGAGCCTCGTCCCCCCGCTGCTGGCGCTCCAGCGACACGGCCCGCTCCACGTGCGGTGTCGCCATCTCCAGGTTGCCCATCAGGTAAAGGTACTCGCCCAGGTTGAACTCCCCCACGAGCTCCATCGTACCGAGACCCAGCTCGCGCGAGATGGCCAGGACACGGCACAGGTCCAGGATCATCCCCTCGTTGTCCCCGAGGCACGCGCGCACGAGCGCGCGGTTGCCGATCGCAGGCCCGAGGTGCAGGAGGTCGCCGCGCGACTCGCACATCCGGATCGTCCGATCCAGCACCGCGCCTGCATCGTCCAGCCTCCCCAGCCCCGGATAGATGAAGCCCAGGAGGAGCAACGACACAACCAGCGTCTCGTAGCACTCGTCCCCCACAGCCTCGGCCTGCGCCGCCGCGATCTCGAACTGCGGCGCCGCCTCCTCCGCGCGGCTCTCGCGGAGCAGCGAGCGCGCCACCCCCATCGAGAGGTGCGCGGCGAGCGCCGGGGGCAGATCGCCCGGCGCGAGCGCCCTCGCCTGCTCCATCCGCTCCGTCGAGCGCCCGTAGTCGTCCATCCAGTCGAGCGCCGTGGCCTCGTCGAGCAGGATCTCGACCTGCTCGATGACGTCGCCCTCCTCGACCGCCATCGCGCGCGCGCGGTCCAGATCGCCCAGCGCGTCGTGGTAGCGCCCCAGCCGGTAGCGCATCAGCCCCCGGCCCCGGTACGCCGCCCTCCTCCGCGCGCCGCGCTCCTCGACCGGCTGCGCGAGCGCGCGGCTGAAGTGGATCTCCGCCTCGACATAGGCGTGCCGCGCCCGCGCCCGCTCGGCCAGCTCCAGGTAGGCCTCCTCCGCGATCGCGGCGAGCCCCGCCTCGGCCGCGTGGAACGCGATCTTGAACCGACCCTGCTCCGGGCTCTCGTGGGCCGCCTCGCGGTGGTGCTGGTACGCGGACAGGTGGATCCGCCGCCGCTCGGCCTGGTCGACCCCGTGCGCGATCGCCTCCCGCACGAGCGCGTGACGGAAGGCGAACCGCCCCTTCCGGCCCGCCACCAGCACGCCCGCCTGGACCAGCCGCTCGGTCCCGACGCGCGCGTCGAGCGGGAAGAGCGCGCCCTCGCCGCGCTCGTCCAGGTGGCGCAGCACGCCCGCGATCTCGTCGAGCGACACCTCGGCGCCGAGCAGCGACACGAGCCGCGCGTGCGCCCCGAGCGCCGGCCCGAGCGCCGCGACCTCCGCCTGCGCCAGCGGATCGATGAGCGGCAGCACCGGCAGGCGATCGAGCTCGTCGGTCGCCAGGTACCACGCGTCGCCCCGCGGGTGCCGCCGCAGGATCCCCTCGCGCTTGAGCCCATGCACGAGCTCCACCAGCAGCAGCGGCACCCGCTGCGAGCGCTCGAGCAGGTGATCGATGGCCGGCTCCGGCACGTCCCGCGCCGGCAAGAGCAGCCGCCGGCACAGCGCGCGCGCGCTCTCGGCGTCCATGGGCCCGAGCCGCACCGCCTCTCGCCGCGCGGCCCGCTCGCCCCAGGACGGGTGCGCCTCGGCGAACGCGGGGCGCCCCATCGCGCAGATCCACAGCGGCGCGGCGCCGTCCGCGAGCGCCGCGTACTCGAGCGCCGCGAGCGTCACATCCTGGGCGAACTGCGCGTCGTCGAGGATGACGAGGACCGGGGCAGCCGCCGTGCGCCGGCGCAGGCACTCGCCCGCCGCGCGCACGCGCGCCGAGCGCAGCGCGCCGGGCGCGGCCTTGAGCGCCTCGATCTCGGGGAACACCTCGCCGCCCGACCGCTCGTCCACCCACCCGAGCGCCATCGCGAGCCCCGAGCCGAGCTCGTCGCCGAGCGCGGGGCCGAGCCGCTCCGCGAGCACCGCGCGGACGCCGCTCTGCGGGGGCGCCTCCGGCACGTCGAGCGCCTCGCGCACGAGCTCCTGGAGCGTCGCGTCCGAGGCGCCGCTGGTCGGCTCCTGCCCGCGCAGGTCGATGAGCTGGGCGTGCGGCAGGCGCGCCCGGAGCTGCTTGCCGAGCTCGACGAAGAGGCGGCTCTTCCCGTAACCAGGCTCCCCGATCACGGACACGATCGTTGGCTGCCGGAGGCGAAGCGCCTCCTCGGCGCTGCGCAGCAGCGGATCGAGGACGTCGCTGCGACCGATGAACGCGCCGGGCTCCGTCGGCTCGCGCGCCACGCCGACGGAGCCGAGCGTCCGCTCGCGCGCGAGCGCTTCCTCCCCCGCGACGGGCGCCTCGGGGAGCGCGGCCGCGGCCGCCGGCGTGAGGAACGGCCCCGGCGGCCCGGACGCCGCCGGCCACCGCTCGACGCGCGAGAAGAGCGGGCTCAGGAAGCGCATCGCCCCGCCCGGCCGGACCTGGACCGAGACGGGCGCCAGATCGATGAGGACGCGCTCGCACAGCCCTCCTCGCAGCAGCTCGTCGGCCGCGCGCTGCGCGTGCCGCGCCGGGCTCGCCGCGCCCTCGTGGCCGAAGACCGCCGCGTAGCGCGAGCCGGAGGCGTGCGCGAGCTCGCCCCCCAGCGCCCGGATCCGGCGCTGCACGGCCCCCCGGTCGGCCGCGCCCTCGAAGAACAGGAGCCCCACCGCGCGGCGCGGGGCCCCGCCTCCTGCCCGCGGCCCGTCGTGCTCGCGCGCCGCGAGGTCTTCCCCGAGCGCGCGCTCCAGCGCGGAGCGGAGCTCGGTCGCGCTGGCGAACCGCTCGCTCCGGTCCTTGGCGAGACAGCGGTGCACCACCTCCTCGATCGCCCGCGGCACGACCGCCCGCGACGACAGGCGCGGGGGCCTGCGGCTCCTGTGATCTTCGAGCACCGTCGCCCGGGGCCCCCAGAAGGGCGGCCGGCCCGCGAAGAGCTCGTACAGGATGACGCCCATCGCGTAGATGTCGGCGCGCGCGTCGAGATCCGCGCGCCCGGCGGACTGCTCCGGGGCCATGTACTCCGCCGTCCCGAGCGCCAGGTCGTCGTCCTGCGCGCCGCCGCGCCGCCCCACGACGCGGGCGGTGCCGAGGTCGATGAGGGTCGCCTTCCCCGCGTCGTCGACGAAGAGGTTCTCGGGCTTGAGATCGCAGTGGACGTAGCCGCGCGCGTGGACGGCCTCGAGGGACGCGAGCGTCGCGAGGCCGAGCCGGGCCGCCTCCTCCATGCGCGGCGCCGGGCGCAGGGCGAGGCGGGCGGCGAGCGTCGGTGCGGCGACGAGCCCGATCACGGCGTAGGGGACGCCGTCGTCCAGCGTGCCCCACGCGTGCACGGCCGGCACGTGGGGCGCGCCCACGGCGAGCAGCGCCTCGATCTCGCGCCGCAGGTGCGCGCCTGCCCCGTGGCGCTCGGCGCGCGCGAGCTTGATGGCCACCCTCGCCCCGCCGCCCTCGCGCTCGGCCTCGAACACGGTGCCGAACCCGCCCTGCCCCAGGATCCGGACGGTCCGGTGGCCGTCGAAGCGGGGCAGGGCGACCGGGACGACCTCGGTGATGTCGAGCACGGTCGCGTCATCCGGCAGCGACGACTGGCCCTGCACCACGCACTCGGGGCATGCGCCCTGGTTCCGCCGCCCGCAGGACGGGCAGCGCCGGGCTTCGAGGGGCGCGCGGTCCGGCCCCTCGCCTCGCAACGCCTCCGGGCGCACGCCCGCTCCTACGGCGGCAGGAACGACGTGACCACCTGGTCCGTACGCACTGTGGACGAGATCGCGGGGTTTTCGAGACATTGAAAGTAGAACCCACCGTTGGTGCTCACACCGTTGCACACGGTATCGCAGGAGCCCACGATCGCGATAGGACCGCACGCCTGGGTGGTCGTCGCCCCGGTCGCGGGGTCCACGTCCACGTGACCGGCCGCGCAGTCACGCTGCAGGGCCCGCGCGCGGGCGACGCCCGCGGGCGAGTAGCAGGCGCGGAGATACGGCGTCGAGCTGAACAGGTTCCCCCAGAACGCGCCCTCTCTGACCGTGTAGCTGTCGCGCTCCGCCGCGCCCGAGGACATGAACGGCTGACTGGAGCGCAGGGAGATCAGCACCGAGACGCCGTACCAGTTGGTCCGCGAGGCGAGGCACCCCGACATCCAGCGCTGGTAGAAGGGATCGGCCAGCGGGCCGTACACCCACCAGTCCGCGATGCCGAGGTCGCCCCGGTAGGTCTCTGAACGGACGGCCCCTCTATCGTTCCACGAGAACGAGAACGACTGGTCCGGCCGGAGCGCGCAGCTGACGATGTACCGCAAGAGCTCCCTTGACAGGGCGCCGTTCGATCCAGGATTCTGGAGGGCTGCGCGCGCGTTCGAGCTGAGCCCGGCCCAGGTGAGCGGGTTCGGGCTGAGCGCAGCGGGGTTGAGCGCGATCGCGCTGAGGGCGTTCTTGGTCAGCGCATTGGGGAGCATGCTGTTGCGGCTGACGACGGCGTCCTCGGCCTCCCCGATTGGCTCCGCCGCCTCTTCGTCGAGCTCGGCGTCGAGCTCGGCCCCGATGCAGGCGGTAGTAACCAGAGGTATTGCGAGGAGCGCAACAGCTCGTGGACAGTAAAGAAACATCTCGTTCCCCCTTTCGATGATGGGTCCAGGCGTTTCAGGTCGAGTGACGGCCAAGTTTAAGTTACCATTTGGAAACGCTCCTGAGTGTGCCGGTTCATCAAATATCTTCCTCGAAGGGGACAGCAGCGCGCTGGCGTCCCCCGGTCGTCCCGATGGCCCGCATGGCCGCGCGGCTCCGGTGGCCCCGTGACGCGCCGCGCGGTGAGGCGAGATGGCGAAAGAGGACGAGACGAGGCCGTTTTCGGAGTTCGAGCGGACCAGCGCGCGCGGCGAGCTCCCGGCGGGGACGCTGGCCGGCGAATACATCCTCGAAGGATTCATCGCGCGCGGCGGCTGCGGCGTCGTCTATGCGGCGAGGCACGCTCGTTCAGGGAAGCCCGCCGCGGTCAAGGTGCTGAGCGAGGCGGTAGCTCATTCGCGCCGTGTGGTCGAGCGATTCGCACGTGAGATCGAGGCCTTGCAGCTGATCTCCCACCCCAATATCGTAGAAATATACGAAGTGGGTGAGCTGAACGACCACCAGCCGTTCTACGTGATGGAGCGTCTGGAGGGGATGACGCTCGACGCGCTGATCAGGGCCGAAACGCGGCTCGTGCCCCGGGAGGCGCTCGAGCTGTTCGAGCCCATCTGCGCGGCGCTCGGGGCCGCGCACGCCGCTGGAATCGTTCACCGCGACGTGAAGGCCAGCAACATCTTCATCTCCTCCGGCAAACCACGAAGCGTGAAGCTGCTCGACTTCGGGATCGCGAAATTGATGGGACCCGAGGAGGGCTCGACCTGGCTGACCACCGCCGGAAGAATGCCCGGGACGCCATCCATCATGGCGCCCGAGCAGATCCTGGGCGGTCCCATTGATGCGCGGGTGGATGTCTATGCGCTCGGCGTGCTTCTCCATCGCATGCTGGTCGGAAGATTACCCTTCCACACCCATGACATGGACGAGATGGTGCGGAAGCACCTCGAGGAGCCGCCGATGCCCCCGAGCCTGCGGGTGCCGCTTCCTCTCGAGCTCGACGCGGTGGTGCTGCGTTGCATGGAGAAGCGTCGGGAGCGGCGGTTCGGCTCGGTCGAGGAGCTGGTGCGGGCGCTCCGGGAGGCGATCGGCGAGCCCGCGTCGGGGGCGAGGGGCGGGCCCGATCCGGCGCAGCCGGCGGTGGGCGTGTACCTGGAGGTGCGGACGCGCGGCGACTCCGACGACCTCGACGAGGCGCTCGCGGCCGATATCGGGCAGGTGCTCGACGCGGCCGAGTCGCAGCTCGAGCGCGCGGGGTTCATCCTGGCCTCGACGACCGGCAACGAGGTGCTCGGCGTGCGTCTCCTGCCCGCCGGGACGGACGAGGAGCGCAGCGCGCGGCGCGCGGCGCTCCAGGTCGCGACGGCGCTGCACGAGGCGGTGGTCCATCGCGCGGGGGCGGACGCGCGCGTGCACGTCAACGTGAGCGTTCACGCGGACGACGTGCAGGTGCGCCCGGCAGCGCAGCCCGAGATCCTCGGGGGCGCGCTGATGTGCGCGGGGCGATGGGCGTCGGCCGACGAGGAGCAGGAGGTCTTCGCGACGCCGAGCGCGACAGCGGGCCTCCTCGGCGACGAGCTGCCGTAGCTTCGCGCCGCCCGGCGGCACCTCGGCGCAAGCTCACTGCCGGCGCGCGCCGCCGGGCGGCACTTCGACGTAAGCCATCTTCCTTCAAACCGCCGCCGGGCGGCACTTCGACGTAAGCCATCTTCCTTCAAACCGCCGCCGGGCGGCACTTCGATGTGAGCCATCTTCCTCCAGACCGCCGCCGGGCGGCACTTCGATGTAATCGACATCACTCCACATCGCCGTTCGGTGGCACATTGACGTAAAGCACCTCACTTCAATCGCCGCTTCCCACCCGTTCTGCGCAAGCAGACAGCCGCGCACCTGCCGGCAGGCGGCGCTCAAGGGTAGATGGCTTACGTTTACAAGCCGGCATGCGGCGATCGAGAGAAGCTCGCTTCGCTTCGCAAGCTGGAGCGCGTCCGATCAACGCAGAGGCGCAAAGCGACGGAGGGGAAATGCACGAGAAGGCGGCCGCGCGCGCGCCGGTGTCCACCTCCAGCCCGCGGCAGCGCCGGAGCGAGCGAGGGACGCTGTCTCGCTCTTCAGGCGGCGCTGGCGGTCGATCGCGCGGTCGCCACGAGGCCGCCGGCGGTCACGAGGGCGCAGGCGGCGAGCAGCTGGGGGCTCGCCTCGGCGTGGCCGGCGAGGCAGAGGAGCAGCGTCGAGAGGACCGGCGCGCCGTAGGACAGCACGCCGAGCTGCGGGACGTCGCCGTGCTTCGTCGCGTGGTCCCAGGCGAAGAACGCGACGCCCACGGGGCCGAGCCCGAGCGCGAGCAGGCCGAGCGCCTGACCGGCCGTGGGCGCGACCGTGCGCTCGAGGGCGAGGTGCCCGGCGAGGCCGAGGACGGCGGTCGCGGCGCAGGGGCCCGCGAGGGCGTCGGCGGGGACGTCGGCGAAGCGGCGCTGGAGCACCGAGTACGTCGACCAGATGAGCGCGCAGCCGAGCGCGGCCAGGTAGCCGGGCGCGTGCGCGGCGCTCGGGCGGACGGCGCCTCCGGCGGCGAGGACCGTCCAGACGCCCGCGAGCCCGAGCAGCGCCCCGGCCACATGCCTGAAGCGCAGGCGGCCACCGGGGAGCGCCGCCGAGAGCAGGACGATGAGCAGCGGCCACAGGTACGAGATGACGCTGACCTGCACGGGCGGCGCGGCGGTGAGCGCGTAGAAGTAGAGCGCGTGGTAGCCGAACAGGCCGCCCACGCCGACGAGCCACCCGCCGAGCGGCTGGCGGAGCGCGCCCAGGCCGCCCCGGCCGCGCCGGGCGAGCCGCGCCGCGCCGAGGAGCGCCGCGATCGCGAAGGTCGACGCGAGCACCTGGAGCGGCGGCAGGCGGCTCACCGAGGTCGCGAGCAGCGTGAAGCTGCCCCAGAGGCCGATGGCCGCGACGCCCGCCAGGGTGGCGGCTCGCCGCGAGGGTCGCGTCGACGAAGTCGCCTCCGGCAGGACGGGGGGAGCCGCGTCCGGCAGGACGGGGGGAGCCGCGTCCGGCAGGACGGGGGGAGCCGCGTCCGGCAGGACGGGGGAGGTCGTGTCCGGCATGGCGCGGAGAATGGCGCGCCTGCCGGCCGCCGTGTACTGGATGAACACGCTGGACCCAGGCCGCGCGATGAAGCGCGCCACGTGAGCCCGCCCCCGCGGCCGAGCGCGTTTCGCTGGACGTTCGGCCGCGACTCGCGAATCTTTGGCGGCATGAAACTCACGAGCGTCGCCGCAGAAACCGTGCAGTTCGCGAGCCGAGGCGAGTACGCCGCGCCCTCGGGCGCGACGATCCGCATCCGCGATCGCGTGCTCGCCGCGGTGAAGGGCAGCGTGCTTTACCGGCCCGGTTCACTCGACACCTGGGAGCCGAAGGAGCGCCTCGAGCGCCCGGCGACGATCGAGGTCACCGGCGAGACCACGGCGGCGGCCGGGCGGCGGCTCGTCGAGCAGGAGGGTGAGGGCCGCGTGGCGATCCTCAACTTCGCGTCCGGCAAGAACCCCGGGGGCGGCTTCCTGCGCGGGGCCAAGGCCCAGGAAGAGGACCTCGCCAGGTGCTCCGCGCTCTACGCCTGCCTGGTCGAGCAGCGCGACTACTACGACCAGAACCGCGCCTCGGGGAGCCTCCTGTACACCGACCACCTCATCTACTCGCCGGATGTGCCGTTCTTCCGCGACGAGCAGCACGCCCTGCTGGAGCGGCCCTTCGCGCTGTCGATCATCACCGTGCCGGCGCCGAACGCCGGGGAGGCGCTCCAGCGCGACGAGGGGTCGGAGCAGGACATCCGCGCGGCCCTGGAGCGCCGCGCGGCCATGGTGCTCGCGGCGGCAGGCGCGCACGGGCACCGGTGCCTCGTGCTCGGCGCCTGGGGGTGCGGCGTCTTCCGCAACGACCCGGTCGAGGTCGCCGACGTCTTCGCCCTGTGGCTCGGGCACCCGCGCTTCCGCGGCGCGTTCTCGCGCGTGGTGTTCGCGGTGTACGACCGGGCCGCCGACCAGCCGAACTACCGGGCGTTCCGGGACCGGTTCGCGGGGGCGTAGGCGTGCACCGTCGCGGGCACGAGCGAGCCCGCGACCCCCGCGACCCCCGCGACCCCTCAAATCACCCGCGCGCCGGCCACACCACACGGTGGGAGAGCTACGCCGGGCTGCGTCGAGGTCGCCATTCCCATCCACCTTCAATGGAATAGTCGAGGACAGAAACCGCGCGCCTGCTGCTTTCGAATTGTCGGGTCGTGATTGAGGAGCGACAATCACGGTTCCGCCTTGAGGACGATTGACAGCAAGCTCGCCGTCCGCTTCGCGGCGGCCGCCTTCTCCGCGTCGCTCCCGCTCCTCGGCGCGTGCGCGTCGACCGCGCCCGCGCCGCGGGCCGTCCGGCCTGCGGCCCCCGCGCCGCTCCTCCAGCGCTTTGCCAGCGAGCCCGCGCCGGCGCCCCGCTTCGTCGATCCGGAGCGCGGGCGGAAGCTCCGCGCGGCGACGTCCGACGTGCAGGCGCTGGCGCAGCGCACCGCCGAGAGGGAGCGCCTGCCCGCCCTGGCGCTCGGCGTCGTCATCGACGAGGAGCTCGCGATCCAGAAGGTGATCGGCGTGCGCGACGTCACGCTGGGCGGAGCGGTCGACGAGCACACGCGCTTCCGCATCGGCTCCATCACGAAGGCGCTCACCGCGGCGGCGATCCTGCGGCTCCGCGACGAAGGGCGGCTGTCGATCGACGCCCCGGCCGCGCGCTACCTGCCCGCGCTCGCCGGCGTCGTCTACCCGACGCGCGACTCGCGGCCGATGACGGTGCGCGACCTGCTCACGCACAGCTCCGGCCTGCCCCGGCTCGGCGTGTTCTCCCCCGCGTCGACGGCGCGCGACGTCACCGAGCGCGAGATCCTGGCCACCCTCGACGGCTTCGGGCTCGAGAGCGCGCCCGGCACCGAGACGTCCTACTCGAACCTCGGCTACTCGCTCCTCGGGCTGCTCGTCGGGCGCGCCGCGGGCGTGCCGTACCGGCGCTACATGAGCGACGCGCTGCTCGCGCCGCTCGGCATGCGCGACGCCGCGTGGGACGCCTCGCAGGTGCCGGCCGGCGCGCTCGCGTCGCCGCACGCGCGCGGCGTCGGCGGCGCGGTGACGCCGATCCAGCCGTGGCGGCTCGGCGCCTCCGAGTCGACCGCGGGCCTCTACGCGAGCCTCTCCGACATGGGTCGATTCATCGGGCTCCAGCTCGCCGCCTGGCCCGCCCGCGACGCGCCCGAGGCCGGGGTCCTGCGGCGGAGCACCGTGCGCGAGTCGCACATGATGGCGCGCAACGGCTCGGCGTTCCCGGCGGCCGGCGGCGCCGACGGCCCGGGGCTCGGCTGGCACGTGCGCGAGGACTGCGACCTCGGCCACGTGGTCTTCCACAACGGCCTCATCGATGGCTTCTCCGCCTCGGTGATGGTCCTCCCGCAGCGCGGCGTCGGCGTCGTCGCGCTCGCCAACGTGGCCGGCGCCGATCTCGAGTCGCTCAACACGAAGGTGCTCGGCAGGCTCGTGGCGACCGGCGCGATGGTCGCGCGCGTCGTCCCGCCCTCCCCGTCGGTGCGGCGCGCGGCGCAGGCGGTCGCCTCGGTCATCGGCCGAGCGCGGACGGACCTGCTCGATCGCAGGCTCCGGCCCGGCTGGTTCCCCGAGGATCACCTCGCGTCGCTGCGGCAGGAGCTGCGCGACGTCGGCGCGAGGGTGGGCCCGTGCGCGCTCGACGGCTCCGCGATGGTGGAGAGCGCCACGTCGGCGCGCTTCGGCCTGCGCTGCGAGCGCGGCGCGCTCTCGGTGGCCGTGCGCGTCGACACCTCGCCGGACCCGCGGATCACCGCGTTCAGCGTCGAGGAGCAGACGGGGGCTATCGCCTTGGAAGGCGAGCGCTCACGCGCCCGCCCGTCGCGCTGCCGCTGAGCTCGCCGGCGGCCCCGGCCATCGCGCCACGCCCGTGGCAGAGCGCCGCCGCGCGAAGGCTCGGCAGAGCTCGCGATGGCGCCGTGACGACGCCGCAATGGAGCAGCCTGTTTTCCGCGGCTGTCGTGCGGCTGGCTCGCCTCGTGCAGTCCGCCGCCGGCGCTCACACCCACGGATTGCCGTTGTCCACGAGACTCGGGACAACGGAGCTCGCTTCAGCCCGCTACCACGCCCATCTCGGGCGGTAGCGAGGAGACAGATCACCATGCGAACTCTCGTTCACACTCTTGCGCTCTCGCCCCTGCTCGCCCCAACGGAGATGGGTCCCGGCGGCGCCGGCACCGGCGACATGATGGGCACCGGGGCCCCGGGTACCGGGACGACGGGCACCGGCAGCAGCGCGACGGGCACCGGGACCCCGGGCACGGGTACGGGCGCCGGCGTCCCCGGCGGCTTCCGCGGCGACACGAGCAGCGGCACGCAGTCGCCCACGACGGGCTCGCAGCAGGGCAATCCGCCGAACAAGAAGGGTGGAACGCCCGGCACCGGCACCGGCACCCAGAGCCCGGGCGCGGGCCCCGGCGCCACGGGCAGCGCCCCGGGCTCCGGCGGCACGCGCTGATCCGGCGGAGCTGCCGCCGTCCTCTCGCCCGGCGGCTCGCGTGGCCCGCGCGCGCGGCCGCAGGAATGACGCGACGCCCCGATAGCGTGCGCGCCGAGCGAGACACGCCATGAAGGAAGAGATCGCCAAGGCGCGAGGAGGCCCCGAGACTTCCTTTTCTCGGCGTCCTTGCCGCCTTGGCAGTTTGTCGCGCTCTCGTCCGATCACCGCCCTGACGCGGCGGAGGCAGCGCCGGAGCCCGCCGCGCCACCTGCCCTGAGATCACCCGGTGATCGCGAGGGTTGCAACCACGTCGCGCAGCATGGTATTCGCTCGACCGATCCCGAGGATCGGCTAGTCTAGTCGCGCCCATCGCTCCGGACGTCGAACCGTCCCCCTCACCTGCGGAGGTCCGCTTGAAGCACAACGACGTGGTGGTCTTGATCCTCGGCGGCGGCGTCGGTAGCCGCCTCTACCCGCTCACCAAGCTGCGCTCGAAGCCGGCCGTCCCGACCGGCGGCAAGTACCGACTGGTCGACATCCCGATCAGCAACTGCCTCAACTCGGGCTTCAATCGCATTCACATCCTCACGCAGTACAACTCGGTCTCGCTCCACAACCACATCACGCAGACGTATCGATTCGACGTCTTCTCCGCGGGCGCGGTGCAGATCCTCGCCGCCGAGCAGACGCCGGACCACAGCGATTGGTACCTGGGCACCGCCGACGCGGTCCGCAAGCAGCTGGGCGAGGTCAAGTCGCCGAACCCGCGCGACGTCATGATCCTCTCGGGCGACCACCTCTACCGCATGGACTACGAGCCTTTCCTCGAGCACCACCGCGAGACCCGGGCCGACGTCACGCTCGCCGTGCGGCCCGTCCCGACCGCCGAGGTGTCGCGCCTCGGCATCGTGGACACCGACGACAGCGGGCGGGTGATCAAGTTCGTCGAGAAGCCGAAGGAGATGAAGCTGCTCGACGGCGTGCGGCGGTTGCCCGATCCGAAGTACCCGTGGCTCGCCTCGATGGGCGTCTACATCTTCAGCGCGAAGGCGCTCTACGAGATGCTCGAGCGCGACAACGCCTCCGATTTCGGCAACCACATCCTGCCCCGCGCGCTCGACAGCCACCGGATGGTGACCTACACGTTCGACGGGTACTGGGAGGATATCGGCACGATCCGGAGCTATTACGAGGCCAGCCTCGCCCTCACCGACACGAATCCTCCGTTCTCCTTCTACGATCCGCAGCGGCCGATCTACACCCGCCCGCAGTTCTTCCCCCCGGCCCACGTCAGCGCCGGCTCGGTCCTCGACCAGGTGCTCCTCGCCGAGGGGAGCCGGATCATCGAGTCGAAGATCTCCCGGTCGATCGTGGGGCAGCTCTCCTCGATCGGGCCTCACGTCACGATGTCGAACACGGTCATGATGGGCGCGGACTACGAGTTCCTGTTCCAGGCCCAGGGCCCCGAGAGCAGCAGGGGTCTCCCGCCCATCGGCATCGGCCGGGGGTGCAGGATCGACGGCGCGATCATCGACAAGAACGCGCGCATCGGCGAGGGGGTGGTGATCCGCAACATCCCCGATCGAGAGGACTCCGACACCGAGTACTACGCGGCCCGGGAGGGCATCGTCGTCGTCCCGAAGAACGCCGTCGTGCCCCCGGGCACGATCATCTGAGAGGCCGCCCCATCCGCCCCGCGAAGCCGGCGGCGCGCTCGCCCGCGCAGGTCGGCGCCGCCGCGCCCGCGCGTCCGTAACAACCCGCCACGATGCCGCCCGGCATGGCGCTCTGCGCCGTCCGGGGCGCCATCGCCTCGCCGTCCGTCGATCCCGGGCGATCCCGGGCGATCCCGGGCGATCCCGGGCGATGCGCGCCCCTCCGGGGGCCTGGGCGGCGGCGCGCTGGTGGGGCCCCCGCGCGGGCGCCCTGCCGCGCCCGCCCACTGGCCCCTCGTCGGCTGGGCCCCGGTCTGGTAAAGAGCGCCTTCATGCGAATCTGCATCCTCGGCGCTACGGGCCTCGTCGGTCGCGAGACCATCACCCTCATCGCGCGGGCCTGGCCCGGCGCAACGCTCGCCCTCTTCGCGAGCCGCGACCAGGAGCTCACCCTGGACGGCAAGTCGTACGAGGTGCTCAGCGCGTCGCGGCTCGAGGCGCAGGACGCGCCCCGCGGGGACCTCGCGTTCGTGGCCCTGGATGACGAGCACAGCAAGCGGTACGTGCCGCGGCTGCTCGACCTCGGGTACCGCGTGATCGACAAGAGCAACACGTTCCGCGCCGACCCGAAGGTGCCGCTCGTCGCCGCGGGGGTGAACTCGAGCATCGTCGACGACTCGGTCCGGCTCGTGGCCAATCCGAACTGCACGACCATCCCGCTCACGCTCGCGCTCTCGCCCCTGCGCCGGGAGTTCGGGCTGAGCGCGGTCACGGTGAGCACCTACCAGGCGGTGAGCGGCGCCGGCATCGCCGCCCTCGACGCGTTCATCGCGGACGCGCGCGACGGCTACCAGGCCCTCGACCGGCTGGGCCTCCCGTTCAAGCTCTCGGGCTACGCCGCCAACACCGTCCCGCACAACGGCGGCACCGACGAGAGCGGCTTCTCCTCGGAGGAGCGGAAGCTCATCTTCGAGAGCCGCAAGATCCTGGGCATGCCCGAGCTCGGCATCTCCGCGCAGTGCTGCCGCGTCGCCGTCGCCGTGGGCCACTACGAGAACGCGTGGGTGACGTTCGAGCGCCCGGTGGACCTCGAGCGCGTCGCGAGCCTCCTGAGCGATCCGGCGCAGTCGCCCTATGTGAAGCACCTCGCCGGCGCCGCGGGCGAGGGCCTGAGCGCGCTCCACTGCGTGCAGGACCGCGACCGCGCGCTGGTCGGGCGGATCCGCCCGGATGCACGGGACCGCGACCGGAAGAGCGTGTGCCTCACGGTGGTCGGGGACAACCTGCGGCTCGGCGCGGCCACGAACGCGGTCCGCGTCGCGACGCGCTGGTTCAAGAGCGCCGATCAGGACCTCCAGGCCCCGTGACCCGCACGCCCGGAAAGGCTCGAACGGCATAATGGCGTCATGGTGGAATGGCGTAGACGACCGCCGCGGCCATCGGCGGCGCGGCCTCTTCATGGCGCCACCGCCGGCCAGCCGGCGCCGACGGGGAGCGCCTGCACGTCGGGGAACAGCAGGTAACCGCGCTTCCCGTCCCGCGTCTGCCTGTGCGGCGGCGACGGCGCGGCCGCGGCGGCGCTCGCGCGCACGGCGCGCCCGAGCGCGGTCGCGCCGTCGAGCGCCAGGCTGAGCGCGGCCAGCGCCTGCGCCAGCTCGGAGAGCGGCGTATCGCCCGACGTGCCCCGCGCGACGAGCGCGTCGATCTCGCGGCTCCGCACCCCGAAGTCCGACGGCAGCGGGTGCGCGCGCGGCGCCCTGAGCGCGGCGTCGAGGAGCTGGCGCTTCGCCGCGGCGCCCGCCTCGCCGAAGCCCACGACGAGCTCGAAGAGCGCCGACGCGACGCCGAAGCCGGGCTCGAGGCCCTCGCGGCCCTGGATCAGGAAGGCGCCGATCCCCAGATCATCGAGGTACTCGAGCCCCGTATAGCTCGGCGTCGCCGAGCGCTCCGTCTCGGGCAGGGGCGGCGCGACGCGCACCTCGCCGCTCTCGAACACGACGACGCGCGCGTACGTGAAGCCGGCGTGCGGCACCGCGAGCCGCACGCGCGCGAGCTGCGCGGCGACCTCGGCCGCCGCGCCGATCTCGAAGCGCGCGCCCGGCAGGTAGCGCGCGATGCCCGCCAGCGTCATGCCCGCCGCGTCGGGCCAGGGGCAGACCGCGACGTGGCGCGGCGCGGCCTCCGCCTCGCCCGGCGCGCACACGCGCTCCAGGCCGAACGAGGTGGGCGC
The DNA here is from genome assembly GCF_051521365.1 of Sorangium sp. So ce590. Taxonomy (NCBI): domain Bacteria; kingdom Pseudomonadati; phylum Myxococcota; order Polyangiales; family Polyangiaceae; genus Sorangium; species Sorangium sp. So ce590. The sequence continues at coordinate 7,303,668 of NZ_CP150346.1, forward strand.
GACGAGCGGCGGCCGCTGGCCCTCCACCCGCCGCAGGTCGCCGAACAGCCAGGCGCGGTTCTCCCCGTGGTGCTCGGGCGCGAGCATCCGCGCGCCGACGAGCAGCGCGACCGTGCCCCCGGCGCGCGCGAGCCAGGCCTCGGGCACCGAGAGGTGCTCGTACAGGTAGGCCTCGACGATGAGCTGCCATTCGCGGGGCGGCTCGGGCGGGAGGGACGCAGCGGTTCGGTACATGGCGGGTGCGAGGCCTCGAAGAACAGCATGCTCGGCCCCGGATCCACGCGCAAAGCGGGCGAGCGCGAGAGATAGCGTATCCAAGCCGGGAGCGCCGCGAAACACGGCCATGCGCCGCTGCCGCCGATGGGCCCGCGCTCCGCCAGAGGCATCATCATTATCCATCTCCGGCGTGCCCGACGCGCGATCTCGCGCGTCGCGGCGCCCGCGCGAGATCGCCGATCCCCTGCCCCATCGCAGCGCCGCGCCAGCGCTCGGCGCCCGTCGGCGCGCGGGCGCCCCGGTCACGCGAGCCGCTTCACCCAGGCCAGGACGAAGTCGCGGAACACGGCCACGTTCCGCGCCACGTGCCGCGCGCTCGGATAGACGAGGTACACGGCCCCCGCGCGCTGCGACCACTCGGGCAGCACATGGACGAGGCGCCCGCTCGCCAGGTCGGCCGCGGCGAAGGCGCGCGGGAGCGGACCGATGCCGCCCCCCGCGCGGAGCACCGCGCGGATGAGCTGGACGTTGTCGGTGACGATGCGCCCGGTCGACATCGCGTCGCGCACCGAGCTCGCGTCATCGACCGGCCACTGGCCGCGCCGGGCGCTCGGGACGAACACCACCCGCTCGTGGTCGACCAGCTCGTCGAACGCGCGGGGCAGGCCGCGGCGCCCGAGGTACGAAGGGGCGGCGAAGAGCTGCAGGTGCGAGTCGAGCAGCTTGCGCGCGACAAGCGAGGAGTCCGGTAGATCGAGCGTCGCCCGGATGGCGACGTCGAAGCCCTCGCGCAGCAGGTCGACCCGGCGCGAGGACAGGTCCACCTCCACGGAGAGCAGCGGATACCGCGCGCAGAACTCGACAAGCAGGTCGCCCACGAAGGACTCGCCGCCGTCGGGCGGCGCGCTGAGCCGGATCAGGCCCTGCGGCTGGCCCTGGTAGGCGTCGAGCGCCTGCGCCGCGTCGCGGAGGCCGGCGATGTGGGGCGCCACGTCGCCGAAGAAGCGGCGGCCCGCCTCGGTCAGCGCGACGGCGCGCGGCGACCGGTGGAGGAGCCGCACCGTGAGGCCCTCCTCCAGGCGCGTCACCGCGCGGCTCACCGTCGACTTCGGGACCCCGAGCTGCGCGGCCGCGGCCGTGAACGAGCCGAGCTCCGCCACCTTGACGAACGCGGCGATCTCGTCGAGCTGGGGCGATCGGGGCGACTGCGCTCGGGCGGCCGTGCGGGGGCCGGGCATGCGGGGACCTCACGAGGGTTGGGCGGCTTCGGTCGGGCGCGCGATCAGGTGGCGCAGGTCGCGAAGGCAGGCAGGTGGCGAGGGCAGGTTGCTAAAACGCAACGCTGAGTTGAACCGTTGCACAATAGCACCTGGCTCGGCGCGCGCCCATAGAGAGGAGGCGGGCGCTCCGAGCCGGAGAGCCCGCCTCACCTCAGCGAGGCTCATCATGAACATCGTCAAGCGTTTCGCTCCCGCCGCTGCCCGCACCCTCCTCGGGCTCGTGTTCTTCGTCTTCGGGCTCAACGGCTTCCTGCAGTTCCTGCCGCAACCCCCGGCGCCCGAGGCCGCCGCCAGCTTCGGGGCCGCGCTGGCCGCGACCGGTTACATGTTCCCGCTGATCAAGGGGACCGAGGTCGTCGCGGGCGCCCTGCTGCTCTCGAACCGCTACGTCCCGCTCGCGCTGGCGCTCCTCGCGCCCATCGTCGTGAACATCGTCGCTTTCCACACCTTCCTCACGCCGCCCAGCCCGGCCGCCTGGCTCATCCTCGCCCTCGAGCTCTACCTCGCCTTCGCCTACCGCGCGGCGTTCCGCCCGATGCTCGCCGCGCGCGTCGACGCCGGTGTCGCGGCGAGCTCCGGCGTGGAGCGCGGCAAGCTCAGCCCCGTCGAGAGCGCCGCCTGAGCCAGGGCGCGCCCGCCGTCCGCCTGCGCCGTCTCCAGCGCGCCTTCGTGACGTTACCCGCAGGGCAGGATGCGCAGCACCCGGATCCTGGTGCTCGTGCTGCCCGGCGCCGCGAAGGCCACGCTTCCGTCGGGGAATGCCGCGAAGTCCTGGTATCGATTGCCGAGCACGTCGACCTGCAGCGGCGCGCCTTCGGCCTCCCCGGTGGCGCGATCGCGCGTCTGCACGTACAGCGTGCGCTCCGGGTCGTTGCGGGCGATATCGCCGGCGCGCGGGGTGCTCTCCCAGGCCGCGAGCAGGCGCGAGCCGCCGTAGGCGGCCAGGTGCGGAGCGCGGTGGTTCAGGCCCGCGTCGTCGGCGATCGTGATGTCCTTGTCCGCAGCGCCGTCGGTGAAGTGGAGCAGCCGCACGTCCGCGAGCCCGTTCGAGCCCGCCGGCTGGCCCGGGCGGATATCGCTCGTCGTGAGCCAGTAGCCGCCGCCTTTCGCCGTCACGAGGTTACCCAGGTTCGAGTAGGCGAGATCGACCGGAGCGATGGTCGTGTAATCGGGCGCGAGCGCGATACGATTGTTGTTGTCGGTCTTGCACACCGTCACGAACTTGCCGGCGCTGGGGTCCCAGATAATGCGCTCGTAGCCGCTGTGGCTGCAGCCCCAGTCGAAGCCGTCCCGCTGCAGCTCCCCGCCGGCGTCGACGACCTTCATGCGATCGCCCTGGTGGATGTTGATGCACCCCCCTTGCGAGACGCTGATCGCGGCGCCGAAATAGGCCGCATAGCGCGCGCCGTCGAAGGCGATGCGGCCGTGGTGGGCGTACCACCAGATCATGAACACGCTGGGACCGGTGGGGCCGGTCGAGTAGGGCGGCAGCGCGGCGCTCGAGCTGGTGAGCTTGGTCGCCCAGGTCTCGCGCGCGCCGTCGAAGCGGACCATGTACATGTCGTGGCAGGGGACCGGAGGGGACGGCGGCGTGCCGCACAGGTTCGCCGGTACGCCGCAATTCAACGTTCCGCCGCCCTCGGCGTCGCGGGTGAGCAGCAGCACGCCGCCCGCGTCATCGGCGACCAGATCGGCGAGATCGTTCGCCGGCAGGCCGAGCGAGGGGCCCACGGCCCGATCACCTGCGTCGAGCTGGACGACGTGGACCTGATCGTCGTCGCTCATCCATGCGAGGCGCGACCCGCCGGACGGCATCGGCGAGATGACGAGCGGCATCAGCGCGGCCTCGTCCTCGCTGTTGATCACGCGGATTCCGACGTCGATCTCGGTGATGCGGATACGGTCCTGGGTGACGCCGCACGCGCCTGGCCCAGGATCGCCGCCCGCGCCGCCGCCGCTCGCGCTCGACGCCCCCGCGCCGCCGCCGCTCGCGCTCGACGCCCCCGCGCCGCCGCCGCTCGCGCTCGACGCCCCCGCGCCGCCGCCGCTCGCGCTCGACGCCCCCGCGCCGCCGCCGCTCGCGCTCGACGCCCCCGCGCCGCCGCCGCTCGCGCTCGACGCCCCCGCGCCGCCGCCGCTCGCGCTCGACGCCCCCGCGCCGCCGCCGCTCGCGCTCGACGCCCCCGCGCCGCCGCCGCTCGCCGTCGAGCCCGACTCTCCAGTGCAGCCCGCGGGCAAGGCGACGAGAATCAGCGACCAGGCGACTCGCATGCATCGTATCGACATGGCATCAAGCTACGTCTCGCATGCATTGCAACGCAAGCATTCCACGAAGAGCAGAAATGTTCCGGCGACTCTCCCCTTCGCTGTCGCTTCCAGACACTCCGAGGTGAATTCCTCCGGAACGCCATGACACGACGGCGGCCACCGGCTCCCCGCCGAACGGCGCCGTCAAAGGCGCCAGACGCACAGGTTCACCCACGTCGTATCCCCTCTCCTGCACAGTCGGGAGGTGCGGGCAGCGTGCTCCTCCCTTTGCGACTCGTCACCGCAGGTGCGCAGGCACTCATCTCCATGCGGCTCGTCGCCCCATCGGCCTGTCCAGAGACCTCACCTGCCTGGATACCGCGGCAGCACCTCGGACCAGAACAGGCATCAAGGACAGACATCCACGCACCCCGCCACGGCGAGATTCGCCCTGCCGCAACGTGTCCTCGTGGTATCATCCGGGACACAACCACCGCCGGCCACGCCGTGCCGCCAGGGCACGTCCACGTCAGTCAAGGGGAATGATGCTGACGATCTCCGGTTATCAAGCGGTCGCCAAGATCTACGAGAGCGGCAATTCGCTCGTCTACCGAGGCCGGTGCGCCGGCGACGAGCGCCCCGTCATCCTCAAGCTCTTGCGCACAGACTATCCCAGCCAGACGGAGCTCACGCGCTACAGGCATGAATACGCGGTGCTCCGCAACCTGCATGTGCCGGGCGTCGTCGGGGCGCTCGACCTGTGCCGGAACGAGAGAGGGCTCCTCCTCGTCCTCGAGGATTTCGGAGGCCACTCGCTGGCGCACCACCTGCAAAACGTGCAAAACGGCCGATTCGACGCCGCGAACTTCCTCCCCCTCGCGATCGGGATCACGCGCGCCCTCCACGACGTCCATGAGGACGGAATTATACACAAGGATATCAATCCTTCCAACATCGTATTCAACCGCGAGGCGGGTACGGTCAAGATCATCGACTTCGGCATCTCGACGCGGCTCTCGCGGGAGGAGCTGTCGAGCAAGAGCCCCACCGTGATCGAGGGGACCCTCGCCTACATCTCTCCCGAGCAGACCGGCCGCATGAACCGGGCGCTCGACCATCGCACCGATCTCTACTCGCTCGGGGCCACATTCTACGAGCTCCTCACGGGCGCCCCGCCCTTCGGCGCGGCGGACGCCATGGAGCTCGTGCACTGCCATATCGCCCTCGATCCCACCCCGCCGCGCGCGCGATGCCCGAGCGTACCGGAGGCCCTGTCGGACGTTGTAATGAAGCTCATGGCGAAGACGGCCGAGGGCCGTTACCAGAGCACGGCGGGCCTCCTCCACGACCTGGAGGCGTGCCAGCGGCGCCTCGACGCCGCGGGCGAGATCGCCCCGTTCCCGCTGGGCCGCGCCGACGCCTCCGGCGACCTCCGCATCCCGCAGCAGCTCTACGGGCGCCAGCTCGAGGTAGAGGCGCTGCTCGAGGCGTTCGATCGCGTCGCGCGCGGCGGCACCGAACTGATGCTCATCGCCGGGTACTCGGGGGTCGGCAAGTCGGCGCTGGCGCACGAGCTGTACAAGCCGATCACCGGGGCGCGCGGGTACTTCGTCGCCGGCAAGTACGACCAGCTGAAGCGGAGCACCCCGTACACCGCGATCACCAGCGCGTTCCGCGACCTCGTGCGGCAGATCGTGGCCGAGCCCGAGGCGCAGTTCGCGCTGTGGCGCTCGAAGATCAAGGCGGCGCTCGGGGTGAACGGGCAAGTCCTCGTCGACGTGATCCCGGAGATCGAGCTCATCGTGGGCGAGCAGCCGCCCGTCCAGGCGCTCGGGCCCGCCGAGTCCCAGAACCGCTTCGTCCGCGTCCTCCAGAACTTCGTCCGCGTGTTCTGCGACGCCGAGCGCCCGCTGGCCGTCTTCCTCGACGACCTGCAGTGGGCCGACGCGGCGTCGCTCCGGGTCATCGAGCTCCTGATGACGGACGCCGAGCTGCGCGGGCTGCTCGTGATCGGCGCCTACCGCGACAACGAGGTCGGGGCCGCTCACCCGCTCTCGGCCGCGCTCGCCGCCCTGCGACGCGAGGGGGCCGTCGTGCGCGAGATCTCCCCGGGGCCGCTCGGCACCGAGATGGTCTGCCGGATGCTCGCGGACGCGCTGCGCGCCGAGGCCGCGGCGGTCACGCCGCTCGGCGCGCTGGTCGCGCGGAAGACCGGCGGCAACCCGTTCTTCGTCAACGAGTTCCTCCGCACGCTGCACCAGACCGGATGCCTGCGGTACGACGCCGGCCGCGCGGCGTGGACATGGGACGTCGCCTACATCGAGTCCAGGAACATCACGGACAACGTCGTCGACCTGATGATCGGCAAGCTCCGCGGGCTCCCGGCGGACACGCAGCGAGCGCTCATGTCGGCGTCATGCCTCGGCAACCGCTTCGATCTGGACAGGCTCGCTGTCATCCTCGAGGCGACGCGCGGCGAGGTCCACCGGCACCTCCTGCCCGCGCTGCACGAGGGCCTCATCGTCCCGCTGTCGCCGATGGAGCCCGCGGCCCCGGACGATCTCGGCGCGCCGCTCGTCTTCCCGGACCACAGGTTCCTCCACGATCGCGTCCAGCAGGCGGCGTACGCCATGATCGAGGAGGACGAGCGCAGCGGCCTCCACGCCGACATCGGCCGGCTCCTCTTGCGGAGCCTGGGCGGGCGCGACCCCGTGGAGGAGGTCTTCGACATCGTCTACCACCTGAACCGCGGCGCCGACCTCCTGAGCGACGCCGCCGAGCGGAGGCGCCTCGCGGAGCTGAACCTCCTCGCGGGCCGGCGCGCGCTGCTCTCCGCCGCCTTCGACGCCGCGCGCGGCTACTTCGCCGAGGGCCTCGCGCTGCTGCCCGCGGGCGCCTGGCAGCGCGATCACGCGCTGACGAGCGCGCTGCACCTCGGCGCCGCCGAGGCCGCGTGCATGAACGCCGACTGGCGCGCCATGAAGGAGCTCGTGGACGCGGCCCTGGGCGAGATCCGCGACGTGATGAGCAGGAGCAAGCTCTACGAGCTCCTGATCCTCTATCACCACACCCAGGCGGAGTTCCGCGAGGCCGTGGACACCGCCGTGGAGGCGCTCGCGCAGCTCGGCGAGGCGTTCCCCGCGAGCCCCGGCATGCAGGACTTCCTCGACGCCTACACGAAGACGACGAAGCAGGTCGCCGCGCTCGGCCAGGGGCGCCTCGCCGAGCTCCCCCCGATGACGGAGGCCCCGAAGCAGGCGGCGCTCGTGATCCTCCGGCGCGCGATCCACGCGTCGTACTTCGCCGCGCCGGAGATGCTCGGGCTCTTCATCTGCCGCGCGCTCGACCTGACGATGGAGCACGGCGAGTCGCCGCTCTCGTCCTATGCGCTCGCGGCGTTCAGCGTCCTCGTCAACGCCGGCGTGGGCGACATCAGGACGGGAGCCCAGTTCGGCGAGCTCTCGATCGAGGTGCACCGGCGCCGGGACGAGCCGCTCTACAAGGCGAGCGTCTACAACTTCTATTACGGCCTCTCGCGGCACTTCTACCGTCCGGCGCGCGAGAGCCAGGCGCCGCTCATCGAGGGATACCTGAGCTACGCCGAGAACGGCGACGCCGAGAGCGCCGCGTACTGCCTGATCAACGCCTTCGTCTGCGGCGCCGTCTCCGGGCAGAACCTCCTCGAGCTCGAGTCGATGTTCGAGAGGTACATCGAGGAGGTCTTCAAGTTCAAGCAAGAGCAGGTCATCAACCAGCTCAGCGTGTGGCGGCAGGTCATCCGGAACCTCACCGGCAGGTCCGAGCTCGGGGCGAAGATCAAGGGAGAGTTCTTCGACGCCGAGCAGGCGCTCCCCGGCCTGTACGCGACGAGGAACTTCAACACGGTCAACTACATCCATACGGCGCAGGCCATGCTCTATTTCGTCTTCGGCGAATACGAGCTCGCTTACAAGCACGCTGCCGAGACGGAGCCGACCCTCGGCGCGAGCACGGGCAAGGTGTTCACGCCGCTGCACACCTTCTATTACTCCCTCGCCATGACGGCGCTCTACCCGGCGGCCTCGCCCGAAGACAAGAAGCGCTATCGCGCCAAGGTGTCGGAGAACCAGGCGAAGCTCAGGTCGCTGTCCGAGACGTGCGCCGAGAACTTCCTGCACCGGCACCTGCTCGTCGAGGCCGAGCTCGCGCGGCTCGACGGCCGCGTGGCGGAGGCCCTGGACCTGTACGATCGCGCCATCGCGTCGGCGTCGGAGCACGACTACGTGAACGAGGCCGCGGTGGCCTGCGAGCTGGCGGGCCGGTTCTGGCTCGCGCAGGGCAAGGAGAAGCTCGCGCGCGTGTACCTCGCGGACGCGAGCTACAATTACAACCTCTGGGGCGCCGTCCGCAAGGCGCAGGACCTGGCGGAGCGGTATCCAGAGCTCGCCCCGCGCGAGGCGGTCTCGCAGCGATCACCGGGGGTCGCGCCCTCGCGGACGTTCGTCACGACGACCTCGCTCGGCGCGTCCCGCCTCGACCTGCGGACGGTGCTGAAGGCCGCGCAGGCGATCTCCGGGGAGATCGTGCTCGACCGGCTCCTCGTCAAGCTCATGTCGGTCGCCATGGAGAACGCCGGCGCCCAGCGCGGCTGCCTCGTGCTCCACGACAGCGACGGATTGCGGGTCGAGGCCGAGGTCGACTGGACCGACGGCCGCGACGACGCGCGCTTCCCGGGGCTGCTCCTCGACCAGGCCGCGGCGCGCGATCGCCCGCTCGTCTCGGCCGGGATCGTGCAGTACGTCGCGCGGACGGGCGAGAGCGTCGTCCTCGCCGACGCCTCGACAGACAGGCAATTCCAGCGCGACGACTACGTCGCGCTGCGCCGCCCCAGGTCGGTGCTGTGCGCGCCCCTCATCCACCACAGCGGCCTTTACGGGGCCATCTACCTCGAGAACAACACCGCGACCGGCACGTTCACCCAGGATCGGCTGGAGCTCCTCACGATGCTGTCCTCGCAGATGGCGATATCCATCGAGAACGCGAAGCTCTACACCGGCGTGGAGCAGAAGGTCCGCGAGCGCACGGCGGAGCTCGAGGAGGCCCACGCGACGATCGTCCGGCTGGAGCGCGAGGCGGTCGAGAACCAGATGGCGGGGGGCTTCGCGCACGAGATGCGCAACGCCCTCTCGGGGGCCGCGATGGTGCTCGGGTCGGTGACCCAGGGCGGCCAGACGCTGTGCGCGAAGAACGCGGCCCGGCTCGGTGAGCTCTTCGACCTGCTCAAGGACGACATCCCCGAGGGCAAGCTCAAGCCGGTCCTCGCCCGGCTGGGCGACATCGAGGAGGCCGAGGAGACGCTGGACAGCGTGCTCTGCATGGTGGGCGACTGCACGGCGCGCGCGCTGAGCGTCACGAACAGCATCCTGGAGTACTCGAAGCTCGGCGTCGCGCTCGTCGGCAACGAGGTCGTGAGCCTCCGCCGCATCGTCGAGTCGGTCGCGGCGCGGCACCGCGACGAGTTCGCGCGTCAGAGCGTGTCGGTCGAGCTCGACATCCGCGGCGGCTCGGCGGTCCTCGGGTACGAGTCGCACTTCGACTCCATCGTGAACAACATCGTCCTGAACGCGCGCGACGCGCTGCTCCTTGTCGACGACGGCCGCGGCCGGCGGGTGCGGATCGAGACGGTCGATGAGGGGGAGTTCCAGGTCCTCACCGTCAGCGACAACGCGGACGGGATCTCCGCCGACAACCTGTCGAAGATCTTCCAGCCGTTCTTCTCGACGAAGCCGACGACCGGCGTGGGCCTGGGGCTCAGCTTCGTCTCTCGCACCGTGGCGATGTACGGCGGGACGATCGACGTCGACAGCGACGCGGAGCGCGGCACGACGTTCGTCGTCCGGCTCCCGCGCGCGGTGCCCCGTGGACAGTCGCAGCCGGCCGGCGCCAGCGCCAGCCGTATCGAGCTCAACCTCGCCGGGAACTGAAAAAGGGGCGCCAAGATGACATCGGCGAAATTTACCAGGCGCTTTCGCGGGACCTCGGACGAGGCGCCGGAGGCGCCCCAGCGGGAGCGGCCGATCGTGGTCGTGATCGACGACGACCCGCGGATGCGGTCCGCGCTCGCGTTCACGCTGCGGCACGACTACGACGTGCGCCTGTACGCGAGCGCTCAGGAGGGCATCGCCGCCGTGACGGAGATGACCAGCCTGGTCATCCTGGACATCCGCATGCCGGGGATCGATGGGCTCACTGCGTACCTGAAGATCAAGGCGCTATACCCGAAGGTGCCTATCATCTTCTACACCGCGTTCCAGGACATCCTGGAGAAGCAAGACCTGCTCTCGACCCACAAGGCGTTCGGCTATTTCGACAAGAACGGCGACGTGTCGGGGCTCAAGGCGGCGGTGGAGAAGGCCGTGCAGCACCACAGCGTTGTCTCGAGCATGGCGAGCGCGCAGAAGCTCGTGCGCGGGCTCATGCCCCCGGACGACCACTGACCGGCGCGTCCGGCGCGCGGCCGCGGGATGGCAGGCATCGCGAGGGGCTGCGATCCGTCGTGACGGCCCCCAGCATCCCGGGTGTTCCGACGGATCGCCGCGGTTCGCCACCGCAAATTCCTCCTTGGGGGAGGAGGGATCAGGGCAGGGTGTCCTCGCGGGCGATCGAGGACGCCCGGAAGCCGGCCACCTGCGCGTCCACCTCGGCCTGCGACAGGAGGATGTCTTTCGCGAAATAAACCCAGTCGACGTCCTCGGCGTACGTCCGCGGGCCGGACTCTCCGGCAGCGAGCTCGTCAAACCATAGATTGAAGTCGAGGTGCTGGTTCGTTTCGGGGACGTAGGCGGCGTCGTGCGTGAAAAGCAGCGTGCCTTCGATGTAGTACTGGATGCCTGACTCGGCGATCTGGATGAGGAGCCTCTTCCAGCCCGACTGGTCCCCCGCTACGTGGTTCGATTGCGTGCTCTCCAGCGAGGCCGTCTCCCACGAGGTGAGCCACAACGTGCTCGTGTTGCCCTGTCCCCACCCGCCGTTGGGCATGTACTCGAAATCCTGCTCCGAATAGTTGGGATCGGTCTCGGGGTCGTTGATCCACGGGCTGATCGTGAAGAACGTCTCGACCAGCTTGTCGCCGAGGTGCCGGGTCCCGGTCAGGGGAGTGTTGCTGAATTTCACCCTGGCGGAGTAGGTCCCGAGGCGGAACTTGTCGTCGTTGGACTGGAGCTCCGCGTGCGAGGTGCTCGCGCCGGATCCGCTCGTTGTCGCCTTGAGCCGCAGCAGCCTGTTCGAGGCGAGATCGGGATCGTCGATGAACGACACATTGGACGCCGGCCATTGCGCGCCGGCGACCCCGGGCGCTCCGTCGGTCGTCCGCACCCACCACCGGCTCGTGAGATTGCGATCGGCGTTGCCGGTGTACGTGAAGTCGTCGAAGAACGCGGCCGACACCGTGACGCCGCCGCCGCCGCTGCCGCCATCTCCGCCGCTGCCGTCTCCGCCGCTGCCGCCTGCGCCGCCGTCTCCGCCGCTGCCGCCTGCGCCGCCGTCTCCGCCGCTGCCGCCTGCGCCGCCGTCTCCGCCTGCGCCGCCATCTCCGCCGCTGCCGCCGCCTGCGCCGCTGCCGCCTGCGCCGCCGTCTCCGCCGCTGCCGCCTGCGTCGCCGCCGTTGCCGCCATCTCCGCCGCTGCCGCCGCTGCCGCCGCTACCCCCGCCACCGACGCCGGTGTCGCTCGTGCAAGCCAACAGCACCTGCGCCGCAAGAAGCGCCGCCCCCGCAACATGGGCGAAATGCCCACCGCGGGGCGCCCGCGCCGTCGCAGCAACGGTCCTCCGGGATTCGTGATCCATTTCCATCGAGCTTGTTCCCTTCCAGGCCGAGCGTCCCATCCACCGGGATCGAGCGCTGTACCTCAGCGCTCCCGCAGGCATTTGCGGATGTCGACGGAGACGGCCGCCACGATGATGACGCCCTCGATGATCTGCTGCCAGTAGGCCGACACCCCGAGGACGACGATGCCGTCGTCGAGGACCTCGAAGAGGAGCACCTCGGGGCGCTGGGTGATCGCCTTGGCGCCCTGGCCGGCCCAGCGCCGGAGATGGTTGCGCAGCGCAACTTTTCTATCCGGAGATGGTTGCGTATCGCAACGATCCATGTTTCCCTCGGAGGGTGACAACGAGAGAGCTCCGCTCCGAGGTCCGCGCCTTCGTGCGGGGCTTCGGTCTCCTGGACGAGGAGCGCACGCCCTGCGGCGTCCGGGTGGCGCCGCGCGAGGCCCACGCCCTGACGATCCTCGCGGACGCCGAGCGGGCGGGCGTGCAGCTCTCCCAGAGCGACCTGCGGGGGGCGCTCGGCATCGACAAGAGCAACGTCACCCGGCTGATCCAGCGCCTCCGCGAGGACGGCCGGGTGGAGCAGGACGTCAGCGAGGAGGACGGGCGGGTCCGTCGCCTGCGGCTCACCTCGGCCGGGCGCCGGACGGCGGGGCGCCTGGAGGAGCAGAGCCTGCGGAGGTTCCAGTCGATCCTGGACGCCATTCCCTGCGAGGAGCGCGCCGCCGTGGTGAGCGCGTTGCACGTCTTGAACAGCGCGCTCTCGCGCGTGACCGAGGAGCAGCCCCATGCAAGCGATACGAGCGATTCTCTCTAGCGCTCTTCTCGGAGCTCTCCTGATGTCCCCGATCGCCGCCTGCACACCCTCGAGCGAGGCCGCCGCGGAGCCCGCGCCGGGCGCGCCGGCGGCGGTGCCGGTCCGCTCGTTCGGCGCGCTCCGCGCGATCATGCACGAGGGGCAGACGGGGCCCGCCGTGCGCATCGGCGATGTCGTGCCGGGCCCGCACGCGTTCGGGATCGGGGCGCTCAGCGAGTTGCGCGGGGAGGTGACCGTCGTCGACGACGCGATCTGGACCTCCTATGCGCGCGACGACGGGACCCTCGACGTGCGCCCCGCCGGGGCGGAGGAGCGGGCGACGCTCTTCGTGGTGGCGAATGTCGCGCGGTGGCAGGAGGCGACGCTCGACGCCGACGTGCCGGACGGGCAGATCGACGCGCGCATCGAGGCGCTCCTGCGGGAGCGCGGCCTCGACACGGAGGGCGCTGTCCCGGTCCAGGTGCGCGGGGGCTTCCGCGATCTCAGCTGGCATGTCATCGACGGGAGAAAGCTCGCCCCCGGCGGCGGCCACGCGGACCATGTCCGGGCGTCGGTGAGCGGGACGCTCCCCGCCGCCGAGGGGACGCTGGTGGGCTTCTTCTCGAAGCGCCACCACGGTGTCTTCACGCACATGGGGTCGAACACGCATTTCCACGTCGTCCTGCCGGAGCGATCGCTGATGGGCCACGTGGACGGCGTGACGCTCGCTCGCGGCGCGCGCGTCCTCCTGCCGGCGCCTTGAAGCTTGACCTCGCGCGCCCGCGCGCCCTCTGGCACGGAGGTTGATAAGGCATCTCCCCATGAATGCCAGACACCGCTGCCGGCCATGTCCCATCACCCGGGCGCACGTCGCGGCCGATCGCCGCTCCCCGCCGGGGCGCGATGGCCTGTCCGGTCGAGGCAGGCCGCGCGCCGTTGGCGCCCGGCTCCGGGGCACCGGCGGGGGGCGGCGTGCGCGCACGTGATCTCGGCGTCGCGCCCGGGATCTTCGACCCGGGCCCGCTGAACGCGATCACCGACGTGGGCGGCGTGCGCGTCGGGCACGCCACGGTCGTCGAAGGCGACGCGATCCGCACAGGCGTCACCGCCGTCCTCCCGCACGGGGCGAACCTCTACCTCGATCGCGTCCCCGCGGCGATCCACGTGGGCAACGGGTTCGGCAAGCTCGTCGGCTCGACGCAGGTCCGCGAGCTGGGCGAGCTGGAGACTCCCCTCCTCCTCACGAGCACGCTTTGCGTGTTCCGGGCGGCGGACGCGCTCGTCGAGTGGATGCTGGCGCAGCCCGGCATGGAGGAGGTCCGCTCGCTCAACCCGGTCGTCGGCGAGACAAACGACGGCGTGCTCAACGCGATCCGGCTCCGGCCGATCACCGCCGAGCACGTGCGCGCGGCGCTCACCTCGGCGCGCGAAGGGCCCGTGCCGGAGGGGTGCGTCGGCGCGGGCACGGGGACGATCGCGTTCGGGTGGAAGGGCGGGATCGGCACCGCCTCGCGGGCGCTGCCGGCGTCGCTCGGCGGCGCCTCTGTCGGCGTGCTCGTTCAGTCGAACTTCGGCGGCGTGCTGCAGGTGATGGGGGCGCCTGTCGGCGAGGAGCTCGGCCGGTACGCATTTCGGTCGGAGATCGAGCCGAACCAGGAATCGAACCAGGAAGTCGAACCGGATCAGGGCGGCGGATCCATCCTCATCGTGGTCGCGACAGACGCGCCGCTGTCGGACCGCAACCTCGGACGCCTCGCGGCCCGCGCGATCCTGGGCCTGTCGCGCACGGGCTCCTCCGCCGCAAACGGATCGGGAGACTACGCTGTCGCCTTTTCGACGAGCACCTCGGTCCGGCGCCCCTCCGGCGCGAAGCAGCTCGTGACGACGGAGCTCGCCAACGAGGAGATGTCTGCGCTGTTCCAGGCCGTGATCGAGGCCAGCGAAGAGGCCATTTACAACTCGCTCTTCACGGCTCAGACCACCGCCGGAAACGGCCGTACGGTGGAAGCCATTCCTCTGGATCGGGTCCGTGAGGTGCTGTCCAGGTACGGCGTCCCGCGGCGCGACGGCCGCTCTCGTCGGGAGTGACGCGAGGGCGTCGCAGGCGAGCCGGCGCGACAGGGCGCCGCAATTTGCCCGTGGCGAAGCGCGGCGCTTTGGGCAACATCTCGATCCACGCCTGCGCCTCGGAGGCCGCTCCGGCCTTCCGAAGATCTCTTTATGCCTCAGAGTCCACGTTACCTCGTGCTGGAGGTCCTGCACACCGGGGCAGACACGATCCTGTACCGAGCGCGACGCAACGAAGACGGACTACCGGTCGTGCTCAAGGTCCTGCGGCGCGACCACGCCAGCCCTCAGGCCCTCGGGCGGCTGCGCCACGAGCACGAGGTGGCCAGCCGGCTCGACGTGCCCGTCATCGTCAAGGCGTACGCGATCGAGGCGTTCGGCGACCAGGTGGCCCTGGTCCTGGAGGACTTCGGCGGCCGCTCGCTCGACCAGCTCCTCGACGGGCCGATGCCGCTCGAGCGCTTCCTCCCCCTCGCCCTGCGCCTCTCCGGCGCGCTCGCCGAGCTGCATCGGCACCATATCATCCACAAGGATATCAAGCCCCAGAACCTGCTCTACAACCCCGACACCGGGGAGGTGAAGATCACCGATCTCGGGATCGCCCGCCTCTCGCCCCGCGCGCCGGAGGACCTCGCCCACGACGCGTTCGTCGCGGGGACGCTGGCGTACATGGCGCCGGAGCAGACGGGCCGTATGAACCGCTCCATCGACGAGCGGACCGACCTGTACTCCCTCGGTGTCACCTTCTACGAGGTGCTGACTGGCTCCCTGCCCTTCCAGGCGAGCGACCCCGTGGAGTGGGTGCATTGCCACATCGCCCTGACGCCGCCCTCGCCTCACGCGATCGTCCCCTCGATTCCCCCGCAGCTGTCGGCGGTCGTGCTCAAGCTGCTGGCCAAGGCCGCCGAGGAGCGTTATCAGAGCGCGCTCGGCCTCCGGCACGACCTCGACCTCTGCTTCGCCCAGCTCCGGTCGCGCGGCGCCATCGAGGCCTTTCCGCTCGGGCAGCGCGACGTCTCGGACCGGTTCCAGATCCCGCAGCGGCTCTACGGCCGCGAGCGCGAGGTCGAGGCGCTGCTCGCCGTCTTCGAGCGCGTCGTGGCCCAGGGCCTGCCGGAGCTCGTGCTCGTGTCGGGCTACTCCGGCGTCGGCAAGTCGTCGCTCGTGGCCGAGCTGCACGGGCCGGTCGTGCGCGAGCGCGGCTTCTTCCTCTCCGGAAAGTTCGAGCAGCTCAAGCGGGACGTCCCCTACCACGCCTTCCTCCAGGCGTTCCGCGGGCTCGTGCAGGAGATCCTGTGCGTGAGCGAGCAGGAGCTCGAGCGCTGGCGCCTGCGCCTGCGGGAGGCCCTCGGCGCGAGCGGCGGGCTCCTCACCGGCGTGCTCCCCGAGCTCGAGCTGCTCCTCGGCCCGCAGCAGCCCGTGCCCGAGCTCCCTGCGGTCGAGGCCCGGCACCGGTTGCACGCAACGCTCCAGCGCTTCGTCGCCGCGTGCGTCCAGAAGGAGCACCCGATGGTGCTCTTCATCGACGACCTCCAGTGGGCCGACGCCGGGAGCCTCCAGCTGCTCGAGCAGCTCGTCACGTATGCCGAGGCCGAGCACCTCCTGCTGATCGGCGCCTACCGGGACAACGAGATCGGCCCGGCGCACCCGCTCGCGCTCATGCTGGCCGACGCGCGGAAGCGCGGCGCCCGCGTCACCGACATCGTCCTCGCGCCGCTCTCTCCGTCCGACGTCGGCGCGCTCGTCGCCGGCGCGGTGCACGCCCCGGCCGAGCAGGTCGAGCCGCTCTCGCAACTGGTCTACGAGAAGACCGGCGGCAACCCCTTCTTCGCGATCCAGTTCCTGATGGAGCTGCACCAGGAGGGGCTCGTCGCCTTCGACGCGGAGGCGGGGACCTTTCGCTGGGACATCGCCGCGATCCGCGACAAGGGCTTCAGCGACAACGTCGTCGACCTGATGGTGGGCAAGCTGAAGCGGCTCTCCGCCCCGGCGCAGGAGGCGCTCAAGCTCGCCGCGTGCCTCGGCAGCAGCCTGATCCTCGACACCCTCGCGGTGGTCGCGAAGCGCCCGGCGACGGAGCTCGGCGAGGCGCTCGCGGAGGCCGTGCGGGAGGGGCTGCTCCTCCGCCGCAACGGCGCGTACCGGTTTCTCCACGACCGGGTGCAGCAGGCCGCCCAGGCGCTCATCCCTGCGACGCAGCTCGCCGAGGTGCACCTCTGCATCGGCCGGCTGCTGTTGAAGGGGCGGAGCGCGGCGGAGCGCGAAGATGCGCTCTTCGACATCGTGGGCCACCTCAACCGCGGCGCCGCGCTCATCCGATCTCCGGCGGAGCGGGACGAGCTCGCCGCGCTGAACCTCCGCGCCGGCAGGAGGGCCAAGGCCGCGGCGGCCCACGAGACCGCCGCCGCCCTCTTCGCCGCGGGCATGGCCCTCCTCCCCGAGGAGCGCTGGGAGACGCAGTACGAGCTCGCCCACGACCTGAGCCTGGAGCGCGCGCACGCCGCGTACGTCATCGGCAGCTTCGAAGAAGCCGAGCGGCTGCTCGGAGAGCTCATGGCTCGCACGAGGACCAAGGTCGAGAGGGCCGCTGTCGTCGAGCTCGCCGTCGCGCTGAACGTCACCCGCGGACAAGTCGCGCGCGCCGTGGAGATCGGGCTCTCGTGCCTCCGCGCCTGGGACATCGAGGTATCGCCCTCTGTCACCGACGCGCAGGTCGAAGAGGAGACCGAGAGCGTCTGGCAGATCCTGGGCGATCGGTCCATCGAGGGCCTGATCCATCTGCCCGCCATGACGCACCCGGAGATCAAGATCGCGATGGCCGTCCTCCGGGGCGTGGCCATCCCGGCGTGGTTCGTGGACCAGAACCTGCATTATCTGCTCGTCATGCGCATGGTCAAGCTCAGCCTCCGCCACGGCAACGCCGAGAGCTCCGCCCACGCGTACGCCGCCTTCGCGCGGGTGCTCGCCCCGCGGTTCGGGCGATACAAGGAGGCTTATCTGTTCGGCAAGCTCGCCTGCGACCTGGCGGACAGGAGCCCCGTCCTCGCCATAAAGTCCCCGGTGTTCACGCTGTTCGGACAGCAGATCGTCTTCTGGACGCGCCACTACAGAGAGACCTATTCCTATACTCGACTCGGCTTCAACGCCGCGATGGAGTGCGGCGACTGGAACAATGCCTGTTACAACTGCATCTGGGCGCCGACGTTCCCGCTGCTCTGCGGTGAGCCGCTGGAGGACGTCCTCCACCAGACCGAGGACCGCCTCGGCTTCGTGCGCAAGGCCGGTTACGCATTCGTCCATGACATCCTCCTCGGCGTCCGGTACCTCATCCAGACGCTGCGCGGGCGGCCGGTCCATTTCTCGATGCTGGATGGGTCCGAGCTGGACCGGGCGGCCTTCGAGGCGCGGCTCCCGGCGGGGGACTCGCGCAGCGCTCACAGCCAGTACTACAGCCTGAAGGCGCAGGCGCTGTTCGTCCTCGGCTCTCCGGGCGAGGCGCTCACGGCGTCGTCCCGTGTGATCGTCGATTACGATTGGAGGAACGACGCGCACGCGCTCGTCGTCGAGAGCTTCTATTACCACGCGCTCGCGCTCGCCGCGGTCTGCGGCGAGGCACAGCCGCCCGAGGAGCTCCCCCGGGCGCTGCTCGACTGCGAGCGGCAGCTCGGCGCGTGGGCGGAGAGCTGCCCGCCGAACTTCCGCCACAAGCACGCCCTGGTCCGCGCCGAGATCGCCCGTCTCCTGGGGCAAGAAGGGGAGGCCATCCGGCTCTACGAGCAGGCGGCCTCGTCGGCGCGGGAGCACGGCTTCGTCCAGCACGAGGCCATCGCCTGCGAGCTCGCCGCGGGCTTCTACCGCGCGCGCGGCCTGTCCACGCCCGAAGGCGCCTACCTGCGAAAGGCCCGCGCCGGCTATTTCCGCTGGGGCGCCCACGCCAAGGTGGAGCAGCTCGACCAGCGCTACCCCGACCTCGTCGAGCGCAAGCCGATCGCCCCCACGGTCACCTTCGCCGTGCGGGCCGAGCAGTTCGACGTCCTGTCGGTGGTCAAGGCCGCGCAGAGCATCTCCGGCGAGCTCAAGCTCCCGCGCCTGCTCGAGATGCTGCTGCGCATCGTGGTCGAGCACGCGGGCGCCGAGGAGGGCTATGTGCTCCTGGTCCGGGATGATCGCCTGTCGACCGCGGCGGCGATCGCGGCGTCCGGAGGCGAGGCGCGGCTGCTCGACGCGGGCGAGGAGGCGGCGGCGGCGCTGCCGCGGTCCATCCTCAACTACGTTCGCCGGAGCCACGAGCGCGTGCTGCTCGACGACGCCGCCGTCAGGCACCCGTTCTCGGAGGACGAGTATTTCACCCGGAAGAGGCCGAGGTCGGTGCTATGTCTCCCGATCGTGCGGCAGGCCCGGCTGCTCGGCCTGCTCTACCTGGAGAACAGGCTCGTCGCCGGGGTGTTCACCCCTGCGCGGCTCAGCGTGCTCGAGCTGCTCGCCTCGCAATCGGCCATCTCGCTGGAGAACGCCATGCTCTATTCCCAGGTCGAGCAGGAGAACGCCGAGCGCCGGCGGGCGGAGCACGCGCTCAAGGCCAACCAGGCGACCCTCCAGGCGATCGTCGACAACTCGGCCGCGGCAGTCTACCTCAAGAACCATGAGGGCCGGTATGTGCTCGCCAACCGGCAGACGGGCAAGGCCGTGGGGCTGTCGAGCCATGAGGTCCTCGGAAAGACCGACGTCGAGCTCTTTCCTGGGCCGACCGTCGAGACCCTCCAGAGCAACGACCGGCGCGTGCTCGAGGCGGGCAAACCGCTGGAGTTCGAGGAGGAGATATGGCTGGAGGACGGGCCGCACACCTTCCTGTCGGTCAAGTTCCCGCTCGGCGAGGAGCTCATGCCGGGCGTGCTGTGCGGCATCTCCACCGACATCACCGAGCTCAAGCGGGCCGAGCGGGCGGAGCGCTTCCTGGCCGAGGCGGGCCGCAGGCTGATGGCCCTCGGCTACAGCGCGACCCTCGACAGCGTGGCGCAGCTCGCGGTGCCCGAGCTGGCCGACCAGTGCGTCGTCGACGTGCGCCTCGATCACGACGCCCCGGGACACACGGCCACCGCGGGCGTGCCGGACGAGCAGGTCGACGCCGTGAAGGACGCGCTGCGGCCCCTGCTCGCGGCGTCGCCGGTCCGGCCCGAGGTGGGCGACGTCGGCGCCGCGCCGCTCCTGCGGCAGCTCGGGGTTCACGCGTTCCTCCGGGTTCCGCTCCTCGCGCGCGACCGGTGCTTCGGCGTCATGACCTTGCTGGCGACCGCGCCCTGGCGCCGTTGCGGCCCTGCCGACCTGTGGCTGGCCGAGGAGCTGGGGAGTCGCGCGGCGCTCGCGCTCGACAACGCCCGTCTGTTCGCCGAGGCGCAGAAGGCCATCGAGCGGCGGGACGAGTTCCTCCTCGTCGCCTCGCACGAGCTCAAGACCCCGCTGACCTCGCTGAAGATGCAGTCGCACCTCATCGAGCGGCTGCTGCGTCGCTACCAGCGGGCCGAGATCGCCCCCGAGCGCATCGACGCGGCGCTCCAGGTCCTCAATCGCCAGATCGCGCGGCTCGCGCACCTGGTCAACGAGCTGCTCGACGTGACCCGGCTCAGCGCCGGGCGGCTGACGCTCGTGCGCGCGCCGGTCGATCTGGCGGCCCTGACGCGCGAGGTCGTCGAGCGGATGAGCCAGCAGCTCGCCGACGCCCGCTGCGGTGTCCAGCTCGATCTGGACGAGCCCGTGGTCGGGCGCTGGGATCCGTCTCGCGTGGAGCAGGTCCTCATCAACCTCCTGTCGAACGCGATGAAGTACGGCGCCGGCGGCCCCATTCATGTCGTCGTGCGCGGGCAGCCGGATCGAGCGACGCTCGTGGTCCGGGATCACGGGATGGGCATCGCGGAGGCGGATCAGGCCAGGATCTTCGAGCGCTTCGAGCGCGCGGTGTCGGTCCGCAACTTCGGCGGCCTCGGCCTCGGGCTCTACATCGTCCGCTGGATCGTGACCTCGCACGGCGGCACCATCCGCGTGGAGAGCACGCCGGGCGCCGGCGCCACGTTCATCGTGGAGCTCCCTCTGGATGTGGCCGAGACCGGGACGGAGACGGACAGCCGGAGTGCCGTGCTCCCGTCGGCGTAGGGCGTCCGGCGGGGATCGCGCAGAGCGATTGACCAGCACCGGACGTCTGGCCGTCCGTGGTCGGACGTCTGACCACCGCATCGCGCCTCACGCCGGCGGCGCGGAGAGCGCCTCGGCCAGCGCGTCGCCGAGGTGAGCGGCGTCGTTCCAGACGACGACGCGGTAGCCGCTGCTCGGGTCGTGCTCGATCAGGGAGACGCCCGTGTTCGCCAGCACCTGCAGCGCCTTCAGCCCGCCGGCGTCCATCTGGAGTATCCGCCCGACAGCGGTCTTGATGGCCGCGCCGTGGGATACCAGCCCGACCGCCTCGCCCGCGTGTCGCTCCGCGATCCGGTCGAGCGCGCGCATCATGCGATCGCCGAGCTCCGCGTACGTCTCGCCGCCCCCGCGCCGGACATCGACGCCGCGCCGCCATGCAGCCCACTCCTCGGGGAAGCGCGCCTGCACGTCGGCGCGGCTGAGCCCCTGCCAGGCGCCGAGGTTCACCTCCCGCAGCGCTGGGTCCGCGACGGCCTCGAGGCCCAGCGCCGAGGCCAGGCGCTCCGCCGTCTCCTCGGCGCGCTCGAGGTCGGAGCAGTAGACCGCCGAGAGCCGGATCCGCGCGCCGACGAGCCGCTCCGCGAGCCGCGCGGCCTGTTCGCGCCCGCGCGCGCTGAGCCCGCGCCCCGCCTGTCCCTGGAAGACCTGCGCGCGGTTGTCGTCGGTCTCCCCGTGCCGGATGAGCATCAGCTTCGTGGTGGCGTGCACGATGGCCGCACTGTAGCAGGGCGCGACGGCGCTGACAGGCGCTCTGCTCCTCTGATAGGGTAGCCCCCTCCAGGAGACCGCCATGCCTCGCTTGAACCAGATCATCGCCATCGAGAAGGGCGTCAAGGCCCGCTCCCACCAGCGCCTCACCGAGGCGCACCACGCGCTGCAGAAGCCGGCGCTGCTCTCCGGGATCACGCGCACCTACAGGCCGAAGGACGAGGAGGGGGAGCAGCTCCCGCCCGAGGCGACGAGGGTGCAGGCGAAGGCCGAGGAGATCATCCGGAGCACGGTCGACATCCTGGGCGAGCTCTTCGACGTCACGGCCACAAAGGACTACGCCAACTGCAAGGCGCGCGCGGACGTGGTGGTCGACGGCAAGGTGCTGCTCACGGGGGCGCCGGTGACCTACCTGCTCTTCCTGGAGAAGCAGCTCGTCGACCTGCAGACCTTCATCAAGAAGCTGCCGGTGCTCGACGCGTCCGAGAGCTGGACGTTCGATCCCTCGGCGGACTCCTGGGCGACCGAGCCGGTGCAGACCGCGCGGACCAAGAAGATCCCGCGCAACCACGTCAAGGCCGAGGCGACGGACAAGCACCCCGCGCAGGTGGAGGTCTATCACGAGGATGTCGTGGTCGGTTACTGGAAGACGGTGAAGTTCTCGGGCGCGCTGCCGGCGCGGCGCATCAACGAGCTGCTCGATCGGGTGGAGAAGCTGCAGAAGGCGGTCAAGTTCGCCCGCGAGGAGGCGAACAACCAGGCGGCCGAGGAGCAGAAGGTCGGGGCCGCCGTCCTCGGGTTCATCTTCGGCGCCTGACGCGCGCCCGCTCCCCTGCACCGGCGGCGCTTGCGCCGTGGCCGCCGGGGCGATATCGTGGCGGCGGAGTGCAAGTTGAAGCTCAAGCTCAGCTTGATGGGCACAGCGCCCCAGTGCAGGTTCGAGCCCTGCCCCCGCCATCTCATCGTCGTCTTCACGGCGGGGTAGCCCAACTCGGTAGAGGCAGCGCTGGCCCGTTCAATGGTCTCAAGCTCTCACTCCAGGCTCGAGCATTCGCCGCCGATCATCCAATCGAACGGGAAGAGGCTAAAATCGTCGGATGCTGGTTCAATTCCAGCCTGGCCAGCCCGCGCCGCGGTGAGGCGATGCCTCTCCTCGCGCGGCGCCGGGGCGTCCCCGCCCCGGCGCGCAGATCACAATGGCCGGTAGTTCAATGGCAGAGCACGACGGTGTGAGGACTGACCTCTGACCTTAAACGTGTGGGTGTGCGCAGATGGCGGCAAACCGAGGCCCGGGGCTAGGCCACAGTCCCGGGCCTCACCTATTTCAGGCGCCACCGGCTCGCGGGCGCTGTCCCCGCGGAGGTCAAACGCCGGTTGACGGCTCTGCCGGCTGCCGGTCCGGTGAGCGCCCGGACGACGAGGCCTCCTCCAGCGCGAGCTTCGCAGGGAGGCGCGCGCTCGGAAACAGCAGATGCGCGAGGACCGGCGAGAGCGCCGCAAGCGCAGCCGCCAGGCTGAAGTGCAACGGATAGCCGAGGCGCCCCGCCGAGAACCCGCTCGCGGCCGAGGCGACCCCCGTGGCGATCACCACCGCGCTGGCCTGAACTGTGTAGTCCGTGGCGGCGCTCTCCCGATCGGTCCAGTCCATCATGCACGTGAAGAGCGCCGCCGTGGCCATCCCCCCGGCGAAGTGCTCGAACGCGCAGAGCGCCGTCAGCAGCGGCACCCCTGCCTCTGCGCGGGCGACGTACGCGTACCCGAGCACGCTCGCCGCCTGGAGGACCGCGAAGCCGACGAGCGACGATCGCCGCCCGAGCCGCAGCACAAGCGCCCCACCGGTCAGCGCGCCGAGCAGCCCCGCCACGAAGCCCACCGTCCCGAGCAGCCAGCCGATATCCGCGAGGGAGAGGCCGAGATCGGACAGGAACGGCCGGAGCATGCCGACCGCAAAGGCGTCGCCGAGCTTGTACACGACGATGAGCGCGAGCACCCGCCGGGCATGAGGGCGCTTCCAGAACGAGGCGGCAATGGCGGCAGCGGACGAGGGGGGTCGCGCCCCCTCGCGCCCGCCCCCCGCCTCGCGGGCGAGCAGCGTGGGGACGCTCAGGAGCGCGATGAACAGCGCCATGATGGCGAAGGTGAGCCGCCAGCCCAGCCGCTCGAAGAAGACGAGCAGCCCCCCTCCGCCCACGATCATCCCGGCCCGATAGCCGGCCACCTGGATGCCGTTGGCCCAGCCCCGCTCGCCCGGCTCCAGCATGTCCACCGCCAGGCCGTCGGTGGCGATGTCCTGGGTCGCCGAGAGCAGATTGACGATCAGCGCCGCCACGAGGACAGAGGAGAGCCCCTCTCCCGGCTCCCGCAGCGAGACGAGCCCGAGCACGACGATCGTGAGCCCTTGCAGGGGGAGGATCCACGAGCGGCGGCGCCCGAGCCGGGGAAAGAAGAAGCGATCGACGAGCGGCGCCCAGAGGAACTTGAGCGCCCACGGGAGCGCGAGCAGCGAGGCGAGGCCGATGCCCTCCAGCGAGATCCCCTGCTTGCGCAGGAGGACGGGGAGCGCCTGGGTGAAGAACCCGAACGGGAGGCCCTGGCACATGTAGAGCGACGTCAAGAGCCCGAGCCGTCGCAAGGACAGGTGGGGAAAGCGCATCAGCGGCTCGCCTTCCTGGTGGCCGACGAGAGGCCGAAGAGCCCCGACGCCATCGCCCACGTCGCGTCGGCGGCCGAGCCTGGGGGGATGAGATCGCGCGCCGTGGCCGCGAGCACGAAATACCCCTGGATGGTGGCCACGATGGCCGCCGCCGCGGCGTCCACGTCGCCGCGCGCGCAGGAGAACACCCGCTCCCGCGCGCCGCGCCGCGCGATCGCGGCGAGCCTGTTGACCGCGCTCTCGAGCGCTCCCGCGAACGCCTTTTGCACCTCGGCGTCCCGGAGCGCCTCGCCGCTCACGCAGATCCAGCACGCGAGCGCCTGCGGGTCGGCCCCCTCGCCCACCCGCAGGTGCGCGTCGATGAACGCGCGGAGCTCGGCCTCCGGATCGCCCGCCGCGGGAGCGAGCCGCCGCTCGATCCGGTCGGCATGCTCCTGCACGAGCAATGCGACGGCGGCGAGCAGGATCTCTCGCTTGCTCTCGAAGTGGTAGTGGACGAGCCCCGGCGCGAGGTGAGCCGCCGCCGCGATGGCCCCGATGGACGCCCCCTCATAGCCGCGCTCCGCCATGACCTTCAACAGAGCGCGCGCGATCTGGGCTCGACGTTCGGCGGTGTTGGACGGGCGAGGCATCCTGCCGCTCCTGCGCCCGCTGGCGCACGGGTATATTGGTTGGTCGTACAACCAACTTATGAAGCGACCTCGGCCGCCTGTCAAGGAGGGGCTCGGGGCGCTCGAGCAGGATCGCGCCGGGCGGGCTGCAGAGGCGGCAGCTACGGCGTCCCGCCATCGAGGAGCTGGTTCGATGATGTCGCGTTCTCTCTCGCTGATGATCGCAGGGCAGCTCTCCTGCGCCTGCCTCGTCTCCTCGTCCTGCGCGCCGTCGTCGCCCCCCGGCGACCCAGGCGGACAGGGCGGCGGCGGCTCGGGGGCAGGTGGGGGCGGCGCAGGCGGAGAGGCCGGCGCAGGCGGAGAGGCCGGCGCTGCCAGGGGCTGTCGGCCGTTTCGCTGCCCGAGGCCGAGGACTGGGCAGGCAACGTGGGGAAGCCGTTCGACTACCTGCTGCCCGAGTGAGCCACGTCGCTCGCCGGCCGAGGCGGCGCCGGCCTCGGGAGCACGAACCCTTCCGCCGCGAACCCTTTGCACACCCCTGGCCCCGTCCGGCGGAACCCGAGCTTCTCGAGCACCCTGACCGACGCGGCGTTCTCGAGCATCGCATGCGCGACGAGGCGCGGGAGCCCGAGATCCTCGAACGCATACCGGATGCACGCCGCGGCCGACTCCGTGGCGTAGCCCTGGCCCCAGTGCTTCCGGAGGAAGCGGTATCCGAGATCCGCGAGCTCGTCGTCCTCGTGCCACCTCAGCCCGCACCAGCCGAGCTTCTCCCCGGTCTTCCGGTCCGAGACGATGAACCGGCCCATGCGGAAGGCCTCGAACTGGTGCGCGAGCCGCGCGATCACCGCGCGCGCCTCGTCCTCGCTGGCGAACGCGGGGTCGCCCGTGTAGCGGAGCACCTCGGGATCGGCGCTCATCTCCATCATGAACGGGAGGTCGGAGGGCCGGTGGGGGCGGAGGCTCAGGCGTTCCGTCGAGAGGACAGCGGGGTAGTCGTCAGGTTCGTTCCTGTCGAGGGCGACCATCCTGCGATTCTACCGGGTTCGCCGCGGCGATGCACCCGCGGCGTCGACCGGGCGGGAGCGTCGCCCCGGATCGGGCCCTGACACGGTGCGGCCACGGTCGCTCTGGGTGCCTTGTGCGGCCGGCGCGGGGCCCGCGCTCGACGGCGGCCGCCCTCGTCGGGCGCTCCCCGGGCGCCCGGTGCGACGACGATGTCAGGCAGGGGACGCTCACCGTCCGCGCAAAGCGCGAGCTGCACGCGCCGTTCGCAGCGGCACAGAACTTGTTTCGTACGGACGCATATGGCCTCTCCCAACTCCATCGACAAGATCCTGCGTCATGTCCTGTCGCTCTCGCTCGCGCCCCTCGTCGGCGGGTGCGGGATCGACACAAGCGGCTTCGAGACCCTCCCTTGCGCGACCGAGGGCCGCACCCCGTACCTGGCGGGGGTCGAGCCCGGGGCTCCTGCCGACTACATCGAGCTACGGATGTCCACGGGCCCGGGGGGCCCGACGACGAGCACGCTCGAGTTCGTGGGCGAGAAGTGCTCCGGGGCGGCGGACAGGCCGGCGTGCGAGGAGAAGATCGCTGCGGCCACGTCCAGCAAGGGGTTCCGCCTCGGGGATTGCGTGGATTTCTGCCCGGATCACGTCCTGATCGTCAACACGGGCGACGAGGTGACCGTCCTCGATACGCGGGACGGGGTGATGGCGTGGCTCGGCCCCGTGAACACGCCCGCGGACGCGGTGCTCGCCGCGTCGCTGGCGGACTACACGGTCCGCTGCAGCAAGCCTGACGAGGGCGGCGTCCGGCCTGCCGGGGACGCATACGAG
This sequence comes from Sorangium sp. So ce590, assembly GCF_051521365.1. Lineage (NCBI taxonomy): Bacteria > Pseudomonadati > Myxococcota > Polyangiales > Polyangiaceae > Sorangium > Sorangium sp. So ce590. The sequence continues at coordinate 7,330,076 of NZ_CP150346.1, forward strand.
GTGCTCGCGACGAGGTACACGGAGATCTGTGATCCGATCGAGCGCACGCTCTATGTGCTCGCGGTGGACGCGGGCGGCGATGTGCAGGAGCTGGAATCCGAGGTGATCGAGTCGGAGTCGGGCGCCTGCGTCGGCCGGAGGCCGGCGGGGCTGCTGCGGACCGCGGGCCGGGGCGCGACGCAGGTCGGGGCGTATTTCGCGAACGTGGCGCAGCTCGAGGCGGCGAGCGTCCGGGCCTTCGAGGTGCTCGGGCGCGAGCTCGTCCATCACGGGGCGCCGCGGCCGCTCGTGGAGCGGGCGCGCATCGCCGGGCGCGACGAGGTGCGGCACGCGCGGGTGATGCGGCGCCTTTCGGCCCGTTACGGCGGCCGCTGGCAGCCGCCGCGGGTGGAGCCGAGGCCGGTCCGATCGCTGGAGGAGCTCGCGATCGACAATGCGACGGAGGGGTGCATACGGGAGACGTACGGCGCGCTGGTCGGCATGTGGCAGGGGCGCGTCGCGCAGGATCCGCTGGTCCGGCGCGTGATGACGCGCATCGCGCGCGACGAGGCGCGGCACGCGAAGCTCTCGTGGGCGATCGACGTCTGGGTGCGGCCGCGGCTCTCGGCCGCCGAGCGGCGGCGCGTCGAGGAGGCGCGGCGCGGGGCGCTCGCCGCGCTCGAGGACGAGGCGCGGCGCGACGTCGATCGGGCGCTCGTGGTCCACGCCGGGATGCCGGATGTGCAGGCGGCGAGGAGGCTCTCGCGGAATTTCGCCGAAGCGATCGCCGCCGGCGGCTAGCCGGCGCGCCGGCGAGTCATTCTCCGCGTTCCAGATGAAACGCTGGGTGTTCCGGCGGCGACTCGATTCGCCCGACATCCCTCCGGAACGCTGAAACCATCTCCTCATTTTCGCGGTGATGCTCTCCTGGCGCCGTTGCGCGCTCGCGGGCGCGAGCTGCTGCTTTTCCAGGCGTTCGCCGTGCTCGGCCCTCGCTCGAACCTCGCAGAGCGCGCGGGCTTCGCGGCGGCCCTCGGGCGCGGGCCGGCGGGAGCCGTGGTTGTCAACCCCTCAGCAGGGGGCTTGGTGAACCGCCCCCATTAACTTAGGATCGCTCCAGACACAGCGGGTTGGCGACTGGAGCCTTCGAGCGCTGGCAGCATCTGGCTACGCCCGCGTCGTGGCGTGACTCGCCATGTGTCGTATCGACGCATCGCCCTGGCTTTTCGTGCCGGCAATTGGTGGGACTTTCGTCGAGAAATCGGGGCTGGGCAGGGGCGGAGATCCGCCTCGGAGTCGCCCTTCGTCCGATTCGCTCGCCTGTGGGCTCCACCTCATCTGAACACGACTGTGTGCGGGAATCGAGCGCACCGAAGCTCGAAATCGATAGAAAGGCGGAGTCACATGCAAAAATATCGAACGAGTGCGGTTTCTGCGGGAATCGTCGCCGGGCTTGCGGGCGTGATGGTCAGCGCAGGCGTGGGCTGGGCCGGCGAGGCAGAGCAGACCAAAGGATTCGTAGGTCAGCAGGCCTTCAAGGGAGAGCGCGGTCCTCAGGGGCCGGCGGGGCCCAAGGGCGAGCGCGGTCCTCAGGGGCCGGCGGGCCCTCAGGGGCCCAAGGGCGAGCGCGGCGAGCCGGGCGCGCAGGGGAAGGCGGGGCTCATCGGCCCTCAGGGCCTCAAGGGCATCGACGGCACGCACGGCCATCACGGGCTCAAGGGCGAGATGGGCCCTCAGGGCCTCAAGGGCGTCGACGGCGCGCGCGGTCCTCAGGGGCCGGCGGGCCCTCAGGGGCCCAAGGGTGAGCGCGGCGAGCCGGGCGCGCAGGGGCAGGCGGGGCTCGTCGGCCCTCAGGGCCTCAAGGGCATTGACGGCACGCACGGCCATCAGGGGCTCAAGGGCGAGATGGGCCCTCAGGGCCTCAAGGGCGTCGACGGCGCGCGCGGTCCTCAGGGGCCGGCGGGGCCCAAGGGCGAGCGCGGTCCTCAGGGGCCCAAGGGTGAGCGCGGCGAGCCGGGCGCGCAGGGGCAGGCGGGGCTCGTCGGCCCTCAGGGCCTCAAGGGCATTGACGGCACGCACGGCCGTCAGGGGCTCAAGGGCGAGATGGGCCCTCAGGGCCTCAAGGGCGTCGACGGCGAGCGCGGTCCTCAGGGGCCGGCGGGGCCCAAGGGCGAGCGCGGTCCTCAGGGGCCGGCGGGCCCTCAGGGGCCCAAGGGCGAGCGCGGCGAGCCGGGCGCGCAGGGGAAGGCGGGGCTCGTCGGCCCTCAGGGCCTCAAGGGCATCGACGGCACGCACGGCCTTCAGGGGCCCAAGGGCGAGATGGGCCCTCAGGGCCTCAAGGGCATTGACGGCACGCACGGCCGTCAGGGGCCCAAGGGCGAGATGGGCCCTCAGGGCCTCAAGGGCGTCGACGGTGCGCGCGGTCCTCAGGGGTCCGTGGGACCCAAGGGCGAGATCGGCCCTCAGGGCTTCAAGGGCGCCGACGGTGCGCGTGGTCCTCAGGGCCCCATGGGACCCAAGGGCGAGCACGGTCCCCAGGGTCTCAAGGGCGAGCGCGGTCCCCAGGGTCTCACGGGTGCCATCGGTCCCCAGGGCCTCAAGGGCGAGCACGGTCCTCAGGGCCTCCAGGGTCCCAAGGGCGAGCGCGGTCCTCAGGGGCCGGCCGGGCCGGTCGGACCCAAGGGCGAGATGGGCCCTCGGGGCCTCCAGGGGCCCAAGGGCGAGGTCGGTCCCCAGGGTCTCAAGGGCGAGCGCGGTCCCCAGGGCCTCACGGGTGCCATCGGTCCCCAGGGCCTCAAGGGCGAGCACGGTCCTCAGGGCCTCAAGGGCGAGCACGGTCCTCAGGGCCTCAAGGGCGCCGACGGCGCGCGCGGTCCTCAGGGGCCGGCCGGGCCGGTCGGACCCAAGGGCGAGATGGGCCCTCAGGGCCGCCAGGGGCCCAAGGGCGAGGTCGGTCCCCAGGGTCTCAAGGGCGAGCGCGGTCCCCAGGGCCTCACGGGTGCCATCGGTCCCCAGGGCCTCAAGGGCGAGCACGGTCCTCAGGGCCTCAAGGGCGTTGATGGCGCAAGGGGCCCCCAGGGGCTCCAGGGCCTCAAGGGCGAGCACGGTCCTCAGGGCCTCAAGGGCGTCGACGGCGCGCGCGGTCCTCAGGGGCCGGCCGGGCCGGTCGGACCCAAGGGCGAGATGGGCCCTCGGGGCCTCCAGGGGCCCAAGGGCGAGGTCGGTCCCCAGGGTCCCAAGGGCGAGCGCGGCCCCCAGGGCCCCGCGGGCACCATCGGTCCCCAGGGCCTCAAGGGCGTTGATGGCGCAAGGGGCCCCCAGGGTCTCCAGGGCCTCAAGGGCGTTGATGGCGCAAGGGGCCCCCAGGGTCTCCAGGGCCTCAAGGGCATTGACGGCACGCACGGCCATCACGGGCTCAAGGGCGAGATGGGCCCTCAGGGCCTCAAGGGCGTCGACGGCGCGCGCGGTCCTCAGGGGCCGGCCGGACCCAAGGGCGAGGTCGGTCCCCAGGGTCCCAAGGGCGAGCGCGGACCCCAGGGCCCCGCAGGCACCATCGGTCCCCAGGGCTTCAAGGGCACCGACGGCGCACGGGGCCTCCAGGGGTCCCAGGGGCCCAAGGGCGAGATCGGCGCGCAGGGACCCATGGGCCCCCCCGGAATCGCCAAGATCCGCGTGGTCTCCGTGACGCGCGAGGCAGGGCCGACAAGCACGTTCGTCAACGTCAAGGCGCTCTGCAACGCGGGTGAAGTCGTGATCAGCGGTGGATTCTCGATCTCCGGCGGAGCCCAGGCGACCAGCAGGGTGGTTGAGAACTCGCCGTTCGACGCCACCGACCAAGGCCGCCCGGGCTGGACCTCGACCGCCGTGTTCGAGAACGGCTACGGCAAGAAGGGGCAGACGGTGGCGCTGACCACCTTCGCGGTCTGCGCCGAGGTGCCCGAGCGCTGACGCCGAACGACCGCAGGGCCATGCTCACGTGACCGTGAGCCCCACCTCTCGACCAGCTGCCCTCTGTCCCCCCCACCACAGCCCTGAGGACAGGGGACAGCTGGCTCAGCCCCGCAGCCTTGCTCCCCACACACCGCACGGCGAGCGGCCGCGCCGCCGCCGCGCACGCCCCGCCCTCATCCCCCTCCGCCGCGGACAGCAGCGAGCTGACGCCTCCACGCCCACCAGGACCCCCCGACGCGCCCCGGATCCTCCCCACAACGTAGGACAGCTCACGCCATCGGAGCATCAGGACCCGGGTGCCGGGTGGGGCCGTGGTGCAGCTTGCACGCTTTTCGCAAGGAGCCCGGTCGGTGACATCGTGAACATTCGGCTCTTCAACGGCACCGAAAAAAATGCGCGGCTTCCGCGAGATTTGCCGGAATTCCGGCGCGTCGTGGCTGCTGCGCACGATCGCGGCGCCGCGACGCGTGGCGCCACGGCGGCGCCCTTTGTCACAGCTGTCGTCATGTGCCACAGCAGACCTTTCACGTAGTCGACTGACCGGCTGGTGAAGGCATCCCCTCACTTCAACCCAGAGGTACGAGGCATGTTGGAGAGAACCACGGAGAAAGCTCCTTGCCTCATCGACTCTGTGGTAACCTCCCCCACGAACGAGGACACGAAGGAGGGGTTTCTCTCAGGTCAGACCACATGCGTCAGAGCGCCCCCTAGAGGGAAACCATGAGTGTAGATTGCCCTATGAAGACGACCCAGCATGCACCGATGACCCGAGCGCACCACAACCGTCTTGTGATCGCGCACGTGCTGAACTCCTTCCAGGTGGGAGGCGCGGAGCAGGTCGTGGTGGATCTGGCCGGGCTGCAGCGCGCGGCGGGGCATGAGGTGATGGTCGTGGGCATCGAGACGAACCCCGATGGGCCGCGCGCGGCGCAGCTCCGGGAGCGCGACGTCGCGGTGCACATGATGCCGAAGCGCCCCGGCTTCGACCTCAAGCTCCCCGGGAAGCTCGCGGCGTTCTTCGCCAAGCATGGTGTCTCCATCGTGCACTCGCACAATCAGCTGCCGCTCATCTACGCGACGGCCGCGGGCCGGCTCCACCGCGTGCCCGTGTGCCACACGCTGCATGGCGCCATGTTCGATCAGGGCCGCAGGGCCTGGCTGCGGCACATGGCGGCCAGGTTCGCCGACGCGCACGTGGCCGTGTCGCAGCCGACGGCCGACTTCATGCTGAAGCACAACGAGGTCCCGAGCTCGAAGCTGCACGTGGTCCTGAACGGGATCGATCTCTCCCGGTTCAGGCCGGACTCCGTGGCCCGGCGCCGCATCCGGACCGAGCTCGGCATCCCCCAGGACGCGTGGGTCGCCGGGGCGGTCGGGCGCCTGTCGCAGGTCAAGAACCACGCCCTCCTGCTCCGCGCGGCCGCGGGTGTTCTGTCGGACAACGGGCGCCTCCTCCTCGTCGGAGACGGACCGGAGGCCGCCTCGCTGCGCGCCCTCGCCGAGGAGCTCGGCATCGGCGACCGCGTCGTCTTCGCCGGCGAGCGGCACGACGTGCCGGAGCTCCTCTCCGCGAGCGACGTCTTCGTCCTGTCGTCGACGTCGGAGGGGCTGCCGCTTTCCATGGTGGAGGCCATGGCCACCGGCCTGCCCGTGGTCTCGACCGCCGTGGGTGGCATCCCTGCCCTGATCACCGACGGAGAGACAGGCTTCCTCGTGCCCTCGGACGACGTCGACACGCTCGCCGCGAAGCTCGCCGAGCTCAAGGCAGATCCCCGGCGGTCCGCAGCGATGGGCAAGCGAGGGCGGAAGCTCGCGGTGGGGCGCTACTCGGCGGAGCGCATGATGGCGAGCTACATGGATATCTACGAGACGCTCCTCTCCCGGCGGGAGTCGGAGCGACGCGCCGTGCTACGGCCGAGCGAGCTGCTCGCCGGCCTGAACGCGTAGCCCGCGCGCTCAGGCGAAATGCGCGCCCCGGAGCGAGCCCGGGCTGAGGGCGGGGACCCTGGCCGCCCGACGCTCGCTTCAAGGCGCGCGGGGGATCGTCGAGAGCGCACCCGGGATCGTCGAGAGCGACGCCGGCGACGAGAGCCCCGGCGTCCGGGGGGGCCGCGTCGGGGTCTGGGGGCGACCTGACGGCGACCGCGCATCGAGCGCCCCGGGGTCGCGCACCTCCGTCGAAGGCGCGAGCGACCCCCGCGGCGGCGGTGGCATGACGGTGCTCCGGGGCAGCGGCACGAGGGTGCTCCGCGCGGGCGGCACGAGGGTGCTCCGCGCGGGCGGCACGAGGGTGCTCCGCGCGGGCGGCACGAGGGTGCTCCGCGCGGGCGGCGCGACCGCGACCGCAGCCTGCGCCTCGCGCACCGCCGCCAGCATCGACCGCGCGTCGGGCCAGCGATCCGCCTGCGCGAACTCGAGCGCCCGGTCCACCACCCGCACCACGACAGGGTGCATCGACGGCTGGATCCTCGCGAGCGACGGGATCGGGCACGTCATCCGCAGGAAGAAGAGCTCGTTGACGGTCGACGCGTCCTGCACGTACCGGTTCGTGAGCAGCGAGAACATCGTCGCCCCCAGCGCCCAGATGTCCGTCCGCGCATCGACGAGATCCCAGCGCGCGCGCGCCTGCTCGGGCGGCATGTACGCCGGCGTCCCCATCGCCCGCAGCCCCACCAGCGACGTCTGCCCCGAGGGGACCCGCAGGCGCGCGATGCCGAAATCGAGGAGCTTCACCGAGTAATCGCGCGTGAGGAAGATGTTATCGGGCTTCAGATCCCGGTGAACGACCTCGTTATCGTGCGCGGTCGCGAGCACGTCGAGGATCTGCCCGCTCAGGGAGAGGACCTCGGCAGGGGGCAGCGGGCCCTCCTGCGCCTTCCAGCGCTGGAGGAGGGTCTCTCCCTCCAGGAGCTCCATCACCAGGAAGGGCGACCCATCCTCGGTCACGTCGTCCGCGAGCACCGCCACGACCCCGGGGTGATTCACGGTGCTCACGATCGCCTTCTCGCGGAGGAACCGGGCCCGATCGACCTTGTCCCTCGCCCGATCAGGGTGCAGCAGCTTGATCGCGACCCGCTGGCCGCTCCGGTGCGTCGCGGCATACACGGCGGCCATCCCCCCGAGGCCGATCAGCGCGTCCAGCCGCCACGCCCCGTTGAGCACCGCCCCCACGCGTGCCTGCGCCCTCTGGCCATGCGTGACATTCTCGAAGTCCATGGCAGGTTCTCTCTGTGTGCCATCGGACAACCGACGCCTGGAACGGGCGGTGTCCAAAAGCAGCTCATTTCATGGAAAAATTCAGCAAGACCTGCGCCACGGCGACCCGCGTCCAGGACCGCGGGCGAACGGGTCGAGCGCATGGGGCGAATTGCCCCATGCGGCAAGATGCCACGACCCTTGCGCCGGGCCTGCCTGAGGCCGCGATTGGCCCCCCTGGCAGCGTCCGTCGCGGTATCGGGCTCAGTGGAGGCCCCTCATCGTCGGGTCGCCCAGCTTGAACGCAGACAGCGCCTGGCGCATGAAGACCGGCACGGAGACGTAGCTCTCGAGCGCGACGCAGGCGCGGTTCGAGGTGCACGTGCAGCTGTAGAAATCGCTGTAATCGTCGTCGTCTGCGGCGGAGTCCTCCTCGCAGCCGGGCACGCCGTCGCTCAGGACCTCACCGTCCGGCGTGATGGCGGCGACCGTCGGATCCCACCGCACGATCGGCTGCCCGCTCTCCGGGCTCAGCTTCACCTTGTGCCAGTCCGCCTTGCCGTCGCCGTCGAGGTCGGGACCTGCCTCCGTGACATACGCCCTGGCCAGGAGCTCATTCCCATGCTCCAGGACGCGCGCGCCGATGCCCTTCTGCACGACCTTGCCGAAGATGGTCTCGGTCCCGTACGTCTTCGCCACAAACACCTTCCCGGACGGATGGTGGAGCTCGATCCGGTTCGGGAACGCAGGATCGGTGTCTGCCCCGGTCTCCCAGACGTGCATCATGTCCAGCCACCTCTGCTTCTGGTTCTCGGGGAGGTAGAGGAGGGTCCAGGCGATGAGGAACTTCTGCTGCTCCCAGCCGATCTGCGGGTCGACGATGGCGACCTTGGCCGGGGCCCGCGGGTTCCACGGCGCGCTGTCGACCGCGCCGTACGCGCTGCAGACGATGCTCCCCGCGCCGGGGAAGCAGCTCTCCGGCCCGCTCTCGCTCCACCACGAGGTCCAGCCGAGCGCGCTGGCCGGATACCCGCTCGCATCCCGGACAGGCCGGCCGCGGTCGTCCGCCTCGACGCGCACGCCCTTGATGGCGTCGTCGCCCGTGAGGTTGTTGCCGAGCCAGCGGCGGTACCCTTCCGGGAACACGTCGGCGAGAGAGACAGCGCGGTAGCGCGCGTCGAGGAAGTCGTGCCGCGAGTCGCTGATGAAGTTGTCGACCGACTCGGTCATCAGCATCGCCACCCACGCCTTGTCGTAATAGGAGCCGGCGTTCATCGTGTACGACGAGTCGTACTCGCCCTTGTCCTCCGCGAGCGCGTTCTCGAGCGGCTTGCCGCCCAGGGCGATGTCGCCGAAATACCCTGTCGCGCCGTTCGGAACGACCACCACTGTCGCCCCGGGCTCGCCGAAGACGTCGCTCGATGACCGGAGGACGGTGTCCCCTGCCGGCAGGAAGTGCTCGCCCGGCTGCGGGCGCGCCATCTGGAGCGCGAAGTGATCGAACGCGATCCCGGCCGCGAGGATGTTCTCCTTGAAGGTGCTGCCCGCGGCGTGGACCCAGAACGTGTCGAAGTCGTAACCACGGTCCAGCGCGAACTCGCGGTAGATGTTCGCGACCAGCCCGAGGCCCTTCGCGCCGTCGCGCATCTTCGCGTTGTAGCGGTTCAAGGTCCGCTCCGACGCCGCGCGCACGCTGAAGGCCTGCCGGTCGCGGCGGTAGTTGTCGAAGATGTGATTCACCTCCTGCTGCGTGATGAAGAAGTTGAAGAGCTCGTACGCGTCCGCGCCGCTGTCGTGCCGGTACACGCTCAGGTTGCCGAGGTCGGCCCACCGGTCCGTCGCGAACCCGTAGGGCACGCGGGTGCGCCCCGCGGGATCCACCGAGGGCCCCTTCACGCCGTCCGGCGTCTCCAGCGCGCGCCACGTCACGTAATCGACCTTTTGCTGCCGGCACCGCGTGTACTTGCCGTCGACCGGCACGATCTGCCCATCGAGCACAGGGTGCCAGACGCCGTCCCGCTCCTCGTTCCAGCCCGAGGGTATGTACGCGCTCGGGTCGACCTCGACGCAGCTCCCCGGCTGGATCAGGTCGTATTTGTTCTGCAGGTCGGAGTAGTGGATGTCCTCGTCGTCGTACTCGGGCTGCAAGCCGAGGACGCCGCCGAAGTCGTCGACCTTGGCGAGCATGCCCTTGCCGCGCGGGGTCGTCGCCTTGTAGCTCGGGTCGGCGTGCACGGAGATGACGTCGCCGTAGAACATGCGGGCCGCGGCGAAGTCGTAGGCGCCGAGCCCGATGAGGTCCTGCGTGGGCTCGCCGGCGTAATCCATGGTCGACGAGTGCATGAACATCCAGAGCAGGTTCTTCCGCTCGTTCTCGGTGACGGGGTCGTAGTAGCGCGGCCCGACGCAGGCCTCGCCGTCCTCCGAGAGCGTCTCGCACAGCGTCTTCACCCGCCCGTCGTTCGTGCGCAGCTGCCAGTACTGCGGCCGGTAGCCCCAGGCGTCGGACGAGCTCACGAAGTTGTGGCGCAGGCCGACGGAGTGGCCCATCTCGTGGAGGATCACCGCGTAGTGCGCCCGCTGCGCGAGGTAGCGCCGCATCGCCTCGGCGCGCCGCACCTTCTGCGCGGCGTCTCCCTCGCCGAAGCGGCCGTGCTTGCTCGCGAATTTCTCCTCGAGGATGTCCGCCAGGTTGGCCGTCGCGAGCGGCGCCGGGGCCTCGTGCATGACGCACGCGCCGCGCTCGGCGAGCGCGAGCTCCCGCAGGTTCCTGAGCTCGCGCTGCACGCTCGGGTTCGCCCCTCGGAGCGGCGAGGCGAAGCGCATCACCTCGTCCGTGAGCGGCAGCGCCTCCACGCCGGTGAGCTCCTGGATCATCTTCGTCGTGAGCTCGGCCTCCAGCTCGGTGCCCACCGCGGATCGGCGGCGCGCCTCGTAGACCGCGCGCATGCTGTCCGGCGCCGTCGCGTCGGCCGCGATCGCGCGCACCTCCTTCGAGAGCCGCCGGAGGCTCTCGCGCAGCGCTGGATCGCGCGCCATCTGGCCGGACGCGTCCTCCGCGCCCACCCCGGCGGACCGGGAGATCCGCCGCGCGATCTCCTCGCGCGTGAGCCGCGGCAGCGCGCCGCCCTTCGACGCGCCGTCGCTCGCCTGCGCCCAGTCCCGGACGTAGTCGCCGTCGGTGACCTCCTCGGTCTTCAGCTCTCCCTTGATGTAACGGGCCGTGTCGACGACGCCCTGGCTCCACATGTCGCTGACGTGCGTCCAGACGTTGATGCTCGACGCGATCTTCTCGCCGGTGAGCGGGTCTTCCGAGTCGCTGTAGATGCCCCAGGCCGAGGGCGATTGCGGCGCCTCGAAGTTGTTGATCTGGTGATAGCGCAGGTCGCCGATCCGCGCGTTCAGCGCCTCACGGCACGCCTTCATCAGCGCGGGATCGCGCCCCGCCTCCTTGCGGCGCTCGTCGCCGCACATCCTGGCGGTCACGCCCTCCGGGAGCCGGGGGCCGCCGCACGCCTCCGGGTCGGTCGCCTCGACCGGGCTATGACAGACAACGATCGCCTCGGGCATCTTGGCGAGCGCGACGACGCCAGGCGCGTAGCCGCGTCGTTTTCCGAGCTCGTCGGCCAGGGCGTCGCACCCCTGCCCCTCCCGCGCCCCGCCGCGCCGGCACGCGTCGACCTCGCGCGCGAGCGCGATGGCGTCGGCGCTGTCGTCCATCTGCCCGTCGTAGATCGGGAACTCCGCCCTGCAGCGCGCCGCGTCGCCCGCCGTCCGGACGCACTCGGCGTACCTGGCGGTGACGACGGCGCTGCGCAGGGCGACATCCCACTCGTGGGCTGCCCAGTCCGTGGCGTCGAAGTAGTCGGGGTGGCTGCTCGACGTCACGTACCACGGCTGCGGCACGGCCTTCCGCCGCTGGTACGGCAGGGTGCATCGCTGCTTGAAGGTGTCGCACCGCGAGCCGGGGCCCACCGTCACCTGCGCCCCCTCCTGGTCCATCATCGCCCCGGTGACCGCCTCGCACTCGTCCTCGGTCCCGTTCTTGTCGTCATCGCGGTGCGGATCGGCGGAGGCGGGGGTGGTCTCGGGCGTGAAGCAGGGGATCTCGCCCGTCATGCGCTCCGGATCGGCGTAGTAGTGGCTGCGTTCCCAGAGGTTGTACCGCGTGATCATGCGGTGCCACTTGGCGTCGCTCATGCCGTAGTTGCGCGCGTAGCCGAAGCGCTCTCGCACGAAGGGGCCGAACGCCCGGAAGCGGTAGCCGTCCCACTCGGCCGGCTCGTAGTCCCGCTCGACGACGCGGCGGAAGGACTGCCGGAGCGTGACCTCGACCGGGTTGCAGGACCCCACCGGCGCGGTGCCGCCGGGGAAGTCCGCGTCGAGCATGCAGGCCGGGAAGCTGTCGATGCCCCACCCGAGGTGGCTCAGATCGATGAGCTGCGGCATCGCGAAGGCCTTGTTTGTGACGTCGAAATATCCCGCCTCGGGGTCGAAGTGGGGCGCGTCCGGGTGGCTCGGGTCGCTGACGTAATAGGAGAGCGGCTCGTACTTCACGCCGCCGTAGACGCCGATGAGCGACAGGGTATCGAAGTCGTAGGAGTCGACGTTCAGGTTCTTCGACCAGTCGACCCGCAGGTACTCCCGCGCATACCAGGGACGGTCGGTCGTGTTTTCGACGACGACGTTGCTCTCTTCCCCCGTCGCCCGGTTGTAATCGCGCTGGACGTCGAAATGCGAGAGGATCTTGTACGCGACGGCCACGACACCGTCGTCCGTGGCCGCGCCGGCTCCCTTGCCGTCGGTGTCGTTCACGCGCTCGTAGGTGAGGCGCCCGATCAGGAGATCTTCCTGGATGATCCACTTGATGCGCGCGACCTCCGCCTGCGCGTACGAGGACGAGAACAGCCCGTCCTGCGAGGCGCCGTAGCCCACGTCGACCACCGTGGTCCGCGTCCAGAACTCCGGATCGTCCTCTTTGCTCTGCAGATCGGCGCCGACGAAGAACGATTTCGCCAGCGCGTTCGCCTGCACCTGGCTGATCGGCGCCCGCTCCTCGGCGCAGCCCGCGCTCAAGCCCACGGCTGCCGCGAGCAGTGCCAGTCTCACGATCCAACTCATCGCAGAGTCCTCCTCTTGCAGCTCGGTCCCGAGCGCGCGTGCCCCCATGAGAACCTCGGCGTCCGCACGCGATCTGCCGTGACGGCCGCCCCGGTTGCGCGATTGGCGTCTCTGCTCGCCCTCACCGGGGCTGCGGCACATCGCGTGCCACGCGCCTCAAAGCGCCCTTGTTCGCAGCAAACCCCTGCTCGTACGGTGTCTCGTCGACCTCCGCCGTGCGACCGCGCGGCGCCGCCAGCGTTAGCGGACTGACGCCTTCGCCCGCCCGCTCGCGGAACGTCCCAGGCGAGTCGGCGGGGGCCCCGCTCCGCCCCACGAGCCTCCGCTCCGGGGGCCGAGCAGCCCGGCTCCCGCTCCTCCCCTCCGCCTCCCCTCGCCTCTCTCCGCCCGCTGCGGTATCGACAACCTCACCCGACCGGGAGGAACACCTTGCCTGAGGGAGACGTCCTGCTCTCGAACGCCGACGGCGCCATCCGGGCGCTCGGCCCCGCCGTGCTCGTCTGCGAGTGCCATGGCGACGGCATCGACCTCGCCGTACGTCGCGTCGCCGCGTTCGCGCTGACCGCCTCGCTCATCATCGTGGGCATCGTGGCGGCGCGCGCGGCCCCCTTTCCCATCCTCTTCATCGCGGTCACGTGGACCGCAGGGGCCACCGCGGCGCTGCTCGTCGTCCGGCGGCGCCGCCGGCGCCACGGCCTGTTCCGCCTCGACTTCGAGCGGGCCGAGCTCGTCCAGGAAGGCCGCGGCTTCCGGCGGGTCTTTCCGATCCAGGCGATCGTCGGCATCTCGACCCCGCCGGCCTGGGACGCCGAGGTCGACGAGCCGGGCCTCGCGCCGCGCTGGCTGCTCCTTCGCCTGTCGACCGGGGAGCAGCTGCGCCTGGGCAGGGCGCCCGCGTACGCGCTCGGCCCCGCGCTCGCCTTCCTCAAGCGGGCCGGCGTCGAGGCGTGAGGCCACGCCCGCCGCCGTGCCGTCAGGGCCCGGACAGGCTGGGGTAAGCCGGACCGAATTCCCTGACCATGGTCCGGCTATCCGAGAGGAACGGCGTCTTCATCGCCTCGTCCTGGTAGATCGGCCTGACGATGCAGGTGTTGCTGCCGCCGCACTGCCCCGGATCGGGCTTGGGGAAGAGCACGTCCGCCACGAGCCAGAACCTGTCGCCCGAGTCCTCCGGGAGGAACGAGACGGGCTGCTCCGGGTCGTAGAAGCCGGTCGGCCCGAGGTCGGCCCCGAGCTCGCCGTTGCAGAAGATCTTGACCCGCGGGTGCACGTCCGTCGACGCGGTGCCGCCGAAGTAATGCACGGCGATCCGCATCCAGCCGTCCTTGGGCGGGAAGTCGACGTTGATGTTCTCCGGCGCGCAAAAATTCGGATTGTCAGGGTCGGTGATGCGATGAACGCAGGAGATGTTGTCGAGGTCGAGCCGCGGGTTGTGGCACCCCTGGCCGTTGGCGCGCCACGCGTCCCCCACGCCGCGGGGCGCGTAGAAGCACGTGTTGTTGGCCTCCTCCAGATCCAGATACCAGTTCACCGGCTCGGGCGGCGTCGCCCCGTCGTCGAACCAGCGGATGGACGAGCCGCCCAGGAAGCCGTCGAGCGTGCAGTTCCCGTAACCGCACGCGACGCTCGAGCCGCCGATCGTCCAGGGCTGCGTGTTGTTCGGCTTGTGGAGGTAGAGGTCCAGATCGACGCTGGCCCGATCGTGCTCCCACTCGAGCTCGACGCGGAGGCCGCGGGCGCCGACGAACAGCGGGTAGGCGCAGGTCGCGGTCTCGCCGCCCGCCACGCGCTTCGTGTACGTGACCGTGTACTCGCCCGACTGCAGCGGCTTGAAGTCGTCCGCCGGATCCGTCCCGCCCACCGAGGGGCACGGGTCCACGCCCGGTGGACAGGCCACCGTCCAGACCTCGGAGCCCGCGAGCGCATCCTCGCTGAACGACCCGGTGCCCTCCTTCAGGTCGACCTTCGCCAGCGGAGCCGTCTGCATCGGGTGGCAGCCCGTGCCATCGTTCATGTGGCAGCTCTCGTCCGCGTGCACGCCGCCAACGCACGAACCCCACGAGCCCGTCTCAGCGCAGAGCTGGGTCCCGGGGAAGCACCCCGGGCTGTGCCGGAACGATGGGTCGCCGCGAAAGCAGGAGTGCGCCTGGCCGGGGATGCACGGGCACGTCTCGTCGATTTCACCGTCGCAGTCGTCGTCGAGCCCGTCATGGTCCACGCCGAGCTCATCCACGCCGCAAAGCTCCGTCGGGCCGCAGGCGCTCCCGCACGGGTTGACCTCCACGTGGGGCGTCTCCTGGGTCGACCCCCCATCGATGTTGATCAGACCGCCGAAGCCCTCCGACGCGCCCGTCGGGCCGCCCGCCCCGTCCCCGGCGGCGCCCGCCCCGCCGGCGCCGCCCGCCCCGCCGGCGTTCGCGCTGCCCCCCGTCGTCCTGTCCAATGCGAACCGCTCGCCCTCGGCGCTGCAGCCGGCCGCGATGCCGGCGCCCGACGCGGCGGCTGCGAGGACGACCGGGAACACGGAGAGGACACGAAGACGAGACATGATACCTCCACTCGGGGACTTCGGCGCGGGATCGCAGCGGGCCTGCGTCCGCTCAGCACCACAGCGAAGAACACCGTTGGCAAAGCGGCGACGCTGCAGCCCGGCGACACGCGAGAATGCGCGCCCAGGGATGGCAGACCACGAAGCCTCGATCCTCTTCCGGTGAGAGCCGGAACCGGTGTGCGGGCTCGACAGGTGACGTGCAGGACTCACCGGCTCCCTAGCATGGTTCTCCGGCCGGCGTCGGAGATAACGAGCAGCCGGGAGCCGGAGAAGCGCGCTCTCCGGAGGCGCCGAGTCACGCAAATCACTATCCAGTCAATCATTACAGGGTTATTGCCTGCCGTCAGGCGCGCCAGCGCTCCGTTCCGAGCGCTCGAGCCCGCCGGCCCGCGCGCCGCCAGCCGCAGCGCCGGAGACGCAGCGGAAGCGCTCGCTCGATCGCGGCAGCGCCCGCTCGAGCGGCGGAGGCTGCGGTGGTCCGGATGCGGGGGCGCCCGTCGCGCCCGCGGCTCAGGGCAGCTTCGGGTAGGCTGGACCGAAGCTCGTCTCGACGTCTTCCTCGGTGGTGAGCAGCGGCGTCTTGCTGCCGGTATTCCGGTAGATCGGCTGGACGATGCAGTTCGCCTGACCGCACTCGTCCGACTTGGGGAAGAGCACGTCGGCCACGAGCCAGAACGTGTCTCTCGCGCCCGCGGGCGCGAAGGTGACGGGCCGCTCGGGGCCGTAGAACCCGGTGGGCCCGAGATCGGCTCCGAGGGCGCCGTTGCAGAAGATCTTGATCCGCGGGTGGATATCGCCGGGCGACGCGCTTGCGCGATAGTAATGTACGCCGATCCGCATCCACTGGTCCTTCGGCGGAAAATCGATGTTGATGTTCTCGGGGGCGCAGAAGCCGGGGTCATCGGGGCTGTCCACGGTGGGATCGCACTCCCCCCTGTTGTCGAGGTCGAGCCGCGGGCTGTGGCAGCCGAGCCTGTGCGCGCGCCACGCGTCCCCCACGCCCTGGGGGGCGTAGAAGCAGCTGTTGTTGCTCTCCAACGGGTCGAGGAACCAGTTCACCGGATCCGGCGGCGTCGCGCTGTTGGTGAACCAGCTGACTCCCGAGCGCTTCACGAAGTGCTCGATTGTGCAGTTGTTCCAGCCGCAGTCCTCCGACGAGCCCGAGGTCGCCCAGGGCTGCGTGCTGTTCGGCCTGTGGAGGTGCAGGTCGAGATCGACGCCGCCGACGTCGTGCTCCCACTCGAGCTCGACGCGCAGGCCGCCCGCGCTGACGAAGAGCGGATACTGGCAGCTCTGCGTCTCGCCGCTCGCGACACGCTTCGTGTAGGTGACGGTGTACTCGCCCGATTGCAGCGGCTTGAAATCGTCCGCTGGATCCGACCCGTCCACGCCGGGGCACGGGTCGATGCCCTCGGGGCATTCGACCGTCCACACCTCGGAGCCCGCGACCGCATCCGCGCTGAAGGTGCCGGTGCCCGGCTTGAGGTTGACATCGGCGAAGGGCGACGCCTGGATCGGGTGACACGCGGCGTCGCTGTTCGCATAGCAGCCCTCGTCGGCGTGCACGCCGCCGAGGCACGGCCCCCACGTGCCGGTCTCGCCGCAGAGCTGGGAGCCGGGGAAGCAGCCCTCGGCGTTCCGGAACGACGGGTCCCCGCGGAAGCAGGAGTGCGCCTGGCCGGGGAGGCAGTGGCAGTCCTCGTCGATCTCACCGTCGCAGTCGTCATCCAGGCCGAGGTTCGCGCCGGCGCACAGCTCCTGCGCGCCGCACGCGCTCCCGCACGGGTTCACCGTCACGACGTCGGGGGGCACCTGCCCTCCATCGACGTTGAGCAGCCCGCCCGCCCCGTCCGCCTCGTCCACCCCGCCCAGGCCGCCGGCACCCCCTGTGTCGTCACCTCCGCTCGAGTCGCGCCCGCCGGGATTGCCCGTCGCGCTACAGCCGACCGCGATGCCGGCGCTCGACACCGCAGCGCCCGCGATGATGAGGAGCGAGGAGGAGAAACGAAGTCGACCCATGAAACCTCCATTCGAGGGCAATGCGGTGACCCAGCGGGTTAACCCCCCGCCCGCCACCCCCGGCATTCCACAGCTCACACGAGCGTAGCAAAATCAGCAAGCGACAGCTGCACTGTAGCGCAGCAGGGAAACGAGGCCCTCGCATCGCGCGCCGCCGTCGATCCGAGCGCCGTCGATTGGCTACATGTCAGGCGAGCCGGGGCGTTCGGCGAGCCGCAGGCCTGGCCGCCGACACGTGGCGTCCTGTCGCGCCGAGGAGCGGCGCGCTGGAACAGCGCGTCACCACGGGCCAGGAGAGTCCTGTTGCATTGCGTTGCAGCTTGCAGGACGGCGCCATCAGGACGGACGCGCGCCCGCTGACGAAGGGGCACTCTACCCGAGGATCGGCAGCTGCCTGCTGCCCTTGGCCCTCGTCGGCTGGGGCTGCTGCGGCTCCTGCTGCGGCTGCGTCGCGGGCGGAGCGGCGGTGTCCTCGATGTGCACGCCGGACCGGAAGCGCTGCTCTCCCCCCGCGATCTTCCGGTGCGCCAGCGAGTGCTGCATGAAGTTCAGCGGAAAGAAGCCGGCCAGCTGAATCCAGCTCGACTGCCGCGTCAGGGTGAACCTGCGCCAGATCGAGGACGGCGAGTAGAATTTCGTCCATGCCGACACCCAGCCCTCCCGGAGCCGCTCCCGGGACATCTGCTTGGGCACGAAATAGGGTGAGCCGGCGTCGTGGTCGCGGCGCAGCCACCAGCGCTCGTCCGTGAGGCGGCCCTCCGCCTTCAGGCGGCGGTACAGCTGCGTCGCCGGATACGGGGTGAGGATGGCATACAGCGCCATCGTCAGCTTCATGTCGATGCCGAACTCCACGGTGCGCTCGAACACCTCGGGATCGTCCGTATCGAACCCGAAGACGAAGCTCCCCCAGACCGAGATGCCGTGCTCGTGGAGCATCGCCATCGTTTCCTTGTACTGCGAGGGCCGGTTCTGCCGCTTGCCGGTGAACTTGACCGTCTCCTCGTCGATGCTCTCGAAGCCGATGAAGAGCGCCTTGCACCCGCTCTCGGCCATGAGCTTCACGTTCTCGAGGCGCTTGACCGCGGCGAGCGAGCACTGGCCAATCCAGTGCTTCTTCATCGGCGCCATCCGGGTGAACAGCTCCTTCGAGTAGGCCCGGTGGATCATCACGTTGTCGTCCGCGAACATGATGAGCTTGCCGAGCGTACCGAGCTCGCTCAGCACCTCGTCGGTCGGGCGGAACCGCATCGTGGTGCCGTTCGCCGTCGACACGCTGCAGAACTCGCACGGGTACGGGCAGCCGCGCATCGTCTGCACGACCTGGAACGGGATGTACTTCTTGGAGGTGAACAGGTCGCGCCGCGGCGGGGGCCTGCCGGCCAGGCTCGGCAGCTCGGGGCGGTAGATGGGTTTGAGCTCGCCGCGCTTCGCGTCCGCGAGCAGGACGGGCCACGCGTCCTCCGCCTCGCCGACCACGACGGCGTCCGCGTGCTGCATGGCCTCGTCAGGACAGGCCGTGGGGTGGATGCCCCCGAGCACCACCTTGACGCCGCGCCTCCGGTAAGCGGCGGCGATATCGTAGCTCCTGCGGGCGGTCTTGCTGTCGACGCTGATGCCGACGAGATCGACGTCCTTGACGTCGCGCTGGAGGTCGAAGGGCTGCACGACGTCATCGGTGTAGATGACCTCGTCCTCGGGGGGCGTGAGCGCCGCGAGGGTGCCGAGCCCCACCCGGGGCAGGTAGGCGGAATCTTCGCTTGCCGTGGCGATGAGCTCGATCTGCATGGCCGATCGTGTTTATCACGGCGCCGGGCCGCGCCGTACCTCCCGCGCGGCGCGCGCCGGCAAGGCGAAGAACTTCGTGCTGGCGGCGCTGGAGCGCGAGGCGTCCCTGCGTCCGGCAAGGACGACGAGGCCGCGGCGGTGTGACGCTGGGGTGAGCCGCGGCGCCGGCCGCTCAGTCCTGCTCCTGCTTCGCGCCGATGCCGTGGCGGCGGAGGTAGGCCCGGACGTGCGCCCGCTCCATGCCCGCGCGCCGCGCCATCTCGCTCACGTTGCCCTTCGCGTCCTCGGACAGGGCGGCGAAATAGTCGCGCTCGAACCGCGCGAGGACGTCGCGCTTCGCTTCCTGGAACTGGCGGCCCTTGAGCGAAGCGAACGAGCTGTTGAACGAGCCGCCGCCGGCCGGGTGGATCGACGGCGACGAGTTGCCGTGCACCGGCGTCTCGGTGAGCGCGCCGAGGTGCGCCGCGACGTCGATCTCCTCGCCCTCGCCCGCGAGCGCGAACGCGACGGCGACCGCGTTCCTGAGCTCGCGCACGTTGCCCGGCCAGTCGTGGCGCATCAGCCGCTCGAGCGTGCTGTTCGCGATGCGCTCGTAGGCGCTCTCGTCGCCGAGATCCTTCAGCATCCGGCGGACGAGCACCGGGATGTCCTCCACGCGCTGCCGGAGCGCCGGCAGCTCGATCTTGATCTGCGCGACGCGGAAGTAGAGGTCGCTCCGGAAGTTGCCGCCGTTGACGGCGCGCACGAGGTCGCGGCGCGTCGCCGCGAGCACCCGCACGTCGACCTCGCGGTAGCTCGACCCGCCGACGCTCTTGATGCGGCGCTCGGCGAGCGCGCGGAGGAGCTTCGGCTGCACCTCGAGCGGCAGCTCTCCGAGCTCGTCGAGGAAGATCGTGCCGCCGTCCGCCTCGAGGAACGGCGAGAGGCGCTTGTCGACCGCGCCGGTGAACGCGCCGCGCTCGTGGCCGAACAGCGTCGCCTCGGCCAAGGTCGGCGGGATCGAGCCGCAGTCCACGACGACGAACGGCTTCTTCGAGCGGGCGCTCGCCAGGTGCAGCGCCTGGGCGACGAGCTCCTTGCCCGTCCCGGTCTCGCCCGTGATGAGCACCGTGAGGTCGGTCGGCGCCATCTTGGAGAGGCGCTCGAAGATGGCGCGCATCCCGGGGCTGCTGGCCACGAGCGGGCCGAACGACGGGATCGCCGAGACCGTGATGCGCTCGGGTCGCAGCGGCTCGAACTGGATCTCGGTCTCGCCGAGCCGGAGCTTCGTGCTCGTGAGCAGGTAGATGTCGCCGACCCGCACGCCGCCGACGAACGTCCCGTTCCTGCTGTCGAGGTCGCGCACGCGGACGCCCTGCTCGGTGGCGACGAACTCGGCGTGCACAGCGCTCACCTTGGCGTCGTCGACGACCAGCTGGCAGGCCGCGTTGCGGCCCACGATGACGGGATCGGTGCCGATCTCCAGCCACCCGCCGCCGCGAGCGGCCGACGACTTCGTCGGACGGATACGCCCGCCGCGCACCTCGACCCTGTTCTTCGTGCCTACCGTGGCGTCGAGCAACTCAGTTCCTCTCTGTCTTGCGGCGCGAAGGTGGGCCCTCCGGCCGGGGAATCTCTGCGCCCCCCCTCCTGCTCGGCGGCGCCGGGGGCACCGCGCCTCCGGCCCGGCTCGGCGGCGCCGGGGGTGCTGCGACCCCCGTCCTGCTCGGCGGCGCGGGCGGTGCCGCGACCCCCGTCCTGCTCGGCGGCGCCGGCGGTGCTGCGACCCCCGTCCTGCTCGGCGGCGCCGGCGGTGCTGCGACCCCCGTCCTGCTCGGCGGCGCCGGGGGTGCTGCGACCCCCGTCCTGCTCGGCGGCGCCGGGGGTGCTGCGAGCCCCGTCCTGCTCGGCGGCGCGGGCGGGGCCGCGACCCCCGTCCTGCTCGGCGGCGCGGGCGGTGCCGCGACCCCCGTCCTGCTCGGCGGCGCCGGCGGCACCGCACCTCCGGCCCGGCTCGGCAGCGGCGGGGGCGCCGCGATCCCCGCCCTGCTCGGCGGCGGCGGCGGCGGCGGCGGCGGCGAGGTCTGGCCGACGTCGGCGAAGCCGCCGTTCTCGGTCATCGTCGGGGGGCCGTCGACGACCGTGGGGTTGTCTTCCAGAAACGCATCGGGCAGCTCCGACGGGTACCGGCTCCGCTGCGAGCGGCGCATCGCGCGCGAAATGTTCACCGGCTGGATGGCGCGCCAGCTCGCGAGCGCCTCCGCCGCGGTGCTGAAGCGCCCCTCGCGCCGGCGATCGAGCGCCCGCTCGAGGAAGCGCTCGATGCCCACCGGCCACTTCTCGCCGGTCGCCTCGGCGAGCGACGGCGCCGGGCGGTCGAGCTTCATCGCGACGAGCACCGCGGCCGTCGCGCCCTCGAACGGCAGCCGCCCGGACAGGGCCCGGAAGGCCACCGCGCCGACCGCGTAGATGTCAGCCCGCTCGTCGGCCCGCGCGGCGCCCCGCACCTGCTCCGGCGCCATGTACGCGAACGAGCCCAGCGTCGCGTCGAAGGCCGTGAGCGTCGGCTCCTCCTTCTCACGCCGCGTGAGCTTGGAGATGCCGAAGTCGAGGATCTTCGCGCGCTCGCGCCGATCGGGCAGGCCGAGGTGCTCCAGGTAGATGTTTCCAGGCTTGAGATCGCGGTGAATGACCCCGGCGGCGTGCGCCGCCACGAGCCCCTGGATCACGTCGTCGATGATCGGGCCGACCTCGCTGAACGGCAGGTACTGCTCGCGCTTCAGCCGATCCGCCAGCGACTCGCCGTCGAGCTGCTCGAACACGAGCAGGTGCGCGCCGTCGTTCGCCTCTCCGACGTCGAGCAGCTGGCAGACGTACGGGCTCTTGATGGCCGAGGCGATCTTCGCCTCGCGGTCGAAGCGCCGCACGAGGTCGGGCTTCATCGCGGCGCGCGCCAGCAGGACCTTGATGGCCACCTGCTGCATGTCCGATTCCCGTGTCGCCGCCCAGACTTCGCCCATGCCGCCCCGCCCGAGTAAGCGGGTGACACGGTAACCAGCAACAAGGTCGCCCGGGTGGATCGCCACGTAACCTGGATCGGGACCGTACCACCGCGGACCCAGAACAGGTGAGAAAAAAGCGAGCGCCCAGGTAAACCCTGTGATTCCCGGAGCGAGCAGAACCGATCACGGAGCGGCACCACATCGCGCGCGGAGCGACGGCTCGCCTTGGTTCGGTGGACCACACAACGGCCGGCGCGGCGCGCCCTCGATCCGGCGTGGCGGCGGGGCAGCGTGGCCGCGGCTCGGAATCCCGGGAGGAACTCGAGGGGCCGCGGCACTAGCCCGATGCGACATGATTCTGTAGGCTCGCCGCGCCATGCCGCGCACCGCCGAGGACGTTGAAACCTACCTCCTGCAGCTCGATCGCCGGTTCGAGAACGACGCCGGTACCTACCTCGTCTCGGGGGGCCCTGACGCGCCGCCGATCGCGATCCGCATCGATCCGCCGATCGTGGCGGTCCGCGTCTCGATCGGCTCCGTCCCCCCCGACGACGCCCACCAGACCAGGCTCTTCCGCCGCCTGCTCGAGTACAACGCGACGGATCTGATGCACGCTTCGTACGGGATCGAGGCGGGCACCATCGTCCTGTCGGCGGCGCTGGAGCTCGAGAACCTCGATATGAACGAGCTCGAGGCGATCCTCAGCGACATCGATCTCGCGCTCGCCCGCCATGTCCCCGTGCTGCACGATCTCGCGCTGAGCTGACCTGCCGCGACGTTCGACCCTGCGCTACCCGTGAGTTGGAGCTGATCTATGGGAATTTTCGCGCGCCTTGCGACCCTCATCAAGTCGAACCTGAACGACCTCATCAGCCGCTCGGAGGACCCCGAGAAGATGCTGAACCAGGTCGTCATCGACATGGCAAACCAGCTGATCGAGGCGAAGAAGCAGGTCGCCGTCTCGATCGCCGACGAGAAGCGGCTGGCGAAGCAGGCCGAGCAGGAGGCGGCCCACGCCGCCGAGTGGGAGCGCAGGGCGATGCTCGCGATCAAGGCGGGCGACGACGCGCTGGCCAAGGAGGCGCTGAACCGCAAGAAGGAGCACGACCAGCTCGCCACCACCTACAAGGACCAGTGGCAGAAGCAGAAGCAGGCGGTCGACCAGCTGAAGACGGCGCTGCGCCTCCTCAACGGCAAGATCGAGGAGGCGAAGCGCAAGAAGAACGTGCTCATCGCCCGGAAGAAGCGGGCCGAGGCGCAGAAGGCGATCCAGGAGACCATGAGCGGTCTCAACAACGCCTCCGCCTTCGAGACGTTCGACCGGATGTCGACCAAGATCGACCAGATCGAGGCCGAGGCGGAGGCCGCCACGGAGATCGCCGAGCAGTACACGGGCGACACGCTGGCGCACAAGTTCGGGCAGCTCGAGGCGACGGCGGGCGCGGACGACGAGCTGCTCGCGCTCAAGCGGAAGATGGGCGTGCTCCCGCCCGAGCCGCCGCCCGCCGCGACGCCGCCGCAGGTGCGCGTGGCCGGGGCGGGCGGCGCGCCGGCCGGCCCCCAGCAGGCCGAGCAGGACGAGCTCGCGGCGGCCATCGCGGAGCTCGAGGCCGAAGAACAACGTGAACAAGCCAGGATGAAGCGCTAGAGCACGCCCGCCCATGAGCCACGCCGCCACGGCGCTCCGCCGGACCGAGTCGAACGCCGCCCCCTCCGCTCCCATTCCCGTACACGCCGAAGAGGTCGGCGCCTTCCTCGAACGCGTCGGCGTGAGCTCGTCCGGCGGGCTCTCCGAGGCCGAGGCGCAGAAGCGCCTCGAGGAGCACGGGAAGAACCGCCTGCCGGAGACGAAGAAGAAGAGCGCGCTCCTCCGGCTCCTCGAGCAGTTCGCGAACCCGCTCGTCCTCACGCTCCTCGCCGCGGCGACGATCGCCGTCGTCGTCGGCTTCACGGCCGACAAGAGCGAGAGCTTCCTCCACAGGTTCGGCGACGCGATCGCCATCCTGCTCATCGTGATCCTGAACGCGTTCCTCGGTTACTACCAGGAGCGGCGCGCGGAGGCGGCCCTGGAGGCCCTCCAGAAGCTCAGCGCCCCGAACGCGCGCGTGCGCCGCGGCGGCAAGACCGTGATCATCGCGGCCGAGGACGTCGCGCCCGGCGACATCCTCGAGATCGAGGCGGGCGACTCGGTCGCGGCCGACGCGCGGCTCGTGCAGACGATCAGCCTCGCGACCGAGGAGGCGGCGCTGACGGGCGAGAGCGCGGCCGCGGTCAAGGACGCGCTCGCCCCGGTCGCGCACGACGCGCCGCTCGGCGACCGGGTCACGATGATCTTCACGGGCACGAGCATCGTGCGCGGCAAGGGCCGCGCGGTGGTGACCGCGACCGGCGTGCACACCGAGCTCGGCCGCATCGGCGAGATGATCCGCTCGGTCGGCGAGCAGAAGACGCCCCTCGAGGAGCGCCTCGATCGCTTCGGCTCGATGATCCTGCGGGTGTGCCTGGCGCTGTCCGCGGTGCTCCTCGGCTGGGGCTTCATCCGGGGCGGCCGGCCGTGGCACGAGCTCCTGCTCGAGGGCGTGAGCCTCGCCGTGGCCGCCATCCCCGAGGGGCTGCCCGCGATCACGACGATCACGCTCGCGCTCGGGATGCAGCGCATGGCGAAGCGCGGGGCGATCGTGCGCAAGCTGCCCGCGGTCGAGACGCTGGGCGCCGCGACGATCATCGCCTCGGACAAGACGGGCACGCTCACCCAGAACGAGATGACCGTCCGCAACGTGTACGCCGGCGGCCACCGCTTCACGGTGGCCGGCGAGGGGTACAACCCGGTCGGCGCGCTGCGCGACGAGGGCGGCGCGGAGGTCGTCGACCCCTCGGCGCCCCTCGGCTACCTGTTCGCGACGGTCGCGCTCTGCAACAACGCGTCGCTCAACGAGGACCAGGCGACGGGCCGCTGGAACATCGTCGGCGACCCGACCGAGGGCGCGCTGCTCACGCTGGCCGCGAAGGGCGGCCACTCGCGCGAGTCGGTGGCGCCGTCGCACGCGTTCGTGCACGAGCTGCCCTTCGACAGCGATCGCAAGCGGATGACGGTGATCACGCGCGACGAGCGCGGCCGCGACATCGCGCACGTGAAGGGGAGCGTCGACGTGCTCCTGCCGCTCTGCGTGAAGTTCGCCGACGACAAGGGCGTGCGGGCGCTGACCGAGGGCGACCGGAGCGCGATCACCGCCGAGGCGGATCGCATGAGCGCGTCCGCGCTGCGCGTGCTCGCGATCTGCCGTCGCGTGCGGGTCAGCCGCGACGAGAACGACGTCGAGCGCGAGCTCACGTTCCTCGGCCTGGTCGGGATGATGGACCCGCCGCGGCAGGGGGTGAAGGAGGCGGTGGCCGAGTGCCGTCGCGCCGGCATCCGCGCCGTCATGATCACCGGCGACCACCGGCTCACCGCGACGGCGATCGCCCAGGAGATCGGGCTCTGGGACGAGGGCGACGAGGCGCTCAGCGGCGCGGAGCTCGCGGCGATGAGCGACGAGGAGCTCGCGCGGCGGATCATGCTCGTGCGCGTCTTCGCCCGGACGACGGCGGAGCAGAAGCTCCGGCTCGTGCGGGCGTTCAAGGCGCACGGCCACATCGTGGCGATGACGGGCGACGGCGTGAACGACGCGCCCGCGCTCCGCGAGGCGCACATCGGCGTGGCGATGGGGCGCGGCGGCACCGACGTGGCGCGGCAGGCGGCGGATCTCGTGCTGGCGGACGACAACTTCGCGACCATCGTCGAGGCGGTGCGCGAGGGGCGCGCCATCTACCGCAACATCCAGAAGTTCATCTTCTTTCTCCTCTCGTCGAACATGGGCCTCCTCGTGGCGGTGTTCGTCGTCTCGTTCTTCGGCAAGTGGCCTCCGCTGACGCCGCTCATGATCCTCTGGATCAACCTCGTGACGAACGGCTTGCCGGCGCTCGCGCTCGGCATCGATCCGCCGGATCCGAAGCTCATGAGCGAGGCGCCGCGGCCGCGCGACGAGGGCCTGCTCATCAAGCGCGACTACCTGGGGATCCTGTACGTCGGCGCGTTCATGGGGCTCGCGGCGGTGGCGCTCTACGCGACGTCGGACCAGACCGAGGACGGGCTGCTCCGCACGCGCGCCGTCGCCTTCTCGCTGCTCGCGCTGTCGCCGCTCTTCCACGCCTGGAGCTGCCGGAGCCCGGTGATCTCGATCTTCGCGTCGAAGCCGCTCGTCAGCCTGCCGCTCCTGCTGGCGGTGGCGGCCAGCGCGGTGATCCACCTTGTCGCGCTGCTCGTGCCCGCGCTGCGCCCGGTCTTCCGCACGTACGAGATGTCGTCGAGCGAGTGGATGCTCCTGCTCATCCTCTCGGCGCTCATCGTGCCGGCCGTCGAGATCGCGAAGCTCGTGTACCGCTGGATCCGCCCTGCCGACGCCGCCGCTGCCCGCCTCCCCGCCTCCGCCGGCTCCCGCTGACCCGCCGCTCTGGGCCGGCGCCGCCGGCCCCTCTCCTTCTCCGTTCCCCCTTCCCTCCCCCCTCCCCCGCCGCGTCGAGGTAGCCGCCTCGACCGCGCCGGGGGCGCTGCCTCGAGCGGCTCGTGGCGGCGTCGGGCCCGCGCGCGAAGCGATCCGGAAACAAAGTGCTCGTGGTAAGAACAAGCGGGCGCGGAGAGGCGTCCAAACCCGAGCTTATGAGACGTAGAACACCCTATCTCCGTGCGCCGGGGGCTCCGGCCCTCGGTTTCCGCCTCGCCGCGCTCGCGCCGGCCGCGCTGGCCGTGCTGGCGGTCGCCGCTCCCCCCGCCCTCGCCGCCGGCGCGCCGCTCGCGGCGCCGCTCGTCGAGTCGAAATGGCTCAAATTCGACGGGATCCCGAAGGAGTGGCCGGTGGCGCTCACCTCCCTCGGCATCAAGGTGAAGGGCAAGCCGAGCAAGGCCGATCTCGCCGCGCATGCGGCCATCGCCTACGACGACGCGCGGATCTACGTGGCGGCCGACGTGACCGATGACGCGCTGCGCGGCGGCGCGGATCACGTGAAGCTCGTCCTTGGCTTCCCGGGCGGGAAGGTCCGCGAGGTCGCGCTCTACCCGGGCCAGCCGGGCAAGACCGCGGGCAGCGTGAAGCTCCCGGGCGGCAAGGCGGTGGCGGGGGCGAAGGTGATCGAGGCGCCGCGGAGCGGCGGGTACACGCTGGAGGCGAGCGTCCCCTGGTCGGCGTTCCCCGAGGCGGCGACGACCCGGGTCGGGCTGCGGGCGGGCCTCTTCGTCCACGACGCCGACGGCGCCGGGGGGGTCGACGCGATCGTCGGCAGCGCCGCCTCGGAGGCGTACGGGGCGCTGTCGCCGCTCGCGACCGAGCCGGAGCTCGCGCTCACCGACGGCCTGCTGAGGAGCAAGGGCATCCGCGGCGCCCCGAAGTACGACCTCGTCGTCGACGTCGCCGGCGACGCGATGCGAGAGCGGGTGATCGTGCACGAGCGCTTCCTTGTCGTCCTTGGCCCCGGGTTCCGGAAGGGGGCGCAGTACTACTTCGAGGACCTCGGGGTCGACGCCAGCGACGGGATGCTGCCGTCGCTCACGGCGCGCGACCTGACGGGCGACGGCCAGGCCGAGCTCATCCTGAGGAAGCGCTCCGGCAGCGGCGCCAGGTACCGCGAGGTCATGCACGTCGTGCAGTTCGGCGCCGGCGACACGCCGAAGCCGATCTTCCAGCACGAGGTCGCGATCTCGACGGAGAAGGGCTCGGTCGTCAACGAGGTCGAGTTCGTGCCCGACGGCGCGAGGATGGCGATCCGCGTGGAGCCGGGCAAGGCGACCCGGTACGACGCGAGCAACTACGCCGAGGGGGTGGAGACGACGTACGACCCGCTGCTCTTGCCGTGGGGATCGATCAAGTCGCAGCTCTACAAGCTGACCGGGGGGGTGTTCACGAAGGCGAGCGAGCAGCGGCAGGCGCCGACCGCGGCGCGCCCCGCGGCGAAGGCCGACGAGGCGCGGGGCGCGGCGAAGCCGCCCGGGCTGTCGCCGGCGGAGATGCTCGACAAGGTGTACGCGCTCTACCGGCGCGACCGCGGCGCCTCGACGAGCAAGCCGCGGTTCGATCTCGGCGCCGACGTGGCCGGGGGTCGCGAGCCCGAGCGGGTGCTCCTGCACGACCGCGATCTCGTGGTGTTCGGGAAGGGCTTCCGGGGCGGCGCCGGGTACGCGTTCATGACGCTCGCGCAGTTCGCTTCCCCGGGCGACATCCGCTCGGTGAGCGCGCGCGATCTCACCGGCGACGGCAAGGCGGAGATCATCGTCCACGGCACCGTCCGCGCCGCGGCGCCCAAGGACGCGGGCGGCGGGACGGTGGATCGCGACGTGGTGCTCATCTTCCGGCTCGAGGGTGAGAGCATCCAGCGGATCTTCGCGGCCGAGGTCGCGCGCAGCATCGACGGCAAGAAGATCGCCGGCGAGCTCAAGTTCGTGCGCGTGGACGACAAGGTGGGGATCGAGCTCGCCCCCGGGCGGGCCATCGAGTGGACGGAGCAGACGTATCCGTTCAACCAGGACAAGGGCCCTGTCGGCGGCTTCGAGCCGCTGCTCCTGCCGTGGGGGGGAGCGCAGCCGGTGCGGTACGTCTGGAATGGGTCCACCTTCGCCAAGTAGGCGGGGCCGGCGATCGGCCGCTGCGCCCGATCGGGGGCGGCGGCCCCTGTGTCTGCGCGATTCGCCTGCTCCTGAAGAAGGCGTGACGAAAGCTTACCTGTCGTCGTAATGCGATGAGACATGGACGTGAGAGGCCTCTCGCGGTCATGTTTTCTTGTCCTGCCCCGGAGTTGCCCAGTACAGCGGCGCCATGGGCTCGACCCGGACCGCCTGGCACGTGCTGCTCGCCGCGCTGCTGCGCCAGCGTCGCCCGCGCAACTTCCAGGTCCAGAGCGAGGTGCCCCTCTCGGCCGAGCCGCCGCGTGCGGATTACCTCCTGCTCCGCAACGACGCGCCGGGCGAGGCCCGCGAGCCGGCCGGCACGTTGCGGAGGCTCTGGTCGCTCTTGCCCAGGGAAACGATCGTCGAGTTCAAGAGCGTCCGGCGCACGTACCGCAGCCGCAACCTCGATCGGCTCTGGGGCTACCTGTCGCTGCACTACGCGGACGCGGCGGCGCGGCTCGGACCGCGCGCCGATCTGGCCGGCGTGGTGCTGCTGCCATCGCGCACCCGCTCGCTCAACGCCGATGCCGCGGCGCTCGGGCTGGTCTGGCGCGATCTCGCCGGCGGCTACTGGCAGCTCCAGGGAGGAGCGTTCGCGCTGTACGTGGTCGAGCTCGCCACGGTGGCCGACGAAGAGGACGACGATCTGCTACACTTGCTCGGTCACGGTGCGGCGCGAACGCTCGAGGCCCGCCGGTGGTTGGCCGAGCAGGTCGGTGCAGAGGAGAGCGCTATGGCGATGCGCGAGCTGGAAGGCTTCGACGAGGTGCTGCGGACGCTGCTGACGAAGCTGCCGATCGAGGCGTTGCTGCCAGCGCTGCCGATGGAGGAGCTGCTCGCCGGGTTGCCGCCCGAGCAGCGGGTCGCGGGGCTGACGCCCGAGCAGCGGCTCCTCCTGGCTCCCGACGAGGTGCTGCGGCTGCTCCCAGACGACTACCTGCGATCGCTTCCCGAGGATGTCCGGGCGCAGATCCGCGCCCGGATCGGCCGCCCGCTCTAGCGAGGAGCGGGATGCTCCCCGTCAGGTGCCGCTACGAGGGTGGAACTCCTGATTGAGAGCGCGCGCGTAGGACGCGGCTTCTCGCGCCGCGCGCTTCCAGTCCGATCCGAACAGAGACTCCATGGACCGAAGAGCGAGCGGGCAGAGCTCGGCCGACCGCTTGAAGCGGCCGGGCGGAGGCCGCCGCGTGCAGTCTGGGGTGATCGAAGAGGACCGCGTCCGCGTGGCCGTTTGCCGTTCACGGCCGCGTCATCCGGCGGGATCCGGCAGGCAGCAGACGGTGGTCGGGCGCGGCTCGCCGCCGGCCGGCTCGCAGAGCCCCAGCTCGTTGACCTCCCATTCGGCGCGGATGCTGCCGAGGGCCGCGCCATCCTCCTCGGGACGCAGGCAGTCATACGCTCCGCCGGCAGTCACCGTCGTCGTCCCGAGGAGCGCGTCCTCGCTGCACGCGCGATCCGAGTAGGCGCTCACCCGCGCGATGCACTCCCTCGGCGTGCGGCTGGGCACGCAGACGCACGGCTCGCAGCTCCGCTCAAGGTCCTGGTCATAGAAGGTGAGCCTGTCCGAGAACCTGGGCCGCTCCCCGGGACCGGCGGGCGGATAGCATTCGCGAGGCCCCTCGTACCGCGAGATCATGCAGTACCGCCACCCGGAGGGCACGTTGGTCTCTTGCTGGTTGACCATGCACACGTCGCCGATCTCCGGACACCGATTGCTCGTCACGACGCCACTGCACGCGACCGCGATCTTCGCAGGGCTCTTCGGCGGAGAGGGCTCGCCCACGGTGGACGGCGTGCACGAGCCATCCGGCCCCGGCGCGATCCAGATCGCGCTGAGCTCCTCTGCCGGCACGGTCCCCGGAGACGTGCATTCGCCTCGCCAGTTCCGCGGCGGATTGAACGGCCTGAGCGTCGCCGCCGGGGTGTTCTCGCACGACGCGTGCGAGTGCGCCGCAACGATCTCCGGCATGGAGCAGTACGGAACGCTACAACTGCACGTGGGACAGGGCTCGTCTCCCGGCAGCAGCGTCCGGAACCCGAAGGACCGCCTCGGGGCGATCTTCTCCGTATCGCGACTCTGGAGGTCGAAGCCGGTGAGGTCCTCGCACGCCGGCTCGGGGTCGTCAGCGTCTCCGATCCACAGGAGCATCGGGTTGTAAAAGCTTTCCATCGGCTGTATCACGCACTTCCCGCCGCAGACGCCGTTGCTCGTGCCGTCCTCGTTGGTGATGAGGCAGGGATTCCACGGCTCGCCGCACGGCGGCTCCGCGCTGCCGCAGCCGCCCGCGACCAGCGCGCCGCCCAGGCCCCCCAGCGACAGCGTGATCAACGCGCGCAGGAGCCACCACCTTCTGTTCCAAGTCATCGCGACCTCACCGCCTTCCCCACGCGCTCCCGAGGAGCCCGTACACCCTGAACCTTCGGTTGCCTCGTGCTGCGGGCGGCGCGCCCAACCGACCGCCGGTGTTCTCGACCAAGCCGTCACGGCGCCTCGAGCGCCTTCGGCAGACAGCAGATGGTATGGGCCTTGCCGTCCACCTTGTCGTCGGGTTTACCGCCCGTCGGCTTGCACGTCCCGGGCTCGTTCGAGAGCCACGTCGCGCTCACGCTGCCCAGGCTGGAGATCGGCTCAGGAACCAGGCAGATCCCATGCTCGGTCACACCGACGCCGACGAGTATGTCGCTGCAGGCGCCGTCCTCCCAGGCGACCACGAGCGCCTCGCACCGGCTCGTCGCCGGCGCCTCGCAGGTGCACGGCGAGCACGCGGGCGCGGTCACCAGGTCCTCATAGAATACCCCCAGCCTGTCCGAGAAGATCTTCCGAGGATCCGCTCCTCCCTCGGGCTGCTGGCAGCCGAGATCCCCCTCCCCGACGATGCAGTGGCGCCAGCCGTCGGGCAGATGGGCCGGCTGCTGCTCGATCATGCAGAGCTCCCCCTGTCCCGGACACAGCTCCGCCTCCACCACACCGCCGCACCCGACGGCGACCTCGCCCACGCCTGCCGAGCGGGGCTGCGGCTGCGGGGGCTCGTCGGCCACGATCGGCGTGCACGGCTCCCAGATCGCCGGACCGATCGAGAGCGAGCCGAGCTGTTCCGGCCCCACCGTGCCGGGCGACACACACGATCCATCCCAGCCTGCCGGCGGGAGGAACGACGTCTGCGTCCCCGCGCTGCCGTCGCCGCACGCCTCGATCGCCCTCGCCGTCACGGTCTGCGGGAGCGCGCACGCCGGCGCCGTGCAAGCGCAAGCGGGGCAGCCGTGCGTTGGCTCCGGCATGGCCCGCGCGAAGAGCGTCCGCGTGGCGCCGCCGAAAGGGATCCGCTCGCCGGTCCCGGGGACGACCCGCACGAGCTCGGCGCACGACGCCGGCGCGAGCACCTCGGGCCCCGTCCAGACGAGCTCCGGCGCGCCGAAGGAGTCCGGCGGCGCGTGGACGCACTGCCCCCAGCAGTGCCCATTGCTTGTGCCGTTGTCGTTCCGGATCTCGCACTTGACCGCCTCCGCGCAGTCGTACTCCCCGGCGCCGCCGCACCCGCTTGCCGCCGCCACCCCTCCGAAGCCGAGGAGGCAAAGCCCTGCCAGCCCTCTCTGCCGCACGCTCCGCATCAGCACCGCTCCTTCCGGCTCCGGCGCAGCCTCACCAGCTGCCGGAGAAGATCACGCCCCCGCCATGGCTCGCCGCGAGCGGCGCCGCGCGCACGGCGCGCTTTCCCGGCTCCGGCGCCCACAGGAGCGACGAGAGCGCGACCGCGCCGACGACGCCGGCGCCGATGAAGCTCCCCCATGCGGCGGCCTTCAGCGTGTCGCGCGCCTCGTTCATCCCGAGCAGCACACCGCACGACTCGGTGTTTGCCTTGGACAAGCACGCCGCCGCCCCGTTGCGCCGGCGGATCTGAGCGGCCTGCGCCTCCGCCTCCTCGCCGCGCACCGCCGCTGCCACGGCGAAGCCCGCGCCCAGCACAACCCCGGCCGATGCGAGCGCGATCCCGCCGACGCGGAACACCGTGCCCGCCGACGGCCCCCCGGGCGCAGCGGCCGGCGCAGGCGCAACCGGCGCAGCGGCCGGCGCAGGCGCAGCCGCAACCGGCGGCGGGGGCTTGGGCTCCAGGTGAAGGCCGATCATCGCCTCCCGGCCCCGCTGCGCCTCGAACGGATAGACCTCATCGACATACCCCTCGAGCCTGCCGCGCGCCTCGTGCCGCCCCGGCTCGACGTAAACGAAGTACATGCCCTGTCCGCTGCCGATCCGCCGGCCGTCGATGAACACCTCGGCCTCGGGCCGGTTCACCGCGACGGTCGCGGGTGACACCTCGCGCTCCGCCCGCCGGAGCCCGTCGGAGAAGCGCCGCCGCGCCGCCGCCGCGAGCGTCTCCGGCTCCAGCAGCGACTCCCGCAGGTGCTCCGCCGCATCCCGGAACCGCCCGAGCGCGAGCTCGGAGAGCCCGAGCTCCCCCGCGACCTCCGGCCGCGGATCCGCCTGCCACGCGGCGCGATACGCCGCCTCGGCTTCCGCCCACCGCCTCGCGCGGCGCGCCCTCTCGCCTCGCGCAAACGCCTCCTCGGCCCCGGAGCGCGCCGCAGCCGCTCCGGACGGTCCAGCAGGACGATCTTCGCCGGCAGCCACCGCCGCGAGACTCCACACGACGGATGCGGCGGCCACCGCGAGGAGCAACCGGCCCGTGGAGTCCATCTCGCCGGCACACTACGAGTGAGACTCCATGCGGTCAAGCTGCCTTGGCCCGGAGCGAACGACGAAATCAGCTCAACCGTCAGCCAATTTTGGTAGCTCCTCCGGAATGCTCCGCGCTCCCCTCCACGGCAGGGTCCAGAGCGCGCACACGCGAGCGCGATCGGCCTGGATCGGCCCGGTCCGGCTCGACGTTTTCCAAATGTCGAACAGACGCGCCACGTAACTGGACTGGTATGGGGAAACCTTCTCGCAAGACCGACGCCGCCGCCGAGGGCTCACCGCTCACCCTCGAGACGATCATGGCCGAGCACCAGGACGCCATCCGCCGCTACGTGGAGCGGCGGGGTTTCCGGGGCGCGGATCGGGACGACATGGTCCAGGAGATCTTCCACGGCGCCGCGCGGTCGTTGCCCCGGTTCGATCCCCGCCTCGCCAGCGTGCGCACCTGGCTCCTGCGGATCGCGTTCAACCTCACCTCCAACGAGCGCAAGCGCGCCCATCGCCGACACGAGGCGCTGTGGCCGGACGAGGCGCTGGACGGGCTCCCCAGCGATGCGCCGGACTCCGAGACACGGCTCATCGAGGCGCAACGGAGCGACCTCCTCGCGGAGCTGCTCCTGGACGTCCCTCCGATGCGGCGTGAGATCCTCGTCGCGCACGACCTGGAGGAGGAGGCGGTCCAGGTCATCGCCGATGAGCGCGCGATCCCGCGCAACACCGCGTGGAACCACCTCCGGCTCGCGCGACTGAGCCTCGACGCCGCCGCGCGGCGATGGCGGGCGCGGAACCGCGGCCGAGGCGCGCTGCTCGCGCCGCTCGCCATCGCGTTCGGCGCGGGCGAAGCGCGCGTGTCGTCGGAGCCGGTCCACGGAGGCCCGCTGCGGCGGCTGCTCGGCTGGGCTCGCCGCGCCCTCGGGCGCGCGCCGTCCCGCGGCGATGCCAGCCAGGCAGCGAGCTCGCAAAGCATATCGCGGGTGGCGACACGCGCTGTCGGAAGATCGGTGACCAACGCCGCCGCCGGCGTCGCGGCGGGCGCTCTCGTGCTGTTCGCCCCGGGTGGGACAGGCGATGTTGCGACGCCGCCAGCCGACGCGGGCTCGCGGAGCTCACCGCAGCTCCAGGCGGCCGTTCAGCGCGGCAGGGCCCTCCCCTGGGCTCCGGCGCGTCCGCCGGATCCACAGGCCGCCGGCGCCGCGGGCGGCGCTCCGCCGGATCCACAGGCCGCCGGAGCCGCGGGCGGCGTTCCCGAGGCGACAGGCCGCAGCCCGTCGAGCCTGCGGCGAGCGCCCGATCCGCTCCAGGGCGGCGGCGCCCTGTCCGAGCGCGAGGACCGGCTGTGGCGAGAGGCCATCGCGACGCTCACCTCGGGAGGAGGAGACGCGGCGCGCCGGCTGCTCGAGCAACACCGGCGCGAGTTCCCCCGGGGCGTCCACGCAGCTGCCCGCGAGGCGCTCCTGCGACGCCGGCCGGCCTCCGCGCGCCCCGAGTGACGCGGTGGGGGTCGGCTGCGAAGGCGAAGGCTGCCGCCCGTCGCTCAGGCCCGAGGGGTCCACGCCGGCGCCGGGGGTGGCTGGATTTCAACAGGAAGGCGGGAAGGCGGGAAGGCCAGCAGAAAAGCTCAATCATCTTCCCGGCTTCTCGCCTTCCTGTGAACCTCTCCGGGCAACTCCGGCGCGACCCCCGTGCGTCGGATTCCTGCCATGGTCTTGCGAAGGGCAGCCGCGCTCGGCGAGCATCGGCTCGTTTGGCTCAACCCAAGGAGGCGCCTGTGGCAGACCCCTACATCGATCCTTTCGAGACGAAGATTTACGGTAAGTTCGCGCGCGAGCAGATGGCCGCTGTCCTGATCGGCAAGCTCCCTGCGCTCGACGGCATGGTCGAGTTCGCGATCGGCAAGCAGCTCATGGCCGATCAGGCGATGTCCGACGTCCTCGATCGCCAGCCCAGGCCCGCGCCGGAGCTCGACAGCGGCGCGGTGCTCGAGGAGGCGCGGGACGTCATCGTGCGGTTCGCCTCGTACCTCGACTCGCTCAAGGGCAGGCCGGTCGATCCAAAGGTGTTCTTCCGCGGCGAGATGCCGAGCGTCCTCGCGCGCCGGCGGATCACGAAGCTGACCGCGGCGGTCGGGCACATCGCCGACGAGCTGGAGAAGCACCGCGAGAAGATCCGGGGCGCGGAGGTGTGGCAGGCCGAGCTCAGGGAGGCGCACGAGAAGCTCGGGATCATCGAGCGGCAGCAGCGCGCCACGCGCGTCGAGCGGCTCGAGCTCGGCCCCGAGGTGTCGACCGCGCGCGAGGCCTGGCTGGGTGTCTACAACGCGAACAAGAGCCTCGTGCGCGGGCTGCTCGCCCACCTGGGCAAGCCCGAGCTCCTGCCGCTCCTCTTCGACGACCTGGCCGAGGTCCACCGCGTGAGCGGCGTGAGCGACGCGCTCCCGCCCGTCCAGCTGGCCGCGCCGGCGGCGCAACCCGCCCAGCCGGTCGCGCCGGCCGCCCAGTCGGTCGCGCCCGCCGCCCAGCCGGCCGCCTCGCCGGCCCAGCCGGCCGCCTCGCCGGATGCATGAGCCCGCAGCCCGCTGCAAGGCTTGACGCAAGCGTTGCAGCGGGCCACTCGGGCGCCGAGTCGGCCAACTCAAGGCTTGAGATGGCCGACTCGGCGGGCCAGCGGGGCAGATCAAGGCTCGAGACGGCCGACTCGGCGACCCAGCGAGCCGTTTCAAGGCTCGAGATCGCCGGCTAGGCGACCGAGTCGGGCGTTTCAAGCCTTGAAGCGGGTGGCTGTGCGCCTGGGAAGGCGATCCCAAGGCAGGCGGAGGCAGCCGCGAGGGCACGCTACGCCAGCACGCGCGGTCGCAGCGCTCCTCCGCCGCCGTCTCCTCCTTCAACCGACCCCTGCGAGCGCGAGCGCCTCCACGAGATCGTCAACCAGGGCCTGGTCCGCTGTCATGCGGCTGACGACGCCCCGGGGAGCCCGCGCGACTTCGGGCAGGATGGCGGCGAGCTCGCAGCCGGCGGCGCGGGCTTCGGCCAAGCGGCCGAGGCGGGCCAGGGCAACGGCGCGGTCGAGCGCGCTCCAGGCGAGGGTCGGGTGGGCGATGGCCTCGGCGTCGCTGAGGGCAGCGGCGTAGTCGCCGCGGCGACAGGCGTAGAGCGCGAGGGCGTGGTGGACAACGCCGGGATAGCGCTTCGTCCAGCCCTGATGCTTGCCGAGGATGGCGGTGCCGCGCTCCCAGTCACCGGCAAGCGTGAGCAGGAAGCCCGTGAACATGAGCGGCCCGCCGAGCTTCAGGGCGACCTCGGCCTCGGCCAGCGCCGCCGGGCCGTCGCCGGCGTCGAGCAGCACGAACGCGAGCACCTGGTGGGCATTGGCCAGCTTGGGCTCGAGCGCCACGGCCCGGCGCGCCCGGCCTTCGGCCTGGCGAAGGTCGTGATCCCTGCCGGCCGCCGTCCACGACGAGAGCACCTGAAAGAACGCAGAATACGCCAGCAGCGCCCCGTCATCGGGGTCGAGGTCGAGGAAGCGCGCACAGTGCTCCTCGAGCGCGGCTTGCAGGTCGGGATCGAAGGTGGCGAGCCACCGGGGAAAGCGCAGGAGCACCTCATACGCCGAGCGGGGCGGGTGGACGGAGCGCTCCTCGGACTCGATGGCATGGACCGCGCCAAGGGGCAGTGTGACGAGCAGGGTGGTGATCTCGCGGGCGATCTCGTCCTCGACGGCGAACAGACGGTCGTCGACGTCGGGGCGGTCGAACGTCCTGCCCCAGACCTGGATCCCGCGCCTGGTATCGTGGAGCTTGACCGTCACGCGGAGCGCGCTGCGTTCGAGGCGCACGCACCCCTCGACCACGTAGCGCGCACCCCTCGCCTCGGCCTCGTCCAGGGTGGCGGCGCGCGAGAGCACGCGCACGCGCGGGGCGCGAACGAAGAGGTCGCCGAGCCGGTCGGTCAGGCCGCGGGCGACGGTACAGCCCCGCGTGCCCGTAGCGCCCGGCTCCGGCGGCTCGCTCCCCGGCGCGGCCGCGCTCGAGGAGGTGGAGACGGCGGTGATCGAGGTAAAGGGGAGGATCGCGACCACGGGCCCGTCGGCGCTGTCCGGGATACCCCCCGATCGGAGGGACGTCGGACCCGGCCCATGCGCGGGATGCGAGTCCATCGAGGGGCGCAGGGCGACGGAGGGCTGGGCGGGGTCGGTCGCGGCCGGCCCCGTGACGAAGACGGGGGCGTAGCGGCCGCGTGGCAGCTCGATGCGCACCGCGGCGGCGGGGCTCGC
Organism: Sorangium sp. So ce590; assembly: GCF_051521365.1. NCBI lineage: Bacteria > Pseudomonadati > Myxococcota > Polyangiales > Polyangiaceae > Sorangium > Sorangium sp. So ce590. Next base: position 7,367,314 of record NZ_CP150346.1, read on the forward strand.
GGCGTAGCAGCGCTCGAGGGCGCGCCGGAGCTTGCTCATCTCGACGCGCACGATCGAGTCCTCGACGGAGTCGAAGCCCTCGGGCCGTTCGAAGACGCGGGTGGCGAGGAGAGGCGCGCGCAGCTCGGCGCCGCGCCCCGCGAGGGTCTCGCCGACCACGAAACGGAGCAGCCGGATCTGCCGCGCCGACCCACCGAACACCGGACTCGCCACCACCCGCTCCAGTTCGGCCACGAAGGCCGCGCGCTGGGCGCCTTGCGGAGAACGCTTCATTCGTGTGGGCATCCTCACCCGTGGCCCTTGTGGACGCAACAGCGTGCGTCGGACCGGTTTTACACCCCCGAGGACAGCCGGGGGGGCGCCTCGCCCCACGCCGGCCGTTCCGCCGCGGCGCGCGCGAGGAGCGGCGCGAGCGCCGACCTGGCGATGCGATTCACAGCGAATTCACAGTGAAACAACCTGATAGCGCACGGAGCTGACCTTTACGGTGGGCAGCCACGGCATACGCGCCTCCGCCCCGTCAAGAGGGCAACGCGGGGCCCGCGATGAATCGCACCGGCGGCGACGTCCCGGCCGGGACGCCGCCAAGGACGACCTCTCCATCCACGGCCCGTCGGCAGCCGAAGCACGCGCGATGGCATGAGCGTTTCAACACAAAGGATGTTACAGCGATGCCTATCTCTCGAATTCATCTCGCGGCCACGGCGCTCGTTGCAGCGATCGGGGGGCTGGTCGCGAACGCCGGGGGCGCCTTCGCGGAGGGCACGGATTTCTCCGGGACCTACGTGGCGAGCCTCCCGGATCGCGCGGAGATCATGCACCTTCACCGGGACGGCACGGCCGGGATGACCCTCTCGGATCAGGTGACGTTCGGCGCCGGCGGGTTCACGTTCAGCGACAGCCTGGGCTCCTGGAGACGCGCGGGGGACCATACGGTCTCCCTGCGCACGCTCAACCTCAACTTCGATCTGACCGGCGCAGCGCCCGCGTTCTCCGGGATCGCCGTCGTCGACTACGTCCTGGTGTTCGCGCCGGACAAGGACATGTTCACGGCGAGCTGCCAGGGCAAGATCTTCGCCACGGGCGTCGACCCGCTCGATCCCGGCGCCACCCCGATCACGGAGTTCGATTGCGCGTACCTGGATGGGTATACCTACCATCGGTCGCCCGCGCCGTAGCTCCCCGCACCGAAGAAGCTTCCGGCGGCGTCACCGCCGTGAGATAACAAATGGTTTATCCACGCTCGCTTGAACGGACCTGTCGCGGCGTCCTGGCGCGAGGACGCGCCGAGAGCACGTTGCACCGGTCCGTGGAAAAGGATCGAAACCGGTATGCGCAAAAGGCTGCTGTTCGCTCTCTCGCTGCTCCCGCTCGCGGCCTTCGGGCTCGCCCTCCGGCCCGGGCTCACCCTGGCAAACGGCTTCCCCCGCCGCTGCGCCGGGACCTACCTGATCTCGGAAGCGGGCGGGGCCAGGGATTTCTGGACGTTCACGGCTGACGGGGCCTTCTTCGGGACCACCTCGACGCAGCCCCTCTACAATTTCTCGAACCAGCAGGGCAGCTGGGAGAAGGTCGGTGACGACGGTGCTCGAGGCGCACTGTTCGCGTTCGTCTACGACGAGGACAACACCCTGCTGACGACCGCCCGGATCGATATCGTCCTCGACACGGTCGGTCAGGGCTGCGACGAGATCGCCGGCTCTCTCGTCGTGCGCACCTTCGAGGACGGCGAAGATCCGCTCGATCCCTCGACCGACACCGGCGAGCCCATCGCCTCCGACACCTTCACCGGCCGGCGCGCGAAGGCGAGCCCGTGACGGCCCCCGCGCAGCCGGTGTCCACTGGCCACGACCCCCAGCGCCGAGTTGGCGCTCGTGGTGGCCGCGGCGGCGGACTGAACGCCGCTCGCGACAGTGCCGTTGTCGTTCCCTTTCAAGAAGAAGAGGTACCGGCCGGCCGCGCCGTTCGAGAGGATGTCGAGCTTGCCATCGCCGTCGGCGTCGCCGAAGGCGATGCCCGCCGTCTGGCCGCTAACGGCGTTGGTGTAGGCGACCGGCGCGGCGAACGAGCCGTTGCCCTGGTTGATGAGGATCGACAGGCGCGCGGTGCCGGGGCGACTACGCCACCGCCCTCGCCGAGGCCGAGGCCATCGCCACTCCCAACCTCGCCTGGGACCCGCTCGACCGCGCCGTCGCCCTCGCCCGCCTCGGCCGCCTCGCCGAAGCCCGCGCCGCCGCCGCCGTGCTCTGTGCCGTCCTGCCCGAGGTCTCCCGCCATCCCCGGGCCGTGGTCGACCGGCTCACGACCGACATGGGCTTGCGAGAGGATCTGGTCATCGGGCTCCGGCTGGCAGGGCTCGGTTGTTGAGGAGCCCGGCTCGCTTGCGGGAGGTGCGAAGCGAGCCGGGCGGCCTGCGCGCTCAAGCGCCGGAGTGGACGAGGCTCAGCTCACGGGATGCAGACGCCGGCGGAGGCGGCGGCGCAGATCGAGGAGATCTCCGCGTCGCTGAGCTGCGCGGGGTAGAAGGCCACCTCGTCGATGAGCCCGCGGAAGTTGCGGGCCCCGCCCACGGTCACGGTGTCCTCGCTCCCGATGGTGACCGGAAGCGCCGAGGACAGGTTGATCGTGCCGGCGAAGAAGCTCGAGGTCTGCCCGACGAGCGCGCAGTCGACGTAGAGCTTCACCACGTTGGCCTTTCGTGAGACCGTGATGTGGTACCAGGTGTGCAGCGAGAGCGACACCGGCGCCTGGAAGACCTGGTTCACGCCCGAGCCGTTGTTGACCCCGAAGCCGAGCTGCCCGCCGCTGAGGCCCACGGCGTAGCCGGTGCCGCCGGTGTCCCGGTTCCTGGAGAAGAGGGTCTGGGTGCCGGTGGCGTCGTTGATGTAGATCCACATGTCCACCGTCACGTCGTTGAGGCTCGCGAACGGCGCCGCCGTCGTCGCGATCGCCATGTCGCCGTTCTGGGTGCTGAACCCCTGCCCGACCTGGCCGGCGGCGAAGGCGACCCCGGCGCGCAGCGTCCCGTTGTGGCCGTTGCCCGAGCTGTCCGCGGCGTTGTTCTCGCCCTTCCAGAAGCCGGTCGGCGCCGGCAGCCCGCTCACGCAGCCCACCAGGTTCTGGCAGACGGAGTCCTGGTAGCCGGCGGCGCACGAGCAGGTGAAGCCGTTCACGCCGTCGATGCAGGTGCCGCCGTTCAGGCAGGGGCTGCCGGCGCAGTCGTCGATGTCGCTCTCGCAGTTCGTCCCCGTGAAGCCGGCCGGACACTGGCAGGTGTAGCTGTTGATGCCGTCGGTGCAGGTTCCGCCGTTCTGGCACGGGTTGGCGGCGCACTCGTCGACGTCGGTGCACGTCAGGCCGTCACCGGAGTACCCCTCGTTGCAAGCGCAGGTGAAGGAGCCCGGCGTGTTGGTGCACGTGGCGTTCGCGTCGCAGTTGTCCGTGCCCAGGGTGCACTCGTCCACATCGGTGCACGTGCCGCTCTGGCAGGTGAGGCCGTCGCAGCACGGCACCGTGGGGTCGCACGGCCCGTTAACGGCCAGGCAGCCCTGGCCGCCGCAGGTCGGGTCGTAGAGCGGCGAGCTCGGGTCGAGGCTGGTGACGTAGTCGTCGGCGTGCGCGCTGTGCGCGTTGATGCACGCCTGCTCGCTGACGCGAACGATCGTGTACGGCTTCGTCGCGGAGCCGGTCTTGTGGCAGATCTGGACCGTACCGTTGACGTCGAAGTAGTTGCACTGCTCGGGGGTGATCGCGTCATGGGCTTCGCCCACGGCCTCGTCATCATCCCCGTCAGCCGCGGAGGGGCCGGCGCTGGTGCAGCTCGCGAACAGCAGGGTGGAGAACGCCGGGATCGCCAGATAGCGGAGAAGAGAGCGCTTGAGATGGTGCATGGTTTGTCCTCTGTTGATGTTCAAGTACTGTTCAAAGCGAGGGTGCCGCGCGATGCCCAGCCGGCGCTGACTGGAGAAGCATCAGGTCATGCAGCTCAACAATTCAATATCGATGCCAGTGCGAATACGCCGCTTGTGGAGGTGATGTCGAGGCAGGCCCCTGCTCGTCCTTCGCATTTCGCACGCGCCACCGGCTCCCGTGCTGAAAATCACGGCCCGTTCTCCCGGGTTCGCGCACACCGCGCTACCGGGCACGAGCAAGCCCACGGGTCCAGTTGCGCGCCGCCGCTGCGGCCTGAACGCCTCAGCTGCGGAGCGCGCCCCTCACCATCCTGAACGACCGCGTACACTCTGCCGCAACCGACGAGGGAGCGTCGACCCGCATACTAATCGCCAGGTGAGCCCTGTAAATCAAATTATGCGCTCACGCACTTTGTTGCCGTTCATGGGCAGGAGCTCCCGTTCGTGGACAGGAGCTGCCGTTTGTCCACGGGCGATCTCGTCCTTGGCACGTCCTCGGTCGCGATCCGCTCAATCCGCCGAGCGAGAACGACGGCGAGCTAGCGGCACGCCGCGCCTCGCACGACGCCCAGCCGTTCCGCCGCGGCATACGCGAGAAGCAGGGCAACGCGGAAGGCGACGTGATTCACAGCGAATTCACAGTGAAACAACGTGACGCGCCGCTGAGCCGACGTTTACCGTGCGCGTACGCTGCACACGCGTGTCCGCCCCGCAAAGGAGGGATGACCGATGCTCCGCAACGCGAAGATCAACGCTCTGCGAATCGCCCAGCTCACCGTCGCCGCCATCATGGCCGCCGCAGCCCCGGTGTGCTTCACCCTCGCTGCACCCGCGCGCGCAGCGGTCGTCGACGTTCAATGCGTGGGATCCTTCAACCGATCCTTCAGCCCGGCCGTCACCGTCACCCCCCAGAACGTCACGGTGACCGAAGGCTTCGACTACGACACCTGCGTGATCGGCCCCAGCGCCACCGGCGCCGCCACCATCACGGTATCCCTCAGCTGCGTGCCCGTCACCGCGGCGCCGCCGGAGACCGAGACTGTCACCTGGAACGACGCCACCGGCGGCACCAGCACCATCAGCTGGTCAGCCCCCACCGTCGTCGGCCAAACCGTCATCTTTACCGGGACCGTCACCGCCGGGCGCTTCGCCGGCGACTCTGCCACCAAGGTCACATCCGGGATCAGCTATCTCGGCAGCGTCGTCGGATGCCTGCTCGGCACGCCCGTCAGCAACACCACAGGCCTGGTCGCCAGCATCGTGCTCACCCAATGAGGGCCGCTGCCCTCACGGAAGCACGATGTCGAAGCTCGGATCACCCTCCTCGATGACCGACAGCAGCTGCTCGAGCACGCCCAGCTCGCCGCGGGCGTCGGTCCCCTCTCCCCGCTCAGCAGCGCGATCAACCGCGCCTTGCTGAGGCTGAGGGTGAGCTGCGCCTCGCCGTCGGCCTGGCGCTCGACGTAGACGAGCACCCCATTTCGCAGCGTGACGCGGTAGTTATGCCTGCGGGAGGGGGGAGACCGTGAGCCGCTCCGTCGAGCTTCGAGGCTGCCACGTGCCGGGACGCCCGGTCTCGTCAGGAGACTTCCCGGACGATACGCAGCATAAGGGCGAAAGGGCGGGTCAGAGTCCGTTGGGGATCACGGTGAGGGTGCCGGATCCCCTGTTGGTCAGGACGAGATCGTCGTATCCATCGGCATCCAGGTCCGCGACGGCGATGGCGTTGGGGCCGGGCGAGGCGCCGGTCGGGACGACGGGGCCCGTGACGAAGGTTCCGTTGCCGCTACCAGTCATCGGGCGGACGCCGCCCGAGGAGGTGGTGACCAGGAGGTAGGCGTCGAGCTTGCCATCGCCGTTGAAATCACTGGCCACGACCCCCAGCGCCGAGTTGGCGATCGCGCTGTCCCCGGCCGCGGACCCAACGCCGCTCGCGACAGTGCCGTTGCCGTTCCCTTTGAAGAAGAAGAGGTACCGGCCGGCCGCGCCGTTCGAGAGGATGTCGAGCTCGCCGTCGCCGTCGGCGTCGCCGAAGGCGATGCCCGCTGTCTGGCCGTTAACGGCGTTGGTGTAGGCGACCGGTGCGGCGAACGAGCCGTTCCCTTGGTTGATGAGGATCGACAGGCGCGCGGAGGTCGGGCTCGTCACCACGATATCGGAGAAGCCGTCGCCGTTCAGATCACGGCAGGCGATGGTCGACTGCACGCCGCCGGTGGCCGCGATGGGGATGAGCACGGGCGCGCCGAAGCTGCCCGCACCGGCGCCGAAGAGCACGCTCACCTGGTTCAGGGTCACGCTGGTGGTGGCGATGTCGGCCGCCCCATCGTGATCGAAGTCCCCGGTACAGAGGTGGACGGAGCCCGGGGTGCCGGTGGTGAAGCTCGTCGGCATGCCGAAGGTTCCGGGCGCGCTCGGGCCCAGGTTTCGGTAGACGCTGATGCTCCCGTTGATGTCGGGCAGGTTGGTCTGGCCGTCGACGGTGACGGCGTCGAGCCACCCGTCGCCGTCCACGTCCACCGCCACGACCGCGTTGCTGGAGAGCGGGGCGCCCGTGTAGTAGAGCTCCGGCTGGACGGTCGCGTCGCCGTTGCCGTGGAAAACGGAGAGCGACCCGGAGGGTAACATCGACGATCCGGATTCGGCGTTGGCCGCCAGGATGTCGAGCTCACCGTCGCCATTCACATCGGCGACCGCCGGAGCCATCGGGTTGTGGGGGACGGAGGTGTTGATCGGCGTGCCGGGGACCTGGCCGGAGGGCGGGGTCTGGCAGCCACCGTTCGAGCAGATTTCACCCGCCCCGCACGCGAAGTTGCAGGCGTTGCAGTGGGAGGCGTCGCTCTCGAGGCGCACCTCGCAGCCGTCGGACGTGAGCCCGTTGCAGTCCGCGAGGCCGCCTTCGCAAGCCTCGCAGCTGGCCCCCTCGTAGGTGGGCGCGCACTCGCAGGTGTAGCTGCTGAGACCGTCGGTGCAGGTCCCGCCGTTCTGGCACGGGTTGGGCGCGCACTCGTCGGCGTCGGTGCACGTCACCCCGTCCCCCTCGTACCCCTCGTCGCAAGCGCAGGTGAAGGAGCCCGCCGTGTTGGTGCACGTGGCGTTCGCGTCGCAGTTGGCCGTAGCGGCGGCGCACTCGTCGACGTCCGTGCACGTGACGCCGTCGCCGGAGTAGCCCGCGTCGCAAGCGCAGGTGAAGGAGCCCGGCGTATCGGTGCACGCCGCGTTCGCGCCGCAGTTGTCGGTGCCCAGGGCGCACTCGTTCACATCGGTGCACGTGCCGCTCTGGCAGGTGAGGCCGTCGCAGCACGGCGCCGTGGCGTCGCACGGCGCGTTCACAGCGAGACAGCCCTGGCCGCCGCAGGTCGGGTCGTAGAGCGGCGAGCTCGGGTCGAGGCTGGTGACGTAATCGTCGGCATGGTGGCTATGCTCGTTGATGCACACCTGCTCGCTGATGCGAATGATCGTGTACGGCTCCGTCGCGGAGCCGGTCTTGTGACAGATCTGGACCGTACCGTTGACGGCGTAGTGATCGCACTGCTCGGGGGTGAGCGCGCCGTCGTCATCGCTGTCGGCCGCAGAGGGACCGGCGCCGGTGCAGCTCACGAGCAGCAGGGAGGAGAAAGCCGGGATCGCCAGATAGCCGAGAAGAGAGCTCTTGAGATGGCGCATGGTTGGTCCTCTGTTGATGTTCAAGCGGGGTGCCGCGCGATGCCGAGCCTGCGCTGGCCGGAGAAACGGAACCTGCCTTGGGTTGAGAGAACATTTTCGCGCTCGCGCTCGTCCTCGGGCGACGAGGTATCAGGGATGCTGCCGTGCGCCGCACCTTCGCGAGCGCGCCCGCGCCTCAGATCACCCTGTCCTCGAGCGGCTCCCCCCGCTCGAACCGCCGCAGGTTCGCCAGGAAATGCTCGACCTGCGCCTCCGGCTCCTCGCGCCGCCCGCCGGCGGTGTGCGGCGTGATGAAGCAGCCCGGTGCGCGCCAGAGCGGGTGCTCGGGCGGCAGCGGCTCGGGATCCGTCACGTCGAGGTACGCGCCCGCGAGGCGGCGCGCCCCGAGCGCCTCGAGCAGCGCCGCCTGGTCGACCGTGGCGCCCCGGCCGACGTTGAAGAACCACGCGTCGGGGCGCATCCGCGCGAGGAGCGCGCGCGAGACGAGCCGCCTCGTGCTCTCGGCGTCAGGCAGGGTCGAGACCACGTGGTCCGCCCACGCGAAGGCGTCGCCGAGCGCCTCCCTCGCGACGACACGGCCGGGCTCGTCGCCGCGGGGATGGGACCGCAGGATGCGCAGATCCACCTCGAACGGGGCGAGCAGCGCGGCGAGGCGGCGGCCGATGGCGCCGAAGCCGAGGAGCAGCACCCGCCGGCCGCGGAGGAGCGCGCTCCGCGAACGCACGGGCGCGTCGGGCCAGCCGCGCGGGCCGAGCTGGTTCTCGAGGCACTCGGGCAGCCGCCGGGAGGCCGCGAGCAGGAACGCGAGCGCGTGCTCCGCGCAAGGGTCGGCGTAGACACCGCTGCTCGTCGTGAGGACGGCGCCGCGGGCCGCGAGCGCGGCGCGCACGGAGGCCACATCGTAACGGGCATAGCCGGCGGTGCTGAGGTGCACCCAGCGCAGGCGCGGGGCCGCGCAGACGTCGTCCGGATGCGGCTGGCCAAAGACCACATCGGCGCCCAGAACGACCGGATCCGGCGCGACGACGGCGAGGTTCGCCGCCGAGCGCGCCGCAGGCAGCGCGAGCGCGTGCGGCGCGACCCCCTCGGCGAGCAGGCGGGCCGCCTCCGCCGGGAAGACGGTGGTGCAGGCGATGACGATCGGATCCATGGACGCCCCGCTCACCCGTGCACCGCGCGACCGAACTCGCGCATCCACGCATCCTCGTCCGCGGTGAGCGGCCCCTTCGCGAGCGCGTCGAGGTTCTCCTCCACCTCGGCGCGGGTCTTCGGCCCCGTCAGCGCGAGATCCACGTGCGGGCTGGAGAGCTGGAATCGATAGCAGTCGCCCGCCGTCATCGCCGGGCCCGCCCAGCCCTTCGGCTCCTTCAAGAGGCGCCGCCACGCCGTCGCCGTGTAGGCGAGGACGCTCGGCCTCGCGTCGCGCACGTGCGGGAAGATGTCCCGCTCCGCCCCCGGATGCGCGGCGTTGTAGCGGATCATCAGCAGGTCGAGCGGCGAGGACGCCGCGAGCCGGCCCGCACGCGGGCGGTCATGGATGCTCACCCCGAGCGCGCCCACCTTGCCGCTCTCGCGCAGGTGCACGAGCTCGCGCTCGGTCGCACTCGTCCACGCGGAGCCGACGCCGAGCCAGCTGAGCAGGTAGACGTCGAGGTGATCGGTCCCGAGCTCGCGCAGGAGCTTCTCGACCCCCCTGCGCACGCCCCAGCCGAACCAGCCGACCTGCGCATAGCCGACCACCGCCACGCGATCGCGGCGCTGCTTCAGCGCCTCGCGCAGCGGATTGCCGAGCCCGCGCGCGCGCAGCGTCCAGAGGAAGAGGTTGACGCCGCGATCCATCGCCGCGCGCACGCCGCCCTCGTCGATGCCGTAGCTCGCCGCGAGGCCGAGCCGGAAGATACGCTTGCCGCGGAACGCGGTCGGCGCGCGGTGGAGCCAGTCGTCCATGCGCCGGAGCTTACACCACCTGGCGCCGGCGCTCGCGCCGCGTGCGCCACGTGCGCCACGTGCGCAACGTGCGCAACGTGCGCAACGTGCGCAACGTCAGTCGATGTCGTCGTACGCTCGGTACAGGAGGCCCGGGATGCGCGGCGTGCGGACGTCGAAGCCGAAGCCGCGATCGACCGCCTCGAAGAGCTCGATCTTGTACGCGAGCCCCTCGGGCTCGCCGACGTTGGACGAGCGGTGGCGCTCTCGCCAGAGGCCCTCGGACCGGACGAGCGGGAAGCCGCGCGTCGCCAGGGCGACAGCGAACGTCCCCGGGCCGAGATACGGCACGTCGGAGGGCTCGCCGCGATAGGCCTCCATCCGGGGCGACTCCACCCACCCGAGCCGGTCGCCCTCGGCCGAGGCGCGGATGAGGCGCTCCTTCCGGCCGTCGACGACGACGCTGAACGTGGCCTCCCGCTCGCCGATCTCGATGTCGTGCGCAGGCAGCCCGCGGCGCCACGTGAAGACGAGCGCGTCCGTCCAGCCGGCGACCCACATGCCCAGGCCGAGATAGAACCGCACCGCCGGCTGCCACGCCCAGCAGGTCTGCACGCGCACGCCAGGCACGCCGTGGGCCCACGCGACGACGTCCGCGCGGCGCAGCGCGGCGCCCGCGACGCCGCGCCCGCGGTGGGCGGGGAGCACGTAGAGGCTCGAGACCTCGATCAGCCGCTCCCCGCGGGCGCCCGTCGACAGCGCGATGGTGCCGACCCGACTGCCACCCTGCATGAGCCAGTACGGACGCACGTAGCGGGCGCCCGCGTGAGGCGTCCCGAGCAGCGCGCCGTCGCGCGTCGCCCTCGGCTCCCAGACGGCGCGCAGCTCGGCGCCGCGCGCCACCGGATCGACGCGCGCGAAGAAGCGGTTCTCGACGAGCGACGCGAGCTCGCAATCCATCCACAGGCACGTCTGTCGGTCATCCATCACCAGGGGCGCGATCGTGCCGCCCGCGACGAGCGCCGCGTGGATCGCACCCATGGGTCGATCGGCGTCGTCGTCCCCCGGAGCGCTCATCGCGCGACGCTACCACGCCGAGCGGTCCGCACGGAGCGCCGCTCGGGTCCACACGGCGGCCGGGGGCCGCTCCCGGCGCGCCACACATTCGCCGCCCACGACGGCCCCGACCTGTGCGAGACTCGCCGCGACCGATGGGCCAGGACAGCTCTCCCCGGTGCGCCGGCTGCAGCGCTCCGCTCCCGGAGAACGCCCGCTTCTGCCCCTCGTGCGGCCACCTCGTCACCGATCCCGGCCCCGGCCTCGCCGCGACGGCGTTCCCCCCCACGCAGCTCGGCGCCGGAGGGCTGCCGCCCCCCTCGCTGCCGCTGCCGCCGGTGCGGCTCCTGCCCGGCACGGAGATCAGCGTCTACCGCATCGAGTCGACGCTCGGCGAGGGCGGCATGGGCGTCGTCTACCGGGCCCACGACCGGGCGCGCGAGCGCGTCGTGGCCGTCAAATGCCTGCACTCGAACCTCTCCGGCAACCCCGAGATCCGGCGGCGGTTCGCGCGGGAAGCGCGGGTGCTCCGCTCCTGGAGCCACGACAACGTCGTCGCCGTCTACGACTTCGTCGAGCGCGAGCACCTGCTCGCGATCATCATGGAGTACGTCGAGGGGTCGACCCTGGTGCGGCACCTCGAGCGGTGGCGCGGGCGCATCCCCTTCCAGGAGATCCGCGCGCTGTTCGGCGGGGTCCTCGACGCGATGGATGAGGGGCACCGGATGGGCATCATCCACCGCGACCTCAAGCCCGACAACATCCTCGTCACGACCGGTAGAGACGGCCTGATGCCCAAGATCGTCGACTTCGGCATCGCCAAGATCCTCGAGGGGACGACCTACACCCTGAGCGGCGCGTTCCTCGGGACGTGCTGTTACATGTCGCCCGAGCAGGTGAAGAGCCCCCACGCCGCGGACCCGCGCTCGGACATCTACTCTCTCGGCGTGACGCTCTACAAGCTGTCGACAGGGCAGGTGCCGTTCGACAGCCCCAACCACTTTGCCGTGATGATGGCCCACGTCGCCGATCCGCCGGCGCCGCCCTCGTCGCTCCGCCCCGACCTCCCGCCGGCGCTCGACCGGCTCATCCTCGACGCGCTCGCGAAGGACCCGGCCGGGCGGCCGGCGTCGTGCGCGGAGTTCCGGGCGCGGCTCGACGAGGCGCTCGCGGAGTTCTCGCCCTCGCCGGCGCGGCCCTCGTCCGACGGGCGCGAGCTCGCGCCGACGGTCCGCGAGAAGACCGGCGAGCAGATGCTCCTCGTCCCCGGCGGACCGTTCCTGAGCGGGCAGCAGCGCAGGAAGCTCCATGTCGACGCCTTCTACATGGATCGCACGCCGGTCACGAACCGGCAGTTCAAGGCGTTCGTCGACGTGACGGGGTATCGCCCCGACGACGCCGACGCGAGCCGGTTCCTCTCCCATTTCAGGCGCGGCGAGATCCCCGCGGGCCTCGAGGACCACCCCGTGGTCTACGTGTCGTGGGACGACGCGCGGGCCTACGCCAACTGGGCCGGCAAGCGCCTGCCGACCGAGGCCGAGTGGGAGAAGGCCGCGCGCGGCTCCGACGGCCGCAGATACCCCTGGGGGCGCGCCGAGCCGGGGCCGGCGCGCGCGAACTACGACAACCGCGAGGGCGGGACGGTGCCAGTCGGCTCGACGCCGGGCAGCGCCTCGCCCTACGGCATCCTCGACCTCGCCGGCAACGTGTGGGAGTGGTGTGAAGACTACGACGATCCGCACTTCTATGCGGACGGCCCCTCCCACAACCCGCGCAACACGCGGCCTCCGGACAGGCCGCTGCTCGTGATGCGCGGCGGCTCGTGGATGTACGGCGCGCAGTCGCTCCGCACCTGGGCGCGCATGAGCTTCGAGGCGCACTACCGCTTCGCCGACGGCGGCTTCCGCTGCGTGCGCACGGCCTCGTCGAGCTGATCGACGCGGGCGCGGCGGCTCACGCGCTCCTGGCCAACCGGCGCCGGCGCGGATAGAACGCCGGGCGCAGATGACGAAGGTGATGGCGAGCGGCGGCGTCCGCGTGCGGCTGACCGGCATCCGGCGCGTCTTTCCGGTGCTGGACGACGCCGGCCGCGCGCGGGGGGGCAGCGCCTCCGGCCTTGTCGTGCTCGACGGCCTCGATCTCGACGTCGCGCCGGGCGCGTTCGTCGCGCTGCTCGGGCCCTCCGGGTGCGGCAAATCCACCTTGCTGCGCCTCGTCGCCGGGCTCGACCGCGCCGACGCCGGCGCGGCCGTCGTGGAGGCCGAGGAGGGCGCGGGCGGCGCGGGCGGCGCGCGCGCGCCCATCGCGTACGTCTTCCAGGACGCGCACCTCCTGCCGTGGCGGAGCGTCCTCGAGAACACCGCCCTGCCGCTCGAGCTCGCCGGGGCGCCGGTCGAGGAGCGCCGCGCCGCCGCGCGGGCCGCGCTGCTCCAGGTGGGCCTCGCCGACGCGGGCGCGCGGTACCCGGCCGAGCTCTCCGGCGGCATGCGCATGCGCGTGTCGCTGGCCCGCGCGATGGTGACGCGCCCGCGGCTGCTCCTGCTCGACGAGCCGTTCGCCGCGCTCGACGAGCTCACCCGGAGCCGGCTCGACGATCAGCTCCGCGCCCTGTGGGCCGAGCTCGGGATGACGGTGCTCTTCGTGACCCACTCGATCACCGAGGCCGCCTACCTCGCCGAGCGCGCCGTCGTGCTGTCCCCGCGCCCGGCGCGCATCGTCGCCGACCGCGCGCTCTCGCTGCCGGCGGAGCGAACCGCCGCGCTGCGCACCGAGCCGGCGTTCGCGCGCGAGGTGCGCGCGCTGCAGGAGGCCCTCGAGCGCGGCGGGGCGTGACGCGCGGGCCGGGAAGCGAAAGGGCGGCTCGACGCGCCCGGGCGTTCCTCGCGTAAACCCTCGCCGCCGCGCCCACCGTGGCCGTCCCGCACAGCGCGCGCGGCGCGCTCCCCCGCGCCGCGGACGTCGGCCGCGGGCGACGCCCATCGTGGGCAGAGCTCCCACTCGCCGCACGAAGTCGCGCGCGAACGCGCTTCCATGCCGACTGCGCGCCCGTACAATCGCCTCATGCCCACGTGCCCCCGGCGGATGCTTCCCCTCGCGCTTCCTTGGTTATGGCTCGCTGCAACGGCCTGCAGCAATCCTGAGATCGTGACGAGCCCGGGCGAGGGCGGCGGGGGTGGCGGCAGCACCAGCGGAGGCACAGGCGGCGGGTTCGTCGGGACCACGGTCGGCAGCGGCGGGGCGGGCGGCGTCGAGAGCGGCTGTGGGGACGTGGACTGCCGGCCGGATCAGCGCTGTGAGATGGAGGACGGACAGGGCACCTGCGTCGACAACACCTGCGCCGACCTCACCTGCGGCCCGACCGAGCAATGCCGCATGACCCCGGAAGGGGGCGCCATCTGCGTGGATATCAGCTGCGAGGACGACCTCGGCTGCCCCTTCAACCAGTTCTGCAACGGCACCATCTGCGTCGCCGACGCCTGCACCGCCGGCGAGCGGACGTGCGACGGCGAGCGCCTCCTCTCGTGCGTCTCCAACGGCAGCACCACGAGCGAGCTCTTCACGTGCGGCGGCGAGGCCTACTACGAGAGCACCTGCACCGACGACGGCATGGGGAACGCGAGCTGCCCCTGCGAGGACGACTGGGACTGCCCCACCTACGCCGCCTGCGAGGTCGGCTCCTGCTCCGGCACCGGCGCCGCGCCCACGTGCCTCTTGCCCCCGGAGCCGTTCGAGAGCGTCCTGCCGCAGGTCGAGTTCACGTGGGGCGGGAAGAGCCGCGCCAACACGGACGCCGTCGGCAGCCCGTTCCCGGTCTCGGCGCAGAACGTCATGACCCCGCTCGTCGCCAACCTCGACGACGACAACGGCGACGGGCTCATCAACGAGCTCGACTTCCCCGAGATCATCTTCACGACGTTCTGCGGCTCGACGTACAGAGACAGCGGGGTCCTCCGCGCGATCCACGGCGGCGGGCCCGACAAGGGGCGCGACTACTTCGCGGTGCTCGGGGCGCAGGTATGGCACGAAGGCGACCCCATCAACCCGTCCTACCTCTGCGCCGACGCGACGCTGATGCCGACCGCCTCGCTGGCCGTCGGCGATCTCGACGGCGACGGCATCCCGGAGATCGTCGCGATCACCGAGTCGCGAGGGCTCCAGATCTTCACCAACACGGGCGAGACCCGGCTCGTCGCGAACGACCTCTGGCTCGCCGCCGACTACTACAACGAGCCGGCGCCGGCGATCGCCAACATCGACGGAGAGGGGCTCCCGGAGATCGTTGTCGGGGCGCACGTGTTCACGCTCCGCGTCGACGCCACGACCCGCGCGCTCTCGATCGTCGACAAGTTCAGGGGCAGGGAGGCGCAGGGTATCCAGGGGGATCCGGCGAACGCGGCCAACCGGCTCGGCCCCATCGCGTGCGTGGCGAACCTCAAGGACGACCACCGGCTGGAGATCGTCGCGGGCAGCACCGCCTACGCCCTGCCCCGCCCGCCGGAGGGCGTGAAGAGCAGGGCCGAGTGCGCGCCCCCCTACACGGACCCGGAGGCGACCGCGTTCTGCAACGGGGAGCTCGTCGTGGTCTGGGACGGGCAGGCCGTCAACGGCGTGGACGAGCTCGGCGCGAAGAAGATCCCGGACCTCCGCCGCGACGGGTTCTGCGCCGTGGCCGACGTCCTCGGGGCCGACCAGAGCGCCGCGCCCGGACCGAGCAACCCGCTCGACCAGCTTCCGGAGGTGATCCTGTTCAACAACGGGTATTTCTTCGTGCTGAACGGGCAGGACGGCAAGATCGCGCGCAGCATGGCGATGGGCGCGAGCGCCAATTTCGACGGCGGGGCGCCGAACGTGGACGACTTCGACGGCGACGGCTTCCCCGAGGTCGGCACGGCGTTCGGCGGGCGCTACGTTATGCTCGACCTCCAGGAACCGACGGCGGAGTGCCCGGAGTGGCCGAACGCGCTCAACGACAACGGCTCGGGGACAGCCAACCCCGCGCGGACGCCGAACGGGAAGGCGTGCACGACCGACGAGGAATGCGGCGGCACCGGCGCGGCGACCTGCAACACGCAGCGGGGCACCTGCGTCTGCTACCACAACGGCTGGCGGCGCGTCATCGAGGACAACTCCAGCCGCGCCACCGGGTCGAGCGTGTTCGACTTCAACGGCGACGGCGCCGCCGAGGTCATCTACAACGACGAGTGCTATTTCCGCATCTACGACGGCGTGACCGCGGACGTCCTGTTCAAGGAGCACTCCCCGAGCCGCACGCGGACCGAGTACCCGGTCGTGGCCGACGTCGACAACGATGGCAACGCCGAGATCGTGTTCGCCACCTCGAACGAGTCCGACAACTGCCGCGAGGGCGTCGATTACAACAACGGCCTCGAGGTCTGGGGCAGCCCCACCGACACCTGGGTCTCGGCCCGCCGCATCTGGAACCAGCACAGCTACCACGTGACGAACGTGCTCGAGAGCGGCGGCATCCCCGTGCGCGAGCCCGAGAGCTGGAAGACGTACGGCGGCCGCGTCTACAACACCTACCGCTCGAACCCGCGGTCGTACGGGATCGCGCCGGACCTCGCGCTGGACGCCATCCAGATCTCGTCGCCCGACGCGGCCTGCGGCGAGCTCACAAACAACGTCGAGATCACCGTGCGCGTCAAGAACGAGGGCGATCTGCGCGTGGGCCCCGGCGTCGTCCTCAGCTTCTACGGCGAGTGGGACGCCGCGGACGGCTGGGAGGCGCTCCTCGACGAGACCCTCGTCCCGCTGGAGGCGGTCCTCCAGACAAGCATCGAGCCGCACAGCTCGCTGCTCCTCACGGTGAGCTACGACGCCGCGAACAGCCCGCTGGCGATGCTGCCCGGCCGCGTGCGCGCGGTCGTCGACGAGAAAGCCCTCGAGCGCGAGTGCAACGAGAGCAACAACGAGCAGATCGTGGTCGTGGACGAGGGCGACGCGCTGCCGGACCTCCAGATCGAGCTCGGCCGGGTGACGGACGTGAAGTGCAGCACGCAGGAGGTCGACGTCCCGACGACGGTCACAAACGTCGGCTCCGCGCCCGCGAGCGACGTGCGGATCCGGTACTACGCCGGCGATCCCGGTCAGGGCGGGACGGTGCTCCACGAGGAGGTCCTCGCGGGGCCGATCGCGCCGGGGGCGCGCGTGAGCCTCACCGCCACCATCGACGAGTTCCCGTGGAACCTCTCGATCCTGATCTACGGCGTCGTCGACCCAGACGGCGCGATCGACGAGTGCAACGACGGGAACAACAAGGACGCCGCCTCGGACAAGGTGGCGTGTGAGCGCGTCGACTGACGCGGCGCCGTCCGGCCGCCGGGGCCTCCCGCCGGCGGCCGGGCGCGCGCCGCGCCCGTCGGGCTCCCGCGGCGGCGCACGGCGCCCCTGGACGACCGCGGCGGCGCATGAACCCCCCGCTCTCCCGGGGCGCAGTGCTATGCCTCTGCCCCCGCGGCGCCGCGCGGCGCGCCGCTCCTGACGGCGCGCGCCGCGCCGCCCAAGCCCCCAAAGCGCCATGCTCGGAACGTCCAACCTCGCGAAATCCTTCGGTGATCGGACCCTCTTCGAGGGCGTCTCGCTCAAGCTGAACCCGGGGTCCCGCTACGGCCTCGTGGGCGCCAACGGCTCGGGGAAGACCACCTTCCTCAAGATCGTGGCCGGCGACGAGCCCGCGACCGAGGGGAACGTCAGCCTGCCGAAGGACGCCCGCGTGGGCGTGCTCCGGCAGGACCGGTTCCTCGACGACGACCAGATCATCCTGGATCTCGCGATGATGGGCGATCGCGTCGTCTGGGACGCGCTCGTCGAGTCGCGCCGCCTCGCGGAGGAAGGCGGCGACGCCGGCCGGGTCGCCGACCTCGAGGACCGCATCCGCGCCCACGACGGCTACACCCTGGAGGCGCGCGCGAGCGCCGTCCTCGAGGGGCTCGGCATCCCCGTGGAGGCCCACCGCAGGTCGCTCTCCACGCTGTCGGGCGGCTTCAAGCTGCGCGTGCTCCTCGCCCAGGTCCTCCTCGGCGGCTCGGACGTGCTCCTGCTCGACGAGCCCACGAACCACCTCGACATCCTGTCGATCCGGTGGCTCGAGAAGTTCCTCGCCGGCTACAAGGGGTGCGCGGTCGTCATCTCGCACGACCAGCGCTTCCTCGACAACGTCGCCACGCACATCCTCGACGTCGACTACGAGACCATCACGCTCTACACGGGCAACTACGCCGCCTTCGTCGTCGAGAAGCAGGCGATCCGCGAGCGCAAGCAGGCCGAGATCGCGCGCGCCGAGAAGATCATCGCCGACAAGCGCGCGTTCGTGGAGCGGTTCGGCGCCAAGGCGACCAAGGCGCGCCAGGCGCAGAGCCGGCTCAAGCAGATCGAGAAGATCGAGGTCGAGGAGCTCGCCGACACGTCGCGGCGCACCCCGGCGTTCCGGTTCGCGGTCCAGAGGCCGAGCGGGCGCGACGTGCTCGAGGCGCGGGGCATCTCGAAGGCGTACGGCGACAAGCAGGTGCTGCGCGACGTGTCGCTGTCGGTGCGGCGGGGCGAGCGGGTCGCGGTGATCGGGCCGAACGGGCTCGGCAAATCCACGCTGCTCAAGATCCTCGTGGACCGCCTCGCGCCCGACGCCGGCGGCGCGTCGTGGGGGCACGAGGTGCGCGTCGGCTACTTCGCCCAGGACCACCGCGAGCTGCTCGTCGACGGATCGATGACGCCGCTCTCCTTCCTGTGGGAGGCGTGCCCCGACGAGTCGCCGAGCTACGTCCGCGGCCAGCTCGGCAAGGCGCTGTTCTCGGGCGACGACGTGGAGAAGAGCGTCGGCTCGCTCTCCGGCGGCGAGGCGGCGCGGCTCATCTTCTGCCGGATCCTCGTCGAGCGGCCCAACGTGCTCGTGCTCGACGAGCCGACAAACCACCTCGATCTCGAGGCGATCCACGGGCTCGTCGAGGGGCTCAAGGCCTTCGAGGGGACGGTGCTCTTCGTCTCGCACGATCGCTTCTTCGTGTCCGAGCTGGCGACGCGCATCCTCGAGGTCACGAAGGCTGGGCCGCGCGATTTCCCCGGCACCTACGAGGAGTACCTGGCCGGCTGCGGCGACGATCACCTCGACGCCGACACGGTGGTGCTCAAGGCGAAGCGCGAGCACCAGAAGGCGGCCGCCGCGCCCGAGGCGGGCGGCTCCTGGGAGGAGCAGAAGCGGCGGCGCAACCGGCAGAAGGAGCTACCGGGGCGGCGCGACAAGGTGCTCGCGGCGATCGAGGCGGCGGAGGCGCGGAAGAAGGCGATCCACGACCTCTACTGCAGCGACGGGTTCTTCGAGCGCACGGGGCAGGCGGAGATCGCGGCGCTGAACGCCGAGGAGGAGGCGCTCGGGCCGCGCATCGACGCGCTCATGGCCGAGTGGGAGCAGCTGGAGCAGGAGATCGCGGAGCTCGGGGCGCCCTAGTCTCGCCGACGAGCCATCAGGCTGGGATCTGCGCGATGTCCTCGCGGTCCCAGTGGCGGTGCTGCGCGATCGCCCGGAGGAGCTCGTGGGTGAACGGCGCGAGCCCGGCGGGATCGCGCAGGGTGACCACGCCCTTGTCGGAGAGGAGCGGGCCCGCGGCCGGCGTGTCGGCCAGCGCCACGCCGCGGATGAGCGACGACGAGAGGAGCGCGACGCCGTCGCCCGTCGCCCCGATCGCCTTGCAGTGCTTGAACGCCTCGTTGACGAAGTGGACCGCCTCGCCGATCGCCGCGAGCGCCTCCACGCTGGCGCGCCCGCCGGGGACGTAGACCGCGTCGAACATGACGGATTTCGTCGTGAGCAGCGTCCTGTCCGCCTCCACGGTGCTGCCGTCGTCCCCGAGGATCGGTCCGAGGCGCGTCGACACCACCTGCGCATGCGCCCCGGCCGCCTCGAGCGCCGCCCGCACCGCCGCGAGCTCGGCGCCGCTGAACCCGTCGGCCGCGAGCACGGCGACGAGCCGGCTCTTCACCGTGTCCTTCACCGTGTTCTCCATGCTGAGCGCCGGCGATGCGTCCACGGAGCGCTTGCCCGTGGCCTTGCCCTTCGACGGCGCCTGGGGCCGGCCCGCGGGCGGCGCGACGCCGACGCCCTCGGCGACGAGCCTGCCGAGCTGGGTGTCGACCTCGCCGAGCCGCGCGACCATGCGCTCGCGGACGTCCCGGGTCGCGACCTTGCCGAGCTCGAAGCGCGCCGCGCGGACCAGGTGCTTCTTCTCGGGCACAGAGAGGCTGTTCCAGAAGAGCCTCGGCTGGGTGATGTGGTCCTTGAACGTCTCGCTCCGCTCGCGCAGCTTGAGCCCGACGACCCGCTCGGGGTAGTGCACGAAGGCGCCCGTCTGCCACGACGCCGTCACGGGGCAGCCGCCGGCGAGCGAGTTCGGGACGTAGTGCGCGCGCCCCTGCTTGATCCGCTGCTGCATGAAGCCGTCCCGGTTCTGGTTGTGCACCGGGGCGAGGGGGCGGTTGATGGGGATCTGCGGGAAGTTCGGGCCGCCGAGCCGAAGGAGCTGGGTGTCGAGGTACGAGAAGTTCCGGACGTGGAGCAGGGGATCGTCGGAGAAGTCGATCCCGGGCACGACGTTGGCCGTGTGGAACGCGACCTGCTCGGTCTCGGCGAAGAAGTTGTCCGGGTTGCGGTTCAGCGTCAGCTTGCCGATGCGGCGCACCGGCACGAGCTCCTCCGGCACGATCTTCGTCGCGTCGAGCAGATCGAAGTCGAAGGCGAACTCGTCCTCTTCCTCGATGATCTGCACCCCGAGCTCGTACTCGGGATAATCCCCCCGCTCGATGGCGTCCCAGAGATCGCGGCGGTGGTAGTCCGGATCCCTGCCGGCGAGCTCCTGCGCTTCGTCCCAGACGAGGGAGTGCACGCCGAGGAGCGGCTTCCAGTGCAGCTTGACGAAGCGCGATTTGCCCTGCGCGTTGACGAAGCGGAAGCTGTGGACGCCGAAGCCCTCCATCATGCGGAAGCTCCGCGGGATGGCGCGATCCGAGAGCACCCACAGGGCCATGTGGGTCGACTCCGGCATCAGCGAGATGAAGTCCCAGAAGGTGTCGTGAGCGGACGAGGCCTGTGGGATTTCCCGGTCCGGCTCCGGCTTGATCGCGTGGATGACGTCCGGGAACTTGATGCCGTCCTGAATGAAGAAGACCGGGATGTTGTTGCCGACGAGGTCGAAGTTCCCCTCCTCGGTGTAGAACTTCGTCGCGAAGCCGCGCACGTCGCGGACCGTGTCCGCCGACCCGCGCGAGCCGACCACGGTGGAGAACCGGACGAAGACCGGCGTCTTGGCGCTCGGGTCCTGAAGGAACCCCGCCCGCGTGTACTCGGCCATCGGCTCATAGACCTGGAAGTAGCCGTGCGCCCCCGAGCCCCGCGCGTGGACGACGCGCTCCGGGATCCGCTCATGGTCAAAATGCGTAATCTTTTCCCGTAGATGAAAATCCTCAAGGAGTGTTGGCCCTCTGGCCCCTGCCTTGAGTGAGTCATCGGTGCTGTCGATCCGGATGCCCTGGTCAGTCGAGAGGACTGTGCCTGTCAGGTCCTCGCGGTGGGGTTCCAGGCTCGCGACCTTGCTGTTCGGGTCGATGCTCGGGCTTTGGTTCTTCTTCCCTTGGTCGGCCATGCGTCCTCCTCGTCCTCCTGCCGGTCCAGGCCCGCAGCAGGTGCCGATTGGATGCGACCGACAGCCCCCCGTCGCACCAGACGCAACTCTTCCTCTCCGCCCCCTCTACGCGCCGGACAGACCCCCCCTCTCCCGGACGAGCGCCAACTCACGACCCCCCGACCGCCAGCTCACGACCCCCCGAGCGGCGGCTCACGAGCCCCCGACCGCCAACTCACGAGCCCCCCAGCGGCGGCTCACCCGCACAGGAGACGGGCCCAGATCGGCGTTTTCGGCGCACAGGCGTACTCCAGTACGCCGAGCACCGAAAACGTCGAGATGGGCCCGTATCCGAAGCGGGTGAGCCGCCGCTCAGTGGGAGCGGGATTTGCGGCTGGCCATGTCGATGCCGACGGCGAGGATGAGGATCACGCCCTTGATGATCGGCTGCCAGAAGCTCTCGGTGTTCATCAGGCTCATGCCGTTGTCGAGCGACGCCATGACGAGCGCGCCGAGCAGCGCGCCCCAGATGGTGCCCTGCCCGCCGAGGAGCGACGTGCCCCCGATCACCGCGGCCGCGATGGCGTCGAGCTCCATCATCCGGCCGGCGTCCGAGGTCGCCGAGCCGACCCGGGCGGTGAGCACGATGCCCGCGATCGCCGCCATCACGCCCATCAGCGTGAACACCGCGATGAGGTGACGATCGATGTTGATGCCGGAGTAGAAGGCCGCCTCGCGGTTGCCGCCGATCGCGTAGAGGTGCCGCCCGAACGTTGTGTGCTTCGCCAGCACCGTGAACGCGCCCGCGAGCAGGATGACGACCAGCACGGGGAACGGGACACCCTGGTAGGAGTTCATCAGCGCGGCGAACGCGAGGGTGAACGCGGTGAGCCCGATCCACGGAAGGCGCGCCGAGCCGGTCGCGCGCGCCGCCTTGTACAGCAGCACGACGGAGAGGAGGCCCGCGCCCGCCCAGCCGAGCGCGTGCGGCACGTACGCCTGGCCGACGAACAGGTAGGGCCGCGCCGGCGACACGGAGACGCCCCCGGTGGTGCCGAGCATGGCGCCCTGGAAGATGAGCATCCCGCCGAGCGTGACGATGAAGGGGGGAATGCGCAGACGCGCCACGAGGGTCCCCTGCACGAAGCCAAGGAACGCCCCGAGGGCGAGCGGCAGGAGGAAGGCAGCCGGCAGCGGCCAGTCGAGGTTCACGTAGATGATCGCCGACGTGGCGCCGAGCAGGCCGGCCAGCGCGCCCACCGAGAGGTCGATCTGCCCCGCGACGATGACCATCACCATGCCGATGGCCAGGATCGAGGTCACCGACATCTGCCGCGCGAGCAGCGTCAGGTTGCGCGACGTCACGAACGTCCCGTCGGTCGTGATCGAGAAGGCGACCCAGATCGCGATGAGCGAGCCCACCATCGAGAGGGCGCGCCAGGGGATACGCACGCGAAGCTTCGCCTCGCTCATTCCGTCACCTTCCTCGTTGCTGCAGCCATCACGCGCTCGGCGGTGGCGTCCTTCCGGTCGAGGCAGGCGGTCGCCCTGCCCTGGGTGAGGACCAGCACGCGGTGGCTCATGCCGAGCAGCTCCGGCAGATCGGAGGAGACGAGCACCACGGCGAGCCCGTCCGAAGCGAGCTTGTGAATGAGCTGGTAGATCTCCGCCTTCGCCCCGACGTCGATGCCCCGGGTCGGCTCGTCGAGCAGGAGCACGCGCGGCCCCGTCATCAGCCACTTGCCGATGACGATCTTCTGCTGGTTGCCGCCCGAGAGCTGGTTCGCGAGCGCGAGCGGCCCCGGCGCCTTGGTCCTGAGCGCCCTCATCTGCTCGACCGCCGTGGACTCCCGCGCGGCGTGATCGAGGAAGAGCCCCTTCACGAACCGGCGCAGGGTCGCGAGCGTGATGTTGTCGAGGAGGGTCGCCTCGAGCACGAGGCCGTAGCGCTTGCGATCCTCGCTGACGAGCGCGATGCCCGCCTCGATGGCCTGGGCGGGCGCCGTGAACGGCGGCGACGCGGGCCCTCCGCGGACCGAGATCGCGCCGGTGACGCGGCTCTGGGCCGCGCCGAAGATCGTCGAGACGAGCGCGGTGCGCCCGGCGCCCATGAGGCCGCCGACGCCCAGCACCTCGCCGGCGCGCACCTCGAAGCTCACGTCGCGCAGCACGAACCGCCCGGGGTTCCCCGCTTCCTCGACCGACCAGCGCTCGACCGAGAGCGCGACGGGGCCCTCCGGCGGCGGCGGGCAGGGATAGAGGTTCGTCACCTCGCGCCCGACCATGAACGAGATGACCTTGTCCGGCGAGAGCTCGGTCCGCGGCTGCGTCGTGATCGATTTGCCGTCCCGGAGGACCGTGATGCGGTCGGCGATCTCGAAGACCTCCTCGAGACGGTGGCTGATGTAGATGCAGGAGACGCCGCGGGAGCGCAGGTCGCGCAGCAGACCGAGCAGCGTCCTCACGCCGGAGTCGGTGAGCGCCGCCGTGGGCTCGTCGAGGACGAGGATCTTCGCGTCCTTGAGCAGCGCCTTCGCGATCTCGACCATCTGCTGCTGGCCGATGCCAAGGTCATTGATCGGGCGCTCGGGGTCGACGTCGAGCCCCACGCGCGCGAGCGCCTGCCGCGCCACGGCCCGCACCGCGTCCCAGTCGATGAGCCCTCCCCGGACGGGCTCGCGCCCGAGCACGAGGTTCTCGGCCACGGTGAGGTCGGGGACGAGCGCGAGCTCCTGCGCGATGAGCGCGATCCGGTGCTCCTCGGCGCCGCGCATGCTGCGGAACTCCACGACGCGGCCGTTCAAGCGGATCTCGCCGCCGTACGTGCCGGCCGGGTAGTAGCCGCACAGGGTCTTGATGAGGGTGCTCTTGCCCGCGCCGTTCTCGCCGCAGAGGGCGTGAATCTCGCCCTCCTGGAGGTCGAACGATACGCCGTCGAGGGCTTTCACGCCCGGGAACTGCTTCGTTATCGATGCGAGCTCGAGGAGAGGCATTGTCCTGGGAACAGGTGCGGAAGCGCGGCCACGTTTGCCCGGGACACGCCCGCGATGCAAGCACTTATTTCGGGCGGCGCATCGGCGACGCACGGACGAGCTGCGCGGGCCGTCGTCGCCATCGCCGTCGCCCGGGCCAGCTGGAAGCGCAGGACGCGCAGAGCGAATGACGGCCCGCGGCGCGACGGCCCCTGGGGGGAGGCCGGCGCGAGGGCGCTCAGTTGTAGAAGCCGAGGTCGTCGATGTAGAGGTCGAACGAGGCCGCGTCGGTGATCTGGAACTGGATGGAGTAAAGCTTCGTCGCGTCGATCTGCGCGGTGCCCGCCGGATCGCCCCAGCCGCCCTGCTTCATGTCCGCGAAAGGAATGGTGAACTGCTGCCACTCCTCGGTGACGGCGAGGTCCTTTTTCCACGGGTCGCACTGGTCGGAGCAGGCACCGCCGACCGGGTCCGTGCCCGGGTCCGAGATCAGGACGACCGCGCCCGTGCCGGAGCCCGGACCGACCTTGGCCCAGAGGGTGATTCCGGTGTACGCCGAGGCGTCATATTCGGTCTTGGCCCCATCCGCGCTGCTCAGATCGAAGCCGAACCCGATGCCCCAGCCCTCGAAGCCCGTGCCCCAGGAGCGCGCCGCGTGCGCGCTCTGCCCGCGCGCCGGATCGAGCTCCGCCATGGTGAAAGGCGTCTCCCCCGTCCCCTCTGGATCGGGCGGAGGATTCTGCGTGGCCCCCTCCGTCCCGTCATTGAAGGTGTACCAGTAGCCGACCCGACCCCCCGCGGGCAGGAGGGCGTTGTCGCCGTCCTCCATGTCATCGATCATCTCGATCGTCTGGGGACCGCCGCCCGAGCCCGTCGTCGCCGAGGTGCTCGCGGCCGTCGAGGTCGAGGTGGTGGGGTCCGTGGTCCCCGTCGTCGTGGTCGACGGATCCACGGTGCCCGAGGTGGCGCTGCCCGCGCCGCCCGCGCCGCCCGCGCCCCCGGAGCCGCCGCCGTCGTCGTCGCCGCACGCCGCGAACGCCGCCACGGCCAGCCCGGCGATCGCCAAGTTAAATCCGCGCAGAAAAACTCTAGTCTTCATACGTTCGAGTCTCCGTAATCCGCCAAGTGCTCATCAGGAGTCGCCTTAAGCCGGACATCATGTGAGTTAAGGAGCGTCCTGGCGCGCCGAGTATCGCCCGAAATTTCAGGCACCGCAACCTCCTTCTCTCCACGCTGCAATCCGTCTTTCTCGCGTACGCCGCGAAAGGGAGCGATCGCGCGGAGCTCCTTGCTGGGGCCGCTCGCAACGGCGGTGGAGCGTTCGGAGCATCGTTGAGACGTGAGCGGCTGGATCATCGCGAGTGGCCGGCGGCTTGCAACGCGCCTTCGCGGGCTCTCTGGACGAGGCTCGAGGGGGGGAAGATGGCAAAAAAGAAGGCTGTCCTGCGAGCGCGCGCCGCGGCGCAACGGGCGGAGCAGAGCGCGGTCCGGGAGCGGAGCGCGGGCGAGGGCGCGCCCCCGCCGGAGCAGGAGAGGGCCTCGCCGGGAGCGCAGGTGTTCGCCGCAGGGCCGAGCGAGCCGTGCGCGCCGCTGCCGCGAAGGAGGGGAATCGCGCGGCGGCTCTGGAGCCGCGTGGAGACGGCGGCATACCGCGCCTTCGAGCGGATCTCCGGGCTGTCCGAGGAGCGGCCGGCGCTCGGGGTCGAGATGGCGGCGCCGGTGCTGCGGGCGCTCGGGGTGCGCGCGCCGCGGATCGCGAGCAGCGTGACGGTGGGCCGGGCGCGCGCGGCGGTGCTTTGCGCGCTGTACGACGCGGAGGGCGTGCGGCGCTATCTGCAGCGGGTCGCGCGCGTGGAGATGGGCGTGGCCGAGGGGACCTCGACGATCTGGACCTCCGGCATGGGAGGCCGGGAGCGCGGGAGGACAGGGCTCGTGTCGCTCGCCGAGGCGCCGGGCGCGCGGGGCACCGAGATCCGGGTGGTCCTGCCCGGCGCGCGGCCGAGGGGGCGGCTCGCCCGCGCGGTCGGCGCGCTGCTCGCGGAGGTCCCGAGGCGGCGGCTGCGGGGCGATCTGCGGCGGTTGAGGCAATGGATCGAGATCGGAGAGATCCCGACGACGGTGGGGCAGCCGTCCGGCCGGGCAGGCCGTGGAAGGATGTGATCATGCGAGCGATCTGCTGGAACGGGGTGAATGACGTCGTCGTCGAGTCGGTGCCGGAGCCGAGGCTCCTCGGCCCGCACGACGCCATCGTCCGCGTCTCGCTGTCGTCGGTCTGCGGCTCGGATCTGCACCTGCTCCACGGGTACGTCCCGACGATGAAGGAGGGAGACATCCTCGGGCACGAGTTCCTCGGCGAGGTCGTGGAGACCGGCGCGGAGGTGAAGCGGGTGCGGCGGGGCGATCGGGTGGTCGTGGCGTCCATCATCGGGTGCGGGCGGTGCGCGTATTGCCAGAGCGAGCTGTGGTCGCTCTGCGAGAACTCGAACCCTCACCACGTGGTGGCGGACCGGGTGTTCGGGGACACGACGGCCGCGATCTTCGGCTACTCGCACGCCTTCGGCGGGGTCGCGGGGAGCCACGCCGAGTACGTGCGCGTGCCGTTCGCGGATCACGGCGCGTTCAAGGTGCCCGACGGGGTGCGGGACGAGAGCGCCCTGTTCGCCTCCGACGCGCTCTCGACGGGCTACATGGCGGCCGAGCTCTGCGACATCCGCCCGGGCCAGGTCGTGGCCGTGTGGGGGTGCGGCGGCGTCGGTCAGATGGCGATCAAGAGCGCCTATCTCCTCGGCGCCGAGCGCGTGATCGCGATCGACAGGGTCCCGGACCGCCTGGCGATGGCGAAGGCGCACGGGGGCGCCGAGGTCCTGAGCTACGCCGAGGTCGACGTGCAGGAGGCGCTCCGCGAGATAACGGGCGGGCGCGGCCCCGACGCCTGCATCGACGCGGTCGGCATGGAGGCCGACGGCGCGGGCCTGCAGTACGCGTACGACCGGGTGAAGCAGACGTTCCGGCTGCAGAACGACCGCCCGCTCGTGGTGCGCGAGGCGATGCTGGCCTGCCGCAAGGGCGGCACGGTGTCGATCGTGGGCGTCTATTCCGGGTTCGCCGACAAGATCCCGCTCGGCGCGCTCATGAACAAGGCGCTGATCGTCAGGACCGGTCAGCAGCACGGACAGCGGTACATCCCGAGGCTGCTCGAGCTCATGCAGCGCGGCGACATCGATCCGTCGTACCTCGTGACGCACCGGATGTGCCTTGACGACGGGCCGCGCGGATACCGGCTGTTCGACGAGCGCGCGGAAGGGTGCATGCGCGCGGTGTTCGCTCCCTGACGCCGGGCCACGGAGGGAGCGGTCTTCACGGAACCATGGTTGAGCCCGGGAGGAGTGGAGGACGGAGAGAGAGTGAACCGCCAAGGCGCCAGGGACGCCAAGAGAGAGCGATCTCTCGAGAGCTCCTGGCGTCCTGGCGGTGTCGCGCTGGAAAGAGCGGGGAGCTAGCGACCCTGCCCTGACGACGTGCCCTGCTGCTTCTCCAGCGTCGCCAGGATCGTCCGCGCATGCTCCAGGTGGCTCGCCACCTCATCACGAATGCGCTGGAGCTCCTCCTTCAGGGCCGGCGCTTCCGCCTTCGGGATGAGCTGCTCGTCCAGCATCCGCAGGGCGTAGCGGTGCGTCATCACCTGGGTGGCCATGAACACCCGGTCGAATTTCTTGGCCGGCTGTTTGCGAAGGTAATTCGCGAAGACCGGCGAGTGCCCGGTGAGCATCGCGCTCACCCGCGTCGGCTGCACCTGGATCCTGTGACGCCGGAGAAGCGCGCTCAGACGGCGCTCCGCATGGGTGTGGGATTCGAGCATCTCCCTGGCGAAATCCTTGACCTCGCGCGACCGCGCCTGCTCGCGGGCGATCGTCGCCAGGGTGATCTCGACCTGGTTGCTGGCCGAGATGATCCCGGCGATGGCGCCGTCCGACACCTGGACCTGCGCGCGCTGCGAAATCGCCTGCTGCTGCTGCGGCCTCCGCTGCTGGGAGATCTGCGCACCTTGCTGGGCGTAACCTCCCCGCCCGGTCGCGTGCGCGGAGCTGGCGATGACGCTCGCGGCGAGCGCGGCGATCACCGCGACGCGATGCTTGAAATGATGACGCATGATGGTGGATTCCCTTCCTTGATTTCCACGGAGCGCTTCACGGATCCATCCGTGGACGCCCGCGGTTCACGACGTCTCAAACATCAAGCAAGCCGCGGACCCGCTCTCGACGGAATCGGCGCGACCGCGCTGCTCACCTCGATCCACGCAGGGAGGGCGATCGCCGCGCACCCGGCGAGCGCTCGTCGCCGCGTCTCAAGCCTTCACGGCGAAGAGGGAGTCTTCGCCGTCATCCATGCGAGAGAGATCGCCTCCGCGAAAGGCGTCCTCTCCGGCGGAGGCCGGCTCCCTCGGCCCTCGCGCTCCTCCGGGAAATCCCGGGCGCGGGGGGCTTGCGGGGGGCGGGCCCCGGTGGTCAAGTGTGGCGTGGCGCGGAGCGGTCCCGGGCCGCCCGCGCGCCGGCGACGAGCTCGCACGGAGGCCCCCGCGCACCCGCACATGCCTGACCGCGGCTTCATCCTCACGCCCACCTACCGGGTCGTCGCCGGTTGCCCGGAAATCCATCTGTACGCGATGATGGAGGACGGCACACCGGCGCTCGTCATCGAGGACCGGTTCAGGCCTTACTTCTTCGTGCGCGAGAGCGACGCGGACATCGCGCGGCGGCTCGCGGGCAACCGCGTCTCCCCGGAGGCGCTCGAGACGCTCGACGGCGAGCCGGTCCTGCGCATCGACGCCGCGCTCCCGCGGGACGTCGCGGCGCTGCGCGACAAGCTGGCCGAGGCCGGCGCCGATGCCCTCGAGGCGGACGTGCGCTTCGCCTACCGCTTCCTCATCGATCGCGGCATCCGCGGGGCGTTCGCGGTGTCGGGGCCGTTCGAGCTCCGCCCAGGCGTCGGGCGCGTGTACCGCGACCCCGAGCTCGTCCCCGCGACCTTCGTGCCGGCGCTGCGCGTGCTGTCGCTCGACATCGAGACGAGCCTCGACGGCGAGCACCTCTTTTCAATAGGCCTCGCGGGGGCGGGCGGCGAGCGCTGCCTCCTCGTCCGCGACGAGCCCGTGCCCGGCGGCCTGCCCGCCTACGTCGAGCGCTTCCCCGACGAGCGATCGCTCCTCGAGCGGTTCCTCGCGTACGTCGCGAAGGCGGATCCCGACGTCCTCACCGGCTGGAACATCCCCGACTTCGATCTGCCCGCCCTCCAGCGCTACTGCCGCCGCGCCGGGCTCTCGTGCGCGCTCGGGCGGGGCGCTGACGAGATCGCGATCCTGCGCGATCCGGGCTTCTCGCGCGAGGCGCGCGCCATCCTCCCGGGGCGCGTGGTGCTCGACGGCCTCGCGCTCCTCCGCAGCGCCTTCATGCGCCTCGACGATTACCGCCTCGAGACCGCCGCGCAGACGATCCTCGGGCGCGGCAAGCTGTTCGGGTCCGAGGACCGAGGCGCCCAGATCGAGGCGTCGTACCGCGACGACCCGGCCCGGCTCGCGGCCTACAACCTCGAGGACGCCCGCCTCGTCCGGGATCTGCTGGAGAAGACCGGGCTGATCGAGCTGTCGGTGCGGAGGAGCCTGCTCACGGGCATGCAGGTCGACCGCGTGGGCGCGCAGATCGCCGCGATCGACTCGCTGTACCTGCCCGCGCTCCGCGCCCGCGGCAAGGTGGCGCCGTCGGTGTCGAGGGAGGCGCCGGACGAGGAGGTCGAGATCGCCGGCGGCCTCGTGCTCGAGCCGATCCCGGGGCTGTACCGCAACATCGTTGTGTACGATTACAAGAGCCTCTATCCGAGCCTCATTCGCACCTTCAACATCGATCCGCTGACGTTCGTCGCCGGGGACGGCGCGCCGCCCGAGGCGCTCATCGTGACGCCGGGCGGCGCGGCGTTCCGGCGCGGCGATCCGGGCATCCTCCCCGAGCTCGTCGCGCGGCTCTGGGACGAGCGGGCCGACGCGCGGCGGGCGGGCGACGAGCGGGGCGCGATGGCGATCAAGATCCTCATGAACTCGCTCTTCGGCGTGCTCGGCTCCCCGGCCTCGCGCCTGTTCTCTCCGCCCGTCGCGAACGCCATCACGAGCGCCGGCCAGCACGTCATCCGGCTGACGGCCGAGGCGGTGCGGAAGGCCGGACACCGGGTCCTCTATGGCGACACCGACTCGCTCTTCGTCGATATCGGCGAGCCAGACGCCGCGCGCGCCCTCGCCCGCGCCGAGGAGCTCCGCGACGCCGTCTCGGGGTCGGTCGCCGCCGAGATCGGGAGGACCTTCGGGTGCGAGAGCCGGCTGGAGCTCGAGTTCGAGAAGGTCTATGCGCGCTTCCTCCTGCCCGAGCTGCGCGGCGCCGCGCAGGGCAGCAAGAAGCGGTATGCGGGCCTCGTCGCCGGGGAGGGCGGCGGCAAGCTCGAGATCGTCGGGCTCGAGGCGGTCCGGCGGGACGCGAGCGCCGTGGCGCGGCGCTTCCAGCGGGAGCTGCTCGATCTCGTGTTCCACGATCGCCCGGTCGAGGGCTTCGTGCGGGCCTTCGTGACGGAGCTGCGCGCGGGGCGGTTCGACGCGGAGCTCGTGTACAAGAAGGCGCTGCGGAAGCCGCTCGGCGCCTACACGAAGACGACGCCGCCGCACGTCAAGGCGGCGCGCAAGCTGAGCGGGGACGTGGGGCGGATCGTGACCTACGTGATCACGCGCGCGGGCCCCGAGCCGGCGGGCCAGACGACCGCGCCGCCGGACTACGACCATTACGTGTCGCAGCAGCTCAAGCCGATCGCGGACTCGGTGCTGCGGTGGCTGGGCGGGCCCGATTTCGACGCGATGACCGGCGCGCGGCGGCAGCTGTCGCTCTTCTGACCCGGCGATCCGGCGCCGCGTCCTCACGGCGCCGCCGCGCCCGGGCTCACTCGACCGACAGCGCGTCGGCGACCATCGCGCGCGCCTCGTCGAGCACGCGATCGAGGTGCGCCTGGTCCTTGAAGCTCTCCGCGTAGATCTTGTAGACGTCCTCGGTGCCCGAGGGCCGCGCGGCGAACCAGCCGTTCTCGGCGACGACCTTGAGGCCGCCGATCTCGCCGCCGTTGCCGGGCGCGCGCGTGAGCTTCGCGGTGATCGGCTCGCCCGCGAGGGAGGTGGCGCGCACCGCGTCGGGGGAGAGCTTCTTGAGCACGCTCTTCTGGCTCGGCGTGGCGGGCGCGTCGATGCGGGTGTAGAGCGGCGCGCCGAAGCGCTCGGTCAGGTCGCGGTAGTGCTCGGCGGGGTCGCGGCCGGTGCGCGCGAGGATCTCGGCGGCGAGCAGGTCGAGAATGATGCCGTCCTTGTCCGTCGACCACACCTGCCCGTTGCGCCGCAGGAACGAGGCCCCCGCGCTCTCCTCGCCGCCGAAGCCGAGCGAGCCGTCGAGCAGCCCGTCGACGAACCACTTGAAGCCGACCGGCACCTCGCGCAGCGGGCGGCCGAGGTGCTTCGCCACCCGGTCGATCATGCTGCTCGAGACGAGCGTCTTGCCCACGGCCGCGTCAGGCCGCCAGAGCGGGCGGTTCTGGTACAGATAGGAGATCGCCACGGCGAGGTAGTGATTCGGGTTCATCAGCCCGGCGCTGCGCGTGACGATGCCGTGGCGATCCGAGTCGGCGTCGTTGCCGAACGCGAGATCGTAGTCGTCCTTGAGCGCGATGAGGTTCGCCATCGCGTACGGCGACGAGCAGTCCATGCGGATCTTGCCGTCGTGATCGAGGGGCATGAAGCTGAAGGTGGGGTCGATGACCTGGTTCACCACGGTCAGATCCAGCCCGAACTTCTCGGCGATCGGCCCCCAGTACGCGATGTTCGAGCCGCCGAGCGGGTCGACGCCGAGGCGCAGCTTGGCGCCGCGCACGGCCTCGAGATCCACGACGTTGCCGAGATCGGCGACGTAGGAGCCGATGTAATCGTACGGGTGGGTCGTCGGCGCGTGCAGCGCGGTCTCGTAGGGGATGCGCTTCACGCCCGCGTTGCCGGCGCGGAGCAGCTCGTTGGCGCGGTCCTCGATCCAGCCGGTGACGGCGGTGTCGGCGGGGCCGCCGTTGGGCGGGTTGTACTTGATGCCGCCGTCGTCGGGCGGGTTGTGCGAGGGCGTGATCACCACGCCGTCGGCGAGCCCCGAGGTGCGCCCGCGGTTCTGGGTGAGGATCGCGTGCGAGATGACCGGCGTCGGCGTGACGCCGTTGTGCTCGGCGAAGAGCACGTCGACGCCGTTGGCCGCGAAGACCTCGATGACGGAGCGCTGCGCCGGCTCCGAGAGCGCGTGCGTGTCCATGCCGAGGTAGAGCGAGCCCGTCGTGCCCTGCTTCGCGCGGTAGTCGCAGATGCCCTGGGCGATCGCGAGGACGTGGGCCTCGTTGAAGCTGCGCCGCGCGGCCGAGCCGCGGTGACCGGAGGTGCCGAAGGCGACGCGCTGCTGCGGGTCGCTCGGGTCGGGGACCTCGCTGTAGTACTGCGCGCGCAGCTTGTCCGGATCGATCAGCACATCGGGCGGGGCTTTACGGCCCGCGAGGGGGTGGAGCGGCATGAGCCTCCGCATAGCCGAGCGCGCGGGACGAGCAAAGCCTTCCGCGCGGCGCCGCGGCCGCTCCGCCTTTCGGCGCACCGGACGCCGCGGCGAGCGCGCGGCGCGCCGGGAGGCCTCCTTTCCTGCTGCGATGCGCGCCGCGTCCCGGTATCCTCGTCGGGCGATCACACGACGGACGGCGATGCCGCGCTCGAGGGAGGCTTGCCGTCTCCGCAGGATCCCCGGCCGCCCGCGAGGCCCCTGTCGAGCCGTGTCCAGGCCGTCGTCAACTTCTGCGGACCGACGGACATGGAGGCCTTCTTCGCCTCGGCCAGCACCCCCGAGGAGATCGCCGAGATGCATGGCCGGCTCGATCCGCTCTTCAACGGCCCTCCGCCGGAGCGCGCGGACCTCGTGCGCTCGGCCTCCGCGATCCACCATGTCGACGCGCGGGATCCCCCGTTCCTGTTGATGCACGGCACGCGCGACGAGGTGGTTCCGTTCCGCCTCTCGGAGGCGATGCACGGGGCGCTCTTGCGCGCGGGCGCGCCGAGCGTGCTCGTCCCTGTCGCGGCATGGGGGCACGGCTTCCGTGGCGCCGAGATCGACCGGCGCGTGCTGGCGTTCCTCGACAGGCACCTCTGGCGCGCGCCCATCGTCGTCTCCAGCGAGCCGGTGCGCGCCGAGCGCACGCCCGACTGACGGCCCATGGTGCCCGGCAACGAGCCGCTCAGGCTGCTGCTCCTCCCCGGCCTCGACGGCACCGGCGCGCTCTTCGAGCCGTTCCTCGAGGCGCTGTCCGGCGACATCGCGCCGGAGGTGGTCTCCTACCCTGCGGACAGGGCGCTCCGCGACGCGCTCGAGGAGCTCGTCGCGGAGCGCCTCCCCGCGGACGGGCCGTACGCGCTGCTCGGCGAGTCGTTCTCGGGGCCGCTCGCGCTCCGCCTGGCCTGCCGGCGCCCCGGCGAGCTCGTCGGCGTCGTCCTCGTGGCCACCTTCGTCACGAACCCGGTGTGGCTCGTCCCGTCGCTCGCGCGGCACCTCGTCGGTCCGTGGCTCTTCCGCCGGCGCGCGCCGGCGTTCGTCTCGCGCCGCTACCTCGTCGGCGCGGGCGCCACCGCCGCGTGGATCGAGCGCGTGGCCGCGAACGTGGCGACCGTCGACCCCGCGGTGATGGCGGCGCGCGTGCGCGAGGTGCTCTCGGTGGACGCGCGCGCGCTGCTCCAGCGCTGCGCCGCGCCGCTGCTCTACCTGGGCGCCGCGGGCGACGCGCTGGTGCCGCCGCGCGTGCTCCGCGAGCTCCGCCGCCTGCGGCCCGACCTCGAGTCCGTCACGGTGGACGCGCCGCACCTCGTGCTGCAGCTCGCGCCGGAGGCGTCGGCGCAGGCCACAGAGGGGTTCCTGAGGCGCGCGGCAGCACTGCCCAGGAGCGCAGCGCCCGGCTGTCCGGGCGGCCTCTAGTGCGCCGAACCTGCTGAAGATCCTCCGGCGAGGGGTCGGTACCCATCATCGCCCGTGCATCGTCGCTCCAAATTTCGAGCGAGGCTTCGTAGCAGGAACGTAACGCAGCCGAGCGCTGACGCAAACAATCCGGCGCGCATACGCTGACCTCCGTCCGGCTGAAGCAAGCGGACGTGTGCTGTACGGGGACTACCGGGGCCCCTTCGCGTCGTCCAGCAGGTCATCGGACGAGGCGCCGGACTTTGTGACGATTCAGAGAGCGATGTTCCTGCATCGCAGCCGACCTTTACTGGACTCAATTCAAGGAGATCCTACTGATGGAACAGAGACATGCAGGCGTGAGAGCGCTCGTTGGTGCTGCCTTTGCCCTTCTGGCAGCTGTCGTTTCTTCGGGCTGTATTTACGAAGCTGCCGAGGAGGAGAAGACGGAAGAGTCCGCGAGCGCGCTCTATGACAGCCCGCAGCTTGTGGGGAGCGGCGTGCTGGCGTTGCAGGCCGCGCAGAACCTGACACAAGCCAACGGAAACCTGTGGGAATACTGCGGCCTGGTGGTCCGGAAGGCCAACGGCCAGTACCGCGCCGGAGCCCCGGTGACACAGAATTCCCAGACGTT
The DNA here is from genome assembly GCF_051521365.1 of Sorangium sp. So ce590. Lineage (NCBI taxonomy): Bacteria > Pseudomonadati > Myxococcota > Polyangiales > Polyangiaceae > Sorangium > Sorangium sp. So ce590. Next base: position 7,402,141 of record NZ_CP150346.1, read on the forward strand.
CTGCTCCGCGAGCATCTCGCTCTCTGCGGGTGAAAGCGTCGTCGGCTACTATCACACGCACCCTGCAGGGGTGGACACCGAGTTCAGCCCCGAGGACATAGCCGACGCCGAGGCCGACAGTCGCATGCATTTCGTGGCGTGCAGCGATGGCTGTGGGTACAGATATGACCCTGCGACGAATATCACCTCGCATCTAGGTTGCTCGTTCTGACAAATCCAGTAGCATCGATCGAAGTCGCAAAAACCGCTCCGCTCGGCCCGCTGCAAGGAGGAGGTCTTCATGCGCATGACGTGGTTGCACTGTATCGGCGGCGTTGCTGCTGCGACGTTCAGTCTCTGCTCATGCGCAGCCAGGAGCGCGAGAGAAGCCGCACCGACGAAGGTAGACCATGGCGTCCACCAACCGGCCACAGGCGCTGCCGATGGGCAGGGGGCCGGGCGTGGGGCTCCGTGGCCCGGTTGGGTCGCTGTCCCGGACCCCCAAACCCGTCCGGACGACATCGAGTGCGCCGGGCAGCTGTCAGCACCGATGTGGGGTCTCCGGCGCGATGACGGGGGACGCGTGCTCCCTGTCCAGGTGGGCAAGTGGGCTCCCGTCGTAGACCCCCTCCCGGTCGAGCTGCCAGCTGAGCTTCGTTCCAGCATCCCCGCCGACGCTGCACGTCGCGTTATCGATGTGGACGATGGCTGGCTGGTCGCGGTCGACAAAGGGGAGTTCGGCGCGGGTCTCTTCTGGGTCGACAAGACGGGGATGCGAGGCCGACGCATCGACTCGGCGCTCGACGAGCGTATCCGATGGATCTCACGCGTCACGTTCGGGCTCATCGGGGTCGCCGGGCTGTGCCATGGCGAGGCGTGCGCGAGGCACACGAAGCTCTATCGAATCGACCGCAACGAGCGAGGTGACTGGGCGCTGACGCCGCACGCAGATGTCGTCGGCTGCCCCGCCGCGCGCGTGCTCGATCCAGGCGCCGATGCGGTGCTCATCGGCACATGCGGCGCCCTGTACCGGGTGACCAAGGCGGGCGTGGATACGGTGGGCCAGTGGTCGAACCTGCTGATACCGCGCGCGTTCGAGGCATCGGTGACAGGGGATGCGCACGGCGACTATCACGTGAGCTTCGGCCGGCTGATCGCACGGTTCTCGGGCAGCGGAAAGCCGGACTGGTTCGCTCCGACGTCCTGCGCGAGCGTGCAGCGTGATGCAGGCGGAGCGTGCTCCTGCGTCCAATGACCGCGCCAGGCTGACCGGGCCAGCGCCGTCGCGCTCGACTCCCCGCACGACTTCCTGACGAAGCCGATGGCCCCCGAGGCGTGATGTTCGGCGACGCGAAGATCGCCGCCCGCCGCCGAGGAGGTGAGCCAGCCCGCGGCGGGCTCAGGACCTGCGGTTCACAGCGGGCGCTGCGCCGCGAGCGACTCGAGCCACGCCGCGCACGCGACGTCGTCTGCGGGCGGCTGCACGCCCTTCAGGAGATACCACGCCTCCCGGTGCTGCGCGCGGGCGCCGGGCTCCACGCGCTGCAGCGGGCCGAGCGCCTCCACCTCGAGCATGTCCGCGTTCGTGAACGTCTCGAAATTGACCCCCATGTCCGGGTAGGTCGCGCCCTCGATGAACGGGAACCGCTTCAGGAACACGTTCCCGTGGTTCGCGTACGCCGCGTAGCCCTGGCTCAGGAGCATACCCACCTTCTGCGGGGCCTCGCCGGCGACCTGCCGCAGGCGCAGCACGCGCTTGCCCCAGGTCCACCGGGGATCGCTCATGTCGGTGTACGGCCAGAGCACGAGCGGCCGCGCCGGCAAGAGGCGGTCGGGGTGCGGGAAGAACGGCGCGTGCGGGAACAGGCACTCACCGCCGCCCGCCATCACGGTGAGCGACCAGGGCGTGAGCTCGACCGCATAGGCGCCGTGGTTCTCGATCGTATGATCGAGGACGAACCTGCCCGCCGCGGCGTCCGCCGTGATGCGGATCTCCTTCTGCATCCCGTACTTGTCCGGCGCGGGGCGGAACACGTGCGCGCCGTTCTCCTCCCGATACTCCACCGGGTCGTTGTCGGGCTGCAGCGTCCGCTGCTCGTCCTCCGGGCCGATCCAGAGCCGGTGGCCACCGTAGAACCTGTACCTGGTCCCGCCCGTCGCGCCCTGATCTTCGGGGATCTCGGACAGCTCGTTCGGACCGCCGATGACGCCGTACCGCATGATCCGCGGGCCGATGTCGAGCGTGACGACGAGCTCCGTGTCGCCACAGACGAGGCGCGCGGCGCGCTTCCAACCGCCGTAGGGGATGATCTCCATGAGGGAGGTCTCGTACCGCAGAACCCGATCGCGGTTCAACCCCGACAGCCGGGCGAGCTCCCGGCGCGGGGCCTCGGGACGGCCCGCACGCGGCGCGCTCGGAGCCGGCGCGGCCCCGCAGCGGTTCGCTCGCTCAGGGCCGGTCGCCGGCGAAGCGCTCCGGAGGAGCGAAGTCGGCCGGACGGCCGCCGAGGCCGGCCGCGATCGCGCGCTCCCAGTAGCGGCCGCCGAGGCCGAGCGCGAAGTCCTGCAGCGACGGCAGCGCGTGCGCGCGGCTCGATGCGGCGGCGACGGCGCGGAGCAGCGGCACGGCGAGGAGCAAGCTCTGCCGCGGCACCCCGAGCTGCTCGGCGAGCTCTTCGCCCAGGACGGCGCGGGATACGCAGCAGAAGATGGCCATGATCCGCTCGGCGCGCCGGCGCTCGCCGTCGCTCCGCGCGCTGCGGATGCTGTGGGTGACCAGCGCGTCGACGAGCAGGCGCGAGTCGTTGTCCGGCGCGCCCTGCGTGGCGAAGATCATCTCGGCCAGGCGCCTCGCCTCGGCGCACGACCCCGGGATGAGCTCCGGCTCGACGCCGATGACGTAGGCCACGTAGCGCCAGAGATGGACGAGGTCCTCTTTCTGGTCGGGCGGGATGTGGTAGCCGAGCTTGTCGAAGCCGTCGAGCACCGCGACCGAGAAGAGCAGCGCTGTCGCGACCATGTCGTGCTGGTTGATCGGCTCGCCCCAGAGCGATGTCTGCCACCGGCCGCTCGCGCGGATGAGGCGCCGCACCTGGGCGTGCATGATGCGCACCTTCACGGTGATCGCGAAGCCATCGCCGGAGCGGCGCATGCCGTTCGCCTGGCTCACGGCATAGACGAACCGGCTCGTCTCGCCGAGGCGGCGCCCGGCCTGCTCGCGGAGCCTCCCCGAGAAGACGAGCGGCTTGTTCCCTCCGGGCGAGGCGTACCCGAGGAGGAGCGCCTGCATCGCGAGCAGGACCCCCCCGAGCGCGCCCGTGCGCAGGAACGCCGTCCCGCCGCGGTTCACCGCCTCCCAGTCCACCCAGAGGGGAACGTGGTCGACCGCCGCGAAGAGCGCCCGCAGCTCGGCCGGGGCGTCCTTGGCGACGTGGTCGACGCCGCGCGCGAGGGCGGCCTCGAGGAGGCCAAAGCCCTGGCCCGTGGGCATCGACGCGAACGCCTCCACGACGGCGTCGGCCGTCGGATCGACGCGGAGCAGGAAGGGCGCGAGGCGATCGAGCTGGTCGCCGAAGCGACGGCGGGCATCTGCGGTGTCCTGGAACCGAGCAGGGATCGTCGCGTTCTTCATGCGGTGATACGGAATCCCTTGGCACACCGACGGCGTTCCGCAAAGACGAGCCCGCACGGCCGGCGCCGCCTTCCGTCGAGCACTTCCCTGGAGCCGTGAGCGGCGATGGGGTGCCAGCCCGGGCGCCGCCCCACAGCGTCGCGGGTCGCCCAGCTCGGTAGTCGACACCCTGCATGGCGGCAGGGCGCCATCCCCCTCGTGAGGTGAATTGGAGAGGTGAATTCCACGATCGCGCGGTCAGCGCAGCGCGCTTTCGTTGTCTCCACCGCCGTGAGGCTCCGCCGCGCTCAGGTCTCCGTCCGGCGCGGCGCCTCGATCTGCCCGGTGCCGCGGCGGATCACCTCGGCGATGTCGTACGCCTTGCGCTGCGCCAGGCAGAACCTGAGGCCCTCCCGCAGGCTGCGCATCGGGTTCAGCTCATCGAACGAGACGCCGAGGGTGACGAGCGTCGCTGCGACGTGACCGCCCAGCCCGGTGAGGACGCAGCGCGCGCCGAGGAGCTGCACCGCCTGGGCGAGCTTGACGAGGTGCAGGGCGGTCATCGAGTCGATGACCGTGACGCCGGTGAGGTCGAGGATCACCCACTCGACGTCGCTGTCGTCCGCCACGCGGGCGAGGAGCCGCTCGGTCACCTCGACGGCCCGCACCGAGTCGAAGAGCCCGACGAGCGGGAGCGTGAGGATGCCGTGCCAGATGTCGATGATCGGCACCGAGAGCTCCCGGATGGCGCTGTCCTGGCGCTGGATGGTCTCCAGCTGGCTCTCGAGCTCCCGCTTCGAGGCAGCGAGCGCGGTGAGCGCCAGCGCGCTCTGCTGCGCCGTGGTGGAGAGCTCGGAGAGAAAGACCCTCAGCGCCTCCTCGATCACCCCGAAGGCGTCCTGTTCGACAGCCTCGAGCTGCTTCAAGGCGAGCGCGATCTCTCCCGTCGATGCGAGCGCGACCGCATCGATGACGCGTTGCATCCGACGCTCCTCGAAAGAGATCATGTTCTCGGATTCTTGCATGGGCTCCTGTGCGCTCAGCAGGGGTTGACCGGGAGGCCTCGGTGCTCCTTCGCGGCGTCGAGGCGCGGTGCCGCCCCCAACGGCGGCCGGCGCGGCCTGACCGCGTGCACCAGGCCACACAACTACACCTGCTTAGATATCCTACCTGATGGCCCGCCTTGGGAATTTGCCTTCGACCAGAGACAGACAAATAGCTCATCCTCGTCACGGCTGGAAGGAACCAGCTCGTGGGATCGGCTGAGCCGCGGCTCGCCTCCGTGGGTCGGCCCACGAACAGGCGGGCTCATCGTTCTTCGAGCGCCTCTCCAAGGCAGGCGGGCAAGGGGGGGTGGCTCGCGCTCAATCGACCGTGCGAGCACAGCGGAATCCGGTCGAGACGTCGCCCGCCTCGCGGTCGTACGCGAGGCGGAAGGTCGACTTCGCCGTGCTCGCCGAGAAGTCCCACGATCCGCCGCGGAGCACGCCCTTGCTGCCGGTCGCCGGCACGCGGGGATCGGTCTGGGCGCCCTTCGTATAGACGCCTGGATCCCAGCCGTCGGCCACCCACTCCCAGACATTGCCCGCCATGTCGAGCGCGCCCGACGGGCTCGCCCCGGCCTGCGCCGAGCCGACCTCCTGGGTGCCTTTGCCGCGCGCGCCGCAGCCCTGTCCGGGAGGCCGCGACACGATCGCGTGCGCGCACCCCGGCGGCTCGTTGCCCCACGGGTACTCGCGGCCGTCGGCGCCGCGCGCGGCGTACTCCCATTCGGCCTCGGTCGGGAGCCGCTTGCCGACGAAGGCGCAGTACGCGGCCGCCTGCGCCTGATCGACGCACGAGATCGGGTGCTGCGACTTCGCGGGATCCCCCGCGGTGCAGAGCGCGCCGCGCTGCTCGACGTCCGCGTCGGTCGCGCGGGGGCCGTGCAGGCCGCTCGGCGTGCACCGGCCCGCCTCGACGCAGCGCTGGTAGGCGGCGACCGTGACCTCGGTGCGATCGAGGTCGAACGCGCGGGTCAGCGTCACCTCGTGCGGCGGCCGCTCGGATTTGCCGCCCTTTGCGCTGCCCATCGTGAACCGACCCGCGAGCACCCGGACCATGTCCGGCGGCGGCGCCTTCACCGGCGGCGCGGCCAGACCGCCGCGCGCGCGCGCCGGCGGCGCGTCGTCGGGGGCGCGGTGCAGGAAGAACGCGACGGCGCCCGCGCCGGCAGCGGCGGCCAGCGCGGCCACCGAGACGACCACGGGCAGCAGGCCGCGCCGCCGGGCGGCCCCGGCGGCCGCGGGCGCGGCGGGTGGCGACCCCGGAGGCAGCGGCCCCGGCGGCGCGCTCGCGGTGAGGGCGCGCATCGTGGTGGCGGGCGGGGCGGGCGGCGCGCCTGCCGGTGCAGGCAGCGCTGCGGGCGCGGACGTCGCGGCCATCGCGGCCTCGAGCGCTCCCCAGAGCTCGCCCGCCGTGCGGTAGCGCTCGCGCGGCTCGACCGAGAGCGCGCGGCGCACCACCGCCTCGACGGCGTCGGGCGCGCTCACGCCCGCGCCGCGCAGGCTCGGGCGGAACGCCGGATCGGTCGCGGCGATGTAGAGCTGCGTGACGTCGCTCCCGAGGAGGGCGCGGTTGCCCGACGCGACCTCGATGAGCACCAGGGCGAGCGCGAAGACATCGGTCCACGGCCCCGTCGCGCCGAAGCGGTGGTGGAACTGCTCCGGCGCGCCGTAGTGGACCGTGAAGGCCCGGAGCGCGCTCCCCGTCTCGGCCATCGCGTGCGTCATGCTCGACAGCTCGCTGAGCACCTTGGCGATGCCGAAGTCGAGGACCTTCATCGTGCGCCGGCCGCCGATGTCCGCGAGGAACAGGTTCGCCGGCTTGATGTCGCGGTGGGCGACGCCCTGCGTGTGCGCGACCTCGAGCGCCTGCGCCGCGGGCGCGAGCAGGGCAACCGCCTCGGCGAGCGGGCGCGCCGCCTCGCCGCGGGCGCGCCGCGCGGCGATGTCGTTGTCGAGCGGCGCGCCGTCGAGCCACTCGAGCACGAGGTACGGCGTCCACTCGCCCGACGGCGAGACCGCGGCGCCCGTGTCGAGGGCCTGCACGATGCCGGCGCTCGCCCGGGAGAGGCGGTGGAGGAGCCGGCCCTCGTTGAGGAGCATCCGCTGGAACGCCTCGCGCTCGGCCGGAGCCAGCGCCCCGAGCTGCTTCAGGCACTTGACCGCCACCGGCTCATCGAACCCGAGGTGGTGGCCGCGGTAGACGACCCCGAACCCGCCCTCGCCGACCACGGCGTCGAGCCGGTATTTGCCGCCGATCGTCGCGCCCACCCAGCCGAAGGGATCCGAAGGTGCCATCGCCCGGCGCGAGTCTACACCGGGCGCCGCGGCCGCGCGGAAATCGCGCCGTGCTCGGGTGTGGAGAGCCCGGATGTCGTCATTGCGTTTCAGGGCTCGAGAGGAGCCCGAGACGATCCGGAGGAGGCCTGTGTCCCCGAGCCCCCCTCAGCGCGCCCGCGCCTCGAACCCGCCCGGGCTCAGCGCCCGATCGAAGAACGCGCACAGCTCCTCGTGCCGCGCCCGCGCATCGGCGCGGCCTATCTCGATGAGCCGCCCGGCGAACTCCCCGTCGAACAGCAGGTACGACAGGAAGTCGGCCTCGCGCTGCTCGTCCCCGTCGGCGAGGCGCCGCATCACGCGGCCGAGCACGCTCGTGGTCCGCGCGCGGAACGCCGGCGAGCGCACGAAATCCGCCGCCAGGCTGCCGATGTTCTTGGAGGCGCGGATGAGCAGCGACCGCATCGGCCGGAGCGTGCGCCCCGGCGGGAGCCCGAGCTCGTCGTTCAGGTCGTCGATGAAGCCCTCGCCGTAGCGGCGCCGCCCCGCCTCGAGGATGCCGTTGATGCTCTCCAGGCGCGCCAGGTCGTTGTCGATCCGGTCGAGCATCAGCGCGTTCAGCGTCTTCCCGAGCAGGAAGAGCGGCCCGGGGAAGCCCGGCGCGTCGCGCTCGTCCGCCGCCGAGGCCGGCTCGATGTACCGCGGATTGACGACGATCACGCCGTCGGCCCCGAGGCGCCGCGCCGGCGACAGCGGGACGTTCTGGCGCAGCCCGCCGTCGCAGTAGAGCTCGCCGTCGATGCTCACCGGGCGGAACAGGATGGGGAGCGCGGACGAGGCGAGCGCGTGCTCGGCGCGGATCGCGGTGGCGCGCGGGGAGATCGTCGGATCGTGGCTCCAGGGCGGCAGGCCGGGCTCGCGGCGGTGGACGAAGACGACGGTGCGGCCGCTCTTGACCAGCGTCGTCGACACGGTCACCGCCGACAGGAGCCCTCGCTCGAGGTGGCCGTCGATCCGCTCGAAGGGGACGGCCTCCGCGATCTGCCGCTCGAGGCCCGACGTGTCGAGGATCGCCGCGTGGCCGCCGCTCGAGGGTGCGCTCGCGGCGCCGCCGCGGAGCAGGTCGTGCCCGACCGCGAGCACGCCGCGCACGTCGAGGCGCACGAGGTCGTCGATGCGCAGGCGCGTCCACACCGCGGCGAGCCGCCGCGCGCGGCTCCGCCCCTCGTCCGCGAACGCGGCGAGCCCGCAGACGTTGATGGCCCCGACCGAGGTGCCGCACAGGATGTCGAGCGGCGCCTCGCGGCCGAGGTCGCGCGAGACCTCCTCGAGGATGTGCTGCACGATGCCGACCTCGTAAGCGCCGCGGGCGGCGCCGCCGGCCAGGACGAGCGCGATCTTGGGGGCGCGGCCATTCCGGGTCGAAGCGGGCGAGAGGGCGACCATGCTCTCAGAGTACCATGAGCGCCAGCGCGACACCGACCCTGAAAAGCGCGCCTCGCGCGGCGCCATGCTACATCCGCCGTGCGCTCGGACACGGAGGCGCCCGATGACAGCAATCTACCTCGTCCTTGCCTACCTCCTCGGAGCGATCCCGACAGGCTACCTCTTTGCGCGGTTCGTCAAAGGGATCGACATCCGCACGGTGGGCTCAGGGAACATCGGCGCGACGAACGTCCTGCGCGCGTTCGGCTGGAGACCCGGCCTGGTCGTCATGGCCGCGGACGTGGCGAAGGGCGCGCTCGCCGCCGGTCCCCTCGCGTCGTGGCTCTCCGCCGCGCCGGGCGGGTGGGTCGCGGCGGCGGGCGGCCTCACCGCGGTGCTCGGCCACGACTACACGGTCTTCCTCGGGATGCGCGGCGGCAAGGGCGTCGCGACGTCCTGCGGTGCGCTGCTCGTGCTGGCGCCGCGCTCCACGCTCGCCACCCTCGCCGTCTTCGCGATCGTCGTGCGGGCGACCCGCTGGGTCTCGGCGGGCTCCCTCGTCGGCGCGCTCGTCCTGCCGGCGTTCCTCTGGCTCCTCGGCGAGCGGGACGCCCCGGTCCTCTGCCTCTCGCTCCTCCTCTGCGCGTTCATCTGGCTGAAGCACACCCCGAACATCCGGCGGATCATCGCGGGCACCGAGAGCACGATCTCGTTCGGGAAGCGGCCCGACGGCGGCGCGAGCGCCGACGCGCCGCGCGAGGACGAGCGGCGCTGACGCCGCAGGCCGGCCGGGGCCGCGGGCTTCGTCAGCTCACTTGGCGATCGTCTTCGCGTAGAGGACCGCGCCTTGCTTGTCGATGAACTCGAAGCGCAGCGTGCGCCCCTCGGACTCCAGGTAGGCGAAGCCCTCGGTCCCGTCCGTGTAGAAGAGCTGCCCCGGCTCCCTCGGGGCCGAGGCCGCCGCTCGGCGGATCTTCGAGCCGGCGCCGCTGACGGCGAAATAGGTGCCCGGACAGCGCTCGTCGCGCCCCTTGTCGATGAGCTCGAGATTGTGGTCGTGGCCGCTCATGTACATGTCGGCCCTGCAGTAGATCGCGCGCTGCATGTCGAACATCCCGTCCAGCCCGAACTGTTGATTGTCGGCGGCGTGCGCCCCCGACGTGTAGCGGGGGTGATGGCCGAAGACGATCTTCCACCGGGCGTCCGAGGCGGCGACCCGCGCGCTCATGTCGAGCGCCTGTTCATCGGAGGTGAAGTCGACGGTATCGATCCCGAAGAGATGGACGTGCCCGACGCGAACATCGTAGTACGCGGCGGGCATGTGCCATTTGTCGGTCATCCGCGTGCCCGGCCCGTCGCCCCGCGGCAGCAGCGAATAATCGATCTGCGCTTGCCGCACGCCGTTGCTGCTGGGGCCGTGATCGTGGTTTCCGAGGACTGCGTAGAACGGGAGGCCGTTCAGGCCCGGCCGATCGTAGGGTTGCTCGAACTTCGGGCCCCACTGCGCGTCGCTGGTGTCGACAACGCCGTGATTGTAGAAGTTGTCGCCGTTCATCATCACGGCGTGGCAGCCCCCGACCTCGAGGCACTTGTCGCTCATCCGATCGGCGACCTGGTGCTGCGCGAGGTTGCCCTCGCCGGTGTCGCCGATAGCGATGATCCTGACGACCTTGAGCGGCGCGTCGACGAGCCTGACGCCGCCCGCGCCGCCCTCTTCCGCGCCGCCACCGTTGCTCGCGGCGCTGCTCGGCGCGGCGCCGCCGCCCTCGCCCGCTGCGTCGCCCGCGCCTGTCGAGTAGCCGCCTGTTCCGGCCTGCGCTCCGCCGCCGGGAGCCGTCGCGCCGTCCGCCCCGCCGCAGCCCGCGCCGCAGGCGACGGCCGGCAACATGGAGAGGACGAGGGCAGCCATGGCCCCCGGAGCTCCGGCGAAACGACAACCTGTACGGAGATGCGTCATCGGTGCGCATTCTAGCCAGGGCTGGCCTCCGGTGATCATCCACCAGCGCGTCCGTTCGCTCTGGCGCACGAGCAAGCTCCATTTTCGCTTGACACCAGAGAGGCCACAATCTATCAAAGTTGAACATAACTTTCAATATCAACAATGGAACCCTCGTGAGCCCGGAGATGCCCCCTGTCCTGAGCCCGTCCCCCTGCGCAGCGCTCGCTGCTTTCCCCTGGTCCGCGGATCGCCGCGCCATCGCGAGGTGCTGCTCGATCGCGTGCGCGGGGTGGATGGATTGCCTCCGCGGCGCGGGCGACGTGCCGACGCTTCTCATCGCCGAGGGCGCCCTGGCCGGCCAGTCGCCCGAGCTCGTCGACGCCTTCTTCACGCGCGCCTCCCTGCGCCTCGCGACGGGGACGGAGCTCCTCCTCGATCTCGACGCGTCGCCGCCGCTGCGGATCCCGCCGCGAAAGCGCGCCTGTCTGGAGCTCCCCACGCTCGATGGATCCGTGGCGCGCTACCCGCGGCTGCGGCCGTTCGGCGGGGACGAGGCCGCGCCGGCGCTCGGGCGGGCGCTGCGCGAAGCGAGCAGGGCGGCGCGCCTGCTCCAGGACGGAGGCGCGCCGTCCGTCCTCCACCTTCGCTTCGCGTGAGCCCCGATGTCGATCGTCGAACCCCAGCTCACGAACGATCCGCGCAACGGCGGCGCACGCAGGGCGCGCGCCGGCTCAGTACACGCGGAACTGACCGCTCAGCGTCAACAGCGAGAGCAGGTGGAGCATCCCCGAGTAATAGCGCGGCTGCCCCGTCGTCAGCTCGGTCGCCCACGCCGCCTCGATAAACTTGGCGCGCTCCTCGGTCGTCGCGACAAGGCCGGTGACGCCGTTCATGACGATGAGCGCAGACTCCCGTGCACCGAGCGCCACGCCGTCGAGCGTGTAGGACCCAACGTAGTAGTCCATGCCCTTGCTCGAGAAGAACGCCAGCAGACGGTCGGCCTCCTCCACCTGCCACGGGTCGACCCCGAACCAGACGTGGTCGAGCGCGATGTTCAGCAGCGCCCGGTAGGACTCCGAACCGAACCTCTCCGAGCCGGTCACCGGTGTGCCGTCGAAGCGGGCGCGCACCGGGATGAGCCCGGTGCGCGGGTGCGCGACCGCCTTCCAGTGCTCGCGCGCGCGGGCCGCGGCCTCGGACCAGAACGGGTCGCCCGTGGCCTGCGCCCAGAGCTCGTAGTACGCGGGCATCGCGGCGGACGGGCGGGTGATGTCCGCCGCGTCGACGTGCGGGACGTCGAAGACGAGCTTCGTCTCCGCGTCGAAGGTGTTCGTCACGCCGTCGTCGACGCCGCCGTTCAGCGTCTCCTTGTGGCGCATCACCTCGAGCAGGGCGATCGCGTCCGCTCCATAGTCGATGCCCCCGGTGCCGCTCCCCCAGCGGCCGTGGGCGAAGAGCAGCGCCATCGCGAGCTGCTGGAGGCCGAACGGATCGGTGCACCGCACCGTTCTACCTGCCGGGGTGTCGCACCACGACCTGAAGTAACCCTCGCTGGGGCCGGACGTGCGCTCTAGCCAGACCTTGGCGTACCTCCAGAGCCGATCGAACTCGCGCCGCTTGTCGAGCTCGACCGTGATGATCATGCCGAAGCCGATGCCCTCGGTGCGCACCTGCTCGTGCAGGACATCCCAGATGTAGGCCCTGTCGGTGTTGGACAGGTCCGGGTAGAAGATGGCCTCGGTCCATGGATCGCCGTAGAAGAGCTGATTGAAGCGATCGTCGATCTTCTCCGCGATCTCCTCGTCCGTCTTACCGAGCACGTCGCGGAGCGCGTTGGGGTACTCCGGTGGACCGGTCAGCGGGCGGAGCTCATCGCTGGTCATCCGGTCGTGGCCCAGCCAATCCACCGTTGTCCCACATGCAGGCAACGCGCAGAGCGCCAACGGAGCACATACAATGCCCGACGCTACGCGGAACCAACGGAGGGGGGCGGGACAGCGCATGACCCGGAGTTTAATCAGTTACATAGCGCCGAACCCTGGAGGCAAGCACGCTGTTTGGATGCCGGCGCAGAAACGTCTCGGCGCGCTGCGACGCCGCGTCCGGCCGGCCGCTCTTCGCGAGCGCGTCAATCCGCAAGACCTCGGCCTCGAGCGCCATCCGGCCGCGCGGATGCTCCCTGGAGTAGGCGTCCAGGAGCGCGAGCGCGCCCTGCGCGTTGCCGCTCGCGAGCGTCGTGCGCGCCGCATCCAGCGCGCTGAGCTCCGCCTGGAGCGCCGTGCTCGAGGCGGACGGCTTCGGGGCGACCCTGGGGGCCGCGCCGCCGCTGTCGCCGGCGCGCGCCGGGGCGGGGAGCTCCTCCGGCGGAGCCTCCACGGGCGCCGCCTGGGCCGCCGGGGTCGGGCGCGGCGCGGCCCGCGCGATCGGGTCCGCGAGCGCGCCGCCGAAGCGGTGGACCGCGAGGGGCTCCGGCGCCTGTTGCCCGCGCCAGGCGAGATAGCCGGCCGGGATGCCGGCCAGCACACCCACCGTCGAGAGCGCGACGAGGATCTTTGTCCAGCCGAGCTTCACGGCGAGCGACGAGGACGCAGCGGCCGTCCCCGCCGCGGAGACCGCAGCAGGCGCGACGACGCTGGCCGACAGCGCGGCGGCGCCGGCGAGGCCCAGCGCGGCCATCGTCTTCGCGCGCGTCTCCGGTGAAGTCTGGTACGACGCGCCGGCGCTCAGCAGCGCGCGCTCGAGCGGGCTGTCGCTCTCTTCCAGCATGCGGCGTGGTTCACTCATCGTCTCACCTCGCTCGTCGCAACGAGCTCGAGCGCGCGGACGCGCTCGCGAAAATCGACCCTGGCCCTTCGTAGCCGAGAGGCCACGGTACCCTGCGGGATCCCCAGCACGCCGGCGATCTCCACCATGCTCATCTCCTCGAATTCGTACAGCACGAACACGGTCCGCAGGTCCGACTCCATCTTGTCGAGTACCTGGTCCAGCATCTGCCGCGCGTGCTTCTGGCTGGTAAGCTGCTCCGGTGTCGCGCCGTCCACGACCTCCGGCGGCTCGGCCGCCGGAAACTCCCGCCGGCGCGCGGCGCTGCGTCGCGCGTGGGCGGCCACGTGAAGCGCTGTCTGGAGAAGAAAGCTCTTCTCGGCCCCCGGCCGGACATCGTCCAGCCGCTGGGCGGCGGCGATGAAGGTGCGCTGCACCGCATCATCGATCTCGGCGGCGGGGGTCCCCGCGTTGCGGAGCACCCGCCCGATGAAGTCGAGATGCGCGTCCACCATCCGGCGCAGGCGCGCATCCCGTTGTCTCAAGCTCGCTGCCGAAGGTTTCACGTTCGCCGGCTCCATTTCAGGCAAAGCAGGCGATGTCAGGACTTCGGCGACCATGTTTCCACTCACCACGAGGCGGGACATGAGACCAGGGAACAGGCGTTCCGCACGGACGACGACCGGCGGCAGTCAGCGCGGAGCAGGTGCGTCGGGTCGGGGTGGGCACCGTGCCTGCCGCGCTGCTTCCTGATGCCGTCCATGTCTCATAATTCCCAGGCTGCATCGAGTTGATCACGGAAGTACCGCCTCAGAAGCTGTGCACGATCCCGACGGCCGCCAGCGGCGAGATCACAGGCGTTTCACCGACCGTTTCCGTCGGCAAGGAAATGGTGAAGCGCCGACGAACGAGCGGCACGCCGATCCCCGCCTCGATTTCGAAGGCGGTGCCCCCGCCGAGCGGCACGGCGGCGCGCGCGAGGGCCCCGAGGCTCCACCACGACCGCACGGCGGACCTCGGGTTCGACATGTCTTCCCCCGTCGCCGTGAACCAGCCGCCGCTGGCCACGACACACGGCTCCGCGCTGAAGATGTCGGCGATCTGCCAGCGCAGGGGGCAGGCGGTGAGCACAGCGGCCGTCCAGTGGATCAGGGCGTTGTCGGTGCCCTGCAGGATGTCGTTTCGGGTGTATGTCAGCGAGAGGCCGAGTGAAGGGCTCAGCGCGCTGTCCGTGTGCAAGGTCGCCCGGGCGACGAGCGCGCCGCCCAGGCTCGCGTAGGGCGAGACGACCTGCGTCACCAGGGCCTGCGCTCCGAGCCCGAACGTGAACGGCCGCCCCTGGCGCGGGGCCTCGGGCGGCGGCGGCGGGGGCGGCGGGGGCGGCGAGGGCGGCGGCAGGGGCGCTGTCACCTCGGCCACCTCGTCGAGCGCGAGCGCCGCGGTGAGCGAGAGCGCCTGGATCACGACCTCGCACGACGTGGCCTCGACCGTGCGGGTGTCCGTCGCGCCGCGCTCGTGGATCACGCGCAGCTCGCCGTGGACCCTGGACCCGACGCGCATCAGCCGCACGCGCACTTCCCAGCCGCCCTCTCCGTCCTCCGCCTGCCGCACGCGATCCGATCGGGCGCGGATGCCGTCGTAGAGATCGTCGACCGTCGCGCAGCCCGCCGGCGCGTCGAAGTCGAGGCGAATGGGGATCGGCGTCGGCGCCGCGGTGGCCGAGGACCAGCCGAGGACGACGAGCTCGATGAACGAGATGCCGTCACCGGAAGCCACGGGCGCGAAGGTGCCACGAACCGCTCGCAAACCGCCAGACGCTCATGCAGTCCCCGGCTGGGCCGTGCAAAAATCCACGCGGCGACGCGTTGCGGTGGGGGTGTGCGGGCAGGCGCTGTGAGCCAGGTCATCGCCCGAGCGCGAGATCACGCTCGATCTCCCCCGAGGCGCTCGAGCACCTCGCGCAGCGAGCCGAGCTCCTCGTCCGCGCCGGTGAAGTCCGACAGCGCGGTGAGCGGCGACGGGACGACCCAGCACGCGAGGCCCGCCGCCTTGGCCGACCGGAGCCCGCGCTCGGAGTCCTCGATGACGAGGACATCCTGCGCGGCGAGCCCCAGCCGCTCGCAGGCGACCCGGTACGGCTCGGGATCCGGCTTGGCGCGCGCGTACTGATCCCGCGTGAGCGCGAACTCGAACCACGCGAGGAGGCCCGTCGTCGCGTGCGCGCGGTGGAACGGCTCGGGCTTGCTGCTCGTGACGATGGCCATGCGGAAGCGCGCGGCGAGCGTCGCGACGATCTCACGCACGCCGGGCAACAGGAGGTCTCCGCCCGCGATGAGCTCGAGATACCGGCGGTCCCTCTCGTCGGCCAGCCGCCGCACCGCCGCATCATCGACCCCGCGCGCGCTGGCGAGGTGCCAGGCGCCGCGCGCCTCGACGAGGAACAGCTGGCGATAGTCCTCGACGGTGAGCTCGACGCCGACCGACGCGATCGTCTCGCGCGTCGCCTGGAAGTAGAGCCCTTCCGTGTCGACGAGGACGCCGTCGTTGTCCCAGAGGATGGCCTTGAACACGCGGGGCGTTCCTAGCGCCGCCCCTCCAGGCCGGCAAGCGAGCCTCGCGGAGCGGGCCCTACCCCTCGATGAGCCGCCGTTCGGCGAGGATGCGCCCGCGGGCGAGGGCGAAGACGGGCAGGAACGCGGCGCCCGTGGCGAGGACGAGGAGCGGCGGGAGGAGGAGGATCCCGCCCGGCAAGAGGCTCGCGAGCGTCGCGTAGCCGAGCGCGCGGGCGGCGCCCTTGGGAGCGCCGGCGGCGAGCTCGTACGTCGACGCCGCGTGGATCGCACGCGCGTAGCGGAAGGCGAGGTACGCGATGAGGGCGTGCACGTGGCCCACGAGGACCAGGGCGGCGCGCACCCAGCCGTCGAAGTCCTCGGTCAGGCCGCTCAACGTGGCGTACCAGCCCTCGAAGCAGCAGTAGATCACGAAGTGCAGCGTGAGCGGCGCGAGCGCCACGAAGCCGGCGAGCGGGAGCGCGACGCTGCGGCGCTCCTCTGCGTCGATCATGCCGCGCACGCGCGCCTCGGGCGCCGCGGCCTCGATCCGCGCGCGGTCCGCGTGCACGTCGCCGCTCCGCTGGATCTCGCGGGAGAGCGCGCGCCGGAGCCTCCCGTCGGCGAGCTCCCGGCCCGCGACGCCGGCGAGCGCGGACGTCGCCCACGCGGCGAGGAGCGCGATCGTGGCGGCGCCGTCGTCGAGGACGCCGAGCAGGGGGGGCGCGGCCGCGGCCATGACCACGAGGGCCGCGCCGCCGAGGGCGACCTGGCCGGCCAGCGTTCGGGCGACGCGGCGACCGTACAGGCGACGGAGGGACTCCGGGATGGCGTCGACCTGCTCGCGGTGGCGCGCGAGGAGCGACTCGATATGTAGGCGGGCAACGTCCTCATCGTCTCGGTACGTGGCTCTCATGACAGGTTCCCCTCGGGCCCGGTGAACCCGGTAAACGCCGGCAGACCGCGGCGGTTTCCCGGTGCCCTTCGCTCAGGCGGTTCAGCAAGCCCGGTGCCGGGTAAATACCCTTGTTTTCAGGCACATTCCGGGAACCGTGGCCCCGCCGGCGCCCAGCCGGTGGGCGGCCGGCGTCCACGCCGTGGACACCTCCGGCAGCCGCGCATCGCCCGGAGCAAGCAGGCGGCCCTGCTGAAGGCCCCACCGTCTCCCGGCCGTCCTGCTTATCCGTGGACGAGCGAAGGCAGCGAGACGGCGAGACGTGCGCGATCGCGAAATACAAAGTTCGTGACTTCGCCGCCGGAGTTGGTGCTACCCTCGATCAAGGTGGATTTTTTACCAACGCGTCCACCGAGGCGGTGCTCCCATGGGTGACAAATCTCCGAAGGCCAAAGATCGTCAGAAGAAGCAGGACACTGCGGACAAGAACCAGAAGAAAGCAGCCGCGGCAGCCAAGGCGTCGCCGGCTCCGGCCGCGCCCGCCAAGAAGGGCAAGTAGTCGGGCCGAGAGGCGCCGCGCTCGGCGCGGTTCACGCCCCGCCTCGACAAGACCCCCTCTCGCCCAAGCCCCCCCTCCGCCCGCCGTCGCGGGTGTTCCGGACGCATAGAGATCCACCGCGGTCAGGCACCGGCCGCGCGATGCGTCGCTCTCCACCCCATCTCTCATCGAGCGCGCAGAGCGCTCGCGCCCTCTTCCTGGCGCGGCGGCGTCGCGCTATGAGGCTCGAGCCGTGCGACCGACTCTGCTTCAGGCCGTGGCGCCGCCGCTCGCCGCGCTCGTGCTCTTGCTCGCGCTCTGGGAGGTGCTCGCCCGCGGGCTCGACATCCCCGCCTATCTCCTGCCGCCTCCCTCGGACGTGGCGCGCGCGGGCGCGAGGGACGCCGCTACCCTGCTCGCCGGCGCCCTCACCACCGCCAAGGCGGCGCTCGCCGGCTTCTGCCTCAGCGCTGCGGTCGGCGTGCTCGCCGCCATCGCGCTCGCCTCGTCGCGCCCGCTCGAGAGGGCGCTCTACCCCTATACCGTCTTCCTGCAGACCGTCCCGATCGTCGCCATTGCCCCGCTGCTCGTGCTCTGGTGCGGCCCCGGCCTGCGCGCGGTCGCGGTCTCGGCGTTCATCGTCTCCGTGTTCCCGGTCATCGCGAACACGCTCACCGGCCTGCGCTCCGTCGAGCCCGCGCTGCGCGATCTCTTCCGGCTCTACGGCGCCCGCCGCTTCGCCATGCTCCGCAAGCTCGAGCTGCCCTCGGCGCTCCCCCACATCGTGACCGGGCTCCGGATCGCGGCGGGCCTCGCCGTCATCGGCGCCATCGTCGGAGAGTTCGTCGCCGGCTTCTCGGAGGACGCCGCCGGCCTGGGCATCCTGGTCCTGTCCGCCTACCGCCAGCTGCGCACGGATCTGCTCTTCGCCGCCGTGCTGCTCGCCTCCGCGCTCGGCCTCGCGCTGTTCGGCGCCGTCGACCTCGCCGGCAAGCGGCTCTTGCGGCGCTGGCATCCTTCGGAGATCAATCGCTGATGCACTCCCGTGACAGTCGCCGGCTGGTCCTCCAGCGCCTCGCCTCCCTCATCGCCGTCCCCCTCTTCGCCCCCGCGTGCTCGCGGTCGCCGGAAGGCGATGGGCGCTCATCGGCCCCCTCCCCTCAGGGAAGCGCGCCGGCCGCGCCCGCCCAGGGCGCGCAGGGCGCGCCTGCCCAGGGCGCGCCGGCCGCGAAGGTGAAGCTCGCGCTCAACTGGGTCCCGGAGCCCGAGTTCGGCGGGTTCTACGCGGCGCGCGAGACCGGCGCGTTCGCGAAGGAGGGGCTCGAGGTCGAGATCCTCGGCGGCGGCGCCGGCGTGCCGGTCGTCCAGATGGTGGCCGGCGGGCAGGTCGATTTCGGCCTCTCCGGCGCCGACGAGGTGCTCACCGCCCGCGCCCGCGGGGCGGACGTGCTCCCCCTCTTCGCCGTGTTCCAGACCTCGCCGCAGGCCATCATGACCCACGAGAGCCGCGGCGCGAAGGGCATCGCCGACATCCTCGCGTCGGGCGGCACGCTCGCGATCGAGCCGGGGCTGCCTTACGCGGCGTACCTCAAGAAGAAGTACGGGTTCAACAAGGTGAAGGTCGTCCCGTACGACGGCGGCGTCGCCCGCTTCGTCGCCGACAAGGACTTCTCGCAGCAGTGCTTCATCACCGCCGAGCCGATCGCGGCCAAGCGCAAGGGGAGCGATCCCGCCGCGTTCCTCGTGGCCAGCGAGGGGTTCAACCCGTACGTGGTGGTCGTGATCACGCGCGCGGCGCTCTGGAAGGAGAACCCGGAGCGCGTCCGCGCGTTCATCCGCGCCACGCGGGAGGGCTGGCGCACCTACCTGCACGATCCGAAGCGCGCCAACGAGGTCATGGCCCCGCTCAACACCGCGATGGACGCGGAGACCTTCGTCGCCGCGGCGGAGGCGCAGCGGCCGCTCATCGAGACCCCCGAGACCCAGGAGAAGGGCCTCGGCGTGATGACCCGCGAACGCTGGGAGACGCTCGCGAAGCAGCTCGTGGACCTCGGCGTGCTCGAGAAGGTGCCGCCGATCGACGATCTGCTCGTCGCCGCGCGCTGATCGGAGCGGCAGGCCAGCCGGCGCGCAGCGCGAGGCGAGATCTCGGCCCGCGACTTCGTCTAGAATGCGGCTCGCGCGCGCGTCGCGCCCCCCACGGCGCTGCCGCGCCACAACGCAAGGGAAAGCGCCCTCCATGGCTTCCACGCATCGACCTCGGGCCAGCCGGCTCCCGTCCGCCTCGCTGCCCCCCGCGGCGGCGTACGTGCCTGCCGCTGTCGTCGTCGCCGTCGCCGTCGCCTCCGGGGCGTGCGGCGAGGAGTTCACGGCGCGCCCGCCCGACATGTCGACGACCTCCAGCACCAACGGCAGCGGCGGCGGCGGCGGCAGCGGCGGCAGCGGCGGCAGCGGCGGCGGGTGCCCGGGCGGCGGCGAGGTGTGCGGCGACACGTGCGTCGACACGAGGACCGACGCGGAGCACTGCGGCGCGTGCGACGTCGTCTGCTCGGCCTTCGACGGCCGGCCCAGCTGCCTCGACGGCGTCTGCCAGTCGCCGGCGTGCGAGGAGAACCGCGGCAGCTGCGACAAGGACCCCGAGAACGGCTGCGAGGTGGATCTCCTCACGAGCCTCTCGCACTGCGGCAGCTGCGACAACCCCTGCAAGGGCCAGTGCAGGCAGGGTGCCTGCGTCGTGCCCACGCACATCTCGGCCGGCACCGATTACACCTGCGCGGTGCTCAGCGACGGCACGGTCTGGTGCTGGGGCAGGAACACCTGGGGCAACATCGGCGACGGCACGCTGCAGCAGGATCGGCCGATCCCGAGGCAGGTCGTCGGCCTCGGCGGCGGCGCCGCCAAGGTCGCGACGAGCATCTCGTCGGCGCGGTCGCACACCTGCGCGGTGCTGACCGACGGCGCCGTGGCGTGCTGGGGCGCAGGCAACAGCGGGCAGCTCGGCGACGGCGAGGCGACGAACTCCCTCTCTCCCGTGCGCGCCGAGGAGCTCGCGGGCGCGACCCAGGTCGCCGTCGGCGGGAGCCACACCTGCGCGGTGACGACGTCGCGCAATCTCTTTTGCTGGGGCGAAGGCAGCTCCGGCCAGCTCGGTTACGGCGACGAGGCCGATCTGTACGTGCCCACCGTGGTCCTGGACGGCGTGGCCTCGGTGAGCGCCGGCCTCTCGCACACCTGCGCGGGCATGATCGAGCGGATGGGCGAGCGGCGGATGAGCTGCTGGGGCCACAACCAGAGCGGCCAGCTCGGCTCCGGCAACTTCGGGCCGTCGAGCGTCCCGCTGACCCTCCAGGGCCTCACCAGCGTCGCGCTCACGGCCGCGGGCGCCTTGCACATGTGCGCCGCGCCGGCGACCGGCGTGGCCTCCTGCTGGGGTGAGGGAGCGCAGTTCCGCCTCGGGACAGGCACCGAGAACGTCGAGGCGGCGCCGCGCGAGATCCCGGATCTCGTGGACGTGAGCCGGCTCGCGCTCGGCGCGAGGCACTCCGGCGCGGTGCTGGCCAGCGGCGACGTGCTCCTGTGGGGCGACAACACGAAGGGTCAGCTCGGCAACGGGACGCAGGATCCATTGTTGCTCCCGCAGCCGCTCGAGCTGACCGACGTTGTCGAGCTGGCCCTCGGAGCGGACCACAGCTGCGCGCTCAGGCGCACGGGCGAGATGCTCTGCTGGGGAGACAACAGGAACGGCGAGCTGGGCGACGGGACCATCGAGCCGCGGCTCGTGCCGACGCCCGTCGCCTGGCCGGCGCGGCCGTAGACGCGGGGTCCGGCGGGTGAGACGTCGAGGCCAGCGCGGCGCGCCGGGCCACGACGTCTCGCCCGCCGGCATCGACGCGATCTGGACCTGCGCAATCCAGACAAGCTGACCAGGCGCGGGGCGGCGCTCCCGCTGCTCCCGTCACACGGCCCGTACCCGACGCCGTTGCGTGATCGACGCCGGCGCGCCGCGTCGCGCCGAGCCGGCGCCGACAAGACATCGCTTGGTGCGCGAATCAATCACATTCGATCACAGGACGACACGCGCCTGTTAGCCACTCATGTCAACACGTGGTAGCACGTGGTCCAGCGGGGGCGCAAACGCGTAAAGCCGCAGATTCAATCATAGTAAAGACAGGAGCCTGACCGCATCGCGCAGCCGCCTCACCGCGACTTCATGATCGAAGGAAATTTACCTCGACAGCCGATTGGCTCATCGGCATATACTCCAGCCATCATGGACGCGTCTTCGGCTTGACGAAGCCGGGCCGATCGCACCTTGGCATCTCGATGGCGTTCATTTCGACAACCCCGGTCCGTGGACCACGGACCCAGGAGGGAGCATGTCGCATTTTATGCAGTCAAAACTATCGCGCTCGAGCAGAACTGGGCTTGTTTGCGGCGCGCTGACGCTGCTTTCCATCGCGTCGGCGCTGATCGCAGATTCGGCCCGGGCGCACGGGGAATGGCACGGCCAGATCAAGACGTTCGCGACGTTCCCGGCGTCTCCCGGGTTCCCTGAGGGGATCGCGGTCGATGGCAATCGGGTCTTCGTGTCTGGCCCGGCGACGTTCGGCACCGCGGGTCAGGGGCCGTCGAAGATCTTCGTTCACGACAGGGACAGCAAGGTCCTGAAGGGCACGATCACGGTGGCGGGCGAGGCGCTCGGCGCGGAGCATGCGCTGAGCTGCATCGCGGTCGACGGCCAGGGCCGTGTCTATGCGCTCAGCACGCAGCTGGGACTGCTGCGCTTCACCAAGACTGGACACGGATATGTCCAGGAGACCTACGGCGCTCCGCTGCCGGATCTGCCGGCGTGCGTGGCGGCCGCGCCGGGAGAGGCGTGCTCGCCGACGCCCTTCGAGGTGCCGCCGATCCCGAACGACATCGTCTTCGACGAGGAGGGCTATGCCTATGTGACCGACTCGTTCCAGGCGACGATCTTCCGCTATGCGCCCGGGGGCGGCGCGCCGCAGATCTGGTTCCAGAGCCAGGCGCTCGCCGGAGCGCCCCCCCAGCCGTTCGGCGTGAACGGGATCAGGCTCGATCCGCTGCGGGAGCACGTCTATGTCTCGGTGACCTTCTCCCTGTCGGATCCGAGCCTCGGGTCCATCTACCGGCTCCCCTTGGTCGACGCCCCGGAGGAGGCCGATCTGGAGCTGGTCCACGACTACACCGCCGGCGAGGCGCCCGACGGGTTCGCGTTCGGCCAATCGGGGAAGCTCTATGTCACGCTCGCCGCGGCCAACGCCATCTCGGTGCTCGACGAGCACGGGGTCGAGGAGGCGCGCATCGAGAGCTCGCCCGGAGACGAGATGCCCCTCGACGCGCCCGCCAACGTCGCCTTCAACGACGCGGCGAAGATGCTGCTCATCGTGAACCACGCGCTCCTCAGCGGGAACCCGGACCACTTCGGGGTGCTGAGGGTGTGGGTCGGCGACAAGGCAGATCCGCTGGAGAAGCCGTGGCTTCCTTGAGGCGAGGCGGGTAGCCCGCGGGCGGCCCCGTCCCGCGGAAGGGGGCTCATCGCGCGGGGCGGGGGAGCGGAAGGGGGCTCATCGCGCGGGGCGGGGAGACTGACAGCACCCCCCCTCGAGGCGAGGCCCCCTCAGGCGAGCCCCCCGCGCCTCCGCACGATCCAGTGCGCGCCGAGGGCCGCGGCCGCCGCGACCGTCCAGGCCCAGGGGGGCAGGAGCGGCGCGACGTGGCGCTCGGCCGCCACCTGCGTGGCGGCCGGCAGCGGCAGCGAGCCGGCGGCCGACGGCAGCACCGACGCGCCGCCCGTCGCCCTGGCGATCTCCTCCAGGCGCGCGACGTCCGGGCGCGGATCCGCCCACTCGTCGCCGCCGCGCTCGCACGCGAAGTCGCGCCTCGTCGTGGCGCCCTTCGCGTCGCCGGCGGCGCCCTCCGCCGGGACGATCTCCACCGTGGCCGCGTAGCCGCCAGGCTCGAGGCGGCCGGCCGCGAGCTCGATCGGCTCGCCGCCCTCCCCGATCCGCGCGCTCAGCGTCTTCACGACCGTGCCGCTGCCGAGGCGCGCGATCGTCACCCTGGCCTCGCCCCGCTGCCCCGCGAGCGGGCGCAGCACGAGCGCCGTCTCCTCGCCCGCGAGGCAGCCGCCGCGCGGCTCGATCGCGGCGGGCTCGAAGCGCGGGTCGCGCATGAGCCAGCCGAGCAGGGCGTCCCAGAACGCGCCGTGCGCGCGGCCCGCCGAGCTCGAGGCGAACGCGCTGAAGAGCAGGCGGTGGCTGCCGTCGAGCGTCAGCGCGATCGTCCGGCCGCTCTCGTGCTCGCCGAGCGAGAGCACCGGCATCGGCGCGCCCGAGGCCGTCGTGCGCGTCGGGTGCGTCATCAGCACCATCGCCCCGGGGAGCGGATCGCCGACCACGTTGGTCCCCGGCATCTCCGGCATCTCGTCGCCGATCAGCGCGAGCAGCGGCGCGAGCACCGGCGCCGTGCGGCCCGCGGCGGTGATGCGCGGCACGAAGGCGCCGAGATCCGGGGGCGCGCGGCCGATGTCGAGATCCACCGGCAGCACGCGGGCGAGCCGCGTGCGCGCGTAGTTGCCCTGCACGAAGGCGTTCGGGCCGCCCACCATGATGAGGCCCCCGCCCTTGTCGACATACTGGGCCAGCGCCGGCAGGTGCTTGGTCAGGCCGTACGGCGCGGCGTCGAAGTCCTGCAAGACGACCGCGTCGAAGCTGGACAGGTGCACGCTGAAGAGCTCGTCCACCGGGAAGGGGATCAGCGCGAGCTCGTCGGACGACGCGTTCACCTCATCGCCCGGGGTGCGCAGGATGAAGAACGCCACGACGTCGACCGAGGCGTCGGCCTTGAGCCACATCCGGAGCGCGCGCACGTCGTACGTCGGCCGGCCCGCCACGTGGAGCACCCGGATGCGATCGCGCGCGACGTCGAGCGTGACGTAGCGGACGTCGTTCTCGGGGAGCTCGTCGCCGTCCGGCGCGTCGATCGCCACCTCCAGGATGCGCCTGCCGGCGCGGTCGAGCGTCACGCCGAGCTCGACCGTGCCGACGCCTCCCTCGACGTGCGCCGTGCCCGTCGCGAGCGTCGTGGGCGCGCCCTGCTCGCGCAGCTCGCGGGCGACGACGGGGACCGCGTCGCACGCGAGGCCGCCGCTGCAGCCGATGTCGATCCGGAGCGAGAGCGGCTGGTGGGCGACGGCGGCGCCGGAGGTCCGGACCGCGCGGACGCTGGCGTCGCGCACGGACTCGGTCGCCACAGCGACCGTGTGCACCGGGACGTCGAGCCCCTCCAGCGCGGCCCGCGTCGCCGCGGCGGTGCCCTCCGCGCCCGGGCGGTCGAGGCGGCCATCCGAGACGACGACGAACGCCGACGGCCGCTCGTCCGCGGCGCGGGCGAGCGCCTCGAGGGCGGCGCTGAGGTCCGAGCGGCGCTGCGGCCGGCCTCGCGCCGGCGTCGCGGCCAGCGCGGCGGGCGCAGGAGCGCCGGCGCTCCCGCCCGGCGCCGGCGCGGGGCCTGCGCTCCCGCCCGGCGCCGGCGCGGGGCCTGCGCTCCCGCCCGGCGCGGGCGCGAGGCCGCCGGGATCGCCTGCCTGCGCGTCAGCCGGCAGCGGCGCTCCCTCGCCGAACAGGTAGCGGGAGAGCCGGACGTCGGAGCGCTTCCCGAGCTCCGCGAGCGCCAGCTGGGCGCTGTCGCGGCGGGTCCCCGCGAGGCCGGGCAGGTCCATGGACCGGGAGCCGTCGACAAGCACAACGACCTTCGGGCCCACGAGGCTCCCGCGCGACACGACCGCGACCGGGCGGAGGATGGCGGCGAGCAGGCAGAGCACGGCGAGCGCGCCCGTGAGCGCCGTGCCGAGCGCCGCGCCGCGGCCGCCGCCCGCCCCCGCGGCGGCCCGGCCGCGCGAGCGGACGAGCTCCAGCACGAGCAGCCCGAAGCTCAGCGCGGCGACGACGCAGGCGACGGCGACGACCGGCGAGGAGAGATCCCCCGAGGGCGCGAAGCTCCGCGTCACGGCCGCTCCGGGAGCGAGCGAGCAGAGCGAGCAGGAGAGGGCGAAGAGGGTGGCCCGCTGGATGCGCCGGCTGCGTGGGAACGCGACAGCGCGAGCAGCGAGTCGAGGGCGCGCGACACGGGCGGAGCCTAGTACATCGGGCCGAGGGTGTCCCAGCCCGGCGCTCACATCGACGCCGCGTGTCCCAGCCCAGCACCGCCTCTGCGGCGACCTGCCAGGCAACATCGAACAGCCCTGCCAGCGACCTTGAAACGCCGGCGACGCTCCGCGTAGGCTCGTAATCTTGTCGAAGATGCGCGACGATCTGGGCGAAGCCGGGCGGCTTGGAGAAGAAAACGCGGAGCTGCGCGCGCGCGTGGCGGAGCTGGAGAAGGCGCTGGCGGAGCGGTCCGACGGTCGCGCGCCGGACGGCGCGGCGCCGAACGGAGCTGCGCCAGACGACGGGGCGCTGAACGGCGCGGGGAGCGCGGACGCTCACGCCGCGCTCGACGGCCTGCCCACGGCGGTGCCAGCGGTTGTCTACTGGCGCCTGGACGGCACGGTGACACGCTGGAACGACGCGGCCGAGCGCATGTTCGGCTGGAGCGCGGGCGAGGCCGTCGGCCGCAGGCTGACCGACCTCGTGGCCGCGGATCCCGTGTCCCCTGCCGCGGTGCGGGCGTTCGAGTTCACGCGGGAAGAGAGCCGGTTCGCCGCGACAGCGAGCGCGGCCAGGACGAAAGAGGGAAACGCGCTCGTCTGCCGGTGGACCTACGCCGTGCTGCGCGACGACCGGGGCGACGCGCGCGAGATCGCCGCGATCGTCGACGACACCGGCGACCAGCGACGGAGGGAGCGGACGGTGCACGGGCGCTACCAGATGCTCCTGCAGCTCGTGGACAACGCGCGCAGCTCCATCTTCGTCAAGGACATCGCGGGGCGCTACGTCTTCGTCAACCGCGCCTATGCGCAGACCTTGCAGAAGCACGGCGTCGAGCTCATCGGAAGAGATGACAGGGAGGGCTCCATGCCCCCCGAGATCGCCGAGATGCTCGCGGAGAAGGAGCGAGAGGTGATGGCCGGCGGTCAGGTCATGCAGTTCGAAGAGGTGCTGCCGCTCGGCGACGATCGACTCCATTATTTCACGGTCAAATTCCCGATCCACGACGAGCACGGCGAGCCGATCGGCCTCGGCGGCGTCGTGACCGAGATCACCACCCTGAAGCGCGCGGAGGCCGAGCGGGCCGCGCTTCAGGAGGAGATCATCGCCGGGCAACAGGCCGCCCTGCGGGAGCTGTCCACGCCGCTCATCCCGCTCGCCGACGGGGTGGTGGCGATGCCGCTGGTGGGGACGATCGACAGCGGGCGCGCGGAGCAGATCATGGAGACGTTGCTCTCGGGCATCACGAGACAGGGCGCCCACACCGCGATCCTGGACATCACCGGCGTGCGCGCCGTCGACACGCTCGTCGCGGACGCGCTGACGCGGACCGCGCGCGCCGCCCAGCTGCTCGGCACCCGCGTGGTGCTCACGGGCGTCCGCCCGGAGGTGGCCCAGACGCTTGTCACGCTCGGCGTGGACCTCTCCGGGATCACGACGCTGAGCACCTTGCAGAGCGGCATCGCGCACGCCCTGCGTCACGCCCGGCGGTGACGGCGAGCTCCTCGATCGGCAGGGCCGGTGAGCCCGGCGACGGTGAAGCGGTCGCGCCCGTCGACGGGCCCGCCGGTTCGCGACGTGGTGGGATCAACCCGGCCGGTCAAAAACGAGGAGCGAGGGAGGTCGCGACCAGCACCGGCGCTCGTCTGCGAGGCTGAGGAAGGGTCGGGACCTATCGCGGAGGATGAAATTCAGCCTGTAAGAAGGTCCCGATCAAAAGAATTGAATTTTTTCATACAAATGGAGAGTTCGTGACCCCGTCGCAGGCTCCCGTGGAGGCACCGTGGTGGGTCGGGACCTCGCGGGCGGCATCAGCGCGACGAGGCGCGACGGTCCGGACCTCTCACGGATTCAACTCGTGGCAGCAGTGGCGCAATGCCCCTGTCGGCCCATGCTGCGTTGAGCTCAAGATGTGCCATGGGCGAGGCAGCTTCTACCGGGTCGAGGCTGTCTCGGTGCTCGGTCCGTCCTGCTCGCCGAACGAGAACGCGCCCGTGATGCCGAGGTGAAGCGACGTGAAGGCGCCGCCGTAATCCCTCGCCCACATCGCTCCGAAGCCCGCGTGCCCGCCGACCCGGAACCCGCGCGACAGGGCGGCATCCACGGCCAGACCGACGTCCATCAGCGGAGCCTGCGCGCGGCGCTCGTAGCCGTCGGTGTCGCCGGTGATCCACGCGTATCCGCCGCGCGCGAACAGCGACGGGACGACCCGGTCGCCGACGCCGAGGCGCAGGCCGCCGAGGAGACGGAAGGCCAACGGATTCGACGGCAGGAGCGAGGAGCCGTCGGCGACGCCGTCTCCCTGCGCGATGAACACGAATCCCGCGCCGGCCTCGGGGGCGAGGAAGACGCCCTTGCCCAGATCGACCTCGTACCCTGCTCGAGCTGTCATACCGAACGTCGCACCGTTCCAGTCGGCGGCCTCCCCGACCGCGTGGCCGACGTCGACGTCCCCTGACACCGTGGGCGCCGCGATCGCTGGATGGCTCAGCAGCGCGATCGCCGCAAAGGATGCTCCGAGAAGAAGAACGTGTCTCATGGGGTCACCTCGTCCAGAGGCGCCTTAGCAACCGCCATACCCGGCCGCGGAGCGGGGGCGCGTCAGGATCCGCCGCTCAGCCGCCCTGCGCGAGGTACCGCAGGAGCGCGGCCTCGTCGCTCGTGATCAGCCGCTTGATGCTGTCCCTCCTCGCATAGCGCTGGGCCTGCAGCTCGCCGACGACGCTCTGCACGAGCACGCCGACCCTGCGGAAGCCCTGGAACCAGAGCGGCCGGAGGCGGTCGAGGGCAGCCTCGAACGCGGGATCGTTCCGGCCAGGAGCGGCGCGGATGTCGAGGAGGAGGGCATACCGCGAGCGGCCCAGCCCATCCATGCAACGGCAGACCGACGCCATCGAGGCCTCGAGCTCCTCGATCGAGGCGAACGGCTTGCTGCTGCGCACATTCCAGACGATGCCCAGCGGCGCGTCGACCAGGACCGCGTAGTCGTCGTTCTGCCAGACCGGCTTCGGCGCGGGGGCGAGACGATCCGGCATGTCAGCTCAGGGCGCTCGGGGGCGCCCGGGCACGGAGCGGGGTCGCGCATCGTCGATCGCGCGGCGGCGCATCAGGAACGGCGCGTGCACCTGATCGTCCTTGTAGTTCGAGCAGAGCACGTACATCGCGATGTTCACCGCGAGCCGGAACGCGCGCTCGCGCTGCGCCTCGCCCCCGGGCGTGACATCGACGCTCGAACCGCCGCCATCGGAGCGCGCCAGCGCGCCGGCGAGGTCGTGGTCGGAGAAGATCACCTGCGGCAGGCCGCCGCGCACGATCGCCGAGAGCTTCTGCGGGCCCTCGACGCGGCCGACGGCGCGCGGGAGGAGATAGAAGGAGCGGAAGACGACGTTCTCCGTGCCGATCGGGATGGGCGAGCCCTCCGGAAGGACACGGGCGATCTCGCGCCGCGCGGCGCGGCCGAACGCGCCGCTCCCCGGGGCGAAGTCGTCGACGAAGAGCACGCCGCCCAGCGCGAGGAAGCGCCGCAGACCGAAGACCTCGCGCTCGGTGAGCGGCGGGAGATCACCCTCGCCGCCCCAGAGCGCGAACGGCTCGGCCAGGAGCGCCGGGTCGTCGGCGCGGACCGTGGTCGGGTTGCGACGCGCGGGCGCGCTCGTCCGGCGCTCCAGCTCGAACGACCAGCGCGCCGGCGCGGTGGCGCGCACGCCCTCCCACCGCGCGTTGCCCGTGAGCAGCGGCCGCGGGTTCCACGCCCCCTCCTCGCCGAAGGCGCGCGCCGGACGCGGCACGGCCGAGAGAAGCAACGCCGAGACCAGCACAAGCGCCGCCGCGGCGAGGCGGCGAGGCGGCACCGCCGCGACGAGGCGGCCTGGCGCCGCCGCGACGAGGCGGCCTGGCGCCGCCGCGGCGAGGCGGCCGAGCCCGGAGGCGCCGGCTCTGGCGAGCCACCGTTTCAATCGAAGTCCTCGACCCGCCATACACCCGCCTCGCGCCGGAGCTTCACCTCGTGCCCACCCGGGATCTGAACCGTCGCGGAGTCGCCCGCAATCCGGACCTCGAGGCCCTCGGGCTGGGCGAGCCCCTCGACAAGCGAGCGGAGGTCGCTCTCGATGGCGCTGCGCGTGGCCGGCGTGAGGACCCGCAGCAGGCCGGCGTAGCTGCGGCGCGCGAGGACGCGGCGGAGCTGCTCGAGCGCCTGCTCGGGGGTGCGGCCGCCCGCGGGCAGCGCGTCGGCGGCCGAGATCCGGAAGGCGCGCTCGCGGTCGTCGAGCTCGAGCGTCGCGATCTCGCCGTCCGGGTAGCGCACCCGGGCGCGGGTCCTGACCACCACCCCGGGCGCCGTGACGCTCCTGGCCTGCTCGGCGAGCTCGGCGCGCGCCTCGGCCACCCGCCGCCGCACCTCCTCGCGCGACGTCGCGGTGCGGCTCCGCTCGCTCAGCATCCCGTAGATGGCGTCGGCGTCGCCGCGCGCCGCCGCGTCGGCGTAGGCCCGCACCGCCTCCTTCGGGTCGGGGAGCGAGGACGACGCGCACGCGAGGCCGGTGAGCGGCGCGAGGAGCGCGAGCAGCGAGGTGAGGGCACGCGGCACGGGCCGAGCCTAGTACATCGGCGCCGGCGCGTCCCGGCGCCGTCGAGACACGTGGAGACCCGGCCGTGGTAAGGCGGCGCCCTCCGCGCCTCGATCTCCTCCACGACCTGAACGAAGCCATCGCCGCATGACCGACGTTGTTGGAAAGCTCTGGGGGTTCTGCCACACGCTCCGCCACGACGGCATCGATCATGGAGACTACATCGAGCAGATCACGTACCTGCTCTTCCTGAAGATGGCCGCCGAGCGAGGCCTCGATCTCTCGCGCGTCGAGCCCAGGGCGCCCCGCGGCGAGGTCGGGACGATGGATTGCTCCTGGCCGGCCCTGCGCGCGACGAGCGGGCAGGCGCTGCTCGACCGCTACGCCGAGGTCCTCCGGCGCCTCGACCAGGCCCCCGGCGTGCTGGGGGAGATCTACGCGGGCTCGCAGCCGCGCTTCAAGAGCCCCGCGAACCTCCAGCGGCTCGTCGACCTCATCGACGACGTCGCGTGGACGCGCCTCGGCGTGGACATCCAGGCCGCGGCGTACGAGGGGCTCCTCGAGAAGGCCGCCGCCGAGGGGAAGAAGGGCGCGGGGCAGTACTTCACGCCCCGCGTCCTGATCCAGTCGATCGTGCGGTGCATGCGGCCCGACCCGCGGGGAAAGCCGGGCTTCGCCCTGTGCGACCCGGCGTGCGGCACCGGAGGGTTCCTTGTCGCCGCCTGGGAATGGCTCGAGGCCGAGGCGCGGGGGACGCTCGATCGGGAGGCGGCGGGCCGGGTCAAATCCACTGTGTTCTTCGGAAACGAGCTCGTCGCGCGCCCCCGCCGGCTCGCCCTCATGAACCTGTACCTCCACGGGATCGAGCCGAGGATCGCCCTCGGCGACTCGATCGACGCCCCGCCGCCGCCGCCCGAAGAGCGGTTCGACGTGATCCTGACGAACCCGCCGTTCGGCACGAAGGGGGCGCACAAGGCGCCGGCCCGCGAGGACTTCGCGATCGCGACGGCGAACAAGCAGCTCAACTTCATCCAGCACGTGCTGACGATCCTGAAGCCCGGCGGCCGGGCGGCGATGGTCCTGCCAGACAACTGCCTGTTCGCGGACCAGGCAGGCGCCGTGCTCGAGATCCTCGCCGAGGGCTGCGATCTGCACACGGTGCTCCGCCTGCCGCGCGGGACGTTCACCCCGTACAGCCCCGGCGTGAAGGCCAACGTCGTCTTCTTCACGAAGGGTCGCGCGACGGAGAAGGTCTGGATCTACGACGCGCGGACGGGCGTCCCGTCGATCACAAAGAAGGATCGGCCGCTCTCGCCGGCGCACTTCGCCGAGTTCGAGCGGTGCTACGGCGGCGACCCGGAGGGGCGGGCGCGGCGCGAGGCGGCGAGCTCCAGCGAGGGTCGCTTTCGGAGCTTCGAGCTCCGCGAGGTCGAGGAGCGCGAGTTCAAGCTCGACGGGTTCAAATGGCTCCGGGAGGAGTCGCCCGACGACGCCGGCGAGCTGCCGGAGCCGGAGGAGCTGGCGACCGACGCGATCCAGGAGCTGGAAGAGGCGGTCGCCGCGCTGAACCGCGTGCTGGCGCTGCTCGAGGGCGGGGCGAAGGCGGCGGAGGCGTGAGCGGGCGCCTGCCCGAGGGGTGGGCCGGGACGACGCTCGCGTCGCTCTGCTCCCACCGGACCGGGAGCTCGAAGCTCATCAAGGGGAAGCTCCACGCCGAGCAGCGGCCCGGGCGCTTCCAGGCGTTCAGCGCGTCCGGCCCCGACGTGTGGTCCGACCGCTGGGAGCACGAGGGCGAGGCGATCGTCGTCTCCGCCGTGGGGACGCGGTGCGGGAAGGCGTTCAAGGCGCGCGGGCGGTGGTCGGCGATCGCGAACACCCACGTGGTCTGGCCGGACCCGCGGGCCATCGACGTCGACTACCTGTTCCTCCACCTCAACGACGAGGGCTTCTGGGCGAAGGGCGGCTCCGCGCAGCCGTTCGTGAAGGTGCGCGAGACCTTCGAGCGCCCCTTCGCGCTGCCTCCCCTCCCCGAGCAGCGCCGCATCGTCGCGAAGGTCGAGGCCCTGCTCGGCGAGGTGGACGCGGCGAGGGCCCGGCTGGCCAGGGCGTCGCTCGTCCTCAGGCGGCTCCGGCAGGCCGTGCTGGCGGCGGCGTGCTCGGGCAGGCTCACCGAGGACCTCCGCGCGCCGGACGCCGCCGCGCCGCCCTCCGCCGAGCTCCCGGAGGCCCTGCGGCGCTCGTGGCCGGCGGCGCCGGGCGCGGGGAGCGGCGGCGGCTCGACGCGGCGCCTGCCGGCGTCGTGGGCCCTCTGCCCGTTCGGCGCCCTCGTCGACAACCACGACGGGCGGCGCGTCCCGGTGAACTCCACGGTTCGAGGGGGGCGCCGGGGTTCGTATCCCTATTACGGCGCGTCGGGGATCATCGACTCGATCGATGGCTATCTGTTCGACGGCGACTACCTGCTCGTCGCCGAGGACGGCGCGAACCTCCTGTCCAGGAGCACCGCGGTGGCCTTCGCCGCGAGCGGGCGGTTCTGGGTGAACAACCACGCTCATGTCGTCCAGCCGAAGGCCGGCGTGGTCCTCGGGTACCTCGAGCTGCTCCTGAACTCGCTCGATCTCCAGCACCACGTGACCGGCTCGGCGCAGCCGAAGCTCACGCAGGCGGCGCTGAACGGCATCCCTGCCCCGCTGCCGCCGAGCGAGGAGCAGGCGGAGATCGTCCGCCGCGCGCAGGCGCTCTTCGCGCTCGCCGGCGCGGTCGAGGAGCGCGTGACCGCCGCCGCGGCCCGGGCCGACAGGCTCGCGCAGACGATCCTCGCCCGGGCGTTCTCGGGCGAGCTCGTCCCCACCGAGGCGGAGCTCTCCCGCGCAGAGGGCCGGGACTACGAGCCGGCGGAGGCGCTCCTCTGCCGCGTCCAGAGCGCGCGGGCGGGAGCCGGGGCGAGGAGGAGCGCCGGCCGGCGCTAGGACACAGATCGCTTGAAGACCGAGCTGGCGGCCGCCCAGGCCATCTGGGCGGCGTAGGCGAACCCCTCCGCGGTGACCTCGTAGCGATCCAGGTCGTCCCTGGTCATGCCGACATCCTAACTACCGCGCTGCCGCCGGGATCCCACAACCTGCGGGGGGCGCTACCCGCCGGCGCGCCGCCCCGCCTCGCCGCTCGGGATCAGGGTGGGTGTCGTGGCCTCGCCGGCCGAGGACACCGGCGAGCGCTCGCGGCAGCGCTCAGGCGCGCTCCGCGAAGAAGCGGGCGTTGATCTCCCGGTAATGTCCCCACTCGGCCGGCAGCTCGTCCTCATCGAAGATGGCGTTCACCGGGCACTCGCCCTCGCAGGCGCCGCAGGAGATGCACGACTCGGGATCGATGTAGAGCTGGAGGCGCGCAAGGCGCGTCGTCCGCTCTTCTTCCGGGATGCGCGCGATCTCGTCGATCGGGAGCGGGCCGTGGATGCACTCGACGGGGCAGACGGAGACACACGCTGTGTCGCAGGTGGCGATGCAGGGCTCGGCGATGACATAGGCCATGAAGGGTCCTTTCCGCGGAACGGTCGTCCGCGCTCTCCTCTCCTTGCTCGGTTTTGCATTTGCACGGCGCGTACCCGCGGCCCGAGCGGCCCTTTCCCGGGCCCGCGCTGGCCTTGTGCTGCCCGGGCAACGCCCCTACGGTGCCGCGCAACGCCATTTCGGTGGCGTCGCTCCGCGCACGATGACCGCCCCCGCCGATCGCGCCGTTCTCCTGCTCGCCGACCTCGGCGAGGCCGCGGCGCGCGCGCACACGGAGGCGACGCTCGTCCCCGCGGTGAGCGCCGTGCTCGCGCGCCACCTCCCGCTCCGGCGGCTCGATCTCCGCCGCGGCGCGGCGGCGCCGGGCGCGCCGGAGATCCGGCGCGAGGCGGGCGGCGAGACGCTCGCCGTCTTCGCGCTCCGCGACGCGGACGGCGCCGTCGGCTGCGCCACGATGGCGCTCGGCGAGGGCGCGACGCTCGAGCTCTCGCCCGCGCTGCTCGAGGCGCTGGGCCGCCTGCTCGCCGTGGCGCTCCGGCAGGTGCAGGTCCTCGGGCGCGTCGCGGCGATCGCGCGCCGCGCGCAGGGCGAGAAGCGGGCGCTGAAGGAGGAGCTCGACCGCGTCGCCCTGCCCCGGGAGGTGGTCGCGGCGAGCCCGGCGATGCGGGCGATCTTCCAGGAGATGGTGCCGCTCGTGGCGCGGCAGGACACGACCGTGCTCGTGCGCGGCGAGACGGGCACCGGCAAGGAGGTGATCGCGCGCCGCATCCACGCGCTCTCGCGCCGCGCGGAGCGGGCGTTCCTCGCGGTGAACTGCGGCGCGCTGCCCGAGGGGCTCGTCGAGAGCGCGCTCTTCGGCCACGAGCGCGGCGCGTTCACCGGCGCCGCGGCGCGGCACCACGGGATGTTCGAGCGCGCAAACGGCGGGACGCTGCTGCTCGACGAGGTCGGCGAGCTGCCCAAGGCGGCGCAGGCGAAGCTCCTGCGCGTGCTCCAGGAGGGCGAGATCGAGCGCGTCGGCGGCGAGGGCGCGGTGCGCGTCTCGGTGCGGGTGATCGCCGCGACGCACAGGCCGCTCGAGGCCATGGTGGCGAGCGGGGCGTTCCGTGAGGACCTGTATTACCGGCTGCAGGTGTTTCCCATCGTCGTCCCCCCGCTGCGGGAGCGGCCCGAGGACCTGGAGCCCCTCACGCGGGTCATCGTGGAGAAGGTCGCGGCGAGCTTCGGCCGGCCGCCGCCGCGGGTGAGCGTGGCGGCGATGGCGCGGCTGCGGGCGCACGGCTGGCCGGGCAACGTGCGGGAGCTGGAGAACGTGATCGAGCGGTCGATGGTGATGTCGACCGGGGACGAGCTCATCCTGTCAGCGCCGCTCGCCGCGGCCCCCCGCGCGGCGGGGCGCGCGATGACGTACAGGGAGGCGGCGCAGCGCTGCATCGAGGAGGCGCTGCGGGCCTCGGGCGGGAAGATCTACGGGGAGGACGGGGCGGCCGCGGCGCTCGGGCTGAAGCCGACGACGCTGCAAAGCAAGATGCGGAAGCTCGGGATCCGGAGGGAGGGGGGCGAGAAGGGCTGACTCGAGGCCAGCGCAGCCGGACGCCGGACAGCGATGGCCCCGGCGGCATCTTCATCAGCACGAGCGCGAGCGCGCGATCGCGATGACGATCGCGCGCTCGTGCGCGAGGCCCTGCGTGACCACGCCTCGTTCGCAGCTACACAGCCAGTTTCCAGCCATCAGAAGGTGATTTGCAGGCCTATCGCTCCGGGCCCGAGCACCGGGGTCAGCGCCGCGCGCGAGCCCGCCGTCGGGCCCCGGGGTGGCAGCATCAGCAGACCGGCGACGCCGACGCCGGCGCCGACGGCGAGGACCGCGAAGCCGGCGTTGGAGACGTTGGCCAGCGTGTTGGCCGTGCTGAGCTCGCCGCGCCGGCTCGGAGGGCAGCGGTCGTCCGGACACGCCTCGGCGAGCGCCCCGGACTTCGAGAGCGTGAGCGCGCCCGCGACGGCCCCGACCACCAGGCCGACCGCGCCGACGCTGAACCCCGTGGCCATCAGCACCGTCCCGGTGCTCCCCGCCTGCGGCCTCGGCGCGGGCGCCGGGCCCGCCGCGCGCGGCGCCAGCGCAGCGGGCGGCGCGTCCTCCAGCGCCGGGACGGTGACGACGATCGTGGCGCGCTCGGGCGGCACCTCGACGTCGGTCGACCACGCCCTCTTCCCCGGCGCCGCAGCGGCGACGCGGTGCTGGCCTGGATCGATGGGGAACGGCGCGTTCAGGGCAGCGCCGCTCAGCGGCTCGCCGTCGAGGGTGAGGCGCAGGCTCGCGGGCGGCGCAGCCATCCTGACCTCGAGGCGCGCGAGCCGCTTCTCCAGCGCCTCGCGCTGCGCGCGCGCGAAGCCCTCGCGGTCCTTCCGGCCTTCGCGCCGCGCGACCTCCTCCACCGAGCTCAGCTCGGCCCAGGCGGTCGCGAGCTTCCCCACCTTCTCGTGACAGACGGCGAGGTTGAGGAGCGTCCCGGGCTTCGGCTCGATGCGCTGGCTCTCCTCGAACTTGTCGCAGGCCTCGGGGTACTTCCCGTCCTTGAAGAGGTCGCGCCCCTGCCGAAAGAGCACCTCGGCCACGGGCTTGACCGCGCGTTGCGCGGACGCCGCGCCCGACAGCGCGACGGCCCCGAGCAGCACGCCGGAGCCAAGGAACGAGAGCCCTCGCTTCATGTTCCCGACTCACTCACGCTGGTCGAGGAGCCTCTCCACGCGACCCTGGCTCAACCCCCCGGCGCGCGGGGTCGCGGCGCGCGGAGCCGCGGCGCGTGGAGTCGCGGCGCGTGGGGTCGCGGAGCGCGGCACCGGCGCGGCACTCGGGGCCGCTGGGGCAGCCGAGGCGAGCGGCAGCGCGGCGGCGGACGAGGCGAGCGGCGGCGGCGCCGGCGCGGCGGCGGACGAGGCGAGCGGCGGCGGCGCCAGCGCGGCGGCGGACGAGGCGAGCGGCGGCGGCGGCGACACGGCGGAGGCCGAGGCGCGCGGCGGCGCCGGCGCGGCGGCGGACGAGGCGAGCGCCACGGCGCTCGAGCCGTCCAGCGGGGGGAGCCCGGAGGGACGCCCGGCCGCCCACATCCACGTCGCGGCGAGGAGCCCCGCGGCGGTCGCGACCAGGAGCTTCCAGCGCCTCGCCGCAGTCGCCCGTGCGGCCGGAACGATCGACGGCGCCTCGACGGCGGCCAGCTCGCGCAGCGACGAACGATCGCCCGCGTCCACTCCTCGCACCGGGTCCACCCCCCCGGCGGGCGGCCCTGCCGGGGGGAGGGTCGCGCCTCCAGGGCTCGCCATCGTCCCGGCCATGCTCTCGGCGACCGCGATGGCCGATCCCCCGGGCGCGATCGAGGACTCCGGCGTCGGGCCGGTACCGGCGTCCGAGCAGCGGTCCGGCGCCCAGCCCCCGGCGGTCGCCGAGGGCCCCATCTCAAAGGGAACGCCCGTCTCCAGGGTGATCGCGTCCTCCCTCGCCGCAGGCGCGGGCCCCGGGCTCCACGTCGCGCTCACCGGCGCCACATCCTCGGTGGCCGGAGACACCCCTCCCGGCGTCCACGTCGCGCTCGCCGGCGCCACAACCTCGGTGGCCGAAGGCTCCATGGCCGATGACGCCAGCCCCGACGTCCACGTCGCGCTCGCCGGCGCCACAACCTCGGTTGTCGAGCGCATCTCTCCCGGAGCCCACGTCGCGACCGGGAGCGCCGAGACGGGCTCCTCCGGCGCGCGGCCCCGCAGGAGCCCGATCCCGCGCGCGGCGTCCAGCAGCGCGGCGACTGCCCTGCTCGCGCTCGGAGGCCTGTCGCCCGCGCGCTTCTCGAGCATGGCGAGCACCGGCAGGTCGAGCTCGCGCGGCAGATCGGCGCAGACGCTCGACATCCGCGGCGGAGGATTCGATACGTGCTTGTACATCATCTCCACGGCGGACTCGCCGGTGAACAGATGCTTTCCCGTCAACATCTTGTGAATCATCACGCCGAGCGCATAGATGTCCGCCGGCGGCCCGATCCGCTGCCCGCGCGCTTGCTCGGGCGCCATGTACTGCGGCGTGCCCAGCACGACCCCGGTGCTCGTCTCCTCCGAGCCGTCCGCGAGCTTCGCGATCCCGAAGTCGAGCAGCTTCGGGAACCAGGTCCCATCGCGCTCCGCCGCGAGGAAGACGTTGTCCGGCTTCAGATCCCGGTGCGTGATCCCCGCCTCGTGCACGGCGTCGAGCGCGTCGGCGATGCCCCGCAGGATGGGGACGATCGTCGGGAACGGCAGCCGCCTCCTGCGCCGGCACAGCTCGCCCAGCGTGAGGCCGTCGAGCAGCTCCATGACGAAGTAGTGCCGCTGCAGCTCCTGGAGCACGCCGAAGGAGAAGATATCGATGATGTTGCGCTGGCGGATCCGGTTCACCGCGCGCGCCTCGGCGACGAACCTGGCGACGGCCTGAGGCTGCGCGGCAAAGCGCCCGTTCAGGACCTTGATGGCGACCTGCTTGCCGATGATCGGGTGCTCGCCGGCGTAGACCTCTCCAAACGTGCCTGCGCCGAGCTTCCGCTCGATGCGGTACTCGCCGACCATGGTGTGCGCCGCGAGGAGCGGCTCGGCGGGGAGGCTCAGCCGCGCGGGCAGCAGCGGATTGCCGTCTGCCGCACACGTCGTCACATCCTCATCGTACACTGCACCGCACTTGGGGCACGTCGCCATACTGAGCCATGGAAGCTAGGGGTCGCGTGGTCCCGGTTGCCCCGCGCGGGGCAGGTCGTCATGCAAAGCCCTAGAATATCGGGGGCGCGCGGTCTTGGCTACCCCTATCCCCGGCGCCGCCGGGCGCCGTTCTCATCGGCGCGTCTCACTCACGTGCCCGCAAGCGGCACGCGCCCGCAAGCGGCACGCGCCCGCAAGCGGCACGCGCCCGCAAGCGGCACGCGCCCGCAAGCGGCACGCGCCCGCCGCGTGCGTCCACGCCGCCGCCGCGCCTCCCCGCACGGAGCACGGCGCAGCGCGGCACGGCGCCCGCGTGGATCACTGGCATACCTGCGACATGCACGAGCACGAGCTCCCGCACTCCTGATCGATGATGGTGGTCTCGAGGATGCAAGCAGCAACGCAAATATTCGTTCCACATTCAAATTTCACATTGCTCGCGCACCCCGACCGGCCGCACTCGAGATAACACGGGCCGTCATGGCTGCATCGCATGAGCAGGCCTTGACACCCACCGTCGCCGCAGACGATCTCGCACGGGTGCGGCCCTATGCAGACCACGCTGATGTTGTTGCACTGACCGTTGCACTCGAGCCTCGCCGGGCGCTCCTTCGCGTCGAGCATCCGGTCCTCGACGCACTCGCCTTCGGTGTCGCACCGGGTGACGCACTTGCCACCTTGGCAGTGCTCGCAGCCGTCGCACGGGGCCGGATCGGAAGGGCTCGCCCCGCACGCCATGCACGTCGCGGTCATCGTGTCGCAGACCGCGGCGTCGACGCAGCCGTCGAAGATCGAGCAGCTCGTGGCGCACGCCGTCCCGCCCAGGTTGCAGGCGTAGGCCCCGCAGCTCTTCGGCTCGGCGGAGCACGTCCCGTCGCCCCTGCAGGTGCCCGGAGGCGTGGCGATGCCGTCCTCGCACGTCCCGCCGCACCGGGTGCCCGCCGGCCCGCAGTCGCCGATGACGCCGCCCACCGACGGGTCGACGTTCATCCCGTCGATACCCGAGACGAGCTGGCAGCCCACCGCCGTGAGGCTCACGATCAGCGCCAGCGCGCCGCGGGCAGCGAGCGCTATCGAGTCAAGGTCGTTCATCCTGGCGTGGAGTTCAGCCCAGAGGAGCGCCCCGAACAAGCTCGACCTTCAGCGCCCGAGCGACCGAGCTCAGGCGTGGTGGATTTTTCTTCCCTGGGTCCACGCTGCGGCGCGACGGACCCGCGCCGCCGTCCTGTTCCGGGCACGATCGCCGGCGGGCCGACCGGCGCGAGCGGGACGCGCTTGCCCCCCCGGGCGGCCGGCACCATAGCCGACGGGCCGCGCGCTGCCGCGCTGGCGCGCGGTCGGCCGCGTGCCAGCGCGGCAGCGCGAGATCCGAGCCGCAATGAGGACGTGCCCGTGATCTCGGCATGAAGGTAGATGCGATGCCGTACTTTGTTTTCCGGAATTTCCCCGACAATACGCCGATCCCCGATGACTGCTACAGCTGCGACGGTGAACCGGACTGGGCGGCGTTGCTGGAGTGGATATGCCCCGACCTCTCGCCCGACGAGGCGGAGCGGCTCGCCGCCGTCGGCGAGGCGAGCGGAGACCGGCCGGGCATCTCGAGCCTGAAGCGGCTCATCGAGGAGCACGCGACACCGCAGGCGCGCCGTGAGGAGCGCCCGGACGCGACGGCGTGAGGGGGCGATGGCGAAGATCATCGACCCTCGGCGTCACACGTGGTGTAGCACCCCGGTGGACAGCTTCGGCCTGCTGGTCGATGCCGACGAGTATTACCCCGAGTTCTACCGGGTCGCGTCCGGGGCGCGGCGCTACATGCTCCTCGCCGGCTGGCAGTTCGACAGCGACGTCGCCCTGCTCCGCGGCGGGCGCGAGGCGGGGGTGTCGGGCCCGATCACCCTGCTCAAGTTCCTGGACCACCTCTGCGAGATCACCCCGGATCTCCAGATCTTCATCCTGGCCTGGGACTTCCACCTCGTGTTCGCGCTCGAGCGCGAGTGGCTCCAGCAGCTCGTCTTCGAGTGGACGAACCATCGCCTGCACTTCCTCTTCGACTCCACCCACGTCGAGCGCGCCTCGCACCACCAGAAGTTCGTGGTCGTCGACGGCGAGCTCTCCTTTCTCGGCGGCCTCGACCTCTGCGACCACCGCTGGGACGACCGCAGCCACACGAACAAGAACCCGCTCCGCGTCAGCCGCGGAGAGCCGCACAAGCCGTTTCACGACGTCCAGGCCTACGTGCGCAGCCGCGAGGTCGCCCGGGCGCTGACCGAGATCTTCACGGATCGCTGGCGGCGCGCCGGCGGCGTGGCCATGACGCTGCCGGACATCGAGGCGGCCGA
The DNA here is from genome assembly GCF_051521365.1 of Sorangium sp. So ce590. Taxonomy (NCBI): domain Bacteria; kingdom Pseudomonadati; phylum Myxococcota; order Polyangiales; family Polyangiaceae; genus Sorangium; species Sorangium sp. So ce590. The sequence continues at coordinate 7,442,456 of NZ_CP150346.1, forward strand.
CCCGACGTTCCCCGACTACCGGCCCGAGGGCGGTATCCCCCTCGCGGCGCGGCACGTGACGCTGAGCCGCACCGATCCGCACGGCGCGCCCACCGGCGCTCCGCACTGCATGGAGATACGCGACCTCTACCTCGACGCCATCGACGCCGCCGAGCGCTTCATCTACGTCGAGACGCAGTACTTCAGCTCTCACGTGATCGCCGAGGGGATCGTGCGGCGGATGCGCGCCGAGGGCCGGCCGCTCCTCGACGTTGTGCTCGTGCTGAACATGGAGGCCGAGACGATGAAGGAGCAGATCGCCGTCGGGCTCTCCCAGGCCAAGGTGCTCGGCGCGCTGCGCGAGGCGGCGGCCGAGACCGGCCACCGTCTCGGCGTCTACTACACCCTGCCGGCCTGCGGCGAGGACGAGACGGCCGAGCGCGCCACGTACATCCATTCCAAGGTGATGATCGTCGACGACCGCTTCCTCACCGTGGGCTCCGCCAACCTGACGAACCGCAGCCTCTCGATCGACACCGAGATCAACGCCTCGGTCGAGACCGACGATCCCGACGACGCGCTGGGCCGCTCGATCCGCAGGGCGCGCGCGTCGCTCATCGGCGAGCACCTCGGCGACACCGAGTTCGACCCGGTGGACGACCTCGTCGCGCACCTCGACGGGCTGGCGAGCCCCGCGACCGGGCCGCGCACGCCGGGGAGCTCGTGCCGGCTGAGGCTCCACCCGTCGCCGACGGCGGACGAGCGCGCCCTGCTCGAGGTGATCGACCCGCATCAGCTGCCGTTCGACCCCGCCGCGGTCGAGGCCATCGACAAGCACAACGGCTCGCTCTTCGTGGGCGGGCTCGGCACGCTCTGGCGCCACCTCTTCAGCAGCAGCGACGCCGGGAGCAGCGACGCCGGCACCAGCGACGCCGGCACCAGCGACGCCGGCACCAGCGACGCCGGCACCAGCGACGCCGGCACCAGCGACGCCGGCAGCAGCGACGTGAGCCACAGCGACGCCACCTAGCCGCACAGGCGGCGCTCCGCCCGCACCGTTGCCGGCCGCCGGTGGCACATGATATGCTGGTGTACTGTAAGCCTGCAGCCAGTTTCTTCGGGTTGTCTCTCGAAGTGGAAGCGTTGACGCGACGAGGAGTATGCAAGAGGCAGAGATCAAGATCGGTGGCATTTCGGTGCGCGACCTGGCGGAGCAGTACGGTACGCCGCTCTATGCCTACGACGCCGAGCGCATCCGGGAGAACTTCCGTCGACTCACGCGCGCGCTGAGCAGCTGTTACCCGGAGGTGTCCGTCTTCTACGCCATCAAAGCGTGCAACAACCTGGAGATAGCGAAGCTCCTGGTCGAGCAGGGCTCCGGCGTGGACGCCGCGAGCCCGAACGAGATCCGCCTGGCGCAGGCGCTCGGGCTCTCGGGCGAGCAGATCATCTACACGGGCAACAGCCTCTCGGACGACGACCTGACCGCTGGGCTGCGCGCCGGGGTGATCTTCAACGTGGATGACCACGGCATCCTGCGGCGCCTGTTCTCGCTCGGGCGGCCGCGCTGCATGTCCTTCAGGATCAACCCGAGCGGCGAGGACATCGCGACGCCCGATCTGAAGCCGTTCGCTGGCCCGTCCGCGAAATTCGGGATCCACCCGCGCTACGTGGAGGAGGCCTACCGCACCGCGCTGGAGAACGGGGTCGAGCGGCTCGGGGTGCACATGATGCCTCACTCGCAGGCGAACAAGCCGGAGAGCTTCGCGCACGTCACCGGCAAGCTGCTCGACCTGATCGGCCCGGTCGCCCGGAAGCTCGGCTTCGACCTCGCGTTCCTGGACATCGGCGGCGGGCTCGGCATCCCCTACCGCAGGGAGCAGCCGACGCTCGACGTGGACGCGGTCGCCCGCGAGATCGCCGCGATGGTGCAGAAGAAGTGCGCCGAGCACGGCCTGAAGGCGCCCCGCCTCGTCATGGAGCCGGGGCGCTACTTCGTCGGGGACGCGGGCAGCGTGCTCGGGCGGGTGATCTCGATCAAGCAGGGATACCGGACGATCATCGGCACCGACATCTCGATGAACACGATGGCGCGGCCGGTGATGTACGGCGCTTACCACGAGGTGCGGATCAACGGCCGCCGCGGCCAGACCGCCCCGATGGCGATGACGGGCCAGGTCTGCGAGAACACCGATATGTGGATCAGCGAGCGCGAGTTCCCCGCGGACGTCGCCGAGGGGGACGTGGTCGTCCTGATGGACGCCGGCGCGTACGGCCACGTGATGAGCTACGACTACAACGGCCGGCTGCGACCGGCCGAGGTGCTCATCGACGGCGGGCGGAGCCGGCTCATCCGGCGGCGCGACACGTTCGAGGACATGGTCTCGCGGATGTGCCTGTCCGACGACATCAAGGAGCGGCTGCGCACGACGGTCGTGGGGGATCCGGCGAGCACGGCGGGGCGCGGCTGAGCGGCTGAGGACCGGGGCGAGAGGCGCACGCCCGGAGGCTTTGCCGGGCAGCCCGGCCCCCTCGCAGGGGTTTGCCGGGCTGCCCGGCCCCCTCGCAGGGGCCTACCGCGCTCGCGAGAGCAAGGGCTGGATCCGGCGCGTCACGGGAACGGGCCGAGCGGAGCCGGGGAGCCAGGCGCGCCGATGCCGGTGGCCGGAGGGGGAAAGGCGCCGAGCGGCGAGCCCGGAAAACCACCGCCCGCGACCGGAGGGGGAAAGAGGCCGGGCTGCGGGCCCGGAAAACCGCCGCCCGCGACCGGAGGGGGAAAGAGGCCGGGCTGCGGGCCCGGGAGACCGACGGCGATGGGGACGCTCGGAGGGCCAGGGCTCTCGCACGGGAAACAAATGACGTTGCCGCGGCCAGTCAGGATGGCGCCGTGAGGGCACCCGTGGGCCCAGGGTGTATAATCGAAGCTGGCAGGCTCGGTGACACAGGTGTTCACCACGGCGACATACGTGGTCCCCGGCGGACAGTGGTGGCAGTGATGAGCGGCGGACGCCTCACCCACGCTCTCCTCGGCGTCCGCAGGCGCCGCGACGGCGGACAGGTCCCCCCGCTCATCCCCATCCACCTCGTCCGTCGCCGCCATGCAGCCAGCGATCACCGTCGACAACGAGGCAGCGAGCAGCACGACGATCTTCGTCGATTCAGCCATGTGGAATCTCCTGATTGAAGGGGAGACAAGATCGCTCGATCTCCTGCCCTGAAACCGACAGAGTCGTCACGACGGAGCTGACCAGCCCCAACTACTTTGGATGACACCGGCAGCTCGTCAAGCGCGCTGGCGGAGCGCCAGGAGACAGCGACTCACACCTGGATTTGCGCGAATCCAGCGATGAACAATCCGCCCACCGGCGGTTCGATCAGCGCGCATGTCGACCGGCGCCGCTCGTGATCTACCCTGTTTTCTTGTATACGTGGCTCATGCCGTTCACGTTCGTCTGCATCGATCACGTGCAGCTCGTCAGGCCGCCGACGCCCGCGACCTGGCCTTGCTCGCGTGACGGTTCGCCGGCCGGGACAGCCCGAGGTTCTCCCGCAGCGTGCGGCCCTCGTACTCCGTTCGGAACAGCCCACGACGCCGCAGCTCCGGGATCACCAGCTCGACGAAATCATCCAGCCCGCCCGGGAGCCACGGCGGCATGACGTTGAACCCGTCGGCCCCGCCCTGCGTGAACCACGCCTCCAGCTGGTCCGCGATCTGCTCCACCGAGCCGACGAGCGTCCAGTGCCCGCGCGCTCCCGCCACCCAGAGATAGAGCTCGCGGATGGTGAAGTTGCGCTTGCGGGCGATGTCGAACATCAGCGCTTGCCGGCTCTTGTTGTTGTTGGTCTCCGGCAGATCGGGCAGCGGACCGTCCACCGGGTACCCCGACAGATCGATCCCGCCCGACAGACCCGAGAGCAGCGACAGGCCGACCTCCGGCAAGATGAGGTCCTGCAGCTCCTGGTACTTCGCCCTGGCCTCCGACTCCGTCCGGGCGACCACGGGGAACACCCCCGGCATGATCTTCAGCTGGTCGGGGTGGCGACCGTACCTGGCCATCCGGCCCTTGACGTCGGCGTAGAAGGCCTGCGCATCCTCCAGCGTCTGCTGCGCGGTGAAGATCACCTCGGCCGTCTCCGCCGCGAGATCCCTGCCCGCCTCCGACGATCCCGCCTGCACGATCACCGGGTGCCCCTGGGGCGGACGCGGGATGTTGAGCGGCCCCCGAACGGAGAAGAACTTCCCCTTGTGATCGAGCGTGTGCAGCTTGTCCGGGTCGTAGTAGGCCCCCGACGCCTTGTCGCGGAGGAAGGCGTCGTCCTCCCAGCTGTCCCAGAGGCCGGTGACCACGTCGACGAACTCGCGCGCCCGGGCATACCGCTGCGCATGGTCGGGGTGGGCGTCGAGCCCGAAGTTCCCCGCCGCCTCGCCCCCACCGGTGGTGACCACGTTCCACCCTGCCCGCCCCTGGCTGAGGTGGTCCAGCGAGGCGAACTTGCGGGCCAGCAGGTAAGGCTCCTCGTACGTGGTCGACGCCGTGGCGATGAAGCCGATGCGCTCGGTGACGGCCGCGAGCGCGGAGAACAGCGTGACCGGCTCGAAGCTGGCCCCGTAGGCGGTGCGGCCCTGCGCCCCCGGCCGGTTCTGCAGCGCGAGCCCGTCCGCGAGGAACACGGCGTCGAACCTGGCCCGCTCCGCCGTCTGCGTGATGCGCTTGTAATGACCGAAGCGGATGCCTCCATCGGCCTGCGCGTGCGGGTGCCGCCAGGCGGCCACGTGGTGTCCTGCGCCAGGTAAGAAGGCGCCCAAACGGATCTGCCGCGGATTGTCGCTCATGGGTTGTCCTCGGTCTCGGTGCTGGCGCTCGCGCGCGGACGTGCCGTCCTGCGCGCCGTGCGTGCCCTGCGTGCCTTGCTTGCCCTGCCTGAGCGCAAGCGGCGTGCCCGCGAGCGGGACCACGGGCGCGCCGGCGCAGAGCGAGGCACCGCCGCCCCCAGCGCGACGACGGCGTGCTGCGGGAGCAGCACCGGACCACCAGCGCTGCGGAAGCGCTGCTGGCAGGGAAGCACCCGCCCGGCCGGAAGGCCCGAGCGCGGCGGCAGCGCGGGCTACTGCCAGCGGAAGAGCTTGAGGGCGAGCGCGAAGCAGACGGCGCCCCAGCCGACCAGCACCGCGAGCTCGGGCGCGAGCGCGGCGAGGGGCGTGGCCTCGAGCATCACGCCGCGGAGCGCGTCGTTGAGCGCGGTGAGGGGCAGCGCCTGGATGAAGGGCTGGACCGCGTCCGGGAAGCGCTCGGTCGAGAAGAAGACGCCGGAGAAGATCCACATCGGGAACATCGCCAGGTTGGTCAGGCCCGAGACGCCCTCGAGCGTCCGCGGCCGCGCCGCGATGAGCAGGCCGAGCCCGACGAACGAGAGCGCGCCGACCACGATGACCAGCGCGAGCGCGGCGAGCGAGCCGGCGATCGGCACGCCGAGGGCGAGGACCGCGAACAGCAGCAAGGCGATGACCTCGATCGCCAGGAACACGAGCCGCGCCCCGAGGTGCGCGACAAGGAGCTGCCAGCGCTTCATCGGCGCCGCCACGAACAGCTTCAGGAGCTTGCCGATGCGCTGCTGCACGATCGAGAAGCCGATCGCCCAGATCCCGGTCGACATCAGGTTCATGCCGAGCAGCCCGGGCACGAGGAAATCGATGTAGCGCGAGCCCCTCTCGGTCATCTCGAGCGCTGCCGGGCGGAACGCGTCCGCGCGCCCCGCCGCCCGCTGGAGCGCCTCGTCGACCTCGAGCCGGGCGATGCGGCTCTCCTGCCGCGTCGGATCGAACCAGTACGTGGGCGGATCGGTGGCCAGCACGACCAGCGCGACCTTGCCGGCCCGGAGCTCCTGCTGCGCCTGCTCCCGCGGGACCACCCGGGCGACGACCTGCCCGGAGGCCTCGAGCGCGGCGCGCCGCGCCTCGGCCCCGGCGCCCACCTCGACGCTCACCGGCAGCGGCGCCGCGGCCTGGTCCCGGAACGCGACGGCCAGCGCCGACGAGAGCAGGATGGGGAACACGAGCATCCAGAAGAGCGCCTCGGGCTCGCGCAGGAACTCCGCCACCCGCGCCCGGATGAGGAGCACGAGCGGCGCGCCGCGCAGCGAGCGGAACCACCGCGCCATCACGCCGCCTCCTCGCCCGCGAGCTTCCGCCCGGCGAGCGCCATGAACACGTCCTCCAGGCTCGCGTGGTGCGTCGCGAGCCGGCGCGGCGCGGCGCCGCGCGCGGCGCAGAGCGCGAGCAGCGGCGGGAGCACGCGCGCCACGTCACGCACCGTCAGCCGGAGCGCCCCGTCCGCGAAGCGCAGGGCCTCCACCCCGGGCAGCGCCCTGAGCTCCTCCTCGGCGATCTCGCCGTCCACCTCGACCTCCACGACGTGCTCGGCGCCCAGCGACGCGACGAGCGCCGCCGGCGTGCCGAGCGAGAGCAGCCGCCCGCGGTCGACGATCGCGACGCGGTCGCAGAGCCGCGCGGCCTCCTCCATGTAGTGCGTGGTCAGGAGGATCGTGCGGCCGCGCGCCTTCAGGTCCTCGACGACGTCCCAGATCTCGCGGCGCGACGCCGGGTCGAGGCCGGTGCTCGGCTCGTCGAGGAAGAGCACCTCCGGGTCGCCCGCGAGCGCGCAGGCGAGCGAGAGCCGCTGCTTCTGCCCGCCCGACAGCCCGCGCACGAACGCGCCCGCCTTCTCCTGCAAGGACACGCAGCGCAGCGCCTCCTCCGGATCGAGCCCGCGCGGGTAGAAGCTGCGGAACAGCGCGATCACCTCGCGGACCCGGAGCTTGTCCGGGAAGCGCGTCTCCTGGAGCTGGATGCCGAGGCGCTGGCGCAGCGCGATGCCGTCCCCCGCCCAGCGCTCGCCCAGCACCTCGACCTCCCCGGCGTCGGGGCGGGTCAGCCCCTCGAGGATCTCCACCGTGGTCGTCTTGCCCGCGCCGTTCGGGCCGAGCAGGCCGAAGCACTCGCCGCGCCGCACCTCGAGGTCGAGCCCGTTCACGGCCACGACATCGCCGTAACGCTTGACCAGGCCGCGGCAGACCAGGGCGGGAGAGCCAGACACGGGGCGCATGTATCGCAAGGAACGCCGAAAAGGAACCGCCGCGCGCAACGGCCGGGCGGCGCGTGCGGGGCGGAGACGTGCTCCGGATCGCCCGCGGCGCACGGAGCGCGCCTGCAAGCGCCCACAGGAGCGCCGGAAAATTCGACAGGCGACGCGACGCATTGCCTCTCCGGAGAATCGAATCTCAGCAGAGCCTGCGGTAAGCGCGACGAGCGTGGCCCTGCAAGGAACCATCCGGTCCGAGATCGTGGCTGGTCGGTCTGCAATCTCAGAGCGACGGAGTGGGGGGGCGCGTAGTGAGCGATGAAGAGGGAGTGGTGCCCGTGCACTGCGGCGAGGTCATCGCGGACCGCTATCGGGTCGAGCGGCTGCTCGGGATCGGCGGGATGGGGGCCGTCGTCGCGGCGCGGCACCTGTCTTTGGGCGAGCTCGTGGCGATCAAATTCATGCGGGCGGAGCACTGCGGCAACGCGGCGCTGCTGAGGCGGTTCCAGCGCGAGGCGCGCGGGATGTTCCGGCTGAAGACCGAGCACGTGCCGCGGGTCCACGACCTGGGCGCGCTCGCGCCGAGGCCGGGGATCGCGCTGCCGGTCCCGTACATCGTGATGGAGCACCTCTCGGGCAACGATCTCCGCTCGATCGTGGAGCGCCGCGGGCGGCTGCCGGTGGACGAGGCGGCCGAGTACGTCCGTCAGGCCTGCGTCGCGCTGATGGAGGCGCACGCGCTCGGGATGGTGCACAGGGATCTGAAGCCCGCGAACCTGTTCCTGACGTACCGGACCGACGGCACGCCGCTCATCAAGGTGCTCGACTTCGGCGTCGCGAAGTTCTCGTGCGCGAGGCCCGAGGAGGACGGGCTCGAGATGACGACGGCGCGGTCGGTCATGGGCTCGCGCCGCTACATGGCGCCCGAGCAGATGCTCACGCCCAAGGACGTGGATCTGCGCGCGGACCTGTGGGCGCTCGGGGTCGTGCTGTACCAGCTCGTGAGCGGCGCGCTGCCGTTCGGCGCGGAGACGCTGGAGCAGCTCGTGCTCGTGGTGTCGGAGCAGGCGCCCCGGCCGCTCCGGAACGTGTGCGCCGATCTGCCCGAGGGGTTCGAGGAGATCGTGATGGGCTGCCTGGAGAAGAACCGGGCCCGCCGTCCGGCCTCGGCCCGCGAGCTCGCGACCGCGCTCGCGCCGTTCGCGCTGCGCGGGCCGCCCGACGCGACGCTGCCCACGGCGGTCCAGCGGAGCCAGCCGACGTTCACATGGCTGGACGAGGGACCGCCCACGACCGCCTTCCGGCCGCCCACGAGCGCCTTCCGGCCGCCCGCGACCGCCGTTCGGCCGTCCGAGGCGCAGGGGTCCGGGGTCCTCCGCCGCCCCAGGCGGGCATGGCTGGCGGCCGGCGCCTTCTCCGCGAGCGCCGCGCTGGCCATGACCGTCCTTCCGCCCGGGTGGCCGCGCACGGGGGGGGGGCCGCGCACGGGGGGGGTCACCTGGACCGACCGCGCCGGCGCGCAGCACCTCGCGGCGGTGCCGCAGGGGCTCGCCGCGGAGCCGCAGGGGACCCCCGTGGCAGGCGGGCCGCTCCACGCGCCCCGCGCCGCGGCTGGCGGCGCGCCGCACGGCGGCGCGTGCGGCGCGCCCGAACCCGACGCGAGAGATGCGCCGCCGGCCGCGTTCGACGGCGCCGGCCCCGTCGCACCCGCGAGGGGGGCGCCGCTCGCGCGGGCGAACGCAGGGAGGCCGTCGCGCGCGCCCGCGCGCGCGGCGCTCGCGGCCGGGACGCGGGTGGGCCTGGCGCCGCAGGGCCTGGCGCCGCAGGGCCTGGCGCCGCAGGCGGCCCCGGCGCAGGCCGCTCCGGGGCCCGCGCCCACGACGTCGTCTGCTGCGGCGCCGCCGCCCGGTCGGGACTCCGCGGCCGGCGCTCCGGTCCACGTGGCAGGGCCCAGCCTCGGCGCGAACGCTCCGACGGTGGGGGCGCCGGACAGCCCCTGGTGATCGCCATGCGCCGAGGAGCTCTCCCGAAGGTCTGCAGCTCGCGCCCGCGCCGGCTCGCCTGCGCCCTCGCGGCGCTGTCGCTGTCGCTCTCGCCGGCGAGCGGGGCGGCTTCCGAGTCCGGCTCGAGGCCCCCCAACCCGGGACAGCCCAACCCGGGACAGCCCAACCAGCCCAACCCGGGACAGCTCAACCCGGGACAGCCCAACCCGGGACAGCCCAGCTTGAGGCCCCCCAACCCGGGACAGCCCAACCCGGGACAGCCCAACCCGGGACAGCCCAACCCGGGACAGCTCAACCCGGGTCAGCCCAACCCGGGTCAGCCCGGGGGACACAAGGAGCAGGTGCTCGCGCTGTATCAGGTCGCCCGACAGCTGCTCGACGCGGGGCGCGTCGCCGAGGCGTGCGCCGTGCTCGAGCAGGGCAGGACCCTCGATCCGACGGCGATCAACCTCCTCCTGCGGCTCGGCGAGTGCCTCGCGCGCGCGGGCAGGACCGCGGGCGCCTGGAACGTCTTCAGCGAGGCCGCGGCCATCGCGAAGAGCGCGGGCGACCCCCGCGCCGCGCGCGCGGCTGCGCTCGCGGCTGCGCTCGAGCCGCGGCTCTCGCGCATGGCGATCGAGCCGCCCGCGGCCGGCGCCGCGCCGGGGCTGGAGATCCGGCGCGACGGCGTGCTGATCCTGCCCGCCCAGTGGGGGCAGGCGCTCCCGGTCGATCCCGGGACCCACACGGTCGAGGCGCGTGCGCCCGGCAGAAGGCGCTGGTCCACCGCGCGCGCCGTCCCGCCGGACGGCGCGCGCGTGGTGATCCACGTGCCCCCCCTGGAGCAGGAGCCGCCCCCGCGCGCGCTCTCCGCGGCGCTGCCGGGCCCCCGCCGGCAGGCGCCTCCCGTCCTGGGGAGCGCCGGCCGCGGCGACGGCGGCGACACCGGCGGCCGCGCGCAGCGGATGATCGCGCTCGCGACCGGCGGCGCCGGCCTCGTGGGGCTCGGCCTCGGCGCCGTGTTCGGCGCGGAGGCGATCGCCCGCCGGGACGCCTCGAACCGGGGCCACTGCGACGCGCGCAACCGCTGCGACGCCGCCGGGGTCGCGCTGCGCGAGGACGCCCAGTCCGCCGGCACCGCCTCGACGATCGCCTTCTCGGCCGGCACCGCCGCGCTGCTCGCGGCCGGCCTGCTCCTCTGGACCGCGCCGCCCCGCGCCGCCGCCCCGCCCGCGCGCCGCGCCACGGCGGCGGCCGCCGCCGGCCCCGGGGCGTTCTCGCTCGTCGTGGGCGGGAGCTACTGACGTGGGCGCGCGCGGCGCGATCGGGATCGGCGGGCGCCTCTCGCTCGTGGCGCTCGGCTGCGCCGGGTGCAACACGCTGCTCGGCCTCGAGGACGGCCTCCTCGTCGACGAGCGCTGCGAGCCGCTCTCGGCCGTCGCCTGCTACACCGGGCCGCCGACGACCGAGGGGATCGGCGCCTGCCAGCGGGGCCTCCGGCGGTGCAACGCCGCCGGCGACGGCTACGGCCCCTGCGAGGGCGAGGTGACGCCCGCGCCCGAGCGCTGCGGCAACGCGGCCGACGACGACTGCGACGGCGCGGTCGACGAGGCGGACGGCGACGCCGGCGACCCCCCGGCCGGCGGCGGCGAGGTCTGCGCCTGCGGCCCGGGGACGGTCGAGGTGTGCCCCTACGGCGGGCCGCCGGGGACCGTGGGCGTCGGCGCGTGCAGCGCCGGCCGGCGCACCTGCGGCGACGACGGCCGCTGGGGCGCCTGCACCGGCGAGGTCACGCCGCGGGCCGAGGACTGCACGACGCCGGCCGACGAGGACTGCAGCGGCGGCGGCGACTGCGGCGCGGTGCTCCCCGGCGGGCTCCTCGGCGCGCTCCTCGGCGGCTCCGGTCAGCAGCGGGCGCGGGCGCTCGCGGCGGGCCGCGGGGGCTTCGCGATCCTGGGCGGCGAGTTCGAGGGCTCCCTCGACCTCGGCGCCGGGCCGATCGCGACCGGCGCCGAGCGGGACGTCTTCGTGGCGCGGATCGAGGCCGACGGCGCGGTCGCGTGGGTGCGGCGGCTCGTCGACGAGGGGCAAGGCGCGCTGCAGGCGCTCGCGGTGGACGCCGGGGGCGAGATCGCGATCGCGGGCGACCTCGTGGGGGTGATGGGCGCCGCCGGGCTCACCGCGCCCGCGCAGCAAGGGTTCGTGGTCAAGCTGGACGCGGGAGGCGGGCTGCGCTGGGGGACGTTGCTCCCCGGCAAACCGCAGGACGTCGCGGTCTCGGCCGCGGGCGACGTCGTGGTCGCGTCGGCGCTCCTCGGGCACGGCGGGAGCGACGTGGCGGTGGCCAGGCTCAGCGCGGCGGGCGTGCCCCTCTGGACGCGGGTGTTCGGCGGCGCGGGGACGCAGGAGCCGACGGGCGTGGCCGTGGACGCGCGCGGGGATGTGGTCCTGACGGGGACCTTCGAGGACGACCTCGACTTCGGCGAGGGGGCGCCCCGGCTGTCGTCCGCGGGGATGAGCGACGTGTTCCTGGCCAAGCTCGACGAGCGCGGCGAGCACGTCGCGTCGCTGGCCTTCGGCGACGGCCGCCGGCAGTACGGGGGCGACATCGAGATCGGGCCGGGCGGCGAGATCGCGCTGAGCGGGACGTTCGAGGGGCTCCTCGACCTGGGCAGCGGCACGCTGTTCTCGGAGGGGCTCTCGGCGTTCGTTGTCGAGCTCGGGGCCGCGCGAGAGCACCGCTTCAGCCGGGCCTACCCGGCGGAGCAGCCGCCGCGCCTCGCGCTCGAGGCGGACGGCGGGCTCGTCCTCGCCGGCAGCGTCGAGGGCCCGACCGATCTCGGCGGCGGCCCCCTCGACGGCGCCGGCCGCGGCAGCGACATCGTGGCGGCGCGGCTCGATGCCGAGGGGCGCCACGTGTGGAGCAAGCGGCTCGGCCCGGGCGCCGGGCGCAGCGGCGGGCGCCGGTCGGCGGCGGGCGTCGCGGCCTCCGTGGACCGCGGTCACGTCCTGCTCGCGGGGACGGTCGAGGGGAGCGTGGACCTCGACGGCGCCGCGGCGCAGTCGACCGCGGCCGACATCCTGGTGGTGCGCCTCGCGCCGTGAGGCCCCCGGAGCGCTGAGCAGGCGGCCATGTCGCGCAGGAGAGCGGCCGAGCCCCGAGCCACCTTCGCGTCGGGCCCACAAAACACGACAGGCGACCTGCGAGAGGCCGCCTGTCCTGTCCGGTCAGGCCGGAGAGCGGTAGATCACTCGCAGGAGTTCGAGCACTCGGTGAGCGCCTGGCAGTCCTCGGCCGCCTCGCAGGCCGTGTAGGCGTCGTCGTAGCACGGGCCCGTCTCCGACTCCTCGATGACGCACAACTCGCAATCGGTGTTGTTCACTTCCACGTTCACCTCCCCGTCTTCGCCGCAGACGTCGGTCGTGGAATCCGTGGTGTCGCAGAACGCGGCGCACCGACTTTCTGCCGCGCAGCCGCAATGCAAGAAGGTCAGCGCATTGAACGCCTCCGCCTCGCTGGGACGTGCTTCAGAACAGCAGGTCATGCACGCCTGGGCCTCCAGGCTGGAGCACTCATTGCCCCCGCCCTCACCGCCCGTGCCGCTATCCTCACCGCCCTCGCCGCCGGCGCCCGACGTGGTGCTCGTGGAGGTGCTCGTCGAGCCGCCCGTGCCGCCCTCACCGCCCGTGCCGCCGTCGCCGTCGGTGATCGTACAGGCTGCCATCGCACACACGCTGACCAGGATCGCCGCAAAACCAAGAGCTTTCATGAATGAATCCTCCGACAAGAAGAGTTGCGCTGCTCATGTGGAAGGACGCGTCGAGCGACGCCGCCCGGCAGCCCTTCCTGTGCACTTCAGCGCCGCCGTTGGCGCCGGGTTCTGTTCCTACACCAGAAATTTACGCGATGGTATCCGCTGCGTGCTCACAGCTGCGCCTTGCGGGCGCCCCCCCGGAGGCGTTCGAAGAGCGCGCGCTTCCGCGAGATGCGCCCGCCAGGCGCGTGTGAGCGATCCACCATCAGCAAACTTGTGAAGCAAGAGCAGATCCTAGCACGGAGGCGACGTGGGGGATCAAGTGTGTCGCGTAGATAACCTGCTCTCCGGGAACCACGACGAGCGCAGGCGCCCTCAGCGGCTCATGCGCGACACCGGGGCCGGACGAGCTCGCTCGTGCGACATCCTCGTACAGGGAAGCAGTATCCAGGCGAACGAACGGCCCAGTCAGGCCGGTTTGCAGCAGCGCGTCATTCCGGCGTTCCCGCGGCTCGTCCGGGCTGTCCCGCCGAGGCCAGAGCGCCGGCGCGGCGCCCGGGCAAGCTGCTTTGAGCTCACGCGAAGTGCGCTGAGCTCACGCGAGGAAGGGAGAGCGCTGGATCGCCGCGCGACGGGCGGCGCTACGAGCCGCCCGCGGCGCGCCGCATGGCGCAGTCGAGGTCGCCCTTGCAGGGGTCGCTCGCCGCGCGCGCGCCGCCCTGGCTCGGCGGCGGTGCGGCGGCGCCGGCGGCCGGTCCGCTGCTCCCGGCGGTGCGCTTCGCCGCGGCCTTGCCCGCGCCTGCCGGGGCGGCGGGCCGGGCCTTCGCCCCGCGGGCGGCGCGCTCCTTCGCCTTGTCGCCCGGCTTTGCCGGAGGCGCCGCCGCGATCGCGGCCGGGGCGTTCGCCTCCGCCTTCGGCAGGTGCGAAAGCGCCGCGCTCGCCGCGGACCGCACCCCGGGCTGCGCGGCCGCGTGGAGCGTCTCGCGCGGGGCGCCGAGCCACACCGCGCTGGCGACGACCGCGGCGCCGACGAGGCCCATGGCGCCATAGCGCACCCCCGCCGCCCGCCGCGCGCGCGGCGGGCGCAGGTCGATCGGGACCTCGGACGGCACCGGCGTGAGATCAGGCGACCTGAACGCCGGCAGCTCGGGCGCGCCGAACGGAAAGAGATCCAGGTAGCTGCTGCGCTCCTGTTCATCGCCGGCGGCCGGTCCGTGGATATCCACCGTCCCGGAGCCCTTCGGGCCCTGATCGATCCGCGCGCCGGCCACCTTCGTGGTCGCTGCCTGCTCCACCGCGAGCAGCGCGCTCAGGGAGATCACCACCGAGTTCTCGTCCCGCGGCCCGGCCACGACGCTGTTCGGCGTCGCTCCACCGCTCGCGGATCGCCCATCCGTCTCACCGGGCATGTGATTCGTGCTTCTCATACGCTCCACCCCGTCTGCCGTCCGTGTCGCTCGAGCACAGGGCGCAGACAGCATCCATCAATGTACCTGGGCTCCACCGCTCTTGATACAAGTTTTTTACTGCACTGGAGAGCGCACCTCATCGCAACAGCGCCGGAGCGCTCAGCGCTCGTGCGCGCGGAGGCCAGAGCTCCCCACACCGTATCGGCGCCGGCGACACCTGGCGTGGCGCGCGCGCCTCGCTGCCGGGGCCGGCGCTCCGGAGCCAACGCCTGCCCGGCCGCGCAGGCGCCTCGGACGGCCCTGCCCTTCGCCCTTCCGCGCGCCGCCCTGCCCGCCCGCGCGCGGCCCGCGTCCGTGCCCGCAGCCGCCGCCGTCGAGGCGGCGCGCGCGAGACTCGCTTTGTGATCGGGGACCCAAATGGCCGGCGGAAAGCGCGCCTCGTCGCCCGACCGGTCGACATTTCATCTCGAGGAAACCTCGAGGAAACATGGCACTCGGCATTAGACATTTCACCGCGACATCGTGTCGCTGGCCCCTGTCCGAGGGCCGAGCCCTGCTGCGCAGGGCGGTCCTTCGGTGTCCAGCCGGGAGTCTCCAGTTGTCGACTCCCGAGCTTTCCCACGGCTCTCGTGCAGTCGGATCGCCGCGTCGATGCAGGGCATTGAACGCGCACCGGCACCCAAGGAGGATGCGTTGAATATGTTCACGTCTGGGTTGGACGTTGAGGAGCGGCCGGCGACGGGCTCCTTTCGGCGGCGGGCGGTCTGCTTCGCGGCGGCGGCCCTCGCCGGCGCGGCCCTGCTCTCCGCCTGCGACAAGGAGGGCGAGGGGGCGCCGGCGCCCGGGACGGCGCCCGCGGCGCCCGCCTCGGACAGCGCCACCATCAAGGTCGGCGTGCTCCACTCGCTGAGCGGCACGATGTCGATCAGCGAGGTGGCCGTGAAGGACGCGACGATCCTCGCCATCGAGGAGATCAACAAGGCGGGCGGCGTGCTCGGCAAGCAGATCACGCCCGTGATCGAGGACGGCGCCAGCGACTGGCCCACGTTCAACGAGAAGGCCAGAAAGCTCATCCAGCAGGACGGGGTGGCCGTCGTGTTCGGCGGGTGGACCAGCGCCAGCCGCAAGGCGATGCTGCCCTCGTTCGAGGAGCTGAACGGCCTGCTCTTCTACCCGGTCCAGTACGAGGGCCTCGAGCAGTCGCCCAACATCTTCTACACCGGCGCCGAGCCGAGCCAGCAGATCGTCCCCGCGATCGACTACCTGCTGGAGCAGGGCAAGAAGCGCATCTACCTGCTCGGCTCGGACTACGTCTTTCCGCGCACGGCCAACAAGATCATCAAGGCCCAGCTCGCGGCGAAGGGCGGCGAGCTCGCCGGCGAGGAGTACCTGCCGCTCGGCGGGACCGAGGTCAGCACGATCATCAGCAAGATCGGCGCGGCCAAGCCGGACGCCGTCTTCAACACGCTGAACGGCGACAGCAACGTGGCGTTCTTCAAGCAGTTCAAGGACGCCGGCTACACGGTCGACAAGATGACGGTCCTCTCGGTGAGCGTCGCCGAGGAGGAGGTGCGCGGCATCGGCGCCGAGAACATCGCCGGACACCTCGTCTCGTGGAACTACTACCAGACCACGGAGACCCCCGAGAACCAGAAGTTCGTCGAGGCGTACAAGGCCAAGTACGGCGCCGCGCGCGTCACGGACGATCCCATCGAGGCGGGCTATTTCGGGGTCTACCTCTGGAAGCTGGCCGTCGAGAAGGCGAAGTCCACGGAGGTGGCCAAGGTGAAGGAGGCCGCGAGCGCCGGAGACATCGAGTACGCCGCGCCCGGGGGGCTCGTCCGGCTCGACGGGAAGAACCAGCACACCTGGAAGACGGTGCGTATCGGCCAGGTGCGCAAGGACGGCCTCATCCAGGAGGTCTGGAGCTCGGGCAAGCCGGTCCAGCCGGACCCGTACCTCGCCGCATACCCCTGGGCGAAGGAGCTGGCCGCGAAGTAGCGCGGCCGGAGGCGGCAGTCCCGCCCTCGAAGCCCGAGGGCCCGACCACGGAGGCGCAGAGCGCACAGGGGGCTCGTCGTGATGCCCGCTGTGCCTCTGCGGCTCTTACCTCTCTTGCGCGGCGTCTCAACCTGTTCGGTGCTCTAGCATGAACGAAGTTCTCCTCCACGCCTTCAACGGCCTGAGCCTGGGCTCGATCCTCCTGCTCATCTCGATGGGCCTCGCGTTCTCGTTCGGGCTGATGAACGTGATCAACATGGCCCACGGCGAGTTCATCATGGCGGGGGCCTACACGACGTACGTCGTCGGGCAGCACCTTGCGCCGCTCGTCGGGGGGACGGACGCCGGGCTCTGGTTCCTGCTCGCGCTGCCGGCCTCGTTCCTCGTGGCCGGCGTGCTCGGGCTCCTGCTCGAGCTCACGATCGTGCGCTTTCTCTATGGCAGGCCGCTCGACACGCTGCTCGCCACGTGGGGGGTCGGCCTCGTGCTGCAGCAGGCCGCGCGCAGCCTGTTCGGCGCGTCCAACGTGCAGGTCTCGAGCCCGTCGTGGCTGAGCGGCGGCGTCGCGCTCTCGGGCGGGGTGCAGCTGCCCTACAAGCGCGTCTTCCTGATCGCCCTCGTGATCGCGTGCATCGTCGCCGTCTACACGTACCTGCACCGCTCCGCGGGCGGCAGGCGGCTGCGGGCGGTGATGCAGAACCGGCAGATGGCCTCGTGCCTCGGCGTCCGCACGCGCCGGGTCGACGCCGCGACGTTCGCGCTCGGCGCGGGGCTCGCCGGGGTCGCGGGGTGCGCGCTGACGCAGCTCGGCTCGATCGGGCCGTCGCTCGGGACGAACTACATCGTCGACGCCTTCATGGTGGTCATCCTCGGCGGCCTCGGGCGGCTGCCCGGCACGGTGGTGGCGGCGCTCGTGATCGGCGTCGCGAACACGCTGCTCGAGCTCTCGACGACGGCGTCGCTCGGCAAGGCGCTCGTGTTCGCGCTGGTGATCGCCTTTTTGCAGTGGCGGCCGACAGGCCTGCTCGCCCTGCGCACCCGATAGAAGAGGACACGGACATGGCCCTTCGAGACTCCACCCTTCGCAGCTTCCTCTGGACCTGGGGCGCGCCGCTCGCGGTGGCGTTGCCGCTCCTCGTCGCGCCGCTCGTGCTCTCGGACTTCCGGCTGAACCTGCTCGGCAAGTTCCTCACCTACGCCATCGTCGCCCTCGGGCTCGACCTCATCTGGGGCTACGGCGGGATGCTGAGCCTCGGACAGGGGCTCTTCTTCGGCCTCGGCGGCTACGCGATGGCGATGTACCTGAAGCTGGAGACGTCGGGCTCGCGCCTGCCCGATTTCATGAGCTGGAGCGGCCTCGAGGCGCTGCCTTTCTTCTGGGAGGCGTTCCGCTCGCCGGTCGTGGCCGTCTGCGCCGTGGTGCTCCTGCCGATGGCGATCGCGTCGGCGGTGGGCTACCTCGTCTTCCGCAGCCGCGTCCAGGGGGTGTACTTCTCGCTGATCACCCAGGGGCTCACGCTGATCGCGTCGATCCTCTTCATCGGCCAGCAGGCGCTCACGGGCGGCACGAACGGGATCACGAACCTGAAGACGATCTTCGGCTTCGCGCGCGGGGCGGCCTCGACGCAGACGGTGCTCTATTTCGTGACGCTCTTCTGCCTGGGGGCGCTCTACCTTTTTTGCCGGAGGCTCACCCAGTCGCGCTTCGGGCGCCTGCTCGTGGCGATGCGCGACGACGAGAACCGGGTGCGCTTCCTCGGCTACAACCCGGTCACCCTGAAGACGCTGGTGTTCGCGCTGTCGGCGGGCATGGCCGGCATCGCCGGCGCGCTGTTCGTCTGTCAGGTCGGCCTCATCTCGCCGTCCTCGATGGGCGTGATGCCGTCGATCGAGATGGTGACCTGGGTGGCGGTCGGCGGGCGCGGCACGCTGATCGGCGCGGTCGTCGGCGCGATCCTTGTGAGCCTGGGGAAGAGCGCGCTGAGCGAGTCGTATCCCGAGGTGTGGCAGCTCGCCTTCGGCGCGCTCTTCGCGGCGTCGGTCATGCTGCTCCCGACCGGCGTCGCCGGCTTCCTTCGGCGCCACGGGTCGAGGCTCGTGCGCCGCCACGCGGGCGGCGCGGCGGGTCGGGCGGGCGCGCTCGGCGAGGCCGCCGTGGCCGGGGCGGCGGGCGAGGTCGAGCCGGCGGCGCGCACCGAGGTGCCGGCGACGTCCGGGCGCTGAGGGGGAGGAGCGGAGATGAGCGGGGACGAGCGCGGGAATGAACGCGGGGATGGACGCGGGGATGGACGCGGGGATGGACGCGGGGATGGACGCGGGAATGGACGCGGGGATGGACGATGAATGAGCGCGACGACGAACAGAGGAGCGAGGGGATGAGCCGCGGCAACATCGTCGAGGTCCAGCAGGTGACGGTGAGCTTCGACGGCTTCAAGGTGCTGGACGGGCTCGACTTCTCCATCCAGCGCGGGGAGCTCAGGTTCCTGATCGGGCCGAACGGCGCGGGGAAGACGACGCTGCTCGACATCCTCACGGGCAAGACGCGGCCGTCGAGCGGACGTGTGGTGTTCCACGGAGGTGGGGAGTCGGGGCGAGAGGCCGTCGAGGTGCACAGGTTGCCGGAGCACGCCCTGGTCCAGCAGGGGATCGGGCGGAAGTTCCAGACGCCGGCCGTCTTCGGCAGCCTCACGGTGCTCGAGAACCTGGAGGCGGCGATGGGCTTCCGGGAGAGCGCGCCGGGGCTGCTCCGCGGGCTGTCCGCGGCGCAGGAGAAGGAGATCGCCGAGACGCTCGACCGGATCGGGCTCCGGCGGCGCGCGGAGCTGCGGGCCGCGGTGCTCGCGCACGGGGAGCGGCAGTGGCTGGAGATCGGCATGCTGCTCGTGCAGCAGCCGAAGCTGCTCCTGCTCGACGAGCCGGTGGCGGGGATGACCCGGCGCGAGCGCGACCGCACGGGGGAGCTCGTCCAGGAGATCGCCAAGCAGCGGTCGGTGCTGGTGGTGGAGCACGACATGGAGTTCGTGCGGCGCTACGCGAGCACGGTGACGGTGCTGCACGCCGGCAGGAGGCTGTGCGAGGGGCCGGTCGAGGAGGTCCAGGGCAACGCGCAGGTGATCGAGGTCTACCTCGGGCGGGCGCACGACGCAGGGCGCGCGCGCGGCGGCGCGGCGGCCGCGGCTGCGGCGGAGGAGCGGTAGAGAACATGCTGGTGATCGAGGATCTCGCGGTCTACTACGAAGAGAGCTGCATCCTGTCGCAGGTCAGCCTGGATGTCGCGCCCGGCCGGGTATCGTGCCTTCTTGGGCGCAACGGGGTCGGCAAGACGACGCTGCTCAAGGCGATCATGGGCGTGCTGAAGCCGCGGCGCGGAAAGGTGGCGCTCGACGGGGCGGACCTCACCTCGAGGTCGCCGAGCGACAGGGCGCGCGCGGGCATCGGCTATGTGCCGCAGGGGCGAGGGATCTTCCCCTATCTGACGGTGCGGGAGAACCTGCTCATGGGCTTCGAGGCGAAGAGCGACTCCGCGCCGAGCCCGGCGGCGCTGGAAGAGATGATGACCATGTTCCCCATCCTCAAGAAGTTTCAGGCGCGGGCGGCAGGGACGCTGAGCGGCGGGCAGCAGCAGCAGCTCTCTCTCGCGCGCGTGCTGCTGAGGAAGCCGAAGCTCCTCTTGCTGGACGAGCCGACGGAGGGGATCCAGCCGTCGATCATGCAGGAGATCGGGGAGGTGATCAAAGGGCTCGGGAAGCAGGGCGACATGGCGATCCTGCTCGTGGAGCAGTTCCTTGATTTCGCGCTCTCGACGGCGAGCGAGTACTTCATCATGGATAACGGGGGGATCGTGCGGCGGGGGAGCGTGGCGGAGTTCGACGACGAGATCGCGAGAGAGTTTCTGGCGGTGTGAGCGGCCGCGCGACGACCTACGCCAGCGCCTCCTCTGCGCTGGCCGAGGTCACCGCCTGATCGAGCCATCGGTGCAGGGTGGTCAGCTCGGAGCAGGCGTCGATCTGGCAGCTCGCCGAAACGTGCGCGCAAGAGCCGCAGCCGGCGTGCCGGCCGGCCCGGCGGTTTCCTCAGCTCGGTTCGTCCAGCACTTCGGCGAGGGTCTTCGCGCTGAGCACCCGCTCGGCCCACTGCTCGAGCACCGCGATCTCTGCCCCCTCGACTCGAGCCACAGCAGCTTCCGGCAGCTCGCCGAAACGAGCGCGCAAGAGGCGCAGCAGGATGGCACGCTCTCCTTCGCGGCGACCCTGGTCGCGTCCCTGCGCGACGTACTTCTTCGCGAAATCGCTCTGGTACTCGTAGCCCTTCATCATCACCTCCAGCGCCCGGCGGGCCGCCGCGTTCAGGGAATTTAGCACGACATCGCCGTAGAACCTGGCCCTGTCCTCCTCGATCCCCCGGATCGCGGGCAGCGCGGCGGCGGCGATCCTCGCTCCCTGCTCGCTGCTGCCGTGCGCCAGGGCGGAGAGCACGGCCAGCTCGGGCCGGCGGACCGCCTCCGCGAGGTCCGTCACGACCGGAACCGCCTCACGCCCCAGCACGGGCGGGCGCAACACGAAGCCGGGGATGCCGGTCTCGATCGGCGCTGCGCACCAGGCGGCGACGTGGGGGTCGGGCGCGACGACGAGCAGGCCCACCTGGCAGCGGTGCGCGGCGCGCGCGCCCATGGTGTAGTCGGGCCAGCTGAAGCGCTTTCGTGGATCGATGCCGAGCTGGACCTCGACGATGAGCACCCAGATCGGCGCGTCGCCGTCGAGCAGGACGACGACGAGGTCGGCGCGGTACTCGGCAGGCTGGATCTCGGTCAGGTCGATCGAGGTGAGGCGCGCTCCCGAGTAGGGCGGGAGCGGGACGCCCAGCACCTCGACGAGGAGCTCGGCGGCGAGCGAGGGGCGGTTCTTGAAGAGATCCACGAGGATCTCGTGGGCCATGGAGGGCATCGCGACGTGGCTGGCACGTGGGCGCGCACGCGGTCAAGTTCAGCGCATGTCGCGGTCCGGTGACACGCGGAATAAGCACGCTGCTCGGGAGAGAGAGACATCACTCTGACAGATCGCACGTAATTGCGTGCGCCTGGGTGCGCTGCTGACCAAGCGGCTCACCAAGCCGGTGCCTGCGCGATTCCGGGTTGCTTGGCGCAATCCTCCTGGCGGTCGGCTCGCTCGATACGAAGGCGCCGCGCGGAGCGCCCGGAGCAGCGCGACAGCAGGCGGCGCCGGGGCATCTCTGCGGACCCCTGGGGGTGCGCGCTGCGGGGAGTGTGCAACCGGCTCGCGCGGCAGGGCGCGAGCGGTCACGCGGCGCGGTGGACAGCGCCCGTGCGGCGGCTGTAGGAGTAAATATGCTCAGCAGGCGCGCCGGGTGGTGGTGGGCGGCATCGACCTTCCTGGCCAGCGGTTGTACGGCGCTCCTGGGGCTGGACAAGGACTATCACCCGCTGGATGACGCGGGCGGCGACGCCGGCTCGGGCGGCGGCGACGCAAGCTCGGGCCGCGGCGGCGGCGACAATGGCACCGGCGCCGGCACCGGAGCGTGCACGCCCGGCGATGCGCGGTGCTCGGACAACCGACCAGAGCAATGCAACGACCGCGGCCAGTGGGACGCCCCGGAGCCGTGCCCTCCGGAGGCGCCCGTGTGCAGCGGAGGGGCGTGCACGACACCGCCGAGCTGCGAAGGGCTGCCAGCGACGTGCGGGTCGGGCGCCGACGAGGGCTGCTGCGCGAGCGCGCTGGTGCCGGGGGGGACGTTCAACCGCGGCAACGATCCTGCGTATCCAGCGACGGTGAGCGACTTCCGGCTGGATCGCTTCGAGGTCACGGTGGGGAGGTTCCGGAAGTTCGTGGCGGCGTACCCCGGGAGCCGGCCCGCGGCCGATGCGGGAGCGCACCCGGACATCCAGGCGAGCGGGTGGAAACCGGCCTGGAACGGCGAGCTGCCCCCGGACGCGGCGGCGCTGCGAGCCGCGGTGACGTGCACTCCAGACAACCCGGACATGCGCACGTGGACGGAGGAGCCCGGCGCCCAGGAGCACCTGCCGATGAACTGCGTGAGCTGGTACGTCGCCTTCGCGTTCTGCGCGTGGGACGGGGGCCGGTTCCCCACGGAAGCCGAGTGGAACTACGCGGCGGCCGGAGGGGACGAGCAAAGGCAGTATCCGTGGTCGAACCCGCCGGAGTCGACGACCATCGACGCGAGCTACGCATCCTATGATTGCAGGGAGAGCGCAGCGCCCGGCTGCACGTTCCAGAGCGACTTCGGCGACATCGCGCCCTCCGGGTCCCGCTCGCCGAGGGGCGACGGGCGGTGGGCGCAGGCGGATCTCGGCGGGAGCATGCGGGAGTGGATGCTGGATGGATACGGGACCTACCCGGCGGAATGCGTCGATTGCGCCAACCTGACGGACACCTCGAGCCGGGTGGTCCGCGGCGGGAGCACCTTCGGCGCGCCGAGCTATCTGTTGACGTCCGCGCGGGTCAGCGTGGCGCCGTCGGCCCCCTACTACAGCCTCGGCGTGCGGTGCGCGAGGACGCCCTAGAGGGCCGCGCTCAGCCGAAGAAATCGAACGCCGTCCCGGCGCCCCGCTCGCGCGCGGCGGCGTAGACGACGCGCGCGAGCGCCACGTCCTGGATCGCGAGGCCGGTCGAGTCGAACACCGTGATGGCCGCGTCTCCGCGCCCCGCGAGCTTGCCCGCGACGACCTCGCCGATCGTCCCCTGGATGTGCTCGCGGTGCAGCGCGCCCGCGTGCAGCGGCACGTTGACCTCGCCGCTCTCGGTCGCCTGCGCCCAGTCGTCGATGATCACCCGCGCGTCCCGGAGGATCTCCGGATCGAGCTCCTGCTTACCGGGCGCGTCGGCGCCCATCGCGTTGATGTGCGCCCCTGGGCGGACCCACGCGCGCTGCACGACCGGCGCGCGCGCGGGCGTGGAGGTGCAGAGGATGTCGCAGCCGGAGGCCTCCTCCACCGAGACGGCGCGCCCGCCCGCCTCGGCCGCGAACCGCTCGCTCGCCTCGCGCGAAACGTCCGCGGTGAGCACCTCCAGCTGAGCGCCGTAGACGGCGCGGTGGGCGTCGAGCAGGAAGCGCGCCTGCACGCCGCAGCCGATGAAGCCGAGCGTCCTCGGGTTGGGCCGCGCGAGGAGCTTCGACGCGATCGCCGCCGCCGCGCCGGTCCGCACCGCCGTGAGCCGGGTCGCGTCCATCACGGCGAGGGGCGACGCCGTGGCCGGATCGCTGAGGATGTAGAGCCCCATGACGGACGGCAGGCCGAAGCGCGCCGGGTTCTTCGGGTGCGAATTGACCCACTTCACCCCAGCCGCGCCGTCGGCGTAAGCCGGCATCGCACGGAGATCCCCGTCGTGGGCCGGCAGCCCCAGGTACAGCTTCGGCGGCATCGCGGCCTCGCCGCGGCCGTGCGCCGCGAACGCCGCCTCCACGGCGGCGATGGCCGCGTCCATGGCGAGAAGGGAGACCACATCGGACTGGGACAGGAGCAATGTTTTCTCGGGCTTCATCGGACGCGACCGTACGCGAGGCCGAAAGCGAGCGCACGCGTACCGGCGGCGGGCAGGTGTGCTCGCATGCTCCGCGCACCGCCTTCGTGCGCCCTCTTTCCGCGGAAGGGACGCCTGGCCTGCTCGGATCTGGCAGCCGGGAGCGGCCGGTCACGGAACGCCGGCGACATGAACCGGGGGGTTGGCAGGCGAAGCCATTGCGCTGAAGATGGCGAAGCTGCGCCGTGGGGTGAGGTGCACCTCGCGTCTTGACGATCTCTCTTCTGGTGGAGCGAGTGGATGAACGTACGACTCGTTGCAGGTCTCTTTGTGCTCGCGTTCTCGGCGATCGCCGGATGCGGCGATGATGAAGGCGAAGGTGGCAAGGGCGGCGCCGGCGGCGCCGGCGGGAGCGGCGGCAGCGGCGCCGGCGCGTCGGACGCGACAAGCACGGGCAGCAGCGGCGGCGCCGAGCCCACCGGCACCGGCGGCTCCGGCGGCGCCGAGCCCACCGGCACCGGCGGCGCCGGCGGCGCCGAGCCCACCGGCACCGGCGGCGCCGGCGGCGCCGAGCCCACCGGCACCGGCGGCTCCGGTGGAGGGACGTCCGCCGGCCATGGCGCGGCGTGCACCTACGACGCGGCGTGCGCCGGTGAGTACTGCATCACGGAGACCGACTGGGGCTGGCCGGCCGGGGCCTGCGCGAGCCTCTGCGATCCCGCCGTGGGCGCCTGTTCCGACGGCGCCGTCTGTGTCGATTTCGGCGAGTCGCTCGGCCTGTGCATCCTTCGTTGCAGCACGACCGACGAGTGCCGCGATGGCTACAGGTGCAGCGACATCGGCGGCGAGATCACGGCGTGCATCCCGGGGTGCACCGTGAACTCGCAGTGCGCGGATCTCGGCGTGTGCGACAGGCTCGACGGCGTCTGCAAGCTGGGCGAGGCCGACTGCGCCGACGGCGAGGACGACGAGGGCGACGGCCAGATCGATTGCGCGGACAGCGACTGCGCCGCGACCTGCGGCCCGCTCGTCGACGCAGCCTGCGCGGGCGCGACGCCGGTGACGACGACGACGATCGAGGGCGACACGTCGAGCGGCACGCGCGCGCTCAAAGGCAGCTGCACCGGCGACGGGCCGGAGGAGCTCCACCTGTTCACGCCGCCCGCGGGCCAGTCGGGCACGCTCCTCGTCGTGCTCCAGTCGGAGAGCAACCACGGCCTCTATACCCGCACGGCGTGCGCGAATGCTTCCACCGAGCTCGCGTGCGCGGATGAGCACGCCGCCTCGGACGCCGCGCCCGAGGAGGAGTCGTTCGCGCTCGTCGTGCGCGAGGGCCAGGCGGTGCCGATCGTCGTCGACGCCCGAACGCGCGCCGACGCAGGGCCGTACACGCTGGAGCTCGTGTTCTCTCCGGCCACCTGCGGCGATCGGATCGTCAGCGCGCCCGAGGAGTGCGACGACGGCAACACGGTCGACGGCGACGGCTGCTCCGCCGCGTGCACCGCGGAGCTCGACGACGTCTGCGAGGACGCGTCCGTGGCCGTCCTGGGCGACAACCGGGGCGACACGACGGGCGGCACGGTGCTGTTCGCGGGCAGCTGCATCCGCCCCAACACGCCGGAGAGGATCCACTCGTTCACGCCGCCGAGCGCCGGCAGGCTCAGGCTGGTGCTGTCCTCCGCGACAGATCAGGGCATGTACGTGCGGACGGGCTGCACGGGCCCCGAGCTGGCGTGCATCGACGCCGTGCTCGGAGGCCGCGATGAGACGCTTACGGTCAGCGTCCAGGGCGGCGTGCCCCTGCTCATCTTCGTCGACACGGACAGCCAGAGGAACGCTGGGCCTTACACGCTCAACCTCTCCTTCACCCCCTCTCCCTGAGCTCCGGCGCCGCCGCGCGGCGCGACCGAGCGCCCTCCGGACGGGGCGGATGAGGTACGCTGCGCGCGTGCTTGCCGCCCCGCCTTCCGCCCAGCCGCCTCGCCGCACGCGCCTGCTCGTCGCCGCGTTGCTGACCGCGTGCGCCTGCCAGCCGGCCTCCGCGCCGCCGGCCCGCGCCTTCCAGGACGCCCCGCCGCTCCCCGGCGCGCCCCGCATCGCAACGCCGTCGCCGCACGACGCCACCCCGGCCCCGCAGCCCGCGCCGTCGACCGCGGGCGATGGCGCGTCGGGCGCGGGCGCCGGCGCGGCGCGCGCGACGCTCGACAGCAGGTCCCCCGTCAAGCTCGCGCCTCCGCCGTTCAGCCAGGCGCTCTTCCGGCCCGCGCCGGCCGGAGGCTCCGCCGCGCCGCGCCTCGTGAAGGTCGCCGAGCGGAAGAACGAGATCACGGACGGGGCAGCGTGGTTCACCACGAACGGCCTCTCCCTGCCGACGCTGCAGGTGCCGAGCGCGGCCGCGGGGGGCGCGAGCGGCGCCCGCCCCCTCCCCTCCTTCGTTCCCGAGGGCTACCGCGATCAAGCGCTCGTCAAGGCCATCGATCACGGCGACCACATCGCGCTGTTCTACGGCCCAGACTTCGCCGAAGCGCGCTTCGTCGCGATCCTCGACGCGGCGCACGAGGTCGTCGCCTTCTTCGACTTCGACAGCTTCCTCACGCCGCCCGAGTTCGCGCCCAAGGAAGCCGCGTTCGTGCGGGGCCACGTCGGCTGGGCCGTGGTCAAGGACGGCGTGCTCTACGTCTCGTCGGGACACAGGACGTATGCGGCCTCGTCGAAGGGCAAGAACGCCTACCTCTCGGCCATCGATCTCGCCTCTGGGCAGCTCCTCTGGCAGAGCGCGCCGCTCGTCTGCAACGCCGAGAACTTCGTCCTGCGCGGAGATCATCTCCTCTGCGGATACGGCTTCACGGCCGAGCCGGACTTCCTCTATGTCCTCGAGCGCGCCACCGGCAAGGTGGTCTCGAAGCTCCCGCTGAAGAGCGGACCAGAGTTCCTTGTCGAGAAGGACGGCAAGCTCTTCGTCCGCACCTACGACACGGATTACGTCTTCGAGATCCGCTGAAGCGGCGCTCGGGGGGCGGCCGGCGCGCCCGCTGACGGCGGGGGCCGGCACGCCGCGATCCGAGGGCTCCGCGGTACCTGCAGCTGCGGTCATCCACCCCGCGCTTCGCGCCGAGGATGTCCAGCGCCCCGGAACGGCCCGGGAGCGGGCGCTATGCCCCAGGGCGCCCACGGCTCCTCCGAGGGCGAGGCGAGGTGGCGCCGCGAGATCTCGCCCTCGTGCTCGCTCCCCTGTCGTTCCTCGGCGCCGGCGCGACGACGCGCCGTGCGCACCTGCTCCCGATCGGCACGGCATCTCGGCACGGCGGGTGGGGCCCTCGCATCGCTCGGCGCGATGGCCCGCCCGCCGCAGCGGCCGCCCCTCGCTGCCTTCCATGGAAGAGCTCGCTCGCCGAGCGTCGACACGCCTTCCTGGACCGGACAGGCGCGTAGAACGCGATGAAATGCAACGGAATGACGCGAGACGCCCCGGGTGTCGCAGATTGCCCCAGGAGAGCACGCTCGTCGCTCCTCGCCCACGCCGCCCGCGCCAGCCTGGAGATCCACGAGGAACGCAAGAAGCTGCTCCTGTCGCGCAGAGCTTGCGCCGCCCCGGCCGCGCCCGGCGTCGCTCGAGCGCGAAACTCGCCGCCATCGGGCTGCCGCACGGCTGAGCGACCATGGCAGCGAACTTGCTACCTGCTCACTTCAAGCACACACGAGGTGTTACCTCACAGTTCCGGAGCGGCGCGCGTTCCGGGAGTCCAAGCGACGCAGGATGAAAAGGAGCGAGCATGCAAGTGGAGCTCACCTTCCGGCACATCGATAAAAGCCCCTCGCTCGAGGAGCTGATCCGCGAGCAAGCGAACAAGATCCAGCGCTTCAACGACCACATCAACAGCTGCGCCGTGGTCGTCGAGCGCGAACACGCGAGCCAGGGCACGGGCGGAGAGTACCGCGTGCGCGTCGACCTCCACGTGGCCGGCAAGCACGAGATCGTGAGCGAGGAGCGGGCCGCCAGGAACCTGCTGCCCACGGCGGTGCGCGACGTGTTCCACCGCGCTGGTCGCCAGCTGAAGAAGCTCGCGAGCGAGCAGCGGAGCGAGGTGAAGGCCCACCCGGCGCAGGACACCGCCGGCGTCATCACGAAGCTGTTCAACGACCACGGGTTCATCAGGACGATCGAGGGTCGGGAGATCTATTTCCACGAGCGAAGCATCGTATCGGCGCCGTTCTCCGAGCTGAAGATCGGCATGGGCGTCGCCTACACGGAAGAGGACGGCGACGACGGGCCTCAGGCGAGCACGGTGCGGGTCGTGGACGCGCGCGGCGGCAACCGCGGCCGCGAGGAGATACCCACGCTCAGCTAGGCCGAGCCAAGAGAGCGCGGGGCTCGTGCGCGCGGCGCGGGCCCCGCCGCTCCCTCGTTCGCCCTGCGGGCGGCTATATCGTCGTATCGCGCAGCCACGGCGGGAGAGGCGACCGCCGCGGCGTCGGGGCCATCGGGGGCTCGGCCGGCGGCGTCGCGATCTCCTCCATCTCGTCCTGTGCAGGCACCGCGTCCCCGTCCCGGGGAGGATCTGGCTGCGGCTGCGCCCTCTGCCGCCTCGTCTCCCACGCCTCGCGCTGCCGCTCCAGGTCGTCGATCCGGTCGGAGGCCTCGTCGAGCTTGCGCTCGAGCCAGCCCACGCGCGCGGATTCACGCCTCAGCTCCGAGAGCGCCGCCCTGAGCTCGTGATCTCTCGAGCGGAGGGCGGCCCTCGCCCGCTCGCGCTCGCTCTCGGCTTGCTCGATCCGCGCCGACAGGCGCTCGCGGTCGATCTCGAGCCCGGTGATCTCGCGCTCCATGGCGCTCTTCGACTGCTCGTAGCGCACGTCGGCCTCGGCCTTCGCGGCCGACGCGGCCTGGGCCGCGCGCCGCGCCCGGAGCTCGGCGTGCTCGGCCAGGCGCTTCGCCTCGTTCATCGACTCCTTGGCGGAGTTGGCGCTCTTCGCGTCGTCGCTCGCCCTCATCGCCAGGGCGAGCGCCTCCTCGGTCGCGCGCTGCGCCTCGCTCATCTTCGCGAGCGCCTCCTGCGCCGAAGCGTTCGCGGCCGCCTCGAGGCGGCTGTGCTCTCGCGCGGCGCGCTCGGCGGCCTCGGCCGTCTTCCGCGCTCGCGCCGCGTGCATCCAGAACACGGTGGTCGTCGCGACCATGCCCATCAGCACGACCACGCCGAGGGCGAGGAGCCCCCGCGTGAGGCGCTCGCGGCGCGCCTCCGCCGCGACGGCGGCGTCGAGGAAGGTGCGCTCCAGAACGGTGAGATCGTCGATGTCCCGGGCCCAGGCGGACAGCTCGTGCAGCGCCTTGCCGCGAGGCAAGAGCTTCGGCGCCTTGCCGCCGAGGACCCACCTAGAGAGCGCCTCGTCGAGCTCCTTCTTCGCCCGACCGAGCCGGTGGAGCGCGCTCGCCACCTCCGTCATGCGCGGCCGCGCCTCGGGCTCGAACGACAGCACCCGGTGGACGAGGGCGACGAGATCGGGCGGCGTGGAAGCGCTCATCGGGGGCGGCCATGCCCCGCTCGGCGCGTCGGGCGTCCGCCCCTCGAGCAGCTCATAGAGGATGACGCCGAGGGAGTAGACATCCGCCTTGACGTCGACGCTCCCGGAGTGGCGCTCCTGCTCCGGCGCCATGTAGCTCCTCGTCCCGAGGCCCCACACGCCCTCTTGCGTGAACGGCATCGTGGGCTGTCCCGCGCCCTCGCTGTGCGGCGCGGCCTCGATCGACGCGCGCGACCCCCGCGCCACCGCGGAGGAGGCCGCCTCGGGCGGGCCCTCGACCGACGCGGGGTGGATCGCGGACCTGCGGATGCTCACGAGGGGGAGGCTCCTGAGCGCGTCGTCCTCGCGCGCGTCGCTCTCTGAGGTTGCGCCCGCGGCGCTCGCGGTGCCCGCCGCGAGCGCGGGGCCGTTCGTGGTGGCCACCGTCGGCGCCTGCCGCGTCGAGAGCTCCGTGCGGATCGTGGGCACGGACGCGGGCGCGATGGATCCCCTCCCCTCCAGCTCCAGCACCTCGGGGAGACCGCCCCAGAGCACCTTCGCGATGCCGAAATCGAGGATCTTGACGCGGCTGCCCCCGGGCGCGAGCTCGTCGTCGACCACCATGATGTTCTCCGGCTTCAGATCGCGGTGGACGACCTTCGACGCGTGGGCCGCGGCCATGGCCGAGGCGATCTGGTAGCCGAGGCGCACGACCTGCCGCGGTCGATCCGCGGGCGGCGCCGCCTGCACCCAGTCGCGCAGCCCCCGCCCGTCGAGGTGCTCCATCACGATGTAGGGCGAGCCGTCCTCGAGCTCGCCGGAGTCGAAGACACGGACGATGCCCGGGTGGTTGATGATGTTGACGGCGATCGCCTCCTGCCGGAAGCGGGCCACGACGTCCGGCCGGCGGGCGTAGTCGCCGAGCAGCACCTTGATCGCCGCCCGCGCCCGCGTCTTCGGGTGCCGCGCCCGGAACACCCGCCCCATCCCGCCGCGGCCGAGCTCGCCTTCGATGAGCCAGCCGCGCAGGACCGCGGGGAACGGCGCGAGCTCGTCCTCGATGCGGTCGGAGGCCGGGCGCATCTCCATGCCCGACCATCCTGCACCTGCCCGCCCGGCGGCGGAAGCCCCGACGCGCGCCGGCGCGCCTGACCCTCGACCGTGGGACGGGGTCATGGACGCGCCGGCGCGCGGGGCTCGGGTCATCCCGCGCTCGCGCAGTAGCCTGCCCACACCTCCGGGATACGCCGCTCGCTCAGGCCCAGGACGGGCGCCGGCGGCAGCCACTTCGGCTTCACCGGGGCGCGGAGCAGCTTCATGCCGGCCTGCTCCGGCGTCCGGCCCCGCTTCATCGTGTTGCACGCGTAGCAGGACGCGACGATGTTGTCCCAGACGGTCCTGCCGCCCTGCACGCGCGGGACGACGTGGTCGTAGTTGAGCTCGCGGGCCTCCTTCTTCACGCCGCAGTACTGGCAGCGGAAGCCGTCGCGCAGGAGGACGTTGACCCTCGAGAACCTCACGCCGCGCTTCATCCCCAGCGTCGGCCGCTTCAGCCGCACCACCGCGGGTGCCTTGATGGAGAGCGACGGCGACCGGATGTCGTCGTCGTATTCCTCGATGACCTCCACCTTGCCCAGAAAGCTCATCGTGACAGCGGTCTGCCACGAGATGACCTTATGGGGCACCATCCATGGCGTCAAAAGCAGCGTCTGCGCGGTCATGGCCCACCTCTCTAGCGTCTCTTTCTCTTCATGATGTCACTCCACGTCACGTGCGATGAGATAGAATTGGCAGGCTCGCTCGCTCGGGCGCGGGCTCCCGAAGTAGCACGCAGGCGAGCGGAGCGGCCCGGTGTCCCCAGCGGGATTCGAACCCGCGTCTCCGGAGCGAAAATCCGGCCGCCTGAGCCTCTAGCAAGATGGGGACATGGTCACGTAACCACGCAATAGCGACCACCGGCCGCGGGAGCTCCCGGCTCCGCGGCGTCGCGGGCGCGGTCCTCTCCCGAGGCGCGGCTCTCGTGGCTGGAGCGGTGGAGGAGAATCGAACTCCCGTCGCGAGCTTGGCACGCTCGCACTCTACCATTGAGCTACCACCGCAGGTTCATGATGAAAAAAGGAGGCGGGCCGCCGGGCGCCGCGCGCGCCCGCACGATGTGCGGCACGCCGGCCGGCGGCCCGCCTCGGCGCCGAGAAGAACGAACGGGCAAGGGGCGCTGTGGGGGCTCAGGGTAAGGTGATAACCCACGAGCTTCGGCCCGTCCGGTGGAGCGACGAGGGGTCGAACCTCGATCCCTGCCGTGCGAGGGCAGTGTTCTCCCGGTTGAACTATCACCCCGCTTCAGCGAGTCGACCCTCGCGTCAGATCTTCATTGTCATCTCCTTCTCCATTGGCTCCATTGGACGGCTGTCCGCCGATTTCGTTGAGCCAGGCTCGCTCTTTTTTGGAGGGAGCCGGGCTTGCAGCAATCGAAGCGTCTCGCGGGAGCTCTGTAGAGCTCTCGAGGCGCCCCCGAGGAGGATCGAACTCCCCTCACCTGATCGACAATCAGGCTGCCTCACCAGATGCATACGAGGGCAACACGGCGCCGCCGGCGGGATTCGAACCCGCGACATCCTAGGGAATGATAACCGTCCTCCTTCGGCCCGGGTCGGGCAAGCGGGCGGAGAACGGTATAGGTGCTCTACCAGACTGAGCTACAGCGGCAAGGTCGGGATCCGAGAACCGTCGTCCCTCGGCCCGGGTCGGGCAATGGGCGGACAACGGAGGGCGGGATCCCGGCGCCCCCGGCGGGACTCGAACCCGCATCGACCGGCTTCGTAGGCCGGCCCCTGTCCATTCGGGCTCGGGGGCAGCTCCTGGGAGCCGGACGCTGGCGTCGAACCGCACCCGGCGTCGGACGGACGGGCCGGCGGAGCCCGTCCGTCACGCTTTCTGTCACGAGGTATCCCGGGTGAAATCCGCCATCACCTGGGGGGCCGCCCCGTCGAACCCCACGACATCGAGCATGCCGGGGTCCGTCGGGTCGGCGATCGAGAAGCCGGTCGACGTCATGCCGACGACGACAAGCTTCGCCGGTCGGCCCATCGCCTGCCGGTAGTCCCTGAGCGCCTGAAACGGGTGAACGCCGCCCGCCCAGGTCTCGTTGTCCGTGTAAATGACGAACGAGTCGACCTCCACCCGGTTCCGCTTCGCCCAGATCATCGGCAGCGCGCAGTCGGTGCCGCCGAAGGGAAGGCCCTCCACCGCGCGCAGCACGTCATCGAGCCGCTGCTCCGGCGAGATCGACAGCGGCAAGAGGCCGGAGACTCCCCCGCCCCACTTGCCGCCGTACCCGCCCGACGCCGCCGAGAAGCCGACCACGCTGTACTCGCGCTCGATCCTCGCCGTCGCCATGGCCATGGCCGCGCTCGCCACGCGCGGCGTCAGGCCGGGGACACCAGCGATGTTGCCGCTGGTCATGGATCCGGAGATGTCGAGCGCCAGGAGGTGCTTCTTCCTTGTCGGCTCGACCGCCCGGAACGCGAGGTAGAACGCCTCGTTCAGCGCGTCGACGATCTCGCGGACCGGGGTCCACGAGAGCGCGTTGGCGCGCCGGCGCGCGCGCTCGCCGTGGCCCTGCTCGTAGACCTTGAGAGCCGAGAGCACGGCGACGGGGTGGACCCGCGCCGCGGCCAGGCGGCCGGCGTCGGTGAGCTGTTGCGCCACCCTGCGGGACGCGTCGCTCATCGGCGAGAGCACGTCGATCGCGGTCATCTTCCCCAGGTTCCGGATGAGCGCGGTCTGCGGCATGTGCTCGAGCAGCGCCTCCCAGACCGCGGGGTCGTTCTTCCACTCGGTCTGGAGCATCTCGTGCGTGAAGCGATGCTGCCTGATCAGCGCGGTGACCTGCTTCCGGTTCGTCGCCGCGCGGAGCGACTCGAACGCGCGCACCGCGTCCGGCAGCTCCCCCGGGGGCAGCGCCTTGCCACGCGCCGACTCCTTGCCGAGCGCCTCGATACCGCCGACGATCCAGCGGTACAGGGCGTCGTGCTGCGGGGTCGGCGCGACCGGATGCGCGAGCCGCAGGAGATCGCGGTGGCTGAACCCGTCGCGCTGCTGGTACTTGATCGCCTGATACGCGACCCTGTCGACCGGCTTGCCGTTGTACCAGGCAGCGACGGCGGACCGGAGCCCGCGCCCCCACTTGCGGAAACCCTGCACGTCGCGGGCGAAGTGGAAGAGATCCGTCCCCGTGCGGCATACCTCGGGCAAGGCCGCGAGGGCAGCCTTCCGGGTCTCGATCTTCGGGTCGGCCGAGGCCATCGCGAGCGCGAAGATCGCAGGCGCGTTCTTCGGCGCTCGCCCCGAGCCGCTGATGTCGACGATGCGCTGCACGGCGCGGGGCCCGTCCGCGGCGAGGCAGGCCTCGACGGCGCGGGCGTTCTCCACGGTGAGCTTCCGCTCGCTCGCATAGTAGGTCCCCCCCTCCGCGCCGAGGATGAGCCAGCGGTCGAGCCTCGCCCACTCGTCGAGGGCGAAGGCGAAGCCACCGGCGCTGTTCTTCGCCTGATCGGCGCGGGCCTTGTGCCGCTGCGGGGTGACCAGCGCGGCAAAGTGCTTCAGATAATTGGCCATGACACCACCTCCGGCCCGAGAGCCCGGGCAAACGAGGACGGATAAGCGGCGCGCTCGGAGGATCTCCCAAAGATAACCGAGCGCGATCGACCCGTCCTGGGTGGGCGTACGGGGATCGAACCCGTCTTCGCAGGGTCACAACCTGCCCTCTTCACCAGAAGAGTAACACCCACGCAAGCTATCGTCGGGATGGCCGGATTCGAACCGGCGGATCTCCTCACCCCAGATGAGGCGCCTCTCCACTGGGCTACATCCCGGAGCGCCTGCCCACGGCAGGCGCCCACGGCCCCCCGGGCCCGGAGGCGAGCCCGAGCCTCGCGTGAACAAGGCGGGCCCTGACCTCCGAGCGCCGGGGGCGCGGCTCCGGCGGGAGGGATCGAACCTCCAACCCTCCGCTTAACAGGCGGACGCTCTACCATTGAGCTACACCGGAACATGGAGGCGCAGCGCGCCTCCATCTACATCGTACATCCTGGTTGTCACAGAACGAGCGACCCCCCCGCAGAGGGATCCACGAGAGCGCATCGGCGATCTCTGCGCTCTCACGCCGCGCTCGCCGGCATTTCACGCCGAGCGGTGCGCCGGGTGG
The DNA here is from genome assembly GCF_051521365.1 of Sorangium sp. So ce590. NCBI lineage: Bacteria > Pseudomonadati > Myxococcota > Polyangiales > Polyangiaceae > Sorangium > Sorangium sp. So ce590. Next base: position 7,476,862 of record NZ_CP150346.1, read on the forward strand.
ACCCGAGAGGAATCGAACCTCCAGCCGTCCGCTTAAGAAGCGGCTGCTCTATCCATTTGAGCTACGGGTCCGCACGGAGGGCGCACCTCCGCATCGCCTGCCACGCGGGCAGGCCATCATCCTCTGAAGAGCTCGAACCTCCGCGTCGAAAGAGCGGATGATCTACAGCCGCTCGGGCCATCCCTCGCCCGGAGCGGGCGTACACGAATCCCGATCGCGCCCCCGCGAGCGCGCACCATGGCCCCCGAACGTCATTCGTTATCGATTCGAATGCTTCCAGCGCACTCTCTACCGCGCCTCCTTTCCATGGGCGCAATTCCCCCCTGCCGCAGCGCGCGACGACCTCGCACGCGCGGCAAGCAAGACAATCCCTCTCCTCGACGAGCCTGCAGCCCGCACCCCACAGCGGACCCGAAGCCCACAAGGGAGCCACGGCCCACAGCGGGCCTGCAGCCCACAACGGGCCTCCAGCTCACGAGCCCCAAAACGCCGAAGGCCGCCTGGGTTTCCCGAGGCGGCCTTCGCGAACGTCGTGGATCGACGCGTGCTTAGCTGCCTCTAGGCGCTATTCTCCGGGGTACCGAGCTTCCGCGACGGGCGGAGGCCGCAGGCGTGTCCGGGGTCGTGCGCCAAGGAATCGTCACCCAGCAGATGCTCCCATGCCACGATCGCTTCAGGCGTTCCCGCCTTGGGCTGGTTGGCGATGAGCTGCATGTCGTCGTGGCGGCTGAACATAACGAATCCTTGTGTGCCGGATAAGTACTCCCCTTGGACGGGCTGTGCAACCGAAAAGTTCCTGGAGTCGATTCTTTTTATTCTCCGCGCTCGATACCGGGGCTCTCCGGGCCGCAGCGCGGATCAGCGCAATCAGGGGATCCCGCGGTTTTCCGGGGGTTTGCCCGACGTATACCAAGGGCGGCGGCGGGCCCGATCACCGCGCATCATGGGAGGGAGGCGGCGGACGGTGGCAGCGCGGAGCACACATCGTGCCCTATCGGGCGCCGACCTCGATCCGGAATCGCTCATTGCACCCGGCGCCCGAGACCACCACGTGACCTCCCTCCACCGTCACGCTGGCCTCGCTCACTGCCGGCCAGCGCAGCGCCACCAGCGCTCGGCCGGTACGCGCGTCGTAGAACGTCTGCTCGCGGTGGCTCACGCCGTCGCGGCAGCGCTGCTCTTCGTTGGGCTCCCCGTCGAAGACCGCGCCGGCGCCGTCAAAGAACCCCTCGACAACGAGGAGCTCCCCCCTGGTCGAGCCGCTCACGGTGCGGAGCCCGTGGCAGCGCGCGGGCCAGCCCCCCGAGCGACCGCCGTTCGCGACCAAGAACCCCCCTGGCCGGCGGGGGAAGACGACATGGTTGTGGAGGTAGATATACGTCGCGTACTCGCGAGGGAAGATCCACGGCGGATCGCCGGCGCACGGGCCGTCGCTCGCGCGCTTGCCCTCGGGTCCGCACAGGTGCGCTCTCGCCGCGGCCTCGGTCGCCGCCTCGCCGAGCTCCTCCCCGCTGGGGCCGACCCGCTCGCGGAGCTCGGTCCAGCTCTTCGCGATGACCGCGCTCTCGAGGCCGGTCTTGCGGATCTCCACGGCGCACGTCGACCTGCCGGCGAGCTTGCCGCGCGTCGCCGGCGAGGGCCTGAGCGCGTGCGCGTTCGCGTAGGCGACCCGGGCCGCCTCGGCGTCGCCGGCGTTGTCGCGCAGGAGCCCGAGGTTGAACCAGATCTGGGAACGGAGCTCGGGGTCGCCCGCCCCCGCCAGCGCCGCGGAGAAATCGCCCTCCGCCGCGTCGCCGTGGCCGGCGCCGAGGTGCGCGAAGCCCCGCTCCGCGAGCGCCCGCGCGTCGCTCGGATCCGCAGCGAGCGCCTCGGTGAACGCCTGGACAGCCGCGCCGAAGTCCCGCTTCTTTGTCGCCAGCCGGCCCCTCGCCAGGGCCGCATCGTGCGCGGCGAGGGCCTGCTTCTCCTTCTCGGTGAGCGGGCGCGGCGATGCTCCGCCGCGCGCGGGCAGGGCCGGCGACGCTGGCGGGGCACCGCTGCTGGCGGACGAGGCGACGGCGGCCGAGCTCGCCGCGGCCGGCGGCGAGCTCTCGGCGACAGGCGGCGCACGCTCGGCGGCCGGCCTCTGCGGCTCGTCACGGCACCCCGCGACGGCGCACGCCGCCGCGAGCGCGAGGCCGAGCGCGAGACGCCCTCCCTGGGTCGTCGATCTGCTGGTGTTCCTCATGGTGCCGGCGCAGGCGTCGCGCTGCTCAAGCCTCTGGCCCGCTCGCGCTGCCGCTCTTCACGACGGCACTCGCGGCTCGCGTGGGGCTCTGGAGGTCGTCGAGCACCGGGCTCGCCCGCTCCGCGGCCTTGCGGATCTCCTCCAGCGCGCCGTCGAAGCTGCCCTGTCCCGCCTGCGGGTTCGCGGCGACATGGGCCTTCGTGGCTCGGGACGTGTCGATATCGAGCGCGCAGCAGCTGCCGCTGATGTCCATGGTCATGGTGTGCATCCTCTCGCGTCTAGGTCGACAGGGCGCCGGCGCGCTCCGCGGCCGCCTCGGCGGAGCGCACGGCGGCGTCGATCCCGGAGCCGTGGAACGCCGAGCCGGCGAGGAGCACGCCGCTGCCGGCGAGCGCCTGCTCGGTCTCCCGGACCCGCGCCGCGTGGGCGGGCGTGGAGACCGGGAGCGCGCTCGACCAGCGCGAGACCCACGCGCGCTCGGAGGGCCCGCGCACGCGCAGCACGCGCGCGAGCGAGGCCTCGGCGCGGGCCGCCCATGCGCCGTCGTTCATCTGCTCGAGATCCGCCGGCTCGGGGCGGAAGAAGAGGCGAAGCGCGACATGGCCGGCGGGGGCGCGATCGGCGAACTTCGAGGTCGTGAACGTGCACGCGCGGAAGCCGTGCGCCTGGTGCCCCGCGGCGACGACGAAGCCGGTCCCGTCGAGCGGGTGCTCGATCGCGGCGCGCGGGTAGGCCAGCGACACGGTCACGCTGGAGAGCGTCTCGGCGTCGCGGAGCGCCCGCGCCGGCTCGCCGAGCAGCGCGGCCGCGCCGGCGGCGTGGGTCGCGAGCACCACGACGTCGGCGTCGATCTCGGCCCCGCCGGCGAGCGCGAGCCGGAGGCCGCCGGCCGCCCGCTCGAGCGAGACGGCCGCCGCGGAGGTGCGCACGTCGACGCGCCCGTCGCTCGCGAGCGCGCGCGCGAGCGTCTCGGTCAGCTGCGCCATCCCCAGGCGAAAGGTCCGGATCCCCTTGCCGAGCTCGTCGCGCGGCACCTGGAAGCCGAGGAACGCCGCCGCCTCGCCCGGCGCGAGCTCCCGCAGCGCAGCGCCGTCGAAGCCGAACGACCTGTGCGTCTCCTGACCGACGAGATCGCCGGCGATGCCGAGCGCGTCCGCCAGCGCGGGGACCGCCTCGCTCCGCGCGATGAACCCCTCGGCGCCGTGCTCCACCACGAAGCCAGAGGTCCGCTCTGTCCAGAGCTGCCCGCCGATCCGCGGCGCCGCCTCGACGAGCGTCACCCGGTCGCCCGCCGCCGCTCGCCTGAACGCGACGATGCACCCGGCCAGACCGCCTCCGACGATGGCGATGCGTCGCATCGCACCCCTATACCACGACGCGGCGCCACGAGAGGCACGCTCGGCCGCGACCCCATGGAGGTCTATTGGACCCGATCGCGCTCTTCAGGGCCGAAGTTCACCGGCGCCTCAGCCGAGCTGCGACAGGAACTTCCTGAGCTGCTGCGCCTCCACCATCGTCATCACCGGGACGAGCCAGGCCTCGAGCGAGGTGGTGTCGCGAAACGCCTTTCGGCTCGAGTTGTGCGCGTCCCGGATGAGCCGCTCGACCTGGAGACCCAGGATCGCGTTCGCCACCGGCAGCAGGTAGACCGTCCGATGCACCGTCGCGTTCTGGACGCGCATCATCTCCAGGAACTTCTCGGCGCTCTCGGGCGCGAGCACGTCGACCTGGAGCAGCTCGATGCACACCACAGCCCCGTGCCGGTTCTGGGTCACGATGCCCTGGATCCTGGCGATGCACGCGTCGACCTCACCAGCCGGGAGCGGTGAGGCGAGCCTCACCTCGATGAGACGACCGGCTCTGTTGTCAACGGAGTACATGAGCGAAATTAAACGTACCGTAGACGTCCGAGCCAGAGCGCGTCAATGAACGGCGAATTCGTGCGGTTCGGCCCCGTACGCGCGCCCACGCCAATGACGCTTTGTCTGCGGCCGCCTCCATAGGACAAAACCGCCCGAGACGGCGCTCACGCGTCGGACGAGAAGATCACCTTCCCGGGGCGCGCCTCTTCCTCGGAGGCCGCCTCCCGCTCGGCCTCGATGGCCTTCGCCTCGGTCTCCAGATCGGGAAACCGGTACCGGATCCCCTCGCCCGCCTCGAGATCCACGTCGCCCCCGAGCGCGACCACCTCGCGGGTGATCTCCTCCGAGCGCGGCGCCTCCCCCGCCGCGTCCTGCCAGGCCCGCTGGAGCACGGCCTCCGTGATCGGCTCCCGGCCCTGCCTGGCGCCGATGCGGGTGAGGATCGCCCGCAGCACCGCCCGCCGGGCGTTCCGCCGGGCGAGCCGCCGCCGCTTCAGCGGGCGCAGGAGCGCGCGGCCGAGCGGCAGCGCGAAGAGGGCGAGCGAGAAGACGAGCGGCACCACCCCGAGGGCCACCGCCGTCCCTGTGGCGGGCAGCTCCGCCATCGGCACCCCGCGGACCAGGAGCCCGAGGTTGTCCAGGGTAAGGTTCGCCCCGAGGGCGTAGAGGCTCATCAGCAGGTTGAACCCGTTGAGCGCCACGATGATCGCGTTCGCCCCCGGGCCGTTCCCGGTGAGCGGCGGCAGCTCCTCGCGCTTCGCCCAGACGGGCGAGGGCGACCGCGACGGCGCCTCGGCCGCCGTCCGCCGGATCGCCTCGAACCGGTAGACGATGCCCCCCTCCTCCGAGACGTCGACCGTGCCGTCGTAGTCGAGCATCAGCCGCGCCATCAGCGGGTCCGCCTCATCGCGCGACAGCCCCGTCACGCGCATCACATCGGCGAGCCCGATCCGGCCCCGCTGCGCGCGGATCTCGGCCAGGATGAGCTTCTCGTTCTCCAGCGGATCGGGCGGCGCCGGCGTCGGACCGAAGAAGAACCGGTTCACCTTCTCGTAGAACGGCGTCTCGTCCCGGCGCTGCCCGAACGCCCCGCGGCGGCCGTGCGACGAGGACCACGGCGGATCGGCCGTCCACACGAACGGCGAGAACGGGTGGAACGTCCAGAAGATCGCGTCGAAGACCATCCGGAAGAGGAAGTAACCCGCGAACGATCCGGAGAAGCTGCCGTGATCGCGCGAGTCGCTGCTCGAGCGGGCGAACATCTGGGCGAGCAGGATCCCGACGAAGATCACGACGTACGCGATCAGGACGATCGCGATCCACGCGCGCACGACGAAGCGGGCCACGCCGGCGGCGCCGCGGAGGACGGCCCCGAGCGCGCGCTCGAGCCGCGTGCGGGTCTCCCACGGCTTGGTGAAGCCGTGCGGGAAGCGGAAGAGCAGCTCGCCTTCGGACGTCGCCTTGAGGTGCCCGCGGTACTCGCTGACGAGCAGGTGCAGGCCGCTCTCGGCGTCGCGCAGCGGCAGGCCGCTCCTGGCCGAGGCGTCGGCGAGCGTCAGATCGCCGGTGTGCCCGCGCAGGGCGGACTCCAGGATGCCGGCGGCGCGGCGGGCCTCCATCAGCTTTGGAGATTTCAGCGTCAACGGTCGCTCGCCCTCGTTCCGCGGCAGCGCAGCCGCCCTCGCTCGCGGCACCGCCGCGACCGCTGGCACGGCGTCGCCGCGCTCGTTTCCGGAGGCACAACTTCCCCCGTGCTGACCTACATGGTGACGCACAGGGTTCCGCGCAAAGGTCGCGGCGATTTTTTTCGCGCGCCAGCCGCCCGCGTTCGCGGCGGCTCCCGTCGCGCCAGCCGCCCGCGATCGCGGCGGCTCCCGTCGCGTCAGCCGCCCGCGGCCGCGGCGGACGGGGGCGGGTGCGATCTCGGCGTGGCGTCGACCATCCGCACATCGAGGCCGAGGGCGTCGCGCAGCATCCCCGCCTTCGCGACGACCGTCCACTCCTCGAGCGCTCGATCCTCCGCGCCCTGCACCCCGAGCACCAGCGTGTCGCCCTCGATGCGGCCGCTCACGTCCACGACCTTGGCCCGATGCTCGCGATCGAGCGCGTCGGCGATGCGGAGGATCGACGCCATCGTCTTGACCTTGGCGCGCGCGTCGCGCGAGAGCGCGCGGAAGTTGTCGTGGTCCATGCTGGGCGGCGACTTCCTGTGGTAGCGCGCGATGTTCGCGACGATCGCGCGCTCCTCCGGGGTCAGGCCCATGAGGTCGCTGTGGGCGATGATGTAATAGCTGTGCTTGTGGTGCCCCTCGTAGCGAACGAAGTCGCCGATGTCGTGGAGCAAGGCCGCCGCGCGCAGGAGGATCCGGTCGCGCTGACCGAGGCGGTGGCGCGGCGCGAGATCGTCGAAGAGCCGCTCGGCGAGGCGGGCCACGAGCGCGCCGTGCTGCTCGTCGAAGTGGTAGCGGCGGCCGAGCCGGGTGCAGGCGTCGCTGACGGCGGCGGCCTCACCGCGGAAGTCGGGCCCGAGGAAGTGCGTGTGGGCGAGGTCGACGAGCACGCCCTCCTTCAGCCCGACGCCGGGCGCGACGATGAGCGGCTGCGCGAACGTCCGGACGATGCGCGTCAGGATCGTCGCGGCGGGGACGATGGTGTCGGCGCGGTCCGGGCGCAGGCCGTAGATCTGCGCGCGCTCCTCGGGCGTCTTCGACACCAGGTCGTCGAGCAGGCGGAACATCGCGGCCACGTCGATCGCCCGCCCCTCCACGGGCGCGCCCGACACGGGGCAGAGGTCCGCGAGCGTCTCGATGTTGCCGCCCGTACCGACGAGCAGATCGACCCCCGAGCCCTCGCCGAGCAGCTCCACGATCTCGCGCGTGGCGTCGGCCATGACGCGGTCGATGTATTCCTCGAGGAGCCGCCGGTGCCCCGCGTCGACGGGGCGGCGATCCTCGAGGAAGGTCTCGACCATCCGCACCGTCCCGACGGGGAGCGAGCGCGAGAAGACCGCCCCCCGGCCGCGCAGCAGCGTGAGCTCGGTGGAGCCACCGCCGATGTCGACAAGCAGCGCGGTCCGCTCGCCGAGTGGGACGCGCTCGCAGACGGCGAGCTGGACGAGGCGCGCCTCCTCGACGCCCTCGATGACCTCGACGTGGACGCCAGCCTCGCGCGCGGCGCGCTCGACGAAGAGGTCGCCGTTCTGGGCCTCGCGCGCGGCGCTCGTCGCCACGGCGCGGTAGCGGTCGACCTTGGCCGCATCCATCGCCGTACGGAAGCGCCGGAGCGCCTCGCAGGCGGCGCCGATCACCCCCGACTCGAGCCGGCCCTTCGTGAACACGTCGTGCCCGAGGCGCACGGGCGCGCGATCCCCGTGGACGTCGCGGAACGGGTGGAAGCGCGGTGCGTCATGCGCCCCGGCCGAGCCCCCGGCGAGCGCCGGCTCCCGGCCGGCGCCGAACGCCCCGAGCGCCGGAGGATCGACGTCGACGATGCGCAGCCGGATGGCGTTGGATCCGATGTCGATCGCAGCGAGCCGCGCCATGTCGGGAGAAGTAGCGAAGCTCCGGGCTGTTGGCTACTCTCATGCCGCTCATGTGGAGGAAGCTTCAACGCAGGTCGGGGGCCCACCAGCTCGGTCCCCTTCAGCATCGGTCTTCAGAGCGCGCGCTCGCGCCCGGGTCTGCCCGCGGCGCGCCCCGTCTCCTCGGCGGTGCGCGCGAGGCGGCGCGCGCCGCGCTCGGGATCGCGGCCACAGCGCTCGCGCTCGCCGGCTGCGGCGGCGGCGAGGCGCGCGCGCCGAACCCGCTGCGCTCCCTCGACGAGCGCCGGGCGATCGAGGTGATCCGCCGGGCGATGGCGCAGGAGGGCGCGAAGCCGGTGCTCGGGCGCCAGATCGATCTCGTGAGCGGGGCCAAGGTCCGCATCGACGTCGGCGTGCAGAGCCGCTCGTACGGCGTCGTCTACGTGACCGAGGAGGACGCCCAGGCGCTCGGCGCCGCGATCCCGCCGCCGAACGGCCGGGACGAGAAGCTGCGCATCGTCCGCGGCGGGCCGGACGGGGCCATCCGCATCGTGCTCCTCTACCAGCAGAACTACCTCTACGACGATCTCGTCGGCGAGTCGCACGAGCGCACGACGATCACGGCCGAGCGCGAGCTGACGCGCGACGTGCAGGACTTCATCACGTACGCGCGGACGCAGAAGTTCCAGTGAGCGCGCGCGAGCAAGACGAGGGCGCGCGCCGACCCGCGCGCCGCCGGGGACAGCCGACAGCGACCGAGGGCCGCGCGCGCCGCGCGCTCGGCGGCGGGGGGTTGCTCCTCGTGGCCGGGCTCGCGCTGGTCGGCGTCGGGCCGTCCGACGCCGGCATGGCGCTCACGGTGCTCGCGCTCGTCGTGCTCATCTACGGCATCCACTGCTTCGGCCGGCTGGGGCCGGAGCGCGACGAGCGGGCGCGGCTTCCGTCGCGTTGAGGCTTGCGGCGCGCGGCGCCTTCGAGCATATCCGCCGCCATGTATCGCCCTACGCGCCAGCACCAGCACCTCACCCTCAAAGTCACCCAGAAGCAGGAGAGGAGCGCCCAGAGCTCCCGCAAGCCCGGCCGCAAGACAAAGCGCTGGAACAAGTTCCTCGCGCAGTACGCGCCGCTCGTCGCTGGCGCCGAGACGGCCGCCCCCGCCGAGAGCTGAGCTCCGACGCTGGCCGACGGCGCCCCCTCGGCGCCCCGCCCTCTCGATTTCCGTCCTTTTATTACATTCTTACAACGCCATGACCGACGGGCGCGAGCCGCGTCCGCTCCGGGCGACGGCCGCGCCGTGTTCGTTCCAGGGGACGACCGCGCCGTCTTTGCTCCGGGCGATGGCCGCGCGGCCCCTTCGCCACGCCGCGACCGCGCCGCCCTCCCTGTGCTTCCTGCATTTTTCGTGATGGCGTCGCGCTCCTGTCGCCACGCAGCCAAGAGAACCCCCCCTCTCCGCGTCTGACTCGCGATCGCCAGGCGGCCTGTCATCCACTCCGCGCGAGACAGGCGCGCCGGCGCAGCGCGCGCGTCGTGTGCGACGCGCGAAGGGACCACTCCATCTCTCGCGCAAGGAAGGATCCATGGCCGATCGACCTCCGTCCCGCGCTGCCCGCGCAGCCGCGTTGCTCTGGTGCTCCCTCGTCGTGGGCGGGACATCGCTCATCTCGGGGTGCCTGAGCCGCCCCATCGCCCATCAAGATACCCGCACGACTGGCACCGTCGTCGAGCGGCTCCCGCAGCGCGTCGACAAGATCGATCTCCTCCTGACCATCGACAACTCGGCGTCCATGAAGGACAAGCAGGACATCCTCGCGCTGGCCGTGCCCGACCTCGTGAGGCGCCTGGTCGACCCCCGGTGCGTCAATCCGCTGAAGCCCACGGAATCATCCCCGCCGATGAACGGCAGCTGCCCGAGCGGCACGGAGCGCGAGTTCGAGCCCGTCCTCGACATCCACATCGGGATCATCAGCACGAGCCTCGGCGACCACGGCGCGGAGGGCCCGTGCAAGGCGGAGGGGAACCACTTCTCCAACAACGACAAGGGGCACCTCATCGCCAGGAGCGACACGGACAACGACAACGAACCGCCGACCTATCAAGACAAGGGCTTCCTCGCCTGGGACCCGGAGCAGAAGCTGACCCCAGCGGGCGAGTCCATCCTCGACGACGGCCAGGGCGGCGGCCTCGTGCCGACGCTGACGAACATGGTCAGAGGCGTGGGCGACGTCGGGTGCGGCTACGAGTCGCAGCTGGAGAGCTGGTACCGGTTCCTCGCGGATCCAGCGCCCCACGATAGGATCGTGGTGGTGAAGGACAACGCGGTGCGGGAAGGGCGGGACACCACGTTGCTGGAGCAGCGCAAGGCGTTCCTCCGACCGGACTCGCTCCTCGCGATCATCATGCTGTCGGACGAGAACGACTGTTCCATCCGCGAGGGCGGGACGGCCTTCTGGGTAGCGAGGTCGAGCCGGATGCCCCGGCCGCGCAAGGAGTGCGAGACGAGAGGCCCGGATGACCCGTGCTGCAGGTCGTGCGCGTCGGAGAGGGGCGAGTGCCCGGTCGATGAGACCTGCACCGAAGGGGACAGGATCGCGGCGCTCGACGAGGAGCGGGACCCGATCAACCTGCGCTGCTTCGACCAGAAGCGGCGGTTCGGGGCCAACCTGCTCTATCCGATCGACCGCTACACGAAGGCGCTCACGGAGGCGCAGATCGCGGATCACAAGGGCGATCTCGTCGACAACCCGATCTTCTCGGATCTCGACCCGACCGACGAGAACAGCACGGTTCGGCCGCCGGAGCTCGTGTTCTTCGCGGGCCTCGTGGGCGTGCCCTGGCAGGACATCGCGCGCCGGAACGACGCGGGCCAGCCCGATCTCCGGGAAGGCAAGGACGGGGACGGCAATCCGATCGGCGGCTTCAAGAGCGCCGAGGAGCTGAGCGCTCCGAACGCCGGGTTCTCGAGCACCTGGGACATCATCCTCGGCGATCCCAGGGCGCGCCGCCCTCCCGCGGACCCCCACATGGTCGAGTCGCCGGCCCCCCGCGAGGGCGAGAACCCGATCACCGGGACGCGGATCGCTGGCCCGGACTCGCCGGACAACGCAAACGAGATCAACGGCCATGAGTGGAATCCCAGGACGGGATTCGGCGACCTCCAGTTCGCCTGCACCTTCCGGCTGCTCGCGCCCACGCAAGGCGGAGACTGCGCGAACGACGGGGCAGACCGGAATAGCCCTCTGTGCGAGGACAACCCGGACGGCACTGACAGCGAGCGCCAGATCTATGCGAAGGCCTATCCGGGCCTGCGGCAGCTCGAGCTCATCCGGGACCTCGGGGAACAGGGCATCGTCGGCTCGGTGTGCCCGGCGCAGCTCAAGGACTCGGGGCCGGGCGACTCCGACTTCGGCTATCGGCCGGCGATCGGCGCGATCGTCGATCGCCTGAAGACGAGGCTCGGCGGGCAGTGCCTGCCCCGCGCCCTCCAGCCGAACGGGGCCGGACAGGTCAGCTGCCTGGTCCTGGAGGCGCGGAGCGTGCCCGACGGGCAGTGCCGCTGCGACGGGCTCGCGGCGCGGCGGAAGGTGCCCTCGGAGAACCTCGCCGCGGAGCGGATGGTGCTCGACGATCCGGTCGCGGCGGCGAACGGCTGGAACTGCGTCTGCGAGGTCGAGCAGCTCAGCGCCCCGGACGAGCTCAAGGCTTGCCAGGACACGATTCCGCCGGCGCCGGTCGAGGTCGGAGGCGAGAAGGTGCACGGGTGGTGCTATGTCGACCCGCGGCTCGGCCTCGGCAAGGACGAGGTCGTCGCCAAGTGCCCGTCCACCGAGCGCCGGCAGGTCCGGTTCACCGGCGACGGTGAAGCCCGCGACGGCGCGACGCAGTTCGTCCTCTGCTCCGGCGACACCGCCGACCAGTAGCGCGGCGTGGACCCGCAGCGCGACGGCGTTCACTCCGGCACCCATGCCGGCGCATCCCGCCGATCCGGGCGTGCCAGGAATGGCGAGAGCGGCTGGCGTCGAGGCTAGTTGCCCGCCGTGTGGGCGATCGCGAAGATGAGGTTCCGCTCGAGCCGGATCCCCTGCGGCGAGCGCCACGCCTCGAGCTCCCTCGCCAGCCGCTCGCGCACCTCGCGCTTCTCCTCGGCGCTCAGGTGCGAGAGGTGATTGCCGAACGAGCTCGAGCCGCTGTGCCTCAAGATCTCATCGATGTCGGCGGCGTGGTCGACGAAGGTGCGGATCTCCAGCGTGTCCACGATGAACCCGGCGCGCTGGAGCAGCGCCCGGGCCTCGTCGACCGTCAGCTTGTACGGGAGAGTGCCCTGCGCCTCTTTCCCGAGCTCGGCGAGCACCTTGCGCTGGATCGGCTCGAGCTGGTGCGGCTTCTCCCGCGATCCGGTGCTGAACCCGAGCTTGCCGCCGGGCTTCAGCACGCGCGCCGCCTCGGAGATGGCGCGCTGCTTCTGGGCCTCGTTCAGCCAGTGAAGGACGCTGTTCAGGTACACGACGTCGAAGCTGCTCGAGGCGAAGGCGGAGAGATCCTCGGCGCGCCCGACCGCGGTCGTGAGGTTCGCGCGGGTCTTCTGCCGGGCGATGTCGACGCGGAGCGGGAGGGGATCGATGGCCACCACGCTGCCCTCGGCGCCGACGCTCTCGGCCACGTGCGCGGCGAGTCGGCCGGTGCCCGCCCCCACATCGAGCACGCGCTGGCCGCGCCGCACGCCCAGCGCTTCGATGAGGAGCTTGCCGTGGTTGAACTGCCGGTCGCTGCCGCGCTCGTAGGCCTGGGCGAGCTCCGGGGTATCGAGAGAGAGGCTGATCGTGCTCATGCGGGCCGCCTGAGCAGGGGGCGTGCCGACGCCCGGTGCGGCGTGGCCAGCCGCGGGCGCGACGAGCCACGCCGGCGCCCCCCCCCCCGCGAGCGAGCCGCGGCCCGCGATCGCCGCTGCTCGTGGATCAGCAGCGCTGCTGCTCGGCTGCTGGGCGCCGCGCAGCTCGGCTGTTGGGCGCCGAGCAGCTCGGACAGCGCGCTTCCAGGAGCGGCCGGGGGCGGGCCACCCCGGAGCCGGCGGGCAGCGGCACAGGGCGTGCAATCCACGTGAGCTCGAGCAGCCTGCGCGTCCGCGCGCCCGGAGCCCCCGGCGGGCGACGCATGCCCGCCGGCGCAGGACCTGCGAGATCTCTCGTGTAGAAGGAATGATTCAGATGGAGAAGAGACGGATCGGATCGCTCGACGTGTCGGTCGTGGGCCTCGGGTGCAACAACTTCGGCGGTCGCATCGACGAGCAGCGGACGGCGGCGGTGGTCGACGCGGCGCTCGACGCGGGCATCAACTTCTTCGACACGGCCGACATCTACGGCGGTACGCGCAGCGAGGAGCTGCTCGGCCGGGCGCTCGGCGGCCGGCGCGGCCAGGCGATCATCGCGACAAAGTTCGGCCTCCCGCTCGACGGCGAGCGCGAGGGCGGCGCGAAGCCGGCGTACATCCAGCGCGCCGTGGAGGCCAGCCTGCGGCGGCTGGGCACCGACTGGATCGACCTCTACCAGATCCACCGCCCGGACCCCGAGACGCCGATCGGCGACACCCTGGAGGCGCTCGACGCGCTGGTCCGCGCCGGCAAGGTGCGCGAGATCGGCAACTCGAACTTCTCGGCCTCCCAGCTGCGCGACGCCGAGGAGGCCACCCGCCCGGGAGCGGCGCGCTTCGTGAGCGTCCAGAACGAGTACAGCCTGCTCCAGCGCGAGCCCGAGCGGGAGGTGCTGGCGGAGAGCGAGCGCCTCGGGCTCGCCTTCCTGCCGTACTTCCCGCTCGCGAGCGGGCTGCTCTCCGGGAAGTACCTCCCCGACCGCCCCGCCCCCGCCGGCGCCCGGCTCTCGGCGCCCGACGGCGGGCTGACCGCCCGCTTCCTGACCGAGCAGAACCGAAGCGCCGCCGCGGCGCTCGCCGCCTTCGCGTCGTCCCGGGGCCACACGCTGCTCCAGCTCGCCTTCTCGTGGCTCGCCGGCCGGCCGGCAGTCGCCTCCGTGATCGCCGGCGCGACGTCGCCGGAGCAGGTGCGCGCCAACACCGCGGCCGTGGGCTGGCGGCTGACCGCCGACGACCTTCAGCAGCTCGATCGCCTCGCGCCACGCTGAAGAGGGGCCGGCAGCCCTGAAGCGCCGCGCCCCGCCGCGTGGCGTGAGGCTACGACGCCTTGACGCCCTGAGCGCTCGGGTTCCCCGGCCCCTCGAGGTACTCGTCGTACGTCCCGTTGTACAGCTGCGGCCCCCGGGGCGACAGCTCGAGCACGCGGGTGCCGAGCTTGCCCACGAAGTGCCGGTCGTGGCTCGTGACGATGACCGTCCCCTTGTACTCGATGAGCGCCTGGAGGAGCGCGTCGATGCTCTCCACGTCGAGGTGGTTCGTCGGCTCGTCGAGCACCACGATGTTGTTCTTCACCAGGATGAGCTTCGCGAGGAACAGGCGCGCCGCCTCGCCGCCGGAGAGGTTCTCCGTCTTCTTGAGCCCGGCCTCGCCGCTGAACAGCAGCTTGCCGAGCACCGAGCGGACGTGCTCCTTGGGCGCGCTCGGGTCGAAGCGGTACAGCCACTCGTAGGCCGTGAAGCCCGGCTCGATCGCCTCGTGGTGATCCTGCGCGAAGTAGCCCACGTTCGTGTCGTGGCCCCACGTGACCTTCCCGGCGTCGGGCGTGAGCTCGCCGACGAGGAGCTTGAGCAGCGTCGACTTACCGATGCCGCTCGGCCCGATCACCGCGAGCTTGTCGCCGCGGTTCAGGTTGAAATCGAGCTTCTGGATGACGTGCAGGTCGCCGAAGCTCTTGGCGAGGCCCTCGACGCGCAGCACGTCGCGGCCGGAGGGCTTCTCGATCTCGAACTTGATGTACGGCCGGACGACGCTCGTGCGCCGCACCTGGATGCCCGCCTCGAGCTTCTCGATCTCCTTCACGCGCGACTGCGCCTGGCTCGACCGGCTCGCGCTCGCGCCGAAGCGGGCCACGAAGTCCTTGAGCTCGGCGATCTTCTTCTTCTTCTGCGCGGCGTCGGCGTCCGACTGGCGCTTGCCCGTCGTCTTCTGCTCGATGAAGTCGTCGTAGTCGCCCGTGTAGAGCGTGACCGTCTGGTAGTCGACGTCGGCGACGTGCGTCGCGATCGCGTTCATGAAGTGCCGGTCGTGGCTGACGACGAGCAGCGTGCCGCGGAAGGTGTCGGTGAGGTACGCCTCGAGCCAGCGGATCGAGTCGAGGTCGAGGTGGTTCGTCGGCTCGTCGAGGAGCAGGACGTCGGCGCCGGCGAACAGCGTCTGGGCGATGAGGACGCGGAGCTTGTACCCGCCCGCGAGCGTGCTCACCGTGCTCGTGTGCCGGGCGGTCGCGATCCCGAGCCCCTCGAGGATCTCGGCGGCGCGCGCCTCGGCGGTGTAGCCGTCCTCCTCGCCGATCGTCCCCTCGAGCTCGGCCAGCCGCATGCCGACCTCGTCGGTCATCTCGCCCTCGTACAGCCGGTCGCGCTCGTGCATCGCCTCCCAGAGGGCCCGGTTCCCCATCAGGACCGTGTCGAGGATGCGGTGGGACTCGTAGGCGAAATGGTCCTGCTTGAGCACCCCGACCCGGAGCTGCTTCGGGATCTCGACGGCGCCCTGATCCGACTCCTCCTCGCCGGAGATGACCTTGAGGAGCGTCGATTTCCCCGCTCCGTTCGCGCCGACGAGCACGTAGCGCTTGCCGGGGTCGAAGCGCATCGACACGTTCTCGAAGAGAATTTTGGGACCGTACCGCTTGGTGAGCTTTTCGAGCGTGATCATCTCAGCGGCGCGGGGGATAGCACGTGGGCGCCTGCGCTTCCGGTGAATTCCGGCGGAAGCGCGCCCGCGCCAGCGGGCCACGACGAACGTGGCGCGCCCGCCGGCCGCGCCCGCTCCAGCCGCACCTCCTGCCGGGGGCTCCCGGTGAGCTCCTGCAGGAGCTCCCGGTGGCTGACGCCCACCCCGGCCAGGCGCCGCTGCAACGTCCGCGCGCTCCTCCCGGAGCTCTCGCCGACGTGCACAAGGCTGGGGTCGCCCGCATCGGGCGCCGGGGCGTGCCGGAAGCCCGGCGCGAGCTCATCGTCGTGCGAGGCCGTGCCGCGGAGCTGCAGGCGGGAGAGCGCCGCCTGGCCGATCTCGATCGGCTCGGCGTGGACACGTCGGCCCTGAGGTCCTCGGCCGAGTCGTCCCTCCGGATGTGGGGGCGCGCCCAGGGCCCGCTCCCCCGCCGGTCGCCGCTGCGAGGCCCTTGCTCACGCGCGTGCGTCTTCGCACGTCGCGTGCAGCACTAGCGTTGGGCTCACTCGGACCATTGCGGATTCCAGACGACCTCCCAGAGATGACCATCTGGGTCCTGGAAGTAACCGGAGTAGCCGCCCCAGAAGGTGTCGTGCGCGGCCTTGATGAGGACGGCTCCCGCTGCTCTCGCCTTTGCCATGACAGCGTCGACCTCCGCTTTCGATGTGACGTTATGGCCCAGCGTCATCTCGGTCGGGCTCGCACGACCTGCGGAGAGGCCCGTGTCATGCGCGATGCTCGTGCGAGGCCACAAAGCCAGACGCAAGCCAGGCTGAAGCTGGATGAACACAACAGCGCCGTGTTCAAATTCTTTGCCAACAATGCCTTCGGTCTGGAAGCCGAGCCCCTCCCTGTAGAAACGCAGCGACACGTCGAGATCGTCGACACCGATGGTGATGACTGTGATTCGTGGCTTCATGTTCTCTTCATTTCGTCGTCCTAACACGGCCCCTCCGCGCGCCTGACGAAGGCGCTCATCAACGCGGCGCATTCGGCCGGATGGGTCTCGAGCAGGAAATGCGGGCCGTCGAGGATGTGCGCCTCCATGCGCGGGAGCGCCTTCATCCAGGAGAGGGTCTCCTCGAGGTCGAAGAAGGTATCGTGCCGCCCCCATAGCATCAGCGCCGGGGGCTGCCAGCGAGCGAGATAATTGGCAATTTCCGCGAACCGCGCGAAATGGCTGCGATAGTCCAGCACCAGCGCACGCTGCGTCTCGAGCCGGCCGGGGAGCGACATGATCCGCCAGTCCTCCTCCCATCGGGGATCGATGCGCTCGGCGATGTCCCGGGGAACGCCGCCCACATATTGGTCGCGCGTCCCCTCGAAGGTCAGGTGTGCGGTCGCCTCGGCTTCCCGCTCCGGCGTGGGATCGTCCCAGTAGGCTCTGGTCGCCGACCATTGCGGCCCCATCCCGCTCTCATGGGCATTGGCATTCTGGACGATGAGGCTGCGTATCCTGCTCGGCGCGCGCGTGGCGAGATGAAGCGCTACCGCCGCTCCATGATCGTGGAGGTAGAGGTGGAAGGACCCAGCTCCGAGCCGCGCGAGCAGTCCGTCGATCATGTCCGCGAAACGCGAAAATGAGGGCCGCTCAACCGGCTCGGAACCTCCGAACCCCGGAAGGTCCGGGGCGATCACGAAGCAGTCCCGCGCGAGGGCGCCGATCACGTTCCGGAACGATTCCGAGGAGCTTGGAAAACCGTGGATCAGGAGAAGCGCCGGCTTCTCCCGATCGCCCGCCAGGCGGACCGCCATTTCGGCACCTTCGATCTCAAACCTCACCAGCTCCGGCTTTCTCATCGCACCTGGTTCCTTCCATGCCTTCAAGCGCCTGACGAGCCTCCCCGCCGAGCTGGACTGTGGCGCGCCCCCCGGCCGTCAGCCCTTGGACGGATCGGAGCCAGCTCCATCGCGAGTCGGTGACCTCCTCTTCGGGCACGATCATGTGGAACGAGGCTTGTTCGGCGGCTGATTCGAGCCAGATGGAAGGCGCCGTTCACGCGGCGCGCTTCGCGCCTTTGCCATGAGCGCTCCCTCCCGACGTTCGCCGCGGCGGCGGCTTCCCACGCGAATGAGGCGGAAGCGCGATCAGCACCTCGGCCGGGATCTGCATCGATACGTGGAGCTTTCGGATCATCGGGAGCGTGAGCGCCCGTTCGCGGCCCAAGACCTCCGAGACGCGTCCCCTGGAGCCGATCAACCGCTCAAGCTCCTTGCGAGTCCACCCGAGCTGCTCGTCGCGTCAATCTCGTCGTATTCGGCATGCGTGCCGAGTCCAGAACTCAACGAGAGTGCTGCGGCTGAAGACCACTCACGGAGTGAAAAGCATATCATGCACCCGCGGTGGGAGCAAGCCCTTCGAGTGCAGCCTCCGGTGGCGGCTGAACCACGCTCTCCGCTGTCGCCCGCGGAACGCACTGGCGCTCCCCCGTCGGGTGCAGCGCCGGGTTCGGCGGCCCATTGCGACGGTACGGGGCCCACCTGCCACGCCGAGCGCCGGCCGTCGCGGCGAGCTCGGCGTGGGACGGGCGGTCTGCCGGTCCGTCGTCGAGCACATACCGGCGGGTCGTCGGAAACCTGCCTCGCTGGGCCCCGCGCGAAAAATCGTCCGCCATGTCTAAAGGAACGCGGGGACGGTGCGGAATAGGGTTATCGACGAGGCGACGTGACCATGAAATCGGTGGTCTTCAACGCTCGCGTCCTCGCGGTCATGCTTTCAATACAAGGGCAACAGCCATGCGAAAACTGTCATTTCCTTCATCTGCGTGCTTGCTCCTCGTCCTCTCCGGCTGCGTGACCGAGGGCGTCGAGCCCACGACGGCAGCTCCCGACGATCCGATCGTCGCGAGCGGAGCGCCCGCGACGGAGATCGTCGCGAGCGGAGCGTTCGCGACGGACGCCGATCGTGAGCGCTTCGAGGCGGAGGTTCTCCCTTCGGCGCGAGCGTTCCTCTCCTACTGGGCCGAGGTGGGGCTGGCCGTACCCCATGAACCCGCGCGCCTCTTCATCTCTCCGCCTCCCGGCATGAAGGCGTCAGAGGCTCTCCCGGAGCTCTACGGCGAGAGCATCTTCGATGACCTGCGGGCCCTCGAGGTCGATGTCGCGAACGCCGCCTCGAACCGAGCGGCGCTCGATCTGATCGACGCGTTCACGTGCGCGCATCCGCCGCTCGATCGCGGATTCCTCGAAGATGCCGAAAAATACGTGGATGATCCCGACATCCGCCCGGCCGACTTCGCGGAGGCCCTCCGGGAGTACCACGACGAGCGGATGGCGCCCGACGCAACGTTCTCGTTTCACGCCGACAACGGCGAGTTCGAGCTGCCGGCGAGGAGGAATTGCTCCTACGTCCTGCTGGGGCACTCCACGGAGCCCACGCGCGCGCATCCTTACCTCGAGCGAGACGTCGTCAATCACGAGCTCGGCCATGCGCTCCACTATGGCCTCTGGATGGCCTCCGGCCCGCTCGGCGAGCGGCTCAGCGCCAGCGCGAACGAGGCCATCGCGGACATCCTGGCGCACGTGTTCGACGGTGACGCCTGCCACGGCAAGGTGCTGGACGAGCGCGGGGCGCCGGTCGGGTGCCGCCGGAGGATGGACGTCTACGAGTCGTCGGTCTCGGACGCGGTCTGGGAGCGGGGCCGCGGCGATCACGAGACAGGCCAAGCGCTCCGGCAGCTCGTCTGGACCCTTCGTGGAGAGGTGACGGCCGACGCTCTCAGAGCGGCTATTCGCGACGGTGTCGCCGCGGTTCAAGTCGCTCTGAACGAGATCGATGAGGAGCCGCTCTCCAATGTACCGGTGTTCGATGACGAGATCCTGGCGATGCGCTACCGCTTCGTGCGCGAGTATGAGGCGACGAGCGCCTTCTTCAACGCCGTATGCGGGAGCCTCGGCCATGCGCCGCGCGCCTGTGACGAGCACCAGGAGCGCCTCGGGGATCCACGCCTCGCGATGCGCGAAGCGTGGCTGGCGAACGCGCCGACCGCGATCGGGCCCAGGGGCGTCACGCTCACGGACGGCCGCCGTGTGGCGTTCGAGATCGAGGGGGCGCTCATCCAAAATATGACGGTCACGCTGGCCGATGGCGAAGGCGAGGTTTATCCGGGGGACCCCGATCTGGGGATCCCCGAAGAGGAGAGAGAGCCATCGAGCGGGCGCGTCACCCTGTGGTTCTCGGCTCCGGGCTCCGCGTCGCCAGGAGCGCAGGTCGGGTGGACCTCCGACGGGGCGCTGACGGCGCGGTGAGGGGCTACCCGATCGGCCGCGCAGGCTCGACGCGGTGTTGATTTGCGAACCCCTGAAGCCGTGGGGCTCGCTCCTGTCGCCGCTCGAAGCGGCGCAGGTCCGGCGCTGGGCGCGCGCGGACGAGCGGCGAGTGAAGGCGGCCCCTCGATGCCTGGATGCGTGTCGAGGCAGAGAGCTCGCGGCCGCGCTGTGAGCGGCTGGGTCCTGCGCTTCGCGACGCACACGGCGAAGCCGGCGATCTGCGCGCGCGAGGAGGCGCAAGAGGCCGCGATCGGAGCGCTATTGCAGCTGCACCGTATACGACGAGCTCCCGCCGAGGCCGGTGATCTGAATGAGCTGGACGACGTAATCGCCGGGCTCGCCGAAGAGCGACGACAGGTCGTTGTCGCCTCCCGTCAGATCGGTCTCGGCCGGAAGCTCTCCGTCAGGCGCGTCGCGTCGGGCCACCACGGCGAGTCCCCAGGCCGTCTGATCGAGCGTGACGTGGAGGGAGGTCGAGGCGTCCGCGCTGACCAAGAACCAGTCCTCGTCCGCGTTCGTGGTCAGCTCCCACGCGCCCTGCAGGGTCTGTCCAGCGCCGAGCACGGTCGCCGTCTCCACCGAGGCGCCATGGTCGTCCGCGTAGATGAAGAGATTGCGGTCGATCTCGTCGGAGGTGGGCAAGATCGGGGAGGAGACCAGCTGTTCTCCCAGCGAAGCCCGCAGGATGTACGTCCCCGCCACGCTCGGCCTCACCGAGACTCCCCGGTCCGAGGACTTCGCCAGCAGGCTTCCCTCGTCGTCGAGGAGCTCGATATTTACGCTTCCGCCGAAGGAGTAGAGCGCGCCCGCCTGCAGCTCGACGGCGAACATGTCCACGTCGCCGGGCGGCTCGAGGCGGGCCGTCCGCTCGCCGAGGTCGACCGCGCTGGCCGACTGAGGGAGACCGCCGTGGTCGTCCTCCACGTGACACAGCGGCCGTGACGGGTCGTCTGCATGGCCCTCGCAGGCGCGAAAGTCCCGAAGGAGCCCCAGATAGAGGGAGAGCCAGCGAGAGAAGACCTCGCGGTTCTGCTCGCTCATGCCCGACTGCTCGACGGCGCCCTGCATCAGCTCGGCCTTGCTCAGCGTCACGTCGATTTCGCTGAACAGGGGGGCGCTCTGGTTGCGCCGCAGCCAGTCTGCGAAGGCATCCCGGTTCTGCTCGATCGTCCGACCCTCGTTGGCCACGTAGTCCGGCCGAAAGACGCCGACCAGGTCGAAGTCGTAGGGAGCACGTAAGTACTCGTTGCGCTCGGGATCGACCAGCATGATGGTATTCTTGTTCCCGACCCAGTCGTACTGAACCACGAAGTTGTTCAGAAGATGCAGCAGCAAGAGCGAGTGCTGGTTCTCCGAGGGCGGCGCCTGGTCGACCGCGTTCAGGTCTTCTGCTTCTACCATGCCGCAGCGCTCGGCCATCTCGTCCTCGGGCTCGCGCACGAAGGCGAGGTGGGTCTCCTCGGTGTCGGTCTGCGTGTCGTGGTAGGTGAGCCGCACGAGCCGTGTTTTCAGCGAAGGTACCCGCAGCTGGTCGAGCACCTGATAAACCGCGTGTTCCATGAGCACGCGCTGCTCGTACGCCTCCATGGAGTCCGCCTTGAGCGCGGGAGGCAAGCCTTCTGTGTCGCCGCAATGTGTGGCGAACTTCACGGATTTGCCGAGGTGCTCGAAGACGTTGTCCTTCTGCTTCTCCGGAAACTTGAGCGAGAACGGACGGAACCCGCACAGGAAGCGCGAATGCCCGCGAGCGATGATCGTCGCGGCGCTCGTCGTTGCGCCGCCGTCCATCTCGATCACGGCCGCCGAGCTGGATTCTTCCTTCGTGGGCGCGGTGTTCAGCTTGGTGAAGTCGGCGGAAATCCGCATGTCCAGCACCTCACGGCTCTTGAACATGGGAGACGTCGAATCGCCGCAGATGAACGGCCGCGAGCCCAGGGGCTTCACGGGGTCCACGGGGTCCACGGGGTCCACGGGGTCCACGGGGTCCACGGGGTCCACGGGGTCCACGTCGTGCTCGTCGGGCGAAACACCGTCGGGCGAGGCATTGGAGGACCCGCCAGTACACGCTCCGCACAAGGCGAGCGTTGCGACCATGGGCAGGAATGTTCGTCTCATGTGAAGCTCCTTTGGATAGCCGACGGCGCGAGGGGGCGCTGGAAAGTGGGTCAGTTCACGAACCGCCGCATGGCAGCAGGCCGTCCTCGGAGCCGTCTCCGGCTCCGGAGGAGACGCCCCTATCGCTCCCTCGGCCGAGAGGGGCGCTCTCGTTCATGCACCCGGCGTGGGAGAGCGCCGAGGTCGCCGGGGGCAGGGTGGGCAGCGAGCGCGGCCAACCAGGGCCGCAAAGCTCGGCTCGCCGAGCCGCGGTGGCGAACGTGCGCATGATGCTCCCTGGATGCCGCCGGGCTCGCCGATCCTTCATCCAATCGCATGCGCTCGCGTCGTTTTTTCGCGGTGCGGCGGATGTGATCCGGCGTACCGCCCGCGTGACACGGCGCAGCCGCGCGGCCCCCTCGGCCCTCCTGCGCAGTCCGTCGGCCCTCCTGCGCGAGCCCCGGCGCCCTCCTGCGCGGGCCCGTCGGCTCTCCTGCGCCAGCCCCGGCCCCCCCTGCGCGAGCCCCCGCCCCTCCTGCGCACCACCGTTGGTGTCCTGCGCTACGCTCGCCCCCATCCTGCGCAGCCCCGCGCCCCTCCTGCGCGCCCCTGTTGGTGTCCTTCGTCACCCTCGTCCGGCTCCTGCGCAGCCCCGGTGGGTCTCCTGCGCAGCCCTGGCGCCCTCTCGTGCGCCACTTCTGTATGCTACGCAACATTTGCTCCCTCCTGCGCCCTCTTCGCCAGTTCCGTGGCCCGCTGCCCGCGGCGCCGGGCACGCCGCTCCCCTCGATGCCGCGGCACGCCGCCTCTCCCAACCCTCGGCCCCAGCGCCTCCCTCGCGACGTGACCGACTCGTGCTCTCCGCTGGCCAATGCCTTGTTCGCCGCTCCCCTCGCCGATGCGTCGGCCCCCCATTCCGCAGGGGGCCCCGACAAGGAGGCGTATCTTTACCATGGCAAAGGCATCCACCACCACGTCGCCCAGGACCAACAAGGTCGCAAGGAAGCGCGCTCCGCGCGAGAGACAGGGCGCGCCTCGGTCCTCGACGAGAGCAGCAGCGTACATGCTGAGCGCCGCCCGCGAGGCGGAGCTCCTCGGAGAGGAAGTATCTTCCCCGAGGGGGTCGCCTGCGCCGATTTCACGACGGCCGACATCAGGATGGCCGGCGTCCTGCGCAGCACCCGCAAGGCCGACCTGATGGAGCCCTTCCCGAGGCTCAAGGCCTACTACGAGCACTGTCAGGCCCGCCCGGCGTGGCGGCGCACCCTTGGCCTCTACGCCGAGCGACTCGGCGTGAACGTCGACGACATCCGCCAGAGCGTAACGATCCTGCGAATGAGCGGCGGGCGCAAGCCCGTCCAATCCATTCGCCAGTCAGGCCGCCTCTTGGCCTCTTCCTGCATGAACGCGTCACGAGCGATGTCGCGCGGTCGGCGACCATTCGAGTCGAAGCCTCGGACACTCATGCCCAAAGGGGTCTCGCTCCAGCTGCGCGGCTTTACTGAACTCGACATCTCGTGCACCATCAACGTAGAGCAGCCGAAACGGGCAGTAGCAGCCGTCGACAAAGGCGACGCAGAAGGTCGTAAACGGATTCGTCAGCCCCGCGGGGCCAAGGATGAACGCTTCAAGCTCCGTACGATTGGCGAAGCCCCAGACAGAGGACTCTGGCACATGGCCCGCGTGATCGACCACGATGAAGCGATCGTTCAGCTCGATCTCCGGGAAAAACGGCGGCTGAAGAATGCCAGCCGTCATTTCGACCCTGGAGAGCGTCTCCAAGAAGTCGCCGCCGTCGAACGCCCAGGGGTCAGCGACCGCGCATGCGGTCAGGGCGTCGGCCAGCTGAATCAGGCTCATAGAAGCGCTCATGCACTCGTTAGCCAGGACAGCGATGGCGACTGCTGGAGCCCGATACGCCACGCAGCCACAACCCCTTGCTTGGACGTCGTGTCGATCGCAATCAGAAGCTCACGATCATGAATGACCAGCGCGGCCTCAAGCGAGGCTGGGAGCTTATGCTGTGCCGCGATCTCCACGGATGTCCCGTCGCACGTGCACACATAGACATCCTGCCCATCAGCAAGAACCAGTTGCCGGCCGTCAGGGCTCAGGCTCATCCAGGAAAACGGAACGGGGGCATCCATCGCGACTACCTTGGCGTCAGGCTGAGCTCGCACGAACGCCAAGCGTCCCGACATGCGATTGTGCGTCACGCTCTGGATGGTCACGTCAAACGGAACGCCGAGACCAAGCAGAACCACAGCTGCCTGATCCGCATACGCTGCATGAATGAAGGGGCCGGGTGCTGCGATCGTTGTGAGTGTCACTTCGGCGACATCGAGCATCGTAACGACGCCCTCACTGCCTGAACATATCAGCGCGCTTCGAGCGTCATGACGATAGAGCCCCTGGCAGGAACCGACTGACTTGCGGCGACAGGAGCCGTCATCAAGGTTGAAGAGTCCTACCGTCGGTCCTCGCGAGGACATGCACACAGCAAGCTCGCCGATGCGCACAGAGCGATGAGCGTACTGTGGCACACCCTTGTCCCAACGCCTTGTCTCGCACAGCGTTGCTCGTTCAAGCTCAAGAAGGCGCTTGCCGGACGCGACGAGGATGGATTCTGGCGAGGGGCTCAAAGCCGTCGAATACACGGCGGACCGGACGCGAGCGCCGCCGGTGACTTCACCGTCCGACAACGACAAGCGCCGAAGCGACAACGACGCGAAAGGAGTGCCCCAGCCATCCGAGACCAGCAGAGATCCCGTCATGGCGTCATAGACAGGCACCATCGAGCCGGTCAGCGAGTACGGAAGGTCGGTCGTCCAGATGGGTGTCATTGAAGCGTGGGAGGATGAAGAAACGGGCTTTCAGGGTCTCTGGCGTGACCAGCCCTCTCGACCGCTGACCGCCGCTTCCGCGTGGCGCGCCTTGAACTCCGACCCCACCCCCTCGCGCCGCCCCGATACATCGTGGCAAGATAGCGTATCCGAGGGCTGCCCCACCTTGTCAAGGAGACCGGCGCACGGTCGCCTGGCGCATGGTCGCCCTCCCCGGCGGCGGCGCCTCAGCCGCGGCCGCGGGTATGGGCGAGCGCGTAGGCCATGCCGCTCTGCAGCGTGCCGAGCGTCAGCAGGCCGCCGAGCCCGGCTGCATCGCGGACGAGCAGCTTGGCCGCCTCGGGCCGCACCCCGGTGAGGATCGCCTGGGCGCCGACCAGGCGCAGCGCGCTCGCGGTCCGGGCGAGGATCGCCGCCGGGGCGGCATCGAGCTGGCGCACGCCGGTGATGTCGAGGATCACCACCTGCGCGCGCGTGCGGACCGAGCCCTCGAGGGCCGTCGCCAGCACCTGCGACGCGCGGGCGTCGTCGAGCACCCCGATCAGCGGCATCACCACGATGCTCTCCGTGATCGGCAGCAGCGGCGCCGCCATGTCCGCCAGGCGCTCCTCCTGGACGCGCAAGATCTCCGTCTGCGCCGCCGACCGCTCGCGCTCGGCCCGCTCTCGCTCGCCGATCTCGCGGCGCGTCTGCGCGTGGGCCTCGCGCAGCGCCTCGCCCTGGCGCACCAGGTCGGCGTTGACCGCCTGGAGCTGCTCGAGCGCGGTCTGCAGCTCGTGTGTGCGCACCTCGACCTGCTGCTCGAGCTGCTCGCGGGCCTGCTGCACGCTGGCGTACAGCCGGGCGTTCTCGATCGCCACCGCCACCTGCGCCGACAGCAGCTGCAGCAGCTCGACGCGCTCGGGCGCGAAGGCGTCGCGGGTCGCGTTGTTCTCGACGTAGAGGATCCCCGACAGCCGGCCCTGGTGGAGCAGCGGCAGGCACAGCACGGAGCGCGGGCGCTGGCTGGCGACGTAGGGGTCGCGGGCGAAGCGGGGCTCGGCGCCGGCGTCGCCGAGCAGCACGCCCTCGCGGCTGCGAGCGACGAAGCGGACCACCGAGGTCGCCAGGGCGGCGTCGTCGCGCATCGGCTGGTCGAGGCCGACGCGGACCTCGTCGGGCGCGGTGCGCATCTCGGCGGCGATCGACAGGTCCTCGCCCTGCGGCACGAGCAGGAAGCCGCGCTGGGCGCCGGCGCGGAGCATGACGATCCGCATCAGGCGGTCGAGCAGTCGGTCGAGCACCAGCTCGCCGGCGACCGCCTGGGCGGCGCGCATCAGGCCCTCGAGGTCGAGCGAGCTGCCGCCGAGCATGCGGTTGGTGGTCGTCGAGCGGCCCGTGCTGTGCCCGGCGCGTGCGGGCGCGGGCGGGGCGAGCAGGTCGGCGCGGGTGAGGAGCAGCTGGCTCGCCTTGGCGGCCGCGCCCCAGCGGGCGAAGCCGACGTGGGCGTCCTGCAGGTAGGCGCCGGCCAGCGCGCGACGGTTGCGGCGCAGGTGCAACCGCGCCGCGCACTCGCTCGCCAGCGCCGCGTGGAGCACGAACCCACGCGCCTGCGCCTCGGTGATCGCCTGCTCGTAGCCCGCGATCGCCTCGGCGTCGCGGCCGGCCAGGCGCGCCGCCTCGGCGTCGAGCAGGTGCTGGAGCGCCACGAACTGCGACGGGTTATTCGTCGACCACGGCCGCAGGGCCGCGCGCTCGCGGTCGAGCTGTTGCACCAGCGCCTCGCGCTCCGCCTCGCCGGCCGCGTCCCAGCGGGCCGCGGCGACCAGGCCCGAGTAGGAGTACTGCTCGGGCGAGTACATGTGCCCGGCCCCGGCGCCGCTCTCGTGCAGCTCGCGGGCGCGGACGGCGAGCTCGAGCCCGCGCTCGTGCTCGCCGTACAGGTAGGCGAGGCGCAGCTTGCTGACCGCGTAGAGCCACGGCACGAGCCCCCCGGGCGGCATGTGGGCGACGAACGCGTCCTCATCGAAGCCGTCGCCGCCGAGGGCGCTCGTCGCCGACTCGCCCATCAAGTTGACGACCACGCGGCGCATGAACTCGACCACCGCCGTCGACGCGACGTCGCGGGTCTTCCGCAGGAGCGTCGTGACGTCGTCGATGCGGGCCTCGGCGCCGCGGATGTCGGCGTCGGCGATCAGCGCCAGCGCGGCCGATTGCAGGCAGTAGAACGACACGTAGGCGAAGTTGCCGACCTCGAGCGCGACGCGCCGCGCCGAATCGCGGTACTCCTCGCCGGCCGCGTACGGCTGGCGGTAGAACACGACCGACGTGCCGAACAAGAAGTGCACCATGCAGCGGGTGCGCAGGTTGCCGGTGCGCTCGTTGAGCTTGACCCCGAGCTCGCCGAATTCGTAGGCCTTGCCGAGCTCGCCGGTGACGCCGGCGAGCAGGATGCTGTACACCGCGTAGCTGTAGTCCGACCCGTCGACGTTGCCGTGGCGCAGCGACAGGTTGACCATGTGCAGCACGATCAGGGGGAACAGCGCCGGCCTGCCGACGAACACCGGCCCCGACATCGAGGCCAGGAGCCGCATCACGACCTCGACGTCCGGGTCGCGCGCCGGCGGGGCGTCGAGCAGGGCGCCGATCCGCCGCTCGCCGAGGTTCTCGTGGGCCGCCGCGAACGCGGCCGCGACGGCCTCCTGCAGCGCCGGGCCCTCATCGGGCAGGCCGATGCCGTACATCGCCAGCGCCGCGCGCCCGGCCGCGACCACCGCCGCGAAGTCGCCCATCGCCGCGTGCAGCAGGACGCGGAGGTCGTAGACCTGCGCCCGCTCCTCGCGCGAGCGCGCCCGCGCGAGCGCCTCCTCGAACAGCGCGTCGGCCTCGGCGAACGCCCCGCACAGGTACGCGCACTCGGCCAGCTCGACGCGCAGCGCGAACCCGAGCTCGAACCAGTGCGCCCACGGGTCGGCGCCGAGGCACTCGCAGCCGGCCTGGAAGTACTGCCGCGCCGCGTGGTAGGCCGTCGCCGCGCGCGCCCGCCGGCCCGCGCGGAGGTTGAGTCGCGAAAGCTCGAGCCGCTCGTCGCCGCCGATCCGCGGCAGCGCCATATCGAGGTGGCCGACGACCTCGAACAGCGCCTCGTCGGGCACGCCCGCCGGGTACGCGTCGCGCAGCAGCCGGCCGACGCGCAGGTGCGTCGCCTCCCGCACCTCGCTCGCCAGCAGCGAGTCGGCGGCCTGCTGCACGCGGTCGTGGAGGAAGCGGTGGAGATCGTCGCCCTCGCCGCCGGCGAGCGGCACCACCAGGCCCTCGCGGACCAGCTCGCCGAGCGCCGCGGTCGCGTCGTCGCCGTCGTCGCCGCCGACGGCCGCGAGCACGCGCCACGAGAAGCGATAGCCGACGCACGCGGCCCGCTGCAGCAGCCGCTGGGCCGCGGGGGTCAGGCGGCGGATCTTGCTGGTGACGAGGGTGACGACATTGTCGGTGACGTCGCGCGCCTGCACCTGCGCGTCGTCCCACACCCACCGGCACGCGGCGGGGTCCCAGCGCAGGAGGCCGTCCTCGGCGAGCAGCAGCAGGAACTGGCCGATGAAGAACGGGTTGCAGTGGGTCTTCTCGCCGACGATCCGCGCCAGCGCGGCGACCTGCGGCCGCTCCATCACCAGCGTGTCCGCCAGCAGCTCCTCGACGTCGGCGAGCGCCAGCGGACCGAGCGGCACGTCGCCGACCTCGACCCCCGCCGCGCGCAGATCGGCGAGCGCGGCCGGCAGCGGGGGCCCGCGACCGACGTCGTCGTCGCGGTAGGTGCCGAGCACCAGCAGGTGCCTGCACTCGGCGTCGAGCAGCATCTCTTGCAAGAGGCGCAGCGACGCCGGGTCGACCCACTGCAGATCGTCGAACGCGAGCACGAGCGGGTGGTCGGCGGCGGCGAAGACCCGCAGCAGGGCGGTGAAGATCAGGTTGAAGCGGTTCTGCGACTCGGCCGGGCCGAGCCGCGGGACCTCGGGCTGCGGGCCGACGATGAGCTCGAGCTCGGGGATCAGATCGGTGAGCAGCTTGCCGCTGCTGCCGAGGGCGGACGCGAGGGCGCGCCGCCACGCCTCGAGGACCTCGGGCGCGGCCGTCAGCAGGGTGCGGCACAGCTCGCGCAGCGCCGCGGCGATCGGGGCGTACGGCGCGCCGCGGTCGTATTGATCGCACTTGGCGGCGACGAAGAACCCGCCGCGGGCGACCGGCGCCGCCAGCGTCTGGACCAGCGCCGACTTGCCGGCGCCGCCGGGCCCGCGCACGAGCAGCAGCGTGCGCGCGCCGTCGGCGACGCCGGCGTAGGCCGCGAGCAGGACGTCGATCTCCTGCTGCCGTCCGTACAGGCGCGGCGGGATCCGCGGGGTCGACGGCCGGTCGGCGCTGCCGAGCGCGAACGGCTCGATCGTCCCCGTCGCTGCCCACGCGGCGGCGCAGCGCTGCAGGTCGGCCCGCAGCCCGGCCGCGCTCTGGTAGCGATCCTCGGCCGCCTTGGCGAGCAGCTTCATGATGATGTCCGACAGCACCGGCGGCACCTTCGGCATCAGCACCGCCGGGGCGACCGGCACGCGCGCGAGCTGGCTGTGGACCAGCGCCATCGCGTCGCCGGCCTCGAACGGCAGCACCCCGGTCACCAGCTCGTAGAGCGTCACGCCGAGCGAGTACAGGTCCGAGCGCGCGTCGACCGGCCGGTTCATCCGCCCGGTCTGCTCGGGCGACATGTACGCCAGAGTGCCCGCCATCCCCGCGCCCGCATCGACGCGCAGCGCCCCGTCCTCGCCGCCGGCGATCGCCAGGCTGAAGTCGATCAGCTTCACCTGCCCGGTCGCCGGGTTGTGGACGATGTTGTGCGGCTTGACGTCGCGGTGCAGCAGCGGATAGCGGTGCAGCAGGTCGAGCGTGCCCGCCACCTCGACGCCGATCGCCAGCACCGCCGCGAGGTCGAGGGCGCCGGCGTGGAACAGCACGTCGAGCGAGCGGCCATCGCAGTCCTCGAGCACCAGCGCGAGCTCGTCGCCGATCGTCTCGAGCGCGTGCGCCTTGATCACCCCCGGCAGATCGAGCGATCGCAGCACCGCGAACTCCCGCCGCAGCGCGCCGTGGATCGCCGGCGCGAGCGGCCCGCCCTTGCCGATCTTGACGACCACGCGGGCGCCGTCGCGGGCGCGGACAGCCCGATGGATCACCACGCCCGCGCTCTCGTGCAGCTTCGCGGTGAACGTGTACGCGCCCTGTTCTGCCATGCTTTTGTGCCTCGTGACCTGTCGATCGTCGCGCCCAGCCGCCGCGCGAACCATCGATCGCGCCACCGCTTCCGAGTGTACGTCCAGAGCGTACGTGGCGCGGCACCACCGGGTAAAGCATCGGCGTCAGCGCATCGCCGCCCCGCCGGCCGCCTCGCCGACCGCCGCGGCGACTCGAGGCGCGCGGACACCGCGGACTGTACGCAGCAACACGCGCCGGCATTCACCGCGAGGACCTCCGCGCCGGCGCCAATCACCGCACTGCGGGGTTGCGCTCGAATCCGCGTGCACCCCTGCCTTCGCGCACCTCACTCGGCGAAGACCATGTCTTCCGGGGGGAGAGTGCTCCCTCGGAGCCGGCACGCCTCGATCCCAGCGTAGGTCGTGGCGCCCGTGTGAGTCGAGATGGAGTACGTGTCCTGCCCCAGCTCTCGGTCCTGATCATCGAACGGGTCGAGCCGACGCTGGACCTCGATCCGCTCACCCTCGCCATCGGTCGACGACGCGAGCACGACGACGTAGGCGTCCATCTCCGGGACGGCGAGCGCTTCACCGGCTCGTGCGTGGAGCGTGGTCATCCGGGTCCGGCCTCCGTGGTCGCCGCGTAACAGGACGCGAACTCCCGGTCTGAGGAGGGTATCCACCCCGGCAGGAAGCTAACGTGCTGAACCTTGCAGCGCGGTCACGTGGCTAGCTCGAAGCAATATCGAGTCGAAGGCTGGCAGAGCAGCGCGCTGCACGACATGCACAAGGGTGGCATCTGTTCTGCGAAGTGGACCATTCTTGGGCTCTGACCATCCGTCGATTGGTCGACCGAAGCCGCCGGGCCAGGTCTGTCCAGATGGTCGCCGTCCGTGATCTCCTCACCGAAAATCTCACGGTTCGGCTCCGCGCCGCAAGGCCCAAGCGCTGTCCAGCGCCACAGGGTAGATTCGCCGAACAGCCGCGGCAGTCACCGCCTCTCCGACGCATCGCCTTGTTGGGCCGCATCCGTCCATCCTCAGGAGAGCACTTCGGTGGCCGTCTTCGCCCCGAGGACGTTATCGATCCAGCGGTCGAGGGTCGCGACGTCCGTGCATGCCTGGATGTGCGCGCTCTCGTCCTCGGTGAGCGCGATCCCTGCACGCGCAAGCAGCCGCAGCAGCGTGTCCCTCTTGCCCTTGAGCTCGCCCTCACGCATGCCCTCGAGCTTGCCTTCACGCATGCCCTCGAGCTTGCCGCGATCGACGAGCTTCTGCACGAACGGGGGAAAGGTCGCCTCGCCTTCGATCTGCCGTTCCATGACCAATGCCTCCAGAGCCTGCCTCATCGGCTCACGCAACCCGTTCCAGATGAGCTGAAAATAGACCATCGCGTGCGCCTGGTCGAGCCGGCCGAGGGCAGCGAGCGCCGCCTGCACCACGGTGAGCCCGCTCGGCCCGTTGCCGTGCGCCACCGCCGACAGCACGGCGAGCTCCGTCTCCTTCTCCGCGTCGGCCGGGTCGATGCTCTCGGGGACCACCGCCGGACCGAGCACCAGCGGCGCGACGTGGCCGCGCCCCAGGCCGAGGTCGATGTTCTCCGCGGCCCAGGCGGCCACGCCGGCGTCCGGCGCGATCACCAGGACGATCGTGCCGCAGCGCTTCCTGACGCGCACGACCGCGACGTACGCCGGCCACGAGTACTTCTTGTCCGGGTCCATGTCGCGCTGTACCTCGATGACGATCGCCAGCACCAGCGCGTCGCTCTCGTCGCGAAGCTCGAGCACCAGATCGGCGCGGAACTCCACCGGGATGAGCTGGTCGAGCGACGACTCGACCACCGCGACCGCGGCGTGCGGCGGCACCTCGACGTGGAGGAGCGTCGCGAGCCAGCGGGGCGCGAGCTCCGGGTGCTCGCGGAACATCTCGACGAGGGCGTTGTGCTCGAGCGTCGGCATGACGCTCGGCCTTCAGCACCCCCCATGCCGGCACGAAACGCCGGGAAAATGCGAGCAGATCTCCAGCTCAGGGGGTGGCGGCGCCATGGCGGACGCAGGCGGCCAGCGACGCCGGCTGGGAAGCGGACCGGGCCGGCGACGGCGGCTGGGGCACGCCGGGCCAGGGCGGCGGCGGAGGCGGCGGCCGCAGGGGAGGGCACGGCGCGTGCGGCGCGGCGAGCAGGAGAGGCGTCGGGGGAGGCTCGGGCGGGGCCGGCGGCTGCGGGCGCGTCTCGCGGTCGTTCATCGGTCGCTTCGGAGCGTCAGCGCCACCGCCTCGATCGCTCTCGAGGACTGCCGCGACGTGCCGAGTTGCCGCGTCGAGCCGTGCTCGGCGGGGCACCTTTCCGCTCGACGGACGCCCGGCCGAACGAAATACAAATACGTTCACGGGCCCGTGGGCATTCTATGGATGATGGAGCGGTGGCAACCCCGGGCATCCGAGGGCGTTCCGAGTGGCAGCTGGGCGTTTACCTCCATTGAGGCAGGAGAATTGCGACCATGTCGAAGCGCATGAACCGAAGAATTTTCCTCCGGGGGCTGGGCGGAGCTTGTGTCGCGGCGCCGTTCCTCGGCTCGATCTCCGACCGCACCGTGATGGCTCAGCCGGCCACGCCACCGAAGCGGCTGATCGTGATGTACACGCACTATGGCTGCATCACGACGCGGTGGTTCCCGAAGAAGTCGCACGGACCGCTCACCGCCGCGGACCTCGAGTCGACGACGCTCAAGCACCTGGCGCCGTACGTCGACAAGCTCCTCATGCCCCGAGGCATCCGCGCGATGAACGAGTGGACGGCGACGCTGGCGCGGGGGCAAGGGAACGATCGCCACACGCAGGTGAACGGGTCGTACTTCACTTGCCACCCGGTCACTCCCAACAGCGACGACCCGTTCAGCTTCGTCGAGGAGACGAAGTTCAAGGCCATGCCGACCGGTCCCTCGCTGGACCACGTCATCGCACGACAGCTCAGCCCGCAAGGCACTCCGTTGCTCTTGAACACGACGGGTCAGACGGATAACGCCCAGTCAGCGTTCTCCTACTCCGCCGCCGTGACCCTCTTCAAGGGCCTGAACGCGTCGCAGGCCTTCAGCAGCCTCACGGGCATCTTCGAGGCGGGGGAGCCGCCGTCTCCGGACACCTACGCGGCGATGCGCGGCAAGAGCATCCTCGACCTCGTGAAGGATGATCTTCAGACGCTCGAGCGGTTCGACATGAGCCGAGCCGACAAGCAGAAGCTCGCAGCCTGGAAGGAGCTCCTCCACTCGACAGGAAACGTTGTGGCTTCTGCGCAGTGCGACACGTCCCTCGCCACGGCGCTCGGTGTGACGCCGGAAAACATCGACCTGGCGAGCACGGTCCCGAGCGTCGACGACAGGCTAGCGAGATCACGTGTGCCGACGGCACTCCGAACGAGGTCGACGGGATGTCCCAAGAAACGGGGACCGATCCGTCGCTCGCCAACGCGCCGATCAACAAGTACTTCTGCAGCTTGATGAACGCCCTCGGGGTCAAGGCAGGCGCGGATGGTTTCCCGGCACGGGGCGGTTCGGAGCCGGTGACCCACTTCGGCATGTACGACCGGACGGAAGACTTCATCGGTGGCGGGATCAATCCCCCCACCATCCACGATCCAGGCGAGTTCGCCGCGCTCAGGGCGAGCTCCTGAGCGGTCTCGTTCCCGAGCCTGTCGCGCCCGGGTCATGAACGCGCCGCGGCGGCCCGGTGCTCCGGCGTGGCGGCAAGCGGCCTCGGCGAGCGCGGCGCCGACGTAGCTCTTGCCCGTGCCGGTCATGCCGATGGCGATCACGTTCTGCTTGGCGCGCCCCCCAGCCGCAGGCGCCGAGCCCACGCACGACGCTCTTGTCGAGGCCGCGGGCGGGGTCGCACCACAAGTCCTCAGCGACGACAACGCGTTCTCCGAGGCGCAGCTCAAGACGCTCAAGTGCCAGCCCGACTATCCGGCGTCGACGCACACGGGTACGACCAGCGACGCGCCCGAGCCCGGCGCCACGCCCGCCGCGGCGCGACCTCTGCCGCTCACGTCCCAGAGCCGGAACGCGCCTCTCCGCGCGATCCACGCATAGGATTCTCGTCCGGCCTGTCTCAAGCCTGGTGGCATTTTCCGCTCTCTCTGTGCCAAGGTCGGGTGAGACAAGCTGCCCCTGGAAATCTGTGGTGAGACGGCGGAGAATGGACCTGACCCGTGCTGAAGCCTTCCCACCTCCGATCCGTCGACCCTACCCCAGCCCCAGCGGCGCAGGGCACGGCTTCCCGCCCGAGTGGCGTTGCCGTCGAGACCGTGCCGACGCCGGGCAAGCGGCGGAAGTTCTCGGCGGCGGAGGAGCTGCGCATCGTTCGCGAGGCGGCCGCGTGCCCCCAGCGCGGGGACATCGAGCCGCTGCTGCGCCGCGAGGGCATCTACGGCTCCCTCCTGACGGCCTGGCGCAAGCAGCCCGCCCTCCACGGCAGCGAGGCTCTCGCGGGGCGCAAGCCCGGCCGCAAGCCGAAGCAGGACGCGAAGGACCGGCGCATCGCCGAGCTCGAGAAGCGCCTCGCCTCCACCCGCACGATGTACCGGTTGCTCGCGGTGTCCGGCGAGAGCGCGCAGCTCGCCGAGCAGCTCTTCGCGGAGACCGTCGCCCGCCACGGCGTCGAGCCCGGCTCGCTCACGGTGCACGCCGACCGCGGCTCCGCGATGAGGTCGGAGGGGCTCGCCCAGCTCCTCGGATCCATCGGCGTCGGTCGTACCTTCAGCTGGCCTCACGTCAGCGATGACAACGCGTTCTCCGAGGCGCAGCTCAAGACGCTCAAGTACCAGCCCGACCATCCGGAGCGCTTTGCATCGCTGACTCATGCACGAGCGTGGTGCCAGGAGTTCTTCGGCTGGTACAACGACCTTCATCAGCATGCTGGCCTTGCGCTCTTCACACCTGCTGATGTATTCTACGGCCGCGTCGAAGGTATCGCGGCCCGTCGGCAGGTCGCCCTCGATGCGGCCTACGCCGCGCATCCTGAGCGCTTCCCGAACGGTCCGCCCGTCGTACGCAGGCCGCCTGCCGCGGCAGCCATCAACCCGCTGTCCGTAGACGACGCCGGAGAGGCCGCGGCGTCGACGCACACGGGTACGACCAGCGACGCGCCCGAGCCTGGCGCCACGCCCTCCGCAGCGGCGCGACATCAACCGCTCACATCCCAGAGCCGGAGCGCGCCTCTCAACGCGATCCACGCATAGGATTCTCGTCCGGCCTGCCTCAAACCTGTTGGCAACTTCCGCGGACGCTCCATGGCGCATAGATTCAGTCGAAGGACCGCATAATCTTCCAGAGAGAGCATGGCCCAGGACACAATTTTTGCCAGAGAATGGGTCAAGGCATAAGCCGTGAAGCATCATATGACCACATATCGTCAGCAAGCAATCTGGAAAACATCTATGACAAATTTGAAGCAGAATCAATTCTATCGTTGGTTCGCACTGGCGTTCGCGTCAGTCGCGCTAGCAGGCTGTGGCGGTGACAACAATACCGCAGACACCTCGAGCAGCTCATCGTCTTCTAGCAGCTCTTCATCCTCCAGCTCCAGCTCCAGCTCCAGCTCCAGCGCCAGCTCATCTTCGAGCAGCGCCAGCTCATCTTCGAGCAGCTCCAGCTCGTCTTCGAGCAGCACCGGTTCTTCTAGTGGCGATCTCGCATTGGTGGTCGCCATCAACTCCGGTAGCAATTCGAGCGCAACGATTGATGGCGTAGAGTACCAGGCGGACAAATACGCTCGCGGCGGCTCGACCAATAGCACGCAAGACGCTGTCGTTGGTGGGCCGCTCTATCAAACAGAGCGGCATGGCTCATTCAGTTATGAAGTCCCGGTTACCGCCAACGGCAACTTCACCGTTAAATTGCACTTTGCGGAAATTGCTCAAAACAGCGCTGGCTCACGCAGCTTTAGCGTTGCAATCGAAGGCAAGACCGTCATTAGCAATTTGGATCTTTATGCCGAAGTTGGTCATGACGTGGGCTACACGGAGACCTTCGCGGATATTGCGGTGAATGACGGCAGCGTCACTATTGAGCTGATTAAGGGCGCAGAGAACCCCACCATCGCAGGATTCGCTATTTTTTCCAACGATGGAGAATTGGACACAACGGTCACACCCGTCCCCGACCTGTCCAAGTTCTCAGCCTACACTCAGAGATACACTGACAAAACAGTGATCACTTCAAATCACGCAACGGGCCACGTTGGTGATTTCTTCTTCACCCACTGGAAAGATGGCGGTTCGACATCTTTGACCGTGGACCCGAATGGCGAATTCAGCGTGACCTGGCAGGGCGGTGGCTACAACTATGTCGGTGGTCCAGGATGGCATTACGGAGATGAGAACCGGGTGATCGGCTACCGCTTCAACAGCGACAGCGGCGCGAGCTATATCACGTTGTACGGCTGGGGGTACGACAAGAGTATGCCCACTTCAAACGCGGCACACCTGGTGGAGTATTACATCCTGCAACGATGGAGTTATGATCCCAGCCAGGGTGCCACCGCCGGCAAGAGCTTCGTGAGCAATGGTGTTGAGTATTCCACTTACCGCTCAACGCGGCAGCAGCAGCCCTCTATCAATGGTCGCTCCACTTTCTACCAGTACTGGAGCAAGCCTGCTCGGCAGCAGGCCCTCGGACAGGACCACAAAATCATATTCGCCGATCACGTGAAGGCATGGGCCGACACCGGCTGGATCATTCCGAACATGAACAATCTGGACGCGAGCGACGATCCCACCTATCAGGTCATGGCCGTCGAGGTGTTCAACCCCGGCAGCAATGGAACTGCAGCTGGTCGCGTTTGGAACGAGACGCCCTAATCGGTCGGGTAGCCCCGGGCGGTTACCCGCCCGGGGCCCCCAGTCCCGGTAGGGACGACCCTTTCGGGTCGCCCCCCGGACAGAGCCCGGCGTGCAGATTTCCCGCACCGGGCTCCCACCGCCGGTCTACGGGCCAGCGAATCTTCGATCGGGCCAGGGGTGCACGACGCGCGGAGGCGGAAGAGGGTATAGGGCTCGGCGAGCTCGGCAAATCACCCGGATCCGAGCTGAGCGTCGCTTCTCCGCAGCGCCCGTTCCAGCACGCCCGGACCTCGATGTGCGCCGACGCATTCGCGGCGAGCCCGATAGGCCCCGAGATCTGGACGCCGTCCTCGCAACCGACGTCCGTGCCGTTGCACAACGGACATCCGGCGATGAGCGCCGCGAGCGCGAGGAGGGCCGTCCCGGCGGCGGCCGCGCGCAGCACCGCCCGGCCGCGCCAGCCGCCTCCCGCTCGGGTGTCCCCACGCCTCGAGGAGGACGGATCGATATTCAGGATCGCTGTGGCCGAGGTGCCGGTTCCCTTCATGATACCCTCATTGATGCTGGCTAACGCGCCGTGGGCGGGCCGGACCTCCGATGCGGGATCAGGCTAGCCGGGCTGGCGATAAGCAGGTGTCGAGGATCCCATCCACGCACGGGGCGAGCAAGTTATATGCTCGCCCGCCGGGCGCCGCGGGGGGTCCAGCACGGTTCCGGCAGCGAGGCGCGAAGGGGCGTGGGGTCCGGGCGGCGGGCGGCGTTCGGAGCGCATCCAGCGCGGCGCGCTCGTGCCGCCCTCGAGCCCGTGCCGCGCGCCGCGCACCTTGACGCCGGCGAGCGCGTCGCCCCGAGGCGGGTACCGTCGGCGGCGATCGGCACGGCATCGTTCGCCGGACCGCCAAAGCCCCATGCGGCGATCGTGACGATGCGCAGCCTCACACTTTCGCCCTCCGGCTCGACCCGGGCAGCACGCCACCCTGGCGCGGCAGGGCGGGGTCAGCCATCAGACGCCCGTGCGCGCCGCGCGAACTGCTCGGCACTCAGCCAGCTCCGCTCCCATCGGTCCCCCGCTCGCCCCACGCCACTCTCGTCGCCATCGCTCGCTCCTTCGTCGCGATGGGAACTGGTAACCGGCGCCGCACGGACCGTCACGATGGCGTTGGGTTGCGCGACGAGCGCGCGGCCATTCTTCACTGTCCGAGTGCTCTCACAGATTTCTGATCCACTGTTCGAACTCACCCACCGGGCACTGCGGGTGCAAGAGGGTGCAAGAGATAGACACCAGCGCCGTCTGCGGCGCGGACCATCTCGATCAGGTGATGCGGCTCGATCCGAAGCTCTCGCAGAATTTCGAGGTCCTCGGTGAAGTTGTCGAGCCGGGCTGCCGTCCACTCTGTTACTTCAGCAGCCGTCTTCAGGTCGCGACCGTTGTCATCATCGTTGCTTGACAGAGCGCTTCGAGCCCACGCGGCCGAGGTGCGTGTCGCCGAACGCCGTCCCGTACTTGAGCCCATAGCCCAGCATCCGGTCGAAGCCGATGTGCCCGACCCAGATCGCCGCGCCGAGCAGCAGCGCCGGCGAGCCAAGCGCGACCGACGCGACCGCGAGCAGCGCCGGAGCCAGATGGCTGTGCCCCGCGTTGTAGGCCACCGCGCCCACCCGCGGGCCCGCAAGGTAGCCGAGCATCGACAGGTCGGGCAGGAGGAACAGCGCCGCGAACCATCCCCAGCTCCCGCCCAGGTGCGCGTAGGCGAGCAGCGCTGCTCCGAGCACGAGCGCGCCCTCGAGGCGCAGGAGCGCGCGCGGCATGCCCTTGGCCCCGCCCGCCGAGACCTCGCAGGTGGGCTGCGGCGCGGGGCGGCGGGCAGAGGGAGCAAGGTCGAGCGCAGGGAGCGTCGCGGCGGTGGTCATGGTCGTTCTCCTCGTCGTGCGTACCGGCGCGGGTGCCGGCGACGTGGAGAGCATGGTCGCTGCGGGTGCTCATGAACATTGTACAAATGCGTCCATCCGC
This sequence comes from Sorangium sp. So ce590, assembly GCF_051521365.1. Classification (NCBI taxonomy): domain Bacteria; kingdom Pseudomonadati; phylum Myxococcota; order Polyangiales; family Polyangiaceae; genus Sorangium; species Sorangium sp. So ce590. The sequence goes on from NZ_CP150346.1 coordinate 7,515,553, forward strand.
TCATCATCTTTTGATGAGCCCAGCCGAGCCCTCGTGGGACCTCTACGGTGCCTTCCTTGCCGTCATGCGCACCGGCAGCCTCTCCGCCGCCGCGCGTGCCCTCGACGTCGCGCAGCCCACCGTGCGCCGTCAGATCGAGCAGCTCGAGTCGCAGCTCGGCGTCGTGCTTTTCACCCGCGCGCCGAACGGCCTGGTGCCGACCGAGCTCGCGCTTGCCACCCTGCCCTACGCCGAGTCCATCGCCGCGAGCGCGCGCGCCCTCGTGCGCGCCGTGTCGAGCCCCACCGGTGCCGACCGCGGCACCGTGCGCGTCACGTGCAGCGAGGTCGTCGGCGCCGAGGTGCTTCCCCCGATGCTCGCCGCGCTCCTCGTTGCTCATCCGCGCCTTCAGATCGAGCTCGTCGCCACGAATCGCACCGAGGATCTCCTGCGCCGCGACGCCGATGTCGCCGTGCGCATGGCGGAGCCGACGCAGGCCGGCCTGGTGAGGCGCTGCGCCGGGCGCGTCGAGCTCGGCCTCTTCGCCACCAAGGCGTACCTCGCCGCGCGCGGTGCCCCGACGTCGCTCGCGGGGCTCGTGCCGGACCACGCCCTCATCGGCGCCGACGGCTCCCGCGCCATGATCGACGCGATGGCCGCCGCCGGGCTCGCCACCACGCCGCGCGATTATGCGTTCCGCAGCGACAGCGACATCGCCAAGCTCGCCGCGGTGCGCGCCGGCCTCGGCATCGGGGTGTGCCAGCTCCCGCTCAGCCGGCGTCCGGTGCCGCTCGTGCGCGTGCTGCCCGCGCTCGCCTTCCACCTGGACGCGTGGGTCGTCATGCACGAGGATCTGCGCGCCGTGCGCCGCGTCCGCCTCGTCTTCGAGCACCTCGTCGCGCAGCTGGGTGCCTACGCGACCCAGGCACGCGAAACACGGCCCGTGGCGGCGAAGGCCCGGCCGCCGGGCACGCGGGGGAGGCCCAGCTCGGGCTGAGCGGCGAGGGCCCCTTCAGGACGACCGAGGTGGGGTCTCCCACCTGGCCCACGTTGACACCGCGCCCGCCTCGCTGGAGTGGAGCTCGCCCGCGTCCGTGCAACGCCTTGAGAGTCACGTGCAGCGAGAAGCGACGTCGGGTGCATTGCCGTATTGGGCGGGCCATTCACAAGGCACGAGTGAGCCAGTACAGCGGACGCCGCTTTGCATGCGCGATGGCGAGCACGAGCGTGTGCTCGGGGTGCACCTCGAACGCAATGACGTACGGAAAACGGTCGACGATCGCTCTGCGAATGCTCTGTGGTGCAGGAGAAGTTCCTGGCCAGATCTGAAAAGATGTCGGGACCTCTCCGATCCGATCGAGCATCGACGAGACCTCGGCGATGAACTCGTCGCCCAGCCCGGGGCGCGTCTCGTCGTATCAGATCGCCGCCGCGCGAAGCTCGGCGCGCGCCTCAGGATGAAGCTCGACCCGCACGCCGGTCCTCGAGCTCCTTCAGGAGCTCCGCCCGCGCCGTGCCCCAGTCGACCGTCTGGACCTTACCCTCCGCGACCTCGCGCGCTCGGCGCGTCAGCTCACCCGCCCACGCTGCTGCGACCTCCTCGGCGTCGGGCTCCTCAAGGCTGGAGAGCACTTCTTCTGCCAGCCGGGCCCGCTCGTGGCGGGGCAACAGCAGCACCTGCGCGAGAAGTTCCTCGGTGGACATAGGGAAACTATAGCATGGCTCGGGTCCGCCACGCACGGCGATGCCGCCTCCAGCTCGATGGCCCGCCGCACCCGCGCCAGGCTGGTCTGCTCGCAGCCAGAACAGGCGATGGCACGGGCATGCCGATGCTTCTCCGAGCCGCGCAAACACGGAGGTCGAGATCCTCCGAAGCTGGATTCACCCCTCCTACGGCTGGAGGGGATGGCGGCGGGGACTTGCCCGGGCCGAGCCGTGCACCCGACGGCGCCGATGGGATGGTTGGCGGGAACGCGTGCTCGGCGGAGACCGTGGCCGGCGGGCCTGCCGTGGCGAACCCGCGCGAGGGCGGGCTCCCGAGCGTCGGCGGCAAGGGCGATGACGGATTGCCCGACGGCGCGGAGGACTGTCGCGACGGCGAGACGACGCCGACGCCGAACCCCAGCAACTACGGACGGCGAGGACGCGGGGACGGGGCCGACGTGGGCTGCACGGACGGTGACTACGGGAGCTACGACGCGCGAGGCACCGTCGGCGCCCTCGGCCAGGGCATCGGGCGCATCAGCGAGGCCGGCTGGGAGGCGAACTGGACCGGCGACGGCGGCTGGGGCACGCCGGGCCAGGGCGGCGGCGGAGGCGGCCGCAGGGGCGGGCTCGGCGTGTGCGGCGCGGCGTCCAGGGGGAGCGCCGGGGGAGGCTCGGGCGGGGCCGGCGGCCGCGGTGGACGAGGCGGCAAGGCGGCAAGGGGGGCGAGAACGGCTATCCGAGCATCGGCATCGTCGCGCGGCACGCCAGGGTGACCGTGCGCGACAGCGAGATCGAGACGTCCGACGGCGGCCCGGGCGGCGACGGCGGCGAGCCCCAGCGAGGCGGACGAGGCGGCCGGGGCGCACGGGGCGGCGTGCTGGAGGACCCGCGATCGGACTGCTCGGCGCCTTTGGCCAGAAGCCCGACCAGATATCGTAGGTGCGACGGCCAAGCCGCAGATCGAAGCTCTCGTCATGCGCGGCGATGACTGCGTCCCGGCCAGCGGGGTCCGATAGGGCGCGGTCCAGTCGCCGTTGGGGAAGTCGCCGTCTTCGCCGGAGACCTGGATCATGCCGTCCAGCGAGATGTGTTCGATGATCGCGAGCTTTCTCAGTTGAGTCTTCGTGCTCTGGGGTGCCAACACCCAGGCATCGGCATCAAGCGATGTGTGCCGTCTGCCCAACGATCCTGCGAATCAACGGCGGCCGCAAGCCCGTCGGATCCATTCGCCAGTCAGGCTGCCTCTTGGCCTCCTGCATGGACGCGTCACGAGCGATGCTGCGCGGTCGGCAGCCATTCGAGTCGAAGCTTCGGATACTCATGCCCAGAGGGATCGCGCTCCAGCTGCGCGGCTTTGCTGAACTCGATATCTCGTGCACCATCAACGTATAGCAGCCGAAACGGGCAGCAGCTGCCGTCCACAAAGGCGACGCAGAAGGTCGTGAACGGATTCGTCAGCCCCGCGGGGCCAAGGATGAACGCCTCAAGCTCCGTACGATCGGCGAAGCCCCAGACAGAGGACTCTGGCACATGGCCCGCGTGATCGACCACGATAAAGCGATCGTTCAGCTCGATCTCCGGGGAAAACGGCGGCTGAAGAGCGCCAGCCGTCATTTCGATCCTGGAGAGCGTCTCCAAGAAGTCGCTGCCGTCGAACGCCCAGGGGTCAGCGACGGCGCATGCGGTCAGGGCGTCGGCCAGCTGAATCAGGTTCATAGAAGCGCGCGGGAGGCGGCTACGTAGGTCGGCCTGACGTCTTGGGCTTCTGCCGCGTGTGGGTGCGCTGCGCGCGCCCACACGCCGGTCAGCAGGCCCTTGTTGGGCGGAGCTATCGCCCATCGCCTCGTCACGAGGCGTTGCGAACGAGCGTCACCTCGCGCGGTGGCAGCCGTACGATCTTCCGCCCGCTCTTGGCCTCGCGCGCCTTGAGCGCCTCGGCGAGCTTATCAATATCATAGTCGTGCTCCTTGGCGATGGCGTCGCGGGGAGCACGGACCTCGTCGATGATGGAATCGGAATAGCGCATGATGTTACTCCTCCACGAGCTCCAGAGGCGTGCAGATAACCGGAGGCTCGAAGCCACCAGCTCGGCAGATCTCCGGGGTCGCCCGCCGAAGCTTCGTCGACCACGAGCTGCGAGATGTACAAATCGTAGGCGTCCCGCCGTGCCCACCACTCGCCGGTCACCTCTTGATGCGCCGCTCGCACCAGATCGCGGCTCGGCCTGGCAGTCAGGTAGCTGACGATGCTGGTTTCCACCTAGACGCTCGGTTTCATGCACGGGCCTCGGGGATGAAGCTCGTGGATCGTACAGGCCCGCGGCAGACCAGGCAACGCTCATTCGGCCACCCCGACCGACGAGCGAGCAGGCGGTCTGCATCGCCGCGAGGAGGCCGAATCGTTCATGGCGGCGGGTGCTCGCGCTGCACGGCGCCGTCTGCGTGCTCGCCGCGCCCGCCCTCGCCGCGCTCCCTGCTGTCGTGGCGCTGAACGCGGCGGTGTCGCTGGCGCTGCTGGCCATCGCCGTCCGCGCGTTTCCGCCGCCGCCGATCGTGACCATGCTGGTCGCGACGGCGTGCTTCGGCGCGGCGCTCGTGGTGCGCTGAGCGTGCGGGCGATGATAGCTCATAGCCCATCGCAGTCGCCACGAGCGGCCCGTCGGACGAACCGTTGCGGCATCGCTCGTTCAGGTTCCGGCGCACCGCGCTGCAATCGTGAGGCGGCGGCCCGAATGCGCGCTGGCTCGTCTCGGTACACGACGAGATATGGAAAGCGACGCACCCGCTGCCGCGCGCCGAACGCATGCGCTTCGAGCCCGCGTGGCGCCGCCGGCCCGAAGCGAAACATCAGCTCGATCTCGGGGCGCGGGATCGAGACGTGCGGCGCGTCGCCTGTGCGCTCGTTCGCGAACAGCGCCTCGACGGCCGGCGCAATCGACGCGCTGGGCGCGAGGCGATGGCGGCGGGGGCTCGCGTGCAGGACCGGAGGACGAACGTGCGCGCCGATCGCGCATGCCCGCGCGTGACATTGTCCGCTTCTTCCAATTCCCAACCCGCGCGCGTCGCTAGCATCGCGGTCATGAAGATCCTCGTCACCGGAGCGACCGGAAAGGTCGGAAGCCGTCTCGCAAAGCGCCTCGCCCGCCGGGGCGATCATGTCCGCGCCCTCGTGCGCGATCCGAACCGCGCCGCCGAGCTGCGCGAGCACCGGGTCGAGACCGTGAAGGGCGATCTCCTCGACGAAGCCTCGCTCGCGCCCGCGGTGCGCGGCATCGACGCGGTCGTCCATTGCGCCGCCTTCTTCCGCGGCGCCACCCCGGAACAAGCGCACACCGTCAACGACCTCGGCACGCAACGACTCGCGGCCGCCGCCCGCGCCGCGAACGTGAACCGCTTCGTCTTCACCAGCACCGGGTTGGTTTACGGACCGAGCGGCGGCCGCCTCGCCCACGAGGGCGACGACTGCGCGCCGCCACCGGGCTACCCCGCGAGCAAGCTCGCCGCCGAACGCGCGCTCTTCGCCCTCGAGGGCCTCGATGTGCGCGTCCTCCGCCTCCCCTTCGTCTACGGCGACGGTGATCCGCACATCGAGGAAGCGATCCCGATGATGCGCGGCTGGCCGCCGTCGCAGCGCATGGCCTTGATTCATCACGCCGACGTCGCGCAGGCTGTCGCGCGCGTGCTCGACACCGCATCGCCTTCGCACCGCATCTACAACGTGGTCGACGACGAAGCCCCCGACCTCGCCACCGTCTTCGCGTCGGTCGGCGCCCCACCGCCCGACGGCTCGGCCGGCGAAGCGGCCCGAGCCTTCGACGTCCTCCTCGACGGCCGCCGCATCCGCGAAGATCTCGGCTTCAAGCCCGAGTTCCCGCGCCTCCAGGATGCGATCGCGGCGGGCGCGTGATGTTCTCCGGTCGTCCAGGTAGGCGGACGCGCATGCCTCAACACGCGCGCCATCGACCACAGTCGGTCAACGAGCGCCACGAGACGCGGGGCACCGCTGGATACGGCGCTCCACATCGCCGGTGAAGTCGGGTAAGTCCGCGCCACAGTCGCGAGGCGGCGGCCCGCAGGCTGGGGCGTGAAGGCGACCCGCGGGCGCGTAGCGACGACGAGCACGTGGAGATCCACCCGATCGTCGATCTCGACGGTCGAGGATGGCTCGCGCCCGCCGCTTGCGCCGGCGGCGAAGCTCGCCTTCAGCCAAGCATCGCGGGAAATGCCTACATGAGGTTCGTGAGCGGCCCGGTGCAGTACGCCGGCGCGCCGAACCTGGTCCGGGTGTCGCCGAACAGGTTCAGGATCGAGACGAGCAGGTTGTTGTGCGGGAGGTTCGGGTACCGGACCCAGCGCCCGGTGCGCAGGCCCCCGCCGCCGCCGGCCAGCAGGAACGGCATGTTCGTCTTCGCGTGGGTCGGCGGATGCGAGATCTCGGAGCCGAAGAAGACGACGCTCTCGTCGAGCAGCGAGCGCCCGCCCATGTCGACCTTCTCCATCTCCTGCAAGAGATAGAGGTGCTGCTCCGAGTACCAGGTGTAGATGAGCTCGCACTCGGCCGGCCTGAAGCCGCCCATTTCCTGGTAGAAATGGTGGTGCTCGGCCAGGTTCAGCCACGGCAACGTGTACTTCGCCTCGGTGTCGCTCCACTGCAGGGTGCCGACCGCGGTGATGTCGCAGGCGAGCGCCATCACCAGCATATCCGTCATGAGCTTGCCGACCTTGGGGATCGCCGCGTCGGTCGAGGGGTCCTTGATCGAGCCGGGGTCGTCCGCGTTGAGCCCCGCGCTCGGGTTGTAGTCGGACGTGTCGACCCTCGTCGGGACCCGGCAGGCGCTCGTCGCAGCCGGCGTGCTGCCGAGGCTCTGCTCGATCTCGCGGATCTTCGTCAGGTGCTGGTCGATCTTGTGCTTGTCGGCCGCGCCGAGCCGCGCGGAGAGGGCGGCGTAGCGCCCGTCGAGGAAGTCGAGGATCGATCGCTTCCGCGCGAGGCGGAGGGCGGCGTCGTCGCTGGCGCCGGGGTTCAGCGTGCCGAAGAGCTCGGTGAAGATCTCCACCGGATCCAGGCGCGGCGGGATGGGGCTGTACGACGCGGTGTCCTCGAAATTGGCGACGTTCATCGGCGACATCAGGCCGTGGGACTTGCCCGTCGCCCAGCGCACCGCGAGCTGGACGCTCGCCTTCGCCGTCCGACCGGCGGAGATCCGGGAGGCGATCACCTGATCGATGGACGGCCCCCCCGCGTAGCCCGCGTAGCCGGTCGAGTGAACCATCTGCTCCGTGCCCGTGAGCCAGGCGATGATCCCGGCCTGGTGCTGCTCACCGCGCGCGCTCTTCATGTCGAGGCCGTCGACGACGAGCAGCCGGTCCTGCACCGGCGCGAGCGGCGCCAGGATGGGACCCAGGGTGAAGCTCGTCTCGGTGCCGGTCGGACGCCAGCGGTCGATCAAGGTCCCGCCGGGCGTGTAGACGGCGACGAAGCGCCGGGCGGGGGCGGGTTGCGCGCGCGCCAGGCGCTCGGTTCCCATGATCTCCAGCCACGGGAGCGCGACGGCGATGGCGCCGGCTCCTCGCAGCATGGCACGTCGGCTCAAGCGGAATTTCGACATACCCCTCTCTCCTGTCGTCGGGATGGCCGAGCGAGGCCCCCGAGAGGACGCGCCTGCTTTGCTGTCACGCCTCGTCCGCTCCGGACGCACGGAGGCTTCCTCATCGAACCACAGGCATTCTTCATGAGGAGTTCGAGGTCATCGCGAAGGCCACGAACGGAGCTTCCGGCAGCGCAGAGAACGCCAGCATCGTTCTGGCGAATCAACGGTTTCACCAATGGCAGTAGCAGATCGCCATCGGACCGGCTCACCACGAGAGCAGATATTGCCGGAGCGAAGTTTTTCCGTCGCAGCGTGAACCTGCTGCTCACCGCGACGTGGCATGCCACAGCATCTCGGTCGCGGCCCGCGCGTTCGGCCGCCGCCGTGCTCTTCCCCGGCGGACACCCCTCGCCCCCATCACGCCGCCGCGCCGGCCCGCCCGCCGCGGTGCCTGAGCTCCGGCGTCCAGGAAGAGCACCGGGGCATCATCCCCAGCAGCCTGCTCGCGGTTCAAGACGAGGGGCGCAGCGTGGGATCGTCGCCCGAGAGCTGGGGAAGCATCGCGACGAACGCCCAGTCCTGCCCGCCCGAGTCATCGAACGTCAGGTGAACGCGGTCGCCGTCGCGCTCGAACGTGATGGTGAACGGCGCACGATCGAGCAAGGCGTCGTCCGTCGTCGTGAACGGCTCCTCGTAGTCCTCCTCGACGAGGAACTCGGCCGACGCCGCCGCGCGAGCCTCGGGATCGTCCACGCGCACCACCAGCCGCGGCGCGTCGGTGGAATGCACCGCGCCGAGCCCGCGCAGCAGCACCTCACGCAGCCACGCGCCGCCGAGATCGAAGCCGCCGCCCCAGAAGAACACCAGGCGATCGACGCTGAGCACGTTCGCCTCGTCATTGAACAGGCCCTTGAGCAGGAACCGCGACGTTGCGTCGCCTGGCCACGGCACGCCGTGCCGCCGCCCGAACTCGACCAGCGGCGCGGGCACGGCGCCCTCGCTCCACGGCGCGTCGGCGGTCTTCTCGTAGATGGCATAGTCGGCGACGAGCCGCCGCAGCTCCGCCGCGGCCTGCTCCGCCGCAGCGACCGTCGAGAACTCCGCTGCCTGCATCACGACCTGACTCATGCATGCAGCGTATACGATTCCGCGGGGCGACTGCGAGGAAACCGCCTGTTCACGGGACGCCGCGCTCCAGGAGGCGGGGCGGAGCGGTGAGCGGAGACGAACGGTCAGTTGATGTCGAAGAACTGCTGGCAGCAGCCCTGCGTGAGGTGACACACCTCCCTGGGCGCGCCCTCGCACGTCCCGACCTCGACTCCCTCGACGAGACACGAGCACATCGTCGTACCGTCCTCGGATGGCCCGCACTTGACCTCGTGCTTCTTGCTGAGGCACGTGGACGAACACGCGCACTCGTTGCCCTCCAGGCCGTGCGGGTAGTCGCACTCCAGCCCGATGCACCCGTGAGCGTCCAGGCACGCGTAGTACGCGTCCTTCTCGTCCTGGCAGTCGGCGGGCAACCCCTGCTTACAGGTGGAGGCTTCAGGCAGCCAGCACGAATAGTACGCGACGAGCTCGTCCTCGCACGCGGGGCGGGACAGCGGGACGACTATCAAGCTACAGTCCTGGACGCAGTTCGTATCCGGCGGATCGCAGCCGTACAGCTTGTGCGCCTCACAGATAGCCAAGCACGCCTGCATAGCGCTCGGGCCTTCCGCTTCGCCGCCGCCGCTGCCGCCGCTGCCGCCGTCGCCGACCATGGTGGTGCCGGTGCTGCCGCCGCTGCCGCCGCTGCCGCCGTCGCTGCTGCTTGGCCCGCCGCCGCTGTCACTGCACGCCACCACCAGCGTGGACAGGGCCATCATCGACACGAGCCAACCGGTGCGAACGTCACGTTTCATTGCAATCTCCTTAGCTTGTCATTCAGTGCTCGCCGAGCGCGGTGAGGAAGCGGGCGATGCTGCTCGGCTCGGTGATCATGGCGACGAGCTTCATCCTGCCTGATCGAGGTCGCGCTGCTGCAATCGTTGTCATCGGTGCATTCGCCGCCATCGGCCACCTTGCCCACGAAGACCGTGGAGCACTCGGGGTGCGAGTCGAACAGAGCGTCGATATCGAGGAAGTCCGCACAAGTGTTCTTCAGTACGGCAATGCAGCGCGCGGCTTTCTCGTACTCCTGGACGGAGGGGGCCGAGTGGCCGGGCAGCTTTCCCGGTCCCATGGCGCGTGCCGCCACCCGCCGCCTGCGACGCAGTTCCGGCGACGCTTGCGCGACGCGGAGCAGGTCGGATGTGGATGCGAGGCGAGCGGCCGATCCATGATGGGAGCGGCGCCCTCACCTCGCTCGGCGTACACCCATCGACATCGCGACAGCGCAACGAGCGTGCCACGGGAATCTGGCCTGTGACGCTCCGGCGCGACGAGGGGGCGCCCGTCCCGGCGGAGCGCGGGAGCGGTCGCCTCGTCGCGTCCGGGACGCGGGCATCGGCGCGTGATGGCAGTCCTTGCCGCTTTTGCCTCCCGGGGGGCTGGCAAGCCTTGCCATGAAGGCAACGCTTGCCATGCGCACGCCGGTCCAGGGCGAGTCCCACGGCGTGCTCGATCCCGGGGCGGCCGCGTCGGCCGTCCTGCGCAGCGCCGTCGGCCGTCCTGCGCAAGCCCCGGCGCCCTCCTGCGCGGCCCCGACGCCCTCCTGTGCGGCCCCGGCGCCCTCCTGTGCCGCCCGGCGCCATCCTGCGCGGCCCCGGCGCCCTCCTGCGCGGCCTCGGCGCCCTCCTGCGCGGCCTCGGCGCCCTCCTGTGCACCGCCGTTGGTGTCCTATGCAACAGTCGCCGCCGTCCTACGCGGCCCCGTGCCCCTCCTGGGCGCCTCCATTGGTGTCCTTTGTTACAACCGTCCGGCTCCCGCGCAGCCCCGGTGGTCTCCCGCGCAGCCCCGGTGGTCTCCTGCGCAGCCCCGTCGCCGTCTCGGGTGCCTTTCTCCCTTCCGGCTCGCCGTTTTCCGTTCCGTCGTCCTGCTACCCGAGCATCGCCCTCGCCGCGCTGCACGCCAAGGTGGCCGTGCGCGACACCGAGATCCGGCCGCTCCTCGCCCCCTCGATCGTCTGCTCGGGCTCGTCGAGGCTCTGGATCCGGGCGGCCGCCACGGCCGCTCCGGCGCATCGCCCCCCGCCTCCCTCCTCACGCCGCTTGACGACTATCCGCTGCTCGGCCCAGGCGGCGCGGCGGAGTCGTACTCCGGCCTCCCCACGCGCACGCTCAACATGGCGGCGCTGCTCCTCTGCTCTCCGCGGCGTCACCCAGACGTTGGCTCTCGTGCAGCCGACCCTGCGGACGCTCGCGCCCGGGCCGGGAGACATTCCGCGCACGCGCTGGAGCGAGCGCGGCACGCGAATCGCGGCGGAGCAGTCGCGTTCGACGCGGCGGGGCGGCGAGATTGACGGTTACATTCGAGTTCTGGCAGCATTCCCGTCATGGCTCGCACCGCCCCTGTCCCGAACATCCCGGCAATTCCTGGCATGAACCCAGGTGTGTTTGTCATGGGCGGAGGCGCTGTTTCCGGCGGGCGTGGCGGAGTCTCGGGCCGCGGCAAGGGGCGAGGACAGGGGGCCGGCGGCAAGAACGGCGGCGACAAGGCCAAGGGCGGTGGGAAAAACGCGTGCGGTGCCGGTAAAGACGGCGGCGGCTGCCCGAACCACCATGGAAGCAGCGGTAGCGGAAGAATCGCTCAGGGCGAGCCGGTCGATGTGGTCACCGGCCGAGTGTTCACGGTCCCCGAGACGGACGTCGACCTCCCGGGTCCCCTGCCCCTCCAGTTCGTCCGGTCGTACGGGAGCCAGGCGCGTGAGCGGGACGTCGGCCTCGGCTTCGGATGGAGCCACAGCCTCGCATGGGCGATCGAACTTCGCCGGCGGACCACCATCGTCGTCACGGCGGACGGGATCGAGGAGGAATTCGGGCTCGTTCCGCGGGACTCCGGCGTGATCGGCCCGCACGGCTGGATCCTCCATAGGGAGGGCGACGGCTTCTCCCTCGATTTTCCGGACGGGGACCGCCTGCTGTTCGAGCCGGATCCGGCCGCCGGTACGCAGCATCGCTTCCGCCTCGCTGCGCAGGTCGATGCGTTCAACAACCGAATCGCCCTCACCTATGTCGAAGGGCGCCTGGCCCAGGTCACCGACAGCGTGGGGCGCGTCCTGCGGCTTCGACCGGCGTCCGCGGGACGTATCGGCCAGATCGAGTTCGTGAGCCGCGCGTCCGGGGGGCGTTCGCTCGTCCTCGCGCGCTACCAGCACGATCAAGCCGGCGATCTCGTGGCGGTGACCGATGTGGACGGACACAGCACGAAGTACGGCTACGACGACGACCACCGGCTCGTCTGGCAGCAGAGGCCGACTGGGCTCACATTCCACTATCGATACGACGCCGCCGGACGATGTGTCGAGACATGGGCAGACTACCCCGGCGCGGTCGATCCGTGCCTCGCCGCCTCAGTCCCGGCGTTTCTGTCGGACGGCAAGACGCCGGCGAAGGGCATCCACCACGTTCGGCTCGACTTCTATCCCGATGGCTACTCGGAGGCCACAGACGCAGTCACATTTCACCGTTACTTCGGTAACGAGCATGGGAAGGTCGACAAGGCCATCACGGCCGGGAGCGTGTATACGCGCACGTATGACGAGCGGGGCCACCTGAGCTCGTTCACCGATCCGCTCGGAGCGACGACCCGCTGGACGCGCGATATCTTCGGCAACGAGACGCGAATCGTGGACCCGCTCGGGAACGAGACCTTGATCGAGCGGCTGCGGAACGGGAATATCCGCAAGATCATCGATCCGGAAGGGGGCGTGACGGAGGTGGCGTACGCCGAGCGAGCGATCTTCTGGACCGATCCGATCGGCGCGACCTTCGAGGTCCGCTTCGATTCTCGCGGCCTCATGGAATCGACTGTGGCCCCGACGGGGCATCAGACACGTTACCGTCACGATGATCACGGCAATCTCGTCGAGGTGATCCGCGCCTCCGGCGCGCGCTGGACGGCCGCGTACGACGAGCTCGGGCGGCGCACGGCGGAGCGCGACGAGGGCGGGCGCGTGACCGAGTTCTCCTACAGCGACAAGGGGCTGCTCCTCGCGGTACGCGAGCCGAACGGCGCTGTCACGCGCTACGACTACGATGGTGACGAGAACCTCATCCGCGTGACGGACGCTGACGGTCGAACGACCCGCCTCGTGCGCGGAGGCACCGGCTCGCTGGCGGACGCCATCCTGCCGGACGGGAGCGTCGTTCAGCTCCGGTACGACCGGCAGGAGCGACTCGTCGAGATCCACAACGCGAAGGGGGAGGTGTACTCGATCGAGGTCGGCGCCCTCGGCCTCCCGATCGAGGAGAAGACGTTCGATGGTCGGGAGATCCGCTATCAACGCGACGCGCTCGGGCGCGTCCTCCTGATCCGCCGTGGCAGCGAGTCAACGGCGCTCGAGCGCGACCTCGCCGGGCGCGTGGTGAGGAAGATCTACGACGACGGGGCCGAGGAGCGGTTCATCTACAACGGCCGTGGCGAGGTGATCCTGGCGGAGGGGAGCGGGTGCACGGTCGAGCTTCGACGCAACGCGGTCGGATGGGTGATCGGGGAGAAGCAGGTCGTGGACGGCGAGGCGTTCCTGATCGAGGTGACCTGCGATCGGGTCGGGACTGCGCTCCGGAGGGCGACGTCCCGTGGTCACGTGGTGGAATGGGCCTTTGATGAGGCCGGGCGCCGCACGCGCACGCGGCTCGACGGCAGGCACGAGATCCTCTCGTGCCACGACGAACGGGGGCTCACGGTCGAGACCCTCCTGCCCGATGGAGGCCGCATCGACACGCGGCACGATGCGCTCGGCAGGCTCGTTACACGGCGGGTGTCGTCGTCATCCAGCCCGATCGCGATGCGGCCAGGCGAGCCGGAGTGGGTCGGACCCAAAAGGGCCAACGTGACCGTGGATCAGGCCTTCCAGTATACCTCGGCAGGGCACCTCGCGGCCGTGTGGGATGCGCATCTCGGACACAAGCGCTTCGAGCACGATGCGCTCGGCCAGCTCCTGGCGGTGATCCCCGAGGAGGCGCGCGATGGGCTCGCGGCCGGGCGGCCCTCTGCTGTCGAGCTCTTCCGCTATGATTCCGCCGGAAACCTTCACGAGCGAGGCGAAGGGGCGGAGGAGCGCAGCTATGGGAAAGGGGGCCGGCTGGAGACCAAGGGCTCCACCCGCCTCCTCTACGACGAGCAGGGGCGGCTGATCGAGAAAAGGGCGCGAGGCGCTGCCGGGGACGAGCACGTGACGCGTTATGCCTGGTCGGCGAGCGGCATGCTCACGAAGGTCGAGGGGCCGGGCGGGACGACGGTCGAGCTCACGTACGATGCGTTCGCGCGAAGGATGAAGAAGACCGTGTGGCAGCGGGGAGAGGGCGGTGAGGTGCGCCTCCTGCGCACGACGCGCTTCTGCTGGGACGCGATGACCCTCGCGCACGAGATCGCGTCGACCCCCGAGGGGAATACCGAGGAGCGCACCTACTGCTTCGATGAGAGCGGGGCTCCGTGGGCTCACCGCGACACGAGGCACACCGGGGAGGGGCCGGTCGTGGGGCCGTGGCTCTTTTATTTGAACGAAGCCATGACGGGCTTTCCGGAGCGCCTCGTGGATGGCAAAGGTGAGGTCGCGGGCGAGCTGTTCCGCACTGCCTGGGGGAAGGTGACGTCCGAAGCCGGAGACCGCGCGCCGACACCGGTGCGCTTCCTGGGGCAGTACGAGGACGTGGAGACGGGGCTCTTCTACAACAGGCACCGCTACTACGATCCCGATCTCGGGAGGTACATCTCGCCCGATCCCGCGGAGATCGACGGCGAGATGAACGCCTACTGGTACGCGCGCAACCAGCCGTGGACCCTCGTCGATCCCGATGGGCTCATCTATTCCCGCATCCTCGACAGGGACGGCAACGTCCTCACGTACGTGGATGAAGACGGCAGCACGAAGCCGTACACGGGAAGGAACCCCAGCGAGGGAGGCAAGGTCTCGCCCGCCGGTCACATCAGCGACAAGCCGTGCGCGGAGGCGCAGGTCTTGACGGTGATGGGGGACAACATCCGGAGAGACGTGATGAAAGAGCAGAAAAAGGTGCGCGTTCAGGATCGCATGACCCCCGAGCAGACCGACGCCGAGGTGAACCGGCGCATCAAGAAGAAGTTCCAGGACGAAGGCCTCTCGATCGAGACGTACGACAGCGCGAAGATGCGGAAGCGGGTCGACCCGTGCGAGAAATGCGGAGCGATGTTCGAGAGGCTCGGCATTCAGGAGCACGTCATCGGGGCGAAGGGCAAGAAGGGTCAATACGGCGTTTACAGGGCCTAGAACAGCGGAGGCGAACGCCCCACGCCGAGGTGCGCATGCATCAAAAGGAAAAGGAAAGAGCTCCCGCGCCCATCTCGTGGACCGAGGGGGAAGAGCGCGCCCGTGAAGCGCTCGAGCGATGGCGCGCTGCTCCGGGCCCCGCGTGCGTGCTGCACGGCCCTCCGGGAGCCGGCAAGACGGCGCTGTGTACCCGGCTCGTTGACGAGGCGGTCGAGCGCACGCGGGGTTGTGTCGCCGCGGTGCAGGTAGGACGGGCGAGCGCCTTCGTCTTCGAGCAGGAGATCCTCGCGTCGCTCCTCGAGCAGCTCGGCGAGGACGTGCTGCACCCTCCGCGGGACGTCCTGAAGCTGCGCTCCGAGCTCCGGAACAGGCTGGCCAATGGCCAGGACGAGGACGAGCCCGAGGTGCTCCTCGTGCTCGATGGTCTCGACGAGTGCGTCGACTGGCCTCGCGACGCTCGGGGTTCGACGCTCCGGGAGCTAGGACTGCGCGTTCGATGTCTGGTCTCCATCTCGGGCGGAGAGGGCGAAGCGCACGCCTGGAGGGAGCGCCTCGGATGGGAGGACGCGGATGCGCTCCTCGTCGAGATTGCACCACCTTCCCCCGCGGCGGCGGAGAGCCGAGGCATTCCGAGCTGGGCGGCGGCAGGGGGAGACGGCGGACCGGAGGCGCTCGCCGCGGAGGTCGAGCGTGAGCTCCGGCGCCTCGACGGAGGAGAGGTCGCGCTGGAGGTGCTCTCCCTGCTGGCGCGCGCGCTCTCGCCGCTCGATGCAGAGGATGTCGCGGAGCTCCTGGAGATTGACGACTTTACCGCGCGCGGTCTCCTGCACGTGGTCCTACCGTCCCTCGATCGGATCCTGCGCTGGGATGGGCCGGCGCGCGCGCTGAGGTTCCAGCATGAGGCGCTGCGGGTCGCGTGGGCGCAGCGGAGCGCCGGTCGCGACGAGGCGATCGAGGCGTGTTACCGGGACGCGATCGCGCGATGTACCGCGGAGACCTCCCGCCGCCGGCCGGCCTACTTCCGCCGTCATGCGAGCGCGCACCTCGCGCTCGGCGGCGCTCCCGTCGCCTCGATGCTCGCCTTTGCCGAGCCGGGCTGGGTAGCGGCTGCCTCTGCCGAGGCGCTCGCCGATGCCCTCCTCGATCTCCGCCGCCTGCGCGATCGTATCGGAGAGGAGGTGGAGCGCTGCGGCTCCATGCCTCCCTCCCTCGCCGCAGCGCTCGTCCGCTGTGCGGCGGCGCAGGGCGCGGCGGCGACGCTGGGAGACGCGGAGCCCTGGGCGACCCCGGACGCAGACCTCGTGACTCCATGGCTTGAGGCGCACGCGGCGCGCGCGCTGTCCTTGCTCGCCCTCTCTGCGGAGGTCTCGCCGTCCGCCCGAGCCGGGGTCCTCGAGCGAGCGTTCGAGATCGCCGAGAACACGGGCGCGGGGTGGCCAAGCCCCTCGGCGCTGGTCGCCGTGGCGGAGGCGGCGGAGGGCGAGAGGCGCATCCGGGTTGCGCGCTTCGCGCTGGCAGCTGCGCGCCGGTCGGAGGAGGGGGATGCGGTCTGGGGGCTCGTCGCGGCGGCGGGCCTGCTCCCCGAAGAGGAAGCCCAGGAGGTCGCGGCAGAGGCCATCGCGCGCGCGGGAGGGGCGCCCGCGCTCGTGCCTGGGCCGAGGGTGAGCGAAGCTTCCGCCGTCGCGCTGGAGCGGGCTTCGCGTTCCCTGCCTGCGCCCCAGCGGATCCGCGTCCTCGCCCGGTTGCTCTCCGCGCTGCCGGCAGAGGCGAGAGTTCGTGCTGTTCAGGAGATCGAACGACTCTGGGCGCCCTGGTGCTTCGAGACCAGGGAGGAAGCCGAGGCCGTGACGCCTTACCTGTCCGAGCCTCTCCTGGAGAGGGCGCTCGAGGAGGTCCCGGTCTGGCCGGTGCATGCTCTCGGTGCACGCCTGGTCTCGGTCGGGCGAGAGGACGAGGCGCGCGCGCTCGTGCTGCGGTGGGCGGGGAGCAGCGCAGGCTACCGGGCGGACGCGTTGCTTCGCCTTGGTGAGGCGCTCCCTCCGGGCCGGCGGCCGGTGGAGGAGGTGCGGGCACTCTTCGAGGAGCTCGCCCCGGAGGAGCGGTGCCATCGGGTCAAGGAGCACCCTTCCGCTTCGGTCGCGCTCCTGGGGGACGAAGCGGCTTTACGAATCGCGGAGGGCTGCGTCGAGCCCTCCGGGAGCTATGCGCGGACTGGCGCGCTGGCGCGGCTTGCAGGGGCGCTCCCTGAATCGATGCGCGCCGAGGCGGCACGGCGTGCGGTGCTTGCCTTCGAGGCAGGAGGCCACGACGCCGACGCGCTCGGCGATCTCTGCGGGGCCGCCCCCTGGATGAGCCCCGCCGATGCGGCGCGGCTGCTTTCGGCGAGCCTGCTGGACGCCTCGGGGACTCCGTCGCTGGCCGGTGTCTTCCAGGGATGGGCGAGCGTGGCGCAGCTCGCCGGCCTCTTCCGTCGAGCCGGAGGGGAGGAGACCGTGCTTGCGGCCGCAGAGGAGGTGGCGCTCGCCGGAAGGTGGTTGCACCGCGTGGGGTGACCGCGTGCGCACACGCTTCGATACCCCGGGGCCGTCCTGCGCAGCCCATTGGCCCTCCTGGATAAGCCCCAGCGCCGTCCTGTGCGGCCCCGGTGGGCCTCCTGCGCGGCCCCCGGCGCCCTCCTGCGCAGCCCCCGGCGCCCTCCTGCGCGGCCTCGGCGCCCTCCTGTGCACCGCCGTTGGTGTCCTATGCAACGTAGCCGCTCCGCGGACCGCATCTTTTCCCTGGCCAGCTTCGGTTGCACGCTACGCGACGTCCGATGAGGGCCGCGCCCTCGTCGAGCGAAGAGGAGCGAGCAATGCCAGGAAGCAGGGAGCTGGTGCAGCTGCGTGCAGAGCTGTCGAGGTATCGAGAGCAGAAGAGCCGTGGGAAGTACCCGAGCGAGCTGCGGGAGCGAGCCGAGGCGTACGCCAGGGAGCGTTCCCGCGCGGGGGCGACGCCGACCGAGATCGCCACGGAGCTCGGTGTCCACAAGATGACCGTCGACCGATGGGTGGCTGGCGGTGAGCGCGCAGACGAGGGTGCGTTGCCAAGAGCCACCAATGCGGCTCAGCATGTTCCGTTTCTCCCCGTCGTGGTGCGCCCGGAGCGCCGAGAGGCGCCGCCTGTGCGGCTCAACGTGGCATTTGCCGATGGGACGCGGATGCAGGTATGTGGGATAGGCGCGCGCGACCTCGTGGAAGCGATCGAAGCGCTGCGGAGGGGACGGTGACCCCCGCGACGATAGCCGTCTATCTGGCGGTCGGTCCAGTGGACTTGCGTGGCGCGTTCGACCGGCTCGCCGCGATCACCCGGCAGGTGCTGTGCCTGGACCCGGCCAGTGGCGCGCTGTTCTTGTTCCTCAACAGGAGGCGCAACCGGCTAAAAGCACTTTGGTGGGACCGCAACGGATATACGATTCTGTATAAGCGTCTCTCGAAGGGTGCGTTTGCTCTGCCCTCGTTCACCGAGGCCGACGGCAAGTGTATCGAGCTGTCAGCACAGGACTTCGCGCAGCTGCTCGCCGGCCTACCCGTGGAAGAGCTGGCAAGCCGCCGCCGGCTGGTCCACTGAGGCGCCTGCGCCGGCGCTCGTTCACCACGCTGCCGGCGTCAGCGCGGCCCGATGGCGGCCGGCGCAGCCGGATGCGGAGATGGAGCAGGGCGCGAGCTGCATCGCGCCCGAAGACCTCGCGGGAGCGCGGCGCCGATGGCGCACCACGTCTGCCCTGCATTCCCGTCTTCGGTGAGAGATTCTCGTCGAAAGTAGCGACACGTCGGCTGCATAAGGTACTTGTCAAGGGCAAGCGGAGAGGGCATCCATGGCGCGCCTTGACCTCGACGACACGATCCGGTGAGGCCGCGCTGCCGCAGTCGGCGGAGCCAGAGCGCCTTGACGGCGCGGCGCTCGTGCTCGGCTACCTCCAGGCCAGGGGACAAGCCCAGGGGAGCCCCGCCGACCCCGGGTCGGCGGTCGACGCGCTGCTCCGGCGGGTGCAGGAGCTCGAGGCGAGGCTGGCCGAGCTCTCGACGGCGGAGCAGCAGGCCCAAGAGCTCGCTCGCACTGTCGAGTCGCTCAAGGCGTACAATCAACAGCTGCAGGAGACGATTCGGACCTTGGAGATCGGGTTCCGGCGCCACGTCTCCGAGCAGGTCTCGCCTGACCAACTGCGGCTTTCGCTGGCCGGCGAGCCAGGCGCCTGTCCGGCGGAAGCTTCGTCGCAGGCCGAGCACTGCGCGTCGCGCGATGCGGACCCGAGCGACGGCAGCAACCAGCCGCCGGGCTCCGCGAGCCCGCCGGAGCGCGCGGGGACGGCAGAGTCCTCCTCCGGCTCGGAGCCCAGAGGCGGCAAGCGAGCCAAGCGCCACGAGCACGGGCGCCGTCGCATCGGTGTCATCCCGAGGGTGGTCATCGAGTCGCTGCCGCCGGAGGTGCTGCTCAAAGGCATCGAGCGCTTCGAGCGTGTGGGCGCCGAAGACAGCTCGGTGATCGGCCACCGGCGCGGCGGCCCCGTGGAGATCGTCTGGCGTCGCCTCAAGTACGTGGCCAAGGCGGAAGCCCCGGCGGCGAGCAGCGGAGCGGGCGAGATGCCTGCTCCTTTGCCAGCAGGTGGGCCGGCCGTCACGCACGAGCTCGACGAGCCCCTGGTCGTGCGGGAGCACGAGCTCTTGGGGATCCCCGCGGACACGGGCTTCAAGCAAAACCCCTTCGTCGACGGCGTCCTCGTACGCTACACGCCCGGGTCGGACGCTGCGGAGGACAGCGGCGGACCGGTGAAGATCGCCTCGCTGCCGGAGCGCCCGATCGATAGATGCCTTGCCGATCCGAGCCTCTTGGCCCATCTGTTCGTCCACAAGCTCGATTACCACACGCCCTACTACCGGCAAGAGGTGGAGTCGGAGCGCCGCGGCTTCCGCATCAGCCGCGGCAACATGACACGCTGGCAGTACGATTGTGGTGGCATCGCGATGCGCATCGCCGATGCCCTGTGGAGCGACGCGCTCTCGAGGTCGTGGTTCGCCATGGATGCGACGGGCACCGCCATCCGGGCCAAGGAGAAGCACCGCTACGGGCATGTCTTCGTCCTGGTCGCGCCGGGCGATGGGGTGCTGTTTCGCTATACACCGACGTACGACGGCCCCACGGTCGCGAAGCTCTTCGGCGGCTACCAGGGGACGCTCGTCGCCGATGCCTCGGCCAACCACAACGTGCTGTTCGGGCCGGGCAAGGCGCGCGAGGCCGGCTGCTGGAGCCATGCACGAAGGCGCTTCTTCAAGGCGTTCAAGGCCGGGGCGGGCAAGGAGGCGGTGTTCGCGCTGCAGGCCATCCAGGCGCTCTTCCGCGTCGAGGAGGGATGTGCCCTGTGCAGCCCGGACGAGCGTCTCGAGATCCGGCAGCGCGAGTCCGCACCGCTGATTGAGAAGCTCTTCGCCTGGGTCGAAGCGCAGCGGCAGGTCATCCCGGAGCATTCGCCGTTGCGCGAAGGGCTGGTCTATCTGCACAACCAGAGGGAGGCACTCTGCGAGTTCGTCTCCAACGGGGAGATCCCCATCCACAATAATGCCAGCGAGAGGGCGCTGCGCCGCGTCGTCAAGGGACGGCGCAACTGGCTCTTCCACGGCAGCGACGAGCATGCTGTCCGGGCGTGTGCCATCACGTCGCTCATCGCTACCTGCCAGGTACACGGGCTCGACCCCGAGCTCTACTTGCAGGAGATCCTGACCGTGGCTCCGAGCTATCCGCTCAGTCGCATCCTCGACCTGAGCCCCAAGAATTGGGTCGCGACGCGACAACGCCTCATCGCCGAGGGGCGGCTCAAGTACCTGGACTTGGCTCGGATCACCGGCTCGCGCCTCGCCCTGCGCGATCGCTGATCGCGCCGCGTTGCCCGCGTCCGTCGCGCCCACAGCGCTCGCCGCGTCCAGCACGGCCGAGCCAGGCGCGCGTCCTTTCCGCGCCGAGGTGCGTCGGGTCGTCGAGCCGGTGCTGTCGTCGCATCGCCCTGCCACCGTCGAGCGCGTCTTGGCGGGGCGCCTTCGGGTCGCTTCGCTTCGGAGCTGCTTGTCTGCGCCTCGGGTCGGCCGCCGTTCGCCCATCTCGTCCGCGGACGGCTGGGCGGCGCTCTTGCGGCGCCGCACGCCTGTGGCCTCGGCAGATCCCGCGCGCTCCTCCTGCCCGGCCGCGCCACGCGCGCGCCCCTTCGCGCGGGCGGGGGCGTCCTCGCGGCCTTGCCACGCGACATGCGGCGCGGACAGCTTCAGCACCGCCGTCGTCAGGCTCGGGACTTCGACCCCCTCCTCCCCGCTCCGTCGCTTCGCCATCGCACCGCGACTCTACGCACGTGGCCGCCTTCCACAAGCACGCTTCAGAACGCGCTCTGCGGAGCGGCAACTATGCAACACTCGCCGCCGTCCTACGCGGCCCCGTGCCCCTCCTGGGCGGCTCCATTGGTGTCCTTTGTTACAACCGTCCGGCTCCTGCGCAGCCCCGGTGGTCTCCCGCGCAGCCCCGGTGGTCTCCTGCGCAGCCCCGTCGCCGTCTCGGGTGCCCTTTGTGGTTGCTGCGCAACCCTTTCTCCCTTCCGGCTCGCCGTCTTCCGTTCCGTCGTCCTGCTACCCGAGCATCGGCCTCGTCGCGCTGCACGCCGGGGTGACCGTGCGGTATGCGTCCTGTAGACCCCATCCTCGCGTGGTGCGCGCCGTCGCCGTAGATTCGCGACGCGATGCGAGAGCAAGAGCGGTCTGCGACGAAGGGTGGCTGGGCCCAGCAGCGAGCGGAGGAAACGGCGGTCGACGCCGAGGTCGCCGCCCGCGTGCACGTCGCCCGCAGGCGCGCGGCGGCGAAGCCGCGTGCCGCCGATGCCGCTGCCGGGCCCGAGTCGTCGACGAGGCGCCGGAAGCCATGCGTCGACCGCGCGAGCATCGAAGAGGCGGCACCAGCACCCCAAAGCCGGCGAGCGACGCGCCCGGCGGGCGGCAAGGCGGCGTCCATGCCCGCGGCAGTGGACGGCGACGCAGAGCAGCGATCAGCTGGGCGTCGCGGCTGGCGCCCGGGGCCACGGACTGGCCGCGAGCCGCTGCCGAGCGTCGGCGTTCTCGAGGGTCTGCTTCCAGGACTTGGGAGCGAGCTCGATGACCCGCTCGGGGGGCCAGGTTGGCAACAGGATCAACACGTCGCGCAAGTAGGCCCACGGCTCGATGCCGTGCAGCGCACAGGAGGCGATGAGCGACACGATGGTGGCGTTCCACTCGGCGCCGTCCTTGCTGCCCACGAAGAGCCAGTTCTTCCTGCCCACGGCTTCACGACGGAGCTCAAGCTCGCTCCGATTGTTATCCAAGCGAAGCCGCCCATCCTCGAGGAAGCGAGTGAGTGCGGTCCATTGGTTGAGCGCGTAGCCGATGGCCCCGGCGATGGGGCTCCGCGGCAGGACGAGCAGATCCTCTGTCTCAAGCCAGACGCGGAAGGCCACGAGCACGGGCTCGGCATCGATCCGGCGCTGCTCGGTTCGACGGCTCGGAGGCAGCTCCTTGGTCTCCTTGTCGATCGCGTAGAGCTTGCGAATGAAGCCGATGGCTACCGTCGCGCGGTCCCGGTCGGAGGTCATCGCTTCGAAGAACTTCCGCCGGCAATGGGCCCAGCAACCGACCTCGGTCACCTGCTCGGTGCGGTAGAGCTGCTCGTAGACATTCGAGGCGTCGGCCTGGACATAGCCCTTGTAGCCGCGAAGGAACGCCTTCGGGCCATCCTGGTTGTGATGGGGCGTGAATCGGAACAGGACGTGCTCTCGGTCCGCCACCAGGACCCAGAAGTGGCCCCGCCGGCACTTGTCCTTTGCTTGCACGAGCACGCCGGTGGCATCGATGGCGATGCAGTGCGCGTTCAGGGCATCGTTGGTCATCGCCCCGACGAGGATCGCGAGCTTATTGGCGCACGATTCGACCCAGCCGCACAGCGTCGAGCGCGAGAGGTGAAGGCCCCAGCGCTCGAAGATCTTCTCCAGCCGGTGGAGCGGCAAGTGATCCGCGTACTTGCTCACCAGCACGTGCGCGAGCAAACCCGGACCGGCGAGACAGCGCGGGATCGGGCTGTCGGGGACGTCGGCGATCGTGATGCCCTGCTCGGGCTCCCCTTTGACCGCGAACTTCGGCCTCACGATCTGCAGCCGCACGAAGCTCGCGGGCCGCCACTCCAGCGTCTCCGATATCTCCTCGCCGACGCGGACAAGCGCGGTCGCGCGCTCATCGTGCGCCTCCGGCGGCAACAGCTCGATCCGCTCGACAGGCAGATGCTCGGGCAGGCGTTGCCGTCCGTGCGGGCGGACCTGGCGCCCCTTGTCCCCGCCTCCGGAGGAGCCGTTCGGCGCCGCGCCATCGCGGCCGTCCGGCGAGCTGGTCGCGCCCGCGTCCGGCTGCGCACCGGCGCCCGCGAGCAGCTGCACGATCGCGTCGAAGGCGAGCTGCATCTGCCCGGGGTCGACGTGCTCGGCCTTCTGGCCGAAGATGTGCCGGCGAAGCCGCTCCAGCTCGATGCTGGCGAGCTCGTAGAGCTTGCGGTACTCGTCCCGCTCGTGGGCAGCGCGCGCGAGCTTGTCCTTGAGCTCACGAATCTGCTCCTCGATCGGCTTGCTCACGGCGCGGTAAGTACTCGTGAGCTCCTGCTTTTTGAAGGGGTTTGTTGAGAAAAATTACTGCCTCTCACGGGAATGCATCCATGGGTGCTACCCGCGAGAAGGCAGAGCTATCAGGTAGGATCAGGGGGCTGGAGGCGAGGCAGTCTCGGCGAGCCGGACCTCTCGCCGCAACTTCGAAGGCGAAAGCGCGATGCCTTCAAGGATCTTCGCGAGCTCGGCGGCGTCGATGAGGACGCTTGTGGCTCCCGGAGTGACGGCACGCGGGGCTCGGAATGCCCCGCGCTCAAGCCTTTTGTAAAGTAGACAGTACCCGCTGCGGTCCCACCAAAGGGCCTTGCAGCGGTCGGCTGCCCGGTTGAAGAAGAGAAACAGCGCTCCGGAGAGCGGGTCTTGTCGTAGCACCTCGCGCACAACGGCAGCGAGACCATCGAACGAGCGGCGCAAGTCGAGCGGCTCGGTGGCAACGTAGATCGAGACGCGGCCAGGGATCATCGCGCCCCCCCGAGCGCACGAACAACGCGCGCTAGCATCACCTCATCGAACGACGGCGGGACGCGGACGACCGCTCCGTCCGGCAAGACGATCTCCAGCGGTGCGCTCGAGGAGGGCGCCGTCGCCTCCGGGGAGGCTACCACCACCGGGAGGAATGAAGGCAGCTTCGCCGCGTCCGAGCGGTGCCGGTACTCGCTCCGCTTCATCCCCAGTCGGCGGCTCCAGGAGTAGAGCGTACCTGGGTTGACCCCCTCCTTCTCCGCGAACACGCGGGCTGAGTGCCCGCTCTTATGCCAGCGCGCCACTCGGTCGCGCCAGGTGCGTGTGCTCTCGTTCATCGACACCTCCGGCTCGGGGTTTTACGCAGCGCCGGTGCTCCAGGACAGCATGGTGGTCGCCGAACGGATACACCGTGCGCGACAGCGAGATCGAGACGTCCGACGGTGGCCAGGCCGGCGACGGCGGCGAGCCCCAGCGAGGCGGACGGCGGGCTCTCGAGCGTCGGCGGCGAGGGGGCTGACGGATTGCCCGGCGGCGCGGAGGACGGGCGCGACGGCGGCCCGGCGCGGTCGGCCGGTGAGACCATCCGGTGCCGTATTGAAATCTCCAGGGCCGTGATCCAGGTCCACACGGCAGCATGTGGAGCGCACTGGCCGAGGACCGGCGGCAAAGAAACGAGGGCTGGCGCACCCGGCCAGGGCATCGGCCGCATCAGCGAGGCCGCGAGGCCGGCTGGGCGACGGACTGGGCCGGCGACGGCGGCCGGGGCACGCCGGGCCAGGGCGGCGGCGGCGCCCGCAGGGGCGGGCTCGGCGTGTGCGGCGCGGCGTCCAAGGGGGGCGCCGGGGGAGGCTCGGGCGGGGCCGGCGGCTGCGGTGGACGAAGCGGCAAGGGGGGCGAGAGCGGCTACCCGAGCATCGGCATCGTCGCCGCTACACGCCGAGGTGACGGGGCGCGACTGCGAGATCGAGATGGCCGACGGCGGCGAGGGCAGCGACGGCGGCGAGCCCCAGCGAGGCGGACGAGGCGGCCGGGGCGCACCGGGCGGCGTGCTGGAGGACCACTCGGCCTATTCCTGCAACGGGGCCCCGGGGGCGACGGCGGCGAGGGCGGTTATGGCGGCCCGGGGCGCGGCGGCGACTCGATCGGAATCGCCCACCTCGACGAGGACCGGCTCACGGCCCTGGGCGTCACCTTCACGCTGGGGCCGCCGGGCAAGGGCGGCATCAGCTGGGATGAGGAGGGCAAGGTGATCTCGGGCGAGGATGGCGTCGCCGTGGAGACGCTCCGCCTTCCTGAATAGCTGGATTGGATCTCGCCCGCGCCCGCGCAACGATCTGGCGATGAGCCGCGCCGTCCAAGGTGGGCCGCTGGCCCACCTTGGACGGCGTCGGATCCATCGCTGAGTTGGGCGACTGGGCGCGATCAGGTCGACCTCCCCGCCGCTAGCAACCGGGCGTAAAGAGCGCGCTCGTAAGCGCTTCGAAACCTTCTGCCCATGTTCCTACCGACGTTCTCGTGCTCTTCGACAATTGTGTTCAGCTCATGGTCCCGCAGATGCCCATGAAAAAAGAGCCACCCGAGTACGTGAGGAGTCGTCTGAACGCGCGCGAGCGAGAGTACCTCCACCGCCAACTTCTCGCCGCGGTCGTCATCGGTTTGCGCGCCAATGTTAAGCCGCTTTGCGAGGGCGATGGTAGCAAGCTCGCCCTTTCCGAGTCGCCTCCGCTCGCGAAGCAGGTCAATCTCTTGTAGGTCTTCGACAGCAAGGGGGTGATCCCCAAACTGACCGCGTCCACGCGCATCCGCCAAACGTGCACAAAGTTCCGCGTCACCAACCGTCGGGTTCTTGCGCGGCTTGTGAAGGCACTCGTAGACACAGTATCCCGCCAGAGCGAAGTGAAACCCAACCGCCTTGCAAACACCGTAAAGCTTCTGCGAGGACAGAAGGTTCCAGACTGCGCACGTATCTACAACTACGTGCGCGACAACTTGGTCAGGTCGCCGCTCGATCATGACCGCCACCTTGAAATAGCTGCTGCAGCTCACTCATCTCAGCCTCGTCAAGCATCAGCATTTCGGCCGTACGGGATCTGGTAACGAATCCCCGCTGACATGCCTCGAAGCAAAGATCGACATAATACGAGGAAAGCCCTTGCTGTAGTAATCGCACTTTGCGAGTTCGCTGCTTCGGCGTAAGCGACAACGGCAACTCGGGGTCATTTTTCGCATTTCGCGGGATACGAAGGCCTCTAAATTTCAGGGCCGCAGCGTCGGTCAGACGCCCGTCCCGCACCAGGGCACGGCGAAGTGGCTCGACGTTGACCTTCAACCGGTCAGCAAGATCCAAAAACATATCCTCCGTCAGGGTCTCGCCGTCAACTCGTCGGAGGAGTGTCGGCGACATGAGAAACGCCGCAGCAAAGGTGTCAGCGCGCACTTCGCGAAGACGGTCGTGTGACCAGCGTGACGATGACGGCACGAAGGAAACGACATATTCTTGGTCGCGATCAAAAATGGCATGAGCCGCTTCGTGCGCTGCCGTAAACCGCTGTCGGTATACATCCTCGGAGTAGTTTACGAGGATGCTTGGGCCCGCTGTTGGATGATCGATAAATAGCCCTGAGATATTCTCGTTGTCCAAGCGCCGTCGGAAGACGTGGAACCCGAGCGCCCGCAAGTCGTGAAACACGTCGGGGACTTCGTTTGCACTATGGCCCAGCGCGCGCCGCAGGCGTTCAGCTGCCTCATCGCCATGCGCCTTGAAATAGGTCCCTTTGGGCACGAAGGCAAACCGAACTCGCGGTGGCCGTCCGAGTTCGTGGAGCAAGAACGACTCATTCTCGCAAAGAAACAGGAATTCTTGAATCGCCCAACGATCACTTGTCGACAGTTCTGAGGCATATGCGCGAAAGAGCTTCTCAGTTCGCTCCAGGGCCGTCTGCTGTTCGTTCGAAATCAGAAATCGGTAATCCTCAAGTTTAAAATGATCGGCGAGAATGAGGATCTCGTCCCCCGTTGGCATCGCCGCTGCAGCTTCAAGGGCGCCGATTCGTGCCTCAGAGACTCCAGTCGTGCGTGCCAACTCGGCGCTCGTCTCGCCAAACATATCGCGAAGCCGACGAAGCTTGTCAGCGAAGGAGGGGAGGTCTAGCGGCACAAGGAACTCTCACAGGCTCGCAAATGGTGCGTTCGGATCTTACCTCGACGGCATGTTCCGTTGGGCGGCTCCTGGTGCACAATAGCGAACGAGCGGCCGCTAGTCATACTTCCCCCCGGGCGAAGGTTCAGGAATCTCGAGTGGGGTTGCTGGATCGATGAAGCGTACTCCCTTGCTCCGGGCACTTGCGAAGAACGGATCTGATGCGGCCGGATCGACTGTCACAGCGGGAAGCCACCCATGTCCGAAAGCTTCGTACGCCACGAGCCAACGAGGTTCAAAGAGCTCGCTCGCATGGGCCATAGGAGCCCACAGAGCCTTCTGAAGTGGGCGCGAGAACGCAGACTTGCTCTCGGCAAATAGCGTCATGAGTACGCCGATGGGGTCGGTGACCTTCTCCAACGCCGCAATAACTGGCTCCTCGAGTCGGATCCCAAAGACAATTGCCCCCCAGAGTGCCCAGGCAATGTCGCCGCCATGCTGCAGCGCGGAATGCCTGCCAAGGATCGCGCTGAGAGCGCGAGCCAGCGATGACGTAGCAACAGGAAGCCCGGCGCGCTTATGCTGGTAGGCGATGTAGAGAGCCGTCTGAAGCGTGCCCGGATCCGCCACAGCTGCTTGAAAAAGCAGTTGCTGAAGAACCGACGATGCGGATTTTGTGTCGACATCGGAGAGGCGCCTTACCGCATATTTCAGCACCGGGTCCCCAGGGAATGCGTTGGCAAGGTCAAACGTCCTGCTAAAATACCTGATGAGCTGGGACTGGAGTACGCTCTGACTCTTTGAGCCGAGTGAAAAGGCAGCCAAGTCTTGAGCCCACGGAGTGTCAAGCGTGCCGGGCAGCTCAATGATCCGAGTTTTTCGTGGGTTGAGTTGCAGTTCATACTCGGCCAGAGAGTCTTGTAGAACATTCCGCGCCTGCTCAGCCTCGGCGAATGTGTCGAAGACAAACTCATAGTCATCGACGAATCGAAACCCGAGCACGGACGAGCCGAGCCTTCCGACCACGATCTTGTCTACTTCGGTGAGAATCGCCTCACCAAGCGGGAGTGACGTGTCGGGGCCGATCGGGATGCCGACGGTTTGCCCTGATTGAATGTTTCGGCTCGCCTCGTCGAGTACGTTCCCGAGGAGAGGAGGCCCACCGGTTGCGGATTTCTTCGTGCTACGATCTGACTTGGCGATCGCCTTTGTGTGAAGTGCCCACGGAATAGCGTGTGTATACATACTAGCGTAGCAGGCCGACACATCTCCCTGAAGAACGTATCGGGCTCCGACACGATACTCCGCGCGGAGTTGGGGAATATGTTCTAACGGCGTCTCCCACGTGATCGCGCGAACCGAGTCCACTTTAGGTTTCGTCCAAGAAAGGGGCGACGTCTGACAATGGCCATAAAGCGCAGCCCAGTTGGAGCTAATGGCATCTGCCAGGGCGATAAAGTGGACGGGATTGGGGATGGAGAGTGCGCGGCGCACTGAAGCGTATTTTGAGTACGAGTAGCGAAGGGCGTACGAGTCCCGAACCAAACTTGCGGGAAGTGCCCGGAAGTGCGCCGCCAGGGAGGCTGAGGTGAACGGGGGAGGCAACTCTTTCGGCAGGTACCCGCGGGCGAGAAGATCGGTCGTGGTTGTCATCGTAAAGTCTCGAAATAGGGTGCGCGCTCCTGAGCTCGCGTCACTGGCGCAGCAATACCGATCGCCTTACGATAGCGCGCCCGGTCCCCAGATGGAAGAGCCACGTTGAATGGCCTCCGCGTCCTCGAAGCTGACGGTCCAGCTTGGCGTCCGCCGGTCGCGGCCACGGCCTGCAGGCGCCGCTGCCCGTGGCCGTAGGCGCCGTCTCTGCTCCGCCTTGGCGCCCAGTGACCGCCCGCCCAACGCTCGGATGAGCCGCAAAGCAAGCGCACGAAGTAAGCTTGGTTTGTCGGATCCATCCGTGAGTTAGGCACCTCTTCCCTCTCGCAGTGATCGAAGTTGATCGTACACCGCCCAGATCGCGTGAAATGCGCTCGACTCCCGCGGCTTAAGGCGCTTCGTCTGTGGCCCCTCGATGTCGCAGAGTTCGATGATCTCCTGACCGAGAACGTTGTTAAATCCTGCCAGGGAAATCGTACCGTTGAGGACCCGACCAGATGCGTCTTCATAGACGTTGAGCCACGTCTCCAAGGCCTGTTCATGGTCCGCAACGAGGGTTGCATAGTATGCGTCAGAGTTGTCGGGGATTCGAGGGGCGCCCCCAGGCTGACCGGAAGTCAGAAACCGCATGATGACATCGCCAGTCTTTGCTCGTTGTTGATTCGCATCGTTGCGAGCCTTGACCAGATTCTCAAGTATGAAGTCTTCTGCTGATGGTGGTCGGGGGGCGAGTTCGGCGGCAATAGTGCCAGTCGGTCGAGCGAGCGCGTCCGCGAGACCGGGTTCCAGTAAGAGTGCCTTCAGTAGAGTCGCCGAGTTCACAGCGGCCAGGGGCTGTGCGTCCTTGTTCTTGGTTCCGTCCGCCCAATCGCATATCGACTTGATGATGAGCCACTCTACTCTCGCTCGTTCTGCTGCCGCGTATGCCCCTGCGCCTTCCATCTCCCCACCAACAGCATCCGGAAATGCGAGAAAAAGCTGCCTCTTTCGGTCGATGTTGTCAACCAGCTCTTCGCCAGAGATAATGGGACCGAATATCGGCTTGCGTTCATCAGCGTTACTGTCGGGTTTCCACCGAAAGCGAAGATTCTTGACGCGGTTGAGGAGAGTGAGCCCCGCCTCCGGGCGCGGACCGCGCTGCTCGGTAGTCGTAGCGCCGACTCGAGCGGAATCGTACGGACAGACCTGGGTCGAAACCAAGATGTCGCCGAGCATCTGCTTTTGGTCGTTGACATTCTTCCCAAAAGCGATCCCGATCAAGAAGAGCGCTCGCGGGTGCCACCGCTCGAGAAGGCGAGTCCCAGCCTGAATGGATCCATCGCGGCCGATGGATCCCTTCTCGCACATGGACAGGGCACATGTGTACGTGCCGAGTGTACCGAAGTAGTAAATGGATTCGCGCCAGAAGACCTTGAGGACGTGGTCTTGATCGGGAGCAGGCTGCATCAGCGCAAGAGTGGCATCGAGCTCGACTTCAACGGCAACGAGTACGCCGACATCGGCTGAACGAGAGAAAAGGGCATCATGCTGGACCGACTTCATTTCTTGGCCTGGGCAGTTGACTGTACCTGTTGCATGAGTGCGGCGAGGGCATTCTCGTACGCTAGGGCGCCTTGGATCGACGACTTCTTGACAAGAACCATCACTCCGACTTCGATCCCAAGGGCCTTGTCGACGGCCTTGAGCAGCGTCTCTTCGTCGGCAGACGCTAGCTTTGCGCCAGTGTCCGAGTAGGTAAGAGAGTCGATGTCGGAAAGAATGCTGGAGACCGTCGCTTCGAACGACGCTCTGTCCGCGCTGGCAGTTTTCGCCTTGGTGACGGTGGTTGCGGCTTGGGCGATCTGCGAAGCGTACTTCTTTGCATAGTCGTCAATGGTTGCCATCTACTTCAACTCCTTCGTAACCGATCTCATGACGTGACACCAACGGTTGCTCGTGTGCCTAACGCCAAATTCAGCGGCGGCGCGAAGCGCCGTCCGATGTAATTTGATGTTAGCAGGCCCCGGCACCGGGCTCCGACTCATAAGCGCAACAAATCCGTGCCCCCAGGTCATGATTCCATCCGTCCGGTGGCGGGATCCCAGCGACGCACTTGACCGCGCGGCCGGAGGGGTGGAACCGCCACTAAGCCGCCCGACTTCTGGATGATGGCCTCGCATAGAGCCTTCGCAGTGGCGAAACGTGGGAACTCCACGATCCATCCGCCTTTCGGCCCATTCGGTACCGGTCGAATCAAGCCATCGATCATGCCCTGAAGATCGTCCCAGACCATCTTGCCCACGTCAAGAGCCGTGACCGTCGCCGGGGCTATACGTGTGGCGCGCGGAACGAAGCTCGTGGAGAGGTCCGCGAGCGCGGAGGAAGTTGGCTGCGTCCTCCCGACGATTACCCGATAGTGCTCGAGGTTCGTGCAGCAGTGGATTCCCGCCGAAGTCGCGTCCGAGAGATTGTACCGATATGCGTCACTGTTCTCAAGGCCCCGGCCAGCGACGGTGGTGGGGTCACCGATCAGGTACCGCCGCGCGCGGCAGTGCCCGCGGTTGTTGCAGGGGCTCCGCGAAGTGCGCCTCGTCGTCGCCCATGGGAGGACTTCATCGACCACCAGAACGGTATCGACCCAAACTTGAGTGGTAGGGCCGCGACCGCCCTTCGGGTCGTACTTCCCGTAGATGATGACGTCGCCTGTCGCGACGCAGTGGGACAGCAGTCGGTCATGTCGGCCCGAGGACTCACGGACATAGTGGTTCCGAGCCCGCTTGTTGATGCGACAGAACGAGTGGAGCGGCCCGAACGGAGCGGAGAGGACGCAAGGGTCCTGATTACTCCCAACCACGTTTTGGCCGTAGCCGTCCGCGAAGACTATCGCGTGGTCCGTCTTCACTTCCGTCAACGAGACGAGGGTCGCGTCGACGTCGAATGGGACGCGGCCGGGCGGTGTCCCGGCCCCGCGGCCCGGCTGCAGAGCATGCGGGAAGAAGAAGGCTCGCCGCGGGAGGTGTTCTGCTTCTGCGGGAAGTGTCATGCGCTCCTATGCCCTGCTAACGTCGCAATCATCTGTGCCGCGCGACATATCTTCGCATTTTTGCATGTAGGCTGCGAACCGCGGTGCCCGATCACCGTGTTCTCGCGGATGAGTCGCGGCACCCCGCAGCATATCTAGATATCCCCGCGGATAGGTCGCGATCTTCCGCAGGCTATCTGCGCATCTCCGGAGATAGGCCGCCGCTACACAACTACGTATCGCTGTTGATGGGCTTCGGACGGCGACGGTGTGCCGAGAAGCAAGATGCGTGCCTGTGATTGATTGCCTCGGGCGACTGATGTGCGGCCCAAATATCCGCTGGCCGCCGCAAATCGCGCCCGCCCTGCGCCGATAAGGGTCACTGCGGGTCCGACGAACCGGCCCCAACCAATCGGAACCACCCCCATGACCCTCATCGAAGCCGTGCGCGCCACCATCCGGCGCCTGCATTACTCGCCGCGTACCGAAGAGGCGTATGTCCACTGGATCCGGGCATTTATTCGCTTTCATCACGGCAAGCACCCACGGCAGATGGGCGCGGAAGAGGTCACGGCCTTCCTCAACGATGTTGCGGTCGCGCGCCGCAGCGCGGCGTCCACGCAGAACCAAGCGCTGTGCGCGCTCCTCTTCCTTTACAAGCGGGTCCTCGACCTGCAGATACCCCGGCTCGAAGCGCTCGAGCGTGCCCGCCGGCCGGAGCACCTCCCCACGGTCCTCTCGCGAAAGGACGCTCTCACCTTGCTCGAGCACCTGATTCCACCTTTTCGACTCATCGGCGAGCTCCTCTACGGAAGCGGCCTCCGCCTCCTCGAAGCGCTTTCGATTCGCGTCAAAGACGTCGACCTTGATCGACGGCAAATCATGGTGCGCCGCGGGAAAGGACAGCACGACCGGCCGGCCTTGCTCCCCGCTCGGGCGCGCGACGAGCTGCAGGCCCAGCTCGACGCCGGGGCGCAACGGCACAAGAAGGAACTCGCGGCTGGCCGCGGCGAGGTCGACCTGCCCCACGCTCTGCGAGCGAAGATGCCAGGAGCAGCCACGAGCCTCCCCTGGCAGTACCTCTTCCCCGCCTCTCGCCGTTGCACCGATCCAGCGACGGGTCGACAGGTCCTCTACCACCTGCACGAATCGGCGGTGCAAAGGGCCGTGAACAATGCCGGACGGGCGTCGGGGCTCACCAAGCGCGCGACATGCCATACCCTCCGCCACAGCTTCGCGACCCACCTGCTCGAGGCGGGCACCGACATCCGGACGATCCAGACATTGCTCGGCCACAAGGATGTGCGGACCACGATGATCTACACCCACATCGTCGACCGCGGCCCTCTCGGCGTAATCAGTCCTCTCGACCGCTGACCGCCGCTTCCGCGTGGAGCGCCTTGAACTCCGCCCCCACCCCCTCGTGCCGCCCCCATGCATCGTGGAAAGGTAGCCTAGCCGACGGCTGGCCCACCTTGTCAAGGAGGCCAGCGCAGGACCGAGCGGGCTCTCCAACGGACGAAGGCGCGAGCGGTTCCTCGATGCCCTACCCCTCCGAAGCGAAGAAGTGGCCCTGCAATGGCCCGGCCAGTCATCGGCTGGGGCCCTCAAGCTGCTACGGCCTGTAGAGTTCGCCGCGGCGCGGTGCAGCGTCTGCGCAAAGCATGCGCCAGTTCTGCGTCACGGTGAGGAGCACCGGCGATAGCCGTAGGCGGTCGACTGCGGGCAGCGAGGGATGGCCGTCAAGGGCCGGCGAGACGCTTGCGCGGCCTCCCGCGCGTCGTCTCCGGCATCTCGGCTGGCCGGAACAGTGCTGCTGGTGTCACGCCGAGGGCGTTGGCGATCGCCACAAGCGCCGCGACGCTGACGTTGGTCTTCGCGCGCTCGAGGCGATGGAGCAGGCCAGGGCTCACGTCCGCCGCTGCCGCCAGCTCGTCCTGGGTCAGCCCTCGCCTGACCCGAAGCCGCTGCACGTTCGCCGCGATGTACCGAAAAACCGTATCAGTCTCGATGGGTTCCATCGCCACGGGCTGAACCTGGGAGGGCCAAAAGTAGTCGTGGATTGCGACTTTACTTGACTCGGATCGTGCCTCGCACGTACCCTGAACAAAACACAAAGTGCCCCCGCGACGGCTGGCACCGTCCGGAGGCGTGGCCGAACCCCGCGTTCACGAGGTCCGACATGGAAACCGTACGTCTACGCCCTGACCAGGGCCAAGAGATCGATCCGCCCTCCCGTCGCCGCCCCCGCCCCGCTGCTCTTAGCCAGCTCGCCCGCCCGTCCAAACCCCTTCATCCCCAGCCCCCGCACCCCGCCGTCTACCTCGACCCCACCGCGCTCCTCGAACAGCGCCCGCTCATCCGCCGCACCCTCCGCGCCCGCGGCGTTCTCCCCGCCGATCTCGACGACCTCACCCAGGACACCCTCCTCGGCGCCTGGCGCAGCCTGCGCGCCGGCAGCTTCCGCCCGTCCCCCGCGCTCCCTCCCGCCGACGCCCTCCGCCGCTGGCTCGCCGGCATCGCCTCGCGGCAGGCCTCGCACTACCGCGCCAAGGCCCACCGCCGCCACGAGCTCCCCGCGGTCGACCCGGACCGCCTCTCCGCCTTCGCCGCCCCCTCTCCCGAGGCCCGCCTCGTCGCCCGCGGCCTCCTCCGCGCCTTCCACCGTCTCCGCCCCGAGCTGCGCGAGATCCTGTCGCTCGCCGCCACCGGCCTTTCCTCGCTCGAGATCGCCGCCTCCCTCTCGCTCCCGCGCCCCACGGTCGCCACCCGCCTCCGCCTCGCGCGCCGCCTCTTCGCCCGCGCCCTCACCCGCTCTCGGAGGTGGCCCCGATGAGCCCGATGAGCCGCGCCCCCGTCGACGCCCCCGCCGAGACGGCGGCCGAGCTCCCGACCGCGACCGAGGCCGCCCTCCTCGAGATGGTGCTCGGCCTGCCCGGCGTCGGCCCGCGCCTCCTCGGCACGGCCGCTCTCCCCTCGCTCGGCCGCCTCTCGCCCGCGGCGCTCGCCGAGCGCACCCAGATCGCGCTGTTCGACGCGACCCGGCTCGCCGCCGCCTTCGAGCTCGGCCGCCGCTACCACGCCGCCCGCGCGCGCCGGGGCGCGCTCCTCACCGACGCCGCCCGCGTGGCGCGGTACTTCGGCCCGAGGCTCGCCTCCCTGGTCCACGAGGAGCTCTGGATCGCGGCGCTCGACACCCACGGCCGCGTCCGCGAGACGCGCCTGCTCGCCCGCGGTTCCGACGACGCCCTCTACGTCGGCCGCTCGACCGTCCTGCGCACGGCGCTGGACATGGCCGCCCACAGCTTCGTCCTGGCCCATAACCACCCGAGCGGCGACCCGACGCCGACCCGCGAGGACGAAGCGATGACCCTGGAGCTGCGCCACCTCGGCTCGGAGCTGCACGTCCCGCTCACCGCCCACGTCATCGTCACCCCCAGCGGCCGCTACGCCGCCGTCCACGAGTAGGTCTCCTCGCGGGGCGCTGCGCCCCGCCGCCGGCGCGCCCCGCCCCTGCGCATCCAGCCGAAAGCCCCGGCGCATCGCGCCGGCCGACTGCTCCGCAAGCCTCCGGCAGCGGCGGCTCAGACTGGCGGATGGCGTCCCCGCCCCATCTGGTCCGGCCTGGTGGATGGCCATCGCGGAAGTCTCTGGTCACAACACCGGGCAGGATCCGGGCAATGACGGTCGGCGAGACGCCTGGCGCCGCTTGCCTCGCCCGTGAGAGCAGGCGCGCGCGAGGACCGCATGCTCGCTCCGATGAAGATCGCTGAGCTCCTCAGCGTGCTCGCCCGGCACCTTTCGCGCTAAAATTCGTGCTAAAAGCAGAATTGCCCGCCCCTCCGAGCAACCAAGGATGGAACATGGCAACTCGACAGATTGTGGTGGATGTGCCCGAGAAGGTGCTCCTTGCGGAGAAGATGGACGAAGCTGAGTTCGCGCGAGAGCTCCGCACCCTCGCCGCGGTCAAGCTGTACGAGCTGGGGCGGCTCTCGTCCGGCCGCGCTGCGGAGCTCGCCGGCATGGCGCGAGTCGAATTTCTCTTGAGTCTGGGTCGTTACAAGGTTTTCCCTCTCGACGCCGAGCTCCGCGCGCTGGAGGCCGCAGTTGGTTGAGGCCATCAGCAATACCTCACCCCTGCTGTACCTTCACCGCATCGGCGCCATCGACTGGCTCGCCGAGATGTTCAAAGACGTCTGGGTCCCCAGCGCTGTGGATCTTGAGTTGAAGGAGGGGCGACGCAAGGGGTATGAGGTCCCCACGCTGAGCACTCATGGGTGGGTGAAGATCGTCGACCCCCAATCCAAGCCATCGGAATGGCTCGCGCTCGACCTGGGAGCGGGAGAGCTTGCAGCCATGGCCCTGGCTCTGGAAAATCCAATCCCGTGTGATTCTCCTCGACGATGCGCTGGCACGACGCACGGCTCAAGCGGCAGGGCTGGTCGTCTGGGGAACGCTCAAGATCTTGCTGGAGGCAAAGTCTCGAGGGATCACGCAGAACGTCGGACCGTGGGTCGACAAGCTCGCCGATGCGGGCATGTGGCTGTCTGGCGAGATCCGCCAGAGAATCCTGTCGCTGGCTGGGGAACTGGGTGAGCGGCCGCCTTGATGAATCGTCGATCGTCGAAGCGCCAACGATCCCACCCCAGCAGCGACCCGACGCCGATCCGCGAGGACGAAGCGATGACCCTGGAGCTGCGCCACCTCTCCGCGGAACTGCACGTCCCGCTCACCGCCCACGTCATCGTCACGCCCAGCGGCCGCTGCGCCGCCGTCCACGAGTAAGCCCTCGTACCAGTCCGCCGCCTCCCGGATGTCCAGCTCGGCAGACGGGCGAACGAGGAGCCGACTCATCGACGCGTTGCGAGGCGCGCACGGAGGTCGGCCTCGACCTGTTCCCAGGACCGGCCAGCATCCGGTGCGGCCTCGTACTCGGCGAACCGGCGATCGAGCTCGGCCTTGTGCCACTCGGGTACCGGCACCTCGTCCTCCCTCGCCGCGATCCGCTCCCAGAGCGCCTGGACGTACTCGATCTGCTCGTGCACGGTGAGGTCGTCGAAGCCGGGCGGCGGGCCCTGGATGGCTCGTTCCATGAGCCGCAAGATACCACGAGGTACCGCGACGGCGCAGCACACGGCCCTGGCGGTCGAGAACGAGCGGCGCCGACGACGAACCACGCACTGCCGCGCCGTCCGGCCGAGCCCGGGCCGCCTCGTCATCGCGGTCGGCGGAGAGGAGCGGGGGGTGCTCCTCGTGCTAGGCTCGACGGCGGAGCGGGCTTGCCTCCCGCGTCCACCCCAGCGCGATGTCGACCGCCACCGTCACCCTCGCTCTCCCCGAGGCGCTCTACCAGCGGCTGAGGGGGACTGCGCTCGCGACCCGACAGCCGCTCGAAGCCGTGATGCTGCGGGCGCTGAGCCTCGGCAGCCCTCCCGCCTGGGACGACGCGCCCCCGGAGTTCCAGGTCGACCTCGCCTGCCTCGACAAGATGGACGACCAGGCGCTCTGGCAAATCGCGAAGAGCCACAGGTCCGAAGCCGAGCTCGCACGCTACGACGAGCTGCTCGACCGGAACACTCAGGGGCTCCTCACGCCGGCGGAGCGCATCGAGCTCGCGCGTCTTCGCCACGAGAGCGACCTGTTCATGCTCCGCAAGGCGCACGCTGCGGCGCTCCTGCGATGGCGCGGGCACGCCGTCGCTTCTCCGTAGCGCGCGCCCTCCACGAGATGGAAGACGGACTGCGGTGTCAACCTACGTCTCCGAACTGCTCCGTTCTCGTATCGAGGAGGCCGATCGGCGCCGCTGTCAATACTGCCTGACAAGCGAGGCCAATAGCGGAATTCCCCTGACTTACGATCACATCACGCCGGTCTC
Organism: Sorangium sp. So ce590; assembly: GCF_051521365.1. NCBI lineage: Bacteria > Pseudomonadati > Myxococcota > Polyangiales > Polyangiaceae > Sorangium > Sorangium sp. So ce590. The sequence goes on from NZ_CP150346.1 coordinate 7,553,044, forward strand.
GAAGGGCGGGCCGACCTCGTTCGAGAATGTATGCCTCGCATGCCGCCCATGCAACGAGTTCAAGGCAGGCGCCACGGAGTCGGTCGACCCGCTGACGGGAGACGTCGTGCCGCTCTTCAATCCGCGCCTCCCTCGCTGGAGCGATCACTTCACGTGGAGCGTCGACGCAACCAGGGTAGAGGGCGTGACACCGTCCGGTAGAGCAACGGTCATCGCGCTCCGGATGAACCGCCCGACGATCGTCGCCGCACGTCGGCGCTGGGCCGAGGTGGGCTGGCACCCGCCCGCGTAGCGCTGGCTACCCCTTCATCGAGATGGTGCTCGGCCTGCCCGGCGTCGGGCCGCGCCTCCTCGGCACGGCCGCTCTCCCCTCGCTCGGTCGCCTCTCGCCCGCGGCGCTCGCCGAGCGCACCCAGATCGCCCTCTTCGACGCGACCCGGCTCGCCGCCGCCTTCGAGCTCGGCCGCCGCTACCACGCCGCCCGCGCGCGCCGGGGCGCGCTCCTCACCGACGCCGCCCGCGTGGCGCGGTACTTCGGCCCGAGGCTGGCGTCCCTGGTCCACGAGGAGCTCTGGATCGCCGCGCTCGACACCCACGGCCGCGTCCGCGAGACGCGCCTGCTCGCCCGCGGTTCCGACCACGCCCTCTACGTCGGCCGCTCCACCGTCCTGCGCACGGCGCTGGACATGGCCGCCCACAGCTTCGTCCTGGCCCACAACCACCCGAGCGGCGACCCGACGCCGACCCCCGAGGACGAAGCGATGACCCTGGAGCTGCGCCACCTCTCCGCGGAGCTGCACGTCCCGCTCACCGCCCACGTCGTCGTCACCCCCAGCGGCCGCTACGCCGCCGTCCACGAGTAGGTCTCCTCGCGCGGCGCAGCGCCCCTGCGGAGGGGCGCCCCGCCCCTGCGGGATCACACCCGGAGCAAGGCCCGGTCAACCTCCAGCACGGATGTGGCGGCACCGCGAAGGGCCGGACGTTTCAGCGCTCGCTTCCACCAAGCAAAGCGGCCACGGCTGCCCGAAGACGCGTGATCTCTCCGTGGAGCGCCTCGTTTTCGCGCCGCAGACGCGCCTCCGCCTCCCGTGAACGCGAGAGATCGGATCTCTGCGCGTGAAGGACGTGGAGCAGATGGCGCCTCTCGATGAGCTGCGGGCGGTTGAGGTGCAGTCGCTGGATGTGAAACCAGCCACGAGGCGTGAGCCCGATGAGCCGGCCGTGGACCGTCTCCTCGACGTGCGCGCCGAAATCGTCACGCTGAGGGCGAAGGAGCCGCAAGCTCTCAGGTGCATCGTGTGCGGGCGCATAGTCGCCCTTGAACCGGTTGCACGCGGTGCAAGCGTAGACGAGGTTCTCGATGTCATCGGACCCCACCCGCTGCCAGCGGGTGGAAGTGTTCAATCTCTAGCTCGCCCCCCACGGACGTTTCGGAAACGTCGCAGTAACCACACCGGCCACCGAAGGCGACCCGGACGACGGCGCGCATTTCCGTCGAGACGGCCATTCACGCAGCGTGCAGCGGGCCGCCGTCGATGCGGGCAAATCCGTCGAGGATGGAGGCGCGGCGCCGGTCGAACTCCTCGAGGAACCTGCGCGTGTCGGCCACGAGGGCCTGTTGCTGGGCCATGAGCTGGGCCAGCTGTTCGTTCTCGCTCTCGACCCGAGCCAGCTCGGCCGCCACGTCTCCGGCCTCGGCACGCAGCCGAGCCATCTCCGGGGCAAGCAGCGCCGCCTCCTCCGCCTCGATCCGCGCCATGAGCGCCGCTAGCTCCGCCTGCTCGGGCTCCGTCAACGTGCCGGAGAGCTCCTTGCCACGGAGATGGTCGAGCTTGCTCTGGTCATCCTTGGTCCAGCTCATGACAGCCACCCTAGCCATACCAGGCCAGGAGCACCGGGGCAACGGCCGGCCTCTCCTACCTTGCACGAGAGCATGGTCGTTGAGCAGGACAGCTCGTCGCCGTCGTCGTGGCATCGCCTCGGCGATGGGGAAGCGCGCCTGGGCAGCCTCCGAGGCGCGCGGTACAATCCCCCCGTGAACCTTCCCGAGCTGGAAACCGCAGCCCTGAAGCTGCCCCTCGCGGAGCGCGCACGTCTCGCAGAGACGCTTCTGGAAAGCCTGGATGAGCTCTCCGAGGAGGAGCACAGGCGCCTCTGGACCGAGGAAGCGACGCGCCGCGATGCAGAGCTCGACGCGGATCCGTCCCGGGGACGACCGGCCGAGGACGTCTTTCGTGACGCCCGCGCGCGGCTCCGGTGACGCTCCCGGTCATCGTTCACGATCTGGCTGAGGTCGAGCCAGAAGCGGCGGCCCTTCACCTGGCGCGGGCGCCAGTAGTCCGGCTCGGCGCCTGCTCGCCCGCGGATCCGACGACGCCCTCTACGTCGGCCGCTCCACCGTCCTGCGCACGGCGCTGGACATGGCCGCCCACAGCTTCGTCCTGGCCCACAACCACCCGAGCGGCGACCCGACGCCGACCCGCGAGGATGAAGCGATGACCCTGGAGCTGCGCCACCTCTCCGCGGAGCTGCACGTCCCGCTCACCGCCCACGTCGTCGTCACCCCCAGCGGCCGCTACGCCGCCGTCCACGAGTAGGTCTCCTCGCGCGGCGCTGCGCCCCTGCGCATCCAGCCGAAAGCCTCCCGCGCACCGCCCCAGCCGGCAGCCCCGCGGTGCGTTCGCTCCCGTCATCGCGGCTGGCCGGGGAGGAGCCGGGGTGCTCCTCGTGCTTGGCTCGACGGCGAAGCGGGCTTGCCTCCCGCGTCCACCCCGGCGCGATGTCGACCGCCACCGTCACCCTCGCTCTCCCCGAAGCGCTCTACCAGCGACCGAGGGGGACTGCGCTCGCGACCCGACAGCCGCTCGAAGCCGCGATGCTGCGCGCGCTGAGCCTCGGCTGCCCTCCCGCCTGGGGGAGAAGGAAGTCCAGACGTTTCGGAGACGTCAAGTCCCACCGTTGGGACTCTTCATCCAGGATTCCGATTCGCAGGACAAGACACGGCAAACGCGCCTCGGCGGGTCCACCTGGGGCGGCGTGAAAGGGGATCCCTGCGCCGGCCCCAAACATCTCCTCTCGATAAATCGCAGTTCGATCGTCGACGGAAACATTGACGAAATGAAGCCGCGTCTACACTCCGCGGGACGTCGAGAGAGCTCGATCACTCCGGCACACGCCGGGGCGATCCGTTCGCGCTGCCGCCCAGGCCGCGCCGGCCAGCGCGGCGCGGCCTGACAGGGGCGGGCGCGCCAAGCTCGAGTCCTGTCGCAAGTCACGTCTTCACGGAGGAAAGCCAAGCTTATGTCCTATTTGGCGCCGGCAGAATTTGTCACCAAGATGGTCGATGCGGGCGAGTCCAAGGTCTTCATGTCGACCCGGGACACGTTGATCCGAGCGTACATGGCCGGCGCGCTGCTCGCGCTCGCCGCCGTCTTCGCGGTGATGGTCACCCAGCAGACGGGATACCCGATCATCGGCGCGATGCTGTTCCCGGTCGGCTTCTGCATGCTGTACCTGCTGGGCTTCGATCTGCTCACGGGTGTGTTCGTGCTGTCGCCGCTGGCGCTGATCGATCGCCGCAAGGGCGTCACCCTGGGCGGCGTCCTGCGCAACTGGGGCCTGGTCTTCACGGGCAACTTCGCCGGCGCCGTCACCGTCGCCGTGATGATGGCGGTCGTCTTCACCTTCGGCTTCTCCACGGAGCCGAGCGCCGTCGGCAAGGCCATCTCCGGCATCGGCGAGGCGCGCACGCTCGGCTACAAGGAGTATGGCGCCGCCGGCATGCTGACGCTCTTCGTGCGCGGCGTGCTCTGCAACTGGATGGTCTCGACCGGCGTGGTCGGCGCGATGATCTCCAACACCGTCGGCGGCAAGGTGACGGCGATGTGGATGCCCATCATGCTGTTCTTCGCGATGACGTTCGAGCACTCCGTGGTGAACATGTTCCTGTTCCCGTCGGCCATGCTCATGGGCGGCAACTTCTCGGTCATGGACTACATCGTGTGGAACGAGATCCCGACCGTCGTCGGCAACATGCTCGGCGGCATCACCTTCACGGGCCTCACCCTGTACGTCACCCACCTCAAGACCGCCCCCAAGCTCGTCCCCGCCGCCAGGGAGCGCGAGCTCCCCGCCGAGCCGCTCCGCGCCTCCACCAGCTCCGCCTCCTGACGCGCCCGCAAGCAAGCGGCCCGCCCCCGGCGCTGCGCACCTCCAGAATCCACGTCCGCAGCCCCTGGCAGCACAGGCCGTGCGTCCGACGGCGGCCGGGCCCCGGCGGCAGGCCCATGATGCGCGTTGCGACCTGCGCTGGACGGGCCCCCTCCGGTGTTCCGCAGCCCCGTCTCGGGTTCCAGCCGAGGCGGAGCGCTCTGCCCGACGTGCAAGGTAGCACGGAAACCTACGTTTCCCGGCGTTTCCGCGTCGATGTGACATCACGCGTCCTGGCCCGTGCGCGACGGGCCGCTCCCGGCGTTGGGCCTGCCCATGGAGCTGCCGGCGTGGGGCGCGAAGATTTTTTTCGAGCGACCGATGACTTCTCCGCGGGCGGGGGGTCCATGGAGCAAAAGGAAGACCACCTCATGTCCCACAAGCTCTTCGTCAGCCTGCCCATCAAGAACCTCGATCGCACCATGGCGTTCTTCAAAACCCTCGGCTTCACGTTCAAGTTCACGGACGAGAACGCCGCCTGCATGCTCATCGGCGAGCACGCCTACGCGATGCTGCTCGTCGAGCCGTTCTTCAAGACGTTCACCAAGAAGGAGATCTGCGACACCGCGACGCACGTGGAGGGGGCCTTCGGGCTCTCGTGCGCGAGCCGCGCCGAGGTGGACGCGATGGTGGCGAAGGCGCTCGCCGGCGGCGGCAAGGAGGCGGGGCCGCCGCAGGACCACGGGTTCATGTACGGGCGGAGCTTCGAGGACCTCGACGGGCACCACTGGGAGGTGCTGTGGATGGATCCAACGGCCGCGCAGTAAGCCGCACGGATCTCGGCGGAGGAGGAGGGATTCGAACCTCTCGTCCCCGGTCGGTCGATCCTGGCAGCAGCCGTCAACTGCCTGGTGGGCCGTCTGCCCTGATCAGGGCACCACCTCTCGACACCCTCCGGGTTGAATTCAATTCTCCCCGGAGGCTCAGCTCGGGCTCTGCGACGCGATGAGCGATCGCAGCCAGTCGTCCGAGGCCTTGCGGTACTCGGGGACGCGGCTCCGCTCGGCCGCGGCGAGCGCCTCCTTCAGCCGAGGCGCGTCGAAGTCGTGGATGTAGCAGGGGGTGCCCGGCTGCTGGCGCCACGAGTCCTCGAGGCCGCCCGCGTCGACCGGATCGAAGCCGAGCTCGTCGACGAGGCGCATGACCTTCGCCCGCGCTTCCGGCGGATCCCCCGCGATCGGGAGGGCGACGCGCCCCGGCGTGCCCTTCGGGCTGCCCTTCGCGAGCAGGCTCTCGAAGTAGATGTTGTTGAACGCCTTGACCACCGGCCGCCCGATCTGCTCGGCGACCCACGCGCTCTCGACCTGCCCCGCCTCGATGGCCGGGATGCTGCCGTCGCGGACCGGGTAGTAGTTGTTTGTGTCGATCACGACCACGTCGGCGGGCACGCCGGCGAAGAGATCCTTCGGCAGGTCCACGACCGCGCGCTGGGGGATCGTGACGACCACGATCTCGCCGCCGCGCGCGGCCTCCGCGGCCGTGACGGGGGTGGCCCCGGTCTCGGCGGCGAGCTCGCGGAGCGTTTCCGGCCCGCGCGAGTTCGCGATCACGACCTGGTGACCGAGCTTCCCCAACCGCTTCGCCAGCGACCCGCCGATCAAGCCGGCACCGATGATTCCGATCTTCATTCGTCACTCCTTCGAGCCGAGCCGCCCGCGATCGAGCGCGGAGGCCGGCGGTCCAGGTGCGTCGTCTGACGCAGACGGGCGATCGCTCGCGCCGTTCACGTCGGAGACGGGCTGTACCACAACGGGCCGCCCCCGGCCCGCGCAGGAGGCTGCCCCCAGGACGACCTTGCCCTCGGGGGTTGACCTGACCCTCAAGGTAGGACGACCTCATCCACGGACAGCGCGACGTCGCGCCCTTGCTGGGCCAGCAGCGGGCGCGTGCTGCGCGTGCAGCAACACCCGATTCGGCACAGCGGACGAGTGACCGCAGCAGCTACGCCAGCTCACGCAAGAACGACAGGACCACCTCTCCCAGGCGCTCGGGTTGTTAAAATCGATCTCGGGCGAAGGATGAGGCCGCGGATGGCCCCCGCCCCTCGACTCGCCACCACCGCGGCGGTCATGCCGCCCATCGAGTGGCCAAGCAGAACCGGAATAGCTGGATTCGAGCTCGCCCGCGCCCTCGCAACGCCCCGCGATGAATCAGCCGGCAAGGCCCGTCGGATTCATCGCCTTGCTGGGCCGCGTCCGTCCATCGTCAGGAGAGCACTTCGGTGGCAGTCTTCGCCCCGAGGACGTTATCGATCCAGCGGTCGAGGGTCGCGATGTCCGTGCATGCCTGGATGCGCGCGCTCTCGTTCTCGGTGAGCACGATCCCTGCACGCGCAAGCAGCCGCAGCAGCGTGTCCCTCTTGCCCTCCAGCCTGCCCTCACGCATGCCCTTGAGCTCGCCCTCACGCATGCCCTCGAGCTTGCCGCGATCGACGAGCTTCTGCACGAACGGGGGAAACGTCGCCTCGCCTTCGATCTGCCGTTCCATGACCAATACCTCCAGAGCCTGCCTCATCGGCTCACGCAACCCGTTCCAGATGAGCTGAAAATAGACCATCGCGTGCGCCTGGTCGAGCCGGCCGAGGCCGGCGAGCGCCGCCTGGACCACGGTCAGCCCGCTCGGCCCGTTGCCGTGCGCCACCGCCGACAGCACGGCGAGCTCCGTCTCGTTCTCCGCGTCGGCCGGGTCGGTGATCTCGGGGACGACCGCCGGACCGAGCACAAGCGGCTCGACGTTGCCGCGGCCCAGGCCGAGATCGATGTTCTCCGCGGCCCAGGCAGCCACGCCGGCGTCCGGCGCGACCACGAGGACGATCGTGCCGCAGCGCTTCCTGGCGCGCACGACCGTGACGTACGTCGGCCACGAGAACCTCTTGTCCGGGTCCACGTCGCGCTGGACCTCGATGACGATCGCCAGCACGAGCGCGCCGCTCGCGGCTCGAAGCTCGAGCACCAGATCGGCGCGGAACTCCACCGGGAGGAGCTGGTCGAGCGACGACTCGACAACCGCGACCGAGGCGTGCGGCGGCACCTCGACGTGGAAGAGCGTCGCGAGCCAGCGGGGCGCGAGCTCCGGGTGCTCGCGGAACATCTCGACGAGGGCGTTGTGCTCGAGGGTCGGCATGACGCTCGGCCTTCAGCACCCCCCATGCCGACACGAAACGCCGGGAAAATGCGAGCAGAGCTCCAGCTCAGGGGTGGCGGCGCCATGGCGGACGGGGATGGCCACCTCGCGCCACGCCAGGACACGGCGGCCCAACGTCGTCGTTCACTTCACACGCGGCCGGAGGCCGTCGGGTGGAATCACCACAGCCGGGGCAGTGTGCGTGGGCGATGACGACGTCGAAAAGCCCCATGATCCTTCGCTCGGCTAACGCCTGAGTCAAGCCGTGCCGCGAAGCGGCGTGGGCTTGAACGATCGGCCAGCCATCACTCCATAGGCTGGCGGACGATGGTCTTCCACTTGGCCGGATCGGCGCGACGTATGTCGCTCAGATACACCTCGTGGTGCTTTCCTGCAAGCGCCGAGCGCGCACCGATAAAATCATGGACTCGCTGGATGGTCGGTCCTTCTTCAGTGAAGGGGCCAATGTGAAGTACCTGAGCACATGATCCTTCGGCGAAGCTCTCCAGCCTGAGCGCGTCCACCACGGGGAGCGCCTTCTTTCGCCTCACCTCCACCATGGCCCCCTGGATCACCGCCTCCTCCACGAAATGAGGCTGCATGATCATCATCGTCCATTTCCACCTCGACCTATCGTCCGAGGTGAAGACGGACATGTCATCCGACCACCAAAGGCCTTCGAGAGGCATCACCGCATAGTCGATTCCTTGCGCCCCCTTCTTCACCATGAACTTCGTCGTGTAGGAAACGGAGAACAGCGCTTCCACTGCCCCGGCATACCCCTGTGATGTGTTGGGGTCGCCCTCGCCGTCGATCATGAGGAACCGAAACGTTGGCACTTCAACCTGAACCACCTCCTTCGCGGATGCCTGGTAGAGATGCTTGAGCTCCCTCTTGAGATCAACCTTCGACACGAATGCACCTGTTGATAGCTAACGGCCACGTGCTCACCAGCGGCTGACCGAGCAGCGAGGCCGGGCGGCGGGCCCTGGATGGCTCGTTCCATGAACCGCAAGATACCACGAGGCACCGCGACGGCGCAGCACACGGCCCTCGCGGGGCGCAGCGGCCCCGCCGCCGGGGCGCTGCGCCCGTGCGCATCCAGCCGGAAGCCTCCGTCGTTCGGGGAACCATGGACTCCCCCTGGCGGGTTCAAGGTCGATGGTGGCTCCGTCAGCATGGAATGATGGGTCGGCCATCATTCCATGCTGCAACGGCCATCGTCGAAGCCTGCGGGGTCAACCCCCGAGCATGGCTCGGCCAACCTCCAGCACGGGTTCAGCAACATCGCGAATGGCCAGGCGTTCACCCTCCCAGGATGGGGGCATGCTGGCGAGGACTTGCCCGGGCCGAGCCGTACCCCCGACGGCGCCGATGGGATGTACGGCGGCGACGCGTGCTCGGCGGAGACCGTGGCCGACGGGCCTGCCGTGGTGAACCCGTGCGAGGGCGGGCGCGGGCGTACCTTGACGGTTTCGCGCCCCGCCGCGCCAGACCGGGGTAACATGCGCCCGTCATGCATCGCGCGCCCGCCAGCCATCCCTGCCGCGCTCGCCGCGCTGGCTTCGCCGGCCTGGCCGGCGCAGCGATGACCCCCGTGGCCACGACCGGGGGTGGTCTTCGCCGATGACCCGAGTCGAACCCGCGGGCTTCCGGCCCGAGGCGCTTGTAGGCCAGGTCCTGCGCGGCAAGTGGCGCCTTGAGCACCTGCTCGGCTTCGGCGGCATGGCCATGGTCTACGCCGGCACGCACCGCAACGGGATGCGCGGCGCGGTGAAGATCCTCCGCCGCGAGCTGTCCGAGGACCAGGAGGCGCGCTCGCGGTTCCTGCGCGAGGGCTACGTCGCCAACCGCGTGGACCACCCGGGCATCGTCCGGGTGCTCGACGACGACGTCACCGACGACGGCTCGGTGTTCCTGGTCATGGAGCTGCTCGAGGGCGAGACGGTCGAGGCGCGCCGCGCGCGCGAGCCGAGCGGCATGCTCGGCGTGAACGAGGTGCTCGGCATCGCCGACGACCTGCTCGACGTGCTCGCCGTCGCGCACGAGCGCGGGATCGTGCACCGCGACCTCAAGCCAGACAACCTGTTCCTCACGCGCCAGGGACAGCTGAAGGTGCTCGATTTCGGCATCGCGCGGTTGCGCGAGCTCTCGTCCCCGACGAACAACGCGACGACGCGCGCCGGCACCCTGATGGGGACGCCGCAGTTCATGCCGCCCGAACAGGCAAGGGGGCAGTGGGACAAGGTCGACGCGCGCACCGACCTCTGGGCCGTCGGGAGCACGATGTTCCAGCTCCTCTCGGGGCGGTACGTGCACGAGGCCGAGACATTCCCGCTGCTCCTGCTCGCCGCCATGACCCAGCCGGCGCCGCCCGTGGGCAGCGTCCTGCCCGCCGTGCCCCCGCCGATCGCCGCCGTCATGGACGTGGCCCTCGCGTTCGATCCCGACCGGCGCTGGCCGAACGCCCACGCGATGCAGCGCGCGCTCCGCCAGGCGCGGGGGGGCGCGGCGTTCGACCCGGCCCCGGGCTCGCACGCGGATCCGGCGCGCATGTCCGCGCACCCGGATCGGGGGCGCGCGCTCATGTCCTCGGATCCCGGGCGCCCGACCGTGCAGGCGCGAGGCCCAGGGAGCGGGCCGCGCGGCACGGAGCTCACCGCGGCGAGCCCGGGGAGCGGCGGCGCGGTCGGCGCCGGCTCGGCCGGCGGCGGCACGGCCAGCGCCGGCACGGTCTCGCCGGTCGTGGAGCGCTCGGTCGGCACGGAGCGCCCGGCGCCGCGCTCGGCGGTCCTGGGCGCGATCCTGGCCGGCGCCGGCGCGCTGGCCGTGGGTGCCCTTGTCGCGCTCGTGTGGTGGCAGCGGGGGAGCGCTGGCGGGGACGCAGAGCACCCGTCCAGCGGATCCGCGGTGGAGGCCGAGCCGCGCCCTGCCGCGAGCGCCGGGGCGGAGCCGGAGCCGCACGGCGGCGCGGGTGCGCAGCCCGCTCCGTCCGGCGACGCGGTCCCGGCGATCGCGCCGTCCGCGCCCGCGCCCACGCCGCCGCCCGCGCCCACGCCGCCGCCCGCGCCCACGCCGAGCGCGTCGGCGACCGGGGCGCCGTCGAGCGCGACCGCGGCCACCTCGAGGCCCGCCTCGGTGGGAAAGGCGCGACCGCCCGCGACCGCTCCGGTGAAGACGCCGCCCGCGCCGACGCCGGCTCCCGCGCCGACGCCGGCGGAGGACCCGTACAACCGGAGACGTTGAGGTCGCACGGATGGGTAGATTGAGCTCGCGTAGACGATTCCCGGCCGAGGTGCTCGCCCTGGGAGGGGCCGCGCTCCTCGCCTGCCCCGACGCCTCGGCGCAGGCGCGCGATCCCGCGGTCGCGGAGGCGCTGTTCGACGCCGGCAGGGCGGCGCTCCACGCGAAGGACTACGAGACCGCGTGCCCGAAGTTCCGGGAGAGCTACGAGCTCGATCCGGCGCCCGGGGCGCTGCTCAACCTCGGCGACTGCGAGGAGAAGCGCGGCAAGATCGCGACCGCGTGGTCGATCTTCCGGCAGCTCGCGCGCGATCTGCCGGCGAACGACGACCGGCGCCCCATCGCGCAGGCGCGCGCCGCCGCGCTGGAGGGCCGCGTGCCGAGGCTCACCATCCGGCTCGCGCCCGGCGCGCCGGCGGACACCGCCGTGCAGCGCTCGGGGATCCCGGTCGGCGCGGGCTCGCTGGGCGCGCCGTTGCCCGTGGACCCGGGCGAGGTCCAGGTGACGGCGACGGCGCCGGGCCGGAAGCCGAAGACGTTCACGGCGCAGCTCGCCGAGGGCGCGCAGGCCGAGCTGCTCGTGGCGCCTGAGGAGCCCGCGGCCGGCGGCGCGAGCGCAGGGCCCGCGCTCCCCCCGAAGCAGGGCCCGGAGGGGGCGGGGAGCTCGACCTGGCGAACGGCCGGCTGGATCGGCGCCGGCGTCGGCGCGGTCGGGATCGGCGTCGGCGCCGCGTTCGGGCTGCGCGCGCTCGGGAAGAAGGGCGACGCGGAGGCCTACTGCAACGAGGCCAACGTCTGCGGGGAACAGGGGATCCGGCTGCAGGAGCAGGGCACGACCGCAGGGACGATCTCGACGGTCGCGTTCCTCGTCGGGGCGGCGGCGCTGGGCGCCGGCGCGGTGCTCATCTTCACGGCGCCTTCCCCGGCGCAGGCGTCCTCGGCCCCCAGGGCGATGGTGGGCGTGGTGCCAGGAGGCGCCGTGGCGAAGGTGATCTTTTGACGGCGGCCGTACGCGCCGCGCCACGGGAGGCGGGAAGATGACGCGCGATCTCATGAGCACTCGACCCCTGTTCTGCGCCGGGCTGCTCGCCGTCGTGGCCACAGGGGGCTGCAACGCGATCATCGGGCTCGAGGTCGGCGAGCTGGACTCATCGTCCGGCAGCGCGGGCGCGACGTCGGCGAGCGTGTCCGCGGTCGGCACGGGCGGCGGCGGCCATGGCGGGGGTGGCGGCGGCGGGGGTGGCAGCGGCGGGGGTGGCAGCGGCGGCGAGGGTGGCGGCGGCGGGGAGGAGGCGCTCTGCGGCCATGTCCGCGAGGGGGCTGTCCGCGCGCCGTCGAGCGAGTGGGGAAAGCTGTCGGGCCTGTCGGTCGCCGGCATCGCGGCGCTGGACGGCGCGGTGACGGCGATCGTCAAGGAAAGCCGAGGGCTCGACACCGCGCCCGACAAGATCGGGTTCTCGGTCGCGAGGTGGGACCCGTCCGGGACCCTCGACGGCGCGTACGGGATGCGGACCGGGGACCTGCCCGGCAGCGTCTGGCCCGAGCACCTCCTCGTCGTCTCGGACGTCGCCTACGTGACCGGGGCGTCGGATGCGCCGTTCACCCTGCTCACGCCGGACGGCGGGTGCTCCGTCGGCGCGCACGCCGATACCGGGCATAAACCGAGCTTTCTGGCGGCGCTCGACCAGCTGGGCAAATGCAGCTGGATCTGGAGCGTCGACGCCGAGCTCAACACCTCCCCGATCGCTCTGGCGGCGACGCCCAAGCGGGTCGTGTTCGCTGTCTCGGTGTCGGGAGCGGCGCGCGCGAGCACCGACGATTGCCTCCTCGGGACCGGCGACGCGCGCGGGTCCACGGAGCTCGTGGGGCTCGACGCGGACGGCATGTGCATCTGGAACCTCGCGTTCGATACCACCGCGACCGTCCGCGTCGAAGAGCTCGTCGCCTCCCCGGAGACCGGGGAGGTGCTCGTCGTCGGCGACTACAATGCGCCGGATGGGGGGATCAAGATCCAGGCGAAAGAGCTCCCCGCCACACCGGATCGCGACCTGTTCGTCGCGCGCGTCCGGCTCGAGGACGGCGAGGTGACGGAGGTCCTCCCGCTCAGGGCCCCTGGAAACCAGTCGGCGGCGCGACACGGGGCCGCGCTGCTCCCGGGCGGCGACCTCGTGCTCTCCGGGACGTACACCGGGCCGTCCTTCAGCTTCCAGGACGACTGCCCGCTCCTGCCGGAGGCGGGGGAGACGGAGAACACCTTCGTCGCGCGCGTCTCGAGGGGTGGAGTGGCCTGGAGCCGTGGATTCGGCGACGCCGCGGAAGATCAGATGGTCGTCAGCCTCGAAGTGGACAGCGTCGGCTCGATCTACGTGACGGGGACGCTCGAGGGCGAGATTCCTCTGGGGCCCGGCGAGAGGCTCGCGGCCGAGGCGGATCAGCTGTCGAGCTATCTGATCGTGCTCAGTCCGGGCGGCGGCGTCCTCTCGGCCACCGCGCTCGCGGGGGCCGGCACCGTGGCCGTCTGGTCGGTCGCGCCGGGCGCGACGCTCGGCGATCCGCTCTACATCGCCGGTGAGCTGACGGACACGTTCCCTCTCGTGCCCACCGACAACCATCCCATCCAGGCGCCGGGAGAAGGGTTCATCGCTCGGTTGAAGGGCATGCCGTGACCGCCGCGCGCGCTCTCGAGCGCGCGCCAGGCGAATAGCCCACGACATTTCCACACGACACCGCAGAGCCTGCCACGCACGGCAGAGCCTGCCAGGTGCGGCGCGGCGCATAATCCAGCCACCGGTTGACGCCGGTGGGATCGGCAGCTTCCATTCGTGCATGCGCTTGCTTCACCGATGTTTCCACCTGGCTCTCCCCACCGCCGCCGCCGCCCTGAGCGCCGCAGCGGGGTGTGATTTCCCCGACGCCACGTTCACCGACGACACGAGCGCCGCGAGCGCTGGCGGAGCCGGCGCCGGCGCCACCACGTCGTCGGCGAGCACCGCCGCCTCGTCCTCGGACGCAGCGGGCTCCGGCGGCGGCGCGGCGACCTCCGGCGCGGGCGGCGACGGCGGCGGCGCGGCGGCCTCCGGCTCCGGCGGCGCGGGCGGCGCGGGCGGCGACGGCGCTGGCGGCAACGGCGCGGGCGGCGACGGCGCGGGCGGCGACGCGGCGACCTCCAGCGCGAGCGCGAGCTCGGCGGTCTCCGGCTCCGGCGGCGGCGCGGCGAGCTCCAGCTCCAGCTCGGCCGTCTCCGGCTCCGGCGGGGGCGGCAGCGTCGACTGCGACGCCGACGACGATGGCTATCGTTCGACCGCGTGCGAGGGCGGCAACGACTGCAACGACAACAACCCCTCGGTCCACCCCGGCCAGCCCAGCACGTTCTACGAGACGCCGATCAGGCCGGGGGGCGGCTTCGATTACGACTGCAGCGGCGCGGAGGAGCGGGAGCTCCCGGTGGTCAACTGCAGCGGCCTCGTTTGCGCGGCGACGACCAACGTGTTCCTGACGAACGTCGCGTGCGGAGCCCGAGGTCCATTCGGCGGTTGCAACGCCCTCTGCCAGACCACCATCATCTATCCTGACTCCGTCAGGGCTTGCCACTGAGCCCGCGCTGGCGCGATGGTGGCCTCGGGGATGCCACGCAGCGGAGAACCGAGCCGATGAAACGCGAACCTCGTACGATCCGATCCATCGTGTCCTGCGCCGGCCTGTTCGCCGCCGTGGCGGGCGGCTGCAACGCGCTCATCGGGCTCGAGGTCGGCGAGCTGGATTCATCGCAGGCCGGCGCGGGCGCGGCCCCGGGCGCGACCTCCTCCTCGGAGGTCTCGGGCACGGGCGGCTCGGGCACCGGCGGCATCGGAACGGGCGGCATAGGCGCGGGTGGCTCCGGTGCGGACGGCTCCGGTGCGGGTGGCTCCGGCGCCGGAGAGTCGGGCGGCGGGGGCTCGGGCGCGGGAGGTGCGGGCAGCGGCGGCGGGGGCAGCGGCGGCGGGAGTCCGGTGTGCAGCGACGCCGGCGGCGCCATCATCGAGCCGTCGGCCAAGTGGGGCGAGACCCTCGGCTTCGACGTGGGCGACCTCGCCGCATCGGGCGGCGCGTTGACGGCCGTCGTCACGGATGTCCTCGACGATTCGGCGTATCACTTCACCGTCGCGAAGTGGAGCGCCGGCGGGGCGCGCGACAGCCGCTACGGGCTGGCGGCGAAGGGCGTGTGGGGCTTGCACCTGGCTGCCGGCAGTGACTTCACCTATGTGGCCGGGGAGTCCGAGGGGGCCATCAACCTGCCCACCGGGAATCTCAGCGCATGCCGCGTTGGCCCGCCTCTGCTCGATACCGCCTTCACGACGAGCTTCGTGGCGGCGCTCGGTCCAGAGGGCAAGTGCGGGTGGGTGTGGAGCGTCGACGCCAAGCACGGTACCACCGCGCGCGGCCTCGCGGCGACCTCCGAGGCGGTCGTCTTCGCCGTCGACGTGTCGGAGGCCGGCAGGAGCTTCGGGCCGTGCGCGCCCGGGGACATCCCGGCCGATTCGGCGCTGCTCGCCGCGCTCTACCCGGCGGACGGCGCGTGCAGGTGGCAGCGCCGCCTCGGACCGCGAGCGGCCGTGACCGTCAAGGCGATCGCCGCCGACACGAGGTCGGGATCGAGGCTCTTGACCGTCGTGGGCGACTACGACTCGCTGAGCGGAGACGTCTCGTTCGGCGGAGACACCCCCTTCGCCTCGCAGCGCCGCGATGTCTTCATCGCGCGCTATGTGTCGAGCAGCGGCGCCCTGCAGGACGTGAAGCCGCTGAACCTCGACGGCGATCAGCAGGTGGCGCAGCACGGGGCCGCGCTGCTCCCTGGCGGCGACGTCGTGATCGCCGGCACGTACCGCGGGCGCATCAGCTTCGGCGATCGCTGCCCGGCGCTGCCCGACGCGGGGGAGACGGAGAACTTCTTCATCGCGCGCGTCTCGGACGATGGCGTCGTGTGGAGCCGCGGGTTCGGCGACGCGACGGAGAGCCAGATCGCCGCCGGCGTGGCGGTGGACGAGGGTGGCTCGATCTACGTCACGGGCGAGTTCACGGGCGCGATCGCGCTGGGGAGCGCCGGGATGCTCACGACCTCCCGGAAGCGGGCGGGATTCCTCATGAGGCTGGATGCCCAAGGCAACCTCATCTCGGCGGCCCGGTTCGAGGGAGACGGCTCCGTCGCCGTGCGGATCGTCGCGGCGAGCGGGGCATCCGGCGAGCCTCTCTACATCGCAGGCGTCGTGGCGGGGACGCTCGACCTCCCCGGGCTCGACAAGCCGCTCGGCAGCGACGGCGATCGGGAATCGCACGGGTTCATCGCGAGGCTGTCGGGCATGCGCTGATCCGCGGGCGCGTGCGCGGACGCGCCGGGAGCGGCGGCTCCGGCGTGGAGGATCTGCGGGACCAGGAGGGGACCGGGGTCAGCGGTCGCAGCACGCCACGTGCGTCTCCCCCGGCTCCAGCTTGCCGCCTTCGATCGTGGAGACCGAAGGGGTGCAGGAGCCGGGTTCGTCCTGGATGAAAGCGGATCGCATCGCCGCGAGCGGTGCGTTGGCGACCCTGCTGCACAGCGGTGACTCGATGTTGGTGATCAACGTGTTGCCAAGTGCGTCGAAGCAGCGTTCATCCTGGTAGAGCGTGATTTGCGCCGTGCATTCCCCGCCGGTCGGCGCGCCGCAGGAGCAAGGCGTGCAGGTGCGGGCATCGATGACGGTGGAAAAATCATGCCGAAACGGGTAGCCCTTCCAGCATTCTCCATTGGCCTGCGTAGGGTAGCAAGAAAAGGCGTATCCAGGAATCCGGTGTGGAGTCTTGGGCTTGCAAGCCCTCACATCTGCCAGGGGACGGCGCCACGGTTCCGGCGCCGGTGCCACGGGGGCGCAGGGAGCCAGCGCCGGCGGCTCGAAGGTCACGGACGCGAAGGCGTCGCTCTGGATGGGCGTGGCAGCCGCCGCGCAAGACCCGTCCCAGGATTCGCTGGCTTCCACGGAGCCGACGTCGTCCTCGCCAGGGCAGACCGAGGCGTGCACGGTCACCTTCGACGGCAGCGTGCAGGCGGCTGGGCCGCACTCGCAGGCTTCGCATTTGTCCGGCGTCTCCTTCCCGACCAACCCCTCCCACAAGACCTCATCTCCGAAGAGGCAATCGGTGCTATCGCCATGGTTCTCAAACCGAACGTAGAAGTGTTCGCGCTCGTCTGGAGACGGCAAATCGTAGGACTCCGGCGAACAGCCGATGGGAGCGAACGCGGTCAACGTGAGGAACACAGCCGAGCGCATCGTGGTCACCAACCCTTCACGGCAGCGGTTCCGTGGCGCAGCAGAACACGCGCGTATCGTCATGTTCCACCAGGCCGCGAGTTTCGGAGGTGCTCGTCGTCGGCGTGCAGGTGCCCGGCTCGTCCTGCGTGAGGATCACGCGCACAGCCGAGAGCGGCTCGGGCGCGGGGGTGTCGTGGCATGTCGTGTCGTTGAGCCCGACCCCGAAACCCGTGTCAAGCTGATTCACACACGTGGTATCGCCGTACAGGAGCACGTCGACCCTGCAATTACCTCCTGACGCTGCAAGCACACGGCGTACACGTGCGGTTGTCCCGCCCTCGATGGGTGTTCGCTAAGATGCAAGCTTGCATGGCTCGCCGCGCCGGACGCGAGGGGACCTTATCCGGCGTGGCGTTGCTCTCTACATCATCTAGCCGCCGGCAGGGAGCGTCCCAGCTGCCACCGTGTTTCATTCGTTCAAGATTGTCGCATTGGGAAATCGACAACAAAATTCTCGCTCGATAACAAAAAAAGCACGTAACAAGGGCGACGGGCCGTCAGGAGCGGACCGTTCTGTTGATTTTTTGGGACTCCAAGGTGATCGGTACTCTAGGTCCGCCGGCGCGGAGCCGCCGCGAAGCGGCGCAGAAGTCCGGCCATCCTGGCCGACCTCCTGGCTGGCGGGACTGGTCAGCGGGTCGGGACGGGTTGTGTGCCGCAGCGTCGAAGGCCATGGTGTGCCGAGCGCCGTGGACCGTGGGGCTGGCGAAGAGCGTGAGGAGGCCCAATTGCTGCGCAGGACACATACAAGACCGCGCAGGAGGGTACCGGCGCTGCGCAGGAGGGTACCGGCGCCGCGCAGGAGGGTACCGGCGCCGCGCAGGAGGGTACCGGCGCCGCGCAGGAGGGTGCGCGACGCTGCGCAGGAGGACACCGAGGCTGCGCAGGAGGGACGGCGACGGTGCGCAGGCGCCGAACCATGGTTGCGCAGGACACGAACAGGGCTGCGCAGGAGGGTGCGCGACGCTGCGCAGGACGCGCGCGATCCTGACGCAGGACACCCCAACGGGTGCGCAGGAGGAGAGCGCCGGCTGCGCAGGACGCCGCCGAGACGCTCTGCAGATGCGCCCGGGTCGGCCTCGCCCACGCCTCGCCGCCGCGCCGGAGCCCTGGATCTCGCTGCGATGCCGTGACCTCCTTCACGGACCCGAGCGGCTCCGGTTGCGCCGGCGGCGCGGGCCGTCGCACCCTCGCGCGCGATGCCCGCCCCATGCTCGCTCCGCCGGCCGCGGCGCGCCGCGGCCGGCGCGAGCGCGGCGCTCTCCTGCGCCTTGCTCGCATGCGCCGCGCTCTCCTGCGCCCCGGCGCCGGCGCTCTCCCCCACGAGGGAGCCCGCGCCGCTCCGGAGCGTGCGCATCGCCGACGGTGATCTCGACGGCGAGCCGCGGACCGTGTCCGCGGCCGAGGCGCTCCGCGATCTCGATGACGCGCGCTACGCCTTCGAGCACGCCTACGCGGGCCTCGACGGGCGCTCGCCGTCTCCCTCGCCGCTCGCGATCGCCCGGGCCCAGGGCGCGCTCCGCAGCCGCGCGGCGTGGCGCCCCGCCGAGCTCGCGCGGCTCCTCCACGACGTGTTCGCGGCGCCCGACGGTCACCTCGCGTTCGGCCACGGCGGCCGCGCGCCGCTCCGGCTGGCCGCGACCTCGCCGCCCGCGCCGCGCCTCGAGCGCGCGGCCGCCGCCGAGACCGCGCCCCGCGCGGCACCTCCGCGGCGGCGCGATGCCCCTCCGCGGCGGCTCGATTCGCCGCGCCGCCTCGGCCACGGCCCGCCCGTCGAGCTCACGCGGAGCCGCGATGGCGTCCCCATGCTCGCCATCCGCACCTTCAGCAGCGCCGCCGCCCCGGCGCTCGCGGCGCTCCCTGCGCTCGCGGCCGAGCTGCGGCGAGCGCCCGCCTTCGTCGTGGATCTGCGCGGCAACGCCGGCGGCAACTACCTCTTCGCCGAGCGCTTCGCGCTCGCGCTCACCGACGCGCCGCTCTGCGCGCTCGACGAGCGCGAGGTCATCTCCGTCGCGGCCGCCGAGGGGCGCGCCAACAGCGTCCGCCGGCGGCTCGCGCGCGGCGACGTCCCGGACGAGGCGCGACCGCGCTTCGTCGAGCACCTCGCCGCGCTCGAGCGCCTCGCCGGGACGCTGCGGGCGCGCGCCGTGGGCCGCGGCGCCGCGGCGCCGCGCGCCGACCTCACGACCCGCGGCGCGCAGGTCCGCGGGCGGGCGACGGGGCCGCTCGAGGGGCGCGCCGTCTTCCTGGTCGACCGCGGCTGCGCGTCGGCGTGCGAGATGCTGCTCGCGCTGGTCCGACAGATCCCGGGCGTCCTCGTGGCCGGGCAGAACACCCGCGGCGGCATGAGCGTCGGCGAGCTCGCGTTCTTCCGGCTCCCGCGCTCGGGCGTCACCCTCTCGTTCGGCACCCGCGCGTTCCGCGACCCGCTCGGCGACTTCGCCGAGCTGCGCGGGTTCGAGCCCGACGTCCGGCTCGACGGCGCGGACCTCGTCGAGGAGGCGGCTGCGCTCGCGCTGCGCGGAGCGCCCTCGGGCCCACCCCGCCGCGACGCGCGGACATCGTGCGCGCCTCGTTGAGTTCGCGAGCGGTGCGCGTATCCTGGCCTCGCTGCACCGAAGCCACCCGCAGTTCCTTGGAGTCGCCGCGCGAGCGCGACGGGAGCCAGCATGCCGATCGGGCATACCGAAGGGAGTATCGTTCCACGTCGCCGCCTCGCCGCGCCGCGCGCCCGCCGCGCGCAGGCCGCCGCGCTGCTCGCGGCGCTGCTCGGGCTGGCCGCGACGGCGGCCGCGCAGGAGCCGGCCGCGCCGCCGGAGCCCGCGCTCGGCAGCACATCGGCGAGCCCCGCCGCGCCGAGCGCTCCTCCCGCGCCTGCGGGCGCTCCTCCCGCGCCTGCGGGCGGCGCGCTGGTGCCCGTTCCGCAGGGCTACTACTTGCCGCCGCCGTCGCTCCCGCCGTGGGCGAACCCGCGGACCATCCAGTACGAAGAGGGGGACCCGATCCCGCGCGGCTACGCGCTCAGGACCAGGCCGGACCGCACGCTCCTCGGGGCGGGGCTCCTGACGTTCGGCGTTCCGTACGCGATCTCGTTCACGGTCGCGGGCATCGCGACCCTCGCGGACGAGGATTTCGACGAGTTCGGGCCGCTGTTCATCCCGTTCGTCGGCCCGATGATCGGCACGGCGACCATGGACGTCGAGGGCGCGGGCCTCTTCTGGCTCGCGATGGACAGCGTGCTCCAGGTGAGCGGGCTGCTCCTGTATGCCGCCAGCTTCGCCCACGAGGAGGTCTATTTGGAGCGCCAGTTCTCGGTGAGCCCGCGCGGCCCCGAGCACGCTGCGTCCAGGTGGCCTGCGATCTCGATAGGCCCGTCGTCCGCGGAGCTCCGATGGCGATTCTGAGCCGGCGATCCTGCGCCGGGAGCTCTCACCCCGAAGGGAGATGCACGTGATCGCGATCCGCACTGTCCTTTCGATGGCCTCGCTGCTCGGCGTGCTCGCGCTCGCTACGCCGGCCGCCGCGGAGGGCGTCGCACCGTCCGTGCAGGGCGCGCAGCCGCCCCCTGGCTACCCGCCGCCGGGCGACGCGCCTCCAGGCTACCCGCCGCCTCCAGGCTACGCGCCTCCAGGCTACCTGCCTCCAGGCTACGCGCCTCCAGGCTACCCGCCGCCGCCGGGCTACGCGCCTCCAGGCTACCCGCCGCCGCCGGGCTACGCGCCTCCAGGCTACCCGCCGCCGCCGGGCTACGCGCCAGCTGCACCGCCCGTCATCCTCGGCATGCCGCGGACGCTGCCCTTCAAGGAACGCGAGCCGCCGCCGGCGGGCTACCGCCTCGAGACGCAGATGAGCCGCCGACTGGTGGTCGCGGGGTCCATCGTCCTCGGCACCGCGTGGGCGCTCGCCGCGCTGACGGCCGGGAGCATCCTCGCCGAGGGAGAGAGCGAGGCCGGCAGCTACACGCCGCTGTTCGTGCCCGTGGGCGGCCCGTTCATCACGCTCGCCACGGGCGAGGACATCGACTTCTCCAGCGACGGCGGCCAGGTCGCCGGCACGCTCGTGCTCCTCAACGGGCTCACCCAGGTGACGGGCTTCGCGCTGCTCGTCGCGGGCCTCGTCTCCAATCAGCAGGTCTGGGTGCGCAGCGACATCCCGCGCAAGGTGTCGCTCCACACCCCCGAGCTCCTCGTCGGCCCGACCGGCGGGACCCTGCGCGTCCAGTTCTGAGGCGCGAGCGCCAGGAGCGCCTCTCGGCTCCCGGCGCCTCCTGCGTCCTTCACGCCTCGCCTCGCGCCTCGCCGGGGGCCCGTCGGCCGCCCCGAGCAAGGCAGCACGCTCCCCCCGGGGGGGTGGACGCCCCCCTCACCGCGCCAGCCGGTACGTCGCGTCGAACGGCGAGCCCCCCTGCGGCACCTCCCGGACGACCCCGCGCTCCGGGTTCGCCGCGAGGTGGCGCAGGATCCAGAAGACCGTCTCGACGTCGTCGGTGCCCGCCGCGCGCGCGATCTCCTCGATCGGCAGCGCGCGCCCCGCGCCGGCGGCCAGCGCAGCGAGCACCTTGGTCTGCAGATCCAGCACCTCCTGCGCGGCCTTCTTCCCGGCCTCGACGCCGGGCTGGTGGTACGCGTTGATGCCCACGAGCGACGCATACAGCCCGACCGCGCGCTCGTAGAGCGCGATCAGCATGCCGACGGCGCGCGCGTCGACCGTCTCGATCGTGATCGAGATCGACTCGCGCCCGCTCTCGCTGAGCGCCTTGCGCGTCCCCTGGAGGAAGCCGGAGAGGTAGTCGCCCGTCGTGACGCCGGGGTCGACCTCGATCGCGCCGCGCGACGGCGCGCGATCGCGGAGCACCTCGATGAACGTGACGAAGAAATTGTCGAGCCCGTCACGCAGCTGCTGCACGTACGCGTGCTGATCGGTCGAGCCCTTGTTGCCGTAGACGGCGATCCCCTGGCAGACCTCCTTGCCCTGGAGATCGAGCCGCTTGCCCAGCGACTCCATCACGAGCTGCTGGAGATAGCGGGAGAACAGCTCGAGCCTGTCCTTGTACGGGAGCAGCACCATGTCCTTCCGGCCCACGCCGCCCGTCGCCGAGTACCAGGCGAGCGCGAGCAGCGCCGCCGGGTTCCGGGGCACCTCCTTCGAGCGCGTGACCTCATCCATCTCGCGCGCCCCCTGCAGCATCTCCACGATCGACAGCCCCTGCAGCGCCGCCGGCAGCAGGCCGACCGCCGAGAGCTCGCTCGTCCGCCCGCCGACCCAGTCCCACATCGGGAAGCGGGCCAGAAAGCCGTGCTTCGTCGCGAACCTGTCGAGCTCGCTCCCCTCCCCTGTCACCGCGACCGCGTGCGCGCCGAGCGAGAGGCCGAGCCGCCGGTACGCCGCCTCGAGCTCGAGCATCCCGTTGCGCGTCTCCTTCGTCCCGCCCGATTTCGAGACAATCACCGCGAGCGTCGCGCCGAGGTCGTCCCCTATCGCGTCCAGCGTGCGATCGATCCCGTCAGGATCCGTGTTGTCGAAGAAGTACGGCTGCATCCGGTCGGCCGGCGTCCCCAGCGCCGACGCGACGAACTGCGGCCCGAGCGCCGAGCCGCCGATCCCGACGACGAGCACCTTGCGGAAGCGGGCCGCCCGCTCCGGCCGCACGCGCGCCGCGTGCACGTCCGCCGCGAAGCTCAGGATCCGCGCGTTCGTCGCCTCGATCGCGGCGCGCAGCGCGGCCTCGGGCGCGAGCTCCGGCGCGCGCAGCCAGTAATGGCCGACCCGGCGGTCCTCGTCGGGGTTCGCGATGCTCCCGCCCTCGAGCGCCGCCATCTCGGCGAGCGCCGCCTGGATGCGCGGCTCCATCGTGGCGAAAAAATCTTTCTCGAAGTGGATCCGGCTCACGTCCAGCCACAGACCGAGGCTGGGGTCGTGGAAGAGGTGGTCCCGGAAGCGATCGAAGGGGAGGACGGCGGGCGCCGGTCCTCGACCCGGGGTTGCGCGGTCTTGATCCATGGTCCCCCTTGTACCGCTTCTCCCTACCATTTCTCCAGGCGCTCGGACCCCTTGTCCGGACGATGATCCGCCCCATGAGCCGGAGTCATCGGAAAACGACTCTAGCGTGCCGACCCGACCCGCGTTATTTGCACCACGAACACGATGCAGCTTGATTTCGGAATCAATGCAGGGCTCGTCGAGGAGCTCTATGCTCAGTACCTCGAGAACCCCGAGTCGGTAGACCCTGGCTGGCGCTCGTTCTTCGAGAGCAAGAACGGCGGAGCGGCGCCCATCAGGCTGCCCGCTCCCGCCGCGCTGCCGGCCATCCAGCCTCACGTGCTGCGGCCGTCGACGGCGCCCGGGAACGGGCACGGCAAGACGAACGGCGAGGCCGCGAAGACGCTGGAGGCCGCGTTCGCGCAGACGCTCAGCGAGCACCCGACCTCGCTCGAGACGCCGCGCGATCTGAAGGTGCTCGCGGAGGCCGCGCTCAAGGCGCGCGTGTACGCCCTCGTGAACGCCTACCGCGTGCGCGGCCACCTCTTCGCGCACGTCGACCCGCTCGGCCTGCCGCCCGCCACGCCGCCCGAGCTCGACCTCACGAACTTCGGGCTCCGCGTCGAGGACCTCGACCTGGCCTTCCCGACGACCGACCTCGCCGGCGTGCCGCCCGTCCTCACGCTGCGCGAGATCATCCGCCGGCTCGAGGAGACGTACTGCCGCTCGATCGGCGTCGAGTTCACGTTCATCGAGGAGCCCGAGGCGCGCCAGTGGCTCCAGCAGCAGATGGAGTCGACGCGCAACCGGCTCACGCTCGACCGCCAGAAGCAGCTCCGGATCCTGACGAAGCTCTCCGACGCCGAGATCTTCGAGCAGTTCATCCACAAGTCCTACGAGGCGGGGACGAAGCGCTTCTCGCTGGAGGGCGCCGAGAGCCTCATCCCGCTGCTCGACCTCATCATCGAGCGCGCGGGGTCGCACGAGGTCGACGAGATCGTGGTCGGCATGGCGCACCGCGGCCGGCTCAACGTCCTCGCGAACATCATGGACAAGAGCCTGCGCGAGATCTTCGCGGCCTTCGAGGACAAGGAGGCGGAGCGCCACCTCGGCAGCGGCGACGTCAAGTACCACCTCGGCTACTCGACCGACCGGACGCTCGAGAACGGGCGCAACGTCCACCTCACGCTCACGTTCAACCCGAGCCACCTCGAGTTCGTGAACCCCGTCGTGCAGGGGCGCGTCCGCGCGAAGCAGGACCGGCGGCTCGCCGACGGCGCCCCCGACGCGCGCCGCCGCGTGATGCCGCTGCTCATCCACGGCGACGCGGCGTTCATCGGCCAGGGCGTCGTCGCCGAGACGCTCAACATGATGAACCTCCCCGGCTACACGACCGCCGGCACGGTCCACGTCATCGTGAACAACCAGGTGGGCTTCACGACCGATCCGATGGAGGGGCGCTCGACCCGCTACGCGTCGGACATCACCCGGATGCTCAAGGTCCCGGTGTTCCACGTGAACGGCGAGGACCCCGAGGCGGTCGCGCACGTCGCGCAGCTCGCGATCGACTACCGCGCGCGCTTCGGCTCGGACGTGGTCATCGACATGTACTGCTACCGGCGGTACGGCCACAACGAGGGCGACGAGCCGCGCTACACGCAGCCGCGGATGTACGCCGCGATCGACAAGAAGCCGACCGTGCGGCAGGTCTACGTCCGGCGCCTCATGGAGCTCGGGCAGGTCACCGAGGAGAAGGCCGAGGAGATCGTCGTGCGGCGCCGCGAGGCGCTCGCCGCCGCGCTCGACGAGGTGAAGCAGAAGGGCTTCGCGCCGGTGCTCTACTCGATGGGCGGCGTGTGGTCGCACTACCGCGGCGGCGCCGATCACGCGACGCCGGACGCGCCGACGAACGTGCCGGCCGAGAAGCTCATCGCGCTGTCGCAGCGGCTCCTCGAGCTGCCCCAGGGCTTCAAGGCGCACCCGAAGGTGCTGCCGACGCTCAAGCTGCGGCACGATCGGCTCGTCGCCGGCGAGCCGTTCGACTGGGGCACGGGCGAGATGCTCGCCTACGCGACGCTGCTCGCCGAGAAGACGCCGGTGCGGCTCTCCGGGCAGGACGTGCAGCGCGGCACCTTCAGCCACCGGCACGCGGTGCTGCGCGACGTGGAGACGAGCGCGCGCTACGCGCCGCTGTCGCACGTGGCCGAGGCGCCGGGCCGCTTCGAGGCGTTCAACAGCCCGCTCAGCGAGGCGGGGGTGCTCGGCTTCGACTTCGGCTACAGCCTCGACTACCCGGACGGGCTCGTCATCTGGGAGGCGCAGTTCGGCGATTTCCTCAACGGCGCGCAGGTCATCGTCGACCAGTTCCTCACGTCGAGCGAGGACAAGTGGCACCGCCTGAGCGGCATCGTGCTCTACCTGCCGCACGGCTACGAGGGCCAGGGGCCGGAGCACTCGAGCGCGCGCATCGAGCGCTGCCTGCAGAACAGCGCCGAGGACAACATCCAGGTGTGCAACCTGACAACGCCGGCGCAGCTGTTCCACGTGCTGCGGCGGCAGGTGCACCGGCCGTGGCGCAAGCCGCTCATCATCGCGACGCCGAAGAGCCTGCTGCGCGTCCCGGCGACGTCGAAGGGCCCGCACCGGCCGGTGTCGACGATCAAGGACCTCGCCGAGGGCAAGTTCCACCGCGTGCTGCCCGACACGAGCGGGGTCGATCCCGGCGACGTGAAGCGGGTCCTGCTCTGCTCGGGCAAGGTGTACTACGACCTCGCGCTCGCGCGGGAGGCGCGCGGGCTCAAGGACGTGGCGATCCTGCGGCTGGAGCAGCTGTTCCCGCTCAACGAGGAGATCGTGAACGCGCTCGCGCCCTACAAGGACGGCACGCCGCTCGTGTGGGTGCAGGAGGAGCCGCGCAACTACGGGGCCTGGTACTACATCCTCGCGGTGCTCCGGCAGCGCATCGGCGACCGGCTGCCGCTCTCGTGCGTGAGCCGCTCGCCGAGCGCGAGCCCGGCGACCGGCTCGCGCGCGAGCCACCTCCTCGAGCAGAAGATGCTGATGGACGAGGCGTTCGTCGGGGGCAGGAGTTGAGCGAAGCGGCGAGCCTGCAGGACAGGTACGCGCCGCAGAGCCGCTGCTTCGGGTGCGGGCCTGCGAACGACAAGGGGCTCCGGCTGAAGAGCCGCGTCGAGGGCGACGCGGTGGTCTGCGACTTCACGCCGGAGCCGCACCACGAGGCGTTCCCCGGGATGCTCAACGGCGGCATCATCGGCGCGCTGCTCGACTGTCACTCGAACTGGACCGCGGCCCACCACCTCATGCAGGCGCGGGGGGCCGACGCGCCGCCGTGCACGGTGACGGCGGACTTCCACGTGAAGCTGAGGAAGCCGACGCCGCTCGGCCCGCTGCGCCTGCGAGCGCAGGTGGCGGAGGCGGAGGGCGACCGCGTCGTGATCGAGGCGACCCTGGAGGCGGGGGGCCGGGTCACGGCGACGTGCCGCGGGACGTTCGTGGCCGTCAAGGAAGGGCACCCGGCCTACCACCGCTGGTAGGCCTGCGGGCCGCGCCGGGCGGCGTCGTGCGGTGAGCGGCGGGCGGCCTCTCGCGCCGCCGCGCCGCCCGTCCGTGACCGAGAAGGCGGTGCTCGCCGCCCCGTGGCACACGCGATGCTCGCGCCCCGGCGAGCGGCGCCCCCGGCGGGTCGCGCGGCGCAGGTCGCGCAGCGCGGATCGTGGAGCGCGGATCGCGGATCGGCTCCGCCGCCTCGTGGCGCCGCGAACGAGGAGGATCCGCAATGAAGGCAAACACGGGGTTCGTGGTCGCCGCGGGCGCGCTCGGCGTGCTCTGCGCGCGCGCCGCCTCGGCGCAGGATTTCGGGGGCGACGTCTCGCCGAGCTACCTGAGCTCGCCGCTCAGGGCGCCGAGCAACGCGCTCGAGCTCGGGGTCGGCGCCGGGTACACGCAGGGGTTCGGTCGCATCGGGAGCGAGCGGCGCCTTCGCGACGTGTCGGGCCCCGGCGCCGGCGTGGCCGTGAAGCTCGGCTACCGCGCGACGCCGAAGCTCGGCCTCGGCCTGACGTCGAGCTACGAGCAGTACATGGCCATGGGCCCGGAGCGGCGCGATACCGACGTCCGCGGCATGACGGCGGGCGTGGAGGCGAGGTTTCACCTCGCGCCGTTCGAGCGCATCGATCCGGTGATCTCGCTGGGCAGCGGCTACCGGGCCCTCTGGACCGCAGCGCCGGGCCGGCAGCGCGACACGCTCACCCACGGCTTCGAGCTCGCGCGCCTCGGCGCGGTGATCGACGTCCGCATGTCGGACAGCGTCGCGCTCGGCCCATCGATCGGCGGCGGGCTCGACGTGTTCCTCCTGGAGCGCACCGGGGGCGCCAGCGCCGCCCGCGAGGTCCGGGGCAGCCGCGTGAACAGCTTCGTGTTCGCGGGGCTCGAGGGGCGCTTCGACATCGGCGGCCACCGCGCGCGCGAGATCGTCGAGATCGCGCGGCGCTGAGCGCCCGGGGACCGGCTCGCTCCGGCAGCGTACGTCCTGAATCGACTCCTCCCACCTGCGACAGGCCATCTCGCGGCCGCGCCGCTCTCCCCGTCACCGCTCGACACGTGCTGGACACAACGCAGCTCCCCCGCCGGGGAGAGGCGCCGACCGAGGACACCCGCTCTCGGAGAAGCACCTTCGTGACGGAGCAAACACCGATTTATATGGACCCTCAAAAACCGATACCGTAACGTACGAGACATCGACTCGACGAAGGCGGCGCAGACGGGGGACACGACCGCTCGGGAGCTCTTGAAGGCGGAATAGCCGCCTGCCGACGCCGCGCTCGCGGGCAGCGCGGGGCGCCGCCTCCTGGCGCGCGTCGGGGTGACGGCGGCCGCGTTCGTCATCGGGCGGGGCGCTGCGAGATCTTGCTTTCAAGGGGGCCACCTCATGACCACCATTCTCCTCGTCGAAGACAACGAGATGAACCGTGACATGTTATCGCGACGCCTGCTTCGCCGTGGATACGCCGTGGTGACCGCCGTGGACGGCGAGTCGGGGGTGGAGCTGGCGCGGGCCAAGCAGCCGCAGCTGATCCTCATGGACGTCGGCTTGCCCAGCATCGACGGCCTCGAGGCCACCCGTCGCCTCAAGGGAGACACGCGCACCAGGGACATTCCCATCATCGTCCTCACCGCCCACGCGATGACCAGCGACAGAGAGCAGGCCATCGAGGCGGGAGGCGACGACTACGACATCAAGCCCGTCGAGATCGAGCGCCTCGACGCGAAGATCCAGACGCTGCTCGGCCGGGAGTCGCCGTGAAGCGCCCGGCCGATCCCCTCGCCGGGCGCAGCGCCGCGACGAGCGACAGGCCTGGCCGACAGGAGCTCTGGAGATCGCTCGTCGCGCACCTCCGCCACGAGCTCCACACGTCGCTCACCGCGATCGTGGGCTACGGCGACCACCTCCTGGAGTGCCTGCCCCTCGACGCGCCGACGAGCACGTTCGACGCGCTCAACGGGCTCCGGGGCATCGGGGCCTTCGTGCTCACCCAGGTCGACGAGCGCATCTCGGAGGAAGCCCTCGGCAGCCGCGACGCGCAGGCGCTGCTCTGCAGCCTGCGTGAGCTCAACGCCGCCACCGAGCCGCACACGAGCAAGATCGAGCCTCTCTGCGCGGAGCTGCTCTCCCGGTTCGAGCGCGAGGAGCGGTCCGCGTTGATCCCCATCCTCTGCAGGATCCAGGCGGCGGGGGTGATGCTGCGCAACCTCATCGCGGGGTACTCGCAGAGCGCCCTCCCGAAGGCCCCTTGGCTCGGGCTGCCGCTCGGCCAGGACGAGCCTGCCCCTCCTGCGCCGCTCCCCCAGGCCAGGGCCGGGGGCATCGGAGGACGCCTGCTCATCGTGGACGACAACTCCGTGAACCGCGACATGCTGACCTCGTGCCTCGAGCGGCGGGGGTACGAGGTGGACCAGGCGCCCGGGGGGCGCACGGCGCTGCAGCTCATCCGCGAGAACGACTATGACTTGATCCTGCTCGATCTCGTCATGCCGGATCTGAACGGCCTCGAGGTCCTGGAGAAGCTGAGGGGCGAGGGGCGCCTCGGCTTCGCGCCGGTGGTCCTGCTCTCCGCGTCCGACAAGCTCGGCGACGTGGCGCGCGGCATCGAGTGCGGCGCCGAGGACTACGTGACAAAGCCGTTCAACATGGTCCTGCTCCACGCGCGCATCCGCGCCTGTCTCGAGCTCAAGCGGCTCAGGCAGTGCGAGGAGGCCTATGTCACGCTGCTCCGCGAGCACCGGGCGCGCGCGGAGGAGGCGCAGCGCGCGGCGCGCGGCGCCGCGGACGAGCCGGGCGGGGGCTGAGCGAGGGGGACCGCTCCGGCCGGGGCGAGGGTCCGTGAACACCAGGGCGCCTGGCCGCGGCGTGCCGCGGCGGCGCGGAGCGGCAGGCCATGCAGGTCATCCACGGCATCGTCAGGGAGAGGCGCGAGTACAACAGCTGGGTCGCCAACGAGACCATGGAGGACTACTCCCTCCGCTACGCGCCGAGGTCGTTCCGGAAGTGGTCCCCGGCGCTCCTCGCCAACACGGCGCTCGGCGGCATCTCGTTCCTGGCGCTGGAGGCCATCGGCGGCTCGCTGATCGTCAGTTACGGATTCACGAACTCGCTCTGGGCGATCCTTGTCTGCAGCGCCGTCATCTTCCTCACGGGCCTGCCGATCACCTATTACTCGGCGACCTACAACCTCGACATGGACCTCCTGACGCGAGGCGCCGGGTTCGGTTACATCGGCTCGACGATCACGTCGGTCATCTACGCGTCGTTCACGTTCATCTTCTTCGCCCTCGAGGCCGCCATCATGGCGCAGGCCCTCGAGCTCTACTTCGGGCTGCCGCTCGTGCCCGGGTACCTCGTGTGCTCGGCGGTGATCATCCCGCTCGTGCTCTACGGCGTGACCCTGATCAACAAATTCCAGCTCTGGACCCAGCCGCTGTGGCTCGTGCTCATGGCGCTGCCGTTCGTCTTCGTGCTCCAGAAGGACCCGGAGGCGCTGTCCGGCTGGACGAGCTTCGCCGGCAGGTCGCCGAGCGGCAACGCGTTCGACCCGCTCCTCTTCGGCCTCGCGGCCAACGTGAGCTTCTCCCTCATCGTGCAGATCGGCGAGCAGGTCGACTACCTGCGGTTCATGCCGGACAGGACGAGATCCAACCGCCGCCTGTGGTGGATCGCGCTGATCCTCGCGGGCCCGGGGTGGATCCTCCTCGGCGGCGCCAAGCAGCTGGCCGGCGCCTTCCTCGCGTCGCTCGCGGTGAGGCAGGGCTCCAGCGTGGACGCGGCGCTCCGGCCGGTGGTGATGTACCTGGCCGGCTACGAGCACGTCTTCTCGAACCGGAGCGTGGTCCTCCTCGTGGCGATGGCGTTCGTCGTCGTCTCGCAGCTCAAGATCAACGTGACCAACGCCTACGCCGGGTCGCTCGCGTGGTCCAACTTCTTCTCGCGGCTCACGCACCGCCACCCCGGCCGCGTCGTGTGGCTCGTGTTCAACGTCGCGATCGCGCTCCTCCTCATGATGTTCGGGGTCTTTCAGACCCTCGAGAAGGTGCTCGCGATCTACTCCAGCGTCGCGATCGCGTGGATCGGCGCGATCGTGGCCGACCTCGTCGTCAACAAGCCCCTCGGGCTGAGCCCGCGGTACATCGAGTTCAAGCGGGCGCACCTCTACGACGTGAACCCGGTCGGGGTCGGCGCGATGGGCGTGGGCGCCGCGGCGTCCATGCTCTGCTTCGCCGGGGTGTTCGGCCCCGCCGCCGCGGCGTACTCCTCGTTCATCGCGCTCGGCCTCGCGTTCGCGCTGTCCCCCGCCATCGCCTGGCTCACCAAGGGCAAGTATTACATCGCCCGCCACAACGCTCATTTCTCGAACGACAAGGACCATGGCGTCGCGCAGTGCTGCGTCTGCGAGCACGGCTACGAGCCGCAGGACATGGCGTACTGCCCCGTGTACGAGGGGGCGATCTGCTCGCTCTGCTGCACGCTGGACGCGCGCTGCCACGACGTCTGCAAGACGCCGCGGGCCGGGGTCGACGCGCGCCGGGCGACGGCGCTCCGCGCCTTCGTGGCGGAGCGGCTGTCGGCGCGGCTCTCGTCGCGGCTCCTGCGCTTCGCGCTCGTGTTCCTCGCCATGGCCGGCGTCGTCGGGGCGCTCTTCTGGCTGTTCTACTGGAGCGCTGCCCTGACCCCCGAGGCGCGGCCGGAGGTCCTCGCCGCGTTCATCAAGCTCTATTCGGCGGTGGTGGTCCTCATCGGCGTGGGCGCCTGGTGGCTCGTCCTCTCCTGGGAGAGCCGGGAGCTCGTCGAGGAGGAGCTGGATCGGCAGAACGAGCAGCTGCAGCAGGAGATCGCCCTGCACAAGGAGACGGAGCGGGCGCTGTCCCAGGCGATGGAGAGGGCCGAGGTCGTGAACCTGCAGCTCTCCGAGGCCAAGACGCACGCCGAGGCCATGGCGAGGGCGGCCGAGCGCGCGAACCTGGCCAAGAGCCAGTTCGTCGCCAACATGAGCCACGAGCTGCGGACGCCGCTCAACGCGATCCTGGGCTACAGCGAGATGCTCCAGGAGGACGCGACCGACCTCGGCAACCAGGCGTTCGTGTCGGACCTGGGGAAGATCCATCAGGCCGGCGCCCACCTCCTCGGCCTCATCAACGACGTCCTCGACATGTCGAAGATCGAGGCGAGCAGGATGGAGCTCCACCCCGAGTCCTTCGACGTCCAGGCCCTGCTCGACGAGGTGACCTCGACCGTGCGCCCGCTGGTCGCGCAGCACCGGAACACGCTCTCGATCCACCGCCCCGACAGCGCGATCACCCTGCACGCCGACCCGCGGAGGACGCGGCAGATCCTCTACAACCTCCTCAGCAACGCGGCGAAGTTCACCGCCGACGGCGCCGTGCGGGTGCGGGTGGCGCTCGAGGGCGGGCCCGGCCGGCCGACGCTGCACCTGCAGATCGAGGATGAGGGCATCGGGATGACGGAGGAGCAGCTGAAGCGGCTGTTCCAGCCGTTCGTCCAGGCCGACTCGTCGACGTCGCGCAGGTACGGCGGCACCGGGCTGGGCCTCATGCTCACGAAGCGGCTCGTCGAGCTCATGGGCGGCGCCATCGACGTGACGAGCGAGCCCGGCAAAGGCTCCACGTTCAGCGTGCGGCTGCCGCTCGCGGCGGCGCCCGACGAGGCCGCAGCGCGGAACGGCGCGGCGGACGGCCACGGCCGAGCCGGCGCCGAGGCGTGGACACCGGGTCACGGGGACGCGCAGCGGCTCGTCCTCG
Source organism: Sorangium sp. So ce590 (assembly GCF_051521365.1). Taxonomy (NCBI): domain Bacteria; kingdom Pseudomonadati; phylum Myxococcota; order Polyangiales; family Polyangiaceae; genus Sorangium; species Sorangium sp. So ce590. The sequence goes on from NZ_CP150346.1 coordinate 7,585,251, forward strand.
TGGTGGATGACGACGCCACGGTGCGCGACCTGCTCAAGCGGCACATCGAGGCGCTCGGCCACCACGTGGCGCTCGCGCCGGGCGGAAAGGAGGGGCTGCGCCTCGCCGGCACGCTGTTTCCCGATGTGATCACGCTCGATCTCCTGATGCCCGAGATGGACGGCTGGCGGGTGCTCTCGGCGCTCAAGTCGACCCCGGCGCTCGCGTCGATCCCGGTGATCGTCATCTCGATCGTCGAGGAGCGGGGCATCGGGTATTCGCTCGGCGCCGCGGACTACATCACGAAGCCGGTCGAGCGCGAGGCCCTGGAGCGCGCCCTCGCGCGCTGCGCGCTCCGGAGCGGGCGCAGCCCGCGCGTCCTGGTGGTCGAGGACGACGCGCCGAGCCGGGAGCTGCTCGAGGGGATGCTGCGCCGGTCGGGCTGCGACGCGCTGTCGGCGGCGAACGGGCGGCTCGCGCTCGATCTCCTGGCCACCGACACGGAGGCTCCGGACGCGGCCATCGTCGATCTGATGATGCCGGAGATGGACGGGTTCGAGCTGATCGAGCGGCTGCGCCTCCACGAGCACTGGCGCCGGATGCCGCTCATCGTGCTCACCGCCAAGGAGCTCACGGACGAGGATCGCGCGCGGCTCCGGATGGGCACGGAGAGGGTGTTCCAGAAGGGCCAGCTCGGCCTCCAGGAGCTGCTGGAGGAGGTCCGTGTCTGCGTCGAGGCCGCGGCGCGGGCCGGCACCTCCCGGGCGCCAGCGCCGGCCGGAGCGCCCGCGGCGTGAGCTCGCCGGCGCGCCCCGCGCGGCGCCGGCGCGCCGACCCGCTCGTGCTCGCGGCGAGGCGCCCCCGCGGCTCGGGCCGCTCCGATTCCGGTCCCGCGCCGCCCGGCCTCGGCTATCCTGCCCAGCCAGCGCGGCGCCGCCGCTGCGCGCCCTGCCCACCGATGCGGTTGTACGTCGCCCTCGCTCACTTCGAAGGCTGTCCCTTCGACTTCCTGAACAGCCCGACCGCGCTCCGCGGGGCGCTGGAGGCGGCCGTCGCCGCCGGCCCGTTCACCCTGCTCGAGGTGGTGGTCGTCCCGTTCTCGCCGCAGGGCATCACCGCGTGCGCGGTCGTCAGCGAGTCGCACGTGGCGCTGCACTCCTGGCCCGAGTCGGGGCGGCTCTTCGTCGACGTCGCCTCGTGCAGCACGCTGGAGAGCGTCCGCCGCGCCGTGGCCGCCATCGGGAGCGCGCTGCCCGAGGGGCGGCTCGCGGTGCTCGACGAGCGGATCGTCGAGCCCGGCGGGGCCCGGGCGCCCTGACGCGGGCGGCGCCCCCCGCCTCGGGGGCGCCGCCGCGCCGGGAGCTGCCCGGTTCACTGATTGCCGATGACCCGGCGGAGCGGCTTGTTGAACGCGAACATCGCGGCGCCGGCGCCGATGCCGAGGACGGTGAGCATCAGGAAGAACATGTCCTTCGACCAGCGCTCGTAGAAGATGCCGAGGAAGCCGCTCAGCGTGTTGCCGAAGAAGCTCGAGACGAACCACATGCCCATCATCATCGAGACGATGCGCACCGGCGAGACCTTGGTCACGAGCGACAGGCCGATGGGCGACAGGTAGAGCTCGCCGATCGTGAGGAGCAGCGTGCAGAAGAGCGGCCAGAACAGGCTGCCCTTGCCGTCGCCGACGGCCTGCGCGCCGAGGATCATCACGATGAACGACACCCCGAGGAGGGTGCAGCCGATCGCCATCTTGGACACGCTCGTCGGCTCCGTGCCCCGCCTCGCCTGCCAGCGCCAGAAGATGTCGAGGAGCGGGGCGAGCAGGATGATGCAGAGCGGATTCCACGACTGAAACCACGTCGAGGGGAGCTGGAAGCCGAGGACGCTGGGCCATATCGTCTTCTCGTCGGCCCAGCTCTGCATCGTGTTGCCCTGCTGCTCGTAGACCGCCCAGAAGACGATGTTGAGGGCGCAGAGCGCCACGAGCGCGCCGACGCGCTTCCACTCGTCGCTCGTGAGCGGCTGCTTCTCCTCGCCGGTGCCCTCCGCCGCCTTCATCAGGTTGTCCTTGGCGAGGTACTTCTGCCCCATCAGGTAGACGACGAGCCCAAGGCACATCCCGACGCCCGCGGCGGCGAAGCCGTAGTGCCAGCCGTAGATGGCGGCCAGCGTGCCGCACGCCAGGTTGCTGATGAAGGCGCCGAGGTTGATGCCCATGTAGAAGATGGTGAAGGCGCCGTCGCGGCGCGGATCACCCTTCGGGTACAGGCTGCCGACCTGCGTCGAGATGTTGGGCTTGAACGCGCCATTACCGAGGATGAGCAGGAGCAGCGCGAGGAAGAACGAGTTCTCCAGCGCCATGACGAAGTGTCCGACGGCCATCAGGACACCGCCGATCACCACCGTCTTGCGCTGGCCCCACACCCGGTCGGCGAGGATGCCGCCGAAGAACGGGGTGAGGTAGACGAGGCCCGTGTACAGCCCGTAGAGCACGGACGCCTGCTCGCCGGGCGCGCTCGGGAGCAGGCCCCGGATGAACTCCCAGCCGAACACCGAGGCCGGATCGCCATGGACGAGCTCGCACGGCGGCGCGTGCTGTCGGCACCCCTGGTACGCCTCGCGCGCCGTGACGAACAGGTAGTTCGCCATATACAGCTTGAGGAGGCCGCGCATGCCGTAATAGGAAAAGCGCTCCCACATCTCCGCGAAGAAGAGGATCACGAGCCCCGGCGGGTGCTTGAAGCGCCTCTCGAAAGCGGTGACGGGGAGGGCGGGCTCGATTGCTTGCTCGCTCAATGCTGTCTCTCCACGAGCCGGGACCACGCTGCGTGGTCGTCGGGTGATGCAGGGGATCGTGGGGCGTGATGCCCCTCGCAGGCGGATGCTAGACGATCCGCGACGCCCACGTCACGCCCTTGTTGCGCACAGCGTCGAGCCGGGTGAGCAGGGTGTTCACGTGGGCGACCCCGCCGCGCCGTGGCGACGACCCGGCGTTCCAGACCGGCGGGATGTGCTGAGGTCGCCCTACCCCGGCAGCGCAGCCGCCGCGCTGGCGGAGAGGCCGCCGCGCCGGCGCCCCCCGGCGGGACGGCGGTCGCGGCGACTGGGCAGCATCGGCCCGGGCTGTCCTCGGTTGTGCCGGGAGCGCCACGGAGGCCGCGGGATCCGCCCTGGCCGCGTGCTGGCCTTGTCTTCCGGCAGGGGAGATCGCCAGTCGAGGCTTCCGGTGAGGCGCCGCCGGTCGCAGGTGATTCGTGATGCGAACTCCCCAGCTCCGCTCCGTCCCGAGGGACAGAGCACGTTTGAAGAGTCTCCTCTGGATTCCGCTCCTCCCTGCCTGCGCCGGGCTCGAGCCCTCGCCGCCCGCGGCGTGCGCTCCCGGCGAGGAGCTCTTTCGCGGGCGGTGCGTCCACCCTGCTGCCCGCTACGAGCCTGAAGCGCGCATCGACCGGGACAACGTCGTCGCCTTCGGCGAGCCGCCCACCCGGCTCACGCTGCCGGAGCCGCCGCGCAGCGGCTTCAGGCTCATCGCGCCGCCGCGGCCCCTCGCGCCCGGCGAGGAGGCGACCTTCTGCCTCTCATGGCCCTTCCCTGCCCTCGTGAACGAGACCGTCCACGCGGCGCGCGTTTACACGACGGCCGGGCTGCACCACAGCAACGTCATCGCCAAGCCGGTCGATCCATCGCTCGGGCCGAACCCGTACCCGGACTGCCATCCTGGCGCCGACGACCCCTTTGGCGCGCTGCCGGCGGTCATCCCCGACGTCCTCTTCGCGAGCTCCACCCAGGTCGTCGGCGACGAGACGCTCGTCTTCCCGGAGGGGATGGGCTTCACCCTCGACTCGTCCCGCGAGATCGCGACGAGCGTCCACCTGCTCAACACGTCGGCCGAGCCCGCGGTCGTCGAGCTCGCTTACGACTTCTTCACCATGCCTCTCTCGGAGCGCACGGAGGAGCTCGTGCCGTTCGTCATGAACGTGAACGACTTCCTCGTCCCGCCGCGCGCCACCCGGACCGTCGGCGCCGCGTGCTCGACGTTCGGCGGGAACATCGTCTCCCTCATGCCCCACACGCACCGTTACGCCGAGGCCTTCGACGTGGATGTCGTCCGCGAGGACGGCGGCGAGGCGCGCGTCTACGCGGGCGGGGCGTTCGACCTGGAGGGCGACATCGAGGTCTACCGGCCCGCAATCGCGCTCGAGGAGGGCGACTCCCTCCGGTACGCGTGCAGGTTCCGGAACACGTCGGACCACGATCTCACCTTCGGCCTCGGCGACAACGAGATGTGCACGCTGTTCGGGTACATGTACCCTCCCGAGAAGCAGCTCGCGGCGATCTCGGTGCGCGACGGAGAGCCCTGTCTCTCGTTCGGCATCGGCGCGTTCCGGTGAGGGGCTGTCGTCGCCGGCGGGCCGCTGCGCCTCCGAGGAGGGTCTGTCGAGCGTCGGGGGTGGAGAGCTCACGCCGGCCGGCCCGTCACCTCGGACCGCCGTGGCTGCCGAGCTTGCCAGCCCTCCGAGCCGCGCCTTCACCCACATAGATGTGATCTGGCACACTTTTTTTCACCACAAAACATTGTGCAATGATTGCACAATCATGAACAAACAGTATACATCGGGACGCTCGCCGCGCAGAACAGTAAGCTAAATCACAATATCCTTTCGTTCGAAGGCCACGTTCAGGAGATTCGACCGTGAAGCAAGAGCTCCTCCATTCACCGCACGTGATGCTGGGCGCAGCGCTCCTCGTCTCGGCCTTCGGAGGGCTGGGGGCCTGTCGAGAGACCGAGGGGGAGCCCGGCGGCGGCGCCGGCGGCGTGGGCACGGGCGGCGCCGTCTTCCAGTGGCCCGAGCAGGCCTGCGTCGACCCGATGGCCGGCGAGCCGGCCGGGCAGAGCGACGGCAAGGTCTGCACGTTCGGCGCGATCTCGGGCTGCACCGAGCCCGGCCGCCTGTTCACCGACTACGCGTCGTGCGAGCCGGTCTTCACGCAGCGCCCGTACTGGCCCGCTCCTCCCTCGGAGTACAGGACCCCGAGCGATGATCCACGCCTCTCCGACCCGCAATGGCTCGGCGAGCTCGCCTGGGTCACGGAGCAGACCGAGGCGTGCGGGTGCGTGTGCTGTCACTCGGAGGACGCCGCGCCGGCCGCGGGGCCGTCGAACTGGTACATCGAGGCCGGGCCGGTCTGGACCGACAGCTTCTATCCGGCGGGCCTCGCGCTGGTCGCCGGCTGGGTCTCCTCGGATGCGCTCGGCGCGTATCCGGCGGACCAGAACAACGGCTTCTCCCGCGACGTCGCCGGCCTGCCCACCACCGACCCGGCGCGGATGGTCGCGTTCTTCGAGGGCGAGCTCCGGCGCCGCGGATTCACGAAGGAGGATTTCGCGGACCAGACCCCGTTCGGCGGGCCTCTCTACCAGCAGAGCCTTTACGCGCCGAGCGCGTGCGCGGCGGGGGAAGGCGTGGACGCCGCAGGCAAGATCACCTGGACCGGCGGCGACGCCCGCTACGTCTATGTCTTGTCGGCGGACGCCGAGAACCCGGGCGCCCCGCCCAACCTCGACCTGCCCGAGGGGACGATCTGGCGGCTCGACGTGCCCTCGAGCGGCCAGCCTGTGAAGAGCGGTATCACCTACGGCGAGGTTCCACCGGATACGAAGCAGGGCTATCCCGCCGACGGGAGCCCCGAAAAGCTCGTCCCGGGCACGAGATACTACCTGTACGTGTGGGCGGACGTCGCCATCCCGATCACGCGGTGCCTGTTCGAGGTTTCACCCTGAAGCCAGCCTGCTCGACCGGTGGCTGTGGCGCCGAACCTGTCGCGGGCGCCACCAGGCCTCGGAGGAATATTCTGTGGGTCAGATTCCTCGTCATGCCGTATTCGATCCTCAGTTTCCAGCGACCCGCAGACCGAAGGAATCGGCTTGTGTAAGATCGGCGCCCCGCGCCCGCCACGACGCCGCCGACGCCCACGGCCGCGCCCCCCGTGCTCGCCGCGGCCGCGACGACGCCGAGCGCGACGAGCGTGCGCCGGGTCAGGCCGCTCGGCGGGCTCTCGTCGAGCGCCGCGCGGAGGAGCGTCGTTTGCAGCGCTCTCTCCTTCTGGTCCAGGAGGCGCTCAGGATCACTCATGGCACTCACCTCGCAAATGGCCCCGCGCCTCGAGCCGCCTCACGGCGGCCTGGAAGTGCTCCCGCGCGCGGCGGAGGCGAGAGGCGACCGTGCCCGGTGGGAGCTCGAGCATCGCGGCGATGGCCGCCATCGTCATCTGCTCCAGCTCGAACAGCACGAAGATCGCGCGCAGCTCGAGCGGCATGCTCTCGAGGATGGCGTCGAGCGCCTCGCGGGCGCGAGCACGATCCATCATCTCCTCGGGATCCGGCGCCGGATCCACGCGCTCGTGGGGCTCCTCCAGGAGGACCTCCCGTCGCCGCTGCTGCGTCCTCCGCGCGTGCCAGGCGATCCGCTGCGCCGTGCTGAACAGGAACGCGGACTCACGGCCGGTCTCGATGGCCGAGAGCTTCCGGGTCGCCACGAGGAAGACCTGCTGCACCGCGTCTTCCGCGTCGGCGCGCGGCACGCCGAGCCGCACAAGCGAGCGCCACACGAACTCCGAGTGCTCCGCCACGAGCGCGGCGATCCGCCCCGCCGCCCCCCGGCCCTCGGTCAGAACGGCGGCGGGGAGATCCATCAGGGTCAGCGCTTCACCACGGCTCACACCTCGTGCAATCTCCGGATCGCGACCGCCTGATCATCAAAAACAGAGGCCTGCGCCGACATGGAGCGCCCACGTGACCGCGGACACCTCGTGGATGAGCAGGGCGGGCTCCTCGAACACGAACGAGCGCCGCACCAGCGGAAATTGCGGTCCATCGTGCGCGTCGGCGCGCACGCGGGCGCCGTGCGAGTACAGGTTTACTGTACCTGGCTGGCGCGTGCGCTGGCTGCACGAGCTGCTCGGCTGAAACGAGGAGTGCCGCACTCGCCTGGCGACCTTGGCGACCCCAGGAACCTAGCGGAGAAGTACGCGAGCTACTTCCCGATCGGAGCAGCGGTGGATTCGCAGTCGTACATGACGCACGCCGCGCTGCTGAAGACGCACTTCAACAGCGTCACCGCCGAGAACGAGATGAAGTTCGAGTCGCTGCAGAGGACCGAGGGCAGCTTCTCCTACGACGCGGCGGATCGCATCGTGAATTTCGCGGTCGCGAGCGGGATGAAGATCCGCGGACACGCCCTGGTCTGGCACAGCCAGAACCCCGCTTGGCTGTTCTCGAACGGCTCTGGCGGCACCGTCTCGAAGCAGACCTTGCTGGCACGCATGAACAGCCACATCAGCAACGTGATGCGTCACTTCCGGGGCAAGGTCTACGCGTGGGACGTCGTGAACGAGGCCATGATGGAGGACGGCACGTACCGCACGGGCAACCTGGCGGAGGGTCAGAAGAGCCGCTGGCACGAGATCATCGGCGAGAGCTATATCGCGGAGGCCTTCAAGTCCGCGCACGCAGCCGACCCGGACGCCAAGCTGTTCTACAACGACTTCTACAACTACATCCCCGCCAAGCAGCAGGGCATCTACAACATGCTCAAAGGCTTGCTCGCTCAGGGCGTGCCAGTCCACGGCGTGGGGCTGCAAGCTCACTTCAACGTCGAGCCCTCCACGGTGACCACGAACCAGGCATATTACCAGCACGTGGCCAACCTGGAAGAGGCGATCAAGCTCTATTCGTCGCTCGGCCTGGAGGTGCAGGTCACGGAGCTCGACATCTCGTTGTACATCCCCGGCATGACGTACAACCAGAGCACGTTCTACACGGCCGCGACCTTCAGCGACGACCTGAAGGCCAAGCAAGCCGCGCGCTATCGGGAGTTCTTCGAGCTGTTCCGGGAGTACAGGACCGTGATCACGGGCGTCACCTTCTGGGGCATAGCGGACGACAACACCTGGCTGTCCGAGTTCAGCTCGGGGCGCAAGGACTTCCCCCTGCTCTTCGACGTCAACCACGACCCGAAGCCGGCCTACGACGCCGTGGTGGGCTTCTGAGCGGTCACGAAGGCGATACGAGCTGACCTGGCGCGACCGGGGGGGCGTTCGATCTGGAGGGCGACATCGAGATCTATCGGCCGGTGAGCGCGCTCGATGAGGGGGATCCCTCCCCCTCAGGTCCCGTGGATCGGACCGGCGCCCTGGCGCAACCTGGCGACGCCGATCCCGCGAAGCCGGATCCCCAGCGCGATCAGGAACACGCCGAACACGAGCGCATACGCCCCGATCCACACGATCATCACGAGCGCGCCAGCGCCGGGCGACGCGAACATGAACACCCCGAGCGCGATGGAGAGCACCCCCGCGAGGCCGAGCAGCCACTCGCCCTCGATGTGATCGCGGAGCCGGATGGCCACGCCGATCTCGAGCGCGCCCCGGAGGATTGCCCACGCGCCGATCCAGAAGACGAGCGCGACGGCGGTGATACCCGGCAAGAGCAGCGCGATGAGCCCGATGCCGACGCCCACGATCCCCTCGAGGAGCAGCACCCACCAGCGCCGCCGCTCGTCACCGCCTCGGACGGCGCCGGCGATGCTCGTCACGCCCTCCGCGACGGCATAGACGCCGAAGACGAGGATGAGCGCCTTCAGGCTGATCCGCGGCACGGCGAGCGTGAACGCGCCGAAGAGCACCGCGAACACGCCGCGGAGGACGGGCGCCCACCAGTTTCGAACAACGAAGTCGGTCATCATCGCATTCTCCAAGAAGGCGCGCCCTCGGGGCGACGTGCATCATGCGACGCACCATCGCGAAGGCGCTGAGCCTGCCGCCCGCCGCCGTAGCGACCTATCTGCTCGTCCGCTCGCTGCCGCTGCATTCCGGTGCATTCACCGCCGGCCCCCTGAAATGCCGGCTGTCCGGTCGCCCGGCTGCTCTGCTTGCCTTGCTGCGACCTGGAGACCGGCACGCCCTGGTCCGCCTGCTGGCGCTGCTGTTCCGCCATGGGAACCTCCTCTCCCCTGAGCGATCAGCAAGCGCAGTGCCGCGCCACCAGCGTGAAGCAACGCGCTGCACGGCGAGCGGGCGCGACGCTTCGCGCTGTGCAAGGCCACGCCGCGCGCGGCGCGACGTCGCAGAAAGCCCACAAGAGCCCGCCTCGCGGGGAGAGCGCGCCCGGGAGAGCCTCGAGGAATCGGCCATCGCCACTGCGCGACTGCCTCACGATCTCCACGAAGCGCTCGAGGCTGTACGGCTCCTCGGCCGGAGCAGCGGCTCGTGCTGAGCGGGCAACTCTCGCGCGGGGGCCGCCCTCATCAGCAAGCGCACGAGCCATGGCCTGCGGCGGATCCATGTCGACGGCACCGACGTCTCCCCCGCCTCGCTGACGCCGGCGGCGCCATCTCTCGTGAGCGGCTCTCCCCTTCTCCTCACTCCGATCGCTACCGCCCACCGCCCCTCCGCGCTACGTTGGCCGCCGTGGACGCACCCCGACCGTCCGGCCCCCGCCGCGCGCTGCTCATCGGCCTCCCCCTCGCCGCGCTCGCCACGGCGGCCTTCTTCTTCATGGACCGCGACGAGCCCCCCGCACCGAAGGCGCGGCCGTCGAGCGCCGAGTCCACCGCAGACACGAGGCCGCAGCGACGCGATGAGCCATCGGCCATCCCCCCCGCGCCGCCGCCGGCCGCCGCCACCATGCGCGCCGCAGCACGGGAGTTGGAAGCAGCGCCAGCCCCGCCGGACACCGACCCCGAGGCCCGTGTCATCGAGCGTATGCGCGCCGCGTTGACGAGCGACCCCGAGGAGGTGCTCCGGCTCGACGACGCCGCGTCGCGCGACTTCGGCGACAGCCCCCGCGTCGCCGAGCGCGGCCTGCTCCGCGTGCGGGCGCTCGTGCGCATGGACCGGACCGGCCAGGCCCGCAGCCTCGCGGAAGACCTCGTCGAACGCTATCCGGACGACCCCTCGGCGAAGAGCGCCGCCGCGTACATGGGGATTCACCCCAGGCCGCGTGGGCCCTCCCGGTAAGGCGAAATACGCTGGCTGCCTTGCAGGAGAGGCGATGACCTCGCCAGGGCCGCTGTGACAATCATCTTGTAGCCATGGCAGAACGTTACGCGCCGAGTCACTGAACCGATTAAGAGATCGGGCTGGCTCGCTCGCGCGTTTCTGGCGATAATCGGCCATGCGCAACTGGCTTCTTCTTGTTGGGGTTCTCCAGCTCACCACGGCTGGACTGGGCTGTGGCGACGGGGCAGGCTACGGCGGCGAGGGCGGCGAGGGCGGCGCGGGCGGCGACCCGGCGGACAGCGGCCCTACCGGCAGCGGCTCCTGGGGCACGGCCGGGCCGACAGGCACGGGCGCCGGCTCGCCCACCGGCACGGGCGCCGGCTCGCCCACCGGCACGGGCGCCGGCTCGCCCACGGGCGGGCCCGCGAGCACGGGCAGCGGCGACCCCGTGGGCAGCAGCACCAGCAGCGGCGGAGAGCCCAGCACCTGCACCGAGGAGGACGTCTGTCCGTTCGACGCAGGGGTCGAGATCGCCTGCCGCCTCCGCTTCATGTACGGCGTCAACTACGCCTGGCGCGACTTCGGCGCCGATTTCGGCGGTCAGTCCCGGTGGAGCCAGGCGGGCATCTCGGGCAAGCGGGGCCAGGTGCTCGCCGATCTCCAGGACATGCGCGCCAACGGCGTCGACGTGGTCCGCTGGTGGATCTACCCCCGCTTCTACGGGGACCAGATCACGTTCGACGGGCAGGGCAACCCGACCGGGCTCGGCGGCACCTCGAAGCAGGACATCCTGGCGGCGCTCGAGCTCGCGGACCAGGCGCAGGTCAACGTGATGTTCACGCTGTTCTCCTTCGACGGCTTCCACAAGACGTCGCACAACCCGCCGAACGGCCTGTCGGTCTGGAGCATGGGGCCCCTCGTCGCGGACGCGGGCCGGCGCGCCCGGCTCATCGAGAACGTCGTCCGGCCCATCGCCCAGACGGTCGCGTCGAGCCCGCACCGCAGCCGCATGCTGGCCTGGGACGTCATCAACGAGCCCGAGTGGGCGATGACCGGGCCGAGCCTCCACGGCGACGACCCGCCGTTCGAGGGGGACTCCAGCAAGTTCGACCTCGTCACGCACCCGCAGATGGAGGCGCTCGCCAAGGAGTCGGCCGCCGTGCTGAGGGGCGAGACCGGCGCGCCCGTGAGCGTCGGCAGCGCCGCGATCAAGTGGGGTCAGGCGTGGACGAAGTCGGACGTCGACTTCTACCAGGTCCACATGTACGGCTGGGTCAACGACCACTTCGCGTACAACAAGCCCCTCTCCGAGTACGGGCTCACGGACAAGCCGGTCGTCATGGGCGAGTTCCCCATCAACATGGCCGAGATGAACGTGGGCTACGACAAGTTCGTGAGCGATCTCTACAACATCGGCTATGCGGGCGCGCTCTCCTGGTCGATCACCGATGGGAACTTCCCCTGGTCGTCCCACAAGACCGCCGTGAAGGCGTTCGCCGATCAGCACCCCTGCGAGACGCGGTACTGAGCACCGGGTGAGCGCCGCTGTCCGCGGCGCCCCGCACCGCTCCATCGAAGCCGAACCTGGCTGTCACGCCGGCGTGGCGAGCTCGTCCCGGACAGGCCAGGCCGCGCCGGTGTGACAGATTGCCCCAGCGTGTGGCGCATTGGCGCATGGGCGCTCGGCGGCGCCCTATCGAGCCCGGCGAGGCCATCTTTCGGGGTGCCGGCGCTCCTTCTCCGCTCCTCCGGCGGCTCATGCCGCCCCCCGGGGCATCTACCGATCTCGGCGTCTCCACGCCCGCATCGCGGAGTCTGGTCCCGGTTCGCAGGGAAAGATTGGTGTTGTGTGCGCCACGGGCCTGCAGCATCCTCCGCCGCATGAAGACAGCTGCTTACACAAGCCTCCCGAAGCTCGCTTTCGCCGTCTGCATCGCCTTGTCGGCGCTGGCCGGGTGCGGGGACGACGATCCGAACGGGACGACGGGCGCAGGCGCATCGACATCGACCAGCGCCTCGGGCGCAGGCGGCGACGGCGGCACCGGCGGCACCGGCGGCGCAGGCGAGGGCGGCGCAGGCGAGGGCGGCGCAGGCGCAGGCGCGACGTCGTCGAGCGCGAGCGGCACCGGCGGGGGAAACCCCTCCGGGGACACCATCCGCTTCATCGGCCGCTTCGACACGACGAAGCCCGAAGGCCCCCGCTTCTCCTGGGCCGGCAGCGCGATCGCCACGCGGTTCTCGGGGACGTCGATCAGCGTCCGCTTCAACGACGCGTCGACCGCGGCGCAATCCAACTTCTTCCAGGTGGTGATCGACGGCGAATCGAAGGGCGTCCTCAAGGTCAACGGAGACGAGGAGCTCTACAAGGTCGCCGAAGGGCTGCCCGACGGCGAGCACGATCTCCTGCTCCACCGCCGGACCGAGCCGCTGGTCGGCGTGACGCAGTTCGTCGAGTTCGTCCCGGAGCAGGGCGAGGCGCTCCTGCCGGTCCCGCCCGCGCCCGAGCGCCGGATCGAGGTGATCGGCGACTCGATCTCCGCCGGCTACGGCGTCGACGGCGCGGACGAGACCTGCCCCTTCACGAGCGACACGGAGAACAACTACCTTGCCTACAGCGCCCTGACGGGCCGGATGCTCGAGGCCGACACCACGATCGTCGCCTGGTCCGGCAGAGGCGTTTACCGGAACTACGACGATGAAGCGGCCGACACCATGCCGAAGATCTACGGCCGGACGATCGCCGACGAGCCGCAGCCCGCATGGGACTTCTCGTCCTGGGTGCCGCAGGTCGTCGTGATCAACCTGGGCACGAACGACTTCAGCATCAACGTCCCGGCCGACGCCCAGTTCCGTGGGCCGTTCACGAACGCCTACGCAGGCCTCGTCGACACGGTCAGGAAGAACTATCCGGACGCGTTCATCTTCTGCACCATCGGGCCCATGCTCAGCGACGGTTTCCCGGAGGGCGCCGAGGCGCTCAGCCGCGCGCGCGACTACATCGGCCAGGTGGTGGAGGACCGGACCGAAAGCGGCGACGATCGGGTGCGCTTCCTCGAGTTCCCCCCGCACGCCAAGGAGACGGATGGGCTCGGCTGCGACTGGCACCCGAGCGCGAAGAAGAACCAGCAGATGGCCCAGCAGCTCTCCGAGGCCATCAGCGAAGAGCTCGGCTGGTAAGAGCAGGGCGACGAGGCGCAGGGACATCGATCCCCTCCCCCGCGCCCCCAGCCGCGCCGCGGCTCGTCGCTCTCTGCGCTCCATCGAGCAGCCTACCCACCAGAGCGACCTTTTCTCCAGCACCCCGCAGCAGCTCGACGCGCCGAGCCACCGCGGTACGACCGCCGTGCGGCGCCGGAGCATCGTGTCACCGGCGCCTCTCATCCGCTGTGGCACGCCGCTACACCCGCTGCACATCCGGTACAGCGCGCGCGCCACGGCGCGCGAAAACCGATCCGATTTCCTCGCCAAAGCGTGATCAGGATGGCGTTCCAGCCTTGGTACACGCGGTGCATCTCTTTTTATATCAGAACACCGGGCGGGCGGCGCAGCGGGAAGCGCGTGGGAGTGCCGCCGAGCGAGGAGATGATCCATCATGCAGACCAAGCAAGGCGGCTCCCAGCGGGCCACCCGCAGAAGCCACGGACAGGATATCGTGGAGGCAGCGCGCAATAGCGCGAGTCGCGCGGACGATCGCGACGCGTTCATCCCCGACCCGGGGGACGGCCCCACGCAGGGGGTGGACGAGTTCGCCGAGCAGATCGCCGAGCAGTACCTCGCCTCCGCGACGTCGGGCAGGGGCGACACCGCCGAGGATTACGAAGACACGATGGATTCCGAGGAGCTCGGGGGCCCCTTCATCGTCACCACGGCCGAAGAGGAGATGGGGTACAGCAGGGATTCGATGAACCCCGACGACGCCGAGGTCGAGCCGTTCCCCCTGGTCAGCCGCTCGCCCATCGGCTGAGGGTCCAGCGCGAGCGGCGGCTCGCGCTGGCGGGCGCGACCGAGAGCTCGCGCTGACGGATGCGCGCGGCAGCTCTCGCCGGCAAGACGGTCCGACAGCGCATCGCCCACGCGGCAGGTCGACCGGCGCCTCGAAGCCGGCGGCCTGGGTGGATCTGCTTGGCTTCCGCCCTCCGCGCGCTTACGACCGCCGCTGCCGCACAGCTGCGCAGAAACAGCTGCACAGAAACAGCTGCGCAGAAACAGCTGCGCAGAAACAGCTGCACAGAGGAGGATACGACCATGGCTCAGACCAAGTTCAAGGGAAGCCCCGTCCACACCGCCGGCGAGCTGCCGTCCGTCGGCGCGACTGCCCCCGATTTCACGCTCGTGAAGAGCGACCTCTCGGAAGGAAAGCTCTCGTCCTATTCCGGCAAGAAGATCCTCAACATCTTCCCGAGCGTCGACACGGGGGTCTGCGCGAAGTCCGTGCGCACGTTCCACGAGCGCGCCGAGAAGCTCCCGGGCGTGACGGTGCTCAACATCTCGGCGGACCTGCCGTTCGCGCACGGCCGCTTCTGCGCGGCCGAGGGCATCAAGAACGCGGAGGGCCTCTCGACCTTCCGGGGCGATTTCGGCGAGAAGTACGGGGTCAAGCTGGTGGACGGGCCGCTCGCCGGCCTGCTCGCGCGCTCGGTCCTCGTGCTCGACGAGCAGAACAAGGTCGTCCACGCGGAGCTCGTCCCGGAGATCGCGCAGGAGCCCGACTACGACGCGGCCCTCGCCAAGGTGCGGTGAGCCGGATCGCGGGCGGCTGCGCCCTCACGTGCACGCGCGCCTGGTGAACCGGATGCGCAGCCCCTCCGGCTGCATCGCGAACGCCATCCGCTCCCGCACCGGCGCGGTGTGATCCGCGAGGTGCACCGTGAAGCTCCGGAGCACCATGCCGACCGTCACGGCGCACTCCAGGAGCGCCATCGAGCGACCCGGGCAGATGCGCGGCCCGCCGCCGAAGGCGAGCGCCATCCTCGGCTCGTGCGGCAGCGTCGCGGGCGCGCCGGCGAGCCAGCGCTCGGGGAGAAACGACTCCGGATCGCCGAAATACTCGCGCTTGCGACCCGCCGCGCGCGTGAGCGCCATGACGCCCGCGCCGGCGGGCACCGCCACGTCGCCCACCGCGGTGTCGTGGTTCGCCTCGAGGCAGAGCAGCGGCGCCGCGGAGCGCAGGCGCAGCGTCTCGTGCGTGACGGCGCTCGTGTACTCGAGGCGCTTGCTCTGCTCGAGCGTCGGGATCAGGGCGGCGCCGAGGACGCGATCCGCCTCCTCGCGAGCGCGCGCCTGCACGTCGGGGCGTGAGCCCAGGTAATAGAGGATCCACGCGAGGGTGTTCGCCGTCGTGTCCTCGCCGGCGAGCAGCATCGTGAGGACGTTCGCGTAGACCTCGGCGTCCGAGAGGCGCGCCTTCGGGTCCTCGCCGTCGCGCGCCGCGATCATGAGCTCAAGGAGCGTCCGCGGGCGGGCGGGCCGGTCCGCGCCGCCCTCGATCTCGCGCCGCGCGGCGGTCACGAGCTCGAGGATGAACCGCTTCACCGCGACCACGGCGCGGTCGTAGGCGCGGTCGGCGGGGAGGCCCAGGTAGCGCCAGTAGGGCAGCGGCGCGAGTATCCGCCGGTTCAGGCCGAGAAAGACGCGCTGGAGGTGCTCCTGGAGCGCGTCCGGCCCGCGGGCGAGCGTGTTGAGATCGCGACCGAAGGCGACCGACGAGGTGACGTCGACCGAGTAGCGCATGAGATCGCCGAGGACGTCGCGCGCGGCGCGCTCGTCGGCCGCCTGCGCCCAGAGGTCGCGCAGCCTGCCCGTGATCTCGCAGATGCTCGGGAAGAAGCTCTCGATGTGCCGCGCGTGGAACGTCGGGTTGATGAGCTGCCGCTGCTTCCGCCACGTGTCCCCGTCCGCCGAGAACAGCCCGACCATGTCCGCCTCGCGCGACACGTCCTCGATGGTGCGCATCCGCCGGAACACCGCGGGGCGGCGGTGGAGCACGTCGCGCACGAGCTCGCCGTCGGCCACGACGAGGATCGGCCGGCGGCCGAGCCGCACGACGAACAGGTCTCCATGGACGCGCCACCATCGCTCGAACTCGAGGTGCCAGCGGTCGGGGTGGATCGCGAGCAGATTGCCGATCACGGGCAGCCCCCTCGGCCCCGGGAGGTCCGCCAGCGCCCGCCGCGGGCGCGCGGGCTCGGCGCCGCGGCGGATGGAGTCATCCATGGCAGGGAGCGTGGCCTTCATGCTCTCTTCATACAGAGCCGGCGCGCCCCGGCGCAAACCCGACAGGCCATGAAGGACGCGCGCTGGTCGCGCGCTGGTAACGCTGGGCCCATCGAGGCAGGCGCGCTCTGCGTCGGCGTCCAACAGCGACGCCGGTGGGCGTGCGTCGAGGCGCTCGAGGCGGTGCGGATCCGGGCGCCTCGCGATCGGCCGGGCGGGAGCGCGGCGCTGGCGTGGCGGCGTGGGCGCGGGTAGAGACGCGGACATGGCGGAGCCGCTGGAGAGAGAGCTCGCGAGGCTGTCCGGCGAGGAGATGGTGGCGGCGCTCGGCCTCGGCGGGGCGCCCGCGTGGGTGCGCCGCGCGGGGTGCGCGGCCTTCGCGGTGCCGTCGTTGCCGCTCGGGCGGGTGCTCGCGCGGTTCGATCGGCGCACCGGCGAGGCGGGGCTCCACGTGGCGGCGCGGGAGGCGCTCTCCGGCTTCGGCGCGCGGTGGGCGGCCGACGCGGCGCCGCCGTCGCGGGGGGCGCTGCTGGTGGTGTCGAATCACCCCGGGGCCTACGACGCGCTCGCGCTGATGGCGGCGCTCGGCCGGGGGGATCTCATGATCGTCGCGGCCGAGCGGCGGTTTCTGCGGGCGCTGCCTCATGTGAGCCAGCGGCTGCTCTTCGTGCCGATCGACGCGGGCGGCGGCCGGCGCGAGCTCGCGGCGCGGACGGCCGGGGTGCGCCGCGCGCTGCGGCACCTGCGCGGCGGGGGCGCGCTGCTGCACTTCCCGGCGGGTCGCATCGAGGCGGATCCGGCGTTCGCGGGCGCGGGCGAGGCGCTGCTCGGGGCGTGGCACCCGAGCGCCGGGACGCTGCTGCGCGCGGCGGCGGCGGCGGGGGGGCGCGTCGCGGTGGCGGTCGTCTCGGGGGTGCACTCGCCGCGGGCGAAGCGGCTGGCCGTCACGCGGTGGGCCGAGCGCCGCGGGATCAGCACGCTGGCGCCGCTCCTCCAGGTGGCGCTGCCGGGCTTCGGCGACGTCGACGTGCGGGTGCGGCTCGGCGAGGCGCGGGAGGCGGCGGCGGTGGTGGCGGGCGGGAGGGACGATGACGCGGGGCTCACGCGGCGGCTCCGGGAGGAGGCGGCGGCGCTGCTCGCGGGGGACGCGAGGGGCGCGGGGGGCTCACCTCTCCAGCGGCCCTCCAGGCCTTGGGTCCGCTCGCCGGGGGACGACAGAAAACGAGATTGTCCCGGCTGCTGCGGTTGAGTGCATGCAACCGCCTCAAGCGGTCGGCCGACGCCACGGACAGCCAGACATCTGACCAGGAATCCATCGTGCAAGACGAGAGCACGAGAGGACGAGAGCACCGCCACGCGCCACGGCAGTTCGAGCCGATGCGATGAAGCGCACAGGCGAGTCCATTCCCGCGAACAGGACAAAATTGTCGCAACCTGAGCTGATTATCGTCCGAAAGGCGCACGAAAGGTGATGAGGGTCGACGGGAAGACGGATTTCCACACTCCCGGCCCTGATCATTCCCATGGGCTCGCGCAAATTACCGCGGCAAAACGCGCAAATTGGTCGATTTGCAGATTGACTTGTGGATCGACCACGCATGATCCTCACGACTGAGGACACCCATGCTCAGAACACTGCTCGCCACCGCGTTGTTGCTCGCGCCGCTCGGGTGCGGCAGCGACTTCGAGCCGCCGCTGGTCGCGGGGAGAGCCGTGCTCACCCTCGGGGCGAAGCAGTTCTTTCTCGACACGGGCAACAACGGGGAGACCGCGGTCGCGTTCGACGAGGACAATCAGCGCAGCTGGTACACCGATTGTGGGGTGAAAGGCGATGAGTTCGAGGTGATGATCCTCAACAGTCCAATCCGCGAGAAGAAGGGGTTCTGGGGGATCACCCTCCGCGCATCCCACGACATGAGCCAGGACGCCTGGAACGTGTCCGCCAACCTGGGCGACGACGCGCTCAACGGTGTTTGCCAGCTGAACCACAAGACGACGCGCGAGAAGGACCCTTACGAGGGGGAGCTCTCCGTGGCGGCGTGCATCGTGAAGGACCCGACCCCCGACGCGGACGGCCTGCAGGAGGCCCGGTTCGACGCCTTCGTCCGCGCCAAGCGGTGCTTCCTGCGCAATCCCGTCGGCGTCGCGGAATGACGGCTCAGCGCGCCGTCGCCACCCGCGCGAGCACCGCGCGCACCGCGACCGCGGCGCCGTCCCAGGTGGGCAGCGCCGCAGCCCGGAGCAGCGCCGCGCGGCGCATGCTCTCCCGCAACGCCCCGTCCTCGATGAAGCGGGAGAGCGCCCGCACGAGCCCCTCGCCGTCGTCCCACAGCAGCGCCTCGGCGCCGTCCTGCACGACCTCGGCGATCGCGCCAGCGCGGGCGGCGAGCACCGGGACGCCGGCGCGGACCGCCTCGGTGAGCACCATGCCGTAGCCCTCCAGCAACGAGGGCAAGACCAGCGCGTCCGTCTCGGCGAGCGCGGCCGCGAGCGCCTCGTCGTCGAGCACGCCGGGCACCGCGACGCGCGCCCGCAGGTAGGCGGAGCCGGCGATCGCCCGGCGCACCCGCTCGGCATAGGCCGGATCGCGCGCCGCATCGCCGATGAGGCGCAGCGTGGCGCGCGCGCTCCCGACCCGCTCGAACGCCGCGAGCAGCTCCAGCAGCCCCTTGCGCGGGATGAAGCTCCCCACGAACGTGAGCCGCAGCGGGCCGCCGTCCCGCGCGGCGCGGGGGCGCAAGGGGAGCCGGTCCGCGCCCGGCGTCGCCACGTCGACCCGGTCGAGCCCGTGCTCGCGCCGGAGCCGCGCCGCGCTCGTCGCGCTCGTCGCGAGGTGCGCATCGCAGAGCCGGATCACCGCCCCCTCGGCGAGCGAGAGCGCCGCGCGCCGCGGGCCGGGCGGGAGCTCCCACGCGCTCAGGTGGTGCACGAGGAGCACGCGCGCGATCCGCCGCGGCAGCGCCGCGAACGCCGGCACGAGCTCCGGGAAGCAGAGCTCGTCGCCGACCACGACGGCAGGGTCGATCCGGGCGAGGCGCCGCGCGAGCGCGAGCCCGGCCAGCGCGCGCGACCGCGGCGCCGGGTCGAGGGACACGACCTCCACGACGTCGCCCCGCGACCGCAGCCGCTCGATGACGAGCCGATCGTAGATGTACCCGCCCGTTGTCTGGTCGAGGGCGCCGTAGACGATCCAGGCGATGCGCATGGGTCCGGAGAGCAGCTCGACCTGATATACCCCCCTCGCGACGCGCAGCAACGCGACGCCTGCCCTGGCCCCGCGGCGCGGCTCGCCCGACGCCCGCCCTCGCGGCACGCCCCGCGGGGCTCGCCCGGCGGCGGGCGCTACAGGTCGCGCTCGAAGCCCGCGTACGCCGACGGCGACTCGCGGACGAGCACCCGCAGCGTCGCGCCCGGGTGCGGCGCCTCGTCGGCGGGCAGCTTCGCGATGTCCGCGGCGAGGAGGCCGGCCACGTGCTCGGCCACGCGCTCGGTCGTGGAGGTGCGCCCGGGGAAGGCCTGGTGCTCGTCGAGGTTCTGGTAGTCGATCGTGTCGAGCGCCCGGCGCAGCGCCGCGTGCAGCGCGCCGATGTCCATGACCACGTGGTGCGGGCCGAGCGCCTTCGCGCGGATCTCGACCTCGATGGCGTACGTCGCGCCGTGCATCCGGGTCGCCGGACCGAAGAACGGATCGGAGAAGCTGTGCGCGATCATCACGTGATCGCTGACGCCGAGGAGGAACATGGCAGACCTCTAGGTGGCCTCTCGCGTACCCGATCGCGCGCCGTACTGGAAGACCGTCTGCAGCCTCGCCCCGGGCGCGGCGGCGAGCTCGGCGTACACGGACGGCGCGGCGTCGAACGGGACGGGCGGGTCCAGCAGCGCGTCGAGGGCGGCGTCCTCCAGGAGGGCGCGCACCAGCGCGAAGCGCCGCGCGTGATCCCAGCGGGGCGCGCGCTCGGGCGGGATCGTCGAGACCTGGCTCGCGCGCAGGCGCAGCCGCCGGCGGTGGAACTCGGCGCCGAGCGCGACCGGGCTCGTCCGCGCCCCGTAGAACGACGCGACCGTCACCGTCGCCTCGCGCGCCGCGTGCGCGATCGCGCGGTCGAGCTCGCCCGGGTCGCCCGTCGCGGCGATGACGATGTCCGCGTCGCCGCGCGGCCGGTCGTCCTCCGGCCGGATCGCCGCGGCAGCGCCGAGCGCGAGGCCGGCCAGGCGCCGCCGCTCGCTCGGCTCGATCAGCCGCACCGCTGCCCCGGCGCGCCGCGCGAGCGCCACGACGAGCAGCCCGACGACGCCGCCCCCGAGCACCACCACGGCGTCCCCGAGGCCCACCCCCGCGTCCCACACGCACGTGATCGCCGTCTCGAGGTTCGCGGCCAGCACCGCGCGCTCGCCCGGGATCGCGCGGGGCAGCGCGCGCGCCGCGCCCGGCCCGAGCAGGTGCAGATCGCCGTGCGGCGCGAGCGCGAAGACGCGGTCGCCCAGGCCGAGCGCCGCGCCCTCGCCGCGGGCGACGACCTCGCCCACCCACGCATAGCCGTAACGGCGCGGGTAGGTCGGCGCGCCCGGCGCGTCGAGCGAGGGATCGAACGGCGTCGGCCCCTCGCCGCGGAAGAGCAGGAGCTCGGTCCCCTGGCTGACGCCCGAGGCGACCGCTCGCGCCACGACCTCGCCGGCCCGGGGCTCGCGCGGCGGGGCGCCCCGGCGCACCTCGACGAGGCCGGGCCGGACGAACCAGAGCTCACGGGCGGGCGGCGCGGGCGCCGTGAGCGGCGCGGGCATCTCCGGCGGCGCGGGCATCTCCGGCGGCGCGGGCATCTCCGGCGGCGCGGGATCGTCAGTCGGGATAGGCAACTTTCCCTCGCAAGAGCAGGTTGCTCCCCAGGAGCTCGAGCGCCGTCTCCCGCAGGTCGATCGCCGACGCGGGCGACGCCTCTCCCAGGGCGCCGACCGCGGGGATCGCCGTATCACCGAGCAGGCGCGGCGCGATCTCGACCTCCGCGCGGTCGGCGAGCCGCGCGCGCAGGAACGAGGTGAGCACGGCGCCGCCCCCCTCGACGAGCAGCCGCCGCACGCCGCGCGCGTGGAGCTCGGCGAGGGCGTGCGGCAGCGAGACGCGGTCGTGGTCGTCCGCGGGCACGACGACCACCTCCGCGCCGTGCTCCTCTAGCCGCGCGCGCGCAGCGTCCAGCGCGCGGCCTGCCGCGCCGAGGACGAGCACGCGCCCGCCGGCCGGCTGCCCTCGGCTGGACGACCGCAGCAGGCGCGCCCCCTCCGGCACGCCGAGGGCGCTCGCCAGCACGACGCGCATCGGCTGCGGGCCCTCGCACAAGCGTACGGTCAGCAGGGGATCATCGATCACGACGGTGCGGATCCCGACGAGCACCGCGTCGTGCTCCGCGCGCGCCCGGTGGGCGTGCTCGAGCCCCGCGGGCGTGCTGATCTCGACGCGCTCGTTGAGGGTCGCGATGCGGCCGTCGAGCGTCTGGGCGAAGTGGAGCGTGACCACCGGGCGCGGAGGGCTCATGGCGTGCTCGCGGGCGCCCGCGCGGCGCGGCTGACCGCGCGCGCCGCGCGGGCGTTGGGGGACGGCGTCTTCGTCCCGAGCCGGAAATCGAGCCTCCGCGCCACGGCGCCACTCTAGAACAGAACGCCTTATCCGGGGAGGAGGGCGCGCCCTGAGGAGCGCGCGGCGCTCGCGCCGGATGAGCAGGGCCCCCGGGTTGCCCGTCTGAACTTGTACCCCGTCTCCGAGCGCCTTCATGCCCACGACGGAAGCCTTCATGCCCGCGACGGAAGCCTTCGCGAAGGCGGCGGGGCCAGAGCTCGCTTGCCGCGCCGGTCCGGGCGCCTTAAGCGAGCCCCGGTGCCCATCGGCTGGCCAGATCTCTCGGCGCGCTGCGACCGCGCGGGTATCCCGCTGCGCGGCGGCTTCCACCCCCTCGACGCCGACGGCGTCCCCGCGGCCGGAGGCCTCGCCGCGGGGACGCTCGTCCTGCTCGGCCATGCCGGCCCGTCCATGTGGCGCGCCTTCTCCCGCGCTCGCGCGCAGGCCCCCGATCTCGCGCTCGACGACTGGACCCTCGCGGTGGTCTCCGCGCTCGCCGCGGAGCTCGGCGCGGCCGCGCTGTTCCCCTTCACCGGCCCTCCGTACTGGCCTTTCCAGCGCTGGGCGCAGCGGGCCGAGCCGGTGTACCCGTCGCCCCTCGGCATCCTCATCCACCCGCGGTTCGGCCTCTGGCACGGGTATCGCGCCGCCCTCGTCTTCGCCGAGCGGCTGTCGCTCCCGCCGCGCGAGGCCCCGCCGAGCCCCTGCGCGTCCTGCGCCGACAAGCCCTGTCTTGGCGCCTGCCCCGTCTCCGCGTTCTCGCCCCGCAGCTACGATGTCGCCGCCTGCGTCGGCCGCCTCGACGCCGAGCCCGCCGGGGCGTGCATGACCGGAGGGTGCCTGTCGCGCCGCGCGTGCCCGGTCGGGCAAGAGCACATCTATCCCGACGAGCAACGCCGCTTCCACATGCGCGCGTTCCGCCGCGCCGCGCCGCCCGCGGGACGCTAGACCAGAGCGCCGCGTCGCCCGAAGCCGCGAAGCGGGGGCACGACGCACCCGGCGTGCAGGACGCGATCGCAGGTGACAGCACGGGACCGCTGGCAGATAGTGAGCCCGCCATGCTCCAGCGCCCCCTGCCAGCCCTGATCGCCTCGCTCTCTCTCGTGGTCGCGTGCAGCAGCGACAACCCCGGCGCGGGCGGTGGAGGCGCAGGCGGCGCGATCTCCCAGGACGGAGGCGGCGGCGGCGCAGGCGGCGCGGCATCCGGTGCGTCGGGCAGCACAGGCAGCGGCGCGGGCGGCGGCGGCACGTCCGGCAGCGGGAGCGCACAGGGGAGCTCGACAGCCAGCAGCGGCGGTGGCTCCGGCGGCGCGAGCCCGACGCCGAGCGCCGGCTGCGACAAGGACGCCTCGCAGCCCCTCGCGCAGTGGGTCGCGCAACCCGACCTGAACATCGAGTCGGTCGATCGGAAGTGGTGGGTATGGCTGCCCGCGAAGTACGACCCGACGCGAGCCTACCCGGTGGTGTTTCTCTTTCATGGCTGCAGCTCGGGCGACAACAACGTGCCGATGCAGCGCCAGACAGGGGAGGACGCCATCCTGGTGCGCGGCGTCGGCGTGTCGAGCAACACCTGCTGGGACGCGTCCGCGAACGGCCCAGACGTCGCTTTCTTCGATCGGATGCTCGACGCCGTGCTCCAGGATCACTGCGCCGACGCGTCGCGCGTCTTCGCGGCCGGTTACAGCAGCGGCGCGTGGCTCATCAACACGCTCGAGTGCCGTCGCGGCGACAGGCTGCGCGCCGCCGGGTCGGTGGCGGGCGGCGCGGTGAACCCCCGCGACTGCGTCGGACAGGTCGCGCGCATCTTCGTGCACGACGCGAACGACAGGGACAACGACATCAGCGGCAGCGTTGTCGAGCGCGACCGCCTGCTCGAGGCCAATCACTGCGACGCCGAGCGCGAACCGGTGCCCGAGGCGCCGTCGCCGTGCGTGCGCTATCAGGGCTGCGACGAGGGGTACCCGGTGATCTGGTGCGAGACCAGCGGACAGGGCCACGATCGCCAGGACGCCCTCGCGCCCGCTGCGTTCTGGGGCCTGTTCACCGAGCTCTGAGCCGGAAACGAGCGACGCGCAGCTCCGCGCCGGTCAGCGCGGGCTGCACTGCACCACGCAGATGGCCGAGGCGCCCTTCGCACGCGCGCTCGCCTCGCACGACCGCTTGGCTTGCTGCGAGGCCAGGAAGCGGTCCTTCCCTCCGCCGTTGCCGAACACCATCTGATAGTTGCAGGCGCCCGCAAAGCCGCAGACGCGCACGGATGCGCTCGCCGTGCACCACCAGGACGCCCCGCCCGTCGCGCTACCGCTGCTGGGGCCTCCGTTCGAGGAGCCCTCGCTCGGCGCGGTGGGCGTCCGCCCCCCAGCCAGCGAGGGCGTCGGCGCTTCGCCCTTCCCGTCGTCGCCGGAGGGCGACGCGACATCGCCCGCCACCTCATCGGCCTCCAGGTCCGGGCGGAGCGGGGTGCTCGTCGACGCGGGCGGCACGGGCAGCAGGGGCGAGCCGCCGCCCGTCGTCGACACGTCGGAGAGCACGGGCTCGCCGACCGCTTGCTCCGGCTCCGCCCTCGCCACCAGGTACACCGCGCCGCCGATCACGACGAGGGCGCCCACGCCGAGCGCGAACAACCCGCCCACGACGGCGAGCACGATCACGAGCGGCGACACGCCGGGCTTCGGACGCTGCGGAGGAGGGTAGTAAGGCGGCCGCTGGGGAGGATAGTAAGGCGGCGGCGGCGGACGGTTCTGAGGATGCCCATGACCGAACATCCCGCAGTCGTAGCGCAACGGAGCCGTCCGCGCTGCGTGGGATACTTGCTCACGCTGTCGGCGAACGACGGTTCACGAGGCGACCGAGGCCGCCCGCACGCCGGCCTTGCCGCGCGCGCGCCTTCGCCGGCTCGGCGGGGGGAGGATCGGACCGGGGGCTCATCCCCCGCCTCGTCGCGCTCCCGGCGACGCAGAGGCCGACGTCGTTGGTCGTGAGCGACAAGGGCTGACGAGCGGCGCTCTCAGTCCGCAAAAGTGGGTGTCCAGGGCGCGAGCATGTTCTCGACCGTATAGCTTGCAGCCTCGGCCGCGCTGAGCTGCTTGGACTCGCGGGCTCGCTCGCTCGGCCTCGCGCCGGGTCCCGTGGTCATGTGCTCGGCGAAGCGCGCTGTCGCGAGCGTGTTTTCGCTCATGCGGACCCATCCGACGGCCGAGATGTGCGCGCCGAGCTCGGTTCCGAGGTAGGTGGCCGCGCCGTAGGGTCTCCAGTTGCGACCGAGGGCGATCGAACCGGACCTGATCGATCCGGCCGCCGTGGCCTTTCCTCCGAGGAACACGATTCCGAAGGGAATGGATGCGTCCGTGCTCGGCGCGGTGATCGCCGTCCCGCTCGCGACGTTATGGACCGTACAGTCCTCGAACACGGCCGTGGCGCCGCCGAAGATGAAGTCGACGGTGCCCTCGATGTAGCAATCCCTGAAGTACTGCGATCCGTTCTTCACATAGAGCGTGTCCTGGTAACCGATGGCCCGGCAGCGACGGAACTGCACGCGACTGCCGGAAACGAGGAGCGCCACGGCCTGCACGCCTGGGCCCGTGCTGTTGGCGAAGGTGATGTTCTCGGCGGAGACGTCGTTCGCGGAGATATTGACGCTGAAGCTCCCCGAGGTGCCCAGCGTGCCCCCTGCGCCGTTCGAGGTGTTCGCGTTATCGCCGTAGGTGAGCACGGTCGTCTCGGCCTGACCTGTCTGGCCGCAGAGCGTCACGTGGGGACGGTCGACGACGAGCTTCTCGGCGTAGGTCCCGGGGGCGATGCGAAGGATGGTGGGCGTCGTGTTCGACCTGGCGACGCTGTTGATCGCGGCCTGAATCGAGGTGAAATCACCCGAGCCATCTCGGTTCACCTCGATGAGCGGCCCCCTCGTCACGCTGTTGCAGTCGGACGTACCGCTGCCGCCGCCTGAACCACCTGCGCCTGAACCACCTGTGCCTGAACCACCTGCGCCTGAGCCGCCGGTCCCCGAGCTTCCGCCGGTACCGCTCGCGGGGCCGCGACACAGGCAATGGTCGGACTGGTGCCCCGAGTCGCACGACACGGGCGGGAGCGCCTCGTCGGCGCCGCAGCTTCCCTCGAGGTTCTCGGAGGCGGCCTCACAGGCGAGACCTGCGGCTGCGCACACCGCCGTGCAGCCGCTCCCGTCCTGGAAGACGGCGCCGCAGAAATCCTCGCCCGAGGTGCAAAGCTCGAAGCCGGCCGCTTCGATCCGTGAGCAATCGACGGGCGCGCCGGCGCTCCCGCCGGTGCCTGCGCCTCCCGAGCCCCCGGGCGACACCGTACCGCCGCTCCCCGTCGTGCCGCTCGATGGCCCGCCGGACGCGGCGGACGAGCCGCCTCCGGCGGGCGAGCCGCCTCCGGCGGGCGCGGCCAGATCATCGGGGCCTTGCTCGCTCGAACAGGCGAACGAGGCGAATGAGCAAAAGAGAGCGAGAAGCGACGGGAGCGCGAGACAGGAGCCAGGACGCGACATAGGGGAGTTCTCCAGAACGCAGGCAGGGGGCGTGTCAGGTGCACCTCAGCGAGCGGATGCGAGGCGAGCCGGCGGCGGACGCGTCCGCAGGAGCCAAGGGGCGAGCGAGCGACGGATCTCCAGCGCTCCCCAGCTCGCGCGCCGCCGTCCAGCTGCTCGTTTTGAGCGGGCATGGCGAGGGGCGCGCCTCCGCCGGCTCAGCGGGGGACGAGGTTGCGGCAGCCGCTGCCGCAGGCGTCGCCGTCGCGGTTGTTGCCATCGTCGCACTCCTCGACATCCTGCACGATGCCATCGCCGCAGAACTCGCCGAGCTGGCAGCTCGGTCCGCACTCGCCATAGCCGCCGTCGTTCACGCCGTCGTCGCACTGCTCGCCCAGGCCGACGACGCCATCGCCGCAGATCGCGGTGCACTCGCTGCGCGCCGTCGCGAAGCCCTGCAGCGTGAGCTTGAACGTCGACGCCGCGGTCTGGCGCTCGGCGTGGAACACGGCGATCTGATAGACGCCGCCGTCCACGAGGCCGAGGTCGACGTTCCGCGCCGGGATGACGTCGTCCTCTCCTCCGGCGTAGGTCACCCGGCCTGCCCCGCTTCCGCCGATGACGAGGTGCCCGGTGACGGCGCTGTGGATGCCGCCCACGTCGACCGCGAGGCGATCGTTGATGAACACCCACACGTCGTCGTCGCCGGTGAAATCGAGCACGTACTCCTCGCCCGCCGTGTACTGGAACCAGTAGCGGATCTCGCTCGTGAAGTGGAAGTTGTGGTCCGGGGTGCCATCCTCTTTCAACCAGCTCCCGTCCCCGTAGCTCGGGAAGATATCGGCCGGGACGCGCTCGGCCGCCGGGGTGAAGCGATCGCTGTCGACCGGAAAGAACAGCGGATTCCCATCGTAGGTGGCGTCCACGTACCTCGCCCAGTAGACCCCGCCGCGCGCCTCGCAGCTGTGGAACTCGGGGCTGTGGATATCGCCGCAGGCCGCGGTGTTCTCGGTCGTCGAGGTACAGGGCTCCCCGTCCTCCTCGTTACCGACGTTGCCGCAATAGTGCGCGCTCTCCGGGGACAGCAGGGTCCACGGCTCGCCGTCCGCGCCCCAGCGGTTCACGAAGCGACCATCGCCGGTGTCCCACAGCGTGAGGGTGGCGACCGTGGTGCTGTTGGTGCCGGGCACGTCGTGGTACCAGTCGGCGAAGCTCTGCGCGCTCGTGACCAGGCTGTTCGCGACCGCCATGTGCGCAGGCTTCTTCTCGGCGTCGAGCCGGTTCGCGACCATGCCGAAGACCGGCACGCTGCGGCCGGGACCCTTCGGCTCGAAGTCGGGGTGGGCCGCCCGGAAGTCGCGGAACACCACCGGCACAGCCATGGATCCCGAAGGCTGGGGCACGGCGCAGCGATACCCGGGCTCTGTCGTGCAGGCCCCGGAGCACCCGTCGCCGTCGATGTTGTTGCCGTCGTCGCAGTCCTCCCCGAGCACGAGGCCGTCTCCACAGCGGGAGGCGCAGGAGCCCGCGGAGCAATCGGGCTCGGCCTGACACGTCGAGGAGCAGCCATCGAAGGGCATCGTGTTGCCGTCTTCGCAGCTCTCGGCCCCCTCCTGGGCGTCGTCGCCGCAGGTCGTCTCGGTGCAGGCGCTCGGGCTGCCGCCGCATTTGTAGCCCACCTCCACCTTGCAGGTCGGCGAGCAGCCGTCGCCCGGCTCGGTGTTGGCGTCGTCGCAGAGCTCCGGAAACACCACGGCACCGTCCCCGCAGCGGGCGGCGCGGGTGCAGGCAGCGCCGGGCCTGGGGCAGGACCAGCCCGGCTCGACCGAGAGGCAATCTGCGGGGCAACCGTCGCCTCCCGCGAGGTTGCTGTCGTCGCAGGCTTCGTCCGAGGTCAGGATCCCGTCACCACAACGGAATGTGGCGCCGTTGTCGCCGATACCGAAGTCGCCGCCGCCGAGCCCGCCGCCGGTGCCGGTGTTGTCCCCGGCGCCCGAGCCACCGCCGCCGGGGATGCCCGTGCTGTTGCTCACGCCGGACGCAGAGCAGCTCGCCAGCACGGCAAGGCTGCTCGCGATGGTGATCGTCGACCCAAGCCACGAAGCACGAGCACGCATGACCCGCTCCTTTCGGCCGCGCCCCCGATCGCTCGGGACGCGTGAAGCGGCCGCAGTCTTCCACGCGGATGCCCTGAACTCGAGCCCCTCGTGCGCCGAGCCGACGCCCGCACGATCGTGGCGTGGAGGATACGCCTTCGCCGCGCGGAGAAATCCCGACACAGCGTTGTTTTTCTGCGAGGGTGGATCGCAGAGGGCTCTTGATCAACCAGGTATGCAGCGTGGCTGTATGATGGGGCGGAGGCCGCGAGGGGCTTGCTTTTCGGATCCCTTCTCATCGCGCGCCTGACACCTCGGCGCGGCTCACTGCTTCGTGATGCGATACCCCGCGCGCGGGAAGTGCAGCGCGATCTCGCCCACGGCCGGATCGTGGCGCCGGACCGTGATCTCGGAGGCCGAGAGCCGCACGACGACGCCCCGGCTCTCCTCTGGACCGTAATCGTCGGCCGCGATCGCCACCGCATCTCCCGGCCGGAGGCCCTCTCCTGCCGCGATCTCCCCGCCTGCGACGTCGGCCGGCTCGGACGCCCGGGCGCTCGCGAGCGCCTCGGCGGCGCTCATCGGTCGAGGGTCGCCCGGGCCGAAGGCCTCGATGCGCGCGAGCCACGCCGCGAGCGCCGGACGCGCCTCGACCGCCGCGAACAGCCTCACGCCTTGTTTCATGAACCACACCGGGTGGAAGCACGCCGCGTCCGCGATCGAGAACGCGTCGCCCAGCAGGAAAGGCCGGTCGCGCAGCTGGCCGTCCAGGCGATCGAGCGACAGCAGCGCCTGACCCAGGGCGTGCGGCGCCGCCCCGAAGATCGCGTCCTTGCTCAACGCCGGCGACATCGCCGCGCGATCCGCGAGGATGCCGGGCGGCAGGACAGGAAACAGCTCGACGACCACCGGCGGCACGATCTGCTGCATCAACCGGTGGTCCGCCCAGTCCTCGATCAGCCCGGCCAGCCCGGCCTCCCCGGGCGGGAAGCAGGCAGGCTCCGGCCGTAGCTGCTCCAGGCGCCGCGCGATGCACGCCGTGTCGCAATAGACGTCCGCGCCGATCTGCATGACCGGGATCCGCCGGTAACCGCCGGTGAGCGGCGTCAGCTCCGGCTTCGGCGCCGTCATCGGCTGTTCGACCGAGCGCCACGCGATCTTCTTGTATGCGAGGATCCGGCGGATCTTCTCGGCGAAGAGCGACAGGGGATAGTGGTGGAGAACGATCTCGGCCATGGGAAAACCTCGCGTCGGGGCGACCTTCTCTGGTCGACGCTCATCCTGGACAGCGCGCCGCGCGCCGTTCCTGGAGGATCTTGCGATCTTTGAGCCATCGCCGGAGGCGCTCGGCAGAGCGCCCGCCAGGCCGGCGGAAGCCGGCGTGACACCCGTCCTCGGATCGGGTAGCTCGACGCCATGCATCGAGCGATCACGGGCTACCATCGGGACGACGCGAACGACTGGGTGGCCGAGCTGAGCTGCGGTCACGGCCAGCACGTCCGGCACACCCCGCCCTTCATGGTGCGCCCCTGGGTGCTCACGCCCGAGGGCCGTGCGTCCATGCTCGGAACCGAGCTCGACTGCGTGCGTTGCGATCGGCTGGAGATGCCCGACGGGATGGTGGCGTACAGCCGGACGGCCGAGTTCGACGAGGGCACGATCCCGGGCGGCCTGAGAAAGAACCACACGACCAAGCCCGGTGTGTGGGGCGTGATCCACGTCGTCTCGGGGCAGCTCCGCTATCACATCGACGGGCTCGGCGGTCGCGAGATGCTGCTGGATCCGGAGTCCCCGGGGATCGTCGTGCCAGAGGTGCTGCACCACGTCGACCTCCACGGTCCAGTCCGGTTCTTCGTGGAGTTTTACCGCAAGGCAGGGTGACCCCGATCGGCCGGCCGCGTCGATTATCGGTAGAGCATCGCATTTCCAGGAGAGTGAACGAGCCTCATAAGGTTCTATGCCCGAGCCAGCGCGCGCAACGTGACTGTACGCTGCACGGCAAGCTGCACGCGAACAGCACGGCAAGCTGCACGCAAGCAGCACGCAAAACCGCCTCGACCAATTAAAGAGTCTTTACTTTCGCCACGAATTTGCATCAATGTTTTTTTGGCGGCTGCGCGTCCGAGCTGCTCTTGCTTTCTAAGATGCCCAGCCTCCTCACGCGGTGTATCCGCAGGTGAGCATCTCTCCGACCAACATCGTGGTTGCCAGGCATGTCGTCGGCACAGGCCCGCGGGTGCGACCGTGATCGGGAGCACGCTGGCCGCTCATCTTGAACTCTAACCAATGGATCGGGGGGCGGCTCACGTGGGACGGGCAAGTTCTACGACCTCTACGGCAGGAACCACTCGGCCAGCTCGATGATAGCGTGGGCGTGGGGTATCAGCCGGATCATCGACGCGCTCGAGAAGCCCCCGTCAGCCAACATCGACCCGAGGCGCATCGCCGTGACGGGTTGCTCGCGGGATGGAAAGGGCGCTCTCACTGCAGGCGCGTTCGACGAGCGCATCGTGCTGACGATCCCTCAGGAGTCGGGCGCCGGAGGCTCGGCGAGCTGGCGCGTCTCGCAGGCAGCCGCCAACTCTGGGCAGAACGTGCAGACCCTGTCCAACGCGGCCAATGAGCAGCCGTGGTTCCGCCAGAATTTCGGCTCGACCTTCGGCAGCAGGGTGAATAACCTCCCCTTCGATCACCACATGGTCATGGGCCTCGTCGCGCCGCGCGCGCTGCTCGTCCTCGACAACAGAATCGACTGGCTCGGCATCGATAGCACCTTCACGGCTGGGTCCATCGCCCACGCGATCTGGGAGGGCCTCGGCGCGCCCGACAAGATGGCCTACTGGCAGCTCGGCGGCCATGAACACTGCCAGTTCCCCGCCGCGCAGCGGGCGCTCCTCGAGGCCTACGTGAAGAAGTTCCTCGTCGGAGGCGGCAGCGGCGAGACCAACGTGGTCAGGAGCGACGGGGCGAGGGCCGACCTGAACCGGTGGATGAGGTGGACGGCGCCGCGCCTCGAGTGACCGCTCCCGCCGGAGCGGTCGCCTGGCCACCGCACGAAGCGCTCGTGCAGACGACATGATGTCTGCCGCCGGCAGGGCGCGTCACTGGACGCGCCTGCCCGCGCGCACACTCGGGAGCAGCCCGTGACACCGAGCCGTGCGCGGCGTCGATCCAGAGAAGATCGGTGCGCTCTGGAACGAACCAGCGCTCGTCGCCCATGCGCTCTTCACCTGTACGATAATTTTACACCGAATGCCATATCGGCTCACGGCTCACGGCTCATCAAGGCGCCCGGAATTGTCACCAATCAACCTGAGCGGTGCTCTACGCTGTCTCCATGGCCGAAGGGGAATCCGAGGACTTCGCCGCGGCGCTCAACGCCGCGAGCATCGACGGCTGGGTCAGCGCCATGGGTCTCCGGCTGATCCGCGCCACGGGCGACGGGGTGGAGGCCGAGCTCGACGTCGGACCGCAGCACCGGCAGGCGTACGGCATCGTGCACGGCGGCGTCCACGCGGGGCTCATCGAGACGCTGGCGTCGGTCGGCGCCGCGCTCCACGCCCTGCCGGCCGGCCGCTCGGTCGTCGGGCTCGAGAACCATACGAGCTTCCTGCGCGCGGTCCGGTCGGGGCGGCTCCGCGCCACGGCGCGGCCGCTCGACCGCGGGCGGCGCACCCAGGTCTGGGAGGGCTCGGTCCACGACGAGGAGGGCCGGCTCTGCGCCACGGGCCGCGTGCGCCTCCTCGTGCTGGAGCCGGACGCCGTGCTCGCGGGCCAGCGCGCCGGCACGCCTGGCTGACGCCGCCTGGCCGCCTGATCGCAGCCGCCTTCGCGAGGTGCCCCCGTTGCGCGACGCAGCCGCCCTTCGGATGATCGATCGCATTCCCCGGCTCGGGTGGGTCACCGCGCCCTCGCCGGTCGCCGCGCTGCCGCGGCTCGCCTCCGCGCTCGGCCTCGACTTTCTCGGGATCAAGCGCGACGACCTCTGCGAGCCCCTCCACGGCGGGATGAAGATGCGGAAGCTCGACTACGTGCTCGCCGCGCCCCCGCGCTCGACCGCGGCGGCGTGGTCCGCGGTGGGCGGCATCGGCTCGGGCAACGTGGCGGCGCTCGCCGTCGCGGCGGAGCGGCTCGGCTGGCGGGTGCACGCGCACCTGTTCTGGACCGACCCGTCCAGGAGCGTGATCGACAACCTCGCGTTCATCGCCTCGGGGCCGACCTCGATCCGGTTCTATCCCTCGCGCCTCGAGCTCGCGCTCGCGCGCCCTTCGCTCTTCCTGCCGCTGCGCGCGCGGGACGGCGACGGCGCGGCCATCGTGCCGCTCGGCGCCACGTCGGCGTTCGGCATGGTGGGCGTCGTGCGCGCGGCGCTCGAGTCTACACCGGCAAGGCCATGGCCGCGCTCATGGCCGACGCGCGGGGTCGGCGGCTCGGCCCGGTGCTGTTCTGGCAGACCGCGCGGCGCGAGCCCCTGCCCCGCCCATCCGGCTTCTGCGAGCGGCTCCCGTCGGCGCTGTCGCGGCGGCTCGACACCTACCGTGGCGGCAGCTCTCGATAAAAAACCTACCTACCCACCAGCGCGTCTCCGGTGGACCGGCCGCTGTCGCGTCGTCACAATTTTGTGGTTCGACCCGCTATGATGGCGGGATAAGATCGTTTTCTCCCTTGCGCCCTGGGCCGGCGTTTGGTTTGGCTGCCCTGGCGCGTATCCGCGCAACTCACGCTCAGAAGGAGTCTTCGCATGCTTCAGCCGCTGCAATCGAACTGGTGTGCTCCGCTCGCAATGATGCTGGTCTTGGCCGGGGTCGCCTGTGGCGGCGGCGACGGCGGGTCGAACGGCTCCGGGGACAGCTCCGGCGCCGGGGCTGGCGCGGGCGCGGGCTCGGGCGGCGACGACTTCGGAAGCGGCGTGGCGGTGGGGCCGGGCGCGGGAAGCGGCAGCGGCAGCGGCAGCGGCAGCGGCAGCGGTTGCGACGCGAACCTCACGGGCATCGTGCGCGACTTCCGCGCCTATGCCCGCGGCGACGGGCACCCCGACTTCGAGACGTTCACGGGCAGCGGCCTGAAAGGCATCGTCGAGCGCGAGCTGGGGCCGGATCAGAAGCCCGTCTATGCGCACCAGGGGGGCACCGAGCACACAACCGGGCCGGCCGAGTTCGATCAGTGGTATCGCGACGTGCAAGGGGTGAACATGCCGATCCAGTTCACCATCACGCCCACGGTCGACGCGAACGGCATTGCCACCTACGACAACCGGGCGTTCTTCCCCATCGACGGGAAGGGCTTCGGGAACGAGCGGAGGGAGCACAACTTCCACTTCACGTTCGAGCTCCACATGAAGTTCGTTTACAGCGGCGGCGAGGTGTTCTCGTTCAGGGGCGACGACGATCTCTGGGTGTTCATCAACAACCGGCTCGCCATCGATCTCGGCGGCCTCCACAGCCCGCAGTCCGACGAGCTCGACCTCGACGCGATGGCCTCCGAGCTCGGGATCGTGCCCGGCCAGGAGGTTCCGCTCGACTTCTTCCACGCCGAGCGGCACACGGACGAGTCGAACTTCGTGATCCAGTCGACGCTCGCGTTCACGAACTGCGAGCCCATCTTCGTCGACTGAGCAGGGCTCGCGCGGCGCGCGGAAGAATTCGAGGCACAGAGCCACAGAGCCACAGAGCCACGGAGGACACAGAGTTTCTCTGTTCTCTCCTCTGTGTCCTCCGTGCCTCTGTGGTTCGAATTCTCATGAACCCACAGACGACGTGACGACGCGGCGCTAGAACCGGAACGACCCGCTGACGAACGTCGAATCCGCGAGCCGGTAGGGCACCCCCATGATCTCTCTCGGCCGCGGCCCGCGCGCGAGCTCGCGCGGGAGCTCGTAGGTCTGGTCCATCAGCCGGATCTCGAGCGGCCCGGAGTCCTCGACCTCCAGCGACCACTCGATGCCTCCGGGCGGCAAGCCCATGTAGGTGAATCCCCAGCGGACGTTCCGCCTCGCCCCCGCGCCGCGGGCCGACTCCTCCACGCGCCGCCCGTCCACCTCCGCGCGAATCACCTCGGTCGGGGACGCCACCTCGGCGAGCAGCCAGGGGGCTCCCCGGGGCGACGCGACGCGGACCCGGAGCGACCGGACGCCGCCGCGCACCGCGTCGCCGAGCACCGTGAGCGAGGGCGGCGGCAGGGCGAGGGACGGCGCCTCGCTCTGGCGGGTCACGCGCACGAACGGCACCGCGAACGAGGGCGACTGCGCGCGCTCCGCCGGGAAGTACCCGGCGGTCCACGGGTCGAGGTCCCGGTCGGCCGAGAGCCAGTGGGCCCGCTCGGCGGCGGTGTCGAGCGCGTAGGCGAGGCTCGCGGGCCGGGGCTCTGCCTCGGTGAAGCCGAGGGGCGCGCAGGCGACGACGAGCGCGGCGAGGCCCGGCAGGGCGAACGCGAGCGCGAGACGCCGCGAGAGGCCGCCGCCGAGCAGCTCGGCGTGCGGCAGGAAGAGCCCGAACACGAGCGCGACGGCGAGGGCCGGCGCCGCCGCCATCGGCAGCCCCAGCGCGACGAAGAGCAGGTACGGGCCGGGCACGGCCAGCGCGACCACCGGCACCGCGGCGGCGACGAGGAGCGCCGCGTCGGCGAGCGTGGGAGGGGCGTCGCCGCGCCGGATCGTCACGGCCACGAGGCCGAGCAGGGAGAACGCGAGCGGCCAGGCGAAGTAGAAGCTCGCGCCCGGCATGAAGAGGCTCGCCCCGACGAGGAGCAGCAGCCACAGGAGCAGCGCGCCGAGGGCGAGCTCGCAGGCGCCGAGGCGCCGCCGGAAGAGCCGGTAGCCCGCCGCGGAGACCGCGAGCGCGGCGAGGGCGAGCGCGAGCCGGAACGCGGGCGCGTTGTAGGGCTCGAACGGCATCACCCGCAGCACCGGGTGGACGCGCCGGAGGATCCACCCGAGCCCGCCCACCGCCGCGGCGGCGCCGGCGAGCAACGCAAGAAAGGCGAGGAATCCCGAGGAGATGCGGCCGAGCGAGGCGACCTGCCGGCGCCGCGCGACAACGACGGCGCCGGCGAACAGGCCGGCGACCAGCGCGGCGATCGGGCTCGCCCAGCCGATCGGGTGGGAGACGACGTGGGCGCCCCAGGTGTTGAAGTACACCGCGTCCTCGCGGTCCCGGTGCCGCAGGTCGAGCCCGCCGAAGCGGCGCGCGAGCGAGAGCGCGTAGTCCCCGGCGTGCTGCACGCTCCGGAGGTCGAGGTTGCTCAGGGTGTCGGACGGCGTGTGGTAGTGCGCGGCGTCGTCGCTGAAGGCGAAGTTCAGCCCGGGGATGCCGGCTCGCTTGAAGACGCTGAAATCGGTGCTGTGGCCCAGGCGCCGCGCGACCTCGGGGAAGAGCGACGACGCGATCGGGAACGGCGCGGCGCGGCCGAGCTCGCGGACGGGAAACGCGTCCCCGGGCCCGGTCTCGAACATCGCGACCACGCCGCCGGCGCCGCGGGCGTCGAAGTTGAGCGCGATCCCCACCTCGCCGCGCAGCGGGTGCTCGTCCATGAACGCCTTGCCGCCGAGCACGCCTCCCTCCTCCGCGTCCGTGAACAGGAGGAGCACGTCGTTGCGCAGCGGTGGGCCGCTCTTCAGCGCGCGCAGCGTCTCCAGCAGCGCCGCCACCGCGCTGCCGTCGTCGGCGGCCCCCGGACTGCCGGGCACCGAGTCGTAGTGCGCCACGAGCGCGACCGCCCGGGTGCTGTCCGCGCCCGGCAGCCGCGCCACGAGGTTCTCGACGTGCGCGGCGTCGTACGGCAGGCCCCACTGCCGGCTGAGGACCGAGGTGCTCTGGACCTCGGCCTGCACGCCGAGGTCCGCGAGCTTCGCCAGCAGGTAGTCGCGCGCCCGCCGGTGCCCCGCCGAGCCCGTGGGGCGCGGCTCCGCGGCGATCTCCAGGAGGTGCGCCCTGGCCCGCTCGGCCGAGAACACGTCGGGCGGGGCGCTGGCCGGGATGACGCTGGGAGGGCTCAGCTGCGCGATGCGCAGCGCGACGAGCGCGAGGAGCGCAAGGGCCAGGGCGAGACGGGGCGACCGCGCCATGCCGCGGTCGTATCACCGTTCCTCGGCGATGCAGAGCGCGCGGTCTGCCCGCTCTCGCCCGGGCTCCGCGTCAGCCCACCGGCGGGGCGTGCCTCGCGCCGCCCTGCGGCCTGCCGCCGCCCCCGCCGGGCCGGTCGATGTCCGGGCCGTCGTCCTCGGGCCGGCGCGACAGGCGCACGGCCGCGCGCCGGTAGAGCTCGGTGAGCGGCGCGCGGTGCGCGGCGAGGAGGATCGTCGCCCCGGCCAGCCACAGCAGCGCGAGCGGCACGAGCGCCGAGGACGTCGTGTAGATGAGCACGGGGTGGAAGACGCGATCGCGCGTGACGAGCTCGCGGCTCGCCTGGACGGCGCGGTCGTAGTCCGGGAGCGTCAGCGCCACCGGCGTCACCCCCTCCAGCACGGCGCCGCCGGGCGCGAGGGAGCCTCCGCCCTTGGCCTGGTCGTCCAACTTGGCGATGCGCGCGGACGAAGGCGGCGCCATGGACGTCTCGTACGACGAGTTCCATCGCTCGCCCCGGTAGCGCCCCGCCGAGACCGCGAAGAGCCCGACCAGCAGCGCGATGCCGCCCATGCCGAGCAGCACAACCATCGCGACCGCGCGGCTCGTGCCCCGGAAGAGCCGCCCCACGAGCCACGCCGCCCCGGCCGTCGCGATCCCGACCAGGAGCGCCACGAACGTGGCAGGCGCCACGAACCACAGGCCCGCCATGATCAGCCCGCCCAGCGCGCGCAGCGCGCGCAGGCGCCCGCGGCTCGGCGCCCCGCCGGGGCGGACGGCGATCCACGCCGCCACGAAGCCGAACGCCACGGCGACGGCGTCGCCCGAGTCCGCGAACCACACCGGCCGGTCGCCGCCGAGCAGCGCGAGCGGCACCACGCGCTCGGGCAGCCCGACCGTGAGCGCCACCTCGCTCGCGGTGAGCGGGTAGCTCGGCATCGGCAGCTCCATGGATCCGCCGAGCGGGCGCACAACCGCCTGCGCCAGCGACTGCACCTGGATCCTGTGGCTCCCCGTCTGCAGGGGCACGAGGACCTCCTCCGCGGCCGCGCCCTGGTGCATGATCCGCTGGGCCTTGCCGTCGGTGGCGAGGAAGATCGGCCGCCCGCCGGGCGCGTAGGTCAGGTAATCGATGCCGTTGTTCTCGTAGGTCAGCGCGTCGTCGGCCACGAGGTCCCCGCGCTCGGTCAGGATCAGGGTGCGGCGGTGCTCGCGCACCACCGCGGCGAGCACGTCGACGCCCGCGAGCGGCTCGACCTCGACCTCGACGCGCTGCCCTCGCTTCAGGAGCAGCAGCCGCGACGTCGCCTGGGTCCGCGGAATCGGCGACTCGGCGGCGTCGACCTGGCGAATGTCGCCCTTCACCGTGAGGCGGTGCTCCACGTCCGACTCGAACAGCCACCACTCGTAGGCGGAGCGCGGATCGGGCGAGAAGCCCCCGACCTTCGGGAGCGTGCCCGAGATCGTCATCTCCGCGGTGCGGCCCGACGTGGGCAGCACGAGCTCCCCGCCCTCGATCCGGAAGCCGCTCGCGCCGGTGACGTCGAGCACCTTCTCCCCGAACGCGAGCGGCAGGCGCACCACGCCGAGATCGCTGCCCGACCGCAGGACGAGCCGGTACTCGAAGCTGACCTCCCGCCCGACCCGCAC
This sequence comes from Sorangium sp. So ce590, assembly GCF_051521365.1. Classification (NCBI taxonomy): domain Bacteria; kingdom Pseudomonadati; phylum Myxococcota; order Polyangiales; family Polyangiaceae; genus Sorangium; species Sorangium sp. So ce590. The sequence goes on from NZ_CP150346.1 coordinate 7,623,348, forward strand.
CGCGCGCGCGAGCTGGAAGACCGTGGGGCCCGCGCTCTGCGCCGCCGCGCCCCCGTCGCGGCTGAAGTGGAGCGTCGCCCCCGAGAGCCCCGAGAGCTGGGCGCCCTCCGCGACCGAGCCGCCGGTGACGTCGGCCTCGAACGTGTTGAGCGGACCGGCCACGAGCAGCGTGAGGTCGCCCTCGAGCCACAGCGAGCCTCGGAGCACGAAGCGGCGCGCGGCCGTCCAGAGGTAGTAATGGCCCTCGGCGAAGCTGATCGGCGCGGCCTCGCGGCGCGACGCGGGCCTTCCATCGTCGAGCACGGCCTCGATGCGGAGGTGCGCCGGCGGCCCGAAGAGCGGGATCGCCACCGGGCCGTCCGCGAGCACGCCGCCCGAGAGCTCGAACTGGAGCGGCCCCTCGCCCACCGCGCCGGTGATGCGCAGCCGGTCGAGCGCGTAACAACGCTCCGCGCAGCGCCCCGGGCCGCGGCGCTGGTCGACCCAGCGGGAGAGCATCTCCAGCTGGCCTGCCCACGAGTCCGGTGGAGGCCCAAGCGCCTGTGCCTGCGCCTGCGCCGCGGCCGTCTTCGCCGGGGGCGCCGCGGGCGCCGCGCCCGCGGCAGGCGCCGCCGTCGGCTCGCCCGGCCCCTGCGCCAGCGAAGGCGCGGGAACGGCGAGCAGCAACAGCACCACGAGGAGCCAGAAGAGCCTTGAAGGCGCCGCCTTGTTCCAGCGCGCTATCGACATAGGGAAACTCCCTTCCTTGACCTGCCGAGCGAACGCGATGGCCGCCGCAGCGTCCTCATCAAACAACTTAGTGAAAAGCGACTGCAACAAAATCGACATGAACCCTTGACAGTTAACGCGTTGCGTCGCAGTGTCGTGACGTCGCGCTTGTGCCTCCGACGGGACCACCGAGTGGCGCTGTTGGCTGGCATGGCCGCGCGGCGAGGCCCCTCGCTCCAGTGCACATCGCGTCTTGCGGCGACGCGCGGGACCGGGAGGTCTGCGCTCGATGGATCCTTTCTGTACGCCCGCGGCCGTCGCGGGGGGACAAACGAAGTGGGAGGCAGATCATGAGTGAGACCCAGAGCATCACGGAGCCGAAGGCCGAGAACAGCGTGAACGGGAGCGCCGCCCCCGCAACGCAGGCGGACGCGGGCGCCGCGACGCCGGCGACCAAGCCGCCCTTCGTCGAGACGCTGCGCGAGCTGGGCACCTCCTGGGCGGGGGTGGCGATCGGGTATGGGCGGATCGCGCTCGAGCACGCTGCGCGCACCCTCGACCGGACGGCGGGAAAGCTCGGCGAGCTTCAAGGGAAGCTCAAGAAGGGTGACGTGGCCGCGGCCGAGGGCGCCCGCTGAATTGCCACCGATCCGGCGCGCCGCCGAGGAGCGTTCATCACGGCGCTTCTGGCGGCGCGGGGACCGGCGCGCCGACGATGCCGACCGCAACAGCGTAGATCGAGCCGGCTGCGCCCCCGACATAAAGGGTCCTTGCATCGAAGCCGGGGCCCGATCCGAACTGCGCATTGGCGACCCCGGTCGGAAAGCTCGCCAGGAGCTCCGGCCCTCCCAGGGCCGCGCCGCCCCGATCGAGCCGCACGCGATAGAGCTCTCTGTCCTTGTTATCGAGCGTGTAGAGGTGACCGCACGTGTCGAGGACGAGCCCATCGAGCGTGGCCGACGCGACCGTCGCCACGAGCGCGGGCCGCGCGTCGGGGGCGGCGAGGTCGATCCTGCGGATCTCGCCCGCGGAGGAGTTCGTGTAGAAAACCGCCCTTCGCGCCGGGTCGAAGACGATTCCGTTCGGCTGGCTCACCTCGGGAGCGCCGCTCGCGATCTCGTCGACCGTGGCGTCCGGGTTGAGGCGGAGCACCCGGCCGCCGGCGAGGTCCGTCGCCCAGACGTTGCCGTCCGCGTCCGGAGAGAGACCGTTCGGGTCCTGGAGACCCTCGACGTACTCGGAGACGATGCCGGTCGCCGAGATCTGGACGACGTCGCCCTGGCGGGGCCGCGCCGCCACGAGGGTCCCGTTGGACCGATAGCGCAGCCCGAGCACGTCGCCCGGCAGAGACGCGAAATTCGAGGTGTGCGTCGTGGCGTCGAAGCGAACGAGGTTCGGCCCCTGCTTCGCGACGAGGTAACCCTGGCCATCGAACGCGAAGTCCTCGCTGCCGCTGAACACGTTTGTGACCAGCGTCGGCTCGAAGGGCCCGGGCGCGACCGCCGCGCACTCGCCCGTCGGGCCCCCACCGCCGCCGCCGCCCGCGCCCACGCCCACACCCGCGCCCACGCCCACGCTGCCCTCCGGCCCGCCGCCTTCGCCGCCGACGCCTTCACCGCCGCCCCCGCCGCCCGAGCTGCTCGACGTCGCGCCCGCCCCGCCGCCCGACGTCGCGCCGATGTCGCCGCCGCAGGCCGAGGGCGCGCCTGAAAGGAGCAGCGCCCATCCGAGCAGCCGGAAACCTCTCCTCATCGACCTCGCCTCCTCGCGGCGCACACTACACGTCGCCCCCCGCATTGCCTACGGTCGACGGCGTTCGTGCAGAGCGGCGTCCGCCCGGGGACCACCACCGCGGCCGAGGCGCCCCACGCTGCCCCCGCTCTCTAGTGGCGGGACCGGGAGACGATGACGACGCCGGCGCCGACGATGGCGGCCGCCGCCCACGTCGTCGCGGAGGCGCGCTCGCCGCCGAGCAGGATGCCGAGCGCGATGGCGACGATCGGGTTCACGTAGGCATAGCTCGTCGCGATCGCCGGGCGCGTGTTCCGGAGCAGGAACGTGTACGCGCTGAGGGCCACGATCGACCCGAACACCGTCATGTAGCCGAGCGCGAGGAGCGATCGCGCAGACGGGGGCGCCGCGAGGTGCTCGCCGGTGAGCGCGCTGATCCCGAGCATCACCGGGCCCGCCGCCAGCATCTCCGCCGCGACCGCCATCGGCCCTTCAGGCAGCGGCAGCGAGCGGCTGTACATCGAGCCGAGCGCCCACGCCACGGGGGCCAGCACGATGAGCAGCGCCCCGGCGTGCGCCGCGTGGAGATCGCCGCCGAGGTGGAGCAGCGCCGCGCCGGCGAACCCGACGAGGAGCCCGAGCCATTCGCCCCGGGAGACCTCCGGGGCCCCGGCGGACGCGCCGCGCGCGCCGCGCACGGTCGTGAACAGCGCCAGCCAGAGCGGCATCGTGGACACCACGACGGCGGCGACGCCGGAGCTCACCCACTGCTGCGCGACGACGACGAGCCCGTTGCCGAAGACGAGCAGCAGCACCCCCACCCGCGCCGCCGCGCCCCACTGCCGCAAGGTCGGGCGAGGGACGCCGCGCAGCCGGAGCCCCCCGTAGAGCAGCGCGCCCGCCGTCACGAAGCGCACCCCGGCCAGCAGGAACGGCGGCAGCGTCTCGAGCGCGATCGAGACCGCCAGGTACGTCGAGCCCCAGATCAGGTACAGCGCGGCGAGCGAGAGGAGCACGAGCCAGCTCCCCCGCGCCCCCTCGATCGCCGCGCGCCCCCGATCGAGCGCCGCGCGCACCGTCCGCTGCGCCTCGCCCGCGGCCACCGCGATCTGCGCCGGCTCGAGCGCCTCCACCACGAGGAGCCCGCGCCCCTCGCCTCCATAGCTGGCCCCCGCCTCCAGCACCACGTCGTCCGGCGCCCCCTCCCGGGTGATCCAGACCGAGCCGGCGGTACAGCTCAGGAGCAGCGGCCCGCCCCGGAGACGGTGCGTCCACAGGCCCCCCTTCCCCAGCGCGATCCGCGACGATTCTCGGGGGCGCGAGCGCGCCTCCGGAACAAGTGAGGTCAATTTCATGGCGCCGAGCTTGGGCTCAAGCGAGCGACCGGCACAGAGGCAGTCCGCCCGGCATTGAGGCCGGCACAGTTCGCGGAATCGGCGACTGTGCTGGTCCTCACGCCCGCCGGCTGTACCGGTACCGCAGCGCCCGCCCGGTTGTACACTCGTCCCTCGTGCAGGTGCCCATCGAAGCGGAGGCCGAGGCCCATCTCTACGATCGCGTCGCCGCGCACATCGCCGCTCTGATCGGGCGCGGCGCGCTGCGGCCGGGCGACCGGATCCCGTCGGTGCGGCGGCTCAGCCGGCAGCAGGGGGTGAGCGTCGCGACGGTGCTGCAGGCGTACCTGCAGCTCGAGAACCGCGGGATCATCGAGGCGCGCCCCCAGTCGGGGCACTACGTCCGCGCCCGCCGCCTCTCGGCGCTCCCCGAGCCGCGGGCCGCGCGCGCCTGCACAACCGCCTCGCGCGTCAGCGTGAAGAGCCTCGTCTCGAAGGTCTACCGGGCCTCCCGGGATCCGCACATCGTCCCGTTCGGCGCGGCCTGCCCGAGCCCCGAGCTCCTGCCCACCGACAAGCTGAACCGGATCCTCAGCGCGATCGCGCGGAGCGCGGGCGGCGCGGGCGTCTCGTACGACCCGCCACCCGGGCTGCCGGCGCTGCGGCGGCAGATCGCCCGGCGCTCGGTCGAGTGGGGCGTCGCGCTCTCCGCCGACGACATCGTGACCACGGTCGGCGCCATGGAGGGGCTCCACCTCTGCCTGCGCGCGGTCGCGCGCCGCGGCGACACGGTCGCGCTGGAGTCGCCGGCGTACTACGGGCTCCTCCAGCTCATCGAGAGCCTCGGCATCAAGGCGATCGAGGTCCCGTCGCACCCCCGCACCGGCATGGACCTCGACGTCCTCGAGGAGATGCTGGGCCGCCACCGCATCAAGGCGTGCCTCGCGATCCCGAACTTCAACAACCCCCTCGGCAGCGCCATGCCCGACGAGGCGAAGGAGCGGCTCGTCGCGATGCTCGCGCGCCGCGACGTGCCGCTCATCGAGGACGACATCTACGGCGACCTGCACTTCGGCGACGTCCGCCCCCGCCCGGCGAAGGCGTTCGATCGCAAGGGCCTCGTGATGCTCTGCTCGTCGTTCTCGAAGACGATGGCGCCGGGCTACCGGGTCGGCTGGACGGCCCCCGGCCGCTTCCTCGACGAGGTCGAGCAGCTCAAGTTCGGGCAGAGCGTGGCGTGCGCGACCTTGCCGCAGATGGCGGTCGCCGAGTTCCTCGAGATCGGCGGGTACGACCACCACCTGCGGACGCTCCGGCGCCGGCTCGCCGCCCAGGTCGCGCGCATGAGCGAGGCGATCGCCGAGCACTTTCCCGCCGGCACCCGCGTCTCGCGCCCGGCGGGCGGCTTCGTGCTCTGGGTCGAGCTCCCGCCCGGCGCGAGCGCGCTGGACGTGCACGATCGCGCGCTCGATCACGGCATCAGCGTCGCGCCGGGGCCGATCTTCTCGGCCAAGCACCGGTTCTCGAACTACATCCGGGTGAACTGCGGCTACCCGTTCACCGACCTCACCGAGCACGCGGTCCGGACGCTCGGGCGGCTCTGCGCCGAGGCGGCGGAGGCGTGACCCGCCCGCCGAGGCGGCGAGGGGCGCCCGCGCGTCGGGACGGCGAGGGCGCGCCGCGGCGGACGGCGCGGCGGGCCACGGGCGGTCGCGCCCTGGATGCCGTACCCGCCCTGAAGTAGAACCTCGTCGCTCGCCACGAGCGCCCCGACGAGCCCACGACCTTGCGTCCCAGACTTCCCGCGTCCCTTCCTTCGCCCGCGCCGCCGCCTGCGCTCCGTCCCTCCAGGCCCGCGTGCGCGGCCCGTCCCTCGCCCGCCCGCGCGGCCTGGGCGCTCGCGGCCCTGCTGGCGGTCGCGCCCGCCTGCCGCGCCGGGGCGACCACCTCGCCGGGCGCGCCGGTGCCGGAGGCGCTGCGCGCGCTCCCGGATCGCATCGACGGCAGCACCCTGCTCGGCCGGGACGCGCAGCGCGCCGCCGAGGCCGGCGCGGGCCCGCTCCGGGTGATCGGCGCCGACATGGCGTCCGACGGCGATCGGGTCGGCGCCTTCGTCGAGGTGCCCGCCGGGGAGTGCATGCTCGCGATGGCGCGCGTCTCGCCCACGATCGGCGACGTCGACCTGTTCGCCTTCGAGGACGACGGCAGCGCCTTCTCCACGGACGAGGCCGCCGACGCGCGCGCCTCCATCCTCGTCTGCCCGCCGCACCCGCGGCGGCTCTATGTCATGGCGCGCGTCATGTCGGGCGCCGGGGCGGTCAGCGTCGGCGTGCAAGGCGTCCCGGTCGAGGCGGCCGACGCCGTCGCCCGCGCCGTCGGCGCGCGCGGCCGGGCCGGCGACGAGAGCGGGCGGCTCGAGTCGTGGCCCGGCCTCGAGGCGAAGGTCCGGGCGCACCGCGGCGCGGTCGGCGCGCGCTGGGAGGACGTCCGGCGCGTCGCGCTGCCCGTCGGCTCGAGGACCGCGAGCCGCATCGGGGCCACCCTCGACGGCGGCCGCTGCATCGACGTGCTCGTCTCGCCGAGCGACGAGGTCGCCTCGCTCGAGGTGGTCGCGGAGGACGAGACCGGCAGGATCGTCGCGCGCGCCCGCGAGCGGGGCCAGGATCGCCTGCTGCTCCTCTGCTCGACGATCTCGATCGAGCTCTCGATCGCCGTCCGCTCGCGCGGCACCCAGGGCCTCGTGGCCGTGGTCGTCGGCCGCTCGCAGCCGGGCGCCGAGGCGGAGATCTCCGGGGCCACGCCGATCGAGCGCGTGACCGAGAGCCGCGACCTCGCCGAGGCGCGGGCGGCCCACGGCCGCGCGCTCGCGGGCCGGGGCTACGGCGCGCCGCGCGTGTCGACCGGGGCGGCGCGGCTCGGCAGCCGCACGACGCTCCCGATCGAGCTGCCGGCCGGCTGCGCGCGGATCGACGTGCTGGCCGGCAGGCCGCTCGCCGACGTGCTCGCGGAGCTCTGGAGCGACGCCCACGCCCTCCTCGGCCGCGCCCGGGGCGGCGCCCGGGCGACGCTCTTCGCCTGCGGGAGCGGCGGCCCCGCCCGGATCGACGTCGAGTCGATGGCGCAGCCCGGCCCGTTCGCCGTGGAGGTCCGGAAGGAGCCCAAGGCCCCGCCCGCGCTCGTCGCGCACCCGCTCGCCGCCGCGAGGCTGCTCGGGCGCATGAGCGCCGCCGGCCTCGTCGACGCCGCGGCGGCCTCCGGCGCCCAGGCGGTGGCGCTCGACGCCTCCCGCCTCAAGATCCTCCCGCTCCAGATCCCGGCCAACACGTGCGCCGAGGTGATCGCGGCGCTCGACGCCGGGGGCGCCGGCGTCGATCTGCGGCTCGTCGACACCTCGACCGGGGAGAGCTCGCTCGCCCGCGCGCGCCATATCGTGTCCGACAGCCGCTGCGCCGGCGCCTCGCCCGTCCCCGCGTCGATCGAGCTCAGGCTCGCCGACGGCAAGGGCGAAGCCCTCGTGCTGACCCGCACCTCCTCCCGATCGCCGTCGCCCTAAGGCCGCCGCCGCGGAGCGGCGCCTCCGCAGGCTTGACAGCGGACACCTCGGAGCCCTCAGATACGGCCGAGAGGCCCTTTCATGTCGTCGGGTCGCTTCGCCATCGCCACGCACGCCCTGGCGCTGCTCGCGCAGACCGGTGAGAGCTGCGCGAGCGACGCGCTGTCGGCGAGCATCAACACGAACCCGGCGTTCCTGCGGCGCATCCTCGCGCGCCTGTCGCAGGCCGGGCTCATCGAGGCGCGGGAGGGCCGCGCGGGCGGCTATCGCCTGGCGAGGCCGGCGAAACGGATCCGGCTGAGCGAAGTGTATGCCGCCGTGGAGCCGGAGGGCGCCATCGCGCCGAGCCCGTGCGAGCCGAACGCGAAGTGCCCGATCGGGGCGGGGATCCTGCGGGCGTTCGACGAGGTCGCGGACGCGGCCAACGAAGGGCTGCTGCGCGGCCTCTCGCAGAAGACCGTCGCGGACATCGCGCTCCGGGCGCAGCACCTCGGTCGCCCTGCGCCGGCGCCGGCCAAGGCCCGCTGATCGGCCCGCGCGGCGGTCTCCCCTCCCCTGGCAGAAACTGAAACCGTGCCTATAACAGTTCATGCGAGCGTCGCTGTCGCGACAAGGCCGGCGTCGAGCCGGCGCGCGCGGCAAGGGGCGCTCGCTCCCGAGGAGAACTGAAAGGACAGCGCCATGGGCAGCAGCAACGTCATTGAAGTCAACGACCTGAATTTCACTCGAGAGGTCCTGGAGACGGACACACCGGTGCTCGTGGACTTCTCCGCGTCCTGGTGCGCCCCCTGCAAGCGGCTCGCGCCGATCGTCGATGACGATCGCGGCGGAGACGGCGGGCCAGGTCAAGGTGGTCAAGCTGGACGTCGACGCGTCGCCCGCAGCCGCGAAGCGCTTCGGGATCCGGGGGCTGCCGACCGTTGTCGCCTTCCAGAACGGCGAGCCTCTGGGGCGGCACATCGGCCTCACGAACAAGAAGACGCTGCTCGCGCTCCTCGGACGTTGAGCATGTCGAGCGCGCCGGGCCTTCCGCCGGCGCCTCACCGCCGATCGCCTGCGTCGTGATGCTCCCCACACATGACGCGGATGCCGCCGCGGCGGCGTGCGCGGGTTTCCGACATCGACCTTCATTTGCGCGAGTCGCGCGCCTTCACCGCAGCGGCGCGCGTGGTGTGCGACGCTGCATCGCTCGTCCGCTGTCTTCGACGGACGCAGCATCCCGTTGACATCACCCCCCGATACGAGATCCTCTCGGCAAGGAAGCCCAGCATTCCGCAGCGCTGCTCGCGGCCGTCCGTCGAGGAGGTCCGGGGGTCGCCACGCGGAGCCCTGCCGGTGTGGGGTTTTGCTGGCATGGCGCGACTCAGCCTGGCTTCCCGAAGGCCATGGCTCTGTTCGACGACGACTTCGAGACGCTCGAGCAGCTCCCCGAGATGCGAAAATCTCGCGGAAAGGGCGGGGATTCGCACGGCCAGAGCCCCACGCCCGTGAACCCCGGCCGCGCCCGGGCGGAGCTCTCGGATCTCACGAGCGACGGCCCCCGCTACCAGGTGCGCTCGCTCCTCGGCGTCGGGGGGATGGGGGAGGTCCACTTCTGCAGGGACCGCCGCATCGGCCGCGACGTGGCCATGAAGGTCATCCGCGCGGAGCACCAGGGCGACACGACGCTCCGCCACCGGTTCCTCCGCGAGGCCCGGGTCCAGGGCCAGCTCGAGCACCCCTCGATCGTGCCCGTCTACGACCTCGGCCTGGACGCCAAGGGCTCGGCGTACTTCACGATGAAGCGCCTCCGGGGCCTCACGCTGGCGAGGATCCTGAACGAGCTCCGCGAGGGCGACGCGACGGCGCTGCAGAGCTTCTCGCGCCGCAAGCTGCTCACCGCGTTCTCGTCCATCTGCATCGCCGTGGACTTCGCCCACTCGCGCGGCGTGCTCCACCGCGACCTCAAGCCCGCCAACATCATCCTCGGCGACTTCGGCGAGGTGTACCTGCTCGACTGGGGCGTCGCGAAGCTCATCGATTCGCCGCACCAGACGATCGACATGGGGGAAGATCCCATGAGCACGAGGACCATCCCCGGCGACGTGCTCGGGACCCTCGGGTACATGTCGCCGGAGCAGGCGCAGGGGTGCGTCGACACGCTCGACGTGCGCAGCGACGTGTACTCGCTCGGGGCCATCCTCTTCGAGCTGCTCACGCTCAAGCCGCTCCATCCGAAGAAGGATCGCGGCGAGATGCTCGACTCGCTCATCCACGGGGCCGACGCGCGGGCGTCGGTGCGCGCGCCCGAGCGCGAGGTGCCCCCGGAGCTCGACGCCATCTGCGTGCGGGCGACCCGGCGCGAGCCGTCCGAGCGGTACCCGACCGCGCGCTCGCTCTACGAGGCGGTCGAGCGGTTCCTCGACGGCGACAAGGACGTGGAGCTCCGCCGCGGCCTCGCGGCGCGGCACGCGGGCCTGGCCGAGGAGAAGGTCGCCATGGCGCTCGCCGGCGGGAGGGAGGCCGAGAGCGCCCGCAAGGCGCTGCTCAGCGAGGTCGGCCAGGCGCTCGCCCTCGATCCGTCCAACGAGCGCGCCCTGGAGACGCTCCGGCGCATCCTGACCGAGCCGCCGCGCGAGATGCCGCAGGAGGTGCTCGCCGAGCTGGACGCGACCGCGGCGACGCGGCACCGGCTGCAGCTGCACGCGGGCATCCGCGCCGAGCTGCTCGCCACGGCGATCGCGACGCTCGTGGCCGCGGTGTGGCTGGGCATCCGCGAGTGGCAGGTCTTCGGCTTCATCCTGGGCTTCACGGCCCTGGCGGCGCTGATGAAGTTCATCGCGGCGCGCCTCGTCCACCGCCGGTCCGCAGAGTGGTACGCCTACGCCGGGTTCGTCTTCAACGTGCTCAGCTTCCTGTTCATCGCGCGCGGCTTCGGCCCGCTGCTCTTCATGCCGATGCTCCTCGTGATCTTCACGTACGGCAATTCGTTCACGTACCGGACGGCCTACCGCGTCGCCGTCGTCGTCACCGGCTGCGTCGCGGTGCTGGCCGCCGCGTGGATCGAGTACTCGGGCATCCTGCCCCGCTCGTACGAGTTCACGGGCGGCGCGATGGTCATCCTGCCCCAGGCCGTCGAGCACTCGAAGGTCCCGACGATCACGGCGCTGACGCTGACCACCCTGTTCATGCTTGTCGTGCCGGCGTTCATGATGGGCCAGCACCAGCACGCGCTCCGCGACGCGGAGCGACGCGCGTTCCTGCAGGCGTGGCAGCTCCGCCAGCTCCTGCCGGAGCGGGCCCAGTCGGGCGCCGTGACAAGGCCCACGCCGGAGCCGATCACCTCGCGCCGCCCGAGACGCCCCCGCACCGAGGGGTGAGCCGGCGTCAGTCCATGGGCCAGACCGAGAGGACCCAGACCGGCGAGCCGCCGCGCGCGGACACGCGGACGGCGGCGCTCTCCTCGATCTCGGAGCAGAAGGCCACGCCGGCGCCCTCGCTGTGCTCGCCCGCGTCGTCGCGCGCGGCGCGATCGCCCAGCTCGACCGAGATCCGGAGCGCGCGCATCTCGCCCCGGACCAGCGCCGCCGCCGCGAAGTAGCAGCGGCCCGGCTCGACCTGGACGGGGACGAGCGTGTCGCCCTGCGCGCCGACGGCCTCGACGATCGCCTGCGCGCGCGGCGCGGGCGCGCGGCGGCGCTGCAGCGCGAAGGCCAGGTTGCCCCGGGCGCGCGCGCCGAAATACCCCGGCACGTGCGAGGGCATCGGCCACTGCGCGTCGGACAGCACGACCTTCACCGGGCCCGCCGCCCCGAGGAACGGCACCTCGACGACCCCGGGCTCCCCGAGACAGAAGTCGAGCCGCGTGTCGGGCGCGTCGGACCGGTCGCGACCGAGCAGCCTCCCCGTGCCCACCTCGCGCGCCTCGGCGTCCAGGTCGGTCGCGCGGCGCACCGCGACGCCCGGGACCTCGGCCATCAGATCGAGCCGGTGACAGCCCTCGCTGAGCTTGACCGAGAACTGCCCGGTCCCGACCGATGAGGCGCGCATCTCGACAGGCGCGACGCGCGACGCCCCGTCCGCGCGGGCGCGGCGCGCGGCGCGCGCGACCCGGGCGTCGAGCGGCCCCGGCTCGGCCGGTCGCCCCGGGTCGCCGCGCGGCGCGATGGGCCCGGACACCCGCTCGGGCAGGATGGCCTCGAGGCGCTCCGGCGGCCCGCTCGACGCCGCGACAACGACATCGAAGGCGCCTCGCGTCGAGAGCACCTCGACCGCCACGCGGCGCAGCCCCTCGCGCGCGGCCCCGCACCGGAGGATCGCCGCAGCCCCGGCGACGCTGTGGATGCGGCGCTCGTCCTCGGGATCCTGGCCCCGCAGCCGGTGCACGAGGCCCTCCAGGGCGGAGGGCTCGCCCGCGAAAGAGTCCGGCTCCAGCGTGAACTCGACGGTGCGCGACGCGAGGAACACGACGGTGAGGCACTCCTCGGCCTTCGGTCCAGCCGCGCCGGCCGCGCCGGCCGCGCCGGCCGGCGGCGGGTCCACCGCCACCACCCTGACGCGGCCGTGCTCGATGAAGAGGGGGGAGAGGCGCGCCACGCGCGCGCCCGAGAGCGACCACATCCGCGCGACGCGCGCGGCATCATCGCTGAGGTCCGCGCGCGCCGGCGCCGCCGCGGAGAGGCCGGCGAGCGCGGTCAGGAGCGCGAGGGCCGCGCCGCGCGCGGCGCCGGCGGCCGCGCGGCGGCCCCGCTCGACGAGGCCGCGCGCCGCCGCCATCACGGCTCCAGGGCTACGACGAGCGGCGCATCGCCTCGATGAGGATGCGCGCGACCTCCGGACGGGAGAACTCGGGCGGCGGCAGCTCGCCGCGCTGGAGCATCTCGCGCACCTTCGTCCCGGACAGATTGACCTGCGTCGACGCGTCGCCCGGCGCCGTCTTCGCGGTGGCCATCGCTCCGACCACCGTCGAGTAGAACGCGTTCTCGAAGTTGAGCGTGGCGATGCCGAGCTCGCCGGGGCTGAAGACATTGAAGATCTCCTGCGCGTCGTACGTGCCGTAGTAGCTGCCGACGCCGGCGTGATCGCGCCCGACGATGAAGTGCGAGCAGCCGTAGTTCTTGCGCGCGAGCGCGTGGAAGATCGCCTCGCGCGGGCCCGCGTAGCGCATCGCCGCCGGGTAGATCGAGAGGAGCACGCGGTCCTTCACATAGTACTTCGCGATGAGCTCCTCGTAGCAGCGCATCCGGACGTCCGCCGGGATGTCGTCCGACTTCGTCGCGCCGACCAGCGGGTGGATCATCAGCGCGTCGCAGCTCTCCAGCGCCGTCTTGGTGATGAACTCGTGCGCCCGGTGGATCGGGTTCCGCGTCTGGAACCCGACGATGCGGCGCCACCCCTTCTCGGCGAAGTACGCCCGCGTCACCGCCGGGCCCCGGTCGTACGCCGGGAACGGCGACTCGACCGGCCGCTCCAGCACGCGGATCTCGCCGCCGACGTACACGGCGCCCGTGCTCATCAGGTAGGCGACGCCCGGGTGCTTCGTCTCGGTCGTCCGGAACACCTCCTGCGCCTCGAGCTCCTTGTTCGGCCGCCACTTGTCGCTCAGCTCGATGACCGCCACGATGCGGCCGTCGCGCGCGCGGAGCGCGGCCTCGGAGCCCACGCGGAGCCCCTCCGCCGCCTGCTCCGAGACGGCGAGCGTGATCGGCATCGACCACGGCAGGCCGCTCTCGAGCCGCATCTCGCGCACCACGCGCAGGTAGTCCTTCGAGTTCATGAAGCCGCGCAGCGGCGAGAACGCGCCGACCGCGATCATCTCGACGTCGCTCTCGGTCCGCTCGTCGAGCTCGATGACCGGCAGGCCCTTCGCCCGCTCGGCGAGCGACGCCTTCTCCGCGCCCTCGACCCACCGGTTCACGAGCTCGCCGCCGTGCGGCGCGATGAGCCCGCGGCCGCCGCCCGCCGCCGCCCCCGCGGCAGCAGCGCCGGACACCGCGACCGCGGCGCCGCGGCGCGGGACGTACCCGACCTCCTCGAGCTTGGCGAGGATCTTGGCGAGGCTCTCCTCCTTGGTCTCCTTGTCCGTGTAGACGACCACCTCGGGGCTCTCGGGCGCCTCGTACGGGTCGTCGATTCCCGTGAAGTTCTTGATCTCGCCCGCGAGCGCCTTCTTGTAGAGCCCCTTCGCGTCGCGCTCGGCGAGCACGGGGATCGCACAGGAGCAGTACACCTCGACGAACTGCGGGATCTGCGCCCGCTGCTCGTCACGGATCGCCTTGTACGGGCTGATGGCGGCCGTCATCGCGCACGCGCCCGAGCGGGCGATGAGCTTCGCCACGTATCCGATCCGCCGGATGTTCGTATCGCGGTCCTCCTTCGAGAACCCGAGCCCCTTCGAGAGGTTCGTGCGCACCTCGTCGCCGTCGAGCACCTCCACGTGGACGGAGCGGGCGCGGAGCTCGGCCGAGAGCATCGCCGCGAGCGTGCTCTTGCCAGCGCCGCTCAAACCGGTGAACCAGACAACAAAACCTGACATTTAGGCAACTCCTTCGATGATCAAGTGACAACTGCGGAATCGGCCTCGCTGGGCCTCGGGAGTAGATCCCTGCGAGCGGGTGCGGGCAGCGCGAGGACGACGGACGCGCCCCGGCGCGATGAGCTCAATCGACGACGGTGAACGTCGACGCGACGAACGCGGTGCCATCCCAGACGAAGAGGCGGTGCTCGGCGATCCGGGGCTTCCCGTCCGGGCCCCCGTCGCCCGAGCCGCCGCGCACGCTGGTGACGAGGAACGCGAGCGGGAACGCTGGCCCGGGCCCCATCACGATCTGGGCCCCCTCCTCGGCCGGCGGCTCGCCGCCGCTCATCATGGCGGCGTCCGTCGGGCTGAAGTAGGCGCCGGCATCGAGGTGCGAGTGGTATAGCACCTTCACCGGGCGCCCCTCCGCGGCCCCCTTCTCGACGGCATCGGAGAAGCGCTTCCCGTTGAAGTCGAAGAACGTCCGCGCCGTCCGGAAATACCGCTCCGGATCGACGGCGTGGAGCTTGTTCGCGATGTTATCCATCCGGATGTGCTCGTCGCAGAGCAACGACTCGCCCGCGGGCCCCTTCAGGTACCCGCAGGCCTCCTCGTCGCGCGCGTAGCCGGCCAGCGCCTCGTCCTCGACCGCCTTCAGGACGCCCGCCTTCAGGACGACTCCGCCGGCGGTCCACGGGTGAGGTGACATCACCATAGGTAACGCTTCTCCCATTTCATAGGCGCAAAATAGCGGTCGCCCCGGTCCGGGACAATCGCCACCACGCACCCTCCCTGCTGTTCGCGGTGCAGGCGCTTCGCCACCTCGAAGGCGGCGAAGATGGCCGCGCCGCCCGAGTGCCCCACGTGCAGCGCCTCCTCGCGGGCGAGGCGGTCGGACATGTCCCAGCCGTCCTCCGTCGTGATGCGCATCGTCTCGTGGTACGCGCCCCCGTCGTGGATGGCGGGCACCAGCGAGCTCGGCAGGTGCTTGAGCCCCTCCAGCCCGTGGAGCGCGTCCGCGGGCTCGACCGCGATGCAGCGGATCGGCCGGTGGTGCTCCCGGAGCCGGCGGCTCGTCCCGACGATGGTGCCGCTCGTGCCGACCCCGGCCACGAAGTGCGTGATCCGGTCGCCGACCGCCTCGAGGATCTCCCGCGCGGTGCCGTGGTAGTGGGCGAGCGGGTTGTCCTCGTTCGAGTACTGGTCCGGGTAGAAGTACTTCTCCGGGTCCTTCTCGACCAGCGCGCGCACGTGGCGGATCGCGCCGTCGGAGCCCTCCATCGGGTCGCTGAGGATGAGCTCCGTGCCGAACGCGCGCGCGATGTCCTTGCGCGCCTTGGACACGTTCGACGGCATGACGAGCGCCACCTTGAAGCCCATCGCCGCGCCGAAGATCGAGTAGGCGACGCCGGTGTTGCCGCTCGTCGAGTCGATGAGCGTCTTTCGGCTGGTCAGGCGGCCATCTTCGGCCGCGCGGCTCATCATCCGCAGCGCGGCGCGGTCCTTCACCGAGCCGCCGGGGTTCGTGAACTCGAGCTTCGCGTACACCTCGACCGACGGCGTCTCGCGGCCGATGCGCGAGAGGCGCACGAGCGGCGTGTCGCCCACGGCGTCGACGACCGACCCGAGCCGGATCGAGCGGGCGAGGGAGTGCCTCATGACGGCGCGCCCTCCGGCAGCCCGCCCTCCGGCGCGCTCCGCTGCCCCGCCCCGGCGCCGCCCCGGCCGAGCGCGACCCGCATCTCGGCGAGGGTCGCCCGCGCCCCGGCAAGCACCGCCCGCGCGGCGGGCGACGCGACGAGCTCCGCGGGCGCGAGCGCGGCGACGTCGATCGCGCCCTCCGCGAGCGCGCCGAAGCCGGCGCCGCGCGCGTAGCGCTCCGCCACCTCGTGCGCGAGCGGCGGCGCGCCGCCGCTGCCGCCGAGCACGCGCGCCGTCGCCGCCCCGAGCCTCGCCTGTCCCTCTGGACCGATCTCCGCGAGCAGCACCTGGCGGAGATAGCGCGGGTCGTCCACCTCAGCCCCCGGCGATCGCCGGCACGATCGCGATCTGATCGCCGCCCTTCACGGGCGTCTTCAGCCCGTCGAGGAAGCGGATGTCCTCGTCGCCCACGAAGATGTTCACGAAGCGCCGCACCCCCTTCTCGTCGAGGAGGCGGTCGCGGATGCCCGGGTAGCTCTTCTCGAGGTTCTCGAGCAGCTCGCCGACGGTGCCGCCGGCGGCTTGGACCTCGTCCTGCCCGCCGGTGAGGGTGCGGAGCGGGGTCGGGATGCGGACGGTCGCGGTGTCAGCCATGGTCTTGGTCTCCAGTGTTGAGATGGGTCGGGGAGCCGCTCTCGCGGTCCTTTTCAACGTGGGTCGGGGAGCCGCTCTCGCGGTCCTTTTCAACGTGGGTCGGGGAGCCGCTCTCGCGGTCCCCTTCTTCTACAGCACACGAGATCACGTAGCGGGACGCGTCGATGGTCGCGATGTCGGCGCGCTCGCCGCACAGGGCGCAGCTGGGGCGCGCGGCGACAGGGACGCTCCGCAGGGTGTCCGAGAGGCCGTCGTAGGTCGCGATCCGGCCGTAGACCGACGTGTCGCCCGCGAGGATCGCGAGCGCCCGGTCCGCCGCGAGCGCGCCGGCCACGCCGCACACAGGGCCCGCCACGCCGGCCGTGGCGCAGTCCGGCGCGTCCCCGGTCGGCAGGTCCTCGAACAGGCAGCGGTAGCAAGGCCCCCCCTCCGCCGCCACCGCCATCACCGTCGTGCGCCAGCGGATCGCCGCCGCGTGCACAACCGGCGTCCTCGTGAGGCGACACACGTCGGCGATCAGGAACCGCGACGCGAAATTGTCGGTCGCGTCGACCACGACCGAGACGCCCGGCAGCAGGCCCGCCGCCGCGCTCGGCGCGAAGCGGCCGTGCCGGCGGTCGACCCGGAGCCCCGGGAAGCGGCGGCGCAGCGCCTCGGCGAAGGCGTCGAGCTTCGGGCGGCCGACGTCGTCGGCGTCGAACAGGATCTGCCGGTGCAGGTTGGTGAGATCGACCTGGTCGTCGTCGACCACCCGGAGCTCCCGCACGCCCCCCGCCGCGAGCACGAGCGCGGCGGGCGCGGCGATGCCCCCCGCCCCGACGAGGAGCACGCACCCGCGGATCGCCTCGCCGTCGCCGCCGCTCATCGGAAATACTCGTCCAGGCTGAAGTACCGCTCGCCTGTGTCGCAGAGGACCGTCACGACGTTGGCGTCGGGGCCGAGCTCGCGGGCGACGTCGAGCGCCACCCGCACCGCGGCGCCGGCGCTGATGCCGACGAGCAGCCCCTCCTGCCGCGCGAGCGCCGCCTTCGTCTCGTACGCGGCGCGATCGCTGACCGTGCGCACCTCGTCGACCACGCCCGGATCGTAGTTCGCCGGGACGAACCCGGCCGCGAGCCCCTGGATCTTCGTGGGCCCGCGCTCGCCGCGCGAGATCGTCGCGCACGACTCGGGCTCGACCGCGATGACGCGCGTCGCGGGGCGCAGCCGCTTGAGCACGCGCCCGACGCCGCTCACCGAGCCGCCCGTCCCCACGCCGGCCACGAACGCGTCGATCGCCAGCGACTGCCGCGGGCCGGACCGCCCGGGCCGGTCGAGGCCGGCCATCGCGTGCAGGATCTCCCGCGCGGTCGTCTCCGCGTGGACGCGCGGGTTGTCGGGGTTGTCGAACTGGCTGAGGATGACCGCCCCCGGGATCTCGGCCGCGAGCGCGCGCGCCCGCTCGATGGCGCCCTCCATCTGCAGCTCGGGCTCCGTCAGCACGACCTCCGCACCGTAGGCCTCGAGCAGCTGGCGCCGCTCCAGGCTCATGCTCGCCGGCATCGTCAGGATGCACCGGTACCCCTTGGCCGCGCACACGATCGCGAGCCCGATCCCGGTGTTCCCCGACGTCGGCTCGATGACCACGCCGCCCGCGCCCGCGCCGAGCTGCCCGCGCGCCTCGGCGCCCTCGATCATCGCGAGGCAGATCCGGTCCTTCAGCGAGCCGCCCGGGTTGTACTGCTCGGCCTTCCCGAAGACGCGCCCCCGGGGCGTCGCCACGTCGACGCGGCCGACCTCGAAGAGCGGCGTGTCGCCCACGAGGTCGAGCACGCTGTCGACGACGCGCGGGTGCGAGGGCAGCGGGGGCAGCTCGGCCTCGCCCGCCGCGGGTGCGCGGGGGACGCCGGGGGACAGGTCGGCTTGGTCGGGGCTTCTCATGGCTGTCAGCTCAGATCACGTAGGTCGACCGCTCCGGCCGCCCCTTGCGGTGCACGCCGAGCTCGACCCCGCGCTCACAGACGTCGGCGATCGACACCGAATCGAAGCAGCGCTCGATCGCGAGGGCCAGATCGAGAAACACCGCCGTGGGCGGATCGAACGGCGAGCTCTCCGGGCTGCCGTCGTCGTCCGGCACGAGCACCGCGACCGGCCCTTCCAGGGCGCGGACGACGTCGCCCAGGCTGATCTCGCTCGCCGGCCGCGCCAGGTGGTAGCCCCCGCGCGGACCCCGCTTCGAGCTGATGAGCCCGGCCTTCTTCAGATCCTGGAAAATCTGCTCCAGGAACCGGGCCGGGATGAGCTCCCGCTCCGAGATCTCGCGGATCTGCGTCGGCCGCCCGTCGTTGTGGAACGCGATATCGAACAATGCGCGCACACCGTAGCGACCCTTGTTCGAGAGCTTCACCGACAGCCATATGCATTGGTGCATCGGAGAAGTCAAGAACCGCACAAAGAGCGACTTGTGCTTCGTTCCGTGCGACACGGCACCCGAACAGCGCACAGAAACCGGGCGACGCGCCGAAATTGACAGCCGGGGTTCACCGTCCGCTGCGTCACGGCGACGCGTCGCTCGGCTTCCTGTTGAACCGGATGGGACGTGTTCAGTAGCTTCGAGTCGATGAGGCTGCGAGTCGCCGCGCCTGCCCACATGGGCGCGCGGAACCGGATCGACGCGTCCGCGTCGGACGGTTCGGGCTGCGGCGCACCAACCCAGGAGTCGGCCGGTGGCTTTCTATCAAGACCCCCCATCACTCGGGAACCAGTACGACGATGACCGCGTGCTGCGGTCCTACCTCGCGCGGGTGCTGCCGCGCGAGGTAGCCGCGTCGATCACGCCCTCGCTCCGGGAGATGGGCGAGCTCGCGGGCGGCCGCCTCTACCGCCTGCAGCTCGCCGATCGCCCGAACGAGCCGAAGCTCACGTCGTGGGACGCCTGGGGCAAGCGCGTCGACCAGGTCGAGGTGACGCAGCTCTGGAAGGAGGCGGCGCGGATCGCGTGCGAGCACGGGGTCGTCGCGACGGCGTACGAGCGGGCGCACGGCGCGCTCTCCCGTGTCCACCAGTTCGCGCTCGCGTACCTCTTCGACGCGTCGAGCGACGTGTACACGTGCCCGCTCGCGATGACCGACGGCGCCGCGCGGGCCCTGCTCGCGAGCGAGAACCGCGCGCTCATCGACCGCGCGGTGCCCCGCCTGACGAGCCGCGACCCGGCGCTCGCCTGGACGTCGGGGCAGTGGATGACCGAGCGCGCCGGCGGCTCGGACGTGGGGCGGAGCGAGACCGTGGCGCGGCCCGGGCCGGACGGGGCCTACCGGCTCTACGGGACGAAGTGGTTCGCCTCGGCCGCCACGTCCGAGATGGCGCTCGCGCTCGCGCGCCCCGAGGGCAACCCGGAGGGCAGCCGCGGGCTCGCGCTGTTCTACGTCGAGCTCGCGGGCGAGGCGGGGCGCCGCGAGGGCGTGCTGCTGAACCGGCTGAAGGACAAGCTCGGCACCCGCAAGGTCCCGACCGCCGAGCTCACGCTCGACGGCGTCCTCGCGACGCCCGTCGCGGGCCTCACGAACGGCGTCCGGGCGATCGCGCCGATGCTCAACGTCACGCGCACCTGGAACGCGATCGGCGCCATCGCGGGGATGCGGCGGGGGCTCTCGCTGGCGCGCTCCTACGCCCAGAGCCGCGTCCAGTTCGGCACGACGCTGGCGGAGAAGCCGCTGCACATGGACACGCTCGCCGAGCTCCAGGCCGAGTTCGAGGGCGCCTTCCACATCACCTTCCGCGCGATCGAGCTGCTCGGGCGCGAGGAGACGGGCTCGCTCACCGAGTCGGAGGCGAAGCTCCTGCGGCTGATGATCCCGCTCGCGAAGCTCACGACCGCGAAGCAGGCGGTGTCGGTGCTGAGCGAGGTGCTCGAGGCGTTCGGCGGCGCCGGCTACGTCGAGGACACGGGGCTGCCCCGCCTGCTGCGGGACGCGCAGGTCCTCACGATCTGGGAGGGCACGACGAACGTGCTCGCCCTCGACGCGCTGCGGGTGATCCAGAACGACGGCTCGCTCGACATCCTCGCGGCCGAGGTGGCGCGCCTCCTCACCGGCGTGGTCGAGCCGAAGCTCGCCGAGGCCGAGACGGCCGCGTCGCGCGCGGTGTCCCACGCCCGCGCGTGGATCAAGGAGATGGCCGCCAAAGACCGCCCCGGCCTCGAGGCGGGCGCCCGCCGGGTCGCGATCACCCTGGGCCGGGCGCTGCAGCTCGCCCTGCTGGTGCGCCACGCGGCGTGGGCCATGGACCGCGAGCGCAGCCGGACCGCGCTGGCCGCGGCGGTCCAGTTCGAGCGCAACGGGGTCGACTGCATCCGCGACCACGACCCCGACACCATCGGGGCGCTCGCCGAGACGCGGCAGAAGCCCGCCACCTGAACCGACGACGCCGCACACGGCACTGAACAGCGCCCCGAGCAACCCGGGTGCTGCGCCGCCTTCAGCGGCCGGATCCGTCCTGCCTCGCGAGCCTGCGACGAATTTTCCGCGGACTACCTGCGTTCTAAGCGCACAGAATAAATGATGGGTTTCAGATAGTTGCGGACGCCGTGACGGACCGGATGCGGACGATCTTTGTCCTACCGGCGCGCGAAGGCACTAGACGGAACTAACTGAACGGGCATACAGTAATCCGTAGCTGCGGCGCTGAACGCGTGCCCGACGGGGGCGGCGTGCGGGTGGTCCTGTCCCTGGGGGCGGGGGCCGCCGGCGCGGCGTCTCCGGTGGGGCGAGATCCGCCTGCGCGCGCCCGCTCCGGCGCGTGAGGGACTTCGTCCGCCTCGTGGACGGATCGGGCACGCGTGGCCCCGGGCACGCGTGCGGCGCGCGGTGGTGGCGAGCGCACACGACGAGCTGCGAAGAGGCGAGATGAAGACGCAATACACGCTGCTGTCCGGCGAGACGGTCGAGTTCGCGACGCCGACCGGCGAGCTCGGCACCTTCCTGTGCCGGGTGCTGGCGGCGGCCCGGGATCCGTCGGTGTCCGAGGCCGAGTTGACCGAGCTCGTCCTCGGTCCGGAGAACCCGCTGCTGGACAGGACCGCCGTGGCGGGGCGGAGCATCGCGACGGCGGAGGTGTACCGCGATCCGGCGTTCCACGTGATGCTCGACTGCCTGGCGCGCAAGCGGCTGCCGCCCGAGTCGGCGGTGGCCACGCCGCGGACGCGGTACACGATGACGGTGCCCGAGGCCGCGCAGCAGCTCGGCATCTCGGAGAGCGCGGTGCGCCAGGCGATCTACGCGGGGCGGCTGCGCGCGAGCAAGGAGGGCGGCACCTACTACCTCGATCCGCACGCGGTGGCGGGTTACCGGGTGAGCAAGCGCGGGCCGCGGCGGCAGGACCAGGACGCGAAGGGGCCGCCCGGGGGGACGCTCGACGCGCGCATCGGATCAGGCCCGGACGCGAGCTTCCGGGTGAAGCACAGCCGCGACGACTTCGAGCTGACGGAGAAGCGCGGACCGGAATGGACGGGCAGGATCCCGGCGGGGTGGCGGCGCATCGCCGTCCTCGGCACGTCGAAGGATCGCTCGCGTTACTGGGAGATCGAGCCGGCCGAGGGGGAGAGCGTGCTGCACTTCGAGGGATTCTACGTCCGCGGGGGCTTCCGCATCGTCGAGACCGTGAGCAGCACGCAGCGGGCCGTGGCGGCGTTCAAGGGGTTCCAGCCGCGATGAGCGCGGGCGGCGCCCGCCGGATCAGAAGCGGGCCTGGACGCTCGTTCCGACGCCGATGTTGTTCCTGGACAGCGCGGCGAGGTCGACGCGGAGGACGAGCGAGGCCTCGGTGTCCAGCCCCTCGATGAACCCCGGCATCTACCGAGCGCCACCGCGCAGGCGGTCAGCGCGCGCGACACGCGCGACGCGGCCGGCGCCGCGGGCGAACGCCCCGGCGCGCCCATCGCGCCGCGCGCCGGAGAGGGGGAGCCTCGGAGGGCGGTGTCGTTGCCCCCGGCGCCGCGTCCATGGCTGTACGGGACTTCATGGAGCGGTATCACGCCACGAAGCCATCCACACGAGCTCAAGCGAAAAGGAGGTGAGCGGGCGAGGCGGTCGACCCGCGGCGCAGGTCACCGCGCGTCGCGCTCTCCCGTGAGCAGATCGTAGAGATCCGGCGCGAACGCCGCGGCGACGCAGCACTCGACCTCCTCCGCCGTGGCGTAGGCGAGCGCCTCCGCCGCGACCGACTCGGCCTCGGCGACCGTCACGCGCCGGAGCGTCTCCTTGATTTCGGGGATCGCCGCCGCCTCCATCGAGAAATCGCGGAGGCCCAGGCCGAGCAGGAGCAGGGCGGCGAGCGGGTCGCTCGCCATGGCGCCGCAGAGCGAGACCGGACGACCGAACTCCTGCCCCGCCCGGATCACCTTCGTGATCAGCCGGAGGATCGAAGGATCGAAGGGCGAGGCCAGGTAGGCGAGCGAGCGGCTGGTCCGATCGACCGCGAGCGCGTACTGGATGAGGTCGTTCGTCCCGAGGCTCATGAACGCGGCCTCGCGCGCGAAATGGTCGACCATGATCGCCGCCGCGGGCACCTCGATCATCACGCCGAGCGGGATCTCGTCGGCGCACGGCTGGCCGCGGGCGCGCACCTGCTCCTGCGCGCGGTGGAGCAGCGCGCGCACCTGCCGGAGCTCGCCGAGGCCCGCGACCATGGGGATCATGATCCGCACGTCGCCGTAGGCGGAGGCGCGCACCATGGCGCGGAGGTGCTCGAGGAAGACGTCGGGGCGCGAGAGCGCGAGCCGGACCGCGCGGAGGCCGAGCATCGGGTTCATCTCCGGCGGCACCTGGAAGGTGGAGACGAACTTGTCGCCGCCGATGTCGAACGTGCGCAGCGTGACCGGCTTCGGGCGGAGCGCCTCGACGACGGCGCGGAAGATCTCGAACTGCTGGTCCTCCGAGGGGGGGGACGTGCGATCGATGTAGAGGAACTCGGTGCGGTAGAGGCCGATGCCGTCGGCGCCCTGATCGCGCGCGAGGATCGCCTCGGCCGGGAGCTCGACGTTGGCCCGGAGCGACACCTTGACCCCATCCTTCGACTGGGCCGCGCGGTGCCGGGACTCCGAGAGCTCCTTGGCGAGCGCGCCGAGGCGCTCGGCGCGGGCGCGCGCCTCGGCGAGCTCGGCGGGCCCGGGGCGGACGATGACCGAGCCGCGCAAGCCGTCGATCACGACGATGTCGCCCGTGATCACGCGCTGCAGCACGTCGCTGACGCCGACCACAGCCGGGATCTCCAGCGCGCGCGCCATGATGGAGGTGTGGCTCGTGCGGGTGCCGACCTCGGTGACGAAGCCGACGACCGGTTCGTCGACCATGGCCGCGGTGTCCGCTGGCGACAGATCGTGCGCGATGAGGATGGTGGGCCCGGAGAAGCGCGGCAGCGCCGCGCCGAACGTCGCGGGCATGGCGATCGAGTTCTGCAGCTCGATCAGGCTGCGGGTGGAGAGCGGCGAGGTGTCCCGTGAGGACGGCGGCTCCTGGGGCGGGAGGCTGAAGGCGCGCAGCAGGCGCTCGCCGACGAACATGACGTCGTGGCTGCGCTCGCGCAGGTAGGGGTCGTCGAGGGCGGCGAAGCGGCCGGCGATCGCCTCGCAAGCGGTCGCGGCCGCCCACTCGGCGCATTGCCGCTCCTCGGTGACCTGGCGCTTCACGGCGTCGGCGAGCACCTCGTCGCCGAGCATCAAGAGGTACGCTTCGAGGATCGACGCCTCGGCGCGGTGATCGCCGACGCGCTTCGCCATGTCGCGGAGCTCGTCCTGCGCGCGCTCGACCGCGGCCTCGAAGCGCTCGATCTCTGCCTTGATCTCGCCGGAGCTGACGCGGCGGCGCGGGTGATCCGTCCTGTGCCCGCCGATCACGACGGCGGCGCCGATGGCGACTCCGGGCGACCCGGAGATGCCCCGCAGCGTCTCGGTCCGGGCGCCGGGCGGCAGCGAGCTCCCGCGGGCGCCGGGCGTCGCCGGGTCGCTCGTCGCGCCGGGCGCCGCCGGGTCGCCCCGGGCGGCGTCCGCCGGGGCGGGAGGATCGCCCGGGGCCCCCGCGGAGAGCGCGCTCCGGCCGCGCGTCACTCGGGTTCTCCGAAGCGCGAGGCGATCAGCGCGCCGATGGCGGAGACCGCGTCGGCGGCCTGATCGCCGGTCGCGCGGACATCGATCACGGTGCCCATCGATCCGCAGAGCAGGAGCACGCCCATCACGCTCTTCGCGTTGGCCGACTGCCCATCAGGCCCGGTCAGCGAGATCTCGCAGTCGTAGCGGCCGGCGAGCTGCACGAGCTTCGTCGCGGCGCGCGCGTGCAGCCCGCGCACATTGATGATGGTGAACCGCATCGTCACCGGCTCGGTCGTCACCGCTCGCCCCCCGTCACGCTCTTGTCCGACGCCGGGCGAGACTCCGGCGCGGCCGCTCCCGTCTGAACCCGCCGGAGATCCACGCTGGGCGTCCCGGCCATGCCCTCACCCGCCCCCGAGGGTACTATACTACTGCTCACGCGGGCGACGTCCCGGTGCACGACCGTGATCGGGAGCCCCGTCTTCCGCCGCAGGCTGTCGCTGAGCACGTTGGTGAGCACGACGGAGCGGTGCCGGCCCCCGGTGCACCCGATGCCGATCGTGAGATAGCTCTTTCCCTCGCTGGCGTAGCGCGGCATGCAGAACGAGAGCAGCCCCTCCGTTCTGCTGATGAACTCGAGGGCATCTGCGTTCTTCAGGATGTACTCGCGCACCGGCTCGTCGTTGCCCGTCAGCTCGCGGAGGCCGTGGACGAAATACGGGTTGTCGAGGAAGCGGACGTCGAAGAGCAGATCGGCGTCGAGCGGGATGCCGTACTTGTAACCGAACGAGATGAACCGGGTGGACATCCGGGGCACATCGACCTTCGCCGGGCGCAGCCGCTCGATGACGACGCGGCGCAGGTCGTGCGTCGACAGCCGCGTCGTGTCGAGCTCGATGGTCGCCCTCGCCCGCAGCGACGCGAGCCGCTCGCGCTCGAGGAGGACGCCGTCGAGCATCGCGATGGCGCCGCTGCCGCCGGTCGTCAGCGGGTGCGGGCGCCGGGTCTCGCTGAAGCGCCGGAGCAGCGTCTCGTCCGAGGCGTCGAGGAAGAGGATCACCACGTCGCGGCCGACCCGGATCGAGTCGAGCGCCGCCGTGGCGCCCGCGAGGAACGAGCCCACCCGGACGTCGATGCCCAGGCCGATCCGGGTGATCCCGCCCGCCTCGCACGCCTCGACCGCCGGCTGGACGAGCGACGTGGGCAGGTTGTCGACGCAGAAGAAGCCGAGATCCTCCAGGGCGTGGAGCGCCGTCGACTTGCCCGCGCCCGAGAGGCCCGTGACGACGACGACGCGCGACGTCGCGCCGTCGGGCGGCGGCTGCGCGGGCGGCTGCGGATCGCCTCCGCCGCTCACCCTCGCCTCCTCGGCCGCGGCAGGCTCACGGACGACTCGGTGGCGTCGAACCCGGGGCTCGGCCGCTCCGGGGGCGGGGGCGGCCTCCCCCGCTCCACGGGCTGCCGGTAGGCGCTGCTCGGCGGGCTCTGCAGGTCCCCGTGGCCCGGCCGCGGCGGCCGGGGCGGGCCGTGCGGCGCCGCGTGGCGCGGGGCCCCCTCCTCCGCGAGCCTCACCGGCGGCGGGACCGACGACTCCTCGGCCGAGCGCTCGCGGAGCAGCTCGCCCTCGACGGAGCCGAAGAACTCGCGCGCCGCGTGGAACCCGGCGTTCTTCAGGAGCTCGTTGCGGGCGGCGACCTCGAGGATCGACGCCATGTCGCGGCCCGGGCGCACCGGGATGACGAGCTCGCGGATCTTCACGCCGAGGATTGTGTGGTACCGCTCGTCGAGCCCGAGCCGGTCGTACTCGGTGTCCTTCGACCACTCGACAAGCTTCACAACGACGTCGATCCGCTTCCGCTCGCGGATCGAGGTGACGCCGAAGAGGTCCTTCACGTTGAGGATGCCGAGGCCGCGCACCTCGAGGTGGTACCGGAGGAGCTCCGCCGGGGCGCCGAACACCATGCCGGGCGGGCGGTAGTCACACTCCACGGCGTCGTCGGCCACGAGCCGGTGGCCGCGCATCACGAGGTCGAGCGCGCACTCGCTCTTGCCGATCGCGCTCGATCCCATGAGCAGGAGGCCCACGCCGAAGACGTCGACGAGCACGCCGTGCAGGCGGATGCGCGGCGCGAGGCGATCGTCGAGCAGCGCGTGCAGGGCGGTGATCGTGACGCTCGACCGCACCGCCGAGACGAGGAGCGGCGTCCCGCTCTCCTCGGCGCACTGCGCGAGCTCCGGCACGGGGACGAAGCCGATGCCGGAGCCGTTGGTCTCGAACGGCTGGTCGCCCTGCGTGATGATGACGCAGCAGAGGCCGAGCTCGAAGAAGCCGCGCAGCGACAGGAGCCGGTCCTCGCGGGTGAGCTTGTGGAGGAACGAGAGCTCGGTCTGCCCGAGGATCTGCACCCGCGTCGGGACGATGCCGTGGAAGTGGCCGACGAGCGCGAGCCCCGACTTCTGGATGCGGGTGTTCATGATGGGCCGGTCGAGGCCCGCCGCCCCGGCGATCAGCGTGAGCTCGATGCCGAGCCCTTCGTCGGCCATCAGGCTCCGCACCGTGAGGGCGGGGCGGTCGGGCCGCCCTGCGCCGGTGGGGGGCACCCGGCCGCCTCCGTCCCCTTCCTGTGTGCTGCCGCGCGAGCTGCTCATGATACCGACCTCCCTTCCTCGGCGGCGATGAGCTCGAACGCCGCCCGCCCGGTCGAGGCGCCGAGCAGCCGCCTTCTGAACGCCTCGTCCCGCAGGAGGCGGGAGATGCGCGCCAGCGTCTTCAGGTGCTCCCCGGTGGCCCGCTTCGGCCCGATCACGGCGACGAGGATGGACACCGGCGCCCCGTCGATGGCGTCGAAGTCGATCGGCTTCGGGCAGAGCAGCACGGCGCCGATCAGCCGCTCGACGCCCTCCATGGCGCCGTGGGGGATGGCCACGCCGCTGCCGACGCCGGTGGACTGCAGGCGCTCGCGCTCGGCGAGGACGCGCTCGATGTCCTCGGTCTTGACCCCCTGCTGCCCTGTCGCGAGCAGGGCGGCGAGCCGGTGGAGCGCGTCCGCCTTGGAGCGGACGACCCCCTCCTGCTCGCTGGCGACGGAAACCTGGTGCGCGGTCAAGATGTCGCAGACTTGCATGCTGATTTCGGCGCTCGGGAGAGGTGAGAGGGCTCTGGAGTGGCGCCCGTGGCACGGACGGCGCGGCGCTCGGCCAGGGCCAGGCGCGCCGACGGTGGCCATCGTACCCTGGGGACCTCGGGTACGCGACTCAAGGACGCTATCGCGGCCAGCGGCCCCGGAGGGAGCGTTCTTCGCCTCGTGATCGCGGGCGACCGCCGCAGCGCGGGCGGCGGGATCCCGCACGCGTTGCCAGCACGCGTGCGGGATCAGGCCCGCGGCGACGATCGCCCTTCGACGCCGCGGCGGCTCGCTTGCGGGGAGCCGCGGCCGCCGCGACAGCGAGCGCGGCGGCTCACCTGCGGGAAGCCGCCGCCGCCGCCGCGACAGCGAGCGCGGCGGCTCGAATGGGGTGCGCCCCGCCGACTCGGCGGCTCAGGATCGGGTGCGTCCCGCCCCTGCCACCGCTTCCCTCTCCACCTCGGCGGCGTACTCTCCGGCGCTCGTGCCGCCGCGCTTGCGCGCTATGGTGTGCCCCTTTCCATCGCGGATCTGCCGCTCGATCTTGTCGTGGACCATGTCGATCGATGCGTACATGTCCTCACCCTGCTCGGTCGCCTGGAAGGCCAGGCTGCCGGAGGAGATGCGGACGTCGGCGACGTGGGTCAGGCCCTCGACG
Source organism: Sorangium sp. So ce590 (assembly GCF_051521365.1). Taxonomy (NCBI): domain Bacteria; kingdom Pseudomonadati; phylum Myxococcota; order Polyangiales; family Polyangiaceae; genus Sorangium; species Sorangium sp. So ce590. The sequence continues at coordinate 7,651,310 of NZ_CP150346.1, forward strand.
GAGAGGGTGACCTGCGCCGTCATCGCCTGCCTAAGGAATTTCTGGAGCTTGGCGACCTTCTCGTGAGCATACTTTTTGACGGCCTCGGTACCCACCATGTGCCGGAACGTGATCGTAATGTTCATCAGGCCAGCCTTCCTTCCCTGACGCGTACAGGAAACAATCGACTACGGATACAGAGCACCCCTCCATCTCCATAGTAACACTGCTGTAGAGCTCTGGTCTGCCCTCAACGGCGCGGCGCTTTCGTTTTGTTTGGCTCCGTTTCGTTCTGCTCGTTCTGCATGCCCTTGCTGGGTCTTGCCGAGTTTTGCCGCGTCTTGCCGCGCTGCGCTGCGTCCGGCGTGGCCTCCACGCGTCCTCTTCAACAAGTCTTGGCACGCCCGGCTTGTTCCAGCGCCCGGCGCACCGTGTGCGGGGCATGGCCAGAAGCCAGCGCGATCTCGCCGATCGTGGGTGTGCGCCCAAGCTCGGCCGCGAGCCGCCTCGCGCTCGCGAGGACGGCGCGGAGCACCTCGACGTCGCCCGAGTCCAGCGGCTCGGCAACGCGGAGGCCCTCGGACTCGAGCTGGTCGATGATGTGCTCCACCTCCTCATACGAGACCGGCCGGCGGTCGATGACCTCGGCGATGTCGTTGAGGTCCACCCGACCGGTCGACCGATGGCGCGTAAGGAGCTCCTGGATCATGTCGTCAATGACAGGCTGCACGGAGCTAGGGTGCCACCTTCGCGCAGGCAGCGCACGCGTAGCCGCCCCAGCGCCGGCGCCCGTACCTCTGAGCCGCCCGAGCGCTCCGGCCCGTCCTCCGCGACCGCCCCGGCGGCCGGGGCGGTCGCGGAGGCCTGAACAGCTGACGCGCGGGGCGCGGGCCGCCTCGCCCCACCCCCACGTCATGGCCACGGCGCCCGGTGTCCGTCCTCACCTCGTCTGCTCCACCTCGGCGCATGGGCAGCCCCCGCACCGGCTCAACGACGTCTCCGCCAGAGACCGCGGAGATATGATAGACACAGTGGAGTCATCGAGCGGATACATATCAGGAGATCTATCCATGCGCTGGGCTCCTCCCGAATCGCGATCCCGTTATGCGATCCGCGACCATATCGAGGCGAACCTCGATCCGGTCAAGGACCATCAAGAAATCGCGTTTCTCACGACATACTATGATTTCCCGTGGGACACGCGGCGCGCCCTCGAGCTCGCGCTGCTCCGTGTCTTCGGCATCGCGAAGGGCACACCGCTCCTGGTGCAGACAGGGGAGCTCCTGCAGCGCACCCAGAAGCGCTACGACGACACGACCCTCATCCTCTCCGAGATCCTGGAGAACGGATACGACAGCGAGCGCGGCCGGGCGGCGCTGCGCCGCATGAACCAGCAGCACAGGCGCTACACCATCCCGAACGACGAGTACCTGTACACGCTGTCGACCTTCATCTTCGAGCCCGTCCGCTGGAACGAGCGCTTCGGCTGGCGGCCGCTGACCCGGAAAGAGAAGCTCGCGGGGTATCACTACTGGAAGCAGGTCGGGACGCTCATGAACATCCGGGACATCCCGCCGAGCTTCGAGGCGTTCGAGCGCTTCAACCTCGAGTACGAGGCGGAGCACCTGCGGTTCTCGGAGAACAACCATCGGCTCGCCGTCGCGACGCGCGACCTCATGCTCGGCTGGGTGCTGCCGAAGGCCCTGTGGCCGCTCGGGGCGCAGGTCATCCACGCGCTCATCGACGATCCCCTGCTCGACGCGGTCGGGCTGCCGCGGCCGCCGCCCGCGCTGCGCCGCATCGTCGCGGCGGCGCTCCGCGCGCGCGGCCCGCTGCTGCGGGCGATGCCGCGCCGGCGCTCGCCGCGCCTGCTCACCAGGATGAAGAACCGCACGTATCCGGAAGGTTACCGCGTCGAGGACCTCGGCGCGCGGTGACCCTGCATCGGCCCGTCAGCGCATCGGCGCATCCGCGCCGGAGGGGATACCGCCTGTCCGTTCAGGGCAGCTGGCGCCGCAGGAACTTGAGCGCCTCGCGCGCCGCCGGGTTCACCGGCTCGTAGACGTCGGGGGTCTTCCGGAGCGGCGCGCCGATCGGCTCGCCGGGACGGGCGCCGAGGATGCGCTCGACGTCCTCCAGGAGCGATTGCATCGAGTCGAAGCGGTTCCCGGGCAGCTTGCGGAGCGCGGTGGCGACCAGCGCCTCGAGGCGCCGGTCGATGCCGGGGCGGATCGTGCTCAGGCGGGGGGCCGGCGTGCAGGCGTGCTGGGCGACGACCACCACGTCGTCCGGCGAGGAGAAGGGCAGCTGGCCGGCGAGCATGCGGAACATCGTGATACCGAGGGCGTAGATGTCGGTGCGGCCGTCGACCGGATCGGCGAGGGCCTGCTCCGGGGCCATGTAGGGGACGGTGCCCAGCACGAGGCCGGCCGCGGTCACGGGGCCGGATCTCAGCTTGGCGAAGCCGAAATCCATCACCTTGAGCACGCGCCGGCCGCTCGGGGAGCGGACGAGGAACATGTTGTCCGGCTTCACGTCGCGGTGGACGATCCCGACCGCGTGCGCGTCGGCGAGCGCCGACGCCGCCTGCCGTATCAGCGGCAGCGCGACGGCCTCGCTCACGGCCACCTCGCGGCGGAGCAGGACGCCGAGCGACTCGCCGGTGAGGAGCTCGAGCACGATGAATGGGGACCCGTCCTTGCGCTCTCCCGCGTCGAAGACCCGGATGATGTTGGGGTGCCCGAGCTCGGCCGCCACCTCGAGCTCACGGAGGAACCGCTCGCGCTGGGTCCGGTCCGCGGCGAAGTTGCGGTTCAGGATCTTGATCGCGACCTGCTCCTTCGTGCGGCTGTCCACCGCGAGGTACACGCGCGACATCCCGCCGGCGCCGATGAAGCCCTGGATCACGTAGCGATCCTCGAGGACGGCGCCGAACTGCCGCGTCGGCTGCGCGGGCGGCGCGGACGACAGGGACTCGACGAGGCGGGCGCCGTCGTCGGGGCAAAAGCCGTAAGAGCGGTCGGCGTACGCGCGGTGGCAGCGCGGGCAAATCATGGACGCGCGTCATGATGGCGGCGCGAACGGGGAACCTCAAGGGGACTTGCGCCCGGCGGGCGATCTCGCGAGGGGCCGACCGGACGAGGGGAGGCCGCGATCTACCTCGCCGGAGCGGCGGCGCGTCCCGCCGCTCCGGCGAGGTAGATCGCGGCGTGCACCTCGGTTATGTGTGCGACTTTCCTCCTCAACGCGACGATCACCTCGAGCCCGAGAAGAGACAGCCCGTGACCTCACCGAAGCACCCTGCGACCCTGATCCCCGGCGACGGCATCGGCCCCGAGATCGTGGAGGCGACGCTGCGCGCCCTCGACGCCCTCGGCGCGCCTTTTGAATGGGAGACGTGCGTGGCCGGCATGGCCGGCGTCAAGGAGGCCGGTGATCCCCTGCCCCGGTCCACGCTCGACAGCATCCACCGCACGCAGCTCGCGCTCAAGGGGCCGCTCGAGACGCCGATCGGCGGGGGATACCGCTCCTCGAACGTGCGCCTGCGGCAGGAGTTCAAGCTCTTCGCGAACGTGCGGCCCGCGCGCACGCTGGTCCCGGGCGGCCGCTACGAGAACATCGACATCGTGCTCGTGCGCGAGAACCTCGAGGGCCTCTACGTGGGCTTCGAGCACTACATCCCGATCGGCAGCGACGAGCACGCGGTGGCGATCGGCTCGGGCGTGAACACCCGGGTCGGCTCGCGCCGCATCGCCGAGTTCGCCTACGACTACGCCGAGAAGCACGGCCGCAAGAAGGTCACCATCGTCCACAAGGCCAACATCATGAAGGCCCTCACCGGCCTCTTCCTCGAGACCTCGCGCGAGGTGGGCAAGGGCTACGAGGGCCGCGTGGCGACCGACGAGCGCATCGTGGACGCGTGCGCGATGCAGCTCGTGCTGAACCCGTGGCAGTTCGACGTCATCGTCACGACGAACCTCTTCGGCGACATCCTCTCGGACGAGATCGCGGGCCTCGTCGGCGGCCTCGGCATGGCGCCGGGGGCCAACATCGGCCAGCACGCCGCCATCTTCGAGGCGGTGCACGGCTCGGCGCCGGACATCGCCGGCAAGGGCGTGGCGAACCCGATCGCGCTGATGCTCGCCGCCGCGATGATGCTCGACCACGTGGGCCACGGGGAGCTCGCCGGCCGCCTGCGCGCCGGGATCGACGGGGCGCTGAACGTGGACGGGGTGCGCACCCGCGACCTCGGCGGCAAGTCGGACACGAAGGCGCTCACGGACGCCATCGTGGCGCGCATCCAGAACGGCTGAGCGGTCGCGGCGGACCTCGTGTCGGCCGTCGCGGCGGAGGGCGCCGCGGGCGCGGGATCAGTCGCCGCCCGAGGGCGCGGCCGGGAGCGGGAGCGTGAAGTGGAAGGTCGTCGTCTCGCCCGGCTCGGCAGGTCGTCCCCTGGCCGCGCGCCGCCCGGACGAGGGGCATCTCGTGGCGCGGAAGGGGCTGCCCGCCCGGCGCGCAGAGGAGCACGCGCTGGGCGGGCGCGGGCGTCGTGAGGGGGTGCGGGCCGCCGCAGAGCTGCCGCAGCGGCGGCTCGCCTCCGCGAGCTGGGCGGAGGCCGCTGCGGGCTCTCCGTTCGTGCCCGGGGTCCGGTCATGCGCCGAGATCATCGTCACGCGTCCTGGGGCTTCGGCCTGGCACCTGCGGAGGAAGGCGCCGCTCGATCGGATGGCGCGTCGGCCTCGTTCCGGCGGCGTGAGCGAGCGGACGGGGGCGGGCGGTCCATGCTGTGGGCCGAGCTGTCGGCGGTCAGCGGGACGGATCGAAGCGGCGTTTGGCCCAGCTCACGAGCGGGCTGTTGTCGCGGGTCCGCGCGGCGCCGGGCGCGCCACGACGTTTCCGCCAGTCGCCTTCGCGGACGCGGCGGCATCCTGCGGCCTGTTCCATCGAGAGGAGGTAGGCCTGGGCCTCCCGCCCGTCGGCGAGGCGAACGGCGGCGCGACGGTGCAGGATCGGGTGTCCCCGGTGCACGTCGAGCGCGGCGAGCGCGGCGAGCGCGACGGCGTAGAGCTCGCCGGTCACGGCGACGAGCCCGCCCTCGACGAGGGCGCCGCTCGTGCCCAGGTCGACGAGCGCGTACTGGGGGGTCGTGCTCGCCTCCCCGAGCGGGCGTGCCGCCGAGAGCCACTCATGCTGGTCCTCGCCCTTCATGAGGTTGTCGTAGACGAAGAGCGTGATCTCGCTGGTGGTCATCTGGCGTGGTCCCCGGGACGGGCTCGGCGGCCCGGCAGAGACCCTCGCAAAGGGAGGGGACGGGCGCAAGGTCGGCCGGGAGGACGCGGGCGGGGAATCGGCGGGAGATGCAGCGCCATGGGAACGTTGCACCTGCCCGCTCGGGAGCTGTGACTCGGGGTTGAGGCTCGGACGAGGGGGGTGCCGCGATGAGGGGAGATGGCTCGTCGACTCTTGAGCTGTCGGTCAGCGCGTGGACGAACGCGCCTCGCGTACGTCGGTCTCGGCAACACCCGATCTCGCCACGGTATCTCGCGATCGGCTTTACGACCGGATTGACCGCCCTCTTACCGCCGCCGGCGTGGCCCTACCAGCTCACCACGAACTGCAGCGCGTCCGGCCCTCGCACATCCACGGAGATCGTCGGCTTGGCGCCGTATCCCATGACGAGCGCCTCGAAATTCCCCAGCGGGTACTCCAGCGTGCCACGGAAGCTGCTGATGTCGATCTGCACCTCCGACGGACCCAGCTGCCGCGCCCTGGCCGACGGCCCCTTCACGAGGGCGCCGAGGCTGCCCGTGTAGCGCATCAGCGCGGCGCCCGGGTCGGTCGCGAGGTGCATCGTGATCCGACCGAGCGCGCTCTCCCTGAACGCCGCGACCTGCTGCCGCGCCAGGCGCCGGTACGCCTCGCGCGAGCTCCGGTTCGGGTGCGAGAGCCGCGCGGCCGCGTCGTAGAGTCGCAGGAAGTCCCGCATCGGATAGTCCGAGAACGGCAGGTAAAGCCCACCCCGCGGCGGGCTGGCCAGCGTCGTCACCACCTGCGCAAACCGCTCCCCGAGCGTCGCCGCCAGCGCGTTGAAGAACATCCCCTTCATCGCGTAGAACTCGGGGACACCTGCGACAGCGGCGTCGATGTCGATGTTGCCGAGGAGCGGGTCGGACGGACGCGCCTCGAAGGACGCACCGTTCGGCCCCACGAGCGGCCCCTCGGCGGCCGGCGCGCTCGACGGCATGACGCTCCGAGGCACGGTGCGCACGACACCGCTTCTGGGAATCGGCGTCTCGTTCGCTTGCCGTTGCTGGTCGCTGCGGACCTCTTTCATCATGGTGCTCGCCGCGGAAAATCCTCGACACGGGGCCGCTTGCGGTAACCACCGCAGCAGAGGGAACACTCCCGCTATTGCAACGGCCATGCCGCCCGATGTCGGCACGAGTCACCGCACGAACACGGGGGTTCACGGCGGATTTCCCTTGCATGGATGAAACGCCGCTTCAGCGGTGCAACCGGGGGCGATGGCCCAGACGGTACCGACCTCCGCTCCGGCCGCGAGCACGCGTAGGCGGAGACACACATCCGAGAGCGCCCGGGGCGAAGGGATACCGCGTCTGCGCCGCGGCGCCATCGCGGTGACGCGGTCGCTGCGACGCAGTGCGCCGCCTGCCGCAAGGGTGCGCCCTGTCGCCTGACAGCGCTCTCCTGACAGGCGCCTGCGGCAAGTCCTTGCCGCGCCTGACGCGGCCTGCTTAACCTCCGCGCGTGAACGCGAACGGTCGGACACGGGTGCATCTGCTCGTGGCAGCAGCGATCGCTCTGCTCGCGGCCGGCCCCTCGGGGCTCGGCGGCGGGCCCGTCGCGGAGGCCAAGGAGGCCGCCGGGGGCAAGAGCAAGAAGAAGAAGGCGCCGCAGTACGAGTGCCGCCCGCAGAGCCCGCAGAAGTTCCTGAAGCGGCGCACCTTCGTCCAGAAGGGCATGCTCAACCCGAAGAAGCACGCCAAGGCGGTCCGCTACCTCGCCGAGCATTACGGCCACGTCGATACCGAGGAGACGCGGCGCTACAATTCCGAGAGCGCCCACGCCCAGGCCACGACCGTGCGGTTCATGGGCCTGCCGCTCTCCATCCACGAGAAGGTCGCGCCCGCGCTCCACTGCGTCGAGAAGCGGATCCGCGCGACGTGCAACAGCAAGTCCCGCCGCTACACGCCGCGCGCTGTCGGCGGGTTCCGCACGGCGAACAGCTACCGCGGCGCGGAGATCTCGAACCACCTCTTCGGCACCGCCATCGACATCGATCCCGAGCGGAACCCGTGCTGCGGCTGCGTCGATCCGTGGCCCACGAGCCCGCTGTGCCAAGAGAAGAAGCGCACCGCCTACGAGCGCGCGGCCCTCTCCCGCTGCTGGATCAAGGCGTTCGAGCGCTACGGCTTCGACTGGCTGGGCCACGACGACCTCGAGGACACGATGCACTTCGAGTTCCTCGGGGATCCCGACCGGTTCAAGAAGAGGTAGCGCTCACGCCCCGCCGCGGCCGCCCGCGCGCCGGGAGAGCCGGCGCGCGCGCCGCTCTGCCGCGGCCTCGGCGAGGCGGCGATCCTCGTCCGTCTCCAGCCGGAGCGGCGGCACCGCCGTCGGCCGCAGCGACGCGTCGACGGCCACGAACGTCATGAAGGCCGTGACCGTGGGCCAGACGTCGCCCGTCGTCGCGTCCTCCCCCTCGACCGACACAAGGATCTCGAGCGACGTGCGGAAGGTCGCCGTCACCCGCGCGGACAGGCGCACGACCTGACCGACCTTGATCCCGCGGTCGAACGAGAGATTGTCGATGCCGGCGGTGATCACCGTGCTGCCGGTGTGCCGCTGCGCGCAGATCGCAGCGCACAGGTCGACCCAGGCGAGCACCTGCCCCCCGAAGATCGAGCCGAGCGCGTTCGTGTGCGTCGGCAGGACGTACTCGGTCATCGTCGTGACCGAATCGGAGGCGCGCTTCTCGTGCTGTGCTTTCACCCGCCAGATGTATCACCGCGCCCCCGAGCTCGTCCCCGGCGCCGCGCCCACGACAGGCCCCCGGGGCGGGGGCCGGACGCCTCGGCGAGACCTCCCCTCCCGCGCGCTCAAGGACGAGCGCGGGCGACGCGGCGCTAGCTGGAGGTGGAGACCCGCCCCGGGCTCGGGAACAACGCCGGCTCCTCCGGGGTGGGCGTGCGGCCCGGGCTCGACGAGGAGGCCGGTGGCCTGGAGAGCCCCGCCGGCCCCGTCGGGAGCGTGGGCTCGTCCTCGAAGCGCATCGACGTGACCTTCAGCCGCGCGAAGATCGCCTCGGCCCGCTCGTTCATCGTCACCGCCTCGCGCCGCGCCGCCATGTTCGCCACGAAGCTCCGGTCGGTCGTCAGGAACCGCGCGTAGGCCTGGAACGTGCGCGCGAGCTCGAGCTCGTTCCCCGTCTCCTCGAAGATGCTGACCGACCGCGCGAAGTAGGCGCGCGCGCTCTTCGTGTGCGCGCTGCCCCAGCCGCCCGCCGCCGTGATCTCGCCGAGCGTCCGCAGCGCGATGCCGAGGTGCACCTTGCTCCGGACCGAGGCGAACAGGTCCACCGCCCGGCTGATCGAGTCGCGCGCCTTCTCCAGATCGCCCCGGAGCATGTAGGCCTTCCCGAGGGCGCGCCGCGCCTCGGCCAGGCCGAGCCGGTCGCCGAGCTCGTCGCAGAGCTCCTCGGCCTGCTGCAGCACCCGCACCGCCTCGTCGGGATCGCCGCTCCGGTAGAGCGTCCCGCCGATGTTCGTCAGGATGAGCGCCGTCCGGTTGCGATCGCCGACCTGCCGCGCCACCTCCAGCGCCTCCTCGAAGAGCTTGAGGGCGCGGCGGTGGTCGCGCTGGTCCTGCGCGATCATCCCGAGGTTGTTCAGGCTCATCACGACGCCGAGCAGATCCGAGATCTCGCGCCGGATCGCGAGCGACCGCTCGAACGTGTTGAGGGCCTGCTTGAACTCGCCCGAGTCCTGCAGGGCGAGGCCGAGGTTGTTCAGCGACAGCGCGATCGAGCGGCGGTCGCCCATCCGCTCGCGGCGGGCGAGGGCGTCGCGCAGCCATTTCAGCGCCTCCTGGTACTCGCCCCGGAGCCAGTGCAGCTTGCCGATGTCGTCGATGGTCGAGGCGATCCCCCGCTCGTCCCGCGCGCCCTCGAAGAGGCGGAGCGCCGTCGTGAGGTGCTTGCCGGCCTCGTCGAGCGAGCCGCTGTCGCGGTAGAGCCGCCCGATGCGGTTGTGCGCCGCGCCGCCCTTGCGCCGGTTGTCGAGCCGGTAGGCGAGCGTCAGCATCTCGCGGAAGGCGGCGAGCGCGTCGTCGATCCGCCCGGCGAGCTGCTGGACGTCGCCGTAGTCGTGGAGCGCGTCGATGCGCCGCGCGACGTGCGCGTCGCCGAGCAGCGACAGCCCGCGCGCGTAGTACTCCGCGGCCTTCGCGTTCGAGTAGCGCCCGCGCGCCACGTCCCCGGCGTCGAGCAGCGACAGCCCCGCCCGCACCGCGTCGCCGATGCGCTCGCGGTGCGTCGCGAGCTCGGCGAGGAACTCCTCGCTGGCGCGCACCGCCACCTGCTGCTCCAGCCACTCGGCGATCGCGTGGTGGTACCGCCGCTGGGCCGCGGCGCTCATCCGCTTCTGGAGCGCCTCGCGCTCCTTGTCGTGCATGAACACGAACTCGTCCGAGCCCGCGAAGCTCGACTCGCTCTGCTTGCGCAGGTAGCCGCGGTCGCACAGCGAGCGGAGCGCGGCGTTGATCCGGTCGAGATCCTTGTCGCTCTCTTCCTCGCCCCACAGCTCGGGCGCCTGGCAGCCGGCCCGGCCGAGCACGAACAGCGCGCCGCTCCAGAACGCCGGGCCGATGGTCGCGGCCTGCTCGAGCAGCTGCCGGCAGTCGTGATCGAGCGCGGCGAGGCGGACGTTCACCGCGTCCTCGACCGTCATCGGGAGGTGCGCCGTCGACAGCTTGCCGAGGTGCACGCGCCAGCGCGGCCCGCCCGAGTCGGGCGCGAGCTCCTCGATCACGCCCTGGTCGTGGCAGATGCGGACCATCTGCTCGACGAGCGCCGGGTTGCCGTTCGCGAAGGAGCAGGCCGCCTCGACGAGCTCGGGCGGCGCGCCCGGCCGGCCCTGCGACTCCGCGCCCGCGGCGTCGACGACGACGACGTCCTCGCCGCCGCGCGGCATGCAGGGCGCGAGCAGCGCCCTCGCCAGCTCCGCCGCCTCGGCCTCGCCGAGCGGCGTGAGCTCGATCAGCGCGTGGCGCCGCTCGCCGACCTTGCCCCAGTCGTCCTCGCGGGTGAGCAGCTCCGGGCGGGCCGCGCAGACGATCAGGACCGGGCCCGCGAGGTACTCGATGAGGTAGCGCAGGAGCGCGAGGGAGTCGTCGTGGGCGGCGTGGATGTCCTCGAAGACGAGGCACACGGGGCCCTGGGCGGCGTCCGCCTCGAGGAACGCCTTCAGCACGGCGCGGCGGATGAGGTCGGCCTGCGCCGGGTCGTCCTGCACCGCGCGGGTGAGCGGGCTGTCGCCGAACGCGAGCCCGATGAACTGCCCGAGGAAGTAGATGACGTCCCCGACCTTGCGGTCGCCCATCACGTGCGCGACCTGCGCGCGGACCTCGGCGCGGGCCGCGTCCTTGTCCATGCCGTCCGAGAGGCCGAAGCGGGCGCGCAGGAGCCGCGTGAAGATGCCGTACGCGGACGCCATGTCGCCGGCGCTGCCCGCGTAGACGCGCAGCGCGGCGGAGCCCTGGCGCTGCCGCTCGAGGAAAGCGCGCGCGAGCCGGCTCTTGCCGATGCCCGGCGGGCCGACGAGCGTCACGGTCCGGGTGGAGCGCTCCCGCTCGACGGCGTCGAGGGCGCGGGCCAGCGCCGACAGCTCGGCCTCGCGCCCGATCAGCGGTGCGCGGGCGGGCGTCGCTGCGCCAGTTGCACTGTCCTCTCGGCTCATCTCCATGGCCTCCACGTCGCCGGGGGCCGCAGCGCGGGACATTCCCCTCGGCTCATCTCCCTGCCTCCGCGTCCCCGGGTGCCGCAGCGCGGGACACGATGTCCCGAGCCTATACCAGGTTCGGCTTCGGTGGCGCGTGCGGTAAGCTGCGGGCGTGGACGACGAGGTCACGGGGACGCCGCGGAGCGCCGGCAACACGGCGCGCAACGCCGCGGAGATCCGCGGGCGCATCACGGCCTGCTTCAGCCTGGCCGAGCTGCGCCGCTTCGCAGAAGCGCTCGGCGTGCCCGACATCCCCTGGGATCGTGGGATCCAGGGAGCGGCGCACGAGCTCGTCCGCCGCTTCGAGCAGCGGCGCGAGCTCTTGTCGCTCGTCGAGCAGCTCCGCGCGGTGCGGCCGCTCGTGGAGTGGCCCGACATGCCGATGGTGCCGCCGGCCACATCGATCGCGCAGGCGCACACGGACATCCCGCGACCGGCGCCGCTGCCGAAGCTCGCGCCGCTGCAGGTCCCCTCGCCTCCCACGGAGGTCCCGACGCTGGCGCCGCCGCCGATCCCGCCGACCACACGGACGCCGACCGTCCCCATGGCGGAGCCCGCGAAGCCGAGGTCGCCCGGCGCCGCCGGGCCGGCGTACCGCGCGGCCGGCCCTCCGGGCGCCGTCGAGCGCGCGCCGGCCCGCGCCTCGCGCCGCATCGATTCGCGCCTCCTGCTCGCGGCCCTGGGGCTCGTGGCGGTCAGCCTGCTCGTCGCCTTCCTGATCGGCAGGGCGTCGAGCGCGCCGGACGACGCGGCGGCGCGGGCGAGCGCCGCGCCCGCGAGCGCCGCTCCCGCGAGCGCCCCGCCGCCGGCGGCCCGGCCGGACGGGGTCGCGGCGCGCGCGGCCGCCGCGATCGAGCGCCGGATCGAGAGCGTGGCGCGGGCGTGCGAGATCCCTCCGGGCTCCGCGGAGGACGTGATGCGCCGCGCCTTCGAGCGCTGCGGACGGGCGCCCCACCCCCCGGCGCAACGGACGGCCCCGGCGCAGGGGAGCGATGCGCCGGCGGCGGAGCTCCCGGCGTCGCCGCCGGCCGCTGCAGGCGCGGCGCCTCGCGCGGCCGCCGCGGCCGGCAACGCGCCCGCCGGCGGCAACGCCGGCTGCGTGGGGGCGTGCGAGCGGCGACACAAGGCGTGCAGGGCGACCCAATGCGGCAAGGAGCCCACGCAGGGCAGCCAGTACCAGCGCTACCAGAGCTGCCTGTCGACGTGCCTGGAGCAGGCGTCCAGGTGTCGCCTCGGCTGCCTCTGAGCTCCCTCCCGCTCGCGGGCGCTCTGTGAACGGCGGCGTCGCGCGGGCCCCGTGAACGGCAGGGCCCCGCGGGGGCTCGCGCCAAGCGACAGGCGCCAGCCGCGCGATCGCGGGCCGGCGTCAGAGCGGCGGGCGGCTGCGGCGCATCACGCCGACCGTGGCGGTCGGCTGGTGCTCGGGGCAGCCGGTGCGGCCGGACCGGTTCGGGTCGAAGTCGATGCGGAGGCAGGTCTTGCAGACGCAGAGATAGACGTCGTGGAACTCGCGGTAGTTCAGCATGTCCGCCGAGAACAGGCTGAGGACGATGTCGCTGAGCAAGTCCTCTTCGCGCGGGCACGACTCCCAGAGCGCGGCGTCTCCGGCGCGGCGCACGCGCCCGCCGTCGATCGCGGCGGCGAGGAAGCGATCGTCCGCGGCGGGCGGCATGAAGGCGCGGAGCGAGGCGAGCACCCGGAACCGCGCCGCCTCGACGAGCTCCTGGAGCTCGGGCTCGTCCGGTTCTACCGGGGCGAGCGCCACCTGCTTGGAGAAGCCCTCGGTCACATAGGCCGGGCGTGGCATCCGCCCGGGCGCCACGAGGTGCTTCTCGAACCAGCGCGCGAGCGCCACGCCGCTCTGGGGAGGCTTGTCGACGAACGTGAGCGCCGCGAGCAGCGCGCGCCGATCATGACCGCTGGCGACGAGCGACGGAGTAGATGGAAGCGTGGGAATCGAGGTGTGGGAGTCAGCTTGGCGCATGAACACCCCCCTTTATCCATCCCAGTCTGCACGAGGATTTCTCTCGCGGTCCAGATGCGATGGCGCCCCGGTCAAAGATTGCGGAACCGCCTGCGACGCACTGCGTCATCGACGCCTGGCTGTGGCGGCGCGCGGAGGAGGCGGGCCTCAGTCCGTGATCTTGAGCGCCCCGCTGTCGTCGAGCGCGCCGCTCGCGTCGGCGCCGTCCGAGTCGGCCTCGACGTCGTCGTGAGGCGTGGACCCTCGCAGAAACGACAGGTCGAGGCCGCCCATGGGCTGCCGCGCTGCCGCGCGCGCGGCGGCGGGGAGCGCGTCGGCTCCACCCGCGCGCGGCGCGGCGCGGCGCCCCTCCTTTTCAGGGCGCGGCTCCTCGCGGCGCGGCTCCTCGCGGCGCGAGCCCTTCGCGAGATCGCGCCGGCTCGCTCCGGCCTCGCGGGGCCGCTCCGGCGCGGGCGTCGCGGGCGTCGCCTGCGGGCGCGCGGCCTGAGCGCGGGCGGAGGGGGTCCGGAGCGCCTTGTCCGTCTTCGCCATGCGCGCGCGCGTGCGGAACGAGGGGGCGTTCTTCGCGAGCTCGATGCAGCTGCCGCGCCCGGCGCGCGGGCAGGAGATGCGCACGTGCATGTGGTCGTCGTGCGGCTCCGCGCCCGTCGGCTGCATCATGGCGAACTGCGCGCGGACGAGCAGCGCGCGGGAGACGCCGATGCGCTTGGCGTGGGCGAGCAGCGCGTGCCGCAGCGGATCGGAGATGAAGATGTGGCTCACGTGGGCGCGGGGGTCGGTGAGCAGGTGCTGCACGAGCAGCCAGTTGCGCGGCAGGTCGAAGCGCGCCCCGGGCAGGCTGGTCGAGGCGAGCCGGGCGTTGAATCGCAGGAAGCGCGGCGCGTGGACCTGCTTGCCGCGGCCGTCGAGCGCATAGAAGCCGAGGTCGACGTCGCGGCCGCTCTCGTGGGAGCCGTGGCGGTGGACGTCGCCGCCGCGCTGGCGCGACAGGTCGCCGACGTCGAGCACCGCGCCCGGGAAGCGCCTGGCCACGCCGCGCGCCGCGCGCTCGATCATGCCGACGAGCGCCGGCATGCCCCAGCGGACGTCGGCGTGCGCATAGGCGGGCACGACGCGGATGTCCTTGCGCGAGGTGTCGAGCCGCACGCCGCCCTCGAGGCGCCCCTCGTTCGGGTGGCCGACCGACGCGGCGGGCGCCTTGGGCGCGGCCTTGGTCTTGGCCGGCTCGGCCGATCTCGACCCGGCGTCGCCGGCGCGGGGACGGTGGCCCTTGCCGGCGTCCTTCGTGACCCGCGCGCGCGGCGCCCCCGCGCGCGCCCGTGTGCCCGCGGCGGGGCGCGCCTTCGAGCCCGCCGGCTCTTTCGCGGCGGAGCGCGCCTTCGAGCGCGCCGGCGTCTCCGCGGCAGAGCGCGCCTGCGCGTCCGGCGCCGCGGCGACCGCCGGGGCGCCGGGCAAGGAGAGCGCCAGGATCGTGAACAGCAAGGAGAGCGGTCGAGGCACACCGGTGCGTTACGGGGTTTCGGCGGGTAGGGCCAAAAAGCCGGCGCCGCCCGGTCCCCGTGCCGCGCTGCGGCGGCAGCGGAGGCTTTTGCCTCGCGGCCAGTTGGGCTACCTCTCGGTCGGCCATGGACAAGGTCTTCAAGAGCGCGCTGGATGCCGTGAGGGACATCCCCGGCGGCGCCACGATCCTCTCGGGCGGCTTCGGCCTCTGCGGCATCCCGGAGCGCTGCATCGCTGCGCTCCGCGAGCTCGGCACGAAGGATCTCGTGGTCGTGTCCAACAACTGCGGGGTCGACAGCTTCGGCCTCGGGATCCTCCTTCAGAACCGCCAGATCCGGAGGATGATCTCGTCGTACGTCGGCGAGAACAAGGAGTTCGAGCGGCAGTACCTGAGCGGGGAGCTCGAGGTCGAGCTCACGCCGCAAGGCACGCTGGCCGAGCGCATCCGCGCCGGGGGCGCCGGGATCCCGGCGTTCTACACCCCGACCGGGGCGGGCACGGCCATCAGCGAGGGCGGGCTGCCGGTGCTCTACAACCCCGACGGCACGGTGAAGAGGTACTCCGAGAAGAAGGAAGTGCGGCAGTTCGACGGCCGCGACTACGTGCTCGAGCCGGCCATCCGCGGCGACTTCGCGCTCGTGAAGGCCTGGAAGGGCGACCGGTTCGGCAACCTCGTCTACCGCCACACCGCCATGAACTTCAACCCCATGATGGCGATGGCCGCGAAGGTGACGATCGCCGAGGTCGAGGAGCTCGTCGAGGTCGGCTCGCTCGACCCGGACCACATCCACACGCCCGGGATCTTCGTTCACCGGATCTTCCAGGGCGAGCGCTACGAGAAGCGGATCGAGCGGCGCACGGTGCGCAAGGCGTCGGCCGCCTAGGCGCGGCGCCGGGACAGGGGACACGATGGGACTCACGCGGGAACAGATCGCGCAGCGCGCCGCGCTGGAGCTCAAGGACGGCTACTACGTCAACCTCGGCATCGGGATGCCGACGCTCGTCGCCAACTACATCCCCGCCGGGGTCGAGGTGGTGCTCCAGAGCGAGAACGGGCTGCTCGGCATCGGCCCTTACCCGGCCCCGGGCGAGGAGGACCCGGACCTCATCAACGCCGGCAAGGAGACGGTGACGATGCTCCCCGGCTCGGCGATCTTCTCGAGCGCCGAGTCGTTCGCGCAGATCCGGGGCGGCCACATCGACCTCGCGATCCTCGGGGCCATGGAGGTCTCCGAGAAGGGCGATCTTGCCAACTGGATGATCCCCGGCAAGATGGTGAAGGGGATGGGCGGGGCGATGGATCTCGTGGTGAGCGCGAAGCGCGTCGTCGTGATCATGGATCACGCGGCGAAGAACGGCGCGCCGAAGATCCTGACCGAGTGCGCGCTGCCCCTCACCGGGCGCGGCGTGGTCCACCGGATCATCACCGATCTCGCCGTGCTCGACGTGACGCCCGAGGGGCTCGTGCTGCGCGAGCTCGCGCCCGGCGTGAGCGCCCGAGAGGTGCAGGAGAAGACACAACCAACGCTCCGGGTCCCCTCCGATGTCCAGGAGATGGGCCAGCGGGGCGCCTGAGGGTTCGCCGATGACCTGGCCCGAAAAGACCCTGCCGACGACCGACGCGAGCGAGAAGCGCTCGCTGGGAGCGGGCGTGTTCCGTCGCTGCGACGGCTGCTCGCACACGCACGACGCCTCCGAGCTCGCCCGCACCTTCGAGGTGTGCTCGCAGTGCGGCCACCACCACAAGCTCGACGCCGAGGGGTGGCGGAGGCTCCTGCTCGACGACGGCGAGCTCGCCCAGTGGGACGACCACCTCGTCCCCAACGATCCGCTCCGGTTCAGCGACGGCAAGAGCTACCGGGACCGCGTCGCGGCGCTCCACAAGAAGGGGCGCGCGAAGGAGGCGATCGAGATCGGCCGGGCCAGGCTGGACGGCCGCGACATCGCGTACGGCGCGTTCGTCTTCGCCTTCATGGGCGGGAGCATGGGCTCCGTCGTCGGCGAGAAGATCACGAGGCTGTTCGAGCGCGCGACGCGGGAGGAGCTCCCGGTGGTGCTCCTCCAGTCGTCGGGCGGCGCGCGGATGCAGGAGGGCATCCTCTCGCTGATGCAGATGGCGAAGAGCGTGGCCGCGCTCGAGCGCTACCGCAAGACGCGGCTCCCGTTCCTCTCGGTGCTGCTCCACCCGACCACGGGCGGCGTGGCCGCGAGCTTCGCCTTCCTCGGCGACGTGAACATCGCCGAGCCGAAGGCGCTCATCGGCTTCGCTGGCCCCCGGGTCATCGAGAACACGATCCGGCAGACGCTGCCGGAGGGCTTCCAGCGGGCCGAGTTCCTGCTCGATCACGGGATGGTCGACGCCATCGTGCCGCGCCCCGAGATGAAGGCGTACATCGGTACGCTGCTCCAGCACCTCGTGGGCAATCGCCAGGCGCGGCGATGAGCTCGGCGGCGCCGCGGCTCCCGGCGCTGCTCGCGGCGCTGGGGCAGCGGGCGCCGCGGGGCATGGTGCTCGGGCTCGACCGGGTGCGCGAGGCGCTCGCGGCGCTCGGCGACCCCCAGGCCGCTCTCCGCGCCGTGCACGTCGCCGGCACCAACGGCAAGGGGAGCGTGTGCGCGATGGTCGAGTCGGTCGCGCGCGCGGCCGGGCTCCGCACCGGGCTCTACACGTCGCCGCACCTGTCCCGCTTCGCCGAGCGCATCCGCATCGGCGGCGACGCGATCGGCGACGCGGCGCTCGAGCGCGCGCTCGCGGCCGCGCTGGAGCGGGTCCCCTCGCCGCTCACGTTCTTCGAGGCGCTGACGGTGGCCGCGTTCGTCGCGTTCCGCGACGCGGACGTCGACCTCGCGATCCTCGAGGTCGGCCTCGGCGGGCGGCTCGACGCGACCAACGTGATCGCGGCGCCGCTCTGCACGGCGATCACGTCGATCGCGTTCGACCATGTGGCCCTGCTCGGCCCGACGCTGGCCGACATCGCCCGGGAGAAGGCCGGCATCCTCAAGCCGGGCGCGCCCGTGGTGCTCGGCCCGCTCGATCCCGAGGCCGACGCCGCGATCGAGGCGGTCGCACAGGCGATCGGGGCCGGGCCGCGCCTCCGCGTCACACGGGCCGAGCGCGGCGGGCGCGCGGGCGAGATCGCGGTGGGGCGCGCGGGGCCTGGAGCGCGCGCGACGCGCGTCGCCGGGCCGGGGCGCCGCGCGATCGAGGTGGAGCTCGGCCTCCGCGGGGCGCACCAGGCGGAGAACGCAGGCGTGGCGTGCGGGATCGCGTGGCGGCTCGCGGGCCGGTGGCCCGAGATCGAGCGGGCGCTCCCGGAGGGGCTCGCCGCGGCCCGCTGGCCCGGCCGGCTGGAGCGGATCGACGCGGGCGCCGCCCAGGTCCTGCTCGATGGTGCGCACAACCCGCACGGCGCGCGGGCGCTCGCCGCGTGGCTCGACGAGGAGGGTCCGGGCGCGGCGCGCACCGCGCTCGTGTTCGGAGCGATGGGCGACAAGGGGTGGGGCGAAATGCTACAGACGCTCGCCCCGCGTGCGCAGCGGCGGTTCTACGCGACGCCGCAGGGCCGCGCGGCCGCTCCGCTCGATGCGCTGCGCGACATCGCGCCGGGCGAGCCGATCGGCGATCCGCGCGCGGCGGTGGCGAGGGCGATCGAGGTCGCCGGGCCGGGTGGGCTCGTCGTCGTGGCCGGCTCGATCTACCTGGTCGGCGAGGTGCGGTCGGCGCTGCTCGGCATCGTGCCGGACCCGGTCGTGACGCTCTGAAGCGAGCGCGCCGCCGTGCGATGTGCAGGCGCGTCGCTGCGTGACGGCGCGCCGGTCTGGCACGGGCGATGCCGGTCCGGCGGCATGGCGTTCAGGAAGCGGCGTTCTCCGGTTCTCTTTCCTGCGGCGGCCCTCGGGGCGGCCGCGTTCGCGCGGACGGCGTTCCGCGCCCTGCGGCGGCTCGACCTGCGCGGCCGGGTCGTGGTCGTCACGGGCGGCTCTCGCGGGCTCGGGCTGCTCCTGGCCGAGGAGTTCGGCCGGTACGGCGCCCGGGTGGCGATCGCCGGCCGCGACGCGGTGGCGCTCGACCGGGCCGAGCAGCGGCTGCGGGCGCTCGGCATCGAGGTGCACGCGGTGGCGTGCGACCTCGGCGATCGCGCCGCCGCCGAGGCGTTCATCGACGGCGTTGCGAGCGTGTTCGGCCGGATCGACGTGCTCGTGAACAACGCTGGCATGATCCAGGTCGCGCCGATGCAGGACCTCGGCGTGGAGGAGCTCGAAGACGCGATGCGCTCGAACTTCTGGAGCGCGGTCTACACGACGCTGCGCGCGCTGCCGCACCTCCAGCGGCAGGGGCGCGCGGCGCGGATCGTGAACGTGGTGTCCATCGGCGGGCGCGTCGCCGTGCCGCATCTGCTCGGGTACAACGCGTCGAAGTTCGCGATGATGGGCTTCTCGGAGAGCCTCCGAGCCGAGCTCTGCCACGGCAGCGCGCCGGGCCCGCGCGTCACCACGGTGATCCCCGGGCCCATGCGCACGGGGTCGATCTACAACGCCGAGTTCGGCGGCAGCCCCCAGCGCGAGTTCGGCTGGTTCAGCCTGGCCTCGTCGATCCCGATCGCGACGATCGACGCGCGGCGCGCGGCGCGGCAGGTGGTGGCGGCGGCGCGCGAGGGGCGCGCCGAGGTGAAGCTCGGGCTGTCCTCGCACCTGCTCAGCTGGGCGCACGGGATCGCGCCTCAGACGACGGTGCGGTTGATGGGCCTGCTCAACGCGCTCCTGCCGTCGCCCCGCGGCGGCGCGGGGACGACGCGCGGGCGGGATCTGCACGCGCCGGCGCAGGCGTCGGTCCTGCTGCGGCTGAGCAACGAGGCGGCGCGGCGCAACAACGAGGCGCCGCCTGAAGCGGCGCGGTGAGCGGCGCGCCGCCGCCGGCGCGGTGACCGGCGCGCCGCCGCCGGCGCGCGGTGACCGGTGGCGCGGGGAGCGATCGCGTCGCACGGAAGCGGCGCGATGAGCGACCGCATCGAGACCGGAACGATGAGCCCAGGGTCGCCGCGCCGGCAGTTGGCCGTAGGCTGTCTTGGCAAAGGTTGCTAAGGGTGGTCTCCTCAGCCCAGACCCACAGAGAGGGACCGTGCCGAAGCACACCAAGAAGGATCATAGGGAGGGCGCTCCGTCGGCGACGGGCGCACCACAGAAGGCCTCCGGGGGGCGCAAGCTCTTCGGCACCGACGGGGTGCGCGGCGTGGCGAACCAGCCGCCGATGACGCCCGAGATGGCGTTGCGGCTCGGGCGGGCGATCGCCTTCGTCGCGAGCCACGGGAAGTCGCGGCAGGTGCGGGTGGTGATCGGGAAGGACACGCGGCTGTCCGGCTACATGCTGGAGACCGCGATCGCGTCCGGCGTGTGCGCCATGGGCGGCCGCGTGATGCTGAGCGGGCCGATCCCGACGCCGGCGGTCGCGCAGCTCACGCAGAGCATGCGGGCCGACGCCGGGGTCGTGATCAGCGCGAGCCATAACCCGTATCAGGACAACGGCATCAAGATCTTCGGGCCCGACGGCTACAAGCTGCCCGACACCGCCGAGGAGGAGATCGAGCGGCTCATGGAGAGCCACGAGCTCGACGAGGCCCGGGTGGTCGGGGCGGCGATCGGCAGCGCGGTGAAGCTCGACGACGCGCGGGGGCGGTACGTCGTGTTCTGCAAGAGCACGTTCCCCACGGCGCTGTCGCTCGACGGCGTGAAGATCGTCGTCGACGCGGCGCACGGGGCGGCCTACCGCGTGGCGCCCTCGGTGTTCACCGAGCTCGGCGCGCACGTGACCGCGCTCGGCGTGAAGCCGAACGGCCGCAACATCAACCGCGAGACGGGCGCGCTGCACCCGGAGAACGTGACGACCGAGGTGCTCAAGCGGGGCGCGGCGATCGGCATCGCGCTCGACGGCGACGCGGACCGGGTGATCATGGTCGACGAGCGCGGCCAGGTCGTGGACGGCGACGCGATCATGGCGCTCTGCGCGCTCAGGATGCTGCGCATCGGCAAGCTGCCGCGGAGCACGATCGTGACGACGGTGATGTCGAACCTCGGCCTCGAGCGCGCGCTCAAGGCCCAGAACGGGCACGTCGTGCGGACGGCGGTCGGGGACCGCTACGTCGTCGAGGCGATGCGGAACGGCGGCTACTCGTTCGGCGGCGAGCAGTCGGGGCACCTCATCTTCCTCGACCACGCGACGACGGGCGACGGCATCGTGGCGGCGCTGCAGGTGCTCGCGATCATGATGGAGGAGGACAAGCCGCTGAGCGAGCTCGCCTCGAGCGCGATGCAGCGGGTGCCTCAGGTGCTGGAGAACGCGACGTTCTCGACGCGGATGCCGCTCGACAGCATGCAGCGGACGCGGATCGCGGTCGATCGCATCGAGAAGACGCTCGGGGACAAGGGGCGCATCCTCGTGCGGTGGAGCGGGACGGAGCCGAAGCTGCGCGTCATGGTCGAGGGCGAGGACGCATCGACCATCGAGGCCTATGCGCTCGAGATCATCGAGGCGGCCAAGCAGGACGTCGCCGGCGCCACGGCCTAGCGCCCCCCTCTCCTCCCCATCCACGGCGCAGCGCGAGGCTCGCTCAGAGGGCGCGGCGCATGAAGAGGTCCTCGAGCGTCTCGCGGCGCGGCGTCACCTCGACCACCTGGGCGCCCGCGGCGAGCGAGCGCTGAAGCACCTCGCGCACGCCCGCCTCGCCCTCCACGTCGACCATCACGACGTCGCCGCGGCGCGTGGTCGCGAAGCCCAGCGCGCCGAGCTCCTCGAGGAGGGCCGGGCTCGCGCCCGCCAGCGTGACGTCGGTGCGCAGCACGTCGCCCCGCAGGAGCTGCCGGATCGCGCCGCTCACCACCACGTGGCCCTCGCGCAGGATCGCCACGCGATCGCACATCGCCTCGACGTCGCTCAGGATGTGCGTCGAGAAGAAGATCGTCCGGCCCTGATCGCGCTCCGCAAAGATGAGATCGCGCACCTCCTTGCGGCCCACCGGATCGAGGCCGCTCATGGGCTCGTCCAGGATCAGCATCTCGGGATCGGCGACAAGCGCGGCGGCCAGCCCCGTGCGCTGCAGCATCCCCTTCGACAGCCGGCGCACCTGCCGATCCGCGGCGTACGCGATCTTCACCTGATCGAGCACCTCCATCGTCCGCCTGCGCAGCGCCGCGCCGCGCATCCCGGACAGGCGGCCGCAGAGCTCAACGAACTCGCGCGGGGTGAGGTAGGGATACACGTACGGGTTCTCCGGCAGAAAGCCGATCTTCCGGCGCGCCTCGGGCGACGGCACGCGCGCGCCGAACAGGTACGCCTCACCGCCGGTCGGGGCGATGAGGCCCGTCAGCATCTTGATCGTCGTCGTCTTGCCGGCGCCGTTCGGCCCGAGAAAGCCGAAGATCTCGCCGCGGCGCACGCCGAAGCTCACTCCCTTGACCGCCTCGACCGCCTTCCGGCGCAAGAAGCCCACCTGGAACGTCTTGAGGAGGCCGCGGACGTCGATCAGCAGCTCGCCGTCCAGCGCCTCCCCGCCGGCACCGGCCGGCACGGCGCGCCCGCCGCGCTCCTCGACGCTCGATCCGGCACCGCTGCTCATGCGCCCTCCTCACCCTCGGGGCTCTCGCCGGACGCGCCGTCTCCCGGCCGCGCCCGGCCACGCCCGGCCGCGCTGTACTCGTGCAGCTTGTACTGGATCTTGCGCGGGCTGATCCCGAGGATCGTCGCTGCCTTCGAGGTCGAGCCCTTGCACGCCTCGAGCGTGCGCAGGATCGCGTAACGCTCCAGGTCGTAGATGGTGCTCCCGGGGACGCGCGGCATCGCGTCGGACGCCTCGGCCGGCTCGGACCCCATCTGCGCCGGCAGGTGCCGGAGCTCGATGCGCGCGCCGTCGCAGAGCACCGCCGCCCGCTCGATCGCGTTCTCCAGCTCGCGCACGTTGCCTGGGAACGAGTAGCTCGTCAGCGCCGACAGCGCCTCGTCCGTGAAGCCATCGATCCGCTTGCCGTTCTCCTGCGCATAGCGGCCCAGGAAGAACGTCGCGAGCTCGGGGATGTCGCTCCGGCGCTCGCGGAGCGGCGGGATCTCCAGGGTGACGACGTTGAGCCGGTAATAGAGATCCTCCCGGAACAGGCCCTCGGCGATGCGCTGGCGCAGGTCGCGGTTCGACGCGGCGAGGATCCGCACGTCGACCTTGAGGGTCTCGTTGCCGCCGACCCGCTCGAACGTGCGCTCCTGCAGGAAGCGCAGCAGCTTCACCTGCGTGGCGAGCGGGATCTCGCTCACCTCGTCCAGGAACAGGGTGCCGCCGTTCGCCTGCTCGAAGCGGCCCTCGCGTCGGCCGACGGCGCCCGTGAAGGCGCCGCGCTCGTGGCCGAACAGCTCGCTCTCCAGGAGCGACTCGCTCAGGGCAGCGCAGTTCAGCCGGACGAGCGGCGCCTTCGCCCGCGGGCTCGCGCGGTGGATCATCTCGGCGATGAGCTCCTTGCCCGTGCCCGTCTCGCCCACGATCAGCACGCTCGCGCGGCTCGGCGCCACCTGCTCGACCAGCCGGAGGAGCTTCGCCATGCTCGGATGGCTCGCGATCACGTGGCCGAACGCGTTGCGCTCGCGCAGCCGCTCGCGCAGGCGCGAGTTCTCCTGGAGCAGCCGCGCCCGCTCCACCGCGCGCTCGACCACGACAGCGAGCACCGAGAAATCGAGCGGCTTCGTCAGATAGTTGTACGCGCCCTTCTTCACCGCCTCGACGGCGCTCGAGATGGTGCCGAACGCCGTCATGACGACGAACGTCGCGTCCGGCAGCGCGAGCTGAGCCTTTTCCATCATCCGGATGCCGTCGAGCCCCGGCATCTTCAGGTCGGTCAGGACCACATCGGGCGCGAACTCCTCGAGCTTGCCGAGCGCCTTGAAGCCATCGGCCGCGGTCTCGGTCGTGTATCCCTCCTCGCGGAGGATCTCGGAGAGCGCCGCGCGCGCGTTGGCCTCGTCATCGACGATCAGGATGCGCCCGCGGGATGCCATGGTGATGGCTTTCCTAGCATGCGTGCCCGCAGAATTGGGCGACTGCTCGGCCTCGGCCGAGGAGCGCCGTCGCCCCGGGGAGGGGCGCCGTCGCTCGGGGCGCCGCGGTCGAGCACGTTTGCGACCGGGTCGCCGGCGCCGCGTGCGCGCAGAACGCGCAGAACGCCGAGCCCGCCGCAGAAACGAGGCGCGAAGCAGGCCGAACGACCGGACCTCACCGGCGCGGCGAGGCCGCACTTATCGAGGCGTGCGGCGCGGCCTGTCGAGGAGCTGCCGCCGAAGAAAACCGCTGTTTCGTGTGCGGCCCGGAGTGGTACAACGGGCCGCGCGCGAGGTCTCCACCGTCCCGATTGGCGGGCGTTTCCTTGTTCGATCTCGCGGATGAGGCTCGATGCATACGCTTCGGAAGGTGTTCGCCGACAGGCTCCGGCGCGCTGCGCTCACGGCGCTGCCGCTCGCCGGCTCGCTCACGCTCGCGGGCGCTGCCGAGGCGCAGCAGCCGCAGCCGCCCTTCGGACCGCAGCCACCTCCGGGCCAGCCGGCGCAGCCGCCTGGCTCGTTCGGGCCCCAGCCTCCTCCCGCCCAGCCCGGTCCTTTCGGGCCGCAGCCGGGCTTTCCGGGCGACGCGTCACCGCCGCAGTTCGGCCCGCAGCCGGGCTTTCAGCCGGGCTTTCCGGGCGACGCCCCGCCGCAGTTCGGCCCGCAGCCGGGCTTTCAGCCGGGTTTTCCGGGCGACACGCCGCCGCAGTTCGGGCAGCAGCCGGGGCAGCCGCCGCCGGACGCGAGCTTCTCCTTCGGTGCGCAGGCGTCCGCCGGCGATCAGGGCCTCCAGGCTGGCGCGACGGCGCCGCGCTCCACCGCGTGGGACGAGGAGGAGCGCGCGCTCTCGCTCGCCGCGCAGCCGAACCTGTGGGGGTCGACCGGCCTGCTCAGGACGTCGTACGCGGGCTCGGGCGCGCCGGGCACCTTCCGGGTGTCGTTCCTGCTCGACTGGTTCTCGACGAGCGGCTTCCTCTGCGATCCGGCCGAGTCGACGCTCGCCGGCCACCCGATCACCTGCGGCCCCGACGCGCAGGAGGACTCGGCGAGCCACGTGGGGGCGTTCTTCACGCTGAACGCGACCCCCCTGCCCTTCCTCGAAGGTTACGCCTCAATCCGCACGTTCGCGAACGCGAACGACCAGGGCCGCCCGCGGCTGCTGCAGGTGCTCGGCGACACGACGCTCGGCGTGAAGGCGTTCACGCCCCCGAAGATCGGCAAGCCGTTCACCTTCGGCGGCGAGGCGCAGCTGCTGCTGCTCAACGGCACGGGCGACGTGGGCCTCGCCGGCGGCGGCACGAGCGCGGTCTTCCGCGGGCTCGCGACGCTCGATCTGCGCAAGCCGCAGGGCAAGGGGTTCCCGCTGCGGGTGAACGTGAACCTCGGCTACAAGGTCGACAACTCCGGCAAGCTCGTGGAGGAGGTCGAGAAGGAGCGGGCCAAGGCGTTCACTGACGAGCGTGATCGGCAGCCGATCTCGCGCATCGAGCGGTTCGGGCTCGGCATCAACCGGGTCGACTTCTTCCAGACCCACCTCGGCGTCGAGGTGCCGCTGCCGAAGGTGCAGCCGTACCTCGAGTACACGCTCGACATCCCGGTGAACCGGCAGGGTTACGAGTGCCACACGAGCCGCGTGTCGCGCGGCGACGTCTGTCTCGGGCTCGACGACTTCGCGTCGCCCGACCCCCAGAGCCAGGGCGGGCCGGGCTACGCCGCGGCGCCGTCGCGGCTGTCGCTCGGCGTGCGGGTGACACCGTTCGAGAAGGCGTTCCGCGGGCTCTCCGGGCATGCGGCGTTCGACCTCGGCCTGTCGGCGACCTCCGTGTTCATCGAGGAGGTCGCGCCGCAGGCGCCGTGGACGCTGTATCTCGGGATCGGCTACGCCTACGACACGAAGCAGAAGGCGCCGCCGCCGGCCCCTGCGCCGCAGATCATCAAGGAGCCGCCGCAGCTCGTGCCGGCGCCGCAGAGCTTCGTGCGCGGCTTCGTGCACGAGCAGAACCGGCCCGACGCGGCGGTGGCCGACGCCATCGTGACGGTCGATGGCGCGCCCCAGCCGCCGTACGCGACCGGTCCGGATGGCCGCTTCCTCACGCGGCACCTCGAGCCGGGGACATACACATTCAACATCCGGGCGAACGGCTACAAGCCGGGCACCTGCCAGGCGACCCTCCCCGCCGGCGGGGCGGCGCCGGGGCAGCCCGGCATGTTCGGCCCGCAACCGGGGCAGCCCGGCGCCTTCGGCCCGCAGCCCGGCGCCTTCGGCCCGCAGCCCGGACAGCCCGGCGCCTTCGGCCCGCAACCGGGGCAGCCGGGCGCCTTCGGCCCGCAACCCGGCGCCTTCGGCCCGCAACCCGGACAGCCGGGCGCCTTCGGCCCGCAGCCGGGCGCCTTCGGCCCGCAGCCCGGCGCCTTCGGCCCGCAACCCGGCGCCTTCGGCCCGCAGCCCGGCGCCTTCGGTCCGCAGCCCGGCGCCTTCGGCCCGCAGGCCGGACAGCCCGGCGCCTTCGGCCCGCAACCCGGACAGCCCGGCGCCTTCGGCCCGCAGCCGGGGCCCTTCGGCCCGCAGCCCGGGCAGCCGGGGCCCTTCGGCCCGCAGCCGGGGTTGCCCGGCGCTGCACCGAGCGCGGCGCAGCCGCAGGGGCCGACCTTCGTGGACGTCGACTGCTCGCTCGAAGCGCTGCCCAAGACGGGCAACATCGTCGGGACGGTGAAGGACGCGGAGAGCGGGGACGCGGTCGCCGGCGCGACGATCCGGCTTGTCGACGCGGCGGGCCGCGAGCAGACGGCGACGGCCGACGCGAGCGGCGCCTTCCGCTTCCCGGATCTGCCGGCCGGCGCGGTGACGCTCAAGGTCGAGGCGCAGGGATACATGAACCACGTCAACCAGGCCGACGTCCGGACGAGCGAGGACACGCGCGCCGCGCTCACGGTGAACAAGCGGCCGAAGGTCTCGCTCGTGAAGGTGCAGGGCAACGAGATCAAGATCTCGCGGCAGATCCACTTCGAGACCGACTCGGCGAAGATCCTGGGCGACTCGAACGCGCTGATGGAGGAGATCGCGGACGTGCTCCAGCGGAACCCGAACATCCGCAAGGTCGAGATCCAGGGGCACACCGACAACACGGGCGGACGTGAGCACAACCAGACCCTCAGCGAGGCCCGGGCGAACTCGGTGCGCGCCTGGCTGGCCAGGGCCGGCGTGGACGCCTCGCGGCTGCTCGCGAAGGGCTACGGACAGGACCGCCCGGTCGCGCCGAACGTCACGCCCGCGAACAAGGCCAAGAACAGGCGCGTGCAGTTCATCATCGTGGAGAAGTGAGCCTGGCCCGCCGTCGGGCGGGTCCGGCGCACGGCCGCGCCCCGGGGTCGCTTGTCGGCGCCGGGGCGGTGCGATAGGGCACGCGCATGATGAAGCACGTCGTCGTGGGCGCGCTCGCGGTGATGACGGGTTGCGCGGCGCCCACCCCGGTGCCGGACGCCCAGCCCGTCGAGAGCGCCCGGCCCCCCTCGGCCGCCGCCGCGCCCACGGCGGCGGCGGGCGCGGCCGAGGCGGCGCCGCCGCCGGAAGACGCAGGTGCGCCAGGCCCGCCGCAGGATGGGGGTGCTCGCACGGCGGCCGAGGCGGCAGCGACGGACGGGTCATCCCCGCCGGGATCGCCGCCTGTCCCTGGCGCGGATGCCGGCGCCACGGCGACCGCCCTCGCGACGAACAAGATCCTGCCGCCGCTCGAGAGCGAGGAGCTCACGGCGCGGGCCAGGGCGCTGTTCGACGCCATCGTGAAGAACGAGCCGGCGCTGGCCGATCCCTTCTGGTTCCCCAAAGAGCCGTTCATCCCGCTCAAGGACGTGAAGGATCCCGGCAAGTACTGGGACAACCTCCACGCCGCCTACGCGAACGACGTGAAGGCGATGCACCGGAAGCGCAAGAGCTGGGAAGGCGCGCAGCTCGTCGGCTTCGAGGTCGGCTCCAGGCCGAAGTGGGTGCCTCCGGGCGACGAGGTCAACAAGATCGGCTATTACCGCTCCTTCCACGGCAAGCTGAAGTACGAGATCGACGGCAAGCCGGCGAGCCTCGATGTCCACACGATCATCTCCTGGCAGGGTCGCTGGTACATCACGCACCTCGGCGACTTCAAGAAGCGCTAGGTGCCCGCTCCCGGTCGCCGCGGCGACACCTCTCGTGGAGACGAAGGACCCCAGAGGAACGCGATGGAACAGCCAGAGCGCGTCGCGGGCAGGCTGAGGGCGCGGTACGACGCCGTCCGGGCGTTCACGGAGTCGCTCTGCGCGCCGCTCTGCGCCGAGGATTACGTCATCCAGTCGATGCCGGACGCGAGCCCGGTGAAGTGGCACGTCGCGCACACGACGTGGTTCTTCGAGACGTTCGTGCTCGGCGAGCGCGCCGGATACGCGCCCTTTCACCCGCGGTTCGGGTACCTCTTCAACTCGTATTACGTGACCGTGGGCGAGCGGCACTGCCGCCCGCGGCGCGGGATCCTGTCGCGCCCGACGGTGGAGGAGATCTACCGCTACCGGCGCCACGTGGACGAGAGGATGCGCGAGCTCCTCGACGAGATCGGCGCGGGCCAGCACCTCGATCTCGCCTTCACGATCGAGGTGGGGCTGCACCACGAGCAGCAGCACCAGGAGCTGATCCTGACCGATCTGAAGCACGCGATGGCGCAGAACCCGCTGCGCCCCGCGATCTTCGGCGGCGCGCCGCCGGGCCGGAGCAGCGGCGGAGCTGCCGGGGAGCTCCGCTTCGTGGAGC
Organism: Sorangium sp. So ce590; assembly: GCF_051521365.1. Classification (NCBI taxonomy): domain Bacteria; kingdom Pseudomonadati; phylum Myxococcota; order Polyangiales; family Polyangiaceae; genus Sorangium; species Sorangium sp. So ce590. The sequence continues at coordinate 7,679,635 of NZ_CP150346.1, forward strand.
ACGCCGAGGGCGTCCGCTGGATCGGCGACGGCGGGGGCGCGTTCGCGTTCGACAACGAGACGCCGCGGCACCGCGTGTTCGTGGGCGCGTTCGCGCTCGCGGAGCGGCCGGTGACGTGCGGCGAGTATCTCAGGTTCATGCAGGACGGCGGGTACGCACGGCCGGAGCTCTGGCTATCGAGCGGCTGGGATGCGGTCGCCGCGAACCGGTGGGAGGCGCCGCTCTACTGGGAGCATCGGGACGGAGGGGCTCAGCTGTTCACGCTCCACGGGCTCCGCGAGGTGGACCTCGATGAGCCCGTCTGCCACGTGAGCCACTACGAGGCCGACGCCTACGCCCGCTGGGCAGGCGCGCGGCTCCCGACAGAGGCCGAGTGGGAGACGGCCGCGCAGGGCGCGCTCTCCGGCGCCGAGGAGGTCCCTGGCAGCACCTCGCCCGGCGTGGCGCCACCGGGGAATTTCGCCGAGCGCGGGCGCTTTCACCCGGAGCCCGCGAGCGCGCCGTCGCGACCGGGAGCCCCGCGACAGCTGCTCGGCGACGTGTGGGAATGGACGTCGAGCGCGTATGCGCCCTATCCCGGCTTTCGCCCGTGGCCCGGAGCGCTCGGCGAGTACAACGGCAAGTTCATGAGCGGCCAGCTCGTGCTGCGCGGCGGCTCCTGCGCGACCCCGGCGACGCACGTCCGCGCGACGTACCGGAATTTCTTCCCGCCGGACGCTCGGTGGCAGATGAGCGGCATCCGGCTGGCCCGCGATCTCTGACGCGGGCCGCCTGACGCGGGCCGTATCGGCGCCCGCCCGGTACCGCGCATCGCGGCTCGCCGCGCCGACGCGCCCCGCCGGCGAGCCGCGGGCGGCGCTCCCTTCCTGTGGACGCTGCGCCGGCGCGCCGCCATGGTCTCGGCATGGCGCCGCTCGTCTCCGTCTTGCTCCCGTACCGGCAGGCGGAGGCGACGATCGAGGAGGCGCTGGAGAGCGTGCTCGCCGAGCGCGAGGTCGATCTCGAGGTGATCGCCGTGGACGACGGCTCCACCGACGCCGGCCCGGCCAGCGTCGCGCGCATCGCGCAGCGCGACCCCCGTGTCGTTCCGATCGCGACGGGCGGCGTGGGGATCGCGCGGGCGCTCTCGCGCGCGACGGAGGCCGCGCGCGGCGAGCTCATCGCGCGCATGGATGGCGACGACATCTCGGTCGGCGGGCGCCTCGCGCGGCAGGTCGAGGCGCTCCGGCGGGATCCAGGGCTCGGCGTCGTCGGGGCCCGCGTCGAGGCGTTCGCGGCGGGGCCGATCGGCGAGGGCATGCTCCGCTACGTGGACTGGCTGAACTCGATCCTCACGCCCGAGGACCACGCGCGGGAGATGTTCGTGGAATCCCCGCTGTGTCACCCGTCGGTGATGCTGCGGCGGAGCGCGCTGGAGCAGGTCGGCGGGTTCCGTGAGACCCCCTGGGCGGAGGACTACGACCTGTGGCTGCGCCTCGACGCCGCCGGCGCGCGGATGGCGAAGCTCCCGGAGCTCGGCCTGCGCTGGCGGCACCGCGAGGGCCGGGCGACGTTCGCGGATCCGCGGTACGCGATCGCGCGCTTCCTCGAGGCAAAGGCGCACTACCTCGCGAGAAAGCTCGGCTCGGCGCGCCCCGTGGCGGTGTGGGGCGCGGGCAAGACCGGCCGGCGGCTGGCGAGGGCGCTCGCCCGGAACGGCGTGACGCCCGAGCGGTTCGTGGACATCGATCCGCGCAAGATCGGCCGGATCGCGCAGGGGGCGCCGATCGTCGACCCGTCGCGGCTTTCGCGGGGCGCGCAGACCCTCGTCGTCGCCGTGGGGGCGCGGGGGGCGCGCGCGCTCATCCGCGCTCACCTCGCCGCGCGCGGCTTCGTCGAGGGCTCCGACTATGTGTGCGCGTCCTGAGCGCGCGGCGCGCAGAGCGCCTCTTTGCAACCGCAGGCTCTGGTGGGAGGATTCGAGGTCACAGCGATGCGCGTCCCGGTGCTCACGAGCAAGCTCGACTTTCCTCCGCCCGAGCGCGCGACCCCCGAGGGGATCGTGGCCGTGGGCGGCGAGGCCTCGCCGGAGCGGCTGCTGACCGGCTACCGCCGGGGCATCTTCCCGTGGCCCCACGAGGGGCTACCGCTGCTCTGGTTCTCCCCGGATCCGCGCTTCGTCCTGCCGCCGCGCGAGGCGCACATCCCGCACTCGCTGCGCAAGCGGGTGCGCCGGGGCGAGCTCGAGGTCCGGACCGACACGGCGTTCGCGGACGTCATGCGGGCCTGCAGCGCGTCGCCGCGGCCCGGGCAGAGCGGCACGTGGATCACCGAGGAGCTCGTCGACGGATACACGGCGCTGCACGCCGCCGGGGTCGCGCACAGCATCGAGGCCTGGTCGAACGGCGAGCTCGTCGGCGGCCTCTACGGCGTGTCGCTGGGGCGCATGTTCTTCGGCGAATCGATGTTCGCGCGCGCGCCCGACGCCTCGAAGGTCGCGTTCGCGACGCTGCTCGGGAACCTCGTCGCCTGGGACTTCACGCTGGTGGACTGCCAGGTGTACACGGAGCACCTGGAACGCTTCGGCGCCGTGGAGTGGTCGCGGCGCGAGTTCCTCCGCGCGCTGAAGACGGCGCTCGACGCCCCGACGAAGGTGGGGCCGTGGCGCTTCGACCTCGAGCCCGCGCAGGCGATCGAGCGGCTCATCCCGCGGTGATCGCGCCCGGAGAGCGCGCGGCGCTGCCCGGCCCCGGCGCTACGAGCGCGGGGTTCCTGGCTCCTCCTTGATCTCCCGGAGCAGCTCATCGATCCGCCGCTCGGCGTCGGGGCCCTCGTCGTAGAAGAAGCGCAGCGTCGGCACGACGCGCAGGCCCATCGTGCGGGCGACGTCCCTGCGCAGCCGGCCCGACGCCGCCTCGAGGCCCTTGAGCAGGGCGCGGCGCGACGCCGCGTCCTCCGCCCCGAACTCGTGGCGCACGTGGATCTTCGCGCTCTGCAGATCGTCGGTGATCTCCACGCGCGACACGAGCACGCCGGCGATGCGCGGATCGCGCATCTCCCGGAGCAGGTTGGACAGGTCCTCGCGGAGCCGTTCTGCGACCCGCGTCGCCCGCTTCACCGTGCCGCTCATTCGTCGTCCTCTGCGTCCTCGAACATGTCGGAGGCCGCTCCCAGATCCCTGTCCTCGCGATCGAGCGCCTGCTCGATGCCGCCCTGCACCCCCGCTCCTCCCTCACCGAACGGCACGATCTCGGTCGCCCGGTCGCTGAGGACGGCGTGGGGCAGCGATCCGGCCATCGCGGCCACGTCCGCGAGGACCTTGTCGCACATGGCCGCCGAGTTCGAGACGACCGCGACGCCGAGCGTCGCCCGCCTCGGATCGTCGAGCACGCCGACCTCCGCGATCGACACGCGCATCCGGCTCTGCGCCCGCTCCTTCAAGGATCGCACCACGCTGCGCTTGTCCTTGAGGGAGCGGGCCCCGACGATATCGAGGCGGAGACGGAGAACGCCGACGAACATCTAGCGGCTCAGAGCTTCGTCTTGATCTCTTCGATCTCGAAGCTCTCGATGAGGTCGCGCTCCTTGATGTCCGAGTAGCCGTCGAGCGAGATACCGCACTCGAACCCCTCGACCACCTCTTTCACGTCGTCCTTGAAGCGGCGCAGCCCCGAGAGGCGCCCCGTCCAGATGACGGCGTTGTCCCGGATCAGGCGCGCCTCGGCGGTGCGCTTGACCGAGCCGCTCACGGCCATGCAGCCGGCGACCGTGCCCGCCTTCGTGATCTTGAAGACCTGGCGAACCTCGGCGCGGCCGAGGACCTTCTCCACCTTTGTCGCGGGGAGGAGCCCCTCCATCGCGCTTCGGATGTCGTCGACGGCGTTGTAGATGATGTTGTAGAGCCGGATCTCGACGCCCTCGTTCTCGGCCAGAGCGCCCGCCTTGCCGGCCGATCGGACGTTGAAGCCGACGATGATCGCCTTCGACGCTACCGCCAGGTTGACGTCGCCCTCGGTGATGCCACCGACGGCGCCGTTCACGATCGTGACCTTCACCTTCTCGGTCGTGAGCTTCGCCAGCGCGTGGGTGATCGCCTCGACCGAGCCCTGCACGTCGCCCTTGATGATCAGCTTGAGCTCGAGCTGATCGGCCTCCTGCAGGTTCTTCGTGATCGACTCGAGCGAGACGCGCGAGTCCTGCGGGATCAGCGTCTTCGACGCCTTCTTGCGGCGGGTCTCGGCGATCTCCTCCGCGGTCTTCCCGTCCTTGACGGCGTGGACGGGATCGCCCGCGCTCGGCACCTCGGCCAGGCCGAGGACCTCGACGGGCGTCGCCGGGCCGGCCTCGGCGACGGAGCGCCCGAGCTCGTCGGTCATCGCCCGGACCTTGCCCCACGCGGCGCCGGCCAGGAGGATGTCGCCCGTGCGGAGCGTGCCGTCCTGGACCATGACGCGCGCGACCGGCCCGCGGCCACGATCGAGCAAGGCCTCGATGACGGTGCCGCTGGCGCGCTTCTTCGGGTTGGCGCGGAGGTCCTGGACCTCGGCGAGGAGCAGGACCGACTCGAGGAGCTGGTCGATGCCCTGCCCCAGCTTCGCCGACACGCTGCAGAACATCGTCTCGCCGCCCCATTCCTCGGGCTGCAGCCCGAGCGCGGCGAGGTCGCGCTTGATCTTGTCCTCGTCGGCGCCCGGCTTGTCGATCTTGTTCACCGCGACGATGATCGGCACCTTCGCGGCCTGCGCATGCGAGATCGCCTCCTTTGTCTGGGGCATCACGCCATCGTCGGCCGCGACCACCAGGATCACGATGTCGGTGAGCGAGGCGCCGCGGGCGCGCATCGCCGTGAACGCCTCGTGACCCGGCGTGTCGAGGAAGGCGATCGTCCCGCGCGGCGTGTCGACGCGGTAAGCGCCGATGTGTTGGGTGATCCCGCCCGCCTCGCCCTCGGCGACGGTGGCCTTCCGGATCCTGTCGAGCAGCGACGTCTTGCCATGGTCGACGTGACCCATGACGGTGACGATGGGCGGACGGTTCTCGAACTCCTCGTCGGCCTCGGTGCCGGCCTGCATGGCCGCGGTCAGCGTGTCCTGCTCGCTGACGGCCACGTCCTCGACGCTCCAGCCGAACTCGCTCGCGAGGATCTTGGCTGTTTCGGCGTCGAGCGTGCTGTTGATGTTCACGCCCGTCATGCCCATCGACAGGAGTCGCATGAGCACGTCCGTGGCCTTCAGGCTCATCTTCGCGGCGAGCTGCTGGAGGGTGACCTGCTCCTCGATCTTGATGACCTTCTTGTGCGAGGCCATCTCCTGCGTGGAGACCTGGACCGGCTTGCGCGGGAGAGAGCCCGGGCGCGGCCGCCCGAACATCCCCGGACGCGTGTTCCGGCCGCCCATGGGCCGGCCGCCTGGACCGAAGCTGGGACCGCCGGGGCGCGCTTGCTGGGCGTTCGCACGCGGATCGTAGGTCGTGCGCCGCGCCGGCGGCGTGCCGGTGCGGGCAGCAGGCATCGTGACGCCGGGGCGCCCCTGCCACACCTCGATGCCGGTCTTCGGCGGCGAGGACGGCCGGCGCGGCGCCTGGCTCGCGCCCGCCGCGTCCTCCGGCTTGGCCGCGGACGCCGATGCGGGCGGCGCTGTCGGCCGGGATCCCGGGCGGGCCGCGGACGACGCAGGGTGGTGCGCCGGACCGGAAGGCCGATGCGGCGTGGAGGGCGGCTGCGTCGACCGAGACGCCCCTTGCGCCGGGGCAGGCACCGAGGCGGCCTGTGTCCGGGCCGGCGCAGGCGCCGCGGTGGACGCGGTCGCTGCGGCAGGCGCGGGCGCTGCAGGCTTCGCCGGAGCCGGCGCAGTCGCCTGCGCCGCGGTGGGCGCGGGCGCTGCAGGCGCGGCGGGAGCAGGCGCTTGCGCCGGTGAGGGCGCAACCGCGGCGGGGGCCGGCGCGGCAGGCGCCGACTCGGCAGGGGCCGGCGCGACGGCGGCGGCAGATGGCGCCGCGGCGGCGGCGGACGGAGCAGGCTTCGGCTCGGGCGAGGTCACCTTCGTCTCCTCCGCGAGCGCGGGCGCGGACGCCGCGGCAGACGCGGGTGCTGCGGGAGCGGGAGCCGCCGGAGGCGGCGGCGCTGCCGGCGCTACCGCAACGGGCGGCGCTGCCGGGGCAGGTGCGCTGGGCGCGGGCGCTGGCTCGCGCGGGCTCGCGGCGACCACCGGCTCAGGAGCCGGCGGCGGGGGCGATGCGATGGAAGCGGCGGGCGGTGGAGCGGGGCGATGGACCAGCGCCTCTTCTTCCTGAGCAACGCGCTCGTGCGGCGGGGGAGCAGCAACGGACGCAGCCGCAGGCCGCGAAGGCGCCGGCTCCGGAGCGGCGCGCACCGGCGCCTCCGGATCCGGCCCGCGGCCCGGCGACGACGGCTCGGGATCGGCCCCAGGCCGAGCACGGCGCTTTACGACCGTGGGGCGGATCCGCTCCTCCACCACCTCAGGCGACTTCTGCCGCTCGAGGTGCCGCTTAACCCGCTCGACGACGTCGGATTCGACGGCGCTCATGTGATTGCGCACGTCGCCAATACCCATGGATTGGAAGAGCGCGACCAGCGTCTTCTGGTCCATGTTCAGCTGCTTGGCGACCTCGTAGACCCGGACTTTGCTCATGCACCTCGCTCCACGTTAACCAATCCGCTTCACCCATCCGCGCGGGCGACCCGTTGCGGCCACTCTGTCCACCGTCGTGGCGCGTCCGGTAGAACCGGACCTCGCCGCCGTGCCCCCGACCGGGCCGCCTTCCCCGGTGCCCCGCGCGATTGCAAGAAGCCGACCGGACCCACTCTTTGACGCCAGCCGCTCGTCGCGGCCAGCAAGCCCGCCCGCCGGGCTGTCAGGTTTTTCCCCGCCCCCCTCGGACGCCGGCCGAACGCCAGCGCTGAGGTGCTCGACGTCCACCCCCGCCCTCCCCGATCCACGGCGAGGGGCCGGGCCAGCATGGCCGGACGCAGCCTTCCGTCGTTCGGGGCCCCCACCTGCCTCCGACCGGACAGCCGCGTTGCGCGCCGACCGCCCCCTTCGACCGGAGCTGCCACGCCCGCCCTCCGCGGCGCCCTCGCCCCGCTCGATGCGGGCGCAGGTGTCCACGACGTGCGCTGCGTGCGCGACGGCGACCGCGAGCGGCGCCGAGGAGATGGCCATCACCGCCACGCCGCTCTCGCGGCCCGCCAGGGAGCCGAGCACCTGTTGGGTGCCCCATGCGACAGCGCGCCCCGCCGCGATCGCCCGCCGCACCTCGGGTAGATCCGCGCCTGCCGGCGCGTCGCACGCGACCAGCAGGAGCGCGGCCTCTCCCCGCTCGCACGACCCCACGACCGCATCGGCGCCGATCGCCACGCTCCGAGAGCGGACGGCCGCACGGATGAGCCCCTGGAGCCGGCGCTCCGTCGCCCCCCGGATCGCCCGCGCCAGCGAGACGGCCGTGAGCGGCTCCGCGCCCGGGGCGGCCTGATCGCCGTCGCCCTCCGCGCCCGGGCCTACATTTCCCCGGATCGCGTGGACCCGTCCCTTGGCGGCACGGGCGAGCCCCCGGGCGACCGCGGCCGCCACGCAGTCCCGCTGCGGATGGACATGCGCGCCCCGCCCGAACCCGCCGTCGCCCGGATCGACCGCGATCACGCCGCCGGGACCGAGGATGAGCCGGACGAGCGGACGAGCGCCGCGGACGTCATCGACGCCGACGCGCTCCCCGCAACCGACGCACGTGCGCACCCGCCCCCTCTCGAAGGGCTCGCGCTCACCCGCGTCGTTCTGTCTGCTCACCGCTGATTCCATCCTCGGTCCTCTGAACCCCGCTCCTTGAAACGCGTTACACGTGTCTCGCTTCGGCGGCTCGGCGAATGTCCGCCCGCGCTGCATCGAGCACCTTCTGCTCGCTCTCGACGAAGTCCCGCGCGCCCTGCTTGATGGCGCGCGCCTTCTTGATGCCAAGGCCCGTGCGGATCGCCAGCCGATCCTCGTCTTCTCGCAGCAGGTCCTCCACGCTGCGGTACCCGGCTTCCTCGAGCAGCACCACCGTCCGCTCGCCGACGCCGCGGATGAACATCAGCCGCTCGCGGTCGGTGAGGGGCTCGGTGCGCGAGCTCGCGGTACGGATGCGCTCCTGACGCAGCCGCTCCATCGTCGTGTCCGCCTGCGCCTTGATGCGCTCGGCGGCCTCGGCGCCGCCGAGGCCCGGGATGGCGGCGAGCTCCTCGACCGAGGCCTCGCTCACCTCTTCCAGAGCACGGAAGCCGAGCCGGTACATGGACTTGGCGATCTGCTCGGTCACCCAGTCAATCTGCTGCAGGGCGGAGATCGCCTCCTCCTCCATCTGCTTGAACTTTGTCTCGCTGATGATGTCGAGCTTCCAGTTCGTCAGCTGCGCGGCGAGCCGCACGTTCTGGCCCTTGCGCCCGATCGCCAGCGACAGCTTCTCGTCCGGGACCACGAGCTCCATGCGCCCGTCTGCCTCGTCGACGATCACCTTGTGCACCTCGGCCGGCTGGATCGCGGCGATGACGTAGCGCGCCGGATCCCTGTCGAAGGGCACGATGTCGATCTTCTCGCCGCGGAGCTCCTGGACCACGGCCTGCACGCGCGAGCCCTTCATGCCCACGCACGCGCCCACCGGGTCGACGTCCGCGTCGCGGCTGGTCACCGCGATCTTGGAGCGGGCGCCCGGCTCGCGGGCGACCGACACGATCCGCACGATGCCCTCGTAGATCTCGGGGACCTCGGCCTCGAAGAGCTTCTCGACGAGCCGGGGATCGGAGCGGGAGAGGATGACCTGCGGGCCGCGCGCCTCGCGATCGATGTCCTTCACGTACGCGACGATGCGGTCCCCCGGCCGGTACGTCTCGCGCGGCGTCTGCTCGCGGAACGTGAGCACACCCTCGGTGCGGCCGATGTCGACGATGATGTTGTTGCCCTTCTCGAACCGCCGCACGATACCGCGGATCAGCTCTCCCTTGCGATCCTTGTACTCATTGAAGATGAGATCGCGCTCGGCGTCGCGCACGCGCTGGAGCAGGACCTGCTTCGCCGTCTGCGCGGCGATGCGCCCGAAGGTCGTGCGGCCGTGCTTGAGCTTCAGGATGTCGCCGTACTCTTTGTCCTGATCGCGCGCCTTCTCCGCGTCCTCGGGGCGCCAGAAGACCTGGAAACCGAGCTCCTCGCCCAGGGTCGCGTCCAGCTTGAGCTTGTCCACGTCAGTGATGGAGATCTCGCGCTCCGGCTCCGCCACGGCCTCGACCACGGTCATGTACTGGAAGAGGTCGATCTGCCCGCTGTCCTCGTTGAAGCGCGCCTCGAGCTCGCGGGTCGGGCCGAAGACGCTCTGCGCGGCCTTCAAGATCGCGGCCTCGATCGTCTCGACAAGGATCTTCTTGTCGATCCCCTTCTCCTTCGCGACCTGATCGAGGATGCTGCCGAGGCTCGTCTCCGAGGTCGGCATCGCTGCCATCGTTGCCATGACGTCCCTGTCTCCTGATCTTTCTTCTCTCTACTTGCGCTTCTCGGAACCGCGCGCGCTCCGCATTGAGGCCGGTCGCGGAGCCGCCTCCGCGAGCCGCTTCGTCGGCCCCGACTCCTTAGCGGTCTCCTTGCCCTGCCGCTGCCCCTTCTTGGGCTTGGGCTGCGACGAGAGCTCGAAGACGAGGCGCGCCTCGATGACATCCGAAAACGGCGCCTCGATCCGCTTGCCGTCGACCAGGACCGCGACCTGCCCCTCCGGAGCCGTGAGGAGCTCGCCCCGGAGCAGCCGCTGGCCGTCCGGCGCCGGGCGCGACAGCTTCACCTTCGCCGTCTTGCCGAGGAAGCGGGCGAACTCGGCCGGTGTGCGCAGCCGCCGGTCGAGGCCCGGAGAGCTGACCTCGAGGTTGTAATGGTTGGGTATGAGATCCTCGACGTCGAGGACCGAGGAGACGTCGCGCGACACATCCACGCAGTCCTCCAGCGTGACGCCGCCGCCCACCTCGGCCGCCCCCTCGCGCTCGATCGTGAGCCGAAGCGTCCAGCCCGCGCGCTCGGTGGTCCACTCCAGGTCGACGAGCGTGACCCCGCGCGTGGCAAGCACCGGCGCGAGGGCGTCGCGAACGCGCCCGAGATCGAACACAGCTCCGGTCGAAGGCTCCATCAGTTGCGGCATGGGAGAGACGTCACCCTTGGCGGATCCGGGAACTTTCAGCGCCATGAACCCCGAGCGACGGTGCCCGGCGCCCCTGCGCCAAAAAAAAAGAGCCGATTCCCGAACTGGGAACCCGGCTCGCGGATCCGCCTAGTTGTCGGCGGACAACCTAGTCGAATGCTGGGCCTCATGCAAGGGGGGATACGGGCAAACCGCCCCCTCGTGGCCGGGGATCTCCCCGCCGGTTCGCCCCCGCCTTGGCCTGCGCCGCGTCACCGCCGGAGGGCGGGATGCCTTACGCCAGATTCGGCAGCGCGACGATATCCACGTGCAGGACCTCCTCAAACGCCGCGATTTCCTTCAGGCAGGCTTCGCTCGGCCGGCCGGAGACCCGCATCTTCGTGCACGTGGCAGTGGCCCCATCGAAGACGGTATTTGAAATCTCCTCGATGTTGATCCCGTGCCGCTTCATGACGCTGAGCGTGTTCGCGAGCACGCCGACCTTGTCCAGCATCCGGACGACGACCGCGTAGCGAGCGGGCGAGGTAGCGCAGATGTTGACCACGTTGGGCAGCTCCTCCTCCGTCATGAAGGAGCGGATGATCCGGGCCGTCTCGAGGGCGATGGCCCGCTGGGCCTGCTCCGTCTGCGCGGCGATGTGCGGGGTCCCATAGACGAGCCCCCGCGCGAGGAGGTGCGACTCGAACGGCGCCGAGCCCCTGTCGGGCTCGCCGGCGAAGACGTCGAGGCCGACCCGCAGCCCCTTGCGCGGGATGAGCTCCTCGAGCGCGGCGTAGTCCAGGACCTCCGGGCGCGCGGCGTTCACGACGATCGCGCCGTCGGGGAGCGCCTCGAGGACGCTCCGGCCGACGATGCCGCGCGTCTGCGGGGTGGCGGTCAGGTGGATGGTGAAGATGTCCGAGCGGGCAGCCAGGTCCTCCAGGGTCCGGGCGTAGCTGACGTCGAGCTTGGCGGCGCGGCCCGGCGTCAGCGAGCGCGACCAGGCGTGCGGCTCGAGCCCGAAGGCGCGGGCGCGCACCAGCACCTCGCGGCCGATCGCGCCGAGCCCCGCGATGCCGATCCGCCGGCCGAACAGCCCCCGGGCCGCCGAGTACTTCGTCTTCTCCCAGCGGCCGGCCCGGAGCTCGGACGTCGCGTCGACCAGCCGGCGGTCGAGCGCGAGGATGAACGCCATCGTCAGCTCTGCCACCGCGGTCGCGTTCTTGCCGGGGCAGTTCGCCACGTAGACGCCGCGCGCGCTCGCCGCCGCGACGTCGATCGTGCCCACGCCGACCCCGGCCCGCACGATCAGGTTGAGCTGACGGCCCGCCTCGATCGCCTTCGCGGTGACCTCCGTCGAGCGAACGACGAGAATGCCGATCCCGTCCAGGGCCGCCGGCAGCGTGTCCTTGGTGAGCTCCGGCCGGGACTCGATCTCGATCCCGAGTACCTTGAGCTCTTCCAGAGCCGAGAGATCCATCTTATCGGCGACTAGCAGGCGCATGCGGAAGGGAACGGTAACAGAAAAGCTCTCGCTGACGATGTGCGTTTTGCTCATCGCCTGCGCCAGCGATCATCAGGTCTCGCCCTGGGGCACCGCGCGCAGGCCGCGCCTCGGCGCGTACGTCGCGCCCCCGGACCTCGAGGCTCAGCTGCGCGCCATCGACGTGGAGACCGCCGAGCTCGGGCTGAAGCTCGAGGTCGAGCTCCGCGGCGCGCTCCCGCGCCGCGGGGGCGAGGTGGTGCTGCGCGGCTACCGCGGGACCGACGCGCTCGGGCGCCGCACCTCGGCGGTCCGCGTGGCCACCCCGCGCGGCGTGGTCATGGCCGCGGGGCCCCTCGACAGCGGGCGCGTGGACCGCAGCCAGGCGACCCAGCTGGTACCGTCGCTCCTCCCGGGATCGCAGCCGGACGCGACGGAGCAGCTCGGGGCGTTCCGCTCGGGGACCGATCTCAACCGCGACGGCGCGCCGGACGTCGTGCTCAGAAACGAGGCGGGAGAGCTGGAGATCTGGGGCGTACAGCCGCTCGGCGCGGCCCGGTACGCCGTCGAGCTCGCGACGCCGCCGCGGTTCGCGCTCGACGTCGACCACGACGGCACGCTGGAGCTCGCCGGTCGGATCCACGTGGCCGAGGAGGATCCCATCGCGCCGGATCTCCTCGACGTCGCGGGCTTCGAGGGCGATCGCTACACACACCGGGGCAGCGCGGCGCAGGCGTTTCATGAGACGCGCGCGCGAGGCCCGGGCGCGGAGGCCGCCGGGCCGGGCACGCGGCAGGAGCCGCCGAAGGACGACGCTGCGCGGCTCAGGGGCGCGCTCGAGCAGGCCTGGCACGCGCGGCTCGCGGGCAGGCCGGCGGCGGAGACGCTCGCGGCGCTCGACCGGGAGCCGGTGCCGCCCGCGCTCCGGGGGGCGTTCGCGGCCCACCGCGCGCGGGTGGCGAGCGCCGCCCCGGCGGCGCCGAGGGGCGCCCCGGCCGGGGAGGAGCCACGCGGACGCGACGGCGCGCCTACTCGTCCGCAGGGAGCATCGGGAACGCCTGACCGGCGCTGAGGACAATGATGCCCGGGATCGCACCGGGCCCGCTGTAGCCGCGCGTGAGAGGGAAGCCCCAGTCGACGCGCGTGACGATGCGGTTGAACTGCGGGAAGAGGGCCCGGAGCCCGAAGCCCGCCGACTGCTTGAGGCGCAGCTCGTCGTAGTCATCGAACGCGTCGCCGGCGTCGAAGAAGGCCGCGCCAGCGAGCTGACACGACCAGATCTCCACCGGGCGCGTGCGGAGCTCGAGGTTCGCGGAGAGCACGTCCTGGCCGATGAACGCCGCCGACTTGTACCCGCGGAGGCGCGTCTCGCCGCCGAGCGGCGACCGCCTGTTGAGGTAATTCCGGTAGCGGTCGAGCAGCCGCACGTCGAACACGAGCCGCCCGACGCCGAAGCTCGGCGTGTGCACGCGCGCGCGCGCCTCGATCGAGGCGTCGAAGATCTGGGAGCGATCGAGCTCCGTGACGCTCTTGACCACCGCGCGCGCGAGGCCGTCGCCGAGCGCGACGGTGTACGCCGCCGCGGCGGAGACCCCGAGGAAGCTACGGGTGGAGTTGAGCGCGGTCGTGACCGGGTAGAGCACGATCGAGAGCTCGTGTCCGAGCCGGTAGTCCTCCTGAAGCGCGAGCGTGTTGAAGTCGAGCACGCGCGAGAAGCGGGTCGAGTACGTGGAGTACTTGAACGTCGGCGCGACGCGGGTGTCGCTCACCGGCATCACGCGCGCCTCGAACTCGGCGATCGCGGCCGGGGCGAAGCCCGCGGGCGCGACCATGCGGTACACCTTGCGGCTCGCCTCGATGCCCACCGAGAAATCGTGCTTCACGGCCGAGGCGGCGGCGCCGAAGCTGCGCGTGACGGCGTAGCCGCCCACCAGGAGATCGCTCCGGTAGAGGTACGGGATGCGGTCGTCCTCCGTCGTGGCGCTCGCGTCGAAGGTGGCGAGCTTCGTGCCGATGAAGCGGCGGGTCACCTCGTCGCGCCAGGTGACCTCGGCGTCCCAGGCCCACTCCGCCTCCGTCGCGTAGAGCGGCTGCCCGTACACGAACTCGCCGCGCGTGCCCTCGAGCTCGCCGGTCTTCCGATCGATGATCGCGTTCAGCTCGGTCCGCATCCGCACGTGGCTGCCCCCGATGCCCGGCATCGCGTAGGCGACGCCGAGCGAGAGCGCGCCGGGATCGAGCGTGAGCTGCGCCGCGACGGCGTGGTGGATGCCGAGCAGGTTCTGCTCGGCGGCCTGCAGGAAGAGCTTCTCGAGCTCCCCCTCGGCGATGCGGTAGTCCGTGTTGAGGCGCAGGCTCCAGACGTCCTTGGTGGCGACCGCGACCCGCACCCGATCCGACGCGCTGCCCCGCACGGCGAAGACGAGGACGAGCGACACCTGGCTCAGGCCGCGCAGGTTGCGCGCCGACTCATCGGCGAGCGCCTGCGCGTAGGGACGCCCGACCGCGAGCAGCACCTCGCGCCGGAGGACGTACGGCCGCGAGAGCGCGTGGAACCAGTTCAGGAAGGACGGCGCGGGATCGCGGTCCTCGATCACCTCGAACGGGACCACGTCGATCCCCTCGACGATCTTGCCCTCGGGGGCGGGATCGAGCGTCGCGCCGAGCCGCGCCAGGGCGCGCTCGATCGTGGCGCTCTCGTAGCTCGAGTAGCCCTCGTGCCGCCGAGGCTCGGCCGGCGCAGCCGGCGCGCCCTGCTGCGCCTGCGCCTGCGCCGCGATCGCGATGAGCCCCCCGAGGAGCGAAGGCGCGCAGCGCATCAGCACGATCGACGCGCGCCGCACGAGCCGCTCGCCTCAGAAGGAGTCGCTGGCAGGGTACGTCGCCATGACGTTGATCTTGTACTTCACGTACTGGTGCGGGATCGTCCCCCAGTCGGGCGTCGGCATCGCGCGCTTCACGCAGCGGAGCAGCTCCTTCGTCTTCGCGCGGTTCACCGTCGTCGACTTGCCGGCGTAGACGTTGGTGCGCTTGCGCCGGAAGTCCATCTCGAAGACGAAGCTCACCGTGATGCTCGCCTTGCCGGACGGGGCGCACTGGACGTTGTCGCGGATCGCGCGCGCGAGGGCGTCCTCGAAGAACGTGACGTGATCGCAGCGCTCGGGCGGCGTGGTGCCCGGGCCGGGGTTCTCGCACTTGATCGTGGTGAACGGCGAGAGCTTGACGCCCTCGGCCAGCGCGGCGCCCGCGTCGGCGAGCGCCCCCGCGTCCCAGGCGTAGGCGCCGGCGTCGGCCGTCGCGGCGTCGGCGGACGGGATCGACTCAGGCTTCGGACGGCGCCAGAGGTAGAGCGGCACCGCCACGAGGATGAGCCCCGCGACGAGCGCGATGATGATCTGCAGCCGCACGGGGCGCTCGCCGCCGCCGCGACCGAGGTAACGGTACGGCGAGGGCTGAGACGGCGGGCTGGACGGGAACGGAGGCCGGCTGTTCATCGGACGCGCTCAGGTTCAATCGATGAGCGTCCGCGCAGGGCGCCCGGGCTCGCCCTTCACCAGCGTCGCGCCAAGCTCAAGCGTCTCGGGGAGCATCCCCTGAACCTGAGCGACCACCTGCTCGACCACGTGGCGAGCCTCGTCGATGCTCGGACCCACGATCGAGACCACGAACTTGAGCGGACCCGTCCGCCCCGCCACGGCGGGGGTGAGGCTGAGCAGGAGCATCTCGGTCAGATCGATCACCCGCTGCGCCGCCTTCCGCAGGGCGAGCATCTCCAGGATGGTCGGGCGCTCGCTGACCTGGCGGTTCGGCCCGCGCAGCTCGTAGCGCGCGACCTGCATCGGCACCTCGGCCCAGTCGGCGAACAGGCCGTCCTCGTCGATCGCCTTCATCAGGTGCTCGCGCACGAGCAGGCCGGTGAGGCCGTCGCGCTTCGCGAGGTACTGCTTCGCGCGCCGGTGCTGCGGCGAGTCCGGTCCGAAGGTCACGAGCTTCATCCGGCACTCGCCGACCTGCACCTCTCCGCCGTGCAGCAGCGAGACCTGCGACTTGCGCTCGTAGTTGAAGTCCGCGTAGGTGCCGTTCGTGCTGCCCTGATCCTCGATGAGCCACGAGCCCGTCTGCCACTTGAGGATCGCGTGCGCCCCCGAGACGGTCGCCTCGGGCACGCACAGGCTCTGATCGCTGCGCCGGCCGAGCGCGAGCTTCGTGTCGTGCAGCGGCAGCAGCGAGCCGACGATCTCGGGCGCGTTCGTCGCGTACGTCACGAGCAGCGACTGCGCCGCGGGGGTGAAGTTCAGCTTGAGCGCGCCGCCCGGCGGCGGCCCCGGATCGAGGCGCTCGCGCGGCAGCTGGATCGGGCTCGTCGTGAGCTGCGACGGGTTGAAGAAGCGCATGTGCCGCGCCTGCGGCCGCATCGACGGATCTTCGTTGAGGCCGCGGAAGATCTGCCGCACCTCGTCGATCGACAGGCCCGCCGGGACGTCGAACATGATCTGCTGCTTCATCGTCTTGAGCCGCGGCTTGTAGCCGGGCTCAGGGACGCGGCAGGTCCACATCTCCCAGAGCGTCAGGGCCATGGCGTACACGTCGTCCTCGGGGCTCGCGCCGCCGTTGCGCAGCCGCTCGGGAGACATGTAGTTCGGCGTGCCGCCGTCGGGCGGCGCGCCGGGGCGGCGCGCCGAGGCGCGCGCGCGCTCCTGCGCGAAGCCGAAGTCGAGGATCACCGCGCGGCCCTCGGAGACCATCACGTTGCCGGGCTTCAGGTCGCCGTGCACGAGGCCCTGCGCGTGGATGGCCGCGAGCCCGTTGCAGACCTCGCTCGCAATCTTGCGGAACTCGTCCGCCGTGTAGCCGCCCTGGGCCTTGCGCTTGCGGATGTGCGTGTGGAGCGTCTGCCCGGGGATCTGCTCCATCACGAGGATGGGGCCCCAGGGGCTCGGCGCCAGATCGTGCACGCGGCAGACGTTCGGGTGGCCGACCGAGCGCGCGAGGAGGAGCTCCTGGCGGAGCGCCTCGTCGTCGCCCGGCATGCGCGACTCTTCGCGGACCACCTTCAGCGCCACGGTCTGCTGGGTCGAGCGATCAAAGGCCAGGAAGACCTCGCCCATGCCGCCTTTACCGAGGCTCTGACGGATGTCGTAACGGTCGTTGATGACCGTTCCGGCAGTAATGGGAGGGGGGGGTGTCTTGGTCACGGCCCGCGGTGGATAAAAGGAGCGCGAACCGGAGCGTGCCCGACACCGGCTGCGGCGCACAGCGTCGTCCATCTGAACGTGGAGCGCAACGGTCGTTCTGGGGGACAGGCAGGACACCGCGCGGCGGCAGCCGCCGGCCCGCTGGTTTGTGCCGAGATCGCCCCTCCGGACGCCCCGGGCGCCGGGATCTCTTGACGATGGCCGCCGATTTGTTTACGCGCCTCGATCAGCCCGGCGCGACCGCCGCGCGCCGGCGCTGGCGACGCGAGGTGCACCGGGCTGACCGAGCCGGTGGAGCCGTGATCCGGCGCAGCCCTCCGCCGGCCCGGAGCCCGGGACGGACGCGATCACCGGACCGCAGCGCCGCGGATCCTCGGAGGCATCGATGCGCTGGGACGGCTGGATCCGACAGGGAAGAGCGCGCCTCGCCGCGGCGGCGCTCTGCGCGGCGGCGGCGCTCGCGCTGGGCTGCGGCGACGACACGGACGGGAGCGCCGGAGCGACGTCGGGCGGGAGCGGCGGCGCGGACGGCGCCGGGTGCCTCGACGCGCGATCCCACGACGCGCTCTTCTCGCTTGTCGACCCCGCGTGGTGCGCCGTCGCCGTCTACAGGACGGACGAGGAGCTCGGCTTCGCCTCGGTGACGTGGGGACGCCACGGCGGACCGATGCTCGCGCGGACCGACGCCGAGGGCGCCGTCGAGATCGTGCGGCTCACGCCGCCGGACGGAGCGGACGGGGCGCTCGCCGTGGCGCGGACGACCGTCGACGTCGGCATCCCCGACGGCGCCTTCCTCGGCGGACAGGCCGTGGACCTGCCCTTCCTCGGCTGGACGGCGATCTCGTGGACCCGCGCGTTCCCCGACACGCGCGGGGAGCTGGTCCTGATCGAGGACCGCGCGGTGGCGAAGCGCTACGAGGTGAACGGCTTCTTCGCGGCCGCCGCCGTCGAGGGGCGCCTGCTCCACACCGGGCTCTCGCCGCTCGGCGATCCCGCCGCGGGCCCGAACGGCCTCTATGCAGCCGACCGCTGCGGCGCGGCGGGGCAGGACGCGCGGCTCGTGCCGGAGGGCGACGCGAGCTGCGCGGAGCCCGCCGCCGTCGGGGCGTGGGGCGACAGCTCCGGCCCCGTCGCCGCCGACCTCCGCGGCAACGTGTTCGCCGTGCTCCCGTCTGCAGACGGAACGCAGCAGGCGCGCGGCTTCGCGGCCAGCGCGATCGCGCGGGGCGCCGGGCCTGCGGAGGGCGACGTCCTCTTCTCGCTCCCGGGCAGCGGCATGAGCCTGGCAGCCCTCGCGCCCGAGCAGGGCGCGCCGGGCCTCCTCGTCTTCCAGCCGAGCGACCCCGCGACCTACGAGGCGCTCGCGCCGGTCGCCGTCGCCTTCAGCGACGACGGCGGTCGCGTGCGCGCCGACGGCTCCCCGGCCCCGCTCCTCGAGCTCGCGACGGCGGGCACGTCGCTCTCGCTCCTCGCCGACGAGGCGAACCGCCTCTGGATCGGCGGCCCCCTGCCGAGCGGCGGGTTCCTGTTCGCTGTCGCCGTCCGACGCTGAGCCACCACCGGCGGCTCACCGGCGCGATCACCGCGCCGGGGAGCCGCCGCACCGCGGCTCACCGACCGTCCGGACGGCAGCGCACCACACGTCGCGCATTTCCTGCGTGTATCGTGGCACTGCAGATTGACACGTCAGAGTCGCCTCAGTCACACTGCTCCCGAGGCGGCTGCTGTGTGTCCAATCTTCACCTCCTCACGCTGCCCGAGGAGAGGCACGACATGCCTGATGGCCGACAGCGAGAGGTAAACGGCAGCTCGAGGACATCGAGGTCTGCCGCGCCGGATCCGCTGCTAGGGCGTGTCATCAACGGCCGCTTCAAGGTTGTCAGCGTCATCGCCCGCGGCGGCATGGGCAAGGTGTACAGGGCCGAACAAGCGCCGCTCGGCCGCATCTGCGCGCTCAAGGTGCTGAGCCCCAAGTACGAGGGCGACCACGATCCCGAGTTCCACAGGCGCTTCTTCCTCGAGGCGTCGACCGCGGCGAAGCTCTCGCACCCGAACACGGTCACCGTGTTCGACTACGGTCATAGCGACGACGATATCTACTACATCGCGATGGAGTACATCGAGGGGAAGACCCTCCACCGCGTGCTCCGCGAGGAAGGGCCGTTCCTCGAGGCGCGCGCCGCGCACATCGCCCGCCAGATCTGCCGGTCGCTCCGCGAGGCGCACGC
The DNA here is from genome assembly GCF_051521365.1 of Sorangium sp. So ce590. Taxonomy (NCBI): domain Bacteria; kingdom Pseudomonadati; phylum Myxococcota; order Polyangiales; family Polyangiaceae; genus Sorangium; species Sorangium sp. So ce590. The sequence continues at coordinate 7,698,666 of NZ_CP150346.1, forward strand.
GATCGGCGTCGTGCACCGCGATCTCAAGCCGGGCAACGTGCTGCTCGTCGACCACGAAGACGAGCAGGACCACGTGAAGGTGCTCGATTTCGGGCTGGTCAAGGACACCCAGAGCGGCGAGGACCTGACGCAACAGGGCCTGTTCATGGGCTCGCCCAAGTACATGGCGCCCGAGCAGATCGCCGGCTGCGACGTGTCCGCGCGCACCGATATCTACGCGCTCGGCGTGATGATGTACGAGATGCTGTCGGGACAGGTGCCCTTCGACAAGGGCGCGAGCGTCGGGACGCTCATGTCGCACGTCCACGACCCGGTCCCGCCCATGCAGGTGCACAACCCGACGCTCTCCATCTCTCAGACGATGGAGGGGATCGTCTACCGCTGCCTGGAGAAGGACCCGGCGCAGCGCTTCTCCTCGATGAACGAGCTCGTGACCGCGCTCAAGTTCGCCGCGGGGGGCATCTCCACGCGAGACACGGGCGAGACCGCGCTCCTGCTGCCGGGCGCGGCGAGCTACCGCGCGTCGGCCCCCTCGTATCCGTCGGCCTCGTCGTATCCGTCGATCCCCTCGTATCCGTCGGCTCCGTCGTACTCGACGATGGGCGAGCTCCCGGGCCTCTCCACGCCGAGCTCGTCACCGCCCACGAGCTCGCCCGTGACCTATACAGGCCCCCTCGCCACCGACAGCGCGCTGAAGCCGCCGGCGGCGCCCCTCTTCGTCGCCCCGTCGATCACCGACTCGATGGGGCCGCGCCCGGCGCCGCACGCGGAGGGCCTCGCGTCGACCCAGCCCGGCGCGAGCCCGGGTCGGAAGGTCGTCCCCTGGGCGATCGCCGCGGCCCTCGCGGCCGTGGTCGGCGTCGCCGCCGTCATGACGACCCGCGCGCCGGCGGTAGAGACGAGCGCGGCGGCGCCCGAACCGGGCGCAGGGAGCGCGCCGGCCGCCGAGACGGCCCCGGAGGCGAACGCGCCCGCGGCGAACGCGCCCGCGGCGCGCCCGCTCCAGGTCGAGAGCACGCCGCCCGGAGCGGCGGTCAGGGAAGGCAACAAGGAGCTCTGCACCGAGACGCCGTGCGAGATCATCTGGCGCGGGAGGGCGGCCGCGCTCGCGTCCGAGCACGAGCTCGTGTTCGAGAAGCAGGGCTACAAGCCCGCGATCGTGCGCGTCTCCGGCGCCGAGGAGAAGGTGCGCGCGAAGCTCGATCCGGCCCCCATCCCGGCGCCGGGGACGCCGAGCAAGCCCCGGGCGAACGTCCAGAAGGCCGAGCCGTACAAGAGCAACCCGTACTGACGAGCGCGCGGACGCGCGCCGGCCGCTCTGTTAGAATCGCCGCGCCTTCGCGGTTGGGACCTCTTACCATGACCGCGGTGGCTTCGCGCGAGGGGCGTGGCGGGCGCTCCTCGCGTCGATGAAGTGTTCGGTGTGATGTGGAGAGCGGCGCCGTCCGCGCTCCCGAGCTCTCGCCGGGATCGCCGTCGCGACCCGGCCTTTGTCGCCGGAGGCTCGCGGTCGCGCCCCCGGCCCCGATGAGGACAGGGCGAACGCATGTCGTCTTCCGATTCCTGCTCGCGCGGCCTCCGCGGCGCCGCCCCGACGAACGACGCCCGCGCAGCGCGGCCGCGCGGCGGGGCCGCGCTCGGGCGGAGGCTCTTCGCCTGCGCCGTCGCCCTCGGCGCGATGACCGCCGCGCGAGGCGCGCTCGCCGACGCCCGCACCGAGGCGCGCCTCCACTTCCGGGCGGGCATGGACCTCATCGCCCAGAAGCAGTTCGACGAGGGCATCCGCCAGCTCCAGAAGGCCAACGAGATCCTCCCGCACCCGAACGTCGTCTTCAACATCGCGCGCGCGCACGCCGAGGCCGGCCACATCGAGCAGGCGATCGCCGCGTACCGCGAGTACATCGCGAGCGACCCCCCGGACAGGGAGCTGGCGACGCGGATCATGGAGCAGCTGGAGCAGCGCCTCGCCGCGCAGCGCGCCGCGGCGGCCCCGGAGCCGAAGCAGCCGCCGGCGCCCGAGCCGCAGCCGCCCGGGCCGCAGCAGGGCGCCCCCGGCAACGCGCCCGCCCAGCCCACCGCCGAGGGCGCGCCCGCGAGCGCCGCGGTCCCGGCGCCGACATCGAGCGCGGCCCCCGTCGACGCCGCGGGGCTCGTCGGCGCGGCCCGCACCGAGGACGTCTACCAGGAGACCGTCATCACCGCGTCGCGCGGCGCCCAGAGCCCGCTCGACTCCCCGAACTCGACGACCATCGTCACCCGCCAGGACATCCGGCTCTCCGGGATGACCCGCATCCCGGAGCTGCTCCGGCGCGTCGCCGGCATGGACGTCATGCAGATCACGGGCGGCGACGAGAACGTCTCGATGCGCGGCTTCAACAGCCGCCTCGCCAACAAGCTCCTCGTCCTCGTGAACGGGCGCACGGTCAAGAACGACGTGCTCGGCTCGACCTTCTGGGAGGCGCTCTCGATCGACGTGGATCAGATCGAGCGCATCGAGGTGGTGCGCGGCCCGGGCTCGGCGCTCTACGGCGCCGACGCGTTCGCCGGCATCGTCAACATCATCACGATCGAGCCCGGCGTCGGGAAGAGCGGCTTCCGCGCGGGCTACGGCGATCACCAGCAGGGCTACGGCTCGGTGTGGACCTCGGCGCGCGAGGGGGACTTCGCGTACCGCCTGTCGGCGGGCTACACGCGCTACCCGCGGTGGACGCGCGAGGTCGCGGACGACCGGATCGACCTCGAGACCAGCGGCCAGAGCCAGGATCTCGGCGCGCAGAGCGTGCGCATCGACCTCCGGGCCACGCAGCGGCTCGGGCCGCAGCGCGAGCTCGCGGTGGGCGCCGGCTATTCCCGGAGCGAGCTCGACGTCTACGGCATCGGCCCGTTCAACGACTACAACCTGGAGGCCGCCAACACGGACGCCTCGGTCGCGTACCGCAGCGAGAACGTCAACGCGCGGACGTACTACTCGCACATCGACGGGTACTCGCAGCTCAACGCCGCGTACCTCGGGCACCCCCTGTACGCGGGGCGGCCGCGGCAGCACATCGTGAACGCCGAGCTCGAGTTCGTGAAGACGCTCCGGGCGCCCGCGCCCGTCGTGCACGACTTCCACATCGGCCTCGGCTACCGGCTCAAGGCGACCGACTGGAGCTACCTCGACGACGACATGCCGATCGAGCACCACGGCTCGGTGTTCCTCCAGGACTCGATGAAGCTCGGAGAGCGCGTCACGCTGGTCGCCTCCGGCAGGCTCGACTACGTGCCTTACCTGGAGCGGCTCATCCCGTCGCCGCGCGGCTCCGTCATCGTCAAGCCGACCCCGCGCCAGGCGATCCGCGTCTCCGGCTCGACCGCGTTCCGCTCGCCCACGTCGCTCGAGGCCTACGTCGACCTGCCGATCCAGCTCGCGATGCCCGGCCTCGAGTTCCTCTCGACCACGCGGCCGCCGGTCAGGTCCGGCGTCATCATCGACCCCGAGCAGATCATCACCGCCGAGGCGAGCTACCTGAACCAGCAGAGCGACCACTTCGAGTTCGAGCTCACCGCGTACTACAACCGCGTGAGCGACCTCATCGTGCTCGCCGAGCCGCAGCGCACGACGCTCTCGCAGCGCGCCCAGGGGTTCGGGGGGCTGAACCCGGAGACGGGGCGCTACACCTCTGGCCTCGGCGGCTTCGAGAACCAGTGCGACATCTACCACGGGGTCGGCGGCGAGCTCGGCGGCCGCGTCTACCCCGCCGAGGGGCTCGACGTCTTCGCCAACTATGCGCTCAACCTGTCGGAGCAGGAGCTCCCGGCCGGGTGCAACGCCCTCAAGGACGGGCGCACAAGCCAGCACAAGGTGAACGCGGGGGTCCAGGTCCGCACCCCGGTCGGCGTCGACGGCGAGGTCACGTTCCACTACCAGTCCGAGCAGAAGTGGGCCGAGCAGGTCCCGGCGGGGACGGCCATCGCCACGCACATCTACGAGCTGCCCGCGTACACGCTGCTCAACGCGCGCCTCGGCTACCGCTTCCTGAACAACCGCGCCGAGATCTCCGCGACCGTCTTCAACGCGCTCGACGGGCTCGGCGATCAGCCGCTGCAGATGCACCCGTTCGGCAACCGCATCGGCCGGCGCTTCATGGGATTCCTCAGGTACTCGCTCTAGGCACCCCCATGCTCGGACCCACCCCCCGCACCGGTCTCTTCCTGCTCGGCGCACTCCTCGCGGCCCTCCCGGGCTGCGAGGCGGTGGACGTCTTCATCCCGCTGCCGGACCACAGCGGCCCCGCCGGGGTGCTCGACGGCACGGTGACGTACGCCGGCCCCCGGCCTTGCACGAAGGACGGCCGCGTCGTCGGCGCCGCTGTCGTGCTCGGCTTCGACACGCGCCTCCTGCCGCCGCCGGAGGGGCTCGGCACCTCGGCCGCGAGCATCGACGTGATCCCCGGTGACGAGCTGTTCGGGGGCCTGGGCGCCGCGCTCGATCTCACGAGCGACGGCGTGCTCCGCTGCCCCGAGCCGGACGATCCGCCCGTGACCGTGAGCGCCACCTGGAGGCTGTCGCCGCTGCCCGCCGGCACCTACCAGATCCGCGGCTTCTACGACCACGACGGCGATTTCGACCCGACCTTCAGCATCGCCAACCTGCCGAGCCAGGGTGACGTGGCCGGCGGCGCGATCGAGAACGCGACCGAGGTGCTCGGCGGCGCCGCCCCGCGGTACCGCGAGATCACGCTCGCCGCCCCGATCCCCGCGACGGGCGCGCGCGTCAGCGGCATCGCGGTCACCCTCGGCCTCCCGCTCCCGCTGGAGCGGCCGATCTTCCACGTCGCCGAGGTCCTCGCGCCAGCCTCCGGCGTCCGCCAGAGCTCGAGCGAGGTGGTCATGGCTTCCGACTTCCAGCTGGAGACGTTCACCCTTGTCGATCCCGTCGGCACCGAGGCGTCGCTCCTGCGCCTGCGGCTCGCCGCGGGGGTGCCGGGCCGAGAGGTCGCGAGCGCGGCGAAGCCCCCGATCTCGCTGCCGGTGGGCGGCGAGCCCGCGCCGACCCTCACGTACGCGCGCCAGGACGTGAACCGCGACGGAGCGATCGACGCCGACGACCACGTCCCCGACTCGGCCCTGATCCCGGCGCTCTTCCCGATCTCGGTGTTCGCCAAGCTCGACGACGACGACCCGCTGGTCAGCCAGGCCGCGCCCGCGGTGCTCCTCCAGGGGCTCACGATCTACGACGACCTCGCGACCACCGCCACGCTCGGCGCGGAGCCGCTGGACGAGCCGCGCGAGAGCGTGCTCGTCGGCGTCCGGCCCGCTGCGCTCTGCATGCACCCGACCGAGCCGAAGGGCGTCCTCGTGATCAGCCACGCGACGGACACGGAGGGCAACGCCATCCTCCCCGAGCCGGATGACGAGGACGCCGACGCATGGGACGTCCGCGACGTCGAGGAGGCGCTCACGCGGCAGTTCGGGCGCGCGATCGAGGTCGTCTACGGCTGCCTGCCCGAGGGGCGCTACGCGCTCAACCTCATCTACGGCACCGGCCAGGCCTGGACCGTGCCCAACGAGGCCGGCGTGTGCGCGCCGTCGGAGAGCGCGTCCACCAACGCATGCGGCGCGCGACCGCGCCTCGCGTCGCAGGACATGGTGCTCCGCATCGGTCCGCCGGACGACCCGGCGTACTGCGCCCAGCACCCCACCCCCGAGGCCTGCACGCCCTCGCCCTGAGCGCCGCCGCCGCGCCCGGTCCCCCGCGGCGCGCAGGCCTCCGCGAACCGGGCGCGGGCGCGGGGAAAGCGCCGTTTCCTGCGGCTGGCGCCGGTTGCCTCGCGCGCATGGACCGATGGTAGGGTCCCGGCATATGCGCTGCATTCGCTTTTCCTCGCTTGCTTTTCTGGGGGCGCTCGGCGGCGCCGCGGCGGGCGCGCTCGTTCCCTCCGATGCGTCCGGCGGCTGGCCGCCGCCCCCCTCGGCCAGCGCAGCGGACATGGCCGATCCGGAGAGCTGGCCGAGCGATCCCGAGTACGGCACCTCGGCCACGCAGAGCGGGCAGTGGAGCTTCTACTCCTTCATCCCGGCCCCGAGCGAGGGCGTCCGCCCGCGCCCGGAGGAGACCGCCGCCGGCATGGCGATCGATCTCGCGTGGCGGCTCACCCAGGGAGACCCGCGCGTCAGGATCGCCGTCACCGACTCCGGGATCCTCTGGGGCGAGGAAGATCTCCTCGAGAAGGTGTGGATCAACCGGGGCGAGCTCGCGTCCTACCAGCCGCTGCACGCGGACGGCGCGCCGTGCGCGGGCGACGGCGAGCTCGCCGGCTTCGACTGCAACGGCGACGGGGTCCTGTCCGCCTCGGACTACAAGAACACATCCTGGCTCACGCCCGCGGCGTCGGAAGGGCGGCCGCAGGGCGACCGGAACGGGAACGGCCGGCTCGACGCCGGCGACCTCATCCTGCACTTCTCGGACGGGGTCGACGACGATCAGAACGGCTACGTCGACGACATCGCGGGCTGGGACTTCTTCAAGAACGACAACGATCCGTTCGACGACACCCGGAACGGCCACGGCACCGCGGGGGCGAAGACCTCGGCGGCGCAGACGAACAACCAGCTGGGCGGCGCGGGCGTCTGCCCGCGATGCAGGGTCGTCCCGCTGCGCGTCGGCGACAGCCACGTCGCCGACGCGCAGGACCTCGCGAAGGCGCTCCTCTACGCGGCCGACCTCCGGGCCGACGTCGTGCAGTGCCCTGTGACCGCCGTCGACAGCACCGCCTTCCTCCAGGAGGCGCTCGACCACGCCTACGCCAAGGGGACGCTCGTCGTCGCGTCGATCGGCAACGAGGGCTCGCGCCACCACAGCGCGCCCGCGACGAGCAACCACGCGCTGCCCGTGAGCGCCGTCCGCTACGACGGCCAGAGCGTTACGACGTCGACCTCGTTCCTCGACGCCTCGCCGTGCTCGAGCTTCGGCGGCAACAACCTGCTCGCCGTGTCGAGCGCCGGCTGCGCCAGCGACGCGACCGCCGAGCTCTCCGGCATCGCGGGGCTCCTGTACTCCGCCGCCCTGGAGCGCGGCGTGACCCTGTCCCCCGGGGAGGTGCGGGGCCTGCTCATCGCGAGCGCCGACGACATCGCCGTGCCGGAGTCGCGCGAGCCGGGGTCGCCGTACCGCTCGTCGCAGCCCGGGTTCGATCAGCGGTTCGGCCACGGCCGCGTCAACGCGAACCGCGCCGTCGAGGCGCTCCACGACGGGCGCGTGCCGCCCGCGATCGACCTCACGTCGCCGCGGTGGTTCGAGGTCCTCTACAAGGATCAGGTCCAGGTGCCGGTGCCGATCGAGGGCACTGTCTCGGCGAAGCGGGCGACGGCGTACGACTACTCGGTCGCGTGGGCGCCGGGCGTGCAGCCGCTCGCCGCGGACTTCAAGGTGATCCACCGGGAGGTGAACGTCGCGCCGACGGTCACCATCGGCGGCCAGGGCCCGATCGCCTCGCTCGACGTGCGCACCATCGACACGTCCCACGCCCGCGACGCCGACAGCCCCCACGGCGAGAACGATCGCGCGATCACGGTGCGCATCCACGCGGTCGCCCACTACGGCGGGGCCACCGGCAACGTGGAGAGCGAGGCGCGGCGCACGTACTACGTCGCCAGCGATCCGACGCTGGTCCAGGGGTTCCCCCGCTTCATCGGCGACAGCGGCGAGGGCAGCCCGAAGCTCGCGGACCTCGACGGCGACGGGGCCCGCGAGCTCATCTACCCCACGGCCGGCGGCGAGCTGCACGTGCTGAGGATGACGCCGAAGGGACCCGAGCCGCTGCCGGGGTTCCCGTTCCAGACGCGGCACGCCGACGGCCTGCTCGATCCCGCGCCGTCGCGGGCCACGCCCGTCTACCGGAGCGCCCGCGCGTACGGCGAGGTGGCCTGGGAGCTCGGCCGCGAGCCGATCCTGGGCGCGCCCGCGATCGCGGATCTCGACAGCGACGGCGCGCAGGAGATCGCGGTCTCCACCTGGCCGGGCACGATCTACGTGGTCGGCGCGAACGGCCTCCTCCGGGACGGGTGGCCGGTACGCCTGCCCGAGATCCCCTCGTGCCCGCTCGCTCCCGGCGCGCCGGCGAGCGCGCCGTGCATGTCGGAGGGGGCGCGGATCGCGCGGGGGGCCTCCGCCTCGCCGGTCATCGCCGACCTCGACGGCGACGGCCGGCTCGACGTGATCCAGGCGGCCTTCGACGGCAAGGTCCATGCGTTCGACGCGAACGGCCGCGCGCTGCGCGGCTGGCCCGTGGAGGTGCACTACACGGGACCGCTGGCCGCCGAGCCGGCGCGGAGCCGCCTGCTCGCGACGCCGGCCGTCGCCGACTTCAACGGCGACGGCCTCCCCGACCTGCTCGTCGGGTCGAGCGAGCGGCTCGGCGACGACGGCGAGGCCGGGGCGGTCTACGTGCTCGACGCGCGCGGCACGGCGGCGACCTCCGGGCCGGTGCTCGCGGGCTGGCCTGTCACGATGCCGTCGCTCTCGCTCGCCCCGCTCGTTGCGCAGGGGATCACGGCCTCGGGCGTCGTCGGGCGGTTCGACGGCGCGCTGGCCGGCGTCGTCCAGGGCAACGGCGCCGCGCCGCTCGTGCTCCCGGCTTCGCCCGGCGCGCAGGACGCGCTCCTCGCGACCCCGGCGGGCGCGCTGCCGCCGGCGCGGGGGGGCTCGCAGGCCGGGCTCGACCCGACGTTCGGCCCGCTCTCGCCCGCCGCGGGCGCGCGGACGATGCTCCCGCTGCTCTCGCATCCCGCGCTCGGCGACGTCGATCAGGACGGCACGCCCGACGTCATCGCCGCCGGCTCCTCGGAGGCGGCCGCGCTGGCCCTGGCGGGCGCGCGCGGCGCGGAGCAGCCGGGGCCTCACCTGCTCGCGGTCTGGAGCGGCAGGTCGGGCGCGATGCTGCCGCGCGCGCCGTTCGTCCTCGAGGATCACACGCTCGGGAACAGCCAGGCGGTGGTCGATCTGAACGGCGACGACTATCCCGAGGTGCTGACGGGATCGAGCGGCTATTTCCTGCACGCCTTCGACGGGTGCGGCCGGCAGCCGCGCGGGTTCCCGAAGCACACAGGCCAGTCGATCGCGACGACGCCCGCCGTGGGCGACCTCGACGGCGACGGGAAGCTCGAGGTCGTCGTGGGCACCCGCGACGGCTGGCTCTTCGCCTGGCGCACCGAGGCGACGACGGACGCGGTCATCGCCTGGGAGAGCTTCCACCACGACAACCGGAACACCGGCAACCTCGAGACGCCGCTCGATCAGGGCAGCGGGCGGCGCGCGCCGCGCCCGCTCACCGTGGACCTGTGCGAGGGGGCGCAGCAGCCTCCGGTCCTCCTCCGTCCAGGCGGCGGCTGCGCCTGCGCGACCGCGGGCGACCCGCAGCGCGGGGGCGGCGAGGGCGCGGCGCTGGGGGCGGCGCTGCTCGGGGCGATGGCGCTCTGGGGGCGGCGGCGGGCGTAGGGCGGGAGGGGGCTGGGCGGCGGAGGCGGCCGTGGGCGAGCTCCGGGTCCTTCCTCCGGGGGCCGTGGGTTGCCCATCTTGGGCGTCCTGTCAGCGAACTCGGCGCCGCTCCGCTGCGGCGCTGCGCTCCTGGCCTTGTGGTGCTCATCGACCGATCGGTTGACGAATACTCGGACCCGGGGGCGTATCGCTGCCAACGGACGTGCCGGCACCGGCAACCATGGTGCTTTCAATGAGCATCAGCGGCACACGTCGGGTGGCGCTGATGTCGCAGCAGGAGCAGCCATGATCGGCAAGTATTTGTTCGCCAGTCTTGCCCTGCTCTCGCTCCCATCCTGCGTAGGTGAGTTGAGGGAGGACGCGGCCGACGACACGAGCGAGGAACCGAGCGTTGCTACGGCAAACGATGGAGCGGACGAGGCCGACCCGCGAGGTACCTTCGAGCTTACCCTGTGCGTTGCCATCGCCGCGGACAGGGTGAAGGTCAAGGAGGCGTTCTGTCGCTCGCTCAAGGAAAGTGACCAACGGGGGCGTTGCTGGTCGCATCGCTTCGACAGGCCCATCAAGTGGATCAACTGGTGCATCTACGAGTTTTAGCTATCCTGCGTAGATGGCTCGACAAAAATACAAGGTCATAGCTGTTCGTCGGTATAGCGTCGCAGGTGAACCAGGTCGCGAGATCGTTCTAAAGATCGGTGAACCAATACAGCCGGCGTCGCCCAGTGGATCGTGGACGTGCCCTGTCTTTCTTGAGGGGCTAGAGTCGGACATCCAGTATGTCGAAGGGATCGACGCCGTCCAGGCAATCCAAAGTGCCATGCGGTACACGCGGCACGCGCTGGACAAATGCGGGCTGCCGATTACTTGGATGGAGCAGGAGCCAGGAGACATCGGACTGCCGCTTCCTATAGATAGCCCGTTTGGTCTCTGGTTTCAGCGCAGACTAGAAAAGCTCGTAGATGATGAAACGGAGCGCATGGGCGAGATAGTGGCCGAGGTTCTCAAGGAACGGGCACGAAGGAAGCGTGGGCCTTGAGGCTCGCTCGGTATCCCGCGGCGTCGAGGTGGACAACGGCGCGCTCGGGAGCGCGCCGGCGTCGCGCTAGACCCCCAGGACCTCGAGCCAGCGCGCTCGACGAGCTCGTCCCAGGACGTCGACGCCGGCGCGCGATGATCACCGACACCGCGTGATGGCGGAGTGTACGGCGGCGTAGAGGGTCCTGGACCTGTGCTGCTAGCTCGGGTTTTGCGGTCGTAGAGCGACGGGATCGAGGCCCCAGGTGCCTCACTCTCCGCCTGCCGCCGACTCAGTCGGCAGTGTCCGGTGGCGTGCTGGTATCCGCTAAAAGCGCCCATTCCGGGAACAAATCATCTCCGTGGACTGGCAAGGTCAGGCGCCCTCTCATCGTGTACCACGCGATGTATTTAGAAAGCCCGATTATTCCGGAGATGATGGCGCCAAATCCATCGTGTCCCCATACTGGCGGCAATTTCCATTCTTTTTCTGGGTCGATGATGTCGATGTCGACCTCCCAATCGTTATCCGGCCGTTGTCGGGGTCGGCCGACGCGAAGCAAAATTTCCCGTTCCTGCTCCGCTTCTTCTGCTGGCAAAAATGCCAGTTTCCGTTCGCCGATGATGTCCATGATGGCATCATAGCACCAGGCTTTCCTTCGGCTGCAACCCGGTACCCGCGACATCATCAGCATTTCGCATGACATTGCGCGTTGCCGGATGCCTTCGCGCCATGACACCGAAGTTTCCACCTTGCCGGAACGTGCTGGCAGAACCTGTCGATTACTTCCCAGAAGGCCGTGCAAGCGTCCTGGCATCTGCCGCGCGGCCTTGCGTCCGGCGTCGTATGCGGATCCTCTGGTGTGGTTGAGTTCTCGAATCCAGATATTATATCCGATTCGCTCCAAATGTCATCGAGTGCTGCGTCGGGCTCCGGCGCATCGTTCGTATTCGACGCGGGCGCGCCTGGCATCGAGGCGGCCGTGGGCGAGCTCGGGGCCCCTCTCCGGCGGCCGTGGGTTGCCCATCTGAGGCGCCCTGTCAGCGAGCTCGGCGCCGCCCCGCTGCGGCGCGGCGCTCCTGGCGCTCATGGCCCTCTTCGACCGATCGGTGGACGAACACCCCGACCACTGAACAGCGGGCCGTGGAGGTCGAGGAGCGCGTCGCGACATCGACGAGGCCACGGGCTCACGACTTCGAAATGTCGATCTCGGGGAACCCGACACACTCCATTTCGAACCGCGAGAGCCGGCCAACTGCTTCATACTTGGATAGCATCGTTGGGATCAAGTAGAGCGCGCCATACAGCGCCTGAAATGCATCGAAGCCGGCCCCATGGGACTTATGGGTGTCCCCCGCCCCAGTGACCTCTACGTCAGCTTCCCAGCACAGGGCTGCTGGCCTGTACTCGGGCGCCCAGACTCGTACCTGGATATTTTCTTGGCTCCCGTTCGGTAGTGTTAGCGTGAGGGTGCGTTCTGCGATCGGGTCCGGCATGACGCCCCAGCTAGCGCACTCGTTGGCGGTGTCAAGTGTACGAGCTCAGCAGGAGCTCAAGCACTTCTCCCGCCCATTGTTGCGCGCCTTTTCACAGATGCTCCTCATGAGGAAGGGCGATCGCTCTTCACAGTAAAGATCCCATCGGCTCGATAGCGCGAGGCATGCAGCAGGGCAGCTGGAACGACACTTGTTGTGGCCTGCGGCTCGACCTTGCATGTGCTCCCGCAGGCACAGAATCGTGTCCCCGCGCGTCATGTACTCGGTTGAGCCAGCCGCTCCACACATGAGCTGCCAGAGGTCGGCCCCATCGTCTACCGCATCTTCGCACCTGCCTCGTGTGGCTCGAATTTCCATGGGTTCAACTGCGACACTGCTCTCATCATCAAGAACAGCCTCCGATCCCGGTGTCGGGTCCAGCGCGCACGCGGAAATGGAACAGCAGACGATGGCGGTGGTGATGGTGTCGAGTGCTCGCATGCCGGCGCTGTTGCGATCGGCGTGCCGGGCGGAAGTGTGCTGCTGTGGGGCGGGTCAACAGCTCTGCGCCTGGTCCAGGCTTGGCGCATGGCAAGGGCCAGGCGTAGAGGTGCGTGATGCTGCTGAATCTCGTGTCTTTGCCGGCTCTTCTGTCCCCTGCTCCGCGGCGCGGCCGTGGTGTCGAGGCCGACTCTTGCGGTGCTTCTACCTGCTCTTGCGGTGCTTCTACCTGGAGGAGATGATCCCCTCGTCGAGAGGCGAGCCACCCGAACCCCCCCCCCGCGCGCCCGTGCTGCCGCTGACGGCGCTCGCGGCCCTGGAGCGCGCCGGCGTCGATGACCACGGCGAGTCCGGGCGGCACCCCGCTGCTCCCTCATCAGAACTGGCAAGGCGGGCAGTCCGCGCCGCAGTCGACGTCCTCCTCGTCGCCGTTCCTCAGGCCGTCGTCGCACGTCCTGGGCTGGCACTTGCCGGCGAAGCAGACGTTGCTCACACAGTCGTTGCCCCCCTTGCAGCCCTGCTCGTCCGCGCACGGATCACAGTACGTTCCGCCGCAGTCGACGTCGGTCTCCGTGCGGTTCTTGATGCCGTCTCTGCAGCTCGCGGCCCCGCAGAGCCTGTCCTCGCCGCAAACGCCGGTGAGGCAGTCTGTTCCGGTATTGCAAGGCGCGTCTTTCGGGCATCCTTCGCATCGTCCGCCACAGTCTATGGACGACTCCCCGATGGCTTCGTCGCGCATCCTGTTCGTGCATTCGAGCGGGACGCAGGCGCCATGCTCGGAGCACATCAGCGATCGATCTTCGCAGTCTTCCGCCCTGAGGCAATCGACTATGTCCCCGCTCCCGTTGCAGAACCCGGAGCCGTTCGGGACCGGTCCGGCCTCCAGTGGGGCGTTGCGCCGCATCACATCGTTCTCGTTTTGGTCGCAGAAGTCTCGCGTGCACGGGTTGCCGTCGTCGTAGAAGTCCTCGAGCTCCGGTCTCGCTACGCCGTATCCGGCGCTGTCGCACATGTCGACGCGGCAGTCCCCGCGGAGGTCGCTCCTGCTCTGGACATAGATGTCCAGCTCGCAGAGTCCATCGACGCACGAGCGCGTGCCGCACAAGTGAGTTAGCGGCACGGGGCAGTCTTCCTCGGTTTGGCATGGCTTTGGGGCCCACGGATTGAAGACTGTTGGCGGTGGTGTGTCGGCTGAGCAGGCGAACCAGACGGCAGCGGCGGCCACAGCGAAGGCTGAGTAAAGTAGTTTCATCCGTGTCTCTGCGGTTCAGGGACGCTCGTCGGCGCCGGTGTTGAGGTAGAGCGGGCAGGACGGGCATGTGCCGCCGCAGTCGATGTCGGTCTCACGATCGTTCTGGACGCCGTCGTTGCACGACGGTGCCTGACACTTCCCGTCCGTGCAGACGCCGCTACCACAGTCGTCGTGCGCGTGGCACTTCAGCTCAGGACCGCACGGCGGGCAGCTCGGCGAGCCGCAGTCGACGTCTGTTTCACTGGCGTTCTTGATGCCGTCGTAACACTCGGGCGCTGTGCACTTCTTGTTGCTTCCGCATTTGTGCTCGACGCAGTCGGAGTCGGACTCGCACGCGACCCCGACCGGGCACGGATCGCACAGGCCTCCGCAGTCGATGGCCGTTTCATCCCAAACGGTGTCCTTCACGCCGTTCTTGCAGCTTGACGGAACACAGCGTCCGCGTGGAGAACACAAGATCGCCGGGTCCAGGCAACTCTCGTCGTCGACGCACTCCACGCGCTTTCCTGCTCCGTCGCAGTAAGAAACGCTTTCGGGCGCTCGTCCTGCGGGGATGGGGATGTTCGCGTTCTCTGAGCCTACGCACGTGTCGACGGTGCACTCGTTGGCGTCGTTGAATACGTCTCCAGGACTGTCCTGGTAGACGATGCGGCCCGCCGGATCACAGATCCTGCTCTTGCAGTCGCCAACGAGCTGAACGAGCGCCTTGGTCATTTTGAGGCGGCACACCCCTCCAACGCACTGCGCGTCACCGCATCGCGAGTCTATCGGGCCTGGGCACTCCTCCGCCGTCGTGCAGAGATCCACGTGACACTCCGCGGCCGGACGGCACTTCCGCTCGCACTCGTTGAACGCCGCGCCGGGCTCGCAGCACGCCTCCTCGTCGGGGTTGGGGCACTCGCAATAGTCGTTGATGCACTCCGTTCCATCCTCGTACTCGCCGCTGGGGCAGTCGTCCGTCGTGTCACATGGAAGCTTGAGCCGAGCATCGACGAACGTCTCCCCGGCGCAGGCTCCCCAGAGGGCTGGGATCGCCACGATCATCAGACAGCAGGCGCCGGCCTTCTTCCGCATGCGCGGGAGGGTACCAGAGCAGCAGGCGAGCGAGAGCCGACAGGGTGGGCGCGACTTCGAGCGCGGAGGCGAAACCCCGAGCACGACCCCATTACGTAGAGCGCCGATTTTTTTCCACGAAAACGTGATGAAGAGGAGGTACCGAGGCGCGCTGCGTTGCTCCGCGGCCTACCAGGAGACGGAGACCATCGCCCCGGGAGCGCTCCCGACCCGGACCGGCGCGTCCGGCGCCAGCAGGTAGGCTGCCGCCCCGGCGCCGGCGGCAGCCAGCCCTGCACCGATGAAGGCGCCGACGGAGATCGCCGTCCAGGTCGTCGCGCGGCCGTCGGCCGCCGTGAACTCGCCGCAGGCGGAGGCGCCGGGGCAGCCGTGCGCGTTCTCCCATCGAACATGGTGGAGGGCCCTGGTCCGGTCGTCGGCCGCATCGTTGGCCCTGACGACCGAGACGCCCCCGAGGACGCCCAGCGCCGCGGAGCTGGCGGCCAGCGCGCCCGTGGTCCACCAGCGCAGCGCGGGGCCGGGCTGGGAACGCGGCGGCGCCGCCGGCGGCAAGCCGCGTCCGCCGCTCGCCACCGGCCGCAAAGGCGGCGCCGCCGGCTGGGCGGGGACGAACATGAGCCGCACGGTCCGCTCCCCGCCCGCCTCGACAGCGACGACATCGCCGACCTTCGCGCCGCCGAGCTGCGCCGCCACCTGGTGCTGGCCAGGGGCCACGAAGACGGGGTGCTCGAGCGGAGAGACGCCCACCTGGCGCCCGTCCACGAGCACGTCGGCGCCAGGGTCGCTCACGCGCACCTCGAGCGCGCCGATGTGCCGGCGCGCCTCGGCGAAGTTCGCCCGCGCGGCCTCGTACTTGTCCCTGTGGCCGGGCGGAACCTGGATCTTCGGCGCGTCGGGCGTACCGACCCTGTCGAAGTAGATCGTCAGGAACTCCGCCGCGGTCGCGAACTCGCGGAGCCTGAACGACAGCATCCCCACGTTGAACGCGTCAGAGGCGCTCCCGGTGAGGCGCCACAGCGTCAGGTGAACGTCACGCGCGTCGGCGATGCGCCCTTCGGCGACCAGCCGCTCGGCCTGCTGCTGCAAGTCGAGCTCCGCCTTGCTCGGCGGGGGGCGCTGCGGCAGCGGCGGCCCTGCCGCGGCAGGCGACGGACACGCCAGCAGCAGCGCAAGCGCGAGGACCGGGCCATAGAGCGGGCGTCGCATGGTCTCACTCCGGGAGCTCGGGGGTGGGGATCGCCCCGCGCATCCGGGGCGTCGTCATCGCTACCTCCATCCGGGCCGGCGGCGAAGCGCTCTTTCCCCTGTCCGCGCCGCGTCGCCCTGCCAGCACCTCCCGGCGGCTGCCCCAGCAACCCCGGGACGCGTGCCAGCAGCGCTCCGCCGCGTACACACCTTCGCGCTCGCGCTGCTCTGGACGGTTCCGTCAGGGCCTGCAGCTGTTGGTATGAAACGGATGGTGCCCCCATACGACCGAGAAGAGACAGAGGTAGATCGTAGCTGTCCCCTTCCATATCTTGTCCACGTCAGGAACAACCTCATTGCCGAGCTCCGGGGGGATTGGCTGGTAGCCGCGATAGGTGTCCTCGATTTCCTGAGCGATGTCGCTCGCCACCGGCTCCTCGTGGGGGTCGTCCGTGCGATGGACGGCGTAGTAGGGACCGAGGAAGCTCACGTGGAAACCGAGCGAGTGCGTGGGAAGGATGATGTGGGCCGAGTACGCTGGGTCGACCCACCCTGCCAAGATATGGAGCGACTCGTTTTGCAGGCGGTATCGAGCCCCCAACCGGCGGAGCATCGTCTCCCACGTCCCGTATTCTGCCCGTCCGCGTTTTGCGAAGTCCACCAACCGGCGGTGCTCCTCCGTAGCGTCGTAGCCGGGATCGTGCCTAGGCATACCACTTGGGTAAAAGCGGTAGATCACGTCAAACAGATCGGAGCGTGTCACGGTCATTATTTGACTCTGGCACCGAGCTTTGGGTAGCGAAGCGCGAACAGTTCTTCCATCTTTTCCCGGAGTTCTCTGCAGAACATTGCTGTTGGGCGTTTGTAGTCCAAGGGACGCATGGCCTCTGTCGCCAGCTTCGCGCTCATTGCTGCTGCTCGTTTCGATGAAATCTTTCCCATGGACGTGGACCGGAGTGGCATCCCGACAGTGACGGAGCAGTCCCAACGTCTGAGGCGACGCGGGAACGTGAGTCTCCAGAAATGTAGGTTGGCCTTCGCCTCCTGCCACCCTCCGGCCCCGCCTCCATGATGCCCCACGAGGGTGACGAACGGGAAGTCGCTCGCGTCGAAGCCTCCGAAGGCGGGGAGTTGCTCTTGAGCCTCCCCGGTCGATTCGTCGGGGGTCGGTTCGGCGTCGAGGACGCACGAAACGGCGAAGAGCGAGCAGAGTATGGTGAGCACGACAGCGGACAAACTCTTCACGCGAGAAACCTAACGTCCGCTCTCGAGCCAACAAGTCAGTGCGATGGAGTCCGGCGATTCCCTAGAGCGTGGTACTACCGGCGCGTCCGAAGTTGGCTGGTTCTGAAAAGGCGTGCCGAGGGGCGGCGCCGAGGTACACAGGAGGAGGACAGCGATGAAACGACGTGGTCTCTTTGGGGTAGCCGTGGTGGCGTGCCTCGGCTTTGTCGCGCCGCCTGCCGGGAGCGTGGAGAACGATGGAAGTGAGGAGGTTGGGTCCGATGATGACGAATGGGACCTGATCATCACGGGCATCGCGGCGACCGATCGTCTGGCCGAGTCGGTCCGCCCGGCCGCCGTCGCGGCCGAGCTGGGCGTCACCCATGGCGACCTCGCGCGCGCCTTGCGGGCGTTCCAGATCGCGATCTACGAGCTCCGCGACGGTCGGTACGAAGGGCCGCCGGTCACCGACGAGGAGGCCGCGGCCGCCCGCAGGCTGGCGGATCTCGTGGCCATCTGGGCAGACACGGGCGTGGCGTCGGCAGAGATCCAGCCGCTGGCGGCCGAGGCGCTGGCGCCGTGGACGTCGTTGCCCCCGACAGAAGCCACGGAGTCCGCGGAGGAGGCCGAGTTGCGCGAATGGGTGCCGGTTGGGCTCGTCGCAGCGTTCGAGCTCGCGCAGTCGGGCGACCCAGCCGCAGCTGCATCGGAGCAGGAGCGCGGCCCCATGGAGCTGGAGCGCGGCATGTCGGCGCTGCACACCTTCATGTGCGATCTGCACCAGCAGGGCGCCCCCGGCGAAGTCCTGAAACTTACGCAGGCCGAGCTTGCCGCGTCGTTCGAGCTGGCGCGCCTGATCGCGAGATGGTCGACTGGCGCCGCGGCCGCGCCGGAAATCCAATCCCTCGCGGCAAAGGTCGTCGCGCCGTGGGGCTCGTCGTTCGCCATTTCCTTCGAGTAGTGACGCGGCGAGCCAGCAGACAGCGCGGCCGCGGCGTCGAGGTCGGGGGCGTGACGGCGCTGGCTTCCCCCTGGCCCGAACTCGGGCATGTTGCCGGCGACGAGGAGCTCGAGGGCGGGTTCGGACCGCGGGCGGCGGCCGCGTCGAGTTCGCCCGCACTGTCCCCTGCGCCGTGGCGCAGCCGTGGTGTTTCTACCTGGAGGAGATGATCCCCCCGCGCGTCCCGGGGCGTCGTCATCGCTACCTCCATCCGGGCCGGCGGCGAAGCGCTCTTTCCCCTGTCCGCGCCGCGTCGCCCTGCCAGCACCTCCCGGCGGCTGCCCCAGCAACCCCGGGCCGCGTGCCAGCACCCGCTGGTACGCCTCCTCGGACCTGCTGGTACGCCTCCTCGGACCTGCTGGTACGCCTCCTCGGACCTGCTGGTACGCCTCCTCGGACCTGCTGATACGCCTCCTCGGACCGGCTGGTACGCTTCCTCGGACCGGCTGGTACGCTTCCTCGGACCGGCTGGTACGCCTCCTCGGACCGGCTGGTACGCCTCCTCGGACCTGCTGGTACGCCTCCTCGGACCGGCTGACACGGTTCCGGGTCGTCTCGGCGGCGCTGGCCGCGCTCCACGGCCCGCCGGCCGCGCTCCACGGTCTGCTGGATTCGCGCCCCGGCCTGCTGGGACGCGTCCCGGCGCGCCAGCGCAGCTGCCCGGCGTTGACAACGTGCACTTCGGACGGCCGAGCCCGTCTGGATTGGATTGCCCCGAGCCGGCGTCGACAACGTGCTCTTCGGACGGCCGAGCCCGTCTGGATCGGATTGTCCCGAGCGCTGCCGTGGTGTTACGCTCGCCCGCTCGCCACCCCCACTGGAGGTAGGTTCATGGGAATCGAACTGTCGCAAGAACAACACGCGGTCCTGAAAGAGACCCGCGCCGTCGCTACCCCCGCAGAGTTCCAGTCCTTCCTGGAGACCGCGCGCCCCGAGATGGACCGCATCGTCCGCGAGGTCATGGAGCCGAGCCAACCGATCTCGACCACCCTCACGGAGCTCCGGGACCTCTATCTGTCGGTCGTCCAGTACGAGGCGCCGCTCGCGAGCAAGGCCTACGGCCCCGAGCGCCGCGCGCTGCTCCGCGGCGCCATCCAGCTCCTCGACACGGCGAACCTCTGGTTCGGCGAGGGCAGGCGCACCGGCGCCTACCAGGTCCGGCCCGTCGACCAGGTGATCAAGGCGAGCCGGCCGTGGCGCGCGCGGCTCAAGGCGTTCGCCGACCAGGCGTTCGCGTTCGAGCCGGACGTCGCCGAGCAGTTCGCCGACGTCAACACGAGCGGCACGCTCACCGAGGAGACAAGCGATCTCGCCATGCTGCTCCGGCTCGCCCAGCAGCACCAGACCCGCCTCTCGCCCGTCGGCCTCACCGAGGTCTTCCTGCGCGAAGGCAGCGCCCTGCTCGACGAGGTGAGCGGCCGCGACCTGCTCGGCATCCTCGGCCTGCGCAACCGGGAAGAGGCGATGGTGCTCCGCAACTCCATCGTGACCTATGCCACGCTGCTCGGGAACGAGGCGCGCGCCGCCGGCGTCAACGCCTGCTGGGACATCCCCGAGGGCAAGCGCCGCTTCAGCGCCACCTCGTTCCGCAACGCCCTGCGGAGGCTCCGCCCGAAGCGCCGGGGCACCGCCGCCGCCGCCAAGCCCGAGCCCGAGCCCGCCGAGCCTGCGCCGGGCGAGCCGACAGACGCGCCGGTCTGACGCCGCGCCGGATCGGGAACGCGGCGGGCTAGCGCTGCGGACCCGCCGCAACCCCTCCGTCATTCCGGCAGGAGCGCCTCGCCCAGCCGGTCGCGCTCCGCCAGGGCCGGGCTCTCCTCCGGGAAGACCTGGTTGACCTGCTCCGCGCCCCGCGCGAGGCACCGCACGAAGTCGGC
The DNA here is from genome assembly GCF_051521365.1 of Sorangium sp. So ce590. NCBI lineage: Bacteria > Pseudomonadati > Myxococcota > Polyangiales > Polyangiaceae > Sorangium > Sorangium sp. So ce590. Next base: position 7,718,747 of record NZ_CP150346.1, read on the forward strand.
GAGCCGCGCCAGGTTCTCATCGGCGCGCGCTGGCCGTTTCGGGAGCGCCTGCGAGGGGCTGCGGCGCGGGTCTTCGGCCTGGGCGCGGCGCGGACGGGAGCGGCGGGGAGTAAGCGCCTGGCCAAGGGCATCGTGACCGTCCGCGCGGCGTCGGTTACCTGTTCCCATCGCGACGAAGGAGGAAGCGATGGCGACGAGAGTGGAGTGGGCCGAGCGGGTGGGTCGATGGGAGCGGAGCGGGCTGAGTGCCGAGAAGTTCGCGCGCCGCGAGGGCTACAAGCCCAAGCAGCTGTATTGGTGGCGCTGGAAGCTGCGGGCTGACGGGCCCGCGCAGCCGGTGCCGTTGTCGCTGACGGAGACGCCGCGCTTCCTGCCCGTGCACGTGGTGACCGACGCATCGCCGGTCGCGGCGGAGCCGATCGAGATCGCGCTGCCCAACGGCCGGGTGGTCCGCGTTCGGCCGGGCTTCGACCCGGCCACGCTCGAGCGGGTGCTGGCGCTCGCTGCCGAGGAGGTGCCGTGCTGACGCTGCCGCCGTCGGTGCGCGTGTACGTTGCGGCCGAGCCTACCGACCTGCGCAAGAGCTTTGATGGCCTGTCGGTGCTGGTCGCTCAGTGCTTCGGAACCGATCCACTTTGTGGGCATCTGTTCGTGTTCAGGAATCGGCGAGGCGACCAGGTGCGAGTCCTGTTTTGGGACCGCACCGGCTATGTGATCGTGGCAAAAAAACTCGCCCGCGGCCGATTCCACCTCGCCCGCGACCTGCCCAAGGGAGCGACGCACGTCGAGGTCGAGGCGGTCGAGCTGTCGCTGATGCTCGAAGGCCTCGACCTGTCGCAGGCCGTACGGCGCAAGCGCTGGAGGCCCGGCGTGAGAAATTTCGACGCGTCGAAGCAACGCTTGATGGATGCGCGCGGGATAGATATCCAGCGCCCCACGTGAGCAGTCCCCCTCCGTCCCAAGCACAGCTCCCCGCCGATCTGGCCGATGTACGACGCAAGCTCGAGCAGCTCGCGGCCGACGGGCAGGTGCCGGCGCTCATCGAGCTGGTGCTCGGGCTTCTGGTGCAGCTGCGCGACAAGAACACCGCGCTGTCGGCGAGGCTCGCGAGCGCGCTGCGTGAGCTGTACGGCCGCAAGAGCCAGAAGGTCTCTACCGAGCAGCTGATGCTGCTGTTCGCCGAGCTCGGCGCCCAGATGCCGCAGGGGGGCGCTGATTCGACGCCCTCGTCAGAGCCCGGAGCGGAGGCTCCTGCGCAGCCGGAGCAGGGGCTGGTGCCGCAACCTCCTGAGCCGCCGAAGCCGCCGCGAGGACGGCGTGGGCGCGCGCCGCTTCCCGCACACCTGCCGCGCGAGACGCGCGTTGTGCCCGTCCCCGAAGCCGAACGGAAGTGCCCGCAGTGCGGCGCGGACAGGAAGTGCATCGGTCACCGTACGAGTGAAGTTCTCGAGTTCGTCCCTGCGCAGTTCCGGGTCATCGAGGAACAGAGGGAGAAGCTCGCCTGTCCGCGCTGCCCCGAGCAGGGGGTTACGACGGCGGACAGCGAGAAGGTGATGGATCGGGGTCGCCCGGGGCCGGGGCTGCTCGCGAGCATCATCGTCGAGAAGTTCGAGGACGCGATGCCGCTCTACCGGCAGGCGCAGCAGTACGCTCGCTTCGGTGTGTCGCTGTCGCCGTCGACGCTGGGAGAGTGGTCGGCGTTCGCACTCGATGTGCTCGCCTCGGTGGCCAAGAGGATCCAGGAGCGTGTGCTGGGCGCATGCTACCTGCGCGCCGATGACACCGGGATGCGCGTGCTGGATCAGAATCATCCAGCGGGGGTGAAGCGAGGGCACATCTGGGCCTTCGTCGGGGCGGAGCTCGTCGCGTTCCTGTACGCACCGGACTGGAGGGCGAAGCATCCGGCTGCCCAGCTGCAGGGCTTCACAGGCTACCTGCAGGGCGATGGCTACGCAGGGTACGGTGCGATGTTGCGCGGAGACGACGGTGGCGAGGTGATCGTGCCCGAGGAGCGCCGGCTCGGCTGTGGAATGCACATCCGCGCGAAGTTCGAGAAGGCGGCGAAGGGCGGCGACGAGCGAGCCGCTGTAGCGCTTGCGTACTTCAAGGCCATCTACCGCATCGAAGCTGCCTGCAAAGCTGAGGCGCTGTCCGCGGAGGCACGCCTGACGCGCCGGCAGGAGCTGTCGCTCCCCGTGCTCGAGAAGCTCTATGAGTGGATTCACGAGCTGCACCTGCGGCTCGTGCCAAGTACGCCGCTATACGTCGCGACGCTGTACGCCATCAACCAGGAGGCAGCGTGGCGGCGCTGCTTCACGGATGGGCGCTTCGAGATCGACAACGGTGAAGTCGAACGGCGGATAAGATGTGTGGCGCTCGGAAGGAAAAACTACTTGTTCGCGGGCTCGGACAAGGGAGCTGAACGCCTCGCCGTCGGCTACACCGTATTTGGCTCGTGCCGGATGCACGGAGTCAACCCGCTCGCCTGGGCGACGGAGGTGATCGGCAAGCTGCAGGCGGGCTGGCCGCGCGAACGCCTGGACGAGCTGCTGCCCGACGCGTGGGCGCGAGCGTCGCTCGCGGCTCCGGCCGCTGACGACGCCGACGCGTCCTGAACGACGCGGACCTCAATCCTCGCCGCCGGGGGTCCGGGGGGAAAGCTTCTCGCCGGCCCTCTCGCGTCCGCCCGCGTCTGCCCGGACCATCGGTAGGCGCCGCCCCGCGCCCAGCATCGTCGACCCCGGTGAGAGCCGCAAGGGGTTGCCCCCATGGCGATGGGTGGGCGGTTACGGCGGGGACACCGCGTCTGCGCCGAGGGCGCGCGCCGCGAGCGCGCTCGGTGGAAGCGGCGCGCCGCTGCGCGAGGGCTCGCGACTCCGCGCGACGGCGGGCGGCCGGCGAGCCACGCGCGCCGCGCCGCGGCGGCCTCCTTGTGCGGCCGCCGCGCTCGGATCACGAGGCGCGCAGTCGCCCGTGGCGGGTGCGGGCCGAACGACGCCTTGGCAATCAGCGGCGAGGTGCGGGCGTCGTCGCCTGCGCCTCGTCCGCTGCATTGCCTTGTTGGGCGGCCTCCGGGCCACCGCTACGCGGAACGATCGAAACGTGGTCTGTGGCGCTGCCTGCTTCAAGGCGTCGAAACGCCTTGAACAGCTCGTGAACGTCATAGCCACATTCCTTCGCAATTTCGTCGCGAATTGCGCGAACTTCATCGACGATGGCATCGCGAATCATTTCTCCTCCTGTGGCGGCAGCTCGTCTGGTGTGCAGATGATGGGCGGTCGAAACCCACTGTCTCTACACACGGACTCTATGCGTGGTCGCATCGTGGCATTCGCAATATGCGTGCAGTTCCATGTCAGCAGAAAATCGAGGCCATGAACGGCCGCTATGGCCACGTGCGCGGCGTCGACGATTGCCTTTGCGGGCATGGCTGCCTGCTTGATGAGGGCCGCGGCAAGCGTCTCCGCTTCCTCGGCTCCTGACAGGACAGCGATCCCCGCGGCTGCCCCGAGCCGCCGAGCAGCTGCCGCGGGGTCGCCCCGGCGCGCTTCGGTCAGCACCGGGTCGGAGAGGAACAGCTCGAACTCGTCTCGCCGCGCCCACCAGCCGATCGTGACCTGCTGGCGGGCGGCCTGGATGACATCTCGGCTTGGCAGCGCGGTCAGATAGCTCAAGATTGACGTTTCGCCATAGACGCGCGGTTTCACGGGCGGCTCCTGGCGAAGGCGCGCTCCCGCCGACGCACCTGGAGCATACCAGGCCCAGGCACGCGCGCCCAGGTCGTCCCGCGCAAGTCCTCGTATCGATCGGAAAAGTCGGGAGGATCAGGACGGTTCAGAGAGTGGGCGGCCTGCTGGTCGTCGAGACGGGCCCATCCGGGCTCGAGCGCGCATCCTCGATCGTCGAGACGGGCCCGTCCGCGCGAGCCCGCCAGGGGCAGACGCCTGGGAGGCTGTACTCCGCTGGAGCCATAGCTGCCTCGGCTCACGCCTGCCCGCCCAACGCCCTGGGGCTGAGCCGCCGCGCGCGGAGCGCGCGGTCGGATCCAGCCCCTTGTTAGCCGGCTTCATCAGACGGGCAGCCCGGCGCCTTCCGGTTTACCGGCTCCGGCGAACTTCTGCAGAGCAGCCGCGCCCTAATCGTCGAGAGCAAGATCGATTGCCTTACGGGTCTCCTCCGAGGAAACGTAGAATTCGGTGCCAAGCCTGTCACTAACGAAGAATTTATCAATCCTGGATCGGTACTCGAGCAGGTCACTTGCGCGGACGGGAAACGACGCTGCGTCGCCGACTTCCAGTTCTCTCGGCAATAGAGGCATGCCGAGAGCAGTAGTACCAATCCAGCCCTTTGTCGTGACACCGCGTTCCGTAAAATACACACCCCCATCGAGGAAAACCTTGGTGACACCGTGATTTTCGACTATAATGATCACTACGTCGATTGGCTCTCGACCGGCGCCGGGAAGTATGATGCTCCCGTAATCCGCGCGCACCCTAACATCCTGCCTTGGCGGGGCGCTGCGCTGTTCCGGAGGCCTGGGTGCCGCATTGGGATCCCGCGGCGTGAGTGTACTGACGAGCACATGTGCGGCGAATACCGCTGCGTGGTGCGAGGCGGCAGCCTGGCTCCCTGCGGCATCCGCATCAGCCTTGTCGTCTATACAATCTGAGATCCCGCGGACCAAGAGGGTGGCAATGTCAGCGTTGGAGTGAGCGGCGATCAGCGTGCCTCGTCCCTCCATTTCAACTGCCAACGTGTCGCCGTAGTGTCTCTTGATCAGTTGGTACGTCGCGGACTTGGTTGACGCGACCACCTTCTCACCAGCAGCAATGGCGCCGACATGAACTTGAATCTGCGCCGGGATGTTCTGTCCCTCTTTCCATTTGTCATTCCGACCAGACGCGCGAGCCCGCTGGACAAACTTATACGCAGGCTCACCGATACTCGGACGTACTGATTCAGACTCCGCATCCTTTGCGGATTCGTAGCCATAGATTTTGTTCGCTACGACGACGTCTCCAAGGCGTACGTCCTTAATACCGCCGGCCACACCGACGAAAGCGAGGGCCGAGGGTACGAAGAATGCGATCGCGCGTTCAGCTTCCATCGCTGCCGTCTGGTTCCCTGCACCGATCTCTGCGATGGCGACGCGTAGGGGCCCAAGTTGACCTACTTCATAGATCGTACCCTTCGGGTGGACAGCTTCACGCGGGTCGGTAATCAACGCGCGCACAGCGGCGTATTCCACGCGCAATGCCGTAAGAAGCACAACGTCGCAGGTTTGAGGCGCGGCCATGGGTTCTTGGAGGGAGCTGACGAGCTCGCGGGGACGTCGACCCACTTCCGCGTGGGTATCGATGCCTTCAAGTGTGCCCAGCAGCCCGCGGATCCAGTCGGCAGTCAGACCGCTATTGCGCTCCACAGTGAGTCTTTGGTCCCTCTCCTCCTGAGAGAGCCGCGTGATCCCAGCGAACACGCGCTCTGCCGAGGAGAGTCGCGGAATGTCACGCCAATTGGGGACGGAGCTGGCGCGATCGAACGCTGCGAGGTGTTCAGGGAACTCTGCGGCAATGTAGACACGCGCACGCCCGACCCACCCCGAGACCTGGGGCGCCACCGCCCATGCCCCCAGAGGCTCGGGGGCCGAAGTCCGGATGGAAATCAGCTCCCGATGAAGGGCTTCCATCTGCTTGTCGCGAAAGGTGTGCGTCGCCATAGGTGCACAAGGTACCACAGTCAGGCCGACGACTGTAGGTCCGAGCGGCAGCGTCTGTTCAACGCTTCGTCGAGCCGTCCGCTGCCTCGCCGGGCGGCGCGTGACGCAAGGCGCTTCACGGGAACGTCGCCATTCCGGGAGGTCCGGGCGAACATCTCCTCACTCCGAGACCTTGGCTCATGTCCGGCTAACGCCTGCGGCATCTGCCGCGGGCGCGGAGCGCCCGTCGGCAGCATGCCGCCGTTGGGCGGCTTGGCGCGGCACGAGCGGGATCTCTCACCAGCCCCAACGAGTACGAAAGAGCTGGGGCATCGGCATTGGCTTCCCACTGATCTGCCGATACTGCTTAGAGCACCTAACAATAGCCCGCTGACCTCGCTCGGGCGCCCGCTCGCTTGAGACAAACGGCACACGCATTAGATTGCACGCGTGGGCAAGCTATTGGTGCCGGACGAGCTCTGGAAACGAATCGAACCTCTATTGCCGAAGACGGAGCCGAAGCCGCAGGGCGGCCGGCCGCGTACGCCTGATCGAATCGCCCTGACGGGGATCTTGTTCGTTCTCAAGACGGGGATTCCCTGGGAATATCTCCCGCAAGAGCTCGGCTGCAGCGGCATGACGTGCTGGCGCAGGTTGCGCGACTGGCAGCAGGCTGGCGTCTGGGGTCGGCTCCACGAGGCCCTGCTTGATGAGCTCGGCGGAGGCGACAAGATCAACTGGGAGCGTGCTGCGCTGGATGCCTCGCTGGTTCCGGCAAAAAGGGGGGTGAAGAGACTGGCCCGAACCCCACGGATCGCGGCCGGCCGGGCACGAAATATCACCTCCTGGTCGATCAGAATGGTATCCCGCTCGCCGTCGAGATGACGCCGGCGAACGTCCATGACTCGAGGATGTTCACGCCTATGGTGGATGCGGTGCCGCCGATCGCGCGTCCTTGCGGCCGACCGCGGCGCCGCCCAAAAAAACTGCACGCCGATAAGGCCTACGACGACCCGGCCCTGCGCTTGGCTTGCCATCTGCGCCACATCGTGCCCCGCATCGCTCGCAAGGGCATCGAGTCATCGGAGAAGCTCGGCCGTTACCGCTGGGTCGTCGAACGGACGATCGCATGGCTCCGTCGCTTCCGGCGCTTGACTGTGCGGTACGAGCGCCGTGCCGATATTCACCGAGCGTTCCTCCAACTCGCCATATGCCTGATCTGCCTCGGCTATATCCAGACCGGGTTTTGTTAGGTGCTCTTAGAGTCGAACCGCCACCGCTGCTGTGCGGCCAGCTTCTTGGGACCGCAAACCCGCTTGTACTCCTCCCAGCGGCACCGGGCCTGATGGACCGTGAGCACGATGTCGTCGGGGCCGGACGCGCGCCTTTGCTGCGACACTGCTACACTGACAACGTCATCGTCCTCGAGACCCATGCCGGACGCCACCCACTCGAGCCTATCGTCGAAGACGAGTGACAGCTGAGTGCCCTCAAGACGAAAAAGGCTCAAGCGCGTCGTCCCGCCCATCATGCCGTAGGACCACGGCGTTCGCATCCCAAGCAGAGTTTCGTCACCTTGAAAAGAGTACGAACGGGAATCGAACTCGGTACGCCCATAAAGCAAACCGTCGGGATCCCAGCCTGGCACTGTGCCCCGCGCTACCAACGTAAGCGCAGTTCCCAAACGCTCTAGCACGGCGAGCCGCGTGTTCACCCGGCAACCTCCGCAGACGAACTCCGCGTCCGCATCTTCGCCAATGTAGTGCGCAACTACCAGTAGCGTCCGCGCCGAAGTGACCCACTGCCGAACGCGATCGACACGTACAGTACCTCCTGCTGCCGACGAACGCTCAACCGATGTGTCAAAGTCCGGAAAAATCCCTACGAGCACGTCGCACAGCGTGAACTCGGCGAAGGAGTGAGGGAGGAGCAAAGGCTCCTCCTCTCGGAAGGCGCGGCGGCACGCCGGGATGCGCGGATCCGCACTTGGTGGGCTGCCGGTGGGCTGCCGGCCATCCGCAGCTTCTGCAGTTTGGGCCGGTGTTGGCGCTGCGTCTTCTGCGACAGCCCGTTCTCGGTCGCGGCAGCCAAGTCCGGCGACCGCGGCGACAGCGAGCCAGGCGAGAGCGGCCGCCCGTCGGAGTCCGCGTCCGGCTGTCGTGGTCATATCTTTAGGTCTCCGTGTGCGTAACCGTGGTCCGCCCAACGTCGCAATTAGCTGTGACGCATGACATATCTATGCATTTCACATGTAGGCCGCGAACCGTGGCACCCTATCTCCATATTCCCGAGGATAAGTCGCGGCCCATCATGGCCTATCTCCGCAATCCCGCAGATAGGCCGCGACCTTCCGCAGCCTATCTGCGGGATTGCGGAGATAGGCCGCCGCTGCGTACCTACGTATTCCCGTTGCTAGGTCTCGGACGGCGACGGCGTGTCGTCGCGCAAGATTCGCGCCGACGGCTGGGTACCCATCCGCTTCCACAGCGGCAAGCCCCCACGGCAGATGGGCGCGGAAGAGGTCACGGCCTTCCTTGACGAGCTTGCGGTCGCACGCCGCCCCGCGGCATCCACGCAGAAGCAAGCGCGGTGCGCGCGCCTCTCCCTTTACAAGCGGGTTCTCGACCTGCAGATACCCCGGCTCGAAGCGCTCGAGCGCGCACGCCGGCCGGAGCACCTCCCCTCGGTCCTCTCGCGACAGGAGACGCTCGCCTTGCTCGAACACTTCGTTCCGCCTTTTCGGCTCATCGGCGAGCTCCTCTACGGAAACGGCCTCCGGCGCCTCGAAGCGCTTTCGCTTCGTGTCAAAGACGTCGACCTCGATCGACGACAAATATCGGCAGTGCAAAGGGCCGTGCACGATGTCGGACGCGCGGCGGAGCTCGCCAAGCGCGCGACATGCCGACCCCTCCGCCACAGCTTCGCGTCCCACCTGCTCGAGGCGGGCATCGACATCCGGACGGTCCAGGCGCTGCTCGGCCACAAAGATGTGCGGACCACGATGATCGACACCCACATCGTCGACCGCGGCCCTCTCGGCGTCATCAGCCCCCTTGGCCGCTGACCGCCGCGTCAGCGGGGAGCGCCTTGAGCTCCGACCCCACCCCGTCGTCCCGGCCCCACCCATCGTGAAAGGTAGCGTACCTGACGGCTGCGCCGCCTTGTCAAGGAGACCAACGCGTGTTCGTGCGGGCTCCACACCGGACGACTCGAGCTCGGCCGCGGCGTCCACGCCGCGCGCTCGCGATGGGCATCCCCCGCGCCGATCCCGTCATCGTCACGCCCACCGGGGCAGCTCCGTCCCGAGGCAGGCGGGCGGCCCAGGATCTGGGCGCCGGCGTGCCATGGGCGATGCCGCGCGCGACGCACGTGACGTGGGCGCCGCCTCGTTCCGCAGCGGCCTCGAAGCGCTTGCCCAACGGTCGGGATCACAGCTCGCGGGGTCGTGCCTTGCGTGGCCGGCCCCGCTTCACCGGCGGTAGCTCGCGCTGGCGGAACAGCACCCCAGGCCGGACGCCGAGCACGTCGGCCAGCCTCACAAGGACGGCCACCCCGACGTTGGTCTTGGCGCGCTCGACCTTCTGCAGAAAGCCGAGGGCGATTCCGGCTGCGCTGGCGAGCTCTTGCTGCGTCATGCCGCGCTTCAGGCGGATCCGGCGGACATTGGCCCCGATGAAGCCGAGCACCTCCTCCAGCCGGGCATCAGGCATGGCGAAGGCGTCGTCTCTCCTGCGACCTGGAATAGAATCTCATATGTCTCATTTGTGTTGGCGTGCTCCCGCCGCGCCACCTAAGCTCCCCACAAGCAAGTGCTGCCCGCGACGGCGCCAACCGTCCGGGCAGCGTGGCCGAACCCCGCGCAAACGAGGTCCGACATGGAAACGGTACGTCCACGCCCCGAACAGGGCCAAGAGATCGATCCGCCCTCACGCCGCCGGCCGCGCTCCACGGCGGGCGGCCGGCTCGTCCGCCCGCCCGAGCCCCATCGAGAATCGCCGCCCCCCGCCGTCTATCTCGAAGCCGCCGCGCTCCTCGAACAGCGCCCGCTCATCCGCAGCACGCTCCGCGCCCGCGGTGTTCGCGCCGCGGATCTCGACGACATCACGCAGGAGACCGTGCTCGGCGCCTGGCGCAGCCTGCGCGCCGGCCGCTTCCGGCCGTCTCCGGGACAGCCGCCGGCCGACGCCCTCCGCACCTGGCTCGCCGGTGTCGCCTTGCGACAGGCATCGCACTACCGCGAGAAGGCGCACCGCCGGCACGAGGTGCCCGCGGTCGATCCTGACCGGCTCGCTCCCCTCGCGGCGCCCTCTCCGGAGGAGCGCATCGTCGCGCGCGGGCTGCTCCGTGCCTTCCACCGTCTCCGCGCGGAGCTCCGCGAGGTCCTGGCGCTCACCGCCACCGGCATGACGATGCGCGAGATCGCGGCGGCACTCGCGATCCCGAGGCCGACGGTGGCCACACGCCTCCGCCTCGCGCGGCGCCTCTTCGCCCGGTCCCTCACCCGCCGGCGGAGGTGGCCCCGATGAGCAGCGCACCCGCCGACGCCCCCGCCGAGACGGCAGCCGAGATCCCGACCGCGACCGAGGCCGGCCTGATCGAGATGGTGCTCGCCATCCCGACCGTGGGGTCGCGCATCCTCGGCACGGCCGCCCTCCCCTCCCTCGGTCGCCTCTCTCCGGCGGCCATCGCCGAGCGAACCCAGATCGCGCTCGTGGACGCGACCCGCCTCGCCGCGGCCTTCGAGCTCGGCCGCCGCGCCCACGCCGCGCGCGCTCGCCGAGGCGCGCTCCTCACCGACGCCGCCCGCGTGGCGCGGTACTTCGGCCCGAGGCTCGCGCCCCTCGTCCACGAGGAGCTCTGGATCGCGGCGCTCGACAGCCACGGCCGCATCCGCGAGACGCGCATGCTCGCCCGCGGTGTCGACGACGCCCTCTACGCGGGCCGCGCGACCATCCTGCGCACGGCGCTGGACATGGCAGCCATCCGCTTCGTCCTGGCCCATAACCACCCGAGCGGCGATCCGGCGCCGACCGAGGAGGACCAAGCGATGACCCAGGAGCTCCGCGATCTCTCCTGCGCGCTGAACGTCCCGCTCCAGGCGCACGTCATCGTCACGCCCAGCGGGCGGTACCAGGCCGTCCTCGAGTAGGCCATCGCGGGGGCGGCGCCCCCGCCTCACCTGACCCCCTCGTCCCCGGAACCTCCGCGCGGCGCCGCTGTCTTTCCGCAGGCACGACGGACAGCCGGCCAGCGCGGCCGAGCGCCCGCCTGAAGGACGCGGATCCGCGCGTCCTCGGCGCGGTTCCTGATGACGTGAGCGCGCCGCTCCGCGCGGCGCACAGGGGAGATCTATGCCCAGCGCGAACACGACGGACGCCGGGGATGGCGCCACCGCCGCCACCCATCCAGACCTCACGGCCGCGAGCCCCACCGACGCGGCGAGCACCGGCGAGGCCGCGGTGGCCGCGGTGCGCTCCGTGGAGATCCTCATCTCCTGGGGCACGACCGTCCTCCTCGTCCAGCACCTCGCGCCGCCCCGCGCGTTCGACGTCGGCGAAGGGCGCGACGACGGGCGCCCGTGCGACGGCTTCCTCCCCGAGCGCGTGCTCGGCGCGCGCCGCGCGCCCCTCCTCGAGGTCGATCGCGCCGGGCGCGTCCGCTTCGTCCTGCTCGGCGCCGCGACGGGGACGCTCACCCTGGGCGGCGCGCCCCTGTCCGCCGCCGCCGCGCGGGAGCGGCACGCCGGCGCGGCGCACGCGGAGATCCCCGGCGCGGTGCTCGTCCCCCTCCCCGCGCACGCCCGCGTGGACGTCGAGATCACGGGCGTCCGGATCCAGGTCGGCGCCGACGTCGCCGCGGGCGAGCGCGCGCGCCGGTCGCTCGTGAGCCGGAAGAGCGTCGCCCTCCACGCCGCCTCGGCGGCCCTGCACCTCGGGCTCCTCGGCGCGCTCGCGCGCTGGGCCCCACCCCCCGTCGACCCGTCCTCCGGCATGAGCGCCGATCGGATCGCGCTCGTGCAGCAGTACCTCGCGTCCGCAGACGAGCGCGAGCTGCGCGCTTCACACGAGGAGGAAGGCGAGCAGAGCGCGGACGCGAAGGAGGGCGGCACGGGAACGAGGGCGAAGGGCGAGGAAGGATCGATGGGCAACCCGCACGCGCCCGGGATGGCGATGGGGAACCGGTGGGGGGTGGCCGGCCCGAGCGATCGCCACGCGCCGCACGGGACGCCGCAGGAGGCGCTGCGCGACGCGGCGGAGTTCGGGATGATCGGCCTGCTCAACCGCGGCGCCGGCGGCCAGCCGAGCGCGCCGACGACCGCGTGGGGCCACCCCAGCGCGCCCGCGGGCGCCGGCGGAGCCGGCCTCCCCCTGGACGGCCTCGGGGACTCAGGCGGCGGGGGGCTGGGGCTCGGCGCCATCGGGACGATCGGGCACGGCGCGGGCGCCGGGACAGGCCAGGGGTTCGGCAGCGGTCTCGGGCGCGCCGGCGCCGCCGCGCCGCCGGGATCGCCGCGGGGCGCGGCCGCCCACGCTCCGGAGGCCGAGGTCCCGCTCGATCCGAACGGCCGCTTCGCCACCACGTACCGGCCCGGGGGCGGTCACCTCGCCGCCTTCGAGGCCGCCCTCGCGCGCGGCGTCGTGCCCGAGGCGGAGCGCGAGCTCGTCAGCGACGTCGGCGCCCGCTACGCCCCGGAGGTCCCGCTCGCTCCCGGCAAGGCGCTCGGCCTGCGGACCGACCTGGAGCGCGCCGCGCTCGGACCGGGCGGCGGCGCCCTCCACCTGCGCCTCGCGCTCCGCTCCGCCGCGGCGGCGGCGGCGCGGCCGCACCTCTCGGTGCACCTCGTCCTCGACACGAGCGGCTCGATGGCCGGCGCGCCGATCGAGAGCGCCCGCCGCGCGGCGCAGGCGCTCGTCGACCGCCTCGCGCCCACCGACGACTTCTCGCTCACCACCTTCTCGAGCGACGCCGAGGTGAGGATCGAGGACGGCCCGGTCGGCCCGCGCCGCGCGGCGATCCGCGGCGCCATCGAGGGGATCCGCGAGGGCGGCGGCACGAACATCGGCGCGGGGCTCACGCTGGGCTACGCGCAGGCCAGCCGGCCCGGCATCCCCGAGGACGCCGTGCGCGTGGTGCTGCTCGTCTCCGACGGCCGCGCGACAAGCGGCCTCACCCACGGCGAGCGGCTCGCGCGGCTCGCGCTCGATGCCTTCCAGCGCGGCGTCCAGACGAGCGCGCTCGGGCTCGGCGACGACTACGACGGCCAGCTCATGAGCGCGATCGCGAGCGACGGAGCAGGCGGCTACTACTACCTGCGAGACCCCGCGCAGATCGCGCCCGCGCTGTCGACCGAGCTCGACAAGCGCCTCGACCCGGTGGCGACCGCCGTCGAGGTGCGCGTCCGCCTGAAGCGCGGCGTCGACCTGCTCCGCGTCTACGGCTCGCGCCGGCTGAGCGACGCCGAGGCCTCCCGCGTCCGCGCCCAGGAGATCGCCGCCGACGTCGCCGCGCTGTCCCGGGACAGGATCGCGGTCGACCGGCGCGACGACGCCGAGGGCGGCATGCGCTTCTTCCTGCCGATGTTCGCCCGCGATGACCGGCACGCCCTCTTGCTCAAGCTGAGCGCCGAGCCCGGCACCGGGAAGCGTACCCTGGCGACCGTCGAGCTCAAGTACAAGGACCGACTCTCCAGGAAGAACGTGATCGAGGAGATCCCGATCGAGGTGCGCTACGCGGACAGCGACGCGGCGAGCGCGGCGTCCGTCGACGCGTCGATGACGCGGACTCTTCAGGGCTTCGCCGCGGGCGAGTCGCTCGCCGAGGCCGCCGCCCGCGTCGGGCGAGGCGACCCGAGCGGCGCGGCCGCGCTCCTCACCGAGCGCGAGGGCATCCTGCGCGAGGCGGCGGCCCGGCTGAACGAGCCGCTGTTCCTGGAGGACGCTGCGCGCCTCGCGCGCCTCCGCTCGCACATGGGCGCAGAGCACGGCCTCGGCGACCCGCTCGTGCTCGCGATGCTGCTGGAGACGGCGGGCCGATCCCACCTGCGCTGACGCGCGCAATCGCAGCGCGCGCACGGGCGGAGGCGTCGCCCAGGTGGTAGGCTGAGCGCGGCCATGACAGAGAGAGTCTCATCGACCGGCCGCGCTGCGCTGCGAGAGTCGCTGCTCCAATTCTCCGCCTTCGCCGACGCGCTCGAATCCCGTGCCATGCGCGAGGCCATCGAAGCCTGCGTTACCGTCCTGGACGCTCCAGGACCGCTTGACAAACGCGTCCTTGCCCCGTGGCTCAAGGTCGTCCACGAGCGCGCCGCCGAGGTCTTTCGTCGGGGCATCCGCGAGACCTCGGGGATGCTGCGCCAGCAGATGATGCACGGGCTGAAGCAGGCCGAAGAGGACGCGGTCTGGATGCAAGAGGCCATCGACGCGCTGAGTCGAGACCACGCCAACTGACACGCCGGGAGGAGACGGCATCTGGGGTCCTGGGGACCAGGCGCTCGTACAAAAGATCTGTATTCCTCGAACCACGCTGGAAGCGACGCGGCGTGGGACGATGGTTGTGGATGGACTGCTGATCGACGGCTGATCGACGGCTGATCGACGGCTGACCGGCTGCTGCCGGCTGCTGATGGATGAGCGCGCCTCGTCAGGCTGCGCTGTTCGTGTGTCACGCATCACCGCGCCCGACGAACCGACTTTCTTGGGCCGAGTCAAGACGGCATTCTTCACCGGATCTGCCGGGAGTCCAGGGAGCTCCGCGGGCCGGACGAGACGAGACCGCGCGCTGGAGCGCCACGCGAGGGCCGGTGCGCCGCGGGCGCTGCAGGGAGCCGCCCCTTCGCCGGCGTAGCACGGGGCGCGTGGTCCGTGCTACGAAACGGGCCATGTTCGCCTCGGCGTTTCCGCTGCTGCTCCTCGGCTTCTCCCTCGGTATGCGCCACGCCACCGACGCGGACCACGTGATCGCGGTGGCGACGATCGTGAGCCGCGTCCGGAGCCTCGGGGTGGCGCTGCTGATCGGCGCGATGTGGGGTCTGGGGCACACCCTCACGCTGATGCTCATCGGGGGTGGCATCCTCCTGTTCGGGCTCGTTGTGCCGCCGCACGTCGGCCTGGCCATGGAGCTCACGGTCGCGCTGATGCTGATCGGCCTGGGCGCGTACCATCTCCTGCGGCTCTACCGGGCGGTCCGGCGGGGCGAGCCGCAGGCGCAGGGGGCGGAGCATCACGACGGCCACCGGGACGGCGTCGGCTGGGCGGATCGCGTCTTCGGCCGGTCGCGCGCCTACGTGAGCCTCCGGCCGCTGCTCATCGGCGTGGTGCACGGGGTGGCGGGCTCCGCGGCGGTCGCGCTCCTCGTGCTGACCACGGTGCGCGATCCGCGGTGGGGGCTCGGGTACATCGCGCTGTTCGGCGCGGGCACGATCGCCGGGATGATGCTGATCACCGGGATGCTGGCCGTGCCGTTCGCGTACACGAACGCCCGCTTCGGCGGGATGCACCGCGCCCTCGGCGCGGCCGCGGGCCTGCTCAGCGTGGGCTTCGGCCTGTTCCTCGCCTACGACATCAGCATCGGGTCCGGGCTGTTCACGGCCAACCCGCAGTGGACGCCCGGCTGACGGCGCCCGTCCGAGGCCGCCGGGCGCCTACCGGCTCGCGGTCGACCACGCGCGCTCGGCCTCGCGCGGCGGCGCCGGCGCGAGGTGGGCGTCGATCTGGGTCATCAGCCAGTCCATGAACTCGTCCTTCAGGATCGTCTGCGCCACGTGCAGGTCGGTCCAGACGGGCGCGCGCGCCGCGGCCCGATCGCTCGTCTGCACCACGACCGGGATCGTGCAGAACCTCGCGTCGGCGCGCATCGCGCGGATGAGCTCCATCCCGTTCATGACGGGCATGTGGACGTCCACGATGGCCAGCGCCACGGGCTCGCTCGAGAGCAGCGCGAGGGCGTCGCGCCCGTTCTCGGCCTCGAGCACGGTGAAGCGCGGCTCGAGGATGAACCGGTAGCACGCGCGGATGTCCGCGTCGTCGTCCACGACGAGGACGGCGACCCCCTCGGCGGCGCCGAGCACGCGCTCGACGGCGGCGCGCAGCTCCGCGGCGGTGACGGGCTTCCGCACGTAGCCGGCGACCCCTCGCAGGATCGCCTCCGCCGGCTTGTTCACGACGGAGACGAGCATCACGGGCACCCGCTCGCGCGACTGCACGAGCCGGTTGAAGGCGAAGCCATCCATCTCGGGCATCAGGAAATCGGTGAGGATGAGGTCCGGCGTCCAGGTCCGGAGGAGCTCCAGCGCCGCGCTCCCGCCGCTCACGGTCCGGACGTCGTACGCCGCACTGTCGAGCGCCTCGGCCATCCACGCGAGCGTCCCCGAATCATCGTCGACCAGCAAGAGCTTGGCCATGTCATCACTCCCTTCGCGTCTCGCACTGGGCCCCGCCGCCCGCCGCCTCGCCCGCCGCGCCGACGCGCCGCAGCCGGACCCAGAACCTCGCCCCTCCTTCCGGCCGCGCCTCGTGGCCGATCGCCCCGCCCCACCGCTCCACCGCGATCCGGGCGCCGTAGAGCCCGAGGCCGCTGCCCGCCCCCGGGTCGCGGCCGTACGCGAACTTCTGGAACAGGCGCGGCGCGATGGCAGGCGAGACGCCCGGGCCCTCGTCCTCCACCGTCAGGCGAGCCCACCCGGGCTCGTCCTCGTGCACGAGGACCCGCACCGACGTGCGCGCAGGCGCGAAGCGGAGCGCGTTCTCGACGAGGTTGGAGACGACGCGCGCGAGCCTGCGCCCCTCGCCGACGACGCAGCACGGCGGTCCCCCGCCGCTCTCCGGCGGTCCTTCCAGGCGAACACACCGGCTGCACGCCATGGGCAGGAGCCCCTCGACGACCTGAGCGACGGTGCCGCGCAGGTCCGCCACCTCGGCGAGCTCGCCGCCGGAGGCATCGAGCGCGGCCCCCTCGGCGGCGAAGGTGTCGAGGATCTCCCGGATGAGCTCGCGCTGCCGCAGGGCGGCCTTCAGCGCGACCGCGGCGAGCGCGCCGCACTTCTCGGGGAGCGGCTGCTCCTGCAGCAGGGACAGGGCGCCGAGGAGGCTGTTCAGCGGGCCGGAGAGGTCGTGGACGATGCAGTGGACGAGGACGTCCTTCCGCTCGACCTCGCGCGACAGCGCCTCGTGCACGAGGCGCAGCTCGCGCGCCCGCTGGAGGACGCGGCGGCGCTCGTGAAACAGCGCGTCGTTCCGGGTGATCACGAGCAGCCGCGAGGAGCCCACACAGAGCGCCGTCGCCTCGAGGTGCAGCGCCTCGTCGTCCTCGGTCATCTGCGTCCAGCAGTCGGATTGCACGCCCCCCTGCGTCCAGCAGTCGGCTCGCGCGCTCCGCGATGCGTCCGTGGACCAGGCCCGCTCCGCCTCGGGGAGGAACACCTCCAGGAACGGCAGCGCGCGATCGATCCGGAGCGGCGTATCGCGCCACGGCGGCGCGATCCCGAGCCGGAGGAACCACGGCGGCGGCTCGCCGCGGACGACGAAGGCGCCGTCGCGCAGGCGCTCGAGCACGAGCTTGTCCAGCGCCGAGAGGAGCCAGGTGTCCACGTCCATCAGCCCCGCCACAAGGGCGCATCGCTCGCCAGCATGGCGCGCGCGAGCGCGCTGAACGCGCCCTCGACCCCGGCGCCGGTCTTGGCGCTCGTCCTCGCGACCAGGAGGCCCGCCCTCCTCAGCCTGGCCTCGGCGGCCTCGTCGATCTCCCACGCTGCCGTGAGATCGGCCTTGTTCAGGGCGACGACGGACGGGAGCTCCCCGGCCGTCGCCCGCGCGGCGGCGTGGAGGCGGAGCCCCGTCTCCACCGTGAAGCGCCGCGTGCCGTCGATGACGAGGAGCAAGCCCGCGGAGCCGCGCACGTACGATATCTGGACGTCCTGGAACTCGTCCTCTCCGCTCAGGTCCCAGAGGACGAGGTCGAGCTCGCGATCATCGCACCTCACGCGCCGCGTCTCGATCGTCACGCCGATGGTCGTCAGGTAAGACTCGGAGAAGATGCTGCGCGCGAAGCGGGCGACGAGGCTCGTCTTGCCGACCCCCGTGGCGCCCAGCACGCAGACCTTGCGTTTCTCCGCCATGACTCACTCCTTGCTCGCCGCGCGCAGGTCCACAAGGAAGATCACGCTGCGCGCGCGCCGCGCGTCCGCGCCGGTGATGCACCCGCTCGGCGCCGCTCCCCCGGGGCAGGACGGGGACAGGAGCTCGCGCCGCAGGCCCGCGCCGCTCGCGCGCAGCCGGTCGGCCGGGATCCCGCGCGCGCCGAGCTCGGCCGCGACGTGCTCCGCGCGGGCCGCGCTGAGCGCTCGATTCGACGCCTCCGACCCGACCGGATCCGCGTAGCCGATCACGCGGATCTCGGCGGTCATGCCGGCCTCGCGCGCGAGCGCGAACAGCCGCTCGGCCGCGGCCGCGGCCTCGTCGACGCGCGCGCGCTGCCCGGAGGAGAGCCGCGCAGCGCCGCGGCGGAAGAGGAGCTCGATCCCCTCGAGGGATCTCGCCGCGGCGCGCGCCCGGTCGATCGACTCCTGGGCCTGCAGGCGCTCGCCGTCGAACCCCGAGACGCCCGGGAGCACCGCCGCCGACCAGCGCGCGCGCTCGATCCAGCGCTCGGGCGCGACGCCGCTGGCCACGAGGACGCCGTCGCGCAGCGAAAGAGAGACCCCCGGCGGCGGCTCCAGCGCCCGCGCCGCCCGGCGCTCGACGATCTGCGGGTGGAGAGAATAGAAGGGCTCGAAGCGCAGCGTGACCGCCGGGGGCGCGGGGACGCCGCGCTCGATGACCGCCCTCGGATCGGCGGCGAGCGGATCGCGCAGGCCCGTGAGCGCGACATGGCCGTCGCGCCGCTCCGCCGCGGTCACCAGCAGGCCGGGCTCGCGCCGCAGCGCCTCGACGCAGTCGGCGAAGCGGCGCTGGTCCTCCCACGAGGCGCGCATCCAGAAGACGAGGGCGGTCGCGGCGAGCGCGGCCAGCACGGCGGCCGCCGCGACCGCGGCCCGACCTCGGCCCGGGGCCGGCTTGCGTTGCTGTTGCAGGCAGCTCGAGAGCAGCTCGCGGGCGCCGGAGAACGGCGTCCGATCGCCGCGGAAGCCGGCGAGCTCGCCCCCGTACGCGAGGTGAACGCGCTCCAGCGCCTCGCACAGGACGGTCCCGTACGCCGGCGGCGCCACGCCGCGCACGATGGCCACGAGGAGGGCCGACGGGCCATGCTCCACCCACCCCGTGAGATCTCCCACGCGAAAGCGCTCCAGCCGCGCATCGGTCCGAAACGCGTCGTGGGCGAACGCGTCGATGGCGGTGAGCATCGCCGAGACCTGATCGGGATCCCTGTAGGGGATGTCCTTGGCGCTCACGTGCTCGAGGACGATCCCCGTCCCGCGGTGGACAAGGAAGAGCTGCTCGGTCCGGTAGACCATCGAGCGGAGCAGCACCACTTCGGCGAAAGAACGCCCCGTGCGGCGCGCCTCGAGGCGCCAGCGCAGGCTCTCCCAGGAAAGGCCGAGGGCGAGCGCCTCGTTGAGGCGCTGGATCATCGCCCGGAGAGCGCAGGCCACGGCCCCGCGGATGGCCGGCCCCATGGCGGGGGAGATCGCTTCCGCGAACGACCCCGGGTCGCGGCGCACGCGCTCGTGGATCGCGGCGGCGATGAGCGGCTCCAGCGCCCACGAGAGCGCCTCGCCCTTCTTGCGGCTCTCGATCACGGCCTCGGGCAGCACCCCCGCGACCATCTCGGCCATGGACTGGTCCAGCCGCTCCTCGAGCCGCCGGATGCGGCGCTGCTCGGGGCCCACGAGCAGGGGGCGGAGGTCTTCGAGCGTCCTCACCGGCGAGGGTGCCCCGCGACGCGCTCTCGGCTGTCCCATCGTTCGTCTCCGGACCTCCGCGCCCGCACCCGCTCACCGGAGCGGCGCCGTCGCCTCACGCGGCCTCGTCCGAGCGGCGCTCCGTCTTCTGGTACCGCTCGGACTCCGCGGCTCCCTCGCGCGTCGGCGTGTCCGGCGCGCCCGCGTCGATGCTGTCGGCCCACATGGCGGCGAGCTCGCGCTCGAGCAGGTTGCTCAGCTCGCTCCGCGTACGCCGCGTCTCGTCGAGGAACGATTTGGACTGCTCGAGCAGCTGTTGCCGGAGCTCGCGCTGCGTGCGCTCCACGAGATCTTCCAGCCGCTGGACCCGCTGATCGAGCAGCTCGAGCGCCTCGCGCGAATCGCGCGCGACGTTGCCGAGCGCGCCGGCGCTGGCCGCGCGGTGGGCCTCGGTCGACGCGCTGAGCGCCTCGATCTCCCTGCGCACGTGCGCCTCCAGCACGTCCAGGCGCCGTCGCGCCTCGATCCGGAGCTCCTCCGCCTGGGCGGCGACCTGAGCGTCGGTGTGCGAGAGCCGGCGAGCGAGCTCGCGGAGCTGGGCGCCGCACAGGATGTCGCGCACCTGCTCCAGGCTGTTGGTGATCGCGGACTCCGCGTGCCCTGCGCTTGCATCGAGCTCCGTCCGCCCGCTCGTCCTCATGGTCATGATGAAGATCCCCCGACGCGCTACATGGGTCAGCGCCGCGGCTGCTGGTAGCCCTCGGGAGGGCGTCGGGGCTGGCCACACAGCGCGGGCCGAGAAGCCGCTCGGCCGCTCCGGGGCGGCGCACGGGGGCTCCCGGAGCGCGGGAAGATGCGTGCGCGCGGGGACGGACCACCCTCCTGCGCGACGGAGGGCCTCCGGGCCGCCACGGAGGCCCTCAGGGCGTCACGGAGAGGCCCTCAGCCTCCAGGGCGCCACCGGACCCTCAGGGCGCCACGGAGGCCCTCAGGGCGCCACGGAGGCCCTCAGGGCGCCACGGAGGCCCTCAGGGCGCCACGGAGAAGGAGACCGGCTCGCCGGGGAACGGTCCGCCGCCCTGCACGATGCGGTTGTTCTCGAACACCGCGTTGATCACGCTGGCGGTGATCGGCGCGCCGGCAGCGCGGAGCTTTTCCCAGGCCGCCGCGTCCGGCGTGTAGCTCAGCTTCGTCGTGAACACCCGGAGCAGCCCGTCGCGCTCTGCAGTCGAGAAGACAAGGAAGTAGGCGCGCCCGTTGATGGGCGTCCCGTGCGCCCGCGCCGCGCGCACCGGCCCGAGGAGCGCGCCGACCTCCGCCCAGAGCGCCCCCCCCGCCGCGCCGAAATCCCCCGCCCCCGCCGCGGCGCCCGCGAACCGCAGCGCCGGCGCGGCCCGAGGGGCCGTCCACTGCGCCGCGCCCGCGACATGGAAGGTCAGCTCCGGCGCGGCGTCGCCAGCGAGCGTCGCGCCCTCCGCGGGCGCGTCGAACACCGTCCCCTGCGACGGCTCGTCCTTCGGCTCCGCCGCGAGCAGCGCGAGCAGCGCCTCGTCGGTCGCGCCGCCCTCGTAGATGACGTCGTCCAGGTCCGGTCCGGACGATGTCCCGCTCGACGTGTCCCCGTGGTCGTGGTCGTGGCCGCACGCGCCGGCGTACATCGCGGCCGACACGAGCGCCGCCAGCGCGGGGACGAGGAGCGCCCTCTGGAGGATGGGGGCCCGGCTCACGGCGCCTCCGCCCACGGATCCGCGTAGCGCGGGTCCTTCAGAAACGCATCGTCGGTCAAGCTCTGCAAGAAGGCGATCACGTCTGCTTTCTCCTCTGCTGTGAGATCGAACCCGGTGATGAGCTCGCTCTTGAACTTGTTCTCGCTCCCCACACCGGCGTTGGGGCCGTCCTCGATCGTGCGCCCTCCCGCGGCGTAATGGTCGAGCACCTCCTCGAGCGTCGCGACGCTGCCGTCGTGCATGTACGGCGCCGTGAGGGCGATGTTGCGCAGCGTGGGCGCGCGGAACCGGCCCATGTCCGCCTCGTTGCCGGAGATCTCGTAGACCCCGGCGTTGCCCTCGGGGTAATCCCCGCTCCCGCCGATGTTGTAGAGACCCGTGTTGTGGAACATCACCTCCGTGAAGGTGGTCCCGTCGTGCTGCACCGAGTCCGACAGGTTGAAGCCGCCATGGCAGTGGAAGCACTCGAGCTTCTCGGAGAAGAAGAGATCCATGCCGCGCAGCGCCGCGTCCGGCATCCCCGAAGGGTCGCCGTCGTAGCGGTACCGGTCGTAGGGCGAGCGGTACGAGAGCAGCGACCGCTCGAACGCCGCGATCGCCTTCGTGATGTTGGCGAGGTCGATGGGGGCCTCGTCGCCGGGGAAGGCCGCGGGGAAGAGCTCCTGGTACAGCGGCTCGCCCCGGAGCCGCTCGAACAGCTCTTCTTCCATGCCCACGAGCCCGAGCTCGACAGGCGTCTCGCCGAACATGGGAAGGAGCGCCTGCTCCTCGAGCGTGTCGAGGAGCGGGTTCCCCCAGGTCAGCGTCGTGAGGTAAGCGACGTTGACCAGGGCCATCGAGCCGCGCGAGTGCAGCTGGCCGGTCGACCCCTTGGCGCTCGCGAGGCCGTCGGTGAACGCGAGCTCCTGGACATGGCACGAGCCGCAGGAGTACGTGCCGTTGCCGGACAGGCGCCTGTCGTAGAACAGCCGCCTGCCGAGCTCGACCTTGACCGACGACATCGGGTTGTCCTGGGGGACCTTCGGCACGGGAAAGCCCGGCGGCAGCCCCCATACGTACGGGCCCGCGTCGCCTCCCCCGCCATGTCCACCATCGCCCCCGCCCTGGCCGCCGGCGCCCTCCCCCGAAGGCCCGCCCGCGCCCGGCGAGACGTCGCCACAGGCACAGGCGAGGGCCGCCAGCGCGGCCAGGGCAGAGGAGAGCGCGGAGCGGCGGAGGGCGGTCACCAGAGCGAACATCGTCATGGCTCCTAGTCTATCCTGAAGAACGACTGCTGCTCGGGGCGCGGCGAGCCGTCGGCGGTGTCGATGCCGAGGTGGAGGAACAGCGGCGGACAGTCGGGATCCGTCGCGTCGGACATGCAGCCAGGCGTGCCGCCGGCGTTCCCCGACACGTCGGTGTCCGAAACGAGCGCCGCATAGTCGACGAGCACCTTCGTCGTGAGCGGATCGATGTCCTGGATGACGATCTCGGCCACGTTGGGGCGGTCGCACGCGGTCACCTCGCCGCCCTCGCCGGCGACGCAGCCGGTGCTCCCGATGTGCACGATGAAGGGGATCGCGCCCACCTCGGAGACGCTGTCGATGCGCAGGAACTTGTACCCGGCCTGCCAGCTCCAGAACAGCCCGGTCAGGTTGAGCGGCGACGGCGCGACCGAAGCGTCGCCGTGGTTGAGCTCGAACGGGACGCCGAGCTTGAACGACAGGCCATCGTACTCCCCGGCCGGAACCGTCCCGCGCACGAGCCCGTTCGTCTCCTGCGTCCCGTTGGCGCAGCTGCCCGACCTGTCCTCGAAATCGAGGAGCACGACGTTCTCGTGCTGCCACAGCCCGTCCTGTTCGAGCGAGAGCGGCACCTCCTCGCCGTCCGCGCGGCGCAGGCGTACATCGTGAATGTACAGGCGGAAGTCGTTGAGCTTCACGTCCGTCGCCGCGGTGCCGACAGCGTACGTGTCGCTGCAGGAGAACACCTCGTCACGGACGCGGCCCTCGAACTGCAGCTCGACAGCGACCGCCGCGTCGCCGCCCCCGGCCCCGCCGCCGCCTGCCTCGCCGCTCCCCCCCTCGCCGCCGGCCCCGCCGCCGGCGGCGCCCGTCGAGGTCGATGATGTGCCATCGGCGGGGCTCCCCCCACCATCGCTGCCGCACGCCGTGAGCGAGAGCGCCGCCCCGACCAGCGGGAACAAGAGCCATGACGCACGAAGACCGCGTTTCATGAGAGTCCTCCTGAGGAACCAAGGAACGATGCGCGCCACGATAGGCCGCGTCATCACCAACCTGAATGCGACATCTTGTCGCGACCGCTGTCGCGCTCCGCTCCATCCCACGAATCGAGCGGGCATCGAAAAATAGCTCCTGCTCGTCCCGGTGCGGCGCCCCGCGGCCAGCGACAAGGAACGCCGCGGACACCCCGCGCCGGCCGCCTGAAACCTCTAGCAGGCGCGCCGGTGGGATCCCAGGCGAGCGAGCGCATCCAGCCGCGTAGCACGAATTCAGAAAAACGTGCTACGTAGCGGTCCCGCTGTGATCCTCTCCCTGCGCACGGCGCTCGCGCCGCTCCTTATCACCACGGCCGCCGTCCCGGCGCGCGCCGGTGACGCCGCCGCCCCTCCGCCGCCCGCGGCGGCCGAGGCCGCGACCGGCGACGCCGCGCCGATCGCGGTCGTTGTGCAGGGCGCGCCGCCGCCGCGCAGCGCCTCCGAGGCGGTGCGGGAGCGGGCCGAGGTGCGGGCCGCGCCCCACCGCACCGCGAGCGACGTGCTGCAGCTCGTGCCGGGCGTGTTCGCCGCCCAGCACAGCGGCGAGGGCAAGGCCCACCAGATCTTCTTCCGCGGCTTCGACGCGGTCCACGGGCAGGACCTCGAGATCTGGATCGCGGGCGCGCCGGTCAACGAGGTGTCCAACGTCCACGGGCAGGGCTACGCCGATCTCCACTTCGTGATGCCCGAGGTGATCCGCGAGCTCCGCGCGCAACCCGGGTCGTACGATCCGCGCCAGGGGGACTTCGCCGTCGCCGGCACCGTGCGCCTCGAGCTCGGCTACGACGAGCCGGGGATCACCGCCACCGCCTCCGCCGGCTCGTTCGGCGCGCGCCGGCTCTTCCTCGCCTACCACCCCGAGCACGCCGAGGAGACAACGTTCGCCGCGTTCGAGGCGTACACGACCGACGGCTTCGGCCCCGCCCGCGCCGCGAGCCGGACCTCGGCCATCGCGCAGGGCGTCTACGAGCCCCTCGCGGGGGTCCGCGCGCGCGTGATGGTGTCGGCGTTCGCCTCGCGCTTCGGCTCCGCCGGCGTGCTGCGCCTCGACGACCTCGAGGCGGGCAAGGTCGACCGCTTCGCCTCGTACGACCCGGATCAGGGCGGCGACTCGTCGCGCGCGCAGCTCGTCGTCGACCTGCGCTCGTCCGGCGGCGACGCCGCCCGCGGCGAGGGCCTCTCGCTCGCGCCGTTCGTCGTGCTGCGCGCGCTCCGCCTGCGCTCGAACTTCACCGGCTACCTCGCGGATCCGACCTCCGGCGACGCCACCCAGCAGCTCAACGAGGCGATCACGGCGGGCGCGACCGCCTCGTACCGGCTCAGGTTCCCGGTGCTGTCGGAGCGCGACACGTTCGAGGCGGGCGTCGTCGCGCGCACCGACTGGATCGAGCAATCGCAGCGGCGCCTCGCGGCCGTCGACGGCCGGCCGACCGCGACGCTCGTCGACGCGAAGGTCCGCGCGACAGACCTCGCCGGCTACCTCGACGCGTCGATCCGGCCGGCGCGGCGGGTCACGGTGCGCGGCGGGCTGCGCGCCGACGGGCTCGCCTACCAGGTCGTCGACCATGCCGGCGAGGGCGCGCAGGCGCGCAGCGCGCAGGGCGTCCACGTGGGCGGCAAGGGCACGATCGACGTGACGCTGCTCCCCGGGCTGCACGCGCTCGCCAGCGCGGGCCAGGGGTTCCGCTCGCCCCAGGCGCGCAGCCTCGGCGAGGGCGAGCGGACCCCCTTCACGCGCGCGCTCTCCGCAGAGGCCGGGCTCCGCTACGCGGACGAGCTCGTGAGGGCGTCGGCGGCGCTGTTCCACGCGCGCCTCAGCGAGGATCTCGTCTTCGACGAGGCGACCGGCCGCAACGAGCCCGTCCCCGCCACGGCCCGCACCGGGGTGGCCCTCGACGCTGTCGCGCGCCCCGCGCCGTGGCTCGTGTCGAGCGTCGGCCTGACCTACACCCGGGCCGCCTTCACCGCCGCGGGCGGGCGCCACGCGGCGGGCGATCTCCTCCCGTTCGTGCCGCAGGTCGTCGCGCGCGCCGATCTCGCGGTGACGCCGCGCCTCGGCGCGCTGTTCGGCCGGCGCCTCGAGGCCCGCGCGGGCGCCGGCGCGACGCTGCTCCACGGACGCCCGCTGCCGTACGGAGAGCTCGGGCGCGACGCGCTCCTCACCGACGTGACGGCGCACGTCCGCTACCACCGCGTCGAGCTCGGGCTCGACGTCTACAACCTCCTCGACGCGGCCTGGTTCGACGGCGAGTTCGTCTACCCGTCGAGCTTCACCCGGGGCGCGGCGCCCGACCTCCTGCCCGCGCGGCACGTGACGGTCGGCGCCCCGCGCAGCTTCCTCGTCTCGCTCTCGCTCTTTCTCGGATGAGGTCCTCGATGACATCCACCACAGCACACGAAAGGCCCCGCCGGCGCGCCGCGCTCGCCGCGGCGGGGCTCCTCGCCGCGGGCGCGCTCGCCGCCGGGTGCGGCGCCGCGGGCGGCGACTCGACCGCCGGCAAGCGCCTCACGCTCGCGACCGAGATCGCCGCCGACGCGGCGCCGGCCGAGCCGTTCACGAACGCGCTCGGCTGGACGATCACCCTGTCGAAGGCGCACCTGTCGGTCGGGCCGCTCTACTACTTCGAGGGCGCGCCGTTCACGGCGCTGCGCGCGGCGCCGGGCCGCGGCGGCGCGCCCTCGCTGCTCGACCGGCTCGCCCGGTGGGCCGTTCCGGAGGCGCACGCCCACCCGGGCCATTATCGAGCCGGCGAGGCGAGGGGCCAGATGACGCAGCCCACCTCGGTCGACCTGCTGGAGGGGGCGACCGCGCTCGCGGACGCCGACGCGGTGAGCGGCGTCGTGCGATCCGCGCGCTTCACGTTCGGCGCGCCGGCAGCGGGCCCGTTCGCCGCGGAGCTCGACGGGCACGTCGTCGCCCTCGAGGGCCGCGCCGAGAAGGGCGACGTCGCGCGCGTGTTCCGCGCGCGCGCCCTGCTCGCGGACGTCGTCAGCGACGCGACCGGCGAGCCGGCGGTGGAGGGGTGCGTCTTCGAGGAGATCTACCTCGACGGGCCCGGCGTCGTCACGCTCGTGGTCAAGCCGGCGGTCTGGCTCGACCAGGTCGACTTCGAGGACGTGGCCGTGAGCGACGACGGCGCGCCGGCCGATCTCGAGCCGGAGAGCCAGGCCCGGCGCGGCTTCGCGCGGGGCCTCAAGAAGGGGACGGCCTACGCGCTCTCGTTCGCGCCCGGCGCCCCGCAAGAGCAAGAGAAAGCGAAGGAGCGATGAGGATCACCGGAGGAATGTACGCGGCGACGCTGTCGCTCGCCGCGACGGCGCTCGCCGGCTGCGGCGATGACGGCGCGTCGGGGGCCGGGAGCGTGGCGTTCTCGACGTGGGGAGAGGAGTACATCGAGCAGGAGATCCCGGCCGCGGATCTCGAGGACGGCTGGAGCGTCCGGTACGAGAAGTTCCTGTTCGTCCTCCGGAACGTGACCGTCGCCGATCGCGAGGGGAACGTCGGTGCGCGGATGGAGGGCTCGATCCTGTACGACCACACGAAGCCCGGCGTGAAGCCGGTGGTGACGTTCGAGGGCCTCGAGGCGAAGCCCTGGGAGCGCGTCTCCTACGAGATCGGCCCGGTGGACGCGGACACCGCGCTCGACGGGGCGACCGAGGAGGACAAGGCGCTGATGCTGGCAGCGGGCGCGTCGGTGCACATCGAGGCGATCGCGCGGAAGGGGGACGGGGGCGACGAGAAGCGCCTCGACTGGACCTTCTCGCTCGCGACGCGCTACGCCGACTGCCAGGGCGAGAAGGCCGGCAAGGAGACCGAGGGCGTCCTCGTCACGAACGGCGGCACCGACACCGTGGAGCTCACGATCCACGGCGACCACTTCTTCTACGACGACCTCCAGTCCGCGGCCGCTTCGCGCCGCTTCGCGCCGATCGCCGCCGCGGACGCCGACGGCGACGGCGCCGTCACCCTGGAGGAGCTCGCCGCGGTGCGCCTCGTCGCGATCCAGGAGGGCGGCTACGGCACGGGCAGCGCCGGAAATATCAATGATCTCGGTGCGTTCGTCGCGGCGCTCTCGGGCACGCTCGGGCACTTCCGCGGCGAGGGCGAGTGCGTCTCCGAGGGCCCGTGACCGGGCCGGCCGGCGGCTAGAGCGACAAACGGGTTGAAACTGCCTGAAAAGAGCAGAATTTCGAACCGCCAAGGCGCCAAGGACGCCAAGAAGAGAACAAATTCTTGGCGTCCTTGGCGCCTTGGCGGTCCATTTCTCGGTCGCGCAACGTGATCGGTGCTCTAGCTCGGCCCGCGGAGCTCACTCGATCGCGACGGTCGTCGAGACCTCCTGGAGCTCGTTCCCGTCGAACGGCGGCACCCGCGTGGAGCCGAGCACCATGTGCACGCAGCTCCCGGCCGGGGTCATCGCGACCCTCGGATCGATCCCGATGCGCTGCACCGCGCCCGCGGGGTTGAAGAACACACGCGCCGTCACCGCCTTCGGCCCCTCCCTGCCCTTGCAGTGGACCGGCGCGGTCGACCCCTTGCGTTGCAGCGCGGCGTGGGCCGCCGCGTGATCGAACGGCCTCGCCGCGCTCGGCTGCGCCGTGGTCGCGGGCGCGCCGCCTTCGCGCGAGGGGCGCGGGGCCTTCGGCAGGAGCACCGGCCCGTGGCGAGGGCCGGGCGCCGGCTGCTGGGCGTCCGCGCCGTCCGCGCCGGCGGCCGGCGCCGGCGGGCGCGCCTCGTCGCCGCGGCCCGTGCTGACCACCATGGGGTGCGCCGGCGCGGGCAGGCGCTGCACCAGCTCGACATCGCGCGGCGTGCGGCCGGTGGCGAACGCGAGCGCCGCCGCCGCCGCGGCGCCGCCGAGCAGGCCGCCCGCGAGGAGCAGCATGGGCCTCCACCAGGCCGGCCGCGGGGGGGCTTCCGCCGGCGCGCTGCTCGCCAGGGCCGGCGCGCTCGCCGGCGGAGAGGACGCGCCCTGCCGCGACCGATCCGCCGGCTGCGAGGAAGGCGGCGCACCCCAGCGCGCGCCGGGGGCCGCTGACGGCGGACGCTGCGCGTCGGCGGCCACCTCGGTCGGGCCGGTCATCGAGAGGCGCGAGGCCGTCCCCGCCGCCGTGACAGCCGCCGCCGCGATGCCGGGCGGCGCCACCGAGATCGCGGCGCCGCGCGGGTCGACGAAGAGCGCCGGCCCGAGCGCGTCGAACGCCTCCTGCGCCGTCTGGAAGCGCTGCGACGGTTCGCGCGCGAGGCAGCGCGCGAACCAGGCGTCGAACGGGTGCACGATGCTGCCGGCACTCCCGAGCGCCGTCGCGCGCGTCGAGGCCGGGTCGATCGGCTCGAAGAGGATCTCGCGGAGCAGCACGGGCATCGCGGTGCCCATCGGGTCGTTCGCGGCGCGCCAGTACGTGCGGCCGGTGAGCATCGCGAAGGCGATGAGCCCGAGCGCCCACACGTCGGTCGCCGGCGCGATCTGCCCGCGCGTTTCCGTCTGCTCGGGCGCCATCCAGAGCGGCGTGCCGAGCGACGCGGTCGCCATCGTGCTCGCCTCCGCGGCGATCTTCGCGATGCCGAAGTCGAGGACCTTGACCGACCACGGCGCCGTCGCGCTGTGCGTCTTCGCGAGGAAGACGTTCTGCGGCTTCATGTCCCGATGGACCACGCCCGCCCGGTGGGCGGCGCCGAGCGCGTGGCAGAGCTGCTGGAAGATCTCGTGCACCTCCTGGGGCGGGAGCGGGCCGCAGCGCTTCATGCGCTGCGCGAGGTCTTCCCCCTCGAGCAGCTCCATCGCGAGCCACGGCACGCCGCTCGCCGGGTCGATGCCGGCGCCGATCACCTGCACGATGTGATCGCTCTCGACCAGCGCGCCGACCCGCGCCTCCTGCTCGAAGCGCTCGCGCAGGCGGGTGTCCGCGCAGAGCTGGGGATGCATGAGCTTGAGGGCGCGCAGCTTGCCGGTGCTCGCCTGCTCGGCGATGTACACGGCGCCCATGCCCCCGGCGCTGAGAGGTCGAACGATCCGGAACTCTCCGAAGAGCATCCCGGCCGCCGGCTGAATCGGCGCGATCATGGCCGGCGATGCTAGCATGGTGCTGTCGAGGGGGGCCGGCGCGCACCGGCGCGGCGCGGGTCGCTACGGGTGCGCGCCATCGCCATCGCCATCCACGCCCCGCGGCGGGATCGACGCGACGAGACGCTCGATCCCGAGCCGGCCGACGACGAGCGCGCCCGTCGCCGCGGCGCGGAGCGCGTCGGGCGCCGGCTGAGGTCTGCCGGCGAAGTGGCGCATGCCGAAGCGCAGGAACGACGGCTCGCCGAGGAGATAGCGCTCGACGCGCTCCCGCGGCGCGCCGTAGAAGGCGCGCATCACCCGGCGGCGGAACCGGATGTCCAGACCGAGCAGCGAGCGCTCGACGCGCCGGGCCCAGTCGTGGAACCCGAGATCGCGGGCCTCGAGCTTCTCGGCGAGGTACTCGCCCGCGAGGGCGCCGTACGTGATCGCCTGGGCGATCCCCTCTCCCAGCATCGGATCGATGCCCGCGGCCTCGCCGACGAGCAGGACCGCAGGCCGCGCGACCGCGGCCCTCCGGTCGAGACCGCGCTCGGCGAAGCGCTTCCGCCGGTAGCGGTCCGGGTCGAGGCCGAGCGCCGCGAGCCGGCTCCGGAGGACGCGCTCGGCGTCGGGCGCGGGGCGCGCTGCGCCGAGGGCGCCCTCGTGCAGCACGTACGCTCCCCGGCAGACGAGCTCGCGCCCGCCCACGATCGTGGGAAAATCCCACAGATAGCCGGGGAACGAGCGGTCCCGCATCTCGAAGTGCAGGAGGTCGCGCGCCCGGTCCGCCGCGACGGGCTCGGTGTCGACCTCGACGGCCTGCGCGCGCAGCCTGCCGAACGGCAGCCCCATCGCGCGGCGAACGACGCTGCCGACCCCGTCCGCGCCGACGACGACGCGGCCGTCGAAGGCCCCGGCCGAGCTCTCGATCCGGGCGCCGTGGGGGCTCAAGGAGGCGCCGGTGACCCGCGCCCCCTCGACGATCCGGACGCCTCTCGCCCGCGCGGCGAGGGCGAGGGCGCGATCGAACTCGACGCGCCGGACGACGCGGCCGATGTTCCCCTCGCGGAGCGCGATCTCGCCGGTCTGGAACGCCGCGCTGACGCCGTGCACCACGACCGAGGGCACGTCGATCGTCACCCCGATCGCCGCGAGCGCCCTGTCCGCTCGCTCGCCGAGCCCCCCCGCGCAGCACTTGTCCCGCGGGTAGCGCTCCTTCTCGAGCACCACGATCCTGTCGGTGAGGGCCGGGCGATGGTGGGCAAGGAAGATCGCCGTGCTCAGGCCCGCCGGCCCGCCGCCGACGATCACGACTTCATGCGCCGACATGCGGCGCCGCTCTAGCACGGCGCACCCCGCAGCGGGCGCACGGGATGCTCGGCGGGCGCGCGGGACGCTCAGCGCCGCTCGTAGGAGGCCACGAGCGTCCGGTACGGAAAGAGGTACACGCTCTTGCCCGCGAGGTCCGGGTGGTTCCCGGCCAGCTCGCGGACATCGTTCAGGACCGCGTACCGCTCCTTCAGGGGGAGCGCGGAGATGTAGCTGGTCGAGGCGATGCGCTCGAGGAGCCCGTCGAGATCGAGCTCCTGCGTGTGGGTGAGCTCATGCTCCCGGATCGACGCGAAGAGGCGGGAGTCGGAGAAAGGCTGGCGCCAGGCCCCGAACCGGTGGACCGGAGCATCCCGGCCGTAGCGGTCGAGGATGTGGGAGATGCGAGCGACCCAGTCGACGCGCTCGTCCCGCAGGTTGAAGAGCAGGGAGAGGCGCCCCCTCGGCCGGAGCACCCGGTGGATCTCGGTGAGCGCGAGATCGCCGTGGAACCAGTGGAACGACTGCGCGGCGACCGCGGCGTCGACCGACGCCTCGGGCAGGGGGATCGCCTCGGCCACGCCGTCGAGCGGGATGGCCGACGGGACCATCTGGCCCAGCTTGCGGCGCATCCCCTCGACCGGCTCGAGCGCGAGGAGCCGGGCGCCCGTCGGCACGAGGAGGCGCGTGAGCTTGCCGGTCCCCGCGCCGAGATCGAGCACGGTGCTCGCGGCGTCGATGCGGAGGGTATCGAGCAGGAGCTCGATCGCGCCGCGCGGGTAGTCGGGGCGCCCCTTCTCATAAGCATCCGCTGCAGTGGCATAGCCCTGTGCAGCGAGGCGATGGAGAGTCATGGCCTGCATCCGCTCCGCGTGAGGATGAGTTCGTGCAGCGCCGGAGGGACCACCCACCCCGACGGCCCTGTCGAGCGAGACTACGCAGCCTGGAGCCTCGTTGGAAGTGGATTATCGCCCAAGGTGCGCATTACGTTATCACGCAGCAATTTGCCGATGACACGCTCGCTCAACCCAGCTTGGAGCAGCGCATCCGTCAAGAGCGGAAGATGGGCGGCATCGCACAGCTCTCGTGTGGGAACGATGAAGCCGTCCCAATCGGATCCAAGCGCGGGGGTGTCCTCGCCGGCAACGTTGATGATGTGCAGGAGGTGCTTGACCACGGGGGCGAGGCCGTTGCCGCCGAGGTAGAGCGGGCAAAAGATGATCCCGGCGCACCCGCCGCGGTCGGCGAGGGCGCGGAGCTGCTCGTCATCGATGTTGCGCCAGTGCTCGAACGCGCCGGCAACACCGGTGTGGCTGACCATGGGTGGCCGGCGCGCGAGCGCGCACGCCTCGAGGAAGCCAGCGCGGTTGATGTGCGCGAGGTCGACGATGACGCCGAGATCCTCGGCGCGGCGCACGACCTCGCGGCCGAAGGGGGTGAGGCCTTCGCCGTCCCTGCGCCCGCGGCCGTAGGCGGGATAGCACACGTCGTTGGCGCTGAAATGGCAGAGCCCGAGGTAGCGCACGCCGCGCCGCGCGAAGCGCTCGAGCGTGTCGAGGTCGCCCTCGAGGGCGTGCGCCCCCTCGATCCCGAGCAGCGCCGCGACGGCGCCGCGGGCGCTCGCCGCCTCGATGTCCTCGGCGGTGAGCGCCTTCGTGAGGCGGCCCGGCTGCGCGCGGACGGCCTGTTCCAGGAGGTCGATCTGCTCGTCGACGACGGCGGCGAGCCCGCGCCGCTGCCCGATGGGCACCGAGACCAGGCCGAAGAACTGCGCGCCGACGCCGCCCTCGACGAGGCGGGGGACATCGACGTGCCCGGCCAGGGCAGCGAGCGGCAGCGGCGGCTCGTGGCGCTCGTGCAGATCGTAGCCGACCCAGCGCGCCCACATGAGGCTGTCGGCGTGGAGATCGATGGCGGGGAACTGCGCGTGCAGGGCGCGGGCTTCGGGGGTTCCGTGCATGGAGAGGAGGTTAGTCGACCCGAGGCGGTCGGTCGTGCGCGCGGGAGCGGAGATCGCTCAGGCGCTCGACAGCTTGAGGCCGAGGATGGACACGACGAGCAACGCGAGGAAGCCGAGCCTCGCGGGCGTCGCAGGCTCGCCGAACAGAACGATGCCGGCGATCGCCGCCCCGAACGCCCCGATGCCGACCCAGACGGCGTAAGCCGTGCCGATGGGCAGGGTCCGCGACGCGGCCTCGAGGAGAACGAGGCTCGCGATGATCGCGGAGATCGTGAGCACGGTGGGCAGCGGGCGCGTGAAGCCGTGTGTGTACTTGAGCCCGATAGCCCAGCAGACTTCGAGCAGACCTGCGAACAGCAACAACAGCCAGGACAAGATGAATCTCCTCGTGGTGGCTGCGTCGTCTTGTCCTGACCGGGTACGGCGCGTCTCGTCCGGGACGCTCTCGTGGAGCGCCGCCGGGAACCTAGCAGGCGCAACGGGCTGCGCAACGAGCTGGGCGGCGACGCGGTGCGGCGCGGCTTGCTCGGCCTCTCACCCTGTCCGGTGTTCTAGTCGAGCTCGTCGCCCTGGGGCATCGCCAGGCTGCTCTCGGCATCGCTGATCAGCGCCGCGGCGAGCTCGTTGATGTACTCCTCGACCGCTGTGTATCCGGACGACATCACCTTGCTGTGATCGCCTGCGTTGGACGGGCTGAGGCCGCGCGCGCGCTCCCACGCGTCCGCCATGCCGTCGCCGTCGGCGTCGGCGGGCGCCTTCCCGGGGGTGAGCCCTTCCATCAGGTTCTTCGCGTAGCGAGCGCCCCACGCGCCGTCGCGGCGCTCGATGTTCTGAAGGACGCCTCTCGTCACGACGTCGTGCGGCAGCGCGCCCGCCTGCGCGAGGACGAGCCGAGCGGCGTCCGCCGCGCTGTGCGTCGTCACGGGGATGTACCCCGGGACGTCGCGCGAGAAGTTGAACTGCGACGACGCGCGGTGCGACTCGGGCTTGTTGAGACGGCTGAAGCTCGGGTGGAGGAACGGCTTCTGCCAGGGGTTGTTCACCACGCCCGTGAACCTGCCAGGATCGTCGATGTAGTTGTCGGCGAGGAAGTACTTGAGCCCCGCGCCGGCGCTGCCGTCGAAATAGAAGGGGATCAGCTGATCGCTCGGCCCCTTGATGTACGCGTTCCCCACGATGTTGAACTGGCCGCTCGCCCGGTTGTGATGCACGAACCCGTGCCTGACATTGTAAGCCACGTTGTTGCGGATATCGGCGGGGCCGTTCGCGACCGCCGGGCACCTCGCCTTGTGATGGGCGAACAGGTTGTGATGAATCGTGATCCGATGGCCATCAGGGCCGTTGATGAGACCGTAATTGTGCGCCCCCTCTGGATGGCCCGTGGTCGACGACGACTCGATGGTGGACCACTGCACCGTGACGTCATCCGCCTCATAGAGATCCAGGGTCTCGTCGACGCCCCAGGCGATGGAGACGTGATCGAGGATCAGCTTCGAGTTCAGCGAGAACTGCGCGCCGTCGAACTGCTCTCCGGCCGAGCCGCCGAACACAGGGCGGACTCGCAGGAATCTTACAATGACATTGTTGACCGCGTTCGAGTACCTGGAGAGGAGGCGGCCGCGCACGGTGATGCCCGCGCCCGGCGCCGTCTGGCCCGCGATCGTCACGTTTCCATTGCGGATGACGGCATCCCCTTCGATCACGCCGCTCACGTCGAAGACGATGATGCGCGGCCCGCTCGCGTCGAGGGCCGCCTGGAGGCTCCCCGCCCCGCTCGCCCGCAGGTTGGTGACCTTGATGACGCGCCCGCCGCGCCCGCCGGTCGCGACGGCGCCAAAGCCCTCTGCACCGGGAAACGCCGGGAGCGCGCTCGCCGGAGCCGACAGCGCCGTGAGCGCAGACACCGCCGCGATCACGCAGCCGAAGCGGCGAAGCCCCTGTGCTCCAATGGAAGAACAAGTAGGAAGGTATGTCATGACGTTCGCTCCCCTTTCGTACGTCTTAACCTCAAGCCGTAGTGTGATGACCCTACAGGACCGACTTCATCGACGGCAATC
Source organism: Sorangium sp. So ce590 (assembly GCF_051521365.1). Classification (NCBI taxonomy): domain Bacteria; kingdom Pseudomonadati; phylum Myxococcota; order Polyangiales; family Polyangiaceae; genus Sorangium; species Sorangium sp. So ce590. Next base: position 7,753,632 of record NZ_CP150346.1, read on the forward strand.
GACAATTGCCAATCCGTGCGACAGGGCACACCAAAAGCGATCTGGCGATTTCAACTCGCCAGATGAAGCGAGCTTGGTTATCCTGCACGTGAAGCGCACAGGCGGGCTCATGACATACCGAGACGCTCCCACCCGCGACGACAGCGGGCACACGCAAGAAGAACAAACACCGAACAACGCGCGCGCGGGGAGAGGAGATTGCCAGTCTCGACGACCGCGCAGATCGATTGAACACGCCCGCGCGCTCAGCGGTCGAGCGCGTCGAGGTGCGGAGAGAGCACCTCGGTGATCCAGCTCATCACCGCGCGCACGCGGCGCGGCACGCCCCTGCCGTGCGTGTGGAGGAGCGAGACCGGCATGGGCGCGCAGGTGAGGGCGGGCAGGACCTCGACGAGCACGCCCGCGGTGATGCTCTCGAGCACCCCTACCCGCGGCGCCTGGATGATGCCGAGGCCCGCCACGCACGCCGCGCGATAGGCGTCGGCGCCGTTGACCGTCACCACGCTGCGCATCGGCCGCTCGCGGTAGCCGCCGTCATCGGGGTACTCGAACGACGGCGCCTCGGCGCCGAGCGCCGACGAGTAATGCACGACGAGGTGCCGGTCGAGATCCTCGAGTCGACGGGGCGTGCCGTGCTTGCGCAGGTACGCCGGGCTCGCGCAGTTCATCATCCGCAGGACGCCGAGCCTGCGGCCGACGAGCTCCGCGTCGCCCGGCGCGCCGACGCGCACGACGCAGTCGAAGCCCTCGCGGAGCGGCGCGACGCGCCGGTCGGTCGTGCTGACGACCATCTCGAGCTCGGGGTGGCGCGCGAGCAGCTCGGGCAGGCGCGGGATGATGACGTTGCACGCGAAGTTCACCGGCAGATCGATCCGCACGCGCCCCCGCAGGGCCCTCGCCGACTGGAACATCCCGCCGATGTCGTCGGCCTCGAGCACGAGGCGGCGCGCCCGCGGGAGGAGCGCCTCCCCGTCCGGCGTGAGGCGCACGACGCGCGTCGAGCGCTGGAGGAGCCGGCTGCCGAGCTCCGCCTCGAGCGCCTTGAGCCGCAGCGACACGCGCGCCTTGGGCATCCCGAGGTGCTCGCCGGCGCGCGTGAAGCTCTCGAGCTCGGCCACCTTCACGAAGATCTTCAGCGACTCCAGGTCGACGCTCATTGTTTCGCCTGGCGAAACAGTGTGTCGGTTCTCCCGGCCTTTATCAACCCGGAACGGAGCGCTATTCCTGCTCTCAGACAGCGGCGAGCGGCCGCGTCACCCGCGAAAGGACCTGATCATGAGCACATCGAAGCCCAATCCCGTCGCCCTCATCACCGGCGGAAGCCGCGGTCTGGGAAAGAGCATGGCCCTCCACCTCGCCGATCGCGGCGTGGGCGTCGTCATCACCTACCGCAGCGGCGCGGCCGAGGCGGCGGACGTGGTGAAGCAGATCGAGGCCAAGGGGAGCACCGCGGCGGCCCTCGCGCTCGACGCCGCCGATACGCGCAGCTTCGACGCGTTCGCCGGGGCGGTGAAGGCGGAGCTCGCCGGCCGCTTCGGGCGCGACCGCCTCGATTACCTGGTGAACAACGCCGGCATCGGCGCCCACGCGAGCTTCGCCGAGACGACGGAGGAGCAGTTCGACGCTCTCATGAACGTCCACCTGAAGGGGACGTTCTTCCTCACGCAGAAGCTCCTTCCGCTCATCGCGGACGGGGGGCGGATCCTCAACGTCTCGTCGGGGCTCACGCGGTTCTCCTTCCCCGGGTACGCCGCCTACGCCGCGATGAAGGGCGCCGTCGAGGTGCTCACCCGCTACATGGCGCAGGAGCTCGGATCGCGGAAGATCGCGGTCAATGTGCTCGCGCCGGGCGCGATCGAGACCGATTTCGGGGGCGGCGCCGTGCGCGACAACGCCGAGCTCAACAGGATGATCGCCGCCCAGACCGCCCTCGGCCGGGTCGGGCTCCCCGACGACATCGGCGGCCTGGTCGCGCTGCTGCTCTCGCCCGAGGGCCAGTGGATCAACGGCCAGCGCATCGAGGCGAGCGGCGGAATGCTGCTCTGAGGCGCGTCCGGTCCGTGCGAGCGGCGAAGAGAGACAGCGAAACGATTCGACGAGCTCAGGGCGAATCGCCGCGCTCACCTCGGGTGGCAGCGAGCCTGGAGCCCCCCTCCCCGCGCATCGGTTCGTCGGTGGTGCTCCCCGGTGTCCTCCCAAACCCGGCCGAGGTCGTCTATCATGAGAGAGGGCGCTACCAGGGCCCGCGCACCCGTCCTTGCTTTGTCCACCGAGAGGATCGATGAAGACTTCTTTTCTGCGGATGGCGTCCCGGTTGAGCTTCTTCGCGCTCGTCGGCGCCGGCTTCGGCGCCCGTGACATGTGCCTCGGCAACGACGGACCGCCCCCTGCCCCGCCCCCCGAGCCCGCGGACGCCGGCGAGGACGGAGCCATGAGCCAGCGCCCCGCGGTCCCGACCCCGCCCGACGTGCGCCCCATCTGAAGGCGCGCCGAGGGCTTGCGTGGGAGGGCGGCTTCACGTGCTCGCAGGGTCGGTCGGCGCCATCCCGGCGCCGCCGCTCGACGCCCCGCTCGCGGGCCTCGATCACCTGCGCCGCCTCGGCCTGCGCCTCCTCGGTCCCTCCCTCTCGCGCTCGCTGCTCGTCGAGCGCGAGCGCCGCGTCGCCGTCCTCGGTTCGACCCTCCTCGTCGCCGCGCTTCTCCTCGCCTCGACCTGGCCCGTGGTGATGCTCGTGCTCGGCCCGCTCCTCTGGGGCATCCCGCACGTGCTCGCGGACGTGCGGTACCTCGTGGCGCGCCCGGGCCTGCACCGGCGGCCTCTCGTGCTCGCGGCGATCGGCGCGGGCATCGTCGCCGCGGGCCTCGGCTACGGCGTGCGCGGAGGCCTCTTCGGTGCGGCGCTCGCGCTCTGCGCGGCGCGCGCCTCGTGGCCGCGCCGGCTCGTCGGGCTCGGGGTCGTGGGCGCGCTCTTTGCCGTCGCGCAGCGCGCGGGGTACGCCGCGGACCTCGCCTTCGCGCACCTGCACAACCTCGCCGCCGTCGTGATCTGGTGGGCCTGGCGGCCGCGACAGACGCGCCTGCACCTCGTGCCGATCGCGCTCTTCGCGGCGGGCGCGGCGGCGCTGCTCTTCGGCGCGGCGGGGCCCTTGCTCGCGTGGAGCGGCGGCGCGGAGGCGCCGTGGACCGGGCTCGAGATGCGTCACCTCGCGTGGACCTTGAGCCCGACGCCGGCGGGCCCGCTCGCCGAGCGGTTCGTTGTGCTCTACGCGTTCGCGCAGGCGACGCACTACATCGTCTGGCTGCGGCTCATGCCCGAGGACGACCGGCCGAGCAAGACGCCGCGCTCCTACCGGCAGAGCTTCCGGGCGCTCGCGACGGACCTCGGCGGGTGGATCCTCTGGCTCTCGGTGCTCGGCGCGCTCGGGCTCGCCGGCTGGGCGTTCTTCGGCCCCGGAGCGGCGCGTGACGGCTACCTGCGCCTCGCGTTCTTCCACGGCCACCTCGAGCTCGCCGCGGGCGCGTTGCTCTGGGCCGAGGGGCGCCGCGCCCTCTCCCCGGCGCACGCCTCCGCCTGACGCGAATGTCGACCGGGGAGACGCTCGTCCGCGCCTGCGTGGCGTTCGTGCTGACCCAGGTGATCGAGGTCCCGATCTACCGACGTGCGCTCGGCGTGCGCCCGCTCGTCGCGTTCGGAGCGAGCCTGATCACGCACCCGATCGTGTGCTTCGTGATGCCGGCCGCGTGGAGGACGCTGTACGTGGCCGTGATCCGAGACGATCCGCGCTTCGTGCTGGGGGAGACGGGCTACTTCCTCGGGTATGGGGTCCTCGCGGAGGGGTTCGCGGTGGCCGTGGAGGCGGCGTACTTCTGGAAGGTGGGGATCACGGCGCGGCGGGCGTTCGGGTGGGCGCTCGCGGCGAACGCGACGAGCTCGCTCCTGGGGCTCGTGCTCCGGGCGGCGACGGGGTGGCCTTGAGCCGAAGCAAGGCGATCCCGAGCGGGATCAGCGCCCCGAGGCAAACCCACTGCGCCGCCGTGAGCCCCTGCCATCGGGGATCCGGCATCCCGCCGAAGTCCTCGGCGCGCAAGAAATCGAGCCCGAGACGCAAGACCCCGTACGCCACCGAGAGCGCGCCCGTCACGACGCCCGGCCGCGACGCGCGACGCGAGGTGAGGACGACGATCCCGACGAGGAGCGGCGTCGCCATCCACTCCAGCAGGCCGAGGTCGAAGCGCGCGCCGCCCGGGTACCGCACCGCGAGCCACGATGTCGAGAGCCGGCCCGGGTGATCGTGCGCGAAGGCGCACGCCGCGCGCGCGAGCAGCCATCCGAACGGGAAAGCGAACGCCGTCGCGTCGGCCGCGGCGAGCAGGGGCATGCGGAGCGCCCGCGCGAGGCCCACGAGCCCCACGATGGCCCCGAGGCACCCGCCCGCCGACGAGAGCGTCCCGCCCCCACCCACGAGCCGCCCCACGCCGTACGCGCCCCCGATCGCCGCGGCCGCCGTGCCGATCGCCAGCGCCTCGATCGCCCCCGCCGAGCCGAGCCCGAGCGCGCGAGCGCGCCGCACGAGCGCGAGGTGGTTCACGACCACCGAGAGCGTGAGCAGCAAGCCGAACGCGTGGAGCCCGAACGGCAGGGTCGGGAACGTGAGCCAGGGGATCACGGGCTACGGCTGCGATATTGGGCGCCCGCAATCCCCGGAGGAATCCGAGCGCCCACGCCCTACCGCCCCCACACCCGCCGGACTAGCGCTTACCGGAAGCAGGAGACGCCGAGGCCTGCGCTGGCGGCATGATGACGCGGAACTTCCCGCTCAGGTGCAGCAGGGACATCGTATAGAGCATGCCGTCATAATACCGCCACTTGCCCGTGGGCGCCTCACGTTGATACACGTCCTCGACGAAGCGCCAGGCCCGCGGATGGGTAGCAGCCAGCGCCGCAACGCCGTTCATCGACACGAGTCCGAGCGAATCGTGCTCGACGATGGGCTTACCCTCGAGGGTGAAGTTGGCCCGGTACTTCGGGCCCTGTGACTCGAAGAACGCGAGAAGTCTATCGCTCAGCTCGGTCTCCCGCGGATCCTTCGCCCACCATGCCGCATCCACCGACCAGTTCATCGCGGTGCGGAACGCGTCGTAGCGGAAGTTGGCGGTCCCTGCGTCCCAGGAAGCGGCCTTGGGGGTGCCATCGAAGTTGGCGTAATCCGGAGCGAGCCCGGTCTTCGGATGGGTCGTCTTGACGAAGTAATCGCGGCTCACCTTGGCCGCTTCGGCCCAGAACGCACGATCCGCCTCGGGGCCCCAGGCCGCCCAGAGCTCGTAGAACGCAGGCAGGTGATACGATGGATCGGTATGATCGCCGTTCTTCGAGAAGTTATCCGAGTCCGGCGTGAATCGCACCATCTTGTGCTCGGCATTGAAGAGCGAGAGCAACGTGGTCTTGCGCTTGTCGGCGTTGACCGGTCCGGTGATGGACTTGCGGTTCTTCATCGCGTCGAGGAGGCTCAAGGCCTCCTTCCGGTAGTCGTAAATCCCTTTGCCGTTTCCCCAACGGTGGGACGCAAACAGCAATGCCGTCGCAAAATACTCTTCCGCGTCGGCGGCAGGATTCTCATCGATGGCCGTGCCATCCGGGCGCATCTGCCAGGAGAAATAGCCGAATCCGGGGTGACGCGGATCCGCGTGATACATGTGAGACTTGGCCCAGTTCCACAGAGCATCGAAGTCAGCCTTTTGATCGACCTGCACGGCGATCATCATGCCGTACGACATCCCTTCGGAGCGGATGTCATTGTTGCCGATGTCCATGATGTACGCCTTGGGGCCGTTCGCGTTCTTCCCCGCCGCGAACATGACGGCTTGTTCCTTGGGATCGCCATGGAACAGCTGCGCGTAGGCCTTCGCGATCTTGGCGTCGATCTCTGCGGGTTTGTGCCCCAGCTCGGCGAACAAATTGCGATACTCACCCGTGACGTACGCCCCTTTTGCAGCGGGCTGAAGCGGAGGACCCAGGGGCGCGGGCTCCGCCGCCGGGGGCGCCTGAGCCGCGCCGCCCTGGCTCGAGGTGCCGGCCGGAGCGGCGCTGCTGGCTTGATTCGTGGCGCTCGCCTGGTTGGGAGAGCCAACCTGGTTGCCTTGGTTGCTCGGCGCGCAGGCGATCACCGTGAGCGCAAACCATGACGATGCGACCGGAAACTTTAGCATTCTCAAGTTCATCACTGTCCTCTTTAGCGAGCTCGCATCCTATCGGAAAGGTGCTCGGCGTCAACATCATTGGCGAGCTAACATGTGCCATGCTCGCAAAGTGCCGCCCTCACTCAACAGCCTCGGGGCTCCGCCGTCGCGGCGCGCCCCCATGCGGCCTCGATGGCGGCGCGGACAGGGCGAGCCAGCAAGCCCTCGTCTTCAGCCGCGAGCGACAAGCCGCCTTCGCCAGGAGCGATGGCGGCCTCGATGAGCCACGACGGCAGGCCTGTTCGTCCTCGATCCATGTCCCGGCAGCCGCGGCCCTGGCCCGGCACGCCGGGCGAGGAGCAGGAGCGCCCGAGGATGGCCGCCGCGGAGCGCGTCCTTGGGAACGACGCCCCGGCGCGAGCGCCGCTCGAGGCGCGACGCCACGGCCTGCCGGGCGTCGCGCCCGCGCCGGACACGGCGGAGCGGCCGCCGAGCACGAAGAACGGCGCGCCGGCGGCGCCGAGCGAGCGGGCCCCCTCCTCGTCGGCGCGCGCCTCGGGCGCGTGCGAGGTCGGACCACACGTCCGCACGGAGCTGCTCCATGAGCCGGAGCGTACGTCGCGGCGGATTACGAACGGTAGGACTTTTGCCCATGTCAAGCCCGGCGGGGACGGCGCCCGGCGAGCCGTCCTGGCCCGTGAGACACCAGCTTGCCCCGTCGCAGGACCGGCGCGCCGTGCTTGGCTAAGTCAGATCGGTCTGCCCATGACCGCTTCCAGCACGGGAAGATGTTTGTCGTTGCACGCTTGCGGCAGGTTTGATAGCCATCCTCTGACGCCGCGAAACCGTCCCCCTTCTCGACGGTCCTTCTCCCGGCCGCGGGGCGCGATCCATAGGAAGGAACATGAGCACATGCCTCAATTGACCGGCAACACCTGTGAAATCGATGAGCTTCCGGATGGTGTGACCGTAACCATCAAAGTGACGACCAACTCGAGGTACACACAAAAGATCACCGTGACTCGCAACGATGAGGTGCTGTGCGTCTTCGCAGGCTCTGGTGAGCGCAACGCGATGACTGGCCAGTCGACCGTCGTCTCCAATGCAAGGGCGAAGCTGCGAGCGAAGTTCGAGTATCAAACGGACATCAACGCAGAATGGCTCAAGTCCCGCCAGCTGAAATCTGGCGGTCCTTATGTGATAGGCAACTACAACCTCATGGTGATCGTCGCTGAGAATGGAGACGACGGCGACTACAACGACAGCATACTTGAATTCAGCTGGAACACGCCCACGTAGCGGTGTCCGGAGCTCCGGAGGCGGGGCGCCGTGGGGGTCCGCGGGCGGCGCCCGACGGCCCATTTCCGTTCGATGTGGCACCGGGCGAGCGCATCGTCCCCGAGGGTCGCGGCCCACCGAACGTGAACGACGGAGACCGCCTCAAGGACCGCGACGCGCGAGTCCACTACACGTTCGTCGCGCCGAAGTATCGCTGGACCGAAGCGAAGTTGGTGACGCCGGGGAGAGCCTCTCAAGGCCGGAGGGCGTGACCCGCAGCCCCGCACACGACTTCCACAAACGACGTGATATCGTCGCTTTCGGACATCAAGAAGACACGGCCATCGGCCAGAAAAAAGCCACCGCCTCGTGTCGAGATCACCGAGCCGGAGACCTCGCCAGCGAGCGCGACGAGCTCTCCGTTCATCAACCTTGCAAAGGGGGATCGACCGGGATTCATGCGCGAGCACACCGTGCTTCGTCCCGGCCAAGGAAGAGCAGTCGGCCACTGCCGCGCCTCCGGACTCGATGAGGAAGAGCGCATCACTCACCGTTTGCCCGTCTTTGTCGAGAAGAATGATGCGGGGATCCCAGGTTACGTGGGCGTTACCCGGCGCAACACGCTCACCGTCGGCCGACGGTTGCGACCGGATTCGCGGCCATAGCGCGAGTGAAGGCGTCGAGGACCCTTTCAGGACCCACTTTGGTTCCGTCGGGAAAAAGTCGGTGCACCAGGATGGCCCCTTCATATCCCGACCTCTCATCCTCCGAATAAGCCACCAACACGTGGCCGTGCCGGACGCGCCCGCATCGCCTCCCCCATCGCTCACCAAGGAGCCAGCCGCTCCGCCGTCCGCGCCGGTCCCACTCGCTCCCGAGCCACCCGCATCCTCTCTGAGGGAGGCGAGGTTGGCCGCGCGCTCCGGGCAGCGCGGGCTCGGCGATCTCCACCTTCGGCGTCGCGGAGCGGCGCTCGACCGCAGAGATTCACCGAAGCCGGTGAGATCCCCTCCGCGGCGTCCGCCCCGCTACCGCGCCGGCGCGCGGCGCCCCTCGACCGCCGCGAGGTAGTCGAGCACCGACTGCTTCATGCCGACCTCGAGCGCGAGCGCCACGAGGTGGTGGCCGATCGACACCTCCTGGATCTGCGGCGCCTCGCTCACGAGCGGCGCGAGGTTCTCCACGGTGAGGTCGTGCCCCGCGTTGATCCCGACCCCGGCCGCCGCGGCGGCGCGCACGGTCGCGACGATCTTGTCGAGCTCCGCGCGGTGCTCGCCGCGATCGAACGCCTGCGCGTAAGGCCCGGTGTAGATCTCGATGCGATCGGCCCCCATCTCGGCGACCACCGGCACGACCGCGGGGTCCGCCTCGACGAAGAGGCTTGTCCGGATCCCCTCCTCCTTGAGCCGCTTCACCACCGGCTGGAGGAGGAAACGCCACTTCACGACGTCCCAGCCGCGGTGCGAGGTGAGCTCCCCGGGCGTCACCGGGACCAGCGTGCACTGCGTCGGCCTGAGCTCGAGCGTGAGGTCGAGGAACTCCTCGCGGAGATCGCCCTCGAAGTTCGTCTCCACGGTGGTGATGTGGCGAGTCACGGCCCGCGCGTCGTCCGGTGTGATGTGCCGCCGATCGGCCCTCGGATGGATCGTGATGCCGTGCGCCCCGTAGGACACGATCTTCCGGGCGAAGGAGAGGACGCTCGGGGCGTCGTGTCCCCGCGAGTTCCGCAGGAGCGCGATCTTGTTCACGTTGACGCTGAGCTTCATGGGGGCATCCTCTCGCCGGCTCGGGCGCGGCGCTCGCGACGCCGCTATACACGATCGACGCCGCGAGGCGAACACGCCACGAGCCGGCCGAGGGGACGCGGCCTGCCGGCGACGCCGGACCGGACGCCGCGCCCCGCGCTCCCGCCCGCCGCGGCCCGGCAGCTCTACAGGCGCGGCACGGTCCGCGCCCCCCGCACCGCGACCTCGGTCGGGACGAGCGACACGATGAAGATGCCGATGGCGACGAGCGCGTTGTTCCACACCGTCCCCGCCGACAGCGCGGGTATCGACCAGGCGCTGACGAAGAGCCAGATCGCCAGGATCGTGTTGAGGTAGCGCGCCCGGGGCGCCCAGATCGCGAGCACGGCGAAGAGCACGCACAGCGCGCCCACCACCCAGGTGTTGGTGAACTGCCCCTGGCTGTGCCGCCAGAGGAACGCGGAGATGACCAACCAGACCCCGAGCGCGATGCTGATGCCGCGCACGGTCGCCGTCCGACGCTGCATGGCTTCACCCCTCCTCTCCTGGCGCCGTGCCGGCGCTCTCCGCCGTGCGGCGCCCCCGCTCCCTCGCTCCCTCGCTCCCTCGCTCCCTCGCTCCCTCGCCCGCTCGCCGCAGCCCGCGCGCAGGCGTCACGCCCCCGAGCGGCCCGGAAAGGCCGAGTCCGCTCACCCCCTCATGCCGAGCGCCGGCGTGCCCTGCGCCCGACCCACACATCAACGAGCTCGCCGAGCTCCGTGCGAATCCAGTGCCACCGCCGCGGCCCGCCCGGCTCGCCCGGCAGCCGCAGGGCCGTTCGTGAGGGCCGCCGCGCGGCGGTTCGGCTACAAGCCCGGTCGCCATGGACTTCTTCGCGACCGCCGCCAAAGGCACCGAGCCCGCCCTCCGCGACGAGCTCCGCGAGCTCCGGTTCCGCGGCGTCCGCGCCGATCGCGGCGGGGTCCACTTCGCCGGCGCGGCGGACGAGGGCTTCCGCGCCTGCATCGAGCTCCGCACCGCCGTGCGCGTGCTCGCGGAGCTCGCCTCCTTCGACGCGCCCAGCGGGGACGCGCTCTACGAGGGCGTCTCCCGCGTCGACTGGGCGCCTTACCTGAGCCCTGTCCACACGCTCGCGGTCCGCTCCTCCTGCCGCTCGAGCGCGTTGACCCACACCCAGTTCATCGCCCAGCGGACAAAGGACGCCATCGTCGACCAGATCCGGCGCCGCGTCGGCGCGCGCCCGTCGGTCGACCTCGAGGACCCGGACCTCGCCCTCTTCGTCCACCTCGTCCACGACCACGCGACGCTCTACGCGGACCTCGGCGGCGCCGCGCTCCACCGCCGCGGCTACCGCACGCACATCGGCGAGGCGCCGCTCAAGGAGACCCTCGCCGCCGCGCTGCTCCGCCTCTCCGGCTGGGACCGCGCCCGCCCGCTCGTCGACCCGATGTGCGGCGCCGGCACCATCGCCCTCGAGGCGGCGCTCTGGGCGCGGGACATCGCCCCCGGCCTGCGCGCGCAGCGCTTCGGCTTCGAGCGGTGGGCCTGCCACGATCAGGCCGCCGCGCAGCGCACGACCGCCCTCCGCGACGCCGCCCGCGCGCGGATCCGGCCCGAGGGCCCGCCCATCCTCGCCGCCGACATCGATCCCCGCGCCGCCGAGATCACCCGCGGCAACGCCCGGATGGCCGGCGTGCAGATCGACGTGCGCTGCCAGCCCATCTCCGCGCTCTCGAAGGCCGAGCCGCCGGGCCACGTGCTGACCAACCCGCCCTACGGCGAGCGCCTCCCGGGGACGCTCGCCCTCTACCGCGACATGGCGGCCGCGCTCTCGCGGCTCGCGGGCCACCGCGTCGCCCTCCTCGCCGGCACCGAGGACATCGAGCACGCGATGCGCCGCCGGCCGGAGCGGTCGCTCGTCGTGTTCAACGGCCCGATCGAGTGCCGGCTGCTCACGTACGACATCCCCTGAAGCGCGCCTCCCCGCGCGGCGCGCGCCGATCGCGCGGAGAGGCGCGGCGCGCGTCAGCCAGAGCGCGTCAGGAGAAGAGGCGCATCAGGAGCACCATCGCCGCCGCCGTGAGGACCATCCCCGCGACGAAGCCGATGATGAGCCCGCGCTTGCCGGCGAGCCAGCTCGGCTCCCGCACCGGCGACGGCGCGGGCGGCGCCTGCGGCACGAGGAAATGATCCGGCATCGTCGCGCTGCGCTCCAGGACCGTGCGCTCCGCTGTGAGCGTCGAGGCGAGCCCGAGCGGCAGCGACTCTGCCGCGGACCCCGGCGCGGCGCCGCCGGCCGCGGTCTGTCGGCCCACCTCGGCGCTCCCGGCGACCTCTGCGCTCGCCGCACCGAGCCCTGACGGGCTCGCCGCCTGCAGCTCGCCGGGCTGAACCGTGGGCATCTGGCTGTCGGCCGGCGGCGGGTACGAGACAAGCCGGAGCGTGTTGGCGACGCGCTTCGGTCTCCCCTCCCACGCCGCCGCGTCCGGGTCGAGCTGCGGGCTCGGCGGCGTCGGCGGCGTCGGCGCGGAATCGACGCGCACCAGGCCGACCTCGGCCCGCTTCTCCGGCGTGCCCAGCCCGAAATCCTCGGCGGAGCGGAGCGTCGCCTTCACCTCGCGCCCCGGCGGCGTGAGGTCGAGCTCGTCGCCCTCGTCATACGCATCGTACGACCCGGTGTGGACCCGGACCCTCGCCGGACCGAGCAGCTCGTCGCGGCGGACCATCGTCAGCGTGCTGTCCTCGCCCGCATCGCCCGCATCGTCGGACGAGCTCGGCCCGGCCAGGCCGTTCCCCGAGAGCAGCGCCTCGCTCTCGCTGTGGGACCAGGACGGGAGCTGCAGCGAGATCTCCGGCACCGACTCCGCGGCCCAGCGCTGCGGCTCGGCGCCCATCGACGGGTACACGCCCGGCGGATCGAGCGTGGGCGGGAAGTCGAGGGGGGGCGTGCGGAGCTGCACCGGCGGCGGGGGCCCCGTCTCCGGCGCGACCGTCCCGGAGACGAGCGTCCGGGCCGACTCGATCGACGCCTCCGCGCGCGGCTCCGAGCCGAGGAGCGGCACCGACGTCGAGCTCGGCAGCGACGTGAGCGGCGGGAGCGACGACTGCGGCCGCGGCGGCACGTCCCGCGAGAGCACCGAGCTCGGCTGCCGGCGCGAGATCGGCCCCAGCCCCACGGCCGTATCGGGCAGATCGGCGAGCAAGGTGTGCAGCGCATAGCCGAGCTCGCGCGCCGTCTGATGCCTGTCCGCCGGCTGCTTGGCGAGCACCTTGACGAGCAGCGCCTCGAGCCGAGGGTCGATCCCCGGCGCGCAGCTGCTCGGCACCGGCACCGGCGCATGGATGTGGAGCGTCGCCGTGTGGAGCGGCGTCTCCCCCTCGAACGGCAGCCGCCCCGTGACGAGCTGGAACAGCAGCACCCCGCACGTGTACAGATCGGCCCGCGGATCGATCGGCAGCAGCCCGCACTGCTCCGGGGACATGTAAGCCGGCGTGCCCACGAACGTGTTCGCGCGCGTGACGACCGACAGCGGATCGGCGTGGATCCCGGGCTCGTCGCCGGCGAAGGCGGTGTCGAGGATCTTCGCGATCCCGAAATCCAGCACCTTCACCCGCTCGCCGTGAGGGTGCGTCAGGTCCGGGACCACCATGATGTTCTCGGGCTTGAGATCGCGGTGCACGACGCCCATCTCGTGGGCGACCGCGAGCGCCTCGCACACCTCCGAGAGGATGCGGACCGCCCTCACCTGACCGATCGCGCCGTGGCGCTCGAGGAGGACGTAGAGGTCGTCGCCCACGAGCAGCTCCATCACGATGTAGCTGAGCGCGCCCTCGATCCCGTACTCGAAGATCTTGACGGAGTTCGGGTGCTTCACCCGCGCCGCCGCCTTCGCCTCGCGCTGGAAGCGCCGGACGAACGCGCGGTCCGCGGTGAACTCCGGGTTCATGATCTTGATCGCCACCCGGCGGGGCTCGGCGTCGCGCTCGGCGATGAAGACGCTGGCCATCCCGCCCTCGCCGAGGAAGCGGGTGATCGTGAACCGCCCGGCCACCTTGCGGCCGAGGAGAGCGTCATGCCTCATGCGCCTGGCACCCGCCCGCGCCTGCGACGTTCGCTCGTCACCGGGCCGCCGTACCGCCCACCTGCTCGCGGGCGCCCGCGCAGAAGCGCACCGCCACCAGGGCCGTCCGCGCGCCTGCGCGACCCGCGCGCTCGATGCGAGGGGGAGTGCACGCGGCGACCATACCAAAGAACGTGACAGGGGACGACTTGTCGACCCCCCGGCGGCGAACACGGCCGCCTCCCAGCGCGCCATCGGCCGTCCCGACCACCGTTCCCGACCACCGTCACCCCGGACACGGCGCCGGTCGCAGGCTCGACCGACGGCAGTTAACTCTTTAACGCCACCCCAGGTGCAAATGTGCGACAGTTGCTTAACTTATCGAAAGGGTTCGCCTTCGAGCGTTGGCAGCATTCTTGCTTGGGGGAAACGCCTCGCGCCGCGCCGGGTGCGTCGCGAAGGGCCGGCTTGTGCATCGATCTCGACAGGCAGCTTCCGGAGGATCGTTGATGAATCGAATTTTTAGGCGCGCGGTGCTCCTTGGCACCGTTGCGCTGACCGTCGTGGGGGCGGGCTGCGCAGAGGAGCGGCAGTCCATCAGAAAGGTCCAGAGCGATGCGCTCGCCAAGTCCTTCTTCGTCGGAGGGAGCTTGGCCGACATCGCCGACGACCCCGAGTTCTACATGCGGGGCACGGTCATCGACGTCGGGTACGGCGCTGCCCAAGATGGCCTCTTCACGTCGACGTACGCCCAGCCCGTCTCTCGCATCAAGTGGGAGGTCACCGAGCGCCAGCTCAATGCGCGGCTCGCTTACGAGCGCATCGAGGGCACCGACACCAAGGGCAACACCTATAACGGGCTCACCAAGAAGACGACGAACGACGGCCAGATCGTCGCGAGCTACGCGATCGAGTCGCACTTCGACATCCGCCGCGACTACAACCCGGCGACGGGCGAGGAGTCGAACGTCATCGTCGAGAACACGACCGACAAGCTCTGGTTCGATCGCGAGTACATGCGCGTCGACTGGTCGCGCAACCTCGCGACCGACGCCTACGACTTCGACACCCTCTCGATGCTCGGCATCTACGGAGGCGTCGAGTACGAGCCGCTCGCCTATTACGTCAACGATCCCAACGCCGCCGACGCCCCGAAGTTCGACGCCAAGAACGGCTACTTCGACGTGACGACGAAGGCGTTCGCCACGCCCGCCCTGCTCGACCTCTCCAGCCTCGGCTGGGGCATCGACAAGTTCCCGGCCTGCATGCTCCCGGGCGAATTCGCCGGGGGCACCGACCCGTACGGCAACTGCAACCCGGTCGAGATCACGATCCGGCAGTCGTTCAAGAAGGTGGTCGACACCGACTACGAGCCGGTCGACTTCGACGGCGTCCGGTTCCAGGCGTTCGGCATCTTCAACTTCGACTACCGCTACGGCTACGAGCGCAACTACGGGATCCTGGACAACCAGTGGCGGCGCTTCGCGGCCCGCTACAACCTCTGGAAGCGCAGCCACTACTACACGAGCCCGGAGACGATGGAGGGCGCGATCGCCTGCGCGACCCGGGAGACGACCCAGGGCTCGAGCGGCGTGATCGCCGATCCGAACCGCGACGAGGACAAGGACGGCACCGCGGACGAGTGCGCCGCGGCCGGCCCGGGCTCGCAGTGCGACGTGTACAAGCAGAAGTGCACGCTGCCCTACGCGCAGCGCGAGGCCGTCGTCATCCCCTGGTACCTCGGCGGCAACACGACGGAGGACCTCTTCGAGGCGACCCACTGGGCCGCCGAGGAGTGGGATCTCGCGATGAAGACCGCGATCCAGACGTCGCGCCTCGTCGAGTGCAGGAAGACCGCCGGCGCCGACTGCGACGCGCGGTTCCCGATGTGGAGAGGCCAGCAGGACGACATCGACGAGGCCATCACGATCTCGCGCGACCTGAACGCGTGCCGCCGGGCGAACGGCTGGGACGCGCCGCAGTGCGACCAGGCGGCCTGGGCGGCCGTGACGAACCTCTCGGAGCGGCGCGGCAACGACCAGGCGACGCTCGCGATCGGCAGCGTCGTGACGCAGCCGCCGGTGATCGTCCTCTGCCACAACCCCGTCATCGCGGGCGATCACCCGGCCTGCGGCGAGGAGGGGCTCGCCCCGCGGCTCGGCGACCTCCGCTACAACAGCGTCCTCATCGTCGACAAGCCGCAGACCCCCTCGCCGTGGGGCATCATGGCCGACGCCGACGACCCGATCACGGGCGAGAAGCTGGCCGCCAGCATCAACATCTGGAGCCACGTCACCGACTCCGCGGCGCAGGGGCTGCTCGATCTCGTCCGCTACATCAACGGCGAGCTCCCGACCGCCGAGATCACCGAGGGCAAGTACATCCGCGACTGGGCGCAGGCGAGCCGCGTCTCGGGCGGCGGCAAGGGGCCCACGATGACGAAGGACGAGGTGACCTCGCGGCTCGCGAGCGCCACGAAGCTCGACCCCGAGGCGTACAAGGCCCTCGTCGCGCAGGGCGCCTCCCCCGCGCTCAAGGCGATCATCCAGCCGATGAAGGCCCAGGTCGCCGACATCGCGGTGCGGGGCGACATCGCCTCGCCGCAGCAGGCGGTCGTGAGCGCCCGCATGAAGGCGGCCCGCGGCAGCCTCGCCGAGGCGGAGCTCATGAACCCGGCGATGCTCCAGCGCGCGGGGATCCCCGCCGGCATGCCCGTCGAGGGCCCGCTCGCCGACGCCGCGTCGCCGTTCGGGATGAACAACCCGAAGGTGCAGTCGCAGCTCCGCCGCATGCACGACAACGCGCTCGCCAAGCGCGGCGCCTGCATCCTGCACGAGGCCCCCGAGGCCTCGGCGATGACGGGCCTCGCGGAGGCGCTCCGCGAGAAGTTCCCCGTGGGCGACAAGGAGACCGACGCGGACAAGCGGGGGCGCTACGAGCGGATGTTCAAGTACATCCAGCGCCGCTACCAGTACGCGGTCATCGCGCACGAGATGGGGCACTCCGTCGGCCTCCGGCACAACTTCGTGAGCACCTACGCCTCCCTCTTCTTCCGGCCCCAGTACTGGCAGCTCAGGACGAAGAACGGCACGATCAAGGCGGCGTGCACCGGCGAGGCGGGCGAGAACCCGGAGGAGTGCGTCGGCCCCCGCTACTTCGACGCGATCACGGACGAAGAGCAGAAGAACATGATCTGGATGTTCCAGCACTCCACGGTCATGGACTACCCGGGCGACGTCTCGCAGGACCTCGTCGGCCTCGGCGTCTACGACTTCGCCGCCGCGCGCTTCTTCTACGGCGACACGGTGAGCGTCTACGACAACGGCGACCGCAACTACGCGGCCGGCGGCAAGGTCGGCGGCGCGCTCCTCGCCGCGACCGACTCCTTCGGCGGGCTGGCCGGCATCAAGTACGGCACGTTCGCGAAGGGCGACGCCAGCGTCACGGACTTCCACTACTCCCAGCTGCACTCGCAGTACGGCATGATCCGCGACTGCTACGACGTGCCGACGGAGCCGCCCGCGAGCTGGAACGAGGCGGTCGACGGCAAGTGGCACCAGGTCATCGACGGCGGCATCGTCACGGTCGGCAACGACACGAAGCGCTGCCGCCAGCAGCCGGTCGACTACGTCGGCTGGAGGCACCTGCGCAAGCCGACGAACAAGGAGACCTCGATCGGGAGCTTCCGCGGCGGTCCGGCGGTCGACGAGCAGAACCGGGTCCGCGTACCGTACGCGTTCGCGAGCGACAACTGGGCTGACACCGGCAACGTCTCGGTCTTCCGTCACGACAACGGCGCCGACCCGTACGAGCAGCTGATGTTCCTGCTCACCTCCCAGGAGAACCGGCACATCTTCGACAACTTCCGGCGCGACCGCACGACGTTCAGCGTCCGCAGCGCGGCGGATCGGTCCTACAGCCGCTACAGCGAGAAGCTCCTCGGCATCGCGGGCGGCATCGGGTTCTTCGGGACGATCTACCAGGATCTCGCGACGAACCAGGGCCTGTCGTTCGACACGCTGTGGCCGCTCCTCATCGACGGCGGCCTGGAGGAGAACGTCGTGGCCGCGACCGTGGCCTTCGACCACTTCGCCCGGCAGCTCTCGCGCCCGGAGGATGGGCCGCACTACCTGCGCGATCCGCTGTTCAACGACCCGGTCCTCCGCTCGAACAAGGACGGCGACGACTACGGCGCCGGCACCGACTTCGGCGGCTTCGGCGGCACGACCAACAGCCCCGTGCTTGTGCAGATCCCGAACGGCTCGACCGGCTACCTGAAGGACGTCGGGTTCGGCGGTCACCCGCTCGAGAACGCGAACTCGGAGGACAACGGCGACTTCGACACCGACTTCACGATCAACGCGGGCAGCTACTACGACAAGATCAACGCGGCGATCCTGCTCTCCGAGTCGGAGGACCGGTTCGTGAGCAGCTCCCGCCGCGACTTCTACGACGCCCGCTTCCGCGCGGTCGGCATGGCCGACGTGCTGCCCGAGGGGTACCGCCGCCTGCTCGCCAACGCCCTCACCGGCGACCGCTCGCTCCTCGCGCCTCGCCTCGAGGCCGACGCGAACGGCTTCCCGGTGGTCGACGTAGACAGCACGGATCCCGACCCGCTGGCGAAGGAGTTCCCGGCGCGCCCGATGGGCTGGGTCAGCTGGTGGCCGAACGAGGGGCCGAAGGTCTGCTTCCCGACGGACGGGAAGAACCTCTGCTCGAGCTACCTCGGCGGCGACTTCAACCCGGAGACCGTCCCCCGCACCATCGCGGTCGATCCGCAGATCGGCTGG
The DNA here is from genome assembly GCF_051521365.1 of Sorangium sp. So ce590. NCBI lineage: Bacteria > Pseudomonadati > Myxococcota > Polyangiales > Polyangiaceae > Sorangium > Sorangium sp. So ce590. The sequence goes on from NZ_CP150346.1 coordinate 7,771,683, forward strand.
GAGGTGCAGAAGTTCCTGATCGCCTGGACGCTCGCGTACATCCCCGCGAACGGCAAGACGAACTGGATGGACATGCTGCGCGTCTACCGGCTCGGCAGGGACGCGGATCCGGGGATCGAGCAGCGCATCGAGTGGCAGGATCCGACGTCCGGGCAGATCTACTACGCCCGCACGTACGGCATGGAGTGCCTCTTCGGGATCGGCAAGGACAGGGCGGCCTGCGAGGGCACCGGCGGCAAGTGGGTGCAGAAGGGCATCGCGGCGCGCGTGCTCGAGTACGCCAACGCCCTCACCGCGAAGGGGTACCAGCTCGACCCGAGGCACGAGGCGCAGCCGGGCAACCCCACCGACAGCATCCCCGCGGATCCGGCGTACGTGGCCGGGTACGGCCCCGGCTTCAACAGGTACGGTCGCGCGATGGTCACATACCACCCCGACGGCGCCGCCATCATCATCCCGGACCCGGCCATCAAGGACGTGCCCCCGGTCGGCGCGCTCAAGGACGTGCCGGCGTGCGATCAGAACATCAACCCGAACTGCACGCAGCTCACCGTCTACAAGAACCACTACGCGTACGAGCTGAAGAGCTACAAGTCGGTGCCCGACTACATGCTCCAGATGATGGCCAGGTTCGGCCTCGCCGATCCTGACCAGCTGGGCGTGTACCTCGACTGATCCGCTCCTGGCTGCACCGGGGGCCCCGCGCCGGGGCCCCCGCCCTCCTCTCCCCTTCCAGCTCCAGCAACCCGAGCGCGCGGACCACGGCCTTCGCGGTTCGCCCCGCGCGCGGCCGTCGCCGGCCCTCCACCCGGCTCAGCCGGGGCCGCCCGACCCCGCCCCCGCCGCCGTTGGAGGTCGCGCGGGCGCCGCGGCGGCATTACGCTCCCCGCGGCGCAGCGCGCGCCACGGCATGGACGTTTCCCTCGCCCTCCCCGCCATCACCCCGGCGCAGCGCTCGGACGCGCGGGCCTTCATGACTTACCTCGTCGAGCACGTGGCCGAGTCCGGCCGCCGCGGCGCGCCCCATTTCGCCGTCGTGACGTCGCTCGCCCCCGACGAGGTCGAGAAGAGCGCGCGCGACCGCTGGAGCAAGGCGCTCGACGAGCCGCTCTGGGGGCGGGCCTGGCTGCTCCGATCGACCGAGCCGCCGGCGCGCGTCATCGGGCACATCGAGCTGCGCGGCGGCCGCGTCTGGTCCGAGAGCCACCGCGCCGTCCTCGCGATGGGCATCCTCGGCCCCTACACCGGGCAGGGCCACGGCCGGCGCCTGCTCGAGACGGCGATCGCCTGGGCGCGCGACAAGGCGGGCCTCTCGTACCTCGATCTCGGGGTCTTCTCCAACAACGAGCGCGCCATGCGGCTCTACGCGCGGATGGGCTTCGTCCCGATCGGCACCCGCGAGGACGCGTTCCGGGTCGACGACGCCATCCTGAACGACATCCAGATGACGCTCGCGCTGCGCGCTCCCGACCCGCGCCCGGACGCGCGCGGGGCCAGGCAGGCCGGGCGCTGACCCCCGGCGCAGCGGCGCTCCGGGCCGGCGCGCCGGCCGGGCGGGGCCGCCGAGGCGCGCTGGAGGGTACCCGCCGCGCCGCAGATGCGTCATGAGGACACCGCCGTCCGGGCGCCCGGTCTGCCGATCCGGCCACCTCCGGCACAGATCTCCGCGGTCCTCACCGCCGTCATCGCCACCGAAAGCCACCATGCTCCGCTCGCCGCTCCTGCCGATCTTCCTTACCGTCTTCGTCGACGTCCTCGGCCTCACGCTCGTCCTGCCGCTGCTGCCGTTCTATGCCGAGCACTTCGGCGCCAGCGAGCTCATGGTCGGCGTGCTCGCGGCGAGCTACGCGGTCTGCCAGCTGATCTCCGGGCCGATCCTCGGGCGGATCTCGGACCGGGTGGGCCGCAAGCCGACGCTGCTCGCGAGCCAGACCGGCACGTTCCTCGGGTTCCTCGTGCTCGGCTCGGCGGGCTCGCTGTCGATGCTCTTCGTGGGGAGGATCATCGACGGCCTCACGGCCGGGAACCTGACGATCGCGCAGGCGTACATCAGCGACGTGACCCGGCCGGAGGAGCGCACAAGGGCGTTCGGCCTGATCGGCATCGCCTTCGGCGCGGGGTTCCTGCTCGGCCCGGCCGTCACGGGGGAGCTCGCGAGCCGGTTCGGCTACGGCGCCCCGGCCTACGGCGCGGCGGTGCTGTCGCTGCTGTCGATCGTCCTGACGGCCACGCTGCTGCCGGCGAAGCCGATCGTGCCGGCGGCCTCGCCCGAGGCGGCCGCGGCCGCGCCTGCTCGTGCGGCGACGACCGGCCGCGGGGACGCCTTCCGCCGGCTCTTCGATCGGCCGCTCCCGCGCCGCCGGCTGCTCGAGTTCTTCGCCTTCACCCTCTCGTTCTCGACGCTCATCGGCGGCCTCGCGCTCTTCCTCGAGCGGCGCTTCGCGTTCGGCATCAAGGAGACGGGCTACCTCTACGCGTTCTCCGGCCTCATCGGCGGGAGCATCCAGGGCGGCGCGATCGGCCGGCTGGCGAAGCGGTACGGCGAGGAGCGGCTCGCGCTGATCGGCTTCGGCGCGATGGCGGTCGGCTACGGGCTGCTCGGCGTGGCGTCCGCGCTGCCCACGCTGCTGGTGCTCGTGGCGATCGGGGCGTTCGGCTCGGCGGTGGTGCGGCCGGCCGTCACCACGCTGCTCACGAAGAGCGTCGGCCGCGACGAGCAGGGGGCGGCGCTCGGCGTGAGCCAGTCGCTGGCGAGCATCTCGCAGATCATCGGCCCCATCGGCGCCGGCTGGCTGATCGAGCACCGGGCGCTCGCGGCGTACGGCCTGATGGCCGCGAGCTTCGCCGCCGTCGGCGTCGTCCTCGGCCTGCAGAAGATCCCCGTCGGCGAGCCGGTCGAGTCCTGAGCGGCGCGCTCGGACCGACCCCGGGGCGGCGCGCTCAGGGGCGCGCGCCCTTCACGAAGGGCAGGACGGCCTCGACGAGCGGCGGCGTGGCGTCGTCGAGCTTCCGGGGGTTGTACCAGGCGAACGGCTCGACGAGCCGCGATGGGCGCAGGCCGAGCTTGCCGCGCGAGCACTCCACGAGGAGCGACAGCGCCCCGTGGCGATCGTGGAGCCAGTCGATCTCCAGGCCCGCCTTGCGGATGCCCCAGGCGAAGCGGACGTAGGACATGGCGCGGTACGGCGTGCGGTCCACGGCGCGCGCGACGCGCAGGGCGAAGGCGCGGTGCTCGGCGGCGTCGGCCACGGGCCGGAGGCTGTGCGCCGGCGGGTACAGCACGGCGCCGCCGGCGCTGTGCAGCGACAGGGCGCGGTCGATCCGGCGCGAGGACAGCGCGTGCGCGATCGCCTCGACCTCGGGCTCGCTGGCGGGGCGGCTGCCGGGCGAGACGACGAGCCCGATGAGGCGCTGCACGAGGCCACGCTCGTACCACCCGGCGTCGAAGTTCCGGTTGAGGTCGACGCCGCGGGCGTTGCCGCGCACGTAGCGGTGGCGGCCGGAGCGGAGGTTCATCTCGACGCGGAGGAGCCCGTCGGGGTTCACGATCGGGACGGCGAAGATCGACCGGCCGCCGAGGTCCTCGGTCGCGAGGCGGTCGAGCAGCGCGATGTGCGCCTCGATGCCGACCCATTCGAGGGGGTGGATCCCGGACAGGATCACCGTGGTCCGCCCGCGGCCGCGCGGCCCGGCGCCCGCGGAGCCGCGCGGGTCGAGCGGACCGGCGCGCACGGGCGGCTCCGCGGCGGCGTCGGTCGCCGACGGCTCGTCCGCGCCGCCCGGCGCGCCGCTGCCGCCGTGGGGCGAGGCGCCGTTCGCGGAGCTCCGCCCGCCCTGGGAGAGCAGCGCCGGGCGCCCCACACCCAGCCGATCGCCGGCGGCCGGGCGGACTGCGCCGAGGTGGACGGCGAGCAGCGGCTCGCCGCGGACCGAGCGCCCGATCAAGGAGAGCTGCGCTCCCCGGTCGGCGAGCCGCTCGATCGCCTCGAGGAGCTCGCCGTAGCCGCGGTAGGGGCCGAGGCCGCGGCGAGCGAGCTGGCGCGAGAGGGGCGCGCGGCGATGCACGAAGAGGGCCGCCCTCAGGGCGGCCCGACCTTGCTCTTCCGACGCCGGATCGGACTTCGGCATGCAGGGCTCACCTTTACCCGAGATGACATGAACTATAGAGCACTGGTCGTGCCTTCGCGCGACCCGGACCAGGCCGATCCCGGGATTACCGTGACAGCGGGCGCACGAATGGAATTCGATAGCAACGGGTGGGCGGAAGGACGTATCGAGCTCTTGCCGCCGGGCCGAGGCTGGTCGCTGCTGTCGCCCGAGCCGGAGGCGCGGATCGACGAGCACCGCTGGGCGCATCAGGCGCGCGTCTTCTTCGGAGCGGAGCTCGCGGTCGTGCAGAAGAAGGCGTATCCGTCGGGGGCCACGCCGATGGTCGACGCCGTGGAGGTCGACATCGCCCGCGCCGGCGGCGCGCCGAGCCGGGTGCTCGTGCTGACGGCGCCGCTGGATCGTGCGCCTCTCCTGCGGACGGCGGCGGCGGCGGGGGTGCGGGCGATCGGCGGGCGCGGGTTCGACGCGCTGCTCGCGCGGGCGCGGCGGGCCTGGCAGGTGCGCGAGCCGCCGGTCGCCGGCGATGACGCGCGAGCGCCGCTGGTCGTGACCGCGGTCCTCGCGGCGGTGCTGCTCGCGCCCGTTGTGCCGCCCGGCGAGGAGACGATCTTCGGGGTGAAGGGGGCTCGGGAGCGGCTGCAGCGGCTCGGCTGGTGACGGCGCGGCGCGGGACGCTCGCTCTGTGGAGCGCCCTATCGCGCCGCCGCCCGCCCCTATCGCGTCGCCGCCCGTCCCTATCGCGCCGCCGCCCGTCCCTATCGCGCCGCCGCCCGCCCCTATCGCGCCGCCGCCCGCCCCTATCGCGCCGCTAAGGTGCCTGCTCCTCGCGCGCCTGTACTAGCTTGCGCGCCCGTGCGCACCCGCTTCCCGCTCGTGGTCGCCCTGTTCTTCGTCTCCGGCGCGACCGGCCTCCTCTACGAGGTCGCCTTCTCCAAGCTGCTCGCCTACGTCTTCGGCGCCACCGCCTATGCCGTGAGCACGGTCCTCGCCGCCTTCATGGGCGGCCTCGCCCTGGGCGCGCACCTCGGCGGCCGCCACGCCGCGGCCGCCCGCCGCCCGCTCGTCGTCTACGGCGTGCTCGAGGCGATCGTCGGCGCCATCTGCGCCGTCTCGCCGTTCGTGTTCGAGGCGCTGACCTCGACCTACGTCGCCGTCGCCCGCGCCGCGCCGGACTCGCTCGCGCTGCTCACCGCGGCGCGCGCCGCGCTGACCGCCCTCGTGGTCGTCGTCCCCACGGTCGCGATGGGCGCCACGCTCCCGGTGCTCTCGCGCATCCTCCGCGCCGGCGCCGCGCCGGACGGGGGCGCGCCCCCCTCCGAGCACGAGGCCGCGCGCCGCCTCGCCTCGCTCTACGCCATCAACACGGCGGGCGGCGCGGCCGGCGCGCTCGCCGGCGCCTACGTCGTCCTCCCGCACCTCGGGATCCGCGGAGCGCTCTGGTCCGCGGCGATCGCCAACCTCGTCCTCGGCGCCATCGCGATCGTCGCCGGGCTCCGCGGCCCGGCGCCCGTCCCGCCCACCGCCGTCGCGACCGACGCCCCCGAGGCTCGCTCCTCGGAGGCTCGCTCCTCGAGCGCCCCTCTCCCGCCCGCCATCGGCCGCGCCGAGCCGCCGTTCCTGCTGCCGCTCGCGTTCGCCTCGGGCTTCCTCGTCTTCGCTGCCGAGGTGGTCCAGACGCACCTGCTCGCGCTGCTCATCGGTAACAGCGCCTACGCCTTCGGGCTGATGCTCGCCGTCTTCCTCGTCTGCCTCGCGGCCGGCGCCGCGCGCGCGCCGGCCCTCGCGCGCCGTCACGGCGAGGGCGCGCTCTGGCGCGGGCTCGTCGCCGCGGCCCTCGCGCTCGCCGCCACCATCCCGCTGTGGGACCAGCTCCCGCGGCTCTTCGCCTTCGCGGGCAAGCACGTCGACGGGTGGGCCGGCCGCGAGGCGTGCCGCGCGCTCGCCGCGCTCGCGATCCTCGCGCTGCCCACGCTGTGCATGGGCATCACCTTCCCCCTCCTCCTCGCGCGCGCCGCCGCGCACGCCGACGTCGCCGCGCGCGTCGGCAAGCTGACCTCCGCGAACACCCTGGGCACGATCGCCGGCGCCATCATCACCGGCTACCTGATCCTGCCCGCGCTCGGCTCGGAGCGCGCCCTCCTCGCGATCGCGCTCGCCTTCGCCCTCACGGCCGTCCTCGCCGCCGCGCGCGCCCGCGCGGAGCTCCCCCGCGCCCTCGCGGTGGCCGCCGCCGCGGCGGCCCTCGTCGCGCTCTCGCCTCGCTGGGACATGGCCCGCCTCACGAGCGGCGCGAACGTCTACTTCGCCATGGGGCCGCGCCCCGAGCGCATCGACTTCGTGCGCGAGGACGTGCACGGCGGCGTCACCACCGTCGCGCGCCGCGCCGGCGTCACGACCATGTACACGAACGGCAAGTTCCAGGGCGACGACGGCCCCGAGATGACGGCGCAGCGGCGGTTCGCGCACTTCCCCTCGCTCTTCGTCCGCGACACGCGCGCCGCGCTCGTCATCGGCCTCGGTACGGGCACGACGACCGGCACCATCGCGGCCTACCCCTTCGAGCGCATCGACGTCGCCGAGATCTCGCCCGCGATCGTCGAGGCCTCTCGCCGCTTCTTCGCGGGCCCGAGCCTCCGCGCCCTCGACGACCCGCGCGTCCGCCTCTCGCTCAACGACGGCAGGAACGAGCTGCTCGTCGCCCCCGAGGGCCGCTACGACCTCATCGCGATCGAGCTCACCAGCGTCTGGTTCGCGGGCGCCGCGAGCCTCTACAGCCGCGAGTTTTACGAGCTCGCCCGGTCCCGGCTGACCGAGGGCGGCGTCCTGCAGCAGTGGGTGCAGCTCCACCACATCCGGCAGCGCGAGCTCGCCGTCGTGATCCGGACGATGCGCAGCGCCTTCCCGCACGTGGCGCTGTTCGTGGGCGGCGCGCAGGGCATCCTGGTCGCGAGCGCCGCGCCGCTCTCCGCCTCGGAGGCGCGCCTCGCGGCCCTCGACGCGCGCCCGGCGCTCCGCGCGACGCTCGCCGGCGCGCGGCTCGCGGATCTCCTCGACGATCTCGTGGCCTCCGGCGACGATCTCGACCGCCTCATCGCCGACGCGGCCGAGGACGGCGGGCCGATCCTGTCCACGGACGACAACCTCTACCTCGAGTACGCCACGCCGAAGGGCAACGTGCTCCCGTACGGCGCGTCGCTGGAGGCGGCGCTCACGCTCCTGGAGCGGTACCGCACGCGGTCGCCGCGCGCGCGCCACCTCGCGCCCTGAGGGCGCTCAGGCGCTGAGGGCGCTCAGCCCCCGCCCGCCGGGGGAGCCCCGTCCTTCGCCGGCGCTTCCTTGGCAGGCGCGCTCGGCTTGAGCGGCTCGCCCTCCGGCCCCCCGGTCTCGGCCGGCCGCTTGACCGGCACCGGCTTGATCTCGTCGCCGGTCGCCACGAACGCCTTGCGGGGCGGGGGCGCCTTGGGCGCCGCCTGCGCCGCGCGCAGCTTGCGCTCCTCGAGGCTCAGCACCTCCAGCGCGAGGCCGCCCGCGTACGGGTCCTGCCCCTGGAAGGGGCGCCCGTTCACCTCGGCCACGTGGAGCTCGACCCGGCGGTTCTCGCTGCGACCTGCCGCGATCTCGTTCGGCCCGAGCGGGCGCGACTCGCCGAAGCCGACCGCGATCAGCCGGAGGTTCTCGACCCCGCGGTCGACAAGCCAGTCGGCGACCGCGAGGGCGCGCCGCGCGCTGAGCTCCTGGTTGCGCTCCTCGCTCGACTGCGCGTCGGTGTGCCCCTCGATCCGCAGCCGCGTCACCTCGGGGTGCTCCTTGAGGAACTGGAGCAGCGTCTCCAGCGTCTTCTCGCTGCCCGGCCGGATCACCGCCTTGCTCGTGTCGAAGACGATCTTGCCCTCGATGTAGACCTGGCTCTCCCCGCCCTGCTCCGACCAGGCTCTCTCCGGGTACCAGCGCGGGAGCGGCCGCTGATCGTCCGCGCGCGGCAGGTCCCGCGGCGGCAGCCGGTTGTCTCCGCACCCCTGGCCAGCGTGCGCGGCGGCCGCGAGCGCCACCGCGACCGCGAACGGCAGGGCGGTGCGGCCTGCCTGCTTCCTCTTCGGGTCCATCTCGCCCTTTAGCGTGTCAGAACCGGCGCTCGAACCGCAAGTAACCTGGCGGCATCGGGCGCGGATCCCACCGCGGGCGCCGGGCCGACCGGCGCACCAGACGGCTTGTGGTAAAGGGAGGAACGCCATGTCCGCGCCGTCGCTCACGCCCGAGGGCTCCCCCATCGACCCCAAGCTCGCCGGGCTGCGCGCCCGGCTCCGGGAGCTCGGATCCGTCCTCGTCTGCTACTCCGGCGGGGTGGACAGCGCCTTCGTCCTCGCGGTCGCCCACCAGGAGCTCGGCCCGAAGGCCGTCGGCATGACCGCGGTCTCGCCGAGCCTCGCGCCCGCCGAGAAGGACGATGCCACGGCGATCGCCCGGCTGATCGGCGCCGACCACCGCCTCGTCGCGTCGTCCGAGATCGACGACCCGCGCTACGTGGCGAACAACCCCGACCGCTGCTTCCACTGCAAGAGCGAGCTCTACCGGATCGCCGTGCACAAGCGGTCCGAGTGGGGGCTCGCGGCGATCCTGAACGGCACCAACACGGACGACCTCGGCGACTACCGCCCCGGGCTCGAGGCGGCGCGCGAGGCCGGCGTGGTGAGCCCCCTCGTCGAGCTCGGCTTCAGCAAGGCCGACGTGCGCGCCGGCGCGGCGCGCGTCGGCCTGCCCATCTGGGACAAGCCGGCCGCCGCCTGCCTCTCCAGCCGCATCCCCTACGGGACCAGCGTCACGCGCGAGCGGCTCTCGCAGATCGGCGGCTTCGAGGGCGCGCTGCGCGGCCTCGGGTTCCGCCAGGTCCGCGTCCGCTACCACGATGACCTCGCGCGCATCGAGCTCGACGCCGGCGAGCTCGCGCGCGCCGCCGAGCCCTCGTTGCGCGCCGAGATCGTGGCCGCCGGCAAGCGGCACGGCTTCCGGTACGTGACGCTCGATCTCGGCGGGTACAGGACCGGCAGCCACAACGAGGTCCTCGTCGGCCGCGCCCTCAAGATCGTGAGCTGACCGGCGGCGCGCCCCGCCGCACGCCCATCTGGACACGCCGCACGCCCATCTGGACACGCCGCACGCCCATCTGGACACGCCGCACGCCCATCTGGACACGCCGCACGCCCATCTGGACACGCCGCTTTCCTGCCTTCGCGCCGTGCGGCGGCGTCGCGCGTCCCGCTCGGCCGCGCGGCCTCACATCAGCGACGAGCGCGCGGCCTTCGCGCGCTCGTCGCGCTCCTTCAGGTGCTCCAGGATGATCACCGCCGTCTCCTCGATGGCGCGCCCCGTGACGTCGACAACCGGCCACTCCGGGTGCGCGGCGAAGAGCCGGCGCGCGTAGTCGAGCTCCTGCCGGACGTGCTCGCGCATCGCGTAGTTCGTCTCGGCGGGCATCCCGAGGTGGCGCAGGCGCGCCTGCCGGATCTCGCAGAGCTGATCGAGCCCGATGGTCAGGCCGACGACCCTGTCCTGCGGGGCGTCCACGAGCTCGGGCGGCGGCGCGACGCCGAGCACGAGCGGCAGGTTCGCGACCTTGAGGCCGCGCTGCGCCAGCAGCGTCGACAGCGGCGTCTTCGACGTGCGCGAGACGCCGACGAGCACGATGTCCGCCCGCTTGAAGTTCCTCGGCTCCTTGCCGTCGTCGCTCTTGACCGCGAACTCCACCGCCTCGATGCGCCGGAAGTACTCCTCGCTGAGCGGCAGCATCGCGCTCGGCAGGTTGATCGGCTCCCGGTCGAGGAAGGTGCCGAGCCGGCCGATGAGCGAGCCGATCAGATCGATCGCCTCGATGTTCAGCTCGGCCGTGGAGGCGTGCACGAACTCGCGCAGCTCGGGGCTCACCACCGTGAACACGACGAGCGCCCCCTCCCGGGCCGCGCGCTCGAGCACCGGCCGCGCGATGTCCGGCGTGCGCACCCGGGTGTAGAGGCGGATCTGCACCCCCGCGTCCGGGAACTGGAGCAGCGCGGCGCGCACGGCCTTCTCCGCCGTCTCTCCCGTGGAGTCGCTCAGGACGTCGATGAACTTCGGTCTATCCATGTCCGATGCCTCCTTCGCCATGTCGGCTCAGACGCTCGAGGCAGCGCTCGTGCCTCTGCGTTCAGCGGGACGCAAAGGATCACCCGCGGGCGCACGGCAGGTCAACCAAACAGACCCTTGAGCTTGTCCATGAAGCTGGCCTGCTGCGGCTGCACGTTCTCGCCGAGGTCCTTCGCCAGCTGCGAGATGAGCTCCTTTTGCGAGGCGGTGAGCTGCGTCGGCACCTCGACGCTCACCTCGACGAGCTGGTCGCCGCGCCCGCCGACGACGCGGCGCGGGATGCCCTTGCCCTTGATCCGGAGCACCGAGCCGGGCTGCGTGCCCGGGGGGATCCGCAGCCTGCCCTTCCCGTCGAGGGTCGGGATCTCCAGCTCGCCGCCGAGCGCCGCGCGCGCGAACGAGATCGGCACGGCGCACACAACGTCGTCGCCGACGCGGCGGAAGAGCTCGTGCGGCGCGACGCGGATGGTGAGCTCGAGATCGCCCGGCCCGCGATCGGGGCGGACGGCGTTGCCGCCGCGCTCCACGAGCCGGGTCGCGCCGTTCTCCACGCCCGCGGGGATGGTCACCTCGATGGTCTTCTGCTTCGCCGCGAGGCCGGCGCCGCGGCACGTCGTGCACGGGTCGGTCACGATCCGGCCCGTGCCGCGGCACCGGCCGCAGGGGCGCTCGATCGCGATGGGGAACATCCCCTGCTGCATCCGGACGCGGCCGCGGCCCGCGCACGCCGCGCAGCGCTCGGTCGACGCCCCGGGCGCGGAGCCCGAGCCGGCGCAGTCGCCGCACGGCTCGACGCGATCGTAGGTGATCTGCTTCGTGCAGCCGAACGCCGCCTCCTCGAAGCTGATCCGCACCTCTTTCTGCAGCGTCCCGCGGTCGCCCACCTTGATGCCGAGGGCGCCGAGCAGGTCGCCGAAGATGGCGTCGAGGTTGAGGTCCTGCATGTCGAAGGGCACGCCCTGGAAGCCCGAGCCGGCGGGGGCGCCGACGGCGGCGGGGCCGAACCGGTCGAACGCCGCGCGCTTCTGGGGATCGCTGAGGATCTGGTAGGCCGCGTTCAATTCCTTGAAGCGGACGTGCGCGCCCTGGTCCCCCGGGTTCTTGTCGGGATGGTGCTGCGCGGCGAGTCGCCGGAAAGCGCTTTTGATTTCATCCTGCGTCGAGGAACGCTCGACGCCCAACACTTCGTACGGATCCCGCACGAGGTGCGAAATAGCATCGATCGCCCTCCCGGGACAGCAGCTACCGGCGCGCCTACTCCGCTGGTTTCGGCTCGGGTCCGGCGAGGTCGCGCTTCATCACCTTGCCCGTCGGGTTGCGCGGCAGCGCGTCGACGAAGACGATCTCGCGCGGGACCTTCGGGCCCGCGAGCTCTGCGCGGCAGTGCGCCTCGATGTCGTCCTCGCTCGCGACCGCGCCGGGGCGCAGGGCGACGAACGCGCGCACGCGCTCCCCCCACGCGCGATCCGGGACGCCCACCACGGCGGCCTCGGCGACCGCCGGGTGATCGTGCAGCACCGACTCCACCTCGGCGGGGTACACGTTCACGCCGCCCGAGATGATCAGGTCCCGCTTGCGGCCTTCGATGTGGTAGCAGCCGCGCGCGTCGCGGCGCGCGAGGTCGCCGACCGAGAAGTAGCCGTCCAGCATCGACTCGCGCGTGGCGTCCGGATCTCTGTGGTAGCCGGAGACGAGCAGGGGGCTCCTCACATAGAGCTCGCCCACCTCGCCGTCGCGGCACGGCTCCCCGTCCTCGCCCACCAGCATGAGCTCGCTGCCGGCGACCGGGCGCCCGATGGTGCCCGGCGACGCGCGCAGATCCTCGGGGCCCGCGATCGTCACGATGCCCGTCTCGGTCGCGCCGTAGAAGTTGAAGAGCCTGTCGCCGAACACCCCCATCACCTTCGTCGCGAGCGCCGGCGGCAGCGGCGCGCCGCCCGTGAAGATCGCGGTGAGCGACGACGTGTCGTGGGCGCGGAGGCGCGCCTCGCCGAGCTCGAGCACGCGGTGGAGCATCGTCGGGACGACCGCCGTGGTCGTCACGCGGTAACGCTGGATCGCCTCGAGGAAGAGCTCCGGATGGAACTCCGGGAGGATCACGATCGTCGCGCCGAGGACCAGGGAGAGGTTCACGAAGCCGAGCGCCGTGAGGTGGTAGAGGGGGCACACGGCGAGGTGCACGTCCCCCGCGCGCATCGGGGTCGCGCCGATCGCCCCGAGCGCCGACACGACGACCCCGCCGCCGAAGCCGCGCACCGCGCCCTTCGGCTTGCCGGTGGTGCCGGAGGTGTACATCACCACCGCGGCCCGCTCGCTCCGATCCGGCGCGGCGCCGCGCTCGGTGATGAGCTCGTCGAAGTGCGCGAAGCCCGGGGCGCGCTCGCCGACCGCGATCATGCGCTCGCGCGGGATCCCCTCGAGCCGCGGCGCGGCCTCGCGGATCACGTCGGCGATGTCGGCGTCGAACACGAGCAGGCGTGCCCCGGAGTGGACGGCGAGGTAGGAGAGCTCGGCGGGGGTCGATCGCCACGAGGCCGTCACGACGGACGCGCCGACGCGGGCGAGCGCGATCTGGCTCATCACGAACTCGGGGCGGTTCTTGAGCGCGAGCAGCACGGTCGCGCCCGGGCCGACGCCGCGCCGGTCGAGCGCGTAGCCGAGCCGCTCGATCGCCTCGTTCAGCGCGAAGAACGAGTAGACCCGATCCTCGGCCGGGGCCTTCACGTCGCCCTCGGCCGCGCCGCGCGCGAGGCTCCGCGGGTCGACCACCGCGATGCGGTGCGGGCTGTTCTCGGCGTAGAACCGGAACAGGAGCGACGGGTTCGCCTTGCCCTTCGCGAGCTCGCGCGCGAGGACCTTGAGCCCCGGCCAACGCAGCGCGGCGAGGAGCCCCGTCTGCGTCACCGCCCGCCCGGCGACGAGCGCCCCGTCCTTGAGCGCGCCGATCCTGCGCCGCCCGCTCGCGACCGCGGCCCTGGCACCACCACGTTCCATGGGCGGCGACTTTACTCTGGGCCGCGCGCGCCGTGGTAGGGTGGTGCCGTGACGGAGACGGACCGCCGCTCAGCCAATCGGGCCGCGATCGAGCTGAGCGTGGAGTACAAGCGACTCAACACGTTCTTCGCCGACTACACGCGCAACATCTCGAAAGGCGGGACGTTCATCCGGACCGATCGCCCGCTCGCGATCGGCACCGAGTTCGTCTTCGCCCTCTCGATCCGCAACCTGGCCGAGCCGCTCCGCCTCCGCGGGCGGGTGAAGTGGATCGTGATGCCCGCCGAGGCGACGGAGGAGGCGCCGGCGGGGATGGGCATCGAGTTCCAGTATGCGAGCGAGGCGGAGAGCGCCGCGACCGAGGCGGTGGTCGAGCAGCTGATGATGAGCGAGCTCGGCGAGACGCTCGCGTCCAAGCTGCTCGGCCGCAGGCTCGGCGACGGCTCGCGGTAGCGCTGGCGACAGAGCCCCGGGGGGGTGCGCGCACGCTTCGCCCGTGTACACTGCCCCGCAATGTCGCTGCCGACCTTGCTCCCCCGGCGCCGTCTCGCCCGGGGTCTCGCCGCGCTCGCCCTCGCGCTCTCTCCCCTCGCCTGCGGGGCCTCCGGTACGCCGGGGGCGAAGGGGCCGCCCGGCGCCGAAGGCCGCGCCGCTGTCGTCGAGGTCCGCGACGCCGATTTCTCCGGCAGCCTCTTCACGATCGTGCGCGACGGCAAGCAGAGCCCGCAGCGCACGGGCCTGCTCATCGGCGTGATCCGCAGGCAGCTCGCGCACGCCGCGGCGCGCTTCCACGCCGGGCAGCCCGACCGGGCCGTCGACAGCGTCCTCGGCGCGCTCTACCTGGTCCGTCCCGGCGAGGGCCACGCCGAGATGATCGACGCCGTGGGCGAGCGCGCCCTCGCCGGCGCCATCGAGCGGCTGAGCCCGCGCGGCGACGAGGGGCGGGTGCGGGCGCTCATGGAGCTCCGCGCCGCCGCGCTGCCGAGCGGCAGCCGGGCCCGCGCCGAGGTCGACGAGCACCTGGCCGCCCTCGATCGCTGGATGAAGGAGACGCGCACCGGCGGGCCGCTCGAGCAGCTCGGCATGGAGCAGCGCGCGTCCGTCTCGCGCGCCCTCGTCGACAGCCGCCCGGAGACGATCCAGCGCGCCGCCGCCGCCACCGCGGCGTGGATCGACCGGGCGATCGAGTTCAACATCGAGTTCCGGCAAGGGGGGAAGCGGCCGGAGCGCGAGGAGGCGGTCGAGGCGGCGCGCGCGCTGGAGTCGGGCGGCGCGAGCATGGCCGCGCTGTTCCTCCGCTACGGCGACGCGAAGGGCGCGCTCGAGCAGATCGACCGCACGAGCGCGCGCCGGGTGATCCCGCCCGGCCTGTACGAGCGGATCAAGGCCGCCGCGTCCAGCGACGACGCGGTCTCGTGGCAGGCGCTCGCGACCGCCTTCGCCCTCCACGACACGCAGGAGCGCGACGCCGAGACCGGGATGCTGCAGGACCTGCTCAACGGGGCGATCTGGGGCACGGCCCTGGAGGCCTACCGGCGCGATCCGCTGAGCTACGACAGCGCCACGCTGATCTCCCAGGTGATGATCCGCCTCGGCATGTCGGAGGCGACGCCGCTCGTGGTCGCCGGCGCGCTCGGCGACCGGCCGAGCCCCGGCGCGCTCGGGGCCGCGCTGGGGCTCCTCTTGGGCGCGCTCTCGGAGGAGGCGTCGAACGACGATTTCGAGGCCGCCCGGCGCACCTACAGCGCCGCGGGGCCGCTGCTCGTGCTCGCCGACCGGGCGGCGCGCGGCGGCGCCGTGCTCGATCCGTCGGGCGCGCGCGTCCGGTCCCTCATGGCATCGCTCGAGCTGCGCGCCGGCAACCTCGCCGGCGCGCTGCCGCTGCTCCGCGCCGCCACGGCGGCCGAGCCGACGGTCAACGGGCTCACGCTCCTCGCGATGGCCGAGCGGCAGTCCGGCGAGCTCCAGGCCGCGCTGGAGGACGTGCGGCGGGCGCTGGGAGCGCCGGACGCGCGCACCGCGCCGCTCGAGATCATCCAGGCGCACGTGCTCGCCTTCGAGCTCCACCGCGAGGTGGGCACGCAGGAGCGGGCCAAGGAGTCGCTCGACGCGGCGCTCGCCGCCGCGCTCGACGCCCGGCAGCGCGCGCGAGATCCCGGCACGAAGGCGCGGACGGAGCGGCTGCTCGGGCGCATCCTCGATGGCTATGGCGACGAGAAAGGCGCGACCCGCGCCTACGAGCGGGCGTTCGCCCTGGTGGCCGCCGAGCCGCCGCAGCTCGGCGCCACGATGCTCGACGCCGTGGGGCGCGCGCTCGTCGAGCGCGATCTCCCCGCCGCGCGGCGGGCGCTGAAGCGCGGCCTCGAGGCGAACGTGGACGAGGAGGATCTCGTCTACGGCGGGCTCTGGGTCCTCCTGCTGGAGCGCGCCCTCGGCGTCGCGACGGACGGCACCGCGGGCCGCGCGCTGGACAGCGCGGCGAATCGCGCGTCCTGGACAGGGAAGCTCGCGGCGTGGGCGAACGGCAAGCTCAGCGACGCGGATCTCGACAAGCTCGCCCAGAGCGCGGCGCAGCGCGTGGAGGCGCAATTTTACACGGCGATGGCCAAGAAGGCGGCCGGTGATGCGGGCGCGGACGAGCGGCTCCGGGCGGTGTCGAAGAGCCCCGTGATCGACCTGCTCGAGGTGCACCTCGCGCGCGAGATGCTGGCCCCCGAGCTGCGGATCGAGCTGCCCCGCAACGCGAGCCTTCCTTGAAGGAAAGGTGGGATGTCGTGCCCCGCGCTGGTCAAGCGGCGAGGTGATCGGACGGCCAGCGCGCCGGCGCGTGAAACCGCGAGCGGAGAGAAAAAAGCTTCCACGCCTCCGCGCACTTGCTCGATCATCGATTGATGCCCGATGACCGGAACGATCCGCTCGAGAAGCTCACCGCCGCTCACCGGAGCCTGGAAGAGAACCTGAACGACCTCGCGCGCGCCGCGCGGGCGCTCAGCGATGCCCCCGGGCGCGCCACGGCGCTCGAGGGTCTCTCCAGCGTTGTGGCCTACTTCGAGCGGTCGATGAGCCGGCACCAGGAGGACGAGGAGCGCTCGCTGTTCCCGCGGCTCGCGGTGCTGGAGGCCATCGCGCCGACCCTCGATCGCCTCCGGCAGGAGCACAAGGCGCATCAGCGCGCGATCAACGCGCTGCGCGCCGCGATCGAGCGCGACGGCGGCCCCGAGGCGGTGGAGGTGCTCCCCCAGCTCATCGAGAGCCTGCGCGCCGCGTACCAGAGCCACGTGGCCTGCGAGGAGCAGGAGGTCTTTCCGGCCGCTCGCCGGTTCCTGCAGGCCTCGGCCATGCAGGGGATCATGAACGAGATGGAGACGCGCCGGGGGCGCGGCGCGCAAGGCAACCCTGCCAAGGGGATCAGCGGGCGCCCTCACCGCCCCGGCGGGATGCGCAGGGGCCCGTAGCGGCTCGGCGCGCCTGCTCGAGTCGCTCCTCGAGCGCGGCGCTCGGTCCGCTAGAACGACTCCTCGCTCGCGCGCTCCAGCGCCGCGCGCAGGTGGTTCTGCGCCCGCAGCGTGTACGCCCCGTCGGGGTGCTGCTCCAGGTGGCTGCGGAACGCCTCCGCCGACTGCACGAACTTCCTCAGCCGGTAGAGGGTGACGCCGCGGGCGAGGTGCCTGGGATACGCCGGGTCGAGCGCGGCGAGCTCGTCGATCTTCTTCAGGCGATAGTGCTCCTCGGCGCGCTGCGCCTCCGCCGCGCGGAGCGCCGCCGCGCGGAGCGCCGCCGCGGGCGAGCGCGACCCCGGCTCGCCGGCCTGCTGCTCCGGGCGCGCCGCCGCCTCCGCGGCGGGAGGCGCCGCGAGCTCCTGCGCGCTCCTCCCGCCGAGCGGGTGCGACAGCAGGAACTTGAACAGCGCGCGCTCCTCGTCGAGCGCCACCCCGAACGGAGCTCGCTGGAGGCCCACGATGGCGCCCCAGCGCTTCTTGAAGAGCACCCCGAGCACGGCGCCATCCATGGCGACGCGGCGCGCCTCGCCGCCGCCGCGCGGCCCCGCCTCCCCTCGCCGCAGCCATGTGTTTCGCCGGAGCAGCCCGATGAAATTGCCGCCGAGTTCGCGGAGCTCGTCGGACTCCTCGCCGGTCGCCTCGAAGCGGCGCACCTCGCGGACGAACGAGCGCATCTGGTAGGCCCGCAGCCGGAGCACCGCCTCGTCCCCCTGGGCGAGCGCGGGGCCCACGGCCTCGAGCACGCGCTTGCGCGCGGCGAGGAGCTCGGCCTCGGTGTGATCCGCGTCGGCGTCCACGACCCCGAACGCGCGGATGGCGGAGCCGAGCTCGCGCACCTCGGCGTCGAGCCCGAGCTGCTCGGCCTCTCCGGCGCGCGCGATGTCCGCGTCCCGCGTCCGCGCGAGGGCCTGCGCGTCGGCGAGCGGCAGCGGCAGCTCGGCGGGCTCGACCGATCGCGGCACCGTGAGGATGGCCGCAGTTCCCGCGATGAAGATGGCCACGAGCCCCGGCTCCCAGCCGTCGAGGTGCCGCTTCCAGCCGCGGCGCTCCGCCGGGCCCTCCGCGCGCGGCGACGCGGTGGAAGACGCGACGGCCCGGCTGCGGCTCGACCGAGCCGAGCGCGGCTCCCGGCGCTTGACAGCGACGCTCTCGGCTCGCGACATTGATCGTCTCCTCTGCGCTCCAGAATACCCCACGCGGCGACCTCCAGCGCCGCACACCTAGCCAGCGAGGCACGTGCGAGATCACCGCAAGCACCCGCGCAAGCTCATCGAGCTCTCGATCGCGTTCCGGATCGGCGACGGCCCGCCCGTCGATGCGACATGCCGCGACATCAGCCTCGGCGGGATGTTCATCAATACCAGCTCGCCCGCTCCCTTCGGAGCGACCATCGAGGTGCTGCTGTCCCTGGCGGGCCTGAAGCAGGCCGCCGCGATCCCGTCGGTCGTGCGATGGACCACCTCCGAGGGGATGGGGGTGCAGTTCGGGGTGATGGGCGCGCGGGAGACCTACGCGCTCACGCAGCTCCTCGGCTCGCTCTGAGCCTCCGCGCGGACGGCCGCGCAGCGCTCCCCGCGCGACGGCCGCGTTCAGTCCTCGATGGTCAACGGGATGGCGAGCTGCCTCGGGCCCTCCGCGAAGCGACCCTGGTAGAGGCCTGCAGCGCAGGCCTGCAGCGCAGGCCGGAGCGGCGGGTCGAAGCGCACGGCGGCGACGCTGCCGTCCGGGTGCACGGAGATGCGCAGCGTCGAGACGATCGACCTGCGGACCAAGGACGAACCGCCAGCGCTCTCGCGCGCGAAACAGCTCGACAGCAGCGACTGCACGGACGCTGACGTCAGCGCCGGCAGGTGAGCGGTCGCCTGCGGGTCGGAAACCGGCTCTGCGACGGCCAGCGACGGCTCGATCGGCGACGGCGGAGGCGGCTCGTCGACCGCCGGGGCGGCCGCCTCGGCGGCCGCCGAGAAGACGGGCGAGGCGGGCTCCTCCACGTGAGCGACGGCCACCGGGGCCGCAGCAGCTCCGCTCGGCGGACGCACGCCGGCGGTCGGCCGGGGCGACTCAGGCGGACGCGCCGGCTCCGGGGGCGCGGCGAGGGCGCTGTCCTGCGGCGCGGGGCGCTGGAGGAGGCGCGCCTCGCGGCCGCCGTCGAGCGAGAAGGTGCCGCGCGACGGACCGACGAGCAGGTGCGCGGTGGTCGCGCCGCGGTACGCCGCGGGACCGACCGCGACGGTGCCGTGCTCCACGTCGACCTCCACGCGATCCTCCAGGCGGGTCACGGTGAAGAGCGTGCCGTGCACCGCGACGCGGGTGCCGTCCACCTCGACGGCGAACGCCTCGACGAGCCCCTCCTCGGGCGCGCGCGTGACGACGTCGGCCCGCACCGAGCCCCGCTCGAGCGCGATCACGTGGCCGACCCCCGCCGCGCCCACGGCGCGCACCACGGCGCGGCTGTTCGGCAAGAGCGTCCAGCGCACCGAGCCGACATCGACGAAGGAGATCGCGTGGGCCGCGGCCTCGACGGAGTCGCCTGGCCGGAGGGCGCGAAAATCCAGGTCGTCGGCCGCCCCGGCGGCCCTGGGCACGTCCGCGAGATCGCGGGCGCGCGGCGGCGTCGACGTCGCCGCGACGGGCGGGGCGGAGCGCCCGGCCGCGAGGACCGCGAACGCGATCGCCGCCGCGGCCGCCGCGAACGCGAGCGCTCGCCCGAGCGGCGAGCGCTGCGGCGGAGCGGCGCGACGCTCCGAAGAGGGCCGATCGATCCGCGCGAACAGCTCGCGCTCGATGGCGTCCCAGCGAGGCTCCGGAGGCTCCTCGGCGCGGAGCAGCCGCTCCATGTGCTCCCGTGCCCGCTCGTACTGCTTTGCGCCGCTCACATGTCCTCCGCGTCGACAGCCGCTTGATCCGCCGCGGGATACCCCACTGCAGCGCCCCCTCTAGAAACCGGTTCGCGCGTCGCCTCCGGACCTGTGGCGTCCACCTTGTCCGCGCCGCCCTCGGCCAGCTCGACGGCGAGCTGGGCGAGCGCGGGCTCGGCGCGCATCATCGCCTCGATCTCCCGGCGCGCATAAAACAGCCGCGTCCGGACGGTCAGGACCGGGGCGCCGACGATCTCCGCGATCTCGGTTGGCGCGATCCCCTCGAGCTCGTGGAGGACGTAGACGACCCGCTTCTTCTCGGGGAGGCGCTCCAGCACCCGCCGGAAGGCGTCGATCCTGCGAGCGCGAGCGGCGTCTTCGTCCGGGAGCATGCCGCGGTCGGCCTCAAGATGGATGCTGGGCTCGCCCGCGAACACCGGCCGGGAGCGCGCCGCGCGCCGAGTCATCAGCACCGCATTGACCGTCACCCGGTGGAGCCACGTCGAGAACTTCGACTGCCCCCGGAAGTCCCCCAGGCTCCGGTGCACCTGGATGAACACCTCCTGGATGACGTCCTCCGCGTCGGCGGTCGGCCCGAGCATCCTGAAGACGAGCCGCGCGACGTCGCGGCGATAACGACGGAAGATCTCGGCAAAGGCCGTAGGGTCGCCGCTCTGGAAGCGGCGGATCCACTCGCCCACGTCGTCGGGCTCGGTCACGGGCGGAAGCCTATCCGCCCCCTCGGCGCTCATGGAGCTCGATGGCGAGACGACGAGCGCCGGACGGCGAGATAGGTCATGGCGCGCGAGCGCCGCGTCGAGCGCCACGCGCGCGTCCTGCGCGGCCCGGGCGTCCGCGCGGCCGTTCGGCGCCCCCCAGCCGAGGGGGAAGAACGACAGCGGGAGGTGCGCCCAGAACGCCCCCGTCTCGACCGCCACGGTATGCACGAAGGTCTCCGATGCGCCGAGCAGCCGGACCATTCATGGCGCTGCGAAGGCCGATGGCCCGTGCAGCGCCGCCCCGGGCCGCGATGACGCCCGGAAGCGCACAAAAGTTGTTCCTCCGGGCACATCGGCGCGACCTTCCGGCGCATGATCATCATCGCCGTGTCGCTGACCGTGGCCCTCGTCGCCGCCGACCTGCTCGAGCTGGGCTCGCGCCGCCGCGATCGCGCGTAGCGACCGGCTTCAGGCCCTGGACAAAAAGGTGCCCGGCTTGAGCCCACTTCGGCCTCGGGCCGACGTGCGCTCAAGCCGGGCGACGGGAAGAACCGTGGGTGTACCCGGGTCGTCCGGCCGGATCAGCCCGCGGCCTCGGCGCCCTCCGCCGCGGCGCCGCCCTTCTTCGGCAGCTCGAAGAGCGCCGACAGCTCGACCTTCTCCTGCTTCTTCTGCTCCAGGATGCGGTTGACCGCGCGCAGCAGGCGCGTCTTCGCAGGGCCGCTGATCGGCTTGCCCTGCAATGCCGCGCCCAGCGTGCGGTCGGTCACCGGGCGGCCGCTTCGCGGCTTCTTGGTGCTGGCGGCCTCCTTCTTCTTCGCAGCATCCTCGCTGCTGCGCGCCAGCCGCTTGGTCAGGCGGATCGCCCGATCCTCCGGCTGCAGCCGCTCGATCTTGACCGACACCGCAATGATGCGGCGGGGGTCGATCTTCTGTTCCTTCAAGAAATTTTCGATCTTGGTGCCCATCGTCGTCACTTACCCCGAAAGGGCGGCGACCCTATCACGCTCGGTGCCGCTGTGCATCTGCGACGTTTACCTCCCGCGTCGCCCTCGGGTAGCTTGTCGCGGTGACCCTCCTGGCCGAGCTCGACGAAGCAGCGCGCATCATTCACCAACGAATTCCGGCGTCTCCGAGCATCGGCGTGGTGCTGGGATCAGGGCTCGGGGGCTGGGGCGACGAGCTCTCCGGGCTCGTGAAGGTCCCCTACGCGGAGATCCCCGGCATGCCCCGGCCCGCCGTCGAGGGGCACGCCGGCTTCCTCTGCGCCGGGCGCGTCGGCGATGTGCCGGTCGTCTGCTTGCAGGGGCGCGCGCACCTCTATGAGGGGCACCCGCCGGCGAAGGTCGCGTTCGGCGTCCGCGTGCTCGCGCGGCTCGGCTGTCGCGCCGTGCTCCTGACGAACGCGGCGGGCGGCATCCATCCCGGCTTCGCCGCCGGCGACCTCATGCTGCTCACCGATCACCTGAACCTGATGGGGGTGAACCCGCTCCTCGGGCCGAACGACGAGGCGCTCGGCAAGCGCTTCCCCGACATGACCTACGCGCACGATCCCAGGCTGCTGGAGCTCGCGCGGGCGGCGGCGAGCGACGCGAGCGTCCCGCTGCGCGAGGGGGTCTACGCCGGTCTGCTCGGGCCGACGTACGAGACGCCCGCCGAGATCCGGATGCTGCGCGCGCTCGGGGCAGACGCGGTCGGGATGAGCACGGTCCCGGAGATCATCGCGCTCAGGCACATGGGCGTGCCGGCCGCGGCCATCTCGTGCATCACGAACCTCGCGGCGGGCCTGACGCAGCGCGAGCTCGACCACAAGGAGGTCGAGGAGACCGCCCGGAGGGCGCGCGCCCAGTTCACGGCGCTGCTCTCGGCGTGGGTCCGCCGCGTCGGCGAAGGCGCCGCGGCCGGGAGCTCTGCGTCGTGAGCCGCGCCCCGCAGGACGCCGTCGAGGCGCCCGCCGCTACCGAGGCGGCGCGGGCGATCGACTGGGACGCGC
This sequence comes from Sorangium sp. So ce590, assembly GCF_051521365.1. Taxonomy (NCBI): domain Bacteria; kingdom Pseudomonadati; phylum Myxococcota; order Polyangiales; family Polyangiaceae; genus Sorangium; species Sorangium sp. So ce590. Next base: position 7,793,974 of record NZ_CP150346.1, read on the forward strand.
TCGACCGGGCGGCCCTCGCCGTCCGGGAGCGGGCGCACGCGCCGTACTCGGGCTACTGGGTAGGCGCGGCGATCCTCGTGCGGTCGGGCCGCGTGTTCGCCGGCTGCAACGTCGAGAACGCCTCGTACGGGCTCACGCTCTGCGCGGAGCGCTCGGCCATCGCGCAGATGGTCGCGGCCGGCGAGCGCGACCCGATCGCGCTCACCGTCGCCACCAGCGGGCCCATCCTCGGCAGCCCGTGCGGCATGTGCCGGCAGACCCTCGCCGAGTTCGCCGTCGATCTCCCGATCCGCCTCATCGCCGCCGGAGGCGGCAGCGTGGCGCCTCGGATCACCTCGCTGGCAGCGCTCCTGCCCGAGGCGTTCGGGGCGGCCGCGCTCTCGCGCTGATCGCCCCCGCGCCCCGCCGGCGAGCGCCGCCGGCTCACTCGATCGACAGCGCGTCACCCTGATCGATCTGCGACAGCGCCGAGGCGAGCGCCTCCCGCGCGCGCTCCAGCGAGGCGCGGTCCTCGCCCCACTTCGAGCGCGCCTTCTGGAGTCGGGCACGCTCGACGGCGAGCTGCTCGGCGAGCTGCTCGCCCTGCGTCCTCAACGTGTCGCGCTCCTCGGTCCGGTCCGAGAGCTGGGCGCCGAGCTCGCGCTCCCGCTGCTCGGCCTCGGTGAGCCGGCCCTGGAGCGCCTCGACGGCGCGCGCCCGCTCGGCGAGCTCCCCCAGCAGGCGATCGCGCTCCTCGACGCGGGCGGACAGCTCGCCCGTGCGCTGCTCCAGCTGCTGCTCGAGGTCGCGTGAGCGGGCCTCGAGGTGCGCCACCTGGTTGCGCGCCTGCCCGAGCTCGGTGGAGAGCCCGCGGGCGATCTCGTCCAGCTCGTGTTTCTGCGCCGTCCAGGCGGCCTCGCGCTCGGCGATCTCGGCCTGATGTGCGCCGCGGAGGTCGGCGAGCGCCTGCGCGTGCGCCGCCTCGATCTGCGCCTGCCGGTCGGCGGCGCGCGCCTCGATCTCGGACACCCGGGCCGCATGCGCCTGCTCGGCGGCGCGAACGGCCTGCTCGCGCTCCTCGATGAGCTCGCGCTCTCGGGCTGCGAGCCGCGCCGCGAAGTCCTCTCGCGTCGCCTCGAGCGCCCGCGCGTGCTCGTCCGCCTGTCCCTCGATGGCGCGGGCGTGCTCGGCTCGCAGGCTGAGCAGCGCGGCCGCGTGCTCGCGGTCGCCCCGCTCCACGTCCTCCGCATGCTCGCGCCGCAGCGCCTCGACGGCGGTCGCGTGGTCGCCCCGCAGCGCCTCCAGCGCGGCGGCGTGCTCGGCCTGCTGCCGCTCGACGGCGGCGACCTGCTCGGCGCGCACCACCTGCAGCGCGGCCGCGTGCTCCGCGTTGATCCGCTCGACGCCGGCGGCGTGCTCGACGCGCGCCGCGTCCAGCCCGGCGGCGTGCTCGGCGCGCGCCGCGTCCAGCGCGTCGGCGTGCTCCCGGTCGCGCCGCTCCGTCTCGCCCGCGTGCTCGCGCCGGAGCGCATCGACGGCGGCCTCGTGCTCGCCCTGCGATGTCTCGACCGCCGCGGCGTGCTCCGCCCTCAGCCGGTCCAGCGCCGCGGCGTGCTCCGCCCTCACGCCGTCCACGGCCGCGGCGTGCTCCGCCCTCACCCGCTCGATCGCCGCAGCATGCTCGGCGGCCTGCTTGTCGGTGGCCGCGGCGTGCTCGCCGGCCAGCCTGTCGGCGGCGGCGCGTTGCTCGGCGGCCTGCTGCTCCACGCGGGCGGCGTGCTCGGCGTTCAGCCTCTCGACCTCCGTCCGATGCGCCGCCGTCGCCTGCTCGAAGCGCTCCCGCTCCGCCTGCGCGCTCTCCTCGATCTCGCGCCGCGCCGACGCTTCGACGGCGGCGATCGCCTGCGCCCTCTCGTCCGCCGCGGAGCGCAGCGCCTCGGTGTGCGCGGCCTCGACGCTCATCAGGGCCTGCCGGGCCGCCGAGACCTCCGCGTCGCGGGCGACGACCTGCGCCTGCATCTTCTCGGCGCGCGCCTTGAAGTCGTCGGCGCGCTTCGCCGCGAGCTCCTTGTCGGCGCGCAGCGACGCGAGCTGCCCGTCGAGGTCCTCGCTCGCACGCTCGAGCTCCAGGATCCTGTCGACCTGATCGGCCTTCTCCCGATCGAGCGACAGCGATTGATCCCTGAGCTCCAGGAGCTCCTTGTCCTTGCGCGACATCTGGTCGCGGAGCGCGAGGATCTCCTTGTCCTTCTTGTTCAGCGCCTCGCGCAGATCGAGGAACTCGCGGCTCGACACGCCGCCGGGCCTGGAGCCGCTGCCGCCGGCCGCGAGCTTCGCCTTGACCTCGTCGAGCTCGCGCCGCAGGCGGACCGCCTCCTGGCTGCCGTCGTTCGCCGTGGAAATCTCGCCCTCGAGGCGGAGCGACGTGGCGCGCGCAGCGGCCACCTCCTTGGTGAGGCGGACGATCTCGCTCTTGGACCTGTCCACCTCGGCGCGCAGGCGCTCGATCTCGCCCGCGTCGACGTCGGAGCGATGCGGCGCTGGCGGCGCCGGGGTCAGCCGTCCGCGCTCGGAGACCGGGGCGCGGTAGGCGCCCCCGCGCTCGGAGACAGGAGCGCGGTAGGCAGCCACCGGCGACGAGCTCACCGGCGGGGGCACCGAGGCTGGCAGGGGCGTGCCGGTGGACGTCGGCGTCCGCGTCGACGGCACGACCGAGGGCGTCCGCGTCGACGGCGTCCGCGTCGACGGCGCGACCGAGGGCCTGACGTCGGTCAGCTCCTCCTCTTCGTCGCGGATCAACCGGGTGAACGCGCCGCCGATGAACTCCTCGATGTCCTCATCCGACTTGCGGGAATCCGACCTCACGACGGCGGCCTGAGGAGGCTTCGTCGGTCCTGGCGCCCGCACACGCTCCTGGGCGGACGGCGACGGCGGCGCGGCGGACGGCGGCCTCGGCACAGCCGACGGCGGCCTCGGCGCGACGGACGGCGGCCTCGGCGCGACGGACGGCGGCCTCGGCGCGACGGACGGCGGCCTCGGCGCGACGGACGGCGCCGGCGGCGCGACGCTCGCAGACGTGCCGTTCGAGCCCACCGCCGCGGTGATGATCGTGGGATCCCCGGAGTCCTCGTCGATGTCGGCCTCGAGCACCTCGGCCTCATCGATCATGATCGGATCGGCCTCCGCGTCGTCGCCGTCGAGCGGGACATGGTTGCGGATGTGCTCGAGGAGCTCGCCGAACGCGATCGGCTTGTGGATGTAGTCCTCGGCGCGCGTCCTGAGCTTTCGGTGCTGCTCGAACGTCTCCTCGCTCGACTCGCTCGACATGATGACGAGCGGGACGTCCTTGAGCTGCATGTCCTTCTTGAGCTTGTTGCAGACCGAGAAGCCGTTCATGCGCGGCAGCTCGATCGACAGCAGGATGAGGTCGGGGCGATCGGCCGCGGCGGCCTGCAGGCCGACGTTGCCATCATCGACGACCTGAACGGTGCAGCCGAGGCGGCCCAGTTCCGTGCGGAGCTCCCCGGCAAACGCCGGATCACTCTCAAATACGAGGACTTTCGTCATGTTCCGGGGTGTGCGCGGGTTCGGAGGGGAACCCAAGATATCGGCCCCCTTCGACGAGTGTCAAACACGAGGCTGGTCGCCATGCTCAGGCCGCCCGGCCGGCGGCGCGCCGCGCGAATGAGACCCGGTGGAAGGCGAGCCTGGACAATCCGCCACGGCTCCTGCCGGGCCGACGGCCGACAGCGGCACACCCGCGCGCCCGGGATCAGGAGGCGGCGAAATGGCCGGACGGCTCGTCGCCGAAGCACAGGCCTATCTCACGGGCCGTGACGACCGTGTCCGAATCGAGCGGCACCGTCTTCGTCTTGCCGGCCACGTCGTCGAGGGAGACCAGCTCGATCCGGTTCCCCCGCAGCGCGACCATCCCGCTCCCGCAGTCCTCGACGAGGAAGCGCATCGCGGACGCGCCGAAGCGGAGCCCGAGCAAGCGGTCCGCCGTCGTGGGTCCGCCGCCGCGCAGCAAGTGGCCGAGCACCATCGAGCGCGCTTCCTTGCCCGTGCGGGTGGCGAGCTCCTTGGCGACGCGCTCCGCCACGCCCCCGAGGACGGGGGTGCGGCGGAAGGCGTCGCCCGCGTCCTTGATGACGAGCTCTCCCCCCTGCGAGCACGCCCCCTCCGCCGCCACCACGATGGAGAAGCGCCGCCCGCGCGACTCCCGGAGGCGGATCTTCTCGGCGATCGGCTCGTACTGGAACGGGATCTCCGGCATCAGGATGACGTCGGCGCCCCCGGCGATCCCGGCGTTGAGCGCGATCCAGCCTGCGTGCCGCCCCATCACCTCCACGACCATGATCCGCTCGTGCGCCTCGGTCGTGGTGTGGAGCCGATCGAGCGCCTCGGTCGCGATGGAAACGGCCGTGTCGAAGCCGAACGTGACGTCGGTGCAGCAGACGTCGTTGTCGATCGTCTTCGGCACGCCGATGACGAGGGGCAGCCCGCGCTCGAGGAGCTGGTGCGCGATCCGCATCGAGCCGTCGCCGCCCACCGCAATGAGCGCGTCGAACCCGAGCGCGCGGAACCGCCGCACGAGATCCTCGGACCGATCCCGCGGCACGAGCCCGTGCTCGCCCGGCATCGGATAGTGGAACGGATCGCCGCGGTTCACGGTACCCAGGATGGTGCCCCCGAGGTGCGCGATGCCCCGCACCCGCTCGCGGTCCAGCCGGATGAGCCCGTCCGGAGAGTCTTCGAGCAGCCCGCGGTAGCCCTGCCGGATCCCCCAGACCTCCCAGCCGCGCTCGATCGCGGCGAGCGTGGCCGCGCGGATCACAGCGTTGAGCCCGGGCGCATCGCCGCCTCCGGTATTGATAGCGATCTTACGTGCCGCCATGAGACGGCCAGCATCGCGAGCCCTCCTCGGCGACGCAATAGACAATAGACATCTTCCTCGCCCCGGCCTCGAGAGCCGCGGAACGAGCGTGAGAGCCGCGCTTCGCGGCGACCACGAACGACGGCGCGCGCCGCGCTGGACGAGCGCTGGACAACACAAGAAACGCCCCCGCGAAACGTCGTTCGCACCGGCCACGCGCGTCCTGCGGTCGGGCCGCCCCGGGACGCGTCTGGCGCGCCGGGGCGAAGCGCCGCATGACGGTCGCGAGCGCCGGCGACAGGGTATAGGGCATGCGCAGGCGATCATCCCGGCTGCGCGCCCCCGTATGAACCGCGCCACCCTGATCCGAGGCATCCAGGTCATCGTCACGCTCACGCTCGCGTCGTTCGCTTACGTGCTCTACAGCGAGATCCACGACAAGCAGGCGAGCCTCGCCGCCGGGCTCGCGCACGTGCGGCCGGGCTGGCTGCTCGTCGGCGCCGTGCTGGCGCTGCAAGAAGGCGTGTTCGGAGGCCTCAGGATCTGGGTCCTCGGGCGCGTGCTCTGGCCCGAGCTCCGCGTCCGCACCGCGGTGACCGCGGAGTTCGTGCTGATGTTCTGCGCCGGCGTGACCCCGGGGCAGGCCGGCGCGGCGCCCTCGCAGGCCGCCGTGCTCGTCCACAGCGGCATGCGGCTCGTCGATGTGGCCACGGCGGAGCTGCTCACCGCCTCGTGCACCGTCACGTTCTTCCTTCTCTCGGCCCTGGCCATCTTCGTGCTGCGGCAGAACGGGGCGCTGGTCATGCACGGGGGGGCGCAGATCGAGTGGCTGCTCTTCTTCACCGTGGCCATGTTCGGCTCCGCGCTCGTCGCGCTGATCGTCGCGGCGGCGTACCCGCCGCTCCTCAAGGCGATCGTCCGCGCGCTGTCGGTGCCGCTCGGGGGGCTCCTGCGCGCCGCGCTGCTGGTCGCCCGACGCGTGCCGCGGCTGCGGGCCCGCGCCGACGCCGGGCTCGCCGCGCGCCGCGCCACGACCGCGCGCCTGCTGCGGAGCGTGGACGAGTTCCACGAGGGCTTCCGCGTCTACATGCGCCGCGGCAAGCGCGCCTACGCCGCCGCGCTGCTGCTCACGTTCGGCTTCTTCTGGTCGCGGTTCGCGGTCGCCTACTTCGTCCTGCTCGGGCTCGGCATCCCGACGTCGCCCTCGACCTTCGTCTCGGTGGGCCCGCCGATCGTCCAGGTCGTCCTGACCCAGACGCTGCTCAACTTCGCGCTCTACATGAGCCCCACGCCCGGCGCGAGCGGCGTCGCCGAGCTCGGCTCGAACGCGCTCATGGCGCCCTGGGTCCAGGGCGCGTTCGTGGTGCCGTACATCGTCATCTGGCGGGTGCTCGCCCTGTTCCTCTGCATGTTCGTGGGGGGCATCTATGTCTTCCGCTACCTCGGCGCCGACGTGCTCGAGGAGCGCGTGAAGCGGACGGAGGCGGAGAAGCGCGCGCTCGCGGAGGCGGCGCGCGCCGCGGACGCCTCGCCTGCGAGCGCGCCCGAGGGAGGAGAAGAGACCGCCGGCCGACGGCAAGGCGTGGGGTGATCGGGAAAGACCGGCGCGGACCGGCGCGCGCCGGCCGCGCCGCAGGATCAGCGCGCAGGGATGGGCACGGCCGCGAACTGGACGAGCTTCCCGCGCCGCACCTTGAGGAGCGCCATCGACCCCTCCTTGACCTTGGCGATGACCGCGCGGAGGCCGGCGGTGTCCTTGATGGGGGTGCTGTTCACCTCGACGATCACGTCGCCCACCTGGAGATCCTGGACGTTGCTGCCCGACGCGAACCCGTCGACCCGCACCCCGCCGCCGGGCGCGTCGGAGATCTGGATGCCGAGCTTCTCGGAGCTCTGCTGCCGCTCGGGCCGGGCGCCCTGGCTCGGCCGCGCGCGGCTGGCCGCGTCGCCCTCCTCGTCCTGCAGCGCGTCCAGCTTGGCCCGGAGCTCGTGCCGCTTCTGGGCGCGCACCACGGTCACCTCGATCTCGGAGCCGGGCGCGTTGCGCGCCACGTTGCGCCGAAGCTCCTCGGCGTGGTGGATCGGGACGCCGTTCACGTCCACGATCACGTCGCCCGGCTTGATGCCGGCGCGCGCGGCGGCGCCGCCCGGCTCGACCTCGGCGACGAGCGCCCCGCTGGGCGCGTCGAGCTGGAGCGCCGCGGCGAGCTCGCGCGTGACCGGCTGGAACAGGAGGCCGAGCTTGCCGCGCTCGACGTGCCCCTTCTCGCGGAGCTGCGGGAGCACGTCCTTCAGCGCGTCGACCGGGATCGCGAAGCCGATGCCGTTCGCGCCCGCCCGGATCGCGGTGTTGATGCCGACGACCTCGCCCCGCCAGTTGAACAGCGGCCCGCCGCTGTTGCCCGGGTTGATCGAGGCGTCGGTCTGGATGAAGTCGTCGTACGGCCCCGCGCCGATCGCGCGCGCCTTCGCGCTGACGATGCCGAGCGTGACCGTGTGGCCGAGCCCGAACGGGTTGCCGACCGCCAGCACGTGCTCGCCGACCCGCAGCTGCTCGCTCGTCCCGAGCGGGGCCACGGGCAGGCCGTTCGCGCCCTTCAGACGGAGGAGCGCGAGATCGAGCTTGGGATCGCGCCCGACGACGTCGGCCTCGAACTCCCGCTCGTCGGCGAGCCGCACGCGGACGCCGGACGCGTCGTGGATGACGTGCTCGTTCGTCACCACGTAGCCGCTCGGATCGATGATGAAGCCGGTCCCGAGCGCCGTCTGCGGGGGCCGCGGGCCCCGCGGGTCGAGCCGGCCGCCGCCCTGCGGGCCGAAGAAGTACTCGAAGGGATCGAGCCGCTCGGGACCGCGCGACTCGTGCATCGTCGTGATGTTGACGACCATCGGCCTGACCCGCTCGGACAGCGCCGCGACATCGAAGGTGGCCGGCACCGGCGCCGGCGGAAGCGTCACGGTCGAGACGGGCGGCGGTGCTGCAGCGGGCGGCGACGCGACGGCAGCCTGCGTGGAGGGGGGCGTGGCGTGCGCCTGCTGGCCGCACCCACCGAACGCCAGCGCCGCCATCGAGAGCAGCGCGAGGGCCGAAGCGCGAGAGCGAGAGGAAACCGCTTGAATCATGGAATCTCCGTCGGGCAGTCGAAAGGTCCCGTCCTGCGTTCGGCGAACAGGGAACCGACTGCGTTCATTCCGCCGCACAGATAACGCCACGACGTCCGCTGACAAGGGCGCTCGCGGCGCGCCGGGGGAAGGCGCGCCGGGGGAAGGCGCGCCGGGGGAAGGCGCGCCGGGGGAAGGCGCGCCGGGGGAAGGCGCGCCGCGCGTCCGCCCGCCCGTCCATGGCAGCACGCCGCGCTGGCGGCGACGACCGTCGAGATTTGAGCCGCGGGCTCGGCAGGGCTGCTAGGGTGCGCGCTCCTGGAGGCGAGCATAGCGATGGGGAGCGACGACGGCCGGCTGCGAGGGCGCAAGATCGGGTTTCTTGGCGGCGGGAACATGGCAGAGGCGCTCATCCGAGGCCTGCTCCAGGGGGGCGCCGTGGGCGCGGAGCAGATCCGGGCGAGCGATCTCAAGAGCGAGCGGCTCTCGTTCCTCCACACGCGGTATGGCATCGAGACCACGGAGGACAACGAGGCGCTCTGCCAGTGGGCCGACGTCCTCGTCATCGCCGTCAAGCCGCAGATCGTCGATCGCATCCTCGCCCCCCTCTCGTCGGGGCTGGGCCGCACGGATGTCGTCATCTCGGTGGCGGCCGGCGTGCCGATCGACGCCATCGAGGCCCGCCTGCCGGAGGGCGCGCGCGTCATCCGCAGCATGCCGAACACCGCCGCGATCGCGCTGGCCGGCGCCACGGCGATCTCCGCCGGGAGCCACGCCACGAGCGACGACGTCGAGATCGCGCGGACCCTGTTCCAGGCGGTCGGCCGCGTGGTCGTGCTCGACGAGTCGCTGCTCGACGCGGTGACCGGCCTGTCGGGCAGCGGCCCTGCGTACATCATGCTGATGATCGAGGCGCTGGCCGACGGCGGTGTGAAGGTCGGCCTCGGCCGGGACGTGGCGCTGCTGCTCGCGGCGCAGACGGTGTACGGCGCCGCCAAGCTGCAGCTCGAGACCGGCGAGCACCCCGGCCGCCTGAAGGACATGGTGACGAGCCCCGGCGGCACGGCGATCGCGGGGCTCCACACGCTGGAGGCAGGCGGGCTCCGGCGCACCTTGATCGACGCGGTCGAGGCCGCGTCGAACCGGTCGGCCGAGCTGGGCGCCCAGATGGCGCAGAAGCTCCGCCGCACCTGAGTGAAGGGGCAGCCTCGGGGGCGCCGCGCGGAGGTGTTGGCCTTCGGCCGTCTCTTGACTATCTTCGCCGCGTCGCAGCGGGACAGGCGATCGCCGGCGGCCGGGGAAACCCGGTCGCGGGAGGAAAGTCCGAGCTCCGCAGGGCAGGGTGCCGGGTAACGCCCGGTGAGAGCGATCTCGAGGAAAGTGCCACAGAGAACAGACCGCCGCGCCGCGCGCTCCGCGAGGGGCTCGCCGCGCGGCAAGGGTGAAACGGCGGGGTAAGAGCCCACCGCGCCCTTGGCAACAAGGGCGGCACGGCAAACCCCACCTGGAGCAAGGCCGCGTAGGGAGGCGTCCGCGGCGGCAACCGCCGTCGCGGCAAGGGTTGCCCACCCCAGGCCTCCGGGTTGGCTGCTTGAGGCGCGCGGCAACGCGCGTCCTAGAGGAATGATCGCCGGCGCGAGGGGGGCGACCCCCCGCGCAACAGAACTCGGCTTACGTCCCCTGCGACCACAGAGCCCCGCCTCGGCGGGGCTCCGTGCTTTTGTGCTCGCCCGCCGCTCACCTGTGGCAAATCGCTACGCCGCCAGCGGCTGGAGACGGTCGCGCAGCTTCTTCTTTGCGCGCGCCTCCAGCTGCCGAGCCCGCTCGCGCGACACCCCGAGGCGGCGCCCGATCTCGGCGAGCGACAGCTCCTCCTCCGGATCCGCCATCATCCGGGTCTCGACGATGTACCGCTCGCGCGGGTCGAGGTTCTCGACGGCCTGCGTCAGCCGCTCGCGGAGCAGCGCCCCCTCCTCCGCGCGGGAGAAGCGCTCCTCCTGGTCCTGCTCGTCCGCCGGCAGCGTATCGACCAGCGACCGGGCGCCGTCCTCGAACACCTTCGTGTCGAGCGAGACGTCCCGGGCCTCGAGCCGGTGGGCCATCTCCAGCACCTTCTCCGCGGGCGCGCCGAATTTCTCGGCCAGCAGCCGATCGCCCTCCTCCCCCTCGCCCACGAGGCCCGCGATGCGCGCCCGCTCCCGCCGCAGGCGAAAGAACATCTTCGAGCGGAGCGGGCCCGAGCCCACGCCGACCAGGCTCCAGGAGTGAATGACGTGGTTCAGGATGTACGCCCGGATCCAGTAGGCCGCGTAGGTCACGAAGCGATTTCCACGGTCCGGGTCGTACTTGCGGATCGCGTGGACGATCCCGAAGTTCCCCTCGGCGATGAGATCGGCGAGCGGGATCCCGTAACGCCGGTAGCTGATCGCGATCGAGACAACATGCCTCAGGTTCGCGAGCGCGAGAGCGGCCGCGGCCCGCTCGTCGCCGTGGTCCCGCCACCGTCGAGCGAGCTCGACCTCGTCCTCGCGCGACAGCTCCGGGATCTGCCGAACATGCGTGATGTAGCGCGAAACCGCGCTGGCCTGATCTCGGGACGTTTGCACAGGATTTCCTTCAAGGTCCGAAGACCCCGTTTCGGTTGATGAGGCCGGCCGATGCCGTACCTCGGCTCCTGCTGTCGAGGCCGGCCGACGCCGGGCCTCGATCGCGTTGATCGCTTCGCCGGCACTTGCCGCCGAAGTAGTTGGTTCGAGATACCGAAGAGAGCAGCCCACCCAGGCTGCGATGCAGCTGGCATGCCGCCCCGGGCGGGCAGGTTGTACACCGTGGCTGCGAAGCCATGGCGCACGCCGCTCAGGCTCGCCTGCGCGAGCACTGAGGCAAAAAGGAGGCACGAGAGAGCCGGGAGGGTCTCGATGCTCCGGGCGGAGACGCCCGGGAGCTCGTGTGCATCTCACGTCGGCCGCTCCGCCGAACGACGGAGCGAGCCAGGGCGGACGTGAGGGTCAGCCGGAGTGCGAGCGCGCGCTCAGACGGAGAACGAGGAGCCGCAACCGCAGGTGCTCTTCACCGTCGGGTTGCTGAACTTGAAGCCGGAGCCGTGGAGGCCCTCGACGTAGTCGATCTCGGTTCCGTCGAGGTACTGGTAGCTCAGCGGGTCGATGTAGAGCTTGATGCCCCGGTCCTCGAACTCCTCGTCGAACTCGGTCGGCTTGTCCTCGAAGTACAGGTCGTAGGAGAAGCCTGCGCATCCGCCGCCCACGACGCGCAGGCGCAGCCCCTGCCCCATCAGCTCCTCCGCGGTCGCGATCTCCATCACCTTCTCGGCGGCCTTCTGCGTGATCGTGATCATCCTGAAATCTCCTCTGCGTGCTTTGTCCGGCCGGGGACGGCTGCCCTGCCCGAGGGGGCGCTCGCCCCGCTCGAGGCGAGCCGCGCGGTGAGCCCGGCCGGCCGTGCCCTGGGGTGGGGTGCTCAGGGCTAGCCAAAGATACGCACCTCTAGCGATGTCCGCCAGTGCCTCAGCCGGAACGGGGTACGCGATCGACCCGACGCCGCCCGTCCAGGTGTAGCCGCCATTCGCCCAGGGGCCCGCCCCCTCGTCCCAGGTGAGAGCGCACCAGGTGAGGCCTCGGACCAGAGGAAGACCGCCGCCCTCGCCGACCGCAGGCGGCGCTTGACGCGTGCCCGCAGATCCGCCAGGCTACCATCTCCTTATCCGGATTAGTGGATAGAAAGAGCAGGGCCATGAGCGGAAGCGAACACCCCACGCGCATCGAGGAGATCCTCGACACCCGGATCCTGTGCCTCGACGGCGCGATGGGCACGATGATCCAGCGCTATGGCCTGGGCGAGGCCGACTACCGCGGCGAGCGCTTCCGCGACCACGCGATCGACCTCAAGGGCAACAGCGATCTCCTCGTGCTGACGCGGCCGGACGTCATCGCCGAGATCCACGGCGCGTACCTCGAGGCCGGCGCCGACCTCATCGAGACGAACACCTTCACGGGCACCTCGATCGCCCAGGCCGACTACCGGCTCGAGTCGCTCGCCTACGAGATCAACGTGACCGCGGCCCAGATCGCCCGGAAGGCGGCCGACGCGTGGACGGCGCGCACACCCGGCAAGCCGCGCTTCGTCGCGGGCGCGCTGGGACCGACGCCGAAGACGCTGTCGATCTCGCCGAGCGTGAACGACCCGTCGTTCCGCGCGGTGACCTTCGACGAGCTGCGGCGGGCGTTCGTCGAGCAGGTGCGCGGGCTCGTCGACGGAGGGGCCGACGTGCTCCTCGCGGAGACATTCCTCGACACGCTGAACCTGAAGGCGTGCATCGTCGCGATGGAGGAGGTCTTCGCCGAGAAGGGGCGGCGCCTCCCGATCCTGCTCAGCGTGACGATCACCGACCGGAGCGGCAGGACGCTCTCCGGCCAGACGATCGACGCGTTCTGGACGAGCGTGGAGCACGCGAGCCCGCTCAGCGTCGGCCTCAACTGCGCCCTCGGCGCGAGCGACATGCGGCCATACCTCGCGGATCTCGCGAAGGTCGCCCGGGCGCGGGTGAGCTGCTACCCGAACGCCGGCCTCCCCAACGCGTTCGGCGAGTACGACGAGCTGCCGGAGACGACGTCGCGGCTGCTCGCGGAGTTCGCGGAGAGCGGCCTCGTGAACATCGTCGGCGGCTGCTGCGGGACGACGCCGGACCACATCCGCGCGATCGCCCGGGCGACGGCCGAGCTCAGGCCGCGGCCCCTGCCCGCGGAGCGCGACGGCTTCGGGCGCTTCAGCGGCCTGGAGACGCTCGTCATCCGGCCCGACACGAACTTCATGATGATCGGCGAGCGGACCAACGTGACGGGCTCGGCCCGGTTCATGGAGCTCATCAAGAAGGGCGACTTCACGACCGCGCTGGAGGTGGCGCTCGACCAGGTGCGCGGCGGGGCGAACATCCTCGACGTGAACATGGACGAGGGCATGCTCGACTCCGAGCAGGCGATGACGACGTTCCTGAACCTCATCGCCACCGAGCCCGAGATCGCCCGCATCCCGATCATGATCGACAGCTCGAAGTGGTCGGTCATCGAGGCGGGGCTCAAGTGCATCCAGGGCAAGGGGATCGTCAACTCGATCAGCCTCAAGGAGGGGCCGGAGGACTTCCTCAAGAAGGCGCGCGTCGTCCGGCGCTACGGGACCGGGGTCGTGGTGATGGCCTTCGACGAGCTCGGCCAGGCCGAGACGGTGGAGCGGAAGGTCGCGATCTGCCAGCGCGCGTACAGGCTGCTCATCGAGGAGGCCGGCTTCGATTCGCAGGACATCATCTTCGACCCGAACATCCTCGCGATCGCGACAGGCATCGAGGAGCACAACGAGTTCGCCAAGAACTTCATCGAGGCGACGCGGATCATCAAGGCGACCTGCCCGGGGGCGCGCGTGAGCGGCGGCGTGTCGAACCTGTCGTTCTCGTTCCGCGGGAACAACGCGGTCCGCGAGGCGATGCACTCCGCCTTCCTGTACCACGCGATCCGGGCGGGCATGGACATGGGCATCGTGAACGCGGGGCAGCTCGCGGTCTACGAGGACATCCCGAAGGACCTGCTCGAGCGGGTGGAGGACGTCCTCTTCAACCGGCGCCCGGACGCGACCGAGCGGCTCGTCGATTTCGCCGAGCAGGTGAAGGGCAAGGGGAAGAAGAAGGAGCTCGACCTCGCCTGGCGCGAGGCGCCGGTCGAGCAGCGGCTGTCGCACGCGCTCGTGAAGGGGCTCGTCGACTTCATCGAGGCGGACGTGGAGGAGGCGCGCAAGAAGTACGAAAAGCCGCTCTCCATCATCGAGGGGCCGCTGATGGACGGGATGAAGATCGTCGGCGAGCTGTTCGGCGCCGGGAAGATGTTCCTCCCGCAGGTGGTGAAGAGCGCCCGGGTGATGAAGCGGGCCGTCGCGTACCTCATGCCGTTCATGGAGGCCGAGAAGGCCGCGGGCGAGTCGTCGTATCAGGGGAAGATCGTGATGGCGACCGTGAAGGGCGACGTGCACGACATCGGCAAGAACATCGTGGGCGTGGTGCTCGGGTGCAACAACTACGAGGTGGTCGACCTCGGCGTGATGGTGCACCAGGACAGGATCCTGGAGGCCGCGCTGAACGAGAAGGCCGACATGATCGGGCTGAGCGGGCTGATCACGCCGTCGCTCGACGAGATGGTCAGCGTGGCGCGCGAGATGGAGCGGCGGGGCATCCGGCTGCCGCTGCTCATCGGCGGGGCGACGACGAGCCGGCAGCACACGGCGGTGAAGATCGCGCCGGAGCTCGGCGGGACCGTGGTGCACGTGCTCGACGCGTCGCGGGCCGTGGGCGTGGTGTCGAGCCTGCTCGACGCGGCGAAGCGCCGGGCGTTCGACGCGCAGAACCGGGAGGAGCAGGCCCGGCTGCGCGAGCTGTTCGCGAGGAAGCGGGCGAAGCCGCTCGTGACGCTCGCCGCGGCGGACGAGGGGCGGCTCAAGATCGCGTGGCGGCCCGAGGACATCGCGGCGCCGTCGTTCACCGGGCGGCGCGTGGTGGACGACATCTCGCTCTCCGAGATCGCGCGGTACATCGACTGGACGTTCTTCTTCACCGCCTGGGAGCTCAGGGGCCCGTTCCCGCAGATCCTGGAGCACCCGCAGTACGGCGAGGCGGCGCGCGAGCTGTTCGAGCACGCGCAGAAGGTGCTGCAGCGGATCATCGACGGCGCGCTGCTCGAGGCGCGGGGCGTCTACGGGTTCTGGCCGGCGAGCGGCGAGCAGCGGGACATCGTGCTCTACGGGGACGCGGCGCGCTCGCGGGAGCTCCTCCGGTTCAACATGCTCAGGCAGCAGCAGGTGAAGGCCGCGGGCGGCGCCGAGGAGGACGGCGAGAAGGCCTCTTTCGGGGCGAAGCCGCACCTGTCGCTCGCCGATTTCGTGGCGCCGAGGGAGAGCGGGCTCGCCGATCACGTCGGCGCGTTCGCGGTGACGGCGGGGATCGGGCTCGATGAGATCGTGCGCGCGTACGAGCAGGACAAGGACGACTACAGCGCGATCATCGCGAAGGCGCTCGCGGACCGGCTCGCTGAGGCGTTCGCGGAGCTGCTCCACCAGCGGGCGCGGAGGGACTGGGGCTACGGCGCGGGAGAGGCGCTGACCAACGACGCCCTCATCGAGGAGAAATACCGGGGTATCCGGCCGGCGTTCGGGTATCCGGCGTGCCCGGATCACACCGAGAAACGCAAGCTGTTCGCGCTGCTCGACGCGCCCTCGGTCGGCATCGAGCTGACCGAGACCTGCGCGATGATGCCGGCGGCGAGCGTGAGCGGCATCTACCTGGCGCACCCCGAGGCGCGGTATTTCATGGTGGGGCGCCTCGGCAGGGATCAGGTCGCCGACTACGCGAAGCGCAAGGGGATGACGCTCGAAGAGGCGGAACGGTGGCTGTCGCCGAACCTGGGGTATGAGCCGGGGGCGCTCGAGACAGGCGCCAGGAAGGCTTCATGACGGCAGGCGTCGGAGCCTGCAGGGGACGACCGTCACGGCCGCGCGAGGCGGCACGGCTCGGGCCGTGATAGACGGCGTCCATGCCCGAAGCCGAATGGTTCGACATGAACCGCGCCGCCTGGAACACGCGCACCCGCGTGCACCTGGCCTCCAAGTTCTACGATCTGACCTCCTTCCGGGCCGGCGCGAGCTCGCTCAAGCCGATCGAGCTCGATCAGGTCGGCGACGTGCGCGGCAAGTCTCTCCTCCACCTCCAGTGCCACTTCGGTCAGGACACGCTGTCCTGGGCGCGCCTGGGCGCGCGCGTGACCGGGCTCGACCTCTCCGACGAGGCCATCCTCGCCGCGCGCGCGCTCGCGGAGGAGCTCTCGCTGGACGCGCGGTTCGTGGAGGCCAACGTCTATGACGCTCCAGCGGCCGTCGGCGGCGAGACCTTCGACATCGTGTTCACATCGTACGGTGTGCTCGGCTGGCTCCCCGACATGACGCGCTGGGCGCGCGCGGCCGCCGCGTGCCTGAAGCCCGGGGGCGTCCTGCACCTCGTCGAGTTCCACCCCGTCGTGTGGACGTTCGACGACGCGTTCGAGCACATCGCCTATCCGTACGACGGGCACGGAGAGCCGATCCCCACCGAGGAGACAGGCACGTACGCCGACCGCGACGCGCCCGTGAGGCTCAAGGAGGTCGGCTGGAACCACGGTATCGGGACGGTCGTGACGGCGCTCCTCGACGCCGGGCTCACGCTGGAGCGGCTCCGGGAGATCGACTGGTCTCCGTACGACATCTTCCCGGACATGGCGGAGGGGCCGCCCGGGCAGTTCCGCATGAGGAGGTTCGGGCGCCGCTTGCCGCTGGTCTATGCGCTCGCGGCGCGGCGGCGGTCCTGAACGGGGTTCGCCGGCTCGCGATTGGCGTTCGACCCCCGTGCAGCCTGGCGTTGGGCCTGGTCGCGGGGGGCTCGACCCCCGTACAGCCTGGCCTTGGGCCTGCTCGCGGGGGGGTTCGACCGCCGTACAGGGCTGGGTCTTCTCAGCTCGTCCTGCGTGGGCGAGCGGCCGCTCAGGCCACGAGCGCGTTCAGCGGGCTCTTCCGGCCGAGGCCGCCGTGGAGATCCTGGACGCGGCCGAGCCACGCGAGCAGCGGGTCGTCGCTCTTGAGGAGCGGGGCGGTGGCGATCGACGCGATCCAGAGCAGGAAGCCCGCGACGATGTAGTCCGCATAGCCGGGGTGCGCCCCCGAGAGGAACGGACCGCCGCCCTGTAGCGTCAGTCGAACCGAGTCGAAGCCCGCGCGCGCCGCGTCGATGCGCTCCGCGCGCTCGCTGGCCAGCTCCTCGAGCGTGCGGCCGAACAGCTTCTCCCGGCTCTGCCGGAAATAGGCGCGGTCCCTCTCGAGCGCGTGATCGTGAATGTCCTTCAGGTAGCTCATGAGGAGCGATCTGCCGGCGCTCACGAACAGGCTGGCCTCGACGAAGCGACAGAGCTCGCGCTCCGCCGCCGAGCCGAAGAGGCGCGGCTGGTCCGGATAGGCCTCGTCGAGGTAGTCCGCGATCACCCAGGAGTCGCCGACGGTCTTGCCGTCATCCTCGATGATCGGCACGGTCTTGTGCGCGCCGCCCGCGATCGACGGGATGTCCGTGAGGGCGGTGGGCACGGTCTCGAACGGGAGGCCCTTGTGGGCCAGCGCGTACTTGATACGCCAGCAAAACGGGCTCGGCCTGCGATCGTCGCGCACCTGGAGATCGTAGAGTCGGATGGTCGTCATGGCGGCGGCCATCATCCGGGCGACCCGCTCGCGGGCGCAAGCCTCGCGCACGATCTAGGCGCGGCCGCGCCGCCGGCCGCCTTCCTATACGACCTCGCGCCCCCCAGACCACAGCCGCGCTCCGGGGAACGCCTCCTCGATCGTCGCAACACAGAGCGGCGCTCACCCGCTCAGCACAGGACGCGCTCGTCGACCGGGAGCCGCGCGCTGCGCTCGGGGTGCGCGAAGCTGCCGGGCGACCGCAGCGCATCGCGGAGGCGCGCGTCGGCCAGCGAGACGAGCGCGTCCGGCGTCGCCGGCAGCGGGCCCTCGCACGGGATGGGCTGCACCAGCGCGTGGACCGTCGGACCGGGCCGGAGGAGGCTCTCGTAGAGCGCGTGGCCGAAGACGAGCGCCGCGACCTCGCCCCGCTGCACGGCGTCCCGCACCTCGCCGGCGCAGCGCCCGAGGTCGGAGGCGTCGACGAGCAGGGGCGCCCGGCGTGCGTGCGTGTCGTCGTAGAGCAGCAGCAGCCCACCCTCGTCGAGGAGCGCGAGCCCGTCCAGCTCGCGCGTGCGCGCCGCCGGGAGCGCCTCGGCAGACGGGTCGAGGCGCTCGGCGATCGCCCGGTGCTGGCGCGCGTGGAGCGCCGCCTTGGCGCGCGGGAACGCGGCCCACACGAGCATGTTGAGGAAGTCGTGCCAGTTCCTCGGACGCGTGGGCACGCAGCCCTCGACATGGATGCGCGCGTCGTAGAGCGCCGAGAGGTCCAGCGGCCCGTGCCGCCCGCGGCGCCGCGGCCTCGGCGGCTGCTCCACGAAGCGGACGGGGAAGCCCTCGCCGAGCGCCCGGTTGTAGTCCTCGACCGGTGGCCAGTCGACGCACCCCGCGAACGCCTCGGCCCGCGGGCGGATCGGCCAGTAGAGACGGCTCTTCTCGTGGAAGAGCGGCTCCCAGGGGACGGGGCCGCGCCCCGGTGCGCCGCCCTGGCGCGGCGCAGCTCGGCCATCGGCGCTCACGCCGGCAGCGTAGGAGCAGGACGGCGAGAGCTCAAGCCGCGACGGAGCGCCGCCTGGGCGGGCCGCCCGGCGCCTCGGCGGGCCGCTCGGCGCCGTGGTATCGTCGCATCCCGATGACGCCGGACCTCATCGTTCGCGGGCTGCGGGTGGTCACCGGAGGCGTCGTGCGGCCGGCCTCGGTGCACATCCTGGGCGGCACGATCGTCGCCGTCGCCGGACATGACGAGGTGCCGGAGGGCTGCCCCGTCGTGGACGCGCAGGACGCGGTGGTGATGCCCGGCCTGGTCGATGCGCACGTGCACATCAACGAGCCCGGACGGACCGAGTGGGAAGGGTTCGAGACGGCGACGCGCGCCGCGGCCGCGGGCGGCGTCACGTCGCTCGTCGATATGCCCCTCAACAGCATCCCGCCGACGACCACGGTCGCGCACCTCGAGGACAAGGCGCGCGCGGCGGAGGGCCGGTGCCTCGTCGACGTGGGCTTCTGGGGCGGCGCCGTCCCGGGCAACGCGGGAGAGCTGATTCCGCTGCTCGAGGCCGGCGCGCTCGGCTTCAAGTGCTTCATGGTCGACTCCGGCGTGGCGGAGTTCGGCCACGTCGCCGAGGCGGATCTGCGGGCTGCGCTCGAGGTGCTCGCGGGCACGGGGGCGCCGCTGCTCGTCCACGCCGAGCTCCCCGGCCCCATCGACGCGGCGCGCGCGGCGCTCGCCGGCCTCGATCCGCGGACGTACGCCGCCTACCTGCGCTCGCGGCCGCGCGAGGCGGAGGACGAGGCGATCGCCCTGCTCGCGGCGCTCTGCCAGGCGACGGGCGCGGCCGCGCACGTGGTCCACCTCTCGTCGGCGACGGCGCTCGGCATCCTGAGGCGGGCGCGCGACGGCGGCGCCGCGCTGTCCGCGGAGACGACGCCGCACTACCTGCACTTCGCCGCCGAGGAGATCCCGGACGGCGCGACGCCCTTCAAGTGCGCTCCGCCGATCCGGGAGCGGGAGAACCGCGAGGAGCTCTGGGCCGCGCTCCAGGGCGGGCTCATCGATCTCGTCGTCTCCGACCACTCCCCGTGCACGCCCGAGCTCAAGCGGATCGAGGCCGGCGATTTCGACGCCGCCTGGGGCGGGATCTCGAGCCTGCAGCTCGGCCTCTCGATCGTGTGGACCGACGCCCGCCGCCGGGGCATCCCGCTCGAGCGGCTCGCGGACTGGCTGTGCCGAGGGCCGGCGCGGCTCGCCGGGCTGCGCCGCAAAGGGGAGATCCGGCGAGGGTTCGACGCGGATCTCGTGATCTGGGATCCCGAGGCGACGTTCCGGGTCGAGCCGCCGCTCCTCCAGCACCGGCACAAGGTGACGCCGTACGCCGGGGAGGAGCTCCACGGGGTCGTTCAGGCCACCTACCTTCGCGGCGAGAAGGTGTTTTTTCGCGGGAGCTTCTCCGGGGAGGCGAGGGGACGATGGCTGAAGAGAGAGGGGTGACGGCGCCGGCGTTCACGGAGGCGCTCGATCTCGCCTCGGAGCGCCTGGGCGGCGCGGTGATCTCGGCGAACGACGAGTTCTTCGCGCCGAAGGAGAACCTGCTCAAGGCCGGAAGACCGGTGTTCCTGGAGCACGAGTACACAGATCGCGGGAAGTGGATGGATGGCTGGGAGACGCGCCGGCGCCGGACTCCCGGGTTCGACTGGTGCCTCGTCCGGCTGGGGCTGCCCGGGATCATCCGCGGGGTCGTCATCGATACGGCGTTCTTCCGGGGCAACTACCCCGAGCACTGCTCCATCGAGGCGTGCGCGGCGCGGCCGGATACGCGGGTGGAGGAGCTGCTGAATCCGCGGACCCACTGGGTCGAGATCCTGACGCGCTCGGCGCTCGCCGGCGACGCGCAGAACGCGTTTGCGGTGAGCTGCCCCTCTCGGCTCACGCACCTCCGCCTGAACATCTATCCGGACGGCGGGGTGGCGCGGCTCCGGGTGCACGGCGATGCCGTCCCCGACTGGCGCCGGCTCGACCGGCCGGGCGCGGAGCTCGACCTCGGGGCCGCGGAGAACGGCGCCCGCGTGCTCTCGTGCAGCGACATGTTCTTCGGGGTGCGCCACAACCTCATCCTGCCCGGCCGGGCGGCGAACATGGGAGAGGGCTGGGAGACGCGCCGCCGGCGGGGGCCCGGGTACGACTGGGCGCTCGTGGCGCTCGCGGCCCAGGGCGAGATCCGCCGGATCGAGGTCGACACGAACCATTTCAAGGGCAATTACCCCGACAGCTGCATGATCGAGGGGATCGACGCGGCGGGGCGCCCCGTGGAAGAGCTCGCCGGCGCGGGCGACTGGCGGGAGATCGTGCCGCAGACGAAGCTCCAGGCGCACACGCGCCACCTCTTCGAGGAGGAGCTCCGCGCGGCGGGGCCGTTCACGCACGTCCGCCTGAACATCTATCCTGACGGCGGCGTGAGCCGGCTCCGCATCTTCGGAAAGGCGACCCGGAGCGGGGCGGCGGAGCAGCGGCTCCGCTGGCTCGACGCGCTCACCGAACGGGAGGCGGAGGCGGAGCTCCGCGCGGCGTGCGGGGCGTCGTCGTGGGCGTCGCAGATGGCGGCGGCGCGGCCGTTCCGCGACGAGGAGGCGCTGCTCGCGACGGCGTCGGCGGTGTTCGCGCGGCTCGGTCCGGAGGACTGGCTCGAGGCGTTCCGCGCGCACCCCCGCATCGGGGAGACCTGGCCGCAGGCGGAGGCCGCGGAGGCGAGCGCGACGGCGAGGCGATTCTCGAGCCAGGAACAGGCGGGGATGAACGCCGCGGCCGAGGAGCTGCGGGAGGCGCTCGCGCAGTACAACCTCGCTTACGACGAGAAGTTCGGGTTCATCTACATCGTCTGCGCCACCGGGAAGAGCGCGGACGAGATGCTGGAGATGCTGCGCGAGCGGATCGAGCACACGCCGGAGGAGGAGCTGCACATCGCGGCGGAAGAGCAGCGGAAGATCACGGAGATCCGGCTGAGGAAGCTGCTGCGGGGCGGGTAGATCCGGGGAGGCACGGCCCCCGGGGAGGGAGCTCTTCATCGGCACAGCGCCTGTCCGGGCTGCCGGGGTGACCGGGCTCCTGGCGAGGCGTTCAGCGCGAGAGCTGGCCTCGCAAGGCGCCGTCGGGGAAATCGGCGGTGCGGACGGCGACGTAATACCGCTCCGGTGCGGTGAGCAGCGCGCTCATGTCGTCGCGGGCCGCGCTGACGCAGCCGCTGGAGCTGCCGCCCGTCGGCGGCATCAGCGTGATGACACCGCGGCCCGCGTGGCCGGCCCGGCCCTCGTGGACGCGCGCCGCGACCGCCGGCGCGATGCCGGCGACCGTGAGGTCGAAGCAGACCTCGCCCCGGACGAGATCGAACGTGAGACGGGCCGTGCCGCTCCCCCTGGGATCGCCGGGACCGGGCACCTCGTCCTGCCCGGTCAGCGCGGCTGTGAGCGGGCAGGCCGGGCGCTCAGGCAACGCCGCGGGCAACGCCGCGCGCGAGAGCGCCGTCGCGAGGAGGACGGCGCCCAGAGCGGACATCGTGAGATGCTGCATGTCTCCCTCCTGCACATCCCAGGGATGCGCCATGCAAGGGCGCCACAAGGAGCAAAGACGACGCCGGGCCCGCGCGCCGCGCGACGCACGCCCGGCACGTCGCGCGGCGGCGCCCGGCGAGGGCTGCGACGGACACGCTTCCTCCCCGGGTCGCGTCGGGCAAGCCGAAGAGAGGACGCCAGCGGAACAAGAGCGCAGCAAGAGTGTAACGAGAGCGCGGCAAGAGCGTAACGAGAGCGGCCCAATGCATGAACCGGAGTCGCCGCTTCTGCCGAGATTGAACCCGGATCGACGGAAGCGTAGGGTGTCCGCCTCTCATGATCTCGACCCGAAAGCCGTCCCGCGCCGCGACGTCCCGGCGCGTCGAGGGCAAGCCGCCCCGCCAGCGGCTCGACCTCGACGCGCGCCGCGCGCAGCTGCTCGCGCTCGGGCTCGAGCTCTTCAGCCAGCGAGCCTACGACGACGTATCCATCGACGAGGTGGCGCAGGCCGCAGGCATCTCGAAAGGGCTTCTTTACCACTATTTTCCCACCAAGCGCGATTTCTATATCGACGTCCTGCGTGAAGCGGCGCGCGAGCTCGTCGAGCGGTCGCTGGACGTCGACGACGTGCCGGAGCCGGAGCGGCTGCGCACCGGGCTGGACGCCTATCTGGCGTATGTCGAGCGACAGGGGATCTCCTACGCAGCCATCTTCCGGGGCGGCATCGGCTCGGACGCCGAGGTGCTGGCGATCATCGAGGAGACCCGCAGCCGGTTCCTCGACAAGCTGCTCGCCGATGCGCCGGTGGCCGAGCGGCCCCCGGCGCTCCGGGTGGCGCTCCGCGGGTGGATCGGGTTCGTGGAGGCGACCAGCCTCGACTGGATCGAGCGCCACGAGCTCGACCGGGCGTCGCTGCGCGATCTGCTCGCCGATCTGCTGCCCGAGGTGGTGAGGCTGGCGCTGCTGCACGCGGGCGGACAGGGCGCGGCCGGGGGTCAGGGTTGACGGCGAGTCCGCCTTCTGCCAGGAGACGAGCGCGCGCGACGCGCGCGGAGAGCACGGCGGAGGACCACGATGAGCACAGAGAACCCGAAGATCGAAGACGACTGGACCATGCCCAAGCTCATCGCGCTTGCAGCCGCGACGCTCACCGTGGCCTTCACGGTCATCTATCTCATCTCCCCCTGACCGCGGCGCCTCACGGCGCCGGTCAGCGTGGCTCACGAAGCGCGGCCGGCGCTACAGCGGCCTTGCGCAGCGGACGCCGAGCGCGTCCGTGAGATCGGCCGGGTCCCAGCTCTCCCGAAGGGGAGTGGAGATGTCCTCCGCTTCGGGCTGCCACCAGCTGCCGCCGCGGATCACCCGCGTGGAGCCGCCCTCGACCTTCGCGCAATCGGAGCACCGAGCGAGGTACGGCCCATGGAAATCCAGGGTCCACTCCCACAGGTTCCCCGCGAGGTCGGCCTGCCCCCACCGGCCATCGCCTCTCGGCGATTTCGAGCCGACAACCGCGCTGCCCGCCGCGTCGTACACGGCGTACGTCGCGTTGGGAAACGCGTTGCCCCACGGATACTCCCGTTGCTCGCCCCCGCCGGCAGACGCATGGTTCCACTCCGCTTCCGTCGGGAGCCGCCCGCCATCCCAGGCGCAGAACGCGAACGCAACGAACCAGCTCACACAGCTGATCGGCCTGGCCTCGTTGTCGCCCGTGTCGTCAGTCCACGTGTGCAATCCCGGCTTGCACTTCAATGCCTCCCTCAGCTCGGCCTGGGTCGCCGGCAAACGGGAGCCCCACCCGTCGTCCCAGCCGCTTCGCGGGATCGTCGGGTGAGCTCCGGCGCCGCCGGCAGGTCGGCTCTCGGGATACGCCTCGACGAAGCTGCGGAACCGTCCGACCGTGACCTCGTACCGGTCCAAGCGAAGATCGCTCACCTCCGCAGGATAGGCCTCGTCGTTGCTCCGGTCGTACCTGCCGCCCGGAACGCGTGGGCTCGCGCAGCAAGGCTGGTTCCGCTCCGGACCGCAGGCCTCGCCTGCTCCGGGCGAGCCGCCCTGGCAGCTCCGCGGCACGACGCACGCGCCCGCGCCGCACCACCCAGCGCAGCCGACAGGTCGCCACTGCCCGTCTCCGCCGCACGCCTCCAGGAGATCGCCGGCGCACCGCGCCTCCGCGGGAGAACACGCCACGGGGCTCCCCCCGCCGCTGCCAGCCGCCTCGCCACCGCTGCCAGCCCCGCCGCCGCCCGCCTCGCCACCGCTGCCAGCGCCGCCGCCGCCGCCCGCCTCGCCGCCGCGACCGCCTCCCGCAGCGGCGGATCCACCTGCTCCACCGGCGGCGCCATCCCCTCCCGTGGCGCCTGGACCGACGAAGCGCCGCTCCTCCGGCGCACACCCGGGCGAGGGCGCAACCATCGCGACGACGAGCAAGCCAGCACCGCGCCGACGATCCCGCGCTTCACCTGAGCGAGTTCGTAGAGAGCCCACCGTTTCCCCTCCAGCTGCCCCAATACCGAGCAGCGTCCATCGTATCATGCGCTCCATCGCCGTGCGTCACGCCGGGGCCGCCGCCGCCGCGGACCCCTCGATCGCATCCGCATCAGGCGCGACCAGCGCACGCGCTCCAGCGCGCGACGCTCGAGCGCCCATGCTCCGTCGCGCCGCCCGCGGGAGCGCGCTCAGCTCTCAGCTTCCGCCTCAGCTTCCGCGGTACGTGGTGTAACCGTAAGGGCTGAGCAGCAGCGGCACGTGATGGTGCTGCGCCGGGTCCCGGATCTCGAAGAGGATCGACACGGTGGGGTAGAAGCTCTCGACCCCGAGCGCCGCGTGATAGGCGCCGGTGTGAAAGGTGAGCCTGTAGGTGCCCTCGAGCGGCCGCTCGCCGGGCGGGAGCAGGCCTCTCTGCCGGCCGTCGTCGTCGGTCGGGCCCCGGCCGACCTCCCGGTAACCGCCGCCGTCGCCGACCTCCAGCACCACCAGCACGCCGCTCGCCGGGCAGCCTCGCGACGTGTCCAGGACGTGCGTCGTGATCGCGCTCATCGGTTCTCCTCGGGCCCGGGCCCGCGGCCCGTGCCCCTTGTGCGATGCGTCCGTTCCGATGCTCTCCTATCACACGCTCCGGCGCGCCACGATGGCATGGAAGGATCGCCCCCTGAGCTCGTCCGGCGTGAGGCCGGTCCTCTCCGCCGCCTCGACCTCCGTCATCGCGCCCGCGCTGATCGCGCGCAGGAAGAAGCGCAGGAGCCCCTGCCCCGTCGCGGCGTCGTCGAACACCGTCCCGGCGACGGTCGCCTGGGCGGCCCGCTCGATGAAGCCCCGCAGCCGGGCAGAGCTCGCCTCGACGCCCTCCAGGAAGAAGGCGTAGGTGGCCGCGTAGCGCACCGGGAGCTCCGCCGGGTGCAGGTCCCAGCCCTGGTAGTAACCGCTCCCGAGCGCGCGACGGACCTGCTCGTACTTCAGCCGCCATGCGCCCACGACGGCGCGGCGGTTGTCCTCCATCTGCTGCGGTGTGAGCGGCGCCCCGCCGGGCCGCGCGCGGTGCGGCGCGACGGGCAGGACGTTGCTCGCGCCGTCGGAGAGCCAGACCCCCGAGCCGGCCAGGGCTATCTGCATCACGTGTCGCGCGAAGTCGCACGCCGGGTGGGCAAGGTGCTGATGCGCGGCCGTGATCTCGCAGCTCGCCGTGTAATCGTAAGCACCGAAGTGCGCCCCCGCGCACCGCCCGCGGGCCGCCTCGACCATCCCGGGCAACGCGATCTCCCCGCGCGGGCCGAGGATCGACGCCGGCGTCTCGACCATCAGCTCGATCCGGATCGAGCCCGCGGGCAGGCGCAGCGCGCCCTCGAGCGCGTCGAGGGCGTCTGCCAGCGCGGAGACCTGCTCGGGCGCGACAACCTTCGGCAACGTCACAACGAAGCCGGGCGGGAGCGCGCCGCCCGAGGCGGCGACGAGCGAGGAGAGGAAGAGGTCGAGCGTCCTCAGGCTCCGCTCGGCGCATTCGTCGCCGAGCGACTTGATCCTGATCCCGAGGAACGGCGGCAGGCCGCCCGCGGCCATGCCGAGGGCGACCTCGCGCGCGGCGGCGGCGGCGTGCGCGTCCTCCTCGTGGCCTGGGCGCACGCCGTAGCCGTCCTCGAAGTCGATGCGCAGGTCCTCCACGGGCTCGCGGCGGAGCTTGTCGAGCACGCGTGCGTACACGGCGTGCGCGAGCCTCGCCGGCCCGGAGGCGCGCGCCGCCGCGCCGCCGCCGGCCTCGATCGCGGCCGAGAGCGCGAGGGCCTCGGCGCGCTCCTCCGGGAGCCCGTCGGCCCCTGGCAGGCCGATCGCCCGGGCGAAGACGGCGAAGTCGGGGGCGTGCTCGTCGACGACGCGGAGCGCCACCGCCCCGAGCTTCCGGGCCGTGTCGGCCTTGAACAGGTGGGCGCCGCCGTAGACGGTATGGACCGGCTGGCGCGCGCCGGCGCGGCCCCGCTCGGGATGCCCGCCGCGGAGGCGCGCGAGGGCGCCGCGCAGCGCTTCAGGGGAGAGGTTGGTCTGGAACATGACATCCTTTCAGCGGGTCGAGCCCGCACGAGAGGCCGCCTTACTCGGCACGTCAAGTAGCCCTCGCGCCCTTCGCGCGGAGGCGCCATGCTGCGGCCCGCGGCGCCCGAGCGAGCCCGAGGAGCGCGCGGGCGCGCGGCGCGAGGGCGGGCCCGGCGCCGCCGTTGCGCGCGCAGCGCCCGGGGTGTATCCGTCGTTGGAGGACTTCAATCGATGATGAGACGTCGAGACTTTCTTCGCGCCACCCTGGTGACCGCCGGCTCGGTGGTCGTGTCGACTTCCTGCACCGACGAAGAGGGCGGGCCCGGCGCGTGCGATGTACAAGAGGATGACGCGTCCTTTCCCCAGTCGGTGGCCTCCGGAGACCCGAAGCCCGACAGCGTCGTGCTGTGGACCCGGCTCGTCGACAGCGACCAGAAGACGGATCTCAGCCTGTCGCTCGTCGTCGCGCTCGACGAGGGGTTCACGCAGCTCGTGACGCTCAAGGCGACCTCCGGCAACGCGGCCACCGTGGGTTCGAACAGCACGCGGTTCCCCGTGACCGCCCGGGCGGAGTTCGATCACTGCGTCAAGGTCAAGGTGAGCGGCCTGAGCGCCGGGACCACCTACTATTACCGCTTCTACTACACGACGGGAGACGGCTGTGTCAGCTCGCGCATCGGCCGGACGCGGACGGCGCCGGCGCCCGACGCGGACGTGCCTGTGCGCTTCGCCTTCGTGTCGAGTCAGGACTACGTCGGTCGCTACTACAACGCGTATGCGGCCCTGGCGAGACAGCAGCTCGATTTCATCGTCCACCTCGGGGACTACATCGTCGAGACGACCGGCGATCCGAGCTTCCAGGCCCCCTCGGAGGAGCGCAAGATCACCTTCTCGGACGCGAACGGCGCCATCGCCTTCGAGCCGGCGCAGGGCGCCCCGTACCACGCCGCCAAGTCGCTGAGCAACTACCGGGAGCTCTACAGGACGTACCGGTCCGACCGGGCGCTCCAGAGGGTGCACGAGCTGTTTCCCATGATCGCCGTCTGGGGCGATCACGAGTTCTCGGGCGATTGCCACGGCGCGACAGCGACCTATTTCAACGGCCGGCAGCCGGAGACGGACGAGGAGCGGCGCAAGGCGGCGAACCAGGCCTGGTTCGAGTACATGCCGGTCGATTACACGGCGGGCGACGACTTCCGCTACAGCAAGACGGTCGAGTACCCCGAGGACATCACCATCTACCGGGACTTCACCTTCGGAAAGCACGTCCACCTCGTGATGACGGATCTCCGCACCTACCGCGCGGATCACCTGATCCCGGAGGACGGCTTCCCGGGTAAGATCTTCGCGAAGATCGGCGCTTTTGGCGCCCCGAACGACGTGCCCGAGCTAGCGGGCAACTACATCGAGAACATCGATACCTTCGAGGACGGCTACTACGCGAACGTGCTGAAGGAGGCCGCGCCCGTGCTCGGCTTCGATCCGAGCCTCGGGTACACGCAGGACGAGCGGCCCCGCACCATCAGCGTCGCCTTCGTCAATGCGATCGTGGAGAAGCTGAACGAGCAGGGGGCAGAGCCGCCGCTGGACCTCATCGACCCAAGCGTGAGCGCCTTCTGGGATCGCGGGCTCGCCTACGTCGATCTCGGAAAGTACGTCGATCTCGCGCTCGAGAAGCCCGACTTCTACAGCGCGTTCGGGTCGCGCTATTTCGTGGTCAAGGACACCTTCGATGCGGCCTCGCTGATCGCGTTCAAATCGACGCCCGCCGAGGCCATGGTCATGGGGGAGGCACAGCTGGCGTGGTTCAAGGACAAGATCAACGGGTCCAAGAGCACATGGAAGGTGTGGGGAAACGAGTACTGCCTTTCACAGCTCGCCATCGATATAACGATGTCCGCCACAGAGCCGGTCAACCGGCGCTTCTACCTGAGCTGCGACGGCTGGGACGGCTTCCGCGAGCAGCGGAACGCGCTGCTCCGCGAGATCGCGGCCCCCAACGTGGTGGCGATCTCGGGCGATCCCCACGCCTTCTTCGCAGGGACGCCGGCCGTCGACAGCGCCGACGCCGACCCGCCGAAGATCGTGGAGTTCGTCGGCGCCGCGATCTCGTCGACGACGTACCAATCGCGGCTGCAGAAACAGGTGGCCAGCCATCCGCTGCTGAAGAACGTCAACGAGATGGCGAACATCGCCGAGCTCATCAACGTCGACCCCTCCGAGTCCAAAGCGACGATCAATCCGTACCTCGCCTTCAGCAACACAACGAGCAACGGATTCTGCATCGCCGAGGCGAACGCCGAGGAGTTCGTCGTGAGCATGCACATGCTCCCCGCCGACGCGCTCGCGA
The DNA here is from genome assembly GCF_051521365.1 of Sorangium sp. So ce590. Classification (NCBI taxonomy): domain Bacteria; kingdom Pseudomonadati; phylum Myxococcota; order Polyangiales; family Polyangiaceae; genus Sorangium; species Sorangium sp. So ce590. Next base: position 7,822,593 of record NZ_CP150346.1, read on the forward strand.
AGCCCCTGTACGAGGAGGCCGACGCGGCGACGCTCGACGACCAGATCACGATCACGCGGTTCAGGACGGCCGCGGGCGAGTCGGAGCTGTACGTGGACGAGGAGGGCACCTGGAAGAAGTGGACCCCGAACACGACGAGCCAGGACGGCTGACCCACGGCCGTCCCCGATGCACCGCGCGGGCGCGTTGACCGCACGCGCGCGGCCGGCCGCAGGGGGCGCCAGGGCCCGGGCGCGCGGCTCAGCGCGCCAGCATCACCACGGTGCCGTCACGGCAAGCGATCGCCATCCGCTCCTCGCCCGCAGGGACGACGGCGACCGGGGCAGCGCAGACACGCTCGGCGGCGATCGAGACGTTGCCGTCCGCCTCGACAACGCCGGCACGGCCTCCCGCACGCACGAAGCCGACGCGGCCCGTGCGATCGATCACGACCGGCGGGCTCGGCTTCGCGTCCGCCGCGCCCAGGAAGCCGGAGAGCCCGGCGGCGGGCGGGGCGGCGAGAGGCCGGTCGATGGCGACCCGGAGCGCCTCGTTGCCCGAGGCGTCGACCCCGAGGAGCAGGCCGACGGTCGAGAGGACCACGGCCACGCCGCCGACGCCGACGGCGGGCGGCCCGTCGAGCCCGCCGAAGGCGCCGCCGACGCGGACCCCGGTGGTCCCGGTCGGCAGATCCAGCGCGACGAGGCGGCGGCCGTCGATGACCGCGAGCAGCGTGCGGGCGTCGGCGAGCGCGGCGCCGCGGCGGGGCAGGCCGCCGAGGGAGCCGAGCCGCCTCGGCGCGCTGGGCGGACGCCAGGTCAGCACCGCGCCCGACTCGGTGGTGACGAGCGTGCCGCCGGGGCCCGCGAGCAGGGCGCCGGTCGCGCGCTCCGGGATCTCGGCGCGGGCGCGCACGCTCCCGTCCGCGGCGAGCTCGACGAGGGAGCGCCCCGCGGCGACCACGAGCCCGCCGTCGTCGAGCGCGAGCGGCGTCACGTCGGCGTCGCGCCCGCGGAGGCCAAGGGGGACCGCGAAGCGCACGCTCCCCGCAGGCGTGAGCCCGACGGCGAGGCCGGACGAGGTGATCAGCGCGAGGGTGCCGTCGCTCGTGATCGCGGCGGGCGCGAGCGGCGCGCTGTCGCCGATGCGCACGCGCCAGCGCTCCCGGCCGTCGGCGCCGAGCTTGACGACCTCGGGGACGGTCAGCGTGAGGAGGAGGTCGCCGTCGGCGTCGACGAGCGGCGCCGCGTCGATGCCGGCGCGGAGCTGCCTCCGCCACGCCTCGCGCGCAGGGATGGGCAGCCGCGCCGCGGAGCGGCCGGTGCGGTGCGCGTCGAGCCGGTCGCTCGGGGCGAAGCCGCGGGGCGCGCCGACCACGATCGTGCGCGGCCGGCTCGTGTCCACCGCGTCGGCGAAGGCGAGCGGCGCCTCGGCGGGGAGCAGGGCCGCGGCCGCGGCGAGGCCCGCCCTCCAGAGGCGACGCGGCCGGCGCGGGCCGCGCTCTGTCGCGCGCGCGGCGCTCATCGGCCACCCTTCAGGGTGAACTCGACCCACACCTCGGGGATCTCGGCGCCGCCCGGCGCGGCGAACGGGGGCGCGACGCTGCCATAGGCGGTGAGGACGTCCCCGCGCTGGGCGGGGTTCTCGGCGCCGTGGACGAGCCGGACCTTGCACGCATCCGGCGAGCGCGCCGCGGCGCCGGGGCTCGCGCTCGCGGCGGTCGCGCCGGCCTCCTTGCAGCCGGAGGCGGGCGGAACCGAGAGCAGGATCAGCGTCGAGTACCCCTGCCGGCGCGCCTCGAGGACCTCGCCGGTCAGCGCGATCGGCTTGCCGATGTGGTCCTTCCCGCCCGCGGCGAGCTCGGCGTAGCCGATGGGACCGCGGCCGGCGAACTCCTTCGCGGCGGCGGCGAGCCGGTCGACCCGGCGCACCGCGATCTTCGCGATGCGCGGCGCCATGCCCTGCATCTTGGCGCGCACCTCGAACTGGGTCGCGCCCACGGATGAGACGTTCATCACGTGCGCGAAGGTGCCGTCGGGGCGGACCGCGATCGGGTGCGCGCCGGCGAAGAGCTGGGCCCCGCGGGCCGTGCGCCCGGCGAGCACGAAGCTCTCCTTGTCGATGACCACGCTCGGGCCGGGCGCCTCGATGCCGAGCGGGACGATGCCGACCGCGACGCTCACCATGCCCTGCTCGCGCGGGCCGTCGGGCGGCGCGACGGTGTACGGCACCTGCCGGCTCAAGGTCTTCGTCTCGTCCGAGAGCCCGGTGACCGCCGCGGTGACGTCGATCGACTCGATGGCCCGGCCGCTCGTGAGCGCGACCTCCTTGCCGTCGAGGATCACCTGCGTGCCCTTGCTCGCCTCGACCACGACCTGGATCGACGGGCGCTCCCCTTGCAGGGTGCCGAGGTCGGGGCGGATCCGGTAGGCGACGTGGATGGAGACGCCGACCGTCTCGTCGCGCCCCCTCCCGGGGCGGTCGATGGCGACCTTCATCCGGTTTTCGCCGACGGAGAGCGGGCTCGCGAGCGGGATCTGCGCGACGCGGGCGGCGATGGTCGCGCGGCCCTCGCCGATGGAGACCGCCGTGCCGTCGGGGCAGCTGTCGCACCGGAGCTCGATGACCTCGCGGCCGCCGGCGTCGGCGCGGGCGCGCGCGGTCACCGGGGGCGCGCTCGGCCAGAGCAGCGCGAACAGGACGGCGCCGAGCGCGAGCACGCCGCCCGCGGCGACGACGACGACGGCCCGACGGGACGTGCGCGCGCGCGTGCTCGGCGGCGCCGGCGCCAGCCGCTGCTTCAGGCGCTGCGGGCGCATGAGCGCCGGGTTCCGCAGCGCCGGGGCACGGAAGCGCATGGGGGCGATCGTCGCGCCGAGCTCGCCGGCCGGCTGGTAGCGCGCCTCGAGCTCGGGATCGGGCTCGGCCGGGGCGCCGGGCGCGAGCGGCGCGATGCCGGGCCGAGCGACGCCGACCAGCGTGCGGGACGCTGCCGGCGGCGGCGCCGGACCGCGCGCCGCGGGGAGGCTCGGGGCGAGCGGCACGGTAGAGTCGAGGAGCTGCGCGCCCGGCGGCGGGTACGCCGGTGCGCCCGGCGGCGGGTACGCCGGCGCGCCCGGCGGCGGGTACACAGGCGCGCCCGGCCGCGCCGGCGCATCGAAGCGCGCGCCTGACGCGACTGCGCCCGGGGTCCCGACGGCAAGCGTGCCCCCGGACAGGCGCGGATCCGCCTGCACGGGCGCCTGGCCGAAGATCGCGGCGGGCATGCCGACGATCGTGCGCGATGCGGCGCTCGGCGCGCCGGCCATGGGCGGCAGCGCGGCCTTGCCGTGGCCCGCGCCGCCCGGATCGGCCGGGGCGGGCGGCGTCTGCCGGAGCAGGTCGGGGAGCGCGACGCCGACCATGGTGCGGGCCACGGGCTTCAGGCCGTGATGGCCCGCCGCTCCGCCCGGCGGCATGAGCGCGGCGCCACAGTGCGGGCACGCGTTCGAGCCCTCGGGGATGGGTTTCCCGCAGTGCGGGCAATGCATGGGCGCCATGGTAGCGAGGAACCGCGGCGCGGTCAGGCTCCGGGCGTCCAGTCCACGCGCGGCCCCATCGCTGCGACGGAAACGCCGGCGAAAGCGCGCCTCGCAACAGTTGGCCCACGCGCGGCAGGTACGCTAACGCCCACGTATGCTCGCGAAGCGCATCATCCCGTGCCTCGACGTCAAGGACGGCCGCGTCGTGAAGGGCGTCCGCTTTGTGGGGCTGCGGGACGCCGGCGATCCCGTCGAGGCCGCCCGCCGTTACGACGCCGAGGGCGCCGACGAGATCACGTTCCTCGACATCACCGCGTCGCACGAGAAGCGCGGCATCATCCTGGACGTCGTGGCGCGCACGGCGGACGTGCTGTTCACCCCGCTGACGGTCGGCGGCGGCGTCAAGTCCGAGGAGGACATTGAGGCGCTCCTCCACGCCGGGGCCGACAAGGTGGCGATCAACACCGCGGCCGTGAACGATCCCGACCTCGTGCGCCGCGCCGCGGACCGGTGGGGCGCGCAGGCGATCGTGGTGGCGATCGACGCGCGCCGGATCGCCGATCCCTCGCGTGTGGCCTGGACCGTGGTGACCCACGGCGGCCGGCGGGATACGGGGCGCGACGCGGTCGCGTGGGCCGAGGAGATCGCGCGCGCGGGCGCCGGCGAGCTGCTCGTCACGAGCATGGACCGCGACGGCACGCGGGACGGGTACGACCTCCTGCTGACGGCCGCCATCGCGCGGGCCGTGCCGGTCCCGGTGATCGCGTCGGGCGGCGTCGGGACGCTGGATCACCTGCGCGCCGGCCTCGTCGAGGGCGGCGCCGACGCCGCGCTCGCCGCGTCGATCTTCCACGACGGCGAGTACACGATCGGCGAGGCGAAGGCGTACCTCGCGGCGGCGGGGGTGCCGGTCAGGCCGGCGCGCGCGAGCGACGCGGCGGCGCGGGGGCTCTCGTGAGCGCCTGCGTCACGCTGGAGGAGGTGCTCGCGGCGGCGCACGCGCGGTGCGCCTCGCTGGTGCCGGAGACCTCGGGCTACCTCGCGCTGGCGGTCAGCGACGCGACGTCGCGCCTGCCCCTCCGGCTCGACCATCGCGCGGTGCTGCTCACGACCGAGGGCACCGTCACGCTGCGCTCGCGCGGCGAGGCGGTGGCGCCCGCGGAGGCGGCGCGGCTGCTGCGCGATCTGCTCGCGCGGCTGCTCGCCTCGTCCGCGGGCAGCATGCCGAGCCTCGCGGCGACCGCGCGCCCGCGCCCCGCGTCCGAGCAGGACCCGGACGCGGTGGCGCGCGAGCTCGAGGCCGCGCTGATCCCGGTGAACCGCAACGCCGCCCGGCGCGCGCTGGCGCGGCTCGCCCGCGAGACGCTGCGCGCCAAGGAGGCCGGCCGGCTGAAGCGCGCGCGGGCGGAGGTCCAGGCGAGGCCCGCGGCGCAGGAAGCGAGCGAGAGGGCGCAGCCGCCGCCCGCGCGATCGCAGCACGAGCCGCGCGCCGAGGCAGCGGTCGCGCCCCGCGGCCAGGCCGCCGTGGCGCCGCGTGACCCAGCCGCCGCGATGCGCGACGAGGCCGCGCCGCCGGCGCCGGCGATCGTGGCGCTCACCCTCAGCCCCGGGCCGATCGCGCCTGCGATCGTGGAGCTCACCCTCAGTCCCGGGCCGGTCGCGTGCGAGACCGCCGGGCCGCCGCTCCAGGCCTCTGCGGTGGCGGGCGAGGTCGCCGGGACCTCGGCCGTCGAGCCGTCTCCCGAGCATGCCGCGCGCTCCGAGGCGCAGACCGGCGCGGTCGAGCCCCCCACGCACGCCGGCGCGCAAGCCGAGGCCTTCCCGGAGCCGACACCCACCATCGTGCAGGCGGTGGTGGAGATCGAGACGGCCGGAGCGCCGGCCGAGGTCCCGGTGATCCCGGAGCTCATCGAGCCTGTGCGGTCGATCGCGCCCGTGGCGCTCATCGCGTCGAGCTCGCCGATCGCGCCGGCGGTGGCGGCCGTCGCACCTGAAGGGACGCGCGCCGTGGCAGGATCATCGCCCGTCGCCTGCGCCTCGGGGTACGGGGAGGCGCTCACGAGCCCCGAGGGGATCGAGGTGTTCCTCGTCGACTTCTCCCCTGCCCCCGCCCGCGTCGCGCCGCCTCCCCGGGAGCCTACGCCGACCGACTCGATCCTCGTCGAGCTCTCGCCGGATCCCGCCGGCGTCGTCCCGCTCTCGCAGGAGCCGACGCCCACCGTGGCCACGGCCGTATGGGCGGAGAGGATGGCGGCCGAGGGCGCCGCGGCCAACCACCTGGCGGAGGCGCCCGCCGGGGCGACCGAGGTTCCGGCGGAGGCCGTCGAGGTTCCGGCGGAGGCCGGCGAGGTTCCGGCGGAGGCCGGCGAGGTTCCGGCGGAGGCCGGCGAGGTTCCGGCGGAGGCCGGCGAGGTTCCGGCGGAGGCCGTCGAGGTTCCGGCGGAGGCCGTCGAGACTGCGCGCGCCCCCGCCATCCATTTCAAGGTCGAGGAGGCGGCAGCTCTCCAGGTCACCCCGGCCTACGACGGCTGGCCGCTCGTCCGTCGGGAGCACCTCGGCGCCGTGCCCGCGGGTCCTCGAGCGCCCGTCGCGTCGCTCGAAGAAACGCCGGAAGCGCGACACACGCTGCCCTGGCCCCTTCCGGCGCAGCGCGGCGACGGTGCTCCGGCCGCGGCGGCCCCGCCTGCGGCGGCCGAGACCTCGGCGGCGGTGGAGGCGGATGCCCCGGTGTCGGCGCTCGACGCCGTGCCGGCAGACCCGCCCGCGGACGCGGCCCCGGCGGAGGAGCCGTGCCCGGCGGGCCTCGCTCCCATCGACGCCATCGTGTGGAGCGCCTCGCGTCGATCCCGGAGCGCGCGCCCCCCGGCGGACGGCGCCGGAGCTTCCCGGGTCGACGAGCTCGTCGCGCGCTTCGTGGCGCAGTCGGAGCACAGCGCGCAGCGCCGCGCCGCGCGCAGCATGAAGGCGCTCGCAGGCCTCGACCTCACCCTCACGCCTCCCCCGGTCGCGGCTCTCTCCGCGAGCTCCGCGCTCGCCATCGCGGGCGTGCGCTCGCCCGTCCCCGGGGCGGGGCGTCCCGTTCCGTCCGAGCGCGCCGCGCCCGAAGCCGAGCCGGTCGCGCTGGACGAGGGCAGCAGGCCGCCTGCGCCCCTGGTGACCCGGCGCCGGAGAGGCCTGTCCCTGTGGCTCGCGCTCGTCGCGCTCGCCCTGCTCTTCGCCGGGCTCGCCGGGACGCTGCGGCCGGAGCTCTTCGCCTCGCTGGCCGGGCCGCTCGCGCGCGGCGCCCTGCACGTCGTGCCGCACGCGGAGGCGAGGACGCCGCCCCCTCACGATTGACGTTGCCCCGGAGGAGCGACGACACTCGTCGCCATGCAAGAGCAGAGCATGGCGATCGTGAAGTCGCTCGTGAGCGTGGCGTGGGCGGACGGCGAGCTCCACGACACCGAGCGCGAGATGGTGGAGGGGCTGATCGCGGCGTTCGAGGCAAGCGAGGACCAGGCCAAGGAGATCCGCGCCTACGCCGCCGAGCGGAAGACCCTGGACGACGTGCCCCTCGGCGAGCTCGGCGGCGACGACCGCCGCACGCTGCTCCAGCACGCGGTGCTGCTCACCTTCGTCGACGGCGAGCAGCACGACGCGGAGAAGCAGTACCTCGCCGCGCTGTGCAAGAAGCTCGAGATCCCCGAGCTCGAGTCCGAGCAGCTCATCCAGTCGGCCGAGGCCCGCGCCCGGCGCCTCCTCACCTTGCTCTGACGCGGCGGCGGCGGCGCCCGCGCGCTGCCAGCCCGAGCGGCATGACGTCGAGACCGCTGCGCGATTGAGGCGGACGGAAGACCGGCAGCAGGGATGCGCCGAGGATCGCCGTGGCACAGCTTCAATCCAGGCGATTCGCGCCTCGAGAACGGGCGTGGAGGCAACGCCGCGCTGCCCGTCCCGGCGAGATCCCCGGCAATCACCGGCCCATCGACGCGCCAGATCCAGCGGAATCTCTTGACAGAGCGGTCTTCCTGCACATACATTTCCGCCTCAGTTAGCGACTTTCATTATCATCTTCATGAAAGGGTCGTCGATCATGCCTTCGAGGAGAACCTGGCTGTCCGCTCATCGGACCGTTCTCGCGACGTTCGGAATTTCCTGGTGCGTGCTGTTCGGCGGGGTGGCTGCGTGCGGTGACGACACCGACGGCCAGGAGAATTCTGGAGGCGCCGGGGGTACAGGCGGTGCGACCTCGACGAGCAGCACCGGCGGGGGCGGTGAGGGCGGGGGCACCGGCGGCGCGAGCGAAGGCGGCGGCGGCGCGGGCGAAGGCGGCGGCACCGGCGGCGCGAGCGAAGGCGGCGGCGGCGCGGGCGAAGGCGGCGGCGGCGCGGGCGGCGGCACCGGCGGCGCGGGCGAAGGCGGCGGCACCGGTGAGGAGCCCTGGGCGGACGGCTTCGCAGGGGTCGTGGCGCTCGATGAGGCCGCCGACGACCGCTTCTGGGCCGTGGCGTTCGACGCCGAATCGAAGGCCTACGCCGCGGGACACGTGGCCGTGGAGGGCGACACCCACATGGTGGTGGCGCGCTTCAACACCGATGGCTCGCGCGACACCACCTTCGGCACGAACGGGATAGCGAAGGTCAACGTGGTCGCGGGCGGGACCGCAGAGACCGCGCGCGGCATCGTCCTGCAGTCCGACGGCAAGGTCGTGCTCGCGGGCAATGTCGAGCACGACCCGAGCGCCACGCCGCCCGACGCGGATCTCGCGGTCGTACGGTTCAACACCGACGGCACGCTCGACACGACCTTCGGCACGGACGGCATCGCCATCCACGATCTCGGCGCCGGTGACGGCAACACGGGCGACATGCTCTGGGGCGTCGACCGCGACATCGACGATCAGCTGGTCCTCTTCGCCTCCAAGAAGGCGGAAGGCCGCGCCGATCGAGACCGCGCGATCGTGCGGCTCACCGCGGACGGCGATCTGGACACCACCTTTGCGACCGAGGGGGTTCACACGCTCGACGTCGACGGGCTGAACCTGGGCGACAACCCGCGCAACGGGCTCGTGCAGCCCGACGGCAAGATCTTCTCTTCCGGTTACACGAGCGTGGGCGGCAGGAACCAGATCGTGCTGCTGCGGCTGAACGACGACGGGACCCCCGATACGACCTTCTCGTCGGACGGCGTCGTGAGGCTCGCGCCGTTCCCGGTCGGCATGGCCGAGGCCTACGGCGCGGCCCTCCAGTCGGACGGCAAGTACGTGACCACCGGATACGGGCGCGCCGAGGAGAGCGGCCCTGTGGACCTCGTGTCCTTCCGCGTCACGGCCACCGGCGGTTTCGACGCCTCCTGGGGCGTGAGCGGCGGCTTCCTGCTCGACGTGGCCGGCGACAACGATCGCGGGCGCAACCTCCTCGCCCTGCCCGACGATCGCGTCGTGATGGTCGGGAGCGCCACCCCCGCCACGGGGAATGTCGATGCCATGATCGCCGTGCTCGATCGGAACGGCGCCCCGGACGCGCGCTTTTCTCCGAGCGGACATCGGCTCTACAGCTTCGATCGTTCCGATGACTCGCTCTTCGGCGTCGCGGTGTCCCCGAACGGCGCCTGGATCGCGGCCGCCGGATACCGGTCCGACGGCAACGGGCCCGAGGACGACGACGCGACGCTGGTCCTGCTGCCGGTCCCGGCCCCGAGGGACTGACACGACCGATACGAGAGGCAGCGCGCTCCCCGCCTCGTGTTGACGGACGGGGAGCGACCGACGATCCTCCCGTGAAACGAGCCTCGGCCGCCGCGACGCCGCGGGGCCCGGGGCGAGCGCCCGTATCCCAGGAAGGCTGCATGAACAGCGTGAGGCCGAGAATGAACCGGGCCCCGAACGGGAGCGCAGCCCACCGCCTCCCGGCGGCGCTCCTGCTGTCGCTCGTCGGCGTCGCCACGGTCGTCGCGTGTCGCAAGCCTCCCCCGAACGAGGTTGTCTACACCGGCCAGAACGCGGGCCCCGGCGGCGCGCAGCCATCGGGCAGCGGCGGGGCTGCGCCCGCGCCTTCGACCGGGAGCGGCGCCGGGAGCGCCACGACGGCGAGCGCCACGACGGCGAGCGCCACGACGGGCGCCTCCACGAGCGCCGCGACCGGAGGCGCGGGGGGCGGCGAGCCGGGCGTCGGTGACGTCTGCGCCCCGGTCCCCATCGCTGAAGGCCCCTTCACGAAAGCCAAGCTGCTCTCGGCGGCCGCCGATTGCGCGCTGAACCGCGCCTGCGAGTTCGAGGCGCAGGCGCGCGCGCTCAGCGAGAGCGCCTCGGCCCTCGCCAGCGACCCGGGCGAGCCGAGCGCCTCCGCCGCGCGCGGCGCCTGGCTCGCCGCCATGACGGTCTGGCAGGAGGCAGAGATCTTCCGCTTCGGCCCCGCGGCGAGCTCCGCGCATCCTGGAGGGCAGGATCTCCGGGACCAGATCTACGCCTGGCCCCTCGTGAGCCGGTGCAAGATCGAGGAGCAGATCGTGAGCCGGGCCTACGCGCAACCGAGCTTCTCCTCGTCGCTCATCAACGCCCGCGGCCTCGCCGCGTTCGAGTACCTCGTCTTCCACGGTGGCGGCGACAACGCCTGCTCGCAGTTCTCGACCATCAACGCGAGCGGCACCTGGGCGGCGCTCGGCGCCGGAGAGCTCGCGCGGCGCAAGGCCGATTATGCCGCCGCGGTGGCCGCGGACGTGCTCACCCGCGCGGGCGCGCTCGCGCGCGTCTGGGCGCCCGAGGCGGGGAGCTTCCGGGAGAAGCTCACCCAGGCCGGCCACGGGAGCCCCGTCTTCGCGACCGAGCAGGACGCGCTCAACGCGGTGAGCGACGCGATGTTCTATGTCGAGAAGGAGCTCAAGGACTGGAAGCTCGGGCGGCCGCTCGGCTTCACCGCGGACTGCGTGACGCCCACCTGCCCGGAAGCGCTGGAGTCCCGCTTTGCCCTGGTCTCGGCGGCGCACCTCCGGGCGAACCTGAGAGGCTTCCGGCGCCTGTTTCAGGGCTGCGGCGAGGGCGGCGAGGGCGTCGGGTTCGACGACTGGCTGCGCGAGATCGGCTCGGGCGATCTCGCCGATCGCATGCTCTTGGCGCTCTCGGGAGCCCAGGCGGCCGTGGACGCGCTCGACCTGCCGATGGAGCAGGCGCTCGCGACCGACCGGGCGAAGGTCGAGGGGGTCTACAACGCCGTGAAGGCCCTGACGGACCTGCTCAAGACGGAGTTCGTCAGCGCGCTGAACCTCGAGCTGCCCCAGTCGTCGGAAGGTGACAACGACTGAGCTCCCTGACCGCGCGCCCTCCCGCGGGCTCGCGGCGGCGTGGTCGCGGGCGGCCGGGGCGCTGGCTCGCCCGGTCGATATCGCCTGGCTCGCCGCGTTCCGCGCCCTGTTCGGGCTCACGATGTGCGTGAGCATGGCGCGCTTCGTCGCGTACGGCTGGATCGACGAGCTCTTCGTCAAGCCGAGCTTTCATTTCAAGTACTGGGGCTTCGCCTGGGTCGAGCCGCTGCCGCCGGCCGGGATGCACGCCCTGTTCTGGGCGCTCGGGGCGCTCGCCCTGGCGATCGCCCTCGGCCTCATGTTCCGCGTCGCGGCGCCCTTGTTCGTCGTCGGCTTCACCTACCTGCAGGTCATCGACGTCACGACGTACCTCAACCACTACTACCTCGCGAGCCTGCTCGGCCTCCTGCTCGCGGTGTCGCCCGCGCACCGCGCCTGGTCCGTCGACGCGCTGTTCTCCCGGCGCCGCGAGCGCTCCGTCCCGGCCGCGTGGCTGTACCTGTTCCGCTTCCAGGTCGGCGTCGTCTACACGTTCGCGGGGCTCGCCAAGGCGCACGGCGACTGGCTCCTGCACGCGCAGCCGCTCAGGATATGGCTCGGCTCGCGCACCGACATGCCGGTCCTCGGCCCGCTCTTCACGCACCCGTGGGCCGCGCCGCTCATGAGCTGGGCGGGGTTCCTGTTCGACACAAGCATCGTCTGGCTGCTCCTCGTCCGGAGGCTCCGTCCCTTCGCCTACGTCGCGGTGATCCTGTTCCACGCCGTCACGCGCGCGCTGTTCCCGATCGGGATGTTCCCGGTGATCATGGTCCTGTCCGCGCTCGTGTTCTTTCCCCCGACGTGGCCCGGGTGGCTCGTCGCCCGGGCGCGCGCGCTCCTCGGCCACGGCAGCGCCGGCGGCCACGGCAGCGCCGGCGAGCGGCCCGCGCTCGCGGGCGACCTTGCCGCCTCGCCGGCGGCGCCCCCCGCGCGACGGCTGCGCGCGCTCGGGCTCGCGCTCGGCGCCGCGTACTGCGCGGTCCAGCTCGCGCTGCCGCTCCGGTTCCTGGCGTACGGCGGCAACGTGCGCTGGCACGAGCAGGGAATGCGCTTCTCGTGGCGCGTGATGGTCCGCGAGAAGAACGGGAGCGTCACCTTCATCGTCCGCAACACGCAGACCGGCCGGACGTGGCACGTGAGCCCGCGGGAGTACCTGACCCGCCAGCAGGAGCGCGAGATGGCGGGCCAGCCCGACCTCATCCTGCAGCTCTCTCGCCACATCCGGGGAGACTTCGAGCGCCGCGGCCGCGGGCCCGTGGAGGTGCGCGCCGACGCCCTCGTCTCGCTCAACGGCCGCCGCATCGCGCGCCTCATCGATCCTGGCGTCGACCTCGCCTCGGTCCGCGACGGCATCGCCCCGGCGTCTTACATCCTCCCGGGCCCGAAGGAGCGTCCGCCGCACCTCCGGCCGCTCTGATCGGCGCCAGGCTCCGCGTCAGAACGACGCCTTGGCCCCGACCTGGATCCAGCGCGGCGCGTTCGGCCGGGCGCCGAAGGGCCGGCGCGACACGATGTACTGGGAGCCGAGGATGTTGCGCGCGTTCGCGTAGAGCACGAGCGGCCCGACGACACGCACCTTGGCGCTCGCGTCGATCAGGAGCTGCTCGTCGGTGGCGAGCGCCTGGGACATGGGCTCGCCGCCGGCCTTCTCGCGCATCGCCGACACGTAGCTTGCGCCCACGACGACGCCGGCGCGCTCGTGCTCGACCCCGACCGACAGGCTCGCCTGGTGCCGCGGCACGTAGGGCATCTCGTCCCCCTTCGCCACCCGGCCGAAGATGGGGTCGTCCGAGGTGAAGCTCGAGAGAAACTCGGTCTGGGTGAGCGTGTAGGCCACGGTGATCGGCAGCTTCAGCTGGCCGAGCGGGACCTCGTGCTCGGCGTAGGCCTCGACGCCGTAGATCCGGGCCTCGCCCGCGTCGTACTGGCGGTCGAGATCCGCGTCGAGGCAGCCGCTCGAGAGCGTGCAGACGTCCGTGATGTTCGAGTAATCGTTGTAGTAGCCGATGAGCTCCGCGCGCAGCGGTCCGTCGGCGAAGCGCGCGCCGCCCTCGTAGTTCACGCTGAGCTCGGGCAGGACGTGCTCGTCGCTCCCCGGCGCCGGCGGGCTGAAGCCGCGGTAGACGCCGGCCAGGAGCCCGAGCGCCTCGGTGAGCGCGTAGTAGGCGCCGGCGCCGGGCAGGAGCGCCCGCGCGAGCCGCGTCTGCTCGCTCCCGGCCGCGCGATCCACGAACGCGGAGCGCATCATCTCGATCCGGACGCCGGGCGTCACCGTGAGCGATCTCCACGTGACCGCATCGCTCGCATGGAGCGCGGCCGCCTCGGTCCACGCCTCGTTGAACTGGGTCACGACGGTCGGGCCGCCGTCCGGCACGAGCGTGCCCCCGAGCACGTGAAACCCGTTCTCGCTGTGGCGGCGCTCGACCCGATCGTAGTGCAGGCGCAGGCCGTACTCGACGCGGTGCGAGACCGGCCCCGTGGTCGTGTTCCAGCGGACGCGGGTCTCCACGCCATGGGCGGCGAAGTCGCGCTCGTTGGGGCCGATGAGCAGCGTCTCTCCCGGCGTCGAGCTGTCGAGCTGCCCGGTGAGCACGGCGTAGTACACAGCGTTCTGCGGCGTGTCGGGGGCGGCGAGCACGTCGAACAGGTTGGCCCCGCGGAAGCCGTTCACCTTGCGCCACGCGCGCGAGAAGTCGCTCCGGTAGACGGTCGTCGTCACCGACAGGTCCGGGGACGGCTCGATCACGTGGGTCAAGGCGACCGCGGTGCGGTGGTTGCGCATCCGATCGAGCGCGCTCACGCCGTAGCGGCGGCGCGGGCTCGCCTCGAAGTCCTCGTCCGTGATGCCGAGGTACGTCTCGTTCGAGAGCTCTTCCGAGTACGTGAGCTTGAGGCGGAGCTCGTTCTTGATGCGCGCGGTCGGGTCGATGACGTAGCTGCCCTTGAGCATCACCTCGTTGCGGTAGAACCCGGTGTCCGCGCCGCCCGGGAGCTCCTTGAACCCGTCGCTCCGGAGGTGCACGCCCTCGACGAGGAAGTCCATCTGACCGTCGCTCGACCCGAGATAGCCGTGCGCCTTGCCGTAGCCGTACTCGCCGAGGGCGAGGTCGAGCGCGCCCGAGGCGAGCGACGGGGCGGAGCGGGTGATGAGATCCACCGTGCCGCCCACGGTCTGCGGGCCGTACGCGATGGCCCCTGGCCCCTTGATCACCCGCACGTTCGACATGCGCGTGATCAGGGGGAAGTAATAGGCTGCTGGCGCGGAGTACGGCGCAGGCGAGATGGGGACGCCGTCCTCCATGAGCGTCACCTTCTTGCTGCGATCGGGGTTGACGCCGCGCACACCGATGTTCGGCCGCAGGCCCAGCCCGTCCTCGCCCCTCACGTACACGCCTGGGACGCTGATCAGCACCGCGTGCGGGTCGTCGTGCTCGAAGCGCTCCAGCTGGCGGCTCTTGATCACATGGGCAGAGCCCGCGGTCCTCGTCACGCGCGTCCCCGCGACCGTGACCTCCGCCGGCGCTTCGCCACGAGGGGGCGGCGCCTGCTCCGGTGCGGCAGCGCCCTGGACCTCCACCGGCGCTCCGCCACGAGGGGGCGGCGCCTGCTCCGGCGCGGCAGCGCCCTGGACCTCCGCCGGCGCTTCGCCACGAGGGGGCGGCGCCTGCTCCGGTGCGGCAGCGCCCTGGACCTCCACCGGCGCTCCGACATCCGGAGGGGGACCCGAAGCAGAGGGGTCCCCTGGGCTCGGTTCAGGAGACTGCGCATGGGCGCGGGTCAGGGTGAGCAGAAGCACGGGCGCGGCGAGGCCAAGCCCGCGTAGGGAGGTACGGAGCAGCATCAAATGCAATAAATTATACAAACTAAAATTACCGTGCGGCGCTCGTGTCGGGCTCGCAGTGTCGCGAGCGCGCGGGTACCACGACCCCGTGCAAAATGAAAGTCAAAATCAATTAAGGTCACCGAGCGGCTCTTCTCGCATGTCCTGGAACGTCGGCGCGGCCCGCTTTTCGAGCCGCGAACCCCGGCGAACCGAGGCTTCCGCGCGATGTTTGCCGCGCCGTCGCGCGCGCGTCGCCCCGCCAGCGCATCCTCCCGCCGCTCGGGCCGTCCCGGAGCGTTCGTCGTCGAGGAGTGCTCATGAACTACGATATCGGCATGATCTGCCAGGCCTGCGGCTGCGTCACCATTTTCCAGGCTGGCACCAACACCCCGCGGCGATGCGCTCGCTGCGATGACGTGGACATGGATCCCCCGCCCGCGCCGCCGTCGCGCGAGCGGCCGGCGTGCTCCGGCGGGCGCAGCCGCCGACTCGAGGCCGCGCAGCTCGACTGGATGGAGTGATCAGACCGGCGCGCCGAGCTGCCGGAGGAGCTCTCGCATCACCCCGCGAGCGCAGTGCTCCCGGTAGGCGCGCGTCGAGCGCACGTCGTCGATGGGCGAGATGTCCTGCGCCACCGCGGCGTCGAGCTCCGCCGCGGTGAGCTCGTCGAGCGGGCGCGACATGCAGAGCGCGCGCACGCTCGGCAGGAGCGCCGTCGTGGGCGCGACCGACGCCATCCCCAGCCCGAGCCGCACGAGCCGCCCGGATCGCACCTCGGCCACCCCCGCGAGCGCGACCTTCGAGATCGCCTGAGCACGGCGCGCGCCGACTTTCCGCCAGTACCAGGGCGATCCGGCCTCCGGCAGCGCGATCTCCACCGCGACGATCACCTCGTCCGGCGCGCGCGACGTGCGCTTGTAGCCCGTCTGCAGGGCGCTCATCGGGATGCGCCGCTCCCCCCGGACGCTCTGCACCACGACGATCGCGTCGTAGGCGGCGAGCGCGGCCACGCCGTCGGCCGCCGGCGACGCGGTGGCCAGGTTGCCGCCGAGCGTGCCGCGCGCCTGGATCTGCACCGCGCCCACGTCGCGGCCCATCCGCGCGAGGAGCGGCGCCCGCCGGGCGATCGCGTCGCTCCGGCGCATCTCCAGGTAGGTCGTCGCGGCGCCCACCCGGAGCGTGTCGCCCGAGATCGAGATGCCGCGCAGGTCCGGGAGCCGGGACACGTCGACGACGATCGGCGGCGCCGCCGGATCGGCGCTCGCCGGCGGCGCCGCCGCCGCCGGGGCGGGCACACCGAGCGGAGGCCTGAGCTCCTGCTCGACGACCCAGTCGGTGCCGCCGGCCAGGAGCGCGACCGGCGCGCCGCGCGCGGCCTGCTCCGCCACGAGCTCGCACAGGGGGCCGAGCCCGGAGACGCGCCGCATCTCGAACAGGGGGAGATCCGCGATGCTCACGGGGCCCTCCCCCCTCCCCCGCCCCGGCGCAACGCCGCCGCGGCGCGGACGCTCTCGACGATCCGCTGGTAGCCGGTGCAGCGGCACAGGTTGCCCGCGAGCGCCTCGCGCACGTCGAGCTCCGAGGGATCCGGGTTCCGCACGAGCAGCGCCTCGGCGGAGACGAGCATGCCGGGCGTGCAGATCCCGCACTGCGCGCCGCCCTCCTCGATGAAGCAGCGCTGCAGCGGCGACAGGTGCCCGGCGGCGGCGAGGCCCTCGACCGTCGTCACGTGCCGCCCCTCGCACTGCCCGATCGCGACGAGGCACGCGTTCACGGGGTCGCCGTCGATCAGCACCGTGCACGCGCCGCACTCGCCCTCCGCGCACCCCTCCTTCGTGCCCGTGAGCCCGAGCGGCCCCCGGAGCGCGTCGAGCAGCCGCGAGAGCGGCGGCAGATCGAGCTCGCGCGGCGAGCCGTTGACGACGAGCGATATCTTCATGCGCGCTCCCCTCTCCCCGCCGCCGGCCGTGGCGCCGCGGCGCCGCGCGCCGCCTCGAACAGGCGCTCCGGCGTGAGCGGCAGCGCGCACGCGGCGATCCCCGTCGCGTGCTCGACCGCCGCGGCCACCGCGGGCGCGCCGCCATCCATCGGCATCTCGCCGATGCCCTTGGCCCCGCCGCCCGGACCGAGCGGGAACGGCGCCTCGACAAGGACGACATGGAACGGCGGCGCGTCGAGCGACGTCGGGATGATGTAGTTGGTCATCCTCGGGTTCCTGATCTTGCCGCCCTGCCAGACGATCTCCTCGGAGAGCGCCCAGCCGATCGCCTGGAGGCTGCCGCCCTCGATCTGCCCCTTGCACATCACCGGGTGGATCGCCTTGCCCACGTCCGCGGCCGACCAGAAGTCGACGACGGTCACCTCGAAGGTGTCGAGATCCACCTCGACCTCGACCACGTCGCACGCCCACCCGAAGCACGGGTACGCGTCTCCCTTGTAAGCCTCGTCGTCCCAGCGCACGTGGCCCGGTGGCTCGTACTGCTTCAGCGACGTCACCTGCCCCTCGCGGGCGAGCAGCCGGTCGGCGGCCTCCTCGAAGCTCAGCGCCGCCGGCGCCGCTCGGCTCGCCTGCCCCTCCTGCGCGGCGCGCGGCGGCCGCGCCGCCTCCTGCTCGTCGCGCACGCGGCTCGCCAGCTCGCGCGCCGCGGCCTCGAGGATCGACCCGACCACCATGACGGTGCGCGACGCGACCGTGGGGCCCGAGTCGGGCACCCTCGTCGTGCACGGCACCTCGAACTCGACCCGGTCGATCGGCAGCCCCGCCGCGTCCGCGGCGATCTGCCGGAACACCGTCTCCGTCCCCTGGCCGATGTCGGTCGACGCCGTGCGGATGCGGAGGCGCCCGCCGGGCGCGAGGTCCACCGCGATCTTGCCCTTGTAGTAGCGCTCGCCCGACCCGGTGAAGCCCGCGCCGTGCATGAACACGGACAGCCCGATCCCGCGCGCCACGCGCCCGCGCACGACCGGGCCGGCCGCGCGCTTCTGCCGGTAGCCGCTCGCCGCGATCGCCTTCGCGATGCACTCCTCGCCCGCGACGCTCTCGCGGAGCACCTGCCCCGTCGCCGTCGAGTCGCCGGGGCGCAGCACGTTCTTCGCCTTCAGGTCGAGCGGATCGCAGCCGAGCTCCCGCGCGACGCGGTCGAGGTGCCGCTCGATCGCCCAGATCGTCTGCGGCGCGCCGAAGCCGCGGAAGGCGCCGTTCGGCGGCGTGTTCGTCGCGACCGCGGTCGCCTCGATCCAGACGTCGTCCCAGCGGTAGGCGCCCGACGCGTGGAGGGCGCCGCGCGACAGGACCACCTGCGACAGCGTCGCGTACGCGCCGCCATCCATGAGGACCCGGACCTTCAGCGCGCGGAGCGTCCCGTCCCGATCGCAGCCGCTCGTGATCTCGCAGGACGCCGGGTGGCGCTTCGTCGTCGCCTCGATGTCCTCCGTCCGGTCGTAGATCATCCGCACCGGGCGGCCGCTCTTCCTCGCCAGGAGCGCCGCGTGGAGCGCGATGATCGACGGGTACTCCTCCTTGCCCCCGAAGCCGCCCCCGGTCACCGACTGCGTGATGTGAATCCGGTCGGGCGGCAGCCCAAACGCCTTCAGGAACGCCTTCTGCACGTAGAACGGGCACTGGATCGAGCCGGTCGCGTGCGCGCCTGCCTCGTCCCACCAGGCGATGACCCCCTGCGGCTCGATGTAGAGCTGCTCCTGGTGGTGCGAGGCGTACGTCCCGGTGACGACCACCTCGCAGCGCGCGAGCGCCGCGTCGATGGCGGCCTCGCTGCGCTCACGCTCGGCGTCCGCGCACCCCTTCGTGATGAGGTACCGCTTGATGACGTTGTCGGTGCCCCAGAGGATCTCCTCGCCCTCGAGCGCGGCGCGCATGTCGAGCACCGGCGGCAGCGGATCGATGTCGAGCGCGACGGCCTGGACCGCCCGCGAGAGCTTCAGCCGATCGGCGCAGCCGAGCAGGACGATCGGCTCGTAGGCGTGGTTCACCTTCCCGGTCCCGAGGATCGGCTGATCGTCCAGGATCAGCGCGACCACGTTGACCGGGACATCCTCGGCGAGCACCACCGTGACGTCGCTCCAGTCGAACGCGGGGTCGAACCGCACCCCCCGGAGGATCCCGCGCGGCACCGGGCTCCGCACGGTGCGCCCGAAGATCTCGCCCGGCATCGCCGGGAGATCGTCGACGTAGCGCGACGCCCCCGTGACCTTGGGGGGGCCGTCGGCGCGGGGCACGCTGCTCCCCACGGCGCTTGCTGAAGCTGGAGGGCTCGTCGCCATTCTTCTGCTCCTCCTCACCGACGATAGCCCGGTCGCCCTGGCGACGTCGACCCAGGCGCGCTGCGCGATGTCGTCGACGATCGCCGATCGCCCTCAGGTGAGAAAGCGCGGCGGCCCCCCGAGCACGCGGATCACGTCCACCGGGATGTTCAGGTCGTGCAGCACCCTCGGATCGTCCACCTCCTCGCCCACGCACCTGTCGCCGAGCGCCCGCAGGTGATCCCGGAGCGGCGGCGGATCCGGCTCGAGGTAGCGCTGCAGCGCCTCGGCGCGCAGCACCACCGGGTGGCCGCCGCGGCCGAGGTGCCGCGGCCGCACCGCAAGCGGCGGCGTCGCGGACGACGCGCCCGCGTCGAGCCGGGCGAGCAGCCGCGCCACCGTCGCGGCGCTCGCGGGGGGCACGTCGACCGGCGTCACGACGACGGCATCGGCGTCGCCGATGCGCGGCGCGGCGACGGCCAGCGAGCCCGCTGGGCCGAGGTCGTCCGGGGCGGTCCACGAGACGAGGTCGATGCCTGGCCGCACGTGGGCCAGGAGCGCGTGAAAGACGGAGGTGCGCACCACCACGAGCACCCGCGCGCTCTCGGCCGCGAGCCGCGCCTCCGCGTGCGCGATGGCCAGCGGCCGCTCGGCCCCTCCCTTCGCCCCCGCGGGCCAGGCGAGGAGCGCCTTCGGCCCCCCGAGCCGCTTGCCCGCGCCCGCGGCGAGCACGATCGTGATCACGGTCTTCATCGAGCCTGCTCCTCCCCCGCCAGCGCAGTCGCGGCGGGCGACCACCGAGCACGCTGTCGCCCCGAGCGCCAGGCGACCAGCTCCGCGGAGAGGGCGACGCTGATCTCGGCCGGGGTGCGCGCCCCGATGTCGACGCCGACCGGCATCCGGACCCGCGCGACGTCGCTCTCCGACACCCCCTTCGACTCGAGCCGCGCGCGCGTGCGCGCCGCCTTCGCCCGGCTCCCGACCCCGCCGACGTAGCCGAACCCGCGCGCGAGCGCCCACTCGATGGCCGCCTGGTCGAGCCCGTGGTCGTGCGTCATCACGAGCGCCGCCGCCTCGCCGAGATCCCTCGGCAGGCCCGCCGCCACCTCGGGGTCGTCGTGATCTGCAAGCACGAGCCGCACCTGCCCCGCGAGCGCCGGCAGGGGCCCCTGCTGCGCGCCGTCATGTAAAAGCGGCACGCCGGCCAGCGGCCCCGACGGCGGCACGCGGGCGGGATCGGCGGCGGCGGCGCGCGCGTCGCAGAGGGTGACCCGGAAGCCCAGCGACGCGAGGAGCGGCGCCGCGAACGCGCCCACGTGCCCGGCGCCGATCACGAGCACGTGCACCGCGGGCAGCATCGGCTCGATGAGGACCTCGACCGAGCCGCCGCAGCACATCCCGAGGCTCGGGCCCAGCCGGAAGGTCTCGAGCTTCGGGGTGCTGGCGAGCTCGTCGAGCGCGCGCCCCATGATCCCGAGCGCCGCCCGCTCGACGGCGCCGCCGCCGATCGTGCCGATCGCGGTGAGATCCTCGAGCAGGCAGAGCTTCTGCCCCGGCGTCGACGGCGCCGAGCCGTGCCGCGCCACCACCGAGGCGAGCACCACCCGCCGCCCCGCCTCGATCGCGCCGAGCGCCGCGCGCAGCACGTCGTGCGGCAACGCCGTCCGCGGGATGACCTGGCTCAGATCCGGCATGGTGGAACTCTAGCGACCCGGGGACCGAAGACGAGAGCGCCGAGAGGTCCTACGCTGAAAGAGCTTGCCGGAACGGCGCGCTTGTCGCGAAAGTCGAGCGCGCGCGGCGAGCGACGCAGGCACCCCCTGGATCCCGGCCGGCTGCATCCGCTGGGATCCCCAATGAAAACGTGGAGATCCCAGACTCGATGAGCTCCCCCGCCACGCCCGACCCCGACCTCCAGCGCGCCCTCTCGGACCCGGGCTTCACGCCGGGGCGCCGCCACTTCACCGCCCTCCTCTCGCTGCTCGAGACGGCCGGCGAGCCCGCCGAGCGGGCGCTGCGGCGCGCCGGCGCGGCCGCGCTGCCGGCCGCGCTCGAGCGCGCCGCCGGCGCGGCGCCGTCGCTGCGCGCGCCGCTCACCCGGCTCATCGGCAAGCTGATGGCCGCCGCGCCGCTCGATCCCGAGGTCTCCGAGCGGGCGCGCGACTACCTGCTCGCCTGCCTCCGCGACGACGATCGCCGCACGCGGCGGATGGCGGCGGTGGCGCTCGGCAAGCCGAAGGCGGCGGATCTCGGTCGCCCGCTCGTCGAGCAGGCGCTCGCCGAGGCGGCGCGCAGCGAGCGCTCGCCCGACGTCCGCCGCGCGCTGATCGACGCGCTCGGCAAGGTCGGCGGCGGCGCCGCGCTCGACGTGCTGGCCGAGCTCGGCGGCGACGACGACGTCGCCGGCGTGCGCGCGCGCGCCGAGCTCCTGGCCAGGAGGACCCTGTCGCGCGGCGAGCCGTCGGAGATCGCCGGCGATCGCGCGCCGGAGCTCCCTGTCCGCGTGGCGGTGCGCTGCCGGCGCGGGCTCGAGGCGCTCCTCGCCGAGGAGCTCGCGGCGCTCGACAAGGGCTCCCCCGGCGGGGCGCTCGTCCCCGAGCTCCGGAGCGATCCGTGCGGCGGCACGCGCGTCGAGGTGATGCTGAGCGGCCGCCTCGACGTCCTGTTCGGGGCCCGCACGATGCTGTCGATCGCGCTGCCGCTGCCGCTGCGGAAGCTCGATCCGGGCGCCGATCTCGCCGCGGCGGTCGCCGAGCGCCTGCTCTCGCGGGAGTCGCTCGAGATCCTGCGCCGCTTCACGCGCGGCGCGATCCGCTACCGCATCGACTGGGCCGGCGGCGGCAAGCGCCGGGCAGCGGTGTTCCGCGCGGCGGCGGCGGTCGAGGCAGGGGCCCCGGAGCTCGTGAACGATCCGACGCAGAGCACGTGGGACGTGGTCGTCTACGAGGGCGCGGGGCGCGTCCGGGTCGAGCTCGCGCCGCGCCTGCCCGACCCGAGGTTCGCGTACCGCCAGGGCGACGTGCCCGCGGCGTCGCACCCGACGATCGCGGCGGCGCTCGCGCGCATCGCGGGGGTGCGCGCCGACGACGTCGTCTGGGATCCGTTCGTCGGCTCGGGCCTGGAGCTCTGCGAGCGCGCCCTGCTCGGGCCGTACCGGCGGCTCGTGGGCTCGGATCGCGATCCTCGGGCCCTGGAGATCGCGCGGGAGAACCTCGACGCCGCGGGCGCGCGCGACGCGGAGCTCCTCCAGCGCGACGCGTACGGCGGGCCGCCCCCGGGCGACGCCCCCACGCTGATCCTGACCAACCCGCCCCTCGGGAGGCGCGTCGAGCGCACGGGAGATCTCGACGCCATGCTCGAGCGCTTCGTCGAGGGCGCCGCGCGCGCGCTCGCGCCGGGCGGCAGGCTTGTGTGGATCTCGCCGTTCCCCGAGCGGACCGAGGCGGTCGCGCGCCGCTCAGGCCTCCGGCCCGAGGCGCTCCAGCGCGTGGATCTGGGCGGCTTCGACGCCCAGATCCAGAGCTTTCACAAGGCGGCGGTCCAGCCGCAGGCGACCCTCGACCGAGGCGACGGCCGGCGCGGGGATCGGCTGGACCGTCCCCTCCCCGGGCGCACCGGGCGCGGCCCCCAGCAGGCCCAGCTGCGCGGCGAACAGCATCGCCCCCGCCGCCAGGAGGAGCGCCACGAGCACCGCGATGATCATCCCCAGCCGCCCCGAGCGATCGGGGGGCGGGTCGGTGGTCATGCCGTCGAGCCTGCCGAAGGACGACGGCGCCGGCGCGGCTGAGCCCTGCTGCGCCGGCGCCGCGCTCGGCTGCGCGGCGAGGGCGTCCTGCGGGGGCGGCGACGCTGGCTGTGGCGGGCTGATCGCGCCGACGGCAGCGACGCGCGGCCCGGGGAGCCCGCCGCTCGCGGCGTCGGGGCTCCCGGACGCAGGGGCCGGGAGCACCCCCGGCGCGCGATCGACCGGCGCTCCAGCGGGGCGGCCTTCCGTCGCCGCGTCGGCGAGCGCCTGCGGCGTGCTGACCGGCGCTGCCGCCATGACCTGAAGGGGCGCGTCGGACGTGGCCTGGGATGCCTCCCGCATCCGCGTGGGGACGTCGTCCTCGTCGTCCTCGTCGTCGACGACCGTGGGCGCATCCAGCGTGAGCTCGTCGTGGATGTCGTCGTCGAGATCGCCCAGGAAGGGCATGTCGTCGTTGCGCTGCGGATGCGGCCTCGCCAGCGCGCCGTGCTCCGCGCCCGGACGCTCGCGCCCGACGAACGCCGGGGCCGGCACCCCGAGCGCCGACGGCTCGCGAGGACCTCCGGCCGGCAACCCCGCGCTCGCTCCGGGCCGCCCGGCGCTGCTCACGCGGTGCGCGACGGAGGGCGTTTCTCCGAAGGGCGGCGGCGCTGCGGCCGCCGGCCCCGCCGCTCCGCGGAGGTCCAGGGGCGACCCCTCCCGCGTGAGCGTCATCGGCTTCTCGCCTTCGCGCTCATCGCCGAACGACTGGATCAGCGGGACCGCCCCGACGCCCGGGAGCCGCCCTCGCGCGGCCGGAACGCGGCCTCGCGTCGCCGGAGCGGCCGGCGTTGCAGGCGCGGCCACGGGCGCCCTGGGGACGGGGGCGGCACCCAGCCTCGGCGGCGACGCGCCGTGGTACGCCGCTGGAGGCTGCAGGCGCTCAGGCGGAAGTTGCGGCGGCGGCTGCCCTGCGGCCGCTGCCGCCGCGCGCTCCGCGATGATCGCGTCGAGCTGGCTCGAGCTCAGCGGCGCGACGCGCATCAGCGTCCGCACCTCGTCGTCGTCGTCGTCGTTCGTCGCGTCCTCGTCGTCGAGCGGGAGCAGCGTGCGCACCGCGGGGTCGGGGTGCCATTCCTCGAGGGCGCGCCGGAAGGCGGCGGCGTTCGTCGTGCGGACGGAGCGATCGCGCTGGAACGCGTCGTCGAGGACCCGCTGGAGATCGTCGTCGCCAACGTCGAAGACCGCGAGCGGCGCCGGCGAGGAGCTCCCGATCCGTTGCCGCGTCTCGGCGTCGCTCCCGCCGCCGAAGGCGCTCGTTCCGGTCAGCACCTCGTAGAGCGTCGCCGCGATGGCCCACACGTCGTCGCCGGGCGAGAGCGTCCCGCCCGCGATGCGCTCGGGCGACTGGTAGGCGGCGCGGCTCGGCGTCTGGCGCAGATCGGCCAGGATGGCCTTCGAGGTGCGGTCGACCGCGGTCGTGAGCACGCACTCGGGCGAGATGGCCCCGTGCGCAACGCCGAGGGCGTGCAGCGCCTCGATCCTCTTCGCGAGGCGGATGGCCCAGCCGACGGCGTCGAGCTCGTTCAACGGGCCATCGCGCAAGATCCGAGTTGCAAGCGTTTCCACTTACGAAGCCAGCGTAGTACCGGTTCGCCGAAGTTTGTACCGGGATCCGCGTGCAGTTCGCATCGGGACCGACCAATTCCGGGATGCGCGTCCAGCCGCGCACCTTCCTCCGGGGCGGCGCCCCCGACGGACGGCGCCGGCGCGCGGCTCTGCGGCGCGGGGGGACGCGCTCGTCACGACCGCTCGCCCCCGGTCGCGTCGGTCGGGACGATGCGGACGCGGCGCACCCTCCGGCCAGCCACGTCCATGGCCACCAGCGTGTAGCCCTCGCACTCGACGCGCTCCCCGGCCTCCGGTGGGTGCTCGAGCCGGCCGAGCATATAGCCGCCGACCGTCTCGACGGTCTTCACCTCGGGCAGCAGCACGATATGGGCGTCGCGCTCCAGGTCCGCGAGCAGCACGCGGCCGTCGACGTCGACGATGCCGCCGCCGCGGCGGTGGATGGGCGGCACCTCCTCGTCGTTCTCATCGCGGATCTCGCCGACGATCTCCTCGATGAGGTCCTCCATCGTGACGAGCCCGATGAACTCGCCCGAGGCCGAGGTGATGATCGCCACCGGCACCTGGCGCGCCTGCATCTCGAGGCGGAGGCGCTCGACCGAGGTGTTCTCGCGCGCGAAGATCGGCTTGCGGAGCAGCTCGGCCACGCGCGCCGCGCGGCGTCGGTGGCTCAGGACGTCGAACAGATCGCGGAGGTGCAGGTAGCCGAGCACGTTCTTGCCCTGCTCATCGAGCACCGGGTACCGGGAGTACCCGGCGTCCGCCACGATCCGCACCGCCTCCTCGATCGTCATGTTCGCGCGCAGGATCGCCGCGTCGGAGCGGAGCGACATCACGTGCCTCGCCGTGCGCCGGCGCAGGTCGAAGATGCGCACGAGCATGCTGCGCAGCGCCGGATCGAGCCCCGCGGGGCTCTTGGTCAGGAGCAGCCGGAGCTCCTCCGAGGTGTGCGCGATCTCGGCCTCGCCCACCGGCCGGAGCCCGAAGAGCCGGACGAACCCGTTCGCCATCGAGTTGAGCACCCAGATCACCGGCCACATCAGGACGAAGAACACGTGCAGCGGCCGCGCCGCCCAGAGCGTGACCTTCTCCGTCCGCTGGATGGCGAGCGACTTCGGCGCGAGCTCGCCGATCACCGTGTGGAGCGCCATGATCACGATGAACGCGATGCCCACGGCGAGGGCGTGCGCGCCGACCCCAGACCACGCGCCGAGCGGCGCGAGCATCGGCTCGATCAGGTGGGCGATGGCGGGCTCGCCGATCCAGCCGAGCCCGAGGGACGCGAGCGTGATGCCCAGCTGGTTGGCCGAGAGGTACTCGTCGAGCCGCTGCGACATCTGCAGCGCGAGCCGCGCGCGCGCATCCCCCTCGCGCACGAGCTGCTCCAGCCGCGTCGGCCGCATCTTGACGATGGCGAACTCGGAGGCGACGAAGAACGCGTTGAGGAGCACCAGGAGCGCGGTGCCCAGGAGATAGACAAACGTCATGCCGGTCGACGTCCTCCCGCGGGCGCGCCTGCCCCCCCGCGCCTCGGCGACGAGCCGCGCTTAAATCCGCGCACGATCGAGGATCTTGCTTCGCAGGTCCGGGTCGTCGTTGCTGAGTCCATCGACGAGAGCATCGGCCGGGGACTGGCCCTTGGCGATGAGCGCGCTGAGCCGCTCGAGGTGGACGCGCTCGTCCTTGCCGCTCTTGCTCAGGCGCGCGCGCCGCTCGAGGCCGCCCGAGGCGATCGACACGAGCTGCTCGGCCAGCGCCGCGAGCGGCTTGCCGCGGAACGTAGCGCGGAGCGCGCGCTCGGCGATCATCGGGCGCACAGCTTCGAGCTCGTCGAACCTGAAGCTCTCGGACAGGGCGTCGGCCTCGTCGAGCGCGCGCGCGTCGTACAGGATCCCCGCCCACAGCGCCGGGAGCGCGCAGACCAGGTTGCCCGGCAGCGAGTCCGCGCCGCGGACCTCGATGGTCCGCTTCAACCGGACCTCCGGGAAGAGGGTGTTGAGGTGCATCTCCCAGTCGGCGCGGGTGGCCCGGTGCCCCTCGCGGCCGTGCTCCAGGAACTCACGGAACGTCTGCCCCGTGTTCTCGATCACCTCGCCGTCGCGCTTGATGAGGAACATCGGCGCGTCGACCGCCCACGCGACGTAATCCGAGAAGCGGCGGCCGCGCTCGAGCACGTTGCGGAGCAGCCCCTGCCGCGACGGGTCGACGTCGAGCCAGACCTTGGCGCGGTAGCTCCGCCCGCCGAACAGCGCGCCCTCGTAGAACGGCGAGTTCGCGAAGATGGCCGTCACCAGCGGGGAGAGCCGGAGCGACACGCGGAGCGCGCGCATCGCCGCCTCCTCGCTGGCGTAGTCGAAATTCGCCTGCACCGTGGCGGTGCGGCGCATCATGTCGAGGCCGTGCGCGCCGCGCGTCGGCAGGTAGCGCCGCATGATCGCGTAGCGCGACTTGGGCACCCAGGAGAGCTCGGCTTGCGACGCGAACGGGTGGAACCCGATGCCGAGCCACGCGAAGCTGAGCTCGGCGGAAATGTCGCGCAGCTCCGCGAGGTGCCCGCTCATCTCCATACAGATCTGGTGGATGTTCTCGAGGGGCGCCCCGGACAGCTCGAGCTGCCCGCCCGGCTCGAGGGTCACCGAGGCGCCGGCCCGGGCGAGCGCGATCAGCGGACCGCCGGGGGTCTCGTGCTCGGGCGTCCAGCCGTGCCGCTCGACGAGCGCCTGGAGCACGGAGAGGATGCTCCGCTCACCCTCGTAGGGGAGGGCGGCGCCCGTCCTTGCATCGACCCCGAACTTCTCCGCCTCGGCGCCGATCCGGTGGAGCGACTCGGGCTTCACCGCTTCGTGGAAGGGAAACAGCAGATCGTCGAACGTCTTCAACGGTTGAGACATCGACTCGCTCGCGTGGCTTGCATCGGCCATCATCACGTTTCCGGTTTATTTCGTTCTCGCCTAGAGCGCGCGCCTAAGCAGGGGCGCGCGCTGCGTCGTACGGAGCATCTTCGCGAGCGCACCGACGTGCGCCAGCGTTGTCCCCGTCCCTCCCCCGAGCATTCGCGCGCCGGCCTCGATGAGCCGCACCGCGGACGCGGCCCAGGCGTCGCACGCCTCGGCGGGCGAGAGGCGTTCGGCCCCCTCTCCGTGCGCGGGCTCGACGCCGAGCAGCACGCCGACCTGGGCCTCGTGGGCGACGCCCTCGAGGCGCCGGAGGATGTTGAGCCCGAGGTCGACCGACGCGATCTCGAAGAGCAGCGCGTCCGCGCCGCTGTCGAGCGCCCCCCGGGCGACCTCCTCGAAGCCCTCGCCGTCGACGGTACGTCCGGCCCCGTCGAGCTCCACGAGCGCCCACGTCGCCAGCTGCGTCGTGCTGGCGCTGACCACCGCCGCGCGGCGCGCGAGCCGCGCGACCGCGGGGGAGACGCACGCCGCCTGGACGGGATCGAAGCCGCAGGCGACGAGGATCTCGCAGCCGGCAGCGGCCAGCCTGGCCGCATGGACCGCGTAATCTTCCGCAATCCGGTCGGCCATGGGCGCGGCGGCAGTGTGGCCCAGGATACCGGCCACCGCCACGCGGCGTGCGGCCGCGCCTGCCGCCTCCGCCGCGAGCTCGACCGCGGTTCCGGTCAGCGCGGCGGCTCGGAACCCCATGCCGATGGGCGCCAGGGCACGCGTCGTCGTCGCGGACGTGAGGGCCCGGATCACGTCGATCCCCAGCGCGATCTCCTGCTCGTGGAGCTCCGCGATCGTCCGAGGCGACTCGCGGAGCAGCCGGCCGAGGGCGGTGTTGGAGGAGACCGAGGCGCCCCGGCCGCGGAGCGAGGCGAGCGGATCGCCGCTGATAATGAGCGGACGACCTACCGGAGGCCGAGAGGTGGAGGCCTCGAGCGCGTTCACGTCCTTCGCTGCTTTCCAGGGCTCCTCTACCACCGGTCTATAAGGGGAAACTAGCCCAAGACAGCCCCTCCGCGTCGCGAAATGGTGCGGGCCAGCGGTCTGGAGCACAGCGATCCATGCAGCGGAGTCGGGGGCAACCTGATGGATGCTCGCCGATGCTGGGCGTGACGGCGGCGCGAAACGGGGGATCTGCGATCATAGGGGCTCGGTTGTGCCGCGGGCCGTCATACGGCGGGGAGGCTCCGGCCTCCTACCCCGCGGCCGCGGCGCGCGACGAACTTCCGGTCGAAGAGCCGCACCCGCCGGACGAACAGATCGAGCAGGAAGACGAGCATGGCGGCATAGATGAACCGCTGCCAGAGCTCCTCGTGGAAGGTCACCTTCTCCCCGGCCGGGTCGAAGATGGCCGCCACGCCGTTCGGATCGACCGCGCCGCCGGTCGACGTCGCGGCCTTCTCGAGGGTCGCGAGCTCGGGCTCGAAGCTCGCGTACTCGCGGGGGTACGGGTTCGAGACGTGGCCGTAGCTGACGGCGACGGGCCGGAGCGAGCCGTCCTCGGCCTCGCGAAGGTGCTCCGCCCGCAGCAGGAAGGAGCCGTACCGATCCAGCGCGAGCGCCGTCTCGTACCGGCCCGGCGCGGTCTGACGCATGTCGACAACCCGCGTCGTCCCGCCCGGCTCGGGCCCGATGATGCTGAGCCGGGAGGTCAGGTTGTTCTCGAACCGGTCGTCTGCCCCGAACGCGTCCACGGACGCGCGCAGCTCTCCGTCCACGATCTCGGCCTTCATGTCGAGCTCGCGCCGGTGCTTCTGGCGCATGTGCTCATGGATGAGCTGCCCCCAGAACTTCTCGAAGCCCGGCCACCTCAGCCACTCCACGGCCCAGCGCGCCTTGACGTCGCTCGTCCAGGCCAGCGTCCACCCGAGGCCGACCCGCCAGCGCGCGAGGATCGGCTCCTCGGTGTCGCTCGTGAGCAGCTCCTGGGCCGGCGACGGCTTCAGCTTGGTCGAGACGTAACCGTGCAGGTTCGGCGCCGTGCGGATGTCGATGCCGCGGAGGAACGCCGCGTCGCCGACCTGCGTGACCGGAAACCACTCCTCGACGGCGGCGGCGCGCGCGACCATCTCGGTCTCCTTGGTGAAGATCCGCGGCAGGTTGTTCGGATCGGGGACCGCGTGGAAGCGCCCTCCGCCCACGTCGGCGATCATCTTGAGCAGCTGCTCGTCGAGGTCGTTCCCCAGCCCCACGGTGGTCACCGTGATCGACTCCGCGATCATCGCGGACACGAGGTCGCGGATGCCGCCCGTCGACGCCTTGCCGTCGGTGAGGAGGATGACGTGCTTCTTGCGCGCCTGGGTCACGGTCATGTCCTGGTAGGCGGCGTCGAGCGCGCTGAAGATCTCGGTCCCGCCGCCCGGCTGGATGCGCGCGATCTCGCCGGCGATCCGCGAGCGGTTGCGCGCGGGCTGCATCTTCACGTACCGGGTCGGCGCCGAGTCGAACGCGATGACCTCGATCAGGTCGTCGGACGACAGGACCCCGGCGGTCGCCTTCGCTGCGGCCTTGGCCATCTCGAGGGGCAGCCCGGTCATCGACCCCGAGCGATCCATGACGAGCGCCATCGCGACGCTCGGCATGTCCTTCTTCCGCTCGTTGTCCATCCGCACCGGCAGGATCCGCTCGATGGTGGTGCGGTACCAGCCGCCGAGGCCGTACCCTGACTCGCCGCCGGCGAAGAGGAACCCCCCGCCGAGATCGCGCACGTAGCTCTCGATGATCTCCTGCCCCTGCAGGCTGAGCGCTTCCTTCGGGGTATCGGACACGATCAGGAAGTCGTAGCGCTCCATCTCCTTGAGGGAGCCGGGGAAGCCGGCCGGCGGCCTGACGTCGACGTCGAGCTGCTGCGCGGTGAGCGCGCTCGAGAGCGGGCCGGCGTGCTGCGGCGTCCCCTCGATGTAGAGCACCGACGGGCGCCCGGGCACGTCGATGGTGGTCGCGTACCGGTTGTTCTCCTTGAACTTGTCGTCGGCGATCTGGTCGAGCTCGAGCGCGTAGGTCACCTGCCCCGCGATGCGCACGACGCTCTTGAACACGACGTCGTTCGGCCCCGCCTTGAGCTCGAGATCCCGGATGCCCTCGAGGCCGTTCAACGCCTCCCCCTGGAACAGCCGCACGCGGGCCCTGGTGGCGCGGCTGGCATAGATGTCCGCGTGGATCTCGAACGTCTCGCCGACCTTGACGCGGTCCGGCATCCTGAGCTCGCGCACCGCGACCTCGGGCGGCGCGGGTCGCCGGTATGGGATGGCGAACAGCCGTACCCCGAAATCGCGCGCCCGGTTGGCCTCGGCCAGCACGTCGCCGTCGGTCTGGACGCCGTCCGACATCAGCACGGCGCGCTTGAGGTAGCCGGGCGGGTACAGCCCGTAGGCGAGCTGGAGCGCCGCCTGGAGGTTCGAGCCGGCGCCGAGATCGCCGCGCTGTCCTTTCTCGTCGAGGTGGCGGCCGATGGCCGGCGCGCGCCGCTCCGCGTCGCGGCCGGCCGCCTCGCCGGCGGCGTGCTCGACGAGCCGCGGCCGTCGCGCGAACGTGATCACCTTGATCACGCCGTCCTCCGGCTTCTCGGCAAACGCCTTGTCGAGCGCCGCGCGCGCGTCGCCGAGCGACTCGTCGGTGACGGACTCCGAGACGTCGATGAGATAGATGGTGGCGACCTTCTCCGTGGTCGCGGTCCTCGCGAGCCGCGACAGCCCGAGCGCGATGAGCGCGACGAAGGCGATCCTCAGCAGCACGGAGAGCACGCGCTGCGGGAGGGGAAGGTCGGCGAGCGATCCCGCGAGGACGCCCACGAACCAGGGGGCGAGCAGGAGCGCGCCGAGCATCTTCGGGTTGAGGAGCTCGTACTTCACCCCCTCGCGCACCCACGTGAGCGTCGGATCCGGATGCAAGATGACGTACTTCCGGTACGCCCAGAACAGGATCCCACCGAGGGCGGCGCAGGTGATGGCCCACGCGACGACGCGGAACTTGCGGCCACTGAACGCGCTCACACCGTCACCCTCCTGTGGTACGTGAACCACTCGATCGCGGTCACGAGGAGCACCGCCGCGAGCAGGTAGACCCAGAGCTCACGGCGAACGCCGATCTTGAACTCGCTCACCGCGCCCGCGCCGCGTCCGTCGACCTTGAGCTCGGCGGCGGGTGCGATCGCGCTCTCCTGCGGCGCGGAGAGGTTCGCGGCGAACATGCTCTCCTCCTGCGCGCCGGCGGCGCCGACGCGCAGCGTATAGAAGCCGGCGTGCTGCCCGAGGAAGACGGCGCGCCCGTCCTGGATCGGGACCGCCCGCTTCGTCCCGTCGGGCAGCTCCAGGCTGGCCGACTCCGCGGACGAGGACGCCGGGATGTGCCAGACCGCGCCCGTGCGGAACGAGGAGATGTAGCTCGTGTCCTCCTCGACGAAGTCGTTGATCGCGTTGAGCAGGAAGAGCGGCCAGGCGATGCGGAGGGGGAAATCGCTCTCGCGGACGTCGAAGCCGAGCGCGACGAATTTGACGCCGCCGCGCCGCCCCTCGATGAGCAGCGGGCCCTTGTAGCTCCGGCCGACGACCCTGTCTTCCTTGTTGCCCTTGAGCACGTGGGCGCGCGCGATGTTCACGTCGCTGAGCGCCGTGTAGCGCAGGAGCGGGTGCTTCGCGTCGAGCTCGTCGAACCCCAGACGGTAGTTCGGATCGTCGTCCAGGATCTCCTTGCCTACCTCGAACGGGAGGGTGGTCCCGGTCGGGTTGAGGTAGAGCAGGCTCCCGCTCCCCGGCGCGACGCTCGGCGCCACGCCGTCGAAGATGGTCACGTCGAACGACGACGCCGTCGGGTAACGCTGCGGCTCGACGTACGTCACGTCGAGGTACTCGTCGAGGAGCAGCGCCGCCTCGAGGAACATGTTCCCCGCGGAGACGACCTGGACGCGCGCGCGGCGCCGCTCGGGGAGGAGCGCGTACGCGCGGTTGTCCGCCGGGAGGTCATCGGAGCTGCCGTCGGCCAGCGCGAGCTTCGCCTCGAGCGTCTTCGATGCGCCGGAGAGGTTCGGGTAAAAGCGGGGCAGCTTCTCCTTGGGCTTGAGCCGGAGGCGCGTCAGATCCGTGAGCTGGCCGTCGCCGAGCAGCGACAGCTCGAGATCGAGCGGCTCGTCGCTCGTGTTCGTGACCTCGAGCATCACCTCGTAGCGGCTCTTGTCGAGCGGGTAGCGCCGCACCGAGAACTCGGTGATGGCGGCGTTCCTCTGGCCCGTGCCGATGGGCAAGAACGAGAGCTTGATGTCGCCGAGGTGCACCGGCCCGCCGGCGTCGGCCGGTTCGCCGAGCGCGCCGTCGCTCACGACGATGACCTCCGGCGACGGGAGCCCGCTCAGGGTATCGCCCGCGAAGCGGAGCGCGCGCGCAAAATCGGCCGTGGCGTCGGTCGGCTTCACCGCCGCGACGGCGGCCTCGAGATCGGCGATCTCGCCGGTGAGCGTGGACAGCGGCGTGACGGCCGCGTCCATCTGGGCCAGCAGCATGCGGTCGCTGCCGGACAGGCCACGGACCATCTTCCTGACCTCTTCCTTCGCGAGCTCGATGCGCGAGGGCGCGACGTCGACGGCCTGCATGCTCGCGCTCGCGTCGACGAGGACGACGATGTTGCGCCCCTCGACGAGGTTCGCCTGCGGGCGAGGATCCCCGAGCGCGAGCAGGAGCAGCGCGAGGAGCGCGAGCTGCAGCAGGAGCGAGAGGAGCCGCTTCAGCTGCGAGAACAGGCTCGTCGCCTCCTTGTCCCGGAGGACGCGCTCCCAGATCTTCGAGAAGGGGACCGCGACGGGCCGCCGGCGCAGCTTCAGGATGTAGAAGACGACGACCACCGCGCCCGCGAGGGCGCCGATCTGGAGCAGAGTCTGCAGCGGGACGCCGGTGAAGTGCAGCATCGCTACCGGAGGAAGCCGCCTCTGCGGAACACGCGCAGGATCAGCTCGTCAAAGGGGACGGACACGTCGGCGCGGAAGTAGCTCACCTGCCGCGACGTGCAGAAGCGGCGGATCTCGTCGAGGTACTGGTCGTACGCCTCGGCGTAGCGATCGAGCACCTTCGCGGTCACCGTGACCTCGCGCTCGTCGCCGGTCTCGCAGTCGTAGACGCGCACGTCGCCGCGCAGCGCGGGCCGAGCCTCGCCCGGGTCGACGATGTGGAGCACGAACGGCTCGAACCGGTTGTAGCGGAGCACGTTGATGCCGCGCTCGAAGCCCACCGGATCGTAGAGGTCGCTGAGGATGACGGCGAGCCCGCGCCGCTTGTGCTGCGCCACGAAGGTCTTCATCGCCTCCCCCAGATCGGTCGCGCCGCCTGTGCGCGCCTGCCCGAGGAAGCGGAAGATCCTGAAGATGCGCGCCTTGCCGCGGGTCGACTGCATGCGCCCGCTGATCTCGTCGGTCGCGGTGACGATCGCGATGCGGTCGAGGTTGGCGAGCCCCACGTACGCGAGCGCCGCGCAGAGGCGCTTCGCGTGCCGCAGCTTCGCGCCGTCGCCGAACGCCATCGACGCCGACGTGTCGAGGATGAAGTAGATCGAGAGATCTTCCTCCTCCTCGTAGAGCCGGATGAGGAGCCGGTCGAAGCGCTGGTACGCGGCCCAGTCGAGGTACCGGAAATCGTCGCCGGGGGCGTAGTCCCGGTGATCGGCGAACTCGACCCCGGAGCCGGTCTTCTTTGTCCGCCGCTCCGCGCGCATCGCTCCCGAAAAGACGCGACGGCTCACCATGGCGAGGTAGTCGAGCTTGCGCTGGAACTCGTCGTCGAAGAGCTCCTCGTCGGGGGCGCCGGCGGAGAGCGCGGAGAGCCGGCGCAGCGGCGCGGCGGCCCTCTTGAACGCGTCGAAGAGCCCCATGCTACCCTAGGCGGCGCCTCATTTGCTCTCCGGCAAGTGCTTGAGGATCGCCTGCAGCACCTGGTCGGTCTTCACGCCCTCGGCCTCTCCCTCGAAGTTGAGGAGCACGCGATGGCGCAGCGCGGGCAGCGCGCACGCGCGCACGTCGTCGACCGACGCCGCGAACCGCCCCTCGAAGAGCGCCCGGATCTTCGCGGCGAGCAGGAGCGCCTGCGCCCCTCGCGGCGACGCGCCGAACTTCACGAACCGCTTCACCTCGTCGAGGCTGTCTCCCTCGGTGGGGTGGGTGGCCTGCAGGAGCCGCACCGCGTAGTCCTGCACGTGCTTCGCCACGGGCACCTCGCGGACGAGCCGCTGCATCGCGACAATCCGCTCCCTGTCGAGGACCGGGCGCACCGCGACCGCGTCGGTCCCGGTGGTCCGCTCGAGGATCGAGTTCAGCTCGTCGCGGCTCGGGAACGGCACGTGCAGCTTGAAGAAGAACCGATCGAGCTGCGCCTCGGGCAGCGGGTACGTCCCCTCGCTCTCGAGGGGGTTCTGCGTCGCCAGGACGAAGAACGGCTCCTCCAGCGTGTAGCTCTGCCGCGAGACCGTGACCCGGTGCTCCTGCATGGCCTCGAGGAGCGCGCTCTGCGTCTTCGGCGTCGCCCGGTTGATCTCGTCGGCGAGGACGATGTTCGCGAAGATCGGCCCCTTGCGGAACGAGAACGACCGCTGCCCGCCCGCGCTCTCATCGATGACCGTGGTGCCGATGATGTCGGCGGGCATCATGTCGGGCGTGAACTGGATGCGTGAGAACTGGAGCTCGAGC
Organism: Sorangium sp. So ce590; assembly: GCF_051521365.1. Taxonomy (NCBI): domain Bacteria; kingdom Pseudomonadati; phylum Myxococcota; order Polyangiales; family Polyangiaceae; genus Sorangium; species Sorangium sp. So ce590. Next base: position 7,857,457 of record NZ_CP150346.1, read on the forward strand.
GCCTCGGCCATGGTGCGGACGAGCATCGTCTTGCCGAGCCCCGGTACGCCCTCGAGCAGCGCGTGCGAGCCTGCGAGCATGCACGTGAGCACCCCATCGACCACCTCGCGGTTGCCGACGATGACCTTCCCCACCTCCTCGCGCAGCCCTCCGATGCTCGCGCGGAACTCGTCCACCTCGGCCCGCGCTGCTTCCTTCGTCTTCTCGGCCATAGCTTCCTGCTTCGCGCCCGCTGTCGCGGAGCGCCGCTAGTCTAGAGAGGCGCGGTCGCGCTCGAGCCGCCGGCTCGACTCACTCGCGCGGCCTGATGAGCTGGAAATACCGGTTCACGTAGAACCGGTATCCATCAGGGATCTGGTCCTTGTTGATCTGCTGCTCCGCGACCGTGTGATAGTCCGTGAAGACCTTCTTGTAGCCGGTCCCCTTGAAGCCCCGCTCGGCGGCGCTGAGGATCACTTCGCTGTTCGACGGCCCCTGCTGCGTGTCGAGCCCCTGCGCCTGGACGTCCTGGGTCCCCATCTTCGGGTCCGTGCGCTTGCCCGCGACCTCGCCGCCGCGGCTGGAGCCGGCGCCGTCGCCCCCGGGCTGATTGCCCCCGTTGCTGTTGCCCTGGCCGCTCCCCTGCCCGTCCTGTCCCTGCCCCTGCCCGCCGGGCATCAGGATCTTCTTGCCGCCGGGCCCGATCACCAGCTCCTGGCCCTTGCCCTGACCGCCCTTGCCCTGACCGCCCTGGCCTTGCTGACCGTCCTGGCCTTCCTGCTCGCCGTTGCCCTGCCCCTGCTGGCCCTGCCCCTGCTGCTCCTCGCCGCTGCCCTGGTTGCCGCGCGCGCGCTTGCCGAAGCGGAGCATCCTCGCCATCCGCTGCTTGCCGCCCTGCCCTTGCTGGCGCACGAGCTCCCGGAGCTCTTCGAGCCGCTGGCGCAGCTCTTCCTTCTCCTGCTCGGACATCTCCTCCTGCTGCATCCGGTTGATGTCCTCGGCGGCCTGCTCGAGATCGTCCGCTGACATCCCGAGATCGCGCATCAGATCCTCGGCGGCCTTGGCGAGCTCCCGGTCGAGCCGGTCGAGCTGGCGCCCGGTCCGCTCCTTTTGCTCGGCCTCGCGGTCGAGCCGCTCCAGCTCGCGCTCCTTCTTCTTGAGCAGCCGCTCCTCTTCGGACTTCTGCTGCTCGTTCGCGGAGGCCTTCTGCTTCTGCTTGAGGAGCTGCTCGCGCACCTCGGCCCGCTTCTCGTTGATCGCGGCGAGGGCCTCCTTGCGGCGCGAGGCCGCCTCGGCGAGCGCCTTGCGCAGCCGCTCGATCTCGGCCTTGTTGAACTTCTGCTTCTTGTCGCGGAGCTTCTCGGCGAGCTCCTTCAGGTCCTTCTTCGCCTTCTCGAGGTCCTTCTTCTCGAGGGACTCCCCCACGCCCTTCGCCAGGTCGCTCTTTTTGAGATCGATCCCGGTCTCCTTCAGCGCCTCTTCGAGCGCCTTCAGGTCGGCCTCGGCGCCCTTGAGGAGCTCGCGCTCGAGCGCCTCCATGCGGCGGAACGCCTCGGTCCGATCGAGGCGCTTGTTGGCGATGTCCTCGATGAGCTGGTTGAACCGCTCGACCGCGGACTTCATTTCCGGGCTCTGGTCCTGCCGGTCGAGCGCCTTCGCCGCGTCCTTGAAGAGCTCGAGGTCGTCGGGCGACATCGCGAGCGCGTCGATGGTCTGCGCGACAGGCGCTTGCTTCCGCGGGGTGCGCACCTCGAGCAGCGCCACCGCCAGCACGCCGAGGCCCACCGCGGCCGAGGTCCAGAGCTCGCGCGGGAACGCGAGCGGCGCGGCGCCAGCGGGGCGCAGCGTTGCCGCGTGCTCGCAGGCGTCGTCGATCGCCGCCTCCATCAAGGGGGTCCGCTGCGCCGCGGGCAGCGTCTCGAAGGCGAGGGCGTTGGTCAGCCGGTCGTGGAGACCGTGGTGCCGGTCGAGGGCGATCGTGCCGGCGCGGGGAGGCAGGCGGCGCAGCATCGCCAGCGCGAGGGCGACCAGCACGAGCAACCCCGCGCCGAGCAGGATCTGCCGCGCGCGCGGCTCGCTCAGGTGCGCGGGGAGCGCCTTGTGGACCGCGAGCGTCCCGGCTGCGAGCGCGAGCGCGAGGGTCAGCGCGGTCGGCAGAGCGCGCAGCGCGCGCCCGAACCGGAGCCTCAGCTCGACGGCGAGCGCGGCGCTGCGGATGCGGTCGAGATGCTTCGTGCGAGAGTCGCTCACGGTGCTCAGCGCTCCGGGCGCCCCCCGCGGGGGCCCTCGAGGAGGAAACGTCGCAGCATTGTACCCGCTGACGGGTCATGCGCCCGAAAGTTCCTGGGAGGCTGCGCGCGACGCGTGAAGAGCATGACGCGCGGCGAACCCCGATCATTCCCGCGCAGGGCAGCCTCTGCGCTCAGCGGACTTCCGGCATCGATCGCGCTCCGGAGAGTGCGTGAGGGCTCTCCCTCCGATTTCCGACCGGATGGATCCCCTGCGCCCAGGCGCCAGCAGCGCGAACGCGTGCGTTCTATTGGGAATGACGTGACCGGGCGCGCGCGCGGCGCGGGCCCCAGGGTGGCTTACTTCGCCGTCTTCTTCTTCTTGGGTGCCGCCTTCGTGGCGGCTGTCTTCTTCGCCGCGGCCGGCTTCTTCGCCGCGGCCTTCTTGGACGCCGCTTGCCTCGCGGCCGGCTTCTTCGCCGCGGCCTTCTTGGACGCCGCTTGCCTCGCGGCCGGCCTCTTCGCCGCCGGCTTCTTCGCCGCGGCCTTCTTGGACGCCGGCTTCTTCGCCGCCGCCTTCTTCGCCGCCGCCTTCTTCGCCGCCGGCCTCTTCGCCGCGGCCTTCTTCGCCGCCGGCCTCTTCGCCGCGGCCTTCTTGGACGCCTGCTTCTTCGCCCCCGCCTTCTTGGACGCCGGCTTCTTCGCCGCCGCCTTGGTCGTCGCAGCGCCGTTCGCCGCCGGCTGCTTCGCCCCGGTCGCGCGCACTGCGGACGGTTGCTGCGCGCGCGGCGCCTCCGCCTCGCGCTCCTCGCCTGCTGCGCTCGGCTGGACCTTGCAGCCGTTCGCTTCGGGCAGCTGCTTCGCGTAACGCGCGAGCGTCTCGCGCACCCGCGCATCGAGATCCGCGAAGTCGAACGGCTTGTTCAACCAGGCGTCCGCGGCGAAGAGCGGCGACGTCATCTCGTTCAGGTTCTCGCCGATCCCGGTGAGCATGATGACGCCGGTGCTCGCGAACGGCCGGCCGTCGGACGTGTCGCTCTTCAGCCGCTTGCAGATTTCCCAGCCGCTCATGCCGGGCATCATCACGTCGAGGATCACCAGGTCCGGCTGGTGCTCGCGCGCGAGGTCCCAGGCCGAATCGCCCTCGGAGGCCTCGATCACCGAGAACCCCAGGTTCCTCAGGTGACGCGCAACGAGGCTCAACATCGCCGGTTCGTCTTCGGCCACCAGCACACGGGGCGGCATCATGCTCGCGGAAGGCATCTTGGATGCGGATGAGAGTACGTGCGCGCGAACCGGTCAAGAGAGAACGAGCCCGCGGCCGCGACGGGCGCTCGGAGGCGTCCCCCAAGGACGACCCCGAGCGCCGGCGAGGACGCGATCAAGCGGCTCGCGCGAGGGCTATCTTTTCCGTCTGCCCCGCCGCGTAGAAGCGTCGGAGCGCGGCGAACAGCTCGGCGTGCCGGCCGCGGCGGGCAAACTCGGCCTCCAGCCGGCCCGCGAACCGCGCCGCCAGATCGTTCGCGATCCGGTAGCGATCGCCGGTCTCCGTGCCCGGGGGATCCATGAACGTGACGCGCTCGAACAGGTGGGCGCGGATCCGCGCGGCGCGCTCGGGCTCGAAGCACGCGGGCCCCGGTGGAGCGACCTCGCGGCGGCGCCGGAGCGGCGGGCCCGGAGGCTCCACCTCCTCGGCCAGACCGCCGTGGACGAGCAGCACGTACTTGTCCACCTCGGCCTGGAGCTCGAGCTCGAGCTGGGTCGTCGGGAGCTCCCTGCGCGCCCGCTCGGCCACATAGATGAAGTGGCTCACCCCCTCGACGATCTGGCAGATCTCGTCGAACGTCCCCTCTCGCCCCCGCGTGATCGCGCGGCGAGGCAGGTGCAGCGCCACCTCGATGTCCCCGTCCGCGTGCCGGATCAGCAGCGCTTCGCGCGCGCTGCCGTCCGTAGGCCGGATGAAATCGTCGACGGCGGGCGCGTCGTCGAGCGCGTAGGTGCGCGCGAGGTGCTGCTGGATCCGACCGGGGAAGGTCGCGCCCGGCATCAGTTGAGCCCGCCCGTCCCACGGCCCGGCACGATCCCACGCGCCCCGAGCTCCTCGGCGAGGCGGCTGGAGCCGGTGCGGACCCAGCGCTCGTACAGCCGGAGCACCGAGCGCTCGTCCCGAGCACCGGACGCGAGCGTACCGTCGGCCACATCGTTCAAGACGCTCACGAAGCGCTCGAACTTCTCGGCCATCTCCGAAAGAACATCCGGGCCCTGGCCGACGCGCGCGTTGAGGCGCAGCATAGCGGCGGCATGGTGGTAGGCGGTCGACCCGACCCCGACCACATAGCCGCGATCGACGCCCTTGAGCTCTATGTGGCCGCCGAAGAAGCCGACCACGTAGAGAACGCCGTCGCCGAGGTTGCGCAGCCGGCGGAAGCGCTCGGCTCCGGAGGCCTCCAGGGCATCGCGCAGGAGAAAGGTCAGGGGCTGGTTGAAGGCGGACTCGGCGTGCTCGTCCGGGTGAGCGAAAGCACAAAGCAGACCGACCAGGTAACTCGACGCCGCCTCGGTCGCGGCGACGTTCCGAACTCGGAGCGCCTCGTCCACAACCTCTCGAAAGTAGCGGGTCATGCTCGGGGACACAGAGATCGCTTGGCTCACGGGGGCACCTCACCTGCGCGGGCGCCCTGGATACCGACGTAACCCGGGCCACCGCGCGCTCAGGCCAACCAGACACGTCCTGTCGGCCTCCATCGGGCTGGAGACCGTGAGGGCGTCGCGTCACGCTGCTGCCGCATTTCCGCCCTCATAGGCTCACTTTAGCCGATGGCCCTGAGCGAGCCCAGCCTCACGCCCCGGACCTTTCCTTGGGATCTTCAGGGTTTACAGCCACCCCGGCGCCTGGCTGCTAGCCCGAAAAGTGCCGGACTGGCCCGCGCTTGACACCCCGGAGAGGGTGGCTATCTTCCGCGCGCTCGCTAGCACTCTCCTGAGGTGAGTGCTAGCAAAGTGCCCAGACTGCAATCGTATGGGACCTTGCGGCAGCTCAGGCGGGCTGTCTGGGTCCTGCCGTCTCGAGGGACGCGGCCGCTCGTCCCCGGAGGATTCGCAAGATGAAGATTCGACCGCTCCAGGACCGCGTGATCGTTCAGCGCGTGAAGGAAGAAGAGAAGACCAAAGGGGGTCTCTACATCCCGGACACGGCGAAGGAGAAGCCGATCGAGGGCACGGTCATCGCCGTCGGCAACGGCAAGGTCGGCGAGGACGGTACCGTGCGGAAGCTCGACGTCAAGGAGGGTGATCGCATCCTCTTCGGCAAGTACTCGGGCACCGAGGTGAAGATCGACGGCGAGGAGCACCTCATCCTCCGCGAGGACGACATCCTCGGCGTGATCGAGAAGTGACGCGGGCGACAGCAGGAACTTAGGAGAGACACCATGGCAGCCAAAGAAATCATCTACAACGAGTCCGCCCGCAGCATGATCCTCGCGGGCGTCAACGCCCTCGCCGACGCGGTCAAGGTCACCCTCGGCCCGAAGGGGCGCAACGTCGTCATCGAGAAGAGCTTCGGCTCGCCGACGGTCACCAAGGACGGCGTCACGGTCGCCAAGGAGATCGAGCTCGAGAACCGCTTCGAGAACATGGGCGCCCAGATGGTCCGCGAGGTCGCCTCGAAGACGAGCGACATCGCCGGCGACGGGACGACCACCGCGACCGTGCTCGCCCAGGCGATCTACCGCGAGGGCTCCAAGCTCGTCGCGGCCGGCCACAACCCGATGGAGATCAAGCGCGGCATCGACAAGGCGGTCGAGGCGATCGTGGCGCACCTCCACAGCACGGCCAAGCAGACGAGGGACGCGAAGGAGATCGCCCAGGTCGGCACGATCAGCGCGAACGGCGACGAGACGATCGGCAAGCTCCTCGCCGACGCCATGGAGAAGGTCGGCAAGGAGGGCGTGATCACGGTCGAGGAGGCCAAGAGCGCCGACACGACGCTCGACGTGGTCGAGGGCATGCAGTTCGACCGCGGCTACCTCTCGCCGTACTTCGTGACCGACCCCGAGGCCATGAAGGCGAACCTCGAGGACGCCTACATCCTCATCTCGGAGAAGAAGATCTCCAACATGAAGGACCTGCTCCCCGTGCTCGAGGCGATCGCCAAGAGCCAGAAGCAGCTCCTCATCATCGCCGAGGACGTCGAGGGCGAGGCGCTCGCGACCCTCGTCGTGAACAAGCTCCGCGGCACGCTGCACTGCGCGGCCGTGAAGGCGCCGGGCTTCGGCGATCGCCGCAAGGAGATGCTGAAGGACATCGCGACCCTGACGGACGGTCAGGTGATCGCGGAGGAGCTCGGCCTCAAGCTCGAGAACGTCACGATCAGCGATCTCGGCCGCGCCAAGACGGTCATCATCGACAAGGACAACACCACGATCGTCGGCGGCCAGGGCAAGAAGGACAAGATCAAGGCCCGGCAGCAGGAGATCCGCGCCCAGATCGAGAACACCACGAGCGACTACGACCGCGAGAAGCTCCAGGAGCGGCTCGCGAAGCTCGTGGGCGGCGTCGCGGTGGTCAAGGTCGGCGCTGCGACCGAGACCGAGATGAAGGAGAAGAAGGCCCGCGTCGAGGACGCGCTCCACGCGACCCGCGCGGCCGTCGAGGAGGGCATCGTCCCGGGCGGCGGCGTCGCGCTCATCCGCGCGCAGAGCTCGCTCGAGAAGATCCAGGTCAACGACGAGCAGCGGTTCGGCGTGAACATCATCCGCCGCGCCATCGAGGAGCCCCTCCGCCAGATCTCGGCCAACGCCGGCGAGGAGGGCTCGATCGTCGTGCAGAAGGTGCGCGAGGGCAAGGACTCGTTCGGCTACAACGCGGCGTCGGGCACCTACGGCAACCTGCTCGAGATGGGCGTCATCGATCCGGTCAAGGTCGTCCGGTCGGCGCTCCAGAACGCGGCCAGCGTCGCCAGCCTGATGCTCACCACGGAGGCGCTCATCGCCGAGCGGCCGAAGGACGAGAAGGCGGCGGCCGGCGGGGCCCACGCGGGCCACGGCCACGACTTCTGATCGCGGCGCGGGCAGCTAGCCCCGCGGGCGAGGGCCGGCTTCCTCCTGGGGAAGTCGGCCCTTCGCCATTTCGACTTCCGGCAGGCCGCGACGCGTGATCTGATCCGCGCAGGTTCGCGATGAGCACCCTGACTACCGAGCGCCTAGATCTGACCCCGGTCTCGCTGCCCCTGCTCGAGGCGGTCATCCGCGGAGATCGCCTCGAGGCTGAGGCGATCTCGGGGGCGCGCTTCCCCGACGCCTGGCCCGGGCGCGCGCTCGTCGAGCGCGCCTTCAGCTCACCCCTCGACCGGCTGCGCGAGGATCCGGACGCCTTCCTGTGGGGCACGCGGCTGATGGTGACGCGCGGGCAAGAAGAGCGCGTCGTCGTGGGCAGCGTGGTGCTGAACGGCCGGCCCGACGCGACCGGCACGGTGGAGATCGGCTACGGCGTCGAGGGCAGGTCCCAGGGACAGGGCTACGCGACCGAGGGGTCGCGCGCCGTCCTGCGCTGGACGCTGCAGCAGGCGAGCGTGAGGCGCGTGATCGCCACCACGCCGGCCTGGCACCGCGCGTCGCTCCGGGTGATCGAGAAGCTCGGGATGCGCCCCGCCGGGACGCTCGATCACGACCTCCTCGGCGAGCTCCTCGTCTTCGAGCGCTTCCGCGAGTAGCGGCCCCTCGCCCCGCGCGGACACCGCGCGGCGGCGCGGCTCAGCCACCCGCGGCTCAGCCACCCGCGGCTCAGCCGCCCGGCGCGGCTCAGCCGCCGGCGCGGCTCACGCCGCCGCGCGGGTCGCGCCGCCGCGCCCACTCGCACAGGGTCATGCCTGCGGCGATCGCCACCGGGTACGAGTGGTTGATCCCGTACATGGGGATCGCGATCACGTCCTCGCACGCGTCGAGCAGCACCGGCGGCAGCCCGTCGTCCTCGCTGCCGAAGAGGAAGACGAGCCCGTGGGGCAACGGCGCCTCCCAGAGGGTCCGCCGCGCGTGATCGCGCTCGACGCCGATGAGGGGGCGGCCGCGCGCCGCCTCGAGGAAGGTCGCCTCGTCGGGGCACTCGACGAGGGTCTCGTACTTCTGCATGCCCATCGAGGCGCGCTCGTAATAGGGCTCGGTCCCGATCAGGAAGATCTCCCGCACCAGGAAGGAGTGCGCGACGCGGATGATGGCGCCGATGTTGAACGGGTTCTTCGCGCGGCAGACGGCGATCGAGAAGTCATTCCGCAGGGGGGCGAGCTCTTCGCGGATCTCCCGGGTGGTGAGCCCGAACGGCGGGATCTTCACGGTGCGCTGGCTCCTTTACTCGCCGGCAGAGAAGCGATCGAACAGGGGATAGATGGGCCCCTCGTGGACCCTGAGCCGCTCGGTCGCGCCTGTTGTGTGCTTGACCAGGAGCACGAGCCCGGCGCGCGGCGCGGCGTCGAACACGCCCCGGATCGCGGCGACCGACAGGCGCCGCACGGGCCGCCCCGCGATCTCGAGCACCTCGTCGCCCTTGCGGAGCCCGGCGCGCTCGGCGGGCCCCCCCTCCACGGTCCGCGAGATGAACGCGGAGCCCGAGTGCAGCTCGTACCAGAAGCCGAGGCCGAGCTTGGCGTGGGCCGGCTCGAACGCCAGCGTGAGCCAGCCGCCCCCGTCGAGCTCGACCTCGATCTCCGCGGCGGCGCGCTGCGCATCGGTCGGCCGGCCGATGTCGCGCACCCCGATCGGCGTGTCGAAGAGCGCGTCCGACTCCCAGACCTCCACGCGGAGCCGATCCTCGGGCGAGATATGGAAATTTCCGCTGGGACCGCCGGGCCACGTCGGGTCCAGGGTGTCCGCTTGCACCTTGGTCCGAAAGATCTCCTCGCCGTTGAGCAGGACGCGGACATAGGGGTCGGGGAGGCCGCCCGCCTCTGGATCCCAGGCTCGACCGTCCCGCGTGCGCTCTGGAATCCTGGCCTGGACGATCCGGAGCCACCGCACGTCCTCAGGCGGCGGAGGATGCAGCTCCTGCCCTGGAGGGGGCTCGTGGAGCCGGGTCGCGAGCTCCGGGTAGAGGAACGAGCAGCCACCTGCGGCGAGCAGGATGCTCCCTGCGGCGAGCAGCTTGGACAACGCAAGCGCACAGAGCGCGCGACGCTTTTGGAAGGCCACGATGGCGCCATTTTTGGCCGGTGCCGGCGTCAGCCGCAACTAAACCGTGCTATTTCGGGCCCCCATGCAGGACTCGCCCGTCATCGCTACCAGCGACCTCAGCGAGCACGTCGACAGCAGGGTCGTGCTCCGCGGATGGCTCTACAACAAGCGCTCAAGCGGCAAGCTCCACTTCCTCGAGCTCCGCGACGGCTTCGGCACCGTCCAGTGCGTGATGGCGAAGAGCGACGTCGGCGACGAGGTCTTCGCGGCGGCGGACAGGGTGACCCAGGAGAGCGTGATCGAGGTCACGGGTCAGGTGAAGGCGCACCCGAAGCGCGCCGGGGTGGTCGAGGTCGTCGCGTCCGGCTTCCGCCTGCTCGGCCCCACCACGGGCGAGTACCCCATCTCCCCGAAGGAGCACGGGACCGATTTCCTCATGGATCACCGCCACCTCTGGCTGCGATCGAGGCGGCAGCACGCGATCTTGCGCGTGCGTCACACCATCATCCAGGCCATCCGCGACTTCTTCGACGGGCGAGGGTTCACGCTTGTCGACGCGCCCATCTTCACGCCGAACGCCTGCGAGGGGACGAGCACGCTCTTCCAGACCGACTACCACGGCGACAAGGCGTACCTCACCCAGTCGGGGCAGCTCTACATGGAGGCAGCGGCGGCCGCGTTCGGGAAAGCGTACTGCTTTGGCCCCACGTTCCGCGCGGAGAAGTCGAAGACCCGCCGCCATCTGGCCGAGTTCTGGATGGTCGAGCCCGAGGTCGCGTTCATGGACCTCGAGGGGGATATGGACCTCGCGGAAGACTTCCTCTGCTTCATCGTCGAGCGCGTCCTCGAGCGGCGCCGGCCCGAGCTCTCCGTGCTCGAGCGCGACGTCACGAAGCTCGAGTCCGTCAAGAAGCCGTTCCCGCGCATTCGTTACGACGAGGCCGTCGCCCTCCTGAACGAGGCGCGCGTGGAGAAACGTAAGACAGCGGCAGAGTCTGAAATTCCAGACTTTCCCTGGGGCGAGGATCTCGGCGGCGAGGACGAGACGATCATCTCCAGCCGGTATGATCGCCCCGTCATGATCCACCGTTATCCGGCCCAGGTGAAAGCCTTCTACATGAAGCGCGATCCGACGGACAGCCGGCTCGCCCTCTGCGTCGATGTCCTGGCCCCCGAGGGCTATGGTGAGGTGATCGGGGGCGGGCAGCGCGAGGACGATCTCGCCACACTCGAGCGGGCAATCGAGACGCATCAGCTGCCCCCCGAGGCGTTCAGCTGGTACCTGGATCTGCGCCGGTATGGCACCTTCCCGCATGCGGGCTTCGGGCTGGGTGTCGAGCGGAGCGTCGCCTGGATCTGCGGCCTGCCCCACGTGCGCGAGACAATCCCGTTCCCGCGTATGCTGAATCGGCTCTCGCCTTAGTGCCGCGCGTCAGAGCTCCTGACCGTATGTCTGGCCGCCGCCCTGCCGCCCCTCGCGCGCCGCCCGGGGCTGCTCCTCGGGTCCTGGCCGCGCGCTCCGCTCCGAAGGCCGCGCATGCACAGCTGCCGCTGCGCAGCGGCCCGCGGTGCAGCAGCCGCCTGTGCCGGCCGCACGTCGCGCGGCCAGAGCGAGCTACCGGCGGGGCGGCCGAGCGCTGCTGGACGCGCGCCACGGCGCGATGCGCCACGGCCTCGACGCGATGAGCCGACGCGTAGAGCAGAGCAGACGAGGCTAGCCGCTCGCGGGGGAAGGAGCGGCAGCGGGAAGGAGCGGCACGGGGAAGGAGCGGCAGCGGGAAGGAGCGGCACGGGGAAGGAGCGGCAGGTAGGAGCGCGCCGTGCGAGGAGCGTGAGTAAGAGGTAACGCGACCGGCACCGGCGGCACCGGCACAATGAGAACGAGCGGCGGGCAGTGTGGTCAAGCCGTGCCCGCGACCAGCGTCGCCGCCGGGGATCCGTTTTTGCTCCGCTTGCACGGCGACTCTGTCGTATCAAGAAAGCATAGGGCGCAACCCGCGACCCACGCTCACTCGGCCGACCGACGGAGCCACCCCTGCTTGCAGATGAGGGAGCGCTCTACCGGCGAGCCGGACCCTGCCCCCGCCCCCGGCCCAACTCGCGAGGACAAAGCTATGGCTCGTCTCGTCGGCTTTATCGGTAACCGTCCGGATCTCGGCGCGCGTGCGATCGAGCTTGAAGACCGTGCCCTCACGGTTCGGCGAAAGGAGGGCGTGATCCCTGGCTGGGGCGTCGGCTTCTACCAGGGAGGAGAGATTCTCCTCAAGCGCCGGCCGATCGACGATCGACCCGAGATCAGCCTGGTCGACATGACCAAGGATGTGCGCGCCGACATCCTCGTGGCGCATGTCCGGGCTGCGACGGTCGGCAGCCTGCGCACCGAGAACACGCACCCGTTCCGCTACCGGCAGTGGCTGTTCGCCCACACGGGCACGGTCGAAGGGTTCGCCCGACTGCGGAGCCAGCTGAGCGACTCGCTGCCGCAGTTTCTCCAGCGCGACGTCCGCGGCGAGACGGACAGCGAGATCCTCTTCCACCTGTTCCTGTCGTTCCTCCACGACAGCGGCCAGCTTGATCGGCCCAACGTGGACGCGGCGAGCGCGCGGGCGGCCCTCCGGTCCTCCGTATCGCTCGTCGATCGGCTCTGCGCGGAGGAAGGGGCCGGACCGAGCGCGATGAACATCGTGGTCACGAACCCGGAGTACCTGCTCGCGGCCCACGGCGGCACGCCGATGGCGTACCGCATCTACCAGGGCAGCGACGACATGGAGCGGCTCCTGAGCGACGGCGGCCTCGGCCGGATGCGCATGCCCGATTACGCCGCGAGCCGGTTGACGCTCGTCGCGTCGGACTTCGACGACGACCAGGCCCCCGCGGGGTGGACCGACGTCGGCGAGCGTGCGATCGTGACGTTCACGCGCGCCGATGCTCCAGCGATCGAGCCGATCTGACCGCCCCCATGGCCCGCAGGGGGCCGGGGTGCATGCATGGCCGGCCGGCGTCTCCGACGCCTCGCAAGCGCCGCCGGCGCTCCCTTCGCTGCTCATCGCCGTGCTCATCGGCTCATCCCTCCTGGGGTGCGGATTCGGAGGAACGGCCGCGTTTCCCGCCGCTTCCGAGCTCCCCGACGAGCGTCGCCGCCCGGACGGCGTGGCGATCGATCCGGCGAGCGCTCCACCGGAACCCGCGAACCAGGCAGACGCCAGCGACAGCGTCGTGACCCTCCGGACGCCGCTCGGCGTCGGCCTGGCGCTGGACGTCGTGGCCGAGTTCTTCAAGCGGATCATCGCCGAGGACAGCGAGGCCCTGGGCGAGCTGCTGACGCGCGATGCCCTCGCGATCCACACCGGCTCCAGCGGATCGGGGCAGCCGCCGAGCGCCGGGCTCTGGTGGGAGCAGCGGTTCCGGCGGCTCGAGTATGGAAAGCTCGCCGGAGAGCCGGTCTACCGGGAATCGGAGCTCCAGATCTTCCGGGCGGAGGACGTGCTCGCGACGCCGCAACACCCAGCGATCCAGCCCGAGACGCTCGACGACCAGGACATCGTGATCCGCGTGCCGATCATGACGGCTCGGATCGCGGCGGATCGGCTGCTCGGCGACGAGCTCGTGGTCTGGCTGCGGCGAGACGGACCGAGATTCAAGATCTATCGGCTGCTCGAGGATTTCCAGTTACAGTAGGCTTTGCGCTTGTGCCACATCTCCGACAAGATCAGGGCTCGATGAGCCGCCTCAAGATCGCGTTCGTTGGCTCCGGGGGGGCAGCGCGAGGTCTGGCGCACCTCGGCGTGCTGAAGGCTTGCGAGGAGCTCGGGATCCATCCAGAGATCTACGTGGGCGCGGGGGCTGGCGCGCTGGTCAGCGCGACGTACGGGCAGGACATCCCGCTCGATGTGCTGCTCGACGCCTACCGCCTCCCGTGGAGACGGCGTCACCGCGGACCTCGCCTCCACGTGTCGAGCTTCTTCGGAGCGCCCGCGCTGCGCGATCTGCTCGACCCGGGGTACCTCTGCTCGGGGGTGTTCTCGATCGATCGGCTCGAGCGCTACGTGCGCCGGACGCTGCCGATCAACGACTTCCGGCAGCTGCCGCACGCGGTCTACGTGACGGCGGTCGACGTGGACAGCGCCAAGCGCGTCGTGTTCGGCCCGGGCTATGACGAGGCCACGCCGATCAGCCAGGCGGTGGCCGCGAGCTGCTGCGTGCCCGGCCTGTTCCGGCCCTATCGCATCAATGGCCGCTATCACCTGAGCGGCGAGGTGATCCGGACGCTCTCCGCCGACGTGGCCGTGAACGCTGGCGCGAACATCGTGATCATCTCCAACATCTACCGCCCCGAGGAGCGCGACGAGTCGCAGCGCTCGATCGCGAGGAGCGGCGCGCCCGGCGTCGTCCGGCAGTCGCTCAGCATCCTCCTGGCCGAGAAGGAGCGCCGCGGCGTCGAGCTCCTCTCGAAGCTCTACCCGAACGTCACCTTCCTCGACGTGGCGCCCGCGATCGGCCGATACAGCTACATGAACCGGTTCGCCGCGAAGCCGCTCGTCCTGCGCGGCTACCGCACGGCGCTCCGCGTGCTCGCCGCCGCGAAGGAGAAGGGCGTCTTCGATGCCCCCTCATCGAAGAGCGCGCTGAACTAGCTCCGCCCCCTGCGTCGCTCGACGGCGCCGCAGGGCAGCGGCCGAGCGGCTACATCCCCGCGACGATGCGAAACTCGTCCTGGTGCTCCACCAGCTCGAGGCGGTTGTCGTCCACCTTGCGGCGCCACTCTTCGCCCTTGCGACCCGGGATGCGGTAGCTGGCGCTGAAGGTGTAGTCGACGAAGATGAGGTCATCCTCCCTGAGGACGCGCCGGTAGCGGATCTCGTAGCGGATGGCGCGCGCCTCCTGGAACTTGCCGGTGAGGTACTCGCGCAGGCCGGCGTAATCGAGGTCGTCCGCCGCGTCGATGTTGCCGCCGTCCTCGTAGTACTTGGGCGAGGCGAGCTGGAGCAGCGCACCGACGTTCTTGCTCTCCACCGCGTTGCGGTACTTCTCGCAGAACGAGATGATCTTGCGGTTCTCGTCGTTGTCCTCGACGTCCGTGTTCGGGATGTAGTGGGTCGCGCAGCCGGCGAGGACGGTCGAAGCGACGACGAGGAACGAGGCGACAGCTTTTGTTTGGCGGCAGAGCATACGCGGGCAGGACAACGCTCAGGGGAAGTGGCTGATTCCAGCCGGGGGACCTTGCCAGATCGAGGTGCAGATCGGCAAGCGAAGCGATCAGGACCACGGCGGATGACACGGACGGGCGTACCCGCTACCCGTGCTCATCGAGCCAGCGGAGGAGGGCGAGATGACCGACCGGCCCCTCGTGGTCGACAGGGAGGTCGAGCTCGACCTGGCGCAGGCGCCCGGCATCGCCGGATGCCGCCTGCCCGGCGTCGCCGGGAGCCGCCTGGAGGAGGAGCGCGACGGCGCCGCAGGCGAGCGCGCGGTGCTGCGCGCCGGTGAGGCCGAGCAGCTCGCGCGCGACCGGCCCCGCGTCGTCGGCCGCGACGACGACCATGCGATCGGCGTCGGAGGACGCGACGAGCTCTGCCGCGGCGCGGAGCGCCTCCAGCGCGCCGCCGAGCCCGGCGCCGACCGCGAAGCTCGGCCCGGTGAGCTGGTACGCGATGGCGCACTCGCCCGCGATCGCGTTCGGCGACGTGGCGGGAAAGAGGCGCGGCTCGACAAAACGGGCGCCGCGCGCGCGACGGCGGGCGTCGTAGACATCGTTTGTGTCGATCGTCGCGAGCGCATGGCCCGCGACGATGCCGGCGCCCCGCAACGAGTCGGCGCCGACGACGCCGGCGAGGGCCGCCACCGCGGTCAGCCCGAGACGGCAGAGCGCGTCGAGGCGCGCGAGGCGGTCGCGCGCGATGCCGGTCGCCTCGGCGAGGCGCGCGAGATCGAAGCCCGTCACGCGCGCCTCTGCGCGAAGGTACACGGGGCGAGCGCGCCGCGGCGTTCGACCGCTCGCGCAGGACGTGAGCAAGAGCGCGGCGTTGGCGCCGCCGAAGGCCGCCGAGAGCTTGAGCGCCGCAGCGAGCGGGCGAGGCTCGGCGCGCTCGAGCAGGAGGGCCGGAGCGTCGGGATCGAGCTCGCCCTCGGACGCCGCCGGCGGGGCGATGGACGCCGCGAGGGCAGCCGCGGCCGAGAGCGTCTCGAGCACGCCCGCGGCCCCGAGCGTGTGTCCGATCTGCGCCTTGAACGGGTGGACCACGGGCGGAGGGAGACGGGCGCCCGGCGGCTCGCCCGAGCCCTCCGCGAGGCAGGGCGTCGCGAGCAGCGCGGCGATCGCGCGCGACTCCATCGCGTCGTTGTACGGCGTCGCCGTCGCGTGGGCGCTGACGAGGCCGACGCGCGAAGCAGGCCACCCGGCGTCGGCGAGCGCCGCGGCGCCGGCGCGCATGAGCCCCGAGCCCGTCCGATCCGGGGCGGTGATGTGCACCGCGTCCGTGGAGGCGCCGAAGCCGGCGACGCGAACCATCACCGGGGCGCCGCGGCGGCGATCCTCGCGGACGAGGGCGACGACGGCCGCGCCCTCGCCGAGCGCCATGCCGTCACGGCCGAGGCGGAAGGGCCGCGACCTGGACGCCGTCGTCGCGCGGAGCGCCTCGAAGCCGGCGGCGACGAAGGTGCTGAGGGCGTCGTAGCCGCCGGCGAGCACGAGATCGCAGGCGTCGCGATCGAGCCAGCGGAGGCCGAGGCCGATGGCCAGGGTGCTCGCGGCGCACGCGGCGAGCAGGTGCGTGCGCCGCGGGGTCCGCTCCAGCCCGAACGCGGCGAGCGCATCGTTGAACGGCGCGAAATAGGTCGCGCCCGAGGCCAGCGCGGCGCGCGAGGCGGCGTCGGCCCCCTCGGCCCGGGCAGCGAAGAACCGCTCTGCGGTGAGCATGCCGCCGCTGGACGTGCCGAGGGCGATGCCGATGCGCTCGCCCCGCCAGCCCGGGCGCACGCCCTCCAGCGCCGAGAGCGTCTGCGAGAGCGCGGCCTTCAGGAGATCGGTGGCGCGATCGGTCCCCGGAGCGACGCCGAGCGCTGCGGGCGCGCGAGCGGCGAAGGGCCGCAGGAGACCGGCGCGCACGAGCCCTTCGTCGCGCGCGATCGCGACGGGCGCGGACTCGCCAGCGTCGGGGACGCGGTAGGCGAGAGGGCCGAGGCCGAGCGCGGAGACAGCGCCCGAAGCGATGACGCAGGCATCGCTCATGAGTCGTCCCCCGGCCCGATCGCATCGGGATCGACGAAGGCGCGCGGATCCGGCGCGCGGTCCCGCTCCTCGGCCTCGCAGATCACCGTGACGAGCAGCCCGGTCGATGCCTGCGCGTAGCGCACGTGGCCGCAGCCCATGCCCTCGGCGATCACGATCTCCTCATCGAGCCGGCGCCGGCGCGCGCCCTCCGCCGACCACGTCGTGCGGCGCGCGCCGATCAAGCCGCGCTCGTTGATCCTCAGATCGATCACGGCGTCGCCGTCGCGCAGGACGAAGGCGGCCGTGCTCGCGGCGCGCTCGTACCAGAGCAGCGTCCCCGCTGCCGGGTGGAGCATCCACCAGCGCAGGAAATCTACCGGCAGGCCGCGGAGCGATGCCCGTGGCGTCGCGGCATCGCCGCGCTTCAGCAGATCGAGCGCGGGGACGGCGAAGCGGAAGCGGTCGCCGCGTGCCCATAGATCGAGCGCGGTGGTGCCGCCTGGCCCGAGGAGGATCATCCGGAGCGCGCCCTCCGGCTCGAGGACCGCGCTACCCGCCGCGGGGGGGCTCCCGTCGATCGCTGGCGGCGCGATCGCGATCGCGCCGCGGGCCTCGAGCACCTGGCCGGTGCGCGGCTCCCGCAACGCCAGGCGGACGCGGAGCGTGCGCGGGCCGGCCCCCTCGACCTCGCGGCGGAGATCTGCGAGGCGCTCTCGCCCCTCGCGCCACGCCGATCGGTCGGGCCGCGCGGCGGACGTGCCCGGCGACGGGAGAGGCAGCATCCGCGCGAACTCGGCGTCGAGCGGGCCGCCGCGCCGCGCGACGTTGGCGGCGCAGGCGGGGGCGCACGCGAGCGAGAGCAGGAGGCACACAGCGCTCACGGGGCGGCGCACACGACGGCCGGGCGCAGGCAGCGATGTCGTCACGCGTCGCCGGGAGCGACAAGCAGGATGGCGTATCCGCGGTCGGGTGCGCCGCCCACGATGAGCACGCTCGCGAGGGCGCCGCTCGCGAGCGCCGCGACCGCCGCAGCAGCAGCGAACCCGCCAGCGCCCTCGTGATCCCCTGCGCGCGGCGCCAGCGTGGAGCACGGCACCTCGGCCCACGGCGAGCCCCGCAGGCAGGCGACGATGCGCTCCGCCTTCCGCCCGACGAACACGGCGGCGGGCGTCGGGACGCTGGGCTGCACGCGCTGCCCGACCTCTTCGGGAGGGCCGGGGGGCGCCGGCGCCGGCGCTCCCGCGAGCATCCCCGCGCCGTCGCCGCGCCAGGAGCTCCACCAGGCCACCGTCGCCACCGGGCGCGCCCCCCGCTCGCGCACCCGCGCGGCGCTCTCGAAGAGCAGCACGGCGGCGCCCTCGCTGCGCACGCCGCAGCTGGCGACCTGCGAGCAGATCGGACCGAGGCACCGCTCGACCATGGGGCTCGCCTCCTCGACGCTGCCGGCGGCGAGCACCTCCCCTTCCCCGGCGGTGATGAGCTCGATGGCCGTGACCATGGCCGCCTCCGCGGTCGCGCCGAGATCGGCCATGGCGAACACTGGCCCGCGGAGGCCCAGGTAGATGGAGGCGTGCCCGACCGGTGACGAGGGGACCAGGTTCGGGAAATCGGCGGGGCTCGCGTACTTCGCCCCCTTGTCGTAGATGCGCCGCATGTAGGCGGTCGAGGCGTCGACGCTGCCGAAGGAGGCGCCGACGATGGCGCCGGGCAGGGTGCGGCTCGGCGCGACGTCAGCCGCCGGGTCTCCCGCGCCGGCATCGCCCTGAGCCGCGCCGCCGAGGCCGGCATCCGAGATCGCCGTGAGGATCGCGGCCGTCGTCAGGCGGCCGGCGCGATCGAGCCGCCTCGCGCGCGCGAGATCGAGGTGCGCGCCCGTGTTGAAGGCGATGGGGCCCTCGGGTGGCGGAGGGCCGGGCTCGAGGTACGCGGCGCCGCCGCGGGACGCGAGGACGCCGAGCGGACCGATCGTCGCGGCCGCCGTCACGACGACCGAGCGCCGCACAGGCGCGCTGCCGACGCCGAGCGGCGGCGGAAACCGATCGGGCTGCGCGAACACGAGCACGCTGTCCGTGCCGCCGAAGCCGAAGGAGTTCGACATCGCCGCCCGGATGGGCGCCTCGCGCGCCTCCTTGAGGTGCAAGAGCTGGCACGCCGGGTCGACCTCCTCGAGCCCCCCGGTCGGCGGCATCACGCTGCGCGCGACGGCGAGGGCGGTGATCGCCGCCTCGACCGCGCCCGCAGCGCCGAGCGTGTGCCCGATCTGCCCCTTGGACGACGAGACGGCGATGCGGCTCACCTCGGCGCCGAGACAGGCGCGCAGGGCGGCGCTCTCCATGACGTCGTTCAGCGGCGTCGCGGTGCCGTGCGCGTTGACGTAGTCGAGATCCGACGGCGAGAGGGCCGCGCACCGGAGCGCGTCGCGCATGACGCGGGCGGCGGTG
Source organism: Sorangium sp. So ce590 (assembly GCF_051521365.1). Lineage (NCBI taxonomy): Bacteria > Pseudomonadati > Myxococcota > Polyangiales > Polyangiaceae > Sorangium > Sorangium sp. So ce590. The sequence continues at coordinate 7,876,475 of NZ_CP150346.1, forward strand.
CGCCCCTCGCGCTCGGGGTTCGTGATGTGATGCGCCTCGGCGCCGGTCGCCCATCCGCGGAGCTCGACGATGGGCTCCGCTCCCCGCGCGCGCGCGGCATCCTCCGACTCGAGCAGCAGGAACGCCGCAGCCTCGCCCAGGTTCAGCCCGGCGCGCCGCCGATCGAACGGGCGGCACGGCTCCGGATCGACGGCCGCGAGGGCGCCGAAGCCGGTGTACGTCAGCCGGCACAGGCCGTCGGCGCCGCCCGCGAGCACGCGGGTGGACAGGCCGGCGCGGAGCCAGGCCGCGCCCAGCAAGACGGCATTGGCGCCGCTCGAGCAGGCGCTGCAAACGCTCCTCACCCGGCGGAACGGGCCGACGACGGCGCGGACGTGATCGGCCGTCGACGAGAGCGGGTGCGAGAGCATCCGCTTCAAGGGAGCGATCGCGCTGGGATCGTGCGAGAGCCAGGCGAGCAGCTCCTCCGTCTCGAACATCCCGGCGGTCGTCCCGCCGACCACCAGGTCGACCGGCATGACCCCGGGGTCGACGCCCGCGTGTGCGAGCGCCTCGCGGGCCGAGAGCACGGCCATCGCGTCGGTTCGAGACCACCCTTCCGCCTCGCCCGGCGGAGCGACCTCCTCGGCGGAGAGATCGCGGACCTCCGCGGCGATGCGCGCGCGCGTCCCGGGGATCTCGAACAAGGAGAGCGGCGCGAAGGCCCGGTCTCCTGCGACGAGCCGGTCCATCGTCGCCCTCGCCCCGCGCGCCAGAGGCGAGACGACCCCGATGCCCGTCACCCAGATTCGCACGCTCGAACGGCTCTCTGCGGCGGGATCACGCGGCCGCGGTCGACTTGAGGATGTGGGCCACGAGCGCGTCCACCGATGCGAAGATCGGCCTCGCCTCGTCGCCCTCCGGGATGCGGACGCCGAAGCGCTCCTCCACGCTCATGGCGAGCTGGAGCGCGTCCAGCGAATCGAGGCCCAGCCCCTCGCCGAACAGCGGCGCGGCGTCGTCGATGTCGGCCGGCGTCTTCCCCTCGAGGTTCAGCTCCTCGACCATGAGTTCTTTTAACTTCTGCCGCACGTCCTGCGCGTTCATGAGCACGTCCCTGCGGGGTAGCACAATCTCGCGCCATTCTACCAGGGGGCAGCGCTTTTTCTGACGGTTTGGTAAAGAGGCCCATGGCTCTCGTCGACTACGCCACCTCTGCAGGCGTCGCGCTGCTTACCCTCAATGATCCGCCCGTCAACGGGTACACCCACGAGATGATGAAGGACCTCGACGCGGCCATCCTCGAGGCCCGCTTCGACAACGATGTACATGTCATCGTCATCACCGGGCACGGCGAAAAGTTCTTCTGCGCCGGAGCGAACATGAACATGCTCCGCGAGTCGGATCCGACGTTCAAATACTACTTCTGTCTCCACGCAAACGAGACGCTGAGCCGCCTCGAGCACACGCCAAAGCTCTGCATCGCGGCGCTGAACGGTCACACGGTAGGCGGCGGCCTCGAGATCGCGATGGCCTGTGACCTCCGCATCGCCCGCAAGAACGCCGGAAAGATCGGCCTCCCGGAGGTAGCGCTCGGCGTCCTTCCCGGCACGGGCGGCACCCAGCGCCTCGCCAGGCTCATCGGCAAATCCCGGGCGATCCAGCTGATCTGCGAGGGCCAGACGTTCGATTTCGAGACGGCGCTCGCGGTCGGCCTGGTCAACGACGTCTGGGAGACGGCCTCCCACGACGAGTTCATGGTCCGGATCCTCGCGTACAGCCACACGTTCACGCTGCCGGATCGCGCGGCCCTGGCGGTCGGACGCATCAAGCGCGCGGTGCAGACCGGCTTCGAGGTGGGACTCGAACAGGGGCTCGCCCTCGAGCGAGAGCTCCAGGCGGAGCTGTTCGCATCGGAGGACGCTCGCGAGGGGCTCGCCGCATACATGGAGAAGCGGAAGCCGGTGTTCCAGGGCAAGTGAGCTCGCGCTGCACGTGCCATGCAAATTTGTAATTTATATTACAAATAAACGGCTTCCCTGGGGTGGTCTGACGATTTTCAAATCAACGGGGATTGCTGCACGTAAGTTCAGGCATGCAAGAGCCTCTTGGGCACGTACCGCTCCTGGAGCGGCCCAGCTTCGAGACCGTGTACACGGTTGGCCTGTCGTTTCTCCGGCAAGCGCTCCGCTGGCTCGGGGTAGCGGAGCGCGACATCGACGACGTCCAGCAAGACGTGATGATCGCTGCATATCACGCCCTGGAAAGCTTCGATCCGAGGCGCAGCACAGACGGGGCACGCGCCGGCCACCCCCCTTCCGGGCACAACCCCAGCTCGGAGCGCAGGGCTCCGCAGACGGCGATCCCGCTCGGCGAGCCCCTCAAGCGCTGGCTGTTCGGCATCGCGTGGCGACAGGTAGGCCACTACCGCGGGCGAGCCCATCGCCGCCGAGAGATCGCGGTCGGCGCGGGGACGAGCTGGCCGTTCGACCTCGCCGACCCAGGCTTGAGCTCGGAACAGCTGCTCGCGCGCGAGCAGAGCGGCCAGCTCGTCGGCCGGTTGCTGGGAGCGATCGACCTCGAACGACGGGTCGTCCTGATCATGCACGACCTGCTCGACGTGACGACCGCCGACATCGCGCGCGATCTGGACGTGAACGAGAACACGGTGCGCAACCGACTCCGGCTCGCCCGCGAGGACTTCCGCGTGGCGGTGAAGCGCATGAACGCCGAGGACCGGCGCGCGCTCCGCGATCCCTTGAGCCTCCCGGTCGCGGAGCGCTCAAGAGCGGTGGACGGAGAGGCGCTCATGAGCGCGGCCAGGCTCGTCCCCGAGGTGCCGGAGGCGATCCGGCGCAGGCTCTGGATCGCGGTGACGCGCGCGATCGCACACGCGCACACGGCCGGATCGAGCGCGCAGGCAGCCGCCGCGCCGCCCGTTTGAGCGAGCACCGAGCACGTCGAGACGGGCGCCGCCGGGAGCGGCGCGCGGGTCGGGCGCGATCAGTGCTCCAGCATCCTGCCGTAGTGCTCGGCGAGCGCCGTCCCGCCGAGGCGAGAAAAGAAGGATGAATAGCAGATCCAGATCGCCAGCCCGTTCATGTCGTCGAACAGCGGCGGGAGATACGGGGGCGGGCGGATGATCCCGTCGGTCACGTGCGCATGGAGAACAGGGACGTCCTCGTGCGCGACTTTCCCCACGAACAGGAAGGGAATGAGCATCGCTCGATCTTGCTGAATGGCAGCGCGCATGAAGGCGTAGTTGAGGACAATCCCCTTGCAGTAGCAGGCGTCCTTCGTGAACGGCGCTCCCCCGGCGAGAACGCCGCCGCGGAAGACGCGCCGGGCATTCTGGAAGCACTCCTCTTCCTCGTACCCTTCGGTGCGGTACCACTCGAACACGTCGAGGAAGGACGCCCCGTCCTCCGCTTTGTCCACCGCGAGGATGCGGTCGTTCAGCTTCTTCGCGCGACGCGGCGTGCTCCTGAAGGTGAGGATCTCGACCAGGACGGCGAGCCCTTCCTGAACCGCCGTGGTGCGCGGAGGCCCCTTCGCCAGCCAGCGCGCCACAGGCTGAGCCTGCCCGTTCAGGCTGGTCGCGACGTGCACCCACCCCTCGTGCGCCTCGAGGATGTCGACGTCGCTCCTGGAGAACATCGCGCCGCTCCTGATCTTCACATAGTCGCTGCCAGCGGCGGCGTCCGCGAGGAGCGTGTCGTCCACCTGCACGCGGATCGACGCGCCGCCGAAGAAGCGGTCGAAGCGGCCATTCAACTCGAGCGCCGCCATCTCCGCCGTGATCTCGCGCTGCTGCGACGGGCCGAGCCGCTCACCGCCGATCGCCGTCAGGAGATCATAGAGCACGAACCCCATGTCCCGCACGCTCGTCTTCCCGTCGGGCAGCTTGTCCTTGGGGGAGCCGTACAGCTCGCGGGACAGGGTGTAAAACGCCTTCGTTCCCCGCCCCATGAGCATGGTCACGACCTTCCTGTACTCGTCCGCGGTCGTGCGGAGGATCTGGCCGAGCCGATCGCGCTTGCCGAGCTCCCGCTCGGCGTCGCGGAGGATCTCCTCGAGCTCGCGCTGCTTCGCCGCCGGGTCGAACCCGAGATCTTCCGAGTAGGTCACCCTGGGCAGCTCGCGCTGCTTCGAGCGGAAAAACTGCTCCTCGACCTCGCCTTCCCACCGGAGCGCCTGGAGGATCCGGATCGGACGCTGCGCCTCTAGCACCCGCTGGGCCAGGGTCGCGAGGATCTCCTTGTAGGAACGCCACGGCCCCGCGACCGGCGGAAGCGGCGCGTGCGGGATCGGTCCGTCGTGCAGGCTCAGCGACTCCAGCGGCGCCGACGGCGCTTCGCCGTTCGCCCCACCGCCCTCGTCAGGGCCGCCCTGTCCACCCGCCGCGGAGGCCTCGATGCCGTCCTCCGCCGCGCCGGTGCCGCCGCGGGGCGGCTCGTCCGCTGGCTCGCTCACCGTGAGCTCGCGCTGCGCCTCCCCGTCCGCCGTGTGCGCCCCCCTCCTCTCCCGGGCCTCAGAGCTCTGCGCCATTGCGATCGATTGCTAACACTGGCTCACCGGTCGGAGCAAACCTCCACGGAGCAGAACGCCGCCGCGGTGAGCGCTGGCTCCGCCGGGTCCTTGTCGGCATCGCGGCCTCGGGGTACGAGCCCTGCCCGTATGAGCGACCCCGAGCCCACCAACGACGCCGAGACGACCGCCGACGAGGAGTCGAGCTCCCTCTCGGATGCCGCGCTCCTCGAGCGCACAGCGGAAGGAGCCAAGCGGCTCCGCTCGGCGATCGCGGCGGCGGTGGTCGGGCAGGACGACGTGGTCGAGGCCATGCTGATCACGCTCGCCGCGCGCGGGCACGCGCTGCTCGTCGGCGTCCCGGGGCTCGCCAAGACGCTGCTCGTGTCGTCGCTCGCCAAGGCGCTCGACCTCAGCTTCGGGCGCGTCCAGTTCACGCCGGACCTGCTGCCCGCCGACATCACGGGGACCGACGTGCTGCACGAGCAGCACGGATCCCGGAGCCTGCGCTTCCAGCCCGGCCCCATCTTCCACAACCTCGTCCTCGCGGACGAGGTGAACCGGACGCCGCCGAAGACGCAGGCGGCGCTGCTCGAGGCGATGCAGGAGCGCAAGGTGACCGTCGGGACCACCACGCACGCCCTGCCCGACCCCTTCCAGGTGTTCGCGACGCGGAACCCGATCGAGCAGGAGGGGACGTACCCGCTGCCAGAGGCGCAGCTCGATCGCTTCCTGCTCGAGATCCACGTCACGTACCCGAGCGAGGCCGAGGAGCGCGAGGTGGCGCGGAGGACGACCTCGGGGAAGCCGCCGACGATCGCGGCGGTGCTCCGGGCCGCAGAGGTGCGTGCGATCGGCGGCCTCATCCCGAGGATCCCGGTGACCGACGAGGCCGTGGATCTCGCGGTGCGCCTCACCAGGGCGACGCGGCCGGGGACGGAGCGCGCCGCGCAGGAGGTCCGGGACTACGTGCGCTACGGCGCAGGGCCGCGCGGGAGCCAGGCGCTCGTGATCGCCGCCAAGGCGCGCGCAGCGCTCCGCGGCGAGGCAGCTGCAGACGTGGACGACGTGCGGGCGCTGCTGATCCCAGCGCTGCGGCACCGGATCGTGCTGTCGTACCGCGCCGAAGCGGACGGCGTGCGCGACGTCGACGTGCTGAGCGCCGTGGAACGATCGGCGCGCTGAGCGCGCGTCCGTACCTCCCCGCCGCTCAGCGGGAGCGGGGCGCCTGCTGCTGCGCTTCCTTCACCGAGTCGACCGCCTTCATGGCCTTCAGATCCAGGGCGAAGCGCAACGTCCCCGGCCCACGCCCGTCCCAGCTCACCGCAACGACGCCGCTCTTCTTCATGCCTGTCCAGCCGACGTCGCCGAGCAGCGACGTCACCAGCGCCGACAGCGAGGGCTCGTGCCCCACGAGCGCCAGCGGCTGCGGCCCCTGGTACTGCGAGAGGAGGCGGAGGATCTCTGCGGTGTCCCGCGAGGGAGATAGCTCGGCGACCACCGAGACCTCGTCGGTGAGCTCGGCAGCCTCGGCGATGATCTCCGCGGTCTGCACCGAGCGCACGAGGGGGCTCGTCCAGAGCGCCGCAGGGCATCGGCCCTTCTGCTTCGCGAGCCACTTGGCGACGCGCCGGGTCACCTTGCGACCCTTGCCCGTCAACCAGCGACCGGCGTCACCGAGGTCGGGCGCGTCATCCACGGCCTGGCCGTGGCGAATGATGAGGATCTCCATGCCGTGACCTTAGCCCGGGCGACCGCCAGCTGGGGAGCGCCGTGCGCGCGGACGAGGCGAGGGGGCGCCGGCCTCCGAGCCCTCAGAACTCGCACTGGCTGGTCGCGTCGTTGCAGTGCGAGCCCGGCGCCACGAAGGGGCAAACGCTCCCGAAGAAGCTGTTGCACGGCAAACCGCACGTGTACGCCGTGTGCGCGTAGCAGATCTGCCCCGCGTCGCAATCGGCGTCCGAGGCGCATCGGCAGTTGAAGTCGTCGGGGATCCCGTTGCCGTTTTCATCGAGGCCGTCGCAGCACTCCGTCACGTAAAAGTCGCTTGCGCTGCAGTCCTCGTCAGCGCAGTCGAGCGTGCCGTCGCAGTCGTTGTCGATCCCGTCGGTGCACGCGGCGGACCCGAACTCGGGACCAGGCGCGGCGCCGTTCGCGCAGCCCCGGCAGGGACCGAAGGCGGCGCAGTCGGGATCGGCGCAGTCGACGTAGTGATCGCCGTCGTTGTCGAGACCGTCGTCGCAGCGCTCGCTCGGGTTCGGGGCGATCGCGACGTTGAGCACGAAGGGGCCCTCGTTCGCGCCGCCCCCGGGATCGATCGTGTAGCCGTCGAGGAAGACGAAGTACGTGCCAGGGTACAGGATGCTGAAGTCGAGCAGCGAGGACCCCGACGCGCCGCCGCTGTCGTCGTCGCAGCCGATCTCCCGGCCGGAGTTGCAGATGCCGGTGCGGACGTAGAGCACCGAGTCGAAGCTCGACCCCCGCGAGTCGAGGCGCACGCGCGACGGCGCGGTGAGCACGAAGAAGAAGACCGCCTCGCCGGCGTCGCCGCCGCACGCGCCCCGGGTCTCGCTCACGTGGCCGGTCGTGTCCCCCGTGTAGGTGCCGGTCCCGGGGATGCGCCTCGGCGAGAGGCAGTTCGCCTGCGCGAGCACGCACACCGGGCTGCTCGCGCAGTCCGGATCCCGGCAGTCGATCAGGGCGTCGCGGTCGTCGTCGAGCTCGTTGTTGCACTGCTCCGGCGTCGGCTCGCAGTTCGGCGCGAAGACGCAGGCGGCGTCGGCGCAGTCGATGTGCTCATCGCAATCGTTGTCGACGCCGTCGTCGCAGACCTCCGGCACGCAACGATCGCAGGCCGCCGCGGAGATGCACTGCGGGTCCGCACAGTCGATCCTCCCGTCGCAGTCGTTGTCCTGGCCATCCTCGCACCGCTCCAGCGAGCCGGGCGGCTCGCACACGCAAGGGAAGAAGTTGCGGCAGTCCGGGTCGGCGCAGTCGACAAGGAGATCGCAGTCGTCGTCCGCGCCGTTGTCGCAGCGCTCTCCCTGGAGGCTGCAGGCGCACAGCGGGTCGGCCCCGCAGCTGTCGTCATCGCAGTCGAAGACGCCGTCGCAGTCGTCGTCGACGCCGTTGCCGCATTTCCCGGCCTCCGAGGCGGAGCAGCCGCAGGCGGGGGTCCCCGAGCAGTCCGCGTCGAAGCAGTCGACGATGGTGTCGCAGTCGTCGTCGACGCCGTTCTCACAGCGCTCGCCGGCGGGGCTCGGGGTACAGCCGCAGTCCTGCCCTGCGGCGCACGCGGGATCGAAGCAGTCGCTCACGCCGTTGCAGTCGTTGTCCGCCGCGTCCGTGCAGATCTCCGGAGCGCCCGGGAAGACGGACGGGTTGAAGTCGTTGCAGTCGCTCCCGCCGCAGATCGTCGGCCCCACGCCGTCCCCGTCGTCGTCGCGGGGACGGTGCTCGCAGCGCCCGGCCTCGCAGTCGTCGCTCGTGCAGTCGTCGCCGTCGTCGCAGTCCGTGGGGCTGCCGCACGCCGCGAAGCCTCCGGCGCCGTCGCCGCCGTTCGACGATGTCGACGCGCTGACGCTGGTCGTGCTGACGACCCCACCTCCGACGCCGGCATCCGAGGGCTCGAGGAGGCTCGTCCGGCCGCACGCCCCCACCAGCGCGCCGAAAGCCGCCCACGCCCCGATCGCGACGAGGGATCGTCGAATCCCGGGGGACCGCGGATGCGCCTCCCCGACCCATGCTGAAGAGCCCGGCTTCATCTCTGACCCTCTCGGACCGGCCGCATGGTGCCCACGCGTCGATTCACTTTACACGCCCGAGTTTCCAGGGAAGCAAGTCTTGATCCCCCTGATGCTGTCCGGTCTGCCTGCGCGGCCCCGAGGCCCACCGCCTCGATCGACGCGGCTGGATCACGAGGAGGTGCCAGGACGGCTGGCGGGCGGGGTCGTGCGCCGATCAGGCTGGCTCGCGCCGCGGATCAAGTTGCGGGTCGACGCATCCGCGTGTAACGAGGCGCGGTGGGCGCGCAGCTCCAGATCGAGTACGAGCGGCCGCCCGACGGCCTTCAGCGCGGCCGTTACCCTGCGCCACAATGGGTCATCCTGGCGGTCGGCGCCGCCGTGGTGCTCGGGGCGGTCGCCGTCCTGATCTGGCGAGCGCGGCGCAGCTTCCGCTCACGAGAGTAAGGCGGACCGCGTTCGGCGGGACGCCGGTGACGCGGAAAGCGCCGGTCGCTCGCTCCCGGCGGATGAATGATCGACAGCAGGTGCGATCGCAGGTTGACACCGAGCAGACCGGACCGGTAGGCACCTTAGAGGGACGCGCTCCCGGTCGGCTGATGTAGAGTGCCGCCCGAGCGCGCGACGCGCCCGCAACAACCGGGGCCGAAAACGCGGCCTAGTGAGGCCCTTTGGTTCCTGAAGAACGCCGCGCAACTGCGGCCCGTGGATACATGGCACCGATCGAACGTGGCGTTGAGCTTGTGCATCGGGTGATCGCGCAACTGAAAAAGCGCCCTTCCAGCCATGCCGCCGTGGGAGCGAGCCAGGCGGCGCTCGATGCGCTCGAGTCGAAGTTGATGGTCGAGCTGCCGCCCACGCTGCGGGTGTTCCTGGAGTTCGATTTCACCCTCGATAGCCTGGGCCCGCGGTTCAAGGGGCGGCATCGCTTCGGCCAGGACCCGTCGGCGCCTCGACCGAAGCTCACCTCGGTCCGCAAGCTGGCCGAGGCGAAGACCGACCTCGGCTGGACCGAGTCGCGCCTCCGGAGCAAGGTCGTGCGGTTGCCCAACCTCCCCGGTCAGCCGTGGAACGCGCTCTACCTCGGAGAGGCCAGGCGGGACGGCGAGCTCGTCATCCTCGGCCTCGACAACGAGGACACGAACGTCCGGGTCTTCCCGCGCTACACGGCGTTCGACCTGTACCTCGTCGAGCAGTGCGGCCTCGGCAGGCTGTCCGAAGCGCAGCGGCTCGAGGACCTCGAGTCGCACATCGCGCTCAACCCCGAGCTCGGGACCGCCGAAGAGGACGACGAGGGCGATACGGAGTATTGATCGCGCGGCGAGCGACGCCCTCGCGCTGGCGCCGCTCGGCCGTGAACGACGCCCGTGACGAACGCGATGGCTGCCGGTGGGGAAGCGCTCCACTTCCGAGTGGACGACGGCGACCCGCGTGACCGGCTCGACAAGCTCGTCGTCCACCTGCTGGAGCGCGCGGGCCGCGCGACCTCGCGCGCGGCGGTGCAACGATGGATCGCCGCCGGTCGGATCCTCGTCGATGGGGAGCCGGCGCGCGCGTCGGTGGCGGTGCGCACGGGCGCGCTTGTCGACATCCGGCCGGAAGGGCCGGCGCCCTCCGCCGCGGCGGCCGACCCTGGCGTGGTCATCCCGGTGGTGTACGAGGACGAGCACCTGCTCGTGATCGACAAGCCGGCCGGGCTCGTCGTGCACCCGGCGCGCGGGCACGAGTCGGGCACGCTGGTCAACGGGCTGCTCGCCCTGCCCGGGTTCGCGCTGGCGCCGGCCGATCCTCGCGACCCCATGGGGCACGTCCGCCCCGGGATCGTGCACAGGCTCGACCGAGGCACGAGCGGCCTGCTCGTCGTGGCCAAGGACGAGCCCACCCGCGAGGCGCTGAAAGCGCGGTTCGCCAGGCACGAGATCGAGCGCGAGTACGCCGCGATCGTGGCCGGCGAGGCGCGAGACGCCACCTACGACACGCTCCACGGCCGCCACCCGACCGACAGGCTCCGCTACACGTCCTGGATGCGCAGCGACGCCGGCCGCAGCGACGCCGGCCGCAGCGACGCCGGCCGCAGCGACGCCGGCCGCAGCGACGCCGGCCGCAGCGACGCCGGCGCGCGCGCCACGGCGCCGCGCCGCGCGGTGACGCACGTCCGCGTGCTCGAGAGGCTCGGCGACGCGGCGACGGTCGTCGCGTGCTCGCTCGAGACGGGCCGCACCCACCAGATCCGGGTGCACCTCGCCGAGCGCGGCAGGACGCCGATCCTCGGAGACCCGCTCTACGGCAAGCCGCCGAAGAAGCCGGCGGTACGGGCGATCGCGGAGGAGCTCGGGCGGCAGGCCCTGCACGCGCGCGTGCTCGGGTTCATCCACCCCGCCACGCGAGAGCCGGTGCGCTGGGAGAGCGCCCTGCCAGCGGACATGCGCAAGGCGCTCGACCAGCTGCGCAGGCTCGCTACCAGATCTTCGATTTGATGTGGCCCTTGGACTTGATCAGGATGTCCACGAGGGCGCGGTCGTAAAAATTCTTCTGGAAGAGATCCGGCGACACGCGGCTCTTGTAGAGGGCGCGACCCTCCTCGATCTCCTCGGACAGGACCGTGAAGAGGTCATCCTGCTGGATGCCCTGCACGATCTTCTCCTCGTTGTAGAGCGAGAGATCGCTTGCGATGGCGCGCGCAAGGCGGCGCGCCGCCTCTTCGGTTTCAATCAAGGGCATCCGTCTCTCCTCCATGTTCGCCGGCCGGGGGCACGCGCTCCCGAGCCGGCGGGCGCCTAGGATGCAGCAGCCCAGGCGGCGCTGTCAAAGTAGCTCGTCTTCCGGACCGCTCGGCGGCGCGGAGACCGCCTCGCCCGCGGGGCGCGGCGCGCCGACGCGAGGCGGATCCGAGCTCTGGCGCGCCGCGGCGAGGGCGGCGAGCCCCGAGAGGAGGGGGAACGCGACAAGCGCGTAACGCCCCGCGCCGAAGAACACGGCGTGCGTCGCCGCGGTCGCAGCGAGGACGGCGAGCGCGGCGACCGCGAGCACCGGCGCCCGGAGGAGCGCGCGGCCCTGGAGCAGCGCGAGGCCGAGGAGCGCGAGGTAGCCCACCCACGCATGGACGTGCAGCGCGGCGACGACCCCCAGCGCGAACAGCGCGAGCCGAGCAAGCAAGAGCGCGCGCTGCGCGAGCCAGCGACGGCGAGCGCGATCACGAGGAGCGACGGGCGTCTGCGCGGGCTTGCGCGCTGCCCACATGAGCGCGAAGAGGAGGACGAACCGCTCGAACGCGGTCTCGACGGCGCCGAGCGCGACCTTGTCTCCCTCGCTGAACGCCGCCGGGTTCGAGGCGTGCAGGTACCACCCGGCCGCGCCACAGTAATCGAACGTCGCCGCGAGCTTGCGGGGCACGAGCCCGAGCCAAGCGCCGGGGTGCTCCGCGATGTAGCGGCGCGCCTCACGGCCGAAGCAGGCGTCCTTGCCGGCCTCGTCGAAGACCTCGCGGCACGCCTCGGGCACCTGGATGGGCGCCCAGGCGCCGGTGGAGGCCGGGTCCGCGCCGATGAGGAGGTTCCAGCCGCCGTTCACGCTGACCAGCGCGCACTGGTTCATCCGCACGCAGTTGCGCGCGGTCCAGGGCGCGCACACGAGGAGCGCCGCGATGACGGTCACCAGGACCGGCGCCGCGCGTCGCGCCGCGCGCGCGGCGAGGGGCTCATCGATCCGGGCACCGTCGCCGGGCGGAGAGCCCAGGAGGGCGAGGCCGGCGAAGAGGGGCGCGAGCAGGAGCGCCTGCGGGCGGACGAGGGTTGCGACGCCGACGAGCAACCCGAGGACGGCGAACGGAGCCAGCGCCGGGCGGCGCTCGCGCGCCCACGCAGACGCCCACGCCGCGCAGGCGACGAGCGCGCCGGTGACGCCCTCGGTCATGAGGGCCGGGGTGTACGCGACGAGCCCGGGGTGGAGGGCGACGAGCGCGCCCGAGAGCGCCGGCACGGCGCGCGAGCGCGGCGCAGCGCGGGCTGCCAGGCGGTGGACGGCGAGCGCCGCGAGCGCGCCGAGCACCGCGTTCAGCAGCATCGCGACCGCAGGGTGCGCGCCGAGCAGCGCGTACAGCGCCCCGACGGCGCCCGGATAGCCGACCGGATAGTGCGCGGCGTACGTGACGACGCCGTCGGGCCACAGCCACGTGTAGCCGAGCCCCGCCGCGATCCGCTCGGCGATGCGCTGGTAATAGGCGCCGTCGGCCGCGGGCGGGAAGCGCCCGGCCGCCCAGACGACGACGGCGATCCGCACCGCGAGGGCGAGGCCGAAGATCGCGCCCGCGTCGCGCCGGCGCGCGGCCATCGAGACGTCGTCGCTCATGACGAACGCGCGGGCGACAGCGGGAAGCGCGCGAGCAAGCCGGCGGCGCGCAGCGCCGCGACGACCTCGCACGCGGGCAGGCCGACGACGTTGGAATAGGAGCCATCGATGCGCGCGACGGCGAACGCGCCGACGCCCTGGATCGCGTAGGCGCCGGCCTTGTCGAGCCCCTCGCCGGTCGCCGCGTACGACGCCACCTCGTCGTCGTCGAGCGCGCGGAAGCGCACGCGCGTCACGACCGTCTCGGCGTGGAGGGCCGCGGCGCGGCCCGGGACACCCGCCGGCGCGAGATCGACGTGCCCGCCGCCGGCGATCGCGAACCGGGTCCAGACCTGGTGCTCGCGGCCCGAGAGGGCGCGGAGCATGGCGCGCGCGTCGGCCTCGTCCCGCGGCTTGCCGAGGATGGAGTCCTCGAGGATGACCGAGGTGTCAGCGACGAGGATCCCGCCGGTCCCGGCCGCCTGGTGCAGGCGCTGCGCGGCGGCGAGCTTCGCCAGGGTGACTCGCTCCAGGTAGGCCATGGCCCCCTCGCCGGGGCGCCCCGCCTCGTCGACCTCGGCCGCCGCGACGCGGAGAGGCAGGCCGAGCGTGGTCAGGATCTCTCGCCGGCGCGGCGAGCCGGAGCCAAGCAGGAGCGGATGCGCGTCGTCGATCATGGTCGTGCGGACGCCGGCGGCGCCGGGCCCGGCCGGGCGTGGTCGTAGCACGGCGCGAGAGCGACCGCGGGGCGCAGCGCATCGCGGAGCGCCGGGTGCCCCCCGGATCGCGCCGAGACGATTGCTGTTTTGACTCTCACCCCGGCAGTAGTAGAGGGTCGGGCGCGATGCGCGCCAACTGCAGGGTGCCGGCACGATCAAGCCTTCCGCTGCTGGTGGCCTCCGGGATCTTCATGGCGGCGCTCCTTCCCGCGCTGGCGCGCGCGGACGAGTGCGCGCCAGCGAACGGGCTGTCGGGCTGCATCGACGCCGACAACCTCTGGCCCCACGCGGGCGGCGGCCCCTTCTTCGCCGTGGGGAGCACGGGGACGGCGCCGAGCGCGAAGGCCTCGTTCGGCCTCGTGGCGAGCTACCTGTCGCGGCCGGTGGGCCTGCGCGTCGCCTCGCCCGACCCTGACGGGACGGTCGTCCACGTGCTCGACAACATGTTCGACGCGACCTTCCTGTGGTCGCTCGGGCTCACCGATCGCCTCGAGGTCACGGTCGCCGCTCCCGTCACCCTGTACCAGGACGGCGCGGGCTTCTCCGATGTCCTCGGCACCGACACGGAGCTGCAGCGCAGCGTGATGCGCGACACGCGCCTCGGCGCAGCGTTCGCGATCGTGCCGCCGCCCCGGCAGGGTCCGCTCGACGGCTTCTCGCTCGCAGCGCGCCTGGAGCTGGGTCTGCCCACCGGCGACAAGACCGTGTTCGCCAGCGCCGGGACCGTCACGTTCGCGCCGACCGTCACTGCGGCGTACCAGCTCGGCGAGCTCCGGCTCGCGGCCGAGGCCGGTGCCAGGCTCCGCGGCTCGAGCGCGCTGATCGACGTCGCGATCGGCTCGCAGCTCCTCGGCGCCCTCGGCGCCGCGATCGACGTGCTCCCGGACCGCTGGCTCACGGCGTCCGCGGAGGCGTTCGCCCTCTACACGCTCGCCGAGCAGCCCGTCCGGGGCGCGGCGCCGGTGCCGGCGGAGTGGATCGTCTCGGTGACGAGCGCCCCGCTGCTCGCCGGCGACGTCTCGCTGTCCGCAGGCGGCGGGAGCGCCCTCCCGTTCTCCTCCGAAGGCGCGCTCACCGCGCCGCGCTTCCGGTTCAACCTGGGGCTGCGCTATGCGCCGACGGGACGCGACGCGGATGCCGACGGCGTCCTGGATCGCGACGACGCGTGCCCGTTCATCGCGGAGGATCGCGACGGGTATCAGGATGGCGACGGCTGCCCCGATCCCGACAACGACGGCGATCGGATCCCCGACGGGCGCGACAGGTGCCGGGACGAGGCCGAGACGATCGACGGCTTCCAGGACGACGACGGCTGCCCCGATGTCGACGACGACAACGACGGCATCCCGGACGACATCGACGCCTGCCGGAACGCCGCCGAGGATCGCGACGGCTTCCAGGACGACGACGGCTGCCCTGATCCCGACAACGACGGCGACGGGATCCCGGACGAGCGCGACATGTGCCCGAACGGCGCAGAAGACGTCGACGGCTTCAAGGACGACGACGGCTGCCCCGATCCCGACAACGACATCGACCAGGTCCCTGACGTCAGCGATCTGTGCCCGGACGCGCCCGAGGATCGCGACGGCTTCCAGGACGACGACGGCTGCCCCGATCCCGACAACGACGAGGACGGCGTGGCCGATGCGGCCGACGCATGCCCGGTGACGGCCGAGACGATCGACGGTACGAGCGACGCCGACGGCTGCCCCGAGCCGGCGGCCAGGTCGCTGCCGCAATGGTCCGGCGACCGGATCCTCCTCGACGGCCTGGTCCGCTTCCCTGCGGGGAGCGCACGGGTACCGCCGGCCCTGGCCGCCCAGCTCGGCATGATCGCCCAGCTCATGCGCGGGCGCATGCCCCTCGACGTCGTCATCGTGGAGGCCTACCCCGATCGCCAGGGCGATCAGTCGACGCGCGCGATCGAGCTCGCTGGCGCGCGCGCGAGCGCCGTCAAGGAGCGCCTCGCAAGCGCAGGATTCCCGGCGGACCGGATCACGGCCGCCGCTGGCGACACATCAGCCATGCGCGCGAAAGACGCGCCCCAGATCGAGGTGACGGCGACCCGTGCTCGGCGCTCGGAAAAAGCCCCCCGTGCTCCGGGCGCAGCCTCCTCGACCCCCGGAGAGAAGAAACCGCGATGAACGTTCTCGAGGCACGCCGTGCCCGCCATTTGATCATCCGCCTCGATCGGGGCGAGGAGCTCCCAGCAGCGCTGGTGCGCGCCCTTGACGAGGCCGAGGCGCGCGCCGGCTGGATCGAGGGGACAGGCTCGCTCGAGAAGGCGGAGATCGCGCTGTTCGATCAGGCCTCCCGCACCTACGCGAAGACGCGCGTCCTCGAGGGGCCCTGCGACGTGGTGGCGCTCTCCGGGAGCGTCGCGCTCCAGCAGGGCGAGACCTCGCTTCGCCTGTCCGCCACGCTCGCCCGCGAGTCCGGCGTCGGTCTCCAGCTCGCCGCCGGCGAGCTCGTCTGGGCGCGCGTCTACGGGCTCGAGCTCCGCGTCACAGCGTTCGACGATCTGCCCCTCGTGCGGGCGTTCGACGATCGAACGGGCCTCATGCAGCTCGCAGCCCAGTCGACCGGCATCGCGGCGACCGTGAGCGAACCGCCCCGGATGGCGCCTCCGGCGCAAGCCGCCGAGCCGACGCGCACGGCGGCGCCTCCGGCGCAGGCCGCGGAACCGCCCCGCGCGATGGCCCCGGAGCCGCCCCGCGCGGCGGCCTCGGTTGCCGAGCCCGCCCGCGCGGCGACGACCTCCGTCATGGAGCCCACCCCTTTGCCGCTGCACCGCCCGGTCCGCCCTCGCCAGGAGGAGGAGAGCTATCCGGAAGTGGGCGACAGCGTGACCCACTTCCACTTCGGCGAGTGCACCGTGATCAGCTCCGACGGCGAGCGGATCCGCCTCCGCCAGGAGCGCGACGGGCGCGTGCGCGAGGTCTCGCTGACGATGCTCCGCATCGAGCCTCACACCGTGGATCCGGCGACGGGCAGGAAGCAGTTCCGCCTCGCGCGGAAGAACTGAGCGCACCGCGCGCCACCTCGCTCGAGAGGTGGCGCGCAGCGCGTCGTCGCTCAGAAGACGCGCTGCGCGACGTTGATCGAGTCCCCTGCCTGGAGAGGCACATCGGGGATCTTGTTGTCGATGATGTCCTCGACCGAGACGGTGGCGAACACGGTCTTGCCCTGGGACTTCCTGCGGATCGTGACGCGATCCTTATTTGCGATGCTGTTGAATCCCCCCGCCATCGAGATGGCGCGGAGCAGCGTCATGCCAGGTTGAAGCGGCAGGGACCCGGGCTTCTGCACCTCGCCGAGCACCTCGACCCGCTTCGAGTTATACTCCTTGATGCTCACGCTCACGCTGGGGTCGGTGAGGACCTGCCCCTCCATGAGCTTCGCGCGGACGAGCTCCGCCACTTCCTGAGGCTCCAGGCCCGCGATCTTGAGCCGCTTCACGTAGGGGAAGTCCACGGTGCCATCCGGCGCGACGGTGAACGCCGTGGGCAGCTTGTCTTCCCCGACGATGCGGAGCTCGAACACATCTCCGACACCGATGGTCGTCGCCTCCACCGGAGGGGGCAGGTTCACCGGCTCGGGCTGGCGCGACGAGCAGGCGGCGATCACCAGCGCGAGGAAGGCGGCGGCCCACCGACCGGAACGCCGCATCACATGAACCAGCGCACGCCCAGGTAGGCTTCGAGCTGCTGCCATCCGAGATAGTTCGTCGCCCCGGACTCGTCGAGGATCCTCAGCGCGGTGCTGCTGACGTTGTTGCCGTACCGCAGGGTCGAGTTGATCCCCAGAGAGTCCCCTATCCGGTACTCGCCGAACAGAGAGGCATCGATACGGACGTCCGTCCAGGGCTCCTGACGCTCGACCAGGCGTCCGTTGCCCGCCGGGATCTCGGGAAACACATGGGCTGCCACGCCGCCGTCGACGATGAGCAGAAACCGTCCGCCGAAGAAGTAGGTCAGCTTGAGGTACCCGCGATCGCGCTCGAAGTAGCTCGCGAGGAAGCTGTCGTGAAAATCGCGCGTGAAGCCAGCCGAGAGCGAGGAGAGCGCGAGCGTCGCCGCCTCAGGATCGGTTGACGGGTTCGGCGTCAAAAACCACTTCAGCTCGAGCTGGCCAATGACGCTGTCGAAGTCGTGCACGACGTCCCCGGCGTTGTTCGGCGTGTAGAAGCTCGCGCCCCAGCCGGCCATCGCGAGGAGACCGAAAGACGGCGTCACAAGACCGTTGATCCCGATCTGGGCCCGCAGAGGATGAGAGGCGAGCTGAGCGCCCGGATTCGGGTAATCGACGAACCCGAGCGACGCGTCGTAGATGAGCGCGGTGCGCGGCAAGAAGCGCCAGCGGCCTCGCGTCCGGACGATATGATGCATGTTCGTCAGGCTGTCGTACTCATCGACCTCGAAGAACGTGCCCATGAAGCGATAGCCCAACCGCCAATCGAGCAGCCCCCCGCCCGGCGTCCACACAAGCTCTGCTCCCGCGCCCGCGTTGACGCGCCGGAAGCTCTGGTTGGAGATCCCGATATCGGAGGAGGCGATGGTCCGGCCGAGCGACGCATCGAGGATCGCGGACCACGGGCGTCGGGGCAGGATCGTCAGGTTGGCGTCGAGTATGCCGCCGATGTTCCGCTGCTGACTCAGCCGCTCCTGCCCGCGCTCCGACCCGGATACCGGGACGAACTCATCGTAGGTCGCGGCGATGCCGCCGCGAAACTCGACATCCGGCGGCGGCGCGCCGGGCGTCGCCTCCTGGCGCTGCTGGCTGAGCGTCGAGAGCGAGAAGGACGGCGTGATCCGGAGCCGCATCGAGCCCACAGGCCCGATGTCGTCCGCGCTGGCCTGGTCTCTCTCGGCCCTGCGGAAGAAGTTGGAGTCATAGCCGAGCTCCGCGGCGACGCCCGGGTGCAGCTCGAGGTCGCCGGTGCGTATCCCGATGCCCTCGGTGTAGCGACGATCCTTGAGCCAGGGCTGATCCTGCGCCAGGGCCAACGCCGGGGACAGAGTGAGCGTCAATACGGCAGCGGCTATGGTTTCACGAAGTTTCATCGCCTATTGGGCAGTGGCAATCCGAGAGAGGCGGTCGCCTACCGAAAACAGCTGCTGCACGCAGGCGGCTCGATGATGATCGGGTTGACGGGATACTCGGAAGGATCCTCCTGGGGGAGATTCGGATCGATCGTGGCCGTGACGGCACTGTCGCCGACGAAGCCCGCTTCCTGGCCGATGCACTGGTTGGCCTCAGCCGTCAGTTGCTCGGCCCGCTGCCGCAATACCGTCAGGATCGTGAACTCGTGATTGGAGAGATCGGCATCCCGCCGATTCACGGCGAGCTCCAGGCCCTGCCGCCGCTCGCGGGCGGAACGGATGGCGACGTCGATCTGATTCAGCTTGTCGTTCAGGCAGAGCGTCTTCACGACGTCTCGCTGCGAACGCGCGGTCTCGAGCTGGCGACGAACGGACGTCCGGGCCCCGTCCATCCGGGCGAGGAAGGTCTCGCTCTGCGCGAGCTGCTCGGCAGGCGAGAGCGTCACCTGCCGCGCGAGGCCCGCGGATGCATCCGGCGGAGGCGCCGTCTGCGCCTGCGCAGCAGCGATGCCATGGCCGATCACAACCGAGATCAGCGCGACTGCTGCGAAGCCGGGGATCTGTTCACGCTTCATCGAAGCCTCCGAAAGTCAGGCCCGCGCAGTATAAGTGCGGGCAGACGCCGTTGTCAAAACGCAATGAACATGCCGGGCATCCAGCGGCTCACCCCATCGGGAGGACCCGTACGAGGTACTTCCCCATTGGATGCGCGACGCCAGCACGCCATTCACCTTCAGGCGAAGCGAGGAGATTGCGCCTTGTCCACGGAGTCGGGTGGCATCGGGTCTATTGGCTCACGAAGGTGACAGGAATCACAACCGTCGCGCCACCGCCCTCGGGCGGCGCGAACTGCGCGCTCTGGACGCGCGCGACGACGCAGGAGACCACCGTCCCGGACAGGCCGGAGCCCCCGGAGGGAGTCGCCGAGAGCACCTCACCGTTGGGGCCGATCTTCGCGGTGACCCGGACCGACCCCTTCATGCTCGGGTCCTCCTGAAGACCCTTGTTGTAGCAACGACGGAAGCCAGCCGTCATCCCTGCCACAACGGAGGGTGCGTTCGAGACGCTCCCGCCGGAGACCGCGGCACCGCCCACCTGGGCGTTGCCCACCGGTCCCTTCACCGTCTGCGCCGAGCCGGCGGTCGCCGGGCCGCTGGTCCCGGTGTTGCCGATGCTCGCAAGGCCACCGCCGCCGGCGGAGCCAGGTCGCACTGTGCCCCCACCGGCGGCGCCCATGTTCAATCCCGCCACACCGCCCTTTCCGACGCCGGACCCGGAGGCGGCCGCGTTTTCGAGGAGGCCGGTCGGCACATCGCCCGAGCTGAGGACGCTGGCTGTGGCGTTCGCGCTCGAGTTGAGCGCGCCCAGCATCTGCATGTCGAGCTGCGCGAGCTCGTTTGTGAGCGCCGAGGCGCGAGCGTCGCTCATCCCGCCGGAGCCCTTCCCCGGGCTGGCAGCCGCGCCCTTGTTCCCGCCGCCGCTCGCGGCCTTGGGCGCCTCGGCGGTGGGCGCCGCCGTCGCCGCCGTCGCCTCGGCGTTCTCCTTCGGCTGCTCGACCGCCGGCGGCGGGGGCAGCTGCTTCACGGACTCGAGCAGCGCCGCGACGTCGACCTCATCGTCGACGACCGGGTCCATCCAGTCGGAGTAGATCGACCCCACGGCTCCGAAGTGGAACAGGAACGAGAAGGCGGCGATGATCGTTGTCGTCCAGTCGATGTCGTTCGCGATCCCCGACTTCACCGAGACGGGCAGCTGCGGCTTGGGCTGCACCGGCGGCGGCGCGACGAACTGGAACAGGAACGTCGTCTCCCCCACGACGATCTTGCCGCGCGCCTCTTCGCTGAGCTGGACCTGATAGGCCTGGGCATTGCCCACGGCCGCGCGCTTGGCAGATGACTTGAGCGTGGAGAGCTCCGAGACGCCGGCCTTGAAGGCGACCCGGCCGGTCATCCCGTCCAGGAAATTGAGGAAGTACTCGCCGCCCACGAGCTCGAACAGCCGAAAGCTCGGCGGGATGCTCTTGCTCGGGATGACGAACATGCTCTTTTCGCTGGGACCGATGGTGACGTGGGTGCGCTGCTTGATGACACGCTCCTCGATCACCTTTCCCCCCTGGACCAGGCCGATCCTGAGGACCTTCGGGCCGGTCACCGGTGCGACCGCCCGCATGACCGCGGTCATCTGCCCGGGCTGCCCGGGGCGCGACGGGGTAGGGTGCTGCTGGGTCATTCCAAGGGGCTCCGGGAGAGAGGGGACGATGCAGGGGCCGCCGCCGATCGCGCGCGGCAGGCGGAGTCGCACCCCCGGGCCCGGTGGGCCCCGGGCCTGGAACCGCGGAAGGAGCGCTGCACGGCGGAGGGCACCACAGCTCGCGAGGGTACACGGACAGGTGGGGGCGGTCCAGGAGAGCGCGCCGCGCTCAGGGGCGCGCGCGGCGCGATCGCCGCGGTGATACAGAGGGCGCGCTGGCGGCCCGGACGACGCTGTCGAGCGGTCCGAGAGCGACGCCGACGAGCGCATCGACGGCCTCGCGCTTTCGCGAGGCGGCGGTGCGGCCGACGCGCCCGGCCGCCGCGGACGCGATCGCACCAGCGGCGCCCGCGACCAGGACGAGCGCGATGACCGATGGCCCGGCCCGCGCGAGGAAGGAGAGCGTGGCCAGGAGCAACGCGGCGAGCGCCGAGAGACGCGCCGCCGCGCGCGGCCAGCCCGCGCCGGCGTCGAGCCGCTGCTCGAGCTCGACGAGGAGATCGTTGGCCGCCGCGATCTTCGCGCGCGGGTCCGCGGCGGACATGACCTCGAGCGCGAGCCGGCGCTCCCAGCTCTCCGGCGGCGACCGCCTCGCCAGCTCGGTCAGCCGCGCCTCGCCGGGCAGCGCGCGGAGCGAGCGCGCGAGCGCCGTCAGGTCGCCGCCCGTCGCGCGCGCGACCTGCGCCGGATGCTTCCACGAGATCACGGCGCAGGCGCCGCTCGCCGCGAGCGACACCGCGATGAAGAGCGCGGCGGACACACCGCCGCCTAGCGCTCGGCGCGCGAGCCGCCGCCGGCGGCGCGAGGCACTAGAACGGCTCCTTGAAGATCGCCTGCTCGATGCGGTCCAGGAAGGGCTGACGCAGCTCGGCGAGCGTGAGCTTCGGCTGGATCCGGCTGACGTCGACGGCCGCGATGGGCTTCTGGATGCGGCCGGTGATCGTCACCTCGGCGAGCGTGATGACCCCGCGCTGCTTGCCCTTCTCCTGCGCGCTCGCGCGCTCGCCGTGGCAGAGGATCGCGAGCAGGAACGAACCCAGCGCAAGTATCTTGTACGTGCTCATGGTCTCCCTCACCTGTCGGTCGCGGCGTCGGCGACGCCTCCATCCGCCGCGGCGGCAGGAGGTGCCGCGGGCTGCGCTGCGGCCGCAGCCGCGTCGAGCTCGCCCTCCTTGAGCTTGGCGCGGTTCAGGAGCTCCTCCGAGTCGTCACGCTGGCCCTTGTTGCGCAGCTCCTGGAACTTCGTCAGCGATTTTATCGCCTCCGCCACCTGCTGCTTGGGCGTCATGCCGGGGACGCTGGGGGCGAACAGGTAAAGCAGGCCGAGGTCGTAGTGGACCTGGGGCAGGTTCGGATTCCGGGCGAGCACCCAGTCGAACTCGCGCTTCGCGTCGCCGTAGCGCTCGATCAGGCGGTAGGCGTCCCCGAGGTTGAGGTGCGCGGCCACGTGCTCGGCGTCGAAGCGGACGGCGCCCTCGAGGAGGGGCAGGGCCTCCTGGGCGTTGCCCGCCTCGAGCAGGTAGGTCGCGAGCTGCACCCGCGCCTCGACGAGATCGGGGCGGCGCGTCACCGCCTTGCGGAACTCCTCCAGCGCCGCGGCGCGCTGCCCCTGCTCCCGGAAGATCAGGCCGCGGAGCAGCAGCGCCTCCGCGTTGTCCCTGTCGCGCGGCGGGTTCTCGCTGACCGGCTCGAACCCGTCCAGGATCGCCTGGAGCGCGTACAGCGCGAGATCGAGGCGCCGGTTTCTGTAGTGATCGCGGGCGATGACGACCATCGCCGGCCGGTAGTCCGGGTTGATCTTCAGCGCTTCCTGCGCGATCCGCTGGGCCGAGCCGGTGTCCTTCTGGAGCGACTTGATCTCCGCGAGCGTCGCCGCGACGGCCGCCGACTTCGGCATCTGGCCGCGCTTCTCGTTGAGGAGCCGCTCGGCCTCGCCGAGCTGGTTCTTCCGGGCGAGGAGCATCGCGTACGCGATGATGGCGGGCTCGTAAGCCGGCACGAGCGTGAACGCCTGGCGGTAGCTCGCGCCGGCGCCCTCGTCCCGGAGCCGCTCCTGCACCACGCCGAGCGAGTAGAAGGCCTGGTGCGCGCGCGGATCGGCCTGCGCTGCCTGCGTGAACTGCGCCCTCGCGTTGGCGAGGTCGCCGATCGCGAACGACTGCAGGCCGCCCTGGTAGAACGCCGCCGCCCGGGCGTTCATGGCCGGATGCGTGGCCTGGGCAGGCTGGTCGTACGGTCGCGTCGAGCTCGGCGCGTCGTTCATGCCGTACGGCGCCTGGACGGGCGGGGCCGCGCCAGGACCCGTCATGGGGCGGGTGGGCACCTTGGGCGGCGGGGTCGCCTCGTCGCCGCAGGACGCGAGGGCGAACGGCGACACGACCGCGAGCAGGCTGACGAAGAGGGTGACAGAGAGGCGGCGCTTCATGGGACGACCGGCAGGGGCAGGGGGAGGCCGTCGGGCGCGAGCGGCGGAGTCATGCCGGGCCGCGTCCGGAGGAAAAGGCCATCCTTGTACTCGAACGGACGCTTCGTCTCGGGGTCGATGATCCCCTGACTCCACTCGCGGAGCTTGGCGTCGCCGAGGATGTCCGTGAAGAACGCGAGCCGCTGGATCGCATAATCCACCGCCGGATTCCGGACCTTCCACGCCTTCGCCCAGACGACGGACTCGACGTAGAACTTGACCATCGCCTTGTCGGCGTCGGTGAGGAGCCGCTCGCGCGCCGCGCGCCACTGCTCGCGCCGGTTCTGGCGGAGCGCGTCGGCCGTCTCCTGGAGATCCTCGCGATCGCTCGTCTCGGCGAGCTTGAGCAGCTTCTCTTCCTTGTCCGTGTAGAGCCTCAGGCCCGGCGGGCGTGCGTTGTAAAGGCCCGTGCGGCAGGAGTCGTAGAGCGAGCCCTGCCGCGCGCGCGCGGCGACCGACCACTGCCGCGATTCGTAGGCGGCGATGACCTCCTGGAGCTCCTTCCAGTACCGATCGTTGGCCCTGGTGATGTCGGCCTCGAAGGCCCGCTTCACCTGATCGATGACCCCCTCGTAGCGGTGGTGCCCCGTGTCGTAGTCGAACTCGGCCTTGATGCGATCATCGATGGCCTTGTAGGCGCACTCCGCGGCCATGTCGGCCTGCACCGATCCCAGGGCCTTCGCCTTGTCGCCGGTCGCCGAGCTCCGGAACGCCGTGAAGGCCGTCATGGTGTTCTTGCACCACTCCCGCGCCTTCGGATCGGCGGCGGCGCTGCGCATCTTGGACGCGTGGTAGGCCGCCTGGACGACATACCCGCGCGCGGCCGGGTTGTTCTTGTTGGCCGCATGATAGGCCTCCATCGATTGCATGGCCTTGGTGCGCGCGGCGCGGTTCGGGCCCTCGTCGGACCCCTGCTCGTCCCAGGCCTTCAGGTCCGCCGACGCGACGAGGAAGTCGATGTCGGCCTTCTGCTCGGGGGGCGGGTTCAGGCCCATGAAGGTGGCGCGCGAGGCGGTCATCTTGTCGCGCTCCCCGATGTTCGCGTAGAGCAGCGCCGAGTTCCGGGCCGCGTCCCGGCGCGCCGCCTGCTCGAACCGGGTGTTGCGAGCGATGGTGTCGTAGGTCTCGGCCGCGCTGCGGTAGTTGAAGAAGAGGACATACGCCGCGGACAGCGCGTCGTAGGCCTGCTTCAGGTACTTCACCCGCTCGGCGTAGCGCTTCGGATCCGGGTTCTTCGGAGGGTTCGCGTCCGGATCGCCCTTCTCGAGCTTCGCCAGGTTCTCCTCGTTTCCGTACTCCTTGATGAACAGGGAGTACATCGCGATGGCCTGGTCGTAGTCGCCCACCTGCTTGTAGCAGTAAGCGCCGTTCATCGCGGCCTCCGGCGCCTCGTCGCGGGCCGGCGCCTTCTCGAGCGCGACCTTGTAGAGCGCCGCAGCCTCGCGCCAGGCGGCGACGCGCGCCGGGCCGTCCGGCATCTTCTCGGCCTTCTCGAAGGCCCGGGCAGCGTCGAGGTAATAGCCGCGGGAGATCGTCGGCCGGGCGATGTCGCCCTCCTTCAGCTTCTGCTCCTCGCTGACAGCGCAGCTCCGCGTGAGCGCCGCCTCGGCCAGCTTGCGGCTCTGCTCGACGTTGTTCTCGAGGTTCGACATCGTCGTGAGCCGCTCCCACGCCTTGTAGCCGAACTCCGTCTTGCCGCACTGCGCGTTGTAGATGGGCTCGAGCCGCCTGCGCGCCTCGGCGAACTGGCCGTAAAGGAAGTAGTAGTCGGCCGCCTGGAACGCATAGAGTTCGATGTTCTTCGGGGCGTCGAGCGCGGGCGGGACGCGCTGGATGTACTCGTCCCGGGCGGCGACGGACGCCTGGACCTGCGGGGGCAGCGGCTCGGCGATCACGCGCTGCTCGTCGCCCTCGCCGACGAGCTTGACCTTCTCGCGCGGCTCGAGCCCCTCGGCGCCGTTCGTCCGCTGGAAGAGCTTGTGCCGATCCAGGAGCGCCTGGTGGGCGGTGTCGACGACCATGTACGCCGCGGGCTGCAGGTACTTGTCGTCCTCGTTGGAGTCCCGCACGCTGACCGCAGAGCTCCTCGCCAGCTCGACCTCCTGCGGGGTGGGCGAGCGATCCATGGCCACCGCGATCACGACGACCATGTGGTGCGCGTCGGCCAGCCAGTACCGGCTCTCGTACGCGTCCGGAGCGTTCTCGTCCTGGGCCAGGTAACCGGCCCAGCCCTGCGCGGCGAGGCGATACTCGCCGAGCGCCCGCTCGAAGATCGGGTCGCGCGTCTCCTTGTCGCTGACGGTCAGCGCCTGCTGCACGAGGGCGCTGCCCGCGTTGGTGTGATCGGCGGCAGCCCGGCGGAGCCCGCCGCGCACGAGCCGCTCGGCGGTCTGGATCGCCTCGGGATCGTCCTTGTTGGCCTCGACCCACGGGGTCGTGCCGACGTACTGGGCGAGCTTCGTCCGCGCCT
This sequence comes from Sorangium sp. So ce590, assembly GCF_051521365.1. Lineage (NCBI taxonomy): Bacteria > Pseudomonadati > Myxococcota > Polyangiales > Polyangiaceae > Sorangium > Sorangium sp. So ce590. The sequence continues at coordinate 7,902,058 of NZ_CP150346.1, forward strand.
CGAGCGCCTTCGCCGAGTTCATCGCGCGCTCGGCCGTCCCCTCGCGCGACTGCGACGTGAGCGTGTCGTAGATGTCCGCGATCTGGTTCTGGATCACGGGCGCGTCACGGTGCATCGGCCACTTCTGGAGGATGATCTCGCTCACCTCAATCGTGTTCCGGTACTGGTTGAGCTCCTTGAACTCCAGCGCGAGCGCCTTGTAGACCTCGACAGTCCACTTCTGATCCTGCGGGATCAGCTTGGGATCCTGGACGCGCTCGATGGCGATCCGCATCTTCTGCTCGGCCATGCGCGGGTCGGTCTCGACGTCGAGGACGTCATTGCGCGGGATGTAGGGCTCGTCCGGCCCGGGGCCGACGAAATCCAGGTACGTGAGCGAGCCGGCGATATAGGTGTACGCCTCCGCCCGGAAATCCGCGCCTGGGTCGCCCGTGAGCTTCTCCTGCTCGTCGGTGTAGCGGAGCAGCTCGATGAACTGGCGTACCGAGGTCTCGTAGCGCTGCTGCTTGAAGTACGTCCAGGCGAGCTTGTACATCGCGACGCCGTGGACAGGAGGCTTCTTGTACTTGATCGACTGCCGGTAGGACGACTCCGCCCTGTTGTAGTTGAACGGGCCGCCGGCGCGATCGATCTCGTTGAAATGGTAGTCGCCGATCTGCCACCAGACCTCGGCGATGTAGCGGGGCTCGGCGCCGAGCGCCGTCTTCTGCGGGATCGGCTGGCAATCGTCAGGATATGGCGTGCTGTAGGCCGTCTCGTCCTCGACGACGGGGGCCGCCCCCCTCGCGGCCCTGCGGGCGGGCTGGATCGCCCGGCCGCCCGGCGTGGAGCGGATGGGCGTCGGGTGGCGCGCCTCCCAGCCGGTCCAGTAATCGTCGTCGTGGTCCTGCGGGAGCCTGCCGACCGTGTCGCGCGTCGGATCCTTCGGGTCGGGCGCGACGGGATAGGGATACCTGTCGTGGCACACGAGCGAGCGCCACACCTGCTGCGCCTCGGGGAACCGGACCGAATCGTTCAGCGCATGGCCGAGGTAGTAATAGATCCCGGCGAGCTCGCGGTACTGAGGGAACTCGTTGATGACGCGCTTGTAGAGCGCGATGGCCGGGAGCAGCGCGAGGCTGAGATCCTCGCTCGCGTCGGTGTCGGTGCGCGCGCGCTCCTCGTAGAGCGCGGCCAGGCGGAACATCGCGTCGGGGGTGTTCTCGGGGTGAGCGTTCGGGCCGCTGTAGCGCTGGACGAACACCTCGAGCCGGCGGATCGCCTCTTCCCGGGCGTCGCGGAGGCCCTTCCGCTCCGTCTCGATCTCCCGGTCGAGCGACGAGAGGATGCGGCGGCGCCTGTCCTCGTAGTGGTGCTGCACGATGCGCGTGATGGCGCTCCGGTAGTCGCGGGCCGCCTTCTCGTAGGCGGCCGCTTCCTTCTCGAGCGCGGCGAGCGCGGCGAGCTGCGCGGGCGTCGGCGGTGGAGGCGGCGGCGCCTGCTTGCGCCCGACGGACATCGGCGGCGCGAAGGGTTGCGCCGGCGGCAGCGCCGCCGGCGCAGGGGCGGCTCCGGCCTGCGCAGCAGGCGCCCCGGCCCCTGGCGAGGCCGTGGTCGGCGCGGCCGCAGGAGCGGCGGAGGTCGCCGGCCCGGGCGACGGCTGGCCGCCCGGCTGCGAGCGCGCGAGGGGCGCGACCGCCAGCACCAGGGCAAGGCTGGCAACCCCGAGCGCGCCGCGCGGGCGACGGCGCCCCGCTCTCACGGCGTCGCCGAGCGGCACGCGCGCGCCCCCGGGCTCGAGGATCTGCGCCCCTGCCCCTGCGCGCGGTGCGCCAGCGTTCTGCGGCGCGCTCGCGCCGCCCTGCTGCTTGCTCACTTCTCGTCCTCCGGATCGCCGCTGTCGTCGAGGACCTCGTCGAGCTCCTCCTTGAGGAGCCGATCCTCACGGGCGCGCTCGACCTGCAGGCTGCGAACACGCGTCATCTGCTCCTCGCGGACCTCCCACGCCTCCTCGGTGATGCCGACGTCGGCGCGGAGGATGATGTTCTTCAGCCTGTCGCGGACGAGGCCGAAGTTTCGCATCGCGACCTCGCCGACGACGAGGCGCGCCTCCCGGTCGAGCGCGTCGAGCTGCACCGAGTAATGCACGACGCTCGCCGTCTCCCGGCTGACGATCTGCCGGAGGCCCGAGGACTTCTGGGCGACCTCTCCCTCGATCTCGCGGAGCGCCGCCTCGACCTTCGCGTCCGCCGCGTCGCCGGCGCGGAGCACCGGCGTGACCCGCTGCGCGTACGCCGCGAGATCCGGGCCGCCGGCGCCCGCCGCGGCCAGCGCGACCTCGCGCGTCAGGGCGTCGCGGTGCGCCTTGCGCGTCTGCGCGTCCTCGATGAAGCGCTGATCGCCGAAGCCGACCTGGACCCGGCCCGCGCTCACCTGCTTGCGGAGCACGTCCGCCTGCTGGCGATAGAGCGCGAGGTCCCGCTCGTTCTGCGCGAGCTCGTGCTCGAACCGGGCGATGCTCGCGGGATCTCGGACGACCCCGGCGTGCGGCCCATCGCGGAGCAGCCGCCTGAGCCCGTTGACCGTCGCCTGCAGCGTGTCCATCTGCAGCGTCAGCTGCTGGAGGCGCTGCGACTGGGTGTTCCACTGCTTGAGCGCCTGCGTCTCGCGATCCTGGAAGTCGCCGTCGGTGACGGGTACCCGCGAGAGGCGCTTCTCCAGCGCGCGGCGCCGCGCGCGGACGCCGCCGATCTCGCCCGAGAGCGAGCCGTCCTCCACGTCGTCCATGCCCTGGCCGAGCGCGAGGCGCGCCAGCGCGACCCGGTTGAGCAGCGCGAGCGCCTTCTCCTCGCCGGCCTTGAGCTCCGGGAACGCGCGCACCCGGTTGGGCGAGCTGAGCACGGCGTTCAGCTTCTCGATGAGCTCGTTCGATTGCTTGATCAGCTCGCGGCAGTAGTGGATGTCGTCGATGACCGCGAACGCAGCCGGCCCATCCTCGGCCTCGCGCGCCCACTGCACCGCGAGCGGCGGGAGCGCGGAGCTCGTGTCGAGCGCCTCGAGCTGCTCCTGGCTCAGCTTGTCGTAGTAGACCGCGGGATCGCTCGTCGAGCCGAGGAACGCATCCACGCGCGCGCGCATCGGATCGTAGGTGGCGCGGACGCCCTCGTACACCTTCAGCGCCTTCTCGAAGCGGCCGGCGCGCAGCATCAGGTCGCCGCGGAGCAGCGAGCCGTCCGCGATGTTCTGGCTGTCCGGCTCCGCGATGGCGAGGATCTCGAGCGATCGCTGGGCGCGATCCACGTCGCCCAGGCGAACGTAGACCCAGGCGAGCTCGTAGAGCATGGCCCCGAACTCGGGCGAGACGCGGTCGATGTGGCCGTACGCCTGCACGGCCTGTGCCCACTGGTCGGCCTCGTAGAAGAGCCGCCCGATCGCGAGCCACGCAAGGTCGATGACGCGCCGGTGCTCCGGGGTGTCGGCCGGCAGCTGCGTCACCTTCTGGAACAGGTCGATCGCGGCGACGTAGCGGGTCTTGGGCACCGCGGGGGGCACGTCGCCCTCCTTGAGCGGCTCCGGCGGGGGCGTCGCTTCCTTCACCGCGATGAGGCCGAGCAGGTATCTCGCCTGGTGGAAGTACTCGCTCCGCGGGTCGACCGCGCCGAGCGCCGCCTTCGCGCCGGCGAAGTCCTTCTTCACGTAAAGGCCCTTGCCGCGCGCGTACGAGAGGGCGCTCCCCGCCGCGGAGGACGGGATGTTGTTCATCGACGCGAAGATGGCGTCGAGGGCGTCGTAATCCTTGATCCGGAGGCAGATGTCCACGAGCCGTCCGAGCGCCTTCGCCTGGTAGGCGGCGAAGCGCGGCTCGGCGCTGCTCGCGACGATCCGCTGGAACGCGCGGCGGGCCGAGAGGTACTGCTTCGAGCGGAAGTACGTCTCGCCGAGCAGCGTGAGCGCGTCCGGGAAGGCCGTCGGATGGTCAGGGTACTTCTCGACCACCTGGTTCAGCACGTTCGCCGCGCGCTCGTAGTCCCTGGAGCCCATCAGCAGGACCGCATCCGCGATGCGCTGCGCCGGGGTGCGCTGCTCGCCGCGGGACTTCTGGATCGCCGCCTGGATGGCGCCCAGCCCGGAGCCGACGCCGCTGATCTGCTGAGACGCGCTCGTGTAAGCGCGCTCGGAGTCCAGGGCCCACGCATCGGCAGGGGCCACGGTCGTGGCCGCGCCGAGCAGGAGCAGGCCAAGCAAGGCAGGGGTAACCCGCGATCCGGAGTCCCAGGTCATGGCGACTTGTCCTAACGAGCTCGAACCTACTTGCCACCCGCGGCGGCGGCCGGCTGCCCGGAAGCATCCGAGAGGCCGCTAACGATCTTCTCGACGAAACGGACCGCCGGGCGCTCTTCGAGCGGGGTCGTGACCCCCCCCTTCTCGAACGCGACCGCCTGGAGGTTCATCGTTTTCCCCTCGACCGCCGTGAAGGAATGGCTGGAGCGCACCTCGAAGCGGTAGCCGCGGAGGTAGGAGAACACCCCGTAGCCGTTGCCCTGCAGGTTCACGAGCACCTGGAGGGTGTGATCCCCCGGCGGAACCGAGCCGTTGAAGATCGGGATCTCGGTCTGCTCCGCGAGGGCGCCCGACTGATCGGTCTTGTTGTACTGAACGGCACCATCCAGGACGATCAGCACGCGGGTCACGCGGAACGCGCTCGACAGCTCGTTGTTGAACCGGATCGAGGCGCGCGAGCCGGCGCCGCCCCCGGAGAGGATCGTGTCGCTGAGGAGCGAGAGCCGCGTATGGCTGCGGCGGATCTGCTCCTTGAGCTCATCGATGCGCTGCTCCAGATCGCGTAGCCGCACCGCGTAGGTCGGGCCGTCCATCGCCGGGGCGGCGGTGGCGCCCGCAGCCGGCGCGACCGTCGATGCAGCCGCGGCGCCCGTCGTGGCAGGCGATGCAGCCGTGCCCGCAGCCGGGGCGCCCGCCGTGGCGGCGGGCGCAGGGGCGGCTTGCGCTCCCGCCGCAGGCGCTGATGCGGCCGGCGCCGCAGAGGCGGCAGGAGCAGCGGCCTTGCCCGACGCGCCGTCGGGGCTCTGCGCGAGGGCGGGCATGACCATCAAGAACGAGGCCCCCACCCCCACAGCCAGCATCCTGATAAGTCGCATCGAAAGGTAACCTCGTGGTTTTACCCTCGTCAGCAGAGGGGGGCGACCTCACGCCCGGTGCCGGCGAGTCTAGTGGCGGCGGGCTTCCGAGCGCAACGACCTGGACAGCTTCCTCACCCCCCGGCAGAGCGCGTCGCCGCTCGCGACGCAACGGCGGCGCGAACCATGCAGCGAAAATCCTGCGGGAGCCCTCACCCAGCGCACGTCCGCGGCGTCCTCAGCCGGTCGACGATGCGCTGCCACGAGGACGCCACGCGACCGAAAGCGGGCTCCCCTCCGGACGCCCGCGCCCCTCCCCTCGCCGCGGGCGAAGGGGGCTCGCTCGCTCGGGGGCGGATCCGCTAAGGTGCGCTTGTGTCAGGGGAAGGAGAGCGCCTCAGATCTTCGAGCCACGCTGCGCGTCCGATCCGATGCCGCGGTCGTCGCCACGAACACCCCGCCGGTCGGGCCGCCGAAGGAGCGCCGCAGAGGCTCGGCCGCTCCGGGAGCTAGGATGGTCCCGATTTCTCGAGAGGAGGTCACCGACGAAGCCCTGATGATGCGTTTTCAGGGCGGCGACCGCGCCGCATTTGCCGGGCTCGTCCGGCGGCACAAAACGCCCATCTACAACTTCATCCTGCGGCAGATCCGCGGGCCTGCGATCGCCGAGGATCTGGTGCAGGATGTGTTCGTGAAGATCGTGCAGAGCGCGTCCGACTTCAAGCATGAGGCGAGGTTCACCACCTGGGCCTACGCCATCGCGCGCAACGTCTGCATCGATCACCTGCGCAAGATGTCGCTCCGGCGCCACCCGTCGCTCGACCAGGGCTCCGGCGACGGCAGCGACGGGCCCACGCTCGGCGAGCGGACCGCGGACCCGGCGCCCCAGGCCGCGGTGGACCGGGTCGCGATCGGCGCCGAGATGGGGCAGCTCATCGTGCGCGCGGTGGAGGGCCTCCCGCACGAGCAGCGGGAGGTCTTCCTGCTCCGGGAGATCGGGCACGTGCCCTTCAAGGACATCGCCCAGATCGTGGGGGTGCCCGAGAACACGGTGAAGAGCCGGATGCGCTACGCCCTGGAGCGGCTTCAGGAGGCGCTCTCGGAGTACGAAGATTACGCGAGGGCGCTGCGCTAGCGCGCCGGAAGAGCTGTCTATGGACTGCGAGAAGTTCGACCAGCACGTGATGGACGCGCTCTACGACGAGCTCGACGAGCTGACGCATGCGGCCATGAAGCGGCACATGGACAGCTGCGGCCGGTGCGCCTCGGCGTTCGCGGGGCTGCGCGCGGCCCGCGACGCCGGCCCCTTGCCGCTCGAGGAGCCGAGCGAGGAGCTCGAGGCGCGGATCCTCGACGCGGTCGAGGTCGCGCAGAAGAAGACGCCGTTCCGGCGCAAGGCGCTCCGCGCGCTCGCCTGGGCCGGCAGCCACGCGATGCGGCCGCAGCTGGCGATGGCGGCGCTCTTCGTGCTCGTCATCGGCTCGAGCCTGCTGCTGCTGCGGCCGAAGACCGGCGTGGCCCCCGTGCGGGTCACCGAGTGGGGCCAGCCTGCGTCGGTTCACCATGAGCCGCCCAGCGTCCCCGCGCCGGCCGCCCTGGCCACGTCGACGGAGGAGGGCGATGCCCGGCGCCCGGCCGAAGCGAAGGCGGGCGAGCCGCCGAGGACGCTGGTGGAGGCGGCGAAGGAGAAGAGCGCGCGCGCGGCCGCGGCCCCCGAGGACGGCGCGAGCGCCGCGCTCCGGGAGGCGCAGACGCTGCAGCGGAAGTCGGGCTGCGCGGCCGCCGTCGGCAAGCTCGACGAGGTCGGCGCGCGGTACCCGGGCACGCCGGCCGCGCACGCGGCGATGTGGGAGGCGGCCCGGTGCTACGAGGGTGCCGGGGAGACGGAGAAGGCGCGAGAGCTGCTGCTCGCGCTGCGCCCCGCGAAGGGGTATGGCGACCGCGTCGAGCAGATGCTCGCGGGCCTCGAGACGAACGTCGGGCGCTCGCAGGCCAAGAACGCGATTCCGATGGCCTCCCGCCCCGCGGCGGCAGCTCCACCTCGGCGCGCCGCGCCGAGCGCGAAGCCCGCGGCGCCGCCGCGCGCAGACGACGCGCAGGAGCCGGCGCAGGCGGCCCCCTCGACGCCGTGATGGGACGCTGACGGGCCGCGGGCGCACGCGCCGGCGTCGCCGCGATGGACGCCGCGGGCGCACGCGCCGGCGTCAGTTCGACCTCACCGGCGCATCGCGGATGTAGGCGATCGTCCTGATCGTGTCGACGATGCGCTCGCGATCGTCGGGCGTGAGATCGACGAAGCGGATGCCCATGCCCGGGTTCGGGTTGTCGTGGAGAGGGCGCACCTCGTTGATCCACTGCACCGTCCCCTCGAGCACGTACGAGCCCTCGGCCCCCGGCGGCGAGAAGCGGAGCGTGAGCCGCGTGCCGATCGAGAGCGGCTGCGTCGTGCGGACGAAGATGCCCATCTCCGAGATGTTGGTGATGGAAGCGTAGAGGAACGTCTCCTCCGTCTCGCAGTCCACGAGCCACGTGACGTAGAGGCGCTCGGACGAGCGTCGGTTGAGCGAGTCCGGGGCGGAGCTCTCGCGCTCGTCCTCTCCGCCGGCGTGGCGTTCGTCCCCGTAGGCGCCGCTCTGCGCGGGGGATGCCGATGAACCGCCAGGCACGTCGGGCGGATGGTTGGAATCACCACGGCCCCCGGTCATGTTTCTGCGACTAGCCGCTTTCCGCACGCGCGTCGAGGGCGCTCGACGACGAGGACCGCGCGCGCCAGGCGCACAGGGGACCCGCGCGCCATGGCATGCGTCGGGCACCCCACAACGAGCGGCTCACCGCACGCGGATGACGCCGCCGCGGATGCGGTTCTCGTGCTCAGGCCCGCGCGACACCTGAAAGCGCGTCTCGCCGGCAAAAAGGCCGAAGTAGAACGCGTAGTCGCCCGGGGTGAAGTTGGGCTCGAGCCGGAGCTCATGGTCGTCCACGATGACGTCGCCCGGTTGCCACAGGCTCGGCGGGTAGCGCCCCTCGAGCACGGGGTGGTCGCCGTTGTAACGGCGCTGGAACCCATCGATGTGAACGAACATCTTCCAGTTGCCGACGATCGACCGGTGGACCCGGAAGTAGGTCCGCAAGTGGTAGGTCTTCTGGGGGACCACGCTCGAGACCTTCTGGCCATCGTCGTCGGTCAGCTCCCAGCCGAGCACCTCCAGCTGATCCTCGAACATCGCGTCGATCGGGTTCGCGGGCGCGACGGGCTCGTCGAGCACGACACGGCTGAGCCAGCTCTCGTTCGGTCGACCGCCGAGCTCGTTCGACGCGAGGAGGATCTGGCTCGATCGACCGTCGAGCACGGGCAGGTTGCGCTTGTGGTGCTTGCGGAAGAGGCTGTTCAACCGGGGCAGCTCGTCGGATTTGACGACGAGCCAGCGGCGAGCCCCGGGAGCGGCGGATCCCTCCGCAGCGCTGTCCGCCGTGGCGGTGAGCCAGGCGAACGCCCGCGGGACGTCGTCGAACGACGCGATCTCACCGCCCTGGTAGTAGGCCGCCGCGCGGCTCCGGACGCCGAGCGTCGCGAGCGGCTCGCCGGGTCTGCGCAGCGACCCGTACGACGCGAAGACCGCCTTCGGGGAGAGCTGAGCGGCGAGCGCCGGGTAGTACCAGAAGCTCAGCGCGAAGCCGGCGAGGAGGCCGGCGAGCAGCGTGCCGAGGGCGCGGGGCATGGCAGCGCGCGCGACGACGAAGCGGAACGCGTCGCGCATCGCGATGAGCACCACGGGCGCCGCCGCGAGCAGCAAGGGCAGCGCCCACCACGCGTTCATCCCGTACGCGGCGAGGTGGTTCGGCATCCGCGCCACGGTCCCCCATCCGATGCGCCTGCCGACGAAGAGCATCGCGCCGACGCCGACGAGCGCCGCCTCGAGGACGATCAGCAGGAAGAGCAGGTTGCCGCCCCAGATGCGGGCGAGCTCCCCGGCGCCGGCGTGGAGCTCGTCGGCGAGGCGCCGCGCCCACGCCTTGAAGCTGCGATCGAGCTCGCGGGGCTGCTCCTCGATCCAGGTGAGCGCGACGAGGCCCCCGAACGCTATCAGGACGAAGCGCATCGCGGAGGCCGCCTCTTCCTCGAAGCTCTTCGGGAAGACCGGCTTGTCGACGGAGAAGACGCTGAGGGCCCTGTCCGGCGAGAGGACGAGGTCGCGGTAGAGGACGAACGCGAGCACGGAGCAGCCGACGGCGAGCGCTCGCGAGGAGGGGGCGCCGCGCTCGAGATCGCGGATGGCGAGCGCGGCGATCGCGGCGAGGAGCGCGGGGCCGCTGAACGGGAGCGCCCCGGCGTGCGGCGCGAGCAGCGCGAAGGCGCCGTAGGCGAGCGCCGACGTGACGACGAGGGCGATCCGGACGCCTGCCTCGCGATCGAGGCCAGGCGCGACGACCTCGGCCCCTGGCTCCACGGCAGGGGCGCGGAAGATGCGGCCGATGGCGAACGGCAGGAAGGCGCTCCACGGGAAGAGGGCGTGTCCGAGCTGGCGCAGCGTGAGGTCGAACGTGGACTCGACCGGCGGCTTCTTGAGGAGCGCGACGCCGAGGGCGCGGGGGAGCGGCGCGTCGGCGCTGGAGCTCGCGAGCACGAGGAGGCCCTTCGCCGTCGCGGCGACGCCGAGCAGGAGCGCAGCGCAGCCCACGAGGTCGCCGAGCGTGGGGCGCGGGCCCTCCGGCCCGGGCCAGGCGCCGGACGTCCGGAGCACGAGCCAGGTCAGGCCGGCGCCGAGCGCGGGGACGGCGACCCCGATCAGCAGGCCGCGGCTGAGGTATCCGGCGGCGAGGCCGAGGATCCCCACCGCGAGCCACGCGGCCGGCGCGAGCCGGGCGCCGCGTTGCGCTCGTCGCCTGCCCTCGATCAGCGCGCCGGTCAGCCCGCAGAACGCCATCGTGAGCGCGGCCATGGTGACGATGTCGCCGAGCATGGTGCGGGCCTGCATCACGTAGAGCGGCATCGTCGCGAGCACCGCGACGCCGTACAGGCCGGCCTTGCGGTCGACCAGGCGCGCGAGAAACTCGTAGAGCACGAGCGCGCCGGCCAGCCCCCACAGCGCGAGCGGGAGACGCCCGGCCCAGTCGTGCAGGCCGAACAGCCGGAAGCCGAGCGCCATCGAGGTGAACCCGAGCTCGCCCATCCCGAGGTCGGTCAGGGTCGGCAGCTGCCCGGCAGACGCTGCGAGATCCACGCCGCGCGCGCCGAAGACGTGGATGGCGATGCGGCGGGCAAGGTCGGCGTTGTCGAGCTCGTAGGGGTCCCAGATCCCGCTCGTGCCGAGGAGGGGCAGCAGCGCGAGGGCCGCGAGCGCGAGGGCCGCGAGCCGCGCAGGGCCGGCTCTCCAGGCGCCGTCCACCGCGCCGGCGCGGCCCCTGGCCGGCGCGCTGCCGGCCTCGGCCGAGCGGTCCTCGCGGGGTGGTGCCTCGTCGTGGGACGGGACTCCGGTCGCTTGCGGGTCGGGGGCGGCGGGCGGGGCTCCGCTTTGTGGATCCCCTCGGTGGACGCTCGACATGCGAGGCATCCCCTTACCGCCTTCGCGCACGCTTGACCACGGATCGTAGGGAAGCGTTTGTAGCCCCCCTGGGCGTCTGCTATCGCGCGCGGCGTGGTAAAAGGCCGTCCCCAGAGTGCGCCCAAGGGCGCGAAAGCGCGCCAGCAGGCGTCGAAGCCCTCCCCGGCTGCCGCCGGCCCCCGTCCCGCCAGGAACGGTGGCCGAGGCAGCCGCCGGGGAGCGCAATCCGACGAGGAGCCCCGGACGGGCGAGGCGGCGACCCCGCCGGCGCGCCCGCCCCGGGGTGAAGACGAGGCGCACGCCGACGACAGGCCGCGAGGCGCGGGTAAGCGGGGCGGCGACGCGCGCGCGGCCGGGCGGGGCGGCGCCGAGCGCGCTGCCGGGCGGGGCGGCGCCGAGCGCGCTGCCACCAAGGCAGGGGCTACCGAACGGGGCGCCAGGAAGAGCCGGAGCTCTGCGGCGTCTGCGGCGCGCTCCTCCGGTGCAGCCCGCGGCCTGGCAGGACGTGAGCCCCGCCCCGCTGGCGACGCGAAGAGGCGACCGCTCCCCGAACGGGCGGCGGGCGCGCGAGGCGGCGGGCAGCAACAGCGAAGGAAGAACGCCGAACCGAGGCGGACGGAGGAGCCGGACGCTTCTCTGCCGCGACGCTCCGGGCGCGTGGCCCTGGTAGGGCGGCCCAACGTGGGCAAGTCGACGCTGCTCAACGCGGCGCTCGGCCACCCGCTCGCGATCGTCTCGCCGATGCCGCAGACGACGCGCGACGCGATCCTCGGGGTCGTGCACCACGGCCAGGCGGAGATCGCGCTGCTCGACACGCCCGGGCTGCACCGGCCGCGCACCGAGCTCGGGCGCGTGATGAACCAGGCGGCGCGCGAAGCGGCGCGGAGCGCCGACGTCATCGTCTTCGTGACGGAAGCGCCGGATCCTGCGCGCCTTCCGCGGCGCGCGAAGGAAGGCGAGGACGGCCCGCCGCTCGTGCCGCATCCGGGCGATCTCACGCTGCTCGCAGACCTGGGGAGCGAGGCGCCGGTGGTGTTCGTGCTCAACAAGGTCGACCGGATGCGGGACAAGGCCCGGCTGCTGCCGCTCCTCGACGCGTTCGGCAGGCTGCGGGATTTCGCGGCGATCGTCCCCATCTCGGCGCTGCGCGAGAACGGCGTTCAGCGCGTGCTGGACGAGGTGGCGAAGCTCTGTCCCGAGCGGGACTGGGGCTTCGCGCCCGATGAGCTCACCGACAAGCCGACGCGCTTCTTCGCCGCCGAGTACGTGCGCGAGCAGATCCTCCGGGCGACGAAGGCCGAGGTGCCGCACGCCAGCGCCGTGCAGATCGAGCGCTACGTCGAGCCGGCGGGCGACGGCGTGCTGCACATCGACGCGACGATCCACGTGGAGCGGCCCGGGCAGAAGAAGATCTTGATCGGCGCCGGCGCGGAGCAGCTGAAGCGGATCGGCACGGAGGCTCGGCTCCGGATCGAGGAGCTCGTCGGGCGGCAGGTGAACCTCAAGCTCTGGGTGCGGGTGACACCGGAGTGGCGGGAGTCGCTCCAGCGGCTGGAAGAGCTCGGTTACAACAAGGGAGAGACCACGTGAGCGCGGCAAAATCAGCTCTTTCGAGGACGACCAGGCGCGGTCAGGGTGCCGCCGGAGGGGGTCGGGCGACGAAGACGGGCGCCGCCCCCGAGAAGAGGCGCGGCGCCGCTCCCACGAAGGGCGCCGCCCCCGAGAAGAGGCGCGGCGCCGCTCCCACGAAGGGCGCCGCCCCCGAGAAGAGGCGCGGCGCCGCTCCCACGAAGGGCGCCGCCCCCGAGAAGAGGCGCGGCGCCGCTCCCACGAAGGGCGCCGCCCCCGAGAAGAGGCGCGGCGCCGCTCCCACGAAGGGCGCCGCCGTCTCCAGCAAGAGCGCCGTCGCTGTCGCTCCCAGAAAGAACGCGGCAGCGTCCGGCAAGGGTGCTGCAGCGTCCAGCAAGGACGCCGCCGGTTCGAAGAAGGGCAGAGGATCGGGCCCGAGCAAGGGGCGTGCTCCCTCCGAGCAACGCAGCCACGATCCGACCGAGCACAGGGAGGAGCCCGCGGCGGAGCTCGCCGATGAGGCCCTCGCGGCGGCCGAGGACGCCGCGGCCGATGCGCCTGCGCCGCTCCCCTCGGCCGGAATCGTGGCGCTGGTCGGGCGGCCCAACACCGGCAAGAGCACGCTGTTCAACCGGCTGGTCGGCAGGCGCGTCGCGATCGTGCACGACGAGCCCGGCGTGACCCGCGATCGCCACTACGGCGACGTCATCTCGCGGGGACGGCGCTTCACGCTCGTCGACACGGGCGGGTTCGACCCCGAGAGCGGCGATCCCATGCGGCAGGGGATCAAGCGGCAGATCGACCTCGCCATCGCCGAGGCCGACGTGATCGTGTGCGTGCTCGACGCCGTGACGCCGGTCACGCCGTCCGAGCACGCCGAGCTCGGCCTCCTGCGCCGCGCGGGCAAGCCCGTGATCTACGTCGCGAACAAGGCGGACTCGACGCGCGCCGAAGCAGAGGCGGCGGAGCTGTACCGCCTCGGGATGGAGCGGCTCATCCTGATCAGCGCCCTCCACGGCCGCGGCATCTCGGATCTGGAGATGGCCATCGAGGCCGCGCTGCCCCGGGAGCCCACGGCGCCCGAGGAGTCGGCCGAGGGGGCGCTCCGCATCGCCATCGTCGGGCGGCCGAACGCAGGGAAATCGTCGCTCGTCAACCGCATCGCGGGCGAGGAGCGCATGCTGGTCGACGCGCAGCCGGGCACGACGCGCGATCCGATCGACACCCTGGCCGAGCGCGACGGGAAGCGGTTCTTGCTCATCGACACGGCCGGCATCCGGCGCAAGGCGAAGGTGACGAAGGAGGACAGCGCCGTCGAGGCGGTCAGCGTGATGCACGCGATCCGCGCCATGGAGCGGGCAGAGGTCGTGCTCCTGCTCTGCGACGCGGCCGAGGGCGTGGCCGAGCAGGACGCGAAGATCCTCGGCCTCGCGGTCGACCGGGGGTGCGGCATCGTGATCGGCCTCAACAAGATCGATCTCCTCGATCGGAAGGCCCTCGCGAAGGCGGAGCAGGACGCCCGCGACAAGCTCGCGTTCGTGTCGTGGGCGCCGATCGCGCACGTGAGCGCGCGCAGCGGGCGCGGCGCGACGAAGCTCCTCGAGACCGTGGCCCAGGTGGCCGACGCCTACCGGAAGCGCGTGCCCACCGGGGAGCTCAACCGCTTCTTCGAGCAGATCCTCCTCACGCACCCGCCGCCCACGCACGGCGGCCGCGCGCCCCGCCTGTTCTTCGTCACGCAGGCCGAGACGTCGCCGCCGCTGTTCGTCGTGGTCGCGAGCGACCCCGAGAAGCTCCACTTCAGCTACCGGCGCTACGTGGCGAACCAGCTGCGGCAGGCGTTCGGGCTGGAGGGCGTGCCGGTCCGGGTAAAGTACAAGGAGCGCCGGCGCCGCGGATAGCCGGCGCCGCGGGCGCGCGTGCGGCCACGCCCGCAGGCGCGCCCGCAGCGCCGCACGTCGACAGGAGGGGCGGGCGCTACCCCGCCGCCCCGGGCAGCGGCGCCAGCACGTCGGCGATCCTCGCGAGGCCGGCCACATCGTAGATGTCGTAGGGGAAGGCCGGGACGTCGACGCGGACGCTGCCGCCGGTCTGCTCGTCCTCCAGCGCCGCATCGAGGGCGAGGAGGTTCAGGTGATCGAGCTTGCCCATGCGGCTCTCGTCCTCGGTGGCCTGGAGCAGGCGCGCCGCGGCGCCGGGGCCGAGCGCGAAGCCGCTCCCGTCGAGCGCGGCGGCGATCTCGGCGGCGCCGGGGAGCGCGCCGTACACCGGGTGGACGCGGTTCACGACGAACGCGTCGCGCCGCATCTCCTGCTCCCGCAGGCGATCGGCGAAGTACAGCACCTCGCGCACGCAGAGCGGATCGGGCGTCGTGACGAGCACGTAGGCCACGTCGGGGCCGCGCAGCGCCGAGGCCACCGCGTCCGCCCGCCGCTTCCAGCCGCCGAAGACCGCGTTCATCTCGTGGATGAACGCCGCGATCTGCTCGAGGAGGCCGCTGCCTGTCAGCTTGCCGATGCCCCGCAGCACCGCGGCGGTCGAGCGCGCCAGCAGGTTGAGCGACAGCTTGCCGGAGCTCTGGAAGGCCTGCACGAACCAGCGCGTCGCCGCGCTGTCGATGGCGCCCACGAGCCGCTCCGGCGCGTCGAGGAAATCCAGCGCGTTCGCCGTGGGCGGCGTGTCGAGCAGGACGAGATCGTAGCTCGGGTCGCTCCTCACGGCGTAGAGCTTCTCCATCGCCATGTACTCCTGCGTGCCCGCGAGCGACGTGGAGATGTACTTGTAGAGGACGTTGTCCAGGATCCGGTCGCGCTGCTCGGGCGACGGGGCGAGCGAGGCGACGAGGCTGTCGAACGTCGACTTTGTGTCGAGCATCATCACCGTCATCGACCCGGGCACGTCGACCCCCGCCCTTTCGAACCGGGCGGGCTCGATCGTCTGCGCCTCCGTCTTCATCTCCTCGATCCCGAGGCTCTGGGAGAGGCGGCGCGCCGGGTCGATCGTCAGGCAGAGGACGCGCTTGCCGCGGCGGGCCGCGGCGAGGCCGAGCGCCGCGGTGGTGGTCGTCTTGCCGACGCCGCCGCAGCCGACGCAGAGGATCACCCTGCGCGAGGCGAGCAGCGGGGCGAGGCCGGCGTCGTCCGCCGGGAGGGGTGCGTGAACGGCGGGCGGGGGGTTCCGAGGGGGTGCGAGCGGGCCGGGCATGACGCGCGACCTGAGGTCGCGGCCCCTTGTAGCACGAACCGGGGAAACGCGAGCGCTCGGCCTGCTGCGGGGCGAGCGCTCGGCCCGCGGTCGGGCGAGCTCTCAGGCTGCGGTGCGCAGGATGCGCAGGCACCCGGCGGCGGCCCGCGCGATGGATGCGCCGCGCTCCGCCGTGCCGCCGCGGCCGCAGAGCAGCACCTCGCTGCCCGCCACGGAGAGGCTCTGGACCTCGACCTCCGCGGTGAGCGCGGCGATGCGCGAGCCGAGCGCCGCGCTCTGGACGGCGTCCGGGTTGACGAGGAGCGGGGCATAGGCGGCGAGCTCCTCGCACGCAGGCCACGCGCCCGCCCCCGCGACGAGGCAGCCGCTGTCGTCCACGAGGACAACGACGTCCAGGTTCGCCTCGGAGCGCGTCGTCGAGAGCTGATAATGCAGCGCGGTGATCGGGTCCTCGCTGCGACGGCGCCGCCGTTCGGAGGCGGGGACCGCCTCCTCCGAGGCGTTCGCGCCCCCCTCGGCCGAGAGCGCGCCTGGGTCGACCGGCCGCTGGGCGCGGCCTCCCTGCTGGTCGCCGCGCTGGCCCCCTGCGCAGCCCTCCGACCCGGGCTGAGGCACAAGCTGCTGGTTCGATAACGAGAGCGACACGAACACCTCCTCGCCGCGAAGCATCGTCGTAGCGCACGAAGGAGGCCAACTTTGCTAAGTTCGAGGCCACGATGCGCGGCTTCATCGATCTCCACTGCCACTGGGTCGCGGGCATCGACGACGGCGTCCGCACCGTCGAGGAGAGCTTCGCCCTCCTCACCGCCCTCCGCGGCGCCGGGTTCGACACCGTGGTGGCCACGCCGCACATGCGCCCCGGGATGTTCGACAACACCCAGCAGAGCCTCCGGGCCGCCTACGACGCGACCTGCACCGCGCTGCGCTGCGCCGACGGCGCGCGCGACCTGCCCGCGCTCGACCTCTCGTCGGAGCACTTCTTCGATGACGTCGTCTTCCAGCGCCTCCTCGACGGCAGCGCCCTCCCCTACCCCGGCGGCCGCGCGGCGCTCGTCGAGTTCCCGACCCGGAGCTTCCCCGTCCGCATCGCCGAGCGGCTCTTCGACCTCAGCCGCCGCAAGCTCCGCCCCGTCATCGCCCACCCGGAGCGCTACGAGCCCGTCCTCGACGACTACTCCTCGCTGGATCCGCTGATCGACGCCGGCGCGGTCCTCCTCCTCGACGTCGCGGCCCTCACCGGCAAGTACGGGCGCGCCCCCCGCCGGGCCGCAGAGCAGCTGATCGAGGCAGGCTACTACTACGCCGCGTGCAGCGACGCCCACGCCGCCAGCGACGTCGCCGCCGTGCGCGGCGGCATCGACGCCCTCTTCGCCAGGGTCGGCGAGGAGGAAGCGACCTTCATGCTCATCGACGGCCCGCGCGCGATCCTCGAAGGAAAAATCGAGCCCTGAGCCCACGAGGGCCCGCTCCCTTGACGGCACCGCGCGCCCCGCTATAAGTGAACCAACCGTTCATTATTTGCCATGGCACAGGTACTCAAGGACGACGTCCAGGAGAGCATCGCCGCTGCCGCGCTGACGATCTTCGCACGGAAGGGGTACGAGAGCGCGACCATGGCCGAGATCGCCCGCGCGGCCGGCGTCTCCACGGGCAACATCTACCGGTACTACGCGAACAAGGACGCGCTCTTCTACGCGGTCGTGGACGACGGCTTCGCCCGCGCCCTCACGCGCCTGCTCCGCCGCCGGATGAAGGCGCTCGACGGCGTGGAGGACCTCCGGACGCTCGCGCCGACGGCCCCGTACCACCGGGTCGCCGAGGAGCTCCTCCGCTTCTGCATCGAGAACAGGCTGCGCGTCGTGATCGTCCTCGGACGGGCCGCCGGCTCCAGGTACGAGCGGTTCTCGGAGGAGACCGTGGAGCGCCTCGTCGCGCTCTCGATCGAGCACTTCCGCTCCGTGAACCCGTGCCTGTCGGTGACCGAGGCGATGCGGTTCAACCTGGACCAGATCTACCAGAGCCTCGTCAGGACGATGGTCGGCGCCCTCGCGCGCTTCGAGGACGAGGCCGCCATCCGCGAGGCGATCCACGGCTACTCGAAGTACCACCTCGCCGGGCTCAGGTGCTTCTTTGCATGAGATTTTTTCGTCTCAAAAGTGAATGCATCGTTCATCAATGCGAGCTCAGCCCCTCGCGGCGGCGAGGGGCGCACGGAGGCCCACCATGCTGGAAAGCAGGCTTGATCTGCCGGTCGAAGCGCGCGCCGTCATCGAGGAAGAGGAGGCGCTCCTCGAGCGCGTGCGCGCGGCCCTGGAGCGGGCGCGGGAGCGCGCGGCGCGCCCGGCCGCGCCGCGCGAGCTCAGGTCCGTCGCCGCGCTCCGGGAGCTCCGCGACGAGGCGGCCGCTGCCTCGGCCGACGATCTGCCGGCCGTGCTGCTCGAGATGAGCGTGCGCCAGCGCCTCATCGCGCTGGAGACCGGGGAGGCGCTGCCAGACCCGCTCTGCCCTTACCTCGCCCACCTCCGGGTCGACGAGGGCAAGGGGGCGAAGGATTACCTGCTCGGCCACACGACGTTCCTGGATCCGTCGGCCGACGTGCGGATCCTCGACTGGCGCGTCGCGCCGGTGGCGCAGATCTTCTACCGGTACCGCGAGGGCGACGAGTACGAAGAGGCCTTCCCGGGCCGCGTGGCCGAGGGCGTGGTGAAGGCGCGCCGCATCGTCGTCGTGGAGCGCGGCGTCCTCACCCGGATCGTGGGCGACGGCCTGGTCCTGACGCAGGGCGGCGACGGGCGGTGGACCCTGGCGGACCGCGGCGCGCTCGCCATGCAGCCGGGAGGCGCCGGGACCGCCGCGCGCCCCGGCAGCCTGGGTGTCGGCGCCGGCGCCCAGGAGCGCGCGCGGGCCGCCGAGGTCACCGCCCTGCTCGACGCCGACCAGTACGCCGCGGTGTGCGCGCCGCCGGAGCAGCCGCTGCTCGTGCTCGGCAGCGCCGGGAGCGGCAAGACGACCGTGGCGCTGCACCGCCTCGCCAGGATCGCCGCGCTCGATCCTGCGCGGTACCCGCTCGCGGCCATGAGCGTCATCGTCCCCGAAGAGGGGCTCGCGCGGCTGTCGCGCCGCCTGCTCGCCCCGCTCGGCGCGGGCGAGGCCCAGGTGAAGACGCTCGACGCCTGGTCGTCCGCGACCGCGCGCGACGTCTTCGGCCAGCCGATCGCGCTCTGCGCCGACCCCCCGGCGCTCGTCTCGAGCCTCAAGCGCCACCCGGCGCTCTACCGCGCGCTTCGCGACCGCTTCGCGAAGCTCGCGCGGGCGAGCACGACGCTCCCGCGGCTGCGCCGCCGCCTCGCCGACGTCTTCACGGACCGAGGGTTCCTCGAGGGCGTCGTCGCCGCCTCGGGCGGGGACATCCCGCGGAGCGCCGTCGAGGAGACCGTCCGGCACACCCTGCTGCAGATCGCCGAGCCGCTCGACCGGCAGCTCGCCTCGATCACCGTGGCCTCGATGAAGCAGGCGCTCGACGGCCGCGCCATCGCCGAGGGGACCCCGGACGAGCTCGCGGGGACGCTCGACGTCGATGATCTGCCGATCTTGCTGTTCCTGCGCGCCTCGCGCGCCGGCCTCGACGGGGCGGGGTGGTCGCACCTCGTGCTCGACGAGGCCGAGGACGTCTCGCTGTTCGAGCTGTTCGTCCTGGGGAAGCTCCTTGGCGAGGCGCGCAGCGTCACGCTCGCCGGCGACGAGGCGCAGCAGACGGCGTCGAGCTTCGCCGGGTGGGACGGGGCGCGCTCGGCGCTCGGCGTCGGCGACGCGGCGGCCTGCCGCCTCGCGGTGTCGTACCGGTGCCCGCGGCCGGTGACGGAGCTCGCGCGGCGGCTCCTCGGCGAGCTCGCGCCCGAGGCGCCCGCGCGCGCGGCGCGGGACGGCGCGCCGATCGGGTTCTTCCGCTTCCCGAGCGAGGCGCAGGCGCACCTGTTCCTCGCCGGCGCGCTCCGCGACCTCGCGGACCGCGAGCCCCGCGCCTCCGTGGCCGTCATCGCGCGGGACGAGGCCGCCGCGCGGCAGTTCCACGCGCTCGTCGCGGAGCTGCCGGAGGCGCGGCTCGTTCTGGAGGGGGAGTTCTCGTTCGAGCCGGGCATCGACGTCACCGACGTGGACAGCGCGAAGGGGCTCGAGTTCGACTACGTCGTCGTGCCCGACGCGACCGCGGCGGCGTACCCGATGACCGACGAGGCCCGCCGGCGGCTCCACGTCGCGGTGACGCGGACGTCGCACCAGCTCTGGCTCATCTCCGGTGCGGCGTGGTCGCCGCTCCTCGGCGACGTGGGGGCGAGCTGACGTTGCTCGCGGCGCTCTCCGCGCGCGGCCCGGCCGGGGCGGTGAACGCGGCCGGCGGGAGCGGGCTGTCCTTCACCGCCGTGGTCCCGGCGAGCGCGACCCCGAGGACGGCTGCCCCGAACGCCCACGCCGTCTGCGCCCACCGCCGCGGGGGGCCCGGAGGCTCGGTCTCGTCGACCGAGCCGCCCCCCGGATCGAGCGACTCGAGCGCGGCGCGCAGCTGCTGCGTGCGGAGGTGGGACGTGTCCCCGAGGACCTGCCCGATCCAGCTCGCGACCAGCACGTCGTTGCCCGGGTGCGAGGCGCCCGGGACCGCCTCCTCGAGCGCGCGCATGAGCTGCGCGGCGGTCGCCGTGCGCGCGGTGGGCGACTTGGCGAGCGCCTCGGAGACGAGGCGATCGAGCGCGGACGGGATCGGCTCGGGCGGCGGCGCGGAGCTCAGCCGCTCCGCGAGCCCGCGCCGGGACGGGACGGCGCGCGACGACAGCGGCGCGGCGGGCCGCTCGCTCGCGATGTGGGTCATCGTGCTCTCGCTGTCGTCGGCCTGGAACGGGTGCGCGCCCGACAGGAGCTCGTAGAGCAGCACCCCCACCCCGAAGAGATCGGCCCGCCGGTCGCACGGTTGCCCGCGGATGTGCTCCGGCGCCATGTACGGCGCGCTGCTCCTGAACAGGAACGCGCCCCCCTCGCCGCCCGCCGCCGCGGCGAAGGCGCGCCTGCCGTCGCCCCGCAACGACGGAGGCCGGCGCTCCGACAGCCGCTCCTCCTCGAACTTCGCGATGCCGAAATCGACCAGGCGGACGAGCCCCTCGGACGTGATGAGGACGTTGTCCGGCGAGACATCGTAGTGGAGGAGCTCCCGGGGGTTGCCGACCTCGTCCCGCAGCTCGTGCGCGGCGTCGAGCGCCGCGCAGATCTGGTAGGCCAGCCTGGCCGCGGCGAGCACGGGCGCCGGGCGCCCGCGCGCGGCGCGCAGCACCGACGAGAGGGGCTCCCCGCTCACCCACTCCATGACATAGAAGAGGGTGCCGCCCTCCTCGCCGAGATCCACGACGGGCACAACGTTCGGGTGCCGGATGCGCGCCGCGAGCGCGGCTTCCTCCAGGAACATCCGCACGGCGTCGGGGTCGGGCGAGAGCTCGGGACGAAGCACCTTGATGGCAAAGAGCTTCTGAAACCCGTGCTCCCGCCTGAGCCGCCCCGCCCAGATCTCTCCCACGTCGCCTGCGGCCACCCGCAGGACGAGCTCGTACCGGCCCAGGGAAAACCCCGGGAAAAAGCGGCCCCCACCCCCCACTTGGAAGGTGTGGCCCACAGAGGAAGAGTCCGCCAGCGTTCCCCGTGTGCGACGATCACGATTGTTGCCTGGATTGTGAGACTCCACATCAGCCGGGAAACAGCGCTTCCGACCACGACAGGATCGCCCTGTTCGGAGGCGGCCAGTCCGGGGGTCGCGCCCGGGCCGCGCCCGACGCGCCGCCGAGCGCGCCCGCCGCCAGTCCGGCCGGGTCGCTGCGCGGACGTTTTCGGTCCTATCCTGGGTGCGGGAGTCTTGCTTCCTGAACAACCGGACAGTAAAGCTGCCGGAAACTGTTGGCCCGCGCGTCGGGGGTTCGCCGGCGCGATCCCCTTCGGTCACCCCCTCCCTTTCGCCCCCCTCCCCGAGGTACGCATGAGTGACGAGAAGAACACCAAGCAGAAGTCTGCCGCCCTCGAGCTCGCGATCGCCAGCGTCGAGAAGGAGTACGGCAAAGGGGCGATCATGCGCCTCAAGGACGGGCAGAGCCTGCACGAAGAGGTCGCGGCCGTGCCGACCGGCTCGCTCGGCCTGGACATCGCCCTCGGCATCGGCGGCTACCCGCGCGGCCGCATCGTCGAGGTCTACGGGCCGGAGTCGAGCGGCAAGACGACCCTCACCCTCCACGCCATCGCGGCCGTCCAGAGGGCGGGCGGGACGGCGGCGTTCATCGACGCCGAGCACGCCCTCGACGTGAACTACGCCAAGCGGCTCGGCGTGAAGACCGAGGAGCTGCTCATCTCCCAGCCCGACTACGGCGAGCAGGCGCTCGAGATCGCCGACATGCTGGTCCGCTCGAACGCCGTCGACATCATCGTCGTCGACTCCGTCGCGGCGCTCGTCCCCAAGGCGGAGATCGAGGGCGACATGGGCGACAGCCACGTCGGCCTCCAGGCCCGGCTGATGAGCCAGGCGCTCCGCAAGCTGACCGGGACGACCTCGCGCTCGCAGTGTCTGCTGATGTTCATCAACCAGATCCGCATGAAGATCGGCGTCATGTTCGGCAGCCCCGAGACGACGAGCGGCGGCAACGCCCTCAAGTTCTACGCCTCCGTGCGGCTCGACATCCGCCGCATCGGCGCCATCAAGGAGGCCGCCGCGGGCGGCAAGGAGCCGGCGGTCGTGGGCAATCGGACCCGCGTCAAGGTCGTGAAGAACAAGATGGCTCCCCCGTTCCGCGAGGTGGAGTTCGACATCCTCTACGGCCACGGCATCAGCCACAGCGGCGACGTCATCGACCTCGCGACCGAGGCGAGCATCATCGAGAAGAGCGGCTCCTGGTTCTCGTTCCAGGGCGAGCGCATCGGCCAGGGCCGGGAGAACGCCCGCACCTACCTCGAGCAGCACCCGGCGGTGCTCGAGAAGATCGAGTCGATGGTCCTCTCGAAGCACGGGATCTCCCGCACCGGCGCGGGCGCCGCGACGAACGGCGCCGCAGCCGCCGGCGCGAAGGGCGGCGCGGCCGCGGCCGAGCCCCCCGCGCAGGCGAAGGGTCGCGGCGAGGCAGCCCCGTCCGGCACGGACGCCCGACGCCCCCCGGGCAAGACGAACTGACGCCGATCGCCCCATCGCCATGCACCTCTACGTAATGCGGCACGGCCCGGCGGAGGACCGCTCGGCGAGCGGACGCGACGCGGACCGGAGGCTCACCCCCGAAGGCCGCGCGCGCGTGGAGCGGGTCGCGATCGAGCTCCATCGCATCCGGGGCGGCGCCCCGCTGTCGCGGGTGCTCGCGAGCCCCCTCGCGCGCGCCCGCGAGACCGCCGAGATCGCGGTGCCCCTCTGCGGTGCGCCGGAGGTCGAGGTCCGGGACGAGCTCTCGATCGACGCAGACCTCCCGCTCGCGCTGGTCGCTGCGCTCGCCCGAGGCGGGGCCGACACGCTCCTGGTCGGCCATCAGCCGAACGTGGAGCACCTCGTCAGGACGCTCATCGACTCGCCCGGCCGGGGCGCGACGGGCCTGCTCCTCGCCAGCTTCTGCACGGCCCTGGTCGTCGCCCTCGAGCCCGAGCCACGCACGCAGGACCGCTGGCGCGTGGCGCAGATCGTCGACCCCCGCGCGCTCGCCTAGCGAAGGAGCGCCGCGTGCGCGCCGTGGGCGCGCCCTGTCATGGAGAGGAAGCAGGAGCCAGACGGCACGCGTCCGAGGCGGAAGGCGGCTCGACCGGAGCCAGCTCGACCGGAGCGGTCCCGCGGCGAGCCGCGGCGATCCACGCAAATCCATGAAAATGCTTCAGAAATCCGGGTAGCAGGCGGACGGCGGCGGCGACTCCCGCCATACCCCTGCGGCGAGGTCGGCCCCCTGCTTACGTAATCATAAAGCCAAACGATTTCGATGATCTCGGCCGCTCGCTTGACAAGGATCCCACCCGAGAATACGCCCAAATAAGGAGGATTGAGATGGCGGGACAGATGGCCTTCCCCTTCGCTCAACCCCCTCCAGGCCGTCTGTCGCGCAGCGGTGGGAAGGGCGCAGCATCCTCTTCCCTGTGGCCGCGCGTCTCCCGGGCCGTCGTCCGGGTGCCGGACCCCCGGCACCATCCGCTCCACATCGGCCTGCCGTCGGGCCAGCCGCAGATCTACGTGCACGAGGGGGCGCGCCAGGCGCTCATCCGGCGCCTCGAGCTGGCCCAGAAGCGGCCGGTCCTCCTCTCGGTGACCGACAACTACCGGCAGATGATCTCCTCGTCGCTGCGGGAGGGCATCCTGCAGGCGCGCGTCCACCACATGTTCCTGGATGCGCCCGCGGTCGTCCAGGAGGCGCTCGTCCGGTACGTGGTGACCCAGGACCGGGCCGCGTCGCTCGTGGTCGGTCAGTACATCGACGAGAACGGCCACCGCATCCGGGCGAGCCGGCCGGTGAGCACGCCGCTCTCGACGCAGGGGCAGACGCACGATCTGCTGACCCTGTTCCAGAAGCTCAACCACGCGTACTTCGGCGGCGTGGTCGACGCGCTGATCACGTGGGGCAAGCGGACCAGGGCGCGGAAGCCGCGGCGCACCATCAAGCTCGGGAGCTACTCGGCGGTGGAGCGGCTGATCCGCATCCACCCGGTGCTCGACCGGCCCTGGGTCCCCCGCTACTTCATCTCCTACGTCATCTACCACGAGATGATCCACCACGTGATGCCGGCGAGCCACGGCATCGGGCGCCGGATGCTCCACCCGCCCCAGTTCCTCGCCCGCGAGCGGCTCTTCCGCGACTACGAGCGCGCCCTCTCCTGGGAGAAGGACCACGTGGTCAGGCTCCTCCGCACCTGAGGCGCCGTCTCCGGCGGACGCTCGCCATCCGGCATCGCCGAGCGACGAACCTGCGCCGAGCGACGAACCATTGCGCGGAGTACCGGCTGGCTCTAAACCGGCGGACCCCGTGCGGGCCGCGCGAACCGGCGCGCCACGGGCGCTCCCGTAACCTCGAAAGTGTGGAAGGCCAGCGTGCAGGAGATTCTCACCCAGGAAGCGAGCCCGAAGCGGGCCATGGAGGCGCTCGAATGGGCCGTCCAGCGATCAGAGACGGCCGAGCCCGCGCAGCCCGAGGCGGCCACCGAGCCACGCTCCTCGGCCAGGGTGATCTCCGGGCGCCCCGCCGACTTCAAGGCGGCGGCGGCGATCTACCTGCCTGACGTCCGCAAGCTGCTCGATCGGATCATGATGAGCAAGGACGCCGAGGCCGGGCTCGACGCGCTGCTCGAGTCGGGCGCCCTCGCGGCGATGCTGCCCGAGGTCGAGGCGATGGTGGGGTTCGGCGACGGGGAGTGGCGCCACAAGGACGTGTGGAAGCACACGAAGCAGGTGGTGCGTCAGGCGGTCCCGAGGCTCGAGGTCCGCTGGGCGGCCCTGCTCCACGACATCGGCAAGACCAGGACGCGCTCGATCTCGCCGTCGGGCGAGGTCCATTTCTTCGGTCACGCCGAGGTCGGCGCGCGCATGTTCGACAAGATCGACCGGCGGCTGCCGCTCTTCGCGAAGGAGGAGGCGCTGAAGGGCAGCATCCGCTTCCTGATCCTGCACCACCTGCGGGCGAGCCAGTACGACCCGTCGTGGACCGACAGCGCGGTACGCCGGTTCGCGAAGGAGATGGGCGACTGCCTGAACGACGTGCTCGACCTGTCGCGGGCGGACATCACGACGAAGCGGCCGGAGAAGAAGCGGAAGGGGCTGAAGCAGATCAGCGACCTGGCCGACCGGGTGCTGCATGTCCAGGCCGAGGACGCGGTGGTGCCGCCGCTGCCGAGCGGCATCGGCGACGCCATCATGCGGGCGTTCGGGCTACCGCCGTCGCGGCGGGTGGGCGAGGTCAAGCGGGCGCTCGAGCAGGCGGTCGAGGTGGGCGAGGTGCCGTCGCACCAGGAGGCGGACGTCTACATCGCGTTCCTGCGGGACAACGCGGAGCGCTTCGGGATCTGAGAGGCGGCGGGCGGCCGCCGCTCAGCGGAGCGGGGCGTCGCAGGTGATGCAGCGGGAGGGGATGCCGTCTTTGTGGTAGAGCTCGCCGCAGCGGCCGCAGAGGCGGGCGTCGGCCTCGAAGGAGATCAGCTTGTCGGTCGCCTTGCAGTGAAGCCCGGCGACCTGCGGCGGGTCCAGCGGGCGCACCTCGCCGGTCGCGTCGTCGGGCGGAGGCAACGCGCCCTCCTTGATGTCGACGACTCGCCCGGGGACGCGCTTCCTCGCCTCCGCCAGGACGCGGGAGGCCGCGGGGAGATGCGCGCGCAGCGGGATGGCGAGCACGGTGCCGCCGCCCTGAACCGTGAGCGAAGACTCCGTGAGCAACAGGCCCGTGACATCGTGCCAGCCGATCCGCTCGATCTCGCCAGGCCCGTTCTCGATCGCCACGCCGGCATCACCGACACGGATGGACTTCATCGACCACTGACCGAACAGACTCGCCGCCGCGCCGAGGAGCAGCGCGCCGACGAGCAGGTACGGAGCAGCCGGGTGCGAGCCCGCCTCCTCGCCCCGGAACCACTGGCCGTAAACCCCCGCCCCCGCCAGCAGCGCCGCGACGGACATGCCGAGCAAGGTGAGGCCGAGCTCCAGCGAGGCCTTCGGCTCGAAGCGCCGCTCGCTCCGCGGATCGGTCCGCTGCCGTAGAAGAACCTCGCCCCCCTGCCCCGTGGCCCCCGAGCCCTTGCGCCTGCGCTTCACCGGTCTGTCGCC
This sequence comes from Sorangium sp. So ce590, assembly GCF_051521365.1. Taxonomy (NCBI): domain Bacteria; kingdom Pseudomonadati; phylum Myxococcota; order Polyangiales; family Polyangiaceae; genus Sorangium; species Sorangium sp. So ce590. The sequence continues at coordinate 7,928,280 of NZ_CP150346.1, forward strand.
TGCCATCGGCGGCTTCCTATCGGAGGAGACGCCCGGACGCAAAGGGGCTCGGCACGAACGACGGCGCTCCGCACGAGCAGCCAGCCCGATCCGAGCCCCGACCGCGCCGCAGGGACGGAGAGGTATGCTGGGGCAACATGATCTCGATGCCCAACGCGGCGACCTATGTCCTGCCTGCGCTCAGCATCGGGCTCGCGGCGCTCGTGATCCTGGGACCAGGTGCGCAGCGCATGGCCACCGGCGTGCGGGTGTGGGGAGCGCCCGTCGCCGGAAGCGAGGCGCTGGCGCTCCGCATCGAAGGGGTGCGCCGGCTCTACGGCGCCGACGATCCAGCTGCGCTGCCGGAGCTCGAGGTGAGCGCGGCGTCCGCGGGGGCGCCGCTCGAGCGATGGATCGGCTCGACCGGGAAGGACGGCATCGGCGAGGCGCTGCTGCGCGCAAAGGGCGGGCTGAAGGCGCCGGTCGTGGTGCGGATCGCGCGGGGCGGCGACACGCTCGTGGAGCAGGAGCTGCCGCTCTTGCCCCCGCTCCCCGCGGCAGAGACGAGCGCGCTGCCCGGCGCGGCGCACACGAGCGCGCTGCCCGGCGCGGCGGACGGGGAGCTCCGCCTCCGGGTCACGGCCGCGCGGGGCGCCCTGGCAGCGCCGTTCCCGGAGCCGGTGCGCGTCGCGGTCGAGACCGAGAACGGAGCGCCCGTGCCAGGGGCGCGCGTGGAGGCGAGCGCCGTCGGGGCGGATCTCGAGGGGCAGGGCAGCGGGCCGGTGCAGCTCGCGGCCGATGCGCGCGGCGCCGCGGAGCTCACGATCAAGCCGCTGGCGCACGCCGTCGAGCTCACGCTGCGCGCGACGCGCCCGGGGAGCGCGCCGCCGGGGCCGCCGGGGTCACGGGGGGCGAGCGGCACCTGGGAAGGGAGGCTGCCCGTGATCCCTGGCGCGATCTGGCTCGACCCGGCCGGGCTCGCGGCCGGGCGGCCGCAGCTCCGGCTCACCTCCCCGGCGCCGAAGCCGCGCGCCTACGTCTCGATCGGAGGCGCGCACGGCCGCCTGCTCGGGGCGGTCGTCCCGCTCGCAGCCGACGGCGCAGGCTTCTTCTCGGGGACCCTGGCGCTCCCGGACGCACCTTCGCCCGGCGCAGCGGGCTGGGCGGTCGTCGCGAGCGACCCCTACGAGCAGGGCGCGGGTACGGTGGCCTGGCCGCTCTCGCCAGCCGCAGGCCCGGCCCTGCCGCGGCGCGTGGCGCTGCTCGCGGACGGGGTGCCGGCGGCCGAGGCGCGCGAGCGGGGCCGCGCCTCGCAGGCGCGGCGCGCAGGCCTCCTGGTGCTCGGCGCCGCCGGGGTCGCGCAGATGATGCTGCTCGCGCTGCGATCCCGGACCGCGCGGCGGCGCCTGGAGGCACACCTCGCCGCCGCGTCGGGCGGCGAGGGCGAGGACGGAACCGACGGGGCGCCGCTGTCCAGGGAAGATCGCGGCCGGCTGCTCGCCACCGTGCGGGCGGAGCCGCTCGTGTCGGTGCTCGCGCTCGCCGCGCTCGTCGGGCTCTCCTTCGCGGCGGTCGCGGCGCTCGCCACGTTCCGATGACCCGCCAGGCGCGAGGCGGCGCCGCATGGATTTCATCCGCTGCGGGGCCCGAGCCGCTAGACTGGGCAGACAGACGGGACGGGGCGGGAGGACGACAGACAGGGCATGTCCGAGCAGCAGCGTTACCGGGTCATCAAGCGCCTCGCCTCCGGCGGCATGGCGGAGGTCTTCGTCGCCGAGAGCGCGGGGATCGAAGGGTTCAAGAAGCAGGTCGCGATCAAGCGCGTCTTGCCGCAGCTCAGCAAGAAGGAGCAGTTCATCGCGATGTTCCTCGACGAGGCGCGCCTCTCGGCGCACCTCTCGCACTCGAACGTCGTGTCGGTGTTCGACATCGGCGTCGGCGACGGCACCTACTTCATCGTCATGGAGTACGTGGACGGCGCCGACCTGAGGGCCCTCCTCGAGCACCAGAAGAAGGTCGGCCGGCCGATGGACGTCGAGGTCGCCGCGTTCATGGCCGCGAAGATGTGCCAGGGCCTCGCCTACGCGCACGATCTCGCGACCGCGGACGGAAAGCCGCTCCAGATCGTGCACCGGGACATCACCCCGGCCAACGTGCTCATCACCCGCTACGGCGAGGTGAAGATCGTGGACTTCGGGCTCGCGAAGGCGTCGAGCCAGCTCGCCGAGAGCGACGCGGGCATCATCAAGGGGAAGTTCGGCTACCTGGCGCCCGAGACGGTGCTCGAGCAGGGCGTCGACCAGCGCGTCGACATCTTCGCGCTCGGGATCATCCTCTGGGAGATGCTCGCCGGGCGCCGGCTCTTCCTCGGCGACTCGGACTACATCACGGTGCGGCTGGTGCGCGACGCGGTGGTCCCGTCGCTCCAGCAGGTCAACAGCGAGGTGCCGCGCGAGCTGGAGCAGATCATCCGCCGCGCGCTCGCCCGCGATCCGGGGGCTCGCTACCGCAACGCGCGCGACCTCGGGCGCGACCTCACCCGCTTCCTCTACCGCTACGGCCGCCCGGTGAGCGAGGACGACGTCGCCGCGCTCGTGGAGCGCGCGAAGGGCGGGCCGGCGCGGGCGATCGACGGGACGCAGAAGATCGCCGAGCTCATCGACATGATGCTCCTCGAGTTCAAGTCGCTCACGAAGGAGCCGACCGCGGTCGGCAGCGGCCTCAGCCTGCTGCCCACCCTGGACGGGGCCACGGGCCTGACGCACGGGCAGGCGCACCCGAGCTCCTCGCCCCCGCGCAGCGAGGCGCCGCTCGGAGGGCTCGCCGACGAGCTGGAAGGACCGGACTCGCTCCACCAGGACGAGTCGTCCTCGTCGGTGGCGGCCTGGTTCCGGGGGCTCATCCCGCGCTGATCCCGCGCGGGCAGCGACGTTGACACCCGCGCCGCACCGCTCCATCGTCCCACGAGCGGTCACCGGCCAGGAGGACCCTTCCTCCGGCCCACAGCAAAGGTAAAGAGAAGATGAGCGTCGAGATTGGAGAGCCGTTCCCGCGGTTCGCCCTGCCGAACCAGGACGGCAAGACCGTGAAGCTCGAGGATTTCGCGGGCAAATGGCTCGTCGTCTACTTCTATCCGAAGGACGACACGCCGGGTTGCACGATCCAGGGCAAGTCGTTCACCGCCTCCAGGGAGGACTTCGACAAGGCCAACATCACCGTGGTCGGCGTCAGCGCGGACGACGTCGCGTCGCACAAGAGCTTCTGCGATAAGTTCGCCTTCACCATCGATCTGCTCGCCGACACCGGGCACGAGCTCCTCAAGGCCGCAGGCGTCGGGCAGAGCGAGTGGAAAGGCAACCTGTACTGGGACCGGACGACGTTCGTCGTCGATCCGCAGGGCGTGCTGCGGAAGACCTACCTGAAGGTGAAGCCCGAGGGGCACGAGCAGACGCTCCTCCAGGACATCGCGGCGCTCAAGGCCCAGGGCTGAGCTGGAAGGCGCCCGCGGCGCGTCCCCGGGATCCGGGAATCCGGGAATCCTGGGGATGAGCGGGACGTCCCGCGCAAAACCTGCTCTCGCTGGATTTGCCAGCGTTGCCCCCCTACCCTGTCGCCTTTGTGGCCGCACGCCTTCCCTTCGCGCCAGGTCGAATCGTATCGCTCACGGCCTTCGCGGCGCTCGCCGCGGCGGCGCTCGCGACCGCTGCCTCCGTGGGCGCCTGCAAGGACCCCGGAGTCGGCGGGGCCGGCGGTGGCTCGGGCATGGGCGGCGCCGACGGCTGCCCGATGGGGCCGCGAGAGGCGATGTTCACCATCACCGTGCGCGCGAAAGGCGCCCCCGTCCCGCCGGACACCACCGTTCGCGTCGCGTGGAGCGCAGCGGAGGAGCCGACCTTCGTCCTGAACGACCCGATCACATGGAAGACGCTCGACGAGGCCAACCTCGTGTGCGCCGTCGATCGCGCGAAGCCGCCTCCGGACGCGCTGGAGGCGCTCGTCTGCGAGCTGTGGACAGCAGGGGTGACGCAGGTGGAGATCTCGGGGACAGGCTATGAGGACTTCGAGCAGACGCTCACGCCCGTCATGAGCGAGGAATGCGAGGACTTCGTTCCTCAGGAGGTCGACATCGAGCTCATGCCGGCGGCGGACGGGGACAGCGACGAGTAGCCGGCCTGAGACCCGGGGGGCGGGGTCCCCGGTCGTGGCGCCGCGCGCTCGCGGACACGCTGGAGGAGGACGAGACAGGCGGGCTGTCGCCGTGATGCGCCCCGAGCGCAGGGCCGGCAGGAGCGGCCCTTCATCGACGAGCCTGCGCCGCTCCGTTATCCTCCGCCCGTCGCCGCCGCATTCACGGAGGGTCATCACGCCATGCCGACGAACCAGCCCCAAAGCTCCCTCGAGGAGCTCTTTCGCGAGCTCGAAGCGACCCCTCACGCCGCCGGCATCTTCTATCCGAGGCAGGTGAGAAAGGTCCCGCTCGGCGGCGCGACGGACTACGACGTCCCCGTCGCCCCCGGGGTGACCGTCGGGGCGCGCTGGCACCTGTCCGACCCGCAGAACCCCACGGTGCTCGCCTTCCACGGGAACGGCGAGACCGTCCCCGACTACGACGATATCGCCCGGGAATGGCAGGAGATCGGGCTCAACTTCTTCATCGTCGATTACCGTGGCTACGGCTGGAGCGGAGGGCGTCCGACGCTGCGCTCGCTCCACGACGATCCCGCGAAGGTCGCCGGCTTCTTCGAGCGGGAGCTCGCCGAGAAGAGCCGCGCCGCGGGCCTCGACCGGCCGCCGAAGCCGCTGCTCTTCGGCCGCTCGCTCGGCAGCTCGCCCGCGTCGCGCATCGCCAGCGAGCGCGGCGGCGCCTACCGCGCGCTGATCCTCGAGAGCGGCTTCAGCGACGTGCGGCACCTCCTCGCCCTCTTCCAGATCGAGCTCGGCGACCTGCGCGACGAGGCGCACCGCCGCTTCTCGAACCCGGAGCTCCTGAAGCACGTCGAGATTCCGGTCCTCTCCCTGCACGGCGCGCACGACAGCCTGCTCCCGCCGTTCCACGCCCGCGAGAACCACGCGGCCGTCCCGCACGAGAAGAAAGAGCTGCGCCTCATCGACGGCGCCGGACACAACGACATCCTCCTCTTCGCCCCCGCCTACTTCAGCGCGATCCGCGAGTTCCTGCAGAAGCACTGATCCGGTGCCATTACACCTCGACCAGGAGGAACGACCGCCCGGTGAGCTTCCTGAGCAGCGGCATGGCCACGTTGTAGACGGGAGTCCCCTTCGGCGTGCGCCCTTCGAGCGCTCCGTGGTGCGCGTGGCCGTGGAAGACCACGTCGGCGCCGTACAGATCGATCGGCGCGACAAGCCGGCTCGTCCCAAGGAAAGGCCTTATCTCCACGTTCTCGCCGACGGTCGTCTCCAGGATCGGCGTGTAATGCATGATCACGATCCGCTTGTCGCTGTCGAGCTGCGAGAGCGCCGTCTCGAGCTTCAGCGCCTCGGTCACGGCCTCCTGGACGAAGGCCTTGAGCGGGCCCTCGCCGAACGCCTGCAGCGTCGCGCTCCCGAACCCGCCCATGAACCCCTTCACGCCGGCAACGCCGATGTCGTCGCGCAGGATCAGGTGATCCCCGTCGAGCACCTCGACGCCCGCGTCGCCCAGGAGCCTCGCGACCTCGGCGCCCGCGCCGCGGTCGAGGTCGTGGTTGCCGAGCACGGCGGCGCACGGCACCGACAGCCCGGAGAGCGCGTCAGCGAGCACCTTCGCCTCGTCGGGATGGCCGCGATCGGTGAGATCGCCGCACAGGACGAGCACCTCGGCCTCCGCGTTCACCGCCTTCACGAACTCGCGCATCCTTCCGCCGTGCTCCGGCCGGCAGTGCAGGTCCGAGGCCGCCGCGACGCGCCGCTTGCCGCGGTCCCCGTTCCCGCCGGCGCCGGCGCTCATGATCCCGGCTTGCGGAGCCGCGCCGCCTCGACCTCCGCCCCCAGACGCTCCGCGCCGCCCGGAGCCCCCTCGCGGCTCGGCCCCCCCTTGCCGAGGTGCCGCCGCGCCGCCGCGGGCGGCCGGCGCTTCCGGCACAGCGACCCCCGCATCACCTCGGGCTCGGGCCCGGCGGGCGCAGCCATGAGCCCGAGCTTCTCGTAATCATGGGTGTACTGCCGCCGGCTGATCAGGTTCCCCCGGCAGACCCGGTGCGGCGCGTCGCCAGCCCGCGACTGCTCCAGCGTGCGCCGGCAGAGCTCCTCGACGAGCCACTCGGGCACCCGGCTCCGCGCGCCGGGATAGACGAAACGGTAGAGCGTGATGTGCGCGAACAGGACCTCCCAGTGCGGGCCGAACCGGTCGAGGAGCCGCTCCCAGTCCATCTCGTCGCCGCACGTGTAGATGAGGTGGTTCACGTCGGCCCCGTCGTACCGCTCCCGCTCGTCCACGAACGCCTTCGTGAAGATGATCTCCTCGACCGGCGCGATCAAACAGCTGTGCCCCAGGATCGTCGCAGGACGCGCGTGCTCGAACCAGCCGCAATCCACCACGCCCAGGCCGTTGCTCGACGAGAAGATGAGATCGATGAACCTGTCGCCGGCATACGCCTTCGCGATCCACCGCGGATCGAGCACCTCCGTCTGGAAGCCGACCCGCTCGAGCGCCCTGAACGCCGCCGGCACCTCCCGCTCGTCCAGCATCACGTCGAGATCCTTCGTGTCGCGGAAGATGCCGGTGTACGCAAAGAAGGCATACGCCCCCGCCACCATGAACGGCACACCGGCGCACAGGAGCGACTCCAGCGCCTTTCCCCTCACCTCCAGCTCGCCCGCACGGGATAGCGGGCCGGCGGTATCGTCCACGGGCGGCGGAGGGAGCGTCGCGCGCTCGCCGGCCCGCGTCGCCCGGGCAGAAACCGCGCGCTCCGCGTCGTCGACAGCAGGGGATCCGCTGCGGGCCATCCCGTTCTGCGTAATGAACAGAACGTGCGATGGCGACCCCCTTCCGCCCCCATGCGACCGCGCGCTGCGGCAGAAGGGCGAAAGCCGCCGGGAACGGGAACATAGGCGGGCTCGTCCTCGCTGACCATTGCAAGAAGAGGCAGGTCTGGCTCAAGCTCGCCTGCCGGGATCGCTCGGCGCGCCCTGCGCACGCAGGAGACAGGGCGCGGCCCCCGGCGCTCGAAGAGGAGGCACATCCGTGAACACCGCCATCGCGACGATCAATCCAGCGACGGGAGAGACGCTCGAGACCTTCGAGCCCCTCTCGTCGGCGGCGCTGGAGCAGAAGGTGGCGCGCGCGCACGCCGCGTTCCGCAGCTTCCGGCAGACCCCGGTCGCCGACCGCGCCCAGAAGCTGCGCCGGGCGGCCGAGATCCTGGAGGGAGAGAAGGAGCAGCTCGGGCAGCTCATGACGGTCGAGATGGGCAAGACCATCGGCTCCGCCATCGCCGAGGCCCAGAAGTGCGCGACCGTGTGCCGCTACTACGCCGACAACGCCGAGCGCCTGCTCGCCCCCGAAGAGGTCGCGACCGACGCCGACAGGAGCTACGTGGCGTTCCACCCGCTCGGCCCGGTGCTCGCCATCATGCCGTGGAACTTCCCGTTCTGGCAGGTCTTCCGCTTCGCCGCGCCGGCGCTCGTCGCCGGCAACGTCGGCCTCCTCAAGCACGCCGCGAACGTCCCCCGCTGCGCGCTCGCCATCGAGGACATCCTCCGCCGGGCCGGCTTCCCGGAAGGGGCCTTCCAGGCGCTGCTCATCGGGACCGACGCGGTGCCGCGCCTGCTCGCCGACCCGCGCGTCGTGGCCGCGACGCTCACCGGCAGCGAGAACGCGGGGCGCAGCGTCGGCGCCCACGCGGGGAAGCACCTCAAGAAGGTGGTGCTGGAGCTCGGCGGCAGCGATCCGTTCATCGTCCTCCCGAGCGCCGATCTCAACGCCGCCGTCGGGACCGCGATCAAGGCGCGCATCATCAACAACGGGCAGTCCTGCATCGCGGCGAAGCGCTTCATCGTGCACGAGTCGATCGTGCCGGAGTTCGAGCAGCGCTTCGTCGCGGCCATGCGGCGCCTCCGGGTGGGCGACCCGATGGATCCGTCGGTCGACGTCGGGCCGCTCGCCACGGCGCAGATCGTCACGGAGCTCGAGGAGCAGGTGCGGGCGTCGGTGGCCGCGGGCGCGCTCCTCCTCACCGGCGGCAAGCGGCTGAAAGGCCCGGGCAACTACTTCCCGCCGACCGTGCTCACCGACGTCCGGAGCCCCTCCCCCGCCGCCGACGATGAGCTCTTCGGCCCGGTCGCCGCCGTCATCCGCGTCGCCGACATCGATGAGGCCATCTACATGGCGAACGCCACCCGATTCGGCCTCGGGGCGAGCGCCTGGACCCGCGACCCCCAGGAGCGCGAGCGCCTCATCGACGAGCTCGACGCCGGCCAGGTGTTCATCAACGGGATGGTCGTGTCCGATCCGCGGCTGCCGTTCGGCGGGGTCAAGATGTCCGGCCACGGCCGCGAGCTCTCGTCCTACGGCCTGCGCGAGTTCGTGAACATCAAGACCGTCTGGATCGCCAAGGACGAACGCCAGAGAGGCGTGCCCGCCACCGAGTGACCCATCCCACAGCGAGCGCGTGCGCCCGACCTCGCCTGCGCTGACCTGACAGGAAGCAAGCGCCCGAACCGGAACGTCACGTCGCGCAGCCGGTTGCGTCTTCGTGGGCGTGGACCTAGCGTGGGTGATTGTGTCGGAAGATCCGGCCGTGGCCGCTCTGCTGAGCGAGTACCCGCCCGCAGCACAGCAGCTGACCTTGCACGTGCGCAAGCTGCTCCTCCGCGTCATCCCCGACGTGCACGAGCACGTCTATCCAGGCTGGCGGATCATCAGCTTCCGGATGGGCGACGGGCACGAGCACCAGATCTGCTGGCTCGCCCCGCAGCGCTTCGGCGTGAACCTCGGCTTCGAGCACGGCGCCGAGCTGCCCGATCCGAACCGCGTGCTCACCGGCAACCCCAAGTCGGCCAGGAACGTCCATATCCGCTCCGCCAAGGACGTGGACGTCGCCAAGATCGTCGCGCTTGTCGCGACCGCCATCGAGCTCCACCGGGACCGCTGATCGCGCGGGGCCCCGCGGCGCGAGGGCAACGGGCGCCGCCGCGGCTCGAAAGCGACGGGGCTCAGGAGCGACGGTAGACGACCCGCCCGCCGGTCTTGCCGAGCGCGTACGAGAACCCAAGCTCCAGGGTGGAGCGGGTGACGATGTCCCCGAGATCGAACCCCTGCTCCACCATGAGCCGCGCCGCCTCGGGCGCGATCCCGACGAGCACCACCTCGGACCCGAGCATGGCGGCGGAGCGCGCCGCCTGCACGAGGTGGCTCGCCGCGCTCGCGTCGACGACCGCCATGCCGGTGACGTCGATGATCACGACGCGCGCCTGGTGCTCGGAGATCTCCTTCAGCATCACCTCGATGAAGCGGCCGGAGCGCGCCGCGTCCAGCGCGCCGACGATCGGCATGACGAGGACGCCGGGCGCGATCGGCACGACCGGGCTCGACATCACGGCGATCGTGTCGAGGAGCGCCACCTGGCGGCTGCTCAGCGACTCGAGCTCCCTCGTGCGCTCCTTGATCCGCGAGAGCAGCCGCGCGTTCTCGAGCACGACGGCCGCCACCGAGGCCACGCGCTCGATCAGCGCCAGGTCGTTCGCCGAGCACGCGTCGGGCTGCGGGCTGCTCAGGACGAGGACCCCGAGGACCGCGTCCCGGGAGAGCAGCGGCACGCCGACCAGCGTGCGCGCCCCGTTCCAGCGGGCCTCGACGACATCGCTGAAGTGCTGGTACTCGCTCGACGCGGTGTCGATGACGAGCGAGCAGCACGAGCTCATCACCCGTCCCACCAGGGAGTCGTCCACGATCGGCGCGCGCTCGTCGTCGACGAGGCTCTCGCGCTCGGCCATGCCGATCACCAGAAACTCGAGCGACGGCGCGCGGCTCGCCGCGCCCAGCCTGCGGTTCGCGACCCGGCGGGCGGAGCTCATGGCGAGGTGATCCGAGAGCGCCACCGAGCGCGGCGTGCGCTCGACGGTGACGACGTCGACGCCCGTGTCGATGAAGCGCGACGCCGGCAGATCCGCGAGCGCCGCCTCGGCGCCCCGCGTGGCCATGTCGTAGAGCACCTGCACGCAGCGGTACCCCATGTCGTACTCGCGCTGCACGATCGCGGCGTGGATCGCGCCGTCCTGGAGCATGGCGACGGTGGGCGTGATGAGATCGAAGGCGAGGATCTTGAGGTCTCCGGCCCTGCCGAGCGTCATCGACGCGGTGCCGAAGCTCGGGCCGTTCTCGCTGCACACCCCGAAGGCGCCGGCGATCCCGGGCTTGTCGCGCAGCGCCGAGAGGGCGAGCTCGACCCCGCGCGCGGGGTCGAAATGGTTCTCCAGGGGAGCGTCGAGGCGGATCGCCGAGCCGGTGACGGCCTCGCGGAACCCCTCGAGGCGCTCGCTGGCGTTGGACACGGCGAAGGAGGGCGCCTGGGTGAGGACCAGCCCGCCCTGCGGCAAGAGCCGCTGCATCATCTCGCCCGCGAGCCTGCCGGCGACCCGGTTGTCGGTCCCGATGTAGACCGGGGCCGCGCTGCCCTCCACGGTCGGCGAGTCGATCGCGACCACCGCGACCCCCGCCGCGACCGCGCGGCGGATGAGCGGCTCGAGCGCGACCGGATCGATGGGGGCGACGGCGATCCCCTTCACGCCCCGGCGGAGCCCTTCCTCGAACAGCGCCTCCTGGGACGCGGGATCGGCGCCCACCCCGCTCCTGAACGCCACGGCGCCCCGCAGGTCCCGCCCCGCGGCCAGCGCGCCGTCGCGCACGTTGTTCCAGTACGCCGTCATGGGCCGGCGGGGAGCCCGGTAGAGGCGCAGCGTCCGCCGCGCATCCGCCGCGGGCCCTCGCCCCGCGTCCTCCAGGAGGGCGAGGTCGATCGTGCCCCAGCGCGGGCCCGTCTGCACGCTCCTGATCCCGTCCGCGAGCGTCTCGATGAGCTCGAGGAGATCGACCGACTCGGCGACGGAGCTCAGCACCTCCTCGAGCAGCCGCAGCTCCTGCGCGACCTGCGCCTTCTCCTCGAACAGGCCGCGCCGCTCGAGCGCGGCGCCCGCGCTCTCCGCGACCGACTCGACGAGCGCGCGGTAAGGGCCCGACAGCGGCGCGTCGTCCGGCTGCTCCAGCGCGAAGTAGGCGCCCGGCGCGCCGAACAGGTGCACCGGCACGACCTGCACGTGGGCCCCCTCCGGAGGCCAGCCGGGCCGCTGCGCGACCTCGGGCAGGTGCGCCCGGTACCACACAGCCGCGGGGACGAGGCACGGGCCGCGCGCCGCCTCGGGCGCCGCGGCGGGGCCGAACGGCGCCGACGCGCTCAACAGCCCGCCGTCCGACGGCATGTGCACCCGGCCCGGCAGGATGCCATCGAGCCCCACGGACGCCCTGTACACGAGCCGTCGTCCAGCGCGCACCAGCAAGCTGCCACGCTGCGCCCCGGGGAGGCTGGCCATGGCGCGCTGCACCAGGTGGTGGAGCGTCGAGAAAACATCGAGTCCGGTATTCATGCAGATCCGTTCAGCCGGTCACCCGGTCGCACGTTGCGCACGGCGCCAGAGCGCCATGCGCTAGCAGGCGTGAGCCGCGTCATGCTTGTCAAGCGAAGACGATGAGACCACCGTAGCGCCACGAGGAGCTCGCACCCGCATGAAGCTCGCCTCTCTCCGCGGCCCCGGCCGCGACGGCACGCTCGTCATCGTCCGCCGCGACGGCCTCGCCTGCGCGCCGGCCGGCGCCGCTTTCCCGACGCTCCAGGCCGCGCTCGACGACTGGGAGCGCGCCGAGCCCGCGCTGCGCCGCATCGCCGACGACATCGAGCGCGGCGACGCGGCGGTGGCCCCGCTCGTCATGGATGAGCTCGCTGCGCCCCTGCCCCGCGCGTACGAGTGGGTCGACGGATCGGCCTACATCCATCACATTGAGCTCGTGCGCAAGGCGCGCGGCGCCGAGCCCCCCGCAACGCTCACGACCGATCCGCTCGTGTACCAGGGCGGCTCAGGCGTCCTCCTCGGGCCGACCGACGACATCGTCCTGCGCGACGAGGCGTGGGGCCTCGATTTCGAGGCCGAGGTCTGCGTCGTCCTCGGCGACACCCCGCAGGGCACGCGCCGTGACGAGGCCGACCGGCAACTCCGCCTCTTCCTGCTGGCCAACGACGTGACGCTGCGCAACCTCGTGCCCGCCGAGCTCGCGAAGGGGTTCGGCTTCTTCTGCTCGAAGCCCGCCACGGCGTTCTCTCCGTTCGCGATCACGCCCGACGAGCTCGGCGACGCGTTCCGGGACGGGCGCGTCCACCTGCCGCTCCGCTCGACCTACAACGGCGCGCTCATCGGCGATCCCGAGGCCGGCCCGGAGATGCACTTCTCGTTCTTCGATCTCGTCGAGCACATCGCCAGGACCCGCAGCTTCACGGCCGGGACCCTGCTCGGCAGCGGCACCGTCTCGAACCGGGATACGGCGCGCGGCGTGTCGTGCCTGGCCGAGAAGCGCATGCTCGAGATCCTCTCGCACGGCGCGGCGAGGACGCCTTTCATGAAGCCAGGAGACACGATCATGATCGAGATGCTGAGTCGCTCGGGCGAGAACCTGTTCGGGCGCATCGCGCAGCGGGTGGTGGCCGGATGACCGCCGCGATCCAGGGGCTCACGCTCTACGGCTACTGGCGCAGCTCGTGCAGCTGGCGCGTGCGCATCGCCCTCGCCCACAAGCGCGCCCCGCACGCGTACCGGCCGGTGAACCTCGTCCGGGACGGCGGCGAGCAGCTCCGCGACGACTACCGGGCCAAGAACCCGATGGCGCAGGTGCCGCTGCTCGAGTTCGAGCAGGGCGGCGCCGTCCGGCGCGTGTCGCAGTCGGTGGCGATCATCGAGCTGCTCGAGGAGCTGATCCCCGCGCCGCCGCTCCTGCCCGCGGATCCGTACCTGCGCGCCAAGGCGCGGCAGCTCGTCGAGATGATCAACTCCGGCACGCAGCCGATGCAGAACACCGCCACCCTGAAATACGTGCAGAGCGAGCTCGGCGGTGACGAGAAGGCATTCGCGCGGCGCTTCATCGCGTCGGGGCTCGCCGCGTTCCAGGCCGCGGCCGTCGAGCTCTGCGGCCAGTTCTGCGTCGGCGATCAGGTCACGGTGGCGGACGTGTTCCTCGTGCCCCAGCTTTACAATGCGCGACGCCACGGGGTCGATCTCGCGCCGCTCTCGACCCTCACGCGGATCGAGGCGGCGTGCATGGCGCTGCCCGCCTTCCAGGCCGCCCACGCCGACCGCCAGGCCGACGCGGTCGCCGCGAGCACGTAGCTCACCCCCTGCGTACGCCCCTCGCGACGGAGGATCCGGATGACCAAGGTGGAGTCGATCGGCATCAAGCGGGTAGAGGCGCTGCACTATTACGTGCGCGACCTGGAGCGGAGCCGCAGGTTCTACACGGAGAAGCTCGACTTTCAGGAGATCGCCGCGAGCTCGCCGGAGCTCACGGCGGCGGCGGCGCAGCGGTCGGTCGTCTTCCAGGCCGGCGAGTGCGCCATCGTGTGCTCGCAGCCGCTCGGCGAGGGCGGGCGGGCGTGGCGCTACCTGCGCAAGCACCCCGACGGGGTGGGCACGATCATCTTCGAGGTGGAGGACGTGGGCCGCGCCTTCCGGCTGCTCGAAGGCCGCGGGGGCACGCCGATCGACGAGATCCACCGGGCGACGGACGAGGGCGGCACGTTCGCGTCGTTCTCGATCACGACGCCGTTCGGCGACACCACCTTCCGCTTCGTGGAGCGGCGCGGCTACCGGGCGCTGTTCCCCGGCTGCGTGGCTTACGACGCGCCGCGCGGCGGCGAGAACCGCTTCGGGCTCGCCCGGTTCGATCACATCACCTCGAACTTCCAGACGATGGCGCCCGCCCTGCTCTGGATGGAGCACGTGCTCGGGCTCGAGCCGTTCTGGAAGATCGCGTTCCACACGAACGACGTCGCGGAGGGCGCCGATCACGGCTCGGGCCTGCGCTCGGCCGTGATGTGGGACCCGGGCTCGGGCGTGAAGTTCGCCAACAACGAGCCTTACCGGCCCTACTTCAAGAGCTCGCAGATCAACGTCTTCAACGAGGAGCACCGCGGCGACGGGGTGCAGCACGTGGCGCTCGCCGTGGAGGACATCCTCGCGGCCGTGCGGGCGATGCGCGCGCGCGGCGTGGAGTTCATGCCGACCCCGGCCGCCTACTACGACATGCTGCCCGAGCGCCTGCAGCAGCTCGGCGTCGGGCAGCTCGACGAGGACGTGGCGGCGCTGCGGGAGCTCGAGGTGCTGGTCGACGGCGACGGCGCGAGGTCGTACCTGCTCCAGATCTTCCTCAAGGAGTCGGCCGGCACGCACCGCGATCCCGACGCCGGGCCGTTCTTCTTCGAGCTCATCCAGCGCAAGGGGGACCGCGGCTTCGGCGCCGGCAACTTCCGGGCGCTGTTCGAGAGCATCGAGCGGCAGCAGAAAGCGGAAGGGAGCGGCTGATGCTCGATCGCGTCGTCGCCGGGAGCGTGCCGCGCAAGCACCACATCGCCCTCCGGAGCGAGGCGGGGGAGCTCCGCTACGAGGAGTGCCTGACGCGGGAGGGCTTCGACGGCCCCTACACGATCGCCTACCACGAGCGCCGGCCGCACGAGCACCGGGTCGCGCGGGCGGCGCACGGCTTCGCGCTGCCGGTCGCCGCGCCGGCGCGCCCGCTCGCGAAGCGGCACTACCGGTCGCAGGAGCTGCCGCGCCGGGGCGGGCCCGCGATCGACTGCCGCGTGCCGCTGCTGTTCAACGACGACGTGGTGATCGGGATCGCCCAGCCGGACGCCGACGATCCGGTGTACTTCGCGAACGCCGACGCCGACGAGCTGCTCTTCGTCTTCCGCGGCGGCGGCGTCCTGCGCACGATGCTCGGCGATCTCCGCTTCGAGCGGGACGACTACGTCGTCGTCCCGAAGGGGCTCTTCCACCGCTTCCTCCCGGACGCCGCGCCCCAGCAGTGGCTCTCGATCGAGGCGGCGGACATCCACCTCCCGCGCAAGTGGCGCAACGAGGTCGGCCAGCTGCGGATGGACGCGCCCTACTCCCACCGCGATTTCCGGCGGCCGACGTTCGTCGGCCCCCTCGACGAGGGCATCCGCGCGCTCGTCGTGAAGCGCGGCGGCGCGTTCCACGGCTTCGCCTGCGAGCGCTCACCGCTCGATGTCGTCGGCTGGGACGGGACGGTGTACCCGTTCGCGTTCCCGATCCAGAGCTTCCAGCCGCGCGTCGGGCTGGTGCACCTGCCGCCGGACTGGCACGGGACGTTCGCGGCGCGGGGCGCCCTCATCTGCAGCTTCGTGCCGCGCCCGGTCGACTTCCACCCGGAGGCGATCCCCTGCCCCTACCCCCACTCGTCCGTCGATTGCGACGAGCTGCTGTTCTACTGCCGCGGCAACTTCACCTCGCGCCGCGGCGTCGGCCCCGGCAGCATCTCGCACCACCCGGCCGGCGTGCCGCACGGGCCGCACCCCGGCGCGTACGAGGCGAGCCTCGGGAGCCGCGAGACGAGCGAGCTCGCCGTCATGCTCGACACGATCCGCCCGCTCGCGGCCACCCCGGCCGCGCTCGAGGTGGAGGACCCGGGCTACCAGGACAGCTTCATCGCGGGCCCCTGATCCGGATCAGGCGCTCAGCGCATCGAGAAGCAGCGGTTGTTGCACTCGTTGAAGCGCTGGGCCTCGTCGAAACTGGTCCCGTTCAGCCCGTCGCAGGACACGCCGAGGATGCACTCGGCGTTGCACGCGATCTGCTCGGAGCACGCCTCGGCGCCGGGCGCGAAGGGGCGCCCCTGCCCGCACGCCACGAGGTGGTCGTTGGCGTGCTCGCAGACGGAGCGGAAGACGAAGACGCCGCACTGGCGGAGGCTCCTCTCCTGGTCCTCGCAGCCGTCCAAGGAGAACGCATCGTCCTTGCACTCGATCTCCTCCTCGAGGCAGGCCAGGTACTCGTCGAAGGCCGCGGGGCAGCTCGCCTCCGCCACGGCCGTCTTCGCGGTCTCCGTCTTGTCGACGCAGTCGAGGTACCGCGCCTCGCTGCAGCCGGTGCAGTCGCAGATGAGATCGCACACGCGCTCCTCCTGCGAGGGGCAGCCGGCGGACAGGAGCGCGCCGCCGGCGGCGGCCAGGGAGAGGAGCACCTCGAGGAGGCGCGGCGGGCGGGGTGTGACGGCGAGCACGCTGGCCTGCTCCGCTATTTCGGCATCTTGCCGAGCCGCTCGCGGAGGGCGCGCACGAGGAGCGGCCAGGCGACCATCGCGTCCGCGTACACCTCGGAGAAGCGGCCGCCCTCGCGCGGCGGGGTGAACTTCCCCCAGCTCACGCCCTCGGAGTAGGTGCAGCCGGAGAGGCCGCCCCGGTGCACGGGCTCGGGGCAGATGCGGACGCCGTACTGGGACCGCGGGTGCTCGGCCTCGATCCCGAGGCGATCGCCCACGATGTCGTAGAACGGCGCGACCTGCTGGGCCCAGTTGCGCGGGACACCTCCGCCGATGGTGATCCGGCTCATCGCGCGGAGCAGGTCGTCGAACGACCCGATCTTCAGCGGATCGAGCGCCTCGAGCTTGTCTTCGACCCCATCGCCGAGATGGCGGTGCGAGGAGCGCGGGTGTTCCGGAGAGGACATGGCGCGCGAACATATATACCCGCGCGGAGGGTGGGGCGTCGAGCACGAAGGCCCTCGCAGCAGCGGCGCTTCAGGGCCGGACAGGCAGGGAGCACGCGAGGCGGCGCGCTGTCCCGTGTACCGTTCCGCGTACCGTTCCGCGCGCTGTCCCGTGTACCGTTCCTCCGCCTCTCCCAGCGCCTTCGCCGATCCCACGCTCGCCACCTTCGGCGCGGCGGGCCGCGAGATCGGCGCGGACGAACGCGATCTCGCCGGCGCCGGGGCCGGCGCTGGGCTCGCCTCCGGTCCGGCGATCGAGATCGATCAGCGCGGCGACCTTCGCCACGCAAGCGTCAGGGCCTGACACACGAACGTCATAGACAGCCGTGCTCGCGGTCGCGCCGTGACCGTCGATGGACACGGAGGCGCTCGCGCGGTCGAGCACGAAGCGCGCGCCGCGCGGGCGCGCGGGGCACGCCGGCAGGCGGGTGAGCTCGGTGCGGACATTCGGGGCGATCTCCCAGCCGTCGAGCGGCAGGAGCGGCGGGACCTTCGCGGGCGTCCCCGGCGCGGTCTTCTCCGCGGGCGGGATCGGCACCGTGCGGCCGAGGGTCAGGTCGCGGAAGCCGAGCAGCAGCGGCACGCCGGCGCTCGTCGGCTGCCCGAGCGCGCGCGCGCCGCGGCTCGCGAGCGAGGCGATCGGCCGCGGGGCGTCGCCGGATTGCCAGGCGATGAGCGACGCGCCGCGGAGCCACGCAATCGGCCCGTCCGGCGCCTCGCTGAAGGCGACCTCCGTCTCGGGCATCAGCTCCTGCGGCACCTCGACGACCTCCGGGCCGCGGCCGGGCCTCGCCCGGATCAGCAGGTCGCGGCCCGGGGCGCGCACTCCGAAGACGAGCCGGTCGCCGGACGCCGCGAACCGCGTGAGGATCGCGTCCCGCCCGACGCCCTCGGGCGCGAGGCCCGTCCATGAGCGGACCCTGGCCTGGAGCTCCGTGGGGTCGAGCCAGCGCAGCGTCCACGTCACGCGCCGTGCCGCTGCGGCGCCGCCCCCCGGGCCGACGCTCCTGGCCGCGCCGTCGGGCGCGCGCGCCTCGAGCACGGCGACGGTGGAGAGCAGGCCCCAGCGCCGGTCGCTCACCGACGAGACGTGCCGCTGCCCCGTGGGCGCGGGCTTCGCGTCGCTCGCGAGCAGCGCGAGCGCCTCCTGCGCGCTGCTCGGCGGCGGCACGCCCGGCGGCGCGGGCGGCGGCCCCGGCTGCGTCGTGCAGGCGAGCGCGCGCTCGGGGAGCCCCGGCGCCGGTGGCGGGCGGTGCGGCAGGAGCAGCGCGGCCTCGAGCGCCGGCCCGGCGGCGGGCGCCCCCTGCGCTGGCAGCGCCGGCCCCCAGCCGACGCGCAGGTGGGCGTCGATCTTCAGGCCGACCTCGTTGACGGCCAGCACCCCGGGCTCGGCGAGCAGATCGCCGAGCTGGGCGGCCGCATCCATGGCGCGGGGCGGGACCTCGATGGGCGCCCACGAGCGGCCGGCGTCGGCCGACGCGAGCACCTTCCCCTCCCCGACGGCGACGCCATGGCCGCCGTGGATCAGGGCGTGCGCGGCGCCGGCCAGGCGAGCCCGCGACGCCTCGCCGCCGGGGGGCAGGACCACCGCGGTGAGCTCGCCGGCCTCGTCGGCCACCACGAACGACAGGGCGCCGTCGTGCCCCTCCTCGATCGGGCTGACCACGTGGATGTCGCCGCCCCCGTCGCGCAGCCAGCGGAGCGGGATCAGCGGCTCCTCCCTGCCGCGGGCGTCGATCACCGCGACGTGGGCGCCGGCCGCGGCGCCCTCGCGGCCCTGGCCGCCGCGCGGCGCGGGCTCCCCGCGGGGCGCGGGGTCCTCGCGCGGCGCCACGTCGCTGTTCCAGAGGCCGCGCACGATCGCGATCCGGCCATCGGCGAGCGGCCCGGCGCCGCGCCAGTGGATGTCGGTGCCCGGGCGGACCGTGATCCATTGCCCGCTCGGCTGGCGCACGCACGCGCTGCCCTCCTCGTCCGCGTCGCACGGCGCGAGCAGCATGGCGCCGCCGCTCGGCGACACGCGCAGCTCGACCTCGCCGCTCCGCAGGAGGACCGGCGGCTCGCGGCCGAGGGCGCCGCCGGCGGCCGTGACCTGGAGCACGCCGAACGGATCGTGATGCCCGTCCCCCCCCTCCTCGCCGAGCGCGCAGGCCACCCACGCCGAGCGCCCCGCGCGACCGACGCCGCAGGCGCTCAGCCACCTGTCGCCGCGGCCCACGGGGGCGACCTCGTGCAGCGCGCCCGAGGCGAGGTCCACGCGCGCGAGGAGGCCGTGGCTCGCCGTGATCGCGGAGCCCGTCCACGCCGCACCGCTCGCGATCGCGGCCTCGAGCGGGTGGCGTCCTGTCGCGCGGATCCAGCGGAGCAGCGGGGCGCCGGCGCCGGGCTCGGGCGCGCCGCCGGCCGGCGCGAGCCGCGCCTCGGCGACAAGGATCCGCACCTCGCGCTGCCCCGGCGGCGCGGCCGCGCCCGGCGTCACGGCGAGCAGCTCGTCGCCGCGCAGCCGCAGGCCGGCGATGTGGAGCAGGGCCGCGGGGTCCGCCTCCTGGCCGTCGTCGCGCAGCGCCGGCGCGACGGCGCGCCACGACGCGCCGCCGTCGGCCGTGACCGCGAGCCCTGTCGCCTCGAAGAGCCCAGCCCCCTGCCGGGGATCCCGGAACGCCACGGCGCGGAGCGGCAGGGCGGGCAAGCCCGGCAGCGCGCGCGGCTGCCCCGTCTCGATGTCGAGAAAGCTCGGCAGATCCGAGGCGGCGTCCCACACCGCGACGACGGCGGGCCCGCCGCCCAGGCGCAGGAGCTCGGTCTCGGACCGGGCGAGGAGCGCGGGCGCGCCGAGCGGATCATCGAACCGGTAGACGCCGTGGACCCCGCGCCCGACGAGCCGCGGGCCGGCGGCGGACGGCACGAGGACGAGCTCGATCAGGGGCTCGGGGCAGGCCGCTGTCTCCGGCCGAGCTGCGCCGTCGCTCCCGACGAGAAAGCGCCGGCCGCCGAGCAGGGCCATGGTGCCGCCGGCGACCCGGGGACCGACCGTTGTCGCGCCGCTCGCGTCGACCCAGCGGGCGCGCAGGAGCTCCGGCGCCGGCCGCGGGGGGTGCGCCGACGCGGGCGCGCGGCCCTCCTGGGGCGCGGGTCGGGGCGGCGCGCCCCCGCAGCGGGCGAGCGCGAGCGCCGCGAGGAGCGCGGCCGCTCGCCGCGACCGGCGCGGGGGAGCTGCGAGGCGGGGAGCGCCCGCCGCTCTGGGCTGCATCATCGCGGCGGAGCCTACCGTGATCCGCGGCCGTGGCGACGCCGCGACTGGCCGCAGGCGCCCGCGCGCGGCGCCGGCCACCGGATGCGGGGTGTCCACGGACGCTGCGGGGGCCACGAGGGCTCAGTGGACGGTCGAGGCGACCTGGACCGGGACAGTCTCGCTGTCCAGCGACTCGGCCCTGCGGGCGAGGAGCGCCACGAGCCCCTTGGCCCCGAGCACGGCGTAGTCGGACACGCAGTTGTTGAAGATCGCGTGTACCCGCTCCGCCTCCTGGGAGAGCCGCGCGACGGTCTCGGCCCACGGATCGAGCTCTGCGGGATCGTAAACGTACCTGAACTTCTCGTTCACGCTGACCGAGGCGCCCCAGGTCTCCGCGCGCCGGCCATGAAAGCGCACCACGGCGAGGCGCGGATCGGCGACGAGCGGGGTGGGAGGCATGCTGTTCTCCTTGCCCTGCGGCTCGTCGACGATGACGTAGAAGGCGCCGAGATCTCGCAGGAAGTCCACGACGCGCTCGATGCGATCGGGCGCGCCCCACGACGCATGCCGGAGCTCGACGGCGAACGGGATCCCGTCCATGCGGCCGCGGCAGTCCTCGATGACCCGCACATTGCCGCGCGTCGCCGTGAACCACGGGGGGAACTGGAAGAGCACGTACCCGAGCTTTCGCGCCTGTCGCAGCGGAGCGAGCGCTTGCCGGAAGCGCTCCCAGAGCACGTCCCTGGTCTCGGCCGGCAGGTCGCCCGGATACAGGCGCCGCCTGTCGAGGAGCCCTGCCGGCAGGGCGCGCTGGACGTCCGCGGGGAGGCGGGCGGGCTCCACCGGGTGCTGGGTGAGCGGCGCGAATGCCTTCATGTCGAGCACGAAGTCGGGCGCCGTCCGCTGGACCCACTGCTCCACCATCGCCGGGCGGGGGAGGGCGTAATAGGTCGAGTTGACCTCGACGACCGGGAACTGGGACGCGTAGAACTTGAGCCGTTGCTCCGGGCTCGACACGCCCTTCGGGTAGAATCGCTGGCTCTTCACCAGGGTGGGATCGGTCCACCCGGCGGTCCCGGCCAAGACGCGATCGAGGCGGGCGGGCACAGGCGCGCACGCCGCGAGGGCGGTCGCGCGCGCGAGCCGCTCCTCGTCCTCGCGCGGAGTCTCCTCTGGAGGCGACCGCGGCGGGTCGCGCAGGGCTGCTTCGTGCATCTCGAGAACACCCTAAGGCCCTTTCGCGGCGACGGAAGCGCTCTCCGGGGGAGAGATGGCGAAGGGTCAACGTGTCTTTGAACAGTCCGCTCTCGCCTCCTGTGCGACCGCCCGCGCCCGCTCGCCTCGCTCGACACATATTCCGTCGGCATCGGGCATTTCTCACACGTTCTGCGGGCGCTCGGGGCCGCGAGCGGGTCGCAGGGCGCCTGTGTGGTTCACGAGGGGAACCGCGACGAAATTGCCGGCGGGCGGCCCCTGCGCGGCGAGCGTCGCCGTCCCCGCCCGGCGGACCGAGCCGACCCGTCCCGTCCCTCGGCCGCTGCCCCACCGCGGGCCGCAGCGGCAGCCGGTTCGGGTCGCCGCGCCGGCCCCGGTCGACGGCGGCGCGGCGAGCGCGAGCTTTGGTCCCTTTCCGCCGGGCCTTCGCCTATGCTGCCTTGCTGCCCGGGCCGAAGGGCAATCGCTGCCCTGCCTCGCCGCACCTCGCGGCGAGGTGCTCCTGTAAGCGCGCAGCAAGTCGAAAGGGCGCAAGCCGATGCTGAAGAAAACTCTCTTGGAAAAATTGACGACGGCGAAGCAGGAGATCACCGACGCGGAGGGCAACCTCGAGCAGGCCCTCGCGGAGATACAGGTCGCGCCGCGCGCGGACAAGATGGCCGTCAGCGAGGTCGTCCAGGAGGCGTTCACCAAGCTGAGGGCCGCGCGGGTCAACCTCACCGAGCTGGAGAGGCTCGTCCTGAGCGACGAGGACTGAGCCGCGCGGACGCACGAGAATGGAAGCACGGAAGCACGGAAGGAACGAGCGGCGACGCCGACCTCGGTACGAGGCGCGCTCGGCACGGAATGGAGCCGCTCGCCTCACGCGATCCTGCGCTCCTCTCCACGTCCAGCGCATCCGCATCGAGCTCTTCTGCCCATCCCCTCGCGCCCGCCGGCCAGCGCGGCGTGCTGGCCTGTGATTGGCTGTCCTCGGCTGATGTGACTTCGATGCAGGCGCTCTCCCGTTACCCCCTCTCGTGGCCGATCGACGCCACCCAGGAGAGCCCAGATTGTGCATGCACCGCGCCGTCGACTGCGCTATACTGTACAAGGGCAGGGGCTTGGTGCATTCCTGCGCGACCGAGGTGGTAGATGTACTCAGCGAATCGTCGCAGGAATATCGAGCGGGAGGAGCGCATGCTCCTCCGCGGGAAGCGGGAACAGGCGGCTGGCAAGCTCCTTCAGAAGGTGCCGGATCTGACGAGCTTGAACCTGGAGATCCGCGAGAGCCGCCCCAACGGACTCACGAACGACACGCAGTACATCCGTCGTGTCGTCGTGGAGCACGCCCATGCGCTGTTCGAAATGCCGTGCTCGTACTCTTCCTGCGACAACGGGGGCTACGACGTGACGCGAGAGGTCCTGAACGCCCTCGCTTCGCGCGCGGCGCGCTTCGAGGGTGAATGCGCCTGTCGGGGGAGCTGTGGTGGCGAGTTCTGCTCCAGGGTCCTCCACTACGTCGCCACGGCCACGTACCGGTCGGGCCCCGAAGCGTAGAGGCGGGGGGGCGAGCGTTGTTCGCCCCGTCATCACTCGAGGCGTGTCTCGGGTGATGAGGCGTTGCTCGACGGACGCCGCGAGCGGCCCGAGCCCCGGCGATCGACGCTGCGGGCCGTCTGTCGCCGGGCCAGAGCGGTGCTTGAACGAAGAAAAGTGAGCCGCCGAGGCCCCAAGAAGAGACCTTCTTGGTTCCCTTGGCGTCCTGACGGTCTTCATTTCTGAGTCGTTGCACCGGATGAAGCCGGTGCACCGATCGAGAGCGGTGATGTTACGTTACGGCGTCTCGGGCTCGAGGTGTCTGCGCCACTCGTTCCGTGCGCTTGCGTACGCGGTCCGGGCGGCGAGCTCGCGCTCCACGCCGGTGATGGCGGGCATCTTGCGGTGCAGCAGCTCGCTCGGGAGATTGATCTCTACCTGAGTCCGCGCTTCGCGCAGCGTGCCGGGCCATCCGCCAGCAGCGGGGCGGCCTTCGCGATGAAGGTCTTGACGCCACTGCTTGGCCCACGCCTGTCCCAGCGTGGTCGCGCTCTGCTCGATGAACCGTCGCCTTGCGGTGGTCTGCGCCGAGCTTTCCGGATCAGTCTCTGGCTCGGACGGGGCGCTCTCGGCGCCCTGGCTCGGCGCTGCGCGTTTCACTCTACGACCGGAGGCTGAGGCCCCGGGATGATCCCCGCAATGTCCGGATCCTCTCCCGGTGAACCGTTGTCGCCGGGGCCCTTTTCCTTGCGGCGTGCGACGCGGTTCGCGTCTTTCTCGCGCTGCTTTTCTTGGCGCGCGCGTTCTTTTTGCCGCTTCAATGCTCCCTGCTTCTGCATGCGGAACCAGGCCTTTCGGCGCCTTCGGGCGCGTTCTTCAGCGCCCTGTGGCGCGTTCTGAAGGCGCAGGCGCGGCGGCGCACGAGCTCCGCCGCGCCGCGCCGGTGATCAGTACCGGTCGCGACCGCCGCGGCCGCCGCCACCGCCGCCGTAGCCGCCGCGGCCGCCACCACCACCGCCGCCGCCGTAGCCGCCACCGCCACCGCCGCCGAAGCCACCACCACCGCCGCCGCCGCCGAAGCTGCGCGCCGGGCGCTCCTGCGCCTCGTTGACCTTGAGCGCGCGGCCGTCGAGGACGGCGCCGTTGAGCTGCGAGATGGCGCTGTTCGCGGCCTGGGCAGAGCCCATGGTCACGAACGCGAAGCCGCGCGGCTGCCCGGTCTCGCGATCGGTCGGCATCGCGACCTCACGGACCTCGCCGGCTGCGGCGAACGCGGACTCGAGGGTCTCGCGGGTGGTGCTGAACGAAAGGTTACCTACGTAGAGACGATTTCCCATGCCATCCTGCTTTTTTTACGGCTTTCTGGTGCGCCATGCGGCGCTCTCGGCCTGCCATCCGACGAAGCCGTATCGGATCGAACGGAGACGTGCCGCGCGGAACCCCCGCGCGGTCACACGGTGCGTCGTCCAGTCGTCCGAGCGAGCTGCAGTCTCCCTCGCGAAAGAGGGAAGAGGGAAAGCGTCGTATCGAGGGCCAGGGACGTTCGTGAGGAGGAGCATCCTAGCCCGACGCGACGTCTTTCGCAAGCAGGCCGTTCCGTCTTCCGTCGCGAAGGCTGCTCCCGAGGACGCGAGCGCACGGTCACGGTCGGCGAAGGCGCCGACGAGCTCGCGGGCGCCTTCGCTTCGACCGGGGCGCCCTCACGGAAGGAATATGACGTGAGTCTGACATTGAAGAAGGTGGCCGGCTGCGACCGCGCCGCGGGTGCATGCGCGGCATCTTGCTGAGCCCGGGTGCGTCGCGGAGAGCGCGGGGCTGGCGGTCCCGAGCGTGGCGCGCCTAGGGGCGGCTCGGGTGATCGTCGGCGCGGGCGAGGCCGTCCTCTGCGGCCGCGACGTCCCCGCGCGGTGCGGGCTCGGCCGCGGCGGCGCCGACGTCGACCGGGGCGGTGCGGCTCGCGAACCAGAGCCACACGACGACGGTGCCGAGCGCGATGCGGTACCAGCCGAACGGCGCGAGGCCGTAGCGCTTGAGGTAGCGCAGGAAGACCGCGATCACGAGCAGGGCGACCGCGAACGAGACGGCGAGCCCTATGACGAGGGCCGCGGCGCCGCCGGGCGCTTCGAGGAGGGCGCGGCCGTTCTGGGCGAGGTCGAAGACGGTCGCGGCGCCGAGCGTCGGGATGGCGAGGAGGAACGAGAACTCGGCGGCCGCGCCGGTGCTGAGGCCCGAGAGCTGGCCGCCGACGATGGTGGCCATCGAGCGCGACGCGCCGGGCCAGAGCGAGAAGCACTGCGCGACGCCGATCGCGAGCGCGCGCCGCAGCGTGACGTCCTCGAGGCGGGGCGCGCCCTGGTCGGGCCGGCGCCGGCGGGCGGACTCGACGCCGATCATCAGGAGGCCGCCGGCGATGAGCGCGACCGCGACGGGGCCCGGACCGAAGAGGTACGCCTTGATGGCCTTGTGGAAGAGCAGGCCGACCACGGCGGCCGGGACGAAGGCGACCGCGAGGGCGAGGGCGAGACGGAGGCTGTCGGGGTCGCGGCGGAAGATGCCGCGCGCGGTGGCGGCGAGGCGCTCGCGGAAATAGACGACGACGGCGAGGACCGCCCCGAGCTGGATCACGATATCGAGCGTCTTCGCCGCCTCGCTCTGGTGACCGAGCCACGCGCCGAGCAGGATGAGATGACCGGTGGACGAGACGGGGAGGAACTCGGTCAGGCCCTCGAGGACCCCGAGCAGGACGGCATCGAACCAGAACATTGCGCGGAGTCTAGCCGCATGCGGGGCGCGGCGGATCGAGAGCGCGCAGAGGATCGACCGGCGCGGCGGCGGGCGCCGGAGGCCGGCGTGAGGGTGGAGCCCTGGCTCACCAGCGCCGGCGCGCGATCCGGCCAGCGAGCGCGCTCCTGGCGAGCCGCAGCCTGCTGGCGGTCGTGGCGGGGCTCAGGCCGTGCGCCCTGGCGTGGGCGGCGAGGGTCCGAGGGCCGGCAACGGGGAGGAGGTTCGCGATGGAGGGTGGATGTTGTTCCGGCGGCACGCCGGAGCACGCCGGTGTTGCGTTCTACGGTGAGCCATTGCCGCTCCTCGAATGACGCGTCCATGCACGCGAGTTCCCTGACGGTCCAGCGCTTCGCTGCGAAATCGATCAGGCGCGCTCGTTTTCACGCCCGTGATTCCGACGCGGCGCTCGCGCCGGCGTGATGACAAATCGAGCGCGTCTCCGGCTGAAGGGGCCAGAGAGAGACAGAGAGAGGGCTCGAAGGGCTCAAGGCGCCCTGGACGCCAACCAGAGAAGCAGATCTCCTGGTGCTCACGGTGCCTTGACGGCTCTCTGTTCCGGTCGAGGGGAGCGGGCGTGGGCTCGTCTTCAACGGAGAGCCGTTCAACGCGTCCTCGATGGCGGGCAGGTAGGCGCTGCCAGGGAACACCTCGCGAAGCCGGGCGGCTCGCGCTGCGGCCCCGGCGCGCATCCCCCCTGCCCCGGGCGAGCACCGACGCCTCGACCCAGGAGCGCACGGGGACCCACACATACCCTGCGACGACCGC
The DNA here is from genome assembly GCF_051521365.1 of Sorangium sp. So ce590. NCBI lineage: Bacteria > Pseudomonadati > Myxococcota > Polyangiales > Polyangiaceae > Sorangium > Sorangium sp. So ce590. The sequence goes on from NZ_CP150346.1 coordinate 7,954,540, forward strand.
CTCGGACGGCGATCCGCTCCTGTTGAGCCGCTCGCGGTAGGCGAGCGTCTGCGGGGACGCCTAGACCTGGGCCAGGTGCTCGTCGGGCTCGTTCATCGCGACCGCCACGGTGACCTCGATCGCCACCTGCTCGAACCCGAGGGTGGTCTCGAGCACGGACAGGTCGCCCGGCAGGAGCCAGTTCACCATGCCGTTCATCAAGATGATCCGGACGCGGGTGAACGCGCCATCGCTCAGCTTGCTGGACGGGATGCTGACCAGCTCCCGCCAGTCGAACTGCTGCTTGTCGAGCGGTGTGCCCCGCTCGTTCAACAAATCAAGTGCCACCTTGACCTCCAGTCCCCTGGCGCCGCGCCTTTGCAACGGGCGCTCCACGCAGGCGCCTGCCCTGTCCACGACATGCGAGCGCCGGATGAGGCACTCGGCCACAGCTTTCGCAAAATCGCCCGCGCGCTCGTTAACTGACGGGCTCAGCGGAGATCCGGGGCGCGCGCGACTGGCAGGCTCCAGCGGGGTAGAGACGTACGTGAGTGTGAAGATTCAAACATCGGACAGTTGTTAATTATCGCGCATCCGCGTCCGCGAGCCCGAGGCGCGCTTCCGCAGCCGCGATGAGCCGGTTCGTTCACGTTACACCTCCGACGGTTCCGGCTGCCTGGAAGACGCCAATTCACGCAGGCCGAACGGAACTCCAGATCTTCGTGCTGGCCTGTCGAGAGGGCGTGTTGCGGTGTTGACTCCAACAAACCGGGTCGTGTAAATCTCCAAAGCAGAGGCCGTCGGCGCGGGGGCGCCGGGCAGGCGCTCTACACCACGTAAGCGCGCTCGCGCACCTCCGCGACCAGCGGCACAGGACGCGGACCCGCGATCGTCGCAGGAGGCAGCCATCGTGTCATCGACCGTAAGAGCTCATCGCACCTCTTCGGAGGGTCAACACAGAGGCGCCGTATGCTCATCGTCCCGGCGGAGATACTGCGTCCTCGTTGTCGAGGACGACGAGCATGCGCTGAGCAGCATCTCTGCGGTGCTCTCCACGGATGTCGACGTCGTGGAATGTACGTCGGCGGAGCAGGCGCTCGCGCTGCTCGAAACGAAGGAGTTCCACCTGGTCTGCTCCGATCTCATGGTGCCCGGAATGAAGGGAGACGAGCTCCTCCGGAAGGTCGCGAGCATGCCCGTTTACACGAGCTGTCTCCTGATCACCGGGGCCGAGGAGCACGCGCGCTCGAAGGAGACGGGAGTTCACCATGTGCTGCTCAAGCCGTTCCATCCCGAGCGGCTGATGGCGATCGTCCTCCAGCTGGCGCGCCTCACCGAGATGAAGCGCTCGGTTCACTCGATGGCGGACTCGCTCACGCCGACCGACCCCGGGGGCGAGCTCATGTCGTGCGACGGGTCCGACACCGGGGCCGCGCCGGAGTCGTCGTCGCGGGCGCCGAGATCCACGAGGTTCGAGGCCCGCGTGACGCGCGGTGCCGCGCTCGATCTGCAGGAGCCGGAGTCGGCGAGGGCCGCCGCGCTCTCGTCCCGCGCCCGGCGACGGCCGGCCCGGTGAGCCCGCGGGGCGCGCCGCGCGCCGCGGCCCGCGGGGCGCGCCGCGCGCCGCGGCCCGCGGGAGCGCGTGAGCGCGCGCGGCGACGGGGCGACGGAGCGACGGGTCGAGGCCCCGGGCGGACGCCGCGCGGCTCAGGCGCCGCTCGGGCCCTTCTCGTCCCACCACCTCGCCATGCGCACCTGCATCTCCTCGACGGAGACGTCCTCGATGACGGCCGAGAGGATCCACTGGTGCCCGAACGGGTCCTCGATCCTGCCTTCGCGCCGGCCGTAGAACTGGTCGTCGATCGGGTAGATGATCTTGGCCCCCGCCTCGACGGCGCGCGCGGCGACGGCGTCGGGGTCCTCGACGTTCAGCGTGATGACGATGGGCGAGCCGCCGAGCGCCTTCGGGCCGCGGGCGTTCCACTGGGGGGCCTCGTCCGCGACGCTGACGACGGAGTCGCCGAGGACGAGCTCGGCACAGACGATGGCGCCGCCGAGCTTCGGGTCGGCGAGGCGCATCTTCTCGGTCGCGCCGAACGCCTTCTTGTAGAACGCGATGGCGTCCGTCGCGCCGGCGACGACGAGGTGCGGCACGACGGTGTGGTACGGGGGCGGGGCGATGGGGTGAGGTCGCTGGGTCATGGGCGGAGGATGCCGGCGCGGCCCGAGCGGGTATTGTAAAAACGTGCCGGCCGGGTCAGCCGTCGAGCGGGACGTGGTTCCGCTCGCGTCGCCTCGCGACGTACTCGGTCGGGGTGAGGCCCGCGAACGCGCGGAAGTCGTGGATGAAGTGCGCCTGGTCGTAGTAACCGCACGCGGCCGCGAGGCCCGCCCACGAGACGCGCTCGTGGCGCGCGATCGCCGAGATCGCCTGCTGGAAGCGCTGCACGCGGCAGTAGCGCTTCGGGGTGAGGCCGACCTGCTCGGTGAAGCTGCGGATGAACCGCTTCGAGCTCATCCCGAGCTGCCCTGTCACGTCGGCCACGGTGGTCGCGCGGGACGGGTCGGCGAACGCGGCGAGCGCGAAGTCGACCGCGGGGTCGCGCGCGAGCGGGCGCGCGGGGCGGCGGAGGAGCCGCGCCGTGAGCGCCGCCTCGAGCGCGCGGAGCCGTTCGTCGGGGGTCGTCGCCTCGAGGACGCGCTCGCGGACGAGGGCGGCCTCGCGGCCCCAGAGCGCGTCGAGCGAGACATGGGCGCCGCTGAGCGCCTCGGTGTCCGGGCCGAAGAACGGGGACGCGCCGCCCGGCGTGAGCTCGGCGCCAACGATCGCGCGCTGCTCGGCCGTGTCGATGGCGAAGTGCTCGGCGTGGGCGCCGCAGACGGCGATGCCGGAGAGGCGGTGGCAGCGGGCGGGGGAGGCGGCGGCGTTCGGGGCGGCGGAGACGGCGGCGGCCGCGGCGGGGTCGTACCAGCGAAGCTCGTCCTCGGCGAGGTTGATGAGGAGGCTCATGGCGCCGGTGGGGAGCACGCGCTCGAGCAGGTCGGGGAGCTCGGGGGCGGCGTAGTACCAGAGCAGGCGGACGAAGCGGCCGAGCGGTGGAGGCGGGGCGTACGTGACGAAGTGCATGGGGCGGCCCGTGGGAGGCAGCATGCCACGAGATGAGCGGAGGACGGGCAGCAAGGAAGGCGTTCCGGGCGAGCCGTGCCGCGGCCCCGCAGCGAGATCGACGGCGGGAGCTCGCCGGCTGGACGGTGGCGAAGGCGATCTCTAGGATGCGGGCTCGTGACGAGGGCCTGCGACAGGCGAACGCGGGCCGTATCCGGTGCCGGAAGCGCAGCGGGGCGAGTTGCGCGTGCTGGTGGAGCGGTGGGGGCAAAAGGGCTTCGTGGATGCCTTTCCGGAGGCAGATCTCTTCGAGATCCGGTGCGCGGAGGAGCGCGCCGTGCTGGACGCGGCAGCGCGCGGCGAGGCGATCACCAACGTCCTGCTCCACGAGTGGGATCAGGCCAAGTTCACAGAGGGCGCGGCGATTGTTCACCTCGGCGATGTAGCCGGACCGGTGCTCCTTCGCTCGCAAAGAGGGCGCCTGCCGGCAGAGCTTCAATCCGCCCGAGCGCATCCCTGATCGGATACTGATCGAGCGCGCAATCCGATCATGGCCGCGGGCCACCTCAATAAGGCGGCAGCATCCTCCGGAACCCGTGCCCCAGCGCCAGCGCCAGGAAGAGCAGGTTCCGCACCGGCAATGCCGGCCAGAAGAGGCCGAGAGGCCCTTCTCCGCCCGAAGCGCGCTCGCCCGCCGCGGCGCTGCCCTCCTCGCCGCGGAACACCCGCGCGAGCCGCGCGCCGAGCCGCCGCATCCACGGGATCGATCGCGGGAAGTCGACGATCCCGTCCAGCCAGGCTCCGGGGATCCCGCGCGCCCCGAGCGCCGCGCCCGCGAGGCCGCCGACGATCGCGCCGGTGCTGTCGGCGTCGCCGCCGAGCAGGATGACGTCCTCCACCGCGCGCCGGAAATCGCCCGGGTGCGCGAGCCAGCAGAACAGGGCCGCTGGAGCCGTGTCGACGATGAACCCGCTCACCCCCTCCTGGAGCCCGATCGCCGCGGCGAACTCCTCCGCCGAGGCGCGCCGGTCGAGCAGCTCCGCCGCGCAGTCGAGCCGGCGGCGGAGCTCCACGTCCGAGACGCGCTCGCGGAGCAGCGCCAGCAGCTCGGCCGGATTCACCTGCTCCGGCGTGCGCACCGCGGCGTACGCGGCGGCGAGCGCGATGATCCGCGCCCCCTCCTCGGCGCGCGGGTCGGTGTGCGTGAGGCGCGTGGACGCGCGCACCATGGGCTCGACGCGCGAAGGCGTGAGGGCGAGGGCCGCGCCCAGGATCGGCGCGCGCATCGCAGGGCCGTTGCCGGCCGAGAAGACGCCGCTCCGCTCCGGAGAGAACCCGAGCCAGAGCTTGAGCGTCGCCCGCAGCGTGGCGTATCCGACGCCCGCCGGGAGCGAGGCGAGCCAGCCGCGGAGCTGCCAGCCGAGCGAGCGCGCGAACCGCGCCGCGTCTGCCGGAGCGGCCAGGAGGGCCTGGGCCGTCATGCACGCATGCTCGGCGTCGTCGCTGATCATCCCGCGGCCGAGCACGAAGCGGTGCTCGAGCGGCGACGCGCCGAAGAGGCGGGCGGCGCGGCGGCGCGAGAGGCCTTCACGAGGGAGGCCGAGCGCGTCGCCGACCGCCGTGCCGAGGAGGACGCCGGCGAGCCGGTCCTCGCGATCGATCGATGTCATCTCGATGGGCATGCGAGCGCGCCTTTCACGCCCCGTGCCCGGCGAGCGCCCGGAGTCATTCGCGGAGATCCGCGCCCCTCTGGCGTCCTACCCGAGGCGCCGGCCCGCCAGCATGGCAGCCCCGAGTCAGAACGGTAGACATCATGTCGCGCCTCCGACGGCGCTTCCAGATCGGCGTTTTCGGTGGCAGCGCACTCCAGTGCAGCAGTGCTCCGAGCGCCAGCGGCCCAGAGCGGCGGTCACCCGCACAGGAGACGGGCCCAGATCGGCGTCTTCGGCGCGGAAGCGCAGATGGCTCCACAGCCCGCCGGCACATGGCTCCACAGCCCGCCGGCGCATCGCGCCACCCCCCGCCGAGCACCGCGCGTCCGGGCCAAAACGGCGCCGCCCGGCACGCTCTTCCCTGTTGACGCTGAACCGTTTAAGTGGTCTGCCACGACGCGCACCGGTGCGAGGGTGACACCCTGAGCGGAGATTTGCATCGGCGCGAGAACCGGGGAGCTCGCTGTGGCCACGGCACCACGATCACCACGACGGCGGCGCGACAGCCCGGCACGTCACCACACGCCGGCCGTGGGCTCCGGGCGGCAGAGCTCAGCCACTTTTGAGGAACGAACCTCGTACCAGGTAAGGAACCGACCATGAACAAGACCTTGTTGCTCGCTTTGGGTTTGCTCTCCCTCGCCGCGTGCACCTCCGACACGACCGACCCCAAGCCCTCCGGCGGCACCGGCGGGGCCGGCGGGGCCGGCGGCAACGACGCCACCGGCGGCGGCGGCAACGACGCCACCGGCGGCGGCGGCAGCGACGCCACCGGCGGCGGCGGGGACGGAACCGGCGGCAGCGAGCCGCTCGACTGCGCCGAGCAACCCGAAAAGTGCTACGTCCGCGCCGATGGGAGTATGCTCACGCTCAACGGGAAACCGTACAAGTACATGGGCACGAATTTCTGGTCGGCTCCTTACATCAGCCTCGAGCGCCTGCGCCTCGAGCTCGACATCCTCGAGGCTCATGGCGTCATGAACCTCCGGCTCATGGCGCTCAGCGAGGGCGACATCCCCGAGGCGCAGCAGAACGACGCGCAGTACGGCCCGCAGCGGATCTACCCCGCGTCGTCCAACGAGCCGTGCGCCGATCCGGAGCTCGAGACGTTCGCGGACAACCTGGCGACGGTGCTCGACGAGATCCACAGCCGCGGCATGAAGGCGGTCATGACCCTGAACGACTTCTGGCACTGGTCCGGCGGGATGCCCCAGTACATGAAGTGGGCCCACGACGAGGCCGACACCTCCTGCGGGGAGGACTTCGGCGCGTACCAGGTCGGCCTGACCCACCCCGAGACGGGCGCCGACCTGCTCGCGGCGGGCCACCACGTGCCGTTCGCCGGCTCGATCCGCTTCCAGGAGGGCACCGGCGAGGACTGCCAGGCCGTGGCCATCAACGAGTGGGCGATCCCGCACTCGGGCACCCTCGACCCGGCCACGAACCCCTGGCCCGACCAGATGGACCTCTCCAGCCTGTTCTTTTGCAACAAGAAGGCCCAGGAGTTCTACTTCAGCCGGGCCAAGGTCGTGATCGAGAAGCTCAAGGATCACCCGGGGATCATGGCGTGGCAGCTCGGGAACGAGCCGCGCTCCTTCAAGGGCTGGGGCCCGCTCTTCAAGCTCTGGGTCGAGAGGAACGCGAAGTTCATCAAGGACATCGACCCGAACCACCTCGTCTCCATCGGCTCGGAGGGCGACCTCTCCTACAACTGGGGGGACTACGCCAACAGCGATTTCCGGGACTTCCACGACGTGCCCGGCATCGATTACCTCACCTTCCACGTCTGGCCGGAGAACTGGGAGTGGTACGACCCGTCGCTCCCGATCGACAGCTCCGCCGACAGGTCGCTCCGGTCGGCCATCACCAAGAGCGACGAGTACATCGAGCTGCAGATCGCGCACGCCAAGGCGCTGAACAAGCCGATCGTCGTCGAGGAGTTCGGCCTCGCGCGGGACGACAAGTCCGAGCCGGTCGGGTCGCCCGTCGCCAAGAGGAACGAGTACTACTCGTCCGTCTTCGACGCCGTCGTCGACAACGCGGAGCTCGCCGGCGTCAACTTCTGGGCCTGGGCCGGGACCGGAAGGCCGTCGGACGACGACAACGAGTACTGGCTCCTCGGAAACGATTACATCGGAGATCCGCCCCACGAGCTCCAGGGGTGGTACTCGGTGTACGACAACGACACGGAAACGCTGAACATCATCATGGGCTACGCCGATAACATCAGTACGATCGAGTAGCTCCGGCCCCAACACAGCCCCACATTTCTCATCATCTGACTCGGAGGTCACCTTGATTCGTCGCTCCACCTTTCTCATGGCGCTGCTCTCTCTCTCGTTCTCGGCCGGCTGCTCGAAGCCGGCCTCCGAAGGCGAGGCGGGCGCGGCCAAGACCGAGGACAAGACCGCGAAGACCGCGGACGCCAAGGGTACGAAGAAGCTCACCATCGGCTTCTCGATGGATACCCTCAAGGAAGAGCGGTGGCAGCGCGACCGCGACCTGTTCAAGGCGAAGGCCGAGCAGCTCGGGGCGCAGGTGCTCGTGCAGTCCGCGAACAGCGACGACGCCCTGCAGAACTCGCAGGCAGAGAACCTGCTCACGCAGGGCGTCGACGTGCTCGTGGTCGTGCCCCACAACGCCAAGACGACGGCCACCATCGTCGCGTCGGCGCACAAGCAGGGCGTGCCCGTCATCGCCTACGACCGGCTCATCCTCGACTCGGACCTCGATCTCTACGTGTCCTTCGACAACGTCCGCGTCGGCGAGCTCCAGGCCGACTACCTCGTGAAGAAGCAGCCGAAGGGGAGCTACGTCCTCATCGGCGGCTCCCCCACCGACAACAACGCGAAGCTCTTCCGCGATGGGCAGATGAACATCCTGAAGCCGCTCATCGACAAGGGGGACATCAAGGTCGTGGCGGACCAGTGGGCCAAGGACTGGCAGCCGGTCGAGGGGCTCAAGATCACCGAGAACGCCCTCACAAAGAACAACAACAACGTCACGGCGGTCGTCGCCTCGAACGACGGGCTCGCGGGCGCGGCCGTCCAGGCCCTCGGCGAGCAGAAGCTCGCCGGCAAGGTCGTCGTCTCGGGGCAGGACGCCGAGCTCGCCGCCTGCCAGCGCATCGCGGCCGGCACCCAGAGCATGACCGTCTACAAGCCGCTCAAGGCGCTCGCCGAGAAGGCCGCCGAGCTCGCCGTCAAGCTGGCGAAGAAGGAGCCCCTCGGCGAGAAGTCGCAGACGATCAACAACGGGAAGAAGGACGTCCCGAGCGTGCTCATCACGCCGGTCGCCGTGGACAAGGACAACCTCGCCTCCACGGTGATCGCGGACGGGTTCCACAAGGTCGAGGACGTCTACAAGGACCTCCCCAAGGACCAGTGGCCCGCCGGCAAGTAGTCGCCCTCAGGCCGGGCCGCGCGGGCCCGGCGAGCACCCCGGCCGCCGCGAGGCGGCCTGTCGGGTCGGGTCCGCCCCTCCTGCCCCACCTGCACCTGTCTTGATCGCCGCCATCGTCCTGGGGCTCTCCGCCCGGGGGGCGGTCGGCACGCCACGCGCCATCTCGACCACGACCCGCGCGCGGCGCATCGTCCGAGGCAATCCCGATCCGCGCGGCTGAACGCCGCGCATCGCCAGGCACCTGACGATCGCGGGATCGTCCGTGATCCCAGAGCTCCCCGAATCCGGAGCTTCCTGGGTGGACCGGACCCGTGCGCTGATCATGATACTGCGCCATCGCAGCGCGCTGCGGAGGCAAGGAGATGCGATGTCCTCCATGAAGCGACGACAGCTCCGGAAGCACGGGCCGGCCGCGACGGGCTCGTGGCGCTCCGGCGCGGTGGCGTGGTGAGGGCGGCCGTGGACACATGTCCGACCGTCCCGGGCTCGGCCCGGACCCTTCCCGGCGCCGCGATCCCCAGGTACACGCGCCCGCTGCTCATCCCGCAAGTCATGCCCAAGGCGATGGGGCTCGACACGGGCAACGCAGGCCTCGATGACTACGAGATCGCCGTACGGCAGCACAAGCAGCAGCTCCTGCCGCCCGAGCTGGGTCTGCCCCCGACGACGGTGTGGAGCTACGGCTCCGTCCATCACCCGGAGACGTTCACCTATCCGGCGTTCACCATCGAGGCCAGGTGGCGGCGGCCGGTGCGCGTGAAGTGGATCAACGATCTCAAGGACCCCGCGACGGGCCGCTTCCTCCCTCATCTGCTCCCCGTCGATCCCACCCTCCACTGGGCCAACCCGCCCGGCGGGACGCAAGGTCGCGACCGGCGGCCCACGTTCACGGGCGACTGCCCGCCGGGGCCGTACCGTGGCCCGGTGCCGTTCGTCACGCACCTGCACGGGACCGCCAGGGTGCAGCAGGAGAGCGACGGCTATCCCGAAGCCTGGTATCTTCCGGCGGCGACCGACATTCCCGAGGGGTACGCGGAGACCGGGACCTTCTACGACTACTACAAGCGCACGTCGCCGCTCGGACAGCTGTGGGAGCCGGGGGCGGCCGTGTTCGAGTATCCGAACGACCAGCGGGCTGCGACGCTCTGGTACCACGATCACGCGCTCGGCATCACCCGCCTCAACGTCTACGCGGGGCCTGCCGGCTTCTACCTGCTGCGCGGCGGGCCGGACGACCTCCCGCACGACGTCCTCCCAGGACCAGCCCCGCGACCAGGAGACCGCCCGGGAGCGAGGGTGTACGAGATCCCGCTCGTGATCCAGGACCGCTCCTTCAACGACGACGGGTCGCTCTTCTATCCGGCCTCGCGCGGGCTCTCCCCGCCGCTCGACGCGCTGTACGTCCCGAAGGGCGATATTCCGCCGATCTGGGTCCCGGAGTTCTTCGGCGACTCCATGCTCGTCAACGGCCAGACATGGCCCTACCTCGAGGTCGAGCAGCGGCGGTATCGATTCCGCATCCTGAACGGCAGCGGCTCGCGGTTCCTGCTCCTGAAGATGGATAACGGTCTCCCGTTCTGGCAGATAGGCTCGGACGGCGGATTCCTCCCCTCCCCCGTGGAGCGCGGGACCCTCCTGCTCGCTCCGGCCGAGCGCGCGGACGTGATCGTGGATTTCAGCGGCGTCCGCGCCGGTACCGAGATCGTCCTCCTCAACCTCGGCCCGGACGCGCCCTTCACCGGCGGCCCGCAGACCCCGGCCGACCCGGCGACGACAGGGCAGGTGATGCAGCTCCGCGTCGTGCCGGCGACCAGCACGGACACGAGCACGCCCCCTCACCAGCTCGAGCTGCCGCGGCTCACACGGATCGGAGACGCGGCGGTCGTGCGGCAGGTGTCCCTGAACGATGTGAGCTCCGCGCTCCAGCCCGCCGCCGGCCTGACGGCGGCCGTGCTGGGCACGCTCGAGCCTCCTCCGGGCTCCGACACGCCCAGGCCGCTCTTCTGGCACGATCCGATCACGGAGAACCCGGCCGTGGGATCGACCGAGGTGTGGGAGATCTACAACTTCACCGTGGACGCGCACCCGATCCACGTCCACGAGCGCCACTTCGAGATCGTCGATCGCCAGCCGTTCGACGGCGCTCCGCGCCCGCCGGATGCCGGAGAGGGGGGCTTCAAGGACACCGTCATCGCGCTGCCGTCCGAGATCACGCGCATCAAGATGACGTTCGAGAGGCCCGGCCGGTTCGTGTGGCACTGCCACATCCTCGAGCACGAGGACAACGAGATGATGCGGCCATACCAGATCGGCCCGATGCCGGACGACATGCCGGGACGGTAGCCGCGCCTCGCGCGCGTCAGGCCGACCCCCCCCATCGAGGAACAAGCAAGGACGTGAGCCGCGCGCGGAGCCCGTCGTGCGCGCACGGCTCGTCGCCCGGGACGGCCCCGATCCGTGCATCTGCGTCCACGCGGCGCCGGAGGTCTGACGACTCCGGGTCATCCTTCATAATCATGCACATCGCCGAATGCGGCGCTTCCTGGATTGCCCGGCTCTCTTCGCTCGTCATGATACCTCGCGCTCACAGCGTGGGCTGTGGCCGAAGGATATTGGGTGTCCTCCATGAAACGACGACAGCTCCTGAAGCATGGTTTGGCCGCGACGGGCGGGCTCTTGGTGCTCCGGCGCGGCGGTCCGGCGAGCGCGATGTTCGACGAGTGTCCGGTCGTCCTGCCACAGGGACCGACCCTCCCCGGCGTCGACATCGCCCCATACCGGTATACCGTCCCGCTGCTCATCCCGCCCATCATGCCCAGGGCGAGCAGGCGCCATGATCACGGTTCGCACTACGATTACTACGAGATCGCCGTCCGGCAGTTCAAACAGCAGGTCCTGCCAGGCCGTATGCCCATGACGACGGTGTGGGGCTACGGGTCGATTCAGCACCCGGAGACGTTCAGCTACCCGGCGTTCACCATCGAGGCGACGTGGCGAAGGCCGGTGCGCGTGAAGTGGATCAACGATCTCAAGGACCCCGTGACCGGCCACTTCCTCCCTCACCTGCTCCCCGTCGACCCCACCCTCCACTGGGCCAACCCGCCCGGCGGAGAGGAAGGTCGCGACAGTCGGCCCATGTTCCCGGTCGGATGCCCGCCGGAGCCCTACGGGGGCCCGGTGCCGATCGTCACGCACCTCCACGGGATGGTCAGGGTGGCGCAGGAGAGCGACGGCTACCCGGAAGCCTGGTACCTCCCCGCGGCGACCGACATCCCCGAGGGATACGCGGAGACCGGGACCTTCTACGACTACTACAAGCGCACGTCGCCGCTCGGGCACCTGTGGGAGCCGGGGGCGGCCGTGTTCGAGTATCCGAACGACCAGCGGGCTGCGACGCTCTGGTATCACGATCACGCGCTCGGCATCACCCGGCTCAACGTCTACGCGGGACCTGCCGGCTTCTACCTGCTCCGCGGCGGCCCAGGCGATCTCCCGCCCGGCGTGCTCCCCGGCTCGGCCCGGACGCGGGACGACTGCCATGGATCCGGGACATACGAGATCCCGCTCGTGATCCAGGACCGCTCCTTCAACGACGACGGGTCGCTCTTCTACCCCGCGACACGCGATCCCGAGTTCGCGGACGTGTACATCCCGAACGGCGACGTCCCGCCGATCTGGGTCCCGGAGTTCTTCGGCGACGTCATGGTCGTCAACGGCCGGCCGTGGCCCTTCCTCAACGTCGAGCAGCGACGTTACCGCTTCCGCATCCTCAACGGCAGCAACTCGCGGTTCCTGCTCCTGAAGATGGATAACGGTCTCCCGTTCTGGCAGATCGGCTCGGACAGTGGATTCCTGCCCTGCCCGGTGGAGCGCGATACCCTGTTGCTCGCGCCGGCCGAGCGTGCGGACGTGATCGTGGATTTCAGCCGTGTCCGCGTCGGCACCCCGATAGTCCTCCGCAACCTCGGTCCGGACGGGCCGTTCAACGGCGGCCCGCAGCCCCCGGCCGACCCGGAGACGACAGGGCAGGTGATGCAGTTCCGCGTCGTGCCGGCGAGGAGCAGGGACACGAGCACGCCCCCTCACCGGCTCAGGCTGCCGCGGCTCAAGCCGCTCGGAGACGTGGACGCTGTGCGGCGGGTGTCCCTGAACGAGGTGACGTCCACGAGCGACCCCGCGGCCGGCCCGATTGCCGCCCTGCTGGGCACGTTCCGGCCGCCGGGCTCCGACACGGCCAAGCCACTCTTCTGGGACGATCCGGTCACGGAGAACCCGGCCACGGGATCCACCGAGATCTGGGAGATCTACAACTTCACCATGGACGCGCACCCGATCCACGTCCACGAGGTCCACTTCGAGATCGTCGATCGCCAGCCGTTCGACGGCGCTCCGCGCCCGCCCGAGGCGGGCGAGGAGGGCTTCAAGGACACGGTGATCGCGCTGCCCGACGAGATCACGCGCATCAAGATGACGTTCGAGAGGCCCGGCCGGTTCGTGTGGCACTGCCACATCCTCGAGCACGAAGACAACGAGATGATGCGGCCCTACCAGATCGGCCCCACGCCCCCCGATATTCCGGATCGCTGACCCAGCCTCGCGCGGCGCGGCGACGCGCACGCCTCGCGCGGGGGCGCAGGTCCTGCGAGCGCGCCCCGCCCGGCCCGGCGCCTTGCTCGCCCTCATCGCCCGCCGCCGACCCCGCTGAAGCCAGGATCCGGCTGCGGCCTGCGGTGCGGCAAGGACAGGCTCGGCAGGCACGCGGCCTGCTTCTTGCCGCAGGGTCACAGAGGGTCGCGTCGGCACGCCGCCACGCCCTCCCCGAGGAGACCATGAACGCCCCGCAGACCCTGCCTGAAGCCGATCCCTCACGCCAGGTCCGCCAGCTCGTGGAGGCGGTGTTGCCGGACGCGCGGGTCGAGGACGTCACCACCCTGGGACCGGACGGCGGCCCGGGCAACGACCTGACCGAGAAGGCCGCCGGCTACGGCGTTCCCCGGCGGATCACGGTGGTGAGGCCCGACGGCTCGACGCAGCGGCTGGTCCTGCACACGTCGACCGCCAACGCGTTCGGGCACGACAGGCGATCGGATCGCGCGGCGGAGATGCTGCTCTCGTTCGACACCTTCGGGTCGATCCCGGCGCACGTGGAGGTCGTGGACGTCGGCTCGCTGACCCGCGACGGGCGCTTCCTGTCCCTGCGGGACGCGGGCGAGTTCTACCTCCTGACCACGTACGCCGAGGGGGACGTCTACGCCGCGGATCTGCGGCGGATCGCGAAGGAGCGCCGCGCGCGCCCGGAGGATCTGGTGCGCTGCGAGACGCTCGCCAGGTACCTCATCGCGCTCCACGGCGCGAAGGGCGCGCAGCCGGGCAGCTACCGCCGCGCGGTGCGCGACCTCGTGGGCCACGGCGAGGGCATCTTCGGCATCATCGACGGCTATCCGGACGACGTGCCCGGCGCGCCGCCCGCCCGGCTCCAGGCCATCGAGCGGCGCTGCGTGAAATGGCGCTGGAAGCTCCGCGGCCGCGACCAGCGGCTCGCGCGCACGCACGGCGATTTCCACCCGTTCAACATCGTGTTCAACGAGGCGTCGCAGCTCACGCTGCTCGACACGAGCCGCGGATCCCAGGGCGACCCCGCGGACGACGTCACCTGCCTCGCCATCAACTACGTCTTCTTCGCGCTGGGCGCGCCCGGCGCATGGCAGGGCGGCCTCCGCGCGCTGTGGCAGCGGCTCTGGGACGTCTACCTCGGCTGGAGCGGCTCCGCGGGCGTGCTCGACGTGGCGGCGCCGTTCCTCGCGTGGCGCGCGCTCGTGCTGGCCAACCCCGGCTGGTATCCCGCGGTCACGGCGAGCGCGAGGGACGCCCTGCTCGGCCTCGTGGAGCGCGCCCTCGACACCCCGCGCTTCGATCCGGCCGACGCCGAGAGGCTCTTCGCGTGAGCGGCGGGGTCGTCTGGATCACGGGGCTCCCCGCGTCGGGCAAATCCACCCTGGCCGCGCGGGCGCACCGCGAGCTCCTCGACGAAGGCCGGGCGAGCTGCCTGCTCGACGGCGACGAGGTGCGCGACGCGCTCGTCCCGCGGCCCGGGTATGCGCCGCGAGAGCGCGACGATTTCTACGAGACCCTCGCGCGGCTCGCGGCGCTGATCGCGCACCAGGGGCCGATCGTGATCGTGGCGGCGACCGCGCACCGCCGCGCCTACCGGGAGCGCGCCCGCGCGCTCGCGCCGCGGCTCGTCGAGGTGCACATGGATGTCCCTCCCCGGGTCTGCCGCGAGCGCGATCCGAAAGGGCTCTACCGGGCCGCCGGCGCCGGCGAGATCGACGCGCTCCCCGGCGCAGGCCCCGACTACGAGGCGCCGCCCGCGCCGGAGATCGTCGCGCGCGGCGGCGAGGATGAAGCGGCGCTCGGGGCGATCCTGGAGCGCGCGAGATCGTGGGCCGCCGCCGCGGAAGCGCGCTCATGGTAGGCTCCCGCGCCGTGCCCGCGCACGAGACGCTCTTCGACGAGATCAAGCGCTACGTTCGCTTCGACGACGAGGACGCGGGCTGGCTGGCCGCCTTTCGCGCGCACGCGGAGCCGCACTTCCCCCGCATCGCGGACGAGTTCTACGATCGCATCCGCGAGCACGAGGGCGCGCACGAGGTCTTCACCGGCGAAGAGCAGGTGGAGCGCCTCAAGCGATCGCTCGTCCGCTGGATGACGCGGATCTGCACCGGGCCCTACGACGACGCGTACTTCGACGAGACCGCGAAGATCGGGCGGATCCACGTCCGGGTCGGCCTGCCCCAGCGGTACATGTTCACGGCGATGACGCTCATCCGGCTCGCGTTCTACGAGATCGCCGAGGGCACGCTCGGCGCGCAGGCGATCCCGGTCCGATCCGCGGTGAGCAAGGTGCTCGATCTCGAGCTCGCCATCATGCTGGAGACGTACCGGGACGACTTCCTCGCGCGCGCGCAGCGCGCCGAGCGCCTGGACCGGGAGGAGGTCGGCCGCACGCTCGCGCGCACGGAGCACCGGTACAAGAGCGCGGTCGAGCTCGCGCGCGTCCTCGTCGTGGGCCTCGACGCGCACGCGGTCGTGCGGCTCTTCAACCGGGAGGCCGAGCGGATCACCGGGCTCGGACGCGAGGACATCCTCGGGATGCCGTTCGTCGAGATGCTCCTCCCCGAGGAGATCCGCGCGGATCACGGCGCGCTCGTGGAGGACGTCGCCGCGGGCCGCCGCGCCGGCGCCGACCTCCTGGAGAGCAGCCTCCGCACGCGCGCCGGCAAGATCCGCGACGTGCGATGGCAGCTCGCGTACGCCCCCTCCGCGGCGGACGACGAGGTGGTGCTGTTCGCCATCGGCCAGGACACGACCGACGAGAACGCGCTCGCCGCGCGCGTGCGTCAGAGCGAGAAGCTCGCCGCGGTGGGGACGCTCGCGGCCGGCCTCGCGCACGAGATCAGGAACCCGCTCAACGGCGCGCAGCTGCACGTGACCTTCCTCGAGCGGGGGCTCGCGCGCGCCGGCATGAACGACCCGGACACCGTGGAGGCCATCCAGGTCGTCCGCGACGAGATCCGCCGCCTGTCGGAGCTGGTGAGCGAGTTCCTGGACTTCGCCCGGCCGAAGCCGCTGGTCCTGAAGCCGACGTCGGTCGTCTCGCTCTGCGAGCGGGTGGCGCGCGTCGCCGTGGCGTCGGACGGCGACGGCGCCGGCACACACGTCGAGGTGAAGGTCGATCTGCCCTCGACCGACATGGTGCTCGACCTCGATCCCGGGAGGATCGAGCAGGTCCTGCTGAACCTGCTCCGCAACGCGATGGAGGCGGCGGGGTCGGCCGGAGGCGGCACCGTCACCCTCCGCGCGCGCCGGAAGCCGCGCCACGCCCTCCTCGAGGTGGAGGACGACGGCCCCGGGGTCGCGAGCCCGGACGCGCCGATCTTCGACCCGTTCTACTCGACGAAGCCGGACGGCACCGGGCTCGGCCTGGCCATCGCACATCGCATCATCACCGATCACGAGGGGACCATCGATTTCCAGAGCCGCCCGGGGAAGACGCTGTTTCGCGTGACGCTGCCGATCCGCCTGTCCGGCTGAGCTCCCCGCCGTCCGCTGGCGCGCGGGCGCCCCCCGGCGCTGGCACGCAAGTTGGTAGATCGCCCAGCGTGGAACCACGCAGCATCATCGAACAGCCGCTGATCCTCCTCGTGGACGACGACATCCGCACCGCTCGCCTGCTCGCGCGCCTGCTCGAGGACGACGGCTTCCGGGTGGAGCTGGCCACCGACGGCGCCCTCGCGATCGCGCGGCTCGCCCGGACGCCGGTCCCCGACGTCCTGGTGACCGACTTCCGCATGCCCCACGCCGACGGCATCGCGGTGGCGCGCTTCGCGCGGTCGCTCCGGCCCGATCTCCCGCTCTTCGTGCTCACCGGCTACCCCGTGCTCGCGGCGCGGCTCGGGCGAGGGCTCGTCCCCGAGGCGGTGGTGCACACAAAGCCGGTGGACTACACCGCCCTGAGCGCCGAGCTGCGCTCCAGCGTGGAGGCGGTGTCCTCCCGCGCCGCGCACGCGCAGCCGAGCGCTGCGGCCCCCGGCCCGCTCCCGTCCCCCATCCCGGCCTGAGCCCCCGACGCGAGCCGGCGATCGCCCTCCCGGGCGAACGGCTTGCGCCCCCGTGCAACCGCTGCGATCCGTCACCCCGCCGCGGCCGGCTGGCAGGCCGCCGCGCGGCCTCCCTCCGCCATGGAGCCCGAGCCTGCGGCGCGCCGTGGACGCGGGCGCGCGACGCAGGGAGCTGGGAGCCGGGCGGGGGCGGCGTGGCGCGCATCGTGCTTTGGATCCGGGCATGTCCCTGTGCCGATTTGAACATGGCGCCGTGTGCGCAGAGCTCACCGAGACCGCGATCGACGTCGCGCGCAGGATGCGCGAGTTCCGCGTGGGCTGCGTCGTCGTCACGCAGGGCGCGCGCGCCATTGGCATCCTCACCGATCGCGATCTCGTGATGCGGGTGATGGCCGACGCGCGCGACCCCGGGAAGACGCTCGTGTCCGAGATCGTGACGTACGATCCCACGACGCTCCAGCAGACCGACAGCATCGAGACGGCGCTCCGCCTGATGCGTGAACGCGGCGTCCGGCGGCTGCCGATCGTCCGTCACGACGGCAACGTGACCGGCATCGTCACGGCCGACGATCTCATCGTGATGCTCGCCTCGGCGCTGGCAGACCTCGGCGCCGGCATCCGCGACAACGTCGACGCGACCGAGAGCCGCTGACGGCTCCTCGTCCTTTCCGGCAGACCGCACGACGCGCCGCTCGCCCCGCGGCCCTTGCGCCACCCTCCGGGCGGTGCTTGCCTGCCGCGCCGTCGCCGACGGAGGCCGCCGCAGCCGGAGGAGCGCCACGACGCGCCTCCTTCGACCACGGCGCGGTATCCTCTGGCGGTCTTCGGAAGGGACGACATGAACGCTGAGAAGAGACAGGGCTCGCGGGTGCTCGTCGTGGACGACGAGGCGAGCGCGCGCTCGGGGCTGGAGAAGCTCCTGCGACAGGAGGGCTACGCTGTCGACGCGGCGGCGGACGGCGTCGAGGCGCTCGAGGTCGCGGCGGAGCGGCCGCCGGACGTCGTGGTCACCGATCTGAAGATGCCGAACATGGATGGCGTGACGCTGCTCGGGAAGCTCCGCGAGCAGGACCCATCGCTGCCGGTGATCGTCGTCACCGCGTTCGGCGATGTGAGCTCGGCGGTGCAGGCGATGCGGGCCGGGGCCGAGGACTACCTGACGAAGCCGGTCGACTTCGACGCGCTCCTCCTCTCCCTCGAGCGCGCCCTCGAGCGGAGCGCGCTCCGGGTCGAGGCGGAGAACCTCCGCCGGCAGCTGCGCGAGCGCGAGGGAGAGGGCGTGGAGGGGCTCATCGGGACGAGCCCGGCGATGCAGAAAGTCTACCGGATGGCCCGGCAGGTGGCGGGCGCGCGGGCGACGGTGCTCATCACCGGCGAGAGCGGCACCGGCAAGGGGGAGCTCGCGCGCGCCATCCACGCGAAGGGCCCGCGCGTCAAGGGCCCGTTCGTGACGCTGCACTGCGCGGCGCTCGCGGAGTCGCTGCTCGAGAGCGAGCTGTTCGGCCACGAGCGCGGCGCGTTCACCGGCGCCGACAAGCGGCGCATCGGGCGGTTCGAGCAGGCGCACGGCGGGACGCTCTTCCTCGACGAGGTCGGCGAGATCGCGCCGTCGACGCAGGTGAAGCTGCTCCGCGTGCTCCAGGAGCGGAAATTCGAGCGCGTCGGCGGGAACGACACCGTGTCGGTCGACGTGCGGCTCATCGCGGCCACGAACCGCGATCTCGCGGCGGCCGTGCAGGAGGGCCACTTCCGGGAGGACCTCTACTACCGGCTCAACGTCGTCCACATCGACATGCCTCCGCTGCGCGTCCGCGACACCGACGTGCTGCTCCTCGCGAATCACTTCCTCCGCCGGTTCGCCGCGGAGAACCACCGCAAGATCGAGGGGTTCGCCGACGAGGCGCGGGCGAAGCTCGTCGCGCACCGGTGGCCGGGGAACGTGCGCGAGCTCGAGAACGCGATCGAGCGGGCCGTCGTGCTCTGCGACGAGACGCGCATCGACGCGGAGCACCTCCCCATCGACGCGGCGCCGGTCGCCAAGGGAGCCCTGCGGATCCCGGGCGCCACCATGGCGGAGATCGAGCGCTATGCGATCCTGTCGACGCTGGAGGCGACGAACGGCTCGACGACGCGCGCGGCCGAGCTCCTCGACATCAGCATACGCACCATCCAGTACCGCCTGCACGAGTACGGCCTGACGGCGAAATCCAAGCGATCGCCGGCCACGGAGTAGGCGCCGCGCGACGCCGGCGCAGGCGCCTCGTCAGACCACGTCGTGCATCCAGCCGTGCCGGTCGGGGGCGAGGCCGTGCTGGATGTTGAGCAGCGCCTCGCGGAAGCGCGCCGCCACCGGCCCCGTCTCGTTGTTGTGGATGGCGAAGCTCTCCTCTCGCGACTTCACGGCGCCGATCGGCGTGATGACCGCGGCCGTGCCGCACGCGAACGCCTCGGTCATGCGGCCCTCGCGCACCGCCGCGCCCCACTCGTCGAAGGTGACCTTGCGCTCCTCCGCGCCATAGCCGAAATCCCGGGCGAGCTGGATGATGCTGTCGCGGGTGATCCCCGGGAGGAGCGTGCCTGTCAGCTCGGGCGTCACGAGCACCGTGCGCCCGCCCTCCTCGTAGACGAAGAAGATGTTCATTCCCCCCATCTCCTCGACGACCTTGCGATGCACCGCATCGAGCCAGACCACCTGCGCGCAGCCCTCCGCCGCGGCGTTCATCTGCGCGAGCAGGCTCGCGGCGTAGTTGCCGGCGAACTTGGCCGCGCCCGTGCCGCCAGGCGCCGCCCTGACGAAATCCTCCGAGATCCAGACCGTCACCGGCTTCACGCCCTGGGGGAAATACGCGGCCGCGGGGGACGCGATCACCAGGAAATCGTACTCGCGTGACGACCTCACCCCGAGCGCCACCTCGGTCGCGAACATCAGCGGTCGGATATACAGGCTCTCGCCCACCGCCGCGGGCACCCACGCGCGATCCTGGCGGATCAGTGCGTCGACGGAGCCCACGAACAGCGGGACCGGCATCTCCGGCATCGCGAGCCGCCGGGCAGAGCTGTTGAAGCGGTGCGCGTTCGCCTCCGGCCGGAACGTCCTGATGCGCCCGTCCGGCTGGCGGTACGCCTTGAACCCCTCGAAGATCGCCTGACCGTAGTGCAGCACCATGGCCGCGGGATCCAGCGTGAGCGGCGCGTACGGCTTGAGCTGCCCCCGGAGCCAGCCCCTGTCCGCCGCGTACGGGATCACGACCATGTGCTCCGTGAACACGCGCCCGAAGCCGGGGTTCTGCATGCGCTGCGCGCGCTCCGCGTCGCCGAGAGGGTGCTGCGTGGGGAGGATCTCGAGTTCGACCTTCGTGGCGGACGCGCTTTCGGTGCTCATCGTGCTCGACTTCCGCGACGGACGGCGATCGATCCGGCTCAAGGGAGCCGGTGCGCGCTCTCGTCGTGCGGCATTTTTCGGAAGAATCCTGGCAAGATGCAAGCACTTTCTCGCAGGAAAGCGGCGCCGGCGCGCGGGCTGTTCAAGGCGGGAAGGCGCGAAGATGCCGGAGCTTTTCTTCCAGCGTTCTCGCTTTACACGTCTTCGCCCCCGGCGACAGCGCGATCGGCCGGCGGCGGATCACGCACGCAAATAAGGGTTTGTGTCGCGCTCCTCACCGATGGTCGTGGAGGGGCCGTGTCCGGTCACCACCCGGGTCGACGGGTCGAGCGTGAGCAGCTTGCTCCGGATGGATGTGAAGATCGCCTGCGCGTCGCCTCCCCAGAGGTCGGTCCTGCCGATGCCGCGCCGGAACAGGGTGTCCCCGGTGAACGCCACCGCGCCCGTCGGCGAGAGGGCCAGGAACGACACGCTGCCCGGCGTGTGCCCCGGCGTGTGGAGCACGTGCAGATCGAGCCCGCCGGCCTTCACGACCGCGCCGTCGTTCAGGTCGCCGTCGAGCTCGCAGCGCTCCGGCAGCGCGATGCCGAGGAGCGCCGCCTGGTCGGGGAGCAGATCATAGAGGAAGCGGTCGGCCTCGTGGATGCGCGCCGCGGCGCCCGACCAGCGCTGGAGAGGCGCGGTGGCGCCGACGTGATCGATATGGGTGTGCGTGTGCACGATGGCCGCGACCGTCGCCCCGGCCTGCTCGAGGCGCGCGCGGATCCTGTCGAAATCGCCCCCGGGGTCGATGACGACCGCGGCCTTGCTGGCCGGGTCGACGACGATCGAGCAGTTGCAACCCAGCGGACCGACGGCAAACGTCTCGAGCAGCACGGGGCGGGCTTGTAGCACGCCGCGCCCCGGCCTCCACGCGCGACCTCTATTTCGGGGCGCTCACGATGGTGCCGCCCATGCCGAGCCCGTTGGTCCAGTAGACGCGGTTCGCGTCGAGGGCGATGCCGAAGGGCGACAGCTCCCTGGCGGCGAAGGCCCCGATGATGCCGTTCGGCAGCATCCGCATGATGTGCGGCGACGTCGGGTCGGTCCAGTAGACGCCCGTCGCGTCGGCGACGATGCCCCTCGGGTTCTCCTGCTCCGCGACGATCGCCGAGGGCTCTCCTCCGGTCTTGGCCACGCGCATGACCGTGCCGGTCCTGCTGGTCGTCCAGTACACGTGCGTCGCGTCGATCGCGATCTCGCGCACCTCGCCTTGCTCGGTCGCCAGCTCGTTGAACGGACCATC
This sequence comes from Sorangium sp. So ce590, assembly GCF_051521365.1. Classification (NCBI taxonomy): domain Bacteria; kingdom Pseudomonadati; phylum Myxococcota; order Polyangiales; family Polyangiaceae; genus Sorangium; species Sorangium sp. So ce590. Next base: position 7,976,027 of record NZ_CP150346.1, read on the forward strand.
GCCCGTGGAGTCCTTCGGCGCGGACATCACCCGGCCGATCTCGTCGCGGACCGTCCAGTAGACATGGGTCGCGTCGACCGCGAGCGCGTGGGTCGTCCCCCCGCGGTTCGAGATGGTGACGAACGGTCCATTGCCGTCCGAGTCCTTTCGCGCGCGGACCACGGAGCCGCCGCGCTCGCGGTTCGTCCAGTAGACGAACTCGTCGTCGAGCGCGACGCCGAACGGGGCGGCCTGCCCTGCGGCGATGGCGATCGGCGCCTCCTCGCCGCCGATGCGCGCCCTCATCACCTGGCCGTCGTTCATGCCGCTCCGACCCTGGTTGGCCCAGAAGACGTGGGTGTCGTCGGCCTTGATGTCGGCCGGCTCCGGCTGATCGGTGGCGAGGTTGATCGCGCTGGTCTCGCCGGGCGACCACTGCCTGACGACGCCCTGCTCCCCGTTGGTCCAGAACACAGTGCCGCGGGAGACCGCGATGTACAGCGGATCCTGCTGGCCGGAGACGTGGGTTGTGGTGCCGGCGCAGACGCCGGCCCGGCAGACGCCATCACACACGACGGGGCACGTGCCGCAGTGGAGGGCGTCGTTCGTCACGTTGATCTCACAGCTGTTCTCCTCGTCCGCGTCGCAGTCGACGTAGACGTCGCCGCACACCGGCGGCTCGTCGACGATGACCGGCCCCGCGCCCGCGCCCCCGGTACCCGCGCCTGCGCCCCCGCCCGCCTCGCCCCCGTCGCCGCCCACGCCCGCCGCGCCCCCGTCGCCCGGGGCGCCGCCCTCGCCTCCGCTCGCGGAGGTCGCGCTCCCCGGTCCAGAGCCGCCGGTAGCGAAGAGGCTCGACGCATCGGGAGCGGAGCAAGCTGCCACGGAAAGCCCGGAGAAGAGCGCGAGGAGAACGGTGCGACGCATTGTGCTCTGCATGGAAACCTCCACGAATACAGGCTACACGAGCCCGTCGAGAAAGCGCATCTGCGAACTTGGCGTGTTGCTCAAACGGCGTTCGTCCACGCACGACGGGCGCCGATGTGGGCTGCTCGTGGCAGAACAGCCGGCGCGCGCCCGCCAGAGCAGGCTCGGCCGTCCGGCCGCGCGCGGGGCCGGAGCTCCGGCGAGGTCGCGGGGTCTGCGGAGAGGTGGTCGCGCTCCGCCGGCGACGGGCAGGCGCCGCCCGGCGCGCAATGGGGTCTCTCTCGACGGGGGTGCGGGCGCGACTCCGCATCTCGTTTCCAGCGTCTCTCCTTGTTCGCGCCGCCGCGGGCCACAGGCCATGAGGGCTCCTGGCACGCTGTCCGGCCGGAGGCACGATGCGCCTGCGCCTTCATCAGAGCAGGAGACGGCGCAGCCGGCGATTCCCCGTCACGGCGGAGCGGTCGAATCCCGGGCGCGTGGCCACACGGGCACGACGATCTGCGGGCAGGCCCTCGCGGCAGCCCCTCGCCGAGGGGGGCGAGCGCTGCCGTTCCCGGGCTCGCTCGGGAGGCGCGGCTCACCCGTGCTCCGCGAGCTCCAGCCTCGGCGCCGCCCGCACCCGCGCGGGCGCGCTTCCCGCCCGCGCGCCGATCCGTGACGATGGCGCTGGGCACGGAGGGGCGCTACCCTCCGAACGCCCGGTGCGTGAGCGTATGATGTCAGCAAGGGTGGAACCGCCGTTCCACCGCGAGACGCCTTGCGGGCGCGGCGCGGCTGTACCCGCCCTGCGCGGCGGCGCGGCCTGCGCGCGAGGGGTTCGGCCTGGAGGCGCCGACGCATGAACGGGCCCATGGTCATCGCGGGTGGTCAGGCGAGCTCCGCGGCGCACGAGCGGGCCATGACGCTCATCGGGCGCACGCTCCTCCACCGGTACCGTATCGAGGAGCTCGTCGCGATGGGCGGCATCGCCGCCGTCTTCAGGGCCACGAAGCTCGCGACCGGCGAGGACGTGGCCGTCAAGGTGCTCCACCCGGACGCCGAGGAGCTGCCGGAGCTCATCGAGCGCTTCGAGCGCGAGGCCATCGCCGGCCGCCACATCTTCCACCCCAACGTCGCGGCGGTCTACGAGATCAACCAGCTCGACGATGGCGCGTGGTTCATGGTGATGGAGTTCATCCGCGGCATCACGCTGCGCAAGCTCCTCGACCAGGGCCCCATCCCCTCGCCGCGCGCGGCGAACATCGCGCGCCAGATCGCGACGGCGCTGAACGCAGCGCACGATTTCGGGATCGTGCACAGGGACGTGAAGCCGCTCAATATCATGGTCCTCGACGGGCCGGAGGAGCGCGTCCAGCTCATCGATTTCGGCCTCGCCAAGGTCCCGATCGAGCAGTTCTCGTTCACGGACGAGGGCTCGCGCCGCTCGCTCACGAACGCGGGGGTGCTGCTCGGCACGATGGCGTACATGGCGCCCGAGGCGGCGCTCGGCATGCGCTCGATCGACCGGCGGGCCGATCTCTACGCGCTCGGCATCATCCTCTACGAGATGCTCGCGGGCCAGCACCCCTTCACGGCGGTCGAGCCCTCGGCGCTGTTCGCGCAGCACCGATCGACCGAGCCGCCGCCGATCGCCGAGCGCTCCCCCGGCATCGTCGTCCCGCCCGCGCTCGAGGCGGTCGTGATGCGCCTGCTCGCCAAGGATCCGGATCACCGCTTCCCCCACGCGCGCGCCGTGCTCGTGGCGCTCGACGCCGCCATGCAGAAGATGGGCGCGCGGGACAGCAGCCTCGGCATCGCCGCCCCGGCCAGCCTCCGGGCGGCCGCCAGCTTCATCGAGCGGCGGACCTCGCGCGCCGTGCTCGCCGGCGCCGGCATCCTGTTCTTCACGCTGGGGGGCATGATCGCCTGGCTGCTCGTGTCGCGCTGAGCGCGCTCGATGGCTCCACGCGGGCCCCGCGGGGCTTCCCGGCCTACTCGCAGACGCCCACGGAGAGGCCCGCGATCGCCGCGAGGTCGACGCATCGCTTGCCGCCCGGGCACGGCTCGCCGCGCTCGCCGCGCGGATCGCAGAGATCGACGCACGCGCGCGCGGCCCCGTCGCACACGCTGCCGGGCGCGCAGGCGAAGGACGCCTCGCACGGCTGCCCGTCCGAGCCCGCGCCGGCGAACCAGCAGGACGTCGAGCCGTTGCCCCAGAACACGCAGGCGGCGCCGTTCTCGCAATCCTGCGCGAAGAGGTCGCAGCCGTCGCCCGGCGCGCAGGAGCCCCCGGTGGCGGAGGCGCCGTCGAAGAGGCACGCGCTCCCCGGCGCGCAGCCCGCGGCGTCGCTGCATGTCGCCGCGCAAACCTGGGCCGGGCTGCACGACTGCGCGGGCGCGCACTCCGAGGCGGCGAGGCACGTCTCGCCGGGGCCGGAGCCCGTCCTGGGCTCGCGCGCGAGGCTCGCCCTGCGGGGCAGCGCGAGCGCGTCGCGATCGAGGAGGACGCCCGATTTGTAGACGCGCGACACCCGCTCGAGCGCGCGGATGTCGGCGAGCGGATCGCCGTCGACCACGAGCACGTCCGCGAGCGCCCCCTCCTCGAGGCGACCGAGATCGGGCCGCCCGAGCACGTCCGCGGCCGCGCGCGTGGCGGCGGCGAGCGCCTCGATCGGCGGCATCCCGGCCTCGACGAGGAGCGCGACCTCGCGGCGCAGGGCGGGCCCGTGGAAGACGCCCGGGTTGCCGGCGTCGGAGCCGGCGGCGATGGCGACCCCGGCCTGATAGCAGGTGAGGAGGTTCGCGGCCGCGTGATCGCGCCACGCCCTCGAGAGCTCCTGGAAGCGCGCAGTCCTGAGCTCCGCGAGCAGGGACGGGTCGCGCAGGGCGGCGATCACGCCGGCCGGCACGTCGTCGGCGAGGGCGGGGTCGTCGAGCTCGGTGAGCGTGGCGTGGGCCGTGCGATACAGGCCGTCCGTCATCGAGAGGGTGGGGACGACGACCGCATGGGCAGCGGCCATCCTCCGCGCGAGCTCGGGCGAGATCCGCTCCTGGTCCGGGACGTGCGCGAAGAGCGTCACGCCGGCATCGAGCGCGGCCTCGATGTCGACGGCCTGTGTCGCGTGGGCGATGACCGGGACGCCGGCGGCCGCGGCGGCCTCGGCGATGGCCGCCACGGACAGGCGCGACAGGCGCGGGAGCGACCGGGATCCGCCCGACTCGAGCACGATCTTGATGACATCGGGGGCCCTCGGGACGAGCGCCTCGAAGGCCGCGGCGACGTCGGCGGGAGCGTCGATGAAGAGGCAGAAATCGCCGGGCGGGCTGCCGTGATAGCAGGGGTGTCCTCCGGTCGGAGTGAGCAGCGGCCCCGCGGCGAAGAGCTGCGGCGCGAGGAGCTCGCCGGCGTCGATGCGCGCTCGCTGCTCGAAGATGACGTGCTGGGACGAGCCGAGATCGAGGTAAGAGGTCACGCCCGCCCGGAGCATCGCCTTCGTGTGGTCCTCGAGGTGGAGCTCATCGTCGTAATAAGCATAGGGCCCGGCGACGCTCAGCGAGTGAACGTGGAGATCGATCAGCCCGGGGAGGACCGTCTTTCCGGCGACGTCCACGACCTCGCCGCCCCCGGCCTCGACGCCGGCGAGCGCGACGTCGCCGAAGACGACCTGCCGCACCCTGTCGCCCTCGATCACCACCGCTCCTCGGCCCGAGCGCGCGCCGTCGAACACCGTACCTCCCTTCAGCACGGTGCAGCCCGAACACGTTATCTCGGCCGCGGCGAGCGCCGAGGAGCCCTCCGCGGCGCCGCAGCCCGCGAGCGATGTTGACGCAACAAGGATACAAAAAGAGAGACGGCTCATCGCCGGCCCAAGCGAGGTACGATGCATGACACTCCTTTGCTGACGGGCGCCGAGCGCCCACGAGGGAGGCGGGCCGGGTACCGGAGGCGGCGCAGAAAGGCAATTGAATGAGGCGTCGCTCACGGCGCGATGAGTGCGCACGCGCAAACTGCCGGGTTATCCAGGATTGTTTGCGGCGAGCAGGACGACGCGAAGAAAGCGCTCCGTCCCGGTCGCCCCTCTCGGCTTTCCGGCCCGAGCGCGTGGCCGCTCCGGATCACAGGCGAGCTTGCCGACGTCTGGCACAGCGATCCGGACGAGAGATCCGCCAAGACGCCAAGGACGCCGGGAGGGCCGAGGAATTTCTCTTTATGGCGTCCTTGGCGCCTTGGCGGTTCAACTGCGTCTCGCCTTCTTCTCGCGTGAACGCCGCGACGGAGCGCAGCTTTATCGCGCTGTCCGCGGCCTCGGTCGCCCTGGATGACCGGGAGTCCGCTGGAGCCTCCGCTGCCCAACAAGGAGTCGTCGGATTGACGAAGACCCTTTGCGTGCCTCACCTACTCGTGGGAGGCTCTGCGATGAGTGATTCGAACAACGGAAATGATGCGCCGAAGGATCTGGATGTCTCGATAAAGGAGCTCCACAACGCCATCGACGATTTGTCGAGCAAGCTGGAGGCGATGGAAGTAGCGACTCCAGCCAGCTACAGATGCGGCTGTGGCGGCAGATGCGGCTGTGGCGGCAGATGCGGCTGTGGCGGCAGATGCGGCTGTGGCGGCGGATGCGGCTGTGGCGGCGGATGCGGCTGTGGCGGCGGATGCGGCTGTGGCGGCGGATGCGGCTGTGGCGGCAGGTGCGGTTGCGGTGGCAGGTGCCACTGTAGGTAGTCCTGAGACCAGCGTGGCCGAGGGATAGAGCTCCGGAGGAAGACGAGGAGCGCGAAGTACGCAGAATGGCATCGTCAATGGCATCGTCCCGTCTTCCCCGGCTCGCCACGACCGCGCGCGATCGCGCGCCGGCCGCCGGCGAGGCTCTCCTCCTCTTTGCTTGTCGGGGCACCGATCCCTGAGCGCCGGAATCGAACCTCTTTACCGAAGGTGCAGGGCGACGCCGGTCGAGGCGCCGCCGCGCTGCCCTTTCCTGGAGATCTCGCGTGGCCATTCAACTGCCCAGCTCCACGACCACCGCTCCCTCGCTCGACGGGACCGCCCCGCCCGAGCCGACGGAGGCGCACGAGAAGCTCGCGCGGGCGCGCGTCCTCGTGGTCGGGCTCGAGCCGTGGGGCGCCGTCGCGGCCATCGAGCTCGTGTCCGCGGGCGTCGGAGCGCTCCACGTCCTCGACGACATGGAGGTCACGGCGGACGATCTCGGCCCCTTCGCCGAGGCGGATCTCGGGAAGGATCGCGCGGTATCGCTCTCCCTCGCCCTGTCGCGGCTCGCTCCCGGCTGCGCGGTCACGGCCGGGACGCTGCTCGCCGAGGCGGATCGCCCGCTCGCCCTGGAGGACACCCGATGGGACCTGATCCTCGCGTGCGTCCCGGGCGATGATCTCCTCGTCTTTCAGAGCGTCGCCCGCTTCGCTCACGCGGCCTCCGTCCTCTCGCTCAGCGCGCACCTCGACGGGCTCGACGCGGTGATCGGCCCAGCCGTCGTGCCGGGCAAGACCGCGTGCTGGAACTGCTGCCGTCTCCGGCGGCTCGCGACCAGCGATCAGCCGGAGGCGGATCACGCGCTCCAGGCGCCGCTCCTCGCCGCGCGCCCCGCGCGCCGCGCGCGCACCTATCCCGCACCGATGTCGGCGTTCCTCGGCGACGCCGTCGCCCTCGCGGCCCTCGATCTGCTCGCGAACCGGGCCGCGTCCCGGCTCGCGGGCCAGCTCATGGTCCAGAACCTGATCGATCCGGAAACGTCGCTCCACGCCGTCCTGCGGATGCCCTGGTGCCCGGTCTGCGGCGGCGCCGCCGAATCCCGGCGCAACGGCAGCGCGCGCCGGCAATCGGGCGTGCGCCTCCGCGACGCGCGCGACCCCGCGGCGCTCCGGCGGATGCTCGCCGGCATCGTCGACGCGCGGACGGGCATCGTCCGGCGCCTCACGCTGGACGCGACGAGCCCGGTGCTCGCCCCCGAGGCGCCCGTCACGGCCACGGCGCTCCTCAGCGACACCAGAGGCGGCTCGGAGCGCGCTCACCGCTGCGATGAGCCGGAGGTCGGCACCGGAAAGGGCATCACGCCCGTCGAGGCCCTGATCCGGGCAACCGGCGAGGCGGTCGAGCGCTACTCCGCCGGGATCGTCGACCGCGACGCGCTGCTCCGCGCCTCGGTCGCCGAGATGAAGGGCGACTTCATCGCTCCGGAGCGGCTCTGTCTCTACGACGAGGAGCAGTACGCCCGGCCCGGGTTCCCCTTCGCGCCGCTCGATCCGGCCACGCCCATCGCGTGGGCCCTCGGGCGCTGGCTGGACACCCGCGCGCCCGTGTATGTGCCGGCGCTCCCGACCTACTACGGCTACTGCGCCGGGCCCGACGCTCACTTCTGCCAGGTGACGTCGAACGGGCTCGCCGCCGGCGCGACGCTCGAGGCCGCGTCGATGGGCGCCACGCTCGAGCTCATCGAGCGCGACGCGTTCATGATCTCGTGGCTCGCGCGCCGGCCGGGGCGGCGGATCTTGCCCGACGACACGGTCGACCGCGAGGTGCACGAGATTGCCCGGCAGCTCGAGGAGCGCGGCGCCCGGATCGAGCTGTACCTCCTCGACGCAGGCGTCGCGGTGCCCGTGGTCATGTGTGTGGGCTTCGGCGACGGCAAGCGCTGGCCCGGCGCGGTGGTCTCGATCTCCGCCCACCTGAGCCCCCTCACCGCGATCAGGAAAGCCATCCTGGAGCAGGGCCAGATAGGCAATTACATCTTCCGCCTGATGACGGGCGAGGAGATCGCCGTCCCCGAGCGGCCGGAGGACGTGCGCTCGCTCGAGGATCACGCGGTCTACTACCTTCCCCCGAGCCGCGCCGCGGCCTTCGCCTTCCTCCGCGACGGAGGCACGGTGACCGCCGCCGAGCTGGAAGAGCCCGAGGAGGTCACGCTCTCAGAGCTCGCCCGACGCGTGGAGGCCGCGGGGCTGCGCGTCGCGATCGTGGACGTGACTTCGCCCGATCTCGCGCCGACCCCCTTCCGCGTCGCCCGGGCCCTCGGGCCCGACTTCCAGCAGATCCACTTCGGCCACGAGCTCGCGCGGCTCGGCAATCCGCGCCTCCGCGCGATGGCCCCCCGCGGGATCAACCCTGACCCTCACCCGATGGCCTGAGAGAGGACACCATGGCAAGGAGCAAAGAGGCGGACGTCGCGCGGCTCTATCACCTCCAGTCCTCCCACGTGAGGTCGCGGGCGCTCGAGCCGCCGTTCGACGAGGATCTCCAGCCGCTCCGCTTCCGCACGTACGCCGGCTCCACGCGCACGCCGCTGCCCGGGCGCGATTTCTCGATCGACGCCCCGCTCGGCGCGGTGCTGGAGCGGCGGCGATCGGTCCGCGATTTCGCCCTCGGGCCGATGCCGGCGGCGACGCTCGGGCGGCTCCTCCACGCGAGCTACGGCGTCAGTGGCATGCGAAAAATCGAGGGTGAGTGGAACCATGATCGCCCGGCGCCCTCGGCCGGCGCCCGGTACCCGCTCGAGATCTACGTGGCGACGCAGGCCGTCGAGGGGGTCCCGGACGGCCTGCACCACTACGACGCGCGCGCGCACGAGCTCGAGCTCCGCCGGGAAGGCGTCGCCCACGCGGCGCTCGCGGAGCTGGCCGTGGACCAGGACATGGTCCTGAACGCCAACGTCGTGGTCGTCATCACGGCGATCCCGTTCCGCACGATGTGGAAGTACGGCCAGCGCGGCTATCGCTTCCTGTGGCTCGACGCGGGGCACCTCGGCCAGAACCTCTATCTCGTCGCGACGGCCCTGGGCCTCGGCCCGGTGGCGATCGGCGGCTTCTACGACGAGGAGCTCAAGCGCTTCCTGGCGCTCCCGCCCGAGGAGGACGCCATGTACCTCGTCTGCATCGGTCAGCCCGCGCCGGCAGAGGGCCGGACCGGGGCCCAGCAGGCCTGAACAGGGATCGTCGGAGAGCACCATGCCCAGCATTCGACTCAGCCGCTCGGCCAGCATCACGCCCACCGACGTGGGCGTCATCCTCCGCTCCGATCTCGGCACCTTCCAGCTCACCGGCGCGGACGTGGGCGCGTTCCTCGAGCGGATGGTGCCGCTGCTCGACGGGTCGCGCGGCCGCGAGGCGCTCGTCGAGGCGCTCGCCGACTACTCGCCGCAGAGCGTGACCGCGTTCCTCGACCTGCTCGAGGCGCGCGGGCTGGTCGAGCCGGCGCCCGACGCGCCGCCGTCCGTCGATCGCGAGCGCCTCCGCGGGCAAGGCGAGTTCCTGCGCAGGTGGTCGTCGGCCCCGGAGCAGGCGGCCGAGCGGATCGCGCGCGCGCGCGTGCTCGTCGTGGGCCCAGAGCCCTGGGGCGCCGCGGCCGCCCTCGCGCTCGCGGCGGCGGGGATCTCGGCGCTGCGCCTGATCGACGGGCGCGGCGGCGCGGTCGACCCGCGCGACGTCGCGGGCGTCCAGGCGCGGGGCCAGGCGGCGCTCGGCGCGCCCCGCCGCGGCGCCGTGGCGGCGCTGATCCGCGAACGCGCGCCGCTGTGCCGGGTGGACGAGAGCCCCGCCGCCGCGCTCCTTTCGGACGACCTCCTCGCGCCGGACGAGCGCCCCCACCTCCTCGTCGCGGCGGTGCGCGGCGACGACGCGGAGCTCCTTTCGCGCGTCGCGCGGTTCGGCCACCGCGCGCGGATCGCCTCCCTCTTCGCGCACCTCGCGGGGGCGACGGCCGTCCTCGGCCCCCTCGTGTTCCCGGGCGAGACGGCGTGCCGGGTCTGCGCGATGGCCGAGGCGCTGAGCCCCCTGCCCGCGGCCGCCCTCCGGGCCGAGCCCGCGCCCCACGCCGGCACGATGGGGCAGCTGCTCGGCCACCTCGTGGCCATGGAGGCCCTCAAGGTGCTCTCGGCGTACACGCCCTCGAGGCTCGGGGGCCGGCTCCTGATCCAGGACCTCTCGACCTTCGAGACGTCGCACCACACGCTCGTGAGGCTGCCGTGGTGCAGGTGCTGCGGCGAGGGATGACGCGGGGGCGGAGGTGCTCTAGCCTGCAGCCGTGAAGAGGGCTCGCCCCCAAGCCGCCGCCTCACGCCTCGCCGACGCGCTCGCCAAGGCGGCCGTCGCCGGCGTTCCGGGCCTCCCGTCATGATCGGTCGAGTCCTCGACGACCGCTACGCGATGCTCCGGCTGCTCGGCCAGGGCGGCATGGGCGCCGTCTACGAGGCGCGGCACACCGGCACCGGCCGCCGCGTCGCGGTGAAGGTCATCCTCGGCCAGGCCGCCGACGACGAGCTCCTCCGCCGCTTCCAGCGCGAGGCGCGCGCGGTCGGCGCGGTCGAGTCGGAGCACATCGCGCAGGTGTTCGACACCGGGCGCGACCGCGAGACGGGCTCGCCGTACATCGCGATGGAGTTCCTCGACGGCGAGGACGTGCAGGCGCTCATCGAGCGGCTCGGCCCGCTGCCGGTCGATCTCGCGCTGCGCATCGGCCTGCAGGCGTGCCTCGGGCTCGAGCGCGCGCACGAGGCCGGCGTCGTCCACCGCGACATCAAGCCGGCGAACCTGTTCCTCGCGCGGAAGCAGGGCGGCCAGCGCGTCGTCAAGCTGCTCGACTTCGGCGTCGCCAAGATGACCGACCAGAGCCTCGGCAACGGCGGGATGACGAAGAGCGGCGCGCTGCTCGGCTCGCCCCTCTACATGTCGCCCGAGCAGGCGCGCGGCAGCGGCGCCATCGACGCGCGCTCGGACATCTGGTCGCTCGGGATCAGCCTGTACCACGCCCTGGCGGGGCAGCGCCCCAACCAGCACCTGACCGGCCTCGGCGAGCTCGTCCTCGCCATCTGCACGACCCCGGTGCGCTGGATCCAGGAGATCGCGCCGTGGGTGCCGCCGGAGGTCGCCCACGTTGTGCACCGGACGCTGATCATCGATCCGGCCGGCCGCACGGCGAGCGCCGGCGAGCTGGCGGCGGCGCTGCGCGCGTTCTTGCCGCACGGCGAGGCGATCGTCGAGGCGATGCTCGTGCCGCTCGACGCCGCCGTGCGCGCGTCGCGGGCGCCGTTCGGGTCCGCCGCGCCGTTCGGGGCCGCCGCGCCGTTCGGGGCCTCCTCGGGGCCGCCGCGCCAGTCGGGCGCGCCGTTCGACGCCGCCTCGACCCCGCAGCGCCTGTCGGGCGCGCCGTTCGGGCCGCACGCGCTGTCGGGCACGGCGCCCGCCACGAGCGTGGGGCTGTCGAGCCGCAGCGAGCGCCCGGCGTCGCGCGCGCCCATCGCCCTTGTCGCCGGCGGCGTGCTGGCCGCCGCGATCGCGGGCGGGGCCGGCGTCTACCTCGCGGTGCGCGGCGGGTCGCCCCCGGCCGCCCCCTCGGCCGCCCCTGAGCCCCCACGCGCCGAGGCCGAGCCGCCGCCGCCGTCCGCGGGCGCCGAGACGAGGCCGGCGCCTCGCGCCGACACGCCGGCGCCGGGGGACGCACCGGCGCCGGGGGACGCGCCGCCGCCGGGGGACGCGCCGGCCGCGGCTTCATCGACGCCCGAGGCGCCGCCCTCGGCGACCGCGCGCGTCGCGGCGTCGGCGAGCGCTGGCGCCGTCGCGCGCCCGCCCGCGCCGCGCCCGCCCGCGGCCAGGCCGCCGTCGCCTCCCAGGCCCCCGAGGAATGATGATGACGAGACATCGAGGAAATAGCCGCGTCGCGTGGTGTGTCGCCGCGCTCCTGTCGCTCTCCGCGGGCGTCGCCCGCGCGGAGCCCTCGGCGGATCAGGCCGCCGCGGCCGAGGCGCTCTTCCGCCAGGGGCGCGATCTCGTCGCGCAGGGCAAGCTCGCCGAGGCGTGCCCCAAGTTCGCGGCGAGCCAGCGGCTCGACCCGGGGTACGGCACCCAGTGGAACCTGGCGGACTGCCTCGATCGGCTCGGCCGGACCGCGAGCGCCTGGGCCGCGTTCCGCGAGGCCGCGGACATGGCGAGCCGGGCTGGCCAGGCCGACCGCGAGGCGAAGGCGGCGCGCCGCGCGGCCGATCTGGAGAAGCGGCTCGAGCGCCTCGCCATCGCGGTGAGCGCGCCGGCCGACGGGCTCGTCGTGCGACGCAACGGCGCGGTCCTCGACGCCGGCGCGTGGAGCGCGCCGCTCCCGGTCGACCCGGGCACGCACCGCATCGAGGCGACCGCGCCCGGCAAGAAGCCGTTCTCGGTGGAGGCGCAGACCGCCGGCCCCGGCAAGGTCGTCACGGTGGCGGTCCCGCCGCTCGAGGACGACCCCGGAGCGACCGCGGCGGCCCCGCCGCAGCCCGGAGGGCCTTCCGCGCCGGCGCCCGGGGCGCCGCTCCGGCCGGGCGCGGACGACGACGGCGCGAGCACCCGCCGCACCCTCGCCTTCGTGGCCGGCGGCGTCGGCGTCGCGGGCGTCGTGACCGGCTCGATCTTCGGGCTCATCGCCAGCGCGCGGTGGGGCCGGGCCCAGGACGATCACTGCCGGACCGCGACGCTCTGCGACGATCGGGGCGTGGCGCTGGTCGACGACGCCAGGAGCGCGGCGACGCTGTCCAACGTCGGCTTCGTGGTCGGCGGGGTCGGGCTCGCGGCCGGCGTCGCGCTGTTCGTGACGTCGCTCGGCGACGCGGAGCCCGCGGCGGCGCGGATCGTGGTCACGCCCGCCGTCGGGACCACCGGAGGCGGCCTGGGGATCCAGGGCCGCTTCTGACGGGCGGCAGCGGTCACCTCTGACGCGCGGCGGCGCGGCGCGCTCGCGGAGGAGCGCGCCTCAGTTGGAGGAGCGCGCCTCAGTTGGAGGAGCGCGCCTCAGTTGTCGACCACGAACTCCACGCGGCGGTTCTTCGCCCGGCTCGCGTCGTCGTCGCCCTCTGCGAGCGGCTTGTCCGGGCCGAAGCCCTCCGCCGTGAGCCGGCCAGGGCTGACGCCCTTCTGGATAAGGTACTTCCGGACCGTGTCCGCGCGCTCCTGGCTCAGCCGGAGGTTCAGCTCGCGCGTGCCGGTCTCGTCGGTGTGCCCCTCGATCCGCAACCGCTCGACCTCCGGGTTCGCCTTCATGACGAGCGCCACCTGGTCGAGGGTCTTGTACGACTCCGGCTCGAGCTCGGCCGACCCGGACCGGAAGCGGACGGTGTCCCGCATCACGATCTGGCCCTGCTCGTACGAGACCCGCGGTTCGCCCTTGTCCGGGCAGCCGTCGTCGTCCTCGACGCCGTTGATCGTCTCCTTCTCGTCCGGGCACTCGTCATCCACGTTCGCCACGCCGTCCTGATCGTCGTCGGCGTCCTCCTCGGGGCAGCCGTCGCTGTCGTAGTCGGCGTCGCGATCCTCGGGCACGTCGGGGCACTGGTCGCGCTCGTCGTCGACCCCGTCGCTGTCGCGGTCGTGCGACGTCGGCGTGTACTTCACCCCCGCGAACACGCGGAAGATCGGCACGCCGTAGCCGGCCAGCGCGCCGATGCCCGGGCCCGCGACGATCTCCCACTCCTTGCTCGGGTTGATCTTCACGTAGCCGAGCGCCTCGAGCGGCGTCTCCTCCTCCTTCAGGTCGTCCGCGGTGAAGCCGATGCCGCCGTTCGCCTCGGCGCCGATCTCGACCTTGCCGTCGATGCCGCCGAAGCGGTAGCCGAGCGCCGCCGCGTAGGTCAGCTCGCTCCCCGCCTCGACGTTCGCGTACGTCGTCCCCTCGCGGATCGCGACGCCCGCGTTGACGCCGAACCGCAGGCCGGGCGCGAACCGGTGATCGAGGATGATGCGCGGCCAGAACACAACGTTGCGCGCGCCGCCCGAGAAATCGCCGGTGTGCGTGGGCACGCGCAGCTCGGCCACGAGGCCGAGGCCGATGGAGTCGCGGTCGTCGAGGATGCGCAGCTTCGGCACGAGCCGGATGTCGCCGATGCCCCCGAACGACGGCGAGCCCTCCCCCGACTGGAAGAGGAAGAACGGGATGTCGAGGCCGAGCGCGAACGGCTCGGCGATGGTGACCGAGGCCATGAGATCGCCGCCCAGGCGGCCGCTCACGATCTGGGTCCGCAGGTCCCCGTCGCCCGTCGCGACGATGAGCGGGTTGCGCGCGTAGTTCAGCAGCAGCCCGAACTCCCAGGGATCCTCGGGCTCCCGGACGCCGGAGCCCTCGGTGACCACGAAGGCGTCGTGCGTGACGGCGGGCTTGAAGCGCTCGATGTCGATGTCGGTCTCCTGCGCCGACGCGCTCGTCGCGGCGGCGAGGATCGTGAAGATCGTGCAGGCGGTGGCGGCGGTGATCCGTGCGCGCATGGGTCTCCTCTTCATCGGCCGGCCTCCGCTCCGCGGCGGGGGCGTCTGCGCCAGGCGAGCGCGAGCCCGCCGGCGGCGAGCAGCGAGAGGGCGCCGCCGCCGAGGGGCGCGGGCCCCGTCGCGCAGGCGCAGGCGCCGCCCTGGACCGCATCGCCCTCAAGCAAATCCGGCTCGCCGGGCCCGCCCGCGCCGCTCGACGCCTCGCCGTCGACGCAGCGCCCGGTCGGCGCGCAGCGCGCGCCCGGGCCGCAGCTGTCGCCGCCGAGCGAGCACGGGCTGCACTGCCCGCCCACGCACACGAGGTCGCCGCAGCCGGCGTCCGACGTGCAGCTGCCCGACGGCGCGGGGATGCACCGGTGATCCGGCGAGCAGTCCTCGTCCCCGGCGCAGTCGGTGTCGTCGACGCACGACACCGGCAGCACGCAGTCGCGCTCGACGCACACGCCCGCGCCGGCGCAGTCCGCGTCGCGGGTGCAGCCGGACGACGGGACGATCACGTCGGGCACGCGGTCGCCGTCCCCGTCGTCGGCCACGCACGAGGCGGAGAGGCCGATGTCGAGATCGCCCGGACCGATTTCCGCGGCGTCGTTCACCGACCGGAAGTACAGGTTCGCCGCGCACGCGACGCTGACGCCCACGATGTCGAGATCGATGGATCCCTGCACGTATCCCCGCGTCGCCTCGCCGATCAGCAGGGGATCGACGTCCGTCCTTGCCTCGGTGGCGACCTGCATGTCGGTGACCGTGACGCGCTCGTAGCTCCCCGGCGGCGCCACGAACCTCCAGACGTCCGAGAGCGTGCCGTCGCCCTTCACGCCGAGCACGTACTCGTAGCCGCCCATCGACGCGTCGGCCGTGAACCGCGGGTCGATCTCGGGCGCCCTCGCCGTGCCGCCGGTCGCCCGGTTCTTGTCGGCGTCGATGAACACGAAGAGCGTCGTCTGGGCGCCGATCGCGGTCGTCCCCGACACGTAGGCGCGCACCCAGAGCCGCCCGGCGTCGGCGACCGCGTAGGCGGTGCGGAAATCGATCGACCGCTCCGGCTCCGCGAAGGTCGCCGCGCCGTCCTTCGCGACGTCCTCGTCGCCGTAGGGCCAGCGCGGCTCCCCGGTCCTGTCGATCGCGACGATCTCGTCGAGCACCGGCGTCGTCCGTCCGCCGGTCCACGTCTGCGCGGACGAGCTCTTCGGAACGAGCGCGACGGCGAGCGCCGCGCCCACAGCCAGGGGCGCGGCCAGCCAACGCCCCCTCCTCCACCCCTCTCGATGATGTGCCATGGCGGGCAGCATCCTCGCATAGGTCGCTGTAACCCTTGCAAATGAACGGCGAAACGACAGACGAGCTGCGCCCGGGGTACGCAAGGGTGCGCGCGCCGCGTGCCCGTGGCGCACCCAACCGAGCGCCCTGCTTTTTCAACGCCGAGCCTCCCCGCCGCGATCTCCGGCGCGTCACCTCCGCTTGGCCACGGGCGCGGGTTCTGTAACTGTCCATAGGTCAGTTACGCGTCGCTGCGCCTGTCTGGGCTCGGGTTACCGGGCTGCAGCCTCCGGCCGGCGAGATGAATCGCCTCTTCCGATCGAAGGAGACCGGATGCACTGCACTGTCCAGAAACACCGCCCCGGAGCGTTCCGGGTGGCCTGCCTGCTGCTTGGATCGCTCGTCGCGGCGTGCTCGGGGGAAGGCCCGGCGCCGCTCGAGGGGAGCGCGTTCGACATCGAGCGATACGATCTCCGGGGCGAGTTCGACTGGGAGCGGGGCCGCCTCGTCGCGACGCTGGGCCTCACGCTGTCGGTCACCGGCGACGGCCCGCGCGTCGTCGTGCTCGACAGCGCCGTCGCCGAGGTGAAGGAGGTCCGGCAGAAGGATGGCGGCGCCCTCCCGCACCAGCTCGATCCGACGCGCGCGGCGCTCGCGGTCGATCTCTCGAGCGTGCCCGAGGCGACGCGCGGCGAGCCGATCGCGATCGAGATCGACTACGAGGCGCTCTCCGGCGACGCGCTCCGCGCGGTGCCGGCGCGCATGGGCGATCCCGTCCCCGTGCGCGCCGTCTACACGGTGTCGGAGCCGCTCGGGGCGTCGCGGTGGATGCCGTGCCACAACGCGCCCTCGGACCGGGCCTTGTTCTCGGTCGCGATGCGGGTCGACGGCGGCGAGTCGCTGATCGCGAACGGCGATCTCGTGGGCGACGAGGACCTCGGGGCCTCCGGCCGCCTCGTCCGTTACGAGACCGCCTATCCGCTGCCGCCTTACCTCATGGCGTTCGCGATCGGCGATTTCGAGGTCGAGCGCGGGGCGAAGGGGGATCTCCCCATCGCGATCTGGCGCCGCCGCGGGCTGCCCGGCGATCACGGCAAGATGCTGGACGAGATCGCGCGCGCCATCGGCCGCTTCGAGGAGCTGCTCGTGCCGTACCCGTTCGAGAAGTACGCGCTCGTGCTCCTGCCGGACTTCTCGGTGGGCGGGATCGAGCACGCGAGCATCAGCTTCCAGCGCGAGGAGCGGAGCACGGAGCCTGCGCTCGCCTCGGATCTCCTGCTCACGACGCACGAGCTCGCGCACCAGTGGTTCGGCGACCTGGTGACGGTGGAGACCTGGGACGATCTCTGGATCAAGGAGGGCATGGCGACGCTGCTCGAGCAGGAGGGCGTCCGCGCCTACACGGACGAGAGCGGCGCGGGGACGCTGAACGGCGACGAGCTCGGCCCCCACGCGGGCGATGCCGTCCGCGATCCATCGCTCGCGCCGGGCGAGAAGTACACGAGCGGCCCCTACGGCCGCGCCGCCTGGCTGCTCACCCAGATCCGCAGCCTCACCGGCGAGGACGCCTTCTGGTCGGCGCTCCGCGGCGTGCTCGAGGAGCACCGCTTCGGGACGATCGGCACGGACGAGTTCCTCGACGCCTTCGCGCCGGCGCTCGGCCCGAAGGCGTTGGCCCGCGCGCGGCGCGCGGTCGCGGCCAGGGCGCTCCCCTGGCTCACGGTCGAGCCCGCGGCCTCCGGCGGGGCGTTCGTGACGCTGCACGACCCGGACGGGGCGCTCGTCGCCCCGCTGGAGCTCGCCTGGGTGGCCGGAGACGGCCTCACCCGCGTGCAGACGCTCGCGCCCGCCGAGCGCGTCGAGGTCGCGCCCGGGGCGCCTTCCGAGCTCCTCGTCGTCGATCCGCTGGATCGCCACCCCGAGTGGGCCTTCCTGAGCACCGAGCGCGATCTCGACGCCTACGCCGCGACGCTCGCCCCGCGCCGCGTGCCGTCGGATCCCGACGCGGTCTCGCGCTTCCTCGACGTCGGCGGCGCGCACCAGCTCGCCGCGCTCCAGGGCGGCCTGCCCCCGGGGCTCGCGCCCGAGCAGCTCGAGGCGTTCGTGGCCGGCCTCGACGCCGAGGCGGCCCGGGCCGTCGCGCTCGCCGCGGCGTGCGACGCCGCGAGCGCGCCGGGCCTCGACGTCGAGATCCGCGGCGCGTGGTCGAGCGTGCTCACCGACATCTTCGCCGGGGCTCCCTACAGCTACGGGCTCGACTACGTCGACAGCTACGCGGCGTGCAGCAGCGTCGTCTCGCCCGAGGATCTGTTCGCCGAGGACTGGTCCGCGCTGCGGACCGGGCTCGCGACCGGCGGCGTCTCGGACGCGCGGCTCCAGTACCTGTCCAAGTTCAGGTTGCCGCCCGACGCGGCGCTCCGCACGTGGGGCCAGGTCGCGCTGGCGTCGAGCTCTGTGCGCGCGCGCGTGCTCGCGCTCCGGCACCTCGCGGCGTACCTGGAGGGGCTCGACCCTGCCGCCCTCCCCGCGTGGCGCGCCTTCTTCGCCGGCGTGCTCCGCGTGACCGACGTCTCCGATGTCCTCACCGCGGATCTCCGCGCCGTGGTGGCCTCTGCCGCGCCCACGGCGGCAGGCAACGAGGAGGCGCTGGAGGGCCTGACTCGGGTGCTCCGCGCGCCCGCGGCCCGCTCGGTCCATCCCCGCGCCGTCTGTGCGGCCCACGCGTTGACGGGCGGTGACGAGCAGGCGTTCCGCCGCTTCGCCGCGGGTCTCGACGGCGCCGACTTGACGGATCTCGCCGCGGCCTTGCTGCGTTCTCCCTCCGACTGCGGCTGAGGCGTCGCTCGCCGCGACATGGCGCCTCGCCCGGCCGGCCTCGTTTCAAGGCGAGGCTGGCCGCCTGCGCCGAAGCGGAACGCTGCTAGGCTCCTCTGCCCATGTCGGAGCTCATCCAACTTCTTCGCCAGAACGCCCCGGTAGCTCGCCTCGCCGAGCACCTTGATGGCCTGACGCACGACGAGCGCCTCCACGCCCTGTCGACCACGACCCGCGCGGATCAGCGGTCGCTCTACGCCGCCGCGCTCCACGCCCCCCCGCTCACGCTCGACTTCTTCGTCCCGGACGGCACCCCGCGTCGTGTTGCAGTTCATCACAAGGGCAGGAACAGTCTTCCTCTCCCGTCCCCGCTCCGCTCCTTCGAGAAGCGCTTTGCCTCGCCCGAGGACGGCAGCGCGCGGCTCTTCGGTTACAACGAGGGGCTCACGCGCTCCTGGATTGGCCCTGGCTTCTTCGTCGCGCTCCCGACGGCGGGCAATCTAGCGTGGCAGGAGCGCGGCGCGGTCGTGATCGATTACTTCCAGGTCCCGGACGGCCCCGTGCCCGACGGCTGGCCCTCGGTCGTCCCCAACGACAGAGGCCTCCAGTTCTTCGTCTACAACGGAACGCGCGACTTCATGCGCCGAGTGTCAAAGGACGTCTCCATCGGCGCCGCGTTCAAGGGTGAGAAGTCGCTCGATCATTATTTCACGCTCTGTCGGTCCCCGTCGTCCTAGCCCCCCCTCACTTCCCAGAGGCGTATCCGCCGCCCCTAGTTCGGCCCCGTCCCCCCCGTCCCCGACAGCCGCGCGATCATCCCCTTTCTCAGGAGCCCCACCTTGTTCCGCATCGCGGTCACCTGCTGCCGCATCCCGTCCGCCTGCTCCGCGAGATCCACGATCCCCGCCTCCGTCGCCGCCTGAGCCAGCTCGCGCGCCTCGTCCGCGAGGCGCCCCATGCGCCCTTCGACCTCGTCCATGGCGGCCACCACCTCCCCGATCTGCTCGGGGCTCGTCGCCTCGCGCTGGCGCGCCGCGGCCTCCTGGACCAGCTGGTTGATGTTCCGCCCCTCCTCGCCGAGCGCCGCGAAGCGCTGGAACAGCTCCCCGAGCTGCTCTGCCCGCCGCTTGATCTCCTCGCCGCGCCCCGCGAGCGCCGTCGCCGTCGCCTCGTGGCGATCCCGCGCCGCGGCGATCGCCGCGATGAGCGACCCGAGCGCCACGCTCACGCGCTGCTGCGCCTCCGCGGCCTCGGTCGTCGACCTCGCGGCGCGCTCGAGCCCCTTGCGCGTGTCGAGGGGCAGCCTCCGCGCCGACTCCGCGAGCTCCTCGAAGCGGATGAGCTCGCGCTCGAGCGCGCGCGCCGCCTCGGCGAGCTCGCCCCCGCCCTTGCCGTGATCGTCCTTCCCGCCCCCGCCGCGGCCCTTCTTCTCGCGCTTGTTCACGTTGTGCACTCTCGACCGCCCCTCGCGTCCGTCCGCGTGAGGCGCCCTCATCCTGCACGATCCTCGGCCCGCGCGGCAGCCCCTGCCCTCGCCCGCCGCGCGATCCGGCCCAGCAGCCGCCACAGGCGTGTCGCGGGCGCGCCGTCGCCTGCGGCCCCCTGCGCCGGCCCGGGCAGCGTGGTACCGGATGGTCCCCTACGCCCGCGTCCGGTATCCTCGCGACCCCGATCCCCTCGCGGTCTGTTGTTGTCCATGAGCACGAAGAACAGCACCCGCGCCAGGCGGCCATCCAGCAGGAAGAAGAAGCCAGCGACTGCGCAGGTCACACCCAGGCTGGATGTTCCTACGTCTGGCCCGGTCGCCGAGCGCGCCGAGGACACCGGAGCGCCGGCCCCACGCGCGCCGCTCGCCCACGCGAGCCCCACCTATGTCGTCGGGATCGGCTCCTCCGCGGGCGGCCTCGCCGCGCTCAGGGTCCTGATAGGCGGCCTGAAGACCGCCGACCGGATGAGCCTCGTCATCGTGCAGCACCTCGCGCCGCAGCATCGGAGTCGGCTCGTCGAGATCATCGGCCACTGCACCGCCCTGAGCGTCAAAGAGGTCTCCGATGGCGAGGTCCTCTGCGCGAACACGGTCTACGTGACCCCGCCCAACGCCGACGTGGTGGCCGACGGCCGCGTCCTCCTCCTGCGGCAGCCCGAGACCCGGGTCGGCCCGAAGCCCTCGGTCGACCTGTTCTTCAAGTCGATCGCCGAGCACCACGGCGAGAACGCCATCGGCGTCGTCCTCTCGGGGACGGGGTCGGACGGCGCGCAGGGCGTCCGCGCCATCAAGGCCGCGGGCGGGGTCACCCTCTGCCAGACCTCCGAGTCGGCCAAGTACGACGGGATGCCGCGCGCCGCGAAGCAGACCGGCGCCGTCGACCTCGAGCTCGGCCTGGAGGAGATGGCCCATCAGCTCAGCAAATTCAACGAGCTCGCCGGCCGCTCCGACCCGCCGGACGCCTCGCTCAGGCAGCTCGGCCTGAGCCAGCAGGATCCTTATCATAGCATCCTCTCCTTCCTGGAGAAGGCGAGCCGGGTCGACTTCGCCCAGTACAAGCAGACCACCGTCCGCCGGCGGATCGAGCGGCGCGTCGTCGCCACGCGCTGCGAGTCCATCGAGGCCTACGCCGACTACCTCCGCGTGCGCCCCGAGGAGGGCAGGCTCCTCTTCCAGGACGTCCTGATCTCGGTGACGTCGTTCTTCCGCGACGAGCCCTCGTTCAGGGCCCTCGCGGCCGCCATCGCGGAGCGGATCGACCGGAAGCGGCCCGGCGACAGCTTCCGCGCCTGGGTCGTCGGATGCGCCACGGGCGAGGAGGCGTACTCGATCGCCATCCTCGTGTTCGAGGCGCTCGCGAAGGCGAACAAGCAGCTCAACGTCCAGATCTTCGCGACGGACATCGACGAGCAGGCGATGTCCGTCGCGCGCAAGGGGCTCTATCAGAAGGCCTCCGTCGCCGACATCCCCTCCCGGCTGCGGTCCAGATACTTCGACGAGCAGGACCCGTCGTTCAGGATCAAGGACTACATCCGCGACGCCATCGTCTTCGCGCGCCACGACGTCGCCCGGGATCCGCCCTTTCTCAAGCTGGATCTCGTCTCGTGCCGCAACGTCCTCATCTATTTCAACCCCCACCTGCAGGAGCACACGCTCAAGACGTTCCACTTCGCGATGGACGACCAGGGCGCGCTGTTTCTCGGCAAATCCGAGTCGGCGACGACCGTGGGCGATCGGTTCGAGCTCACGGACAGGAACGCGAAGATCTTCGTCCGGTCCGCCAGGAAGGGCGACCTCCCGCGGTCGTACTCGAGGCAGGAGTTCAACCGCGAGAGCGCGCTCATCACGAAGGATCGCCAGTCCACCACGGCCATCGATCTCTTCAACGCCATGGTGAACGGCTTCGCCCCGGACTCGGTCCTTGTCGACGACGACCACCGGGTGCGGCACGTGTTCGGGAACGCCAACCGGTACCTGAACTTCCCCAAGGGCGAGCCCACCGTCTCGATCCAGAAGCTGCTCCCGCCCGACGTGGCGATCGAGCTCACCGCGCTGCTCCACCGGGCCGAGCGGTCGGGTCACGCTGCGAAGGGGGACCAGCGGCACGCGTTCGTCGTCGACCGCGAGGAGAGGCGGCTCCAGCTCACCGTCGTGCCGCTCCCGTCCGACGGCCGGACCGAGTTCATCATCCGCTTCAGCCACGCGCCGCACGCCCCGCCCCGCCCGGTCAAGGCGCCCGCGAGCGCCTCCCGCCTCGCGCCGGGGGAGCAGATCCGGCGGCTCGAGCAGGAGCTCGCGGCGACGCGGGAGCACCTCCAGACCCTCGTCGAGGAGCACGACACCGCGAGCGAGGAGCTCCAGGCCCTCAACGAGGAGCTCCAGTCGTCCAACGAGGAGCTCCAGTCCACCAACGAGGAGCTGGAGACCACGAACGAGGAGCTCCAGTCGGCGAACGAGGAGCTGACGACGCTGAACCAGGAGATCAACGTCAAGTCGTCCGAGCTCACGACGCTCAACCAGCGGCTCGTCGCGATCCAGAACGCGATCGCCTATCCCCTCCTCGTCATCGACAAGAACCTCCGCCTGACCGACTACAACCCCGCCTCCCGCCACCTGTTCCGCATCTCGGAGGTGGATCGCGGCCAGCACGTCCGCGCCGCCCTCGCGCACCTCAACGTCGATCCCGTCCTCGAGATGATCATCGAGAGCGCGCGCGAGCGGCGGCCGATGAAGCTCCAGCTGGAGGTCGTCGACCGGCACTTCGAGGCGCGCATCCAGCTCATCCCGGGGCCGGAGGGCGAGGTGGACGGGGCCGTCGTGGGCTTCGTCGACAACACCGAGCTCGTGCACGCGCTGACCCAGAGCAGGCTCGGCAGGGAGCGGCTCTCCGCCATCCTCGACAACACGCCGGCGCTCGTGACCATGAAGGACGCGATCGGCGCCTACGTCTACGTCAACCAGCGCTTCTGCGACGTCCTCGGGCGCGCCGAGAAGGACGTGCTGGGGAGGACGGACGAGGAGCTGTTCGGCCAGAGGGCCGGCAGCGCGCTGCGGGAGCGCGATTTCGAGGTGCTGAAGAGCCGGTCGCCCACGTGGCAGGAGGAGAGCCTGCATGTGGGCGGCAGGCTCCGTTACTGGCTGTCGTCGAAGTTCCCCCTGCTCGACGACAGGCGCAACGCCCAGTCCGTCTGCACGATCGCGCTCGACATCACGGAGCGGGTGCTCCACGAGCAGCACCTCGAGGTCTTCAAGAAGGTCGTCTCCGCGTCCAACGCGGGCCTCGCGATCCTCGAGTCGGACGAGGGGCTTTACCGGGTGACCTTCGCCTCGAACGAGTTCGCCGACAAGGTCGGCAGGGGCGAGGCCGAGCTCCACGGTCTCGCGCTCGACGAGCTGCTCGGCATCGTCCTGCGCGGCGCGGAGTCGCCGCGCATCGCCGATGTCTCGGAGGCGGCCCGCCAGAGGCCGCTCGCGTCGTTCACCATCAACCTGGCAGAGCGGACGGGCGGCGAGCTCTGGATCGAGCTCCGGACCGCCACCGTCAACTTCGGCGCCGAGGAGCCGAGCTACCTCATCCTCCTGATCTTCGACATCACGCAGCGGGTCCAGGCGCAGCGGATCATCCTCTCCCAGCAGGAGGAGCTCTCGAAGTTCAGCAAGCTCGCGTCGCTCGGCGAGGTCGCGGCCGGGATCTCCCACGAGATCAACACGCCGCTCAACGTGATCACCACGAAGACCGATCTCCTGAAGAGGCTCGCGGAGCGGGGGCAGCTGGAGAAGGAGCGCCTCGCCCGCGTCGCGACCGAGATCGACCGCATGGTCGAGAACATCACCAACGTGATCTCCGGCCTCAAGTCCATCACCCGGATGGAGTCCGAGACGCTCCGCCCTCACGACGTCCAGGAGCTGATCCGGGAAGCCGTCCGCGTCAGCGGCTTCCGGCTCCAGCCGGCGAGCGTCCAGCTGAGCTTCGATCTACCGCGGGAGGAGCTCGTCATCGACTGCTACCCCGTCCAGATCGTGCAGATCCTCATCAACCTGATCAACAACGCGGTCGACGCCATCTCGGCGCTCCGGGAGCGATGGATCCGGATCGAGGCGCGCGCCTCGGATGACAAGGTCTACGTGCGCTTGATCGACAGCGGCAAGGGGATCGATCCCGGGCTCGCGGAGAAGATCATGACCCCGTTCTTCACGACGAAGAAGGAAGAGCACGGCACCGGGCTCGGCCTCAGCCTCTCGCGGAACATCGCGCAGCACCACGGAGGCGATCTGAGGCTCGTCACGGAGCACGAGAATACCTGCTTCGAGCTGGAGCTACCCCGGAAGCAAGCATGAGGCCCCCCGCGCACTTTGTGCGCACCTGGGCTCGCCGCAGGCGTGGACGGGCTCGTCCGAGCGGCGCCCCCGGGCTTCGTTCCCCGGGCCGGCCCCCTTGAATCGGCGGTGAGTTTGCGTAGAGTACACGACTTCATGTAAGGTCGAACCTTACGCCTGCCTCACGCCTCCTTGGAGCGCTGGAGACGGCCCGCGCCTCGAGCAAGGCGCGCCCCTGGGACTGGAAACCTCGACGTCCGTCGCACGAGCTGCTAGTCCGTCGTGAATGCCCTGCGTGCGTGTTGGCACGCAGGCCCATGTGGTGGTGGGAGCATGCTCCTGAACATCATCATCGTCGAGGACAGCGAGGAGCTGTGCGAAGGGTGGCAGGACATCCTCACGCTCGACGGCCATCGCGTGCACTGCTTTCTCCACGGCAGGGATGCCCTCGAGAATCGGGCGCTCATCATGCAGGCCGACGTCCTGGTCACGGATTATTACTTACCCGATATCAATGGATTGACGCTGGTCTCCATGGTCCGGAAGGTCCGCGCGGACCTCCCGATCATCCTGCTCACCGGCACGCGCGACCCGGCCATCCGAGAGGGCCTCCGCCAGGTGGAGAACGCGATGTTCCTGAGCAAGCCGATCAGGATAGAGCAGCTGGAGCGCAGCATCCGCGAGCTCATCGCCGCCTCGTCGAAGGCCTCGTCCGCCGAGCCGGACAAGGTGGACAACGAGGGGGACCGCACGCGCTCCTCGCCGTACTGAGCCGCGCGCTCCGGGGCGGGCCTCGCGAGGTGAGGGGGTGTGGGGAGGGGGTGTGTGAGAGGGGGTGTGTGAGAGGGGCGCGCTGCCCCGCCTGTCGCACTTCCGGGAGGGCGCCGCCGTTTCGCGTGCAGCTTTCGCGTGCAGCGGTTGTTCGGACCGGTGTACTGTATCAAAACGGCGGACCGTACGTCGGACGCACCTCGGAGGAACCGATGCGAAGCGCGCTGCTCGTCCTCGTCGGAGTTCATGCCCTGCTGGGCTGCGGGGCGGCGTCGCGGAGAGAGCCGGCAGCCGACGCTGGTCCCGCGCACGTCCTGAGCGCCGCCCAGCACGGCTCGCTCGGAGAGACGCACGCCCCCCCGCCCTCGCCCGAGGAGGCCCCCCTGCCCTCGCCCGAGGAGGCCCCCCTGCGCGCGCCCGTGGAGAAGGAGCGCGCCGCCCTGCGCTTGCCTGGAAGCGAGCGCGCCCGCGACAGCGCGCCTGACGCCCCGAAGGAGCGTGCCCCGATCCCCCTGTCCGACAAGGGGCGAACGCCCGTCCACTCGGCCGGCAAGGAACGCGCCCCCGTCCGCCCGGCCGACAAGGGACGCGCCGCCCGCTCGCTCGAGGCCGACTGCAAGGCGCTCGGGCCGGAGGTGCAGAAGGCCTCACGGATGATCGAGGTGCTCCGGCAATCCGATCTGAGCACGCCGCCCGACGTGCTCCGGCGGATCGCGGACCGGCTCGAGCTCTGGGCCCGCACGGCCGCGGTTCCGGCCTCGGATCCGAAGCTCGCCCAGGCGGCCACCGAGCTCCGGGAGAGCTTCGCCCGGACCGGCGCCGCGGTCCGCAAATTCCGGGCGTCCCTCGTCGCGCCCGACCGCAAGAAGGCCGGCGCCAGCCGCGCCGGGCTGGAGCGGGACCTCGATCAGGACGCCAAGGTCGTCCGGAGCATCGTCGGCCATTGCAAGAGCAACCCCTATGATCCGATCAAGGGCAAAGCGCACATTCCACCCCAGGTCGTGCGGCGCGTCGTCCAGGAGAACTTCGGCGCAATGCGCGCTTGCTACGAAAAGGGCCTTCGCCAGAACCCGAAGCTCCAGGGGCGCATTCCCGTGCACCTCGCCGTCGATGGCGAGGGGAAGGTGACGTACGCGGGGGACGCCGATCACCCGCCCGCGGACGCGCCCCTCCTCATCGCGCTCCCCTCGCCCGGCGCATCGGCGCCGTCGTCGACCGCTCCGCCGCTCCGCGATCCAAAGGTCGTTGGCTGCGTGCTCGACGTCTTCCGCGGCCTCCGGTTCCCCTCCCCCACGGACCGCAAGAGCGTCGCCACGGTGGTCTATCCCGTCGTCTTCGGTGTGGACGACAACCGCTCTTCGGCCACGTCCGCCAGGTGACGCAGAGCGCAATCGCCGGGGCGAGGCGGTGAACATCTACCGTCCGAGCGGGGCCGGCGCCAAGCATGCTCGCGGCCTGATGTGCAAAGTTATTTCCTTCTCAGGGGCCAGAGGGTAAGCATTTCCCCGATGAAGCTCTCGCTCACCGAGCTCCAGGACATCCGCCGCACGCTCGCGGCCCGCATCGTCTTCGGCCTCTCCACGCCCGGCACCGAGATCGCCGCGCTCCCTGCGTACCTCGCGCCGCCGCCGGACGGGATGACGGGCCGCGCCGTGGTGGTCGACGCCGGCGGCACGAACCTGCGCGCCGCGGTCGTGGAGCTCCTGCCGGGCGGCGTGTCGCGCATCGTCGCGGGGCCCGAGCCGGCGAAGTTCCCGGGCGGGCCGGAGGTCGCGGGCGACGCCTTCTTCGATGTGCAGGCGGAGCTTGTCGAGCGCCTCGGCGCCGTGCACGGGCTGCCGGTGGGGTACTGCTTCTCGTATCCTTCGGAGACGCTGCCGTCGCTCGATGCGCGGCTGCTCCGCTGGACCAAGGGCGTCCAGGTCGCGGGGGTCGAGGGCACCTGCGTGGGCGAGCGGCTCGGCCGGGCGCTCGGCGCGCGGAGGCTCCGGCCGGGCCCGGTCCGGGTGCTGAACGACACGGTGGCGAGCCTGCTCGGGGGCGCCTTCGCGCACGGCGGGTCGCAGGCTGCGGCGTTCGTCGGGCTCATCGTGGGGACGGGGACCAACATGGCCACGTTCCTCCCCGCCGGCCGCATCCCGAAGCTCAAGACGGGGCACTTCGTCGCGCCGATGGCGGTCAACCTCGAGAACGGCAACTTCAACCCTCCGCACCTCCAGCCCTTCGACGCGGAGGTCGACGCGAGCTCGGAGAACCCGGGGGCCCAGCGCTTCGAGAAGGCGGTGTCCGGGGCCTACCTGCCGCGGCTCTTCGCGCGGCTGTGCCCGGACCACGCCCCCCTGACGAGCTCCGCCGATCTCGTGCGGCTCCGCGACGAGGGCGCGGGGGACGCGCGGCGGGTCGCCGGCGACCTGCTCGAGCGCTCGGCCGACCTCGTGGCGTCGGCGCTCGCGGCGGTCGCCGACGTGCTCGAGAGCCCCCCGGGGATCGGCATCCTCGCGGAGGGCAGCCTGTTCTGGGGCGACCCCCGCTACGCGCCGCGGGTGCAGGAGACGCTGCGCTCGCTCGTCGGCTCGCGCGTCGAGCCGCGGATCGCCCGGCTCGACCACGTCAACCTGATCGGGTCGGCCTGCGCCGCGCTGTTCGCCTGATCGGCCGCGCGCGTCGCCTTCGCTCGCCGCTCGGCGCGCGGCGAGGAGCGCGCCGGGACCGGAAGCGCGAAGCCTGAACAGGTTGCCAGGAGCGCGAAAGGACACAATTTTCCAGGATTTACGCTTATCTATCCAGAGCGACCGCGGCGTCCGGCCTGGCGGCGCGACCCTGCCGCGGGCATCCTGTGGCGGCAGGATCGCACATTTCTGGCCGTATCCGCCGTTTGGGACCACCATGGCGCAGCGTTGACCCCGTGGGAGGAGTTCGGTCGGTGATGTGTGGAACAGCAGCATGCTTCGGCGTTGCCGGACCGGATGGGCCGGCGGGGCGCCTCCGGTCGTCGCGGGCCGGCCCCGGCAGCCGGAATGGCTATCGTCGTTAGAGACATGCTCCCGTCGAACCGCAGACTCGCGTTCCGAAGGCAGCCGCACCTGCTCGACGACAGCGGGAGCGTCGGGGTGTGGATCACGCAGCCGTCGGGCATGGTCGTGCAGCTCCTGCGGGAGACGGCGGCGACAGGCGACCTGGCGCGGTTCATCTCGGTCGACGCGTACCAGAAGCTCGTGGGCGTCATGCGCCCGGGAGAGCGGGCGTACTTCATCTACGACATGGCGCTCATGGTGCGGTACGAGACCGAGGCGCGCGTGGTCTTGACGCAGTGGGGGCTCAGCGTGCGCGACAGGATCGAGCACATCGTGGTCCGTCCGCCGCCCGAGATGAACAAGCTCGGGCGCATGGGGATCCAGACGATCGCGGCCGCGATGAGCCTGGCGGGGGTGCAGCTCGACATCATGGACGACCTCGAGCCGTTCCTGCGCGAGCGGAACCTGCGGCCGCGGATCAGCCTCACCTGAGGGGGTGCTCCTGGGAGAGGGCCCTGAGGCCCTCCTGGAGACCCGGCCCCAGGAGGGAGGTCCGGCGGGCCTGGCTGGACCTGCTCAGCCCTGCGCTATCACGATGGGCGTGCGGAGCCGGCGAAGGTCAGTGCCCGCCGCCGGTCCCCTTGATCTCGAGCTGAGGACGGGAGGGATGCGGCCAGTCGAGGTGGAAGGACTTGCCGCGCGGCTGGTCGGTGCGCTCGTAGGTGTGGGCGCCGAAGTAGTCGCGCTGCGCCTGCAGGAGGTTCGCGGGCAGGTGGGCCGCGCGGTAACCGTCGTAGTACGACAGGGCCGACATGAACGCGGGCGCCCAGACGCCGTTCTGCGCGGCGATCGAGACCACCTTGCGCCAGTTGGACTGACCCAGCTTGATCTGATCGTTGAAGTACGGGTCGAGCAGGAGATTCGTCAGGCCAGGATTGCGCGTGTACGCCTCCGTGATCTTCTGGAGGAACCGGGCGCGGATGATGCAGCCGCCGCGCCAGATGCTCGCGATCGTGCCGAAATCAAGCTTCCACTTGTACTCCGCCTGGGCCGCCGCCATGAGCTGGAAACCCTGGGCGTAGGCGCAGATCTTCGAGCAATACAGCGCGTCGCGGATCGCCGTGATCGTCCCCTGCCGGTCCTTGACCGGGGTCGGGGTCGGTCCCGCGAGCTGCTTCGAGGCCTCGACGCGCTCGTCCTTCAGCGCCGAGAGGCAACGGGCAAACACCGCCTCGGCGATGGCGTTCGCGGGAATGCCCATATCGAGCGCATTGCTGCTCGTCCACTTGCCCGTGCCCTTCTGCCCCGCCGTGTCGAGGACGAAATCGACGAACGGCTTGTCCTGGTGGACAGGATCCTTCTGCTGGAGGATATCCGCGGTGATCTGGATGAGGTACGAGTCGAGATCGCCGCTGTTCCACTCGGCGAAGACCTGAGACATCTCGTCCTTCGACATCCCGAGCAGCCCGTCGAGGAGCGTGTACGCCTCGCAGATGAGCTGCATGTCGATGTACTCGATGCCGTTGTGGACCATCTTCACGTAATGGCCCGCGCCGTTCGGCCCGATGTACGCCGTGCAAGGCACGCCGCCCTCCACCGGCTTGCCAGGGGACGCGTCCTCGAGCGGCTTGCCGGTCGCAGGATCCACCTTGGCGGCGATCGCGCGCCAGATCGGCTCCAGGTGCTTCCAGGACTCGGGGTCGCCGCCGGGCATCAGCGAGGGGCCGAAGCGCGCCCCCACCTCGCCGCCGGAGACGCCCGAGCCGAAGAACTTGCACTGCTTCGCGTACTCCTGCTCGCGACGGATGGTGTCGGTCCAGAGCGAGTTGCCCAGGTCGACGACGATGTCGTCCGGCTCGACGCCCGCCTCGAGGAGCTGCTTGACCACCATGTCCACCGGCGGACCGGCCTTGACCAGGATCACCGCCTTGCGCGGCTTCTTCAGGGCGCGGACGAAGTCCTTCAGCGTCTCGCAGTAGACCAGGCCGCCGGGGGTGCTCGGGTTTCTCGCGACGAAGTCCTTCGCGACCTGCACCGTGCGGTTGTACACGGCCACCTTGAACCCGTGGTCGGCCATGTTGAGCGCGACGTTCTCGCCCATGACGGCCAGGCCGATCATGCCGATGTCGCAGCTGGATGTGGCATCATTCATCCCGGTTCTTCTCCTTCACACGTTGCTCATGCTCCGTCAGCGACCGGTTGTCTTGCGCGCATCGGAGGGCTCAGCAAGGCCCCGGCCCGCGCGCCGTCAATCTCGTTCGGTCGGCTGGCAGCCACGGCCGCGCATTCTGAGCAGGCCGGCGGCGCGGCGTCCAGTGCGCTCGCGACCGGCCGCCGTATGCGGTCGCTGGACGCCGCGCCGCCGGCGTGGAGCCGCGCTCGCGCGCCGTGGTAGGCTCGCGCCGGTGCGACCGGGCCCGGCGCTCGCAGGCCTCCTCCTTGCCGCTGCCGCAGCCTCGGCCTGCGGCCCCGCCACGTACAACGTCCGCGCGGCGCGCGCCTTCGCCAACGAGGACGCCCGCCGCGCGATCATCGACGACCGCGCGGCCGATCTGGAGCGCGCGGCCTGGCTGGCCGACGAGGTCCTCGCGAACACGCCCTACTCCCCGGGAGACCCGTGGGTCGCGGCGCTCCGCCTCGACGACGACGAGGGCGAACGGCTCCGCGAGCGCCTCGAGGAGGCGGCGCCGTACGACGGGGAGCACGAGGTCCCGCTCGCCAAGCTCTACCGCGTGAAGCTCGACGAGGCGCTCGCCCGCGCGGCGGCGCCCCGGCCGGCGCCGCCCGCGTTCGCGCGGCTCTTCGACGCGCTCGCGGCGCTCGCGGCGCCCGCGTCAGCGTCCGGGGAGAGCGCCGCGAGCCGCCTGCCGGCCGCGTGGCAGGCGCTCGTGGAGCACGCGCGGGCGCTCGCCGCCGAGGAGCGGAACGTCGAGCGGCTCTCGGCCGGAAGGCCCCTCGGCGCCCTCGACACGCCCGAGATCGGCGCCGCGAAGGGGAGGGTCGCCACGCAGCGGCGGGCGCTCGCCGGAGCGCAGCGGGACATCGCGGGCGCCGCCGCCACGCTCCGCGCGGCGGGCGCGGGGCAGGAGCCCGCCGCGACCCTCGCGCGCGACGCCCTCCGCGTCACGTCGTTCCTCCTGCGGATGCACACCGAGGCGCTCGCCGTGGCGCCCTACGTGGTGAAGCAGGCCCGGCGCGTCGCGCGGGGCGAGCCCGGCTACGGGGCCACCGTGGCGCGCGCGGAGGCGCTCTCCAGGGTCCTCGAGGAGCAGCGCGAGGCGCTCTCCGCCTGCGCCGAGGCGCTCTCCGTGCCGGCGCGGACGCCGCTCGAGGACACGGCGGGCTTCGAGATGCAGGAGAGCCTGCTCGATCAGGGCAGGGCGATCAGCCTCGACGCCGTCCACCTGCAGCTGAAGAGCGACGTCGAGCTCCTCTTCTTCCACCAGCTCGCGAGCCCGAGCTCCTCCGGGGGCATCAACGATTACCGGGGCCGGACGCGGCGGCTCGCCTACGACGTCGATCCCGTGTTCATGGTCGGCGGCCGGGCGCTGCTCACGTACGACTTCGAGCACGTGCGCAACGCCGCGCGCCTCAACGCCGGGTTCAAGACGGACCGGCTGTTCTCGTCGGGGGGCGACATCGCGTACGACAGCTCGCTCGGGAGGCTGATCGGCCTGAACGGGTTCGCGAGCGACGTCTTCGACATCGGCGCCGACCTCGCCGGCATCAGCACGAGCCTCAAGATCGCGCGGTTCACCGCCGGGACCGTGACCGAGCTCGCCGTCGATCCGGTGACCGGGCGGGACGCCGGCGCCCTGGCGAGCGCGCCGTTCCAGCTCCTGGTCCGCCAGGTGGACGTCGGCTTCGACGTGACGAAGCTCTTCCCGGAGGCCGCGGACGATCTCTATCTCGAGGAGCTGCTCGTCGGCTTCCGGTACATGGATTACAAGCTCCCGCGCATCTTCTATGCGCTCCGCGAGCGGGATCCGGGCACGGGCGACGTCTACGTCTTCGAGCGGCAGAGCCCTGCCCAGAGCGTGACGTCGCGCTTCTACCAGGGCGGCTTCAGCGTGCGGATGGGCAACGGCGAGTGGCCGCGGCTCGCGCCGTTCGGCGACCTCGGCCTCTACGGCGGCGCCGGACCGGTGCGCTACGCCTTCCCGGCGGATCCCGCGGTCCCGGGCGGCGCGCGCGAGGCCGACGAGGCGACGATGATCGCGCTCTCCGGCAACCTGTCCCTGGGGCTCCGGCTCCGGCTGACCTCGAACCTCAGCCGGCTCCGCCTGCTGACCGAGCTGTCCTACAACGTCGAGGCGATCGGCCAGGGCATCGTGTCCAGCATCCACGCGACGAGGCGCGGAGACGAGACGACCTACACGGTCGGCCGCAAGCTCGATATCGGCGGCTTCGACCTGTTCCACGGGCCCCGGCTGCTCGCGGTGCTCGTGCTCTGAGCCGGATCTGCCGCCGCCCCGAGCCTGTCTGTCGAGGCATGGCACGCTGTCACGGCCGGCGCCGACAACAGACCTCGACAACACATCGCGAAAGGCGCAAATTGCGTCAATCGCAGACAGCGCAGACAGCGTAGGTCGAGCGCGCAGCCCCCACACCTCGTCCTTGTTGTAGGGAGGCGTACGACGTCCAGTTCCTGAGTGCAGCCGTCCGGCCTCAGGTGTAAGCTCGTT
This sequence comes from Sorangium sp. So ce590, assembly GCF_051521365.1. Taxonomy (NCBI): domain Bacteria; kingdom Pseudomonadati; phylum Myxococcota; order Polyangiales; family Polyangiaceae; genus Sorangium; species Sorangium sp. So ce590. The sequence continues at coordinate 8,008,489 of NZ_CP150346.1, forward strand.
CGACGCGGTGGACCCATGTCGCTGAACTTCAACGAGGGGAGGCTGTTCGCAGGCAGGTACCGCATCGTGCGCAGCATCGCGACCGGCGCGATGGGCGCGGTCTACGAGGTCGTGCACGTCGAGACGGAGCGGCGGCGGGCGCTCAAGGTGATGCACCCCCACCTCGCCGACAACCCCGAATTCCACGCCCGGTTCAAGCTCGAGGCGCGCATCGCCGCCCGCATCGCGACCGAGCACATCGTCGAGGTGTTCGACGCCGGGATCGACGAGGAGACCGGCATGCCGTTCCTCGTCATGGAGCTGCTCCGCGGCGAGGAGCTCAACAAGCGCCTCCGCCGCGCCGGGCGCCTGTCGCCGGCGGAGGTCATCGCCTACCTGCGCCAGACGGCGATCGCCCTCGACAAGACGCACGCCGCCGGGGTCGTCCACCGCGATCTCAAGCCGGCGAACCTCTTCCTGGCGGCGAGCGACGACGACGACGAGCTCCGCATCAAGGTGCTCGATTTCGGCATTGCCAAGCTCGTCGCCGAGACGTCGCTCGACTCGGCGACGACCGCGGCCCTCGGGACGCCGCTCTACATGGCGCCAGAGCAGTTCAGCGGCGCGTCGCTCTCGAAGGCCGCCGACCTCTTCGCCCTCGGCATGATCGCGTACACGCTCCTCGTCGGCAAGGCCTACTGGGTGAACGACATGCGGGAGTTCAGCAACACGCTCGCGTTCGCGGTCATCGCAATGTACGGCCCGCAGGAGCCCGCGTGTGCGCGCGCGGAGGCCGACGGGGTGACGCTGCCCCCGGCCTTTGACCCGTGGTTCGCGAAGGCGACGGCGCGCGACCCGGCGGCGCGCTTTTCGACCGCATCGGCCGCCGTGGAGGCGCTCGCCAAGATCTTCGACATCGTGCCCGTGTCGATGAGGTCGTCGCTCCTGTCCAGGGTGGACACGCCGGACCCGCGTGGGGGCCAGGGGCCCGCGTCGTCGGTGCCTGCGGCCGCCCAGTCCTCCAGCACGGGCCTGGAGACCCGGATCGTCGTCGCCGCGAGGCCGCGGAGCCGGTCCGCGATCGCTGCCGCAGCCCTCGTCCTGGCCGGCGGAGGCGCCATCGCGCTGGCCTCGCTGCGCGGGGGTGTGCCCCCTGCCCCCGGCGCTGCGGAGGACGTGCCGGCGGCCGTGGCTGCAGCCGCCTCGCCGACCCCCGCGCCGACGTGGACCGGGCCGGCTCCCGCCCTCCCCGAGGCCTCCGGGGCGCCTGGAGCGGCCGGCCTCCTGATGCCTGCGACGAAATCCTCCGCGTCGCGCGAGGACGGCGACCGAACGCCCGCCCCCGCAGCAGCGCCTGCGAGCGCGAGGGCCTCGATGCCGCCGCCCGCCGCGGCGCCCTCGCCCGCCGCAGCGCATTCGCCGGGCGCGGCGCCCTCGCCCGCCGCAGCGCATTCGCCTGGCGCGGCGCCTTCGCCCGGCGCGGCGCCTTCGCCCGACGCGGGGAACGGGCCCACGCCGGCCGCGGAGCCGTCCGCTTCCTCCTCGGCCAGGCCCCGGGAGGCGCTCTACTCGGCGGACTGACGTCGCGGCCTCTTCGGCGGCCGGATGCAGCGGCAGCGGAGCGGTGCTTTTCTCGCCTGGGGCGAACCCGGGGATGATATCTCCTGCTCCACCGATGCGATTCGTCTGGCCTGCGCCCGTGTTGAGCGGATTGCTGAGCATGGCCCTCATCGCTCCGGCCAGCGCGCAGCCCGACGCCGTCGCCGTGGCCGAGTCGCTCTTCAACCGCGGCCTCGCGGACATGCTGGCGGGCCGGTATCCGGCGGGCTGCCCTGCCCTCGCCGAGAGCCATCGGCTCGATCCTCGCGCAGGGCGGCTGTTCACGCTCGCCGAGTGCGAGGCCCTGTGGGGGCGCATCGCCACCGCCGTTGCGCGCTACAACGATTTTCTGGCGCTGTACTCCCGCATGTCGGAAGCCGAGAAGCTCCAGCAGCACGAGCGCTACAAGGTCGCGCTCGAGCAGCGCAACGCGCTCGCGCCGCTCGTGCCGCAACTCACGCTGGCGCTGCCGGGCGGCGCGCCCGCGGGCACGGTCGTGCAGCGCGACGGCATCACCCTGGAGCGGCCTTCCCTCGGCATCGCGCTCCCCGTCAACCCGGGAGAGCACGTCGTGACGACGAGGGCGCCAGGGGGGCCCGTGCACGAGGTGCGGTTCACGATCGACAAGTCCGCGTCGACGACGATCGAGCTCGAGGTGAAGCTCCCCGTCGAGGAGCCGTCGCGCGCGGGACCGATGGATTGGCCGCCCAGCCAGGTCGTCGGGCCGCCCGTGAAGCCCATCGAGGGTCTTGCCCCGTCCACGCAGGCGTCCGGGACCAGCGGCCGCCGCATCGTGACCTACGTGGCGGGCGGGCTCGCCGTGAGCGGGCTGGTCCTCGGGTCGGTGACCGGATGGATGGCGCTCGACGAGAGCAGCCGCGCGGCCGAGGCGTGCGAGGACGACAGCCCCGGCGCGGCGATATGCACCCCCGAAGGAAAGGCCGCCGGCGACCGCGCGAAGGCCCTCGGGAGGGTGAGCACGATCGGCTTCAGCGCCGGGGCGGTGCTGGCGGGCGCGGCGGTGCTGCTCTTCCTGACGGAGCCGTCCCCGCCCGGCCCGCGGGCGGCCGCAGCAGCCCGCTCGCTGGCCAGCGCCGCACCCCGCCCGAAGGCCGGCGCGGTGAGCTGGTCGCTGCTCGCCGGACCGAACGGCGGCGGCGTCGCGGTGCACAGCCGGTGGTGAGCCAGCCCGCACCCGGGCCGGCGCGCCCGGGTGGTAGTTGGCGATGAGGAAAGGACAACTCATGATCACGAAGACCACGATGACCATGTTCGGGCTCGCCGCCTCCGGGTTGCTCGCGGGCTGCACGGAGACACTCGACTCGAAGCAGATCCGCACCGGAGGGATCTCGGCGACCCTGGAGGCGACCGCCGAGAGCGCGTCGTCGACGAGCCTGAAGGCCATCCTCAAGGCAGGCGGCGACGAGAGCAACACGTACGTCATCCTGAGCGCGGGAGACCGGATCTTGGCGACCGCGGACGACGAGGAGGTCGAGATGCGCTCCGAGAGCGCCGGGGTCTATGTGGCTCACTTCGACGTCGGGGAGGGAGGCACCGAGCTCACGGTGCGGCTCGACCGCGAGGACGACGACGACGCGCCGAACAACGCCGGGACGCTCCCCGACCCGTTCGAGCTCGAGGCGCTGCCCAAGGAGCCGGTCTCGCGCGCCGAGGACATCACGATCGCGTGGTCGCCGAGCGGCTCGGGGGACGACATGGTGATCCGGGTGGACGGCGACTGCATCTTCTCCAAGACGTTCGATGTGGGGGGCGACACGGGGACGTACACCATCGCCGCGGGCGTGCTGGACCCGACGAGCTCACAGGAGCCCGAGAGCTGCGATGTGGACATCGTGATCAGCCGCACGCGCGGCGGCACGACGGACAAAACCCTGGACCCGGAGAGCTCGTTCGAGCTGAGCTAGGTCCGGGAAGGCCGCTTCACCTCGGCGCCCTGACGCGTCCCCGGCCCTCTCCCCCCTCGCGCGGCGCCTCCCCGGCGTCAGCGCGGGGCGGCGGGCTCAGCCGGACAGCGCGGCGCGGTCGTCCTCGCGAGGGCCCACCAGCATCCGGTCCCCTTCACCAGCACGGGTCAGCCTGCCGAGACCTGCGCCTACCGGTAGAAGGCGAGATCGTCGATCCAGATATCGAACTCCTGCCTCGGATCGAAGCTGAAATAGAAGCCCCAGAGCCGGTCCATGGCGGGCGCGTCGAACTGCTGACCGAACCCTCCCTGTTTGAGGCACTCCACTGGAATCTTGAATTGCTTCCAGTCGCCCGCCAGCACGACGTGCTTGTGGAAATGGTCGTTGCATCGGTCGTTCGCGTTGTCGCAGATGCCCCCCGTATGGCGGGTCTGCTGTTCGACGAACATCACCTTCAGCCTCCTGGAGGAGCCCTCCTCGGCGCGGGCCCAGAAGGTGATGCCACGGTACTCGGAGGCATCGCCGTAGTCATCGTAGTACACATAGACGGCGACACCGGCTCCCCAGACACGGAAGCCGTCATTCGCGCTCGTGCGCAGGGCCACGAGGCTATCGCCGCGCGGAGGGTCGAGGGGGGTCATCAGGTCAGGCTCGTTGACAGGCTCGTGGATCCCGTCCACGGACTCGTCGTGGTCCATGAACCAGTCCCCTCCTCGAGGGATTGCGCTGTCCCCCTCGGGGATCGCGAGGTCCTCGTCTTCCATATCGTCGATGATCGACAGGTCCAGGCTCTCCCCCGGCATCACCTCGAGGACCGCGCACGCCGGCTCCGCACCGCCGCCCCCAGCGCCCCCTCCCCCGGCGCCGCTGCTCGCGGTCGTGCCCCCGGCGCCGCTGCTCGCGGTCGCGCCCCCGGCGCCGCTGCTCGCGGTCGCGCCCCCGCCGTCACCGCCTCCTGCGCCGCCGCGCCCGTCGGCCCCGCCCTCGGTGTCGTAGCTCTTGTCGAAGCCGAAGATCTGCGCGCATCCGAGCCCGAGCATCGCGAGGGCACATGCGCCGGCGCACCCAACGAAAAACAGCCCTGTCTTCCTTCTCATGGCAGTCTTCCAGACATCTTCTATCCACGAGGGTAGGACGGTGACCGCCCAAATGAAATGGGGACATGGCCGAGGCGCCTCGCTGCCGCCTGCCGCCCTGCCCCCGAGGAGCCGGTCGCCGCACATTCCCCGGCGCGGCGCGCTGCCGCGCATCCGGGGCTCGCAGGGGAGCGGCGCCGGCTCAGCCGAGCAGCGCGGCGTAGTCGTCCTCGCGAAAGCCCACCAGCACCCGGTTGCCCTTCACCAGCACGGGCCGCTTGACGAGCTTCCCATCCTCGGTGAGCCACCGCGCGACCTCCGCGTCGCTCGCGGCGTCCACCCGCGCCTTGCCGAGCGCGCGGTAGCTCTGCCCGCTCGTGTTGAGCCACCGGCGCACCGGGAGCCCGCTGGCCGGGACCCACCGGGCGAGCTCCTCGGCCGTCGGCGGCTCGTCGACAATGGGCCGGACGGCGACGTCCACGCCGCGCTCGCCGAGCCACTTCAGCGCCTTCTTGCAGGTGCTGCAGCCGGCATAGGAGAGGATCTGAACCTTGCTCATGCCCGCCTTCTGCCCTCGCCCGCAGGAGAGAGCAAGCGCGACGAAAATGCAGGAGAAGCGCAGCCGCTGCCACAGCCGAGGGCCGTCGCTGGAAAGATTCCCCATAGCAAGAGAGAAACCCGAGCTCGCATAAGCAAAGACCTCGGTCCGGAAGCGAGCAAAGCGCAGAGTCACCACGGCTCAGCAGCGCGCCCAGGCCGCCGCGCAGGGTGCAAGAATTGCTACATCGCGCGACGGGCCGTCTGGTATACGTGCGCGGAAAGGAGCCGCCTCCAGCGGCAGCGACCCTCGTGATCCGCCTCGATTCCATCAGCAAGCAGCACGGTAAGCAGATCCTCTTCCTCGAGGCCTCCGCGGCGGTGAACCGCGGCGAGAAGATCGGCCTGGTCGGGCCGAACGGCTCCGGCAAGACGACGATCTTCCGGATGATCACCAAGGAGGAGGCGCCCGACGGCGGCCAGGTCGCGATCGACCGCGGCGTCACCATCGGCTACTTCAGCCAGGATGTCGGCGAGATGAAGGGCAGGAGCGCCGTCGCCGAGACCATGGACGGCGCCGGCCCGGTCTCCACCGTCGCCGCGGAGCTCCGCGAGCTCGAGGCCGCGCTCGCCGACCCCGAGCGCATGGACGAGATGGAAAGCCTGATCGAGCGCTTCGGGCAGGCGCAGGCCCGCTACGAGGAGCTCGGCGGCTACGCGCTCGACGCCAAGGCGCGCGAGATCCTCGCCGGCCTCGGCTTCAGCCAGGCCACGATGGACGGCGACGTCGGCGCCCTCTCGGGCGGCTGGAAGATGCGCGTCGCGCTCGCGCGCATCCTCCTCATGCGGCCTGACGCGCTCCTGCTCGACGAGCCGACAAACCACCTCGACATCGAGTCGATCATCTGGCTCGAAGGGTACCTGAAGCAGTATCCAGGCGCGCTCGTCATGACCTCGCACGACCGCGAGTTCATGAACCGCATCGTCACCAAGATCATCGAGATCGACGGCGGCGAGCTCACCAGCTACTCGGGCAATTACGAGTTCTACGAGCAGCAGCGCGCCATCAACGAGCAGCAGGCCGAGGCCCAGTACGAGCGCCAGCAGGCGATGCTCGCGAAGGAGATGCGCTTCATCGAGCGCTTCAAGGCGCAGGCCGCCAAGGCGGCGCAGGTCCAGTCGCGCGTGAAGAAGCTCGAGAAGATCGACAAGGTCGAGCCGCCGAAGCGCCGGAGGACCATCCGCTTCGAGTTCAAGCCCGCGCCGCGCTCGGGCGACGACGTGGCGCGCCTCGACGGGGTCACGAAATCGTTCGGAGGCCGCCCCATCTACGACGGGCTCGATCTCCTGATCCGCCGCCGCGAGCGCTGGTGCGTCATGGGCGTGAACGGCGCCGGCAAGTCCACCCTCCTCAAGCTCATCGCGGGGGCCTCCGCGCCGGACGCCGGCGAGGTGAGCGTCGGCGCGAGCGTCAAGATGGGGTACTTCGCGCAGCACGCGATGGAGCTCCTCGACCCGACCCGCTCGGTCTGGGAGTCCATCGTCGCGAGCTTCCCCCAGGCCTCCATCGGCTCGCTCCGCACGCTCGCCGGCGCATTCGGCTTCTCCGGCGACGACATCGACAAGCCCTGTCGCATCCTGTCCGGCGGCGAGAAGGCCCGCCTCGTGCTCGCGATCATGCTCTACGATCCGCCGAATTTCCTCGTCCTCGACGAGCCGACAAACCACCTCGATATGGCGACCAAGGAGATGCTCGTCGGGGCGCTCGCCTCGTTCGAGGGCACCATGCTGTTCGTCTCGCACGATCGCCGCTTCCTCGCCTCGCTGTCGAACCGCGTCCTCGAGCTCGTGCCCGAGGGACCGCGCGTCTACGGCGGCGGATACCTGGAGTATGTCGCCCAGAGCGGACACGAGGCGCCAGGCATCCGGAGCTGACGGGGACCTCGCGCATGGCCGCGCGGGCCGCGCCCGGCCATGCGGGCTGTACCTGAGCTCGACTCCCGCTCGTCGGCTCCGCTCACCACGCGGCGCGAGGTGAACACACGCTCAAGCTTTCGCGCTATCGTAAGGGCCCAGATGGATCAGCTCGGTAGACCGAGCCCAAAGCGGCTCTCCGGCTTCGTCCAGCGCCACCACGGCGCGATCCTGGAGGCTTGGAAGCAGCGAGTCCAGGCGCTGAGCCCGGCGCGGCGGCTGTCGGATCCGATGCTGACCGACCATATCCCGAACGTCCTCGACTACATCGCCGAGGTCACGGGCAGCGCGAGCACGCGGGCCGCGATCGACCAGAAGCTCCAGGCCATGCCCGGGTATCACGCGCTGAGCCGGCTCGCCCACGGGTACGACCTCGCCGACGTGGTGATGGAATACGCGGCGCTCCGCGCCGTGATCCTGGAGCTCTGGGAGCGGGACGGCGACGGAGACGGCGGGCGCGAGCTGATCCAGCTGAACGCGGCGCTCGACGAGGCGATCGCGGACGCCGTGTCGCGCTACCAGGAGGCGCGCGTGCGCGTGCTCCAGGCGCTCGACGCGATCTCGGCGGCCGCCCTCGGCAGCAGCGACCTGGACACCTTCCTGGAGGCGCTCATCCGGGCCACGCGGGAGGCGGCGGCCGCCGTGGACGTGGCGATCGTCCTGCTCGGGGACGGGGACCACCTCGAGGTGCACGCGACGGCCGGCCTCGGCGACGGGCCGCTGCTCGGCCCGCCGCTCGAGGCGACGCGGGAGCTCGCCCGGGCGGTCCTCGCGCTGCGCGGTCCCACCTCGCTCGACGCCGCGCTCCCGACCTTGCCCGTGACGGCGCGCGAGATCCGGTCGAGGGGGCTGCGCGCCGTCTACGGCGTGCCGCTGCTCCACGAGGGGCACCCGATCGGCGTCGCGATCCTCGGCTCCCGCAGCGCCGCGGAGTTCTCCGAGGAGGACCTGCTGATGCTCCGCACGATGACCAGCCGGGCGACCGGGATCATCGTGCAGGCGCAGCTCGTCGCGAAGGAGCGCGCGTCGCGGCACCAGGCGGACGACGCCCGCGCGCTGCTCGCGACCGTGATCGAGCAGATGCCGGCGGGGCTCATCATCGGCGAGCGGGAGACGGGGCGCGTCCTGCTCACGAACCAGCAGGCCACGGCGCTCTTCCGGGGGTCGCTCGCCGGCGTCCGGAGCATCGAGGGCTACAACCTCTACCGGGGGTTCCACCCGCGGTCGGGCAAGCCGTATGAGACGTGGGAGTGGCCGCTCGCGCGCACCGTCACGACCGGCGAGGTCGTGAACGACGAGGAGATCGACGTGCTCCGCGGGGACGGCACGTGGGGGCGGATCCTCGTGCGCTCGTCGCCGGTCCGGGACCCGGTCGGGCGCGTCTCGGCGGGCGTCGTGACCTTCTTCGACATCACCGAGCGCACGCGCGCCGAGCAGGGGCAGCGCTTCCTGGCCGCCGCGAGCGCCGCCCTGAGCGACAGCCTCGATCTCCAGAGCACGCTCGACCGGCTCGGCCGCCTCACGGTCCCCGAGCTCGCGGACTGGTGCGTCATCCAGACGCTCCCGGAGCTCGAGGCGGCGCGGCGGGTCACGGTGACGCACGCGGATCCGGAGGCGGTCCGGAGGGCGCACGCGATCTTCCGCGAGGTGGATCCGCCTCCGGGGCTCGCGGCGCTGATGGAGAAGGTCCCCTGCATCGAGCGCCCGGAGCTCGTCCGGGACCTGTCGCACCCGCTGCTCGCCTCGTTCGGCGAGCACGCCGCCTTCCGCCGGCTCGTCGGCGAGCTCGGGATCACGTCGGCCATGGTGGTCCCGATGGTCGCGCGGGGCCGCACGTTCGGCTGCATCACCCTGGCGACCGCGGAGTCCGGCCGGATCTACGATGAGGCGGACCTCGCGGTCGCGCACGATCTGGCGCAGCGGGCGGCGCTCGCCGCGGACAACGCCCGGGTGTACGAGGCCGCGCAGCGCGCCATCGAGCTCCGGGACAACGTGCTCGCCACGGTGTCCCACGACCTCAGGAACCCCCTGAGCGCGATCATCACGGCGGCCGCCGTGATGACCAAGCGCGCGGCGGTGCGCGGGGAAACGGGCGAATCGAAGGCGATCCAGGCGATCCAGCGCTCGGCGCACCGGATGGATCGGCTGCTCCACGACCTGCTCGACTTCGCGAGCCTCCGCGCCGGCCGGCTGGCGCTGCGCCGGCAGCCGCAGGACCCGCGGGAGATCGGCCGGGAGGCGGTCGAGACGTTCGAGCCGCAGGCCCAGGAGAAGGGGATCCACCTGGGCGTCGTGTCGTCGACCGAGGACGTCCCGCTCGTCGTGTGCGATCGCGATCGCGTGCTCCAGGTGCTCTCGAACCTGCTGAGCAACGCGGTCAAGGTGACGGGCGCCCAGGGGTCGATCACGGTGCGGTGCGAGCACCGGCAGGAGCACGTCCTCTTCTCGGTGGCGGACACGGGGCCGGGGATCCCGGAGGACGAGCTGCCCTACCTCTTCGAGCGGTTCTGGCGCGGCCAGCGGAACGGCTACAAGGGCACCGGGCTCGGGCTGGCCATCGCCCGCGAGCTCGTCGTCGCGCACGGGGGGACCATCCACGTGGAGAGCCGCGTGGGCGTGGGGACCACCTTCCGGTTCACGATCCCGGTGGGGAACGCCGAGGGCTGAGCCGGCGGCGGGTCCGCGCGGCCGCGGGATGAGCCTGCGGCGAGCGCGCCGGCACGGCCTCCGCGGAGGAGTGGACGATCGAGCGCGCCGGCCCCAGACGCCTCCGGAAGGAGGATACATGGGAGACGAGACAACGCACGACCAGCTGGGCGCGCCGCGCGCCGCGCGCGAGGTCAGCGAGGAGAAGCGGCCTCACCCGCAGGCGGACGTCCCCGGCGTCCGCGGGCCGATCACGTCGTCCGGCGAGCGAGAGGACGCTCCCCCCGGCGAGGTCGAGACCTGGGGCAGCGAGGGCGGCGCCGGCGTGTACGAGGGAGGGCCGATCGTCTCGGACACGAAGCTCCCCGCGGGGAGCTCTGGTCGCAAGACTTCGTAATTACTATGTTTTAGCGATGCCGCGGTCCGCGACGGGCCGCCGGCTCACGGCTGCTGCTGCTGCTGCGTCGGCCTGGGCGCGCATCGCTGCATGTAGGCGGGCTCGGGGCAGCCCTCGTGGGTCAGGATCTCGTTTTCCTGGCACTTCACGAGCGCCGCCCGGATGTCGAGGCACTTCCCCGGCCCTGCCTCCACGCATCGGTGCACCGTGGTGGTCCCGTTGGCGCAGCCATCGAGCTGTCCCTTGGGGCACGTAAGAAGCGGCCCGACCGAGCAGTCGCTCTCCGGTGTCGGGCCGGTCGCTGTCGTCGACGTCCCCTGGGTCGCCTGCGGCCGGGGCGTGCAGGCGGCGCTCCCGGCGAGCGCGAGCCCCGTGAAGAGGAAGAGCAGGCCCCGGCGGGGCGAGCTGCTGCGCGTGTTCATGCGGTCGTTCTCCGTGGGTGAGGTCGTGCCGGGAACCCGAAAGGCAGGTCGCCGCCCGGCGCGCCCGGCAGACTACTCCACGGAACGACGTCGCCCGGGCGCTTTTGCCGGCTGCCAGAGAGGCAGTCCCGCGCAACCTCAACCCCGGTCGGAACGAGCCACCCGCCTCAACCCCGGTCGGAACGAGCCGCCCGCCTCAACCCCGGTCAGAACGCGCCGCCGCCGTGCGCGATCAGGGCCCAGCTGTCTCCGCCCGTCTGGGTCGCCGAGCCGCGGACGGTCAGGTCGTCGAAGAAGGCAGGGCGGAAGTTGAGCCGGACGCCCAGCTTGACGTTGCGTGTGACCAGCCGCTCCACCCCCGCGGTGAGCGGCACCGACACCGCGAACGCGTCGCCGCCCTCGCCCGCCCAGCCCGTGTAGCCGACCCCCGCGACAACGAACGGCTGCACGATCGCCTCGTCGGCGCGCAGGACGTTGTAGCGCAGCCCCGCGTCGAGCGAGGTCATCACGAGCGACTTCCCCAGCGTCGCTCGCTGGTTCACCGAGCCGATGTAGTTCCCCTCGACGGCCACGCGCGGCGACATGGTCCCGGTCACGCGCACGTTCCAGGTGGGCCCGACGCCCGCGGCGCCACCCAGGTAGCCCAGCATGCCGAAGCCGCCCTCGACCGCGATCGAGGGCTCGGGGATGCGCCGGATGAGCGGCTGATCCGCCGGAGGGACGTTGCCCGCCGGCCGATCGCGCTGTTCCGCTCGCGCCGCCCCCTGCGCTTCCGCCGCGCCGGCAAACGCCATCATGGCGGCGGCGGCCAAGGCCGGCGCCGCGAATCGTTGCGTGCTCATTGCTGTTCTCCCCCCGTGGACCGGTTCCGTCGTCGACGCCGCCTCGTGCACACCGCAGGCCACACGCGGCTGTGCAGCGCGGGTCCGGCGGCCCCACCCCGCGCCACCCGTCCGCCCCCGCGCGGCCGCGTCCGCCGGCGAAACCGCGCCGCCGCTCGCACGTAATCCGTACGTGGAAGTGAAGCGAAGCGCACCGAGCGATCGCTCGCTCGCTCGGACGCCGCTCGCGGCCGCGAGCCAGCTCGGATCGACAGCGACATCGAGCGAGCGGGTGGGGGGACGGGCAGCCCCGATCTTCCTTCCCGTCCTCCTGCCATCCTGTTCAAGTGGAGCTCGTCACGCGACCGGGGCGGCTGCGCATCAACTCATTGAATCCAGGAGACGAGCATGAAAACGAGGCGAACAAGGCCCCTGCTCTTCCTCGTGCTCGCTGCCGCCGGGCCGGGCGCGGCCGCATGCCAGGGCGAGCCGCCGCCCCCCCTCGCGCCCGCCGCGACCGAGCTCAAGGCGCCGGAGGCGAAGGCGCCCGCCGCGGCGGCCTTCGCGATCGACAGGGCGGGCAGCAGGGTCGAGCTCGCGATGGACGCGCCGCGGGAGAAGATCCGCGGGCGGATCGAGGGCGCCGCCGGCGGAACGTTGCAGGTCGATCCCGCCGACATCACGAGGACGACAGGCCTCATCACGGTCGACCTCTCCACGCTCGAGCTCTTCCAGACCGCCGTGGGCGACGACGGCAAGCCCGGCGAGGAGAAGAAGAGCGACCTGCAGAACGAGCACGCGCGCACCTGGCTCGAGATCTCGAAGGACACGCCCGGCGACGTCCGAGCGAAGAACGAGAAGGCCCAGTTCGCGATCCGGTCGATCTCGACCGCCGGCGAGAAGGACCTCTCGAAGCTGTCCGGCGCGGAGCGGACGGTGACCGTCACCGCGTCGGGCGATCTCCTGCTGCACCAGCGGCAGACCCCGAGGACCGTGGAGCTCATCGCCACGTTCAGGTACGAGGGCGACAGGCCCGCCGCCGTCACCGTGAAGACGGCGAAGCCGTTCTCGGTCGGGCTGGCCGAGCACGACGTCCGCCCGCGCGAGGCGTTCGGCAAGCTCGCCCAGAAGACGCTCGAGGTGCTGTCGCCCAAGGTCGCCAAAGAGGCGATGGTGTCGCTGGAGCTCACCGCGACCGCGGGCGCTGCGGCCACGGCGCCCGCGGGCAGCGCCGCGCGGTGAGCGCCGCGCGCCGCCGGTGGAGCCCCCGGTGAGCCGTTGCGGCACCCTGGCGGGTCTGAGAGACATGGCGCTCCGGACGCCGCCGGGAAACCGGATCACGCCTCGCCCGTAGGGGGTGCAGGCCCGTCGATGACGAGAACCAGAGGAGCCACACGATGCTGTCGAAGAAGAGCATTTACGAGACGCTCGCCGCGCTGAGCGCCGGTGCCATGCTGATGAGCGGCTGTGGCGGCGCGCAGGCGCCGGTCAACGCGACCGAGGTCCCCGCCGAGCAGGAGGCGACCCCGGTCGCGCCGGCCGAGCCCGCGCCGGCCGAGACCACCTCCGGCGACGCCGCCGCGGGCGCGAACGTCCCCGCGGCCCCGGCCGCGCCCGAAGCCCCGGCGCCGGCGCCGGCGAGCGACGTGCAGTCCGCCGCGACGGCGCCGCTGGTCGCCCCCACGGCCACCCCGGCGCCCGTCCCGCCCACCCCGACCTCCGCCCCGGTCAAGCCCGCCGCGAAGAAGGTGGGCGCCAAGAAGGCCGGCCACGCGGGCTGCGGTCAGGGCACCTGCGGCTGATCCCGATCGGCCCTGCCCGCCCCGCACCCCCATGACCGGCAGCGCGCTCACCGGCGTCGGCCTCGGGCTCCGATGGGAGTTCCTCGACGAGGTGCTCGCGGCGCTCGATGCGCCCGGCGAAGGCGCGCGCGGCGCGGCGCTGGCCGTCCCCTTCTTCGAGCTCTCCCCCGAGAACTACATGCGCCGCGGCGGCTACTTCCCCGCCGCGCTCGAGCGCGTCCGCGAGCACCGCGCGATCCTGACGCACGGGCTCACCCTGTCGGTCGGCGGGGTCGACCCGCTCGACGATGGCTACCTGCGGGCGCTGCGGGGGTTCGTCGATCGGCTCGACCCCCCCTTCCACAGCGATCACCTGTGCTTCTCCGGCGTGGGCGGCAGGTTCCTCCACGACCTCTTGCCGCTCCCGCTCACCTCCGCGGCCGCCGCCCACGCCGCCGCCCGCATCCGCGAGACGGAGGAGCGGCTCGAGCGCCCGATGGCGATCGAGAACATCACCTACTACCTGGTCCCGGGCCGCGCCTCGCTCGACGAGGCCGACTTCCTCGTCGAGGTGCTCGAGCGCGCCGGCTGCGGGCTCCTGCTCGACGTGAACAACGTCTACGTCAACGCCCGGAACCACGGCTTCGACCCGATCGCGTACCTGGAGAAAATTCCACCTGCGCGCGTTGTCTCGATGCATGTGGCCGGGCATGCGTGGCGCGACGATGCGGAGGTCCTCGTCGACACGCACGGCGCGCCGGTCATCGAGCCCGTGCTCGACCTGCTCGCCCGCGCTGTCGCGCGGACCGGGCCGGTGCCGGTCGTGCTGGAGCGCGACAACGAGGTGCCGCCGCTCGAGGCGCTGCTCGCCGAGCTCGCCGAGGTCGACGCGGCGTACCGGCGCGGGCTCGCGGCGCGCGAGGCGCGGGCGTGAGCGCGGCGCGCGGGGCGCTGAACGAACCGCCGCCGGAGCTCGCGGCGCTGCAGCGAGCGCTCCAGCTGAGCGTGAGCGCACCGGACGGCGAGGCGATCGCGGCCGATCCGCGCGCGTGGCTCGCCCGCGCCGGGCTCGAGGGGCCCGACCTCGAGGCGATGGCCGCGCTCCCGCCGAAGCGGCTGCTGCTCTACCGGAGCCTCATCCGCCGCGGGCTGACAGGCGCGATCCGCGCCGGGATCCCGCGGACCGCGGCGCGCCTCGGCGCCCGGTTCGAGGCGGACGCGGCGCGCTTCCTCGACGTGGAGCTGCCCCGGTCGCGCTACCTCCGCGACGTCGCCTTCGAGTTCGTGGGCTTCGCGGCGCCGCGCTGGGCCGAGGACCCGGAGGTGCCCGCCTACCTCGCGGATCTCGCGCGCCATGAGCTGGCCGCCTTCGCGGCGTCGTTCGCCGAGCCGGACGAGGAGGAGGCCGGCGCGCCGGACGCAGCGGACGCGCGGGGCGCGCCGGCCTCCCGCGAGGAGCTCTCGCTCGACCGCGGCGCGCGCTTCCAGCGGGCCGCGGCGCTCGTGCGCCACGAGCACGCGGTCCACAGGCTGGAAGGCGGCGAGTCGGCGCGCGACGTGCCGGCGCGCGAGCCGACGCGCCTGCTCGTGTACCGCGACGCCGGGCACGAGGTCCGCTTCCTGGAGCTCACGCCCCTCGCGGCCGAGATCCTCGGCCGCCTCCTCGCGGGCGCCGCGCTCCGGGACGCTGTGGTCGAGGGCTGCGCTGCGCTGGGCCGCCCTGTCGACGGCCCGGTGCTGGAGAGCACCGCCGCCCTCCTGAGCGACCTCGCCGAGCGCGGGGCGCTCCTCGGCACCGCCGCGCCGTGACGCTTGCCCCGCGGCGCTGGCCGGGGGTAACGCATGCTCGGAGGACGTCGATCGGTCGATGCAGCGCACACTCTTCTCGCTCGTCGCTGCGGCGCTCATCGCGGCGGCGCGCCCCGCGCGCGCGTCCTCCGGGGAGCAGACGGCATCGCTGAGCTGGGTCCGGCTCGCCGGCGCCGAGGCGTGCGTCGGGGCGCGCGCGCTCGCGCAGGCGGTGGAGGCGCGCCTCGGGCGCGCGGCGCTCGTCTCGGCCGCCCGGGCCGACCTCACGATCGAGGGGCGCATCGAGCCGGGCGGCTCCGGCGGGTGGCGCGCGGTGATCGCGGTCGCCGACGCGGAAGGCGCGCTGCTCGGGACGCGCGAGATCGCCACGGCGTCGCCGCGCTGCAGGGCGATCGACGACGAGCTCGCCCTGGCCATCGCGCTCATGATCGACCCCAGCGCGAAGCTGTCCCCGAGCGCGCCGCCTCCTCTGGCCACGCCGGCGCCGCCTCCGACGCCCTCGCCCGCGCCCTCGCCGCCGCCGCCGCAGGTCATCGTGCAGCGCATCCTGATCCCGGTCCCCCCGCCGGCGCCTCCGCCGCCGGCGCCGTGGCGCGTCGAGGTCGGCGCCGGTCCGCTCTTCGGGCTCGGCCTCCTGCCCTCGCCCGGCGTCGCCGCCGTGATCCGCGCGCGCCTCACGCCGCCCCGGTCCTGGTCGTTCGAGGTCGGGGGGGCGATCTGGGCCCCGAACGAAACGACAGCCGGCGCCTTCACGACGCGCTTCTCCTGGAGCGAGGGGTTCGTGTCCGTGTGCCCCGTCTCGATCGGGAGCGCCACGCGGCTCTCCGCGTGTGCGGGCGCCCGCCTCGGCGCGCTCCGCGTCAACGGCATCGGGTTCGGCGTCGACCGGACCGACGAGCGCCTGACCGCGGGCGGCACGCTCGACGTTCGTCTCTCCCGGCGGCTCATCGGCCCGCTCACCGCCGGCGGCGGCCTCGGGCTGATCGTGCCGCTCGTGCGAGACACCTTCTACTACATCGATGGGCAGGGCCGGGGCCGCGAGGTCTTCCAGATGGCGCCGCTCGCCGGGACGGCGGACGTCCTGCTCGGCGTCGATTTCCCCTGACCGACGCTCGGCATCGCTTTTCTTTCATAAAAACTCGTCCTTGCGGCCATGAAGGGCTGGAGCCGGCCTTCCTCGGGCCCCGGCCTCGCGCGATGACCCTGGAGGAGATCTTCGAAGAGAACGCGGCGTACGTGTGGCGCGTGCTGCGAAGGCTCGGCGTCGGCGAGGCCGACGTCGAGGACGTCTGCCAGGAAGTCTTCCTCATGGTCCATCGGAAGCTCGACACCTTCGACGGCAGCTCGGCGCTGCGCACGTGGCTCTACGGCATCTGCCTGCGGCTCGCGTCGGAGTACCGGCGGCGCCCGCACCGGAGGCGCGAAGAGGTGGCCGACACCCTCCCCGAGCAGGTCATGGCGGCGCCGCAGGACGAGACCCTCGATCGCCGCCGCGCGCTCGACCGGCTCGACGCGGCGCTCGATCAGCTCGACGACGACAAGCGCGCGGTGTTCGTCCTGCACGAGATCGAGCAGCTGCCGATGGCGGAGATCGCGAAGGCGGCGGGGTGCCCGCTGCAGACGGCGTACTCGCGGCTGCGCGCGGCGCGGGCGCAGATCGAGGCGGCGATGCGCCGGCACGAGCTCGGCGCGCCGCGGGCCGGGGCCGCGCGGATGACCGAGGGGAGCAGCGTATGAGCGGCGATCCTCGCAAGATGAGCGGCTCGGGCGGCGGCCCGGACGCGCTCGGCGTGGCCCTCGAAGCGGCCCGGCGCGACGTGCCGGACAAGGCGCAGCTCGCGCGGCTCGCGGCGCGGTTGCCGCTCCGCCTGCCGGGCGGACCGGGCGGCGGCAAGGACCCCGGCGGCCCGGCGGATGGCGGCGGACCGGCGACCGGCGGTGGCGCGGGCGCGCCGGCGACCGGCGGTGGCGCGGGCGCGCCGGCGACGCTCGCTCCGGCAGGGATCGCCGCGGCGGGGGCTGGCGCACCGCCGTCGGTGCTCTCCGGCCTGGCGGTCGGCGCTGCGCTGGGCGTCGTCCTCGTCGGGGCGGTGTGGCTCATGCCGTCGCGCTCGCAGCCTCCGCCCGCGCCGCTCGCGCCGACAGGGGCCGCGGTGGTCGCGACCGCAACGCCGAGGGGGGCCGCGGCAGCGCCTGCCGCGGAAGCGCCGGAGATGCCCGCGGAAGCGCCCCCTGCGACGGCGCCGCGCGCGCCTGCTCCGGAGCCAGCGAGCGCGCCGCTGCCCGCGCGCGCGTCCGCCTCGACGACCGGCGCGCCGGCGGCGGGCGGCTCGGCGCGGGCGGTGCTGCCCGACGCGGAGACGGAGCTCGGCCTGCTGCAGCGCGCGCAGGAGGCGCTCGCGGCGCGCCCTGCGGAGGCGCTCGCGCTCGCCGACGCCCACCTCCGGCGCTTCCCGGGCGGCGCGCTCGCCCAGGAGCGCGAAGTGATCGCGGTCGGCGCCCTGAAGGCGCTCGGCCGCGGCGGCGAGGCGCTCGCTCGCGCGCACCGTTTCATCGCGGAGCACCCGAGCTCTGCCTACCGCCGCAGGCTCGAGATCCTCGTTCCGGAGCTGAGAGGCGAGCAGCGCTGACAGGAGGCAGCGGGCCGCCATGGCCGCAGCGAGGTCGGGGCGAAAGGCGGTGGATCTCTCGAGATCTCGATCCACGAGCGTTGCCGCCCCCGGACGTCGGTGGAGGCGACTGCTCTCCTGGCGGCGGAGGCAGCTTCATCCGAGGCACGATCGAGATCGTGAGCATCGATGCAGTGGAGTTCGTGTTCAGGCTCGAGGGGACATGCACCTTCGAGATCGACGTCAGCGGCGTCCACACCGCGCTCCGCTGCCCGCGGCAGCGCCGCCCGCCGCTTCGCGCGGCGCTGCGGCTCGTCCTTCTCGCTGCTGCTGCTGCCTCGCGCGGATCCACCGCCTCCGCCTCGAGCAAAGCCACCGTCGCGCCAGGACGAGAAATCGATCATGAAATCATAAAAAAATACGATTGACGCCATTTATGGAGTGACGACGGGCTGCGCTTACAAGCCCGGGGAGATATGAATGCGACGTCTCGTGAACACATCCATTTCCTTGTTCTTCGGGCTCATGATGTTCCAGACCTTCGGCGCCGGATGCACCGCCCGGGTGCAGGTCGGCGACAGCAGCGGCGATCAAGAGGTCGGGCCCGATGGCGCCGCCGGAGGGGTCGAGTCGTCCGTCGGCAGCGGCGGCGCCGGCGGCGGCGGCGGCTTCAGCTCCACCTCGGTGAGCAGCGTTGCGGTCGGCTCCGGCGGCTTCAGCTCCACCTCGGTGAGCAGCGTTGCGGTCGGGGCCGGCGGGGGCGACTCTGCGCCGACAGCCGGCGCGATCGCGCTCTTCAGATGTGAGAGCCCCGGCGAACCGTCGAACTGCGGGAGCAGTTCCTCCGCCGGGCCAGGCACCGATCCGTACGATCTCTTCATCGTCTTCGGCGCCCCGGTGAGCTCCTGCGCGGATCCATCCAATGCCATCGGCTGCGACAACTGGCAGCTGATCATCACCATTCCCCCTGCGCTGCAGGTGCCCGGCATCATCGATCTGAGCGAGCTGGAGCTGTGGTCGGGCTACGTTATGAGCAGCCGCGACAGGGGCGGCAACTGCTTGTGGAGCGAGGGCTCCTTCGCGTCCGGCACGATGGAGATCGTGAGCATCGACGCCGCGGAGGTCGTGGTCCGGCTGAGCGGCACCGACACCCACGATTTCGACGCCAACGGCGAATACACCGCAGCTCGATGCCCCTGAGCCGCGCGCGGAATGCGCGCCGGCCCGCTAGCGCGAGAGAAGCCTGAGCGGCCAGGCCCGAACGGCCATGGCGACCCAGAACGCCAGGGCGCACGTCGAGGCAGGCATGTCGCCGTCGCGAGGCGCTCATGGATCCGGACGACCTGCGCGCGGTCGATGACGGACCGAGCGCGACGGCTCTCCTGGCCTCTCGCGCGCCGCGCCGCGCTGCGCGCCGCCGCGCGGACGGTGTATACCGTCGGAGCCGCCATGGACGAGCTCGCCCTGAACGCAGCGATGGACCGGTACGCGTGCGGCGACGCGCGCGCGTTCCCGGAGCTGCACCGCGCGCTCTCGTCACGCCTCCTCGCGTACCTCACCCGCATGTGCGGCTCCGAGACGCTCGCCGGCGACCTGACCCAGGAGACGTTCTTGCGGATACACCGCGCCCGATCGACCTTCGCCCAGGGCGGCGCCGTCACCCCGTGGGCGTACGCCATCGCGCGGAACGTGTACGTCGACCACGCGCGCGCCCAGAAGCACCGCAATACCGAGCGCCTCCCGAGCGATCCGGGCGCGGAGCCGCCGGACGCGCACGGCGCCGACGGCGAGGCGGTCGCGATCGCCTCCGAGACGGCGCGGGCGGTCGAGCGCGTGCTCTCGTGTCTCCCGGCGTCGCAGCGCGAGGCGTTCATCCTGCTCCGGTACGAGGGGCTGAGCGTGCAGGACGCCGCGGCGGTCCTGGGGACGACCGCGACCGCGGTGAAGCTCCGCGCGTTCCGCGCCTACGAGGCGCTGCGCGCCGCGCTCGAGGAGCTCAAGCGGCGGCCCGAGGCGGAACGAGGCGCCAGCAGGAGCGTAGAGAACAGGAGCGTAGAGAAGGGCATGGAGAAGGGCGACAGGCCCGCGGCCACGGGGCCTGAGCGGAGCGGCCGCCGTGGCAAGGGGCAAGCGGGCGTCCGGGGAGGTGCCGATGGCGAATGAGCCCGATTTGTTGAGTAAAATCGATGACATCCCCGATCCCGCGGCCCACCTCGCCGCGCGCCCGCCGCCCGCCCTGGCCGAGGCGCTGGCCGAACCGTCGCTGACGCGCCCGGCGCGCGAGCGCCTCGCCCTTGGCGCGACCCTGGCCGGGCTCGCCTGGGTCCTGCTCTTCAGCTGGGGCGAGGGCCTCCGCGACGACCTCGGGTCTCCCCGGGTGCTCGTCCCGCTCGCCGTCGTGGCGGTGCTCTCCGGCCTCGGCCTGCTGCTCGCGCTGAGGCCGCGCGCCCGGGGGCTGCCGGCGAGCGTGAGGGCGATCCAGGCGCTCGCCGTCGCGGTGCCGGTCGGGTTCCTGGCCGCGGCCGTCGTGAGGTCGCGCGTGGCCGATCCGCCGGTGCCGCTCGATCTGCACCTCCGGTGCATCGCGAGCGCCCTCTGCACGGCGCTCGTGCCGTTCGCGCTGGCGGCGCTCGTGCTGCGCCGCTCGTTCCTCTCGGCGCCGGCGTGGCGCGGCGCCGCGATCGGGTCCCTGTGCGGCCTCGGGGTGGTGGTCGGCCTCGAGGCGCACTGCGCGCTCGACGATCTCCTCCACGTCGCCTTCGCCCACGGCCTCCCGATCGCGGCCGGCGCGCTCCTCGGCGCCTCCGCCGGGGCGCTGCGCGGGCGCGCCTGAAGCGCCGCGCCGCGTCGTGCGCCCTCCCCGGACAGGGCCGCGCGGGGCGCGCCGGCCGCGCCCGCCTCGCCCTGCATCGCGACGGGGAGCGCCGTGGCGCTTGCCCCGCGGCGCAGTCCGGGGATAACCCAGGCCCAGGTGAACGTGGATCGATCGATGCAGCGCACCCTCCTCTGCCTGGCGGCCGGACTGTGGCTCGGATGCGGCAGATCCGGCGCCGGGACCGCGAACAACGGCGCGACGACAAGCATCTCCGGGAGCGGCGGTGACAGCATGAGCCAAGGCAACAGCGCGACCAGCAACGGCACCGGCGGCAACGGCAACACCGCGAGCAGCACCGGCACCGGCGCCGGCGTCGGCGGCGGCGCGCAGCCCACCGGCGCACCCCTGATTTACGTCGGGGGCCACGAGGGTATCTTCGTCTTTCGCCTGAGCGAGGCCGACGGCGCGCTTTCGGCCGTGCAGGGCCCGCTCGACGCCGAGATGAACCCGACCTTCCTCGCCGTCGACCCTGCGCACCAGCGCCTCTTCGCGGCGAACGAGCTGAGCGAGGTGGACGGGCAGCCATCAGGCGCGGTCAGCGCGTTCCGGATCGATCCCCAGGGCGGGACGCTCGAGCTCATCAACAGGGCGTCCTCGAAGGGCGCGGGCCCCGCCCACCTGTCCACGGATCGCTCCGGGCGCTTCGTCCTCGTCGCCAACTATGGCGGCGGGACGGCGGCGGTGCTCCCCGTCGGCCAGGAGGGCGCGCTCGGCCAGGCGTCCTCCGAGGTCTCCTTCGGGCGCCGGACGCGGTCGCACCACGCCGTGACCGATCCGGCCAACAGGTTCGCCTTCGTCACAAACCTCGGGAGCAACGCGATAGCCCAGCTCACCTTCGACGCGGAGACGGGCCGGATGGAGCCGAACGACCCGCCGGCGCTCTCGTTCCCCGCGGGCACGGGGCCCCGGCACCTCGAATTCCACCCGAACGGCCGGTTCGCCTACGTGATCAACGAGTCCGCCGACTCGATTACCACCCTGAGCTACGATCCGTCGCGCGGGACGCTGTCCGCCCTCGACACCGTCTCGACGCTCCCCGACGGCGTGAGCGGCGAGGAGAACACGTGCGCCGAGATCCAGGTGTCCCCGTCGGGCAAGTTCGTTTACGGGTCGAACCGGGGCCACGACAGCATCGCCATCTTCGCTGTCGATCCCGAGCGGGGCACGCTCACGCCCGCCGGCCACGCGTCGACGCGGGGCAAGACGCCGCGCCATTTCCAGATCGCGAAGACAGGCAAGCTGCTGCTCGTCGCGAACCAGGATTCGGGGAACATCGTCGCGTTTCGCGTGGACGAGGCGACGGGCGCCCTCGAGCCGACAGGCCGTGTCACCGAGGTCCCCGAGCCCACCTATGTCGGGATCGTGGCCCTGCCTGACCGCTGAGCGGGGCGAACCGAACACCGCCGGGGATCACCGCCCGGGATGGCGCTTCGGCTCCTCCCCCGACTTCCGCAGCATCACGATCTTCCCCGTCGGCGTCGCCACGGTCTTCACGAAGGCGGCCCGCTGTCGCCCGAGGACCCAGCTCGCCTCGGCGAGCTCCTCCTCGGCGCGCTGGCCCTTCACCAGCAGCACGATCCCGTTGGGCCGCACGAAGGGCACGGTCAGCGGGATCAGCATGACCAGGCGCCCCACCGCGCGCGCCGTCACCGCGTCGAACGCGCCGCGGAGATCGCCCTTGCCGAGCTGCTCGGCGCGCTCGGCGCGCACCGACACGTTGGTGAGCCCGAGGCCCGCGGCCACCGCGACGAGGAACGAAGCCTTCTTCTGCGTCGCCTCCACCAGCGTCACCCTCAGATCGGGCCGAGCGATCGCGAGCGGAAGGCCGGGGAGGCCCCCGCCCGAGCCGATGTCGGCGAGGCGCGCCCCCGCGCTCAGCTCCTCCAGGAGGGGCAGGAGCGTGAGCGAGTCGAGGACGTGTTTCTCCCAGACCTCGACCGGATCCGTGATCGAGGTGAGGTTCATCAGCTCGTTCATCGCGAGCAGGCGCGCGAGGTAATCGCCGAGCTTGGCGATCACCGCGGCGTCGAGGGTGATACCGATCGCCGCGAGGCGCTCCGCGAAGCCCTCCAGAGGCGTGAGCGGAGCGGGAGCCGGCAGCGGGAGAGGAGCGCGTTCGTCAGGGAGCATGGACGTCCGCACACCCTAGCAAGCTCCCCCTCGTGAAGCGCCGCAATTCTCGCGCTCGCCCTCCCCGCCCGCTCCGGGCCGCCCTTGTGACGGCTCGCTACATCGCCGAGAGGCGCCTCTGCAGCTCCTCGGGAGAGACGTCCTCGATCCGGCTCGCGAAGGACCAGCGATGGCCGTACGGATCGCGGAGCCAGGCCGTCCGGTCTCCGAACGGCTTGTCCTGCGGCGGGCGATCGATGGTCGCGCCTGCCGCCGCGGCCTGCGCGACGAGCGCGTCCACGTCCTCCACGTAGACGACGACGGCCGGGCTGCTGCCTCCCAGCGTCTCGGGGCTGACGGCGCCGAGCTCGGGATACTCGTCCGACAGGAAGAACCGGGCGGGGCCGATCGACAGCTCGGCGTGCCCGATCCGCCCGTCGGGCATCGGGATGCGCGAGTCCTCGCGCGCGCCGAACGCGCGCTTGTAGAACTCGATGGCTTCCGCGGCGCTCCGCGCGCTCAGGTAGGGGAAGCACGTCTGGCCTTCCGGGACGGGGTGGACCTTGCTCTTCGTCATCGTCGCGCTCCTTCGTGCTCGTATCGAGTCGTGACCTTTCCCGGGGGAACGGCGGGAATTGCCTTGACGGTCGTGCAGCGCGCCTCGCGCGCCCGGGCGAAGGCGAGCCTCTCCCGGCGCCCGCCGCCTCGGCGATCCGGGTCGGTGCTCATCCTGGACCATCGCGCCGACCGCGTATTGGACGAAATTTACCTGCGCGCTCGGCCGTGCGGCTTGACGAACGCGTAACACATCGGTTACACATCACGCCGATGGACGCTGTTGCCCAGGCGCTGGCGGATCCGATCCGGCGGGAGATCCTGCGGATGCTGCGCGATCGCACCGCCACGGCGGGCGCCATCGCCGGCGCGTTTCCGGTCAGCCGCCCGGCGGTCAGCCGGCACCTGCGCGTGCTGCGCGAGGCGGGCCTGGTGCGCGACGTCCAGTGCGGTCGCGAGCGCGAGTACCGCCTCGACCTCGGTGCGCTCGCCGAGCTCGAGGCGTTCCTGCGAGAGCTGCACGCGGAGGGCCCGTGGCATCGCCGGTTCGACGCCCTCGAGACCGAGGTGCACCGCGTCGGCCGGCAGCGGCGCATGGCGACCGCCCCGCCCTCCCACGACGAAGCGAAACGAAGAAAGGAGACCGCATGAGCCCCCGACCCACAGGCCGCGTCCGGAGCACGGCGACAGGCGCCGATCTCGTCATCACGCGCAGCTTTCGCGCCCCCATCGAGGATGTCTGGCAGAGCGTCACCGCGTCCGAGAGCACGGCGCGCTGGATCGGCCCGTGGGAGGGCGAAGCGGGGCCCGGCAAGACGGTGCGCCTCCAGATGGCGTTCGAGCAGGGGGCACCGCGGTGCGATATGTCGATCGATACATGCGAGCCGCCGCATCGCCTCGCGCTCACGGCCAAGGACGATCACGGCGGGTGGCGGCTCGAGCTGTCGCTCGCGGCGAAGGGTGAGATCACCGAGCTCACCTTCATCCAGCGCCTCGCCGATCCAGCGCTCGCCGGCGATGTCGGGCCGGGCTGGGAGTACTACCTCGACATGCTCGTCGCCTCCAGGCTCGGCGATCCGCTGCCCAGCTTCGCCGACTACTATCCGGCGCAGCGCGACTATTACCTCGGCGACGCGCGCACGCCCTGCTGAGGTCGCCGATCGATGGGCTCGCCGGCAGTGATCCTCTTCGTTGGCCTGCCGGCCTCGGGCAAGACCACGTTCTTCCGGGCCCACTTCTCGGCGACGCACGTGCATGTCAGCTCCGCCGCCGCCAGCCTCTCGCTCTCGCTCAGCGCGCCGGTGGAGTTCGACGCGCGCCTGTGGCTCGGCGCCCGGCGCGGAGACGTGGTCGACTGCTTCCGCTGGCGGCAGACGGACGCGACGCGCTCCGCGCTCAACAACTGGTGCTATTGGACCCTTCGAAAGGAGGGCAAGAGCGTCAAGGAAGCCACCCATGCGATGCTCGGCCTCTCCGTCGCTGGAAAGAACGAGCTGCTCTTCTCCCGCGGGATCAACTTCAACGACGTGCCCGCGTGGCAGCGCCGGGGATCGGGCGTTTATTGGGAGACGATAGCCAAGGTAGGAAAGAACCCCAGGACCGGAGAGAGCGTCCCGACCACCCGTCGCAGGCTTCACGTCGACGACGATCTGCCCATGAAGGAGGCTTACGGGAAGTTCGTGCGTCAATTCCTCAAGGAGCAGGCCGAAGCATGACGAGCGCCCGCCCGCGCGCCGCCGCCTGAGGGGCTGGGCGAACAGGCCACCATGCGCTCCGGGGCGCGGGCGCGCTGGCGGCGCGCCGCCAGCGCGCCCGCGATGGGCAAGCTCTCGCCCGGCGCCGGCGCGGCGTGATCGCGTGATCGCGTGGTCGCGCCGGACTGTGCATTAGCGGCTGCCCGAGGTAGGCTCGCGGCATGAAGATCGTCCTCCCGGGCGGGAGCGGACAGGTGGGTCAGATCCTTGCGCGCGCCTTCGCGGCCGACGGGCACGAGGTGATCGTCCTGTGCCGCAGCGCGAGCGTGCCCGCAGGGCGGGTCGTGCCGTGGGATGGACGCACGCTCGGCCCCTGGGCGCGCGAGCTCGACGGCGCCGACGTGGTGTTCAACCTCGCTGGCCGCAGCGTGAACTGCCGTTACACGGACGAGAACCTCCGCGCGATGAGGAGCTCTCGTGTCGACTCGACGCGCGCCGCCGGCGAGGCGATCGCCGCCGCCTCGCAGCCGCCGCGCGTATGGCTGCAAATGAGCACGGCCACGATCTACGCGCACCGCCACGACGCGCCCAACGACGAGGCGACCGGGCTCCTCGGCGGCGACGAGCCGGACGTCCCCTCGTATTGGCGCAACAGCGTCGAGATCGCCCGAGCGTGGGAGCAGGCGCTGGACGAGGCCAGGACGCCACGCACGCGCAAGATCGCGATCCGCGCCTCCATGGTGATGAGCCCTGATCGCGGCGGCATCTTCGACGTGCTGCTCGGGCTCACCCGGCGGGGCCTCGGCGGTCCGGCCGGCGGAGGGCAGCAGTTCGTGTCGTGGATCCACGATCGCGACTTCGTGCGAGCGACGAGGTTCTTGATCGAGCGGGACGACCTCTCCGGGCCGGTCAACCTCGCCTCGCCGGGGCCGCTCCCCTACCGCGATTTCATGCGCGCGCTGCGCGAGGCCTGGGGCATCGGCTTCGGGTTGCCCGCGATGAAATGGATGCTGGAGGTCGGCGCGCTCGTGATGCGCACGGACACCGAGCTCGTGCTGAAGAGCCGGCGCGTCGTCCCCGGGCGCCTGCGCGAAGCCGGGTTCACGTTCGCCTTCGCCGAGTGGTCGGCGGCGGCGCGCGACCTCGTGGCGCGATGGCGCGCCGAGAGCTGAGGAGGTGAACAGCTCGACGCCCGTGAGGCGTCAGCATTCCATCGTCGCCTAGAGGAGGCCTTCCTCCATCGCGAGGGGTCTTTCGTCCACAGATTATCTCAGCTCGTAGACGTCGACCGTGTCCGCCATCACATGGGGCACGAGGACGCGTCCACGCTTCGTGTCGTAACCGATGTCCGCGGGCGTCTTCTGCTCGGGAATCGCGACCTCGAAGGTTCCGCCGAGCTTCCCGCGAAGCACCGCCGACGCTTCGTGGCTGGTCACGAGGAGCGAGTCCCCGAGGGAGATCAGGCCGTCGAGGCGGCCGCCGGGCGCCGTGGTGGTCGCGTCCTGCTTGGCGCCCTTCTCGTCGAGGCGGAAGACCTCGGGAGCGCCGCTCGAGCAGACCACGAGCCCCTTGTCGGACCATGCGATGCCGTTCGGCATGTGCAGGTCGGTGGTCTTCACCAGCGCCTTGGCCTTGCCCTTCTCGATGACGTACATGGCATCGCTCGACGTCGCCTCCAGGTTTCCGATCGCGCCGATCTTGAAGCCGGAGTCGGACACGTAGACCTTGCCGTCCGGAGCCGCCGCGACGTCGTTCAGCAACGTCGTACCGGGGATGGCGATCTCCCCCTTCGGCGCCCCGGTCTTGAGGTCGAACATCCGGACGGTCGTGAGGTCGGCGACGTAGAGCACGCCCTTCGCGATCGCCGATCCTGTCGGCGCGTCGAGCTTGACCTTGGCCTTGCCGCCCTCGATCCACTTCAGGTTCGTCACCTGACCGTCGGGCGAGAGCACGGAGATGAAGCCGTTGTTGTCCTTGTCGTCCGGATTGCCGTTGATGTTCGAAACGAGGTATCGGTCGTTGTCCGCGTCGTAGAGCACGCTCTCCGGCTTGGCGAAGCCGGTGTACCTGGCGACTGGGCTCGGCGCGGGGAGCCTGGGCAGCTCGGGCGCCGCCGTGGACGCCGCGGGGGCAGCCGGAGCCGCAGGCGGGGGCTCGACGCTGTTCGTCGCGATGGGCGCGGCGGAAGCCGAAGCCGCCGGTGCCAGCGCGGGCGGCGGGGTCTCCCCTCCGCAGGAAACCATCGCGGCCGCAGCGGCGATGGACGTGAAACGGCCACGGGTTCGTGCCACGAAAAGACCTCCGGGCCGCGAATCTACCACAACGCCGAGCGCTTGCGGCGCAGCGTCAATCCATGAGACTCTCCGTGGGGAAGTTCATAAAAGGCGACGATCTGGACAGACCTGGTCCGCCGGCTTCAGTTGACCAATCGGCTGATGGTTAGGCCTTATGGGTACCACGAGAGAAAAGGCGCGGCTGTATGCGGTCGCTGCGCACGGGGACCAGCGGTATGGCGACCGTCCGTACTCCTGTCACCTGGATGCGGTCGCGGCGCTGGCGGAGCCGTATGGAGAAGAGGCGGTGGTCGTCGCCTACCTGCACGACGTGGCGGAGGACACCGACGTTACGCTCGCAACCATCGAAGCGGAGTTCGGATCGCGCGTGGCCACCTGCGTCGGCCTGCTCACCGACGAACCCGGTGCGAATCGCAAGGAGCGGAAAGCAAGAACCTACGCCAAGCTGGCGCAGACCAAGGGCGAGCTCGCGCTCGCGCTCGTCGTGAAAGCGGCGGACCGCCTCGCCAACGTTCGCGCGTGCATTGCGGACCGCAAGGCGAGCTTGTGGCGGCTTTATCAGAGCGAACAGCAGGCGTTCAAGCAAGCGGCCTTCCGCAGCGGACAATGCGATCCGCTGTGGTCGGAGCTTGACCGATTGCTCGCAGATGGAGCCTTCGATGGCCAGGCGTGACCCGTCCCTCGAGCGAACAAGGTCCCGGCAAGCCGGGCCCTGCCGCTCCTGTCGAACGTTGGACAGATCCGGGAGCGGATGAAGAGCGCATGAGCGGAGAGAGCAAGGTGCTGGAGCCGGAGGTCGAACACAAGCTGGCCGCCGCGTGGCCTTCCGGGGAAGACCGTGCGGCGGCGCGCGCCGAGCTCAGCCGGTACGGCGTCGAATCGTACGAGCGCGAGACCGAGCGCGTCCGCCTGGCGATCCTCAAACTCAGCGAAGGTGCCCTCGGGGAGCTTCGCCGGATGACCGACGCCGCGAAAGGCGACTACCGCGATGTCTTGATGTGGGCCGAGTCCCCGGAGGAGGCAAAGGCACTCTGGGCAGTGAATCCGGACCTCACCGACGAACAACGCCATGAGCTCAAGGCCATCAGGAGTCGCGACCGAGCGCAGATGGACGCCTGGCGACGGAAATCTGAGAAGTGATCATGATTTCCCCATGGCCGCGCGTCGCCTTCAGAACGAGGCATCCAGCTGGAGCCGACCGACGTGGCGGGCGTCGGCGCCTTCCTTGCCGAAGATGTAGAAATAATCGCCCTGGATCTTCAGCGCATAGCCGTTCACATAATAATTGAGCCCGCCGCCGACCTGCTTGCCCTGCGCGTCGACGAGACCGACGAGCTTCGGATCGGTGCCGCGCTCCGCGAAGATCTGGTCCCAGCGCGCGGCGACCTCGACCCGGTCGGTCAGCAGGTAGCCCGCCTGGGCGAAGTAGCCGTAACCCGACCGGGTCCACTCCCGCACGGCCGCGCCGTCGACCTCGCCCTCGAAGGAATCCCGCTTGGCGTGGCGCACGACGGCCTCGGCCGAGAGCGAGAAGCCGGCGTACTTGAAGATGAGATCGGCCGCGCCGTGCAGGTAGTCCGCCGCCCCGAGCGTGAGCGTCGTGCCAAAGGTGCTGTTCTGGCGGTTGGTCTGGTGGTTGTAGGCGCCCGTGACGCCCACCGCGAGCCGGGGCTTCGCCTCGCGCTTGAGGTCGCCGTCCTGGTCGTCGTCGAACGCGCCGAACGGGCGGACGGCGAGCCGCGCTACCGCGAGCGGACCGTGCTTCTGGCCGCCGAAGCGATTGCGCCCCTCGCCGCCGCCGACGAAGAGGTTGTACGACAGCTTGCCTCCGAAGCCGAAGAGATCGGGCGACGAGAACATCAGGCCGACGTCGCGATCGAGGTTGAACTCGCGGACGGCGATCGGGCGATCGGTCTGCTGGAGGGAGGGCTCGCGCAGCGTCCGCGCCCGGTTGAACGGGGTGAGGAACTGGCCAACACGCACGTTGAGATCGCGGATCCCGGTGTACTCGACGAAGGCGTCGAGGATGGGAGATGGGCTGTCCTTCTCGAAATCGTTGCCGCCGAAGGCGAGCTGCACGTTGTACTTCAGGTCGGGCGAGAGGATATGGCCGCTCGTCGTGAGGCGCACCGTCTTGACGTTGATCTCGTTTGTGTCGTCCTCCGCCGTGTGCGTGATCGTCTCGCGGATCTGCAGGCGGGCCCGGATCGTGGACGAGAAGCTGTCATCCGCCGTCCTGACGGTGAAGCCCTTTCCGGGGGCCGCCGTCACCTTGACGCCGCCGCCCTTGTCCTTCGCCTCCTGCTTCTGCCCGGCGCCGGCCTCTTTCTCGGCGGCCGCCCGGCGCTCCGCGGCGAGGCGCTCCTGCAGCGCGCGCTGCTGCTCCTCGAGCTCCGCGACCCGGCGACTCAGCTGCTCGACGGCGGCCTCCTGCGGGGCCAGCGTCGGGGGCGGCGCAGGCGCCTGTGCCGGAGGCGGCGCCGCGGGCTCCTGCGCCGACGCCTGGAAGGGGAGCGCGGCGGCGAAGAGCGAGAGCGCTGCCGCCGCGCGGACCGTGTGCGACTTGGTTCGATTGATCGATTTCAAGCGTCTTTATCCTCGGATCAGACCCTCTGCTGCGCGCCCAGCCGGCACAGGCCGCCGGCGCGAAGGCGCACAACGCCCTCGCAGGCGGCGGACCAGCGCTCCCAGGCCTGCGCTTCGCGCCACACGCGCAGACGCCGGACAGCAGTCACGAGCGCCCAGCTGGGATCAGCGACGCCAGCAGGGAACCACCGTGTCCTTGTCCAATATAACGGACGCCAGAGACTGTCAAGACATCCTGAAGATGGTGGCAGCAGCGTGAAAACACAGAAGTGTGCGCGCCACTACCTGCCTCGAAAATCCGTCATGTCGGACACCGAGGACCGTCTCCGGCAGCGCTCGCCGACGCTCGCCGGGCGCGGCGGCGAGCGCCGGCGCCGGGGCGGCGCGGACGCCCGAGCGCGCGAAAGAGTTCCAACCGACCGCGGGGCCACTAAGATGGCCCGGACCACGCACGAGGCGCTCCGATCGGCGCCCCGTCGCGGCGCGTAGAGATCTCATGAGCCAGAACCCGGACCGCAGCGATCCGCTCAACATCGCCGGCAGCCTGATCGCCGACAAGTACAGGATCGAGCAAGCCGTCGGCGAGGGCGGCTTCAGCGTCGTCTACAGGGCCGAGCACATCATCTGGAAGCAGCCCGTCGCCCTCAAGTGCTTCACGCTCCTCGCGGACGCGCCGGCCGAACAGCGCGAGCAGCTGCTCCAGGCGTTCATCCAGGAGGGCAAGCTCATGGCGGAGCTCTCCAGCCGCTCGGCCGCCATCGTCCAGGCGCGCGACATCGGCACGTTCAACGCGCCCGACGGGCAATGGCTGCCCTACATGGTCCTCGAGTGGCTCGACGGCAAGCCGCTCGACAGGGTCCTCCACGAGGAGACGACCCAGAACGCGCCGCCGCGCGATCTGTACGCAACGGTCGCGCTGCTCGAGTCGGCGGCGATCGCGCTCGAGCTCGTGCACTCGCGGAGCATCGCGCACCGCGACATCAAGCCGGCGAACCTGTTCGTCATCGGCCCGCCGCGCGACGCCTCCACCTTCGTGAAGGTGCTCGATTTCGGCATCGCCAAGGTGATGGCCGAGCACGCGGCGGCGGCGACGGCGCTCGCCCACACCGGCAAGGACATCACCGCGTTCACCCCGAGCTACGGCGCCCCCGAGCAGTTCAGCCGCACCCACGGCGCGACCGGGCCCTGGACCGACGTGTTCGCGATGGCGCTCATCATGATCGAGGTGATGCTGGGCGGAGCGCCGGCGCTGCAAGGCGACGACTACCTCCAGCTCGCCGTCGCGAGCCGCGACCCGTCGCGCCGGCCGACCCCGCGGACCCTGGGGCTCACGGTCAGCGACGAGGTCGAGGCGGTCTTCGCCAAGGCGCTCGCCGTCGCGCCGGCGGATCGCTTCCCCACCATGGGCCGCTTCTGGGCGGCGCTGCACCGGGCCGTCTTCCCCGACGATCCGGGCTGGGCGCTCGCCACGGGCGGCGGCTCGCTCGCGCCCCCCTCCGGGGCGACGGCGACCCGCGGCTCCGCCCCGCGGATGTCCTGGCCGCAGATCGCGCCGACGATGGCGGCGCCCCCCACGGCGCCGGGGTCCCTGCGCGCGGCCACGTCGCCGACGGTCGCCGCGGTCGGCCCGAGCACCACGGGCGGCACCGCGAACGACGCGTCGACGCAGCGGTCGGCGGCGGCGGCGCCGAGGTCGAGGGGCGCGCTGGCGCTCGGCGGCGTCGCGGTCGCGCTCGCGGCCGGCGGCGCGATCGCCTGGAGCCTGCTCCGCTCCGAGCCGCCCGCGCCGGAGGCGTCGCACATCGATCCGGTCGCCACCGCGTCCGCCACGGCGGCCCCGACGGCGAGCGCCGCGGCCGCGCCGGCCGCGCTCCCCGCGCGGCGGACCGAGTGCCCTTCCGGCATGGTGCTCGTCCCGGGCGGCAAGTTCTTCATGGGCTCCGACGAGCCGGCCTTCAAGCTGTGGCAGCCGGCGCACAAGGTGACGCTCGACACGTTCTGCATCGACATCCACGAGGTGACCGCGGGCGACTACAAGGCGTGCTCGGACAAGGGGGAGTGCAAGCGGCCGCCGTCCACGCCCGACTTCCCGAAGGCGGACGGGGTGTCCGCCGCCGAGCACGAGAAGACGCTCACGGCCCTGGCCGAGCTCTGTACCTTCGGCAAGCCCGAGCTCGCGCAGCACCCGATCAACTGCGTGCCGTGGAGCCTCGCGGACGCCTACTGCGACGTCCACGGCAAGCGCCTGCCGACCGAGGCCGAGTGGGAGTACGCGGCGCGCGGCTCCGACGGGCGCAAGTTCCCCTGGGGCGACGCGCCCGGCGATCAGACCTTCATGAACGCGTGCGGCACCGAGTGCACGGCGTGGGAGAAGGCGCGCGGGCTCACGCCGAGCGCGCGCATGTACGAGGCCGACGACGGCTTCTTCGGCACGGCGCCGGTCGGCTCGTTCCCGAAGGGCAAGACGAGGTTCGGCGCCGACGACGTCGTCGGCAACGTCTGGGAGTGGACCGCGGACTGGTTCGAGACCTACAAGGACGAGGAGCAGGTGAACCCGAAGGGGGCGCCGGCCGGCGATCGCAAGGCGATCCGGGGCGGCGGCTACAACGGCGGCGTCTCGCTCTGGCTCAACCCGGCGTTCCGCTACCACCAGCTCGCGACGGCGAGCGCGCCGGGCATCGGCCTCCGCTGCGTGACGAACCTGTAGGCGACCTCTGGCCGTGCCGGTCCCCGCCTCGCAGCTCGCGAACCCCTCGATCGCCGGCCCCCTCGGCACGCTCGCGTTCTCGCAGGTCCGGCCCCTGAGCTCGTCGCTCGCGCTGCGCGCGATCCGCTGGCACCAGAGCCTCGAGCGGCTCGGGGTGGTGCTGCCGTTCGCGCTGGTGCACGACGCGGGCCTGCTCTTCTCGACGCCGCGCGAGCAGATCGAGATCGGCCCGCGCTGCGACGCGAGGGAGCTCGCGGGCCGGCTCCGCGACGCGGAGCGCATCCTGGACGGGTACCGGGCGATGCTCCAGGAGCTCGCCGAGAGCGAGGCCGCGCGCTGCGCGGCGCAGCTCCGGATGAGCGACGACCTTGTGACGGTGGTGCTCTCGCGGCTCTTCGGCGCGGTCGCGGCGCGCACCCACGCGGCGCCGGCCTACCGGGCGATGCTCCCCGCGGACGCGGCGCTGTTCGAGGGGATCGAGCCGCAGCTCCGCGGCCTGTTCCTGTCGGCGCGGCGCGAGTTCGAGCAGCGGGCGCTGGAGGCGCTCGACGTCTCGCGGCTCTACGTGCTCACGATGTCGGACGCGCTCGACATCGAGACGCTGCGCCTGTTCGGCATGCTGGGCTCGGAGGCGTCGGCCGGGGCGCTCGCCCAGGTCGACCTGCTCGCGGCGCTCTCGTCGCCCGAGGCGAACGACATCGTGAACTTCTCGCTGGAGATCTTGCCGAGCGTGCTCGAGACGAAGACGCGCCCGGCGGCGGGCACGACGGCGGCGCACGGCTACTCGGGGCTCGGGACGCGCGGCTCGATCGACAGCATGGTCCTGACGGAGCTCGCCTGGGACGACGTGGAGCTCGCGCGCCGGATCGCGGACAACGAGGTGCTCTATTTCGCCCGGGAGCAGAGCCGGGACGAGCAGCGGCGCATCCACTATCTCCTCATCGACGCGTCGGCCTCGATGCGCGGCGATCGCCAGACGTTCGCCCGCGGGATGGCGATCGCCACGGGCAAGCGGCTCCTGCTCGAGGGCGAGGACGTGGCGTTCCGCTTCTTCGACGCGCGCCTCTACGAGCTCCACCGCGCGAAGAACGGCCAGCTCCCCACGGCGCACCTGCTGTCGTTCAAGGGGGAGCGCGGCAGGAACCCGGCGCGCGTGTTCGCCGAGCTCGCGACGGACCTCGATCTGACGCGGCACCACGACCCGCGCACGCCGGTTGTGCACCTCTTCACGCACGCGGCGCTCTACATCCCGCGGGAGATGGTGCAGGCGGTGCTCAATCACGCGCACATCTCGGCGGTGTTCATGCTGCCTTCCGGGGGGCAGCTCGACCTCGAGTACCTGGATCTCCTGGACGCGCACTGGGTGGTCGACCACGCGACGGTGGCGAGCGGGGCGGCGAGGACGAGCGCGGCCAAGGCGATCCTCGGGGAGAAAGACCGGCAGGACCGGCCCGAGGAGGGAGGCCCCGCCGCGCGGCGCCCGGGGGCCCCGCCGAGCTAGTACAGCGTTCCCGAAGTTCGTCCCTGGATCGGCGGGGGGCGGGGTGCCATCCGGCTACGGTCCTGGCTGGCCGGCCGGGCTTGTGAATGAAGCGAAGTCGTCGCGGGACGCGGACGGAACGCCCCGACGACGCACCACCATCGCGGCGGGGGTTATTCGATCGGCGCGAGAGTCCAGGGGAAGTCCGTCATCAACAGCTTGAGCAAGTCCTGCCACAGGCCGCGGAAGCCGGTCTTCTCCCACCTGCCGGTGTGAGTCGCGATCTCGAGCATCCAGAGGTGGACGGTGTCGCGGCGCAGCCTGGCGTGGGCGATCGGGTCGGCTTCAGGACCCGACTCGATGATCACCATCTGGCCGTACTTGCGGGCCCGCAGGTGGGAGAGTCCCTGGGCTGCGAGGTAGGAGCGGACCGCGGCGGCGTGCTCAGGGGCGGCATGCGGCTTCGTCATGAGCCCGCACCGAAGCCCAGGCTGCGTACGACGGCAAGGTCGCCCTCCACTGGCCCCGAAATTTCCACCGAAAAGGTCGCGCGTCGTGCTCGTTCCAGTGCCGCACGAAGTCGAGCACGCAACGGCTCAACTCCTCGGCGGAGCCGAAGGAGGCGTTCTTGAGCACCCGACGGCTCAGGATGCTGAACCACAGCTCGATCTGATTGACCCACGACGCATGCAGAGGCGTGTAGACGAAGTGAAAGCGCCCGCCGTGCCGCGCGCTGAACTCGTTCCACCTGGCGCCGTGGTGAATGTTGAGGTTGTCCCAGACGATGTAGACGTCGCCCGTGGGGTAGCGCTCCGCCACCTTGTCCATGAACGCGAGCAGATCGGCGGCGGTGCGCGTCGGTCCGCAGCGCGCCACCACCTCGCCCGTCTTGACGTTGAAGGCACCGATCAGCGTGCGCGTACCGTGGCGCTTGTACTCGAACTCCTTGCGCGCGGCTTGGCGGCTACGACACGGCTGCATGACGAACCGATGCTCCAGCGCCTGCATGCCGGTCTTCTCGTCGACGCAGAGCACGGTGGCGCCTGCGGGGGGCTCCAGGTACAACTTGCAGATCGCCTCGACCTTGGGGCGGAAGTCCGGATCCGGGCTGTGCAGCCACAGCCGGACGCGATGCGGTCGAAGGCTGGCTCCCTGCAGCACGCGCCAGATCTCGGTGCGGCTCAGCTCCACCTGGGTCTCGAACTTCAGGGCCTTCGCCAACTGCTCCAGGGTCCAGACCTGCTCGAACGGGACCTTGTGTTCGTCGGGACGGCTGCAGGCCAGCTTGATGAGCTCGTAATGCACTGCGGTCGCCACGCGCGGCGGTCGGCCTGAGCGCGCTCTGTCCTGCAGCATCGCGTCGTCAGCAACCTCCGCGATCCGGTTGCGCCACTTGCGCACCGTCTTGATGTCGCAGTCCAGCTCGCGCTGGATTTGCTCGTTGCTCCATCCCTCATCGGCCAAGAGCGCGATCCTGGCGCGCTGCGCATCGCGCTGCGAGGCCTTGGGCGAGCGCGTCGTGTGCTCCAGCTTCTGGCGCAGCGGCGCAGGCAACAGGACCGATTTGGCGCGAGCGCGGGCCACCTACGCGCGTGGGACTTGCCCGGCCCTGAGGGCTTCAAAAGCGCAAGCGATCCTGCATGGGCTGGGAAAACTGCCTCGCGCTCCGGAATCTACCGTGCGTACGCTCGCCGCGCTCGGGCCACGAGCTACCGCGAGCGCCTGGACTGGCGCACCGTAGATCCAGGGACGAACTTCGGGAACGCTGTACTAGCGCACAGCCGCGCCTTCAGTGGTGCGCGATCAGGCCCAGCATGTCGAACGGGCTCGACTCGTACTCCTCCTGGGTCAGGAAGTCCTCGAGGTCGAGCCACGCCGCGAGCGACCGGCACGCATGCACCTTCCATGGCTTCATGAGCGCCGCCATCTCCTCGGGCGTGCGGGGGTAGACCTTGATCCCGGCGAGGGCCCCTGCGCTGTTCAGGTGGTGCGCCGCGGAGGCGCTGCGTGGCACCAGGAAGCTGAGGGCCAGCACGCTGCCAGGGGCGCAGAACGCGTGCATCTTCCGCAGGAGGTCGCGCGAGCTCTCATCGTCCATCATGTACAGGATACCGATGCATCCCAGCGCGACGCGGCGGTCTGCGCCGAAGAACTGCGCCGCGGCCGCGAGGAGCGGCGACGTATCTCGCAGATCGGCCTGGAGGTAGCGCATGTTCGGCTTGTCCGCCAGGATCTCCTCGCCGTAGATCACGCTCACCGGGTCGATGTCCGAAAACAGGATGCGCGCCTCGGGCAGATAGTCGTTGAGGTGGCCCTGCGTCGGTAGCCCCGAGCCGAGATCGAGCACGTTCGTGATACCCGACTCGGACCATTGCTGTCCCACGAGCTGGATGAACCAGCGGTTGAGCCTCGCCCACTTGGGATAGGTCGGCACGAGTTTCATTATCTCCGTGGCAGCGCGGCGATCGACCTCGTAGTTGTGGTGTCCTCCGAGGACGTAGTCGTAAACCCGACCGATGTGCGGCTTGCTGGTGTCAATCTCCATGGTCCCCTCCTAGAGCAAGGTCGCGGTGCGCTCGTCAGCGGCCGCGGTACAGGCGAGCAGCCCCGCGCTGCGGGAGCGGACTGGCACACACCTCGAGCCCCTCGCGCCGCAGCGCATGGACGATACCGCTTTGAAGGTTGGCCAGGACCACGATGCCCGCGAGGTGGGCGCCCTGATCGCTCAGCGCGCGGGCTGCCTCGGGGCGGATACCGACCAGCACCGGGTGAGCGCCGAGGAGGTCGACCGCGCGCGCGGTGCGCACGAGCGCGTCGACGGCCTCCGCGTCCATCACCGGCACGCCGGTCACGTCGATGATCGCGGTGCGCGCTTGCCGGTCCACCACGTCACGCAACAGGCACTCGGTGATCCTGCTCGCTCGCTCTCTATCGAGCTTTCCGATGAGCGGCAGCACCAGGATGTGGTCGTACACCGGCATGATCGGCGTCGAGAGCTCCAGGATCACGCCGCGCAGCTCGCGCTCGCGGTTCTGCACCGCGCGCGCGAGCGCGAGCTGCATCTCGTCGCGCTGGACGCCGATCTCGCGCCTCTCCTGCTCCGCGAGCGCGTCAACGAGCAGCGTGAGGTAGTCGTTCACGCGCGCCGCCTCCTCCAGCGCTTGGGGCGCATTTCCGGGCAGGCGCGCCAGCACCTGGCGCAGAAGAGCGCGGCTCAGCCCGAGGAGGGCGCGCAGCCCGAGCCCCTGATGCCCGAGCTTGTGCCCGAGCGACAGGACGGGCGCCGTGTCGCCGGCGGACATGAAATGGAACAGCTCGTCCAGGAGCTGCTGCGCGACCTGCGGCAACCGGAACGGTGGGAGACCGCTGCGGTTGTGCACGACGTTGTCCTTGAGCACCTTCGCGGCGCTCTTCGCCAGCGCCTGGCGCTCCGGATCGATCCAGCTCTGCATAGGAGGTCCGCTTCCTTGGGCTCGGCCTTGGCCTGGGCCATGTCATGTCGTATGGGCGCTCATGAAGTAGGAGAACAGATCACTGTTGGACCGCGCAAGCTTGTGTGTGCGCCAGACTGGAGTGGATCTCGTCGCCATGCCGCAATCCGCTCGTCATGCAGACGAATGTCGTGACTTCGCAAGGTGCTCCCCCACCGAGATGCGACCGAACGCCCCCGCGCCGTCTCTCTACATACCAGTATCCTGGCCGTCTGTGCTCCATGACAAACGCGGCGTGCAGCGGCGCAACCACAGCGCCCGGTGGGCCCGCGCCGCGGCTCGTA
This sequence comes from Sorangium sp. So ce590, assembly GCF_051521365.1. NCBI lineage: Bacteria > Pseudomonadati > Myxococcota > Polyangiales > Polyangiaceae > Sorangium > Sorangium sp. So ce590. Next base: position 8,046,139 of record NZ_CP150346.1, read on the forward strand.
GGGACGGATCTGGCATGATCGATGGCCGAAACCTCCTCCTTGTCGTCCCGCCAGCGGGCGGCGATCGAGCGGTGCGGCAGGCGGGTAGCGGCCCGCCGATGTGACGCGCGCTGGCATGCGCCTCGCAACGCAATTCCGCGCGCGACGGATCGCGTCGCCTGGAGGTGGCCCATGCACACGACAGGAGCGGCCTGCCCCTGGCCGCGCTCGTCGGAGCGTCGGCCTGTGGAGCAGACGAACCGAGCAGAGCGGCAGAAGGCGCCGGAGAGAGGAGAGCGCCGACCCCGCGCCGCGCAGCTTCGTGGTGGCGCTCGACCCGGCCACGACGACCGAGAGCGCCATCCCTCAGATCGTCCAGGCCGGGCGGCCAGTGCTCGCAACCGCCTGCGCCGACAGCCCCGAAGCGCTGATCCGCATCTTCAACCCGCTCGACCCCGGCGCCTACGCGGACGTCCCCTGCGCCTCGATGTTCTGCGACGGCGAGACGAGCGATCGGTCTGCCCCTGAGGAGGGAGCCGAGCCGATCGCGGTGGCTCAGCAGCCGTGGAGCCCCCCTCGGCCTCGGTTGCAGCATCTTCATGCTCGCAGCGGGCGCCGTCGCAACCGAGGCGCTGTGCCCACGGGCCAGGGATCCGCGGGACGCGAAGCGCTGCGACCACCTGTCCACCTATGGCCTGGGAACCCTCGGGGTCCTCTGCGGCTTCATCTGAGCCATGGACAGGACCCTGAGAACCATCGGCATCCTGGCTTCCGGCATGGCGATCGTCGCCGCGACGGTGCTGGACAGACCGGACCCGCTGACTCCCCTCTCGCCCGTCGGCTGGCTCCACATCGGCCTACCGCTCTACCTGTACGTGTTCTCACAATGCTGGATGGACGAGGGTCGTGCCCGCGCGCGCGGCGCTCGCGGGTTCGGGAACGACCAGCCGCCCGGACGTTCTCCGGAGCACGACCCGACGAGCTCGCCTCCCGACGAGCCGACGGACGGCACCCGCCCGGGGTAGCGCCCGCACGCCCCAGATCCGCACGCGGCACCGGTGCGACCGGATGCATCGTGGGTGTCCGGAGACGGATCCCGAGGAATAGATTCGAGTTGAAGCTCACCGGCCCTGCCGTCTGGCTGCTGGCCAGCGGAGCCGCGGCCCTACTCTACGAGCTCGCGGAGAGGCTGGGCGCCGGGTAGCCGGGCGTGCGCCGGAGGCGCCCGGCGACGCAGCGCCTCCGGCTCGCCGCACTATCACCCCAGGCCGAGCTGCCGCGGCTCGCTTCCCCGGCGCGCCGTGCTCGCCGGCGAGGGGGCAGCGGCGCCCGTATCGCCTTCCCCTCCAGGCCGAGCCGCCGCTCGGCTCGCTGCGCCAGGCAGAAGCCGTCCCGTCAATGCTCGCCTGCGAGGCTGCTTCCTTGCCGCTACGGGACGTCGACAACCTCCCACACCGCCCAGCTGGTTCCGTCCACGTCCTTCCCGACGCCCATCGGCGCGAACACGAAGTCGCCGATGCTGCAGCGCGAGAGCTGCGTGAGCGTGGCCTTCCACGGATCACGGGGCGGCTCGACCGACAGCGTGACGGCGTCGCCTCCGTCGCGGAGCACATAGGCCTACCCGATAGCCGGATCGAACCTCTGCGGCATCCTTGCGCAACGCACGTCCGGCACGGTGATCGCGACGTGGCCGGACGGCATCAGCGCAGCCACGATCTCCGGCTTACCGAGGAGCTCCTTCGCCTGCGCCTCCACGCCGGGCGCGATGGCGGGCAACGAGGCCCTCAGCCGCCTCGCGATGACGGCGGCGGCCTTGCGGCTTCCGCGCTGGAGCTCGAGCTCGAACGCAGCACGCACCCCCTCCTTGGGCTGCTCGTCCAAGGGCTTCTGATCCGAGACCTTGGCTTCGAGCCCGATCTCCGCATGGAGCTGCATGAGCGCCGCGTGCGTTGGGTCGTCCATCGACCGGAATGGGAGGCCCTTTCGAGCCCAGTAGTCTTCAATCCAGTCTCCCACGCGGGCCATCGCCTCGACGGCCGCCAGCTGAACCTCTCGGCGCGCCTCTTCGTGGCCCTTGGCGAGCCGCATGAGCTCGCCGAGCAGGGCCACCGCATCGTCAACGCCCATCTCGTTCACCTCCCTCAGGGCGGGCATACCACATGCGTCGGCGCGGATCGCGCCATCAATCGCATGGGCAGATGCCTCCGTGATGGGAGCAGCACCCACGGCGCCTAGTCGTGCACGTGGGCGACAGGGTGCCGTCGCAGCAGCAGACCCGGCGAGCGCGACGACGCGCCTCCTCCTCCGCCTCTTCCCGCGCCTCCTTGGCGCGCTCCCGCGCCTCTCTCGTCTTGCGCCTGCCGTCGGCCACCGCGTCTAGGGCAGCGAGCATGCGCTGCAGCTTTGCTCCTTCCGCTGGCGTCGCCGACGCCTCGATGAGCAGCTTCGCCGGCTCCGCCTGGCATACCTCGCCGGCGCACGCGGCGCGTAGCGCGCTCTCTCGCTCCGCCGGTTTCATGGCGCGGTATCGCTGGCGCTCAGCGTCGACTCGGGCGGCCTCCGCTCGCAACATCGCCTCGGTCGTCGCCTTGATCTCCGCGTGAATTCGTGCCTTGCGCTCCGCCTCGCTTTCCTGTGGCAAGGCCTCAGCGCTCACGGGAGGCCGCTGCGACGTCGTGGTTCCCCTGGCCTTGTCAGCGATGCATGTGCCTAGGCCGACGCAGCACGGCACGACGATCGCCGCGATGAAGGCCACGAAACACCCCAACCCGTCCGCCTTTGAGCGCCGCCCCATCAAGGCAGGATATCCGAGTCATGAGCCCGGCGGTCTAGCCACGTTGTGAGCGCTTGCCCGCTACCGCGGGACGCCGACCTCGCGGTTCGCTTGGCGAAGGAACTCGCGACCAGCGGCAGCCCAGCGCTACACTAGGTGCACCCACCAGATCATGAGCACGTGTTCCCGAACGTCACGCGTCATCCGCACGCGGTACGACCCGACGCGCAGGCGCAACGTCACGGCGGCGTCCTCCGGCAACCGATAGAAGTCGCCCTCGCCCGTTTCCGCGAAGTGCTGGACGGCCTCAGCAATCCTCGCGGCGTCCTGCCAGTGGAGACGACTCAGCGCGACGCGGCCCGGCGGGGTCCAGTCGACGACCCACGTCATCGAGGACGGGAGGGCGTGCGCCCGCGGGCCTTCATGAGCTCGTCGAACTCGGCACCCGCGCCTTCGGCCTCCGCCATCTTTCGGATCTCGGCGACGACCTCGTCGTGTGGGATCCAGGGGCCGTCAGCAGCGGCCGCGACCGCCTCGCGCTCCTCATCCGAGATCTGCTCGTCGTAGACCACCGGCGCCAGCCGGAACGCCCGCAGTACCGGGTCCTCGTCGTCGAGGCCTGGGGAGATCGCGGGCGCGGCGCTGTCTCGTCGGGGGCTCATGCCCGAGAGGCTACTACGGCCCCCTCGCCGAATCGACGGTGCAGGATGTGGAAAATGTAGACCGCGGACGGGAATGCACGGCGTCAGCGGAGCCGCGCCCGCTCCCAGCGCTCCTGCTCCGCGATCGCCATGTCGGCAGCGCGGACGCCCTCGACGAAGAGCTCCGCGTCCGCGGGGTCGTTCAAGTCCAAGCCGAGCCGGAGCAGCACCGCGCGATCGCGCGGCGGAACCGAGCGGAGGATCTCGACGGTGTGGCGGAGAAGCACGGGTGCGAGCCTATCACGCAGAACGGACCTCGGGCGGCCGGCTCCCTCCGCACGGACACCTCGCGCCGGCGAGGGTGCGATCGGCCATGGCGCTGGCGGTCCTGGCCGCCTCGTCCAGCAGGGCGCTCACGGCGCGCAGCTCATCGAGCACCGCGACCGCCACCTCGGCCGGGAGTTCCGGCGGCACCGCGTCTTTCGCGTCGTCCTGAACCATGATCCCTCCTCTCCCCGTCACGCGGGGAAGCTCCTGTAGAGCGACGTCATGCTCGTCGCGTAGGGCTCGGGGTGGGCCGTATAGAACCCCTTCGAGCCGAGCGCGATCGCAGCCTCGTAGGGCCGTCCGGCGTCGAAGAGCACCAGTGCCGCGGCGTAGTTCCGGGCCATAACGCCCCAGTAGTCAGAGCTCCCTGTCTCCGGCGTCGCGTGGGACCGGAAGCGCATCTCGTGGGCTACGTGGGCCCAGGCGCAGGCGATCCGCTCCGGCGACGGCGCACGCCCGAAGCGGAGCTCGTGCCCGCGGGCGAGGACGTCCCGCAACGCGGTCTCGGCGAGCGGGGTCGTGGCCTTCATGACGAGCCCCGGCGGGACGGCCGGCACAGCCGCCGCGGCGGCCGCCCTCGTCTTGGGGCCCACGATGCCGTCGACCACCAGCAAGCGCGAGCGCTGGAAGCTCCGCGTCGCGGCGTCCGTCCGCGGCCCGAAGTCGCCATCGACGATGAGGCGATAGCCGAGCGCGACCAGCTGGCGCTGCCACTCCGCGACATCATCGCCCTCGACACCGATCCACAAGAGTCGAGGATCGGTCATCGCGCCGCCGGCCCTTCCTGCAGCTGCTGTGCTTGCGCCCGCAGGCTCGCGACCTCCAACCGCAGCCCTTCGATCTCGTGCAGGAAGCCCGCGAGTCGGGGTGGTCGCCACTTGGCCGAGCGTCAGGTTATTCTGATTAATCCAGGCGCTGACCAGGTGCAGCGGCGAGCGCTCGGCAGCACGGTCGAACGATCGGCAGGCCGTCCTGCCATCGATCGCCACCAGCTTGCCGTCGGGCGAGCCGACCAGCGCTTGCATCCAGGCCACGAAGCAAGCGCCGAACGCCTCGGGGTCAAGCGCGTTCAGCACCCGACGGAACGTATCAGCGCTCGGGATGCCAGCCGGCAGGTCCAGGAACGTCTTCAGCCAGCCGTGCTTGCATTCACCGAAGACGGCGAAGTCGTCCAGCCCTCCGCTCCGCAGATCGTGCCGAGGATTGCGATGGCGATGATGTCCAGCAGCTTGTGATCGGAGCGACCCACCACGCGTGGGTCGGGCAGCGACGCGAAATGCTCGATGAACGGTGCCATGCTCCGAGTTCTGCCACACGCCGCCTTGATGTGGTTGGTCGCCAGGATCGATTCAGACGGCCAAGAGTGGAGCCAACTCATTGTAATTCCATGGGTTTTGATGCGCCCGCCCTGCGCTGCCCGCCGAGCTATTTCTGCCCGGAATTCTGCCCGACAGGGGTAGGCCTCGGCTCCAGCATCCCGTGATGCCTAGGGCTGTTGACCGTAATACTCCGGCTCATGGCCGGGCTTCCACTTGATGTTGCAACCGATGCTCGGGCGCTGATCCGAGGGGACCGGCGCCGACGCGAGCACCGCGTCGATGGCGGCGCGGAGGTCGCGGCCAGTCACCGGGACGTCGTTGCCAGGACGGCTGTCGTCGAGCTGACCGCGATAGACCAGCCGGCGATCGGGGCCGAAGAGGTAGAAGTCCGGCGTGCAGGCCGCCCGATAGGCCTTGGCCACCTGCTGCGACTCGTCGAGGAGGTACGGGAACGTATAGCCGACCTCGCGCGCCTCCCTCGCCATCGCCTCGGCGTTGTCCGCCGGATAGGCAGCGATGTCGTTCGGGTTGATGGCCACGATGGCCACATCCTCGGGGCGATAATCGCGGCGCAGCCTGGCGAGCTCGTGGCGGACGTGTTTGACGAACGGACAATGATTGCAGATGAACATCACGAGGAGCGCCCGCTCCCTGGTGAAATCCGACAGCGCAACCTGCTTTCCGTTGAAGTCCGGCAGCCTGAAATCGGGCGCCGGGGTGCCCAGCTCAAGCATCGTGGACGGAGTGCGTGCCATGACAGAATTCTCCTCTCGCTGTAACGGGGCGCACCATACCACGCGGGAGGGCAGGAACGCCCGCGCCGCGCGCACGGGCGTCGCAGCGCCGCCGCCCCCTGCCCCGGCCGCCTGCGGCTCAGCGCGGCCGCCGGGCTGCGCGACGTCGATCCGCGCCGGCGCCCCCGCCTGGAGACGCGAGGACGGGCCGCCGGCGACCAGGCCCAGGCGGCGCGCCGCCATGAACACCCGGACAACAAGGGCACGCCAGACAGCCACGGACGAACGCACACCACGGCAAGATCGCTGACGGACAACGCACGACAAACAGACGATCTCGTGGCTCGTCAGTCCACGCAAACTACATTCATCGCATGCGACTCCAATCGCTGGACATCTTCCGCGGGATGACGATCGTCGCGATGATCCTCGTCAATTTCCAGGACAAATTCCCGGCCATCTATCCGCCCCTGGCCCACTCGCACTGGGACGGCTGCACCCTCGCAGACACGATATTTCCATGCTTCCTCTTCATCATCGGCGTGACCCTGCACATCTCCATGTCGGCCCGCCGCGCGCGCGGCGCGACCGACGGTGAGCTCGCCCTCCAGATCGTCAAGCGCGGCGCCATCTTCGTCCTCCTCGGGCTCTTCCTCTCGGCGTTCCCGTTCTTCCTCGCAGAGCACCCCACGGCGCTGCGCATCCCGGGCGTCCTCCAGCGCATCGGCCTCGCGTACGTGCTCGCGGCGCTCATCTGCCTCAAGACCACGGCCCGGCAGCAGGCGGGCATCATCGCCGGCGCCCTGATCGGCTACTGGCTCCTCTTGCGGCTCTATCCGCTCGACGACCCGCACCGGACGCTGGCGGCCCAGGTGGATCGGGTTCTCCTCGGAGAGCACATCGCGCGCAAGGGCTGGGACGCGATGGGCATCCTCCCCACCCTCCCCGCGGCGATGACGGTGATGCTGGGGAGCCTCGGCGGCCGCTGGCTCACCGCGACCGCCGGGCTCCGCACGCGCGTCGCCGGGCTCCTCGGAGCCGGCGCCGCGGCGATCGCGCTGGGCCTGCTCTGGGGCCAGTGGTTCGCGTGGAACCGCAGCCTGTACTCGAGCTCGTTCGCGCTGTTCACCGCCGGCGTGGCCGCGGTCGCCCTCGCCGCCTGCATGTGGATCGTGGACGTGAAGCGATGGCGGCGGTGGGGCGCTCCGTTCCTGATCTTCGGCGCAAACCCCATCGCGGCCTACGTGGGCTCGACCATGATGGAGTACCTGCTCCATCACTCGATCAGGACCGGAGACGACGGCGCGAGGACGAGCGCGCTCCAGCTCCTTTATACGCGCCTCTTCGCGCCGTGGCTCTCGCCGCTGAACGCCGCCCTCGCCTTCGCGCTCGCGGCGGTCGCCCTCTGGCTCGTGCTCCTCTACCCCCTCCACCGCCGGGGCATCTTCCTCAAGGTCTGAGCGCGCGCGGGTAGGATAACGCCGGGGTCACCTCGAGGAGCGGCGGTCCGCGCTCCTCCTTCCCGCGCGCGGCCGCCCCCTCCGGCGGCCGCTGCCGTTGTGTACTACGCTCGCTCCCCGCATGACCCAAGGCGTCCGCCCCCTGCACGAGCTCCGCGACGAGGCCCGCTCCGCGCTGGCCAGGGGCGATCTCCCGCGCGCGCGCGACGCGCTCTTCAGCGCCCTCCAGCACACAATCGCCCGCGAGGACGACTACGTCGCCATGACGGACGAGCTCCGCGACGTGCTGGTCCGGCTGGGCGACCCGAGGAGCGCCCTCACCGTGGCCTGGTACGCGGGCAGCGAGCACAGCCAGCGCCCCCTCATCGCGCACGTCCCGCCCATCGACCGCGCGCGCACGATGCTCGCCTGGGCCGAGCGCGAGCAGGACCCCGAGCGGCAGAAGCGGCTCCACGCCCGCGCCGCCGACGAGTACGAGGCCGCCGGCCTCGTCGCGCAGGCCGCCATCGCCCGCGAGCGCGGCCAGGACTTCGCCCGCGCCCGCGCCCTCTGGTCGCGCCTCGCCCAGCTGCTCTCCTCGTCGGGCAGCGACCTCTACGCCGCCGGCCTCGCCCGCTTCAACCTCGCCCGCACCTCGCTCCGCACCGGCGACGCCGCGGCCGCGCGCGAGGCCGTCTTCGCCTCCGTCCACCTGCTCGAGGAGGCCGCCGACCGGTACGAGACCATCGGCCAGCGCGAGCGCGCCTTCGACTGCTACCAGGTCCTCATCGCCGTCGGCCGCGAGAGCCGCGCCTTCGAGCACGTGCTCGAGGGCTACGTGAACGTCATCCGCATCCTGCGCGAGGACCACCTGCGCTACTACGCGCTCCAGTCCTACGAGGAGGCGGTCGCCGCGGCCGAGAAGCAGGGCGAGATCTCCGCCGCCGCCACGCTCGCCCGCGAGATGGCCGCGTACGCCCGGAAAGAGGGCCTCACCGCCGTCGCCAACTTCGCCGTGCTCACGCAGGCCCGCCTCTGGCAAGAGGTGTCCGCCGTCTCGCAGAAGCGCGCCGCCCCCCCCGAGATCGCCGAGAACGCGCTGCTCGCCGCCGTGATCGCGCTCGGCGAGGCGGGGCAGTACAGCAAGGTCGGCACGATCTATCGCGCCCTCACGCAGCTGCCGCTCGAGGAGACCCGGAAGAAGCACTACGCCCGCGCCGGCGGCCGCTACGTGAGCGCGCAGGACCTGCCGATCGACGCGTCGCCGCTGCCGGCGCACCTCCGCCACGAGCTCGGCTTCCCCGACGTCTGGCACATCGATCTCGTCGAGTGGGAGCAGGCCGGCAGCGCCAGCCAGGCGTGCGGCGACATCGTCCTCGACCCGGCGCAGTGGTCCGAGGTCACCCGCCGCCGCGCCATGCTCGCCCGGCTGACCGCGCTCGCCGTGGAGGGCGCGACGCCCGAGGCCGCCCCCGCGCAGCGGTCGCCCGCGCAGCAGCTCATCAGCCTCGCCGAGCAGCTCGCGACGGTCGAGCTCTACACGATCCTCTCGCCGCTCGAGCACCTGTTCCGCCGCCCCGAGCCGAAGATCCGGGTGGCCGTGGTCCGCGCCCTCTCCCGCTTCCTCTACAAGCGCACGTTCATCACGCTCCGCGACGCGCTCGTGGATCCCGACCCCACCGTGCTCCACGAGGCCGCGCGCGCGCTCGAGGAGCTCCGCTTCGCCCACGCCTTCGAGCCGCTCGCCCGCATCTACCGCGAGTCGCAGGCGCCCGCCGTCCGCGCCAGCGCCGTGCGCGCGATCGCGAAGATAGACACCCTCGAGGCCGGCGAGATGCTCCTCGGCATCCTCCAGCACGAGGGCGCCGAGGAGCGCGCCGCGGCCGTCGAGGCGCTGAAGCGCGCGCGCGGCATGAAGTTCGTGGAGCTCGCCCGCGCCTCGCTCGCCGAGCTGCCAGGCTCCGCGCAAACGGTGGTGCGCGAGATCCTCCAGAGTCGCGGCATCAACCCGTGAGCGCACCAGCGCGCCTGCGCGCCCACCGGTCGCGCAGGCTCCCCGCGCCGGGGTGGTTGCCTGTCAGGACGTCAACAGCAGACTGCCCCCGGTCCCCACCTCCGCTCATGCGCTGGAAAGCCGGATCAGACGAGCAACCCCGCGATTGTGCGCCGCGGCAAGGGGATTTCCCTAACGACTTTGTGTCTGGCGTCGCGGTGGGGGGGTGCACGGCACCTTCCAGTCGGGATGCCCTGCACGCGCCAATCCAACTCATCCCGAAAGCCTCTCGGCGCGTAATGTCGTAAGCATTGAAGCGGACGGAGCGCTTGGGGGAGCGCTGGGAAACCGCCGTCCGGGCTCCCGGTGGTGCGCTGCTCGACAACGGTCGACTTCTCAGCGCGCCACCGGCGGCTCTTCTTGCGTGGGCAGCAGCTGGGCGCCGTGCGGCGGCGCCCAGCTGCCCTGGCAGACACGTCGCGGCCGGGGCGACGCGCGCCGGCTCCTCGGCGGACGCTCGGCGGCCAAGGCCAGGCGCTCGGCGGCTGAAGAGCGGCTCGAGCGCGGCGCTCGCGGGCGACGGCTGCGAGCGGGGCTCAGCGGCTGAAGATCGACTCGAGCGCGGGCACCAGGCGGGCGTGGCGGAACGTGTAGCCGAGCTCCTCCGCCCGCCTGGGATGGACGCGCTGCCCGGTGGTGACGATCTCGGCCGCGTCGCCCATCCCGAGCTTCACCACCGCCTCGGGCACACGGAGCCACGACGGCCGGCGGAGCACGGCGCCGATCGCCTGCGCGACCTCCTCGCCGGTCGCCGCGTGCGGCGCGGTCATGTTGAAGGGGCCCCGCACCGCGTCGTTGTCGAGGGCGAGCAGGGTCATCCCCACCACGTCGTCGCGGTGGATCCACGAGATCACCTGCTTGCCGTCGCCGATCGGCCCGCCCAAGAAGAACCTGAAGGGGGCGATCATCTTCTCGAGCGCGCCGCCGCCCTCGCCGATCACCACGCCGATCCGCAGCTGCACCGAGCGGACGCCGTGCTGCTCCTCGACGGCGCGGGCCGACTCTTCCCAGCGGACCACGACGTCGGCGAGGAAGCCCTCCCCGGGCGGGGCGCCCTCGTCGAGCACCTTCTCGCCCGGCTGCGGGCCGTAGTAGCCGACCGCGGAGGCGCAGAGGAACGCGCCCGGCTTGCGCTTGGCCTTGCCGATCGCCTCGCCCATGAGGCGGGTCGTGTCGACGCGGCTGTTCACGATCTCGCGCCGCGCGTCCTCGGTCCAGCGCTTGGTGATCGACTCGCCCGCGAGGTGGATCACCCCGTCCACCCCGTCGAGCTCCTCGAACCACGGCCCCGCGCTGTAGGGGCTCCACGACACGACACGCGCCCCGGGCAGCGCCGCCTGCGTCCGCCCCACGTCGCGCGTCAGCACCGTCACCCGATCCCCCCGCGCGAGCAGCTCCTTCACGAGACCACGCCCGATAAACCCGCTGCCGCCGGTGACAAGAACCGTCTTCACGAGCTCGTTCTATCACGGCTCGGACGGAGGCGGGCTTCCCTTCGGGCGCCTCGGGCGCCCGGGCGCCTCGGGCGCCACGACGGAGGCGCGCCGGACGGGCGGCAGCTGTCCAGTCGTGACGCGGAGCGCGGGAGACGGTAAGACGCGGGACGTGATGGATGACCTAGAGACCTTCAAGAAGCTTCCTCTCGGCGGCCTGGATCGCCGCTCGCTCGTCGGGGCGCTGGCCGAGCACGGCGCGCGCGTGGCGACCGAGCAGCTCGCGGCGCACCGCGCCCGCATCCGCCCGGCCGGCGCGAAGATCGCCCCGGACGCGGCGGTGCTGATCCTGGGCGGCTCGAACGGCATGACCCGGGCGCTCGCGCTGCAGCTGCTCTTCGGGGAGCGGGCCGCCGTCTTCGCGGTGCACTTCGACAGCGAGAAGATGCAGATCGGCCCGCACCACGTGAAGGCGATCTCGGACGCGGCGGAGGCCGAGGGGCTCACGGCGCGCTTCTGGAACAGCGACGCCACGAAGCCGCAGGTGATCGACGAGGTGGTCGCCGCGCTGAAGGAGCGGTATCGGGCGGTGCACCTCGTGAACGGCATCGCGGCCGGCGCGATGAAGCGGTACGCGGAGCACGGGCCGACGAAGGTGAAGGACCTCGACGTCGCGTTCGATCCGGTGCTCCAGGTGCCTGATTTCTCGCGCCCCGAGAACGTCCGCAAGCTCGGGCTCGTCGAGGTGGACGTCGCGAACGAGGCGGACATCGAGCGGACGAACAAGTTCATGGGCACCTCGTCGCTCCTGTGGGCCGAGCCGCTCGCCGCGGCGGGGCTGCTCGCGAAGGGCGAGAGCGTGGTGTCGTTCTGCGACTACGACTACCCGAGCGACGATCCTGTCTACGCGATGGGCCCGCTCGCCGGCGCGAAGCAGCTGCAGCGCAAGACGATGGCGGAGATCCAGGAGCGGTTCGGGGTGCGGACGGCGCGCATCTGCTATCCGGCGCTGGCGACGACGGCGCTCGGGGCGATCCCGGGAGGGCTGCTGATGTACGGGCTCAGCACGCAGATCCTGAAGGAGCGCGGGCAGTTCAAGGACGTCATCGATCTCGCGGGCGAGACGATGGAGATCTGGCGCCCGGGCTGGGATGGGAGCGATCTGCGGGTGGACGCGGCCTATCAGGCCTGTCTTCCGGAGTTCAACGAGCGCAAGGAGCAGCTCGGGCCGAAGGACGTCCCCGGCGCGTTCCGGCTGCTGTTCGCGTAGCGTCGAGGGGAGCCGCGCGCGGGGCCGGCGCGGCCGGCCCCCTACCCTTCGGGCCGCGCGGCCGGCGCCCCTACCCTTCGGCCCGCGCGGTCTCGGGCTCCAGCCGGGCGATCTGGCGCTTGTCGGACATCTGGAGGATGCCCACCCAGCCGAGCAACCGGATGACCTGATAGGCCGGGTCGATCTCGAACCACCGCACCGCGAAGTTCGGGCTCATCGCGTACTTGTGGTGGTTGTTCTGGAAGAGCTCGCCGAGCGTCACGACGTCGAGGATCAGCGTGTTGCGCGAGTCGTCGTCGCTGTTGAAGTTGCGGTAGCCGTAGCGGTGGCCGCACCAGTTGACGATCGCCCCGTGCAGCGGGCCCATGGTCCAGTGGAGCGGGAGGAACAGGAACTGCCACCAGTGCGAGGCGAAGGCCACGTAGAGGAGCGTGTACCCCGTGCCCCACGCGAGGCGGCCGATCCACGAGTTGCCGATGCGATCGAGCGTCGGCCACTCCGGGTAGCCGCCGAGGAAGCGCGGCTCCACGTCGGCCTTGCCCTCGTAGATCGCGTCGTAGCGCTTCGCGGTGTCCAGCATCATCGAGACGACCCCCGAGTAGTACCGCGGCGAGTGCGGATCCTTCGGCGTGTCGCTGTACGCGTGGTGCATGCGGTGCAAGATCGCGTAAACCCACGGAACCAGGTACGAAGAGCCCTGCGTGAGGTAGGTCAGGAAGTGAAAAATCCGCTCCCATCGCTTCGACATCGTGAACATCCGATGCGAGGCGTACCGGTGCAGGAAGAAGGTCTGGAAAAAGACCGAAAGCGTAGAGTGGGCGATGAGAACGATCGCGATCTCCATGCTCCGCTCGTAGCCCGGCGGTCGGCGGCAGGGGGTCAGGGCACCGTCACGTTTCCGTAACGGGGGCCTGGATCCTGCGTGTTTTCCGGCTGCCTCCTACGTCCCTGGGCTCTCCCGAGTCCGTCCGTGGTACGGCGGCGTCGTGAAGGCCGTGATCATCGGTGCGGGCCGGGGCAGCCGGCTGCGTCACCTGACCGAAGAGCTGCCGAAGACGCTGGTTCCGATCCTTGGCCGCCCGATGCTCGACAGCATCCTCGACGCGCTCGCGGCGGGCGGCTTCAAGCGGTCGGATGTCGTGTTCGTCTGCGGCTACAAGGCCGACGTGATCCGGGCCGCCTACCCGGATCTGACGTACGTCGAGAACCGCGACTGGGAGCAGAACAACATCCTGCTGTCGCTCCTCTGCGCGCGCGAGCACCTCGAGGGCGGCTTCGTCTCGACGTACGCGGACATCGTCTACCGGCCCGAGATCGTGGCGGATCTCGTGCGCTCTCCGCACGACATCGCGCTCGCCTGCGACACCGACTGGCGGCGCCGCTACGTGGGCCGCTCGCAGCACCCGGAGACCGACGCCGAGAAGCTCCGCGCCGACGCGGCCAGCGCGGATCGCGTCGTGGAGCTCTCGCGCCGCATCCCGCCGGAGGCCGCGGCGGGCGAGTTCATCGGGGTGATGAAGCTCTCCGCGCGGGGCGCCGCGCAGTTCCTGGCCGCCTTCGACGCCGCGCGCGCCGCCTTCTCGGAGCGGCCGGAGTTCCGCGAGGGCCGCTCGTTCCGGCGCGCCTACCTCATCGATCTGCTCCAGCACATGCTCGAGTCCGGCGCGGCCCTCCACAAGATCGACACGCACGGCGGCTACATGGAGATCGACACCCTGGAAGACGCGTCGCTGGCCGACGCGTGGTGGCGCGGCGCGACCTGAAGCGGCCGGCGCGCGCGCGGCGGCTCGCGCCGCCCTAGAAGACGTCGGCGAAGTCGGCGCCTTGCGCGAGGAGGCCGGGCAGGCCGCCGGTGTGCAGGAACAGCACCCGCTTGCCCGAGAGCTCGCCCCGCTCGGCCATGTCCCAGAGCCCGGAGAACGCCTTGCCCGTGTACACCGGGTCGAGGATGAGCCCCGACAGCCGCGCCACCTTCAGGATCCGCGCCCGTTGCTCCGGCGTGGAGACCGCGTAGGCCGGCCCCCTCGCGGAGTCGTCGATCACGAGGTGGACGGGCGCGCCGAGGCGCGGATCGAGCGCGCGCGCGTCGTCCATGATCTGGACCGCGATGCGCGCGAACGTCGCCCTGTCCTCGCACACCGCCATCGCGCGCACCTCGCCGGCCACCTCGTAGCGGGCCGCGCCGAGCGCCGTGCCCGCCGCCGTCCCGCCCGAGGCGCACGCGTGCACGATGACGTCGAACGGCTTGCCCCCCGCGAGGCCGAGGTCGAGCTGCTTGCGGATCTCCTCCATCGCGCGCACGTAGCCGAGCGCGCCGAGGCCGTTCGAGCCGCCCTCGGGGATCACGTACGGCCGGCCGCCCGCCGCGCGGAGCTCGGCGGCCGCCTCGGCCATCACGGCGTCGCGGCTCCGGTACGCCTCGGGCGAGATCAGCCGGATCTCGGCGCCGACGAGCCGGTCGAGCAGCGTGTTGCCCTGGAGCGGCGCCCCGGCCGACGGATCGGCGGTGCGCAGGAACAGCACCGAGCGCAGGCCGAGCGAGGCGCAGAGCAGCGCGGTCGCGCGCGCGTGGTTCGACTGCAGGCCGCCGCAGGTGAGCACGCAGTCGGCGCCCTCTTCGCGCGCGGCGGCGAGCAGGTACTCGAGCTTGCGGATCTTGTTGCCGGCCTCCGCGCCCGCCGTCATGTCGTCGCGCTTCACGTGGAGGTCGACGCCGAGCGCCTCGGCGAGCCGCCGCGGGCGCTGGATCGGGGTCGGAAGGTGGCTCAGCGCGAGTCGTTTGCGCATCGTTTCTCTCCCATGCGGTCAATGGATCACGCCCAGCTTGAGCGTGAGCAGGTACTGGTCGGCGAGCTCCGTGCCGGAGGCGTCGTCGAACGCGCCGCCGGGGAAGAGGACGCCGGCCTCGGTGCCGAGCTGGATTGTGACGAGCCTGCCCATCGCGATGCGCGCGTCGACGCCGAGGTCGAGCTCGACGCCGAGATCGCGGCGGCGCGAGGGCCCGCCGTCGTAGTTGGCGAGGCTGCCGCCCGCCCGGGGGGTGCTGTGCGGGTCGACCACATCGGTCGTCGCCTCGGCGATGATCGCCCCTGCCTTCAGGTCGAGCCAGCGCGCCGGCCGCACGACGACCCGCGGGTTCACGTAGGCGGCGCCGAACACGCCTCCCTTGGAGGGCAGCGACCGGATCCCGGGCTCGGGGGACGCGGCGAAGAGCTCCCGCTCGGCGATCGTGGCCGAGCGCGCGGTCTTCCAGGCGAGCACCTGGTCGAACAGGAGGAGCCCGACGTTGTGGCTCGGGTCGAAGGTGAACCGTCGCGAGACGCCGTCCCTGGGGTCGTCGTCGCCCGACGCGTAGCCGGCCTCGAGCTCCGTGACGACGCGCCCCCACTGCTCGGCCGGCCGCCGCCCGCGGCCCGCGACGTGCACGGCCCCGAGCGTGGCCGCGCCGCCGACCGAGCGCACCGCCACGGGCGCGCGCCCTGCCGCCGCGCCCGAGGGCGGCGCGGGCCCGCGCGGGATGAACGACGTCGAGCCCAGGATCACCGCGGCCTCGATCTCGCCGTAGACGTGGGCGCCGCCCCCCGGCACCGGCGCGTCGAACTTGCCGGTCACGTCGATCACGGCCGAGGCGAGCGTCTCGGTGGACCGGGCCGGGCTCGTCTTCGCG
This sequence comes from Sorangium sp. So ce590, assembly GCF_051521365.1. NCBI lineage: Bacteria > Pseudomonadati > Myxococcota > Polyangiales > Polyangiaceae > Sorangium > Sorangium sp. So ce590. The sequence continues at coordinate 8,061,774 of NZ_CP150346.1, forward strand.
CGGCGCTCGCGGGCCTGCCGCCGCAGGGCGCCGTAGATCCCGACCTCGCCGCGCCGCTCGCGCCAGAGCGCCGACACGACCGCCTGGAGCGCGCGATCGCCCTCCCCTTCGTCCTGCCCCTCGACGTCGTTTCCGAGCAGGTCGGCCGCGCTGTCCTCGAACACGAGGTCGCCCGCGATCGTCACGAGGAGCGGTCCGGTCCGGCCCATCGGCGTCGCCGCGAAGAGGACGCGCTGGACGAGCGATCCGCGCTCGTAGTCTCCGAAGAGGGTCGCGCGCTCGCCGTCGTTGGCGACGAGCCCCATGCCCCAGTGCGCGCCCTGCTGGCCCAGCCGGAAGACGCCGACGGACGACGGCAGCTCCAGGTAGAGGTAGCGCGGGTGCACCTCGTACCAGGCCAGGGCGGCGCGCGCGTCGCGCACCTGCTCGACGTGCCGCGTGACATCGCCGGCGATGAGCCCGCGGACGACGTCGATCTGCGCGACGATGGACGCCTTGTCCTTGTAGTGGAAGCGCGGCGAGAGGCGCAGCCAGTGAGCGATGTACTGGTTCTGCCCGAGCGTCGTCGCGCCCGGAGCCGAGAGGCGCGGCGCCCGGAGCCGGAGATCGCTCATGGCGCGGTAGCGGAGCTGGTACTCGCCCTGCAGCGAGAACGTCGACCGGGTCGGGTCCGGCGGGGGCGGCGGCGAGCGGCCGGTGTCCAGGACGAGCCGCTGCTCGAAGCGGTCGACGGCCGGCGCGGCCGGCGCGGACGGCGGCGCGCCCAGCCCCGCGCTGCTGGCGCCGTCCGCGTCCTCCGCGCTCGCGTCCTCCGCGCTGGCGGCGTCTGCGCTCGCGTCCTCCTCGTTCCCACGCTCCGCGCTCGCGTCATCGACGGGCTGGGCGGCGCTCGGCGAGGCGACCGCGACAGCAAACGCAAGGGGGGCGAGGAGGGCCAGGGTGAAGCGCATCGGAAGCAAGCGACCGCGCGCCGGCGCGCGGCCGGGAACGCGCCGGCGAGGATAGGCGGATCGATCCCCGCGGGGCACTGGATTCTGCGTTTTCCAGCCGGGGGCGCTGCCGGGGCCCCGCGGGCCGCCGGCGAGCGATCGAGCGGCGCCGCGGATCGCCGCTCGGGCGGCTTTTCTCGCGGCATCCGCCGCTCTAGCGTGCGCCCCCGTGACCCCCTCCACGCCGCGCGCCGCCGCTGTCTCTCCCTCTCCGTTGCTCCTTGGCCGCCCCCTCTCCCTCGCGGATCTCGAGGACGTCGCGCGACGCGGCCGTCCGGTGGCGATCTGCGCCGAGGCGCGCGAGCGCGCCGAGGCCTCGCGCCGCGCGATCGACGCGATCGTGGCGGCGGGCGACGCCGCGCCTGCGGTGTACGGGATCAACACCGGCTTCGGCGCGCTCGCGGAGACGCGCATCGCCGATCACGACATCCGGGCGCTCCAGCGGAACCTCGTGCGGAGCCACGCCTGCGGGGTGGGGCCCGATCTCGGCGAGGCCGAGGTGCGCGCGATGATCGTCCTGCGCGCGCAGGTGATCGCGCTGGGGCACTCGGGGGTGCGCACGGAGGTGCTCGACCTGCTCGCCGCCCTGATCGAGCGCGGCGTGTGCCCGCGCATCCCGGCCCAGGGCTCGGTCGGCGCGTCGGGCGATCTCGCGCCGCTGGCGCACCTCGCGCTCTCGCTCATCGGCGAGGGGGAGGCGCGCTTCGAGGGGCAGCTCATGCCGAGCGCGGTGGCGCTGGCGAAGGCCGGCATCGCGCCGCTCGCGCTCGCGGCGAAGGAGGGGCTCGCCCTGATCAACGGGACCCAGTACATGACCGCGCTCGGCGCGCTCGCCCTGCGGGACGCGGCCGCGCTCTGCAAGGTCGCGGACATCGCTGGCGCGGTGAGCCTCGAGGCGCTGATGGGCTCGAAGCGCCCGTTCGACGAGCGGCTCATGCGCGTGCGCCCGCACCCGGGCCAGGCCGGCACGGCCGGCAACCTGCGCGCGCTGCTCGGGGGCAGCGAGATCATGCAGAGCCACGCGGACTGCCCGAGGGTGCAGGACGCCTACTCGCTCCGCTGCATGCCCCAGGTGCACGGCGCGACGCGCGACGCGCTCGCCTGGGCCGCCGAGGTGCTGACCCGGGAGGTGAACAGCGTCACGGACAACCCGACGGTGTTCCTCGGCGAGGGGGGCGCCGAGCTGATCTCGGGCGGCAACTTCCACGGGCAGCCGGTCGCGCTGGCCCTGGATCTCGCCGCGATGGCGGCGGCCGAGCTCGCGAACATCAGCGAGCGGCGGGTCGAGCAGCTGGTCAATCCTGCGCTCTCGACCGGCCTCACGCCGTTCCTCGCGCCGAGCAGCGGGCTGCACTCGGGGTTCATGATCGCCCAGGTGGCGAGCGCCTCGCTGGTCAGCGAGAACAAGGTGCTCTGCCACCCGGCGAGCGTCGACTCGATCCCCTCGAGCGCCGGCCGCGAGGACCACGTGAGCATGGGCAGCATCAGCGCCCGGAAGCTCTCCCAGGTGATCGAGAACGTCCGCAGCTCGCTGGCGATCGAGCTCATCACGGCGGCGCAGGGGGTGGACCAGCGGCGCCCGCTCCGCCCGAGCGCGGGGGTGGCCGCCGCCCACGCCGCCATCCGCCGCGTGGTGCCGGAGCTCGTCGAGGACCGCCCCCTCTACCTGGACATCGCGGCGGCCACCGAGCTCATCCGGAGCGGCGCGCTCATCGCCGCGGTGGAGGAGGTGGTGGGTTCGCTCAACTGATTTTTTCTGTTGTCACAATTACATCTGAGACGATTTTTTGGAAATCGCATGCGACTCACCGGAATGCAACTGCTCCATCGAAGGGGGAGTTGCTGTACATTGGCTCAGTGCCCATTCCGGTCAGCACCCCGCCGTTTCCATTCGATGCCGTTCGAGATCTGCTCGGCGTGGTGCGGGCGATCTACGCGGCGGCGAAGGACGGGGGGGCGTCGCGGGAGCAGCTGGCGCGCATCGAGCGGGTGGGCCGGGAGCTGAGCCGAGCGCTGGACCTGGCGGGGTCGCCCCAGCAGGGGGTGTCGGGTCACTCGACGGCGTGGAAGGTGACGGACAAGGCGATGCTCCAGGTGAACGACCTTGTCGATCCGCTCACGCCGGCGGCGCCGCTCCTGCTGGCGGCGCGGAGCCGCGTCACGGGGAGCCGGCTGGCCGTGCGGAGCAAGCCTCAGGGACGGTAGGGGGCTGGGGGCGAGGGCGAGACGTCCGGGCGGGGGTGCCGGGAGCGGGGGCGGCAGGAGCGGGGCCGCGGGGAGCGGCGAGCGGAGGCGGGCAGGAACGGGCTGCCGGCCGGCGCGCTTCGAGGAACGTACCGCAGGGGTGAAATCGTCAGCTGCGGCCGAAAAATCTGCGACCGCGGGAGCGCTCGGCGTCGCGCCGGATGCCCTGCATCACCATGCGGATGAGCTCGCGGTTGTAAGCGCGCCTGTCATGGCGCTTGTGCTCGGGCAGCTTGACCCCCAGCGCGTGTGCAAGACGTTCGACGTTCTCTACTTTCGCCTCGCGCAGACAATCGATATCCAGATCCATGTAGTGGCGCTCCCATTACTAGAGTCGACTTGGTTTGTCGAGCCCAGAGGAGACAGGACACGGCTGCGCGCCGGAGTGGCATCAGACCGTGACAGGCGCCATCAGCCCGTGACGGGGGCGCGGCGCCTCGGGCACGTCAGCGCCACGAGGGACACAGAGCGACCTGGTCCCGTTCGAGGCGGGCATCGAGGCGGGCAAGCAGCTCAGGTCAGCTGCTGCCGCGGGAGGTCGATCCGCCGCTGCCGCTCGGTTCCCGGCCCATCGTTCCCGCCCGTCGTTCCCGCCCGTCGTGACGCACGATGTCAGGCCAAGGTCACGAGCTCACCGCAGAGAGGGTGAGGGGGGAAGCGCTCCACAGCAGCGGAGGGCGTGAGGTGCCGTGAGCGGCAGCAGAGGGCGTGTCCGGTGGGGTCCCGGCCGAGCGCCCAGGCAGGGAAGCAGAGGAGAGAGGAGAGAAGGGATTACGACGAAGCTGCAAGATGGCCATGAGCCTGGCGGACGCGCGGCGCGGAGCCGAGCTCGACAGCCTCCAGGTCGAAGCGCGGTCCCCCCTGGCTGCGCTCGACAGCCCCCAGGTGGAAGCTCGATGCGCCCGGCGGCTCTCGCCGGCCGGACGCACCGAGGGCCCCCATCACGTCGGCGGGGGTCAGATCGCCACGTCACCCCACGTAGTAGCCCCGGCCGGACTCGAACCGGCACGCCCAAGAGGGCCGCGGATTTTAAATCCACCGCGTCTGCCATTTCGCCACGGGGCCAAGTAGTTGATTTTGCTTAGATTTATGGCTTTGATCTGCTCCGCATCATCCCCGCCGCTGGCCATTCCGCTGACTTTTCCCCCAGCTCGGGGCTCGCATCGGCGAGGGAAGCTAGCTCGCCAAGGCCCAGCTCTGCAAACGTCCTGGAGGCTCGGCGGTACCTCTGGATCATGATGGAGCTCCGGTGCCCGGTCCGGTCGGCGACCCAGGCCTCGCTGCGGCCGTTCGCCAGCGCGACAGTGATGAAGGTCGAGCGCGTGTCGTGGGCGCGCACCTGCTGGCGCTCGTCGGAGTCCTCGAAGAGCTCCGGGCGATCGATGCCGGCGAGCTGCGCGGGCCCTCGCGGTTCAGGAAGCCCCACAGGACGCGCCAGCACAGCGGGATCGCGGTGCAGGCCAGCAGGCGAGCGTCCTCGTCAGCGTAGAGGCAGGCCTTCGCCTTCGCAGGGCCGAGCTTCGGGAGGAAGCCGCGGGGGAGCGGGTTCGCCGCGAGAAGACGGCACGGGAAGACGGCCATCGCCATGAGCCGGTGCAGGAGCTGCGCGATGTGACGGCGAGACGCGGGCGACATCGAAGGAAGCGCGCGCATGACGCGCTCCGCGTCGTCGAGTGTGAAGGCCGCGACGGGGATGCGACCGGCGATCGGATACACGTGGCGGTCAAGCCGGTAGACGTCTTGTTCCACGCTCCGCTTCGTCTTGACATGGTCGGGGACCATGCGCGCGAGCTCGCCCGAGGTCCAGAGCTCGCCGAACTGCTGGAGGGTGACCTGCTTCGGCACCGAGCTGCCGCCGGGGACGACCTTCGCTTGAGCGCCACCTTTGCAGACGACCTCGATCGCCGCGATGACGTCGCGGAGCGCCCTGCCCTCGCGTACTGCAGCACGCTCCAGCAGCGCGACGATCGCGTCGCGCGTGACGTTGCGCGAGGCACGCAGCCGCGCCGCCAGGTCAGCGACGAGCTCCTTGCGCTGCTCGGCTTGCTCCTTGGTCAGCTTGGGGTCGAGAGGGAAGCTCTCGCGGTCGCGCTCACGCCTGCGGCGGCCCGCCGGCAGGGGCCAGCACGAGGCCGACCTCATGGAGCACCGTCGCACCGAGCCGCCGCCGTGCTCGGCACCGTTCGCCGCGCGCTCTGTCTGCGCGTGCTCATCGGTCCGAAATCCTCCAGCCGACGTCGTCGAGAATCTCGGATTTCAACGCATGCGCCACAGGTCCAGCGGAGGAGCCATATTGTCTACGCCGCGCTGAGAGCTCAGGTCGGGAGCGACGTCAATTGCGCGACCATCGAGGAGATCACGTGAGGCCGCCCCGAGCTCTCACAGCGGCTCGATGCTCAGAAGATCGCCCACCAGGTGATACACGCGGTAGTGGGCGCCGTGCGTCGTCAGCTCCCACGCTTTCTGCGAGACGACGAAGGCGACTCCGCCGATCACGTAGCGCCATTGGCTCGGCATGCCGCCGCGGCCGTCGATGTGCACCTTTTGGAGCGGACCCTGGGCGACCAGCGCGGGGCTCTGGGCGTACGCCTTGCGCCTCGCGCCGACCTTCCTGAACGTCAACAGCGCGCCGATACCGAGCAACCCGCCCAGCACGACGCCGCCCCCGCCGAGCGCGTAGAGCCCGTTCATGTCGATGTCGGAGATCGGCTTCGAGTAGTCGTCGTAGAGGTAGAGCGCACCTCCGACACCCCCGGCGGCGACGAGTAACCCGAGCAGGAGCAAGAACACCCCGCCGCCGATGCCGGAGCTCTTGCCGCGCTTGGCCTGCGCCGGATGAAGGCGCCCCTGCCGGTTCATTTCGAGCTCTTCGAGCGTGAAGCCGTGGGCCGCTCCGAGGTCTCGGAGGTACGCCTGCCGCGGGTCGGAGGGTGAGGCCATCATGCGAGCCTCGAGTGACCCAGGGCGACCAGGGCGTGGATGGGGGCTTCGAGCTCGGCGGGCTTCAGCGGCTGACCGCCGTAGGAGAGACAGAGCTCGCCGTTGTCGTAAGAGAGCCCGACCTGATTCATGGGCAGCTTGAGCAGCGCTGCCTGCACCGCCGAGTTCATGAGCGCGCGAGAGAGGGCGGGCGAGTCGCTCCTGAGCGAAATCATGCGATCGAAGTTCGGGTCGCCCGTCGGCACCAGGTGGTACTGCGGGCCCCCCGCGCCGCGCGTGATCTGGAGCGAGAAGCGATGCGGCGCCGGATACAACGAGCGCGCATAGAAGGCCGTGGAGGTCGTTCTGGTGTTGCCCACCATGCTCCAGGTGGAGATGACGCGGAGCGGCACGTTCTGCACGGCGCCGGTGAGGGACTTGACGCGGCGCTGTGACGTGAGCGCGTTGCCCTCGTTCTGCTGATCGAAGGTCAGCCCGTACCTCGTCGCACAGTTCGGCCAGACCGCGTCCGTTGCGCGCGAGAGCTTGATCGCGCCCGCCACGATCGCGACCAGGACGAGGGCGCCCGCCCCGAGCCCCAACCATTGGAAAAGTTCGTACGTGCTCATGTCGTGTTCGCTATCCCAGAAAGAGATTACTCACCTTTGGAGAGGCGCGACAACGGGAATACTGCCGCGGATTTTCTGGTACCCGCCCGGGTGCCCCGCTTGAGGTCTGCCCGCAGGTCCCGCTGCTTCAGCAATTTCCCCGTATTTTAGAGCAAGGCGCATGCCGGTACTGGACCGGGCCTCCAAGGTCTGGCAGATGTCGTTTCGAGACCCCCTTGCCCCTTCCGCGGAGGCGCTCGCGGGGATGGTTCGAAGGATGCGCGATCGCGCAGCTCCCTGGCTGAGGAAGCGAAGAATGCATTCCGCAGCAAGGGCATCACCTGCTACGGATTCATGCCGCTCCACCTCACGATGGCCGGCGCCGAGCGAGTCCACGGCCGGGACGAGCGCATCTCCGCAGAGGTGCTGGAGCACGGCGCGACCGCGATGTTCGCGCTCGTCCGGGCCGTGGCAGGCCGGTAGGCGGTGGCGAAGCGCTGGCGTGCCCGGAGGAGACCTGCCGCGCCAGCGATGCGTCCGCGAAGGGGGCCCGCCGGGCGGCCGGGGTTGACGCGAGCGACGCTCGCGCATAGCGTCGGCATGTCTCGTGCCCCTGTCACTGCCGCCAGGGCTCGCCGGTGCCATAGCGCAAGGTGATCTCCGATGCCGGGTGGAAGCCCCAAGCAACCCGAGCCCACTTCCGACGGCTGGTCGCCTCGCACCGAGGCCTCGTTGTGGCTCGGGCTCGGGCTGCTCGGCGTCGGGGTCGTGTGGTTCACGGTGCGCGCCATCGAGATCGACAGGTCGCTCGACGCCGCGAGCCGGCAGCTCGCGAGCGCCGGGCCTCCGGACGCGCCGCCGGCGCCGGCTCCCGACGCGGGCGCAGAACCGCACCTCGCGCTGGCCTGGACCGTGGGAGCCCCGGGCGAGCCGGCGGAGCCGCTGGCGAGCGTGCGGCGGGCAGCCGAGGAGCTGCTCGCGCGGCGCCTCCCTCACGGGCTCCGTCGCGGGGCGGTGATCCGCACCGTGGCCGAGGCCGCCACGGCGCCGAAGGAGCCTTGTGTTCTGGCGCTCGACGTGCGGGCGGCCGGGCAGCCGGAGGCCCGCTTCTACCGGTTCGACGGCAACGCCACGGGGCGGCTGGTCGACGAAGACGGACGCGAGCCGATGCCGAACCCGTGGCAGGCGCCGCTCGCCACGCTGCGTCGGACGTCGCCGTTCAACCCCAAGCGGATGCACCCCATCTTGCACCGCGTGAGGCCGCACGAGGGCACGGACTACGGCGCGCCGTCGGGAACCCCGGTCTATGCCGCGCTCGAGGGCAGCGTCTCCTGGGTGGGGCCGCATGGTGGTCACGGCAAGTGGGTCGCGATCCAGCACGACAACGGCGTCGAGACAGGCTACGCGCACCTCTCGAGGTTCGCGGCGGGCCTGAAGCGCGGGGACCACGTGGCGACCCATCAGCTCGTCGGCTACGTGGGGTCGACCGGGCGGTCGACGGGGCCGCACCTGCACTTCAGCGCGAGCCGCAACGGCGTCTACTTCGACGCGGAGACGCTGCTCGCGACGCGCCTGCGGGAGCTCCCCGCCGATCGGCGCGACGCGTTCCGCGCCGAGAAGGGTGAGCTCGACCGCGAGCTCGACGACATCGGGGCTCCCCTCCCCGCCGCGCCGCGGCCCGGACGCGGGGACGAGCCGGCGTCGCCGGCGAACGATTCGGAGTCGCAGCCGCACGCGGCCGCGTCGGGCGCCCGGCGCCAGCGGCGGTGACCGCCGGCGAGGCCGCCCGGCGGCCTTGTCTCCCCCTGCGGGTCGGCGAGCCCTATGTACGGGGACGCGCCGCTGCGCGTCCGGCGAGGACGCGCGCGGGCGCAAGCGCGCCGCAAGCCTCGGCCACCCTCGGGAGGTGCAAGCACAGATGGACACCATGCACGTCGACCTGTTGATCCGGATCGTCGCGGGCGCGGCGCTCGGCGGCATCATCGGATACGAGCGCGATCGCCACGGCCGCCAGGTCGGGCTCCGGACCCACCTGCTCGTCGCGATGGCCGCGGCGACGTTCATGGTCATCTCGGTGAAGTTCGTCTACTTCCAGCATTACGGAAAGGAGGATCTGGTCGCCGTCGACTCCTCGCGCATCGCCGCGTCGATCGTCGCCGGCATCGGCTTCCTCGCCGGCGGCTCCATCCTGCGCACCGGGACCACGGTCCAGGGCATCACGACCGCGGCGGGCCTGTGGCTCGTGACGGCGATCGGCATGTGCTCGGGCGCGGCGATGTACGTCGAGGCTGTCGTCGTCACGCTCCTCGGCGTGCTCGCGCTCACGACGCTCCGCCGCTTCGAGGACAAGGACGACCGCAGCACCCGGCGACGGATCGCCCTCGTCCTGGGCGAGGAGTCGGCCGGCGTGGCTGACATCATGAAGGCGCTCGAAGCGCTCGGGGCCGTCGTCTCGGACATGGATTACGAGCGCCGCCTCGACGACAAGCGGCGCGTCAACGTGACGCTCGACGCGAGGATCCCGAACACGATCGGCGTGGAGAGGCTGATTGACCAGCTCGCAAAGCAGCCCGGGGTCCGGCGGGTCCACGTCCAGGCGCTCACGTGATGGAAGCCGCGCTGCGCACGGTCGCGCCGTACGGTGGGACCGGTGATGCCGAGAGCCCTTCACCGCGGGCGACGCGGCGGCGCAGCGCCCACGCGCGGGGGTCTCCTCAGGACGCCTGCGCGAGGCCGAGCTCGCCCTCCGGCTCGACAGGCAGCTCGACGAGGAACGTCGTTCCCGAGCCCAGCTGACTGTGCAGATCCACGCGCCCTCCATGCGCTCGCACGATCTCCCGAACAAGGTACAGCCCGAGCCCGAGGCTCTGCGCTTGATGAAGCCCCGTCGCGCGCTCGAACGCCTCGAACACGCGCCGCTGGTCGGCCTCGGCGATCCCGATGCCCTGATCGGAGACCGAGAGGCGAGCGACGGCCCCGTCCGCGTCGGCCACGATCCGAACCGGCTTCCCGGCTCCGTACTTCATGGCGTTCGTCAAGAGGTTCGTCGCGACCTGCTCGAGCCGCAGCCGATCCCACTGGCCCCAGACGGCGCGCTCCCCCTGCACGTGGAGCGCACATCCAGCCAGATCGGCCTGCTCGCTCAGCCTCCCGACGACGTCCCGCACGAGGGCCGTCAGGTCCACCGGCTCACGCGTCAGGGCGAGCCGCCCCACCTGGACGCGCGAGAGGTCGAGCAGGCTGTCGATCAGCAGGCTGAGCCGACCGAGCTGACGCTTGAACGACGTGAGGGACGACGACAACCAGGATGAGGATACCGTCTCTTGCTGCTTGATCGATCGCGTGAGCGTGTCGAGCTTCAGATGGAGACCTGTCAGCGGTGTCTTCAGCTCGTGGGCGAGGAACGCCGTGCGCCTCTCCGCGGCCTCTGCCGCCGCCCGCGCCTCTCGCTCCCTGGCGAGCAAGAGCGCGTTCTCGAGGGAGATGGCCGCTTGCGTGGCGAGCAGCTCGAGGGCGAGGAGCCGCTCGGGCGTGAACGCGTGCGTGGTGAGGTTGTTCTCGAGGTAAAGCAGGCCGATCACCTCGGCCTGCCGCGAGATCGGAACGCAGAGGACCGACCTCGGATTGTGCCGGACGATGTACTCGTCCCCCGAGAACCTGCCCGCCTTCGCGGCGGCATCATCGAGGAGCACGCGCTCCTTGGTGAGCCGCACGTAGTGGAGGATCGAGGCAGGGATGAGCTGGGAGGAGGACACCGGCAACGACTGTAGAACCTTGGTCACGGTCCCTTGTCGCTCCTCGATCGCGGCTTCCGCCTCGATCGTCAGGTCGCCGTTCCGCACGAGGAGGAGGCAGCCCTTCTGGGCACCTCCCTGCTCGAGGACGAACTCGAGCAGGGTTCGCAAGAGCTTCTCGAAGAGGATCTCGCCCGAGATCGTCTGCGACGCCTTGACGACCGAGAGCACGTCGAGCAGGTCCGTGCGCGCGGCGAAGGTGGCGGTGGGCGCGAGCGGCCGTCGCTCGAGGAGCTGCGGATAGAGCTGTTCGAGCTGCCTCACCTTGCCGTCGGCCCCCCAGCGCACGTAGCACGAGCGGGCTTCGCGCAGGTACGTATCGGAGAAGCACTCGAACCCTCGCGCTCGATAGAACCGAGACGCGAGCTCGTAGGCAAGCGCTTCATCGTGGACGAAGCCGCTCTCGCGCGCCGAGCGGATGGCCTCTTCATAGAGGCGCATCGCGTCGAGATCCCGGCCCTCGATGCGGGCGGCCTCGGCGGAGACCAGGGCGTAGCGGCTCCGGAAGTTCTCGGGGCAGCTGTCGGCCCAGTGCCTCAGCTTCTGCAGCTGCTCCTCGAGCGTCCGAGCCAATTGCTGCCGCTGCTCGGCCGGCGCCTGCGCGTGGAGCGCCGTCACCGTGAGCGCGTAGTAGAAGCGGTGCGCCGCCCCCATGGCCAGGGACGCCAGCTGGTCCTGCATCAGCGCGGCGCGGGCTGCGGACTCCAGCGCTTCAGCGTGACGTCCATGCATGAACGCCGCGATCTGCTTCATGATATGATACGCGGCGATCCCGAGGCCGAAGCCCGCCTTCTCGAGGATCGCGAAGCTGCTGTCCTCGTCGAAGCCGCCGCTGTTGAAGCTCGTGGATGCCCGCGTCGCTCCCTTCAGGCTCGCCGCGAGCTGCTCTTCGAGCCGGACCACGTGGTACACGACGTCGTTGTGGGTCTGCCGGGCGAAGGCGGCGCACTTCCGCGCGACGTCAATCACGTGATCGAGCGGGTCGCCGTTCTCCAGAACAATCCACACCATGTTGTACGTCAAGTAACCGGCAAATATGAAGTCTCCTACATCGAGGCAATCGGAAAACGCCTTATCCAGGAGCGGGAGGCTCGTCGCGTAGTGCCTGTACCAGATGCTGATGACGCCCGCGTGGTGGAAGAGCAGCCTCCCCTTCAGCATGGCCGTGACGCTCTTGAACTTCTCGTTCAGCCTGAGCGCCATCTCGGAGAACTGGAACGCGCACGGGATGTCCCCGAGGATGGACACCATGACGCCGGCGTAACAACTGTAGACGAAAGAGGACTCCTCGGCGTGTCCGCGCAGCAGGGAGACGTTCACCCCCTTGGCGGTGAGCAGCGGCCAGAGCGCCGGTCGCACGGAGAATACGAGGGGGCACGACTCGGCGATCAGGCCGATGAACCCCCGCACGTCTTCGTCGGTCGCCACGGGCGCATCGACGAGATCGGCGATGCGACGCCCGCGCAGGGCGTCCGGGACCTGCCGGATCTCGGCCTCCACGGCCGCCTGGATCTCCTCGTCGGCCTCCGGGAGCTCCACCCCGTAGAGCCGCAGGGCCTCGATCATGACCGTCATGGCATCGCGGTGCCGTCCGGCGATCTGGTAGAGCCGCATGCGCAGCCGGTGGGCCCTGGCCCGGTCGGACCTGGAGCGGGCGTCCTGGAGGATCCGATCGAACAGGGCGTCGGCCGGCTGGAAGTTGCCGGCGAGGGACTCGCATTCGGCGAGCTCCAGGTAGAGCGTGAGCGTGTCCTCGTACCGAGCGCTCCAGGCGTCCGGTGGCAAGAGAGACGCCGCCTGCGCCAGATAGATGCGCGCCGAAGCGTAGGCGACCGAAGCCTTTGCCTTGATCCCTGCCGCGAGGTTGAGCCGGCAGAGCGCCTCCCTCTCGCGTGGATCGGTGATGAGGTGGGCGCCGTGATTGAGCTGGTTCGCGACGTCGAAAGCCCGCTCCTCGATGGCCCCGGCGGGCAGATGAGACACGAGGCGCCGGCCGATCTTGAGGTGCGCTGCGGCCCGCAGATCCTCCGGGATGAGCGAATAGGCCGCCTCCTGGACGCGGTCGTGGAGGAACCTGTACGTGCCTTCGTGGCAGAGGACGAGCCCCGCGCGGACGGCCTGCCAGACCTCCGCGTGCAGCTCCTCCTCCGAGCGGCCGCACGCCATCGTCAAGACGCCGACCTCCGTGGCGTTCCCGAGGCAGGCGAGCTGCTTCAGCGCCTCCTGGGTGCCAGCAGGGAGCCGCGCGAGCTTGTCGACCATCAGGTCGACCACGTTGTCGGTGAAGCCCTTGGCGCGGATCTTCGCCATGTCCCACCGGAACGCGCCCGCGCGGGGGTCGAGCTCGATCAGCCGCTCTTCGTAGAGGGCGATGAGAAACTGGATCGCGAAGAAGGGGTTGCCGGCCGTCTTCTCGTGGACCAGGGCCGAGAGCGGCGCGGCGTCCGCAGGGCGGCATTGAAGCAGCTCACTGACGAGCATGGACAGGTGCTCGCGGGAGAGCGGGCCGAGCACGATATCCCGGACGCGCGCGCCCTCCCCCCTCACCTTGTCCAGCGCCGTCATGAGCGGGTGCGAGGGCGTCACCTCGTTGTCGCGATACGCGCCGATGACGAGGAGATGACCCGTGTCGAGGTGCGTCACCAGATCCTGCAGGAGCCCGAGGCTCGCCGAATCGGCCCACTGGAGATCGTCGAGGAAGAGCACGAGGGGGTGCTCCTTCCGGGCAAACACCCCGATGAAGTGCCGGAAGACGATGCGAAACCGGTTCTGCGCCTCGACCGGCGGCAGCTCGGGAGCCGGCGGTTGCGGGCCGATGACCAGCTCGAGCTGCGGGATCAGGTCCACGATGAGCTGCCCGTTGACCGTGAGGACCTCGAGCAACCGCTGCTTCCAGGCCGCGATCCTCTCGCTGTCGGCGAGGAGCTCGAGCACGATCTCCTGAACGGCCTGGACGATGGTGGAGTAAGGGATATCGCGCTTGTGCTGATCGAATTTTCCCGAGGCGAAGAACCCCCGCTCGCGGGCGACGGGCTTGTGCAGCTCGTGGACCAGCGTCGACTTGCCGATGCCGGAGTAGCCGGCTATCAGCGCGAGCTGCGGCGATCCGGTGTCGACAACGCGCTCGAAGGCGCGCAGCAGCGCCGCGATCGCCTCGTCGCGCCCGTAGAGCTTCTGCGGGATCTGCAGGCGGCCCGACGCGTCCTGCTCGCCCAGCGGGAAGGGCTCGATGCTGCCACCGCAGCGCCATGATTCGAAGCACCGTTCCAGGTCATGGCGAAGGCCGCGGGCCGTCTGGTAGCGGTCCTCGGGCATCTTCGCGAGGAGCTTGATCACGATGCGCTCGACCGCCTCGGGCACCTCGGAGACCACCTCGGAGGGAGCCGCGAACGCGCGGGCGATGTGACAATGGATCCATTCCAGCGGATCGCGGGCATCGAATGGAAGCTTCCCCGTGAGCATCTGATAGAACGTGCCCCCCAGGGAATACAGATCGCTGCGGCTGTCGATCCCACGGTTCATCCGCCCCGTCTGCTCGGGCGACATGTAAGGTAGGGACCCCTCGATGAGGCGTGCTGGCTCCGCGGCCTGCTGTTCGCGGGGGAGCCGCAAGGCGAGCGCGAGATCGGCGATCTTCACCGCGCCGGTGGCAGAAATGACCAGGATATTCGCGGGCTTGAGGTCTCTGTGAACGACGCCTCGCTGGTGGATGTCGGAGACGGCCCCCGCAATGCGGATAGCGAGCTCGAGGAACGCGCCGATCGCCATCGGCGCGCCGAGCAATCGATCGAGCGGCTCAGCGCCGGAGTCTTCCATGACGAGGGCGAGCGCCCCATCGTACGTCTCGAGGGCGAGGGGCCTGACGATGGCTCCCACGTCGAGCATCTTGCCCGTCTCGTACTCCCTCTTGAGCCGGTCGAGGTCCTTCGGCCGGCAGCTCCTCGGGTCGAGCACCTTGAGGACCACCGGATGGCCGTCGGCGTTTCGAATGGCGCGGTACACGGCGGTGCCGCGGCCCTCGTAAACAGTTTCGCAGATCGTGTAGGAAAAGGGAGGAGACGGGCTCGTCATGCAGGCGCTGGGAGAGGCAGCCTCGGCAGTGGCAGCAGGAGCCCGCCTCCCCCGATGAGGTATAACATTCTCCGCCCCCGTCATGGCCGGCGTTGCTTCGAACACCGAGAAGATCGCGACGATCGCCGGGGCATGGTCCCCGGATGGAACCCGGGCCGCACGCGCTCGCCCAGGCGTCATGCTCGACGGAGCCGTGGCCGGTGCCTCGCGCCGGGGCTCCGCCGGCGTGTCGAATTTCGGTTCACACCCGCGCCGGCGCGGGCTTGCCTGGGGGAACGCCGGCGGAGGGCCGGCCTCACCCGAGGAGCGGAGCCATGACTCGCATCGATTCGAGAGCACACCTGTGGACCAAGGCGGCGCGGATCCTGACGGCGCTGGGCGCACTGCTGGCCGCGGCGGCGGCCCCGGCCAGCGCGCGCGCCGAGATCCTCGCTTACGACGAGCACGACGGCGAGGCGGGCGGCGCCGTCGGCTGGACGGACGATTGGCCCTTCGCGCGGGCGGGCGGCGAGCTCGCACAGACCCACGGCTACTGGCGCCGCCGGTTCGCGGCCCCGCTGTCGGCCGCGCACGCCACCCGGTGGATCGCCGTCACCGGGCGCATGGCCGCGCCCCCCGTCGGCTACGCGTACCACGTGCCCATGGGCGTCAGCTCCTGGACGACCGCCCACCAGCACCACGGCCTCCATTTCGACACGTCGAGCCCCGCGGGCCTGCTCGTCGACGACGCCGGCCCGACGAGCGCCATCGCCGGGACCACGCAGCAGACGTGGCTCGCGCGGTACGTCTTCGGCCCCACCAATGCGAGCGGCCGTCACAGCGCCACCGTGAGCATCTGGGCCGGATCCGGCGCCGGTCGCCGCATCGATCCGGGGGCGCCGCCCGTCGTCGTCCGCACGCTCACCGACACCACGCTGGACAGCCTCTATTCCGGGCAGAGCGACGCCCAGAACATCTTCTTCGTGGAGCGCGAGAGCGTCGCCACCACGGCCAGGGAGGCGCTCGCCGCGCCCGAGCGCGATCTCTACCTGGTCGCGCACCAGGACGACGACCTGCTCTTCATGAACCCCGACATCGCGGATTCGATCCAGGCGGGGAATTTCGTGCAGACCGTCTACGTCACCGCGGGCCTCGGGGGCAATGGCCTGCCCGTCATGGACGAGCGGGAGGCCGGGATGAAGGCCGCGTATGCGGCGATGGCCGGCCTCGCCAATGGCTGGAGCTGCACCGAGGCCGCGGTGCTGGGCAAGGAGCTCGTGCGCTGCGCGCTCGACGGGAGCGCCGGCCGCGTCGGGCTCGTGTTCCTGCGGCTCCCATCGTACCCGGACTCCGCGCTCCTGAGCGACCTCTGGAATGGGGGCGCGCCGACCGTGCCGCGGGTCGACCGCACCGACGACGACCCCGCCGGCGCGGTCCCCGTCGATTACACCCGCGAGGAGCTCGTCGCCGTCCTCTCGCGCCTGATGTCCGATTTCCGCGCGAGCCGCGTCGGCACGCTGAACAGCGACCACGGCCACGCCGGCGACCACACCGACCATTACTACACATCGATGTTCGCGTTCGCCGCGCACCAGGTCTACGCCGCCGGGCACGCGCTCCAGACCTACCGGGGCTACGACATCTCGAGCGAGCAGGCGAACGTCTCCGACGCCGAGTTCGACATCACGTGGGACGCATTCCGGTGGTATGCGCAATGCGACCGGTTCACCTGCACGGACATGAGCGCGTGCGGCACCGGGACCACCTGCGACCCGGACAAGCCGGACTATCGCGCCTGGGCGCGGCGCCGGTACGTGGGCTCGGCGATCGCGGGCGTCTCGGGCCGCCTCGGCGCGCTCGGGGGCAAATGCCTCGCGGCCGGCGGCACGTCGAACGGCGCGCCCGTGGTCCTCGCCGATTGCTCCACGGCCTCGGCGCAGAGATGGACCGTCGCGGAGGACCGCATCGGCGGCATCGGCGGGCGCTGCCTCGGCGTCGCCGGCGGCGGCGCCGCGAACGGCGCCCTCGTGGTGCTCGAGAATTGCGCCGAGGCCGCGGGCCAGGTGTGGACGATGCTGGACGGCGGCCAGATCCGCGGCCTCCAGGGGAGGTGTCTCGCGGTCGCCGGGGGCAACACCGCGAACGGCACGCCGGTGCAGATGATCGACTGCAATGGCGGCGAGGCGCAGCGGTTCGCGATTCAGCTCTCGGCGCCCACGCGCTGGTCGTCCGGCAACGATTTCTCGGACGCCCAGATCGGCACGAGCGAGTCCACGACCCGCACGGTCCGGCTCGGCGACGTGAACGGCGACGGCAAGGCCGACGCGTGCGTGCGGCGCGCCGACGGCGTGTATTGCGCGCGCAGCGACGGCGCAGGCGGGTTCCTCCCCGCGCAGCGGTACACGACGGAGTTCTCCGACGCGAACGGCTGGCAGCCCGCGAGATACGGCAACACGATCCAGCTCGCCGACATCGACGGCGACGGCAAGGCCGACGTCTGCGGCCGCGGCATCCACGGCATCCTCTGCCAGGTCGCGAGCGCCGCCGGCGACGCCTTCGTGATCTCCGGCGACGTCTGGTGGACGTACAGCTTCTCCGACGCGGAGGGGTTCGCCGACGCACCGAGCCATTACCGCTCGATCCACCTCGCCGACGTGGACGCCGACGGCTACGCCGACGTCTGCGGCCGCGGCGCCGACGGGGTGCGCTGCGCGATCAACACGACCGCCGGGAGCTTCGGGGCGGCGACGCTCTGGCTCGCCGAGATGTCCGACGCGAACGGCTGGCTGCCGGAGCGTTACGGCGCCACGATCCAGCTCGGCGACATCGATGGCGACGGCGCGGCGGACGCCTGCGGCCGCGGGCCGTCGGGCGTCGTGTGCGCCGTGGCGAGCGCTTCCGGCCCGGGGTTCGTGCGGCCGCACGTCTGGTCGTACAGCCGCGGGGGCGCGCCCGATTACGGCGACGCGTCCGAGTTCGGCGCGGCGCCGGGCCACTGGGGGAGCCTCGGCCTCGGCGACGTCGACGGCGACGGCGACGCCGACCTCTGTGGCCGCGGCGCCTCCGGCGCGCTGTGCGCCATGTCGAACCGCCTCGATCTCGGCGCGGCGCGCCCCGCGTCGCTCGGCGCCTTCGGCAATGCCCAGGGGTGGCTCGCGGCGCGGTACGGCGCGACGGTGCAGCTCGGCGACGTCGACGGCGACGGCCGCGCCGACCTGTGCGGCCGCGCGTCGGACGGCCTCTGGTGCGCGCTCGCGCCGTGAAGCGGTGTCCACGGTCGAGGATTCGATCACGAGCACGATGAGCGCCGTCGCATGGCGGCGGGATCGTCGACCGCGGAAGGTCGGCGGACGGTGACATCCTCGGCGCCACGATGTCCGTCGATCGAGAGCACCTCGAGCGCGAGGTCCGCGAGCGCTGCGAGAGCGGCGCCGTCACGCGGGCCGCCGAGCTCGCCATTCGCGGCGACGGGCCCGAGATCTCGGCTTCCTGACCGCGCTCCTCCGCCCCGAGGAGGACCCCGACGACGTCTTCTCGCTGTGGTGCGAGCGCATCCTGCGCGGGCTGCCGACCTTCGCGTGGGCGTGCTCGCTACGCACCTTCGCCTACACGATCGCGCGGAACGCGGCGAAGAACCACGCCCGCGACAGGCGCGTGCGCCCCTCGCTCGGGACGACGGAGCTGAGCGCGATCGAGCAGCAGGTGTGTGGCCCAGCGGGGCGCCCTGCGCCGCCGCGTCGCCCGCGGTCGAGGGCTCGCGGCATCACCGGTCCCACCGTACGGCCACGCTGCACGCGCCGGGTGACATAGAGAACCGTGACCTCCCCGAACGCGAGCTCCCCCGCACCGCGCCGCGAGCGCATTCCGTCCCATCGCACATTTGTGAACGCACACACACGTCGATGATCACATCGCCTCTGCGCCAGTCGAGCGGGCCGGCGAAGATCGCGATCCTGCGCCCACCCCGCTGAACGCGGCGCTCCGGACGGACCCTCGCTCGACGCGGCGCTCCGAAGGAGACCCGCTCGCCTCGTCCTCCCTCGGGCTCGAGGACAGCCGCAGGCCGGTCGATTGGCATTGACAATTAACATGTTAACGCTCACATTGGCCTGGAGGTGCATCCTTTTGCTTGGGCGATCGACGGCATGTCGCCGGGGTCCGTGGGGCGCCTGAAGGCCCGTGTACATCTGCCCCGTCAGCACCACGGGAGGATGGCAAGATCAAATCAACCTCGCCCGGTCGGCGCCGGGCCGGACGCTGCCGCATCCGGGTCGCGATGAATATTCATAGTATGAATCGGATCGAGGGCGACGCCTCGGGGTCATACTTGTCTACCAGCGACTCGAATCGCGGAGAGACGCGAATGGGGCCCCTCTCTTCGATCGCTCGATGAAATATGGAATCGCTATGAAGACCAAATCGAATTGGGCTGTCACCTGGGCCGCGCTGGGCATGATTGTCGGCGCTTGCGGCGGCTTGAATGACGACGGCAACCTTGGGGGAAGCGGCGGAGCCTCGGCGGCCACAGGAGGGAGCGTGAGCGGCTCGGGCGGCGAGCAGGCGGGCGCCACCGGAGGGTCTCTACCCACGGGGTCGGGTGGCTCACAGAACACGACCGGAGCGTCCGAGCCCTCCGGCTCGGGCGGCGGATCGCCTGCCGGCGGCGGGGAAATGGCGGGCGGGAACGGAGGCTCGGGCGACGGCAGCGGCGGCGGCTTCACCGGCACGTGCACCGAGTCACAGCCGGTTCGCCGAAACGTGTCGGGGAGCGGCCCTCATGAGGTGGTCGTCGAGACGAACCCAGACCCGGGCATCAACCAGGGAACTATCTTCCGTCCGGCGGATCTCGGTGGGGACGCCAAGTATCCGATCTTCGTCTGGGGGCAGGGCGGATGTTCGCGAGACGGGTTCGCGACTGAAGCGGCCATGGCCGAAATTGCCTCGCATGGCTACTTCGTGGTGGCGGACGGGACACCGGGAAACACGGAGCCCAACCGCGAGCTCGGGGGCGGAGGCGACGTGCTGCTCGCCTACGTCGACTGGGTGATCGCTGAGAACGGGAAGCCTTGCAGCGCCTACTACCAGCGTATCGAAACCACGAAGGTCGCCTCGAACGGCTTCTCCTGCGGCGGCTTGATGGCGGCGGGGACCGCCGCAGATCCCAGAATGACGACCTGGGGACACACGAGCAGCGGCTCTTTCTCGGCGAATCAGGCATTCTACAAATCGATTCATACACCCGTGTTGATCGTCACCGGCACCGAGGATAGCCTGGGCGCGGACGAGAACGGCGCGAGAGACTTCGAGAACATCGCCGCCCAGGGTGATATCCCGGTCATGATGTTCGCCAAGGTCGGCGCGGATCATGGGGGCGATCTGTGGGCTCGGAACGGCGGCGAGTTCACTCAGGTCAACCTGGCGTGGCTCAACTGGTGGCTCAAGGGCGACCAATCGGCCACCGGCAAGGGCATGCTCGTCGGCGCGAGCTGCCGCTTCTGCAGCGACAGAAGCTGGAATATCTCTTCTGCCAATCTGCCCTAGAGTGGATCGCCAACCCGCCTTGCTCCGAGGAGCAGGGCGGGTTGACCGACAAGGAGGGCCCCGCAAGCCGTGGCGTGAAGGCGCCCGGTCGATGCGTGGATAAGCTGTTTGTCACGTCGCAGGGTCATGGCGCCCCCCCCGTCGCAGGGTCATGGGGCCAGGGGGCCGCCCCCGCCCTCCACGGGCTGGCCCCATGAGGCTGCAAGCTGCCATGACCGCAAGCGGGACAGGCCGGCGCCAGCAGACGCACGCGCGGCGCGGCTTGTCCTACATCATCGCCTCCTGCTCGCCCAGGCTGCGCCTCGCGCGCTCCTCCTCGCCCAGGCTGCGCCTCGCGCGCTCCGTTGTTCAACCTTGACAGGTGAACAGTACTGCGCAAAGGTTCGACCGGGTATGCCTGCGCCCGCACCCCCTTCGAACGAGGAGACGACAATGCCCATGATCGGACGACAGTGCACACGCGATGGCAGGACGGTCTGCCTTCCGATGAGTCAGACCGGTCTGCCGGTGAATCAAGAGGAGCCCGGGCTCACGCTCGTTTACGGGTGGTCGAGCGAGGAGCGCCGCGCGCAAGGGCTTCCAGCTTCGATCCAAGGAGTCGAGCTCCGCACCGACTCGGGCAAGGTCCTCGCGTTCGACTATTGCCCGTTTTGCGGCGAGAAGTTCGCGGGGAGCGCGAGGAGCGTCCGAGCGACCGTCGCGCGGCGCACCGCTTCGGAAGGCGCCCGCACCGAGTCGCCGCCGGTGGTGGTCGAGCGCGCGCAGCGGGCCGGGCGCGCGATCGAGGTCGCGCCGCCTCCCCCTCCGAGCGCACCGGCGCGCGCGCAAGCGGCGACGGGCTCGACGACGCTGAAGGTGCTTCGCGAGAAGCTCGGCCTCTCGCAGGCCGAGCTCGGCGAAAAGCTCGGCCTCGCGCGCAGCTCGGTCGCCAACTACGAAAACGGACGGTCGCCTCTGTCGCAGCGGCTCCGCAAGTGGGTCGCAAAGCACGAAGCGAAGCTCACCGAAGGGCGAAACGGCGCAGCCGGCCGCAGGAGCGCGGCCGCCTAGGACCGCGTTCCCCGAGCTCGTCCCTGGATCTGCAGCGTGCCCTCCCCGCTGCGACGCGGCCGACCGGGCTCATGAACGGAGCGGTCGTCGCGGAACAGACGCGACGGCCGACCGCGCAGCGCCACCGCCGAGGGAGCTCCTCGAGGGGCGCGCCGTCGAGCTGTTCTCCATGGCCGGGGCGAACAGGGCGCTCGACCACACCCGCCGGGGCAAGGCGCGGCTCCGCACCGTGATGTCCGGGCTGGCTCGCAGGACCCGCCCCGCGCTCGAAACGACGAGTTTCAGCTGAAGTACAGTTGAATCGTCCTCTCCTGCCCGCTCATTTCACGACGACCTTCGCCGTCGTGAACTTGACTGTCCCGCTGTTGGACTGGGCTTCGAGCAACAGCTTGATCTCGTGCAGATTCCCGAGAGGAAGGCCGAACTTTTCCCACTGGGTGAAGTGTTCGGAAACGGAGATGGTGCCGCACGTGCGAGCCGTCCGACGGATGCTGAAATACTGATCGAACGTTTCACTTGAACCAGTGATGGCCGGCTTGTTCACGCGGGTTTTCTTCCACACGTCGTAGGTCTCGCCATCGGCAGTGAGCGTGCCCACCTCGTCCCGCGGCGTGCCGTCGGAAGAAAACCCTCCCGGCTTTTGGCTCCCCCAGTCGTCGAGGATGTAGAACTCGCGCAGCGGGTTGACGGTCCAGCCGTAGATGCCGATGTACGTGAAGCCGCCGTCCTCCTCCGTCTTTGTATGCGCGAACTCCGCCGAGATGGTGCCGATCTGGGTGTGCTTCTGGGTCTGGTTGAAGTCGAGCCCGACGCGCGCCAGGAAATCCTCGACGTCGTTCCATGCCGCGCTGAACGTGGCGTCGACGCCGTGCACGGTCATGCAGCCCGACCCGCCTCCTTCCGCCCAGAGCTCATAACCGTAACCCCTGCCCGCATTGCCTCGGCGGTTCGAACAATACTCCATGCCTCCGGTCAGGGGTGTCGCAGGCGGGCAGGTGTCCGCGCCGCCGCCCGTGGGCCCGCCGCCGCCGCCGCCGTCGCCGGTGGAGCCACCTCCACCCGTCGCTCCGCCCGCACCAGGGAGCCCGCTGCTGCTGCTGCTCGCGCCGCCACTCCCCGTGACGCCTCCAGTAGCGGAGGCAGCGCCCGCGCCCCCGGCGCCTGGTTGGCCACCGCTGCCGCTCCCGCCGGTGGATCCTGCGATCGAGCCGCCGCTCCCGTCTTCGTCCTTCACCTCCCCGGAGCCGGAACAGCCCGCGAAGGCCACGGCAGCGAGGCAAGCGGCGAGGGTACCCAGCGACCAGCGGGACGGAACGAGAACCTTCATGGCTGGAGCATGCCAGAGTCTGCACAGTTTGATCAAGAGAGGCGAACCGTTTGAAGGATAGCTCGTCGTCGGGTTGCCGCATCGGGCAGAAGTTTCCAGAACCGCGCGAAGATTCCCTTCACTTCGTCACGCCCGACCCTGCCGAGTGAGGACCAAGGTCCCCACTCACCTCACGATCGTCGCCGCGGCGCGCCCTCCCGCTGGTGGACCGTTCGACAAGCCTTTCAACGTAGTCATCGAGCAGGCCGCGCAACCGAGCGGCACCTCAGGTCCGGGACCAGCGCGAACAATGGCGAGCATTGGTTATCTTCACTGCTCGCCTGATCGCCTGAAAGCGCCTGACAAGTTGACCGGTGCGGGGGGACGGGGCGAGCAGGAGCCTGCACGGTTGCCGGGAAGCGTGGGGACGGCCACGGCTTTGCCGTGCAGCAGAGGTTGCCCGAAAGATTCCCCAGCGGGAGGGGAGGATCGGTGGTCGCATTCCGCCCCGTTCGATACTACGATGATTTTACTACGATGATGCTCGGATAACAGCGCCCCTCAACGACGCGAGGGGGGAAACGATGGAGCTGCGGGATTACACGCTGGAGAAGGTAGTCTACGACGGCGACGAGACACGGGTATGGCGCGCGGTCCATGTCCCCTCGCGGGCGCGCGTGGCAATCAAGATCCCGGTGGCCGAGGTGCCCAGTCCGCGCGTGATGGGGCGGCTGATCCACGAGCGCAAGGCGCTCATGCAGCTCGCCGAGGTGCCCGGGGTGGCGCGCGCACGGGCGCTGGAGCAGCAGGGCGGCACGGCGGCGCTGGTGCTGGAGGATCCTGGCCTCGGCTCGCTCGATCGCCTGCTCGCCAAGCAGGGGCGCTTGCCGGTCGGGACCGCGCTGCGGCTCGGCCGGCTCCTGTCACGGGTGCTCGAGGGGGTGCATGCCGCTGGCGTGATGCACAAGGACATCAAGCCGCAAAACGTGCTGGTGGACGAGGCGTGCGAGGGGGTCACGCTGCTCGATTTCGGCATCGCCTCGTTCCTGTCCCAAGAGGCGACCGAGGCGAGCATCCCCGAGGCGCTGGAGGGGACGCTGGTCTATATTTCCCCGGAGCAGACGGGGCGCACAGCGCGCGCGCTCGATACGCGCACGGACCTGTACTCGCTGGGGGTGACGCTCTTCGAGGTGATGTCGGGGCGGCTGCCGTTCACGGAGCGCGATCCGCTCTCGCTCGTGCACGCGCACCTGGCCAAGGACCCGCCTCCGCTCGATTCCGTCGCTCCGGAGGTCCCTGGGGCCGTGGCAGCCATCGTGGCGAAGCTCCTGGCCAAGGATCCGGAGCGACGCTACCAGACGGCCCGCGGCGTGGCGGAGGATCTGGAGGAGGCTCTCCGGCAATGGGACGAGCGGGGCGCGGTGGAGCCGTTCGGCCTGGGAAGAAAGGACTTCTCGCGCAAGCTCCGGTTGCCGCAGGTCCTGGTGGGGCGGGAGCGCGACGTCGAGCGGATGGGCGAGTCCTTTGCGCGCGCCGCGCAGGGCGTGACGGAGCTCCTGCTCGTCGGCGGCCCCTCGGGCATCGGCAAGACGGCGCTGGTGCGCACCGTCTACAGGGATATCGCGCAGGCGGGGCGCGGGCTCTTGATCGCGGGCAAGCACGATCAGCTCGCGCGGTCGACGCCGTACGCGGCGCTAGCGCGAGCGTTCGGGGCGCTGATGCGCCAGTGGCTCTCCAGCTCGGAGGCGGTGCTCGAGGCCTGGCAGGCGCGGATCCGGCGCGAGGTCGGGGACAACGCGCGGCTCATCGCGGACGTGGTGCCCGAGCTCGACCTGGTCATGGGCAAGCTGCCGCCGGTGCCGCCGGTGGAGGGCGAGCAGGTGCTCAACCGGCAGAAGCTGACGTGGCTGAATTTCGTGCGAGCCGTCACGGCGCCGAACCCGCCGCTCGTGATGTTCCTGGACGACATGCAGTGGGCCGACAGCGCGACGCTGATCATCCTGCAGACGCTGCTGACGGACGTGGAGCGTAAATCGCTGCTGGTGATCGCGGCGTACCGCGACAACGAGACGCCGCCCGAGCACCCGCTGTGGAAGCTCGTGGAGGCGGCGGAGAAGAGCGAGGCCAAGGTCTCGCGAATGACGGTGGGTCCGCTGTCGGGAGAGCAGGTGCAAACGTGGTGCTCGCGGACGCTGGAGAGCGAGCCCGCGCGGGTGGAGCCGCTGGCACGCGTGCTTTCGCACAAGACCCGCGGAAACCCCTTCTTCCTGGAGCAGTTGCTGCTCTCCCTGCACCGGCAGAAGCAGGTGGTGAGGGACCCGGAGAGCGGGGCGTGGCAGTGGGAGCAATCGTCGCTGGAGAAGGCGGGCGTCACCGATAACGTGGTGGCGCTCTTGACAGACGAGGTGCGCGAGATGCCCGAGCCGACGCAGCAGCTCCTGGGGCTCGCGGCCTGCGCAGGTCACACGTTCCACCTGCAGGACCTGGAGCGGCTCAGCGGGTGGGAGCGCGCCACGGTGACGGGGGCGTTATGGCCGGCGCTGGATGCCGAGCTGGTGGTGCCGGTCGATGGGGCTTACCGCCCCGCGCAGGCGCTCGGAGGCACTGGCGGGGTGGCGCTGGACGCGGCGTACCGGTTCCTGCACGACCGCGTGCAGCAGGCGAGCTACGAGCGGATCTCGCCGGAGCAGCGGGTGCTCGCGCACTTGGAGATCGGCCGGCGGCTCCAGGCGCGTTATCGTGCCGAGGGGGGTACGGCCCAGCAATTCCTGGAGCTCGTGCGGCACCTGAACCTGGGCTCGGCGCGGCTCGAGTCCGTGGAGGAGCGCGAGGCGCTCGCGCGGCTGAACCTGCAGGCCGCGCGCGCCGCGAAGGCGGCAAGCTCGTACCGATTGATGGCCAACCTGCTGGACAGCGCGCAGGCGCTCCTCGGCGAGCGCGCCTGGGAGCAGGAGCGCGAGCTGTCGGCGGAGATCGGGCTGGAGCGCCTGGAGGCCGCCTATCTGTTGCGGGAGTTCGACGACGTCGAGGCGCGGGCGCTCGCCTTGCTGGACAGGTCTCCGCCGGAGGTCGCCTGGCTCTCGGCGCAGGAGATCCGCACGCGCTGCTGTGTCGCCACGGGGCAGTACGCGCGGGGAATCGGGCTCGGGATGGCCGCGCTTGCGAGGCAGGGCATCACGTTCCCCGACACGGATGAGGCGTGTCAGGCAGCGCTCCTGCAGGAGTCCACCGAGCTGGATCAATGGCTCGAGCACGACCCGGACGGGTTTGATCGAATGCAGGTCGATCAGTCGCAGGAGCACCGGCTCATCGACGCCCTGATGACGCAGGCGCAGCTCTGCGCGATTTACGGTGGCCGGCCGATGTTGTATTCGCTCGTCATCGCCCGCATCGTGTCCGAGGCGATACGGCGGGACGCGCTCACGCCGGCTGCCACCTTCATGATCTGCAGCTTCGCCAACGCATGGTCGGTGGCGACGGGCATGTATCGCCGTGTCATGCGCTGGCTCACGCCCGGGGTGCGCGCCGCAGAGCGTGTGGGCTCCCAGATGCTCCCCGAGTGCATCGCGCTCAAGGGGATCTACCTTGTCCACTCGAGGCCCATCGATGAAGCGTCCCTCGTGTACGAGCAAGCCGTCGCAGCCGGCTTGAAGATCGGGTCGTTTCAAGGCACGAGCTGGGGGCTCCTGTCCGACCTGCTCTACTACCGGGTGTGGCGTGGTCTGCCGCTCGGCCAGGTCGATGCGCAGCAAAAGGCTCGCTGGGAGCTGGTGCAGCGCGCAGGGGACGCCGTCGGGCGACACCACTTCGAGCTGGTCGCGTCCTACTGCGAGGTCTTGATGTCTCCTGACGGAGCCAAGCGCCTCCTGGAGGAGGAGCCGTTGCCACGAGGTTCGCGCTCCCTCCTGGCCGATGGGGACAGGTACACCGGAGGGTTCGCTCGTACCCTGGAAGGGTATCTGTTCTGTGCTGTCGGCAAGTGGGAGCGGGCGCTGGCGAGGATGCGGGAGGCGGAGCTGTTCCAGGCAGACATCCTTGGAGTTCCGCCAGTGACGGACATCGCGCTCTTCCTCGCGCTCGCGGCAGCGAAGTGCTGGCCCAGCGCCGCCACGAGCGAGGAACGGGCGCGGCTGCGGCGGCACATCGAGCACGGCCTCGCGCGATTGCGCTGTTTCACCGAAGGCTGCGAGGCCAATTTCCTCCACAAGCTGCGCCTCGGCGAGGCGGAATACGCCCGCGTCCTGGGCAAGCCCGATGAGGCAGCGGCCAAATACGACGAGGCCATCGAGCTGGCGCGCGAGCACCGCTTCCTGCACATCGAGGCCCTGGCAGCCCAGCTCTCCGCCGAGTTTCGACTGGAGACGGGCAAGAGCCACGTCGGGGCGATGTACCTGCGCGAGGCTCACGATGCCTACGCGCGCTGGGGCGCTCACGCCGTGGTCGCCCATCTGCGCGCGAGGTATCCCGCCGTGCTCAAGGTGTCCGTGCACACGTCGACCCCCGAGCGTACGACCGTAACGGCGACCACCACGACCACGGGTGGGTCCACGGGCGCGCATTTCGACGTGAAGACCGCGGTGCGCGCGGCGCAGGCGCTCTCGGTCGAGCTCGACCCGGGGCGCGTGGTGGGCCGGCTGATGGAGCTCACGCTGGAGAACGCGGGGGCGCAGCGCGGCGCCCTGGTGCTCAGCGAAGGGGAAGCGCTCTCGGTCGTTGCTCGGCTATGGGTGGAGGAGACCCGCATCGAGGCGGGGCTGTCGGAGCCTCTCGGGCAGAGCCACGACGTGCCGGTGGCGGTGGTGCAGTATGCGGCCCGCACGGGCGAGCCGGTGGTGATAGGCGACGCGAGGTCCGAGGCGCGCTTCGCCGGCGACCCGTACCTGGCATTGCACGCGGTGCTCTCGCTGCTGGCGCTGCCCTTGACGCACCGGGGCCATGTAGTCGGCGTGCTGTACCTGGAGCACCGCGACGTGCCGTCGGCGTTCCCTCCCGCGCGCGTGGAGCTCTTGTCGGTGCTCGCCTCACAGGCAGCGATCGCCGTCGAGAACGCCGTGCTGTATCGGGACCAGGAGGTCAAGATCCAGGAGCGCACGGCGCAGCTGCGGATCGCCAAGGAGGCTGCCGACCGCGCCAATCGAGCGAAGAGCGATTTCCTCTCGAGCATGAGCCATGAGCTACGCACGCCCCTCAATAGCATCCTGGGTTACGCTCAGTTCCTCATGCGAGCGCCCGAGCTCTCGCCGAAGAGCCGCGAAGGGGTGCAGATCGTGAAGAGATCGGGCGAGCACCTGCTGGCGTTGCTCAACGACCTCCTGGACCTGGCGAAGATCGAGGCCGGCAAGATGGAGCTCGTCCCCCGGACGTTCGACTTCCCCTCCTTCGTGCACAACGTGGTGGACCTCTGCGGCGTGCGCGCCGAACAGAGGGGCATCGCCTTCACCCACGAGGTGCGGGCCCCGGCGCTCGCCGCCGTGCACGCCGACGAGAAGCGCTTGATGCAGGTGCTCCTGAACCTGCTCGGCAACGCCATCAAGTTCACCGAGCGCGGCGCGGTCGCCCTGCTCGTCGACGTGCTGGACGAGGGCGGAGGAGATGGGCAGCGCGAGGTGCGCTTCCGGATCGAGGACACGGGCACCGGCATCGCCCCGGAGCACCTCGCGCGCATCTTCGACCCCTTCGAGCAGGTGGGAGACCAGAGGGTGAAGAGCGAGGGCACCGGGCTCGGCCTCGCCATCAGCAAGAGGATCATCGAGCAGATGGGCGGAACCATCCATGTCGAGAGCGAGATCGGCAAAGGCAGCGCCTTCACGGTGGCGCTCACGCTAGCCGAGGCGCTCCCTCCCGCGGCCGCCGCCGGGGCCCTGGGGTGGGACACGATCACCGGTTATCGCGGCGAGCGCCGCAAGATCCTCGTCGTGGACGACAACCCCGGTAACCGCGCGTTGTTCGGCGATCTGCTGGTCCCCATAGGCTTCGACCTCGTCGAGGCCGACGGCGGCGAAGCCGCGCTGCGGCTGGCGCTGGAGCACAGGCCGGCGCTGATCCTGATGGACCTGGCCATGCCAGGGCTCGACGGCTATGAGACCACGCGTCGCCTGCGGCAGATGCCCGAGCTCGACGGGGTGGTGATCCTGGCCTCGTCGGCGAACGTCACCGCCGCCGAACAGCCGAAGGGGGCCCACGCCGGCTGGGACGACTTCTTGCCCAAACCGGTGCAGGCCGGCCTGCTCTTCGAGAAGATCGGGCGTTCCCTGGGCGTGGAATGGACGCATGAGCCGGCGAGAGCCGCGGCCCGCATGGCGGTGAAGCGGGATAGCGCGCTGGTGCCGCCCTCGGCCGAACAGCTATCGCGGCTATCGTGGCTGGTGGCGTCGGGCCATATCCGGAACGTGCTGGCGGAGGCGGAGCGGATGCAGCAAGACGAGCCGCGACTCGGCCCCTGGCTCGAGCAGCTCCAGACGCTGGCGCGGACCTATCAGCTGCGGAAGCTGCAGGAGTTCGTCGAGGAGCATGCCGCGGTAGGCCGGGCGGTGGCCGGCGAGAGCACCTGACGAGCAACCGACGAGGAGGCGGATCGTATCATGGAAGCCTGGGCGTGGACCCCGTATCAGATCATATTGCCCTCACGGCTTCCCCTGCGGCCGCGGCCAATCGGATTGCTGTCGCCCTGTCGCGCGAGTGATCGGCGTCCATGGGAAATTTCGGTCCGGCTGCCCCGGGGGTTCGCGTGGAAGGTGATGCCGGGTCTCGGTGCGCGTCTCGGTGCGCGGCGCGCCTGGGGCGGTCAGCGATCATGAGCAGAGCCTCCGCGCCCGGTGCTCGTGAGGGCACGATCCTCATCGTGGATGACATGCCCACCAACCTGGCCGTGCTGGTGGATCATCTGGAATCCGCAGGTCATCGGGCGCTCGCCGCTCAGGACGCGGAGGCGGCCTTGAAGCGGGCTGGCCTCATGAGACCCGACCTGATCCTGCTGGACGTGGTGATGCCTGGGATCGACGGCTTCGAGACCTGCCGGCGCCTGAAAGCGGCGGAGAGCACCCGAGACATCCCGGTGATATTCATGACCTGCCTCGGAGAGGTGGCGGACAAGCTCGTGGGGTTCGAGGCGGGGGGCGTCGATTACATCACCAAACCATTCGAGATTGAAGAGGTGCTCGCGCGGATCAAGACGCAACTGATCTTGCGCGAGGCACAAAAGGAGCTCGTGACGAAGAACGCGCAGCTGCAGCGTGCCCATCAGGAGCTGGAACAACGGGTGCGAAGGCGCACGGCCGAGCTGGCGAGCTCGAACGCTGCTCTCAAAGCGGAGAACGCCGAGCGCCGTCGCGCGGAATATGCTCTGCGCGAGAGCCAGCATCTGCTTCAGGCCATCGTCGAGAACTCGACAGCGGTCATCTACGTCAAGGACCTCGAAGGCCGATATTTGATGGTCAACCGCCGCCACGAAGAGTTATTTCATGTGCCCGCGCGGTCGATTATCGGCAAGACCGACTATGACTTTTTTCCCGTGGAGCATGCCAGCGCACTTCGCGCTTTCGACCAGCAGGTGGCGGCGGCCGGGGGGCCGCTGGAGAAGGAAGAGATCGTGCCCCAGGACGATGGGCTCCACACGTACATCGCGATCAAGTGCCCGCTCCTCGACGAGTCGGGCCGGCCGTATGCGGTTTGCGGGATCTCCACGGACATCAGCGAGCGAAAGCGGGCGGAGGCGGAGCGGGAGGTGCTCCTCTCTCGCGAACAGGCGGCGCGGGCGGAGCTCGAGCGCACCGGGCGGCAGAAGGATGAGTTCCTGGCGCTGCTGAGCCACGAGCTACGGACGCCGCTCACCGCGATTCTCGGCTGGTCGCACCTGCTCCGGATCCGCGGCCCCTCGGACGAGATCCTGCGCCGGGCGCTCGGGACGATCGAGCGGAACGCGCGGGCGCAGTCCAAGCTCATCGACGACCTCCTGGACATGTCGCGTATCATCAGCGGGCGGCTGAGCCTCGACGTGGAGGTTGTCGATCTGGCCAAGATGCTCGAAACGCTGCTGAAATCGGCGGAGCCGGCGGCGAAGACGAAGGGGATCCGCCTGGAGCTCAGCGTCGAGTCGACCGGAGAACAGGTCATCGGGGACCCGAATCGCCTCCAGCAGATCGTGCGGAACCTGCTCAGCAACGCGATGAAGTTCACGCGGCAGGGCGGGCAGGTGAAGGTGTCGCTTCGCCGCGAGGGTTCGTACGCGCATCTCGCGGTGAGCGACACGGGGATCGGCATCGATCCGGAGTTCTTGCCGTATATATTCGAGCAATTCAGGCAAGCAGACGCTTCGACCACGCGTGAGCACGGCGGGCTGGGTTTGGGTCTTTCGATCGTGCAGCACCTGGTGGAGCTGCACGGGGGAACGGTGGAGGCGGCCAGCGCAGGGAAGGACCAGGGGGCGAGCTTCACGGTGAAGCTGCCGCTGGAGGCCAAGCATGCCGAGGCTCTGGCCGGAGGAGAGCCGCCCTCAGCGTAGCAACGACGCTACCGCCGCAGGCTGCGGCGTGAAGGCGGTCAGCGTGGCGGCGAAGCGCGCGGGGCGCCGCACGCCGCGGGCATCCATCCACGCGTCCGCCGAGGCGACGAGCGCGCGCGCGTCGGCGAGGGCGAGGACGCGCAAGGCGATCGCCCGGGCGCCGCCGCGCGCTGCGACCGCGAGCGACGCGAGGGCGCGCAGGTAGTGGAGCTCGCCCCGCACCACCGGGATCGCGACCACGCCGGAGCCGATGAGAGGCGGCGTCCCTGCCAGGACGAAGCGCAGGGCCGGGGCCGCGTCGCCCTCGTAGAGCGCGATCCGCCCGCGGGCGAGGACCTCGCGGAAGCGCTGGAGGTGGTCGCGGTGGCGCGGGGAGCCGCCGGATGCGCCCCGCGAGCAACGCGGACAAGGTCGGCGCGGCGCCGCCCGGAGGGCCGCTCTCGCCCGCGAGGCGCGCGAGCTCGGTGATGAAGAGCGGGCTGCGGTGGGCCTCCGCCGCGATCCGCGCCGCCGCGCCGCCTGACGCGCCCGCGCCCGCGAGCAGCGCGCCCGCGAGCGCCACGGCGTCAGCGGGAGGCAGCTCGCCGACGTCGATCTCGTGCACGCGCACGTCCGCCGCGAGGCCTTCGCGCAGCGCCGCGAGCAGCGCGCGGAGGACGGGGCTCGTGGCGGCCTCCTCCACGCGGTACGAGGCGATGATATCGCGGTGGAGCTTGCCCGCCTCGTGCAGGAACGAAAGCCCCTCGGCGATCTCCCGGAAGGCCGCGCGCAGGCGCGCCTCGTCCGGGCCTTCCTCGCCGCGCACGTGCGTGATCACGTCCGTGCCCGAGACGAGCTCCAGGGTGAAGGACCAGCGCGCGTCGTCCCTGTGCAGCTCGTAGAGCCGGACGAGGCGCGGGTGGACGATCCCGGCCAGCGCGCGAAGCTCCTGCTTGAACAGGTAGATGGCCCTGGCGTCCGGGCGCCGCAGCAGCTTGAGCGCGACGAGCGCGCCGCGCTTTCCGTCGAAGGCTTCGTACACGGTGCCGAACCCGCCGCTCCCGAGGCGCCGGAGGATGGCTGGGATCGGTGCCCCTCGCGGGACAAGCAGGGGCTCCTGGGGAAGGAGCATACCGCGGGCGCGCTTCACGAGTCAGGCTCCGCCGGCGCGAACGCGGGCGTGAGGGGGTGTATTCACCCCCGAGGACGTTGTCACCGCTGCGACTGTTATCGCAGTAGCACGCTGAGGCCGCGCGTCTCCGCGCCGCGCACCAAGTCCATCACGCCGGGCTCGATCTCGGAGCTGTCGTTCCCTCTGGCGCCTCCGGGGCATGGACGCGGTTCCACGTCTCGCCGTCGAAGCGCGCGATGTCCGTGGGGCCGACGCACCAGAGGACGCCGCCGGCCTGTTCGATCGTGTGAATGTAGCGCAGCTCCTGCTCGAGGCCGGTGCGCACCCGCACGGCGCGCCGGCGCTCGAGGTCGTAGCGGAAGAGGCCGAAGTTCGACCCGAGATAGAGGGTCTCCTGGTACAGGGCGACGGCGTGGAAGAGGTGCGGGCTCCTCTCCCTCGACACGCTCTGGAAGCCGTCGCGGTGATTGCCCACGAGCAGCGCTCCCTCGTGCCCGCACACCCAGATGCGCTGCGCGCTCTCGACGTGGACCGCGTTGAGCCCGCCGATCGGCGGCACCTCGAGGCGGCGCCACCGCGGGCCGCCCAGATGATACAGGCTCCCTTCGAGCCCGAGCGGGCCGAGCTGCTGCGCGGCCAGGTAGATGTCGTCCTCCGCCGGCCCCTGGAGGTCGATGGGCCTCACGAGGTCCTTGAAGTCCACGCCGGGCGCCTGGAGGAGGCCCGCGTCCGCGTGCGCCCAGCGGCCTGGACCGAGCCTCCGGTACACCTGCCCCGCGCTCCCGCAGGCGAACAGGCGGTCGCCGACGCGGCGCAGCGCCGTGAGGAAACCGTATCCCTTCGACGTCGGCCGGTAGAGCCCGGCCTCCGGGATCTGCTCGATCACCGCGCCCCGCGCGGACAGGAGCTCGACCTCGCCGTCCAGGGAGAGCGCGCACAGCGTGAGATCTTCCCCGGGGGCGGCGAGCTTCTCCAGCCCGACCGTGAAGAAGCCGGCATCGTGCGCCGTCCACGGCGGGGCGCCGCCCTCGTCGTACAGGAAGAGCCTTGTATGCGGGGTATAATCGCCCGGCGTGGCGAAGGTCGCCGAGAGATAGACGCTGGAGGCGCTCAGGGCGAGCGCGCCCGTGATCGTCATCGGGGTGTCGCTCGGCTCGTCCGGCGTTGCTCGGGGATCCGCGCCGCTCGGGTTCATCTGATCTTCACTCGCTGGGTGGTGTCGATCCCCTGGAAGGCCCTGCCCACCTCGCGGATGATCTGGGCAGTACACTCCGGCTTGAACGCGACGGTCACGCGGAGCGCCGATCCTATGACGTCGGAGAGCGGGAGGGTGCCGTCGGTCGACAGGCCGGCGGCGACCTTGTTGTTGAGGAGGTTGTTCAGGTCCGCGTGGATGGCATTGTGCAGCGTGCCCTTGATGAAGGCATTTCCGGGGATGCAGATGGCGGCGCCGTCGTCCTCGGAGAGGATCCGGTACTGGGAGCCGTTGCGCGTGCCCGATCGCACGAACTCGTCGGGAACGATGTGGTGCGACTGGGAGCCCTCGCCCGGCAGCAGCTTGCAGATCTTCTTGAGGTCGCCGTGCCGCCCCACGAGGCACCGGGGGCCCGTGACCCGGACGTTTGTGTCGAGCCTCGGGGACGCGCGGGGGCCGAGGCCCATGTCCAGGCCCAGGAAGGGCGTGCGCATCGGCCGCTGAGACGGATCGGTGAGCGCGTCCTCGGTGAGGGCACGGGTCCGCGAGATGCCGATCAGGCCGATGCCGCCGGCGATGGCGCCCCACACCCCCGCGCCGACGGCCGCTCCGCCGGCCGCCGGGCCGAGGGTGGACAAGGCGCCCGGCGCCGCCCTCTTGGCGGCCTCCTCCGCCGCTTTCCTGGCGGCCTCCGCCGCGAGCTGCCTGGCGAGCTCCTCGTCGAGCAGCGCCACCTGCGTCCCCTCTCTCTGTGTCGTGTAGACGCGCCCGAGCGCGTTGGCGGCTGGGTTGCCGTCGCCGGGCGTCTCGCCCCGCACGGAGGCGTCGATCTGCGCGCTGGGAGGGAGGGCCACGGCGTCAGGCCTTCACGTTCATCCAGCAGCGATCGCCCCTGCGCACGATGCGCCGGCCGTCGGCGCGGACGTTCGTCGACGCCTCGTGTGACCACACCTTGCCCTGGTTCACGCCCGACTTGACGCCGCCACCGGTGCCGGGCTCGTCGCCCTGAACGGTCGGCGCCAGGCTGTGATCGTAGACGTAGGTGGGCTTGCCGTTGAGGTTCACGTGCTCGATGCACTTCATGCTGCTGTCGAAGCTCGCATAGAGCATGTACGGGACCGGCACCATCGCGCCGCCCACCGGTGTCAAGCACACGTCCGGGGCGAGGGTCACCGCGTAGAAGCTGCTGTCCTTTCGAGCTCCGATCGGCATGTTCTTCCTCCGTCCTTCGACTACGCCGCGCCCGTCTGTTTCATGTACCCGAACGCCAGGAGGCTCATGCCCTCGACCTCGAGCGACGCCGGGATGCACGCGCGCCACACGAGCGACAGGCGCATCTGCTCGAGGTCGACGATGACCGTGTCGATGGGCACGGCGGCGAAGCTCACCGCGTCGTCCTTGCCGGTGAGCCGGACGACCACGGCGGCCTCGGGCACGTGGAAGCGGCAGGCGGTGCCCGCGGTCTCGGGCGTCACGCCCGGCGCGCTCCGCGGCAGCAGGTTCCACAGCTCCGCGAGCTCGCCGCCAAACAGGTAATCGCACTGCATGTCGGGGTGCGCGCCGTTCCAGTAGGCCATGTCGAAGTCGGGCGGCATGTACGGCCAGCGCTCGGCGAGCCAGCGATCATCGAAGGTGCCGGCCAGCTTCAGCCGCGGCTGCCATGGCTTGGCGATGACGCCGACCCCGCGCGGCGACAGCTCCGGCACCTCGCCGGCGCGCACCTCGCCCGCCACCATCCGCGCGAAGATCTCCGCCGTGATCTCGGCGCCGGGCGCCTCGATCTGCGGGGCCGGCCAGCGCTTCACCTCGGCCGCGTCGGCGTACCAGCCCTCGAGGAAGCCGACGCCGAACGGATTGTACGCGCAGGTCGCGTGCGCCACCGGGGCAGCGTCCGCCTCCGGGTGCGCCCGGCGCGCCGCCTCGCTCAGCCGGTGCGCGTCGTCGACCCGCTTCGCGGCCTCGTCCTCGGCGTACACCTTGAGCTGGCCGCCGAAGGCGTGCTCGTAGCGCAGCGGCAGCGCCGCGAAGGGCTCCGGATCCGTCAGCGCCCATCCATCGTCCTTGCGCTCGAACGCCCGCGCTCCGCGGACGGCCAGGTGGTGATCCAGCAGCGTGCCGGCTTCCGCGAGGTTGGGGATCGCGGCCAGGCGCCGGATGCGGGCTCGCACGTCCACGCGCGCCACAGCCTCGCCGGCCGGAGCGTGCGCCGAGCCGATCACGATGACGTCGCACCTCGGCTTGCTCTGCGCAAGATCGCTCTCGTACTTGACGCTGCTGCGGTTGATCTCGCCGTGGACCACATCCGAGAATACGAGCTCCCCCTCGGTGATGGCGGCAACGTGGGTGATCCTCGCGCCGTCGCTCTCGCCCGCCTCCGGCGCGGCGCGCAGCGCGTAGCTGCCCCGCGCGACGACGACGTGCGATTCGTCGCCCCGAGCGTCGACGACGTCGTACTCCAGCGCAGAAAACGGAGTGCGGTTCTCGAGCTCCATCGCGGCCGCGGCAGGATACCCGACCGCTTCGGAGCGGAGCAAGGTCGCTCGCGGTGGGGACTCGCGGCGGGGATCGGCGTGGAATGGGCCGGTGCGGCTTGAAAGGCGAGGCCGCTTGGGGCGTGCGCGCCCGCATCGCCACCACGCTCTCCGCCCTCGCCGCCCGCCTCGAAGGAGGCCGCGACTACCTCGACGGCGACCGCCCGAACGCGCTCGACGTCTACGCAGCCACCTTCCTGACCCCGCTCTGCCCGATCCCGGAGAGCGACTGCCCCCGCCTCCAGCCCTCGCCCCGCCAGGCCTTCGGGACCGCGCGCGAGGAGATCGGCGACGCGGTGCCGCGTGCGCTCCTCGAGCACCGGAGCCGGATGTACGAGCGCCACCTCGGCTGGCCGATCGAGATCTGAGGGCATAGGTACCCATCCAAAGGTCGCCTTGCGCGCATTCGCGGCGAGCACGCTCGTGGCCTGCGGCGGGCCTCCCCGATCGCCCCGCACGCAGGCTGTGGAGTGAAGGCGGCCTCCTTCGATGCTTCGATGCATGGATAAATTGCTGATGTAGGATCGCCTTTTCAGGGGGGCGGATCGCATAGAGAAGCTTCTGTTATTTCGAAGGCCAGGATGGCGGGGTCTATCGCAAGCGACGCCAGCGCTTGAGCACGTGCGCGAGGTGCTTGCGGCCGGCCGAGGGTGAGCCGCGAAGACGCGGCCTCGACGGGCAGCTTCAGGATCCGGGCGACCTGGCTGACCTGGTCGCCTTCGCCGACCAAGAGCCAAAAGGAGGACAATGCGCTCTCCCGGGCCCCACCAGCGGAGCGGGTCCGGGATATTGCGCGTCTCGACCGGCCCGCGAGCGGATCCGCGAATGCCCAACGATGAGGCACCCCTGGTTCACCGCTCAGGGCGCCTGCGCTCCAGCGGGCCCAACTTGTGGCCGCCTCCGCTCCGGCACCTCCGCGACGAACTTGATGTATCCTCCGCCGGAGAGAACGCCACCCCCGATGGCGAGGACTCGACTCCGAGGAGGTCGGAGCGGAGGAGGCGAGGCACTGGCGAGCCGGACATCATCTCGCCCTCCACTCATGCTCGCGGGCGAGGTCGAGCATGTCGGCCGCGCCTTCGCCCTGGGGTGCCGGCGCTCCGAGCAGCCGTCCGATCGCCTCGTGCGCCACACGGGCCCCTTCGACGTCGTCGGCCGCGATGGCCAAGCGGAGCCCCTCCCCAAGATAGGCGAGGAGCTCGGTTCGCGGCGATCGTATCGCTATCAGTGCGCCCTCGTTCAATCGACCCGCCGCCGGTCCGCCCGCGCCCATAGAATAGCCAGCAGCGTCTCCTGAATGGCCAGCTGCCGTAGGCAACGGTGCCGAACAGCTCCGCTTCCCAACCAATTTGCTAGCTGGATCGCGCGTATGCCGCTGTAGCTCGCGTGTTTGCCTCGATCTGAAGCTGACAGAGCGCCTGCTGCGCCTGCAGCTTGAGGGCGAACGCCCGCTGCTGCCCCATCAGCGCGCCAAGCAGCCCCACAAAGCCTCCAAGAACGACGGCGCCAACCGCCGCGAAGATCTCCCAGCTGGACCGGTTGCCCAGAAGGAACGCGCCAGCAGGCGCTCCGACGGCCGTGCCGAGAAGCCCAAAGAGAAGCGCATACGTCGCGACGATCGAGTTGGCCTGCCGGTATAGGCTTGCAGCAAATTGTTGGATGATCTGCGGATCGTACTGAACCTGTGCGGTCATGCCCTCTCCCAGTAAGTGATAGCGCGATGGTGCACCTTTCTGCGGACACTGCGCAAGGAGAGAGGCGAACCGGCGCAGCCTCCGCCAATGCGAAGGTTACCATCCCGGTCTCCGGCCTCCCCCAGTTCGGCGACCCCGCCGCCCGACGGCCATCTAAATATCCGATATTGAATCGGCAACGGGCGAACTGAGCGCAGGCATCAGGATGACGGTTGAGCCTGGGTACAGGGAAAGAGCCTCCAGGCAGTCATCACCTCCTCGCCATCCACCTCCTCGGCGAGTTGGCGGATGCTTGCGCACCGGTGGTTAAGCGTGACGTTGTCGTGAACCGCTTTTCGCCTTGGGCGGCGTCCGAGGGCGCACATTACCGCAACTTCTCCGCGTACAGTTTCTTTACATGGGCATTAATGAATGCATTTAGTCCCTGCCCCGCGCATGCGAGGATCTTCATCCGCTCAACGTTTTCTCGACCAGTATCGTCAAACGTGTAGAGGTAGGTGCCGCCTCTTTTGAACGTAACCTCGATTGACTCTTCTTCGATCTTGCATGTGCTCACTCCGGAGTCGCCACCCAGGTTCTGATACAGAACGTGTCCTTTGTCCATGATTTTCCTCCGTTCATCGGCACACTGCGGGCTGATTGGTCGAGCCCATACAGGAGCATGCAGCCGGCACGTTCCGGGATCTCGCGCGCTCGGCTCACCCTGATCAGTATGTACTCCGTTCGGACCGATGCTATACGCAAATCCACGTATGGTTTGGGGCGCGTAGCCCGACTAGCTAGTATCCCACCCCTTCGAGTCGATCGGCACTGGCACAACACCATCGCTTGCGCCCGCGCCCTCTTGATGAGTTCATTCTCTCATGGCCAAGATAGACGACTTCGACGCGAGCGTACTGGAGCACTCGCCCGAGCGTCGACACGTGCACCACAATCAGGGTGCCTGCAATATAGAACAACTATCTCCATCTGTCGCTTCGGCACGTGGGCGCGGGAAAGGCTCCTCGGGGTAGCGCCGCGGCGCCGGGCCCCGCCCCGACTCACTTGCCTTGCATGTGGAACACGAGGTGCTCGGCTAGCCACCCTTCGCCCCACTGATCGAGCACCATGCGGCGACCCCGCTCAAGCGCGGCGGAGTCGGGCATGATCGCCTCGTCGAGCATCGGTTCGACGAGGCTGCCGCCGCGGCGCGCGGACGGGCCGACATGCAGCAGAAACTGCTCGATCCCACCCACGTCATCGAGCTCGATCTCTAGCGCCGTGGGCTTCGAGGCAAGCAGCTCCTTGCCTTCGACGAGGACAGTCGGCACCTGCGAGCCTCCTGACCCGTGGGTGACGAGCAGGACGCCGAGCGTACCGGCGCACTTCGAGGTGAGCTCGATGCGAACCCGATCGCCGCTGGCGAGGGAGAGGATCTCCCCAGATCCAGCGGGGCGCCACACGCCTTGATGGCGGCCGAAGACCGCCGACGTCGCCGGAGGCCATAACGCCACAATGCCGTGCGCGATTTTTTCGATCAACCCGTGTCTCTCCAGCAGGTCGACATTGCCGTCGAGCGTACGCCGATCGCGCGCCCCCAGCACCGCCTGGACTTCGTCGAGGGAGAGCGGCTCGGGATATACGTCGAGGAGGCGGGACGCGAGCTCCAACGACCCTTTCCGAGACACCGCGGCCTTGGGGCGCGCCCCGCGCCCCGCGAGCTCGTGAATCATCCCCGCATAGCGCTTTCGGTCGGCCAGCGACGGGCTGACGCTCGGCGTGAAGGCGGTGAGGCGCTCCGCGCTTTCGGACGTTCTCCGGCGTGCCCATTCGGCGAGGATCCAGCGTTCTGCATCCTTTACCTCATCGAGCTGGCAGCGCTTCACGAACGTGCCGAGCTCGCGAATGTTGCCCGGCCACGCCGCGAGGTGACGGGCCAGACGCTGAACCGCGGACAGCACGTGAGCCGCGCGCTCCGGCGACATGGTCGAGGTCTTCACTATCTCGGTCGCAATCCGCATGGCGCGCTCCGGAGCGTCGCGCAACGGGCGCAATGCGATCGGGAGGACGTTGATGCGGTGATAGAGATCTTCGCGAAAACGCCCCTGATTGCACAGCTCTAGCAAGTCCCTGTTCGTCGCCGCGATGAGCCGGAAGCTTGCGTGAAGATCGTCGACGCTGCCCACCCGGCGATACGAATGCTCCTGAAGCAGCGTGAGCAGCTTGACCTGCACGGCGAGCGGGAGCTCGCCGATCTCGTCGAGAAAGAGCGTCCCGCCGTCCGCCGCCCTCACGATGCCGTCGGCCGCCTGGTGCGCGTGCGTGAACGCCCCGCGCTCATGGCCGAAGAGGGTGCTCTCCTCCAGCCCCTTGGGTATCGCGCCGCAGTTTTGAACGACGAACCGCTTGCCCCGGCGCGCGCTCTGCGCGTGAATCCACTGGGCCAGCGCGCTCTTGCCCGAGCCGCTAGGGCCGGTGATGAGCACGTCGTCGTCCATGCCGGCCAATTGCAGCGTCCGCCGTTCGACCTCGGGATCGAGGTCGAGCTTGGTTCTGTCCGCCATGATAGTTCTCCTGGGCCTCGAGAGGGACGCCACCTCCGTCGACGATGAGTTTAACAGCCCTGCCGATCCGCCGTACGGCGGCGTCGGCGAGGAGTTAAGCGGCATCGGAGCGTGCATCCCGCAGCGCCTGACAGGCGAAGATGAGCTCGAGGCGCGAGTGGACGCCGAACGCGCGGTAGATCCTCTCCGTGTGCGTCCGGACGGTCCCCTCGCTCCGGCCGAGCTGGGCGGCGATCTGCTTGTAGGACAGCCCGGTCCCGACGAGCAGCTCGACGACGTCGCGCTCGCGAGGCGTGAGCGCCGGGCTCGCCGGTGGGTAGGTGGGCGCGCGCGGGGAGGCGCGTTCCTGGGTGCTGCGCGCCCGGCGGTCGCAGTGAAGCTTGGACGGAAAGGTCCGCTTGGGTCTCATCGATCGCATGCTGTTCGCTCCCGGGGCGCCGGACGGTCAACCCGCCGGAGCCGCTCTCACCAGGCGACCATGCGTCCCCCGGCGTAAAGAAACCATCCTCCGTTCGAAGTAAGGGAGCGGGGCCGGTGGGCCCGCTGCGTGCTGCTGCAGCCTGCAGCAAATCGGGCCCCGAGCGCTGGCCCCGTGAAAACATAACCATCCGATATTGCATTGTTTTTTCGGTGGCCCGCAGGCTGCTCTAGCGGTCCCCAGCGACGGCGAGCGCGGCGGGCCCATGGGAGGGCTCCCGCTCCGCCGTCCGGGAGACATCACGCCATGAGAGACCTCGTTTTCCGGCTTGATCGAGAGACAGACAAGCTGATCGCAAGCCTCGAAGAGCATCCCGTCGCGCGGACGCTCTTCGCCGGGACCATCGCCGCCAGCCACTATGGGGCCTTCCTCGAACAAACGCAGCACTATGTCGGGGTGGCCCACGAGCTGCTCCGCGCCTCGGGCGAGCGCCTGCTGGCCACGCGCCAGCATCCGTCCCTCGCCCGCCTGCTGATCGAGAAGTCCGAGGAGGAAGCCGGTCACGACTCTTGGGCGCGCGACGATCGCGTGGCGCTCGGATTCGGGGCGAACGACTCGGGCCCGAACGTCGCCGTCCAAGCGTACATCTTCGCTCACCGCTTCGAGGCGCAGGAGGGCTCCGGCGCGGCCTTCCTCGGCACTGCGTACGTGCTCGAAGCGCTCTCGGCGCGGCGGGCGTCCAGCATCGTCCAGAACCTCCTCCAGAGGAGCCGTATCCGCGGCATCCGGGGGGCCGTGACCTTCCTGCGCGCGCATGGCGAGGAGGACCGCGGCCACATCGAGCGGCTCGCCGGCATCCTGCGCGGCATCACCGCGAAGGCGGACACCGAAGCGATCCTGCGCTCGGCGTGCCGTACACGGCAGTTCTTCCCCGGATTCTTCTCGTCACATCGCTGAGCCGGCGGCGCTCGACAGCCACGAGCGGTCGCCGCGGGGGCGTTGACGGCGCGCGCCGTCAACGCCCCCGTCTGCCCGCTCCACCAGACCTGTTGCGGAGGAGCCATGAAGAAGCAGATTTACGCCGGCGTCGCCGATACTGAGGCGAGGATCGCAGACGCTCAGCGCGTACGACATCATGTGTTTGTGCAGGAAAAAGGCCTCTTGAGCCATCATGCCACCACGCTCGACCGGGAGATGGATTTTTACGATGATCTCGAGACGACGCTCCACTTCATCGCCTATGTCGACGGCGCCCCGGTCGCGACAGCACGCCTCATGCGCCCCAACCGAGGCGTGGCGCAGAGGATCGGGCAGCCGCTCGGGATCGATCTCGCCGCGCGCTACGACCTCGGTCCGTTCGCAACCGCGCGCGTCTCGCTCGCGGAGGTGTCGCGGATATCCGTCGTCCGGAAGTACCGAGGGACTCGAGTGCTGGGCGAGCTCTATGCCGCCATGGTCCACGAGGGCCTGCGTGTCGGCCTCACGCACTGGGTCGGCGCCGGCAACGCGGAGACCGACGCGCTCGAGGACGCAGAGATCGCCTACCGAGTCGCGGATCGCGACGCACTCGTGAGCCCTCGATGGCGCGTCGCCCCGAGGCCCGGCGCGAGCGTGCCCG
The DNA here is from genome assembly GCF_051521365.1 of Sorangium sp. So ce590. Lineage (NCBI taxonomy): Bacteria > Pseudomonadati > Myxococcota > Polyangiales > Polyangiaceae > Sorangium > Sorangium sp. So ce590. The sequence goes on from NZ_CP150346.1 coordinate 8,103,885, forward strand.
GACCTTCGACGCGGCCGCTCTACACCCCGACGCAGCGCGCCCAGGCACGCGCGGGGGACCTCCGAGGGCTGAACCTGCCGCCTATCTTGGCGACGTTCGCTCGCCTCGCGGCGCGTTATATGGGGCGGCCGATCCGGGAACGGGGTTACACTGTGTGTTCGCTGCCGCTCGTCGTTGACCTCGCCGACGCGGCGCGCACCGAGGCGTTTCAGCGTTCTTTCGGCCGTCCCTGAGCTTCCCTCGCGCCGCGACCCCGTGGTAGGCTGGGGCCTATGCGGAAGGGGACCTCGCTCGGGAGCCGCGACCTGCGGAGGATGTTGGAGCTGAAGGATGCGCTCGGCGCGTCGCTCGACATGCACGTCGTGTTGGAAGACACGTTCTCCCTGCTCCTGCCGCTCCTCGAGGCCGACTGCGCTGCGCTGGCCACGACGTCCCCGGAGCGCGGGGGCAAACTCGATTGGGTAGAGAAGGGCCTGCCAAAAGCGTTCTTCGGCGCGTATGAGAAGATGGCGCCCTACGACTTTGTGCTCAGCGCGGTGCAGTCGAACCCCGGTACGGTCCTGCGTGACAGCCGGATGATCGACCGACGGACGCTCGAGCGGAACGAGCTGTACCGGTGGGCGCATGAGCTGGGCGTGCCGATCGAGCAGGTGATGGCCGTCATGTTGCCCGTCGGCGGCGGCTTTCAAAGCGGCCTCTCGCTTTACCGGGATCGAAGGCGCCCGTTCACTCTGCGACATCAGCGGCTGTTGCAGGAGCTCACCCCAGCGATCGCCAACGCGGTCCGCAACTGCTGGGTGTCCGCCAAGGCGGCGCGCCGGGAAAAGCTCCTCGGCGCGGGGGCGCGCCCGAGCGTCCTCGTTCGGCCCTCGGGGCGGGAGCTCGAACGGACAGCGGCGGCGACCCCCTTGCTCGACAAGTGGTTCCCGCCAGCCGAGCGCGTCGCCGGAAGCCTGCCTCGACCGTTGGTCGAGGGGCTGGCCCAGGCGAAGGTCGCGCGGGCGAGGGGCAATGCGCGGCCATGGGAGAGGAAAGGAGCCGCGGCGGATCTCAAGGTGAAGTTTCTCGCCTTGTCCGAGCCGGTGGACGAGCCTTCTTGGGTGGTGCAGCTCCGGGAGGTGCCGCATATCCCGACCTTGCCCGCCGCGCTGGTACAGGATCTCACGGATTGCGAGCGCGAGGTCGCCGCCAGGGTGATGCGGGGGTGGGACAATCGGCTAATCGCCGATGACCTCGGCAAGTCGCCGCTCACGGTGAGGGATCAGTTGAAGAGCATCTGTATCAAGCTCCGCGTCCCGGACCGCAAGAAGCTGATGTCGTTCCTGTGGGAGGCATCGCTCGACGCGTAGCAGGACACGGCAGGGCGCACGCGATTTCTCGTTCGGCGAGGCCTCGGTACGCAGCTCTGCGGATGGCGTTGGGCCCGCGATCGCGGTCAAACCAGGGTGTCTGTTCGAGGCGTGAGGCCCCGGCTTCCCGGATCGCCGGCGGCCTCCCTCTCCACCTGGTCGGTTCACCATGCCTTCCTCCACCCGCTTCATCCACACCGCCGATTGGCAGCTCGGCTTTCGCGCGAAGTTCATCCCCGGCGATGCCGGCGCCCTCGTGCGCAACCAGCGTTTCCAGACGCTCCGCGAGATCGGCAACGTCGCCCGCGAGACCAAGGCCGAGTTCATCGTCGTCGCCGGCGACGTCTTCGAGGACCACGGCTTGCACCCACCGACGCAGCACGGCGCCTTCGAAGCGATGGCCCAGATCCCTGTGCCGATCTACCTCCTCCCTGGTAACCACGACCCGCTCAGCTCGGATGCCCTCTACCGCAGCGAGTTCTGGCGCCGGGAGTGCCCGCGCCACGTCCACCTCCTCAACTCGCGAGAGCCGGTGATCGTCCGCGAGGGCGTCGCGCTCCTCGGCTGCCCGCTCTTCGAACGGCACACCCTCGGCGACGTCACCGAGCACCTCACACCCGAGCTCGGCCCGCGCGATCACGTGCGCATCGGCGTCGCTCACGGCGGCATCAAGGAGTTCCTCGAGCGCGTTGTGAGCGATAGCGAGCGCATCCGCAACGCCATCCCGGCGGACCGCGCGTCTCGCGCGCGCCTCGACTACCTCGCGCTCGGTGACTGGCACGGGCGCCTCCGCATCGACGATCGCACCTGGTATTCTGGCACGCCGGAGGCGACGCATTTCACCGAGAAGGACCCGGGCAACGTCCTCGTGGTGGACATCGACGCCCCTGGCGCGGCGCCGCGCGTGACGCCGCGCCCGGTGGCGGGCCTCGCCTGGGAGAGCGCTGAGCGCCACGTCGACGGCGACGCCGATCTCGTCAGCCTCCAGCGCCACCTCGACGGGTTCGACCGCAAGGGCACCACGCTGCTCGAGCTCACGCTCACGGGGAGGATCGATGCTTCCGCGCGGGCCCGCCTCGACGAGATCATTGAAGCTGCGCGCCATCGCTTTCGCTTCTTGCGGGTGCGCGACGAACGGCTGCAGACCTTTCTCAGCGAGGCCGATGCGGCGACCCTGCCGACCGCAGGCTGGCTCGGGCAGGCTGTCGCGCGGCTCCGTGGGCATATCGAAGGAACCTCGGAATCGGAGCGCGCCGAGGCGCTGCGCCTCCTTCTCCGTCTTCATGGATCGGTGTCATGAGCAAGGGAATCAAGCTCGTCCGCCTCTGCGTGCAGGATGTCGGCCCCCTCGTGGGGCGCGTCCACGTGGGGCCGTTCGCCAGCGGGGTCAACGTGATCAGCGGCCGCAACGAGGCGGGCAAGTCCACCCTCGTCGAGGCCCTGCGGGCGGCGCTCTTCGAGCGGCACGACGCCAGCCACCAGAAGATCAGGGCGCTCCAGACGCACGGGACGCGCAACGCGCCCGAGATCTGGGTCGAGCTGGACATCGGCGGCGAGCGCCTCAGCGTGCACAAGCGGTTCCTCGAGAAGCCGGTCGTCGAAGTGCGCCTGCACCGCGAAGACGCGGTCGTGCGCGGCGCGGAGGCAGAGGAGCTCTTGCTTGCGCAGCTCGAAGGACGGCGCGCGGGCAAGCGGGGAGGCACGCGGAACGACATGGGGCTGTGGGGGCTCCTGTGGGTCGCACAAGACGAGAGCGCGTATGCCGATCCCGGCGAGACGCTCGACGAGCACGTGCGCGGGGCGCTCTCCGACGCCATCGGCAGGCAGGTCGGCCAGGTGCTCGGCGGCAAGCACGGCGAGCGGTTGCGCACCCGCGTGCTCGAGCATGCCGCGCTGTTCACCAACGCGAGGGGCCCGACGGGCGAGTACCGAGCGGCGCAGGACAGGCTCGAGACAGCTCACGAGCGCGTGAAGACGAGCGCGGCGGCGAAGACCGCGGTCGAAGACCTCGCGCGAACGCATGCGGAGCTCAGCGAGCAGCTGCGCGACGTTGAGCAGAAGCTCCCGGAGCTCGACAGCGAGCTCGCGGCCGCCGTCGCGGCGGAGCGCCGCGTGCACGCGCTCGAGGAGACCGCGCGCGATGCCGATGCGCTCGTCGCGACGACAGAAGTGAAGGTCCAGGCGGCTCAGCGGGAGGTGGAGGCCCGCGCCGCGCTGACGGGCGAAGCGGCGGAGCTGGATGCAGCGATCGCTACGCACGACGAGACCGCGGCCGAGCTCGCGATGACGATCGAGAGCGCGGCGCACGACGCCGCCGCCGCCCGCGAGGACGCCGGCCGCGCAAGGGGGGCGGTCCTCGAAGCACGGGCGGCGATGGATGCCGCCGTGTCCGACCTCGACCGATCGCGCCGGCGTGACGAGGTGTTCCGCCTCGTCAAGGATTTGCGCGCGGCTGAGGAGGTGGCCGGCGAGCTCGCGCAAGCGTCGGTTCGCCTGGAGACGGAGACGATCGATGAGCCATTGCTTGAGGAGATCGAGGCCCTCACGCAAAAAGCGAAGGCTCTCCGCGCTCGGCTCGATGCCGAGGGAACGCGCCTTATCGTGCTAACCGCGGCCGGGGACAGGAGCGTCCACGCGGTCAGTGCGGTGTCGACGATCGACGTGCCTGGGCTTGGACAGCTGGAGATCGAGCCGGCTCGCCCGGGGCTCGCGCAGGCGCTCGCAGAGGCCGAGAAACAGCGGACAGGGCTCGAGGAGGCGCTGCGTGCGCTCGGCGTCGCCGACATGGCGGCGGCGCGGGCGCGCCACGCAGCGCGCGCCGAGGCCGCGCGGGAAGACGAGGCGCTCGGCGCGCTGAAGAAGAAGCTCGCGCCGAAGGGGCTGGAGGCGCTCGAACACAGGGTGGCCGCAGATCATGCACAGCGTGCGCGGCTTGAATCCGCGCTCGACGAGGCGATGCGAGCGGAGCACGAGCGCGAGGAGAGCGTGCGCCTTCTTTCGGCGAACCGCATCGACGAGGCGTCGATCGACGCGCTGCGGGAGCGAGAACGGGATCTCGCGATCCAGCGCGCGTCGTGCGATGCGATCGCGACGCGCGTGGAGGTGCGCGCGCTCGCCGACCTGCGTGTTCGCATCGCCGGCGCGCAGGAAGCCAAGAGCGTGAAGGCGGGCACGTGCGAGACGTTCACGTCGACGCTCCGTACGACCGTGGTTCTCGACGACGTCGCCGAGATCACGCTCGAGCCGCGTGGCAAGGATCTCGCGAAATCGCGGGTCGCCCTGGAGCGGAGCGAGCGCGAGCTTTCGGCGATGCTCCAAGCGCTCGGGGTCGCCGACATCGAGGGCGCGGCGCAGGCGGCTCGGGCTTGGGCGCGGCTCGACGCGGTCCGCAAGCAGACGGAGGATCGCCTCGCCAACGTGGCGCCGGACGGCATCGAGACGCTTCGCGCCGAGGTTGAGAAGGTGCGCAAGCGAAGCGTTTCGTCAGAAAGGGCGTTCGTCGAGGCGAGGGAGGCGTTCGCGCGTCACGCCGAGATCGAGGTCGCGCTCGCGCAAAACCACGTCACCGGCGAGGCGCTCACGCGGCTCGTGACCCTCGAACGCGCGCTCGCTGTAGCGGAAGCCACCGTCGCGCGGAGCCAGGCGCGGGTGCGCGCGGTCGCCGGTCCGGTTGCCTCTGGCCCCCAGCGTGCGTGGGCCGTACCGCGCGCGATGCACCCCGACGCCGTGGAGGGGGTCACCTGGGAGATCATCCCCGGCGAGGTCGATCGAGAGCTCGACGTCGACGGGACCGAACGGCGGCTCCGCGAGGCGCTGGCACGGGCGGCGGTGATCGACGTCGGCGCCGCGCGGGCACGCTTGCAGGCGCGCGTCATCACGAGTGCGCAGATCGTCGAGATGCGCAAGCGGCTCATCAGATTGGCACCCGACGGGCTGGATGCGCTGCGATCGCGTGCTGCGGCGCTCGGGAGTTTAGAGGCCGCCGCGACCGCGTCCACTGAGGGCAACGCGGCGGCAGAGAGCGGCGCGCTCCAGCAGGCCGTGGACGCAGCCCGCGAGACGTTGCCCCCGCTAGAGACACGCGCAGAGCGCGCTGCAGAGGCCCTGGATCGCGCGGAGCGGGCGGTTCGCGTGCGCCAGCAATCTCGCGGCGAGGCCCTCGCGGTCCGGAACGAGAAAGCGGCGCGACGCCGTGTGGTGGCCGAAAGGCTCACCGGCCTGCGGGAGACTGCACCCGATGCGGCCCTCTACCAGCGGGCGGAAACCGCCCGCTGGGAGCACACCCAGGCGCGTGCGCGCGCGGAGCGTGCCGCGACCGAGCTCGCGGAGGCAACCCCGCAGCTCTTGCGGGACGAGGTGCCCCGCGCGAAGGGCGCCATCGCGGCGCACAACCGGCGCCTCGCCGACCTGCACGACAAGGAGCTGCAATGCCGGACGCTGCTCGAGCAGGCGTCCGGCGACGGGCGGTCCGAGAGGCTAGACGACGCAGTGGGCGAGCAGCGCGACGCCGAGGAGGAGCTCGCGCGGATCACGCGGGAGGCGAACGCGGCCCGCCTCCTTCGCACGGTCGTCGAGGACGCCTATAAAGAGTCCCAACGCCTCTTCCTCGCGCCCGTCGAGGAGGAGGCGAAGCCGTACCTCGCTCGGCTGCGGCCCGGGACCGCGATCGAGATGACCGGGGATCTCAAGCTCGGTAAGGTGAGGCGCCGCGGCGAGGCGGAGGAGTTCGGCGAGCTTTCCGGCGGCACGCGCGAGCAGCTGTCGGTGATCGTCCGGCTGAGCCTCGCCCGCGTGATGGCCAGGGACCAGCGGTCGCTCCCGCTGATCCTGGACGATACGATGGGGTGGACCGACGACGGACGCTTCTTGTCGATGGTGCAGATCCTCCGGGACGCCGCGAGCGAGCTGCAGATCATCCTGCTCACGTGCCATGGACCGCGGTTCGAGCGGTTCCAGGCGCCGTACGCGGTCGATCTCGACCGGCTACGCGAGGCGCGCCCCTCCGCCGCCGAGGCACCAGCAGCGCATCCCGCTCCTTGATGTTGCCAATAACGCGTGGAATTCCACGCTGTTCGACGAGCATGCCACACCGGAACGACCCAGGTCGCGCTACAGCGTGGACGGAGAGGAGGGAGACTCGCATCGCCGACGTCCGACGCGCTCTTGCAGCGAGGCGTCGCAATGGGGGTTGAGGCCTTCGGCCATCCGCGCGATGGCATGTCCCGGCCGTGAGCCGTAGGAGCGCTCGCGGCGCTGCAGACTGTGAACCCCGAGGGGCCATGACGACGACAGCAGACGCGCAGAAGAAACGCGCGACCAAGAAACAAACCCGACCCGCGCAAGAGAAGCGGACGGCAAGCGACGTTGAGCGAGCCAACGGTGGGCTGACGGGGATGCAGGTGTTTGCCCTCTGGGTGCTGCTGCTTACCGGGGACGGCAAGCCCCTCTCGCAGCAAAAGGTCAAACTCGACAGGGCCGCGTTGAAGGGGCTCGAGAACAGGCGCTTGATCACGATTGAGCCCGGCCGCCGGAAGAAGGACCCAGCGTACGGCGCGAAATTTCACGTAACGGACGAGGGGTGGGCGTGGGCGAACGGTCAGGGGCTCGCGGCGGCGTTCGCGCGGACCCCGTCCGCGGCGATGTTGCTTGAGGAGCTCCTCGCCAGGCTCGGCAGATACATCGAGGTCCACGGCCTCGCGCTCGACCATCTGCTGCGGCCGCGGACCGTTGAGCAGGCAGCGACGGAGAACGCCTCGACAAGACACGAGACGCCCGGCGCATCCGCGCCGCGCGACGCCGAGCCCGCGGCGATCGAGGAGCAGATCCGTGCGGCGTACCTGCGGGTGACGGGCGGGGTCCTAAACGAGTATGTCAGGCTTGCGCTCCTTCGCGCACAGCTGGGCGACGTCCCCGTCGAGGCGGTCGACACGGAGCTCCGCCAGATGCAGCGGCGGGGTGGTGCTGTCCTCTACCCCATCGGCGACCCGAAGCAGATCCTTCCAGAAGACGATGCCGCGGCGCTCCGGGTTTCTGGTGAACGGCGTGACCTGCTCTGTATCGAGAGGTGACACGATGGATGCACTGAGAGCGTTCGAAACCATCGATTTTCAGTCGACGCAGACGTTAGACGGCGTCTGGCAAGATCCTCGCTACGACGTCCCGTCGCTCCATCAGAAGGAGCGGCGGGAGGTGCTCGCCAAAGTGCGTTCGATGGCAGCGAGTGTCGAAACTGGGTCGCCGCTGGGCTGGGTGTTCGTTGGCCCCGCGGGCATCGGCAAGACCCACCTGCTCTCCGCGATCCGGCGTGATGTTCTCACGGTCCCGGCGAGCTTCATCCTGGTCCACATGACCGACGTTCACGACTTCTGGGAGACGGTGCTGCTGAGCTTCATTGATTCGCTCCAGCGGCCTGCTGACGCGACGAACGGCACCCAAGCCCAGCTGGTCGTCCAGCACATCGCCGCCCAGGTGCGCGGCGATGATGGCGCGGCTTTGACCCGCGAGCTGGCGTCGCTCCGCCCGCCCAAGCTCGCCCGGGAAATGGATACGCTGGTGCAGCGGCTCGGCCGTACCCATCGGGCGCAGACGCTCAAACACGCCGATACGCTTCGTGCCCTCGTGTTGCTCAACTCCGACGACATGGAGCTGTCTAACCTCGGATATGCGTGGCTTCAAGGCCACGGTGTCGACGAGAGCGCGATGGAAGTGTATGGGTTCAACATCCGCGAGAAGAGGCCGAGTGCGGTTGTTGAAGGCCTATCCTGGCTCATCAGCCTGCGGTGCCCCATGGTCGTGGCCATCGATCAGCTCGACGCAATCGTGAAAGAGCATCACATGCTCGCGACCGCGGGCTCATTGCCCGAAGAGCAAGTCACGAAGCAGTTTATCTCACGCGGCATCATGGACGGGGTGGGCCGCGGCCTCCTGGAGCTTCGCGACGTGACCCGCCGGACGTTAACGATAGTTTCGTGTGTGGTGGACACATGGATAAAGATCAAGGAGACCGCTCTCAAGTCGACGACGCATCGCTTCGAAGATCAGCGGTCACTGATACACCTATCGGACGTGGCCATGGCCGAGGATCTCGTGAGCGCGCGTCTGGACGACGGCTACAAGCGCGTCGGCTTCACGCCCCCCTACCCCCGCTGGCCGTTCGCGCCCTCGGCGTTCGCTTCCATCGCGGACGGCGGGAAATCACCGCGCGATCTTCTCCGACGCTGCGAGCAGCACCGCCGCAAGTGCCTCGACGAAGAACGGGTCATTGAGCTCACGTCGTTCGTCGCCGAGGACACGCCGCCGCGGAGCACGAAGGTCGTGCCCGAGCTCAGCGAAGCGACTTTGCGCGAGTACAAATGGCTCGATGCTGAGCTCGAGCGCCTCCGCACGTCCGTCAAGGTGCCGAAGGGCGTGACCGAGCCGGATGGCGAGGACGAGCTGGGGGACCTGTTGCTCGCTGGATGCGAGCTCGTTGTCGCCGAGCAGACGCGCGACCCTGATGTGGAGATCGTGATCGACGCCGAGAGCGGTAATCAACGCAACTATCCGGCGCTTCACGCGCGCGTGCGCCAGATCTTCACCGCCCATCACGACCGCGAGCGACACCTTTGCCTGCGCGCGCTCTCGCGGGACAACGCGATCGCCTTCCAGGCACGGCTCACAGCGGCCGTGACCGCGTCCGGAATCGACCGGCAGATCGAGTTTCGCAAGCTCATCCTGGTGCGCAACGCCCCTGTGCCGAGCGGCGCGAAGACGACCTCCTTGATGGCGAAGGCGCGCTCTGCGGGTGCAGAGGTGATGCCGGCCCACGACAGCGATCTGCGCGTGCTGGCAGCGCTCGACGCGTTGCGCAAGAGCAAGCGTGTGAAGCGTGACACGTTCGAGCCGTGGCTGCGCGCGCGCCGACCCGCCTCGCAGCTCGCGCTCTTGAAGCCGGTGGTCGACTGGCTCGCGCGCTCACCGCAGACCGCTGCGCCTGCGAACGCAGCGCCTGCGGGGGCGGCGGCCGCTCAGACGGCCGGTGCGGCTGCGGCGTCGGCTTCATCCGGATCGGCGCCGCGCGCCGCGTCGTCCACGACCGCCGCGCCCATGGTCGCCTCGGGGGCTGCTGTAACCACGCCTGCGTCGCCACCGGCGGCTCACGCGAGGCCCGCAGCTCCGGTGGGGCGGCCGGTCGTCGCGGTCGGGCATCAGGTCATCGGTGACCGGCTGGGCGCGCCGCAGGTGCTCCTCGCCGAGGACCTCAAACAGCACGTGGTCGTGCTCGCCGGCGCCGGATCCGGCAAGACGGTGCTGCTGCGGCGCCTCATCGAAGAAACAGCGCTGCTCGGGATCCCCTCCATCGTTGTCGACGGCGCCAACGATCTGGCCCGGCTCGGCGAGGCGTGGCCCGCGCGCCCCGCTGAGTTCACCGACGAGGACGCGGCGAAGGCCGCCCGCTACCACGCGCAGACGGACGTGATCGTGTGGACGCCCGGGCGGTCGAGCGGCAATCCGCTGCACCTCGGCTTGATCCCCGACTTCGCCGCCGTCGCCCAGGACCCTGACGAGCTCACCCAGACGATCGCGATGACGGCCTCCACCCTGGCGGCGATGTCGGGAAGGAGGACCGATGAAAAGGCTCGCGCAATTCTCGATGCGGCGCTTCGCCTCTTCGCCCAGCAAGGCGGCGGTGATCTTGCCGCCTTTCTCGACGTGCTGAGCGACTTGCCCGAGGCGGCGAGCCTCAAGATCTCGACCGCCCGCAAGGTCGCGACCGCCCTCACCGACTCGTTGCGCGCCGCCATCCAGACGAACCCGCTCCTCCACCAAGAGGGCGAACCGCTCGATCCCGGCGTCCTCTTCGGCGTCGGCTCCGCGCGCCCCCGCGTCTCCGTGCTCAGCCTCGTGGGCCTGCCGGGGCACGATGCGCCCCTCCAGTTCGTCAATCAGCTCGCCATGACGCTATTCACATGGGTGAAGAAGAACCCTTGTCCGCCCGATCGGCCGCTGCGCGGGTTGCTCGTCATCGACGAGGCCAAGGACTTCGTGCCATCGCAGGGCTCGACCCCTTGCAAGGAGAGTTTGATCCGGTTGGCGGCGCAGGGTCGCAAGTATGGGCTCGGGGTGGTGTTCGCCACGCAGGCGCCGAAGAGCATCGACCACAACGTGATCGCCAACGCGAGCACCCAGTTCTACGGAAAGGCGAGCTCGCCGGCAGCGATCGATACCGTGGAAGAGCAGCTCCGCGTCCGCGGCGGCACCAATTTCCGCGTGGCGAGTCTGCCCAGAGGACGCTTTTACCTGGCGGGCAATGGCATGGCAGCGCCGGTCAAGATCGCGGTGCCGATGTGCCTGTCGCACCACCCCGCCTCTCCTCCGGACGAGGACGGCGTCCTCCGACGCGCTCAGGCGTCGCGCGCGAGTCTTCCGTAAGCGAGGGCGCGGAGCGGGAGAGGTGGCCCACGCCCGCAAGGGAGTGGCGAGTCGCGGCGACACGATCGAGCGAAGGTGGTTGTATGGGGACGATGGGGAAGTGGGACCGCGCGCGGATCGAGAAGTTTCAGAAGGCGCTCCTAGACGCCTTTCCGAGTCGTCCCGCGCTCGAACAGCTGGTCTCGTACGGTCTCGACGAGGACCTGGATACGCTCACGTCCGACAAGAGCCTGCAAACCGCCGTCTTCGAGCTGCTCAAGTGGGCGAGGGCGCAAGGAAGGCTCGACGCGCTGCTCGAGCAGGCCCGCCGAAGAAACCCGGACAACCCGGAGCTTCGGACCTTCGTCGAGGAGAGGGTCCCGTTCTTGGTGCCCTTCCGTCAGGAGGCGACGTTCTTCGGTCGCGACGAGGATCTTAGGCGACTTCACCACGTCTTGACGAGCGGCACCGCCGGCGTCCAGCGCGCCGCGCTCGTCGGGATGGGTGGCGTCGGCAAGACGCAGCTTGCCCTCGAATACGCCCACCGTCACCGGAACGATTATCCAGGCGGCGTCTACTGGGTGAACGCGGCAGCGCCTCTCGTGGCGGAGCTCGCAAACCTTGCGGAGAGGCTCGGGCTCAGCGAGGACGCCGTATCCGAGGCCGAGCGACCCGGGCGCCGGGTGCGCGCCTTCGAGCGGCACCTCTACGACAACCCTGACGCGCTGGTGATCTTCGACAACATCGTGGATCCGCTGGCGCTCCGCAAGGCCGCGGCAGGCATCGTCCCCTGGGAGCTACCGTGCCGGCTGCTCGTCACCACGCAGCGGCACGACCCCGATGCGGGCTTCGAGACGGTTCCTTTGGGGGTGCTTCGCGAGGACGCCGCCGTTCGCTTGCTCCTCTCGAGCCATGCGCGGAGAGGCCTCCTTGAATGCGATCGCGCGGAGGAGCGCGACGTCGCGCGGGCAATCTGCCGCGCGCTAGGCCACCTGCCGCTGGCGATCGCCCTGGCCGCCGCGTACCTCGGCAAGTCACCAGGTCTCCCGCTCTCCGACTACTATGCGCGATTACGCCGGGAGGGAGCGCTGGTCACAACGGATGCCGCCAAGGTGTACGCGATCCGTACTCCGCTCCAGCACGAGGTGATGGTGACGGTCACGCTGCGAGCCCAGTGGAACGCGCTCGGGCGCCCCGCAGCGCACCAAGCGCTCAAGGCGGCGGCGCTGCTCCACCGCGCGGCGCACGTGTCGCGGGCGACGCTCGCGCACCTCACCGGGCTGTCGGACAAGGCGAAGAATGGATACACCGCGCCGCTCGAGGAGGCGCTGAACGAGCTCTTCGAATGGTCGCTTGCCGAAGACGCGACGCAACAGGAAACACCGAGCTACAAGGCGATCCGGTTGCACCCGCTCGTGCGGGACTTCGCCATGAGGCAGATCGACAATCAGGAAAGGTTTGCCGCGGCCTGTGCGCAACGGCTCGGTGGGGCACTCGGAGATATCGGCCGGATCGAGGCGGAGGTCCGAGAGCGGGGGCTCGACGCCGTCCTCGCAGATCTGCGCCTGGGCGAGGCGCTAGCTGCCCCCGGAGAGCGGGAGCGCTTCCGACGGCTGCTGCGCCCGCTGGATCGGGTGGCGCACTGTCTGCGCCGATGGACGCCGGAATATGGCGACGGGTTCTTCCTCCAGCAGGTCCGCAACGTCAGCTTCGAGCTTGGCATGGACGAGGTGCAAGCGGAGGCCGAGACCGCCCTGCAGGCGCGTGGAGCGATGTGGCTGCGCGAGCGGCTCCGCACCAGCCGCGAGTCCGATGCGCTGGTGCGAACGCTGGCCGGTCACACCTCGTCCGTATGGGCGGTCGCTCTGCTACCCGACGGTCTATCGGCCATCTCCGCGTCCCACGACGGGACGCTCAAGCAGTGGGACATCTCGAGCGGATGCGAGCTCCGCACGCTGGCTGGCCACCCGGAGCCCGTGAACGCCGTGGCGGTGACGCCGGACGGTCGCTTCGCCGTCTCGGCGTCGGAGGACGCCACGCTCAAGGTGTGGGACCTCGCGACGGGCCATGAGCTCCGCACGTTGCCCGGCCATACGGCGCCGGTGACCGGTGTGGCGGTAACGTCGGATGGGCGCTTCGCCATCTCGGCGTCGACGGACGGCGCGCTCAAGGTGTGGGACCTCGCGACGGGAAGGCCGGTTCGCACGCTCTCCGGTCATTCCCTCCCCGTCAATGCCGTGGCCGTGACGCCGGACGTGAGGCTTGCCGTGTCAGCGTCCGAGGACTGTACACTCAAGGTTTTCGAGGTCGCGACAGGCCGCCTCGTCCACACGCTCGAGGGTCATGTCGAAGGCGTCCTCGATGTGGCGGTGACGCGGGACGGTCGTCGCGCCATCTCCGCGTCAGCGGACCATACGCTCAAGGTGTGGGACCTGCAGCGTGGCCGAGAAATTCGCCCCCTCATGGGGCACAAGGACTGGGTGAACGGCGTCGCGGTGACGCCGGACGGCCGCTTTGCCGTCTCCACGTCGTCGGACAACACACTGAAGCTCTGGGATCTATCCAGCGGCACCGAGATCCACACCCTTGAGGGACACGCCGAGTCGGTCAAGGGGGTGGTGGTTACGCCGGACGGTCGTCTCGCAATTTCCACATCTCATGACAACACCCTGAAGGTGTGGGAACTGTCGAGCGGGCGCGAGGTCTGTGCGCACGAGGGTCACGCGTGCGAAGTGTCCGGGATCGCCGTGACACCCGACGGCCGTCGTGCGGTCACCGCGTCGTGGGACCGCACGCTCAAAATATGGGAGCTGTCGACCCGTGCCCACGTGCGCACCCTGGAGGGGCATACTGCGCTGGTGATGCGTGTCGCGGTGACACCCGACGGGCTTTTCGCGGTCTCGGCGTCGGAGGACACGACGCTCAACGTCTGGGAGCTCTCCACCGGCAAGCGTCGCGCGCTCACCGGTCACACCTGGGGCGTGACAGGGGTGGCGGTGACGCCCGACGGGTGCTTCGCGGTCTCGGCGTCGCGTGATCGATCGCTCAAAATTTGGGAGCTGTCGACCGGTCGTATTCTGACGACGCTTACAGGCCACACCGCTGGCGTGAACGCTGTGGCGGTGACACCGGACGGGCGCACGATCATCTCGGCGTCGGAGGACAAATCTCTCAAAGTTTGGAGCCTGTCGAGCGAAAATGCGCAGTTCGATCTCCCTGGGCACAGTTTGAGCGTGACCGGTGTGGCGGTGACGACGGACGGTCGCTTTGCGATCTCCGCGTCAGAGGATATGACGCTCAAGGTGTGGAACCTCGAGACGAGGAAGGCGACGTGCACCCTGAGGGGCCACACGGCGATCGTGACCGGCGTGGCGGTGACCCTCGATGGACGCTTGGCCATTTCCACCTCGGAGGACGCCACCCTCCGCGTCTGGGATCTCCACGAAGAGCGCTGCATCGCCACGCTCGAAGCGCACACGCCGCTCCTCGGCTGTGCGATCGGCCCTGGAGGTCGCACGTTCCTCGCCGGCGACGGCGCGGGTGGCCTCCACGTCCTCGACTGGATCGATCCCGCGGCGGAGCCGCCCGACGGAGGCGACGCACAGCCCGTCTCTCGGAGCTCCGACGAGGAAGCGCGGCCCCCCGCTCCCGCGACATCGCCGCGAAGACCTCCTGGGGCAGCCGCCCTGCGCGGTGCGTCGGACAAACGCGGTGTCGGCGATACGCCGGCCAAAGGAGGAAAATCCCCTGCCGCGCGGCAGCGCGACCTCGCCGCCCATGAGGTGAGAACCCTGATAAGCGACGTCTTGCGCAGCGACAGCGACCTCGACGCCTTTTGCTTTGACCACTTCCCCGAGGTACATGGACGGTTCACCAATGGGATGGATCGCACCGCGAAGGTCACGTGCCTGCTCCAGCACGCACCGCACAAGCTCATCATCGAGGCCTTGACGAAGCGCCGCCCGAAAAAGCCTAGGTAACCGTGCGACAACAGCGGGACGCTTCATCACCTATCGTTCCGACTCGAACTATCCCGTGAGCCTTCGCGCCGCGGCGTCAATGCCTCGCTTGACACGCAGTACGGGCGTTTGCTCTTCCGGAATTTGCCAGATCTCAAGCGCGGCGCAGGCGAGCCGGAACGCCGGTTCTATCGGCTCGTCGAATGCGATCGCTTCATAGAAGGCCGCGGCGAACGCGGCTGCTGCCTCGTCGCGAATAGCTTGACGCATGCCGACGGCGCAGGCGATGTGCCTTACCAGCGCCCCTGCGAGCGGCTCAGTATCACAGGCGTTGAGCACGACGAGCTGCAAGCGATGCTTGAGAATGCTGATCAGGTTTACCAACGCATTCGCTTCGACAGGAGCGATGTTTCCGTCGTCGTCCTCGAAGAGGAGCTGCGCTCGGCCGGAGCCGTGGCCGGAGAAGTGCAGCACGTGCGGCTTTTCCTCGAGGAGCAGTCGCTGAAGATCGCTGCGCCGGACCGCCCAGCGTGCCACGACGTCGATGACGCGCTGATGCGTACCCGCGCCGAGCCGCTCTTTAATCCGTCGCTCCTCGCGGCTGAGGTCGAGCTGGTTCGTCGACGTCGGGTTGGAGGCGAGGAAGAGGATCTTGATAGGGCCGCCCTCCGCGGGCGTTGGGGCCGCCCGCGGCGATCGCTCGAGCAGCCGCAGGTGCTTGGCGAGCAGCCTGGGGTCCGCGTACTGGAGGAGGATGTTCGTCTTGCGTACCCGGTCCATCCCGTCCGTGAAGCGACGACTCGCCTCGGGGAATCGGTCCCCGACGAATCCCTCAAAATCGGCGTCGGATTGAAGAAGCCTGTCGACGCGCGCACGTAGCTCGGAACGGGTGGGCGGCATGGCGGTGGCGAGGAGCTTACGCCCGATCCAGCGGCGCGCGCCAGGTCGCGTCGGCGGCAGTGGCCATCCGAAATTCTTCGGATGGTGGAACGACGCGCCCGGATCTACCGTCCTGGCCACGTTCGCGCGCCCGCGCGGCGCCTGGGAGGGCCTGCATGTCAATTCCTCACGCTCACGGGTTAGATCTCCTCGACTGGTACACGCGGCGCGCCCGCGCCTTTCTGGAGCTGCATGCGGGCCAGGACCTTCCGGCCATCGATGCGCAGGCGATCCGGCTCGAGCAGCTGTCGAAGACAGTGGGTGAAGAGGTCGCTGTCTGTTTTCTGGGCGCCGCCGGCGTCGGCAAGAGCACGCTCCTGAACGCGCTGGTCTCCGATCGCTACAATATCCTTCCTCACGGTGGTGTCGGACCGCTGACAGCCCAAGCGACGGTCGTCCGATACGCGGAATCGCCGTACTTTCGGGCAAGCTACTTCCCGGCCAAAGTGTTGAACAAGGTGCTCTTCGCGCTGGAACGCGCTCACGAACGCACCGCGACCATCGCCGGGAGCGGCGCCGACGACGTCGCGACGCAGCTCGACGAGGAGGATCGGCGAGAGGCCGAGGCCACCCTGCCGATGCTCGACGAGAGCGGCCGCGCGGAAGGCCCCTGCGACAAGCTGGACGCCTACCGGCACCAGGTGCGCCTGATGATCCAGGGACGGCAGGAGGGCGAGATCGACACGACGTACTTGATGGATGCCCTCCGCGCCGCGCTCGGCCTGCCGGCGCGCTGGGGCCGAGCGCCCACGCCCGACGACGCCGCCCGCATCGAGTGCCTCCGCGCTTGCCTCCAGCTCGCGCGGAACGAAGGCGTCCACCGCGAGCGGCACGCTCAGGGTGACATGCGGGAGCTGCTCATGGATCTGCGCGACCACGCCTCCGGCTATCTGGCTCCACTCATCCAGCGACTCGAGGTCGGCTGGAACGCCGACGTCCTCAGGGATGGGCTCGTGCTTGTCGACCTGCCCGGCGTCGGCGTCGCCAATGACGAGTACCGCCGGGTCACCGCGGAGTGGGTGCGCGTGCGAGCGCGCGCCATCGCGCTCGTCGTCGATCGCGCGGGCATCACCGAGGCGAGCGCCGAGCTGCTCCGATCGACCGGCTTCCTGAATCGGCTACTCCTCGACGGCAACGAGCCGGGCGTCGACCCCGTGTCGCTCTCGACGATCATGGTGAAGGTCGACCAGTCCGCGGACAGCGCTTGGCACGACGAGACCGATTTTGACGAGGTGGGGGCGCGGTCATGGAGCGTTCACTTTCGCGAGCTCCGCGGTCGCGCCATCGAGCTCATGCGGGCGCAGGTGCGGCAGGAGCTCGATAAACTCGCTGCCGATGGCCACGAGACGCTTAGATCGGACCGCGCCGCCGTCCTCGCTCGGGTGCTCGAGACGATGCAGGCGCACGCCGTTTCGGCCCCCCAATTCCGGTCGTTCCAAGTGCCCCGGAAGGACGCTCCGCCGCGCATCGACAGCGCAGAAGAGTCGGGCATCCCCGCGGTGCGCGCGGCGCTCCACGACCTCGCCATCGCCCACCGCGAGCGTCTCCGCGCCCGCGCCGCGGACGCCGCCAAGAGCTTCCGGGAGCGCATCGACGCGGCCATCTCGATGGTTCGCGCGCAGTGGGAGGCGGACGAGCGAGCCGAGCGTGAGGCACAGGCGCTGAGCGATGACCTCGAGGCGTTTCTAGCCCCTCGGCAGCGAGAGCTCGACGCGCGACGAGGCGCCTTTCGGGAGTTTCTTCACGAGAGCGTCTCGACGCTGATTCAGAGCGAGGTGCAGTCGGCGGCGCACGTCGCGCGGGAAGAGATCAACCGTTACCTGCGCCGGCTCGGTGAGCTCCCCTGGGGAACGCTGGCCGCCACCGTGCGCAAGGGCGGCGCGCACGTCAACTCGAAGGGCAAGCGGATCGACCTGCCGAGCGAGCTGGCGCTCCGCTTCGAGGAGCCGGTCGCGGTGATCTGGTCGAAGCAGATCCTCGCGGCGCTGCGCAAGCGCACCTCGGTGCTCGGTCAGGACTATGTGGAGATGGTCGGGGAGGTGGTCGCGTGGGCGCGCGGTCAAGACGCGCGCGTGCAGCCTCGCTTCGTCGAGGCACTGCACGACAACCTCACGGCGCAGACGAAGGATCTCTCTTCGATCGGCAAAGATGCCGTCGACGAGCTCAAGGGCAAGGTCCGGACGCAGCTCTACGAGGAGCTCGTGAAGAAGGTTCGAAGGCGGTGCGAACGATTCGTGTTGGAGGGCAGTAACCACGGCCTCGGGGTAAAACGGCGCATCCTCGAGCTCTACGGCGAGCTCGCGGAAGAGGTGGTTAAAGTAGGACAGCCCATCGCGACAGAAATTCTTCTCGGCAACTACCGCGAAGTCGAACAGGAGATCGCGGGCCGCTTCAACGCCTACCGGAACCCGCTGGACGGAGCGCGCGACGCCATCGTGCGCTCCCATGAGGATAGCGTGCGTCGCAGCGACGCCCAACGCCGCAAGCGCGTGCTGGCGGAGATCGACGCAATCCTCGACGCTCGCCCGAGGGGCGCGAGCTACGCGGTGTACGCATGAGCGCCGCGCGCGTGCTCTTCCGAAAGGCGGGTGAGCCTCAGCTCTACGCCCTGCTCAGACGCTACGACAACTTCGGCATCGAGGAGCTGGATCTGATCCGCCCTCCGCGTCGCTTCTGGGCACCGAGCGAAACGGCGCCCTCCGGCGTGGAGATGAACGTGGACGCTCGCCGTGTGCAGGCGTGCCCCTCGCCGTCCGATCTGCTCGCCACGCCTCCGAGTGATAACTGGTCGGCGCTGACGCGCCGGAGCCTCGCGCGCCTCGCGGCGTGGTTCCTGATCGTCGAGGATCCGCAGCGACGGCTGGACGCGCAGCCGATTGTGACGCTCGCCCACCAGGCGAGCATGGTGCAGCACATCCGCGAGCAGCCCTCGCTCCGCCGCGTGCTGCTTGCGGATGAGGTCGGCCTGGGTAAGACGGTGGAGGCCGCGCTCTTGATCAAGGCGCTCGTCACGGAGCGGCCCGGCGCGCGGGTGCTTTACCTCGCTCCTGCACGCCTCGTGCGCAACGTCCGGAGCGAGCTTTCGAAGCTCGATCTTCTCTTCCGCTGTTGGGTGTCGACGGGCGAGCGCGACGCCACGCTCGACGACGCACGCGTCGTCGCGAGCATCCATCGCGCCTGCCACAAGGGCCGGATCGATGAGGTCCTGGCGGCGCCGCCGTGGGACATGATCGTGGTCGACGAGTGCCACCACCTCTCGGACTGGGCCCCCGGCGGTGGAAGCCCCGTGGCGCAGTACAAGCTGGTGCAGAAGCTCGCGGAGCGCCTCGGCGAGGATGGCCGCCTCCTTCTCATGAGCGGCACGCCGCACCAGGGCCACCCGGACCGCTTTCGCAACCTCCTGCGGCTGTTGCAGGCCAAGGGAGAGGTCGAGTCGCAGCTTGCTGGCCGCGTGCTCTATCGCACGAAAGAGGACGTGCGTGACTGGGATGGTCAACCGCTCTTCCCTGGCCGTCGTGTCAATCCACCTCTCGTTCTCGACTTGGGCCCTGAGCACCGCCGATGGCTCGCTGATATTCACGAGCTGTTCGAACCGGGCAGCCGCGCGGCAGCGGACCGATCGGCGCAACGACGTGCCGCGGGATGGCGAGCCGGTCAGGCGCTTCAGTGGGCCACATCAAGCGTGCAGGCAGGTCTCGGCTACTTGGTACGGCAGGCGCTTCGCGCCGGCTGTAAGCTGGAGTCGTTGCCGGGGCTGCGTGAGGCCATCGGCGCGATACGCCCCTACCGGCGCGGCGTACCGGACGAGCCGATCGACCGCCTCTTCGCGCGTATCGCGGACGAGGTCAAACAGCAGTTCGATCAGGCCGATGTGGAAGACATCGAGGAGATGGATGAGGAAGGCCGCTGGCGCCCGGATCTCGCGCTGCTTTCCGAGCTCCTGCGCGACGGCGTCGCCATTCACGGCGCGTCGGGTGATGCCAAATGGGACTTCGTCTTTGAGCGCGTGCTGCGACCCGCCGGCGAAGAGAAAGTGGTCCTCTTCGCGCAGCCGATCGAGACGGTGACGGCCGTGGCAGGCTGGCTCGCGCGCAAGACGGGACACCGGCCGGCGCTGATCCTTGGAGGTCAGTCCGAGGAGGAGCGCGCCGAACAGATACAGCGCTTCTGGGACCCGAACGGCCCGAGATACCTTGTGTCGTCGCGGGCGGGTGGCGAGGGCATCAACCTCCAGGTCGCCCGCCATTTAGTGCACCTCGATGTCCCCTGGAATCCCATGGATCTGGAGCAGCGCGTCGGTCGTGTGCACCGCTTTCTTTCGAAGCGGACTATCTTAGTAGATACGATCGTGGTCAAGGACAGCCGTGAGGTGGACACGTACGCGTGCGCTCGCGAAAAACTGAAGACGATCGCGAGCACCCTCGTGCCGGAGGAGCGCTTCGAGGCGCTCTTCGGCCGGGTGATGTCGCTGGTGCCACCCGAAGAGCTCTCCGACATCCTCGTCCAGGGCCCGGTCGGTCCACTGAGCCCCGAGGAACGCGAGAAGATCGCCGATCTGGTGACACGCGGCTTCAACCAGTGGAAGGGCTTTCACAGCCGCTACGCCAAGCAGCAGAACGAGATCCGTGGGCTCGACCCCGGGCAGGCGACGTGGGCCGATCTAGCAGCGTTGGTCGAGGACCACCTCGGCGCCAAGCGCGCCGAAGGCTTCTCGGCGCTGCACTTCCTGGAGCAGAACGGCGAAGTCGTGGAAACGTCCAAGGCCGCGCACGTCCTTGCGATCGAGGGCTCGCCCTGGGCCGCCGGCGATTACGGTGGCATGCCGGTCGTGCGCGACGACGGCGTGAAGGCCGAACAGCTCGGCACCAACGTGCTCCCCGTGACCCGCGCACTACGGGCGCAGGGTCTGCCAGAAGCCCCGGTGGGCGCCGCGCACGTGCGCTGGCCGGATGGAGCGCTGCGCCCGCACGAAGGGCTGTTCGGCGTCTTGGTCCTTGCTCGGCAGTCGATGCGCTGGGAGCAGGGCTCGTATACGGAGCATGCGACGACGCTGCACGCCTATGCGATGGCCGCGGACGGGCAAGTGACGCCGGTGAAGGCGCGCGCGAAGGGCGACCTGGTGCGCGTGCTGGTGCGGGCGACGGTGCGGCGCGAGGCGGAGGAGGCGCCGGCGCTTTTGGCGGCGATGCAGAAGGCCGAGGCGGATCTGTGGAACGAGCTGCGCCGTCCGACGGACGCGGATCGGGAGGCGCGGGTGGTGCACGCGGTGACGCCGCTCTTGGCGGCGGTGGTCTCTTGAGGTCGATGGAGACAACGCCGCTGCGCGAGGAGGCGGAGCTCGGCTTCGCAGACGCGGAGGTGATTAAGAACCTTAATCTCCTGTACGAGCTCCACCGGACGCAGCCCAACACGATTATGCAGCCGACGATCTGCAGCAGGCCGCGGATGCTGGCCACACGCTGAAGCCGTGCGACTGGATGATGCGCGAGGTCTGGAACCGAGAGGTAATTGTGTACGGAGGGCGATAAAGCGGCCACGAGCGCGCCGAAGCGGAGCATGAAGGTGCCACGATGAACAGCTCCAGGCAAGCTCCAGGCAGAAACACGGAACGGGCCAACGTCACCACGACGAGGCCACCTGTACACTGCGCATAGTCATAGACAATTAGCTCGGCGACTCTCTCAAGGAGGTCATAACATGTCAACATATTACGTCACGAAGATTCGGAAGCAGAGCGTCACGAACAAGGATGGAAATACTCACGAACATATCATCGGTGTGGTGACGAAGACTGAAGCGTTCTACACGAACAAGGAGGTGGTCGACAGCCTCGACGAAGGCCACGAATGGTATACGGAAGTAAAAAATGAACCCAAGGCAAAGATCAAGAAAAGGGGACATTGCCCAAAGTCGAACTGCGGTCACAAGCCATACCTCACCACTGACCCAGATCATACAACCAAGAACAATCTCGAGAATCTGCCACGTGGCTGAACGATAGGCCCGCCACGCGGAGAGGCGGAGAGATGCGCCGCTGCACGCGCTTCAATTGCCGACCATCGTTCGTTGACAGCGGATGGCAGTTGGGCCCTGCCCAGCCATCCGCGCCGCGGCCGTGCTGTCTGCTCTGGCACCATGTAGCGCGACACCTGTCACCCGGATACCTACCGCTCACGCTCGTACCGCGACCACGCGGCTAGCCAGCCGCGCGGTGGCGCGCTCAACCCGCGGCTCCCCCCCGGTTCGCCTGGACACGCTCTCGTCAGCTCGTCAGCTTGAGCCAGGCTCGAACCAGCCGCGTGGCCGCGCAGCCTACCCTCAATGTCTGGTATGCTCGCGGTGTGCCTTCCGCCCGCTATCCCCGCTCCGCCGCCGAGATCCTCCGCACCGTCCCGCCGCGCCACCGCGCCGTGCTGCTCGGGTTAGGCGTGAACCTGGACGACCCTGCGGACGCGGAGCTCTTCGTCTCGGGTGTCCATGCCGCAGACGACGCGATCGCGGCGCAGGAGCGCTGGGAACGGGAGAGCGGACGACGTTGAGCTGGTCCATCCCGAAGCGCGACCCGGGACCGCCTGCCTGACGCCCCCCGAAAACCGGCGACGGCGAGGCTCGGGCCGGCTATCTGCGTGGCCCGCGGAGACGTGAGCCGTGACCCAGAACATCTACGACGATCCCGGATTCTTCGAGGCCTACAGCCAGCTTCGCCGGTCCGTCGAGGGCCTTGACGGCGCGCCGGAGTGGCCTGCCCTTCAGGCCCTCGTGCCCGACCTGACGGGCCTGCGCGTGGTGGACCTTGGCTGCGGGTTCGGCTGGTTCTGCCGGTGGGCGCGCGAGAACGGCGCAGCTTCTGTGCTCGGCCTGGACGTGTCCGAGCGCATGCTGCAGCGGGCCAGGTCAGAGACCTCGGACGAGGCGATCCTCTATACGCGGACGGATCTGGAGCGCCTCGACCTGCCGGAGGCGGCGTTCGATTTCGCGTACAGCTCCCTCGCCCTGCACTACATCGAGCACCTCGGCGGGCTGCTCGCCGCGGTACACCGGGCCCTGGCGCCTGGAGGGCGCCTGGTCTTCTCGGTCGAGCACCCGATCTACACGGCGCCGAGCCGACCCGGCTGGCGCGTCGAGGCGGACGGGCGCAAGACCTGGCCAGTCGATGGCTATCTGGCGGAAGGCCCGCGCACGACGAACTGGCTGGCCGAGGGCGTGGTGAAGCAGCACCGCACCCTGGGCGCCACGCTCAACGCGCTCATCCGCGCAGGCTTCGTCATCTCGCACGTGGAGAATGGGGCCCGACCGAAGCGCAGATCGCCGCCCTGCCGGAGCTCGCGGAGGAGCGCGAGCGGCCAGTCTTCCTGCTGGTGGCCGCCCAGCGCTAGACCTCAAACAAGCGCTTGGCGACCCTCGAAATGGGCCGAACCGCCGTCTCGAATCGCCGAGCGGATCCGTCCTGCCGGAGAGCCGGGATTCGGTGATCGTCGCTGCGGCTGGTCAAGGATCCCTCGTTTCGTGGTTCGAGGTTGTGGGTTCGCGGTCGGGCTGCCCGTGCCTCAGTGCGTCGGGCAGCCCCGGCCGTCAGAGCGCATCAAGGAAGCGGAAGAAGATGGGCAGCTCGGGACGCCAGGCAAGGAGCCGATAGACGAGAGTTCGACCGGTATGGAGGATCTGCGCCGGAACGAGAATGAAACGCTGCACGAAGGAGCGGAATTCCATGCGCAGAACGCGCTCTCGATCGGCTTGGTGTGCTTCGTGCCATCGCGGCGCCGTGGGCATGAGCAAAGAGAACCAAGCCTTGAGCGACCACGCGAGCGACGCGATCACCATATAGGCCCAGTTCGACTCGAGCGTGTTCAGCGGGGCGCGCAACGCCGGGACGCCGCTCTTCAATTGCGCGAGCAGATTTTCCTGGTTGCAGCGGCAGTTGGCCTCGCGGACGACCTGCTCGCACGTCATCTCGCGATCGTTGGTCACGTAGAAAAAGTAGCGGAAGGTCTGTCCCAGGTACCGCTGGCCCCTTTCCTCAACGATCGTCTTGCGAAGCACGACGAAGCGGTACGATCGCGCCGCCTTGGTGGGTCGATGCTCGAATTCCGCCAACTCCTCACGCTCGAGGCGCATATTACGATACTCGCGCTCACGGACGATCTGCTCCTTGATGCGTGGTTGCTTCGCGCGCCGCTTGCTCTCCTCGAAGAGGGTGTCGGCCTTGCGAACGAGCTCTTGATAATCGCTCACATCGTCACCTTCAGCGCGTGCCACCATCGGCTTGTAGGCATCGTACCCGAACACGAAGCGTACGCCGTCGTCGTGCCAACGGTCGAAGTACGCGGCCTGCGAGAAGGCCGTGTCGCCGCGCAGCAGGATGTCCGTCCAGCCGGCGCGACGGCAGAGCGTGATCGCGCGCGCGAAGAATTCGGGCGCTCTCTCCTCGGAAGGTCGGTTCCCGCTGCGGTTGACGACGAACAGCGGCTCCCCGGTGTTCGCCAGCGAGACCACAAGCGGGTGGTAGCCCCATATTCCGTTGTACGCGATGTCCATGCCCTGCTTGCACTCACCGCTGGTGGCGACGAGCGAGCCGTCCGCGTCGATTCGCGCCGTCTGCTCGAAGAACGCCTGCGACTGCCTCTGCCAGACGCCGACGCGCACGTCGTTCACGACGTCCATCAGGCCCTGGATCTGCTCGGCCCCGAAGCGCCTGCAGAAGTCGCCCGCAGTGGTGGGATCCGGGATCGTACGCGCACCGAGCGCATCGAGGAACGCCCTGTCGTTGCGGCGCACCTCGATGTCATCGAGCACCGCTCCGCCGCACAGGAAATTATAGGCAATGTTGAGAACATGGTCGGCCTCGCTGTACGGGCGCCGGCGCTTCAAGATCGGCAGCCTCGTGTCGAGCGCGGTCACCAGCCCGACCTTCCAGGCCAGTTGATGAATGGCCCCGAGCCCGCCACAGGGGATGGCGTGAACCCGGTCGGACGCCTCGTAACGAATCGTGCGTGCAGCGAACTCGGGACCCGTTCCACGCGGCTCGCGTCCGCCCTCGACGGGCTTCAGTCGGCGCGCGATCTTTCTCGCTTCACTTTCGGCCCAATTTCGTCGATCCTTCACCTGAAAAGCCTCCGGGTGTTTTGTGTCAAGCTTCAGCAACTCGACGAACACCCGGGCTTTTCATTTTGATCCCGCTACGAAGCGATTTCGACGCGCTTGATCGAGGGCTAGAAGGGTCGACGACCTCGCGAGGTCCCGTCGAAGAGCCCGCGCCAGGAAGCCCGAAGCTATCCCGGCGCCCCCGCCCGGGGCGGCCGGCATGCTGTGAACCCATCCGGGTGAGCTGGCACGTCCACGCGGGAGATGGGTCGCACCCATCTCCCGGTGGACGTGCCTCCAACAAAAGATGGGTCGCACCCATCTCCCGGTGGACGTGCCTCCAACAAAAGATGGGTCGCACCCATCTCCCGGTGGACGTGCCTCCAACAAAAGATGGGTCGCACCCGTCTCCCGGTGGACGTGCCATGTGATCTCCGCGGGGATTCCGCGGCGATGTAGGGTCGAACACGGGAGCGACGACGAGACGTCGCTCGTGAGGAGGCCCTCATGAGCCAAGACCCGCGGGCGACGGCGCGCCCGCCACGGGCCGGCAACCCGAGCCTCATGACCACCGAGCTCAAGGCCACGCTCGCCGACCACGCCACCGGCAACTACCGCGTGATGATGAACCTCGCCGACGAGATGCTCGCCGTCGCCGCGGACCGCGAGCTGCCGCGCCTCGACGAGAAGCTCTACCTCGATCTCTTTGGCCAGTCTCCCAAGCCCAAGCCGCGCAAGCGCTGAAGGAGATGCGCGCCATGCTCCGCTCCCCCGCGGTGTCCTTGCCCGTCGCCGAGCCGCTCGCGCTCATCGACGCGACGCTCCTCTTCCTCGTGCAGGTTCTACTCGCCAGGCACCCCGAGCTCTACGCGCCCCCGGAGAGTGGTACCGAACCTCGGCCTCCACCCGGCACACGCGCCGCCCACCACATCATCGACGCCATTCGCGAGGTGCACAACGCCATCGAGATCTACAGCGCCGCCCTTCCTGACACGATGTCCCCCGGCGGCGCCGCTGACGACGAGATTCCGTCTTGACCCAACGCCGGCCCGTGAAGACGGGGACCCCGCCGAACAAGCAAACGCGTTCCGCAAAGTAAAGATTCTCGGAGCCGTTCCTGACTCGTGCAGACCGACCGTATGAGCTCATCGACAGAACGGGCCTTGTGCGCTCAGGCAGGTCTTCCACGCCTGAAACGCCTGGGATTACCGCGACGTAGCACCAAGCGGAAGGCATCCTACCTTATAGCTGAACCCTGCTGGCGTGCTTCCCGGGAAGGGTTTTCGCTGGGACTTGAGCGCGGCCTGATCGCAGGGTGACAAGACAGCGCGAGCGGTTGACGCGACGGCAGGCCCTGGGTCGGTTCATTGACAGCGGCGCCAGCGGATCAGCCCATCAATATAGTTAAACTCGACGGATGCTCTTCCCGTGCCACCGATCGTGGCGCGGAGCTGCACGTCGACCGTAGCCGAGGTGGCACCACACGGGGCGCTGCCCGCTTGTCCCCCGGCAGGGATAGAGAGCAGCTCGAACACCCCTTCGACGTCCGTGTCGATGTTCTCAAACGTCTTGGAGACGCTGGCCGTGCCGGCCAGTGATTGGCTTGCTTGAACCGTGACGACAGCTGCGTCCTCGGTATACACGTCTCCAAACACATCCAAGGACGGCGCATCGAACGTGTAGCCCGCTGGAAACGCATAGCTGACCTCGACGTCACAAGCGACGTCGTACGTGCCAAAGTCGTCGCGGCCCCCGCGAGCGTCATCGAACGTGAGTGCGTATTCCGCGTTGACAGCCCCAACCTGCGTATTCATGGTTCCGCAGCCGGAAGCAGTTGCCTTGATCGAGACCTGGCTCGGGTCAGGCACGTCGCCGCCGTCGAGGGCGGCCGGCTCGCTTTCCACCATCTCGCCTTCGTCGGAGGTGTCGGCGCACGCGACGCACAGGGAGGAACAAAGCAGCATCGCAAGACACGACCGAACATGACGGCTCAAAATCTCGTTGGCAAACTGGAATCGTATCATAACGTCCTCTCATGGTGACCGGACGATGCGTTACCCCCCGGGGGGCCGCGCGGCGTCGCTTCAGTCCGTGACCAGAGGCCCGATGCGGTCGGCGAACGGCCAACCCTGGCTCTCGTCGGTGTGGATCTGCCAGTCGAACGCCCCGCGGAGCGTCGGGTGGTTGCCCTCGACCTCGTTCCACGTGGGGATCGCCTCGTCGATCGACATGTAGTGCTGCGCGTCCCAGATCCCGAAGCCCACGACCACGTGCGTGGGACCGAGCAGCCAGACCCACTGGTCCACGTTGTCCACGATGTAGGACTGCTGGTCGAGGTCGGGGCCGTCGTAGTACTGCGGGGCGGCGTAGTCCATGGCGCCGGCGTCCACCATCGCCTTGCAGAAATCCTTGTCGCGCGGGTTCCAGGGCGCCGGAGGCGCGGTGATGATGAAGCCGGGGAAGCGCCGCTTCAGCTCCAGGCTGATCCAGATCATCTCCTCGGTGTCGGGGTTCTGGTTGGCCTCGAAGGTGTTCCAGTCGATCCCGTCGAACCCACCCAGGTCGTTGTAGATGCCGACCACGCTGTCGACGAACGTCTGCGACTTCCCGCGGTCCGGGAAGCTCATGCCCTGGCCGGCGCCGCCGATGGAGAGGATGATCCTGCGATCCTGGGTCGTCCGGGCGTACTGGATGTCCTCCTTGAGGTGCGTCGCCGCTCCCCTGCCGTCGCCCGGCGGCGTCCAGGTGACGGCGCCGGTGGTGCCGGGCGGCCCTCCCACGGGATGCGCGGCGAAGAGGTAGATGAGGTTGTAATTGCTGTTGATGTCGCGGATGCGGACGGGCGACGGCGTCCAGTTGGGGTAGTAGCCGGCGACGACCTTCGCGGGGAGCGCGCCGACCGCGCCGGGCTCGGGGGTGTCGGTGCAGGCGGAGTAAGGCTCCCAGAAGTACGTGCTGACCGTCGGGATATAGCCGGGATTGCCGTGCTCGGCGATGTAGGCCGATCCCTGGTAATTCACAATGGTACCCTCCTCGTACCACTGACCTTCCTGCCACTCCGGAGAGCCAGCGCACACGGCAGATTCGCTGTGCCCTACATCGACCTCGCCCTGCGACGATCCGGAATCGAGGCATCCGATTCCGCCCGCGGCGATGGCGACAAGGAGAAAAGACATCGCGGTAGCAGTGAAGATAGAACTATGCATCATGGTAGAACCCTTTTCGCACATCGGCCCAGAGCACACAGGACAGCTCGCCTCCCGGATCCGGGCAGCTCATGGACTTGATGGCGCGACGGGGACCAGCCCTTCAGATTATTTGATCAGGGCGTGTTCAGCCCGTTCGCTTGTCCGCCGCGTGATGATGCGGTTACGAACGGGTTGACCATGTACCGAGGCACGGCATTTCCTGCCGCGACAAAATCATCCGTTGTCGCGGGACCACGGATCCACCTGGGTGACGCGGTGTTGACGCTGGAGGTACGAAGCGCGGCGGTCGTCGGGGTGGCGTGCCGATGAGCGGCCTTGGCGCAGCGCTTCCGGCGGCTCCTTGAGCACGCAGAGCGCGATCTCGGGATCGCAGGTGACCTGCTCCTCGAGATCGGGGTTGATCCCGGACCCGGTGAGCCTGCCGGCCGCGATGTCTGCCTGCGGGTCGCAGAGGCCCGGGTCCGTCACGATCTCCTCCGAGCCTTCCATGGCCGGCGCGGCGCACGACACCGACGGCCACAGGCGGATAGGACAAGCAAACGCGTTCCGCAAAGTCAAGATTCTCGGAGCCGTTCCTGACTTGTGCAGTCCGACTGTGCGAGCTCATCGACAGAACGGGCCTCATGCTATCAGGCAGGTCTTCCACGCCTGAAACGCCTGGGATTACCGCGACGTTCGAGCTGTCGAGCGATGAGCGAGCAGTCGACGAGGGGCGGGATGGGGATCGCGGGGAGATTCAAACCGCCGATAAGTGCGCTGGCGAGACGTGCACGGGCTCGCACGGTGCCGCCCCGCCCAACTCGTGATCGAGGTTACGTCACCGGCCGAGGAAGCTCATGAGCCAGCTCATGGCCGGCCGCATCCTGCCGTCCGAATGCTGGAGTCCGGTGTTGTCCCGCCACGTGGCGCCGACGATGTAACCCCAGAGGGTGATGCCGGGGACGGCGGGGTGGTTCCAGAACATCGTGAACTGCTCCTCCATCACCCGCCTCTGCTGGTTGTCGTCCGCGATGCCGATGTCGTACTCGGTGATGTGCACGGGCTTGCCGAGCGAGGCGAGCCTGTCGATGTACCCCTTCACGGTGTTCGTGTTGATCTTGTAGGCGTCGTGGGCCTGCGCGCCGAGGGCGTCGACGGGGGCGCCCGCTCGGATGACCGCCTGCGCGATCCTCATGAAGTTGTCGTGATCGCCTTGGTACTCGATGTTGTTGTAATCGTTGAGGATCAGCACCGCGTTGGGGCAGTACTCGCGCGCCCACTTGAACGAGTTGACGATCCAGTCGTAGCCGCTGGCGCCGTCGCCGCCGATGCCGTTCTTGTAGCTCGGCGTCGTGTGGGGCGGCGGCTCGTTGACAACGTCGATGTACTTCGTGTCCGGGTAGCGCGCGCAGAACGAACGCATCCAGTCCTTCACGGCCGCCTGCTGCTCCGACCCGGAGAGGCCGCCGATCCAGCTCGGCTGCTGGGCACCCCACACGAACGTGTGCTGCTTGAAGATGAGGTTGTTCGCCTTCGCGTAGTTGTAGATCCGGTCGAGCGCTGCCCAGTTCTTGTTCCCGCGCGTCCGCTCGACGGCGTCCCACTTGCCCTCGTTCTCGGGCGTGATCTGGTTCCAGTACCTCGCGAAGCCGTCGCGCACGGCGCCGTTGGTCGTGATGTTGCCGACGAACTTCCCGCCGGTGGCGCCGCCACCGCCGCCGGAGCCGCCGCCGCCGCCGGAGCCGCCGCCGCCGGCGCCCGAGCTGCTGGAGCTGCTGGAGCTGCTGGAGCTGCTGCTCGAGCCGCTCCCCACGGCCCGGAGCGAGAACTTCTGGTTTGCGCCGTTCGCCCAGCCCCACTGCTGGATGCCTGTGCCGTCGGCGCTGCCATAGACGTCCAGGGACTTGCCGCTGTGGCGCGCCGTGAGACGCACGCCGCCGGCGACGTCCGTGAACGACCACTGCTGGTTTGTCCCGCTCCAGCAGGAGTATTGCTGGATGCGGGCGCCGTCGCTGGTGGAGGCGCCCGCGACGTCCATGCAACGGTTGCTGCCTACGTTGCGGACGCGGTAGTAGCCGCCGCCTGTCGACTCCACACGGAACTGTTGCCGCGTCGAGCCGTTGCAGCTGGCGATCTGCAAGCCCGCTCCGTCAGCGGTGCTGCCTCCAGCCACCTCGACGCATTTTCCGCTTTGCACGCCGACGATCGTGTAGGTCGCGCTCGCATCGATCGTGATGGCGCCCTCGAGGGTCCCCCCCTCCTCGGTCTCGGCGTCGTACGCCTCCTCGGGATCGATGACGCACGACACGGCGAGGATACCCGTCGCCGCCGCAAGCAAGGCCTGCATCGTTCCAATTCTCATTTTGTTCTCCTCGACAGCTAAGTAAGCCAAATACGGTTTGCTCTACGGATAGACGCTGCCCTCTGCGAGCGCGCCGTCACAACTGCCCGAGACGACCGAACGACAGAGTCGGTGGAAAAATCGACCCGATGACGGAGATCCCGGCGCTCATGACGACCCACGCAGGGAAGAATCGAAGGATGAGACCATTGTGAGCGCTCACATATTGGATGTCAATTCCGATCTGCCGCCCGCGGCGATCTGCCAGTTTGAACACTTCTTGATCTCCGTGGCGCGGGCGCTCGTCACCGGGCGTCGCGCACACGGCTGCCTCGTCGTTGGGGAACACGGCAGCAGGTCGGCAGCGTGAGTCGCACATCGTACCCCGCGGCGGCGGCGGCGGGCGTCGCGGGGCCGGCGCGGCGGGTCGGGTGAGTCGGTGTGCGACGATCTCCGCGCTGGTGTCTCGGCCGCTTCAGCGTAGGATGGGACGCGCTGCGAGGCAGGGATGGCGCCGATCGTTCCCGACAAGAAGAAGATCAAGAGCTCCCCTGAGGGGCCGCGCTCGAAGCGTGGCTGGCCGCAAACCACGCACGTGAAGCGGCGCTGTGGCTGAAGATCTACAAGGAGGGCTCCGGCGCGCCGACGGCGACCCGCGCGCAGGCGCTCGACGTGGCGATCCGGAACGCGAGCCCGCGGCGTGAAGCAGCGTCAGGACCGCGCGCCGAGAGCGGCGGTGGCGCCGCCGGGCAGCGGGACGACGTGCACCGCGGCGGCGGCGGGCGCGGCGGGCGAGGGGCCGCGCAGGAGGAGCGCGGCCGCGGCGCCGCCGAGCGCCGCCACGCCGACGCCGAACGCGACGTTGGCGGCGATGACCTTGGTCCGCGCCGCGTCGACGTCGGCCTCGGCGCAGCGCGGGGGGCAGGTCGTCCGCAGGCGGCCGGCGTCGGCGCGCGCGCTCAGGCCGAGCGCCGCGTAGGCGACGCCGCCAGCGACGGCGACGCCGCCGAGGCGGATAGGACAAGCAAGCGCGTTCCGCAAAGTAAAGATTCTCGGAGCCGTTCCTGACTCGCGCAGTCCGACTGTACGAGCTCATCGACAGAACGGGCCTTATGCGATCAGGCAGGTCTTCCACGCCTGAAACGCCTGGGATTACCGCGACGTAGCACCAAGCGGAAGGCATCCTACCGTATAGCTGAGGGATCCCCTCATTTCGTGACGAAATTTGGCAAAATTGATGGTCGCATAGGACCGCCCCATGATCGGCACATGCAGGCTCTTTGGCGACAGGATTCATCGATACCCTGAGCTTCATGGAGCTCGAAGCGAGGAGTTGCGTCGTGCGGGTGAGAATTCGTCGTCGCTGACCGGAATATACATTGGTAGGAGGCGACCAGCGAGCTTAGCGCATGCCCCGTTGGTCCAAGCGACCGCGCAGAGAGTGACGCATCACAGGGTGATGGAAGCCGCGGCCGCGTCGATGTTTCAGTTCACAACCACGGGAGGCCGCGGAGTCTTACGGCGCCGCGCTGCTTCCCGTCATCCGTCCTGCGCCCGGGACGGTCGTCCATGCGCGACCGCCGGCGTCGGCGGTCACTGGCATGCCATCCGTTACCCGCCGGGGGTGAACTCGTACAGCTCGATCCAGTCGTACACCGAGGCCGCACCGCGCGTCGCTGCGGTGACGGGCCCCGCCCACGCAGCGCTCGACGACGCCCAGATGGTGAGCAGTACGTTCTGGGGCAAGGTCATCAGGTCGATGCGCTTGGTCCAGGTGTGCCGGAGCACGTCGTCGACACGGAAAAACGCACCTTCCGGCGTCCACTCGATCTCATACACGTGAAAGTCCTCGCTCGAATCGAAGCCGAGGCTCACCTTCGTGGGGTCCTGCGTGGGGCTCACGGACGACGTGACCGGTGGCGTGACGGGAGCTCCGGTGTAGACCATCGCGTTGAACTGAACCTGGGACGGGTCCTGTCCCAGGCACTCGATGTCCAGCTCGTTCCAGTTGTCGGCCGGCCACGGCGTGTAGATGGTGACCAGCGAAGACACCACCGCGGAGCCTCGCGCCAGCTTGGCGCGGGTGCGCACGCGCCCGTACGTCAGGGTCGCGACCGAGCGCACCTCCGCTCCCAGGAAGGACTTGGGTGCACTGCCGTCCGTCGTGCCCTCGGGCGCGGGAAGCAGGGTGAGAGACAAGCGCCCGTCCGCGTTCGACACCGCCTTCGCGGAAAAGAGCGCCAGGTTCGTGTCCCAGG
Source organism: Sorangium sp. So ce590 (assembly GCF_051521365.1). Lineage (NCBI taxonomy): Bacteria > Pseudomonadati > Myxococcota > Polyangiales > Polyangiaceae > Sorangium > Sorangium sp. So ce590. The sequence goes on from NZ_CP150346.1 coordinate 8,136,390, forward strand.
AGTGGGTCATGATGCTCCAGCGGCTCGGGTCGAGCGTGTCGAGCTCGTCGCGGAAGAGCAGGGTGAACGCCGAGTCGGGCGCAGGTTCGTCGCTGCCGCCACCGCCCGAGCCACCGACCGCCGCCGTGCTGCCCGCACCGCCCGAGCCACCGACCGCCGCCGTGCTGCCCGAGCCGCTGACCGCCGCCGTGCTGCCCGCACCGGCCGTGCCGCCGGTGGAGGACGCGCCTCCCCCGACTCCGGAGCCCGAGCCGCCGACGCCCGGCGCACCTCCGGTCGAAGCGGTTCCTCCCGTGTCGTCACCGGTACGGGTCGTTTCTCCCGTGTCACAAGCCAAGAGGAAGCAGGAGAGCAAGAGCGGCGTCCAGCGGGCGAACATGCCGACGATTTGCCGGCGGCCGGCGCGGACTGCATCTCGTTTTTTGCGCGCGGGCGCTCGACGACGCCGCTTCGCTGATCCATCTTGCCGGACGTGACCGAGGCTCTTTACCAGCCCTTTCCCATGCTCGAAGGACGCCAGGCGCAGTCGTGGCGGTACCAGCCTTCGTACACGCGCCCGCGTCACTTTCACGACGAACCGGAGATCAACGTCGTGCTGCACGGGCACGCGACCCTCGGTATCGGGCGCAACGTCCTCGAGCTTGGTCCGGGGCAGTTCGCCTGTTTCGCCCCAGGACAGGATCACGTCTTGCTCCACGCCTCGGACGATCTCGACTTGTTCGTGCTCGCGCTCACGCCCGCTCTCGCAGAGCGAGCCATGGGAGCGCGCGTCCCTCGCTCGTGTCAGCGAGCCCAGCTCTCCGAGGAGGCGCTGTCGAGCTGGCGCGATCGGCTGGTCGAGCTCGATCACACGGCGTGTGCGAGCGCCACCGAGACGTCCCTGGTCGGCCTCTTCGCGGACGCCGAGCCTCGGGTGGGCAGCGGTCACGTGACGGCGCGACGCGCGCTCAAGGAGATCTTGCGTGAGCCGGGCGTCTCGGCGACTACCCTCTCGGAGCGCCTCGGGACCGGCCCCTGTGAGCTGAGCCGCCGCGTCCACGGTCAGTGGGGGGTCCCGTTCGTCGAGCTCCGCGCGCGGGCCAAGCTGATGAAGTTCGTCGCGCTCGTGGATCGCGGATCGGCGCTGACGCGAGCTGCCCTCGAAGCCGACTTCGGCAGTTACGCGCAGTGCCACCGCGTCTTTCGCAAGCGCTTGGGTTGTTCCCCGTCGGAGTACTTCGCAGGCAGGCGCCTCGCCGTGGCCAGCGCGCTCAAAGACGGCGACGCCGCGTAGCAGCACGGCACGGACGGGGAGCGCGGCGACGGGGCTCGCGCTGCTGGTCGAGCCCTTCGGTCCTGTGTTAGAGAGGGCCCATGACCAAGTACCAGTTCGCCAACCACCGAAAGATCGACGGCGCCGACTACAAGGACGCGCGCGTCTGGGCGGGTCCGTGGTTGAAGGTCGAGCAGTTCCTGGGTCACGAGGTCGCGCAGCTGCGCGCCGTGCTGAAGGAGTACGGGATCAAGGGCGACGACCCGTTCGCGATCCCCTGCGGCAAGTTCGAGGGTCTGGCCGAGGTGCCGCTCGAGCGCTGGACGGTGACCGAGGGCGGTCAGCCCATCTTCGACGTGTGGAACTACACCGATAGCGGCACCGTCTTCCGCCACGGCACCACCGATATCGTCGGCGTCTTCGTCCAGTTCAGTGGTGAGTTCGAGGACGCGGCGCTCGCCGCCGCGCTCGAGGCCAGTCGCAAGGCCGCCAAGGTGGCAGATCCGAGCGCGTCGCTCCCGCACAGCTTTACCTGACCCGATCCCGAGTCACGCCGCCAGCAACGCCTTCTCCCGCTCTCTCTGGAGGCGACCGAGCCGATCGGCGCCCTAGCGGCGCTGCCGCTGCTCGGTGACCGCCGCCGCGGCCTCCGCCTCCGCCTGGACGGCGACGTCGTCCGGCAGCGGCAGCGCCTGAACCGCAGGGAACCGCACGCCGAACACGCCAGCGCCCGCGTCGACCGGCGCCACGCGCTCGCTCGTGGTCCGCGCGTCGAGCTCGACGATCCGGTTCACCGTGCGCTGCATGGCGATGGCGACGAACAGCCAGGTGATCGGGCCGGCCAGGAGCTGGATGTACGGGATGACGCGCGCCACACACGCCGCGATGACCAGGCCCCGCGGCACGCCGTCGGGCATGCCCCGCAGGCGGCACTGCAGGTTCACGCGATCACAGAGCCGGAGGCCGTTCCAGAAGATCCAGGCCGATAGGACAAGCAAACGCGTTCCGCAAAATCAAGATTCTCGGAGCCGTTCCTGACTCGTTCCGTTGTTCATGAACACGATTGGTGGAAATGACAACGCTCAGTCGGCGATCTCCTACTCCGCTGCCGAGACCCTCTTCAAGAGCATCTCCGCGTCGCAGGTCTTCAGCAGCCTCACCGGCCTCTTCGAGGCGGGGAAGCCGACGTCTCCGGACACCTACGCGGCGATGCGCGGCAAGAGCATCCTCGACATCATGAGGGATGATCTGCAGACGCTCGAGCGGTTCGACATGAGCCGTGCCGACAAGCAGAAGCTCGCAGCCTGGAAGGAGCTCCTCCACTCGACAGGAAACGTGGTGGTTCCTTCGCAGTGCAACACGTCCCTCGCCGCGGCGCTCGGTGTGACGCGAGAAAACATCGACCTGCAGAGCACGCGCCCGAGCGTCGACGACTGGCTGACGCGGCGAATCTCGGACGGTCTGGACGGAGCCGACCTCTATTCGAACCTCGCCGTGCTCGCGGCGGCGTGCAACGCGAACCCCGTCATCTTCCTGAAGTACCCCGCGGCCTACACCTTCAAGGGGCTCGGCCTGACGCAAGAGAGCGAAGGTCTCTCGAGTCGCTTGGACCACGCGGGAGTGCAGGGCCCCTGCGTCCCGGGTGTGCTCGACATGCTCCTCACGATCGACGACTACCATGCAAGGAAGTTCGCCCACCTCGTCGGGCAGCTGAACGGTATCGACGAGGGCGACGGGACGCTCCTCGACAACTGCGCGGCCGTCTGGTTCCAGGAGATGTCGGACGGCTGCGCCCTCAACCTCAACAACCTGCCGATCGTCCAGGTCGGCAGCGCCGGCGGCTATTTCAAGACCGGCTGGGCCGTGAACGTCGATGACGGCTCGCCCGATCTCACGACCGGCAACAGCGAGATCACGTGTGCCGAGGGCACTCCGGACGAGGTCGACGGGTACTCCCAGGAAACGGGGACCGATCCGTCGCTCGCCAGCGCGCCGATCAACAAGTACTACTGCAACTTGATGAACGCCCTCGGGGTCAAGGCGGGCGCGGATGGTCTCCCGGCGCGGGGCGGTCCGGGACCCGTGACCCACTTCGGCATGTATGACCGGACGGAAGACTTCATCGGTGGAGGGACCAATCCCCCCACCCTCCACGATCCAGGCGAGTTCACCGCGCTCAGGGCGAGCTCCTGAGCGGTCTCGTCCCCGCGCCTGTCGCGCGCCCGGATCATAGGTCCCCGACCTGCGCTGCGCGGACAATCCCGTCCGCGATCACGGAGCCCGCCTGCGCATTGCCTTTCGGTCGCACCGTCGCCCGATACCACCGGGCCCCGTACGACAGAAGTGCTGCCGGTGCGCTGCGAGACAGTTTCCTTGTCTGCGATTTTCCGTTACAGTCGACGATTCGCCCTGTAAAGCGGATGACGCGGAGAGCGCCCGCGGCCTCTCCTCATCTCGGCCTCGTCGGCGATCGAGCCGCGCGCGTCGTCGGAAGCTCGTTGTCACCCTGGCCACAGTTCTCGACGCGTGGGTCCGGTCACTCCTTGAACGGCGCCGCCAGGATGACGTCGTAGAAATTGGGGGCATGAAAGCCCGGGATCAGGCGCTCGGCGATATCGGCCGTGAAGTTGTAGAAGGCGGTCTCCGGCTTGCTGGCGAGCATGTCAGCGATCGCCTGCGGAAATGCGCGCTTGAAATCGAGACGCGGGTACGCCTGGAGCACCTCATCCACCTCGTCCGCAGAGAGCTCCTTCAAATCATTGCCAATGATGTCCATGATAGTTCCGACGTGAAGCAGCGCCACCTCGGGCCGCTTGTATGGCGGGACCCCCCTCACGGTGTGCAGCGCAATTGCGTCCCACACGACGCCGATCGCCTCCTCGGGCACGCCGTGCTGCTTCAGGAACTCGCTCGCCGCGTTTGCGCCTTCGACCTCGTACCGCTCCGGGCCCCGGAACCTCTCGGCCAGGCCGAGGTCATGGAGCGCCGCCCCGAGGTAGAACAGCTCGTGATCGAGCACGAGCCCGCGCCGCTTCGCGAGCAGCGCGCCGAAGAGGTACGTGCGCATGACGTGGTTGAAAAGGAAGGGCGCCGACATCTCCCGCGCGAGCTCGGTCGCTTCCGCAGCCAGGCGGCTGTCAGGGATGCGGATACCAGCGATCTCGTTCTTCACGGTCCTCTCTCCTTCGTGTGGCGCCGAGCCCGGAGGGGATCTTCGGCCTCGCGCCCGGCCGGGCACAGGACGGTGGTGCTGTCATCTGAACATGAATGAACATGAAGGCAGGGAGGTGGGAAGAAAACCTGAAGGACGTTCTCTCCTTCCCGTCTTCATGTGGAACCTCTCTGGGCAAATGACAGCACCATCCACAGGACCTGGGCCCTCGGCTGCCTGGCTCGGTCCGGCTTTGTTCGGCGCTCTTAGCTCCGCGGCATTCGGCCGCCCTTCTTGCCGAACAACCTGCGGGCGACCCGGCGTGACCACCATCAGAAGGATCCGCCAGCTTCGGTCAACTGCATACCCGATGTGCTGTTCACCAGGTCCGCCTGTGCCTTGCCGGGATGAATGGAAATACAGAGGTGAGAAAAAGGTAAAACAATCCCGTTCATGGCTGCCCTCGCGATGTCTTCCGCCAGCGCCTCCCTCGACGCGCACGAGGTCCACTCCATGTTCGTGACGATGCTTCCCAGCTCCACCGACGCCGCCCGAATCCACCGGTTCGGCGGTCCCGAGGTCATCACCATCGAGAAGGTGCCGGTCCAGCTGCCCGGCCCGGGCGAGGTGCTGGTCCGCGTCGCGGCGGCCGGGGTCGGGCCGTGGGACGGCTGGATCCGTGCCGGCAAGAGCGTGCTGCCCCAGCCGCTGCCGCTGACGCTCGGCTCGGACCTCGCTGGTACCGTGGCCGCGGTCGGCCCCGAGGTGACTGGCCTCGCGCCGGGCGAAGAGGTCTTCGGCGTCACCAACAAGCGCTTCACCGGCGCGCACGCCGCCTGTGCCCTGGCGCAGGCGGGCATGATGACGCGCGCGCCTCTCCGGCTCGACGACGTGCAGGCCGCCTCGGTGCCGGTCGTCGCCGTCACGGCGTGGCAGGCGCTGTTCGATCAGGCCCAGCTCGAAGCCGGACAGACCGTGCTGGTGCACGGCGCGGCCGGCAGCGTCGGCGCGTACGCGGTGCAGCTCGCGCGCCGGGCCCGCGCCTGTGTGATCGCGACGGCCTCGGCCAAGGATCGCGACTTCGTCCGCGGTCTCGGTGCGGACGTCGTCGTGGACTACCGGAGCGAGCGCTTCGAGGATGCCGCCAAGGACGTCGATGCCGTCATCGACCTCGTCGGTGGCGACACGCAGGCGCGGTCCTTCGCCGTGCTCAAGCCACGTGGCACCCTGGTCTCGGCGGTGTCGACCCCTGATCAGGAGGAGGCCGCCCGCCGCGGCGTGCGGGCAAGCTTCTTTCTCGTCGATGTCACGACGGCCCACCTCGACCGCATCGCCGCCCTGCTCGACGCGGGCGAGCTCTCGGTCGACATCGGCGCCGTGCTGCCGCTCGCCGAGGCCCGCGGCGCGCATGAGATGCTCGACGGCACCCGCCCCCGCCCGCGTGGCAAGATTGTCCTCGCAATGGGGCCTGCTCGTTGAGGTCCGAGAGCAGCGGGCCTCCGGGCGCGTCCGACGAGGCCAGTCTCCTGAGAACACGCTCAGCAGAGCCTGCGAGCGCGAGCTGCAAGGCCCCGGCGCCGACCCGACGCGAGCAGCGGGCTCGACCACCGGCGCGAGGGCCTCCCCCTCGAGGAGGCCACCGCACAGGCAGAGCACGAGCTGCGCGAGGCCATCGGGCTCGGCGGTTCCGGCTTCGACCCCGGAGCGCCCGACCATTCACTTCAGCCCTTCGGAGACGACAGCGACGGCAACGCGTATCTCCTCGCGCTGAGCGCCGCATTGCTCAGGTCACCGTGCCTGTTGTTGTTGGCGCCCTGCACGCGGGACACGCAGTTCGTGGCCCTGTGCAGCCGCATCGCGGCGGACCTCGCCGATGACGGGCGCATCGCGCCAGAGCTGATGGATCTGCTCAGACCTCGGGTATGGCTTCTCCACGGTCAGCGGCCGCTGTCCGCGGCGCCACGTCGGTATCGTGACGTGCGGCGCATCGCCTCGCGCTTCGCGGGCTGCCCCTGCACCACGTCCGCCTCGCCCTCGACGACGCACGGGGGCTGCCAGGGATTGGAGGACCGCTCCTCGCTCGCGGCAGCGCCCCTGCCGCGCTGCCGCGAAGGAGCGCCGGGTTGCTTCGGACGAGCGCCTCGCCTACCCTCCGCGCTCGCAGCGCAACACGGCTCCTTCACGCGGCCACACACGCCGAGGTAGCAGACGCACATGCGTTCCCAGACCGTCGCGGGCCCCGCGGGCACGCTCCACATCGTCGATCATCCCGCCGCAGGCGCTCCTCCGGCCGCGGGCGCTGGTCCCTCACGCGAGGCGCTGCCGGTCGTGCTCGTGCACGGAATGGTCGGCCACGCCGGCTTCTGGGAGGCGCCGCTCGCGCACGTCTCCGGCCGGCGCCGCGCCGTGGCCATCGATCTCCGGGGGCACGGCGCGTCCGAGCCCCCGCCCGACGCGGACTACGCTCCCTCCGCGTGCGCTGCCGACGTGCTCGCGGTCCTCGACGCCCTGGCTCTCCCCCGCGTGGCGCTCGTCGGCCACAGCTACGGCGCCCTCGTGGCGCTCGCCGTCGCGGCCGCCCGTCCGGAGCGGGTCGCTCGCCTCGTGCTCGCCGACCCGCCCCGCGACTTCACGCAGATCCCGGCGGAGGTCCAGGCGCAGCACTTCCCGCCCTACCTCGCCGCCCTCGAGGCGGACGGCTGGCGCGACACCGCCTTTGCGACCTTCAACGAGGCGCTCGCGGGCAGCACGCCCGCGACGCGGGAGACGGTGCTGGCGCGCGTCGCCTCCACACCGCACGACCGGATGCTCGGCATGTCCCGGAGCTTGCTGCAGTTCGAGGCGGCGAACGCGCTGGACCGCTACCTCGCCGCCCCGGGCGCCCGCGCCCACGCCCTCCTCGCCCCCTCGAACGCGTGGCCGCAGAGCCTGCACGTGCTGAGGCCCGCGCTGGCGTCCGTCGTGCTGCCGGGGACCAGCCACTGGCTGATGCTCGACGCCCCGGCAGCGTTCGCCGCGGCGCTCGAGGCCTGGCTCGACGCCGGCTGACCGAACCGTCCTCTTCCCTTCTCTCCTCTCTGCCTCTGTGATTCCCTCTCATCTCATCTCCTCTCATCGCACGGGCATCGTCGCGCTCCGGCTCAGCGCCGCCCGCGCTTCCCCGCGGCGAGCGCGTTCTGGTCCTCTTCGGCGGGGCGTTCCCGGCCCACACTGCCGCCATGCAGCGGCGCGAAGGCGCATGGCGGCTCGCTCCCCGGCCCGACGTCCCGCGGGAGCGCCAGGGTCCTACCCGACCACCCTGGCGGATATGGTCTTGGTCTCAATATCGATCCACAACCGAGATCTTCGAGCCTGGAGCTCCTTCGCGTAGAAGATCTTCGGGTAGAGCTGACCGTTGAGCGTCACCCCTTGTTTGCAGGCGGCCGCGATGGCCGCCTTCGTCGCGGCGAACAACCTGGCCACGTTGGTCTTCCTGGCCAAAGGGCGGATCGTGACCTGCTCGAGATCCTCACCGCGCTGACGCGCGCCGGCGAACTCGAGCAGATCGGCGGCCTCGCGGTCGACGAAGCTCCAGTCCTGCTCGCTCGCGGGCGCCTTCCGCAGCGCCAGATACACAAGCTCATAGCCGCCGCTCAGGTACTCGTCGGCCGCGAGAGGGGTTGCTTCGACGACGGAGAGCGCCGCGCCATGACGAGCGGTCTCGAAACGCTGGAGCACGAGGCGCGCCTTGTGAGGACGAGCGACGTCGGCGATCATCTGAAAGAGCATCGCTGTCGGAACAAATGCCTCTATCCTGGTCATGCGGCCCCCGCGAGGATGAACGCGTCCGATCTCGCGCGCAAGGCCTCGGCGGCGAGCCCATCGACCCAGGGGTCACTCTGGCCAGGCGGAAGGGCAAGGCGGATAGGACAAGCAAACGCGTTCCGCAAAGTCAAGATTCTCCGAGCCGTTCCTGACTCGTGCAGTCCGACTGTACGAGCTCATCGACAGAACGGGCCTCATGCGATCAGGCAGGTCTTCCACGCCTGAAACGCCTGGGATTACCGCGACGTAGCACCAAGCGGAAGGCATCCTACCGTATAGCTGTACCCTACTGGCTCGGGCGCGCCCCGTAGATGGATCCCCGCGCGCGACCCTAGTCCGCAGCCGAGCTTTGACCAGACGGCACCGCGCCTCCTGGCGCGCGAGCGCCTCGATACCTTCCGCGTGAGCGCACCGTTGAACATTCTCAGAGCGGGCGGGCACTCACCGAAGTAGCACCGACGCCAGGTCGCCGGCCCGTCCGTAGACCTGGGTCGCCGGTGCTCTCACGCGCCAAGTCTCCCGCTGTTCTCGGGAGCTCGCGGCGCGCGTTCTTCGTCCACCCAGTTCGACGGCGTTTTTCGGAATCTCGGTCTTCGACCGCCCTTCCGAAAAGATGCAGATCCGCGCTCGATACCCTCGAACGCCGATTCAGGTCGCACTTTTCCCCGAGGAGATCGCATGAATCGTAGTCGCTATTTGTTCTCGGCGCTGCCCTTCCTATCCGCTCTCGTGGTCGTCGCGTGCAGCGACGCCGAGAAGGGCAGCAGCGGCTCATCCGGCTCCGGTCCGGAGAACGGCAACGCGGAAGCGCTGCCGTGCGACGTCGACAAGATCCTCTCCACGAAGTGCCAGACCTGTCACGGGGCGTCCCCGAAGTTCGGCGCGCCGTTCCCGCTGGTCGACCGGAGCGATCTGCTCGCGCCCGCGGTGAGCGATCCCAACAAGAAAGTCTACGAGCTCGTCGCCGCACGCGCCCGCGACACCGCGCGCCCCATGCCTCCGCCCCCAACCGAGCGCCTGACCGCCGCGGAGCTCGCGATCTTCGATCAATGGATCGCCGCCGGCATGCCGGCCGGTGAAGACACGTGCGTCGACCCGGGCGGCGGCGGAACCATCGACCCTCCGACCCTGAGCTGCACACCGGATGTCCTGCTAGCGCCGTCCGCGCCTTACGTCATGCCGAAGGACGTCCAGGACCAGTATATGTGTTATGGGGTCGATGTAGAGATCGGCCAGAAACGACACCTCGTCGGGATCGCACCCCAGATCGACAACAGCACCATTGTACACCATATCCTGCTCTTCAAGGCGGATGAGGCGTCTCCCTCGACGCCCACGCCCTGTGAGGGGGGCGACATCCAGGGGGCTCTTTTGTCCGTCTGGGCGCCCGGCGGCGAGGCCACGGAGCTGCCGCTAGAGGCGGGCTTCCCGCTGGAAGGCACGGCACACTTCGTAGTCCAGGTGCACTACAGCAACATCAAGGGCCTCGACGGGCAGCAAGACAGCACCGGCTTCAACGTCTGCACGACGACGGAGCTCCGCCCCAACGACGCCGGCATCTTCTCGTTCGGCACAGAAGACATCAACATCCCGCCTCACGGCTCGCTCGACGTGAGCTGCGATTACCAGTTCCCGCGGGATATGGGGGCGATTTCGGTAATCAGTGTTATGCCGCACATGCACGATCTCGGCAAGCACCTGTCGAGCAACACGGTGCCCACGGACGGCAGCGAGCCGAGCAACCTGGGGCTCGCCGATCCGTGGAACTTCGACAACCAGCTCTGGTACGACAACGATACCATCCTTCGAGGCGGCGACACCGTGAGGACGCGTTGCGCGTGGGACAACCCGGGCAACAGGGCCGTGGAATTCGGGGAGCGGACGGTGGATGAGATGTGTTATAATTTCGTGATGTACTATCCGTCTCAAGATATAGAGTTGACTACTCCGACGGACGACGCGTCCTGTGTGACGACAAAATAGACCAGCTCGTGCAAGACGCGCGGCCTGTGCCCAAGCGGAGGCGCGCGCCGTTCGGTGAGAGCGCTCGTAAGCCTGGCGAACAGGAGCACCGCGCGCGCCGCCGGGCGCCTTCGAGGGTCTCTTCGATCCGCGCGCCACCCCGAACGGCCGCGTCGATCGCTTCGCTTTCAGCGAGCGGATAGGACAAGCAAACGCGTTCCGCAATGAAGATTCTCGGAGCCGTTCCTGACTCGTGCAGTCCGACGGTACGAGCTCATTGACAGAACGGGCCTTATGCGATCAGGCAGGCCTTCCACGCCTGAAACGCCTGGGATTACCGCGACGTAGCACCAAGCGGAAGGCATCCTACCGTATAGCTGTACCCTACTGAGCTCGTCCAAACGGCCGCCGTCGCGGTTCGCGGCGCGTCGTGATGGCCGGCGCACGCACCTCAGGGCAGACTTCCCCCCGGCCACGTCGTCGAGCAGCGTCCCTCCCTGTCGGTTTCGTCACGCGGGGTCCGCCGGGTACCGCGCGCGGCACTCCAGCGGCTCGGCGAACAGACCGAGGTGGCTCAAGATCTTCCTCGCCGTCGCCTTATCCGTGATCGCGGCCATGAGGCGCATCCGTCCGCTGCATCGCGGGCACGCGAGAACATCTACGGCGTAAGTCCGCCGCAAGAGCTTCGCCCCTTCGACGCGAGGCGACGTCGCCAGAAGGAGCCCCTCCAGCAGCCGATCAAGGTGCCGGACCGAGATCCCCTCCGACACGAATCCAACCGCGCCCTCCGCACTTGACGCGGTAGGCAAAATTGCGGCGCGGCGGGCCGGTTGTGTCGACGCCACGATGACGCGGGTTCGTCGGCAGCTAGATCGTGGCCTCGTCATCCCTCAGAAGCCCGTCAATCTTGCTTAGCAAATCTCGCTTGACCCGCTGCCGGTTCAGTTCGTCTTCGTAACCGGACTTGACAGATGCCACCTTGACAACGCCCTTGATCATCATCAGCGCGTCGATCGTTCGCTGCGCCTCATCGTCATCCAAGTCGCGCCGAAAGTGGACAACCAGGCCCTTGACGCTCATTGCAATCCCACTCCCCGCACCGAGATCTCGCTGGCTTTCCGAAGCATAATGACATGACGCAATTCACCCATGGCTCCCTACTCCCGGAAGTGTCGTGTTCAGCGGAGAGCGCTCTACGCCCGTGCTCTCGGCCAGCTTTCTCCTCCACGAAGGCATCGTCGCGCAGAACGACTCGAGGACCCTTCCTGGCCAGGGGACGCGGCGCGCACGGGCGTCTGTCAGCTCTGCGAGCACCGCATCGACGTGACAGTCCAGAAGGCGCCGGGTTCGATCCCGGTCCACCACGGCCTGCTCCTTCGCATCGGTGAGGGCTGCCTCCTCGTCGGCACGCGCGTGCTCGCGCGCCTCGCGAAGCCCCCGCTCCCGTCCCAGGGCTTCGCGCGCGGTGACCGCGAAGCCGATCGCGACACAGGCTATCATCGCGAGCCCGAGCGGCGAAATGAGCCACATCGCACCGAGTAGATCCTCCATCGTATTCATCGTGCTTCGCCTCCTGGACGTGATCGCTCATGTCGGGATGCAAGGCGGATCTTCGCCTTGTGCTGTCCGAAGACATCACCAAACTCACCGCCTGTGAGCTGCCGAAAAACAGCCGAGGATTCAGCGAAGCTGCCGGAGGAGTGCTTCGCGCTCGGCGACGAACCGCCCTCGGGGGAACTCTTGCGCGTGGGTGTTCAGCAGCCGGAGAGCCTCGAGGTTCGCCGTGACATTGCGGGCCTCGATGGCCCTCCGGGCCTGGTTGATCAGGCTCCGCTCGCGCTCCCCGCCGGTCGGTCGAACGGCGCTCGCCGGAGACGCGGGCCGGCGATCTGTCGTCGTTGTGGGAACGGGCGTGCTGCTCGCCACCGGCTGCGCGCGCGCGCTTCCTTGCTCCCTCGGCGACGAGATCTCGCGCGCTATCGGCGCGGCGGGTGCTGCGGCGCTGTGCGCGCGTTCTCCGCCGGCGGGCGCCGCGTCGCTGTGCACGCCGTCTCCGTCTCGCGCAGGCGACGCCGCAGCCACCCGCGTAGCGGGCGAGGTTGCAGGGACGCTGACCGCCGCCGCCCCGTACCACGATTCCAGGTCGGGCACGGAGGGCGCTGAGGAGACGAGCGCGCCGGTCAGCAGGACGAGCCCGCCCTGGACGAGGATCCTCACGCCCAGACGGCGCAGCGAGGCCACCCACGACGCGCGACGGCCGAGGCCCAGTGCGAGCGGCACGCAGAGACGATCGTCCCTTCCCTGCGAGCGCTCCTGCGCCTGCCACCGCTCTCGCTGCACCCGGAGCTCCTGGTGCGCCCGCCAGTGTCGCGTCCTCACCGTGTCCAGCGGAAGTCCCTGCTCGGCCGCGATCTCGGCGAGCGGAACCTCTTGGAGGTCGTGCTTGACCACGAGATCCCGGTACTTGGGATCGAGTTGGTCTATCAGCTCCCGCGTGAACTTTTCCCGCTGCCGTCTCCGGAGCAGCTCTTCCGGCGTGGGGTACTCGTCTCGGATCTCGCACTCTTCGAACGACGTCAGCACCTCGCCGCGGCGGCGTGCGTCACGGACGTGGTTGCGCGCCTGGTTGATGGCGATCGTGACGCGGTATGGCGCTGGGGCTCCCCCCGGGTCGAGTCGCTTGTCGGCCTCAAGCCCGCGCAGCAGCGCTTCCTGAGCGACATCGTCGGCGTTTCGCGCCGGCACGCCGTGGCGCCTGGCGAGGCGCCGGAAGAGCTCGAAGCCGGGGAAGACGGTCGGTGGCTTGCCCACGGTCAGCAGCACACTTGAGCGGGCCCAAACGCTTCAAAAAAAAGAACCAACGAGCAACGTTGGTCGGACCATGTAGGCCAAGGTCGCATTTTCAACTACGCGAAAGCGGGTCTAGAGGACGACTAAGCACATTCCGTCAGACGACCGCCAATTCTCGTCCAAACGGCCGAGGCGTCGCGATTTCTGGCGGTTGACGCCGAACGGCCGGCATCAGTAATGTCCCTGGATGCGTTGCGTCGCGCATTCGCTCTCGATATTTCTCGCGCTCGGGGTCGCAACAGGGTTCCCGACCTCGGCCAGCGCCGATGATGCCCGCTCGAAGGCGCAACAGGCTTCACGAAGTCTGCCAGCGCCGGCGATGTCCCCCGCGAAGGCGGGACCGAACGACAGTTCATCGATGAAGGACCATGTTCGCCGTGGTCAGAGAGCGCGCAATGCCGGGCGGTGGAGCGAGGCATACGCTGCCTACAAGGCTGCTTTCGACGCCGCGGACGCGACGACCAGCACCGAGCGAGAGCGCGCGGAGATCACCGGCGAGCTCGGCCTTTGCGAGGTCGCGTTGCACGAGTACCGCGATGCGGCCGAGCACCTTGCCAAGAGCCTCGAACAGCGCGAAGCGCTGCCGGACGCGCTCGAGCGTCGATTCCAGGCAGGCCAGCGCGAGGCAGTGAAGCGCGTCGCTACGCTCGTGCTCTCGGTGGATCCGCCCGACGCCGAGGTGCTCATCGACGGCGAGCGCGTCGGACGGACCGCGCGCACCTATACGCTCTTCTTCGAGCCGGGGGACAAACACATGGTGCGGGGCCGTGCACCGGGCCACGCGGATGCGTTTCAGGGGTTCCTTGGCGTGGCGGGCGTAGAGCACGAGATGACGATGGAGCTATCCCGCGCGGCGGCGGGGAGCGCCACGGAGGCGAGCAGCACGAAGGACGCCGCGCCAGCGACGCCGACCCCCTTGCGCACGTTGCCCGCTGCGCGCGCGAAGGCTCCCAGCCCGTGGGCCTCCTGGCCGGGAACGCTGCGCATCACGGGGATCGCCGTCACGACGGCTGGCGTGGCGGTGGGCACCCTCCTCATGATCCACGCGGGCAAGCTCGATGACGACCTGAGCGCCCGGCGAGATCGGCTCCAAAGCGAGCCGTCATCGAGCGCGTCGATGTGCTGGCAAGCGCCTCGGAACTCGCCATGTGGCGAGCTGGCGCGCCTGCAGGACGCGCGAAACATGTTCGGCCGCGCCGGTCTGGCCACGGTGATCACGGGCGGCGTCGTCGGTGCCGTGACCGCCGCGTCATTCTTCACGGACTTCTCCTTCCTGAGATTCAAGCCGGCGCAGGATCGGGTCAACGTATCGCCCGTGGCGAATGGGAATGAGATCGGCGCGCGAATCGAGGGGGTATGGTGAGCACGCGGGGGGCCGAGAGAATGGGTCCGCTGGCAGACCGAGGCGCCGTGACGTCGGTCGTCGCTCTCGCAGTCTGCGTGTGGGGAGCGAGCCCGCTGACAGCTTGCGCTGCCTATTCCGAGGATTGCTCGGAAAAGCTGGCGTGTGCTCCCGATCCGGAGCCTCCGCCCGACCCGTGCGCGGGAACGCCCGGCACAGCGCCAGCGCTCGACAGGTGCGGGGTGTTCGTCAGCGAGCAGGGCGACGACAAGAACCCCGGCACGAAGGACGCGCCGGTGAAGACCTTGCAACATGCGGTCGGGCTCGCCGCAAGCGGACGAGGGAACGGCGAGACTGCGACCAGGCGCGTGTACGCTTGTGGTGGGGCGTTCAAGGAGGCGATCTCGCTCCCGCAGGGAGTCGACCTCTGGGGCGGCCGTCTGTGTGCCGGCGGCGACTGGTCCTACGGAGGTCCGCTCGACGGGCAGAGCGCGTTGACCGTCATCGCTCCGCCCGTGGGGATCCCGGTGCGGGTCCTCGGGGGGGAGGATGCGGTCATCGCGACGGACGATACGACGTCCGTGATCTTCGGCGTGCGCGCCGTGGCGGCCGACGCCTCCGCGAGCGACGGCAAGTCGTCGATCGCGATGCTCCTGAGCCCTGGGGCCAGGGCGATCGTGCGGGCGAGCGAGATCCTCGCAGGCGACGGAAAGGATGGAGAGCCGGGCGAGGACGCGCCGAGCTACCGCGCGAACGCCGGCGTGGTGGGGAACAACGGCGTAGACGCCTGCACCGCGGATGTGGCGCTGGGCGCCCTTCCGGTCGTGACCGTGTGCGACGACGGCATCGAGTCGACGGGTGGCCAGGGGGGCGATGGAGGCCTCGAGACGGGCGGCGACGGGACGTCAGGATTGCCGGAACCGGTCGGGACTCCGGACAACCGCGGCTTGGCTGGCCGTGGCGCGTCCAGCATGCCGTGCAAGGATGGAGAGAGGGGAGCAGACGGCGCCGATGCCGAGCGCGCTGCCGGAGCGGTTGACCCTGGTCGTCTGGGCCTCGACGGATGGGTCGGCGTCCGCGGGAAGGACGGGGGGAAGGGCGGCGCCGGTCAGGGCGGCGGCGGGGGTGGTGGCGGCAAGGGGCGCGACGACATGAACTCGTGTCCGGCAGGTCGACCCCAGGGCGGTGCGGCCGGCGGATCGGGCGGCAGCGGCGGCTGCGGGGGCAAGGGGGGCCAGGGGGGCGGCTACGGCGGCGCGAGCATCGCGATCGTGGCCTTGCAAGGGAGCGACCTCACGGTCGATGACGCCAGCACGGTCCTCGGGGCCAAGGGCGGCAATGGCGGGGTCGGCGGAACGGGCCAGTGGGGAGGCTTTGGCGTCGGCGGCGGCCGAGGTGGACGCCTTCTTGTGACCGACACGTCGCGAGGGTGCGACGGCGGCTCTGGCGGCCACGGCGGTCGCGGGGGCGATGCCGGCGGCGGTCTCGGTGGCCACTCGCTCGGCATCGGCTCCGTGGGCGCTGCCGTGACCATCTTGCCGCATGGGACGGTCTCGCCCGGCCAAGCCGGCACCGGGGGACTTGGCGGCAATGCAACCCCGGAAAGCCACTCCGGCCAGGCGCATGACGGGACTAACGCGTTCTGGTACCGGTTCGATGCGCCAGACCCGGAACCGCCTCAGTGAACCGCCCTGTGCCGGCCGGCGCACGTCAGGAGACGCACATGAACAAAAGCACCGCAGCGACCTTGGTCCTTCTGCTGTCCCCGTGGGCCACTGGCTGCGGAACTGCTCCCGGCGTGAACGACCCTGGCGTGACGCCTTGTGAAGGCTCCTCGTGCGAGGACGGGCCGCCTCCGGAGTCGGTCTGCGTCGAGCACGTCGCGGCCGATATCATCGACGACGGCTGCGGCGTGTTCGTCGCCGGGGCATTGGGTGGGGGCGACGACGGGAACCCCGGCACGAAGGCGAAGCCGGTGTTCACCGTCGAGCGCGCCGTCGAGCTCGCGCGCACTGGACGAGGGCGCGTGTTCATCTGCAACGACGGATTCCAAGTGCATCAAATCAGGATGCCCTCCGGCGTGGATCTCCTCGGGGGCTTCGACTGCCGGCGATGGAATCGCGACTCTCGAATCCCGCTGTCCTCGTTTTCTCACAAGACGGTCTTCGGCCCCATGGTGATCGTCGAGCCCGCGGGCCCCGAGGACCGGGGGGCCGCGGACGGGGTGTCGACGCTCGCCGATCTCTACGTCCGCTCGGCGGGCGAGATCGGCGTGCTCATTCAGTCCAACACGGTGGTGGAGATCCTGCGGAGCGAGATCTCCACCCGCGGAGGAAATGGAGGCAGTCCTGGCGCGAAGTGGCAGCAGTACAGCCAACCGGATGGACCGGATGGCATGTTCGGTGGGGACGCGTGCTCGGCGGTCGTCGTTGCCGGCGGGCCTGCGGCCGTGAACGAATGCGAGAGCGGGCTCACGAGCGTTGGCGGCAAGGGCGGGGATGGGCTGCCCGACAGCGCCGAGGATGGAGGCGACGGGGAGCCCGCCGACGCTTCGCCCTCGGGACGCGGTGGTACCGCAGAGCAGGACGACGCCAGTTGCTACGTCGGATCCAAGGGGGGCCCGGGGGCTCCGGGGACGCAGGGCGGGCCCGGCAAGGGTATCGGACGCCTCACGGAGACAGGATGGGAGGGCGACACGGGGGGCGCAGGGACCTGGGGCACGCCGGGCCAGGGCGGCGGCGGCGGCGGCGGCCGTCGGGGCGGGCTCGCCCTATGCGACGTGGCCACCAAGGGAGGCCCGGGAGGCGGCTCGGGAGGGGCCGGAGGTTGCGGAGGCCGAGGAGGCCGCGGGGGAGCGAACGGACAGCCGTCCATCGCTGTCCTCGCGCTTGACGCCCGGGTGACCGTGCGCGACACAAAGATCACGGCGGACTTTGGCGGCAGCGGTGGCGACGGCGGGGAACCCCAGCGAGGCGGCCGAGGCGGCCGAGGCGTACGGGGCGGAGCGCTGGGGAATGGGTTTTACTCCTGTCTCGGCGGCCATGGAGGCGAGGGTGGGCCCGGCGGCTACGGCGGCCCAGGGCGCGGCGGCGACTCCATCGGCGTCGCCTACCTCGACGAGGACCAGCTCACGCTCGAGGGCGTGACCATCGAGACCGGACAGCCGGGCGCGGGCGGCACCAGCTGGAACCACGATGGCAGCATGACGGTGGGAAAGAGCGGCGAGGCCCACCCGACGCTTCGCTTTCCCGAATAGCCGAAGTCACGTCCCGGCGAGGACGGCGCAGAGCTCCACGACGGCGACGAGGGAGCTTCGGAATCCGAGTCCACGAGCCAGCTATCCAGGAAGCTGGAGGCCCAAGCGACCCTGGAGGCCGGCGGCTCGCCTTCACCGTCCCACGAAGCGACCAGCGCTTCGAGCTCACGCTTGGCAGCCATGGCGCGGAGAGTCCCCGACGATTCGTCGTGCGGGCGCATGCGCGCGAGCTCCTCCAGCATCTTGTCCTTGTGCAGAAGGTCATCCGTCGACGCTGACAAAAAAACCGCTGCCGACTGCCGATCTGACTCCGGCAATCTTCGAACCATCGCAGGCCACCTGAGAGTCAATCCAATCTGGTGATGCGCCCGGAGCACAGTAGGCACCGCAACGAACCGTTCCGGGAGGCTGCTCTCATCGACCTTTGCACGGGGTGCCGGCACGTCGGACGGCGTCAGGCAGGCGGTCCCGGGTGGCGCTTCGATCCGATGCAGCGCTCGACACGGATCTCGGTGCTCCGGGACGTGGCGACGCCGCGCGCGCACCCGATCCACCGCACGACGACCACGACCAGGCTCTCGCGGCAGGGCTCCGGCGGCTCTTCCGATCCGCGCCGCCAGCCGCGCAGCCTGCCCTCAACATCTGGTATGCTCGCGGAGTGCCTTCCGCCCGCTATCCCCGCTCCGCAGCCGAGATCCTCCGCACCGTCCCGCCGCGCCACCGCGCCGTGCTGCTCGGGTTAGGCGTGAACCTGGACGACCCTGCGGACGCGGAGCTCTTCGTCTCGGGTGTCCATGCCGCAGACGACGCGATCGCGGCGCAGGAGCGCTGGGAACGGGAGAGCGGGCGACGTTGAGCTGGTCCATCCCGAAGCGCGACCCGGGACCGCCTGCCTGACGCCCCCCGAAAACCGGCGACGGCGAGGCTCGGGCCGGCTATCTGCGTGGCCCGCGGAGACGTGAGCCGTGACCCAGAACATCTACGACGATCCCGGATTCTTCGAGGCCTACAGCCAGCTTCGCCGGTCCGTCGAGGGCCTTGACGGCGCGCCGGAGTGGCCGGCCCTTCAGGCCCTCGTGCCCGACCTGACCGGCCTGCGCGTGGTGGACCTTGGCTGCGGGTTCGGCTGGTTCTGCCGGTGGGCGCGCGAGAACGGCGCAGCCTCTGTGCTCGGTCTGGACGTGTCCGAGCGCATGCTGCAGCGGGCCAGGTCAGAGACCTCGGACGAGGCGATCCTCTATACGCCGACGGATCTGGAGCGCCTCGACCTGCCGGAGGCGGCGTTCGATTTCGCGTACAGCTCCCTCGCCCTGCACTACATCGAGCACCTCGGCGGGCTGCTCGCCGCGGTACACCGGGCCCTGGCGCCTGGAGAGCGCAGATCGCCGCCCGGCCGGAGCTCGCGGAGGAGCGCGAGCGGCCGATCTTCCTGCTGGTGGCCGCCCAGCGCTAGAAGGGTCGACGACCTCGCGAGGTGCCTTCGACGAGCCCGCGCCAGGAAGCCCGAAGCCGTCCCGGCGCCCCCGCCCGGGGCGGCCGGCATGCCGTGAACCCATCCGGGCGAGCTGGCTCGTCCACGCGGGAGATGGGTCGCACCCATCTCCCGGTGGACGTGCCTCCAAGAAAAGATGGGTCGCACCCATCTCCCGGTGGACGTGCCTCCAAGAAAAGATGGGTCGCACCCATCTCCCGGTGGACGTGCCTCCAAGAAAAGATGGGTCGCACCCGTCTCCCGGTGGACGTGCCTCCAAGAAAAGATGGGTCGCACCCATCTCCCGGTGGACGTGCCTCCAAGAAAAGATGGGTCGCACCCGTCTCCCGGTGGACGTGCCTCCAAGAAAAGATGGGTCGCACCCATCTCCCGGTGGACGTGCCCGCGTGTCGTGCAGGAGGCGCTGTACCTCGACCTCCTGCGCCTTGTCGCGGCGGGCTTCGGCGTCTCCATCCTCCCGGAATCCATCAAGAACATCCGGCGCCGGCGTATCGACGTGCGCCCCGACCGTCGTCCCCCAGTAACCAACCGTCGCCCCGCCCCCGCCTCCCGAGACGTCCGGCCTCCCGGGGGAGCCGTCAGTCCCCCCCGACGCCCACCTCGCGCCAGCGGATGTCCACCCGCTTCGCCCCGAGCTGGGTCGCGAGCGCCGTGAGCTGCCGCGCGGCCTGCGCCCTCGCGCGCACCATCACGTCCCCCTCGAGCGCGGCCTTCTCGATCGCCGCCGTCGCCTCCTTCCGGGCCCGCGACTCGAGCTGCTCGTTGCGCCGCGCGAGCAAGCTCGTCGACCGCGTGTAGACGTACGTCCCGTCCTCGTCGAGCCGCGTCGAGAAGACCTCCGGCGCCGGCAGCGTCAGCCGCGCGACCCCGGTCTCCGGATCCATCGCGATGTCGTCCTCGCCGAGCCGCGCGAGATCGACGCCGATCGTGACGTGCCCCACCGCGACGAGCAGGAGGGCGTCGCTGGCCTGCACAAGGCCGAACAGGCGGCTCTGGCGGTCGGCCAGATCCACGACCTTCTCGACGTGCACCTCCGTGGTCTCGAGCCGCGACAGGTCGCGGATCGCGACGAGGATCGCAGGAGACGGCCGCACGACCACGGCGCTCTCCGGCGCGGGCGCGCGGAGGCGCGGCGCCACGACGAGCGCGCCGAACCCGATCGACGCGAGCGACGCGACGACGAGCAGCGCGATCCGCGCGGCGCGGCCGGCCTGCGCGCGGGGGCGCGGCGCGTGAACGGCGACCGAAGCGTAAGGATCCTGAAGCGGGCCTTCCATCGGGGGCTACCTCGGAGGGCCACAGGCGCGCTGGCGCCCGCGGCAGCTCGGCTGGACACAGACCCGCGGAGCCGCGCGTCCTCGGGAGAGAGTTCTGGGAACAGGAAGGCCGGAAGGCGAGAAGAATCGACCTGCCGGCCTCACGCCGCCGGCGTCACGCACCGCGGCGCGGACATCGCCGGCCGCGCGGCCGAGGACGAGAGGGCCTGCTCGAGCATCCCGTCGTCGATGTCCCCCTCGGCCGCCTGCTCGATGGCGAGCCGCACGTCGCGGTTCGCGCAGCCCTCGGCCGCGATCCGCAGCCGCTCCGCCGTCTGGACGTCGCGCGACGACGAGAGCGCGAGCGCGGCGCCGATGCGGAGCTCGGCCGGCGCGCCGCCGTCCTCGAGCACCGCGAACGCCTGCTCCCGCGTGAGCGTCGCCGTGCGGTAATCGGCGCCGGCCTCGCTCACGAGGCGGCGCAGCGCCGCCCGCCAGGCCGGCGCAGGCAGGCCGCGGCGCTCGAGGAGCGCGCCGGCGCGCCCCACCTCGCGCGCGCCGCACCCGCTCCGCTCGCGCAGCAACGCGAGCAGGTGCTCGCGGCGCCGCTCGGCGAGCACCATGCTGAGCCCCGTCTCGCTGGGATCGCGCAGCAGCTGCGGCGACACGAGGGTGAGCGGGAGCTCCTCGCCCCCCGTGAGCAAGAGCTCGACCCCGAGCGCGGTCTCGTCGACCCGCTCGATGCAACCGAACGAGACAAAGCGCTCGCCGGCCTCGTCCCGGAGCGAGAGCCCGTCGCTGCCCGCCACGAGCACGCGGCGCGCAGAGCCCTCCCTGAGCAGCGCCGCGAGCGCCCACGCCGAGCCGCCCGTGACGACGCCGAGCGAGAGCGCCAGGTCGAAATCGAGCACCGCCCAGCAGATCAGGGACACGAGCGACGCGACCCCGACGAACAGACGGCGCCGGAGCAGCGGAGACACGTCGTCATAAAGCCGAGCGCTCCACGTGCCCCGCGCCCGCCCGGCAGCGATCGCGCCGAGCAGCCGCTCCGCGTCGACCGGGTCGTCGACGCGCACGCGGATGACATCGCCGTCGTCGGTCCTCAAGGTGACCTCGCCACCGGAGCTCGAGAGCCCCGCGCGCGTGAGCGAGAGGAGCGAGAACGACCTCCGATCACCAGGACGCTCGATCCACAGCGCGTTGCTCACCCGGACGACCGACGCGCCGGACGAGCCCACCGCCGCCCAGAGCCAGGCGATCGGCGTGTACAGCATGCACGCGAGGCAGAGCAGCGCGAGCAGCAAGCCAAGCAGCACGAACGGCGTCAGGAGCACCGTCGCCAGCGGGCCGGCGATGGGCTCGACGAGCGAGGCGATCGAGAAGACGACAAGCAGCCAGGCGAGCGCCGACATGAGCAGCCGGCCGACGAAGCGCGCCTCCGCGTAGGGCTGGATGAGCACCCCGCAACGCTTGAACACGCCGTCACTTCCAGCGGTTCCTGCCACCCCATCACGGTGAGCTCACCCGCCCGCAAGTTCAAGCGTACAGCACAATTCTAACGTAGGGAGAACCCTTGCGCCGTCGCGGCGACGGCCGTCCTCAGTACGCGTCCGCCGGAGCGCGCGCGTCCGCGGGGAGCGTGAGCGGGAGCATCCCCACGGCCGCATCCCCGCCGTCCAGCCACTGATACCGCGCCAGGTTCGAGAGGACACGGCCCACGTAGGCGCGTGTCTCATCATATGGGATCCGCGCCACCCACACGTCGGTGTCCCGGTCGATGCCCCCCTCGAGCCAGTGCGACACGGCCTTCGGGCCGGCGTTGTACCCCGCCGTCGCGAGCGGCAGGCTGCCCTCGAACGTCCGGAGCAGCTTGCCGATGTAGAAGCCGCCAAGGCGCAGGTTGATCGGCGCGCTCTTGAGCTGCCCGAGCTCGAAGCCGAGCGAGAGCTCGCCCGCCGCCTTCCGCGCCGTCGCCGGCATGAGCTGCATCAGCCCGACCGCGCTCGCGGGGCTCACCACGACGGGATCGAACGCGCTCTCCTGGCGCATCAGCGCGTGGACGAGGCCCTTCGGCAGCCCGTGCTGCGCCTCGAGCGCGCGCACCTCGCCGACGTACGGCTCCGGATAGACGCACTCCCACGTCCAGCGATCGGCCCCCGAAGGCGCGCGCTGGAGCGCCGCGGCGGAGACCGCCTGCGTGCCCACCCGGTAGCGCCGCTTCGCGGGCGAGAGCATGCCGTACATCCTGCAGAGCGCCTCGCTCTCCTGCCCCGCATAGGCCGCCGTCACCTCGCGCTCGTTCTCGGCGAGGTAGCTCTCCGCGTCGCGGTCGAGCCCCATCGACGCGAGCAGCGACGCGGCCGGCGGCAGCTTCACCTCCACAGGCAGCGCGTCCGGGAGCGACGCCGGGACGAGCAGCGGCGGCATCGGCGCGCCCACGGCCGCGAGGCGCGACCGCGCGAGCAGCGCGCCCCACGAGAGCGGCTGCTCCTTCATCACCTGCGTCCAGAGCCGCACCGCGCCGGCGCGATCGCCGCCGCGCAGCGCCGCGAGCCCCGCGAGCTCGCGCAGCCTCGCCGCGTCGGCCGCGCGCGCGCCGCGGGCGAGCTGCTCCAGCGGCTTGCGCGCCCGCGCGGCGCCGCTCGTCGAGAGCGTCGCGAGCGCGCGCTCGTAGAGGGCGTCGTCGCGACGCTCGCTCCGCGGGTAGGCGGCGATGAACCGGCCGTACTGCGCGACCGCCTCCGCGTAGCGGCCGACCTGCATGAGGAGGCGCGCGGACAGCAGGCTCGAGAGCTCGCCCCAGCGGGTCTTCCGGAACCTGCGCGCGACCGCGAGGTGCCGCTCGATCGCCTCGGCCTCGCGGTGGAGCCGCGAGAGCGAGCGCGCCGCGAGGTGCAGTTGCTCCGCCTGGCGCGCCGACGGCGAGGCCGCGACCTTGAGGAACGCCTCGGCCGCGCCCGCGTAGTCGCGCGCCTGGTACAGCGCCGTGGCCCTGCGGTGGCGGAGCTCCGACGCCGGCACGCCCGAGAGCTTGTCGAGCTCGGCGATCGCCTCGGCCGCGCTGCCCCCGGCGACCATGGCGTCGACCTTCTGGAGCCGGTCCTCCTGCGAGAGCTGCCCCGGCATCGCGGCGAGGAGCGCCGCGGCCTCGCGCCCGTCGGGCGACGACCGCGCGTTCTTCACGATCCACCGGAGGTCGGCGAGCGCGAGCGCCGCCGCCGCCGCCGCCGCCTTCGCGCCTCCCTTGTCCTGAGGCCGCTCGGCGGCCTCGCGCACGCCGAGCTGGACGCGCGCCCGCGAGAGCCGCGCCGCCGCCTCGTCGCGCGACCTCCGCGCGCGCTGCGCCGCCGTCACGGCCCGATCGGCGAGCGCGCGGGCCTGCTGGAGATCGCCGCCCTTCATGTAGGCGATCGCCGCGCGCGCGAGGCCGGGCGCGCCGCTCGAGGCCTCGAAGTACGCCGCCGCCGCGAGGAACGGCCCCGCCTCGAACGCCGCCTCGGCGCGGTGGCGCGCCACCTCGCGGGCGAGCAGCGGCAGCTCCTGCTCCAGGCCGTGGAGCAGCTCCACGGCCTTGCCGTGATCCCCGTGCTCGAGCGCGACGCGCGCCCGCGCGTACTTCATCGCGGGCAGCGCCCGCTGCTCCATCGGCAGGGCGTCGAGCCGCTCCGCCGCCTCGGCCCAGCGCTCGAGCCGCACCGCCTCGACCCACGCGCCGTCGGCCATGAGCGGCGCGAGCGGCGCGACGGCGGCCGCGGCAGGCGGCGCGGCGGAGGGCGCGGCGCGCGCGGTGCTCTGCGAGGGCGGCGGCCCGGACGCGTGGTGCTCGGCGCACGCGACGAGCGAGGCGCCGAGGAGAC
This sequence comes from Sorangium sp. So ce590, assembly GCF_051521365.1. Lineage (NCBI taxonomy): Bacteria > Pseudomonadati > Myxococcota > Polyangiales > Polyangiaceae > Sorangium > Sorangium sp. So ce590. The sequence continues at coordinate 8,160,612 of NZ_CP150346.1, forward strand.
ACACGGCGGCCAGCCGGCGGCGCGCCTCCCGCGACGACGGCTTCGATGGCGACGGAGCCCGTTTCATAGCCGACCCGGCGCGGTGGACGCCCCACCGGCAGCGCGCCACGAGGACCGGGCCCCGCGGGACGACGGCCTCCGCGCGCAGGCCGCTCGAACCGCAGCGCTCGCGCTGCCGACCCCTCTAGCTAGCAAGCTTCGGCCCGAGGTCGCAAACAAAGTGTCGGGCCCGACGCGATCCACCGCTTTCCGATCTCGACGTCCTCCTCGAACAGAAAAGCCTCGACCTCGTCGAGCGAGCCGGCGCGGTTCGGCGGCGCGCCGAGGCGGAGCGCCGCGGCCTTGCCGAACGCGGCGACCACCGGGTGCGGCGAGCTCGCGAGCCGCAGGAGCTCGGGCACGAGCTCCGCGGCCCCGAGCACGCCCGCGAGGATCGCCGCCAGCGGCCGCGGATCGGCGGGGCAGTCGTAGCTCCACGACAGCGCCGAGCGCAGCACCGCGATCGTCTCGGGCGCCGCCGCGCGCGCCGCCGCCGTGCGGTAGCCGCCCCCCGGGAGCACGAGCTGCGCGGCGCCGCGGCTCGTCGCGCAGACGCCGTCCGCCGCCTGCAGCAGCGCCGCGGCGATCGGCTCGGTCACGCCGTCGCCGAGCACCGTCAGCCCGTCGATGTCGCCGGCGACGGGCCGCGCCGCCTCCTGCGCATAGCCCTCGAGGTTGGCGAGGAGCCGATCGAGGTCCACCGCGCCCGCGGCGCGGCCGGCCAGCACGTCGCGCGCGGTGTGCACCGTCACGAGGCTCGACACGACGGCCGGCGTCCCGCCGCGCATCGTGTGCGAGACATCGACGCTCACCCGCTCCACGGCGGGCCACCGCAGCACCCGCGGCGCGGTGTCCGGGTCGACGAGGATCCCCCAGGGCACGACGGCCATCGCCACCTCGCGCGCGCCGCGCTGGACCCGGAGGCGCTGCTCGGCGCGGGCCAGCGCGAGCGCGCCGAGCGCGCCCCCCATCGCCATGAGCCCCAGCGCGAGCGCCTGGCTCCCGGCGCTCCACAGCGCCGCGGAGGCCCCCGCGAGCCCCGCGGTCCCCGCCGCGGCGAGCACGCCGGTCGAGCCGGGCCCCGGATGGAGCCCCACGTAGCGGAAATCCGGCGGAGGCAGCTTGCGCAGCACGGTGACGACCCCGGACAACGACTCTAGGCCGCCGCGCCGCCGCGCGCCACCGGATGCGCGGGGTCGCCCCCCCCTGCGCGAGGTGGCGCTGGCGGGCGCTGCCGTCGCCACCCCGCGCGCGGGGCGGTGATAACTTCGCGGGCGGTGCTGCTCTCCCGCGTCCGCCTCGCCCATGTCGGCCCGTTCGATGACCTCTCGCTCTCCTTCGAAGACGCCGCCGGCGCACCCCGCCGCCTCGTGGTCCTCTTCGGCGGAGACGGCGTGGGCAAGACCTCGATCCTCTCGGCAATCGCGTCGACGCGGCCCGGGTACGCGGTCGCACAGCTGAGATCGCGCGGAGACGACGGCTCGCCCCCGCTCGTGGTCACCGACTGGATGCTCGGCACCGACGACCCGGCGCGCGCGCACCCGCTGCGCGTCGCGAGCCCGAACGCGCGGCTCGACGAGCCCGAGGACGCGGCGCTCCTGCGGCGGAGGGAGCAGGCGCTGTTCGAGCGGCGCGCGGCGGAGGGGGGCTTCGTCCTCGTGGCGCTCTCGGGCGCGCGCTGGTTCTCCCGCACCTCGATCCTGCTGACGACGCCCGAGCGCAGCATCCTCCGCTACGATGTGCGCGCGGCCGCGAGCTTCGACGACGCGACGCGCACCGATCTCGCCCGCGAGACGAAGCAGGTCCTCTCGTTCATCCACATCGCGGCCGCGATCGCCCGCGACCGCGCGAAGAGCCAGCCGGAGGCGCGGCCTCCCGCGCGCGCGGACGCACAAGGAGAGCGGCTCGGCGCGCTCGAGCGCGCGCTCAAGGAGGTGCTCGAGGCGCTGCTCGAGGGCCACGAGGCGACGTACGCGGGCGTCGATCCGCTCCGGCTCGAGCCGATCTTCGAGCGCGCGGACGGCCAGCGCGTCGATTTCGACGAGCTCGGACGGAGCGCGCGGCACACCATCGCGTTCGGCGCGCTGGCGCTCCGCGCGCTCGCCTCCGCGCACCCGACCGGCGATCCGCGGCTCGCCGAGGGGGTGGTGCTGATCGACGACATCGAGGCGCAGCAGCCGGTGCACCGCCAGCGATCGCTCGCCGCGCGCCTGCGCGCGGCGCTGCCCAACGTGCAGTGGATCGTCACGACGTCGTCGCCCGCGATCGCGCTCGGCTGCGAGCTCTCCGACGTGATCGCCCTCCGCCGCGAGCCCTCGTCGGGGCGCGTCGAGCTGCACGAAGGCCCGGACGCCGCGCTGCACTGAGCCGCGCGGCGGCGGCGCTGCGCGCGCCGCCTCTCCCCTGGCCCGCGGGTCCTGGCGCCGCGCGCGTCAGGCGAGCGGCACGGCGAGGAGCACGATCTCCTTGCCGCGGACCTCGACCTTGTAGCGCATGGGCTTGCCGTGCTTCTGCCCGAGCTCGAGCTCGCTCGACTTGAGGCGGGCGACGAACGCGTCGCGGGTGATGTGATCCATCGGGTCGCCGAGCGACCTCTTCGCGGCGATGTACTCGGCGAAGATGCGCGCGTAGTAGGCGCCCTCCGGCTCCTCGAGGAGCGCCTTGGCGTCGGCCGGGATCTCGCCGGGGGACAGCGCGACCATCCGCTCGTCGACCTCGAGGGCGTCCCGGAACGACGCCGACGTGGGCGCGCGCGACGGGCGCCCCTCGGCGTCGGTCTCGTCCTCCTGCACGCCGAGCAGCTGGTTCAGGAGCGAGTTCAGCCGGAAGACGAGCCCGCCGAGCTCGGCGTGCTCGATCTCGAACCGGAGGTCGGTCCGGCCGTTCATGATCGCGAGCAGGCCGTCCTCGATCTCGGAGACCGGCTGCGAGATGTACGCGTCCAGGAAGTAGGCGGCGATCACGACGAGCACGAGCCCGAGCGCGGTGACGCCGAGCAGCGGCCAGAGCAGCGAGCTGGCGAGCCCCGGCGTCTGGAGCTGCGCGATGCTGAGGAGCACCGCCCGCCGCCCGTCGCCGTATCCGTCGAGCGCGTGCCCGACCGCGGTGTACTCGCCGGAGAGCCCGCTGATGTCGACCGACCGCCCGGAGCTCAGCGCCTGGAGGGCGCTGTCCTTCGCCGGCGACGCCGTGAGCGCCGCGACGAGCTGCGGCCGGGCGTCGCGCGACTTCGCCACCACGTCGAGCCCGTCGCCCGACTGCATCGCGACGACGAGCAGCCGCCCGCTCGTGCGCTCGCTCGCGTTGGTCAGCCGCTCGTCGTTCAGCGCGGTGCCCACCGCGACGGCGCCGATGATCTGCCCGGCGTCATTGCGGATCGGCGCGTAGGACGCGAGCAGCTGCTCGTTGCGCGCCCGGCTCACCCACACGTCCGAGCCGGTCACCCCCTGCTCGATCGCGCGCTTCAGCGACGGGTAGACGGCGCCGAGGTTGTCCCCGCGCATGAGCGCGGAGGCGTTTCGTCCGAGCACCACGCCCTTCGTGTCCACCAGGACCACGAGAGAGGGCGGGGTCCTGGCCAGCTCGGGCGAGGCGGCGACCGCCTCCCGGATGGCGTTGGCGGCGCTGGTGGCCGCCTCGGCGCGGGCCGGGGCGGTGCCGGCGTTGAACGGCTCGCGCAGCTTCGGGTCGCTCGCGTGGGAGGCGAGCCACCGCTCCAGCACGAGGCCGTCCACCTGAAGCTGCGCCATGGCGGCGGCGAGCGCGCGCGACGCCTCGCCCGGACGCCCGATCTCCCCGAGGGGGGCGCGCGTGAGGGCGTACGAGAGCCCTCCGACCATGAGGACAATCACGGCGAAGACTGCGATGATCTTTCCGCGCATCCTGCGTCTCCACTCCTTCTTTCCGGGGCTCAGGGCACGCTACCATCCGCTGCGGCGCTGCTACAACTCTCCACCCAGCTCATGGTGCACTTGAATCAGCCGCACTCCGAGGCCCCGCGCCTCTACGTCGTCGACGACGCGCTGTTCGAACAACATCGCGCGCGCGGCGCCCACCCCGAGCGCCCGGAGCGCCTCGAAGCCGCCCGGCGCGCGATCGAGCGCTGCGCGGCGTCCGGCCTCTCGCTCGAGAGCGTCGCGACGCGCGACGCCACCGAGGAAGAGCTCGTCCGGGTCCACGCACCCAGGTATCTGGAGTCGCTGGATCGGGTCAGCGGGCACTACGCGGCGCTCGACCCCGACACGTACGTCGTCCCGCGCTCGGTCGACGCGGCGAGGCGCGGCGCCGGCGCCGCGGTGGCGCTTGTCGAGGCGGTGCTCGCCGGCCCCGGTCGGCTCGGGGTCGCGCTGCTGCGGCCGCCCGGCCATCACGCGACGCGCGACGCGGGCATGGGCTTCTGCCTCCTGAACAACGTCGCCGTGGCGGCGAGGGCCGCGTTGAACAGCGGGCTCTCGCGGGTGGCGGTGATCGACTTCGACGTGCACCACGGCAACGGCACGCAGGACATCTTCTGGGACGACCCGCGGGTGCTGTTCTGCTCGCTGCACCAGTGGCCGTTCTATCCCGGCACCGGCGCCGCCGAGGAGCTCGGCGGCGGCGAGGGCTCCGGCTACACGGTGAACGTGCCGCTCTCCGACGGGGCGACGGATGCGGTCTACGAGGCGGCGTTCGACGAGCTCGTCCTGCCGGTGCTCGACGAGTACGCGCCCGAGCTCATCCTGGTCTCGGCCGGGTTCGACGCGCACGAGCGCGATCCGATGGCGGCGATGAAGCTGTCGCGCTCGGCCTACGCGGCGATGGGTCGCCGGCTCGCGGCGATGGCGACGGCGAAGGCGGGGGGGCGGCTCGCGATCTTCCTGGAGGGCGGCTACGACCTGGCCGCCCTCGAGAGCTCGCTCACGGCGGCGCTGCTCGCGGCATCCGGCCGCGAGACGGCGGACGAGCCGGCGGGCGCGGCCGGGCCGCCGGCGCAGCGCGCGCCGATCTCGACGCGCCACCGCGCGGACCTCGACCGCGCCCGCCGGGTCGCGCTGCGCCGGTGGGCGACGCTCTGAGCGAGGCGTCCGGGGCCGGGGGGGCGCAAATGTCGGGGCGCGGGAGCGCCAGAGGGAGGCCGCCGGAGGCCGCGGGAGGGAAAGAGCGACGCCCTGAGCGTTTACCCGATTGCACTCTGCGCGGAGCTGAGTATTCTGCCAGGCCTTCGCAGCCCACGGGCCGCGAAGAACGGTGGGTATAGCTCAGTTGGTAGAGCACTGGATTGTGGCTCCAGTTGTCGCGGGTTCGATTCCCGTTACTCACCCCAGGTAGAACAGCCCGAGATCGTTGGCGAACCCCGTCAGGCCGCCCTCGTCGGGGCTCCCCTTCGTTACTTCGACCAGAGCGCCGAGAGGTCGAGCTCGACGGCGTCGAAGGGCTCTACCCGAACCCGCGCCGCGGTGGAGCGGGCCGCGCTCCCAGCCCCGGCCCGCTCGTTGAGGATCCACCAGCCGCCTGGGCCGCCGCGACCGCGATGGAACGGGCCGCCGATCTCCATGATGAGGGCGGCGCTCGCGTTCGCATGGCGCGGCGCTGGCCGGGGCATCACGTGCAGCTGGCCGCCGATGAGCTCCGCCACCTTGTTCGGCGGGACGGCTTCCATGTCGGCGTACGTGGCGCGGCGCTGCTCCTCGGCGGGCTGGCCCATGACCGGAGCCTGCCCGGGGACGCACGGCGGGGCAAGGCGAGGCGGCGGGCGCTGGCGAGGGCGCCGAGGAGCCGGCCGTCGGGCGCCTCTCTCCGGGCACACCGCAGAGTTTGATTCATGGATATCCACCCATCGCGGTGAGCCATTATCCCCTCTCCCGGAGACAGCAAGTCTCGCCTCTGTAACCCGTTCGCCACAGTACCCGCGTAGCGTCCGCGCGCATGAAAACCACTCTCCCTGGGAGCCGCGCGCTGGCCGCGCGCCTCATCTCTGCCGCTTTCCTCGCGGCCTTCGCGCCCGCGCTCGCGGCGTGCGTCGCCCCGCCGGGCGATGTCGCGGATCCTGCCGAGCTGCCGGCACCCGGCGCTGTCGATGTCGTCCAGCCGCTCAAGCTGTCCGAGCGCGCCCGCGTCCCCGAGAAGGAGCCGGGGTTCGTCGCCGCGGAGCTCGGGGATCACGAGCTCGTCATCACCCACGACGGCAGCCTGTCGCCGTTCGCCGCGGGCGACGTGCTCGGCGGCACGCAGGGCGGCGGCTACCTCGCCCGCGTCGTGCGCGTCCGCGTGCTCGACGGGGCGCGGGTCGCGCTCGAGACGACGCCCGCCGATCTCACCGAGTTCATCACCGAAGGGCATTTCCACGTCCACTACGACGCGCGCGAGTACGCGCAGGCCATCGACGAGCACCTCGCGCGCGCTCGCGAGATCGGCGTCGAGGACGGCGAGCAGATCGCGAGCCAGGCGGAAGCCCTGAAGATCTCGTCCGGCGCCTCGATGAAGCTGTTCGAGCTCTCCTCGGCCTCGCTCCCGGCCTCGTGCGGGGTCGACGCGCACGGGACGGCGGCGCTCGACGTCACGGCCGAGCTCTCTCCGGTGCTCGACTTCGAGGTCCACGTCGGCCCGCGGGGCACCATCAACCCGGTGCCGGAGCTGAAGCGGCTCCGCTTCGTGGCGTCGGGCAGGCTCGACGTGAGCGCCGAGCTCCACGGCGCCGGCACGGTCACGGGGCGCTGCACGGTCGATCTGCTCGAGCTCGCCGGGGGCGTCCCCAGCGTGCCGCTGCCGACGCTGACGTTCTGGGTGGGCCCCGTGCCCATCGTCGTCACGACGAACGTCGTGCCGAAGGCGAAGGCCGAGGTGGGGCTGTCCTTCATCGCCGCCGAGGTGGCGGCCGAGGCGCAGACGACCGCCGAGCTCAGGGCCGGGGTCGAGTACAAGAACGAGACGTGGCGCACGATCTGGGAGCCCTCGTGCTCGGCCTCGGGGACGGCCTCGATCGAGGCGCCCGGCCCGATCACGGCGTCCGGCAAGGTGAGCGCCGGCGCGGAGCTCCGAGCGCGCCTGTACGGCATCCTCGGTCCGAACATCGGAGTCCAGGCGTATGCGCGCGTCAGCGCGGAGACCGCGCCGCCCTACTGCTCGTACGACGCGCGGGTCGACGGCGGCGTGCACGCCTACGCCGAGGCGGAGGCCGGCGTGTCGGTCGGCCCGCTCGACCTGACGTTCAAGAGCCTCGATCTGGTCGATCTCGAGCTCCTGCGCTTCGACGGACCGCACACCTCGGGCAAGCTCCGCGACGCGCCCGAGTGCGACGCGGAGCCGTGATCGCGCCGGGCATCATCGCGCCGGACATCCGGCCGGGAGGCGCGGCGCGCCCCGCCTCCCGCGCAGGCGCTCGCCGGGCTCAGGGGTCCGCGCACGCGACATAATCACAGGACGCCTCGTTCACGCACGCCTCGGTTCGTTCCACGAGATCGGCTCCCTCCATGCCGAGGCACGCGGTCTCACAGCCGGTCTGGCTCGGCGGCGGCGCCTCTTGCTCCTCCGCGCAGAGGATGCGGTGCTTGCAGAGCTCACTGCACGCATGCAAGCTCTCTTCTCCCTTGCACCCGGCCGCGCCCGCGACAGAGAGGCCGAGAGCGGCGGCGATGACGAGGGGAATCGATCGGAGTCCTGCGTTCTTCATGGGCAGCTCATCTCGGTTGTAGGGCTCTTCCCGGCGAGCGACCGGCTGCCCGGGTCAGCGCACGAGAAGACGAGCGAGCGACCCGGCACGATCGCAGCGCTCTGCAACAGGCCAGCTGGCCTCACCATGAGGCCACGCCTCCGCCCAGCATAGACGAATCCCAGGCCGCCGCCCACGGCGCGCCGCGCGCGCGGACGCGCAGACGCGCAGACGGCAACCTCCACGCACCGCCGCACCGCCGCACCGCCGCCCGCCGCACCGCCGCGCGGCCGCGCTGGCTCGATGCGCAGGACGTGGTACATTGTGTCATGGGTGTCCCGACACGCCCTCCACGTCCCAGGCCAAATGTCGTCCAAGGAATCCGATACCCTGCTCGCGGCCGACCCAGCCCGGCGGCCGGATCACGAGAAGCCCGAGTCCACGCGGCTCCCTCTCGTGCTCGTGGTCGATGAGGACAGCAGCCTCTGGCAGCCGCTCGGCGCCTTCCTCTCGGAGCGATATCACCTCGTCGTGTGCACCTCGGCCCTCGACGGGGTCGCCGCGTTCACCGAGGATACCTGCGCCGTGATCATCGATGTGCGGATGTCGGGGCAGGACGGCTTCTGGGTCTGCGACCAGATCCGGAAGGTGCAGCCGGAAGTGCCCGTGATCTTCTATTCGGCGTATCAGGACGAGAAGGACTCGTTCGAGGTCATCAACGCGCACCGGCCGTTCGCCTACGTCGACAAGCACGGCGCCGCGCAGAGGCTCCTCGACGCCCTCGAGAAGGCGACGCGGATCTTTCAGAGCACGCTCCGCAGCAGGCGGATCATCGAGCGGCTCCAGCGCCGCCGACAGGAGGCGGTCTGACGCCGCAGACGAGCGAGCCGCGCCAGCGCGACGACCGACGAGATCTGTGGCGCGCGCTGGTCCAGCTGGTGCTCAGCCTGGGCGCGCTCTTCGCGCTCATCGCGCTCGCGGCGCACCTCGCGCGCGACCAGCTCGACGCGCTCGGCCGCGGGTTCGTGCAGCGCTTCGGCCTCGCCGGGATGTTCGTCGGCACCTACCTCGCCGATGCGTTCTCCTTCCCGATCCCGCCGCAGTTCTACATGCTGACGGCGATCTCCTCGGGAGGCTCGCAGGTCGCGCCCATGATCACGATCTCGGCGGCCTCGCTCCTCGCCGGCTGCACGGGGTACCGCCTCGCCGGCCACCTCGCGCGTCTCCGCATCTTCGCGGCGCGCCTCGAGCGGACGCGGCCCAAGATAGACCGGCTCTTCGACCGTTACGGCTACTGGGCGATCGCCGTCGGGAGCCTCTCGCCGATCCCCTTCTCGATGCTCTGCTACATGTCGGGGCTGTACCGGATCCCGCCGCGGTACTTCTTCACCATGGTACTGTTCCGGGTGCCTCGCCTCCTGGTCTTCTACGCCCTCATCCGGCTGGGATGGAGCCAGTGACGCGGGAGGCGTGAGCTCTATCTGGGGCTGTCCGTCTCCTCGGACGGGTTCACCCGGACGCGCTCCAGGATCTGATCGACCATGCCGAGATCGATCCCGGAGCGCTCCACGACGTTCCTGGAGAACAGCCGAGTCGCCTCCTTCGCGAGCTCCTCGTCCGGGAGGAACGGCCGCGCGGGCGACCGCGGCGCCGGCAGGCCGATCTCCTTCTCGAGCTCGGAGATCGCCCGGATCATCTCCTGGTAGCAGGCGGAGGCGATCTGCACGGAGAACGGGAAGACCTGGGCATTGCCCCGGCCGGCGCGCACCGCGTGCAGCGTCGCGGCGGCCTGCTCGGCGAACTGGCGACTCCCGAACGCGTTGGCCATGTGCGCGTACATCGCGATGGACTCCTGGTCCGCCGCGAGGTCCTCCTCCCTCGAGCGCGGCGCCCCGGCCGCAGGCGCCGAGGACCACCGGACGATCGTCCGCGCGTAGTCGTCGAGCGCGCGCCGCTGGAGGGCCAGTCGCACCAGGAGCGCTTCCCGCCGCTGTCTCTGGAGCTCCGCCCTGGCCTCGTGCTCGGCCCGCCGCTCCGCGCTGAGATCTGCCGATCTGCGCGCCAGGTAAGCGCCGATGAAGAGGGCGACGCCGTTGCTAACAGCGATGAAGAGCATCTCCAAGATCTTGGGATCCATGCCGCTCTCAAGACTTCTAGCACGTTCGCGCAGAACGCAGAGATATGCCGCATGACGCGAAGAAAAGTTGGCCACCTCCCTCCCCCCGTGCAGGTGCGTCGCCATCCCACAGGCCGCCGCGGCGCAGCGCTCGCCGGCGAGCTCGCCGCGCCACGGCGCCCGGCGCGCCGGCCGTGGCCCCATGTGCCCCGGAGTGATTCACATGAAGGCGGGAAGGCGGGAAGATCATTGATCTTTTCTCTTCCCGCCTTCCCGTCTTCATGTTCGAATCCGGCCACCACCGGGGCGCCCGGGCGCGCGGGCGGCCGTGATACGATGTTCGCATGACCGGCTCACGCGACGCAGGGGCGGGCCCGCACCTGGCCTGGCTGGAAGGCCCGCTGCGCGAGGCGCTGGAGAGGAGCCTCGCCGACCGGCTCGCCGGCAGCCCCGGGGCGGAGCGCAACCTGGACAACGCGTTCTGGGGCGCCCCCGCGCCCCGCGACCTCGGCGAGGCGCTCACCCGGCTCGGGCCGACGTGCGTCAACGTGGTTGCGCGCGTCTTCGAGCGGTTTCGCGACATCGACCCTACGCTCGGGCTGTGGGCGCAGATCAGGTATCTGCGCAACGTGTGGGTCGGCGGGAGCGCGGGATTCAAGGTGGTCTACGCCGAGCCGGCGGCGATGCGCGAACGCCTCGACGGCCAGTTCGCGGGGACGGGCGGCCGCCGCATGGCGCGCGACACGATCCTCGGGGGGATCGAGCACCAGCGAGGCGCGCTGTTCGGCGCCCTCGCGGGGAGCATCGGCTCGCTCCTCCGGGGCGGCGAGCCGCTCGACGCGGACAGCTGGCGCGAGGTGCACCGGCCCGATCAGGAGGCGGTGCACGTCTGCGTGGGCAAGCGCGAGCCGCGGCCGCCGGAGCTCGATGACATCCACCTCGACTGGAGGTCGCCGGTGGTGGGCGTGAACGAGGCGACCCGCCGCTGCCGGTATGGCCTCCTCATCGGCGTTGTCCACTGGACGCAGGCGCGGTTCGGGCTCGGCAAGCCGGTGTTTCCGTTCCAGAGCATCGATGACCGGATCGCCGCCCTCCCCGCGCGCGAAGGCGCGCCGGCGCGCTGGGCCGAGCTCGCGGCGCGCTGGCGCGACGCGCGGTGGACGCTCGCGATGCGCGGCAGCCACGGCGCGGACGAGGCGCTGCGGTGGCTCCGCGAGTGCGACGAGCTGGCCCCGGCGCAGGGAGAGGGCGGCTGAGGGCCCATGCCCTACCCCGCTCCCGACGGCACCGAGCTTGTCGAGCACCTCGGCGCAGGCGCCACGTTCGACGTGGCGCTGGTCCGGCTCGGACGCCCGCCGCGCGCTCCCGCGCTCGTATGCAAGCGCCTCGTCCCCGGCGTCCTGCACGAGCACGCCGGGCGGGCCGCCATGGTCCGCGAGGCGAAGGCGCTCTCCCTCGCCCGGCACCCTGCCCTGCCCACGCTCGCGCGCGTCGGCGCCGACCGCCACGGCCCCTTCCTCCTCGAGAGCCGGCGCGAGGGCGCCTCCCTCCGCGACGTGCTCGACGGATGGCGCGGCCGCGGCCGGTCGCCGCCCGCCTCGCTCGTCGTCCACGTCGTCCGGACCGCGATCGAGACCCTCGCCGAGCTCCAGGAGCTCGAGGACGCCGAGGGGCCGCTCGGCTTCGTCCACGGCGATCTCGGCCCCGATCATGTGCTGCTCGGTCCGCTCGGCGACATTGGCCTCGTCGATCTCGGCGCCGCGCGGTTCCGCGGCATGGATCCGGATCTCGAGACCGCCGACCGGGGCACCCTCCCGTTCGTTGCCCCCGAGATCGCCCGCGGCGAATCGCCGCCGACCGCGCGCGGCGACGTCTACGCGATGGCGGCGACCCTCGTCGCCTTCGCCACCGGCGCGCCGCTCACGCGCGCGCGCGAGCAGGCCGCGATGCTTGTCGAGATCGGCGAGTCGGGCCTCCGCCTCGACGCGCTCGCCGCGGCGGAGGCGCTCTCGCCGGGGCAGCGCCGCGCGCTCGTTCGCGCGCTCGATCACGATCCGGAGCGCCGCGTGGAGAGCGCGCGGGCGCTGCTCGACGACGTCGACGCAGGCGCTCCGCGGGGCTAGCTCCGCCCGCGGAAGCGGGGGAGGACCCCGCGCGCGCCCGGCCCTCGTGCCCGCCAAAGGTGGACGCACGCGGCCCATGGGATAAGTCTCGCTCGCATGAAGCCCCACCTAGGTCACGACAGGCTCGCCCTCGACACGCTCGCCATCCACGCCGGGCAGCCGCCGGATCCGACGAGCGGCGCGGTCATGACGCCGATCGTCCTCGCGAGCACCTTCGCGCAGGAGCGGCCGGGCGATCACAAGGGGTTCGAGTACTCGCGCAGCGGCAACCCCACCCGCAAGGCGCTCGAGACGTGCCTCGCCGCGCTCGAGGGAGGGCGCCACGGCTTCGCCTTCGGCAGCGGCTCCGCGGCGACCGCCACCCTGCTCCACACGCTCCGGCCCGGAGATCACGTGCTCTCGGGTGACGACGTCTACGGCGGCACCTTCCGGCTCTTCGACAAGGTCATGCGGCCGATGGGCATCAGCTCGACCTCGGTCGACATGAGCGACCTCGACGTCGTCCGCGAGGCCCTCACCCCGGCCACGCGGATGATCTGGATCGAGACCCCGACGAACCCCATGCTCAAGATCTCGGACATCGCCGGGATCGCCGGGATCGCGCGCGCGCACGGGGCGCTGCTCGTTGTCGACAACACGTTCGCCACGCCGGTGCTCCAGCGGCCGCTCGACCTCGGCGCCCACGTCGTGGCGCACTCGACAACGAAGTACCTGAACGGGCACTCGGACGTCGTCGGCGGCGCGCTCATCACCTCGGAGGACGCGCTCGCCGAGCGGGTCGGGTTCCTGCAGAACGCGCTCGGCGCCGTGCCGAGCCCGTTCGATTGCTACATGGTGCTCCGCGGGATCAAGACGCTCGGCGTGCGCGTGCGCCAGCAGTGCGCGTCGGCCGCGCTCATCGCCGCGAAGCTCGCCGAGCACCCCGCCGTCCAGGCGGTGCACTACCCCGGCCTGCCCACGCACGCCGGCCACGCGCTCGCCGCGCGGCAGATGCTCGCGCCAGGTGCGATGATCTCGCTCGTCGTGCGCGGCGGCCTCCCCGTCGCCTCGCGGTTCCTCGAGCGGCTCGCGATCTTCTCCTGCGCCGAGAGCCTCGGCGGCGTCGAGTCGCTCGCCGAGCACCCCGCCCTCATGACCCACGCCTCCGTGCCCGCGGCGGCGCGGGAGGCGCTCGGCATCGCCGACGGCCTCCTCCGGCTCTCGGTCGGCCTGGAGGCCAGCGAGGACCTCTGGAACGACATCGCGCAGGCGCTGGGGGACGCGCGCGCGCCGGCGTCGACCGCGTGAGCGCGCCGGACGCGCGAGCGCCCGCGGCGCGGAGGCGCGCGCGGGGCGCGGAGGCTCGCGCTCGCCGCGTGAGGCGCGGCCGCCGTTTGATCGCGGGCCCCCGAATACGATAGAAGCGAGGTGCGGCCTCGGGGCCGCCATCTACCACCGGAGCTTGCCATGAGTCTCGCCCGCCTCGGCTTCGTGCCCGTGCTCGGTCTTCTACCCCTGCTCGGCCTCGGCTGCAGCGACCCCGAGGCGCCTATCCCGCGCGCCGCCTACTCCCTGAACTTCGTCGACCCAGGCATCAACTGCAACGTGTCAGGGCACTCCGAGACCCTCGGCGACATCACCGCCGACCAGAGGGTCCAGATGCTCGCCGACGGCGAGGACGGCGCCACGGTCGACTGCACCGTGACCGGATCGGGCACCTTCGCCGTCACGGGGAAGGCCAGGAACAGCGCCACCGCCACGGAGATCCGCGTCAAGATCGACGGCATCAGCCCCGCGGCGACGCAGGAGATGCCCGCGACCGGCAGCGTCAGCTTCTCGTCGGCGAGGACGAGCGGCATCACCTTCACCTCCACGACAGAGGAACAGTGCACGTTCTGGTTCGATCCCGACAGCGAGCAGGGGGTCAACGCAGGCAAGATCTGGGTCGTCTTCGAGTGCACGGCCGTGAGGAGCGGCCGGGATATCTGCGAGATCAGGCGGGGCACCCTGGCCTTCGACAGCTGCGGGGGCTGAGCCGACCGGGACGCGCGGGGCGCTGACCGCGCGCCCCGGGCGTCAGCTCTTCTCGGAGCGCGAGCCCGACACCGCCGGGACCGTCGAGCGCTCGCCCAGGGTGACCTGCTGCGAGTCGGCGGGCGGGCCGATGGTCGCGCTGTTCGGGAGCGCGACCTCGTCCTGATCGTCGATCCGGATCACGAGCGCCGTGATGTTGTCCTCGCCGCCGTTCTCGTTGGCCTTGGCGATGAGCTGGCGGCACATCTCCGGCACCTCCGCCGTCGAGCTCACGATCTGGAGGATCTGGTCGTCCGAGAGCATCCCGCTCAGGCCGTCGGAGCAGAGCAGGTAGACGTCGCCGGGCTGCGGCTCGTCGTTGATGAGATCCACGGCGACGCTGTCGTTCATCCCGAGCGCGCGGGTGATGACGTTGCGCGGGAGCTCGGCCCGCTGCTCCTCGGTGAGCTCGGGCATCGCCATGATGTAGTCGTTGAACAGCGAGTGATCGCGCGTGAGCTGGCTGATCGAGCCCTTGCGGACGCGGTACGCGCGGCTGTCGCCGACATGGCCGACGTAGATGCGGTTCTTCTTCTTCGAGAAGAGCGCCCCCACGACCGTCGTGCCCATCCCGGCGCAGTCGCGCGACCGGATGCTGCGCTCGAAGATCTGACGGTTGGCCACGCGGATGCCCGCCTGGAGCCGGTTCTCCTCCTCCGACAGGCTGGTGTCGAAGTGGAACGGCCAGGTGGCGTCCTCCCGCGACGTGGACCGGAAGAAGTCCGCGATCGACTCGGTCGCCAGCCTGCTGGCGACGTCCCCCGCGCGATGGCCCCCCATGCCGTCCGCGACGATGAACAGATCGTACTCCGACAGGACGGCGTAGCTGTCCTCGTTGTGGTCGCGTTGGAGACCAACGTCCGTCATTCCTGAAGCGATCGCTCGCATAACCTCGGGAATCCTTGAGACGGCTCCGGGCCTTCGGCTTCGAACACCAACCGTTTCATGCTACCGAAAACCTGTCAAGCAGGGCCTCTCGCACCGCAACGGGCGTCTTGAAACGTCCACTCGCCGACCTTCCTGATCCTACCGACTCGGACCGGGGGGACCGCAAGCCTCTTTTTCATTGAACGCTTCATTGTCGGCCCCGGGCCTCGGTGGCCTCGGTCCCGGCACGGCCTCGGGTCGCGCGCCCCGACAGCACGGCGAGGCGCCTCCGGGTCGTTTTCGACGAGGCGCACGCGCGGGCGTACGCAGCGCCACCACCCCGCTCTTCGAGCTCGGCGGCCGGCGCCACGCTGCCGCGGATCCCGCTCACACGTCCAGGATGTCCTTTTCCTTGGAGGCGATCACCGCGTCGACCAGCCTCGTCCCCTCGGCCACCACGTCGTCGACCTTCTTCTTCGAGCGGTCGGCCTCGTCTCCGCTGACCTCGCCGTCCTTTTCGAGGGTGTCGATCATCTCGTTGGCGTCCCGACGATGCTTCCGGATGGCAACTTTACAGTCCTCTCCGTTCTTCTTCGTCAGCTTCACCATCTCGCGGCGCCGCTCCTCGGTCAGCGGCGGGATCGGGAGACGGATGAGATCCGCGTCGACCTGGGGGTTCAAGCCAAGGTCGTTCTCCCGGATCGCCTTCTCGATCGCCTTCACCTGGTTCTTCTCCCAGGGCTTGACCGTGATGAGCCGCGGCTCCGGCACGGACACGGTGGCCATCTGCACGAGCGGCGTCGGCACGCCGTAATAATCGACGCGGATGCCGTCGAGCATGGCCGCGTTCGCGCGCCCGGTGCGCACCTTCGCCAGGTCTCGCCGGAGAGCTTCGATGGCCTTGTCGATCCCTTCGCGCAGCTCCTTGATGACGTCCTCGAGCATGATCCGGCTTCCTCCGTGTGGGGCTCGCCCAGCCCACCTTCTTCGCGGGCGGGCGCGGAGCTTACCGCGTATTTCTCGGCCGGCGGAGAAATCGATCCGACCCGGTGCCGCCGGCGTCGCGGGCGGGCGAATGCTCGCCCCCGTCCGGGCGCGGCGCAGGCGCGCGCGCCCGGGCGCGCCACCTCCGCTGCCACGGTCGCGCCGAGCTGTAGTAACTCTGGGAGGCAGGGCGACCCGATGCGCGATCTGGACTGGAACAGCTTCGACGTCCTCGTCGTCGACGACGAGCAGGACAACCTCGATGCGTTCCGGTTCGCCTTCAGGAAGTCGTTCAAGGTCCACTATGCGCTGGGCGGCGCCGAGGCCCTCTCGCTCCTCGCTCGGCTCGATCCTGCGGTGATCGTCGCGGATCAGCGGATGCCGGGGATGAGCGGTATCGAGTTCCTCAAGCAGGCGAAGGAGCGGCGGCCGGACGCCGCGGGCGTGCTGCTCACCGCCCACGCCGACATGACGGTGCTCATCGATGCGGTCAACTCGGGCGCGGTCGACCGCTACGTGCAGAAGCCCTGGAACTCGAAGGAGCTCGCCGTCATCCTCCGGCAGGCGATCGGCGGGGTCGCGACCCTCCGGGAGAACCGGCGGCTGCGCGAGCAGCTCGCGCACTACGCCGGCTACCTCGAGCGCGAGCAGCGGGACCCGATCGATTTCGGGGAGATCGCCGGCGAGAGCGGGGCCATGCGCGAGGTCGCCGCCCGGATCGGCGAGGTGGCGAAGGCCGCGACGCACGTGCTGATCGAGGGCGAGGAGGGGGCGGAGAAGGAGGTCGTCGCCCGGGCGATCCACGTGGGCTCCCCGCGGGAAGAGCAGCCGTTCGTCAAGGTGACGTGCGCCGCGTTCCGGGGCGACGCGCTCGAGCGCGAGCTGTTCGGCTGGCGGCGAGGCGCCTTCGACGGCGCGTTCGCCGAGCGGGCGGGCCGGCTCGAGCTCGCCCACCGGGGGACGATCTACCTCGACGAGCCGGCGCCGCTCACGCCCTCGCTCCAGGCGCGGCTGCTCCGCATGCTCACCGACGGCGAGGTCGAGCGGCTCGGGTCGACCGAGATCACCCGCGTCGACGTGCGCGTCGTGCTGTCGCTCACGCCCGGCATCGAGGAGGCGTGGGCGCGCGCGGGCGTGCTGCCCGAGCTCGTCTCCCGGCTCTCGGTGTTCCCGCTGCGGCTGCCGCCGCTCCAGGAGCGGCGCGAGGACATCCTCGCCCTCGCCGAGCACTTCCTGCGCAAGGTCGCGCGCCGCAACGCGCGCGCGGCCACGACGCTCTCGGACGAGGCGATCGCGAAGCTCACGGCCTATGCGTGGCCGGGGAACACGCGCGAGCTGGAGAACGTGGTCGAGCGCGCCGCCATCCTCTCCCGCGGCGACGTGATCCTGCCCGAGCACCTCGCGTTCACCGCGCGCCCCCAGCCGGCCGAGCCGCCCGCCCGTGCGCCGAAGGCCGCGGACCCGGAGGGGGACGCGACCGGAAAGGCGCTCGCGTCGCCGGCGTCGTCGCGGCCGAAGCTCGACCTGAGCTCGCAGCTCGACGACATCGAGCGGCGGGAGCTCCTCGCCGCCCTCGAGCGCTGCGGAGGGAACAAGGCGGAGGTCGCGCGGCACTTCGGCATGCAGCGCACGACCCTCTATTACCGGCTGAAGCGGCTCGGCATCGACACGTGACGTCGGGCGGGCGGAGCGCGGCACGCGGCGTGACCGCGCCGCCTCGCCTCGCCAGTCGACGCGGGCGGCGACTTGCGGCAGATTGCCGCGACATGCTGAAGGTCGGTGAGCTCGCGCCGGAGATCGACAAGCTGGCGACGGACGGCCAGCGCTTCGTGCTGTCCGGGCAGGGCGGGCTCTGCACGGTCGTGTTCTTCTTCCCGAAGGCGTTCACGCCCGGATGCACCGTCGAGACCAGGCAGTTCCGCGACAACCACGCCGAGCTCGTGCTCGCCGGGGCGAGCATCGTCGGCATCAGCACCGATGATCACAGGACGCAGTGCAGGTTCGCCGGGTCGAACAAGGTCGCTTTCCCCATGATCGCCGACGACGACCGCAGCGTGTGCCGCGCCTACGGCGTCCTCTGGCCGATCATCGGCGTCGCCCGGCGGGTCACCTACGTCATCGAGCCCGGCATGCGCATCGCGGCGGTGTTCCACCACGAGCTCCAGGCCACGAAGCACCGCGACGACGTGCTCTCGTTCATCGACGAGCGCTTCCGGGCGGCGCGCCCCCACTGAGCGGGGCGCGCTCGTCCCGCGCGCCGGACGTCCCGCCGGAGAGCCGAGAGCCCGCCATGCGCCCCACGCCCGAGCCTCACGCGCCCCGCGACGGAGCCGCCGCGCTCCTCGAAGGGGCAGCGCCGCTGCCGCGCGACTTCTACGCTCGACCCCCGCTCCTCGTCGCGCGGGCGTGCATCGGCAAGGTGCTCGTCCACAGGAGCCCCGAGGGCATCGCCGCCGGACGGATCGTCGAGACCGAGGCCTATCGCGGCCCGGAAGATCTCGCCGCGCACAGCGCCGGAGGGCGACGGACCGTGCGGACGGAGGTCATGTTCGGCCCGGCGGGCCACGCCTATATGTTCATGCTCTACGGCATGCACTGGGCGTTCAACCTCGTCGTGGCCTCGGAGGGGGAGCCGCACGTGGTGCTCGTGCGCGCCATCGAGCCCGTGCTCGGGCTCACGCTCATGAGCCGCCGGCGGGGCGTCGCGGCCGGGCGGGTCGAGCTGACAAACGGCCCTGGTAAGCTCTGCAAGGCCCTGGGGCTCGACCGCTCCGCCTACGGGATGGATGTCTGCGGAGCCCAGCTCTCGCTGCTCCCCGGCGCGGCTGGGCCCATCGGCAGGTCGCCTCGCATCAACGTGGACTACGCAGGTGTGTGGGCGAAGAAACCGTGGCGCTTCTACGAGCGCGGCAATCGCTATGTATCGGCGCCGCCTCGCCGCTGAGCGGGCGCGAGGGCGCGCTCGAAGCGCTCGCGCCCGGGCCACGGATCGCGCGAGAATGGCCGCATGGGATTCTGGCCTTTCGGGAGCCGCGAGCCTGCCGACGTCGAGAGCGCTTCGCAGGTCGTCACGGCCGCCATGCGCCGCGAGACCGTGAGGGGAAAGCTGACGCTGTATTTCAAGGATCCGCAGACGCAGAGCGCCGCGGAGAGGGCCGCGGAGCGGTGCGCGCAGCTCGCCGGAAACCTGCTGCGCGAGACCGGCGAGCAGGAGCCGCTCCTCGGCAGGGAGGCAGAGCTCGCCGCGGCGATCGCGGCCCGCGCGCCGCGCGGCGTCCCGGCGCTGCGCGCGATCGAGCTCGCGTCGCTGCACGTCGTGGCGGAGCGCACCACGCAGTCGCGGCGCAGCAGGCCGACCCCGGTGCCGCCGCTCTTCCAGGATGCGCCGCGGAGCGCCGGCGTGCGCGCGCCGTCGAGCCGGCCGCCGGCGGGCGGCGCCGGCCGGCTCGCCAGCCCGGCGCCGCCGAGCAGCCGCGGCTTCGGGCAGGTGCCCGGCGCATCGCCGGTCGTCGACCCCAACCCGCCGTCGAGCATCCCCCCTCCCAACAGCGTGCGCCCGCCGCCGAGCTCGAGCGCGTACCGCCTCCGCGGCGCTGGGGCGGGCAACGGGCGGGGGTCGAGCCCGGGGCTCATCGGCTCGCCCCTCACGGTGATCGCCGCCGCGCTCGCGCCGCTCCTTCGCGACGCGTCAGCGCGGCTGCTCCTCGGATGTCTGCGTGCGCATGACCTGATCATCGTGCGCCGCGTCGCGATCGATCCCGGCTCGGCCGATCACCTGGCGGCGCTCCTGCCGGTCTCCGAGGCGCCGCCGGGCGAGTTCGAGGCGAGCCGGGCCGCCGAGCTCTCCCGCTGGCACGCGGCGCTCGGCTCGCCCGTGATCAGCCAGCTGCGCACCGAGTCGTGCACGATCGGCGCGCAGAAGGCCCGGATGGCGCTGAGCAGCGCGGCCATCGCGCCGGGCATCGTGGGCGAGCTGGTCGACGCGCTCTGCCGCACCGCCTTCCCGGGCCTCGCGCTGTCGAGCGCCCACATCGATCGCTACGTGGAGCGCGATCTGAGCGAGCTGGCGGCCGAGAGCGTGGCGCGCATCCTCCGGCACCCGAACTCGAAGCAGCTGCGGCTCGCGCTCGGCCTGCTGCTCGACGCGGTGCAGACCGACATGGACGCGATCTCCGGCCTCGCGAAGGCCTCGCTCGGCAGCCCGCCGTGAGGGAGGCCGCCGCTCCCCGGGGCGCGTTCCCTTCTCCGCGGGCCTTCGCTAGAAGGCGCAGGTGCGACACCATGGTCTCCTCGATGAGCTCTCCACCGTCCAGAGGTCGCTACGCGGCGGCCTTCCCCTGCTCGTCGCGCTGCTCTGCGCGTGCGGGTCAGCCGAGCCCACGGTCGCGCCGCCCGCGCAGCCCGGGGCGAAGGGGCCCGTCGTGAGCGCGGCCGTGGCGCCGCCCGGCGCCGTGGGCGCGGAGGCGGGCGCCGAGCAGGCGCTCGCGGCGCTGTCGGCGCGCGTGCTCGAGGAGTACCTGCGCGACGAGCCGGTCCGCGCCACCGAGGCGGGGGACCACCGGTACGACGGCGCGTGGCCGGACGTCACCGAGCAGGGCGAGGCGGCGCGCCGGCGCACGATCGAGGCCGCGCTGTCCGAGCTCCGGGGGCTCCCGCTGGAGCAGCTCGGCCTCCAGAGCCGCGTCGACGCGGCGATGATCGAGAACCAGCTGCGCTCGTGGCTGTTCGCGATCGACGAGCTCCGCGAGGCGACGTGGAACCCGATGGTCACCACCGGCCTCATCGGCGACGGGCTCGACCCGCTGATCACGAGGAGCTTCGCGCCGCTCGAGGAGCGCCTGCGGAGCCTCGGGGGCCGCCTCTCGGGCATCCCCGCGCTCGTCCGGAGCGCGCAGCAGCGCCTCACGGCGGCGCCGCCGCGCATCCACACCGAGACGGCGATCGCGCAGAACAAGGGGCTCATCGCGCTCTGCAAGGCCGAGCTCCCGGCGCTGTTCGCGTCCGCGCCGGCGCAGGAGGCCGAGCTCGACGCGGCCGCGAAGGCCGCCGCCGCGGCGCTCGAGGGCTTCCAGGCGTTCCTCGAGAAGGACCTGCTCCCGCGGAGCGACGGCGACTTCCGGCTGGGGCGCGCGCGCTTCGAGAAGAAGCTCCGCTTCGCGCTGGACGACGCGTCCGTCGACGTCGACGGCGTGGTGACGGGCGCCCGCGCGCTGCTCGCGGCGACGCACGCCGAGATGCTGGAGACCTCGCGGGAGCTCTGGCCGGAGCTCTTCGGGAAGCAGCCGTTCCCGCGGGTCGAGACGCAGGACGAGAAGATGGCGGCGATCCGGAGGGTCCTCGACGCGATCGCGGCCGATCGCCCGACGAACGCCACCATCGTGAACGCGTCGGAGGAGCTGCTCGCGGAGGCGACCGACTTCGTCCGCAAGCGCGACCTCGTGCGCGTCCCGGAGGAGCCCTGCCGGGTGATCGAGATGCCCGAGTACCGCCGCGGCGTCGCGATCGCCTACTGCGACGCGTCCGGCCCGCTCGAGGCGAAGCAGGAGACGTTCTTCGCGATCGCGCCGACGCCGAAGGACTGGCCGAAGGCGCGCGTCGACTCGTTCTACCGCGAGTACAACACGAGCATGCTCGCCGACCTCACCATCCACGAGGCGATGCCGGGGCACTTCCTGCAGCTCATGCACAACAACGAGTTCCCCTCGAAGTTCCGCGCGGTCTTCTCGAGCGGCCCGTTCGTCGAGGGGTGGGCGGTCTACACCGAGTGGCTGATGGCCCACCACGGCTTCGGCGGCCCGAAGGTGCGGATGCAGCGCCAGAAGATGGTGCTGCGCATGGCGGCGAACGCCATCATCGACCAGGGGGTGCACGCGGGCGCGATGGACGAGAAGGAGGCGCTCGCGCTCATGACGAAGGACGCGTTCCAGGAGGAGGGCGAGGCCGTCGGCAAGTGGCGGCGCGCCCGGCTCACGAGCGCGCAGCTCACCACGTACTTCCACGGCTTCACCGAGATGATGCGCCTGCGCGCCGAGCACCAGGCCAAGCCGGGCTTCTCGGAGCGCGCCTACCATGACCGCCTGCTCAGCCACGGCTCGCCGTCGGTGCGGCACCTGAAGGCGCTCCTCGCGCAGTAGCGCCGCTCGTTCAGACCGGGGAGATCGAGCCGCCGAGCTCGACGAAGCGCGCCTTCGGGAACGCCTTGGCGCAGGCGTCGAGCTGCCATTCGCCCTTGAAGAGCACGACCGCGTTGCCGTGCACGTCGAGGGCGCCGTAGCCGTAGAGGTTCGACTCGAGCTCGGCGAGGGGCACCGGCTCGCCCTCGACCCAGCGGGCCAGGCTGAACGAGAGCCGCTCGATCCGGGCGTCGACGCCGTATTCGGCCGCGAGCCGGTGCTTCACGACGTCGAACTGGAGCTCGCCCACGACCCCGAGGATGGCCTCGCCCTCCCGCCCCTCCGGCGGCCGGAAGAGCTGGACCGAGCCCTCCTGCGCGAGCTGCTCGAGCCCCTTCTTGAGCTGCTTGCGCTTCATGGGGTCGAGCATGGCGACGCGGGCGAACTGCTCCGGCGGGAACTGCGGCAGCGCGGCGTACTTCACGGGCGGGCCGCTGCAGAGGGTGTCGCCGATGAGGAACAGCCCCGGGTCGAAGACGCCGATGATGTCGCCCGCGAAGCCGTCGTCCACGAGCGTGCGCTCCTGGGCCATGAACTGCACCGGGTTGGTGAGCCGGATGTCGCGGCCGAGGCGCACGTGGTGCACCTTCATCCCGCGCTCGTAGCGGCCGGAGCAGACGCGGAGGAACGCGATCCGGTCGCGGTGGGCCCGGTCCATGTTCGCCTGGATCTTGAAGACGAACGCGGTGAAGCGGTCGTCGTCCGGGGCGATGGGGCCCTTGTCGCTGCCGCGCGGCGCGGGCGGGGGCATGAGCTCGATGAAGGCGTCGAGGAACTGCGGCAGGCCGAAGTTGGTGATGGCGCTGCCGAAGAACATCGGCGTGACCTCGCCGCGGGCGAGCTTGCCGCGATCGAGCGCGTCGCCGGCGGCGTCGATGAGCTCGATGTCCTCGCGCAGCTGGCGCGCCCCCTCCTCGTCGAGCGCCTCGACGAGCTCGGGCGCGTCGAGCGACACGACCTCCATCGGGGCGATCTCGGCGCCGTGCGCGACGAGCTCGAAGAGGAACACCTGCTTGCGCTCGCGGTGGTACACGCCGCGGAACTTGCCGCCCGCCGAGATGGGCCAGGTGACCGGGTAGACGCCGATGCCGAGGACCTCCTCGACCTCACCGATGAGCTCGAACGGGTCGCGCCCGGGGCGGTCGAGCTTGTTGACGAAGGTGAAGATCGGCATCTGCCGGAGCTTGCAGACGCGGAAGAGCTTCTTCGTCTGCACCTCGACGCCCTTCGCGCAGTCGAGGAGCATGATGGCCGCGTCGGTCGCCATGAGCGCGCGGTACGTGTCCTCGCTGAAATCGGCGTGGCCGGGCGTATCGACCAGGCTCAGCAGGCGGCCCTTGTAAGGGAACTGGAGGACGCTGGTGGAGATGGAGATGCCGCGCTCGCGCTCCATCTCCATCCAGTCGCTGACCGCGTGGGCCCGCGCCTTCTTCGCCTTCACGGCGCCGGCGAGCTGGATCGCGCCTCCGTACAGCAGGAGCTTCTCGGTGAGCGTGGTCTTGCCAGCGTCGGGGTGGGAGATGATCGCGAACGTCTTTCGGCGGGCGATCTCGCGGGTGAGCATTGGATCGGGCACAGCGGCGCGGCAGGATAGAGTCCGGGAGGGCTGCGTCAACCCGAGGGGCGACGGAGCCGGGGCGGGCGGGGGCGGGGACGTTATTTCGGGGCGCGGAGGGAGAGGGTGACGGTGACGCCCACGGGGTCGGCGCTGGGGGTGCCGATGTGCCGGTTCTTGAGAAACTGGCGGATGCAGCGCTGAGCGTCGGGGGTCACGCCACGGGAATCGAGGATCTCGACGCCCTCGGCTCGGCCACGGACGCGGACAAGGAACTGGAGCTTGATGCTGCCCGTCACGCCGGAGAGGCCGCCATGATCGGCGACGCACTTCGCCAGGTCGGGGGAGACCTTCTCCAGCCGCTTGGCCACGTTCGGGACGTCGCCGTTCATGAACTCGGGCTCCTTGACCTCCACGAGAGGAGGCGGGGCCGAGACGATCGAGGCGTCAGGGGCGCCGCCGTCGATGGAACCGCCGTCGGGCGGCGGGGCGCCGGCGTCGTCCGGAGGGGGCTCGGGCTGCGGGGACGGCGGCAGCCAGCCGGCGTCCGCCTCGCCTGGCTCGAGACACCGCACGAAGCCACGGTGCGGGTCCTCCAGCGCGCCGTGCGGACACCGCGGGCCGGCATCGGCGTCAGGCGTCGCGGCGGTGATCCACCCCTGCGCCGGCGGATCCTGCGGCGACGCGGCCTGCGCGCCGCCTTCGGTCGCCGCGCCGACGCAGGCGCCGATGGCGCTCATCGAGAGCGCCAAGGAGACCATCCACTGACCCAGACGCCCACCTGCTGCTCGCCACCGCATCGGCCGCTGTGATACTGCGGAACGGGCGCGCGTACAGCGGAAACGGCGCTTTTTTGTCCAGGATCAGAGGGCGACCTGCGCGAGCGAGCCCGCCGAGGCGTCCCAGAGCGCCCGGGCCCGGGCGAGGACCTCCGCGTGCGCCCCGGTCCCCGCGGCGGGACCCGTCACCGAGACCTCGCCGCCAGGCCCGAGCTCCACCCGCTCGACCCCGGCGTCCGGGAACTCGCCGCGGAGCTCCCGGGTCATCCGCTCACCGATGCGCTCGAGGAGACGCGCGAGCCGGTCGGGCGTGATGTCCCGGAACACGAGCACCTGGGGGAGCTTGAGCTCCGAGACGAGGGGGGCGCGATCGGACAGGCCCGGCTCGGCGAGCCGCCGCTCCACGAGCGCCGCGAACACGCTCCCGTAGGCCCGGTCGACCTGCTCGCGCCGGAACCGCTCGTCGATCGCCGGACCGAGCCGCGTCTCCAGCTGCGCGACGCCGTTCAGCCCGTTGGCGAAGCGCCCCTCGTTCTGCGCGAAGTACTCGCCCCGCGCGCGCAGGTCAGACGCCAGCGACGCGAAATGCTCGCCCATCGTCGAGAGGGCCCGCAGCACGAGATCGGTGAACCGGAGCTCCTCCCGGATCCAGCCCACGTCCGTCACACGGTCGGCCATGAACGGCCAGGCGACGAGGTTGTAGTAGTTGTTGAAATCGAGCAGGTACTTCAGCCGGTAGAGCTCGAAGCTGCCGAACACCGGATACATGCGCTCGTAGAGCCGGAGCGTGCTGTCGTACTTGAAGCGATAGTACGCGTCGTACGCCCCCACCCTCTCCTCGAACCCGGACCGGTCGCCGCCCACGTCGGCGAGGATCATCTGCGTGATGAACTCGTTCGCGGTCGCGATGAAATCGGAGCCGGGGCTGTAGAACGGATCGGTGAACGCGCCCGCCTCGCCGGTGACGGCGTAACGGTCGGTCGAGAAGTACCGATCCGCGTGGTACGGCAGGTGCGCATAGCTCTGGAAGTCCTCGAGCTCCGCCCCCTCGAGCAGCTCGCGCACGGCGCGGTGGGCGCCCAGGAAGCGCTCGAAGTCCGCGCGCGTGCGCGGCCCGGGCAGCGCGCCGCCCTCGCCGATGCGGTCCTTGTCGAAGACGACGCCCACGCTCATCAACGCGGGTCGGGGATCCGCGTTCGCGGTCCCCTCCAGGTCGCCAGCGAGCGGGATGAACCAGATCCAGTACCCGTCGTACATGAAGTGGTTCGTCGACAGGTGGCGCGACGTGTACCGCGCGCGCGACCGCCACACCGCGTCGGTGACCGCATCGAGCCCCGCGACGCCGCGGTAGCGCCCCCACGCGGCCGCCGTGTTGAGCCGCGTCTCCTTGTGCACCTTCACGCCGAGCTTGCGGAGGAGCACGTGCCGCCGGCCGGAGGCGTCGCACACCCAGCGGCAAGCGACCTCGCGCCGCTCGCCGCCCTGCTCGTAGACCACCCTGTGCCGACCGCGACCGTCGATCGCGACGTCGACCACCTTGGCGCCGAGCTCGACCTCGGCGCCCGCCGCGCGGTTCATCGCGACGAGATCGCGCTCCAGCCGCGCGCGCTCGAGCTGGAAGCTCGGGTGGAACGGCATGTGGTCGGAGCCGATCTCGCTCATCCGGGGGAGCGGGAGATCCTTGCCCTCGGAGTCGAAGAAGAAGCGGAGCCCGTTCTTGGGAAGCTGGTGCTGGTAGAGGTACGTGCCGAGGTTCAGCCGGCGAACCATGTAGTTCGCCGCGACCTCCACCGTGCTCTCCCCGACCTTGTAGTCCTCCATCGCTCCCGCGGCCTCGAGCACGAGGACCCCGAGGTCGGGGCAAGCGAGGCGGAGCTGCCGCGCGAGGAAGCCCCCGGCGATGCCGCTGCCGATGATGACGACGTCGAACGTGCGCATGACGCCGGCCCTTATACCCCGCCGCGGGCCGGCGGCCCGGGCGCTCCGAGCAGCTCGGCGCGGAGCGCGCCCGGCATCGCCGCCGCCTCGTCCGGGCGGAGCAGCCCGTCGCCGTGGACGATCGACGCCGAGAGGCGCCCGCCGAAGCGGCTGAAGATGACCTGGAAGCCCGGCGGCGTGACGACCGCAGGCAGCGGGTACGCCGAGCGCACGGGCAGCCCCGCGAACCGGTCCACCGTCACCGCGCCGGGGTTCGAGACGATGAGCGAGGCGAGCTCGCCATGGAACGGCTGGTCGCCGAGCCAGCGGTAGACCGGCCCGGGGAGCCAGCGGGCCAGATCGAGCGCGGCGACCATGCCGAGATCGAGCCGTTCGCGCACCATCGCGCGCTGCTGCTCCGCCAGGCGGGCCACCGCGCGGGCGTCGTCGTGGAGCTCGTCGCGGCCGAGCGAGAGCAGGACCATCGTGAGGTGATTGCCGAACAGCCGCCGCGCGCCCCCCTTGGGGTCGAGCGAGACGGGCAGCGGGACCACGTGGTGCGGCGGGGCGAAGCCGCGGGCCACCAGCGCGCGATCGGCGAGCCGCGTCGCCGCGATCAGCAGGAGGCTCGACTCGGCGAGCCGCGCGCGCTGCCGCACCCGGAGATCGAAGGCGCGGGTCTCCTCCGCCGAGAGCGTGAGCCGGACGACGCGGGAGGTCGCGGCCCGCACCCCCGTACAGGCGCGCGCGAGCGACAGGATGGGCGCGCGGCCGAGCGCCAGCACGTGGGCCTTGTACGCGCGCGCCAGCGCGAGCCGCTCGTCGCGGCCCATCGCCGCGAGGAGGCGCTCGGGGGCGTCGTGCCGCTCCTGCCGCAGCGGCGGGTCGTCCGGCGCGTCGCCGCTGCCCGAGCCGAGCCACGCGACGAGCCGATCCGCGCCCCTGCCGTCCGTCAGCGCATGGTGGTGGCGGAGCACGACGGTATCGCCGTCGCCCGCCCCGCGCACGACATCGAGCGCCCACGGCCGCTCGCCCGAGGTCCGGTCCGCGAGCAGCGCCTCGATGCACGCCGCGCGCTCGCGCTCGCCCGCGATCTCGTGGAGGCGCGGCTCGGGGGCGCGCCGGTGGTGATCGACCACCCAGCGGGGCCGCCCCGCCCGCCCGAGCACGCTGTTGTCGAGCCGGAAGCGCAGCTCGGGCAGCGCCCGCGTCGCGCGATCGAGGCGCGCCGCGAGCCGGCCGAGGTCGAGGCGACCGTCGAGCTCGAGCACGAACAGGCAGTGATTGCCCGCCTGCCCGCGCGATCGCATGGCGCGATCGTTCATGAGGTGGAAGTGGTCGATCCCCCCGAGCAGAACGGTCGATGTCATGGTCTCCGCGGGGCGCCGCCGGTCAGGTGGAGCCGCGGGCGACCCTAGCAGCCACCCCGGCCGCCCGACAGCGCCCGCAGGCGCCGGGCCACGCACGTTCCGGCACGCCCGTGCGCTCCGACACACCCCGCGCGCAAGAAAACGTAAGTATCCGTCCTGTGGATATGCATTTAGCTCTATATTCTGCGCGTGAATCTATCGGCGATCGACGTCAACCTCGTCATCGCGCTCGACGCCTTGCTCCAGGAGCGCAGCGTGACCCGCGCGGCCCGCCGGGTGGGGCTCAGCCAGCCCGCCATGAGCCACGCGCTGATGCGGCTGCGCGAGCTCTTCTCCGACCCGCTGCTCGTCCGGGTCGGCCGGCAGATGGCGCTCACCTCGCGCGCCGAGGCGATGACCCCGCAGGTCGCGGCGATCATGCACGATCTCGCGAGCCTCTTCGGCGGGACGAGGCCGACCTTCGACCCGGCGACGAGCGAGCGCACCTTCCGGATCGCCACGACCGAGTACGTGGAGCTCCTGCTCCTGCCGCAGCTCAACGCGGCGCTCGCGGAGGGCGGACCGAAGCTCGCGCTCCACCTGCTCCCCCTCGACGCCCGCGCCGTCGACGCGCTCCGGAACGGCGAGATCGATCTCGCGATCGGCGTCTTTCCGGAGGACACCCTCCCGTCCGACCTGCGCCGCGCGGCGCTCTTCGACGATCGCTTCGCCGGGCTCGCGCGCGCGAGCCACCCGACGGCGCGCAGGCGCGTCGACCTCCAGAGCTACGCCGCCCTCGGGCACATCGTCGTCCCCGGACACGGCGCCCACGACGGGACCGCGGACGACCTCATCGCGGCGCGCGGCATCGCGCGGCGCGAGGCCATGGCGGTGCCGCACGTGTTCCTCCTGCCGCACGTCGTCACGACGTCGGACCTCGTGGCCACCGTGGCCACGCGCCTCGTCAGGGCGTTCTCGAGCCTGCTGCCGCTCCGCACCTTCGACCTGCCGTTCGAGCTGCCGCCCATCGAGATCGCGATGGCCTGGAACGGCCGGACCGAGGACGATCCCGCGCGGGCGTGGCTGCGCGGCGTCGTGACGGCCGCCGTCCCGCCCATGCGGGAGGCGGCCCACCGGAAGCGCGTCTGACGGGGAGTTCTGGCGTGGAACTCTGGCGTGGAACTCTGGCGTGGAACTCTGGCGTGGAAAGGCGCGCGCCGCGGCGAACGCGCGGCGGCGGGAGCGCTAGCGGCCGAGGGACTCGGCGCGGTTCACGATGCGCGGCGTGAGGAAGATGACGAGCTCGCTCCGGGTGTCGCTCGCGCGGCGCCGCTGGAAGAGCAGGCCGAGGACGGGGATGTCCCCGAAGAACGGCACCTGATCGAGGTTCCGGCCGGTGTTGCGGGTGAAGATCCCGCCGATCACCGCCGTGTGCCCGTCCATGATCAGGAGGTCGGTCTCCGCCTCGCGCTTCAGGATGGTGGGATCGCCGCGGGCCGAGGTCTGGTTGAAGTCGGGCTCGTCGCGGTTGATCTTCACGTGCATCGCGACGCTGCCGTCCGACGTGACGTGCGGCTTGACGAGCAGCTGGAGCTTGGCCTCCTGGAACGTCGTCTGCACGCCCTGGGCGCTGATCTGCGAGAACGGGATCAGCGTGCCCTGGCTGATCCGCGCCTCCCGGTTGTCGAGCGTGAGGATGCGCGGGCTCGAGATGATCCGCAGCATGCCGCTGGCCTCGGCCGCGGAGAGCCGGACGCCGAGGTTGACGGTGTTGTTGATCGAGCCGAGCGTGAAGCCGAGCGCGCCGCCCTGCCCGGCGCCGACGATGGCCGGCAGGTTCACCGCGAAGTTCGGGTTCGCGACCTGGCTCGCGAACGGCGAGAGGCCGCCGGTCGGGGTGTTCGAGTCGGTCGCGCCGCCGGCGACGCCGATCGCCGAGGGGAACACGAGCCCCGTCGGGTTGCCGGTCGCCGCGCTGAACGTCCCGTCGCCGCCCCACTGGATGCCGATGTCGCGCACGTAGCGGCTCGTCGCCTCCACCACCCGCGCCTCGATCAGCACCTGCGGCGTCTGCGTGTCGAGCGAGCGGACGAGCTCCTCGATCTGGTTCAGGTTGCCCGCGACGTCGCGGGCGATGAGCACGTTGGTCCGCTCGTCGACCGCGAGCGAGCCGCGCGGCGAGAGCATGTCCTTCGAGCGATCCTGGAGGTCCTTCGCGTCCGCGTAGTTGATCGGGATGAGCCGCGTCTCGATCGGCGCGAGCTGGAGCTCGCTCTTGCGCCGCGCGATCGCGAGCTCCCGCTCCTTGTTGAGATCGGCGATCGGGGCGACGCGGATCATGTTGCCCTGCCGGACCACCCCGAGGCCCTTGGCCTGGAGCACCGTCTCGAGCGCCTGGTCCCACGGGACGTTGCGCATCCGGATGGTGACCGTCCCGCTCACGTTGTCGGCGGTGACGATGTTGACCCGCCCCACGTCCGAGATCAGCCGGAGGACGTTGTGGATGTCCGCGTCCTTCAGGTCGAGGTCGATGCGCCGCCCTGTGAACCGCCGCTGCTGCCCGGCGAGCGCCGGCGTGAAGGCGCCGGCCTGGTCCGGCTCGGCGAGCGACTCCTGGCTGCTCGCGACGCCCTCGAACGAGGTCTCGATCTCCGGCGCCCCGGCGCCCGGGAGCTCCTCGCGCGCGACCGTGCGGGTCCGCCGCGCCGCGCCCCCGTCGACGCCGATCCCCGAGAGGGTCGAGGGCAGCGCCCCCTTCGCGACGCTGAGCACGAGCGCGTTGCCCTCGCGCGCCAGCGCGCCCGCGGCGCCCTCGGCCTGCTCGACCTCGACGACGACCCTGGAGCCGTCGCTGTTGCGCCGGAACGTCGAGATCGCCCGCACCGGACCGCCGAAGGCGCCGACGTCGAGCTTGCGCTGGAGGGCGTCGGGCAGCCGGACGCCGCTGAGCTCGATGACGCGGCGGCCGGCCCTGCCGGTCGACTCGCGGTAGCTCGGGATCGACGAGAGCTCGATGATGACCCGATCGAGCGTCGCCTGGTGCTCGAAGCGCACGTCGGTGATCGTCGCCGGCTCGGGGGCCGGCGCCGCCGCCTCGGGTGAGGCCGGGGCCCGCGCCGCCATGGGCGCGGTCGCGTCGGCGGCGGCGAGCTCGATCACGAGCGCGCCCTGCTCGGCGCGGATCCGGTAAGCCGCCGGGCGCGCGAGCTGCACGAGCACCCGCGTCGTGCGCTGCGCCGCCTTGCCGAACCCCTGGGTCATCACCCCCGCCACGATCGCGTTGCCGTCCGTGATGGCGCCGGGCGCCCCCGCCGACGACTCGGCGCCCTCCAGGTCGACGAGGAGCCGCTTGCCGCCGTCCGCCACGCGCGCCGAGAAGCGCGGCACCCCGCTCGTCGCGACAACGATCTCGGCCCTCCCCTCTGAAGGCGCCATGAGCCTGACGTCGCTGACCTGGATCGGGGCGGCCGCGTCTGCGTCTCCCGCAGGAGCGCCGAGGATCAACATCATCCCGAGTGCCGCAGCACGGCGAAGCGCGCCCCGCCTCGGGCGATAGTCTCGATTGCTCTTCATTGCACTCCCGCTTCGCGGTGACGCGAGATCTGCGTCACGCTGCCGGGAGGCTACTTCGAGTGCCCTGGGCGGGCCCAATTCGTGGCGGTCAGGGCGAGCCGAAGGTCGGCTCGTTCGTCTCGCCGAGCGGCCTCAGCGCGATCACGCGCGTGGTCGGCGGGATCTCCGGGTGCGACGGATCCTCGCGGATGAAGACGAGGTCGGAGTCGCGGATCCGATCGACCCGCCAGTTCACGGCCACGTCGACGCCCGTGGGGCCGCCGGCGTGCACGATCTCGGCCTTGCCGACGAAGTCGCCCACCTTCACCACCCACCCGAGCCCCGTCGGATCGGTGAGCAGCGCGCGGGCGGGCGCGCGCGAGACGACGCCGACCAGCTTGAGCTCGTCGAGCGCGAAGCGATCCACGAGGACCTGCCGCTGGATCGTCACCCGCCCCCGGGCCTGCGTCGCGAAGAGCGACTCGAAGCTCCGGAACGGGTCGCGGCTCCGGCCGCTCTCGGAGAAATCGGCCTCCTGGAACTCCCGGAGCGGCAGCGGCGGCATCTCGGGCGCGCCGGCGTCCGCGGCGGCGGACGCGCCGGCCGCGGGGGTGCGCGCCGACGAGGCGCTGGCCTGCGGCTTGGCCTTCGCGCCCGTCTGGCTGGAGGTGACGACCGGCTCGTCCTCGCACCCCGTGAGCGAGAGGGCCGCGGCGATGGTCGCCCCGAGGGCGAGCAGCAGCATCCGGCCGGCGTTCACCGCACACCTCCGGCGCCCCGCCGCTTCACGCCGCTCGTCGGGCTCTCCCCCGCGCGCACGGCGCGGAACGCGGTCGCGAGGCACTCCACCTGGACCTCCACGTCGGACCCCACGACCTTCGGCTCCTTGATCTGGACCTCCTCGAGGTTGATGATGCGGTCGAGCTGCCCCACGCCGTGGAAGAACTTCGCCACCTGGTGGAATTTGCCGGAGAGCGTCAGCTTCATCGGCACCTTGGAGAAGAACTCCTGCGGGATCTCCTCGGTGGGGCTCCATGACGTCAGGTTGACGCCGGAGACGGTCGCGATGCCCTGGATCGCGGAGAGGAAGGCCGGCGTCTCGGACTCGTCCGGGAGGATCTTCTTCTGCTCGCGGCTCAGCTGCTCGCGGCGGGTTTTCTCGTCGAGGTCCTTCTGGTAGGCGGCCTTCGACGCTTGCGCCTTGGCGAGCTCCGCCTGGAGCGACTGCTGCTTCTGGACGGCGCCCTCGATCTGCGAGTCCACCTCGGCGTAGAAGCCGACGAAGTACAGGATGCCGACGAGCGCCGCGAAGAGCGCGCCGACGCCGACCTTCGCGAGCGGCGGCAGCCGATCGAGCGCCGAGCCGGCCTGCACGGGCTGGGGCTTCGTGGCCATCAGTACCTCACCTTCAGCTGCAGCGCGAACGAGACGAGCTCGAGCCGCGACGCCTTCTCGTTCTCCTTCTTCCCCGGCAGCAGCTGCACGTCGTAAAAGTACGACGACAGCTTGAGCCGCTGGGCGAGCTCGTAGACGTCGGTGCCGTCGCGCGCGAGCCCCTCGACGCGGACGGTCCGATCGGACTCGATGTAGCTCGAGAGCCACAGCCGCCGGCTGTCCCAGGAGGGGTTGTAGACGGCGAGCGGGTTCTCCTTGCGGAGCTGCGCGAGCTTGTCCGGGTCGGCGGTCGGCCCCTTGCCGTTCGTGAGCAGCTGCGCGAGCTCGAGCAGCACCGCCGTCGGCCCGCTGCGCGCCGCCTGGAGCTTCGCGATCGCGTCCTCGCGCGCGCGGAGGACCTCGAGCGACTTCTTGATCTCCTCGTGGTTCGCGACGAGCGTGCGGATGTCCTGGATCTGGCTCTGGAGCACCGAGTTCTTCCGCGTCTGCTCCCCGAGCTCCTCGACCTTCGTCTGGTGGAAGAGGAAGAGCGCGACGATCTCGAGGATCACGACGCCGAGCGTGACGAGCAGCCACCGCTGGCTCGCCTGGGGAGCGGCCCCGCGCGTGCCGCGCCGCTGCGGGAGCAGGTTGACGCGAATCACGAGCGCTTCTCCCGGTCCTTGCGCATCGCGAGCCCGAGCGAGACGCAGAACTGCGCCGCCCGGAGCCGGAGCAGCTCCTGGTTGACTTCCTTTGCTTCCACGGTGATGCGCTCCATCGGCTGGATCAGCTCGACGGCGACCCGGGCGCGCCGCCCGATCGCGGCGGGCAGCGCCGGCAGGTTGGACGAGCCGCCGGTCAGGTAGATGCGGTGCATGTCGCCCTCACCGCTCGTGGCCAGGAAGAAGTCGAGCGAGCGCTGGATCTCGCCGGCGATGGAGTCGCACACCTGCTCGATGGTCTCGATGACCTGGGCGGGCACGCCGCCCGGGCCCGAGGTCACGCTGGCGCACTTGAACTCCTCGGCCTGCTCGAAGCTGATCCCGAGCTTCCGCTGGATCTGCTCGGTGATGTAGTTGCCGCCGTTGCCGATGTCGCGGGTGAACGCGCTCGCGCCGCGCGACACGATGTTGATCGACGCGAGGCTCGCGCCGACGTTGATGATCGCGAACGTCTGGTCCGGCGGGACGCCGCGGTTCACCTCGAACAGGTTCTGCACGGTGAACGCGTCGATGTCGACCACCATGGGCTTGAGCTTCGCGTTCCTGGCGATCTGGGTGTAGTCGTTGATCTCGTCGCGCTTCGCGGCGACGAGCAAGAGGTCCATCTGCCCGGCCTCGGGGCGGCGGCGCAGCACCTCGTAGTCGACGTGCACGTCCTTGATGTCGAAGGGGATGTGCTGCTCGGCCTCCCACTGGATCTGCTCGTCCAGCTCGGCGGCGGTCATGAGCGGCACCGTGATCTTGCGGATGATGACCGCCTGGCCGCTGATACTGAGCGCGATCTCGCGCTGGCGGATCCTGGCCTCCGAGAAGGCGCGGCCGAGCGCCTCGACGATGGCCTGCGCGTTCATCACATGGCCATCGACGATGGCCTGCGGCGCGAGCGGCGCGTAACCGAGCCGCACGAGGCCGTAGCCCTTACGACCTTCCTTGATCTGAGCGATCTTGATCGCGCTCGATCCGATGTCGACCCCGACCAAGTTCTTGCCTTCCGACATCCCGTCCGTCCTGCTCCGCGCCCGCCTCGATGAAGAAAGGGAGGCCGGGCCGCGTTGCCCGGTCTCCCGGGCGCCCGATCCCCTCTGATCGCTTCTGGCCGCTTCTGGCGAAGCTTCGCACCACAGCCGATCGCGGGGCAAAAAACCGCTTTACGCTTGCCTCTCGTCCGCCTATCGAAGCTCGATATGCGGCACGGCGCCGCCGGTCGAACCGGCAGGCGCGCGCCAGCCCAGGGTAGCACCGTCCGGGGCTCGGTCGTCGGGCACGGATGAGGTCAGGTCAGAGTCCCCTCATGCATCCGGAGATCTCCCGTTTGTGCGGCACCGGCGGCCTCCGTGCCGGGACCGCGATGGAGCCCCGCCCTCGGCCGTCGCGGCTGCGGTCCATGGTCGCCGCCCTCGCGGCGGCCTTTCTCCTGAGCGCCGCCCCGGGCGCGGCGCTCGCCGAGCGCGCCGAGGACGGCCAGCACACGGTCTACGCCGGCCAGACGCTCGGCAAGATCGCGAAGCGGTACCGGATCACGGTCGACGCGCTCCGCGAGGCGAACGGGCTCAAGCCTGGCCAGCGGATCCACCCGGGCCTCGTCCTCGTGATCCCCGAGCGGGGCAAGCCCGGCGCGCGCTCCACGCGGACCACGCCGGGCCGGGCGGCCTCCCAGCGCAACGAGCCGGAGCGGGGCCGCGGCGCCAGCGCCAAGCAGCGGGTCGCCGAGACCCGTCCCCCGGGCAAGGGGTCGACGAAGCGGGACGCGAAGGCAGATGCCCGGTCGCTGCCGCCGAACAAGCGTTACACCCAGCGGCCCAAGCGCCCCGGATGGGTCCGCCTGGTGCGCGGCGCCGAGCGGCTCGAGCTCCGGGTGCTCACGCCGAAAGGGCGCCTCGTCCCCAAGGCCCTCCCCAAGCTGAGCCGGCTGATGCGCGCGTCCCCCACCGCCTCGGTCCCGATCGACCCGCGCCTGGCCACGCTGCTCGGCATGGTCAGCGACCACTTCGGCGGCAGGACCCTCCGCGTCGTCAGCGGTTATCGCCCCTACTCTCCGACCCAGTACACCCCGCACTCCAACCACAACTTCGGTCGCGCTGTCGACTTCATGGTCGAGGGCGTGCCCAACACCGTGGTCCGCGATTTCTGCCGCGGTTTTCGCAACGCGGGTGTCGGATATTACCCCAACTCGACCTTTGTTCACCTGGACGTTCGTTCAGACAAGGTCTACTGGGTGGATTACTCGGGGCCTGGAGAGGCGCCGCGCTACGGGGGACCGAAGGGCTCTGTCGCGGCCGACGAGGCAGCGCGCGATGTCCCCGTCTCGGCGGAGGAGGAGGTGTATGGGTCAGGTGAGCCCCGCGCCACCCAGGCGCAACCCTCGAATACCACAGGGACAAATTCGGACGCGGGGCGCAGCGGTGGCGAGCCGCCGAGGAACGTGGGTGCAGGTACACCCACCCCGGCTCCTGCCACGTCAGTGGTGGAAAGGTGAGCTGCCCAGGCCGCTGGCTAGTATCCACACACTGAACATCCGCACCAGACACAATTGCACGGCTCTACCTTGCACGCTGCGAGAGTTGTGGCACCAATCCACCTCACGTGCAGCAATCGACCCGACTGCAGCGGGAGGAGTTTGCTCCTCCCAGGCCACTCCCCCCGTGCTGTGACGGGGAAGAGTGTGTCCAGCCGGTCATCCTGGGCACGACGTGCCCGGTCGTCACGTGTGATCGCGCGCTGATCGAGGCGCCCGACGCGGTCGACCTCGACGCGCTGGACGCTGTGCGTGGCGCCGCGGTGCAGGCGCCCGTCGCGGCGCTCGCGCACGATGCGTGGGAATCCGTGGAGGTCACGTCAAGCTGCGCGCACGACATCTGGGAATCCGCGGAGACCCCGTCCCCCTGCGCGTACGACGAGGGGTGGCCCGCCGCGGAGCCGGACAGCGGCGCGAGCTGCCCGCCGTGCTGTACCGAGGCGGCGTGCGCGAGCGAGTCGCAGCGCCGCGAGCCGCCGGGCGCGCCGCTCCGTCCGGAGGTGCTGAAGGGGTACTTCCCGCTCGTCCGCAAGCTGGTGCGCCAGGTGTCGCGGCACCTGCCGCCCAACGTGCAGCGCGACGATCTGCTCAGCGCAGGGATGCTCGGGCTCGTCGACTCGCTCCGCAAGAACGGCGGCAGCGGCGGCGAGACGTTCGCCGGCTACGCGAAGCTCCGGATCCGCGGCGCGATCGTCGACGAGCTCCGCGCGCAGGACTGGCTCTCGCGGCGGGCGCGCGAGGCGGTCGAGGCCGAGGCGGCGGCCGGCAAGGTCGGCGGAGCGGCCGTCTTCGTGAGCCTGAGCGAGGTGACGCCCACGGAGGAGTCGGCGCACATGTCCGGCGGCGACGACCCGATCGAGGTGATCGCGGCGCAGGCGACCCGGCGTGCCCTGTCCTTCGCCATCGCGCAGCTCCCCGAGCGAGAGCGGCGCGTGATCGGCATGTACTACTTCGAGGGGGCCAAGCTGAAGGAGATCGGCGCCGAGCTCGGGGTCGGCGAGCCGCGCGTGTCGCAGCTGCACACGCGCGCGCTCGGGATGCTGCGCGGCATGCTGTCCCACGCCTGACCGCCGCGCCCGACCGCCGCCCGCACCGACCGCGGTCGATCAGGGGCCCGCCCCCTCCGTGAGCCACCGCGCCCGGCCGGGCATCGCGAGGCCGACCGCGAAGAGCGCGGTCTCCTCGTAGGCCTGCTGCAGCGCGGGGTCGCCGGAGGCGCGGTGCACGAACGCGTTGCGGTGCGCGCCGCGATCGAGGGCGACCACGCGCGCGCAGCCGAGGTCGAGCAGCGCCTCGGTCGTCGCCTCGTCGCTGTCGAACGTCGTCGTGGCCACGAGGAACGTCCCGTCCTCGAGCACACAGGCGGCGCTGCGCCGGCGCATGGTGCCGATCTCGCGCGCCTCGGGCCGCAGCCTGCCCTCGTCGGCGGTGAGCGGCAGCTCGGTCGCGTCCATGCCCGGCGCGACCTCGACGCCGCCGGCCGGGCGGATCTCGACGCGGCCGCGGCGGACCAGCAGCAGGCCCCCCTCGCCCCGGAAGCGGAGCCCGACGGTGCCGCCCACGGCGAGCCCGCGCGGGCCGCGCCGCCGGCCGGTGCCGACGCCGATCGCCGCCATGACGTGCGACCGCTCGTCGGCCGGCACGTCGGCGTCGAGCTTCGGCGCGGTCCGCGGCGAGATCTCTCGGGAGCCGGCGCGGAGGCGGAAGAGGAACCGATCCGGCGCGAGGGCGTGGACGCGGACCTGCGCGCCGAGGTGCACGGTGTCGGCGGCGTACACGGCCGGGCTCCACGCCGGCGGCGGCTGCGCGCCGCTGTCCGCGGTCCAGCCGACGCGCTCGCCCGGGAGCGACAGATCGGGCGCCGGCGGGCCGTCCGTCGAGCGCGACTCGAAGTAGAGGAAGGGGCGCGGGGAGGCCGACGCGACGTGCGCCGGCGGCGCGAGCGACATCGCCGGCGCGAGGCGCTCCGCGGTCAGGCTGCCGTCCTGCTGGCGGCTCAGGAAGGCGACCCCGAGGGGCTCCGGCGCCCGGCCCAGCGAGACGCCGGCGAGGCACCGCGCGCGCTCGAGCGCCGCCCGGATCGCGGCCGCGTCGGCGGCGCTGCTCCACGCGTGGACCACGAGGCCGCGATCGGTCATGCACAGCGCCGAGCGCTCGACGACGGGGTCGTCGCCGTCGCCGGGCGAGAGCGTCGCGTCGGCCGGGGCGCGCTCCCCGAGGGGGGCGGCGAGCGCGGCCGCGGGGCTCGCCGCTTCGAAGAAGGAAGGGCCCTGCCAGAGCGCCCAGGGAAAGCGCTTGCCGCCCCCGTCGCGAAGATCGCGGGGGCTCGCGGCCGGCGGGCCCTGCCAGAGCGCCCAGGGCACGCGATCGACGTCGCCGCGCGACGGCCACGCGCCGAAGTACGGCCGGCCCGAGAGGTCGACCGCGAGCGTCGCGGCGCCGTCGCGCGGCGGCACGAGCGCGCGGCCGCCGACGACCATGCCGAGCGCCTCGGCCCCGGCGGGGGGCGCGGCCGGGTCGCGCGGCCCGACGCCGAGGCCGATGGCCCCGCGGAGCGTCGAGGCGTCGGGGAGCTGCCCCGTGCCGCGCGGGCCGACGGACGGCCTGGGCGCCTCGAAGCCGGCCTGCAGGGTGAGCTTGATGTGCCGCGTGTCGATGGCGAACAGGTGAACGCGCACCTGCTCCCGCTGCGGATCGGGGCGGATCGTCGTCGCGGCGAAGGGGCTGGACGGGCGCTGCGGGTCGCCCTCGATGCCGGGGAGCACGCGCGGGAGCGAGGGCGCCACGAGCACCCAGTCTCCCTCCCCCGGGAGCGGGGGCTGGATCGCGGGCAGCACCTTCGGCGGCGGCCAGAGCGAGGGCCACCCCTCCGGCGCAGGCTCCGGCGACGCGGCGCCGTGGGTCAGGTACGCGGCGGCCGGCTCGGCGCCGAGACCCACCGCGGCGCGATCCGCGCCGAGCGCGAGCCGCTCGACCGCGGCCGCCGCCCCCGGACCGAGCAGGCGCCCGGCGGACGGCCCGGCGAGCTCCAGGAACGACGGCACGCGGGGCGGGACGAGGTGCACGCGGGCGCCGAACGGATTGCGCCCGCCCGTGTCGATCTCGCCGGTGGCGGTGTTGAGCGCCGCCGGCAGCGCCTCGGGCCCGAGGGCCATCACCAGGCCCTCGTCGACGAGATCGAGCCGCGCCGACGCGGGCGGGCTGTCGAAGGCGATCTCGCTGCGCGACGCGCCGTCCACGCTCCCGGTCTCGAGCCAACCGTCGACGGCCACGCGGAGCCGCTCGCCGAGGGGCCGAGAGCCCGGGGGCGCGCCGCCGCCGAGATCCAGCAGCGTGATCCCCTGCACGACGCCGAAGGCGGAGGTGGTCACCGCGACGCGGCGACCGCGGGCGACAAGGCTGCGATCGTCGCCGAGGGGCGTCTCGGTCAGGTTGCGGACGCCGCCGAGGCTCAACGGCCGGCCGGAGCGGGTGAGCCGCACGCGCGCGCGGTACAG
The DNA here is from genome assembly GCF_051521365.1 of Sorangium sp. So ce590. NCBI lineage: Bacteria > Pseudomonadati > Myxococcota > Polyangiales > Polyangiaceae > Sorangium > Sorangium sp. So ce590. Next base: position 8,199,856 of record NZ_CP150346.1, read on the forward strand.
GTCGGCGGCGCCGCGCCCGTCCGCCGCGGGCTCCGCGCCCGCCGCGGGCTCACCGGCCGGCGGCCGCGGGACGCCCAGGAACAGCACCCGGCGGCCCAGCAGCGCGTCGGAGAGGAACCCGCCGCGCTCCTCCCAGACGAAATCGTCCGGGCTGACGGCGCCGCCGATCGCCTCCCCGAGCATCCGGGCGATGGCGTCGGTGGTCCGCGCCGGCGGGGACGGCGTCGAGAGCCCCGCGACCGCCCCGAGCAGGGCGACGCCGAGCGCGATCGGGAGCCGGCCCCGGAGGTGATCGATCCACGTGGAGAGCGGTCTTTCGGTCATCCCTGCGCGAGCGCGCTCCCTCCTTCAGTCCCGCCGGCCTGGGCCGCCGCGGCGCGCGGGCCGATCCCGAGGAGCTGGCGCGCCCGGTCCGGATCGACCACCTCTCGGCCGATGCTCCGCGCGAAGGCGGCGGCGCGCGCGACCAGCGGCGCGCTCCCCTCGGCGAGCACGCCCTTGTCCAGGTAGATGTTGTCCTCCAGCCCCACCCGCGCGTGCCCGCCGAGCTGCATGGCGAGCTCGGTCATCGGGCGCTGGTGGCGGCCGACGGCGGCGACTCCCCAACTGGAGCCTCGCGGGATCTGGCTGATCATGAACCGGAGCACGTCCTCGCGCGCCGCGATGCCGCCGGGCACCCCCAGCACGAACTGGAAGTGGAGCGGCTCGGCGAGGAGCCCCTCGGCGAGCAAGCTGAGCGCCTCATGGATATGGCCGACCTCATAGCACTCGAGCTCGGGGACGCTCCCCGCCGCGCGGATCCGGGCCGCCATGTCCCGGATGAGCGGCCGGGTGTTGTCGAAGATCCCGTCGCCGAAGTTGAGCGTGCCGCAGTTCAAGGTGGCCATCTCGGGGTTGCAGAGCAGCGGCTGGGCGCGCTCGTCGACGTTCATCCCGACGGCGCCGCCGGTCGACGTCTGGACGATGACGTCCGTCGTCTCCTGGATGGCGGCGATCGCCTCGGCGAAGAGCGCGCGCGACTGGCTCGGCGTCCCATCCGGGTTCCTGACGTGCAGGTGGACCACCGCGGCGCCAGCGTCGCGGCAGCGCGCCGCCTCGTCGGCGAGCTCGCGCGCCGTGACCGGCAGGTGCGGCGTCTGCGCCCGGGTCGTCTCGGCGCCGACGATCGCCGCCGTCAGGATCAGGGCGCTCTGCAGCGGCGTGACGATGATCCGGGGGGGCGGCGTGATGATCGGCCGCGGCTCCGGGAGCTGCGCGTGGTCCGGGGGCGGCGCCGACAGCGCCGGCAGGACGAGGCGCGGCCTTCGCTGGAGCTCCTTCGGGACGACGCAGGTGCCGAGCGCCCGGCAAACGATGATCGGCTCGGCCAGCGCGTCCGCCGCCGAGGGCGCTACCCCGGCTTCGCGGACGCTGGCGACGACCTTGCGCGCCTCGAAGGCCATCGCGCGCGACGTGGCGCCGACCTTCGTGACCACCCCGGTCGCCTCGATGAAGTCGCCTGCTCGGACCGGGGCGAGGAACTCGACCGCCTCGTACGCACGGAAGAGCCCCTCGTCGCCGTCCAGACGGATGAGGAGCTCGGTGGCGACGTCGCCGAAGAGCGCGAGAATACGCGCGCCATCGCACAGCTCCCCCGCGTAATGTGCGTCGTGCGCGCCCATCCTGACGCGCAGCGTGATCGTGAGACCAACCCCAGTGCTCATGGGCGTGAAGACTCAACAGTCGACAGTCGTTAGTCAACAAGGGAAACTCCCCCTGCCGATGAACCTCGTAGAAGCCAGAAATCTCCCGCGCCACGTCGGAATCATCATGGATGGCAACGGCCGCTGGGCGGAGCTGCGCGGCGAGCCGCGCGAGGCCGGGCACAAGGCCGGCAGCGCCGCCGTGCGGCGGATCGTGCGCGTCTGCCGGAGGCTCGGCGTCGAGGCGCTGACGCTGTACGCGTTCAGCGAGCAGAACTGGGCGCGGCCTCAGAACGAGGTCGACGCGCTCATGGGCCTCTTGCGCGAGTTCCTGATGACCGAGCGCGGCGAGATCCTCGAGAACGACATCCGCCTGGTCGCGATCGGCGACATCAGCCGGCTCCCCGAGGCCGTGCGCGACGTGCTCGACCCGCTCCGGAAGGCGTCCGCCACGAACCGGCAGATGACGCTCGCGCTGGCGCTGTCCTACGGGGCGCGCGAGGAGATCGCCGCCGCGGCGCGCGAGCTCGCGATGGAGGCGGTCGCCGGCAGGCTCGATCCGGAGGCGATCGACGGGGCGCTGCTCGCCGCGCGGCTGCCGAGCCTGAGCGTGGGCGAGCCGGATCTCATCATCCGCACCGGCGGCGAGCAGCGGCTCTCCAACTTCCTGCTCTACGGGGCCGCGTACGCCGAGCTGTCGTTCACGGAGCGGCTGTGGCCGGACTTCACCGAGGACGACCTCTTCGCGGCCATCGCGGCCTACCAGCTGCACGACAGCGACGACGAGCCCGCGGAAGGCGCGGAGGGCGGCGGCGAGGGCGAGGCGGTCCGCGCGAAGGGCGCGCTCGACGCAGGACGGCCGTGGCGCGCGCGCGACCTCGCCTCTCACAACGGTTCACGAACGGGAGTCTGACGCTTGGCTGCTTCCAACCTCACGACGCGGGTCATCACCGCGATCGTGGCCGCTCCGCTCCTCCTCTCGCTGCTCTACCTCGGCCCGAGCTGGGGGTGGGCCGCGCTCGTCGCGGCCGCCGCGGCCATCGGCGCGCTCGAGTTCTTCGCGATGACGCACGCGGACGACCGCGCGGCGCGCGTCGCCGGCGTCGCGCTCACCCTCGCCGTCGTCGGCGTGCTCTGGCGCTTCGGGGGCTCGCCGGGCGCGCTCCTCGCGCTGATCTTCCTGCTCCCGTTCGTCGCGATGCTCGTCACGCTGGTGCGCCTCGGCGAGATGCGCACCGCGGCGCTGCGCGTGCTGGCGATGACCTTCGGCCCGCTCTACGTGGGCGGCGGGCTCGGCGCGCTGGCGCTCCTCCGGCGCGACGCCGGCGCCGACGGCCCCTCGTTCGTGGTGCTGGCGCTGCTGCTCTCCTGGTTCTCCGACACGGGGGCCTACTTCGCCGGCCGCTTCCTCGGCCGGCGCAAGCTCTACGAGGCGGTGAGCCCCAAGAAGACCGTCGCGGGCGCCCTCGGGGGCCTGCTGTTCGCGGTGCTCGGCGCGCTCCTCGCCCACGTCTGGTTTCTCCGGTCGCTGCCGGTCGTCGACGCTATCGCGCTCGCGATCGTCGCGGGCGGCCTCGGTCAGGCGGGGGATCTCGGGGAGTCCCTGTTCAAGCGCTCCTTCGGGATCAAGGACTCTGGCGGGATCGTGCCCGGCCACGGCGGCATCCTCGACCGGGTCGACGCCCTGCTCGTCACCGGGACCATCACCTATCTGTACGTCCTGTGGTCGAGATCATGAACGGCGCCTCGCGTCGCGCGGCGCCGCGTCGCGCACTGCCAGACTGACGCATTGTCCCGGCCGTCTGGAGCCGCGATGACGCAGCGCACGATTGCGCCCGCAGGCATTGAAATGGGGGGCGCGGCGCACTAGAGAGTTATAGAGCCATGGAAGATCAAGTCAGTACCAAGGTCACGACGGCGTCGGTGAGCACGCCTCCTGCGCCGGGCCAGAAGCACAAATACGAGTTCTTCAAAGTCATCCAGGGTTATCTCGACGAGGCCGCCCGCCTGATCGAGGTGCCGGGTTACATCACCACGATCTTGAGCCAGCCCAAGAACGAGGTCATCGTCAATTTCCCCGTGCGGATGGATGACGGCAGTATCCGGCTCTTCAAGGGTTACCGGATCCAGCACAACAACCTCCTCGGGCCGTTCAAGGGGGGTGTTCGCTATCACGAGACGGTGTCGCTCGACGACCTCAAGGCGCTCGCCGCGATGATGACGTGGAAGTGCGCGCTCATGAACCTGCCGCTCGGCGGCGGCAAGGGAGGCATCAAGTTCAACCCGAACGAGGTGTCGCGCGCCGAGCTCCAGCGCATCACGCGCCGCTTCTTCCATGCGCTCGGCTCGAACATCGGCCCGGAGACGGACATCCCTGCTCCCGACGTCGGCACCGACGCGAAGACCATGGCGTGGGCCATGGACACGTACATGAACACCGTCGGACAGCTCTTCAAGCAGGCGGTGAAGGGCGTCGTGACGGGCAAGCCGGTGGCGTCGGGCGGCACGTACGGGCGAGAGAAGGCCACGGGACAGGGGGTCGTCCACTGCATCACCGAGTGGGCCGAGGACAACGACGTGAACCTCGGCGGCGCGACGCTGCTCGTGCAGGGGTTCGGCAACGTCGGCTCGAACACGGCCGTGCTCCTGTCGAAGCTCGGCGCCTCGACCGTCGCGGTCGGCGACCACACCGGGTATCTCTACAATCCGGAGGGGTTCAATCCGCACAAGCTGCAAGACTACGTGAAGAAGCACCGCTCGATCGCGGGCTACCCGGCCGGCAAGCCGATCAGCCGCGAGGAGTTCTTCCGGCTCAAGGCGGACATCTTCATCCCGGCGGCCCTGGAGAACCAGGTCGGCGTGGAGGAGGCGAGCTGGCTGCAGGTCCGGCTCGTGGCCGAGGGCGCGAACGGGCCGTGCTCGCCCGAGGGGGAGAAGGTCCTCCTGGAGCGCGGGATCGACATCCTGCCGGACGTCCTCGCCAACTCGGGCGGCGTCACGGTGAGCTACTACGAGTGGGTGCAGAACAAGCGCTCCGAGACGTGGACGCTCGAGGAGGTCGACGCCCGGCTCGAGAAGGCGATGAAGCGGGCCTACCGCGAGGTGACCGAGATGGCGCGGCAGAAGAAGTGCACGCTGCGCCTCGCCGCCTACGCCGTGGCGCTGCAGCGGCTCGCCGCCGTGTACGGCGAGCGCGAGATCTTCCCGTGAGCCCGCGCGGGCCGCGCCCCGCTACGCCGTGAACTCGATGAGGAGAGGGAGGTGGTCCGAGCCCACCTTCCGATCGGGGAAGCCGCGATGTACATCGCAGAGGGCCGTCGAGCCCGCGTGCGTCAAGAACGTCACCTTCGGCTTTCCGCAGCGAACGATCTCGGCCGACACGAGCGCCTGATCTGGCATCGACCACGGCCCCGCGCTGTGCGTGCTCTTGCCGCGGCAGCGGCTCCCGTAGGGCGGCCCGCCGCGCTGCAAGGCGGAGAGCGTCGCGTTGTACAGAGGTCGATACGACATGTCTCGCCGGCTCGCCTTCGACAGCACCCATTCAGGGTCGCCGCGCGCATGGAAGCCGTCGCGGCCCGTCATTGAACTGTCGTGGGGCTCAAGGTTGAAGTCGCCGCTCACGATCTCGCCCCGGGCGGGATGGTGCGCCCTGAACCTGCGGAGATCGGCGAGCGGCTCGCACCGCGCCAGGGCCCGCCGCTCCTCGGAGTCCTTGAAGAGGATCGATAGGTGCATATTCCAGAACCCGAGGCCGAGCCCTCCGGCGCGGGGATCGATCAGGACGACGAGCGCCCTCCAGCGCTCCATCCCGCTGTAATCGAGCACCTTCCATGCCGGCTGAAGGATGACGGTCGCGATGCCTCCCGGAGCCGAGATGACCTGATATCTGGGGCCGAGGACCCGCTGGCGCTGGAGATCTTCGGGCGCCTCCTGAAGCGCCACGATGCTCGGAGCGTGCTCGGCCACCAGCGTCCCGAGGACGCCGAGCCGCGACCGCCGGACATCCTCCGAGAGATCGCGGTCGTAGTAGATGCCCATGTTCCACTGGAGGACGGTGTGCCGCCGGCCGATCATGGCGCTGGTCGCCCCCCGGGCAGGCATCCGCGGTCCGCGAGGCGGCGGATCCCGAGCTCGGTCATGGCTCCGGCGGCTCCCGAGCAGCCAGCATGAGCCCCTCGACGAGCTGGCGCGTCTCGTCGCTGTGCGCGAGGTCCGTCACGAAAGAGGCGATCTTCGACTCCCTTGTGAACGTGCGCTCCCTGTTGCTCCAGTCCTCGATCTTGATCGCTCCGCTCAAGGTCTCGTGGATCTTGAGCAGCAGGATTCGAGCCTTAGGTTTGCCCACGGGCGCCAGGACAAACTCGAACGTGGCGAGCTCTCCAGGGGCCGGGGCGACGGGCTTGACGCTCGCGGTGACCAGCCCGTTGGCCTTGGCCTCCAGCCCCTCCGCGAAGGAGGCGATCGCCGCGATCGGTCCCTGGATCGGCACCTTCGGTTCGACGAAGAAGGGCCAGGAGTCGCGCATATCGCGCGGCATCTGGCGCGCGCGAGCAGGGGCGACGAACCGCTTGATTCGCTTGCCGGCGCTCCTCTCCGCGGGCCACCACGGGCGGGAAGGAGCGTCGGACGGCTCGGAAGGCGACCTCTCCCACGCGCAGATGGGCCCCTTGTACCCCACCGCCTTCGCCACGAGCGCCACCAGGACGGCCTGAAGGATCGCCGCGCTCCTGCCGTCCGGCCGCGCCTTGTCCTCTCCCAGGAGGTAGGCTTCGGCGGAGGAGAGCGCCGCGTCGATCTCATCGAGCGGGGCTAGCCGGACCTTCGCGAAGGCCGCGCGGATCAAGGCGCTCGCGCGCCCCTGCTCTGCGCGCTGCAGGGAGGCGAGGAGCTCGGCCGACAGCGCAGGCCCTTTCCGCGCCTCGATCCTTCCGCGGTGCTGCGCGAACCAGTCGTTCCAGCGCTGCCTGTCCGCGGCCTGGAGGGCCTCGTCGCCGAGCACGCTCCTCGCGGCCATGCTCGCTCCGTGCAGCAGCTTGAGCGCGGCGCCCTCGGTCGAGGTCTCGTGGATCGCCTCGACGAACCTCGTGACCGCCGCGGCGAGCGCGCCGCTCTGCGCATCGTCGCGCGCGACGTGGCTGGACAGGACCGTGAACAGCGCCACGGGCCAGGGCGCATCGTCGCCGCGCAGCGGGACGGGAGGGCGCTCGCGCTGACGCCCTGGAAGGCGCGCCTCGACGCCCATCCTGAAGAGGCCGGCCCGCCCGCCGTCCCCGTCCAGGCCGTGGAGCACCCCCACGTGGAACGGTTGTCCGAAGCAGAAGGCGATGCAGGTCAGGTCACGGCGGAGGACGTCGCGGTCCAGCGTCGTCGCGTCTCGCGGATCCAACGCGAGGATCCAGCGGGTCTCACCGCGGTGCGCGCAATGAACCAAGTAGTAGGTGTACGATGGCCCCTCGAGGCAATAGTGCCGCCACGAGCCGGTGCCTTCGCCCGCGGTCGTGCGGTGGCCGGGACGAAGCGCCGGCTGCGCAGAATCGCCGGTCCGATGGCGGCTCGTCGGCCCACGCTCCGCGACCAGGTCCAAGTTGCCGTTGCTCGAGGGCAGCGCAGCATCGGTGATCCCCGCCCACAGCAGCGGCCTGGCCGCGGGCCAACGGATGGCCCAGTCGTCGTACGTGAGCTCCACCCTGCAGACGCGCTCTTCCCTCTTCTTCCACGACCGGACGGCCGCGTTGCGCGCAGAGAACGTGGCGCCGTCCTTGCAACGCCCCTCCAGCTGAAGGCGGCTCAGGTCCTCCCGCGCAATGTCGCTCAGCGAGCCGTCCGGGCTGTCGACGTCGCACGAGACGATCAGCGTATCGCCGTCCACCCGGAGCGTACCCGCGGTGACCCTCGGCTTCGAGCCCACCGCCCGGAGCTCGACGAGCTCCTGCAGCAGCCCCGAGCTCGGCAGGGAGCCGAGCGAGAGGCGATGGAGCGTCACGAGCTTCGGCCCGGATATCTTGACGGGCGCGCCGCCGCCGGTGGTCATGACCGTGAGCGGCCTGGGGCGCGGCAAGACCGGACGGCGACGGGCAGCACGTGGGCGACCATACACCAGGAGGCGCTGCGATTTCAAACCGGGTCGAGCCTAGGCGCCCTCCGAGTCCGAGATGACGAGCACGTCACGTCCCTCGCCGTGCGCGAAGGAGAGGGAGAGCCCCGTGAGCTTGCAGAGCTCCTGAAGGAAGCCGAAGTCGGTCCGATCGTGCTGGACCAGGCGCGCGTGCGGCGGGTGCTTGCGCCGCAGGCGAAAGAGGAAGTCCTCACCCTCGTTGAAGCCGGCGGCCTTGAGCTTCCGGGCGACGAGCTCGGGGACGGTGCGGTTGAGGAAGGTCCCCTTCGCGGACGCCTGCGTCATCTCCCAGACGCGTGGCACGACGGCGAGACGGAGGCTGTTGCGGTCGAGGTCCGCGCGCTGGATCTGCTCGAGATCCACGACCATGCCGTGCACGGAGCTCTCCTCGCCGTCCGTCACGAAGATCAGGGTCGCGCGGCTCTTCCAGAGCGCACGGTCAGCCAGGCTCGCCGGCACCTCCATCGCGAGCTCAACGTCATAACGGTACAGACCATGGATGTCGACCGAGGGTTGTATCCTGCGCACAGCGAAGGGGATGCCCGCCAGCGCGGTCCACTCCAGGCGATCGAACTGTTGAGCCATCGCGAGCCCTCGGCGCCTCTCTCCTCCGAGAGATGATGGAACAACGCGACCCTATCAGGAGCGAAGTCCACGTCAAGGCGGCTCAACGCGCATGATCAGCAAGACCCCCTGGCTCCTCGCGCAGGAAGCAGCATTGTTATCCAACTCCATAAATTACCACGATAAAGAGACATTTATTTTTGACGATCTGTGATAATTTTCTGACTTACAAAGCAATGCACGCGGCTGTGCGTTCTCTTTTCTTCGCGCACGTGCACGCCCGCCACATTTCCGCTCACGCGCGCTCGCCCCTCCTCTTCGCGTTGTCCCCGGCCCTCTCGGCGGACGAGCACGCCGCCGGGAGGATCGGCGGTCCGGAGTATCCGTTCTGTAGACCGCATCCTCGCGAGGTGCGCGCCGTCGCCGTAGATTCGCGACGCGATGCGAGAGCAAGAGCGGCCTGCGACGACGGGTGGCTGGGCGCAACAGCAACCGGGGGCGGCGGTACGCCTTCACTTCGCGGCCTAGTGGACGGCGACAGCGGGCAGCTCGGCGCCGGTGGCGTTCAGGATGGGCTTAAGATCGCGCGCGCCGGGCGCTAGCGAGGTCGACAACAGGCGCTGTCCGCGGCGTCGCCTGCGGGGCGCTGAGGAGCTCCGAGAGGGTGCGAGCGGAGATCTGCGCGGTCGCGAGATCGCCCGCCGCATGGGCAGCGGCGATGGTCTGCGTGAGGGTCGCGACGAGCACCTGGCGCGGGCTGCGCGCCGGGGGCGTGTTCAGGGCCGCTTCGGATCGGGGGGAGGTCGCCGGCGCTGCCTCATACGTGGGCGCCGAGGGCACCGCCGGAAGCGTCACGGAATCGTCCGGCCGACCAGAGATCGCGGGGTTAGCGCCCACGATCGGCAGACTGACACCGGCCTCGGCCCCCTCGAAACCCGCCCGATCGTGTCATCCTGCTCCCCCACCCCGCGCGACGAACACCCTCTCCGCGGGCCGGGTCGCTCGGCAAGACCTCCTGCCGAACCGGGGACGAACTCGGCCGACGAGGTACTAGACCTTCGCCTGCCCCGGCGCGCCCCCCGCCCCCGGCGCGCGCGTGATCTCGGCCGCCCGGCCGGCGACCCGGAGCGCCGTGCCCTGGAGGGCGTGCTTGTACTTGACGTAGCCGAGCGCGAGCACCCGCTGCCCGCGCGGATCCTTGACCTGGCTCGTGACGGCGCCCACGGCGGCGCCGTCGGGCAGCGCGATCTCGGCGCCCGCGGGCACGTCGCCTTCCCCCTCGACGGCGAGCTGCACGAGCCGCTTCTTGGCGTGGCCGCGCATCTGGAGCATGAACACCGTCTCCTGCCCCAGGTAGCAGCCCTTGTTGAACGAGACGGCGCGCTCCTCGAGCGAGGCCTCCTGCGGGAAGTTCTGGTCGTCGAAGTCGACGCCGAACCGCGGGACGTTGTTCTCGACCCGGAGCACCTCCCACGCCGCCGCCGTCGTGGGCAGGACGGGGCCGGCCTCGCCCGGGGCCTGGAGGAGCGCCGCGAGCACGGCGCCCTCGGCCTGCCGGGGCGCGACGAGGAGCGCGCCCCCGAGGCCGGTCCAGTCGACGATCGCCGCGTCCGCGCCGGCCGCGCGCCCGGCCACGGAGAGATCGGCCGCCCGCGGGCCGTGGGCGAAGACCCAGGCGTGCTCGCCGGAGGCGTCCGCGACCTCGGCGTCCTCCATGATGAGGTAGCGCTCGAAGCTCTCGCGCAGCGCCTCGACGCGATCCCGCAGCGCGCCGACGTAGATGCGGTCCTCCGCGATCACGATCCACACCTCGGCGAAGATCTTCCCGGTCTTCACCACGTTGAGCCCGTACGCCCCGCCCGCGGGGGGCGGGACCTCCGCCCCGGCGGGCAGCGGCTTCTGTGGGGCGAGATCGCAGGTGACCAGGCCGTTCAACCAGGTCTGCCGGTCCGAGCCGGTGACGATCAGCGTCCCGAGCTCGGGCATGGCCTGCACGAGCGCCCCTTCGCGGAGCGCGCGCCGCTGCTCGTCCAGTTCGTGGGCGTTGTTCATCGGGGCCTGATCGTGGAGGCGGGAGCCCGGGGCGTCGAGGGGCGGCCTGACATTTCGGCGGCCGCCCCGCCCGCGCTCAGGGATCGACCTCGGCGACGAGCGCCGGGAACTGGGCCGACGTGTGGACGGCCGGCGGGACGATCACCGCGTCGACGTGGCCCACGAGCCGGCGGAGCGCGTCGGCGTCGGCCGAGAGCACCTCGGCGACGACGGTGAGCGCCCTCGGGAGCGACGCGATCGACGCGATCACCGCCTCCGCCGTGGCGCCCCGGACCAGGATCGCGCGCGCGCCGACCTTCGCGGCGGCCTCGACCCCCTCCGGGCTCTCGGCCAGGGCGAGCGGCAGCATGCGCATCGTCCTCGCCCCCTTCGCGAGGCGATCCCACTCGTCGAGCGGCAAGAGCGCGTCGATGCAGACCCCGTCCGCCCCGTGGTAGCGCGCCGCGAGCGCGCCGTCGCGATCGCCCACCCGGGACAGGCAGAGCGACGGCACGGTCCTCGTCGCGCGCGCGGCCCCCTGCATGGCGGGCCCCGCCTCGACAAACGCGAGGGCAGAGATGTTCAGCTCATGGAGCCGCAGCGCATCCTCCGCGGGCGACTCCGAGCCGACGAGCCCGACCAGAGCCATGTTCTTTCTACGGGTGGAGATCACCTGGAGAAGATCGCGTGTGGACGGGACGATCGATCCCGCATCGAAATCCGGCATGGGAGGGCCGGTAGACGAGCCGAACGCGCGGGTCAAGCGAGGGATCGCTCGAGCTCCTCGAGCGCGGGTCGGGAATCCATGGCTGGAACGTCCTGCGCGCGCATCCACACCGCCGTCTGATCGCCCTCGTAGCAGACGCGGTCTTCGTGCCGGAACTCGAACGCATAGCGGATCATGTGCCGCTTTTCGCCGAGCCGGGAGCGCGTCGCCACGCACGTGGCCTCGATGGGCGCGCCCGGCTGGACCAGCTTGCGAAAGACCACCCGGTGGATGTTTGTGCCATAGCCGATCCAGCCCGCGCGGTGCCGCAGGCCGAGCAGGTGGTAGGCGTGCACGAAGCCGAGCATCCCCGTCGCGTGCACGAGGATCGCGCCGGCGACGTGGCGCGGGTGCAGCAGCGGGTGCGCCCGCTGCGCGTCGACGAGCGGCATCGGCCGGTCGGTCGGCATGCGACAGCGCACCAGGCTCTTCCCGGCGTCCACCTCGAGGAGCTCGTCGAAGAAGAGGACCGAGGGGTCGTAGGGCAGGTCCGCGAGGAACTCGGCGTCGAACGGACCCAGCTTCACAGGAGGGGGCGCGCCGCTCGCCGCGCCGGGTGCAGAGGTCGTCATCGGTTGGCTCCGGGATCCCGGATCCCAAGAGGCAGCTCCTAGCAGCGGCCGATCGCGTGGGCAACGGTCGTCACGAGCTGGAGAAAATTCGGCGCCTCATCGGAATGAGCCAAGAGGGGTACCTCTGGAAATCATTGGAGCTCCATGGATTTCCAGGCGCTCTATCGAAGGTCTGCGGCTAAGGTTCCGTGATGCACACGACAGACTCCCTCGACCGCTTCATGGCGGATGTCCGGGCGGGCCTGAACGCGTCGCCGAAGCACCTCTCGCCGGAGTATTTCTACGATGCGCTCGGCTCGCACCTCTTCGAGGCGATCTGTCAGCTCCCGTGGTATCCGCTGACGCGCGCGGAGCGGGCGCTGCTCGAGCGGCACGCCGAGGCGATTGTCGCGCCGTTCGGGGCCGGCGCCTCGATCGTCGAGCTCGGCTGTGGCAGCGGGGAGAAGCTCGCCTTGCTGGCGGCGCCGCTCTGCAAGCGGGTGCCTCGCCTCGACGTGCACCTCGTGGACGTGTCGGAGACGGCGCTCGACCTCTCGCGCCGGACCCTGGGCCGCCTGCCGCGCGTGGAGACGTCGGCCCACCGGGCGAGGTACGAGGAAGGCCTGTCCCGCGCGACGGCGCGGCGCGCGATCGACGCGCGGGGCGGCGATGGCGCCGTCCTCGTGCTGTTCCTCGGCTCGAACATCGGCAACCTGGCCCCGGCGGCCGCGGCGGCGTTCCTCGCGGCGCTGCGCGCCTCGCTCCGCGCCGGGGACGGGCTGCTGCTCGGCGCCGACCTCGTGAAGCCCGCGGCGGATCTGGTGCTCGCGTACGACGATCCGCTCGGCGTGACCTCCGCCTTCAACAAGAACCTGCTCGCGCGCATGAACCGGGAGCTCGGCGCGACGTTCGACCTCCGCTCCTTCGATCACCGCGCGGCGTGGAACGCGCAGGACTCGCGCGTCGAGATGCACCTCGTCAGCCGCCGGCGGCAGTCGATCCGCGTGGACGCGCTCGACCTCGAGGTCGCCTTCAAGGAGGGCGAATCCATCTGGACGGAGAGCTCGTACAAGTACGAGCCGGACGACGTCGTGCGCATGGGGGAGCGCGCGGGCTTCCGCTGCTTCAAGCAGTGGATCGAGCCGATCGGGCGGTTCTCGACGACGCTGCTCCTCGCCGAGGAGCGCGCGGGGAGATGAGCCGGCAGGCTCAGCGCGGCGCGCCGTCCGGCGGGATCGCGACACGGCGCGCCGCGCGTCATGCGCCATCAGGAAATGCCCGTACGCACAGGCATCCTAATTTGACGCGTTGCCCGGCGTCGCGTAATCCACTCGGTCATGTCAGGCAGTCGTAGTCCTCGCGGGCCTGCGGCGCTCGCGCTCTGCGGGTCGTTGCTGGGACTGGCGTTCAGCGCCTCGTCGACGTTCGACTACATCCGGCACCTCGACCGGCAGGTCCATGATCTGCACTGCAGCTTCATTCCCGGCCTCGACGCGCAGGCGGGCGCCGACACCGCGTGCCGCGTGGCCATGTACAGCCCCTACTCCGCGCTGTTCCGCGAGAGCTTCTGGGGCGGTATCCCGATCTCGCTGTTCGCGCTGGGCGCGTTCGCGTTCTTCGCGGCGTTCGCGCTCTACGTGCTGCTCTCGGGCCAGCACGCGCCGCGGCGCGCGGCGCACTTCCTGTTCGTCGCGGGCCTGACGCCGCTCGCCGTGTCGATCCTGATGGCGCTCATCTCGGCGGTGCGCCTCGGGGTGTTCTGCAAGACGTGCGTCGGCATGTACGTCTCGTCGGCGCTGCTCGCGGCCGGCGGAATCTGGGCGTTCGTCGAGGACCGCAGGGCGGCGCGCGCCGCGGCCTGGTCCAGCGCGACGCCGCGCCCGGCCGGGGCGGCCGGGGTGGGGCCCACGGTGCCCATGGCGCCCCTGGGCGTCGACGGGCCGGGCCGAGCGGCCCCCGCGCCCGCGCGCCGCATGGGCTCGAAGCTGCTCCTGCCGGGGTGGCTCGTCGCGCTCGGCGCGTGCACGGTGACGCCGGCGCTGCTCTACGCGAGCGCGCTGCCGAGCTACGCGAGCTACCTGACCGGCTGCGGCAAGCTGGAGAAGCCGACCGAGCCGAACGGCGCGCTGCTCCACGTGAAGCAGCCGGGCGCGGTCCAGCCGGCGACGATCTTCGTCGATCCGCTCTGCCCGACGTGCAAGGCGTTCCACCAGCGGCTCGTGTCCGAAGGCGTGTTCGAGAAGCTCGACACGACGCTGGTGCTGTTCCCGCTGGACAGCGAGTGCAACTGGATGCTCGACCGGCCGGTGCACCCGGGCGCGTGCCTCCTCTCCAAGGCCATCCTCTGCGGCGATCACCGGGCGATGGATGTGCTCGAGTGGGCCTACGACAACCAGGAGGATCTGCTCGAAGGGGCGAAGGCGGGGGCCGGCACCGCCAACGTGCAGGCGGCGATACGGCAGCGCTGGCCGGGGCTCGACGCGTGCATGGACTCGAAGGAGACGGCGCTGCGGCTGAACCGGATGCTCCGTTACATCGTCGACAACAAGCTCCCTGTCTCGACGCCGCAGATGTTCCTGGGCACGACGCGGCTCTGTGACGAGGACACGGACATCGGGCTGTCGTATGCCATAAGGCAGCTCGCGCCGGCCCTCCGGACGAGGTGAGGTGGTCATGAGAGGCGCAGGGATCATCGGGATCGTGGCCGGGTGCGCGATGCTCGTCGCGTCCGGCGTGACGGTGCACGGGGAGGTGCAGGCCGCTTCGCAGCGCCTGAAGACGGGGGTGGCCGCGGCGGTGAGGCCGGCGGTGGCCATCGCCAACGACGCCGAGGCGCCGTACTGCACGCCGGCGTTCAAGACGGTGCTGCAGCGGGTGCTCAACGCGTGCGGCCTGGTCGGGGCCGAGGCGCGGCGCGGGTGCCAGCCGGCCGACGTGAAGACGCTCGCGTCGATCAGCGACGACGACTTCAACGCGCTCTTCACGCCGCTGAAGACGCGCGGCGGGGTCGTGATGTTCGACGATGCCTCGGAGAAGCTCGACGACGACTCGAGGAAGATGGTCGAGGAGATGTGGCTCGATCGGCGCGGGGCGCGCTACTTCTTCATCGTCGCCCGGGCGTCGAAGACGGGGACGCCGGAGTTCAACCGGACGCTGTCGCACAAGCGCGCGAACAGCGTGCTCTTCGACATCTCGGACAAGTTCAAGGAGCCGGACCTGGACAAGAAGGTCGGGATGCTGTGGCTCGGGAACGAGTTTGCCCAGCTCGGCGCGGAATACTGCCAATGGAACGTCTCGCGCAAGAACAAGGCATGTACGGCAGAGGCCATCAACCGGAGCGCGTTCGTCTCCTGGGTGGACTGCCAGCTGTGAGCGCCGTCAGGAGGAGCTTCGCGCTCGTCGCGCTCGCCGTGGCCGCGGGGCTCGCGGGCGGGTGCGATGGGGAGAAGGCGGATCTGCCGCCGCCCCCGACGCCCGGCCAGGGGCGGAGCAACGCGGTGACGGCGCCGGGCGCGGCCGCGACGGCGAGCGCCAGGGCGCCCGCGAGCGCGGCGGCGCCGGCCGCGCCGCGGCTGCTGTGCGCGGGGCAGTCGCCGCGGCCGGCGCCCTCGTCGGGTGGGCTCACGGCGGTCGCGGCCCAGGGCGCGGAGCCGCTGCCGGCGAACATTGGGTTCGGCGTCGGCAAGTGGGTGTGGGTGAACTTCTGGGCGGCGTGGTGCAAGCCGTGCCTGGAGGAGATGCCGCGGCTGCTCGCGTGGCAGCAGAAGCTGCGGGCGGCCGGCGTGCTCGTCGATCTGGCGTTCATCTCGATCGACGACGACGAGCGGCAGCTGTCGCGGTTCCTGGAGGCGCAGCCGGGCACCGGCGTGCGCGCCTCGTACTGGCTGCCCGACGGGCCTCAGCGGGCGGGGTGGCTGCGGGCGCTCGGCGTGAAGGAGACGACCGAGCTGCCGGTCCACGCGCTCGCGGCGCCGAGCGGACAGGTGACGTGCGTGATCCAGGGGGCCGTGGAGGACAGCGACTATCCGACCATCGCGGCGCTGCTCGGGGCGAAGAAGTAGGAGCGCAAGAAACCGCCGCTCGCGCGGCTTGTTCGATGGTCGCGATCGCGCTTATGCTCGAAGAAGGGCCTCGTGAGAACCTCCCTGCCGAGACATCCTATCGCCTTTCTCTTTCGCCTTTCCTTGCTGAGCGCGTCGACGGCGCTCCTCTTCGCGAGCTGTGGCGGCGGCGCGCCGCAGCAGCCGCAGCAGGGGTCAGGGGAGCCCTGCGAGAGCGCAAAAGACTGCGCGGACGGCGTCCCCTGCACCGTCGACAGCTGCTTCGGCGGTCGGTGCGAGTCGGTGGCGGACGACACCCGCTGTCCGGGCGGGCGCTGTGATCGGGCGAGGGGTAGCTGCGTCAACGAGAAGCCGTGCGCGACGCCGGCCGATTGCGTGGACGCGGATCCGTGCACCCAGGAAGAGCGCTGCGACGAGTCGCTCCGGCAGTGCGTCTTCGAGGGGCTGGACGGCGATGGGGACGACGAGCTGCCCGTGATCTGCGGCGGCGCGGACTGCGACGACGACGATCCACGCAACGCCCCGGCGCTCGGCGAGCTGTGCGACGGCGCCGACAACAACTGCAACGGCGCGGCCGACGAGGGCGAGGGCAGCGCCCTCTGCGGCGCCGAGGACGCGCGCTGCGTGAGCGGGCGCTGCGAGTGCCCGGCCGGGCAGGGTTACTGTCCGCTCGAGACCGCCTCGGGGTTTCACTGCATCGACGTGCAGTCCGATCCGGAGAACTGCGGCGCCTGCGGGCGCTCGTGCCCCACGATCACGACCTGCGTGGGCGGGCAGTGCACGTGCGCGGAGGGCCTCGCGCTGTGCGGGTCCACGTGCGTCGACCTCTCCGAGGACGAGCTCAACTGCGGCGCGTGCGGCGAGTCGTGCGGCGGGAACGACTGCATCGACGGCGTCTGCACGGCGTGCGGCGGGGTCGGCGAGCCCTGCTGCGACGGCGTGAGCTGCGGGGACGATCTCAGCGAGTGCGGGCCGGGCGGCACGTGCGCCGCGAAGGCGTGCGCGGAGCCGTCCGAGCCGCTGCCGGACACGCACCTCCCGCGGTGCTCGGCCGACACGCGGCCGTGCATCCAGGCGTGCACGGTGAGTTCGTGCGTCGACGACTGCTACGAAGCGGACACCACGACTCCACGCATGTTCGACGGGGTATGGGTCGACTGCGCCGGCTGCGTCGACTATCAGGTCCAGGCCTGCGCGGCGCGGAGTTGCCAGCCGAGCCTGTCTGCGGCGTATTGCTGCATCGTGGAGCACTGCGGCGGGACCCTCGACAGCGCGTGCGAGGACCGATGCGCCGTGGAGCTCGACGAGTACTATCGCTGCTTCGACGCGACAGACTGCGGCTTCTTCCTACGAGCGGAGGAGCCGCGCTCCTGTTTCCCCTGAGGCGCCCTCGTGCGCGAGCAGCCACCGCTTGCGCGCGAGGCCGCCCGCGTAGCCCGTGAGGTCCCCGCGGGCGCCCACGATGCGGTGGCAAGGGATGACCAGACAGACCGGGTTCCGGCCGTTGGCCAGGCCCACGGCGCGTGACGCCGACGGCTGCCCCAGGGACGCCGCGACGTCGCCGTAGGAGCGCGTCGCGCCCGGGAGGACGCGCTGGACCTCCGCCCAGACGCGGCGCTGAAACGGCGTGCCGCCGGGCTCGACCGGGAGGCCCGAGAGCGCGCCGAGATCGCCGCGCCAGTAGGCCCTCAGCCGGCCGGAGAAGCCGTGAGGATCCGCGGCGCTGCGCAGCGTGACCGCGCCGTAGCGCGCCTCCAGCGAGGCGCGGAGGCGGGGCGCGCAGTCCGCGAACTCGAGCCCGTGGACCGCGCCGCCCCCGGCCGCGAGGAGCATGGCCCCGAGCGGCGACTCGACCTCATCCAGCAAGAGCTCCATTCGATACCTCCCTCTCCGCGGGCCGCGCTCCCTGCACGTCCTCCGTCCACAAGAGCATCGCCGCGTAGGCGCGCCACGGGCGCCACGCCTCCGCCATCTCCAGGAGGCCTGCGCCGGAGACGCCGCCGAGCGCGCGCCGCAGGCCGAGATCGGTGGCCGGGAACGCGTCCGGCTCCCGCAGCGCCCGCATCGCGACGTACTGGGCGGTCCACTCGCCGACGCCCGGCACCCGGCAGAGCGCGCGCACGGTCTCCTCCAGGCCGCGCGAGGCGTCGAGCGCGACCTCGCCGCGAGCCACGTGCGCCGCGAGCGAGGTGATCGCTGCCGCGCGCGCCCGCGGCACGCCGAGGTCCGAGAGGTCGGCCGCGGCGAGCGCCCCGGGCGTCGGGAAGACGAGGCGGAGGCCCTCGGCGCCCTCGGGCGGGCCGCCGGGCAGCGAGAGCGGCTCGCCGTGCCGCTCGACAAGGCGGCCCGAGAGCTGCGTGGCGGCGCGCACGCTCACCTGCTGGCCCAGGATCGCCCGCACCGCGAGCTCGAAGCCGTCCCACGCGCCCGGCACGCGCACCCCCGGCAGCGCCGCGACCCGGGGGGCGAGCTGCGGGTCGGCCCCGAGGTGCGCCGCGATCGCGTCGGGATCGGCGCCGAGGTCGAAGAGCCGCCGCAGGCGCTCGGCGCAGTGGATCAGCCCCTCGGTGCCGGGCAGCCGCAGCCGCGCGAGGAGGCAGGCCTCGCCGGGCACCGGGCGCACCTCGACGACGCCGTGCCCGCCGGCGACGCGCACCGTGCGGCGGTACGCGCCGGGGCCCGCCGACTCCACGCCCGGGATGGCGCGGGCGCCGAGGAAGCCGGCGAGGGCGTCCCAGTCGAGCGGCGGGCGGAACGGGAGGCGGAGCGCGATGTCCGGCGCGCTGGCGTCCGCGCGCGCCGCCCCGCCGCCCCGCCGCGACGCAGCCTGCCGCAGCTCGCGCGGCGTCCGCGCGTAGGTGGCGCGGATCGCGTCGTTGAACCGGCGGACGCTCGAGAACCCCGACGAGAGCGCCACCTCGGTCATGGAGAGCGCGGTCTCGTCGAGGAGCTTCTTCGCGAACAGGAGGCGCCGCGTCTGCGCCACCGCGAGCGGGGAGGCGCCGACGTGCCGCAGGAAGAGCCGCCGCAGGTGGCGCTCGCCCACGCCGAGCCGCGCCGCGAGCGCCGGGGCGTCCGCGTCGTCGAGCGCGCCCTCCGCGATGAGCCGCAGCGCCCGCGAGACGACGGCCGAGGTGCCGAGCCACGCGGGCGTCCCGGGCGAGGCCTCGGGGCGGCAACGCAGGCACGGGCGGTAGCCGGCCTCCTGCGCGGCGGCCGCCGAGGGGAAGAAGACGCAGCGCTCCCGCTTCGGCGTCCGCGCCGGGCAGATCGGGCGACAGTAGATGCCCGTCGACTGCACGCCCGTGAAGAAGCGACCGTCGAAGCGGAGGTCGCGGGTCTCGATCGCGCGATAACAGGCGTCTTCGTCGAGCCGCATGCAAAGCGTCGTAGCGCAGGCGCCGCCGCGCCTCTGGCGCTTTTCGGACCTGTGAGAGCGGACGGTACCCGCCGCTCCCGATCGCCCCCCCGGCTGCCCGCCGCTCCCGATCCGCGATCCAGCCCCCTCAGCGCGCCGGGCCGGGCGCCGGCTCGACGGCCGGGCCGTTCTTCAGGGCCTTCACCGCCTCGACCATCAGCGACAACGCGAGCCCGATCAGCGCGAGCCCCACGAGGCCGTTCAGCGTCGTCGCGTTCAGCGTGAGCCCCTCGGCCCGCACGGCGACGAGCGCGCTCCGCACCTGCAGGATGAGGGCCCACACGGTGATCGTCATGACGAACACCATCGGGATCGCCGTGTACCAGATGCGCCGCTTCTCGCGGTGCAGCCAGACCGTGACCGAGAGGAGCGTCAGCGCCGCGAGCAGCTGGTTGCTCGTGCCGAACAGCGTCCAGAAGTCGAGGTACGCGGGCCGCACGCCGGGCGCGGGCGGGCGCGCGGTCATGATGAACAGCGTGGGCGGCGCCAGCGAGAGCGCGGTCGCGGCCGCGGACAGCACCCTCCCCTTCCAGTGGAACAGCTCCTCGAGGATGTAGCGGCTGAGGCGCGTCGAGACGTCCAGCGTGTCGAACACGAAGGTGGAGAACGCCATCGCGCCGAACGTCGCGGCGAAGAGGAAGTGCTCCTTGCCGATGATCACGGTGAGGAACTTGCCGATCCCGTCGCCGTAGATCTTGCCCGGGCCGCCCAGCTTCGTCCCCTGCGCCACGATGACGAGCGTCGCGAGCGCGATCAGCGCGACGAACGCCTCGGCCAGCATCGCGCCGTAGCCCACGGAGTGGGTGTGCGTCTCCTTCGAGATCTGCTTCGACGTCGTCCCCGAGCAGACGAGCCCGTGGAAGCCGGAGCAGGCGCCGCAGGCGATGGTGACGAAAAGGAACGGGAAGAGCATGCCGGTCGCGCCGCCGGCGTCCCACGTCGTGAACGCGGGCTGTCGGAGCTCGAACTCCCCCGGGTACCGGAGGTTCCCGAAGAAGATCCCGATCACGCCGACCGCGAGCGCGATGTACAGAACGAACCCGCCCAGGTAGCCGCGCGGCTGGAGGAGCGACCAGACCGGCAGGAGCGAGGCCACGAAGCAGTAGACGAGGATGATGAGGCCGAAGGCGCGCTGCGGGTTGTCGACCGGCAGCACGAACGCGGTCGAGATCTTCGTGCCGAGCCAGACGACGGCGAGCGTCGCGGGGACGAAGAGCAGGGTGGTGAGCCAGAGCGGCGGCTTGAGGTACCGCTCGACCACGCCCATGGTGAGGGAGAGGCCGAGGTAGGCGGCGCTCGCCGCCGCCACGGCGCCGCCGGGGTTGAAATGGAACGCGCCGCCCTCGAACTCCTCGGTCTTGCCGACGAAGGTGCTCGCCGTGATGTCCGTGAAGGCGACGATCACGTAGGAGAGCGCCAGCCAGATGAAGATCATCATCGACAGCCAGGCGCGCCGGCCGATGTGCCGCTTCGCGATCTCGGCGACGCTCTCGGCCTCGTGGCGGACGCTCGCGATGAGCGCGGAGAAGTCGTGCACCGCGCCGATGAACACGACGCCGATCGCGATCCAGAGGATGCACGGGAGCCACCCGAACGCCTGGCCGGCGAGGATGGGGCCGGCGATCGGCCCGGCGGCGGCGATGGCGCTGAAGTGCTGCCCGAAGAGGTAGAACGGCTTCGTGGGCACGTAGTCCTCGCCGTCGTTCACCTTGACCGCGGGCGTCACCGCGCCGTCGTCGAGCGCGTAGTTGCGCGCGACCAGCCTCCCGTAGAAGCGGTAGCCAAGGCACAGCACGACGATGACGGTCAGAGCGAGCAGCGGCAGCACGCGGCGGAGTATAAGTCCAACCGCGCGCAGCTGTGAGCCTGCAAACGCCCCGAGCCAGGAGGGGCGACGGGGTGGACGCGCGCCGCTCCGGGACGCGAGCGCCGCAGGGCCTCCCTGGACGGCGCAGGCTCAGGACGGCAGCATCATCGGCGCGCGCACCTTCGCGGCGACCTCCTCGCCGCGGAGCCGCGCGACAAGCGCGAGCGAGAACGCCATCGCGGTGCCGGGCCCCTGGCTTGTCACGAGCTGCCCGTCCTCGACGACCGGGCTCGCGACGAGCGCGCCGTGCGCCGACACCACGTCGTTCACGGACGGGTGGCACGCCATCTTCTTCCCCTGGAAGAGCCCGTGCGCCGCGAGCGCGATCGGCGCCGCGCAGATCGCCGCGACGAGGCGGCCCGCCTGTGTTTGCGCGCGGAGGCGCTCGCCGACGGCCGGCGAGCCGGCCAGACGGTCGGCCCCGCCCTTGCCGCCCGGGAGGACCACGACGTCGAAGTCGCCCGCAACCGACGAGAGCTCCGCGTCCGGCACGAGGCGCACGCCGCGGCTGCAGCGCACCGGCCCCGGTCCGTCCAGCCCGGCGAGGACGACCTCGACCTCGGCGCGGCGGAGGACGTCGACGAGGATGGTCGTTTCCATCTCCTCAGCTCCCTCGGCCAGGATCACGAGCGCTCGCGGTGTCTTCATGAGCGCCGGCATGGCGCCACGAGCCACCGGATGCAAGCGGGCGTGACGAGGGAAGTAGAGGGAAGAAGCGGAGGGAAGCAGAGGGAAGCAGGGGGAACAGAGAACGCAGGCTGGCGGCGCCGAAGCCCCTTTGCCTGCGAACGGCGACGCGCTAGGAGCGGGGCATGGTGGAGCCGTCCGACGATCCTTTCGGCCTCTCGGGGCAGACCATCGAGGGGAAGTACCGCGTCGCGGCCGTCATCGGCGATGGCGGGTTCGGCGTCGTCTACCGCGGGATTCACGAGGGATTTGGCGAGCTCATCGCGATCAAATGCCTGAAGATGCCGACCTCGCTCGACGCCGAGCAGCGCGACGCGCTGCTCGAGACGCTGCGGGGCGAGGGGCGGATCTTGCACCGGCTGTCGCGGGCCACCTCGGGCATCGTGCAGGCGCTCGACGTCGGCGCGTTCACGACCCAGGCCGGCGTGTGGGTGCCCTACCTCGTGCTGGAGTGGCTGGAGGGCCAGACGCTCGGGCAGCACCTCCGGGACCGGCGCGACCGGGGGGAGTTCGGCATGTCGATCGCCGAGGCGATCCAGCTGCTCGCGCCGGCCGCGCGCGCGCTCGCCGTCGCGCACGCGCACAAGGTCGCGCACCGCGACGTGAAGCCGGCCAACCTGTTCCTCACCGACGTCGGCGGGGTGCGGACGCTGAAGGTGCTCGACTTCGGCATCGCGAAGGTGCTGGCCGACCACCCCACGTTCACCGAGGCGCTCGCGGCGACCCGGCAGGGGCCGAGCGCGTTCACGCCGCGCTACGGGGCGCCCGAGCAGTTCAACAAGGCCCGCGGCGCGACCGGCCCCTGGACCGACGTGTTCGCGCTCGCGCTCATCTTCGTCGAGCTCGTGAGCGGCAAGCGCGCGCTCGAGGGGGACGACCCCACGCAGCTCTACATCGCCTCGGCCGACCCGGCGGTGCGCCCGACGCTGCGCGCGCGCGGGCTCCCGGACGCGCCGGAGGCGATCGAGCGCGTGCTCGACAGGGCGCTCTCCATCGAGCCCAAGCACCGCTTCACGAACGCGGGTGAGTTCTGGGACGCGCTCTCGGCCGCGGCGCGCGGCGAGCGCGCCGGGTCGGGCGCGGGGCTCGACGCCCCCGGCGCGGAGCACGCGGGCGGGCTGTCGACCGCGGAGTACGCGGCCTCGCGCGGGCTCGGCATCGCGACCGGACACGCCGGCTTGCCGATCGAGCCGACGATGCTCGCCGACGCGCACGCGCCCGCCCCGGCGCGGCCCGCCGTGGTCAAGGTGAGCCACGGCGCGAGCGGGCATCCGACGGGCGGCGCCGCCGGCGCGGCCGGCGCGGCTGCCGCGCTGGCGACGGGGGGCTCCCGGACCGCGCAGGTCGACGACTCCATGATCGAGACGGTCGCGCCCGCCGCCTACCCCGCGGCCCGCCCGCCGCCCCCGCCGCCCGGCGCCGCCCCGCCCCCACCGCCCGCGGCGGGCGGGCCGCCGCACGCCGCGCCGCCCGTCGCCCCGCCGCAGCAGCGCCGCAGCCCTGCGCGCGCGGCGCTGCCCTGGCTCCTCGCGACGCTCCTGCTCGGCGGCGCCGGCGCGGCGGCGTACTTCCTGACGCAGGCGCCCGACGGCAAGAAGCCGGCGCGGGCGCCGGCCGCGCGCGCCCCGGCGAAGGCCTCGCCCACCGGGCGCGCCGCGGCGGCCCCCGCGGGCGCGGCGGAGGCGATCGCCACCGCCGCGCCCGCGGAGAGCGCCGCGGCGGCGGCGTCGGCCGCCGTGCCCGCCGCCGTGACGGCGCCGCCGGCCGACATGGTCTTCATCGGGCCGCTCACGACAACGATCGGCGCCGCGGGCGAGGCCCGCCAGGTGACGCTCACCCGCGGGTTCTACATCGATCGCAACGAGGTGACCGTCCGCGCCTACCGCGCCTGCATGCAGCAGCGCATGTGCTCCACGGCGGATCACGTCTCGCTGACCCCCGAGCTCCTGCCCGGCGCGCTGGCGCCGGCGGCGTCCGAGGACCAGAAGGAGGCCGAGCTGTGGTCGCGGCGCTGCAACGAGCCTCGCAACGCGACCGGGCACCCCATCAACTGCGTCGACTACTCCCAGGCCGAGAGCTACTGCCGCTTCCGGGGCCGGCGGCTGCCCACCGAAGCGGAGTGGGAGGTCGCGGCGCGCGGCGCGGCGGGCCGGGCCTTCGTCTGGGGCGACGACGCGCCGACCTGCGAGCGCGCCTGCTACGACCGCAACGAGGCCTGCCTCGCGCGCGGCACCGAGGTCGCGACCTGCGCGTCCGGCGCCCACCCGAGCGATCGCACGCCCGAGGGCGTCTACGATCTCGCCGGCAACGTGTCCGAGTGGGTCTCGGACGGCCTCGTCTTTCCGCCGCCCGGCGGCGAGGACCCGCAGGGCGACCCGTCCTTCCCGCTCAAGGTGGTGCGCGGCGCGAACTTCCTCGACGGCCCCGAGAAGCTCTCCACCACCTACCGCACCGCCGCGGCGCCCGTGACGGCGCACGCCTGGATCGGCTTCCGCTGCGCCATGGATGCGCCGGCGCAGGAGGACGCCGCCGCGCAGCCGCCCGCCCCCGCGCCGCAGGCTGCGCCGGCCGAGCAGGGAGCGGCGGCCCCCTGAGCTGAAGCGCTGAGCCCCTCGTCCTCCCGCACGGCATGGCCGGATCCGGTGCCGTGCGTCCACGGATCACCGATCCGACAGGGCCCGGGCGGGCCGTTTCGCTCGATTCCTGAGTGTTTTCTCTGGATCCTGGGCAGATTGTTCTGGTTCCCAGAGTCGATTCTCTCGATGTGGCTTTCGATCACCTGGATCTGACAGATTAAATTCTGAACGGAGCCTTCATTTAGCCAGAATACAGAATTGATTCTCTAAATTCCGTCTATATTTAGCCAGTTTACTGGCTAAACAGAACCTCCCGTCGCCTGCCCGGGGCGGGGCGGCGGGGCAAGGCGGGGCGACGTGGTGCGCGGCGAAGCGCTTTGCAGGCCGGGCACTCGAGGACATCGATCCTGCGAACGTGCGGCGCAGAAGCTCGGCGCGGGTCGTCGACCGCTCCGCCCCGCTTGCGTCTGGGAGCACGGCGCCCCGGAGCGCCGCGTCCATCGCCTGCGGGCCGGAGCAGGCCCCCCCGCCCTGCAGCTCACAGGACGATGAACTTGTCGTCCGTGTACACGAGGACGAAGCGCGTGTCCGTCGGCGCGCCGCTGGCATCGAAGCAGGCGACGTTGACGTTCGTGTTCGTCTCGGTGCCGGACCAGCCGACGACCTTGCAGTGCTCCGGTCCGGTGCCGTACGCCGTGATCTGCACGTTCGAGCCCGACGCCGACATGCCGGGCAGGCTGACGGAGTAGCGGCCTGCGGACGTGCGCCCTGCGGTGATGTCGGTCTCCACCTCGCCCAGGTCCCCCGCGATGTAGCCTTCCTGATAGGAGAGGCTCGGCGTGTACGCCGCCGCCGTGGCGTTGTTCGCCCAGGCGTAGCTGTAGGAGAGCCCGCCGTTCACCTGCCTCGAGCGCGCGAAGTTGAGGGTGAACTGGCTATCCGACGGGGCGCCCGAGCTGTCGAAGCAGCGCACGCCGACCACCGCGTCGCCTCCGGACTGCCCCCAGCTGCTGACCTTGCAGTGATCGCTACCCGGGCCGTAGGCCGTCACCTCGACCGTCGCGCCGCCCGCGGTCTGCCCCGGCAGGGTCACCGCATAGTAGCCCACCCCCTGGCGCGCGATCGTGTTGTTCACGCCGCTCGAGTTGAACTGGTACGTCGCGACGGGCGCGTACGCCGACGCCGTCGGGTTGTTCGCCCAGACGTACGCCTCGTCCGAGGATCCGGTGCCCGACTTGTGGACATATGCGACGCTGAACTGGGTGTCGACCGGCGCGCCGCCGGCGGTGAAGCAGTTGACATAAACATCCACGTCATCGCCGCTCCTGACCCAGGAATTGACCTTGCAGCGCTCGGCGCCCGCGCCGTAGGCCGTGACCTGGACATGACCGCCCGGCGCCGCGCCCACGTCCGGAAACCGCACGCGATACTGGCCCGCACCGAGCTGCGTGACGGTGTTGTTCACGCCCTGCCCAGATGCGTCTCCGGAGGAGTTCCGCGAGTAGCTCGAGCTCGCGGTGAACGAGCCCGTCGCCTGGTGCGCCCACGCATACGCCCACGCATGGGACACGAACGCTTGCTGGGCGTCGCCCACCTCGCCCTCCTCGGCCTCGTACGCCACGGCGCAACCTGCGCCCATGATGCCGACGACGAGCGATCCCAGCAGCAGTGCATTGCTCCTCATGACATGCTTCCTTTCCACTCCACGAGTTCGATGTTGGATAACGGCCATCGCTGCCCCAGCGCGACCGCGACGAGGCGATTGCAACGCGCATGCCGCGCGCGGCCGCCCGGCGCGTCCAGCGATGGCTCTGCCTCCTGTTCCGGGGGCGAGACGCCGGATCGGGCGCGATCAGGCCGTGATCGCGACACGCCGGCCGCGACCAGCGACCGGGTTGCTGCACGTCGCTGTCACGCGCTCCTGACACCCTCGCTGTCACGCTCCCATGACAGGCGTCATCTCCGCGTGTAGGGTCGGTCCGGCGCGCGTTCAGCGAGCAAGAGGCCGGCACCGCCGCTGCCGCCGGCTCCGCCGTCACTCCCGCCCTTCACGGGGCCGATGCACGCCGCGAGAGGCGTGGCGGTGCCTGGTCGCCGAGCCGGACCTCCCCATGTTCTCCCCCCGCGCGCGCAAGTACCTCCTGGCGGCGCACGCGCGGCTCCGAAGGAGGCCGAGCTGTGGTCGCGGCGCTGCAACGAGCCTCGCAACGCGACCGGGCACCCGATCAACTGCGTCGACGACTCCCAGGCCGAGAGCTACTGCCGCTTCCGGGGCCGGCGGCTGCCCACCGAAGCGGCGTGGGAGGTCGCGGCGCGCGGCGCGGCGGGCCGGGCCTTCGTCTGGGGCGACGACGCGCTGGCCTGCGAGCGCGCGTGCTACGACCGCAACGAGGCCTGCCTCGCGCGCGGCACCGAGGTCGCGACCTGCACGTCCGGCGCCCACCCGAGCGATCGCACGCCCGAGGGCGTCTACGATCTCGCCGGCAACGTGTCCGAGTGGGTCTCGGACGGCCTCGTCCTTCCGCCGCCCGGCGGCGAGGACCCGCAGGGCGACTTCGAGGAGCCGCAGCGGCGCTGGCCCGACGCGCTGCGCGAGCAGGGCGCGCCGCGTGGCCGCGACGCGCGAGGCGACCGTCGCGACAGCGGGCGCGCGGGGCTGTGGCTACTCGACCCGCTCGCGGACCCGCTTCACGGCGTTCCTGACCATGTCGCCGTACGGTCCCGCGGGGAGCTCGTCGAGCCTCGCCGCCGCGCGCTCGTAGAAGGCGCGCGCCTCGGCGATGTCGCCGAGCACTTCGTGCGAGTGCCCCATGTTGAGGAGGAGCGACGGATAGAACCCGCGCACGCGGTCGTCGCCCACGGCGTCGGCGCGGCGCAGGGCTTCCTGGTTCCACGCGAGCGTTCCCTGATCGCTCCCCTGGTGGCGGGCGAGGTAGTGGGCGGCGAGGCACGCGTCGTAATCGTCGGCGCACGCGGCCCATGCTCGCTCGAAGAGGGCGCGGGCGTCCTCGTGCCGCCCCTCGCCTTCGGCCTGCATGCCCTCGGCGCAGAGCCGCACGACGGGATTGTTCGGGTCGATACTGTCCATGCTTCGAATCTCCCGGCTCCACGGAGCCACCTGGAGCCAGACCGAGGAGCGCAGGCTCACGACCGTGCCTGCAGGCGTGTCACCTCCTGGCGCGGTGAGCTCCTGTCGCCCTCGTGCTCCGCGCCGGATGGTCGCACGAGGGCCTCGTCGCACGAGGGCCTCGCCCGCCGGTCAGGTCTCCAGGCGCTCGCCGGGTCGACCCCCCGCGTCCTGCACCGCGGGCGCCGGGCCGCCCGCGGCCCCGGCGAGCAGCACGATGGCGAGCGCCCCGACCACGATGAGCGACAGCGCGACGGGGAGGCTCGTGGCCGCGGCGATGTGGCCGACCACGGGCGGACCGCCGAGGAAGGCGAGGTAGCCGAACGTCGCGACGGCCGCGATGGAGCTGCCGGTGGGGCCGGTGCGCGCCGCCGCGCTGAAGACCGTGGGGATGACGCACGAGAGCCCGAGCCCCACGCTCGCGAACCCGAACAGGCCGGCCATCGGACGGCCGATCAGCAGCGCCGCGGCGAGCCCCAGCGTCACGAGGACGGCCCCGCCCCGCACCACCGCGACCGGGCCGAGCCGGGTGCTCACCCCGTCGCCGAGGAAGCGGCCCGCCGCCATCGCCACCGAGAAGGCCGCGAACCCCGTCGCCGCGAAGGCCGCCGACGTGCCGAGCGTGTCGCGGAGGTACACCGCGCTCCAGTCGGCCATCGCGCCCTCGCCGAACATGCACAGGAAGGCGATCGCGCAGAGCGGCCACATCGCGCGGGGCGGCAGCGCGAAGGGGTTCCTCGGCGGCTCCGGCGCCGGGACGCCGGGCCGCACCCAGGCCGAGAGCAGCCCGACGAGGAGCAGCGCCGCCACCGCCGCGAGGGAGAGGTGCGCGGCCGGCGCCACCCCCGCGTGCGCGAGCCCCCCCCCGGCCGCCGCGCCGGCGAGCCCCCCGACGCTGTAGAGCGCGTGGAACGACGACATGATCGGCCGCCCCCACGCGAGCTCCACCTCGGCGGCGTTGGCGTTCATCGACACGTCCATCACGCCGTTCGAGACGCCGAAGAACGTCAGCGCCAGGAACAGCTCGACCGGCGTCCGCGCGAACCCCAGCCCGAACAGGCTGAGCGCGAACGCCGCGCCGGAGGACACCGCCACCGCGCGGCTCCCCAGGCGCGCGACGAGCCACCCGGCCATCGGCATCCCCACGAACGCGCCGAGCGCCGGCGCGAGCAGCACGTTGCCCAGGGTCGCCTCGTTCAGCGCGAGCGCGTGCTTGAAGTCGGGGATGCGCGTCACCCACGTGCCCATGCAGAAGCCGTTGGCGAGGAAGATCAGGAGCCCGGCGATGCGCTGCGCCCCGAGCCGCGCGGCGGGCGCCCGCTCCCCGGCCTCCCTGGAGGTCTCCACGTCGCGCGCCGCCATCACGAGACCGCCGCCCGGGCGGGGATCTCGCCGCTCACGGCTCCACGGGCGCCCCGTCCCGTAGCCCGAGCGTCTCCTCGCGCGCCGACAGGCACGCTTCGCTCCCCACCACGAACGCGCGGCAGTTGTCCGGCCTGAGCTCGTAGATCGCGCAGCGCAGGTCCTCGCCGAGGTGCTGGCACCGCCCGCTCGCCGCGAAGCGCAGCGTGATCTTCCCGTCGCGCGCCCGCCGCACGTAGGCGCGCGCCGTGAGGTCGCCCCGCCCGGCGTCCCGAAAGCGCGACAGGTCCACGTCGTCGAGCACCACGTGCGCGTCGTGGCAGCACGCCCCGCACGCAAGGCAGTCGAGCGCCACCTCGCGGATCGCCCCGGGGTGCACGCTGTCGCGCTCGCACCAGTCGAGGACCGAGCCCTCGTACTCCCGCTTCACCCGCGCCGTCGCGAGCCCCAGGGCCGGGCCCTCGCTCACGCGCCGGAAGCGCTGCTGCTCGATCGACAGGAGCGACCACAGCCCGAGCTCGGTCAGCTTCCCCTGCGCGTCGACGGTGAGGAGGAGATCGACCCGCTCGTCCGGCAGCACGATGGCCGCGTGCCCGCCCGCCCTCACGTGCGCGGCGGCGCGGGGCAGGAAACGCGGACGAAACCGACGCCACACCGGGCGCGGCACGACATAGGAGGACATCGGGGAGCATCTTCGCGCCCCGGCCCCGCGCTGCCAAGTCCCGCTCTCGCCCGCCGGCCGCTCTGCTATGTTGAAAGGGTGGGGCATCCGAAGAAGATCGTCATCGTCAAGACCGGTGAGCCCGTGCCCCCGGTCCTCGAGCGGCGCGGCGACTTCGCGGCCCTGATCGAGCAGACGATCGGCGCCGCGTGGCGCGGCGGCTACGCCACCTTCGACGCCCGCACGGGCGACCTCCCCGCGCCCGACGCCCCCGGGACCGCCGCCTTCGTCCTCACCGGCTCCTCGGCCAACGTCCCCCACCGCGAGCCCTGGATGCTCCGCTGCGAGGCGTGGCTGCGCGACGTCGTCCGCGCCGGCGCCCCCACGTTCGGCATCTGCTTCGGCCACCAGATCCTCGCCCAGGCCCTCGGCGGCGAGGTCATCCGGAACCCGCGCGGCCGCGAGATCGGCCGGATCCGCGTCCAGCGCCGCGCCGACGACGTCATTTTCGACGGGCTCCCGTCGAGCTTCGAGACCCACGCGACCCACGTCGACACGGTCGGCGCGCTGCCCGAGGGCGCCCGCAGCCTCGCGTTCACCGAGCTCGACGACCACCAGGTCATCCGCTTCACGAACACCTGCTACGGCGTGCAGTTCCACCCCGAGATGGACCACGACGTCATCGCCGGCTACATCGCGTGGCGCCGCGATGTCTTGCAGGCCGAGGGCCTCGACGTCCCGGCGCTCCTCGCCCGCGTCTCGCCGGATCAGCTCGGCACCCGGACCCTGCTCAACTTCATCGCGCACATCGTCGCGCCGCGCCTCGGCCGTACGCCGCCCACCGGATCGGCGTCGTCACGGCCCTGACTGACGCGCCGGTCAGTCCCCCTTCGGCCTGGCGCGGCGGGCGCGCGGCGGGCTCGCCCGCTCGGGCGCGGCGTCCTCCGGCGCCGGCGCCCCGCGCTCGCCCTCCCCGCGCTGCGCCGGCTGCCCGGGCGCGGCGTCCATCCGGAGGTAGCCGCGCCGCAGGAGATCGTAGAGCGCCGTGACGATCCGCTCGCGCGGGCGGGCCTGGTCCTCGAGGGCGTTCTCGAAGAGCACCTCCTTCAGCGCGCCGATCGTGAACGTCGCGTAGAGCTCGGTGTCTCCCGGCTCGATGATGCCGAGCCGCTGCCCCTCCGCGAGGCTCCGCTCCAGCAAGAGCTTCACCTCCTGCCGGAAGGCGCGCAGCTCCTTGACGAACGCCGGGTCGAGCCCCGCCGCGTGCGACAGGAGGATGCTCGTCAGCGCCGAATCGTCGAGCAGGACGGCCACGATCGCGCGGATGTTGTGCTTGATCTGCGCCTCCACGTCCGCCGACGGATCCACGCGCAGGATGGCGCCGCCGAGGCGCGAGAAGAGCCCGCCCACGAGCTCGCCGAACACCGAGCGCTTGTCCGGGAAGTAGAGGTAAAACGTCCCCTTCGCGACCTTCGCGAGCGCGACGATGTCATCGACCTTCGCCTCGTGATACCCCTTCTCGGAAAACACGGTGCGCGCCGCGCGGAGGAGGGCTTGGCGACGCTCGGACTTGTTCATGGGCCGGTCGCTTTACCATCACCGGCCCGTCCTCTGGGGCTCGATGTCTCCCTGCGCCGTCGCGCGGCCGCGCCGCCCGAAAAGCGCCTGGAAAGATCGGAGGCAGGCGGACGACACGCGTGGGACGCCGTGCCGAGCCCAGCGACGAAATCGTGCGCCCTGGACGCAGATCCCCGGGAAAACGGCGTTCCACGCTCTCCAAACCCGACCGAGACACACCGAATCATTTTGATTTTCGGGGCATCTCGTTGTAGCCATCACGACTGACCAGCCAGTCAGTCGGACGCTGGTGACCGGCGACGGCGGTGGGAGGAGCTCCGATGGGAAGGCAGATCCAGGATCCGGTCGTGGTCGGCATCGATGTCGGCTCGACGACCGTGAAGGCGGTCGTGCTCGATCCGCAGACGCTCGAGATTCTCTGGAGCGACTACCAGCGGCACCAGACGAAGCAGCCGGAGAAGGTGCTGGAGCTCCTCGAGGTGATCGAGGCGTCGTTCCCTGCGTCGCCCCGGGAGCGCTGGCGGGTGTTCATGACGGGCTCCGGCGCGGCGCCCCTCTGCGCCGGCCTCGGCGCCAAGTTCGTCCAGGAGGTCAACGCGGTCACCCTCGCGGTCGAGAACCTGCACCCGGACGTGGGCAGCGTCATCGAGCTCGGCGGGCAGGACGCGAAGATCATCATCTTCCAGCGGGACGCGAAGACGGGCGACAAGACGGCCGCGCCGTCGATGAACGACAAGTGCGCCTCCGGCACGGGCGCCACCATCGACAAGTGCATGATCAAGGTGGGCCTGCCGTCGAGCGATGTGGTCAAGATCCACTTCGACGACTCGAAGCTCCACCACGTCGCCGCGAAGTGCGGAGTCTTCGCCGAGACGGACATCGTGAATCTCGTGAAGAGCGGCATCCCCTCGACGGAGATCCTCTGCTCGCTCGCCGACGCGATCGTCCTCCAGAACCTGTCGGTGCTGACGCGCGGCTCGACGTTGAAGCACAAGGTCCTCCTGCTCGGCGGCCCCAACACCTACCTCCCCTTCCTCCAGGAGTGCTGGCGCAAGCGGATCCCCGAGACCTGGGACGAGCGCGGCTACGCCTGGCCGAAGGACCAGCCGGTCGAGGAGACGATCTTCGTCCCGGAGAACGCGCAGTACTACGCGGCGTTCGGCGCCTGTGTCTACGGGCTCAAGGAGGCCGCCGAGGTCGGCCTCTACGCCGGCAAGGCGGGGCTCATCGAGTACATGACGAACGGCAGGAAGGCCCGGCTCGGCGAGAGCGCGGGCCCGCCGCTCGTGAAGACCCGGAACGAGGTCGAGGACTTCCGCAAGCTCTACAGCATCCCGCGGTTCACGCCGATGAAGCTCACCCCCGGCCAGGTGGTGCGCGGGGTCATCGGCCTCGACGGCGGCTCCACCTCGTCGAAGGCGGTGCTCATCGACGAGGACGGGGGCATCGTCTGCAAGGCCTACCAGCTCTCGAAGGGCAACCCGATCCAGGACGCGAAGGAGCTCCTCGCCCAGCTCCGGCAGTACGTGCTCGACGAGGGCGCGACGCTCGAGGTGCTCGGGTTCGGCGGCACCGGGTACGCGGCCGACGTGCTCCAGGAGTGCATGCGGGCCGACGTCAACATCGTCGAGACCGTTGCCCACATGATGAGCGCGGTGAAGTTCTTCGGCGACGTCGACGTCATCTGCGATATCGGCGGACAGGACATCAAGGTCCTGTTCATGAAGAACGGCGATATCGCGAACTTCCGCCTCTCCAACTCGTGCTCTGCGGGCAACGGCATGCTGCTCCAGGCGATGGCCGACCAGTTCGGCCTGAAGGTGACCGAGTACGCCGACACGGCGTTCGGCGCCGAGCTCGCGCCGAAGTTCAGCTACGGCTGCGCCGTCTTCCTCGACACGGACCGGGTGAACTTCCAGAAGGAGGGCTTCTCGAAGGAGGAGCTGCTCGCCGGCCTCGCCCAGGTGCTGCCGAAGAACGTGTGGCAGTACGTCGTGCAGATCCCGCGGCTCGCGGCGCTCGGCACGCGCTACGTGCTCCAGGGCGGCACGCAGTACAACCTCGCCGCGGTCAAGGCGCAGGTCGACTACATCAAGGAGCGCGTCCCCGGCGCCGAGGTGTTCGTCCACCCGCACACCGGCGAGGCCGGCGCGCTCGGCGCCGCGTTCGAGACGCTCCGGGTCGTGAAGCGCAGGGGCCGGTCGACGTTCATCGGCATCGATGCGGCGATCGCCCTCGAGTACACGACGAAGAACGACGAGGAGACCGTCTGTCACTTCTGCCCGAACGAGTGCAAGCGGACGTTCATCGACACGAAGCGCCCTGACGGGTCGACGAGCCGCTACATCTCGGGCTTCTCGTGCGAGAAGGGCACGGTCGAGAGCGAGCAGGCGATGCTCGCGCTGGTCGCCGAGCGGAAGAAGATCGCGAAGCAGTTCCCGAACCTCGTCGACTACGAGTCGAAGCTCGCCTTCCGCCACTTCTACGACACCGCGCCGCTGCCGGAGGGCGGGGCGCCGGTGAAGGACGTTGTCGTCAAGAAGGGCTTCCTCGGCATCCGCCGCGTGGAGACGACGCGCCCGTTCCGGCGGAGCGGCCCCGAGACGCGCGAGCGCCTCCGCCGCGTCCGCATCGGCATCCCGCGCGTCCTCAACATCTACTCGACGGGCCCGTATTACCGGTCCTACTTCGAGGCGCTCGGCGTCCCGAAGCAGAACGTCGTCTTCAGCGACGCGACGAGCGAGGAGATGTGGGTCGAGGGCGGCAAGTACGGCTCCATCGATCCGTGCTTCCCCTCCAAGGTGGCGCAGGCCCACGTCCACAATCTCCTCTTCCACCACCACACGGACGAGAAGAAGCTCAATTACATCTTCTTCCCCATCCTCACGCACGTGCCGAGCTTCGGCGAGGGCGTGATGGACAAGACGAGCTGCCCCATCGTCGCGGGCGTGCCGGACGTCATGAAGGCGGCGTTCACGAAGGAGGTCGACTTCTTCAAGACGCGCGGGATCGAGTACCTCGATCCGCCGCTCACGTTCTCCGAGATGACGCTGACGGCGCGCCGGATGTTCGAGACGTGGGGCCCGCGACTCGGCATCACCGAGGACGAGAGCGATCACGCGCACCGCGAGGGGATGCGGGCGCTCTCGCAGTTCGAGCGCGACCTGCAGGACAAGGGGCGGGCGATCCTCGAGACGGTCGAGGCCGAGAACCGCGTCGCCATCCTGATGATCGGGCGGCCGTACCACTCCGATCCGGGCCTCAACCACGGGATCCCGGAGGAGTTCCAGGTGCTCGGCTATCCGGTCCTCTCGGTGCGGTCGATCCCGCGCGACATGGAGTACCTCGCGCGGTACTTCAAGGACGAGATCGCGGCGGGCCAGCACCCGCTCGACATCAACGACGTCTGGCCGGAGAACTACTCGGCGAACAGCGCGCAGAAGGTCTGGGCGGTCAAGTTCGCCGCCCGCCATCCGAACGTCGTGCTGCTCGACCTCTCGAGCTTCAAGTGCGGCCATGACGCGCCGACGTACGGCATCATCGACAGCATCGTGACCTCGAGCGCCACCCCGTACGCCGCGCTGCACGACATCGACGCGAACAAGCCGGGCGGCTCGATCAAGATCCGCGTGAAGACCTACGCGCACAGCCTCAAGCTGCACGAGGAGGCGCTCGAGGACGCGGCGAAGAAGAAGGCGCAGCTGGTCCAGCGCATCGACGAGAAGCGCCTCGAGCTGCTCCAGGTGAAGCGGGAGCAGCAGGCGGCGCGCAAGATCACGGATCCCACGCTCGAGCGGGAGATCGCGGCGCTCGCCGACAAGGTGAGGAGCTACGTCGCGCCGGTGTCTCCGCCCGAGGCGCCGAAGACGGGGCTCGTGCAGCTCAAGAGGAAGCAGTCCGACGGGACCGTCGTCCCCTTGGAAGCCTGAAGACACGACCGAGGTCGAGGGGGGGACGGCGCGGCCGGCCCCCTTCCAGCATCCAAGTGAAGGGAAGCCACGCCATGGAACAGACGATCACGCAGAAGACGCGCCTTCCTCTGGTGGGCGAGACGAGATCCAGCAAGACGGACATCGACGTCGAGGCGGAGCTCCGGGCGTTCGAGGAGGCCGAGCGCGAGCGGCTCGGGATCAAGGCCGAGCGGCGGCAGTGGGTCGACGGCATGCTCAAGCCGAAGATGACGAAGAAGGAGCGCGACAACGTGACGCTCCTCATCAGCGGCCTCACCGCCGCGCAGGACTTCCTGTGCGAGGGCGCGCTGAAGGGCCTCGGCTACAACGTCACCTACTTCGGGATGAGCGACAACGCCGGTCTCCAGACGGGCAAGGAGTTCGGCAACCGCGGGCAGTGCAACCCGACGTACTTCACCGTCGGCGGCCTCGTGAAGCACCTCATCGATCTGCGCGACAAGCAGGGGATGTCGACCGAGGACATCATCAAGAACTACGTGTTCCTGACGGCGGGCGCCTGCGGGCCGTGTCGGTTCGGCATGTACGTGACCGAGTACCGGAAGGCGCTCCGCGACGCCGGCTTCGACGGCTTCCGGGTGATGCTCTTCCAGCAGACGGGCGGCCTCTCGCAGGCGACGGGCGATGACGTCGGCCTCGAGATGAACCCTGCCTTCTTCATCGCGATCATCAAGGCCATCGTGTGCGGCGACACGCTGAACGCGCTCGGCTACCGCGTCCGGCCTTACGAGATCGAGGCCGGCGCGACGAACCGCGCGATGGAGAGCGCGAAGCGCATCCTCTACACGGCCCTCTACGAGCAGACGAACATCTTCCGGGCGCTCTACGAGGCGCGCAAGGAGTTCGAGGGCGTCCGGGTGGACAAGCTCCGGCCCAAGGCGAAGACGTCGATCATCGGCGAGTTCTGGGCCATGACGACCGAGGGCGACGGCAACTACGCCCTTCAGCGGTTCCTCGAGAGCGAGGGCGGCGAGAACGACATCCAGCTCACGACGGCGTGGCTCCTCTACAACATCTGGGAGTGCGCCCGCGACACGCGCGAGCGGCGCGACCTGCGCGGCGCCGACGAGGGCAATTACGGCCTCGCCAGCCTGGACGAGTTCGGCGTGGCCAAGCGCCTCGCGACGATGCGCCTCGCCGAGGGGGCGCTCCGCGTCGGCTTCCAGGCGTTCGCGCTGCCGCTCGGCCTGTTCGATTACCACCTTCCGGACATGGAGCTCGTGGCGGATGTGGCGAAGGACTACTACTCGAACGACCTCCGCGGCGGCGAGGGGCACATGGAGGTCGGCAAGCTCATCGTGAACGCCGTGAAGGGGAAGGCGCACGTCACGGTGAGCGTGAAGCCGTTCGGGTGCATGCCCTCGTCGGGCGTCTCCGACGGCGTCCAGTCGCTGATCACGTCGCGCTACCCGGGCACGATCTTCTGCGCGGTCGAGACGAGCGGCGACGGCGCGACGAACTTCTACTCCCGCATCCAGATGTACATGTTCAAGGCGCGCATCCTGGCCGAGCAGGAGCTCGCCCGCGTCTACGAGGAGACGGGCGTCACGGAGGCCGAGGTGCGCGCGTTCCTCGAGAAGAACCCGAAATACGCGAGCCCGCTCCACCACGCGCCGCACCGCGTTGCCGGCTCGGCCGCCAACCTTGTCTACGAGGTGGCGCCGCTCATCAAGCAGTCGGCGGCCGAGCGCGCCGTGGTGAAGGCCAAGGCGGCGGCGGGGGCGCTCCGCGATGCGGTGATGTCCGCCCCGGCGAAGGCGAACGCCGCCAGGGCGTTCCTGACGAACCCGGAGACGCTCTCCCGGGCGCGCGAGGACGTCGCGCTCCTCCGCGACATCGTCGGCGGCAAGGCCTCGGAGCGGTTCAAGCCGCTCGTGAAGCGCCTGGCCGGCAAGGCGTACTTCGAGAACAACCCCGAGGTGAGCCACACGGCCTACAGCGGGGAGGCCATCGCGGCGGAGTGAGGTGGACGCCGCCGGGCTCATCCCGGCGGTCGCCTCGGCTCCTCCGGATCCACTCGGGTCGCGACGTGGCGGCGAAATTCTGCTAGATATCGCCCGCCATGACTGAACTGCGTTCGTTGTCCCCCGAGGCTCTTGCCTCGCTCACCCGGGAGCTCGAGGCACGTTATGCTGCCTTTGAAGCCCGGGGCCTCAAGCTCGACATGACGCGCGGCAAGCCGTCGTCCGAGCAGCTCGACCTCGCGAACGGCATGCTCGGCCTGCCCGACGCGAGCGACCTCGTCGCCTCGGACGGCTCGGATACGCGCAATTACGGCGGCCTCGACGGGCTGCCCGAGATGAAGGCGATCTTCGCCGAGCTGCTCGAGGTGCCCTCGGCGCAGGTCATCGTCGGCGGCAACAGCAGCCTGACGATGATGCACGACGCGGTGGTCCGCGCGCTCGTCCACGGCGTGCCCGACGGGAACGGCGCCTGGTCGAAGCAGTCGAAGGTCAAGTTCCTGTGCCCGAGCCCCGGCTACGATCGTCACTTTGCGATCTGCGAGCACCACGGCATCGAGATGATCACGGTCGATCTGAACGACGCCGGCCCGGACATGGATCAGGTCGAGCGGCTGGTCGCCGAGGACGCGGCCATCAAGGGCATGTGGTGCGTCCCCAAGTACAGCAACCCGACCGGCACCACGTACGCTCCCGAGGTCGTCCGCCGGCTCGCCAGCATGAAGACGGCGGCCGCGGATTTCCGCCTGTTCTGGGACAACGCCTACGCGGTCCACCACCTCTACGCCGAGGGCGATCGGCTCGCGGACATCGTGTCGGCGTGTCAGTCCGCGGGCAACCCCAACCGGCCGTTCGTCTTCGCCTCGACGTCGAAGATCTCGTACGCGGGCAGCGGCATCGCGGCCATGGCGTCGAGCCCCGCGAACGTGGCGGACGCGAAGAAGCACCTCGCCATCCAGACCATCGGCCCGGACAAGGTGAACCAGCTGCGGCACGTGCGGTTCTTCAAGGATTACAAGGGCTTGCTGAGCCACATGCAGCGCCACGCCGAGCTCCTGCGGCCCAAGTTCGAGGCGGTGACGAGCATTTTCGAGCGCGAGCTCGGCGGCAAGGGCATCGCCAGCTGGACCTCGCCGCGCGGCGGTTACTTCGCCAGCCTCGACACCCTCGACGGCTGCGCGAAGGAGGTCGTGCGTCTGGCCAGCAAGGCGGGCGTGAAGCTCACCGGCGCCGGGGCGACGTACCCGTACGGCCGCGATCCTCGCGATCGCAACATCCGGATCGCGCCGTCGATGCCCCCGCTCGATCAGATCCGCGTCGCCATGGACGTTGTCACGGTCTGTGTCCAGCTCGCGAGCGTGCGCAAGCTCGCTGGCTGATCGCCCTTATCCCCCTCATCGCCATCCGCCTCGCCGCTCGCGCGCGTTGCGAGCGGCGGACCCCCGTGCCAGGCTCGCCGCTTCCTCCTGGAGCGCCTCATCATGCAGCAACTCACCCCCGAAGGTCAGCGGCGAGTCTCCGACCTGTCACAGCGCTATTACGTCAGCACCGACGCGGTGATGACGCTCCTGCAGGCGCTCGTGAACGGCCATGGGACGATGGCGCAGTTCTACCACCCCGAGCTGGGCGGTGGAGGGCAGTGGATGCAGGGCGGCATGACCATGATCGGGGACATGTTCAACAGCTCTCTCAAGGCCAAGGTGGAGGGCCTGTGCGCCGAGCTGTCGAGTCTCCTGGCGAACCAGCCGTTCGCTCCGGCGCCCGCGAGCCATCAGTCCCAGGCGCAGGGAGGGCAGCAGCAGCAGGGTGGCAATGGCGGCTTCGGGGGCTCGCCGGTCAGCCTGTTCGTTCCGGCGTCGGGGGGCGGTTCTGGCAGCTGGTGGCCCGGGGAGCTCGGCGTGCCGAGCTCCAGCGGGTCGCAGAACGACATCCGGTATGCCTATTTCCCCGGAGCGCGCCGCGTGGCGGTCGACGTCAACGGGCGAGTCAGCGTCTATGACACGCTCGATCATCAGATCAGCGGTGTGTCGCAGCAGCAAGGGTCGGGGTCGTCGGTCACGTTCACGAGCCAGTACGGCGTGGTGAGCGTGCTGAGCTTGCCGATCATCTCCGGCGACCTCGCCGTGCAGCAGGCGCCGAGCGCTGCCCCCGCGCAGGCGCCCGCTCCGGCGCAGGCCGACGCCGCCCTGCCCCGCTCCGCGTCGGCTCCGGAGGCGGATATCTTCGCTGCCATCGAGCGGCTCGCGGACCTGCGGCAGAAGGGGATCCTCACCGAGCAGGAGTTTGCTGCGAAGAAGACGGATCTCCTGAGCAGGCTCTGAACGCGAGCCCGCGAGACGCGCGATCGCCGAGGGCGAGAAGGAAGCGGGCGAGAAGGAACCTACCTCGCGGACCGCGCGTCCTCGCGCTCCAGCCCGCGGAGGACCTCCTCGAGCGCTTCCTGGGGGATGAGGCCTACGTGTCGGAACGCCTCCCTCCCCTCGGGGTCGAGGATGACGACGCTCGGCACGTGGTGTAGCCCGGCAAAAGGCCCCTCCCCGGCGATCGTCGGGGCGTCCGCGAGCGCAACCGGGTACGGGAGCTTGAGCGTCGCGACGAAGGCCTCGACGAGCGGCCGGTTCTCGGGCGCCTCGAGGACGAGGAGCGCCGCGTTGATGCGCGGCGTGTGATCGCGGAACAGCCCCGCGAGGAACCGCGCCTCCACCTGAGACGCCACGTCGTAGGTCGCGACGAAGGCGATCACGCTGAACCTGCCCGCAAGCGACGCGGTGGAGATCTCGCCCCCGTCGAGCGTCTCGTACGAGAAGCTCCGCGCCTGGCCACGCGCCGGGGCCGCCGCCGCGACCTGCGGCGCCGCCGCAGGCTCCCGGACCGCGTCGCCCCCGCCGCCGGCGCAGCCGCTCGCGAGCAGCACGAGCGGCAAGCAGACTGGCGCCAGCGACCTCATGGCAGCGGATCCCCCTCCAGGTGCGCGTCGAAGAGATCGGCGCAGAGCTGCAGCGACGGCGGGAGCTCGGCCCCCTTGCGCTGCTGCGCGAGGATCGCATGGCACAGCTCCTCGATGACCAGCTTGATCGGCGTCACCTCGATCTGCGCGCCGTCGAGCAGCATCCCGGGGCCGGGCGCCTCCTCCGCCCGGACGATCGGGTCGTGCCGCGCCCAGGTGATGCCGTCCTCGGGGAGATAACGACACCAGAGCACCCGCACGAAGCGCAGGTAGAGCGGCGTCACGAGCGCCACCACCCGATCGCCCCCCGCGGCGATGCCGCGCAGCGCGAAGCCCCCGGCCGGACGCGGGGCGAGCTCCCCCTCCCCCATCGCGATCGCGATCTCGATCCGCTCGCGGCGCGCCGCGTCGCTCTCGACCGACAGCAGCGGCGCGTAGATCGCGACCGTCGGGACCTGCAGCTTGGGCACGTCCTCGGCGAGCACGTCGAGCCACGCCTCGCGCGCCTCGGGGCCGAGCTCGCCGTACACGTGCGCCGCGGCGATGGCGGCCTCGGCGTCGGTCGCGAGCGCGGCCAGCCACTCCCGCCAGGCGGCGAGGATGCGCGGATCGAGCAGCGCGCCCGAGGACGCCGGCAGGCCCTGCGCCGCGCCGTCGTGCGCAGCGACATCCAGCGAGGCGTCCTGGACGAGATCGACCGAGCTCGGATCGCGGTGCTCCGTCATGCCCGCCTCAGCGTTGCGCGCCGCGGCGCCGCGCGCCGATGTCCTGCTCCAGATCGCGCAGGAGCTCGGCGAACTCGTCGCCCCGACCGAGCGGCGCCGCGAGGGTGATCTCACCGCCGCGAGCCGCGAACAGGAGCGCGATGCCCTCGCTCGCCTCGAGGATACCCTTCACGAACACGACGTCCGCTGGATGGACCAGGACATCCTGGACCAGCATGCCGGCGCTCGCCTCCGCGATCGAGAGCGGGCCGCGAGCGGGCCCGAGCGGCCCCACGCCCGCCTCCGAAAAGTGCCCATCGGCCGGAGACGCGGGGGCGACTCGGCTTGAATTGCTGTCGCGCCGGCCCATCGACGGCGGAGCTAAGCACCGCTCGCCGGAGGGATCCAGCAGGCATACCGGGCGGGGATGACCAGGGCCCTCGCCGCGTCAAGAGGCCGCGGTCGTCCCTCGATCCGCGGACCCCGAGCCGCTCTCGAGCCAACCGAAACGCTTCGCGAGATCGTCGGGCCGCTCACCTTCGAACGAGCGGAGCTCGAGGCGCGGCGGGCCACGGGCCGGCGTCGGGCGGCGGTGGCGGTCCGCGCGCCGCGGCAGGCGGGCTCTGGGGGGCGACGGTGCGCGTGGAGGAGGCGCCGCGAGGGGCGAAAGCGCCGCGAGGGGCGAAAGCGCCGCGAGGGGCGCTACACTCCCGCCGATGTCAGCTTCACGAGCCTGCAGCGAGCGTACGGAGCAGCGCCGCGAGACGTGCCCGGCGCCGCAGCCGAAGACCGCGGTCGACGAGGATGAGCGCGAGCACGACGAGCACGACGAGCACGACAACAAGCTGATCGACCTGCCGCCGCTCGGACACGAGGAGGAGGCGGCGGGCGACGAGAGCTTCGAGGAGCTCCTGCAGACGCTCGACGACGCGGAGCACGGGCTCGACGACGCGAACGCGAGCGACCTCGAGGTAGGCGTCGAGCTCGCCGTGGACGAGGGCGCGAGCGGGGAGGACGAGCCCGCGGAAGAGGGCGTCGACGTGGGGGCGCTCCACGAGGGGATCGCGGACGCCGACGCGGGCTCGTGGCTGTCCGACGAGGCCGCCGAGCACGACGACGCCGAGCACGACGATCTCGACGACGGCGAGGGGCACGGCGACGACGGCGGCGCGGAAGGGACAGGAGAGGATCCGTCGGACGACGTCGACGAGGGCGAGCTGCCCGCGCTCGACGCCGATCAGGACGGCACCTACGAGGGCGAGGATCTGCTCGCGGAGCTGCCCGACCTCGCGGACGACCCGGCCCCGGTCTGGGACGCGCTGCCGTGGACCGTGGTCGAGGGCGCCGGGGCCGCGGTCCCGTGCAGCACGCTCGCGGTGGCCGGCGGCCACGTCGTCGCCGGAGGCGCCGGCGCCGAGCCCGCGCTGGCGAGCGAGCCGTCCCCGCGCGCGGCAGGCCGCTCGCGCCGCGCGGACCGGGCGGGCGGCGATCGCGGGACCGTGCTCGTGATCGACGCGGGAGCGCTGTCGGCGCGCCGCGCCGGCGTCGATACGTCGGCGTCGTCGATCGTGCTGTCGGACAGCGCGCTCCTCATCGCCACGCGCCGCGGCAACCTGCTCCTGAGCGACGACCGGGGGAAGACGGCGAGCCCGCTCGGCGCGTGGGGGTCGGGCGGGGCGCCGGTGACGCTCGCGACGACGCCGGGGCGGCTCTGGGTGCTGGCCGGCAAGACGCTGTGGTCGCCCGCGACCGGCGCGATCGCCGTCCCGCCGGAGACCGGCTCCGCCGTGCCCCCCGGATCGCCGCGCAGCGACGCCGCGCCGTCGCCGTCGCGGGGCGCCCCGTCGCTGTCGCCCGGGCCCGCGCTGCGGGACGGCGTGCTCCGGATGAGCGCGAGCGAAGGGGTGATCGTGGCGCTCACGATCACGGCCGGGGGCCCGCAGCTCGAGCGGCTCCGCGGCGACGACGAGGGCTCGCCTGTCGTGCCGCTGTCCGGGGCGGCGCGGCGCGCGGCGGAGGCCGACGACGGCCGGCTCGCGGCGGCGGCGGGCGGGCGCTCGATCGCGCTGTCGGGCGCCGGGCTCCTGTGCGTGTCGCGCGACGGGGGTGAGAACTTCCGCGTGATCGAGGGCCTGAGCGCGGTCGTCGCGCTCGCCTTCGCGGGCGACCCCAAGGGCTCGCCGCTGCTCGCGCTCGTCGCCCGCGAGGGCGAGCGCCGGGCGCAGCTGGTCCACGTGCCGTCGAACGCCGCCCCCACGGTGGTCGCCGAGATCGGGGCGACGCTCCACGGCGCGGCCGAGGAGGACGCCGCGTCCGTCGGTCCGGCCGCGATCGCGTGGGACCCGTCGCGCGAGGTGGTCTGGATCGCGTGCTGGGCAGGGCTCATCGCGCTCACCCGGCAGCGCAAACACTAGCGTCGCGCGGCGCTCAGGTCTCGACGAACGACGCGTGGAGGAGGCGCTGCGCGGGCGCGGCGTCCGCGGCGTCGACGAGGGCGCCGAGGCGCAGGGGGCCGGCCACCGTGAGCCGGGAGGCGATGCCGGCGCGGCCGAGGACCTCGACGAAGCGGGCCAGCGGCTCCGCGGTCGCGGTGAGGCCGTCGCCGACGACGCTGACGGCCGAGAGGCCCTCGACGAGCTCGATCGACGGCAGCAGCGCGGCGAGCTTTCGCCTCGCGCCCTGCCAGTCGGGCACGTTGAGGAGCGGGAGCACGAACGCCCCGCCGCCGTGGCCGAAGGAGAGATCACGGAAGCCCAGCCCGAGCTCACCGGCCGCGCGGAGGAGCTCGTCGAGCCGGTGCCCGGCGTGAGCCCGCGCGAGGACGACGTTGCCCTCGGCGACGATCGCGCGCGCGGAGAGCGTCGAGGACGCCGAGCCCGGCGCGAAGCGGCGCACCACCGTCTCCCGCGCGCCGGAGCCGGCGTCGAAGGTCGAGCGCGCATGGAGGGCGACGCCGGAGCGCCGCGCCCACTCGACCGCCTGGGCGCAGACGACCTTCGCCCCGCACTCCGCCATCTCCTGGAGGACCGCGCAGTCGAGCTCGGGCAAGTGACGCGCGTCCGGGACGACCCGGGGGTCGGCCGAGTACACGCCGTCGACGTCGCTGTAGATCTCGCAGCGCT
This sequence comes from Sorangium sp. So ce590, assembly GCF_051521365.1. NCBI lineage: Bacteria > Pseudomonadati > Myxococcota > Polyangiales > Polyangiaceae > Sorangium > Sorangium sp. So ce590. The sequence continues at coordinate 8,243,604 of NZ_CP150346.1, forward strand.
CGGCGCCCAGCGCCGCCGCGAGCGCCACCGCCGTTGTGTCGGAGCCGCCGCGGCCGAGCGTCGTGATCTCGCGGCGGTAGCTCATCCCCTGGTAGCCGGCGACGATCACGATGCGGCCGCGCGCGAGCTCGTCCTCGATCCGGAACGGGCGGACCTCGATGATGCGGGCGTCGAAATGGCGATCGTTCGTCAGGATGCCGGACTGGGAGCCCGTGAACGAGATCGCCTCGAAGCCCCGGGCCTGGATCGCGATCGAGAGCAGCGCCATCGAGACGCGCTCGCCCGTCGAGAGCAGCATGTCGAGCTCGCGCCGGGGAGGATCCGCGGCCGCGCCCGCGCTCGCCGCCTGCCGGGCGAGGGCGAGCAGGCCGTCGGTCGTCTTGCCCATCGCGCTGACCACGACCACGACGTCGTTGCCGGCGCGCTTCGCGGCGACGACGCGCTCGGCGACCTTGCCGATCCTGTCGACGTCGGCGACGGACGAGCCGCCGTACTTCTGCACGAGGATCGAACCGCCCGGCTTCGCGGGCGAGGCGCCCGACGCGCACGGCGAGCCCTCCTGCTGGACGCGGTTCGGCGGCTGCTCCGGCTCGGCCATGCTGCACCTCCAGGCGCAGCGCGCGCTGCGCAGGAGATCCGGCTATCACGGGCGCGGAGCGCGGGCCAAGCGCGCGGCGGCGCCGGGCGAGCTCCGCGCCGGCGCCGTCAGGTGAGCTCGCTGTGGAGCAGCATCTCGTAGAGCTCCGCCTCGGAGTCGCGCCCCTCGGCCCGCGCCCTCCTGGCGAGCCGCGCGAGCACGTCGCGCCGCCGCGGCGCGACCTCCAGGCGGGCGGCCTCGTCCCCCTCCTCCAGGCGCGCGGAGAGCAAGGCGAGGAGATCGAGATCGCGGCCGAGCCGCTCCAGCACGTCGGCGAGCGCCATCGCCACTCCCTGGTCGGTGGGATCGGCGCGGACCCGATCCGCGAGCCGCTCGGCCAGGAGCTCGTCGTCGACGCCGAACGCGCGGGCCAGCGGCACCTGCCCCTCCGCGAGCGTGACGCTGTTCGGGACGGGCGCCATGTCGGTCGACGTGTCGCTGCCGTCGAGCGTGGGCATCTCGTCGAGGAGCCCGGAGTCGCCCGGCGCGATCGGCGCGGCGACGGCCGGCGCGATCGGCGCGGCGACGGCCGGCGCCCGGGCGACAGGGGCAGGCACGATCGGCGGCGAGCGAGGGGGCGCCGGGGTGATCACCACGGGCTCGGGCGGGGCCGTGCGCCGGCGCGGCACAGGGACGTGGACCTCGATCTGCTGCTCGGTCGCGCGGGGCCGCTCAGCCGGGCTCGACGACGCCGCGGGCGGGGGCGCGATCGGGGGCGCGAGCTCGCGCGAGACGCGGCGGAAGGCGGCGGTGATGGCCGGGTCGCGCGGGCGGAGGCGCAGCGCGAGGCCGAGGTGGCGCTGCGCGGCGAGGAGGTCCCCCCGGGAGCGCTCCTCGATCTCGGCGGCCTCGGCGAGCATGGCCGCGACGGCGGTGGGGCCGCCGCCGAGCAGCGAGCCCGCGGCGCGGGCGGATCCGATGTCGCCGGCGGCGCGGCCCTGCAACGCGAGCTCCACCGCGTCGCGCAGCCGCCCGAGCGCGACCGACGCGCCCCCGAGATCGCCGAGCTCGGCGCACCAGCGGCCCTCGAGCAGCCGCGCCTCCAGCGCCTCCGGCACGCCGGGCGGGATGGCCCGCACGCGCGCGACCGCCGCGGGGAGATCCCCGGCGATCTCGGCGAGGCCGCGGCCGAGCTCCAGGTCGAGCGCGCCGGCGGGCGCCCCGCTGCGCGCGGCGAGCGCGCGCGCCCGGGCGAGGAGGTCGAGCGCGCGCCTCCCCTCCCCGGCCGCCCGCAGCGAGCGCCCGAGGCCCGCGACGACGTCGGGGCTCTCCGGGGCGTAACGGAGCGCCCGCTCGAAGAGCACCCGCGCGTCGGCCACGTGGCCCCGCGCGAGGAACGCCTCCGCGGCCCCGCGGGAGACGGCGTGGCGCGCCTCGGCCCCGCGCGCCGAGGCCTCGAGGTGCTCGGCGTCGGCGAGCGCGCCGCGCACGTCGGCGACGTCGAGCCGCGCCGCGAGCCGCGCCCAGCGCAGCGCCTCGATCCCGGGCGCGCGCGCGACGCCGAGGTTCAGCGCGTCGAGGCGCACGTCGAGGGCGTCCGCGAGCCTCGCCGCGCGCAGCCAGGCGAGCGCGGCGAGCGGGCCGTACGGCTCCGCGTGCGCGGCGCGCGCGAGCGCCGAGAAGGCGCCGTCGCGATCGCCGACCGCCTCGAGGAGCGCGCCGCCGAGGAGGCCGGCGTCCACGGCGGGCATGGCGTCGACGACGGTCGAGAGCGCCCCCTCGGCGCGCTCGCCGATCACGAGGTCGATCCAGGCGAGGCGCGAGGAGATCTCGGGGTGCCGCGGGGCGCGCTCCAGCGCGGCCAGGTAGGCGCGGCGCGCGTCGTCGAGGCCGCCCGCGAGCGCGAGCTCGTCGGCGGCGCCCGCGAGCTCGGCCGCCTCGAGCGCCCGGAGCGCGCGGTCGCCCAGCGCCGGAGGCGCCGCATCGAGCGCGCCCTCGGCGCGGAAGCGGCCCGCCTCCGCGACGACCGCCATCCACTGCACCCCGGCCACGGCGGGCGCCCTCGCGCCGGCGGCGGGCAGGAGCAGGCGGACGATCCGCTCGACCGCGGCGTCCAGCACGATCGCGCCCTCGACGATGCGGCCGTGCGCGCCCGCCATCATCGAGAGCGCCTGGAGCGCGAGCGCGTGCGGCGGGGCCGCGAGGCCGACGCCGCGCGCGCGCTCCGGCAGGAGCCTGAGCGCGCGCTCGCCGGGCGCGACGGCGACGTCGAACGCGAGCGCCGCCTCGCCCGATCGCAGCGCGACGAGCGCGCCCTCCTCGATGGGCGCGATGATCAGCTGCGGCGCGCCGTCGCCGAGGAGGCCGCGGAGCCGCGGCGCGGCCCAGCCGGCGAGCTCGGTCCCCTGCGCCTCGACGGCGAGCCGGACGAGCTGGCCGCGCCGGTGCCGGAAGCGCGCGACCCCGCCGGAGAGGTCGACCGGAAACCGGATCCCGGCGAGCCGCACGACGAGCTCGGTGACGCGGAGCGGACCGAGCGCGAACGGCTCCCCGAGCTCGATCGCGAGCGCCCCCTTGCTGACGGCGAGCCGGAGGACGGGTCGGTCGTCGGGCGGGCGCGGGGCCGCACCGCCGCCGGGCGCGAGCGCGCGGAGCGACGGCGACAGGCCCAGCGCGCGCGCCGGCCGGCCGCGCCTCTGTCCAGCAGCCATACCCGCCAAGGGTATCAACCCTGCGGCGATCCAGGCGAGTTAGCGGCGATCACGCCGGACGAAGCGCAACGTGACGGAACGGGCGCTCAGAGGTCGCCCTTGGCGAGCTTGTCCTTCATTTTCTGGATGAGCACGGGGAACCCGTCCTTCTTGATGATCTTCGTGAACTGGGCGCGGTAGCTCCCCACCAGGCTGACGCCCTCGGTGACGATGTCCCGCACGAGCCAGGTGCCGCCCTTCTGGGCGAGCTTGAAGGCGATCTCGACCGGCTCCTCGCGCGCGTTCTTCCTGGAGACGGCCCTCGTCTTGACCGTCATGACGCCGCCGCTCTCGGTCTCGCCCGTGTACTCGATGTTGAAGTCGAGCGTCTTCTTCAGGTTGCGCTCGTAGGCCCTGCGGACGAGCTGCTTGAGCAGATCGCTGAACTGCTTCTTCTCGGCGTCGGTCCGGGCCGCCCACTCGCTGCCGAGCGAGCTCTCCGCCAGCGCCGAGTAGTCGAGCATCTCGTCGAAGACCGAGCCGACCTGCTTCTGGCTCTCGCCCCCTCCCTTCTTCAGGAGGTCGAACAGGACCGTCTGCTTGGCCTTGACGACGTCCGTCGCCGGCCCGGCGTTCGCGAGGCCCACCGGGCCGAGCGTGAGCGCGAGCAGCGAGAACGTCGCCGCGAAGAGATGGGTCATCGTGCGTGTCACGTAGGGTTCTCCTTCTGTGCCTGCGGGCTGCCAGCGAGCCTCGCGTCGCTTGTACCGCTCGCCCTCTGTCCGCGCACTCTATGCGCGAGGCAAGCGGCCTGCCACGTCGGACGGGGGCCACGGCGGCCCGGTGACGTCCTGTCCCTGCTCTCCATGAACACAGCGAAACGACACGGCAATCCGCCGGCGCTGGGCCGCGCTCCAGGGGCAGACGACGGTCTCCGCGGGCTATTCATCCGCGGGAGCGGGCTCCGCGGCGACCTCCGGCTCCCCGGCCGCGGGCGGCCGGTCCGGGACCCGGACCCGGAACGCGGTGCCCTCGCCCTCGCGGCTGTCGACCTCGATGGCGAAGCCGTGATCGTCGAGGATCCGCTTCACCACGGCCAGGCCGATGCCCATGCCGTGCGTGCGGGTCGTGAAGAACGCATCGAAGAGGCGGTCGCGGGCGGCAGCAGGGATGCCTCGCCCCTGATCGCGGATCTCCAGGAGCCAGGCGCTCGCGTCGCGCCAGAGGCGCACGGTCACGACCGCCCCCGCCGAGCTCGCCTGGATCGCGTTCCGCGCGAGGTTCCAGACGACCTGGCGCATCTGGGCGGCGTCGGCGATCACCGGGGCGGACGGCGGCCCCTCGAAGCGGACCTCGACGTCGCCGCCGCGGCCCGAGCGCGCGGCGAGCACGACGACGTCGCGGGCCGTCGACGAGAGGTCCACGCCCTCGAGCGCCGGCACCCGCGGGCGCGACAGATCGAGCATGTCGCCCACGAGGTCGTTCAGGCGCGCCGTCTCGCGCTCGATGATCTCGCAGAGCTTCCGGTCCTCGTCGGAGAGCGTCCCGCCCGTGCGCAGGAGCTCGATCGAGCCCGCGATCGAGCCGAGCGGGTTGCGGATCTCGTGGGCCAGCCCCGCGGCGAGGCGGCCCAGCGCCGCGAGCCGCTCGGCCTGCTCCGCGCGCGCCGTGGCCTGCACGAGCCGGCCGCCGGTCGCGCGCAGCCGCTCCGCCAGGTAGCTCGCGAGCAGCGTGACCACCACGATCGCGAGCAGGTTGACGAACATGGGGTACCGGAGCTCGCCCCACTGCGTCACGTACGCGCCGGAGGGCTGGTCCGGCGGCACGCCGAGCAGGTGCAGCCCGAGCGCGGCGCACAGGAGGAGGTACGCGGCCGCCCCCGACGCGGCGGCGACGATCGCGCCGGGGAGCCCGAGGAGGATCGCCCCGGTCAGGCAGGTGAGGCCGTAGAGCGACGTGGCGCCGCTCGTGGCCCCGCCGGTGATGTACACGAGCGCGGTCCAGGTGATCTGGTCGGTCACGAGCTGCGCCCGGGCGATCGCGCGGAGGGCGCGCTGCATGCGCAGGAACACCGCGTAGATCCCCGAGACGCCGTACGCCGCGGCGACCGTCACGAGCGCGACGATGCTGGAGAAGCCCCCGGAGGTGAACCCGCGGAGGTACACCGCCGCGGTCACGACGAGGAAGACCGTGAGCACCGCGAGGCGCAGCGCGATGAGCCAGGTGAGCCGGCTCGCGAGCGGCGCCTCGGCGCCGCCGGGAGCGCCGGACGGGAGCGGCGTCGCGACCGGCGAGCCGCGGGCGTCGATCGACGGCCCGGCCCCGCCCCGGTCTCGCCGCGCGACGGCCTCGCCGCCCGGGCTCGCCGGCGAGGCCGAGGGCGACATCACTCCGCCTTGATCTTGCCGGCGAGATCGAAGATCGGCAGGTACATCGAGATGAGCACGACGCCGACCATGCCGCCGACGACGACCATGAGGAGCGGCTCGATCAGCGACGTCAGCGCGGAGACGGCGACGTCGACCTCCTCCTCGTAGAAGTCGGCGATCTTGTTCAGCATCGTGTCGAGCGCGCCGGTCTGCTCGCCGACCGCGACCATCTGCACGACCATGCCGGGGAAGACCTGCATCTCGCCGAGCGGCTCGGCCATGTTCTTCCCCTCCGAGATCTTCTGGCGCGAGTACATGAGGCCCTCCTCGACGACGACGTTGCCGGCCGTCTTCGCGACGATGTCGAGCGCGTCGAGGATCGGCACGCCGGAGCCGAGCAGCGTGCCAAGCGTGCGCGCGAACCGCGCCACGGCGATCTTCTGCATGACCGGGCCGAGGATCGGGAGCCGGAGCAGGAGGCGGTGCACCATCCGCTTGCCGGCCGGCGAGCGGTAGAAGTAGGTGGCGCCGACGGCCCCGGCCACGGTCAGCACGACGATGAGCGGGAGGTAGGTGACGAACGCCTTCGAGGTCGCGATGACGATCTTCGTGAGCTGCGGGAGCGCGTCCTTCGCCCCGAACTCGGCGAACATCGTCTCGAAGGACGGGATGACGAACGACATCAGCACGATCATGACGACGATCATGATCACGATGACGGCGATCGGATACGCGAGCGCGCCGCGCACCTGGCGCGCGAGCTTGACGCGCTTCTCGATGTAGATCGCGAGCCGGTTCAGGATGCTGTCGAGGATGCCGCCCACCTCGCCGGCCTGGACGAGGTTGACGAACAGGTCGTCGAAGATCTTGGGGTGGCGCCGGAGCGCGTCGCTGAACGTGGCGCCCTGCTCGACCGTGTTCTTGATGTCCCGCAGCGCCGCCTGGAAAACCTTGTTCGGCTCCTGGTTCGACAGGATCTCGAGGCACTGGACCAGCGGGAGGCCCGCGTCGATCATCGTCGCGAACTGGCGGATGAACTTGACGAGGTCCTTGGCCTCGACCCCCGAGCCGAAGCTCAGGTTGAAGCTGAGCTGCGCCCCCTTCTTCTTGACCCGGGTCGGGCTCAGCTGCTGAGCGCGGAGCCGGTTCTGCACCGCCGCCTCGTTCTCGGCCTCCATCGTGCCCTTCCGGATCTCTCCGGAGCGGCCGCGCGCCTCCCAAACGAACTCCGCCATAGTGCTTCCGGTCTTCTCCCTGGGTCCACGGCGGGCCGAGCCGGCGCGCCGGGGCGGCCCCGCCTCCGGGGACGCCAGGATAAAGTTCGGCGAGGCCGGGGGTCAAAGACGGTGGGTCGTTCTCTGAGCCAGCCGGTGAGGGGGTGGTCCGACGTGGGCGCTGGGGGGGCTCGGGCGGGCGCGGACGCGGACGCGGACGCGAACGCGAACGCGGAACCGGAAGGAGCGTCGTGCCCAGCGGCACGCGCCGGCATGGCGCTCGGTGCGCCCCGACGTGAACGGATGGCACACATCGTCGCAGTTCGCGCCTGAAAGGTGTGCCACCAGGACGCCGAAGCGCGTCGTCTGGACATCGAGATGGGCCATCTGGACATCGAAGTGGGCCATCTGGACATCGAGGTGGGCCATCTGGACATCGGGATGGGCCCATCCGGACAACACAGCCCTCCCCCGCCTCCGTCTCCACCGCCACGGACCCCCGGCGCCGGCCGAAGCGGAGCTAGGGCTGCCCCCGCTCCGCCACGTAGCGGACCGCGCCGTGCACCTCGCGGAGGAGCGCGCCCTGCCGGCGCTCGACCCGCATGAGCTCCTGGTGGCCCTCCCACGCGCCGACCGGCGCGACAAGGACGCCGCCGTCGGCCAGCCGCTCCTCGAGCGCGGCGGGCGGCTCGGTCAGCGCGTAGGTCACCGCGACCTTCCACGAGCGCTCCGAGGGCGGCGTCGGGCCGCACGCGAGCACCCGCTCGGCGAGCGAGCGCCCGTCGCCGCACAGCAGCGTGACGCTCGCGCCCTCGTCGGAAGGGCCGGCGCCGCTGCTCGCGAGCGCCTCGTCGTCGCCCCGGCGATCCGGCCGCGCGCCGAGGAGCCGCGCCGCGCGCGCGTGCAGGGCAGGGTCGATCTCGATCGAGGTGACGTGTCCGGTCGGGCCCAGGATGCGCCGCGCGAGCGCCGCCCCGTAGCCGGTGCCCGTGCCCAGCTCGAGCACGCGATCGCCGGGCACGAGGCCGAGCAGGCTGTACGTGAGCAGGTACGCGTGCGGCGCGCTCACGGTCGCGTGCCCGGCACGGTCGAGCGGCAACGGCGTGTCGTCCGCAGAGGCCGCGACGTCCTCCGGCAGGACGAAGCGCTCGCGCGGCACGAGCAGGATCGCGTCGAGGTAGCGCGCCGGGAACTCGAAGCGGCGCGCGAGCTCGGTCACGAGCGGCGCACGCGCCACGCGCCCGGCCTCGGCGAGCTCGACGTCGCGCTCGATGGCGGCGTCGAGCGGCTCGGGGACCTGTGCCCAGCGATCGGGGCGGCGATCGTCGTACCTCGCCGCGAGCGCAGCGAGCGCCGCAACGGCGGCGCGGGAGTCGATGCTCGGGGGAGAAGCCACGGCGAGATCCTGAAGCAGGACCGACCGCACCGCTCGATCTTTCGGGAACCTTTCGGGGATCTTTCGGGGATTACTCGGCGTTTCTCCGGGCCCATCCGGCCCACCGCCAGAGCTCGTTTGACAAGGGTGCACGAGCCTCTTCATCCTCGGCCATGGCCCTCGTCGATCTCACGCCGATCGCAGCGATCGCGATCGAAGAGCACCGCGCCGCGCCCTGCGCCTGCGTCGCCGCCGCGGTGCGCACGCGAAACGACGTCCGGTACGGATCCGGCGCCGCAGGACGGCTGTGGTTCGAGGACAGCCCGCCGGCCGGCGCGCGCGGCGCGACGCCGCCCGCGGCGACGGGCGACGCCATCTTCGATCTCGCGTCGGTGACGAAGCCGTTCACCGCGCTCGCGTTCGCCCGGCTCGTTCGCGCCGGCAAGCTGAGGCTCGACGAGCCGCTCGGGCAGGCGCTCCCCGAGCTCGCGGGCACGCGATCGGCGCGCGTGCCGCTCGAGCTCCTCGCCGCGCACCGGGCCGGGCTCGAGGCGCACCGCCCGCTCCACCCGCCCGGCGACAGCGCGCCGATCGATCCGCTCGAGGCGCTGCTCGCCTGCGCGGACGGGCGCCGCGAGGCGTGCGCGGGCGATCCTCCCGACGGCGGGTTCCCGCCTGTGTACAGCGACCTCGGCTACCTGCTCCTCGGCGCCGCGGTCGCGCGGCGCGGCGAGGCCGAGCTCGACGAGGTCGTCGCGCGCGAGGTGACAGGCCCCCTCGGGCTCGCGGTCGCGCCGCCGCGCCGGCTCCGGCGCCGCGATCCGCGGTTCGACGAGCGCGTCGTCCCCACCGAGGACGTCGGGTTCCGCGGGGGAATGATCCGCGGCGCGGTGCACGACGACAACGCCTGGACGATCGCGCGCGACGGGATGGCCGGGCACGCGGGCCTCTTCGGCGACGCGATGTCCGTGGCGCGGCTCGGGGTCGCGCTGCTCGAGGCGCTCGCGGGCGAGCGGCCGGAGTGGCTCTCGCGCGAGGAGGTCCGGCGGCTGATCGAGCCGCGGCCGGGCGGGTCGCTGCGCGCCGGGTTCGACGGCAAGAGCGGCGAGAGGCCGAGCGCCGGCGCCCGCTTCGGCCCGCGGACCTTCGGCCACCTCGGCTTCACCGGGACGAGCCTCTGGATCGACCCGGACGCCGAGCTCGTCGGCGTGCTGCTCACGAACCGCGTCCACCCGACGCGCGCATCCGACGCGATCCGCCGCGCGCGACCCGCCGTCTACGACGCGATCGCGGAGGCCATGGCGCGCGCGCGATGACGCGAGGAGGCGACGGCGCGCCGCATCGAGCCCGCGTTTTCGCGGGCTGACGCCGGGCGATGCTAGGCTGCCGCGGTGTCACACGGCGCCGCCTCCGAACCGCTGGGCCCGTCCTCCGGGTCGCTCCGCTCGCCCGCCGAGCCCGCGCGCGCGCCCGGCGAGCTGCGCCCCGGCGCGGTGGAGCTCGAGCCCGACAGCGCGCCGAGGCCGCCCGACGCCGCGGACGATACGTGGCCGTCCGGCGGCGCGGTCAGCGCGCCGAGTCCGTCCGGCGGCGCGCCGAGTCCGTCCGACGGCGCGGGCGCTGCCCCGCCGCCCGCGGCGCTCCATCCGGCGCAGCGCCCCGCGGCGCAGCCCCGCTCGCTCCGGCAGAACGCCGCGCAGAGCGGCCGCTTCATCCGCGCCTACCTGACGACGTTCACCGTCATCGCGAGCTACCTCTGGTTCTTCTTCCTGCGCCGCCTCTTCGGCGACGCCTGGGCGCAGAGCCGCGTGGACGAGGTCCACGCGAGCAACGCCCGGCGCATCGAGCGCACGATCGTCGAGCTCCAGGGCCTCTTCATCAAGGTCGGCCAGATGCTCAGCATCATGGCGAACTTCCTCCCCGCGACGCTGCGCGCGGGGCTCGAGGGGCTGCAGGACCAGGTGCCGCCGCGGCCCTACGAGGAGATCGAGCAGCGCATCGCCGAGGAGCTCGGGCGCCCCATCGACGAGGTCTTCGCCCGCTTCCACAAGGAGCCGCTCGCGAGCGCCTCGCTCGGCCAGGTGCACGAGGCGTGGCTCATGGACGGCACGCGCGTCGCCGTGAAGGTGCAGCACCGCGACATCGACGAGATCGTCCGCCTCGATCTGCTCACCATCCGCCGCATCATGGCGATCGTCGCGAAGTTCGTCCCCGTGCAGGGGCTCGACGCCTACTACCACCAGATCCGCTCGATGATCCTGGAGGAGCTCGACTTCGTGGGCGAGGCCAGGAACATCGTGCGCATCGCCGACAACTTCGCGAAGCAGCCGCAGGTCCGGTTCCCCAGGCCGATCGAGCCCTACTGCACGCGGCGCGTGATGACGACGACGTTCGTCGAGGGCATCAAGGTGGGCGACGTCGCGGCGCTCGACGCGCACGGCGTCGACCGCAAGGCGCTCGCCCGCCACATCGTGCAGGTCTTCTGCCAGCAGATCTTCATCGACGGCGTCTACCACGCGGATCCGCACCCGGGGAACATGCTGGTCGGGCCGCGCGGAGAGCTCATCCTGCTCGACTTCGGCGCGGTCGCCGAGCTCTCCCAGGAGATGCGCGAGGGCATCCCCGAGTTCCTCGAGGCCGTGATCCGCCGCGACACGGAGGGGATCATCAAGGCGCTGCGCAAGATGCGCTTCTTCTCGCGGCGGGACGCCGTCGACATCAGCGAGAAGGTCGTCGAGTTCTTCCACCAGCGCTTCCAGGACGAGGTGAAGCTCGAGTCGTTCAACCTGAAGGACATCAAGCTCGATCCGCAGAAGGGCATCGAGAGCCTGATCGACCTCAGGCGCATGAACATCGGCCTGAAGGAGCTCTCCGGCGCGTTCCACGTGCCGCGCGACTTCGTGCTGCTCGAGCGCACGCTCCTCCTGCTCACCGGGGTCTGCACGCAGCTCGATCCCGACCTCAACCCCATGGATGTCGTGCGCCCGTACCTGCAGGACTTCGTCCTCGGCAGCCGCGACTGGGCCCAGATCGCCCTCGAGGCGGCGAAGGACATGGGGATCAAGGCGCTGACGATCCCGGACGACCTGCGCAAGTACCTCACGCGCGCCAACCGCGGCGAGGCCGAGGTGAAGGTCCGCGGCCTCGCCCAGGCCGCGTCGCTGGTCTATACGGGGGTGCGCCAGCTCATCTACGCGGCGCTCGCTATCGCGGCCGGCTTCGCGGGGCTACAGCTCTACCTGGCTGGCCACGCGGCGCTCGCGCGCTATTGCCTCTACGGCGCCGCGGCGGCCGGGGCGCTGCTCGCTGGGAGCATCCTGTTCACGAACCGAGGTTGACGACACGCCATGAGCTCGATCGATCTGTCGCAGTACGAGGCCGAGGTCGCGGCCGCCGAGGCCGAGGTCACGCGGATCAGGGAGGCGAACGCGGAGCTCGCCGAGGAGCACCGCGGCGATCGGGCGCACGGCGCGCACGAGATCCTGCGCCGCGGCGCGGCGGCGCTCGCCGCCGCGCGGGACCGCCTGGAGACGGCGCGCGTGGCGCTGAAGCTCGCGGAGACGACCGGCTCGCCGCACGGGCTGCTCGCGCGCGAGGGGTTCGTCCTGGGCTCGGTCGCCGTCGCCATCCCCGCCGGCACGACGAGCGGCGAGCGGGTCCGGCTCATCGAGGAGGCGCTGGCGGCCGAGCTCACGGGCGCGGCGCGCGACGTCGGGGTGGTGCTCGCCGCCCCGGCGGAGCGCTACACGCGGGAGCGACCCGGGCGCGACGCGGAGGGGCGCACCGTCCTCGATGTCTCCGGGCACGTGGAGGGCGACGTGCTGATGCCCGCCATCTCCAGGAACGCCAAGAACGCGCGCAGGAGCTGAGCGCCGCGCGGCGCTCAGGCCTTGAACGCGGCGATGACCGCCGCGGCGCGCTCCTCGACCCGCGCGCGGAGCGGGGCGAAGCGCGCGTCTGCCCGCGCGCGGTCGAGCACCGCGCAGCGCTGCATCCAGAGGGCGTCGAAGAGCCCCGCCTCCACCGCGCTCGCGAGCGTGCGGAAGAGCGCGTCGTCCTCGCCGAGGAAGGCGAGGATCTCGGCGTACATCTGGAGGAAGAGCGGGCGCAGGCGGCTGCCCGGCTCGGAGCCGTCCGCCGTCGAGCGCAAGAACGCCCGCTGCTCGTCCGACAGCCGCGACGTCGCGAGCACGTCGCGGTAGAGGCGCGCGTACTGGACGGGGACGTTATCCATCCCGTGCGGCAGCTCGTCGACGGAGAACGGAGCGCCGTGCCACAGCCCGAACCGAGCGCGCATGATCGCCTTGTGAAAGCGGCTCGACGGGTCCTCGGTCGGCATGTCGAGCAGCGCGCCGGCCGCGGCCCAGTCCCCCAGCAGCGCGCGGCCGCGCGCGAGCTCCCAGCGCGGGAACAGCTCGCCCGGGTCGAGCGACAGCGCGGTGTCGAGCCGGAAGACCGCCTCGTTGACGAGCCCCGCCTCGAGGAGGATACGGCCGAGCAGCTCGTGCGCCTTGGCCAGGCTCGGCGCGCACTGGAGCGCCTTGCGCAGCGCCGGCACGGCGCCGACGGGGTCGCTCGCGCTGAAGCGGACCGTCGCGAGCGCCACCCACGGCTCGCCGAGCGAGGGGGCCTGCGCGATCGCGCGCTCGGCGGCCTGCTGCGCCTTCGCGAGCTGCGCCCTGCCGTCGCCCCGCGCGGCCATCAGCCGCGCCGAGGCGACGGCGTAGCCGGACAGGATGTTCGGGTCGTTCGGCGAGAAGGACAGCGCCTCCTCGAAGAGCGCCACGGCCGGCGCGGCGTCGCCGTACCAGAGGTGCCGCAGCTGGTGGCGCGCGCGCAGGTACAGGTCGATCGCGCGCGGGTCGCTCGGCGCCTCACGGTCGCGGCTGGCGGCGTCGACGGTGAGCGCCCCGGAGATGGCGCTCGCCGCGTCGTCGCTCACCGCGAGCAGCGCCTCGGGCGAGCTGTCGAACCGCTTCGCCCAGAGCTGGAACCCGTCCTCGACGCTGATGACGCGCGCGGTCACGCGCACGCCGGCGGGCGCGAGGCGCGACCCCGGCCGCGAGTACGGCGCCTGAGGCTGCGAGCGCGGCCCGTCGTGCCCGTGGCTGGCGCCGCCGGTGCGGCGGATCGACCCCTCGACCACGACCTGCACGCCGAGCTCGCGGCCGATGTCCCGCGGGTCGCGGTTGTCGAGCCGCACCCGGGACACCGCGGCGTGCGGCCGCACCTTGAGGCCCGCGGTCATCGAGAGGGTGTCGGTGAGGTCCTCGGTGAAGCCGTCGGCGAGGTAGTCGTCGTCCGGGGCGCCGCCGTTGCGGAACGGGAGCACGGCGACGGTCTTCAGCGCCGGCGAGGACGCGGACGAGGGCGCCGGCGCGGGCGCGGGCGTGAGCACAGGCGCCGAGAGCGTGGGCGACATGAGCCGCGGCTGCGGCGCGGTGATCGCCTCGGCCGACGCGGCGACCCGGGTCGGGCTCTGCTCGACGGGCTGCGGCGCGGTCGGCGCGGCCGTGGCCGTCGACGCGGCGATGGCCGAGACGAGCGACTGCGCCGGCTGCGGGGCGATCGACACCCGCGAGCGCGCGAGCAGCAGCGCGCGGTGGGCCTCGGCCGCGCCGGCGTAGCGGTCCTCGCGCCGGATCGCCATGCACCTCAGGACGACGTCCACGACGACGAGGGGGACGTCCGGACGGACGGAGCGCGGGTCGGGCGGCGGGGACCGCAGCCGGGACATGGCGGCGGCGATCGCGCCGGCGCCCGGCCACGCGCGCCGGTGGGTCAGGCACTCGAAGAGGATCATGCCGAGCGCGTAGATGTCGGTGCGCGCGTCGATGTCGGGCTCACCCGTCAGCTGCTCCGGCGACATGTACGCGGGGGAGCCGAGCACGAAGCCCGCCGACTCGCCGGCGCTCGGCCCGGACGAGGTGCGGGCGATGCCGAAGTCGGTGATGACGACCCGCCCGCTCCTGTCGAGGAGCACGTTCTCGGGCTTGAGGTCGCGGTGCACGATGCCCGCCGCGTGCGCGGCGCCGAGCCCGTCGCAGAGGGAGCAGCCGATGCCGATGGCCTGCTGCGTCGGCATCGGGCCGGTCCGCGCGAGGACGCTGTGCAGCGACTCGCCCTCGACGCACTCCATCGTGAGGAACTTCTCGCCCTCGTGGTCGCCGAAGTCGAACGTCCGCGCGACGTTCCGGTGCGTCACGCGCCGCGCGAGCTTCACCTCCTGCCGGAAGCGCTCGATCATCCCGGCCGTGCTGGCGAGATCGCGCCGCAGCATCTTGAGGGCGACCACCTCGTCGAGCTCCACGTCGCGGACGCGGTAGACGCTGCCCATGCCGCCGGTGCCGAGCAGGCCGAGGATCTCGTAGCGCCCGGCGATGCGCTGGGGCGCGGCGACGAAGCCGGAGCCCTGGCTCTCGCTGCGCGGCTCCGCGCGGGACGTCGGCTCGGAGGCCGTAAGTCGCCTGTCGCTCACGCGCTCAGTCTACCCACGCCGAAGGGTAGAAGTCAGCGCGAGCGAGCCGCTGGACAGAAAACATGAAATTCGCCGCGCTCCGCTCACCCCGACACACCTCCTTGCACCTTCTTCCCGCTTCCGCTTCCGGCGTGGGTCCGTTATATGTACGTGCCCCGCAGGTGGACGAATGCAGCATCGCACCAAGCATGAGCCGTCGTCCTCGCTGCTGGAGGTCAGCCTCGATCCGGGCGAGGCGCTGCTCGCGGAGGCGGGCGCGATGGTCGCGCGCTCGCCGAGCCTGCGGACGATCGTCCGGCTCAACGCGGGCCGCGGGGCCGGGCTCTTCGGGCGGCTCAAGGCCTTCGTCATCGCGCTGCTCCGGAAGCTCGCGGGCGGCGAGACGTTCTTCGTGAACCACATCGAGGCGCCCGAGGGCGGCGGGTGGGTGTGGCTCGCCCCGCCGCTCAGCGGCCGCGTGAGGCACGTCCCCCTCCAGGGGGAGACGATGCTCTTCAGCGCGGGCTCGTACCTCGCGAGCGCGGGCGACATCGACGTGAAGGTGCGCTGGGGTGGGCTGCGCGCCGTGCTCGCGCGGGAGGGCATCTTCTTCATCGAGGCCTCCGGCGTCGGCGATCTCTGGATCACGAGCTACGGCGCGATCGAGGAGCTCCCGTGCGACGGGTCGCTCGTCGTGGACAGCGGGCACCTCGTCGGGTTCGACGCGTCCCTCGCGCTCAAGATCAGGAGCCCTGGCGGCGGGCTCATGGGCCTCATGGTCTCCGGCGAAGGTGTCGTGTGCGAGTTCACCGGCCGCGGCCGCGTGCTGATCCAGTCGCGCAGCGCCGGCGCGCTCGTGGGCTGGCTCGCGCCGCTGCTCCCGCCCTGAGCGGGCGACGGAGACATTCGTCCGATGCAGGTGAATCTCCTCTACCGTCCCTCCCAGGCCCTCGCGCAGTGCTGGCTCGCGCCGGGCGAGCGCGTGATCGCCGAGAGCGGCGCGCTCGTGGGCATGTCGACCAACGTGCGGGTGGAGACGCAGGCGGGCGGCATCATGTCGGGCCTGAAGCGGATGCTGGCCGGAGAGTCGTTCTACCGGAACGCGTTCGCCGCCGAGGGCGGCGGCGGAGAGGTGCTGTTCGCGACGCCGCTCTCGGGGGACATGGCGGTGCTCGAGGTGGGCGACAGGCAATGGTGCGTCCAGAGCAGCGCGTATGTCGCGTCCAGCCCGGCGGTCGAGGTGAAGACGCGCTCGGGCGGCCTGCGCGGCTTCTTCTCGGGAGCGGGGCTCTTCGCCCTCGAGACGGCGGGGCAAGGTCAGATGATCATCGGCGCCTTCGGCGCGCTCGAGGAGCTCCCTGTGAAAGGCCACGTCGTCGTCGACACGGGCCACCTCGCAGCGTGGGAGTCGACGCTCTCCTGCCGGATCGACAAGAACACGTCGACGTGGCTCGGCACGTGGCTCTCGGGCGAGGGCCTCGTCTGCCACGTCGAGGGGCGCGGCAGCCTGTGGGTCCAGTCGCGCAACGCCGGCAGGTACGGCGCGGCGATCGGCGCGCGGCTCGCCCCGCGGCAACCCTAGAGATCCAGGGGGCGGCGTGCGCGACGAGATCCGAGACAACCCCGAGTTCGGCGTCCTCCACGTGACCTTCGAGCACGCCGGCGAGCAGATCATCGCCGAGAGCGGCGCGATGGTGGCGCGCGACGCGGCCATCGACATGAAGACGAGCCTGCAAGGGGGGCTCGCCAGCGCGCTCAAGCGCAGGCTGACGGCGGGAGAGAGCCTCTTCCAGAACACCTTCACCGCGACGGCGCCCATGCAGTCGATGCGGCTCGCGCCGGCGCCCGAGGGGTCGGTCGAGCGCATCGTGCTGCGCTCGGGGATGGAGGTCTTCCTCCAGTCGGGCGCCTACCTCGCCTCCACGCCCGGCATCACGCTCGACACGAAGTGGCAGGGGGCCAAGGGCTTCTTCGCCGGCGGCCTGTCGCTGCTCCGGGCCTATGGCGAGGGCCTGATCTGGTTCTCGAGCTACGGCGGTATCCACGCGATCGACGTCGGTCGCCAGCACGAGGGATATATCTGCGACAACACACACCTGCTCGCGTTCACCGAGGGCCTGCGGTATCAGGTGCGCAAGCTGGCCGGCCTGAAGGGCCTGTTCCTGTCCGGCGAGGGGCTCGTCTGCGAGTTCCAGGGGCACGGGCGGCTCTGGCTGCAGACCCGGAACCCGGGGGCGCTCTCGGCGTTCCTCCACCCGTTCCGGCCCGTGGGAGGCGGCCATTAGCCCGCTGCGCGTCACGAAGGCCGCGGCCCCCGGGCGGGTCGCCGGCGGATCGCCCAACGGACGCGATGTTCCGCCGCGGCTGCGCGCGGGCCCGGCGCCGCCGCGTCCCGCCGGCGGGCTGCGGGCGGCTGGCCGCGCAGGGACGCGCCCCTGCCGCCGCGCCGGCAGGCTGGCCCGCCCGGTGCTTGCCCGGCGCTGGCTGCCGGCGGCCGGTGAGACGTTGCGGTCCGGGCCGCCCGCCATGGGGTGGTGCGCCGTCATTGCCTTCCCGGAGGCGGACTCGCTAAAGTAGGCGGGCCTCGCTGAGGAGGCTCGTACGGCGAGCGGTGGATGCCACGGATCTACAGGCGCTCGCGGAGCGTGCCTGGCTTCGCCTGAATGCCCCGAACCCGCTATGTGGAAGCTGACGATCGAGGATGACGAGGGGAAACAGACGGGGCTCCCCCTCGCCCATGAGGAATATGCGCTCGGGCGCGGAGAGTCGAACTCGATCCGGCTGACCGACCGCAACGTCTCGCGGCAGCACGCGACGCTGGCGAAGAACGGCCAGGGTTGGGTCATCCGCGATCTCGACAGCTACAACGGCACGTACGTCAACGGCGGACGGGTCACCGGCGAGCAGCACCTGCGCCACGGCGACCTCGTGCAGCTCGGCGACTACCGCATCGAGATCGTCGATGAGGCGCTGTCGTCCGCGGTGACGAGCCCGACGCCGCCGCCCGGCAGCCGCAGCACGGCGCACCTGCCGCTCCACACCCGCCCCAACCGGCTCGTCATGGTCGTCGGCCCGACCCCCGGCGCCGAGTTCCCGCTCGACGGCGAGCGGTTCACGATCGGGCGCTCCGAGGACGCGACGATCTCGATCAACCACAGCTCGGTGAGCCGCCTGCACGCCGAGCTCATCAGCCTGGGCAACGGCCGCTACGAGGTCGTCGACAAGCAGAGCGCGAACGGCGTGCGCATCAACGGCGTCGAGCTGAAGCGAGGCCTGCTCGAGGCGGGCGACGCGCTCGAGCTCGGCGACGTGCGGCTCCGCTTCGTCGCCGCCGGCAAGATCTTTCGCGCCGGGCCGGACGGCGCTTCCGGCTCGGCGGCCGCGCCGGGATCGTACGGGAGCGTGGCCCCGTCGGTGCCGTCGTCCCGTTCGCTCGGCGGGACGAGCAAGGCGATGGGGCTCCTCCTTGCGGTCGTCGTGATCCTCATCATCGCCGTGGTCGCGGTCACCCGCGCCCGCTCGCAGGGGCCGGAGGCGCCCGAGCCGGACCCGCGGCCCCCGACGCCGGAGCTCGGGGGGAACGACGCGCAGCTCCTCGACGCGGCGGAGGAGCACTTCCGCGCGGGGAACATCGACGTCGCGCACCGGAAGCTGCAGGAGATCGCCGAGACGGCGCCGGTCCGGGAGACGCAGCGCTTCCGGGAGATCGAGGAGCGCTGGGCGGAGGCGATGTTCCAGCAGGTCGAGCGGGCCGGGACGAAGGAAGAGAAGCTCGCGCTGCTCAACGAGATCGCGAAGACGACGAGCGTCCCGACGGCGCTCCGCGCGCGGGTGGCCGAGATGCGGCGGCAGGTCGACCCCGAAGCGCCGCCCGAGCCCGAGCCGGAGCCCGCGCCGCAGCAGAGCAGCCCGCAGACGTCCTGGTCCCCGCAGCATACGCCCTCGCCGGCGCCCGCGCCCACGCCGTCGGCCTCGACGCCCAAGGTCGCCGACGCGGGCACCCCGCAGGCGAGCTCTCCGCTCGACTCGAGCGCGTACCCGGCGCAACGAAAGACGCTCGAGCCGAGGGTCTGGGGCGGGCGCGCGTCGGCCAGCGAGATCAAGCTGCTGCGCGCGATCTGCATCCACCAGGGCGACATGAGCTGCCGCGACAGGGCGACCGCGGCCCTGGACAAGCTGGAGAAGCGCACGCCTCCGCCCGATCGGGATGCGTCCCCCTGAGCGGGGCGTGTCGCCGCAGAGCGCCTCCCTCTCCCGTCCGCGCGCGTCGATGACCTCCACGAGCAGCACAAGCGCCCACGAGCCGGCCGTCCACGAGCCGGCCGTCCACGAGCCGGCCGTCCACGAGCCGGCCGTCCACGAGCCGGCCGTCCACGAGCCGGCCGTCCACGACGTGCCTCCGCCCGGCGGACGCGACGCTCCTCCAGCGGGCGGCGCGCCGGTGGGCTCGCCGCGGAATGGGCTCGTCTCGTCGGCTGCCGGGGCGCTGGCGACGCTCGCGTTGCTCGTGCTGTTGCCCTACGCGCACCCGAGCCTGTCGCGGCTGCGGCTGCTCACGCCGCTGCCCGAGGGCGAGGGGCTCGTCGTGGTCCCGGCGCCGGCGCCCGTGGCATCGATCGGCGAGACGACGCTCGCCACGGAGACCACCGAGCAGGCCGAGCTGCGCCAGCCCGAGGAGGTCGCGCTGCCGGCCGCGGCCGCAGAGCTCTTGCCGGCCGCGGTCGCCTCCGAGGGGAAGCCGCCGCGCCCGATCGAGGACCCGAGCGGCAAGGCGATGACGCCGTTCTTCCGCGCGCTCGCCGCCGTGGAGCGCAAGGCGCCGGGCTCGATCGCGCGCATCACCTACTTCGGCGACTCCATCGTGGCGAGCGACTTCGTGACGTCGACGCTGCGGCGCAAGCTGCAGAAGCGGTTCGGCGACGCGGGCCACGGGTTCATGCTGATGGCCAACGCCTGGCCTGGATATTTCCACAACGACGTCGTCCGCTTCGCCAGCCGCGGCTGGCAGGTGAGCCGCGTCGTGGGCCCGTTCGCCAAGGACGGGCTCTACGGGCTCGGGGGCGTGTCGTTCCGCTCGCAGGGCGCGGGGGTGTTCTCGCGCTTCGCCACCGCGGAGACCGGGACCTACGGGCGCGCGGTCTCGCGGTTCGCCGTCGATTACCTGAAGCACCCCGAGGGTGGGCGGATGGAGATCAAGATCGACGGCGAGAGCCGGGAGATGATCGACACCCGGGCCGCGGAGGCCGGCTCGGCGATCGCGACCTACGAGGTGCCCGACGGGCCGCACGGGATCGAGGTGCGCGCGCACGGCCCGGGGGTGCGCGCGTTCGGCGTCTGGATGGAGCGGGACGAGCCGGGGGTGGTGCTCGACGCGATCGGCATCCAGGGCTGCCGCATCCGCTTCCTCGACAAGAGCGATGACGCGCACTTCGCCGAGCAGCTGCGCGCGCGGAGCCCGTCCTTGACGGTGTTCCACTACGGCATGAACGAGAGCGAGGACGGCGAGCTGTTCCCGCTCGATCAGGTCGAGTCGACGATGAAGGCGGTGCTCGAGCAGGTGACGGCGGCGCTGCCCGAGTCGTCGTGCATGCTCGTGGGCCCGATGGACCGCGCCGACAAGAAGGGCGAGGTCTACAGGAGCCGCCCGGTGATCCCGAAGCTCGCGGCGATCCAGCGCCGGGTGGCCGCGCAGGTCGGCTGCGGCTACTTCGACACGTTCGGCGCGATGGGAGGCTCCGGGTCGATGGGGGTCTGGGTCCAGCGGGGGCTCGGCGGCGCCGATCTCGCGCACCCGTCGGGCGCGGGGGCCGAGGTCATCGGCCGCTGGCTGTACCTGGCCTTGATGGAGGCCTACGAGGCCTGGAAGGCGAGCGCGGCCGCGGGCCGGCCCTGACGCGGGTTCGGTGCGTCGGAGATCCCGCCAGAAACGAGCTGGGTGAAGAGGCCGCTCAGCGCTTCATTTGTGCGGCGCTGCTTGCTGCGGGTGGCGCTCAGCTCCTCGACTTCCTTCAGCCGGTAGCTCTCGGCCTCGATCTCGATCACCTCGGCGCGGTGCACGAGCCGGTCGACGAGCGACCTCGAAGAGCAGGTCGACGTAGCGTCGCCCTGCTTCAGTAGGGCTCCTCGTCGCGCCTAGCGCTGCACCCACCCTCGGCTGCCTGGCTCGGTCCGGTTTTGTTCGGCGCTCTTAATCGTCGGCCACGCTACCTACCCACCATGGACAGGGGAAGGACATGCGGGGGTGGAAAGGATATCCAAGCGCGTCATTCAGGGGGGTCAGCGGTCGAGATGGCCAATGACGCCGAGCGGGCTGTGATCGATAATATGGACCGTGGGACCGGAGGGCGGGCTCGAGCGCCACGCATGAGACGAGCCACGCTGAGCCAGAATCGACATGGCATGCATTTTCATCCAGACTGACCATGGAGGTGGCCTTGAAGACGCACACGCTCGTCACAACGCTCGTTTCATTGCCATTTATCTCCAATACCGCGCCCGCGGAAACACCACACGAGTCTTCCCAGCCATTCAATGTTAGCGGACTTCAAGAGAAGTCCTACAAGCGCTCTCTTCGCGCGTGCGACCCGTACTCCGACGCCCTCTTGGCCCCATCGGACCCGCCAACTTACCGAATTCGTGCATGTTTCCGGCGCATCGAGACGGCGTCGCGCTCCGGGCATCACGTCAACGGGCATGTGGGGCAGGATGGCACTGGACCGCCGGAAGGCGTCTGGAAGCGCTACCATCCTACCCTCTACCCTCTACCCTCTTTCCGCGACAGCGTTCGGCGCGCGCTCGAGGGTCGACCGGCGCTAAGGTTGCGCTCATGACGTCCACCGTGACCCGCAACACCGGCTCCACCATCAAGTACGCCGTCATCACGGCGGTGCTCGTCGGCCTCTCGTTCCTCTGTTTCCGCGCGATGATCGGCCGCTCCGGTCCGCTGTGGCTGCTCTGTCTGGTCGGCGGCATCGGGTTCGCGGTGTTCGCGTTCGGGTCGCTCCTTGTCGCCAGGGACCTGGCCGGCACCGCGACGTGCCCGCGCTGCCAGGCGACGCTCGCGGAGATCGAGCTCAACCACACCGACGACCCGGCGTTCTGCGACAAGTGCCAGGCCGCGTACCTCGTCGACAAGCGCGTCCTCACCGTGCTCGCCGGCGACTACGTCCACCCGCAGCCGGGCTTTCCGGTGCCGGTGACGAGCGAGACGATCAGCTGGCCGGAAGGCTGCTGCGTGTGCGCGAAGCCGGCGACTCGCGGCATCGAGGCGAAGGCGGACGACGGCCAGACCGGGACCAACGTGGCCGTCGCCGCGGCCGGGCTCGCGCTCGGGAGCATCGCGGTGCGCACCGGCGGCGGCACGAGCTACACGCTGCGCATCCCGCACTGCGCCGAGCACGACGACGGCGCGAAGCTCGAGATCAAGAGCGGCAACGAGCCGCCGCTGCAGATCCGCTTTCGCTCGTACGCCTACCAGCGCCGCTTCCTCCAGCTGAACCCGAGTCCGGCGAAGGCCGCGTAGCTCCGCTTCAGCCCGACCTTCTCGAGGTCATCGACGGCACCCGCTTCGTCGTGGAAGCGACGGATCGCGACGGTTCGGCGCCGCAGAACAGTCCCGCCAGGAATCCCGCCAGGGGAGCTACGCGGCCTTCAGGCCCTCGGCGTCCGGCTCGTCCGCGGCGCGCCGCTTGTGCTCCCGGGCGATGCCGATCACGACGCCGAGCCACACGAGCGCGAGCGCGATGTTGATCATCGCGAAGTGGCGGATGGAGAGCGCGAGCACCTGGCCGACGATCACCCCGACGGCGGCGAGCACGTCGCCCGCGCGGACGACGAAGGTGTCGATGGCGGCCTTGGCGCTGTACTTCGCGTCGCGGCCGACCGGCAGGAAGAGCGCCTGCCGCGCCGTGTTCTGGACCGAGTAATCGGTGCTGTTCTCGGCGATCTTCGCGACGCGCACGACGGCGAGCGCGGGCAGGACGGCGAGGGACGCGTAGCCGAGGACGGCGATGGTCGGGAGGAGGAACAGGGCGAACCGCACGCCGAGGTACTTGAAGATGCGCGAGACAAGGAAGAGCTGCAAAATGACGCCGAAGGTGTTCACCCAGTAGAAGAAATCGCCCTTGAAGGTGCCGATGATCGCGCCGAGCGCCGCCTCTTTCCCCTTCTCGGTGCGCGGGTGGACGAGCCCCTTCCCGGCGCCCTCGACGACCTCGCCGCCGGCCTCGACGTCGAACGCCCCGCCCTTGACGGCGGCGATCTTCCCCTCCAGCAGGCGCGACGCCGCCGGATCGACGAGGTAGACCGGGGCGCCCGCCGCGAGGGGCGCGCCCGGGTCTGCGCCCTCGGCCCCGGCGGCGGCCGGCTCCCTTTCGTCTGCGTCGCGCGGCGCGCTCTCCGGGCTGAGCGCGCTCGTGGCGGACTCGATCAGGGTGCGATCGAGGATGTACTCGCCTGTCGAGTTCACCCAGTTGAGGACGAGCGTCAGGCCGGCGATCAGGAGAAGATAGCGGTCGCGCGCGATGATCTTGAATCCGCCGGCCGCGCCGCCGGGCGGCGCGTCGGCCCTGGCCTTCTCGCCGCCGAGGCGCGCGAGGTCGTCGCGGTGGACGATGTACGTGAGCCACAGGCAGGCGAGCAGCACGCCCGCCGCGAGGAGCATCATGTTGTAGGGGCCGATTGGCACATAGACGCGCTTCGCGATCTGCGCGCCGAGCATGGCGCCGAGCGAGCTCCCGATACCGACGATCGCGAAGAGCCGTTTGCCCTGCTCGGGGGTGTAGACATCGTTGGCGAACGACCAGAACTGCGCGATCACGGTGAGGTTGAAGCAGCCCACCCACAGATAGAACGGCACCCCGAGGGGGACGCCGAGGCGCGCGAGAAGGAAGAAGAGGACGAGGTTGCCGGCGAAGAAGAGCGTCAGCGCGGTGGTGAGCTGCATGCGTCCGAAGCGCCTGGCCATGGCGCCGTAGGCGCGGACCACGCCCACGAGGAGCAGCGCCTGGCCCGCCGCCGCGTAGGCCTTCACCTCTGGACCGTCGAGGTCGAGCTGCTGTCCTCCGATCTCGAGCCCGCCGCCCGCGAGGATCAGCGGCTCGCGGACCACCTTGAGGAGGTAATAGCCCGTGAGCAGGAGGAAGACGTTCAGCGTCAGGACGAGGACGCTGAAGACCTCGCGCGGCTTCACCTCGGCGAAGATGGAGAGGAGCCTGTGGAGCCCCCCTCGGGATCGTGCCTCGTTCTCGCCTGTGCTCGCCACGCGCCGCTCCATCCCGGGAAAACCGCCGTTCAGGCGGCACCGGAACAGGACCGATGCCCGAACGCGGGAGGCTATCGAGCCTGGTCCCGGCCGGCAACATCCCTCTCGGCGCCGTCCGTGTGAAGCGCCGCACAGGGGGTTCGACAGGGGCGCGTGGCGCGGACAAAAGTCTCTCGGGCCGGGAACTCCGCTAGGCTCCCGCGTGGCGACGTGCGAGAGACGAGGCGGATTGGGCACGAACGAGAAGGGATGGACGCGCGCGCTCGGCCCGGGTTGGCGGCGGCGCACGGCCGCGCTCGCGAGCTGCGCCGTACTGTCGCTGTGCGCCGAGGCGCTGGCCGCGCCGGAGGCGAGGGAGGCTGAGCCGGCCCCGCCGGGGCGATCTCCCGCCGCGGCGCCGCAGGCGCCCAGCGCGAAGCGTCCTCTGCCGGACTACGATGGTCGTCCGGACGAGGGGGCGAGCGTCGGCGACGCGCTGCTCTGGGTGCCGCGCGTCGCGCTCTTCCCCGCCTACCTCGTCAGCGAGTACCTGGTCCGGCGGCCGCTGGGCTATCTCACGGTCGCGGCGGAGCAGGGCAAGTGGATCGAGGAGCTCAAGGACATCTTCACCTTCGGGCCCAACGACACCATTGGCATCGTCCCGACGGCGCTCCTCGACTTCGGGTTTCGCGCGAGCGTCGGTGTTTACATCTTCTATGACGACCTGTTCTTCCCCGGCAACGAGCTCCGCGTGCACGCGGCGACCGGCGGGATCGACTGGCTGAGGCTCACGATCGCCGACCGCATCCCGCTCGACGAGCGCGCGTACGTGAAGCTCCGCGGCGAGGCGGACGCCCGGCCTGACTGGCTGTTCTCGGGGATCGGCCCGAGGTCCCTGGGGCGCGACTGGGCCCGCTACAGCGCCCGCAGCGTCGAGGGGAGCGCGACGGTCCACGTCGGTTTCGACGCGTTCAGCTTCGTCGAGGCGTACACCGGCGCGAAGACCGTCGATTTCGACGACATCTGCTGCGAGCCGACGGTCGGCTGGCGGGTCGCGAACGGCCGCTATCCGCTGCCCCCCTCGTTCGACGCGGGGTACACGGCCTACCGGATCGGCGCCCGGGCCGCCCTCGACTCGCGGCGGCCGCGCCCCGAGCGGGGCCACGGCGTCCGGCTGGAGCTCTCCGGGGAGCACGCCGTCGACCTGGAGCGACCGTTGCAGAGCCGATGGCTCCGCTACGGCGGCACGCTGGGCGGCTTCGTCGATCTCACCGGGCACGATCGCATCGTGAGCCTCGCCCTCTCGGCGGCCTTCGCGGACCCGCTCGGCCCCGCCGAGGTCCCCTTCGCCGAGCTCGTCGAGCTCGGCGGCGGCGCGCCGATGCATGGGTTCCGCGAAGGGCGCCTCCGCGGGCGGAGCGCCGCCGCGGCGACGCTCGAGTACCGTTACCCGGTCTGGGCGTTCGTCGACGGCACGGTGCAGGTCGCCGCGGGCAACGTGTTCAGCGAGCACCTCCGCGACTTCGATCTCGACCTCCTGCGCATGTCGTTCGTGCTCGGCCTGCGCACGAGCGGTTCGCGCGACCACTCCTTCGACTTCCTGATCGGCTCGGCGACCGAGACGTTCGAGCAGGGAGCCAGTCTGCAGGAGCTGCGCCTCATGATCGGCGCCAGCCGCGGATTCTGAACGGCGGGGGGGAGCTCAGTCGGGCGGATCGGCCTCGTCGGGGCGCTCGATGCCGACGAGCTTGTAGCCGCGGCGCGGGCCGAGATCGTAGAGGTGGGCGCGCAGCGGGCCGGGCGCGTGTCCGTTCAGGAGGTCGACGATGGCGTAGCGTGAGGGCGCGTCGTCGGGCGCGCCGCCATCGGCTTCGATGTGCGGGAGCGAGAGGCACACGCGGCCGTCCGGCGAGGGGCGCACGACCGGCCGCGCGCGCGGGGAGAGCGCCTCGCCGGCGTACATCGCGGCCTCGTAGCGGAGGTCTTGCGCGCGCGCGACGCCGGTGCGCCGCGCGAGGTCGACGCCGCACAGCTCCGCCGGCGAGGCCAGGGCGACGTCGGCGATCGGCGACAGGCGCGTGAGGTAACGCGCCATGATCGCGCGCTTTCGCTGGATGAGCTTGTCGATCAGGAACGCTGTGTGCCGCGGGGCGGTGAAGTCGCCGATCCGCACCGCCGCCTCGATGAGCTCCGGCGTGAAGCGCGCGAGCGTCCGGGCGGCCCAGGCGCCGTCGAGCTCGGTCATGCGCGCGAAGGCCGGGTTGGGGTAGCCGCCGCGCCAGCCCTCCGGCCGGAAGTCGCGATCGCTGAAGAAGCCGAAGATGTCGCCCTGCGGGTCGCGGGTCGCCCGGTCCCACGGCCGCTCGGGGATGCCGAGCGAGGCGAAGTCGAGGAGCGCGTACTCGGCGTCGAAGTAGTAGGCGTGGCCGAGGCGCTTCGAGATGTCCTCCCACTCCCACTCGCTGCCGAAGCAGTCGCCGAGATCGATGGCGTAGTGCCGCACGTGGCCCGGCGATGCGTCCTTGTCCTCCCCGTCCTCGGCGAGCCAGACATCCATCGAGTTCTGCTCGCGCGAGTCGAAGTGGTTGAGCCACGCGGCGAGCAGGCGCCCCCCGCGCAGGTCGCGCCGGTCCTCGTGCGGGATGACGTCGTTCGGGTCGTCCTCCCGGGTCCCCTCGTACTTGAAGGGCCCGAGGGCGCGGCCCGGCAGCCAGCGCGAGGCGACCATGCGGACCCGGTCTCCTCGCTTCG
Organism: Sorangium sp. So ce590; assembly: GCF_051521365.1. NCBI lineage: Bacteria > Pseudomonadati > Myxococcota > Polyangiales > Polyangiaceae > Sorangium > Sorangium sp. So ce590. Next base: position 8,270,278 of record NZ_CP150346.1, read on the forward strand.
AGGCCTTGGCGAGCACGCCGTCGAGCGCCGCCCGGTCGAAGGGCCTCGTGGTCCCGCTGTTGTCGGTCACGGTGAGCCCGGGCGAGAGCTTCAGGACCGACGGCTTCAGGTAGACCACCGAGTCGCACGGCGCCCAGAAGCCGGCGGCGTGATAGAGGCGCGCCGCGATCGCTGTGGCGCCGGTGGCCCGCTCGGGCTGGTCCGAGGGGTCGGCCTTGAGCATGAACTTGCCGATCCCCTCGACCTTGATCCGGAAGCCGGGGTTCGCGCCGTTCGGCTTGCCCATGTCGATGACCCAGGACCCGTCCGGCGCCTCGTCGTCCAGCGTCCTGTCGCCGCACGGCCCGCGCACGAGCTCCTCGGCGGAGAGCGGCCGCTTCCCGATCCGGTTCGTGAACCAGCTCGAGTCCGGCACCTCGTCGAGGCTGTTGACGTTGACCGCCTCGCCTCCCGGATCCACCGCGAAGAACCGCGTCACGGGCCGGAAGACGAGGTTGTCGGCCGCGTCCCACGCGAACGACGACTCGTACGGCTCAGGCGTGCAGAGGCGGTGCTGCGGATCGTCCCTGGGCGCCTCGGGATCGGGGCTGCAGGGCACCGAGACGGGGTTCAGGTCGGCGTCGCGCCAGACCGGATCGCGCAGGGGAAACCGGCGCACGTCGCCGCTGCAGGCCGCGCTGAGCAGGGCGAGCAGCGGGAGCGAGCAGGTGAGCGGCGCCTTGAGCATCGGCCCGGAAGGGTACTGGACGGGGCGCCGATCGGGGCGGCTTTCGCTCGTCAGAAGCCTTCTTGCCGGAGCCGCTCGATCACGGCGCGGTAGAAGTCGATATAGAGCCAGGGGTTCCCGTCGCCCGGGCTCTGCCCGAAGAGCTGACCGATCTCGTCGAAATGGTCGGCCGGGAGACAGCCCCAGAAGTGGCCCCATCGCGCGTCCCGCGCGCGCACAAGGCCGTCGTTCGGGATCGACTCGCCGAAGCCGCCGTCGAGGATCGTCTCGGTCAGCGAGAGCAGCGGGTGCACCGGATCGAGGCCGTCGTCGAACTGCGCGACGAAGGGCGCCGGGACGAGCGTCGTGCAGTCGCGGCCGCCGAGCGCGCGGTCGGTCCGGCCGCCGAAGGAGGCATAGAACACCCCGGGCGCGTCTGTGTACTTCGCGTTGAACTCCGCGATGCCGGGCGTCGAGAACTGCTCGAGCGAAGTGAAGACGCTCGTCTCGTTGCCTATCTGGTCGTAGAGCGGCGCCCCGATGGCATTGAGGAGATCGTCGAGGACGTCCTGCAGCCGCTCGTGGGCGACGAGCTGGAGCGCGATGTCGGCGATCTTCGAGCCGAGATGAGGCGTGGCGACGGTCACGACGGAGGCGACGAGATCGGGCCGCTCGTGCGCGACCACGCGGGCGTCGAGGCCTCCCTGCGAGTGGGCGATGAGATTCACCTTCTCGTGGCCCGTCTCGGCGAGGATGTGCTCGATCCGCGCGAGCAGCTGGGCGCCGCGGTACGTGGAGCTGTTGAACGGATCGACCGAGGGCGTGAAGACCACCTCGCCGCCCTCGCCGAGGGTGTGCTTGAGGTTGTAGAAGTAGCTGACGTATCCCGCGCCCGCGAAGTCCTCGAATCCGAAGAAGCCGTGGGCGAGGACGATGGGATAAGGCGGCCCGAGCTTCCCAGACGACGGCCAGCCGCCCCCGCCGCCGCCCGAGCCCTCCGCGGCGCCCTCCCAGCCGCCCGAGGCGGAGCTGCCGCCCGCCCCCGTGATCACCTCCTCGCCGGTGCCCCACGGATCGAACTGCTCCTCGGCCGCGCCGCAGCCGGCGAGGAGCGCACAGGATGCGAGTGTTGCACACCTCCGGAGACCAGCGGACACCCGTCGTCCCTCTGGACGCGCGTCCGTGTGAGACTTGCACTTACGCAAACCGCCAATACGCGATGATGAGAGTGCGGACGAAGAAAGATCCAGCACGACCACCTCCTGCCGGAATCAGCTCAGACTCTGCTGATGGGGCTCTGATGTCAAGTGCTGTCGGAAAACTGAACCATTCGAGACGGTCTGGCGAGACGGTCTGGCGAGATCGGCGCTCGAGAGCGACGTTCGAGACTGACGAGAACGTCGAGGGCGTCGAGAACCTCGAGGTCGTCGAGGAGGTCGTCGAGGAGGTCGTCGAAGAGGCCGTCGAGACGACTGGCGCATTGCGTCGTGAACGGTGGCGCAGGTTTCCTGCATTGCGCCATGGGGTTTCGATGCCGCGTTAGCGCATTGCGTCGCGGGGTGATGTTATTTTTCCATGCGGAGGGGCGTGCCGGCTCCGGTAGGTTCGTGGGCCATGCGATCTGTCCAGAGCTCTTTTGCGCTTGTTCTGATGGGTTCCCTGGTCGCTTGCGGCGGCGCGATGCCTCCTCCGTCGGAGCCGGATCCTGCGGACGCCGACGTGGCGGCGACGCCGGCCGCGGCGTCGGGCGGCGAGGCGGCGGAGGAAGGGGACGGGAAGAAGGAGGAGGACGCGGCGGCGGATGCGTCGAAGCAGGTCCCGACGACGTGCGAGCAGCGGGACAAGATGTGCTTGCCGCCGGCGGCGTTCGTGAAGCGGCTCTGCGGCGGGTTCTATCCGGACGTGGCGCTCAACCTGTTCGCCAAGGGGACGCCGTTCACGCGCGGGTACCTCACCCGCGATACCGAGGCGTGGAACGCCTCCGGCGGATCGTCATCGAACGACAAGCTGCTCTTCGATGAGGAGGTGCTGATCCTCTATCAGCGGGTGCCCGACACGGGCGGCATGGTCGTGAGCGGCGCCGGGGGCGGCTACGACGTCCTGCGCTGGGACGGGACCTGCGCGTCGCTGATGACGGAGGAGGTCCGGCTGCACGTGCCGCCGAAGCCTAAGTTCGCGCCGATCCCGTGGAAGAGCCTCGATCAGAAGACGCGCGACGCGTTCCAGGCCGACGAGAAGGTCGGCAAGGTGGTCGCCGAGCGGCGGAAGGAGTGCAAGGGCGCGACGATGGGGGCGGTCAGCGCGAAGTGCGAGAAGGTCGACAAGCAGATGGGCGCAGCGCTGATCGAGTTCGTGCGCGGCGGCGGAGCGCTGCCGGCACCGGGGCCGCTGCCGTGAGGGGCGGGCGGGGGGAGCCGGGGGGGTGAGCCGGGGGGCGGGCGGTGCGGATGAGGGGGCCGGGAGCGCAGGACCGCGGCCGGCAGGTGACGGGAACGCAGGACCGCAGCCGGCTGGTCACCGGAACGCAGGACCGCAGCCGGCAGGTGGACGGGAGCGCCGCCGGCGACAGGGCCGACGGGGAGCGGCTACTCCTGCTTGTCCTTGGGCGCCACGTAGTCGGGCGGGAGCTGCGGGGCGTCGTTGCCGCCGCTGAAGAAGTACTTGTCGAGCTCGGTCATCCAGAGCCGCTGGCCGGCCTCGGAGATGAGATCGAGGCGGTACTCGTTGATCAGCATCTTCGAGTGCTCCAGCCACATCCGCCACGCCTCCTTGGAGACGTTGTCGAAAATCCGCTTGCCCACCTCGCCCTTGAGCGGCGGCTTCTCCAGCCCCTCCGCCTCACGGCCGAGCTTCACGCAGTGGACCATCCTCGCCATAAGTTGCCCGTCTCCTTTTCCTTTTCGCGGGGTTCTTAGCCGAGCCAGGGGGAGCCGTCGAGAGCAGCAGGCAGGCAGGCGACGTCGGCAGGAAAAAGCGGGGGGCGGCCGGCGTGGGAGGGAGCGGCGGGTGCGACCGGCGTGGGGGAAGCGGACCGGGGTCGGGGAGCGGCGGGTGCGACCGGCGTGGGGGGAGCGACCGGAGTCGGGGAGCGGCGGGTGCGACCGGAGGCACGCGCGAGCAGCTCGCCGGGGAGCGGACGGGGAGCACGGTGGAGCCGGGACGCAGGCAAAAACGCAGGCCAGAACGAGCCGTGCCGGCTGGACGCGCCCGGACCGAGCCGGCAGAACCGGAGAACCGCGGATCGACGGTGGACGGCGGATGGCGGACGGCGGACGGCAGACGGGAAGCGCGCTCAGCGGCAGAGCGATCTGACGCCGAGGGGCGCGGAGGGGTTGACGGCAGCGCAGTTTCTAGCAATGTTTGGTCCGTCTGAACGAACCACGAGGGGGCGATCGGCTTCGACGTGGGGACTGAAGGTCTGTCTGCGTGCTGGCGGCTCCTGCTCCGCCTATCAAGCGGGACGTACAATTGCGAACGACAACGCATACGCTGTTGCGGCCTAAGAACCGCTAAGCCATCCGAAGAGAAGGTCGTCCTAGTACTCCAAGGGTGTCAACCACAGGGCTGGGCCGCGTGAGGATGCCCTCGATAACGCGACCGAGATTCAGTGAGGGATAGGTCGTAGCCGAATCTACGAACGCCGTCGTCAGCGTAAGGCGACTACGCACGTGAACGAAGGTAGACTGGATGCCTTGCGGACCCGGGTTCGATTCCCGGCGCCTCCACTAAAAAGACACGGTGAGAACCGTGTCTTTTTTTTGCGTATGATCTGATAAATTTCGGCGACGCTGGATTACTACGCTGCCGGATGTAGGTGTGACCACCGACCGCGGACGCGGCGGGTGACGCGGGGGGTACGGAGGGATCGGAGCTCCATGGCCGGCGCCCATCCGGCGGGGCCGACCCCGGGTCCGAGTCTGCGACGCCGGATCCCGCCAGCGAGGCCGAGCGAGCAGGCGCGGCTGCCCCCTGCAGCGCCGGCCTGGTCTCACCCTGCCGGGGGCACGAGCGGTCCCATGTTGACACCGGACGGCATCTCCGGCGGCCTCGCAGCGTGGGGCGGCCATGGGGGGTAGCTGGAGCAGCAACGAGGACCACAAAGATACCGCCGGATGTGCGGCGCCTTTGCCGGAGCAAAGGCTTGGCGGCAATCGCCGCGATGTCAGTGGAACGGTCGTCTCGTCGTCAATCTTCGCGAACGTTCTGGACTCCAAGCATGACGACGCCGCCCGTACCCTCCACAGAACGCCCCAACGGGAAACCATCGTGCTTGGCGACCCTGGAGTGTCTCGACCGCGACGCCGCCCTCGCCCCACCAGGTAGCAGGATCCGCGGGGTTGCCGATGCCCGCCCTCGCCGGGTCTCCGCAGCGGCGGCCTATCGTCGGAGATGCGCAGATAGGTCGCGGAAGTCGCTGCCTATTCACGGGAACACGCAGATATGCCGCGGAGCGTCGCGACCTATTCGCGGGAATACGGAGATTGGCCGCGGCGCCTCGCCGCCTACATGATATAACCCGCCGCTAGGCCCTGAGACGCAACTGATTGCGACGTTGGGCCGGCGGACGTAGAGGCGTCGGATGCTATGGGAACTGGAAACACTCGAGCCAGAGAGGGACAGGATCGGCCTCGGTGGCGGGCCAAGCTGCGCCATCGTCATGATCGGGCTCGACTGCCCGTATCGGACCCGTACGAGCAACTCAAGACCTGGATCGACGAGCGCGGATGGGACAGGCTCGGAGTGGACGAACTCGATACATTGGATCTCACCGCGTACCTCCGCGAAACGACCCATATCAATCTTCCGCCGGCGGAGCGGCTCCGAAAACTGGCCATCGCGCTCGAAGACCAATTGAGCGCGCCCGAGCAGCCACGAGGTTGGCTTGCCTTGGAGCGGATCTTTGCGGCTGGAGTGGCGCTCGATCCGGATGACGCAGAGATCCAAGTCTCCAGAGCCATCACGGCTGAGCTCTGCGCATCTTGCATCGATAATCGGCCCGAAGCTCGCCGCAGAATGATTCAGGTGGGCCGAGCGGCGGCTGCACGGGCCATCGAACTCCGACCGAATGACGCGGCTGCACACTACGCCCTCGGGATGATGGAATACTCGTTTGAGCACGGTTCGATGCTGTCGGCGCTCGCCAGCTTCGAGACGGCGGTCGCTTGCGATCCGAGCTTTGGCTGGGCCCGGCTCTACCGCGCGCACTGCCTACACGATCTACGGAGGTGGCCCGAGGCCGCGCAGGCCTACTCGGAAGTCGACCCATCGTTCCTGGTCGGCCCGAAGACATGGCGCAACGACCTGCTTCGGGAGCAGCGTGCATGGTGTTTGCTGCAAGCGGGCCACACGGAACAGGCACTCACCGAGTTTCTCGGCATCCTGCATAGGTACGAGCAGCAACCCGGGCTCGCGAAGTATCAGATGCTGAAGGAGCTGACCGCTGTCGCGGAGGGGCCGTTTCACGCCGAACTCTCGGACCGTCTCGCTCGTCTGCGCCACACGATCGATGCCGACGAGTTGGGGGGCGAGTGAGCATCACACGATACGTCGATGGGCAGGGAGCGGCCAACAAGGCGCTGCAGTCCGACGGGGCACCTGTGCCGGCCTCCGGCCGGCACGGCACCCCGCGGCTGACCGCCAGGTCGTTAGACCGCTTACGCGCCGGAGTGCTCGACCTCCTTGTCTCTGCTTCAGCGAGCAGCCGCCCGATGGTCTCGTGGGCGATGCGCGCCGCCTCGACGTCGCTCGCCGCGAGCGCGGGCCCAGCCGGGGCTACCCGCCGCGCCGGGTGCGCTCGGCGGCGAGGTTGATGACGCCGGCCGCGTCGCAAGCGGCCGAGGTGTGGCGCCCCGTTCACGCGTCGCGTCTCGCGCCGCGATTTGGGCGGAAAGTCCGCATGAATCGGGGAGGTACGAGCTTTGCTCCCACTGCCGTCATGAGTAACTACTTTCGTTCGCTGGTTCTCGTGGGGGCTCCTTTCATCTTCGTCGCGGGCTGCGGCGGATCGGACGGCGACACGATCGCCGAGCCCACCGCGGCGCCGGCAACCCCGTCGACTCCGGCGGAGGTAGACACCACCTATGAACAGATCGGGCGCGGCTGCGGTGACAACGGCTACCTCGTTCGCTCGCTGACGCACGTCTCCGCGCTCACCACCAACAACCTCTGGATCGCCCCAAACAACGACGCCGCCGGCCTGGCCGCGTCCAAGAACGACAATGGCTGGGGAGCGAGCGTCGGCGTCTACGAGCTCGGGTTCGAGTCGAGCGGGGACAACATGGAGAGCCGCTCCGCCGAGCAGGCCGCACGATGCGACGCGGTCGGCGAGATCTTCGACCCCGCCGGGGACGGCGCGCGGCAACGCTTCCTCAACGTCCTCGTCTACGCCGGCGATCACCCGCGCGCCGAGGCGATGCCCGCTGAGGGGCTCCCCGCCGCGGTCGAGGCGCCGGTCCGCCTGAAGGGCTATCTGGACGTGGCCGCGGGCACGCGCGAGGAGATCAAAGACGGCGTCGTGTACCGGGACGCGCAGCACCAGTACCTGCCCATCTACGTTCGCTGCGAGAAGCCCATGAAGATCACCTACGAAGAGCGCCTGTTTTCGCGCGAGGAGGTCGAGGCGCTGAAGATCGACACCCGCATCTGTCGCCCCGTCGCCGAGGACGGCTACGGCTGCCTCTTCGAGCGCCCGCAGCCGATCGAGGGTGCGTGCACGTTCGTGGCGGCCGACGCGAAGTACGTGGCGACGAGCGGCGAGGAGCACAACATATCGCTCGGTGGCCGCATCGAGCGCGGCGAACAGCTCAGCTACAGGATCACGGTCGACCGCTTCGCCTTCCGCTGAACGAGGGTCCTCGGTCAGGGAGCGTGACGTCGGAGCGCGTGCACGTGCACCGGGATGCGCTCGAGGGCGCACCGAGCAGCCGCCCGATCGTCTCGTGGGCGATGCGCGCCGCCTTGACGTCGCCCGCGGCGAGCGCCGCCCGCATGCCTTCCGCGAGCTGGCCGAGCAGCACCGTCTGCTTCGGCCGGGCCTGCATCCGCGGGCACCGGATCTGGGTGTCGCTCGTGCTCGACTTCCTCGCCAGCGGCCTGTCCGTCAAGGAGGTGATGGACGAGTACGGGATCGAGGAAGCCGACGTGCTCGCCTGTATCGCCTACGGCGCCGAGATGGCCCGGTTCGCCGATCTTCCAGTGCCACCGGATCGACCGAGCTAGCTGGATACGGAGACGTCCTCGCAGAGTCGGAGTTCCACGGCGGGCACCAGGCCGGCAGGGCGGATGCCGGGTCCGAGCTTAAGCGCACCGCTCGGGTCCTCCCGCGGGTCCGGGCTGTAGAGGCCGCACCTCACCGAGTCCCAGGCGCCGATGAGCACCTGCTGCTCGACGTCGGCGCGGTCGCGCGCAGGCACGCCGCTGGCGAGGAGCACCGCCCGGTTGAGCGGGCGCTCCATGAGGCGAGAGGATCTGCGCCCCTCCGCCGTCGCCTCAGGTGTCCCGCGCCCGCCGCGCCGGCCCGCGCTCGACGGGCAGGTGCTCGCGTCGGCTCCAGACTCGTCTGGCGGGCGCGCGTCCACGAGCACCACGCCGGGATCGTCGAGGTGGGCAGCCACCCAGTCCGCGTCCACGACGCGCTCGGGCTCCGGCTTGCTCGTCAGCGTGCCCGGCCGAGGCTCCGCGGCCTCCGACGAGATGGGATGACCCTCGGCCCGCCAGGCACCGAGACTCCCGTCGAGCAGGGCGGCCCGATGGCCATGCCCGATGACATCGAGCGCGAAGAACGCGCGCGCGGGCGCGAGGCCGTCCATCCCGCCGTAGAGCACCACCTGGGAGCCATCGACGACCCCGGCGCGCTCGAAGGCGGCCTTCACGTCCGCGAGCGGAGGCAGCTCGTTGGGGACGTCCCGATCGACCGCCAGGGCGTCGACCGACAGGAAGCGCGCGCCGGGGATGTGCTCCCGGTCGTACGTGCGGCGATCGCGGTCGGCGTGGATCACGACGACGCTCGGATCATCCAGGTGCGCCGCGACCCAGGCCGGCGACCGGAGGAGGCTCGCTCCTGGCTGGGGCGCGCTGGCGCTGGTCTCCAGGGCCTCAGCGCGGGTCACGCAGCCGGACAGACCGAGGGCAGCCGCGATCAGGGTGGCTCTTCGGGATGCGCTCTTCATGGTGGACCTGCGGAGAGCAACCGGCGTTCCGCGCCGGCGCGGCGCAGAGGACGAGCCCGACGCCGCGCTTGCCGCATCGGCCGTATCCGGACGAGAGCCGCCCGCGCGGATGAGCTCATCGAGCGGCTCCCTCTCGGCTATCAGACCCTGATCGGTCGCGGCGGTGTGGCGCTCTCCGGCGGCGAGCGGGCTTGTCGGGCCGAGAGAGGGGCGCCGCCGCCATCTCGCCATCCCATGAGAGCGCGCTCCGCCCTCCCCCGCTCCCGATGCTCGCCCGGGCTGCGGGAGGGGGGAGGGAGAAGGGAACTTGGCCCGAGGGGGCGCCGCCCGGCAGCGTTACGCGACGATGGTTGGAGCTCGCCGGTGAGCAATGGCACACGAGGCGGCGGAGACGGCCGGGGGGAGGGCGCGCGCCCGCCGCACCCGGCGACCGTGGCGCAACGCAAGGGGCTGCCGCCTCACCCGGCGACGGTGGTGCAGCCGAAGGCGCCGCACCCCGCCACGGTGAGCCAGCAGCGGCCACCACACGCCGCCGCGGTGGCTCAGCAACGGCGCGCGGCGGGCGCACCGGCCGGCCGGACGGCGCCGGCGCCCGCCGTGGCTCAGCGGTGGTGGATCCTCGACGCCATGTTCGGCAGTTGCACCGATCGGTTCCGGCCAGCCCGTGCCTATGTGCCGCTGGGAAACGTGGCCATCGGTCCGTCGCTCGCCGACCTGCGGGCCATCGCTGATGCCGACGCCATGTTGCAGAGGAGCAACACCATCTCTGGAGACCAGTGCTCGGGGAACGCTAGGGCGGCGTTCGAGGTGCTCACCGGAGAAGATGGTCCGAGCATGCGTGATGGGCGCCGGGACGACTGGGAAGGGTTCGAGCGAGCCTGGGAGCTGGGAGACGGCGTCTTCAGATTGGATATCTCGATCGGGGAGGCGATGCCCTCCTGGGGTCATGCGTTCGTGCTGCTCAAGGTCGGCGGCGCGAGTATGCTCTATCAGGCGTTCCTCGGTCACTACACCATGAGGGAGTGGATCGCCGGCGTCTTCGAAGACGACACGAAGCGCCCCGCGAGGCTCAGAGACCGATGGGACGCGGCGCTGTTTTTCGCGGAGATTCGAGCCGTGCTGCAGCTGGTCGCTCGCGGCTCGCTCGACGAGGTCAAGGGGGCGTTCGGACCGCTCAACCGCAAATGGTTCGCGAACGAGACCGACCACGACATGAGACTAGGCTGGTTTCGCGACTGCTCTGAGTTTCACACGTACTGGCGCCGCGGGGTGCCGCAGATCGGGTGAGCGGCGCCGGAGAGGCCGACGACTTGGCCGCGCCATCATCCGGGCCTGCCCATCGGCACGAACCGCCAAGCCGAACAACAGGGAAATCAGGCCTCGGCCGAGGCCGCCGCCGAGGCGCCGACGCCCTCGCGCTTCGTCGAGGAAGCGCGCGGCGCCTTGCTGCGCGTGGCGCTGCGCCGACCGTCGACGCTGACGGGCACGTCCCCGTCCACCGTCACCCGGCGCACCACGCGGTGCTGGTCGCCGTAATCGTTGATCGCATAGTGCTGCGTGGCGCGGTTGTCCCAGACCGCCACGTCGCCAACGGCCCAGCGCCACCGCACGGTGTTCTCGAGGCGCGTCACGTGCTCCTGGAGCACCTGGAAGAGGTGCGCGGAGTCATGGGACGAGACGCCGACGAGGTTCTTCACGAAGTGCCCGAGCACCAGCGAGCGCTCCCCGGTCTCCGGGTGGACGCGCACCACGGGGTGCTCGGTCTCGTAGACGGTCGACGTGAACACCTCGTGATAGCGACGCACGTCCTCCGCCGAGGACTTCGGCTTTCGCGCCTGGTAGTCGTACTGGTTGCTATGGACCGCCCACAGCTTGTCGGCGAGCTCGCGGAGCGCGGGCGTGAGGTCCTCGTACGCGGCCACCGTGTTGGCCCAGACCGTGTCGCCGCCGTACGGCGGGACAACGAGCGCCCGGAGGATCGATGCCTTCGGGTACGCGTCGACGAACGTCACGTCGGTGTGCCAGGAGTTGGCGCGACCGCCGTACCGCGAGTCGAGCTCATGAATGAACTCGGTGCCCTGCACGACCGGGACCGTCGGGTGCGCGACCGGCTTGCCGCTGAACAGCGCGGTCAGCGACTCCTGGCTTCCATCGTCGAGGTGCTGCTGGTTCCGGAAGAAGATCACCTTGTAACGGAGCCATGCCTTGCGGATCTCGCTGACGGTCGCGGCGTCGAGATCGGCCGAGAGGCGCACGCCGCGCACCTCCGCGCCGATCCGGCCGGCGACCGGCACGATCTCGAGAACATTGCTTGTGGGATTGACCTGGGCGCTCATGCGTCTCTCTCTCCTCGTGGCCATTCGGCCGATGGACAAACTGGGATGGCGTCGCGGGACGGCCGTCGGCAGACGGACAGGCCGGCTCAGTGCGACGCGGGCTTGTGCGCGATGGCGAAGAGCCTCTTTCCCTCGAGCCGGATGCCCTCGGGCGTCCGGAAGGCCTCGAGCTCGCGCTTGATGTCCTCGATGGCCTGGCTCCGCAGCGACTCGGGCAGGTGCCCGAGGAAGTTGCCGAACGAGCTCGCCTGCGAGAACGCAATGGCGGTGTTGCCGTCGGGCTGATGGTGGACGTTCGCCTGCGCCTCGATCCTCTGCGCGGTGAAGCCGGCGCCGCTGAGCAGCTCCGCGAGCTCCTGCGCCGTGACCCAGTGGGGCGTGCCGGCCTGGGCCTCCGGGTACCGGGCGTACGGCTCCCTCGACAGCACCTGCTTCTTGATGCTCTGCAGCCGGTTCGGCTGGTCCTTCGCGCCCGTGGTGATCCCGAGCCGGCCACCCGGCTTGAGCAGGCGATGGATCTGCCTCAGCGGCTCCGCCTTCTCGGGGAGCCAGTGAAAGACGGCGTTGAGGTACACGACATCGAAGCTGCCCGCCGGGAGCTCGCCGAGCGCATAGGCGTTCCCGACCTGGAACGACAGGTTCGGCCGCGCCTTGCGCTGGGCGATCTCGATCCGCAGGGGGAGCGGGTCGATCCCGAGCACCTTGCCGGTCGGCCCCACCAGGCCCGCCACGTGCTCCGCGAGCAGCCCGGTGCCGCTCCCGATGTCGAGCACGTGCTCGCCCGCGCGGACGCCGAGCTCGGCGATCAGCCGCTGGCCGTGGAGGAACTGCCGCTCGGCGCTGCGGACCTCGTATTGCTGGGCGAGCTGCGGTGTATCGAAGGAAAGACTGAGTCCGCTCATGGGATGCTCCAGGTGAAGGGGTTATTCCGGACGTTGACGGCGGGGCGACGCCCTGCTCCGCGTCTTCGCCCCTGTCCTCATCCTCGCCATCGCCGCTATCGCATGCGCCGTGCCAGGCGTCTCCGCGCGATCTTTCGGGGTCTCGCGCGCCGGGTGCTGCGGTATGAGCACGCGGTCAGCAGCTCGTGCTGCGCAGGCCGCATCTCGCCCGCCGCGGGCCCCTCCCCTCAATGACCCGACACGTCGTCGACCCGCGCAAACGCCTCGATGAGGCGCTCGCGGGCCCTCGCCGTCAGCGGCGGGGCGTCGATCGATCGCGCGTTCTCCAGCAGGTGCGCCGCGCTGCTCGTCCCCGACAGGATCACGTGAGCGCCTGGCTCGTCTCTGCAAAAGCGGTACGCCGCGTCCGGCAGCGAGGCGATGTGCTCCCCCTCCAGGAGGCCATCCAGCCCCTCGGCGGCGAGCTCGGGCGACACCTTGCCCCGCGCTGCCAGGTCGGCGAGGAGCTCTCTCAGCCGCTCGGGTCGGCTCAGCGCGCGCCGGACCGCGAACATGATCAGCGTGCCGACGTTCTTCGCCCGCGTCAGCGGGAACACGCTCGTCCGCGCCGACTGGTTCAGGAGGTTGAACCCGACCATCACCACGTCCCAGAGGTCGTCTCGAAGCGCCTGCTCGAGCATCGCGTGCGACGGGTCGGCGGCGAACGCCTCCGTGATGCCGAGGAACCGGATTTTTCCCTGCTCGCGCAGGCGCAGGAGGACAGGGACGATCCGCTCGCGCAGGTCGGCGTAGTGGTGCGGGAGCACGCCGTGCAGGTGATAGACGTCGACGTGGTCCGTGCCGAGCCGCTCCAGGCTCGCGTGCAGCGACGAGACAACGTCCTCGGGCCGCACCGGCGCATCGAGGCGCGTCGTCTTCTTCGTCGAGAGCACCACGCGCTCGCGCGGCACCTCGCGGAGCGCCTTCCCGAGGAGCGCCTCGGTCCCGTACGCCTCCGCCGTGTCGATGAAGTTCACGCCCCGCTCGATGGCGGCATGGACGAGCCGGAGCGAGTCGGCCTCGGCGATGCGCCCGGTGCCGAGCCGGCTGTCGCCGCCGGCGCCCAGACCGAGCACGCTGACCTCCAGGCCGGTTCGACCCAGGATGATGCGATTCACGTGGTCCTCTCTTTCCGTGTGCGGGGGTGAGCGCCATGGCGCCGCGACGCGGGGCGCTCGCGCGGCCGCGGGCTCACTCCTTCGGAGCGACCTTCCACGACGTGAAGCGCCGCTCGACGCGCATGAGCAGGTGATTGAACGCCAGTCCGAGCGTCGTGATCGTCAGGATGCCGACATACATGCTCGGGATCTGGAAGTTGTACTGTGCGTAGATGATGAGGTAACCGAGCCCCGCCTTGGCCCCGATCATCTCCGCCGCGACGAGGACGAGCAGGGAGTACGCGCCCGAGAGGCGGATGCCCACGAAGATCGTCGGGACGGCCGCCGGCAGGATCACCTTGCGGAACAGCTGGATGGACGAGAGACCCATGGTCCGCGCCGACTTGATGAGCAGCGGATCGACACCGCGCACGCCGCTGATCGTGTTGAGGAGGATCGGCCACGTGCACGAGTAGATCACGAGCGACACCTTGGAGGCCTCGCCGATCCCGAGCAGGAGGAGGAACACCGGCAGGAGCGCGAGCGCCGCGGTGTTGCGCAGCACCTCGAGCAGCGGGTTGATGGCGTCCGCCACCCCCTTGTACCACCCGATCGCGAGCCCGAGCGGCACGCCCATCACGATCGCGAGGGTGAAGCCGAGCAGGGAGCGCGACAGGCTCGCCTTGATGTGACTCAGGAGCTGCCCGTTCTGGAGGAGCTGCCACCCGGTCGCCAGGACCTCGGAGAGCGGCGGCAAGAACGCCGGCTCCACGAGGCCCACCCGCGGCGCCGTCTCCCAGATGGCGGCCACGAGCAGCAGGATCCCGGAGCGGGCGACGGCGCGGCCGAGCCACCTCCCCACGTCGGAGAGGAGGCGCGTCGGCTGCGCCTCTTCGCGCAGATCGAGCGATTGTTCCAGGCTAGCCATTGACCGCGACCGCGACGGCGCGGCTCTCCACTGCGAGCTTGAGCTTCTTGCTCCGCTCCTGTTCCTCTGCCCTGAGCACCTCGTCGCGCAGGAGCGTCCAGATCTCGTGGCGCAGCCGGCCGAACTCCGGCGTCGACCGCGCGTCCTCGTAGCCCCGGAGCTCCTGCGGGATGTCGATGACCCGCTTCACGCGGCCGGGCCGCGAGGTCATGACCGCGACCCGCTGACCGAGGAACACCGCCTCATCGATGCTGTGCGTGATGAAGAGGATCGTCTTGCGCGACTTCTCCCAGATACGGAGCAGCTCGGCCTGCAGCGACTCCCGCGTCTGCGCGTCGAGCGCCGCGAACGGCTCATCCATCATCAGCACCTCCGGGTCGTAGGCGAGGCTCCTGGCGATGGCCACGCGCTGCTTCATGCCGCCCGACAGCTCGTGTGGATGCCGATCCTCGAAGCCCGAGAGGCTCACCAGATCCAGGTAGCTGCGGGCGATGTCCCGGCGCTGGCCCACCGGGACGCCCTTGGCCTCGAGGCCGAACTCGACGTTCTCGAGCGCCGTCCTCCAGGGGAAGAGCGCATACTGCTGGAACACGATCCCCCGATCGAGGGCCGGGCCCGTGATCGGCTTGCCGTCGAGCAGGAGCTTCCCGCTGCTCGGCTTGGACAGCCCGCCGAGCAGGTCGATCAGCGTCGATTTACCGCAACCGCTCGGCCCGACGAGGACCATCAGCTCGCCCGCCCGCACGTCGAGGCAGAGGTCCTCGATCGCCGTGAACCGCGCGCCCTCCTTCGACCCCGACGGCCCCTTGACGGCGAACGTCTTGCTCACGTTGTGAAACTCGATCTTGTTGCTCATGCCTCCTCCTACTTGTGCTGAGCTCATCCAAGCGCGCTCGCGGGGGCGCCCGTCTCGATCTTGCCGGAGTGGTTGAGAGGGCCGCCCGCCCCGCACGCGGCTGCGCCAGGGGCGGGGGTGCACGAGCGCGAGCGCCGCGCGAGCTCGCCGAACTGGGCGAGGCGAGCGCGCACCACGTTCCGGCTGATGCCGAGCAACCTCGCTGTCTGGAGCTGGTTGCGCTCGCAGTACTGGTAGGCGGCGCGGATGATCGTCTCCTCGACGTGCTCGTAGAGGTTCGGGACATTCTGGTCGAAGAGGTCGAGCAGCGCGTCCTCCAGCGAGCTCCGCTGCGCATTGCCGGGCGGCGGCGCCGGCGTCTTCGGCTGGAGCGTGGAGAGCCGCAGATCGGCCACGGCGATCCGGCTGCCGTGGCACACAAGGAGGGCGTGATGGATCGCGTTCTCCAGCTCGCGGATGTTGCCAGGCCAGGGGTGCTCCACCAGGCGCTCCGCGGCCTCCCGCGTGAGCGTGACGGCGCCGGAGCCGAGCCGGCTCGTGTAGAGGTCGAGGAAGTAACGCGCGAGCGCGAGGATGTCGCCGGGCCGCTCGCGCAAAGGCGAGAGCGCGAGCGTCGCGACGTTCAATCGATAGAACAGATCCTCGCGGAACTTGCGCGCGACCACCGCCTCTTCCAGGTTGACGTTGGTCGCCGCGATGAGCCGCACGTCGATGGGTATCGGCTGGCGCGACCCGAGCCGCACGACCTCGCGCTCCTGCAGCACCCGGAGCAGCTTCACCTGCAGCGGCAGCGACAGATCGCCGATCTCGTCGAGGAACAGCGTGCCGCCGTCCGCGGACTCGAACCAGCCCGCCTTGGCCCCGATCGCCCCGGTGAACGCGCCCCGCTCGTGACCGAAGAGCTCGCTCTCGATCAACGATTCGGACCATGCGCCGCAGTTCACCGTGACGAAGGGCTCCTTGTTGCGGCGACTCAGCTCATGAATATGGCGGGCGACGATCTCCTTCCCCGTCCCTGTCTCGCCCGTGATCAGCAGCGTCGCGTCGCTCGGCGCGAGCTGGTGGATGCGTTCGAGCAGCTCCCGCGATCGCGGATCCTCGAAGACGAATGCCCTCGCGCGGACCGATGGAGGAGTGGAGCCGACATGAGGGAGTGCAAGCAGCGGTATTGTCATAGACGTTCGCCGTGTACTTCACCAACGGATGCGTATCCATTATAGCGGATGAACCGATCTTGCCAAGTGACAACTCGCACCGGTGAGGCGATTGCGCGGCCCGCCGGGAAAATCGGGGGCCGGCGCGGCACGGCGGCTGCCAGCGGTGGACGTTCACCTCCACGCACCGCAGCGCCGTGCATTACACTGACAATGAAATATGCTGGTACTGTCGGCAGGTGCGGCGATCGGCGGAGGACCACCTGGAAGAGCGCCACTCGAGGCCAGGGAGCTCCCTGCCTCGCCCGAGCTCCTACGAGCCTCTCGGCGTCTCGAGGATGTAGCTGCGCACCTCGTCCGCGAGGGTCTTCAGCGCGTGGTCCGTCCGATCGCGCGGGTGCGGGACGCCGACGGGGACGACGCGCTTGATGCGCCCCGGCCGCGGCTGGAGCACGACCACCCTGTCGCCCAGGAACACCGCCTCTTCCACGTCGTGGGTCACGAGGACCATGGTGATCCCCTCCTGCTGCCAGATGCGCTGGAGCTCCTGCTGCAGCTTCGTGCGCGTGAGCGCGTCGAGCGCGCCGAACGGCTCGTCGAGGAGCAGGATGCTCGGCCTGTTGACGAGCCCGCGGGCGATGGCCGCCCGCTGCGCCATCCCGCCGGAGAGCTGGTGCGGATAGGCGCGCTCGAAGCCGGACAGGCCCACGAGGGCGATGTGCTCCTCGACGGCCCGCGCCTTCTCGTCGCTCGACCACGTCGAGTTCTCCAGCCCGAGCGCCACGTTCTGCTCGATGGTGAGCCACGGGAACAGCCGGTGCTCCTGGAACACGATGCCTCGATCGAGGCTCGTCCCCCGGACGCGCGATCCGCCGACGAGGATCTCGCCCTGGTAGTCGTCGTCGAGGCCGATGACCAGCTTGAGGAGCGTCGATTTGCCGCACCCGCTCGTGCCCACGATGCTCACGAACTCGCCGGGCTCGATGGTCAGGTTCAGCCCGTCCAGGACCGGGAGCACCTCGTGCTTGACGACGTACTTCTTGCTCACATCTCGAATGCTGATGACTTCGGGCTCACTCATGATCGACTCCTTGAATTGTCACACGCTGCGGACGCGCCAGCGGAGCAGGCGGCTCTCCACGACCGAGGCGACGGTGTTCAGCCCGAACCCGACGAGGCCCGTCACGATCACCCCGAGCAGCACGATGTCCATGGCGAACCGCTCGCGTCCGTCGGTCATCAGGTTGCCCACCCCCGGAGCGGGCTCCAGCAGGTACTCGGCGCCGATGGTGCCAAGCCACGCGTAGATGAGCGCCTGCTGCACGCCCGCGAAGATCGACGGCGTGGCCGCCGGGAGGATGACCTTGCGCAGGACCTGCCAGCGCGAGAACCTGAACACGCGGGCGACCTCGATGTGCTCCAACCCGACGCTCCGGACACCCTCGTGGGTGTTCACGACAACCGGATAGAACGCCGCGAGCGCGATGAAGACGACCTTGGCGGCCTCGCCGGACCCGAGCCACACGGACATGAGCGGGATCCACGCGAACAGCGCCACCTGCTTCGCGGCGTGGAAGCTCGGGCCGAGCAGCCTGTCGGTGAGGCGCGACAACCCCATCGCGCCGCCGACCAGGAGGCCGGCCGTCGTACCCAGGGTGAACCCGGCGAGATCCCGGGCGAGGCTCGCCTGCAGGTGCTCGAGGAGACTGCCGCTCGCGAGCTGCGCCTTCGCGGCCGCGAAGACCGCCTGCGGCGGGACCAGGATGTGGGTGTTGACGAGGCCATACGCGCAGGCGAGCGTCCAGCCCGCGAGCAGGGCGATCGGGAGCGACAGACCCCGGCGCGCCCTCGCGCCGATGAAGAAGTGAGCTTTTGAGTTCATGATAGGACCGCCTCGCGAGAGGTCACACCGCCCCGCGCCGCCAGTGGAGGAGGCGCGCCTCGATCTTCCCGAGCCCCGAGTCGAGCAGGAGGCCGACGACGCCCACGACGAGGATGGACGCGAGCACCAGGTCGAGCTGGAAGAGCTGCCGCCCCCACACGATCAGGTACCCGAGCCCCTCGGACGACGCGAGCAGCTCGACGGTCACCAGCGCGAGCCACGCTTGCGTGAGCCCGTACCGTATCCCGACGAAGATCGAGGGGACCGCCGAGGGGAGCACCACCTTGCGGAGCAGCTGCGCGCGCGAGAACCGATAGACCCGCGCGACCTCGAAGTACGAGCGGGGCACGCCGCGGATGCCCTGGAGCGTGTTCAGGGCGATCGGGATGAGGCTCGCCTGCGCGATGATGATGAGCTTGAGCGGCTCGCCGATGCCCACGATCATCATGAGCAGCGGCAGCCAGCCGAGGACGGGCACCTGGCTGAGCGCCTTGAACGTCGGATGCAGGTAGTCCTCGACGCGCCGCGAGAGCCCCATGCCGACGCCGAGCAGCAGGCCGGCGGCGCTGCCCGCGGCGAACCCGGCGAGCACGCGTCCAAGGCTGATGGCGATGTTGCTGGGCAGGTCCCCCGTGCGCACCAGATCGACGAGGGTCGCCCAGACGACGCCCGGCGCGGGGAGGATCTGCGGCGGGACGAGCTCGCGCTCCGCCGCCACGGTCCACGCGACGAAGAGCGCCGCCGGGAGGCAGAGCCCGAGCGCCGCGCTCGCCGCCTTCGACCCGAGCCGCGAGACCGCCGTGCCGGGGAGCGCCGCCCGCGACGGCGCGAGGTTGTACGCAATGTCCGGCTGATCGCTGTGAACTGTGGACTGAGTCATCTCTTGAGTGCCTTTCTCACAGCGCGACCGCCGCCTGGCTCACGGCGGCGGTCGCGCTCGGCTATCCGGCTTTGAGGCGCGAGCGGAGCTCAGCTGCCGGGGCGCTTCAGGTTGCCGCCCGCGTCGAACTCAGGCCAGTAGCGCTCGAGGTTCAGCTCCTTGAGCGCTTCTCTCAGGAAGCGCTGATCGATCCACGCGTCGACGTCGAACGTGTTCCGGATGAGCCCGAACTTCTTCGCGTCGGCGACGGCGCTCTTGTAGCGGGCGATCAGGAACTCGTCGAAGACGGGGCTCGAACGGACCTTCAGCGACTCGCCCGTGTGGTCCTCCTTGTAGTTCGCGAAGGGCACCCCGGACTTCGACCACAGCTGGTAGACGGCGGCCGGGTTCTTCTCGTTCTCCGAGACCCAGTGGGCCGCCTGGACGAGGACCTTCACCACCCGCTTCGTCGCGTCCGGGTACTTGTTCGCGAACTCCTCGGTGACGATCAGGTGAGCGTTCCGGAGGAACGTCGGCGACTGGTTCTTTGTCGAGTAGACGATCTTCACGATCCCCTGGTCCCTGAGCGACAGGAGGTCGGTCCCACCGAACGCAGCGTCGATGTCCTTGGTCGCCAGCGCCGCCTTGGCGGTCGCGGTGTCCATGTTGATGACGCGCAGGTCGCGCTCCGTCAGCCCGCTCCCCGCGAGGATCTTCGCGATCGCGAGCTGGATGTTCGTCCCCTTGAAGATCGCGACCTTCTTCCCCTTCAGGTCGGCCAGCGACGTCACCGGGGAGTCGGCGGGCACCGCGAGGTACGTGTGCTGCCGGATGGCCGTCCCCGCGAGGAGCTTGGTCTTCAGCCCCCCGGCCCTCCCGATGGTCGACGGGAGATCGCCCTGCAGCGCGAAGTCGAGGAGGCCGTTGGCATAGGCCTCGTTCACGGCGGGGCCAGCCCCCCGGAAGAACGACCACTCGATCTTCACGTTGTCGCGCTTGAACTCCTCCTCGAGGAGCCCTCGCCCGTGCACCACGCTCAGGCTGCTCCCGCCGACGACGGGCCGGTTGCCGACGCCGACGCTGGCGAACCCGATCCGGATGACCTTCGGTGCGTCCGCGAGGGCCGCGCCCGCCGGGAGCGCCAGGAACACCACAAAAGCGAGCTTCAGTATCGTGATAAGTCTTTTCATGAAGTGCCTTCTTCCTGCATCTGTCTACGGGCGAAATGGCGCCTAGAAGCCGCCCTGAAGCTGAGCGAGCACCTCGTTCCCCGCCCCGAGCGTGTCCGCGCGGTCGTTCCGCCTGTTGTAGTTCAGCTGAAATTTCGACGTCTCCGCGAAGAACACGTTGAGACCGAGCGTGTAGGTGTCGACGCGGCTCCTCGCCTGGTCGATGTCCGGATCGAACGTGTCGATGCGGATGAACGGCTGGTAGGTCTTCGGCCACCAGTCGTCGTACCTCCCCTGGTTCCTCATGCTCTTGAGGAACTGCGCGCCGAAGCTGTAGAAGAACGTCGCCACGTGCGAGACGCTCTGCAGCTCGGTCTTCCGCGGGTCCTCGGCCGTCGTGCCGAGCGTCACCTCGTCCTGGCCGTAGATGAACTCGTACGTGATCCCGAACGGGAAGTGGTTGTAGTAGAGATCGGCGCCGTACCGGCGCTTGATCCCCTTCCCCGACAGCGTCTTCTTCTCGTCCTTGAGGAACGTGTTCTGCCAGCCGAAATAGACGCTCCCGCCCAGCGTGATCTGCCGGAGCCACGAGTGGTAGTCGGTCGGCACGGTGAACGCGAGGCGCCCGATGAAGTCCTTCTCGGTGTTGTCGTCGGTCGTGTTGGGGCCGTTCCCGTCGATGACGCCGAGCGCGTACGCCAGCGTGCCGACGCGGTAATCGTAGCCGTAGTCGACCTGAGGGAACAGGTCGCCGCGGATGATGAGCCCGATGTCGCGCCGGGCGAGCCCGAGCCTGCTCGTGAACTGGGCGTTGGTGATGACCGGCTTGAGCTCCTCGCTGGCCGGCACCTCCAGGCCGAACGGCAAGAGCTGCTGCCCCAGGGTGATCAGGAGGGTGGACTCTTCCGGGCTGATCGTGGGGACCGGAGAGTACGAGATCTGCGCGTCGAGGAGGTTGAGGAAGCTGTTGTTCGTGGCCTGCTGCGGCGAGGCGCCGAAGCGCAGCTGGTAGGTCAGGTTGCGCCCTTCCTCGTAGTCTCGATAGAGCGAGCCGTTGAACGAGAGGAGCGCCGCGCCGATGCTGAACGTCGCCCTGCGGTCATTGACGGTCGCAGAGTTCACGGGCTCGTCGCTCCACCCGACGCGCGTCTGGACGACCCCCCCGATGAGGAGGCCGCGGGTCGTGCGGGCGGTGTGCAGGTCACGCTCGCGCTGCCATTGAAACTTGAAATTTTCTACATCGGAGCTCAACCCCCGCAGATCGTCCTGCGTCACCTCGTTGGGATCGTAGTCCGGTATCTCGGCCGCGGGCTCCGCCGCCGCGGCGCCGGCGCCTGGCTGCGGCGCCGCGGCGTCCCCCGGAGGGGAGCCCGCGCCGGGTGCGGCGGGCTGCGCTGCGGCGGGCGCGGCGGGCGCTGCATCGGGTGCGGCGGGCGCAGCGCCGGGTGCGGCGGGCGCCGCCGGCTGCGCAGCGCCGGGTGCGCCCTGCGCGTGTGCCCGTCCCGCGCCGAGGACGAGCCCGCACGCGAGGGCCGCCCATAAGGCTCTTTTCGAAGGGTCAAACGTTGTCATCCATCGATCCCGAAAGCTCGTTGTATCGTCACGCATGATTGGAGTGTCGCAGGCGGGTCTACCTGGGCCCTGCGGAGCTCGAGGCTCGGCTCCGCGTCGGCGCCGCGCGGGGCTCATGAGGGCGAGCCCGGCGCGGCGCCCGGCCTGTCAGGCCGCCTTCACCTTCCGGAGCTTCTGCTCCACGGCGGTGCCCTTGAAGAACTCCGGGTTCTTGCCGGCGAAGAAGTTGTACGGGTGCGTGAACACGAGGTCGCGGAAGTTCGCCTCCGTCAGCGCCCCGCGCTCGACGAGGCTCCACGTCTCCGCGAGCACCTCGGTGAGGTCCGGAACATCCCAGTGCCCGCTGTCCGACGCCCAGAAGGCGTTGAGCTGCACGCCGAGCGGGTTCACCTTGGTGTTGAACGCGTACGCGATGGTCGGGTCGTCCGCCTCCGAGCCGAAGTAGAAGTTCGGCACGTAGCGATCGCGGATGTCCTCGATCCGCTCGATGCCCGCCGCCGCGAAGTCGTCGAGCGCGCGCGGATCCTGCGGCTGCCTCCGGGAGTTGTTCGACACGCCGAGCGCGCCGCCGAGGACGGCGTTGATGTCGCCGAGGCGCGCCTCGACCTCCTTGCCGCCGTACTCCTGGTACAGCGCGTGGAGCAGCTTGGCGTCGATGTGATCGGGGTTGTAGTTCTGAACGGCCTTTCCGTTGCGCTTCTCCCAGTGGCCGACGAGATCGGCGTAGAGCGTCGCGCCCCAGGCCGCGCCCCCTTCGAGGAAGCCGACGCGAAGATCCGGGAATCGCCGCGTCACTCCGCTGAAGAAGAGCGACTTCGCCAGCGCCTCCGAGGCAGAGGCGAAGTGGCCGATGTGGTTGTACATGTAGCTCGTGACCGAGCTGCGGCTCGTCCACCCCATCCCCGCGGAGTGGGTGGTCAACACGGTCTTGAGCGCGACCGCCTTGGCCCAGAACGGATCGTAGTTGTGCTCGCTGTCCACGCCGAACGTGTCGAGCCAGTTCGCGTGCCGCGCGACGTCGGGATGGTGGCGCGACGGATACTTGTCGGCGATCTCCCGGATGGGCCGGCGGAGGTTGCCCGGGATGAGCGCGACCTTCAGGCCGAGCTGGTTGACCGCGAACTCGAGCTCCTCCACGCCCTCCTCCGGGGTGTGCAGCGGGATGGCGGCGACGGGGGTGAGCCGGTCGGCGTAAGGCCGGTAGACGTCGGCGTGGTAGTGGTTGACCGCGCGGACGAGCACGCGACGGAGATCCTGCTTGCCCACGTGGGTGGCGAAGGTGGAGACGTTCGGGAACAGAACGGCGTAGTCCGTCCCGGACTCCTCCAGGCGCTCGTGCAGCAGCCGGGGCAGCGACACCGTCGCGAGGTCCAGGGTGTTCTTCGTCGGAAGAGCCCACCACGGCGGCCGCGTCGCGCGCCGGGCGGCGCGCTGCTCCGGCGAGAGCTCGTACCACTCGTTGCTCAGGTAGCCGAAGCCCTGGTTGATGGCCTTGCGGAACTCGTCGACCGCGCTCGCACCGCCGTACTTCGCGATGTAGTCCTCCAGGATCGGCGCGAACTCGATGGTGTGCAGGTCGGTGTCGATGACCGGGTAATCGAGGTTGGCGCGGAGCGCCCTCGAGCGCGACGGCTTCTTGAACTGCGTGGTTCCCATGATGGTATTCTCCTCGCGCGGTCGCCGGCAGGACCGCCGGGCCGCGTTCGCTTGGCCTGTTAAGGTGACGTATCGAGCCGGAGCGCCGGCTACCTCGGGTTGCCCTCTCTGTCGTACGAAGGACAGCGGTCCACGAGGCGGATCAACGCGAACGACACGGCGGCGAGGCGAACCAACAGGTGCTTCATGGGATTGCGAATGAGGACAAGCGGGTGCGGCTGGCATCGTGTCGCTCGTGGTCGAGCCCTCGAAGCCGGGGTCGCGCTCCTCGCCGACGCGTGCTCAGCTGGTAATTGCAGAGAAATGCAGGCGGCGTGCCAAGATCCGGATCCGTTTTAACGGACGAAACTCACGTGAAGCGGGCAGCGGGTGCTGCGCCAGCAGCAGTTCCGTGCTTCCGGGGTGCTGCGCCAGCAGCACCAGGCGGTGCGGGACGCCGGGTTCAGCCACGGGCTCGGCGCGCTGGAGGCGAAGCGCGAGCTCGTGGCGTGGATCATCCGCGCGCGGGGCGCGGGCCGCACAGCGGGCGCAGCGCGTCGCGCTCGGCCGGGGAAAGCACCGTGATCGGGTGCTTCGGATGGCCGCTCGCGCGGTCGAAGAACGGGTGTGGCCACGCCTTGCCGCGCAGCTTCCAGCCGAGCACCTTCCGGATCGTGCGCGCGAGGAGGCGCACGTTCGGCTTCACCGACCCGGGAGGCGGCTCCCCGACGGCGAACTTGCCGAAGATCCCGCCGCGCGGCGCGCCGAAGACCTCGTCGCACGGGAGCGCGCTCGGCGCGTGCTGGAACAGCTCGGTGACGATGCCGACGAACGGCAGTCGCGGCGCGACCGTGTTGCCGAGCGGCGTCTTGCAACAGCTCGCGTACCAGCGATAGAGGCCCTTCGGCGTGAGGCGCACGGCGGTGACGAGCTCGCTGCCGCGGTCGAACGAGATCGACGAAGGAGCGACCTGCACGATGTCCGAGCCGCCGTGCTCGTCGAGCAGCTCCGCGCGGCCGAGATGGTGCAGGAACGCCTGACAGTCGCCGCAGTAGCAGACGGCGCGGTTCACCGTGCTCGGCGAAGCGTCGCGCAGCCATCCGTGGACCTTTCCGCAACGACACTGGAGCTCGACGTCTCTGGACATGAAGCTCGCATATCATGTCTCGATGGCGCCGTCATAGCTCCTGATCATGGCGGGCCTGGATCGACGCGAACGTCTGTCCCGGCCGCTCAGGTCTTCACGGCGCCCGCGGTGAGCCCCTGGACGAGGTAGCGCTGGAGCAGCAGAAACCCGGCCACCACGGGCACGCTGACGACCACCGAGGCGGCCATCACCTGCACTTCCCCTTGCGCTCGACGTGGGACCGATCTCGTGGGCGTCAACGCCTGTTGCACGTTCCCGTCCGGCTGGAGCGGCCCGGCTCCGCGGCCGCCCCCCCCCGGCGGCCGCGGACGCTCGGTCACCGGAGCGCCGCCTTCTCCTTCGCCGGCGCCGCCTCGAGCCCGAGCTGCTTGAACAGGAACGCGAACACGTCGGCTTGCTCCTCGATCTCCTCCGCGAGCGGCGTCCCGATCCCGTGGCCCGTCGAGCCGCTCGCCCTGAGCAGGATGGGCGCCGAGCTCGACGTGGTCGCCTGCATCCGCGCCGCCATCTTCCGCGAGTGGAACGGGTCCACCCGCGCGTCGTTCGCGCCCGTCAGGAGCAGCGTGGCCGGGTACGCGGTCCCGTCCTTGACGTGGTGGTACGGCGAGTAGGCGTGGAGCGCCTTGAACTGCTCCGGGTCCTTCACCGTGCCGAACTCGGTCACGTTGAACGCCCCGTTCGGCGTGAGCTCCACCCGGAGCATGTCGTAGATGCCGACGTGCGAGACCACCGCCTTGACCATCTCCGGGTGCTGCGTGAGCTGCGCGCCCATCAGCAGGCCGCCGTTCGAGCCGCCGAGGATCGCGAGCCGGTCCGGGCTCGTCATGCGCCGGTCGACGAGGTGCTTCGCGCACGCCGCGAAGTCGTCGAAGACGTTCTGCTTCTTCGTCAGATTGCCGCCGCGGTGCCACGCCTCGCCGAACTCGCCGCCGCCCCGCAGGTTGGCGACCGCGAACACCCCTCCCTGGTCGAACCACAGCCGCCAGATCGGGTTGAACCCGGGAGATACGCTGAGCCCGTAACCTCCGTATCCGGTGAGCAGCGCCGGCGCGGTCCCGTCGAGGACCGTGTCCTTGCGGCGCAGGATGCTGATGGGCACCTGGGTCCCGTCCTTCGAGGCGCACGTCTCGCGGGCGACCTCCACGTCGGCATAAGAGACGGGGGAGGCCATCGCGAGCGGCGTCTTCGTCACCCTGCCGTCCCTGGCCGAGTACGCGAACCAGGCCGCCGGCTCGGTGTAGCTGACCCCGCGGAAGAGGATGTCGTCGCCGGTCGCGCGCACGAGCTGCCGCACCGACGAGACCGGCGGGGTCGGCACGGTCCCCAGCGCCTTGCCCTTCAGATCGAAGACGCGGACCTGGGACGGGCCGCCGAGCAGATCCCGGACGTAGAGCCGCCCCCTCGTGGGCAAGAAGCCCTGGATCACCGCCTCGCTCTCGGGCACCACGAGCTCCGCCTTCGCGAGATCCGGCTTGCCCGGCGCGAGGCGCACCACCTTGCCGCGCGGCGCGTCCTTGCGCGACAGGAGATAGAGCCGATCGTCGTCGCCGAACCCGGCGTGGATGATCTTGTCGGGCAGGTCGGCGAAGCGGGTCCATCGGCCCGAGGCGTCGAGGAGGTAGTGCCAGTACTCGCCTCCATCGCCGTTCTGCACGCTGGCGAGCACGAGCCTGCCGCTCTCGCTCGTCGTGAGCTCCACCTCGGCGATGCGGGGGAACTCCTTGCCGAGCGAGTACGTGTCTTCCTTCTCCGGCGCGCCGAGCTTGTGGAAGTAGATCTGCTGGAAGAAGCCCATGTCCTCCTGCGGGCGCTCGCCGGGGCGCGGGTGGCGGGTGAAGTAGAACCCCTTGCCGTCGCCGCTCCAGGCGACGCTGCCGCCCGCCGTGCCGCTGCTCGCGTAAGGGATGGTGTCGCCCGTCTCCTTGCCTGTCGCGACGTCGTAGACGCGCACGGTGCCGTTCTCGGTGCCGCCCTCGGAGAGGGAGACAGCGACCTTCTTGCCGTCGCGCGACGGGACGAACCAGTCGATGGTCGTGTGCCCTTTCGGGTCGACGACCTCCGGGTCGACGAGGATCCGCTCGGAGGCGGGCTCGCTCGCCGACCTCAGGACCACCAGGAACGGCTGCTGCTTGGGCGGCTGGTCCTTGAGCGCGAAGAGCTGCCCGCCGGCGTCGTCGAGCGCGTAGTAGTTCGCGGAGGTCGCCGACAGGATCTCCTGCACGCGCGCCCGGACCGCGCTGCGCGCGGGCAGCGCGTCGAGGTAGCCGCGCGAGAGCCGGTTCTGCTCCGCGATCCAGCGCTGGACCTCGGGAGCGTTCGCGTCCTCGAGCCACTGGTAGTCGTCGACGACCTTGGTGCCATGGTACTCGTTCGCGACCGGCCGCTTCGCGGTCTGCGGGTACGGCAGGCGAGCTCCCCCTGCCGGGAACGCGGCGGGCGCAGCGAGCGGCGGCGGGGCCGCGGCGCCGGGGGCCGCGGCCGGTCCGTCCGGCGGCCTCGGCGCAGGCGCGCTGCACGCCGCGAGCAGCGGCAGCGCCAGGGTGATGGCGGAGATCGTGCGCAGGCGGTTCATGCCGTCGAAGCTAGCCCCCACCACGACCGCCGCGGAAGAGAATCGGCCCGGCGGGCGGGCGCGCCTCGCGGTCCTGCAACGGTGCAAGGCCGCCCTCGCAGGATCGAAACCGCAGGTCGATGTCCGAGACAAAAATGCGGGGAAATCCGCAGGGATGGACCTGGTACGGGGGATGCTTATCTCCCGACCAGCACCGCCGGCGGCCTCCGCTTCCCCCCGAGGCGCCCGGCGGCGCTGCTATTTTGTCTCTCGATCTCGGGCGGCGCGCCCAGGATCGCGCGGGCTGCTTGCGAGCTGGCCTGGGTCGACCGCGCGGGCTCCAGCGCCCTGCCTCGATGGCAGAGGTCGCTCAGGCGCCGCGGGCAGCGACGCGCTTCGTGCTAGCGTGCGTCGCATGGCGACATACGAGAAAGAGGGAGCGACCGCGACCGCAGACGTCGAGGTCCGCGAGGTCGACGACAGCGTTCTGAAAGATCTCGAGTCGAAGTACGCCGAGGTGGCCTGCCCGATGCACGGCGGGCCGCCGAGCTTCGAGCTCGCCTCCGACGGTTCCGTGGTCGAGCGCTTCTGCTGTCCGGCCCTGCTGTCGATCGTCCGCGAGCTCCAGGTCGCCGCGGGCGAGCGGCCTCCGCCGGCGGAAGAAGGCGAATAGAAGGAGCCTGTGCTCCTGAGCTACCTCTCTCCACGACAGATGGCCTGAAGGGTCTCGCGCGTGTGCCCGCGCAGCCATGCGTGTGCCTTGTCGCTCTCGTAGCGCTTGTGCCACAGCTGGACGAACGGAATCTGCCGCCCGCGCGCGGCCCCCGGTCTTCCTTCGCTCGAACCGCCCCCGATGACGTCGTTCTCCCGCTGAGCCGCCCGCGGTTGTCGAGCTTGCCCGGCCGCGCGGGTGCTCGCGCATGCGGCCAGCGGCGGCGATCGGCGCACCTGAGCGCATACCGCCTGCGCGGCAGGGCCGAGCGCGAGAATTCGTCAGCCATCTCTAAAGGACCCGGGGGCTGACTCGGATCGTATGATCTCCTCGGGGAGGAGGACGACGACGGGCTCGCCGTCCTGTTCGGCGTCGAGTTCTATCGACTCGACCTCAGGTACCGGCATCGGTTCCAGGGTCCTCGCCACCGGCGAGTGCGGCTTTTTCTACTATATCGGGCCCCTGCACCGCGAGCACCACGACGACCTCGAGGTGAAGGAGTGGCTGGGTCCTGGCGTGACCGACAAGGATCTGGCCCTCCTCGAGTCGCTGTCGGCCGGCGTGTACGTGGAAGGCAAGGCGACGAAGGCGGCGGTGACAAAGGTCTTCCGGTGGAGCTTCGTCTCCCAGGATTTCTGCCATCCAGGGTTCGACGAGGGCGCTGGCGAGGGCTCGGGCGCCACGTTTCGTGTGGGCTCCGGCGCGACCAGGCGGCCAGCGCGCGGCGGCGACTACCCCGCCAGCGCCTCCGTCAGCTTCCAGAGCCGCTCCTGCGCGGCCTCGTCGAGCGCCGCCGCCGCCGCCGGCTTGATGCGGCTCTTCTCGAAGTACTCTCCCGTCACCCCGGCGAGATCCGGCGCGGTGGCGACGTGCAGCGAGCACGCCGCGCCCAGCTCGGGCGTGAGCATGAACAGGCTGAGGATCTTCAGGACGAGCTTCGGGTAATCGCGCGAGAGCTCCGTCGCGACCACGCCCGGATGGACCGCGTTGACCGTGACGCCGGTGCCCTCGAGCCGCCGCGAGAGCGCCCTGGTGAAGAGCACGTTCGCGAGCTTCGACTGGCAGTAGGCCGCAAACGCGCTGTACTTCCGCCGCTCGAACTGCAGATCGTCCCAGCCCATCTGCCCGCGGTAGTGCACAGCCGACGACAGGACCACGATCCGCGACGGCGCGCTCCGCTTCAGCAGCGGCAGGAGCTCCTGCGTGAGCAGCGACGTGCCCACGTGGTTCACCCCGAACGTCGCCTCGAGCCCATCCTTCGTCGTGCTGCGCGAGCGCGGCCACACCCCCGCGTTGTTCACCAGGACATCGAGTCGATCGTGCTTCGCGCGGAGCTCCTCTCCGAAGGCCCGGACACTCGCCTTGCTCCCGAGATCCAGCGCGATCACCGCCACGTCCCCGCGGCCGGTGGTGCGCGCGATGTCGTCGCGCGCGGCCTCGCCCTTGTTCACGTCGCGGCACGCCAGCACCACCGTCGCGCCACGCTGCGCCAGCCCACGCGCCGTCTCCTTGCCGATACCCGTGTTGCCGCCGGTGACGACGCAGATCTTCCCGTTCATGCCGCTCTCTTTCTCAGGTTCTGGTGGCCAGCGCAAGGCCGACCGCCCGATTGACCCTCACGCCGCCGGGCGGGTAAACCCCGGAGCGCCTGCCAGAACGCCCATCAAGGCGAGCGCTTCAGGCGCGGCGCTCGCCGGCCATCGGCTCGCTGTCGGCGAGCAGCCGCTTGAGCGTGGCGAGATCGACGGGCTTCACGAGATGCTCGTTGAACCCGGCTCCGCGCGCCCTCTCGCGGTCGCCCTGCTGCCCGTAGCCGGTGAGCGCGATCAGATAGACGTTCTCGTGCTGGCGCTTCTCGCGCACGCGGCGCGCGAACTCGAGGCCGTCGATCCCGGGCAGCCCGATGTCCACGATGGCGACGTGCGGGAGCACCTCGTCCATGAGCTCGATCCCCGAGATCCCGTGGTCCGTCGAATGGCACTCGAACCCGGCGCGCGCCAGGAGCGCGCAGAGCGCCTCGCGGCTGTCGGCGTTGTCCTCCACGACGACGATCCGCGATCCCCTCGGGAACTTCTCGAGGTGCGAGCCGCGCGTCGCCTCCTTCTCGGACGTCCGCTCGGTGATCGGCAGCCGCACCTCGAACTCGCTGCCTTTGCCCTCCCCGTCGCTGCGCGCGCTCACGGTGCCGCCGTGCTTCTCGACGAGGCCCCGGACGAGCGTGAGCCCCACGCCGAGCCCTCCTGCCGACCGGTCCAGGGTGCGGCTCGATTGCACGAAGAGCTCGAACACGGTGTCGATCATCTCCTTCGGGATCCCGACGCCGTCGTCCTTCACACGGACCACGGCGTGCCCGTCCACGCGCCTGGCCTCCAGGGTGACATGACCGCCCCGCGACGTGTACTTTGCGGCGTTGTTCAGCAGGTTCACGTGGACCTGCTGGAGCCGCGCCGGGTCGCCCTCGACCCAGATCGGCTCGGGATCGACGAGCGCCGTGAAATCGACGCCGCGCGTGTCCATGAGGTTCCTGACCGCGTCGGCGGCGTCCTTCACCACGGCGCCGAGGTCGAGCACGCGCTTTCGGAGCTCGATCTTGTTCTGCGTGACGCGGCTCGCCTCCAGCAGATCGTCGAGCAGCCGCGCCATCTGCGCCGACTGACGCTCGAGGATCTGGAAGACCTTCTCGTCGAGCCCGGACGCGCCGTTCGACGCGGCGCAATCTTCCTTGAGCAGCGCCGTGGCGTGGACGATCGCGCCGAGGGGGTTGCGGAGCTCGTGCGACAGCATGGCGAGGAACTCGTCTCGCCTTCGTACGGCGTCCTTGATCTGCTCCTCCGACCGCCTCTGCGCGGTGACGCTCCTGAAGATCCCGATGATGCCCACGATGCGGTGCGCGGCATCGATGAGCGGGAGCCGCGTGACGAGGTCCCACTCCACGCCGCCATCCTGCCCCAAGCGCCTCTCCAGCTTGTAATGCTGCGCCTCGCCGGTCCGCAGCACCACCTCGTCCTGCTGGTGAACGGCGAGCGCCGTCCGGTGCCCCGGCAGCTCGAAGCCGGTCTTGCCCGCGGCCTCGCGCGGATCCGAGAGGCCGAGGCGCTCGGCCATGGCGTGGTTCGTGCGAATGAACCGGCCGCGCGCGTCCTTGAAGTAGATCGCGTCGGGCACGCTGCCGAGCAGGCTATTCAGGAGATAGCGCTCGTGGAAGAGCGCGTCCTCCGCCGCTTTCAGGCCGCTCACGTCGATGAGCGTGAGCACGACCCCCGCGACGGTGCCCTTGGCGCGGTAGGGGAGGATGCGGAGAAAGAACGAGCGATTGTGCCGATCGCGCAGCTCGCGCTCCACGCGCTCCCCCGTCGCGAGCACGCGCTTGAGATCCTCGGTGAGCTCCGGGTGGTCGACCGCGTACGTGAACGTCTCGATCGGCCTGCCCACGTCCTGCAAGAGCAGGTTGAAGCTCTCCGCGATCTGCGGCGTGAACTTCCTGATCTTGAGCTCCTTGTCGAGGAAGATGGTGCCGATGTCCGTGCTCGACAGGAGGTTCTCCATGTCGTTTCCGAGCTCGGTGAGATCGGCGATCTTCCGCTGGTACTCCGCGTTCACCGAGTAGAGCTCCTCGTTGACGCTCTGGAGCTCCTCGTTCGTGCTCTGCAGCTCCTCGTTGGAGGCGAGGAGCTCCTCGTTCGCCGCCTGCAGCTCCTCGTTGCTCGCCTCGAGCTGCTCGGTCGTCGCCTGCAAGGTCTGCTTCGTGTAACCGAGCTCCGCCTCGAGCGCGCCGAGCTGCTCGCGCGAGACGTCGTCCAGGTCGATCTCCTTCTCCGGGATCGCCGCCCGCCGCGGCGCCCCCTCGATCGCGTCGAAGGTGATCAGGACGTGGGGCAAGGTACCTCGTCGGCTCTCGGCCCGGCGCATCGTGATCTTGTAGACGCCGCCCTCCGCTTGCACCCCCTTGAACACGATCGCCGTGCGCTCCTTGATGACGCGCTGCAGGCCCCCCGTCAGCACCATCTTGAGGTCGCAATCCAGCATCTCGAAGGCGTCGAGCCCCTGTCTGCCATCCTTGACCTTCAGGAACCGGCTCGCGCCGCCGAACGCGTGGACGAGCTCGCCGGCGTCGTTGACGAGCAGGCTCGGAGGCATGAACTCGTCGAGCAGCGCGTCGTAGGTCCCGAGCAAGTGCGACACCGGGTGGCGCGCGACGGGCGCGTTGATCCCCGAGCGCGGGGCGCTCTGGCCCTTCGGCGACGCCGGCTGAAAGCGGGGCTCGACCTGCATCCGCCGGTCGCTGTACTTCCGGTAGATCCGCCATTGCTTGTCGACGATCTCGAAGTCGTGCGCGAGGTGCCCCGGGGTCTCGCTGGGCCCGAGGAGGACCACGCCCCCGCGGTTCAGCGCGAAGTGAAAGAGGCTCAGGACCTTCTGCTGCGCCGCCGGCTGGAGGTAGATGAGCATGTTACGGCAGCTGATGAAGTCGACGCGCGTGAACGGCGCGTCCTTGATCACGTTGTGGTGCGCGAAGACGACCGCCTGGCGCAGATCGGGGACGATCTGGTAGCTGCGCCCGCGCCGGATGAAGTGCCGGTCGAGGCGCTCGGGCGAGACGTTCACCACCGCCTCTTCCTCGTAGAGCCCGCGCGTCGCGACCTCGAGCGATCCGTGGTGCACGTCGGTCGCGAAGATCTTGAACGGGCGGTGGCCGCTCCGGGACGTGAGCTCGTGGAGGAGGATGGCGAGCGAATAGACCTCTTCGCCCGTCGCGCAGCCGGCGACCCACACGCGGAACGGCGCGTCGCGCGGCCCCGCGCGCAGGAGCTCGGGGAGCACCTCCTGCTCGAGGATGTCGAACGCCTCCTCGTTCCGGAAGAAGCGCGTCACGCCGATGAGGAGGTCACGGTAGAGGACGTCGAGCTCGCTCGACTCGCTCTTCAGGCGCTTGATGTACTGTTCGATATCGTCCGTGTGCGCGAGCTGGATTCGTCGCTCGATGCGCCGGGTGACCGTGCTCGGTTTGTAGTGCGTGAAGTCGATGCCGAACTGCTCCTCGAGCATCGTGTAGACCGCGCTCATCCCCTGATCGACGCCGGCCGCGCTCCGCTCCGGCCGGCGCCCCTCGGACCTCACGTGCTCGAGGAGGACGCGCGGCATGTCCTGGGGAGGCAGGACGCAGTCGGCCACGCCGGCGTCACGCGCGGTCTTCGGCATCCCATCGAACTGCGCGCTGTCGACGTCCTGCACGACGACCAGGCCGCCCGCCTCGTGGACCGCGCGGATCCCCCGTGAGCCATCGCTCCCACCCCCGGAGAGGACCACGGCGATCGCCCGCGGGCCGCAGTCCTGCGCGAGGGATCGAAAGAACACGTCGATCGGCAGCGCGAGCTCCTGGTCGCGGTCCCGCTCGCTGAGGAGGAGGCGGTCGCCGGAGATGATCATCTCCTTCTTCGGCGGGATCAGATAGATGTGGTCGGGCTCGACCAGCATGCCATTCTCGACGAGGTGAATGGGCAGCTCGGTGCGGCGCCCGAGGATCTCGTCCATCAGGCTCTTGAAGTCCGGCGACAGGTGCTGGACCACGACGAAGGCCATCCCGCTCTCCTTCGGGATGTTGTCGAAGAAGTGCTCGAGCGCCTCGAGCCCCCCCGCCGAGGCGCCGATCCCCACCACGTAAGGCGCCACGGCGGGTCGGGCTGCGCGGGGTCTCGTCGTCATGGGGTCGCGCACATCGCGTTCGGTCGACATAGCCGACCTCAACGGCAGCAAGCATGCCCAGGCTGTGACCGCTCTCAAATGGCCTTCACCGGGGCCAGATCCTCGGAATTTGGGCGACCAATGGGCGTCCGACGTGTGACAAAATGTCACGCTGTGCGCCACCTGTGGTGGTCTTGCGGAGTCGATGTCCGACACGAGCGAGGAACTGACGGCCGCGCGCCACGTCACGCCGCCGGGCGGGCACCTCGCAGCTCCGCCGGACCTCCAGGAACAGCGCTCGTCGCGAGCGTTGACACGGCGAGCGCGCGCCGCGAGCATCGTGCGCTCCAGCCATGCGTCGACCTTCGCTCTCTGTGTGTCTCGTGGTGTCGGCGCTCGCGTACGGCGGCCCCGGCTGCGGTGATGACCAGCTCTGCGCCCCGGGCGCGCGCTCCGTGTGCTTCCTCCCCGACGGGGCGCTCGGCGCGCAGCAATGCAACGAGGATGGCACCGCGTTCGGCGCCTGCGGCAGCGCGCCGGGGGGGCGCGGGAGCGGGTGCGGCCACCTGAGCGAGGCCTGCTGTCCCGCGCTCCCGGCCGAGCTCCGGGCGAGCTGCGACGCGGCGGCGGCGGCGGCAAACGACGCCGCGTGCGACGACTATGCCGGCAGCGCCAGCGCGGCCGGGTTCTGCGGCGGCGGCGCCGCGCCGGACGGCGTCCCCTACGGCCCGGGCTGCGCCGGCCTGCTGAACGACTGCTGTGCGTCGTTGCCCGCGCAGCTCGAGTCCGCCTGTCACGCCACCGGATTCCGCGGCAATGAGGGGCTCTGCCATGGCTTCCTCGAGCGGGACGCCCAGGCGAGCGGCTTCTGCGAGGGGGCCGATCACGCGGCCGAGAGCTGCAGCTACCTCGCCGACCGATGCTGCCCCTCGCTCCCTGGAGGAGCGCGCGAGCGCTGCGAGGAGCTCGCCGCCGAGGCGGACACGGACCTCTGCGTGGACTACCTGAGCGGCGCCGCGGACGCGGGCCGCTGCCCCACGCTCGGCGGCGGCGAGCCGCCCTCGGCGGCCGCGTGCGACGCGCTGCTCGAGACCTGCTGCGGCACGCTCGAGCCCACGCTCGCCCACGAGTGCGATCTGAGCGCGCTCTCCGGGAGCCGCGCGCGCTGCGAGGCGTTCGAGGGCGCCGCCCGGGCCGCCGGCCTGTGCCTCGGCGACGGCGGCGGCGGCGCGGGCGGCGGCTGCGGCGACACGTCGAGCGACGTGGACAACTGCGGCTTCTGCGGGAACGTGTGCGGCGACCAGCACGCCGTCCCCTCCTGCGCGGCCGGGGCGTGCTCGCTCGCCTGCGACCTCGGCTTCGGCGACTGCGATCGCGACGCCGCGACCGGCTGCGAGGTCGATTTCGAGAGCGACGTCGACAACTGCGGCGGCTGCGGCGAGGCCTGCAGCGACAGGAACGCCTCGGCCGCCTGCGAGGCGGGCGCGTGCGTGCTCGCGTGCGATGCGGGCTTTGCCGACTGCGACGGCGCGCCCTCGACGGGCTGCGAGGTCGAGCTCGCCGCCGACCCGTTCCACTGCGGCGCCTGCGGCAACAGCTGCTCCGGCGGCGCCTGCGAGGACGGGACGTGCGGCCCCGGCGCGCTCCAGCTCGCCTCGGGCCTCGCGGTCCCCTCCGCGCTCGCGGTCGACGCCACCTCCGTTTACGTCGTCGGCTTCCAGCCCGCCGGCGGCATCGCCGTCCGCGTCGACAAGGCGTCCGGCGCGACGACCTGCCTCGCCACCGGCGCGACGCCGGGCGCCGCGGCGTGCGGGAGCGAGCGCTTCGAGGGCATCGCCCTGACGGGCGCCGGCGCGTTCGTCACCGGCTCCACCGGCGTGCTCCGGTTCCCGCCCTCCGGCGCCGCGGCCACGGTCACCGCGAGCGTGCCCGACCCGTGGGCCGTCGTCAGCGACGGCGCCGCGGTCTGGTTCACGTCGCTCTCCCAGGGCGGCCTGTACCGCGCCGAGGCGCTCTTCGCCGGGCAGCTCGCCGCCGAGATCAGCGGCGCCGCCCGCGAGGTGGGCGGCGCGCTCGCCGCCGACGCCGATCACCTCTACTGGACCTGGTCGGACGGCACCGTCATGAAGCTCCGCAAGGACGGCTCCGAGCGGCGTCAGATCGCGTCGGCGCAGGATTTCGAGCGCACAAACCTGACGCCGCAGTACCTCGCGGCCGACGCCGCGCACCTCTTCTGGAGCACGCCGAGCGGCTATCTCTTCCGGCTCGACAAGGACGGCGCCGGGCTCGTGGCGCTCGCCGACGGACAGCCCGGTCCGGCGGGGATCGCGGTGGATCCCGAGGGCGGCGGGGCCCTCTACTGGGTCAACCGCCTCGGCTCGGTGCGCAAGGTGTCCAAGGCGGGCGGCGACGTGGACACGCTCGCCGTGGGGCAGGTCGGCGCGATCGCGATCGCCGTGGACGAGGCGTTCGTCTACTGGGCGACCCAGGCGGGCGACCTGCGGAGGATCGCCAAATGAGCCCCGTTCATCGACCCGCCCGTCGCTCGCTCGCGCGTCTGTGCGGCGCGACCGCCCTCCTGCTCGTGGGCGGAGGGCTGCTCGGCGTGGGCTGCAGTCAGGAGCCGCCGGCGGGCGCCATGGCGCCGCCGCCGCTCGGGCCGCAGGCCGACAGCGACGCGTGCGAGTGCGCCGCGGGCTTCTATTACAACAACGAGCCGATCCCGCCCGAGGAGACCCGCTGCGACGCCTTCGTGTGCGGGCGCGACCTCATCGCCTATCAGTGCCTCGACGGCGACACCGCCGCCGACACGTGGCGGAGCTATCCCGAGAACCGGTGCGGCGAGCTCGCGTGTACGGCCAACGGGACGTTCTGCGGCGAGGACGTGGTCAACGGCGAGCCGGCCGCGCTCTACGAGTGTCCCGGCGCGGGGCAGATCCCGCTCTCGTGGCGCATCTGCCCGGGCGGCTGCGAGGACGGCGCCTGCACCGGCGCGGCGAGCGGCGAGTGCCCGTGCCCGAGCCCGCCCATCCCGGGGGGCGATCGCATCCCGCCCCGCTGCGGGATGACCCTCTGCTTTCCCACGGGCGTCGGCAACGCCGGCGCGAGGCAGGTGTGCTCGGCCGAGGGCTGGCGCAGCCTCGGGCTCTCATGCAATCAGCCGCGAGGCGCCTGCCCGGCGTGCCGCGGCGTGCAGGACAGCTCCGGCCGCGAGGTCACGATCACGGCCTGCGGCGAGGAGGTGTGCGGTCTCGGCGTCGGGAACCGCAGCCGCTGGGTGTGCGGGGAGGAAGGCTGGATCGACCTCAACCTCCCCTGCGATCCCGGCAAGTCGACGGGAGAGGCGGGCGCGGAGCTCGGCCGATGTCCGGTGGAGTTCCGCGACAACGATGGCCAGTGGAAGGGCGTCGAGCCGGGCCAGACCTTCTGCGGAGATCAGGTGTTCGGCGGCCGCGCCAACAAGGACCTCGCCATCAACGCGGGCGAGCGGGACCTCCGCATCCATGGCCGGGCGGATCATCTCTATTCCTGCCCGGGCCCCGGCGCGCGCCCCGTGCCTTACCACGACTGCGGCGCGCGGGACGGGAGCGGCGCGTGCATGCCTGTACGGGAGATCCCGCCCGTGCGCTACCGTGAAGTGACGGGCTTCCAGTCCGCCGCGAACGCGCCGAAGCTCCGCGACTGGGACCGCTGCGACGAGTCGTGCCCGCCGGTGAGCCGCCCGTGCCCACCGGAGGACGCGTCGTGCAAGCCGGCGCGCGACCTCAAGTACTTCCACATCCCCGGTGGGAACAACGGGTACAACGATTGTCAGCATCTCTTCTGCGGCCAGCACGAGATCACCGGTCGCGTCGGGACCCTCTATCGCTGCGCCTACGAGTTCGGTGCCTCGACCACGTGCCCGCCCTCGGCGGGGGACACGGCGGCGGTCGTGGGGCGCCCCGTCCCGTACGAGGAGTGCCCGAGCGGCTGCGGGCTCAGGGATCCCGGGAGCAACAGCGACCGGTGCGACGGGCAGTCGGAGCAGCAGCCGTTCGGCATGCCGGATCCCACGCCCACGCCGAGCATCACGTCGGAGTGCGATCCGACCGTCGACTACCAGGGGAACCCGGTGCCCGCGCGCTCGCTCCGCCTGGGCTCGCAGATCTGCGGCCCGGGCGGGCAGGTGCTCGCGTGCGACGAGCGCCGGCTGAACCGCCCTGACGGCTGGCGCGCCACGGGGATCTCCTGCGGCACCTCCTGCGGCGTCTGCAGCCCCGACCCGTACGGCGCGCAGACCCCCGTCTGCGCGTACTTCGCCAGCGCGGAGGGCCTCACGTGCGATGACGCGAGCTTCGAGCAGCACTGGAACCCATGCTTGAACGGCAACCGGAACGTCACGGAGAACGACCCGGCGTACTGCGGGCACAACCTCGCCGGCCGCGCCGCGGGCGACCCCAACATGCTGTATTTCTGCAAAGCGTACTGCACGCGCGTCGAGGGCGGGAAGACCGTCACGAAGCCGTGTGACGGCACCGAGGGCGATGGCCGGGGCGGGCGCTCATGGGACCGCGAATACCGCTTCGAGCGCTCGGTGTACTGCGCGTTCGGTTGCCAGAAGAACGACCCGGAGAGCGACGAATGCAAGCGGCCCGGGGGCGACAAGCGGATGGCTCCCCTCCGTGACAGCCGCGTGATCCGGGGGTTCGGCGTCGTGGCCGAGGACTACGGCGGCCGCCACCTCGGCGAGGATCTCGTCATCTCGGGCGGCACGGCGGGCGCGGAGGTGCATCCAGTGGCCAACGGCAGGCTCCTCTGGAAGGGCATCAACAGGTCGCAATACCTCGGCGTGGCGCTTGTGGAGCACCCGCCCAAGGACGAGACCGGAGAGCGCTACTGCTCCTTCTATGGCCACCTCGACGTCGACGGGCTGGGGCTGGACCTCGTGGCGCGACAGGAGGTGACGACCGACGACGTGCTCGGGAAGGTGGTGCGCTGGAACGATATCCCTCGCCTACACAACCTCAACTTCGCCGAGAAGTGGGTGGAGTGCCCGACGTCCTCGAACGATTTCGACTGTGATCTCGTCGTCGGGCCGCGGGACAACTCGCACCTGCACTACGCGGTGCTCTCCGACGAGCAGTGCAAGCTCTTCACCGGCAGCCTGGGCGCGCCGTACGGTTACGACGAGTGCAAGACGCCCGACAAGGACGCCGTCGCCCTCACCGCGATGAAGGCGGCAGACGACTGCACGGCGCCGATGTCGGGGGCGACGACGGAGGGGTACATCTCGCCGACGTGGTTCCTCGAAGCGCCGCCCCGGTGAGCGGCGCTCTCCGCGGCGGTCGACCGCCGCTCCCTCAGGGCTTGCCGAGGAAGTCCATCTTGCCGATGTCGAGCCCGTTGTGGCGCAAGATCGCGTAGGCGGTCGTCACGTGGAAGAAGAAATTGGGCAGGACGAAGTACAGCAGGTAGGCCTGGCCCTTGAACTTCAGCGGCTGATCGCGCGTGGGGATCGTGATCTCGCGGTCCTCGGAGCCGTCGATCTGCTCGGGCCGCAGGCTGTTCAGGAACTCGATCGTCTTGGTGATGCGGGCCTGCAGTTCGTCGAAGCTCGCCTCTTTGTCCTCGTACTTCGGCGCGTCGATGGCCGCCAGCCGCGCCCCACAGCCCTTGATCGTGTCGCTGGCGATCTGCACCTGGCGCGTGAGCGAGAGCATGTCCGGGGCGAGGCGCGCGTCGAGCAGGACGCGCGGCTCGATCTTCCTCGCCTCGGCGTACGCGGCGGCCTTCTTGAGGATCGCGGACAGGTTGCCGAACGTCCTCACGAACACGGGGATCGAAGCCTGATACATCGAGATCGCCATCTTCATCTCCTTGCTGTCACACGGTGCGGAAAGCGCGGCCCCGGGTACGTCACGGGGAGCGCGGTGCGGGAGCACCGCCGGCGGGGACGCGCGCAGGCGCCAACCTTGTGGTCGCCCCGCGGCCTAGGCAAGCGCTCCGCCGCACAGAAATCACCTGTGCCTTCCCGGGCGCTCCAGCGCCGCCCTCGTCCGCCGGAAACCACGTACTCCGGCGCCGAGAGCGCGCCACGCAGGCGCTCCGCCGCGCGGAAAACCTGTGAAGTAATGTAAAAACTCTTGACGAACCGGGGT
The DNA here is from genome assembly GCF_051521365.1 of Sorangium sp. So ce590. Classification (NCBI taxonomy): domain Bacteria; kingdom Pseudomonadati; phylum Myxococcota; order Polyangiales; family Polyangiaceae; genus Sorangium; species Sorangium sp. So ce590. Next base: position 8,309,810 of record NZ_CP150346.1, read on the forward strand.
TCCGGTCTTCTTGCAGACCCAGGCTCGGGCGAGCGCAGCCGCGCGCCGGTTCCACACGTCGTGAAAGGATCCTTGTCGGTAGAAGCCAGGCCACGCCGCTCGCCCTCTCGCCTGCGCGCGCCCTCCGCCGTGGCCCTCGGTCCTGCGGAGTGGAGCCGCTCGAGGATCAGCGATCCCTGGACGGCGCCGAGGCGGCCTTGAACGGCGCTGTCGACGGGCGACGCGGGCAGCGGCGTCGAGCGCTCCCGAGGAGCGCGCGGCGGTGCTCCTCGACGGCCGCGCCGGCGGTGCGCTATAGGAGACGGTCATGCGGAATCATCTTGTTATCTGCTTGATCTCGGCGGCGTTCGCGGCCGCGTGCGGCTCCACGACGACCGATCCCGATCCGACCGGGAGCGGCGGGTCGGCCGCCAGCTCGACGAGCGCCAGCTCGACGAGCGCCAGCTCGACGAGCGCCAGCTCGGCCACCGGGACGTCGTGCGTGCCCGGCTCGACGATGCAGTGCACCTGCCACGCCGTCAGCGCGCCGGGCGTCGCGACGTGCTTCCCCGACGGCAGCGCCTACGGGGCGTGCATGGGCGAGGACGGCAGCGACTGCACCTGTCCTCCGGGGCGCGGCGACGGTTGCTGTCTGGGCGACGGCCTCTGCTGCGCGTGCGTGCAAGGCTGCGATCCGAGCACGGATCCGCTGCAGGATCCGGAGACGGACGCGCTCATCGACTGCGTGTGCGCGGCGGGCGTGTGCGCGGACGAGTGCGAGGCGGAGTGCGCCGGCGGGGGCATCAGGGCGAACTGCGCGCCCTGCGTGCAGCAGGCGGGGATGGACGCGTGCAAGGCGCAGTACGAGGCCTGCGGCGGGACGTGAGCCCCGCGGCGCGGCGCTCGCGGGGCGCCGCGCCCGCATCGCGCTCGGTTCGATGCTCTCCAGTCCATTCTCGCGCTCGACGAGGCGCGCGGCAGGTCGTGTATCGACCTGGATCCCCGCGGCGCTGCACATGCCGCCTGGGGGGACATCTTCGAGAAAGACGAGCGCGGTCGGCGATCGGGAGAGCTCTGTCTCGACACCACGCTCCATGGAATGGCGAGCAAACCGAGCAGTGGACGTTTCGAAGGGGCCGGCCCCGCTGTCAGTCCATCGCTCGCCTCGTCTCCCCCGCGCTGCGCTCCCCATGCTGTAGGATCAAGCGCTTCAGGGAGATGCGGTGCTCCTTACGAAGCCATCGGGCGCTCGTCCACCACACGTAAGTACTGGTAGAAGCCGCGCAACCGTGACGCGAGCTCGCGTTCGTGGCGCTGCCTTACGCGCCCCGCACCTCTCCTGGAAAATTGAATCTGCATCAAATATCCATACATCGAAGGGGCGGCCTTCACTCCACGGCCAGCTGGGCTCGACACCCACGTGCCTGGGCGCATCGAAGACAGAAACTATCAATCCCTCTGGATTCTGGGAAGCGGAATTGAGCAGGTGGTACTGGAGGCGAAATGGACGCTGATCTGGAGATCAAAATTCGCGATCGCGGGAATTACTTAAGATCCATGGCAAAAATCGCGCGCGTAGGCGCGGCGGACTGGACAGTCTTGGGCGAGTGGCGGCAGCGACGGCACCGGTGGCATCAACGGTGGTGTCTACAATTTTGATTTCATCGCACAATGATTGATAAATATACAGGCACCGCAACAGCCAGATGTTCTTGTTGACGACGCATGTATGCCACTGGTAGAGTGTGGCCGCCCGCCCGCTGTGGGGCTGGACGCGCCTGACGGACTGAGCTTACCGGCCTGCGAGAGCGATATGCAATTGAACGATCTGCACCACGCATCTGCAACCGACCGCCGCAAATCCCGACGACGCCTGGCCACGTTCGTGGCGCTGGCTGCGTTGTCACTGAGCGCATGCGGCGGCGATGACAACGACAATTCGTTGAGCGGCGCCGGGGAGGGCGGCGCCGGGGGCCCCGGTGCGACGACAGGCGAAACAGGCGGTCCGGGCCCGGGATCGAGCTCCGTCTCGGGCGGTGCTGGTGGCAGTGACACCGGCAGTGGCAGCGGCAACGGCAGCGGCAGCGGCAGTGGCAGTGGCGGCACGGTCGACCACGAAGATATGAGTGACCACTGCGTGTACGGCTATCCTCCCCACGAGAGCGACTCGAGCCCGACGATGAAGGATGGCCCCGCGGACTTCTTTCCGCCCGGCAACAACGATCCGAACATCGTCGATACCACCGTGCAGCCGGAGGTCCTGAAATGGATGTATGACAACTCCTGGCAGGTGGCCCACATCGAGTGGCACGCGGTCCGCACGTGCAATGGCCCCTTCGGCGGTGGTGGGAGCAAGGTGGGCATCTGCGACTTCAAGCAGCTGATCCCGGCGGATCAGAACTGTCAGACCGCCGGCGACGGCTATCAGTTCCTCGTGTTTCACCGCCACATGATTCAAGCGCTGAAGCAGCTCTGGCCCAATCACAGCGAGCAGTTCACCGGCTTCACCAAGTTTCCGACCTCGGCGGAGGACGTGCCGCCCCAGTGGCGCTCCGCGTGGCGGAACTGGGATGCGTCCGCCCTCGAAGCCGGAAGGATCGGCGACGAGATCGACAAACCCGAGAACCTCGCGAGGTTCCCGGACGAAGGCACGCTCGGCTTCTGGCTCCAGTGCAACGTGGGCCAGGCGCTGAGGGGGGCGACCAACATGCCGTGGGTGGGCCTTCACTTCGTGCTGCACGCCAAGTGGGCGCGGCCGGGCAACACGACGCACGGCGTGAACAACACCGAAGCGAACATCGACAACTACATGTTCTGGAAGCTCCACGGCTGGATCGATAACGTGTGGGAGAAGTATCGCCTCGCCAAGGGGATGCAGCCGACGGATCAGAAGTTGAAGGACGATCTCGCCGCGCAGTGCCGCGAGATGGACACCCACATCAAGATCATCAAGCAGAACCTGGACCCCGACGAGGTCAACAATCCCAACGAGCCTTTGCCGGTGGAATCAGGGTTCTTCCACGAGAAGGTGCGGCCCATCTTCGCGACAAACAAGAACCTGTGCAGCGGCTGCCACGCCGAGACGGGCGCCAATGCGAAGCTGATCCTCGGTGGCCACATCAGCTCCAGGAAGATCGTCGACGGTCTGGTCAACAAGCCCTCCCGCGACGGCGGCCAGTTCAAGCTCGTCGTCCCGGGCGATCCCGAGAACAGCTGGCTCTACCGCAAGGCCGCCGGCACGGCGGAGACCGCCGGCTGCGTGGAGTCCGCCACGGCAGTGTGCATCTCGGGCGTGATGCCCCCCAGCGGGGCCGGGCCGACCGTCAGCCAGGACGAGCTCGCGATCTTGCGGCAGTGGATCCAGGACGGCGCCGCGGGCCCGCCCTGATACGTAGCAGCGACCCGAGACAGCGCCTGCCCTGAGCCCCCGGCTACGTCCCCCCCGCCGGCTCCACCGCCCTCGCCGGCAGCAGCGCCTCCACGCGGCGGATCAGCTCCGCCGGATCGATCGGCTTCGGCAGCACGCGCCCCCCGTGCGCTGCCAGGAACCGCCGGCTCGCCTCGCTCGTCCCGCCTCCGGTCATGAACAGCACCCGGTCCGCGAGCGCCGGCAGCTCCGCCTCGATCCACTCGTGGAGCTCGATCCCCGTGCCTTCCTGCATCACGAGGTCGCAGAGCACGACATCGAAGTCCGCATCGAGCCGGAGCGTCCTTTGCGCCTGGGCGCCCGAGGACACGCACACGACCTCGTGGGATGTCCCGAGGAGCCCCCGCAGCGCCCGCAGGATGAGCGGCTCGTCGTCCACGACGAGGATCCGGGCGCGCCGCGTCGGCCCCTGCTCGCGCGCTGGCGCGGGCAGCGCCGCGGGCTCCGCGCTCGTCCAGGCGGGCAGACGGACGCGGACGCAGGTGCCCACGCCGGCCGTGCTGCTGATCCCGATGGTCCCGCCGCACGACTCGACGATGCTCCGGCAGATCGCGAGCCCGAGCCCCGTCCCCTCCCCGGCGCGCTTCGTGGTGAAGAACGGCTCGAACAGCCGGTGGATGTGCTCCTCGGCCACGCCGCAGCCCGAGTCCACGATCTCCGCGACGACCTCGCGCCCCTGCTCGCGGGTGCGCACCTTGACGAGGTTGTCGGCGACGCGCCCCTCCCGGATGGACTGCGCCGCGTTGATCAGCAGGTTCACGAACACCTGCGTGAGGCGCCCCTCGGCCCCACCCACGCGCGAGACCGGGGCGAGCTCGCGCACCACGCGCGCGCGGTGCTTCATCTGGGCGTGGACGATGTTGAGCGCGCTCTCGAGCACCGCGTTGACGTCCGTCGGCCCGATCGCCTCGTTCGCCTCGCTGCGCGCGAACACCCCGAGATCCCGGACGATGTGCATCACCCGCGCCGCGCCGTGGCGGGCGTCGTCGAGCGGCTGGGCGAGCTGCTCGGTGGCCACCCCGTTGCCGGCGAGGCGCCGTATCTCACGGGCGAGCAGCTCGAGGTTCGCCACCACGTAGGCGAGCGGGTTGTTGATCTCGTGGGCCACGCCCGCCGCCAGCTGCCCGACCGCGGCGAGCCGCTCGCTGCGCTCGAGCCGGAGCCTCAGCTCCTCCCCCCGGCGCCGCCCGGTCACGTCGCGCAGGAGCGCCATGCGCGAGGGCCGCCCCTGCCAGTCCACGTCGACCCAGCGAACATCGATGAAGACCGTGTCCCCGCCGAGCTCCAGGCTCGTCTCGCCGGCGCGCAGCGCCACCGGGCAGCCCCGCCCGGCGACGAGGCGCCCCTCGCCGAGCAGCGCCTCTGCAGCGGGGTTCGCGAACAGCACTGTGCCGCCGGGGTCCAGCACGATCACCCCGTCGGCGCTCCGGGCGATGAGCTGGTGGAGATTGGCCTCGTTCTCCCGGGCCTCCGCCATCGTGCGCGCGAGCTGCGTCACGAGCTGCTGGCGGCTGACCGCATAGCGGATGGCGCGCCACAGCGTGTCGGTGTCGAGGCTGCGCTTCACGAGGTAATCCTGCACCGAGGCCCCGAGCGCGCGCTCCGCGAGGCGGACGTCGTCGTGGCCCGTCAGCACCACGATGGGCACGTGGGGATCCACGTCCCGGACGCGCTCGACCACCTCGAGGCCCTCCCCGTCGGGCAGGGAGAGGTCGAGGAGAACGACATCCCACCCTTCCTTCACGCGTGCGAGCCCTGCCGCGAGCGTCTCGGCGTGTGCGAGCTCGGCGCGCTGCCACGGCACCGCGTCGAGGTGGCTCTGCACGATCGAGGCGGCGATGGCGCTGTCCTCGATCAGCAGGAGGCGAAAGCACGGCCCTGGCGGAGCCCGGCTGGGTTCGGCGGACATGAGTGACCCCCTGGGTCTAAGGAGCTCAAAGGCCTTCCCGGAAGTCAAGCGTCTCGCACGCGCGGCGGTGCCATCGGCGCTATCGTCGGCGGGAATGGAGTTCCTCCCCTTCCCCAAGATGCCGTGCCTCGGCGCGAGCAGCGCAAGGAGTGGCTCCGGAACGACGACCCTTCTCCGGCTGGCAGCTCCTCCGCGCGTCGCTCCGGGACGCCGCCCGCGCGACGTTCGCGGCGTTCGCGGCGGTCGGCGCGGATCGGCGCGTCCTCTACGGTGAGCTCTTCGGCGGCGGCGACCCCCATCCGGACGGCCCCACGGGCGGCGTGATCCCGGTGCAGACCGGCGTCTGGTGTGCGCCCGACCTGCGGTGGGCGCTCTTCGCGCTCCGCGCCGTCGACGAGGGCGAGGACGCGTTCCTCGCCTTCAGCGAGGCGGCCGCCGTCGCCGCCGCCGCCGGGCTCATGATGCCCCCGCTCCTCGCCCGCCGGCGCAAGGCGGAGGTCACCGCCCTGCCCGAGCGCTTCCCGCCCACGCTGGTCCGCTGGGGCGAGCGGCTCGCGAACGGCCCGCGCCTGGCCTCCGGTGAGGGCGGCGATCGCGGGGCAGCCTGCCGCAGCGACGAGCGATGCCGCGCACAACCAACGTTGAGCCCTCGCAAGGATCGGCTCGGGCCAGTGGGATCTCTTCATGGACGTGCAGCCGCGAATCCGTGGACTCGCGCAGCTCTGGCCGATACGGACACACCCACCCGTGACGGAGGCCGGTCAGTCGGCTGGAACGCAGGATTGCTCTGCCGTGTCGCAGCGGTACCCGTCCCGGCAATTGGCATCGGTGAAGCAGAAGTGGAGACAGCGCGCGACGCCGTCCGCAACACCGCACGTGCTATCCGGGGGGCAGACCAGGTCGCCGTCGCAATGGTCCGTGGCGCAGGAGCCCCCGGGCCAGCTCGTCAAGCAATATCCCTCCAGGTTGCCGAACGAGGGGCACTGCGCATCATCGGTGCACGGGTCTCCGACCCGCTTCCTCTCCGTACCGCCGCCGCCGGCGGCGTCGCCGCCGCTGCCTGAGCCAGCGCCGCCGGAACCGCCCGTGTTCCCGCCGCCCGTCGTCGACGAGCTCCCCCCCGCCGTACCGCCCGCCCCGGCGCTCGTCTCATCGTCGCCGCCGCACGCCATCGGTACAAGGAGTGAGCACAAGATCGGCAAGGCAGGAGTTAAATTGCGCATCTCCATCGATCTCCTGCGCGGAGCCTAGCAGCGCGATCTCGCGCCGGTCAAGCGTGCTCCTGCGCTCTGGGCTCGTGCCCCCAGGATGACGGCATCGCCGCCGCCAGGCCGCTTGGCGTGCCGTCGCATCCATACGATATCGGCAACGCGTGCCAGGCACTCGTGCCTGCAACACGTGCCTGGCACCGGGCCTATGTCCCCTCCGTGACACGCGCGCGCCGGGCCAGCGTCGCCTCCGCGCTCGCGCACGAAGCGCGCTTCAAGGTAGGCGAGCCGGGACGCGAGCGGCGACTGCGTCAGCCATTGCGATATGGCCTGGGTGGCAATATCGATTTCGAGCTCAACCCGAGCACGCTCCTGGGGACGGGCAGCGAAGAGAAGATCGCGAACGTGAGGGCGAACGCAAAGCCCTACGCCTTCGCGGGCGTGGGTCTGTTCGTGGGCGTCGGCTTCGACGCGGGCCCGCTGGCGCTCAAGGCCGGCGTGCAGGGCGATCTAAAGCCGATCCGTTCGGCGTGCGCGAGGCGAGCCTCGGCGCGGGGTCCCCCCGGCGCCGCCACACGCTAGCTCGTCAGCTGGGGGCTCCACGCCGGCGCTTACCTCGGCGTCCTCGTCGGCGTCTTCCTGGACGGCCGACCCGCCCTCCGCCGATCGCCCCGGCCGTGAAGTACGATGACGAGCTCATCCCACACCGTCCTCTCTGGAGAGAGCGGGAATGACCCGCCGCGACCATGCGTTCCGGCGGCCATGGCGCGACGCGTGATGAGCTGGGTCCTGATCCTGTTCACGATGGCCCTGGTGGGGTGCGATCACGCGACCAAGGCGGTCGCGCAGGCCGCGCTCGAGCGGCGAGCGCCCCTGTCGATCGTGCCGGGGGTGCTCGATCTCCGCTACGCCGAGAACCGCGACATGGCCTTCAGCCTGCTCCGGGGCATCCAGTCGCCGGCCAAGGTGGCGTTCCTCTTCGCGTGCTCGATGATCGTCCTCGGCGTCGTGATCCTGGGCTGGTGGCACAGCCGCCGCGCCTCGCTCGCCGAGCAGGCCGCGTACGCGCTCATCGTCGCCGGCGCGATCGGGAACGCGATCGATCGCGCCGTCCGCGGGTACGTCATCGACTTCATCCACCTTCATCGCTGGCCGGTGTTCAACGTCGCCGACATCGCCATCGTGGCGGGCGGGATCCTGCTCGGGATCGTGATGTTCCAGCGTGCGCGCCGGGAGCCGCGCGAGGTGTCCTGAGCTTCCTCATCACCACGCTGCTCTCGCGCGAGCACGCGGCGACCGGACGAATCTCCGCGAAAGCACGGCGCTGGCGTAGCCCGGCTGGGTTCGGCGGACATGAGCGCCCCCCTAGGTCTAAGGAGCTCAAAGGCCTTCCCGGAAGTCAAGCGTCTCGTGGACCTCGAGGCGGCGTTCCCGGGCGCGATGCGCGCCCCCTCGCCCGAGGACAGCGAGGCGCCAGGACGCCATCAGAGAGGGAAGAGAGAAGGAATGATACGCCCGCGCGGCTGGCGGCGTCGGTTTCATTTCGACCCCAGTACTCTTCTGGCGTCCTTGGCGCCTTGGCGGCTCATTCTCCTCTCGCGGGAGCACCGCCGTCCATCACGGATCTGAGCTCTCGACCCACGACGGCCCTTCGCTATCATCGCCCGGTGCCGACCGAACCGCCGCGCCTCGTTCGTCTCGTCCTCGTCACCAGGGCGGGAGAGCTCCTGGGCGCGCTGCCGCCCTATCCGGTCGCGATGCCGTGGTGGCAGGAGACCCAATCGGTCCTCCAGGGAGCTCGCGAGCGCCACGGCATCGAGGTGACGGTCCTCCGGATGCTCGCCGCCGAGCTCCCGGTTCCCCACGGCGGGGCGGTCACCTACCTCGCGGAGACCGAGGCGCCGCCGCCGCCCGGCGTCGAGCGCCCCGCGCCAGGGCTCGACGCCGGGCGGGCGCGGGCATGACCGGCCTGCCGGCCCGGCCCGGAGGGGCGCTGCTCCGGCTGCGGCTGCCGGGCGAGCGTTGCAGTGGACGGGAGAAAAAGCGAGCCGAACGGCTTTGGGGGGCCCATGGCGCCCGTCGGAGGTCGCCAGCGCGAATCCTGCGCTCGCCGAGATCCACGACAGGCCTTTTTCTGGGAGCTGCACTCCTGGCGACGGCTCATGTTTCCTGCCGCTCCGGCGGTGCGGCTCCAGGTACCCTCTCGCTCGGCAGCGACGCCGCGCGACGTGCACCGGACGCAACGGGGCCATCTCTCCCGCGACCCCGAATTTCGTTTGGCAAGGTCGCCGAGCTGCCCGTCCGTACGGCCCATCTGTGGCCCCTGGAGGGTGGACAGATCTTGCTGGAGCGCAATGGCACCTCTTTCGCCTTGATCGAGGGTGACCATGTAGGGTCGTCGGCAGAGATCGCCGAAGGCCTGCCCATGGAGTCCTCCGTACCGGACGGAGAGATAAGGACCCTCGTCGGGCGCTGGCCCGATGCGGCATGGATGGTCTTGCGCACCCCGGACAACTCGAGCCGGGATTACCCGTTCTATCATGAGCGCGTGTTCCGTCTCGGTGGTGCTCGCTGGACGAGGGTCCACCAGGCACCGGAAGGCGACCACGCCGAGGACCTGTACCAGGACCTGTGGGATCAAGGCAGCGGGTGCCTTGTCGGCCTGCTCGTGGACAACGAGGACGCGACAAATGCCTGGACGGCGCGCCAGGAGGTGCTCGATTGCCCCGGACAACCAGCGCCGCGTCCCTCGTACAAGGCGACGAACGAGAAGACGTACGGGATAGCCGCGGCGCGGGGCTGGCGCTCGGGAGACGTGCTGGCGCTCGAGGCGCACGCTGCAATGAAGGAAGGCGAGCCAGCGCCGGTCCGGCTCGTCCTGTCCCGCCCGGGGCGGCCGGACAGGACCGAGATTCTCCTCCCGCTGCCGCCCGAAATCCGGCGCGACAGGCGAAAATTCTACCCATGCGACACCCGCCTGCTCGGAGAGAGCCCGACCGACGTGTACGTTGTCGGCAATCATGAGCTCGGTGTAGAGGCACCCCAGGGGGTATATGGGCCTTACCCCTCGGAGGAGACGTCGCCGCCCCTGCTCTTCCATTTTGATGGGACCGCTGTCTCGGAGATGCCCGCCCCACCGACAAGGAGGATCCTGAACGCTGCTCGCGGGCAGGACGGAACGTTGGTGATCCTCGGCCTGCCCCGAGACGCTTCCCGAGGTGGGAAGGCGCCGGAGGTCTGGGCTCTCCCACGGGGCGGCGCCTGGGTGCAGGTACAAATGCCCGTCGATCCGGAGGTGAAGGCCGCGTACACGCCGAAAAGCGTCGCGGCGCGGTCGCTGTCCGACATCTGGGTCGTCGGCGTTCATGAGAAGAGTGAGAGGGATCGCCGGCTCGCCCTCTTCCGCTCTCACCGCCTGACCGAGATCGCGCCGGGATCGGGCCCGACGCACCGGTAGCCGGTCGCCCGTCCCGCAGAGCGCGCGGTCGCCGAATGCGTGCTCACGTGGCGCCGCTCCTTGCGGCCCGCCCCCCCGGCTCCTGGTACACTGCGAGGGAGCGGCGCTCTCTTCGAGCTGGCAGCGGACGGGCGTCGCGGGAGGGGAACAGGGATATGGCGACGCGAAGCGTACTGTGCACGCTGGTGAACTATACGGGCGAGCCGCTCACGTTCGTGGGCCCTCCTCGGCTCGACCACGGGATCCTCACCCCGGGCCGGGAACCACCGCCGGCGTGCCGATCGACGGCAGTCTGGTCGGCCGAGTCCGACGGCGTCATGACCGGGACCGAAGGCCGCGTGACCTACCGCGGCCCGAGCGGATCGGTGACGGTGTACTGGAACAACCCCTTCGTCGGCGGCAACGACTACGGCGCCACGCCGGACGGCGCCTATATCATCACCAAGGTGCAAGGCCCGAAGGTCGGCAGCAACGTGAACGCCACCTACGTCGTGGACCGCAAGCACGAGGCGGCGCCGGAGGCAGATGCGCCCGGCGGGGCCGCCCCCGCGCAGGCCCAGCCGCAGGCCGAGCGGCCGGAGGAGCCGGGGAAGAACAGCCACCTGCCCACGGGGACTGGGCAGGTCATCGTGATCAGCCCGAAGGACTGGCTCGTCGACATCGCCTGGCAGGCCGTCAACAGCATCGAGTGGAGCCCGCTCATCCTCGAGATCACCGAGAACCGACACGGCAGCCAGAGCGGCGCTGCGTGCCCCGGCATACTGCCCACCTTCCCTGGGGTCAAGGCGAGCGGGAAGTGCCAGCTGCAGCACCAGGCGAAGGCAGCGGAGCGAGAGGCGAAGTACGCCGCAGCGTTCGAGCGGCTCAAGAAAGAAGGAATGGATGAAAAGCTCGCCCGGGCCAGGGCTCGCGAGGAATCCAGCCAGAATTACAATGACTTTCACTCCTGGTGCGGCGACTTCGTGACCTGGGTGTTCTGGAAGGCCTGGGCCTTGCGTGGCGAGCCGGAGGACAAGATCACGAGCGCGGAGCTCGGCAAATTCCTCAACCGTGAGGCCCTCAACGGCGCGTGGAGACCCGGGGCGAACCTGAACATGATCGAGGCCTATGCGAAGGGTCTCTCGCTCGAAGCATTCCGCGAGAACCAGAACGCGAAAGGTACGCCCACCGGCCTCCTCGTCTGGCATGCGCCGGGGGACGGGTATGCGCCCAAGCCGGGAGACATCTTCATGGCGAACCGCAAGTCCGGAGGCCATATATCCATCGTCGCGTCCTGCGAGCTCGAGGCGATCTACGCCCCGTCGGACACGCAACGGCAGCATCCGCACTATCGATTCACGACGCTGGACGGCAAATCTTTCGATTTCCGCGACGAGGACGGCGAGGCCGGCTGGAACGAGGCGCTGGCGGAGCTCAGCCCAGAAGAGCGCAAGGAGATCGAGGTTCCGCAGGGAAAGTGGCAGGGGGTTGCCCAGAACGAGCGCAGCACCGGCGCGACAAAGGACCCGCTCCGGGGTTTCATCGACACCTCGAAGCTCCGGGAGGCCCTCGGGTACCGTTGATACGGGACGGGTCGGCCGCTTCGACCAGGTTCGTGGCCGGCGCGACCAGACGGATCCGCGGCGAAGCGATTAACCTCCTTGCACGCGTCCGCCGGGTAGCGGTCGACGCGCTGGAGCAGGCGCCATCCCTCGGAGAGATCGTCATCGTAGAAGCCGTGAGCGACGAGCGCCGCGGCGACCTTGTTCTTGCGGAGCCCCATGAGCAACAGGAGCACTCGCTCAGCCTTCTGACCTATCGTGAGCTTTGCCACGATCCATTTCCCGGCATACGGCTATCAAGGAGGTAGAGGGGTTTCGAGACGTCGAGTGCGCCCGGAGCGTGCTCTGCGCGCGTGATCCCCAGGGCCGGCAGAGAGAGGAATGGGGTCCGGGAGAATCGCGCCGGGGTGCGTGGCAAGGGCGCCGGCGGTCGACGAGAGGAGCCCCCGGCGCGGGCGGCGGGCGGGAGCCCCGGGACGGCGGAGGCCGCCCCCGGGTCGGGAGACGAGCGCCCCCCGGGGGAACGAGGCGGGCGAGGTGGGGGGTGAGTCGGGCGAGCCGGGGGACGAGACGGGCGAAGCGGATCTCTGTGTGTCAGGCGCGCGCCATCGCGATGGCTCTCCGCCGCTGAAAGGCGGCGCCCTCGAGATCGCCGTTGAGCACCCCCGGCTGGACCACGGCGAGCATCGCCGCCTCGTCGATCGCGACGATCCGGTTCATGCGTTCGAAGCTCACCACCACGCAGCCGTCTCCGGCGGCCGCCCCGCCCGCCACCCCGGTCCCGGCGCCGCGCGGCACCAGCGCGATGCGGTGCCGGGTCGCCCACCGCGCCAGCGCCTGCACCTCCGCGGTCGACGAGGGCCGCGCCACCGCGAGCGGCCAGCCGCCCGCCGCCCAGATCGCGTGATCCTGGCGATATCCCCCCCATCACATCCCGATCGGTGACCAGGCCACCACCCAGCGCGAGGGCGAGCTCTTGAAGCGCGCTCATGTCTCGTGGACCTCCGAGCGGCGCGCCCGCAGGAGCGCCGCGGCCGACCTCGCGTCGCGGGACCGCAGGACCGTGGAACGCCGAAGCTGCGAGACCCGCAGGCCGCTCCTCATGGGCAGGGCGGCCCGTCCGGAACGCGGCATCGCGCCTGCTGACCAGGCCGGCTCGATCCCGGGCCCCCGACCCCGACCCCGGCCCCGGCCATCTCCCGATCGCCCCCCAGAGGCGCCGGCGCCCGAGCGGGTCATGCGGGCTCCCGGACGCCCGCCGCGCCGGTCTCCGGGCTCCCGGGACCAGCGACGCCGGACACGGCAAGCCGGCCGGGCGGGCTCGTGCCGTCCGGCACGCACGATTGCTCCAGGACCACGCACCTCCGTGCTTGACTAAGGCGCCGCCGGTTGATACTCCTCCGCCGCCTCGACGGAGACAGCCATCCGACGACGGCTCGACGCACTCGGCGCATTCTCCGAGAGGCGCCGGGATGAGTGGATCTCCAGATCCCTCGCTTTCTGTGCTCGACGTTTGCGGGAGTAACTCAGTGGTAGAGTGCAACCTTGCCAAGGTTGACGTCGCGGGTTCAAATCCCGTCTCCCGCTCCACGACCTAGACGCTGCGACACGAGCCGCGGCCGAGCGCCGCGATCTCTGTGGCGCGTCACCGCGCGCCGGCGCCCAGCGCGAGGAGCGCGAAGCTCGCCAGCCAGTGCTCGCCCGCGTAATCGCCGGCCATGTGCGGCAGGCTCGCGTCGAGGTGCCGCTCCGCCGCGTCGAGGGCGCGGGCGCGCACCGGATCCGCTCCGGGCAGGGCCGCGGCGACCGAGCGCCAGCAGAAGGCGCGGCTCAGGTTGAGCCCGTCGAGGTGGGCGATCTTGCCGTCGCTCCGGTCGCTGACCGTCGCCGGCTCGAACAGGGTCGCGGGCTCGCCCGCTGCCGCGCGCGGCAGGAACCGCGCGAGCCAGCCGCGGAACTCCGGCCCGGACAGGACCCGGCGCATGCACTCGGCCTCCATGAGCGCGGGCGAGAGGAAATCGTCCTGCGAGGGCTCCCACGCCTGGCAACCCGCGTCGCGGCCATACCACGCCCGGGCGGCCTCGGCGCAGCGCCGCGAGAGCCGCTCATCGCCCTTCACGGCGGCGTACTCCAGCGCGAGCGCCAGCGCGAAGGCGCTGTTCGTGTGCGCGCCGGCGCGGACCGGATACGTGGCCCTCGGCAGGTACTCGACGAACCGCTCGGCGAACGCGTCGCCGAGCGGCGCCAGCGCGGCCGACCACCGCCGGCCCTCGTCGGTCTCGTACCGCGCGAGCTCGGCCGCGAGCAGGAGCAGCCACGCCCACCCGTAGGGCCGCTCGAAGCCGCGGCTCGCCGGCCGCCGGACATAGGCCAGCTCGACCGCGACCTTCTCGGCCGTGAGCTGCGCGTCGAGCAGCGCGCGGATCGCGGCCGCGCAGGGGGCGCCGGGGAAGAGGCGATGGACCCGCGCGAGGAGCCAGTGGCCGTGCACGCACGAGTGCCAGTCGAAGCTGCCGTAGAAGATGGGGTGCAGGTCGCGCGGGCCCTTCACGTCCTCGGGGCCGGCCATGACGTGATCGAGCTTGCTCGGATACTCCCGCGTCACGTGCCCGAGCGCGATGGCGGCGAGGCGCGTGGCGATGTCCGGTGTCAGGACGTGCGTCATGGGTGGAGACCTCGGCGCCCGAAGACGAGCACGTTCACGAGCCGATGGCCACCCGGACGCGGGGAACGGGCGCGGCCTCAGCGCCGGAAGACGAGCAGCTACATGAGGAGCGTGTTCCCGATCAGCAGGAGCAGCGCGGTGGGGAGCTGGGCCTTGATCACGCCGTCGCGATCGGGCAGCCCGAGCAGCGCCGCGGGCACGATGTTGAAGTTGGCGGCCATGGGCGTCATCAGCGTCCCGCAGAAGCCGGACAGCATGCCGATGGCGCTCATGACCGCCGGGTCGCCGCCGAGCCGGCGCACGATCAGCGGCAACCCCACGGCCGCGGTCATGACCGGAAACGCCGCGAACGCGTTCCCCATGATCACCGTGAACACCGCCATAGATGAGCAGGATCGACGCGATGGCGAGGAAGATGTCCTCTCCGAAGAACAGCGCCACGTTGTCGGCCGCCGCCGCCGAGGCGCGGATCAGCCAGCGTGTCCTGTCCGGCAGCGGCCCGTACCGGTTCTCCGCGGCGGCCTCGGCCATGGGCGCGATCAGCGGCCGGACCATCTGCGCGTGGCCGCCCAGCGAGGTCATGCCGAGGGCCGCGCTGAGCTGCCGTATCACGAAATACACGAGCAGGAGGCGCCCGGTCGTGGCGGTCTTCACCCGCGAGACCAGCGCGCGCGCCCGCTCCTGGAGGCCAGCGCTCCAGGAGACCGATGACCGGCAGGACCAGCCAGATCCACGGGCGCGCGCTGGATCGAGCCCGCGCCGGCGCCTCCTCTTGACGCCGCGCGGTCCCTCGGATGCTCTCCCCGGAGAGCGACGGACACACGGGTCGCTGGAGGAGCCGTCAGGGACCAGGACCCCGAGCGCGCAGGCTGAACGGAGGATCGCCACAGTGGAGCATGAGGCAGCTGAAGACATCGTCATCTCGTCGGACAAGGCGCTCCTCGACATCGAGCGGATCCACGCCTTCCTCGCGTCTGCCTACTGGAGCACGGGCATCCCCCGGGAGGTGGTCGAGCGGGCCATCCAAAGCTCGCTCTGCTTCGGCGTCTACAAGGCGGGAGCGCAGATCGGGTTCGCCCGGGTGATCACCGACCACGCGACGTTCGCGTACCTGGCCGACGTGTTCATCGTCGAGGCGGAGCAGCGCCAGGGATACGGCAAGGCGCTGATCGCCCACGTCGCCGAGGCCCTGGGTCACCTCCGGCTGCGGCGGACGCTGCTCGCCACCGCGGACGCGCACGGGCTCTACCGGCAGTTCGGCTTCACGCCGCTCGAGAAGCCGGACCTGTTCATGGAGATCAACGTCAAGGACATCTACCAGCAGGGAAAGGCGGGGAACTCTTAGAGCGCCGAACAAAACCGGACCGAGCCAGGCAGCCGAGGGTGGGTGCAGCGCTAGGCGCGACGAGGAGCCCTACTGAAGTAGGGCGACGAGGAGCAACGACGCGATGCGCCCGCTCTCGGCTGCCTGGCGACGGGAGGTTTTGAGAGGCGCTCTTGGCCGAGGGGCGCGCCCATCCGGAGGCCCTGTCCCCCGCGGGCGCGATCTCCACCGGCAGGGACTGCAGGTTGCGGAGCATCACCGCCTCGCGCTGCCAGTCCTCCTCCTGCCTGGCGGGCCGGATCCTCGGCCGGTACGGGAGCAGCCGCTCGCGGACGACCTACCCCGAGAGGAGCGCGCGCGCCCTTGCCTCAGCCTGGGAGGTGAAGCATTTCAAGAACGCTCGCTCACCGGGCCGCTGGAACGCTATGAGGTCGCTGGAGACCGCCAGGGTCGCCCAGTCATCGGTTCCGATCGGGTCGACAACGAGCCCGAGACGCTCGCAGAGCTCGACGATCGGGAGGTCTGAAGCGTGCGTGGCGGCGATCTTCGCGTCGAAACGAAGGATACGCTCGACGTAGGCGGCGTAGCTCGACGCCGAGACGGACCACAGGTCATCCTCGAACGTGTAACGGTAGATGCGGCGGTCCTCACCGAGGTAGAGGAACGCTTCCGATGTCCCGATGTCCCAGTAGCCGACGAGCAGCCGCGATGACTCACCCGCCGGAAGCCAGGGGTCACCGGATCGCAGGAGCGGCGATTCGAACGCCTGTGCGGAAGCGGCGCCCGCGAAGAACTCTGCGTGGCAGAGGACGGGACCACACATGGCGGCTCGATCGAACCGCCGGATGCCACGCCCGATGCCGAGCGCGTCCGAGACGGCATCGACGAGGCACGATGACGGTCCTTGTGCATGCAGCCATGCGAGGAAAGC
This sequence comes from Sorangium sp. So ce590, assembly GCF_051521365.1. Taxonomy (NCBI): domain Bacteria; kingdom Pseudomonadati; phylum Myxococcota; order Polyangiales; family Polyangiaceae; genus Sorangium; species Sorangium sp. So ce590. The sequence goes on from NZ_CP150346.1 coordinate 8,326,251, forward strand.
GGGGCAGCCCTCGTCGTTGATGACCACGAATGCCGGGACCGTGGGCACGCCGTCAAACGACGACTGCCACGGGTCGTGCAAGCGCACTGTCGCTCGTTTGTCGAGCCCCTGCGACATCTCCCCGCCAGGGAGGCGGTAGCGGACTGCCGCGCTGCCGTTGCGCACCAGGAAGGCCCCCTCGACGCCCGGCTCCCGGTCATCGAACAACAGCCCCTCGCCTTCCAGCGGCTCGCTCTCGGCAAGCACGGCCGAGTAGGCAGGGAACCAGATCGGCTTGCGAGGCTGTCGCTCACCGAAAGCCCGGAGCCAGGGGACGAGCTGCTCGGCGCTTCGCGCATGAAGGCACCACGTGTCCCGGTTCTCGGTGACCAGCACCGAGCCCTCGTACCACCTGAAGGAGCCACACGACTCCGAGGCAGGCGGCACGTCACCACCCCGCGCGCGTACGGCGTCGAGGATCTCGTCGCGGGCGACGGTGGGGGCGCCCGTGCAAGCGAGGTAGCTGTCGTTCCACCCCGCGAAACGCGAGCGGAGCCGTTCGCGGTCCCTGGACGGGATGCCGGGGAGCGCGGGGAAGTCGAGCACCTGTGGTTCCAGCGATGAGGTCATAGCTGCTGCCATTGGCCATTCACGTAATCGTACGTGCCCGGGTTCATGGCGCCGACCCGCCCCACGCGTCGGTCCCGCTCGGCCCGTGACATCTGTCCAGCGGCCACTTGCTGGTCCAGCGTCTCCGCGTACCTCGCCGTATTTGCGCGGTTCGCGTCGGCCACATTTCCGGCGTTGATGTCATTGCGGAGCTGCGTGTTGGGAAGCGCCCCGCGAGCCGCCGTCGGCGGCGGCAGCGGGGTGCCGGGCGGGGCGTTTCGCGGTGGTGGTGGCGACGCCGGGGTCACGGGCGGAGGCTGACCCGCGCCCGCCATGGCATAGAGGCGCGAGAGCATCTGCGAGCAGTTCGGGCACGGAGCGCACGCGGTAGCGTTGGGGTCGCTATCATTGCTCCCGATGCTGCCCATCCGACGAAGAGCCCGCCGCAGATGCCGCTGCCCTCGCGGAGTGCCGGGGTCGCACGAGACGCCATTTCGCCGCTCGTAGTCCTGAAGGTAACGGCTCACGGCGTCCGGCTCGGAGCAGCCGCCGGCCGGCCTTGGCATGGCATTGCGCGTCGGGAGCGCGGCCGCGACGGCGGGGTGGAGCTGCCGCTGGTACGGCTCATTGCTGCCTGGCTCGGTCGGCGGTGTCCTCGGGTCGCGCGCCGAATAGCCTGTCTGCGTGGGCCCTCCTCCCCGACGAGATGTCACCGTCGAGCGCATCAGGCCATCGGCGTCGATCACGGCGAGCGGCCTCCCGCTCACGTACCCGTACGCCTCGAGTCCTCCCTCGAGCCCCAACGGCTCCGGGCTCAGGTACGTCGCGCTCGCCGGATCGAAGTACCGCCACCGGTTGTAGTGGAGCCCTGTCTCCGGCTCGTACCAGTGCCCCGGGAACCGGCTCAGGGTGGCCGCGGCGTCGCCCGCCATCACCCGACCATACGCCTCGGTCTCGAAGACCTGGTCGACCGTCCCGTCGGCATCCACGAGCGCCAGCGGCACAGGCGCCCCTTCCCGGTGCACGAAGTACTTCCACGCGCCCCGGCCCGCCTCGGTGTCGACCGCCTGCGCGATCGGCGCCGGTGAGCCCGGCGAGTACGCATAGCGCCGGCGCTCGACCAGCGTGAACGTCGCGCCAGCGCTGGCGGTGGGCGCCTGGCGCTCCACCGTCTCCTCCAGGAGATCCTCGCCATCCCAGCGGTAGCGGTGCCGCACCATCGCCGCGCCTCGCCGTGTGACGCGCTTCTCGAGGCGCCGCGCGAACCCGTCGTAAACGAACTCGAGTTGCGTGCCGTCGGGCAGCGTCATGCCCGAGAGCAGGCCGAGCACGCTCCAGGAGTAGGTGGTCACCGCGGCGCCGTCCACCTTCTTCACGAGCCGGCCGCGCGCGTCATACGTGAGGGTCGCGCCGTTCGTGGTCACCAGGCGCCCGCCGACCAGGTGGGCCTGCGCGCGGCCGCCGATCCAGCGCACGTCGCCTCGCGGTGAGAGCACGTAGTCCTCGGTCCAGGCGCGCCCCTCATGGCGCTTCTGCGCGACGCGGCCGCGCGCATCGTACGTGAAGGACTGCGCCCCGCGATCGCGATCGGCGAGCACCTGGAGCTCGTCGGCGGGCGACCATCGGTAGTCGAACCGCAAGGTCTCCGGGCCGCCCAGCTTGCCGACCCATACGGGTTCGCCCGGACGGTCGACGGCGGTCCCACGGCCGGAGACGGCCAAGCGGAGGACGTTGCCGTGCGCGTCCCTCGTGAGCGCGATGCCCCCGCCGCCCGCGAAGAGGCGCCCCGTCTCGGCGTCCATCGGGTCGTACGCGAACGTCGCGATCGGCTGGTCCGCGCCCCTGTCATCCGAGAAGAAGAGCGCAGAGCACCGTCCGGCGGGGTCGCGCGGGGTGGCGATCGAGACGGCGCCGGGCACGGTCATCCTCGTGCGGTTCATGCCGGCGTCGTACAGCTGCTGGACGCTCGCGGCGGAGGCAGGATCGTTGACCAGCGCCGTTTCCTCACGGATGCAACGCCCTCGCGCGTCGTACGTGTACTGCGTGCAGGCGGCCTCCGTCTCGAAGAGCACGAGGCGGCCGCGCTCGTCGTACTCCAGCTTGTGGAACGTGTCGTCCGAGAAGGCGCGCTCGATCACCCGATCGAGGTCGTCGTAGGTCATCTCGACGAACTCGCCATCGTCGAAGGTGATCCTCGACAGCCGCCCGGCCTGGTCGTTCCTGTACCGCAGCGAGCGGCCGTCGAAGGTGCGCTCGGCGAGGATCCGCCCCTCGAGGTCGCGCTCGATGGTGTGCACGTCGCCCTCCTCGTTGACGATGCGCACCATGCCGAGCTCGCGATCGTAGGCGTACGAGACGCGCGTTCCGTCGCTCCGCTCGACCGCGATCACCTCGCTGAGGCCCGCGTAGATCAGCCGGAACCAGCGGCCGTCTGCGTCGCGCTCGCCGGCGAAGCGGCCGGCCTCGTCGTAAATCGTGGACGTGCGCGCGCCGAGCGGAGAGCAATAGCCGACGACGCGGCCCATCGCGTCATAAAGCCAGCGGTGGACCCCGCCCTTCTCGTCCCGCATCTCCACCAGTCGCCCGAGGAAGTCATAGCGCAGCGCTCGCGTGCCGCCGTGGGGCTCGACGATCTCGACGCGGTTGCAGAGCGCGTCGTACTTCATCGTCGTCTTGCCGCCGTCGGCGGTCTCGGCGTGAACCAGACAGCCACGCTCATCATGGCGAAAGCTCGCGACGAGCCCCATCGCATCGGACAGGTAGATGAGATTGCCGTTCGGGTCGCGCGCGTGCTGCGTCTCCAGGCCGTCGGGGCCGCGCGTGGCCACGACGTTGCCGCGGTCGTCGTACAGGTACTCCGTCACGTGACCCAGCGGGTCGACCACGCGGTACGCGCCGCCGGCCTCGCCCATCTTCCACGCGCGCCCGAGGCCGTCGCGGTACCCCACGAGCTCGCCCGCCTCATCGAATGCGTTGTCGTGCACCTGCCCCGCCCAGACGATCCGGTCCGCCTTGCCAAACGCGTTGACCTCGATCCTCCGCAGCGCGCGCGAAGTGATGATGTTGTTCTCGCCCGCACCATACTCGACCTTGGCGTGCAGGAACCCCTTCGCGCGGCTGCCGTCCGCGAGCACCTCCGGAACGCCCTCGGCCAGGAGCGCACGCTCGTTGGGATCGTTACACCACGTCTCCACGCAGCGACCGTGTTGGTCATAGCGGTAGTGCACCGCGAGGCCCGTGGGCCAGCGCTCCGTGGCGAGCCGATGGTCTGCGTCGTACGCGAACGTGACCGCGTGCCCCAGGGCGTCGCGCGCGGCCACCAGATCTCCGCGCTCGTCGTACTCGTAGGTTCGGAACGACGTCCAGGCGCCCCTCACGGACGCGTTCTTCACCTCGAAGGCGGCGATGCGGCCGTCGCTGCGCCTCCGTACGCGAAGCAGGCGGCCCACGCTGTCATTCACGAACTGGAGCGGGCCGGTCCCGTTCTCGTAGAAGAGCCGGGCCTGGTTGCCGTTGTGGTCCACGAGCGCGCTGAGGCGGAACTCGTTGTCGATCGCAAAGACGTCCTCGAAGACCCGCGTGATCCCGTCGTCGGCCTTGAGGAGATAGCCGTCGCGGGTCCGCGTCAGCAGTCCGACAGGGAGCTTCACGGTCTCGCCCTCGTCGGGGCACCGGCCCTCGCAGGCCAGCGCCGTCGCCGTGACGATGCGCACCCTGCGGCGGCGGAGCTCGATGACGCGCCAGCCGAGCGAGTGGTTCCACCCGTGGCCGAGCCCGTAGTCGAGGTGGCGCTGCGCGGAGCTGTAGGCGCGCTCGATCACGAGCGGGAACGCGCCCGGAAGGGCCATGTCGGTGACGGCGAGGGTGTAGACGCGACCCGTGACCGGGTCCATGGGGTGACCCGCCTGCGTTCCTCCCCCGCCTCCGTGCGACGGGTTGGGGCAGCCACCGCCGCTACCCTGGCCGCAGCTCGAGGCGTTGGGGCCGCCGCCCTGGGCGCCGTTGCCACCGTTCTTGCCCCCCGCGCCCTGGTCTCCGCCGGCTCCGTTGCCGCCGCGCCCGCCGCTGCCCCCGCCGCCTGCGCCGCCGCCCATGATGAAGACACCGGGGTTCATTCCCGGGATGGCCGGGATGTTCGGAACCGGAGCTGTGCGTGCCATGAAGCGATGGTCCCGGATCCGGCCAGGGTGTCAATACCCGCCGCCGTGCCGGATGGACGGCGCCCCGGCGTCCGCAGGGGCCGCCGCCCTGGGTGCTCACCGCGCTCGGCTACAAGCCCGACCTGGGGGCGCGCGTGCTGTCCGCCGAGGTGGAGGTGCGGCCGCCAGCGACGCCGGAGGACATCGCTGCCCACAAGCGCGATGTGGAGATCATCCGGGAAGCGTTCGAGGCAGCAGCCCGCCAGGAACCGGCGATCGCCTGGCCGGAGCTCTGGGCGCGGCATGAGCGGCTCGCCAGGTGCCGCCCGCCCCCGGCACCGTCGATCCTATCCTGCGCGCGATGGAGGTCATGTTCGGGTTGAACAGGAGCGCGCCGTCGCGCGGTCGCCGTCGCGTGGGCTGGCGAGGGCCGCGTCATCGACAGGTCACGAGAACGTCCGCACCGCGCTCCTCGAGCGCCCTGATGTTGCCCGCCTGGGAGGACCAGATTGCTGGGAGTGGGCGGGATCCGGGCTGGGATACCCGGCTACCTTCGTATGAGTCGACGCTGCAAAATACGGTGGCGTGCCTCGGAGTCAGCTCAAATCGCAAGACCTGGACGGCTGACGCCGGCGAACACGAGTACCTACCGATGAACTGTCTGAGCTGGTATATCGCATTCGCATTCTGCGCCTGGGACGGTGGTCGGTTGCCAACGGAATCGGAGTGGAACTACGCGGCAGCTGGAGGAGAAGAGCAACGGGTGTTTCCGTGGTCCAATCCCGCAGACTCAACCGTAATTGATGACAGCCCCCGGGCTGAATTTCAATTCACCCGGCCTCCCTCGACCCCCTCCGGCTCGATCCCCCCGCCCCCCTCACAGCCCCAGCCGCCGCAGCGGGAGCTCCCGCGCGCGCGTCTTCGTCAGGGCGAACACGGCGTTCGCGATCGCGGGCGCCACAGGCGGCACCCCGGGCTCCCCGACGCCCCCGGGCGGCGCGTCGCTCTTCACGATCTCCACGTGGATCCGCTGCGGCACCTCCGTGGTCCGCACCACCGGGTAGTCGCGGAAGTTCGTCTGCTCGACCGCGCCGCCCTTCACCGTGATGGCGCCGTGGAGCGCGATGCTCATCCCGAAGACCACCGCCCCTTCCATCTGCGAGCGCACGCGGTCCAGGTTGATGACCGTGCCGGCGTCGGCGACGAGCCACACCTCGTCCACCTGCACCTTGCCGAGCGCGTCCTTCGACACCGCGGCGACGACCGCCACGTACGTGAGGAAGCTCCGGTGCGCGGCGAGGCCCACCGCGCGGCCCGCCTTGCGCGCGGCGCTCCACCCCGAGATCTCCGTCACCCGCTCGATCACGTGCCGCAGGCGGCCCACGTCGACCGGGTGCTTCTCGATCGGCGCCCCGTAGTTCGGGACCTTCTGGACCCCCAGCTCGGCCGGCGTCGCCTGGCGCGCCGGGCCGAGCACCTCGAGCAGCACCTCGCGCGGATCGGCCTGCCGCGCGTGCGCGATCTCGTCGATGAAGCTCTGCACCGCGAAGGCGTGGAAGATGTTGCACACCGACCGGAGCCACCCGATCCGGACGTGCGCCGGCGCGTCGCAGGCCTCGGCGCGGACGTTCGGGGCCGCGAGCGCGAGGTCGAGCACGCCGAGGCCGAGCTCGTTGTCGCTCGGGGTCTTCACCCTCCCGTCGAACGTCGACGGGATCGGCGGAAACGCCGTCCGGTGCAGCCAGGCGCTCACCTTGCCGTCCGCGTCGAGCCCCGCCTTGAGGTACTGCGCGCTCACGCTGTGGAAATAGCCGCTCTGCACGTCGTCCTCGCGGGTCCACTGCACCCGCACCGGCGTCCCCATGGCGCGCGCGAGCAGCGCCGCCTCGGCCACATAGTCCGGCTTGGACTTCCGCCCGAACCCGCCGCCGAGGAACGTCACGTGCACGGTGACCTTGCCCTCGTCGACCCCGAGCGCCCGCGCCACCTCGGTGCGCGCCGACTGGGGGTTCTGCGTCGGCGCCCACACCTCGCAGCCGTTCGCGTCGACCCGCGCCACCGCCGAGGGCGGCTCCATGGCCGCGTGCGCCAGGTGCGGCACGTAGTACTCGGCCTCGAGCGTGCGCGCCGCCTTCGCGAGCGCCCCGTCCACGTCGCCGACCTTCCGCACGACCTTGCCCGGCGCGCGCGCCGCGCCCGAGAGCGCCTCGCGGTAGCTCGCCGAGTCGTACGCCGCGTTCGCGCCGTGATCCCATTCGATCTGCAGCGCCGCCCGGCCGCGCATCGCGGCCCACGTCGTGTCCGCCACGACCGCGACGCCGCCGAGCGGCTGAAACCCGACCGCTCCGCCCTGCGGACCCGGCAGCTCCACGAGCTTCTTCACGCCCGCGACGGCCAGCGCGCGCGCCCCGTCGTACCGCACGACCTTGCCCCCCACGACCGGCGGGCGCGCGATCACCGCGGTGAGCATGCCCGGCAGGCGCACGTCCGCGCCGAACTGCGCTGTACCCGTCACGATGGCCGGTGCGTCGAGCAGCGGGAGCGGGCCGCCGACGCGCTTCAGCTCCGAGACGGGGCGGAGCGCGACGGTCTTCGCGTCGGGCACCGGGAGCTTCGCCGCGTCGGCCACGAGCTCGCGGAAGTCCAGCGAGCGCTTCGACTTCGCGTGGTGGACTGCGTGCTGCTCGGCCACGCACTCCGCGGCGGGCACGCGCCACTTCTTCGCCGCGACCGCGACGAGCATCGCGCGCGCCGTCGCGCCCACGCGGCGCATCGGCTCGTAGCCGTCGCGCACGCTGCGCGAGCCGTCGGTGTTCTGATCGCCGTAGGCCTTGTCGCCGTCGCCCTGCACGATCTTCACCCGCGCCATGTCGGCCCCGAGCTCGTCGGCGACGAGGACCGGCAGCGAGCTGCGGATCCCCTGCCCCATCTCCGACCGGTGGCAGACGATCGACACCGTGCCGTCGGTCGCGACGTGGAGAAACACCCCGGTCCGGAGCCCCGGCTGCGACGGCAGCGCGGCGGACCCGGGCGGCGGCGGGGCGGCCGGGGGCGGCGCGGCCTCGGCGTCGCCCTCGGCGAGCCCGAGCGCGAGCCCGCCCGCCGCGAGCCCGAGCCCCGCGAGGAAGGAGCGGCGGAGGAGGACGACGCGTTGCTGTTCCATCTTCACTCCGTCGGGAGGCCGGCGGCCTTGCGGACCGCGGCGCGGATGCGCGTGTACGTCCCGCACCGGCAGATGTTGCCGGCGAGCGACTTATCGATATCGTCGTTCGACGGCCGCGGGTTCTTCCGCAGGAGCGCGGCCGCGCTCATGATCTGCCCCGCCTGGCAGAAGCCGCACTGCGGGACGCCGAGCTCCACCCACGCGCGCTGCAGCGGGTGATCGCCGGCCGGGCTGAGCCCCTCGATGGTCGTCACCGAGCCGCCCGCCGCGCGCTTCACCGGCGTCACGCAGGCGCGCACGGTCTCGCCGTCGAGGTGCACGACGCACGCCCCGCAGAGCGCCTGGCCGCAACCGTACTTGGTCCCCGTCAGGCCGAGCACGTCGCGCAGCACCCAGAGCAGCGGCGTCTCCGGATCCACGTCGAGCTCCTGCTCGGCGCCGTTCACCTTCAGGATGATCATGGTCGGGACTCCTCGGGCGGGCACGCGGCGCCCGCCTTCACCCACGCATCGATGAGCGCGGCGAAGACCGCCTGCGAGCCGGGCGCCTTCGTGCGGCCATGCCCGGGCGCCCAGCCCCACGCGACGAGCTCGTCGTGCGCGGCGTGCTCGACGATCTGCGCGAGCGTCTTCTTGCCGTTGCGCGCCGGATCCTTGATCTGCCCGCAGATCGCCGCCGGCGAGCGGCCGAGCCACGCCATCTCCGCCGGCGCGAGGTGCCAGCCCGGCGCCCCGGGCACGCGGGCGAAATCGAGGTTCTGCGCCTGGTGGCACGACGTGCACTCCATCGCCGCGACCCCGCGATCGGTCGGCCCGCGCTCGGCGGGCGGACTGTGCCGCTCGCCGGCGTCGCCCTGACGCGGGACGCCGTCGTGCGGATGGCAGTTCACGCAGCGCGGATGGAGCAGCACCTTGCTCGCCTCGAGGAAGAGCGAGGCCGCGCGCGCGCCGTCGTCCCGGATCGACGCGAACGCCTCCGGACTGCGGAGCTCGCCCGCCGGCACGGGCGGGAGCTGGACCGGCCTGGGCGCCTCCGCGGGAGGGGCATCGCACGCCGCGGCGAGGAGGCCGACGCCCGCCAGGAAGCAGAGGAAGAGAGGCTGCATCGCGGCGCGTAGACTGATGGCTTCCTGCGCGCAGCACAAGCCCTTCCTCGGACCCCGGCTCTCCGCGCGCCGCGCCCCCGATGAGCGCCGGACGCCGCCCGCCCGCCCGCTCGCCCCGCGCGCTCCCCGCGTCGCGCGAGCCCCCCCCGAGGACCTGAAGCAGCTCGTCACGCCTTGATGGCGTCGAGCTCACCCGGGTTGCTGATGCCTGGCCCGTCGATGACGTTGCCTGCGCCATCCGTGGTGAACGACGGAGCGCTGCCACCGAAGCCAGCCGAGACCGCGTCCGACACGCCGAATCGATCGACCGGAACCCACTCGGGCGTCCCGGCGCCGAGCGCGTTGATCAAGGTCGTATAGAGCTTGTTCAACGGGACGGTTCCGCCCGATGAGCCGGTGTTGCCGCTGTTGTTCTCGTCCTCCCCGCCGCCCGCGCAGCTGGCTTCGCTGTTGCCCACCGCGAGGTTCCCGCCCGCGAGGTTCACCGCCACGCCCTGCTTGAGGTAACCGCCGGCGCCGCCGGCGATCACGATGGGTAAGTTGTTTGTGTTGTGCGCGTTGCCATCGGCGAGCTCCGGCAGCCACATGACCGCGGAGTTGTCGAGCATGGTGCCGCCCCCCTCCTCGATGCTGTCGATGGTCTTGACCAGCTTGGCGTAGCGCCCTGCGTACCAGCGGTCGATCTCGTGGATCTGCTCGAGGACGCCGCTCACGCACTGGCCGCCCGTGGCGGCGCTTCCGTTCCGGTGCGAGAGCCCGTGATGATCGTGGGTGTGGCTGATGCCGTCCCACTTGAACGTCACGAAGCCCGGCCACTGGAGCACGATGGAGCGGTTATTGTCGCACATCATCGTGAGGGCGATGAGGCGGATCATCATCTCGCTGCCCAGCGTGTACACCGTCTCGCTGTTACCGCCGAAGCCGCCGCCGCGGGCGGGGTAGCCCGCCGCCGTGAGGGCAGCGTCCGTGACGCCGAGCGCGGCTGCAGCTTCCGCGGTGCAAGCAGAGGGCAGGACCCGCTGCTCCGTCTCGCGGAGCAGGGCGAGCCAGTCGTCGACCTTCCTCCGATCGGCGCCGCTCATTTTCCGGGCCTTGAGGGCGTTCAGATCATGAGTCACGAGATCGATGATGCTCTCGCCGCGAGCCACGCGATGATCCGCCTCGGTCTCGGAGCCGCTCGCGAAGAGCCCGGTCAGGCTGCTGTACACCGTGCGCGCGTTTGTCACGGGGGCGAACGGCGTACTCGACGCCGAGTACGACACGATGCCCTTGACGTTCGTGAAGGCATTGCCGACGGAGAGCACGAGCGGGATCTTGTTGGTGCCCTGGTTGAAGCGGCGCGCGATCTCGTGGTCGAGCGAGTGCGACAGCGCCCAGTGCTCCCCGGCGGGATCGAGGGGCGCGCAGGTCAGCTTGCTGCCCATGCCCTGATCGTGGGGATCGAAATGCACGGCGCCGTCCACCTTGTTGTTGAGCCCGTTCAGGGGCATCGCGAGCCCGCGCGGGAAGAGCAGCTTCGCCGCGTAGGGAGCGAGCGGGGCGAGGGTTCGAGGCTTCCCATCCGCCTGCACCGTCTCCAGGGACGCCGCGGTGACGCTCCCGGCCCCGTTCTCGATCGTCGGGAACCAACGGTTCGTCAGGCAACCGTTGTTTGTGTAGAAGATCACCAGGCGCCGCGGCGACGGGGCTTCCTGCGCTCGCGCGGAGCGGACGAGCGAATTCAAGAAGGGAACCGCGAGCGCTGCGCCACAAATCCCGCGCAGGAATAATCTTCGGTTCACGGCGCCACCTCCGTCTGTAGTGCACGATATCGGAACGACTGACTTTGCGTGAGGTCTGCGATCAGGTCGAGCACGGTGTAGCCGCCCTGGGTGAGCTTGGCGGTCAGCTCGTCCACGGTGCAGGAATCTTCGTTGTTGAGCTCGCGCTGGTAGGCGAATGAGACCCACTTTCGCACGTAGCACCTGTGCGCCTCCGGGGAGCTCGCGATGGCCTCGGAGAGCGCCACCGGGCCGTCGAGCTCCACGATGTTCTCGCCCATGTCGACGCTCACCCGTGTGTCGATGGACGCGCCGGAGAACGACTCCGTCTGCTGGTAGGCTCCCACGGCGTCGTACGCCTCGAGCGCGAAGCCCGTCGGGTTGATGTACGGGTGATGGCAGAACTTGCAGCCGTCTCCCGCCGTCTGTGCGTCGACGCGAGCGCGGTTTGTCGTGAGGTTGTCATCCGTGGGCAGCGGCGTGCCCTCCACCATCGGTGGTGGCGGCAGGATGTTCGCGCAGAGGATCTCTTTCTGCAAGAACGCGCCGCGCAAGATGGGCGACGTCCGGTCGTACCCCGAGTGCGACACAAGGAAGCCCAGGCGAGTGAAGAGGCCGGAACGCTGCGTCGGGTCGAGATCGACCGGTACGAGCTCCGCGCCGTTGAACTGCGCAGGATCCAGGTCGTAGAGCGGCGCCAGGGAGGCGTTGGCGAAGCCCACCGGCGTGGTGACGAGCTCCTGGAACGTCCCGGCCTGGTCGAAGACCACGTGCTCGATGAAGCGCTCGGTCTCCTCCGACAGAAGGGGGACCATCGAGGCATTGAAATCCGGGAAGGCGTCCGGATCACGCTGGATGTCCGACCAGCGCGTGCCGGGCCCCATGTGGAGGTAGTGCTCGTGGAAGCCTTTGACCATCGCGCGGCTCCTGGGATCCGCCAGCATTCGCTGTGCCTGCGCGAGAATTTGCTCGGGTGTGAGCAGCGCGTCGGCGTCCGCTGCGGCGAACAGCGCGTCGTCCGGCATGCTCCCCCAGAGCAAGTACGAGAGGCGCGACGCCACCTCGTGGCTGTTCAGCGCGAAGTACTCGCCCTCGGCTTTCTCGCTGATCTCTGCTCGCGTCAGGAAGGAGGGCGAGAGCAAGAACGCCTCGATGATCAGCTGGGCGCCGTCGGCGAACGAGCCGGTCGGCGTGAGCGCCTGGCGGCGGGCGTAGAGGGCCTGGAAGAGCCCCCTCTCCTCGTCGGTGAGCGGGCGCCGGAAGGCGCGCCGTCCCAGCGTATCGATGAGCTGGTGCGCGCACGCGGTGCCGTCGGCGTCCGGGGTGCAGGGGATGGTCCTGGCTCGCGCCCCGGGGTCTGCCATGACCGCCGCCGCCACCGTCGCTGCGGCGGTTTTGTACCCATCCCACGCGCGCTGATCGACGCTTCCGACGCCGTCCGGCGCGAGCATCGACGACGGCTGGTTGTCGATGCCGACCAGATCGCGAATCGTGTTGTCGTACTGCCCCCTCGTCAGACGCGGCAGCGCCGACGTTCGCGGGACCCCCGGCACGCACACCGTCGGCTCGACGTCGGGGTTGCCACCCGTCGAGCCGCTCCCGCCGCTGCCCGCTCCGCTGCCAGGCCCGCTGCCAGGCCCGCTGCCGGGCCCGCTGCTCCCCTCTACGTCGTCTCCGCCGCCGATCATTGCAGTGCAGCCGGACATGGCCGCACAACCCGTCGTGAGCAGCGCAGGAACGATGAACCGTCTCGCCCACGTGTTCATAGAACTCACCTCATCCGGGGGGCTCTCACATCGGCCATCGCCCAGACATAGAATGCCCTGTCAGGGGGTCGCTGATCACTATTTTTCTCGTATTTTCGTGCTGGCGCAAGTTTGCTTCTGCCTCGAAATTCGCTCGGGCGAGACGTTTTGGGGGCCGGCCCTGTCGAACAGCGCGCCGTGCTCCGCCTCCGTGCGCTCGTGCCCGGACGACACGCGCATCCTGCGGATATCGAACAGCTTCGAGAGGGGGTGTCGACGAGGGTGTGCGACCGAAAGATCTATTGTCTCCATCAGGGCTTCAAGGACCCACGCGCGCTGTGGTGCGCCACCTTCGACGGGGCGTGGTGCCCTCCGCGGCACCCCTTGGTGTAGCGAACTGTCACGAGGGCTCTGCACAGCGCGGCCCCACGCCACGATGCGCCACGCCGACGCCAGCTCATGCCCCCGTAACCCCTCAATACCCCTCGAGCGAGCCGCTGGCTCGCCGCATGCAAGCCGGCTCCGGCATGAGCAACACGGTAGGAATGGGTGAGGCCACACAGCCATCGCCGTGCCTGATCGCCCCATCTGAGGCAATCCGCCACATGGCGCCGTCGAGCTCGGAACGCGGGCCGCTGCCCGGGATGCAGGTGAGCTCGCAGCTCCGGCTCCTCCGCGCGCTCGGTCAAGGCGGCATGGGGAGCGTCTGGCTCGCCGAGCACGCCGCGCTCAGGACGCAGGTCGCGGTGAAGTTCCTCCGCGACATCTACGTCGATCACCCGCTCGCCGTCGTCCGCCTCCGGCGCGAGGCGGAGGCCGCCGCCCGGATCCAGAGCCCGCATGTGGTGCGGGTGTTCGACCTCGGGCTCACCGACCAGGGGGTCCCGTACATCCTGATGGAGCACCTCGAAGGCGAGACGCTCCAGGACCTCGTCGAGCGGCGCCGGCGCCTCTCGCTCGATGAGACGGCCTCCATCCTGCGCCAGACCTGCGCTGCGCTGGCCAGGGCGCACGAGTCGGGCATCGTTCACCGCGACATCAAGCCAGAGAACATCTTCCTCGTGGAGGGCGAGCGCGAGCCGTTCGTGAAGGTGCTCGACTTCGGCATCGCCAAGAACACCGTCGAGGAGGCCGATCCGCTCACGGTCACGGGCGCCATCCTGGGGACGCCGCACTTCATGTCGCCCGAGCAGATGGCGGGCGGAGCGCGGGTCGGGCCGCACAGCGATCTCTGGGCCCTCGGCGTCGTGGCCTACTTCTGCCTGACCGGGCAGCTCCCCTTCGGCGGGGCCACCATCGCGGCGGTGGCGGTCGCGATCGACCGCGGGTCGCCCCCGCCGCCGTCCCGCTTCGCGCCGGGCCTGCCGCCCGCGATCGACGCCTGGGTCCTCTCGCTGCTCGAGCCGGACCCGGCGCGCCGCGCCCAGAGCGCCCGCGCCGTCCTCGAGGCGCTGGACGCCGCCGTCGCCGCCCCGCGCGACGCGCGGCCCTCCCCCGCCCCGACCGAGCTCATGCCCCCGCGCGACACCCTCACCTCGGGCGAAGGCTTCTCGTCCCTCGTCACCACGCTGATGCCCTTCGGCACCCTCGGCGCCGCCGCGCCGCGGCCGCGGGCGCGGGCGCGCACCTGGGCCATGGCGGCGGCCGCCGTGATGGGGATCAGCACCCTCGCCTGGGCCGGCGTCACCCGGACGACGACCCCCCAGGCGGCGCAGGCCGCGTCGCTCGCCAGCATCGGAGCCGGGCCGTCGGCGCACCCCGCCGCCGAGCCCGCAGCTCAGTGCGCGACGAGCGCGCCGCAGGCCGCGGCCGACGCGCCGCCCCCGGCGAGGGCGCCGCAGCCGGCGACGGCCACGCCGCAGCCGGCGACGGCCACGCCGCAGCCCGACGTGCAGCCTGTCGCGACGGCGCCGGCCGCGGCGCAGCCCGACGTGCAGCCTGTCGCGACGGCGCCGGCCGCGGCGCAGGCCGCCTCCAGGGCGCCGGGTGTCGCGCAGGCGGCGCGCGTGGCGCCGGTCAAGCAGGTGGCCACGCGGACGCGCGCGCGCCGCGATCTCGGGTTCTGACGGGGGAATGCATGCACTCCGGGCCCAGGACCCTGATGATGATCGCCGGCCTGATCATCGCGGCCTCACCGGCGCTCGCCGGCGAGGACGCGGGCGCCGCCGCCGGCGGCGAGGCGGACGAGGAGGCGCGGATCGAGGCCCGGGAGCTCGTGTACATGGGCGACGAGCTCTTCGCCCAGAAGAAGTACGCGGAGGCGCTCCGCGCCTACAAGCGCGCCGAGGGGCTCGTCTGCGTGCCCACGACCTCCATCGAGGTGGCGAAGACGCTCGCCGCGATCGGGCGGCTCAGCGAGGCGCGCGAGCTCGCGTCGACGATCACCGCGTCGCGCGCGACCCCCGGAGAGCCCTGGCCGTTCACGCAGGCGCGGCGCCGCGCCGACGCCCTGCGCAGCGAGCTCGATGACCGCATCCCACGGCTGAAGGTGAGGCTCACGCCGAGCCCCGCCGGCGCCCGGCTCAAGGTCGACGGCCAGGCGGTGAAGGCCTCCGCCGAGGGGTCCCTGATCGATCCGGGCAACCACTGGATCGAGGTCGAGGCCGACGGCTACGTGGGCGCCCGGCAGCGGGTCTATGTCCCGGAGCGGGAGATCACGACGCTCGACGTCGCCCTCACCCCGGAGACTCGCTCGGGCGGCGCCTCGGCGTGGGCCATCGGCGGGTTCGTCGCCTCGGGCGCCGGGCTGGCGGTGGGGATCGGCGCAGGCGCGGCCTACCTGGACGCGCGGAGCGACCTCGAACAGGCGTGCCGGCGGGGCGCCACGAGCTGCTCCGACGACGCGCGAGGCAGCGCGAACGCCGTGGGGTGGGTCTCGAACGTGGGGTTCGGCCTCGCCGTCGCCGGCGCGGCCGTCGGTGGGCTCGCCCTCGGGCTGGAGCGCTCGAAGACGCCGGCGTCGAGCGTCACCTGGGCGGTCGGTCCGGGCTACATCGGCGTGCGAGGGACGCTGTGAGGGCGCGCCGCGCTGCCGCCTGCGCGTTCGCCGCGTGGGTCTCCGGGTGTCAGGTCGTCGCCCCGCTGCCCGGCGCGGACGGCGAGGGCGGCGGTCCCTCGGCCGAGAGCGCCGGTGTCGACGGCGACGCCGCCGCGAGCGACGCGGGCGACGCCGGCGATGGAGGCCAGGAGCGCTGGGCTCCGCCACCGCAGGAGACGGGCCCGTGCGAGATCGCCGCGTGCTCGGCGCACTGCGCCCGGTCGATGGATCTCTGCGAGCTCACGCCGCAGTATCCGTCGGTCGAGGCGTGCTGCGCTGTCTGCGAGGCGATGCCGTCGCCCGCGGGCTATGCCGGGTGCCGCGCGGTGGAGAGCGGCGATCCCGCCGGCTGCACCGTCGCCGGGCCGCTCGGCCCGGCGGGCGACGCCGGGTGCGTCGGGCGGTGCGAGGCGATGTGCGCGCTCTATGCGGCCGTGTGCCCGCGCGAGCTCGCGGACATCGCGGCCTGCGAGGCCCGCTGCGCGCTCTTGCCGGCGCCGCAGGTGTTCGACGCGTGCGGCTCGCTCACGGCCGAGGGCTCGCTCGGGTGCAGTACGCAGCAGATCTACGCCGCGCTCGGCGCGATCGACAAGAAGGAGCGCGACAAGGCGTGTCGCGACATCCTGCAAGGCCGCTGCCCGAAGCCGGCGTGCGCGGACAGCGACTAGCTCGCTCCCGCCTCGCGAACGGCACCGCAAGCGGCGGAGTCTGCCTGCTCTCCGCCGGTGCGTTCGCCTGGGCAGCCGATCCTTGGGAGCGGGAAGCGCTCGCCGCGGAGGCGGGCGGCGATGTCTAACCGGTAGGCGCCGTGCCGTTCGGTGCGGCGCCGGGCACCGCGGGCGCTGCCATGCCGTTCAGCGCAGCAGGCGCTGCCATGCCGTTCGGCGCGGCGGGGGTCGCAGCGCCGGGCGCCGCCGGTTCAGCCGGCGCCTCGTCGCCCGGGGCGGCGACGGTGTCGCTGTGCGCCGTCGCGCGGCCAGTGCGGCCCTTGTAGAGAGAGGGGGCGATCGTATCGGCGTCCTCCTCGTCCCAGCGCAGGTACGCGACGGCGCGGCGGGTCTGGTCGTAGGCGTGGACGAGCAGCGAGAACGCCCGCGCCCTCCTGTCCGCCGCCTCGGTCGGCCCGGGGCCTTTGCCGTGCTCCCGCACGCCGAGGGCCGCGAGCAGCTGCGGCCCGATCTCCCCGGCGCGCCTCACCTCCTCCTCGGTCGCCGCCGTCTTGTTGGCGACCTCCGCCCAGCTCACGGTGAACAGCGCCGAGAGCGCGACAAGGTCGTTCGCCGTGTCGATGTGCCCCAGCCCAGCGCGGATCTCCGCGACCGTGTCCGCGTCGAGCAGGCCGCGCCGGGCCAGCGCCTCGGCGTCGCTCAGCAGGTTCTCGCGCAGCGGGGCCGCCTCCGCGAGCAGCGGCTTCAGCGCGTTCTCGGCGCCTCCGCTCGACAGCCACGCGAGGTGCGCGTACCAGGCGGCCAGCGCGTAGGTCTCGAGCCGGTCGAGCAACGCGACATCGTGCGTCGGCACGTGCTCCGCGATGGCGGAGCGCAGCGCGAGGAGGCCGGGCAGCACGCCCAGCACCTGGGAGACGACCCGGGGAATATCGAGGTTGATGGCGATCAGCCGATCCGGGCTCAGCGCCTCGATCTCGGGCAGGATCTTGTCGAACGCCGCCGCCGCCTGGGGCGGGGCCGCGGGCTTCTTGGGAGCGGGCTTCTTCTTGAGCGGAGAAGGCTTCTTCATGAGGGGATGACCTCTCGTTGTTCGTCGTCGCGGAGCAGCGGAGAACAGGTACGTCGCGCTCCACCCCCGCGCGCTGGACGTGTTGAGAACGTCAGGCGCACGCCGGACGTTCCGGGCAGGGATAATCACCCCCGCGCACCCGTCAATCGACCTGCCGGCTGATTTTCTGACGGCGTGCCGCCCCTCGTCGTGATCTTGCGTCATGGGCTGGGCCCCGCGAGGCTCGCGAGAAGTCGCCTGAAGGTGTCATGTGCCCGGCGCGCGGCGGGGTGGCGTCACGCGCGCAGCGAAGGTGGATGGGAGCGATGACCGCCCCATTGCCGATGTGGCTCGTCTTCAACTGCGCTCCGTCCGAGGCGCAGGAGGGGGCCTTTCCGAGTCCCGTCGTTCAGCCGGTCGCGCGGCGGGTCTACGCGCCGGTGGCGAGCCCGGCCTTCGCGGAGCACGAGCGGCTGGGCCAGGCGCTGCTGGGGTCCTGACCGGCACGCGGGGGGTGTGCTGCTCTCGTTACGGCGCCTGGTAGCTGCTGGTGTCAGCACGCAGTCAGCACGCACCATGCCATCCGCGTGTGGCGGTTCGCGGCCGACCGTTTCCGTTGCCGGCAGGGCTGCCGGCTGCCTCCCCCAGACCGTTTCCGTTGCCAGCAGGGCTGCCGGCTGCCTCCCCCAGACCGCTTCCGTTGCCAGGAGGGCTGCCGGCTGCCTCCCCCAGACCGTTTCCGTTGCCAGCAGGGCTGCCGGCTGCCTCCCCCAGACCGCTTCCGTTGCCAGGAAGGCTGCCGGCTGCCTCCCCCAGACCGTTTCCGTTGCCAGCAGGGCTGCCGGCTGCCTCCCCCAGACCGCTTCCGTTGCCAGGAAGGCTGCCGGCTGCCTCCCCCAGACCGTTTCCGTTGCCAGCAGGGCTGCCGGCTGCCTCCCCCAGACCGTTTCCGTTGCCAGGAAGGCTGCCGGCTGCCTCCTCCAGACCGTTTCCGTTGCGACCTGCGGCTCGTCAATGCTGCTCGACGCCCGAGCCCTTCCGGAGCACGAGCGCCACGTCGTCCCGCGCGGTGCGCCCCAGGGGGCGCTTTACGCTGTTCGCGAGCAGCAGCACCGAGTTCCTGCATCAGCGGCTCGTCGATCGCGAGGCGGCCGGCGGTGTCGTAGAGGATGACGTCGCGGCCGAGCCGCTTCGCCTCGCCGCGGGCCGCGGCGCAGATGGCAACCGGCGACTCGCCCGGGAGGTTGAACACCGGGATCTTGAGCTGGTCGCCGAGGACCTTGACCCGTGGGCTGTCGCCGCTCTTGCCGAGCGCACTCGCGTTCGCCAAGCCGCTGTGCGCCTCGCTGGATGGCTTCACCTTGCACGCCAACCTGACGGTGCGCGACACCGTGATCGAGACGCTGGCCGCGGGGCCGGGTAGCGACGGCGGGCCACCCGAGCAAGGGGGCAAAGGCGGTCGAGGAGCATCGGGCGGCGCCGTGGGGGACGGCACGTGGTCCTGTCAGGGTGGCAACGGCGGCCGAGGGGGTGAGGGCGGCTACGGCGGCCCCCCGGGCGCGGCGGCGACTCGATCGGCATCGGCTACGTCGACGAGGACCAGCTCACGCTGGAGCGGGTCAAGTACCAACTGGGACCGCCGGGCAAGGGCGGCGTGAGCTGGGATTGGTCTGGCGAAGAGATCCGAGGGGAGGACGGCACCCGGGTCGAGACGCTGCGTTTCCCTGAATAGGATCACGACACTTCAGGCGAACCCTGTCGTGACAGGGCGCCGTCGGTGGCACACTCGGAGCTCCACGAGGGCGCCCGCGGGCCTGCTGGTGGCGACGTGGACAGCCGCGCGGCGCCCCAGGAGCGCGACGCCGAGACCTCGCTCGCGGAACTCGCCGGCGAGCGTCACGAGCTCAGCGGCCTCCGCCTCGACCCCGCGGCCGGTCCGCAGGCCGTGGCGCCACGCACCCCCAAGCACACCTCTCCGGTTCCGCGACTGTCCGCGCATTGAGGACGGACAACCTGGCGCTCGGGGCGCGATCCACGGCCGAGCAATGTCCTAGCGCTCTGGTGGGGACGCTTGCTTCTGGAGGACGTGCGGGCGAGCGTGCGCGGGCAAGAAAAATCGCGGGGTGGAGGGAATGAGCATGAGCGAGAGATCGAGACCGTGGCGACGGAGGACGATCCTTGCGGTGGCTGTCGGCGTCCTCGCGCTTGGGGCGGCGGGGGCCGGGTGTTTGTGGGAGCGGGAGGACCGCACGTTCGGGAGCTTTTGCGCGGCCTCGGTGGGCGGCGACGAGCATTGTGTTGGCGAGAACCTTGGCCCGGGCATCGCGTGGAGTCAGGCCGAGAAGGACGGCGCCCTGCCGATCGAGATGTGGGCCACGTGGCCGACCAACAAGACGCTGGAGGAGATCGTCGCGAGCGGCACCTCGCTCGACGTCTGGTTCGGCCATGTGGACGAAGCGATCGACTACGTGCGGGACGACGCGAGGAACGCCGAGTCGCTGCGGGCGACGCTCGCGGGCAGGCTCGAGTCGCTGCTCGACGAGGCGACGGACCGCCAGAGAGCGCTGCTCGCGCAGGCGCCGGTCGACGCGACAGGCAGCTTCAAGGCGGCGATGATCGACAAGGCGAGCGCCGAAACGGAGCCGCTCGCCGCCGCGCTCGCGGCCGACAAGCAGGCAATGGCGGTCGTGCAGGCGATCTTCGACCAGGCCAGGGACGAGGCCGCGCCGCTGCGATCGAGGTACGCGGGCGCTGCAACGCGGTTCGCCGCGTACCGCGCGACCGAAGCGGCCGAGACGGCGGCGTATGCGGCGCTCTCGGAGCAGGCGTCGCGGTCGGACATCGACGGCCTCGACGGTGTGGAGCAGGCGGTGCTCGCGGCGGCGCGCGAGGCGAGCCGGGCGCCCGGCGAGCTCGCCGCGGAGATCCTAAGGTCGTCGGCGGCGCTCCAAGTCTTCGCGGCCTCCTTCGACGAGGCGATGGCGCCGCACAGGGAGTTCCTCGCGACGCACGGCGCGGTCCTGCCGGACATGACCTCGGGCGCGCTGCGCTCGCTGAACGCGATGCTGGGTTACGTGCAGCGGCGGGTCGGCCGGAGCGACGCGACGGCGACGGCGCTGCTCGGCGGGATCGCGCTGCGCCGGCAGGCGCTCCGCGTGCTGCGGATGGACGAGGGGGCGCGCGAGGCGATCGCAGGGGCGCGGACCCGGAGGGCGTCGGAGACCTTCGGGGAACGTGCGCGCACGCAGGTCGCGGCGCTGTCGGCGGCGCCGCCGGTGAGTGAGAAGCTCGGGCTGCCGCTGCTGGCCGAGCGGTGCGGGGAGCTGGCGGGGCTCGTGCAGATGCGGCCGCTCTGCGAGGCGGCGGGGTCGTCGTGGCGCGAGGCCGGGTGCGCGGCGCTTCGGGAGCGGTTCGACGCCGCAGAGACCGAGCTCAGGACGGGATTGCCGCGGAAGATCGCGGAGGGCCTGGCGGCGCTGCGGGAGAAGGGGATGGCCGCGGCGGCGCTCGACGCGGCGCAGGCGAGGCTCGACGCGAGCGATGTGAAGGGCGCCGCGGTTGCGTATGACGCCGCCGTGCGCGGCGCGGAGGGGACATGAGAGCCTCGAAGGACGTTGCGCGGCCTGGCTGGAGTGCCGCGGCGCTGCAGAAGCTCGTCGCGCTGATCACTGCGGCGGTGTTGGTGGCGCCCTCGTTGGCGCGGGCCGGCACGCCGTACACCCTCGACTGGGTCTCCACCCAGTTCAACCCGGGGTGTCTCACCCCCGAGCTCCTCAACCCTGGAGCGCCGTACTTCCGCGTGAACGATACGCCGCTTCCCACCTACGAGGTTCCGGGCGAGTTCGCGTTCCATGACGACGGCTCGGAGAGCAACCGGATGGAGGCGGCGTTCGATTCGGTGTTGCTCGGGATGGGCATGAACGACTTCCACTTCCACGTCAGCAGGGAGGGGGGCGACAACACGTGCGTCAACGCGCGCGAGGTGGTGAACCTCGTGTCGGTGCCGCTCGGGCTGAACAAGCCGCTCTTCGACGTCCGGCGGCGCGGGGTGGCGTTCTCCGGCGACACGACCCTCGACCTGAGCCTCGCGGAGATCAACCCGGCGCTCGCGCGCGACATCGAGATCCTGCTGGCCGAGATCGCCAAGGAGCGCAGGGATCTCGTGGCGAACGCCCCGCGGGTGGCGCGCCTGGCGGAGAAGATGGACCTGCTCCAGCAGCTCGACACCGAGCTGAAGGACCTGGTCAGCCGGCCGCTCGACGAGATCTCGCGGACCGATCTCGACGCGATCCTCGACCGGTACAAGGACGCGGTCGGCGCGGAGACGCGGGCGGCGATGGAGCAGCTCGTCGACGACCTGAAGAAGAGCGTCAGCGATCTCGAGGACGAGCTCGCGCGGCTGATGGACGAGTTCGGCGCGCAGGCGGACGAGGTGGCGGACCTGGCGACGCAGGACGCGCGCGCCGAGTGGTGGAACCCGGACGACGCGGGGGCGTACGCGCTTGGAGCGAGCGAGGTGCCGTGGGTCGAGGTGCCGGACGTCTCGGAGGTGGACGGGGCGTTCGACGAGGGGAGGGACCCGTACGCGGCGTACGCGGACGCGGTGCTCGCGGCGCTGGAGGCCGATGTGAGCGGTCGGGTGGTGGTCCTTCGGGCGGACTTCGTGGCGAACGTGAGGGCGTGGCGGGACAACAGCGCGGCGCTGGAGATCGCGCTGCGCGACCGGATGGGCGTATCGCTGGCGGAGACGAACGCGTTCCTGAAGGCGCAGAACCGGATCACGGGGTTCGTGCGGCAGTTCATGGATGCGTCGGACTGGTTCGAGGACTCGCCGGTGCCGGCGGACCTGCGGGCGCAGGTGGACACGGTGCTGAAGCCGCGGTTCGACGCGCTGGCCGACCAGATGAAGGACAGCCTGAACCAGTGGACGGGGGACGGGCTCGACCTGGAGCAGACACAGCTCTACCAGACGATCAGCGCGTTCGCGGGGGCGATGTCGACGGTCGGGGAGGGCTTCGAGGCGTACGCGGGGGTGATGCAGACGCTGGTGCACGCGACGACGCGCATCGGGGTGGGGTTCGTGCCGGTGGTGGGGCCGGCGCTCGACCTGTGCGAGGCCGTGACGGGCAAGGCGTGGTGCCTGCCGTCGGGAGAGGAGCTGAGCGACGAGGAGCGGATCTTCTCGGGGCTGGGCTTCGGGCTCGGGGCGGTCGGGCCGATGTGGCGGGTGGTCAAGACCAGCGGCGGGCTCAGGCCGTCCGCGATCCGGGTGGCTGGGGAGATCGCCGAGATCGAGGAGTTTTTCGCTCAGATCGTGAAGACGAAGCGCGTCAGGGGTTACAAGAACCTCCGCGGGGCGGTCACGAAGCAGAAGAAGGTGGACATCTTCGAGAAGAAGGCGGCGAAGTTCCTGGTGGACGACGGCCGATCGCTCGTCGGGGTCGGCGACGACGGCGTGCGCGACGTGCTCGGGATTCCGAAACACTCAAGCCCCGGTGGTAGCGAGGGGGCGGCGCCCGACTTCGTGTCGGTGTCCAGCGGGCACAAGCTCATCCTGAGCGAGGCGAAGGGCGGAAAGATCGATGTCTTCGAGGTACGCGATCAGCTCTCGAACGGGATGGAGGGGGTGAAGAGGAAGGGGCTCGTTGGAGACGTGCAGCGGGTCGAGCTCATCATGGAACAAGGTGCCGAGTTCAAGCAGAAGAAGTTCATCGTCAAGGACGGCTACCTGTTCGATTGGGACGCTGGCAAGACGGTTACGCTCGAGGGCTTCAACAAACCCATCATGGTGATCCGGCTATGAGTAACTCAGGACCTCAATTCTTTGCCTGGTGTAACGAGCCAGAACGGATCGATGCGTTCGCGACGGCGCTGTCTGCGCTGGTCATCCCAGGGTATATGATCAGCCTGGGGATGAGCGCGATCATCTCGTGCCGGACGTGCTCCATCGACGAGGTGCTCGCCATGGTGCGCGCCCACTTCGGAGGTTTGAAGAGCGCTCACGTCGGCTCCAGCGTGAGGCCGAACGATTCCAAGCGCGTCATGATGCTCAGGCTCGCGTGCTACCCTGAAGAAAGCGAACGTGACCATCCGTACGGCCCCCTCGAGGCGAAGGCGGGCGAACGCAAGTGGGATTTCTACCCCTACGAGATCCCCGTGGGCACGGGCCCCCGCTCCGTGGAGGCCGAGGCCGCAGCCGCCTACCACCTGGTCCAGGGCGACGTCGAGGACCTCCTGCTCCGCTTCTGCGCGCCGGACGCGAGCGGCCGCGTGCCGACCGGCGCGTGCACGGACAAGGAGGACTGGATCGCTCCGGTCGAGATGTGCGCGACCTACAACGCGAACGCCGCGGAGCTCGCGCGCGATCTCGCCCTCTCCTGGGTGAGCCTCCACGACAAGGAGCGCGTCCCGCGCATCGCGGGCACGCCGCTGGAGGCGCTCCGCGCGCGGGTGGAAGCCGCGCCGCGCGGCGCGCGTGTGTCCATGAAATGCGAGAGCGAGCTCACGGGCTCGCTCTCGCGTGAGACCGTGCTGAAGGTTCTCGCGACGCCGCCGGCGGCGCTGCTCGATGCGCTCGAGGCCGCGGCTGTGCCCGACGACGCGTGGCGCGCGGTCGAGCCGAAGGCGCGCGAGCTCCTGGAGCTACGCCGCCAGCTTGACGACGAAGCCGCGGGGGAGGTCCCCCCCGCCTTCTGGGTGGACGTCACGACGCGCGAGCACACCCGCTTCCTCGAAGAGCACGCCCCCTTCCACGTCCGGCGCCTCCCGAGCGGCGGCGTGGTGCTGGCCACGCACCCCTACCGCACGCTCTGGCCGCTCTGGGCCGATGCGATCTTCGTGCTCGGCCTGATGTCGTGACGCAGGCTACACCATGAGGATGATCGAGCGATGAGAGAAGGGCCGTTTTTCTTCGCCTGGTGTGACGAGGCACAGAGGGTCGATGCGGTCGGCGCGGCGCTGTCGGCCCTCATCAAGGAGCCACAGTACAGTATGCGCGCGATCATGGACCGCGACACGGAGTGCAACACGACCTCCGTGGACGAGGTGGTCGCGATGCTCCGCGCCCACTTCGGGCGCACCGACGCCGAAGCCTACTTCGTCGCGTCGTTGAGCCAGGAACACTTCGTCCATTGCATCCTTCGCTGCTTCACCGACAGGAGCGAACGTCTCAAGCCGATGGGCCCCATCCACATGCACGCCCGCGAGATCGAGGATTTTTCCCCCATGCACATGGACCTCGCCCTGGGGAGGGGCCCGCGTTGCGTGCAGGCCGAGGCCGTGCTCGCGTGGCACATGGCGCTGGAAGACATCGACGACGTCCTGCTCCGCCTCTGCGCGCCGGACGCGAGCGGGCGCGTCCCGACCGGCGGCTGCACGACGGCGCGGACCTGGCTCGCGCCGGTCGCCCTGTGCGCGACGTACAACGCGGACGCCCGCGACATCGCGCGCGATCTCGCCCTTTCGTGGATCTGCCTCCACGACAAGGACAGGGTGTCGCGCACCGCGGGGCTGTCGCTGGAAGCGCTCCGCGCGCGGGTGGAAGCCGCGCCGCCCGGCGCGTGCGTCGCGTTGAGACATGCCAGCGCGCATTCGAGCTCGCTCTCCCGTGAAGCCGTCCTCAAGGCGCTGGAAACTCCGCCTTCCGCCTTGCTCGAGGCGCTCGAAGCGGCGGCGGAGGCGCCCGACGGCGCGTGGCGCGCCGCAGAGCCGCGCGCGCGCGAGATCTACGAGCGGACGCTCCCATTCAGGGGGCGCGACGAGCAGGGCACGGAGACGGGCAACGGCTCGCCCCTCTCGCAGGTCGAGATCACCCTCGATCACTTCGAGTTCCTGGTCCACCACGCCCGGTTCCACGTCCGGCGCCTGCCGAGCGGCGGCGTGGTGCTGGCGACCCACCCCTACCGCACGCTCTGGCCGCTCTGGTCGGACGCCCTCTTCGCGCTCGGCCTGATGCCCTAACGATCCCGCCCAGCCGCCGCGGCGTGCCCGCCTCGCTCGTGCGCATCGACCTGGTCGTCGAGATCGCCGGCCGGCGCTTCGAGGAGCGATTCGCCTGCCCCTGCGAGCCGAACAGCGAAACGACGTTCTCGTGGGACGGCAAGGACGCCTCCGGGCGCCCCCTCGAAGGCGCGCAGCCGATGACGGTGCGGATCGGCTACGTCTACCGGGGTGTCTACATGGAGCCCGCGGAGCGCAGGAAGGCGTTCGCAGCGTTCTCGATCACCCCGATCGCCAGCACCAGGACACGCGACGACGTCACGCTGTGGAAGGTCTGGCGCGGGGCGCCCGCAAGCGGCGGAGTCTGCCTGCTCTCCGCCGGTGCGTTCGCCTGGGCAGCCGATCCTTGGGAGCGGGAAGCGCTCGCCGCGGAGGCGGGCGGCGACGTCTAGCCGGTAGGCGCCGTGCCGTTCGGTGCGGCGCCGGGCACCGCGGGCGCTGCCATGCCGTTCAGCGCAGCAGGCGCCGCCGTGCCGTTCAGCGCAGCAGGCGCCGCCGTGCCGTTCGGCGCGGCGGGGGTCGCAGCGCCGGGCGCCGCCGGTTCAGCCGGCGCCTCGTCGCCCGGGGCGGCGACGGTGTCGCTGTGCGCCGTCGCGCGGCCAGTGCGGCCCTTGTAGAGAGAGGGGGCGATCGTATCGGCGTCCTCCTCGTCCCAGCGCAGGTACGCGACGGCGCGGCGGGTCTGGTCGTAGGCGTGGACGAGCAGCGAGAACGCCCGCGCCCTCCTGTCCGCCGCCTCGGTCGGCCCGGGGCCTTTGCCGTGCTCCCGCACGCCGAGGGCCGCGAGCAGCTGCGGCCCGATCTCCCCGGCGCGCCTCACCTCCTCCTCGGTCGCCGCCGTCTTGTTGGCGACCTCCGCCCAGCTCACGGTGAACAGCGCCGAGAGCGCGACAAGGTCGTTCGCCGTGTCGATGTGCCCCAGCCCCGCGCGGATCTCCGCGACCGTGTCCGCGTCGAGCAGGCCGCGCCGGGCCAGCGCCTCGGCGTCGCTCAGCAGGTCCTCGCGCAGCGGGGCCGCCTCCGCGAGCAGCGGCTTCACCGCGTTCTCGGCGCCTCCGCTCGACAGCCACGCGAGGTGCGCGTACCAGGCGGCCAGCGCGTAGGTCTCGAGCCGGTCGAGCAACGCGACATCGTGCGTCGGCACGTGCTCCGCGATGGCGGAGCGCAGCGCGAGGAGGCCGGGCAGCACGCCCAGCACCTGGGAGACGACCCGGGGAATATCGAGGTTGATGGCGATCAGCCGATCCGGGCTCAGCGCCTCGATCTCGGGCAGGATCTTGTCGAACGCCGCCGCCGCCTGGGGCGGGGCCGCGGGCTTCTTGGGAGCGGGCTTCTTCTTGAGCGGAGAAGGCTTCTTCATGAGGGGATGACCTCTCGTTGTTCGTCGTCGCGGAGCAGCGGAGAACAGGTACGTCGCGCTCCACCCCCGCGCGCTGGACGTGTTGAGAACGTCAGACGCACGCCGGACGTTCCGGGCAGGGATAATCACCCCCGCGCACCCGTCAATCGACCTGCCGGCTGATTTTCTGACGGCGCGCCGCCCCTCGTCGTGATCTTGCGTCATGGACTGGGCCCCGCGAGGCTCGCGAGAAGTCGCCTGAAGGTGTCATGTGCCCGGCGCGCGGCGGGGTGGCGTCACGCGCGCAGCGAAGGTAGATGGGAGCGATGACCGCCCCATTGCCGATGCGGCTCGTCTTCAACTGCGCTCCGTCCGAGGCGCAGGAGGGGGCCTTTCCGAGTCCCGTCGTTCAGCCGGTCGCGCCGCGGGTCTACGCGCCGGTGGCGAGCCCGGCCTTCGCGGAGCACGAGCGGCTGGGCCAGGCGCTGCTGGGGTCCTGACCGGCACGCGGGGGTGTGCTGCTCTCGTTACGGCGCCTGGTAGCTGCTGGTGTCAGCACGCAGTCAGCACGCAGTCAGCACGCACCATGCCATCCGCGTGTGGCGGTTCGCGGCCGACCGTTTCCGTTGCCGACAGGGCTGCCGGCTGCCTCCCCCAGACCGTTTCCGTTGCCAGGAGGGCTGCCGGCTGCCTCCCCCAGACCGCTTCCGTTGCCAGGAAGGCTGCCGGCTGCCTCCCCCAGACCGTTTCCGTTGCCAGGAGGGCTGCCGGCTGCCTCCCCCAGACCGTTTCCGTTGCCAGGAAGGCTGCCGGCTGCCTCCCCCAGACCGTTTCCGTTGCCAGGAGGGCTGCCGGCTGCCTCCCCCAGACCGTTTCCGTTGCCAGGAAGGCTGCCGGCTGCCTCCCCCAGACCGTTTCCGTTGCCAGGAGGGCTGCCGGCTGCCTCCCCCAGACCGTTTCCGTTGCCAGGAGGGCTGCCGGCTGCCTCCCCCAGACCGTTTCCGTTGCCAGGAGGGCTGCCGGCTGCCTCCCCCAGACCGTTTCCGTTGCGATCTGCGGCTCGTCGATGCCGCTCGACGCCCGAGCCCTTCCGGAGCACGATCGCCACGTCGTCCCGCGCGGTGCGCCCCAGGGGGCGCTCCACGCTGTTCGCGAGCAGCAGCACCGAGCTCCTGCATCAGCGGCTCGTCGATCGCGAGGCGGCCGGCGGTGTCGTAGAGGATGACGTCGCGGCCGAGCCGCTTCGCCTCGCCGCGGGCCGCGGCGCAGATGGCGACCGGCGACTCGCCCGGGAGGTTGAACACCGGGATCTTGAGCTGGTCGCCATGTGTGCCCGCGGCACGCCGATGCGCCCCTTTGCACGCCCTTTGCACGCCCTTTGCACGCTCTGCGCCACGCGGGGCCCACTCTTTCGACCCATGAACGACGCGTCGCGACGCTCGCGGTCCCGCCACTTCGATTCGCCGCGCCACACTTCTTCGCGCAGCGATCCGGCTTCCTTTACCTACGCGCCGCCGTGCGATCGGGCAACAGGTCGATGGAGACCCGCCGCTCGTGAACGACAAGGATCGTGCCGTAGGCGTGCCCGCGCCGGATCGCCCGATCGTCCACCCCCACGATGCGCCGGGGCGGGGCCGGGTCGACCTCGGCATGGTGCACGAGCCGGAGGAGCGTGTCGGCGCTGCTCTCGAAGCCGAGCGGGCCACCACAGTTGCCGCAGAGCGGCTTCGTCCAACCGCGGCTGTAGTACTGGACGGTACTGACGATTCCCCCACGAACCAAACGCTGTCGACCACGAATTCACGCAGGCGGAAGATCGATGACGACGAATATGCCGTTGAGATCCTTGCTCTCTGCAAGCAGCGGTGAGCCGGCAGGATGCGCGTTCCATGGCCGTCGGAGCGTGCCCACTTCTTTCAGACGCGACTCCTGGCAGAGTTTGTACACCAGGTCAGGCGGCTCGTGCGTCTCCGGCGTGTCCGAAGCCTTCCACTCGACGCGAGGAGGATCCTGCGGCGGCGCGCAACATATCTCGTTGATGAGCTTCCTGACATCGGAGTCGGAGTACCGCGACACGGACGGCGCGAGCCATGCAGTGTCGACCCGCGACCAATCACTGGGGTGGGACGGCAGTTTCGCTGGATTGAACAAGCCGATGCCGGTCTGCCATGGACCAAGCTCGCACCCCTCAGGAACCAACGTATTCGCCAGCCTGAAGGCACGCAGGATATCCTCGGAACGAAAAGGACCTGCAGCGATACTCTCCGCTGTCCATCCATCCTCCACGAGCCAGAATTCGCCCTCCCGACCCCTGCGAACCACGACGTAGCGAAGCTCGTCGGATGGCTTGTACAGCAACCTTCCTGCGGGCAGTACAATGTGAGACGCAGCTCGAACATCTGTCATTTTCATCTCAGGACCAGCCCTATTCTTGCTGGTTCACTCGCACGAGCGCCGTAGCATCAACGCTGGAAGCTCGTAGCGGAGTCAGCCCAGATACTGTAGATGTCCTGCCGGATCACCCCAGCCTCTTCGGATGTCAAACCTCTTCCCAATTCATTCTCCGCCTCCGAGATCACAGCCGCCGATCTATCTTGGATTTTGCTGAAGTTCGGTCCCAGCCCGACAGGGATCGACTCGAGAAGCCCAAATGGGCCAGCCCATTCCAGAGCCGTCTCGAACCAAGATTTCTCATCTTCTGCACTCTTGTATCTGGTCGCGGTATCAAGGTCTGCCGCCTGGGCCTCGTTCTCATAGAGCGTGGCCAGCAAAGCGGCCGCGGCGATCTGCGCCGACACTTGAATACCTCTGATCGCGACACGCTTGAGGAGATTATCAACCGGGAACGCCGTCACGACCCTTCCTTCCTTGTCCACGACGACCCGGAGTATGCGTTGGCCCTTTTCTCCGATCTTCTCCTTGAACTCTTTCTCGAACACCCAGGCGAGCTTGCCATTCTCGGACATCTCGCTCAGGACGGGCTTGCCTCCAGTTCTTACGGTATCCTTGATGAGGCCGAGCAGCTCCGGCTTCTTTTACCTACGCGCCGAGATCTGCTCGATCGCGCTCGTGATCTGGCGCCCGCCGCGCGCCTGCTCCGCCGTGGCGGCGGCGATCTGCTGCACCGTCTCGGCGATGCGGCCGATCGCGCCCGTGACCTGTGCTTCGACCCCTTGGCCTGCTCGACCGTGGCGCGGGCGATGGCGCGCACCATGTTGGTCGACTTCTGCGAGCTCTCGAGGATCTTCTTCAGGGCCCGCTCGGCCTCGTTCGACACCTCGACGCCGCGGTCGACGTTGTGCGCGCCGCGCTCGACGGCGGCGATCGCGTTCTTCGACTCGGACTGGATCGTCTTGATGAGCTCCGCGATCTCCTTCCTGCTGCCGCCGGCGCGCTCGGCGAGGTCCTTGATCTCGTCGGCGACGACGGCGAAGCCCTTGCCGTGCTCGCCGGCCTGGGCGGCGATGATCGCGGCGTTCAGCGCGAGCAGGTTCGTCTGCTCGGCGACGTCGTCGATGACGGCCAGGATCTGCCCGATCGCCTCGATGCGGAGGCCGAGTCGTGTCCCGGGTCGCGCCGGACGCGGCGCGCTCGGCGCGGTACCGGGAGATCCACGCGGTGTACCGGGGGCTCTACAACGACCTGCGCGGGCAGTTCCGGGAGCTCGGCAGGCTGGCGTGATGGGGTGACAGGATCCAGGCGGCTACGGTGACGCGGTCGTTGTCCCGGTGGGCGTGAGGTCTTGCCGGGTCGCCCGGCGCCCAGAGAGGGGGTTCTCCGCGCGGGGCCCCACCCCGCGCGGAGAACCCCCTCTCTGGGCGCCTGCCGCTCGCACTTGCGCGACCGGGACGCGCCTGGCAGGTCGCGGACTACCGGGGCCTCGGGCCCGTGCCGAGGATGTAGCGAATCCAGATCGGGAGCGCGGTGTCAAAGTCCGGCGAGAAGGAGTGCTGTTGCTGCTCGGCGTAGGGCTTGTGGAAGACCTCGGCGCCGAGCGCGCGCAGCCGCGTGGCGTCGCGCTCGGCGAGCCAGACGTTGCCCGGCGACTCGCCGGCGCCGACCACCACGACACAGCGGCGCTGGGCGAGCTCGGGCGAGCGCGGCACGCCGTCGAGCGAGAGCTCGGTGGCGGACCCGGGAGACATGACGACGGCACCGGCGTAGTGGCGCGGATCCCGGGCCGCGATCTCGGCGGCCATCTGGCCGCCCTGCGAGAAGCCGATCAGGATCACCTGGCCGGGGGCAACGGTCACCCGGTCGCGCACCTCGGCGAGCGCCTCGTCCAGCCGCGCGCGGTCGCGCGCGGGCGACTCGGACCATACGAACTTGCGTGGTCCGCGCGGCAGGGTGCCGCTCACCGAGACGAAAGCGACCGAGAGCGCGTCGGCAGCGCGCTGGACGCTCTCGTCCGTGAAATCCTCCGGCTGCGACCCCAGGCCGTGCATGCCCATCACGACCGGGATCGGCTTGCCGGTGCGATAGCCCTTCGGGAGCACCAGGAGCGTCTTCTTGATCCCGGACTGCTCCCAGTAGCGCCCGGCCCGCGCCAGGTAGGGATAGACCGTCGCCCATCGCGCATCGCTGCGCAACGCCTCCAGGTCGGAGTCCCGGGCTGCCCAGTCCGGGTCGACGCCCTCCTCGACCGCAGCGCGCTCCAGCCAGTGGAAGGAGGCGTCGAGCTGCCCGGTGCGGGCGTAATAGCACGCCAGGTTGTATTTCCCGTCCACCCCGCCCGCCACGGCCCAGTGCTGGATCTGCGCCGCGGCCTGGTAATCGCCGTGCGCGGCGGCCCTCCGCGCTTCCATGAAGAGCCGCACGGGCTCGATCTTGCGGAGATCGTGGCCATCGCGCTGCGCGGGCGGCTCGGGCGGAGCCGGGAGCGCGAGGGGGCGCTCGGGGAGCACGCGCTGGGGAGGCTCGGGCGGCGGCGGCTCGAAGGAGCGAAGCATGGCCTCGATGTCCGGGCGCACCTTGGCCATCGCCTCCGCAGGGACGATGCCGACCAGGTGATAGCCGATCTGGTCCTGGACGAAGACGCCCGTCATCAGCTCGACGCGGTGCGCGTCCTTCTGAGCGCGCGCGTGGACGACCACCCCGCCCGCGGCGCGGCCAGGGAACGGCTCGCGGCGGGTCTCGTCCAGACCCGACATCCCATCCCGCATCCTCTGCACGAAGGTGTTCGCGACGTCATCCGCGGTGAGCGCCTCGTTGGCGACGGGAAGCACCTTCACCGAGAGCGAGGCGGAGGTAGGCTCGTGAAGGAACGCGAGATCCACGCTCCCGTCCTGCGCGGACGGCCCCCGCTCGCGGTGAATCCTCTTCCACGCAGGGCTCGCCGGCGTGATGCGGTAGCGCGCGGCGATGCCTTCGACGGCCACGCCCGGGCGCGCTCCGGGTTCGACGGCGCCGCTGTGCGCGGTCGGGCTGGGCGGCGAGCCCTCGGGGCCGCCCGCAGGCCGCGCGGTCCACCAGGACGTCAGGCCGACTGCTCCCGCGACGACGAGGGCGATCAGCGCGATCCTGGCATTCGCTGGGCGCGGCAGCGCTACGGGCGGCACGCCAGAGCGTTCACGGGACGAGCTCTTCATGTGAGGCGGGGCCAATGTGACCCCATGCTACCGCCCACCGCGGCGCGCAGTGCACGAGATTCCAGCGCGCGGCGCGCCGAGCGGCGTGGCCGCCGCGTTGTCTAGCTCTACTGCGGGAAGTCGGCCGGGGAAGCGAACCGCCAAGCCGCCAAGGGCGCCAAGAAACACGGGGAATAGGGGGCAATGCCGCGGACGGTTCCCTTCCCCCTCTCCCCTTGGCGTCCTTGGCGGCTTGGCGGTTTTTCTGCTGATCCGGGGCAACTTCCCCACGGAGAGGGGATGATCGACCCTGGATGGCTGGATGGTCAATCCACGGAGAGTGGATGGTCGACCCTGCATAGGGGGATGGTCGACCCTGGATGGGCGGATGGTCGACCCTGGATGGGCGGATGGTCGACCCTGGATGGGCGGATGGTCGACCCCCGGCCGGTGGTGATCCCGCCCGTCCGCGCATCTTTGCGCAATCACGCAGCGGCTTGCGGCGATGCATTGCGCAGCCACCGCTCCTCGCGCGTCGCCGGACCGCGTGTGTCCGGGCGTTCGGCCGCGGGCACCGTCGTTGATTGCGCCCTGCGCAGACCTGCGCGCCGCGCCGACCGGGACGACCGCCGTGGCGCGCGCCCTCCAAGAGGAGCCCATATGCCGTCGCGAAAGGCGCGCTGTTCGAGACGCGGGCGGCGTCCATCGTCGAGGGGCGAGCCCGGGCCGCGAGGGGCGCGGCCGCCGTCGCGCGCCCTGGGGCCGCACAGCCCCAGGGCGCGCAGCCCCAGGGCGCGCAGCCGCCGGGCGCACAGCCGCCGGCCGCGCCGTCGCCGGGCGTACAGCCGCTCCAGGCACCTCCGCAGACGACGTGAGCCGCCGTCCCGCCGGACCGGCGCCGGCGCGCGCCGCGCTCGAGTTTGTTTGACTTCAAAGTAATATGCGCGAAGCATCCCGGCCGGTTCGGCCCGGGACGAGCACGTGTCCCGCCGCCGTGTGCTCGGTACCAGATCCCGGAGATCGACGAAGTGAAGCGAACCCGATCGGGGATCGCGGCGGCGGCGCTGCTCGCGCTGCTGACCGCGATGCTCATGTTCTCGACGCGCGCGGTCGCGGGGCCGCAGGACGGCCTGCCGCCGGCCCCCGCGGACGCGGACCGCTCGACGCCCCGGCGCGCCCTGCGGCTGCTCATCGACGCCTCGCGCGAGGGGCGCCACGACGTCGCGGCGTACGCGCTCGACCTGTCCGCCGTCCCGCGCGCCGCGCAGGCGGAGCGCGGGCCCGAGCTCGCCGCGCAGCTCACGTTCGTGCTCGAACAGCGGCTCTGGAACGCGTGGGAGGAGCTCTCGGACGAGCCCGAGGGCGACCCGGCCGACGGGCCCGGCCGCGACGAGGTCGGGCGCATCCCGCTCGGGGACACCGGGATCCCGATCGTCCTGAGCCGCGCGGCCGGCCCGGGCGGCGCGCCGCTCTGGCTCGTCTCGCGGTCGACGATCGCGGCCGTGCCCGAGCTGCACGAGGCGTTCGGTCCGGGGCCGATCGCCGAGCGGCTGCCGGCGGTGCTCTCCCGGGTGCGCTTCCTGGGGCTCGCCGCCTGGCAGTGGCTCGGCCTCGTGGCGGCGCTCGCCGCGTCGTCGCTCGGCGGCCTGCTGCTCGGCCGCCTCGTCTCCGTCGCCGTCGGCAGGCTCGTGCGGCAGACGGAGGTGCCATGGGACGACCAGCTCTTCGACGGGGTCCGGACGCCGCTGCGCGCGCTCTTGACGCTGGCGCTCGCGAGCGGCCTCGTCAGGCCGCTGCGCCTGGCCGCCCCCGCGCAGGAGGTCGTCGACACGCTCCTCCAGACCCTCCTCATCGCCGCCGCGGCGTGGCTCACGACGCGCCTCGTGCGCTTCGCCAGCGACACGGTGACCGAGCGCGTGACCACGAGCGTCACGGACATGGCGCTCGCGCGGGGCAGCAAGACCCGCGTCGCCATGCTGCGGCGCATCGCCAACGCCCTCGTGGGCGTGGTGGCCGTCGCGCTCGTGCTCCTCCAGTTCGACGTGGTCCGGAAGGTCGGGGTCTCTCTGCTCGCCTCCGCCGGCATCGCCGGCGTGGTCGTCGGCTTCGCGGCGCAGAAGTCGATCGCCACGCTGCTCGCCGGCCTGCAGCTCTCCTTCTCGCAGCCGATCCGCATCGGCGACACCGTGATCGTCGAGGGGGAGTGGGGCTGGATCGAGGAGATCACGCTGACGTTCGTGGTCGTGAAGGTCTGGGATCTGCGCCGGCTCGTCGTGCCGATCACCTACTTCCTCGAGAAACCGTTCCAGAACTGGACGAAGGAATCGCCGGATCTGCTCGGCACGGTCTTTATCCACGCCGACTACACGGTCCCGATCGACGAGATGCGCGCGGAGGTCGCGCGGCTGTGCGCGGCCAACGCGAACTGGGACGGGAAGGTCGCGGGCCTCGTCGTGGTCGAGGCGACGGCGCAGACCCTAGCGCTCCGGGCGCTGGTCTCGGCCGCCGAGTCGGGCAAGCTCTGGGACCTGCGCTGCGCGGTGCGCGAGGGGCTCATCAAGCGGCTGACGTCGCTGGAGGGCGGGCGGTACCTGCCGCGGGCGCGCGTGGCGATCGAGGGAGAGGGCGAGCCGCGGGGCGCCTCGGGCCCGACGGGGGGGATCGCGTCGGCGTGAGCCGGCGGCGCCCCGTCGGCGCCCTGCGCGGGCCTACGTCTCCACCGGCTGCGGCTCCTCGTGGAACATCCCTGCGAGGATCCGCTCCGCCGCGTCGGCCAGGATGTCGCGCGAGAGCCGGGTCTCCTCGTCGAAGAACCGCGTGGCCACCCCGGCGTCGAGCGCGTGCGTCGCGAGCAGCGCGAACGCCTCCGCCTCGTCGAACGTCGCCTCGGCGGTGAGCACGCGCTTTCCGGGCCTCAGGTCCTCCTGATCGAAGCGGCCCTGCCACGTCTCGCCGAGGATCACCGAGAAGTACTGCGCAGCCACGTTCCCCGGGCGGGCCGTGTGCGAGACAGCGACCACCGCCCGCAGCCGGTCGCGCTCCTCGATGAAGCTCGCCGCCATGATCGCCGAGCCGAGCAACATCGCCCGCTTCCTCACCGCGCTCGGTGAGCCGACCGACGTTCCAGGCCGCTCACCCAGCGCCGACGCGGCGGCCGCACTGCTGGGGGTTCGGGGCGCAGGGCGCCGCAGGCGACCCGGAGCCCCGAGCGTTGAAGAGCACCGTCCTGCGCCGCAAGGCGCTCGGACACGCCGCGTCGCCGCAAGAACATCCCGGGCCAGACCAACGCCCGGAGGGCGATGTAAGGGACACGGTCTCTGCCCGAGCTGCGGAGCACGGCGCATGTGCAACACGGCGGCGCACGTGGTGGAGGCGACGGGGAAGGCGTGTAAGGGCGAGCAGCGCGCCGGAGCTGATAGCGCGGGCAGCGATGACAAGAAGACGACGATCACGCCCATGCCGACGAGGCAGGCGCCGAAGGGGCGGGCAAGAGGCATGGCGAAGCCGTCGCGCAGAGGAGGCGAGCGAAGGGAGGCGGCGCCGTCGGCAGTGTCGGAGCGAGGCGCTCGGGACGTGGCGGTTGGGGCGCTGCTGACGATGGTGCATGGCGAGGTCGAGCGCGAGCGGGTGTCGACTGCGCTGGGCGCTGTGCTGCCGTGGGCTGATGTTGGATTCGTGTCGGAGGGAATCTCGGTCCGGCACCTTGATCGGCTGCTGGATGGGCTCCTTCTGGCGACGTCGCCTCGCGTCGAATGGGCGAAGCTTTTGCGGCGGACTTACGCCGTAGATGTTCTCGCGTGCCCGCGATGCAGCGGACGGATGCGACTCATGGCCGCGATCACGGATAAGGCGACGGCGAGGAAGATCTTGAGCCACCTCGGTCTGTTCGCCGAGCCGCTGGAGTGCCGCGCGCGGTACCCGGCGGACCCCGCGTGACGAAACTGACAGAGAGGGACGCTGCTCGACGACGTGGCCGGGGGGAAGTCTGCCCTGAGGTGCGTGCGCCGGCCATCACGACGCGCCGCGAACCGCGACGGCGGCCGTTTGGACGAGCTCAGTAGGGTACAGCTATACGGTAGGATGCCTTCCGCTTGGTGCTACGTCGCGGTAATCCCAGGCGTTTCAGGCGTGGAAGACCTGCCTGATCGCATAAGGCCCGTTCTGCCAATGAGCTCGTACGGTCGGACTGCACGAGTCAGGAACGGCTCCGATAATCTTGACTTTGCGGAACGCGTTTGCTTGTCCTATCCGCGAACCTCGTCGCCTCGAACCGCCCATGCGTGTACGCCTCTTCGCACTCCTCGCCTTGCTGATCACGGCCTGCCACACGCCCGCGGTCCCCGTTCCTCCCCCTCCCAGGCCGGAGCCTCCGGCTCCTCCCCTCGCGTGCCCATCGCTCCCCGAAAACCCCGAACGAATCGCCGTCCCCGACCCCATTCCCGGCGAGCTGCACGAGGTCTTCGATCTCCCGGACGAGCCCGCCCTCTGGGCCCCCGCGCCGCCGGATCCGGAGCGGGATCGTTATCGCGCGGGCCTCCTCGCCAAGGTCGGCAGCGACGAGGGGCTCTCCCAGCGCGCCTTGCTCGAGCGCGCGCGCAAGGTGATGACCGGGCCCCCCGGATACCGCGAAATCGAGAACGTCAACGTCATCCTCGACGGGAAAGCGGGCGCCGTGCAGCCCATCTCGTGCCTCGAATGGCGCCTCTTCCAGCGCCAGGCGCGGAGGTATCCGATGATCGAGCACCCGACCGAGTTCGGCGCGTACATCCTGCGCGGAGAGGCCCGCGTAAGGGTCTACTATTCAGGGGCAGATCGCGTGGGCGGGAAACTACGCGGCGAGGTGAAGGAGCGCGTGGTCGCCGATCTCGGGCGCGGGTTCGTTCCGTTCGCGCACCTGCATAACCATCCGTTCCTGTTCGACCGCGTCCCCGGCGATCGCATGTGGACCACCGAGGAGACGAAAAACAACTACGAGGGCGGCGTCGCCCCGAGCCTCACCGACGTGCACGCTTATCGAGGGATGCGGGACGATTTCGGGCTGCGAGGCGCCTGGGTCACGAATGGGCTCGACACGGCCCATTTCGAGGCGGCCGATTTCGACGTGCTCTCGGCGAGGGATTGATCAGCCGAGCACGTCCGCCATCGAATACCGCCCCGCGGGCTTGCCGAACAGATACCTCGCCGCCCGCAGCGCTCCCCGGGCGAACAGGTCCCGGTTCGTCGCCCGGTGCGTCAATTCGAGCCGCTCGCCCGGGCCGAGCAGATGCACCGTGTGATCGCCGATCACGTCGCCCCCGCGCACCGCGAAGATGCCGATCTCGCTCTCCGCCCGCGGCCCCACGTTGCCCTCGCGCCCCGTCACCGTCCGCAATCCTTTGCGCGCGTCCCGCACGGCGTCCGCGAGCCGCGTCGCCGTCCCGCTCGGCGAGTCCACCTTCGCCTTGTGGTGTGTCTCGACGATCTCCACGTCGAACCCGGGGCCGAGCCTGCGCACCGCCTCCGCACGATCTCGGCGAGCACCTGCACGCTCAGTAGGGTACCGCTATACGGTAGGATGCCTTCTGCTTGGTGCTACGTCGCGGTAATCCCAGGCGTTTCAGGCGTGGAAGACCTGCCTGATCGCATAAGGCCCGTTCTGTCAATGAGCTCGTACCGTCGGACTGCACGAGTCGGGAACGGCTCCGAGAATCTTGACTTTGCGGAACGCGTTTGCTTGTCCTATCCGCCCAAGCGCTCTCGACCGGTGGCCTGGCGCCGTGCGTGGCGCGCGGCTGGCATGATTTACGGATTCTTGGCCCATTCCTCCGCCCCGTGACATTGCGGCTGACGTGGAGGAGTACTGCGCATGAACGGCTCCCTGCTCTCGTCGCTAGCGCCTGTCCTGGTGGAGCGGCCACCGCTGGCCTCCAACCACGAGGCCTCTTGCGAGCCATGCGAGCCATGCGAGACATCAAAGGACGCCTCGTGCCCGGACGCCGGGCCCTGCGAGACCTCTCTGCTCGCCGATTCCTCCGAGCCCAGCGCCCCTTCCGAGCCCGCCGTGCTCGAGCGCGCCGAGCGCCTGTCGCGCTCGCTCTTGTGGAAGCTCCAGCGAGCGTACTTCGAGCGGACCGGCATCGATGCCTGGCGCAAGGGCCAAGTCCCCCACTACATCACCTCCAACCCGTTCGTCGCCGCCTCCTACGCGCGCGTGGTCACCGGCTTCCTGCGCGACGTCTCGGCCGCCAGGACGCTCGCGCCGGGCGAGCCGCTCACCATCGTCGAGCTCGGCGCGGGCTCTGGCCGCTTCGCCTACCACTTCCTCCAAAAGCTCCTCGCCGAGCCGCGCGTCCCTCTGCTCGATGGCGCCCCGATCCGCTACGTCATGACCGACGTATCGCCCAACAATCTCGCCTTCTGGCGGGCCCACCCGCAGCTCCGCCCCTTCTTCGACGCCGGCGTGCTCGACGTGGCCCTCTTCGACGCCGAGCGCGATGAGGCCATCCACCTCGAGATCGCCGGGACCGAGCTCGCGCCGGGCTCACACGCGCGGCCGCTCGTCGCGATCGCCAATTATGTGTTCGATGGCCTCCCGCAGGACGCCTATCGCCTGAAGGACGGCGCCCTGTTCGAGGCCCGCGTCACCCTCAGCGCATCCGGCCCGCTCGGCGACCTGTCAGAGCCGCCGCCGCTCGATCAGATCCACGCGGCGTACGAGCACGTCCCCGTGACGGGCGAGCCCGACCTCGACCCCGACTTCCGCTTCCTCGTGGAGCACTACCGCGACGTGTTCGGCGAAGGCGCGTTCCAGATCCCGACCGCCTCGCTCGCGTGCGTCCGTACGCTCGCGCGGCTCGCGGGCGGCGGCCTGCTGCTCCTGTCCGCCGACAAGGGGTATTGCCACGAAGAAGAGCTGCTCGACCGCTCCGAGCCCGAGATCGCGCGCCACGGCAGCGTCTCGCTGTTGGTCGATTACCACGCCATCCGCCGGTACATCGAACGCGCCGGCGGGCGCGCGCTCTTCCCGCCCCAGCCGTCGCAGAGCCTGTGCGTCGGCGCCTTCCTGATCGGCGCGCCCGCGGGCGGCGCGGAGACGATCGCGGCGTTCTCCGACGCGGTCTCCGGCTTCGGGCCCGACGGCTGGTTCTCGATGAAGAAGAGCGTCGAGGCGGCGCGCGAGGCGATGAACCTCCGGCACCTCCTGGCCGCGCTGGCGCTCGGCGAGGCGGACGGGAAGCTGTTCTTGGATGTCTTCGACCGGCTGATCGAGCTCTCGTCCTCGACGTCCGGCATCTCTGGCGAAGAGCGGCGGGTGTGCTTCCGCCTGGCGCGGCGGATATCGGAGCTCCACTACGAGCTCGGCGAAGGGCGGGATCTCGCGTTCCACCTCGGAGTGTGGATGCGCGAGCTCGGATACCTCGGAGAGGCGATCCGCTATTTCGAGCAGTCGAAGGCGCTCTACGGGCCATCGCCCGAGACCGCCTACAACCTGGCGTACTGCCCCTTCGGGCAGCAGCGTTGCGAGGAGGCGCTCCGGTGGATCGACGCGGCGCTGGCCGAAGCGCCGGATCTGCCCGGAGGACGGGCGCTGCGCGTACAGATCCGCGCGGTGGCGCGGGACGAGGAACGGCCGCGCGGGGCAGCGCGCGCGGCGTCGTGAGGGAGCGGGAGGCGGAGGCACGGATGGGCGCTGGAAACCGGAGGGATCCGCGGTTGCCGCCGCACCCGGCGACCCTGCAGCCGCGCGAGCAAACAGGGGCGCTGCCGCCGCATCCGGCGACGACCGCGGCGCCGCGCGCCCCGCACCCGGCGGCGCTGCAGAGACGCGAGGTGCCGCTCGGGCCGTCGAAGACTCCGCCGCATTCCGCCACGTTGCCGGGGAACGATCCCCCGCAGTCGAAGACGGCGCCTGGGAGACCGCGCCATCCGGCGACGATGCAGCCGCGGCCTTTGCCGTTTGGAATTCCGGGGACCCGGCCGCCGCACCCAGCCACGCTCCTCGGCGTGGCGCAGCGGCCCCTCGCCGTGCAGAGGGCCGAAACTGCCCCGTCCAGCGACACGAAGGATGTCAAGCAAGACAGGAAGCCGGACCCCGGCGCCATCAAATCCGATGGCAAGTCCAGCGGCCACCAGTTCTTGAAGAAGCTGTTCACCCATAGCAGAGACACGAAGACGGAGACCGTCTATGGGCGAAACAGCGAATTCACGAAGAAGAGTGACTACGGGACATACCTTTATCGTGCCTTCTCGGAGACGCAGTTCGCTGCATTCCTGGAGAACGGGGGCAAATTCCCCGAGACCAGATCCTTCGGAGGACTCACCGGGAATCCTCGCTATTCGTCCGGTCTCATCGGCAACAAGGTGAAGGACCAGAATGAATTGTACAGGTATCTGGTGGAGTTCTACATCGAGGACGACGCCGTCGTGAAAGAGATACGGGACGAGCTGAGCAAGGGGAAGCCCGAGGGCTACCACGGAGAGAAAAAGGGGCTCGAGAAGTGGGAGAAGGCACTCTACCCCAAATCCCTCTCCAACATGTCGATCGGGCTGGGTGCGACCGGCGCGGGCGGCATCGACGTGAAGACCTTCAACGGCTGGATCGAGGAAGGCCAGGTCTGGTGGATGGTGATCAAGATGCAGCTGCCGAGGTGACCCGCGCTGCCGCCGGGCATCCAGGCGAGACGCCTGCTCTACGGTCCGAGATCATGGCCGCGCAACCCGGCGGGCTCCGTGCCAACATGCAGGAGCCCCTTCGCCGCTCCCTTTCTCGCCGCTCCCTGTGGCGTCCGCAGTTCCGCCACGGCGTCACCAGGGCGTCCGCGGAAGCGGGGGAGGACCACTCCCTCGATGCCCTCTGTGTCACCGTCGAGGGATCCCACACTCTCCAAAGGGTCGACTGCATTCTTTTGCGGCGGAGTGCACAACTGAAGGTGGGGTTGTGTCGATAGACACGAGATGAACCGCCAAGACACCAAGGACGCCAAGGAAGAAGTGAGGAGCGAGCCCGACGCGGAGTTGGATCGCCTCGCCCACTGCGTGATCGGCGCCGCGCTCGAAGTGCGCCGAACTCTCGGCCCTGGCTTCCTCGAAGCGATCTACGAGGAAGCGCTCTGCGTCGAGCTTTCCTTGCGCCGCATTCCGTTCGCCCGGCAAGTGCCCATCGGCGTGGACTACAAGGGGAATCTGGTGGGCCAGGCTCGTTTGGATCTCGTGGTGGATGGTCAGCTCGTCGTCGAGCTCAAGGCCACCGAGGGCATTGCCCCGATCCACGTTGCGCAGCTCCTGTCGTATCTCAAGGCGGCAAGACTACGGCTTGGCCTCTTGATCACCTTCAAAATGGCCTTCCTCCGTACCGGTGTCAGGCGCGTGGTTCATTCCCCGTAAATTTGGCGTTCTTGGCGTTCTTGGCGTTCTTGGCGTTCTTGGCGGTTCCTCTCTTTCCGCGACGAACCTCCCGCAGTAGTGCTAGCCAAGGTTGCATCCCCCGTCGTGGTCGACGATGACGATCTCCTCCTGGGGCCATCAAGAATCGATCCGAAACGTCATCGTGCTGCGCGCGTTGGATACTGGGGTGGAGAACCGTCCACCGATCTCAATGAAGAGCTTGCGCGTTCTGATGGGCCGCCGGTCTGCGTGGCGCTTCCACCGACACCAGGCGGCCTGATGAGCCTCTGTCGGATCTGCGCTTCCGTAGTCGAGCGAGGGCGCGCGCTGTTCGTCGTTGATCTCAGCCCAGACGCCGCCGGAGCATTCAAGCGCAGGGGAGCAGACCGGTTCTGTCGTGAGAAGCGGCTTGATGCGTCGACGTGCGCGCGTGTGATCCACGCCGAGATCTTGGCGCTCGATCCGGCGCCCTGGTAGGACGATGCGGCCGCGGGCTCGCGCATGTCGCGCGGGGCGCGCGCGAGCGAAAAGGCGATCCATGATGGCGTCGGAGCGCACGGCGGCGGCGTCGCAGGAGGACGAGGCGCCGGAGAGCGGCAAGGCGTTCGTCCTCGAGCGGGCGCGGCCGCTTTCGCAGTCGGCGCTGTGGGGCTTGCAGCGGCGCTATTTCCACGACCGGGGCGTC
Source organism: Sorangium sp. So ce590 (assembly GCF_051521365.1). Taxonomy (NCBI): domain Bacteria; kingdom Pseudomonadati; phylum Myxococcota; order Polyangiales; family Polyangiaceae; genus Sorangium; species Sorangium sp. So ce590. The sequence goes on from NZ_CP150346.1 coordinate 8,368,456, forward strand.
GAGGCGTGGAGCTCGTCGAGCGTCCCCTGCTACGTCACCACGAACCCGGCGCTCGCGCACGCCTACGCCGAGGTGCTCTTCGGCTTCCTGCGCGATTGCGTGGCCTCGCGACCGGCGCCGGGCGAGCCGTTGACCCTCGTCGAGCTGGGCGCCGGGAGCGGGCGCTTCGCGTACCTGCTCGTGCGCGCGCTCCGCGAGATCGTGGAGCAGTCGCCGCTCCGCGGGCTGCGGTTCCGGTACGTGCTCACCGATTTCACCGAGACCAACGTCGCCTTCTACCGGGCGCACGAGGCGCTCCGCCCCCTCGTGGCGCAAGGGCTCGTCGATTTCGCGATCTTCGACGCGGAGCGCGACCGGGAGATCCGGCTGCTCGAGGCGGGCGAGACGCTCGGGCCGGGCGGGCTCGCGGATCCCCTCGCGGTGGTGGCGAACTACGTGTTCGACGGGATCCCGCAGGACGGGTTCTCGTTCAAGGGCGGTCGGCTGGAGGAGGTGTGCGTCGCGCTGTCGTTGCCCGAGCGCGCGCCGGATCCGGCCGATCCGGCGCTGATCGAGCGCCTCACCGTCGGCTACGAGCTCCGGCCGGCGCCGCTCGCGTACTACGGAGATCCGGATCTCGACGCGATCCTGGCCGACTACGCGGGCAGCGTGGAGGGGGCGGTGCTCTTCCCCTCGGCCGCGATCGGGTGTCTCCGCCGCCTCGCCGAGCTGTCGCGCGGGCGGGTGCTGCTGCTCTCGGGGGATCGAGGCGGCGTGGGCCTCACGCCCTCGGCGCAGCTCGACGCGCTCGGGATGGCGACGCACGGGAGCTTCTCGTTCCCCGTCAACTACCACGCCGTCGGCGCGTACACGCGGCGCGCGGGCGGGCGCGTGCTCGCGGCGTCCCACGCGCAGCCGCACCTCGCGGTGGCCGTGTTCCTGCTGGGCGAGCACCCGACGGCGTACGCCGAGACGGCGCTCGCGTATGCGCGGGCGTTCGAGCAGGGCGGGGCGAGCGATTTCTTCGCGTTGCGCCGGGGCATCCAGGACCATTACGGCGAGCTCGATCTCGATCAGCTGACGTCGCTCCTGCGGCTCAGCCGGTGGGACCCGCGGATCCTGCGCGACTGCCTCGCCGCGCTGTGGGGCCGGATCGAGGGGGCCTCGGAGGGGGCGCGGCGCGAGGTGACGCGGGCGATCCACGCGGTGTGGGACAATTACTATTTCATCGGGGAGGAGCAGGATCTGGCGTTCGAGCTCGGCCTCCTGCTCCACGCGCTCGAGGAGCACGGGGCGGCGATCCGGATGTTCGAGGCGTCGGAGCGGCTCTGGGGCGGCGATCCGCGGGCGCGCTGGAACATCGGGCTCTGCCATTTCGCGACAGGGCAGATCGAGGAGGCCCTCGGGTGCTTCCGGGCGGCGGGGGAGTGGCCTGGGTTCCGGCCTGCCGGTGGCGTGCAGGTGAAGCGTGCGCTTCCATGACGGCTCCGCGAGCGTGACGCCATGACCGATCGATCTCCCCCCCGCGCGGCGCGCCCGCCGCATCCCGCGCTGTCGACGCGATCGGCGCCGCCGCACCCGGCGACGGTGGCGCAGCGGAAGGAAGCGCCGCACCCGGCGACGGTGGCACAGCGGAAGGAAGCGCCGCACCCGGCGACGGTGGCGCAGCGGTCGACGCGGTACGCGGCGACGACCGGACCGGCGGCGGGGGCGCGCGCCGTGCAGCGGAAGATCGGCTTCGAGTTCGAGACCAACTGGGTCGTCAAGGGGCCCATCACCATGAAGAAGGGCATGGTGTTCTTTCGCGGGAAGGGATGGGAGGCCACCGGCGACGAGCATCACGACTACAACAACCCGCGCGCCGCGAGGGTGCACGAGGAGCTGAAGGTCTCGTTCATGCAGACCAAGCGGAAGTACGGCAAGTTCATGGCCCTCGAGTTCAACATCCTGCCGCTCGAAGAGGACGATCAGGAGGGCCTCCGTGCGGTGTTCGAGGACCTCGACCTGTTCATCAAGGCCCTGATCAAAGAGCGGTCGAAGGACCGGAAGACGCCCGCGAGCCGGATCTCGGGCTTCACGCGGGGGGACGTCGACGAGAAGGCGCTCGCCGGCTACACGTTCGACTCGCGCAAGCTCCCCCTCCAGGGGAACCCGCAGCTCACGGCCGGAATCCAGCGCGGCCGCACGCTCGCCGCGCTGCGGGAGATGACCGAGAAGAACTCGCCGCTGCTCGGCCATATGACCGAGGCGAGCTACCGGATCGAAGGCATCCTCGACCGGGCGAAGACCGTCGCGAAGGGGTATCGCGCGGCGTACAGGAGCGCGTACCTGGACGCCGTGCACGTGCACCACGGCCAGGCCATGCCGAGCCTCGACGAGGTCGAGGCGGCGTGCGAATCGCTGATCGCGCTGCTCGCGATCTACGTCGCGGAGACGTTCCGGAACGTCCGTTACAAGGAGCACCCGAAGGACTTCGTGCCGATCCTGAGCCGCACGGCGCCGGCAGCCTTTCCCATCCTGGACATCGTTCCACCGGCGGCGATCGCTCATGGAGTGTGCGAGGCAGCCGGCGTCCAACCCAACGCGAGCCTGCCGCTCCACAAACGGATAGGGAAGGAGTACAAGGCGTCGGCGCTCGTCGAGGAGGTCCTCCTCGTCGCCCAGAAGTACCGGTATGTCTTCGAGCAGCAGGCGGACTGGAAGCGCTGGGAGCCGCAGGAGGTCGGCCCGCGCGGGCACCGGAGCGTCGGCCACGTCTACGAGCTTCGATCGCTCGCGCGGGAGGTCCCTTACCAGAAATGGCTGCCGGTCGCGCTCGAGCTGGCGGGTAAGATCAGCGCGATCAATCGAGGGGGCGCCGACGACAAGAAGGCTCCGGCGCCGACCGGCGCGACGTGAGGGGAGGGCACGGGCGGCGGAGAGAGCTTGTGCTCGAGATCGGTCGAGAGGACGTAATCCCAGGCCCAGCGCTCGATGGTGCCGGGCGGGGGCGCGTCGCTGGGCGGTGCTGTGGGAGACGGCATGGCGCGGCAGGACAAGGGCGGGCTGCTCTCCCTACCACAGCGCCGGTGCTCCCGCGCTTGTCCTATCGGCAGCGCCGCCGAGCCAGCGCGGTCGCCCTGTCACGATGACAAAGGTCCCCGCGCCGCACCGACATTTTGCCGGAAAATCCCCGGGAATAGATCAGAACGACGAGATTTGCGCGGAGATGACCGCTCGAGAAGCGTGGCTTACGCCTTGCTCTGAGACTCGGCATGAAGGCGGAGCGGCGTTCCCAGGCGGTCGACAGGAAGCGCGAGGAGCAGACGGTGCTGGTCATCGGGGGCAGCGGCGGCATGTCCAGCCGCTACCGCGATGTGGTCGAGAAGCACGGCTGGTCGCTGCGCCATTACGAGAACCGCGTGCCGCCGGGGGCGCGCCGCGGCGTGGGCAGGATCGCGCTCATCGTGATCATGGTGACGATGGTCTCGCACGCGCTGCGCGATCAGATGCAGAGCCTCGCGGCGGACGGCGCTCAGGTCGTGTACCTGCGCAGCGCTTCCGTGTCCGCGCTGCGGGCCGCCATCGAGCAGGCAGCCGCCTGACGGGCGGCGGCGACCCGGCGGAGGACGGGCCACACAGCGGCTCAGCGCACGCCGACGAGGCGCTGCATCAGGCGCTGGAACTCGGGGACCGAGAGATCGATGTGCTCGACGACGCGGCCGTAGAGCGTGGCCGTGGGCACGTTCCATTCTTCCTCCGGAAACATAGGCCTTCGACTACACGATGCAGCGCGGCGACCATGGGCGGCATCCGCAGCCCGCGGCAGCGCGGGAGCGCGTCCTCGCGAGCACCGACCTCGCCGAGCTGGACCGCTGGATCCGCTAGGCCGCCGTCGTCATCGACGCCCGGGAGCTCCTCGCCCACGCGGGCCTCGCAGAGGGAGCCCCGTGCCCTGGCGTCGGGGCACACGGAGGTCACACCGCGTGACGAATCCGGAAAGCTGACCACGATTCGAGCTGGAGATAGCCGAGCGGCCCTGCGGGAGGACCAAGGCCTCGAAGAGATCGGGCGAAGGCGCCTCGATTCCGAGGCTGTAGCTCAACGCTTCGGTCCCCCGCGCCGCATACCCGCGGTTGATCCCGGGATGCGCCGGCCGCACCAAGAGCTTGCGATCGAGCGGTAGCGCGACGAACTCGTCGCTCGCGGCGCGCATCGCGGCGATCATCGACTCGGGGATCCCGTGTCCGACGACCTGCAAGAACCCGCTCGTTTCGCACGCCGCTGCCACCGCGCTGGCCACTCGCGCGCGCATAGTCACCGATCCGAGGCGCCCCGACAACCGGCAACTCTAGAGGCAACCGCAAGCGAGCGAGCCTTCGCGCACCGAAAAGCCGTCGGCGTCGGCGTCGTCGGTCCAGAAGAACGGCTTGACGCCGCCGCTGCACTCCGCGTCCGGCGCGAGCGCGATGCCTTCGTTGTTGGAGTCCGGCAGCCCGCCGGGGTGCGTGAAACGCCGCTCCAGCACGAAGCGCCCGAGCGCGTCGTCGATACCGAGCACGGCGGATTGGTTGTCGCACGTGTCGTCGCAGTAAGCCCACAACCTCCCGGTGTCACGGTCGAGCTCGAGCCCCATCACGCCCCCGAGCGGCGTCGAGATGCTGGCCACCAGGGTGGCCGCGCCGCTCTCGTGGTTCAGCGCGAAAGCGTACACCTTGCCGGTCTGTTCCACGCCCACCAGAAACAGGCCGGCGCCGTGCTCGCCGTAGTCGCTCGGGACGTAAGCTCGGGCCTTGCTCTCGTCGAAGAAGCGGTGCGCCGTGAGCAAGCTGTCAGCCGCCCAAGTGATCGCTTCCAGACCCGCGTTCGCGCCGACCTCGGGCAAGAGCGCGGTGAGGTTCCATTCGTGAGTCGCGGTCAGCGTCGCTCCGGCGGCCGTCACGTCGTAGCGCAACACGGACAGCCGGCTCACGGAAGAATCGTCCGCGTCGCGCTCGGCGCACACGTAGACGCCCGCGGCGCTCGTGGCGGCGAACGTCACGCCCTCCGCGTCGGGCGTGCCCTTGCCGTTCGGGTAGTGCAGCCGTTTGCCGGAGGCCCAGTCCTTGGACGTGTCCGGCGCGTAGCTCCCTCCGCTCTTCAGCAACCGAAACAGCTTGGCGGAGAGGTTGTCGGTCGCCCACAGCACTCCGGGCGCCTCGTAGGTCAGCCCGCTCAGATCGCGCTCGAACGCGTCCTCCCTGTCGAGCGTGCGGACCTCGGCCTTGCCGGGCCACGGCGACAGCTGCGTCGAGCCCGCCGGGCACGCGCCGGCACCGCCCGCCCCCGCGCTCGCACCACCGGCTCCGGCGGCGCCCCCAGCGTTCGAGGTGCCGGCCGCGCCGGCCGAGCCCGCGACAGCCGCAGCGCCGCCGCTCCCTCCCGCAGCACCTGCTTGTGCTGCGCTCCCGCTCGACCCTCCTGCCACGGATGAGGCGTCGGCCGCCGACATACCGCTTGCCCCGCCCGACGGCGCTGGCAGAGGCGGCTCGCTCGAGCCGCTGCTGCACGCGGCCAGCCATGCCATCGCGACGACGGTCGCGTGAGCCCGGAGGTTCATCGTCTTCTTCCCCTCGGCCTTGAACTCTCGCCAACCGGTCGCTGACACAAAGCAACGATAGCGCTCGAGCGCGCCACGCCACAATGGCTCGTGTTCGAGATCCTCCGCGCGAGCGTCAGCGTGGCGTGGACGAGTGGTGTGCCGGCGGCGCGTCACGTCGTGACGGCGCGTTCACTGCTGGCTGCGGCCGGCGAAATTTTTGCGGCTCCCCGTCTGCGACGCATGCGCTCAGCGCGGGCGGCGCTTCGGGCGACCGAGCAGCAATCCCAGCGCCGCGAGGAGCTGGCCCCGTGAGGCTGCAAAAAACCTCGGAAGCTGGCCCATGACCTTGCAAAAAACTGGGTCACGCCCCCGCGCGGGTGGCCCCATCCTCCTGCGTTTGGGGTGGCCCCATGGCCGTGCAAAAAACGCCGTCAGGTGGCCCCATGAGGCTGCAAGCTGGCAGGGAGGAGTGGTTTGGTCAGCGTCGCCCCGCTCGCTGCGCTCAACCGAGCGACTGCAAAATCGAGCTGAATCCGTGCTGGCCGGGGCGGGTGCCCTGCGGGGACAGCCACGCTTCGTATGTGTCGCCGCTCGGCGAACGGAGCTGGATGAACTCGAGGCCCACGAGAGGGTTGAAGGGGTTGCCGGGGCGGGAGCCGATGTCTTGGCCGGGATACGTCGCGTCTTGGTTGAAGGCGCGGGTGCCCTGATCGAGGGCGGCGTGGTGCTTGTAGTTGCCGCGTTTGCCGAAGTCGCTGTACTCGCGAGAGACGAGGACGCGGCCGCTGCTGGTGAGGCCGACGTGGACGTTGGGAACGTAGCTGGAGACGCCGATCATGGCGGCAGATGCGGCGTTGAGGGCTCCGCCGGCGATGCGGCGGGCCGTGCCGGCGGGCACCTGGTACTCGACTCCGCTCCAGTTGCCAATGATGCGCTCGCCGGGCTGGAGCTCGTAATACGGGGCGTAGAGGTCGCTGAATCTTTGCTCGTTCTGCTCCGGGGTCATGCTGGCGGCCTCGGCCATGGCCTTCTTGCGGACGTGCATCGAGTACGCGAAAGCGGCCGCCATCAACACGAGCGGGATCAAGTAATACATCTGCATGACCATCTCCTCCTAGAGAACCCACGCTCCACTCGGGAGCCATCGAAGGCGATGGTTACGCGGCGGCGCACGCCAGGTCAAGGGGGCGCGCTTCACGTGATGACCATGCCCTCGGCGCCCGCCGCCGTCACTGCCTCTTCTATCTGTTGATTCTGGAGCTCCATGGATTAACGCGGCATCCGGCACGCCGAAGTGCGCGTGAGAGCATGTCAAAAAAAAAAAAAAAAACACGTTCACTGGTCATCACACGGACGACACGGCATATCGGCAGTTCATCGCCGGCGAGGGAGTCTTTGCCCCCCGCAAGGCAGCCGCGCCACGCCCGGCGGCATCCCCGACGCGGAGCGCGCCCCGTGTGCCCTCGCCGCCCCCCCCGGCCGCTCGGGGGAGATCCGCGCCTGCGAAGGTGAAGGCGGGCGACGCAGCGACGCGCGCCCGCCTCCTCGCGACGCGGCCCGACTCCTCGCCCGCCGTGCGGGGCGTCCTGCAGAAAGCTCCGCGCGCTGCGGTTCGCCAGGCCGTGAAGACCTGGCCGCGCGTCGACAGCGCCGGGGGAGCACCAAGGCCGCGCGCGGCGCGCCGTCGCCCGAGGGGCGTGTTGATGCTCGGGAGAGCGGGCGCGGCGGGGACCGGCACGATAGCCGTGCATCGCGCCTCCCTCCGGAGCAGAAGCGCGAGCTTGACGCGCGGATAGGGCTCGCATCGACGGAGAAGCCGATCCGACGGGAGGGGAGCAAGGTGATCTTCGGACCGCTGACTCCCGAGGAGGCGCGGCGCCTGCTCGCGTCGCGAGCGCCCCGCCCGTGACGGCCACCCGGCGCTCGAGCGCTCGCCCGGACCCCTGTGCGGGTCCACGCGATGAAGCTCACCTGTGCCCGGCGGTCAGCCGGGAGATCGGGAGACTGATTGGCATCTTCTCGTCGCGGTCGACGTCCTCCGTCGACGGGCTCAGCACCTCGCAGATCCAGTCCGGGGCGAGCGCGAAGTACGCCGTGTCGGGCAGTTCGGGCATGCGTTCGCGGCGCCAGCCGGCGAGGTCGGGCACGAGCGCGTCGATCTCGCCCGGCGCGTGCGGGTCGGGGAAATGGAGCTCGGGCTCCGGAAGGATCCACCCCCCGCCCGGACCGCCGCGCCCGCGGTGGAAGGGGCCGAAGAGCTCTCCTTGCAGAGCACCCGCAGCATTCGCGTGCCGCGGCGCCGGCCGGGGGACCACGTGCAGGGTGCCCCCGATGATCTCCGCCACCTTGTTCGGCGGGACGGCCTCGAGGTCGGCGTACGTGGCGCGCCGCTGCTGCTCGGCGGGCTGGCCCATGGACGAAGCCTGCCCGGGGGCGGGCGGCGAGGCAAGGCGGTGAGGAGCAGGGCCGGGGCGGCGCGCCGTGGAGGACAACCCGCGCCTGCTCCAGGAGCTGCCGCCGAGCCGGGTCATGCAGCAGACCGGCAACATCTTCAAACCAGAGCTGTTCCACCTCGACGAAGAGGCGGGCATCGTCTACCGCAAGGAGCAGTTCGAAGGCGACGGTCGGCCTCCGGGCGAGTACATCGTCCGCGACCGGCGCTACACGCGCGAGGACGTCGCGGCGATGTGCGGCCAGGCGGGGCTCAGCCTCGTCTGGGCGAGGCCTGTGGCGCTGGGGATGTGGGAGCAGGAGCTCGCGGCGGACGATCCGAAGGCGAAGGAGATTCTGTTTCTGGTAGAGCGGGGCTGAGCGAGCTCTCGACCGGTTGCTCGTCGGCGCTCCTACCCCTTCCCTACTCGAAGTCCATCTGGACATCCCTCCGGCTCATCTGGACAGCCCCCTCGCCCATCTGGACATGCCGGCCGCTCATCTGGACATCCCCCCGGCCCATCTGGACATCCCCCGGCCCATCTGGACATCCCACCCCTCGGCCTCGCCTCCCGGGTCCCCCCACCCGCGTCCAGACGCTGTTCCGTGCTGGACGTCTCCACGAACGAGCTCATCCTCGACGCTTCGCGCCGTGCCCCGAGGGGCACGGGACGCAGGAGGAGGGGTCAAGCAGTCATCATGGCAAAGCAGGGGAAGGACTTCGAGCGCTGGGTCTAGGTCGCCGCCGAGACGGGGCGGACCGACAACCCGCTGAACATTCCGTACGATATCGCCGTGCGCGAGGCGTGGCCGCCGCGGCGTTCGTGAAGAAGTACTGGGAGCCCGACGGCGATCGCCTGGGCGCGGCACGGCCTCTCACCAGATGGAGCTACCCACTCGGGACGTGGCGGTTGGGGCGCTGCTGACGATGGTGCATGGCGAGGTCGAGCGCGAGCGGGTGTCGACTGCGCTGGGCGCTGTGCTGCCGTGGGCTGATGTTGGATTCGTGTCGGAGGGAATCTCGGTCCGGCACCTTGATCGGCTGCTGGATGGGCTCCTTCTGGCGACGTCGCCTCGCGTCGAATGGGCGAAGCTTTTGCGGCGGACTTACGCCGTAGATGTTCTCGCGTGCCCGCGATGCAGCGGACGGATGCGACTCATGGCCGCGATCACGGATAAGGCGACGGCGAGGAAGATCTTGAGCCACCTCGGTCTGTTCGCCGAGCCGCTGGAGTGCCGCGCGCGGTACCCGGCGGACCCCGCGTGACGAAACTGACAGAGAGGGACGCTGCTCGACGACGTGGCCGGGGGGAAGTCTGCCCTGAGGTGCGTGCGCCGGCCATCACGACGCGCCGCGAACCGCGACGGCGGCCGTTTGGACGAGCTCAGTAGGGTACAGCTATACGGTAGGATGCCTTCCGCTTGGTGCTACGTCGCGGTAATCCCAGGCGTTTCAGGCGTGGAAGACCTGCCTGATCGCATAAGGCCCGTTCTGTCAATGAGCTCGTACCGTCGGACTGCACGAGTCAGGAACGGCTCCGAGAATCTTGACTTTGCGGAACGCGTTTGCTTGTCCTATCCGCCGCGTGACCTTGCCCTCCGTGCGGAAGCTGGTCACGGCGGCGGAGCGCATCCGGGGCGGCGACCTCGATCAACGCTTCGAGGCGTCGGGCACCCGGGAGTTCGTGCACATCGGCGACGCGCTCAACGCCATGGCGCAGCAGCTCCGCGCGTCGTTCGCCGCCCTGGAGAAGACGAACGAGGAGCTCGAGCAGCGCGTCGAGCAGCGCACCGCCGAGCTCAAGGAGGCCAAGGTCGCCGCGGACGCGGCCAACCGTGCGAAGAGCGACTTCCTCGCCAACATGAGCCACGAGCTGCGGACACCGCTGAACGGCATCCTCGGGTACGCCCAGATCCTGAGGCGCTCCACGCGCCTGGGTGAGCAGGACCAGCGCGGCGTCGACGTCATCTCCGAGTCCGGCGCCCACCTGATGACCCTCATCAACGACGTCCTCGACCTGGCGAGGATCGAGTCGCGGACGATGGATCTCCACCCCAACGATTTCGACTTCCCGTCATTCCTGCGCGCGACGGTCGAGATCTGCCGGATCCGCGCGGAGCAGAAGGGGATCGAGTTCGTCTACAGGCCCGGCCCCGCGCTGCCCGCGGGCGTGCGCGCCGACCAGCGGCGCATGCGCCAGATCCTGCTCAACCTGCTCGGCAACGCCATCAAGTTCACCGAGCGGGGCCGCGTCACCTTCACGGTCGCGGAGGTGCAGGACGGCGCGCGCGAGGGCCTCCCGGACGACGGCGCGGGCCGCGAATCGCGGACCGGCAAGCGCACGATTCGCTTCGAGATCGAGGATACGGGCAGCGGGATCAGCGCCGAGCACCTCGACCAGATCTTCTTGCCCTTCAAGCAGGTCGGCGACAAGAAGCGTCACGGCGAGGGCACCGGGCTCGGGCTGGCCATCAGCCAGCGGATCGTCGCGCTGATGGGCAGCTCCATCCAGGTCAGGAGCGAGCTCGACAAGGACAGCGTCTTCTGGATGGACCTGACGCTCGCCGAGGCGCCGAACTGGATCGACAAGGCGAGGCTCACGGAGCAGGGTCGGATCGTCGGCTACGAGGGCGCGCGGCGGAAGCTCCTCGTGGTGGACGACAAGCGGGACAACGGCGCCGTGATCGTCAACATGCTGGAGCCCCTCGGGTTCGCGGTGACGGAGGCGAGCGACGGCCAGGAGGGCCTCGACAGGATCGCGAGCGAGGCGTTCGACCTGATCATCACCGACATCTCGATGCCCGTGCTCGACGGCTGGGAGATGATGCGCCGCGTCCGGAAGATGCCAGAGCGCGCGGATTCGATCCTGATCGCGTCGTCCGCCAGCGCCTTCATCACCGACCAGGACAAGAGCCTGGAAGCAGGCGCCAACGACTTCATCGCCAAGCCGCTGCAGATGGATGAGCTCCTCGAGAAGGTTCAGCGATACCTCTCGCTGGCGTGGATCCACGAGCGGCAGGGCGGCGCGCGCGAGGAGGCGGAGCCCAGGCCCGACCCGGGGGTGACCCCTGCGGTCGCCCCCGCGGATGTCCCCCTGCCCCCCGTCGAGGATCTCAAGGCCTTGCGCGATCTCGCGCGCAGAGGGCTCGTCAACCAGATCCAGAAATACGCCGACAGGCTCGATCAGGCGAGCCCTGCGAACGCGCCGTTCACCAGGCACCTGCGCAAGCTCGCCAGGGACTTCCGGCTGGAAGCCATTGAAGAATTCGTCGGCCGGCACCTCGACAGCGGCCCCCCGTGAACGGCGCCACGTGAACGCGCGTTTTTTCGTTGTGGAAAACAGCACTTCACGTACGTTCAAAAAATGCTGCCCGCATGCTGCCTGCGCCGCATCCTGGCTGTATGCACCGGTGCTACAGCCGCTCTTCTCGCTGCCGCTCTCCCCGCGGCGGCCGCCACGCCGTTCACGACCTTCGAATCGGGCCAGGTCCGCCCGATGGCCCTGTCGAGGGACGGCAAGCTGCTCTTCGCGGTGAACACGCCCGACAACCGGCTGGAGATCTTCCGCGTCCAGGCGGATCGTCTGCGGCTCAAGGCGTCTGTGCCCGTGGGCCTCGAGCCGGTCGCCGTGGCCGCCCGCGGTGACGACGAAGTCTGGGTGGTGAACCACCTGTCCGACAGCGTGAGCGTCGTCGACGTTCGAGACGAGGAAAAGGCGCGCGTCGTTCGCACGCTGCTCGTGGGCGACGAGCCGCGCGACATCGTGTTCGCCGGGCGGGGGCGCTCGCGCGCCTTCATCACCACGGCCCACCGCGGCCAGAACATCCCCTTCGATCCGCAGCTCACGACGCCCGGCGTCGGGCGGGCGGACGTCTGGGTGTTCGACGCCGACCACCTCGGGACGTCGCTCGGCGGCACGCCGCTCTCCATCGTGACGCTGTTCAGCGATACGCCGCGCGCGCTCGCGGTGACGCCGGACGGCAGCCGCGTCTATGCCGCCGCCTTCCACTCGGGGAACCGCACGACCAGCATCGACGAGAGCCTCGTGCCGAACGGCGGCGAGGCGGAGGGCGGATTGCCCTGGCCCAACACCAATTTCGAGGGCATTCCCCAGCCCGAGGTCGGGCTCATCCTCAAGTTCGACGGGGCCCACTGGGTCGACGAGCTCGGTCGTGACTGGGACGGCGCGGTGCGCTTCACGCTGCCCGACAAGGACGTCTTCGTGATCGACGCGCTCGCCAATCCGCCGCGCCAGGTGGACGGGCCAGGCGGCTTCTTCACGGGCGTGGGGACCATCCTGTTCAACATGGTCGTGAACCCGGTGAGCGGGAAGGTGTATGTGTCCAACACCGACGCCCGCAACGAGGAGCGCTTCGAGGGGCCGGGCCTCTTCGCCGGCCACAGCGTGCGGGGCCACCTGCACGAGAGCCGGATCACCGTCCTCGGCCCGGGCGGCGTCGTCCCGAGGCACCTCAACAAGCACATCGACTACGACGCCTGCTGCGCGCCGGTCTCGAACGGCGAGAACGCGAAGAGCCTCGCGCAGCCGACGGGGATGGCCGTGACGCGCGACGGCGCGACCCTGTATGTCGCGGCGCTCGGCTCGGACAAGATCGGCGTCTTCGACACCAGGCAGCTCGAGAAGGGCACGTTCGTGCCGAGCCGGTCGAGCCAGATCCACGTCCCCGGGGGCGGCCCGACCGGCCTCGTGCTCGACGAGGACAGGCAGCGGCTCTACGTGCTCACGCGCTTCGACAACGCGATCTCCGTCATCAACACGCGGACCCGCCGCGAGGTCGCGCACGTGCCGATGCACAACCCCGAGCCCCCGAGCGTCGTCCGGGGGCGCCGCTTCCTCTACGACGCGTCGCTGAGCTCGAGCCACGGCGACTCGTCCTGCGCGAGCTGCCATATCTTCGGCGACTTCGACAGCCTCGCGTGGGATCTCGGGAACCCGGACGGCACCGCGCTGGTGAACCCGGGGCCGTTCTGCACCGATCTCTTCGGCCAGGACCCGACCCTCCATCCGATGAAGGGGCCGATGACGACGCAGAGCCTGCGCGGCATGGCCAACCACGGGCCGATGCACTGGCGCGGCGACCGGACCGGCGGCCATGACGCCCCCACCTCCCAGCCGGACAGCGGGGTGTTCGACGAGCGGGCGGCGTTCCAGAAGTTCCGGGCGTCATTCGTCGATCTTCTGGGGCGCGACGAGCCGATCTCGGAGGAGGACATGGAGGCCTTCACGGACTTCATCCTCCAGGTCACCTATCCGCCCAACCCCATCCGGGCGCTCGACGACTCGCTCACGCCCGATCAGCGCGCGGGGCGCGACTTCTTCGGGGGGCCCGTCTCGAGCATCCTCGGCGAATCGTGCATCGGGTGCCACGACGTCGACCCCGGCGCCAACCCGGACGACTTCGCGCCTGGCTTCTTCGGCAGCGACGGCGGCTCGGCCAACGCCAACGAGTCCCAGGTCTTCAAGGTCCCGCACCTGCGCAATCAGTACCAGAAGATCGGGATGTTCGGCATGGCGGAGTCGTTCGTGTTCCCGTTCGGCGGCTCCAACGACCCCATGGGCGACCAGGTCCGCGGCTTCGGTTTCCTCCACGACGGCGGGGTCGATACGCTCTTCCGGTTCAACTCGTTTTCCGATTTCGTCCAGATCCCGGAGAACCCCGGCGGCTTCCCCATCGGCCCCGAGGGGGACCTCCTGAAGCACCAGGTGGCAGCGTACATGCTCGCGCTGGAATCGAACCTGAAGCCGATCGTCGGCCAGCAGATCACGCTCACGTCATCGAACGCGGCGGTGGCCAGTCCACGCATCGCGCTGCTCATCGCGCGCGCCAACGCCGGCGACTGCGATCTCGTGGTGAAGGGCTGGTCCCACGGCGAGGAGCTGGGCTTTCTGTACACCGGGAATGGCCGGTTCGAGCCCGACCGCGCGCGCGAGCCGCGGCGGTGGGACACCGAGCTCCGTCAGCTCCCCCGGGGGCACCGCGGCGAGCTGACGTATACGTGCGTGCCGCCCGGATCGGGGGAGCGGATCGGCATCGATCGCGACGGCGACGGCTTCCGCGACGGGGACGAGCGGGACGCGGGCAGCGACCCGGCCGATCCGGCGAGCGTCCCGTGACGGAGCGTTGACGGAGGGATTGCGGGGCGGGCCCGCGACCCGCCGCCGGACGAGCCGCCCCTCGACGAAGATGGCCAGTAGGGTACAGCTATACGGTAGGATGCCTTCCGCTTGGTGCTACGTCGCGGTAATCCCAGGCGTTTCAGGCGTGGAAGACCTGCCTGATCGCATAAGGCCCGTTCTGTCAATGAGCTCGTACCGTCGGACTGCACGAGTCAGGAACGGCTCCGAGAATCTTGACTTTGCGGAACGCGTTTGCTTGTCCTATCCGCTCCAGTCCCCGCTGAGCCCGCACGTCGATCGCGCTGCGCCCGCACGTCAATCCCGCTGAGCCCGCAGGGCATGCCGGTTGCGTAGAGCCACGTCATGCTGCGTTTCGAGTCGCTGCTGGGGCAGGGCCACGAAGAGGAGCCCTCGTTCCTGCTCGGCACCGCGGCGATCTCGGACTTCATCAACACGTGCTACGCGCGCGTCGTGAGCGCTGGAGGCAAGCAGCGCTCAGGCGATTTGCGACAGATGTGGCCAGGTGCCCCATCGCGGCGCTCGGCCCTCGCGAACAGGCGGGGCGTTCCCCCGTGGAGCGCCCCTTGCACCCACCCCGGAGACTGGAGGTCAAGGTGGCACTTGATTTGTTGAACGAGCGGGGCACACCGCTGGACAAGCAGCAGTTCGACTGGCGCGAGATGGTCAGCATCCCGTCCAGCAAGCTGAACGATGACGCGTTCACCCGCGTCCGGATCATCTTGATGAACGGCATCGAGTCGGAGGCGGTGCGCTTCTCGCACGCCTGTGCTCGCATGAACGGCCCGCTCCAGCGGGAGCTCGCCCTCATTCGCCGCGTCGAGCAGCACCAGCAGACGATGGTGAACTGGCTCCTGCCGGGCGATCTGTCCGTGCTCGAGACCACCATCGGCTTCGAGCAGGTGGCGATCGAGGTCACCGCGTCGGTCGCGATGCGCGAGCCTGACGAGTACATGGCGCAGGTCTACCGGTTCGGGATGCTCGAGGACTTCGACCACCTGTACCGCTACTCGGCGCTCATGGACCGGGTGCACGGCAAGGACTCGAACAACATCCTGCAGTGCTACACGGACGTCTGCCCCGGCAGGCCCACGAGCGTCGAGCACCGTCACCCCGACGACGACCTGCGGGCCCCGTACGATCGGACGACGGCGGCGCCGCTCACCAAGCTGCACGCGCTCACGATCATGGCGGCCGAGCACCAGACGCACGACTATTACATGAACGTCGGGCCGACCTTCGCCGACCCCATGGCGCGGCAGCTCTACGCGGAGATCGCCTCCATCGAGGAGCAGCACGTCACGCAGTACGAGTCGATCATCGACCCGAACGAGACCTGGCTCGAGAAGTGGCTGCTGCACGAGGCGGCCGAGGTCTACAACTACCATAGCTGTGCCCAGTCCGAGTCGAACCCGCGCATCAAGGCGATCTGGGAGCGGTTCGTCGATTACGAGCTCGGCCAGCTCCAGCACGTGCGCCGCCTCTTCGAGGAGATCGAGGGGCGCGACGCCGCGGAGATCCTGCCGAGGGAGCTGCCGGATCCCATCGAGTTCCGGAGCCACCGCGAGTTCGTCCGCCGCGTGCTGCAGGGCGAGGTGCACCTGCGCGCCGTCGGCAAGAGCATCGTGGATCCGCGGCAGGTGCCCGAGTCGCCGCAGACGCTCGCCTACCGCGATCGGCTGAACATGGCCGGCTCGCCGTCGGAGACGGTGGCGGCGGGGTACGTGTACGTCCCCGGGACCGAGCTCGCGGTCCAGGCGGCGCAGGGCAGGCAGGCGAATGGCGCGAACGGTAACGGCGCGAAGGTTTACAGGATGAGGTCAGCATGAAGACCGAGACGACCGCGGGGATGAACCGCACCGGAATGGACATGTCGCCGATGGACTCGAAGGAGCTCGTCGTCGGCGCGCGGATCATGCCGCCGAGCAGCGCGGGCGACGATTCGGCCATCGCCAGCGTCATTGCCCACTACGCGCGGCGGGAGGAGCGGGTCGGCACGATGCCTCCGCCTGGCACGCTGAAGGGCGCCATGAAGACGGCGCTCCAGGCGCTGAAGGGCGAGGCGCCGCTCGTCCTGCTCGACAAGCTGGGCGAGCGCCTCGCCTTCGAGCGGGCGGGGAGCCGGCTATGGAAGGGCGTGCTCGCCAAGTTCGACGCGCTCGGCTCGTTCGAGGGCGGCCCGACGCGCGAGGAGATCGAGCTGATTTACAGAGAGGAGTCGGAGCACTTCCTCCTCGTCGCCTCGGTGATCCGGATGCTCGGCGCCGACCCGACGGCCGAGACGCCGCTCGCCGACGTGCACGGGGTCGCCTCGTGCGGCCTGATCAAGGTCGTCACCGATCCGAGGACGAACCTGGCCGACGCGCTGGAGGCGATGTTGATCGCCGAGCTCACGGACAACGACGCCTGGGACGTGCTCATCGAGATGTCCCAGGGCCTCAACGACCAGGAGCTCCTGAACCAGTTCGCGGCGGCGCGCGCCGCCGAGGCGCGCCACCTCACGATGGTGCGCTCCTGGATCAAGGCATCCGTGCTCGCCCGGGCGAAGGGCGACCACGCGAACATGGTGTCGAGCTGATTCGACGGCTCGTCGCGCAGGCCGGGAGGCCTGCGCGGCGTGGGCGCCGGGCGCCGGGGTTTCCCGGTGTGCCCGGCGCCCGCGCGGCGTTTCAGCCTGCCCGGTGCTCGAGGACCTCCTCGAGGAAGCTCCGCATCGCGGCCCACGATCGCCTGGCGGCGGCGGCGTCGTACTGGAGGCCTGCCTGCGGGAGGTTCGCGCCCGGGTAGGTGAAGGCGTGCATCGCGTGGCCGTAGGCGTGGATCTGCCAGTCGGCCCTGGCCTCGGTGAGCTCGCGCGCGAGGGCGAGCACGTCGGCGGGCGGCGCCATCGGGTCTTCCCAGCCGTGGAGCACGAGCACCTTGGTCGTGATGGGCGCCTGCGGTCCCAGGTTCGGCGGGTGGAGCACGCCGTGGAAGCTCACCGCGCCCCTGAGGCCCGGCGGGCTGCTCCGCGCCAGGTCGAGGGCGCACAGCCCGCCGAAGCAGTATCCGATCACCGCGATGCGGTCCGGGTCGGCGAGCGGGTGCTGTCGGGCCGCGGCGAGGCCTGCCAGGAGGCGCCTGCGGAGAAGACCGCGGTCCTGCACGAAGGGCGCCATGAGCCGGGAGTTGTCGTCCATCTCGCCGCCGCGGACGCCCTTGCCGTACACGTCGAGCGCGAAGCCGAGGTAGCCCAGCCCGGCCAGCTCCACGGCCTTCTCGTGCATGGCCTCGTTCTGCCCTGCCCACGCGTGGGCGATGAGCACGCAGGGCCGCTTCGCGGCGCTGGAGGCGTCGTGCGCGACGTACGCCTCGCAGATCGTCTCGCCCGCTGTGTAGTCGAGGCGTTCGGTGTGGATGGGAGAGGGTGATTGTAGCGGCATGTCCTGTTCCTTTCGACCGAGATAGCATTCTCGGTTCAGCCGCCAGAAGCCCGACCAGGGATCCGGCGAGCTATTTCGACGCAAGCCTGGGTCAGACGTTCGGCCAGTGATCCGCAGCACGCTTCGACGCAAGGGCGCAGCGCGGGGTGCGCAGCCGACCGGGCCGCGGTCGGCCGGAGCGCGCGCCTGGCCGGGGTCGCGGCTTTGTTTCTCAGCGGAGCGGTCTCGTTCTCCTCGCCGCTGCCATCCATCCTCTCGGCTACCATCCATCCTCTCGGCCGCACCGTTCGTCCCCTCGGCCGAAGAGAGGATTGGATCTCATGTTCTCGTTCACCGACCCGTCCCCCGGAGGCCCGACGATCGCCCCCGCGCCCCGGCGGGAGAGGATCGCCGTGCTCGGCGGCGGGATGGCATCGCTCACGGCGGCCTTCGCCTTGACGGAGACGCCGGCGCTGCGCGATCGCTACGAGATCACCGTCTACCAGGAGGGCTGGCTGCTCGGCGGCAAGGGCGCGAGCGTGCGCAATCGCGCCATGCACGGGCGGATCGAGGAGCACGGCCTGCACCTGTGGCTCGGCTATTACGAGAACGCGTTCACCCTGCTCCGCAAGTGCTACGACGAGCTCGGCCGCCCGGCCGGCGCGGCGATGGCCACGCTGCGCGAGGCGTTCCTCAAGCACAGCGCGATCGTCGTCGAGGAGAAGACCCCGCGTGGCTGGGAGCACTGGAGCGTCTCGTTCCCGCAGACCGACGAGTGGCCGGGCGACGGGCGCCCCCTGCCGAGCTTCGCCGAGAGCCTGCGCGCCGGCGTGCGACAGGTGCTCATCTACGCGCGCGCCTTCTTCGGCGAGCTCGGCGGCCGCCGCCCCGACGTCGACGACGCGGCTGCGCAGCTTCGAGGGCTCCTCGAGCCCGCGCTCGCCCCCGGCGCGCCGCTGCTCCTCGGCGCCGCCGCGCGCGCGCTCGCCGAGGGGCTGCGGGCGCTGATGGCGCGGCTCTGGACCGCGGCGCGCCGCGACGTCGATCTCGACCCCGGCCTCCGGCGCCTGTGGGTGGTCTTCAACTTCCTCGGCGCCGTCCTCGTGGGCGCCCTGCGCGACGGCCTGGTCGGACCGGACGCCGATTTCGAGGCGCTCGACGACATCGAGTTCAGCGACTGGCTCCGTCGGCACGGCGCCTCGGAAGTGACGCTATCGAGCGGCCTCGTGCGCGCGTTCTACCACCTCGCTTTCTGCGACGGAGACGGCGCCGGCGCCGGGCTCGCCCTCCTCGGGATGATGCGCATGTTCACGTGCTACCGCGGCGCCGTCTTCTACAAGATGCGCGCGGGCATGGGCGAGACGGTGTTCTCGCCGCTCTACGAGGTGCTGCGGCGGCGAGGCGTCCGCTTCGAGTTCTTCCACCGCGTGCGCGGCCTCGAGCTCTCCGCCGACCGGCGGGCCGTCGAGCGGGTGGTCATCGGCCGGCAGGCCACGCCGAGATCGGGCGAGTACCGCCCGCTCATCGACGTCGGCGGGCTCCCGTGCTGGCCCGAGGCGCCGCTCTACGAGCAGCTCGTCGAGGGCGAGGAGCTCGCGCGCCGCGGGGAGAACCTCGCCTCGTTCTGGAGCGACTGGCCCGACGTCGAGCAGCGCATCCTGGAGCGCGGCGCGCACTTCGATCACGTCCTGCTCGGGATCTCGATCGGAGCGCTCCCGTCGATCGCGCCCGAGCTCATCAAGGCGAGCCCGCGATGGCGGCGCATGATCGAGCACGTCAAGACGGTGCGCACCGTCTCGTTGCAGCTCTGGGTGAGCCAGCCCGTCGGTCGGCTCGGCACGAGCGCGCACGCGCCCGTCGTCGGCGCCTACCGGGTGCCGCTCGAGACGTGGGCCGACATGTCGCACCTCGCTCCGGTCGAGGGCTGGCGCGCCGGCGAGGGCGTGCAGGGGATCCTCTACGCGTGCGGGCAGCTCGGCCATGGCGACGATCCGGTCGCGGCGGGCGATCCGCGCGTGGACGACCTCGCCGCGCTGGAGCGCACCGCGCTCGATTTCCTGGAGAAGGACCTGGGGCACATCTGGCCTGCCGGACGGGAGGCCGCTGGCGGCGTGCGCTGGGACGCCCTGTTCGATCCGGAGGGGCGCGCCGGCGCCGAGCGCTTGCGCGCGCAGTACCTGCGCGTCAACGCGAGCCCATCGGATCGTTACGTGCTGTCGGTGCCTGGCTCGCAGAAGCACCGCATCGCGCCCGACGATACGGGGTTCGAGGGCCTCGTCGTCGCGGGCGACTGGACCCGGACCGGCTACGATCTCAGCTGCATCGAGGCCGCCACGATGTCCGGCCTGCAAGCGGCGCGGGCGCTCGGCGCGCCCGTGGAGGTCCTCGGCGAGGTCCGGCGCCAGCGGGCTGTGCCGCGGATCGAGCTCCCGCGCTACGTCGACCGCCCAGGCGAGATGGCGCTGAGGTCGCCCTACGTCCTGGAGGACGTGTGGATGACCGCGCTCGTCCTGCGGGCCGAGCAGCGCGCGCTGCGCGCGCTGCTGGACCGTTACCTGAACGTGCCTGCGCGCGGGCACGTCCGGTACGTGCCGGCGGCTCCCTTCGTCGTCCTCGCCGCGGCCTTTGCGGGGCGCGCGTTCTCGGGCGATCCCGAGCACCGGCGCGTCGGCACCATGCCGGAGACGGACATCGCCTTCTGGGTGCCGGCCTGGGCCCTCGGGCGCGGTCGCGGCGGGTTGATCCCAGAGCGCCTTGTCTGGTTCCTCCCGCACGTCTTCGTCTCGACCGGCGCCGCTGCGGCCGCGGGGCGCGAGATCTACGGCTTCGCCAAGAGCGTGGTCGACGTCGACGTGCGCCGCACCGGGTACGCGCTGGATCGGCTGTCGGTCGTGGGCGAGGTGATCGCGCGGCACGCGCCAGACGCGCGCGGCGGCCCTGGCCGGATCCTCGAGGTCACGCGGCGCGACGCCGGCCCGATCCCGCCGCGCGCGCGCGCCGTCGACCGGCTGTTCTTCGATGCCTCGGGGCCGCTCGGCGGGCTGTCCCCGTGGCTCACGCCGATCTCGCGCCGCCTCGCCGCGAACGAGGTCACGCTCGCCTTCCTGAAGCAGTTCCGGGACGTCGAGCACGCCGATCGCGCCTGCTACCAGGCGATCGTGGAGGCGAAGGCCAGGGTCACGGCGCTGCGCGGCTTCGGTCCGCTCCCTGGCACGCTGCGCGTGGACTGGGATGATCACGACAGCCACCCCTTCTCGGCCGAGCTCGGCCTGGCTCCCGGCGGCCAGGAGGCCCTCGCGGCCGCGTGGGTCGATTTCGACTTTGTGATGGAGTCGGGCCGCGAGGTGTTCAATGCGGCCCGCGACGGCGGCAGCTCGGCGCGGCTCACGGCTTTCTGACACGGCATGGCGAGCTCCGGGTGGGCACGAGAGCCATGCCCGCAGCTCGGCGCCTGTCTCCGACCGCCGCTCCGGGAGCCTGGGCGGCTCCGTCCTCGTCGACCATGCCCCGGCCCAAGGGGCTCTCGGTGCCGCCGAGGCGCCTGCCGTCCGGCGGCCAGCGAACCAAGCTCACTCCATCTCGATGTCGTCGATCCACATCCCTGCGTTCGCCTTGTCGAGCTCGATTTGCAGGATGGAGGAAGACTGGGGTGCGTAGAAGCCGACCGCGGCGACGAGGGCGCCGTCGACGTACAGACTGGCTCTCTTGGTGGTCCAGTCGATGTTGCGCAGCTCGATGTGGTACCACGTGTTGGCCCTGGCTGTGACGCCGTGGAAGGTGCCGCTCGGCGCAGCCACGCCGACCCTGCTGCTGTGGAAGCCGAGCCATGCCACCTGACCGCCCGTGTCGCCGCGCAGCACGACGCCGGCATGGTAGGTGCCGAGCACGGTCGCGGTGCGGAGCCAGAAGCTCACCCGCGTGGGGCGCGCCGCGTCCAGCGAGCGGAACGCGAGGTCGTTGTCGCCGTCATAGTAGAGGCTGCGGCTGCCTTCCGCGGCGTGGGCGTCGGTGACGTGGAGCTGCACCCTCCCCTTGCCAAACGTCCAGTCGCTGCCGTCGGTGGTCTCGAAATCGTCCGCATACCAGTCGTCGCGGCAGGCGCCCTCGAAGCAGCGCTGACCGGCGGCCGCGCAGTCGATCCCCCCGGGCGCGTACGTACCGTCGTGGTTGCAGGTCGTCGCCACCGAGCCGTCGCAGGCGGGTCCCGGCGCGCAGGCGCAACCGCCGAGGGAGCTCGAGCAAACCTCGGGGTGCTCGCAGAGCCTCACACGTGTGCTCGAGTGCCCGTCCGGGCCGCACAAGGCGACCTCTCGATCGTTCGTGCAGAAGTTGGCGCCGGGCGTACATCGTTGGGTGGTGCGTACCGGGTACTGAGCCAGCTGCTTGACGACGACGCGGCCGTCCTGGATCCAGGCGCCGAAGACACGTGGGATGGCGTGCCTGCTGCCGAGGTTGTTCACGAGGATCCGGCCCACGACCGCCATGTCCAGATCCTTCGTGCTGTGCCCGGCGCACGCCAGCGAGAGCCCCTCTTCGAGCTTCGGCGTCGACATCGGCGGGAACGAGCCAGTACCGATGCGCACCGTGTCCTCGGTGAGCGACCCCGACCAGCCGAGCAGGTAGTCGTTGTTGCCGAGGAGCGGGCGCTCGTCGGGCTTCCTGGCGCGGAAGTGCGGGAGCGTGGGCCTCGACGCGACCTCGAGGGGCGCAGGGAACGACCGAGGAACGCCGCCGACGAGGCGCGACGCATGGAGGCGCCGGCCCTCGCCGACCCTGGCCGTGTAAACGACGAACGGGACATTGCCGTGGAGCTGGAGCGCGGGCTCCGCGGGGTCCTGTTCGGTACCGACGCGCTGCACGGATCCGGACGGCAGGAGCGTGTCAGCGTGCAGGCGCTGGTAGTAGAGGGCCGCATGGCCGAGGCGGCTGTCGATCCACGCAACGGCAGGGGCACCTGACGAGACGTCGGCCACGGCCAAGGTGGCCTCCGTCACGTTGCCTTCGCCTTGCGTGACGTCGACGACGTCCGACGCCGCCCCCAGCGAATCGAGCCGCAGCGCTCGCAGCCGACCGACGCCGGAGACCTCCTCGATGAACGTGACGACGATCCTGTCGACGTCGTATTGCGCGATTTCCACCGAGTGGAGGCCGGTGCCCGCGTGCAGCTCGCCGCCCGTGAGCAAGGCGCCGTCGTCGCTCACCTGCGCGTACCGCAGCGAAGCCTGGTCCTCGATCCAGACGACGTGCGTGTTCTTTCGCGTCTCGCCCACATCATTTTCGCGGACGAGCGCCGGCCGCTCCGCGTCAGCGCCCGCCGTGGAGAGCTGGAGCGGCGCGAACCCGGGCACCACCTGAGGCTCACCCAGGAAGTAGCGACCGGAGAGCGCCAGCACGGGGCCGCCCGTGAGCACGGCGACCCCTTTGCCCGCCACGACGTCGCGATAGCTCACCAGGACGACGTCGTCGTTCCCTGTGATGCGCGGCGACTCCGGCGCGGTGGGGTTCTCGCTCAAGACGTCCGGCACGAACTCCGAGAACGAAAACTCGATGCCGACTTCGGACACGTAATCCGTGCAGGTCGAGGAGCTGCACACGTTGAGGACATAGGCTGCCCACAGCGTCGCATTCGGGCGATCGACCTGCACGAAGGCCGGCTCCACGTGGCCATCGTTCGGGCCGTTGTAGCGGGTTCCGACGAGCGAGGCCGCCGGTCCTTCGCCAGAGAAGCGCGG
Organism: Sorangium sp. So ce590; assembly: GCF_051521365.1. Classification (NCBI taxonomy): domain Bacteria; kingdom Pseudomonadati; phylum Myxococcota; order Polyangiales; family Polyangiaceae; genus Sorangium; species Sorangium sp. So ce590. The sequence continues at coordinate 8,391,716 of NZ_CP150346.1, forward strand.
GACGATGGAGAGTTCGGACCGGGCGTACTTGCGGTTCACCTGCGCAGCCGAGGCGCGAAACGTTATCACGACAGGGCCGCAGGCCGGCACGAGCTCCGCCGCGGCCCCGTTCCAGTACTGGTCGCCGGTTCGTCCGGTTCTGTAGCTGACCGAGAAGGGGTACTCACGGGGGCAGCCGGGGGTGCCATTGTCCGCCTCGAGGCAGCACGAAGCGACCGGGGAGGTGAAGCAGCTCGCGCGACAGTTCGTCTCGTTCAGGAGCCACGTGTTGAAGCAGGTTACGTTGTTGGCGCACGACCTCGAGGAGCCGGCGCACACCGCCCTCGTCACGCAGTCGCTGTTGCAACCATCGTTTTCGACGCGGTTGCCGTCGTCGCAGGCTTCGCCGCGTTCAATCGTCATGTTGCCGCAGACGGGCTCGTCGCCGCCGCCGCCGGTCCCAGCGCCGCCGCCCGTTCCCGCGCCGCCTCCGGTGCCTGCGCCGCCCGCTCCCGCGCCGCCTCCGGTGCCTGCGCCGCCCGCTCCCGCGCCGCCTCCGGTGCCTGCGCCGCCCGCTCCCGCGCCGCCGCCGGTCCCAGCGCCGCCGCCCGTTCCCGCGCCGCCTCCGGTGCCTGCGCCGCCCGTTCCCGCGCCGCCTCCGGTGCCTGCGCCGCCCGTTCCTGCGCCGCCTCCGGTGCCTGCGCCGCCCGTTCCTGCGCCGCCACCCGCCGCGGAGGCACCGCCGGTCGCCGAAGCGCCGCCCGTCGAGGAGGCTCCACCCGCGCCGAGGTCACCGCCGCCGGCAGCGTCACCGCCGCCGGCAGCGTCGCCGCCGCTGCCGGCGTCGCCGCCGCTGCCGGCGTCGCCGCCGGTTCCCGTGTCGCCGCCGGCTCCAGCGTCGCCGCCAGCGCCTACCGCGCTCGTCTGGCCGCCGGTGGCATCGCCGCCGCCTTCCGTTGAGCCGCCGCCACGACCACCCGTGTTCGACGAGCCGCCGCCGCTTGTCGCGCCCCCCGTCGCAGCGTTGCTCGTGCTGCCGCTCGGCGAACCGTCGCCCCCCTCGCCATCAGGCTCGACGGCCCCGCCACCGGGCCTGATCTCAAGACAGGCGACGACACACGTCAAGAGCCAGGCCTTCGATAGATTCTTCAGGAAACGTGTCATGCGTGATCCTCGGCAAGGAGCGACATCGGCGCTCATCAAGCGACACGACAGCGGTGGACACTGGAGGCTAGCAAGTCCAAGCGCGATCAGAAAGTCAAGCACCTCGTGATGGCCGTCCCGTCGTCCCGTCACGCTGCACGCGCTGGTTGTCCTGGCACCAAACGTCTCGGCAGCGCCTCGCGCGGTCAGAACCGATCTTCGGCAGCTCGGGGAGCGCAGGCTGCGCGGCGGGGGTCTTCGTCTCCTCTCATTGCCTCCGCCCCGCGATGTGTCTCTCCTCGCGCATGCTCGCTCGCGCGTCCGCCGGCCGCAAGCGCCAGGACACAGGCGATAGGACGTTGCCCATCCGAGCCTCGCACGAGACATCTCCCGTCCGCTCTCGGCGCAACGGGCGAGCCCGCGATGGCGGCGCATGATCGAGCACGTCAAGACGGTGCGCACCGTCTCGTTGCAGCTCTGGGTGAGCCAGCCCGTCGGTCGGCTCGGCACGAGCGCGCACGCGCCCATCGTCGGCGCCTACCGGATGCCGCTCGAGACGTGGGCCGACATGTCGCATCTCGCTCCCGTCGAGGGCTGGCGCGCCGGCGAGGGCGTGCAGGGGATCCTCTACGCGTGCGGGCAGCTCGGCCATGGCGACGATCCGGTCGCGGCGCGCGATCCGCGCGTGGACGACCTCGCCGCGCTGGAGCGCACCGCGCTCGATTTCCTGGAGAAGGACCTGGGGCACATCTGGCCTGCCGGACGGGAGGCCGCTGGCGGCGTGCGCTGGGACGCCCTGTTCGATCCGGAGGGGCGCGCCGGCGCCGAGCGCCTGCGCGCGCAGTACCTGCGCGTCAACGCGAGCCCATCGGATCGCTACGTGCTGTCGGTGCCTGGCTCGCAGAAGCACCGCATCGCGCCCGACGACACGGGGTTCGAGGGCCTCGTCGTCGCGGGCGACTGGACCCGGACCGGCTACGATCTCGGCTGCATCGAGGCCGCCACGATGTCCGGCCTGCAAGCGGCGCGGGCGCTCGGCGCGCCTGTGGAGGTCCTCGGCGAGGTCCGGCGCCGGCGGGCCTACCAGGCGATCGTGGAGGCGAAGGCCAGGGTCACGGCGCTGCGCGGCTTCGGTCCGCTCCCTGGCACGCTGCGCGTGGACTGGGATGATCACGACAGCCACCCCTTCTCGGCCGAGCTCGGCCTGGCTCCCGGTGGCCAGGAGGCCCTCGCGGCCGCGTGGGTCGATTTCGACTTCGTGATGGAGTCGGGCCGCGAGGTGTTCAATGCGGCCCGCGACGGCGGCAGCTCGGCGCGGCTCACGGCTTCCTGACACGGCATGGCGAGCTCCGGGGGGGGCACGAGAGCCATGCCCGCAGCTCGGCGCCTGTCTCCGACCGCCGCTCCGGGAGCCTGGGCGGCTCCAGGGACGCGTGGTGCGTGTGCAACAGGCCGTTCTGGCCGCGCTCCGCCGGGCCTCAGGCCGGCGCGCTCGTCGCTCCGCCGCCCTCCGCGCCCGCCCCGGTCGCCGGCGCTGCCGTCGCGCCGTTCGCCGCCTCGCCCTTGGTGCCGCCGTGCGCGCGCCGGGCGCCGGACTCGCGGTGGGCGTCGAGCGGGCGGAGGGCCCTCCGGACGGTCTCGAGCGTCGCGGGGTCGTCCTCGTCGACCATGCCGACCACCTTGGTCGCATAGCTCACGATGGCGGCCTGGATGGCGCGCACCACGGTGCCGAGGTTGGATGTCGCGGCGGCCTCCTCCTGCGCGACCATTTCGTCGCGTTGCTTCTTCATGGCGTGGAGCTCCAGCTCGGCGGCTGCGATGCGCCGGTCGAGCTCTCGCACGGTGAGCCGCAGGGGCAGATGGAAGGCGCGCGGGAGGCGGCGGGCCGAGCGAAAAGGAGCGTGGAGCGTCGGGACGGCGTCACGCCTCGTCGTGAGCGTCGAACCGAGGGCGTTTACGCGCTGCGACGAAGGCAGCGGCCACAGCAGAATTCCCCGCCGTCCATCCCGAACTGCGCATCATTTCGGCTGCGTACTGGCCTTGACGCGCCGATGCCTCGGGGGTTGTTTGGTAGGGTCCATGGTTACCAAAATATGTCGTCTTGCCCAGCCGTGCGATGTCTCGGCGGGCCTCCTGGGAGAAGCTCATGAGAAAGCGTTCTTTTGTGAGTCTCGAGGCAAGCATGATTCGCTGCGTCGCGCGGGGGCTCGGCGTCCTCGCGGTCGGACTCGGCGCGCTGCCTGCCTGTAGCGAACATTCTGGCGCGGGGCAGTCTGCCGGATGGTCCTCCGCGCTCCCCACACGCATGGATGCCCCCGCCGACTTCGACGCGGTGGTGCGCGATTTCCGGCTCGCCTACCGGCCCGAAGCCGACGCCTTCGTGGGCGGCGGCGACGCGTACGACGTCCGGTTCCACGCGGGCGCTTTCGAGGTCGCGCATCGGCCCGCAGATCGGAGCGTCGGGGCATCCGCACATTTCCGCACCGTGACGATCACGCGCGGCGGCCAGGATTTCGCGGGCGCAGCGAACCCACGCGTCGCGCCGGACGGGCACCTCGCGATTGCACATGGCGCGGTGGAGGAGCACCTGCGCAACACGAGGGAAGGCGTGGAGCTGTCGTATTCGTTCGCCGAGCGGCCCGAAGGGCCAGGCGATCTCCTGGTCCGGGTGGAGGTCTCCGGCATGGAGCACACGGGGGAGACGGCGTCCGGTCACCATTTCATGGATCCGGCGACGCACCTCGGCTTGCGTTTCGGGATTGCCACCTGGATCGACGCGTATGGGGCCCGTACCGGCGTCCCGGCGCGCGTCGCGGGGGGCGCGATCGAGCTGTCCGTGCCTGCGGCGGTCCTCGAAGCGTCCACCTATCCGGCGGTGCTCGATTCGCTCGTCTCGCCGGAAACCGGGCTGGATCAGCCCGTGCTCACCCGAGCCGCAGAGCCGCAGGACCATCAGGCCATCGCGTATGGCGGCGGCCAGTACTTGCTCGCCTGGCGCGACCAGCGCGCCTACGAGGCTCGTGTCTTCGCCGCCCGCGTGAAGCACGACGGCACGGTGCTCGATACGTATGGCATCCCGATCGCGGCGGGCTCGAGGCCAGCGGTGGCCTCGGACGGGGAAGATTTCCTCGTCGTCTACGAGGGGGTCGGCGGTATCTACGCGAGGCGGGTCGACGCCAACGGCCAGCTCGTGGGGAGCCAGTTCCAGGTCAGCCCGGGGGGCGGGGTATATCCTGACGTGGCCTTCGACGGAACGAATTACGTCGCCGTCTGGAGCGACCTCTTCAATACCTCTCTCGCGCGCGTCAGCCCCGCGGGCGCGGTCCTCGACCCGAGTGGCGTGCTCGTCGGGCCCAGCCTGGGCCTTCCCCTCGAGACCCCCTTCAACAACCCCGCCGTCGCGTCGGCCGGACAGGGCAGCTCGCTCGTCGTCTGGAGTGACGGGCGTATCTGGGGACGGCGCGTCGATTCGCAGGGCGCCTTGCTCGATCCGATGCCATTCGCCATCAGCCCGCCGCTCACCGGAGACGAGCCCGCCGACAAGCAAACGGATGTCGCGTTCCTTTCGGGCTCGTATTTCGTCGCCTGGACGCGGCGTGACGGGCTCTTCGGCCCGCAATCGATGGGCGCGGCGCGCGTCGATCCGGCGGGCACGGTGCTCGACCCGGCGGGGATCCTCGTCGCGGACCAGGTAGAAGTGGATTCTTACTTCTACGGCACCTCGGTCGGGTCCGACGGGACGAACGCGGTCGTGCTCTTCGGGGTCGGCGTCTACTCGGACGGCTCCAACGTGCTCGGCACCTTTCGCGTCCGCGTCGACGCAGGGGCGACGGTCCTCGATACCGCGCCCGTGCTGCTCGCGCCGGGCGCCATCGAGGCGGACATGACCGTGGCCCCCTCGCCCTCGCTCGCGACATCCACCGTATGGGACGTGAACGACGGGCCCCCCATGAATACGTTCATCGCGGCGACGCGTGTCGATCCCATGGGCGCCACCCTCGATGTCCCGGGGATCGTCGTGTCGAAGAGCGCCAACGCGCAGATCACGCCGGACGTGTCGTTCGACGGGACGAACTTCCTCCTCGTCTGGACGGATACCAGAGACTATGACCAGGCGGCCTCTCCTGGAAACGAATACCTCACCGATGTCTGGGCGGCGCGGGTGAGCGCGTCCGGTGACGTGCTCGATCCGAGCGGAATCCAGATCCGGAAGGCGGTGGGCTGGGACGTCGCGCCGCGAACGGTATTCGACGGGCAGAATCACGTCGTCACCCTTCTCCACGCCGATTACCTCTCCGACTACAATCCCCCGACCTGGGAGCCGCAAGTCGTGCGCGTGAGCCCCGCCGGCGTGGTGCTCGACGCGACGCCCCTCGCCGTGCCGGTAACGTCGAATTCGCACTGGAACGACCCCATCGCGGCGGCCTCGGACGGGACGCAGACGCTCCTCGCGAACGACGATGGTCAGGGCATTTCGGTGGCGCGGGTGCTGCCGGACGGCACGCTCGCGGCTCCGCCGGCGTTGCTCGTCGACGAGTCCGGCAATTTCGGGACCATCTTGCCGACGTTGTCGTACGGCGGCACCAATTTCCTCCTCGCATGGAGGGACGGGGTGGACGGCAATGACCTCGTCGCGTCGAGGGTCTCGGCGGCGGGCGTCCTCCTGGATCCGATGCGCCTGCAGATCTCGGCGCCGACGGAGCAGGTCGGGCGGAGCGCCATTGCGTACGGGGGCTCGGTCCACCTCCTGGTCTGGCCGGAGACGGTGATGGGGGGCTCCGTGCTCCGCGCCGCGCGCGTCGACGACAATGGAACGGTGCTGGATCCGGGCGGCTTCGTGCTCGCCACGGTGCCGGGCCTGGAAATCGAACCCTGTTCCTGGCACGACGCGACGAACGCATACGGCGTTTGCCCGTCGGTGGTCCACGACGGCAAGAGCTTCGTCGTCGCGTGGCGTTCGCCTCCGGACATGGCGGGCGTTATGCCTCCGGACCTCTTCGGGGCGCGTGTCGGCGAGGACGGCACGATCCTCGAGACGTTCAACGTGGCGAACGACCCCGAGGTGGAGGGCCCGCCGGCGCTCGCCTCGCGTGGAAATGGCAAGACGCTCGTCACCTACGCGCGTTTCGCCCCGGGAGCGCCGCTCTCCGCATACCGCGTGTTCACGCGTTTGATTCGCGTCCCGCAAGAGCTCGGCGAGGCGTGCGACGTGGCGGAGGATTGTGCGTCGGGCGCGTGTGATGCGGGCGTCTGCGTGACGCCGACCATGACGGGCAGCGGCGGCGCTGGCGGCGGCAGCGGCGGCGGCGGTGGCTCCGGTGGAATGGCCGGCGCCGGCGGCGCGGGCGGCGAAGGGGGAACCGCCGGGAATGGCGGCAGCGGCGGCGGCGGCAGCGGCGGCGCCTGCTCCTACCGCGCGGCGGGCGACACGCCTCACATGGGCGAGGCGCTCGTGGTTCTTGCGATGAGCGGGCTCGCCGTCGCGCGCCGGAGGCGGAAGCGCTTCGTCGCTTCGTGACGGCCGGTAGGAGGTCGCGCGGAGCTGGGGCCCTGCCCCAGGCCCCGGCAGGGGCTATCCGCCCCTGCACCCGGACCAGGCACGGCCTGGACCGATGTGGGAAGAACTGCGCGATGCGCAGTTCTTCCCGCGGGCCCGTGAGAGCCGAGCGCTATCCCTCGCCGCCCGCCGTCCTCGATCTCCGCGGCGCGGCTCTGGAGCACGGGGATCCGCAGCGCGCGGCGCTTGTCCTGCTGCGCGCCCCGAGCGCCTCGGTCACGGCCTGGATGTCATTCCCGGCGGGAGCGGTCTCCGGAGAGAGCAGGGATTCGACGATTGTCGTGGGGAGCGTGGGTGGACGTGCGTCAGGGGAGGCTCCTCGTCGTGGGGAGCGAAGGTGGATGGGCGTCAGGGGAGGCTCCTCGCCACGGGGAGCGTGGGTGGACGTGCGTCAGGGGAGGCTCCAGTAGGGTACAGCTATACGGTAGGATGCCTTCCGCTTGGTGCTACGTCGCGGTAATCCCAGGCGTTTCAGGCGTGGAAGACCTGCCTGATCGCATAAGGCCCGTTCTGTCAATGAGCTCGTACCGTCGGACTGCACGAGTCAGGAACGGCTCCGAGAATCTTGACTTTGCGGAACGCGTTTGCTTGTCCTATCCGCTCCGGCTCGATATCGAGGGCTTCCCGGAGATCCGCGCGCTGCGCGAAGAGGTCGTGCGCCTGCGGGCCGAGGCGCGCACGCACGACACGGTGCTCGTCGGCGAGAGCGAGCCGATGCGCTTCCTCCGCGCCAGCATCGCCCGGGTCGCCGCGACCGACGTGCCGGTGCTGATCGTCGGCGAGACCGGGACCGGAAAGGAGCTCGCGGCCAGGGCGATCCACGAGCACAGCCCGCGCGCGAGAGGGCCGTTCATCGCGGAGAACTGCAGCGTCTTCGCCGAGGGCGTGCTCGCGAGCGAGCTGTTCGGCCACGAGGCGGGGGCCTTCACCGGGGCCGCGAGAAGAAGAAGAAGACGAACGACCGATGAAAGGGCGAACGGCGCCCGGGCCGCCGGCGTCAGCAGCGATGTCCTTGATGTCCTGAGGCTGGGCGCTTGAAGCCCGGAGAGCCGATGCCTACGCCAGGTGCACCCACGAGCGCGCGCGCCTGGTTCAGCCCTTGCATTGCCCCATCGAACAGCGTGGGAGGTAGTGCGAATGCTGGCGCTCACATACCATGGACCGAAGAACGTCCGCGTCGAGGAAAACCGGGAGCCTCGGGTTCAACATCCGAACGACGTGGTCCTGCGCGTGAGTCGCGCCACGATCTGCGGATCGGATCTGCACCTCTATCACGGCTACGTGCCTGACACGCGCGTGGGGACCATCTTCGGCCATGAGTTCACCGGCGTCGTGGAGGAGCTCGGGGCCTCCGTGCAGACCCTGAAGCGCGGCGACCGCGTCGTGGTGCCGTTCAACATCGCCTGCGGGACGTGCTTCTTCTGCCAGCGAGAGCGCACCTCCGCGTGCGAGAACACGAACCCGCTCACGACGCTCGCCAGCGGGATCTTCGGTTACTCACACACGACCGGCGGCTACCAGGGCGGCCAGGCCGAGCGCGTCCGCGTCCCCTTCGCCGACGTCGGCCCCATGAAGATCCCCGACGACCTCTCGGACGAGGACGCGCTCTTTCTCTCGGATATCCTCCCCACGGGGTACCAGGCCGCGGAGATGGGAGACATCGGCCCCGCGGACACCGTGGCCGTCTTCGGCTGCGGGCCCGTCGGCCTCGTGGTCCAGCGGTGCGCCTGGATCCTCGGCGCGCGCCGGGTCATCGCCGTCGACTCGGTCGGTTACCGCCTCGATTTCGCGCGCCGGCACAACAAGGCAGAGACGCTCGATTTCAGCGAGACCCCTGATGTCGTGTCCGCGCTCCGGGACATGACCGACGGCCGCGGGCCGGACGTCTGCATCGAGGCGGTCGGCCTCGAGGCGAACGGCTCGGCGCTGCACGACGTGCTGGGCAAGGCGCTCAAGCTCGAGGCCGGGTCGCCCGTCGCCCTCAACTGGGCGATCCAGTCGGTCCGCCGCGGCGGGAGGGTCTCGATCATCGGCGTCTACGGGCCGCCGTGGAACCTCGTCGACGTGGGCGCGGCCATGAACAAGGGGCTGACGATCAAGGCCGGACAGTGCGACGTGAAGCGGTACATGCCCCGCCTGCTCGAGCACATCCGCAGCGGGAACATCGACCCGAGGGCGCTCATCACCCACCGCGTCCCGCTCGAGGCGGCCGCGGAGATGTACCGGGTGTTCGCGGCGAGGACCGACGGGATCCTCAAATGCGTGCTCATCCCGCGAGGGGCCAAGTGAGCTCTGCCATCGAGGAGGAGGCGATCATGGAAGCCGAGATCGTGCTGCCGAGAGAGCTGCCGTACTGGGGAGTCGACCTTTGCCCCGAGGACAGGCCCGGCGTCCCGAGGGAGGTGCCGCCGCGCATCCTGGCGAGCGCGCACTGGCTCGAGCCCGAGCAGCAGCCGATCGAGGGGCCGCTGCTCAGACACCCCGGGCGCGCCCGCCCGACGCCGGTGTTCAGCACGGCATTGCCGCCGAGAGGAGCGAGCGGCGTGCTGCGCCGCATCGCCTACAAGGTCCCGGATCACCGGCTCTCCCACTGGGTCGCGCTGTTCATCGCGGATCGGGTCGACGTGATCGAGAGCCTCCCGCTCCTCTTCGATGGACTCAAGAGGCGGGCCGTCAGGGCAGGCAAGCCCAGGCGCACGGCGTCACAGCGCGCGTGACGAAAGGCGTGCTCGCGTCGATCCAGCGTGGCACACGCGAATGCCGGATCGGGACCAGGGCCCCCGGGGCCATGGCGGCGAGGAGCCGAGCGCATGCGCACTGGATCGATGGAAGCTGAAGGCCAGGAGAGCTCGGGCATGCGGCGCGTGATGTCCGGCGCCGCCGAGCAGGCGGCATGGTCGCGCGCGAGCAGGCGGTCACGCGGTGTGTCCCCGGGGTCGTCGAGCGCTGGGAAGGCGTCGTGGACTGCGCGGTCAAGATCGTCGGTGTCAGCGACGACGCCGAGGTGCTGGAGCGCTGCGAGTCGGGCCTCCAGGGGGCCTGCGCGTTCTTCTCTGCGTCACGCCCCGCGCCCCATTGCATCGAGGTGATGCACCCGCGGGCCAACTCCGGAGAGGTCGCGAGGACCCTCTCGGCGCGCCTCGGCCTCTCCGGCGCGGCCATGGCCACGATCGGCGAGCTGCCCGACCATGTGCTCATGTTCCGGGAGAGCGGGCTCAGCATCGCCATGGGGCAAGCGCGCGCCGTCGTGCAGCGGCAAGCCCGCTTCATCACGCTGTCGAACGCCGACGAGGGCTTCGCGCACGCCGTGGAGACCGGGCTGCTCGCCACGGGCGGCGGCGGCCAGTGAGGGACGAGGGGGAACGCGCCATGACGCCCCCACCCCCGCAAGCAGCCGCTCCAGCTCGGCCGCGCACGAGAATGCGTGTCGGAGGCGAACCTCGATGTCCCACGTCGTGCAGTCCGCGGCGCCCGGCCCCGCCTACGCGACGCGCCTCTGGCTCAAGAGGTCCCTGGCGAGGCGGACATAATCGGACGAGGTGACGATCCCGACGACGTGGAATCGATCGTCGACGACCGGGAGACACCCGATCTTCAGGTCGAACAGCTTGGCGGCAGCCTCGGCGGCGTCCGTGCCGGGGCGCACCGTCTCGACCACCCCGTGCATGATCTTGGCGACATGGAGCTTGGCCTTGTACTCGATCTCGTCGTCCTCCGACGGCACGCTGATGCTCGGCGGCGACGCCTCGAGCACGTCGTGCCGGCTGACGATCCCGACCAGCACGCCGCCGTCGGTCACGGGCAGGTGCCTGATCTTCTCGCGGTTCATCATCTGCTCGGCGCGCTCGACCGAATCGGTCGGAGCGACCGTGAAGACCGGGTGAGTCATGATCTCATCGACGCGCATCGGTTTCGACCTCCTCCGCCGCCGGGCGGGGCGCCCCCGGCGGGCGGCGCGCGGCGCAAACCCAGCGTCTGCGCCGCCCGCTCGTGGCCCTCCTCGGTCTGAACATTCCGATCGGCCATCTCGCCATCCCCCGCCGAAGACCGCCCCGCGCGCCCCGAGGACGCGCGCTGGGCGCGGTCTCCGGGCCGGGGCGCCTGTCACATGCTGGCCACCGGCCGCTGTCGCGCGGTGGTGCCGATCAGCAGCATCGAAATGCCGCTGACGAGGACGTCGACGCCGACGAGCAGCCCGATCGCCCACGCCCCGGTGCTCGGCCAGCCCCACCAGATCAGGACCCCGAGCGCCAGCGCGAGCAGCCCGTCGAACAGGAGCCAACCCCAGGCGGGCATCTCGCGATGCTGGAGCGCGCGGACGATCTTGAGGAAGCCTTCCACGAAGAAGAAGGCCGCGAGGATCAAGGTCAGCGTGACCGTGCCCGTCACCGGGAAGACCATGATCAGGACGCCCGCGGCGAGCTGGATCAGGGCGCTCGCGAGCGACCAGCCGGAGTTGGCCCATCGCCGGTGCTGGATGGCGTGGACGCCCTGGAACACGCCGCTCGCCACCAGCACGGCCCCGATGGCGACCGCCGTGACCAGCGAGGCGATCACGGGCATGAGGATCGCGAGAGCGCCAAGCACCAGGAGGGCGATGCCGAGCCCGATGAACGAGCCGCGGTGCTCCCGCAAGGTATGGGGCTCGACCAGTCGCAATCCGAAGCTCGTCGTACGAACAGGGTCCTCCCAGCGATCAGCCATGTGTGTACCCTCCTCTTCCCGGAGCTGGAGTTTCGCCGAAACCGTGACCGTGAATCGAAGCCCAGCGCCTCACCGGCGTGCCTGCTCGCCGCAATGAACGCCATGCGCTCCGCCGAGAGCGCATGAGCCGGGCGAGGCACGGCAGGGGCCGGGCCACGGCGAACAAGGTGCCGCCCCCGAGCGGTGTCAAGTGACCCCAGGGCGGCCGGTCTCGCGCGCCCGTGATCAGGTTGCTCACCCCCTCACGCCCGGGGGGACGGCGGCCGGCCCTCCCCGCTCACGCCCGGGGGGACGGCGGCCGGCCCTCCCCGCGGCATGGTTCTACCAGCGATCCGCGCGGCCGGGCCGCTCAGCCGGCGAGCCAGCGCAGGAGCGCGCGCCCGCGCTCACTCGTACCACGTCGGCACGATCTCCCGCACCTCGGCCAGCGCGGCGATACGACAAACCTGGTCCCATGCCCCGTCCTCGAGCGCGCCATGGCGCGCCGTGCACTCGGCGTCTCCCGTGGGGAAGAAGTACAGGGTCTCTGCGGGCACATCGCACCTGGCGCGGCCCCTCGACGAGCCGGCCCGGATCGCGGGCGCGATGCCCCGCACGCGCGCGAGGAGCGCCGCGTCGTCCGACGGCAGGCAAAACTCCAAAGATCCATCGTTCACGCACCCCGTTTCCCTGGTGAACGCGAGCTTCTGGGTCGGGCACGACGGCGCAGGGGGCGGAGGCCCCTCGACGCCCCCGTCCCCCGGCGTCGACGGCGGCGCCGACGTACAGCTCGCCAAGCACGCTATCAGCCAACGAGAGATCGCGAATCGTCGCATGGATCCACTCCCCGTGTGCTCCGGCGGCGCACCTGCAGCCGATATCGCAGAGACGCTGAGACTGTCAACCCGGAGGTCCTGCAGTTTGGGCTTGACGTTTCAAAAACGCTTGGGTGTGCTTTCCCCCGGCCTCGGCGGGCTTCAACCTCGACCACCTCGGGCTGGTGCAAGAATGAACGTCCGACTCCTTCTCTCGCTGTCTGCGCTGGGCGCTCCGCTGCTCATTCCCCCGCGCCGACATCGGGCTCGACGAGGCATCGCGCGCGATCGTGCTGGAACGCGGATACTCAGGAAAATTGTGACCCACTTCAGCCCGAGGCTGGGATAACATCGCCCTGAAGGGGAGATGGACGCGCAGAAGACCGTGGCGCTCGAGGCGGAGCTGGACGTGTTGCAGAAGGAAGTGCAGCGCCTGCGCTCCCGCGTCGCCGAGCTGGAGGAGGCCGGCCGCGGCTTCCCGGAGCGCTTGCTCGACGCGCTGCCCAGCCTCATTTACGTGCTCGATCTCGATGAGGGGCGGTACGTTTACTGTAACCGGGAGCTCGCCGATCTCATCGGAGAGGGCGGCGGAGCCGCGGCAGACTCGCCCCGCGGCGACGGCCTGTCCCCGATGGTGCATCCGGACGATATCGGCCGCATCGAGGAGTACCGGGCTCGCGTGGCCGCCTCGGAGAGCGGGGAGCAGGCGACGGTGGAGTACCGCGTGCGCGGTCGCGACGGCGGCTGGCGATGGTTCCTCGAGCGAGGCGTCGCGCTCGGCCGCGATCCGGAGGGACCGGGGCGGCGGATGCTGGGGTCGGCGCACGACATCAACGCGCGCAAGCATACGGAGCAGATGCTCGAGCGGAGTGAGAGCCTGCTCCATGCGTTCCTCGAATACACGCCGTCCATGGTGGTCGCGGTGGACGCCGCGGGCCGGCTCCTCCTCGTGAACCGCGAAATCGAGTCGTTCTACAAGATGAGTCGCGAGGAATTGCTAGGGCGGGTCGTCTACGACCTTCTCCCGGCGCCGGCGGCCGCCTCGATACGAAAGGCCAATGAAGAGGTGGCGGCCGCCGGACGCCCGGGCGCATCCGAGCAGGTGCTCGTCTACCCGAACGGTCCGCGCACCTACCTGTCGACCAAGTTCCCCATCCGCGACGCCGAGGGGAAGATCTACGCGGTCGGGACGATCTCGGTGGACATCAGCCGGACCAAGCAGGCCGAGGCCGAGCGCGCGGAGATGCAGCGGCAGCTCATCGAGATGCAGCAGGCGACGATCCAGGAGCTCATCACGCCGCTCCTGCCGCTGGCGCCTGGCGTCGTCGCGATGCCGATCGTCGGGAGCGTCGACCCCGCGCGCGCCGGGCAGATCCTGACGACGTTGCTCGAAGGGATCGCCGACCGGCAGGCCAAGATCGCCATCCTCGACATCACCGGGGTGAAGGTCGTCGACGAGCGCGTGGCGCAATCCTTCGTCGACGCGGCCCGAGCCGCGGGATTGCTGGGCACCCGGGTCGTGCTCACCGGGATCAAGCCGCAGATCGCGCAGACGCTCACGACGATGGGCGCCGATCTGAGCGGCATCGTCACCAAAGGGACCCTGGAGAGCGGCATCGCCTACGCGCTCGGGCGCCAGCTCCGCTGGTGACCGAGCGCGCTCCCACCGAGAGATCGGGTGTGCGCGGGTACGCACAGGGCCTTCACGGCGTCGGCGGAGCCCGCGACGACCTCGTGAGAGCAGGTTTCTGGCGCCCCTGACGGTGTACTCTAGTGATGACATGCGCCCGCGCCCATGACGGGAGCGCGAGGCGCTGTCGGTACAACGTGCGATGTGACCCAGGAGGTTGCGTATGAAGCCTAGAGTGATGCCGTTACGTGGCGCGATCGTGGTGACCATGGCCGTCAGCCTGGTCGCGGGGGCCGCGCTAGCCCGCGGCGTGCCGATGCTGCAGGGTTACGATCCGGTGCCCGGCCCCTCGCCGTGGGGCCCTGACGACGAGGCGGGCGCCTCCAACACGCAGACGCCGGACAAGGTCCTCGAGGGCAAGCGCCTGATCAAGGAGGGCAAGGTCTATCGTCTGGGTCACGTCTACGAGCCGGGGATGCCGACGTTCCCGGGCAACCAGGGGCTCTCCGTGGAGGCCGGGCCGACCGCGGTCATCCAGCAGCAGGTCACGAACTCCGAGGTGATGCACGGAGAGTTCGGCCAGATGGGGACGGAGTTCGACGCGCTGGGCCATTTCGGCTACATCCCGCCCGGGAGCACGGACCCCGCCGACGCGCTCTTTTACAACCAGTTCACTGGCGCCGAGATCCTCACGGAGGACGGGCTCGCGCACCTCGGCGTCGAGAAGGTGAAGCCGCTCGTCACGCGCGGCGTGCTCCTCGACGTCAAGCGCTACGCGAACGGCGGGGAGACGCTCGCGTTCGGCCAGGAGATCACGCTGCCCATGGTGATGAAGACGCTGCGCGCGCAGAAGATGGACGCGCGCGACATCGGCGTCGGCGACGTCGTGCTGATCTTCACGGGCTGGGAGGAGAACTGGGAGCTCGGCACCGAGGGGTATTACACGCAGCCGGGCGTGGGGCTGGCCCAGCCGGGGATCGGGCTCGAGGTCGCGAAGTGGCTCTCATCGAAGGGCATCGCCTGCGTCGGGTCGGACAACTTCGGCATCGAGGTCCTCCCGCCGAAGCCTCCGGTGGCGCCGGGGGTGATCTTCCCGGTGCACCATCACCTGCTGGTGAAGAGCGGAATCTTCATGCACGAGGTGATGGTGCTCTCGGAGCTGGCCGCGGATCTGGCCGCGGAGCTCCAGGAGCGGCCCCACGGCCACAAGAGCCCCTACGAGTTCTTCTACGTCTACAGCCCGCTGCCCCTCCGGGGCGCGTCCGGATCACCAGGGATCCCGCTCGCGATCCGGTGAGCGGATCGGCGCGCCGGCGCCGCGCGCGCCCGCGTCACCCGGCGAAGAGTTGAGGGCCCCTGGAGCATTCCGCCGGCCGAGCGCATCCCTCGCCGCTCCTGTCCAGGACTTGCCACTGCGCGTCAGAGTGATTCACGCGGTGGGGCTCGCCGAGCAGGTTTCCAGTACGTGTCCGAGGCGTCTCTTCCGGCGGCGTCGAAGAAAGAGCCAGGCAGCATCGGCGAACTCGGCAGCTTCACCCGGGGTGCTCGGGATCGCTCGCTCGCTCGGCTGCTCTGGGTCTGATAGAATGGTCGTCGGCCATGCTCGAGCTCCTCCGCAACGCGCACCACACGGTGACGATCGACCCGGCTTCGCAGATCGCCCGGGTCACGAGGAGCGCGCTGCCGTCCGAGTCTGTCGCGCAGTTCGAGGAGCTGTGGATGGAGGTGAGCCGCGCGCTCGACCGGGTCGACCGCCATCGGCTGTGTCTGCTCATCGATCTGCGCGCCGCGGTGGGGCGGAACGACCCGCAGTTCGAGGCGGCGATGCAGCGGATTCGGCCGCCCGTGATGGGCCGCTTCCGGCGCGTCGCCATCCTCGTGCGGACGACCGCGGGGGCGCTGCAGATCCAGCGTCATTTCCGCGAGGACGGCATCGATCGGATGATCGGCAGCGACGAGGCCCGGCTGCTCGACTACCTCCGAGAAGCACCGGCGCGCATTCGTTGATGCGGGTCGCGATGGGCGCAGCCCCCAGACGCGCGCTGATGCGCCGTCTGCGATCTGCATCGAGGTGTCCTCCGTCCGGCGATATCCATCGCGGTGTCCCATGTTCCGTGAGGAGACGAGGATCCGAAGTCACCCGCGGCGCCGCCGCAGGGGGAACCGCCGCCAACCACGCTCCATCCCAGACCGACCCCCGACCCGCCCTCTACAGTGCTCAGGCGAGCCAGACGCGGCTCACCTTTCGTGACCGGCCGGCGACGATTTTTGTAACCTGGCGAGAATGAACGATTTTGTGGGCCGGCGACCGGGCCGCCCACGCGGGCTCTCGACGACCTCCTGGGCCGGTGAGGTGTCGCCCTCGACAGACGTGGCCAGTCGAAGACTGGGACGGATCACCACGCTTGGGCGCCGCGGTCCATGTCCTTTTCGAGTTTGTGCAGCCCCCGTACTCCGGTCTTCTCGTTTGTTGTGCGATGTGCTTGTCAGTTCGTGAATTCGACGTATAGTAGTATTCGAGTCGCGCCCCTGCCGTCCGCAATGTAGTCATGCGGCGTGTTGCAGCGCTCGTGTCGATCTGCCAGGTCGAGGCCCCATCCGTCCCGGTTTCGCTCTTGCGATGCCCTGGACGGTGTGTTCCGCGTTCGTCGATGCTCATGTCGCGGTGTCGCAGCCGACCGCCGCGGTCGTCCTCGGCCAGTAGGGTACAGCTATACGGTAGGATGCCTTCCGCTTGGTGCTACGTCGCGGTAATCCCAGGCGTTTCAGGCGTGGAAGACCTGCCTGATCGCATAAGGCCCGTTCTGTCAATGAGCTCGTACCGTCGGACTGCAGGAGTCAGGAACGGCTCCGAGAATCTTCTTTGCGGAACGCTGAAGTCATGTCTGCTCGTCCAGCATCGGAAGACAGGCTTTCGACCGAGGGGCTATCCGCGTGGACTCCATCGCGGTGCGGGCTCTCCCCAAATCCCCGGGGACGCGACGGATCGCGACGGATCGGCGCCGCGGAACAGTCCCGCGAGATCCATCACGGAACATCTCGCGCGAGCTGGGGCGGTCCGTAAAGTCATCAACCGGCGCTCAGCGAAGCCTACGTCCCACTGTTTGAGGCCGCGTGCCCGGACGAGCCGGCAGAGGACGCCCTCGCCGCGTACATCGACGAGGCGCGCGCCCTGCGCAGGTCCTGCGCGGCCCAGTGAGGAGGGCTCCGCCGGCGAGCAGCGGCGCGCGCCCGAGCTGCCGATCAGCGCCCGAGCACGTCGAGGAAGCGCTCCTCGTGAAACCCGATCGAGATCCGCGTGCGCGTCCCCTGCACGGCGCGCGCACCCCATTCGCCCTTCGCTCGATAGATCTCGACCTCGGCGAGGTCGCAGACGCGCTCGTCAAGCGCACAGGCGGCCGCGACGAGATCGTGCATCGCCTTGCCGACGCCCTTGTCGTCGAGGTAGCGGTCGAGCGCGTCGATCATCATCCTCAGACCAACCCGCGACGGATTGCTCGAGATCCGGCGATTCAGCGCGTCCTGCATGGATGGGGTCCACACGACCCCGTGGCACACGTTCTTCGAGACGAACACGCGCTGGTCGATCTGCGGTGAAGCGAGCAGCGCGAGCGTCTCCCGGGGCGCGCCGCCGGGGTTGAAGCTCGGGCAGGTGAGCCGGCCGCGGAATTTCTCGAGCGGTTCGGCGACCAGGTCATCGCCCGCGAAGCCGCCCTGCTGGACCCAGCGCGCGAGCCTGAGCTCGGGAACGTCCTTGAACGCCTTGCCGATGTTCTTGGGCGCCGCCCCGACGAGGACCGTGGCGTCCGGATCGCGCAGCAGCTCGGCAAGCAGCGCGGGGCCGATCGCGACCTCGCCGACCGGGTGCTGGAGGATGCCTTCGCCGTAACACGCGTGATGGAAGCCGGAGACACGCGCCTTCTTGCCATCGCTGGTCGCCCACCAGGACGGACCGTGCAGTGCGCCGATCGGGACATCCGGCCGGCCGCAGCGATCGAGCCCCCAGCGGACCAGCTGGCACTGGTCCTGCGAGCCGGGCGTGACGAGCACGCCGAGCAGCTCGACGCCGGGGTGATCGGCGAGCCAGAGCAGCGTCATGAAGTCGTCCGGGTCCGAGGTCTCCATCTCAAAGATCATGCGCCGCATGACCGCTACTCTATCCCATCACCCGACGAGCCGCCGCTCGAAACAGGCGGCTCGAGGAGCTGTATCGGCTCGGCATTCCAGCCCAGGGCACCATCACGTCGTCGTGCGTGCTCCGGGACTGCTTCCCCTGGAACAACATGAACGTCGGCAATCCGAGCGCCCGGCCGGCCTCCACCTGCACGGTCATGCCCATCAAGGAGCGTGCTCGGTAACACCCAGGACCGAGCCATCACGACGCTCGCGGTCCCACCCCTTCGGTTTGCTGCGCTACACTTCCTCGCGCTGCGATCCGGCTTGATTTGCCTACGCGCAGAGCCGTCATGCCGGATCGCGCACGTATGGCTGCCGCCCGCAGCCACCATGATGGCGTCGGCGAGCGTGGGGCCGTCTGGCGGGATCTGGCATCCAGGATCACCTCCGCCGCCCCCGCCGGACGCGCCCCCGCCGGACGCGCCCCCGCCGTCGCCCCCGCCGGATGCGGCGTCGCCCCCGCCGCCTTGCGCATCGATCGGACCGCCGCCCATTCCGCCGCCCGCGCCGCTGTCCGAGAAACGCCGGTCGGGAGCGGTGCATCCCGCCCCCGCGGCGAGGGTGGTGGCGATGACGAGAAGGGAGACCGTACAGCCCGTCTTCGGCAACGGCCTGGCGATCAGCGATCCGCCGTTCTGGCTGCGGCAACGGCGCATCATGCCAGTAGGGTGCAGCTATACGGTAGGATGCCTTCCGCTTGGTGCTACGTCGCGGTAATCCCAGGCGTTTCAAGCGTGGAAGACCACGCCTGATCGCATAAGGCCCGTTCTGTCGATGAGCTCGCACCGTCGGACTGCACGAGTCAGGAACGGCTCCGAGAATCTTCTTTGCGGAACGCGTTTGCTTGTCCTATCCGCCCACGCAGGCACCGCGAGCTTACCGGCGAGCACCAGCGCCAGGCCCGTCGAGGGCCGCTCGCTGCGCACGCCGCCGAGCCCCTGCAACATCAGCGCTAGCGCTTGCATCGAGCCGCGGACCTGGCTACGTCAGCGTCTCCGTGACTCCCGCCCCCTCGCCCTACGGTGTCCTAGGCCCCCTCGACGTTCCCCTCGGCCTCGGCCTGCTCCGGCTGGCCACGGAGGGGCGCCCCTCGGAAGAGGACGCGACCGCCGTCATCCACGTTGCCCTCGATCAAGGCATACGCCTCCTCGACACCGCCGACTCCTACTGCCTCACCGACCGCGAGGTCCACTATGGAGAGCGCCTCGTCCGCAAGGCGCTCGACGCTTGGTCCGGCCCGCGCGACGACGTGCGCGTTATCACCAAGGCGGGCCTCACCCGACCCAAAGGGCGATGGGTCCCGAACGGCAGCCGCGACCACCTGCGCCGCACGGTCGAGGGCAGCCTGAAGGCGCTCGGCGTCTCGCGGATTTTCATGCTCCTCCTCCACGTGGCCGACCCCAAGACCCCCCTCGAAGAGAGCCTCGCCGCCCTCGCCGAGCTCCAGAAAGAGGGCCTCATCGAGCACCTCGGCCTCAGCAACACCACCATCGCAGTGGTCCGCCAGGCCGAGCGGCACTTTCCGGTGCGGGCCATCCAGGAGGAGCTGAGCGTTCTCGATCGCGGCAGCGCCGCCCGAGGCCTCATCGAGCTCGCCAAGCACATGGGCATCCCGTTCCTCGCCCACCGGCCGCTCGGCGGTCACGCCAAGGTCGATAGCCTCCTCAAGAACCGCGCGATCAAGCCCATCGCCGCGCGGCACAGCATCACGCCCCACGAGGCGGCCCTCGCGGCCCTGCTCGATCTCGGCCCCCCGGTCCTTCCCCTGTTCGGGGCGACCAAGCGGGCGAGCGTCGAGTCCTGCTTGCGCGCGCTCCGGGTCCCCTTTGGCGCGCGCGATCGAGCCGACCTCTCGAAGACCAGCTTTGCGCCCACGGCCGATGTGCTGGCCTCGGTCGCGCCCCCCGTGATCCCCGCCGGCCTGCGCAAGCTCGAGCCCGGCGAAGGCCCGGGCGATGCGCCCGAGGTGGTCGTGGTCATGGGCATTCAAGGGGCAGGCAAATCGTCGGAGGTCGCCCGCTACACGGCCAAAGGGTACGCGCGCCTGAACCGCGATGAGCTCGGCGGCGCGCTCGACGGCGTGGTCAAGAAGCTCGGAGAGCTGCTCACCTCGGGGCAAACGCGGGTGGTCCTCGACAATACGTACGGCACGCGCGCGTCGCGCTATGCGGTGCTCCGGATGGCGCACGCGCACGGCGTGCCGGTCCGGTGCCGGTACCTGGCCACGCCCATCAACGAGGCCTACGCGAACGTCGTCCTGCGCGTCCTCGAGCGCCACGGCAAGCTGCTCGGGCCGGAGGACATGAAAGCGCTCGGCAAAGAGGATCCCAACCTGCCGCCGCCGCAGGCGCTCTCGCGGTGGGCCGCGAATTTTGAGGCGCCGCACGTGGATGAGGGGTTCTCGGTGGTCGAGGAGATCCCGTTTGCCCGGCGCGTTGATCCGCTCTTCACGGGCAAGGGCCTGCTCCTCGACGTCGACGGCACGCTGCGAAGGACAAAGAGCGGCGAAATCTACCCGCGCGACCCCGACGACGTCGAGCTCCTGCCCGGTCGGCGCGCGGTCCTGGAGCGCTGGGTCAACGACGGATATGCGCTCTTCTTCGTGTCAAACCAGAGCGGCATCTCGAAAGGATCGGTGACCGAAGAGGCTGTCCTGGCCGCGTTCTCGCGGACGATCGAGCTCCTCGGCCTGCCCGTGGCCGAGGTCGTGTACTGCCCGCACCCGGCGTTTCCGGTCGGCTGCTTCTGCCGCAAGCCCCTGCCGGGGCTCGGGATATCGCTGATCCAGCGCCATAAGCTCGCGCGCGAGCACCTGGTTATGGTCGGCGATATGGAAAGCGACCGGGAGTTCGCGCAAGCGCTCGGGGCGAAGTACATGACGGCCGAGGAGCTCTTCCCGGGCGAGTGAGCGCCCGCGATGGAGAGCTACCAGGCGCGCAGCGCCCCCCGTGGGCCCCCGCGGGGACGCGCCGGGCGCCGTCCTCGCCCAGGCAACCGGCCGTCAGCGCGGGCGACCCGTCGCTCAGGTGGCAGTCGCCGGCGAGGAGATCCGAGAGGAGCGGGTCCGCGACGATGTTCCCGTCCTCGCCGGCGACGATCACGTTGCCCAGGCGCTCGTTCGTAGGCGCCCGGACCCTTCGTTTGCGTAGCTCAAGGTACTGCAGCGGGGATTTGGCGAACTGTGACGGGAGCCTCCGCTGCGGGAGTTGCTGACAGCACCTCCCGACCCTAGCCGCTGGGAGCGTGAAAGAGGGCCACGTGGATGAGCACGGAAGCATCGAGGGTGCTCGGCCTGTGGGTCGAACATGCCGTTCCCTAGAATGCGCCTCCACGGTCCCGTTTCGGACCCCAGTATGCATCCAGGCCACCAGGGCGACCGCCGGCCTGTGAATGCGGATCGTCGATCGAGCCACAGCTCGCTCCTGCGGACGCGATGAGGCGCTCAAGCACAAGCGGAACGACGCCCCACCAGGGCGAAGGGAGAGGTCCATGCCGAAACGACCTGCACTGACGACGCCGAGCGCCGCCGCTGCCGAGCCGAAGCCCGCCCGCCGCGCAAAGAGAGCGCTCGAGCCCTTGACCTCAGGGCTGCTTCATCGTCGATGCATGGATAAATGATTGATATAGCGTCGTTGTTCCAGGAGGCTTCAGCGGCGCCCTACCTCTGATCCACCCTTCGGCGCCCAGCTGATCCACCGCGCCGCCACCTGAGGGCGCCGCCTGCGGCGCTTTCGTGATCCACTTGGGGCGCGCGCCGCGGACCCGGCATGCTGCGTGCACCCTCCACGACGACCCGCCGAGCAAGGTGGATCTCGCGAGAGCGCCGCAGCAGGGCGCGCGGCGGTTGCCACGTGGCAACCTGAGCGAGTGGACGAACTCCACGCCGCGCGGCAGGACCGCTGTCTCGCTGAGGACGCCTGTGCGCCGCGCGGTTGCGCCCTCGACCCCGAGGCGAGTGGGAGCGCCGTCTCGCCGGAGACGTGGTGGCGCCTCGGGGTCTCGGCCGCCCAACTGTGACTGATGGGTCAGTGCAAATCTCGCAGAAAGGTGCGAGATATGACCAGCCTGTCGCGGTCGAGATCCATGTGCGCGCCGCGCTCGGTGGATCACGAAAGCGCCGCCGTGGATCCACCACAGCGCCGGGGTGGTGGATCTCGAAGAGGCTCCGGATTGGATCAGTCCCGGGGCGCCGCCGAAGAGGAGGGCCGGATCGCATAGAAGAAGGCTCTGTCGATCCAGGGCAGGTCCCAAAGGTGGGGCTTGACGTCTCCGAAACGTTTGGATTTCCATCTCCCTCGGCTTCACCGGCCGCGGCGGATGCGTGGTTGCTTTGCCACGGGCGGTGGCTGCTCACGCACGCGGCGAGGCGTCCGCGCGCGTGAATTGCGTCATCGATCTGCGGCACGGAGCTTGCTGGCGCGCGACCCGTGAATCAGCTGCTCAGCGCGCTCCTCGTCGCTTTCGGAGTACTGGCTTGGCCGCGTCTCGCTCAGGCAACGTACAGCGTTCATTGTTCGACTACGCGCGTCACACTGATCGTCAACTACAGCGGCGAGGGCGAGCTCGTCGCGATCACCTACTCGGCGCAGGACGAACCAGCCCCAGCCTATCTGGAGCCGACCTTCTGGCGCATGGCCGGACAGCAAGTGCTTGCACTTCGCAAGCGCGCGGACGCTGACAGGCCGCAGTTTCATCTCGGCATTCGCGGCAGGCACGCGGCATTGATCTTCCGGCAACAGCGCCATTTCCTACGCTGCGACTGGGATACCGAATGACGTCGGGGCGCCGCCATGATGGCGAGAGATCGCGAAGCGACGAATATCGCGTAAAACACGCAGATTGCGCCACTTTCGCTGTGGCACAACCAGAACAAGGGGCTTTCCCCCAACGCCCAATCAGCGCGTCCCGCGTGGCGCGGCGAGCCCGCAGGTTGTGGAGTGAAAGCGGCCCCGTAGATGCATGGACAAGCTGTTGATACAGCGTCGCTTTTCCAGGAGGGGAGTGGATCGCGTAAGGTGTTCTATGTCGACCAGCGCGCGCAGCGTGGCCGTACGGTGGGACCGGTGATGCCGCGAGCCCTTCACCGCGGCCTACGCTGGGGAGCTCGCCGCGACCAATCCGTCGCCTCGGGCGGCCTTGGTCGCCTCGCTCGCCAGCACCCTGGGCCGCGCCGTCGCCCTTGGCGATGAGGTAGGGGCCCGGGTCGTTCACGAGGCGATCGGTCGGTTGCTCGGGCTGCCGGTGGCATCGGAGGGGTGAGCAAGTTTGGACTGAACGTCGAGCCCGCCGCTCGCGTCGACTCGCTGCCGAAGCCTTGCCGCTCGCCCACGCCCGCAGGCTCTGCTGAGATCGCCCGCGCGTGGTGCTTGCGTGCCGAAGCGCCCCGGAGGCCTCCGGCAAAGTGCTGTCGGCATGCAGCAGTCCTGTGCCGGGGAGGCAAGCGCGAGGGCGTGCGCGGGCGATCCACCTCTCTCCGCGATGATGCCTGGCGACGCCATGGCGCAACTGCGGAGGCTCAGTAGGGTACAGCTATACGGTAGGATGCCTTCCGCTTGGTGCTACGTCGCGATAATCCCAGGCGTTTCAGGCGTGGAAGACCTGCCTCATCGCATAAGGGTATGCGTCCTGTAGACCCCATCCTCGCGTGGTGCGCGCCGTCGCCGTAGATTCGCGACGCGATGCGAGAGCAAGAGCGGTCTGCGACGAAGGGTGGCTGGGCCCAGCAGCGAGCGGAGGAAACGGCGGTCGACGCCGAGGTCGCCGCCCGCGTGCACGTCGCCCGCAGGCGCGCGGCGGCGAAGCCGCGTGCCGCCGATGCCGCTGCCGGGCCCGAGTCGTCGACGAGGCGCCGGAAGCCATGCGTCGACCGCGCGAGCATCGAAGAGGCGGCACCAGCACCCCAAAGCCGGCGAGCGACGCGCCCGGCGGGCGGCAAGGCGGCGTCCATGCCCGCGGCAGTGGACGGCGACGCAGAGCAGCGATCAGCTGGGCGTCGCGGCTGGCGCCCGGGGCCACGGACTGGCCGCGAGCCGCTGCCGAGCGTCGGCGTTCTCGAGGGTCTGCTTCCAGGACTTGGGAGCGAGCTCGATGACCCGCTCGGGGGGCCAGGTTGGCAACAGGATCAACACGTCGCGCAAGTAGGCCCACGGCTCGATGCCGTGCAGCGCACAGGAGGCGATGAGCGACACGATGGTGGCGTTCCACTCGGCGCCGTCCTTGCTGCCCACGAAGAGCCAGTTCTTCCTGCCCACGGCTTCACGACGGAGCTCAAGCTCGCTCCGATTGTTATCCAAGCGAAGCCGCCCATCCTCGAGGAAGCGAGTGAGTGCGGACCATTGGTTGAGCGCGTAGCCGATGGCCCCGGCGATGGGGCTCCGCGGCAGGACGAGCAGATCCTCTGTCTCAAGCCAGACGCGGAAGGCCACGAGCACGGGCTCGGCATCGGTCCGGCGCTGCTCGGTTCGACGGCTCGGAGGCAGCTCCTTGGTCTCCTTGTCGATCGCGTAGAGCTTGCGAATGAAGCCGATGGCTACCGTCGCGCGGTCCCGGTCGGAGGTCATCGCTTCGAAGAACTTCCGCCGGCAATGGGCCCAGCAACCGACCTCGGTCACCTGCTCGGTGCGGTAGAGCTGCTCGTAGACATTCGAGGCGTCGGCCTGGACATAGCCCTTGTAGCCGCGAAGGAACGCCTTCGGGCCATCCTGGTTGTGATGGGGCGTGAATCGGAACAGGACGTGCTCTCGGTCCGCCACCAGGACCCAGAAGTGGCCCCGCCGGCACTTGTCCTTTGCTTGCACGAGCACGCCGGTGGCATCGATGGCGATGCAGTGCGCGTTCAGGGCATCGTTGGTCATCGCCCCGACGAGGATCGCGAGCTTATTGGCGCACGATTCGACCCAGCCGCACAGCGTCGAGCGCGAGAGGTGAAGGCCCCAGCGCTCGAAGATCTTCTCCAGCCGGTGGAGCGGCAAGTGATCCGCGTACTTGCTCACCAGCACGTGCGCGAGCAAACCCGGACCGGCGAGACAGCGCGGGATCGGGCTGTCGGGGACGTCGGCGATCGTGATGCCCTGCTCGGGCTCCCCTTTGACCGCGAACTTCGGCCTCACGATCTGCAGCCGCACGAAGCTCGCGGGCCGCCACTCCAGCGTCTCCGATATCTCCTCGCCGACGCGGACAAGCGCGGTCGCGCGCTCATCGTGCGCCTCCGGCGGCAACAGCTCGATCCGCTCGACAGGCAGATGCTCGGGCAGGCGTTGCCGTCCGTGCGGGCGGACCTGGCGCCCCTTGTCCCCGCCTCCGGAGGAGCCGTTCGGCGCCGCGCCATCGCGGCCGTCCGGCGAGCTGGTCGCGCCCGCGTCCGGCTGCGCACCGGCGCCCGCGAGCAGCTGCACGATCGCGTCGAAGGCGAGCTGCATCTGCCCGGGGTCGACGTGCTCGGCCTTCTGGCCGAAGATGTGCCGGCGAAGCCGCTCCAGCTCGATGCTGGCGAGCTCGTAGAGCTTGCGGTACTCGTCCCGCTCGTGGGCAGCGCGCGCGAGCTTGTCCTTGAGCTCACGAATCTGCTCCTCGATCGGCTTGCTCACGGCGCGGTAAGTACTCGTGAGCTCCTGCTTTTTGAAGGGGTTTGTTGAGGAAAATTACTGCCTCTCACGGGAATGCATCCATGGGTGCTACCCGCGAGAAGGCAGAGCTATCAGGTAGGATCAGGGGGCTGGAGGCGAGGCAGTCTCGGCGAGCCGGACCTCTCGCCGCAACTTCGAAGGCGAAAGCGCGATGCCTTCAAGGATCTTCGCGAGCTCGGCGGCGTCGATGACGACGCTTGTGGCTCCCGGAGTGACGGCACGCGGGGCTCGGAATGCCCCGCGCTCAAGCCTTTTGTAAAGTAGACAGTACCCGCTGCGGTCCCACCAAAGGGCCTTGCAGCGGTCGGCTGCCCGGTTGAAGAAGAGAAACAGCGCTCCGGAGAGCGGGTCTTGTCGTAGCACCTCGCGCACGACGGCAGCGAGACCATCGAACGAGCGGCGCAAGTCGAGCGGCTCGGTGGCAACGTAGATCGAGACGCGGCCAGGGATCATCGCGCCCCCCCGAGCGCACGAACAACGCGCGCTAGCATCACCTCATCGAACGACGGCGGGACGCGGACGACCGCTCCGTCCGGCAAGACGATCTCCAGCGGTGCGCTCGAGGAGGGCGCCGTCGCCTCCGGGGAGGCTACCACCACCGGGAGGAATGAAGGCAGCTTCGCCGCGTCCGAGCGGTGCCGGTACTCGCTCCGCTTCATCCCCAGTCGGCGGCTCCAGGAGTAGAGCGTACCTGGGTTGACCCCCTCCTTCTCCGCGAACACGCGGGCTGAGTGCCCGCTCTTATGCCAGCGCGCCACTCGGTCGCGCCAGGTGCGTGTGCTCTCGTTCATCGACACCTCCGGCTCGGGGTTTTACGCAGCGCCGGTGCTCCAGGACAGCATGGTGGTCGCCGAACGGATACCATAAGGCCCGTTCTGTCGATGAGCTCGTACCGTCGGACTGCACGAGTCAGGAACGGCTCCGAGAATCTTGACTTTGCGGAACGCGTTTGCTTGTCCTATCCGCTCCCCTGCGCCGCCGCCACGGCGTGATCCAGGAACGAGAACCTCGACTCGTCCGTCGTCCGCCGGAACGCCGCGGTGAGCTTCGTGTGCACGTCGTACGGCGGCGACCACTCGTAGAGCACCGTGAAGTGGTCGCGGATGCTGTCCTGATCGGCGCCGTACCCGGGCAGGATCGTAGCCGCTGGCGGCCAGCGAGAATTCGAGCGTGTGCTCCGCTGCGTTCAGGTGCCCGAGCGGGAAGTTGTAAGGGCCCTGATCGAACCCACGGCGGTAGAGCAGGTTGCCGTTCAGCCTCACGTTGTCGGCGTGGGCGAACTGGCCGGGCTCGGTGTTCCGGTAGGCGCCTCCCTTGAGGAACACAGGGGACGCCGCGCCCTCCACGGCGACCCGATTTCATGTAAACCCTGCCAGGGACCTCGAGAGCTCGGAGGGGAGCCAGCGTCTTCTGGAGGGCCTCGTCCGGGATGTTGGGGATGCGCGTGAGCTCCTGAGCGGAGGTCTCGACCGGGGCCTCGAGCGCGAGCTCGTCGTCGGCGCATCCGACGACCGGGCCGAGGGCGCCGAGGAGCAAGAGGGCCAGCGCGTCGCCGTGACGGGCGGCGCGCCGGGCGCGACCAGACGGGACGTGCGTCGACGAGATGCTGGTGTCGGTCATGAGCGGATAGGGCGGATAGGACAAGCAAACGCGTTCCGCAAAGAAGATTCTCGGAGCCGTTCCTGACTCGTGCAGTCCGACGGTGCGAGCTCATCGACAGAACGGGCCTTATGCGATGAGGCAGGTCTTCCACGCCTGAAACGCCTGGGATTACCGTGACGTAGCACCAAGCGGAAGGCATCCTACCGTATAGCTGTACCCTGCTGGCTCGACTCTTTGGCGCGACAAAATGCGCCCTTCGCGGCTCGGGCCGTCCACTCGGGCCGCCTACTCGGGAGACAGCCCCCCGATTGCCGCTCTGCCTGGAAAGCTTTGACGACGCCTAAGCGCCCCTGTAGATTGCGCCAGATTTGGCGGAGCGGCAGCGGGTGAAGGCGAAACTGGTGATCAAAGGCGCCTGCCTTCGAGCCCAAGGCTTGCCTCATCAATCGAGAAAACCATGAAAATTCATCACAACGAACTCAAGAAACTCTGGCTCGCCTTCGGGATAGCGGCGGTGAGCTTAGGCGCCTCCGCTTGCACGCTCACACCTGAAGACGCGCAGCTCTTCGAAGAAGAGGAAGACGTCCGCTCGCATGAGCAAAGGCTCGTCATCAGCATCGCCAGCCTCGCCGACCTGCGCGCCATGGGCACCACCGGTGACTACGAGCTCGCAGCGAACATCGACGCGTCTGCAACGCAGACCGCCGGGCAAGAGTTCGAGCCCATCGGCGAGCAAAGTGCCTTTTGGTTCAGCGGCACCTTCGACGGCAACGGCTACACGATCAGTGACCTCAAGATCAAATCCGGCGTCTTCGGGACAGGCCTCTTCGCGGGCACGGATGACTCCGAGATCCGGAACGTCAAGCTCACCAACGTGTCGGCGACCGGCCAGGAGGCCGTGGGTGGGCTCGTGGGCTGGGCGAGCAGAACGACCATCAAGGACAGCTCCGTCACTGGCACCGTCACTGGCACCGCTGGCATGAGTGCGCGCGCGAGCGCCGGCCTGCTCGTCGGAAGAATTGGCATCGATACCCTGATCGACCGCAGCTGGGCCCAAGGCACCGTGAATGGCCTCGTCCAGAGCGCGGGCGGCATCGTGGGGAAGGCGGACGGGACCGGTTACAGCAACGGAGGCCAGCCCCCCCATATCCGCGAGGCTTTCGCCGACGTGACAATCAGTCCCACCTTTGGCAGTCCAGCGACGATCGCTGCCGGTGGTATCGTCGGAGAGCTTATAGCTGGCCGTTTTGAGGATGTCCTCAGCACCGGCGCCGTCCTCGGCGACTACTCGGGGGGCGTGGTTGGCGCCATCTACTTCGTCGATGACTGGGAGGTCTCCTGGCTGCGCTCAGGCGTGACGCACGCAGTGGTCACGGTGAACAACGTCCCCAACCGCACCGGCGCCATCGGCTACTACGACACCACGAACGCCATTGGCGATTGCAGGGGTGTTCTCTACAACACGACCACCGATGGCGGCACGGTGCGCCCCGACAGCACCGCCTGCCAAGCAGGGCTCAGCGAGAGCGTGCTGCGCGCCCCCAAGCCTGCGCCGGACCCTTTCTACTATCCTTATATTTTCGGTAGCCAGCTGCCACCGAGTGATCCGTCCTACCCAGCGGGCAGCGATGGCACCTGGAACTTCAGCGCCTGGGCCCTGAACTCGGCCTCGGAGTACGCCACGCTCCTCAACATTCCTTGGTCCATTCAACCCAAGTAACAGCCGAACCGGCGCGAGCAGGGCGGCGATCACGCCGCCTTGCTCGTTTCGGCAAGCACCCCGCGCAGCCTCCCCTCGTCCCACTCGTCTTCACCGCGACGCGCAACCGAACGAAGGGTGATCCCCACGGCTCTGGTCCTCCCCCGCTTCCGCGGACGACATCGACAGCGATCCGTTCGCCGACCCGAGCAGCGACAGCGCGTACATGGCCACGACCCTGGCGAACCGCTTCGACCTCGCGCCGCCGGACGGCGCCCATTGCGGCGAGTACCGCATCGTCTTCGCGAAGAGGTCGGGCATCACCAACGGCCTGGACCGCAACTTCATCATCTTCGAGGCCCAGCTCCCCAACCCGACCCCGAGCCAGGGGCGGCTCGGGGGCCTCCCGGTCGTCCAGTTCTGGCTCGACCAGTCCGACCCCGCGAAGAGCCCGGCGACGAGGGCGGCGGAGCTGCGCGACTTCTACTTCGATGGCCTGAGCGGGTTCGAGCCCGTCGTTCACATCGATCACTACGGCCCCGAGGGGGGCCAGATACGCACCAACGAGTTCGTGAGGCCGGGTGGCCTCCCGCTGAGCTCCTGGACGCTCCGGCAGTTCGAGACCGCGCACGCCGGTCCGACCGGCGGCTGGCTGCTCGTCGTGCCTTCGTTCGTGTCGGACAACCGGGCCGGGAAGCTGTTCACGAGCGCGTCGGGCGATCCGCGCGTCACCAGCTTCCAGGGCACGTTCTTCCCGGGCGTGGTGGAGCGGCTCGCGGCCGCGGACGACATCGACCGCTTCGCCTACGGGGCGGCCGTGCCCAGCGAGCACGAGGCGGGCGAGAGCCTGATGATCCCGCTCCACAACAACTACCTGAACAAGTTCACCACCGCGCCGACGGCCTTCAGGAACAGCATCCAGGCGAAGCTCACCGCGATGGGGAGCAGCTTGACCCCGGAGCAGCTCGTGGGGCTCACGATCGGCAACAAGGTCACGGTCGACCTCTTCGTGTCGCCCGAGCAGCCGAGCCCGAGCTGGGGGCAAGGGGAGGTGGTGAACGGTGAGGCGGCGCCCCTGCTCCGAGATGCCGGCCGGAACGTGGTCGGGCAACACGTCCACCCCCCTGTCGTCCAGCGAGAGCAGCCCGTCGGCGATCGCGAGCCCCACGGCGACCGAGGTGAACGACTTGGTCAGCGAGTAGAGAAGGTGCGGGCGTTCGGCCGAGTACGGCGCCCACCAGCCTTCGGCGACGACGTGCCCGTGGCGTACGACCATGAGGGAGTGACACTCGATGGATTGCGCTTCGAGCCGGTCCAGCAGCGCGGCGATCGAACGGGACGACATCCCCGAGGCAGCCGGCGCCGACCGCGGCAGCAAGGTGCGCTGAGAAGGCATCCGGTCACCGTAACAAGATCCGCCCGATCGAGTTACCCGATTCGGCCTGGTCAGACGGGCCGGGTGACGCCGGTCAGGCGCTCGGAGATCTCCCGGAGCCGCCGCTGCGCCGCCTCATCGCGGGCCGACGCGCTGCAACGGAGAATCTTCGCTTGCGCCACCGAGCTGTCATCGGCGAACGCGCGCAACCACGGGCGGACAGCCGCCGACGTGACCAGGGACGGACGTCGTTGCCGTGCCCTCGCGCAAACGCTGGTGCTGCGCACGGACGGCGCTTCAGGGGTCGTGGGGCACGGGCTTGCGCGGGAGCTGGGCGAGATCCGCGAGCGCGCCGTGGGCTCCTGTCAGCGCCCGAGGGGCTCCGAGGCGCGCTGCAGGCCGCTCAGCACCTTGTAGCGGGCGGAGATGGCCTCCAGCTCGCCGGGGGCGAAGACGTCCTCGATACGGTCGAAGCCGCCGGGCGCGCGCTCGTAGGCGATCTGCAGGCACTGCTCCGGACCGTTGCGGCGATTGGCCGCGACGATGGCGGCGGTGGCGGGCAGGCGCTCGGCCTCGTAGGCGGCCAGCGCTTCCACCGGATCGGCATGGGCGGCGAGCGCGCGGACCAGGGCGCGGGCGTCCAGGATGGCCTGGGTAGCCCCGTTGGAGCCGTTCGGATACATGGGATGGGCGGCGTCGCCCAGCAGCGTCATGCGCCCATGGCTCCAGCGCGGTAGGGGATCGCGGTCAACCAGCGGGAACTCGTAGATCGCCTCGGCGTCCCGGATCAGGCCGGGCACATCCAGCCAGCCGAAGCGCCAGTCCTCGAACCTGGGCAGGAAGTCGGCCGGGTCGCCCGGCCGGTTCCAGTCCTCCCGTCGCAGGTTCCTGGCGACCGCGAGATCGGTGGCCCAGTTGATCCTCTGGCGGCCGTCCGGCTCCGGTGGGGAAATCGGATAGGCGACGAACTTCTGGTCCTGATGCCCGGCAATGATCATGCTGGCGCCGGTGAGGAAGGGCGCCGCCAGGCTGGTCGCCCGCCACAGGAGGCGACCGCCGTAGATCGGCGGCCCCTCGTCCGGATAGAGGCCGGCGCGCGCCGCCGAGTGGATGCCGTCGGCGCAGATCAGGAGGTCGGCGGGAACCTGCCACGCCGCGCCCGCGCGCTCGCGGAAGAGCGCCACGACGCGGCCTCCGCCCTCCTCGTGGCCCGAGAAGCGCCGGTCGCAAATCACCCGGTCAGGGCCCAGCCGCTCGACGGCGGCGTCGAGCAGCACGCCCTGCAGGGCGCCGCGGTGCAGGGAGATCTGCGGCGCGGCATGCCCGGCGAAGCGGCCGCGCGGCTCGCCCCAGATGCGCTGGCCGAAGCGGTTGAAATAGACAATCTCGCGGGTCGCCACCCCGTGGGCCAGCAGGGCCTCGGCCAGGCCCAGCTCGTCCAGCACCTCGACGGCGTTGGGCAGGAGGTTGATGCCGACCCCGAGCGGCAGGATGCTGGACGCCGCCTCGAACACTGTCACTTCATGGTCCGAGGCGTGCAGCGCCAGAGCCACGGCCAGGCCGCCGATCCCGGCGCCCGCGACGATCACTTGCATAAGTCCTCCCGTAGACATGCGGCTCGACGCCGCCCCTTGTTGGAGCCGCCGCCCTCTCGAGCGCCGGCACGGCGGCCGCGGAGGGTCATCATCGCGGCCCCCGAGCATCGAGATACCCATCCTCGTGTTCGAGCATCCGTGCTGAGCCCCAATATGTCATGACGATCCGTTGCGATCCACGGTGACCTGCTGCGCTCTGCTGCAACCGCGAAACCGCGGGCCAAAACGTGCATTTTGATTGACGCGAAGCCGTGGTCTGCGCGAGGATGTCCGGCTAATCTCCCCGGAGGTTCGCGGTAAACCACGCCCGACCTCGCATCGTGTACATCATTCGTGAGCGTGGGGACTCCTGCCCGCAGCCTCATGCGCGACGTGGCCCGGACCGGCTCACGGAATCTATTGTCACGGAGGACTTTTGAATGAGCACCATGACGAAGGTCTTGAAGCCTGCGTGTGCTGGAGCGGCGAGCCTCCTCGTGGCCGGCTGCGGCGTCGACGCCGGCGCGTCCCAGCGGACGACCGACCGGCGATAGCTGCTCTCGGCACCGGCCGCAGGCGACGTGACCCTGGTCTGGCGAGCCGACGCTCACCGTCCCGATCACGGACATACCGTCTGGCGCTGCCGCCCTCCTCCTGCTGGACGTCACCGACGGGACGAGCAGGAAGAGTCGCCTTCAGGGCTTCGCGCGCAGCGGGCAGCGGAGCCTCCGCCTCGCAGCGCAGCCTCGTTAGCGCATCTTGCGATGAGGCCGTGCGGGGCGGTTTCGCCGAAGCAGAGCTCGAAGGTCGCCGCGGCTTGGGCCGTCACCGCCCCTCTCGCCTGAGCGCCGTAAGCTCGGTCACCAATGCTCTCAACAATTCTCGACGCCATGCGATGTCAAGGGCGAACCGCCACGCCCGCGTCAGGTGACAGAAGGTCCCTTTGCGGTCCGCCTCCCTCCTGAAAATTACACTGCATTAACAATTTAACACCGATACTACCCAGGTGGGCGGGCTGCATACTCCGAATAAACGGGGGCGATGGCGACGATGACTGCACCGCGCGCCGCGCCGGTGTATACCCCCCTCGACATGGTGCATTTGGACGAGAAAGTTGAGCCACTCTTCGAGCAGATCGTTCGCCGCAACCCCGGCGAATCGGAGTTCCACCAGGCGGTCCGTGAGGTCCTCGAGTCCCTCGGCCCGGTGTTCTCCAAGCATCCCGAGCTGACGCGGCACAAGATCATCGAGCGCATCTGTGAGCCCGAGCGCCAGGTGATCTTCCGCGTGCCGTGGGTCGACGACCGCGGCGAGGTGCAGCTGAACCGCGGCTTCCGTGTGCAGGTGAACAGCGCGCTCGGTCCCTACAAGGGCGGCCTCCGCTTCCACCCGACGGTCTACCTCGGGACCATCAAGTTCCTCGGCTTCGAGCAGGTCTTCAAGAACGCGCTCACCGGGATGCCGATCGGCGGCGGCAAGGGCGGCGCGGACTTCGACCCCAAGGGGAGGTCCGAAGGCGAGATCATGCGCTTCTGCCAGAGCTTCATGACCGAGCTCCACCGCCACCTCGGCGAGTACACCGACGTGCCAGCGGGCGACATCGGCGTGGGCGAGCGCGAGCTCGGGTACATGTTCGGGCAGTACAAGCGCCTCACGAACCGCTACGAGTCGAGCGTGCTCACCGGCAAGGGCCTCGCGTGGGGCGGCTCGCTGGTGCGCAAGGAGGCGACCGGCTTTGGCGCCGTCTACTTCGTCGCCGACATGCTGCGGGTGCGCGGCGAGAAGCTCACGGACAAGACGTGCGTGGTGTCGGGCTCGGGCAACGTCGCGCTCTACGCGACCCAGAAGCTGGAGCAGCTCGGGGCCCACGTCGTTGCGTGCTCGGACTCGAGCGGCTACGTGCACGACCCCGACGGCATCGATCTCGCGCTGCTCAAGCAGGTGAAGGAGGTCGAACGCGCTCGCATCAGCGAGTACGCGACGCGGCGCGGCCGGCGCTCGCGCTTCGTGCCGGGCGGCAATGTCTGGGAGGTGCCGTGCCAGATCGCCCTCCCCTGCGCGACGCAGAACGAGCTGAACGCGCGCGACGCGGCGATGCTGGTGAAGAACGGATGCCGCGCCGTCGCCGAGGGCGCGAACATGCCCACCACGCCCGACGGCGTGCGCGTCTTCCTCGAGTCCGGGGTGGCGTTCGGCCCCGGCAAGGCGGCGAACGCCGGCGGCGTGGCGACCTCGGCGCTCGAGATGCAGCAGAACGCGAGCCGCGACTCGTGGTCGTTCGAGCACACCGAAAAGCGGCTCGCCGAGATCATGACGAACATCCATCGCACGTGCTACGACACGGCGGAGGAGCTCGGCGTGTCGGGCAACTATGTGGTGGGCGCGAACGTCGCGGGGTTCCTGCGGGTCGCGCGCGCCATGATCGCGCTCGGCGTGACCTGACGGCGGGCCGCGAGCGAAAGAAAACCGCGCACGAGGCGGCCAGCTGGGATTCACCACCACGTCGACTTCGCGATCGTGGGCTCCGGCTTCGGGGGCAGCGTCTCCGCGCTGCGCCTCACCGAGAAGGGCTACTGGAGCGCTCCACCGCGCTGCTCAACGAGCGGCGCCGCCGGCTCCGGGCGCGGGGGGGGTGGTGCTCAGCGCCGGCGTGCTGGGCTCAGTAGGGTACAGCTATACGGTAGGATGCCTTCCGCTTTGTGCTACGTCGCGGTAATCCCAGGCGTTTCAGGCGTGGAAGACCTGCCTGATCGCATAAGGCCCGTTCTGCAATGAGCTCGTATCGTCGGACTGCACGAGTCAGGAACGGCTCCGAGAATCTTGACTTTGCGGAACGCGTTTGCTTGTCCTATCCGCCGAGAGCGCCGACAAGATCTTCCGCGCCGGCCTCAAGATCGAGCGCGAGCGCAACCCGCAGAGCGATCTGTGCGGCACGCTGATGAAGCGGATCTCGCTGCTCTAGTTCCGTACGTCCGGTTCAGCGCGTCCGATCGAGGGGGCAGCGCGCTCGCGTGCCTCCATGCGCTTCGCCTCGCTGCGGGGCGCTTGCAGCGGCCTGGATCCACAGTGAGCGCGGAGCCTGCACGGTAGCGCGGGCGACGGCGGAGGGGCGCTCCCCCGGGGGGCTCGCAGGCCGTCCGCCGTGACATGTCCCGCGCGCGAGACGCTCACCGCGCCGCTCCTCGTGCTCACGCCGCGTGAGATCCTCGCTTCGTAGCGTGGGACGTTCGCGTCCGGATCGCGGCTTTGCCGGTGCCGGCGAGGTTTTTCTTCACGAGAGCCGATCTGCCGGACGAGGACTTCGCACGGCGTGTGGCGATGGCAAGCCGCTTGCAATGTTCCATCCGGAACGCCGTCGCTGTCTCGCTCCTGGGGACGCGGAGAGACGGCGCGCCTTCTGGCGCATGCCTCAGATGGGCTGTGCCGGCGCGCCCGGCCTCCACGGCGGCTGCGTTTGTCCTTGGATCAGCTGGATTGGATCGAGGTGGTGAAATGACACAGGCATCGTGGAAGTTGATATCTAGATTTCTTGGTCTATCGCTGCTCGCCGCGGCCGGATGCACCGTCGAGGCGGTCGGGGCACCGGAGGAGCTGGACGAGGAGCCGCAGGCGTCTGTCAGTGCAAAGCGGTTCGGCACGTATTGCCAGGAGACCTTCGAGAACGGTTGACAGGACGAGGTGATTGACGCGTGGGATCGCTGCTCCGCGTTCAACGACGAGCTCGACGATACCGATACCAAGGTCTTTTACTGGAACCTCCACGGCGCGAAGCCATTCTGGGAGGGGGCGTCGGACCAGGTCTTCGTCGAAGACGTGGACCTCATGTTCGCCAATACCCACGGCGGCGGCTGGTTCGACTCCGCGGTCTACACGATGTGGGACGACGGCGATCTCGTGCACTCGACGAACCTGCGATGGGGGAACGAGGGGGTTGGCCTGAGCATCTTCGCCTCGTACGCCTGCGAGACCTTGAAGTACTCGGATGACCGCACGTGGCAACGCTGGAACGTGGCGATGAAGGGCGGGCTGCGCATCATTCTGGGCAGCCATGACGAAGTCTGGAACTCCGATACGACCGACGAAGTCGGAGAGGATTTCGCTGACAACATCCAGGGCGTCCAGTCCCTCAGGAACGCGTGGAAGGACGCGCTGAGCGACTGGCACTTCGATAACGACGCCGCCGCCGTTTCCTTCGGCAATAGCCTCGCGGACTGCGAGTCTCGTCGCGACGGCATGACGTGGAACAACTACACGTCTTTCCCGAGGCGAAGGGACGGGGACGTGACCCACTGGTGCTACGTGGCCTGGGAAGATGTTTGATTGACGTCGGCTGGTCTAGAGGAGGAGCTACAGTGAATCGACAAATGATGAAAAGGTCAGTGGTCGCGGCCCTGGTCGCGTCAATCGCGGCGCTGTCGTCCGGCGCTCAAGCTCGTGAGAGCGCGTACCGGGCGGAGCTCGGGGCTCGTTCGCGCGCGAGCGGGCTCGGCGCCAAGACGGTGGAGTTGCTGCGGCGCCTGCCCGGCAGGGGCAATGCTGAAGTGGCGAGCCTCGTGACGTCCCGGCTGCGAGCGCCGGCCGGCGTCCTGCGGCTCGCGGAGGGGAGCGAGCGCCAGAACGTCGACGGGGGCCGCCTGCAGGTCACCTCGACGAGCGGGTGGTCCATTCGAGTGAGGGAGGATGGCACCAGGGTGGAGTTCGACAACCGCGGTTATCTGGAGCAGGCGGCGGCGGGCAAAGTGGCGGTGAAGGACCGTATCTCGCACGAGGAGCTCGAGCAAATCGGCAAGAGCTTCATTTCGAAGACGCTCGGGGGCCTGGTCACGACGAAGGCTGGCGAGGAGCTTGTCCCGCTGAAGAGCGAGTACGAGGTCCACGGAGGCGGCGAGGGCGCGGGGCCCAAGCAGTACGAGAACGTCGTGGCCAACACCATCGTCTTCGGGCGCACGGTGAACGGGATCGCCGTCCTCGGCGCCGGCTCGAAGATCGCGGTGACGTTTGCCAACGATCGCACCCCGGTGGCGTTCTCCTACGACTGGCCTGAGTACGCCGCGCTCGGCGAGCGGCAGGACGTGCACGACATGTCGGTCATCAACGAGCGCATGTCCGCTCTCGCGTCCATGCGCTTCGGAGCGTCGGAGGTCGAGGTCAAGCGGTTCGAGTGCGGGTACTTCGATCGGGGAGCGAAGAGGAAGCGAGACGTGGCCGCGCCGATCCAGGCTGCATGCGTCGTGCACTACGTCGGCCGGCGGCAGGTCCAGGAGGTCGCCGCGGACCGCGCGGCTCCGGAGAGCGGAGCCGTGGTCACGGCGATCTCCGACGCCATCCCGGTGGGGGTTCATGTGCTGGAGGATGCGGCCTGGCCTCACGCTCAGGCGCTCAGGAAACACGGGGACGTGTGCGCGGTCTCGGAGATCTCCGAGGCCCTTCTCCCCGACCAGTCTCCGCGTTAGGGTGACCTCATGAAGAATGGGTGGACGGCGGCGGGTATGGTTATCTATGGCTGTTTGGCCGGCTGCGGTGGTGCTGAAACGCCGCAGGGAGACTGGAAGCAGGTGCTTGCGTCGCTCGATGGCGAGTCGGCGACCTTCTCCCTCTCCTACAGGGCCGATCCGCCGGACGGAGCGATCGTGCGCGCTGCCGTTCATCAGGGGGGGATCGATGCGCCGTGCAGCTTGTACTCTGGATCGGAGACCAACAAGGGGGACTTCTGGTATCTATCCGTCACGGCGAACAGCGCGCGCTCCGGCGCCTTCAACATCGTCCCGCAGATGAGCGGAGGGGACGGCTTGCCTGAGCACAGGGACAGCGCGCTCGTGCGCTTGATCGATGTGCGCGGCTGGGAGAAGAGGCGGGTCTACACGGCGCTTTCGGGGACGGTCACGCTGGCGGACGTCCCGCTGGACCTGGAGGAATGGGCGGAGGGGCGGCCGATGGTGATGGACATATCCGCCTCGTTCCCGGACCAGCCCATGCAGAGCCTCGGCTGCTCCGGGGGAGGGAGCGGCGACGGGAGCATGTCTGTCCATCAATGCGAGTGCGGCAGGGAAGACGGCACGACGGTCACCTGCACACCGGATGTGCCAGGACAGGACTGCTGCCTGCGCGACGCCGGTTCGGGCGCGGGACCGCAGGTCCGGTTGAACGCGGTAGCCCAGCAATGCCCAGACATGTGCAGCTTCACTGATCCGGGGCTGGCCAGGTACTGCCGAGCGCTGAAGGATGGTAACTGAGAGTCGGGTGAGCGTGAGGCCTTGGCGGACCGTCTTCGCTTGCTCCTTGTGCCGGTACTGCCAAGCGCTGAAGAAGACCCTAACCACGCGTCAGGTGAGCATGAAAATTGGGTGGAGTGCCATTGCTTGCGTTTTGGTCGTCGGTTGCGGCGCGGGTCCGTCGGAGGGAGACGGCTCCGCGGGAGGGTCGAGCCGCTGCAATGGCGGATGTGAGCGCGACATCTGGCCGAGGCTCATCCTCGGGATCAGCGGCTCGACGCCAGAGGCGGAGCTCGACGTGGTCGTCCTGGCGGAGGGAGACCGCTCGGGGGAGCGCGAAGCCCGCCTGCGAGGGTGCCCGACGTCGCTCCCGGCGCGGTATCTCTGCTCGTACGGCATCCTGCCGAGCCCGACGGACAGCACCGTCACGCTGACCCTGACCCTGAAGGGCAGCGGGGCCTCGGAGGAGGTCGTGATCGACCTCGCGGAGTATAACACCTGTGGTCGACAGATCAGCTATCTGCTGGTCGAGCATGACGGAGCTTCGCTGAAAGTCGGTGAGCCGACGCTGATATCCCCCTGTCAATCGATCCCCGAGTGAGCGCGCGCACCGACCGGCGCCGCCCCCGCGGGCGTGGCCGGTCCCGCCCAGCTCAGCAGGGTACAGCTATACGGTAGGATGCCTTCCGCTTGGTGCTACGTCGGGCACCCTCGCAGGCGTCCCGCGCTCCGCCGCCTCCCACGCGGCTCGCATGCTGCTTTCAAGTTTTCCTCCCCCCTCCATCGGTGGTCCCATTCGCTTCAGCGCCTCCAGGCGCGCAGCCTCCAGCCTCGACCGGCGCGGCGCCGTCGCCCGGCGCTTCTCCACGAGCTCACCGAGCACCTGCTCCGCGCGCTCCCACTGCGCCGCCGCCCCCGGCGCGTGCGCGATCCTTCGCACGGCGTTCCAGGACGCTTCAAGCTGATCACACAGGTTGCCGATCTCGGGGTGCAGCCGTGCGATCGCGCGCAGGTGGCACCGGGTCTGCTTGTTCATCTGAAAACACTCTTCCAGGACGTGGCTCGGCGCGCGGACAACTCCGCACGCGAGCTCGTACCAGCGCCGCGAGCTCATACGTCTACAAAAGCACCGAACCACAAACCTGCCAGAGCGAAGCCTTCATTTTCCGTTCAACTTCAAAGAGCTTTAAAGCACAGTACAAGAGTCGGCTCCTGGCGAGGGCGACGGCATTCAAGTCTGATGTAGCGTGCGACCAAGAGGACGCCGGTTCTCACGTGGCACCGTGACCTGACTGGCATTCGCTGGGGCCCGATCACGTGACCTCGGTGTGCGGGGTGACCCCTCCGGCGATCCCACGGCCCGGCCGTCGAGCGGGGCCAGCTCGCCCGGCGTCGCGGCCGCGGGCCGCCCCGCGGTCGTGCCCGCCGCGCGTCGCCCTTGCCTACGTATGCGACAAAACGGACGTCGGCGGCTCGCCGGAGACCCTCAGCCGACCCCGCGCAAAATTACCAAATCGACCGCCTTCGCCCCCCCCAATCGGCCCCTCGGGAGCCCCCTCGAAGCGGTCCAACTGCGCGTCACCAAAGCGGTTTCCACACCTGACCAGATCCCGGTAACTCGCGACGAGATACCGGGTCGTCAGAATTACCTTTTCGGGCCTCCTCACGGGCTCTCGTGCAGGCTCCGTCCCGATCCCGAAACACCACAACAACGGAGGTTCCGATATGGCAGGAGCAGCTACCCTCGCGCCCTCGACGGCTCCAGACGCGCGGTCGTCGGGCCGCGCAGGCGGGCGACGCTGCTCCACGGGCGGCATCGTGCGCAGCCCCAGGCGTTCGTCCGTCAGCGCGCGGTCCCCGCGACCTGCCCCACGACGCGCTCCGAGGAGCCGCCCGCCCGCGGAACGGCCGCGCGCGGGCGACGTCGTGCAGCTCGAACCCCGACAGCGAGAGTGCCGACGACCTCCTCAAGGAGGAGGAACCGATCTGGCGCGCGCTGCGAGCCGTCGCGCTCGAGCGTGCTGGCTAGAGTTCGTCAGGTCGAAGGGTGGCGGGCCTGAGCGCGGTAACCGCCAAGCCATCGCCATGGGCATGGCCCCTTGCGGGTCTCGCTGAGGTCGACGATGCTGGGCGCGGGGCGGCGTCGGCCCACGGCCCCGCGCCAGCCCTGGCCGAGAAGGCGGGCGTAGGAGGATGCTCGGCGAGGCGGTCTTCGCCCGCGTCGCAGACCGAGGCCCGCGTTGTTCAGGATGCGCCGGCGTCGCCAGCGGCCGGAGCCGCGAGCGACGCTCGCGCCCACGCGGCGGGCAGCAGCTCGTCCAGCCGTTCGCGCGACCAGCCCGCCTGCAGCATGCCGATCACGTCCGTCGCCCAGGCGAGCGGGTTGACTCCGTGCATCGGGCACGAGCCAAATACCGTGTAGCCGACGGCGAGGCGTTCAGCTCCCTTGTCCGAACCTGCGAACAAGTAGTTCTTCCTTCCAAGCGCTACACATCGTATCCGCCGTTCGACTTCGCCGATGTCGATCTCGAAGCGCCCATCCGTGAAGCAGCGCCGCCACGCTGCCTCCTGATTGATGGCGTACTGCGTTGCGACGTAAAACGGCGTACTTGGCACGAGCCCCAGGTGCAGCTCGTGAGCAAGCTCGACATCCTCGTGAACAACGCCGGCGTCGCTTCGACCTCGAACGTCGAGACCGAGACGCTCGAGAAGTGGCGCTGGTTGCAGTCGATCAACCTGGATGCGGTGTTCGTCGGCACCCAGGCTGCGATCGGAGCGATGAAGGAGAGCGGCGGCGGGTCGATCATCAACGTCGCCTCGATCGAAGGCATCATCGGCGACCCGAACCTCGCCGCCTACAGCGCCAGCAAGGGAGATGTACGGCTCTTCACCAAATCAGCCGCGCTGCACTGCTCGAAGGCAGGCTACGGCATCCGAGTGAACTCCGTACATCCTGGCTACATCTGGACGCCGATGGTCGAAGCCGTTGCCGGAGAAGGTGGTGACCAGGACGCCGGACGTCTCCGCTCGCACGCCAGGCCGCCACATGCCTCTTCCACGTAGCTGCATCCGCCATCCCCTGCACCGCTCAGCCGGTCATGCTCAAGACGGGGCTCGTGCAGCGGGTACGCCGTGTTGCGCGGCGAGAAGGCTTCCGACGACGCGCTGGCCCGCGAGCTGGGCGCGATGGGGCTGCTCTGAGTCAGCGCGCGCGCCGGTAGTGCATGGCGACCGCGCCGCTGCGGAGCGGCTTCGCCGAGACCAGCTCGAGCCGTCGCGTGCTGGGCAGCCCGCTCTGGTACAGGGTCGGGCCGTGGCCGGCGATCCTGGGGTGGACGAGGAACTTGTACTCGTCGATCAGATCCAGCCGGTCCAGCTCGGTCGCGAGCTTGCCGCTACCGAGGAGCACGCCGGCCGGGGTCGCGTCCTTGAGCTTCTGCACGCCCGTGCGCAGGTCGCCCGCGATGTGGTGGCTGTTGGTCCACGGGAAGTCCTTTCGCGTCGACGACACCACGTACTTCGGCTTGGCCTCCAGCTTGACCGCCCACTCGCGCATCGCCGGCGGCGCCTCCTCGTCGCCGCGGGCGACCGCCGGCCAGTAGCTCTCCATCATCTCGTAGGTGACGCGGCCCCACAGCATCGCCCCGCCCTCGTCCATGAGGCGGGTGAAGAAGGCGTGTGTCTCGTCGTCGGCGATTCCCTCCTGGTGGTCGACGCAGCCGTCCAGGGTGACGTTGATGCTGAAGGTCAAGAGTCCCATGCGGCGAGTCTAACACTCCTGGCGATGGAACGGCAGGCCGTCGCAGAACTTGTCGCTGAGGATGTGCGCCAGGAGCGACGGTGTCGCGAGCGCGCGCGGCAGGATCCGCGGCGGCAGCGGTGCGGTCACGATCGTCGGCTCGGCAGTGTCCGCCGCGCCGGCGTCGCGGTACTTGGCGCGGGCGATGACCATGCGGACGTGGCTCGGGCGCCGCCAGGCGAGCTGACAGCTCTCCTCCCAGCCGATCCTCGGGGCGGAGCCCTCGAGCAGCGGGTCGGTCAGCTCGATGCGTTCCTCCGGGAGGTCGGCCTCGCGTAGGTCGCGACGCCCAGTCGGCTTGCGCTTGCCGCCAGGCGGGCGCGCCCCGCCCGTCTCGGTTGGATCCGCCGGCGCGGACGCAGCGGGCTGTCCGAGCTGCTGGTTGAGCGCGCCGAGTGCCGCGAGCTTGTGGGCAAACTCGAGCTCGAGCTGGGTCGTATCGAGCCGCTCGGCTTTGGCGACGAAGAGCCGGCGCCGCATCAACTCCAGCTCGTGCTGCAGGTTGCGGTAGGCGAGCCGCAGCGTGTCGCGCTCGACGGTCAGCGCCGCGACCGCCACGCGCTCCGCGGCGAGCGCCGCCTCGAGCTCGGCGACGCGTTGCTCGGCGCTGCGGGACTCCGTCATCGGCGTGTCGGTGGCATCGGCCACCCGCGTCCTGTACTCGACTGCGATCCGGGGGTCGAGCCCCGCCGATCACGATCTGCGATCAGTGCCAGTAGGGTACAGCTATACGGTAGGATGCCTTCCGCTTGGTGCTACGTCGCGGTAGTCCCAGGCGTTTCAGGCGTGGAAGACCTGCCTGATCGCATAAGGCCCGTTCTGCAATGAGCTCGTATCGTCGGACTGCACGAGTCAGGAACGGCTCCGAGAATCTTGACTTTGCGGAACGCGTTTGCTTGTCCCATCCGGCGCGGTCGACGATGCCGTCGAAGAGGCGCTCCTTGCCCGAGGTGTCCACGACACGCAGGCAGAGGCGGCTGCGCAGGCCGTCCTCGACCCGGAAGGAGGCGTCCATCGTCGCGAAGCGCTCCTCGACCGTGTAGGGGGTGGAGATGGCCTCGACGGCCTCGAAGCGGGTCACGGCGGTGTCCGCGGGGAGCGTGTCGCCCTCGAGGGAGAAGGTGGCGGCCAGCGGAGGGATGGTAGGCGATCGGCGGGCGGCGCCAAGCCCCGGCGCCGACCGCGGCCCGGAAACGACGCGGGGAGAAGGGCATTGGGGGGCCGGCTCTCGCAGAGCTCAGGGCGATGCGCGGCGCGTGCCCGCGCGGACGCGGAGCACGCGCCGCGGCTTCTGCGAGGTGTCGAGGCGCAGCCCCGATGGGCCGAGCGCTGCCAGCGGCCCCCCCAGGCGACCAGGTGTCGCCTTACTGCTCGTACAGCTCGGCGCTCCCGGTAACGCCGCTGCCGGGGATGACGCCGGCCGTTGCCAGCACCTTGCCGTTATTGAGCAGCGTCATGGTATGATAGATGCGCCCGATGGTCATCGATCCGGCCGACGACCAGGTGCCGGCCGCCGGGTCATAGATCTCGGCGCTCGCCACGGGCGAGAAGCCCAGGCCGGGAACTCCGCCCGCCACCACCACCTTGCCGTTGCCGAGCTGTACCGCGGTATGCGCCAGGCGACCGAAGCTCAACGCCCCGGTCGCCGCCCAGGAGTTGGTCCCCGGG
The DNA here is from genome assembly GCF_051521365.1 of Sorangium sp. So ce590. Lineage (NCBI taxonomy): Bacteria > Pseudomonadati > Myxococcota > Polyangiales > Polyangiaceae > Sorangium > Sorangium sp. So ce590. The sequence goes on from NZ_CP150346.1 coordinate 8,435,253, forward strand.
GTATACAGCTCAGCGCTCGCGAGCCCGCTCAGGTCTCCGCCCACCACCAGCACCTTGCCGTTGTTGAGCAGCGTCGCGGTATGGTACTCCCGGGCATCCACCATGGCTCCGGCCGGCAGCCAGAGGCCCGTCGACTGCTGGTACAGCTCGCAGTTGCTCAGACTCCCGGAGCCGCTACTCCCGCCCGTCACCAGCACGTCGCCGTTGCTGAGCAGGGTCGCGGTATGATGAGCGCGCGCCGAGGAGGGCGCGATCGACGACCAGGTGTTGGTCGCCGGGTTGAACACCTCGGCCTGCCCGACGTAACCGCCCCCGTTATAACCGCCCACCACCAGCACCCTGCCGTTGGTGAGCAGCGTCGCGGTATGGTGCTCGCGGGCGCTGGACAGGGTGCTGCCCAGCAGCGTCCAGCCGCCGATCGACGGGTCGTACACCTCGGCGGTGTTGGCGACCGTGCCGGATCCGTTATAACCGCCAGCCACCAGCACCCTGCCGTCCCAGAGCAGCGTCGCGGTGTGAGCTGACCGCGGGGCGCTCAGCGAGCCGGTCGCGGCCCAGAGGCCAGTCGACGGGTCGTACAGCTCGGTCAATGACGTCGAAGCCTGGCCGCCCGCGACGAGCACCTTGCCGTTGTCGAGCAGCGTCGCGGTATGCGCGTCACGACTGAAGCTCATCCCCCCCGTGCGTGACCAGATATGGACCGACGGGTCGTACAGCTCGGCGCTCGCGTTCGCCGCGGAGCTGCCCCGGCCGCCCGTCATCAGCACCAGGCCGCTCCCAAGCGCCGTCGCGGTATGGAGGTAACGCGCGGCGCTCATCGATGTCTCCGTGTACCAGCTATTGGCAGCCGGGTCGTAGATAGCGGCGACCGAGAGGTACCCGCTGGCGCCCTGACCGCCCGCCGCCAGCACCGTGCCGTTGCCGAGCAGCGTCGCGGTATGACCGTAACGCGACCCGGGCATGGTCGCGGCCGCCGACCATGTGTTGGTCGACGGGTCGTAGATCTCGGCGGTGGAGATGTTCGTGGTGCCGGCGTCTCGACCGCCCGTCACCAGCACCGCGCCGTTGCCGAGCAGCGTCGCGGTATGGGAGCGGCGAGCAGTGCTCAGCGTTCCAGCCAGCGACCAGGTGTTGGTCGTCGGGTTGTAGAGCCGGGCCTGGGTGGTCAACCCGGTGGTGTCGTAACCGCCCGCCACCAGGACGTTACCGGTGTTGAGCAGCGTCGCGGTGTGGGCGTAACGGCCGTTCGGGATCGCCAGGACCCCCGCCCAGGTACCCGTCGACCCATCATACGTCTGGACGCTGGTGACCGTCGTCCCCCCGGCGTTCCTGCCGCCGATCACGAGCGCCTTGCCGTTGTTGAGCGTCGTCGCTGTATGGCCGTAACGAACGGTGCTCATCGTTCCAGCCCCCGACCAGCCGTTGGTCGACGGATCGTACACCTGGGCTGTGTTGTAGAACGAGGAGCTATCGTAACCGCCGGTCACCAGCACCTCGCCGTTGCCGAGCCGCGTCGCGGCATGCTCGTAACGAGCCGAGCTCATGGTCCCAGCCGACCACCAGGTGTTGGTGGTGAAATCGTACACCTCGGCTGTGTTGAGGTACACAGAGCCGTTGGTACCGCCGGCCACCAGCACCTTGCCGTTCTGGAGCCGCGTCGCGGTGTGGCCGTAACGAGCTGATGTGCTCAGCGACCCGGTCGCCACCCACAGCGGATCGATCAGCATCTCCTCGCCGTCCGCGTCCACCGTCAGCTCGATCTTCGCCCCGCTCACGGCGAGGCGAGCCGCGACCGGCTGTCCGCCGGCCAGGTAGGCCGCAGGCGCCGTGACCCGGATCCGCTCGACGCCGCGCTCGTCGACGATCGCGACCGCCTCGCCCTGCTGCTGCAGCGTCGCTCCGGCGACCTCCCATGCCGCGACGGGCGCGCCGCGCTTCGCGTGGCCTGCGTCGAGCAGCAGCCACTCTTCGTAGCCGTGCTCCGTCGCGCTCCAGTAGGAGGTCACGCCCTCTCGCTTGTAGGCGACCGCGCGCTCGGTCGTCGCGCCAGGCCCCGACGCGCCGAGCTCGCGCACGCGCACCTCGAAGCCGCCGACGAGATGGAAGCTGATCTCGTCCTCCGCGTTCGCCGGCAGCGCGATCGAGAGCCCGCCCCGGCGATGGAGCGCGGCCTTGATATCCGTTCCCAGCTCCGTCGCGAAGGTCCGCCCTCGCGTGACCAACCTGTCGTTGCTCTCGAGCACGCGCGCCGCCTGCTCTGGGAACCTGACTCGGAGCGCGTCCACGCCCTTCGATTCCTCGTCCACCTGCGCGTCCATGGCGCAACCGGCCCCGAAGGGAAGCACGGAAGCGAGGAGCAGCATAAGGAACGTGCAGAGCAGATGGCTCCGCGACGGTTCCGCGCTCCTCCCTAAGTTTCTTGTCGATAGACCTATTCTCACTATTGTCCTCATTTCGCGGGTCTATTTGTCGTTCGGCTGGCGTCTTGCAGCCTTGGCGAGGCGAGAACCCTGATCCACCCGGATGCCCCACTCCTCGGCGGCCGCGCTCGTGGCCCGCGCCGCCATCTCTGCGCAGGAGGCGACGACGATGGAGCCGTCGAGCGTGAGCGCGCCGTCGAGGACATAAGGCAAGATACGCGCCAAATCAGGCTCATGGAGCGCTCGGCCAGGAGCACCAAGACCGGGCCGCCGCAGCGCCCGAGCGTCGCAACCGCGGTGGGTGCGGCCGGGGAGCGCTCCTTCGCTGCGCACCGCGGGCCGTGGCTAGGTGGATTGTTCTGTTGAGCCTGTAGCCCGCGTCATGCTGTCACGTGACATGTCACGTGACATGTCACGCTGACTCCGTGACATGTCACGACCCAGCCGCTCCTCCTGACGCCACGAGCCAGTAGCGTACAGCTATACGGTAGGATGCCTTCCGCATTGTGCTACGTCGCGGTAATCCCAGGCGTTTCAGGCGTGGAAGACCTGCCTGATCGCATAAGGCCCGTTCTGCAATGAGCTCGTATCGTCGGACTGCACGAGTCAGGAACGGCTCCGAGAATCTTGACTTTGCGGAACGCGTTTGCTTGTCCTATCCGCCCGCCTCGGCGAGCCGCTGCGCTCGACCTTTCGCCCCGAGGCGATGCGGGCCCTGCTCGCCGAGCACGGGTTCGAGGTCGCGCGCGACGAAGATCTGTCGACGATCGGCCGAGCCTTGTCGCCCACGAACGGCAAGGCCACCCAGGCCTGGAAGCAGATGAGCGTCGTGACGGCGGTGCGCGCCCCCGCGGGCGCGCGCTGACGCGCAGCCGCCTCACGACTCCGGGTCGTACCCGAACTGCCGCAGCTCCTGCGGCGTGCGGCACGCGGCCGCGATCCGGGCCGCCCAGCGCTCGGCCTCAGCGCGCGTGGGCACCTCGAGCACGCAGAAGCCGCCGTCGAGGTGCGTCGTCTCCGCCGAGATCGTGCCGTCGGCGGTCACCAGCACGGGCGCGATGTCCTCGTCGATGCCGCCGCCGAAGACGTACACGCCCGCCCCCTTCGCCTCGCGGATGACGGCGTGCGCGTCGGCGGAGACCTGGGGCCGGTCCTCGTCGGCGATCTGCATCGCGCAGCTCGGGAACGAGATGAGATACTTGGTCATGCGCCCATCCTGTCGCCGCCGGCCGCCCGCGACCAGGGCCATCTCGAGGGCTCATGGAGGCCGCCCCCAGCCGAATGCGCCACCCTGGCCCTTCGTACCCCCGGGGCGGGCAATGCCTTGGTGACGGCTCACGGCGAACGCCCTCTTGCCACGACGGCGAGGGGGCGTTCACGCTCCCCGGTAAGCCGGGGGCTGCCAGGGCGGAGGCGAGGGCGTGGTCGACGCAAACGACGAGCACGTCGACCGGGCAGCGCCGTCGGTCTCGTAGGACAGCGGCGTAGGCGGCGCGCAGCTCACGCGCGTGCTCGCCGGCGAGCTCGGACTCTGCCGCGCGGTAGTGCCACGCGAGCGTCACCGTCTTCTCCTCGATGAAGCTGCCCGGGGTGCGCCGGGTGACGTCCTCCAGGAGGCCCCGGATCTCGCCCTTCCACGCGGCGGCGTCCGACGCGAGCGGGCCCCAGTCGTTGCACGCCTTGAGGCGCGACCAGAAGCCGTGCTCGGCGTGGAGGTGGAGCGGCAGCGCCCCGAACCAGCGCTCGATGTCGGCGCGCCGGCGCCGCTCACGACGTGGACGCGATCGCGCTCGGACAGCGCCCGGAGCTCCGTGCCGCTGCCCACGAGATCAAGGCGATGCGCTCGGCGGGGACGCTCGATCCGAACGACTTCGACGATCACACCGACCGGCGCCCGCAGGGGTGAGCCGTGACATGTCATGCCAGCACCGTGACATGTCATGCCAGCACCGTGACATGTCACGTGACATGTCACGCCAGCACCGTGACATGTCACGCCAGCACCGCAATCAGCGACGCTCGACTCGGATTCGAATCGGTGTCGACACGCCGATATCGCCGCGCGAAGTGGCCACGCCGCGCTAGGCACGACCGTTGCTTGGGCGCGCCTCGCCAGCACGGGCGCGGGCCAGGTGCGAGGTCATAGGAGAATTTATGCATCGTCATACGTTCGCGATCACGATGGCGTCGGCTGCGCTGCTCGTCATGGGCTGCACCGCGGAGGTCATCAACCCGGAGGAGCAGCAACGGAGCGAGGATTCCATCGCCGCGGGGGAGGCTCCGCTCTCCTTCGTCAACAGCAAGGGGCTGCGCTTCGTGCGCCGCGGCCCTGCCAAGAACGCCGACAGCCTCGCCGCGGGGCCGAAGGTCCGGGGCGCGTCTCGTCGCGACGCCGCTCCCAGGGTGCCCGTCGCGGAGCGGATGACACGCGAGCAGCTCGCCGAGGCGCTCCGGCCGGTGACCGCGATCAACGGCTATGAGTACATCTTGGATGGCCCGGCTTACCAGATCGCTGATGCGGTCATCGCGGCGCGAGGGAAGGAGCTGCGGTCACCGCCGGGCAGCGGGAAGGCCGCGCCGCCAGGGGTGGACCTCACGCCGGGCACCTTGCAGTCGCAGGCGATCATAGGAACGGACGATCGAGATCGGATGCGTGACAACACTTCGGGCGCCGCCGCGGCCACCGTGTTGATCACGGACAGCAAATGGAATACGGACCCTAGCAATGCAGCGAAGTGCACCGGGACGGTGATCGGCCCGACGACCATCCTCACCGCGGCGCATTGCCTCGTCTCGGGCGGAGCGATGGTGTGGGGGTTCAAGTGGAGCCCCGGCGTGGACAGCCAGGACTCGAACCCGTTCCCGTACCAGGCCAGCTACTTCTACCCGGATCCCAGCGGCGTCGCGCCGATGGGCGGCTGCTACGAGCCGGCTGTCCCGAGCGGCTATCTCACGGCGGCCGACGAATGGGAGGAGCTTGACTTCGACTACGGCGTCATGGAGATCATGCCGGCGTGCGGCTACCAGCCAGGGAACCAGGTGGGGTGGCTCGGTATCGGAGTCTTCAGCGACTCCTTCATCGAGCAGGCCTCAGGTTACCTCAATGGATATCCTAGCATCACTCCGTTCGGGTATCCGAATACCTGGCCGCAGATCTGGGGGGAGCATGGGCCCCTCGAAGCGGCCGGAGACCTGGTTGAGTATGATATCGACACGACATCGGGCCAGAGCGGCGCGGGCGTGTACAGGTTCGACTCGGCCAGTAACCGCTATATCGTCGCGATACACAGCAGGCCGTATACGAACTGGCTAGGAACGACCTGGAACATGGGGCGCCGGATCACCACGGACGTCCACAATTTCATCATCTGGAACTCATCGCTCTGAGGGACCTGGTCGCCGGCGGGGCGGCCGGAGTAAAAGTAGCGCAGCCGCGCGCGACGGCGCCACCCGCCCCATCGGCCGGCGAGCGCCCCCGCCGCCGCTCCCGGCGCCTTCACCGGCTGCGCCTGCATCGGGGTCGCTCGCGTTTTCCGCGCGCCCCGTGGAGGCCAGCCCTCCCATCCGTGGCTCCTGGCGGCGCTGCCACGCGCCCTCTTCACGCCCCCGACGTCGCCGAAATCGTCGTTCCGGCGCCCCTTGCGCCCGCCCGCTCCCCTTGCGAGGATCTCCGCCTCGCCGCCGAGCCCTCACCGACTTCGTCCCACCGACGTCTTCTCCGCCGAGGACGACGACCGGCGCGCCGTGCGCCGAGGCGCGCTCAGCGCGGCCAAGAGCGGCGCGGTGACCGTCGTGCAACGCACGTCCGGCGACCTGCGGCTCAATCCACATTTGCACGTTGTCATTCTCGACGGGGGTACGAGGGGCACGGCGACGCGGCCACGGCCGCGCGCAGCCTCCGCCACGAGCTGGAGGGCATCGTGATGGCCCCGGGCGCCTCCGCGGCGGCACGTTGCCCCTCGAGGACCTTGCCGTGCGCGCCGTCGACGGTGACGAGCTCGCCGTCCCGCAGGGTCCGCGTGGCGGACCGCGTGCCCACGACACACGGGATGCGGAGCTCGCGGCTGACGATCGCGGCGTGGCAGGTCATCCCGCCGCTGTCCGTCACGAGGGTCGCCGCGCGGCGGATGGTTGGCACCCAGTCGGGCGACGTCATGGGCGCCACGAGGACCTCGCCGGCCTTGAGCCGCTGCCCCTCCGCCGACGCGCGGAGCACGCGCACGACGCCGGACATCGGCGAGCTCCAGCAGATCGCGCTGTCGATGCGCGCCGCTGCGGAGGCGTGCGGGGTCGAGCTCGTGACGGGCGACACCAAGGTTGTCGACCGGGGCAAGGGCGATGGGCTGTTCATCAACACCGCCGGCATCGGCGTGGTGCCCTTCACATCGCGATCCACAGCGGGCCATCCTTTTGAAAAGAGTCAGTATGCGTCCGGCGTCCGAGCAACGTGCTTCGAGGGCCGCACCTTCATGCGCGCCTTGACGCTCTTTTCGAGCCGTACGCCGGCCAGCACGTGAGCCCCGAGCTTGTCCTTGGCTCTGCAGTCAAAGGCTGACGTGACCTTCCGGGACATCATGACCGGGGTCGGCTTGGTCCCCAACGACTGGAAGGTGCACGTGCACCTGGATGACCTGCTGGGACCCGTCCCCCGTTTGCGTGCGCCCGACGGGCAGGATCTCCACGTAGCCGATTTCGCTGCATCGTCAGGAGCCGGTGCGGGTAAAATCATTCCGATTCATTGGGGATCATGGTCAACAAACCTGCAGTACTGCCCGGTGTACAGGAACCGGCTGCTCCGACCCCAACCAAAGCGAACTTTTGTGGCCGAAGCCGTTTGATGCGTGGCGGCGTGCCGCGTATACTAGGAGAAAGCCCTCGCTCACCTCTCTGCAACAAGCCGACCAACCGTGACCCAGCTCGACCTTCGGTGGTGCGTCCGCACCGAACAAGCACCCTGCACGTCCTTCGTCAAGAAGAACGACCCTTCGCTGCCCGCTGCGGCCGTCGAGGCGCTCGAACCATTGGATACGCATGCTCGCAGCGCGAATGCATTTTTCGCAGGCCTTGGCTTCGGAAACGCCGCTCGGCATGCGGATATTCTGCTCATTGCGAACCTTGCCGAAGCGAACGCGCGCAGCATCACGTCCGCCGATGAATGGGGCGGTTGCAATGGGTCGCTTCGTGATTCGTCGCTCTGCGACGGGCGAGGAGCCATTCTGTTCGGCGTGCGCGGCTCGCAGCTTTGCGCCGATCCGGACGTGGTGACGCACGAGCTTGCACACGTCTGGATGCATCCGATGCTGGGCGAAAGCCGCTGGACCCTCGACGCCGCAGGCAGCTCGGACGACCCTGCGATCATCAAAGAAGCCCTCGCCGATTTCTACGCGGCCGTCAAAAGCGGCGATCCGGTCTGGGGAGAGCGTTCGGCATTTTCAACGGAGGCCGCTCGATCTCTTCGTGTAAAGGTTGTTTTCCCGGAAGCCCGTACCGGCGCCGCCCATAACGATTCATTGGCGCTTTCGAGCGCATTGTGGGGCGTGTACACGGAGGGAAAGGACCGTTTCGTCGAGGGGCTCACGCGCTACCTCGTCCACACGGCGTCGCCTCCGAAAGCGCTTGGTCCTTGGGCTCGCGGGCTGGTCGTGGAGCTGCAATCGATGGCCCCGGCGCTTGCCGCGATGTGGCAGCGCGCAGCGGAGGAGCATGGGCTTTTGCTGGAAGAGCGGGTGCTCGAACTGAACTTTGGGGCGATGACGCGCGCCCATGCGGATGGGTTTTGGGTTCCCGGGCGGCGTGATGTGCCGGACGCGCCGCTGCCGCGGTCGGTCCTGCAATTCCGTGGGCAATCGCCGGCAACCGGAAAGGCGATCCTTTCGCTCCGCGTCGCCGCGGGCGCCGAGCGCGACTTGGAGGCCGTCGTTCGGGCCGGAGAGCTGGTCGACGAGGCAACGGCGCTCGGGGCACGGGCAGCATTCACGCGTGCGGGTGGTCGATTCGAGGCGTCGTTGGAGCTGCCGCAGGAGCGTTATTACGTGCAAATCACCAATCGGGGGGAGGCCGCAGCAGTATTTGATGATCTGGCCATTCGCCTGGTGGAATCGGCGCCTACATCGACGTCGCCCGACGGTGGGTCGCCCTCGAACGCGATGGTTGTCGGCGTGGGCCTCGTGGTGGCAGGTGCATTGGCGTTCGCGGTGCTGAGGTCGCGCTTCAAGAAGCGTGCGGCCGCCGTGAGCTCGCGGCGATGAGGTGTTGGCACAGGCATGTCCAGCGCTTCGACTCGACCGCTGGCGGATAAGGCGCCCGAGGGCCTCCCGCGGGGTCGACGCTCAGCGGGGGCCCTCGTATCCGGGGTCGCCCGCGAGCCTACGGCCGGTGCCAAGCTCGCCCGTTGCCGATTCGGGATCGGCTATCTAGCGCCCCACCCTTCGGCGTCGCTCAGGTTGTTCCTACATTATCTGGCGTCTTTGAACGACGTGGCGGGGGTGACGAGCGCATACACGAGCTGGAGCGGTGGGACGACCTCGATCGGGTTGCCGCCTGTGACCGTATTCCAGCCGCAATGGCCGCCGCCCGTGAGGTGCACCGTGCGCCCACCTGCACCATACGTGGTATTGCCGCTCGGCATGAAGCCAGCCACGGTAAACTGGTCGGGGGCGACGACGAATGGGATCCCTGTGAGATCGACGTTTCCGACGCCGGAGCTGCTCTCCCGGGCCAAGCAGTCGACAGCGGACCCATAGGGTACGGAAGTGAGGATTGCATCGGAGTGGTCCAAACTGCCGGTCGATGTGGAGAACGTCAGGTCGTTGGGGTCCACCTGAAGCGTCGCCGGATCGATCCGCACCTTCGTGAAGCTCGTCCGCACGTCGGTCCCGGGAGAAGCCCCTCCGGCGGTGTATTGCGAATAGTTCGCGTTCGTCGTGTTGACGAGCGAGAGGTAGGTCCTGGGCGTGCCCGCCATGTCATGGCAATATGCCGTCCAGGGCTTTTGAGGATCGCCGCCGACGTAGAGCGTGTAATCGCCGTCGGCGGCTGCCGGATCCGCTGCTCGGCGCTCCGCACAGCTCGAGAGCCACTGGTTGTCGCAGATGCCCGCAATGCAACTTCCATCGGCGCAATCAGCGTCCTGAAAGCACCTCTGACCCTGTGCGCAGCCGATGAAGCAGGCGGCACCGCAATCGATGTCCGACTCGCCAGGCGAGCGCTTCAGGTCCTTGCACGTCTCATCGACGCATCGATAACCGTTACTGGCGCCGGTCGCGCATTCCGCGTCGATGTTGCAATACGCGCCCAGCGCGCAGGCATTGCAACCGCCGCCGCAGTCGGCCCCGCATTCGCCGTTGTTCTTCGTGTTGTCCTCGCAGGGATCGGCCACGCAGAATCCAAGGCTGGAGCCGCTTCCCGGCAACGCTTTGCACAAGCCGCTCTTGCAATCGCTCGGCGTCAAACACGCCCGCCCAAGGGAGCACTTGTCACAGAGCGCTCCGCCGCAATCCGTGGCGGTCTCGTCCCCGTCGATGATCCCATCCTGGCAATGATCCGTATTCGAGCACTTCCCGGCCGCGCAGAAACCGACCGCGCAATCGCTGTTCTTCGAGCACCCTTCGCCTTCCGCACAACCATTGCATTGACCTCCGCCGCAATCGGCGTCCGTTTCGAGGGCGTCCTGCGCCGCGTTGGTGCACGTGGGCGTGCAGTAACCGAGTCCCAGTACGCTCCACTTGTCTTCATACAACGGAAATTCTTTTGTGAAGAGCTCGGGCGGATACCACGTCGCCCCAAGCGCGGTTCCGGATGTGCCAAGGAAGCTCGAGCCCGGGACCTGTCCGCGCGCTCCGACCTTGAGGCCGAGGCCGGCCGAAAGGCCGAGATTCACTTCCCCTTCGGGCTTCCAGGTCGTCGCGGCGTTTTCGCAGGAAGTCGTATACGATGCTCGCCCGATGATCGACGCCCGGAGCCCCGCGTTCAACCCAATGGTGTCATAGATGAACGCATTGATGCGGGGAATGAGCCCGCACGTGGCGACAAGCGAGCCACCGGCGAGCACTTGAATGTTGAACCTGTTGCCCAATTTGACGTCCGGCTTCGAGCTCGTGACGGCTCCGTTCTCATAACGTGCCGAGTATTTGAACGTCAGCGATTGCTCTGTTTCGAGCACCGCGGTGATGTTCGCCTGCGCTTGGAGGCCGCACTCGAGGTCGAGCTGGAACGTTTCGGTGAAGACCACCGGCACGGGGCCGGCGGCAACCGTTTGTGTCATTGGCTTGGAGATGAAGATCGTCTTCGTCCAGGCCGTGCCCGGCTTGAGATCCGGATGGCCCAGGAAGAATTCTTTGGTGTGCGTTTCGACTTCGGCACGGGTCGTGGGCGCTTCCTTGAAGAGGTTTTCCAAGTCGACCCCCGACTTGCCTCCGGCCGACTCGATGGTAGCCTTGAACGCGAGATCGATCTTCTCCGATGCGCGCAAGTAACTGTCGGCGTTGATCCACAAGGCAAACGGCTTGTCCCCTCCGATGGATCCCAGCCCCGGAACGGTGAAGCCGACCTGCACTTTCGGGTTGAAGGCCAGCGTGCCGCTGACGATTGCGTTGCCCTTGATGCCTAGCTCCAGCGGCAACTTGCCCGAGGGGTTGAAGGTCTTCTTGTAGTCGAGGTCGAGAAAGTCTTGTGAAACCGACTTGCTGATTTCCTTGTCCAGCGGAACGCTGCCGTCGAAGCTCTTCGCTGTCACGGTTTGCCAAACGGTGTTCGACGCGCTCGCGATGGCCTTCGCCGCTCCGCCAATGGCGCCCCCGACGGCGCTGACGCCGCTCTTCACGGCTTTGGCGAGCCAGCCGAAGCCCGGATCGCCAGGCATTGCCGGAGGCAGCGATATGCCGTCCTCACCGACGTCGCCTGCATCGAGGGGGAAGCTGTCGGTGAGAACTCCGGGGCTTTCGCTGGAAAAGTCGACATTGGCGTACAGATTCTCGGCGGCCCACTCCAGGTCGAGCTTGGTCAAGTCGACTTCCTGAGCTTTGGCGGGGTCGAACGTCATCTGCACGTCGCCCTCGAAGAGCTCTTGAAGGACGGGGACTTCCGTCGTGACGACGATGTTCGCTCCCTGCTCGGCGACGCTCACGACGCGCCGAGCAAAGCCCATGGGGTTCTTCCCTGCGCCTGCACCCGGTCCCGCGACGACGATGCGCCCGGGCTTCCAGGTGAGAACTTCCGGGTGCGTCGCTCTCGGGAAGACGAGCTCGGTGGCCGTGACGGTCACGTCGTCCGTTTGCGCCTTCGTCGCGGGTTCGACACCCGGCCGTGGGGTCAGGTTGTTGTAATCGGGGTCGAGCGAGGGCTGCCAATTGGCGGCGATGGCGTCGAGGGCTTCTGTCGTGTCGCCTCCCGAGATGTTCGTTCCCGCCGGCAGCGCTTCGTCGGGCGGGGGGCTGATGGGCGGGGGCGCCGTATCGCCGCAACTGGCAGCGATGATGACACCGAAGCATACGAGGGGAAGCACGACCGTGTGTCTGGTTCTCATTGGCTCCTGTTACGAGTGAAGAGGTGAAGGCTCAAGGGGTGGTCCCCCGTGGGGGGGCGGCGCACGGCAAGTCCCGTGCCTGTCGCGATCAGGCAGGAGTCGGCGTGATTGCTGCTTTACCACCCAAGAGCTCCAGGAGAGGCATTCGGGGCTGCTCATCCACGAAAAATTCAGAATGACGCAAGCCCAGCCGTAACATCTCCCGCATACGTAACGCAACCCCCACAATGCGCGTGGCGTGCGACATGGGCAAATCTCGCGTGCAGATTCATCGTTGGATGCGGAAGTTGTCGATCAATGTCGGCACGTATCGCGAGTGAGCGCCCGGATAGGCGTGGGGGTGCGCGCTGTACGTAGTGCCGTGCATGTGTCGCACAGGTTGCAGCTATGGAATCGGTCCTACGAGTTCGCCTAGCATGCCCCACTTGCCGACAACGAGGCTGCCGTGATCGAGCGCACTCCCTACGCCCATCTCCTGCGCCAGCGTAGTGTAGACAATATTGCACAGTCGAGTGAACTCGTTGGATCTGTTGGCTTTTGTAGGCGGATCAGTGGATCCGTGTTTTTTGTACGTTATGTCAACTGCTGGTCGTTGGCGGCCAATTCTTGACAGGTCGGAATGGCTTTGCGCGGGCTATCCTCATCATCGCCTGGCTCGCTTTCGGCCGGCTGGTGCTGGTTCTCGCCTGCTCCGGTCCTGTGCCACCTCGGCCTCCATCTCCGACAGTGCCGGCCAAGGACAGGACGGTTCGGTCTCCGCGGATCTCCGCACCTGTCCTATCCGGGCGCCTCGTCAATGCGGCTTGCTACCATCGGCGCGACCTTTCTCTCCCCTCCGGTGCTGGCACCAGGCCGAGCCAGTAGGGTACAGCTATACGGTAGGATGCCTTCCGCTTGGTGCTACGTCGCGGTAATCCCAGGCGTTTCAGGCGTGGAAGACCTGCCTGATCGCATAAGGCCCGTTCTGCAATGAGCTCGTATCGTCGGACTGCACGAGTCAGGAACGGCTCCGAGAATCTCGACTTTGCGGAACGCGTTTGCTTGTCCTATCCGCCCAACATGGGCTTGGATCTGACGGCCGGTACTCGATGCGTGCACGGCTGCGCCGCACACTTGCTCGCCACGGCCTCAGCGCAAGCCCGCGCTCTGCGCACGGTGCTCCGCCGGCGTCGCTCGCGCGTGGCCTTGGGGTGGAGGGCGCCCATTCCGGCGTCCCCACCCGTCGCTTGACACGGGTGAAAGTTCCACTGCCTACTATGCCCGGATCGTTTGCAGAGCGGACAGCCTTCGAGCGCGGCGAATCCGCCGATACTGTGCGGCGGTGCGCATCGTGCGGGCACGACGTCGCATACTTCGATGCCGTCATCGAGGACGAGAAGCTGACCGGCTATGCGTGCCCCCACTGCACCGCGAGCCCGACCGAGGCCTGGGTCGAGGAGCGGATGCGGCCGGGCGGCTGGTCGCGCTGCGGTTTTCTGGGAGAGGCGGAGGTCCTGCGCGACGTCATGGCCCGGGACGCCGAGACGCTGCAGCGGCTCGGGCTTGGTCACGCGCAGATCGCGGACGCGCTGGATCGCCTCCTCGCGGAGGCCCTGCGGGCGTCCGAGGATCGCATCGCACGTGCGACCGACCAGTTCGAGGAGGCGGTTCCTGCGAGGCTCCGGTCTGCTGGTGCACCTGATCCGCGATCATCGCTTCTTCGAAGGCGAAGAGAGCCCTTTCCGGCTGGATCCCGAGCGGGCCGCGCATGTGCTGGGGCTCTCGTCCTGACCGGGAGCGCGCTGGTCTGTGGGCGCGATGCTCCGCCGAACCAGCCGCTGGCGAGGACGGCTTCGCCACGCGGCTGTCCGAGGTGGCCTTCTCTTCCTCCTTGCATGTGAAAGCCGCCACAAGGTACTTTCTTGGCGCGATAGCAGTCCCCGCTCGAACAGCTCGAGGAGATTATCATGCCGTGGTATGTCTATCCCGCGCACTTCTTCGGTGGGGCGATCTTCGCCAATGCGCTCCCTCACCTGATCGCGGGCGTGTCCGGCCTACCGTTGCAGAGCCCATTCGCATCTCCGCCCTTCAAGGGGCTGTCGTCGCCGACGGTGAACGTTGCCTGGGCGCTGGTCAACCTCGCCTTCGCGTATCTCTTGCTTGTGCAAGTCGCTGCATTCGACCTCAACAACTGGTCTGATGTTGGTGTCTGTTTTATTGGGTTCGGCACCATGGCCCTCCTGTGCTCTCGTTCTCTAGGTCGCCTTCGCAAGATGGCCGTCCCCTGAGCTACCCCGTCGCGAGCGACGAGAGCGCGCGCCGCGAACGCCATCAGCCTCTCATCCGAGCTACGCTGGGGCGGGCCGCAGCTGAACAACCAAACGTCGGGCGAGCGAGGGAACACTCCTACGCTGTATCGACCGCAGGGACCCATGCCGGAAGACCTGGACGTTCAGTACCTGGAGCGATTTGTCGCTGATCCAACGACCATGTTCGACGTGCCGGAGCGGAATCTATCGTGGGACGACCGGATGCATTCACGTCGAACCGCCTCGTGCGGGGCGGCGTACGATCACTCAGGCATCTCTTACCCGGACTGCGAGATGCCGCGGCTCGCTCCTGATCATGCGCGCCAGCGTTCAGGAGCGGTGGCAGCATGCGTTCGACAGCATCCAGGGTCTGCTCGAGCCCAACGCGGTCCCGAGCGCGGGCCTCCCGGCAAACTCCGGTCCGCGGCACCTCGCGTTTCATCCGCAGGGCGCGGTCGCCTTCGGGATCAACGAGACCGCGAGCACGATCACGTCGTTTCGGTTCGATCGAGCCTCGGGCCGGCTGACGCCCATCGCGACGGCCTCGACGCTGCCCGAGGGGTACTCGGGACGAAACACCGGGGCCGAGATCGCCGTGCACCCGACCGGCAGGTTCGTCTACGGTTCCAATCGCGGGCGCGATAGCATCGCCGTCTTCTCGGTCGACGCTTCGTCCGGGAAGCTCTCGCCGCTCGCCGATGTGCCGTCAGGGCACGGCGGCGGCCCGCACAATCCGCGCAGCTTCGCGCTGTCGCCAGACGGCCATCTCCTCTATGCCGCCAACCAGGGCTCCGGCCAGCTCGTCGCATTCCGTATCGGGGCCGACGGCAAGCCCGCGCCGCTCGGCGTCAAGGCGCAGGCGCCGGGCGCCACGTATGTCGGTTTGTTCCGCTTCCCGGCCCACCGCGAGCCGGCGCCACGATAGAGATCGACCTCCGGGAGGAGCTACCTCATGATCGCGCGCCATCCGAGGGTTCAATGGCCTCGCCGCCTGCAGTGCTTCCTGCTGTGGGCGACCGTCGTCCTGGCCAGCGCTTGCCGGCCGCCGGCGGCCGCCGACTTGATCTCGCCCGTGGACCGGGCGCCAGACGCGCCGGCGCCGACGCAAGATGCCATCGCGCGATGCCTCGCCCCGGCCGCACCCAGGACGGTCTTTCCGAGCTCGGCGGGCTACGAGCGCGACCGCCGTGGCTTCAACCTCCGTATCCAGGTCCTTCCGGGCGTGATCGTCCACCCCGTGAACGTCCCGCAGGTCCAGGCCGCGGTCAGGTGCTCCCGTCGCCTCGGCCTGAGCATCGCGGTTCGCTCCGGCGGCCACAGCTACGAGGGCTACTCGCTTGGCAAGGACGGCGGCATGATCATCGATCTTGCCGGCATGACCGACCTCGCCATCGACAAGGACCGAAAGACGGCGACGGTGGGCGCCGGGTGGCGCCTGGGCCCGCTTTATCACGCCGTGTGGCAGCAGGCGCAGCTGGCGTTCGTGGCGGGCAGCTACCCGAGCGTCGGCCTGGCTGGCCAGAGCCTCGGCGGCGGCTATAGCTTGATCTCCCGCAAGTTCGGCCTGGTCGCGGACAATGTCCTGAGCATGACGGTCGTGGACGCGGAAGGAGAGGTCCTGAGCGCCGACAGCATCAACAACCCCGATCTCTACTGGGCCCTGCGCGGCGGCGGCGGCTCGTTCGGCATCGTGGTGTCGTTCACGCTTCAGCTACACCAGCTCCCGGATACGGTCGCGGTGTTCCGCTACAAGTGGCCGCGCGAGGCGATCAAGGCCGTCATGACGGCCTATCAGCGCTGGTCGCCGGCTCTCCCGCCGGAGGCGAACGCCATGATGGTGGTGAGCTCCAGCGGCGTATCCGTCAAAGGTTTGTACATCGGCGCCGCGTCGGCCGCCGCCGCGGCCGCCGCGCCCCTGCTCGCGACGGTGCCCGGCGCGAAGACGCTCTTCGTCGAAGAGATGCCCTTCATCCAGTCGGTGCTCTTCTTCGCCGGCCTCCCGACGACCGACCCGAAGGTGCTCTCGCCCGAGCGCCTCGTGATCGAACCGGTCTGGTTCAAGGCCAAGTCGGTGTACCTGGACGCCCCGCTCTCCTCGGAAGGGGTCGACATGATCGTCGAGTCGCTGGCCGGGACGGGGCTCGGCCCCGACCTCATCGTCAACACCTACGGCGGCGCGATCGGCGCCGTGGCCCCGGACGCGACGGCGTTCGTCCACAGGAAGACGATGTTCAGCATGCAAATCTACCTCGAGGGTGACGCGAGCACGAATCATGACGACGCCATGGCCTGGATGACGGCGTTCGGTGACAAGCTGCGGCCGTACGCGTCCAGGTTCGCCGTGCCGAACTACATCGACGCCGACCAGAAGGATTGGCCGACCGCCTACTACGGGAGCAACTTGGCGCGGCTCGTCGCCGTGAAGCGGAAATACGACCCGCAGAACGTCTTCCGTTTCGCCCAGAGCATCCCGACTCACTCTCCCTGAGGACTCGTACGAGGAGGTGCACGGCTATCACTGGGAGAGCTGGGTCGTGCCGTTCCGGGGGGACGCCGGCGAGATCGAGGGGGTACTCGGGAGATGGTCGCGCTGGGGCTCGACCTCTCGCAGATCACCACCCAGCAGAACCTTCGGGCTGCCCTCGGCCATTGCATCCGCAAGATGAGCGCAGAGAAGCAGGTCTCGCCGGTGCGTGGCGATGCGGCCGCCGGGGGAGCGCCCTCCCGCTGGCCGAGGAGCGCTTCGCTGACCGCTGCGCGATGGGCAGGACCGGCGCGATTGGAGCGGTCAAATCATCGACACGTGCAGTCGACCGAGATGGTGTAGCTGCCTTCGGCCCCGGCGTAGCCGTCCACCACCAGGTAGGATGTCTGGCCTGGCGCGCTCGTCCAGCTCACGGTCTCGACGGTCTGTAGATCCAGCGGGGTCGAGGAAGCCATCTCGTTCGACCGGATGGGGTCGCAGGCGGACAGCAGCAGCAGGTCCAGGTCCGTCGCGAGGTTCTCGAGCTTTGCGACCACCATGCACTCGGTCGTCGAGGAGATGGCATAGACCGTCTCACGGCCCGACTCGGCACGAGCGGTCCGGTCATAGCAAACGCCTGGAGCGCGAGCTCGAGCGCTTCGACCGCGCGTATCCAGGGCGCTTCCTGACCTATGCCAACCTCGACCTCACGCTCGTGGGCGCTCCGGGCTGGGGCGAGCGCGTGGCCGCGCAGCTCGCAGCCGACTTCGAGGCCGGCGCCAAGGGGCTCAAGATCTTCAAGGAGCTCGGGCTCACGGTGCGCACGCCCGAGGGCCGGCGCGTCGCGCTCGACAGCCCGGAGCTCCAGCCAGTCTGGCGCGCGTGCGCGCGCTACCGCCGGCCCGTGCTCTGGCACGTGGCCGACCCGGCGGCGTTCTTCGTCCCGCTGGGCGCGAAGAACGAGCGCTGGCACGAGCTGCACGAGTACCCGAGCTGGTCGTTCGCAGACCGGACGCGCTTTCCCACGCGCGCGCAGCTCTTCGAGGAGCGCAACCGCGTGCTCGAGCGCCACCCCGACGTCACCTTCGTGGGCGCGCACATGGGCAGCTCGTCCGAAGACCTGAAGCAGCTCGCGGGCTGGCTCGAGCGCTTCCCCAATCTCCACGTCGACATGTCGGCCAGCGCCAGCGAGCTGGGCCGGCAGCCGCGCGCGGCGCGCCGCTTCTTCGTGCGCTACCAGGACCGCGTGCTCTTCGGCACCGACCTCAAGAGCGCCAACACCGCAGGCTACGAGGTCTACGCGCGCTTCCTCGAGACCGAGGACGACTACTTCAGCACCGAGGCCGCGAACGGCCGCCAGGGGTTCTGGAGGATCTACGGCATCCACCTGCCCGCGCCCGTGCTGCAGAAGATCTACCGCGACAACGCCCGCCGCCTGCTCTGGCCTGCAGATCCCGCTCGGCCCGCGGCACACCCGTGACGCTCGGCGCCAACGAGTCGAGCGAGCAGTTCACCGAGAAGCGGCTGCGCTGTGTGCAGCGCCCCGCGAGGGCGACCCGGGCGCCGTTGCTTTGCCGCTACATGATGAACTCATAAGCGCCGATGTCCCAGCGGGGCCCCTGGGGCCGAGCGACCCAGTCCAGATCGATGAACACAGGGACCGCCGTTCCCCTGTCGATGGCCAAGGAGCCTGGCCTCAGGCGGAAATCGGGGTCGAACGGCGCGTTCGGGTCGACGAAGAGGTTCGTCGGAGAGGCGACCAGCGAGTTCCTGTCGTGGCCGCGGTTCCGCCACGTGCTCAGGTTGACTATCGAGCTGCCGCCGTCCGTGCTGAAGCGGTTCACGACGACGTTGTAGTCGCTCTCGAAGCCGGCGATGGTGGGCTGGTAGATCAGGATGGATCCCCTGTCGATCCGCGGTGTATAGAGGATGTTGTTCTTGATCTTGTTGCCGACCGGATTGGAGATGCCGCCCTCCGAGCTCGGGATGTTGATCACCCAGCGGCTGTCTGCCGCCATCACGATCGTGTTGTTGTAAACCTGGTTGCGGCTCGATCCCTCCGCCCCGTCTATCGCGTAAAGCGAGATGCCGCTCGCGTGGTTCCCGTAGAGGAGATTGTTCCTGAACATGCTGTCGCTGACCCCATCGCAATTGATCGCGGAGGCCCCGCTCGTGCCGTTCTCCCAGATCTCATTCTGCTCGACGGTAGCGCCGGTGATGATCCCGTCGCCCGGCGTGAAATTTCTGTCGCCGTTCATGTGAACGCCGGCGGACGCGTTGTGATGGAGCAGGTTGCCGCGGACCTGGGGGCGATCCCCGCTGTTGCTGGTGTACACCCCATGCTCGCCGTTGAAAGCGGATTCGTTGTACTCGATCACCGCATCGTCGCTGAACGCGGTGAATATGCCCGTCCGAACGCTGTCGTGGACATCGCAGAGCCTGACGGTGATGTCGCTCGTACCGCGTAGATCGACGCCGGCTCTAGGCGCGTTCGCCACCTCGAAGCCCTCGATGATCCAATGGCTCACCGTGGCGTCAACGAGCTCGACTTCGATGTTGCTGCCGTGTGCGTTCTCGGTCCCAGGCATATCGATCGTGACGCCGGGCTCGCCCCTCAGGGTCTTTCTCCCTGCGCCTGGCGCCCCCGACTCGCTGATGCGACAACCCTCACAGAACCCCGGGCGCACGATGATCGTATCGCCGTTGTTGATGTTGTCGACGGCGAATTGAAGGGTCTGCCATGGGTCGTCCGAGTTGCCCTCTCCACCGTCGTCGCCAATGTCGCAGTCGACATAGTAATTTGCTGCCAGGGCGCCCCGATGAATCAGGAGCGCCGCGGTCAATGTCAGCAAGAGGATCGTAGACTTCATCCTGGTGCTCCTCTCTGTGCTGGAAGTCGAAGCCGCCGGTCGAGGCGTGAGCTGGTGTCTTCCCGCGTGGGTCGGTGTTCGCCTTCGGCGCTGTCCAGCGTCGAGGGGTACAGCGAGTCGGGCCGCAATGATGGAATCCGGAAAAGGTATCGGCAATCCAAAATCGCGAGTTTTCATCGCGTGGATGATCGTCGATGACAGAGCGGCTTCGACGCTCAGCTCATGATCTGCGTCGGCGCACGTCCCAGACCGACGATCGGCGCCACGTGGTGGACGGTGCTCCCAGGCGCCAGCATGGGTGTATGGGATGTTCCAAAAACGAGTGAAGCCGTTGGGGTTGCTGGCTTTTGTCGGCGGATCAGCGGACCCCGCTTTGGGTGTCATGACGACCGCCGGCCGTCGGTCGAAGATTATATTGACCGAGCGGAAACGCTCTGCGCCGCCCTGGCCCGGCGTACCCCCGGCCGCCGTCGCCGGCCCAGTCCGCTTCCCAGCCGGCGTCCATGGCCGCCTGCGTCCGCCATGGCGCCGCCACCCCTGAGCTGGAGCTTTGCTCGCATTTTCCCGGCGTTTCGTGTCGGCATGGGGGGTGCTGAAGGCCGAGCGTCATGCCGACGCTCGAGCACAACGCCCTCGTCGAGATGTTCCGCGAGGACATCTCCGGCGCCGAGGCGTCAGCGGCAGAAATATCTATTATTTCAATTGGTTCCGACTGCCGCGTGGCCGAGTCCTCTTCCGGCGTGGCCCAACGCGGGCCCAACGAACCGCCTGTGAAGGCGCCAGCGTCCGCCGTGGCGGGGGCGGGGACGTCGTCCGGGGGCGCCGTCTGACCGGGCGGCGCGCCGGAGGCGGAAGCTTCGGCGCTCGCCGAGCCCATGCCTGCTCCAGCGGACGCGGGTTGGCCTCCTCCTACCGAGCCGCCCTTTCCTCTCAGCTCGGGGATCGCCTCGTCCAGGGGGGCAAAGTCGCCCAGCCCAAGCTCGGCGATCTTGCGCGCGGCGCGCTTGTAGTGGTGGATCTGGCCGCTCGACTTGTGTCCGGTTCGGTCGGAGATCCACGTCTCCGTGCGACCATTCGCGAGCTTGATGGTAATGAAGGTCGCTCGAGTGTCGTGCAATCGGATGTTCAGCCTCGACTCCGTGGTCTCGAACAGCTCGGGTCGATCGACTCCCGCGCGTTGGAGGTGTTCTCTGAAGCGTTCCGCCCCGTGACAACCCGGCAAGGGGTCACACTTTGGCCCGACGAAGACACGCCGATTGTCCGGCCAGAGCTCGCGATAAGCACGAAGCGCGCGCACCACATCCGGCGATAGTGCCCAGGCACGGGGGTCATCGGTCTTGTTCTCATCGAGAACAACGGCTCCCCGGTCAAGGTCGACATCCGACCATTCGAGAGTTCCGGCCTCGTCGGCTCGCATTCCCTCGCGCGTGAGGAAGCCGTAGTAGATCCGGAAGCACAGCGGGACCAACTGACTCCTCATGAGGCGTTGATCCTCGTCGGGGTACAAGTAACCCTTTGCCTTGTTATTCTCTATCTTCGGAATCCACCCGCGTGGCAGCGGGTTGTGCGCGATGATGCGCGCGGGGTAGGCAGCCAGTGCCAGTAGCCGATGGATGACAATCGCAATATTTCGGCGCGATCCGGGCTCCAGGTGCACCGGCAGCCGTGACATCGCGTGGTCAGCATGGTCGAGTGTGAAGCGCACGAGGGGAACAGGGCCTAGCACGTCGAGCACGTGGCCCAGCCTCTGCTCATATTTATCGGCTGTCCGAATCGCCTTCACATGATCCGGATACTGCTCGGCAAGCTTTCCAGAAAGAACCCGCTCAGCGAACTCGGCGAACGTGGTTTCCCCGGAGGCACGGGCGCGCGCTTCGCCCCTGCACAGGTGGTTGATCGCGATCCGGACGTCACGGAGCGCGCTGCCCTCGCGCGCGGCAGCCTGCTCCAGCAGCGGCAGGCCGAGCACGATCTGCCCGGCAGCGAGCAGGTGCCTGCTGAGATCGGCCAACACTTCCAGCCGCGCGTTGGCGTCGTGCTCGGTCCGACACGTCGGCAGGCTGAACGTGCGTCGCCCCGCCTCGCCGAGGCTCAGACGCGCGGTCCACGTGCTCCTGCGCAACCGGACTGACCCGGAGCCGTTGGCGCGCTTGTCGCCTGCCGCTGATGGCGCGGTGCCCTGCGGGCGCTCTGCAGAGCTCGACGCTCCCGGTAAGCTCGCACCGGGCGCGGCTCCCGCCTCCGGCGGCGAGGCGCGCCCACCAGGGCGGCTCGCACGTGCGCGGCGCTCGGTTGATCCGGCTGAAGGAACGGACGAGGTAGCGACTGCCGGCGAGCGCTTGGCGCGCGCCCGCAGCTGCGGTACGTCGGTCATGGGTCGGTCTCCGGGAACGCGGGGGTCGATCAAGGGCCCGTCCGGCGTTGGTAGCGCCGAGCGGGCCCGCTCTACTTCAGCGCCAGCCTAGCACGCCTCGCATCGGCGTGACGGGCGCTCGCTCGGCCGGTGGGCGGCTGCGGAACAGGTTCGAGCCCGGCAGAGGCAAGCACGGCGGCAACCCGAGTGTTCTCATCCGCCTCGGCGGTGCGACGCGACGCCGGCTCACTGGCCAGCGCCCGCAGGTACGCAACGAACGACTCGCGCTGGACCACGCGCAACTTGCCGAGTTTGGTGATCAGCAGGGGAAAGCCCGGCGCGCGGATCGTGTCGAGGAAGACGCGCGCCGGGATACCGGTGACCGACTCGACGTTCTTCTGCGAGAGCATCTCCGGCTGCGGCGCCGTGATCGTCAGCCCATCCAGCGGGATCGCGAGCGTTGCGGTTGCCGTCGCCGTCGCTGGCTGGCCGATCACCTTCGGGCTGGACCATCCGCCGGCGGGCGTCTCCAGGCTCTCTCTGTCGATGGCGAGCGTGCCGTTACCAGCCTGACGAAGAGCAAGCGGTGCCGATACACGCGCGAGAGCCGCTCGTGTCATACTATACATCCATTCGTGTTGGGTTCGTGCGCGACCGTGACCGCCGCTTCTGAAAGGAGCACGAAACGGTAATTCCGTGTCGCCGGTGATTCGACATGAATTGCCCGGAGACCTGCCTGGGGAAAACACCCTGTTGCATCGCGGGGTTGGGTGTTCTGGAAAGCCCTGCCGAGGGGCAGAAAATGGGGGCTTGCGAAGGACTCGATTTGGTAATTCGCGCGCTCCGGCGACGCCGCGCGTGGAGGCGACGTAGAGCCACCCATCGGGCCTTGTCCACCCCGGGCGGGCGCGACGCCGTCGCAGAGATCGAGGCGGACGTCGGCGAACGTTGCGCCGTCGGCCTCGTCCATCGGGCCGAGCGCGGCGCCGTACCGGCGCCGTGGCAGCACTCCTTGACGCACCTGGAGCTGCACGACGTCGCGCGTGCGCCAGCGTCGCCTGCTCCCTGAATTAGGATCGGCGAGCGGGCGCGATCGGCACGCACGGGAGAGGTACGCGGCGAAAGTCCAACGCGACGCCGCTTCATGTGCTCGACTGGCGCGCTTCCCGGCGGGTAGCTCTGCACCGCAGACTAGCATGCCGATCGCTCGGACGTGGGCTTGAGACCGCGGGCGTCCCGCGCTCTGCCGCCTCCCACGCTGCTCGCAGGCTGCTTGCAAGTCTTCCTCCCCCCTCCATCGGCGGTCCCATTCGCTTCAGCGCCTCCAGGCGCGCAGCCTCCAGCCTCGACCGGCGTGGCGCCGTCGCCCGGCGCTTCTCCACGAGCTCACCGAGCACCTGCGCCGCGCGCTCCCACTGTTCCGCCGCCCCCGGCGCGTGCGCGATCCTTCGCACGGCGTTCCAGGGCGCTTCAAGCTGATCACACAGGTTGCCGATCTCGGGGTGCAGCCGTGCGATCGCGCGCAGGTGGCACCGGGTCTGCTTGTTCATCTGGAAACACTCTTCCAGGACGTGGCTCGGCGCGCGGACAACTCCGCACGCGAGCTCGTACCAGCGCCGCGAGCTCATGCGTCTACAAAAGCACCGAACCACAAACCTGCCAGGGCGAAGCCTTCATTTTTCCGTTCAACTTTAAAGAGCGTTAAAGCACAGTACAAGAGTCGGCGCCTGGCGAGGGTGACGGCATTAAAGTCTGATGTAACGTGCGACCAAGAGGACGCCGGTTCTCACGTGGCACCGTGACCTGACTGGCATTCGCTGGGGCCCGATCAGGTGACCTCGGTGTGCGGGGTGACCCCTCCGGCGATCCCACCGCCCGGCCGTCGAGCGGGGCCAGCCCTCCCGGCGCCGCGTCCGCCGGCCGCGCGTACGTCCACCTGGACGAGCTCCGCCTGCCGTCAGCCTCCCGTGTGGACGAGCTCCGCGGCCCCGTGCGCCGAGTTCGCGCCCCGCCGCGTGCTCGCGTCCAGGCGCCAGCCCCAGGCCGCCCCGGCGTCCGCCAGGACGAGCTCGCGCAGCGCCGCTCGGGCCGGCCCGCGGTTGTGCCCGGCGCGCGCCGCCCTGTCGCATGCGACAAAACGGAGGTCGGCGGCTCGCCGGAGACGCGCAGCCGACCCCGCGCGAAATTACCAAATCGACCCCTTCGCGCCCCTCCAAAATCGGCCCCTCGGGCGCTCTCTCGAAACGGCCTAACTGCGCGTCATCAGAGCGGGTTCCCCGCCTGACTAGATCCCGGTAACTCGCGACGAGTTACCGGATCGTCAGAATTACCATTTCGGGCCGCCTCACGCGCGCTCGTTCAGGCTCTGTCCCGAACCCGAAACGCCACAACAACGGAGGTTCGGATGTGGCAGGAGTAGCTACCCTCGCGCGGTCGGCGGCTCCAGGCGCGCGGTCGGCGGGCCGCGCTGGCGGGCGACGCTGCTGCACGGGCGGCATCGTGTGCAGCCCCAAGCGTTCGGCAGTCAGCGCGCCGTGACCGCGACCTTCCCGACGGCGCGCTCCGACGAGCCGCCCGCGCGCGAATGAGAACCGTCAGGGAGATGGAGGGGGCTGGGGCCCATCCTGATCAACTTGTTTGAGGGGCGCACAAGGAAGCCCCCTCACTGAACTTGGTGAAGTTCGTCCGAGGGGGCTCCCCTCCGGGTTTCAGGACCGGAGGTAGACCATGCTGGACGACCCCCATCTTGGGCGCGGGTTCTTCAGGGTGCTGGTGGAGGTGGACGAGGCGGTGACGCGCCGGGTCGCGGCCGAGGGCTGCCCCGTGTGCGACGGGCCGCTGCACCGGTGCGACTGCGACCGCAAGCCGCGTGGGGCCCTCGTCGCGCCAGCGGGCGAGGCGTTCGCCCGTCGGTTCAGCTTGTGCTGCGGGCGCGAGGGCTGTCGGAAGCGCGCGATGCCGCCGTCGGTGCGCTTCCTCGGGCCGCGGGTCTATTGGGGGGCCGGTGGTGATCCTGGCGACCATCGTCGCGCTCGCCCTCCGCGCGGCTGCGAAGATCCGGCGGCGGACTGGGGTGCCGGCGCGCACGACGCGCCGATGGCTCGGCTGGTGGCAGGGCCCCTTCCTGCGCACGGGGGTGTTCGTCTCGATCTGCGCGCGACTCATCGGCGCCGACGTCGGGCGCGTGCCGGCTTCGATCGTCGATCGGCTCGAGGGTACGCAGACGCAGCAGGTGAGGACGATGCTCGAGCTGCTGGCGCCGCTCACGACGATCTCGGTGCCCTACGGATCACGTTTCTTGAGGGGGAGCGCCTGAGCCTCGCGCCCCGCGGAGGAGGTGATCTCCGCGGGGATTCCGCGGCAATGTAGGGTCGAACACTCGAGCGACGACGAGACGTCGCTCGTGAAGGAGGCCCTCATGAGCCAAGACCCGCGGGCGGCGGCGCGCCCGCCACGGGCCGGTCCGTGTCCGTCGAGGAGCTGCGCCGTCCCCATGTCCGCGTTGGCGCCGCCGCGAAGGAGGCGCCGATGAGCCACCCGATGAAGCCCGACGACGGGGCACCGGCGCGCGTGCGCTGGGCACGTCTGCGTTTCTCGATCACTCGAGGCTGCCGGCAACCCGAGCCTCATGACCACCGAGCTCAAGGCCACGCTCGCCGATTACGCCGCCGGCAACTACCGTGGAGGAGCCGTCGGCGATCGTCGCTATCCTGCGGCATCTGGGTCTGCCGACGGAGGCTCCTCCGCTCGCGCGGGCGCGGCGGATAGGCATGTTGGGAACGTGGCGTCCGCAGCCCCGTGCCCGCAGATCCCCGCATGCGCCGACGGCGCCGGTCCGACCGGCGACGTGGGCGCATCTTCGCCGTCGCCTGGGGACGGTGGCACCGTGCTCGCTCGTGTCCAGGCGCATCGCCCCGCTGCGCGGGCGCCTGCGGCGGCCCGGACACGAGCTGCGCGCGGTGCCTCACGCGAACCGTGGGCGACGTCGGAGGGGCGCTCCGCTGGGGGCTCGAGCTCGGGGCAGGTGGGGCTGACTGGCCGCGAGGGTGGCGTCGAGGCGAGCGAGCCCATGACAGCGAGCCTGCGGAAGGGCTGGCGCCCTCCGTTCGTCGAGGCCAGCGCTGGTTTGCAGGTCCACGCAGCTGCGAAAGGGGGCGCCAGTGCAGAAGTATATCGGTCTGGATGTTCACGCCGCAAGCAGGACGTTTGCGGTGATTGGGGAGAGCGGCAAGCGGCAGGGGTCGCACGTGGTCGAGACGAACGGCCAAGCGCTCGTGGAGCAACTCAAGACGATCACCGGCAAGAGGCACGTGGTGTTCGAGGAAGGGACGCAAAGCAGGTGGCTCTACGAGATCCTCTCGCCGCACGCGGAGGAGATCGTGGTGGCGATGGTCTCGGAGAGCCGAGGCCAGAAGAGCGACGAGCGCGACGCGTTCCGGCTGGCCGAGCAACTGCGCACGGGAGCGATCAAGACGCGCGTGTTCAAGGAGGTGGGCGAGTACAAGACGCTGGGCGAACTGGGCCGCACCCACGCGATGATCGTGCAGGACGTGGTGCGGGTGCAGAACCGGATCAAAGCGTTGCTTCGGTCGCGCGGCGTGGCCGTGGCGGGCAAGAGCGTGTACTCGGAGCAGGGCCGCGGGGAGTTTTTGGAGAAGCTGCCCAACGCGAGCCGTGCGGCGGCGACGATGCTCTACGCGCAGTACGATGCGGTGGAAGCGGTGCGGCGGCGAGCGGAGAAGGGCCTCGTCGCCGAAGCGCACCGACACCCGATGAGCCGGGTGCTCGAGTCGTGCCCTGGGCTGGGGCCGATCCGGGTGGCGCAGATGATGCCCATCGTCGTGTCGCCGGCGCGGTTCCGGACCAAGCGGCAGTTCTGGTCGTATTGCGGCCTCGGGATCGTGATGCGCTCGACGTCGGACTGGATCCAGAACAAAGAAGGCGGCTGGAGGCGGGCCGAGGTACAGAAGACGCGCGGCTTGAACCTGAATCACAACCGCACGCTGAAGAACGTCTTCAAGGGCGCGGCGACGACGGTGATCACGCAGCTGCCGAACGAGCCGTTGCAACAGGACTACCAGCGGCTGATCGATGCGGGCACGAAGCCGAACCTGGCGAAGCTGACGATCGCCCGCAAGATCGCCGCGATCGCTCTTTCGATGTGGAAGAGCAAGGAGAAGTACGACCTGACGAAGCATCGCAAGCAAGGCTAAAGACTCGTCTCACGTGTGGATTTATCAATCCCCAGCAGCGGTGTAATCGCCGGCGCAGCAGCTGGAGACGAGCAAGGTTCGAGGGTGAGTATCCATGCTTGTCCTGGCCCAGGCGCAGTCGACCTGAGGTCCCTCGGATAGGCTATGCCCACTCGGAGTACCGAAAGAAGCCATGGTCAGAAGAGGCCCAGATAGAAGGATGGTTCCCGCTCCGTGCGCGAGAACAACAGGGCTTCGATCTCGTCGAGGATGCCAGCGAAAACACCCCAGAAAGGGAGCTACCGTCATCCTCCGTATTGGCCAGCGGTTCCGATGCCAATCGCGGACGCGTGGTCGACCGGGAAGCGCTCAAGGCTCGCCGCGCTTGCCAGCTGAACGCGGGCAAGCCCCGTCGCAAAAGCCAGCCGAACCCGGACAAGCCACGCCGCACGTGCCGACTGGGAGCGGACGCCTCCGTTGAAGAGGACGGTCGGCGATCGGGAGGGATCTGGCTTGACACTACGTTCCATAGAAGGACAAGCAAACGCGTTCCGCAAAGCAAGATTCTCGGAGCCGTTGCTGGCTCGTGCAGTCCGACTGTACGAGTTTGTCGACAGAACGGGCCTTATGCGATCAGACAGGCCTTCCACTCGTGAACCGCCTGCGATTACCGCGACGTCGCACCAAGCGGAAGGCATCCTACCGTATAGCTGTACACTACTGGCACCAAGCGGAAGGCATCCTACCGTATAGCTGTACACTACTGGTCGACCCCATTGGCGTCAACCTCCGGCATGGGAAAGTCGGTCGGCTCGGTCAGGCTCACGAGGTGACGATACTCCCGCCGTCGGGCGCTAGAGCCGTCCGGCCGAAGTCCTCGAGTTTAGCGCGGTTTGAACAATCGCGCGGCAGCGGAATAGGTGGACTTCGTAGCGGAATCGGGTCATGTGTGCGCTCACATCGCAGCCGCCGCACAGCAGCGAGTCGTTCGGATTTTTCCGCTCCGGTAGCAGGTTGGCCTGAGGGCCGTCGTCAAGAAAGCGCGCTCGGAGCTCCGAGGTATCCCATGAGGCAACTAGCTCCTTCTGTTCTCATTCTAGTTCTTGCTTGCTCGAGCGAGTCCGCTCCCGGCGACGGCTACAGCCCAGGGGCGAGCGGTTCGAGCTCGGGTGCCGCGGGCTTGGGCGGAACCGATACCAGCTCTGGCGGCGGCGCTGACCCCGCCGGAGCGGGCGGCACGGGCGAGGCCGCTGGCAACAGCTCGGGTGGTACCACTGCGGGGTCCGCAGGCACCGGCACGAGCTCCGGAGGCAGCGACTCGGGCGCGGGCGCGGGCGGTAGCGGCGGCCAGGTCAATCGGCCCGAAGTGGTGCTGGCGGGTGACAATGTGAACGCTAACGGACCGCTCGAGACGACGGTTCAGGACCTCTCGTTCAGCGGCGGTGGCCACATTCTCGTCAGGCCGACGACGCTCACCACCGAGCCCAACAAGAAGCACCCGGTGGCCATTTGGGGTCCGGGCGGAGGTACCCCTCCTCGCGACTACCTACAGCTGCTGACGCGCATGGCCTCGCACGGCTTCGTCCTCGTCGGTATTCGAGAGTCGACGGGCGACGCCGTGCTCATGTCGGCGGCGATCGATTGGCTGGAGGCTCAGGACGCCGATCAGAACAGCCCCATGTACGGCCGCTTGATCCTCGACCGCGTTGGTGTGTTCGGGCACTCGATGGGCGGGCTGTCGTCGGAAGCGGCTGCTCAAACCGATGAGCGCGTCTCCACCGCGTTGCTCAACAACAGCGGCTCCTTCGAGCACAACGCCCTCGTCAATCTCAAGATCCCTGTCGGCATCATCTACGGTGAAACGGGTCAAGAGGCGCCCAACGCCGAGGGTGACTTCAACAACGCCGGCAACAAGGGGCCAGTCTGGCTCGGCAAGATGAAGGGCGGTGGTCACGGCTCGGGGCCTTGGGACGGCGCCGGAGCGAACGTTGCTTGGATGCGTTGGCACCTCGGCGGGGAGAACTCCCGCAAGGACGCGTTCCTCAAAGACGGTGGCGACTACAACAACAAGGGCGTGTGGCAGACTCAGTCCAAGAATTGGAACGAGTGGAAGAACTGGAACGAGTGACAGGCGGTACACCGAGCAGACGTTCGTGCTCGGCAGCATCACGTTTCAGGACGGGCTCGTGACATGAGCCCGGCTGGCTGCGTCTGGCGCGCCCTGTTCTTCGAGGATGTCGCAACCTAGCAGGCGATCGAGCGGCACGTAGGTGTCCGGCTTGCCCGCTTCGCCGGCGACTCGCACGCCGACCGTGCTGGGCATGTAGTGGCCTTGTCGCTCGCGACGCCATAGCTTGCGCGCCGGCTTGTAGCTGGAGCTCACCTCCGCGCGCGCGAGCACGCCGTTCCAGTAGACTCGCCGCCGCCGCTCCTCTGGAATGACGCTGCGCGGGAACGCGCTCAGCAGGCTCTCGTCGACGTGCGCCGCTTGAAAGCCATGGGCTCGGCGCCGCGGCCTGGCGTGAGATTCCTGGAGCTCGGCGCGACCGTCCACCTTGCTGACATCAGGCTCACGTGCGCTGTCGCGTGGGCCCGGGCGCGTCGCCGCTAATGCGCTATCGGTACCGGTTCACAGAGCCTCCCCGTCGACCCTACTCAGGGAAGCGCAGCGTCTCGACAGCGATGCCGTCCTCCCCCGTGATCTCCTCGCCAGACCAATCCCAGCTCGTTCCGCCTGGGCCCGGCAGCCCGATCTCGAAGGTGACCCCCTCCAGCGTGAGCTGGTCCTCGTCGAGGTAGGCGATGGCGATCGAGTCGCCGCCGCGCCCGGGACCGCCGTAGCCGCCGTCGCCTCCGAGGCCGCCGCTGCCACCCTGGCAGGACCACATGCCGTCCCCGAAGGCGCCTCCTGGTGCGCCACGCCCGCCAGGGCCGCCTTCCTCCGGCTCCCCGCCGTCGCCGCCTTTGCCCCCGTCGCGGGCGGTGATGATGCTATCGCGCACCGTCACCTTGGCGTGGAGCGCCACCATCGCGATGCTCGGTTGGCCGTTCTCGCCCCCTCGGCCGCCCCGCCCCCCGCAGCCGCCCGCGCCTCCGGAGCCGCCACCGGCGCCGCCCTTTGTGGCCACGCCGCACGCCGCGAGCCCACCGCGACGCCCGCCGCCCCCGCCGCCGCCTTGGCCCGGCATCCCCCGGGCGCCGTCGCCGGCCCTGTCGGGGTGCCATCCGGTCTCATCGATCCGCCCGCGGCCCTTGCCCGGTGCGCCGGCGGCACCCCACATCCCGCTTCTCCCGGGGGCGCCGCTGCTGCAACCTCCGTCTGCCCGGTTGCCACGGCCTCCATACCCATCGTAGTTGGGGTTCGGCTGGGGTACGGGCTCGCCATCCTCCCCATCTCCAGCGCCGTCCGCGAGCCCGTCTCCTCCCTTGCCACCGTCGCTCGGGATCCCTCCCTCGCAGGAGTTCACCGGCGGAGCCCCGCCCGGGACCGTCGCTGCGGAGCACGCGTCTCCCCCATACTGCCCGTCCGGCCCCGACGCTGCCCCACCCGGCCATTTCTCCCCATGGTGGCCCCTCAATCCCTGCTTGGCTTGGATCCAGCTTCCGATGATCTCTACCGCGGTCCCCGACTGAACGATCATTCCCATATGCCTTGGGCTGCGGACGTACACGTGATCGATGATCGAGACGCCATCCGCAGCCCCCGTGTCGCCTGCCCGCGCCGGCTCGATGGTCAGCGGGATGTGCCCAACCGGTGCAGTGAGCTTGGCCATGTTGTACACCGGATCTCCAAGCTCCCGATGCCGTTCCCATTCCAAGAAGTCGAAGCCTCCATAGATATCCACCCCGGAGGGCAGCAGGATGGACTCCACGAAAGCATTGCCAGTGAGGAACACGCGACCGCGCCCGGTGCGCGCGAGCTCGATGGCGCGCGGCAGGGAAGTAACCGGCCTGTCTTTCGTGCCGGGGTTCGCGTCGTCACCGCCGAGAACCGGATCGTTGACGAACACGCCGCAGCCGTCCATCGCCCGCCCCGCCGCGAGATGCTCCAGGCAGACCGACTCGGGAATCGGATCACCTGCACACGTCGATGGATCGCCGCACGGCGGCGCTCCGTCTGGGTCGTTCACCCCCGGCGCCGTGCCGCAACCGACCGCGGCGAGCGGCACAAGAGAGACCAGGAGAATCGCGGAATTCAAGTGCATCGGCATCCCTCGCTGGCAGCGTCTCGCGAAGCGCGCGTCAATGGGGCGGCTCGCTTGCCGCACCGAAACGATAGAGCTCACCCCACGGGCCTTCCGCCCCAGCGCCCGCATCGTCCGCCGGGCCGGCGTTCCCCGCGAGGCCACCATCACCGGCGGGACCGGCAACAATGTTGGTCCCGGGTCGAATGGCGAAGTTGGGCACCACGTAGGCGATGCCGACGGATGCGCCGCCGAGCCCGCCGCCGGCATCGCCTCCGCGACCGCCACTGCCTCCCCAACCGCCAGGGCACCCCGTCCACATTTCAGCGTCAGAAGTCCCGCCCCCATGACCACCGGTCCAACCGACCCCCCCCGGTTGGCCCGTCCCGCCCACGCCGCCCTGGCCGCCCTTGCCCGTGAACACGTCGCTGGCTGCGACCGTGAGTTCCGTGCCGTCCAGCGCAACGATCCCGATGCTCGCACCGCCATAGCCGCCGCCATAGCCGCCCTGACCGCCACAGCCGCCGCTTCCTCCCGAGCCGCCGGCGGCACCCCCCTGGGGGCCGCCTGCCCGACAGGCGACCATGGGCCCGCGCGACTTGCTGCCGCCACCGCCGCCGCCCCCCTGGCCGGTGCGGCCTCGCTTCCCGTCCTCACCACGGACACCGATCCATCCATCGCCGCTGAGGATGCCTGGGCCAAAGGCACCACGCGCGCGACCGGCGTCGGCGCCGTCTGCGCCATTGCCGCCTTTGCTGCATCGCCCGAGAGCCGCGCCGAGCCCGGCGTGGCCGTCGTACTCGGAATCCTCCGCAGGCAACGGCTGTCCCGGTGCGCCATCGCCGCCGACGTCGAGTCCGCCGTCACCGCCATAGCCGCCCGTCGACTCGATGCCGTCGTCGCACACGGTGACCACCGGAAGGGCGCCCGTCGGGGAGTCCGCGGTGCAGGCATCCGCGCCGTCGTTCCCCACCACGCCATCCGTCGCTCGATAGCTCGGCGCGTCCTCGCCCGGCTCCCCGTCCTTGCCGTTGCCCGCGACGATCACGCTGTCCTGCACGATCGCCCTGGCCCCCGTGCTCAGAACCATCGCGATCGACGACTTGCGATCGGGCGCCGAGGCGTCCGCCGCGACAACTCGCACGCCGGCGATCACCGACGTCGTGTCGTCCCGCGCGAGCACCGTACCCTCCTCCCCGAGGACCCGCAGCGGGATCCCTCCCGGCGGAGCGATGATCGTCGGGTGCTCCGGCCCGCCGAACGACCCTTCATATGACCAATCCCCGCCGTTACACCGGCGGCCCCCCCAGAGGTCGACCCCCGAGGGAAGCGAGATCGTCTCCGCGAACTCCCCGCCGCACGCGTACACGCGCCGGGTCGCTGCCTCGCCGTGGCTTCGCCCGTGCGCGGCGAGCCCGATCGCGTGTCGCAACGTCCTCACTGGCGCGCCCTTCGTTCCGGGGCTGTTGTCGTCGCCCTGCTCGCTGACGAACACCCCGCATTCATCCAGCGCCGGCGCCGTGCCGGGCTCTCCCTCGCACGGACCGGGCGGAGGCACCGGATCGGGTTCGCACGCCTCCACCTCCCAGCAAGGGTCGGAGTACGGGCACCCTGTCAGCGTGCTCGCGCCGCACATGAAGATCGCGACGGCGACGACGGACGTCGCCACGCGCCGGCCTTCCTTCGAATGCATCGGCTCGGCCCCTGATGTCCTCACCACAGCCCCTCGACCTTCACGCCGATCTCTCGCTCGGTCGCCACGGGCGAGGCGTGGATCCGATCCTCAGCCGGCGTGAGCCCCAGGAAGGAGAAGTCCGTGAAGAACGAGGCGGCGGTCGCTGCCCCGATCACACCGCCGGCGATGAGCATGGCCGTGCCCACGCCCGCGGACAGGTTGCGCTCGTCTCGGAGGCGGAGCAGGTCAGCGCACGCCGGGCGGTCCGCCGCTTGCCAGCACCTGGACCCGCTCGCCGCCGCACCGCCGCTGAGCCCGTCGCGCCGTTCGCTCAGATCGCCGTCAAGACTGGTGGCCCGGATCATGAGCAGGGTGCCCGCGGACAGGGTGGCCGTCGTGACGGCGATCCCGGCGATTCGCAGCGTCGTCGGCCACGACGCCGGCTGCCCGGGAGCCTGCGGGCGCAAAGCGGGCGGTGCGCTCGCGGTTATCGGTGCCGCGGGCGCGCCCTCCTTGGCGCTGCTCACGACCGTGCGCGGCAACTGTATCGTCATGGTCGGCTCCGTCGCCGCCTGCGCGTCCAGCGTCTGAGATCCTTCCTCACGGCCCGGTGCTCGGGCCCGCACCATGTGCTTGCCAGGCTCGAAGAACAGTGTGTAGGTCCGCCTGGGTCGGCCGATGGGCTTGCCGTCGATGAGCACCTCGGCATCCGGCGGATCTACCGACAGATAGAGCGTCGGGACGAACTGAACGGCCTTGGCCAGTCCGTCCGCGAATCCTTTTTGCTGGTCAGGAGAAAGGGCCTTGCGCCGCTCAAGGCTCCAAGCCAGGTGCTCCGCTGCGTCACGAAACTTGCGTAACTTGAGCTCGCAGAGCCCCAGCTCTCCAGCGACCTCAGCGGACTCTTTCTCTGTAACAGATGTCGAGTCGATCGCCTCGAATGCCGCCTTATAGGCGGCGTGTGCCTCGGTCCACTTCCCCGATGCCCAAGCTCGTCGGGCGCGGCGAAGCTGGTCCTTTACGCTCGAGCCGTCACTTCGTGCGGGGACCGGATTGCGATCCTCCGCACGAACCGGATGGGTAGTGCCGATCGCGACGCCAAGCATCAGGCATATCCAAAGCGATTGCGCAACAAAACGCATGCATAGACAGTACTTACGCCAGCCGTGGCGCGTCAACGGCGCTGAAACTGGCATGCCCTGGACGATCGGACGAGAAAAACCCCGCCCGAACAGGGAATGCGGCCATCGCTGCTCGTGTAGTCGCGCCCCTGCGGCCCCGCATGTCGCACCTTATCCGACCGGCCCTGGAGCCGCCCTGCATTTTCTTGAAGCCCTGCAGACGGCTCAGGTGTTCTACCGGTGATGGGCGAGCCAGGCAGCACCCCTACCGGCTTCGAGTTCTTCCGGCGCCTCGCGCGGCGTTTCGGGGTCCCTGCGCGGCACGCGGAGGACCTCGCGCAGGACGCCTTGCTGCGTGGACTCGAAGCGGATCTGCGGGTCGAGCTCGGGGAGGCCCGAGCGTCCTACGGTGCCACCATCGTCCTGAACCAGGCGCGGAACCACGTGCGTGTTTCGCGCATCGTGAACACTCGTCCCGCGCCATCGTGAACGCCCGTCACGCGGCATCGTGATCGGAGCGAAGCGACGTCCCTCTGGTTCCCTCTTGGTGTCTCCTTCCCGTCTTGCCGGACGGGTCCGAGCGTACCCCACGTTCCACTTGACAATCAACCGCCCGGCCGTCGCGGCGTGTCTCATCTCCATTGTGGGTGAGGCGCTCCCCGTCGCGCGCTCACGTCCGTCGCGCGCTCTTACCCGTGCTTGCCCTCCTTTCGCCTCGAAGGCCCGTTCAGCGCGATGCGGTGGGCGCCGTGCAGGACGCGGTCGCAGATCGCGTCGGCGACGATCGGATCGGCGAGGTAGTCGTGCCAGCGCTCGGGAGGCAGCTGGCTCGCGATCACGGTGGCGCGCATCGCGTACCGGTCCTCGAGCACCTCGAGCAGATCGCGCCGCTCGGTCTCCAACACGGGCGCGATCGCGAAGTCGTCGATCACGAGCACGTCGACGCGCGCGAGACGCGCGAGCAGGCGCGGGTAGCTGCCGTCGGCGCGGGCGAGGCGGAGCTCGTCGAAGAGGCGGGACGCGCGCCGGTACACCGCGCGGTAGCCCTTGCGACACGCTTGCTGGGCGAGCGCGCAGGACACGTACGTCTTGCCCGTTCCGGTCGCGCCGCTGATGAGCACGACCTGGTGCTCCTCGATCCATTTACCGGTCCCGAGTTGCCGGATGAAGGCTTTGTCGAGTTCTCGACGCGGTGGATAGTCGATGCCCTCGACCGTAGCCTCTGCGATGCGCAGCTTCGCCTCCGTGAGCGCTCGCTTCAGGCGCTTGTTCTCGCGCGCCATCCACTCAGCGTCGACGAGCATCGCGAAGCGCTCGTCGAAGGACAGCGCCACGGTGTCTGCACTCTGTTGCTGCTCCAACCATGCGGCGGCCATCGTGCCGAGCCGCATCGCGTAGAGCTTCTCCATCGTTGGTTCTTTCAACATCTATTCTCTCCAGTTGCAACAGGATTGTCTGACGTCCACGCACTCGTTGCCGACCACGATCGGGGGCCCACGCGCGCGTCGCCGTGCCTCCCGGGGGCGCGACGTCGGAGGCAACGTGCGTGGGCACGAGACCGCGTCGACGAGCGCGCCGCGCTGCAAGGCTTCAGCGTCCTCGTCCAGTGTCTCGAAGAGAGCTCTCGCCCGTTGCTCGTCGAACCGTCCACCGAACACGGCGGCGAGCCACTGCGCTCGATGCGCCTCTGTTGGCAACGTCGTGACGGCGAGCAGCATCATCGTCAGCGAAGCGATCATGAGACCTGTCGGCATGTCGTCACTCCGGTCAGTGGTAGTAGTCGCTGCCGCGCACGTTCTCGTGGGCGACGCTCGGCGCTTCGCGTGGCGCGTTGTCGAGCATGGGCGCGCGATCCAACCCATGCTTCAGGATCGACTCGACGTGCCTATACGAGCGCGCCCCCACGGCGAGCGCTCGCCCGCACGCCGCCTCGACGCGCTCGTTGCCGAAGCGCTTCGCGAGGCGGAACAGGCCGAGGCACGAGCGGTAGCCGTGCTCGGGATGGCGGCGCTCGGCGAGGATCGCCTCCGACAGCATGGCCGTCATCGGCCCCACGGTGCTCGCCCAGCCGAGGATGCGTGTCGGTGTCCACTCCGCGTGCTTCTGGTGCGATGCCGGCATGTGCTGCGGATCGGTCGTGTGTCGCCCGGGAACATCGCTGCGCAGGTGCGACGCGACGCGCCCACGGCTGTGGAACAGCTCCACCGTCGTCGCCGTCGAGCGCGCCCAGAGTTCCTCGTGCACCAGCGTGAACGGCGCCGAGTAGAAGTGGTCGCGGACCTTCGCGTGATAGTCGATGTTCAGCCGCGTCTTCGTCCACTCGGCGTGCACGAACGGCTCCTCCGGCAACGGGCGGAGCGCGGGCTTGTCGAGCCGCTCGAACAGCTCGAGCCGGCTCGCCTTGTAGTGCCTCATCACACGGCGATTGAGCTCGGCGCAAAGCTCGGCGATCCGCGCGTTGAGCGCGCCGAGGGAGTCGAACTGCTCGTTGCGCATGCGCGCGAGGATCCATCGCTCCGCGACCAATACGGCGACCTCGACCTTTGCCTTGTCGCGCGGCGATCGCGGGCGGGCCGGCAGGATCGTCGTGCCGTAGTGACGCCCGAGCTCGGCGAACGTCCGCTGTACGCCGGGCTCGTAGCGGCTCGACACCGTGACGGCGCTCTTGAGCTGGTCGGGCACGACCGCGTTCGTCACGCCGCCGAAGAACGTGAACGCCCGCGCGTTGCTCGCCGTGAAGTCGGCGAGTCTTTGCGTGCGCGTCGCCTCTGCGTACGTGTAGCTCGAGGCCCCGAGGACCGCGACGAACAGCTCGACCTCGACGACCTCGCCGGTCGCCCGCTCCACGTAGTGCGGCTTCTTGCCCGCGTAATCGACGAACATCTTGTCGCCGGCGGCATGCACCTGGCGCATCGTCGGCGCACGCTGGTCGAGCCATGCGCGGTACACGTCACAGAACTTCGTGTAGCGGTAGCCGTCTGGATGATGCTCCAGGTACTCGAGATGAAGCAGCTGCAACGTCACGCCTGGCCGTCGCAGCTCCACGTGCAACGACGCCGGATCTGGCAGCGGTCGCGGGTCATGCGACGTGATCCGCGGCCCGAAGAGCCGCTCGTCGAGCGCCTCGTCGTCGAGCGCCTCTATCGCCGTCCAGTCCAGCCCGAGCGCCATCGCCCGGCCCGCGACCTTGCTGACCGTCCCTATGCTCACGCCAAGCGCGGCCACCACCTCGCGGTGGCTTTGCTTCAGCGTCAACTTCTGCCGCAGGATCTCTCGTGCTTGATGCATCGCCAGCCTCTCCGTCGCCATCGCACCTCCTCGCGGGGCCGACGGCGTTCGGGGAACCAGCAGACGTCGCTCGCCGTCGTCCCGGCACGACGGTCGTACCGGAACAGACGGTCAGGTGATGCTACGTTCACGCGGCGGCGAGACGGGCGCTCACCATCGCGAAACGAGCGTTCACGATGCTGCGATCTGGGTGTTCACGATGCCGCGATTTCGGCGTTCACGATGCCGCGGCGCACGCGACGTGGACCCGGACAAGAAGTTCTCGTGGCCGTCGTACGTCGCGGTCGTGCGCGCCAGGAAGCGCTGCGGCACGATCGTCCTGGTGGTCGCGCCGGACGCCGGCGTGGCTGCCTGGGCCGCGGAGAACATCGATCTCGGCCTGGGTCGCGGCAACGTCGAGCCGCTGGTGCTCGGTCCGTCGGTGGTCCCCGAGATCATCGACCCGGCCGACGCGGAGAAGGAGACGGAGCTCGCCGTGCTGTCGGCGGTGGCGCACGGCAACGGGCCGAGCGGGCTCACCGTGGTCCAGGCGGCGCTCGCCGGCCTCGGCCGGCTCGACCAGGCGCACGCGATGGTCTATTTTCAGCTCATCTGGAACGGGTTGCGTGAGCCCATGAGGCAGGCTCTGGAGGCATTGGTCATGGAACGGCAGATCGAGGGCGAGGCGACGTTTCCTCCGTTCGTGCAGAAGCTCGTCGATCGCGGCAAGCTCGAGGGCATCCGTGAGGGCAAGAGGGACACGCTGCTGCGGCTGCTTGCGCGTGCAGGGATCGTGCTCACCGAGGACGAGAGCGCGCGCATCCAGGCATGCACGGACGTCGCGACCCTCGACCGCTGGATCGAGAACGTCCTCGGGGCGAAGACGGCCACCGAAGTGCTCTCCTGACGGGATACGCCCTGTCAACCGGAACGCCCCACGTCATCGAGTCAACGAACGCCAGGCCGCTGCACGGATCCCCGCTCGTGGGACAGGGCTGAAACCCGGGGCCGCCGCCGCTGCTGCTCGCGCGGAAGGTGCTGCCCGAGCTACCCTGACCGCCGCTGATTGTGATCGTTCACATGGCGGCATCAATCGAACAATGATCGGCGCGCGGCTCTCCTCGATCCCGCCGGGGGCGCAGCGGCGGCCGGCCGCGGCATCCGTGTGGGCTGCAATTACGACCTCGGCTCGTGCGCGCTCGAGCAAGGTCGACCTGGATGGGATCGTCAAGGCCCGCGATCTGGATGTCCGGGTCGACCAGGGGGAGAAGGAAGCGCGCCGGGATGCCCGCGCCGCCGAGCGGCCCGGATCTCAGTACGCCATGCGCACCAGAAAGTAGCTCGTCCCGTCGATCGACTCGATCACGCCGTCGAGGTCGAGCTGGTTGGTCGCGGTGAGCGTCGCATAGACGAACCCTCCGGCGCGGGCCCCGACGCGCGAGAGGCTGAACGCCGGCCCGGGCGACCTCGCCCAGCGCGTCGCGCCGACCTCGCGCATCACGTAGAAATTACCCGTGGCGCTTCCCCCGTAGGGAGGCTGCGGCCCGAGGCCGAAATCAGTGGTCCCCGCGCTCGCGAACATGGCGAAGATCGCGTCTCCGCCGATGGGCGCCGACGTCCGGTCCGTATAGGTGAGCCCCGTGGGCGCCGCGTCCTCGACGAGGGTCGAGCCGTCGGCGAGGGACACCCGAAGAAAGCCGTCGATCGTCACGACCCCGATGAAGCCTCCCCCGACCGACAGGGCGTAGGCTTCGTACTCGGGGCCCGGCCGCGTCGACCACTGGCAATTCCCCGCGGCGTCGTAGCGGGCCAGCACGAGATCCCGGTTGCCGGCCGACAGGGGAGGCACCGGACCGCACCCTAGATCAACCTCCCATGCCTCGGTGATCGCGAGCACGACGCCGCCGTCGGGCACGGCCGCGAGGGCGACCGATGACGGGGTCCCGGTGTTCGCTCTATCCCAGGCGACGGCCCCGGAAGGGTCGTACTTGATGACGTGCGCGTTCGAATAGAAGCCGTTCGCGTAGAAGACGCTCCCGTCGACGCCGGCGGCGATCGCGTGCGGAGCGTTCTTGTCCTCGAAGGCGTGGAGCCTGGGCGCGTCCACCGCGTAGAGCAGCGCGCCGCTCGGATCGACCGAATAGATGACGCGGAACGTCTCCCTCCCCGCGGTGTGGATCGGGCTCTGGCCGAACGCGGCGGCTGACATCTCGAAGACGGGGACCGTGAGGGCGATGTGCCCGTTCGCGCCCGCGACGAGCTGATAGGAGAACGACGTGGTGAAGGGGATCTCGTTGCCGTAGGCCTCTTTCCCCCACAGAAAGGAGCCGTCCGGCCCGAAGCGCGCCACGAGGATCTGCGGGTACGACGCGGGATTGACCGGTTCGTAGCCGGCGACGGCGGCCTGCTGGCGGTTCATGAGGACCACGGCGCTGCCGCCCCCGTCGACCGCGAGCTTCAGCCCGCTCCGCGGGAGAGCCAGCTTCCAGAGCGTCTCGCCAGCATCGGAGGAGCAGCTCTCGTCCGGGAGCGACGCGGCATTCTCGGGCATCGGAGGCTGCTCGCCGGCGCAGGGCCCCCAGCCGTCGCCCGCCGGAAGGCAGGTCCGGACGCCCTCTTTGCAGATGCCGACGCCCGCGGTGCCCGGCGGGCCGCCGTAGCAGGCCTCGGTCGCGCCCGGCACGCACGAGCACGCCGACGACGCCTCGTTGACCTGGCCGTCGCAGTTCTCGTCCTCGGGCGTGGTGCAATCCTCGGCCGCGGGCACGACCTCGCCCGCACAAGGGCCGAAGCCGGTCCCCGAGGGAAGGCACGCGCGCTCGCCAGCTTTGCACGCGCCGACGCCCTCGGTGCCGGTCGGGCCGCTGTAGCAGGCCTCCTTGGTGGACGGCGCGCAGACACACCCCGAAGCGGGCTCATTGACCTCGCCGTCACAATTCTCGTCCTCGACCGTTGCGCAATCGTCCTGGGGCGCCGGGGTGACTTCGCCCACGCAATCGCCGAAGGATTGGCCCGAGGGCAAGCACGCCGCGCTGCCCGCCTTGCAGACGCCAACGCCCTGCGTGCCCGCCGGCCCGGTGTAACACGCCGTCACCTGGCCCGGCTCGCAGGCGCACCCGTCGTTGGCCAGGCCGTTGCAATCGTCGTCCTCGGGCGTGCTGCAGCTTTCGAGCTCGGGCTTGATCTCGCCCGCGCAGGTCTCTTCAAAGCCCGACCCGTCGGCGAGGCACGCCCTGGTCCCGGCGCGGCAGATCCCGACCCCCGCGGTCCCGGCCGGGCCCCCGTAGCACGGCAGCGTCTCGCCGGCGGTGCAGACGGGCTCGGGCGGCGGGGGCTCGGAGCAGCTGCAACCCTCCGCCAAGGAGGCCAGCAGAACGAAGACGAGAAGAGGACCATAAGGGCGCCGCATCGCCCCATCGTAAGCGAAGAATCCGACCGAGATGGTCCGAAATCGTCGGGCCGGCGCGGCCGCGGCCTCCTGCGCGATCGCCGAATGTCGCGCTGGCCAGGCTGGTTGCACGATCCGGCCGCACTGTCGACGTTCGTCCGCCGAGCAGAAACAACTTCCGCGAGCAGCGTTCCAGACCAAGCCGCAGCTGGCGATGCCGTCTACGAGCGCCGTCGCCCCGAGAGGACGACGCTACGACTGGCCGGCGACGAGCGGCACCTCTCCGCTGGGGATCAGGGGCATCGCCTTTGATCCATCCGGCAACCTCGGCATGACAGGGTACACGGCGTCGGACGTCGACATGGGCGGCGGCGTGCTCCGGTCCGGGGGAACGGACGACGCCCTCTTGGCAAAGTACGATGCCGCCGGCAACCACACCATCAGCAAGCTCTTCGGCGATGATTCGATCCCGCAGGCCGGCAATCACATCGCCTTCGACGCGGACTGCAACATGTTCCTCGTACGCAGGCACGTGACCTCGTCCTGGTTCGACATGTTCCTGGACAAAGTCGACAGCGCCGGCAACCCCCTCTGGAGCGAGCGCCTCAACGCCGGGCATGAAGCAGATTGGCACATCAGTTCCATCGCGGTGGATCCGACGACGGGCAGCGTGGTGTTCACGGGAAGATACTACGGGGACTTCGATCTCGGGGGAGGTCTGCTACCGCGGAGTGAGAGTGACTACGACCCGACGAGCGGCTACGTGGCGAAGTTCGATGCGATGGGACATTTCGTCTGGAGCAAGTTCTCCCCCCGCCGCAGCGGCAGGTACATGCCAGGCGCCATCATGGCCGTCGACCCTTCAGGGCAAATTGTGATCGCGGCCGACGACTCGGACATCGTCGATGACGGGTCAGGCAAATTCGCGCGGTTCCTCCTCGCGCGGTTGGACGCCTTGGGAAACCCTCTCTGGAATCAGGAATGGACCGCTCCTGTCCATGATAGATCGGCCTCGAGCTTCAATGAGTGCCTTGCTGGCATCGCGGTAGACGGAGACGGAAGCGTGATTCTCGCCGGGAACGCGCCGGGCCTGCGCACACGTCGTTGCGCTCCGCCCACGTGAGCCCGGCGATCTGGATGTTGTTCGGGTCCGAGTCGTCGATGGCCGACGCGGGGACGAGCGCCACGGCGAAGTCGAGCGCTCGCGGGGGCGTACCCCTGACGACGGATTGACCATTGTCCAATGTATTGGCGCCGCCTCCAGCAAACGGACATCCCGGGTTTACCCTCGTCGCATCGGGAGATCGTCCTCCCAGGGAGCACGACCATGAAGGTAGCCATCTTGACCGGCAGCGTGAGGAGCGGGAGACAGTCGCACAAGATCGCCCATCACCTGGAGCGGAAGCTCCGGGAGCGGGGCGCCGAGGCCGACCTGATCGATCTGGCGGAGACGCCGTTGCCCATCCTGGAGGACCGGTCGGGTCGCTCCCCGCAGCTCCAGGCGACGGTTCAGGCGCTGAGCGCGCAATTCCGCAGGGCGGACGCGCTCGTGTTCGTGACGCCGGAGTACCACGGGAGCTTCTCGGGCGTGTTGAAGAACGCCCTCGACTATTTCTGGGAGGAGTTCAACAAGAAGCCGATCGGCGTGGTCGCGGTCTCCGCGGGGAAGCTCGGGGGCATCAACGCCTCGACGCAGCTCCAGCACGTGATCCTGAGCCTGGGAGCATTCCCGCTGCCGCTGAAGCTGCTCGTCCCGGAGGTCCAGAACGTCTTCGACGAGTCGCTCCAGCTCAGGAGCGAGCAGGTCGGGAAGGCGGCGGACAGATTCCTCGACGAGTACCTGTGGTTCGCTCAGGCGATCGTCCAGGCGAAGCAGGCCGGCGAGAGGATCCGTGTTCCGGTGCCGCCCTTTGCTCTGCGGGGTCCCTTGGGTCGGTTCCCCCACTTCTTCGCTCATACTGCGGCACTCCGACTGCCCGACGCCCCCGCTCCGCTCTGCTCCAGGCTTCGCCAGGCGCACCGAAGTCTACGTTTAGGGCAAGGGTGGCGAAAAACGGACAGACATTAAGAGCGCCGAACAAAACCGGACCGAGCCAGGCAGCCGAGGGTGGGTGCAGCGCTAGGCGCGACGAGGAGCCCTACTGAAGTAGGGCGACGAGGAGCAACGACGCGATGCGCCCGCTCTCGGCTGCCTGGCGACGGGAGGTTTTGAGAGGCGCTCTAATCTCACGAAGCAGGCCCTCGTCGCCTGGGAGGGCACGAAGCCTGTCCTCTCCGAAACGTTTCGAGCTCCTCGTCCCTTGACCGCTTTCCCAGAGGGAGGCAACGCGGCGTATGGGGCGCGAGCCGCCCCTGGCACGCGTGCCCGCACGGATAAGTTGTTGGTACAGCGTCACTTTTCCAGGAGGGAAGCGAATCGCGAAGGTTTCCTATATCAACCGGCACGTGCGGCGTGGCTGTACGATGAGAACGTTCACAAAGAGGAGCTTGACATTCGGATCGCGTTTGGATTCTCTAGCTCCTCGGATCGCGATTGGATTTCCTCGCCCTGTTGGTCCTCGGAACGCCTGAGGCGTAGTTTTGCATGCCAGCTGCAGCGCGGCGCGCGACCCGTGCGTCGGCACGTGCCGCTTGCTTGGGACACCACGGTGACAATGCAAAATGCGCCAACGCACTTGTAGCGCGGGCCATGGAACTAGCGCGGGCCATGGAACTCGAGTTTGACTTTTACGCACGTTGGAGGGCCTCATGCTCTTAAAGAACTGGCCTGCTGTCCTTTCGTTCTCGGTCATCTCTGTCCTCCCCGCCGCGGTGTATGCCAGCGACCCCGCTGGTCTTCCCCTTCCGCCCAGGGGTTTCGATGCCAGGGACGCCAGCATTCCCCATGGGAAGGTGGACGTCTCCGTCAGCTATCCGACCCGAAACTACGGAATGCGGAAGGTGACGGTTTATACGCCGCCAGGGTATTCGACGAGCCAGAAATATCCTGTCGTTTACCTGCATCATGGAATCGGCGGCAATGAGGTCTCCTGGATCGGCCAGGGGAGCAACGAAGGCAATGCCGACAATATCATGGACTATCTGTACTCGAAGCAGATGGCCAAACCCATGATCGTTGTGATGCCCAGCGGCAAGATGGACGGAGCGGACGATTTCGCGCGCTTCGCAAACTTCGGGGACGTCCTGCTCCACGACCTGATCCCCTGGGTCGAGGAGACTTATTCCGCCGCCACCGACGCCGATTCGCGGGCCATCTCCGGCCTGTCAATGGGCGGGGGGCAGACCTTCAACTTCGGGTTCCCCAATACCGATGTCTTCCATTACATCGGACCGTATTCGGCTGCGCCCAATACCCAGCAGCCAAGTCAGACCATCAAGAATGTGGCTGCGGTCAAGGACAACGTGAAGCTCATCTTCATCTCTTGCGGCAGTACAGACGGCCTGATCGGCAATAGCGAAAATTATCACAACTTCCTGGATCAGAACAACATCGACCATATTTACCAGATCGAGCCGAACGAAGGCCATACCAAGACCGTCTGGAACCGCAGCTTTTACAACTTCGCCCAACGCATTTTCCTCGACGGGGGTGCGACGGGCGCCGGTGGGGCCGATGGGGCCGGTGGGGCCGGTGGAGCCGGTGGGGCCGGTGGAGCCGGTGGGGCCGGTGGAGCCGGTGGGGCCGGTGGAGCCGGTGGGGCCGGTGAGGCCACGGGCAACGGCGGGAGTGCAGGGGACGGAAGCGGAGACGGCGGGG
This sequence comes from Sorangium sp. So ce590, assembly GCF_051521365.1. Classification (NCBI taxonomy): domain Bacteria; kingdom Pseudomonadati; phylum Myxococcota; order Polyangiales; family Polyangiaceae; genus Sorangium; species Sorangium sp. So ce590. The sequence goes on from NZ_CP150346.1 coordinate 8,479,755, forward strand.
GCGTGACCGGAGGTGGTGCCGTCACGACAGGCGGTTCTGCAGCGACTGGCGGGCAGGTTTCGAGCAGTGCGAGCGGCGGCACCGACCAAGATACGCCCCCGACGGAAGACTCTGGCTGCAGCTGCTCGGTCCCCGGGTCCGAACCCGGAACGCCGCCTTGGCGCTTCGGGATCCTCCTTGCGGCAATCGGAGCCGTCCTCTTCAGAGCGCGAGCAAGACGGAATCGAGGCTGAGCGGCCGAGCGTCGCTCGAGCTCGCACAGCGTAGAAGACGGCGGATGCGCCATGGAGGGCCCGTGGAGGGCACAGCGTGCGAAGGCGGCGCCTTGGATGCCTGGATAAATTGGTTGAAATGGGCGAGAGGCTCGGCTGCGGAAGCGGATAACGCTTCAACAGGTCGTTCATTCGCGCCCAATCTACCCGTGCGCGTTGCGAGCGGCGGTCAAGCCATCTCCGCCACGCGCAGGTGACCTCGTAGCGGAAGCGTTCGAGGGCATCAGAGTTTCCGGTGATCCCGAAGTACCCATAGTGCCCTGAGGGGTTCGCCGAAGCGGTTGCCCTCGGTGCGGGTGAGCGGCACGGCGCGGCGCCTCGGAGCGGGGCACCGCGCCGTGCCGCTCCCCCAACCGAGGGCCGCCCTACTGGGGGTTCGGGGCGCAGGGCGCCGCAGGCGACCCGGAGCCCCGAGCGTTGAAGAGCACCGTCCTGCGCCGCAAGGCGCTCGGAGACGCCGCGTAGCCGCAAGAACATCCCGGGCCAGACCAACGCCCGGAGGGCGATGTGTGCCCGCGCCACGCCGATGCGCCCCTTTGTCGTCCGCAGGGGTCCCTCGACAGGGCGTGCGGTGTGGCGAGCGCACGGCTTCGAACGGCGCGCCGCGGCGGGAGGTGCTACCCCCTCGCGCACCGTGAGCACCCGCGTTCCGCAAGAGCCCTCCCCCACGCCGGCCGCCCCCGGCGGCCGGACCTCTCCCCCGCCCCCGACCGCGAGCCCGGTGCGGTTTCCCGAGGAGCTGCCCATCTCGGCGCGGGTGCGCGACATCGCCCGGGCCATCGAGGCGCACCAGGTGGTGATCGTCGCGGGCGAGACAGGCTCGGGCAAGACCACGCAGCTCCCGAAGATCTGCCTGGCCATGGGCCGCGGGCTCACCGCCCGGATCGGCGTCACGCAGCCGCGCCGCATCGCCGCCACGAGCGTCGCCACCCGGGTCGCCAAGGAGCTCGGCGTCGAGCTGGGCAAGGAGGTCGGCTACAAGATCCGCTTCTCGGACAGGACGAGCCCGACCACCTACGTCAAGTACATGACCGACGGCATCGTCCTCGCCGAGATGCAGGGCGACGCGCGGCTCTCGGACTACGACACGCTCATCATCGACGAGGCCCACGAGCGCAGCCTCAACATCGACTTCCTGCTCGGGTACCTCAAACGCCTCTTGCCGAGGCGGCCGGATCTCCGCGTCATCATCAGCTCCGCGACGCTCGAGACCGACCGGTTCGCGGCCTTCTTCGACGGCGCGCCCGTCATCGAGGTCTCCGGCCGCACGTACCCCGTGGAGGTCATCCACCGTCCCCCCGAGAGCGGCGAGGCGGAGATCGCCGATGCGGTCGCCAACACCGTCGAGGAGATCACCGCGATCGATCCGCGCGGGGATATCCTCGTCTTCCTCCCCGGCGAGCGGGAGATCAACGACACGATGGCCGAGCTGGAGCGCCACGGCCTGCCGCACACGACCCTCTTGCCGCTCTACGGGCGGCTCCCTCAGGGCGACCAGCAGCGCGTGTTCCAGTCGCTGCCGGGGCGGCGGATCGTGCTCGCGACCAACGTGGCGGAGACCTCGCTGACCATCCCAGGCATCGTGTATGTCGTCGACTCGGGGCTCGCCCGCGTGAACCGGTACAGCCCCCGCACGGGCGTCACCCAGCTCCAGATCGAGCCCATCTCGCGCGCGAGCGCCGATCAGCGCAAGGGGCGCGCGGGCCGCGTGCAGAGCGGCGTGTGCTTCCGGCTCTACGCCGAGCAGGACTATCAGGCGAGGCCTTCTTACACCGATCCGGAGGTCCTGCGCGTCGGCCTCTCGGGCGTCATCCTCACGATGAAGTCGCTCGGGCTCGGCGCCATCGAGGATTTCCCGTTCCTCGACGCGCCGTCGAAGCGGGCGGTGGACGAGGGCTACCGGGTCCTCGAGGAGCTCGGCGCGCTCGACGACGCGGGCGCGCTCACCGACATCGGCCGGAAGCTCGCGCGGCTGCCGCTCGACCCGCGGCTCGGCCGGATGGTCCTCGGCGGCGAGGGCGAGGGGGCGCTCGCCGAGGTGCTGATCATCGCCGCCGCGCTCGGGGTGCAGGATCCGCGGGAGCGGCCGCTCTCCGCGCAGAGGCAGGCCGACGACGCGCACCGGAAGTTCAAGGACGAGACATCGGACTTCGTGGGGCTCCTGAAGCTGTGGAGCTTCTATCAGGACGCGCAGGGCCGGTTGACCCAGAACCAGCTGAGGAAGGCGTGCCGCGATCAATTCGTGTCGTACCTCCGCATGCGCGAGTGGGTCGACGTGCACCGGCAGCTCAGCCGCATCACGCGGGAGATGGGCTTCTCGCCGAACGGCACGCCCGCGAAGGGCGACGCCATCCACCGCGCGCTCCTGCCCGGCCTGCTCAGCCGGATCGGCATGTGGAACCAGGAGAACAGGGTGTATCTCGGCGCCCGACAGACCCGCTTCCAGCTGCACCCCTCGTCGGGCCTCGCCAGGAAGCCGCCCGCGTGGATCATGGCCGCCGAGCTGGTCGAGACATCGCAGCTCTTCGCCCGGATGGCGGCGGGCCTCGATCCCGCGTGGATCGAGGCCGCGGCCGGGGCGCTCTGCAAGCGCAGCTACGGCGATCCTCACTGGGCCGCGAAGCCGGCGGCCGTGATGGCCAAGGAGCAGGTGACGCTGTACGGCCTGCCGATCGCGCGCGACCGCAGGGTCGATTACGGGCCGATCGATCCGAGGTCGGCGCGCCAGATCTTCCTGCTCCACGCGCTGGTCCGGCAGGAATACACGACGCGCGGGGCGTTCATGGAGGCGAACCGCCGGCTCTTCGAGGAGGTCAGTCGGCTGCGCGACAAGGCGAGGCGGAGCGAGATGCTGGCCGACGAGCACGCACTCGAGCTCTTCTTCGACCGGCGCGTGCCCGAGGGGGTCTACAGCGGCAAGACGTTCGAGGCGTGGCGGAAGGAGGCCGAGGAGAAGGACCCGCGGGTGCTGCACCTGTCGCTCGCCGACGTCCTGCTCGACGACGCCGCCGAGCTCTCGCCCGAGCGCTTCCCTGACGCGCTCGACCTCCATGGCGCGGCCGTGCCGCTCTCCTACCGCTTCGATCCCGGCGAGGACGACGACGGCGTCTCGCTGTCTCTGCCGCTCGTGCTCCTGCCGCAGGCGGATCCGGACGAGCTCGAGTGGACGATCCCCGGGTGGCACGTCGAGAAGATCACCCTGCTGCTCGAGTCGCTGCCGAAGTCGCTCCGCAAGGCGCTGGTCCCTCTCCGGGAGACCGCCCGGGAGATCGCGGCGGATCTGCGGCCGTTCCAGGGCCCGATGCGGCCCGCGCTCGCGCGCGCCGTCGAGGACCGCACCGGCGAGCGCGTGCCGGCGGACGCGTTCCGGCCCGAGGATCTCCCGCCCTACCTGCGCTTCTACTTCCGCGTGCTCGGCGAGGACGGCCGGGTGATCGGGGAGGGGCGCGGCCTGCGGGAGCTCAAGGAGCGCCTGTCCGGCCGGGCGCGCGAGGCCTGGGCGAAGGTCGGCAAGGCGGGTCTGGAGCGGGACGGACTCACGTCGTTCGCGATCGACGCGCTGCCCGAGGGCGTGCAGGTCGACGCCGGGGGACAGCGGGTGCTCGGCTATCCGGCGCTCGTCGACAACGAGACCTCCGTCTCGGTGCGCGTGCTCGCCTCGAGGGCGGCGGCGGCCGAGGCCACGCGCGCCGGGCTGCGGCGGCTCATCTTGCTGCAGCTCGGGAGCAAGATGAGCCAGCTCGAGCAGCCGCTGCGCAGCGCCGTGGCCGTGAGCGGGCTCGGCGCCAGGGTGGCTCCAGGCGAGCCGGGTCTCGCCCGGCAGATCGCGCTGCGCGCGCTCGACGAGGCGTTCCAGCTCGGCGATCCCGCGTCGTTCCCGAGGACCCGGGCCGCGTTCCAGGCGCGCCTCGACGAGGGCCGGCGGTCGCTGCAAGGCGTGCTGGGGAGGCTCTCGGGGCTGGCGCGCGACATCGGCGTCGAGCTCGATCGCGTGCAGTCGATGCTCCGGTCGATGACGGGGAAGCCGGGCTCGCCGAGGCCGTCGCTCGACGACGCGCGCACGCAGGTCGACTTCCTGCTGCCGGTCGGGCTCTTCTCGCGCGCCCCGCTCGACCGGCTCGCGCACCTGCCGCGCTACCTGCGCGCCATCCAGATCCGGCTGGAGCGGCTGCCCAACGGACCGCAGAAGGACCAGGCCAAGGCCGCGCAGGTGCTGCCGTTCTGGCAGGACTACCTCAAGCACCAGCAGGCGCTCCGCGAGAAGGGGGTGCCCGCGGAAGAGCTGGAGTCGTTCCGCTGGTTGATAGAGGAGCTCCGGGTGTCGCTCTTCGCGCCCGAGCTGAAGGCGGCAGTCCCGGTCTCGACGCAGCGGCTCTCGGAGCAATGGAAGCGACTGCTGGGGTAGCGGGGGCGGAGCCAGAGAGATTTGGGGAGCATTACGTTGAGATGGCTCGATTTTCCACTCACCTGATGTTTTCGATGATTCCCAGCGAGCTCCCCTCCGCGTGATCTGTTTTTGGTATGTAGCTCCTGGTGAACATCACGGTCCTGCGAGCGCTCGTCCGGTCGTTGCTCCTGCTGGCGCTGGTCCTCGTGCCTTCCGTCGGTCGCGCGGACAGCCCCTCGAGCGGGCCCCAGGGTCGACTCCAGCGCTCGGCGGACCGGGCGGTCGCGGAGGGTCGCCTGGCGGAGGCGCGGGACATGTGGTTGCAGATCTGGCAGCTCGATCCCTCGGAGATGGCGGCGTGCAACGTCGGGCAGCTCTCGTTCCGCGTCGGGGACATGCCAAGAGCGGCCGAGTTCCTCACGGCGTGTCTGGAGAGGGCGCCGGCGCCGGCGCCGGCGGACGCCGGCGCGCGTGAGCGGTACCAGAGCCGGGCGCTGGACCTCGCGCGGGCGACGCAGGCGGTCGGCGCGCTGACCTTCGCCGTGCCCCTGGGCGCGGAGCTGTCGGTCGACGACCGGCCTGTGGGACGGGCGCCGCTCGGGCGCGCGGTGTTCGTCGCGCCGGGCTCGCACCGCGTTCGAGCGGCGCTCGGCGAGGCGGCGAAGGAGACCTCCGTGGAGGTGCGCGCGGGGGAAGTGCGCGAGGTCGTCCTCGATCTCGCTGTGGCGACGGACACCGGACAGGCGGAGGCGCGCCCGCCGGCGCGGGCCGAGCCGGGCGCGCCGGTCGCGCCGCGCGCGCCGGCGCCGCGCCCACCGGCGCCGGTCGGGCTGGGTGCGGGGCCTTCGCCGGGGCTCATCGTGCTGGGCGCCGTCGCGTCCGCCGGGTGCGTCACGCTCGGCGCGGTGCAGCTCGCGAGGTCGGGCGAGCACGAGCGCAGGTTCAACGACCTGCTCGAGCGCAACCACGGAGGCTACCGGATCGCCGGCCTGGAGCTCCAGCGCGCGCAGCGCGCCTACAGCGCGATGGAGCTCGCCGAGGAGCGCGCCGCGGTCGCGCTGACGGCCGGCGCGCTCCTGGCCGCAGGGACGCTGATCTACGCCTTCTACCCGAGGGGCCGCGGCCCCAGGCTGACCGCGGTGGGGACGCGGCTCCACCTGGAGGCGACGTGGTAGACGGGTCTGGCCTGGGGTACCGGATCGTCGAGCGGCTGCAGGGTCGCGGCCCTGTGGACGTCTATGCCGCCGTCGATCGCGACGGCAGGGACGCGCTGCTCCACGTGAGCGAGGCGGTTCCCGGCGGGTTCCGCGACGACCTCGCTCGGCTGCGCGCCGTGAGCCAGCGCATCGAGGAGGTCCCGCGGGTCCTCGACGGCGGCCTCCGGGACTCGTTCTGCTGGGTGGCGGTCGAGCGGTGCGACGGCCGGTCGCTGCGCGCCGTCCTCGAGGAGCGCCCCAGGGACATCACTCCGCCGTGGGCGCTCTCGCAGGTCGCCGAGTTCGCCGAGGTCCTGAAAGCCGCGCACGCGGCGGGGATCTTCCACGGGGACCTCTGCCCGGAGACCTTGATCCTGCTCGAGGACGGCTCGTTCAAGCTCGCCGGCCTGGGCCTCGCGCAGCTCTTCGGCCTGAGCGCGGCGGACGCGGCGAGCGCCGCGATGTACCGCGCGCCCGAGCAGCTCGCGGAGCCCGCGGTCCTGGACGAGCGGACCGACGTGCACGCGCTGGGCCTCGTGCTCTACGAGCTCATCGGGCTGCGCCGGCCGTTCGCGGAGCGCGCGCCCGAGGAGCTCGTCCGCTGCGTCCTCAACACCACGCCGCTGCCGCTCGAGACCTTCGTCCCCTTGCCGCCGGTGGTCGCGGGCGTCGTGAGGCGCGCGACCGAGAGGCACCCGGACGCCCGGTACCGCGACATGGCGGAGCTCATCGCGGCGCTGCACGGCGCGCTCGAGGGCTGGTGTCGCTGGCAAGGCGAGGTGAAGCAGGACGTCGGCTCCGGGGTGCGCGGCGCGACCCCGGCGTCGCGCGGCCTGGGGTCGGCGCGGCCAGCGCGGCCGGCCGAGCGGCCGGCGCGGCCCTCGGGCGCGGCGAGCCCGCCGGCCGCGGACGAGACGCCGCTGCCGCCGACCGCGCCGACGCCGGGGACCGCGACCGCGCCGACGCCCGGGCTCGCGACCGAGCTGCCGCGCGAGGCCCCCTCCCCGGCCTCGCCGGAGCCTGCGTCGGCGCCCCCGGTGCAAGCTCCGCCGGCCCGTTCACCGCGCGAGGGGCGGATTCGCGTCGCGCTCGCCCTGGGAGCAGGCGGGCTGGTCCTCGCGGCGGCGCTCCTCGGCGGGATCCATGCCGGCGCGCTGTCGGCAGCCCGTACCCCGGCCGTCGCGCGGCTCCCGCGCGTCATCGTGGTGAGCCCGAAGGCTGCGCCGGCTCCGCCCGATCCCCACGCGGTGGCCGCCGTCACGCGGGAGCGCCCCCTCCGCTCGAAGTCGGCACCTCCTCCCCGCCCGCGCGGCGAGGGGATAGTCCCCTCGCCTCCTCCGGTGCCGGATTCGCCGCCCCCCGGAGAGCCGCTGCCGCCGTGCGACGCGGACTGGTACACGTGCGGGGCCACCTGGCCCGACGCGCGTTCCAACACGTTCCGTTGACGCCCGCGAAGTTTCCACCTTTTAGCAGCGACTTCTGTCGATTTCTTACGCGCTTCTGCGACTGCGGTGCTGTATAGGAGGAGTCGTGTAGAGGGCAGTCCGCGACCCTCGCTGGTCTTTTTGCCGGCGAGCGAAGGCGGGCGCCCGGAGGCTCTGTTCGCATGCACACTCTATTTCGCCGCGTGGTGCTCGCCGGCGCCGCGTGGCTCGTGGGCTCTTGTGCCGGAGATTCTCCCTCTCTGGGAGGCTACTGCGAGGACAAGGCCGATTGCCACACGAAGTACCAGGACATCCCCGGAGCCACGTGTCTCAGCGATCGTTGCCAGTGTATCGATCCGGGCCAAGGGATCTGTTGCTCTCCCGACGCCGCGAAGGATCCGGACTGCGCCCTCTCGTGCAGGCCGTGCGCCGAGTGCGCGCCGGGCACGGCGGGGTGCGCTCCTGACGTGGGGCCCGACGGGGGTGTCGACGCCGGCTGCAAGAGCGACGCGGCGTGCCCGGGGCCGCCGAGCCGCGAGTGCGGCGCCGGGCGGTGCGTCGAGGGCGCGTGCACCGTGGAGATCAACCCGGGGCCGATCGCCTCTCAGCGGAGGGGCGACTGCCAGCGGATGGAGTGCACGGTCACGGGCGAGATCATCGCGCTCGAGGACCCGTCCGACGTCTACGACGACGGTGAGCAGTGTACGTATGATAGCTGCGGTGCCGGCGGGCCGGTCAACATGCCCCTGACCGAAGGCGTGGTGTGTCCTGGCGAGCAACAGAGGATGTGCCATGCGGGCACGTGCGTCGCTTGCTACAGCGGCGACGTGACCATGAACGACTGCCCCAACAACCTGGCCTGCGACGGCGTGCTGTGCGTGCCGTCCCATTGCGTGAACGATGCTGTCGATCCCGCGCTCGGGGAGACCGCGAGGGACTGCGGCGGTCCGTGCCGCCCCTGCACCGCCGGCGAGGCCTGCGGAACGGGTGCCGACTGCAAGAGCAAGGTCTGCCGCGCAGGTCGCTGCGCGGCGCCGACGTGCGATGACGGCGCGCAGAACGGGGATGAGACGGGGGTCGACTGTGGCGCGCTGCCCTGCCCGCTGTGCCCGGCGGCTCAAGGATGCAGGGCGGGCACGCAGTGCGAGAGCGGCGCCTGCTGGGCGGGCATGTGCCGGGAGCCGTCGTGCACCGACGGCGTGATGAACGCCGGCGAGGCCGGTGTGGATTGCGGCGGCGCCTGCGCGCCGTGCCGGTGAGCCGGCGGCCTGGCGAACCCCGAGTGATGGGCGCGGAGCGGGCTGAGCGCCGCGAGAGCGGCGGCATCCAGCAAGCAGCGGGCACAGCGGCTTCAGCTCGTCCAAGCTCGGCTGGCTCGCTCGGCGCCCACGCCTCGCGACGGGCGGCTCACGCCGTCGTTGCTTCGAGCCTCTGGGAGGAGGAGCTGCGTCGCCGCGGCTGGACGCCGGGCGGCTGATCTGACACGCCGGGGCCTTGCGGTGCCCCCCCGCGGGGAGGACAATCGGGGGCGATGGTGACCGGTCGGTGAAGGTCGCGCTGCTGGAGCAGACGGATGTATACGTGGTGGCGACCTGGCGGCGGATCATGCTGCTGGTCTGGCACGGGCAGGCCAGCGTCGCCGGCATCGAGCGTTCCCGGGCGCTCTTCCAGCCCTGGGCGGAGCGCCTGCCGGGAGGGGCAGCATTCCTGATCGTGCTCCCCCCCCAGCACACCGGGCCGCCCGACGAGGAGAGCCGGGCGGCGATGCAGCGGGCGGCGAGCGCTCCCGGGAGCTCCTTGAAGGGCATGGCCACGCTCATCGAGGCCGAGGGGTTCATCGCCGCCTCGGTCCGCGCCATCATGATGCGGCTGCAGGCCCACGGGACGCAGGGGCCCGTGCCGAACATCTTTCGGACGCCGGCCGAGGCCGCGGCCTGGGCGGCGGCGGTGCTGCAGGACCCGGAGGTCACGCCCGAGGAGCTGGCGGAGGCGATCCGCGTGGCGCGCGAGGGCTGAGCACGCACTGCCTGCATGGACCGGCATGGAGCTCTAGCGTGCTCGCTGCGCACCAGCCCTCCCACACTTCCATGACCAAGACGAGAAACGACACCTCGCTGCCGTGATCGCTCTCAGCGACGACGGAGTACTTGAAACCAGGGTGTTTCTTCAGGTGCCCGCGGAGGAGGCCGAGGAAGAACGGCTCCTGCGCAGCCTGGGCCGCCGCCATCGCGCCCATCAGCTCGGTGAGAGAAGGGGTGGGGTTCTGGGGCTTGTCGTTGTCCATGGTCCTGTCGCCAGCGTGGGGTGGACAAGTCAACACGAACGGGTGAAGACGACTGTCGGTCGTTGCGGAAAACTCTTATCGAATTGGCGGAGAAAGCCCGGCAGACTGTAGCGTGAAGGCGGCCCCTTCGAGGCATGAATAAGCTGTTGAACATGCGCTTCACTGCATGCGCAGGCTCGATCGGCGCGCACGCGCCTCGAGGCGCTCAGCCGCCGGCGCGCCGCACGGCGACGCCGACGCCGGCGGTGCTCCAGCAGCCGCCCACCGTCCAGGAGATCATGGTGTTGGAGTTGGCCACGAGGTAGCCGGCCAGCGCGACCATGGTCGTCGGATCGGTCAGGCGCCGGTTCATGGTGGACGTCGCCGCGGTGGGGCTGATCGTGGCGCCGGTATTGGCGTTGCGCGCCGCCATCACCGTGTACACGAACGAGCCGCTCGCGCTGAAGTTGGTGCTGACCCCTCGGGACACCGTGCCGCCGCAGTCCGCCGCGCTGGCGTGGATGCCGGTCGAGGTGGCGCTCGCGAACGGGTTCGACTGGTGCACGCCCTTCAGCTCCACCACGTTGGCGAAGTACACGCCCCAGGTGTTCGAGTTCGCCATCTGCACCACCACGGGCTTGTTGCCGGTGGCGGCCGGAAGCTGGCTGTCCAGGAGGTAGTAGATGCGCGCCGCGGCGTTGTTCTCGCCCGACACCTGCTGCCCATTGAAGAGCGTCATCGGCGTGCCGTCGTACGTGACGCTCACCGGCACGAGCGAGTTCTCGGAGGCGACGACCCCGACAAGGATCATGCGATCGTGATCCCGCGGCGTCTGCAGGGCGTGGTTCACGTTGATGATGGGCGCCGACATCCCGATGGTGCCCAAGGTGCCGATCGCGCCCGAGTTGACGACGACGATGTCCGGCGTGACGACGCAGTTGCCGTTCGAGCAGATGGTCCTCGTCCCCGAGCACACGTGGCCGCAGTCGCCGCAGTTGCTGGCGGTGCCGAGCTGGGTCGTGCAGCCCTCGTGGGGGTTGCCGCAAGCCTTCCAGCCCGGGTCGCAGGTGGGCACGCAGGTGCCGGCCGTGCAGGCGGTGGCGCTCGCGTTCGCCTGGAGGCACCGGGTGTTGCAAGCGCCGCAGGCGTTGATGTCGCCGGAGGTGTCCTTCTCGCAGCCGTTCATTCCGTTGCCGTCGCAGTTGCGCCACAGGCCGCTGCACACCGGGCTGCAGCCCGACGAGCCGCATTGATTGCTGGCGACGTGGGCGCTGGCCCCGCTCTCGCACACGAGGTTGCAGCCGAGGCAGTTGCTCTCGTCGCTCCAGAGGTCGATGTTGCAGCCGTTCCTCGGTACCCCGCAGTCGTCGTACTGCGCGCTCGTGCACACCGGGTTGCAGGTGCCGTCGAGGCACTGATTGCTGGTGGTGTGGATTGTGTTACACTGGGTGCCGCAGGCGCCGCAGTGCCCCTCGTCGGTACTGACGTTGACCTCGCAGCCGTCGGTCAGCGAGCTGTTGCAGTTGCCGTAGTCCGCCCTGCAGCCGACGAAGGTGCAGCTGCTGTTCTGGCAGGTCGCGGTGGCGTTCGCGTAGATCGTGTTGCAGTTGACGCCGCCGGCGGCCGCGCAGGCGCCGCAGTGGGTCTGGTTCGAATTGACGTTCGTCTCGCAGCCGTTGTCCGGATTGCCGTCGCAGTCGCCCCTGCCGCTGTTGCACGTCCGCACCTTGCAGGCGCCGCCCTCGCACTTGGGGGCGCCGTCGGCGATTGTGCACGTCTCGCCGCAGCCGCCGCAGTGGCTGAGACTCGTGTCCGTGCTCGTCTCGCAGCCGTTGTCGTAGCTGGCGTCGCAGTCGGCGAAGCCCGGCGCGCAGCGGTCGATGGCGCAGCCGGTGGCCGTGCACTTGCCGGTGCCGTTGGCGACCGTGCACAGGCCGCCGCACGTGATGCAGTTCTCCGGATCGGCGGCCAGATCCACCTCGCAGCTGTCCTCGGGGTCGCCGTTGCAGTCGCCCCTGCCGGCCGGGCAAATCGTCTCACCGCAAACGCCGTCGCGGCACCAGGGCCTGCCGCCCGCCTCGGGCACGCACTCGATGCCGCACCCGCCGCAGTGCAACACGTCACGGGTTGTCGCCCTCTCACAACCGTCGACGACCTGACCGTTGCAGTCGGTGAAGCCCTCGTCGCACTCGATCTTGCACTCCGACGCCTCGCAATACGCGTCGCCGTTCGCTGCCGGGCACAGCTCGTCGCACCCGCCGCAGTGGCTCGCGTTGGTCGACGTGTTCACCTCGCAGCCGTTCTCGGGGTCGCCGTCGCAGTCGGCGTAAGGCGCTTCGCACTCCTTGACCTTGCAGGAGCCGCCCTGGCACTCGGCGGTCGCGTGCGGCAGCGCGCACTTCAGGCCGCAGCCGCCGCAGTTGTCCGCGTCGGTGCGCACGTTCACCTCGCACTTCCCCTCGGCCTGGCGATCGCAGTTGGCGTAGCCGTCCGAGCAGGTGGGGCCGCACACCTCGCCGATGCAATCGCTGCTCAGGCAGTCCCTGCTCGAGCGGCAGATCTTGCCGTCCTCGCAGCCCTCGCAGTCGGCGCCGCAGTCCACGTCGCTCTCGGTGCCGTTGAGCACGCCGTCGGTGCAGGTCGCCCCGACGCACGCGCCGTCCTGGCACACGCCGCTCTCGCAGTCGCTGGCCTGGTTGCAGTCCTGGCCGGTCACGCACTTCTTGTCGCAGCTGCCGCCGCAATCGACGTCCGACTCCGAGCCGTCGCGGACGTCGTCGGTACAGTGCGCCGGCAAGTCGGGGTTGGGCCCCGGCGCGAACTCGAAGTCCGGCACGCTGCACGAAGCGGCGGAGATCCCCGCCGTCAGCGCGGCGGCCGAGAACGCGCGGAGCAGCGCGAAGCAACGCAGAAAGCTCGGGGTCGACATGCAACGACAAAAGTATCATTCGCTGGCGGATTTCGCGGCCACAAATCGAGCCAGCGTCAGCATCCGCGCGCGGAGCTCCGCCGGCACGTCGCACCTCGGACCACGACGCGGCGCGGCGAAGTCCACGCCGCCACGTTGACGCGCGCGGCGTGGCCTTCGCCGCCACGTTGACAGGAGCGGAGGCGGCAAGTCACTATGGCAAGCTCACTATGGCAAGCGTCGCATGAGGAATTTTCCACGAATGTTCCGCGTCGCAGCGGTGAGGAATTTTCCACGAATGTTCCGCGTCGCAGCGGTGCTGCTGCTGCTCGAGGCGCCCGCGCTCGCCCAGGACACCGACGAGCTCAAGCAAGCTCGCGCGCAGTTCCAGCAGGCGACCGAGCTCGAGCAAGCGGGTAACTGGGCCGCGGCCCTGCAGCAGTTCCGCGAAGTCGGGCAGGTGCGGATGACGCCGCAGGTTCGCTTCCACATCGCCGTGTGCGAGGAGAAGCTGGGGCGGCTCGTGGCCGCGCTCGGTGGCTACGAGCTGGCGCTCGCGGAGGCCGACGCCGTCGGGCCCGATTTTCGGGCCGAGGTCGAGCAGTCGATCGGCCGGCTGCGTGCCCGGATCCCGAGGCTCGTCATCGTACGCGGCAAAGGGGCGGCCTCGGCGGCCATGGAGCTCGACGGCATCGCCCTCGGCGGTGCGTCCATCGGCGTCGAGGTGCCGCTCGATCCCGGGCCTCACGCGCTCACCGCCAAGGCTCCCAATCACAAGCCGTTTCAAGAGACGGTGGAGCTGAAGGAGGAGGGGGTGACGCGCGTCGAGGTGACGCTCGAGGCGTTGCCGCAAGAGCTGCTGATCCAGGCGGGCGCCTTGCCGGAGAGGCCGCCGTCCAAGGTGGTGCCGTACGTCGTCGGGGGCGTCGGCGCCGCGAGCCTGATCGGCTCCGGGGTGCTGTTCGTGCTCCGCCAGGGAGCGCTCCAGGATCTGGAAGACGCCTGCGGCCCGCGCGGCAAGTCGTGCCCGCCCTCCATGGAGTCGCGCTACGACGACCTCAGGCTCTATCACTACGGCGCGCAGGTGGCGCTCGGCGTCGGCGTCGCCGCGGTCGGCACGGCGACCGCGATCTTGCTCCTTCAGAAGAAGAAGCCAAAAGAGCCCGAGAAGACCTCGCTCGAGCTCGTGCCCATCGCGGGCGGCTCCGAGATAGGTGCGAGTCTCTCAGGAACATTCTGAGGGAGTCGAGCTAGAACCCCGGATCGTGCTTCCACGACTTGGGCGGCGCGGGCGCTGGGGCCGGGCTCGGCGCCTTGATCGGCTCGGCGGGCTTGTTCTGACGGCGGGGCGCCGCGCTCGCGGGTGACGCCGGGAGCGGAGCCGGCGCTGCGCTGGCCGAGACGGAGGCAGAGGGCTCACCCGGGGGCGCGCCGAGCTCGGCCGCAGGGGGCGCCTCCGCCTTGGGGGGCGCGGGCGCTGGGGCGGCGGGCGCGGCGGGCGCGGCGACGGAAGGAAGCGGGGCTGGCGCGTCGGCGCCCCGGAGCAGCAGTACGGCGAGCACGCCGGCGGCGCAGAGAACGAGGATCACGACGGCGAGCAGCGCGCGGCTCTTGGGGCGCGCGAACGGCGGGATCTCGCTGTCGGGCGCGCTCTCTCCGGCCTCGCCCTGGGTCGCGCCGCGGAGGTTGACGGTCCTGAAGGCGCTCACCGCCGAGTGGCTCGTGCCGGTCACGTCGGAGATGCCGAGGTTGTTGCTCAGCTGATTGCGGTCGGCGCGCTCCAGCGCTTCGGTGAGGGCCGCGCGCGTTTGCTGTTGCTGCTCCTCGAACAGGTCGCGGATGAAATCGGCGACGTCCGCGTCGGCGGCTCGCTGGCTGGGCGGCAGCGCCTTGTCGAGCGCTCGCAGCAGCTCGTTGGCCGTGGCGTAGCGCTGGTCGCGGTCCTTTTCGAGCGCGCGCAGCAGCACCGCCTCGAGCGACGCCGGGTAGTCGGCGTCGAACTCGTGCGGCGCCAGCACCGGGTCCGGCGACGAGATGGCGAACAGCGTCGCGCCCTCGGATTCCCTGCGGAACGGGTGCTTGCCGGTGGTGAGCGCGTAGAGCACGATGCCCATCGCGAACACGTCGACGCGCCGGTCGATCGCGTCGCCGCGCACCTGCTCCGGCGCCATGTAGCTCACCTTGCCCTTGAGCTGGCCGGCCTGCGTCGTGCTGTCGTTGAGCGCGGTGGCCTTGGCCACGCCGAAGTCCACCACCTTGGCCACGCCGTCGTACGTGACCAGGATGTTCTGCGGGGAGATGTCGCGGTGCACCAGGCCGACGAGCGTGCCGTTCTTGTCCTTGAGCTCGTGCGCGGCGTGCAGGCCGGCGCAGGCCTGCGCCACGATGCGCACGGCGATGGGGATCGGCATGCCGTTCCGCCTCTTCGCGGTCTTCATCACCTGGTTGAGCGGGACGCCGTCGAGCCACTCCATCGCCAGGAACAGCACGCCGTCCTGCTCGCCGAGATCGAGGATCTCGACGGCGTGCGGGTGGCGGATCTGTGACGCGAGCGACGCCTCCGCGAGGAACATGCGCTCGAACTGGTCGTCCTCGGTCAGCGTCGGCAGCATCGTCTTGACGGCGACGATCTTCTGGAAGCCGCGCGTCCCCTTCAGCCGCGCCGCCCACACCATCGCCATGCCGCCTGCTGCGATCGGCAGCAGCAGCTCGTAACGACCCAACACGGACCCGGGCCCGAGCTCGGGCGGGGAGTTGGGGAGGAGGTTCGGCGCAGGATTCACGCTACTCGGAATGCTTGCTACGTTCCCTGACTGTACGAGTGTGCGGCGACACCAAGCGAGTGCCTAGCGATAAGAAACACGGCGGAGACAAATTGCGTCCATCGTACCAGTAGCCCCACTTCCTTACATTCACCGACAGCCGGCGGCGGCGCTTCGCGGGTGGGCAGCTGCCGCAAAAACTTCGCTAAGAAGTCCAAACGCTGTCCGAAAGTCAAGCCTCTCTGATCCGCCTACCATCGTACAGCCTCGTTGTACGCACGGGTTGAGGTAACGCGCATTCTGAGCTCCACCTGGTTCCACGAGAGGTGGAACGTCGATGAGCCGCGGCCTTCAGCCTCCGGCACCGGCGCCTCGCACCGCGGACTGTACCTGGCCGAGCTCCTGGATCGCGCGGGCGTGGGCAGGGCGTCGAGGAGATGGGCGTGGACCGTGTTGTTGTTATGAGACAGGTGCGCCTCGGTCACGGCACCAGCTCTCCGTGCTCACCGCACCTACCTTCCGCCCTCTCCTGACGTTGCCGAGCTCGACGCCGCCGCGCCGGAGGCTCCGTGTCCACAATGCGGTCTTGCCTTCCTTCATTGCAGCGATCCGTGTTGCGAGGCGTTCGTGCAAGACGAACCGGTATTGGCGCAGCGGTTACGGGCGAGGTCACGCGCGACGCCGCCGATGACGACCGCCTGCTCGTCCCTGCAACGACGGCTCTCGCCTCGACAGGCGCGATCACGGCGCGGCGTCGTCCAGCCACGCGCGGGAGAGGGCGAGTGTGCGGGCGTTGGCGGAGACGTTCTCGAGAAAGCTCTTCCTGATCACGGGGTCGCCGATCCTGGCCGAGCGGGCGAGCAGGTGGGCGCGCGCCTCGCGGAGGACGGCGCGGGCCGCCTCGACGTCGCCGCTCGCGTGGAGCGCCTCGGCGTGGAGCGCGGGGAGCAGCTCCTGGCGAGGCGCGAAGCCCGCGCAGGCGCGCCGGTTCCACGCGAGCGCCTCGCGGGCGAGCGCGACGGCCTCCGCCGCCCGCCCCTGCCTGAGCCGGAGCTCGGAGAGCAACGAGAGGTGCATGGCGTGCACGCTGGGCACCAGCCGGCTCGTGTCCCCGGCCGCGCGGTGCGCCGCCTCCGCCGCCGCGAGGTCGCCCCGGAGGAGATGGCACTCGACGAGGAGATGGCGCGCCATCGCGGCCAGCCTGGGATCGTCGCGCGTCGACGCATACTGGAGCAGCGCGCCGGCCCGCTCGATCGCCTCTGCTGGCCGCCGCCGCTCCAGGAGCGAGAGGACCCGGAACGTCATCGAGCTCGAGAAGGCGAAGATGGCCGCGCCCTCCGACGCGAGCACGCGCTCGTTGAGCTCGTCGGCAGCGTCGAGCGCGCCGAGCGCCATGTGGACGAAGGGGAGGAACGACGACACCGTCAGGGCGAAGAGGTGATCGCCGACCTCCTCGATGCGGCGCACCGCGGCCAGGTACGCGACGAGCGCGCCCCACGGGTCTTGCGCCGCGTGGCGGAGCCACAGGCCCTGGCACACGTGGATGCGGATCGCGAGATACGGGTCGCCCTCGCTGGCGCCGGCGACGTCCTCGTACAGCCGCCGAAGGTAGGGCTCCGCCAGCTCCGGCAGCCCCTCCCAGAGCAGGGCGGCGAGGATCCGGGAGATGACCGCTGCCCCGTGGACGTCGGCGGGGAGCTCCTCGGGCGGAAGGCGCTGGAGCAGCGCCTTGACGACCTGCCGGTCCTCGAAATGCACGACGCAGCTCAGCGCGCCGGCCACGGCATGCCGGTCGTGCTGGCTGCCGGGCGCGGCGATCTCGAGCGCCCGGAGCGCGGCCGCGCGGCCCTCGGCGTAGGCGCTGCTCCAGATGAGCGCATCCATCCAGACGAGGTGGAGCGCGGCGAGGCTCTCCCCCGCGGCCCCGCAGGCGAACCCCGCCTGCACCCGCGCGAGCACCGCCGGCAGATCGGCGCCGCGCAGCGCCAGCTCGGCCGCGCGCAGGTAGAGCTCGGCCGCGCGCGACCTGTCGTCGCTCCGCACGAAGTGCTCGGCCAGCACCATCGCATCCTGCTCGCCGGCCTCGAGCAGCCACTCGCCGGCGATCCGGTGGCCGAGCGCCCGGTCGCGCTCGGTGAGCATGGCGTAGGCCGCCTCCCGCAGGAGCGCATGGCGGAAGGCGATCTCCTCCTCGCCCGCGAAATGCGCGCCCGACCGGCGCTCCAGGATCTCGCGCTCGAAGAGCTCGGCCCAGGCTTCCGCCTGGCTCGCCCCCGGCGGCGCCGCGCCGAGCAGCGCGCGCACGCCCCGCATCCAGGAAACCTCCCCGAAGAGGCTCGCCGCGCGCAGGATCCGCCGCGCCTCGGTCCCGAGCGCCGCGAGGCGCGCCTCCACCATGCCGAGCACCGTCTCCGGCAGCGCGCCGCCGCGGCCCTCGACAACGGCCCGGATGAGCTCTTCCAGGTAGAAGGCGTTGCCCTCGGCCCGCCGGACGAGCGCGGAGACCTCCTCGGGCGCGATCGACGCGCCGACCGCGCTCCGCACGAGCTGCTCGGCGGCCCGGGCGGGCAGCACGCGCAGCCGGAGCTCCGAGAGCCCGCGCTCGGCCCAGAGACGGGGGAAGAGCTCGTGGACCTCGGGCCGGGCAAAGGCGAGCACCGTGTAGGGCCGGTCGCCGAGCTCGCGCAGCGCCCGGTCGAAGATCCTCGCCGAGGGCGCGTCGCCCCAGTGGAGATCCTCGAGCACCACGAGCATGGGGCGCGCGCCGGTCACGGCCCGCGCGTAGTCGACGTACGCGCGCTGGATCCCCTCGGCCAGGAGCGCCGGGCTCTGCCGCGCGGCCCGCAGCACCGGCCGGTCCTCGTCCGGGGCGGCGACGCCGAGCAGCTCGCCCAGGAACCCGGCCACGCGCAGCCGCTCCTCGCCCGCGAGCAGCGGATCGAGCGCCCGCGCGAGCTTCCCCCGCCGCGCCTCCAGCGGCTCGCCCGCCGCGATCCCGAGCGCGCTCCGCACCGAACCGGCGAGCAGCGCGAAGGCCGAGCCCGCGCCCATGGAGTCCCCGCGGCCGACGCCGAGATCCAGGTCGGCGTGGCGCCGGCGCAGCGCCTGGACGACCTCGTGACGCAGGCGGGATTTGCCCATGCCGGCCGCCGCGGTCACCAGCGCCGCCGCGGCGCGGCGCTCGGCGAAGCTCTCCTCGGCGAGCTCGACCAGGCCGCGCAGCTCCCAGTCGCGCCCGACGTAGGGGCTCGGCTTGCCGAGCAGCTGGCGCGCCCCCTCGCCGACGTCCCGCTCCGCCTCCACCCAGAAGAGCCCGTCCTGCTCCGCGAGATCGAACCGCCCCTGGAGCAGGGCCTCGGTCACCGCGTCGACGCCGACGCACTCGCGCGGGCCGGCGGCGCGGGCGCGCGCGTCGACCACCTCCAGCAGCGCGGCGGCCCGCTCCAGCACCTCGCCGAGCGGCGACCTCCCTGTGTCCTCGCTGCGCCCCGTGACAAGCACGACGCTCGCGCCGGGCAGCGACGCCCGGATCTGCAGCGCGCAGCGCGCCACCAGCGCCGCCTGATCGATCGCGTTGCCCGCGCCCGCCACCATGGCCACCACCACGCCGCTCGCCAGCACCTCGACCTGGGCGCCGAGCGGCAGGGCTGCGAGGCGGACCGCGCCGAGCGCGCTCGGCGACGGCGCGTCGAGCGACAGGGTCTCGGTCGTATCGAGCAAACAGGCCTGCGCCGGCCGGACCGCCACGACCGAGGTCAGCCGCTTCTCCCCGGTGGTGATGACCTCGACGGCCGCGAGGCCCGGCGAGGCGCCGCTCCGCTCCAGGGCGCCGAGCGCGTCCAGGCAGCGCGCGACCACCGCGCCGTCGGCGAGGCGCGCCGCGGGATCCTTGGCCAGCATCCGCGCGACGAACTCGTCGAGCGCCGGCGGCACCCCGGGCTGCAGCTCCGCCGCCCGCGGCGAGTCCACGAAGAGCAGCTTCGACAGGAGCGCGATCGGGTGCTGCGCCCGGAACGCCCGCTGCCCGGTCAGGCACTCGAAGAGCACGCAGCCGAGCGAGAAGACATCGGCGCGCGCGTCGATCGTCTCCCGCTCTGCCCTCGCCTGCTCCGGCGCCATGTAGCCCAGCGTGCCCACCACCGCGGCCGTCTGCGTCAACCGCGACGTGGCGTCCGGCAGCTGCGCGATGCCGAAGTCGAGCACCTTGACCTGGTCGACCGCCCCGTCCACCAGGAAGAGGTTGCTGGGCTTGACGTCGCGGTGCACGATCCCGCGCGCGTGCGCCGCGCCGAGCGCGCCGGCCACGGCGCGCGCGAGGGCGACGCTGTCCTCGACGCTCAGCCCCTGCCGCGACAGGCGGGCCGCGAGGCTCTCGCCGGAGAGCCACTCCATGGCGAGAAACGGCTCGCCCGTGGGCGTCACCCCGTGCGCCACGTACCGTACGATGTGGGGGTGCTCGAGCCCGGCGAGCGCGCGGGCCTCCCGGGCGAAGCGCGCGGCCGCGCGCTCGTTCACCTCGCGCATCAGCTTGACCGCGACGACCGCGCCGGTCGCGCGATCCACGGCGCGGTGGACCACGCCCATCCCGCCCGAGCCGGCGAGCTCGCAGATCTCGAAGCGCCCGTCGAGCAGCCTGCCAGGAAGCATGCGCGCCAAGGATCACCCACGCCCGATCGCCGGGCAAGGAGCGCCGCAATCTGTCACCGCGCAGGCGCGAGCGGCGCGACCTCCCCGGGCAGGGCAAGGGCCATGTCAGCGGAAGCAGCGGCGGCCCAGGCACGCTGGACGCGACAGGCCGGCCGTGGGCGGCACCAGGCTGTTCCATCATGGGGCCTGCACAGGATTCGATGGCTCAGAACGGGGATGGTGACGCTGCCGCTTGCCTGACCCGCAGCGACGGCTGCGCAGGCGGCGGGCGTGGGTGACAATGCGCCTCTGCGCCGTCCGGATCGGTCAGGGTCGGGCCGACATCGCACGACCCGTCGCAGATCCCGTCGCCGCGGCACGGATCGCCCGCCTCGATGCGGTCGATCTCGGGCTGGATGAACGCCTCGATCGCCGGGGCGTCCGCGCGGGCGCTCACGCCGTCGATCTCGCAGTGGGCGTCGCCGTAGGAGATCACGCCGGCGACGCGCTCGACGCCCCCCCGCACGAGGAGCGCGGGGCCGCCGGAGTCGCCGAAGCAGGTGTTGGCGCCGGGGCTCCGCGCGTAGAGCTGGGTGGCGTCGATGGGGCCGCTGTCCGTGTCCAGGCCGACGTCGTCCGCGGGCCCCACGGCGGCGATCGGGAACGCGGCGACGCGGCGCGCGAGCGAGGTGCCCGCCTCGTCGATGCCGTGCCCCACGAAGGCGAGGCGCGGGCCCACGTACCGCGGGCCGCCGTCCAGGGTCTCGCGCAGGAGCGGCGCCGGGGCGACCGGCGCCGCGGCGGCGAGCTCGACGATCGCGAGGTCGCTGGAGAAGGTCGCCTCGTCGAAACCCGGGTGCCGCACCGCCGCGACCGCGCGGACGACCGCCGGCGGCCGCGCCGCGCCCGGACGGAGATCCTCGCCGAAGTAGATCCGGGTGATCCCTCCGCCGGGCTCGAGGCAATGCGCGGCGGTGAGCACCACGCGGCGCGCGACGAGGACGCCGGAGCAGAAGGCGCCGCCCTCGTCCCCGACGCCGACCGCATAGTCGCGCGCCGCATCGAGCGCGCCGCCGAGGATCGCGGCCCGATGCTCGCCGACGCGCTCCGCCGCACCCTCGAGCGCGTCCCGGGGAGCGCAGCCGGAGAGGGCGGCGAGGGCGAGAAGCGACAGGGGCCGAAGGCGCCTTCCAGACATCGTGAACCTCACCGCCTCTCGCCGTCTCGGCACCTCACCGCCTCTCGCCGTCTCGGCACCTCACCGCCTCTCGCCGCCTCAGAAAGTGATGCCGGGCTTCATCCAGCGCTGCGCGCGCGTGCCGTTGCATTCCTCGATCTGGACGTTCGTCCCGAAATCGATCGCGCCGCCGCTCACGTCGAGGCAGCGCTCGTTGTTGACGAAGCTCCGCAGCGCGCCCTCCGGCGTCCAGAGCCACCGCTGGGCGTTGCTGCCGTTGCACACGCCGATCTGGACGTTGGTGCCGGGCTGGACGTCGTTGCCCGTGGTGGCGGCGACCTCGAGGCAGCGGTCGTCGGCGACGGCGCTCCGCAGCTCGCTGCTCGGCGAGATGAACCACTGCTGCCCGTTGCCCCTGTCGCAATACACGATGGCCACGTTGGTCCCCGGGGTCGAGCTGGCGCCGACGACGTCGAGGCAGCGGTCCGGGGCCACGCTGCTCCGCAGCTCGCCGCTCGGCGTGAGCAGCCACTCCT
This sequence comes from Sorangium sp. So ce590, assembly GCF_051521365.1. Classification (NCBI taxonomy): domain Bacteria; kingdom Pseudomonadati; phylum Myxococcota; order Polyangiales; family Polyangiaceae; genus Sorangium; species Sorangium sp. So ce590. The sequence continues at coordinate 8,501,306 of NZ_CP150346.1, forward strand.
GGGCGCTCGTGCGGCGGCAGCCCTGGGTCTGCACCGTCGCCCCCTCCTCCGTACTGCCGTTCGACACGCCGAGGCAGCGGTCCGCGGCGACCCCGGTCCGGAGCCGCACGCGGCGGCCGTACATCGCCTCCAGCGCCCTGATGTCGCCGATCGACAGCCCCGCGCGCTGCGACGTGAAGGTCGACCCGTCCTTCTTCGTGATCGTGGGCTGGCCGTTGGCGGAGAACGCGAAGGAGTTGTAGTGCATGATCGAGCCGAGGTCGTACGGCCCGAGATCCACGCCGTCGCTGCGACCGAGGTGCGTGAGGAAGTTGTGTTCGTGGCCTGGCTCGATGTTCTCGAAGTGCACCGTGACCTTCTCGTCGCGATCGCCCCTCGACTGCTCGTGGTACAGGCCGACGGCGTGCCCGATCTCGTGGATGGTTTCGCCGGTCAAGCAGCCGGGGGCCAGGAGGATGAACTGCTGGCCGCCGCTCCGCCCAATGGCGGACGAGCACCCGGTGCTCGGCCGGAACGTCACGTAAGCGACCTCGGTCGTGCGGGGCGTGAACCGGAGCGGCGTCACGGACTGCACGTGAGCGATGGCGTCGTTCACCCGGACCTGGTAGGGCAGGCTCGCGTCGATCGTGTACGGGACGACCCCGCCCGGCCACCGGGAGGCGCCGTCGAGCCGCGCCGCGGAGCGCTCCTGCCGGTCTCGCTCGTCGAGGAGGATATCGCCCTCGAACACCGCCACGCCGCCGATCCGCTCGTAAACCACCCTCTGCGGCCCCAGGCCGGGGAGATCGACGATGCGCTCCTCGACGCGGCCGCGCACGCCGGGAAACGCGAGCTCCGTGCGCGCGTCGAAGGAGCTCTCGGCGTCCTCCCCGTCCGCGCCGGGCTCTCCGACGCACCCCGGGAGGAGCGCGAGCCCGAGACCCAATATCGCCTGAACACCGAACCTGTTTCGCATGATCATGAGTCCTCCTCGACGGGCAAGCGGTGCGCCGAGATCGAGAGATCTCCGCCCTCCGCGCAGCCACGTCGTCCCGGCCCTCGGATCCGAGCGGCGCTCCCGCGAGCCCGGAGGCGCCCACGGAGGCCAGTGGCGCTGGCCGCGGATCATCGGCTGTCGCTCTCGTCGCGACCGCGGAGGTCATCCGGGCTGCAGCGCTGGGCCAGCCGCGGTCCTCGGTCGGACGCGGAGGTCTCCCTGCGGGAGGACCTCGAGAGACACGTCGATGCCCCGCTCGGGCGCGAGCCCGTCCCGGGACCCTCCTCTGCGCGATCGTTCACCTGTGCCCTTTGAATGCCGCCGGGCCCGGCCGGCCTTCATGGTGTCGAACACGGCACATCGTTTTTTTCTGGAGCGCGTTCCGGGGAGATTTCGGGGCAAGCCGGCCAGGCCCCCGCCTCGTGGGTCATCCCCTTCGCGCAGGTACGGGCGCGCGACCTTCCGCGCGTCGGCGGCAAGGGGGCCAACCTCGGCGAGCTGGCGGCCGCCGGCTTCCCCGTGCCGCCCGGCTTCTGCGTCACGACCGCTCGCCAGCGCTCGGCCTCGGCGCGGTGGAGCGGCTGCCGCGGGCCGTGGATCGCGGCGTGGCCTTCGTGCCCGGCGCCGCCTTGAACAGGGTCTCCTCGGGGGTCGTGAGCTCGGCGCCCAGTTCCGCGCGCCAGGGGTCCGGGAGAGATTTCAACGTAAAAGCGTAATAGAGTAGAGACGATGACAATGGGTCTGATCGGCAACAGGACCAAACTAGCTGTTGACATTGGCGATTACTGGGAGGGGTCGAAGCAGAACCAGCACATAAAGGTCTGGTTAGGCGGGAAAGACATAACCAGCGTTGACGATGTGGTGTACTTGCCGACCTTTTACCATAATCTAAAAAATGACATCGAAAAACTGAAGAGCCATACGCATGTAATAATTGACAATAATTCAAGCGACGAAGCGCTGTTTATCCAATTTGAAATGACTGACGCAGCTCAGCACAGGATTCTATCGTTGGACTTGACCACCATGTCTGCGCGCTGTTACTACGTCCACTCTCAAAATAGCAGCTACATTATCTTTTCCTACTGGGACGAAAGACATGAACCCAGGAGCGAGGTGGGCAAAGTATTTCACGTCGACATTGAAAAAGAAGAGATTGTTAATACTCTTCAAGAAACATTACATAATATTTCGACAAAATGGTATTAACGTCAACCTTGCCCCGGCTTCCTAGCCCCCGACCCGGGCCCCTTCGAGCGGGCGGCGACCGAACGAGCCGCTGCTATCCGAGGGCCGCGCAGCCTCGCTCCCCTCGGCAGCGCGGCCACTCGTTAGCCGAAGGGCGAGCGCCGCGACGGGATCGGGCGTATCATCTCCACCGATGACGAGCGTCGGATTACGGGCACGCGCACGGAGCTGCCTCCTCGCAGGCGCCCTCGGCGATGCATGGGGCGGCCCGTACGAAGGTCTCACCGGGCCCGTTCGGCCTTCGTTCCCTGACGCTCCGCGGCTCTCGGACGATACTTGGCTGACCCTGGCCACGTGCGAGGCGATCGTGCTGAACCGAGGGCGTGTGCAGCCGGAGCGAATCGCGGAGCGCTTCCGCCGCTGGTTCGAGGAGAGCCGCATCACCGGGGCGGGCTCCGCAACCCTCAAGGCGCTTCGTGACCTTGCCGCCGGCGCCCACTGGGCTCTGGCTGGAGCTCGCGGCGAGTTCGCCGCCGGGGCGGGCGCCGCCATGCGGGCCGCTCCGCTGTCGTTCTTCCTGGACCCGAATATCGAGGCCGATCGTCGGACGATCCGTGACATCTCACGGATCACCCACCACAGCGACGAGGCCTACTCCGGTGCGCTCGCGGTGATCGTCGCGCTGCGGCTCTGTGCGACGGCCTCGGTGGTTCCGCAGGATCTCCTCTCCGCGGTCGCCAACGCCTTGCCCGACACGGCGGTCCGCGACCGGCTCCTCGACCTTTCTGCCTTTCGAGAGTCTCCCGGCGACGCCGCCCTTCGCTTCGGGTGCTCCGGCCATGGAGTCGAGGCCGTGCCGATCGCCTTGTTCGTCGCGGCAACGACCGCGAGGGAGCCCCTCGAGTCGGTGATCGCGACGGCGGTCTCTCTGGGCGGTGACACCGACACGATCGCCGCCATCGCCGCCCAGGTCGCCGCCATCTCGGGACGGCCAGTCCCGGAGGGCCTCATCGCGAGGCTTCCGGAGGCTCCGCAGCTCGCTCCGGTGCTCGACCCCTTCATCTCTCTTCTGCAATGACGAGCGGGGCCGGTCTCTGCTAACATGCCGGTGCTGCCGGCGGGCGCTACGCGCCCGCGGCAGACCGGTAACGCGTCAGGTGCCCGAGGGGAGTTCACATGCCCGACCGTGTCGCCTCCTGCAGTTGTGGTCAGCTCAAGGCTCGAGTTACCGGCGAGCCTGTGCGTGTCTCCATTTGCCACTGCTTGGCCTGTCAGCGCCGAACTGGCAGCGTCTTCGGGCAGCAAGCCAGGTTTCGGCGCGAGGACGTCTCGCTCTCTGGCGCCTCGTCTGAGTACGTCCGCGTGGGCGACGAAGGCTCTCATAGCAAATTCCACTTCTGTCCAGGCTGCGGATCGACCGTCTACTACGAGTCGGAGGGAATGGAAGAATACTTGGCAATCCCTGTTGGGGCGTTTGCTGACCCAAGCTTTCCAGCGCCGCTCGTCTCTGTTTACGAGGCTCGAATGCACAGCTGGGTCATTCCCCCTCCCGACGCCGAGCACATCCCATGAGCAATCAGGCACCTGACCCCTCCATCGAGCGGACCAGGCCGATGGAGCTCCACGGCTGCTGAACCGCCGCGATCGGCTCGCCGGTCTCGTCCTCGCGCCGCGCTGGCTCGACGAAGACCGGGCACGCGAGCGCGCTGCGCGGCGGGGTGCGGGAGGAAGAGCAGCCGTGCGGGAGGCAGGAGGGACTGTCGCTGATCACCCCCCGCGCGGCGTGGTGATCTCCAGCGAGCTCACCCGAAGAGCGGCGCGGTCAACGCCTGCTTGGCGGAGACGAGCGCGTCGATCAGGGCCTCTCGCTCGGCGACCGGCGTCGCGGCGATCCGCGCCCACGCCTCGTTGCGGCGGCTCGCCTTGACGAAGCGAAACGCCGCGGCGGGGCGGCCGCACGCCTTGGCGAGCCAGCGGCGCGCGTCTTCGAGCGGATCGGCGGAGAGCGCGTCGCCGACGCCCATCTCGAAGACCTCCGCGGGGGAATGGAGGTCCGCCCCGAAGACGAGCCGCCGGAACGCGCGGGGGGGACAGGCGGCGCGGACGATCTCGAAGGCGACGCGCGGAAAGGGGATACCCACGGCGAGCTCGGGGAGCCCGAGCTTGTAGTCGCCGGCGCCGAGCGCGATGAAGTCGGCGCACATCGCGAGCACGGCGCCGCCCGCGATCGCGTGACCGTGCACGGCGGCGGCGAAGGGCTTCGGGAAGCGGAACACCGCGCCGAAGGCGGCGTCGAAATCGTCGAGGAAGCCCGCGAGCGCCTCCCGTTCGAGCGACGCGACCTCGCGCAGGTCGAGCCCCGCCGACATGCATTTGCCGGCGCCGCGGACGAGGACGCCGCTCACGGCGTCGTCCTCCGCGAGCCGCCCGAAGACGTCGGTCATCTCGCGGAGCACCGCGTGGTTCATTGCGTTGACCTTGGGTCGGTTCAACGCGACCTCGGCGATGCCGCCGCTGGTGAGCACCTCGATGAATTGCATGGCGCGAGCATCGCGCACGGCCGATCTCGACGCAAGAACGCGCGTCCGGCGGCGCTCCACCGATCCACCTACCCGCTGCGCGCGGCGCTCGCCCTCGCGAGCCGAGAACGGGCGGTGGTTGTCGGATTTGAACATGAAGGCGGGAAGAAAAGCTCAAGGATCTTCCCGCCTTCCCGCCTTCATGTGAACTCTCTCTGGGGAAATGAGACCACTACCGAACGGGCGTGCCCCCGCTCACGGCGCACACGGTTTCTCCGCGGGGCGCGGCGCACGGCGAGGAGCGGCGGTATCGCCCCCGCCGCCTACCGCGCCCGGACGAGCGGCGTGTCCACGAGGTGCTCGGACAGGAACCACACCTGCATCTCGTTGACGCGGACAATCTCGCTCACGAGCAGGTCGTTCGTCCCGTCGTCGCCGCCCTCGGCCGCCTTGCCCGCCGCCTCGCGCGCCTCGATCAAGATCTGCTCGTGCGCCTCGAGCAGCCGCGAGATCTGCACCGGCACCTCCTCGCGCCCGCGCGGCGGCCGCTCGATCTTCGTCATCTCGGCGACGTCGTGCGGCATCGCGATCGCGATCCCGCCGAGCGTCTGCGCCCGCTCGGCCAGGTCGTCGACGAGCTTGACCTGCTCTTCATAGTGCTTGTCGAGCAGGAGGTGCAGCGAATAGAAGGTCGCCCCCGATACCTGCCAGTGGTGCTTCTTGTACATGTCGCGCAGCACCATCGTGTCGCTCAGGATCTGATTGAGCGCCTTCACGCTCGCCGCGCGCACGTCGTCGCTCAGCCCGAGCGGATAGCGCGCAAGCGCCCCGTACGGCTGAATCTCCTCCCCACGCTGGCGCAGGATGGGTTGCGCCTCGGGCCCCGGCCTGCCGTCCCCGGTCGTCTGCTCACGCACCTGAGTCATGATCGCCATGATCGCTCCTCTCGCCACCAGGCCTTCTTCGCGTCCGAACCGCCGGGTGGCAACCCTCCACGTGCGCGGCGAGGCCGCCTGTGCACGCCTGCCGCGCTCGCCTCGCCCGCCGCCCTCGCCCCGAATGAGCACTGGACGCAGAGCTCGTCTCGCTGGCAGGCTGGCCGCCGGTGAGGCCCCTCGCCGGGGTCCTCGGTGAGCGATGCAGGCAGGAGATATCATAGACGGCCGGTTCGCCATCGAGCACCTGGCGGCCTCTGGCGGGATGGGGGCCGTCTACCAGGGCCGCGATCAGCAGACCGGCGAGGCCGTCGCGATAAAGCTCCTGACCACCGAGGGCCCCCAGCACCTCGGCCGCTTCGCGCGCGAGGCGCAGGCGCTCGCGGCGGCCCGCGTCCCCGGCGTCGTGCAGTACGTCGCGCACGGCACGACCGCGTGGGGTCAGCCCTACCTCGCCATGCAATGGCTCGACGGCGAGACGCTCTCCGAGCGGCTCACCCGCCAGGGGCTCACCCTCGAGGAGACCCTGGAGCTCGGCCTGCACGTCGCGAGGACGCTCGGCGCCGTCCACAGGCTCGGCCTCGTCCACCGCGACCTGAAGCCGAGCAACCTGATCCTCGAGGGCGGCTCGCTCGAGCGCGTGAGCCTCATCGACTTCGGGCTCGCGCGCGCCGCCACCGACGAGCCGCTCACGGCCGCCGGCCTCGTCCTGGGCACGCCCGGGTACATGGCCCCGGAGCAGGCGCGCGGAGAGCTCAGCGCCGACGCCCGCGTCGACGTGTTCGCGCTCGGGTGCATCCTCTACCGCTGCCTGACCGGCCACCCCGCCTTCCAGGGGAACGCCGGGCTCGCCGTGCTGATGAAGGTCCTCCTCGAGGACCCACCCCGCGTGCGCGAGCTCCGGCCCGGCACCCCCGCGGCCCTCGACGGCCTCGTCGCCCGCATGCTCGCGAAATCTCCGCAAGATCGGCCGGCCGACGGCGACGCCGTCGCGGCCGAGCTCGCCACGATCGGCGGGCCCGAGAGCAGCATCGGGGGGCCCCGCTCCTTCCCGCCGCGGGCCGTGGAGCTCACCACCGGCGAGCGGCGCGTGATGTGCCTCGTGGTCACGCGCGAGCACCCCGCCGAGGGCGACGCCGCGGAGGAGCCGCGCCGGGCGCAGCTCTGGCAGCTGCACGACGTGGCGGAGCAGTACCGCGGCGAGCTCGAGCTCGTCGAGGGCCGCTCGCCGCTCATCGTGCTGTCGGGCGCGGGCACGCCGACCGATCTCGCGGCGCGGGCCGCCCGGTGCGCGCTCGCGCTGAAGGAGCTGCTCGGCGGCGCGCCCGTCGCCCTCGCCACCGGCCGGGCGGAGCTCTCGGCGCGCGTGCCCGTCGGCGAGCTCATCGACCGCGCCTTCCTGATGCTCGCCGCCGACGACGACCGCTTCCCCCTCGCGGGCGTCCGCATCGACGAGGTGACCGCGGCCCTCATCGGCGCCCGGTTCGACGTCACCGAGGACGCCGCCGGCCGCGTCCTCCACGGGGCGCGCGACGAGCGGACCGCGCAGCTGCTCGGACGGCCGACCACGTACGTCGGCCGCGAGCGCGAGCTCGCGATGCTCGTGGCGGAGGTCGACCGCTGCATCGACGAGGGCGCCGCCGGCGCGGTGCTCGTGACCGCCGAGGCAGGCATGGGCAAGTCGCGCCTGCGCCAGGAGCTCATCCGCAAGCTCCGCGAGCGGGGCGACCGGATCGAGGTCTGGATCGGCCAGGGCGACCCCATGGGCGCGGGCTCGGCCTTCGGCCTGCTCGCGAGCGCGCTCCGTCACGCCCTCGGCCTCACCGACGGCGAGCCGCTCGCGGCGCGGCAGAGCAAGATCCGGGGCCGCGCGGCGCAGCACGCGGAGCTCGACGCCGCCCGCGTCGCGCCCTTCCTCGGCGAGCTCGCCGGCGCGCCGTTCCCCGACGAGAACGACGTGCAGCTCCGGCTCGCGCGGCGCGACGCCGTGCTGATGGGCGACCAGCTCCGCCTCGCCTGGGAGGCCTTCCTCGGGGCGGCGTGCCGCGCAGGGCCCGTGCTCCTCGTGCTCGAGGATCTGCAGTGGGGCGATCTCCCCACCGTCACGATGGTGGAGGGGGCGCTGCGCCAGCTCAAGGACATGCCGCTGCTCGTGCTGGCGCTGGGGCGGCCCGACGTGCGCCGGCTGTTCCCGAGGCTCTGGGAGGGCCGGCTCGCGCACGAGCTCCACCTGACGCCGCTCCCGCGCCGGGCGAGCGAGCGGCTCGTGCGCGAGGCGCTCGGCGCGCACGCGCGGCACGACCTCGTGGCGAGGCTCGTCGAGCGCGCGGACGGCAACGCGTTCTTCCTCGAGGAGCAGATCCGCGCCGCCGCGGAGGGCAAGAGCGAGGGCCAGCCCGAGACGGTGGTGGCCATGGTGCAGGCGCGGCTGGAGACGCTCGACGCCGAGGCGCGGCGGCTCCTCAGGGCGGCGAGCATCTTCGGCGAGACGTTCCGGTCGAGCGCCGTCGCGGCGCTCCTCGGGAGCATCGACATCGCGCCGCTCCTCTCGGAGCTGCTCCGGCGCGAGGTGATCGTGCGGCGGGGCGAGGGGCGGCAGCGGGACGGCGCGGAGTACTGCTTCCGCCACGCGCTCGTGCGCGACGCCGCCTACGGCATGCTGACCGCGCGCGACCTGCGCATCGGCCACGCGCTCGCGGGCAGCTTCCTCGAGGCGGCCGGCGAGGGCGACCCGCGGGTCCTCGCCGAGCATTTCGAGCGCGGCGAGGAGCCCGAGAAGGCCGCCGAGTGGTACCTGCGCGCGGCGGACAAGGCGCTGCGCGGCAACGACCTCGCCGCGGCGATCGCGTGCGCCGAGCGCGGCATCGCCTGCGGGCCCGGCGCGGCCGCGGTGGGCGCGCTCCGCCTCGTCGAGGCCGAGGCGCTGCTCTGGCGCGGGGAGGCCGCCCTCGCCGAGCAGCGCGGGCTCGAGGCGACGCGGCACCTCGCGCCCGGCTCCGTGGCCTGGTTCTCGGCGTTCACGCAGCTCGCCGGGGCGGGGCACAAGCAGGGCCACTACGAGCGCGTCGAGCGCTGGATGATGGTCGTCCTCGGCACCGCGCCGCTCGCGGGCGCGCTCATCGCGAGGAACGCCTGCCTGCTCGAGGGGGCGATCGTGCTCCTGCTCGGCGGCCGCTACGCGTGCGTCGACGCGCTGATCGACGCGGTCGAGCAGGCCACGGAGGACGCGTCGGCCGCCGATCTCATGATCGAGGCGAAGCTCCTCTACCTGCACGGGCTGCTCCGGCAGCACAACGGCGATCCGAGCGCCTGCATCGCGAGCATGAGCGCGGCGCTCGCGGCGTTCGAGGACATCGGCGATCGCCGCGAGGCGTGCCGGGCGCGGCTCAACATGGGGCTCTGCTACGTGCAGTTCGGGTACTTCGAGGCGGCGGCGGAGGTGCTCCGCGCCGGGCTCGAGGAGGCGGAGCGGATGGCGCTCGACGACCGGGTGCCGAACGCGCTGCAGAACCTCGGCCTCGCGCTCGCCCACGCCGGCGAGGTCGACGCCGCCAAGGCGGCGCTGCGGAGCTCGATCGAGGCGCTGGAGCGCCGCGGCGACCGGCGCCGGGAGTGCGAGAGCCGGCTCCAGCTCGCGCGCGTCCTGCTGCTCGCGGGCGAGCCCGCGCTCGCCGAGGTGGAGTCGCAGGCGGCCGAGGCGCTCGCGCGGGCGGTGCCGGAGCGGCTCCCCGCGGCCATCGCGGCCCGCGCACGCGCGCTGCTCGAGCTCGGGCGCGCCGGCGAGGCGCTCGCGGCCACGACGGAGGCGCTGTCGCTGCTCGAGCCCGACCGCGGCGACGAGGAGGGCTTTCTGGTGCGCCTGGTCCACGCCGAGGCGCTGGCGGCGGCGGGCCAGAGGGCCGAGGCCAGAGGCGCCATCGCCCTGGCCCGCAATGGGCTGCTCGTGCGGGCCGGGAGGATCAGCGACCCCGTCTGGCGCGAGCGCTTCCTGAGCGATGTCCCCGACAACGCGCGGCTCCTCGCGCTCGCGCACGAGTGGCTCGACGAGGCGGCCCGCTGAACCGCCTGCGGCCTGCGCAGCGCCCGCGGCCTGCGCAGCGCCTGCGGCCTGCGCAAAGAGATCGGCGCGGCGCACAGGAGAGCACGTATCTGGCGGTGGCTGGCGCGCGTCGGCGGGTGAAGTTCTTTTGTCGCACTGCACAGCCGACATCGCAAGTAGACTGTAAGCCTTCCTCTGACCTCGTGTTGAACACAGGGAGGCAGCTCCATGATCCGGTCGACTGTCGTTTTGATTCCCCTCGTAGCCCTCGCCGCGGCCATCTCGTGCAGCAGCGAGGAGGGGCGCCGCCCTCCGACGGCGTCGAACCGGCCCACGACGGGCAGCACCACGGGCCCCGCCGGCGGCACCGGCGGGCAGGGCGGCGGCACCGGCGGGCAGGGCGGCGGCACCGGCGGGCAGGACGGCGGCGCCGGCGGGCAGGGCGGCGGCGCCGGCGGCGGGCAGGGCGGCGGCACCGGCGGCGGGCAGGGCGGCGGCACCGGCGGGGGCGGTGGTGAGCCCTCGGCGAGCTGTACCAACGGCGTGAAGGACGGCGACGAGTCCGACCTCGATTGCGGCGGCGCCTGCCCTCCCTGCCTCGACGGCCAGGCGTGCGCTGCGCCCACGGACTGCGTCTCACGGCGCTGCGAGGAGGACGCCGGCGGCGGCAGCGCCGGGACCACGTGCGCGGCGGCGCAGTGCGATAACGGCGTGAAAGACGGCGACGAGACAGACACCGACTGCGGCCGCGGCGCCGCGCCGCGCGACGGCAACCCGGCGTGCCCGCCGTGCGCGGACCTCCAGCACTGCGTGGTGGGCTCGGATTGCGAGTCGCTGAGCTGCGTGTCCGGCAGCTGCCTGACGGAGAGCTGCAGCGACGGGGTGAAGAACGGCGACGAGACCGACGTCGATTGCGGCGCCCTCTGCGGCGACTGCAAGCCCGGCGACACGTGCGAAAGGTCGACCGACTGCAGCGAGCTCGTCTGCGTCGAACAGATCTGCCAGGCGCCGAGCTGCAGCGACGGGGTGAAGAACGGCAAGGAGACCGACATCGACTGCGGCGGGGGGGAGTGCAGCGCCCGGTGCCCTGCGGGGCAGCGGTGCGCCCTCAGCACCGACTGCGCGACGTCGATCTGCAACGGCACGGCCCGTGTCTGCGCCTGCCCCGCGTCGATGGTGATCGCGCCCGTGGCAGGCGGAGGGAGCTACTGCATCGATCAGTACGAGGTGACGAAGCAAGAGTACGACCTCTTCATGCAGGCGAACCCGGTGCTCGCCGGCCTGCCGCCCGAGTGTGCCGGGAACATTTACCGGCCCTCGAACGAGTGGCCCTACGACGAGGGGAGAGCGCCCGTCAACTACGTCGACTGGTGCGACGCGTACGCGTACTGCACGTATATGGGCAAACACCTCTGCGGCAGGATCGGCGGTGGAGAGAGCTCGCCCGCCGAGCTCGCGAGCGCCACGCAGAACGAGTGGTACAACGCGTGCTCCGGCCAGGGAGTGAACGAATATCCCTACGGCCACGGGTATGAGCCGAGGTGCAAGGTCGACGATCCGACCGGCGAGTTCGCCAGGAAGTCCGTGGCTCCCACTCCGATCCCGCCGATCTCGAGGTGCGAGGGAGGCGCCACGGGCCTCTATCACATGAGCGGCAACGCGGCCGAGTGGGAGAACGCCTGCGACACGGAGGGCAACTGCCTTGTCCGCGGCGGCTCGCGGGCCTCCGTGCCGGATGCCGAGGATATCGAGAACGGGTCGCTCAAGGCGGCCAGGTGCGATGCGCGCCTGTCCGCTCCCCGGCGCGACGACACCAATCGGGACATCGGCTTCCGCTGCTGTCTCTGATCGTTCGCGCGTGACGGCACACAGGGCAGCGCGCCGGGCCGTCCACGTCGGCGGCGTGCCTGCTCCTGGGCCTCCGTCGGCGCCGCGCTCTGTCTCGGCACGTCTGCGCCCAACGTCGTGGCGGCGGGATGCACCACGCATGCGAGCCCCGCCGAGCCCGCCCTCTGCGGCCTTCTCGGGCAGGATCTCCATAGGCCTCGCGACCGCCCCGCCCGGCCGCGAACCGGCCCGGTCCAACCCGACGTTCGCGGGACTGCGCCGGGACCTCGCCGCCGCTGCTGCTCAGGTGCAGTCCCGCAAACGCCTATTGGTTGCCGGGAAACTCTTGACGGGTCGGAATGGCTTTGCGCGGGCTATCCTCTAAACGGTCGACGTGAATCGACCCGAGGGGTAGGGCCAGTGACTGGAAGGAGGGCGCGCGCCTTGCGCGAGGAGCGGAGAGGGCGAGAGCAGGGCGCGGCGCCTCAGAAGGCGGCGTCGCGGAGCTTCGCCTTGTACTCCGCCTTGTACAGGTCATGGCAGGCCTTGCAGCTCGCCTTGGCGCCGTCGATATCGCCCTTCTTGGCCTTCTCCGCGCCGTCCTTCGAGATCGCGACCCACTTCGGCATCCCGGGCGGCGGCTTCGACGCCACATAGTCCAGCGCCGACGCGATCTTCGCGCCGTCGCCGCTCGTGGTCGCCGACTGCATCACCGTCTTCATCCAGCCCTGCATCGGACAGGCCTTCTGTCCTTTCGCGCCGCAGCCGAAATCCTTCCCCTCGGCGACCGATGCGGGGACGCCCGCCGCCTCGCCCACGGCCCATGCTGCGCCCGCAAAACCCATGCTGACGCTCATGATCATGGCCCCCATCAGCTTCATGCTCATCGACATCCGGCGTCTCCTGTTCCGGTGAAGGGCAAGCTCAACCCCCCCATCGCAGATCGAAATGTGACCGTTCACATCGGCGGCGTCAATCCAAATCGGCTGATGATGCGGCGAGCTCTTGGCCGGAGCGCGCGCTCGAGTCGCCGCGCACGAGAGGCGATACCCAGGGCGCCGGCCGCCTGCGTCATCGAGCGCCAACCGTCCGTGCGCAGGTCGGCATCGAGCGCATCGGGCCGGCGATCGCCGCGGTCCTACGCCCGCCCCCCCCGTGACGCGGCGCTCCGGAGGAGCCCGCCAGCGCTGTCCTCCCTTCGGGATCGAGGATCCGGCTCGGGCCCGTCGATTGGGTTTGACACTAGAAATGTGATCGTTCACATTTCGAAAGGGGTATACCTGTGCTTTGCCCTGGGTGGGTCGTCCTGCGTGCCTTTGCGCGGGCTATCCTCTCATCTGATGCGCCTCCGTCGAGTCAGCACCAGGGGTGCGGGGCGCCAGCAATTCCGCTCGCGAGAGGATTCAACGTGCGCCTGAACACAACGTGGTACCGAGCAAGAAGAATGACCCTGTCGGCGATGGCGCTGGCCATCGTCGCCGCGATCCCCTCCCCCGCTCTCGCGGACAACCCGATCGTGCAGACCTTCTACACGGCCGACCCCGCGCCCATGGTGCACGAAGGCAGGTTGTACCTCTACACGTCACACGACGAGGACGTGTCGGTGAACAACTTCTACACCATGAACGACTGGAGGTTGTACTCCACCACGGACATGGTCAACTGGACGGACCACGGCTCGCCCGCGAGCTACAAGACCTTCCGCTGGGGAACCGGCGATGCGTGGGCGCCGCAGGGTGTCGCCAGGAACGGCAAGTACTACCTATACGTGCCGCTGAACAACGCCACCGGCGCAAGGATCGGCGTGGGCGTATCGGACAATGTGGCAGGCCCGTTCATGGACCCGCTGGGAAAGGAGCTGGCCGCGACCGGATCCGGCAACATCGACCCGACGGTGTTCGTCGACGACGATGGACAGGCCCACATGTACTGGGGGAATGGCACCCTCCGGCACGTGAAGCTGAACCCGGACATGATCAGCACCTCGGGAAGCATCACCAACGTGTCGTTGAGTGGCTTCACCGAGGGGCCATGGCTCCACAAGCGAGGGTCGCTGTACTACATGGTCTACGCCGCCATCGCCGGGACCGAGAAGATCAGCTACGCGACCAGCAACAGTCCGACCGGGCCCTGGACCGTCCGCGGCGACGTCATGGACGCTGGCCGGACCTACACAAATCACGCCGGCATCGTCGACTACAAGGGGCGCTCGTATTTTTTCTATCATAACGGCGCATTGCCGGGCGGCGGTGACTTCAAGCGCTCGGTCTGCGTGGAGGAGTTCACGTACGGCGCCGACGGCAGCATCCCGAAAATCTCGATGTCCACGAACGGACCGTCCGCCGTCGACACGCTGAATCCGTTCAGTCAAGTCGAGGCCGAGACCATCGCCTTCTCGTCCGGGCTCAAGACCGAGGTATGCACCGACACCGGCGCCGGCATGAACGTCACCGCCATCAGCAATGGCGACTACATCAAGGTGAAGGACGTCGATTTCCTGGACGGCGTGACCTCCTTCGAGGCTCGGGTATCGTCCGCAGCCAGCAACGCGAAGATCGAGCTTCGCCTCGACAGTCAGACCGGCACGCTGCTCGGGACGTGTGACGTCTCGGGCGCGTCGTCCTGGACCACCAAGACCTGTGCGGTCAGCGGGGGCAGCGGGAAACACGACTTGTTCCTGAAGTTCGTCGGTGGCAACGGCGACCTCTTCAAGTTCAACTGGTGGCGGTTTACCGGACCCACCATGCCGGATGGCGGAGACGGCGGAGGCGGTGCCGGCGGCAGCGACGGCGCCGGGGGCGCGGCCTCGGGCAGCGGCGGCTCGGCCACCGGAGGCACCGGCGGAACGACCGGCACCGCTGGCTCGGGCAGCGGCGGCGGCGCCGCTCCCTCCGGTGGGGCAGGTGGCGGTGACAACGCCGGCGCTGGTGGTCGCGGGGACAGCTCGCAAGCTGCCGGTGGCTCGGGTGGGAACGGCGCGGCCGGCGCCGACCCGGACGGTTCGTGCGCTTGCCGGACGGGCGCGAGCACTGGGAACGGCGGACTCGCCGCCGCGCTCTCGCTTGTCGCTTCCGGGCTCGTTCTTCGGCGTCGGCGCCGGTAGGCGCTCGCGATCCGGTGACTGATCGCTGCGAACGGCCGGCATCGTTTGCCAAGTTGGCGCCCGCCTTCGAGAGCCGGCAGGTGCGGATCCCGGCGATGGACTTCGCCCAGCCGTCGTATCACTTGCGCCGTTCGTTCTACCTGCCGCAGTTCTTCAAGGCGAACCTGTCGCTGGTGCGGTTCTGCACGAGTCTGCTCGACATCGGGCAGGCTCGACTCCCGGCGCCTCCACAAAACCTGATGATGTCGCCGACGGCGTCGGTGATCGGACCCGGGTAGAGTCGCCCGGGTCCGATCGGGGCCAAATCTTTCGAGGCCGCAGGTCAGCGCTTGTGTCGAAGATCGTCTGAGGGGCGCGCATCGGAGAAGGAGCCGATATCTCCTGCTGGGCGTCGGTGAGCTCCATGGAGTGAGCGCCGGCCGGAACGGTCGGGCCGATGTAAATCGGCGCGATCGCGGTCTCCAGGATCGGGATGCCGTCGAGCCGGTGCTCGTCGGCGCGGTGACGCCGGGTCGCGCGACGTCGCCTACAGAGGGGCGAACGTGCACGCACCGCCGGCGCAGACGGGCCTGGACGCGAGGCACGCAGGCGCGCCGGAGGGGCAGCCCATCCTCCGATGCTCGCGACATACGGTCGCGTTGAGGTGGGAGATGACACGCCTCATCTGCTGGACGCCCGCCCGGTTGACCACCTCACCACAGGTGCCGCCGCAGTCGGTGCTCGTATCGACCATGAAGCAATCGTTGTCGGTAGCGCATGCCCGGTAAGCCGCCCGGACACGCTCCACCTGGCTGGTGGCGTGGGCATGCCGCTGCTGACAGGCCTTCCAGTCCACCTCTCCCTCGTCCTCCGTGCGTTCCATCGTGTCGGTGAAGCCCGCGATCGCGAGCCCGAATGAGGCCATGGCAAAGAGCGCAGAGATCCCCAGACGAATCCGGTTCGTTTTCATGCTGCCTCCATCGCGCGCATGCTCGTGTTCGCCGGCGACGCGGGCGCATCGCGGCTACTCGCCTGTCATGGGGCTCCACCCGCGGGAACGGAAGGCGCTCGATGGCGTGTGCCACGGCACAATCTGGGCGGGCAGGAAGTCCAAGCGCTTTTGTGGAGTCAGGAAACTTCTGTCTTTCTAGCCTCTGGGTCGAATCGAGCCGAGCCCCTCGTCGATCGAGCGCTGCCGGCGGCGCGCCTTGACCGCGGCCCCCTTCATGCCTTGCGTTTGCCGAGGGCTTTCCGCAGCGATCGGCGGCTGTCATGACGCTCAAAGTACGATCCCCAGATCCACTGACCCTCGGCATGCCGCCCTCGGTCCTCAGCCACATGATGCGAGGCCTGGAGCAGCGGATGGGCGTGCGCCTGCTGCACCGGACGACGCGCAGCGTCCCGACCACGGAAGCCGGCGAGCGCCTGCTCGCCCGCCCGCGCCCGGCGCTGCGCGGGCTCGATCTGGCATTGCAGGAGCTCGACGCCTCCGGGGCGCTTCGGCCTGCAACCGCTGCGCGCGGGTGATCTCAACAGAAGCCGCGGGCGCTGGCGAGCGGCAACGCTCCGGCAGCGAGTCCACGCGAGCGGCGGGCCGGAGGCGCGCGGCGCACGCCTGCATTCACGGCGACGATAACCCGATAACCCCCAGTTGGCCCAACGAGCCCACGGCCTGGGTCGCGAGGGCGTCGGGGTCGTTCACGCTAGCCGCCGTTCACGCAAGTCTGCGAGGAAGCGGGCGGAACGACCGAGGGCTCGCAGGAGCGGGAGGCGAGCGCGCTCTCCGGCATGAGGAGGACCAGGATGAACGGCCGGTGGCCATCGCGCTCCTCCCCGGTGAAGCGCACCAGCGCGTCGCCGCCGCGAGCCCGGAGGCTCGCGCGCACGATGTCGAGCCCGACACCTCGACCGGCTACTTGACCGATCGTCTCTGCGGTCGAGACGCCGGACAGGAAGATCTGGTCGGCCAGGGCTTCATCGGGCAGCGCATGAACGCCCTCCCGCCGACGCAGCTTCTCGAGTGAAAGTCCGCTGCCATCGTCGAAGATCTGCAGCTCGAGCGCGCTCGGTCCGCTCCGCACGCGAACATGGATGCGGCCCTGCGCCGGCTTGCCGGCGAGCTCTCGCACGTCGGGCCTCTCGATGCCGTGATAGAGGGAGTTGCGAAAGCACTGAACCAGGATGTCTTTCACGAGCCCCGTCCAGTCGCCGGCCAGCTGCGCCTCGGCCTGCTCCGTGAGCACCGCCGGCGCGGGCTTCCCGAGCTCGGCGGCCAAGCTCGGCAACATCTCGCGCGTCTCGTCGACCACGCGCGCCACCGAGCTAGGGTCGAGGCGCGCGAGGACTCCACGCAGCGCGCGCACCAGCTCCTGGGCCGCGCCGGTGGAAGCGGCCGTCGCGACCAGGCCCCGGATGTCGTGAAGGACACCCTCGCTCCGTTCATCCAGCCTCTTGATCACGGCCGTCAGCCTTTGCTGGCAAACCGACTCGTATTCCGCGACCGTCCGCTCGACGGCATCCAATTGCTCCAGCAGCTCGTGCCCGCCGATCGGCTGCTCTGACCCCCGGCGCAACGCCTGGCAGGCGCCCTCCGCAGCGTGCAGGCAGTCGACCAGGTGCGTGAAGCCGTGCAGGCGAGCGTTGCCTTTCAGGGTGTGCAGGTTGCGCAAGGCGGCATCACAGAGCTGCTCGGAGCTCTCGACGCGCGGCCCGAGCGCCGCGCGATTTGCGGCTAGCAGCTCGCGACAGTCGGCGCAGAACGCTCGCGTGGCCTCGACGCCGCAATCGAGCGCCTGCACGATGATGTCGACCTCGCGCTCCTTGTTGCGCGCCGCTTGCCTCAAGCAACGCAGCAAGGTCACGTCGCGAACCGTGACCAGCATGCGCTCCACCTGGCCTGCTTCCGACTCGATGAAGTTCCAAGAGAGCTCCAGGAACTGGGGGTTGCCGCCGGGACCCGTGCGCTCCACTTCACGGATCAGGTGGTGCGCGTTCAGCGCCGCCAGCCACTGCTCTTGATCGAAGGCGCAGCTGAGCGCTGCCGCCGCCGCGCTCCACGCGTCCGGTCGCACGTTGGAGCCATCGAACAGCAGCGCGAGGCAGTCTTGACCGACCAGCTCGGCATTGCCGAGGATCTCCGCCAATCGTCGAGAGTATCCCGGTTCGACGCGCCGGCTCCGGTCGATGGTGAAGACGCCCTCGTCCAGATTGTCGAGCATCGAAGCGATTTGACTGTTCTTGAGCGCCAGCTCCTCGGTGCGCTGGGCCACGCGTCGCTCCAGGCTCTCGTAGAGTTGTGCGTTGTAGATCGAGATCGCCGCCTGGCTGGCGATCACCCGCAACGCAGCCAATCGGTCGAGCGTGAAAGCATACGCGCTGACGTTGTTCTCCACGTACAGCGCGCCCAGGACGTCGCCCTTGCGCATGATGGGAGCGCACAACACCGAACGTACGCCCCGCGTTCGAATTTGCGGGTCCGCCTGGAAGGCGCCTGCCTTCGATGCGTCGTCCAGCGTGACGGCCTCTCCCGTGCGCAGCACGTAGCTGACGACGGTGGGGCACAGAAACTCGGCTTCCGAGTACTCCACGCGCTGCGAAAGGCTCGTGATCGGGCGCTCCACGTGCGCGCGCGCCTCCACGTAGTACGTGCGATCGGTGTCGTCTCGCAAGACGAGGCAGCCGTGCTCTGCCCCGGCGTTCTCGATCAACGTGGCCATCAGCGCGGCGAACAGCCCCTCGGTCTCGACCTCGACGAAGATGCTCTGCGTTGCCTTGAGCAGCGACACGCTGTCGAAAGCCTGGCCGGCCGCCATCGCGTCGCGTGGCGTCGCGATGTCTCCTCTGACGGTATCCGCGAGCAGAGCGGGGTGCTCACGCGCGAGCAATTCGAGCTTCGCCGTGGCGCCCCAGTCAGCGTGGAGCCGGTAAGCCGTCTCCAGGCATGTCCTGGCGTGAAGGGGCTCGTCCAGCGATAGCCACATCTGGGCCTGATGCTCGTGGACGAGCGCCCGCAAGTGGATGAAACCGTCTCCGGCCGTTCTGATCGCGTCGCGGTAGCGGGCGAGCACGACTTGCAGCGGCTGCCCCGTCAGGCGCGCGTGCTCGGCGGCCAGGAAGTGAGCCTTGTGAGCGAAGTTCTCCGAGCACAGACGGGACCAAGCCTCGAGCTGCTTCAGGTTCTCCTCGATGACGGCGAGCAGGGCCTCCCGCGCCTCCGGGCCGCCTTCGCGGCACGCCCTCGCCGCCAGCAGCCCTTCGAAGAGCTTGTAATCGGGAAGCGAGAACTGCCCCGCCGCGATGATCAAGAATTCCCGGGTGAACTCCATCCACTGACGCGCCGAAGCGAAGTCGCCCAGGATGAAGCTCGTCATCATCTGGGCTTGCCCGTAGGCGTAGCCGTACTGGGTGCTCTTCTCGGCGACCACCACGGCGGTCGCCTCGCGGTCGGCCGCGGCGACGGCCTGCTTCTCCGCTCCGCGTGCCGTCAATCGAGCGACGGCTCGCTCGACGACCAGCGCATTGACCAGCTGACCTGCCGCCGAAATGTGCGTCAAGTACCGCCGCAGCTCCGCTGCCTGCTCGCGGCAGGCCCGCAGCCGCGCACCGACCAAGAACGAGCGCTGGGCGCGATCGCTCTTGGCGTAGGCGACGTGCTGCAGGTCGCCGAGCATGAGCCCGCTCTTCTCCCCTCGGTCGTAGACCGCGAACAGGTCTCGGTAAGTCGCCTTCCAGTGCGCAAGAAAGCCCGCGAACACGAAGCACACGCCCGATTCGACTGGAGTCGGCGAGAAGCGCTTCAAGAGCTCGAAGGCAGCCAGGCCGAGGCGATAGGCGGCATCGTAGTCGCCCAGCATCGCGAGGAGGAGGATGCCGCAGTCGGCGAAGTTCTTGCACGAGACCGCGTCGACGCCGTGGCATAGCGCCAGGTCGAACATGATGAGCTCCGCCAGGAAGAACAAGGGCGGACAGGTTTGAAACGCCGGAGGAATCACCTGCGCCAGCAATTCGAGGACCAAGCGCGACCCTGCGTCCTCTGCCATCGGAAGCGCCGGCAGGCCCTCGATCGTCACGCGCGCCAGGTGCGCTTGCAGCTTGCCGATCCCCTCACCGATGCCCTGGTTGATCTCGTCGGGCGCCTCCGGCAAGCGCACGCCGAACTCGGCCAGCGCTGCGCGCACCTGGGCCACGGCGTCCAGCATTCGCCCGCCGTGCTCGAGGATCCGGGTCTTCAAGACATGAACTCGGCCGCGCGCCAGGCGGTCGGGGGCGAGCCTGAACGCCTCCTCGCAGAACGCCTCGACATGCGGATCAGCCAGCACGAACGCCGTCTCGGCGCGCGCGAAGATCGCTCGAAAGGCCAGCGCCGGCGAACATTCGCCCTCGCAGCTGGCCAGCAGCTCGACGGCGGTCTCGGCGTGGGTCCCCGCGATGGTCCACGCGCCGCTCTGGAGCGCCTGGTGACTCGCGGTCAGGTTGAGCTCCACGAGATCGCGGCGCTCTTCTCGGTCATGGATCGCGCCGCGAGCGGCGTTCAAATGATGAAGCACCTCGAAGATTCGACTCGGCGCGCGATCACCCCCCAGGCGCTCGCGCAGGATCCGTCCGATGCAACCATGAGCTGCCACACGCTCCGCGTCGCTGGCGCGCGAGAGCGCCGCCTGCTGCACGCGCTGGTGTTCGAAGGCGTACGATGCAGACTCGTGGCTCCGGCCAGGCGCTGACGGCTCCGCTCGAGGCTCGACGGAGACCTCGGACAGGAGACGATGGGCGAGCCCCTCCCGAACGAGCTCGAGACAGGCCGCGAGCGGTCTGTCCACGGCCTCCGACAAGGTCTGCAGATCGAAGCGCATGCCGAAGCACGCAGCGGCAGACAGCAGCCTCGCCGCCTCGGGACAGAGTTTCTCGAGGTGCTCCGCCATCAACGCGCCGACATTGTCGCAAGCGGGGTGCGCCTCCGCGCGCTGCAAGTCGGCGGACCATCGGCCGCGCTCGACGTCCAGGCGCAGAATGCCCTGTCGATGCAAGGAGACGAGCAGCTGACCGATGAAGAACGGATTACCGTCGGTCTTGCGCCTCACGACCTCCGCGAGCCCACGGGCCTCGGCGACGGGCGCGCGCAGCGAGCGAGCCACGATCTCCGCGACCGCGTCGGAGGACAGCGGCCCGAGCGGCAATGTCAGCACGCTCTCCTCCGCCCGGTGCAACGCTCTCTGCAGGTTCAGGAGCGTCGGTACGTCACCGACATCGCCGCCGCGGAACGCGGCCAGCACCATCACGTGACTCGAGTCGGGGTTCGTCAGGATGGCAGACAGCACCTCGGCAGAGGCGGCGTCGAGCCACTGAGAATCGTCGAGCACGAAGGCGAGGGGGCGCTCCGGCGTGGCGAAGATACGGATGAACGAGAGGAAGACATGCTGCAGACGGCGCTGCGCCTCGATGGGATTCAACGCGACGATGGACGTGGAGGGACCGGTGACGCAGGAGAGCGCCGGCATCAGCTCGGTCAAGATGCCCGCGTTGTGCCCCAGCGCTGCGGTCACGCGCTGGCGCAGCTCCGTCAGCTCGGCTTCGGAGAGCGACAGCAGGTCCCCTGCCAGGCGTCGTAGCACCTGCGCCAAACCAGACAGCGGGACTGCCTGAGCTCGCTCTTCGAACGCCGTCGACAAAAGGCGCGCCGGCGCTCGGCCGTGCTGTCGCAGGAGCTCCGCGAGTACGGCGGACTTCCCGGCGCCCGCGGCTCCTGGCATGAGCACGAGCAGCCTCTTGCCGGAGCACACGTCGTGGAGGGCGCCTCCCAGCGCCGACAGCTCGGCGTCGCGTCCTTGGACGTCTCGACTGACGATGAATTGACTGAAGACGTCATTCGCCCCCAGGACCACGGCAGGGAGGGCCTGCGTTCGCCGGAAGCTCTCACAGAGCGTGGTCAGGTCGCTCAGCAGCCCGTGATCACTCTGGTAGCGCTCGTCAGGATTCTTCGCGAGCAGCTTGGACACGAGCTGCGCGAGGAGCGGCGGCACGTCGGGCGACAGCTCCGTGACGAGCGGAGCGCGCTTGGACACGTGCGCGTGAGCCCAGCCGATGGCATCGCTCGCCGCAAACGGCAGCTGGCCCGTCAGCATCTGGAAGAGCGTGACGCCCAGAGAATAGTAGTCTGCTCGGTGATCGGGGCGACGGTTGAGGCGGCCCGTCCGCTCCGGCGCGACGTGGGCGAGCGAGGGCGCGGATCCGCAAGCGGCGCCGCCTGCCGCGTCCCCGGAGACCGCCAGGAGATCAGCGAACTCGACACGTCGAGTCTCGAGGTTGACCAGAAAGCTGCCATGGCTCACGTCCTCGTGAAGCAGCCCCTGCTCGTGCAAGCGATGCAGCAAGCGAGACATGCCGAGCGCGAGCTCCAGGCACGTCCCGACCTCCAGACCCTTCGCGGGGATCTCGAGCGGTGCGCCCCCGAAGTCCTCCATGATGAGCGAAAGCTCGCCGTCTACCTCGCACACGTCGCTGTCGATCTCGAGCGTGCCGATTCGACGCCAAATCTGCAGCTCGAGCTCCAAGACCCGGCGCGGCTGCGCGGCTCCGCTCCGGAGCGAGTGCAGCAGCACGCTCGCGCCCGACGTCGCGCGGCGCGCGCGCCGCCAGACGCTGCGCGGCAATACGGCCACGGTCTCCGTGATCTGATAAGCGCCCTCACCGAGGTGCGCTTGACTGTTTCGGTTCATTGATTTTCGCCCCCATCGCTCTCGTCGGCCGACGCTGGTTCTGCCGTGTGCTCGAGGACGGCGCTCCCCCTGATGGCTGAAGGATACACAGCGCTTCGCGCCCCCCCTGCCGGGAGCCGCTCACCCGCTGCGCCCCCGTCGCCTCCCGCTCTCCCCCTGGCGCCTCCCGAGGGAGAAGGGTCGGCGGCGCGCTCTGACCTGACGACGAGAGCTCGACGACCCAACGCAGCTAGAAGGAAATCCAAAGCCTTCGGAAACGTCAAGCCCCAACTGCGGGACCTCGCCCCGGTCGGCAGCGCATTCGTCGCTGCGATCTGGCACACACCCATGAAGAAAGCGACGCTATATCAATGACTTGACCCATGCATCGAAGGACGCCGCCATCACGTTACAGCCTGCGGGAGCTCGTGCAAAGCGGCCCGGCTTCGCCCCGGGAAGGGCGCTGCAGAGCCCGTCGCAGGGGAAGAACGAGGATACCATCGGGATGGATTGTGAACGATCACATTTTGCGGTGTCAACTCTCATCGGCGGGACCGCACGATCGCGGACCACCGCAGGCCGGCCCTCGTCGAGGCATGGATGTCGGCGATCTCCGCGACAAAAGTGCCCAGGTCGAGGCGAGAGCGGCGGCGCTCGCCGGCGCCGCCGCCCGGCCGCGGAGCTCAATCCGCCGGCTCGGGATCGCAGCCGTAGAGGACGTCGATCTCCGCCCCGGCGTCGGCCTGGACCGCCTGGCACGCGTCGGGGCAGAGCCTGATCATGTCGTTCTCGATGAAGAAGGAGCCCGCCGCGCACGCCTCTGCGCTCGGCACCTGAGCGAACGAGCGCGGCTCGCCCCCGTCGCCGGGCGTGTACTGGACGACCACGGTCGAGAGGTTGATGACCTCCCCCGGCGGCGAGTCCGGCACAGCGAAGTCGCACTCGACCACCGCGCCGGTGATGACGCTCTCCGCGATCGCCCGGAACACCACGTCGTAGGAGCTCGTCTGGCAGAGCGGGAACCTGAGGCCGCCGGTCCTCCTGCTGAGCGTCTGGTAGCCCGTGCCGGGCGCGACGGCGGTGCCGCACGTCTCCTCGACCAGGTCGCTGTCGGGCCCGTATGCGTCGGTGGCGGGCGTGTTCTCGAGGAGCCCGACGATGCTATGGAAGACGTAATTGGGCGCCGTGACATCGCCGAAGACCGCCGGATCCAGGCCGAACAGCAGCTCTTCAAAGTCCGCGGCGACCTCGTCGAGGGGCTGCCTCGTATCATCGATATAGATGTTGCGCGGGAGGTGCGTCGACTGGCAGCCCACGTGATCGTCGGTGATCACCGTGATCACCTTGAGCGAGTCCTCGCGCACCCACTCGGACCACCCGGACGGCGCGACGCCGTGCTGGTCGGGCATGACACCGTTGTAGCTGCCGAGGAGGACGCAGAGCGCGTCGTTGCTCCTGATCTCGTGGCTGTAATGGTAGAAGATGGGCGGGTTGTTCCCGGGCGCCTCGGGGACCGGGGCGCAGCTCGCCGAGCTGAGCGGGGCGCCGACGCAGATCGAGTCGTCGACCCCCGCGGTGCCATGCGCGGAGATCATGATGACACGGTAGTCGATGCCGCTCTCGCCGATGATCGCGGCGAAGCTCTCGTTGATGTTGTCCTGTACGCTGATGATCTCGTTCGCCATGCTGGGCGAGTTGTCGATGACGAACACGACGTCGACCGGCCGCTTCGTGAGCGTGGCCTGGGCGGCCGTGGCGACGCACTCTTCGCCCGGCTTGACCGGAGGGGCGCCTCCCGTGTTCTGCCCCGTGCCCTGGCCGACCACGTCCCCGCCGCCCTCGCCGCCCTCGCCGCCCTCGCCGCCGGTGCCCCCGCCGCCCCCCGCTCCGCCGCCTCCGCCGCCTCCGCCTCCAGCCGTCGTGCTTGCCTCGCCTTCTGCTCCGGAGCTGCAGGAGCATCCCGCCGCGCCGGTCATCATCAGAGCACCCAACCCAAGAAGCGGAGCCAACATGATAGACCGGGAGACCTTCACATGAACCTCGACCGCAAGGGCGCAGGAGCGCGCCATTCCAGATTGCACAGTTGCAACGAGATGTGGTGATGAATTTGACCCGAACGCGATTTTTTCTCGCTGGCTGCTCCCCATGACATCGGCCGAGTGAGGGCCGTTGTGCGCGGTTCTCGGCGGCGCGGTGGCGCCGGGCGGCGCCGCGGCGCGCCCGGCTCCTCCGAGCTTCCGCGCGAGCTCGATGGTCTCTGCACAATGCTCCCCTAGGATGCAGGCATGAGCCTACGTCATGACTTTCCTCCCATCGGCATCGATGCGATCGCCCTCGCCGTCCCCCGCCGCTACGTCGAGCTCGGCGAGCTCGCCGAGGCCCGGGGCGTCGCGCCGTCCAAGTACCTGACCGGCCTGGGCACCCGCCGGATGGCGATCGCGGCGCCCGATGAGGATCCGATCACCCTCGGGGCCAACGCGGCCCGCCGCCTGTTCCAGCGCTCGGGCGCGAGCCCGGCGGACATCGGGCTCTGCGTCGTGGGCACCGAGACCGCCGTGGACCACGCGAAGCCGGCGGCCTCCTTCCTCCACGGCCTGCTCGGGCTGCCGAGCGCGTGCCGGGTCTTCGAGGCCAAGCACGCCTGCTTCGGGGGCACCGCCGGCCTGCTCAACGCGGTGGACTGGATCGCGTCCGGCTCGGCCCGCGGCCGCGCCGCCCTCGTCGTCTGCTCGGACGTGGCCCGCTACGCGCTCGGCTCGGCGGGCGAGCCGACCCAGGGCGCCGGCGCGGTGGCGCTGCTCGTGCGCGAGCGCCCGCGCCTGCTCGAGATCGAGGTCGGCCAGACCGGCACCTACGCGCGCGACGTCTACGATTTCTGGCGGCCGCTCCACCACAAGGAGGCGCTCGTCGACGGCCACTTCTCGGTGCAGTGCTACCTCGACGCCCTCGCCGGGGCCTACGGCGAGTGGCGCCGCCTGGCGGGCGACGGCGAGCCGCTCGCGCGCACCTGCTACCACGTCCCCTACGGCAAGATGGCCCGCAAGGCCCACCGCCACCGGCGGACGATCGACGGCCTGACCGAGCAGGCCGCCGACGAGAGCTTCGCCGTCGAGGTGGAGCCCTCGCTCGACCTGCCGGCGCGCATCGGCAACATCTACACGGGCTCGCTGTACCTCGCGCTCGCGTCCCTGCTCAACGCCGAGGCGCGCGTCCTGGAGGGGCGGCGCATCGGGCTGTTCAGCTACGGGTCGGGCTGCTGCGCCGAGTTCTTCGCGGGCAGGGTCCGGCCGGAAGCCGCGGCGCTCGTGGCCGATCTCGCGATCGACGCCCCGCTCGACGGGTGCCGCCACGCCTCCGTCGCCGAGTACGAAGCGCTGCGCCAGAGCGACGAGGCCGCCGACCGGCGGCCGGCGCCGGAGGGCGCCGAGCGCGGGGGCGCGAGCCTGAGCCGCCGGGCCGTGTACCTGGGGCTCGACTCGAGCGAGCGGCGCATCTACGCGAACGAGTGAGCGCCGCGCGAGCAAGAAGCGAGGGGGTGGCCCTGTTTGCCCCGGCGTGATTCACATGAAGGCGGGAAGATCATGGAGCTTTTCTTCGCGCCTCCCCGCCTTCATGTTCAAATCCGGCCACCGCTGAAGCCAGCGCCGGCGCGCTGGCGCAGCGGGCGGCTCAGCCGTCCGGCAAGTCCGAGACCTTCACGGTGAAGAGCTCCGCCCCGCCGGCCGCCGCGACGACGACCCGCAGCGTGCCGGAGGGGGCCGCTCTCTTCAGCTCCGCGGCGACCGCCCGCGTGACGGGCGACAGCGGGGCGAGGATCTCGGCCAGCGCCGAGCGCGCCATCACGCCGGCCAGGACCGGCGCGCGGACGCCCGAGGCCAGGGCCGAGCGGAGCGTGCGCTCGGGCTCGAGATCCGGGTCGCGCTCCTGCAGGCCGATCGCGATGAGATAACCTGTCGGCTCGCGCAAAGAGAGGAGATACCCGGAGAGCGACGCGGTGGCGCCGCCGCGCGGCGGCAGGCTCCGCAGCAAGCGCCCGAGCTCCGGACGGTGGTCGTCGAGCAGCTCGGCGCGCTCGTCGTGATCAGACGACATGCTCGGCCTGCCCTTTCTTCGCGAGGGCCCGCGTCGTGAGACCGCGGTTCAGCTGGATTTCCGTCGCTACGTGTTTCGTGACCATATGCCTCCAGCGAGGGCACCTGCCCTCTCTGTTGTTTGTTCCGGTCACTCCGCCGCGCGTGTCATGGAATCGGTCGCAGCGCTGCGATGCCCGCGATCCGGCGCCAGAGGTCCGCGCCGCCCCGTCGCGCGGCCCCTGTCCGTGCCCCGCCCGTCGCGCGGCCCCCGCCCGTCGCGCGGCCGGCCCATGGCCGGCTAACGGCCGGGAGCGAGCGGCGAAGGAGTCATCGAGTCGGCGTGGCTCGGCCGGGCGCGTGAGACGCCGGCGGAGCTGCGCATCCAGGGTCGGGGGCGCGGTCCTTGCGAGCACGCGCCGCGAGCTCGCTGCCCTTCCGCACGAAACGCTCCGGCGCCCGGTGCGCGCGCGCGAGGGAGCGCCAGCCAGATGGAGAACCAGGCCATGGGATATCGAATGGGGAGGATTGAACAGGTGATGGCGGCAGCCGCCATGGTGGGGGGATGCGCCTCCACGGAGGCGTCGCGAGACCCCTCCTCGGCCGTCGACGGCGCGGCGGCAGCGCCCGCGGCCCCGGAAGCCGCAGCGGCGCCCGCGCACCTGCGAGCGGCGTACATCGCGGCCGTGCAGTCGAGCGCGCCCGAGACCTACCGGGTCCGCGAGGTGTCTCCGGGCGGGAAGGAGCCCGGGCTGCGCGCGCCGAACCCGGCGCACCGGCTCACGGCCGATTTCAGCGCGTCGGGCGTGCGGATCGCGCCGGACGACGGCGAGGGGCGGTGGAGCTTCTCGATGGCCTCCACCCGGTACGGGTGCCCGGGCGATCTGCGCGAGGTGGCGAGCGCGGCGCCGAGCGCCGCGAACAACCGCGTGGAGCTCCGCCGGCAGGGCGTATCGCCGGGCGAGGAGCTCGTGGAGTGGTACGTGAACGGACCGCTCGGGCTGGAGCAGGGCTTCACCGTGCCCGCGGCGCCGCCCTGCCGCGCGCCCGGGGACCAGGACCTCGTGATCGAGCTCGCCCTGGGCGGTGAGCTCCACGCGACGCCGCTCGGCGGGGGTGAGGGGGTCGCGCTGCGCGACGCCTCGGGCGCGGTGGCGCTCCGGTACACGGATCTCCACGCCAGCGACGCCGCGGGGCGGGCGCTGCCCGCGTGGATGGAGCTCGGCGTCGACAAACGCACGCTGTCGCTGCGCGTGGACACCGCCGGGGCCGCGTACCCGGTGACGGTGGATCCGCTCGCCGCCTCGGAGCGGACGGCGCTCATCGCGGTCGACGGATCGAGCCAGGTCCACCTGGGCGGCGAGGCGATGGCCATGTCCGGCGACACCGCGGTCGTCGGGGCGCCCGGGAGCGCCGCGTACGTGTTCGTGAAGAGCGGCGGCGCCTGGGCGCAGCAGGCCAAGCTCGTCCCGAGCGACGGGGGCGGGGGCGACAACACCTTCGCGCGCTCCGTCGCGGTCTCCGCGGACACGGTCGTGGTCGGGGCGCCCAGGGACCCCTGGGACACCGGCGGCGTGAGCGCCGCCTACGTCTTCGTGCGAAGCGGGGGCGCGTGGTCCGAGCAGGCCAAGCTCGTCGCGAGCGGCGGGGTGTCGGACCGCATCGGCGCGGCCGTCGCGGTCGACGGCGACCGGGCCGTCCTGTCCGCCGCGAGCTCGGTCCACGTGTTCACGCGGACCGGCGGCGCCTGGAACGAGGAGATCGAGCTCACCACCCCGGCCGGGGCGAACACCTGGACAACCCCGCCCGTCGCGATCGCAGGCAGCACGGTGGTCGTGGGCGCCCCGGGGAACGCGTGGTGGCAGGAGGACGACGGCGGCGGCTCCGCGTTCGTGTTCGACGCGAGCGACTGGGGCGACGTGCACAAGCTCACGGCGCAGCCGCCGGAGGGGCTGTACGATCGGTTCGGCAGCTCGGTCGCTATCTCGGGCTCGCGCATCCTCGTGGGCGCGCCGGGCGTCGTCATCCCGACGATGCCCTGGTACAAGCTCGGGCGCGGCATGGCCTACGTGTTCGACCGCGTGGGCAGCGGCTGGAGCCTGGATTCCAGGCTGATCGGGACCGACGGCGCGACTGGCGACGGCCTGGGAGGGGCGGTGGCGATCTCCGGCGACGTGGCGGTCGCCGGCGCGATCCAGGCCGATCGCTTCGGCCAGCCGGACGCGGGGGCTGCGTACGTGTTCTCGCCGGCGTCCGGCGAGTGGATCGAGACCGAGCAGGCCAAGCTCACCGGCAGCGGCCCGACCTTCGGCGGCTTCGGCAACGCGGTCGCCGTGTCGGGGAGCTCGGTCCTCGTGGGCTCTCCCGCCTACGCGTTCGAGATCGCGCAGGACGGCGACGGGGACGGGGTGGTCGACGCGCAG
Organism: Sorangium sp. So ce590; assembly: GCF_051521365.1. Taxonomy (NCBI): domain Bacteria; kingdom Pseudomonadati; phylum Myxococcota; order Polyangiales; family Polyangiaceae; genus Sorangium; species Sorangium sp. So ce590. The sequence continues at coordinate 8,530,056 of NZ_CP150346.1, forward strand.
GACAACTGCCCTGCCGCCGCGAACCCCTCGCAGGTGGACGGCGACGCCGACGGCGTCGGCGATGCGTGCGACCCGCGGTGCGTGACCTTCCGGCGCGGCCTGGACGGCGGGGTGGCCGACGCGACGATCTGGCAGGTATCGCCTTCCTGGAACGACGGCGCGAGCACCACGCTCACGACGGGCACCGGCACGGGCGGCGTCCGGCGGAGCCTCCTCCGGTTCGACCTCGCGGGCGTCCCGGCGAGCGCGGAGATCGCGTCGGCGACGCTGTCGCTCTACCAGACCTACAAGATCGAGAGCAGCGCCGTGCGCGTCCACCGGGCCACCGCCCCCTGGTCGGAGTCGACCGTCACGTGGAGCAGCTTCGGCGCCGGCGGCCACTTCGATCCGGCGATCGAGGCCTCCTTCGTCACCGGCGGGACCGGCGGCACCACCGGCTTCCGCACCGTCGACGTGACCGCGCTCGCGCAGGCCTGGGTGAGCGGCGCGGTCGACAACCACGGCGTGCTGCTCGAGGAGGCCGCGGTCACCCGGAGCACCCTGCGGAGCAGCGAGAGCGGCAGCGCCGCCGAGCGGCCGGCGCTCACGGTCTGCTACCACGACACCTGCGAGGACGGGATCCGGAACGGCGCCGAGTCCGCCGTGGACTGCGGGGGTCCGAGCTGCGCGCCGTGCGCCCCCGGCGCCCTCCTCTGGAGCAGGCTCTTCGACAACGGCTGGGGCGAGGGGATGCGCGCGTACACCGTCACGGTCGGCAGCGGGGACAGCGTGATCTTCGGCGGCTACGCCTATGGCCCGATCGACTTCGCCGGGCAGGGCAACCCGACGTCCGTCGACCTGTACACGAGCGGGTTCCTCGCGAAGCTCGACGCCGCCGGGAGCTACCTGTGGGACCGGCGCCCGTCCGGCGTCAGCGCCTACCTGAGCGTCGCAGAGTCCGGGTCCGGCGAGCTGCTCGCGGGCACGGAGTTCGGGCTGCGGCGGTTCACCGCGTCAGGCAATCTCGTCGCGCAGATCGACGGCCTCGAACAGATCGAGATCGCCCGGGCCGGCTCGGGCGCCGCGCTCGCGGCGGTCATCCGGGACACGGTGGATCTCGGCGCCGGCCCCCTCGGCGGCGGGCCGGGCAGCGAGCTGCTGATCGCGCGGCTCGACGGGGCGGGCGCGCCGATCTGGGCCAAGACCTTCCCGACGATCCCGTACGAGAGCGGCCCCCGGAGCGTCGCCGTGGACGGCGCCGGCAACGTCATCGTGCTCGGCAACTACGCCGGCATCATCGACCTCGGCGGCGGGCCGCTCACGAGCTCGCCGGCGGAGGACGGCATGTACCTGGCGAAGTTCGACGCGGCCGGTCAACACGTGTGGAGCCAGATCGTCTCCGGCACGCCGCAGGCGGCCGAGGTCGCCGTGGCCCCCTCCGGCGACCTTGTCGTCGCCTTCGGCGGCGCCGTGACGAGGTTCTCCGCCTCGGGCGCGCCCCTGTGGAGCGTCGACACGACCGGCCTCGGCCCGGAAGGCGTCTTTTACAACCTCCATGCTGTCGCCGTCGACGGGGCCGGCAATGCGATCATCAACCCGAACGGCGCGATCGCGAAGCTCTCGCCCTCGGGCGACGTGCTGTGGTCGGTCGACCCGATCGACGAGATGAGCAATGGCGGGATCCTCGATGTGGCCGTGGACAGCGCCGGCAACGTGATCGGCGCCGGCACGTACGACAATGGGGACGCGTTCGTCGTGAAGCTCGCCCCGTGACCCGCGCGCGCGCGGCGCCCCTCCCGCCACAGCGCGCCGGCGACGCCCCCCGCGCCGCGGCGGGCTCCGCGCGGCCGGCCAGCGAGAACAGCAGGGAGAGCGCTCCCGAGACGAAGAACCCCAGGCCGGCGGGTCAGGAGCCCGGGATCATGAGCTCCGCGCGCGGGCGGTGGCTTCCAGCCCGCCAGGTACGAAGTCTGTCCCCTGCTGGACACGGTCGTTCCACGTCTCAGGCGGCCTGCCCGAAGGCACCTCCCTCATCGTGATGCACCCGGAGACCGGGCACACAAGCGCGCACAGGTTGCACCCGATACACTCTTCTTCGTCCACGAACGGGACGCGCGACGGCGCGGCGACCCCGCTCGGGTTCGCCGTCACGGCGCGATCCGGGATCACCTTCGGGATGTGGGTGTGGCCCGCCGCGCGCGCCTCCGCCTCCGTCCTCCCCGGCAGGTGGATGCACTGGTGCGCCCCGTCCATGCAGGCGACGTAACAGAGCTGGCACCCGATGCACTTCTCGGCGCTGATGTCCGCGACCACGCGGTACGAGAGGTCGAGATCGCCCCACTCCTGCACCTGCGGGACCGCCCTGCCCCGGAGCTCGCTCACCGAGCGCATCCCGTGCTCGTCGAGCCAGTCGCCGAGCCCCTCGATCATCTCCTCGACGATGCGGTAGCCGTGGTGCATCACCGCGGTGCAGACCTGCACGCTGGTCGCGCCGAGCGCGATGAACTCCGCGGCGTCGCGGGCGCTCGAGATGCCGCCGATGCCCGAGATGGGCAGCCGGCCGATCTCGGGGTGGCGCGCGAGCTGGCTCATGAGGTGGAGCGCGATCGGCTTGACCGCGGGCCCGCAGTAGCCGCCGTTGGTCGACGCGCCGCCGACCCGCGGCAGCGGGACCATCCGCTCCAGATCGACGCCCATCAGCGACTTGATCGTGTTGATCAGCGAGATGCCGTGCGCCCCGGAGCGGAGCACCGCCTCGCCCGGCTCGACGATGTCGCCGACGTTGGGCGTGAGCTTCACGATGACCGGCGTCGTCGCGAACTCGACGGCCCACCGCGCGATCTCCTCCAGGACCGCCGGCTCGTTGCCGACGGCCGAGCCCATGCCGCGCTCGCACATCCCGTGCGGGCAGCCGAAGTTGAGCTCGAGCCCGTCGGCGCCCGTGTCCTCGGCCTTGCGGATGATCTCGCGCCACTCGTCCTTCGTCTCGACCATGAGCGAGGCGATGAGCGCGTGGCCCGGGTAGCGCCGCTTGACCTCGCGCATCTCCCGGAGGTTCGCGTCGAGCGGGCGGTCGGTGATGAGCTCGACGTTGTTGAGCCCCATGAGCCGCAGGGTGCCGTAATCGATGCCTCCGAAGCGGCTCGACACGTTGACGATCGGGTTTCCGAGCGTCTTCCAGACGGCGCCGCCCCAGCCGGCGTCGAAGGCGCGCCGGACCTGATCGCCGGTGTTTGTCGGCGGCGCCGAGGCGAGCCAGAACGGGTTCGGGCTCTTGATCCCGGCGAAATCGATAGAGAGGTCGGCCATCGCTCAGCTCCCTTGCGGTGCGGCCCCGGGCGCCGCGTCGCCCGGCCGCGTCATCATCGCTTCGTGCATCGCGCGCGCGGCGATCTTCGCCTCGGCGACCGCGTTGACGACCTCCTTGCCGCCGTTCACGCAGTCGCCGCCGCTGTAGACCTTCGGGTTGCCCGTGCGGTGCGTCGCCGGGTCGACCACCACGCGCCCCCGCGCGTCGAGCGCCACGCCCTGGAACGCGAGCGCCGCCCGCGTCGCCCGGCTCTGCCCGATCGCGACCGCGACGAGGTCGGCCGGCACGAGCTCCTCCTCGACCGGCGCCGGCGCGGGGCCCTGCGCCGCCCGCCGCGCGTCCGCGGGCGCGACCCGCAGCGCGACGACCCGCCCGCCCTCGCGCACCACCTCGACCGGCACCCGGTTCTCGACGAGCCGCGCGCCGGCGACCCGCGCGCCCTCGAGCTCGTGCGCGTAGCCCGACATCTCGGCCTCGGAGCGGCGGTACACGATCGCCACGTCGACCCCGAGCAGCGCGAGCTCGTGCGCGACGTCGAGCGCCGTGTTGCCGCCGCCGACGACGGCCGCGCGCCGCACGCCCGCGAGATCGAGGCGCGGATCGGCCTTGAGCCGCTCGATGAACGCGGTCGCGCCCACCACGCCCTCGCCGTCCTCCCCGGGGATGCCGAGGCGCGCGTCGGCGCCGAGGCCGAGCCCCAGGAAGACAGCGTCGTGCTCCGCGAGCAGGTCGCGCGCGGAGACCTCCCCCGGCGCGGCCGCCCGCTCGACCACCGAGACGCCGGTGCGGAGCTCGATGTCCCCGAGCGACAGCACCCAGGAGAGCTCGCGGAGCGCCTCGTCCCCCTTCATCTTGTAGGGCGCGATCCCGAGCGTGTTCAGGCCGCCGGGGATCGACCGCTGCTCGAAGATCACGGCGCGGTGCCCCTCGAGGGCGAGGTAGCCCGCCGCGGCGATCGACGCGGGCCCCGCGCCGACGAGCGCGACGCTCCGGCCCGTGGGCGGCTTCGCCCGGAAGAGCCGCGGATCGCGCGCGAGCGCCGACTCGACGGCGTGGCGCTGGAGGCGGCCGATCGCGATCGGCTCGCGCCCCCACGCCTTGTAGACGCAGTCGCCCGCGCAGAGCACCTCCACGGGGCACGCCTGTCCGCACGACTGGCCGAGCAGGTTGGCCGTGAGGATGGTGCGGGCGGCGCCCTTCACCTGACCTGTCGCGATCTTCCGGATGAAGCTCGGGATATCGATGGAGGTCGGGCACGCCTTCACGCAGGGCGCGTCGACGCAGTAGAGACACCGGTTCGCCTCGGCGATCGCCTCGGACTCGGTGTAGCGCGGGCTCTTGTCCTCGAATCGCTCTTCGATCCGGCCGGACGGGAGGGCTGAGAGGCGGGTCGGGGCTCGGGTCATGCTCGTGCTCGCGCGCTCCTGCGGTTTCGACTAAGCGGCCCGGGAGCCCTGGGTCGGGCCGAGCCGGCGCGGCAGGTAGCGCCCGGCGCCGCGCTCCACGTCGAGCTTGCCGTCCGAGCACTGCACCCGGCCGTTCACGACGACGTGCGTCGGCCTCCCCTTCACCTCGAAGCCCTCGAAGATGCTCCGGTCGCACCGGTGATGGTGGGTCTTGGCGGAGATCGTGCTCGTCCCCTTCGGGTCGAACACCACGAGATCCGCGTCGCCGCCCGGCACGATCGAGCCCTTGCGCGGGTACAGCCCGAAGATCTTGGCCGGCTGCGTGGAGAAGAGATCGACGAAGCGGTGGACGTCGATCCGCCCCTCGAGCACCCCGTAGGTCCAGAGCAGCGCGAGCCGGTGCTCGATGCCGGCGGCGCCGTTCGGGATCCGCGAGAAATCGTCCTTGCCCATGTCCTTCTGGCCGACCTGGTTGAAGGGACAGTGGTCGGTCGCCACGGTCTGGATGAGCCCCGTCGACAGCGCGGCCCACAGCGCGTCCTGGTGGCCCTTCGGCCGGATCGGCGGGCTCATCACGTAGGCCGCCCCCTCGAAGCCGGGCTTGTCGTAGACCGAGTCGTCGAGCAGGAGGTACTGAGGGCACGTCTCGGCCATGACCACCTGGCCCCGGCCCCGCGCCTCGGCGACCGCGGCGAGCGCCTCCTTGCAGGTGAGGTGCACGATGTAGATCGGCTCGCCGAGCACCCGGGCGAGCATGATCGCGCGCCCCGTCGCCTCCCCCTCGATCGGCGAGGGCCGGCTCTCCGCGTGGTGCCGCGGGCGGGTCTTGCCCTGCTTCAGCAGCTTCTTCTGGAGCGCCACGACCGCGTCGCCGTGCTCGGCGTGGACGGTCACGAGCGCGCCGAGGCCCTTGGCGGCCTCCATCACCTGGATGAGCTCCGGGTCGTCGACGCCGATGGCCCCGCGGTAGGCCATGAAGGTCTTGAACGACGGGATGCCGTGCTCGCGCGTGCAGGCGGCCATCTCCTTCAGGGTCTCGTCGCCGAACCAGGTGACGGCCATGTGAAAGGCGTAATCGGACACCGCCTTCTTCGCCTTCTCGTTCCACATCGCGAGCCCGTCGAGCAGCGGCTGCCCGCGGCTCGGGATCACGAAATCGATGATCGACGTCGTGCCCCCGGCCACGCCCGCCGCGGTGCCTGTCTCGAAGTCGTCCGAGCTCTCCGTCCCCATGAACGGCAGCTCCATGTGCACGTGGGCGTCGACCCCGCCCGGGAAGACGAGCTGCCCCGAGGCGTCGATCACCGTGTCTCCCGCGCGCTCCTTCGCGAGCCCCGCGCCGACGGCCGCGATCTTCCCGTCCTCGCAGTAGACGTCGCCGATGAACCGGTCGCTCGCTGTGATGATCTCGCCGTTCTTGATCAGGATGCCCATGTTGCTCCTCCGCGGGTGCGCGCCGGGCGGCGGGTCCCCTCCGGGGGACGGCGCCGCCATGGCGAGGGAAACGCCGGGGGAGAGTGCCGGCCGCGACCAGCGCCCCGGCGCTGCTGGTGCCTTCGCGGTGAACGTCGCATGGCTCGGCTAGCGCTCGCCGTCCTCTCGCCGCGGCCGAGGGCCCTCAGGGCAGCTGCTTCGTGAGCTCACCGTAGCTCTCGGGCCGGCGGTCCCTGTAGAACTGCCACGTCCGCCGGACCTCCTCGATCAGGTCGAGGTTCATCTCGGCGACGACGAGCTCGTCCCTGTCCTCGCTCGCCGTCGCGAGGAAGCTGCCCCGCGGGTCGCAGAAGTAGCTCGTGCCGTAGAACTTGCCGATGTTCCACGGCGCCTCGGTGCCGACGCGGTTCGAGGCGGCGATGAAGTAGCCGTTGGCCACGGCGTGCGCGGGCTGCTCGAGCTTCCAGAGATACTGGGAGAGCCCGGCGACCGTCGCCGAGGGGTTCCACACGATCTCGGCGCCGTTCAGGCCGAGCAGCCGCGCCCCCTCCGGGAAGTGGCGATCGTAACAGATGTACACGCCGATCCGCGCATACCGCGTCTGGAACGTGGGATACCCGAGGTTCCCCGGCTTGAAGAAGAACTTCTCCCAGAACCCGTTCGTGTGCGGGATATGCGTCTTCCGGTACTTGCCGAGGTACGTGCCGTCGGCGTCGACCACGGCCGCCGTGTTGTAGTAGACGCCGGCCATCTCCCGCTCGTAGATCGGGATGATCATCACCATCTTGTACTTCTTGGCGTAGGCGGCGAGCCGCTCGACCGTCGGGCCGGGGACGGGCTCGGCCACGTCGCACCAGGTCGCGTCCTGCGAGGGACAGAAATAAGGCGTGTTGAAGACCTCCTGCAAACAGAGGATCTGCACCCCCTTCTTGCCCGCCTCGTCGATGAACGGGAGGTGCTTCTCGAACATCGCGTCCCGGATCGAGAGCACCGAGGCGCCCTCGTCGTGGATCGGGGTCGAGCACTGGATGAGCCCGCCAAGTACGTTTCGTGCCATCAGAACCACCTCGTGATGACGATCTTGCGCTCCGTGTAGAAGTCGATGGCCGTCGGGCCGTGCGCCTTCAGGTCGCCGAAGAAGCTGCCCTTCTGGCCGCCGAAGGGGAAGAAGGCCATCGGCGCGGCGACGCCGATGTTCACGCCGACCATCCCGGCGGCGACGCGGTGCTGGAACTCGCGCGCGGCGCGGCCGCTCGACGTGAAGATCGACGCCGCATTGCCGTACTCGCTCCGGTTCGCGATCGCGATCGCCTCGTCGAGGTCGTTCGCGCGCATCAGGCAGGCGACCGGGCCGAAGATCTCCTCGGTCGCGATCACCATCCCCGGCCGCACGTCGTCGAAGACCGTGGGCCCGACCCAGTTGCCGTCCGGATACCCCTCGACCCGCGCGTCCCGGCCGTCCAGGAGGAGCGTCGCCCCCTCCGACACGCCCTTGGCGATGTACGAGACCACCCGGTCCCGGTGCGCCGCCGAGATCACCGGGCCCATGGTCACGCCCTGCGTCGCCCCGTCGCCCAGCACGATCGCCTTCGCATGGCGGACGAGCCCCTCGCGCACGGCCTCGTACGCGTCGCCGACGCACACGACGACGCTGCCCGCCAGGCACCGCTGGCCCGAGCAGCCATAGATCGACTCGGCGATGTTGCCGATCGTCTTCGGCCGATCGGCGTCCGGCATCACCACGAGGAAGTTCTTGGCCCCGCCGAGCGCCTGGACCCGCTTGCCCGCCTCGGCGGCGCTCCTGTACACGTGGCGCGCGACCGTCGACGAGCCGACGAACGAGACGCCCGCGATGTCCCTGTGCGCGCAGAAGGCGTTCACGACGTCGCGGCCGCCGTGGACCAGGCTCACGACCCCGGGCGGCAGCCCGACCTGCTCGATCAGCTCGAAGATGCGCTGCTGCGAGAGCGGGACCTGCTCCGACGGCTTGAGGATGAAGGTGTTCCCCGTGGCGATCGCGTAGGGCAGGAACCAGAGCGGGACCATCGGAGGGAAGTTGAACGGCGTGATCGCCGCGAAGACGCCGAGCGGCTGGCGGACCGTGTGGCAGTCGATCCCGGACGCCACGTCCTCGAGGGCCTGTCCCATCATGAGGGCCGGGATGCCGGCCGCGTGCTCGACGTTCTCGATGCCGCGGCCGAAGTCGTTCCTGGCCTCGACCAGCGTCTTGCCGTGCTCGGAGGTGCAGATGGCCGCGATCTCGTCGCGGTGGGCGTCGAAGACCTCGCGCATCTTGAAGAGGTAGCGCGCCCGCTGCACCGGCGGCGTCGCGCTCCAGCCGGGGAACGCCGCCTGCGCGGCCTTCACCGCCGCGTCGACGTCCGCCGCGGTCGAGAGCGGGACCTTTGCAAGGAATTCCCCGGTGGCCGGGTTCTTCACCTCGAGGTGGGTCGTCCCCGAAGAGCGAGACCAGGCGCCGCCGACGAAGTTTTCCAGCACGCGCATCGCGAAACACCTTTCCCCCGGCGAGGTGGTCACATTGACATCCGCAGCGAGCAGGGCGCCGGCCCTGTCCGCTGGACAATACAACCCACCGATCGAGCGCTACATGCGGTGGGGGTCATCCGTCAAGCCTCGGTGCGACGTGCCCGCGCCGCAGCCGCTGTGCGAAAGACCCTCCACGCACATTCCGTAGTATAGACCACAGCGTAGCTGACAGCCCCCGGTGCAACTGCCTAGCAGCACGTCATGAAATCCATTCGAAACAACTCAGGTACGCCCTGGTCCGGCCGCGCGGTCGATGACGTCGCCCCGTTCGGGTGGCGTCATCGACCGCGGCCCTCCAGGCCGATCCGGCGCGACGGCGCGGGCGCGACGCAGGCTCCGCCGCGCGCTGCCCGGCGCCGAGACCCGCGCGCCGCATGGCGCCAGCACCGCGTCGAAAGTCGCTCCCGAGCGTTGCTGCGTCAATCGAACCGTCCTAGGTGCAACGCCATGGTTCTCACGAACCCTGGCCCTGTCATCGGCCGCACGGCGATGCCAGGGGACGACGCCTGCGCGAACTGGCGGCTCGGCGGCGCGACGGCGTAAGCTCTGCATGCGCTCGGTGAGACGATGAACCTACCCACCATGCTGTTCGACACGACGGAGCACGTGCTCATCGCCGTCCACGGCAGGGAACCGCCGAACGACGAGGACTGGGAGCTCTACATGCAGACGGTGCTGGCGCTCCCCCCCAGCTGCTCCAGGACTCTGGTGGTGACCGCCGGCGGGGGCCCCAACGCCAAGCAGCGTGCGTCCATCAACGACTTTGTAAGCAATCACACGCTCACAGTGGCGATCTGCACCGATGCGATGCTCGTCCGGCAGATCACGATAGCGCTCAGCTGGTTCAACCCGAGGGTCAGGTCGTTCCGGGGCAACGACATCGCGGCCGCCCTGCGCTATCTCGACATCAGCGGGCCCGAAGCCGCCATGGTGCACCACAAGGTCGCGCGGATGCGGCTCGAGATCGAGGGCCGGGCGCCCCGCACGCCGCGCTGATCCGGGGCGCTCGCGGGGCGGCGCCGCGCGCCGCGACGCGCCGGGAGCGACCGTGATACCACGGTGACCATGACCAGCTGGCAAGAGCTCATCTCTTCTCCTCGGCGACGAGACGCAGAATCGACCGAGTCGCGGCCGCGCTTCTTCCGGCCGGCGCGCGGGCCGGACGCCGAGGAGCTCGGGCGCCTGCTCCGCGACGACGCGCGCGTCCAGGTCTTCGACGCGATCGACCGGCAGCTCGCGGATCTGATCAAGACGCGGCACCCGAGCCGCACCCTCGAGGAGCGCGAGATCGCGCGGCTCGTCGAGGAGCACCTCCGCGGCGCCCCGCGAGCGGCGTACGGCGTGTGGGTCCACTACCCGTGGTCGCACCGCCTCGTGCACCTGCTCGATGAGGCCGAGTTCGTCGAGCTCAGGACCAACCGCAACAGGTACAAGATCAGCCCCGAAGAGCAGGAGACGCTCGCCGGGCGGCGGATCGGCGTCGTCGGGCTCTCCGTCGGCCAGTCCGTGGCGCTGACCATCGCGCTCGAGCGGAGCGCCGGCGAGCTGCGCATCGCCGACTTCGACCACCTCGAGCTCTCGAACATGAACCGGATCCGGACCGGCGTGCACAACCTCGACGTGCCCAAGGTGGTCGCCACCGCGCGCGACATCGCCGAGCTCGACCCGTTCTTCAAAGTAAGGTGTTTTTCCGAAGGGGTCACTCCGGACAACATGGATCGCTTCCTGCTCGGACGGGACGAAGGCGAGGGCGAGGGCAAGCTCGATCTCGTCGTGGACGAGTGCGACAGCCTCGATATCAAGCTGGAGATCCGCTTCAGGGCGCGCGCGCACCGCATACCGGTCCTGATGGACACGAGCGACAGGGGGCTCATCGACGTCGAGCGCTTCGATCTGGAGCCGGACCGGCCGATCCTCCACGGGCTCGTCGGCGACCTCAGGCCCGAGCGCATCCGCGGCCTGTCGACGGAGGACAAGGTGCCTTATGTGATGCAGATCATCGGGCAAGACACGCTCTCCACGCGGTTCGGCGCCACGCTCATCGAGGTGCAGCAGACGGTGAGCACGTGGCCGCAGCTCGGGTCGGCGGTCGTCCACGGCGGGGCGGCGGCCGCGGACACGGCGCGCAGGCTCGCCCTGGGAGAGCCGGTGCGGTCGGGCCGGTACTACGTCGACCTGGAGCAGCTCATCAGCGGTCCAGAGGGCGCGCTGGCCGGAGGTCCGGGCGCGTCGCCCGCGCCCCCGCCGCGCGGCCCAACGCGGGGCCCCGCGTCGCTCGCGCTCCCGCCCGGCGGAGAGGCCGGCGCCGCCCCGCTCGATCCGGAGCGGCTCCGGCGGCTCGTCGCGGCCGGGATCGCGGCGCCCTCGGGCGGCAACTGCCAGCCCTGGCTCTGGGTCTACGAGGCGCGCCGCCTCGGGCTGTTCCACGATCGGGCGCGCTCCGAGTCGCTCGCCGACTTCCAGGGGGCGGGCGGCGTGGTCGCGCTCGGCGCGGCCGCCGAGAACGTCGTCCTCGCCGCGCACCGCGAGGGGCTGAGCGTGCGCCTCTCGCCCTTCCCGCTCGGCGGCGAGGACCTGGCGGCGACGTTCGACTTCTTCGACGCGCCGGTGAGCGGCGCCGAGGGCCACGCGATGGATCACCTCGCGGACTCCATCGGGCTCCGGCACACGAACCGGCACCCGAGCCAGCCGGCGGCGCTCGCGGACGAGCACCGGGCCGCCCTCGCCGCGGCGGTCCGGTCCGTCCCCGGGGCGGACCTCCAGCTGCTCGAAGCGCCGGCGGCGCTCGAGGAGATCGCCGCGCTCATCGGCGCCGGCGATCGCCTCCGGCTGCTCGCGCAGAGCACGCACGCCGACCTGATGAAGGAGATCCGCTGGACCGAGGCGGAGGCGGAGGCGCGCCGGGACGGCATCTTCGTCGACGCGTTCGAGTTCTCGCCGGCCGATCTCGCGGGGTTCAGGATCTGCCGAGACTTTCGCGCGATGGAGCTCGTGCGGCGCTGGGGCGGTGGAAAGGCGCTGGAGAAGACGGCGCGCAAGGCGATCACCGGCGCGATGGCCGTCGCGCTGATCACCCTGCCGCGCGCCGGGCTCGCGGACTACTTCCAGGGCGGCAGGGCGCTCGAGCGGGCGTGGCTCACCGCGACGCAGCGGGGGATCGCCGTCTACCCGATGGCGACGCTGCCCTACCTGTTCGCGCGGCTCGTCCGCGGCGGCGGCGAGGGGATGGATCCGGAGACCGTGGCGGTCGCGAGGGAGCTCCGGGAGCGGTACGTCCGGCTGTTCGACGTCACCGACGCGACGGCGGAGATCCTGCTCTTCCGCCTGTCGCTCGCGGGGCCGCCGTCGACGCGCTCGCTCCGGCGCCCCCCCGAGGACGTGCTCGTCACGCGCTGACCCGGGCCATCCCGGCGGCCGCCCGCCTCACGGCGCCGCGCGGTCGCCGAGGAGCCAGCTGCGCGCGGCGCCCTCGTCCTTGAAGATCCGCACGAGATCCGCGGTGCCCGCTTCCCGGGCGATGCGGCCCGCCTGCAGCGCGGCGAGGTCGCTCTGGACCAGCTCGGCGGTCCGGATCACCCCCATCGCGGTCGAGGTCGCCCCGATGTCGCGGAGGAGCTCCGTCGCCTCCTCGGAGGCGATGGAGAACCCCCGGAAATCCACGAGGACGCGGATCTTCCGGCCGCAGAGCGAGCCGAGCGCCTTCGTGTACTCGGCGGCATACGCGTGCGCCTCCTCCGTGCGCACGACGCCTTGCAACATGACCTCGATGAGGGCGTTGATCTTGTCGATCTTGATTCGGTACATGCCGCCTCGGTGGGGGAGCAGAGGTGGGGGACCAGAAGCCGAGCTAGCGCGGCGGCGGCTTTGGCTCGGTGAGCTGGTAGACATGCTCTGCGAACTCCGGAATGAGCTCCCTCGCGACGATCCACAGCCGCCCTTCGCCGAGGTCGTTCAGGCCGGCAGTCCCCTCGTAGCTCAGCGTGCCGCGCTCGCCGAAGCAGATGAACGACGGCCGATCGTGGCTCCGGAACCAGCCGCACGCGGCGTCGAGCAGCGGGGCGAAGGCGGCGTCCCCGCCGGGGCGCATGGGGACGAGACGGACCGAGTCGAGCAGCCGGAAGAGGTTCGTGCCGAGCTCGCCGAGCTCGAGGATGGCGGCCGCCACCGGCTCGCCGCGCTGGCGCGCCACGAGCAGCGCGCGCTCCCGCTCGAGCCCCGCGCTGCGCCAGCGCTCGATGCAGGGGCCCAGCGCGAGCCTGCCCGGCACGAGATCGAGCGCCTCCGCGTAGAGGCGCGGCGACGTCGCGCACAGATGGCCGAGGAGCGCCGCCTGCTCCGACGGGGTCGCCTCGCCGATCTCGAACGGCGCGCCGTCCGCAGAGGAGGGCTCGGGGGGCAGCGCCGGGACATCGACGCCCATCAGGCGGAACGGCAGCGAGAGCACGAGCCCTGTCGCCTCGTGCCTGCGGGCGAACTCGAAGAACGACCGCTCGTTCCACGCGACGTGCGCCTCGGCGTAGACGATGACCCACCGGCACTCCGGGTCGGCCAGCGCGTACTCGCAGCAGCGCGTGAAGATGTCGCGGAGCACCTGCCGCGAGCTCAGGTTGGAGGCGCTCTTGGGCCGCTTCGCGAGCTGATGAAACATCCACGTGCTGTGGTAAGGCTTCATCATCGAGAAATTGCCCTCGATGCCGTGCTCGGAGAGGCAGGTGACGTTGTGCAGGAGGTGCGGCGCCGCCGCGGCCCGCTGCGCCATCCTCATGAAGCTCGGCTTCATGGCATCGAAGTTCTCCGGGCGCCGCCCGGAGAGGTTGAAGTAGCCCGACGAGGCGAAGATGTCCCAGAACTCCGCCTGCCAGGCCGTCCCCCCGTAGGTGGTCGCGTGCAGGATGCGGGACACGAGCCGCAGCCAGCGCCGCTCGTCCTCGCGCTTCGCGGCGACGACCTGCACGCTGCAGAGCTGCGCGGCGGCGCCCTCGCCCGCGGACACCGACCGCACCTCGCCCTTCAGGTGAATCACCCCGTCATCGCCGTCCGGGAGCTCCAGCGCGAGCTTGAGCCTCGCGTCCAGCGGCGGCTGCCCTTCCCCGAGCGCGAGCCTGAGGCTCGCGAAGGACACGTCGACCACCTCGGCCTCGACCGGCGGCAGGTGGAGCCAGTCGGGGTGCAGGAAGCGCGCGGTGAGCTCGACCTCGACGCCCCGCTCATGGAGGCTCCGGCGGAGGCGCTCGACCCGCGCCGGCAGCGCGGACACGATCTCGCCCGGGCGCACCTGCTCCGCCCGGATGTTGAAGCGGAAGACGGAGCTGTGCCCGGCGATCTCGACCGCGGCCGCCTCGTTCCAGCCCTCGATGCCGAACCAGCGGACCGTCCCGACCTCGACCTCGCTGAGCATCACGCACAGCGACGGCGCGCTCTCGGCGGCGCGGCGGACGATGCCCTTCTTGCGCAGGAGGACGCTCAGGATGTCGCGCACCCGCCGCGGGTCGTCGATGACCTCGCGCACCTGCCCGGCCTCCGCGGCCGAGGACCTGAAGAGGCTCGAGGCCGCGGCCTTCGCCGCGCCGGCGTCGACGAGGGCGCGCAGCGCCTCGCGGATCTGGCCGCTCGCGCGCGCGGACACCTCCTGGAACGAGAGCCCGATGAGCGGGCCCCGCAGGCCCATCGACTGCAGCACCAGCAGGGCGGGGAGCGGGCCGATCTCGACGCCGCGGAAGTACAGGCGCACGGAGGCCACGCTGCCGAAGGGGAACGAGGTCTGGTAATCGGGCTCGATCCAGGCGCCCATCGAGCCGAGCAGGACGACCGGGTAGCCCGGGTCGAGCCCCTCGATGCGCAGCCAGACCTCGTCTCCGTCCAGCCAGCACGCCCCCGGCTCCTCGGCCGGCGCATCGTCCCCAAAGAGCGCTCGCCCGAGCGATAACCCGTCAGCGCCGCCCCGGGCAGCCCAGCTCGCCTCCTGCCCGAATCCGACCTTCGGAACCAGCGTCACGAGGTCGTCCCCCCCTCCATGAGATGACCTGTTCCGGGTGGAGAACAGGCGACCACGCCGCTTCGCCCGTGTGGCGAAAAGGCACAGCACCCCTCGGCGAGCTCGCCAACACCCCTCAGGAGCTCACCTGGAAGCCAGGAAGGAGGCAGATCCACTTGATCGTACTTCCATAACATCTGTACCGGATGTCAACAACCTGCGTCAAGTGGCCCATGGCGCTCGCGTCGGTCACGTGGATGGGCACGTGGATGGGCACGTGGATGGGCACGTGGATGGGCACGTGGATGGGCGCGCCCACAGCGACGCTGGCTTCTTTCGCCCTGCGCCCTGCGCCCTGAACGCGGAAGCAAGATCGCCTCGGACCCCGCGGGGAGCGGGCGATGCACAGGAGACGTCGCGGGCATTCGCACCGCGTCATGCTACAAAGGGCCACCTCGATGCCCGACATGAGCGCCTTTCTGCACGCCGATGGCTGGATCACGCTCGCGACGCTCAGCGCGCTGGAAATCGTCCTTGGAATCGACAACATCGTCTTCCTCTCCATCATGACGGCGAGGCTGCCGCCGGAGCAGCAGCCGATCGCCCGCCGCATCGGCCTCTTGCTCGCCCTCGGCATGCGGCTGCTCCTCCTGCTCGCGATCTCGTGGGTGATGGGGCTCAAGGCCACCCTGTTCAGCCTGCTCGGACACGACTTCAGCGGGCGTGACCTGATCCTGCTCGGCGGCGGTCTGTTCCTGATCGGCAAGGCGACCCACGAGATGTTCGACAAGCTCGAGGTCGAGGAGCCCAGCGAACCGCAGGCGAAGCCCAGGGCGTCGTTCCCCTCCGTCATCACGCAGATCGTGCTGCTCGACATCGTCTTTTCGCTCGACTCGGTCATCACCGCGGTCGGCATGGCGCAGCACGTCTCGATCATGATGGTGGCCATGTTCATCGCGGTGGGCGTGATGCTCGTCTTCGCGGGCACGATCGGCGCGTTCATCCACCGCCACCCGAGCATGAAGATCCTCGCGCTGAGCTTCCTGCTGCTCATCGGCGTGGTGCTCGTGGCCGACGGCATGGGCCAGCACATCAGCAAGGGCTACATCTACTTCGCCATGGCGTTCTCGCTCAGCGTCGAGCTCGTCAACATGCGCCTCCGGCTGCGCCAGAAGCCCGTCCAGCTGCACACGAAGAGGGGGAGCTCCCCGGACCTCTTGCAGGCGCCCGGACAGGCCCCGCCGGGGAGCTGAGGCCGCGCGGGGTCGCCCGCGGGAGCGCCGATGGAGGGCGGAGCCCTGGGCCGCCGGAGCGAGCTCCGGGAGAGCCTGTAAACAATTCGCACAGACGCGGTATCCGAGGGTAGACGGCGAGAGCAGCCGGTCCCAGAAGTGACACCGGGGTTCTCCACCGAGGTGAGCGTGAGCGACGAGCAGGGAGACGCAGCAACAAGTGGAAGGCGGCGGCGCATCGTCATCGTCGACGACGACGACGCCATCGTCGAGACGCTGGAAGAGGTGCTGCTGGCAGAAGGGTATGACGTCGAGGGGTACACCGACCCCCGCGAGGCGCTGGAGCGGCTGCGCTCCCAGGCGCCGCCGGACGTCATCGTCCTCGACTGCGTGATGCCGTTCCTGGACGGGCCGCGCCTCATGGAGACGCTCGCGGCCGAGGGGAGAGCGGTGCCGGTCGTGCTCGTGACCGCGCTCAGCGATCCCGGCTTCTGCATCGACCCGAACCACCCGGACGCGACGCGGATCATCAACAAGCCGTTCGACCTGGAGCAGCTGCTGGAGACGCTCGACGACCTCTCGAGCATGCCCCCGGCGAGCGAGCCCGGGGCGCGGCGGCGCGCGCGGGCCGCGTCGACGCAGCAGACGTAGCGGCGCGGGGGTTCCCGGAGACGCGGCGGCGCGCGGCGAGGCCCGCCGCGCTGCGCAGGCGGGCCTCGGAAGGCGGGGGGATCAGGGCCGGGGGAGCGCCGCGGGGAGGCCGTGGACGACGTCGGCGCCGATGGGGACGGTGACGCTCGCCCCCTGGAAGTCGCTGCCGATCGGCTCGTAGGAGCCGCCGAGGCACTGCGCGAGGAAGGTCTCCGCGATCGCGTTGAACGACATGGCGTTCTCCGGGCGGGCGAAGCCGTGGCCCTCGTCGGGGTACAGCGCGTACGTCACCGGGATCCCCTTGCTGGTCATCGCCTTGACGATCTGATCGCTCTCGGCCTGCTTCACGCGCGGGTCGTTGGCGCCCTGGCCGATGAGGAGCGGCCGCTTGATCTTGTCGGCGCGGTGGAGCGGCGAGCGCTGGCGCAGGAGCTCGCGGCCCGCCTCGGTGCGGGGGTCGCCGACCCGCTTGGCGAAGAGATCGAGCATCGGCGCCCAGTAGGGCGGGATCGACTCGAGCAGGGTCACGAGGTTCGACGGACCGACGATGTCGACGCCGCAGGCGAAGGTCTCGGGCGTGAAGGTCAGGCCGACGAGCGTCGCGTAGCCGCCGTAGCTGCCGCCCATGATCGCCACGCGATCCTTGTCGGCGATGCCCTGCGCGACCGACCAGGCGACCGCGTCGAGCAGGTCGTCGTGCATCTTGCCCGCCCACTCCAGGTCGCCCGCGTTGACGAACCTCTTCCCGAACCCCGTCGAGCCCCGGAAGTTGGCGCTCAGCACGGCGTAGCCGCGGTTCGCGAGCCACTGGTGCATCGGATCGAGGCGGAAGGAGCTGCGCGCCCAGGGGCCGCCATGCACGAGCAGCACGGTCGAGAGCGGCCGGTCCGGCTTGCCGTCCCCGTCGGGGTCGGCGGCGCGCGGGAGCGACAGGTAGCTCACGAGCTCGAGCCCGTCGCGCGCCTTGATGATGACGGGCCGCATCTTCACGAGCGGCTGCGACTCGAGCGCCGTCCGGTTCGTGAAGAGGAACGTCGCCTTCTTCGTTCCGCGCTCGTAGAGGTAGTACCGGGCCGGGCCGTCGGAGACGGTGTAACCGACGGTCCAGCGCGTGTCGTCGAGCGAGCGGCTCAGCACGTCGAGCTCGCCATCGGCGACCGCGCGGAGGGCGTCGAGGTCCGGCTGGAGGCTCTTGTCGACCACGTGCCAGCGCTTGCGCTCGTGCTCGGAGGCCGCCGCCTGCACCTTGCCCGTCCTCGGGTGGACGATCACCGCGCTGACGTCGGCCTTCGCGTCCTCGGCGAGCACCGCGGGCTTCGCGGTCCTCGGGTCGAGGGCGACGAGCGCGGAGGTGTCGCGGCCGCGGCTGTCCTGGAAATAGAGCGTCTTGCCGGTCGCGTCGAAGCCGATCGCGTCGCTCGTGACGGCGTCCTCGTGCCCGAACGCGACGAAGGGCTTCGGCTCCTTGCCGGTGACGTCGAGGTACTCCTGGCCTCCGTCGGCCGTCATCCGCACCGCGAGCCGCGCCTTGAAGTCGCCGTCGGCGACGAACCCCGCGAACCCGTCGTTCTGCCGCACGAGCTTGCGCTCGCCGGTGCGGACCGAGACGCGGTAGAGGTCGTGGAGCTTCTTGTCCCGATCGTTCATGCCGATAAGGATCTCGTCCGGGATCTTCGGGCTCACCCCCTCGAACGTCGCGGCGATGCCCTCGAAGGGCGTGAGATCCTTGATCTGCCCGGTCTTGAGCTCGACTGCGTAGATGTGCCAGTTCTCGTCGCCGCCCTTGTCCTGGCGATAGAGGACGTAGTCGCTCGCGTAGGGGAACAGGAAGGTGCGCACGCCGCGGCCCTGTTCCTTCGTGACCGGCCTGGCCGCGGCCGGATCGCGGGCCGGGCCGACCCACACGTTGAGCACGCCCTCGGACGGGGCGAGGAACCCGAGCCGCTGGCCGTCCGGGCTGATCTTGGGAGACGCGCGATCGGGGTTGCCGAAGAGCGTGTGCCGCGGCAGGAGCGTCGCGTCGGCGCGCGGCGCGGCCTTCGCCGGCGCGGCCGGCGCCGCGGCGGCCGGGGCGGCCGGGGTCGGCGCGGCGGCCTGCTGGGGCGGCGCGGGCGCGGGCGCGGGCGCCGCAGCGCCGCCGCAGGCGAGCGGCGCGATGAGGGGCAGCAGGAACAGCGATCGGAGCTTCTGGGGTCGGTCCATGGGTTCATCCGGGGCGCGAAGCCGCCGGCCGCACCCCGCATGCGCCACGCCCGCGCCCCGAGCGTCATACCCAGATCCCGGAAGCCGGTCTACGACGGCCGCGTCCCTCTCACCGCTCCCGGCCGTGTCCCTCCCACCGTCCCCGATCGCCCGGAGAGCACGCCTGGCCGGCGTCAGGCGGCTTGCTGCGGCGTCGTGGCGGTGGGCTCGCCGCGCGCCTCCAGCGCGAGCTTGCAGGACAGCCACCCGCGCACGAGCTCGAGGTGGCGCACCTCGTGCTGCTCGGCCACGCGGAACTCGGCGGCCATCTCGTCCTGGCCGTAAGCGGTCGCCAGGTCGATGAGCATCCGCCAGCTGTCGTTGTCCGTGAGCTCGGCGACGAGCAGCGCCTGCAGGCTCTGCCCGAAGTTGATCCTCGGCTCGACGGCGACCGAGAACACGCCGGCCGACGCCAGCCCGATCACGTCGGCGCTGGGCGTCATCGCGGTCGGATCGGCCCCGAGCCGCTCGATCGCGCGCTTCAGCAGCGCGAAGTGCCGGAGCTCGTCGTCGCGGATCGCCTCGAGGTCGGCGCGGGTCGGGCCTCCCTCGAAGCTCCCCTCCGCGTCGTACTTGGTGATCAGCGCCTCGTAGAGGCGCGTACCCGAGCGCTCGAACTGGAGGCGCTCGCCGAGCTTGTCGATGAGGAGCGCGGGCGGCCTGCCCTGGATGAGCTCCCCGGCCGCCTTGACCACGCCCTTGAGGCTCACCGGCGGCGGCACGCTCCCGACGGTGCCCGACTCCCGCGCGTACTCGCTCCTCACCGCCGCGGCGTCGGCCTCGCTCCCGGGGGAGCTCGGCGGGATCGCCTGCGCGAACTCGATGAGCTCCTTGCTGTCGAGGGGCGAGGTCGCGATACCCGTGGTGTTCGTCCCGATCGTGATCTGCTTCATGGCGTCGCCTCCTTCTGTCCGTCGATCTTCTCGGCGCGTCGCGAGAGCTCGGTGCCCGGCGTGAACCGGTAGCCCGCGGCCACGATCTCGGAGGGCGAGCCGGCGGAGTTCATCTGCTGCCGGTAGGCGAGCGTCGCGGCGCTCTCCGGAACGACGTTCGGGTCGACGATGGCCTCGCCGACGGCGCGCAGGTGCACCTCCCTGGAGAGCACGTCGCGCACGAACTGGCGGTGGCTCTTGTGCGAGACCGGGTCCGGGAGCGAGGCGGGCAGGATCTCGGCCGCGTCGCGCCGCTCGATCCGGTTGAAGTGGTCGATGGCCACGTGGAGCTGCCCGAGCTCGTAATCGAGGAACCGCTCCCAGATCCGCTTCACGCGGGCGTTCTGCTCCTGCTGGAGGCAGCTCCAGTAGTTGTAGACCTCGTTGGCCTCGTGCAGGACCCACTTCTCGAGCCAGGTCTCCGCGGGGTCGATGAGCGCCTCGTACTGGGTGACGTGCTGCTCCTCGATCGAGGCGATCTCGGCGTAGAGCAGCCGCGCCACCGGGTCCGCGAAGAACGGACCGACGTTGAGGTAGTAGTTGTGCGTCTGCTGCTCGGCGGCCATGATGGTGAGCGCGTTGAGCTTCGTGATCGCGCTCGCGGTCCGGCGGTCGTAGGGCGCGCGCACGTCGTCCTCGGGGGCGCGGTGCTCCACCGCGGTCGGGCGGCCGACCGTCACGTCGGTGTACGATTGCAGGATGTTGTTCGCGTCCTTGCCTTCCAGGCGGTCCAGGAGCGCCGAGTAGCGATACAGGTGGTCGTAGTCCTCGAGCATGCCGAAGCGATAGACCTGCGCGAGGTACGGGTCCGGCTCGGAGAGCGCCGCGTGCGCGGTGATCTCGATGGCGACCTGCTCGTATCCGATGGTGGTCTCCAGCGGCGATTGATCCGGCGGGCTGAGCCAGTTCACCACCGTGGCCTGGTGGTGGTCGACGCGCCGCACCTGGGCGAGCACGCGCCGTAGATCCCGGTTCATGCGCGCGAAGCTGTGCAGGAACCGCACGCTCTCGAGCTCGATACCGTTCATCAGGATGACGCGGACCCGGGTGAAGGCGTCGTCGTCGAGCTTGCTGAACGGCACCTGGACGAGATCACGCCAGTTGAACGACTGGCGGTCGAGCGGTATCCCCCGCTCTTTCAGGATATCGAGCGCCATGTTGCCCCTTCCTCGCGCGCCGTGCTCGTGCGCCGAGGCCTCGCGCGCCGTGCTCGTGCGCCGAGGCCTCGCGCGCCGAGCCATGACCGCTGCGGCGGTACTTGAGGCCGCCCTCCCTGCAGCGCAAGCGCGGGCGACGCCCGAGAGGCCGGGCCCGCGCGCGGCCTCTTCCAGGTGATCCTGCCAGGCGGTGTCCTGCGCGCGCCGGGTCGGGCTGTGCTAGGGCACCGATCCACCTTCGCCGGCGGGGCCGGCCGTGGAGGAGGTCGCGTGATCTCGAGCAGCGTCCCCGAGCTCCGGCTCCGCACCCGCAACGCGATGCCAGTCCGCGAGGACGGCGACTACGTCCTTTACTGGATGATCGCGAGTCGCCGGACAAGGTACAATTTCGGTCTGGAGCGCGCGGTCGCCTGGTCGATGGAGCTCGATCGGCCGCTCGTCGTGCTGGAGGCGCTCCGGTGCGGCCACCGCTGGGCGAGCGACAGGATCCATCGCTTCGTGATCGACGGCATGGCCGACAACGCGCGCCGCCTCGCGGCGGCGGGCGTCATGGCTCACCCCTATGTCGAGCCCGCCGCGGGGGCCGGCAAGGGTCTGCTCGGCGCGCTCGCGGCGCGGGCGTGCGTGGTGGTGACGGACGACTACCCGTGCTTCTTTCTCCCCCGGATGGTCGCCTCGGCGGCGCGGCAGGTGCCGGTCCGCCTGGAGCAGGTGGACTCGAACGGCCTCTTGCCGATCCGCGCGGCCGATCGGGTGTTCACGACCGCGCGCTCGTTCCGCATCTTCTGGCAGCGGGTGATCGGCGAGCACCTCGGCGCGCAGCCGGCGGTCGATCCGCTGAGGAAGGCGAAGCTCCGGCCGGCGGCTCCCCTCCCCCGCGCGATCGCGCGGCGGTGGCCGGCGGCCTCGCCGGCGCTGCTCGGGGGCGACCCTGCCGCGCTCTCGGCGCTCCCCATCGATCACGCCGTCCCGCCGGTGCCGCGCCGGGGCGGCCCGGAGACGGCGGGCAAGGAGCTCGCGCGCTTCGTCTCGGAGCGGCTCCCGCGCTACCTGGAGGAGCGCGATCACCCCGACGCCGGCGCGGCGAGCGGCCTGTCGCCGTACCTGCATTTCGGCCACCTCGCGGCGCACGAGGTCTTCGCCGCCGTCGCCCGGCGCGAGGGCTTCCGCGCCGAGCGGCTCGGCCGCCCCGACGACGGCGTCCGGAGGCCGAGCGGCAGCCGCGAGGGGTTCTGGGGGATGAGCGCCTCGGCCGAGGCGTTCCTCGAGCAGCTCGTCACCTGGCGGGAGCTCGGGTTCAACGCCTTCGCGCTCGGGGCGAGCGAGGGAGACGGTCCGCGCCTCTCGTGGAAGCGCGATCCGACCGACTACGAGTCTCTTCCGGACTGGGCGCTCGCGACGCTCGAGAAGCACGCGCGCGACAGGCGCCCGCGCGTCTACCCGATCGAGGCGCTCGCGGCCGGGGCGACCCACGACCGGATCTGGAACGCGGCGCAGGTCGAGCTCCTCCGCGAGGGTCGAATCCACAACTACCTGCGCATGCTCTGGGGCAAGAAGATCCTGGAGTGGTCGCGGACGCCGCGCGAGGCGCTCGAGGTCATGATCGAGCTCAACGATCGGTATGCGCTCGACGGCCGCGACCCGAACTCCACCTCGGGCATCTTCTGGGTGCTCGGCCGCTACGATCGGGCGTGGGGTCCGGAGCGCGAGATCTTCGGCACGATACGTTACATGTCGTCCGAGAACACCGCCCGGAAGCTGCACCTCAAGGAGTACCTGGCGCGCCATGCGCGGTAGCGCGCGCGGCCACCGCCGGCGCGGTCAGCCGGCGCGGCCGGGGGCTCACTCCCCCGTGGATTTCCGGGGAGCGAGGCCGGGGAGCTCGCCCCCTTGGCGCTGGAGGGCCCCGGCGAGCCGGCGAGGCGTCCCGCGCCGCGTGGGGGTGCCTCGCGGGCCGGCGGCGCTCGTGTGCACGGCCACCCTGGACGCCGGCGGCGGGGGCCCTGGCAGGGGTGCACGCGGGGTTCGACGCGGCCGCCGAGGTGAGCTATCGAGCGGGCGTGGAACTCCTTCGTGAATTTTTCAGCAGGCTGAGGGAGCTCGAGTCGCTCCTCGAGTGGGGCGGCTACCCCGTCCTGATGATCATCATCTTTGCCGAGACGGGGCTGCTCATCGGGTTCTTCCTCCCGGGGGACTCGCTGCTCGTCACGGCCGGGGTGCTCGTCAACGCGGGGCTCATCAACCCTCTCAATCTGACGAACTTCCAGAACCTGCTCCTGATGAACGTCACGCTGATGGCGATGGCGATCATCGGCGACGCCGTGGGCTTCTCGATCGGGCGGCGCGCCGGGCCGAAGATCTTCACGCGCGAGCAGTCGCTCCTGTTCCGCAAGGATCACCTGATCGCGACGCAGAAGTTCTACGAGAAGCACGGCGGCAAGACGATCATCCTCGCGCGCTTCATGCCGTTCGCCCGGACGTTCGCCCCGGTGGTCGCGGGCGTGGGGCAGATGGCGTACCGGCGCTTCGCGATGTTCAATGTGGTGGGCGGCGTTCTCTGGGTCTTCTCGATGACCTTCCTCGGGTACTTCCTTGGCAAGGTCTTCGACGCGAAGCAGATCGAGCGGGTCGTCTACCTGATCATCTTCGTCTCGGTGGCGCCGGTCATCTTCGGGGCCGTCAAGCACCGGCTCCAGCAGAAGAAGGCCGCCGAGCGGCTCGGGACCGAGCCGTAATCGCCGCCTTCCGGCGCGGCGGGGGCGCGGCAGCCGCGCGGCCCCGTCCCTGCCTAGTCAGCTCCACTCCGCACCGCTCCACGACAATCGACGACGGGGCTCGACGAAGACGTCGGCCCCGTGCTCGAGGCTCCCACGAGCTGCTGCGCAACACCACGCGGAGCCGCAAGCCACGCAACCGCGTGGCGCTGCTCGCCGGCGCTGCCGGCGTGTGCCTCGAAGCCGGGAGCAGCGCCGCGCCCCACACGCCGCCGAAGCCGCCGCCGGCGACCACCCCACCCAAGACGCCCAAGAGTCATCGGGAGATCTTCGATTGAGGCGAACAAGAGATCTTCCAGCGATACGCTCCCGCTGTTCCGCCAGGGCCAGGCGCTGTATGCGTCGCGCGGCAACCTGTACAACCTCGCGCTGTGCGAGCGGGAGATCGGGCACCGTGCTCGGCGCGATCGGCCTCGCGGGGATCGGCGCTGGCCTGGTGCTCCTCTTGACGGCGCCAGAGCAGCGCACCTCGGTCGCCCTCGCGCCCGCGATCCTGCCGGGCGGCGGCGGCGACGCGCTGCTGCGCAGCCGCTTCTGAGCCCCTGGCCCGGGGCGGCGGGCTGGCGATCCGGCAGATCCTATAACAATTTCAATTACTTATGGCAACGTAAAAAAAAGATCGCCCGGCGTGTCGATCCCGTGGCCCCCTGTTCGTCGTGACGGTGAAGCCAGGGTTCACCCCCGCCGGAGCCCCTCCGGAAGCCCGGCTTCCACCCGGAAGCAAGGAGACACGACCATGCGATTCATGATCCTGATCAAGGCCACCAAGGACAGCGAAGCGGGCGTCATGCCGAGCGAGCAGCTCTTCACCGAGATGGGGAAGTTCAACGAGGAGCTGGTGAAGGCCGGCGTGATGGTCGCCGGCGACGGGCTCCACCCGAGCGCGAAGGGCGCGCGCGTCCGGTTCTCCGGCGAGAAGCGGACCGTGATCGACGGGCCCTTCGCCGAGACCAAGGAGCTGATCGCCGGCTTCTGGATCTGGAAGGTGAGCTCGAAGGAAGAGGCCATCGAGTGGGTGAAGCGCTGCCCCAACCCCATGCTCGAGGAGTCCGAGATCGAGATCCGCCAGGTGTTCGATATCGAGGACTTCGGCCCCGTGCTCACGCCCGAGCTCAGGGAGCAGGACGAGCGCCTGCGGGCGCAGCTGGAGGCGAAGAAGTAGCCGCGGCGCGCCCGGGCTTGCGCCGGCGGAGGAAGGTGCTCTGATCGAGCGCCGTGACGGCTCCCGACGCGCATCGCGCGATCCACGCGGTCTTCCGGATCGAGTCGGCAAGGCTCATCGCCGGCCTCGCGCGGATGGTGCGCGACGTCGGCCTCGCCGAGGAGCTCGCGCAGGACGCGCTCGTCACCGCGCTCGAGCGGTGGCCGGAGTCGGGCGTCCCGGACAACCCGGGCGCGTGGCTCATGGCCACCGCGAAGCGTCGCGCCATCGACGAGCTCCGCCGGGGCAAGCGGATCGAGCGCAAGCACGAGGAGCTCGGCCACGAGATCGAGGCCCAGCGCGCGATGGCCGCGCCCGACCTGGAGGCCGCGCTCGACGACGATGTCGGCGACGATCTCCTGCGCCTCGTGTTCACCGCCTGCCACCCGGTCCTCTCGACCGAGGCCCAGGTGGCGCTCACGCTCCGCCTGCTCGGAGGCCTGACGACCGAGGAGATCGCGCGCGCGTTCCTCGTCCCCGAGCCGACCGTCGCCCAGCGCATCGTCCGGGCCAAGCGGACCCTCGCCGAGGCGCGCGTCCCCTTCGAGGTCCCCCGCGGGGCCGACCTCGCCCCCCGCCTGTCGTCGGTCCTCCAGGTCGTCTACCTCGTCTTCAACGAGGGCTACTCGGCGACCGCCGGCGACGACTGGATGCGGCCTGCCCTCTGCGAGGACGCGCTCCGCCTCGGCCGCATCCTGGCCGAGCTCGTCCCGAAGGAGCCGGAGGTCCACGGCCTCGTCGCGCTCATGGAGATCCAGGCGTCCCGCTCCGGGGCGCGGGTCGACCCGTCGGGGCAGCCCATCCTGCTCCTGGATCAGAACCGCGCCCGCTGGGATCACCTCCTGATCCGGCGCGGCCTCGCGGCGCTCGCGCGCGCCGAGCAGCTCGGCGGCGCGCACGGGCCCTACGCGCTCCAGGCCGCGATCGCCGCCTGCCACGCGCGGGCGCGCACCGCGGCGGAGACGGACTGGGCGCGCATCGCGGCGCTCTACGCGGCGCTCGCCCAGGTCACGCCGTCGCCCGTCGTCGAGCTGAACCGCGCCGTCGCGCTCTCGATGGCGCTCGGCCCGGCGGCGGGCCTCGCCGCCGTCGACGCGCTGACCTCGGAGCGCGCGCTCGAGGGCTATCACCTCCTGCCGAGCGTGCGCGGCGACCTCCTCGCGAAGCTCGGCCGCCTCGACGAGGCGCGCGCGGAGTTCGAGCGCGCCGCGTCGCTCACGCGCAACGCACGCGAGCGCGAGCTGCTCCTCGGGCGCGCCGCCGCGTGCGCGCGCGGCTCGGCGCCGCCGCCGGCCCCCTCGGGCCGGTGACGGCCGCCGGCGTCACCCTCGGTCCACCGCCGCCGCGAACGCCGCCCCGCTCGCCGCCGTCGCCGCGCTGGTCAGCCATCGCTCCAGCGCCGCCGGGTCCTCGCACGCGAGCACCTGGGCCCGCACCGCCTCGGGCACCGCGAGCCCCCGCGCCGAGAGCACCGCGAGGATCGCGCGCGCCTGGGTGCGCGCCTGGGTGCGCGCCTGCACCCACTCGTCGGTGAACCGCGACGCGTCGCGCTCCTCGAACAGCGCCGTGACCGGCACGGCGCCGAGGCCGTGCTTGCCCAGCTCCGGCAGGAGCGGCACCTCGGCGCCCGGCCGGTAGGTGATCGACGCCGTCCCCGGCCGCACGACCTCGAGCTCCCGCCGCTCCGCGTGCGCGATCCACACCCACGGCCACTCGTGCTCCAGGTAGAGCTTCACCTTCTCCTCGAGGTAGCGCTTCGACTGCGTGCCCCGGATCTCCACGGCCAGCACGGGCGTGCCGCGGTAGGCGTCGTTCCGCGGCGACGAGAGATCGCCCACGACCACCACGTCCGGCGCCCGGAGCGACGGCCCCGCCGGGTCGCTGAGGTCGCAGTACACGTCCGTCATCACGGTGAACCCCTCGCGCGCGTGCGTGCGGAACAGGGCAGCGAGGAGGGCCATCACGATGCCATGGATGTCCTTGCTCCCCATCTGCTCGATCAGCTCCCCGCGGTGCAGCTCCCACGGGCTGCCGTCGTAGCAGTCGTCGGGCGTACCCAGCCGGCGGCCGTTCGGCCCGAAGTCCCGCAGCTCGATCGGCCCCGTGTTCCGGGGCGGACGGGTCGGCAAGCCGTTCGTGCGTGCCATCATACGGCGAGCATAGCACGCCAGCCCGATCCCCCGCGGCTGTCGGGCCAGCCGTGCCCGGCAGCCGCGGGGGATCAGCTGGCCCCCGGCGCGCCTCAGGCCGAGAGCTTCTGGTCGGCGACGTCGAGCGCCGCGTCGAGCGCCGCGATCCCCTCCTCGATCTCCGCCTCGCTGATGATGAGCGGCGGCGCCACGAGCAGGTGGCTCACCCACCCCATGAGCGACACCCCGCGCTTCGCCGCCTCGGCGACGACCGCGTCGACCACGAGGGGCCGCCGGGCCGCCTTGTCCTGCGGCACGTTGAACGGCTCCTTCGTCGCGCGGTCCTTCACGAGCTCCACGGCCCAGAACAGGCCGATCCCGCGCACATCGCCGATCGAGGGGTGCTTCTCCTTGAGGGCGCGGAGCTTCTCGCCCACGATCTCTCCCATCTTCGTCGCGCGGTTCAGGAGGTCCAGCCGGCGATACTCGTCGATCGCGGCGACCACCGGGGCCAGCGTGAGCGGGTGGGCCTCGTAGGTGTGGCCGTGAGGGAACATGTTGTCATCGAAGTAGTCCGCGATCGCGCGGGACGTCGCCACGACCCCGAGCGGCGCGGCCGCATTCGTCACGCCCTTCGCGGTCGTCAGGATGTCCGGCACCACCCCCCAGTGATCGACAGCAAACCACTTCCCGGTCCTGCCCCAGCCGCTCATCACCTCGTCGGCGATCAGGAGCACCCCGCGCTTCCGCGCGACCTCGGCGATCCGCGGCAGGTACTCGGCCGGCGGGATGAGGACGCCGTTC
This sequence comes from Sorangium sp. So ce590, assembly GCF_051521365.1. Lineage (NCBI taxonomy): Bacteria > Pseudomonadati > Myxococcota > Polyangiales > Polyangiaceae > Sorangium > Sorangium sp. So ce590. The sequence goes on from NZ_CP150346.1 coordinate 8,557,827, forward strand.
GTGCCCACGATCGGCTCGATCAGCACCGCCGCCACGTTCTCCTCGTGGTCGATCATGTAAGCCAGGTAGTCGGCGCACGCGACGCCGCACTCGGGGTAGCTCCGGCCGAGCGGGCATCGATAGCAGTTCACCTCCGGGCCGAACACCACGCCCGGGATCTTGCCCGCCGGCTCGATGAACCAGCGGCGGAAGTCGCCCGTCGCGGCGATCGAGCCCGCCGTCGAGCCGTGGTACGACGTGTAGCGCGCGATGATCTTGTGCTTGCCCGTGTAAAGCCGCGCCATCTTGAACGCCGCCTCGTTCGCCTCCGTGCCCGACGTCGCGAAGAAGAACTTGTCGAGCCCCTTCGGCATCACCTCCAGGAGCTTCTGCGCCGCCCTGACCCGCACCTCGCACGTATGCGCCGGGCTGATGTAGGCGAGCTGCCTCGCCTGCGCGCAGATCGCCTCGATCACGGCCTCGTTCTGGTGTCCGAGGTTCGAGCAGATGAGCTGCGAGGACAGGTCCAGGTAGCGCTTGCCGGACGCATCCCAGAACGCGCAGCCCTCCGCGCGGGTGACGTGGATCGGCTTCCAGCCGCGCTGGGCGCGCCAGGTACCGTACGTGTGCTTCGTGGTCAGCTCGACGATGTCATCGCTCATGGCAACCTTCGCGGTTCGAGGAGGTGCCCAGCGTAGTGGGTGATCCCGCCTCCCCGCACGCGAATTTCCCGGCGCCGCTCGCCCGGTTCCGCGCGGCGCATCCGCGATTCCGTGCGGCGCGTCGCCGTCGCCCCGCGATGTCCGGACCGCACGAGCGCGCTCGTGGCGCCTCGCGAGATCGCGTGAACAAGGACGGTCGTGATCCGTCCTTGTCGCCTCGCCTGCACGTCGGTCTCCCTCTCGCTCGCGCTCCTCATCTTCCGCTCTTCCGCAGCCGGCGCCCAGATCGTCCATGTCCGCCCGCGGAGTCGCGCGGCGGCTTCAGCCCGCCGCGCCGCTCTCGGCGCGCGCCACGTCCCGCAGGCGCGCGACGCAGTACTCGAGCCGGGAGATGACCTCCTCCTTCGTCGCCCCCTCGCCCACATCCATCAGCACCTTCTGGCACATCGCGCACATCTGCAGGAGGTGGGACCGGAGCTCCTCCGGGGTGCACCGCCCACTCCTCAGCTCGTCGAGCCGCCGCGCGAGGCCCTCCCTCTCGTGGCCTGCCTCGGCAGGATCCCTGGCGGCCGCCGGATCGTTCCAGCGCGCCGCGCCGGTCTCGCACAGGAAACACGCGCCTTCGATGGGCTTTTGCAGCATGGCTCTCCTCGTACAGCGGGTATGGAAGGACAACCTGGAGCCGTTCGCCCGGATCACAAGCCGGCCCGGCCTCTCCGGGCCGGGATAGCCCGCGTCGGCCGGCCTTGACCGGCCTGGCGAGCTCAGCCCTCGGCGGCTCGCCTCATGCGCCTGGCTGGTCCAGCTGGCGTACAACGCGGCACGGGTTGCCGGCGGCGAACACGCCTCCCGGGATGTCGCGGGTGACGACGCTGCCGGCGCCGATCACGGTGCCGGCGCCGAAGGGAGGAGCGGCCGCGCGAGTTGCGCGAGCGCTCGCGCAACTCGCGCGAAGGCGCGCGCAACGGGCCCCGCAAGGGCCGCCCCCATCGGCCATTTCGCGCGCCCGCGGCGCTGGCGCGGGACCTGCTCTGGGGATGCGAGACGACGGACCGCGCGCGGCACACCGCCGCCACGGTTCCGTGACCTCAAGAGACCCTGAAGGAGGTCTTGCGCACATGGACGGACAACTCGCTACGACCGGTTTTTCGAGCATGAACCAGGGGCTGAGGGCAGGAGACGCGAAGAGGAGCGGCGCGCGCGCGTTCCTGGCGCAGGTCGAGGTGGACGAGCGCCTCGCGGAGAAGATGGCCGAGGCGGACGGGGACATGACGCGCATCCTCGCGATCGCCGCCGAGGCGGGCTGCGCGTGCACCGCGCAGGAGCTCACGAGGGCTTACGAGGAGCACGTGCGCGCGGAGCCCGGCGCCTCGGCCTATGACTTCGGGGTTCCGGTGGTCTATCTGGGCCTCCGCGCGCCCTCGGACCTGAGCCACGCGGCGGTGTACCTGAGCCTCCGCGCGCCCTCGGACCTGAGCCACGCGGCGGTGTACCTGAGCCTCCGCGCGCCCTCGGACGCCGGCGCTCTGCTGCCTTCCTGAACACCACGCGCGCCCTCGAGCGAGGAGAACTGGCCATGATCCGATCCCCCGGTCCGAAAGGGCACCCTTTGCACGGCTCCTGGCCGGAGTTCCGTGCGGATCCTCTCGCCTTCCTGCTCGACGGCACGCTGGCGCACGGCGATTTCTTCCGGTTCCGGCTGGGGCTGCAGGCGTGCTTTGCCGTCTCGGATCCGGCCGCGATCCAGAGGGTGTTCTCGGACCGGGAAGGCTTCACGGACAAGACGCCGCCGCACCGGATGCAGGACGCCTATCCAAAGAGCGTCGCCCGCCTCGAGGGGAGCGAGCACCTGGAGCGCCGGCGAGCCCTCGCGCCGGCGTTTCAGCGGGAGGCGCTCCTCGCGCGCGCCGACGGCGCCGGGCGCGTCGTGCGCGAGGCGCTCGGGCGCCTGCGCGCAGGCGAGGCGCGCGCGGTGCTGCCGGTGCTCGAGGACGTCGCCCTGCGAAGCGCGTCGATGCTGCTCCTCGGGGATGCGGGAGAGCGGGTCGTGGAGCACATCGCGACCGAGCTGCCCCGCGTGGAGGCGTGGCTCGGGCACGCCGCGGACGACGAGGCGGCGTATGACCGGGCCAGGGAGGCGCTCGCGGCGTCCATCCTGAAAGCGGCGGAGCATCGCAGGGCCGCAGAGAACCTCGGCTCCATCGATCTGCTGGATCCGCTCGTGCGCGCGGTGGACGCCGGCCAGATGGACGAACAGGCCCTGATCGACGAGATCGTCATGATGCTGGTGACGCACGTGCCGACGGCCGCCGCATCGGCGTGGGCGCTCTGCGAGCTCGCGCAGCGCCCGGAGGTACGGAGTCGCCTCGAGGAGGAACTCGACGCGATCGGCGCGCGGGGAGCCGAGGTGGCGCGCGCCCCGCTGCTATCGGCGGTGGTGCAGGAGACGTTGCGGCTGCACCCGCCGGTATGGGTGCTGGCGCGCGAGGCGCGGAGGGCGTTCCGCCACGGGCCGCACGCGGTGAGCGCGGGAAACGAGGTCCTCGTGAGCCCCTATGTCGTGCAGCGGCTCCCTCAGTACTGGAAAGATCCAGAAACGTTTCTCCCGGAGCGCTTTCTGCCGGGCTCGCCGTGGCACGTGGAGCGCCCGTCGGCGGCGTACCTTCCGTTCGGGCTCGGGATGCGCAAGTGCATCGGCGAGCGGACCGCGGTTCTGCAGATGAAGCTCATGCTGGCGGCGCTGGTGCGGGATTTCCGGTTCAAGCTGCCGGCAGGGTACGAGGCGGGCGTCGGCGGCCGGCGGCCGCTCGTGCCGCGGGACGGATTGCCGCTCCTCGTGGAGCGGCGCCGCAGCGCGGGCCTTCGTGACCGGGACCCGGCGATCGTTCGATGAACCTCGCGGCGCGCCCCCGGCCCGCGACGCGCGGGGGAGACCGGCGAGCGGCGCTCAGGAGAAGCCCTTGGGGCACCGCGCTGCAGGCTGCGACGCGGCGTCCTGGAGCACCGGGTCACCCCGGCTGCCCTGAACCGCGACAGCACGGCCCTCGACCCTGGACCTCTCCCGCTCGCCCTCCAGGATCATCGCCATGCTCCCGCTCGGCCCCATGGTGAGCCCTCGGCGCACGTGGCGGATGGGCGCCTGGCTCTCGAGCCGGAGCCGGTATCTCCCAAGGATCGTCCCGAGGGCGATCTTCATCTCGTACATCGCGAACGCCGCGCCCAGGCACCGGCGGGCGCCGCCGCCGAAGGCGATGAACTCGAACGGAGAGAACTTCCGATCGAGGAAGCGGGAAGGGCGGAATCGCTCGGGCGACGGGTAGAGCTCCTCGCGGCCGTGCAGGAGCAGCGGTGAGGCGGCGACCGACTCGCCGGCCGGGAGGGTGTAGACCCCGAGCTGGAACGGCCTCCTCGCGACGCGGCCGACGTCCACCACCGGCGGGTGGATGCGGAGCGCCTCCAGACACACCGCCTCCAGGTACGGCAGCGACGCGAGCGCGTCCGGCTCGGGCGACGGGCCGAGCGCGTCGATCTCGGCGACGAGGCGCGCGAGCACGGCCGGCTCGCGGTGCAGCCAGTACATCGCCCACCCGAGCGACATGGCCGTCGTCTCGTGGCCCGCGAACAGGATCGCGCGGAGCTGATCCGCGATCTCGACGTCGCTCATGCCCCCGCCGTCGTCGTGGCGGGCGCTCATCATCAGGCCCAGGATGTCCTGCGAGGCGTCCCCCGCCGCGCGCCTCCGCTGGATCTCCTCGATCAACAGCGCGTCGAGCGCCCTGGCCGCGCGCCGGTTGCGCGCATAGGGGCCGAAGCCGCCGAACTCGCGCCGGAGCGCGGGGACGACGAAGAGGCTCGGGCTGAGCGAGTCGATGAGCCCGAGCACGGCCTCGCGCGTCCTGCCGACGCGCTCCTCGCCCTTCACGCCGAAGACCACGCGGACGATCACGTCGAGCGCGATCGCCTGGGTCGCCTCGAGCATCGAGAACGAGCGGCCCAGCCGCCACCGCGACGCCACGTCCAGGCTGATGTCCGCGATCGCGCCGCCATAACCCCGCATCGCGCCGGCGCTGAACGGCGGCCCGAGCAGCTTCCGATCGCGCCGGTGCCGGGCGCCCGTCGTCACGACCACCGAGGTCGTCCCGAAGACCGGCTCCGTCAGCTCGGCGCCCCAGACATCGAACGTGTCGGGGTCGGCCGTGTAGACCGCGCGGATGACCTCCGGGTCGCCCGTGATGGTCAGCATCCCGCTCGGCGATTTCACGCGAAACGTGGGGCCATGCTCGGCGGCGTAGCGCTTGAAGATGGGCTCGGAAGAGATGAATCCGGAGCGGATGTAGTCCACGAGGTAGAACGACTTCGGCCCGGGCGGCAGAGATCCCATGTGGCTCCGTGGGTGGGACGAGGGTTGTCGTACGGGTCCCCGGGCCGGGGTCCGACGGGCGCCGGGGATCCTTACGACACGCGCGCCGGCGATCGGTTCCGGGAGATCGCCGGCGCGCGCTCAGGCCTGCGGCTCACACCGCCGCACGACCTCGACGACCGCCTCGTCGAGCGGGAACTCGCGCTGCTGTCCGCCCTCGCGCTCCCGGAGCGCCACGGAGCGGCGCTCGGCCTCGCGCTTGCCGACCACCGCCACGAGGGGGATCGAGGCCGCGTGCGCGAGGGCGATCTTCCGCGACAGCGTATCGTCGCCCGCGTCGAGGATCGCGCGCACCCCCTTCTGCTGGAGGCGCTGCAGGACCTCCTCGGCGTAAGCCCGCTGCGCGCCTGTCACCGGCGCGACGACGACCTGCTCGGGCGATAGCCAGAGCGGCAGCGCGCCCCGGTAATGTTCGAGCAGGATGCCGAGGAAGCGCTCCACGCTGCCGAACAACGCGCGGTGGAGGATGGCCGGTCGCCGGCGCGCGCCCGACGCGTCGACATAGGTGATATCGAAGCGCTCCGGCAGCACGAGATCGAGCTGGATCGTCCCGCATTGCCAGCTCCGCCCGAGCCGGTCGCGCAGCACGAACTCGAGCTTGGGCCCGTAGAAGGCCCCTTCCCCGGGCTGCAACCGGTACTCGAGCCCAGCGCTCCTCGCCGCGGCGGACAGCGCCGCCTCCGCCCGGTCCCACACGGCGTCGCTCCCGTGGCGCTCGGCGGGGCGCGTCGAGAAGCCGACGGCCATGTCGTGAAAGCCGAAGCCAGCATAGAAGTCGCGGAGCGCGCTCGCGAAGCGCACGACCTCGGCCTCGATCTGCTCCTCGACACAGAAGATGTGGCCGTCGTCCTGAGTGAACTGCCGCAGGCGGAAGAGGCCGTGCAGCGTGCCGCTCGGCTCGTCCCTGTGCACCATGCCGAGCTCGCCGATCCGCAGCGGCAGATCCCGGTACGACGGCGCCATGCGCGCCACGATCTGCATGTGACCCGGGCAGTTCACGGGCTTGATGGCGGCGGCGTGATCCTCCTCGGACAGCCGGAACATGTTGGAAGAGAAGTTGTCCCAGTGGCCGCTGATCTTCCAGATCGCCTGCCGCAGGATCAGCGGGGTGCGGACCTCTCGATAGCTGTCACGCATCATCTGGCGCCGGACCGCCTCCTCCAGGAGGCGATAGAGCGTGAAGCCGCGCGCGTGCCAGAACACCATGCCGGGCGCCTCCTCCTGCAGGTGGAACAGGTCGAGGCGCTGGCCCAGATAACGATGATCGTCTTCGTCGAGCATGTCAGTCTCCGTCGGCGGTGGCCGGCCAGACGGAGCGCTGCAAAGCGACGTGCCCCGTCCGGATCCCGGCGGGGCTTGGTTTCTCGTGTGTTCGTCAGCTCACCGCATGCACACGAGACCCAGCCCGCCGGTGCGGGTCGTGGTCGTCGTGGTCGCGGTGAGATGGTAGCTCACGAGGAGAGTCGTATCGCGGCGCGCTGAGCTCGTCAAGCGGGACGCACGCGCGGCTCCTCAGCGCGAGGGCGCCGGCGCATCCCGCGCGGCCTCGGGGCCGGCCGGCCGGCCGGCGAGGGCGCGGGACAGGAGCACCGCCCCGGTGAAGAGGTAACCCGAGCAGGACCGGAAGACATCGTAGGAGCGGCCGATCAGCGGGGCGTTCCGGAGGATGTCCCCGATGCGCCAGCTCTCCTCGTGGCGCGTGACCTTGAAGCTCTCGCCTCCATCGATCATGTCGAACTCGTAGGTCAGGATCATCCGCATGGCGTACGCGCATCGCGGGAACAGCCTCAGGTAGAGGGTGCTGTCCACGAGGGCGCGGCCCGCGCCGCGCCGCTCGCAGAGCCGGATGCTCAGCTGGGAGATGTCGAGGTCGAAACGGGCGCCGCCTCGAGCTCCGGAGAGGTCGACCTGGTACGTCTCGACGCCGCGCACTCGCCGCCACGGATTGACGAACTCGATGCCAGGGGCGAGGTAGGGATAGACCTCCTTCTCCAGCGTCGCGAGCGGAACGCTCGTGTCGTACATCAGGAGCGAAAGGCGCCTGAAGCGGTCCTCGAGGTCGGCGAGCCCGAGGCGCGGCATCGCGGGAATCGTGAACGGGATGCAGTTCCCTTTTGTCGCCATGTCGTGACTCTCCATCTCGGTGCGTTCCCCGCCGGGTGTGAAGCGACGGCTCGGACGGGGAAGATGAAGGCCAAGACGCAATGGACGGGCCGAGGCGGCGCGCGCTCCGGGCGTGGGCTCGGCGACGCATCGCTCCGCCTCACGCGCCGCGTGTGGTCCGCCGCGCAGGGCGCTCGAAAGGCCCTGATCTCCGCGCGGTTCAGGGCGAGAATCGGCGCGCTCGCCGCGGATTGGCCTGGTCCCGGGGGTGCAGGCCGCTATCCTCCCGCGCCGTTCGGCTCGCCGAGGTGCGCGGCGCTTCGCGTCGTCTGCTGCCATCGGCTCACGAAGGAGAGGGAGTGTCACGGGTGCTGAAGCGCGCAGCGAAGGCCGCCGGGAGTTTCACGGGACCGCGCAGGGGGGCGGCGCGGCGGCTCGCCGCCGTCGCGGCGCTCGCCCTCGCCTCGGCGGGGTGCGCCGCGCAGGGAGCTCCGGCGCGCGCCGGCGGAGGCGCGGCCCCGGGCGCGCGCGCAGCCCCCGGCCCGGCCACGGCCCCGGGCGCGGGCGCGGCGGCGGAGCAGCTCTTCCGCGAAGCGGAGTCGCTGGCGAGCCGCCGCCGCGTGATCGGCGTGCAGCTCTTCGTGCTCGATGAAGCCGCGGAGGCCGGCGCCGCGGGCGAGCGCGCCGAGGCGCGGCGGGCGGCGCTCGAGGCAGAGGCGGCGCGGGTGCTGACGAGGACCGTGGCGGCCTACGCCGCGCTCGTCGACGCGCCGGCGCTGCGCGCGGCGAAGCAGCGGCCCCCGGCGCTCCTCGAGCTCGCGCTGGCGCTCCAGGACAGCGGGGACCTGCGCGGCGCCGAGGCGCGGCTGCGCCAGCTCGCCCTCGAGCACCCGGCGTCGCGGGAGGCGCCCGAGGCCCACCTCGCGCTGGCCAACCTGGCGTTCGCGGCGGGGCGCCTCGACGAGGCCGTGGGCGCCTGCGACGGCGCGCTCGGCGGCGTCGCGGGCGCGGCGCTGCGAAAACGCGCGCTCTACGTGAAGTCGTGGAGCCTGCGGGGGCTCGGCGGCAGAGACGCCGTCGAGGAGGCCCTGGAGGCGCTGCGCGCGATCGTGCGGCTCGGCCCCGCGCCCGCGGGCTCGATCGAGGCGACGATCGACGAGGTCGCGGAGCGAGAGCTCGTCGAGCTCTACGCGGCGCACGGCGACCTCGCCCGCGCCCGCGCGTTCTTCGCAGGCGCGGGCGAGCGCGCGGGCCCGCGCCTGCTCGGCGAGGTGGAGGCCCGCGCCGCGCAGCGGAGGCGCCCCGAGCCGCTCGACCGGCCGGCGCTGTGAGCGCCGGGAGCGTCACCCGCCGCCGGCGTCGACCCGGAAACGCGGCGCCTCGATGCGCTCCCCCCGGCACGCCGGGCAGCGGCTCGGCTTCGCGAGCGAGCGCCGCTCGTCGAACGCGTAGCCGCACCGCAGGCAGTGCGCCGGCGTCACCGAGAGCCGCTCGCCGCGCGCGCGCAGCGAGCGCGCGAGGTGATCGAGGTGCGGCGTCACGTCGCGCTCGCGCAGCCCGAGTCGGGTGGAGAGCTCCCATGCGGTCACGGCGCCCCTGCGGAGCTCCTCCAGGAGTGTCTGCCGCACCGTCTCCGACCGCGGCGCAGGGCTCGGCGGTGCCTTCGGCTCGCTCATAGAATTCCGGATCGTGACACCCCGGCGGCGCCAGTCCACAGCCGACCCTCCCTGACGTGCGCTCCGCCAGCGCGATCCAGGGCCGGTCCGCGCCGCGCGTCGACACGGCGCGGCCGGGACAGACGGGCTCCGTCGCGCGACGGCAGCGGCGCGGCGCGGCAGAGGCCGCGCGGCCATTGCGCAGACCACGGCGCGCATGGAGAATGCCGCTCTGGAGAACCGCAGCAGATGAGCCCGTGCCCGTCCGAAGACGCCCTGGCCGCCTGGCTCGAGGGCAACCTCCCGCACGAGGCCGCGGAGGAGGTCCGCGGGCACGTGGACGGCTGCGCTGACTGCCGCGCCCTGATCGCGGTGCCCTCGAGCGAGAGCGACGTCGGCGCGGCGCTCCTCCCCACCACGCAGCGGTGCTCCGCCGAGGAGGAGCCGCCGCCGTCGTCCTCGGAGCCGTGGGCGCCGCCCTCCGCCTTCGGCGACTACCGCGTGATCAGGCCGCTCGGCCGCGGGGGCATGGGGCAGGTGTACCTCGCCCACGACGAGGTCCTCGACCGGCCCGTCGCGCTCAAGTTCGTCGCCGCGGACAACCCCGATCCGAAGACCATCGAGCGGCTGCGCGTCGAGGCCCGCGCGATCGCGCGCCTCCAGCACCCCAACGTCGTCGCCGTCTTCCGGATCGGCGAGGTGCGCGGGCGGCCGTACATCGCCTACGAGTTCGTCGAGGGCGAGCCGCTCGAGCTGCTCTCGAAGCCGGTCCCGTGGCCGGCCGCGCTGCGCATCGCGCTCGGCCTCGCGCGCGGGCTCGCCGCGGCGCACCGGCGGGGCGTCCTGCACCGCGACATCAAGCCGGCGAACGTGATGCTCGACGCGAGCGGCGAGGTGAAGCTGCTCGACTTCGGGCTCGCCAAGCTCGTCGACCAGCCCGCCGAAGGCGGCCTCGGCGCGGGCCGGCGCCCCGCGCCGGGGGTCCCCGCCGCGCCCGCGCGCTGGGCGCCCGCGGACGCATCGGCGGTGACGACCGCCATCCCGGTGGAGGCCCGCGCGTTCGGCGCGCTGGAGACCGTCGGCCTGACCGACGGCGGCATGATGATGGGCACGCCGCTCTACCTCGCGCCGGAGCTCTGGACCGGGACCGCCGGCACGCTCCACTCCGACGTCTACGCGCTCGGGCTGGTCCTCTACGAGCTGTGCGTGGGCCGGCTGCCCCACGCGGGGCTCGACGTGCACGCCATCGCCAGCTGGGTGACGGCGCGGGCGCTCCCGCCGCTGCGCTCGCTCTGCCCCGACATCCCGGAGATGCTCGCGGCGGTCATCGATCGCTGCGTCCTGCGCGAGCCCGGGGCGCGCTTCGCGTCGGCCGAGGAGGTGCAGGCCGCGCTCGAGGAGACCGAGGCGCTCTGCCGGGCGTTCCAGATCGTGCGCTCCGGGCCTGCGAGCGCGGGGGCGCGGGAGACGGACGCGGACGTCGTCAGCGCCTCCTTCGCGCGCCTCGCGCCGCGCGCCGAGGAGCTCGTGACGCGCTTCTACGAGCGGCTCTTCTCGGGCGAGCCGGCGCTCCGGGCGCTGTTCCCGTCGGACATGCGCGAGCAGCGGCTCAAGCTCGCCGCGGCCCTGCAGCTCGTGATCGCCAACCTGCGCGCGCCCGACAAGCTGGTCGAGATGCTCGAGGCGCTCGGCCGCCGCCACGCGTCCTACGCCGCGCTGCCGGAGCACTTCGACGCCGTGGGCCGGGCGCTGCTCGAGGCGCTCGAGGAGCTGGAGGGCGACGCGTGGGCGCCCGCGACCGCGCGGGCGTGGGCGGGCGCGTACGCGCAGCTCGCCGAGGCGATGCGGCGCGGGCTCGAGGTCGCGCGGGAGGCGGCCGTCTCCTCCACGCGGGCGCCGGCGCAGCTGCGCGCGGCGGAGACCCGGTTCGCCACGAGCGCGGACGCGAGCCTGGCCTACAGGGCCGTGGGCGACGGGCCGCTCGATCTGGTGCTCGTCCAGGGGTGGGTGACGCACGTGGAGGCCGCGTGGGAGGACGCGCGCATGTCCAGGTTCTTCGCCGAGCTCGGCGCGGGGGCGCGGCTCATCGTGCTCGATCAGCGCGGCACCGGCATGAGCGAGCGCGAGGGCGCCGGCGCGCCTGCCGAGCAGCAGGCGGAGGATCTGCTCGCCGTGCTGGACGCGGCCGGCGTGGAGCGGGCGGCGCTCCTCGGCGTCGGCGGCGGCTTCGCGCCGTGCGCGCTGCTCGCGGCGGCGCACCCGGCGCGGGCGCGCGCGCTTGTCGCGCTCGGGAGCGCGGCGCAGATGGCGGCCTGGCCCGGGTGCCTCTTCGGCCTCGCGGGCGACGGCGTCGAGGAGGCCGAGCGCGCGCTGCGGAGCGGCTGGGGCGAGCCGCTCTTCCTCGATCGCCTCGCCCCCTCGGCCGCGCAGGACGGCGCGTTCCGGCGCTCCTGGGCCGCGTACCTGCGCCACGGCGCGAGCCCGAGCGGGGCGGCGCGCATGCTCCGGGCCCACGCGGCGGCCGACATCCGGTCCGCGCTGGGCCAGGTGAGCGCCCCGTCGCTTGTGCTGCACCGGGCCGGCGACCGGGCCGTCCCCGCGGCGGCCGGGCGCGATCTCGCCGGCCGCCTCCGCGGCGCGCGCTACGTCGAGCTGCCGGGCGACGATCACCTGCCCTTCGTGGGCGCGTCGCGGCCGCTGCTCGCCGCGCTGCGGGCCTTCCTCGACGCGGAGGCCGCCGGGGGGAGCCCCGTCTCGAGCCTCGTGCCCGCCGCGGCGCTCGACACGGCCGGCGCGGCCTCAGGCGGTTGACGCGCTGTCCCGAGCACGTCGTGAGTCGCTGGACGGCCGCCGGCCGCGCGCCGCGGCGTTCGTGTGGGGGATACCCCGCTCGCACGACGCGCCACCGGGCCGGCGCTCGCGCCCGCTCAACGAGCGCTCACGCTTGCTCAACGAGTGTTCGAGCGCATTTGAGCGCCTCGCGGAGCGCTCGAGTTCAGCGCGCGGCGCTGCTGTCTCCGGTTTTGCCCGACGCCACTTGAGAGATCTCCTTATCTAACTATCTTGTTATTCAAATAGGGTATCCGCCTTGCCGCTGCAGGTATGGCCCGCTAACTTGAATAGATGATCCTGTGGACACGCGCATTGACCTGTGGCTGCGCCGTGATCGGCGCGCTCGCGAGCGCTTGCTCCGGGACGGAGCCGAGCGTCGCCGCCGCAGCGTCGGGCGCGGCGGGCGCCGGTGGTGAAGGCGGCGCCGAGAGCGCGGGCGACGGCGGCGCCGAGAGCGCGGGCGACGGCGGCGCGGAGGGCGCGGGCGACGGCGGCGCCGAGAGCGCGGGCGGCGCGGGCGGGGAGGCGGGCGGCGCGGGCTGCCCTCCCGGCGAGGAAAGCTGCCCGTGCGGGCCTCTGGATGGGTGCGACGGCGAGCTCCGCTGCGTGGACGGCGTGTGTATCTCGGGCTGTGCCTGCACCGATGGATACGCGATGGTCGAGGGCGAGTGCGTCTGGCAGGGCGGCCCGCTGGATCCCTCGTTCCAGAGCGCGGACACCTGGAGCACCACGGGCGCTGCGCTCGTCCACCCCGAGGCCGAGGGCAACGGCAACCCGGGTGCCGGTGTCATCGGGAGAGACGCGGTGTGCCAGATGGCGGGCTTCACTCAGCAGCTCACGATGCCGGACCTCGCGTGCGCCGAGCCGCTGCTCCTCACGTTCGCCGCGCGCATCGGGTGCGACGCCGCGATGGACTGCCTCGGCCCCCCGGGCGTCGGGGTCCGCATCAACGGGGGTTTCAGCAACCTCGATCTCATGCCCTCTTCGTCCTTCGCCCCGCAGCGCGTGTGCCTGGGGGAGCGCGCCTATGGCGGGCCGATCGAGCTGCTCCTCGGGCCGTCCCGGAGGTCTCCCCTGTGCGATGAGGCGGCCGGGCAGGGCTATACGCTGGCCTTCGATGACGTCGCGATTCGGCCGGATGAGATGAGCGAATGTCCCCTGCCGGGCCAGGTGCTGAACGGCGACTTCGAGGGAGGCGCCGCCGGCTGGACGGCGACGCCGGAGAACGGTGTTTCCGGGATCATGAGCGGCCTGGGCCAGGGCGGCGGCAAGGGCGGGCATATCGGCACCACGCTGTTCTGCCAGTATCCCTCGCTCGAGGGCGCGGCCTCGGCGCCGTTGCCCTCCGCCGCGCTGCCGAACCCGGCGCTCCGCATCTGGAGCCAGGGCAGCCCGGGCGCGGTCGTCAACGTGACGCTGAGCACGCACCAGCTCACAACCCTGTCGGGCACGGGCGAGGCGCAGGTCGCGCATGTCTGCTTGCCCCGGTGGGCGCTCGGCATGGCGCACCGGCTCGCCTTCACGTATCGGAACCGGAACAGCCAGCCGTGCACGGCCGAGAACAAGCGCGATTTCACGGTGGATGACCTCGCCTTCGTCTCTGACGATCGCTGCCCCGGCGACACACCGCTCTTCGACCCCGGCTTCGAGAACGCCAGCGCCGGCGCGAGCCTCTCGCCGACATGGGTCCTGACCGCGGACGATCCCGCGCGCGGCAGCGCAAAGCTCGCCGTCGACGCGGCGACCGCCCACTCCGGCGATGTCGCCCTCTCGCTCTCCGTGAAGAAGCCGTGCCGGGAGCCCTCGGCCTCCACCGTGTTCACGGTGCCCGAGCCCGAGGCGACGGCCGGCCCGGCGCTGAAGTTCTGGTACCGCACGAGCCACCTCCGCGAGGCGACCGCCTCCTCGACCCCGGGCGCCACCCTGCCTGCCAGTGAGCGCTGGGTGCAACAGACGATCTGCCTGGATCCGCGCACGGCGGGCAGACCCCAGCACCTCTCCTTCAAGATAGGAGCCAGCGGCGTCTGCGATGAGCCGCTCGACCATGAGACCTTGCACGTCGACGACGTCGAGGCGACGACCGACGCCTCCTGCCCGGCCGCGCCGCTCCCCTGAGCTGCGGAGCCCCCGCGTCATGAGCGCCAGGGGCAGCCGCGCGCCTGGCGGCCGAGACGCCGCTCGGCGCCGCGCTCTCCCTGCGGCGCGCGCTCTCCCTGCGGCGCGCGCCGCGCGATCCCGGGCTACTGCGTGATCGCCTTGAGGTCGAGCATCTCCTCGACGCTCGGGACCACGATGAGATCGCACCGGCGGTTCTTGCGCCGCCCCTCGTCCGTGTCGTTCGTCGCGACCGGGTCGGTCTCCGCGAAGCCCGCGGCGCTCCATTTCGCGACCGGGAGCGCGCCGCCGCCGCCCTTCACGTCGGGCGGGCTGACGAGGAACAGCAGCACCTCGCGGGCGCGCATCAGCGACAGGCCCCAGTTGTCGCGGAACTGGCCGCCCGCCAGCGGCTTGTTGTCCGTGTGGCCGGCGACCTGGTAGTCGCGCTGGAGCAGCGACTTGTCGTTCGTGATGACCGTCGCCACCTTGAGGAGGATCTCCTTACCCTCCTTCTTCAGCGACTCGCGCCCGGAGTCGAAGAGGACGTCCCCCGGCAGCGAGATGACCATCCGGTTGTTCCGGATGTTCACCGCCAGGCCGAGCTTCGTGAGCTCGTCCAGCTTCTTCCTGAGCGTCTCGAACCGCGCCTTGATCTGCTCCAGCTGGCGGGCGCGCGCCTTGAACTCGGCGAGCGCCTTCTCGCGCTCCTCGAGCGTCGAGCTCAGCTGCGACACCTGCGTGCTCGTCGCCTGGAGGTTCTCGCTCAGCTTGCCGATGTCGACGCCGGCCGCCTCGAGCTGCCTCGTCAGCTCCGCGATCTTCGCCTGGGCGGCCTCGAGCTCCTGCTGCGTCTGGGCGAGGCGGCCTTCCGTGGTCTGGTGCTGGCCCTGAAGGCGGTTGTACTTGTCGAGCTGGGCCTTCCACTCCTCCTCGGAGTAGCCGCACCCCAGCGAGGACGACGCGATCACGACAGGCAGGAAGGCCGCGAAAGCGGTTCGGCGACCTTTCAAGACACGAGGGTGCATGAGCACGCTCCTTCAATCTAGTTGGTGAACATGAGCGGGGGCCGGTGGCCCGGCCCGCGCCCGGTTCCGGGTGACAGCGGCCCGTCAGGCCGTGCGGGGGCGTACCCTAGCGAGGTCGCGCGCGGTTGTAAAAGGGCGCATCGCACCACGTTGCCCTCCCGCGCGCTTCCCCGGCGCCGCGCCTCTACCGGCGCGAACCGGCGCGCGGCGCGCGTGCGCCCTCGCGCTCGAGCTCGCTTGCCCATTGTTCCCGCCCGCGCACCTGCTAAGGGGACGGCCCATGGCCTATCGCATCACGCTGATCCCCGGCGACGGCATCGGTCCGGAGGTCGTGAACGCGACTCAGGATGTGATCTCCGCCGCCGGCGTCACCGTCGACTGGGAGATCCACCACGCGGGCATCGAGGTCGCGAAGCTGACGGGCTCGCCGCTCCCCCTCCCCGTCCTCGACGCCGTGCGGAAGAACCGGATCGCCCTGAAGGGCCCGGTGACCACGCCGATCGGGGGCGGGTTCCGGTCGGTCAACGTGACGCTCCGGCAGACGCTCGACCTCTACGCGAACGTGCGGCCCATCCGCAGCCTGCCGGGCGTCGAGCCGCGGTTCGACGTCGACATGGTCATCGTGCGCGAGAACACCGAGGGGCTCTACGCCGGGCTCGAGCTCATGATCCTGCCCGGCGTGGCCCAGAGCATCAAGCTCACGACCGAGCGCAGCTCGACCCGCATCGCCGAGTTCGCGTTCCAGTACGCGAAGCAGCACGGCCGGAGCAAGGTGACGATCGTCCACAAGGCGAACATCATGAAGCTCTCCGACGGCCTCGCGCTCGACTGCGCGCGGCGCGTCGCCGTCAAGCACCCCGAGGTCCACCTCGGCGAGATGATCGTCGACGCGGCGGCCATGACGATGGTCCGCGAGCCGAACAAGCTCGGGGTGCTCGTGACGGAGAACCTGTACGGCGATATCCTCTCGGATCTCGGCGCCGGTCTGGTCGGCGGGCTCGGGATCGTGCCCGGCGCGAACATCGGCGACGAGGCCGCGGTCTTCGAGGCGGTGCACGGGTCGGCGCCGGACATCGCGGGCAAGGGCTACGCGAACCCGACGGCGCTCGTGCAGAGCGCCGTGATGATGCTGCGGCACCTCGGCGAGCACGAGGCAGGCGACCGGATCGAGCGGGCGCTCACCTCGGTCTACCGGGCAGGCCAGGTGCGCACACGCGACCTCGGCGGCACCGCGAGCACCGACGACTTCACCCGGGCGCTCTGCGCCGAGATCGAAAGGCCTCGCGCGGAAGCGTAGCGCCAGGCATCCTGATCCTGCGGACGTGGGATCTGCCTGGACGTGGCTGCTCGAGCGGTGCGCCGAGGTCGTCGGCGCGACGGACGGTGCTGCCCGCTCGGCGGGCGGCGTCGCGAGGCGACGGCGTCGCCTGGTGCTCGTTCTCCTGCTCTCGCTCCTCGTCGCGGCGAGCTGCTTCCTCGGCGAGCTCTGGGGCGCGAAGGGCCTGCTCCCTGCGGTCGCGCTCTTCCTGCTCGCGGTGCAGGCCTCGCGCGCCGTCCTCGACGCGCGCGCGTCGCTGTGGCGCGCCGCCGCCCTCGATCTCGACGACCCCGCGCAGCGGCCGAGCGGGTGCGCGGATCCGTGGTTCTCGCCGCCGACGGCGAGCGTCCTGCGCGCGCTGGCCGCCGTGGTCGACGCCGCGCGCCGCGAGCGGTACACGCTCGCGCTGGAGCGGCTGCCGTACGTGGATCGGGCCGCGCTCCGGCCCGACGAGGCGCGGCTGCTCGAGGCGGCGCGGGCGCTGCTCTCGCTCGGCCTCGGCGATCCGGCGCGCGCGGCGCAGCAGGCGATCGTCGCGCTGCCCACGGGGATCGACGCCATCGACGCGCGGCTCGGCCGCGTGGTGCTCGCCGACGCCTGGAAGAGCCCCGCGCGGCTCGAGGCTATCGAGCGCGCGTGGCGGAGGGAGCTCCAGAGCGGCGTGACGTCCGAGGCGCTGGAGCGCCTCCTGTCCCTGTCGCGGCTGCGCTTCATGCCGCACGCGGTGGAGGCGCTCAAGCCCGCCGAGGCGCGCGAGCTGTCGGCCGAAGCGTGGTCGATCGGCGAGGAGGAGCTCGCCGCGGCGCTCGAGTCCCGCGCGCGCGGGGGCGTCTACCGCTGAGCCTGGGGTTCAGGGCGGCGGCTCGCGCGGCACGGCGGGCGCGGTCTCGCGCACGAGGCGGAGGCCGCCGAGCGAGATCTCGACCACGGCGGCGAGCCGCTCGGCGACGAGCCGCTCGGCGGAGGGGCCCGCGGCGCGCGTCTCGGCGATGAAGGCGAAGCAGCGCCAGCCGGAGCCGCCGAAGGCGACCGCGAAGCCGTCGTTCGGCGCGCCGCGCGGGGCGTCGACGACGCCGATCGTCACGAGGGTGTCGAAGCCCTCGGGCACGTCGAGCCGGCGCTCCACGGCGGTGAGGCTGAGGTCGGGGCGCGGCAGGTCGCGCCAGAGCCGCGCGCGCGCCTCGCACGCGGCGCGGCTCGCGCGGCCGTCCGCGCGCCAGGTGCGCACGAGCAGCGACGTCGACGACGCGGCGTGGGTCGCGACGAGCCAGGGGCCTCCGCCGTCCTCGACGCGGAAGCCGCGCGCGTCGGGCAACGGAAGCCGGAGATCGAAGCGCTCGGAGCGGTACTCGCCGAGCTCGCCATCGCCGAGCGTCGACGGCGGCGGGGGCGGCGCGGGCCTCGGCGGCGGCTGGGGCGGCGCGGCCGGGGCCGGCGCGCACGCGGGCAGCAGGGCGAGCAGCGCGGCGGCGGGCAGGAGACCGCGGCGCATCGCGCGCACGGCCGGCGCGAGGCCGCAGCAGACCGCGCGCACGGCGGGCAGCAGGGTGCAGCGCGGCGCGTGCCGCGGCGTCTCGGTGGGCTCGGCGCGCGCCTCCGGCATCATCGCGCGAGCAGCACGAGCACGGCGCCGGCGCCGCCCTCGGCGTCCGGGGCCGTCGTGAACGCGGCGACGTGGCGGGCGACGCGGCCGTTGCCGAGCCAGGCGGCGATCTCGCCGCGGAGCACGGCGTGCCCGCCGGGCGAGTGGTTGCCCTTGCCGTGCACGATGGCGACGACGCGGTCGCCGTCGCGCTGGCGCTTGCAGACGAAGGCCTCGACGGCCTCGCGCGCCGCCTCGAGCCTCAGGCCGTGCAGATCGAGGGTGCCGTCGACGGCGTAGCGGGCGCGGCGGAGCCGCCTGAGCTCGCGCGGATCGACGTCGAGGCGCCTGCCCTCGATGCGCTCGCTGTCGTCCGTTGTCTCGAACTTGATGCCCTCGATGACGAGCGAGCGCATGCGCGAGCGCGCCTCCTCGTCCGGATCGGCGACGATCGTCGGGGGCGCGGCGCGCTCGACGCGGCTCGCGGTGATCGGGATCCGGTTCGCGCGGTCCTCGAGCACGCGGACGCCTGCCATGTAGATGGCGAAGGTCTCGGGGTCGACGGGCCGCGGCGCCGGCTCGGCGCCTGTCCGTGCCGCCGCGCCGGCGCCCGTCGTCGCGGCCGCCCTGCCCTTCGCCTCGGGCGCCGCGGCCGCCTTGCCCTTCGCCTCGGGCGCCGCGGCCGCCCTGCCCTTCGCTTCGGGCGCCGCGGCCGCCTTGCCCTTCGCTTCGGGCGCCGCGGCCGGCTTGGGCTTCGTCAGCTGCCGGAGCGTGGAGAACGGCTGGTAGAACGCCTCACTCGCCTTGCGTGCCGCCGCCTTCGCGGCTCGCGCCGTGCTGGCCGCCGATTTCGGATCTCTCTCGCGCTTCGCGCCCTTCGCCATCCCCCAGAACATCGCTCGCGAGACCGCGGAGCGCAAACCGTACGGCCTCGATGCCGGCGAGCTGCCCGTCCTCGAAGTGCCAGTCGGGGTCGTCGAGGCCGGGAAAGTCGTGCGGGTTGCGGATGTCCTCGGCCGTGAGGGTGGGGATGAGGCGCCGCGCGAGATCGATGACCTTGACCCGCTGCGCCTCCTCCATGGCGCCGAGGAGCACGAAAACGCGATGGAAGAGCTCGACGGGCGAGTGGACGGCCTGCGGAGCGCCGGAGCCGGCGGCGTCGGGAGTGCGCATCGGGCGCAGGATACCTCATCCGACCGGAGCCGCCGCGCGCTCGGGCGCCGGCGAGCCGGCGGCGCGGGAGAGCCCTGCCGCGCCGGCGACGCCGCTCGGCCCGCTCACGACGCGCCGCCCTTCTCCTGCGGGGCGGCCGGGGGCCTGTGCTGCCGGACGAGCTTCGCCTCGTAGATCAGGTTCCACGCTGGTCGCTTGCCGTCGCGGTATTCCTGCATCGAGGGGAGGTCACAGATCTCCACCCGGGCGACAACGCCCTCGTCAGCGACGGTCTCGGAGGTCCACGGCCGGCGTGGGGCGGTCCCCTGCCGGCGTTGCCTCGGACCGCCCGTGGTCATGCCCGTGCGGATGGAAGGGACCGTGGGGCCCGAACGGCCTGTGCGGCCGGAAGTGCCCATACGGCCGGAATGGCCTGTACGGCATGAATGGCCTGTACGGCCGGAAGTACCCATAGGGCCGGAAGGGCCGGTGATACGGGAGGTCGTCCGGGGGGATCCTGGCGTCGGCGAGCGCCGGGCTCGTCGTCTCCTCGACGATCACGAGATCCTGGATGGGTATCGTCTCCTCCGCTGCAGCGAGCTGCGCGGCGCCGAGCGCGAGCCCGGACAGCGCCAGCGCACCGAGCGCTTTCACCAGCTTCATCGCGGACTCCTTTCACGATGGGAGCGGCTTGCCGGGTGTCATCCCATGCAGGCTGCGTCCAGGGTGATGCAAGCGCGAGGCCCGTTCGCGGCGGACCGCTCGGCTCAGGGGGTCGCGAGGACGCGCGACAGGTCGTCGACGACTCGGCCGACGTCAGCTCCCTCGAGGTTGACGAGCACGGTGATAGAAGCATCGCTGTCGATCGCGTAATAGGACGAGGACGTGAATCCCCAGATACCGCCGTCGTGTCCGTGCTGGACGCCGAGCGGGGATTCGCGGCGGGACAGCCCGAGGCCGTACCCGTTGACCTGGCCGGGCGGCGTGTCCACCCAGGTGGTCATCTCCGCGAGCTCGTCGGGGCCGAGCAGCGTGCCGTCGAGCAGCTTGCGGTAGAAGCGCGCGAGATCGCTCGAGGTCGAGACCAGCGCGCCCGCCGCGCCGGCCGCGGACGCGTGGAGCGCGGAGGTCATCTCGACGAGCTCCCCTCGGCTTCGCCCGTAGCCGTGCACGAGGCCGGGGAGGGCCGCCTCGGCGCCGTCGAGGTAGGTATGCGCGAGCCCCGCCGGCTCGAGGACGCGGGTGCGGAGCAGCTCGCCGATGGGCTCTCCCGAGGCCGCTTCGATGAGCAGACCGGCGATGATGTAGTTCGTGTTGGAGTAGGCGAAGCCCTGCCCCGGCTCGAAATACGGCGGCCTCGACGCGGCGAGCTCGATGAGCTCCGAGGGCGTCCACGTGTGCGTCGGATCCTCGAGCGCCGCGGTCCAGAACTCGTCCATACTGGTGTAGTCGAAGATCCCGCTCGTGTGGTTCAGGAGATGTCGCGCGGAGATCTGCTCGCCGCGAGGGATGCCGTCCACGTACGTGGAGACCGAGTCGTCGAGCGACAGCAGGCCTTCCGCGCGGAGCATCAGCGCCAGCGTGGCGACGAAGGACTTCGTGATGCTCCCTGCGCGGAAGAGATCTCCGGGCTGGACGGCCACGTCGGCCTCTGCGTCTGCCACCCCCGCGGCGCCGAGCCAGCTGCACCCGCCGATGGCTACGGCCGCGGCCGCGCCGGGGAGCCTCTGGGCCTTCACGGCCGCGTCGAGCGCTCCCTGGAGCTCGGCCGAGAGGGTGTCGCACGCCGCGTCCGGCGCGCCGTCTGCGTCCGGCGCGCCGCCTGCGCCCCCGGGCTCAGCGCCGCCTGCGCCGACGCTCCCGACTCCATCGCTCCCGCCGCCGCCGTCGTCGTGTGTATTTGTCACCCCGTCGAGCGGTGCGGGCGAGGAGCTGCTGCACCCCGTAAGCAGGACGACGCCGGCGCAAGCAAAGAATGCTGTTCGCCGAAGAACACGGCTCATCGATAGATCTCCAGGTTCCCCCCCACGAGGACCACTGCTGCGCTCCGCCGCGTTGCTCCCGAGAGGCTCTCAGGGCAGCCCCGCGGAGGGCGCGCATCAAGACGCGAGAGGTCCGACCGTGTCAACCAGCGCGCACGGCCGGAGTGCTCTCGCCTACACGATTGCCACTCAAATCAGCCGTGTTCGGCTCTGGCGAAGTACGCCGTGCTACTTCGGCATGCGACCCAAGGAGGTCCCGTTCCAGAGATGCGAAACCTCGTTCTGCAGAGCGCCGGTCCCGTTCCGCTGCCCTGAGGATTCGATCCCCGGACCTCGGGAGCGGTTCCCATCGCCGCCGAACGGCACCGGCTGACCGCCTTGCAGGCGCCGCGGTCAGCGCGGGGCCGAGGTCGCGACGGCGAGCGCGCGCAGCAGGGTGACCACGGCGATCACATGGCTGATCCGGCCGTCCTGCATCGCTGCCGTCACCTCGTCAGCGCTCATCACGACCGCCTCGGTGCTCTCGTGCTCGTCGCCCAAGGGCTCGCCGACCCGCCGCGCGCCGCGCGCCAGGTAAAGGAAGCAGCGATTCGCCTGGAGCGCCGGATTCGGGTGCACCCATCCGAGCGCCTCGAGCGACTCCGCGGCATATCCTGTCTCTTCCAGGAGCTCGCGCGGCGCCGCGGCCGCCGGCTCCTCCCCGGGATCGACGATGCCGCCGGCGGTCTCGATGGTCACCGCGTCGAGCCCGTGCCGGTGCTGCCGCACCAGGACGAACTCCCCAGCATCGGTGATCGCGGCCACCGAGATCCAGTCGGCGAGCTCCAGCGTGAAGACGGGGTAAGGTGCGCCCGCGGCCACGACCTCATGGCGATGTACCGCCAGCGGACCGAACGTACCAGCGATCGCCGAGGCGTGCCGGCGGGGGATCGTGATGCCCATTGCGCCTTCCTACTACAGCGCGCCGCCCGCCGCCTTCTCCGGCACAGCGCCCGCCGCCTTCTCCGGCACAGCGCCCGCCGCCTTCTCCGGCACAGCGCCCGCCGCCTTCTCCGGCACAGCGCCCGCCGCCTTCTCCGGCACAGCGCCCGCCGCCTTCTCCGGCACAGCGCCCGCCGCCTTCTCCGCCGCGCCGCCCGCTACCTTCTCCGGCACAGCGCCCGCCGCCTTCTCCGCCGCGCCGCCCGCCGCCTTCTCCGCCGCGCCGCTCGCCGCCTTCTCCAGCACGGCGCTCGCCGCCTTCTCCAGCACGGCGCCCTCCACCGCCGCCGGCGCCGCGCTCGCCACCTTCTCCAGCGCGGCCGCGGGCTTCTCGCGGCGCTCCCGCCGGAGCACCTCCTCCGCATCCTCGCCGGACACCCCTCCCGTCGCCGCCCGCAGGTCGTCCTGCGGCGGCGGCCACGCGGCGACGTAGCGGGGCACCTCGCCGGGCCCGGACGCGTCGATCCACGACACGCTCCCCGTCCCGGGGGCGCGCACGTCGACGTGCACGAACGAGCTGTTCGGATAGTACCCGCAGCCCGTGTCCACGAGCTTGCGGCAAGCCGCCGCGAGCTCGTCGTTGAGCACCCCGGCGATGCGCAGATCGAGCGCCCGCCCCGTCTGGTGGAGGCTGCCCTGGCTCTGCGGCCGGTACCCGCTCACGAGCGACACGAGCCGGCCCGGATACCGCCGCGCGAGCGCGTCGATGCGCGAGAGCAGCCCGGGGTCGAGCAGCCGCACGCCGGGCGCGATCTCCCCCACCTGCACCCCGCTTGCCTTGCTCGCCTTGCCCCCAGCGGTCCCCGACTTCTTGCCGCCCGCCGACTGCCCCTTGCGGCTGGACGCCTCCGGCTTCCGCGCAGGCGCGCGCTCGTCGGAGTCGGACAGGATCGGCCGCGGCGTGCCCCACGGGCGCGCGAGCAGCGAGAGGGCGCGCCGGGCCTCCTCGCGCGGCTTCCCCTTGCAGTCGACGAGCTCGAGGCGCTCCGGCTCGATCCCGCTCCGATCCATCGAGAGCACCGGCCCATGGCACGGCTTCGGAGGAGCCTCCCTGTCCAACCCCTTCTTCGCCCCGCGACGCTTGCTCTCGGCCGTCCGCGCCGCCCGCTTCTTCTTCTCCTTCTTCTTCTTGACCGCCTTCGCCGCGCCCCCCTCCTTCGCAGCCGCGCTCTCGGCCGCCTGCGGCGCCTTCGCGCGGCTGCGGACCTTCTGGCGACCCGCTCCGCTCGTCTTCTCGTCGCCGGTCGCCACGGAGGCGGTCTTCCCCCGGCCGCGGAGCGGGCTCTCCCGCGTCTCCGCCCGCTGCGCGCGCTCCGCGCCCGGCGGTGAGGCGGGAGAAGCCGGCGCACGATCGCGACGATCCCGCTTGCCCGTCTTCGCCTCGGCCTTCTCGGCGGCATGCGCCCTGGGCAGCGGCTCCGCGCACAACCGCCCCGCCGGGACGGCCGGCACCGCCATGCTCACAAGCACCGCAAGCGCGGCAGCGCGAGCACGCCTCAGACGCGCTCGAGGCTCCGCGCTGCGCACAGCCCCGCCTGCGTCCCGCGGCGCCTGGCCTGCACTGCTCACGGATCGAAGGCTCATCATGGAAAGCTCCAGTCGGGTCGGGTGCGAGTGGCATCCACCACGGATCGGATCTCCCGGGCACGGCGTCGCCGCCCGCCCGCAGGATGTGGGGTTGGGAGAGGCAGTCGGCGGTCCGCTTCTTGAATCAACCTGGGACGAGGTCAGCGGCCTCGACATAGCGTCTCCGAGACGCCCCTCGCGGAAGCTCGGAAGGGTCGAGGAGCCCTGAGGACACGAATGTCATGAAGTGCGGAGGGCAGCCCAATTTTCTGCGGCGCTGACCAAAGGCTGTGGTAGGAACCAGCTGCCTCGCGACTGCGGTCGGGTCGTGAGCGCGGTTCCGGGGTGCATGGGGGCACAGCCCCTCGTCACCCGGTCCGCGGCCGGGTATCGCCCGGCGCGCTACGCACTGCGGCGGGACCCTGCCTTCACGATCAGCGCGACCAGCGTGATCAGCGCGGAGACAGGTGTCGCGCCCCTTGCGCAACACGTCCGGGCCATCGCAAATCGCGGGGGAAGCCCGGCCAAGCACGCACCAGCCTCATTCACCACACCATCAATGCAAGCGGGGCGCCACACGCGGGACGCGGAAGCCGAACCCGGTGGCGCGTCCATGATCGCTCCGAGGTCAGCAGGGGCACGACATGCGCCGAATTCGTAGAGACGCAACCAAGGTCTGGCACAATCCCGAGCTCCACACCGCCTATGGCCCTGGCCAGCCCAACAGCGCAGGGCTACCGCGCCCGACGCAGACCGGCGAGGACCGGCGGGCAGCGAAGCAACACCGCGCCGCGCTCGAGGCGCTCTTCACGCCGCGCAAGGAGCCGGAGGTCGACGACGGCAAGGGCGGGCGGGTCAAGTCCGGGCGCGACGCCGCGTCCAAGGCGCCCGGGCGCATCGTCCTCGCGCCGCCTCCGCAGAGCGACCCGAAGGCCATCGAGCGCCAGCGGCTCCTGTCGAAGCTGCTCTGCGCGTCGGGCCGACCCAACATCTCCAAGGCCGCGAACGATTTCCTCCGCGCCGGCCACACCTTCCCCGCCGAGCAGGACGTGTACCTGCAGCTGCTCGAGCACAGCGACGAGCAGCGCATCCAGCACGCGATCGACGAGCTCTCGGGCATCCTCGTCGGCGAGCTGCCGAAGCGGCGCGCCGTGCTCGAGTCGCGGCTCCGGCGCATCGAGGAGTTCGCGGAGGAGCCCGCGACGCGCGAGGCCGCCGAGCGCCTGCGCCGCCAGGTGAGCGGCAGGCTCGAGGCCCCGAGCGCGGGCTCCGCCGAGCCGAGCTCCCAGGCGCGGCCGTCGAGCCCCCAGGCCGCCCCGCCCTGCGCGGCGAACGGCGCGGCCCAGCGCGGCGAGGACGGCGCCCTCTCCGAGGCGAGCGTCGAGGCGGAATGACGCGCGCAGAATTCGAGGCCGAGCTCCGCAAGCTGATCCAGGCGTTCGAGACGGGTACGGACAACGAGCGGTGCGTCGCGTGCGTCGCGTGCGAGCGCTGCGTCGACTGCACGTTCTGCCGCAACGCGAAGGCGCTGCAGAGGTGCCACTACTGCGTCGACTCCCAGCGCTGCTCGGACAGCACGCACTGCCGCGGCTGCCGCGATCTCATCGCGTGCAGCCACTGCGTCGCGTCCGAGCGATGCACGCAGTCGTCGTACCTCGTGCGCTCGGTCGACTGCACCGGCTGCACCTACTGCTTCGGCTGCGTGGGGCTCGTGCGCAAGGACTTCCACATCCTCAACCAGCCGTACGATCGCAGCACGTACTTCAAGCTCACGGCGAAGCTGATGCGCGAGCTCGGGCTCAGCGCGGGCGGCGGGGCGGAGCCCGCCCCCGCGCCGCGCGTGGCGCAGCGTTAGCGATGCGCGCGGTCGTGCAGCGCGCGCTCGCCGCGCGGGTCGAGGTCGAAGGCCAGGTGGTCGGCGCGATCGAGCGCGGCCTCGTGGCCTTCGTCGGCGCCGCGAAGGACGACGACGAGGCCGACGCCGACCACATCGCCAGCAAGATCGCGGGCCTCCGGGTGTTCAGCGACGAGGCCGGCAAGATGTCGCGGGCGCTCGCGGACGTGCGCGGCGGCGTGCTCGCTATCAGCCAGTTCACGCTCTTCGGCGACGTCCGGCGCGGCCTCCGGCCGAGCTTCGACGGCGCCATGGAGCCCGTGCGCGCCGAGGCGCTGTACGAGCGCGTCGTCGCCGCCCTGCGGGCGCGCGGCCTCGAGGTGGCCACGGGCCGCTTCCGCGCCGACATGCGCGTGTTCGTCGAGAACGACGGGCCGGTCACCGTCCTCATCGACTCGAAGCGGACGTTCTGACGCGGTCCGCCGCGCCCGGCAGCGACCGCCGCCCCCTTCCCTCGCGGTGTCGCGCAGGCTACGTGGGACGCCATGCGGATCAGCATCGTGGGTGCGGGCGCGCTCGGGCGGGTCTACGGCGTGCGCCTCGCCGCCCAGGGAGACGACGTCACGTTCGTGGTCCGCCCCGAGCGCGTCGCGGACGTGCGGCCATTCGTCATCGAGCAGGTCAACAGCGCCGATCGACGCGACACGCTAGAGCGCCCGCGCCTCGCGGCCGACATCCCGGCCGACGCGGAGGTCGTCCTGATCACCGTGCGCTTCGATCAGCTCGCTCCCGGCCCCGGTGTCGACGGCGCCGCGGGGGGCAGGACGGTCGCAGACCTCCTCCGCGGCGGACCGGCCGCCCCCGTCGTCGTGCTCACACCGCTCCTGCCCCCGCAGCGCGCGGGCCTGGAGGAGGCCGCCCTGCGCCGGATCACCCCCGCGATGCCGAGCGTCTCGGGCTACGTCGACGAGCGCGGCGTGGTCCGCTACTGGCTCGTCGGGTTCGCGTCGACGCTCATCGACGAAGAGGGAGGCGCCCCCGCCGAGCAACCGCTGCTCGAGGAGCTCGCGCGTCGCCTCACGAGCGCCGATCTCCCGGCGCGGCTCGAGCCGGACGTGGGCGCGCAGAACGCCGCCACGACGACCGCGTTCTTCCCGCTGATCGCCGCCATCGACGCGGGCGGCGGCGTGAGCGCTCTCCTCGAGAACGAGGGCGTGCTCGGCACCGCGCTCGAGGCCACCAGGGAGTGCGTGGCGCTCGCGGACCGCGTGGGCAGAGTGGCCCCCTGGACGAAGCTCCTCACCCGGGCGCTCGGACCGTCCACGCTGAAACCGAGTGTCGCGCTCGTGCGCCTGGTGGCCCCCGAGGCGCTGCGGTTCCTCGACGCTCACTTCGGCCCGAAGCTCCATGCGCAGCACCTCGCGATGGGCGCCACCGTGCTCTCGATGGGCCGCGAGCACGGCGTGAGCCTGCCGGCGCTCGAGCGGCTGATGACCTGGATCGGGGGCCGCGCCGGAGCGCGCTGATCCGCGCCCGGGAACGCCGGCGCGTCAGCGCGCCGACGCGAGCTGCGCCGCGAGCGCGATCGCCTCGCGCATGCCGCGCGGGTCGGCGCGCCCTGTGCCCGCGAGATCGTACGCCGTGCCGTGGTCGACGCTCGTGCGCACGATCGGCAGGCCGAGCGTGACGTTCACCGCCTCGCCGAAGCCGAGGAGCTTGCTCGGGATCGTGGCCTGGTCGTGGTACATCGCGACGACCCCGTCGAGCGCGCCCCGCGCCGCGAGCCGGAACGCCGTCTCCGCGCCGAGGGGCCCGCTCAGCTCCGCCGCCGGACCCGACCGCGCGAGCCGCCGCGCCGCGAGGCGGATGCCCGGCGCGATCCGCAGCTTCTCCTCGTCGCCGAGGAGCCCGCCCTCGCCGGCGTGCGGGTTCAGCGCGGCGACGGCCACGCGCGGCCTCTCGCGGCCGAGGTCGGCGAGCAGCCGCGCGAGCCACACCGAGGCGCGCGCCACCTCGCGCGGGCTCACCGCCTCGGGCACGTCGCGCAGCGGCATGTGGGTCGTCACGAGGGCGGTCACGAGCTTGCCCGAGGCGAAGGCCATCGTGACCTCGCGCGCGCGGAGCCGCCGGCCGAGGTGCTCGGTGTGTCCGAGGAAATCCGCGGACCCCGGCGCGCCGCTGGTGGCGATCGCGTGCTTCGACGCGGGCCCCGTGACCAGCGCCGCCGCGACCCCCTCGCGGACCAGATCCGTCGCCGTGTCGATCCACGCGAGCTGCGCCGCGCCGTCCTCGGCCTCGGGTCGACCGAAAGCGCTCGGCCGCGAGAGCCGCGCGCTGCCCGCCCAGAGCCCGATCGCGCCGGGCGCGAGCTGCTCGATGGCGGCGCGCCCATCGACCACGACGAGCCGGCGGGCCGCGACCCGGACGAGCCGCGCGGCGCGCCGGAGGACCGCCTCGTCGCCGACGAGCACGCAGCGCACTCCCTCGACGGACGCCGCGCCGGCCACGGCGACCTCGGGGCCCACGCCGCTGGGGCACCCGACGCTGATCGCGACGATCGGCGCCGCGGCGCTGCGCGAACGGCCGCCGCTGTGCCCCGCGCCCCCGCGCCCCGCGCCCCCGCGCCCCGCGCCGGCGGCCGTTCGCGCAGCGCCGCGGCGGTCCGGCGACGTCATCGGGTGATGCGCCGCTCGCGCCCGGGGGTCGCGACGTCGTGCGCCGACGGTCCCGACCGCCGCTCTCCTTGCGCGGGCTCCTCGGCCTCGCCTTCGCCGTCCTCGCCCTCGTCCTCGTCGCCCTCGTCGCCCTCGTCGTCCTCGTCCTCGTCGCCCTCGTCCTCGTCGCGCGGCTCCTCGCCGTGGGCCTCCGCGCCGGCGCCGCCCCGCTGCTGCGCTCGGCTCGCGTCGCTTCCCTCGGGACCACCGGAGCCGGAGAGCGGCGATTCGAGCCGGTACCCTGCCCCGCGCAGCGTGACGAGCGGCAGCGCCGCGCCGAGCTTCGCCCGGAGGCGCCTCACGTGGATATCGACGGTCCGCGCGCCGCCCTCGTACTGGCTGCCCCAGACGCGCCGGAGCAGCTCTGTCCGCGACACGACCTTCCCGCGGCGCTCGCA
The DNA here is from genome assembly GCF_051521365.1 of Sorangium sp. So ce590. NCBI lineage: Bacteria > Pseudomonadati > Myxococcota > Polyangiales > Polyangiaceae > Sorangium > Sorangium sp. So ce590. Next base: position 8,586,127 of record NZ_CP150346.1, read on the forward strand.
CACGTACGAGAGCAGCGCGAACTCCTTCGCGGTGAGCGGCACGTGCATGCCGCCGACCGACACGTCGTGGGCCGCGCGGTCGATGACGATCGCGCCCACCTTCACCCGCTCCTCGGTCGCGAACTCGCTGCGGCGCCATTCGACGAGGCGCACACGCGCGTAGAGCTCGGCCGGCACGTACGGCACGAGCAGGAAGTCGTCGAAGCCGCTCGACGGCTCGATCCGCGCGATCTGCGCGACGCTCACCGCGACCAGCGCGCCGACCTCCTCGAGGCGGGGCTCGCGGCGCAGCGCGCGCAGCGCTGCCGCGGCCAGGTCCGGCCGATCGAGCGCCTCGACGACGATCGCTCGCGCCTTGCTCTCATCGTCGTGGAAGAGCCGCGGTGGATCGTCCCAGAGGTCCAGGGTCCGAACGTCAGCGCCCAGCGAACGTAAGACCGATGCAGCGCCCTCCTCTCGTTCCAGGTCAGGTCCATGTCCGACGATGGCTATGAACGAACGACGCGCCATGGACGCCCCGTATACGGGTGTCACGACGGGCCCGCAAGACGCACCGCGCAAAACCTACCAACACCGGCGCAGGGCTCACCGTCCCCCCGGCACTCCAGCCTTGAAAATCAGCCGATCCGCGTTCCGCCGACCGTGATGAGATCGATCTTGATTGTAGGGCACCCAACACCCACCGGAACGCTCTGTCCGTCCTTGCCGCACGTCCAGATGCCGTCGGAGGTGGCGACGTCGTGGCCGAGCATGGTGACGCGCCGGAGCACCTCGGGGCCATTCCCGATGAGGTTCACGCCCTTCAGCGGCGCGGTCAGCTTTCCGTCCTCGATGAGGTAGCTCTCGGTCAGCGAGAAGACGAAGTCGCCGTTCGAGATGTCGACCTGGCCACCGCCGAACTTCTTCGCGAAGACGCCCCGCTTCACCGACTTCACGATCTCCTCGGGATCATGGGGGCCGGCGAGCAGGATGGTGTTGGTCATGCGGGGCATCGGCGCGGAGGCGAAGCTCTCGCGCCGCCCGTTGCCGGTCGGCGTGAGCCCGTAGTGCCGTGCCGAGAGCCGGTCGTGCATGTACCCGACGAGCTTGCCGTTCTCGATGAGCGTGCTGCGCTCGGGCTCGTTGCCCTCGTCGTCCACGTTGATCGCGCCGCGCGACTGGAGGAGGGTCGCGTCGTCCACCACCGTGCAGAGCGGGCTCGCGACGTCCTTGCCGACCTGTCCTGCGTAGTTGCTGGTCCCCTTGCGGTTGAAGTCGGCCTCCAGCCCGTGCCCGACGGCCTCGTGCAGCAGGATGCCGCTGTCGCCCGGGGCGAGCACGACGTTCATCTCGCCGGCGGGCGCCTCGCGCGCGTCGAGCATCACGACCGCCTGCCGCGCCGCCTCCCTGGCGTGCCACTCCGGCGACCTGTCCTCGAAGTAGGCCGTCGTCATGCGCCCGCCGCCGCCGCTCGAGCCTTCCTGGCGCTTGCCGCTGCGCTCGGCGATCGCCCGCACGCCGAAGCGGATGAGCGGCTGGACGTCGTGCGACATCCGCCCGTCGCTCGTGGCCACGAGGACCTCGCGCACCTCCTCGACGAAGCTGGCCTCCGCCTTGATGATGCTGGGATCGTAGGCGAGCGCCGCGGCGCTCGCGCGCTCGAGCAGGGCGCGCTTGGCGAGCCCGGGGGCGTCGAGCGAGATGCTGGGCAGCTCGTAGCGGCTCGGCAGCTCGCGGCGCCGGAGCTCGATCTTCTCCGTCCCGCCGGAGCCCGTCGCGATCTGCGCCGCCGTCTCGGCCGCGCGACGCATCGCGTCCCACGTGAGGTCCTCGGTGTAGGCGTATCCGGTCGCGTCCCCCCGCTGGACGCGGACGCCGACCCCCATCGATACCCCGCGCGACGCCGCCTTGAGGATGCCCTCGTCGAAGGTGAACCCGCCCGCCGCCCGGTACTCGAAGAAGAGGTCGGCGTAGTCGCCCCCCTTGGACAGGGCGACCGAGAGGAGCCGCTCGCAAAGCGCGGCGTCGACTGCATTTTCCTCTCCGGGAGCGAACGGGGCACGGTAGGCCTGGCTGCGCGACATGGTGCCCAACTCTAGGTCCATTCGCCGGGGCGGTCGAGAAGCGGCAGCGCTTCGGGGCGCCATCCCGCCCACCGCTCGGCCCGGCGCTGGCGGTCGTCGCGGCCAGCGCGGCCCGCGCCGGCCGCGACGACCGCCAGCGCGGCTGCGGAGATGTATGCAGAAATGTGCAAGAACGCCGCTCGACTGCTATGCTTCCAGTCGTCCTCGCGTCGATGGCGGCGGTCGCCGCCTTCTCCGCGATCTTCGCGAATCCCCGGCTGATCAGCGCGCTTCTACGTTGTAGGGCGCGCTCTTCAACGCGCCTCGATCGGACCGTCCAGCGTCCGACCGGGGCGGGGGCTCGCGGCAGCCGCTCCGGCGGTCGCCGCGTCCCCGGGCGAGCCCGCGGGGAGCGCACGCTGCAAACAAGCACCTTGGCGGTAGCTTCGGAACTTCCGATGCCGCGCGCTTGTACGTGGTGGCGGGATTGGCTAGGTGTTTTTAGATGGCGAGGCGAGGGATGCCGACGGGCGCCCGAGCCACGCCTCGCTGTCCTCAGCAGGAGATTCCCATCGCCGTGGCGGTCGATCGCGACAAGGTGCTCCAGACCGCGCAGAAGCTTGTCGAGCGGAAGCGCTTCGACAGGGCGATCGTCGAGTACCAGAAGCTGGTCGCGGAGGATCCGAAGGACGTCCGGACGCTGCTCAAGATCGGCGACCTCTACCTGAAGACGGAGGAGTACGTCGAGGCGATCACCACCTACGAGCGCGTCGGCCAGTTCTACTCCCTTCAGGGCTTCGCGCTCAAAGCGATCGCCGTTTACAAGCAGATCCGCGAGATCATCCACAAGCACGTCCCGCAGTACGAGGACCGCTTCGGCCACATCGTCCCGCGCCTCGCCGAGATCTACACGCACCTCGGGCTCACGAGCGACGCGCTCGCCGCCTACGACGAGGTGGCGACGCGCCTCCTCCGCGCGGGGCGCGACCGCGACGCGATCGACATCTTCAAGCGGGTCGTCGACCTCGACCCGAACAACCCGCTTGCCTATCTCCGCCTCGCGGAGGCGCTGATCCGGGTCCGCGACTACGACGGCGCGATCCAGCGCTTCGGGACGGCGGCCGAGCTCCTGCTCAAGCTCGGCCGGTACGACGATGCGCTGAAGGTTGTCGAGCGCCTGCTGCAGCACCGCCCGGATGCCCGCTTCGCCCGCATGGCCGCCGAGATCTACCTCGACCGCGGCGATCCGAGCGACGGGATGTCGGCCCTCACCAAGCTGCAGATCGCGTTCAAGGAGAACCCGCGGGACCTGGAGACGCTCGCGCTCCTCGCCCGCGCCTTCGACCTGCTCGGGCAGCCGGCCAAGGCGATCGAGGTGCAGAAGGAGTCGGCGCGCATCGCCAAGGAGGCCGGGCGGGTCGACCACTTCACCGCCCTCATCTCCTCCCTGGTGGCGCGCGCCCCGAACGACGAGGGTGTGCGCCAGCTCGCCGCCCAGCTCGTGCCCTCCTCGAGGAGCACACGCGCGTCGATCGACGTCGAGATCGACGAGGACGACGAGGACGACGAGGCGGAGGAGCTCGAGATCGAGGACGCCGAGCCCTCGTCCGCGGCGCCGATCCCGCTGCGCGCCTCGCAGCCGTCGACGACCCCGGTCGCGAGCCCGCGGCAGCTCGTCGCGCACGCCGAGAGCTTCCGGCGCGACCGCCAGTACGACAAGGCGGTCGCCCTCCTCAAGGGCGGCATCGCCCGGCTGCCGTCCGCGCGCGAGCTGCGCGAGAAGCTCTGCGACGTCCTCATCGAGGCGGGCGACCAGGACGGCGCCGTCGAGCAGATGCTCGCGTTCGCGCAGCAGCTGTCCGGCGAGGGCGCCGTCGACGACGCCGCGCGGCTCCTCGACGAGGTGCTGCTCCTCGAGCCCGGCCACGCCCAGGCCACGGAGATGCTCAACCTCCTCGGCTACGCCGTGCCGCAGGAGGACGAGCTCGCCGACGAGGAGCACACCGGGCCGGAGGTCTCGCCGATGTCCGGCGAGAACGACGCGTACGCGTCCGAGGTGCCGAGCCAGGATCTCTACGATCCCGACGCGCCGCTGCCCGCGTACACCCTCGACGAGGACGGCGTCGTCGAGGCGCTCCCCCGGCGGCCGCAGCTCGTCACTCACCTCGACGATCCGTTCGCGAACGAGCCGCCGCTGCCGAGCTTCCCGATCGAGGACGTCGAGGAGGTCGAGGACGTCGACGACGTCGAGCCGCTCGAGGAGCTGGAGGAGATCCTCGACGACGAGGAGGAGACGGCGTCGGTCAGCCCGAGCCGCTCGCCCGAGCACCCCCTGGCGGTCGCCGCCTCCCAGGCGCCGCCACCGCCCTCCTCGATGCCGCCGCCCCCCGTGCTCGCCGCGCCGCCGGCCCTGTACAGCCCGGCGTCGGCCCGGCCGGGGTCGGTCCGACCGGCGTCGGGGCGCTCCGTGCCGCCGGGGTCCCTGCGGCGCGCCGACGCGCTCGACGAGGACGCCCTCGAGGAGGTCGAGTTCTTCGCGCAGCACGGGATGTTCGAGGAGGCGCGGAACATCCTCGAGGAGCAGCTCGCGCGGCTGCCGAACCACCCGCTCCTGATGGAGCGGCTGCGCGAGGTCACCGAGCTTTCGTCGGATGCGCGCGTGGCGCGCGCGGCGACCGACAACGAGAGCGGCACGCGGGTCGTCCCGCGCGGCAGCGAGCGGCCGGACGAGGACCGCGCGTTCGACATCGCCGAGTCGCTCAAGCTGATCGACGAGCTCGAGGTCGCGCCGGGCTCGGTGACGGGCGTCCAGGACGATCCTCGGCAGGTCAGCGTCGAGAGCGTCTTCGAGCAGTTCAAGGCCGGCGTCGCGGCGCAGATCTCCGAGTCCGACGCGTCGACGCACTACGATCTCGGGGTCGCGTACAAGGAGATGGGCCTCTACGCGGACGCCATCGCCGAGTTCGAGCTCGCCGCCCGCGACCCCGGGCGCGAGTGCGTCTGCCAGTCGATGATCGGCGTCACCTACCTCCAGATGGGCAACATCGAGGGGGGCGTCGACGCGCTCATCCGGGGGCTGCACGCCTCGCACAAGACGGTCGAGCAGGAGCTCGCGCTGACGTACGAGATCGCGAACGCCTACGAGGTGCGCGGCATCCCCGAGCAGGCGCACTACTACTTCCAGCGCGTCGCCCGGATGAGCCCGAGCTACAGCGACCCGCGCGGCAGCGTCGCGGAGCGGCTGCGCCGCATCGACGTCCCGAAGCCGGCCGCGCGCGCGGTCGGCGCCGAGATGATCGCGGACGAGTTCGACGCCGCCTTCGACGATCTCCTCCCGAGCGGCAAGCTGCCCTGAGCGCAGCCGGCGCGCAGCCGCCTCGCACGCGGCCCGGCGCGTCCATGGAAATGCCAGAAATTGGGCCGTGGCCAGCGCCCTCCTGTACCGGAGGTGCATGAACCGACCGCTGCTCTTCGCCGTCCTCACCTCGGTCCTGGCCGCCGGCTGCGGCGCCGGGATCGGAACGAACGCTCGAGCCGACCGCCCCCAGGACGCCTCCGCCAGGGCAACGGCGCAGGCGCAGCGCGAGGTCCCGCGGCGCGCGAAGGGCTCGACCGAGGCGAGCGGCCCGGTCGCGGACGAGGCGGTCCGCGCGCGCGCGCCCGGCGATTACGTGGCCTACCGGTTCTCGGGCAGCTTCAGGAAGACGCCGCTGCTCCTCACGCAGCGGGTCGTCGCGCGCGAGGGGGACGTCCTCGTTGTCGACGTGACCCTCGAGGACGGCAAGGAGACCGAGGCGCTGCGCGTCCGCATGAGCGACGCGCCCAGCCGGCGCGGCGAGATCCTCAGCGCGGCGTGGGTCGACGACGGCGCCGAGCGGCCCGCGACCCTTGCGGCCTACGACGCGATGATGGCCAAGACCGCGCTCGCCGCCGACGAGAACGAGGAAGTGCTCGGCAGCGAGGCGGTGAACGTCGAGGTCGGCGGCGCCTCCATCGCGTGCCAGAAGACCAGCTTCCGCGTGCGCATCGGCAGGACGAAGGCGACGATGCGCACGCTCCAGAGCGACGACTTCGCCTGGGGCGACGTGGGCGGCGAGATCACCTCCGAGGACGGGCGCGTGCTCTACCGCGCCGAGCTGATCGACCGGGGGCACGCGGACACGCATCGGCCCGCGGCCGCCGGCGCGGAGCCCGGCCTCGCGCCGCGGCCGGCGACGGTGGCGCGGTCCGCCGACGAGAGCGACGGCGAGTACGACGACTACGCAGATTGAGCCGGCAGGGGCGCGTCGCCCTGGTTCCCCTTGCGGTCGAGGATCTCGCCCGAGCGCACGGCAGCCGCCTTGACCAGGTGACCCATCTTCGGGTGCTCGGGCTCGAAGTCGGGCTCGATCCCCTCGGCGCGCAGCGCCTCCGAGCAGACCGGCCCGATCGACGCCACCACGCCCCGCGCGAGCCCGGCGCGCAGCCGCTCGACGAGCCCCTCCTCGGCCGCCACGAGGAGCGCGTGCTCGACCTGCGCGCGGCTCGTGAAGAGCGTGATCGCCGCGCCGCCGTCGGCCAGGAGACGGAGCGCTTGCCGGAGCGCCGCGGTGTCCTCCGGAAGCGCCCAGCGGTACACGGGCACCGGCGTGACCCGGGCGCCGGCCGCCTCGAGCCCGGCGTAGAGCTCGTGGCTCGGCGCGCCGTGCTCCTGGACAGCGATGCGCTTTCCGCTGAGGTCACCGAGCCCGCGGACGACCTCGATGATCTCTCGCCAGGTGTTCGGCTCCGGGACGGTGATGAAGCGGCTCACGCCCAGCTCGCGCAGCGCCGCGGCCGGCTTGGGGCCGCGCACGACGAGCTGCACGGAAGAGAGCGCCGCCGTCATGAGGGATACGCCCTGGGCGCCTGCGTCCCCGTCGCCGGGCGCCGCGCCGCCGCCCTGGCTCGGCTCCAGCGCGGGGGCCGCCTCGGCCACGAGTGCCCGGGTCCCGGCGCCGGTCATCAGGACCACGAGGTCGAGCTCGGCGGCCGCGAGGCGCCGCGCGAAGTCGAGCGCGCGCTCGTTCCGCTCGATGGGCACCTCGCGGAGCGTCGGCGCCGTGACGGGGACACCGCCATTCCGCTGGATCAACGAGGCCATCTCGGCGGCCCGGCGGCTCTCGAAGGTGATGACGCGGCGCCCGGCGAAATCAGGCGACACGGGGCGGGGAGGACGGTCCTTCAGGGGGTGCGTGGGCGTGCTCACCCGCGCAGCATAGCCCGGGTACGGCGCTGGCGGGTTTCGGCCGGTTGACCAGTTTGCTAAGCTCCCCCTGTGAGCCATCCGATGAGCAACGAGGCTGGCGGCGGGGTCCAGGGGAGCGGGCTCTCGCGTGCGACTTCGGAGAACGACGTCGGCCCCGATCCCGTCATCGGCGCGGGCACCGCGCTGCTCGGCATCTTCCTGATGGGGGTGGGCGGCGCGCAGGGCGCGCACTACCTCTTCAACTTCGGCGTGCTCGTGGCGGTGCTCGGGGCCGTCCTGTTCGTCCTCTTCGTGACGCTCACGGCGCTGAAGCAGCGCCGGGCGAGCCGCGCATCGAGCCCTGAGGCCGGCGCAGAGCCGCGCGACGCGCGCGACTGATCAGCCGCGCGGCGCCGCGGCTCGGCTCACGCCGAGGGCTCGCCGCGATCGTCCGCCGGGGCCGGGGAGCCGGCCTGATCGCCGGTCTCGCCGGAGAGGTCCGGCTCGATGTCGGCGAGCGAGACGCCGAGCTCCTCGGCGATGCGCTCGATCTCGGCCCGCTCGGCCGGCGTGGGCGCGCCGTCCGCCGCCGCGAGCCGGATCAGGAGGCGCACGACCTCCACCCGCTCGCTCGCGTTGCAGAGCGCCTTGAGCTCGCGGTAGCAGCGGTCGACCTCGCCCTCCTGGAGCGCGGGCAGCTTGCCCTGGAGGGCGTTGAACACCGCCTCGACCCCGCTCGGCGCGAGCCCGTCGACGTGCGTGAGCAGCTCGCGGAGCAGCTCGTCTTCCTTGTCGGAGAACCGGCCGTCGACGCAGGCGACCTTGCCGAGCAGGACGATGACGGTCGCGATGTAGCGGAGGACCACCGCTTCGTCGTCCGGGAGCGCCGTGCGGAGCTCCTGCAGGAGGGCGTCGAGGTTCGGGAACGAACCCCCCTGCTTCAGGCCCAGCCAGGCGAGGAGTCCCACGTGAAGAGGCTACCAGATCCTCGCCGGGCAGGGCAGCCCGGCGGAGCACCGTCCTCGACGACCGTCATCCAACCCCTTCATGCCGGGCGCCTTAGTCCTCGCCCCCGCGCTCCGCAATCCAGTCGTCCACCGGATTGTCGGACTTCGGGGTCTTCAGGATCGAGCCGTCAGGCCCGTCCTTGCGCACCACGAGCGTGCGCCGCGTGGTGGTGTCGGGCGTCTCGCGCGCGACCACCGTGATGACGTTCACCCCCGGCCGGAGCGGCGCCTCGAACGAGAACTCGGTCCTCTTCGGGTCCGCGCCGTCGCGGTTCGACTTGTAGTAGAGCTTCCGCGACCCGACGAAGATGAAGGCGTCGAGGAGCCGCTCGCTGTCCGACGCCGTCCCCGTGATCTTCACGGTGCCAGCGGTCGTCGCCAGCGCCGCCGCGGCGATGTCGAGCGTCGGCGGCGCGTGCGAGTAGACGTCCTCGAACGCGATCGCCACGGGCGCCGTCCCGCCGCCAGCGCCCACCTCCCGCGCCGCGACGAACGCGAAGCGGCCCGCGCCGAGATCGACCTTGAGGAACCCGCCGGGCGCCTCGCCGAGCACCTTGACCAGGGCGCCCGCCTGGAGCCGGCCGAAGCCGCGCGCGCTCGCCTCCGGCGACGGGAGCAGCGTCGCCCCCTGCGCGCCGACCTTCACGGTGGAGCCGCCGCCCGTGAGCTGGACGCGCGGAGAGATCGGGATCTTCACCTTCTCGCTGGCGAACTCGCGGAGATCGCGATCGCCGACCGAGAGCGTGAGGGTCGCCTCGGGCTCCGACAGCCGCGGCTCGACGTCGAAGCTGAAGACCACCTTGCGCACGTCGCCCGGCTTGATGTTCGAGACGTCGAAGCGCCCGGCGTGCAGCAGGAGCCCGTCGCCGGAGAGGTTCGCGATGTTCGCCTGCGTCTCGTACGACGGCCCCTTGCCGACGTTCTTGACGGTCAGGTACATGCTGACCCGCTCACCCTTCTGGATGAGCCCGTCGCCGTTGCCCTCGCGGTCGTCGGCGATCTGGTAGGCATACTGGAAGAGCGGCCGGTCGAGCGCGCGCACCGTGGGCCGGATCTCGACGGCGGACGGCTCCGGCGCGCCAGCGATCTCGAACTTCACCTTGAGCCCGTCGCTCCGCGAGAGGGCGTCCATCGGGATCTTGCAGGCGCGCTTCTCGTTCGCCTTCCTCGGCTTCGTCGAGCCGACCTTCCGCCCCTCGACCTCGCACCAGCCGAGCGGCGTCTTCGCGGTCTTCGTCTGGCCGGGGCCGATCTTGCCGAAGATGAGCTCCTTGCTGTCGAAGTACAGGTTGTCGCTCTCCGTCGTCCCGCGCAGGCGATAGACCGGCTGCTTGCCGTTGTTCTTGACCGTGACCCGGAGCTCCATCGGCTGGCCCGCGGTCACCTCGGCGTTCGGGCGATCGGTCTCGACCTTCACGTCGAGCTCGGACTTGGCCGCCGGGGTCGTGCCCTCGGGCGCGTCGGACCAGTCGACGCCGAGCCTCGCCAGCTCGGACGCGACCTTGCCGAGCTCCTCCTTCCCGACCTGCTCGATGTAGTCGTGCAACGCCCGGAGCTGCTGGATCCTCGGGGTGGTGGGCGGCATCCGCGCGGCGAGCTCCCGCGCGAAGCGGATCGGGAAGTCGAGGGCGAAGTCCTCCTCGATGTCGCCCCCGCGATCACGCATCGCCTCGCGGTCGGCGCTCGTGAGCTGATAGCGGACGACCTCGGACGGCTTGCCCGCCGCCGCCGCGCGCGCGTGCGAGAGGTGCGCCGAGAGGTCGCGCTCCCGGAGCCCGTCTTTCTGCACGGTGAGATCCATCTCGAGCTCGTCGACCGTCATCGGATCGAGCTCGATGTCCGGCGTGACGCCGACGCCCTGGATCGAGATGTCTCCCGGCGTCAGGTACTGCGCGATCGTCAGCTTGAGGGCCGCCTTCTCCGCCGTGACGTCGGGGAAGACGAGCTGCACGCTGCCCTTGCCGAACGTCTGCGAGCCCACGATGACGGCGCGGTCGTTGTTCTTCAGCGCGCCCGCCACGATCTCGCTCGCGCTCGCGCTGTTGCCGCTCACGAGCACCACCATCGGGTACGGCGGCTCCGTGCCGGGGCCCTTGGCGCGCTTCTCCTCGCGCCCCTCGGAGGCGCCGACCGTCGAGACGATGACGCCGTCGGCGAGGAACTTGTCGGCGATGCGCGCGGCCTGATCGAGCAGGCCGCCCGGGTTGCCGCGCAGGTCGAGCACGAGCCCCTTCAGCTGGCCCTTGGCGCGCAGCCGGTCGAGCGCCGCGTCGAGCTCCGCGGTCGAGGTCGCCTGGAACGTCTTGAGCCGGACGTAGGCGATGCCGCCGTCCAGCGCGCGCGACTCGACGGACCGGACCTTGATCACCTCGCGGGTCAGCTCGAACGCCTTCGAGCCCTGCCACCCGCCTTCGCCCTCGCGGGTCACCCACACGGTGACCGCGGTGCCGGGGTCGCCGCGGAGCCTCCGCACGGCGTCGTCGAGCGGCATGTTGAGCGTCGACTCGTTGTTGATCTTCACGATCCGATCGAGCCGCTTGAGGCCCGCCCGGCCCGCGGGCGTGTCGGGCATCGGGTTCAGGACGGTGAGCATCTGGTCGCGGATCGAGATCACGACGCCGAGCCCGCCGAACGCGCCCGACGTGGAGAGGTTCATCTCCTTGTACGCCTCGGGGCTCAGGAACGACGAGTGCGGGTCGAGCGTGTGCAGCATGCCGTTGCACGCGGCGTACTCGACGTCGCGCAGATCGACCTCCGTGCCGCGGAGGTTCTTCTGCAGGAAGCTGAAGACCTCGCGGAGGCGCGCGGAGACGTCCCAGGGGCCCTGGATGTTGTCGATCCGGAACTTCTTCTCGCTGGTCTCGACGCGGACGGTGACCTCGTTCGGATCCTCGTTGAGGACGATCACCTGCGCGACGTCGCGCTGCACGGCGTTCAGCGCCGACAGCAGCATCTCCTTCGGCTTGACGCGATCCGGCTCGACGTACTTGTCCCGGATCATCTTGAGCGTCTCGTTCACGGCCTCGAGGCGGGTGAGGTCGTACGGCGCCTTGGCCACCTGCCCGGTGACCGCGAGCGCCGGCTCGAACCCACGCCAGAGCCCTCCGGGGCCGAACTGAAGAACGAAGTACGCTGCCAGCGGGAACGCGGCGGAGACAACGAGCGCCTTGACGATGCGCTCCAGGAGTCGGTGAGGCATACGGCGGTCGAGTATAGACGCGCGCCGGCGAGCGTCGACACCCGACGTCGACCCGTGCTGGCCTCGAGCACCGCGAGCCGGTGCGGGCGCTACACGGGCTTCTGTGTGTCCTCTTCCTTCGTTTCGGGCTTCGCCGGGAGCTGCTTGGGCTCCTCGTCGTCGTCGTCGCGGATCCCCTTCTTGAAGTTCCGGATGCCCTCGCCGATCCCCTTGCCGATGTCAGCGATCCTGCCCGCGCCGAAGAGGAGCAAGGCAACCCCGATGAGAAGGGCGATTTCCAGCGGTCCGATGCGGCCCATAGCGGTCTTCCTTCGAAGGATGCCGCGCGCGCGGCGGCAGACGGCGGGCCACGGCCCGACGCCGCTGGACCCATACCACCCATCCTCCGCACGGGCAATGCAGCGGTTCGGGGCCTTGGAACCCGTGCTAGGCTCGCCCAACCGGCTTCGCTGGAGGAGAGAGGACGTGCGTGCGCACCCGCTCGCTCCGCCAGCGGTTCACAAATCGAGAACGGCTCGACGGCCCAGGCGGGGCCGCCGGCCGGCCGGCCGGACCGGACGCCTGCGCGACGCGCCGCCGGCGGCGGTCCAGAGCGAAAGCCCTCGCGGGCTCCGCGACCATCGACACGGGGAAAACACGATGCCGATCAACCGCATGAATCGAAAGGCAGCGCATTGTCTGGCAGGAGTGTCGGTGGCGGCGGCGGCGCTCGCCGGCGCTCCCGGGCGCGCGAGCGCCCAGGAGACGAGCGACAGGGTGAGCGTCGACGGCAAGGGGATCGTCGGCGGCGCGCTGCTCGGCGGCGAGGTCGTGATGCTGACCATGGGGGCCATCGGGGTCGAGCGCGCCTGGCCGTACCTCGTTTTCGGCGGGCTCGGCGCGGTGGGGGGCGGCGTCGCCGGCTACTTCATCGAGGCCTCGGGGCCCCCCGCGGAGGTGCCGCTCTACATGCTCGCCGGCGGCATGGCGCTGGTCATCCCGACCCTGGTCGTCACCCTGAACGCCACCGCGTACAGGCCCCCGGAGACCGACCAGAGCGAGCCGATCCGCAACGAGCCGGCCGCCGAGCCTCCCCAGCCGGGCGTCAAGGTCCAGATCACGACGGACGCGGCGCCGGTCCTGCGGGGCATCCGCCGGGAAGAGCCCCGGCTCGGCCTCGTCGACATCACGCCGCACCGGGTCGCGCTCGGCATGCCGGCGCTCTCGCTGAAGCCGCTGTACTCGCAGGACGAAATGTTCAAATTCGGCGTGGCGCAGGGGCACGAGCTCCGCGTTCCCGTCCTCCGGGCGTCCTTCTGACCGGGGCGGCGTTGGCCTGGACGGCGGCGCCGGGCCTCCGCTCCCCTGCCCGGCGCGCCGGTCTCTGTGCCGATCGCGACCCCCGGCGTTAGGCTCTCGCCGTGGCCGATCTCCACGATCCCCCGCTCCCCTGGTCCACGCGGCTCTGGTTCGCGTTCGCGTGCTTCTTCCGCGTGCTGTTCGATCCTCGGTTCGCCGCGCGGGCCTGGCAGGCGCGCGAGGCGGTCGCCGCCCTGCCGCCAGCCGGGCGAGCCGAGCCGCAGAAGCTCGAGCGAGCTCGAGCAGACGGCGCGGCGCCCGCGCCCGAAGCCGTGGAGAGCGAGCCGGCGCCCAAGCCCGCGCCCGCGGCGGCGCCCGGCGTGAGCTCGGCGCTCCAGCTGCTCTCGCTGCTCCAGCGCGAAGGGCGGCTCGTCGACTTCCTCGAGCAGGACATCGCCTCCTTCGGCGACGCGGACGTCGGGGTGGCGGCGAGGATGGTCCATGAGGGCTGCCGCAAGGCGCTGCGCAGCCATGCGAAGCTCGCGCCCGTGCGGCGCGAGGAGGAGGGGGCGAAGGTGACGCTGGAGTCCGGCTACAACCCGTCCGAGATCAAGCTCATCGGCAACGTGTCCGGGAGCGCGCCGTACAGAGGGGTGCTGCGCCACCGGGGCTGGCGCGCCGACGAGCTGTCGCTGCCGACGCCGGTCGCCGGCCACGACGCCACGATCCTCGCCCCCGCGGAGGTCGAGCTGTGAGCGCGCGTTACCTCATCGGCATCGACCTCGGCACCACCCACTGCGCGCTCTCCTACGCGCGCCTCCCCGAGGACGGCGCCGACCCGCGGCTCGCGCCGTCGCCCGAGGTGATGGCCGTGCCGCAGCTCGTGGCGCAGGGCACGCTCGAGCCGCGGCCGCTCCTGCCCTCCTTCATGTACATCCCCCACGAGAGCGAGGGCTTCCAGGCGCTGCCGTGGGACGCCGAGCGGCGCTTCGCGGTCGGCGAGCACGCCCGCGCCCGCGGGGCCGACGCGCCGGCGCGCCTCATCTCCAGCGCGAAGAGCTGGCTGTGCCACCCGGGCATCGACCGGCGCGGACCGACGCTGCCGATCGGCGCGCCCGAGGACATCGAGAAGATCTCGCCGGTCGAGGCGTCGTGGCGGTATCTCGAGCACCTCACCGAGGCGTGGGACCACCAGTTCGCGAAGGACGATCCCGAGCTCGCCCTCGCGAAGCAGGAGCTCGTGATCACCGTGCCCGCGTCGTTCGACGCCGCCGCGCGCGAGCTCACCGTCGAGGCGGCGAGCGCCGCGGGGTTCGAGGACCTGACGCTGCTCGAGGAGCCGCAGGCGGCCGTGTACGCCTGGATCGACGCGGCCGGCGAGGCGTGGCGCAAGCACCTCGAGCCGGGCGACGTGCTGCTCGTCGTCGACGTCGGCGGCGGGACCACCGACTTCTCCGCGATCGCCGCGGTCCCGCGCGATGGCTCGCTCGAGCTCGTCCGCGTGGCGGTCGGCGATCACATCCTGCTCGGCGGCGACAACATGGACCTCGCGCTCGCGCACGTCGTGAAGGCCAAGCTCGCGGCCGAGGGCAAGGAGCTCGACCGCTGGCAGATGACGTCGCTCACCCACGCGGCGCGCGTCGCGAAGGAGCGGCTGCTCGGCGATCCGTCGATCACCGAGGCGCCGATCGTGATCGCCGGCCGCGGCTCGAAGCTGCTCGGGGCGTCGATCCGGACGGAGCTCACGCGCGACGAGATCACGCGGACGCTCGTGGACGGGTTCTTCCCCGAGGTCCCGTCCTCCGCGCGCCCCACGACCCGGGCGCGCGCCGGCCTGACGCAGCTCGGCCTGCCGTACGCGCAGGACCCGGCGATCACCCGCCACCTCGCCGCGTTCCTGGGGCGGCAGGCCGGCGCGACATCGAAGCTGGAGGGCTTCGTCCCGAGGGGAGCGGAGGGCGCCGAGACCGGCCGCGCGCCGCTCCTCCTGCACCCGACGGCGGTGCTCTTCAACGGGGGCGTCATGAAGAGCGCGGCCCTGCGCGAGCGGCTGCTCGCGACGCTCGGCGCCTGGCTCGAGGAGGACGGCGCGCCCCGGCCGCGGGTGCTCCCGACCGAGGACCTGGATCTCGCGGTCGCGCGCGGCGCCGCCGCCTACGGCCTGGCGCGGCGCGGCCGGGGGCTCAGGATCCGCGGCGGGACGGCGCGGGCCTACTACGTGGGCATCGAGGGGGCCGTGCCCGCGGTGCCCGGCCTGGAGCCGCCGATCACGGCGCTCTGCCTCGCGCCGTTCGGCATGGAGGAGGGCACCGAGGCGACGCTGCCGCCGCAGGAGTTCGGCGTGGTGGTCGGCGAGCCGGTGCGCTTCCGCTTCTTCAGCTCGTCGGTGCGCCGGGACGACCAGGCCGGGACCGAGCTCGAGGCCTGGAAGCCCGGCGAGCTCGAGGAGCTCTCCCCGATCGAGGTCACCCTGCCCACCGAGGGCCGCCGCGAGGGCGACATGGTGCCGGTGCAGCTGCGCGCCTCGGTCACCGAGGTGGGGACGCTGCTCCTGGAGGCGATCCCCCGCGAGGCGCAGAAGCCGAACGAGCGCTGGCGGGTCGAGCTGTCGGTGCGCGCCGAGACGTGACGGGCGGGCGAGGACCCGGGCGCCCGGGTCGAGGAGAGCCCACCGAGGACACGATATGACCCGGACGACTCGCAAGCTCCGTGTCGTCCACACGACGAAATATACCTACGATCGCCCGGTCGAGCGCAGCGTGCACAAGCTGCGTGTCTGCCCGATGTACGACCGGAATCAACGCGTGCTCTCGCACACGCTCACGATCGACCTCCAGGCGCCCACGCTGGAGCTCGAGGACATCTTCGCAAACTGGGTCACGCGCTTCGAGATCACCGCCCCGTAGACCGCGCTCAGCGACGCGACAACGCGGCGCAGGGGAGGCAGGCGTCCAGCCTGCGGCCGCGGCGCGAATCGCCGGAGGTCGGCCGGGCAGATCCCCGAGCCTTCAGCGCGTCGAGATCACTCGCCCCTGTCCTCGATGCACGCGATGCCCTCTGCCTCGCACGCGCCGCCAACGGCGGCCGCCGTTTGCCCGCACGTGGTGCACGCCTCGTTCGGCGCCACGTCCGTTTCCGGATCGCACGAGTCATAGCAGGCATCCCCCTCGGCTGCGCCACACTCCGCACAGAGACACGCCGTGACGGCGTCGTACTTTTCCTTCGAGGAGGCGCACAGATCGTCCGGGTCGGCCCCGAGGAGCAGGGGCGCCGCGCAGGACGCGCACGCCACGCCGCTGCCACCCTCGCCGCCGGCTCCACCCTCGCCGGCTCCACCCTCGCCGCCCTCACCGCCCGTGCCGGTCGTCCCGGACGTGCTTGTCGTGCTGCTCGCGGTGGTCCCGCCGCCCGACCCCGTGTCGCCGTCGTCCCCGCACCCCGCGGAAAACCCGGTCGCCCCTAGGATGAGAGCCATCGAGCCAACGCCAACAAGATGAATTCTACGCATGATGTCCTCCAGCGCGCTTGAATGAGCGCAAGTCTTCGAGAATCGCTTCGTCAGCCGGTCCCAGCGGGACCTGCCGGTCGCGGCATATCCCGCGCGCCAGCGGTGGCACACTACTCCACACTCGCTGTGACGCTCAACTATCTTCGATGCAGCGCACAGCACCGACTGCCCGCGCTCCGCCTGGTCCAGGCGAGCAAGACACCATGGCATGCGCTCCTCGGACCAGCCAGGCAGCGCCGGAACGGCTCAGGAATCGCCTGACTCCGGCGCCGCGCCGTACAGCGCCGTAATCGCCGTCGCGCGCCGAGCGCGCGTGAGCCGCAGCCAGGGTGCCCGCGGCTCACGCGCGCTCGGCGCCCCGCGACGGCACCCGGGTGTCGCGCCGAATCCAGCAAGTCGCGAGTTCCGAGCCTCCTTGTGCTCCACGGAACGCCGCGCGACGGAGCCCGGACAGGCTATCGGCGCGCACGGCGGTGGCCGCGGGGTCGGCGCGTCTCGATGCATCGAACGAATCGGGAGATGGAGGCGGACATCGCCGGGGGCGCGCCTTCGACTTGAAGGTGGAAGTTGGAAAGCGCTCGTGATAACGGCCCTGCGGCCCGGACATGCTATGATCAGAGGTGCGACGCCAGAGGCGCGCACGCTCGCGGAATCGGGCCTCGCCCTGCGTTCGCGCGCGCTGGGGGAGGGCGATACGGCCCCACGCGGGTCGCGGGGCTCCGGCGCCGAGCGCGGATGGGCCTACCAGCGCGCGATGGAGCTGCTCGTCGAGAGCCGCCTCTCGCCCATGGAGGTCCTCGTCGCCGGCACGCTGGAGAGCGCCAGGTTCTTCGGCGCCGACGACCGGCTCGGCAGCCTCGAGCCGGGCAAGGTCGCCGACCTCGTCCTGGTCGAGGGCGACCCGCTGGCGGACATCCGCGCGATGCGCCGCGTGAAGCGGGTCATGTTGAACGGGAGGTGGGTCGCCCTGCCTCGGGGCGATCAGGCCCTGTCGGACGAGCCTTTGCGATGAGCCTTTGTGATGAGCCTTGGATGGATCGCGCCGCGGCCAGCGCGCGGCGCGCTCCGGTAAGGCCCTTCAGCCCATCTCGACTTCGACGCGCACCGTCGTGCCGGCCTGGGCCAGGGGGATCACGTTGCCCGCGACGGTCTTGCCGTCCACGATGAGCTTCTTCACGCCCTTGCACACCCCCGAGTTCTTGACGCTGATCTCGTAGGTGGCGCCGCGGAAGCGGCGGGAGATGGAGAAGCTCTTCCAGGCCTTGGGCACGCAGGGATCGAGCTTCAGGCCGTCGTACTGGGGCTGCACGCCCAGGATCCCCTGGCTGACGGACACGAAGGTCCAGGCCGCGGTGCCGGTGAGCCAGGCATTCTTCGCTTCACCGAAGACCGGGGCGTCCTTGCCCGCGATCATCTGCGCGTAGACGTAGGGCTCGGCCCGGTAGGTCTCGATCTGGCTCTCCTTGGCCGAGGGGCAGATGGAGAGATAGTACTCCAGCGCGCGCTCCCCTTCGCCCAGCAGACACCAGCCCAGGTGGATCCAGGTGTTGTTGTGGCAGAAGATGCCGGCGTTCTCCTTCACGCCCGGCGGGTACGAGGTGACCTCCCCGAGCTCGAGGTGGTAGGTCGAGTACGCGGGCTGCTGCAGCACGATGCCGTTCTTCGTGTAGAGGTGCTTGTGCACGCTCTCCAGCGCCTGCCTGGCGCGGCCGTTGTCCGCGCCGGCGCCGCCCAGCACGCACCAGCCCTGGCTCTCGATGAAGATCTTGCCCTCCTCGTTCTCGTGGGTCCCGACCGGCCGGCTCTCGGCGTCATAGGCGCGGCGGTACCACTCGCCGTCCCAGGCCTCCTTCTCGACCACGGCCAGCATCTCCGCGTAGTGGCCGCGCATGCGCTCCGCGTCGGGCCGCTGGCCCATCCAGTCGTACAGGGCGGCCATCTCGCGGCTGGCGTAGAGGAAGAGGCCTGCGATCATCACGGACTCAGCCTTCGAGTCCTTCACGTCGCCCGCGGTCTGGAAGCTCTCGTTGGGCTCGGTGCTGAAACAGTTCAGGTTGAGGCAGTCGTTCCAGTCCGCGTGACCGATCAGCGGCAGGCCGTGCGGGCCGCGCTTCTTCATCGTGTACGCGATGGACGTCTCCAGGTGGTGCAGGAGGTCCTCCTTGGAGCCCTGCTTGTCGGCGTAGCCCACAGCCTCCTTGAGGATGGCCTTGTCGCCGGTCTCCTTGATGTACGCGCACGTGGAGAGGATGAGCCACAGGTGATCGTCGTAGAAGTCGCCGCCGATGTCGGCGTTCCCCTTCTTCGTCAGCGGCTGGTACTGGTGGTAGCAGGTGCCGTCGCTGAGCTGGGTGGCGGCGATGTCGAGGATGCGCTGGCGGGCGCGCTCGGGGATGAGGTGCACGAAGCCCAGGAGATCCTGGTTCGAGTCGCGGAAGCCCATGCCCCGGCCGATGCCGGTCTCGTACATGCTGGCCGACCGAGAGAGGTTGAAGGTCGCCATGCACTGGTACTGATTCCAGGTGTTGAGCATGCGCCGCGCGTGCTCGTCCGGGCAGTCGGCCTGGAAATTCGAGAGCAGCCCGGCCCAGTCGTCCTTCAGCTGAGCGAACGCGCCGTCCACGGCGCCGGGCGCCGAGTACTTGGCCAGGATCTCCTTGCCCTTCTGCTTGTTCATGACGAAGGGCGCCTTGAACTTGGGCAGGTCCCCCTGGTCCACGTACGAGAGCACGAAGCTCAGGGTCTCGCTCGCGCCGGGCGCGAGCGAGAGGCTCACCTGGTGGCTGCCGATCGGGTTCCAGCCGAACGCCTTGGAGTTCGTGGCCTTGCCCCTGGCCGGCACCTGGGCCTCGTGGAGGCCGTGGTGGACGCTGCCGCAGAAGGCGTCGCGGCTCGTGTCGAACCCGTCGACGGCCCGCGTGCAGCCGAAGAGCGTGTAATGGGAGCGGCGCTCGCGGAGCTCGGTCTTGTGGTAGATGGCGCTCCCCTCGATCTCCACCTCGCCGATGGAGTAGGTGCGCTGGTAGTTCGTCATGTCGTTGAGCGCCTCGAAGAAGCAGAACTCCTGGAAGGAGAAGAGCTGGATATCCTTCTTCGCGCCGCTCTTGTTCGTGACCCGGGTGCGCCAGATCTCGACGTTCTCGCCGGGGACGATGAAGAAGAGCACCTCCACCTCGACGCCGTTCTTCTCGCCCGTGATCTTCGTGTATCCCAGGCCGTGGCGGCACTCGTAGCGATCGAGGGCCGTCTTGACCGGCTTCCACATGGGGCTCCACACGACCCCGCCGTCGTTCACGTAGAGGTAGCGCCCGCCGACGTCCATGGGCACGTTGTTGTAACGATACCGGGTGAGCCGGCGCAGCTTGGCGTCCTTCCAGAACGTGTAGCCGCCAGCCGTGTTGGTGCAGAGGCCGAACATCTCGTCCGAACCCAGGTAGTTGAGCCAGGGCAGCGGCGTGTCGGGCCGGGTGATCACGTACTCGCGGCTCTCGTCGTCGAAGTGGCCGTACTGATTGCTCATGGACGCGCGGTCTCCGTGGATTCGGTGGAGTCGAAAGCTGGGTCGAAAGCGGAGGGCTTCTTCCCCATCAGCGACAGAAAAAAACCCGGCGGCAGAGCTGCCCCGGGTCGGTGCCGATGAGTGTTGGGCTTGGGGCCTCCGAGCAAGCTCAGAGGGCCGCCACTCTAGATCCTCGCGGCTCCGGTTGTCAACGGGGCCTGCGGCCGCGTCCGGCGGCGGTTTTCCGGGCGGAATGCGGCGCTCCGGGGGCATTCCACGCCACCGCCGGTGTGCGGCAGACAACGCAGGATTGCGATGCAGGGAGAATTTTACATAGAGCTTCTCCGCGGGTGGGGGCGCGCGTGTTCACCCGCAGCGCGCGGCGCTACCCACGCGAAACACGAAAGGACGAGACAAGCGATCCCCAAAGGACGACGACGAACGCTCGCCATGATCCACCACGCAATGCAATGAGTTGCTCGGACCGGCGCGTCGCACGCAGCGCGCGTATTCCCGTGATGGGTTAACCACGATCGCGCGACATGCCCCGCGGTCACTTCGTCTTGATACGGAACTCCACGCGTCGGTTCATGGCGCGGCAGCCCTCGTCGTTCGTGAAGCAGACGGGCGCGGCGGCGCCGTACCCCGGCGCCGTCATCGGCGTCGTGACGCCGCGCTGGACGAGGTAGCGGACCACGGCGTTCGCGCGGCGCTCGGACAGCTGGATGTTGTGCTCCGCCGTCCCCTGGTTGTCCGTGTGCCCCTCGACCGTCAGCGCGGTGATCTCCGGGTGCGTCCTCAGGATGTGCGCCACCGCGTCGAGGACCGAGAACGACTCGGGCCGGATCTCGTCCTTGTCGAGGTCGTAGAAGATCGGCCGGGCGATCTTGATGCGATCCCCCTCGATGACCGCCTCGGCAGAGGCCGCCGGCTGGACGGGCGGAGGCGGAGGCGGAGGCGGCGGCGTGGCGCTCGCCGCCAGCGACATCTCGGCGTTCGCCGACCCGCACCCCGCCGCAAGGACGCCCATGACCACAAGCCAGATCGCTCGGTTCGCTCGCATTTCGCGCCTCTAGCACGGGGCATCGCCCGGAAGAAGCGCCGGCGGCGGCCCGCCGACGCCCCGCCGCGGGCGCGAGCCGACGCGGCCGCGCGCCGGACCTGCGGAAGGCGCGGCGGCGATCCAGTATCGTTGCTGCGCGCACGCATGTCCGCCCCCGCGAACCACCCGAGCCTGATCGTCGGAATCGACCTCGGCACCACCCACACCGTCGTGGCATGGGCCGAGCGCGACGCCGGGCCGGGCGCGATCCGCGTCTTCTCCATCCCGCAGCTCGTGACCGCCACCGAGGTCGAGGCGCGCCCGCTGCTGCCATCCCTGCTCTACGCGCCCCTCCCCGGCGAGGCGCCGGCCGACCCGTTCGGCGACGCGCCTTTCGCGATCGGCGAGCACGCGCGCCGGCGCGGCGGCGAGGTCCCCGGCCGGCTCATCGCCTCGGCGAAGAGCTGGCTCTGCCACCCCACCGTCGACCGCACCGCGCCCATCCTGCCGTGGGGCGCGCCCGAGGACGCGGCCTCCCTGCCGCGCGTCTCGCCGCTCGACGCGAGCGCCCGGCTCCTCGCCCACGTGCGGCGCACCTGGGACGACGCCTTCCCGGATCGCCCGCTCGCGGCGCAGGAGGTCGTGCTCACGGTGCCGGCCTCGTTCGATCAGGTCGCGCGCGAGCTCACCGTCGAGGCGGCCCGCAGCGCCGGCCTCTCGGCGCGGCTCCTCGAGGAGCCGCAGGCCGCGTTCTACGACTTCATGCGGCTCGCAGGCGCGGAGGGCCTCGACGCGCTGCTCGCCCGCTCGGGCGGCGACGCGACGGTCCTCGTCTGCGACGTCGGCGGCGGCACCACCGATCTGTCGCTCATCCGGGTCGCACGCGCCGCCGAGGGCCGCGCGGTCGAGGTCTCGCGCGTCGCCGTCGGCCACCACCTCTTGCTCGGCGGCGACAACATGGACCTCGCGCTCGCCCACCTCTGCGAGCCGCGCCTCGTCGGCGGCACGGGGGAGAAGCTCGACCCGGCGCGCTTCGGGCAGCTCGTGCTCGCCTGCCGCGCCGCCAAGGAGCGCCTGCTCGGCGGCGCCTCGGCCAACGGCGGCGCCTCGTCCGACGGCGGCGCCTCGGCCAACGGCGGCGCCTCGGCCGGCAGCCGCGACGCGCCCGCCCCGCCGGACGAGGCGCCGGTCACCGTGCTCTCGCACGGCGCGCGGCTCGTGGGCGGGGCGCTGACGACGCGCCTCGGCCGCGAGGAGGTCGAGGGGATCGTGCTGGACGGCTTCTTCCCGGAGGCGCCGCGCGACGCCCGGCCGCAGCGCGGGCGGAGCGGGCTCGTCGCGTTCGGCCTGCCCTACGAGCGGGACGCGGCGATCACCCGGCACGTGGCCTGGTTCTTCGCGCGCCACGCCCCCGACGCGCGGGGGCCGACCGCGCTGCTCCTGAACGGCGGCGTCTTCCGCGCGCGCCGCGTCGCGGAGCGCCTCGCGCAGGTCATCGAGCGCTGGGGCGGCCCGCGGCTCGACGTGCTCCCGCACGCCGACCCCGACCTCGCCGTGGCGCGGGGCGCGGTCGCGTACGGCCTCGCGCTCGCGGGCCGCGGCGTGCGCATCGAGGGGGGCGCGGCGCGCGGCTACTACGTCGGCCTGGAGCCGCCCGCCGGCGGGGGGCCGCGGCCCGCGGTCTGCGTGGTGCCGCGCGGCGCGAAGGAGGGCAGCGTGCACGCGGCGGCCGGACGGACCTTCGCGCTCGCCGTGGGCCGCCCGGTCCGGTTCGACCTGTTCGCGTCGGACGACGCGCGCGCCGATCGCGCGGGCGACCTCGTCCCCCTCGAGGAGGACCGGTTCGAGGCCCTGCCGCCGGTCGCCGTGGCGTTCGACGCGGGGGACGCGGCGCGCGCCGCGGCGGGCAAGCAGGCGGAGGTGCGCGTCCAGATCGAGGGAGAGCTCACCGCGATCGGCACGCTGGATCTCGCCTGCGTCGAGGTGGGCGTCCCGGCGCCGCGCCGCTTCCGGCTGGCGTTCCAGCTGCGCGAGGACGGCCGCGGCGCGCGCGCTGCCGAGGCCGAGGGGGCCGCCCCGGAGCGGGCGCAGGCGAGGCCTCCCGCCGCGGCGACGCAGGGCGGGAGGCGCCTCGAGGAGGCGCGGGAGGCGATCGAGCGGGTGTTCGGCAAGGGGCGGCCCGACGTCGCGCCGCGGGAGGTGAAGAACCTCGTCCGCGAGCTCGAGCGCGTCCTCGGCGAGCGCGCCACCTGGACGACCGAGACCGCGCGGGCGCTGTTCGATACCCTCGCGCCGAGCGCGCGCTCGCGGCGGCGCTCGGCCGACCACGAGCGCGTGTTCTGGTCGCTCGCCGGCTACTGCCTGCGCCCGGGCTTCGGCGACGCGGGCGATCCGGCGCGCGTCGCCGCGCTCGCGCCGCTCTTCGCCGAGCGGCTCGCGTTCCCGCAGGAGGCGCGCTCCTGGCAGCAGTTCTGGATCGCGTGGCGCCGCATCGCGGGCGGCCTCGACGAGCCGCAGCAGGTCGCGATCCGGGATCTCGCGGATCCGTTCCTGGCCCCGGCCGAGCAGCGGCTGAAGAAGCCGAAGGGCGTGAAGCCGGAGGCGCTCGACGATCTGCTCGAGCTCTGCGCGTCGCTCGAGCGCGTGCCCGCCGGGCGGCGGAGCGAGCTCGGCGCCTGGATCCTGGAGCGCACGTGGACCGACCGCGACGCGCGGCTCTGGGCGGCGATCGGCCGCATCGGGGCGCGCGTCCCGGCCTACGCGAGCGTTCACCATGTGGTGTCGCCGGCGGCGGCCGAGCGGTGGCTCGACCACCTGATGCGCGAGAAGTGGCAGGAGCTGCCGTCCGCCGCGCTGGCCGCGGTGCAGCTCGCGCGCAGGACCGGCGACCGGGCGCGCGACGTCTCGGACCGGATCCGCGGCGAGGTGGAGCGGCGGCTCGTCAAGGCGGGCGCGCCCGAGGCGTGGGTCAGGGCGGTGCGCGAGGTCGTGGCCGTCGAGGAGGCCGAGCGCGCGGCGTTCTTCGGAGAGGGGCTGCCGGTGGGTCTGCGGCTCGTGAGCGAGTAGGGCTTTTGTTCAGACCGAATTCGCTCAACGAGCCGACGATACGCTGCATGATTGGCAACAGCGAAGAAGGCCTTGCAACAGGTGGATTGCGCAATCGACCGTTCTCGGACGGGCCGCTCGGGCGCGTGGTGGCGACGAATTCAGGGGAGCTCGATCGGGTCGAAGACGTCGTGCGTCCGAGGTGCACGCATCGCCGCTATTCCGGATGCAGCGCCCGCTGGCCGGCGTCCTGTCACCCGGAAGCCGCCTCGATGCACGCCTCGAGCTCCGGCGTCGCCCGCCAGCCGCACGCGCCCGACTCGCCCCGCTCGCACTCGCCGTGCTTCGGGTAACACGCGTACTCCTCGCGGAACTCACACGTTGTGGCGACGTCCTCGTCCGCGCAGACCTGGCCGCTGCAACCCGTCACCACGCACGGGGCAGGCTCGCCGCCTCCGAGGCACGCCTCGAGCTCCGGCGTCGCCCGCCAGCCGCACGCGCCCGACGCGCCCCGCTCGCACACGCCGTGATCCGCGTAACACGCGTACTCCTCGCGCCACTCGCACGTGGTGACCACCTCGTCCTCGGCGTCGGCGCAGACCTGACCGCTGCAGCCGGTCACCACGCACGGGGCAGGCTCGCCGCCCCCGAGGCACGCATCGAGCTCCGGCGTCGCCCGCCAGCCGCACGCGCCCGACGCGCCCCGCTCGCATACGCCGTGATCCGCGTAACACGCGTACTCCTCGCGCCACTCGCACGTGGTGACCACCTCGTCCTCGGCGTCGGCGCAGACCTGACCGCTGCAGCCGGTCACCACGCACGGGGCAGGCTCGCCGCCCCCGAGGCACGCCTCGAGCTCCGGCGTCGCCCGCCAGCCGCACGCGCCCGACGCGCCCCGCTCGCACACGCTGTGCTCGGCGTAACACGCGTACTCCTCGCGGTACGCGCAGTCGGTGACCACGTCCTCGTCCGCGCAGACCTGGCTGCTGCAGCCGGTCACCACGCAGGACCCAGGCGGGCCGCCCGCAGACCCGCCGCCCCCAGGCCCAGCTCCGCCGCCCTCGACCGGGCCCTGACAGCCCTTGCCCTTGGCGCCGGTGAGCAGGGGGACGAAGAGAAGAAGCATCGCAACGACGAGCCGATGACGCTTGCTGAACAGATCCATAATCAAGCCTCCTATCAAGTGATCGACCCTGCCACCCGGCAGCCGCCGGCGCCAGGATTAGATGGCCGCGTCACCGAAACGGGCCGGCGCGTCCTCGAAGCGTGAACGCGATCTCCCGCCGTGACGAGCCGCGTCCCACAAGGGGCGCGATCCGCCCTCCAGGTCATGAGAGCTCAGCCGGGATCACGGCGCACCGGCGGCGACGAGGCGCACGCTTTGCGGGCGAACCCCAGCCGCGGCTGCCCACGGGGCTGCACACTCTGGCACAGGTCCAACGTGCACCGTCGAAATCCGGGCATTTTTGCGGCCTTCTGCCTGGCCTGAGGCTTGCTAACTGCGCCGTGCACGGGACGCGGATAGCGCAACACCCACCGGCGCAGCCATGACGCCCTGTGTCTTCGTGGACGAGGTGAACCATGACCTTCCTGTCTAGAATTTACGCCGGCTGGCTCGTCCTCGCGACGGCAGCGGCATCGGCCGGACTCGCCGGCTGCAGCATGGGAGGCGCGTCCGGGCCTTCGCCGGATGACGCTCCGACCGACTTCATCTCCGGCAATCCGAGGGGGAACGACGGCAGAGGGGCCGAGGACGGCGGCAACGTCGCCGCCGCCGGTAGTACGGGCTCCGGAGACAGCGCCGGGGCGCCGAACGAAGGAGCGGGCGACGACCCGGAGCGCGCGATCACCGAGGCCGACATCATCCAGGTCAAGGACGGCAAGCTCTACGCGCTCTCGCAATACGCGGGGCTCAGCGTCATCGACATCTCGCGGCGCGACAAGCTGAGCCTGCTCGGGCGCTACCGGGCGAGCGGAATGCCCTTCGAGATGTACCTGCGCGACGGCATCGTCTACGCGATGTTCTCGTCGTGGACGCAGTACCTCTACGACGCGGACACCGGCGAGTACACCTATGAGGAGTCGAGCCACATCGAGGCGCTCGACGTCTCCGACCCGTCGGATATCCGGCTGATCGGCTCGTTCGACCTGCCGGGCACCCTCTCCGACTCGCGCATCGTCGGCGACGTGCTCTATGCCGTCACCTTCGAGAACAACCATTGCTGGGGGTGCGGAAGCTCGCCGAACACCACCGTCACCTCCCTGGCCGTCGGCGACCCGGCCGAGATCAGCGTTGTCGACAAGCTGAGCTACAAAGACGACGACCCCTACGGCTACGGGTGGCGCCGCAGCGTGACCGTCACCCAGGACCGCATGTATGTCGCGGGCATCGAGTGGAACGGCGACGACGAGGGACACTCCACCATCCAGGTCATCGATATCTCCGACCCCGGCGGCGACCTCGTCGAGGGCACGAGCGTCGAGGCCGTCGGCCAGATCCAGAGCCGCTGGCAAATGGATGAGCACGAGGGCGTCCTCCGCGTCGTCAGCCAGCCCGGCACGTGGTGGAACAACGCGGCACTTCCAGGCGTCCAGACCTTCACCGTCGCGTCCTCGCAGGAGCTCACGCCTCTCGGCTACACCGAGCTCATCCTGCCCCGGCCCGAGTCGCTGCGCTCCGTCCGCTTCGACGGCGACCGCGCCTACGCCATCACGGCAGAGCAGACCGACCCGCTGTTCACCATCGACCTCAGCGACCCGGCGCACCCCGCCCAGCTCGGCGAGCTCGAGATGCCCGGCTGGGTCTATCACATGGAGCCGCGCGGCGGCCGGCTGCTCGCCCTCGGGTTCGACAACGCCTCCGACGAGGGCTCGCTCCACGTCTCGCTCTTCGACGTCTCGGATCTCACGACCCCGACGATGCTGGAGCGCATCCACTTCGGCGGCTCGTGGGGGAGCTTCGCCGAGGACCAGGACCGGATCCACAAGGCCTTCACCATCCTGGACGACCTCGGCACGATCCTCGTCCCCTACAGCGGCTTCGAGGTCAACGACGACAAGGGCTGCGGCTCGTACCAGAGCGGCATCCAGCTCATCGACTTCACGACCGACACGCTCACGAAGCGCGGCTCCGCCCCCGCGCGCGGCCAGGCGCGACGCGCCTTCGTCCACGACGAGCGGCTCTTCGCCGTCTCCGATCAGGAGGTCGGGACGTTCAACATCGACGACCGCGGCGCCCCGGTCGAGGTCACCGACCTCAGCCTCGCGACGATCGTCAGCAACGCGGTCGCCACCGGCGATCTCGTGGTCCGCATGAGCGCGGACTGGTGGACGAGCGGCCCGCAGCTCGAGGTCGTGTCGGCCGCGGATCCAGGCCGCACCGAGCCGATCGGGAAGCTCGACCTCGAGGCGCTGACCTCCGCGTCGAATGCTGAATGCTACGGATCCGGCGTCGCCAACGCGCGCCTCTTCGCGCACGGGCAATACGCGACCCTGCTCTGGCCCTCGCACGCGGACTGGACCAAGACGCACCTCGCCGTCATCGATCTCAGGGACCCCGAATCTCCCCGGATCGCGAGCCAGCGCGAGCTGCCGTTCAGCAGCCACGCGCTCTACTGGGGCGGGTACTCCGGCGCCATCATCACGACGGGCGACTCCGTGGTGCAGGCAGGGAGCACCCTTGTGCTCCGCAACGCCAGCGAGGAGTACTACTACTACTACGACGAAAACGGCGCCGAGCAGCTGGCGCCCGCGGAGGCGACGCTCGAGGTCGTCGACCTCTCCAACCCGTCGAACCCGGTGCACCGCTCGGTGGCGCTGCCCTCCGGCGCTGGCTACACGGGCCTGCAGATCGACGGCACCACCGTGCTGACGTCGCACTGGGTGCCGCTGCCGCAGGACCCCTCCAGGGCGCGCTTCTACCTCGACCGCATCGACGTGTCCGACCCGTCCTCGCCGGTCGTGCTGACGCCGGTCAACGTGCCGGGCTCGCTGCTCGCCTTCAACGGCGCGGACCGCCGCGCGCTCACGATCGATTACGAGATCGTCGAGTTCGAGGTGCTGAACTCTCCGGCGTGTTACAGCGAGTTCGCGCAGAACACCGGCTTCCAGCCGTTCGACCAGGAGAACTGGGAGGGACCCGGGATCTGCCGAGGGATGCGCCGCGCGCTCAAGCTCCTCGACGTCGGCAGCGAGACCGCGCGCCTCCGCGACGAGAGCCCGATCGACGACGACACCGGTATCTGGCAGGTGCTCGTGGGCGACGACCGCGTGTTCATGCACACCTACGTGAACTACGCCGTGCCGAACGGCCAGTCCCCGTACGGCATCGCCGTGGCCAGCGGGCTCGAGGAAGGCAGCATCGAGCTCGTGACGAAGCAGGTCCCGGAGCTCAACAACGCCTCGCCGGTCCTCGCGGACGGTACGCGCCTCCTCGTGTCCAGCGACAGCCCGCCCTCGCTCGCGGTCCTCGACGCGTCCGACCTCGACGAGCTGACGTACGAGACGAAGGGCGAGCTCTCCTCGTACATCTACCGGGTGACGCTCGACGGCGACCGCGCGCTCTGCTCGCTCAGGCACCACGGGCTCGAGGTCGTCGACCTCGGGAACTGACCCGCGCGCCGCGCCTTCGCTGCCCGCTGCTGTCACCGGCGGCGCAGCGAAGGCGCCGCCCGACCCCTACCCTCCCGGCAGGCCCCGCCCGCCGCCGGCGCTTGGCGCCGGGGCCCGGCTGCGGCACACAAGGTCCATGGGCAGAGCCGAGCTCGGGCAGCTGATCGATCGTGAAGGGCTCGACGCCTCGGACGGCGCGCGGGGCCGCCTCGCGATCGCGGTGCCGGCGTCGTGGGCGTGCGACCGCGCGGACATCGAGATCACCGTGCCAGCCCTCGTCGCCTGCGCCCGCTGCGACGGCGGCGGCTGCGACAGCTGCGACCGGAGCGGCGCCCACCGCGCCCCGGCCGAGGTCGCCGCGAGGACGCTGCGGCTCCGGCTGCCCCCGGATCTCACCGGCGGCGTGACGCTCCGCCTGGTGCGCCCCTTCGGCGAGCACGCCCCGCTCGACCAGCTCTTCGTCGAGCTCCGCGAAAGCGACGCGGCGTCGCCTGGCGTGCTCCGCGTCACGCCACCCCCGTCGGACGCGCTCGCGCGCTCCTCGACGCCGGGCGGCGGGCGCCTGCGCGGGCTCGGCGCGCAGCTCAGCACGCCGGCCGTCCTCGCGACCCTCGCCGCGATCGCGGCGGTCGTGGGGCTCCTGCTCGGCCGCTGAGCGCGCCGGACGCGGGCATGCCTGGACGCGGGCGTGCCTGGACGCGTCCGCGCCGCGGATCGCGCGCGTCCTCCGTCGGGCGCGGCCGCGCCGCGGTTCGCGCGCCGCCGCCCTCGGCAGACGCGGGCGAGGCCGCCCGCAGGGTCTCGCTACCGTGCAGAGCTCATGCTAGCGAGAGGCCCGCGGAAGCGCGCGGGCGTCGATCGCGCCGCCACGGCCGCGGACGGAGAGCAAGCACATGAGCCTCAGCGAGCCCATGCGGGCCAGGATCACCACCATCATCCGCGAGAACGACGTCGTCCTGTTCATGAAGGGGACGCGGACGATGCCTCAGTGCGGCTTCTCCGCCACGGTGGTGAGCATGCTCGACGAGCACCTGCCCGCGTACCAAACGGTGGACGTCCTCTCGGATCCCGCGCTGCGCGACGGCATCAAGGAGTTCTCGAGCTGGCCCACGATCCCGCAGCTCTACATCCGCGGCGAGTTCGTCGGCGGCTGCGACATCGTGAAGGAGCTGCACGCGACAGGGGAGCTGGTGAAGGCGCTCGGGCTCGCGCAGGGCGAGCCGCAGGCGCCGCCCTCCATCCGCGTGACCCAGGCGGCGATCACCGCCTTCGCGTCCGCGCGGGAGTCCGACGCCGACTTCGTTCACATCGAGATCGACCCCTCGCACACCTACGGCCTCTACTTCGGCCCGCGGCAGGCAGGCGATGTCGAGGTCGAGGCCGGCGGGATGGTGTTCCTGCTCGACAAGGCGAGCGCGCGGCGCGCCGAGGGGCTGTCGATCGACTTCGTCGAGGGCGCCTCCGGCGGCGGCTTCAAGCTGGAGAGCCCGAACGACGCGCCGAAGGTCAAGCAGCTCTCGCCCGCCGCGCTCAAGGCGATGCGCGACGGCGGCGAGGCGCTCGAGCTCTTCGACGTCCGGACCGAGCAGGAGCGCACGATCGCGAAGATCGAGGGGGCACGCCACCTCGACCAGGAAGGCCAGCAACACCTGGAGACGCTCGCCAAGGACGCGCGGATCGTCTTCCACTGCCACCACGGCGGGCGCAGCCAGGCGGCCGCCGAGCACTACCTCGCGAGGGGTTTCCGGAACCTCTACAACCTCCAGGGCGGGATCGACGCGTGGTCGCAGGACGTGGACCCCTCGGTGCCGCGGTACTGACCGCCCTCACCCGCGACGCGCTCGCGACGAGGATCGCGCAGGCGTCACACCGAGATTAGATTTTTACAATCACAACGCAGCCCATCCCGCGGATCCTCCAGGGTTGCCCGGGATCGGGTATGCCTACCGTGTGGGTGCTGACGATCAGTCCACGGTCAGGGCGTCCGACGCAGAGGCGGCGCCCACGGCGGCGACGCCCGGCCTCGTGGTCATCTTCACCCGCGGGCAGCCTGCGTGCGCGCCGATCCCGCTCGGGGACGGCGCGATCGTGCTCGGTCGCGCGTCTGCGGACGACACGGTTGTCGTCGACGACGAGCAGGTGTCGCGCCGGCACACCCGCGTCGTGCTCTCGGGCCAGGGCCTGCAGATCACCGATCTCGGCAGCAGGAACGGCACCTTCGTCGACGGCGAGCAGGTCGAGGAGCAGGTCTTCCCGTCGCTCCCGCGCTTGCTCCGGATCGGCGGCACGCTGCTGCGCTTCACCGCCGACGTCGCGCCGTTCCAGCGGGGCGGCGTCCTGGAGCACGTGGACGAGGTCGTCGGCCCCACGCTGAGGCAGACCCGCGAGCGGATCGCCCGCGCGGGGGCGCGCGGCGAGACGCTGCTGCTCACAGGGCCGAGCGGCTCGGGCAAGGAGCTCGCGGCGCGCGCCTTCCACGCGGCGACGGGGCGGGGCGGCCCCTTCGTCGCCGTGAACTGCGCCGCGATCCCGGAGGGCCTCGCGGAGCGGCTGCTCTTCGGGGCGCGGCGCGGGGCGTACTCGGACGCGAACGCCGACGCGGAGGGCTATGTCCAGGCCGCGCACGGCGGCACGCTGTTCCTCGACGAGATCGGGGAGCTCGACGCGTCGGTTCAGCCCAAGCTGCTCCGCGTCCTCGAGACGCGCGAGGTGCTCGCGCTCGGCGACACGCGCCCGCGCAAGGTGGAGTTCCGGCTCTGCGCGGCCACCTTGAGGGATCTCCAGGCCGAGGTCGCGGCGCGCCGTTTCCGGGAGGACCTCTACTACCGGATCGGCCGGCCCGAGGTGCGGATCCCCGCGCTGACGGAGCGGCTCGAGGAGCTGCCCTGGCTGATCGCGGCGGAGCTCAGGCGCGACGGCGCGCGGCTCGCGCCGGGCGTCAGCCTCGTGGAGTCGTGCGCGCTGCGCGCGTGGCCGGGCAACGTGCGGGAGCTGCTCCGCGAGGTGCGGCAGGCGGGCCTGTCGGCGCACGCGGCCGGGCGCGCCGTTGTGACGGCGTCGCACCTCGCGCCGTCCGCGGGCCTCGACATCACGGAGGTCGCGAAGCGCACGCCGGCGCCGGTGGAGCTGCGGCGGATCGCCATCGAGATGGCGCTGCGGCGCGAGCAGGGGAACGTCACGCGCGCGGCCCGCTCGCTCGGGATGCACCGGAACCAGCTGCGCCGGTGGCTCGTCCGCCACGGGATCGACGCGGCGGCCTTCGCCGGCAGGGGCGCAGACAAGGACAGCGGAGCAGCCAAGGAGTCGTCATGAGCTCACACACGACGGTTCGAACCACGGATCTTTGCGACGACCACCCGGACGCCGTCGCCGTCGCCGATCCGATCTTCCGGGACTACGGCGGAGCTCGCCTGTTTCATGGGCCCGTCGCGACGGTGAAGGTCCACGAGGACAACGTGCTCGTCCGCAAGGCGCTCGAAGAGCCGGGCCAGGGGCGCGTGCTGGTCGTGGACGGAGGCGGCTCGCTCCGCTGCGCGCTCCTCGGGGACAACATCGCCGCGATCGCGCATCAGAACGGCTGGGCCGGGGTGCTCGTGTACGGCTGCATCCGCGACGCGGAGGAGATCGCCCGCATCCCGATCGGCGTGAAGGCCCTCGCGACGCACCCGCGAAAGAGCAACAAGAAGGGCGCGGGGGACCGCGACGTCGCCGTGACGTTCGCCGGGATCACCTATGTTCCTGGCGGGTTCGTCTATGCCGACCACGACGGGATCGTCTTCGCGCAGAAGGCGCTCGTCTGAGGAGCTCGCAGGCGCGCTCGCGCCTCGACGGGGCAAAAACGCACGTCACCGAGCAATTTCGCCACACCGCAGGAGGGCGCCGCGCGGCGGCTGCTCGCGAGATGGATGGGCTCGGCTCCGGTCTGGACGCGCGGGCGTCGCGCGCCGCGTCGAAGCGCGCTGCCTGGCGCGGCCGATGCATTGGCGCCGGGGCTACCCACACCTCGTAGATACGGGAGGACAAGAATGAGCAACATCACGTCCGAGCTGAAGAGCGATCTGACAAAGAGCCTGGAGTCGCTCCAGACCCTGCGCGACGAGATCCGCGTCAGGCTCCACCTCGCCGGCATGGAGGCGAAGGACGCCTGGAGCAAGCTGGAGCCCACGCTCCTCGACGCCGAGAAGCTCGCCGAGGACGTCTCCGAGACCTCGCGGAACGCGCTGCGCGACATCCTGGAGAAGGTGAAGGAGTTCCGCTCGTCGCTTCCCTCCTGATCGCGGCGTCGACGTGACGACGTGAAGAGAGCGCCCTCGACGGCGAGGGCGCGATGGGTGGCGCTCACCAGGAGCCTGGTGGGCGCCACCTGCTTTGTGCGTCCGGGCCTCGCGCGAGCGCCGCGGCGCCCCCGCGCTGGATCACCCGCGCAGCGCGGCCGCCACGACGCGCGCGACGTTGCCCCACCGTGGATCGGCTGCGCAGGCAGCGAGCCGCTCGCCCACGACGTGGGAGCGCCGGTGATCGACGAAGCTGGGCGGCCGAGGGAAGGCGGTGAGCGGCGCGCGCAGGAGGGTCTTCTCGACCTGCCCGAGCATCGCCGTGTTGTGCACGAAGCCGAGCCCGCTCTGGATGTTGGCGAGCGTGGCGCTCGGGTGGCCGCCCCAGGGCGGGACGACGATCGCGTGCGCGGCGGCGGGCGCCTGGTTCACCGCGATCACGCCGTACCGGAGCTCGAGCAGGGCGCGGTCGAGCGCGGCGCCGACGGCGGGGTCCTCCTCGCTGATCGGGTGCGCGATGATCGACGCGCCCAGGGTGCCGTGGAGGCGGTCGTTGCAGAGGCGGGTCGCCGCTTCCAAGAACTCCACCGGATCGCTCGAGCCGATCTCGACGATGGAGAGGACGCCGCAGGGCGGCTCGGTCGAGAACAGCGGCTCGTCGGCGTCCGACGCGGAGAGCCCGGCGATCAGCGTCCACGGGAGCGCGCCCGGCCCGGGCTCGCCGATGCGCACGACGCCGCACGGCAGCGGCGCGTCGGCGGAGCCGTCGAGGCGCTCGCGCTCGAGCGGCGGGCGCCCGGCCGTGAGCGCGGCGTGCCGCGCCTCGGCCTCCGGATGGGCGGCGCGCCGCGGCGGCACCGCGGCCAGCGCGCGGTGGAGCATCCGGAGGAGCAGCGGCCGCTGCACGAAGCCCCTGGGCAGCACGAGGACGTGCGCCGCGGGGTCGCCGAGCGAGGCGCTGCTCACGATGCGGCTCGCGAGGAGCCTCACCTGGAACCAGAGCTCGTCCTCGCCGTAGAGCCACGGCGTCACGAGGACGGGGCGGATGCCGCCGAGCACCGAGGAGACGGGCTTGTCGAGCAGCCGCTCTCCCGACGCCCGCCGGCGCGTCTGCAGAGGGCCCGGGGGCCCCCAGACGAGCGCGTCGTGCGCCGCCGCCGCGCCGTGGACGTGGATCTCCGAGACGGCGGGGTGGGCCGCGAGGTAGGCGGCCGCCTCGGCGCCGCCGTACACGAAGCGGAGGAGCCCGCGCGAGACGAGCGGCGCGAGGGCGCGCTCGAGGAGGGCGCCGAGGGGGGCGCTCCAGGGGCTCATCGCGAGCGCCACGACCCGCCCGTCGACGAAGAGCGCGTGGAGCGCATCCCGGAGCGGGAAGCGCGCGGCGTCGCCCGCGCCGAGCACCAGCGCGACGCCGCCCTCGGGGTCGCGCTGCTGGTAGAAGCGCGCCTGCTCTTCCCGGACGCCGGCGCGCGTCGCTCCGGGCTGCATCAGGGCGCGCGCGCGGAGGGGCCCGTGGAGCGCGGCGTCCTTCAGGCCCGCCGGGAACACGTCCACCTCGATCCGGCCGTCGGCGCGGGCGCGCACCGCCCCGCCGCCGAGCCGCGGGCGGCCGTGCGCGGCGATGTCCTCGAGCGCCTCGGCCAGGAGGCGCACCTGCGAGAGCGTCGCGCACGGCCCCGCGAGCCACGCCTCGCCGCTCGCCGCCGCGCCGGGGTCGAGCCCGGCGGCGGCGCACGCCGCCTCGACCTGCGGGCGCGCGGCGGCGAGCAGGCCCGGGAGCAACGAGCGGAGCAGGGAGGCCTTCTCGCGGGGCGGCATGCGCGCGAACCCGAGGGCGGCTTCGCCCAGCTCGAACAGCGCGCGATCGAGCTCTGCCGGGGATGTCTCGGCGCCGCGCGCCGCGCCCGGATCGGCCGCCGGCACGCTGGAGGCGAGGCTTCCGGGCGCGGGAACGGCGGCGGTGGCGACGTCGGGGACCGGCGGCATTGGGGCGGAGACTACAGGCAGCAGATCGCGCGCGCGAGCGCGGCGACCGTCCGCGGCGCGCGTGTAGCCGGCCTGCTCGGGATTCGGTAGAGTCGACCGCCATGGATTGCGCTTTCACCACGGGTCGGGGCCCAGCGCGCGCGCCCTCCTCCGGGATGGCTCCCCGCTCGGCAGCCTGCGGCGTGCTGCTCGGACTCGGCGCGCTCCTCCTCGCGCCCGCGTCGGCGGCGCAAGAGCCCGCTCAGCCGCTCCCGCAAGGCCAGGGACAGCCCGGCGGAGCTGCCCAGCCGCAGACCGGATATCCTCAGCAGCAGGGCTATCCTCAGCAGCAAGGGTATCCTCAACAGCAGGGCTATCCTCAACAGCAGGGCTATCCTCAGCAGCAAGGCTACCCTCAGCAGCAAGGCTACCCTCAGCAGCAAGGGTATCCTCAGCAGCAAGGCTACCCCCAGCAGGGCTACCCTCAGCAGCAAGGCTATCCCCAGCAGCAGGGCTACCCTCAACAGCAAGGGTATCCTCAGCAGCAAGGCTACCCCCAGCAGGGCTATCCTCAACAGCAAGGCTATCCCCAGCAGCCGCCCGGCTATGATCAGGGTTACGCCCTCCCGGCCGGACCGCCGCCGCCGCCGATGCCGCCCGAGGCGACCTGCTGCCGCTGGTCGGTCCGCTACAACGCCCTGGATCTCCTGTTCGGCCGGGTGACCTTCGAGGGCGAGATCGCCATCCTCGGACCGCTCACCATCGGCCTCGCGCCGTCCTGGATCTGGGGCTCGCTCGAGGACGCGACGATGGACACGACCGGATACGCGCTCGCGGCCGACATCGGTATCTACGTGGAGGGCAAGCCGCTGCGGGGGTTCTGGGTGAAAGGACGCCTCGGCTACGAGTCGTTCGAGGCGGTCTACACGCCTTCCCAGGCCGTCACCGGGAAGCGCGACGTGAGCAGCGCCGTCCTCGGCCTCATCATCGGGAGCACGAACATCTTCGGCCGCGACGGGGGGTTCGCCATGTCAGGCGGGTTCGGGCTCGGCGTCGCGCTCGCCCCTCCGGCGGAGGTCACCGCAGGCAACTACCAGCCGTACGTCTTCTACGAGAAGACGGGCAAGATCAAGCTCATGGGGTCGCTCTCGCTCGGCGTCGCGTTCTGATCACGCCCCCCGCCCCCTGATCGGCCATCGCGCAGGCAGCGCGGCCCCCGCCGCGCCGGCAGGCCGGCGCCGGGGGCCGAGCGTCGCCCCCGGAGCTTCCCGGAACTTGGCCCCGCGCGCGGCGCCGTGGGACGTCTGCACCATGCCCTCTCGCATCGCCCGCCGCCCCGGGCCGGCGCTGCTGCTCCCGCTCCTGGCGGCGCTCGTGTCGCTCGCGTTCGCGCTCCCGGCGCGCGCGTGGGTCGAGGTGCACGTCGCCGGAGACGACGTGCGGCTCGCGATCGACCGGGCCGGCGCCGCCACGGTCGAGCACAAGATCACCTTGAAGATCTCGGGCGGGCCGCTCCGCGCGCTCGACATCCGCGGCGTCGACCCGGACGCCGAGCTCGATCCGGGCAGCTACGCCGTGCCCCTCAAGGCCGCGGAGGCGAGCTCCCTCGCGTCCGCGAGGCCGGTCGAGCTCGAGCTCCTGCCGCCCGATCTCCGCCCGCGCGAGGACGGCACGCGCCGCCCGCCGGCGCTGCGGGCCCGCTTCGACG
Organism: Sorangium sp. So ce590; assembly: GCF_051521365.1. Classification (NCBI taxonomy): domain Bacteria; kingdom Pseudomonadati; phylum Myxococcota; order Polyangiales; family Polyangiaceae; genus Sorangium; species Sorangium sp. So ce590. The sequence continues at coordinate 8,622,511 of NZ_CP150346.1, forward strand.
GCAAGGGCCTGAGCCGCGGCGTGTTCGTGCTCTTCTTCCGCTACCGCACGGACCTCATGAAGCGAGGGCTCATCCAGCAGGACGGCCCGAGCGCCCGCGTCTCGTGGACCGGGCCCCTCTGGGACGACGGCTACGACTCGGCGCGGCTCACCGTCGCGCTCCCGGCCGCGCCCGACGAGCCGCGCGTCGACGAGCCGCGCGCCGACGCGGCGGGCGAGGCGCCGGACGAAGACGCGCTCGCGGCGCCCACGACGCTCTCCACGCTCCGCCGCTCGGTCGACAAGGACGAGCTCGAGCTGCTCCGCCCGTACGCCCCGAAGGCCGAGCCGATGAGGTGGGCGATCCGCGCCGACGCGCGCGCCTTCCAGCCCGAGCCCGCCGCGGCGCCACCGGGCGCCGACGTGCTCGGGCGGCTGGCGGACGCCGCGGCCGCGAGCCCCGACCGCAGCCGCACCCTCTACCTCGCCGCCGGCGCGGTCCTCTTCGCGCTCTACAGCGCCCTCGTCGCGCTCAAGGGGCGCGAGCACGAGCGCCTCGCGCGCGCCGCGGGCGTCGCGCCTCGGCCCCTCGTCCCCATCCCGCTCGCGCCGCGCGCCGCCCTCGCGGGGCTCGCGCTCGTCGCGGGCGTGGCGCTGGAGCTCCTGCTGCGGGACGGCACGGCGGGCGCCGCCCTCGTGGCCGCGGCGACCGCGCTCGCGGCGCACCGCACGCCCCGCCCGGAGCACGCCGGCGCGGCCCTGCGGCGCCCGGGCAAGTGGCTCCCCGTCTCGGAGGCCGAGGCCTTTCGCGAGCCGCCGCGGGCGCGCGGCGTCTACCTCGACGTCTCGACGCGCGCCGGCAAGGCGCTGCTCGCCGCGCTGCTCGGCGCGCTCGGCGCGGGCGTCTACACGGTGGCGGGCATCTCGCCGTACCACGCCCACCTGCTCGCGCTCGATGCGACGGCGCTGCTCGCGATCTTCTGCACCGGCCGCCTCGCCGAGCTCCCCGCCGATCCGGCGGCGCGGCCGGTCGCGTTCCTGCGCGACGTCGCGCGGCGCGTGCGGCGGTCGCTCAAGGCGCCCGCGAGCGCGGCGGCCCGCGCCGCGGCCAAGACGCCCGCGAGCGCGGCGGTCCGCGCCGCGGCAACGGCGCCGGAGCTCCGCATCGTCGGCCGCCTCCGCATCCCGGACGGCAGCCCCGACGCCGACGAGCTCCGGCTCGGCCTCTCGCCGCGCGCAGCGCTCCCCGGCTTCGTGGCGATCGAGGTCGGCGTCGTCTACATGCCCGGCGCCGGCGGCGCCATCGGGCTGCCCGAGCTCCTGCTGCGCGTCGCCCCGGGCTCGCCGTGCGAGCGCGCCGTCGAGCGGCTCGCGAGGAGCGGCCGGTCCTCGCGCGGCCGGCGCCCCGGCGAGCGCGTGCTCGCCTTCACGCCGCGGCTGCCGACCGCGCGGATGACGGCGGCCATCGCCGCCGCGCTCGTCCGCGCCGTCTCCACCCCGCCCGCGGGCGCCACGCCGACCAAGCCGCAGGGCGCTGGAGCGAGCAGGGCGGCGCCGCGGAACGGGAAGAAGGCGGTCTCCGCCGCCGCGTAGCGGGACGCGCCCGAGACCCGGCCAGGGTCGGGACATGCCGCTCACGGATCCACATCCCTGTGCACGGAGCGCGCTCCCAGCCATGCGCCGCCCCGGTGGGGGGACCGCCGCCGACGCGTCCGGCCCCGGTGGGGGGACCGCCGCCGACGCGTCCGGCCCGGTGGGGGGACCGCCGCCGACGCGTCCGGCCCGGTGGGGGGACCGCCGCCGACGCGCCCGCCCCGGTGGGGGGACCGCCGCCGACGCGTCCGGCCCGGTGGGGGGACCGCCGCCGACGCGTCCGGCCCGGTGGGGGGACCGCCGCCGACGTGCGTCGGAATCCGGCTATCGCCTGTTCCTGCCGCTGAAGCCGCGTTAACAAAGCCTCATGGGAAAAGCCGCCTTTCTCGCCCGCCGGCTCCCGCCGAGCGGGTGTATCGTCGCAGGGACCAAGCTCGCCGCCCACCGGGAGGCGCTGAAATCGAAGAAGATCAAGCTCTCCGCCAAGGTCGAGACCTCGATTCAGTCCGTCCTCGCAGCCACCGAGGCCCTCGAGGCGCTCGGCAGCACCGACGCCACGATGATGGAGATCGATCGGGGCACCGACCGGTGCATCGGGGCGTTCGGCAGTGAGCTCGACAGCATCGTGCGCGGGTTCGATCACGAGGGCATCCTGCCGCTCTCCGACGAGGAGGCCGCGCGCCGCGCCGACGCGGAGCTCGTGCGCTCCGAGGTGCTGTCGTCGGGCACCGACTTCCTCCGGCTCGTCCACTCCCAGCAATGGGTGCGCATGAGCGCGATGGTCAACGCGCTCGACCGCAAGGAGGTAAACGCCGCGGTGGAGCGACTCGGGCTCTCGGCCGAGGTAGGCCGGCTCCGGCGCTGGACCGAGCTCTATGGCAGCAAGCTCGGCGTCACCGAGGCCAAGGGCGCGGATCCGGCCGTCAAGGCGGTCGAGGCGTGGCACGAAGCCTACGGCGCGCTCATGGTCCACGCGCACGCCGAGTACGATGACGACAGGGACGAGACCCACGCGCTCCTGCGCGACCGCCTGCTCTCGCCGTATGAAGACGCGGCCGAGGAAGAGCGGCGGGCGCACCAGCGGGCCCGCGCCGCCGCCAAGAACAAGAAGAAGAACGACGAGGCGGAAGCCGAGCCCGATCCGATCTGAAGGGCCCGCGCCCTGCGCGGCCAGCAGGAGGAGCGACCGGCATCCTGCGCACGAGGACACCGCCACTCTCCGGTCACCTCGCCCGCCACGCCAAACGGCCTCCCAGCCGACAGATCGAACCGCACGTGACATCGCGACACGGCGAGGCGCCTGCGGCGCGCCGCTGCTCCGTCCAAAGATCAGCGGAAACGCCGCTGATCTAGCGCTTGCCTCCCGCCTGCGACGCAGCGAAGCGGCTCGGGTTGCTCCGGCCCAGGGGGTCTGGTTTGCTCATGGTCGAGGTTCATCCCTCCAGCACGTAGAATGCGTCCATGGCAAGGTGTACGTGCGCGCCGTCCAGGTTGCCCCACAGCGCTGAGCCTGCGTAAGATGCGTGATCAGACAGGGGGAGGGCGCGATGCGCGCAAGATTGCAGAGGCAGCTCCTTGCGGTGATGGGGTTGGCCATCGCTGGGTACGCGATGGTCCCGGGCTGTGTCATCCGGGTGGGCCCAGGCACGGGAGGCGATGACGACTCGGCGCCGGAGGGCGTCCCGGTCCCGGAGGAAGCGGCACCGGACCAGAGCGTGGAGGAGCCGGACCAGAGCGTGGAGGAGCCGGACCAGGAGACGAAGACACCGGAGGAGCTGGCCGAGGAGGCGTTCCTGCGGGGCGACCCGCAAGAGTTCGCCCTCGCGTCCACGAAGGCGACCTTCACGACCTACGCCTTGGCAGGAATGATCGAGTCGCTCGGCCTGGACCCTGCGACGCTCGACGAGGCGGCACTCAGCGAGCTCATGGTGCAGTACATGCCGGCGGCCGCGGAGGAGGCTGAGCGGTGGCTCTCGACGCTCGATCCGTCGACGCTGCCGCTCGGCATCACGCCGCGCTACAAGTGCACGGACGAGTTCGGGTGTGTCTACTCTACGCCCTGCAAGCACGCCGTGTGGGGATACTCCATACCGTCCACGAAGCACCTGTGTTTCGTCACGGACTGCGGCGATGCCAGGTGCAGCACGTGCCCGACCTGGGTCGGCGAGATCCTGTCCCATCTCGCGATTCGCGCTTGGTGCGCGTACGTCTGCGTGGAACAAGGTGTGTACGACGGCAAGCCGATAGCAATTGGTGCTGGAGGGATCTCACCGATACGCAATACGTTCATCGGTCCGATCTGCAAAGCCCCGTGAGGAAGATCCATGCCCCAGCATGCAGATGAAGAGCTGCGAAGGGCTGCGCTGGCAGCAGCCCACGAGCTGGCGACCAAGGAGCCAGAGCGGTGGAAGGCGTCATGGGACGAGCTCGGCGAGGTGATGGGCACGCTGTTCGGGGTGCTCAACCTCATGTACGCCTTCGCGGCGCCACGCTATCTCGCGCGGGGAAATCCCGACAAACGCCCCACGCCGGAGCAGCTCCTCGGGCTCTTCAACAAATACATCGCGCTCCTCGACGGCTGGAAGCGCACGACCACCGACATCCACGACCATGAGTTCCTGCGCACCGAGGACGCGACCCGCCGGCTGCGGGCGCTGCTCGAGACCTGGGAGTTTAGCCTCGAGGCGCCCGCGCCGATCGTGCAGGCTGCGCGGGACTGGCTCGCGGCGTACGGGGAACACGAGCCCGCCGAAGGCTGGGATCAATGGGTGGGACCTGAAGAGGACGAAAGGCCTGGACCCAAGGAATGACGCCGCGAGCTCGACCACCGAACGGCTTCGTTCGGCGGCTGTCCGCACCAGCCAGGCTCACGCCGCGATGACCGCCGCCATGCAGCGGAGCAGGGCGATCCCGTGATGCAGGCGCTCTGTGTGCTGATGATCCTCCTCGGGCTGGCCACCCTCGGCGCGGCCGCGCTCGGCCTGCGTGCCCTGCTGCAACGCCGGTGGGGTTGCGGGACGACGCTCGGCCTCCTCGCCGTGGCGGGAGGCGTCGCGTGCGGCGCCTTGCCCGTCGTGCTCGCGTCCGCCGTCGCATCGGGCAGCGCGGACGCCGCGCACAAGGCCCGGCTGCTGGCGGAGACCCTCTCGACCTTGCTGAACTGCGCCGCGGCGGGGCTGTTCGCTCTCCCGCTCGGGGGCATCGTCGCGCTGGTGAGCTTTGTCGGCGGGCTGAGATCGCGCCGATAGACCGACGACGCAACCTCGATCGCCCTCGCCGACCATCGTCGGTGTTTCTGCGTCAGCGCGAGAGACGCACACCCCACCAGGACGGCGCCCATGCAACGAGGCGTGTAGGAAGCGCCCTGATGGCCAGCCGCGATGAACGGCTCCGACAAAGGCGGAGCCGCTGCGGCACGCGCGCGCTGCCGGCCCAGGGCGGTACGCTCCTATGCGACACAGGCGCGCATCGCCACAGCGCGCCGTCCATGCGCACGCCTTCACGTGCAGGGACGCATTGCCGCGCCGACAAGACAACAAATCGCAGGCGGCTCCACGCGATCCCATAGCGAGCACCGACCCAAGCATGATAGTCTCGCGTGAATCGTCTTTGTCCCAAACGCCAGCACTGGAACGGATCGGATCGTGCATGGGTCGGCGCTCTCGCTGTCTCAGCAGTGAGGGCTGAGCGGCCAGTCGACGCTCGCGGCCCTTTCAACGGCCGGATGAGAAACGCTGATGTCCGGTCACACGGCGTTTTCGCGCGTGACTGACCGGTACCGGCGGAGCTCTCCTTTTCTGGCGTCGCCATCATCTCTTGATGTCGGTCGTCCAGTACAGGCCCCCAACAGACCGGGAGCGATCATGGCAAGAAAACGCGTCCTCTCCGCAACCACCCTCCCCTCCCTGTCCGCGTGCGCCGCGCTCTGCGCCGCGCTCCCGGCGGGCGAGGCGATGGCCGCTTACCGCTTCGACGCGGCCGAGGCGGCGTTCGACGCGACGTACGCGGCGACACCCATCGATGCCACCGGCGTCGTCGTCGACGAGGCGGGGTCGCCGATCGCGGGGGCGGAGGTGACGGCCATCGGCTGGGGGAGCGGCGCTGTCAACGACGGCGAGCTCGCCTTCACGGACGAGACGGGCGCGTTCACGCTGGCGGCGCTCGCGCGGCGCTCGGTGCTGCTGCGCGTCGAGGTCGACGGGTACTACAGCGAGATCGTCCCCGCCGACCTGCACCGGCCGCTCGCCGCGGCCAGCGCCGAGGTCGGGCGCGTCGTGCTGACCGAGCAGCGCGCGGGGCGCGCCAGGCTCCTCGTGGGAGGCGACACGATGTTCGGGCGGCGCTTCGTCGACAGCGACGCCGACGGGGTCGAGGGGGAGACCGGCGACCTGATCCGCCCCGATACGCGGGAGGCGGACGCGCTCGCCGTCCTCTCGTTCCTGCGCGACGTCCTCTCGTCGGCCGACTACACGCAGGTCAACCTGGAGTCCCCCGTCACCGAAAACCCGGCGACGCCCCACCCGTACAAGTCGTTCACGTTCTTCTCCTACCCCGAGACGGTCAGGGCGCTCGCGCTCTCCGGCGTGGACGCCGTGAGCCTCGCGAACAACCACATGTTCGATTACCTCGAGGGAGGCGTCATCGACACGCTCGGCGCCGTACCGAGCGCAGGCCTCGACTGGTTCGGCGCCGGGCTCGACGAGACGACGGCGAAGGGCACCGTGCTCTACCGGACGCTCCGCGGCGTCGACATGGCCTTCCAGGGGTTCAACCAGCTCGTCAACGGCGGGACGACGGCCTCGGCGTACACGCTCACCGCCTCCGACGGGCCCCCTGCCAAGGCCGGCGCGCTCGAGCTCAACCTCGCGGAGATCAGCGACTTCATGGAGGAGGACGCGGCCGGGCGCTTCGGCATCCCGGTGCTGCACGGGGGCACCGAGTACAGCGACTATCCGACGTCCGGCATGCGGCGGCGGTTCATCCAGCTCGTCCAGAAGGGCGCCGGCATGGTCGTGGCGCACCACCCGCACACGATCCACGGCGTCGGGCTGCACGACGCCGGCGCCGGCCCCCGCTTCGTCTTCATGTCGCTCGGCAACATGGTCTTCGATCAGGACGTCTTCGAGACGTACCAGTCGTACCTCGCCGCGATCGACATCGACGAGGACTCGAGCGGCAACCGCGCGGTGCACCGCGTGCAGCTCATCCCGTTCCAGAACGAGGACTACGTCCCGAAGCTCGTGAGCGGCGCCTGGCTCGGCCGGGCGGCCCGCCACATCGGCCACCTCTCCACGACGCTACCGACGGCGCCGTCGCCCGGCGAGGCGGCGGACGGCCTGACCGGGGCGGTCGTGTTCGCGAGCGGCCCGCGGGCCGTCGCGGTGAGCGATCCGTCGCAGTACACGACGAGCGAGCACGTCGAGACGCGGATCGTGCCGCTCAGGAGCAGCGCAACAGGGCCCGTCGAGCACCTGCGGTCCTCCGCCGCGGACTCGCTCGCCGCCCTGCGGACGACCGCCGCGGCGAGCTGCGATTATGGCCGGGAGATCATGCTCTACGGCGACTTCGAGGACAGCGACGTCGACGACGCCTTCCACGAAGGCTCGATGTGGTCGATGAGCGAATACCGCTACATCCAGAACAGCGTCGTCCACGGCGGGACCGGCGCGATGGTGTTCCTGCGCAAGTCGAGCAGCACGTCCGAGGTCTCGACGTACATGAACAACCGCGTCAAGTTCGACGCCGGCCGCAAGCTGACCTTGACCGGGTTCATGAAGGGGGACAACGCCGGGCAGATGCGCGTGCAGGTCTACTGGTACACGAGCGGCGGGGCGAGCGTGTCGAACAGCGTCGTGTTCACGCGCGTGGGCGGCACCTACGGCTGGCAGCAGTTCTCCGTCAACCTCACCCCGCCGGCGAACGCGGGCTCCGTGCGGTTCTATTTCCGGGCGGGCGCGCCGGCGAGCGGCGAGGCCGCCGCGTTCCTCGACGACGTGTCGCTCGTCGAGTGGGAGGGCACGGTCGCCGACGGCTCCCTCGGGCTCGCGTTCCCCACGCCGAACAACTGGAGCTTCGTGCGCTGCACCGCCGTGGATCCGGCGCTCACGAGCCTCGGCGTGACGATGACGCACCGGTCGTACGCGCTGGCCCCGGCGACGCCCTGAGGGCGCGGCCGCAGAGGAACGCCCCCCCTCCGGCGAGATCGCCGACGGCGTCGACGGCGCCGACCCGGAGGGCCGCGCGCGGAGCCGTGACCTCGACGTCCGTGCTCTGCTTCGATACCATGAGCGCGCGGCGCTGCGTCGTGGACTCGACACCTGCACTGCGCCAGCGCGCCACGGACTCCCCACCATGAAGCCATCGCGGAAGCCATCATATCTCGCGCTTTTACTGGCCCTCTCTGCTGTCGCCGCCGGCTGCGGCTCGGACCCGGAGGGCGCAGATCTCGTGTGGCCGATCGGGGGGACGGACGAGCTCCAGCCGATGTCGTCGAGCTTCGGGCCCCGTCTTCAGACCTCGCGCGACGGCGTCTATGACTTTCACCGGGGCATCGATATCCCCACCGTCATGGGCACCCCGGTGTACGCGGTGGCCGACGGGAAGGTGACGCGCGCAGGCCGCTACGACGATTTCGAGGACGTCGTGGTGCAGATCGAGCACTGCGACGCGCCGGGCGCGTGCTTCTACAGCACCTACATCCACCTGGCGATGCCGCTCGTCGAGACCGGCGATCAGGTCGGGCGCGGAGAGCACATCGGCTACACCGGCCTCGCCGCCAGCAGCCTGTTCCCCCACCTGCACTTCGAGATCCGCGAGGGAGGGACCGAGAAGGTGTATTGCGTGCACCCGCTCCGCTTCCTCCCGACGCCGCGCGGGCTGCCCCCGGCGCTCGCCGTGCGCCGCACCGACGAGGACTCCACGTCGAGCGTCTCGGTCGAGGTCGAGGTCACCCTGCCCGGCATCGCGCCAAGCCTCACCGAGATCGCGGTCGCGACGGAGAACCGCTCGACCGGCGCGGTCATCGAGGAGCGGGTGTTCAACTACGACGAGTGGAATCGCAAATATACAGCGGAGGGAGACGCCGCGATCATCGACGAACAGAGCCTCGGCGGCATCCGGATCGAGCCGGCGAAGTTCAACGCGACGTCGTCGGCGTACGTCATCGCGTTCCGCTTCAGCAACCTCGACGGGACGGCGTCGGCGGACGACCTCCGGATCACGGCGCGGGCGCGCGACGTGAACGGCCATGTCGTCGAGGCGAGCGCGCCCTGAGCCGCCGCGGCGTTCGCTGAGCCGCCCCGCGCGCCCCGCCGCCGGGCGCGCGGGGGCGCAGAGCGCGCGCCCCGCGGCCGCGATCGGGTGAGCCCGCGGCGCGGGGCCCGGCTCAGACCTCGCCGACCAGCGCCGCCATGTCCGCGGGCAGCGGCGACGTCACAACGAACGCAGGCACCGCTTCGCTGCCGCCCCACCCGATGTAGTGCGCGTGCAGCGCGTGGCGGCTCAGCCCCTCCACCGCGGGCCCGCCGTAGAGCACGTCGCCGGCCAGCGGGTGCCCCACCGACGCGAAGTGCGCCCGGATCTGGTGCCGCAGCGCCCGCGGGGCGCGCGCCTCGACGAGCTCCCAGAGCCCCACCTGGCGCACGCGCTTGTACATCGTCGCCGCCGGCCGCGGCGCGTAGCGCACCACGTCGCGCGGGTGGATGCACGGGTAGACCCGCTTCTTGTCCTTCGGGTGCGGCGCGAGCGGCACCTCGATCGAGCCCATCTCCGGGAGATCGCCGATCTGGCAGATCAGCAGGTAGCGCTTGTCGAGCCGCCCCTCCTTCAGCCCGGCGCCCAGTGCCGCGAACGCCGCGGCCGTGCGCGCCGCGAGCACGAGGCCGCTCGTGTCGGTGTCCAGCCGGTGGCACAGCCCGGGCTCCCGCGGGGAGAAGCCGATCGCCGCCATCTCGGGGTACCGCGCGACGAGGGCGTTCGCGAGCGTCCCGCGCTCCCCGGGATCGAGCGGCGCCGTCGGCATCCCGGCGGGCTTGTTCACCACAACGAGGTCGTCGCGCTCGAGCACCACCTCGAGCGGCACCTCGGGATCCGGCGTCGCCGCCCCGGAGGCCTCGGTCGGCTCGACGTCGACCTCCAGCACCTCGCCCGCCGCCGCGACGTCGCCCTTCGACGCGCGCCGACCGGCGCCGCTCTTCCCCTCGCTGAGCACGCGCACGCGCCCCTCGGAGAACAGCCGCTTCGCACCCGCCCGGCCCAGCCCGGGCAAAAGCTGCACGAGCAGCTTGTCGAGGCGCGTCCCTGCATCCAGCTCGGTGATCGTGATCTTCATAGCTCCTACGGAATCGCCCCCTGCCACCCGAGGCCGAGCGCGGGCGCTCGCCGGCTCCCGACCACGCTCTCTCCTATCACTCCCAGCATGGGCAGGCCGAACCGGTTCCACGAGGGGCTCGCGCCACGGGCGCCTGCCGCGGCCGGGCGCCCCACCCACCACGCGACGCCCGCCCCCAGCAAGAACCCGCCGGCGGCGGCGCCGACCCAGGCCCGCTGCTGGGCCTCGGTCGGAGAATCGAAGACGAGCGGGCTGGCGAGCGCGGCGGCGCCCAGCCCGCCGAGCAGCGCGCCCACGTCGACCGTCAGGACCTCCGATGCGGTGACGTCGAGCTGCGTCGCCGCCGCGGCCGACGCCAGCCAGCCGAGCGCCGCGCCGTAGCCCATCCCCGCGATCGGCGTGCGCTGCACGTCGCCCCGGGCCGCCCACTCGACAAGCCCGCCCAGCAGGAGCCCCAGCCCGCCGCCCGACTGCGCCATCAGCGCGCCGCCCTCGGACATGCGGCCCAGCGAGAGCCCCAGCGCCGCCAGCGTGATCCCGGCGGTGCCCCCGATGAGCCCGGAAGCCCAGCGCTCCTGGCCCGGATCCTCGGCGTGCTTCGCGAAGCGGCCCTGGTAGATCAGGTGGCCCGCGATCGTCGGCCACCACGTGCCGGACCCGAGGTACCACGCGTCGGCCACGCCGACGTCCCACTCCTCCGCGATGATGATCGCCCCGCCGAGCCCGATGCCGGCCCCGACCGCGAGGAGCGGGTAGAGCAGGCGCGGGTCGTCCGAGCCGCTCGAGCGCTGGATCGAGAAGCCCACGAGGCCGCCGTAGAGCGTCGCGTTGGCCGCGAGCGTCGCCTTCCCCAGGCTGCGCGCCGGCGTGGCGAGGCGCCCGCGGCACCGCTCGGCGCACGGCGCCTCGTGTCCCGGGAACGGGCCCGCGGGGCCGGCGTCGAGCTCGGCCACGAGGTCGCGGAGCATCACCGCGGCGCGCACCGCGAGGTCGTCGCGCGCGACGCGCTCCACGCGCACCCGCAGCGACCGCGCGCCGCCGGACGCGAGCGCCAGCCTGAGCTCCACCTCGTCGCCGCGCAGGTCGAGGCTCGGCGCGATGAAGAGCCTGTCGCTCGAGCGCGCGCGCTCCATGAGCTCGACCTCGTCGGGGCGCGATCGCGAGGCGGCGCGGTCGGCCAGATCCACCGACAGGCCGAGGTCCTGCGCGGTGTCCGAGAGGAGCCCGTCGAGCGCGCTCGCGAGCGGCGCGGCGCGCTCCACGTCCTCGGGCGCGAGCGCCGTCGGGAGCACCACGGAAGGCCGCGCGGGCCGCGCAGGGCGCCCGGAGCCAGCAGGGGGCGCGCCTTGCCCGGAGCCCGTGAGCTGCGCGGCCTGGGCGGCTTGCCCGAGCCGCGCGGGCGAGGCCGCGCCCGCAGGCTCGCCCGACGCCGGCAGCGCCGCGGTGAACGCCGCGGCGAACGCCAGGACGCCCGCGCGACCGCGGAGGTGCCAGAGGTCGATCATGGTGTCGATGCTTCGGCCGCCGCGGCGCGCGCCGCGGCGGCCACCGCCGCTCGGGGCGCCGATCAGAACATGAACGTGCCGCTCGCGAAGAGGTCGAACGTGTTGCTGTCGTTGACGTAGAAGCGGCGGCCGATCGCGTTGATGGTCGGGCGGTAGTTGGGGTTCGGGCTGCCCGTGACGGTGAAGCTCCCGTCGTCGTGCTGGCGGCGGCAGGGCCCGGCCGCGCCGATGCTGTCCTTGTACTGCGAGTTGCACGGCTGATCGCCGCCGATGCCGTGCCCCTGGTCGTGGCGGAAGCCGACGCCGAGCTGGAACTTCACGAGCTCGGCCGCCCTCCACGTCACGCTCGCCGAGCCGCGGTACGAGCCGTACGGCTGGACGTCGCTGAGCCCCGTGAAGTACGTCCGCTGCGAGCCCTCGTCGACGACCGACGGCGCGCACGCGCGCGGGTCGCCGCTCCGGCAGGCGGCCACGCTGTACGCATCGTTCTCGCGGAACGACGCCCACTGCGGCTGCCGCAGCGTCGGCGCGTCGCTCGATCCGAGCGCGTCGAACAGCTCCGAGTAGTCGCGCCCCTCGGAGTGGTACTCGCCGGTGAAGCGCAGATCGAACGTGAGCCCGGTGAACTTCTCGCGGTTCTCCCAGGGGATGATCATCACGCCGAGCAGCACGCTGCCGACGAGCGGCGGGTGGTTGACCAGCGACGTCTTCAGGTCGGTGAGGCCGTAGTCGCTCGACTCCTGCTGGAACTCGAACAGCGCCTTGAACCCGCCGTACGGCTCGACGTACTTGACCCGCTTCGACAGGAACGTGTGCACCTCGAGGCCGATGGTGCCGCGCGAGACGCCGGGGTCGCGCTGGGCGACGTTCGCCGCATCGAACTCGCCGTTGCTCGCGCCGTTCCGGTCGATGTCCCCCGGCGCCGCGCACTTCACCTGGCCGCTCTTCGGCGACTCGGTGCAGGCGTGCATCGGCTCGCTCACCGGGAAGCGCCCCTCGACGCCGAACAGCCAGGTCGGCTTCGTCCGGTCGCGCGCCTGGTTCATGATGTTCACGTCGAGGCCGACGGCGAGGTACTCGATGCCGCTCCGGTTCGGCGACGTGAAGGGCAGCGAGAACAGCTGCTCCCCGGGAGCCCCCGCGAGCGCGACGCTCTGGCGGTCGGCGCTGCCGTCGAGATCCGTGAGCTCGCGCGAGTGGTTCAGGATGAGCGGCATCCTGAGGTAGAGCGCCAGGTCGCGGTAGAGGCCGACGTCGAGGCGCATGTTGAACTTCGACGTCGCCTCGCTGTAGCTCGCGATGTTGAGCAGGTTCGACGTGTAGCCGCCCGTCGACAGCCCCGGCCCGGCGATGCTCGTCTCGCGGCGGATCTTCGCGCTCTTCGACGCGTGCTCGAAGCCGAAGCTGAAGTTCAGATCGAAGGTGTCACCCTCGTCGAACGCGTCGACGACGCTCGTGAGCTCGCCGGTCTCCATCATGAGCCGCGGCTCGGTGGCGCTCCGAGGCTCGTCGGCGGCCGCGGGGAGCGCCGAGAGGACAGCCGCCGCAGCGACGGCGAGCGACGCGAACGCCGGGCCCCCAGCCACGCTGATGGCGACGCGAGCGAGATGGCCTTCGCAGTACCTTCTGCCGTGCATGCTCATGGTTATCCGTCGGACGGACGCTACCGGCGGGGGCAGGAGGGTGTCAATCCGCGAATCACTCGCCCGGCACGCACGGCGCCGCCGAGCCCCGCCGATCGCCACCACGGCCGCCGCCACGGGCGCAACCACCGGCGGCCGCCGGCCGCCACGCTCCGTCCGGCGTGTCGGGTCGCGGCCGGCCGCGGGGCGGCGCCGCGGGGCGGGGCTCAGCGGGCAGACGAGCGCTCCTCGACGGCGAACGGGCTCTTCCCCTCCTCGCTGTCGGGGAAGATCTCGTTCGTGATGTCCTCCGCGGCGAGCTCCTCGCGAGCGGTGGTCAGGTCGCGCGACGTCTGGTCGAGCCGGTCGGCGAGCACCCCCAGGAACTGCCAGAGCAGCTTGACCGCGAGCTCGTGCTCCTTGCGGAGGATCTCGAAGAAATCGGCGCGCCGGACGGCGATGAGCTCGCTCTGCTCGACGGCCGAGACGGTGGCCGAGCGCGGCATGCTGCGGATGAGCGCCATCTCGCCGAAGTGCTCGCCCGGGCCGACCTCGCTCAGCACGGCGTCACCGCGGAGGATCCGGACGAGGCCCGAGAGCACGATGAACAGCTCGTCGCCGCGATCCCCCTCGCGGACCACGATCTGGCCGGGCTCGAACGAGAGCACCTCGGCGACCTGCATGACCCGGAGCATCTCGCGCTCCTGGAGGCGCGCGAAGAGCGGCATCTTCGCGAGCACGTCGCGCTTCAGGGCGAGCAGCCGGGCGCGGACGCTGTCGCGGTGATCGCCCTGGCCGAGCCGCACGAGGACGGCGGTGATGTTGTCCTTGCCGCCCTTCCTGTTGGCGAGATCGATGAGGCCGTTCGCGGCGACCTCGCCGTTCTCCTCCTCGAAGAACGGCTCGAGCTCGGCGGTGTGCGCGATGTACCCGTGGAGCCCGTCGGACGCGAGGAGGAACTGGTCGCCCGGGAGCACCTCGATCGTGAGCGTGTCGACCTCGACGCGCTCGTACACGCCGACGGCGCGGGTGATCGCGTTCTTCTGCGCGACCTTCTCGATCTGATCGCGCGTGAGCTTCCCGCGCTTGATGAGCTCGTTGTAGACGGTGTGGTCCTCGGTGACCTGCTGGATGCGGCCCTCGCGGAGGAGGTAGATGCGGCTGTCGCCGACGTGGGCGATGTAGCCGTGCGAGCCGGCGATGAGGAGCGCGGAGAGCGTCGTGCCCATGCCCCGCTTCGTCGCGTCGGCCTTCGCCTCCTCGTGGATCCGGGCGCACGCGCGCTGGACGGCGTGCTCGAGCAGGCTGAGGACCTCCTTCATCGCGGCGCGCCGCACGTTGCTGCGCGCCTGGTTCTCGATGAGGTCCCGCTCCTTCTTCAGTTCCTCGTGGATGATGCGGACGGCGAGGGCGCTCGCGACCTCGCCCGCTGCGTGTCCGCCCATTCCGTCGGCAACCACAAAGAGCGCGAGCTTCTTGTCGACGAGGTAGTTGTCCTCGTTGTGGTCCCGCATGCGGCCGACATCGGTGGCCGCATAAAACCTGATGTTTTCGGACAGGCCCATCGGTTCGGGCAGGCTACCCGAGGGCGCGGGAGGAAATCACTAGCGATTGCGCCCGCCGCGACCGGGACGTCCGTCTCGCGTCTCGCCGCGCCGCCACGCCGCCGCCGCCGCACCAGGCGTGTGCCGGCGCCGTCGGGAGGCGCTCGGGGTGCGGGTGGGGGATCGACCGCGTGGCCGCGGCGGCGAGCGGCGGTACATTCGGAATGGGTAGAATGGGAGGTCCGATGCGGCTCGTCCTCTTCGATAACACCGACCTCGGGTGGGGCAGCGCGCGGCGGGTGAACGGCCGGCGCGCGAGCGCGGAGCATGCGCACGGTCCGGCCCCCGAAGCCGAGGACCTCGCGGTCGTGGGCGAGGCGGTGGGCGCGACGATCGGGCTCACGCCGATCTGGCGCGCCGGGGCGCTCCTCCACCGCCTGCGGGGCGCGGCCGACGGGGGGCTCGCGGCCTCGAGCTGGACCGAGGCGCTCGGGTGGGCGGCGCGGACGGCGCGCGAGCGCGGCCGGAAGATCACGTCGCTGCAGGCCTGGGGGCACGGCGGCTGGGGGTACATGCGCCTCGGAGCGACCCGGCTCGACGAGGCCGCGCTGCGGCCGGGCTCGCCGCTGGACGGGGCGCTCGACGCCCTGAGGGCCGAGCTCGCGGGGCCGGACGCCCTCGTGTGGCTCCGCTGCTGCAGCGCCTTCGGCCACACCGGCCAGGCGTTCGCGCGGGCGCTCGCGGACCGGCTCGGCTGCCGGGTCGCGGGGCACACGTACATCATCGCGTTCTATCAGAGCGGGACGCACTCCCTGCGCCCGGGCGAGGCGCCGTCGTGGGATCCGCGCGAGGGCGTGCGCTTCTCCGGCGGGGAGCCGGCCGGCGCCGCGTGGTCGTCGCGCACGGCGCCGAACACCGTCTCGTGCCTGACGGCCGATCTCCCGCCGGGTTACTGACGCCGCGCCCGCGGCGCGGCCGGGCCCGCTCCGCCGACGCCGCGCGCGCCGCGCGCCGGGCGACGCTCGACCCGCTTCGTCGCGCCGGCGTACCCTTGCCGGCATGACGCCGTCCGAAGCGCAGCGAGCCCGCGCGCTCGATCTGCTGAGCCGAGGAGACATGGCCGGCGGGATCGCCGGGCTCGAGGGGTACCTCGCGGGCGCGCCGGATGACGCGGGGGCGTGGCTCGCGCTCGGGGCGGCGCGCTCGGCGGAGGGCCGCTGGGCCGACGCGGCGCGGGCGCTCGCGCGCGCGGTGGATCTCGACGGCGGCGAGGTCGAGGCGCGCCTCGCCTACGCCCGCGCGCTGGTCCGCCTGGGCCGGCTCGACGACGCGGCCGCAGAGCTCCGGCAGGGCGCCGCGATCGAGCCGCCCGACGCGCGGGTGCTGCGCGAGCTCGGGATCGTGCTCTACGACGAGCGCCTCCATGACGAGGCGGCGCGCTGGCTCGCGCGGGCGTGCGAGGCGGCGCCGGAGGACGGGCGGGCGGCCTTCGCGCTCGGGCTCGCGCACGAGGCGCGGCGGGACATCGCGTCGGCCGTCGCGGCCTACCGCGAGGCGGTGCGGCGCGCGCCGGCGTTCGCCGACGCGCGGCTCACGCTCGCCGACGCGCTCGCGTCGATCGGAGAGCACGAGCAGGCGCTGCGCGAGCTCGAGGCGCTGCTCGCGCGCGAGCGGAGCCACGAGCGGGCGGCGCGCAACCGCGAGGTGCTGCAGCGCGCGCTCGCCGAGATGCGAGCGCGCCGGCTGCTCGGCAAGACGGAGCGGGAGCTCGCGCGATCGGCGCTCGTCGTGGAGGCGCAGCTCAGGCGCCGCGAGACGCTGGCGCCGCCCGTGGCGGCGGAGGGAGGGGCGGCGCGGCGGATCGTCCGCTACACGGCGCCGCTCCTCGAGCTCCGCGTGACCCTCGACGCGAGCGGGGGCCCCGGCAATGGCGCGATCGAGGCGCTGCACCTCGCGCTGACCGATCCGGACCGCGCCGCGCGCGCCGAGGACGATGTCTTCAAGGTCACCGTGATCGGCGAGGACGGCCGGCAAGCGCCGGTGAGCTACGCGACGGGCGCGTCGCTCACGTTCCTGCGCGAGGCGATCGGCTGCCCGATGACGCAGGCGAGCGCGCTCTACGCCTCGCTGCTCCAGGGGAGCCCCTCGGTCGACTGGGGCGGCGCGACGCTGCGGTTCGCGAGCGTCCCCGGCGCCGCGGGCAAGCCCGGCGGCGAGCGGCACGGCATCCTGGTCAGCCGGCGCGGCTAGGCGGCCGATCGGCGGCGCCGGGCGGCGCGTCGCCGGCCTTGATCATCCCGAGATCGTGCAGCGACGAGTAGTGGCCGTCCGGCGCGAGGATGACGTGATCGACGAGCGGCACCCCGATCACCTCGCCGGCCGCGGCGACCGCGTCGGTCATGGCCACGTCCTCGGGAGACGGCGCCGAGTCGCCGCTCGGGTGGTTGTGCACGAGCACGAGCGCCGAGGCCGCGTCCGCGAGCGCGGCGCGCAGGATGTCCTTGGCCGTGACCGAGCACCCGTGGAGCCCGCCTTGCGCGACCCGGCGCGCTCCCCTCATCCCGTTGCGGCCGTCGAGCGAGATCACCCACATCTGCTCGTGATCGAGCGGGCCGAGCTGCGCCGCGCACCACGCCGCGATCGAGGCCGAGGTGCGCACCGGGGGCCGCGGGCGCACCGCGCGCTCGAAGGCGCGCCGCCCGAGCTCGAGCGACGCAGCGATGCGGAGCGCCTTCGCGAGGCCGAGGCCGGGGTGCTCGGCGAGCGCGTGCGGACCGAGCCGCGAGAGCCCCTCCAGCCCGGAGAAGCGCGAGAGGAGCGCGGCGGAGACGATCGTCACGGGGGTGCCGACCAGCCCGGTGCCGAGCACGATCGCGAGCAGGTCGGCGTCGCCGAGCGACCAGATCCCTTCCTCGAGCGCTCGCTCGCGCGGGCCGGCGAAGGCGGCCAGCGCCGCGGGGTCGTTGGCGTACGGATCGGGCAGGTGATCGGGCTGCAGCGCGGCGCGCTTCCACAGGCTCATGCGCGGGCGACAAGCACGCGACGGGCCCGGCGGCCGGCGCGCGGGGCCTCGGGGATCAGCGCGCCGGCGAGGCGGCGGAGCGGCGGCGGAGGGTGGCGGCCGCCAGGGCTGCGCGGCGAGCCCGGCGCGCTGCGAGAGCGCGTTGCACATCACCACGGCCGGCCACGCGGCGCTGCCGCCGGTCACGAGCCGCGCGCCGTCCGGGATGCGCGCCATGAGCAGGTGCCCCTCGGTGAGCCGGTCGCCGTAGTACTCGCGCAGCATCCTCTCCATGTTGGGCGCGCTGACCACCGGCCCCACCACCGGCACGAACTCCACCCCGAAGCGCGTCGTCGCGTGCACAAGCGTCTGCATCACCTCCGCGTACGCCTCGAAGCCCTCGCAGACCGTCGACATCGCCCCCGCGAACGCGCTGATCATCCATGAACTGCCGCATGACCGCGGTGATCCGGTTCTGCGCCTTCAGGAACGCGTTCGTCTCCGCCAGCGACACCCCCATCCGGTCGCGCAGCGCGATCTCCAGCGCCGCGCTGTTCGCCCGCCACGCCCGCACGTTCGCCACGAAGTCCGCTCGAAGGACCACCACCCGGCCGCTCACGTCCGCCTCCAGCGCCGCGATCACCGCGTCCGCGTACGCCGCGTACGGGTCCCTCCCCTCGTCGAACGCCCCGTCCACCTCCGAGACGTCCGGCACCTCGACCCACGGCACCTCGCTCTCCCCGAGCGCGTACGCCCCCGCGTCGTCCGGGTTCCACCCCGCGGTGTTGGTCCTCGATGAGGACGGATCAGCAAGAGCGGAGGACGGCTCCGAGAGAGCGGATGCCCACCCCCGGCCCGTGCTCGGCGCTTCGCGCCTGCGCGCGGTCCGCCCCTCCCTAATCGCGCGCTCCGCGCGCTCAGGGAGGGGTGCGCCGTCTGGTATCTGCGGCCGGGGTGTGAAGTCCGGAGAAGGGAGCGGATGCACGACCTGCGTCAGGACATCAGGCCGAGCGCGAAGAGCGCATCGGCCCAGAGCGGCCAGAGCGTGCGGTAGGGGTGGGTCGCCAGCAAGATGCCACCGTTCGGGAGGCGCCGGACATGGAACCGGGCGTGATCCACCAGGAAGTAGACGTGCTCGCCCGTCAATTCCACCCAGGTGAGGGACCCGCCGCCGCGGGTGAACCCCTCACCGCGCGCCCTGGCCTGCACCGTCAGGTTGTGGATCTCCTCGGCGCGTGGCTCCGCGGCGCGCCACGCCTCGTCGGGCACGTCCGCCGCAGCGATGAGCGCCTCGATCAGGGCGGAGCCCGGCAGGCCCAGCGCCTTGAGGACGGTCTCGCGGGAGAGCGGGATCGAGCGCCCGCTCTTGTCCGTCGGAACCACGCGCGCCCCGGCCGGCGCGGCTTCCACCCGCGCGCGGAGCGCCTCCGTCGGTAGGCCCGCGATCCGCGAGACGCTTTCGCCGTCGTGGAGGCTGACCCACGACAGGGCCAGATCGCGCGCGATGTCGCGGGCGTCCGCGTGGTACGTCGCGCACATCGAGACCGGCGCGAGCCAGGTCCACGCGCTCGTGCAGCCGCCGGTCGAGACGCGCCTGCTCGCGTCGGGCGCGCAGAGGCGGAGCAGCAGGTCCTCGAGGTAGTCCAGAACGATGTGCCACGTGAGCTCGGCTTCCGCCTCCACGGAGCGCGGTCCGCTGCCCAGGGCGAGGTACAAATCGAGCGGGAGAATGTCCGCCATGTCGGCAGAGACCAGGTGGATGGGGCCCATCGGCTTGAGACGTTCGCTCTTGCCGGTGAAGCAGCGATAGTGGCCATAGAATGAGCGCCGGTCGTCGAACTCCATGGCGAAGTAGATGTCGGCATCGGTGCGTCCGAAGTGGGCGCGGATCATCGCGACCGCCTCGTCCACGAAATTCACCGTGCGATCCACGTCGGAGCCCATCGTCACGCTGATATACCTCCCCGGGATCACGAGCGCCGGCAACGCCGCCGCGAACGCGTCGACCCGCTCTGCCTCGTCACACCAGGCGAAGAAGTACGGCCCTGGTTTCATCCTTGGTTCACCCTCATGAGGTTGCTGGGTCAGGGATCAGGCCGAGCGAGAAGAGCGCGTCGACCCAGAGCGGCCAGAGCGAGCGGAACGGGTGGGTCGCCAGGATCACGCCGCCGCTCGCGAGGCGGCGCACGTGAAAAGGCGCGTGCTTTCGGAGGAAGCGGACGTGGGCGCGCGAGTCCGTGTGCACCTGCCACGTGGGCGGGCCTTCGCCCGTCTCCGCGATCTCGCTCGTCAGAGCCAGGATCTCTCGCGCGCGCGGCTCGGCGGCGCGCCACGCGTCGTCGGGCGCCGCCGCGGCCTCGAGCGCCTCCAGCAGGGTGGCGGGCGGCGTTGCCAGCGCCTTGAGGACGGTCTCGCGGGAGAGCGCGTGCGCGCGCTCGCTGCCCCCCTTGAGCGAGACGCGCGCCCCGGCCGGCGCGGCTTCCACCCGCGCGCGGAGCGCTTCCAGGGACAGGCCCGCGTTGCGCGATACCATCTCCTTGCCGTAGCGCTGCAACCACGAGAGGGCGAGGTCGCGCACGATGTCTCGGGCGTCCGCGTTGTACGTCGCGCACATGCGGACGGGTGCGATCCAGTCTCCCCCGTTCGTGCACGCGCCGGTGCGGACGCGGCCGCTCGCGTCCGGCGCGCAGAGGCGGAGCAGGAGGTCCTCGAGGTCGTCCCGGAGCAGGTGCCACGCGACCGCGGCCTCGGCCTCGATCGAGCGCGGGCCCCTGCCCCAGGCGAGCTCGAGGTAAGAGCAGAGAAACCTACGCTGGTCGCACGTGGTCATGTGGATGGGTCCGGCCGAAATGTCACGGCCGGCCTCTTCGGTGTAACAGTGGCAGCTGCAGCCGAAGATACGTTTGGAGCCGGTCAGCATGACGTCGAGGCCTGCTCCAGCGGAAGGACCTGCGGCAAACTCGGCGCGGATCATCGCAACCGCCTCGTCCATGGAGGTCGTGTAGAATAGACCATCGTCCGTCATCATGCTGATACGAGTCCCTGGATGCATGAGCGCTGGCAGCGCCGCCAGGAACGCGTCGAGCGTCTCTGCCGCGTCACACCAGGCGAAGAACGACGGTCCTGATTCGCTCATAGCTGGGTCACCTTGATGGGGTGATTGAATCCTTTCAGGGTCACCTTCTTGCGCGTCTTCGTGTTGAAGAGGTACCCATCCTTGACGGCATAGGTATCTTTCGGCTTGAATTTCGCACCGCGCGTCATGATGAGCTCGACCTGCTCGACATCCCCCACGACCCCCTTGTTCCGTAGCCCCTCCATCCCGTTCGACAACTGCTTGAACACATCGTCTAGCTCAACCGGGTTGCCCCCTTTCACTTCGCTCACGATCAGCTTCTGCCCGCGGGACACCGTCACGAAGTCAGGAGCCTTCCCACCGGACATGCCGGGGAGCGACTCGTCTGGAAGGTTGAGCATCTTACGCACGCCGCCGTCGCCGACGCCGAGGAGCGCCCGCTCGTCGCGGGTCATGAAGCTGATCGCCGTTTTCTCGAAGGTGTTGAACCCGGCTTTCGTGACGTGCCCGTCCAGCGTCTTGAACCCGCGGAGCCTCCATACCTCGAACCCCTTGACAACGACCTTATCGACCTCCGCGATCTCCCCGGCGATCCGGATCCCACGCGGCGGCAGCGCGCCGGCGGCGGCGACTCCGTGCCAGACGTGCCCGACCGCTCCGAGCCCGAACCCCAGCCCCGAGAAGATCCGCTCCTCGTCGCTGAGCTCTCGCCCCGACGGCAGGCACCACTCCTTGCCCGTCACCGCCTCGCACAGGTCGAGCGCCGGCCCCACCACCGGCACGAACCCGACCCCGATGCGCGTCGTCGCGTGCACCAGCGTCTGCATCACCTCCGCGTACGCCTCGAAGCCCTCGCCGACCGTCGACATCGCCCCCGCGAACGCGCTGATCGTCTGGTAGAGCTGCGTCTGCTCCAGGTCGAGCCCGTCCCCCCTCCACTGGTTGAGGCTGTCCTTCATCTGGTCCGCGAGCGCGTCGAACCTCGGCTTCAGCACCCTGTCCACCTGCGCCCGCAGGTCGGCAGGCACGGGCGAGTCCTCGAACCAGTCCGACGCATCCATGTACCGCCGCACGACCGCGGTGATCCGGTTCTGCGCCTTCAGGAACGCGTTGGTCTCCGCCAGCGACACCCCCATCCGGTCGCGCAGCGCGATCTCCAGCGCCGCGCTGTTCGCCCGCCACGCCCGCACGTTCGCCACGAAGTCCGCTCGAAGGACCACCACCCGGCCGCTCACGTCCGCCTCCAGCGCCGCGATCACCGCGTCCGCGTACGCCGCGTACGGGTCCCTCCCCTCATCGAACGCCCCGTCCACTTCCGAGACGTCCGGCACCTCGACCCACGGCACCTCGCTCTCCCCGAGCGCGTACGCCCCCGCGTCGTCCGGGTTCCACCCCTCGGCGCGCGCGTCCTGCGTCGCCAGGTCCGCCACCTCGTCCGCCTGCGCGCCGAACTCGTCCATCAGCCGCGCGAGCTCGTCCTCGAGATCGCTGACGCTCTTCTTCAGGTCGTCGACGAGCTGCTCCATCGCCGCCCGCGTCTCCGCGCCGACCGCCTCCTTGTACCGGTCGAGGATCGCGTCGAGGTCGGTCCGCGAGATCTCGTCGAGCGGCCGGCTGACCAGGTCCTTCAGCTCGGTGTCGAGCTGCTGGAGCAGGTCCATCTTCTCCGCCAGGCGCGCCACCCGCGGGGCGTTTGCCACGAGATCCCTGCGCTCCTTGGCGATCTCGGCGAGCAGGATCTCGATGTCGCGCGCGAGCGCCGGGTTGATCTCCGCGAGGCTCAGGTCGACCTCGGTGCTGCCGGAGAACTTCGCCCCGCTGCGCCGGACGTTGAAGAGCGGCTTGTTCAGCCCGAGCGGGACCGAGACGAGCGTCACCAGCTCGTGCGCGTCGGTGCACCAGTCGTCGCCGGCGGAGTTGGCGGCCGCGAAATGGAACTCGTTCGCTCCCATTCCCAGCAGCACCGAGTCGAAGTCCGCCTCGGACCGGAAGCTGCGCGATCCATCGCCGTGGGTCACCAGCGTGCCCGGGACCTCGTAGGTAGGCAGCGGCGTGTCATTCACATGGAAGTACGCCCCTCCGTTGTCGGCGAGGGAAGCTCCCTCGCACGACGTGCTGGACTGCGTGTTGACCCAGTCGAGGGTGTACGGCGTGCCAGCCCACGCGAACGACGGCGACAGCACCGCCAGCGCTGTGACCAGCACGAGCCTCTGGAACACCGCGGCGCCCCAGCCAGGCCGCGCAACGTCCTTCAAGCCTCTCATGTCCCCTCCGCGCCGCGCACGGCGGCGTCATACGCCATCGCGGCGCCCTTCACGTCACCCGCGTCGAGCCTCGCCTGCGCCGCGTCGAGCGCCGCCGCGGCCATCCCCTTCTCCCGCAGCGCCGCCAGGCCCTCCGCGATCTTCCGCGGCAGCCCCGTCCTGAGCTCGGCCTCCGCGGCGTCGAACCGCTCCCGAAGCGCCGCGCACCCGGCCTCGCGCCACGACGACCCCGCCGCCCCGCAGAGCGGCCGCATCTGCACGAGCCCCGCCAGCTCCCCGCACCGCTCGGCCAGCAGCGGCAGCCCGAGCTTCTCGCTCACCGGCAGCGCCGCCGACAGCGCCGCGATCTGCGCGCGCGCGCGTTCCCCGAAGGCGTCCGACGCCTTGCGTGTCCGCGCCCCTGCGATCGCCTCGCGCGCCCCCTCGTCCATCTGCGACACGCGGAGCGCCTGCCGGCGCAGCGCGATGCCGCCGAGCAGCGCCGCCGCGGTCGCGTCGCTCCGGCCGACCCGCCGCTGCACGTAACCCAGCATCGCGCTCAGCGACTGCAGCGCCCCCGAGGTCATGTCCGGCAGGACCGCGCCGTGCGTCGCGAGGAACTCCCGGTGCGGCGCCATCGCCTCGTCGAAGGAGGCCGCGAAGACCTGGAGCGCCGCCGACGACCTCAGGATCTCCGCGGCGAGCTCGCCGGGCGCCCGGCTCGCCTCGCGCGCCGCCGCGAGCACCGCCTGCTCCACGCCGTCGAGGCCATCGATGTCCGACCGCGACGCCTGCTCCGAGAGCGCCGCGTAGGCCGCCGTCTCCGCCGCCTCGGTCGCGCGGTACGCGGCGAAGCGCGCCGCGACGCCCGCGTACTTCGATCGCAGCGGGGCCGCGTCGCTCCGGGCCTGGTCGAAGATCGCCTGCACGACCGCCATGGTCTGCTTGTCGGCCGCGAGCGCGGCGGCGAGCGGCTCCGTCTCGGCGCTCGCCTTCTCGATCATCGCCGCCTTGAAGTTGCCTGTCGCGTCGACCGGCGCCTGCGCGAGCAGCGCCCTCTGGCGGTCCGTCGCCTCGTCGAGCAGCGACTCGAGCTTGCCAGAGAGCGTCGCCCGCAGCGACTCGGCGTTCCTCGCGTCGTCCCGCACGTAGTCGATCGCCTCGTCCACGTGGCGGAACCAGACGTCGAGCGAGGTGCCGCTCGCGACGATCTCCTCCAGCGTCTTGTTGTTCGGCCACGTGGCCCACATCTCGATCGGCAGCGCGCCGTCCTTCTCGGCCTGGCTCCACGCGGCGCCCGGGCCGAGGTTCTCGCCAACACAATGCTCCTCGCCGCCCACCGAGGCCGCGCAGAAGCTCCCGAACGTGGGGTCCTCCCGCTCCCACAAACACCCGGCCCCCGCCGCCCCAAGCGCCAGGACGCCGACAGCCACCGCAAGGATCGTCCTCCGTCGCCACGGTCTCGATCTCTCGCTCATGCTCATTCCCTCCACCCCGCGATTTTTCTCGCCCGCCCACGCTCGCCCGCACGTTCTCTAGACGCAAGCGTCCTCACGAAAGCGGTAGGACATTGCTCGGCCGAGGAGCACGTCCCCGATCTCCCTTCCTCCGCCCTCGGCATACCGGCCGTGGCCCTGTGCCTCGGCCGCCAAGCAGGTCCTGACCGCCGATTTCACAGCATGCGGCGCAGTCAGCCGGAACAGCTTCATGACATCCCGCACGCGAGGCCGATGCGCCCCGCGCCGGTGGCGTCCCCACACGCGCTGGTCGCAAAATCAGCGGTAGAACCCCACTTATGCTGCGCAGACGTTCGTCCACTGTAGCTAGCCACGCAGATCCACGGGAAATGGATGCGAGCTAGCCTCCCGGCGAGGGTCCGCCCGTAAAGTCGCCGGCGAAGGCGTGATGAACAGGAAGAGGGCCCAGGTTGCAGCCTGAGCCCTCGGTCGACGCTCGGCTCCGAGCAGAGCGCTATTGGCTCAGACCACCGCGTCGTCGCCTTCGAGCGGATCCTCCTCGTCCGGCGGCGCGCCGCCGGCGCCGCCACTTCCAGCGCTGCCGCTGCCAGCCGCGCCGCCTCCTCCGCCGGACGTCTCGGTCGCCTTCTTCCTGATGCTCCGGCTGAAGAGCCGCCGCGTCGCGATCGGCACCAGCCGAGGAATGCTCGGATCCTGCTCGTTGGCGCGCTCGAACACCCGCACGATCTGCTCCAGCAGGATCAGGTTGATGCCGTCGGCCCGGTCGAGATCGCCGCTCGTGACCTTCTGGCCCGCGGGGCGCGCGGCCGCGGTCCTCGCCGCCTGGGTCAGCTCCTTGGCGGTCTCTTCGAGGCGCTCTATGTAGTCCTGGTCGAGCCGCATCAGCTTGGCGCGCACGACGAGGGGGCCCTTTTTCTGCGCGAGATAGCGCTTGCCGAGCGCGGTGAGCTGGGTGAGCCCGCGCGCGAGCGCGCCCGGGTCTTCCGCGGTGCCGACCGCCTGCGCGAGCTCTTCGCGCGCCGCCTTGCCCGAGCCGGCGACGCCGCGAAGGACCTCGTAGGCCTGGTCGCGCTGGAGCAGCGCGCGCGAGAGCCGCTCGCGCAGCGCCGCGTCCGTCGTGGCGCGCGCCGCGTCCTTCTTCTGCCCGGCGCTCTCGTGCGCCTCGAGCAGCCGCTCCAGCGCGAGCGCCTGGTCGACCGCGATCGCGAGCAGCTCCGGCGAGTAGCCGCGCAGCTTCTCCCGTTTCTCCTTCGACGCGCTCGACCAGCACGCGTGCGCCGTCGCGTAGAGGCGTCGCAGGTCGGTCAAGATGCGCGAGGAGGCGATCTGCCGCCCTCGCTCGACGAGCTGGGATTCGGTCGTGCCGTCGAGCAAGGCCTCGATGATGCCGGGCCCCGGCTTGCCGAGCCGCTCGGCCAGGGATTCGAGCGTGGGATCGTTGTCGTCGGTCTCTTCGGGAGGAGAGGTAGGTTTGACCATCAGCGAAGGCTACGCAGGCAGGAAGCGGGATGTCGAGGGAGTGGCAAGTTTTGGCCATGGCGAAAGCGAGCGCCGGGGAGCGTGCCCGTGGATGGCGACAGCGCGGCGCGCGACGCGCAAGCGCGCGGCGCGGAATCGTCGGCATCGCGGCGGAGTGCGTCGTCATCCCGGGAAGGGGCCATCGTCATCCGAGGTGGACGTCGTCGTCATCCGGCCGGAAGCCATCTGCATCCGCCCCGGAGACATCGGCATCGGGGCTGGGTCCCGCCGGCATGCGGCCGGAGCCCATCAGCATCCGGCCGGACCCCATCGGCATCGGGCGGCGAGCCATCGTCATCCGGCCCGGAGACGTTGTCATCGAGGCTGGGACCCGCCGTCATCCGACGGGGGGCTCATCGTCATCCGAGGTGGAACCTGTCGTCATCCGGCGGAGACCCGTCGGCGTCCGCTCGCCGGATAGGCCGGGCTACCGCTCCTGCCCGTCGGCCGCCGCGTCGCGCCCGAGCCCGACGGGGGCGGCGCCGGCCGGCCTCACGGCGTGAAGCGGTACGTCTCGGCGGCGAAGCCGTCGTCGCCCTTGTCATCGTCCGGCTTGTAGGTCGCGCCTCCCTTGCCCGGAGCGCCTAACGTGAAGGTGACATCCTCCAGGGTGAACTGATCCTCGTCCACGTAGGCGATGCCGATCGACGGCCCCCCGGTCCCGCCGCCGCCGTTGCCGCCGGGCCCGCCATAGCCGCCTGAGCCGCCGTCGCAGGCCCTACGATAGTCTCCCGGATGTTGCCCTATCCCGCCCCACCGCCCGCCAACCCCGCCGTCCTGTCCGTAATCCCCCTTGCCGCCGCTACCGCCGTCGCCCGTTTCGATCGCGACCTGGCGCAACGTCACCCTGGCGCCGTCGAGGGCGAGGATGCCGATGCTCGCGCCCCCATAGCCGCCCCCGCGGCCCCCCTGGCCGCCGCAACCGCCGGCGCCGCCGGAGCCGCCGGAGCCGCCGGACGCACCGCCGCTCGGCGACGCACCGCACGCGGCCGAGCCGCCGAAAGAGCCCCCGCCCCCACCGCCGCCCCTTCCGGGCCCGCCCTGCTTCCCGTCGGTTCCGCTCTCACCCACCCAGCCCTCTCGGGTGATCCGCCCGGGGCCGCGCCCGCTCCTGCCGTCCGCGCCGAGCTCCCCAGGCTGCCCGCTTTTCCCATACCCGCACGCGGAGCCCTCCCTCCCCCCGGCGCCGCCGAGGCCGGCGCCGTCAGGGTTCGGGCTTGGAAGCGGCGTCCCGTCGCTCCCCGCCTCGCCGCGATCCGCATGGCCATCGCCCCCTTTGCCGCCCGTGGACATGGAGCCGTCCTCGCAGACGGTGGTGACCGCGGCGCCTCCAGCCACGGTGTCGGCCGAGCAGGCGTCGCCCCCTGGATTCCCGTCTGCGCCGTCGCGTGCGCGCTCCCGCGCTTCCGTGCGGAATCCATTTCCGGGGAGCCCCGACGCGCCCCCCGCGACGATGAGGTGGCTCCGGACCAGCTCCACCGCCGCGTTCGGCTCGACGAGGATCCCGATCGCCGACTGGCCGGCGATGCTGGTGCCGGACTGGTGGAACTTCACGTCGGTGAACGTCGAGATGCCGTCATCGAGCCCATGGCGCTCGCCCTCGTCCGGCACGATGGTGTGGGGAAGCTGCTGGGCGGGGTAGCCCATGACCGTCGGCGACGCATCCCCCTCGTACTGCCAGCCGCGATCGCAATTGAACCCGCCGTGGACATCGATCCCTGAAGGAACGGTCAGGATCTCTGGGTAGCTCAGCTGATTGCACACGAACATGCGGCGCCGGCCCGCGCGCGCGAGCTCGATCCCGTGCGCCAGCGCGTACACCGGCCTGGCCATCGTGCCATCCAGGTCGTCGCTCGCGTTGAACAATGGGGGGTAGGCGACGAAGACGCCGCAGCCATCGACCGCCTTGTGCGCTGCGAGCGCCTCGAGGCAGTCGGTCTCGGACGGCGCCGCCTCACCACACCCCGTCCCGTCATCGCAGCGGCCGGCCGTTCCACAGCCCGTGGAGGCGAGCATCAACAGCACCGCCGCCCCCGCCAACATCCTCTGGTTCATCGGTCTCCCTCGCGAATCGGCGATCTGATATCGACACGCAGCGGTTCACCGCGGTGGCTCCTCCTGGGCGGCGATTCCCGCAACCGTCCAGACATCCGCGACGAGGCCGTCGTCTCCTTCGCCGAACGGTGCGTCGGGATCGCCGCTCTCCCCTCCCGTGCCCGCCTTGTTCAGCTCGACGACGGCGCTCTCTTCGAGCCTCACGTCGCCCAGCAGGCGGGCAATGCCGACGGTGTACCCCCCGAGCCCACCGCCCCCGGGGCCGCCGGCGCCGCCGTCCCCGCCACGGCCGCCATCGCAGGCGAACTCGGGCTGTCCCTGGTTCATCGCGGCCAGTCCGCCGACGCCGCCCGGCCAGCCGTACCCGCCATCCTGCCCGCGTCCGCCGCGTCCGCCGTCGCCACCACGCCCGAGGAGGATCCTCGAGTGCTGAATCACGACGTCCGCGTTCACGGCGACGACGCCGATGCTGGAGCCGCCCGGCCGCCCGCCCCCGCCCGCCCGCCCGCCGCAGCCGCCGCCGCCGCCCGAGCCGCCAGACGCGCCGCCCTGCGGCTCCGTGCTCTGGCAGACGCCGCGCCCCCGCGTGCCGCCGCCGCCGCCACCGCCCTGGCCCGGCGTCCCTGGAGTCCCCTTGCCTCCCCAGGCGCCGTGCCACCCCGCGACGCTGACGCGCGCGGCGCTCTGCGCGCCGCCCTCGCCCGGCGTTCCCTGGGCGCCGTCCCGCCCGTACTGGCCATCGGTGCACGCCTCGATCCCGTCTTCACCCAGCCCGCCCGGCGCGCTCTCCGGGGGATCCGCCGTGGCCCCACGCTCGCTGCGCGTCCCGTGCTCGCCGTCGCCGCCGGCATCGCGACGGCCGACGCCGCCGCGACCGCCGGTGGACGTGGTGCTGCCGGGGCAGAGCGTCTGCGCGGGCAAGGCGCCTTTCACGGTCTCCGCCGAGCAGACCGCGGCGCCGTGGTTCCCAGGCGCGCCGTCCTCCGCGACCTCGAGCGGCGCGTCCTCGCCGGGCGCCCCGGGAGCGCCGTCGCCCGGGATGAGCTCGCTCCACGCAATGTCCGTCGCGGCGCTGTCCGCCACGATCAGCGCGATCGACGAGCCGCCCGGCTCGATCGCGTCCGCCGCCATGAGCCGCACGCCGAACAGCAGCGACTTCCGGTCGATGAAGAGGTCCGAGAGGACGGCGCCGTGCGCGTGCACCAGGACCGGCACGCGGCCGGCGCTCGGCGCGACGACGGTCGGGTGGTCCGCGCCGAGGTAGGCCCAGTCCTCGCGCTCGCAGGCGCGGCCTCCCCAGATCTCGACGCCCGACGGCAGGCGCACCGCCTCGTGGAAGTCCTCCGCGCACGCGTAGACGTGCGGCTTGCCCTCCAGCAGCGCCTTCTGGACCGCGTGCTGCAACGTCCTCACGGGCTCTTGCCTCGTCCCCGCGCGGGCGTCGTCTCCGCGGCCCGCGACGAAGACGCCGCACGCCTCTTTCGCTGGCGTCGTGGCGGGGTCGCCGGCACACGGCGGCGGGGAGGACGGCGGCGGCTCGCAGCTGAGGATCTCGGCGCAGTCGTCGGAATAGCCGACGGCGGCGCCGCACGAGATCACCGCCCAGCTCAGCGCGAGAGCGGTGAGCGACGCTCCCGACGCGCCCGCGAAAACGCGCTTCATGGCGCCCGACATTACACGGCCGCAGTACGAGCCTGCAACGACGCTGGGGCTGGAGGCGACCGGGAGGCGGAGAGGGGGAGAAGCCCTCGAGGCATGAGAAACCACGTCGAGATCAGGCAATGGGTACCTGGTGGCACTGCCTGGACGTATGGCACCGCCACGGGCGGCACCGAGCGCGCCGATCACATCGATCAACCGAGAAATGAACCGCCAAGCGCGCCAAGGACGCCAAGATTTTGTCCTCTTGTTGGCGTCCTTGGCGCGCTTGGCGGTTCGAAATCCTGCTCTTTTCAGGAGGTTTCAATCCGCTTGTCGCTCTAGTCCCATGCGTCGAAGATGCCGCCCGCGATTGCCAGCGCTCGACACGAGGGCCACCGCGCCGCCGACGCCGGCGGGCGGAGCGAGAGCGGAGCGCGTCACTCGACGCGGACGACCGTCCCCGCGGGCAGGCTCTCGGCGAAGGCGTCGCGCGCCGCGCGCACCTTCGCCTCGACGAGGCCGTCGAACGTGAGCTTCGTGCGGTACTCGACGCCGGACCACCGGGGATAGGAGCCGATGTCCACGTCGCGGTGGGCCTCGACCACGCGGTCGAGCATCGGCTTGAGCTGCCCCTCGTCCAGCGTCGTGAACACCGCGAACGAGATGAACGGCGCGCCGCCCGAGAGCTCCGCCTGGATGAGCGCCTGCTTCGCCCGGAAGATCTGCGGCACGCCGGGCAGCATCCACACGTTGCGCATCACCACGGCCGGCCACGCGGCGCTGCCGCCGGTCACGAGCCGCGCGCCGTCCGGGATGCGCGCCATGAGCAGGTGCCCCTCGGTGAGCCGGTCGCCGTAGTACTCGCGCAGCATGCTCTCCATGTTGGGCGCGCTGACCACCGGCACGCCGAACGCGCGAGCGACGCCGGCGATCGTCAGGTCGTCGTGCGTCGGGCCCACGCCGCCGCTCGTGAAGAGCCAGTCGTGCGACGCCGCGAGCGCGCGCACCTCCGCGGCGATCACCTCGATGTCGTCGAGCACCATGACCGCCCGCTCCAGCTTGACGCCGAGCGCGCGCAGCGTGCTCGCGAGCACGAACAGGTTCTCGTCAGCGATCTTCCCGCTGAGCAGCTCGTTGCCGATGATCAGCGCCGCTGCCGTCCTCATCTCACCCTTGCTCCGCTCAGCCCTCGAACTCGCGCGTCACCGGGCGCCCGTCGGCGTCCATCCCGAGCAGCTCCTCGACGCGCTTCTCCGCGCGGTCGAGGCGCTCCTGCGCCGACCGCGACAGGCGGATGCCCTCTTCGAAGAGCGAGAGCGCGCGCTCGAGCGGCAGGTCCCCGCCCTCGAGCTCCGCCACGATCTTCGCGAGGCGGCGCGTCGACTCCTCGAACGACGTCGCGCCCGCAGCCTTGTCGCCGCTCGCGGGAGCGCGATCGGCCTCGGTCGCGGACGGCGTCGACGCGGCGCGGGGCTCCGCGCTCGATCCCACGGCCGATTCCACGGCCGATCCCACGGCCGCGCCGCCCTCGTCCGTCGCGTTGCTCATCGCCATGAGCCAGCGTCCCCCGGGGGTGCGGCCGGCGCAAGCAGGACGGAGCTCACGCCGGGCGGCACCGCCGGCACGAGGAGCACGCCGTCGGGATCGGCCACGACCGGGACCGCCAGCCCATCCGGGCGGACGAGCCGCGCCGGCCGCGAGGACGCGCTCGCGGCCGCGCTCCGGTCGTTCGGGACGATCGCGATCCACACCACACCCGTGGCCAGCGCGGAGCGCGGCGGGTCGAGCCCCGGCGCGCCGGCGCCGGAGAGGGCGGCCCGCGCGAGCGCGCGCACCCCCTCGTCCGGATCGAGATCCCGCGCCGCGAGGAGGACCCGCCTGCGCTGCACCTCGGTGCGCCGCGACAGCCCGCGGACGATCGCGCGGCGCACCGAGGGGTCGTCCTCGAAGCGGTAGGCGCGCGCAAGGAGCGACACGCTGTCGGGCATGGGGTCGCTCCCGAGGCCGAGGGCGACGTGCGCGCGCACGACGGGATCGCTCCCCTCGAGCAGCCGCTTGAGCCTGCCGCGGACCACCTCGTCGTCGCGGGCCGCGAGCGCGCGCGCCGCGAGCGGCGACAGCGGCCCCCCTTCCTCCGCGAGCGCGGCGAGCCGCGAGGTCGCGATCGCCCCGCCCCCGGGCTCCGCGAGCAGCGCGACGCCCGCGGAGATCGCCGCCGCGTCGGGCGCGGCGTCGTCGCCGCCCGGCGCGGCGGCGCGGCGGTCCACGCGGCGCGCGGCGAGCTCCGCGAAGAGCGGCGCGAGCGCGGCGAGGGCGCGATCGCCCAGCGCGAGCGCGCCGCGCGCCGCCGCGTGGACCGCCGCGCGATCGCAGGAGGCCGGAGAGCACCCGCCGACGACCTCGACCGCGTCGCGGAGGCCGAGCGCCACGGCGCCGAACACGCCGACGGCGCGATCGCTCGACCCCTTCGGCGCGGCGAGCGCGGCGAGGAGCCGCCCCTCGAGCGCCGCGGGCGCGTCGCGCAGCACGAGCCCGCGCACGACGCCCGCGCGCAGGCCGAGCCTGCGGAGGTCTGCGTCCTTCGCGGCGCGCGGGCCCTCGAAGAGCTCCGCGACGGCGGCCCGCGCCTCGGCCCCGGGCATCGTCGCCAGCGCGAACGCCGCCGCCGTCGCGAGCTCGGGGCGCTCGGTGATCAGCCGGCGCAGCTGCCGCGCCGCCTCCGCGCCGCCCGCGCGGCCGATCGCGGCGACGGCGCGCGGCTGGGCGTCCTCCGGGAGCAGCGGGAGCGCGCGCGCGAGCGCCGGCACGAGCCGCTCCGCCGGCGCGAGCTCGGCCAGCCTGAGCCCGTCGACCCGGCCGAGCTCGGATCCGAGCAGCGCGGCCACCGCCTCCGGCGCCTCCGGCGCGCCGAGGTGGACGAGGATCTCGACGGTCGGCTCGAAGAGCCCCGGCTCCGGCCTGCGCAGCCACGCGCGCGCCTTCGCCAGCGCCGCCTCGTCGCCGAGCCGCGCGAGGGCGCGCGCCGCGGCCACCTGCGCCGCCCGGTCGCCGCCCTCGAGCATCGGCCGGAGCGCCGCGATCGCCCGGAGATCGCCGAGCTCGCCGAGGAAGCTCACGAGCGCGGGCTCGATCCGCTTGCGGCTCCCGAGCAGGAGCTGGAGCGACGCGGGCGGGTACGCCTTGAGCGCGCGCGCCGCGGCCTCCCCCGCGGCCCCGCCCTGCACGATCGCGTTCACGAGCGCGCCGAGCGCGCGCCTCTCGCCGGTGCGCGCGAGCGCGAGGGCGGCCGTGCCGCGCAGCACCTCGCCGAGCGGCGAGGCGGCGCCGCGCGCGGGGCCGCCGCCCTCCGACAGCTCGCGCGAGAGGAGCTGGCGCACGCTGTCGCGCGGTGCGTGCGGTGCGAGCGCCCGCACCGCGGCGAGGCGCGCCCTGGGATCGCGCGCCGCCGGCGACCCCTGCTCGAGCGCGGCGAGCAGCGCGCTCACCGCCTCCTCGGTGCCGATCGATCCGAGCCGCTCGACGCCGCGCAGCCGCGCCTCCGGGTCCCCCGACGAGAGCAGCCGCTCGGCGACGGGCACGCCCAGGCTGCCGCGCAGCGGCGCCGCGCCGGCCTCGGCGCCCGCCGGCGTCCTGCCGCCGTCCTCCGCGGCCTGCGGCGCCCGCGCGACCGGCTGCGGCGCTGCCGTGCCCGCCACCGCCGTGGCCGCGATCGCCGCGGCGAGGCCCACGGCGCGGGGGCTTCCAGGGAGGAATCGCATACGCTGCGCCGTACTATCCCGCGATCGACGGCCCGCTGTCACTCCCCAGGCTCAGCAGCGCCGGGTCATGTCAGCGCCGCTCAGCGGCGCTCAGCGCCGCGTGCGACCCTGGAATTTGATGGAAGCACGCGCTAGGCCGACCTACGGTGCAGCCGCTGAATGCGCCTGTGAGTGAGGTGACGCTTGATCGATCTGGTACGGACACTGGAAAAGGCCATCACGGTATCCGCCAACAAGGCGTGGCCAGTCTTGCAGCGCCTGAGCCGGCTCGGCGGCGAGCCCAAGCCGTTTCACCCGAAGTGGAGCGACAAGCCGATCCCGAGGGGCGGCCAGCGCTCGAAGCCCCCGCTCGGCTGGCCTCGCGAGACGGACAGCCTGTGCCCGCGCTGCGTCAAGGAGGCGCGCGCCGAGATCCTGAGTGGCAAGGCGGACTGGACGAAGCTCATCAGCGACAAGCCCGGGGAGATCCGCGCCAGCATCGTCGCGCGCGACGGGCGCGTGGTCATGGAGAAGACGTGCCCGAAGCACGGCTTCTTCTCGGACACGATCTCGATCGACCCGGAGTTCCTCGCCCGGATCGAGCGCCTCTTCGGCGGCCGCGACGTCGAGATGACGCCGGATAAGATCCACAACCACGGCTCGAGCACCATCCGGTACGGGCGCGGCGCGGTGCTCACTGTCGATCTGACGAACCGCTGCAACATGATGTGTGACCCGTGCTTCATGGATGCCAATCAGGTCGGCTATGTGCACGAGCTGTCCTGGGAGGAGATCACGCGGATCCTGGACGACGCGGCGGACGTGCGCCCGCGCCGCCAGATGTCGATCCAGTTCTCCGGCGGCGAGCCCACGCTGAGCCCGCATTTCCTCGACGCGATCCGGTACGCACGCCAGAAGGGGTACTTCGCGGTGCAGTGCGCGACGAACGGGATCCGCTTCGCGGAGGAGCCGGGCTTCGCCATGAAGGCCAGGGAGGCCGGCCTCCGGATGGCGTACCTGCAGTTCGACGGGGTCACGAACACCGCGAACAGCCACCGGAAGATCGGCAACCTCTACGACGTGAAGCTGCGGGCGATCGAGGAGCTCTCGACCGCCGGGATCGACGTCATCCTGGTCGTGACGATCGTCAACGGCGTGAACAACGACCAGGTGGGCCCCATCATCGACTTCGCGGTCCAGAACGCCGACAAGATCACGGTCGTCAGCTTCCAGCCGGTCAGCTTCACCGGACGCGACGAGGACATCTCCGACGAGCTGCGCGAGGAGCAGCGCTACACGCTGAGCCACCTCGCGCACGACATCGCCCGGCAGACCGGCGTGACCGACCCGCTCCGCGACTGGTTCCCCCTGTCGGCGCTCAGCCCCTTCGGCAACGTGACCGACCTGCTCGACGGCCCCGACAAGGACTGGGGACAGATCAACTGCGGGTGCCACCCGAACTGCGGGATCGGGACCGTGCTGTTCGTCCACAAGAAGACGAAGCAGATGGTCCCGCTGCTCGACTTCATCGATGTCGAGGAGCTGCTCTCCGACCTGCGCGCCATCTTCGACGCCGGGCGCGGCCGCACGCTCACGAAGGCCCAGGTCGTCGCCGCGCTGCTGCGCCACTACCGGCCCGAAAAGGCGCCGTCCAACTTCAATCTCGCGACGCTGGTGAAGCAGTTCATGAGCCAGACGGGCGCCGCGCACGCCGGCGAGGGCGACGCCAGCGCGTACGAGTGGCGGGTCCTGTTCGTCGCGGGCATGTGGTTTCAGGATCTGTTCAACTACGACTTCCGTCGCACCGAGATGTGCATCATTCCGTACGGAACGCAGCTCGGCGAGATCAGCTTCTGCGCATACAACACCGGCGCCGGGTGGCGGAACATCCTCGAGAAGATGAAGGCAAACGCCACGGTGGCCGAGTGGTACAAGAAGCACGGCAGGCACCCCGTCCATGCGAAGAATAAGGATCTTCCTTTACCGGCTTACGACAACCCCCTAACGATCATCGAGCACGATCTCGCATTGCACGAGCGCGAGCAGGGCGGCCCGCGCGCGCGACCGCCGACCAGGCGGCTGCCGATCGTGAGCTGATCGCGCATCCTCCCCCCGCGCGCGCTGCGCCACCGTCACCGATCGCCGACAGAGAGGTCACGCCGGCCCGCGACTGTCGGCGAACGGTCGTAGCACACCTCACATCGACAGGGAATCGGGCTGTCGCCGTGGCTGTGTGGGACGGGCGCGCGCACGCGGAGACCGGCGCATGACTCGTGGAGAACGCGCCACGCATGGTGTAGCCTGGCCATGTGACCTTGTACGGTGGCCGCTATGAGAGCTTGCGCGCCATCGCGTCGGGCGGCATGGCCACCGTGTATCTCGGGCGGGCCGTCGGCGCCGGCGGGTTCGAGCGCCTCGTCGCCCTGAAGATGATGCACCCGCACATCGCGGCGGAGCCCGAGTTCGTCGCGATGTTCCTCGACGAGGCGCGCCTCGCGGCGCGGGTCCGCCACCCCAACGTCGTCGCGACCTTCGATCTCGTCGAGGACCCGCTGTTCCTCGTCATGGAGTACATCGAGGGCCCGTCGCTGCACCTGCTGCTCCGCACGTGCGCGCGGGCGAAGCGGCCGGTCCCCGTCGGGATCGTGCTCCGCATCTTCCTCGACGTGCTCGCGGGTCTCCACGCGGCGCACGAGCTCACCGGGTCCGACGGCGAGCCGCTCCACCTCGTGCACCGCGACGTCTCGCCGCAGAACGTGCTCGTCGGCATCGACGGCGTCTCGCGCATCACCGACTTCGGCGTGGCCCGCGCCGAGACGAGGCTCATGTCGACGCAGGGCAACGCGCTCAAGGGCAAGCTCTCGTACATGGCGCCCGAGCAGATCCGGGCCGAGCAGGTCGATCGCCGCAGCGACGTGTACTCGGCCGGCGTGGTGCTCTGGGAGATGCTCACGGAGGAGCGCCTGTTCAAGGCCGACAACGACGGTGCGTTGATCGCGCAGATCCTCCAGGGCCCACCCGCGGGTCCGCGCGGGGTGGTGCCGTCGGTCCCGGCCGCGATCGACGGGATCTGCCTGCGCGCGCTGCGCGCCGACCGGGACGAGCGGTTCCCTACCGCGGCGGCCTTCGCCGAGGCGCTCGAAGAGGCGGCCGCGCACACGCCGGGCCTCGCGGTGTCGTCGCCTCGCGCCGTGGAGGCGCTCATCAAGGAGATCGGCCTGCGCGACGTCACCGCGCCCATCAGCGCGCGGAGCGGCCCCGCGTCCGGGCCGAGATCGGCGCGCTCGCCGCTCAGCCAGCGCTCTCCTCGGAGCGAGCCCCTGCCGCTGAGCCAGCGCTCGCCTCGGAGCGAGCCCTTGAGCCAGCGCCCTCCGCCGAGCGGGCTCCTGGGCCAGCGCTCTCCGCCGAGCGAGCCCCTGAGCCAGCGCTCTCCTCTGGGCCTGCGGATCCTCGGGGCGGCGCCGGACAGCTCGGGCGCCGACGGCAGCGCGCCGGGGCTGGGCGCCGTCGTCTCCGAGGCCGTGTTCCGCC
This sequence comes from Sorangium sp. So ce590, assembly GCF_051521365.1. Taxonomy (NCBI): domain Bacteria; kingdom Pseudomonadati; phylum Myxococcota; order Polyangiales; family Polyangiaceae; genus Sorangium; species Sorangium sp. So ce590. The sequence goes on from NZ_CP150346.1 coordinate 8,659,362, forward strand.
GGCAGCACATCGTGCGCCGCAGCGTGATCGCCAGCGTCTGCGCGGTCGCGCTCGCGGCCGGGGTGGGCGCCTTCGTCGCCGTCGGTCAGCGCGAGCCCGCCGCTCGAGAATCGGCGGAGAGCATCTCCGCCCCCCCGAGGTCGCCGCTGCTCCCCACGACCGTGGCCGACAGCGCGACCGTCCACGCGGCCGCGCCGGAGCAGCCCGGCGGGCCCGCCGAGGCTCCCGTCCCCGGCGGCTCCGCCCAGGGCCCCGCCCCCGGCGGAATCGCACACGGCGCTCCCCCCGACCGATCCGCCCAGCCCCCTGTCGCTGGCCGATCCGCCCAGGGCTCCGCTCTCGGCAGGTCCGCACACGGCCCTGCTCCCACCGCCAACCGCGCAACGAACGCGGCCCCGCGGCCGGCCCCCAGAGCGACCCCGCCTGTGGCCGTCAAGCCCAGGACGAGCCGGCCGGACACGCGCACAGCGAGCGGATCCAACGTCTCGAAGACGAAGCCGGCGCCCCGCTCATCGGCCGTTCGCAGCGCAGCGCCGAAGGCGCCGGAGCCGAAGCGGAGCGTTCCGCGGGCGACCTCCCGGACGCCGTTCAAACCAACAGGGCTGTGACGCGCAACCCAGCGAAGCGGTGACGCGCAACCCAGCGAAGCGGTGACGCGCGACGTCACGACGGTCGTGAGACGCCATCGGCGCACCAGCGTCCCAAAGACGTCAGCGCTGGACAGACGCGGCACGCGGCGCCTGAGCACCGGCGCGGCGGAGCGCGTCGCGCGACGCCGGCCTGGCGATGCTCCTTTTTGCCGCCTCGTCCAACACTCCGGCCATGGAGGCCCGTCCAACGCTCCGGCGACCACGACCTTCCGCCGCCTCGGCTCAGGTCGCGCGACCCGAGGTCGCGCTGTCACACATTGAGCGCCTCGCTGCGTCACCTACATCGTCACAAGGGACAGCAGAAGGTCAGTCGTCATCTCACGAGCGCGATATAGGAGGTAGGCTATTCTTGTCGTGGGGCGGTATGTGCTCGCCCAAGTGAAAGACGCGCCGCGCGTCAGACGTTACCCCGGGGGAACCAGCTCATGCGCTCGCTTTTCGAGCAGGTGGTCGAGTGCTGCGGCCTCGCGCCCACATTCGCCAGGAAGATCATCCAGGAGGCCTGCGACCGGAGCGGTGTGTCGCCGCCCGAAGCGATGACGCCTGCCGATCTCATCCGTTCGCTCCCCCAGATCCGCCAGGCCCTCGGCGTCTTCCTCGAGCCCTCGGAGGTCGCGCTGAAGACGGCCGCGATGCGCGCCCTCGTCAAGGGCTCCTGGCCGTCGATGCCCGCGGTCGTCCCCCCCGACCAGAGCCAGGAGAGCCGGACACCTCAGGAGGAGCCGAAGTCAAAATCGAGCTCGTAGAGCTCGTAGTGCGACCGCTTCATTCCGAGCGCGACATAGGTCGACTGGGCACGCGCGTTCGCGGTCTCCACGTAGAGGCGGATGCCGCATACGTCCCCCGCGTCCGCCGCCATCTCGTGGACTCGCCGGTACAGCGCCCGGAAGATCCCGCCGCGCCGCGCCGCGGGGGACACGTAGACGGATTGGATCCACCAGAAAGTGCCGTTTCTCCAGTCACTCCATTCGTAGGTCACCATCAGCTGCCCAGCCACGTCGGAGGCGCGCTCGGCCACCAGATAGAACCCTTTGGCCTCATCGGCGATCAGCGCCGCGGCGCCGCGGAGGGTGGTGGCGGTGTCCAGCACCTTGCCCTCCGTCTCGAGCGCCATGGCCCGGTTGTTCGCCGCGATGATGGCCACGTCCGTGGGGGCCGCCCGGCGGATGACGAGCGCTGTCACGGGGCGACCTCCCGGCGGGCGCCGGGGGGGCGTGCTCCCGGCGAGCGGCCGGAGGGCGGCCTGCCGGGGAGCTCGGGGGAGCGGCGTCGGATCGACATGGCCGACCCCATACCGCGGACCGCGCGGCTGCTCAACGGTTGCGTCCCGGTCCCGCGGCGAGAGCGCAGGAGGCAGCGGCGAAGGCGCCGCCGCGGCGCGTCATGTTTCGAGATGCGATCATCGACGTGGGCGGCCGGCACTCCGGCGCACAGCGGTGAGCCATCGAGCCTCGCGCCGACGTGGCGCAGCCCGGCCGCCCCCTGCGCCGGCCGGCGGGGAGGTTGTGCTCCCCGCCCGATCGTGCGTACGCTCCGGGCGCGCAGCCTCCGGAGGGTGCCCCTTGACACTGCTCGTCAGCGACTCGATTGCCCAGCGCGTCCAGCGCCTGGAAATCCCTTTCAACAGCTTCGGGGTCGATCCTTACGGCATCTCCCGGAAGCACCTGGGTCTCTTTTTCTCGCTCCTTGACTTCTTCTATCGTCATTATTTCTCGGTGGGCGTGACGGGCACGGAGAACGTCCCTGCGCGCGGGCGCGCGATGCTCGTCGGCAACCACTCGGGGGGAATCGCCATCGACGGAGCGATGGTGGTCGCATCGATGTTCTTCGAGATGGAGCCGCCGCGGCTGGCAGAGGGGATGGCGGAGAAATTCATCAATCGCCTCCCGTTCACCTCGCTCTGGTCGAGCCGCACAGGGCACTTCACCGGCCTCCCCGAGCACGCGAGCCGCCTGCTCGAGGACGAGCGGCTGCTCATGGTGTTCCCGGAGGGGGCGCGCGGCACCGCCAAGCTCTACAGCGAGCGCAACTCGCTCGTGAATTTCGGGTCCGGGTTCGTCCGGCTCGCGATGAAGACGAAGACGCCCATCCTCCCGTTCGGCTTCGTCGGCGGCGGAGACGCGGTGCCCACCGTCGCCAACTCGTACACGATCGGCCGGCTGTTCGGGGTGCCGTATATCCCGATCACCCCGTACCTCGTCCCGGCCCCGCTGCCGGTCCAGCTGGAGATCACCTATGGCGAGCCGATGACGTTCGCCGGGACCGGCGCGGAGGAAGACGAGGTGATCCTGGGCCACGTGGAGCAGGTGAAGGCGAGGATCGCCGAGCTCATCGAGGCCGGGCGAAGGCGGCGACGCAGCAAGCTCGCGCTGGACCAGCGCGGCGCCGCGCCGCCCAGGCCTGCTTCGTCGAAGGAGAGCGCATGAGGGTCCTCATCCCTGGAATCACGGGTCAGCTCGGCCGCATGGTCGCGACGCGCCTCCTCGAGGAGGGGCACCAGGTGATCGGCATCGACCGGCGGCCGTGGCCGACCGCGCCGGCCGGCGTCGAGATGCACAACGTGGATCTGCAGAAGCGCGCCGCCGAGGAGGTGTTCCGCAAGAGCCGGCCCCAGGCCGTCATCCACATGGCGACCGTGACGCACCTCGTGGAGCAGACCGAGGAGCGGTATCGGATCAACCTCGGCGGCACGCGCGTCGTCTTCGACAACAGCCGCGCCTGCGGGGCCGAGCACGTGATCTTCGTCGGACGACACACGTATTACGGCGCTGGCCCCGAGTCGCCGCTGTACCACACAGAGGAGGATCCGCCGATGGCGGTATCCACCTTCCCCGAGCTCGCCGACCTCGTGGCGGCCGATCTCTACGCCTGCACGGCGCTCTGGCGCGCTCCCGAGCTCTGCACGACCGTGCTCCGCATGTGCTACACGCTCGGCCCGACGGGCCACGGCACGCTGGCGAGCTTCCTCCGCGGGCCTCACGTCCCGTACGTCCTCGGGTTCGACCCGCTGTTCCAGTTCATGCACGAGCAGGACGTCGTGACCGCCATCTGCCTGGCGCTCGAGAAGCGCATCCGCGGCGTCTACAACGTCTCGGGCCCCCAGCCCGTGCCCCTGTCGCTCATCATCCGGGCGGCGGGCAGGGTGGCGGTCCCCCTCCCCGAGTTCGTGCTGCGCAACGCGCTCGGCCGCTTCGGCCTGCCGAAGCTCCCGCGCGCGGCGCTGACCCACATCAAATACCCCGTCGTCGTGGACAGCGCCGCCTTCCGCGCGGCCACCGGGTTCAAGCACGCCATCGACGAAGCCCAGGCCGTCCGCGAGTTCCGCGACGCGCACCCGGTCCAGGCGGGCCGCCCCTGAACCCTCCGGAGATCGCCGGACATCGCCCTTATATTCGAGCGACGGTCCCCCCCTCTGGTACATGCCGCTCTAGGAGGTCCCGTTGTTGTCCGACAAGGTCAAGCAGTTCGCGCCGGCCAGGCTCACCGCGGACGTCAGCACGCTGCCCGAGCCCGAGAGGAGGGCGCTCGGCAAGCTCATCGAGGCCTCGCGGCGGCTCGATCCCGTGTTCGACCGGCAGGCCTACGCCGCGAACCCCGAGCTCCGCGAGCGGCTCCTCTCGGACGCCACCCCGGAAGGGCGGGGCAAGCTCGCCTATTTCGACATCATGCGGGGCCCGTGGGACAGGCAGGATCACCACCGCCCCTTCGCCATCGACAGGCCCCGCCCGCCCGGCGCCGGCTTCTACCCGGAAGATCTCGCGGCCGACGAGCTCCACGCGTGGACGAAGCAGCACCCGGGCGACAAGGAGGCGTTCGAGGGCCTGTTCACCCTCATCCGCCGCGACCAGGGCGGGCTCGTCGCCGTGCCGTACAGCCAGGCCTACGCGGCGTGGCTCGGCCCCGCCGGCGCGCTCCTCGAGGAGGCGGCGGCGCTCACGGCGAACGAGAGCCTCCGCAGGTTCCTGAGGTCGCGGGCCGCGGCGTTCCGATCGGACGACTACTATGCATCCGACAAGGACTGGATGGATCTCGACAGCCCGGTCGAGGTGACCATCGGCCCTTACGAGACCTACGAGGACGAGCTCCTCGGCCTCAAGGCATCGTTCGAGTCGTTCGTCACGGTGAGCGACCCGGCGGCCTCCGGGAGGCTCTCCAAGTACAAGGAGCTCCTCCCGGAGATGGAGCGCAACCTGCCCATCCCCGATGAAGTGAAGACGCAGCGCGGCGGAGAGAGCCCCATCCAGGTCGTGGACCTGGTCTTCAGCGCCGGCGACGCCCGCAAATCGGTCCAGACGATCGCGTTCAACCTGCCGAACGACGAGCGCGTCCGCGCCGAGAAGGGGGCCAAGAAGGTCCTGCTCCGCAACGTCATCGAGACGAAGTTCGAGCTGATCATGCGGCCCATCGCCGAGCGCATCCTCGACCCGGCGCAGCTCGAGCGCCTGTCCGCCGACGCGTTCTTCAACGAGACGCTCTTCCACGAGCTCTCGCACAGCCTGGGCCCGGCGTTCGCGCGTGTTGGCAAAGAGCGGGTGGAGGTGCGGCTCGCGCTCGGCGCGACCTACTCGGCCATCGAGGAGGCCAAGGCCGACGTGATGGGCGCCTACAACGTCCTCTTCATGATCCAGCGAGGCCACTTCGCCGAAGACTTCCGGGAGAAGCTCCTCGTCTCCTATTTCGCGGGGCTCTTCCGGAGCACCCGCTTCGGCGTGGCCGAGGCGCACGGCAAGGGCGCCGCGCTCCAGATCAACCGCTTCCTCGAGGAGCGCGCCGCCCGCTTCGAGCCGCAGACCCGGCGCTTCACGGTCGACGCCGCGGAGCTCGAGGCCGCCATCACCCGCCTCGTCCGTGACCTCTGCCTCCTGCAGCACCGCGGCGACAGGCAGGCCGCCGGCGAGCTCCTCGCCCGCTACGGGGAGGTCTCGGAGCCCATGCGGCTGGCGCTCGGCGGCCTCGAGGGGATCCCGATCGACATCCGGCCGATCTACCCGCTCGCCGGCGAGTGAGCCGCGCTCACGGCGAGCGAGCGGCGCTCACGGCCCGAGCTGGACAAGGAACGCGTCGCCAGCGCCGCGGCTCGTGACCGCGCCGCTCCCGAGATCGAGGACGCCGTCGAAGCGGCCGGTCACCCAGCTGCCGCCGAGGGGATCGACGGCGACCGAGGCGCCTTGCTGCTCGCCCGCGTCGCCGAACGAGCGCAGCCAGATCGGGTTGCTGGTCGGGTCGAGCTTGGCCACGAACGCGTCGGCGGCGCCCGTGGCCGAGCGCACCACGTCCCCGAGCTCGATGCTCCCCTGAAAGGACCCGGTCAGCACGATGTTGCCGGCCAGATCGACCGCGACCGACGCGCCCTCCTGGTCGGCGTCGTCGCCGAAGTCCTCGCACCACTGCAGGACGCCGTTCTCGTCGAGCCGGATGACGAGGATGTCCTTGTCTCCCGCGGTCGTGCGCACGGACTCGCCGACGGTGACCGAGTTGCGGAACGAGCCGGTCACGACGACGTTGCCCGCGCCGTCCACCGCGACGCCGAGCGCCTCGGCGGCGTTTGTCGCGTTGGCCGACTTGCTCCAGAGGTGGTCGCCCGAGGGGTCGAGCTTCGCGATGAACAGGTCGCTCTTGGCCACGGTGGAGAGCCCCTTCTCGTCCCGCCCGAAATCGACGCTCCCGCCGAACCGGCCGACGAGGACGATGTCGCCATGGCCGTCGACGGCGACGCCGGTGCCGGCCTGGTCCTCCGCGTCGCCGAACTGCCTGGCCCACTGGACGTTGCCGGCGGCATCGAGCTTGGCGAGGAACACATCGCTCTTGCCCTGGCTCTCCAGGAGGAAGCGCTCGCCCTGGCGGTTCTCGCCGAAGTCGAGCGTGCCCCAGAACTCGCCGGTGACGAACGCGTTCCCCGCCTCGTCCACGGCGACCGCCGTCGCGTGCTGGGTGGCGCCGTCGCCGAAGCGCCGGCTGAACTGGTGCGCCCCGGAGGCGTCGAACCGCGCCACGACGACGTCGGCGCGGCGCCCGTGGCCCTTGCGCACGCCGCCGCCGAAATCGACGTCGCCCGACGCGCTGCCCGCGAGCACCACGTCGCCGCCGGGCGCGAGCGCGACCCCCCGCGCGACGCTGTCCGCGAAGCGGCGGGCGAACCGGAAGCGCCCCTCGCGCGCGGAGGCGTCGCGGGAGAACGAGACGAGGAAGGCGTCCGGCTCGGCGAGCGCGCCCAGCTCATCCGACGGGCCCGCGCCGAGATCGGTGCTGCCGGACGCCGACCCGACCACCACGGCGGCGCGCGCGCCGACGGCGACGCCCATGCCGTGCTGAGCGCCGGTGCCGCCCAGCGCGACGCTCTGCACGGGATCGCCCGTGCACGCCCGCCCGTCGCAGTTCTCGTCCTCGGGCGTGGCGCAGCTCTCGAACGCGGGCAGCACCTGGTCGACGCAGGCGCCGGCGTCCGTCCCGTCGTCGTTGCACGTGGCGACGCCGGGCTTGCAGAGGCCGACGCCCTCCGTGCCCCGCGGCCCGGCGTAGCAGGCCGTCGCGACGCGGGGGACGCAGACCTCCACCTCCGGGCTGCCCCCGCCCGCCCCGCCCGCTCCGCCCGCCCCGCCGCCGCCACCTCCCCCCTCGCCCACCGGGTCCAGCGCGACGTCGGGGAACGGCGCGAGGAAGGCGCACGCGCCCATGCCGGAGCAGGCCAGGGCGAGCGCCGCGACGGCGCCCGTTCCGAGGCGGCGCGCGCGGCTCACAGGACTCCCTGCACGGCGACGCCCGCGCCAGTCACGCCGACCCACGGCGAGAGCGCCGTCGGGCCGGGGGCGCGCGGCGCGGGCGACGGCCGACCGCCGGCGGCGTCCTGAGGCGCCGCGCGCGGCGCGGCAGAAGGCCAGAAGAGGTACGTGGCGAAGCCGCCCGCGACGAGGGCCGCCCCGGTGAGCACCGTGCTCGTGACGGCGAGCGCCTGCCCGCGATCGCGCAGCGCCTGCCGCTCGCCCAGCGAGCCCGGCGCGGGGCTCGCGTTCTTCTTCAGGAAGGTGTGCCGCACGTCGTAGGCCATCACGCCCGTGAGCACGGCGGCGGCGCCGAGCGCGGCCGCCGCCCCCACGACGGCCACCGGCGGGATGCTCGGGCCCGGCGCGGGCGCGCGGGGCGGCGCGGGGCGAGCCGGCGCGCTCTGCCGCGAGACCGCGGGCGGGCGCTTGCGCCCGAGCTCGGCCCGGAGCTCGACGACCGCGCCCGTCTCGGCCTGCACCGTGGCCTCGAACCGCTCAGCGTAATTCTCGGCCCTCACCGCGATCCGCCGCGCCCCGGGGCTCACGAGGATGGCCGCCCCGACGAGCGCCGGGTGGACCGGCTCGCCGTCGATCGCGACGCGCACGCCGGTCGCGTCCTCGGGCAGCTGCAGGACGATCTGCGACGTCTTCACGCGGAGCTTCTCGATGCGTGACCGCGACTCGCTGGCGAGCGCGAGCTCCTTCCGCGCGGTCGCGCCGGACATGGCGAGCTCGAACGCGTTGAGCGCCTCGACGACGTGGCCGAGCGCCTCGTGACAGACGCCGAGGTGATACCAGAGCGCCGGTGACACGACGATCTTGCTGATGCGCTCGTAGGTCTCGAGCGCCTCCGCCCACCGTCCCTGGTCCTCGGCGGCGAGGCCGAGCCCGAAGAGGTGCCGCGCGGACGCGAGCTCCGCGGCGCTCGGCTGCCGCGGCGCAGCGACAGCCGCCGTGTCGCCCGCGACGGCGCCCGGCGGACCGCGATCGGCGCCCTCCGGGTAAGGCTCGGCGAACGCAGCCGGACCGACGCCGACCACGGCGAAGAATACCACTCCGCCGATGGTGATCCGATGCTCCACCCACGCCTCCTTCCTCAACGAAGCGATAGAGGCAATCCAAACGTACCCACGCTGCACTATTCTAGACAACTGGAAAATTGTTTGTGATTGGTGCCCGATCCTGGAACGCTCTTGCACCTCCCGCGAGAGCTTCAGCATGGTCGGATTCAGGACGACACAGGAGTCGCAGGTACGAGCTGTGATAGCGCCCGTCGATCTTGTGCCAGGCCAATTTCTCGGCCGCTATGAGCTGCTGATCGCCATCGCGCAGGGCGGAATGGGCACGGTGTGGGCGGCCCGGGAGCGCGGTGGGGCGGCGGGCAACAAGATCGTGGCAGTCAAGACGATGCTGCCGGCGCTCTCCAGCGATCCGCGCTGCAAGCGCATGTTCCTCACGGAGTCTCGCATCGCGGCCCGGATCAAGCACCCGAATGTGTGCGCGATCCTGGATCAGGGTGAGCAGAGCGGGGTGCTCTACTTCGTGATGGAGTGGATCGACGGCGACGCGCTCGTGGCGCTGCTCGGCGGCAGCACCCGCAAGCAGGGCCGGCCGCTCCCCCTGCCCGTCGCGGTGCGGATCGCGATCGAGACGGCGCGCGGCCTGCACGCGGCCCACGAGCTCCGGGACGAGGACGGCGCGCTGGTCGGGCTCGTGCACCGGGACGTCTCGCCGCACAACATCCTCATCACGCGGGAGGGCTCGGTCAAAATCGCCGATTTCGGCGTGGCCAAGGCCATGGCGCAGGCGGACAACCCGACGACAAACACCGGGCACATGAAGGGCAAGATCCTCTTCATGGCGCCCGAGCAGGTCTACAGCGAGCAGCTCGACCGGCGCTCCGACATCTTCGCGCTCGGGATCGTGCTCTATCAGCTGACGACGGGCACGCACCCCTTCGCCGCCAGCCACGACCTCGCGACGATGGCGCGCATCGCGCGGCCCGAGCCGGTCGATCCACCGAGCTCGCTCGCCCCCGGCTACCCGCCCGCGCTCGAGGCGGCGGTGATGCGCGCGCTCGCCAAGGATCCGGCCGAGCGGTTCGCGACGATGGCCGAGCTCGCGGACGCGCTGGAGGCGGTGAACGCGACGCTGGGCGGCCGCGACGAGGAGGTCACGGGGTACATCCGCGACGCGCTCGCCTCGCGCTCCTCGCGGCGCGCGGCGGTGATCAAGGACGCGCTGCGCGCCGCGGACGGCAGGTCGCGGGGGCGGCCGCTCTCCCGGCTCGATCCGCGCCGCCGCGCCCGGACGATCGCCACCGCGGCGGCGCTCGTCGCCTCGGGCGCGCTGCTCGGCGCGGCGACGCTCCTGTGGATCGGCCTCGGGGAGGGCCCCGCCGCGCCGGCCGTGGAGGTGCCCGCGGCGCCGCCCCTCACGGTGGAGCCGCGCCCGGGGGCCGCGACCGCCGAGCCGCGCGCGCCGGAGCCGCCGCGCGCTTCCGCGCCGGCGCCCTCCGCCTCGCCCGCGACGCCGCCGTCCTCCGCCCCGGCTGCGGCCGCGAGCCCGGGCCCGCCGCGCCCGCGAGCGCCCGCCGAGACCGGGCGCGCCAGGTTCCGCGAGCCCGGCTTCTAGCGCCGCACGCGCCGCGCGGGGCGCGAGAAGCTCGGCGCGCGCCGAGCCCCGGCGCGCCTCGAGGAATATTCGGGCGGCGCCGGTTGTCCTCGGGCGGCCGGGCTTGCTATGAGCTCCCACCCGTTATGCACGACGTACGCGCCCTGAACGAGCTGGTCGCCAAAGAGAGCGCCTTCATCGACACCCTGCTCAACGAGGTTGGCAAGGTCATCGTCGGCCAGACGTACATGATCGAGCGCATCCTCATCGGGCTGCTCACCGGAGGGCACGTGCTCCTCGAGGGCGTCCCGGGGCTCGCGAAGACGCTCACGGTGCGGACGCTCTGCGACGCCATCGAGGCGAAGTTCTCCCGGATCCAGTTCACGCCGGATCTCCTGCCCGCCGACCTCATCGGCACCGTCATCTACAACCACCAGAAGGGCGACTTCACCTCGAAGCTCGGCCCGATCTTCGCGAACCTGGTGCTCGCCGACGAGATCAACCGCGCGCCGGCGAAGGTGCAGAGCGCGCTCCTCGAGGCGATGCAGGAGCGGCAGGTCACCATCGGCGACACGACCTACCCGCTGCCGAGCCCGTTCGTGGTCATGGCGACCCAGAACCCGATCGAGCAGGAGGGGACCTACCGGCTCCCGGAGGCGCAGGTCGACCGGTTCATGCTCATGGTCAAGGTCGGGTACCCCGCGCGCGCCGAGGAGCGGCTGATCATCGACCGCACGACCGCGGTGATCGAGGGCAAGGCCGCGAAGGTGACGACGCCCGAAGACCTGGTCTCCGCGCGCAAGGTCGTGCGCGACGTGTACATGGACGATCGCGTGAAGGACTACATCGTCGACGTGGTCTTCGCGACCCGCGAGCCCGGGCAAAAGGGGATGCGGGAGCTGAGCAGCCTCATCGAGTACGGGGCGAGCCCGCGCGCCTCGATCGCGCTGGCGCTCGCGGCGCGCGCGCACGCCTTCCTGCGCCACCGGGGCTACGTGACGCCGGAGGACGTGAAGGCGATCGGCCCCGACGTGCTCCGGCACCGGGTCGTCCTGACCTACGAGGCGGAGGCCGAGGAGGTGACGTCCGAGCAGATCGTCCGGCGCGTGTTCGAGGTGGTCGAGGTGCCGTGATCAAGGCCTCCGGCTCGAAGAACCCGCTGCCGCCCGAGCTCCTGAAGCAGCTCCGGCGCATCGAGATCCGGACGCGACGGCTCGCCAACGAGCAGCTCTCCGGCACGTACTCGTCCGTCTTCAAGGGGCAGGGCCTCTCGTTCCGCGAGGTCCGCGCTTACATGCCCGGCGACGACGTGCGCTGGATCGACTGGAACGTCTCGGCCCGCATGAGCGAGCCGTTCGTGAAGGTGTTCGTCGAGGAGCGCGAGATGACCGTCATGCTGGTCGTCGACGCCTCGCAGAGCGAGCAGTTCGGCACGCGGCGCGCGTCGAAGGCGCGCATCGCCGCCGAGATCGCGGCGCTCTGCTCGTTCAGCGCCATCAAGAACAACGATCGCGTGGGCCTCGTGCTCGCGACCGAGGCCATCGAGAAGCTCGTGCCGCCGAAGAAGGGGGACAAGCACGTGATGCGCGTCATCCGGGAGATCCTCGGGCACGAGCCGAAGTACACGGGGACGAACCTGAAGCTCGCGCTCGAGACCCTGGTCAAGGTGGCGAAGCGGCGGAGCGTGGCGTTCGTGATCAGCGATTTCTTCGCCACCGGCTTCGAGCGCTCCCTCTCGCTCGCGAGCGCGAAGCACGACGTGATCCCGGTGATGCTCGTCGACCCGCGCGACGAGGAGCTGCCCGACGTGGGGCTCGCGACGTTCGAGGACCTGGAGACCGGCGAGGAGGTCGTGGTGGACACCGGCGACCGGGCGGTGCGCGACCACTACCGCACCGCCATGCGCAAGCTCCGGGGCGACCGGGACAAGCTCTTCAAGAAGCTCGCGCTCGACGCCGTGGTGGTGAAGACGGGGGAGAGCTTCGTGACGCCGCTGCGCGATCTGTTCGCCAAGCGGGCGCGGAGGCTCAGGCGATGAGGCCGCGCCGCTCCTGGGTCGACGGCTCGGGCGCCTCGCCCGCCGCGCGCCTGCCCGCGTGGGCCGCGCTCGCGGCGGCGCTCGCGTGCGCGGCGCCGGCGCTCGCGCAGCCGGACGCGGGCGGCGCCGGCGGGCCCGCCGCTCGGGACGACGACGCGCCGCCGCCGCCGCCGCCCGCGCCGCCGCCGGCGCCCGCCGCGACGGAGCGCGGCGGGAGCGTGTGGGCCTCGTGCGCGGAGCACGTGCCGCCGGGCGCGACGCGGCCCAAGATCCAGGAGACGTTCCCGAAGAACGGGTTCAGCGGGTACGCCGCGCCCCTCGAGATCACGGTCGCGCACGGCAAGGGCGAGACGGTGCTGCCGGAGGGGTTCAAGGTCCAGGGCGACAGCGACGCGGCGCGCGCGCTGGAGAAGGCGGGGTTCGTCCTGCCCGAGGCCGACGCGGGCGCCGGGCCGACCCGCACGACGACGGCGACCGATACCGGCGCGACGACCCGGCTGGTCATCCCGTTCGTCCCGCTCCCCAAGGAGCCGGGCAGGAGCGTGCTGCAGCTGCCGCCGGTGCCGATCGCCGTGTCCCGCGCGAGCGGGGAGCTCGTCACCGTCTGCACCCGGCCGCACGAGATCGTGGTCGAGGATCCGATCGCCAACGAGCGGGATCCCAAGGTCAGGCCGAACCCGCCGCCGCGGCCGCAGCGGGAGGAGTGGGTGCTCGCGAAGCAGCTCACGGCCGGCATCCTCATCGGCGCGGCGCTCGGGCTCATCGTGGCCTGGCTGGTCCGGCGCTGGATGCGCCGGCCCCGCGTGGTGACTGCCCCGCCGCCGAAGCTGCCGTGGGTCGCCGCGCTCGAGGAGCTCGAGGCGCTCCGGCGCTCGAGCCTGCTCAGCGAGGGGCGGACCGACGAGTACTTCGACCGCGTGAGCGACAGCGTGCGCAAATACCTCGGCGCGCGGTACGACTTCGACGGCCTGGAGACGACAAGCGACGAGATGCGCGCGCTGCTCGCGCGGGTGCGCCCGCCCGTGCCGGTGCTGCCGCAGATTACGCGGTTCCTCGCCGACTGCGACCTCGTGAAGTTCGCGCGCCTCCAGCCGAGCGAGGCCGACTGCCTCGAGGCGATCGAGCGCGGCGAGGTCATCGTGCACCGCACGACGCCGCCGGCGGCGCGGCCCGCCGAGGGCGCAGGGCCTGGAGGCCCGCCCGCCGCCAAGCAGCCGCCGCCCGCTCGCCCGTCCCGGGCGCCGGAGGAGGCGCCTTGAGCCGCGCGAGGCGCGCGGCGCTCGCGATCGGGGCGACGCTGGTCGTCGCCGCGATCGCCTGCGTTTACCCCTACATCGCCCGCCGCGACGCCTGGACGGGCGCGAGCTGGCAGACCCCGTGGTTCTTGCTCGCGCTCCTCGCGGTGCCGGTCGTCTGGTACTGGGGCATCTTCGCGGAGGACGCGCGCAAGCCGCGGCTCCGGCTCGGCACGGTCGCGCCGCTCGTGCGCGGCCCGCGCGGCCTGCGCAGCCACCTGCGCGACCTGCCGGGCGTGCTGCGCACCGTCGCGCTCGCGCTCCTCATCCTGGCGATGGGGCGGCCTGTCAGCGTGCTCCGCGAGCAGCGCACGGACGACAGGGGCATCGACATCGTCGTGGCGCTCGACCTGTCGGGCTCGATGCGCGCGATCCTCGACGCGCGGCCGAGCGACCTCCCCGGCCAGCCGAAGCTGCCGCGCAGCAAGCGGCTGACCCGGCTCGACACGGCCAAGCTCGTCCTCCAGGACTTCATCGGCCGCAGGAAGACCGATCGCCTCGGCGTCGTCGTCTTCGGCAAGGCCGCGTACGTGCTGTCGCCGCCGACGCTCGACTACCACCTGCTGACGCAGATGGTCTCGCAGATGACGCTCAACGTGATCGACGGCAGCGCGACGGCGATCGGCGACGCGCTGGGCACCGCGGTCGCCCGCCTGCGCAGGAGCGACGCGCAGTCGAAGGTCGTCATCCTCCTGACCGACGGCGACTCGAACGCGGGGGCGATCTCCCCCGAGTACGCGACCCACCTCGCGACCTCGCTCGGCGTGAAGGTCTACACGATCCAGATCGGCACCGACGACGAGGTCGAGGTCGAGGACGGCGTCGATCTCTTCGGGCAGCCGCGCTACGTGCGGCACCGCTTCCCGGTGAACCCCGCGCTGCTCCAGGAGATCGCGCAGAAGACCGGCGGGGAGTCGTACGTGGCGACCGACGCGAAGGCGCTCGCGGACAGCATGCACGACGTGCTCGACCGGCTGGAGACGACCCGCTTCGAGGCGTCGAGCGCCGCGTACGAGGATCTCTTCCCGTTCCTGCTCCTGCCCGGGGTGTTGCTGATCGGGCTCGACGCGCTCCTGCGCGCCTGGTTGCTCCGGAGGTTCCCTTGAACTTTGCGGCCTCGTGGTTCCTGCTCGGGACGGCGTTCGCCGCGCTGATCGGCCTCCTGCTCATCCTCGGCGGCTTCGGCGTGGCGCGCGCCATCAGGCGCTTCGGCGACGAGGATCGCGTGAAGGCGCTCACCACCGCCGACCCGGCGAAGCGCCGCGCGTGGAAGGGCGTGCTCCTCGTGCTCGCGACCGCGCTCGCGTTCGTGGCCGCGGCGCAGCCTCAGTACGGCAAGGGCACGCGGCTCGTGCCGGCGACCAACGTCGACGTGGTGGTCGTGCTCGACTACTCGAAGAGCATGTACGCGCGCGACGTCGAGCCTTCCCGCATCTTCCGGGCGAAGGTCGAGGTCGCCCGCCTGATCAAGGATCTCGAGGGCGCGCGCTTCGGCGCGGTCGCGTTCGCCGGCGAGCCGATGGGCTTCCCGCTCACCGCCGACGGCGCCGCGATCGCTCAATTTTTCCGCCAGCTCGACCCGAACGACATGCCGATCGGCGGCACCGCGATCGCGCGCGCGCTCGACCAGGCGAACGATCTCCTGAAGCGCGATCCGAAGTCCGCCGAGCACAAGCGGATCATCCTGCTCGTCACCGACGGCGAGGATCTCGAGGGCTACCCGCTGAGCGTCGCCCAGGCGATCGGCGCCCAGGGCACGACGGTCCACGTCGTGCAGATCGGCGGGCGCACGCCGGAGCCGATCCCGGAGATCGGCCCGGACGGCCGCATCGTCGGGTGGCGGACCGATCGCCAGGGCAAGCCGCTCACGACCGAGCTGTCGCTGTCGGGCGAGCAGCAGCTCGCGTCGATCGCGCAGGCGACGCCGGGAGGGCAGATCATCCGCGCGGAGAAGGGGACCACGGGCATCGAGACGATCGCGGCGGAGCTCAGGCGGCAGATGAAGAGCGAGTTCTCGGAGCGGGTCGAGACGGTCTATGCGGACGTCTACTTCTACCCGCTCGGCCTCGCGATCCTGCTCCTCATCGCCGAGGTGTTCCTGAAGGACGCTCCGCGCCGGCGGTTCGTGGCGACGAGCCCCAAGGCCGCGCCGAAGCGCGCCGCGCTGCTGAAGGGGCGCGCGGGCGGCGCAGGCCTCGCGGCGGAGGCGCGGCCGGCGGCGGAGGGCAACGCGGGAGGGCAGCATGCCGCGTCGTGATCGCAAGCGGGTAGGTCTCCCCGGGTTCTTCGAGCGCCACGGGCGCTGGCTCGCGATGGGGCTCGCCGCGGCGTGCCTCACCGGGGCCGCGTTCTCGGCGACGACGGGGTGCAGCGGGTGGGATCCGTCGTCCCCGTTCGAGCGGAACGCGCCGGCGGTCGATCAGGCGATCCGCGATCTCGACGCGGGCGACCTCGAGTCCGCCGAGCAGGCGCTCGAGAGCTACCTGGGGACGGGCGCGTGCAGCGACGCCGGCATCGGGCTGCCCGACTCCGTGCGCCAGAAGCCGAACGGCTCGTTCGATCTCGGGCTGACTTTGTTCCACCTGGCCGAGCGCTACGGCCACCGGTTCGGCGACGAGGGGCTCGCGGACGGCGGGCCGGCGCAGGAGCAGAACGACGCGCTGCGCGGGATCGAGATCGACTGCGCGCTGATCCTGGTGAAGGCGATCGGCGCCGATCCGAGCGTGCCGGCCGACCTGCGCGCGCGCGCCCGTTACCTCGCGGGCAACCTCGAGTTCTTGCGACGCAAGTACGAGGACGCCGTGACGTATTACGACAAGGCGCTGGCCATCATCCCCGGCATCTTCGAGGAGGCGGGCGGCGACGGCATCGGCCGGGACGCGGCCTGGAACCGGGCCATCGCGCTGCGGCGCATCGAGGAGCAGAAGGACGCCGCGCCGCCGGACGCCGAACCCGATGCTCCTCCGGACGCCGAGCCGGACGCCGGCGACGACGGCGGCGATCAGGACGCCGGCGACGACGGCGGCGATCAGGACGCCGGCGACGACGGCGGCGAGCCGGACGCCGGCGACGACGGCGGCGACCAGGACGCCGGCGACCAGGACCAGAGCCCTGACGCCGGCCCGCAGGATCAGCCGCCTGACGCCGGCCCGCCCGAGCAGCCCGAACCGCCGCCCGAGCAGCCCCAGGAGCAGCCGCCGACCGGGCGGCAGGACGATCGCATCCTCGACCAGCTCGAGGAGGCGCCGACGTACCAGGAGCAGGAAGCGAAGAGCAAAGCCGGCATGCGCCGCGGCCGCGCGATGGAGGACAAGTGATGCGCTCGCCGCGCACCCCCGCCCCGCTCGCGTCTGCCGCGCGCTCCCCCGCCCCGCTCGCGCTCGCCGCGCTCGCCACCCCGCGCCTTGCGCCGCTCGCGACGGCGCTGCTCTTCGCGCTGCTCGCGCTGCTCGCCCCCCTCCGCGCGCGCGCCCAGCAGCCGGCGCTCTCGTCGCGCGCGAGCTCCACCGAGGTCGAGGTCGGCGAGCCGTTCACGGTCGAGGTCAAGGCGCTCGTGGAGCGCGGCGCCGGCATGCCGTCCGATCCGGAGCTGCGCGTCCCGCCCGACCTCTCCATCGCCTCGGGCCCGAGCATCGGGACGCAGATGAAGACCCAGCTCAGCGGCGGCGTGATGACCACGCAGCTGGGCATCAGCGCGACGTGGCAGATCGTCGCGAACAAGCCCGGCCGCTACACGATCCCGGGGCCCACGATCGTGTGGAACGGCAGGCGCCTGCCGGCGGATCCGATCCTGATCAAGGTCGTGCCCGCGAGCGGGCGGCCGCGCCGGCCGAGCAACCCGTTCCTGCTGCCCGGCGGCCCGCTGCACGGCCTCCCGTGGCCGTTCAGCGGCCCGGGCGGCCTCCTGGACGACGAGGTGGTCGAGGACGAGCCCGAGGACCAGGCGCCGGAGCTCGCGATGCCGAGCGAGCCCGCCCCGGTGGTGTTCCTGCGCGCCATCCCCGACAAGACGACCGCGGTGGTCGGCGAGCAGGTCACCGTCTCGTTCTACCTGTACTTCCGCGAGAACGCGGAGATGAGCGAGCCCCGCGCCGCGCCCACCGCGGACTTCCTCCGCCACCCCCTGCTCGAGGACCCGCGCCACGAGCGGCCCGTGTACACGCGGGTCGGGGGGCACCGCTACGCGGCCCGCCTCGTCGACAAGCTCGCGCTGTTCCCGCTGAAGGCGGGCGAGCTGCACACGGGCAGCATGCAGGCGCGCATCACGGGGCGGCGGATCGGCGCGCGCGTGCTGCGCGAGTCGAACGACGTGGTCGTCCGGGTCACCGAGCCGCCGCTCGCCGGCCGCCCCTCCGGCTACGTCCTCGGCGACGTCGGTCAGTTCACCCTGAAGGCGACGGTGCAGCCGCGCCAGATCGAGCAGGGCGGCTCGGTGGCCGTGACCGTGCAGGTCACGGGCACCGGCAACTTCCCGCAATCGCTCCGGGTGCCGGAGCGGACCGGCCTCGAGTGGCTCGACCCCGAGAAGCGCGAGTCGCTCGAGCCGCGCGGCGGCGTGATCGGCGGCTTCCGTTCGTTCGGCTACGTCGTCCGCATCCAGGGGAGCGGCGCGGTGGATCTCGGGAAGATCGAGCTCCCCTACTGGGATCCGGCGCAGAAGCGCTACGTCGTCGAGAGCGCCGATCTCGGCGTCGTCCAGGTGACCCCGGTCGCGCCGCCGGCGCCGTCCGGCCCGCCGTCCGGGGCGCCTGGCGCCGGCGACGGCGTCGCTGGCAGCGCCGGGCCGTTCGCCGGGATGCCGGGGCTCCGCACGTCGCTCGGCCCGTACTCCCCGCCCGCGACGCTGCCCCTCGACGGGGCGCCGTTCTGGCTGCTCCTGGCCGCGCCGCCGCTCGTCGTCACGCTGTTCGGCGCGGGCGATCGGCTCGTGCGCCGGGCGCGCGAGCGCCGCGCGGCGGGCGCAAGCTCGCCCGCCCGGCTCGCGGCGGTCGCGCAACGCGAGGCGGAAGAGGCCGCCGCGCAGGGGGATCTCGGGGTGACGGCCGCGGCGATCGAGCGCGCCGTGCACCGGGCGATCGAGTCCGCGACGGGCCTCCGCTCCCGCGGCGTCCTGCTGGCGGCGCTCCCGGACGAGCTCGGCCAGCGTGGCGTCCCCGAACCGCTGTCGGCGCGCGCCTGCGAGGCGCTGGCCGCGTGCGAGGCGATCCGGTTCGAGCCGACCGCGCAGGAGGGCGGCGCGGCCGCCGCCGCGGCGCTCCTCGAGAAGAGCCGCGCCGTCATCACCGAGCTCACCCGATGGAAGCCGGCATGAACGGCCGCCGCTGCAGGCGCCGTCTCGCCGCCGCGCTCCTCCTCGCCGCGTGTCTCGCGCCGGCGTTGCCCCCCGCGGCGCGCGCGCAGCCGGCGGAGCCGCCGGAGGCGCTGTTCCAGCAGGGCACGGCGGCGCTCGGCCGCGGCGAGTACGGCGCGGCGGTCGACACGTTCGAGCTGCTCGCCGACCGCGGCTTCGTGCATCCGGACGCGAGCTACAACCGCGGCCTCGCCTACGTCACGCGCGTCCGCGAGGGCGCGGATCGCCCCGGCGACCTCGGCCGGGCGGCGGCCGCCTTCGAGGAGGCGCTGCGCCTCCGCCCGGGCGACGCGGACGCGGATCGCGCGCTCGACCTCGTGCGCGCCGAGATCACCCGCCGGCGCTCGCGCCGCGCCGCGGATGCGGTCGACGCGCGCCCCACGCTCGATCGCGTCATCGTCGGCCTCGCCTCGGAGCGCACCTGGGCGGCGGCCGCGCTCCTCGCGTCGCTGCTGCTCTCGCTGGGCGTGGTCCTGCGGCGCCGCCCGGCCGGCCCCGCGCACGTCGCGGGCAGCGTCCTCGCGCCGACGGCGCTCGTCGCGCTGCTCGCGCTGGTGCCGCTCACCTATGCGGCGCGGCACCTCCGCCTCACGACCCGGGCAGGCGTCGTGGTCGTCCCCGAGGTCCGCCTCCTCGACGAGGGTGGGCGCGCGCTGCCCGCCGCGGCGCAGAGCCCGATCCCGGAGGGCGCGTCGGTCGAGGTCGCCAGGAGATCGGGCGGGCTGGCGGAGGTCCGCTGGGGAGCGACGGAGGGGTGGGTTCCGGCGTCGAGCATTCGGTTGCTCGCTCCATGAGCCGCGCCATCGTGTGCTAGGTTGTCCGCGTGTGGGTACGCCGCGCAGCCATTCGCCCCGTCCCCTCGTACGCTCAGGTGCCTGCGCGCGTCCTGTCCGAGATCGAGGATCAGCTCGCCGAGGATGACGACGACTCGCGCAAGCAGCTCGACGACGCGTTCACGCGCTTCGAGCAAACGCAGCCTGCGCTGGCGGACCGGATCTCCTCGGTGCTCTCCGGCCCGCTCGACGAGACGGCGCTCGCCCTCGGCTATTTCCTGACGCTGGCCATCTGGCTCGCCTTCGACGAGCTGTTCGGCCAGGACCTCGACGAGGTCACCGAGACGGCGCTCACGGGCGTCGAGGAGTCGCTGAACCTGGACGAGCAGATCCGCCTCCACGACCCTGCCGAGGCGGTCGACTCGGACGACGTCATCGCGATGGAGCAGCCCGACGTCCTCGCGTTCGTGCAGGAGCACCTCGACGCCGCCCTCGAGGCGAACGCGCACGAGGTCGACGTCGACGACGTCCACGCGATCTACCGGGTGGTGCTGATCGAGGTGCTGGCGCTGAGCTACGCCGTCCGCCCGCCCTCGAACTGGGTAGCCCTGACGACCGAGTTCACGGCCTAGCGGCGTCGCAGTTCCCCATCCCCCTCAAATATTCGCGCTCCGAGCGGCGTTCACCCGCACAGGAGAGCGCCGCTCTTATCGCGCTGAGAAGGTGGCGAGGAACGCGGGCATCTCGACGCTGCGTCCGTCCTCGAGCAGGACGGTCCGGCGCGGGACGTTGATGGCGTCGAGCACGGCGACGAGCTCGCGGAACGGGGTCCTGTCGTCGCTGTGGAGCACGGCCTGGTCGGCGCGGCGGTCGCTCGGGGCGCGGTGCTCGCCGCCCCGCTCCCACTCGCGCAGGATGGCCTCGCTGAGCTCTCTGTAGCGAATCGCGGTGGCCCCCGCCGCGCCGATCTCGACAGGATGCTTTGGTATGCTCACCTCGCTCAGCACGGTCGCGCCCTGCTTCCACACCAGGTTGAAGCTGTCCTCGCCGACGTGGACGTGCATCGTCTTGAGAGGCTCCTTCTGACACTCCTCTCCGCACCCGGCGGCGGCCGGCGCCTCTGCGCTGGTCCTGAGGCGCGAGCTCGTGACCCACACCGCGGTGATCAGGAGAAAGGCGATCATCACCATCAACAGATCGATGAACGGGATCATGTTGATCTCGCCGTTCCGTGCCCGCCTCTCGCCACCCCCCACGTCGACGCCCGCCATGGCTGCCTCCTTGTGTGTTGGTGATGTCGCGATGTGCGCTCATGACGCCGCGAAGCGCCGCGGCTCCACAACCACGCTGCGACGGAGGGACAGAGGACGGCGCGCGCAGAATGTTCCTGGAAGGCACCGGATCGAGCGGCGTATCCGTGCGGCGTACGACGATGGGCAACCGCGGAGAGGCACGGACACGCCAGCCCCTCTCACCCCTGCGCGCATACAGACGACGCCCCCTGGAGGGACGGACGATCACGGGCGAGCGCGCGCGGTCCGAGCGCTCCGCCTCGTCCACTATCTCGGCGGTGCTCCGCTTTGCTCTTTCCAAGAACAACGCAAAGCGCAAATCACCAGAGCTTCACCGAAATACTCCTACAGGGAAATTTTCCAATCATAACGAAAACTCTCTCGATTTCAGGCGCAAATTACGACACGTTGCGCAACGAATGAGATCGTTCTGCGATGGCACAATGACGCGACGCGCTTCGAACGATGCGTCATGGTCGAGCTATCCCTTGACATACAATCCGTTATAGCGGATGATAGGTCTACGGGTTGGAGGTAAATCGGATGCGCGCCCAGAGTGCTCAAGTGATCGATCTGGAGGAGTACCGGCAGCAGCGGCGGGTGGCTCGGAACGAGCGTGCCCTCGAGAACGGCAGGGAGATGGAGATGTCGTCGGGCAGCTCGTTGACCATGCAGGCCGCGCTCTGGTGGTTCCCCGTGTGGACGTGGATGCCAGTCTGGCAGCTGCGATGAAATCGGTCCGCCAGAACACGCCGCGCGCCTCTTCCGGGTTGGTTTCCGGCGAGCCGTTCGATTCCTCGTTGCCCGTGCCGGGCTACACGAACGGCGTGGATGCGTCCACTCGGGCGACGGGGAACTCCTCACCGCTCGCCGGACCCCGTTCGCACCGCGGGCCAGAGGGCTCTGCTGGCCTTGCGGGCTCGTACGCCGTCCGAGCGACGGGGGACGGGCCGCAGAAGGAGCCGTCGCAGCGGGACGCGGACGAGACGTCCGACGGGGCCTGGACCTACGAGATGGCCCCGCACGATGCCTCCTCGGCGCTCACCGGCATCGTCGGTGCCAACCTGCGCCGCCTCCGGACCAAGCGCGGGCTCTCCCTCGAGCGGCTGGCGAAGGCGTCGAGCGTGAGCCGGGCGATGCTCAGCCAGATCGAGCTCGGCCAGAGCACGCCGACGATCAACGTGCTCTGGAAGATCTCCCGGGCGCTGGGCGTGCCCTTCTCGACGCTGATCAGCGATCAGTCGATCGGCGGCACAGCGCTCATCCCGGCCGCGCGCGCCAAGGTGTTGACGTCGCACGACGGCTCGTTCTCCTCGCGCGCCCTGTTCCCGTTCGATGTGCCGAGGACCGTCGAGTTCTACGAGCTCAGGCTCGCTCCCCTCGCCACGGAGCACGCGGATCCGCACCCGCCGGGTACGATAGAGAATCTGGTGGTGACGTCAGGGACGCTTGAGATGATCGTCGGCGCCGAGCGCCACCTGCTCGCGACGGGCGACGCGATCCTGTTCGAGGCCGACGTGCCCCACCAGTACAGGAACCCCACCAAGCTGACCGTCATCATGTACCTGGTGATGACGTACGTCGAGAAGACGGGCTGACCGGAGCGATCGGCGGTTCGAGCCGCCGCGACGCTGGGAACGCCAGGAGAAGAAGCGAGCCGCCTGCCCTGCGCCGGGAGGGGATCAGGCGCTGCGACAGGAGCGCGCGTTCACTTGCTCATGCTGGCGACGTTCGAACCGCCGCCCATGTTGCTCATCCCGCTCGTGCCGCTGCTCATGCCCATGCCGGTGCTCATGCCCATGCCGGTGCTCATGCCCATCATCATCGGCGTGCTGCCGCACATCAGCATCATCGGCATGCCCATGCCCATCATCTTCATCATGGCGTCGCAGCGCTGGCGCAGCATATCCATGCTCGCGCCATCCATGGGCATCATCTTGCAGACCATCCCCTCCTTGTCCATCTCACAGGTCATCCGTGCCATCATCGGCATCTGACCCATCATCTGGGGCATCATCCCCATCATCTGAGGCATCATCCCCATCATCTGGGGCATCATCCCCATCATCTGGGGCATCATCCCCATCATCTGGGGCATCATCCCCATCATCTGGGGCATCATCGGCATCTGACCCATCATCTGGGGCATCATCCCGATCGAGCCCATCATCGGCATGCTCATCATCGGCATCATGACGTTTCTCTCCGCGATTTCGTGGTTACGTCTGCGGCCCAGGGTAGGCGCTCACGCAGGTAGGAGCAAGCAGCGCCACCGAGTCGCGCAACTTTTCCTCCGGTGAAGCAGACGTGTCGCCGCCCTCGACGGATGATGCGCCAATGAAGCAGAGAGTCATCCGTCATCACGAGGCGACGCACTCTCCTGGGGGTCAACAGGGATGTCCGTCACCGGCGGAGAGGCCCTGGTCGTTCGTCCCGGCTCAAGCGGCCTCACGGGCGAGCTGGGCCGCCACCGCGGTGGAGAAATAGCGCGCGAGCGCATCGTCGAGCGCGGAGAGAAGGAGCCCTCGCTGGCTGCCGAGCGCGCTGTACCGGGGGCGCGGCGCGACGAAGCCGAGCGCGCTGCCAGGGCAACGGACGACGAGCGCCGTGTCCAGGCGCGCAAGCGCGGCGCTCCGCGCAGCGAGCTCAGCCCAGGTCACCGCGTCGCGGTTCGCCAGATGCCAGAGGCCGCCCTCGCCGTCGATCAGGAGATCGAGGGTCGCGTCGACGAGATCGGGTGTGTAGGTCGGCGTCACGATCAGATCCTCGGCCGCGCTGAAGGGGCGGCCGTCACGGAGCGCGCGCAGGGCGGCGGCGACGAAGCCGGCCTCGTCCCAGGGGTCGATGAGCGCCGCCGTGCGCACCACCAGCGCCGCCGGAAGGGTCGAGAGCACCTGTTGCTCGGCAGCCGCCTTGCTCCGCCCGTACGCGCTGAGCGGCCTCGCCGGGTCGGTCTCGACATATGGTGTCGTGCCGGTGCCGTCGAAGACCTGATCCGAGGAGAACGTGACGAGCCGGACGCCGCGCTCACGGCACGCCGCCGCGAGCACCGCGGGCCCGGAGGCGTTCTCGCGCGCGCAGCGGTGAGGCTCGAGCTCCGCGTCGTCGACGCGCGCATGGCCCGCGGTATTGATGACCGCCCACGGCGCGTGACGCTCGAGGGCGCGCTCGACCGAAGCGGGATCGGCGATGTCCATCTCGAGGCGGCTCAGCAGGCGGTGCGGCAGCCCGCGGTGGGCGCACAGCCGCGCAAAGGCCTTGCCGAGCGTGCCCGTGGCGCCGGCGATCACGATCGGCGGCCCTTCGGTCCGCCCGGTCAGGCCGCCGGACGGCTCGACGCACGCCGCGCCGTCGCGCTCTTCGACGCTGACCGCCGGATAAAGCAGCCGCTCCGGGCGGCGCCACCACCCCGGAAACGAGAGCACCGGGTGGTCGAAGGGCTCCCCGCGCGCAAGCGCACGGACGAGCCGGGCCAGCGCGGTCGGTCGCGGCGCCTCGCCGCGGACGTCGAAGACGCCCGGCTCGTAGCGCCCGCGCTCGCGCACGACGAGGCTGTCCCAGTCGAATGAGCCGAGCAGCGCCCACACGGTCATCGCCCGCACGTCCGCGCCCGCCGCGCGCGCGTCCACCGCCGCGCGGTACGCCTCGGCCAGCCAGCGGAGCTGCTCCTCGCGGGAGCCGCCCATGTGGGCCTCGGTGATCGCGACCGGCCGCCGGTAACGCTCCCAGACCTCGACGAGGCGCTGGAGATGCCCGCCCACGCCTTCGGCGACCACGCGCACGGCCTCGAGATCGGCGTAGGCGTGCCTGTCATTGCCGCCGTGCATCCCCGGCGGATAGCGTTCGAGGCGCTCGTCGATGAACCGCTCGCTCGTGATGTAGTAATTGACGCCGAGGATGTCCGGCGGGCAGGGCGACGCGACGAACGCCTCGAGCTCGCCGGGAAACGCGCCCCACTCGAGGAGCTGCGGATAGAACGGGTGATCCCGGTCCACTCGACCCATGAGCAGGTCGAGGCTCAACCACCTGCGGTGATTCTCGTGCTGCGCCTGGTACGCGAGCAGCGGCGTGCTGAACGTCCTCCCGAGATCCTCTGTCTGCACCAGGCGCGCGCGGGGGTTGATCTCGCGGACGGCGCGCATCCCCGCCGCGATCGCGCGGCACTGCGTGAGGAGCGCGCGGACGAAGGCGCGGCCATCCTGCCCGTGCGGGTACCAGTGGCCATAGAGGCCGGAGAAGCGCGCCGTGGTGAGCGGCTCGTTCACCGGCGTGTAGTCCTCGACCCACGGGTAGCGCTCGGCCACCGCGCGGGCGAAGCGCGCGAGCCCCTCGACGAAGCTCGGATCGAGGAGGCTCGTCCGGGGCGGCCCGCTGCCGTGGTGGACGAGCCCCACGATCGGCCGTATGCCGAGGTCGCGCAGCCTCCCGAGGCGCGCGTCGGCCCACGCGAAGCGCGCGCAGCCGTCGGGCGCCGTGCGCTCCCAGAGCACGGGGTACCGCAGCGCCCGGATCCCGAGCTCGGCGAAGCGGTCGAGGTCGTCGAGCCGGCGCGCGTGGCCGTTCCAATCGAGCTGATCGTGGTACACGTCGCGGACGCGGTTCACCGTGCACTCGACGCCGCCCCAGAGCTCGATCGCCGGCTCGCCGCCCTCCCCGGCCGCCCTGCTCACGCCGCCTCCGCGCGGGCCCGCCAACCCGGGGCGCCCGTCAGCTTCGTGTAGAGGGTGAGGGCCTGGGCGACGACCTGGTCCATGTTGTAGTAACGGTACGTGCCGAGCCGGCCGGCGAAGTGGACGCCGGCGGTCGACCGGGCGAGCTCCTCGTACTTGCGATAGAGCGCCGCATTCTCCGGCCGCGGCACGGGGTAGTACGGGTCGCCGTCGCCCTTCGGGAACTCGTAGACGATCGTCGTCCTCGGGTGCGCCTGGCCGGTGAGGTGCTTGAACTCGGTGACCCGGGTGTAGCTGTACTCGTTCGGATAGTTGATGACAGGCGCCGCCTGGTACACCTCCTGGTCCTTCGTCTCGAACTTGAACTCGAGCGAGCGATAGGGCAGCTTCCCGAACCGGTGATCGAAATAGGCGTCGACCGGGCCTGTGTAGATCACCTCGCGGTGCGGGACGGCATGGCAGATCTCGCGGTAGTCCGCGTTGAGCAGGATCTTGATGCCCGGGTGGTCGACCATCCGCTCGAACATCCGCGTGAACCCGTGGAGCGGCATCGCCTGGTAGGTGTCGGCGAAGTAGCGGTCGTCCCGGTTCGTGCGGACCGGGACGCGCGCCGTCACCGAGGCGTCGAGCTCCGACGGGTCGAGGCCCCACTGCTTGCGCGTGTAGCTGCGGAAGAATTTCTCGTAGAGCTCGCGCCCCACCTTGCTGACGATCACGTCCTCCGACGTGCGGATGCTCTCGCGCCGCTCGGCCCTCGAGGCGAGGAAGCCCTCGACCTCCAGCGCGTTGAGGCTCAGGCCGTAGAGGCCGTTGATCGTGTCGAGGTTGATCGGGATGGGCAGGAGCTGCCCGTCGACCCAGGCGCGCACGCGGTGCTGGTAGGGGCGCCACTCGGTGAACTGAGACAGGTAATCGAAGACCTCCCGAGAGTTCGTGTGGAAGATGTGCGGTCCGTACCTGTGCACGAGGATGCCAGCGGCGTCGTGATGGTCGTACGCATTCCCGCCGATGTGCATGCGCACGTCGCAGAGCAGGACCTTCTTGCCGGCGCCCCGGGCGAGCCGCTCGGCGAGGACGCACCCGGCGAAGCCTGCGCCGACGATGAGGTAATCGAACATGGCTCACCTCGTCGCCGCGGCCCGGCCGCGAGCCTCCAGCGTGCCCTCGAGGAGCCGATCCATCCTGGCCCAGGTGGCGTCCCACGAGCCCTGCCCGAGGAAGTCGTCCGCGCGCGCGAGCAGCGCGCCGCGCTCCTCGGCGAGGGCCGCCTCCACGGCGGCCACGAAGTCGCCGGGCGCGTCCGCGATGCGCACGAGCCCGAGCTCGCCGTAGGGCCGCACCACGTCGCGGATCGACGTCGAGACGACGGGCCTGCCGCCGGCCAGGTACTCCGGCGTCTTCGTGGGGCTGATGAACCGCGTGGCCTCGTTCCGGGCAAAGGGCAGGAGCGCCACGTCCCAGCCCCCGAGATACGCGGGCAGCTCTTCATACGGCCTCTGCCCCAGGACATGGATGTTCGGCGCGCGGGGCAGCGTCGCCCGGTCGATCTTGACCACGGGCCCCACGAGCACGATCTGCCAGGCCGGCCGCAGCGCGGCCACGGCGGCGAGGAGATCGAGATCCATACGCTCGTCGAGGACCCCGAAGAAGCCGAGGCGCGGCCGCGGGATCTCCGCCTGGTCGGCGGGCTCGGCGCGGGAGGCGGCGCGCGCGCGGGCGAAGTGCGCGACGTCGACGCTGCTCGGGAACGCGTGCACGCTCCGGTGCAGCGCGCGCTTCGCCTCGTAGAGGCTCGCGCCGCCGGCGAAGACCAGGTCGGCGCGGCGCAGGAGCTCGGCCTCGCGCACCTTGAGCGCCGGGGGCGCCCCGGAGAAGGCCGAGAGCTCGTCCATGCAATCGTACACCGTCGCCGCGGGCACGAGGTGCCGAGAGAACGAGAGCGCCATTGGCGTGTAATACCAGAGCACGCAGTCGCTCATCGCGTGGCGCTTCATCATGCCGTCGAGGAGCTCGCGTTGCATGGCGGAGGCCCGCGACGGCTCGGTGCCGGAAGGCAGATGTGGAGTCGCGACGCAGAGGCCTCCGTGCTGGGTCGCGGTCTCCTCGAGGCGCGGGGGCCCGCCGTCGAACACCGGCTCTTCGAAGAAGAGGACACGGCGCCGCCGCGCGCAGCGCGTGAGCAGTTGCTGTGGCCGCTGAAACACGAAGCTGAAACGCAGGTGCGAAAAGCAGATCACGTCTGGCTGCGATCTCGCGCTCATCGATCCCCCTCCCGCTCGAGTCTCGGTGTGCACCTGGGTCCCGGCCCGGGCTCCGGAGAAGCGCTATTCAAGGAGCATGCCCAGCAGCGCGCGCCGCGACGCGGCGTCAGCGCTCCTCTCGCGGATTCACCGCGCGATTGCGGGGCAAAGGCGTGTACTTGGAGGGGAACAGGCCCTCCTCCCGCCCTCTCTCGCGCTGGGCTCCCCCGGCCGCGCTATCATCGCGCCGCCTCCTACCGAGGAGCCCGGGCCCTCGCTGCATGTCCCAGCCCTTTCCCGCGTCCATCGCGCGCGCCTCGCCGAGATCACCGCCGGCGCCCACCGCGCGCGACTGGCTCTGACCCCGGCGCGCGCCGCCGCGCTCGCCGGGGGTGCTACCGTTCGGCATGTCCGATTTCCGCCGCTTCCGAGGCACCGAACGCTACCTCACAAGCGAAGCGCTCGAGGCCGCCGTCAACTGCGCGCTGGTCCTGGAGCGGCCGCTCCTCGTCAAGGGAGAGCCCGGCACCGGCAAGACGCTGCTCGCCGAGGCCGTCGCGCAGGGCCTGTCCGCCGAGCTCATCCCCTGGCACGTCAAGAGCACCACGCGGGCCCAGGACGGGCTCTACGTGTACGACACCGTGCAACGGCTCTACGACGCGCGCTTCGGCGACGGCGATGTGCGCGACATCCGGCGGTACATCAAGCTCGGCCCCCTCGGGAGGGCGTTCAGCGCTTCCATGCGGGTCGTGCTCCTCATCGACGAGGTCGACAAGGCGGACCTCGAGTTCCCGAATGACCTCCTCCACGAGCTCGATCGGATGCGCTTCCGCATCACCGAGACGGGCGACGAGATCGCCGCCCGGGAGCGGCCGGTCGTGATCATCACCAGCAACAACGAGAAGGAGCTGCCGGACGCCTTCCTGCGGCGCTGCGTCTTCCACTTCATCGATTTCCCGGACGCAGAGCTCATGCGGGAGATCGTCCGCGTCCACCACCCCGAGCTCGATCGGTCGCTGGCCGATCAGGCGATGCAGGTCTTCTACGAGATCCGGAAGAACTCCCGGATCCGGAAGCGGCCCTCGACGAGCGAGCTCATCGACTGGATCGCCGTGCTGCGCGGGGCGGGCGTGAGCGAGGTGAAGCTCGACAAGACGCTGCCGTTCCTCGGCGCGCTGCTCAAGAAGGAGCAGGACCTGACGGCCCTGGCCGACCAGCTGGCCGGCGGCAGGCGGTACCGGTCGTAGCGATGTTCGTCGAGTTCCTCTACGAGCTCCGGGCCCGCAAGGTCCCGGTCGGCGCCCAGGAGGCGCTCGGCCTCGCGCGCGCGCTCGCCGCGGGGCTCCACGAGAGCTCGCTCGGCGGCTTTTACCACGTCGCGCGGGCGCTCCTTGTCCACTCCGAGGCGCACCTCGACGACTTCGATCTCGCGTTCGCCCAGCACTTCCGCGGCGTGCACGTGGAGGCCAAGGCGATCGCGGAGGAGCTCCTCTCGTGGCTCCGGGATCCGATCAAGATGCGCGCCCTCTCCGAGGAGGAGAAGGCGATGATCGAGGAGCTCGACCTGGAGGAGGTGCTCCGGCGGTTCGAGGAGCGCCTCCGCGAGCAGCGGGAGCGCCACGACGGGGGGAACCGGTGGATCGGGACCGGCGGCACCTCGCCGTTCGGGCGCGGCGGCTTCAACCCGAGCGGCATCCAGGTCGGCGGCTCCGCGGGCGGGCGTGGCGGCGCCGTGCAGGACGCCGACGCGCGCCGCTACCGGCCCTACCGCAGCGATCTCACGCTCGACGTGCGCCAGATCGAGGTGGCGCTGCGCAAGCTGCGCGCCTTCGCGCGCGAGGGAGGCGACCGCGAGCTCGACATCGAGGCGACGATCGACGCGACGGCCAGGAACGCGGGCGAGATCGAGATCGTCACGCGGCCCCCGCGCCGGCCGAACACGCGCGTGATCCTGATGATGGACGTGGGCGGCTCGATGGATCCCAGCGCCGCGCTCGTGTCGCAGCTGTTCAGCGCGGCGAAGCGCGCGACGCACTGGAAGGAGCTGAGGAGCTACTACTTCCACAACTGCGTGTACGAAAAATTGTATAGAACCGAAGGGTTACAGGACCCTGTCCCGGTGCGAGAGCTGCTCCGCGAGTGCGGCAAGCACCACAAGCTCGTGATGGTCGGAGACGCCTCGATGGCGCCCTACGAGCTGCTCGGCTCATCGGGCTACGGCGGCGGGGCGGGCTCCTCGTCCGAGCCCGACGCGCGGCTGCCCGGGGTCGCGTGGCTGATGATGCTCCGCGACCATTTCGACCGCGCCGTGTGGCTGAACCCGGACGGGATCGGCCCCTACCCGCACCCGACCGTCGACGCGATCAAGGGGATCTTCCCGATGTTCGCGCTCACGCTCGAGGGCCTGGGAGAGGCCGTCTGCGAGCTCGTCCGCGGCCGCGGCCGCGCCTGATCCGGGCGAGGAGCGCGGGCGCGGGGTCAACGGCCCGCGCGCCGGAACACCTCCGCCGTGGTCGACGCGACGAGGGCGCGATCGAGCCAGCCATCCAGCGCGCGCTCGCTCCTGCACGACGAGATCTTCGCCGCCGCCGCCTTCGTGAGCCGCAGCCCTCGCCGATCGAGGACGCGCCTCAGCGCATCGCGTTTGCCCTCGAGGATCCCTTCCTCGCGCCCCTCTTCGCGCCCCTCTTCGCGCCCTGCAGCGAGCACGGCGTCGAGGTCGTCGTAGCCGCGCCGCTGGAGCAGGTTGGTCAGCGTGGCCTTCTCCGCCTCGCTGCGGTCGTAGAGCGCCTCGACGGGGACCGCGTTCTTCAGGATACCCGGCGCGCTCAGCAGCTGCCCGGGGAGCACGACGCGCATCTTCCGGCGGGGCTCGTGCACCTCGACCCGCCGCGGACCGTTGAGCCGTACCACCCACAGGAGCTTCGTGCCGGCCTCGAGCAGGTCGGCGATCTTCTCCTGGAGCTTCTCCTCGTCCTGCCCCACATCGGCGTACTCGATGGCGAGCTCCGGTACCCCCTTCACCCAGCCGGGCCTGTCGGGCACGTTCCCCACCGCGACGTCCGGCGCCCGGAGGGTGCCCTGCCCCAGGGTGTAACCCGTGTCCACGCCCGCCTCCTGGACCGCCGGATCCCACCCCACGACCGAGCTGCCCAGGTGGTTCGGCCCGGAGGCTCGCCCCCCCGTGGGGGCGCAGTAAACGGGGTGGCCGTTCGACAGCTCGTACGGGTCGCCCGAGCGGACGTGCTCCGCGCGAAAAGGGCCGCGTCCCGACGGATGGCGCTTGGCTTGCCCGTGCATGAGAGGACGATAGCACGCGGGTGGCGCGCCCCGGCGCGCCGGGGCGACCGGCCGTGGGTTCGGCCGGCGCTACCGGCTACTGGCTCGGCAGCCACATGCGGAACGCCGTGCCCGTGCAACGGCCCATCGTCGCCGTGATCTCGCCGCCGTGCGCCTCGATGATGACCCGGCTCAGCGCGAGCCCGAGGCCGGTCCCCTTCACCTTGGCCGTCACGAGCGGCTCGAAGAGGTGGTCGACCACGCAGGGGTGGACGCCGGGGCCGTTGTCCTCGACCTCGAGGTACGTGCGCTCGTCGCCGCGCCACGCGCGCGTGACGATCGAGCCGCCAGGGGCGTTGTCGAGCGCCTCGATCGCGTTGAGATAAAGGTTCGAGAAGACGCGCTCGAGCAGGATGGGGTCGCACAGGAGCGTGAGGTCGGCCGGCGCGACGGCGACCTCGAACCGGACCGCCGTGGGCAGGACCAGCGCGTGCCTGGCGCTCTCGATCAGCTTGCCGACATGCGCCGGTTCGCGCCGCAGCGGCTCGCCGCGCGCCAGCCCGAGGACGCTGCCGATGACCTCGTGCGCCTTGCGGATCTCGCACGTCACCCGGTCGAGATGGCGCAGCAGGCGGGGCCGATCGTCGAGATCGCGCTGCGCCAGGTAGAGCGACGACTCCGCGACCGCGAGGGCGTTGCGCAGCTCATGGGCGACGCTCGCACCAACCGCTCCCGCCGCGGCGAGGCGCGCGGCGCAGCATTCGGTTTCGTGACCCTCTTTTGCCATAAAGCAGAGCGCAGCGTAGCCCATCCGCGGGCGAGCGCCCGCGCGCTCCCCGCAGACGACGCGCCGCCGTCACCCGGAGGCTCTTTGCGACGCGACCGTCCCGGGCTGGCTCACTCGGCGTCCGCGGCGAGCGCGAGGGACGGCGCCCGCTCCGGAGCCGACTTGACGCGGCGCGCCCGATCGAGGTCGAAGAGCGAGAAGCGCTCGCCCGCGGCGGAGCCCGCCGGCGCGGCGCGGCCGAACAGCTGAAGCCGCACGGCGCGGTGCGGCGGCGGCGTGATCGCGCCCGGCGCCTCCCCGGGCTCGCCCGCGATCACCGCCGCGACCTCGGACGATTTCACCGCGCCCGAGCCGCGGATGTCGACCTCGACCTCGACGGCGACGAGGTCGCCGACGAGCCCGGCGCGCGCGAGCGCCGAGAGCACCTCCGGCCCGCCGACCTCGGCCCGCACGAGGTACTGGCGCACGTCGACCATCTTCGCGAGCCGGTCGATCTCCCGGCGGATCGGGAGCGACGCGGCCGAGAGGACGGCGCTGCAGCGGGCGGCGAGGGAGGCCTCCGCGTCGCCGCCGATCGCGGAGCGCGCGAACACGAGCGCGTAGCGCGCGCCGGCGATCAGCTTGCTCAGGGCGGGGTCTTCGGGGCCGAGCTTCACGGCGCCGCGGAACGCGAGCCCGCGGGGGCTCGCGGCCGACATCGAGGCGACGAGCGCGTCGAGCGCGGCGGGGTCGAGATCGCGCTCGAGGCGGAGGTCGACGTACTCGTCGAGGCTGATGACGCCGAGCGAGAGCGCCGGAGAGAACGTCATGTCGGGCTTCGGGTGGAAGCCCGCGGTGTAGGTCATCGGCATGCCGACGCGCCGGATCACGCGGGGCAGCTCGCGCACGACGTCCAGGTGGCCGAGCAGCGCCACCGGCCCGGTCTTCTCGAAGCGGAAGCGGTAGCGGAAGCCGCCGCGCCCCTTCGGCGCGGGCGCGTTCCGCTTCGCGCGCGGGGGCGCCTCGCCGCCGGCGGGGGGAGGCGCCGCGGCCTCGGCGGGGGGAGGCGCCGCGGCCTCGGCGGGGGGAGGCGCCGCGGCCTCGGCGGGGGGAGGCGCCGCGGCCTCGGCGCGGGCCGGATCCTCGTCGCCGGCGCGCGGGGCGTCGTCCGCGCCGGCGCGGGAGAGCTCCGCGTCGCCGGCGCGGGCCGGCTCGGCGGGCGGGCCGCCGTCGGCAGCCGACGGCGCGGCGCCGGCAGGCGGCGCGGCGGCTGCGTCGGTGAGCACCGGCAGCGAGCGCTTGTGGGCGCCGAGCCGGTCGAGGAAGGTCAGCCGCTCGTCGCGCATCAGCGTCATATCGCAGGCGACGCCGCAGTCGTAGCAGACGAGCCGCCGCGTATCGGCCGTGGCGTCGTCGAGGTTCGTGTGGTGCACGAACATGCCGGCGACCTTGCCGCACGGCGGGCTGAGGCGGCTCTGGAGCGCCTTCCGGTACTCCTTCGCGAGGAAGCCATCCTCGAGGCCGACGTCGATGTGATCCCACGGCAGCCGCGCCGTGACCGGGAGGGTGCCGAGGTACTTCGCCCGGCCGACGCCGGTGTGCGTGAACGCCTCCTCCCACACGGACAGCTTGATCTGATCGTCCCACGAGTCGAAGCGGGCGCCGCCGCGCCACGCCCGCTCGAGGACGTCGGCGAGGGGGCGGTCGCCGCGGGCGAAGATGCCCTCGAGGACGCTGGCGTTGGCCTCGTGGGTCTTCAGCGTGACGGCGCGGTAGGGCCGCACCGTGTCCTTGAGCAGCTGCTGCTTGCGCCCGACCTCGGAGAGCGTGTCCATCGCCGCCCACTGGAAGGGGGTGTGGGGCTTCGGCACGTGCGTCGACACGCTGACCGTCACGTCGGCCGGCTTGCCCTTGCCGGCCGCCCTCCGGCCGGCGCCGGCCGCGCGGGCGCCCGTCTCGACGATGCCGCGCACGTCCTCGTCGGTCTCGGTCGGGAGGCCGATCATGAAGTAGAGCTTCATCTTGCCCCAGCCGCGGCTGAACACGCGCTCGGCCGTCTCGAGGAGCTGCTCCTCCGTGACGTTCTTGTTCACGACGTCGCGCATCCTCTGGGTCCCCGCCTCGGGCGCGAAGGTGAGGCCCGTCGCGCGCACGCGCTTGAGCTCGTCGAGCAGGTCGGGCTCGAGCCCGTAGGCGCGCAGCGACGAGACGCCGAGCGAGATGCGCTCTCTGGTGAGGCGCTCGGTGACCTTCTTGACGAGCGGCGAGATGCACGAGACATCGGCGGTCGACAGCGCCGTGAGCGAGACCTCGTCCTGGCCGGACTTCTGCACCGCGCGCATCACGGTCTCGACGATCTGCTCGGGATCGCGCTCGCGGACGGGGCGGTAGATCATCCCGGCCTGGCAGAAGCGGCACCCCTCGGTACAGCCGCGGGCGATCTCGATCGACATCCGGTCGAAGATGGCCTCGGGGCCGCCGGTGGGGCTCTCGTCGGGGAACGGGTACTTGTTCAGATCGACGAGGGCGCGCTCGATCGGGAACGGGATCCCGGAGACGAGCGGGCGATCGACGACCTCGAAGCCGGTGCCGGGGTCGATCCGGGTCGCGTAGAGCGAGGGCACGTACACCGCGCCGAGGCGCGCGATCGCGACGAGCCGCTCGCGCCGCGGCACGCCCTCGCGCTTGAGCCGGGTCCACAGGAGAGCGACCTCGGTCGCCTTCTCCTCGCCGTCGCCGATGACGAGGGCGTCGAGGAAGGGGGCGATCGGCTCCGGGTGGGTCGCCGTCGGGCCGCCCGCGATCACGATCGGGTCGTCCTCGCCGCGGCCTTCCGCGCGCAGCGGGACGCCGCCGAGGTGCAGCATCGTGAGGATGTTGGAGTAGGTGAGCTCGAACTGCAGGGAGAAGCCCACGACATCGAAGTCCCTGAGCGGGCGCGCCGACTCGAGCGAGACGAGCGGCAGCCCGCGCTTCACGAGCTGGGCCTCCATGTCGACCCACGGCGCATAGCAGCGCTCGGCCAGCGTGCGCGGGTCGTCGTTCAGGAGCTTGTAGAGGATCTTGAAGCCGAGGTGGCTCATCCCGATGTCGTAGACGTCCGGGAAGGCGAGGCAGACGCGCGCCTCGACCGACGCCCAGTCCTTCACGACCGAGCCGACCTCGCCGCCCGCGTAGCGCGCAGGCTTCTCGACCTGATCGAGAAAGGAGGCGTACGGGTGACCGGCGAGCAGGGGGAGGCTGTCCATGGCGCTCCGGCGCGTAGCATGGCCGGCGCGCAGCGGCACCCGCGGGCCCCGGTTTCCCTGGCGCACAGCGGCCCCCTGGCAGGCTCGGCCATGCGTGGGGCCACCGCCGCCGACGGCCGAGCCGTAGGCCCGGAGCGGCGCGGCGGCCCGCTCGGGCTATGCTCACGCGGTGCGCGAGCGTGATACCCACCACCACGTGGAGATCGACCAGCAACGGCATATCGAGTACCGCGATCCCAGCGAGTTCGACCGGATCGCCTTCGCCATGCGCGCGCTGAACCGCCTCCGGCCAAAGCGGCTGACGGTGGCCGTCTACCCGGCCC
Organism: Sorangium sp. So ce590; assembly: GCF_051521365.1. NCBI lineage: Bacteria > Pseudomonadati > Myxococcota > Polyangiales > Polyangiaceae > Sorangium > Sorangium sp. So ce590. Next base: position 8,694,660 of record NZ_CP150346.1, read on the forward strand.
TCGCCGCGCTCCGCATCGAGCGCGGGAAGAACCTGCAGCGCGGCGAGGGCGGCTCGTGGGCGATCGTCGGCATCCCACCGCACGCGAGCCGCGAGCACATCGCCTACGCCCTCGCCGAGCTCGCCGGCGTCGAGTCGGTGCCCTACGCGGTGCAGAGCCTCCTCGCCGCCGACAGGGACGCCGAGGCCTAGAGCCACGGGGCACCGGCCCGCTGCTGCCGGAAGTTGCCACCATCCCGAGATCTCCGGAGCCGGGAGCGCGCGGCGGATGGTATTGCGCCCCGCACCAGGGAGAGCGACGCTCTGCCCCCGTGCCTGCTCCGATCCAGCGACACATCGAGCGCCGCCGCGCCGCAAAGGCGGTGTGGAGCGTCATCGTCAGCCTGGATCGCCACAACGGGCCGCGGGCCGCGAGCGCGATGGCCTTCGACGCGTTCCTCAGCCTGATCCCCCTCGCCGCCTTCGCCGGCTACGTGCTCAGCCGGACCATGGAGTGGTCGGACATCGTGGCGCGGCCGCTCCTCCAGGCGGCGCCGCCGGAGGTCGCGAACCTCGTCTCGGAGGAGCTCCTCCGGCTCTCGCAGTCGTCGGCGGTCGCCCCGATCAGCATCACCGGCTTCCTCTGGATCATGTCCTCCGGGCTCTCGACCGCCATGGGCGTGTTCGACACGATCTACAACACGCGCGAGCGCCCCTGGTACGTGCGCAGGGCGATCGCGGCGGCGTGCGTGATGGCCAGCCTGGCCGTGGTGCCCGTGGTCGCCGGCATCGGCGTGCTGATCGGCTCGCTCTCGGGCTCGATCGGCGCCCGCATCGTCGCCTTCGCCCTCCCCGCGGGGCTCGTCACCTGCATGGTGGCCGCGTTCTTCAGGCTCGCCATCCAGCGCCCCAACATCGAGCGGCGCCGGGTCTTCCCGGGCGCGGTGCTCACCGTGGTGCTCTGGTCGGTCGTGTCGACCCTCTTCTCGCTCTACGTGACCACGCTCGGCCGCTACGCCACGTTCTACGGGAGCCTCGCGACCGTCGCGATCTTCCTGTTCTGGCTGTGGCTGCTGGCGCTGGCGCTGCTCATCGGCGGCGAGCTGAACGCGCGCCTGGAGCGCGAGCGCGCCGGGGTGCTGTCGGTCCCGCCCCCGGGCAAGTGGAGCGCGCTGGCGCTCTCGGAGCTGGCCCAGCTCTCCGACCTGGCCCAGGGCGAGACGCCGCTGCCCCAGAGCGAGACGCCGCTGCCCCAGAGCGCCACGCTGCCCCACGGCTCCACGATGCAGCGCCGCGACGGCCAGGGCGCGGGCGAAGCGGACGAAGGCGAAGAGCGCGGCGCCCCGAGCTCGCCGCCGCAGCAGCGGGCCGCGGGATAGCGCGGCGCGCCGGGAGGCCGCCGCCCCCGGCGGCCGCGCGCTGAAGGACGGACGGCCGCCGCCCGACGGCTCGGCTCGGCACGGGCGGTGAAAGCTCCGTCGATCGTTCGCCGCTCGGCGCTCACTCGGCGCGCATTCGCACGGTGGGTGCGCGCACTTCGCGCAGGGGGATGTCGAGGGCGGGCGTGAGGGGGAGCAGTCGAGCGTGCACGCGCACTACGGAGCGGGGGGTGACGGGGGCGGCAGCCGACGCGCCGCGCCTCTGCCAGGAGACGCCGGGCTGTACTTTCTGGGAGCGCTGCACGAGCTCGTCGCCGTCGGCCTGCACCGCCCGGCCCTCGAGGCGCTCTGCGCGGGGCAGCGCGACCTCGCGGAGCCCCCCATCGACCGCGCCTACCTGATCAAGATCCTCGACGAGGAAATCTCCCGCCAGTTCGGGCACCCGCTCCGGCCGCTCATCGAGCTCGTGCTCAACGCCGCCGACGCGGCCCGCGCGCCGCAGCCGCTCGTCGACGTCGCCGTCAACGACGGGCGCGTCGACGTCAGCGACACCGGCGCCGGCATGGGGCTCCGGGCAATCCTCTCACGGCTGCTCATCCCGTTCGCGACAGACAAGCGCCCCGGGATCGATCTCGGCCGGTTCGGGGTCGGGTTCTTCTCCGTGCTCGGGCTCGGGCTCTCGGACCCGGAGAGCTTCAGCCTGCACGTCACGACCGGCGACGGCATCGAGGGGTGGGCGATCCGCGTCGTGGCCTGGCCCAGCGCGGGCGACGCGGGCGACACCGGCGGCGCGCCCGAGCCCGCCCCCGAGGCGCCCGAGCGCGCCTGCGGCCGCGCGTCGCCCGAGCTCACCGCCGCGCTGATGTGCTCGGTGCGCCGGATCGCGCCGCTGCTCGGCACGCGCGTGCGCGTCACGTCGTCGCTGCTCGAGGCGAGCGCGGTCCGCGCCTACCTGCGCGACGCGCTCCACTTCTTCCCCGCGAGCCGCGCCCTCGTGCTGCTCGACGGCGCGGCCGTGAACGACGGCCGGCTGATCTCGGGCGGGCAGCTCATCCAGGAGCGGATCGCGCGCGCGCCGCAGGCCCCCGGCGACTGGGGCGCGTCTTCCGCCGGGGCAGACGACCCCGCCGCGGCGAGCGGCCCGCGCGCGCAGGAGGCGCGCGACGGCCTCGAGGAGGCGCGCGACGGCGCGCTCCTCGCGCGGTTCCACGTCGGCGGGCGAGGGCTGCTCCCGAGCATCTCGGCGGCCACCTTCCATGCGGGGGTCAAGATCGACGCCTGCCTCGCCCTGGCCGAGCTCGCGCTCATCGATTTCCCGGCCGCCGTGGAGCTGACCGAGGGGCGCGACGCGCTCAAGATCGGGCCGGAGTTCACCGCGGTCGCGACGGCGTTCTACCGGCGGCTCATCCAGCTCGCCGCGGCGAGCGGCGAGGGCCGGCGCACGCGCGACCGGCTCGCCGAGATGGCCGCGCAGATCAGCGCGCTCATGCTGCAATCCGCGGGCTGGGACGAGGTGGCCCTCGATCTCGCGCGCGCCCTGCTCGGCCCGGGGCGCTGCATGGTGACCCCCGAGCGGCGCGAGGCGCTGCTCGGGTTCCTCGGGCCGAGCGTCGCCGATCGGCTCTTCGTGCCGGAGAGCTTCTGGGCGGAGCGCGAGTGGCAGCCCCACCTCCCCGGCGAGCGCGAGCTCCTCGAGGACGAGCTCGATCTCGATCCGCCGGAGACGCTCGCGGCCCTCGCGCGGCGCCGCGGCGACCTCGCGGGGCTGCCGCTGATCCTCGCGCGCGCGGCGAGCCCTCACACGACCATGGTCGCCCTCTGCCGGAGCCGGCCCCAGACGGACCGCGGCGCGGGCACCGCGCCTCCGCGAGGGGCTCCGGGCGCGCCCCCGCTCCCCGACGCTGCGTGGCGGCGCCCGGCTGGACCGCTGCCGTGCCTCGGCACGCGCCGGGTCCTGCTCATCCGCGACGACAGCGCGGCGGTGCGGCGCCCCTCGGGCTGGTGCGACGGGTACGCGCTGAGGGCGGCCTTCGATCGGGCCTCCGGGGTGCGCGAGGCCGATCTCGAGCGCGATCTCATCGTCGGCGAACCCGTGGACGGGGTGGCCTGCGCCGCGCCCCGGCCCGGCGAAAGGACCTCCGGAGGCGAGCCATGACCCAGATCTCGTACGGGCTTTTCTCGGAGCTGCTCCTCGTGCGGATCCACGGGCGCGCCGAGGCCTACCTTCAGGCGAGCAGCGCGGAGCGCCTCGCGCTCGTCGCCGCCTGCCGCAGCGAGGCCACGGTGCCCGACCTCGCGCAGCGCATCCTCTCGCGCACCATCTACGCGCAGGCGTCGTCGCGGATCGGCCCGCTCCGCGAGCTGCTCCAGAACGCGCTCGACGCCTCGCCCCCCGGCGCTCGCATCGATGTCCGCTCGACCGAGGACGGGCGCGAGATCTCGGTCACCGACCAGGGCCGCGGCATGAGCCGGACCGAGCTCCTCGCCGACCTGCTCGTCCCCTTCCGGAGCGGCAAGGCGGGCGAGCCCGACGCGATCGGCGAGCACGGGATCGGCTTCTTCTCGGCGCTGGAGATCGCGCCCTGGATCGAGGTGGTCACGGCGACGCCCTCGGGCGGGCACCGGCTGCTCGTCGCGCCGCTCGGCGCAGGGCCGCCCTACGAGGACTTCTCGTGGACGCTCCTGTCCCTGCACCGCCCCTCGCCCGCGCCGCCGGACGACGGCGGCCCCGCGCGCGCCCCTGCGCCGCCGCGCCGCCCGACGACGGGCACCTCGGTGCGGCTCTCGCTCGCGCAGCCGATCTCGCGGCCGGCGCTCGCCGCGGAGGTCACCGCGGCGGTGGGGCTTGTCGACCCGGCCGCCGCGCGGATCTACGTCGACGGCGCGCTGGTCAACACGGCGCGGGCGCGCCTCCGCCGCGCCGCCGAGGCGCCGCTCCGGCTCCCGCCGTCGGGCGAGCTCTGCGGCGCGCTCGAGCTCCTCGTGGGCCGCGGCGACGGCATCGAACCGCAGCTCACGATCACCCAGAAGGGGCTCACCGTGGCGACGCGGATCGACCCCTTCCCCGGCCCCGAGCTCGGCCTGCACCGCGAGCTCGCGCGCGCGATCACGGCCGCCGGCTTCGGCCTGGTCGCGGAGCTGCCGCTCGGCGTGCCGCTCAACAAGGGCCGCTCGGCGGTCGCGGCGAGCGCGTCGACGGCGGTCGAGGCGGCGCTCGTGGCCGCGTTCGAGCGCTTCATCCTGCGCGACGCCCTGTATGACCGCGAGCTCCTGCGCGCTGTGGATCACCGGCTCTCGTCGGTGCTCGACCGGTTCGTGCACGCGGCGCTGCTCGGCGAGACCATCACGATCGCGTCGGTCCAGGGGGTGGACGAGCTCGATCCGGCCGCGCGCACCCCCACGGTGGCGGCCCCCGAGCAGGTCATCCGCTTCGCGAGCGGTCTGCTCGACGCGCCCCTCTTCCGGTCGCTCGTGGTCGAGGCCGGCCAGCGGCCTCCGGGCGCGGCGCTGTCCCCGCTCCTCGGCCAGCTCCACGTTCGCAGCGCGCCGCTCACGCTGCGCGAGCTGCTCCAGGCGCACCGGGCCGGCGTGCTCCGCCCGCTCGAGGCCGCCCCGCCGGGCCACGGCCGGAGCGCTGCCCGCTGGCCGCTCGGCGCCTCCGCCGCGGCGCCCGGGGCCGCCGCCGGCCGGGAGGCGCCCGGCGCGCGCCCCGGGGAGCTCGTGTATCTCGCGCTCGACGAGCCGCTCGCGCAGGCGTTCTGGCGGCGCCTCGCGAGCGAGGGCGCGGCCTCGCAGCCCCTGGAGGCCGCGGCGGCGGCGGCGCCTACCCGCGCGCCGGGCGCCGCGTCGTGCCCGATGCCCCGCACCTCGCGCGACGCGCTCCTGACGATCGCGGCCGAGGTGCCCGGCGTCCGCGCCGTGGCCGCGGCGATGACGGTCATCGAGCGGCTCGACGCGGCGATCTCCGAGTCGGCGGACCTGACGCCATCGCCGATCTGGGTGCACCAGGACCTCTACGGCCCCGACGAGATGGCGCACACCGACGGGAGCGGGATCAGCGTGAACCTCGCCTCGTCGCGGGTGCGGGCGCTGCTCACGGCGGTGCTGCTGCGGGACGACGCGGTCGCCTTCACCGCGCTCACCGATCTCCTGCTCCACGAGAAGACGCACGTCTCGCTGGCGAGCTACGTCCCGCGCCCCACGGCCGAGCACGGCACGAGCTTCTACCGCCGCAAGGACTGGATGCGCCGCCGCCTGCTCGCGGCGATCGCGAGCGGCGCGGTCGCCGACCCGATGCGCTGGCTCGCGGTGGCGCGGCGGGGGCTCGCGAGCGCGGCGCTGCCGGCGCCGGCGGAGCTCTCGCGCGCCTTCCAGTCGGCTGCAGCCGCGGCGTGAGGCGCGCTCGGAGCCGCGGTGGAGCGATGTGCGCTAAGCCACTGTGGCGGCGAATTCAGCTCGACCCGGGGGCTATCCGGGGAAGCCCCGGGGTCGGGTGAATTGAAGCTCAAACCTGGAGGCCGATACCGGCGGCGACACGCCGGACGTGGCTGCACGGCAAACCATGATCACGCTGACGCACAGGCGCGTCGCCTGGCACAGAACGGCACACATTTCAGAGGGGCCAGCTCGCGCCGGAGTGGCCCCTGAACCGCGACATCAGCGGGAGACGAGGTCCTTCATCCAGGCGACGTCGCCGGGCGTCGTCTCCAGGATGTCGCCGGCCCACGCCTCGTCGGTCATGCGCTCGAAGTTCTCGGTGATCTTCTCGAAGTACGACGAGGCGAGCCCCACGAACGCGCGCGGCGTGCCGCAGGGATCGGCGGTGACGACCATGAGCCGCGGCAGGCCGGTGCCCACGTGCAGCACGCGTCCGACCGGGGCCCCGACCTCGTCGGTGGGCTGGGTGTGCACGTCGGCGATCGTCGGGTCCTGGGTCACGCTCTCGAGGACGTCGAAGAAGAGCTGGGCGTACCAGCCCTCGGCGCCCTCCGGCGAGCCGCAGCCCATCTGGACACGGACCGCCTGGTTGATGAAGGCGAGGTGCTCCTCGGTGAGGGGCAGCCCGGCGCGCTCGTTCGCGGCCATCTCGCCGAGCGTCCGCGCGACGCTGTGCAGCCGCGCGAAGTACGCCGGCAGCCGCTCCGTGAGCCACGACGCGCCCGACAGATCGAGCGACTCGACGACGCGGCCGCCGTGCTCGGCCAGCTCGGCGATGCGCGCGTAGAACGCCGGGTACGGGTCGACGTAGGCGTCCGGGAAGTCGCACGTGGTGCCGCCCGTGTACGACTGCTTGGCGTAGAGCAGGGTGTCGTGCCGGAGCTCGGCCCAGGAGGCGAGCTGCGTGTTGAGCAGGCGCCGACCCCACGCCTCGGTCTTGGCCACCTCGGGCAGCCCCGCGGCGTCGGCGAGCGCCCGCGCCGGCGACAGCTCCCGCAGCGCGCCGAGCCAGCGGTTGTAGAGGTTCTTGCTCCAGAACTCGCCCGGGTGCGCGTCGACGAGCACGCGCATCATGTGCAGGTCGGGCGCGTAGGGGAACTGCCCGAGCTCGGGCGCGAGCAAGAGCCCCGCCTGATCGTTGCCGAGCGCGGCGAAGCCCACGTCGAGCGGGTTCGGCATCATGCGCTTGACGGCGCCGCCCTTCACCCGGTCGTAGACCACGTTCGAGAAGACGTGCGAGTCGACGACGTACCGCTGGCCGAGCAGCGCGAAGCTCGACGACAGGGGCATCGTGCCCTTGTCGAGGCCGTTGATCATGATGTGGCTCGAGATCCGCTGCGTCCCGTGGCCCTTCTTCATCACGACCTCGACGATCGTGTCGTCCGGGACGCCGGCGAGGCCGGCGGCGTCGCTGAGGCCGAGATCCGCGAGCAGCACGTCGAGCTCGGGGAGCGTCATGTAGTCGCTCTCGCCGACGAAGGCCTGGATCGCGTCGTCGATGCGCGTGTAGCGGGCGAGGGTCTCCTCCTCGGCGAGGGCGCGCAGCACGTACGCGCCCTCGAGCTGGCGCCGCTGGAAGACCTGCTTGCCGTCCTCCTGGGTCTCGAGGAAGCGGAAGTCCACGCGGCCGAGCCACATCATGCTGCGGAAGTAGCGCCCGAGCTCGGGCGTGTCGGTGTAGTGGCCGCGGGGCTCGAACTGCGAGAAGTCCATGAGCCGGTCGGAGCCGAAGAGGCGCACCGCGCCCATGCCCTGGTGGGCCTTCGCGCCCTCCACGAGCTCGTCGATCTTCGCGGCGTCGGCGCCCGCGACGGGCGCGACGGGCGCGTCGCTCAAGAGCGCGAGCGCCACGGCCGTGTAGAGGTCCGCGTCGGCGCGCGCCTCGGCGCCGAGATCGCCGCCTCCGCCCGCGGCGAGCCGCGCGCGCATCTCGGCGAGCATCGTCGCGAGCTCGGGGGCGAGCGAGGCGAGCTCCACTTGCTTCAGGATCGCGTCGTACGAGCGGTGGACCGCGTACAGGATGGAGTCGGCGGACACGTAGAGCGGCAGGTCGAGGGCGTAGATGCTCTCGTAGCCGTAGACGAAGGTCGGGAAGCTCTTCTTCTCCGAGATGACGAAGCCGTTCGCGGACAGCTTCGCGAGCTCGTCCGCGTCGAGCCGGAGCGTGGAGCCCTGGAGGAGCGACAGGCGGTCGGCGTCCGCCGGCGCGTAGGACAGGCCCGAGGCGAAGGCGACGCGGTACTTCGAGGTGAAGCCGTCGGCGGTCATGCTCGCCGAGGCCTCCCGCTCGGCGAGCAGCGCGCTGAGCTCCGCCTGCTGCTCGGGCCCGAGCGGCGCCGGCGGCTGCTCCGATTGCGTGCCGCCGGTGCCGGACGGCGGGCGGCCCTCGATGGAGCAGCCGCCGGCGAGGGCGAGGAGGAGCGGGACGATGGAAAAGTGAAGGAGCGTCCTGGGCATCGTGTTCCCCTTTCGGAGCGCGCCTCTCCGGAGGCGCGGCGAGCCCGACATGGGCAAGGACGATGCCGGGCTCGCCGTCGCGGCCACGTCGCCTGTCAGGTCAAGCCGGGCTTCTGGAGCTGCTTCATGGCGTATCCAATGCCTGTCTGCAGCGAGCCGAACGTGTAGATGCCACCGAGGTCGAACTCGAGCTCCATGAGCGCCACGGCGACCTCCGGCCGGATGCCGGTCAGCACCACCTGCGCGCCGAGGAGCTTGACCGCCTTCACCGAGTTGACGATGCCCTGCACCGCCCGCGCATCGATCTTCCGCACGCCGGTGATATCGATGATGACGATCCGCGCCTCCCGCGCCACGACGCCGTTCAGCAGCGTCTCCATGATCTGGACCGAGCGGCGATCGTCCACGGAGCCGATCACCGGCATGGCCAGGATCTGATCCGCGATCGGCATGAGCGGCGTCGAGAGCTCCTCGAGCAGGAGCGCCTGGGTCGCCACCACCTGCTCAAGGCGCTGGCGCTCCTCCTCCTCGAGGCGCTTGCGCTCGGTGAGATCTCGCGCGACGCAGACGAGCCCCTGGCTCTCCCCGACGCTGTCGGTGATGATGGAGGTCGAGAGAGAGACAGCGGCGATCTCCCCTGTCTTCTTCTGGAACGCCGTCTCCTCGATCAGGACGCTGCTCTCGTCATCGCCCATGACGCAGGGGAACGCGGCCGGAAAGATGCTGCTCGCAGGCGCGCCCACGAGCTCCTCTGCGGCGTAGGCCGACAGGCGGCACGCCGCCGCGTTCACGCTGGTGATGGTGCCCGCCTTGTCCACGACGACGAGCAGATCGCTCATCGACTGGAGAATGTTATCGACGTACTCCCTGGACACCACCCTGGAGGAGAGCTCCTCGGCCACCATGTTCAGGCCGAGCGCCAGCGCGTCCCAGGAGTCGCCTCGCTCGCTGATCTCCGCTCGCTTCGAGAAGTCGAACGACACGATGGAGTTGAGCATCACCATGATGTCGTTGAGCCGGCGCTCCAGCCGCTCCTCCCTCGCTCGCCGCTCGAGCACCTCCTCCACCAGCGCCTCGGCGGCGCGATTCGCCAGGTCGAAGCTTGCTCCGCCTGGGACCGCGCCCTCCGCTGCGCTCGCCCCGAGGAGGATCGAGCAGAGCTCGGCAACACGAGAGTCGGTCGACTGCTCTCCTTCGCTCACGAACGGAACCCTTTCAACCACTCGACCGCGGCCACCTCGTCGGAAAAAATCCTGGACGGGTTGGCGCGTCGTCCGTTGATCGCGCTGTAGACCGCGAGCCAGATGTTCGCGATCGTCGTGCTCAAGGGCGAGTCGGTCAGCATCGCCAGAGCAGGCCAGCTCGCGATCGATTCGGGGCCCCCGTAGTAGGATCGGGCGTCGCGGTCAATCGCCTTCACCTTGGTGAGATCGACGAGCGCGGGCCGCCGCCCGCCGTCTCCGATCGCGCTGATACCGGCGATGACCTCTCGGGCGATCTGGAGCGTCTGATGGGTCCCGGGCGTGAACTCGACCCGAATAATTCCGTTCACCTCGTCGAGCCAGATCTTGCCAGACGAGAAGGTTACCACCGCACTGTTGTCCACCCTATTCTCCTCACACCGGCTGTCCGCTCGCGGAGACCATCCGGCCGCGAACACACCAGAACGGCCGCGCTGTACAGGTACTCTATAAACTTCTACCGAAAGTCTACCGGACAGAATAGCGTTTCATTGTAGACACATTTGGACGAGCAGCATAGCTGCACGCCCGAGCAGACGTGGAGCGGAGGATCACAGGAGCGCTCCATGTACTCCGCTCTGCCTGTTGTGCGCGGCGCGGCCACCCGGGCCCCGCGCGCCTCACCGTGGTCCTCAGGGGCGGATGTCCGCGGCGAGCAGGCGCTCCCGGAGCCGCTCTGCCAGGACCCTGACGTGAGGCTCCCGGAGCATCGTGTGATGAGATCCCGGTACTTCATCGATCTCGATCGGTCGTGACGAGATCCCAGCCATGGGCTGATAGAGAGTCCCGTAGGGCTCGGTCGCCGGGCCGAAGGGGCCGGGCGGCGGCTGCTCCGCTGCCCGGAAATAGACGACACGACCACCATAACAGGGCATCACGTAGGAGCGCGCGGCCCGCCCATGAGCCACCCCGAGCCGCTTGACCGCGGCGGCAAAGCCCGGCACCACGCCGCGCGCTGCGCCGAGGACGAGCTCCGTCAGCTCGCCCTCGTCGAGCCGGCAAAGCTCGTCGTACGCCATCCCGGGGCGGGCCATCCTCGCGGACTCGACGAGCTGCCACAGCCGGCGCTCAGGGCTGCTCGGGCTCGAGATGTAGCCATCGATCATGGCCAGGAGCGCGACGCGCTCACCGCACCTCACGAGCTGGTGGGCCATCTCGAACGCAACGAGCCCGCCGAGCGACCAGCCGCCGAGCAGATAGGGGCCCGCCGGCTTCACGGCCCGGATGGCCTCGATATAACGCGCGGCCATGTCCTCGATCCGCTCGTCGGGCGCGGCGCCGTCGTCCAGCCCACTCGCCTGGAGGCCGTAGAAGGGCCGCTCCGTCCCCAGGTGGCGAGCGAGCTCGGTGTAGCAGAGCACCGGCCCGCCGAACGGGTGGACGCAGAAGAACGGCGATCCCTCGCCGCCGGGCCGGATCGCGACGAGCGGCGACCTTCGCGGCGCGCCGCCGTCCTCGGGCGCGCGCTCGCCGCCCGGCGGCGCGGGCAAGCTCAGAGAGTCCAGCGCGCGCTCGGCGAGCGCCGCGACGGTCGGATGCTCGAGCAGCAGGTGGATCGGCAGCTTGACCTTGAAGCCCAGCTCGATCCGGTCGCGGAGCTCCAGGCTCATCAGCGAGTCGAGCCCGAGATCGAGCAGGCTCGCGCCCGGCGCGATCTTCCCCGGATCGCCGAGCCCCAGCGTCTGCGCGGCGGAGGTCTGCAGCCACCCCTCCATCGCCCGTCGGCGCTCGCCGGCCGGGGCCGCCCTGAGGCGCTCGACCAGGGCGACCGCCGCCGCGCCGCCCGCGTCCGGCTCGGGGGCGGGCGCGCCGCCGGACGCGCGCGGCGCGGCCGGGACGTCCGGCGCCTCCGGTCGCTCGCGCTCGATCCAGTGCCGCGTCCGCTGCCAGGCAACCGTCGGCAGCGAGACGCAGCGCCCTCCAGCCGGATAGAGGCGCTTCCACTCGACGGCATGGCCGTGCGCGTGGAGCGCGCCGAGCGACTGCAGCAGGCACCGCCGCGCCGGGAACCCTCGCCGCAACGAGAAGACCGCATGGGCCTCCGCCCCCCGCGCGGAGAAGCACCGCTGGAGGTGGCCGGAGAGGACGGGGTGCGGGCCGACCTCGAGGAAGATCCGGTACCCCGCGGCCAGCGCGGCGTCGACGGCGCCCGCGAACCGCACCGGCTCTCTCATGTTCCTCGCCCAGTACGCCGGATCGAGCTCGCTCCCCGCGACCGGCGCGGCGGTCACCGAGCTGAACAGGGGCAGCGCCGCCCTCCGCGGAGAGAGCCCGGAGAGCGCGATCTCGAGCTCGCGATCCAGCGGCGCCATCTGCGCGCTGTGGAACGCGTGGCTCACCGGTAGCAGGCGGCAGTCCACCCCGTCCTCGCGCAGGCGGCGCAGCACGGCCGAGAGCGCCTCCTCCTCGCCGGCCAGCACGGCCGAGCGCGGATCGTTGACGGCCGCGATGGTGAGACGATCGCCCGAGCCCTCGAGGACACGCGCCGCCTCCTCGGCCGGCACCGAGACGAGGGCCATCTTCCCGCGGCCCTTCGTCCGCTGCATCAGGCGCCCGCGCAGCACCACCAGCCGGACGGCTTCCTCCAGGCTCAGGACGCCCGCGAGGTGCGCGGCCGCGACCTCGCCGACGCTGTGCCCGACGACCGCGCCGGGCCGGATGTCCAGGGACCGCCAGAGCTCGGTCATCGCCACCTGGACGGCGAGGAGCGCCGGCTGGGCCACCTCCGTCTCCTGCAGGCGCGAGGTCGCCTCGGGCGCATCGAGCTCGCCCAGGAGCGACCAGCCCGCGTGGCGCCGCACGAGCGCGTCGCAGGCCTCGAGCGCGGCGCGGTAGCTCGGCTCCTCCGCGAAGAGCTCCCGGTGCATGCCGAACCACTGCGATCCCTGCCCCGAGAACACGAAGACCACGCTGGCCCGCGCTCCCGGCTCGGCGACGCCCCGGGTCGCCCCCGGAGGCGCCTGTCCCTCGACGCAAGCGTCGAGGGACGCCGCGAGCTCCTCCCGGGAGCTCCCCACCACGGCCAGGCGGTGGTTATGGTGGCTCCGCCGGACGCTCGCCGTGTAGGCGATGTCCGCGAGGCGCGGAGACGCGCCGGTGACCGGCTCGCGCAGGAGATCCCGGAACGCCCGTGCCGCCGCGAGGAGCGCCTCCGGGCTCCTCGCCGAGAGCGGCAAGAGCACGACCGGCGCCTCGCCCGCAGAGGCGGCGGTGCTCGGCGGCGCCTCCCCCAGGATCACATGCGCGTTGGTCCCGCTCAGGCCGAACGCGCTCACGCCGGCGAGGCGCGCGGCACCGCCCGCCTTCCACGCGAGCTTGCGCGTGGGGATGACGAGCGACGTGCCCTCCAGCTTGATGCGCGGGTTGAGCGCCCTGAAGTGAAGGTTCGCCGGGATGGCGCCGTGCTGGAGGGCGAGCACGGCCTTGATCAACCCCGCCACGCCGGCGGCCGACTCGAGGTGACCGATGTTCGTCTTCACCGCCCCGAGGACACACCCGGCCTCCGTCGCACGCGGCCTCCCCACGACCTGCGCGAGCGCCTCGATCTCGATCGGATCCCCCAGCGACGTCCCCGTCCCGTGCGTCTCGACGTAACCGATCTCCGAGGCCTGCACGCCGGCGTTCTCCAGGGCCTGCTTCAGCATCGATTGCTGGGAGAGGACGTTGGGAGCGGTCATCCCCGTGGAGCGGCCGTCCTGGTTGACCGCCGAGCCCCGGATGACGGCGCAGATGGGATCGCCGTCGGCCTGCGCGTCGGAGAGCCGCTTCAGGAGCACGAGCCCGCACCCCTCGCCGCGAACGAAGCCGCTCGCCTCCGCGTCGAAGACCTTGCATCGGCCGTCCGGCGAGAGCGCCCCTGTCGTCGAGATGAGCCGCATCATCACGGGCGACAGGATGACGTTGACCCCGCCCGAGAGGGCGAGCGAGCACTCGCCGCTCCGCAAGCTCTGGCACGCGAGGTGAATCGCGACGAGCGACGACGAGCACGCCGTATCGACGGTCAGGCTCGGCCCCTGGAGGCCGAGCGTGTAGGACAGCCTGCCTGAAGGGAAAGAGAAGAAGTTGCCCGTCATGGCGTGGACGTCCTGCGCGCCGGGATCAAACGCGCCGCACAGGTGGGCGTAATCGTTGGTGCTCATGCCCAGGAACACGCCCGTGCGGGTCCCCACGAGCCGCTCCGGGACCTGCCCGCCGCGCTCCAGGGCCTCCCAGGCCACCTCGAGCAGGAGGCGCTGCTGCGGATCCATGGCCATCGCCTCCCGGGGCGAGATGCCGAAGAAGCGCGCGTCGAACAGGTCGACCTCCCGGAGGAAGGCGCCCCAGCGGACCGCGCGCGCCCGCGGATCCGGGGCCTCGTCGGGCGCCGGGTCGAGGCGCCACCGCTCGGCGGGGATCTCCGTGACCGCGTCCACGCCGTCCTCGAGCAGCCGCCAGTAGGCCTCCGGCGTCGACGCGCCGCCCGGGAACCGGCACGCCATGCCGATGACGGCGATCGGCTCGGACCTGGCGCGCGCGAGGGCGTCTCGCTCGGCTCGGAGCTCCCGGATGGTGGCGATCGCTTGCCGTAAACGAGCCTCGTAATCTGTCACCGGCGCGCTCATACCGATCTCCTCCCGCTGGCTAGCGTCAACTCTTCGTCAAGAAGGCTCAGCAACTCACGTTCATCGAGACCGCCGAGGACATCGGCGAAGGTCCGCTGGTTCGCCTCCTCGGCGGGGGCATCGGCCGCCTCGATCTCGGTGAGCAGGTGGTCGGCGAGCGACGCGATGTTCGGGTACGTGAACAGCAGCGTCGCCGAGAAGCTGAGCCCGAGGCTGGACTCGAGACGGTTGCGGAACTCGAGGCTCGTCAGCGAGTCCATCCCGAGGCTGGCGAACACCTCGATCTGGCCGATCGTGGCCGGATCCACGCGGAGCACACGGCCGAGCTGCTCCTTCAGGTGCCCTTCCAGGCGAAACCGCCGCTCCTCGGGCAGCTCCCTCTCCAGCGCCTCGCGGACCCGGACGATGTCCGACGACCTCGGCGCCGCGCGGGCGCGCTCGCGCGTGAGCCGGTCCCAGTAGCGCCACCGCGCGACGCTCGGGTAGGACTCGAGCCACCGGTGCACGTTGAACCGGACGACCGCGATCTGGGGCATGTCCGCCGCGAGCAGGCGCTCCAGCATCCGCAGCCCGTCCGCCTCCGTGAGGCTGTCCATCCCCCGGTCGCCCACGCGGCCCATGACGTCGGCCTGCCGGACCGCGATGCCCACGTCGGAGAAGATCCCCCAGTTGATGCTCAGCGCGGGCAACCCGAGCGCGCGCCGGTGATGCGCGAGGGCGTCCTGGAACGCGCTCGCCGCCGTGTAGTTCCCGTTGCCCGGCGCGCCGAGCAGCGAGGCCACCGACGAGTACATCACGAAGAAGTCGAGCGGCCTGCTCGCGGTCAGGGCGTGCAGGTTCCACGCGCCGTGCATCTTCGGGGCCATGGTCTTCCAGAAGCGCTCGGCGCTCTGCTCCATCACCGTGCTGTCGGCGATGACCATGGCCGCATGGACGACCCCGCGGAGCGGCGGGGCGCGCCGGTCGATCGCCGCGAGGAGCTCGACGACCTGGTCGCGGCGCGACACGTCCGCCTGGGCCACGACCACCTGCGCGCCCCGCGCCTCGAGCGCGTCGATCGCGCGCCGCGCCTCCTCGGATGCGCCGCTGCGGCCCGCCAGCACGAGGTGGCGAGCGCCCCGGGCCACCATCCAGCGCGCCAGCGAGAGCCCGAGCCCCCCGAGCCCGCCGACGATGAGGTAGCTGCCGTCCGGCCGCAGATCGACGCCGCCGGCGAGCCTGCCCCGCAGCGCGCCGCGCGCCATCCGCGCGACGTAGCGCTCGCTCGCCCGGAGCGCGATGTGATCCTCGTCGTCCGTGGCGTCGAGCTCTCGCACGAGCGAGGCGGCCTCCTCCGGCGCGCGCGCCGGGGAGAGGTCCACGCGCGTGCACCGGAGCTCCGGGTGCTCGGAGGCGAGCACGCGGCCGAAGCCCAGGAGCGGAGCCTGAGAGACCGACACCGGCGCGGCCTCCGCCACCGCCTGCGCGCCGCGGGTCACGAGCCACAGCCTCGGCGTGTCGCGCCATCCCCTGCGCAGGAGCGCCTGCGCGAGGAACGTCGCGCTCAGCGCCCCGAGGTGCTGATCCCGCTCCAGCGTCTCCAGCGTGACGCCGTCCGCGGCCTGCGCGTCGAGGCTCCACAGGTGCACGACGCCCCGGCACGCCGGGCGGCCGCCGAACGCGTCCTCGAGCAAGAACCGGAACGCCATGGGGTCCGCGAGGTTCAGCGCGTAGAGCCCGGCCCCGAGGCGCGCCGTGATCTCGCCTGTCACCGCGACGACGCAGGTGTCGCCCCGCTGGCGCAGGAGCTCCGCGAGCTCCGCGCCGGTCCCGGCCTGGTCCGCGAGCACGAGCCAGGCGCCGCGCCGGGCGCGACCCTCGCCGTTCGCCGGCACCGGCGCGCGGCGCTCCCATTCGACGGCGTACAGCAGCTCGTCGTCCTCGTCCGGCGCCGCGAGGTGCCCCTCGGGCCAGGACGCCCGAGGGCCCTCGTCGATCCAGTAGCGCTCTCGCTGCCAGGGGTACGCCGGCAGCGAGACGCAGCGGCCTCCTGACGGATACTGCCGCTTCCACTCCACCGGGTAGCCGTGCGCGTAGAGCGCCCCGAGCGCCTCCAGCAGGCATCGCTTCTCGTCCCGCTCGCGCCGCATCGACGGGAGCGCCGCGCCCACGGGCACCTTCGCGCGCAGCCCCTCCTCGATGGCGGGCGACAGGACCGGGTGCGGGCTCATCTCGATGAACAGCGCGTGCCCGTCGTCCGCGAGCCGCTGCACGGCGCCCGAGAACAGCACCGGATCCCGCAGGTTCCTCGCCCAGTAGTCCGGCCCGAGCTCCTCGCCGCGGCAGATCTCCCCGCTCACGGTCGAGCGCATGGGCACCCGCCCCGCCACCGGCGCGAGCCCGTCGAGCGCCGCCCGCAGCTCCCCGAGGAGCGGGTCCACCTGCGGGCTGTGCGACGCGACGTCCACCTTCACGCGGCGGCAGAACACCCCTCTCCGCGTGAGCTCCGCCAGGATCTCGTCCAGCGCGAGGGGCTCGCCGGACAGCACCGTCGACCGCTCGCTGTTGCTCACCGCCACCGACACGCTCCCCGCGTACCCGGAGATCGCCTGCCGCGCCTGATCCATGGGCAGCTCGACGAGCGCCATCGCCCCCGCGCCGCTGAGCCGCCGCAGCAGCTTGCTCCGGCGGCAGATGACGCGCGCGGCGTCGTCCAGCGTCAGCGCGCCCGAGACGTGCGCCGCCGCCACCTCGCCCATGCTGTGCCCCACCACGGCGTCCGGCTCGACGCCCCACGAGCGGAAGAGCGCCGAAAGGGCCACGCCGATCGCGAAGAGCGCCGGCTGCACGACGTCGATCTGCGCGAGGCGCGATCGCTCCTCGCCCGCGTGGAGCTCCTCCAGGAGCGACCACCCCGTCTCCCTCGCGATCGCCGCGTCGCACGCGACAAGGGCCTCGCGGAAGATCGGCTCCTCCGCGAGGAGCTGCCGCCCCATCCCCAGCCACTGCGAGCCCTGGCCCGGGAACACGAACACGACCCGGGGCCGCGCCGCCGCGCGCGCGTCTCCGCGGGCGACGCCGGCGGCCTCCTCGCCCCGCCCGTAGGCCTCGAGGAGCCCGGCGAGCTCCTGCCGCGAGCCGCCGGTGACGGCCAGCCGATGCTCGTGGTGGCCGCGCCGCGCGCTCGCGGTGTACGCGAGGTCCGCGAGGTCCACACGAGCTCCGGCGGGATCCTCGACCAGGAGCCGCCGGTAAGCCTCCGCCATGGCCGAGAGCGCGGCCGGGCTCCTCGCGGAGAGGGGGAGGAGCACGACCTGCGCGCGGTCGGCCGGCGCGGGCGGGGCGGGCGGCGGGGGCTCCTGCACCACGACGTGCGCGTTGGTCCCGCTGATGCCGAAGGAGCTCACCCCGGCGATCCGCGGCGCGCCTCCGGACGGCCAGGGCAGCGGCGCCACCGGGACGGCAAACGGCGTACCTTCGAGCGAGATTCGCGGGTTCAGCGTCTGGAAGTGCAGGTGCTTCGGGAGGATCTCGTGGCGCAGCGCCAGCACGACCTTGATGAGCCCCGCCACCCCCGCCGCCGCCTCCAGGTGGCCGATGTTTGTCTTCACCGAGCCGAGCCAGCAGGGCAGCCCGTCAGGCCGCGGCCCGCCCAGCACCTCCTTCAGGGCCGTGAGCTCGATCGGATCCCCGAGGGAGGTGCCGGTGCCGTGGGCCTCGACGTAGCCCACCTGGGCCGGCGAGACGCGGGCGTTCTCCAGCGCCTGCCGCAGGAGCGCCTGCTGCGAGAGCACGTTCGGCGCCGTCAGCCCCGAGGAGCGCCCGTCCTGGTTGACGGCCGAGCCCCGGACCAGCGCCCAGATCCTGTCGCCGTCCCGCTGCGCATCCGAGAGCCGCTTGAGCACGACCATGCCGCAGCCCTCTGCCCGCACGTACCCGTTCGCGGCGGCGTCGAACGTCTTGCATCGACCGTCGGGAGAGAGCGCGTGGGTCTGGCCCACCAGGCACATCGTCAGCGAGGACAGGATGAGGCTGACGCCCCCCGCGATCGCCATGTCGCTCTCGCCGCTCCGGAGGCTCTGGCAGGCGAGGTGGATCGCGACCAGCGAGGAGGAGCACGCCGTGTCCACGGTCATGCTCGGCCCCTCGAGGCCGAAGACGTAGGACAGGCGCCCCGCGGCGGTGCTCGCCCAGGTGCCGGTCGCGCAGTAGGCGTCGAGCTGCCGGGGATCGAGCGAGGCGACGCGGTGCTGGTAGTCCTGGGCCGCCATGCCGACGAACACGCCGGTCCGGCTGCGGAGGAGCCGCTCGGGGGGCTGCCCTGCGTCCTCGAACGCCTCCCAGGCCACCTCGAGCAGGAGCCGCTGCTGCGGGTCGAGGCTCGTGGCCTCGCGAGGCGCGATCCCGAAGAAGCGCGCGTCGAACGCGTCGACGCTGTCCAGCAACCCGGCCCAGCGCGTCCCCGGCGGGCCGTCGGGGATCGCGTCATCGGGCCACCGGGTCGCGGGGACCCGCTGGATCGCGTCGACGCCGTCCTCGAGCATTCGCCAAAACGCCTCGGGATCGCCTCCGCCTCCGGGCAGCCGGCACGACAGGCCGACGATGGCGATCGGCTCGGCCTCCGGCGCCGCCGCGGGCTGCGCTGCCACGCTCGGGGCGCGCGGCGCCGGCGCCGGCGGAGGCGACGCGGATCGAGCTCCGGCGCCGGAGCCGAGCTGCTCGACGAGGTACGCGGCGAGCCCGGCGACGTGGGGGTAGGTCCAGAGCAAGGTGGACGGCAGCGAGAGCCCCAGGCCGGCCTCCAATCCGTTGCGCAGCTCCAGGCTCATCAGCGAGTTGATGCCGAGATCGTTCAGCGGCACGTGCCGGTCGATCGAGCCCGGATCGAGCCGCAGGACCCTGCCCGCGAGCTCCCGGACGAGGCGCTCGATCTGCGAGGACCGCTCCTCCGGCGTCGCGCCGTCGAGCGTCGCCCGGAGGCGCGCGGCCTCGGGCGCGCGCTGCTTCGCGCGCTCGCCCTCGTTGCGCAGGTGCTCCCAGAAGGGCAACGCGGCGGCGGTCGGGTAGAACTCGAGCCACCGGCGCAGGTCGAACCTCATGACGCCGGCCTGGGCCGCCCCTCCCCCGAGCAGGCGCTCCAGCGCGGCCAGCGCGTCCGCCTCGATGAGGAGCCCCGTCCCGCTGCGCGAGAGGCGCCCCGCGGCGCCCTGGCGCCCCTCCGCCGGGGTCTCCTCGGAGAAGAGGCCCCAGTCGATGCTCAGCGCGGGCAGCCCCATGGAGCGCCGGTGGTGCGCGAGCGCGCCGAGGAACGCGTCGACCGCCGCGGAGCCCGCGTCGCCAGGAGCTCCGAGGAGCGGCATCGCCGAGGCGTGCAGGAGGAAGAAGTCGAGGGGCCTGTCCGCGGTCAGCTCGTGCAGGTTCCACGCCCCGCGCGCCCGCGAGGCCGCCGCGGTCCAGGAGCGGTGCACGTCGCGCTCCTGCGCGCCGCCGCCCGCGGCGGCCGGCTCCGCGTGGACGACCCCTCGGAGCACGCCGAACCGCTGCTCGATCGCCGCCACGACCTCGGCCGCCCGCGACGGCTGCGCCACGTCGACCTCGGCCACGACCACCTGAGCGCCTGCCGCTTCCATCGCGGCGATCGCGCTCCGGGCCGCCTCCGTTGCGCCGACCTCGCCGGTGAGCAGGAGGTGGCGGGCGCCCCTGTCCACCATCCACCGCGCCAACGAGAGGCCGAGCCCCTCGAGGCCCCCGGCGATCAGGTAACCGCCATCGGCGCGGAAGCTCGCGCTCGCGCCGGGGCTGGCCCCGGGGACGCCGCGCGCGAGCCGCGCCACGTACCGCGCCGCGCCGCGGAGCGCGATCCGGTCCTCGCGGTCGGCCGCGTCGAGCTCCCGGAGCAGCGCGGCGGCCTCGTCGGCCGCGGGGGTCGGGCTCAGATCGACGCGCTTGCACCGGAGCTCCGGGTGCTCGGCCGAGAGCACACCCCCGACGCCCCAGAGCGGCGCCTGGGCCACCGACACCGGCGCCGGCTCGGTCACGGCCTGCGCGCCGCGGGTCACGAGGCAGAGCTGCGGCGCGTCGCGCCACCCCCGGCGCGAGAGCGCCTGCGCCAGGGACAGCGCGCTCAGGCCTGTGAGGCGCAAGTCGCCCTCGAGCGCCTCCGGCGTCGTCGCCTCCGCCGCCGCGGCGTTCAGGCCGAGGAGATGCACGACGCCCCGGCACGCCGCATCCCCCTTGAACGCGTCGTCCAGCAGCGCCGAGAACGCCGCGCCGTCCGAGGGGTTCACCTCGTAGCGCCCGTCCCCGAGGCGCGCATAACGCTCCCCCGGAACGGCGCGCACGCACGCGTCGCCGCGCTGGCTCAGGAGCGCGGCCAGCTCCTCGCCCGTGCCGGCCCGATCCAGGAGCAGGAGCCACGCGCCGCGCGACGGGCGCGGGGCCGTGGGCGGGAGCCCGGGCTGGCTGCGATGCCAGGCGACGGAGTAGAGCAGCTCCTCCGCGACCCCGGGCGCCTCGGGCGTCGCCGAGAGCTCGGGCGCGGGCGCGACGCCCTCGATCCAGTACCGCTCCCGCTGCCAGGGGTACGCCGGCAGCGGGACGCAGCGCCCGCCCGACGGGTACTGCCGCTTCCAGGGCACCGGGTAGCCGTGGGCGTGGAGGGCCCCGAGCGCCTGCAGCACGCTCCGCCGCTCTCCCTGGTCACGCCGCAGCGTGGGGACCGCCTTCCCCCCCGCGCCCCGCTCCGACAGGAGCTCCTGGAGGTTGGCCAGGAGCACCGGGTGCGGGCCGACCTCCAGGCAGATCTCGTGGCCGTCCGCAAACGCTGCGGCGACAGCCCGGGCGAGCTGCACGGGCTCACGGATGTTCCGCGCCCAGTACCCCGCGTCGAGCGCCTCGCCTTCGAGGCGCTCGCCCGTCACGGTGCTGTACATCGCGAGCGACGCCCGGACCGCCGCGACCTCCCCCAGCGCGTCCCGGAAGTCTCGCTGCAAGGGCTCCATCTGCGGGCTATGGAAGGCATAATTGACCCGCAGCATGCGGCAGGGCACCTGCCTCGCCCGCAGGCTCACCACCACCTCCTCGAGCGCGGCCGCGTCGCCGGAGAGCACCACGGAGCGAGCGTCGTTGATCGCCGCGATCGAGATCCGGTCCGCGCGCCCCTCCAGGACGGCCGCCGCCTCGTCCTCGGACAGCGCGACGGAGGCCATCTTCCCGAGGCCGGTGGCGCGCTGCATGATCCGCCCGCGGATCGCCACGAGCCGGACCGCCTCGTCCAGGCTGAGGACGCCGGCGACGTGCGCGGCCGCCACCTCGCCGACGCTGTGGCCGATCACGGCGTCGGGCGTGACGCCCAGCGACCTCCACAGCGCTGAAAGGGCCACCTGCACGGCGAAGATCGCCGGCTGGACGACCTCCGTTTGATCCAGCCGCGAGGTCGCCTCGGGGGCGGCGAGCTCGGCGAGCAGCGAGAAGCCCGCGTGCTGCTTCACGAGCGGCTCGCACGCCTCGATCGCCGCGCGGAAGGTGGGCTCCTCGGCGAGCAGCTGCTGCCCCATCCCCACCCACTGCGAGCCCTGCCCCGAGAACACGAAGACCACCTGGGGCTGCCATCCGAGCACGGTCTGCCCGCTCGCCGCGGCAGGGTGCGCTTCACCACGCGCGCACGCACCGAGCGCCTCGGCCAGCTCCTCCCGGGACCGCCCCACCACGGCGAGGCGAAACTCATGATGGCGGCGCCGCACGCTCGCCGTGTAAGCGATGTCCACGAGCCGGGTGTCGGCCGGAGCGCTGCCAAGGAAGCGCTGATAGGCCTCGGCCAGGGTG
Source organism: Sorangium sp. So ce590 (assembly GCF_051521365.1). Lineage (NCBI taxonomy): Bacteria > Pseudomonadati > Myxococcota > Polyangiales > Polyangiaceae > Sorangium > Sorangium sp. So ce590. The sequence goes on from NZ_CP150346.1 coordinate 8,716,556, forward strand.
GCGAGCGCCCGAGGGGTCCTCGCCGACAGGGGCAGCAGCGTGAGGGGGGCGTCCGGAAGAGCGGGCGGCGCGGCGACGTCGGGCGCCTCCTCCAGCACGATATGGGCGTTGGTCCCGCTCATCCCGAACGAGCTCACGCCCGCCCGGCGGGACCGCCCCCCGCGCGGCCACAGCTCGGCCGCCGCCGTCACCGCGATCGGGAGCTCGGCCCACGGAATGCGCGGGTTGAGCGCGCGCGTGTGCAGCTGCGCCGGCAGCTCCCCGCGCCCCAGCGACAGCACCACCTTCATCAGGCCGGCCACCCCCGCCGCCGACTCCAGGTGGCCGATGTTCGTCTTCACCGAGCCGATCTTGAGCGGCCGGCCTCCGGGCCTCCCCTCGCCATGGACAGCCGCGAGCGCCTCGACCTCGATGGGATCCCCCAGCGCCGTCCCCGTGCCGTGCGCCTCGACGTAATCGATGTCGCCGGGCGAGAGCCCCGCGCTCGCCAGCGCTTGTCGCACGACCGCCTCCTGCGCCTTGCCGTTCGGCACGGTGATGCCGGCGCAGCGGCCGTCGCTGTTCACGGCAGAGCCACGGATGACCGCCAGGATGCGGTCGCCATCACGCACCGCGTCCGACAGGCGCTTCAGCACGACCATGCCGCAGCCCTCGCCCCGGCCATACCCGTCCGCGTCCGCGGAGAACGTCTTGCACCGCCCGTCCGGCGCCAGCACGTGGAGGCGCGACAGGTACACCGGGAGATGCGGGGCCAGCATCAGCTGGACCCCGCCCGCGACGGCCACCTGGCACTCCCCGCCCCACAGGCTCCGGCAGGCGAGGTGGATCGCCGTCAGCGACGACGAGCACGCCGTGTCGACGGCCATGCTCGGCCCCTCGAGCCCGAGCGCGTGCGAGAGCCGGCCCGCGGAGAAGCTCGTGAACGTCCCCGAAAGCGTGTAGGCGTCCATCGCCTCGAGGTCCGCGTGCGCCCGCTGCAGGATGCCGTAGTCGCTCGGCCCGATCCCGACGAAGACGCCTGTCAGCGGCTGCTCGCCGGGCACCACGCCCGCGTCCTCCATGGCCTCCCAGATGACCTCGAGCAGCAGCCGGTGCTGCGGATCGAGGTGGATCGCCTCCCGCGGCGCGATCCCGAAGAAGCGCGCGTCGAACCGATCGGGCGCCGTGGCCAGGAAGGCGCCCTCCCGGACAACCATCTTGCCGGCCGCGTCCGGATCGGGGTCGTAGTACGCTGCGGCGTCCCAGCGGTCCGCCGGGATCGGCCTCACGGCGTCGATCCCCTGCTCGAGCAGCCGCCAGAAGTCCTCCGGGCTCTCCACGCCCCCCGGCAGGCGGCACCCCATCCCCACGATCGCGATCGGCTCGTTCCCGGTCGCGGCGCGCCCTTCGGCGCCGCTGGGGGCCGCGCCGTCCACGCCCGCGCGCTCCTCGGTCCCCGCCAGAGGAGCCTCGCCGGGGCTGCTCGGCGACAGCTCGTCGAGCAAGAAGTCGGTCATCGCGACGACGTTCGGGTGGTTGAACATCACGCTCGACGACAGCGGCCGGCCGAGCGCGCGGCCCAGGCGCGTGCACAGCTCCACGGCCATCAGCGAATCCATGCCGAGATCGAAGAAGCCCCGGGTCGGGCTCACCTCGCCGGCCTCGGCGAACCCCAGCGTCTCGGCGACCGAGGCCTGGATCCATCGCTGGAGCATCCGGCGCCGCTCCCGCGGCGGCGCCGCCGTGAGCTCGTCGCGGAGAACGGGCTCGGCGACGCCCGGCGTGGGCTCGGCGGCGCGCGGCATCTCCGACAGCAGCGGGCGCGGGCCGCTGCTCTCGAGCACCGCGCAGAACCTCGGCCAGTCGACGTCGGCCACGACCACCTGCGCCGCCCCGGCGGTCAGGCAGAAGGACAGGGCCGCCATGGCCTGCTCCGGGCCGAAGGCCCGCACCCCGCGCTCCTCGAGCGAGGCGAGCGCGCTCGTCGCCATACCGCCGCCGCGCCACGGACCGAAGCTCACGGCGACCGCGGGCGCCCCCGCGGCGCGGCGCGCCCTGACGAGCGCGTCCTGGAACGCGTTGGCCGCCGCGTAGCTGGCCTGCCGCGCCGATCCCCACACCGAGGCGATCGACGAGAAGCAAACGAACGCGTCGAGGGGCCGGTCGCGCGTCAACGCGTCGAGCACCGAGGTCCCGTGGACCTTCGGCGAGAGCACCCGGCGGAGCCCGGCGCTGTCCAGGGCCGAGAGCGGCGTCTGATCGGAGACGCCCGCCAGATGAAACACCGCGGAGAGCGGCGGCAGCCGGGCGTCGATGTCCGCGAGCACGGCGGCCATCGCCCCCGCGTCGGCCGCGTCGGCCTGCGCGACGGTCACCGACGCCCCGAGCGCCTCGAGCGACGCGATGAAGGCGCCGTCGTCGCCCGACGCTCCCTTGCGGCTCGTGAGCACGAGGTGCCGCGCGCCCCGCTGCGTCGCCCACCGCGCGACATGCCTGCCCAGCGCGCCGAGCCCCCCGGTGATGAGCGCCGTGCCCGACGTGGACCAGGCCGGCGCGCCGGCCGGCGGCCCGCCGCTGCAGCGCACGAGCCGCTCGACGAATCGCCCCGACGGCCTGAGCGCGACGTGGTCCTCCGCGTCGGGGCTCAGCACCTGCGCCAGGAGCGCGGGGACGTCGTGTTCCCCGGGCGAGGACGGCAGGTCGACGAGCCCTCCCCAGACCTCCGGATGCTCGAGCGCCAGCGTCCGGCCAAGCCCCCAGAGCGCCGCCTGCGCGGGCGCCGTGACCGGGTCGCCCGCGCCCACCGACACCGCCCCGCGGGTCACGAACCAGATCCGCGGCCGCTCGCCGCGCTCTGCCTGCAGGGCGGCGCGCAGCAAGGCCGGCGCGCTCTCGACGCCTCGCTCCAGCGCGGCGTCCAGCGTGTCCTCGCCCTGAGGCGCGGCGCCGAGGCCCCACAGGTGGACCACGCCGCGCACCGGCCCGCGCTCGGCCGCGCGCTCCGCCCACCACGCCGCGAGGCTCTCCGGCGTCGGGTCGCAGGTCCACGTCGGCTCTGCCACGCGCCGCGCGGCGCTCCCCAGGCGGAGCCGGGAGCATGTCGCGCCCGCCGCCTCGAGCGCGTCCGCCAGCCTGTCTCCTGTGACTCCCTCGTCGACGAGCGCGACCCAGTGCCCGGGCGTGGAGGAGCGCGGGCGCGGCGGCAGGGGCTGCGGCTTCCACGAGAGCTCATGGAGCCACGGCTGGATCTCCGCCTCCGCGCGCTCCTGATCCACCCTTGCCCGCAGCGCCTCGAGCACCCGGCCGACGAGGCCGAGCTCCTCGGCCGAGAGCGCCGCCGAGAGCCCGAGCTGCGCCGCGAAGGCCGCCGCGTCGGCCGACCGGAGGAGCGACGGGAGCGCCGGAGGGGGCGCGCCCGGCGCCTCGCGCCGCCGCGTGTCCCCGGGCGCCTCCAGCCAGTATCGCTTCCGCTGCCATGGATAAGCCGGCAGCGGCACGCAGCGCCCGCCCGTCGGATACATCCGGGCCCATTCGACCGGACCCCCGCGCGTGTGGAGGGCGCCCAGCGATTCGAGCAGGCAGCGCCGCTCGTCGCGGCCCCGGCGCAAGGTCGGGGCGACCAGCCCGTCGACCCCTCGCGCCGAGAGGCACCGCTGCACGTTGGCCGAGAGCACAGGGTGCGGCCCCACCTCCAGGAAGATCCGGTGTCCGGCGGTCACGGCGCTCTCGATCGCGCGCGCGAGCAGCACCGGCTCCCGGAGGTTCCTCGCCCAGTACGACGCGTCGAGCTCCTCGCCGCCGATGCCGTCGCCCGTCACGGTGCTCACCATGAGCCTGTCCGCGCGGCGCAGCGCGATCTCCCCGAGCGCGCTCGCGAGCTCCCCCCGGAACGGCTCCATCTGGGGGCTGTGGAACGCGTAGTTCACCGGCAGCTCGCGGCAGTGCACCCGGGCGCGCCGGAGCTCCGCCACCACCTCGCCGAGCGCCGCCGCGTCGCCGGACAGCACGACCGAGCCGGGGTCGTTGACGGCGGCGATCGAGAGCCGCCCCTCGTATCCTTCGAGCGCGCGCGCCGCCTGCTCCGGAGACGCCTGGACGGAGACCATCTTCCCGAGCCCGGTCGCCCGCTGCATGAGCCGTCCCCGGTGGTGGACGATGCGCACCGCCTCCTCGAGGCTGAGCGCCCCGGCGACGTGCGCTGCCGCGATCTCCCCGACGCTGTGCCCGATCACGGCGTCCGCGGCGATCCCCCAGGAGCCGAGGAGCGCCGCGAGCCCGACCTGCACCGCGAACAGCGCGGCCTGGGCCACCTGCGTCTCGTGCAGGCGCGACGAGGCCTCCGGCGCCTCGAGCGCTTCCACCAGCGACCAGCCGGCGAGCGTCGCGAGCAGCCTGTCGCACGCCTCCACCACGTCGCGGAAGACCGGCTCCTGCCGGAGGAGCGCCCGCCCCATCCCCGGCCATTGCGACCCCTGGCCCGAGAACACGAGCGCCACCGTGGGGCGCTGCCCCGGCGGCGCCTCGCCCTGCGCCGCGCCGGCACGCGCGACGCCGCCCCGCGCGAGGTCGTCGAGGGCGCCGGCCATCTCCTCCTGCGAGCAGCCCACGACGGCCAGCCGGTGCTCGAGGTGGCTGCGCCGGACGCTCGCCGTGTAGCAGACATCGCGCAGCAGAGCGCTCTCCGGCGAGCGCAGCCGGGACGCCACCGATCCCGCGAGCGCGAGGAGCGCCGGCCTGGAGCGCGCCGAGAGCACGAGCAGCTCGGGCGGGGCAGGCTCGCCCGCCTCCGCCCGTCGGGGGGCCGCGTCCGGCCCGGGAGCGCGCGGCCCCTCGATCGGCGCCGGCAGGGCGTCCGGCGCGCCGGGTGGAGCCAGCCGGCGCCACGCGACAGGCGCGCCGCGCATGTACAGGGCACCCAGCGAGTCGAGCAGGCACGCCCGGGCCGCCTCGTCCCGCCGCAGCGACGGCAGCGCGACGCCGCTCCGTCCGCTCCAGGCCAGGCTGGACGCGACGGCATGGGTGAGGATGGGGTGCGGATCGAGCTCGAGAAAGACGCTGTATCCGTCGTCGATCAGCCGATCGAGCGCGCCGGTGAGGTGCACCGGCTCCCGCAGGTTGCGCGCCCAGTACGCGGCGTCCTGCGCCGCGCCGTCGAGGCGCGCCCCCGTCACGGTCGAGTAGATCGGCGTCCCGCCGCCGCGCGGCGCGATCCCCCCGAGGGCGCGCTGGAGCTCGGGGCACAGCGCGTCCATGTGCGGGCTGTGCGAGGCGTAATCCATCCGGACCTGCCTGCCCGTCACCCCCTGATCGGCGAGCGCCTGGAGCAGCGCCGCGAGCGCCGCCGTCTCCCCCGAGACCAGGGTCGATCCCGGGCTGTTGCTCCCCGCGATCCAGAGGCGGCCCTCGTGGCCCTGGAGCGCGTGCGCCGTGTCGGGGACGGAGAGCTCCACGACGGCCACCCCGCCCGAGCCGCTCTTCTGCCGGACGAGCCTGCCCATGGCGCAGATGACCGCGGCGGCGTCCTCGAGGGTCAACGCGCCGGCGACGCAGGCCGCCGCGACCTCGCCGATGCTCTGCCCCACCACCGCATCCGGCTCGATGCCCCAGGATCGCCATAACGCCGCGAGCGCGACCTGGATCGCGAAGATGGCAGGCTGGACGACGTCGGCCTCCTCGAGCAGGCGCTCGTCGCCCGTCGCCAGCGCGGCGAGCAGCGACCAGCGCGCGTGCGGCTGCATCGCCGCGTCGCATCGCTGCAGGGTCGACCGGAAGACGGGCTCATCTTGCAGGAGATCGCGCCCCATGGAGAGCCACTGCGAGCCGTGCCCTCCGAACACGAAGGCGATCTTCGGCGGCTGGCCAGTCGCCTCGCCGATCGAGCCGCCCGGCTGCGCGTGCACGGCCAGGACGGCGTCGAGGCGCGCGGCGAGCTCTTCATGAGAGGAGACGGTGAGCGCGAGCCTGTGCTCCTCCCCGCTGAGCCGCGCCGCGGCCGCGCCGCAGAGCGCCTGCACATGGGGCCGCTCGCCGCTCGAGGTAGCGAGCGCATGGACGCGCCGGACCAGGGCCGCGAGCTCCCCGGCGCTCGGCGCGGACAGCGGCAGGAGGTGCGCATCCCGGCGCCGCGCCGCCTCGATCACGACGTGGCAGTTGGTCCCGCCGAAGCCGAAGGAGCTCACGCCGGCCAGGGCCGGCCCGTGCTCCTTCTCGGGCCACCGCTCCGTCGCTCGCTGCACCGAGAGCCGCAGATCGTCGAACGGGATGTGCGGATTCGGCTGCTCGAAGTGGAGGCTCGGCTGCAGCTCCAGGTGCCGCATCGAGAGCGCGACGCGGATGAGCCCGGCGATGCCCGCGGCGCCCTCGAGGTGGCCGATGTTGGTCTTGACGGACCCGATCCGGAGCGGCCGCTCCGGCGGGCGGTCTGCGCACAGGACGGCGCTCAGCGCCCTCGCCTCGATGGGGTCTCCGAGGATGGTGCCGGTGCCGTGGGCCTCGACGTAATCGACCTGCTCCGGCCTCACCCGCGCGCGCGCGTAGGCCTCGCGAAGGAGGGCTTCCTGCGCCTTCGGGTTCGGCGCGGAGAGCCCGTTGCTGAGCCCGTCGTTGTTGACGGCGCTGCCGCGGATCACGCAGTAAATGGGGTCGCCGGCCGCGAGCGCGAGGGAGAGCGGCTTGAGCACGACCACGCCGCCGCCCTCGCCGCGGGCATACCCGTTTGCGCGCGCGTCGAAGGCCTTCGAGCGGCCATCGGGCGCGAGCGCCCCGAACTTGGACATGGCGACCATGCTCTCCGGGGCGACGATCAGGTTCACGCCTCCGGCGAGCGCGAGGTCGCACTCTCCAAGCCGCAGGCTCTGGCACGCGAGGTGGACCGCGACGAGCGCCGAGGAGCAGGCGGTGTTCACGTGCAGGCTGGGCCCCTGGAGGCCGAGCGCATAGGAGACCCGGGCGGCGAGGATGCTCAGGTCCTGCCCGGCGGCTGTATGCTGGACGATCGCGTCGATGTGGCCGCCATTCACCCTCGCGTAATCGCCCCACATGGCGCCGAAGAACACGCCGGTCTGGCTGCCCTCGAGCGACCGCGGCGGCACGCCGGCGTCCTCCAGCGACTCCCACGAGAGCTCCAGCATCAGCCTTTGCTGGGGGTCCATCTGGACGGCCTCGCGTGGCGAGATATCGAAGAATTGCGGATCGAAATGGTCGACCTGGTCCAGGAACCCGCCACGGCGCGCGCTCATCTTCCCGGGAGCGCCGGGATCGGCGCTGTAGAGCGCGTCGACCTCCCACCGCCCCGGAGGGACGTCGGAGGTCGCGTCCACGCCGCCCCGCAGGAGCCGCCAGAAGGCGTCACGGTCCGGCGCTTGCGGGAACCGGCAGGCGACACCGACGAGGGCGATGGGCTCGGCGCCCCGCGCCCCGAGTGCCCCCTCATCCGGGCGCGCGCCGCGAGGAGCAGGCGAGAGGCTCGGTCCCTCGGCCACGTGACGCGCCAGCCGCTCGATCGTGGGGCACTCCCATATCAGCGTGGGGTGGAGCGGCCGCCCGATGGCCTCCCCCAGCGCGGCGATCAGGCCCATCGCAGCCATGGAGTCGAGCCCGCAATCGCGGAACCTCGCACCGGGATCGATCGACCGTGGCGGCGCGCCCGAGCGCTCCGCGATCCTCTCCGTGAGCCATTTCTGTACCTCGGCAATGGTGGAGTGCTGCGTCAGTGGGTCGCGTGACATAGCCGTCTCCTTCAGGAGGGGTGAAAGACCTCGCCTCCGATGGAGCTCCGGCGCCGGCCAGATCTCAGGGCCGAGACACCGAGAGCACAGCCCCTCCCCCATGGCAATCATTACATGGATACAAGGGCCTACGCAAGCTTAGTTAAATGTATTGTCGATCAGTAATCAATCAAACGTTCGCGAATGCCATGAGCGGAGTTCAACGATGATTCATGCAGAATTCGTGGATCAACTCGAATCATCGTTATCGGGTCGCCCGGGTCGCCCGGGTCGCGCCGCGCCGTGACGAACCCATAGGTGATCACGGGCTTGCTGGAAAAATGCGCCACGCGCCTCGCTCCCGGTCAGGAGGGCGGAGACCGTCGTTTTTTTCGGGGAGCTTCTGGCGCCGTGGCTTGCAGAGCGAATTAAGGTCGAGGCAGTGACGTATCGATTCCAATCTACTGGAGCAGCACGAGCACTCCACTGTCAATCATATCCGCGCGTTGGCGCGGCTGGCGAGCGACTCCGACAAGATGAGCTGATGTAATCACCATCCCCCGCCCCCATCGATCATCGAAGCTCGCGGGCGAGGAGCAGGACGCCGGGACAGAGCCCTGGATCGAGTGCGGCCCCGCTCGACGCCGGAGCCGCCGGCGAGGCGTCACCCCACAGGCACGCGGCCGCTGCCGATGTCCTCGCTCTCGGCGCATCTCCGGCTCGGAGGCGCGACCAGCGAAGGACCGCCCCCTTCGCCAGCTCACCACCCCCACGTCGGATTCTTGCTCCGCACGGCAAATGCCGCGCATCCGTCGCGCCAGCGAGAACCGAACCAGCCCGGGGTTCCGCTGCACGTCGGGCGTGACGTCGGCGAGTCGGATCAACTACAAGGGGCGCTGGAGGCTACCCCCATGTCCATCACGTTCTATTACTCTCCGATGTCCAGCGCCGGGCGCATCCGCCTGTCGCTCTCCGAGCTCGACCTCCCCCACGAGGTCGTCCGGGTCGACCTGCGCGCCGGAGACCAGAAGAAGCCGGAGTTCCTCGCCCTCAATCCCAATGGCAAGGTGCCGGCCCTCGTGATCGACGGCACCCCGATGTTCGAGTCGGTGGCGATCCAGATCGCCCTCGGCGAGCGCTACGGCGTCCAGAAGGGCCTGTGGCCGGCCCCCGGCTCGCCCGAGCAGCTCACGGCCCTGACCTGGCTCGTCTGGGGCCAGGTCAGCCTCGCCGCCGCCCTGTTCCGCTACATGGCGAACACGAGCGAGTATTTCCAGGAGGAGCTGCGCGACGAGAAGCAAGCCGAGCAGGCCCTGACCGAGACGCGCGGCCTGCTCCGCATCCTCGATGGCCACCTCGCCGGCCGCCCGTACATCACCGGCGAGCGCTGTACCCTGGCGGATCTCGACCTCGCGTCCGTGCTCGGCTGGGGCCTCCCGGCGGCGAAGATCGACTTCTCCGAGCAGAAGCACCTGCAGGGCTGGCTCGGCCGCGTCATGGAGCGACCGGCCGTCAAGGCGGCGATGGTCGAGACCTGAGCCCGAGGGCGCCCCGCTCGCCGAGCGGGCGAGGCGCCCCCTCCCCTGCACCGGCCGCACCGGCCGCACCGGCCGCACCGGCCGCACCGGCCGCACCGCCTGCGCCGCCAGGACCGACTGTCATCCAGCGCTGTCGGCGCGCTGTCGGGCCCCGCGCCCGGGCGCCCTTGCGCGCGCCCGACCCATGCTAGAACTCGGCCGCAATGACGGTCCTCCAGGTCGCCGACCTCAGCTTCGGTTACGGCGCCGACAAGCTCTTCCAGGGCATCACCTTTTCCCTGGAGCCAGGCCAGCGCGCCGCGCTCGTCGCCCCCAACGGCGCGGGCAAGTCGACGCTGCTCCGCCTCGTCGCCCGCGAGCTCACCCCCGATACGGGCTCGGTCGTGATCCGCAAGGGGATCCGGGTCGCCTACTTCCGGCAGTCGCACGAGCTCCACGCCGCGGGCACGGTGCTCGAGGCCTTCCTCTCCGGGTTCTCCGAGGTCCTCGAGCTGCGCCACGCCCTCACCGCGGCGCAGCACGACGCCGCCAGCGGCAGCGAGGCCGACCTCGCCCGGCTCAGCGACCTCACCGATCGCTACCACATCGTCGGCGGCGACGACCTCGAGCGCCGCGTCGAGATCATCGCGGCCCACCTCGGGTTCTCGCCCGCCGACATGGATCGGCCGGTCGAGAGCCTGTCCGGCGGCGAGCGCGGGCGCCTGCAGCTCGGCGTCGTGCTCGCCATCGAGCCCGACCTCCTCCTGCTCGACGAACCCACGAACCACCTCGACATCGAGACCATCACCTGGCTGGAGAAGCACCTCGCGGGCCTCGGCGGCGCGCTCCTCTGCGTCTCGCACGACCGCGCCTTCCTCGACGCCGTCTGCCCGAACACGATGGAGCTCGGGCAGCGCAGCTTCCGGGTCTATCCGCTCAAGTACAGCGACTACGCGGTCGCCCGCGAGGAGGACCTCGCCCGGGAGCGGGAGCTCGCCGAGCGGCAGGAGGCGTTCGTCGCCAAGACCGAGGACTTCATCCGGCGCAACATCGCCGGCCAGAAGACGAAGCAGGCGCAGAGCCGGCGCAAGATGCTCGACAAGCTCGAGACCGTCGACCGGCCCGAGGACGTCTGGGCGGTCGCCGAGAAGGTCCGGTTCCGGTTCGCGCCCGCCCCGCGCAGCGGGGACATCGTGCTCGACGCGCGCGGGCTCGGCGCCTCCCGCGGCGGCCGCACGCTCTTCTCCGGCGTGGACCTCCTCCTCCGGCGCGGCGACCGCGTCGGCGTCGTCGGCCCCAACGGGACCGGCAAGTCGACGCTGCTCAAGCTGCTCGCCGGCGCGGGCGGGCCCGAGGACGCGGGCGACGTGCGGCGCGGGACGAACCTCTGCCAGGGCTACTTCGACCAGCACCTCGGCTCGCTCGATCCGTCGAAGACCGCGGTCGAGGAGATCCGCAGCGTCCGCGCCGACATGAACGTCGACGCGACGCGCCAGTACCTCTCGCGCTTCCGCTTCTACGGGGACGACGCGCTCCGGAAGGTGCAGGGCTTCTCGGGCGGCGAGCGGAGCCGGCTCGCGCTGGCGAAGCTGCTGCTCGAGCCGCGCAACCTGCTCTTCCTCGACGAGCCGACGAACCACCTCGACATCCCCGCCGCCGAGATCCTCGAGGAGGCGCTCACGGGCTTCGAGGGCACGGTGCTGCTCGTCTCGCACGACCGGCGGTTCCTGGAGCAGGTGACGACGCGCACCGTCGCCGTGCGCGAGGGGCGCGTGGACATCTATCCCGGCGGCTTCCGCGACTACCGCGACAACGTCGAGAAGCTCGCGGCCGAGGCGGCGGCGCGCGAGGCGGAGGAGCGCGCGGCGGCGCGCGCGGCGGCCGGAGGCGGGCGCGGGGCGCAGCGGGGCGCGAGCGGGCCCGCGCCCGCGCCGCGCGAGGAGCCGGCGAGGGGCGCCGCGGCCGACAAGGGCGCGAAGCCGGCCCGCGCGGTGCGGCGGAGCGGCGCCACGATGCCGCCGCCGGACGCGGGGAGCGCCGGGGACACGGGGGACGCGGCGGCGCGCCGGCGGGCGTTCGAGAGCGACAAGGCGGCGGCGCGGGCCACGGAGCGCAAGCGCAAGCGGGTGAAGGAGCTCGAGGCGGAGATCGCGGCCGGCGAGGCGAAGCTCGCCGAGATGCGCGAGACGCTGAAGAAGGACCCGGGCGGCGACTGGGCGAAGCTCGCGGCGGCGGCGCGCGAGGAGCAGGCGCTCGCGAAGCGCGTCGACGCGGCGATGGCGGAGTGGATGGCGCTCAGCGAGGAGCTCGGGGCCTCGGCGACGACGGCGGGAGGCGAGGTGTGAGGCGGGCGGCGGGCGGCGGGCGCGGGGCGCGGGGCACGAGCGGCGTGCGCGGCGCGTGCGTCGCGTGGACGGCCGGCGCCCGGCTCGCGGCGGTTCTGCTGGCGATCGCCGCGGCGGCGCTCGCGCCGGCGTGCAAGGAACAGCGCGACGACGGCACCGCCCCGGCGCAGACCTCCGCCGAGCTGCCGCCGCTCGAGCTGCGCGACGAGACGGCGAACCTGATGCTCACGTGGGTCGACGAGAAGGGCGATACGCACGTCGAGCTCCACCCGGCCGACGTGCCCGCCGAGGGCCGGTCGATGGTGCGCGCCATGCTCTCGGACCGGACGGAGGGCACGCGCGACGTGTTCTACGTCGCGGATCTGACGCAGAAGCGCCCGGACGGCACGTATGCGGTCCGCACGATGCCGCGGCGGGAATGGGAGTCGCTGCTGGAGAAGCGGCGCGCCGAGCACATCGCGAAGACGGCGCCCCCGCCCGCGGCGGCGCCGGGCCCCGGCGGCTCCGCGGGCGCGCCGGCGGCGCCGAGCCAGCTCGGCGGGGTCACGGTGATCATCTACGGCGCGTCGTGGTGCAAGCCGTGCCACCAAGCCGCGGACTACCTGCGCGCGAAGGGCGTCGCCGCGGTCGTCAAGGACATCGAGGAGGACCCTGCCGCGGCCGCCGAGATGCAGGACAAGCTCGCGAAGAGCCACCAGCGCGGGGGCAGCATCCCGATCATCGACGTGCGGGGGCAGATCCTCGTCGGGTACAGCCCGGGCGCCCTCGACCAGGCGCTCGCGCGGGCGGCGCGCGGGACGACGCTCTGAGGCGGCGGGGAGCGGGGCGGCCGGAGATCCGGGGGGCTGCGGGGGCCGCCGGCTCGAGGGCCGCGCGGCGCAGGCCCCCGGACCTGCGATCCCGGGGGCGACTTTGATCTGAGGCTCGGCGCGACACCATCCGTCGGGCGTCGCCTCGATCAAGCGCCTGCACCGGTCCGCCGAGCGCGTCGAAGCGCACGGCGCTCACGTTGCTGTTCGGGTCCGTGAGCTGCCACGGGGCGAGGACGCGGTAGTCGGGGACCGCTTCCACGACATTGCTCAGCAGATCCGTCACCTGCGTCACGAGCAGGCAATGCGCGTCATAGACCACCTGCGACGTGTTGCCGAACGGGTCGACGAACGCCGTCGGCAAGTAGAAGTGAGCCGCCGAGGGCACCGCCCGCCCCGAGGACACCCAATAGTCCGGATCGTCCGGGAGCTGGAGATAGCCCCCCTCCGCGAGCATGGCGCTCGTGACGCGGGTCCCGAACACGGACGTGATCAGCGAAGGCGTGAGGACCTTGGCGAAGCTCTCGTGAACGAGCGCCCTGCCCCCGATCTCGCCGAACGGCAGCGGCCCCGTGAGGTCGTCGCGCCAGTACGTCGTGCGCGCGTGCTGCAAGAGGCGCTTCTGCGAGGAGCCGTCCGGCGTGCCGTCGTAATCGAGGTGCGCCGCGGCGTCCGCGGCGTCGAGGACCACCTGGAACGCGAGCACCCCCTCCTGGCCGAGCGGCAGGCCGTGCAGCTCGTAGGTCCGGGTCTCGGTCGGGACCCCGATCCGATAAGCACCCTCCTGGTCCGGGATCAGGTGCACCACCTCGTGCTCCGTCAGCGTCGCCTTCCCCTCCGCCTGCTCGGGGAACGCCGTCCACGCCGCCCGGCGCCGGTATCCGATCTGCGCAGAGCGCTTGACCACGCCGTGCTCGACCTCCAGCGTGAGCGCGTGCGCCACGCGCGGATCGCTCTCGCTGCGCTCGTAATGGTGCTCGAGCGCCTCGCGCGGATGGGCGAAGAACACGCCATGCGCGTCGCCCACCGCGGGCTGGAGACGCTCCATCGCGTAGCTGTGCTCGGTGACGAGGTACGGACGCGGTTCCTCCGCCGAGCCGTCGAGCGCATAGACCTCCTGGCGAAGGGCGCGCCCCTTGAGCGCGCGGCACGCCTCGCGCATCTCGCCTGCGCGCAGCCCCTTCGGAAGAAGAGTATCGTCCAGGCGGATCGCGTCCACATCGCCGGCATAATACTCGCTCTCGTACTGCCGGGAGATCGTGCCCCTTTCGAACCAGGCGCCGGTATGGAACCACGTCTTCGCGCGCACGGGCGGCAGGTGCAGCTCGGGATCGGCGTTGGCCGGCGGCGGCGTGAAGCCCGCACCGCTGAAGGCCGAAAAGGACTCGGTGTCGAGCTGCTCGACCATGCCGAAGCCACGCATCTCTCGCTCCACGCCGTCGTAGTCGCCGTGATGGTACGCGTACGTGGTGACGAAGCGGTGCCGCGAGACCGCGTCGAATACCTCGACGCGCTCGAGGACGTGCACGACGAACGGGAGCTTCGTCACCCAGGGGCGGCCGGCCGCCCGGTCGGCGAGGTAGAACTTCGTCGAAGGCGCATACGCGAGCCGCGTCTCGAGCCCGAGGTTGTTCTTTACCGAGGTCAAGAGATAGGGCTTCTTGCCGCCGAGCAGGTCGATGTACCGCAGCGGCGCCGTGCTCGCCCCGGGCAGCGGGCTCGACCACACCAGGCAGCCTGTCCCGGTGCCGAGCAGATCGAGCGCGGCGACGCTGGACAGCGAGCTCTGATCGGGCAGCCGCGGCAGGACAACCGGCGCGCCGAGCCCGTTGCCGGCCTGGTTCTCGTAGATGCGCGCCCCCTCGCGGTGGATGTAGAGGATGTCCGTGGTGCCCGACCCGTCGAGGTCGGCGAGCCGGATGCGCCGCGGATCGAACTGGTCCGGCTCGTCGAACCAGGGCGCCCGGGCCATCTCCACCTTCGCCCCGAAGCGCCCGGCGCGTAGGTAAAAGAAGCCGGATCGCTGCGCGAAGAAGTGTGGCGCGGCGAATCGAAGTGGCGGGACCGCGAGCGTCGCGACGCGTCGTTCATGGGTCGAAAGAGCGGGCCCCGCGTGGCGCAGAGCGTGCAAGAGCGTGAAGAGCGTGCCAAGGGGCGCATCGGCGTGCCGCGGGCACACATCGCCCTCCGGGAGTTGGTCTGGCCCGGGATGTTCTTGCGGCTACGCGGCGTCCCCGAGCGCCTTGCGGCGCAGGACGGTGCTCTTCAACGCTCGGGGCTCCGGGTCGCCTACGGTGCCCTGCGCCCCGAACCCCCAGCAGGGCGGCCGCCGCGTCGGCGCTGGGTGAGCGGCCTGGAACGTCGGTCGGCTCACCGAGCGCGGTGAGGAAGCGGGCGATGTTGCTCGGCTCGGTGATCCTGGCGACGAGCTTCATCCTGCCCTTGCAGGCCGGGCACTCTGAGGACATCGAGCGCCAACGTGCGGCGCAGAAGCTCGGCGCGGGTCGTCGACCGCCCGGTCGCCGCCCCGCTTGCGTCTGGGAGCGGGCTCGTCGTCCGCCTTCGCGGGCTGTTGCGGCTTCGCAGGGCGCGGTCCGATCAGCTTGCGCGCCAACGTGGGCGGCTAGCAGACGCGAGCCCCCCCGCGTACTTGACCGTGTGAAACCGCGGCGGCGCGCTTCAGCCGAACCCGGAGTCCCTGAACCGGAGGAGATCGTATCCGAATATCGCGGTCGGGACCATCAGCGAGCTTGAGCGCAATGTCATCAATCAGCTCGTTCGTCAGCAACCGAGAGGAGCAGCCAGGTCGCCGTCGAGCTTTCACTCATCCTTGCTCTCCCACCCCTCAGCTCGCTTCTTAAGAAGCGCTGCTCGTAGCCCCCGGACGGTGGCGTCGGGTGGTGGGTCGAAGCCCTGCTTAAGCTCGACCCTGCTATCACCAACGGGAAACTGCTCGATCGCCTCTGCAAAACCTTTTCTGTGCTCGGCAGGAATCCGCGCAAGATACTCCTCTGGATCCGCTCCTTCGGCTCGTATCAAGAGACAATAGTAGAATTCAAGTCGGCCAAGCAGGCCGTCATCGTAGGCCCTCAGCAACGCATCGAAATCGAGTTCTCGACCAAGCTTACTCATCGCTTCTGCCTCATGGCTTGAACTGTCTTGTCGGCAACGTCCCATGCCTGATCATGGAGATTTCCTTTGATGCCGGGATTGATTAGCTGTCCCAGCCTCTGAGCGCTGATCCTTCCATCGGCAGCTTCTTCAAACAGACTCCGTAGCGAGTTTAGTTCATGCATCTCGTGCGCGAGAACAGCCACAGCGTGCTCATCACTTTCCAGTACCTCAGGCCTGATTCTGACTGCCACTTGTCCGAATCGGTTCTGCAGTGATTCCCATGTAAAGGACTGCCCAGGCCGCACCTCCTTCAGAACCAGGTAGGATGCATCTGCCCCTTCAGGAACAGCTGTGGACGTGACCTTGATGGCGATATCATCAGGAATATCGACTCCATGCGATCTCGCGAGCTCGATTGCCTCCTCGACGGTTCTCGGGCCTGTGGCATTCTTGGCGTAGGGTGCCATGGCTGGGGACTGGGCGGTTCCCCGGACAGCGCCCACGTGTGAGGCGACTGCTCCCAGGTTTGTCGCGCGATGCAACGATGCGACCGCGCTGACGACCGTCACTCCCCCGGAAATGGCATCCACAGTCAGGCCCGTAAGGTTTACAATTGACGTCCCTGGCGCGATGTCTCGCGAAAAATTCGCCACGCCTATTGAAGCTCCAGTGTTGAGCATTCGGAGCGCATCGAGACCCACTGGCGCACCATCTGGCGGAGTCTGATTAGATCGTATGAATGAGCTAGGCACATTGATGAAAAATGGGAGCACCGGCGTCTTGTCGGAGAGCTCGCCCTTCGCACTCGCCGAACTCGGTCGATGGCGCTTTTCTGGAGCAGATCTAGCCCTCGCTGCAACTTCCGCATCGGCGCGCTGCGCATTCACCTCTTGCTGACTTGCGGGCAAGAAGCCCAGCCGAACGGAATTGACGGCATTGACGCGCTGAAGCGCCTCTAGCGCAAGTGGGTCGTGCTCGTCGCTCTCATTTCCGTTTCGATCTACAAAACGTACGGGATTATCTTTGGTGTAGGCATAAAGCCCAGGCCCATCCACCAGTCCCGCCGGATCCGCGCTCGTCCACCTCCCGAGCCAGGGCGCGTAGTACCGCGCCCCGTGATAGTAGAGCCCCGTCTCCTCGTCCTTCTCCTTGCCCGTGTAGCGATACCTCTTCGCGCTGACCTCCACCCCGCTGCGCGCCGACCAGTACGCCGTGGTCCCGTAGGGATGGTACTCCTCGTAACCGATCACCAGCCCCGCCCCGTCGACCTCCAGCGACGCCGACCCGAGGTGGTTGTCCAGCTGATAGCGCACCCGCGGCGTCACCGTGAACGGCCCCGAGGTGTCCACCGTCTTGGTCTCCACCATCGCCACCCGCCGCGCGCCATCCATCACGTGCAGCGTCTGCCGCTCCAGCACCAACCCAGACGCGCTGCGCCTGCGGTACACCTCGTAGCCGCCGAGGTAGATGCGCTCGTCCACGAGCCCGTTGTGCTCCCAGACTTTGCGCACGCGCTGCCCCGCAGCGTCGTAGTCGTAATAGACATCGCCGCCGCCGCCGAGATCCGTGCTCCGCACCTGGTCGTTCTCGTCCCAGGTCAGCGCCGTGATGTGCGGCATCGACGTCATGTTGCCGTGCGCGTCATGCGCATAGGTGCTGAACGGCCCGTGCTCCGGGTCCCCGGTCGTTCTCGTCAGCCGGTTGTTCACCGTCTCGTCGTATGCATACCACCGCGTCCAGCTTCCCGTGCCCGCCTGGTGCACCATCCTCAGCAGGTTGCCTACCGCGTCGTAGACGTACTGCTCCGTATAGTTCCTCAGCGCCTGCGCGTTGTTCGGGTGCGGCAGCGACTGAATCGGCAGGTCGTTCTGGTCGCGCGGCGCATCCGACAGCCCGCCCGCGTGCTCCCGCCCCGTCGCCTGGATCAGCCGGTAGACCGCGTCATACACGTACTGCGCGCTCGGCGACACCACATCGTCGTTGAAGAACACCGTCTGCTGCGCGCTGTCCCCGATCGCCACGATGTTGCCGACCGGGTCGTACACGTACGTGAGGTTCTGCAGCACCGCGCTGTCCGAGCTCCGCGTCGTCTTCAGCCGCGAGAGCCGGAACGTCAGCGGATCGTACGTGTACGCCGTGGAGGTGCCATTGCCATAATCGATCCGCTCGCGCTGCCCCTTCGCGTCGTAGTCGATGTCGTCGACGAACGTCGTCCACGCCACCGCGCCTCGAACCCGCGCCTCGACCCGCTCCAGCAGCCCCGCCTCGTTGTACGTCGGCTTGACCTCGCTCGCGTCCGGCGCCGTCACGCTCGTCGGCCGGTTCAGCGCATCGTACGCCGTCTGCGTACCGAAGCTCTCCACCTCCAGCAGCGGCTCGGCCGCCGTCGCGATGGCGGACACATCCGTCAGCCCCGCCAGCACCGACCAGTCGGCGTCCGCATGCACATCGCTGCGCAGCCGGCGCGACGCCTGCAACAGGTTGCCCTTGAAGTCGTACGCCTGGCTCGTCACCACGCCCGCGCCATCATACACCTGGTACGCCCTGCCGCGCAGGTTCAGCGTCGTCGCCTGCGGGTGGGCTTCGCCGTGGACATAGCGTCGCACGAGCCGCTCGCTACCCGAGCCCAGCTGCACGTGCTCGTGCGTCGGCCGGCGCAGCCCATCGTACGACGAGCGGTAGACGAATCCTCGCCCGTTCCAGGCGCGCAGCCGCTGCCCCGTCGCGCCCGCCAGCATCCACCGCTCGCCGCCGTCGTTGCTCTTCTGATAGAGCAGTTGCCCGCCCAGCCCGAAGCGATGCTGCATCGCCTCGTTGCCGCGCGCGTCGGTGATCAGGAGCGGCCGCCCCTCGATATCGAGCGTCGTCTGGGTGATGTACTGCCCCTCGGCCCCGTTGTCTGCCACCGCGCGGAACACCCGCCCGAGCGCGTCCAGGTGGCTCACCGCCGCCGTACCCGCGTGGGCCGCGGCCAGATCCGCCGCACGGCGCTCCGAGTCGCCCTGGGGCAGCGCCTGCCGCGCCGCGTACCACGAGCTCTCCAGCACCGTGTCGTTCGGATCGTGTGACGTCTGCTTCCACGCATCGAACACCACCCGGGAGAACGTGCCATTCGGCAGGTCGGTCCGGATGAGCCGGCCGAGCGGATCGTACCGCAGGATCGGCGTGACCCCCCACTCCACGAGCTCCGCTTCGTCCTCGTACTCCTCCTTCGCGCTGAAGAACGGCTCGTACTGCTTGACCGGATTGCCCTTGTTGTCCACCACCGTGCGCCCGGTGCCGACCCAGCGCGACGTCGCGTGCGAAAAGACCAGGTCGCCCTGCGTGTCGTGCACCAGCGCGCCGTTCGCGTCGCGCTCGGGCGCGAGCCCCGGCTCCGCCTTCACCTTGCGCAGCACCTCGTTGCCCGAGCCGTCCGAGTAGCTGTACGTGTCCAGCCAGCGCGGGTTGCCCGCGCCGTGCTGCTCACGGGCGCGGACGTGCACCACGTTGGGCTTGCCGGTGCTCTGGAATTGCTCGAGATCGTACTCGAATGTCACGGTCGGGTCGTTGGGCGTGTCGCCCTCGCCGGCCCCCGGCTTGCCCATCACCGCCAACAGCGTGACCCTACCCAGCGCGTCGAAGCGCACCTCGCTCTCGTTGCCGTTCGCGTCCGTGAGCCGCGCGGGGGCGAGGACGCGGTAGTCGGGGACGGCTTCCACGACGTTGTTCAGCGGATCCGTCATCTCCGTCACGAGCAGGCAATGCGCATCATAGACCACCTGCGACGTGTTGCCGAACGGGTCGACGAACGCCGTCGGCAAGTAGAAGTGGGCCGCCGAAGGCACCGCCCGCCCCGAGGACACCCAGGTGTCCGCATCGCCCGAGAGCTGGACATAGCCCCCCTCCTCGAGCATGCCGCTCGTGACGCGGGAGCCGAACACGGACGTGATCAGCGAGGGGGTGAGGATCTTGGCAAAGCTCTCGTACGGCAACGCCCTGCTGCCGACCTCGCCGAACGGCAGCGGCCCCGTGAGATCGTCGCTCCAGTACCTCGCGCGCGTGTGCTGCAACAGGCGCTTCTCGAAAGACCCGCTCGGCGTGCCGTCGTAAGCGAGGTCCATCGCCTCGTCCGCCGCGTCGAGGACCGTTTGGAACGCGAGCACCGCCTCCGAGCCGAGCGGCAGGCCGTGCAGCTCGTAGGTCCGGCTCCCGGTCGGGACCCCGATCCGATAAGCACCTTCCTCATCCGGGATCAGGTGCACCACCTCGTGCTCCGTCAGCGTCGCCTTCCCCTGCTCCTGCTCGGGGAACTCCGCCCACGCCGCCCGCCGGCGATACCCGATCTGCGCCGTCCGCTTGACCGCGCCGTGTTCGTCGACCTTCAGCGTGAGCGCGTGCGCGACGCGCGGATCGCTCTCGTTGCGCTCGTAATGGTACTCCAGCGCCTCGCGCGGATGGGCGAAGAACACGGCGTGTGCACCGCCCACCGCGGGCTGGAGCCGCCGCATCGCGTAGCTGTGCTCGGTGACGACGTACGGATGCGGCTCCTCCGCCGACCCGTCGAGCGCATACACCTCCTGGCGAAGGGGCCGCCCCTTGAGCGCCCGGCACGCCTCGCGCATCTCGACCGCGCGGAGCTCCTCGCGAAGCACCGTATCCTCCAGACGGACCGCGCCCGCGTCGCCGGCGTAATACTCGCTCTCGTACTGCGCCGAGATCTTCGCCCCCTCGGTCCACGCGCCGGTATGGAACCACGTCTTCGTCAGCACCGGCGGCAGGTGCAGCTCGGGATCGGCGTTGGCCGCGGGCGGCGCGAAGCCGGCCCCGCTGAACGCCGAGAACGACTCGGTGTCCCGCTGCTCGACCATGCCGAAGCCGCGCATCTCCCGCTCCACCCCGTCGTAGTCCCCGTGGTGGTAAGCATACGTCGTCACGAAGCGGTGCCGCGAGACAGCGTCGAACACCTCGACGCGCTCGATGACGTGCACCACGAACGGCAGCCGCGTCCCCCACGGGCGGGCCGCGGCCATATCGGCCAGGTAGAACTTCGTCGACGGCGCGTACGTCACCGTCGTGGTTCTGCCGAGGTTGTTGGCGACCGACGTCAACAGGTGCGGCTTCACGCTCCCGAGCAGATCGATGTAGCGCATCCGCGGGCGCGCCCCGGGCAGCGACGAGGTCCAGACCAGGCACCCGGTCCCGGAGCCGAGCAGATCGATCACGTCGACCGCCGCGAGCTCGCTCACGTCCGGCAGCTGTGGCAAGATCACCGGCGAAGCAAACGTATTTCCCGCGTTGTTCGCATACAAGCGCACGCCGTCCGCGTGCAGGTAAACGACGTCGGTCGTGCCCGAGCCGTCCACGTCGGCGAGGCGGATGCGCTTCGGCTCGAAGCGGCCCTCGTGGTCGAACCGCATGCTGCCGCTCATCTGCACCTTGGCACCGAAGCGGCAATGGCCGAGGTTGGGCCAGTAACAGACGTTGCCGTTCCGGATCCGCACGAGATCGACCAGCCCATCGCCGCTCATGTCGGCCAGGAAGATGCTCTGCGCCGCGTCGGCGAAGACGAGCGACGGCCCGCGCTCCTCGTCGCTCGGGCGCGTGATCGTGGTCGGCCGGTCGAAGCCGCCCTTGGCGAGCGACGGATACCAGGTGAACGTGTCCGGCCCCGTGATGAGGATGTCCTCATGACCGTCGCCGTTGAGATCGATGAGGCGGACGTTCGGGTCACTCCAGTCGACGTTCGGCTGCGATGCGAACGGCCGGAACGCCGCCCAGCCCGCGTCCGTGCGGTCGAAGTAGCCCGACACCGGCCGCTCGAACACCACCATCTCCTTGCGCCCGTCTCCGTCGATGTCGAGCAGCTGCCCACCGCCCAGGACCGCCGGCCGCGACGGGAGCGGCCGCGCCGGGGACAGAAGGCCCGCGCCGAGGTTCTGCTTGTAATAGAGCGCCTCGCCCTCCTCGATCAGGATGCCGGGGAGCGCCTCGCCATCGAGATCGACCCACCGCCGCCCGGACCCCATCGTGCCGCCGGGCAGGTCGCGAAGACTTTCGAGATCGAGCGACTTCACCTCGCGGTGAATCACCGGCTCGTTGTACGTCAGCGCGATGGGCGGCAGCGCCTCGCGGCTGTACGCCTGGGTCTGCGGATCGCGGAGATATCCCGCCTGCGTCGCGGCGGCGAGGCGCGTGAGGTGAGGGCCCGGCACGTACGTGAGATCGAGCGACCGCACGAGACACGGGGTCTCGCCGAGCTCGGTCATGCGATGGAACATCAGCACGCGACGGCAGAGCCGGTACGTACGGATCTCGAACCCGGCGCGGTACACCGAGAACGGGTCCTGGCGGACCGGCCACGGAACGCTCTCCGCAGGCGTAGGCGCCACCCCCTCGTGCTCACCGTAATCGAAGACGACCTCGAACAGGCTGCTCTCCGCGTCGCCCGGCACGGTGTTCCCGTAGCGGACGCGCTTGAGGTAGCGGTTCGCGACGGCCGCGCGGCCCGCGTGGCGGTGGCTCTCCGCGGCCTCGTCGCGCGCCACGCCGGTCAAATCCTCCGCCTTGTAGTCGTAGACGACGACATTGCCCTTGTCGTCCCGCGTCTCCTCCAAAAGCCACGAGAAGATGCGCTCCGGCCTCGCCGGGTCGGCGATCCGCGCATGCTCGCTCCTCCCGTACACGCTCGTTATGTTGTCCGGCGTCGTCGCCGTCCAGTACACGTTCCCGCTCGCCTTGACCTCGCGGCGCTCGATCCGCGCAAACGCCCCCTCCACGCGGGGACGGTAGCGGATCACCCGCTCGCTCTCCGTCTCATACCGGTCGAGCTCCGCGCCGTCGATCGAGCGGGCCGCCACCAGATCCTCCGCGCCGGACAGGACGAACACATCGCTCGCGTGCGCGTCGTCGTAACGGGGAAGGCCCTTGTCGGTCTTTCGCGTGATGCGCGGGATCGACAGCTGCCAGCCCACGCCGAACGGGCCGTTGCCAGACCCGGAATCGTACGTCACCGCGAGCCCTGGCCCGAACCCGGCGCGGCCGGGGCTCACCGGCAGCGGGATCGAGAACGACCCCGCGCCCGTCACCGGGTTCGCGGAGAACTTCTCATCCACCCCGCGGATCGCGCCGCCGCCCTTCGGCAGCGCGGGCGCCGGCAGTTCCAGCGCCTTGGGCGCGCCGGGGAGGCCCTTCGGAGCCTCGGTGTCTTTACCGGACCCCTCCCGGCCGAGGGGCGCGGGGTCTCGGCTCTTGCCGCGGGCTCCGGCATCCGGCGCGGCCGGCGATGCGTTCGGAGCAGCGGTGGCTGCGTTCTTGGGCTCACGAGCGTTCATCCGTCTCCCTCTTCCCTTGGCAATGGGCGGCCCGCGCGCCCGGAGCGACTCGCTCCGGCACGACGGCGTCGGCCGCCGAGTCCGTGAGCGGCGCGGGGGCGCGCGCCGCTCACGGACGATTCCAACTCTCCACGGCCCTGTCCTCGTCGCCCCACCGCCCCCCCCGGGACAAGGCCACGCGCCCTCTGCGGGCAGCGCTACTTGTAGAACACGTTCACGATCACCGTGCTCGCCGCGGGCGCGGTCGCGTCGAGCTCCGCGAGGCCCGTGGTCGCGCCCATGCCGATGCCGCTCGAGAACGCGATGCCGTTCGTGTGCTCGGCCGAGACCACCTGCCCGGCCGGCACGTAGAGCGTCGCGAACGTGGTGGTAGAGCCGACGACGGGGGCCTCCGCAGTGTCATAGAATTTCACGAGCACCCCGCTCGCTCCGGTGTTGGCGAGGTGCCAGCCGAACACCTGCCCGGCGGAGCTCTTCACGCTCCGCCCCGAGGAGTTCAAGCCGAGGAAGCGGTACACCGAGAGCCCACCTGCGGTGGCCGGCTTCACATGGACCGCGCCGACCGTGTTGCCGCCGGCCGGGAGCGGCTCGACCAGGCCGACCGGCATCGGGTCGTCCTGCGAGACGTCGACGGCGGTGCCGTCCGCGCCCGTCTGCACCTTGGCGCGCAGGACGTGGACACCGAGGATCTCGTCGGTGGCGAGGAGCGTGCCCGCGCCCTCAGGAAGCGTGATGTTGTCCGACATAAATGCTGACTCCTTGATGAGAGATCGCCTGGGTTTCTTCTGCGGTCACGCCGACTCGAAGCTGTACTCGCAGAGCAGATAGATGTCCTGGAGCGTGTCGTTGAGCCGGTGGCTCGCCGGCGTCGTCGTCGTCGTGAGCGCTTGCGCGATCTCGCCGACCGCGGCGCTGCTCGCGCTGAGCGTCCAGGTGCCGAGATCCCGCTCGTTGTTGGACAGGCTCAGCGTGGCGCTCTTGCCCGTGCTGCGCGCGTTATTGTCCGGATAGCCGGGGAGCGCGCGCTCGGTCGCCGTGGCCCCTGGCGGTGCCACCAGCACTTCGAGCGCAACGCCGCTCGTATAGGCCACTTTGCCGTTCCACCGCGCATAGAACGTGACGCTCGTCAACGCGACCTTCCGCGTCGCCGGGGCGTAGGGGAACATCTCCGGCGTGAGCGGGATGGAGAGCTCCTGTGGCACGTTGTTATCCGACGGCGCCATCAGGAACCGGGCCCACTCGGCCGGCAGCTCGGACCGCAGGCTGAAGAGCCGGCGCCGCACCGGCGGGTGTGCGTCGTAATACTCCTTCGCCGCGGCCGCGAGGGCGCCGTCCGAGCGCGCCGTGTACCGGATGTGCAGGATCACGTCGCTCACCGCCGCGATGTCGAAGCGGTTGTTCGCCGCGGGGAGCTCGATCTTGTAGGTGCCGAGCACGCCCGCGCCCTCGAAGGGGAGATACCGCTCGTCGCGCAGGTTCGGCTCGAACAGGCCCGCGTCGTTCATCCCTCCGCTGGTCGCGATCACGTCCGTCAGCGGCACGAGATCCGTCCGGAAATCATCGGTGTCTTCGTAGGTCTGCGCGGTCACCGGCTGCGGCGGGCGCACGCTCGTGTTGCTCAGCGTGAGCGTGCAGTTCACGCCCGCGTACGGGCCGGTCACGGTCGGGATCGTGACGGCGACCGACTTGATGCGCCGGAAGTAGTGACCCGGGTAATCGAGATCGAACACCTCCTGCGTCAGCTCGAGCTCGCAGGTGCCGGTCTCGCGCAGCCGCATGAGCTGCTCGGGCGCGACCTCGGCGAGCGAGACGTGCTTCACGAGCTCGGCCTCTCGCGGCGTCTGCTCCAGGAACGCGACCTCCAGGCGGCGCAGGTCGTGCTGGAGCCGCTCGCCCGCGAGCAGGCCCTGCTTCAGGCTGTCCCAGGCGCCGAAGCGCACCATCGCGGGCGTGCCGTCCGCCGTGCCGAGCTCGAACCGGAGCGCCCGCTCCGCCCGCTTCGCCATATCGTAGGCCAGCGTGTATGTCTGGTAGTGGACGGTCGACAGCTCCGCCACCATCCAGTCGTAGAGCTCCTCGGTCGTGCGCTTCCTGTCCCGGAGAAACGCGAGCACCTCGCGCGCCTGTTCGGTCTGCCGATCGTGGTTTTTGAGCTCCACCTCGGCCACTGCGGCGCGAATCTTCGCGGCGACGATCTGCTTCTCCAGCCCCTGCATCTCCTTCGCCGCGAGCCGCTCCTGCAGCGCCCACTCCTCGGCGCGCCGCTCGTAGCCGGCGATCGTGGACGCGATCGACGCGCCCTCGCGCAGCGCGCCGGCGACCATGGAGAGCGCCTGCGACGCCGCCTCGATCGGGGCGCCCGACGCCTGCCCGCCGATCGTGGTGAGGGCCACCGGGCTCCCGAACGCGCCCGCGCCGCCGAACGTCGTCGGCGGGGTCGCCTCGACGCCGGGGGCGACGGCGGCGATCGCCTGCGCCGCGAGCCCGAGCTCCATGCCGAAGACGCTCATGGCCAGCGCGCCCTGCTCCGCCGCGCTGATCCGCGGCAGGCCCGCGTAGTGGTCGCGGCGGAGCCGCGCCGTCTCGTGCGACCGCTCCAGTGAGGCGACGGTCGCCTGGGCCTCCTTGACCTGCTGCACCTTGATCTCGCGCACCGCCGCGAGCAGCTCGACCTCGTGGCCCGAGCGGAGCCGCGCGATCGCCTCGCCGTCCTTCTTCTCCATCGCGGCGAGCAGCGCGCCGCCGAGCCCGGAGACCGCGCCGCAGAGCTCCGTCGCCTTCGCGAGCACCACCTGGAAGCGGTAGGGGAGCCGCGGGGAGCTCGCCTCGCTCAGCACCGTCGCGAGATCCACGCCGAGCGCCCTCGCCTGCACGAGCAGCATCGGATCGATGGGCGGCTCGAACAGGGGCAGCGTCCGGACCGCGCCCTCGATGCTCATCGAGTGTCGGATCTTGAACAGCCGATCGGCGACCGTGTCCCACAGCCCCGAGAGCGCCTCGTCCTGGGGCACGCAGAAGTACAGCTCTCCGAGGTCAGGCGCCCGCCCGAAGAACGTGCGGTGCAGCGCCTTCATCAGCGAGTCGACAACGAGGCTCTCCGCCTCGACGCGGGACCGCGACCCGATCACCGGGTCGGAGAGGTCGCCGAGCCCGAGCGCCTCGAGCTGCCAGTAGTTCCGCGGCGTCACCGCGTCCTTCCGCTCGATGCGCACCGGGCGCCGGCCGAGGATGTTGCCGGCGAGGATGTACAGCTGCATCGCCTCGTTGAGCGACTCGATGGTCTCGCGCCGGAACAGCTGATCGCCCCACGCGATCAGGTTCTCGATGTACTTCATCACCACCGCCTTCTGGTAGGCGATCGGCCGCATCCGCGCGATGAGGTGCGGATTGAACGGGTCCTTCCGCCACGCCTCGATCTGCGCGACGAGATCGAGCTTCTCCGGCTCGTCGTCCTGGCCCGTCAGGAGCGAGCTGAGCAGCCTGGCCATCCGGCCCTGCTGCGAGCCCGACTGCTCCCGGAGCTCGTCCTCGATCGAGCCGAGATCCTTGTTCTCGCGGAACGGCCGCACGTTCCAGAAGCGCTCGGGCGACGGGGCAGGATCGCCCGTGGTCGGGTCGAAGATGAAGTGGAACCAGCGCTGCGCCTCCGCGTGCCGGCCGCTCTGCATCAGCCGCAGGGCGATCAGCAACGGCGCGTGGAAGAACAGCTCCCAGTTGTAGAGCGAGTAAGCACCCTGGAACGAGAAGTCGACGTCCTCCTTCGGATACGGCGTGAGCACGTACTCGGGGTCCGGGTCGTACGTCTCCTCGAAGGCGTTGCGGGAGCGGCGCTGGAGCGGATCGGTCGGGTGGAGCGACCACTTGAGCAGCCCGTCCACGCCCGAGCGCTGCAGCTCCTTCCGGAACAGGCAGGCGTAGGGGTGGTAGAAGGACATGAAGCGGTATCGCTTCGCGTCTTCGTAGACGTGCGCGATGCGCATCTCCTCGGGCGCCTGCCTCACCCACTCGGCCGTCGACAGCCCCCCGCGCACGACGAGCACGACGTCATTTTTGGGGACGTCGCCGTACGGCGTGATCCCAGGCTGGCTCTTCGAGGCAGGATACCACTCGGTGTGCTCGGTCAGGACGAGCTCGGAGAAGAACGTCGAGCTCGCGTCCTTGTAGAAGAAGAACGGCGCGCCGGCCGAGGCGCTGTCTTCGCTGCGCCCACTGCCGATCTCGCGCGGAATGAGCGCGCGGAACGGGGTGACGCTGCCGAGCAGCGGGATCCACTTCTGGAAGCCGTCGAGCGAGATCGGAACGATCAGCCGGGTCGCATTGTTCGAGACCAAGTGCTGCCCCCGCCAGCCGGTCCTGTAGGGCATTGCCGGATCAAACTCAATGAAGTCCCGATAGTCGTCGCTGAAGTCCGTGCCCTCCAGCGCACCGCAAGTGCTTTGCGCGAAGTGCCCGAGGCGACGGCCGGAGTAGGTGGCGATATTTACCACCGCGATCCGGGTCGGATCCTGCTCATCATCGCGCTCCACGAACAGCGCGATAAAATCGGGATTCCATCGCGACTGCAGATTCACCTCCGAGCCGCCGCTCATACGGCGCGCACCCCACGCGCCGTTGCGACGCTGGCTCCATGCGAGACGGATGTAATGGCTCGTCAACGCCGTTTTTCCCGGATAGCGCGTGTCTTCCGGCATCGGCTGCTCCGGCACGGCGCGCTCCTCGATGATCGGCCAGTACAGGTGTGGCCGACGATCCACCACGGCGAGCAGGACCCTGTCCCCCTCGATGTCGAGATCGATGGGCTCCCAGGGAGTCCAGGACAGCCCGTCCACCCGCGTGCGGTAGAAATACTTGTACGGCTGGGCCGCGGTGCGGCCGACGACGTGGAGCACGTCGATCGGAAGGTGCGTGTCGTCGCCGTCCTCCTTCTGGTGGAACGCGCTCGCGATCTCGAGGTTCGCCACCTCGTCGAGCCTGTCGAGGTACCGCTCGAACGCGCGCTCCGCGGCGTCGTCGGTGATGTCGTTCTGCCGGAGCTCGGCCTCGAGATCCTTGAAGAACGGCGACTTGTCGTCGCGCAGCGACGGGTCGAGGTACATTTCGGGCTGGAGCAGGACCTTGCGGTTGGCCTCCCAGACGCGGTAGCTCTTCCGCCACGCCCACTCGCGCGCCGCCTCCTCCGGGAGCGTCAGATGATCCGCCTCCAGGTTCAAGAACGCGCGCTGCACGAACGTCTGCACCGAGCCGATGGCCTGCTTCAGGCGCGAGGTGATCACCGCGGGGCTCGTCTCGACGTCCACGAGCAGGTCGGCGAACAGCTCGTCGCTGTCCTCGTATCCCCGCTTCGCCACGAGGTACGCCACCATCACGGCCCGGAGCCGCTCGCGCAGCACGTCGCGCAGCGGCGGCGCCACCCGCGCCCACTCGGCGTCGGAGTACTTCGCCTTCGCCGCCCGGATGATGCTGGCGGTGGGCCCGGCGTCCAGCGACTGCATCGAGGTCAGCCAATTGGACGCCTCCTCGGCCGAGACGCCGAGCCGCTTCAGCACCACGATCGCGCGGCGCACGAGCCCGAGGACCGAGACCTGCTCCGCGGCGTTGCTCGGATTGAGCATCTCGTAGCCGCGGGTGCTGAGCAACTGCTCGACGTCGGCCGCGGGCCAGCCCGTGGCGGCGGCCAGCGTCGCGGGCTCGGCCACGAACAGGCTCGCCAGTGACGGGTTCGGCCCGACGAGGTGGGAACGGAGCTCGACGAAATCCACGAGCTTCTCCCAGTCCTCGAACAGCGGCGAGCCGTCGCCGCCGATCACGGCGCGCGGCAAGGCGTCGAGATCGAGGGCCACCGCGGCGTCTTCGCCCTCGTCCAAGACGAACATCCGCTCGATCTCGTCGGCGCTCGCGCCGAGCCGCTGCACGACCGCCGCGGCCCTGGCCAGGTGCCGGTAGGCGGCGAGTTGCGCGGCGCGCCGGCCGAGACTGTCGAGCGACGGCGGCGGCGAGGCGGGGAGCTCCGCGTCCAGCGAGAACGCGCTGCCGAGCGGCGCGTCGCCGGGCTCGCCCGTCGTGAGGATATCCGCGATGAGCAGGTGCATCGACCGCGCGTCGAGCTTCAGCGCCGCGGCGAGCGTGTCCTCGATGAGGGCCGCCTCCGCCTCGCTGTCCGGGGTGCCGTTCTTGCCGCGCAGCGCCAGCAGCGCGCCGAACATCTGGTCGAGCACGGGGCTCACCGCCTCGTCCGTCACGGAGATCCGCGCGCGCGGAGACTGCCTCCCCCGGAAGACGACCTCGAGGTCGGCGGGCGACAGCCCCGAGCGCCGGACGCGATCGACCGTGTCCAGGAAGCGCAGCGTGTGCTCGGGGTTGTCGGCCTCGAACGGCCTGTAGGTGCTCAGGTTGTAGAGCACGTGAAAATCGGGCAGCGACAGCCGTGCCGCCCGCGCAAAGGTGACGAAGCGGTGGAGCTTCGCGAGCGTCACCGGCGCGACGTCGGAGGTGTCCGCCGGGACGAGCGGCGTCAGGCCGAGCCCAGAGTCCTCGGTGAGCAGCGACAGCTCCTCCCGGGTGATGCGCAGGCCGGCGAGGATCGCGGGCGTGTGGGACTCGAACAGGTTGGCGGTCGAGAGGCTGGCGACCCCCGGCAGCGCGAGCGCGCCGTCGACCGGGTTGGTCACGGCCTTGTTCTGGAAGAGCTGCTCGTAGAACGAGGGCGTCTCGCCGGCGTCGCGGCGCTGGGTGTCGAGCGGCCCGAACCAGCTCGCGAGCACCGCGATCGGCAGCGAGATGCCCCGCTCGGCGCGAAGCGCCTGGATCACCGCGATCACGCGCAGCGCGCGGCCGTTCACGAGGCCGGTGCCGCTGGGAGTGCACGCGGCCAGCACCTGATCGAGCTCGCGGATCGACCAGCCGAGGCGCAGCCGCAGCCGCAGGAAGCGGTGCACCAGGTACAGCACGCCCAGGGCGTCGCTCGGGCCGGTGATACTCTGCTCCTCGATCTTGCAGCTCCCCGCGGGGACGATCGTCGGTACACCGAAGCGATGAAGCGAGGCGGTGCCGAGCAGATCGAGCAGCTCGTCGTAGGACAGGCCCGAGCGCTCGAGGAACTGCGACACATGGAACATCGCGCCGGGGAGCAGCGCGTCCGCGGCGAAGCCCCAGGCGCTCGCCAAGGTCACGCCCGAGATCAAGGTGCCGCGGATCAGATCGCGCTCGCGCGATGAAAGCCCGAGCCGATCGGCGGCCGCATCCTCGGAATACATGGCCTCCGGGCTGGACCAGCTCGCCCTCAGCTCGGACGAGAGCGCGTGCAGGGGCACGCCGAGGTGCTCGAGATAGACGCGCGCCTCGTGGAGCCGGTGGTGATACGACAAGCTGAAGGGGAAGTCGGTGGTCGCCAGGTCCTCGTAAGCCGTTTCGTGCCAGTCCTCCTCGCCGCTGGGCGGGTTCGGCATGGCCGCGAGCTCCTCGGCGCTGCCGACGGTCGCGATGTGCTCCGGGAAGGCGGGCACGGCATGGTTCTCGCTCACCACCGCGTGGGCGAGGATCTCGTTCACCAGGTCCACGTACGGCAGCGGCGTGTCGGCGTTCTGGCAGGTGAGGTCGATGCGTCCGATGTCCGGGCGCCGTCCGGCGTTCACCGGCGTGTTCCCCGGCGCGCTGCCGAGGAGCAGCTCCTTCGCGGTCCACTTGGTGCTGCCGCTCTTCGTGACCTTGGAGTAGTAACGATCAAGGAAGCGGAGCAGGTCGACGAGGTACGCCGCCGGCCCGTAGACCGAGGCGCAGTGGGCGCACGCGCACGCGTCGGTCGAGCCGAAAAGCGCCCCGTACGTCGCGAAGTCTGGCGCCACCTGGCTCGCGCGGCGCGTGGGGTCGGGCAGGGTGTAGGCCGACCTCTGGTTATGGGTCGCGCTGAACTTG
This sequence comes from Sorangium sp. So ce590, assembly GCF_051521365.1. Lineage (NCBI taxonomy): Bacteria > Pseudomonadati > Myxococcota > Polyangiales > Polyangiaceae > Sorangium > Sorangium sp. So ce590. The sequence continues at coordinate 8,747,250 of NZ_CP150346.1, forward strand.
AGCGACAGCGCGAGCGCAACATCGGAAATGGCGGCCGCCCTGTCGTAGATGTCGTCCGCGATCTGGGTACCTCCGAGGGCAGAGCCGAGCTCGGCGCCGAACCGGAGCCGGCCGCGGCGCGAGATCTCCCCCGCCGACTTGAACCCGGCGTCGAGCAGCACCTTCGCCTCCTCGTACCTGGGCGTGAGCTTGTGCAGCCGCTCGACCGCCTTGAGCTCGAGCTCCGCGGCCGCGGGGCTGGAGATCCCCGCGAACGCCCCCGTGTTCGACGCGATGTAGTGGCCGGCGCGCGTCTTGCCGAGCTCGAACGAAGGGTTGTTGTTGAAGAAGGTGGGCAGCTCGCTCCCGCCGACCACGGCGATCGCGGACGCGACCGCCTTCGACGGGAACGCCACCTCCAGGGCGCGCCGGATGACCTCGACGTAGGCCGCGCGCCTCTCGGTCACCGTCGCTCCGGGCGTGTCGGCCGGGCAGTTGATGGGCGAGCCGTTGCGCTGGAGGGCGAGGCTCGCGATCCAGTCGGCCTCGCTGTAGGCCGCAAGGTCCTTGAGGACGTCGATCTGGCCGTTCTGCCAGCGATCCCACAGCTCTTCGATGAGCGGCAAGTGATAGCGCGTGAGCGCGCCGAGCTGCAGCACGAGCTGGACCCGCGGGAGGAGGAGCTCGCCCTCGCTCTGGTACGAGGGCAGGGTCGCGAGGTGGGCCCAGAAGGCCGCGGGCGTGCCTTCGTGCGCCATGTACTCGGCGATGAACTCCTCAGCGTGGGACTGGGTGGGCATCACGATCCCGAGGAGCTGACCGAGGTTGCAGGTCGCGCCCGGGGGCGGCGCCTCGAAGGCGAGGTCGACGGCGGCCTGGGCGATGAGATCGACGATGCCATCGCTGACCTCGCCGCCCACGATCTTTGCTTCCTTTGCCTCGTCGAGCGCGCGGCGCAGCGTGGCTTTGGGGTACGCCAGGAGCCCTCTCTTGGTGGCCGGCAAGCCCATGCGGACGAAGGGGTAAAAAGAATCGGCGGAATCGCCGACGCTCACGGACCCCCTGAGGGAGTCGGCCGCGACGAGCGCCTCGACCTGCCCGCGATCCACCTCGGTCGCCTTCGCGACGAAATCGACCTGCTCGCCCTGGAGGTCTCCGAGGAGCACCCCCAGCGTATGGGCCGCGGTGCGCGACTTGACCTGCTGCAGCTCCGAGAGGCCGCGGTTTTCCTGGTCCTGGCTGGTGAGCAGGTCGACGACAGCGATCGATGGGGCGCGGACCATCAGCGCGGAGCGGCCCAGCTCCTGATTCGACATATCGTAGACGATCAGCCGGAGATCCGGCCGTTGCTTGCCGGACGCCAAGAGGCTCGAGTACGAGATCTTGTAATGGCCCGACGAATCCGTCTGAGACGAGCCGATCTCGGTTTCTGACGCCAGGCTCACGTCGTAGGCGCGTACCATCACGAGCGGGACTACCGCGCCTTGCGCGTTCCGCACAGCGCCGCGCACGCCCGATTGGGCCGGTGCGCGCTTGGTCGAGGTCACCGCGAGGTCCACCTCGATCCGAAGGGTGGCAGGCGTCGTCGATACCTTCCATTGCGTGTAGCGCGTGACGTACTCCTCGGCCCCGGGTGAGAACATGCGGAGCGCGATCGCCGGCTTCCGCCCCTGGAAATAGCGATCCACGTCGGCCTGATCGAGCGACATCTCGAAATCGCCGTTCTGTTGGGTCACGGCGACGGCGATGAGATCCGTGTAGACCTCGGCGCTGTCCCACGCCTCGACGCGCACATTGCCGACGCCACGTTCGGTCTTGGCTCGGACGATCCGACCGGAGAGTTGATATTTTCTCATGAGAGCTCCCTTCGATTCCATGCTCAAGAACCGCCAATCGGCGCGGTGTTCAGCCGCCGAGATCGATGCGCCTTGTCGCCGGCGGCTAACAGCGGAGATGACGACGAGGAGAGCCGGCCCTGGAGCGAGCGGCGCGACGATTCGCGCGCCGCTCGCTCCACGCGAGCACCCTCTCGCGGCTCCGCGAGACATCAGTTGTTGCCTGTCGATCCCCTCTTCAACCCTTGCACGCGTCAGCGGCCCACTCGCCGCCGCCGCTCCTGCAGGGCATATTCTGAACTACCACGGCGCGTCTCGTTGACCAGATCGAAACACGTCCCCGCCATCCGGTGATCCCGGGGGATGTCCACGCATCACGCGCAATCGACGATCGTCTGTCTCTTGCTGCCGCCGGCCGAGCGCGGCCGCACGGCTGCGGTCATGAGCTCACGCACGCGTGGCGGTTGGCCGGTCTCGTTGGACGCCCCCGCACGCGGCGCCCTCGCGCAGAGCGTCAAGTCGTCCCGGTCACACTCCGGCGACATCTCGCGCGCGCCCCGCCATCTCTTGGCCGGGGATGTATTTTTTCGACTAGAATAGAGGGTCCCTTTCCGGGAGTGCTCATGCGCGGCGTGCCCATTGCTGTTGTTATCCTCCTCTCAGCTGCGGTCGCCGCGTGCGATCCGACCGCCCCCCCTTCCGACACGCCGCGCGACCCGGCGGCCGCCCAGCCGCTGTCCGTCGCGGTGGCGCCGGTGATCAACGCCGTCACCTGGCCTTCTCCCGCCTCGGTCGACCGGAGCGCGCTCGCGGCGCTGCCCGAGACGGCGACCCATGCGGCCAGGACCTCGCAGGTCCCGGTCCTCGTGCCGTCCCGGCGCGCGCTCCTCGCGGCGCCGGTCATCGTGGCCAAGGAGCACTGGACCTCGTTCTGGGCAAGGACGGAGTCGATCACCGTCTCGCTCACAATGACCCGTCTCGCGCGCAAAGTTCCGGGTATTCCTCCGCTCCAGGGGGCCCATTCCGTGCGCGGGGCGCCGGCGTTCATCACGGCGAACGAGGGTATCTGGACCGCGTCCTGGCTCGAGAACGGCGTCTCGTACGCGCTCGACGTCGAGTGCGCGTCGCCCGAGGCGCCGCCCTGCGCCTCGGACGCGCTCCTCCGCGAGCTCGCCTCGGAGCTCGTCTACGTGGGCGGCGTCGGCGCAAAGGCGGCGGGAGACAGGCCATGAGCTCCGCGCCCCGCCTCCGTCGCCCCCGCCCCGCCGCCGCCGCCGCCCCGCTCCTCGCGACCGCCGCGCTCGCGCTCCTGCCCACCACGGCCGCGGCCGATCCGTTCTCCTACCATCCAGCCGGCGAGCTCGTCCCCGGCTCGGGCGCGGGGCGCGCCGACGGCGTCGTGTATGCGCCGTCCATGCGCTTTCCCCTCGAGGAGGGCCCGGCGTTCGCGAACTCACAGGTGTACAGCAAAGGCGGGAACGCCGGCCCGCGTGGCGGACAGTGCGACGCGGACAACTACGCCTATCCGTGGCGCGACAACTACTGCGAGTCGCGGTCGTGGGCCATGCCGCTCTGCCCCTCCGGCGCGGGTCACCAGGGGCAGGACGTCCGGCCGCCCACCTGCGAGGCGGGGAAGTACTGGGTCGTCGCGGTGGCGGACGGCATCATCACGAGCATCGGCAGCTACTCGGTGTACCTGACCGGCGAGGATGGGACTCGCTACGACTACCTGCACATGTCCGATGTTCAGGTCTCGCCGGGACAGGACGTGTCGCGGGGAGAGCGCATCGGGAAGGTATCCAACGTCTTCGGGGGCACGCCGACGACGATTCATCTCCATTTCAACGTGCGGCAGTCCTTGAGCGGCGTCGGCCTGGTCTATGTGCCGCCCTACACCTCGCTCGTGGCCTCGTACCAGGCGCTCCTCAACAAGCCCCCCGAGGGCGCCCTGGAGACCGCGGGCTGCGCCGGCATCAGCGGCTGGGCCCGCGACCCGGACGCGGAGGACGCGCCGGGCAGCGCGCGGCTCTACTTCGACGCCGCGGCGACCGACGCGGGCGCCGAGGGCCACACCTTCCCGGCGGACCGGCGCCGCGACGACCTCTGCGAGCCGCCCGGCCCGTGCGCGCACGGCTTCGAGGCGCCGATGCCGCTCAGCCTGCTCGGCGGCGATCACGCCGTCCGGGCCTACGGGGTCGACGCGCTGAGCGGCGAGGAGGTCGAGCTCGGGGGGAGCCCGAAGACGCTCGCGTGCCCGCTCGATCTGCCCGACGGCGTCAGGCGGCCGCTCGGCGACGTCGAGGCGCTGGGCGCCTGGGGGTTCTCGCGGTTCTGGGACGTCGCCGGCGCGCCGGACGCGGCGCTCGAGGCGCTCCCCGAGGGCGACGCGTTCCCCTCGTCGCCGCTGCTCGTGCGCGGCGACGACGGCGCTGCGTCCCTCTGGCTTGTCGACGGCGCCGAGCGGCGGGCGGTGCCGGACGCGGAGGTCGCCGCCGCATGGCGGCTCGATCCGGACGAGGCCCTCGTGTGGCCGGCCGCGCGGCTCGCCGCGCTGCCGCTCGGCCCGGCGCTGCCGCCGCGCCCGTTCCTGGCGCAGGGCTCCGCGCCGGCGCTCTACGTCATCGACACGCCGCCGCTGCCGGGCGAAGGCGGCGGTCCCGACGCCGGCGGCTCCGGCGGCTCCGGGGGCGCTGCGGGCGCGGGCGGCACGGACGACGATGCGCCCCACGCGAGCGGCCGCATCCACGGCGAGCTCCGCTGCGAGTGCGGCGCGGCCGGCGCGGGCGGGGCAGCGGCGGGCCGGCCGCTCGGGCTCTTCGCCGCCGCGGCGGCGCTCGGCGCGGCGCGGCGGCGCGCTGCCCGGCGTGTCAGCCCTCGTGGATCTTGATCCCCGGGATGCTCCGGAGCGGGCTCGCGTCGTCGACCCGCGAGCCCTCGAGGTACACGTTCTTCAGGCTCTTGAGATCCCGGATCGGCGACACGTCGCTCACCCGCGTCCGCTTCATCTGGAGCATCTCGAGCTTCTTCAGGCCGGCGAGCGGGCCCAGATCCGTCACCTCGGTCTCGTCGATCTGGAGCTCGGTCAGGTGGGTGAGGCCGGCGAGCGGGGAGAGGTCGCTCACGGGCGTGCGGCCGATGTCGAGCCGGTCGAGCTTGACCAGGCCGGCGAGCGGGGAGAGGTCCTTGACCAGCGTGGCCGAGACGCGCAGCGACTCCAGCCGGAGCAGGCCCTTGATCGGGCGGAGGTCGTCGATCTTGCCCGGCGGCAGGTAAAGCCCCTTGACGCCCGTGAGCTCGGGGAAGAGGCAGGGATCGAGCTCGTCGAGCCCCTGGGCGTCGGACAGGTTCATGGTCTTGATGTTCTTGAGCTCGGCCCGCTTGATCGGCCCCTCGGGCTTCTGGAGCTGCTGCCGCACCCTGGCCTCGAGCGCCGGATGCGTGAAGGTCACCGGGTCGCTCTTCGTGCACACGACCTCCTTCTTCGGCGGCGCGCTGGCCGCGGCCGCCGGGCTCGCGGCGGGCGGCGCGGAGGCGGGCGCCTGCGCGGCGGGAGCGGCCGAGGCCGCCGGGGCGGCGGGCTTCTGGGGCTCGTCGCAGCCCACGAGGGAGACGACGAGGCCAAGGGAGGCAAGGACCAGAGGACGAATCATCGCGCCGATGATACACGAGACGGCGGAAGAAAACCGCCGGCCATCAGCCCCTCACGCGCTCTGGTCGCTGCTCGGGATCGAGGCAGTCCGCGCGGAGTGGACCGGGGCGCTCGCTACAGCGGCAGGAGCAGGAGCCCTTGCCGGGAGTCGAGCTGCTCCGAGAACCACTCGCGGTGACGCCGCTCGACCGCGAGCGACTGCCGGAGGACGTCGCGCGCACGGTCGGAGAGGCCTTCACGGGACGATATCATCCGTTCGTAAGCGGCGCAGCTGTCCTCCTCGTAATGTCTCATCGCCTCCAGGATGGCGCGATCCCCGACCATCCCGTTCGTCAGCGCCTTGCACTTCAGCTTGGGTCGGACGGCGCTCTCCACGGGCGGGTCGCCGAGCTCATGGGCCAGGGCGGCGAGCGCCTCGAGGTGGCGCTCGTGATCGTTCAAGAAGGTCGCGAGCCGGCTCTTGTCGCCTGGGCGGCTCATCCGTGAGAGCGCCGCTCGGAGCGCGTCCACCGTGGACCAATTGAGCTCGATCAGTTCAGTCAAGGACCCGATGAACGCGGCTTCGCCGCCGATCACGGACGCCATGGAATATCGCTCCTCTCGCCCCGGAAGCAGGGCCGCCCGCGAAGAGAGAGGTGGGCGGGTGCTTCTCCAGGTCGTCGATGCTCGCAAGCCCGGTGCCGGAGCCCGCCTGTGCAGCGGCTATCCATCGCGGCGCGCGCATCGTCCAGGAATCCCGCGCCTTTCCACGCTTGTCGCCGCCCGCCGCGCCCGCGACGGCCTCTCCGGGGCCAGCGCGCCCGGCGGATGCGAAGGCTCAGCCCAGATCGAGGCCACGGTCGCGCCGCGCGAGCCGGGCCAGGACGGAGCCGTGAAACGCCGGGGGCGCAGGAGGAGGCGTGCTCACGCCGGGCGAAGCGGCGAGGCCCGAGCGCGTCCTGGACATGAGCGCGCCTCTGCCTCGAGGCGCGGAGGCCGCGCCGCCGAGGTCAGGAGCGGGTGAGGAGCTCGGTGGAAGGGAGAGGGCGGGCAGCGCCAGCGAGGGAGGCGATGCTACTTCTTGCCGAAGAGGCCGCCGAGGGAGCCCGCGAGGCTGGCGACGTCCAGGTTGGCGATGGCCGGGGCCGCCGCGCCGAGCGCGGTGTCGACGTGGGCGGCGAGCGGAGCGGGGAGCTTCTCTTTGAGGAAATTGACCACCGTCTCCACGGCCACGCGGGCCTTGTCCTCCGAGATGCCAACCTTCTCCGCGACCTGTCGTACGAGCTCGTCCATGGCCTCGACGCTCATCCTTTCTGCGCGACCCGCGCATCCGGGGGGAGCATCCACGCGCCGATCGGCGCCGGCAAGGGAATTCAGCGCCGCGCGCTCGATGGCGTGGCCCCTCGCACCAGCGCCGACGGGCGGCGGCGCGTGACCAAGGCCGCTTGATCGAGCGCTCAGCGAGCGTTGCAGGCGAAGATGTGCTCGATGGCGTCCACGCACATCTGCTCCGCCACCTCCTGGGTGATCCGAGACAGCACCCGAAATCGCGTGAGCTCGGTCAAGGTCTGGCGAACGTTGACCTCGGCGATCACCTCTCCATCGCCCCCGGCGTCGGCGCTGGAGAAGAGGCGGATCAGGTTGTTGGCGTCCGCCGGCACGCCCCGGAGCAGGACGTGAAGCTCGATGCTGGGGGTCTGTTCGCCCGCGTCACGCTCGATCCGGCAGGCATGGCCCGACGAGGCGAGCTCATCGCCGATGCCTTCGAACGCGGGCACGACGATGTCGGCCAGGATCCGCAGAAAATCACCATTGAAACGCCCGCGCCGGTCGGGCAGGTCCAACCCGCTCGTCCCCTGGTCCAGACGATTGCCGTATTTCTTTTGAATGATCGCCAAGCGGACGCGGGCGTGCTCATTGATGGCCATGCTTGTGTCCCTCACCGGGCAGAACAGCGCAGGGTCTGGCGTCGTCCTCGCGGATGTTCGAGCGAACGTCAGAGGAGCAGGACCTTGACCTGGCTCGGGACGATGGTCGTACCGTTCGTGTTGATCTGGTTCTGAATGCCCGTGGCGCCAAGCCGCACCGCCGGCTTGTTCCTCACGAGCAGCTTGGGATAGGGGACGAGGCGCCGCGAGGGGCCCATGAAGCGGTGGGAAACCACGCCGCCAAGAACCCCAGGGTTATCGCCGATGGAGATCGGAATGCTGGTTGCCAGGGTGTGGGCGGGACCGCGCACGAAGATAACTGTATACTCGGGCGATATCGCACTGGCCTTCAATGCACTGTTCGGGTACGGGACGGGCCCCGGCAAGCAGACATCCGGAGCTCCGAAGTCGAGTCCACCGCCCGACGTAACGGCAAAGCTCATATCCGGTCACCCTACCTGGATCTGGTCGCCATCGATCTTCACGACGTGCGACGCGGTGATTCTGGCGTTCTCGCCGTGGATGGCGACGTTGCCCTTGGCCGCATAGTCGATACGCTCGGCGCGCACATGGTCGGCCTCTTCCACGATGCGGTACGAGCGCTTCACCCTCTGCAACAGCCGTTCGAGCTGCGAGTCGAGGCTCCTGCCGATCAGCTTGGCCCGGTCGACCTCCGCGCGGACCGTCTTGCCGAGGAACGAGAACAGCTCCAGCGCGACGTGCCCCTCCTCGGCCTGAACACGCAACGTCGACGCGGCCATCGAGAGATCTCTGCCGGATACCACGTGTACGCCGTCCGGCGCAGCGAGGCCCAGCGAGCCGCTCCGCAAACGAATCTGGAGATCCCCTTCGGAGACGATGTGTGAGGGGGCGCCTTCCTCCCGCTCGAGGACGGCGAGGATGTAATGCGTGCCATTCACGATGGCAAGAAGCACCAGGTCTCCGGCGGCGGGCGCCAGCAGACAGCTCGTCGCGCGCTTCGCGCGGACCTCGCCATCATCGGTCTCGATGATGTACGCGGAGCCGTCGATGCGGAGCACGGCGCCGTGTTCACCGTGGGCTTCCCGCGCGTATTGTCTCGTCCTTGCTACGCTCTGCATGGTTACCTCATGAGTGAGGGGTGCGTTGACTACCGGCCGGCCTCCCGAGGACGTTGGCCTGCCAGTCTTCTGCTTCTTTGACGTCCTCGTCGTCGCCGTGCGCCTGCGCCTTGCTCAGCGGCCAGATCGTGCCCTTGTCCGTCACACGATGCAGCCGCGCGCGCGATAACGTCGCACCGGAAAAGTCGGCAGAAGACACGTCGGCGTGGGAGAGATCGGCATAGCTCAGGTCTGCCCGGCAGAAGCGGGCACCCGGGCAGCTCGCTCGATGCCAGACGCTCACGTCGAGCCGCGCGCCCGAGAAGTTCGCGGCGTCCACACGCGCATCGACGAAGAGCGCATGGCTCAGGTCGGCCTGGGCGAGGCTCGCGTTCATCACGGTCGCCTCGACAAAGACGGCCAGCTGGGCGATGGCTCCATCCAATCGAGCCCCGGTCAAGTCGGCGCCCTTGAAGCTGCATTGCGTCAGCGTGGCCCCGGAGAGGTCGCAACCGCGTAGGTCGGCGTTGGTAAATTGCGCATGGCTGAGGTCCATCCGCCGGAAGTCCTTGGGCCCCATCCGCACCTCGACCAGGATCGCCTCCACGAGGGTGGTGCCCGTGAGGATGGCCTGGGACAGGTCCTGGCGGAACAAGACAGCCTTGGTCAGGTTGGCCTGGGAGAAGTCCGCGCCTGCGTTCTCGGTCTGAAGCAGGGTGGCGTCGGTCAGGTCGACACGGACCAATCGGGCGTCCTTGAGGCTGGATCGCGCGATGTCGCCCGACGAGAGGTCAGCTCCGGTCAGATCGGCCGATTCAAGGTCTACCTGCGTGAAGCTCGCACCGACCAACGAGGCGTCGACGAGCACAGCCCCCGCGAGCGTGCAGTCCATGGCGGTGCCAAGGTGAAAATCCAACCCCTTCAGGTTTGCTCCTGCCAGGTCACAGCGGTGAAAGATCGCTTCGCGCACCTTGACGCCCGCGAGGTTGGCGCTGGTGAAGCGGACATCTTCGAAGATCCCGCCGGAGAGGTCGAGCCCCGAGAGGTCGCGGCCCGACAGGTCCAGCTCCGAAATGACCTCTCCTTGTTCAATCAGCTTGCACAGCGCTTCCCTATCCATGCTGCCCCTGGGCCGGCACTACCCGGAGTCGTTTGAGGTTGGCGCCGGCAAAGCTCGTGTCGTCGTCTCCGACCATTCGGTCGGCGCACACACAAAACAGGTTTGCTTTCTCGAAGTTGGCCCCACGGACGCATGCATCGTTCATGATGCTCTGCCTCAGGTCAGCGGCGTAGAGCGACGCCCCGGTGAGGTCGGCTCGGGTCAGCATCGCTTCGACGAGGTTCGCGCGATCCAGGGTCGCCTCGGTCAAGTCGGCCTCATTGAGCAGCGCGCCGCGCAGGTCCGCATCGGAGAAGTCGCTGCCACGAAGGCACGTTCCCATCAGGTTCGCGCCGGTGAGCGTCGCACCGCCGAAGTCTGCGCCCGCGAAGGACGAGCCCTTCACGCTCGCGAGGTCCTTCGCCATGGCGTTCCGGAAGATGGCGTTGTCGCCCTCGGCGGCGATGAAGGTGGCGCAGCTCAGGTCGACGCCGGTGAAATCGACCTCGGTCACATTCACCTCGTTGAACGTGCACCCCGAGAGCCGCGCGCCGACGAGGCGCGCTCCGGTGAGGTCTACGTCCTGGAACGTCGCCTTTTCTGCGACGACCCCCTCCAGGTTGGCGTCGCAGAAATTGGCCTCGGAGAGGTCGGCGCCCGACAGGTTGGCGCCGGACAAATCCGCTCCCCAGAGGTCAGCGTTGACAAGCACGGACTCGCCGAAATCGACGCCTCCACGGGCCTTCACGTCCCGCAGGCACGCCGAGCCAAGATTGGCCCCATCGAGCTTGGCCTCCGAGAGATCCGCGCCCACCAGGTTTGCGTGCGCCAGGATGGCTCCTGTGAGCTTCGCCTTTCGCAGGATGCTCCCGGTGAGAAAGGCCGACTCGAGGATGGCGCCCGAGAAGTCGGCTCCCTCGAGGTCGAGGTGAGAGAGGTCGGCGCCCGTGAGGTCGCACCCCGCAAAGCTCCGCCCCTCCTCGTGCCCGGCCTCCACCTCGTGGCGAAGTCGTAGAGCTTCATCGCTGTCGAGCGGCGCGGAGGCCAGCGAGAGGTGCGCGAGCCGCGGCCCGTCCTCGCCCCGGCCAGCGAAGAACGAAGCCTCTTCGTCCAGTCCCTCCGCGAGCTCGAAGGCCTCGTCCTCCGTGGGCTCACTGCCCAGGGCCTCGTCCTCTGGCAGGGGGTCGCCGGCTGGCTCCTCGGGCAGGGCGTGGGCAACCTCGGGCGCCTCGTCGGGGAGGTCGTAGGCGCCGTCGAGATCGGCTTCATCGGCGGCCTGGGTTTCGTCCTCGAACGCTCGCCAATCCACCGTCGACACGAGCTCTTCGGTCTTCTCTGGCGTGACGCCCTCGCTCTCCAGCGCCTGCCGCAAGTGCTCGCGGATCTGCGACGCCGTGACCTCGCCCGGATGCTCGGCGGCGCTCTGACGCGCTTTCGCGAACAACGCATCGACGTCGACCCCGTGCACCTTCAACCCTGTGCGGGTCTTGCTATCGACCAAGCTGACCAGGGCCTCCTCGGATTCATCGAGGGGCGCCAGGTCGTCGGAGGGGCCCTCTTGCGCGAAATGCGCCTCCGGATCGATGCCATGGTCCCGCAGGTGCTTCCTGGCCCGCTCCACGAGCGCATCGCGCTCTCGAAGCGCTTCGACGTCCTCGTCGTCGTCTGCCGCGACGGGGGTCGTCGTCGGGGCCGTAGACGCGATCGGCTCCGCGTCCTCCTCGTGGTTTCCCCTGGCGTCCGCCTCGGACCACGCGAGGCTCTCCTCTTCCCCCGTGTCCTCCGGGAAGTCCGTGGCCGGCTCCGCGTCGTCCTCGCCGGCAGCGGCGGCGAGGTGCTCGGGGTCGATCCCCATCTCGGCGAGCTCGGCCTCCATCGCTTGGACATCGGGGTCCAGCGCTGCTTCGGCCTGGTGGACACCGGTGGCGGCGGCACCGGCCCCCGCCGCGGCTACGGCCGCGGCCTTGACGGATCGAGCCGGAGTACCTCCCAGGAACCCCTCCCGCCTCAGCCTTGACGCGAGCCCGGAGAGCTTGTCATCGGGCAGCGACGGCGCCTCCGGATCCTCGGGCTCCGGCATGAGCATGTCGTCTTCGTCATCCGGGAGAGCGGTGCTGGGGGGGCCAAGCCGGGGGGTCAGGTAGTCATGGTAATACGCGACCGGCCTGGGGGCGCCCATGGCTTCGCAGGCGACCAGCACGGCCACCACGTCCTTCGCGTCGTCCGAGGTGATCTCGATGCCGCCGCGAAAGAGCGCGACTCCCCGCTCGCGGTGCGGGAACAGGCGCACCGTATCGAGCTTCATGGCAGGCTCGCGGATCACCGCGCCGTCGCGCGTCTTGAGGCAGACGAAGCATCGGCTCGCGACCCCGGGGAGCGCGCCTTCGAGCCGAGGCTTGTCGGGGTGCATGTTCTCGACCACGAAGGCCTCGTCGCCCCGGAAGAACCCGTCGATCTGCTGGTCGTCCGGGGCCATGTTGAACAGCGTCGGGTCCAGATCCCGCGCAAAGCCAGGGAAGCACTCGTCGAGCCACGCTTTGTCGTGGGTGCCGATCTTGGAGAACCTCTGGGGCCAGGTCAGGTCGTAACCGTCGAGGCCGGCGGGCGTCGGACGGTCGCTGCGCGCGTGGATCAGGTGCTTGGGCGACTCGATGTTGGGGAGCGTCGTGCTCTTGTCGCCGTGGCCCTTGCCCAGCGGGTTCTTGGCAAAACCGTCTCCGCCAAAGGCGTTTCGCCAGGTGACGGGCATCTCGGTGAAAGGCGCCGGCTCCGACATGCCGAGCAGCCCCCACGTCCGGTCGCCGACGACATAGAGGGTCTTGTCGATGGGTCCAAGCTGGGCCCGGACGGAGCTCGCGGGGCGAGCGACGCGGCCCGGCGGATAGCAGCGGCCCGTGACGAGGAGCTCGCCCCGGGTCTTGGGATTGAACTCGTCGAGGAGGCCATCTTCGCCGAGCTCCTTTGCGGCCATGGTCCAGACCGTCGGCTCATAGAGCAGCCGGGCCGGTCGGTCGTAGGAGAAGCCGACGAAGGTGGTGACCAGCAGGTGCGGGGTGCGCTGGTTCATGAAGACCCTCGGCACCACCCCGAGGCGCATCGGTTTGACGATTTTCATACGGCGGAATCCAGGGTAGCGGGCTCGATGGATCGTACGGCTCAGCGGTGGGCGCGAGCCTGTTCCACACGCAGCGGGTGGATCACTTCAGAATGTGCAAATCCGCGTTCGAGAGGCCGAGGCGGGTCTTGATCAGATGGATCTCGGACGAAGCTTTGTAGCCCTTCGTCGCTATCTCCGCCGCGTTCAATTTCTTTATCTCCAGGGGGGCGCGCTTGAATGCCAGCCCCTTGATGTTCTCGTATTTCGTTCCGTGGATGATCTCGACGCGCGATCCAATCTTGGTCGTGTAGAGGCCCGTCACGACGGCCTCGGCGGGGCCCCTCACAGTCTTCTGGCTCGGCCCGACAATCGTGGATCTTCTCGGGCCAAAGACCTTGGTGGTGCTACTACCTCTGATCGTCGTCTCGCTCGCCCCTGCGACAGTGGTCGTTCGCCCTGCGTGATAGTTGTTGGTGGCGGGACCGCGGATGTCCGTTCTTCGCGCACCTGTAACGTCGGTCTCGCTACGACCGTTGATCGTCGTCTTGTTCAGCACGTTGACCGTCGTATCTCGACCGGCGAGGAAGGTGCTCTCGTCACGGCCCGTTATACGGGTGGTACGCCTCCCGAGGATATTCAACACGCTGCTGCCCATGATCCGTACGTCGCGATCGGCCAGGAGCAAGGCCTCGTCGTCACCCTTGATCCGCGTGGTCCGCTTCCCCTTGATGAAGGTGTCTCGGTCCCCATGGACGGTCGTCTTTTCATTGCCAAAGATGCTCGTCCTGCGATAACCCAGGATCACGTTCTGTGAGTATCCAGCGATGAAGTTCCCGGAGTATCCGCCGGTGACGCTCAGGCGGAAGCCGCCCACCACATTCTCGGAGATGCCCACGGTGAGCGCCGTTCGGTTGCCACACACGACGTTCTCGGAGGAGCCTCCGATGAACGTGAAAGCGTGGCCCTCCGTCTTGACTTCATACGTCGCGCCGGCGTTGGGCGCCCCCATTCGGAGGTAGGTGTTCGAGTGGGGCGTCGACAGCGTGATCCGCTCTTGCCCGGCCTGGTCTTCCAGCTCGATCCGGTTCCGCCCGCCCGTCTGGATCACGTTCCGCGTGCTGTTTCCCGCCGTGACCGGGCTCGGCGTCAGCGCATTGGGCGCGACCCCGACGATGGACGGTCGATCGGGGTCGCCTCCCGCAAAGGCGCACATGACCTCGACGCCGGCTCGCAGCGGGAAGTGGAAGCCCTCGATGCCACCGCCATGGGGCTGAAGCATCCGAACCCAGGTCGACGCCTTCCCCCCGCTCAGGTCGCTCTCGTCGAAGTTGAACTTGACCCGGTAGCGACCATGGCTGTCGATCTGGGCGTAGTCGCTGACCGCCGCGCCATCAATGATGGCCGTCTCGGTGCCGTAGATCCGCGGCCACTCGGTGATCTGCGGCGCGCGGAACTGCACCGTCGCGGCGATGGCCTTGGCCTCGATACGATAAACTTCCTCCCACGGCGCAAGCTCCCGAAGCTCGGGCACGCCTGGGGACTGGTTGGACCAGTGCTCGACCTCGGTGGTCAGATACGTCGTGTTGAACGCGGCCCGCGGATGGTCCTCGATCTCGAAGGTAAACCCAGGGATCAGCGTCGCCGCCCCGCCCGTCGCCTGGTAGACAACGCCGGTCGCGGACAGGCTCTCGGCCTTGATCCGCGCCAGCCGCTCCCCTTCGCCCGCCGAGAAGAACCGAGCACCGTACAGGCTGATCTCGCCGATGCCGCTGGCGCTGACGGACGCCTGCCCCGCGACCGCTACGGCCGGATTGGCGTAGTCATAGTCCTTGAGGCGGACCGTGCCGGGCATGACGCCATGCCGGCAGGTGAAGGCGTGGATGGTGTTCTTCGCCGTGTTGGCCCCGCCGATTTGCGGGTAATAACGAACGGGTTTGTCGCCATGGGGCTGATGTGCCGAGCGCTCGTCGACCAGCACCAGCGTCTCGCCGCCCTCCCCGTGCTCGAAGTAATAGTAGATGCCTTCGCGCTCCATCCACCGGGCGATGAAGGCATAGTCACTCTCGCGGTACTGGCAGACGTGCTCTTCGGCGCCGTAGGCGCCCCGGAGCTGGAAGGCGCAGTCCGTGACGCCGCCCTTTTGAAGGACGTCTTGAATGATCGCCGGGATGGTCTTCTGGCTGAAGACACGGCTGTGAAGCGACAGGGTAAGCAATGCGAGGCGCGGAACCATGGTGGCCCGGAAGACGCACCGACCGGCAAAGTCGTTGATGAGCTCGATGCTGCCAAGGACACCGCTTCGAAGGAAGCGCTCTCCGCCGTCGCTCCGCTCCAGGGAGAGGGTCACCGGCTGGCCCACGGCCGCGGCCATATCGAAATCATGGCCGACATCGTTCGTCATCATCAGGTAGAGCTCGAAACGGTAGAGCTTCGAGATACCCTCGGTACCATGGAAAGCCGCGATCTGGGTGGAAGAGGGCAGGACGCTCGAGTGAACGACGAAGTTATCGGGCATGGGGAGCCTTGTGGTAAGGAACAGCTGCAGGAAGAGAGGACGCGCGCCATGTAGCGTAGGCGGGAATTGTGTCGATCGTGTGTCGGTACGCCTGCTTGTCGCTGTCGTCCAGCGAGGCGCCGGTAACCGAGCGGAAATCCCCGTGGGGTCCGCTCGTGATCTCGTCATGCGGCGAAAGTCCGCGTGTTCGTCGGCGCGTTCGATGGCCACGTGGCCGGGTCGAGGGCGGCGTGGAGGAATGACCAGGGGCTCACCCTCGACGGCGAGGCAGGCCGGGACGCTCGTCCTTCTCCCTCGATGTCCGCTCCTCAGGGGCAGCTCGGTCGCCACGCGTCGTCGGCGAAGTACCTGGCGATGAGATCGTGGAGCGGACGATCGTACTCGCGCAGCTCCACGCGGGTGTTGATCTCGTTGTGGATCCCGTTCCCCGGGATCGATTCGATGTTTGTGTCGAACCAGTCCTGGACGCCCTCGGCCCAGTATTCGTCCTTGTTCGTCGCGGCGTAGGTGTCCGCCCATTTTCCGGCCTGGAGCGCGCCCTGGAACACATCCGCGAGCTCCTGGTCGAAGGTCGGCTCGGCGAAGGCGATGCCCATGATCGCGATGGCGTGCGAGAACTCGTGCACAAGAATGTCCTCGCCCGTGTACCGATCGCTCGGATAACAGAGGACGTTCTCCTCGGCGCACGAGCTCGCCGGACGGGCGGGCGTCGCGCCGAGGCCGCGGGCCCGTGTGTCCCAGTCCGTTCCCGGGAACGCCTCGTAAAGATCGCTGTGCTCGGGGATGTCGGTCGTCAGCTCCGTCTCCGCCATCACCGCGACGCGTGTGTGGTTCGCGATCATCGCCTGACGCACGTCGTCGCGCAGGCCGAGCATGCGGACGACGACCGAGCACGCGCGCAGCAGCGCCGCGTCCGGCGGGCTCCCGGAGCTGACGACGGGGATTCCCGAGGCGTCGATGTACTTCTTGTAGAACGGGTCGAGCCCCAGCTCGGGCGGCACCTCCGAGACGCTGGCGCACGCGCCCTCGGGTGCTCCTCCGCCTCCGCCTCCCCCGGTCCCGGCGCCTGTCGCGGCGCTGGAGCTCGCGCCCTCCGCCGCGATCGAGCTGGTCTCCGCGGCGCTGCCGGCGCCGCCGCTGCCGACTGGACCTGTGCCACCGCCGCCGGCGCTAGGGTCGGGCGGCGACTCCGAACAGGCGGTCAGGGCACACGCGAGGACCGCTACAAATACGCATCTTTCACGCATGCTCGCAATCCTACATGAGCTCATGCCAGCGTCCAGGTCGCGCGAGGCGCTGCAGAACGGCTGCTGCCCGCATCCCGCGCACGGGGACGAGCCAGACTCCGCCCTGGCCGGGCCGACAGGCGTGCAAGCAGACGTATGCTGGCACACAAATTGCCTCGAGGGTTCTGAAAGAGGAATTGGATAGCACGATCCGATTTGCCGCGATTGCGTCCGGTAAGCTGGACAACGTGCGCTGTGCAGGAGTAGTATGCCGCTGCCGCTGGCGCCGAGCGTGGGCGCGGAGATCGGTACCGGAGTCGTGTCGCCGGCATGCCGGCAGCGCCTCGCTGGAAGCGAGCCCTCGTATCGAGGAAGTACGAACATCCAGCATACCGATTCCCGAGCCTGTCCCGGCGCATGAGCCTGCACGGGTAGAGGTCAGGAGCCTGGGTCTCCTGGAATGGAGAGCTCTCTCCTGGTTCCAGCGACGAGATGCGCAGGCGGAGGCGGCTCCGATGCGATGACCGCGCGCGTCCTCGCGTCGGGCAGTCGCATGTCACGTAGGAAGTGCACTGGAGGAGGTTTTCGTGAAGAAATCGTGTGTGATGGTCGGGACGCTGTTGCTGGCGAGCTTGGGTGCGTCGGGCTGCGTGGCGGACAGCGTCGATGGCGCGGGGGAAGAGGACGCCCTCGGCGAGGCAGCCCAGGCGCTGACCTTCGACCCGGAGGTCCGTAACTTCGGTACGGTCTCGGGGCAGTCGACGGTCTGGAGCTCGGTCGTCGTGGATAGCCAGGGGGCGAGCCTGTCGGGCTGCCAGTGCGACATATCGAGCCAGTATTTCGGCTTCTCGAACTGCCCGACCTCCTTCCAAGGCACGCGGACCGTCGGCGTGAGCTTCACGCCGCCTTCGACGCCGGGGGCCTATACCGGGACGTTCAGCATCATGTGCAGTGGCTCGGTCTCCGGATCCAGCTACGTGAAGGCCGTGGTCCCCATCGGCGCCAACCACAACGGCACGCTCCTCCGGGTCGGCGGCGCAAAGAAGGCCGGGGGCAAGGCCGGGCGGCGGGCACGGACAGCGGGCGCTGCGCCCTCGAGCCGCCGCCCGCGGTGACCCGCGGCGCGTGACCGCCGCGGGCCGGGGCCAGCGCCGCGCCTGGAGCCGCCGCGGCGCGACGCGCGGCGGCTCGTCAGACCAGCGGCCGGGCGGCGCAGCCCGCCGCCGCGAGGTTCTCCCGGCAGGCAGCGAGCGTCGGGTGACCGGGGCCGAGCGTCGCCTCGTAGATGGCGAGCGCCCTCTCCAGCAGCGGCCGAGCCGACGCGCGCTTGCCCTGCGCCAGGCGCAGCACGCCGAGGTTGTTGAGCGCCATCGCCAGGTCGGGGTGGGCCGGGCCGAGGAGCTCCTCCATCCGCCGGATCGCCTTGCGGAACAGGCGTGCTGCGGCGTCGAGCTCCCCGTTCGCGTAGAGCAGGGCGGCGAGGTTGCTCGTGGTGAACGCGACCTCGTGATGCGCGGGGCCGTGCGCGCGCTCGAAGATGGCGAGCGCGCGCCTGTAGAGCGCCTCCGCCTCGCCGCGCTTGCCCTGGGCATCGAGGATCGCCGCGAGCGCGGCGGCGTCCTCCGCGACGAGCGGGTGCTCCGGTCCGAGCGCGGCCTCCCGCAGCGCCACCGAGCGGCGCGCGAACGGCTCTCCGCGGGCGGCGCGGCCGCGGGCGTGCTCGAGCCCACCGAGGTTGTGGAGCACGGGCGAGAGCTCGGGGTGGTCCGGCCCGTGGACCCGCTCGAGGATGCGGAGCGCCCGGCGGTAGAGCCGCGCCCCCTCGGCGAAGCGTCCGCGGTACTTGCAGCTCATCGCGAGCTCGTTGAGGCAGGCGGCGACCTCGACGTCGCGGGCGCCGAAGGCCGCCTCGACCAGCCGGAGCGCGCGGCGGGCGCGCCCCGCGGCGTCCACGTAGCGGCCCTGGAGTCGAGCGCTCGCGGCCAGGGCGCGCCACGCCTGGACGCGGAGCCGCGCGATCTCGCCGCGTCCTCGGGCCGGCGCGAGGACGCGGACAGCGCGGCGCGCGTGCGCTTCAGCGGCCGGATGGTCGCCGGACGTCGCCGCGATCTGCGAGAGCAGGAGGAGCGCGCCGGCCGACTCCGGGTGGTCAGGCCCGAGCTCCCGCTCGATGAGCGCGAGCGCCTCGCCGGCGTCCGAGCGCGCCTCCCGGAGCATGCCAGTCGAGAGATGATGGAGGGCGCGCTCGCGGAGAGCCCCCTGAGTCCTCTGTGGCGCTGTGGTTCCCTCTCTCATGAAACCGTGGACGAGCCTGGCGGTACGGTGCTTGAATCGCCCCTCGCCGGAGGTGCCCTAGGTCTCCCGCTCGAGCGCGCGCACCAGGAGCGGCGCCACCGAGCGCAGGGCGCCGGGCGCATCGGCGAGCTGCTGGCTGCCAGGGTGCGAGTCGGTGCCGAGCAGCGTCGTGAAGACGCCGGCCTTCCTGATCTTCTCGAGCGAGTCGCCCGGCAGGACGAGGTGGCTCGCGACGGCGTGGACCTTGGAGGCCCCGGCGGCGAGGTAGGCGCGCCCCGCCTGGACGAGCGACGAGCCGGTGCGGACCATGTCGTCGTAGATGACGACCTCGCGGCCCGAGACATCGGCGTTGACGCCGGTCACGCCGAGCCCGTCGCCCCGCCGCTCCTTGTAGACGAACGCCGGCTCGACGCCGAGGCCGCGGGCGAGGCTCTGCACCCACTTGGCCCGGCCGGCGTCCGTCGCCGCGAGCACGTACGGGCGATCGCCCATCAGCTCGCGGACCGCCTGCGTGATGAGCGGGGCGCCGTACAGGTGGCGCGTCACGTGCGAGTCGCTGAAGTAGAACTCGATGCCGTCGGTGTGCAGATCGAAGAGGAAGATGCGCGTGCCCGCGTCGCACGCCGGGATCGCCGAGATGAGCCGCGCCCGCGTCTTCGCGGTCACCACCTCGCCCGGCTTCACGGCCCGCTCCATGGTCGCGTAGCCGAAATAGGGCATCACGATGGAGAGCGACCGGGCGCCGGCGCGCGAGATGGCGCAGCCGAGGTCGTAGATCTCGAGCCAGTCGAGGTCCTGCGGGGCGCCGCCGAGCAGGACCACGTCGCGTCCCCAGCAGTCGACCGCGACGCGCAGGTAGCGCTCGCCGTCCGGGAAGCTCTTGCGCTCGACGAGGCCGCGCTCGAAGTCGCCTGCGGCCAGGAAGGCGGGCTCGAGGTACGCGTACGAGCGGATCGTGATGAGGAGACGGCGCTGGCTCATCGCGCCCCCCGTCGGGGCGCCCGGGCCGGCGCGTCGGCCCCTCGCCGAGCGCCGCGGGCTGGCGCGCCCTTCGCGGGCGGCGCGGCCTGCGCGCGCGGCGCGGCCTTCGTCGACGGCGCGGCCTTCGCAGAAGGCGCGCCCACGCTGGCGAGGACGCTCTTCAGGTGGGGCTCCATGCCGGGCTCGCCCGGGAAATCGACGGGATCGGGGAGATCTTTCATCTGCACGACGTCGCATCCTGCTTCACGCGCGGCCTCGTGCAAATGGCGCCGGAACTTGGCGCGCACGATGCCACGGTGGTTGGTGCACGCGAGCAACCGGCCGCCCGGGGCGAGCAGGCGGAAGGCGAGCGCGGCGAGCGCGCCGAAATCGCTCGCCGCGCTGAAGCGGCTCTTCTTCGTGGTCGCGAAGCTCGGCGGATCGATCACGATGAGGTCGAAGCGCTGGCCGGCCTGGGCGGCGGTCTTCAGCCACGGGAACACGTCGGCCTCGACCACGACGTGCGCCGCCGCGTCCGCGCCGATCGCGTCGAGGTTCTCGCGCGCCCAGGCGACCGCGCCCCGGGACACGTCGACCGTGACGCTCTCGCGCGCGCCGCCCGCCACGGCGGCCACGGTGAACGCGCCCGTGTAGGCGAACAGGTTCAGCACCCGCGCGCCCCGGGCGAGCTCGCGCACCCGCCGCCGGTTCTCGCGCTGGTCGAGGAAGATGCCGGTCGAGAGCCCGTCGCCGAGCCGCACCTTGAACGGCAGCCCGTGCTCGAGGACGGTGAGCTCCTCCGGCGCGCTCTCCCCGCGGACAGCGTGCCGCGGCGCGAACTCCTCGCGCCGCGCGTCCACGATGACGCTCGCGTGCTTCGGGCGCACCTTGAGGTAGACGCCCCTCGCCCCGAGCCGGTGGGCCGCGTCGAGCACGACGTCGCGCGGCGGCGCGCCCGGCTCGCCCTCGCCCGCGCCGAACAGCGACACGACGAGGTGCTCGCCGTAGAGGTCGACCGAGACGAAGGGGAGGCCGTCGCCCGCGCCGTGGACGAGCCGGAACGCCGTGGTGTCGCCGGCGCGCGCGACGCCGTAGCGCCGCTCGGCGGCCTCGCGCATGGCGCGCTCGACGGCCGCGACGCCCCCCGCGTACGGGTCCACGGCCGAGGCCGCGAGCCACGCCTCGAAGGCCGCCGGCAGCTCCGATCGGAAGGTCGCGGCCGCGCCGGTGGCCGGGTGCTCGAGGCGGAGCTCGGCGGCGTGCAGGAGCAGGCGCGGGGCCTCGGCGCCGCCGTAGAGCGGATCGCCGGTGATGGGCAAGCCGATCGCGGCGAGCTGCACCCTGAGCTGGTGGGTGCGGCCGGTCTCGGGCCGGAGCTCGAGCAGGGCGCGGTCGCCGCGGCGCTCGAGCAGCCGGTAGCGGGTGATCGCCAGCACGCCGCCGGCGGCTTTCTCCTGGCCGCCCGCGCCCTTCCGCCTGCCCCCCGCGCCCCGATCCTCCCGCCCCGCGCCGGCCTCGGCGATCGCGCGCATCGCGCCGCCCGGCGCCGGGACGAGGCGGTGCCGCAGCGTGCCGCGCGGCGCGCGATCGCCGAAGCCGGAGACGGCGGCGACGTACGTCTTCTGCACGGTGCGCCCCTCGAACTGCCGCGCGACGGCGGCGTTCGCCTCGCGCCGCCGCGTGAACAGGAGGACCCCCGAGGTGTCGCGATCGAGCCGCTGGTGGATCCCGAGGTACGCCTCGGCGTCGCCCCGGCCGCGGAGGAAGGCGCGGAGGCGCGTCACGACATCGTCGATCCGGTCCGCCTCCGGCGCGTGCGTCGACAGGCCAGCCGGCTTGTCGACAACGATGAGATCCGCGTCCTCGGCGAGGATCCACTCCGGATGGAAGTCGGGAAAGAGCTCGGAGAGCGAGAGGGGCGGTGTCATCAATTCTGCTTGACGTCGGTGCCGGGCGGCGCGGCGAACTGGAACTCCGCGGGATCGATCGACGCGGGCTGCGACGCGTCCTCGAAGTCGAACCGGTTCCGGTTGCCCTGCGCGTCGACGATGAGGACGCGGCGCACGACGCCCGGGTCCTTCTTCGCGAGGAGCGCCCTGTCGATATAGAACATCACGAACTCGTAGTGAGGAGTCGGCGCCCGCGGCTTGCCGACGAGCACGGGGCCGCCCGCGAAGCTCGCCTTCTCGTTGAAGGTGAACGTGAACGACGGGCGGAGCCCGTGGCCCATGAGGAACGAGAGGGCGCCCGGATACTCCGAGTTCTGCACCGGCGTCACGAACATCTGCCGGTCCTCGGCGACGTAGACCTTGAGCGACACGCCGTCGGAGACGATGCGGTTCTGGTTCGGTGGGTCGTAGCGAAACGAGATCCTGTCCGGCTTCGCGACCGAGAGCGTGCCGCTCTGCTTCTTGACGGCGCCGGAGATCTTCTGCGTGTGCTCCTGCTTGAAGCGGGCGAAGTACGTCTTCTTGCCGACGAAGATCGCGTCGACCTCCGCCGCCACGGCGTCCGCGGATCCGGCCTCGGCGGGCGGCACAGGGGGCGGCGCCCCCGCGCCCGACGCCGGCGCGGTGGTCGCCGCCGGCGCCTCGGCGCGCGCGCCCCCCGCGTCGCCCGCTGCCGTCGCGCCCCCAGCGTCGCGCGCTGCCGTCGCGCCCCCAGCGTCGCGCGCTGCCGTCGCGCCCCCAGCGTTCGCGGGCGGCTTCCGGCCCGCGTCTTCCGCCGGCGCGCCCGCGTCCGCCGGCGCCGCCGCGTCGGCCGCGCCCTCCGCGCCCGCGGGCGCCGCGGGGGCGCTCGCCGGCGGCGCGACGGCAGGGGGCGGCGGTTCCGGCGGCGCGGCGTCGGCCGCCGCGCCGTCGGCCGCCGCGCCGCCGGCCGGAGCGGGCGGCGCGTCGCAGGCCGCCGCGGCCAGGGCAGCGGGCAGGACGAGGGCGGCGAGGCGGAGGCGGATCATCGAGGAGCTCGCTTTCGAGGGGTGTGCGCCGCGTGTTCTAGGACAGGTAGGGCCGAGGTGGTAGCGCCGACGACGCCCCCGGCCGCGCCGCCGCGCTGGCCTCGACGGCGCTCTCGCGTCGTCGCCGGGGCGCGCTCGACCAGCGCCGCTCGAAAAATAACGGATGGCGCGCTGCGAAGGACGCCGGCCCGACCACGGAGCCGCGAGGGGAATCACGATGGAATCACGATGAAAACGGCCGCGGGAGCGACGGCGGACGCGACACGCGCTGGTCGACGAGCTCGCCTCGAGCATCCCGGGCGAGACCATGTCTTGACCCCTATTTCCACGTAGCCCAAACTCTCCGACCGCATGCGCGTGGGCACTCCTTCCCTGATCGATGCGTCGTCGCTCATCCTGATCCTGGACGTCTCGCGCAAGCTCGCGGCGCCGTGCGACCTCACGGAGCTGCTCGAGCTCATCATCAAGACGGGGCGGGAGGTGATAGGCGCCGACCGCGGGAGCGTCTTCCTCTACGACGAGGAGGCCAAAGAGCTCTACTCGCGTGTCGCCACGGGCGAGGCGCAGATCCGCGTCAGCATCGACAAGGGCATCGCCGGCGAGTGCGCGCGCAATCGCCGGACCGTCGTCGTCGACGATTGCTATACCGACCCGCGGTTCAATCCGGAGATCGACCGCCGGACCGGATATCACACGAAATCCGTGATCACGGTGCCGCTCATCGGGCTCGACGACAAGCTCGTCGGCGTGCTGCAGATGCTGAATTCGGCGGCGGGCCACTTCGGCCCGGACGAGAGCGACGTCGCCGAGCTGCTCGCGGCGCAGGCGGCCGTCGCCGTGCAGCGCACGCTCCTGCTCGAGGAGCGCATGATCAAGATCAAGCTCGAGCACGACCTCACCATCGCGCGCGACATCCAGCAGAACATCCTCCTGCGCCGGCTCCCGCGCTGCCCCGGATACTCGCTCTCGGCGTTCAGCAAGCCGGCGGACGACACCGGCGGCGACATCTACGACGTCATCCGGCTCGACGAGCGCGCGGACATGTCCCCGATCCTCCTCCTGCTCGCGGACGCGGCCGGCCACGGCATCGGCCCCGCGCTCAGCGTGACGCAGTTCCGCGCGATGCTCCGCATCGGCCTGCGCCTCTCGGCCGACATGGACGCGCTCATTCACCACATCAACCAGCAGCTCATCGAGGACCTGCCGAACGACCGCTTCATCACGGCGTTCCTCGGGATCCTCGACCCGGCCACCCACCAGCTCCGCTACCACGCGGCCGGGCAGGGGCCGCTGCTCCATTACCGGGCGGCCGAGGGCCAGGTCGCGTGGCGCGATCCGACGACGGTCCCGCTCGGCATGTTCAAGGACCTCGACCTGCCCCCGCCGCCCCCCCTCGTGATGGCGCCGGGCGACCTCCTCGTGCTGCTCACCGACGGCTTCTACGAGTACCAGGACGCCGCCGGCCAGGTGTTCGGCAAGGAGCGCGTCGGCGACCTCATCCACCGCCTGCACGCGCGCCCCACCTCCGACATCCTCGGCGCCCTCCTCGCCGAGGTGCGCCGTTTCGCCGGCTCGGCGAAGCAGATCGACGATCTTACGGCGCTGCTCGTGAAGCGGGACGCGTAGAGCGCGCTCCCCTGCTTCCCATCCCCCCGTCCTTGCGCTAGCTAGGCCCGCGATGAGCGCTGTCGTTGCCGCCCCTCCTCCTGGCTCCCCCTCCCCCTTCCCCGGCGATCCGCCGGTCGACATCGCGCTCGCGCAGGCGCACAAGCTCTCGGCGAGCGAGTGGGAGCGCGCGCGCGAGCACCTCGGACGGCAGCCGACGTTCACCGAGCTCGGGGTGCTCAGCGTGATGTGGAGCGAGCACTGCTCGTACAAGAGCTCCCGCGTGCACCTCGCCCGGCTGCCCACGACCGGCCCGCGCGTCATCCAGGGGCCCGGCGAGAACGCGGGCGTCGTCGACATCGGCGACGGGTTCGCGGCCGTCTTCAAGATGGAGTCGCACAACCACCCGTCGTACATCGAGCCCTACCAGGGCGCCGCCACCGGCGTCGGCGGCATCCTGCGCGACGTCTTCACGATGGGCGCGCGCCCCATCGCCAACCTCGACTCGCTCCGCTTCGGCCGGCCGGACCACCCGCGCACGCCGCAGCTGCTCCGCGGCGTCGTCGCGGGCGTCGGCGGCTACGGCAACTGCATCGGCGTGCCGACCGTGGGCGGCGAGCTCTTCTTCGACCGCGCCTACGACGGCAACATCCTCGTCAACGCCTTCACCTGCGGCGTGGTCCGCACGGACCGCATCTTCTACGGGCGCGCGAGCGGCATCGGCAACAACGTGCTCTACGTCGGCGCCAAGACGGGGCGCGACGGCATCCACGGCGCCACCATGGCCTCGGACGAGTTCTCCGAGGGCGGCCCGAGCCAGCGGCCCACGGTGCAGGTCGGCGACCCCTTCATGGAGAAGCTCCTGCTCGAGGCGTGCCTCGAGATCTTCGCGGAGGACCTGCTCGTCGGCGTCCAGGACATGGGCGCCGCGGGGCTCACCTCGTCGTCGGTCGAGATGGCGGGCAGGAGCGGCAGCGGCCTCGACCTCGACCTCGACCTCGTCCCGCGGCGCGCCGCCCGGCTCACGCCGTACGAGATGCTCCTCAGCGAGTCGCAGGAGCGCATGCTCCTCGTCGCGAAGCCCGGATGCGAGGCGCGCGTCATCGAGATCTGCACGAAGTGGGAGCTCGACGCGGCGATCATCGGCCAGGTGACCGACACGGGCCGCTGGGTCGTGCGCGCCACGCCCGGCTACGACCCGCTCGGCGGCGCGGCCGCCGGCGTCGCTCGCAGCCCGGTCGTCGTCTGCGACCTCCCGGTCGACTTCCTGACCGACGCGGCGCCGAAGTACGATCGCCCGCAGCGCGACGACGCCGCGCTGCCGGCGCGCCGGGCGTTCGACCCGCGCACCCTCCCGGCGCCGTCCTCGTGGTCCGAGCTCTTCCTCGCGATGGCGGGCTCCCCGAACCTCGGCTCGCGCGCGTGGGTGTGGCGGCAGTACGACCAGATCGTGCGGGGCGGCACCGAGGTCCGCGCCGGCAGCGACGCGGCGGTGGTGCGCGCCCCCTGCGACAAGGACGGCCAGCGGTACGAGAAGCTCCTCGCGTTCTCGAGCGACTGCAACGGGCGCCTCTGCGAGCTCGACCCGTTCCAGGGCGCGGCGATGGCCGTGGCGGAGGCGTGCCGCAACGTCGTGTGCTCGGGCGCCGAGCCGATCGGCCTGACCGACTGCCTCAACTTCGGCAACCCGGAGCGGCCGGAGATCATGCGGCAGTTCGCGCTCGCGATCGACGGCATGGCGGCGGCGTGCCGCGCGCTCTCGGTGCCCGTCGTGAGCGGCAACGTGTCGCTCTACAACGAGACCGACGGCCGCGCGATCCTGCCGACGCCGACGGTCGCCGTCGTGGGGCTCGTCGCGGACGCCGGCGACGTGCTGCGGGCGTCGTTCCCGGCCGCCGGCCTCTCGGTGCTGCTGCTCGGCGACCCGCGCGGCGGCCCGCTCGGCGGCTCGGAGTACGTCGCGCGCCACACCGGCGAGGTGAAGGGGCCGAGCCCCGCGATCGATCTCGATCGCGAGGTGCGGCTCCAGGGGCTCTGCCTCGCGCTCGCCCGCTCGCGGCCGCGGCTCCTCCAGAGCGCGCACGACGTCTCGGACGGCGGGCTCGCGATCACGCTCGGCGAGTGCTGCGCCGCCGCCGACGACCCGGCGGCGATGGTGGGCGCCCGCGTGCGGCTGCCGGAGGCGCCGAACGATGAAGCGCGCGAGGAGCTCGCCGAGGCGCTGTTCGGCGAGGCGCCGAGCCGCATCGTCGTCAGCGTCCGGCCCGAGGACGCGCCCGAGGTCGCGCGGAGGGCCAGGGAGGCCGGCGTGCCCTGCGCCGAGCTCGGCACCACCGGCGGCGACCGGCTCACGATCGCGGCCGCCGGCGGCGCGCTGGTGATCGACGTCGAGCTCGGCGCGCTGCGCGACGCGCGCGACCGGTGCCTCGAGCCGATCGTCGGGAGCTAGCGAGCAGGCAACTCGGGGTCTGCCCTTCGATGTTCCGGGCGGTTCCCCACGCGCTGCGTGCAGCGTCCAACTTGCGTCCTGCGCCGGGACAAGGGGAATTGGCGCCCATGGCGCTCCGCAAAGCCGTGATCCTCCTCATCGAGGACAGCGCGATCGATCGCACCCTCTACGGGCGCTATCTGAGGGACTGGGCGGACATCGACGTCACGCTGATCGAGGCGCCGACGGCCAAGGCTGCCCTCGAGGAGTGCCGGAAGAGCCCGCCCGATTGCATCCTCCTCGACTACCGCCTCCCCGACATGGATGGCCTGGAGCTGCTCGAGAAGCTCAAGCACGTCACCGATGCCCCGGTGATCTTCATCACTGGTCAGCCGGCGCCGATGATGCTGACGCGGGCCCAGTCGCTCGGCATCGCGGGCTATCTCTGGAGAGAGGTGGCCGGCTCCGCCCGGCTCCGCGAGGCCGTCCTGACCGCCCTCCGGGTGGGCGCCCTCGCCGTGGCGCCCTCGCCGTCGTGACGACAAGCGCCTGAGCGGACGCGCTCGCCGCTCCTGCGTGGCTCGGCTCCGCGCCCCGCGCCGGAAGCGCCGGAACGCAACGCGCGGCGGCGCTCCGCCCGGGGGGGGGTTTCGCGCGCCCGCGCGGCGCCGGTCGCCTATACTTTCCTGATGAAACGCTGGCTCCCGCTCGGGCTCATCGCCCTCGGCGCCGTCCTCGCCGTGGTGGCGCTGCTGTTCTCGCCCTCCGAGGAGGACCGGATCCGCGACCGGCTCGCCCAGCTCGAGGCCGCGGTGCGCATCGACGACGGCGAGCGGAACCCGCTGGTGCGCCACGGCCGCGTTCGCAAGGAGTTCGCCCAGATCTTCACGAAGGAGGCGAGCGCCCGCGTCGTCGAGATCGGCGATCGGCTCAGCGGCCGTGACGACCTCGCGGCGGCCGCGACCCAGGCCGCGGTCGTCTATCAGACCGCGGACGTGAGCTTCGGCGACACGGAGATCCAGGTCGATCCGGCCGGCATGACCGCCGAGGTGACCGCCACCGCGACCGTCACGGGCGCCCGGCACGGACACCCGGCCCGGCGCGACGAGCTGCCCGTGGCGCTCCGGCTCGAGAAGGTCGACGGAGACTGGAAGATCGTCTCGGCCACCGTCCACCCCCGGCGCGCTCCCGGCGACGACGGCCTCTGACCGCAACGCCGGGGCCCGGGCCGACACGCTGGTGCGCTGGCGGGTCGTTGTCACATTGGCCCGGAGAGAATTCACATGAAGGCGGGAAGATCATGGATCTCTTCATCCCGGCATCCCGGCTTCCCGGCTTCCCGGCTTCCCGCCCTCCCGCCCTCCCGCCCTCATGTTCCCCGCCTCGATCTCGGCGGGCTTCCAGGCGACGGCGGTCTGCTCCACGACCTGCTTCCACAGCGCGAAGGAGCGCCTGGGACCGAGCACCGCGCCCTCGGCCGAGCTCTCGACCGGCTTCTCGGGGTTGCCGCCCCAGCTCACCGTCTGGATCACCTCGGGCCGGAACCAGACAACGTACCAGGGATCCGGCTCGGGGATGGAGAGGCAGAGCACGCCGCTCGCCACGTCCTTGATGCGGGCGAAGTCGGGCTCGACCCTCGACAGGGACTCGGCGTGAAACACCGGCTGATCGGCGACGGTGCGCCGGAGCCACGCGTGCAGGCGCCTGAGCTCCTCCGGCCCGGGCGAGGCGCCGAGCGGGGTCGCCGCCTCGCCATGGAGCACGGCGACGCCCGGCGCGTCCGCGAGCTCCATGAGCGGTCCGGCGCTCTCCGCGAGCCCGACCATGAGATCTTCCCGGCGCGAGACCGCCGCGACGATCTCGTCCGTCAGGGCCTTGAGCGCCTGCTTCTGCCCCCTGTCCTCGAGCTTCTCCTTGGCCGCGAGCTGGATCGACAGGAACCTGCCGCAGAGCTCGCAGCCCTGCCGGATCTCGAACGACAGCGGCCTCGCCGTGCGGTGGTGGCAGGCGATGAGCCCCCAGAGGACCCCCTCGCGGATGAGCGAGACGCTCATCGAGGCGCCGACCCCCATGTTCTTGAGGTACTGGATGTGCATCGGCGAGACGCTCCTCAGCACGGAGAAGCTGAGATCGATGGGCTCGTCCGGCGGAGGGACGATGTCCGACGGCCGGTAGTCGACGTCCGGGATGATGCGGAGCCAGCTCCGGAGGTAGAGCTCCCGCGCCTGCGCCGGGATGTCGGAGGCCGGATAGCGCAGCCCGAGGTAAGGTCGATGTCCGGCTCCCTGGCCTCGGCGATGACCTCGCCGTTCCAGGCGCGGTCGAACCTGTAGATCATCACCCGGTCGTAGCCGGTGAGGCGCTTGATCTCCTGGGCCGCCGCCTCGCACGCCTCGAAGAGCCCCGCCGCCGACTGGATCCGCTCGATCGCCGCGTGAATCACCCGGTACACGCTCGAGAACGACACGTCGCCCGGCGCGCCTTGCGGCTCGAGCTCCACGATCAACCGCTCGCCCGACCGGTGCGCGATCGCGTCTCGTACTGTATTTGTGCGGCCGGATCGAGCGGTTCGACCGCTGCCGCCCCGGTCGACCGGCGCGCGGTCGCTCCCCGGAGGGCCGCTCCCGGCAACACGGACGTCGGCGCGCGTCCGCGGCAATCGCGCAAAAAAAGAAAGGCCGGTCGGGAGAGCCCGCCGGCCTGAGGTCCGCTGCCGCGGCCCCACCGGAGCCGCTCAGGAGCGCCGGCGGAATGGAGATCCACCGGAGAAACCTGAAAGACCCGCGGTCACAAGAGACAAGTCAGGAAAGCAAGGGAAACGATAAAAATTACAATGAAGAAAGAAAGGGCGAGCTAAAGAAGAAGTCGAAGCGGAGGCGAAGAGTAGTACGATTCAAGAAGTGAGTCAAAGCAAAAGAAGAAGCGAAAGCAAAGGATGAAGCGCAGACTGGAATCGTAGGGGCAAGCTCAAGCGAAGCAGAGGGCAAGCTGAAGCGAAGCGCGAAGCAGAGTCGAACTCGAGAGCTGCAAGAGGTAAGGGAAGCTCAGACCAAGGTCGACAGGCCGATCACGATAAGCCATCTCGTTCGGCAACGCGCGTCGCGCGTGCCTCGCTCATCCCTCCTTAATCGCCTCGCAAGGCGGGTATCGTCACGCAAACCGAAGCTCTCTCCGCCGGCGCCCGGCGACAAGTCAATCAAGGAGCCGACAGCAAGGTCCATGGCATCCATGGTGGCGGCGGGGTCACGATCGCTCGGCATGGGCTGCCGTCGATCCCCTCGCTCGGCGCCCCCCAACGACTGGGGCTCGCACTGCGAACGATGTGCCAGCGGGGCCGCTCCCTTCGAATCCCCATGAAACCGAGCGGCGAACGGGAGCGACATCTGGGGAGCCATTGAGCAACCGGCGGGCCAACCTCGATCCCCCCGCACGAGCGGGCCCCGAGGGCCAAAAAACCCGCAGAAACCCGCATCCAGCAGCGGGCCGCGCCGCCCGGGGGTGCGATGAACGTCATACATTTCCGCAGGGACTGGTCCGATCCACGGATGGGTTCAGATCCAGAACTGAATTCTTACCTGGACATGAAAACGTCCACCCATCGAGGGCCGGCCACCCTGCATCGCGCCATGAGAGCGAACGATTGCAATGATGCGGCACGCGCCGCGCGACGCACCGCAGCGTATTTTGACGCTGCATGCTGGTTCCAGCGCGCAGCACGGTACGCGGCGCGCAGCACGGCACGCGCGCGCAGCGCACCGCGGCACGCGGCGCGCGGCTCCAGAGAGCGCGCAGCGCGGCACACGAGCCTACGTGGGCACGGAGCTACCTGCACCCGGCCCGGATCAGCGGCTCGACCACCCGGCCGATGTTCTCCTGGGGCGCAGAGAACCTGTGGCCCTCGAGCTTCCTCAGCGCGCCCAGGAACCTTGGCCAGCTGCCGCCGCAGGTCGAGAGCAGCGCCTGGAGCTCCGGGGTCCCCGAGTTGTAGACGCGGAACTGCACGAGCGAGGCGTTGTTGAGCGGGCGGCGCGCCCCGATGTCCTCCTTGAGCCGGGCCAGCACCGCCTTCTTCTCGGCCCGCTTCTCGGCGTCCGACGCCGGGGACGCGTACAGCCGGTTGAGGTGGACGTACGCGTCGTGCAGCGCGCGCGCCCGCGCCTCACTCCGCTCCTGCTCCCTCATGTAGGCCGTCTTCTCCGCGGAGAAGGGGCCCAGCCGCTCATCCAGGTAGACCTTGGCGAGCTCGTCCCCGACGAAGCTCGCGAGGCTCTCGTTCAGCCTCGTCTGGCCCTTCACGTACAGCGTCGCGTGCAGCGACTCGTGCAGCACCACGTTGGCGAGCTCGCCGAGCGCCTCGTCCCCGCTCGAGATCATCGTGGACAGGACCGGATCCTCCAGCCAGCCGAGCGTCGAGTACGCGCCCGCCGGGCGCACGTCGACGTCCCAGCCGTCCGCCTTGAGCGGCGCGGCGAAGGCCTTGGCCTCCTTGAGATCGAACCAGCCCACATAGGGAACGTTGCCGACGATGGGGAAGCTCCACGTCTTGGAGCGGAACCGGAGCGGCTCGCACGCGCTCACCACCCAGACCGCGGCCGGGCGATCGAGCTCGACATACGTCCTGTAATTGCCGGTCGGGGTGAGCCCATGACGCTCTCCGAAGCGCTTGATATGCGGGACCTCGCGCAGCAGCGCGCGCGTCCGCCACGGCCTGCGGGCGTCGCCGACGGCGTCCTCGAGCGACTCGGCGCTCCACGCCATCGAGAGCTGACCGAGGCCCGCCTGCGCGATGTAGCGGATCTGGGTACACGAGGAGAGCAGGGAGCAGAGCGCGACCGCGAAGAGCACGGAGGCCGCCTTGCCCGCGCGCGCCAGGCGGCGAGGGCGCGACGCAGACCACGGGGGCACGGCGCCGGGACGGGCGCTGGCCGGTAGCCGTTCGCTCATACTCTAGCTGATAGCTGGCCGCGCGGGCTTCACAAGATCTTCCGCGCGGAGGGCGCGCGTGCCGGCGGGACAGCGCCGCCCCGCAGATCAGGACGGCGCGGCCGCCCCCCACGAGCTGAACTGCACGGCCGGGACGCTCGGCGCGCGCTCCCGCGGCGAGGGCTCCTCCACGGCGTACAGGGGCTCACGCGCGAGCGGGTAATCGCGCGGGGCCCCGTTCGACAGCACCATCTGCACGGCGCCCAGGTACCCGCTGCGGAACGCGGCGGCGGCGCAGGCCAGGTAGAACTCCCATGTCCTCAGGAAGACGGCGTCAAAGCCGGTGACCCGCTCGATCTTCTCCCGGTTGTCCAGGAAGTTGCGGCGCCAGCAGCGCGCCGTGAGCGCGGAGTGGCGCCGGAGGTTCTCCGCGTCGAGCACGTCGAGGCCGCGCGCGGCGGCGCGCGCCGCCATCCCATGGATCGATGGAGGCCAGTACCCAGGGAAGATGTGCTTTTGCACGAAGGGGTCAGTCCGCGGCGACTCCTGCTCCCGGGTGACGCTCTCGAGCAGGCAGACGCCGCCCTCGGCGAGCAGCGCCTTCACCTTGTCGTAGAACACGCCGATCCGGCGCGCGCCGGCGTGGCACATCGAGCCCTGGGAGACGAGCCGATCCCACCGCGGCTCGCCCTCGAGCTCCTCGCAGCTCATCACGCGGACCTCGACCGGGAGCCGCCGCGCCGCCGCCTGCTCGCGGATGTACCTCGCCTGGTTCTCGCAGAGGGTGATCCCGAGGCATTGCACGCCGTAGGTCTCCGCGGCGTGGAACATGAGGTGGCCCCACCCGCACCCGAGGTCGAGGAGCCGGTGCCCACGCCGGAGCGCGAGCTTCCGCGCGACGAGGGAGATCTTGTGCGCCTGCGCGTCGTCGAGCGCCTCGCCCGGAGACCGGAAGTAGCCGCACGAGGTCTGGAGGCGCCTGTCGAGGTAAAGAGGATAGAAGTCGTTGCCGAGCCCATAGTGGCGCTCGACGGCGAGCCTCTCGCGCTTCGCCGAGCCGGAGAGCAGCCCGAGCCGGAGCGCGTCGAGCACGCCCGAGAGGCCGCCCTCGCACGACGGCAGCGCGGGCGCGAGGCACGGCAGGCGCGCCTCGGCGGACCGCAGAGGCCGCGCGAGCTGGAACAGGCCGGCGAGCGAGTCCTCGAGATCTCCGTCGAACGTGACCTCGCGCCGGATATACGCCTCACCGAGACCCAGGGTGCCCCGGAGCGCCGCCTCGCAGAGCGCCCGGCGCGTCCTGAACGTCACGGCGAACGCCGGCGCGCCCGCGCCGAAGCGCAGCCGCTCGCCGCCCCACAGGCGCAGCTCGAACGGGGTCCCGTCATGGCGCTCCAGCAGGCGCGAGACCGCCTCCTTCACCCAACGGGACAACAGCGGAACTTCGCCCTTCCTGACGATGAACATCGGACCCCCTCCGCGACCCCCCGGCCGCCCGACGAGCTGAACCGAGCTGCGCTTTCCCGTCAAGCGACATGTCATCTTCGTCGACACCATCGCAACGAGTCACGTAACGCCCACAACGGCCGGCGGACAACCCGGACACGCGCAGTTGTCGGGGACAGGAGGAAAGCATTGCCGGGCGCGATCCGCATCACAGCGGTGTTCGGGGGACTCCCGACAACAGATTCGTGTCGGGGAGGTTTCATGTTTCTGGCAAAGGGCGAAAATCGGGCAGAGGATTCCAGTTTCTCCTTACCTTCTTCGGGTCGCGACCCGTCGACGTCGCCGGCCCGCTCCCCGGTCCGATCGTCTGCTCCGCGGGCATCCGCCGCCGCGATCGCGGGTTCTCGGCGCGCGCGTTCACGATCCGGATCGACGGCCCGTCGGGCGGCTGCGCGCACGCAGCGATCCGCGAGGACATCGGCCGCGACCTCGTCGCGCGCGACGAGCTCACGGACCGCATCGCGCGCGACGAGCTCACGGACCGCGTCGCGCTCGAGCTCCTCCTCGTGGAGAGCGGCAGCGACGCCCTCCCCTGCCCAACACGACCGGGAGCTCGTTGACACAACGAGCCACAGCACCGACGTCGCCGGCGGCGACCCGCAGAACATCGACCACATCCTCTCCGCCGTGCGGCGCGCGACCCCACAACGGCGCCTCCGCGAAACAGGCCTTCCGACGCGCGCCCCCCGCGCTCTCGCCCTGCGAGGAGCGCTCACACGGTCCGCTGGAGTCGGCATACCGGAGCACATCCGCGCCGGGCGCGCGGCGCCGCGTCCTGTCAAACGAGGACCGCGTCAACGCCGCTTCGACTTCCGTTTCGCTGGAATACCGGTTCTATTGGACTGTAGGCGAACTTTGGACAGCTGGTAGAGATGCGGAGGGGGCTCCGCCGGGTGGATCGACATTCGCCGCGACCGCCGCGGTCGTCGCGCGATCACCGCGGCGCCGGACGGCGAGGCGGCGCGGCGCACCCCCTGTAGACCAGAGGAGGCATCAGTGAGCCAGGCCCGACCCCATGTGCTGGTGGTAGACGCCGAGAAGAGGATCCTCGACAGGCTTGCGGTCGAGCTCAGCGACGGCGGCTTCGACGTCACGTGCGCCGAGAGCGGGCTCGCCGCGCTCGAGCTCGTCAAGGCGCGCCGGTTCGACCTCGCGGTCGCCGACGTGAGGGCGCCCGGCATGGAGGGCGCCGGGACCATCGCCGCGCTCAAGGCGATCAGCCCGGACCTCGAGATCATCGTCGGCGCCCCGTTCTCGAGCGCGCAGGCCGCCGTGGAGTGCATGAAGAGCGGCGCGTACGACATCCTCGAGAAGCCGTACGACATCGAGGACATGAAGCGGCTGCTCGGGGCGGCGATGCTGCGCACCCACCTCGACGCCGTGGCGGCCGTCCACCAGGCGAGCGCCGCCCTGGTCGCCTCCCTCTCGCGCGACGACTTCCCCGAGCGGGCCGTGGATCTCGCGGCGAAGGTGGTCTATACGACCGGCGCCGCGCTCTCCCTCGCGCTCGATCACGGGGCCGCGCTCTACCAGGCGGCGTCCGGCGCCGAGGTGCCTGCAGCGTTCATCGCGCGGCTCGCCGGCCAGATCGAGGGCGCGCTCGCCCCCGTCCGCCTGTCCGCGGACGACGCGCCCGACCTGCTCTGCACCACGGAGGGCGATCGCTTCGGCGCCGCCATCGTGGCGCCGCTCCGCCTGGGCGAGAGCTCGTTCGGCGGCCTCGTGGTGCTCCGCGACGAGCACCTGCCGGCGTTCACCAGCCAGGAAGAGCAGGCCATCGGCATCTTCGCGATCGCGCTCGCGCTCGCGTTTTACGGGCACAAGGTACGGCGCGCGGGCCCCCGCGCCGCCTGACGCTGACGCTTGCCCCCCGCGCCGCGACAGCGCGGGCAGCGCGCTTCGCTCGGCCGAGATCTGCGGCCGAGGCCCGCAAATTCTGCGGAGCGGGTTCGAGATTCCCTCTGGCTAACGCGTTCGCGCCCCACTAAAGGAGGGGAGCGATGAGCCCCACTGCTGCCCCATCGACTCTCCCCACCAGGGCCCAGCGCGTCGCGCTCTTCTACCGGGATCTCGTCGGCAAGAAGTTCGCGATGGCGCTGAGCGGCGTCGTCTTCTTCGGCTTCGTGATCGGCCACATGGCCGGCAACCTGCAGGTCTTCCTCGGCCGGCAGAAGTTCAACGACTATGCAGCCTTCCTCCACGGGACCCCCTCGCTGCTCTGGGGGACGCGGCTGGTCCTCCTCGCCGCCCTCATCGTCCACGTCTACACGGGCGTATCGCTCGCGCTGCACAGCCGCGCTGCCCGGCCGATCCGCTACCAGGTGAAGGGGCAGCGGCACCCGAACCTCGCCGCGCGCACGATGCTGCTGAGCGGCGGCGTCCTCGCCGCCTTCATCGTCTATCACCTGCTCCACCTGACGACGGGCACCCTGCACCCCGACTTCGTGCCGCTCGACGCCTACGACAACGTCGTGAAGGGCTTCAGCTCGGCGCCCGTGGCGATTGCCTACATGGTGTCGATGGGCCTGCTCGCGCTGCACCTCTACCACGGCGCGTGGAGCATGTTCCAGTCGATGGGCCTCAGCCACCCGCGCTACACGCCGGCGCTCAAGAAGTTCGCGGCCGCGTCGTCGATCCTGCTCGCCGTCGGCTTCTCATCCATCCCGCTGGCCGTCCTGTTCGGCCTCGTCCGCTGAGCCCGGAGCGTCCGTCACCATGCAGCTCAATGCGAAGATCCCCGAAGGTCCCATCGAAAAGATGTGGGACCAGCACCGCTTCAACCTGAAGCTCGTCAACCCGGCGAACAAGCGGAAGTACACGATCCTCGTCGTCGGCACCGGCCTCGCCGGCGGCGCGGCGAGCGCGACGCTGGCCGAGCTCGGCTACAACGTGAAGAGCTTCTGCTTCCAGGACTCTCCGCGCCGCGCTCACAGCATCGCCGCGCAGGGCGGCATCAACGCCGCGAAGAACTACCAGAACGACGGCGACAGCATCTACCGCCTCTTCTACGACACCGTGAAGGGCGGCGACTACCGCGCGCGCGAGGCCAACGTGTACCGGCTCGCGCAGCTCAGCGTGAACATCATCGACCAGTGCGCCGCGCAGGGCGTGCCGTTCGCGCGCGAGTACGGCGGCGTGCTCGCGAACCGCTCCTTCGGCGGCGCGCAGGTATCGCGGACGTTCTACGCGCGCGGGCAGACGGGGCAGCAGCTCCTCCTCGGCGCCTACCAGGCGCTCGAGCGGCAGATCGGCCTCGGCAAGGTGAAGATGTATCCGCGCACCGAGATGCTCGACCTCATCGTGGTCGACGGCAAGGCGCGCGGCCTCGTCACCCGCAACCTGATCACGGGGGCGCTCGAGACGCACCTCGGCGACGCGGTCGTCCTCGCCTCGGGCGGCTACGGGAACGTGTTCTTCCTCTCGACGAACGCGAAGGGGTCGAACGCCACCGCCATCTGGCGGGCGCACAAGCGGGGCGCGCTCTTCGCCAACCCCTGCTTCACCCAGATCCACCCGACGTGCATCCCCGTCTCGGGCGAGTACCAGTCGAAGCTGACGCTCATGAGCGAGTCGCTCCGGAACGACGGCCGCATCTGGGTGCCCACGAACCCGGGCGACACCCGCGCGCCGGAGCTCATCCCCGAAGGCGAGCGCGACTACTACCTCGAGCGCCGCTATCCGAGCTTCGGCAACCTCGTGCCGCGCGACGTCGCGTCGCGCGCGGCGAAGGCGGTGTGCGACGAGGGCCGCGGCGTGGGGCCGACGCGGCTCGGCGTGTACCTCGACTTCTCGGACGCCATCCGGCGCCTCGGCAAGCCGGCCATCGCCGAGCGCTACGGCAACCTCTTCGACATGTACGAGCGCATCACCGGCGACGACCCGTACGCCGTCCCCATGCGCATCTACCCGGCCATCCACTACACGATGGGCGGGCTCTGGGTCGACTACAACCTCATGAGCACGATCCCCGGCATGTACGTGCTCGGCGAGGCGAACTTCTCCGACCACGGCGCGAACCGCCTCGGGGCGAGCGCGCTGATGCAGGGCCTGGCCGACGGCTACTTCGTCATCCCCTACACCATCGGCGACTACCTCGCGTCGACGAAGCTCGAGCGGGTCGACGACCTCCACCCCGCCGTGAGGGACGCCGAGCGCGACGCGGGCGCCCGGCTGAACAAGCTGCTCGCGACGAACGGCTCGCGCACGGCCGACTCGTTCCACCGCGAGCTCGGCAAGATCATGTGGGAGCACTGCGGGATGGCGCGCAACGCGGCCGGGCTGAAGGGCGCGCTCGCGCGGATCCCGGAGCTCCGGGAGCAGTTCCACCGCGACGTCCGCGTCTCGGGCACGAGCACCGGCCTGAACCAGGAGCTCGAGAAGGCGGCGCGCGTCGCCGACTTCTTCGAGCTGGCGGAGCTCATGTGTCGCGACGCCCTCCACCGGGAGGAGTCGTGCGGCGGGCACTTCCGCGAGGAGCACCAGACCCCCGAGGGCGAGGCGAAGCGCGACGACGAGGCCTTCAGCTATGTCGCCGCCTGGGGATGGCGAGGCGAAGGTCAGGCGCAGGAGCTCTGCAAGGAGCCGCTCCAGTTCAATGAGGTTCACCTAACGCAGCGGAGTTACAAATAATGCGCCTCACCCTCCATGTCTGGCGGCAGAAGGGCAAGTACGAAGCGGGCCGGTTCGTCACGTACGATGTGCCTGACGTCAGCGAGCACATGTCCTTCCTCGAGATGCTCGATGTGCTCAATCAACGGCTCATCCTCAAGGGTGAGGAGCCGATCGCGTTCGATCACGACTGTCGCGAGGGCATCTGCGGCATGTGCGGCTTCATGATCAACGGCCAGGCGCACGGCCCCCTCCGTGGGACGACCGTGTGTCAGCTGCACATGCGTCACTATAAGGACGGCGATGTGCTGTGGCTCGAGCCGTGGCGGGCCCAGGCCTTCCCCGTCGTGAGCGACCTCGCGGTGGACCGCAGCGCGTTCGACCGCATCATCGCGGCGGGCGGCTACGTCTCGGTGCCGACCGGCAGCGCGCCGGACGCGAACGCCATCCCCGTGCCGAAGCCGATCGCCGAGCGCTCCATGGACGCGGCGGCCTGCATCGGCTGCGGCGCCTGTGTCGCGGCGTGTCCGAACGCGTCGGCCTCGCTCTTCACCGCGGCGAAGCTCACGCACCTGAACATCCTCCCGCAGGGCCAGCCGGAGCGTGATCAGCGGAGCCTCAACATGGTGGGCCAGATGCGCGTCGAGAACTTCGGCCACTGCACGAACATCGGCGAGTGCGAGGCGGTCTGCCCGAAGGAGATCTCCCTCGACGCGATCGCGAAGATGAACCGGGATTACCTGCGCGCGACGCTGGACTACCGCGACGTGCAGACAAAGGCCGGCGCCGGCTGAGGCGCGGCCGCGCCGCGCCGCCGGCCTGGACCGAGGCCGGCGCTCTCCTTCTCCTCCTCGACAGCGAAGACCCTCCCCGCGCGCGCCGTGAACGGCGGCGCTCTCCGTCGCGGCCATCCCCGCCCGCACAGGCGGGGCCGCGCCCTCGGCGCCGCCGCAGCACGCCCCGCCGCCCGCCGCGCGCCGAACGCCGGGGGCGCCCCCTCCTCCCGGCGGTGACGCCCAGCCCTCCGGGTCATCGCCGCCGTACGGCCGGCCCCCGGTGCCTGAGAGGCGCAGGCTGCAGGATTTCGGCGCGAGGATCACCCGAGCACCGCCCCGCGGCATGACAGGCGAGCCCTGGCTTCGCCGTGTACGCCGGCGCGGCCACACCGCCCCCCTACCGCCGTGACATAACGGCGACCTCCCCCGGTATTTCCGCACCATTTTTCACGGGAAACGCAAAGACTGCACCTCCCCTGTGGAAAACGAACCAGGAGTTTCCTGAGCAGCGACTCAGGGACTTCCCAAACGTTCTTCACCTCTTCAGCTCGAGCCGTACAGCCAACATCGGATAAACACTCGGCATGTTTCGAGAACATCTCCTCGCGACGTGCGCCTACGCGAGTGGGGGGTTTCCGAGATCGACGAACCCTCGATTCAGTAGCAGCGCAACCCGGAAGATGCCGTGGCGCGCTCCCGCGCAACAAAGAAACATGTCAGGGTCAACCGCCGCTTGTTCGAGCTCGACAGTTAGAATAACTTCGAAGCTGTCCCGAACGGGATCAGGGCTCATAAGACAATTGTGGTCACCCCACACGATGTCGTAGACTAGGTTCAACTTAGAGCGCCGCAGCGAGGGGGGGCATCCCGCCGCGAGCGCGTCTAGATCGCGTCGAGCATCGCTCTTCTGCGGGGGGCCGGTCATGGGGAGGGCCGGCAGTAGGAGAAGCCAGGGCAACATCCGCGGCGACCTTTCTCCCGGCGGGTCTCCAGATCCGCTTTCGACATGGGAACTATGCGCATCGGGGCGCAGATCAGCGCGACCGGCTCCGGGCGGACCGCCGGTCGGCGTCTCTGCTGCGCCGTTCGTGCTGCGTGCCGGCGATGCGGCCGGCGCGAGCGAGGCGGTCGGATGCGGAGGTTCGAACATCAGATCAGGTCTCTTTGACGAGCGAAGAAGTAGGAGGGGACTTCATGAGCAGCTGCATCGACGGCCTTAATCTGCATCCAACGAGCGTCCACGATGCTGCCGTTGTTCTCGACACCGTGACGGATCGCCTCATCGCCGCGGGCGATCGGCGGGCGGCGTTCACCGACGTCTACGGTATCGTCACGCGCGCTGTCGCGGCGCAGGTGGAGCGGCGCGATGGCATGTTCCTCGAGCCGGCGTGGATCTCCCGCCTCGCCGGCCGGTTCTGCGAGCGGTACCTCGAGACGTTCCGCTGGTACGAGCGGGGCGCGGCGCAGGACTGCGGCGCCTGGCACATCGCGTACGCGAGCACGTCATCGCGGTACACGCCTCCCGTGCAGAGCGCCCTGCTCGGCTTCAGCGCCCACATCAACTACGACCTGGTCTTCGGGATCCACGCGACGATCGTCGAGTTCGGGCACGGCGGCGATCCGAGGATGCTCGCGCGGCTCAAGCACGATCACGATGAGGTCAATACGCTCCTCCGCCGCGCGGTCATCGAGGCGCTCGAGCGCCTCGCCACCCGGCACGGCTGCCCCCTGAGCGCGATCTTCCGCGACACCGCCCCGGAGCTCGCGATCTGGGTGTCGATGGAGATGCTCTCGCGCTGGCGCGAGCGCGTCTGGGCCGACGTGCTGGCCCTGCTCGCGGCGCACGGCCGGGGCGAGCGGGCGGCGATCGCCCGCGGCGTGGAGCAGCGCTCCGCGCGCATCGGGCGGATGCTCGCGCTGCCCTCGCTCCACCACGCGCCCGGCGTCGCGCTCCGCCTCCTGTCAAGGGCCGCGTGATCGCGGGCCGGCCCGCAACCGGAGCCCCGTCCGATCGTAGAATGGGGCATGAGCAAGCTGCCCAAGGAGCCGCCCGCCAGCGAGATCACCCCTCCAGCGCTCTACCTGCGGCGGCGCGAGCTCCTGAAGAACGCCGCGCTCTTCGCCGGCACCGCGTCGACCCTGGGCGGCGGCCTCGTCTGGCTCACGGGCGGCGAGGCCGGCGTGGCGGACGCCGGCGGGCCCGGCGCCCCCGGCGGCGAGGCCGCGCCGCTCGCCAGCGCGCCCCCGCCGCCGGACGCCGCGCCGCCGCTCCTCGGGACGAGCGCGGCGAGCGCGAGGACCGCGTTCGTCACCGACGAGGCGCGGACCGACTACGAGGCCATCGTCTCGTACAACAATTTCTACGAGCTCGGCCTGAGCAAGTCGGAGCCGGCCAGGAACGCCGGCCGGCTCCGGCTGCGCCCCTGGGCCGTCGCGTGCGAGGGAGAGATCAAGAAGCCCGAGGTCATCGACCTCGACACCCTGCTCAGGTTGTTTCCCCTGGAGGAGCGCGTCTATCGCATGCGCTGCGTCGAGGCGTGGTCGATGGTGATCCCCTGGCTCGGGTTCCCGCTCGCCCCGCTGCTCAGGCGCCTCGAGCCGACCTCGCGCGCCCGGTACGTCCAGTTCACCACGCTGCTCGATCCGGAGCAGCTGCCCGGCCAGCGGAGCGACGTCCTCGACTGGCCTTACGTCGAGGGGCTCCGGATCGACGAGGCGATGCACCCGCTCACGATGCTGGCCGTGGGCCTCTACGGCAAATCGTTGCTCGGCCAGAACGGAGCGCCGATTCGCCTGGTCGTCCCGTGGAAATACGGGTTCAAGGGGGGCAAATCGATCGTCCGCCTCCAGCTCACGGAGCGTCAGCCGCGGACGACGTGGAGCCAGGCCACGCCGGACGAGTATGGGTTCTATGCCAACGTGAACCCCGCGGTCGATCACCCGCGCTGGAGCCAGGCCACCGAGCGGAGGATCGGTGAGCTGCGCCGCCGCCCCACGCTGCCGTTCAACGGCTACGCGGAGGAGGTCGCCGGTCTTTACGCCGGCATGGACCTGCGGGAGAGCTTCTGACGATGGGCTCCCCCGCGAGGCCGATGTCGCCGGCGGGCGCCCTCTCGCCGGCTGGCCGGAAGCTGCCCTGGCTCGTGCCGGCGGTCGTCACCGGCGGGCTGATCCCGCTGGCCGTGCTCGGCCTGCGCGCCGGGGCCGGGGCGCTCGGCCCGAACGCCGTCGCCGAGGCGCTGAACCAGCTCGGCCTCCTCGCGCTCGTGCTGCTCGTCGCCTCCCTGGCGGCGACGCCGCTCAAGCTCGTCTCGGGCTGGACATTTCCGCTGCGCATCCGCAAGGCGCTCGGGCTGCTCGCCTTCTTCTACGCGTGCGCGCACTTCCTGACCTATGCGGTCGTCGATCAGGGGCTCGACGCCCGCGTCGTCATCGAGGACATCACCGAGCGCCCGTTCATCCTCGCCGGCTTCGTCGCGCTCCTGCTGCTCGCCCCGCTCGCGGCGACGTCGACCGCGCGCATGCTGAAGCGCATCGGCGCCGCGCGCTGGAAGCGCCTGCACCGCCTCGCGTATGTCGCCGCCGTCCTCGGGGTCGTGCACTTCTTCCTCCGCGTGAAGAAGGACACGACGGAGCCGATGATCTACGCGGCGCTGCTCGCCCTGCTCTTCGCCGTGCGCATCGCGAGCGCCGCCCTGCGCAGGCGCGCGGCCTCGCGCTGAGCCCCTGGCGGGCTCCCGCGCGGCGCGGAGCTCACGGCACCGCCGGCGGGCTCCCGCGCAGCATGAAATAGATGAGCACGCCCGTCACCGACACGTAGAGCCAGAGGGGCAGCGTCACCCGCGCGACCCTGGCGTGCTTCGCGAAGTTCGCCTTGTAGGCGAAGTAGAACGACGTCAGCGCGAGCGGCACGATTCCGGCCGAGAGCACGATGTGCGAGATGAGGACGGCGAAGTAGACGGCGCGCAGCGGCCCGGTGCCCTGGTACTTCGTGTCCCCGTGGACGAAGTGGTAGGCGAGGTAGCCGACGAGGAACAGCGACGAGGCGACGAACGCCGAGACCATCAGGTACTTGTGCACGACGATCGCGCGGCGCTTGATCGCGATCCAGCCCGCGACGAGCAGCGTGGCGGCCGTCGCGTTCAGCGCGGCGTTCAGCGGGGGCATGAAGCGGAGATCCGCGCCGCCCGCGCCGCGCCGGATGATGAGGATGTAGGCGAGGAACGCCAGCGCGGCCGCGGAGAGCACGGCATTGAAGACGTAGAACGATCGATCGCTTGTGCGGGCGAGCAGGCCGACCGGCTTCAAGGGGGTCGAGGCGTGTGTCGACATCGCGCGGTCCATACCAGAGGAGCGCGCCGAGGGCGAACGCGAGCGGGCGAGCCGGAGCGAGCGGACGGCGACGAACGAAGGCCGCCGGAAGGGGACGGACGCCGGCTGCAGCCGACCGATGCCGTCGCAAGCGGACGGGCGGGATCGCGCGAGCGCCGGGCGGAGCCAGCAGCCCGGCGAGCGCGCGCCCGCGGGCTACGCGGAGCTCGGCGCGATCCCCATCGGCGGGCTGCGATCTGCGTTGCGCAGCGGCTCGCGCATGGTCACGAACTCCTCGGCCGCCGTCGGGTGGATGCCGATCGTCGCGTCGAACTGCGCCTTTGTCGCGCCGCACTTCAGCGCGACGGCGAACCCCTGGATGATCTCGCCGGCGTCGGGCCCGACCATGTGGATGCCGAGCACCCGGTCGGTCCCGCGATCGACGACCAGCTTCATCATCGTCTTCTCCTCGCGCCCGGAGAGGGTGTGCTTGAGCGGGCGGAAGATCGAGAGGTAGACGGCGACGTCGTGGTGCTCGCGCGCCTGCGCCTCGCTCAGGCCGACGGTGCCGACGTTCGGCTGGCTGAACACGGCGGTCGGGATGCCGGCGTAGTCCACGCGCGCGCTCTCGCCGCGGAAGAGCCGCTTCGCCAGCGCCATCGCCTCGGCGATGGCGACCGGCGTGAGCTGCACGCGCGAGATCACGTCGCCGATCGCGTAGATGGACGGGACCGCCGTCTGGAATGCGTCGTCGACCACGACCGCGCCGTCCTCGTCGAGCGCCACCCCGACCTCCTCGAGGCCGAGCCCCTTCGTCTTCGGCAGGCGCCCTGTCGCGTACAGCACGCAGTCGGCCTCGAGCTCGGTGCCGTCGGCGAGCGTCGCGCACAGCGCGTCGCCGCGCCGCTCGATGTTCTCGACGCTCGCGCCCAGGCGGAGATCCAGGCCCTTCTTCTGGATCTCGGCGGCGAGGAACGCCCGGATGTCGTCGTCGAAGCCGCGCAGCAGGTGCATGCCGCGGTGGATCAGCGACACCTTGGCCCCGAGCCCGTGCAGGATCCCGGCGAGCTCGACCGCGATGTAGCCGCCCCCGACGATGACCGCCCGCCGCGGCATGGTCTTGAAGTGGAACGCGTCGTCGGAGGTGATCGCGAGCTCGCGTCCGGGCACGTCGGGGATCCAGGGGTAGCTACCTGTCGCGACGAGGATCCGCTCGGCGGTGATCCTGGCGCCGTCGATCTCGACGGCGTGCGGGTCCACGACCCTGGCCTGGCCCCGGCGGATGTCGGCGCCCGAGTTCTTCAGCAGCCGCTCGTAGACGCCGTTCAGGCGCTCGATCTCCTTGTTCTTGTTGCGGAGGAACGTCGACCAGTCGAACGCCGGGCCGGCCTGCCCGTCCCCGCCGTGGCCGGGCACCGACCAGCCGTAGCCGGCGGCGTCCTCGAAGTCCTCGGTGTAGTGCGAGGCGTAGACGAGGAGCTTCTTCGGGATGCACCCCAGGTTGACGCAGGTGCCGCCGAGGTGATGCGACTCGGCGATGGCGACCCGGGCGCCGTAGGAAGCGGACATGCGAGCTGCGCGCACGCCGCCGGAGCCGGCGCCGATGACGAAGAGATCGTAATCGTACTTGGACATGGCGAACGACTATGCCCCATGCGGGGCGCCGTCGCCGCGCAGCGTTCGCGCCCCCCGGGGACAGAGGGGGTGGCGTGTGGCCTCGAGGCCGGGGGCGGCGTGCTTCCGGGCGCGGCTCCTCTGGGCCACCCCGGCGGGGATTCTGCTACGGTCCCGCCGTTGCGCTCCTCGACCCACACTGGAACCTTCGCCGACGCCCCGCCGCCGCGCGACGGCGACCTGCCGCCGCGC
This sequence comes from Sorangium sp. So ce590, assembly GCF_051521365.1. Classification (NCBI taxonomy): domain Bacteria; kingdom Pseudomonadati; phylum Myxococcota; order Polyangiales; family Polyangiaceae; genus Sorangium; species Sorangium sp. So ce590. The sequence continues at coordinate 8,791,867 of NZ_CP150346.1, forward strand.
GACGGCGACCTGCCGCCGTGCGACGGCGACCTGCCCGAGCGGCGCGCGCCCGGCCGCTGGGGGCGCGCGCGCCGCGCCCTGCCCTTCGCGCTGGCGGTCGCGCTCGTCGCGTTCGTCCTCGGCCGCCTCGACTTCGACGCCTTCCGCGCCGCCCTCGCGCGCGTCGACGCCCCGCTCTTCGGCGCCTTCGCCGCCCTCTTCATCCTCGCGCTGCTCGGCGCCGACACGTTCGCGACCGTCCTCGTCTACCGCCGCCTGATCGCCCCCGTCGCCTTCCGCGACTTCTTCGTGCTCCGCGGCGCCTCCTACCTTCCGTCGCTGCTCAACCACCACGTGGGCCAGGCGTTCATCACGCTCTTCCTCGCGCGTACGCACGCCGTGCCGCTCGCGCGCGCCGCCGGCGCGACGCTCGTCGTCTATGCGTCGTGGCTCGGCTGCCTCCTCCTCCTCGGCGCGGTCGCCGTCCCCGCGAACGGCGGGCCGCTCGCCGGGTCCGCCCTGCTCCTCGGCGCGGGCGTGCTCTACCTCGCGCTCCTCGCGCTGCGCCCCGCCCGGCTCGCCCGCACGAAGCTCCTCGCCCCGCTCTTCGAGGCGGGCGTGCGCGGCCACCTTATCGCCCTCGCTGCGCGCATGCCGCACCTCCTCGTCCTGTTCGCCGGCACCTGGCTCCCCTTCTGGTTCTTCGGCGTGCGCATCCCCCTCGGGGCCGCCTTGACGTACATCCCCATCCTGATGGTGGTGGTGACGCTCCCCCTCACCCCGCAGGGCTTCGGCACGCGCGACGTGCTCGCCGCCGCGCTCCTCGAGGGCTTCGCGGCCGGCGTCACGCGCGAAGAGCGCCTTGCCGCCATCGCCGCCACCACGACGACATGGGCGGTGGCGCTCACCCTCGTCGAGGCCGCGCTCGGCCTGATCCTGCTCCGGGGCGTTTTGCCCCATATGGAGGCGAAGGTCCCCACCGCCGCCGCCCGAGCGGGCGCCGCCCCCACAGGCGCGCAACGAGAACCGGCCTGACGCGGCGTCACGCGGCCTGTCGCCCCGGTGTTGTCACGGTATTTGCTAGTACCCGTGACCGGCGCGCGCTTTGCGATCCGATTGTAGTTCAATTGCAATCCGATGGTACTCCGATGGTACTCCGATGGTGAGCCGATGGTGACTAGACCGTGGGGAAGCACCAATAGAGCGGCTGAGAGAACGATCGACGGGGCCAGCTTCGAGGTATAGTCTCAGGTCCCCCTGCCGAACCTCTCGTCCTTCTTGCCGGGCGCCCCCGCTGGACATCGCTGCTCCGGCCAGGCTGCGCAGAGCGACCCTTCATGAAGAACCTCTATCGTTTCCTTGCCTCCTCCGATCACAGCGTCGCCCGCGCCGTGCGCCACGTGCGCCGGCAGGCCCGCGGCTTCACCCTGCCCGCGCCGCGGCCGATCGTGGTCCCGGCGCGCATGGCGTTCGAGGCGGCGCGCGAGGCGTACTACTTCGGTGCTCGTGTGCTCGTCTGCGAGCCGCACTTCAAGTCGCACTGCGCCCGGTACGGCAAGGGCGTCCGGACGGGGAACTTCATTCACTACATCCAGGGGCGGGGCGACATCGTCCTTGGCGACGATGTGGTGCTCGACGGCAAGATCAACATCGTCTTCGCCGCGCGGTTCTCCGACCGCCCGACCTTGCGGATCGGCGACAACACCGGCATCGGTCACGACTGCAGGATCATCGTCGGCAAGTCGATCTCCATCGGCAAGCACTGCCGGATCGCCGGGAGCGTCTACATCCTCGACTCGAGCGGCCACCCCAGCGACCCGGAGGCCCGGAAGCGCGGCCTGCCTCCGGCGGACGACGAGGTGCGGCCTGTCGTCATCGAGGACAACGTCTGGCTCGGCGCCCGGTCGATGATCTTCCCGGGGGTCACGATCGGCGAGGGCAGCGTTGTGTCGGCGGGCTCCATCGTGATGGCCGATGTCCCTCCGTATACCGTCGTCGCTGGCAATCCGGCCCGACGGGTGGCATCACTCCGGACCGAGCCGGCGCCGCCGGCCGAGCCCGGGGCGCGCCGCGCCGGTGCGAAGAGCAACGGCGCCGACGACGCGGGGAGGCGCTCGCTCGAAGGCGGCGCATCTTAACCCTGGAGTCCGTCATGGCGATCGAGATGGAGAAGGTGATCGATGTCATCGTCACGGTCGGCAGCCTGCCGGCTGCGATCAAGCCCGATGACGACATCTACGACGCGGGGTTCTCCTCGATTCGCGCGCTCCAGCTGCTCACCGAGCTGGAGGACACGTTCAACGTGACGCTCCCCGATGACAGGTTCAGCGTCGCCCGCACGCCGCGCGCGCTGAGCGACCTCATCGAGGAGCGTGCCTCGTGAGGAAGACCGTCACCGTCGAGCTCGCGACGCCCGCGACCGAGATGGCGCAGGAGGAGATCCCGAAGCAGGTCGCCTTCCTCTCGAAGGAGATCTCGAGCATCCGCTTCGTCCGCGGGGGCGCCGCGCTGGAGTTCGAGGCCCCCGAGCAGCGCGCGGCCGATCTGGCGCGCGCGGCCGAGGGGCTCGCGCGCACCATGCAGCGCAGCCTGCGCTCGCTCACGCGGAAGCTCGTGTACCGCAGCCCGGCGTGCGACCGGGTGGAGTTCCGCGGCGGCGCGCTCCCCGCCGGGATCACGCAGATGGGCCAGGGCCAGGTCGCCCTCGAGGGCATCCCGCTGCGGCTCTACCGCTACTTCGATCGCACGCTGGAGGCGCTCGGCGCGCCGTTCTCGCCGAGCCCGATCCTCGTGCCGACGTTGATCCCGGCCGCGACGCTGGCGAAATGCGATTATTTTCGCTCGTTTCCCCACATCGTCACGTTCACGTGCCACCTGCCGGAGGACATGCCGCGCATCGAGGATTTCCGGGCGCGGCACCAGGACCGGGAGACGCTCGACGAGCGCGCGCTGAGCGACATGGCGCCCCCGGAGGTGTGCCTCTCGCCGGCGGTCTGTTACCACGTGTACGCGGCGAACCGGGGCCGCGTGCTGCCGGCGGGCGGCGCGCGCTACGCCCTCGTGGGCCGCTGCTTCCGCTACGAGTCGAGCAAGATGGTCGACCTCCGGCGGCTCTGGGAGTTCACGATGCGCGAGATCGTCTTCCTCGGGTCGCGCGAGAACGTCCTCGGGCTGCGCGAGCAAGGGAACGAGCTCGTGGCGCGCTACCTCGACGAGCACAGGCTCGCGGGCGAGATCCGGACGGCGAGCGATCCGTTCTTCATCGCCCCGGACGCGGCCGCCAAGACCTACTTCCAGATCAGCAGCGAGACGAAGTACGAGATCTCGCTGATGCTCCCGGAGGACGAGCGGGTGGCGGCCGGGTCGCTGAACTACCACACCGACTTCTTCGGCCGCGCGTTCAGCTGCGACGTCGAGGGCGCGGGCCCGATGCACAGCGTGTGCATCGCGTTCGGCCTGGAGCGTTGGGTCTACGCGTTCCTCGCCCAGCACGGCAACGACCCGGCCGGCTGGCCCGACGTCGTGCGGCGCGCCCCGGAGATGAGCGGCCTGTAGCGCGGAGCTCGGGTTCCGTTTCCCGGGTGACTCTGCGAGGCTCGCTGTCATGCAGCTCGAGCACGTCGACCCGATGGTCGCGGCGGAGGAGGCCAGCCTGGTCCTGCGCGAGGCGTGGCCGCCGCCGGCGCTCCACTACACGGCCGACTACCTGCGGTGGCAGCTCGGCTTCCCCGGCCCGGCGCCGCGGGCCGTGCTCGCGCGCGAGGGCGGCGAGCCGGCCGGCTTCATCGGCGTCGCGCCGCGCCGCTTCCGCTTCGGCGGCGCCGTGTCGGCGGGGTACGTCCTCTCGTTCGTGAGCGTGCGCCCGAAGTTCCAGGGGCAGGGGCTGGCGAGCCGGCTGTACAGCGAGCTCCTGGCCGGCCTCCGCGCGTCCGGCTTGCCGATCGTCGTGTTCGTTGAGGCGCGATCCGCGCCCGCCCAGCGCGTGCTCTTCAAGGCGGTCGAGGCGGCCGAGCTCAAGCTGAAGCGGCTGGCCACGTGCCAGAACCACGGCTTCGTCCCCCGGGCGAGCGCCGCGCCGACGCGGGCCGTGGCCAGGCCGGCGGGGGCCGTGGGCGACGTGCTCGCGGCGATCGCGGCGTGCGGCGACGAGCGCGTGCTCTGGTCGGCGCCCGACGCGGCGCAGCTCGAGCACAGCCTGCGCGATCCGCGGCCGCGCAGGCTGCTGCTCGTCGAGGAGGCCGGCCGGTCGGTCGGCGCCGCGGCGGTGTTCCTGTCCGAGATCGCGACCGCCCGGGGGATCGACCGGGTGGCGACGCTCGACGCGCTCTTCCTGCCCGAGCCGACCGCCGACCGGCTCGCGGCCGTGCTGCGCGCGGCCTCCGAGGCCTTCTCCGGGGAGGCCGCCGCGCCGGTGGTGAGCGCGCCGAACCTGGCGATCGTCCCCCAGGACCAGCTCAGGCCGGCCGGCGCGCGCGCGACCGGGGCGACCTTCGACGCCTTCGTCGTGCACCCGGGGGACGGCCCGTGGCTGGACGCCGAGGTGACCAACCTCGAGGTCGTCTGACGCACCGGCGCGGCCGGGGGACCCATCTGCGATCCAGATGGGATCCATGAGGTGAATGCCGATTCACAAGATGGATCGGCGGACGCATGCTGATGGGCATGGAAACCACCACTTCTTCGATGCAACTCCGCCGTTCCGGCGAGCGCGGCTATGCCGATCACGGGTGGCTGCAGTCGTTCCACACGTTCTCGTTCGCCGACTACCAGGACCCGGACCACATGGGCTTCCGTGCGCTGCGGGTGATCAACGACGATCGCGTCGCGCCGGCGCGGGGGTTCGGGACGCACCCGCACCAGAACATGGAGATCCTCACCTATGTTCTCGAGGGGGAGCTCTCGCACCAGGACAGCATGGGGAACGGGTCGCTCATCCGCCCTGGCGAGGTCCAGCGCATGTCGGCGGGCACGGGCGTGTATCACAGCGAGATGAACGCCTCGAAGACGGGCGTGACCCACCTGCTGCAGATCTGGATCCTGCCGGACCGGCGCGGGTATCCGCCGGGCTACGAGCAGAAGGCGTTCTCGGACGAGGAGCGCCGGGGCAAGCTGCGGCTCGTCGCCTCGCAGGACGGACGCGATGGATCGGTGACGGTCCACCAGGACGTGAGCCTGTTCGCCGGCACCTTCGGACAGGGGGAAGAGGCGCGGTACGAGCTCGCGGCCGGGCGGAACGCCTGGGTCCACGTGGCGCGCGGGAGCGTCGAGCTGAACGGGACGCTGCTCGAGGCCGGCGACGCGGCCGCGATCGGCGCGGGCGGGGCGCTCCACCTGGTCGGGAAGGACGCGGGCGAAGTGCTGCTGTTCGACCTCGCCTGAAGGGCCGGGCGCGCCACCTCGGCCCGCGAGATCTCACCGGGGCTCGCCTGGCGGAGATCGCGGCCACGGCCCTCGGCGTGCCAGGAGAGATCTGCAATCCGAGTAAGGATCTCCCTGTGTCAGACAGGCACCTCGCAGGCGGAGGCCCAGCCCGCCGATCGCCTCATCGGTCCTCGCGCCTCGCGGTCATCCGACGCACCATGTCGAGCTCATCCGGGCTCCCGCACATGCCAGGACCTTACACCCGCTCCGCCGCGCGCAGCGCCTGGATGAGCGCCGCCCGGCGCGGCTCCCGTGCGCCCCCGCCCAGCTTGCTCGCGGGGCGGCGCCCGCTACATAGAAGCACCTATGGACGCCATCGTTCTCCTCGAACGCCACCACCGCGAGCTCGAACAGCAGTTCTCCGGCCTGAAGGAGGCCTCGTCCGTCTCCTCTGAGCAGTTCTCCGCGGCCGCCGACCTCCTCGCCACGCACATCACGATCGAGGAACAGCACTTCTACCCCGCCGTCCGGGCCCATCGCACCGAGGATATCCTCCTCGAGTCGCTGGAGGAGCACCTGTCTCTCAAGCGCGTGCTGGCCGATCTCGTGGCGCTCGACACGACGGACGAGAAGTTCGGGCCCAAGCTCCACGTGCTGGCCGAGCAGCTCGAGCATCACCACAAGGAGGAGGAAGAGCACCTGTTTCCCAAGGTCAAGAAGCTCCTCGACGACGGCGCGCGCGAGGAGCTGGGGCAGACGATGCAGACGAGGATGAGCGAGCTGCGGCAGGGGGAGCCCCGCAAGCTCGTCCTGGACCAGACCGACGAGGCGGCGCCCCTCGCCTGAGCCACACGATTTTTGTAGAAGGGATTCCCGTACGGTTGTTATTGTACCCTGCCGCGGGTCGTGCGGCGGGGGGTTCGAGATGGCAGCGGGTGCGGTGCATGCTGCGAAGAAGCCGGTGGAGAGGGCCTGATGCCAGGCGCCGGCGGCTCAGCGCAGCGCGCGCGAGCGGCGCTGGCGCTCGTCGGTGCGGGCGAGCGCTGGACGGCGCGGACGGGTGATCTTCGAAGGAGGTAGGATGACGGCTCGACCTGTACTCTCGATTGACACGTCCTTCGATCCGGAAAGCGCCTGGTTCGCGTCTGGCCGCACGCAGCTCTACGGGCGCATGGGAGAGCAGTTCTCCATCGTGCCCTTCGGGCGCGCGAGCGCGGAGCGACGGAGGATCCTCCGCCAGATCGCGCGGGCCGAGGGCGGGGGCAATCCCTTCCGTGGGATCGTTGTGTCGTCCCACGGCAGGACGAGCTGCGTTGTGGACGACGAGTCGCCCGATGGCCTCCTGATATCGCATGAGAGCCCGGCGCAGGAGATCGAGCTCTGGGCGCGGGGCCGCGTTCTGTATTTCTGCTGTGGCGAGACGGCGAGCGGCCCGCTGTTCGACCAGCTCCTCGACGCGGGCGCGCGAACGGTGGTCGGCTTCACCGGCAGGCTCTGCGCCACGACCGTCGACGGCAAGTTCTTCTGGCGGCAGCTCGATCAGGAGCTTGTGACCTGCGCGCTGCACGACCAGCTGGCGCCGGGCTTCGAGCGGGCAAGGCAGCAGTTCCTGGAGCGCGTCGCGACGCGGCTCGCGGCGCTCCCCGACGGAGCGGTCCGGGAAGACCTCTCGAGGACGATGGACCTGCTCGCGTCGATGGTGATCCGAGGCGCCAGGAAGGGGTAGCACCGCGCCGCCCAGGCTCGTCTCCGGTCGCGCGGTCCGGTAGATCCAGGAGCGCGATGCGACGCAAGCCATCTATCCTGCTCTCCTCGGCGGCGCTCCTCCTCGGGGCCGCCGGGACCGGCGACGCCCTCGCCAGCCCGCGCCCGGCCGCGAGCGGCTCGGCGAGGACACCCTCGTTCCTGGACGGCGGGCGCCGCGTCGCCGTCGAGCGGCTCGGGCCGGCCGCGTTGGGCGCCTCGGGCGGCTCGCTCTCGCCGGTGCGGCTCCACTACCCCGATGGCCGTACGGTCCAGGCGAGCGTGGGCGCGACCGCGATCGTGAAGGTCGACCCGGGCGCCGAGGGCGAGCTCGCCGGCGCGGGGCTCGAGGTGGTGAGGCCGCTGATGCCCTCGATCGGGCTATGGCTCGTCAGGGACACCGGCGGCGGCGACGGCCTCGATCTCGCCGAGCGCCTCCAGGGGGCGGCGCGGCCGGCTTCCCTGCGCGAGGCGATCCCGGACCTCCACGTGCGCCTCGCGGCGCGCGGCGCGCCGTTCACGCCGGACGACCCGCGCCTGCCAGGACAGTGGTACTTCGCCGATCTCAGGATGGAAGAAGCCTGGGGGCGCACGCGGGGCGACGCGGCCACCGCCATCGTCGTCATCGACACCGGCTGCGACCTCGATCACCCCGACCTCGCCTCGAAGATGGATCCGGGCCTGGACGTCATCGATCGCGACGACGATCCCACCTACAAGCCGGGCGCAGCGGGCGTGAACCACGGGACCGCCTGCGCGGGCCTCGTCGCCGCCGACACCGACAACGGCGTCGGCATCGCGGGCGGTTGCCCCGAGTGCAGGCTGCGGTGCGTGCGGCTGCTCGACGACGAGGCGCAGCCGATCTCCACCTCGGTGGACGCCTTTGAGTTCGCCCTGCAGGTGAACGCGGCCGTCGTCTCCAACAGCTGGGGATACGCCGAGCCGATGCCCGTCCCCCGGGTGGTCGAGGACGCGATCGACCGCCTGTTCGACGCCGGGCGCGACGGGAAGGGGGCGCTCGTCCTCTTCGCCGCCGGCAACGACGACCGCGAGATCCTCGACGACGAGATCCAGGCGGTGCGGGGCGTCCTCAACGTGGGCGCGGTCAACCACCTGGAAGAGGAGACGTCGTTCACGAACCGCGGGAGCTCTCTCGATCTCGTCGCGCCCACCGGGACGCTGAGCACCGATATCGCCGGGCGCGAGGGGGACAGCCCGGACGACTACACGTCGCTGTTCGGGGGCACCTCGTCGGCGTGCCCGGTCGCGGCCGGCATCGCCGGGCTGCTCGTGAGCGCCGCGCCCGAGCGGACCTCGGTCGAGCTCTACGACATCCTGATCCGCACGGCGCGGCCGGCGCCGTACGCCATTCCCGACGAGAACGGGCACGATCCCATCTTCGGGCACGGGATCATCGACCCGGTCGCGGCGCTCAGGGAGGTGCTCGGGGACGAGCCGCCGCCGCCGCCGGACGAGGGCGGCGAGGACGCCGGTGGCGACGAGCAGGCCGGCTGCGCGTGCGCGGCGGCCGGCGCGCCCCCGGGCGAGCGGCGCGGCCTCGCGATCGCGGCGCTCCTCGGCCTCGCCGCGGCGCGCCGGCGGCGCGCGGCAGGCGCGCGCCGCGGCGGGTGACGTCATGCGATCGGCCGCCGCCTGGCGCGGACCGCGTTCCGCTGCGCGAGGAGCCACGCGCGCGCCTCGGCCTCCGTATCGAAGAAGTGCACCGGATAGGATTGCTGCGTGAGGATCTGCACGCTCTTCGCCGCGAGCGTGGAGATGACGCGCACGGCGAAGCTCGCGCCGAAGATCGCGATCGCGTCGAAGCGCACGGCGCGCAGCTCGTTCGCCATCACCTTGCGCGCGGACGGTGAGATGGTGCCGGTGCGGTGCGAATCGCAGAGCACGAGGACCTCGCGGCCGCCGTCCGAGAGGCGCTTGCACTCGGCGGCGATCGCGCGCGCCATCTCATCCGTCAGGTCGCCCTCGACCACGGTGCACAGGAGCCCCTCCGAATCCTCGCGGAGAGAGAGGTTCGCGTCCTCGGGACCAGCGTCGCGCATGCGGAGCATGGTAGCTTCTCGCGTGGAGCGCGGGACCGGCTTTCCATGACGGTCAGCGCGGTCGACGCTCGGCCGCGGGAGCCCCTCTGCCGCGGCGGACGACCCGGCTCGGCCGGGCGCCTCCGCGCGATCACGGCGCTCCTCGCCGGGTGCGCGACCGGCCGAGATCATCGGTGGATGGGCGTGAACCTGCGCCGGCGCAGGGCCAGCGCGAGCAGCGAAGCGCCCAGCGCCCAGCGCCCGGCAGCGGCGAAGCCCCCCGCCGCGGCGGCCGGCGCCCCGACACGGCAGCCGCACCCTCCGTCGGCGGCGCCTTCGCCGCCCTCCAGCGGCGCCTCCCCTCCGGCGGCGCCGGCGCCTCCGGCGGCACCCCCGCCGCCGCCTCCACCCCCGCCACCGCCCTCCACGACGACGGCCCGGCACGCCGCGACCTCGTCGGCCGTACCGATGCACAGCGTCGGCTTGCGCGACTCGCCGTCCTGAAGGTCGTTCACCACGATCACGGCGAGGCCGTCGGCGTCGGCCGTGTCGACGAGCTCGGCGCCGGAGGCCACGTCGACGGCGCGCACGACCTCGCCGTACGTGCGGCCGCGCCGCGCCGCGAGCAGCAGGGTGAGGCCGTCGCGCTGCGCCGGATCCTCCGCGGGCGCGGCGAGCGCGGCCGTCATGGTCGCGCGCCCGTCGGGCCGGACGCTGAAGTACTGCGCCGAAGTATGGAAGACGCGGAGCCGGCCGGCGTGGGGCGCCGCGACCTGCTGCGGGGCGAGGCCCCTGTAGCCGGCCCCGGCGGCGTAGGAGCGCCCGAGATCCGCGTGGAGCCCGGTGAGCAGGTTCCAGGTGGCGAACTCCACGAACGCCTCGGCGAACGTCGCCTGCGCGCTCGATGAGAGCAAGGGGTCGAGCTGCTCGAACCACACGGGATCCGCCTCGCCGAACGCGTCGTCCTCGACGCGCTCCCAGAGCGAGCGGACCGTGCCGTCTCCGTAGCGCTCCTCGAGGAACTGGAAGAAGAGCGCGCTCCCGTAGCTGAAGGGGTCGAGCGGGCCGGCGATGGGCACGTCGAGCGATCGATCCGTGTTCGAGAGGTAGCCGCCGACGAAGCCCTCGAAGTCCTGCAGCGAGGGGTCGAACGACTCTGTCGCCCAGACCGCGCTCCCCTCCATCATCGGCGTGTCCTGGCCGTGATCGTAGGCCGCCTGCACGGCGTGGAAGAGCTCGTGGCTCCCGAGGATCCGGTTCGCGGTGCGCGTCGACGGATAGTCGTAGCCGGCGTAGTCGTTCTCCTGGGTCATGAAGCCGGCGCAGCGGTCCTCGCCGTCCGGGTCGCAGGCGTCGACGCGGAACACCCCGTCGCCGACGCCGGCGAAGTCGACGAGGTAGACGTCGAAGCGGCCGTCGCCGCCGTTGTCGGGGAGGTCCTCGTCGCTCCTCGGCGGCCGGAAGCCGAGGACGTCGCGGTAGTGGACGATCACCTCGTCGTAGATGACGGCGACCTCCTCGACGAAGTCGGGGACGCCCGTCGCGTCGGCGTCCTCGCCGGGCACGGCGCAGCGGCCCTCGCGCGCGAAGTGGACAAGGAAGCTCCCGGAGGCCGACGCGAAGGTCTCGACGACGTCGTCCGGATCGAACCGGAACTGGAGGTCGGTGCCGCGCGTATCGGGCCGAGCGAGCGGCGCCGCGGCGGGCCCGTCGAGCGCGCTTGCAGGCGCATCGCCGGCGCAGGCCGCGAGCGCCGGTGCCACCAAGGCGGCGAGCGCCGGCGCGAGCCGGGCCGCGGCACCCCCGGCGCGGCGGCGCCGCGCGGAGGCGGGGCGCCCGGCGCCGGAGGGCCGGGTCACGGGAGGAAGGCCCACCGGAGCTGGAGGTTGGCGGCGCCGGTGTCCCCCATCTCGACCATCCCGGTCTCCTGGCACTGCGCCTGGGCCTCCTCGTTGTAGAAGTGCGTGACGGTCAGCTTGAGCCTCCGGCCGTCCGCGAGCCGGACAACGTAGACGACGCCGCTCATCTCCACGCAGCCGGGGTACTTCCAGTAACCGGAGAGCGCGGTCGCCGGGGACTCCAGCCCGGAGCCGTCGGCGATGAGCTCGCAGCTCTCGGTGAAGTACTCATCGCTGCGGAGCCTCAGCTCGCCGGGGGCCTCGGCGAGCGCGTCGTAGTCCGGCGTGCCCGGGAGCCGCGCCGCCATCACGCAGGACGGCCCGGAGTGGCCGCTGTTGATGCGCACCACGTAGCGCCGGAAGGCGACGTCCCAGTCCATCGATCCGAGCGACGCCTCGTCGGAGATCTCGACCTTTTCGAGGCCGGCGTCGGTGAACCGGGCATAGACGTAGGCGTCGGGCTCGGCGGCGAAGGCGCCGCCCGCGGTGGCATCGACGAGGGTGCGGTACCCCTCGCCGTCCTGCTCGTTGCTGAGCTCCCCGGGCGCCACGGCGGGCTGGAGGTTCATCTGCTGGAAGACGTCGTCCTCGCAGGGCACCGGCGTCGGCTGCGAGCACGCGGGCTCCGGGGCGGCGGTGGTGTCGCCGCCCCCCGCGCTCGCGCCGCCGCCTGCTCCCGCGCCGCCGGCGCCGGGCGGGCTCGGCGGGTCGTCGGAGCCGCAGGCGCACAGGGCGAGCAGGCCGATGCCGGCGGCGCGGCGAGCGGACGCTGAGACGGAGCGCATGGGCGGCATCGTAACAGAAGCCCGGGCCGGGGCGCCCGCTACGGCGCGCTGCTGCGGCGGTAGAGCCACCAGTCGCCGACGCGATCGACGGGGACGATGCTCGGGTCCTTCGCGAAGAGGTGATCGGCCCCCGCCCGGCGGCGGACGAGGAACCAGTCGAAGAAGGCGCCGTGGCGCCGCACGTCGAACTTCTCGGGCGTCCACTCCCACCGGAGCGGCGTCGGCGGCGGAACGACGGCGCCCGGCTCCGAGCGAGGCCGGTAGGCGACCGGCGAGGCGTCCCAGACGGCGAAGTGGAAGCTGAGCCAGCCGCCCCGCGTGGCCTGGACCCAGGCGGGGAGATGGATGAACGGGGTCGTCGACCGGGTCGAGCCGCCGTGATCGAAGACGAGGTAGAGCAGCCTGGGCGCGCGCGGGATGTGGGCGATGATGGCGTCGAAGTCCCGCGTGCTGTGGTCGAAGCGGCGGTAGTTGTCGCGCACCACGGCGCCGAGGGAGATCGCCGCGGCCGACAGCGCGAGCACGGCCGGCACCTTGAGCCAGGGCGAGCGCGGCAGGTCCGGGAAGGCGCCGAGGGCGAGGAACAGGGCCGCGACGATCTCGCGCGGGTAGACGTACCACCAGAGGCCGATCTGCAGCGGCAGGCTGAGGAACAGGCCCAGGAACACCGCCGCGCAGGCGACCGGGACGAGGGCCGCGAGGCGCGCGAAGGCCCGCCGCCGCGCGTCCGCGGCGAGCGCGGGCGCCGGCTCGGCGGAGGCGCCGGCGGGCGAGGACGCCGGCGCGACGGAGGCGCCGGCGAGCTGCGCGGCGGCGCCTCCGGCGCACACGAGCAGCGCGGCGAGCACGAGGCGCGCCGCCCGGTGGGCCGCCGCCGCCTCGGCGGGATCGGTGAAGCTCGTGAACAGGAGCGAGGGGATCTCGCCGAGCCGCTCCCAGTGGAGCGCGGGCGCGAAGGGCGCGCCGTGGAGGGTGTCGGTCCGGACCGCGAGCCACACGGCGAAGAGGAGCAGCGAGGGCGCGAGCGGCAGCGCGATGGGGCGGAGCCGCCGCGTCGCCGGGAACACCACGATCGCCGCGCCGACCACGGCGGCGATCGCGAACGGGAAGCGGAAGACGTGGGTGAAGAACAGCGCGACGAGCGCGAGCGCGAGCGCGATCTGGCGGCCGCGCGAGGGGCGATCGAGCAGCAGGAGCGTCAGGCCGACGACCATCGCGAAGAGGCCGAGCGCGCCCATGTGGTTGAGGAAGCCCCAGTGCGTGAGGTTGCACCAGACGAGGAGGAGGCCGAGGACGCCGAGCAGGGGGCTCCGCTTCAGGCCGTGGAAGAGGACGGCGAGGCCCGCGGGCAGGAGCGCGAGCATCGCCGCCGCCGCGACCTTCACCGCGGCCACGGGCGGAAGGACGAGCATGAGCAGGGCGCCGAGCGCGTACATCGACAGGTACGGGACCGCGAGCGGCTGGAGCGTGAACTGCTCGCGGAAGTGCCACGCCGGATCGAGGTAGTGCCCGAGCGCCGCCGTCTGGGCCGCGTGGAACGGGAGATCGGTCATCGGCGGATAGCGGACGACCGCGAGCGGGACGCCGATCACATAAACGGACGCGGCGACGACGACGAGCGCGAGCGCCGCGCCGAGGGGCGCGCGGCGCGCGGCGCCCGCGGCGCGGCGGAGCGGGCCGGAGAGCGCGCGGCGCGCGGCGCCCGCGGCGCGGCGGAGCAGGCCGGAGAGCTGCGCGCGGCGCGCGGGGCCGGGCGCGGCCGGAGGCTCCGCCGGGAGGGAGGGGGTACCCAAGGTGGCGGGAAGCTACCATCTCGGAACCGCTCGGGGATTCCGTTCGGCCGCTCGCCTCGCAGGGCCCACGGCGGCCGCGCGTCACCGGGAGCGTGGCGCGCGGGACGTGCCTGGGGCGGCCGCTCGCGCTCCGGAGGATCCGCAGGTCAGCGGTCCTGTCCGTCCTCCGGGCCGGAGGCCTCGTCCTCCGGGCTGGAGACGGGCGGCTCCTCCTCGCCGAGCAGGCCATCGACCTCGGACCAGAGCGCGTCGAGATCGAGCGACAGCCCCTCGCACCCGGGCACGGTTCCGAGCACCCCGCACGCGGCGCTCGCCGCGTGCGTGTAGCGGCCGCTCGCGTCGAGCTCGAGGATCTCGACGGTCCTGAATTGCGGGTCCACGATCCAGTAGAACCGCACGCCGAAGGAGGCGTACTCCTTCACCTTCTCGACGCGATCGCGCCGCACGTCCCGCGGCGTCGGGGAGACGACCTCGACCATGACGGCGGGCGGGGTGCGCGCGGCACCCCGGCGGGGAGGCCTGGGCTCGCCCAGGAGGAACACCGAGAGGTCCGGTTTGCGGCCGCACGTGCCCTGCAGCGCGAACTTGGCCCCGGAGGCGAACACGAACCCGCCGGTCCGAGCGAGCCAGCGTCGCAGTGTCTCGATGAGCCAGCCGACGACCAGCTCGTGCACGAAGTCAGGCACCTCTTCCTCCACGAGGCGTCCGCCGACAAGCTCTCCCGGCTCGTCTTCCGGCATGATTTCCCACTCGGCGAGGGTCATGGGCCGGCCGGGCGGGACCTTGTCGATTGCGCCCTGGTGCATGGTCCAAAGCTACCACGAGGCGCTCGGGAGGGAGTGTGGCGCCTCGCCGCCGGCCCCGCTGCGCGGGCGCCCCACGGTGGAGAGGTCGCGACCTGCCGGCGCGGCCTCCCGAGGGGGGCGGCCCCATCTCGACCGGGCGGCGCAGCGGGAGCTTCTCACCTCTCCCGGAGGCCCCATCGACGGTAGGCTGCGCGCAAGTTGCTCCCCCCGCGCCCCGCCCCTCGCCCAGCCGATCTGCGCGGCCTCCCCGTCGCCTCCCGCCTCGAGACCCGAGCGGCACTCGCCGTCACCGCCGTCGCGACGGCGTGGTTCGCGCTCGCGGCCGCGTGGGAGATGTTCGGGCCCCTCCTCGCCGGCCATTACGCGTCGTCGGCGGGCGTCGGGATCATCGCGGAGAACATGCTCCGCTGGGAGATCCTCGGGCCCGTGTGGGAGTACACCGCGAGCCGGCCGGCGCCGGCGATGTACTACTGCCACCACCCCTGGGGGATCTTCTGGACGACCGCCGCGTTCATGGAGGTCTTCGGGCGGCACGACGTCATCTGCCGCCTGCCCGCCGTCCTGCTGAGCGCCGCGACGCCGCCCCTGCTCTACGCCATCGGCCGGAGCGTCTACCGCCCCGCCGCGGGGGCGGCCGCGGCGGCGTCGTTCGTCGTCCTGCCGATCACGCTGGCGTTCGCGAACCTCAACGCGCTCGAGGTCCCGGTCATGGCCTGGACGCTGCTCGGGCTCTGGGGATACGTCCGGCTGACGCAGACGTCCCGGCGCCGCTACCTCGCGGTGAGCGCGCTCGGGCTCGCGCTCGGGATGCACGCCGACTGGCCCGCGTTCGTGCTCACGGGCGGGCTGCTCACGTTCGGAGCGATCCGGGCCTACCTGCTCCCGAAGCGCTTCTTCGGCCCGATCCACGAGCGGCGCTACGCGCAGTGGTGGGTGCTCACCGCCTTCCTCGCCGCGCTGACCGCCGCGCTCTACCTCGCCCTGTTCCACCAGGCCGGCAAGCTCGGCGACCTCCTGGGGAGCTACGGGTTCCGCTCCTCGGGCAACGCCGAGCCGCTCGCCAAGGTGCTCGCGAGCCGGCGGTACTGGATCGAGCTCTCGTTCACGCCGATCGCCATCGCCGCAGGAAAGCTCGCCGCGATCGTCTGCGCGGCGCGGCTCGTCCTGCTCCGGCGCGAGCACGACGCGCTGCCGCTGCTCTACCTCGCGACGGCGACGGTGCAGTACGTCGTCTTCCGCCAGGGCGCCGACATCCACATCTTCTGGCCGCACTACTTCGGGGCCTACTTCGCCCTCGCCGCCGCCGCCCTCGTCGAGACCGGCGCGGCGCTGCTCGAGCGCGCCGCCGCCGCGCCGCGGGCCCCCGGCGCTGCGCCGCCGCCCGCGGGGCCGGCGCTCGTGGCGCTCGCGCTGTGGCTCGTGCCGCTCGCCGCCGTCCTGCGCGACGGGCTCCCGGCGCTGCGGTACGCGCGCGAGACGGGCGGGCGCTTCAACGAGCGGGGGCACCTCATCCACTCCGACGGGGCGAAGACGGCGTTCCTGCGCTGGCTCGCGCCGAGGCTGCCCGAGGACGCGCCCGTCGAGATGCACGAGGGCATGAAGGCCACCTGGGCCCAGGTCTGGGCGCTCGGCGGGCGCGTCGTGAAGCCGACCCGGCCCGCGCCGAAGGAGACGCCGCCGCGCGGCGCTTACCTCGCGGACACGCGCTTCCTGCTCGACCGGGACCAGGCGAGCCTCGCGCGGCGCTTCGACATCACGGCGGTGGGCCCGTTCTGGGCGCTCGGCGCGGGCGTCGGGGCGGTCGCGCCGCCGGCGCAGGGGGCGCGCGGCATCGAGGCGTTCTCCTTCCGCGAGCGGGAGCCGGGGCTCCTCGCCTGGTACCTCGTCTCGGGCACCGAGCCCGAGCGCGAGATCGTGCCGGACCCGTTCCTCACGTGGGAGCTCCGCGCGCACTTCGGACAGCCGGCGGAGCCGCCGGCCGGGCCGCCGGAGACGCTGGAACAGAAGCGGATCGCGCACAACATCGCGCTGGCGGCGGGCGACGACGCGCGCGCGGCGGCGCTCCTCGCGGAGATCACCGCCGCGCTCACGCCGCTCGGGGCGCGGTTCGACGACGGCACGGAGCTGCTCGGGACGACGTTCCACGAGGGCGCGCGCTCGCTGCTCACGATCGTCGTGCGCGCGGGCGGGCCCGCGGCGAGCGACGTGGCGCTCACGGTGCGCTCCCGGGTCGTCGAGCGCGCCCCGCTGTCCACGACGATGGCGGACCCTGTCGATCGCGAGGTCGGCCTCCCGACGGCGATCTCGCCGCAGCGCTGGAGGGCGGGCTTCCTCTATGCCGATCCGGTGCCGATCCGGAAGCGACCGGGGACGGAGGTGTTCTGGGCGTCGCTGAGGGCCCGCGGCCGGGGTCGCGCGCCGCGGCTCGTCGACAGCGGCGGCGCGCCGGAGGTCGAGGTGCTGCGGCTGCGCTGAGCGGGGACGCGCCTCCATCCTCGTGGACAAGGCCCCGCGTTCCGGTTTTACCTTCGGGCATGAGCTCTCGCCGAACAGGTCTGGTTCTGGTCCTCGCGCTCGCGGCCGGCTGCGCGCCGCCACCCGCCCAGGCGCCGGCGCAGCCCGCACCGCCGGAGCCGGCGGGCACGACATCCGCCGAGCCGACCGGCACGACGTCCCTGACGACGGCGGGCCCGACGCCCGCCGGCAGCGAGGCGCCCCCGCCGTCCTCGCAGGTCCCCGCGGCGGCCGTGCCGGTCGAGGCGGCCGCGCCGAAGCGGGCCGCCCCGAAGGGCGACGGGAACGTGAAGCCCGGGGCGGCCACCGCGACCGGGACGCTGGGGGGCAGCATCTCGGAAGCGCAGGTCCGCGACATCGTGGAGAAATACGGCGAGCAGTTCGACGAGTGCTACAAGATCGGCGTCAAGAGCTCGCCGAAGTTCGTCGGGAAGGTGACCGTCAAGGCGACGATCGGCCCGAGCGGCAAGGTCAACAAGGCAGACGTCGTGAGGTCGACGGCGAAGAACCAGCAGGTCGACCGCTGCGTGGCCGATGCGTTCGAGAAGATGGAGTTCCCCCCGCCGCAAGGCGGGATGACGACCGTCATCACCTTTCCCATCGAGTTCAGCGGCGTCGAGCTGCTGCAGCCCTGAGAGAGGGCCCCGGGAGCGAGAGCACGGCTGGCCCGGGCGTCGCCGGCTCCAACGAACGGCCGCTCCGCCACAGGCGGCCAGCGCCTGGCGATCTGCGCCACCCGAGGCGGATCGTCCGCGCGGGCCACGCCGAGCGCGCGCGCCCGTGCGATGCATTCGCCCGGGCTCGGCCGAGCAGAGCGCCCATGCCGTCGAGGGCACGGAAGCTGCTACGCGCTGGCGCGGAGCATTCGGACCGCGGAGCTTTGGAACGCTGACGCGATGAACGCTGAAAGGCGACGGCCGACCGCCTGATCCACGCCGTGGGCACGATCAGCAGACGGCCCAGGCAGACCATATCTCATGGATGGATGTACCGGCGGCCGGGGCGGCGCGATGCCCGCGGCCGGTCGGCGTTCGAGATCCACTATCGCCGGGGACGGCACGGGTGAAGAAGCATGGAGCGGATGGAAGTTCAGCGGGATGTCCGGAGCGCCCTCGCGATAGCCTATGAGCTCTCGCGCCACGAGCACGTGCTGAACAGGGAGCATGTGTCCCAGGCGCTGGGCGAGCTCAAGGACGAGCTCGCCCGTATCGAGGCGAAGCTCGGAGGCGAGCGCATCCACGAGGTCACCGCGGAGGGGTTGCCGCCCGTGCTCGAGCAGATCGAAGGGCTCGTGGAGGACGCCGGTCCGGTCGTCGGCGATCAGATCAAGGCGCTGATGCGGAGCGTGGAGCGCATCGCCAGGGAGCTCGTCCCGGGGCCGTAGCCAAGACGGGAGTCCGGCTACGGACAGCAGGCATAGACCGCCTGGAGCGAGCCCGCCCCGCACGGCATGCTCGCAGCAGCATCGAAGTAGCGGAGCGGCAGCCCCAGCGCCTGGCAGATCGCGAAGGCCTCGTCCTTCAGCGCGGTCGGGTCCTCGCACGTCGCCCCGTCGCCCACCAGGCCGGCGGTGCAGCCGGGACCTTCCCACGGCGGCGGAAGCGGCGGCGGAAGCGACGGCGGCTCCTCCGGCGGCGGCTCCGGCCACGGCGGGCAGCACAGGTACGTCGCCTCGCGCACGCCCCCGCCGCACACTTCGTAATCTCCCTTGTCGAACTGGAGGTCGCGCAGGACCAGCCCGGCCTCCTCGCAGATCGGGGTGCCCTGCGCGATCAGCGTGCTCGGGTCCTGGCACGTCACGCCGTCACCCAGGACACCGCTCGTGCAGTCGTCCGCGCAGGTCACCCCGTCGAACAGGAGACCGCCGGAGCAGGCCTCCTCCTCTCCGGGCGTCGCGCCCGCCTCGGCTCCGGGCGTCGCGCCCGCCTCGGCTCCGGGCGTCGCGCCCGCCTCGGCTCCGGGCGTCGCGCCCGCCTCGGCTCCGGGCGTCGCGCCCGCCTCGACTCCGGGCGTCGCGCCCGCCTCGGCTCCGGGCGTCGCGCCCGCCTCGGCTCCGGGCGTCGCGCCCTGCCCGGCGGTGGTCGCGTCGAGGCCATCGCCGGACCGGGTACCGGTCGAGCAACCCGCGAGGAGCGCGGCGCCGGCGACCGAGAGGACGGCAATCGACCAATGATCAAATCGCATGAGATCTCCCTGGCCTCGCCGTGAGCCGCGAGGATGGCTGTGACGCGCGGCCCGCTGCATCGCGCGGCGCCGCGTCGTCATTCGCCATGATCCAACCGCGAGGAGAGCTCCGGTTTCCTGGACACGCGTCGTTTCGTGCGGACCTCGGCTACGGACAGCAGGCATAGACCGCCCGGAGCGCTCCCGCCCCGCACGGCATGCTCGCGGCATCGAAGTAGCGGAGCGGCAGCCCCAGCGCCTGGCAGATCGCGGAGGCCTCGTCCTTCAGCGCGGTCGGGTCCTCGCACGTCGCCCCGTCGCCCAGCAGGCCGGCGGTGCAGCCGGGACCGTCCCACGGCGGCGGAGGCGGCGGCGGCTCCTCCGGCGGCGGCGCCGGCCACGGCGGGCAGCACAGGTACGTCGCCTCGCGCACGCCCCCGCCGCACACTTCGTAATCTCTCTTGTCGAACTGGAGGTCGCGCAGGACCAGCCCGGCCTCCTCGCAGATCGGGGTGCCCTGCGCGATCAGCGCGCTCGGGTCCTGGCAGGCCACCCCGTCGCCGAGCGTGCCCGAGATGCACTCGACCGGCTCGACGCAGCGGTACTCGACGCGCCGGAACAGCCCGTCGCCGCAGGCGTCGCGCAGGTCGACCTCGGCCAGCTCGCGCAACGCGCCCTCGCACGCGCCGCGCGCCCTCTCCTTCAGCGTCTCGGCGTCGGTGCACTCGGTGTCCAGCGCCTCGGCCGGCTCGCGGGGCGCGCCCTCCTCGTCGCGCGTGCTCGCGGGCTGCTCGTCGTCCGCGCGCGCGGTCTCCTCGTCGCCAGCACGCCCGGCCGCGCCGGGGCCGCGCTCCTCGGGCCGGGGCACCGGAAAGAGCGGCAGCTCGCGGACATCGGGCGGCCCGAGATCGCCGGCGTCGCGGGGCGCCAGCGCGCGCCCGCGCCTCGGCTGCACGGGCGTACGGCTCGGGCCAGGCGAGCTGTCCGGCGCCGCCCGGGGCGGGCCCTCGATGTCCGCCAGCGGCGCGTCCTCGGTCCGCAGGCGCGGATCGAGGGGGAGCGCGCGGCGGCGCGGGGCGGGCGCGGGGGCCACCGGCGCGGGCGGCGGGGACACGCTGGGCCGCGCGGGACCGGGCTCCGCTCGGCCGCCGTCGGCGCGGGGCTCGCCGGCGACCGGATCGGCGGGCGCGGCCAGCTTGCGGGCGGCCACGCCCCAGCGCTCCACCGCGCGCCGGGTGCCGTCGTCAAGGCCGAGCGCGAGCGCCGCGGCCGCGACCAGGGCGACCGCGATCGGGCGCCGGAGGCCCCAGACCGCGCCCCGCAGCGCGGACCGCGCCGGGCCCGCCTCGGGGGCGCTGAGGCGCGCGCGGAGCCGCGCCTCGAGCTCGGGCCGCGGCGCCACGCCGGCGAGCTGCTCGTCGAGCGCCCGCAGCTGCGCGACGAGGTCGTCGCGCTCAGACGTCGCCATGATCCACCTTCCATCCGGCGCCGCCGACGTGCTGCACCGCCCGCTGGATGAGCTTGCAGACGTAGCTCTTCGAGTGGCCGAGGACCCGCCCGATCTCCTCCTGCTCCTTGCCGTCGAGGTAGTACATCGAGAACGCGATCCGCTCCTTGATCGGCAGCGCGTTCAGCGCGTCGAACGCGCGCCGGAGGTCGTCGCGGGCGATGGCGAGCACGTCGGGCGGCCGGGGCTCCTGCTGGTGCTCGCCGAGCAGCCAGCGCACCGGGGCGAGCGCGAGGAAGCGCTCGCGCCGGAGGCGGTTGAAGCAGCGGTTCGTGGTGGCCCGGTACAGCCAGCCCTCGAGGTCGTCGAGATCGGTGAGGATGGGCAGCGCCTTGAACAGGTCGAGGAAGACGTCCTGCGTGACGTCCTCGGCCCACGCCAGGTTTCCCTTGCCGTAACGGAGCGCCAGCCGGTGCACGAGCCGGTGGTGACGGCGGTAGAGCGCCTCGACCGCCCCGGCCGACCGCGAGGCCGGCGCCGCCTCGGCCGGGCGCCCGGAGGCCGTGCCGGGCGGAGGCGCATCCGACCGCTGCTCGCAGGAGAGCGGACGGAGCACCTCGGCGACGTCCGAGGAGGCGAGGTCGTGGCTGCGCAAGGACGGGTCCCTTGCTGCCATCACACACGAGCCGGCCGGCAGTTTCCTGAATCGTCGCCGGGGCGCCCGCGTCGCTCCACGCCGCCGACCCCCTCACCGGGTCGCGGTCGCCTCGCCCGCGCCGGGAGCGCGCGGCAACCCCGTGGCGCACGGGGCTTCGGGCACAAGCCCTCTCCCAGACCGAGGCGAGCCGTGATTCAAATCAACTGAAGCCCTCGCCGCGAAAGCGACCTTCTTGCCCTCCGGGACCTCCCCTCCGCTTCAGGCTGCCGGGGCCGAAGACCGCCGCGCCGCCAGGGTGAAGCCGAGCGTCTCGGTGGGATCGGGCAGCGCGCGATCGAGCACGCGCGCGCCCGCGGCCACCGCGATCATGGCCGGCGCGACAAGCGGCAGCGTCCACAGGCGCGCCCCGCGGCCTTCGGAGGCCTCATGGCCGAGCTTGCCCATCGCCTGCGCGACGCCGCCGATCTGCGCGACCTGGAGCGCCAGGTAGCTGTTCACCTTGTGCCCGAGCAGGCTCCAGAGGCTGCCGTGCGGGCAGATCTCCTCGATGATCAGGCCGGCGCGGCCGCACAGCGCGCGGAGGCCGTGGGGGCTGAAACGGAAGTAGTCGTGCGGCTCCTCGTGCAGGCGGAACGAGAAGGGCGCGCTCAGGATGAGCAGGCCGCCGGGGCGGAGGACGCGCGCCATCTCGGCGACGAGCGCCTCCGGGCGGGGGGTGTGCTCGAGGACCTGCACGCTCAGCACGGTGTCGAAGCTCGCGTCGGTGAAGGGCAGCCGCTCGCCGTCATAGAGCATGTCGGCCTTGCCGCGCGAGCGCGCGGCCGTGGCGCCGAAGGTCGCCTCGTGCTCCACGCCGAGGTACTCGAGAACGTGGGGGAGGAAGAGGTGCTCATACGGCTTGTCGCCGCAACCCACGTCGAGCAGCCGCCCGCGCGCCCGCGGGGCGAGGCGAGCGAGCGAGCCCACGACATGGGTGAGCTGGAGATCCACCCAGTCCGACGCGGCCCGCGCCGCGCGCCCGAGCGACGGGCGCCGGAGCAGGGCCTGCAAGAGCTCGTTCATGGCCGCCTCTTACCACGGGCGCCTCGCGCCCCCGGAGACCAGCGCGAGCGCGGCGGCTCATGCGGCCCGGAAGCCCTGGGCGCGCCGCGGGCCGGTCACGGTCCGGTAAAGCGCCTCGTATCTCCCCACCATCACGGTGCTGCTGAAGCGCTCGCGGGCGCGGCGCGCGCAGGCGGCGCGGTCGAAGCGCGCGAGCCCCGTCGCGAGCGCGGCGAGGCGCGCGGCGTCGCCCGGCGCGGCCAGGAAGCCCGTGACCCCCTCGTCGACGATCTCGGGGAAGGAGCCGCGGCGAAAGCCGAGCACCGGGGTGCCGCAGAGCATGGCCTCGATGGCGATCAGCCCGAACGGCTCCTCCCACTGGAGCGGGCAGAGGACGGCGCGCGCCCCGCGCAGGAGCGAGACCTTGCGACGGTGGTCCATCTCCCCGAGGTCCGATGCCCCGTGCTCCCGGAGGCGCGGGGCCACCTCCTGGAGATAGTAGAGACGATCCTTGAGGTGCGCGCGGCCGGCGAGGCGGAGCTGCATGCCCGCGGCCCTCGCGATGTCGAGGGCGAGGTGGGTCCCCTTCTCCTCGGCATAACGGCCGAGGTGCGCGAGGTAACCCTCGTCGGCCAGGCTCACCGGATAGCGCGCCGACGTGACGCCATGGTGGATCACGCACGAGCGCGGGAGCGCGATCTCGAGGGAGCGCTGCCGCTCGCTGATGGCCACGTACGCGACCTCCGGGTGCTGCGCGTAGATGCGCGAGCTCTCGTCGCACGACGCGTGGTGCAGGGTCTGCACGGCCGGGACGCCGACGAAGCGGGTGAACGGGACCGCGATCGGGCTGTTCACGTGGATCAGGTCGAACCTGTCCTCCCGCGCGATCTCCGACACGGCCCACGCGACGTGGTTGACCTCGTCCTCCGGCGTGGGAGGCCAGCACGGGCTCTCGTAGAGCGCCCGGCGGCGGCAGGTGACCACCGAATCGCCCGTCGCGAAGAGCGTCACCTCGTGTCCGCGCGCCGATAGCCCCTCGGCGAGCTCGTAACAGAACAGCTCGGTCCCTCCGTATCCGGCTGGTGGCACCCGGATGAACGGGGTGGAGATGATCGCGATTCGCATGCTCGTTGCTCCTCGATCGCCGCAGCGCCGCGCCGCGACCGGGGCGTCATGCTCGGCCCCGCTCGAGGCGGAGCGCATGCCCGGGGTTGGACATATCAACGAGCATGCCAGCAGGGGGCCCCCGCCCGCCCCGGCGAGGGACCGCGCTGCGCAGCAGCCGCCTCGACGCCGCAGGGCCGCCGCCGCCGGCCAGCGCGATTCGGCCCCGCGATGGGCGGCGCGACGCGCTTTCAACAGGCGCCCCGTGCGTCTAGGATGCCCGCCCGCTCCGTCCGCGCCGCGGGGCAGCGCAGGAAGCGTCGATGGCCTGCGGCGGCCAGGCAACCTGCACACAGGTGGACCATGACTTCGAGATCGAATCGATACGGATCCGCGCTCGCCTTGAGCATTTCGCTGCTGGCCACCTCGGGCTGCCAGCTGTTCACGATGCCCGATCGCAGCCTGATCGGCGAGGGCACGGGTGGGAGCGGTGGACAAGGTGGCTCCGGAGGAGAAGGCGGCGTCGGCGGCAATGACGGCGGCGGGGGTGGCTCCGGCGGCGACGGTGGAGCCGGGGGCGACGGTGGCTCCGGGGGCGACGGTGGCTCCGGGGGCGACGGCGGAGCCGGCGGAGTCGGCGGCATCGGAGGTGACGGTGGCTCCGGCGGTGGCGACGGTGGCTCCGGCGGTGGCGACGGTGGCTCCGGCGGTGGCGACGGTGGCTCCGGCGGTGGCGATGGTGGCTCCGGCGGTGGCGGCGGTGTCAACGGCGGCGACGGCGGAGCCGGCGGAGTCGGAGGCATCGGAGGTGACGGAGGCGACGCTGGAGTCGGCGGCGGCGACGGCGGGTCCGGCGGCGGCGACATCTGCACCGACGACGCGGACTGCTCCGAGCCAGCGAGCGAGTGCGCGGTCGCGAGGTGCGTCGACGGAGGGTGCGCCACCGAGCCCGTGGCCGCAGGGACACCCGCGGAGATGCAGATGACCGGCGACTGCAGCGAGCGCCTCTGCGACGGCGACGGCTCGATCGTGGACGTCGACGACGACGACGACGTCCACGACGACCGCAGCGAGTGCACGGTCGACTCCTGCCGCGAGGGCTCCCCGATCCACGAGCCGATCGCGGTCGGCACCGCGTGCTCCCTGGGCGACGGCGGGCTGTGCAACGCCGGCGGGGTCTGCGTGCAGTGCCTGGTCCACGCGGACTGCCCGACCGAGGTGTGCATCGACCAGGTCTGCCAGGAGCCCATTTGAAGGACGGCGTCCTCGACGACGCCGAGGGCGACATCGACTGACTGCGCCGACGACGACGCAGTCGATCCAACGCTGCGCCGACGGCCTCCGCGACGGCAGCCGCTTCGTGGCAACGGCGCCCACCCCGGGCGAGCCGAACGCCTGCCCCTGAGCCCGCCGCGGCGCGCGGAGCGCGGCCTGCCGGGCCGCGCCGCCGCCTCACGCTCCAGCCCGCCCTCAGCGCTCCAGGTAGATCTCGAAATCCTCGATGCGCACGGCGAGCTCGTAGCGATCGTCGATGAGATCCGCCAGCGCCGGGAACCCGTCCAGCGTGTCGCGCGAGTCGAGCGCGTCGCCTGTCACCGAGGGGAAGACGTCGTGGCGCTCGACAACGATCGCGGTCGGAGGGCTCGCGGCGAGGTCGCGCATCAGCGCGTCGCGCGCCTCCTGCCGGGCCCACGCCGCGCGCTGCGGGACGTTGTAGAGGTATCGCGTCGCCGACGGGCGATCGGCGAGGTCGTAGACCACCGGCTCGAAGCCCCACACGAACACGGGCCGCCCCGGCGCGACGCGCTCGCGGAGCCACGCCGCGACCGCGCGGTTCGCCGCGGCGTTGACGTCGGCGACCGAGGCGAGGCGATCGAGGCGGCCCTGGTCCCGCGCGCCCGCGGCGAGCAGCGCGATCCGCTCGGCGCAGCGAGCGAGGTAGTCGTCGGCCACGTCCTTTGTCGCAGAGCGGGCGAAGGCGGTCGCGAGGAGCACCGCGACGAGCGCGGCGGCCGCCCGCGCGCCGAGCCGAACGCAGCGCAGCCATGCCTTCCAGAGGCCGAGCGCCGCGAGCATCGCGGTGAGCGGCCAGGTCGCGCCGTAGTGGTAGGGGAAGAACTTCGCCTGCATCACCACGCCGACGAGGTGCATGGCGATCACGCCCGAGAGCAGCGCCACGCCCGCCCGCTCGTGGCGATCCGGGCGCAGCGCGAGCAGGCAGACCAGCCCGAGCGCGATCGGGCCTGAATACCGGATGAACCACTCGCCGACGCCGTGCCACGCCAGGTCGAGCACGCTCGCGTCGCGCCACCCGAGCGCGGTGTAGTGCGGCGTGAAGACGAAGAGGACCTCCCACAGATCGCCGAGCGCCCCCTTCGCGGCGAACCACGCGACGCAGGCGAGCACGGGGAGCACGCCGCCCAGCGCGATGAGCAGGGCAGGCCGGAGCGCCGCCAAGAGGAGCGCGGTCGCTGTCGCGCGCGCCGGCGCGCCCTCGATCGCGGGCCGGGCAGCCTCGAGCTCGTCCCGTCCGGCGCCGCGCGCCGGGCCGCGCCGCGCGAGCGCCGAGCCGCGCCGCGCGAGCTCCACGAGGGCGGGCGCGGCCAGCGCGGCGGCGAGCACGACGCCGCCGCCGGCGAGGGGCGGCTTGAGGAGCCCGGCGGCGCCGAAGAGCACGCCCGACGCGATCAGCGCGGCGGCGCCCGGCGCGGGACGGGGCGCGTCGGCGCGGCCACGCGGCGTGGCCACGAGCAGGGCGACGACGGTGAGCACGCCGCCGAACGACTCGGGCTGCGCCGTGTGCCAGAAATCGAGCTGGGCGTGCACGAGCACGGCGAGCGCGGCGGCGACGACCCCGATCCGGCGATCGCCGAAGGCGCGGCCGGCGAGCGACGTCATCGCGAGGCACATGCCGGCGAGGGCGAGGACCTCGAGGACGCGGATGCCCCACTGCGCCGGGCCGAAGAGCGCGCGCGCGAGCGCGTAGATCAAGAAGATGCCGGGGGGCTTGAAGTCGAACGCGTCGCGGTACGGCATGCCACCGTCGAGCACCGCGCGCGCGACCATCGCGTAGATGCCCTGATCGCGGCCGTAGCCGTAGGTCAGGATCTGCAGCAGCAGGAACGCGATGGCGCCGAGCGAGATCGCATGGATCGCCTGCGAGCCCGGGACGCGCGCCGGCCTGTCGGCGAGGCCCTCGCGCGCGCTCTCGGTCGAGGTGGCCCGAGGACGAGGGACCGCGGTTACATCCGGCGCGGCGTCACGCACCGGGCCCTTGTACCGGCTGGGGCACGCCAGCGTCTACGTGCGTCGACGCATGATTCCAGCCTTCCTGCGCCGGGCGTCTCGGCGGGGACGGCTCGCCGTCGCCGAGACGGCCCCGGCGGCTGAGCGCGGCGCGGGCACCGGCAGGATGAATAGACCCGAAAAGGATGCGCAGCGGGCGAACACTGTGTCGTTGCTCTCGAAGGACGGGCGGCGTATACGACCGTGCCGCCGTTGCCCGAGAAACGGGCGCTCACGGCCGGGTGCGTTGGAGGAGCGAGAAGCGATGGTCGATGTTCGCATGCCACAGCTCGGCGAGAGCGTGCTCGAGGGGACCGTCTCGAGGTGGCTCGTGCGTGAGGGCGATTTCGTCAAGCGCGAGCAGCCGCTGCTCGAGGTTGCGACCGACAAGGCAGACACGGAGATCCCGGCGCCGACCGCCGGCCGTGTCGCGCGGATCGCGGTGGCCGAAGGAACCGTCGTCGCCAAGGAAGGTCTGCTCTGCCAGATCGACGAGGCGGCGGTGGAGCCGCAGGCCACAGCGGAGCACCGCCCGCCGAGCGCGGCCGCAGCCGGCTCGCCTGCGCCGGTGCACCACCCGCTGAACGTGGCCGCGGCCGGCGCCCCGGCGCAGGGCAGCAACGGACATGATGAGAGCGCCCGCCCGCTGTCGAGCCCCTCGACGAAGAAGCTGGCGCTCGAGTCGGGCGTCGACCTGCGCGGCGTGCAGGGGACAGGCGACCACGGCCGGATCACCCGCGATGACGTGATCCGCGCGGCGCACGGCGCGACCGCCGAGCCGGCGCCGAAGGCGAGCGCGCTGCCCCAGCCGGCAGGCGCGGCGAGCCCGGCGGCGGAGCTGTCGCAGCTCATCCAGGCGAGCGGCGGGTTCGTGCCGCCGGTGCCCGGCGTCGGGTTCGGCGCGTACAAGGTGCCGCCCTACTCGCCCAAGCCGGGCGACAAGGTGGTGCCCTTCAGCCGGCGCCGCCGCATCACCGCCGACCACATGGTCTATTCCAAGGTGACGTCGCCGCACGTGGTGACGGTCGCCGAGGTCGACCTGTACGAGACGTCGAAGCTGCGCGACGCGCACAAGGACGAGTTCAAGAAGGCGGGTGCGTCGCTGACGTTCCTGTCCTTCATCTGCGCCGCGGCCGTCCGCGCGCTGCGCGAGCACCCGGAGCTCAACGCTCGAGTGCTCGAGAACTCGTACGTGGTGCTGCGCGACGTCAACCTCGGCGTGGCGGTGGACACGCCCGGCGGCCTCATCGTCCCGAGCATCAAGCACGCGGACGAGCTGGCGCTGCGCGGCATCGCGAGGAGCATCGACGAGCTGGCCGGGCGGGCGAAGTCGGGCAAGATCACGGCCGACGATCTCGCGAACACGACCTTCACGGTCTCGAACCCCGGCCTCAAGGGCAACCTGTTCGGCGGCGCGATCATCTCACAGCCGAACGTCGGCATCCTCCGGATGGGGGAGATCAAGAAGCGCGTCGTGGTGGTCACGAAGGACAAGGAGGACTCGATCGCGATCCATCCGGTCATGTTCCTCGCGCTGTCCTACGACCATCGCATCATCGACGGGGTGTTGGCGAACTCGTTCCTCTGGCGCGTCACCGACATCCTTTCACGCGGGGAGTTCGAGGTATGAGCGTGAAGAACGACGTGCAGGGCCTGCGGCCGCTCGACGAGGTCGATCCGGAGATCGCCGAGCTGATCCGCAAAGAAGAGCGGCGGGAAGCGGACACGCTCCGGCTGATCGCCAGCGAGAACTACGTGTCTCGGGCCGTGCTCGAGGCGACGGGCTCGGTGCTGACGAACAAGTACTCCGAGGGCTACCCGCACAAGCGGTATTACGAGGGCCAGCAGCAGGTCGACGTGGTCGAGGAGCTCGCGCGCACGCGGGTGGCCAAGCTGTTCGGGGCCGACCACGTGAACGTGCAGCCCTACTCCGGGAGCCCGGCCAACCTGGCCGTCTACCTCGCCTTCGCGCAGGCGAACGACACGATCATGGGCCTCGGCCTGCCCGCGGGCGGGCACCTGACCCACGGCTGGTCGGTGAGCATCACCGGGAAGTACTTCAAGAGCGTCCCGTACGGGGTGCGCGAGAGCGATCACCGCATCGACCTGGACCAGGTCCGCGACCTTGCGCGCGCCCACCGGCCGAAGCTCATCTGGTGCGGGACGACGGCGTACCCGCGCACGCTCGACTTCGCCGCGTTCCGGGCGATCGCCGACGAGGTCGGGGCGATCCTGGCGGCGGACATCGCGCACATCGCGGGGCTCGTGGCCGGCGGGGTGCACCCGTCGCCGGTGGGCATCGCCGACGTGGTGACGTCGACGACGCACAAGACGTTCCGGGGCCCGCGCGGCGCGATGATCCTGTGCAAGAAGGAGCACGCGAGCGCGATCGACAAGGCGGTGTTCCCGGGCCTCCAGGGCGGGCCGCACAACCACACGACGGCGGCCATCGCGGTCGCCGCGAAGGAGGCCGCGGAGGACGGGTTCCGGGGCTACGCGAAGCAGATCGTGGAGAACGCTCAGGCGCTCGGGCGCGCGCTGGAGTCGCGCGGCTTCCGGCTCATCACCGGAGGGACCGACAACCACCTCCTGCTGATCGACATGACCCCGAAGGGGATCGCCGGGAAGCCCTATGCGCAGGCGCTCGATCGCGCGGGCATCGTGGCGAACTACAACTCGATCCCGTTCGATCCGCGCAAGCCGTTCGACCCGTCGGGGCTCCGCATCGGTACGCCGGCGGTGACGTCGCGCGGCATGGGCGTCGCCGAGATGGAGCGCCTGGCGGCCTGGATGGATGACGTGGCGCAGAACATCAACGATGAGGCGCGCATCGCGCGCATCGGCGCCGAGGTCGCGGAGCTCTGCCGCGGCTTCCCGGCGCCGGGGATCCGCGTGTAACACCTCGACGATCGACGAGGCGAGCCCCCGAGGACGCCCGGAGAGAGATCTCCCGGCGTCCTCGGTGCTTTTGCGGCGTCACTTCACGTAGAGCTGCGCAGCCGCCACGCCCGAGCCGGCCGTGGCCTTGACGATGTACTTGGCGTTGATGCCCACGGGCAGCGACCAGCGGTAGCAGTTGCCCCGGCCGCCGAGCGCGGCGTTCGCGCCGGTCAAGTTGTCCTGCGCCAGCACCGACGAGCCCATCGGGATCGGGGTCAACGCGACGAGGCTGATGTCGAGCTCGGTGATCCCCGCGCCGACGCCGAGGATCGTGTAGCACTTGCCAGGCATCAGCTGGATCTGCTGCTCGAGCGTCTGCCCGGCGGTGAACTGGCCCGCGATCGGCCCTCCCTCCTTCGTCATGCCCGGCGCCTCGGTCGCGGCGAGGTTGTTCAGCGGGAGGGTCGCGGCGGTAGCGAAGTTCGGGTCGACCGGCGACGCGCTGCCGGTGCTGCTCCCGCCGCTCGGGGCGGGCTGCTGACCGCCGGTCGGCTGGCCGTCGGTCGGCTGGCCAGGGAGCGGGAACGGCCACGGGAAGCCGCCGGGCTGCGCCGAGGGCGCCGGGGCCGGCTGCGTGGGGGCTGGCTGCGTCGGGGCCGGCTGCGTCGGGGCCGGCTGCTGGTACCCGGGCGGCGGCTGCTGGTATCCGGGCTGCTGATAGCCGGGCTGCTGGTATCCGGGCTGCTGATAGCCGGGCTGCTGGTACCCCGGCTGCTGGTATCCCGGCTGCTGGTAGTAGCCAGGCGGGGGCTGGTTCGCATAGCTCGGCGGCGTGGAAGCCTCTCGCTGTTGACAACCAGCAGCGAGGGCGGCGGTGAAGACCATGGCTGGCAGAACGCCAATCGTACGGAGCAAAAGAACCTCCTCGAATTCCGGCAGAACGCCGCGTTCAATCTCACTGACGGGCTCGCGACGCAACGGTTCGCTCGCGGGGAGCTGCCCGGAGCGAACCCCCGAGGCCCGCTCAACCGGGCTCCAGGCCGTCCGCCGGATGTCGCTTTGGACGTGTCACGCCCTCGCTTTCATCGCGCCCGTCCGGCGGATTGATGCTGCTTCTGCCACGATTTCCAGCGTCACTGCCGCCACGCTCGGCTGGCCGAGAGCAAAACGTGAGGTAGACTACAGAATGACCGACCAAGGCTCCCGCGCGAAGC
This sequence comes from Sorangium sp. So ce590, assembly GCF_051521365.1. Lineage (NCBI taxonomy): Bacteria > Pseudomonadati > Myxococcota > Polyangiales > Polyangiaceae > Sorangium > Sorangium sp. So ce590. The sequence goes on from NZ_CP150346.1 coordinate 8,822,577, forward strand.
TCGATCGTCCCGGAGAGTTTGCGCAGTGGTTCCTGGAACGAGAGATGCTGGCGAGCGCGGGCATGGGGATCGCAGCCGACAGGGCGCGGCTGCACCTCGGGCGCGCGGTCACCTTCCTGGAGCAGGGAATGCTGCGCGAGTCGCTGGCGGAGGCGAACTCGGCCGCGTACCTCGACGACGCGATCCGGCCCGAGGCGCTCCTCGTGGCGCGCATGTGCATCCTGCGCGAGCTCGTGGGCGGGTCCGGCTGATCGGCGCGAGAGGCGACCGCCTGCGCTGGCCCGCCTGCGCGAAGACGCCTCGCACATAGCCCCCGGCCCCTGTCGGGTGTATGAGCGCCCGCGAGCGCAGCTGTCCGAACGAGGAGCCGCGGCGAGCGGCAGGGCTGTGCGCGAGGAGGCCGCAGATGACGGTGACGGGTAGGTCGTTGGGTTCAGCAGTGCTCCTGGCTCTCTCGGCGGCAGCGCTGGGTTGCGGCGGCGGCAGCAAGGAGTCGGAGTTCGCGGACGATCCCCCGGACGCGGGGGCGCTGCCGCCCCCGCAGCCGACAGCGTCCGCCCCGCCCCCGGACGCCGTCCCGCCGACGGTCGGGGTGCCCACGGCGTCGCCCTGCGATGGAGTCCAGTCGCTCGCGATGACCACCATGTTCCAGGGCCGCGCCACCGGCGAGGCGCCGAAGATGCAGCCGGAAGGGGCGCCGGTGTGCAACGTGGTGCCCGAGGGGCAGACGGCCTCGGGGCAGACCTTCATGCTCCAACCGGGCAATTGCTACACGTTCCTGGCGCAGGCGCTCCCCACCGTCACCGAGGTCGATCTCCAGCTGGAGCTCGACCTCAACGCCGGAGGACAGCCGGGGCTCGCCGCGTTCAACCTGAAACCGGTGCTCGCCGTCGACTCGGACACCGGCCCGACAGCCGCCATCGGAGCCAAGCAGAGCTGCTACCAATGGCCGTTCCCCATCCCGGCGACGGTGAAGCTGGTTGTCAAGGCACGCACCGGATCGGGTCCAGTGGCAGCGCAGGCCTACAGCCGCAAGAAATGACGCACGAAGCGACGTGACGGCGCGGGCGGCGGCTCCGCCGCTGCCCGGCCCCCCGGCGCGGGATCAGGCCGGCGGCGCCGGGCCCCGCCCCGGACACGCCCGCGGCGCCCCGAGGCCGGCGCGAGGCCATGGAGCAAGAACGGCCACGTCGCCGTGGCCGCCCTGCGCTCCGCTGGAGATCCGTATGCCTACAGGAGCGCGTCCTTGATGGCCTTGATCGGCCGAGCGCGGACCGACTTGCTCGCCGGCTTCGCGGCGAAGGTCATCGGCTGCTTGGTAAACGGGTTGATCCCCTGGCGCGCCTTCGTCGCAGGGCGCTTGACCACCCGGAACTTCGCAAAGCCGGGGAGCGTGAACACGCCCGACTTCTTCAGCTCGCGATGACCGATCGAGATGAGGGACTCGAGAACGTTCTTCACCTGCTTGCGGCTCAGCTCATCACCGGCAGCTTCGGTGATGGCCTGGATCAGGCCGCTCTTGCTCAACGTCTTCTTCGCGCCGCCCCCGGCCGTCTTCTTAGTTGCCATGGCACTCTCCTGGGACATGAGCCCGCGCGCGACACCTCGTCGCGCACAGCCTTAGTGAACCTTACACACGACTCAGGACAAAAAAAGACAAAAATGCGGGGAGAAAACGCGATTTCTGAGAGCGGGCATCGCGCGGACCCCTGAAAGGCCGCGCCGGAGCGGCGCCCCAGAGGGGGGAACGAGCCGCTGGGAGGGCCGGCGGCGCGGCGTCGCCGTGGACCGGAGAGGCGCCGTCGAGATGCCAGAAAGCCGCAAAATGCCGCTGGAAACGGGCGGCACCGCGCCGCCGGCGCGCCGCCTCGGGCGGCCCCGAGGGCGGCCACCGCGACCTGGGCATACCTGCGGAGACGGGCGGGAGGGGGGTTTAGCTGGCGCGCAGCTCGTCGAGGAGCGCCCGGGCCGCCTCGAGCGATCCGTCCTCGGAGACGGACTTGTCGAGCATCAGGCGCGCTTTGCGGCGGTCGCCGGCCGCGAACGCCATCGCCCCGAGGTGGTAATAGGCGAGCGCGCGCGCGGCGAGCGTGGTGCCGCCCTCGCCGGGCTCGGGGGCAATCTTCATCAGGGTGACCGCGCGGTAGGCGCGCGCGGCGAGGTCCTGCTCCCCCAGCCCGAGCGCGCTCTCGCCGAGCGCCATGGCGAGCTCGCCGTTCTGAGGGTCGTTCTCGAGCGCCCTCGAGAGCGCAGTGAGCGACTCGCTCAAATTCCCCTCGGCGTCCTCGATCCGCGCGAGGCGGTGGTAGACGGCGCCGAGGAGCCGCGAGCGGCGCCCCTTGCCGGCGACGATGAGCTCGGAGGTGATCGCGCGCGCCTCCTTGGGGCTGCCCGCGGCCGTCAGGGCGTCCACGAGCAGGAGGGCAACCTCGTGATCCTCCGGGCGGAGAGAGCGCGCCTCGCGGAGCACCGGGGCCGCCTGCGCCCCGTCGCCGACGTCGAGGAGCAAGCGGCCAGCCTTGACGAGGAGGGTGAAGCGGCCGGCCACGTCGGACGCGGCCGCGGCGTCCTCCAGCGTGATGGCGGCGAGCTCGCGGCTCGCGCCGATCTCGGCGTAGAGCGCGCGCAGGCGATCGCGGATCTCGGCGTTGCCCGGCGCGGCGCGGCGCGCGCGCTCGAGGCCGCCGCGGGCGTCGCTCAGGTGGCCGGCGCGCGCGCAGGCGCCCGCCAGGCGGAGCGCGGTGGCGACGAGGGCGTCGCCCTCCTCGAGCGCGATGAGCCGGCGGTAGACGGCGCTCGCGGCGTCCCACCGCTCGGCGGACTCCTCGAGGCCGGCGAGCGCCTTGAGCGCCGCGCGATCCTTGGAGTCGACGTGGAGCAGATCGCCGAGGTGGCCGCGCGCGCGCTCGAGATCGCTCGAGCGCGCGAGGATCTCGGCGAGGCGCAGCCGGAGCGCGCGCGGCGCGGCGGCCGCCGACCCCTCCGACGCGGGCTCGGCGGGCGCGGCCTCGGCCTCGGCGGGCCGCGCCGCCGCGCGCGCGAGCGCCCGCTCGAGCTCGGCGACGAGCGCGAGCGCGTACTCGGCGCCGCCGAGCGCGTAGGCGCGCTCGAGATCGGCGAGCGCGCGGTCGCCCTGCCCGAGCGCCCCGTGGACCTCGGCCCGCGCGCGGTAGAGCCACGGGTCGTCCGGGCTCGCCTCGAGCGTCGCCGTGAGCGCGCGGGCCGCGCGGGCGTGCTCGGAGGCCGCGCCGCACGCGTCGATGAGCGCGAGCAGGACGCCGCGATCCCCGGGGGCGACGCGCAGGGCGCGCTCGAGGAGCTCGGCCGCGGCCGCGGCGTCGCCCGCGCGGTCGCGGAGGATCTCGGCGGCGCGGCAGAGGGCCCCGACGCGCGCCTCGTCGGTGCCGGCGACGTGCACCGTGAGCACGTGGAGCTCGGCGAGCGCGTGCCACGCCTCGCGGGCCGCGTAGCGCGACGCGAGCTCCTCGCGGAGCCGGTCGCTCGTGGGGCAGACGGCGTAGCCGGCCTTGAGGGCGGCCTCGGCGGCGGCGTCGTCCCCGCGCGCGCCGTGCAGCTCGGAGAGCTCCAGCGCGAGCTGGGCCGCCTCGCCGCCCTGCTCGATGCGCAGGAGCTTCTCGAGCGAGTCGACGAGATCGTCGGCGTTGTCGCGCTTCCGGCCGAGGCGCACGAGGGCGCGCAGGACGTCGCGGTTCGCGGCGTCCCAGTCCACCGCCCCGAGGTAGACGTCGCGCGCGCCGCGATCGTCGCCGCGCTGCTCGAGGAGGGCGCCGAGGCGCATCGAGATCGACGCGATCGAGGCGACGTCGGCGCGGTCCTTCGCGGCGTCGAGCTGCAGGGCGAAGAGCTCGCCGAGCTCCTCGGTGCGGCCGGCCTCCTCGAGCATCGTGGCGAGGAGGATGGCGGCCTCCACCTGGGTCGGGTCCTCGTCGAGGATGTCGCGGAGCAGGAGCGCCGCCTCGGCCGGCGACTCCGGCGCGAGGAGGCGCGCGCGCTCGAGGCGCAGCGCGCAGCGCTCGGAGAGGTCGTCGACGAGGGGGACCGTGTCCTCGAGCAGCGCGGAGAGGCGCGCGGCGTCGCCGCTCCGGCGGTACACGCCGGCGAGGGGCATCCAGATCTCGCGCTCGGCGGGCTCGCGGGCGCGGAGCTCCTCGTAGAGGCGCGCGGCGCGGGAGAGGTCGTCGAGGGGGCTCGCGGCGAGCTCCGCGGCGTGCAGGAGCAGCGCGCGCTCGTCCTCGGGCTCCGAGGCGCGCGCGGCGCGCTCGCACAGCCACGCGGCGGCCGCGAGATCGCCGGCCTCCTCGCGGAGCTCGGCCAGCGCGACGAGCGCCCACGCGGCGCCGGGCGGGTCGGACGCGGGCGGCGCGCCCGGGCCGACGATGCGCTGCAAGATCGACTCGGCCTGCTCGCGGTCGCCGAACGCCCGGGCGGTGCGGACCGCCTCTTCGAGGACGAAGGGGCCCTCGATCTCCGCGAGGAGGAGCAGCGCGTCCACGAGCGCGCGCGGGCGCCCGCTCTGCCGGGCGAGGCCCTCGAAGAGGCGGATCGCGCGCGGGTTCCTCGGATCGGTGCGCAGCGCGTCCCGCAGGATCGCCTCGGCGCGGTCCGGATCGGCGTGGAGATCGAGCGCCTCCTCGAGGAGCGAGATCGCCGGATCGACCTCCGCCGGGTCCGACGCGAGCAGCGTGGCCAGGCGGTACCGCGGCTCGGCGCGATCCGGGCGGTTCGCGGGGGCGGCCGGCGGGCCCTCGGCGCGCGCGGCGTCGGCGTGGGCGATGCGCTTGCGGAGGACGTCGGCCTGCGCCGGGCGGTCGCCGAGGCGCGCGTAGAGGGCCTCCAGGGAGCGCCACAGCGACTCGACGTCGACGCCCGCCTCGCGGCCGGCAGAGGGCCCGCCGGCCGCGATCTTCGCCTCGGCGCGGCGGTAGACGGCCGCGGCGCGCTCCTGGCTGTCCGGCGCGAGCTCGAGGGCGCGGCCGAAGCGGAGCAGGAGCGCGTTCTCGTACGGCTCGCCGGCCGCCCGCGCGACGAGCCGCTCGACGAGGTCGAGGTACCGGCGCGTCTGATCGAGGCGGCCGGCGAGCTCGAGGGCGGCGTCGTGGGCGGGGCCCGCGCCCGGCGTGAGATCGAGGGCGCGCAGGCGGGCCGCGAGCGCGGGCTCCAGGCGATCGAGCGGCCCCTCGTAGAGCGACGCGAGCTCACCGAGCGCCGCGGCGGCGTCCCCGGCGGGCTCGAGGGCCGGGCCGGCGAGCCGCGCCTCGAGCGCGCGGGCGAGCAGGTCGTGGCGCCCGCGGGCGCGCAGCGCGGCGAGGAGCTTCTCGTGCTCGGCGTCGCTCTCGCGCGCCGCCTCGAAGGCGGACTCGACGTACTCCACCTCGCGATCAGGCGCCCCCTGCCGCCGCGCGATCTCGCCGAGCGCGAGGAGGACCTCGGCCCGGCTGAACGAGGTCGCGGCCGGGAGGGCCATGCTGGAGCGCATCGGCGGCATCGTGCTCCGCCGCGCGCCGACGAGCCCCTCGCCCTCGTCGCGGGGCCGGCGCACGACGAGCAGCAGCGCGCGGTAGGCGCGGTGCGCGCGCTCGAGCTGGCCGTCCTCGAGGGCGAGGCCGGCGAGGCCGTGGAGCGCATCGGGGTGCGCGGGATCGACGCGCAGCGCGAGGTCGAACTCCGCCATCGCGCGGGCGCGGTCGCCCGTGGCGAGGGCGACGCGGGCGAGCTCGTAATGGACGAACGCGCGCTCCTTGGGGCGGCGATTGCCGAAATCGGCGATGATCGCGCGCAGGGCGGCGGTCGCGTCGTCGGTCCTGCCCGCGGCGGAGAGGGCGCGGCTCCGCGCGAGGCGCAGCGAGAGGTCGTCGGGGGCGAGGACGATGGCCTCGTCGAACAGCGGGATCGCGGCGGCGGGCGAGCCGCCGCGCGTGAGGTAGAGGTCCGCGGCCTCGCGGAGGAGCGAGAGCCGGGCCGGCGCCTCGTCGGCGCGCGCGGCGTCGCCCGCGATGAGCTCGGCCAGCGCGCTCCACGCGCCCGACGCGCGGTAGAGGTACGCGAGCCGCTCGCGGAGCGGCGCGGGCTGCGCGGCGTGGGGCACCGCCCGCTCGAGGGCGGCGCGGGCGCGGTCGGGCTCGCCGGCGGCGAGGCACGCGTCCGCGAGACGGAGCGCGGCCTGGTGGAGCTCCTCGGGCGGCGCGCCCGCGCAGAGCCGCTCGAGCGCCTCGGCGGCCGCCGCGTGCTCGCCGCGGCGCGCGAGCAGCCGGGCGAGGGCGTCGAGCGCCTCGACGGAGCCGATCTCCGCGGCGCGGCCGTAGCTCGCGATCGCGCGCTCCGGCTCGTTGAGCTCGTGCTCGGCGAGGGACGCCGCCTGGAGCCAGAGCTCGGCGGCCACCGGGCCGGCGCCGACCGCCTCGCACGCGGCCGCCTGCTCCTCACGGAGCAGCATGAGCTCGCGGTGCAGCCCGCCCGCCTCGAGGAGCGAGGCGAGCTTGTCGATCGACGCCGCGTGCCCCGGGCTCTCCGCGAGGTTCCGGCGGAGCAGCGCGATCGCCTCGGCGGCGCGCACGGTGTCCGAGAGGAGCTCCGCGGCGTCGTACCGGAGCGCGACGCGGCGATCGAGATCGACCGAGACCTCGATCTGCCGCTCGCGCAGGCGCACGAGCTCCTCGCGCCGCGAGGCCGTCCGGAGGAGCGCCGCGAGGCTCTCGCCGACCGGCTCGTCCGCCGGGTCGTCCTCGAAGAGCCCGCTGTAGAGGGCGATCGCCGCCTCGGGCTCCGCCGCCTCGGCCGCGACGCGCAGGAGCCGGCGCTGCTCGCTCGACGCGAACGGGAGCGCGGCGCCGCGCCTGCAGAGCGCGACGATCTGCGGCCTGTCGCCCGCGTCCGCGAGCATGCCGAGGAGCGCGTCGATCGCCCACAGCGCGGCGCGCGAGGGGGGCCACGCGCCGGGGACCGGAGGCTGCCCCTCCTCGTCGCCGAGGCGCCGCACGGCGATCTCGAGGAGCTCCGCGGCGATCTCGCGGGCCCGGGCCGCGTCGCCCGCGTCGCGCGCGGTCTCGACGGCCTCGCGGTAGAGAGCGAGGTCGTGCCCGGTCGCCGCCGCGAGCCGGAGCAGGGTCGGGACGAGCGAGGGCCCGCGCCTGTGCCGGAGGAGCTCCGCGAGGTCGAGCAGGATGGCGCCGTTCGTGGGGTCGTGGAGGAGCGCTCGCTCGAACGCGCGCTCGGCCGCGTCCGCGTCGGCGCGCGCGTCGCGGTGCCAGCGGCCGACGCGGAAGGTGAGGTCGCGGAGCGCCCCGGCGGGCACGTCGCCGCGCCGCTCGAGCTCGGGGAGCGCGTCGGCGATCGTGTGCCAGCGGCCCGCGAGATCGGTGAGCCGCAGGAGGCCCTCGGGCGGCTCGCCGGGCGAGAGGAGGAACGCGCGGAAGGCGAGCTCGAAGGCGCCCTCGCGGTCGCCGCCGCGCTCCTCGAGGAGCGCCGCGGAGGCCTTCAGGATGGCGACCCGCTCGGCGTCCGCCTCGGCCGCGGCGAGCCGCGGCTCGAGCAGCGCGACCTCTGCGCGCCAGTCGTCCGCGGCGGCGCAGATCTCGAGCAGCGCGCCCACGGCGGCGACCAGCGCGCCGCGGTGCTCGGCCGACGCCGGATCGACGCGGCGGAGCAGCTCTTCCAGGCCCGCGCGCGCCGTGGACGACCCGTGCGCGGTCCCCTCCCCGCCCTCGCCGCGCTCCCCGCCCTCGCCGCGCGCGGCCCGCTCGGCCTCGTGCGCGCGGCGGTAGCCCTCGACGGCGCGCTCCCACGCGAGCGTGCGATCGCGGTGCGCATCGCCGAGCCGCCGGAAGAGCTCCGCGCTGCGCGCCGCGCCGGCCCCGCCGGGGAGCGCGCCCGCCGCGGACGCCTCGACCTCGAGCAGCGCGACGAGGTCGTCCCAGCGCTCGGCGCGCGTGTAGAGCGCGGCCAGCGCGTCCCCGCTCTCGGGATCGGGCGCGAGCTCCTCGCGGATGCGGCGCCAGGTGGCGATGGCCTGCTCCGCGTCGCCGAGCTCGCGCTCGAAGAGCCGCGCGACGCGCCCGAGATCGCGCCGGCCGCCCGCGCCGCCGCGCACCGCCGCGCGGCGCTCCAGCACGGCCGTGAGCTCCCGGTAGCGCCCGCCCTCCTCGAGGAGGATCGCGAGCCCGTCGAGCGCCTCGAGGTCCTGGCGGTCGTCGGTGAGGCGCGCCGAGTACGCCGCGATCGCCCGCGCCTCGTCGTGGAGCCGCGACGAGGCGAGCCGCGCGAGCTCGCCCAGGGCCTCGCGCCGCGCCGCCGGGTCCGTCTCGATCGCGGCGAGCGTGTCGAGCACGTCGCACCGCTCGGCGATGCGGTCGCCCTCGGCGAAGAGCCGATCGAGCGCGCGGGCGGCGTCCCGCGCGGCCGCGGCGTCGCCGTGGCGCTCGGCCAGCGAGAAGAGCCGGCGGAAGAGCGCGATCGCGCCGTCCGCGTCGCGGAGCCGGTCGCGGCGGAGGAGCGCGGCGTCACGGACGAGCGCGAGCGCCTGCTGCGGGTCGCCGGCGCGCGGCTCGGCCGCGGCGAGGACCTCGGCCAGGCGGTCGTGCCGGCCGAGGCGCTCGGCGAGCTCGGCGAGCTCGGCGCGATCGCCGGCGTCCGACGGCCTGAGCTCGACGAGCTCGGCGAGCCGCGCGAACGCGCCCGGCTCGTCGCCGAGGGCGTCGCGGCGGAGCCGCACGATCTCGCGCAGCAGCGCCGGGCGGTCGTCGACGTCGGCGCCATCGAGCTGGATCTCCAGCACGCGCACGAGGTCCTCCGGCCGCCCCTCCTCGCGGTGGTGCTTCGCGAGCAGGACGGCCGACCGCTGCCGCGCCGCGCGCGCGGCGAGCGCGCCCGCTTCGCCGGCGGGCGCCTGCTCGGCCGGGATCGCCCCGAGGATCCGCTCGAGCAGCGCGAAGGCGGCGCGGGGCGCGTCGTTCGCGCGGGACGCGCGCGACGAGAGCCACGCGTCGAGGAGCTGCTCGACCACGGGGAGCGCCGACGCCGCGTCGCCGACCCCCTCGATCCAGAGGAGCGCGATGCGCTCGCGGAGCCGCTCCGCGCCCTCGCCGGAGAGCCTCGGCAGCTCGGCCGTCAGGAGATCGATGAGCGGCCGGTGCCTGCCGTGCCGCTCGTAGAGCCGCTCGAGCGCGGCGCGGGTGCGCGCGTCGTCCTGGAGCGGCAGCAGCTGCTCGAGGTAGCGCATCGTGCGCTCGCCATCGCCGGCGAGATCGCGCGCGACCGCCGCGGCGTCCTCCAGGAGGAAGATGCGCTCGTCGGGCACCGTGGTGCGCTCGAGCATCACGTCGTAGAGCGCGAAGAGGTCCTCCCAGCGCTCGGCCGCGTTGTAGGCGAGCTTGAGCCGCTCGAAGCCCCAGAGCGAGCCCGGCACGAGCTCGACGAGCCGGCGGAGCAGCGCGAGGGCGGCCTCCGGCGCGTCGAACCACTCCTCGTGGTGCTCGACGGCCCGCCGGCCGATCTCCTCGATGACGTCGGGCGGGAGCGCCGCGCCCGCGTCGTCGAGCGCCGCGGCGTGAGCGGCCGCGACGCGCTCGGGCTGCTTCGCCCGGCGGCCGAGCTCCTCGAGCCGATCCCAGAGGGCGAGCTCGCCCGGCAGCTCCGAGACCGCGCGCAGGGCGACCTCGAGGCCCCGCGCGGCGTCGCCCTCGTGGTGCTCGAGCAGGCGCTCGAACCAGCCGCGGCGGACGGCGGCGCGCTGCGCGGACGCGAGGCTGCCCGCGTCGAGCGCGCCGCGCGGGGAGCCCGGCGCGGCCTCGCCCGGCGGGAGCGGCGCTGGCGAGCTCGCGAGGAGCGTCTCGAGCAACGCGACGCGCACCTCGGGATCGTCGAGCGCGTCGCACGCCCGCTCGAGCAGCAGCGCGGCGCGCGCCTGCGTCTCGGGGCGCCCCAGCGCGTGCTCCGCGATCTCGAGCACCGCGGGGTCGATCGTCCCGGCCTCGATCGCGGGCGCGACCGCGTCGAGCGCCTCCGCCGGCCGATCCAGCTGATCGAGCAGGAGCGTCGCGAGCTCGACGTCGAGCGCCACGCGCGCGCTGCCCTCGCTGCGATCGCGGCGCATCGCGAGCACCTCCGCCGCGCCCTCGTGGTCGCCGAGATCGGCGAGGAGGCGCCCCCGCGCCGCGAGCGCGTCGTCGTTCTCGGGATCCGCCTCGACCAGCCGGGCGTAGAGCGCCGCGGCCGCCGCGCGGTCGCCGTGCTCCTCCTCCCACGCGGCCCACGCGGAGAGCGCCCTGAGGCGCTCGCCCTCGGGCGCGCGCTCCACGAGGAGCGTGAAGAGCCAGCGACGGTCCACGCGGCGCGCGAGCGTGTCCGGGCTCTGCGCGAGGAACGCGCGGAACGCCTCCAGCGCGGCGGGGTCGAGCGATCTCTGCGCGGCGTCGCCGCCGCCGGGCGGCGAGAGCAGGCGCCGGTAGACGGACGCGGCGTCGTCCTGCCGGTCGGGATCGGCGGCGAGCACCCGCGCGAGGGCGGCGTCGATCGCGCGGACCCGCGCCGCCGCCGTCTTGCCGGCGGGCGCGCCCCCCTCCCCCTCGGCCCTCATGCGATCGCGGAGATCGAGCGCGGCGTCGACGAAGCGCGACGTCGCGCGCGCCCGGATCGCCGCGTCCTCGAGGGCCGCGAGCGCGGAGAGCGCGTCCTCGTCGGTCGTCGCTGTGTCGAGCAGGACCTCGCAGACGGCGGCGAGCCGAGCCCAGGCCCCCTGCCCGCGGTAGAGCGCCGCGAGGCGGCCGGCGGCGTCGCGGTGCCGCGGCGAGACGGAGAGCACGCGCTCGTAGAGCTTCTGCGCCCGCTCCGGATCCGCGAGCGGCCCCTCGGCGAGCGCGGCGGCGCGCAGCCAGGCCGCCACCGCGGCGTCGAGGTCGCCCGGGGCCGGGGTGGCGCGCGCAGCAGCGGCGCCCGCAGCGCCCTGGGCGTCTGCATCGCCGGCTTCCGCGCCGCCCGCAGCACCCGCGCCGCCCGCAGCGCCCGCGGCGCCCACAGCGCCGATGCCGAACGCCGAGAACTCGCCGAACCGCTCCAGCCAGAGCGCCTCGTCCTGCGGATCGGCCGAGGCGGCGACCCGCCGCTCGAGCACCTCGCGGAGCAGCGCGGCGTCGCCGGTGGACAGCGCGAGCGCCTCCATCGCGGAGAGCGCCGCGCCTTCGAGCGCCGCGCCGCCCGACAGGATCGCGCGGTAGTGCGCGACCGCGCTCGGGACCTTCCCGCCCTTCGCCGCCGCCTCGGCCATGCGCAGCTCGCGCGCGACGCGCTCGTCGGGCGGGGCGCCCGGGAGCCGCTCAGCCAGGGCGTCGTAGAGCGCGTCCCACGCGCCGCCCGCCGCGTACGTCTCCAGCAGCGCCTCGTACGCCGCGTCGTCGCCCGGGTCGTCCTCGATGGCCGCGCGGTACGTCGCGGCCGCCCCGGAGAGATCGCCGACGTCGCGGCGCTGGATCGTGCCGATCGCGTGCAGGAGCTCGCGCCGCCGCGCGGGCGGGCACGGCTGTGCGAGCGCCTCGCGGTAGAGCGCGAGCCGCTCCTCGGGGCTGCCCTGCTCGCGCAAGAGCGCGTCGACCCGCGCGATGAGCTCGCGCGACGACGGCTCGAAGGCGAGCGCCCGCCGGTAGAGGGCGAGCGCCTGCGCCACGTCGCCGCGCGCGAGCAGCGCCTCGCCCGCTCGCCGCGCGAGGTGCGACAGCGCCGCGCTGTCCACCGCGCGATCCCCGAGCGCCCCGGCGAGCGTCGGCGCGCGCCGCGCGGACTCGCTGCCGTGCTCGGTCATCCGCTCGACCTCGGCGACCCACCGGGCGAGCTGCTCGGGCGCGGCCGCGGTCGCGAGCGAGAGCCCGCGCGCCGCCAGATCGAGCGCCCTCTTCGGATCCCTGAGCTCGCGCTCGGCGACGGAGGCCGCCTCCTCGAGCGCCGCGAGCCTGCCCGAGACGTCAGCCGGCGCCGGCGCGGCCGCGCCCGGGGCCCACGCGACGGGCGCGATCTCCGCCCTGGTCTCGAGCACGCGCACGAGGAGCTGCGCCGCGCCTTCCGCGCGCGCGATCGGCTCCAGCAGCGCGCAGGCCGCGAGCCGCTGATCGTCGGACAGCAGGAGGTAGGCGCTCTGCCGCGACGGGGAGGCGTCCACGCCGCCGGCGCCGCTGCCCGGGGGCGGGCCCAGCATCTTCTCGACCGCAACCCGGCTCGGCCGATCGGTCGGATCGAGCGCGAGCGCCTCGCGGTACGCGGCGATCGCGCCGGCCGGATCGTCGAGCCGCGCCATGCGGATCGCGCCGATCCGGCCCAGGACCGAGGCGCGCTCCTGCCCGGTCGCGAGCTCGGCCTCGGCCTCGAGGAGCGCCTCGAGCTCGGCCCAGCGCCGCTCCTGCTCGAGCAGCGGGATGAGCCGCGCGTGCGCCTCGCGCGACGCCCCGAACGACGCGAGGTAGCGGCGCCAGGCGGCGACGGCGGCCGGCAGGTCGGCGAGCCGGGTGCGCAGGTCGGCCGCGCGGAACGCCAGCTCCCGCGCCGCGCGGCGGTCCGGCTCCGTCTCGGCGCGCCGCTCGAGGACCCACGCGAGGCCCTCGTGCGCGGCCGCGGCCTCGTACAGCCGCTCGAGCGCGGCGAGGGCGCGCGGCTCGCGCGAGGAGCCCGCCTCCGCGAGCTTGCGGTAGGCGGCGATCGCGCCCGCGGCGTCGTTGAGCTCCTCCTCGTGGAGGCGCGCGAGCTGCTCCGCCGCGGCCTCGCGCGCCTCGGCCTCCGTCTCGGCCTCGGCGAGCCGCGCGAGCGCGCCGGCGAGCCCGCGCGCGTCGCGCTCGCGCTCGCAGAGCTTCGCCAGCCCGCGGGCCGCCCGCAGCACGGCCGCGGCGTCGGGCTCGCCGTCGAGCGCCTGCTGGAACGACGCGCGCGCCTTCCGGCCCTCCCCGAGGCCGTCGTACAGCTCGCCGAGCTCGGCGGCGATGTGCGCCCGGAGCGGCTTGTCCTTGGCGCCGGACGCGGCGCGCATGAGCACGCGCGCCGCGTCGACCCGGCGGTCGAGCACCGACGCGAGCGCGAGGAAGCGCTCGCGCACGGCCTCGTCGGACGGGTCGACCGCGAGGATCTGCTCGGACAGCGAGAACGCCGCCGCGAGATCGCCGAGCCTCTGGAACTGCAGCTCGACGAGCCGCTTCTGCACCTCGACGCGGCGCGGCCCGCGGAGGTTCTCGATCTGGAGGGCCATCATGCGCGCCGCGTCCTGCGACCTCCCGCGCCGCGCGTGCGCGGACTCGAGCGCCGCGGCCGCGCGCACGACGACGGTCTTGCGCCCGAGCAGGGCCTCTGCGACGCGGAAGGCGGCCTGGTGGCCCGGGTTCTGCGCGAGCACCTCCTCGATGTGCGGCAGCGTCCGCTCGATCTCCTTGAGCGGGCCGCTGTAGAGGTCGATGAGCCGCGCGCGGATCTCGAGCGCGTCGGGCGGCGGCGTCTCCGCGGCGAGCGCCGGCTCGAGTATCCTCGCGATCTCCTGGAGCCGCCCGGCGCGCGCGTAGCGCGCCTCGAGCGCCCAGCGCGCCGACGAGTCGCCGGGGTCGGTCCTGAGGATCTGCTGGAGCAGCTTGACCGCGCGCTCCTCTTCTTTCGGGCTGGCCTCGACGAGCTCGTAGGCGCGGCGGAGCAGCGCGAGCTGCTCGGCGCGGTCTGCGCGGTAGCCCGCGGCGAGGGCGTAGAGGTCTGCGAGCTTGGGCGGCTCGTTCGCCTCCTTGAGGATGCGCTCGAGGCGGACGAAGGCCTCGTGGTGTGAGGGCAGGACGGAGAGAGCGCGCTCGAGGTAGGGGCGAGCGCCGCCGGGGTCGCCGAAGAAGTCGGCGAGGAACTCGGCGGCGTGGACGAGGACCTCGGCCTGGGCGGCCTGCGGGAGCATCCCGAACCGCCGCTCGCTGGCGAAGCGCTCGTACGCGAACGCGAGCTCGGAGAACCGGTCGTGGTGCGCGGCGGACTCGTGGAGCTTCGCCCACAGCTCGGGGTGCGGGCTTCCCTTCGCCGCGGCGGCCACGAGCACGTCGATCGCGGCTGCTTCGTTGTCGATCCCCTGCTCGAGCGCAGCTTCGAGGTTGTCGATACGAAACGAGACGCGCGCGGTCTTCGTGTCCTGCTGCATGTTGGATCCGGACCTCGGCTGGCGATGGGGCAAGGCGCCGGCGTGCCGGCGCTGCCGTCGAACCTGCGCCCGCAGTGCGCTGCGGAGCGTCGCCCAAGGTAACAGGAGCGTTTCCCAAATGGGCTCGGCGATCGGGGGCCGGGCGCGGGCGGGGCGGGCTCAACCGCCGGAGGCGGCGTTGCGCGGCGCGCGGGAGCGCGGCGACGCATGGCCGGGGCAGAGGTACAGAGATGCGGTGAGGCGTGGTGGGGCGACCGCGCCTGCCCCGCGCGCGGGCGCCTGGCCGCGTCTCGAGGCGGCCCGGGACGCGCGACCAGCGGGCGCGCCTTCGGGGTGATGCGCTGTCTGCGCCTCGGCGCTCGGGTAGGCGCACCGCCGCCGTCTTGCCACCTCGAGCGCCGGGACGGCCCGAGCGACGGCGGCCCGACGTCGATCGCGCCCGCCGCGCAGCATGGCTCATCCCATGGGGTTCGCCTGTCCGACTCCTCGCTTCGAAGCCTCCGAGCCGGCTTCGACGACACCGGTCTCCGTATTCTCCCCCTGACCGCTGCGGATCGCCGGGCGGCGGATTGTGATAGTGCTCGTCCTTCCCGGGGGGGGAGAAAGACAGCACCATGTCGGAGTCGAAGCTCGCCGCGCCGCAGATGGTCATCGATAGCCGCATGCTCTATTCGAGCTGGGTTCCAGCCGATCCGGACGCCGCCGCGGCGCTCTTGCCGAACGGACTCACGCCCGCCGCGAACAGGGCCATTTACATGAACCAGTACGTTGTCGACAAGCCGGAGCAGACCTCCGGCTTCGGAGCGTATTCGCTCACCTACCTGGGGCTGGATCTCGCGGGTCACACGACGCCGGACGGCGCGGGCCCGGCCCGCTTCTTCACGCACTACTTCAACTCTTCCGACGCCGTGCGCCGGTACGTGAGCGAGCGCGGCGTGCCGGCGTCGCCCGGGTCGACGACGCTCGAGCTGCACGGCAGGGAGCTCGTGGCGACCACCTCGGTGGACGGTGTGCCCATCATCCGGACGCGGGCGCACGTCGGCAACAAGATCGGCGTGGTCGCGCGCGGCCACCTCACCTACGTGACGAAGATCGGGGATCGGCTCGTCGCCGGCAACTACCCCTATATCGCGGACATGGCCGACCCCTACGAGCTCCTGTCCGTCGAGTTCCTCGCGAAGGATCATCCGGTGTACGCCCTGCGCCCCGGGAGCCCGATCCAGGTGGTGAAGAGCGCCTCGTGGTACTCGCCCCGCGACTCCTTCGTGTATCCGGGCGGCGAGCGCGAGCTCGCCTGACGGCGGGCGCCCGGGCCCTCCGTCGCTCCGGCGCGGCGCTCGGCCTCACCGGCTACAGCGCCCGGAGTTGAAGCCGTCAAGACGCCAGGGACGCCGACAGAGCCCAGAAATTCTCTTCTTTGCGCCCTTGGCGCCTTGGCGGCTCAATCTCTTCTCCTCTGGGGCCGTCCCCGGTGTTCTGTCCCCCTCCAGGAGGCGAGCAGCCCTGTGCCCATCCTGCCCGCCCGGCCAGCGCGCGCGGGCTCACAGGCCGGCAAGGTGGATCTCATGGGATCTCGCCAGAGCGCCCGACGAGGAAGGCGGGAAGCTTGGAGGGCGAATGGATCTCCGTCGCCGCCCGCCCTGCCGCGCCGGGCGCGCGCGGTCCCATCGTGCACAACGGGGCCCCCGGTACGTCGGTTGCTCCCGAGCCCCTCCGCGGCCGGAGGCGGCCGCTACTACAAGGGAGAGAACGAATGAACCGACTGATTCGATTCGGAGCACTCTCGGCCTTCCTGTCGCTCGTCCTCTGGGGCGGCAAGGACGTTGCGGCCGCTCCGATACCCGCCGATGTGAGCAGCAAGCAACTCAAGGACCTCACGACCACAGATGTCGAGTCCGCGTGCCAGTCGCTCACGCCGAGCCTCTCGCTCTCCAAGGAGGACACATGTGAGTTCGTCGGCATGCTGTGGTCCACGGTCGGAGGGGTGTGCAGCGTGGTGAAGGAGAAGTGCATGGCCGAGGCCCAGCAGCCGCGGGCGGACGAGGCCCCGGCGCCTGCGGAGAGCTGTCTGCCGCCGGCCGAAGCGCGCACGGGCTGCACCGCGACCGTGGCCGAATACGAGGCGTGCCTGCTCGCGCACGTCACGCAGGTCCGGGCGCTCACGTGCGCTTCCACCGAGACCGACCTGGAGGCGCCCATCCCGGCGTGCGATCTGATCTCGCAAAAGTGCCCGGATCTCGCCGGCGGCGACGAGGAAGAAGGCCAGGGCGCCACCCAGCCCTGACGCCGCCGCGCGGCGCGCCTCGCGGGCCGCTGCCCACCTCGGGCCGCTCGCGGGGCGCTCCGCCTCCTGCTCCCGAGCGCGCTCACGCCCGCGGGCCTCACCGACGTCGCGATCGGATATCTTCTGCGCAGTGGAGCCGGTAGCCTGGCGGTGGGTAGCCTGCCGGTCCACGACGCGTTGGAGGGCTTCATGCTGAAGAAAGTGGCATTTACGATGTTTCCGGTGAAGGACACGCCGCGCGCTCGCGCTTTCTACGAAGGCACGCTCGGCCTGCGCGTGGGCAGCCACTCGGACAACGGGGTGTGGACCGAATATGACCTGCCGGGCGGCGGCTGCCTGGCGCTGTTCAATCACCCCGATCCGAAGTCGGCTGCCGCGCCGGGCGGCGCGAGCATCGCGTTCGAGGTCGAAGACCTGGACGTGCTCGTCGCGCGGCTCAAGAGCGAAGGCGTGGAGTTCATGGCCGACGACGTGCAATCGCCGGTGTGCCGCATGGCGGTCATGCAAGACACCGAAGGCAACACCATCATCTTGCACGAGCTCAGGAAGAGCGCATGAAGCCGGCGCGGAGGGCGCGCCAGGGACCGCCCGTTCGGATTGCGCCCGGACCGGGCTGAGCGGATCGCGGGCACGCCCCGCGCGGTCCCGTCGGTGTGCTTCAGCGCAACCACCAGCTGCAACCCGCCGCGACCCGACCAAAAATCGCTTGCTCAGCTCCTCACCGCTGAGGCCGGATCGCTGCCGCAGCTCGCGCAGAAACCAGCCCAGTCCATCGGGCCCCGGAGCGCCGCTGCTCCGGGGCGCAGGCCGCCCCTCGCATATCGCGGCCCGGGTCTCTTCGGCGACCCCCCGGGGGACCGCCCGTTTCTCATTAAGTATCCATGGCTTGCGCCTGCGTCTGGTCTTGCGCGGCGCCCACCAGGACTCGGCCGGATGCCGTCAGCACCCAGAGCCCCGTCCGGTCGTCGGGGATGCACAGGGCCAAGATCCTGCTATAATGTATAGTTCCGGCAGGTCGTCCAGGAATGCCGTGCTCGCCGAGGCCCTGCAATTTCCGCCGGAGGAGTGAGCAGACGTCGCGAAGCGCTTGATCGCCAGCCTCGACGGACCCGCGGACGAGGACGTTGAGGCGGCCTGGCTCGCCGAGGTTGAGCGACGTCTATGAGCGGGAGGAATTACACCTGCCCCGCTCGCGACATGGCCAGGATCGCCCCGAACACGGCGCAAGGTACGATCCATGACCACCGACGCCACGCGCGAGGGGAGGTCCCGAGTTCGCGGTTCAGGGTGGGAGCGGGCTGCTCCTCGCCGGGGGCGGGCTGCTTTGCATCAGAGGCGGGGTGCTCCCCGCCGGGAGCGGGCTGTTCTTCGTCAGCCGCAGGGCGCACGGGGCCGCGACCCTACCACGCGCTCGCGCCACCACGACGCGCGCGCACGATCCTCGCCGCAACGAGCGGCCTGGGCGCCGCCGTGCCGGCGTACAAGGCCAGAGCGCGCAGGACATCCGGGCGCACCGGATGGATGCGGCGATGGATCTGACCGGTCCCGTAAGCGACGATCACGAGCATACCAGTATCACCCACAAGAACGCCTCGATTGCTGGACGCAAACTTTTACGCCTGAATTGCAGCAAAGACCACGCAGACGCGCGCATTGTCTCCAGCGCTGAGCCGCGCTGCTCATCTACTCTTTGCATGCATCACGTTCTTACCTTGCTCGCGGTCACCGCTGCTTCCATCTCGTGCACGAGCGCCATCGACACGACGTCAGAAGGCGTTTGCGGGGACGAGGAACGCGCGGGATCTGCCGCTTCGAGTACACGGCAAAGTATCTGAACCCGTTTCCGTCGATGACCGACGGTCGAGGTCGAGGACTCGCCGTGTGGCGGCCAGCTGAAGACGCAGGATGTCCCGGTCTGGGAGCTCGCGTACAATCACGATGTGGGGCGCAAGGGCCAGAGCATGCCCCGGAGCCGCAAGGTGCGCGATCGCATCCGGAGCCAGTCCGGCAACAGCAGGGACGAGACCAACGTGCAGATCACCTGGGAGGCGCTGACTCACGGCGACACCGGCAGCGCGGGTACCCCGTAGCGCGCCAGGACATCGGTTGCCGCAGGTGCCCCGGCGCTCGCGGCGGCTGCACCGAGGGAGTAGCGCTCCGGGCGCTGCGGCGCGACACTGGCCTCAAGGTGAGGTCACGCTCCGCCGCGGCGCGGCTCTTCATGGTCTCGGCGGTGCTCGCGGGCGGCGCGGTGGCGCGCGCTCAGCCGACCGCCGCCCCCTTGCGCATCGAGTATCGCGCGGAGGCTGGATGCCCGACGGAGGCGGATTTTCGCGCGCGTGTCAGCGCTCGCCTCCGCCGGGCCCTCGGGGAAGCGGACGCGGCGAGCGCATACGTCGTGACCCTCGAGAAGCTCGATGGCCGCTTCGCCGGGCGCCTCGGCGTACGTGGGGCGGACGGGACGGCATCCGACCGCGATGTCGCGGGGGACACCTGTGACGATGTCGTCGCCGCGCTCGCGGTGGTGACCGCGCTCGCCATCGACGCCCAGCGCGCGGACGCGCCCGCCGCGGTCGCCGCCCCCGTCGCTGCCGCGTCCGCGAGCACCGCCGCCGCCCCGCCCCGGCCCGCCGGCAGCGGGCTGGCTCGCCCGCCCGCGCCACCCCCGCCTGCCGGTAGCGGGCGGACGCGTCCACCCGCGCCCGCGCCCGCGCCGGACGTCGCGACGCACCTGACGCTCGGCGCGCAGTTCCTTCTTGGCGAGAGGATCGGCGCGCCCTCCTTCGGCGCGCGCATCTTCGCGGAGCCCCCCGTCGGCGCGATGGACCGCGGCGTCGGCCCGCTGCGCTTCGGCGCGGGCCTCGAGGCGGCCTCCGACATCCCCGCGGCGGGCGGCTCGGCATCGTTTCTTCTCGTGGCCCTCGCCGCCGACGCGTGTCCGCTCGGCGCGACGGTCGGCGCCCTGCACCTGGCCCCCTGCGCGCGCGTCGAGGGCGGCCTCCTCGCGGCGAGCCGTCGAGGCGTCGCCCCGGTCCGCAGCGCGACGCGCGGGTGGCTCGCGCTCGCCCTGCCGGTGCGCGCGCGGCTGCCGCTCTGGGGTCCGTTCGTGCTCGACGTCGAGGCCGGGGTGCGGATGCCGCTGCTGCGCGACGGCATCCTCGCCCAGGGCGCCGACGCCGTCGCCCGCCCGCCGCTCGACGTCGTCTCCGCGCTCGGGCTAGGCTTGACGATTCCGTGATCTCGGCGCTCGCCTGCGAACATAGCGGCAGAAGACGATGATCAGCGCGACGCGATCCGGCCCCCCTCCCCGCGCGGCGGTCGCGCGCCACGCGGCCGTGGCGGCGCACGCGGAGCGCGCCGAGCGGGTCGCGCCGTCGCCCTCCGCGGAGCGCTACCGCGCGCTGGTCGACGCGCATTTCGACTTCATCTGGCGCTCGCTGCGCGGGCTCGGCGTGCCCGCCGGGTCGGCCGACGACGCCGCGCAGCACGTCTTCCTGATCGCGCATCAGAAGCTCGGCGAGATCGCGCCCGGCCGCGAGCGCTCCTTCCTCTTCGGGACGGCGCTGGGGGTCGCGGCGAACGCGCGCCGCGCCGGGGCGCGCCGGCGCGAGCTCTGCGATGACGACGCCATGGCGGTCGCGGCCGACGACGCGCCGAACCCGGAGCAGCTCATGGAGATGAAGCAGGCGCGCGCGCTGCTCGACGAGGTGCTCGACGCGATGGAGGAGGACCTTCGCGTCGTCTTCGTCCTCTTCGAGCTCGAGGGCGTCCCGACGGAGGAGATCGCCGCGATGCTCGAGCTCGCGAAGGGCACCGTCGCGTCCCGCCTCCGGCGCGCGCGCGAGGAATTTCGCGCGATCGCGAGGCGCATTCAGGCGAGGGCGCTGCATGGGGGAGGCAACCGATGACCGATCCGAAGCGGCTCGGAGAAGACGAGTCGACCGAGTTCGAGCGCACGCTGCTCCGCTCGTGGAAGCACGAGTCGCCGCCTTCGTCGGCGCGCGCGCGCGCTCTCGCCATCGCCGGGCTCGCTGCGGGGACGAGCGCCGCGCCCGCCGCGCCTGCCGCGCCCGCGCCCGGGGCGGCCACCGGCAAGCTACTGTCGCTCGCGAAGTGGGGCCTCGGGACGGCGATCGGCGCCGGCATGATCGGCGCGGGCGTCGCGCTCCTCCGCCCTGCTGCGCCTCCCTCCTCGGCGGTACCGTCGAGCGAGCCGCCGGCGGCAAGCGCACCGCCCGTCCCCGGCGAGCCGCCGGTGGCAAACCCACCGCCCGTCGCGCCCGCATCGACCCCCGCCGCGCCTGTGACGCGCGCGCCGCTCCCGCTCCCGGCGAGCGCCCTGCCGAGCCCAGCGCCCCCCGTCGCGAGCCCGCCGCGCTCGAAGAGCACCACGCCGCGCGCGCGATCCGCGCCCGTCGCGCCGACCGACGCGCTCGGCGAGCAGGTCGCCATGATCGATCATGCGCGTGACACCCTCGGCGCCGGCGACGCGGCGGGGTGCCTCTCGGAGCTCGACGCCTACGACAGGAGGTTCCCGCGGAGCGCGATGGGCGAGGAGGCCACCGTGCTCCGCATCGAGGCGCTGCTCCGCCTCGGGGATCGGGCCCGCGCGGCCGACCTGGGCCAGCGCTTCCTCGCCTCGCGCCCGACGAGCCCGCACGCCTCGGGCGTGCGCGCGCTCCTCGGCGCGACGACGAATCCGTGATCGAACGGCGCCCGCGGACACATAGCGACAACAGCGACAAGCGACGGGGCGCTCCTCACCGAGAGCAGATGGCCATCAGGCGCACCGGCGTGAACGTGCTCTCAAGAGCGCTCCGTAGATGACTCGTGTGCTCGGTTCGTCGAACATGTCGAGTTCATTCGACACGAGAACCTTCAACAGAGAGGCTTCGTATGGTCTGGTCGTCATGGTCTATGCGCCGCGTGCGGCACGCGGCCCTGGTGGGAGCGGCGGTGTCAAGCCTCTCGCTGCCGCGGAGCGCCGCGGCGCAGGAGGCGATTGCTCCTGCGTGGGAGGAGCGCGAGGCTCGGGAAGACATCGCCCAGCGGCGCGAGCGCGCCGCGCTCCTGGCGCCGCACTTCACCGACGCGATCAGGATGCATTCCTCCTCGATAGCGCTGCCCATCCTCTTCAGCGGCGTCGGCGCGGCGGGCCTCGCGTCGAGCCTGGCATGGAGCGCCGATGCGCCGCAGCCCACCGATACACCGCTGCGCATCGCCTTCGCTGCCAGCTCCGCGGCGATACTCGCCGGAGGCCTCGCCGGGCTCGCTGTGCCGGAGACCTACCGGCGAGACACCCTGGGGACCGCCGGGCTGCTCTCGCAAGGGAGCCTCTGGCTCGGGTTCGCGTTCCTTGAAGACGACGGGCTCGCGAGGATGACGCCCGTCGCGCTCTCGGCTGGATTTTACGTGTCCGGCTTCCTCGCCGGTCTGAACCTGGCGCTGTCCGACTACACGCCGGTCTCCCGGCTCCGCGCCGACCATGCGCTGGTGGCGACGCCCGCGTGGCGCGCGCGGCTGTCAGGCGCGCAGATCGCGAGCATCGAGCGGGATCTGCTGGGCACCGCGCCTGCGATCCCGAACTGGGCCGTCTACCTCCCGGCCGCGCTCGGCGGGGTCGTCGCCACCGTGCCCGCATGGGACGGCGATCTGCCGGTGGAGACGCGGGTGCTGAGCCTGGCGAGCGGCCTCCTCAACTCGGCGTGGTCGTTCGCCCTCATGGCCCACGATCATCCGGCGCAGTCCTACCAGCAGGACCTCCGCAGGGCCGGCCTTCGCGTCGCGCCTTCGGGCCCCGACGGCACCGCGGGCCTCACGGTCTCGGGCGAGTTCTGATGCGTTGTCCCCCGAGGACTGCCGCGGCCCGGGATCGTGGACAGGCGAAACCCGGGCCAGCGTCCAGCGGGCCCAGCCGGCGGTCGGCGAGACGGGACATGGTTACGCCTCGGCACGGCGAGGCGACTGAGGTAGTGTCGATGGCCGCCGTGACGAGCTCCTAGCCCATGTCGGCCACGGAGAGGGATCATGGATCGTTCCGTCTACATCACCAGCACTGGCGCTTTCTTGCCTGGCAAGCCGGTCCCCAACGAGGAGATGGAGCAGTACATCGGCAAGATCAGCGACAGGCGCTCCAGGCTCGGGCGCCTCGTCCTCCGGCAGAACGGCATCAAGACACGTCACTATGCGTCGACGCCGGACGGCGTGCCCCTTCACAGCGGCGCGGACATGGCGGCTCGCGCGATCCGGGACGCGCTTTCCCGCAGCGAGATCGCCGCGGAGAGGCTCTCCTTCCTGGCGGCGGCCACCACCCAGGGTGACCTCCTCGTCCCCGGCTTTGCCAGCGCGGTCCACGGCGAGCTCGGCCTGCGGCCCATGGAGATCGCGAGCTTTCAGAGCGTCTGTGCCAGCAGCATGATGGCGTTCAAGTCCGCCTACCTCCAGCTGAAGGCGGGCGAGCACGACTGCGGCGTGGCCTGCGCAGCAGAGCTCTCCAGCCGCTTCTTCCGACCTGGCTTCTATGCCGATCGGGAGCAGGAAGGCGAGGACTCCTCCGCCTTGATGGAGACCGAGTTCCTCCGCTGGACCCTCTCCGACGGGGCCGGCGCCTGGCTCCTGGAGACCCGGCCGAACGAGGGGCGCCGCTCCCTGAGGGTGGAGTGGATCGATCTCTGCTCCTACGCCGACCGCTTCGACCCCTGCATGTACGCGGGCACCTCCAGGAACCGGGCGGGTGAGAGGAAGCCCTGGAGTCACTACGACAGCCCTGCGCTCGCAGCGCAGCAGGGCGCCCTCGTCCTCAAGCAGGACTTCGATCTGCTTTACCGCATGTTCCCCGTGTGGGCGAAGCACTACCTCGAGCTCGTGGATCGGCGACGGTTGAGGCCCGGAGCCATCGACCACTTCCTCGCGCACTACTCGTCCCACTCTCTCCGCGGAGAGATGGTCAAGCTGCTCGCGAAGACCGGGGCGATGGTGCCCGAAGCTCGCTGGTTCACGAACCTCTATTCCCAGGGGAACACGGGGGCCGCATCCATTCTCCTCATGTTGCACCAGCTGATCGAGGAGCGGGATCTGCAGCCGGGCCAGCAGGTCCTCGGCTTCGTCCCGGAGAGCGGCCGCTGCGTCATCGCCTTCATGCTGCTCACGGTCGTCTGACCCGCCGTCATCCCCAGGGAGGTTCAGGATGCTTCCGGAACGTACATCGCCTCGAGACGAAGACTCACCGCAGGCCGTCCTGCGCGGCCTGTCGTCCATCTGGCTGGATTTCGAGTCCCAGGTGCATCACATCCCGATCGTGCGGCGCGTGATCGAGCGTCGCATTCGCCTGGCCGATTACCACGAGCTCCTGCTGAACCACCGGGCGCAGGTCATGAACGGGGCGCTCTGGATCGCGCGCGCCGCCTCCAGCATCGGCCACGACTTCGCCGAGCTGCGCTCGCGCTTCATCCGCCACGCGGCCGCGGAGCACCGCGATTACCTGATGCTGGAGCAGGACTACCTGCAGAGCGGCGGCGACCCGGCCGGGCTCGCGCGGCACGAGCTGAACATCGGCAGCGAGGCCCTGTCTGCCTGGATCTTCCACCGCGCCGATCAGCCGAACCCCTTCGATCTCCTCGGCGCCATGTACATCATCGAAGGCCTCGGCAAGCGGGTCGCGGCCCGGTGGGCCGAGCATGTGCAGTCCGCCCTTCGCCTGGAGGCGCAGGCCGTCAGCTTCTATCTCTATCACGCGAAGGCCGACGAAGATCACCTGGGCGAGCTGGAAGAGGTGCTCCGCTGTGGTATCTTGGATCTCCCGCGGATGGCGCCGAGGATCCTCAAGACCGCCCGGGTCACCGCGCGGCTCTACCGCCTCCAGCTCGAGGAGATCGGGAGCTACTGACATGGATTTTCAGGACCTCTTCAGGAAGATGAAGCACGACCCCAGGGATCCCGATCCGTGGCTGGCCTTGTACCTGGATCGGTCCTTGCCGATCGACGAGAGGGCCAAGGCCGCCCTCCTGAAGAGCCAGCGCAGCACAACGCGCAGGGTCGTGATGCCGATCGTCAGGCCGTTCGCCCGCCTGTCGATCTCCGGCATCAAGCTCATGAAGATCCTCGTCCCGGCGAGCTGGCAATCTCCGTGGCTGTTGCATCGGTCCATTTACTGGGGTCTGAGGCTCTTCGTCGCCCCGGAGGCCAATTACCTCATCCTGCGCCACTTCACCATCGGCACGGAGATCTTGAAGTTCATCGAGGACAACGTCCCGGGCATCGAGCTCGAGACGACAACGCCGCTGAGGACCCGGAGGCTGGAGGACCTGCTGGACAACACGTTCACGGTCCACGATCTGACCTTCTACAACTTCATCATCGAGCTGAACGAGAAGCTTCGCGCCCAGGGGCGTGAGATCGAGCCCCGGAGGTCGATCGACTTCTCTGCCATCACCGAGGACGACGCGAGCATCGACGACCTCCCGGACACCTGGCTGAACGTCGTCGACCTGCAGACCGCCATCGAGATCTACACGCCGCTCTATGCGCTGTTCCTGTCTGACCACCATTTCTGGCGGGCGAGCAATTCGTTGCAGCTGGACGAGATCATCGCGCTCTACGTCGGCAAGATCCTGGACGACCCGCTGCCTGTCGCCCTTGTGCACAACCATCATCCCATGGTGCCCAGCTCGACGCTCGAGGCCGGGTTCCGGTTGACGCTACATGGCCTCGACTCCGAGACCCTGCACGGACACCTGAGGAAGCTGAAGGCAGAAGCGGGGAGAGCGGCGGCCCGGGGAGCCCTCGCGCCGTAGCGTCACGATCTTCACCCCCGGTCTCGAGGTCGGGTAGCGCCTGCTGGAGGCGACCGGCAGCCACCGCACGATATCCAGAGGCCGGGGCCGAACCCGCCGTGGTGCATCACCGACGCCGCACGCTGGGGCCGCTCGAAGGGGCGCGCCTTGTCGCCGGCTCGTTGTGCTTTTCCTTCTCCCTGGGCGCCGCCTGACCCCGGTCGTCGTCGATCATCGCGGCGAGATTGGCCAGCACGCGGCGCAGCAGGCCGTGGAGCGCCTCGATCTCCCGAGCGGAGAGCCCGGCCGTGGCCTCGCCGTTCGACTGGCCGAGGAGCTCGAGCGCCCGTGGCATGACCTCTTCGGCGCGGGCGCTGAGGCGGATGCGGGTGGCCCGGCGGTCGCGCGGGTCGGGCGACCTCTCGATCAGGCCAGCCTTGTCCATGCGCTGCAGCAGCGCGGCGGCGGTGGGCTGCTCGACGTGCGTACGCTGAGCGATCTCCGCCTGGGTCAGAGACTCCTCCTCGGCCAGGCAGAGCAGGACCGGGATGTGGGCGACGCCGAGCCCCAGCGGGCGCAGCTGCGCCTCGGCGACGCGCATGAACGCCCGAGCGGTCCGGGTGACGAAGTAGCCCGTGTCGTAGTCGATATCCATCGGTTGCCACCCTACAACATAGCGTGCTATTCATACACATAGCACGCTATGTAATTGGTCCTTTTCAGGGAGAAACGCTCATGATCCTCGTCACCGGAGCCACCGGACAGCTCGGGTCCGCCGTCGTCCACCGCCTGCTGGAGCGCACCGCCGGCGCTGACATCGCCGCGCTCGCGCGCGACGAGCGCAAGGCCGCCGGCCTCGTGGCGCGCGGCGTCTCGGTCCGGGTCGGCGCCTACGACGACGCCGCCGCTCTCGACCGGGCGATGGCCGGCGTCGACCGCGTCCTGCTCATCGCGGGCAACGCCCCCCAGCATCGCGTGCAGCAGCACCAGAACGTCATCGACGCGGCCCGGCGCGCCGGTGTCGCGCTGTTCGGGTTCGCCAGCCGGTCGCTGAGGGACGTCCACGCCTCGGAGAACGCGCTGATGCGCGACTATTTCGAGACCGAGGACCGCATCCGGCGCAGCGGGCTGCCCCACGTCCTGTTCCGCAACGCCCTGTACCTCGACACCGTTCCGCTCTACGTCGGTGGCGCGCGGGTCTTCGAGACGGGCATCCGGCTGCCGGCCGGCGACGGTAGAGTCGCCTACGCCCTGCGCCGCGAGATGGGCGAGGCCCTCGCCAACGCCATGCTCGACCACGAGGGCGCGGACCGCACCTACGTCGTCGCCGCCCCCCGCAGCTACACCTTCGACGACGTGGCGGCCGCCCTCACCGAGGTGTCGCGCAGGACCGTTGATTACACGCGGATCTCCGACGAGACGTACGTCGCGGACGCCATCCGGGCCGGCGTGCCGGAGCACCTCGCCCGCCGCTACCTCGGCTTCTACTCCGACATCCGGGGCGACCAGCTGGACGAGACGAGCTCTGACCTCGAGACGCTGCTCCGGCGCACGCCCACCACCCTCCCGGAGGGGTTGCGCGAGGTCTTCGGGCTCTCGACGTCAGGCGCTCGCTAGGGCAGCGATGCACTGATTTCCCCCCTGGAGCGACAATCATGATCGAGCATCGAACCATTCGCTTTGCAAGCTTCACCTGAGCTTCGGGCCAGGCGGGGAGCTCGGCTTCGACCTGGGCCTCTTCTTCCCGAAGGCCAAGGCGACTCCCGAGGAGGAGGCCGAGGCTCGTCCCATCTTGATCTCGCTCTCCTTCGGCTCCGGCGAAAGCAGCCTGGGGAGAGCGGCCGGTGCGCTCGCGCGAGGCTCTGATGACCGATCCAGCCGTGGATCGGGGCAAGATCATGGTCACGGGGGTGTCGCGCCTGGGCCAGGCGGTTCTGCTCACGGGCGCCTTCGACGAGCGCATCGCGCTCACCGCCCCGGTGGCGGGGGGCATGGCCTTTCGGTTCTCGGGCGCCGAGATGGGCGGTGGGCTCGGACAGGGCATCACCGAGATCGTCGCTCAGAACACCTACTGGTTCGGGCCGCTCCTTCCCGAGTTCAGGAACCAGACGGAGCGCCTCCCCTCGGACCAGCACTGGCTCCCCGCCCTCACCGCGCCGCGGCTGTTCATTCTGTGCAACTCGCTCGACGATCCGTACGGAAGGGCCTACGCGGCCGTGCAGTCGTATCTCGGCGCTCAACCGGTGTACGACTTCCTCGGCGTTCCTGAGCATCTGGGACTGCACTTCCGGCCCGGTGGGCACGGCGCCACCGAGGAAGACTGGAACGCCATCTTCGACTTCGCCGATCAGGTCCTCCTGGGGAAGCCGGGGGCCCGGCGCTTCGACGTCATGCCGCCGCGCGGGGATACTCCCTAGCCCGATGCCCTTCGTGCGCGGCCGAGCTTCGTGCAATCGTTCCTGGCCGAGCTGAAGCTCCAGTAGGCGGTCTTGGTGGAGCCGATGACCGTGAACTGACAGCTGCTGGAGGCGACGCCGTTGCCGGTGGCGATCGCGAGGCTCCAGGCGACGACCCGGAAGGTGAGCGTCACCGGTGTGCCCGCCGGCAGATCGGAGATCACCACCGCCGAGTCCTTGAACCGCGCCGCGGTCGAGGCGCCAGGACCGTAGCTCGGGAACTGCGTCGAGTCGTGCCCGTCACCGGCCGCGGCGATCTCCGCGTCGAGCTCGCCGATCCGGGCGAGCGATCGACCGTGGGCAGCGCCGGCGACGGTGCGGAGGTCGTTGTTCCAGACGACGGGACCGGCCTCGCTCAGACCGTGACTCGACCGGGGTCGAGCCCGATCCCGACACCAGTGCAGTTGCCATCCATGGTGGAGAAGTCGACATGACCCGCCCGGGAGCCCCTGTTCGCGCACGCCGCAACAGGCCCCTGTCACGGGCGGTGGACAGGTGTCAACTACGCGTGACGATCGGCGCCGGATCCAGCGGCGCGATCGCCCGAGGAATGCGCGCGGGGAGGGGTGGAATGGCCATTGCTACAGGCTACAGAGTACAGGGACCGGCAACCCTGAAAGTACCAGGAGAACACGATCATGAGAAATCGACTCGCCACCGCCTTCCTCGCGCTCACCGCGCTCGCTGCGACGGTGAACTGCACCTCTGTCAGCGGCGGCTCCGCGACAGGCACAAGCCCATCGCAGATCGCGTGCGATAGGCTCGACGAAGCCGCCTGTCTCCTGCGCGAAGACTGCGCTCCGCTCTACGGCGCGGGCTCGGACACCACGTTCGTCAGGTGCGCGGACGGCGCCCTCACGTGCGATGTCGACGCGTGTCCTGAGCCGCCGCCCATGGAATACTGGACATGCCCGGACGGAACCCGCATCTACCCTGCATGCACGCCGACGGATGGGGACTCCTGCGGCTGGGTTTTACCGGCGTGCACTCCGGACGTGAGCGGCGTCTGCGACGCCGACGCGTGTGGTGAGCCGCCGCCCGCGGAATACTGGACATGCCCGAACGGAACCCGCATCTACCCTGCATGCACGCCGAAGGACGGGGACTCCTGCGGCTGGGTTTTCCCGGTGTGCACTCCGGACGCGAGCGGCGTCTGCGACGTCGACGCGTGTCCTGAGCCGCCGCCCATGGAATACTGGACATGCCCGGACGGAACCCGCATCTACCCTGCATGCACGCCGACGGACGGGGACTCCTGCGGCTGGGTTTTACCGGCGTGCCCTCCGGACGTGGGCTCGCGCTGATCGCGCTGCTCGCCGGCGCTCCAGCGCTCGTCGCGGGGTGCGCCGGGGCGACCGGGGAGGCGCCCCGCACGCCGCGGCCCGGCGTCCACGTCGCGCTCATGCCCACCGCATGGGCCACCGAGGCGAGCGTCGAGGGCGTCGACGGCGACAGCGCGATGGCGTCTGCGCTCGCGCGGCGCGGGGGCGCGCGGGTCTCGCGGCTCTCGGCGCGGCTGTCGCGCAGCCCCGGCTGCGCCGACGACGCCGCGTGCGTGCGGGAGGCGGCCCGCGCGCTCGGCGCCTCGAAGATCGTCCGGACCGAGCTCGCGGGGCTCGGCGCGACCGTGCTCGTGCGCGGCACGATCGTCGACGTGGAGACACAGATGAGGGAGCAGCTCATGCAGGAGGTCGTGCACGACGCGGATCCGGCGCGGCTCCGCGCCGCGATCGAGCGGCTGGGCGAGCGGCTCGCGAAGCCCTGGGCGCCCCTCCCGCCGGGGCCGCGCCACGCCTGGTACGAGGAGCCGTGGCTCTGGGTCGGCGTAGCCGCCGCGGCGACGGCCGGCGCCGCGGCCGGGATCGGCGTCGCGCTGAGCAGCGGCGAGGGCGACCCCGACGTGGTGCTCACCCCGCCATGAGCCGGCGCCGGCGCGATCCTCCGGCGCGCGAGCCTGGGCAGGGCGCCGCGAGGGGAGCCTCTCCCGCCCTCCGGCGCACGCTCGCGCTCGGCGCCGCCGGGCTCGCGCTCGGCGCGGCAGGGTGCGCGGAGCCGCCCGCGCTCGACCTGATGCTCGTGCCCGATCCGAACGTGAACACGACCGAGCAGCTCCTCGCGCACGTCCAGCAGGCCGTGCTCGTCGTCGACGCCGAGGAGGGCCTTTACGCACCGGGCGAGGAGCGGTCGCGGGGCGGCGTGCAGGTGAAGAACGCCGACGTGGATGCGGCGCTCGAGCTCGTATTCACCCTCTCGATCGAGCGGGAGCGGCTCCCGATCATCCGCATCGAGCAGGGCAGTCTACCCGACGTCTCGCTCAGTATCCGGGTGCTCGGCCTGCAGGCGAGCCCGGCGCCGGGCAGCTTCGTCGCGCGCGGCGAGCTGATGGGGGCGCGCTTCGCGGCGCCGCCGCCGATGATGACGGTGCCCTTCAACCTGCGGCCGGAGGTGAGGCCGCCTCGCGTCGAGCGCGTCTTGCCCGACGATGGAGGCGTCGCGCTCAGATGTGCCGTGCCTTCGCTCGTCATCTCCTTCTCGCGCCCCATCGACGAGGCGAGCCTGCGCGCGCCGGGCGCCGTCACGATCACGCCAGATCCAGGGCCGATCTCGGTGGCCATGGATCCGTCAGGGCTCGTCGCAAACATCGCCACGCCGAGGCTCGTGGGGGTCGACAGGCTCGCGTATCGCGTCACCATCGCCAGCGCGGTACGCGATCCGACAGGGCAGCCGCTCGATCAGGTCGCGGCAGAAGCGGGCGCGCAGGGGTATCTCGGCGACTTCTCCCTGTCCTGCGAGCCGCCCCCGACGGAGCCGACCGAGCCCCCGTGCGCGCCGGACTACGCGTGTCCCCTGGGCGCCGCGTGCGTCGGCGGGGTCTGCCTCCCCAGAGACTGCCCCGTGCCGTGCCCGGGAGGGCGCGTGTGCGATCGGCTGCGCGCCCTGTGCGTCGACGACTGTCGCGCCGACGCGCTCTTCTCGCCGTGCGCTCCGGAGCACCGCTGCGACGCCACGAGCGGGATCTGCCGCTGACGGCGCACCCTCATCGCGCGAGCTCCGCGAGGAGGGCGTCGAGCTCGGCGTTCGTCGCCTCGTAGCGCCTGTCGAGGAACGACTGCAGCGCCGCCGCGGCGCGGCCCTCGGCGGCGCGCGTGTCGGCGCCGCGCGCACGCGCGGCGCGGAGCAGGGCCCCCACCCGATCGAGCTTTCGGCGCAGGATCTCCTGGTCGAGCCGCAGCCCGGCGGTGGTCGCGACGAACGTGTCGACCTCGGAGGCCGCCGCGGCGACGTCCCCCTCGGCGAGGGCAGCCTCGGCGCGCGCCGCGGAGGCGCGCAGGCCGGGCGGGAGGTCCGCGGCCTCGATCCCGCGCTTCGCGAGCGAGGCGCGGGCGGCGTCGAGCCGAGCGCGCAGCGCGGCCGCGCGCTCGTCGACCGGCGCGCCCTCCAGCCTGGCCGGTGGCGCAGCGAGGGCTTCGCCGGCTTCAGCGCGGGCGGGCAAGCCGCCGTCGGCGGCAGACGGCGCGGAGGCGCCCCCGGAAGGCGCGGAGGCGGCTGCTGGGACGCCGCCGAGGGGCCATGACGCGCTCGGAAAGGACGCTTTCGCCGCGACATCCCCGGCCGCGGGCGCCGACGGGACCCCGGCAACGCTGTCCCCGCTCACCGCCGTGGCGACCGGAGCGGCCCCAGCCGCGGGCGCGGACGGAACCTCGGCGGCCGTGCCTCCGCTCGCCGCCGTCGCGACCGGCGCGACCCGCATCGGGATCGCACGCGACGCCGCTCCGCCTGCGCGCAGCATGCGCTCTCCGACCAGCGCGCCGGCGAGCAGCGTCGCGGCGAGCGCGGCGATGGCGGGCCACGCCGCGCGGGCGGGCTGCGGGCTCCCGGCGCGGGGCTGTCCCGTCTCGGAGGAGGGCGCGGCGCGCGGCGGCTCCGGCGGCGGCGCCGGGGCAGGGTCGGGCGCGCAGGGCGCCGGTCCGGGCAGGGCAAGGGCCTGCGCGCCGCGGGCCAGCCAGGCCCGCTCGTCGCCCCGGAGCTCGGTCTCGAGCAGCGGGGCGAGCGCGCCGCGGAAGGCGGCGGCGGTCGGGAATCGTTCCTCGGGGAAGCGCGCCAGCGCGCGGGCGAGCACAGGGTCGAGGCGCGGGTCGCCGCCGAGCGACGAGGGCGACCGGCGCGGCGGATCCTCCGCTGCGCGCAGCAGCGAGAGCTCGTCGGCTGCGTCGAGCCAAGGCCGGCCGGTCACGAGCTCCCAGAGGAGGATCCCAGCGGCATACAGATCCGCGCGCGCGTCCACGCTCGATCCGGTCACCTGCTCGGGCGCGAGATACGCGAGCTTGCCCTTGATGACACCGGTCCGCGTGCGCGCGTCCCGGAGGCGCGAGCGCGCGATGCCGAAGTCGCCGAGCTTGACGGCCCCCTCGCGCGAGACGAGGAGGTTCTCCGGCGTGACGTCGCGGTGCACGATCCCGAGCGGGCGGCCCGCCGCGTCCGTGGCGCCGTGCACGAACGCGAGCACGTCGAGGAGCGTCGCGGTGACATGCAGCGCGACGCCGAGCGGCACGGCCTCCCCGGCGCGGCGGGCGGCGGCGAGGATCTCGGCGAGCGTTGCCCCTTCGACGTGCTCGAGGACGATCCATCCGCCCGCCGCGTCCTCGCCGTGCTCCAGCGTACGGACGAGGGCCGGATGGACCGGCGTCGCGAGCGCGCGCCCGAGCTCTGCCTCGTGCACGAAGGCGCGGACGAGCTCGGGATCGCCCCGGTGCTGAGGCAGCATCCGCTTCAGCACCGCGCGGGAGGCCCGCTCGCCGCGCACGAGGAACACCTCGGCCATCCCGCCCACGGCGATGCGGCGCACGACGAGCCAGCCGGGGGCGGCGGGGCCATGGAGGTCGCCCTCGGCGGCCGGCTCACTCGACCCGGAGGCCATGCTTCTGCATCAGCCGATAGCACGACTGGCGGGAGAGCCCGGCGAGCCGCGCGGCCTCGGAGACATTGCCCTGCGCCCGCGCGAGGAGGTGCTCGAGGTAAGCTTGCTCGAAGCGCTCGGTCCATGTGCGCTTCGCCTCGTGGAACGGCTCACCGACGGGGATCGGCAGGCCGCCGAGCTCGGCGCCGCCCGGCGCCCCGCTCGAGGTGCCGAGCAACGACGCCGCCGGGACCCCTGGGAGCGTCAGGAACCGCTCGACGACGTTGCGCAGCTCGCGCACGTTGCCCGGCCATGTGTGGCTCGCGAGCAGCTCGAGCATGGACCTGGGCAGATCGATCGGGGCGCCCGGCGCGAGCTTGCCGAGGAAGTGGCTGACGAGCCGCGGGATCTCTTCCTTTCGCTCTCGAAGCGGCGGGAGGCGGACCGTCACGACAGAGAGCCGGAAATAGAGATCTTGCCGGAAGCGCCCGGCGCGGACCTCGGCCTCGAGGAGCCGGTGCGTGCAGGCGATGTACCGGACGTCGATGTGCCGCGGCCTCGGCTCGCCGAGGCGGCAGACGGTGCGCGCCTCGAGCGCGCGGAGCAGCTTCGGCTGGAGCTCGAGCGGGAGCTCGCCGATCTCGTCGAGGACGAGCGTGCCGCCGTGCGCCGCCTCGAAGAGGCCCTCACGGGCCTCGGTGGCGCCGGTGAACGCTCCGCGCGCGTGGCCGAAGAGCTGCGCCTCCAGCAGCGTCGGGCTGGCCGCGCCGCAGTCGAGGATCACGAACGGCCCATCGCGCCGCGGAGAACGCTCGTGGATGGCGCGCGCGGCGAGCTCCTTGCCCGTGCCCGAATCGCCGAGCACGAGCACCGTCGCGTCGCTGCGGGCCGCGCCCTCGAGGAGCGCGAAGGCGGCGCGCATCGGCGGGCTGTGGCCGAGGAGATCGCCGAAGTTCATGGCACGCGAGAGCGGGAGCTCCCGCGCCCCCGCCTCGAGGGTGAAGGAAAGGCGCGTCTCTCCGGCGCGGATCTCCGTGGCCTCGCCGAGCCAGACTTCGCCGGTGCGCCGGCCGTCGACGAACGTCCCGTTCGTGCTCCCGAGATCGCGCAAGCGGAAGCCGAGGGGCGTGGCAGCGATCTCGAGGTGGCGCGCGCTCACCGCAGGATCCGCGAGCGTGAAATCGACGTCATCGCTCGCGCCGACGACCACCGGAGCAGCCTCGACGGCGATCGTGTGGCCCGCGCTCGGCCCGTCCACGGCCGTGAGGCGGCCGCGGGGGACGACGAGCCGCGGACCGCCTGCCACCTCGATCACACGGGTGCCGCGGGCCTCCGGTTGTACGCTGCGCTTCGACACAAGGGCCTGACCGTAGCGTACCACAGGCCCATCGGCGCTCGATCGTTATGCCTGGCGAGGCCCGCCGGCCGTTTCAGAGCGAGAATTCCATAGTTGACGCAAGTGCGCACGGCTCTCCGGGAGATCAGCCCCATGGCGGCAAGGGCGCGCGGCGCGGCATCTTGATCGGCGTCCTCACAAGCTCGGCGCGCTGACGCGCCTCTTCGTCGAGAGCGTGGAGCGGTTGTACGAAGAGCGCGCTGTGCGCCGAGGCGCGCTCAGTCCGGACGAGAGCCGCGGGGGTGCTCGCATCGTTGGTGCTAGTCCCTGTACCGCGGTATTGTACAGCGGCCCTCGTCCTGGCATGCTGTGCGTGATCGTGAGGCTGGCGCTGCCGGCGCAGCCGGGCGCCGGCCCGCCGGGCGGCGAATGAACCAGGATGAGCCCATGCCGAGCAAACCGAAGGAACAACCAGAATCCGCGCTTCCGAAGGGCATCGGGAAGCCGGCGACTCGAGCGCTCGCTGCTGCTGGAGTCTCTCGCCTGGATCAGGTCACGCGATTCTCGGAAGCCCAGCTCCTGGCGCTCCATGGCGTGGGGCCGAAGGCGGTCGGGATCATCAAGGCCGCGCTCGAGGCCCAGGGAAAGTCTCTCGCCAGGAGCGGGTAGCCCTCGCCGGCCACGCGCTGCATGACGCAGCGCCCGGCTCCGGCGGGCGGCTACCTTGATCCGGCGTCGGGCCGCCGGGGCAGCTCAGTCGCCGCCGCTGACGCGATGGTTGATGTACTTCCCCGCCAGCTTCCCGAGCTGGTTCGCCGCGTCCCGCGCGCGCCCGCCGGTCGATGGGTTGAACAACGTCGCTGGCGACTTCGCCTCGATCAGGATCTCGTCGAACACCCTCCCGGCCGGGTCGGTGATCTGCACCGTCGCTTTGAGGAGCGTGTGCTTGTTGAAGACTCCCGTGAAGATGCCGGGCTCGTAGAACGTCACGTTCGCGCGGATGAAGAACGGCGCGTCGGCGGCGCTGATCGCCTTGACGACGATGGCGTCCTCCGACGCTGCCTCCGCCATGAGGGCCTCCGTGAACTGCTCGTTCATCGCCGCCTTGTCCTCCTGCCAGCTCTGCCGCTGCTCGGCGTCCTTCTCGGCCATCCAGTCGGCCTCGGTGACGTCGCCGACCTCGAGGGCGAGGAACGCCACCGGGACGACAGCGAGGCGCCCCTTGCCGTAGAACGGGTTCGGCACAGCCTGACGGGTGGTCTTCCAGGGATGCCCGCACGCGGCGAGCAGGGGAGTCAGGCAGAGCAACAGGATCCAGAGCGCATGTCGACGGTGCACGGAGGGCCTCCTTCTCAGGCGGTGGCGGCGCGCGGGTGCGCGGGCACACGATGCTAGCGGCAAGCGCCGCCGGCAGAGCAAGAAAGCGCGCGCCGCCCGCGAGCGTGGGCGCGGGCGCGGACGCGCGGGCGAACACGGCGAGCCCACTCGAGATGCTTGACAACAAAAGTTGTCAATCTAGGATGGTCGTCGTGCTGGACGTGGAGGTCATCGAAAACCCTGCCGCGGCGGTCGTCGCGCTCGACCCGATCCGGAGCCGGTTGCTCTCGGAGCTGGCGTTGCCGGCCTCCGCCGCCAACCTCGCGGAGCGGGTGGGCCTGGCGCGCCAGAAGGTCAACTATCACCTGCGCGCGCTCGAAGCGCACAAGCTGGTGCGGGCGGCGGGCGAGCGCAAGTGGGGCGGCCTGACGGAGCGCCTGTTCGTGGCGACCGCGAGCGCCTATGTCGTATCGCCGGGAGCGCTGGGGCCTGTCGCCGCGGATCCACGGCGGACGGTGGATCGTCTCTCGGCGAGCTACCTCGTCGCGCTCGCCGCGCGCGTCGTTCGCGAGGTCGGCGGGCTGTGGCGCCGCGCGCTCGGCGCCAAGAAGCGGCTGGCGACGCTCTCGATCGACACGGAGATCCGGTTCGCGTCGGCCGCGGAGCGCGCCGCCTTCACCGCCGATCTCGGCGAGGCGATCGCCGAGCTCGTGGCGCGATACCACGACGCGAGCGCCGCCGGCGGGC
This sequence comes from Sorangium sp. So ce590, assembly GCF_051521365.1. NCBI lineage: Bacteria > Pseudomonadati > Myxococcota > Polyangiales > Polyangiaceae > Sorangium > Sorangium sp. So ce590. The sequence goes on from NZ_CP150346.1 coordinate 8,858,537, forward strand.
GCGACCACCGCCTGCTCGTGATGGCTTATCCGAAGCCGAGCGATGAACCGAAAGAGGAGGAGACATGCCGATAAGGAGCGACGCACGAAAGCGCTGGGTCGAGCTCGAGTTCCTGGTGCCCGGGACGCCGGAGCAGGTGTGGCACGCCATCGCGACGGGCCCCGGCATCAGCGCCTGGTTCGCGCCGACCACCGTGGACGAGCGCGCCGGCGGGAAGGTCGAGTTCACGTTCGGCGAGGGCGTGACGTCCTCGGGGACGATCACGGCGTGGGAGCCGCCGACGCGCCTCGTTTACGAGGAGCACGGCTGGAGCGGGGACGCGCCGCCCCTCGCGTCGGAGTTCGTCATCGCCAGCCGCTCGGGCGACAGGTGCGTCGTGCGGCTCGTGCACAGCCTGTTCTCGACAAGCGACTCCTGGGACGATGAGATCGAGGGGTTCGAGCGCGGCTGGCCCGGCTTCTTCCAGGTCCTGCGCCTGTACCTGCGTCACTTCGCGGGCCAGAACGCCGCCGCCGCGCGCGCGCTGCGCGGAACCCCTGGCACGCATGCCGAGGTCTGGAAGCAGCTCGCCACCGCGCTCGGCGTCCACGGCCCCAACCTGGGTGAGCGACGGTCGGCGCCGGCAGGTGCCCCGCCGCTCGCCGGCACCATCGAGCACGTCGAGCAAGGCGACGAGACCTGTGAAGTCCTGTTGCGTCTCGAGCAGCCGGCGCAGGGCATCGCGCTCCTCGGGAGCTACCGCTGGGAGGACAAGGCGCGCGTCGCCGTCAGCCTGTTCTTCTACGGCGATCGAGCGGCCGAGACCGCCGCGGAGCTCGAGCCACGATGGCGCGCCTGGCTGGAAGCTCGCTTTCCGGCGAACGCCGTGCAGAAGGCGAACGCGTAGCGGCCTGCTCCGCCGGCAGGCCCCCGGGGCTAATCGTTGATCCAGTAGCGATAGCCGTTGGTGCGGAAGGGCACGGCGAGCTCGCGGCAGACCTCGGCGATCACATCGGGGGTGAAGAAGTAGTTGCGGATGCGGGCGAGGTGATCGCCGTCGGTCTCGACGGTCCAGACGGTGCGCACCGCGGGGCCGGTGTCGTGATCGAACCAGAAGAGCAGCAACAGCGCGCCGCGATGCTCGCGCACCTCGCAGCGCGGCGGGCCGCCGAGGTAGCCGACCAGGTGCCGGGCATCGACCCCGCCGGCGTCGGTGGTCGTGATCGGCGAGAGGCTGCCGACGAACGACCCGGTGTGCGGATCGGCCGGGGGCTCGCGCCCGTACTCGGTGACCACGCCGACGATCTCGGTGATCGAGCTGTCGAGGAGCAGCGAGGTCAGGGCCGGCAGGTCGCGGGCGTTGAAGGCGGCGCAGAAGGCGTCGAGCACGCCCGGCGCGGGTGCCCGGGGCTCGTCGGCCTCGGGCGCCACCAGCTTGCCGCGGCCGCGGTGCAGCGCCGCCTTGACCGCGCCGACCGAGGTCGAGAGCGCCGCGGCGACCTCCTCGAGCGAGAGATCGAACACGTCCTTGAGCACCACCGCCGCGCGCTCCTGGGGCGACAGGTGCGCGACAAGGGTGCCGGCGGCCTCCCGTGACGCCCGCGGCTCGTCCAGGGCTTGGCCTGGCGCCGGGCGCGCCGCCGCGGGCTCCGCAATGGCATCGTGCTCGAGCCGCCGCCGCCGGGCGCGGTCGATCCACAGGTTCGATGCCACCCGGAACAGCCAGGCGCGCGGGTTGGGCAGCTCGTGGAACAGCGTGCCGAGGGTGACGAAGCCGCGGGCCATCGTGTCCTGCACCAGGTCCTCGGCGTCCCATGGGCTCCGGGTCAGGTAGCGGCAGTAGCGGTACAGCTCGGGCCGGAGCGGCTCGAACACATCGAGGAACCGCTGCCACGATGCCTTGACGTCGTCGCTCAGCCCGCGGAGGTCGCCCGGCTCGTGGCTCATGCCCAGACCGGCTCGTAGCACAGGACCGACAGCCCGCCGCCCAGGTTCTGGGTCCGGATCTGCCGCAGCGCGAGGCGCCTGTCGCGGCGCGCGAACAGCGGCGTGCCGCCGCCGAGCACCACCGGGTGCACCACCAGACGGAATTCGTCGACGAGGCGGTGCTCGATCAGGGTCGACACGAGGGCCGCGCCGGCCCACGCGACGATCGGCTTGCCGGGCTGCCGCTTGAGCGCGGCGATCTCCTCGGGGTTACGGGCCACGCGGGTGTTGGCCCACGCGGCATGCGCCAGGGTCCGCGACAGCACCACCTTGGGCAGGGCGTTCATCTTGCGGGCGAACGAAAGGTCCTGCGGCGAGCGCGGGCGAGCCTCGGCGTCGGGCCAGTACTGGAGCATCAGCTCGTAGGAGGCGCGGCCGTACACGGCCAGGCCGACGGAGTCGATCATCTCGTCGCAGTACCGCTCGAACTGCGGGTTGCCGTCCTGGAACCAGTCCAGCTCGCGGTTCGGCCCCTCGATGTAGCCATCGAGCGAGGTGATCATGGAGACGTAGAGGCGTCGTTCGGTCGGGGTTGTCGTCGTCATGGCCCACCAACGAACGGCGCGGCCGGCAGGATACGGGGGGACGAGGAAATTGTTGCGGGCCGACCCCACCCAGGTTGGGCCGACCGGGCCCCACCCAGGTTGGGCCGACCGGGCCCCACCCAGGTTGGGCCGACCGGACCGACCGCTGCGCGACGCATAGGGGCTCCTCGGGCCTGACGTCATCGCGGAGCCAGGGACGAACTTGGGCTTCTTCCCTGGTGCCGGCGGACGATCGAAAAAAAAAAAAAACAACAACGATTTCAAATGGTTCCGCCTTGCGGTCGGCCAGGTCCGCTTCCGGCATGGCCCAACGCGGGCCCAATGAATAGGCGTTTGCGGGACTGCGCCGGGACCTCGCCGCCGCTGCTGCTCAGGCGCAGTCCCGCAAACGCCTATTCGTTCTGCGCTCCCGGTAGTTCGACACGAACTACCGGGGTACGCGCCCGGAAAGAACATCAAGGCGTGTCGCGGGGTTAGCTGTTCTTGGAAGCGCCGCTGAGGGGCTGAAAAACGGGGGAACGAAGGGCTCGATTTGGTAGTTCTGAGCGCCCCTCGACGCCGCGCGGACGTGACCCCGAGGGGGCGCCGGGACCGGCTGCGATCGCGGGTGCGGCCGGGCCGTGGCGGTAGCGGCCATCGGCGGCGTCGCGTCAGATCCATCGCACATCGGCCCACGCTGCCAACGGAACTGCGTCCATTCCGTGCGGTGTCGGTCGTGGGGCGCTCCTCATCGGCAAGGAGCTCGGGCAGCCTCCGCGCGTCCGGCGCGCTCGGCGAGCACGTCCAGCCGCGGATTGGCTTCGTCCTCGGTCCAGCACGTCGGCAGGTTGGCCGTCCAGGTGTTCCCGGGCAGCCGGACGGAGCCCACGCCGTTGGCGCGCATCGCTCCTATTGGTTTGCGGTCGACGCGAGCAGCCGGCTTCGGGTTTTCCGTCAAGCTCGCCGGGCTCAGCGAGTCCGCGTCGGGCGCAGCAATCTCCTCGGACGACGACGGGCGCTCGTCGCAGCGGCTCGATCGCGCCCGCCGGCTTGGCGGACGCTGGCACGCGGGCGACGTCGTGCAGCCCAGGGCGCACCGCCGTCCGTGCGCTCTCACGGCCACGTGGACAGACCGCCAGTGACAGCAGCCTGACGAACACTGGCGCCGCGGACAGCTGCGCAGTGGCCCACGCTCTGGACGGTATGACCCATGTCCATTGGGGTACCCTCCTCCAGGTTGCATTTGACGACCAATCCTGCCATCAGAAGAATTGGTTGCATCGCCAGGTTCTCCGGGCGGTACCAAAGGGGGAAGTAACCGATGAGAACGGAATGCGGACGGGTCGCATCGGCGGCGATGTTCGCTCTCGTGCTCGGTGTCGCTTCGACGCAGGTAGAGGCATCGGAGCTGAGCGCCGGTGTAAGTCTCGGCTGGATCCAGGCTGGCACTGCGCCGCGCTTCGCGGTAGGCCCGCATGCTGCGATATCGTGGCACCTTAAAAAGAACCTCCTGTTGAAGGTTCATGATCTGTGCAGCGTTGTGCCTCCAATCCAGATAGGCGGACCCGGCGCTTACAATCACACCTCCGTTGCCCTTGGATACAGCTGGATGGATGGCGACATTGGCGTGGGCCCATCGGTTGCGCTCTACTTCATGCCAGCGTGCGGAAGCACCTTGTGTGGACAGGTTGCCGGGGTGGCGGTAGGCGGACATGCGCAAGCCAGCGCGTACATTGCGGGGCCGCTGGGCATATCGGCGAGCGCCAACCTGGATTGGATCGACGGAAGAAGTCTTGTTCTACCAGGCTACGCATCCGTCGTTGTTGTTGCCGGCCCCGTGATGCGATGGAGTTCCAGATGAGCTCAAGAACGAGCCTGCTTTTCATCGTAGCTATCGCAGTTTGGGTGTTGGCGGCATGTAACTGGACGGTGGGAGACTGCTACCCTCGCGAGGAATGGACCTCGGGCGCAGGTGCGGGGCCAGGTTCGGAGCCCGTTCCGGTCTTCAGCTCCAGCGCAGCCGGTGACTTCGGTGATGCGCCATCGGGAGAACGGCAAGGCGCCGGCGAGCAAAAGATCCAGTGCAACAAGACGGATAGTTCAGACGAAGAGGAAGAAGAGCGCCCGAGAGACAGCTCGGAGAGTCCGACAAATGGCACATGCTCAGGCCCCGGTGACACCGCCGGAGACGGCCAGACTTACGTATTCTGTAGCGACATCTGCAGCTCGAAGTGTCCGCCGGCCGGAGTGAACGGCTTCTCGCCAACCATCTTCAATTTCGTCACAACGATCCACGACGATGGAACAGGAGAATCGGGAGGCTGGCAAAAAGCCACCGTTAGTCTGAAGGTCAAGCGATGGGTTGAGATATATCCGGAGTTCTGGGAATGTCCACAGATGACGTTCGGGATGCCACTGCGAAACAAAGCTCAGGGGCAAATTCCAGCGGACGAGGCCGCGCGCATCAGTGCCGATGTAGCGACCAAAGCTTCGCGTAAAATAATGAGGGCAAACCCCACTATTCCGCGAGGAATCTACTGTACCATGTTAAAGGACGAGATGGACATCAGCCTCCGCAAGCGCGTGGATGGGTCCAGAGTCACACAGCCATGAAGCACGGGGTCGAGGAGTTGTTCGACGTCGTATATCGCTACTACCCTCGGCGAGTTCCGTACGAGGATCTTGGTCGCGTGCAAACAGAAGAGAATCGTCGGCTGGTGGACGCCCGTCGCCGAGCCGGCGCCGACTGCGAACGGTGGCTTGGCATGTTGCGGCGCCTGCGTGAGCAGTTCCCCGAGAACGAGGTCGACAATTTCTCAGTTCATCTCGCGATGGGAAGTCACGACGGCTGTTATTCCGGCTCTCTCTATCTTCCGAAGGCCACCGGAGAACACCGACATGCAATCGAATTGAGGGTGAGCTTCCTGGTCCCTTATTACATCGTCTACAGCTCGCGCCTCGTTGATGATCTCGAGGGGATCGAGAGGAAGAAATCGCTCCGCGCGACGCCACCTCGTGCCGTCACGATCTTCGTCCATGATACGGCCTACATCCTGCCCGCCTGGGTTGGCAAGCTGATCAAGCTGGTCAGGCCCGAGCTTGTCGAACCACCTTCGATGGAAGATAAACCCACGCGGCAGGTCATCTCCTTTGAGCTATCGCCCGATGAGCAGCCGTACGCTGCAGGGATCGCCCAAGAGATCGAAGCGACATGGGGATACGAGCGCATGCCGCCGGAGGTCGGCAACGTGGTCGTGCCGGACGTGGCGACCAATCTACGACATTTGGGAGAGGCCAGGCTATACGATTGCCTTTTTTCAGACGCATGGTAAGCCGTTGATGCTCTCAACCTCGACACTCACCGACACCCCAAGCGATCTGGCAGAGCATGATGCGCAGCGGACCGGGCTCGAACCGTCCACAGCGGGCCGAGCTCGCCGACGTGTCCTTCGACCTTCGCGCCCGGTTCTATCAAGCCGGATAGCTCGCTGCGGTAAGCTTCAATCCAGTTATTCAGGAAAGCGCAGCGTCTCGACCTGAATGCCGTCCTCCCCCGTGATCGTCTCACCCGACCAGTCCCAGCTGATGCCGCCCTTGCCCGGCGGACCGAGCTCGTAGGTGACGCCCTCCAGCGTGAGCTGGTCCTCGTCGAGGTAGGCGATGCCGATCGAGTCGCCGCCGCGCCCGGGGCCGCCGTAGCCGCCGTCGCCCCCTCGGCCGCCGTCGCCACCGTCGCAGGACCACGTGCCGTCCCCCACGGCGCCGCCGAGCTCGCCTCGCCCGCCTTTGCCACCTTCCTCGGGCTCCCCGCCGTCGCCGCCTGGACCCGCGTCGATGGTCGTGATGACGCTATCGCGCAGCGTCACCTTGGCATGAAGCGCGACGATGCCGATGGTCGGGTGCCCGTTTTCGCCCCCTCGGCCACCCCTGCCACCGCAGCCGCCAGCGCCGCCGGAGCCGCCGCCGGCGCCTCCCTTGGTGGCCACGCCGCACACCGCGAGCTCGCCTCGACGGCCGCCGCCCCCGCCGCCGCCTTGACCCGGCATCCCCCTGCCGCCGTCGCTTGCCCACTCACCCACCCAGCCTGTCTCGGTGATGCGTCCGATGCCTTGACCCGCGGCGCCGACGGCGCCGATCATGCCGGAGAGCCCGGGGGATCCATTGCTGCAATGGGCGCCTGGCACGTCTCCGCCTCCTCCCCAGCCACCCTGCCTGGAGTTTGGGTCTGGCATCGGCTCCCCGTCGTTCCCGTCCTCCGCGCCGTCGGGGAGCCCGTCGCCTCCCTTGCCGCCAACGCTCGGGATTCCACCGTCGCACGGATTCACCACCGCCGGGCCGCCGGGAACGGTATCCGCCGAGCACGCATCGTCGCCGTACACGCCATCCGGTCCGTCCGCTGCACGATGTGGCCCGCGCCCCCCATCATGACCTGCCCAGCCGTACGACGTGCCAACCTCGCTGCGGATGAGCTCCACGACCGTGTCGGATTGCACGAGCATTCCGGTCGGGCCGCCCGACTTGAACCGCATGTCGACGATCGTCGATACACCGTCCGCGGCTCCCGTATCTCCGGCGCTCGCCGGTACGACGAACAAGGCGATGCCGTCGATAGCTGAAATCTGAAGCAGCGAGCGCGTGTCGGGCATGCGATCCCAGTCGATGCAGCTGAAGCCTCCGATGAGATCCACGCCGGAAGGCAGCGTGAGGGGCCCGAAGAAGCCGTCCGCGCACGCGAACACGCGCCCGCGTCCGGTACGTGCGAGCTCCACGGCGCGCTGCAACGTGCGCACGGGCCGCTCCTTCGTACCCGGGTTCGTGTCGTCGCCGTCGCCCCAAACGCCGGCCACGAACACCCCGCAGCCATCCTCCCACACGTCCGCGGCGAGGCGCTCGAGACAGAACGACTCTGTCGGCGCGTCCCCCTGACACGAGGAGGTGCCGTCGCAGCCCGTTCCGCCCGGCTCGTTGGGACCCGGTGCGGTGCCGCAGCCGGCCGCGACGAGGAGCAGCGCGGGGGACAGATAGATCGCTCTTGTGGTTCGCATCGTTCTTCCTCGATGTCGCGTCGTGCATGGGGGGGGACATTCACTGGGGCGGTGGGGGATCGGGGACGTCGAATTGACGGTAAGGCACGGAGTCGCCCTGCAGGCCCATCCCGACGTGGTCATCAGGCGCTGCATTGCCGGCGAGGCCACCCTCCCCACCGCTTCCGGCCTTCGCGGGGGCGTCCGGCCCGAAACTCACGGAGGCAGCGATGGACGCGACGCCATACGAAGGGCCGCCGAGGCCACCTCCGGCATCGCCTCCGCGGCCGCCGTTGCCTCCACGGCCGCCGCTGCACCCCCTCCACATGTTGTTATAGCCGAGCCCACCGTCACCGCCCATAAGCCCCAGGCCGCCTGGTTGGCCCGTTCCGCCGACCCCACCCCGGCCGCCGTTGCCCGCAAACACCTCCGTCCGCTCGAGCGTCAGCGCGCTCCCCTGCAACGCAATGATGCCGATGCTCGCCCCGCCATAGCCGCCGCCCTTGCCTCCCTGGCCGCCGCAGCCCCCGCTTCCTCCCGAGCCGCCGGCCGCCCCGGCTTGAGGTCGGCCCGCCGGGCACGCCGTCATCTCGCCGCGCGATTTGCTGCCGCCACCGCCGCCGCCCCCCTGGCCGACGCCGCCCTTCTTCCCGTCCTCACCACGGACACCGATCCATCCATCGTCGCTGAGGAATCCTGGACCCAAGGCGCCACCCGCGCGATCGGCGTGGGCGCCGTGTGCGCCATCGTTGCCGTCGCTGCATCTCGTGAGATCCGAGCCGAGCCCCGCGTGGCCGTCATTTTCCGAAGTCTCCGCAGGTGCGGGCTGTCCCGTAGCGCCATCGCCCCCCGATTCGAGGTCGCCGTAGCCCCCAGATCCGCCCGTCGACTCGATGCCGTCGTCGCACATCGTCACGACGGGGAGAGCGCCTTTCGCGAAGTCCGCGGTGCAGGCGTCCGCGCCGTCGTTCCCCTGCACGCCGTCGCTGGTCGGTTCGCTGCGCGCGTCCTCTCCCGGCTCCCCGTCCTTGCCGTTGCGCGCGATGATCTGGCTGTCCCGCACGATCGCCCGGGCCCCCGAGCTCAAGATCATCGCGATCGACGACTTTCCATCGATCGCGGAAGCGTCGGCCGCCACGGCGCGCACACCGACGATCAACGACGTCGCGTCGCCCCCCGCGATGCCTGCATCTTCGCCCCCGAGGACCCGCACCGGGATCCTCGCAGGCGGTGCGATGACGGTCGACGCCTTCGGTCCGATGGCCGACCATTCATACGACCAATCGCTGCCGCCGTCACAGAGGCGGCTGCCCCAGAGGTCGACCCCAGAAGGCAGCGTGACCTCCTCCTCGAACAACCCGCCGCACGCATACACGCGCCGGGTCGCAGCCTCGCCGTTGCCTCGTCCGCTCGCGGCGATCCCGATCGCGTGTTGCAGGGTCTTCACCGGTGCGTCCTTCGTGCCAGGGCTCCTGTCGTCACCCAACAACGGGCTGACGAATACGCCGCACTCGTCCAGCGCCATTGTCGTCGCCGGGTCGCCGTCACAGAGAGTCGGCTCAGGCGCAGGGGCGCACTCCATTACTTCCCAACAATCGTCGCGGTACGAAGTGCAAGCTAGCAGCGTGCTGCTCGCTCCCCACGCACAGACCACGACAGCAACGGCGGCGGCCAACGCTCTTCGGTTTTCCCGTTGCCGCATCCCCTCGGTACCCGGCATGGTCACCACACCCCCTCGATCCTCACGCCCGTCTCGTGCCCGGTCACGACGGGCGATACATTGACCCGATCCTGAGCTGGCGTGCGTTCCAAGAAGGAGAAGTCGGTGAAGAAGGACGCGGCGGTGGCCGCGCCGATCACACCGCCCGTGATGACGAGGGCCGTACCCACCCGGTCGGACAGGTTGCGCGCGTCGCGCAGGCGCCGCAGCTCGCCGCACGGCGAGCGCTCTGGCGCTTGCCAGCACATGGACGAGCTCGATCTTGGGTCGCTCTTGAGCTGGTCACGCCGAGCGCTCATATCCTGGTCGAGCTTGCTGGCGCTGAGCATGAGGATGGCGCCTGTCGATACGGTGCCCGTCGCGAGCGTGATTCCCACGACACGCAGCGTCCCCGGCCAGGAAGCCCACGGGCTGGGGGCCTGAGCGCGCGGAGCCGGCAAAGCGCGCACGGGGGTCGGCGTCGTCGACGCGGCCTCCTTGGCGCTGCTCGCCTCCTTGGTGCTGCTCGCCGCCGCACACAGCAACGGCATCGTGAACTCGTGCTCCGCGCCTGCCACGGCGCGCAAGGAATGAAGCGCGTCCTTACAGCCCGGTGCACGGCCCCGCACCATGTGCTGGCCCGGCTCCAAGAACAGCGTGTAGGTCCGCGCGGTCCGGCCGATGCGCTTGCCCCCGATGAGCACCTCGGCGTCGGGCGGATCGACCGCGAGCACGAGCCGCGCGACGTGCGGCGCTGCGTTGCGCTGCCCTGCCTCGAATCGCTGCTGGAGCGCTTCTGGCAATGCTTCGCGCTGTTCGAGGCTCCTGGCCAGGTGCTCGGCCGCGTCGCGGTACTTGTGCAGCGCAAGCTCGCAAAGGCCGAGCTCGCCGGCGAGCTCCGCGCGCTCCACCTCGGTGCTGCTCGCCGCTTCCGCGGCCTCGAAAGCCGCCTTGTAGGCAGCGTATGCCTCGGTCCACAGCCTGGCCTTGCGTGCTGTCCGACCCCGGCGAACATGCTCCTTCAGCGTCGCCCCGTCGCTCGGTCCCGCCTTGGGATGGATATCGCCCGCGCTGGACGAGTTCGTGAAGCCTGTTACGGCCCCGAGCGTGAGAAGAATCGAGAGCGAATGCGCAATGTAACGCATGTAGCGACGGTACTGACGCCGACTGCTCGGCGTCAACCGGCAGAAACCGCCACACGTCGGCGGTTTTTGCGACAATTGGCGGCCGGATGACGGAATGCGCTCGTCCGTCCGCCGGACCTGGTCAAATGTAGTCCAAGTCGCCACATGCGGCTACTTTGTCCGACCGAACTTGTTCCTCGACTCATTTTTCTGAACCGTTTTGGCCGCCTCAGGTGTGCTGCTGACCGTGGACAAGCCAGCCACCGTCTCCCTCGGCTTCGAGCTCTTCCGGCGCCTGGCCAGGCGCCACGGTGTCCCGGCGCGAAACGCTGAGGATGTCGCCCAGGAAGCGCTGCTGCGGGGGTTGGACGCCGACAAGCGGATCGAGCCGGGCGGCGACCCGGCGCCGTACCGCGTCACGATCGCCGTCAACCAGGCGCGCAATCACGTCCGTGACACGCGCTGCCGCGGCGAGGTGCTGACGTCGTTCGATGCGTGCGAGATCCGAGATGAGTGCCCCACGCCGGAAGAGTTGCTCCGGAGACGGCAGCGGGAAGAGCTCACCCGGCAGTTGCTCGCCCAACTCGATCCCAACCACCGGGATCTCTTGATCAAGCACGACCTCGAGGACATCCCGCTCGCCCAGATCGCCGCCGAGCAGGGGGTCCCGCTCGACACGGTGAAGACGCGACACCGGCGGGCGCTCGAGGAACTCGAGGCGCAGGGCGGACGGTGGCGGGCGCGGCAGCGCTCTCACGGATGGGACGACAGCGCCTGCGTGCCGCTCGCCTGGGGGTTCCGCCGTCGCGCGTGGCGGGTGGCCTCGCTGCGCCGTCTTGGGATGAGGATCCTCGTTCAGGCCGCGCTCGTCGTGCTGACGGGCGCGCTCGTCTCCGCGGTGCCGCCCTTGCCCGACCCGGAATCGCGGATCAGGGCGGCGGCGGTCTATGCCCCTGCCACCGCACCCGCGACGCAGGACGCCGTGGCGCCCCCCGCGCGAGGTGGCGCCCACAGCGCCGCGGGTCCCGCCGGCGGAGACGGGGCGCCCGACGCAGCGGCGCCCCCCGCGGCGATCGTCCACGAGATCTCGTCGCGCACGGAACACGGAAGCGCGCACGGCGAAGCGATGGCGATCGGCACGCCCGCTCCCTCGAACGCGAAGACGACAAGTCACCGGGCCGCGCCTCCGGCGAGCGTCGTTCGACCGACCGCCGGCGAGGTCGAGAGGAGCCTGGTCGACCAGGCGCGGAGGGCCATCGAGGCCAACGACGTCATGGCCGACGTCGAGGCTCGCCGGCTGCTCGAGGCCCACGCGCGGCAGTTCCCGCGAGGGCGGCTCGCCGCCGAGCGCGAAGCGCTGTTCAGGCAGCTTCGCTGAATCGTCGGCTACCCATCAATAGCTAGGCAGGCGGGGATAGCGGTGCTGCTTTCACGCAGCGCAAGGCCGAGATCCGCCTTGTTTCGGACAAGAACGCTCACGTCCAGGAGGCGAAAGGTCATGGAAGACATGCTGGGTGCGATGTGGCTCGTGTCGCCGCTCGGGCTCGCGATGATCGCGTGCGTCGCGATCGGCTTCGCGGTCACCGCGCGCGAAGCGCTGGGACGAGAGCGCGGGATTCGCGAGGCGCGCGAGCACGCGCATGATGACGAGGAGGCAGCCCTCACCGATGCGAAGGAGCAGGCAGCGGACGAGCGGGACCGATACCGGCGCCTTTTGGACTGTCACGTCGACGCGGCGCTCGCAGAGCTGACAGAGGTCCACGCGCGCCCGGTCCCCTGGCCAGGAAGGGTCCTCGAGTCGTTCTGCGCGACGATGCCTTCGTGGAGGAGGAAGCTGGCCGAGAGCACTGGGTTGGACCCGCGGGAGGTGGAGCGGCTGCTGAGGAGCGAGCTTCCTATGACGCCCGGTCTTGCTCGGCAGTTGGAGGCCTTCACCGGCACTCCTGCTCGGTACTGGGAGCGCCTCTGGCGGCTGCACGACGACCACCGGACGGACGCCGAGGAGACCGTGGTGATCCAGGTCGGCGAGCCCGTGACCAAGCGCGAGAGCTCGGCGCCGCCGACTCCGCCCACGATACCTGCCCGCGCGCTCGACGTTCCTCCGCCTGTGGTGCCGTCTCCCGAGCTTGCGGCCAGGAGCCCGCGCGCGAAGCTCCCGCCGCCTCCACAGCCGCGCCTTAGGTCGCCGCTCCCTGTCCGCGCCGCCACGGGGACAGAGCTCGTCCGGCGCGCTGCCACGCTGACGAGCTTCCCGGTACAACGCGGCGAAGCGGGGGCGAGCTCCCCCAACGGGGCCGACTGGGAGGAAGCAGAGCGATCTCCGCTGAACACGACGCTGCCGGGAGTAGGGGGCCATGGATGAGCGCCGCCGCGCCTCACAGCTACACGCCATCAGGAGCCTGCTGGCGACCATGGCACCGCTCCGGGAACTGAGCAGCTACGGCTGACGTCTTCCTTTGGCCGCGGACACCTCCGGGGAAGACCGCGAGCCGGTGCCGCATGTGTGCGGAGACGCGGCATCATCAGATGATGGGCGATTGCCCGCGGGGGAGGGTGAAGCCATGGGTCGTCTGTCGAATGACGACGAACGCGCCGCCGCGTGCGCGCGCCTATTTTGCCCGGCGGTGGTACGTGCCGTGCTGCGCTGGCTGCGGAGACTGGGGGTCCCACTATGCCATCGTGCGGATGTCGCAGGTCAAGTCTGGCTCAACGCCTGGGAGAGCTGGCCCAGGTTCGATCCGAAGCGTGGCAGGCCGGAACGCTGGTTGAACGCGATCGCCGTACACGTTGCCTCGCACTATCACAAGCGTATGCAGCACCGCAGGGAGGAGCTCGTCGATTTAAGCGATGTAGCCGATCCAGCACCGGATGCCGCTGCTGCGATGGAATCCGACAGCATCAGATCGGGCGCCATTGACGCGGTGAACGAGCTCGATCCGCAGCTGCGCTTCGTTCTCGTGGCACATGATTTGTATGGGATCCCGATGGCCCAGGTGGCAGAAGACGCGGGGCTACCTCTCTCTACGCTCTACAAGCGACGCACCAAGGCCATGGCTGCGCTGCGCGACATCATCGGGCTTCGGGTAACCATGGAGGACTTCGCCCGGAGAGTGGGGTCGCAATGAGCATCAACGATGAGGCAGCCCTGAGGTCAAGGACTTTAGCGCTCTCTTTGCGCGGCTGGCCGGCTTCGGCTCGGCAGCGGTAGCGTTCGGCGTCGTCAGTGCAGGTCGTTTCGGCATGGACGTCTCCCTTCGCCCTGCTCGGGCGTCGTTTCGCTTGTGCTTGAGCGCCTCGTCGCGTCCACAGGAGCGAGCTGTGGCTCGATCAACGATCCGCATTCACAGGCCGGCGGTCGCCGTGGTGGCCTGGATGCACGCTGGGGGTCCGAAACGGGATCGTGGAGGCGCAATCTAACGCACGGCGTGTTCGACCCAAAGGCCGATCACCCTTGGTGCTCGCGCGCTCATCCACGTGGCCCTCTTTCACGCTCCCAGTGTGACGCGCTCGTGGCGCACGTCCCCCGTGTGGGGGAAGTCAGTGCACCGAGGCCCTCCTTGAGGTCGAGACCGGCCTCGACGGAGCCGTTACCGCAGCGGCGCCAAGTCCCTTGTCGATCGAGCGCTGCCGACGGCGCGCCTTGATCGCGGCATTCTTCATGCCCTGCGCCTGCTGCTCGACCGCCTGTGCTTGCAGCCGCAGGCCCTTGGCCGAAGCGGCCGCTGCGCTCTGCGCATCGTAGACCGTGCCGTCGCGCCACATGGCCCACAGCACCCCCGACAGCCGGCGCGCCAGCGCCACGACCGCGACGTGGCGACCCCGGCGTTCGGTGATGGCATTGGCCCATCGGCCCAGCGGGTCGTCGCCGCTCTTGTGCCGCAGGAACGTGTGCGCAGCCTGCGTCAGCAGCGTGCGCAGATAGGCGTTGCCTTGCTTGGTGATCGAGCCCAATCGCCGCTTGTCGCGCCCCCCGGAGGTGTCCTCTAAGGGGACCAGGCCCAGGTAGGAGGCGAGCTGGTGGGCGTGGTGAAAACGCTTGGCTTCGTCCACCACCGAGACGAACGCGGCGGCGACAACCAGCCCCACGCCGGGTGTCGTGGTCAGCCGCGCGATCTCCGGCTCGTGGGTGCACAGCTGCTCGAGCGCGGCATCGGCCAGCGCGATCTGAGGGGTGAGCATCTCCAGCGCCGTCACCAGGGGGCCAACGAGCCGGCGGGTCTCGGCCGGCAAGGCCGCCGCGCTCAGCACCTTAAGGAAGCCCTCGGTGGTGCACGTCGCGAGCTTGTGTCCGCACGCGCGCACGATGGCGCGCACGGTGGTGACATATTGGGCCCGCGTCTCGACCAGCGCGCGTCGGACGGCCAGCTGGTGGCGGATGGCCCGCCGGCGAGGCGAAAGCACGTGAGCGAGCGGAATGCCCCCGCGCTCGACGGCGCGCGCTAACGCCTCGGCATCGAGGCGGTCATTCTTGCGGCCGTGCTGACCAATGCCGAGCTGACGTGCTCGCGTGGTGTCGACGACCAGCACATCGTGACCCCAGTCGCGCAGCTTGTCGTGCACCGCCCAGGCCTCGCGGCACGCCTCGATCGCCACCCGGGCCGGCGAGGACGACGGACCGAGGACATCCTGAAGCGAATCGAGCGAGCGGACCGTGCGTCGTAGCACCACGGCCCCGCCCGCCACCTCGCAGAACGAGATCTCGTTGACCCCCAGATCCAGCGCTACACTTCGCATGGCTGACCTCTCCTGGGCCCCCGTCTTCTGCGTCTTCGGACGCGTGGGGGTGCCCGCAGGCCACCCTGCAGGCGAGAGGTCAGCCATACTGCTTGCTGCTCCGAGCGGCTCTTTCTTGCGCGCTCCTCTCCGGAGCCTGGAGCCCCCGCCGGAGGCCTCCGTCCGCCCATCGCCCGCAGCTTTGTCCGGCTGGAGCGCGCAGGAAGAGTCAAGGGCGGCGGAGCCGGCGAGCTCCGCTCGCGAACCCTTGACGCCTCCGAGCACTCCAGCACGCTCTGCAGCTGCCGATGGGCCGACCGCCACGGTGCTGCGGGCTGCCTTCGCAGGCCCCGCCGCGCGAACGCGTCGAGCAGAAGCTCGGGTCGGTGCGGTCGGCATCGTGGGTCCAGGCGCCGCTTGGGCTGCCTCATCCCATCTAAGGCCTGGTTGTGCACTTCCCGCGCGACTTGGACGACCATGAGGCCGAGCGAATCATCGACGCTCTCATGAATGATCAAAGGGGTCATCAAGGTGTCACCTGTCGCAGCCGGTTACGAGGACGACCTGAACCGGCAGCGGGTCAAGCGAGAGCTGCGCGACAAGATCCTCGCACTTCTGGGTGAAGAATAGGCGTTGGGCTCGGCTCGAGCGCCACCCAGCCGAGCTCGTTCGGCCTCGGGCGGCAGCGGGAAGAAGTCGCCGGCGGCGCGACCCAGCACCAGGCTCTCGAGCCGATCCATGACGTAGAGCCCGTAGTGCGCCGCGATCCGCACCGTGTCGAGCAGCAGCAGCTCGCACGGGTAGTCGCGCATCATGATCGCCAGCCTGCGCAGGGTGCGCAGCGAACGGACGCGCCGCTTGAGCAGCGCGACCTCCGCGATCACCTCGTCGCCGCCGTACGAAAGCTCGCGCTCCTCGGGCGACGGCGTGTCGCGCGTGAAGACCTTCTTACTGCGCGGCGGTCCGTGCTCGGGCGCGGTCACCCGTGTATCGAGAGCTTCGCGCCGGCGGCGACGAGCTCCTCGTGCACGCGGACGAGGTTGTTCTTGCACCGCCGCCGGCTTACCCAGCTCGGCGTCCGGCCGAATCGCTCCCGCACCTCGCGCAGCAACCAGCCCAGATCGAGCGCGTTGTCCGCGTCGCCCGCGCGCAGCATCCGCTCGAGCAACAGCGCATCCGCCTCGCCCAGAGCCCACGCCGTTGCCCGTGTCCTGCCCCAGGCGAGGAAGCAGCCGCACCCGCTTGTAGCCGTCGATCACCACCGGCCGCTCAGACGAGGCCAGGTTCACC
The DNA here is from genome assembly GCF_051521365.1 of Sorangium sp. So ce590. NCBI lineage: Bacteria > Pseudomonadati > Myxococcota > Polyangiales > Polyangiaceae > Sorangium > Sorangium sp. So ce590. The sequence continues at coordinate 8,874,876 of NZ_CP150346.1, forward strand.
GCGACGATCGGCGCCTGCTGTCCGACCTCCGCGAGCGACGAAAACAGGCCCGCTCCCGCGCCGGGCTGCGGCCGCGAAGCTTTTCGTAGCGAAGGTCGAGCTGGTGGAACTCCAGATCCATCGGGCACCGGAGCGCCACTGCTCCGGGGCGCAGGCCGACCCGCGCTCGACGCGACCACCGTCGGCCGAGGGGTGGACCAGTTTTCGCGACCAGAGGCGGGTCAATTCTCGACCATGAAGCACGTGCTGAACCGCGGCGGTCTGGCCGTCCGCAGCCCCCTCGACGGCCCCTTCGGTCCGAGGCGGTGAACGGACCCGTATGTGTCCGGCAATCTCCTGATGATGCGGCCCGCGCCGTGTCACCCATGCGCGACGCCTCCGGCTGCGCGTCCGCCGTGCCCCCGGCCCGCGGAAAGGCAGCGACTGCCGCCGGTGTTAGACGGACCTACCCTATGGCGCTGGGCAGCATTTGGGCCTTGCGACGCAGAGCCGAGCCGTGCGACTTTCCGTAGGGGGAGGTTACTGAAGGCGACGATCTAGACGGATCTCGTGCGGCGGCTTCGGTTGACCAATCGACTGATAGTTGGACAGACAGGATGACCACAGATTCACGAATTGTGCGATGATAGAAGAGCAACTCGGACTGAATATTGGCGATTTCGCCCGCCGCCTTCACGATTCTCTCGGGGCCGCCGCAAATAAAACAACATCGGCCCAACTAGGATTGTTCATTGATACTACATTCTTTGCTGGCTTGATGCGCGAAGAAGGTCAGTTCGCAGCGTTCTCGATCGCGCTTGTTGACGATGAGATGCTCTCTGGCCACGGCGTGAACAGACGGGAGTGGAACCCAATACGATTCCACACGCCTAAACCATTCGATCCCGGGGTGATCGCCAAGCTCGCCCCGGCAATCGATCGACGCCAGACCATTATCGCCGTTTCCCAGCAAGACGCGGGCCTGGTCATCAGCGGTATCATCCGAACAAACACGGGGCGATACCGCTTTGCTCGCGGCGAATCGTTGTCATGTAGTGGTCTTGTGTACGATCCTATTATCCTTACGGTGACAGACATCGGCACCATCACCGTCGACATTGGCCGCCGTCGATTTGCAACGATTTCGAAAGGTAGGGTTCTTCAGGATGGAGTGGGCATTTTCGAGGGGGGCCGGCTCTTTTCAGAACTATACAAGTACGCCACCGCCTCCGGGCTAGACGCAAACATTTATGCCAGATTACTGAAACGTACTATCCATAACTTGGCTGATCGCGGACATGGTGGTATCGTATTGCTAGTTCAGGAAGGCGATCTGTCTTCCTTGGACATTCGCTACTGCACCAATAATGGATCGTCGGCCATTCAGGATGCTATCCGTTTCGCCGAGGGTGATCCACTGGGGTCCACGATCGATATTGGAAGTGTATCAGTCCTCGGCACACCAGAGCCGGATCCCACACAGATTGAAATTGAAAGACAGAGGCGCCGGGCAATCAAGGAACATGAATTTGAGCAAGATGTTGCCAGTTTCGCTGCCGATCTGGCGAGTATTGATGGGGCACTCGTGCTTCGACGGGATCTGTCAATCGTCGGCTTTGGAGCCCACATTCTATGCGCTGAGCCAAAGGAGGTGCCAATCCGCCTGGCTCGCGACACGGACCCGAAGGGTTTTGCCGATGTGAGCACATCGCCGTTGCTCCGACTCGGGACGAGACACAACTCTACCGCCCGCTTCTGTTACAACCACACTGATACGATGGCATTTGTGGTTTCGCAAGACGGCATCGTGTCTTGCCTTACCCGATACGCTGGTAACGCGGTAACGCTCTGGAGGCCCGTCGCAATGGAGCGGCACTGGTGATAGGATGCGCTGACAAGAGCTGCCCAACAAGCCGCTGCTGCCGACGGCGCTCCCGCGCCGCGGCAGACCGGCAAGTCGTTCATCGCGGCCCCCGCTCTGTCGCGTCCGTGTCCACGGGATTGGGAATTCACGGTCGTCTGGTCAGCGCGCAGATGTGCAACTCGTCCGTGCCCTTCTGTACGTGATGCTCATCGAGGATGAGGAGCCCTTCTCAGGCATCATAGCTGCTCGCGCTGCTACCGCCTGCATCGCTCGTGCTCGCGCCATCGCTGCTCTCCGACGAGCCCCGCGCGAGGTTCACACCCGAGCCGCCACCCGCAGCCTGACCGCTGCGACGCCGAGCGGCACCGCCGCAACCCCCTTGATCCGCATGAGTCACCTCCGCGTGATTTCGTTGACCGAGCAATGATGCCCGGGCGGTGGGCGCCAATACATTGGGATGGAACGCGCGGTAGTCACAGGCGGCTCAGGAGCCGCGGGAGCGGCGCGTCGACGCACCCTCACGCGCCTGGGAAGCCCGCGTGGTCTTCGACGCTGCCCGAGTTTTCCCGGCAACTCGGGCAGGGCCTTCGCGCGCCTTCGTCTTGGCCGTGCGGCGCTCGCGCTCGTCCTTAAGCACCTTCCGCTGGCCGCGCCAGCGCGTGGTCATGTCGAGCACGTAGGACGCGAGCGTGACTGGGTGCCTCTCACCCACACTTCGCCGCCTGTCTTCGAGCGCCACCGCAAAGGCCGCCTTGTCGCTCCAGGCAGCGGGGTAGTCGTACCGATCGCATTTGAACCAGAGGACGATGAACGCGCCGTGGCGCGCCCCGGTCGGGAGCATGTACTTCTCGACGAGCTGCTCTTCCAGGCGATCGATCAGCAGGCGTTCTCCGTAGCCTTCGTGTGCGACCTTCAGCTCCAGGATGACGCGGAACGTCGGACCTTCGCCCATAGGCCGCTGGATCAACAGATCGCAGTAGCCCTCTCGGATCGGAATCTCGTCGTCGATGGTGGCAACAAGCCCGGCGCTCTGGAGCTCCTTCCTTAATAGAGGCCAGAGGACGTTCTGGCAGTCCGTCTCCTGTTTCGGGCGCTGGGCGTTCCAGAAGCCTGCGACCGCCTCGGCGCGCTTCTCGAATCCTTCGGCCAGGCGGTCGAGGGCGTCGCAGGTCCACTCGAAGAGGTCGCGCTCGGTGTGCACAGCGCCGACGCGCTCTCGATTTATGAAGTCGAGCAGGTCTCCGGCCGACCAGGCCGACATCGACAAGCGGCTCTCGACGTCCTCGCTGACGTGGCTCAGCCAGCGGGCATCCACGTAGTCGGCGGCTGCGCGCAGGCGCGCCAGTTCGCCGATGGTGCTTGCGCGATCGACGGCCTCCATGATGCCGAGGAGGAACGCTTGCAGGGAGCCCGACCGATGCCAGCGGCTCGTCGTAGGGGTCGCTCGAACGAGGGCGTACCAATCGGCGAGCATGCGCACGGCGTTCGCAGAGGCGCGGGCAGCGGCCGACATGAAGAACGACGCACCGCCTTTCTCTGAATGGGATCTGGGAAAGATGATGTCGTCATCCAGCAGCGGAACGCGTCCTTGCGAGATCCGCTCCTCCAACTCGGACCAGGCCCAGGCGTCGCCAGCCTCCAGCAGGAGGAGCAACGCCAAAAAGGTGGCGGCGTCGTGATGGCGCGGGTTCATCTCGTCGCTGCGGATGACCTCGCGACGATAGTGTTCTTTCAGCGCCCCTGCATACCCGGAAGGCTTGAAGCGCTCCAGGTAGGAGATCATCTCGTAATCTCCGAGAAGCCCGACCTCTCCTCGCTCCAGCCGCTCCAGGCATCGGTGCACATAGAGATCGCTGCCGAGATCGCGCAGGTAGGTGAGCACGGTGCCGGGCATGAAGAAGTAGTCCTCGCCTTCGAGGATGTGGAAGATACATCGGCGCCATAGATCCGGGTCGGCCTGCCGCAAGTCGTCGAGGACCACGGCCCGAGCCTGACGGTTACCGCGGGATAGGAGCGTATGACATATGTTTTCGAGCTTCGTTCCCTCGTTCGCGTTGGCCCGAACCACCTCCGCGAGGTTTGCTCGCAATTCGAGCAATCTTTGCTCCGATGACGGCGTGACATGCTGCGGGGTCAACCAGAAGTGTGACGAAAACGCGGGCGCACGAGAGCGAGCAAGGCTTACGGCGTCCGCGGTGCGGTGATCCTCCAGCCATCGATGGATGGCATGAAACAAAAAACTATTCTGAGCTTTCGTGAGTCCATCGCAGGAGCCCGGCAGCAGATCGAGCAGGGCATCGCCGGCCGCATTGGCAAGCCCCCACGACACCTTGTAGACCTCGAACGAGGCGCTCCCCGTCGAAAGGGATTGCATCGCATGATCCCAGACGCGGCGAAGCAAGGCCGGGTTTGCTTGAAGAAGCCGGCTCGCGGTCGCATCACCGAACTCGGAGCTGTAGTCTGCCTGAGACCAGTCCTTTAGGATCAGGTCTACAGGTACGTCGTAGAAGCCGATTTTCTGAGCCTGTTGGTACAGTCCTTGGAGAGCGCTCCGCCACAAATCGCCCATTTGCTCCTGAACGGAGGGCATGACGGAGAACGCTTCCTTCAGCGCTTCGGGCGTGAGCCGCGAGCAGTAGCGGTAGATCTCCCCCTCCAGCGGACCGTGCATCGTCGTGTCTCTTCTTCCACGGAGAATCCTCGAGAAGTAATCAGCAGGCGAGGGCTCCTCCAGGAGAGCATACGCCTCGAGAGCCGTGGCGCGGATGTTATCGGAGTCGTCGTCGAACAAGCCGTGCAGCCGACGCACCGACGCAATATCCCTCGTCGCGGCGACCACCCTGAGCGCTGTGTTTCGTACGGTGACGTTCTGCGCCGTGTCGAGCGCGAGCTTCACCATGATCGGGTTCAGCTCCAGTGCCCCACCCCACGTTTCTGCGACGGCCACGCCCCAGTCTCGCGCTCGGGGATCATCGCTGCTCAGGTAAGGCGCGAGCAACGAGGCAACATCATGCGGACGGAGCTTCCGCAGAGCATCCTGAGGCGATCGACCATGAGGTCGCACGCCGACCCAAGGAATGCGATCCTGGACTATGCCCCGATCGATGATCTTCCTCGCCAGGGTGTCAGGTACCTCCTGAGGTAGAGCGGCGGGCTCTGCGAGGCCTGCAATGAGAGGCTCGTCTTCAAGCAGGTGTTCACGGTAGCGGTGATCGCGCTCCGCCAGCGCCATCGCGACGCCCCGAAGATTGACATGCACGCGCTCCGGGCCGTCCACCGGGACGCGCAGGAGTTGTCGCTGCTTGCGCAACGGCATCCCGTCGAGCGCTTCGGCGGTCAGGTGCTCGTGATAGAGCTGGTGCACGAATCGGCAGCGCCCGTCCTGCTTCACGAAGAGGGGTTGCTGGACCAGCGCGCTCACCGCCTCCGCCGACGGTCGGTGCCGGTGCTCTCCGAGAGAGCGCGAGTCGTCCAGCCAGTCGACGATCTCTTGCTCGGAGAACTCCGCATTGACGAAGGTTGCAAGACAGGCGACCTGGATGGCCAAGAACCGGAGTTTCTCAAAGGAAGGCCCGGGGGCACGCGCCACATCCTTCGGCTTCCGTCGCAGCATTTCCTTCAAGCGCTGGTCGACACAGATCCTCCTGGAAGGAGGGAGAGGACGGCCGGCGGCGAACTCGCGGGCCAGGTAGAAACCGTCGAAGGGCGTCTCCAGCAACCCTTCGATCCCGCGCTCGTAGCACTGTACCCTGAAGCGACGCAGGTTTGCGGCGTTCGGCACGATCTGCGCGTATGCTGCGTCGTCGAGGCGGTCCGCGCCGTAGGTGACGAACCCCTCGTCGACCAGCCAGCGCGGATCGTACGCCACGCGCCGGCAGGTCACGCTCACATGGGCAAGCGTGGCCGCGTGCGTGCCGAAGAAGTGTTCGACGTCGACAATGCGCCCAGCGTCCGGCCGTGCCTCATCGAGGGCGTCGAGGAAAAGCGCGCATCCGGCGGAGTGCTCCTGCCGTGCGCGCCGGAAGAGCCCGCCGCTCTTGCGGTCCAGCACCTCTTCGATCGGCGTCTGCGAGCTGAGCAGCTTCAACCACTCACCGAAGAGAGGAAGCGGGGCCGCCTCGTCGGCGAGGAAACGCTCCGCCGCCTGCTCGAACGCGAACTGGAGAATGCGGCTCTTGCCTGCCCCGGCATTCCCGAGCAGGACGAGCCGCCTCTCGCGGTGCAGCTCGTCGTCCGGCAGCACGCCCAGCGCCCGGGCCCTATCACGATCATGCGCCCACCAGATGAGTGGGTTGCTGATGCCGTACTCGTCCACGGGACGCTGCTCCTTGAGCACCAACCGGCGGACATAAGGCTCCCGGAGCTTTGCAAGTTCGCGTCGCACCTCGGCCAGGCGCTCAAGCACGAACTGCCGCGCGTTTTCCAGGAAGGTCATGACCGCGCCGGGGATCCCGGAGCGAGTCGAGCACCGAAGGGGCGCCCACGCTTCCCTTGTCCAGCGCCTGATGTCACGGACGTGTCGAAGAGCTTGCCCATACGCCTGCCTGCCCGCATGTTAGCCGTCGCGATGCGCGGGCCGGAAGCGTCTTCGAGGAGGAGCCATCCGGCAAGCGCCGCCCGCTGCACGGCAAAACGCTGCCAGCGGGCGTCGATCGCCTTCCGCGGTGCGGCGAGAGGCCGGCTACGATCGACGATCGCCGCAGAAGGTGCACCGAACAGGCGTCCACCATCGACGACCGCCGAACCCGGGGCGACATTCGCCGCCCCTCCGCCGACGATCGCTCGACCACCGCCGACGATCGCCTGTCGCCGACGCGCGCGCCTTGGCAGGCGGCGTGCCGACGCGAGTCGATGGGATCTCAAGTGGAAGCTCAGGCATGGCGGCGCCAAGGCGGAGCGCGGCGCCGTCACCTGGGAAGCCGAGCAAGCCGATGGATCCGACGGGTGCTGCGCGCCCGCGGCTCATCGGCCGGACGTTAACGCTCGGGTGCTGCGCCGGCCAGCGGGACGCGCTGGAACTCCGCCCGCGGCCGGCACCGTGCCTGGGGCGCGTCGATTCGTTCGAGCTGGCGGACGGCCGAGATGGGGGTCGAGCAGGCGTGCCTGGTGTCCCCTGCCCTCCGGCCACGACCTCTGCTTCTTCGTCCGCCCCACCACGCGACACGACGGCCCCGAGCACACGTGCTGCCGATCACCAACGCGAGGATCAGGCAGCCCGGCACGGCCGCGCGCGGCGCATCCCCCGAGCGTCGCACATCGCCCCCCCGTCGCGGCCCGTGCGCCTACCACCGATTCGATCCCGAACGCGCCGGCGGCGCGCTCGACGCGACCACCGTCAGCCGGGGGGTGGACCAGTTTTCGCGACCAGAGGTGGGTCAATTCTCGACGATGAAGCACGTCCTGAACCACGGCGGCCTGCCCGGCCGCAGCCCCCTCGTCGGCCCCTTGGGTACGAGGTTGTGAACGGACCGGTATGTGTCCGGCAACCTCCCTATGAGGCGGCCCGCGCCGTGTCACCTATGCGGGACGCCTCCGGCGGCGCGTCGGCCGCGCCCCCGGCCCCCCGGAAAACGGCGACTGCCGCCGGCGTTGGACGCATCTACCCTATGGCGCTGGACGGCATTTGGGCCTTGCGGCACCGAGCCGGTCCGTGAGACTTTCCGTGGGGGGGTTACAGAAGACGACGATCTAGTCAGACCTGGTCCGGCGGCTTCGGTTGACCAATGGACTGATAGTTCTGTGAACAAGGGGACGAAGGCCACGACCTGCAAGGCGGCACCATGAAAGACCAGTCTCATGGCTGAAGAACGACGCAAGGGTGACCGTGTTGGTCCCTGGAGACTCGAGCGTTACCTCGGCAGGGGCGGAAACGCTGAGGTCTGGGAGTCCATACACGACCACGGTTCGCGAGCAGCGCTCAAGATGCTCAACCAACAGTTTTGGAAACCGGGAAGCCAGCGATACAAGCGATTTTGCGACGAGATCACAGCCCTTCAACAACTGCGTTCCCGACCGGGGGTCTTGACGCTCATAGATGCCTGTGCGCCGGAGCAACCTTCGCACGACTCCCCGCCGCGGCTCGCAACAGTGCTGGCGATAGAGGTTACAAAGTACATCAGAAAAAACGACGCTTCTCTCGCCGACGTTGTGGATGCCATTGCGACATTTGCCGAAACACTAGCATCGTTGCATGCAGACTCGTACTTTCACCGCGACATAAAGCCAGCCAACCTCTACAACCATTCCGGTGCGTGGGTCATCGGCGACTTCGGTCTCGTTGACTTCCCGGAAAAGACGGCCGAGACAGTCCACGGCGAGAAACTGGGTGCGGAAAACTACATCGCACCCGAGATGCTACTGGGCAAACCCGGCGTCAGTGGCGCCAGCGTGGACGTATACGCTCTAGCCAAAACCCTTTGGGTACTCGCTGCAGGGCAAAACTACCCACCGCCCGGCCTCCAGCGTGTCGAAGATCGCGGCCTAGTATTAGACGCGTACATATCACACCCACGTGCGTACCTTCTTGATCGGCTTATTGAGCACGCAACGAGCCCGAACGCTTCTGACCGCCCGAGCATGGCCCAGATGGCCGCCGAGCTTCGCGCCTGGCTGGCCGCCCCTGTGTCTGTCAGACTCCCGTCGGATCTCTCAAGTCTCGCATCACGACTCGCCGCCTTGCACGAGCCGGCCAGAAGAGCCGACGAACTTCAGAAGGCTCGTTTGGAACGTGCCAAGGAAGCATTTCATACTTTGGAATGGCGGCTTCGTCCGCTCGTTAAGCAACTCTCGGAAGTGGTTCCATTTCCTGTCGAGTTCGACGCCGGCGGGCTCATACGCAACATGGCCCGTCAGAATTTGGCAGGCAAAGAGGACGAGTGGAACACCGGCATTGAAGCCACCGTTCGGAGCCCCGGCGACGTACCCGTGACGCTTTGGTCTGGAGCAGCTCTCTTTCTCATGGCTGATGGTAACCTGTGCATCGCCGCCGCTCATGCGGTGTCGGAACATCCCGCGCGCGGGCCAATTACGAAAATATGGATGGACTTACGCACTGTAAGGGTTGGGTCAGCGGAACAGGAGCAAGCCATTGGTCACCTCGTAGACGATCTTTGCGAACACGTTCGTGAGGCAGTGGAGGGATTTCTGTCGGCTCTTGCCTCGAAGTTGTCGAACGAGTCATGAGCAGCATGGCCATCACTCATCACCCGAGCGGCCACGTGCCACGCCTCGGAACAATGCGTGCCCCGCGGCTGGATTGCGCGCCCCGATTGCGATGGCTTTCGAACTTTGAATTGCTACTGACACACCCCTGCACTGCGCAGGGGCGCGCAGCAGAATTCAGCCTTGGTCGCACAAGAAAGAGCCTTCTCAGGTGGTTCTAATGACAGACGACTCGCCCCCCCAGAAAGTCTTCCGCCCCGAGTATCGCCCGCCTTCGTACCAGCTACTCAACCTGCTACTTGGACAAGCGGATGCGGGCATCGAGTGGCTTGAAGTTGGTTTCCGTCATCTCGCGGCAGAATCCAGCGCTGGCGGTAGTGAGCGTGTCCAAAGCCTCGCCGACACCTATGGCGTCAAGGTTAACACCTTTGATCCCGCGTCCCTGCGCAAACAGTGGGCACACTTGCAAATTGTCTCAGTGTGGCAGTACACAGAGCTATTCATGGACAGCTTTCGACGCGAGTTTCCGCGTCAATTCAGGAGCCGCAAGAGCAAGGAGAGCCCGGTTCATTACCTACTTGACATTCTCGGTGTCGCGGAGCGCAAAGCTGGTTCCATCGAGGTCGGAGTGCTGGAGTACTACCGGTTAGTGCGAAACCGGTTTCTTCACGAGCCGGATACAGAGGAGCCCAGGAAGATTTCATCGCGCCGTGACAGTCTTCGTGCTGCTCTCATCGGTTCTCTCTATCAACGCCTAAATGCTCCGAACGAAGTAGAGAACATCGGGTTCGACGACTTCATCCTCTTCACGCGCGCCCTCAAGAATTTTGCTCGCAACCTCTGTGCGCATGCGCAACCGACGGCAGAAGAAATATGTGTATTGGTGAAGGCAGACAAGAGCTTCCTTCGAAAGGTCCATTCGTGGCAGGAAAGCCCCAGGATTCACGCCATCGTTACCGGATACTTGCGCCAGCGCTTCGGACCTTTCGCAGCACCCACAAGCCATGCTACGCTCGTCTCCGTCCCTGACCTGCTAGCTCAACTGGTAGAGCTCCCCCTCCAGGAGCCGGCTGAAACCCAGCCGGTTGCTGAAGGGGGAGGACGAGGTTCGAGTCCTCGGCAGGTCTCCAAGAAAGGGCGTGGCTCGTGACGACACCGTGGGCCAAGGTCCGACGAGCGCGTACATTCGTGCCGAAGCGGCACCGGCTACCACCAAAGGAGGGCGGAACAAGGAATTCCCCCTCAAGATATTCGCTCAGATCATCCGGGGCCAAGGAGAGGGTTCATCCTCAAACCATCTTGCGAGGAGTGGCGGTTAACATGCGCTTGCACCCCGACGAGCGACGGAGGGGCACCTGCGGCGCCCCTCCGTCGCTCACGGGTGAAGCGCGCGTTAGCAGGACGATGACGCAGTCGCAGACCGGTCGAAGCGAACCTCATGACAGGTCAAGGAAGTCCTTATGAACGTGAACGAAGTTGCGTCTATCCTGGGCGTTTCTAAGGAACAGGCGATTCTCGCGATCGAGGAAGGTGTCGAGACTCCTCGAACGCGAACGCGCGTTCGTCTCCCCGCGGTCGAGCTCCCTCACGGATTCGATATCGCCCAAGAGCACCTTGAGGCTTTCATTGCGACCTTTGAACAAGAAGAGCCCGGCCGTCACCCGCCCATCGGGGTCAGGCGCGCACTTTTGCTGGAATCAGGCTACAAGTGTGCTGTATGTCTTGATAGTGCCCCATTGGAGTTTCACCACATCCTTGAGTGGGCGAAGCTCCAGCACCACGATCCCGAGCACATGCTCACCGTTTGTGCAAACTGCCACAGCAAGATCACCCGCTACAGCTCGCCTGACGTGGTCGCACAGAAGCAGATAAAGGGGAAGCTTCGGGCACGACGTGAGGGCGAGGCGTCCCTTATTGTCGTGCAGTCGACCCCCGCAACGTCGACGCCGCTTAATGCGACATCCAAGGATCCCGAGCCAAGGACCGACACCGCTGCGTGGTCGGACTTCTCGTTCGACGACGCTCCTGAGCCGGAGCTGGTTCAAGCCGTCGCCATTACGCCAAACGCGGCTTCCCCTCAGTTTGAACCACTTATGCGCCAGATCTTCTCTCGTGAGATAACTTATTCTGGCCCGAACTCGGAAGAGCTTGAATGGCTCGGTGCCCTCCTCTTCGCCAAGATTCCACGAGTCGATGTATCCGAACATTGCATCACGCTTCTGAGGGTCGTGCGCACCATAACCCAGATACAGCACATACTTTATCCCGAAGCCCACGGGACGGACTGGATAGACGTCGACCGCCTGAAGGAAGCCACAGCGAATGTTCTTGCAGAGGGGGACGCTGACCTCAGCAGGCTGAGCGACTTCACCGACTCAGCAATTTCTGCTGTGAGAAGTCGAATGTTTCTCCAGTTCAGGGATGTCGATCGATGGCATCCTGGGATGGCGAGCGGATCGGGGTGGGTTGAAGAAGCCGCATTGTCGTTGATTGGAAGCAAGATACTGAAGAAGACAGACCCTCCGGAATCGAAGACGTGAAGCGTGAAGAACGAGCCTGCTAACGTGCAGTTGCATTCGATGGACGCCATCGCAGCGCACGGCGCTCTCCGGTCGCCGTGCTTGCTCAGGACGCCAACGGTTGCACTGCACGTTAGACCGCTCTGTATGTGCCGGCCTGATGCATGGGTGGAGCGGGTATGACTAGCACGTCACGCGCGACCGGAACGCCTGAAGAGCACGCTGTCTTCGCTGAATTTTGCGACGCTACGGATCTTGTGCAAAGTGACTTCCGCTTCCTCGATGCACCAGATTTTGTACGCCCGGACATGTCCCTGGGAGTTGAACTTGTCTCGTATCATCGCGATCTTCACGAGAGTTCCTCCCGCTCGAGTGGCTCGGCACGTCGCGCTCGAGAGGCGCGACTTGACCAGCTGCTGTCGCAGGCGAAGGACTGCATCAGCGCCCGAGGTCTGCCTCGCGTTGATGTGTACGTCTTTCCGGACCGCGGCGACTCCGGCCGCATTCCGCAGGGACTTGTTGGTGACCTGGTGGATCTTGTGGCGCGGGGGGCAGCCGAGACGCCAGCGGATAACCTTCCCGGATCCCTGCGCGATGTGCTCAGCCACGTCATGGTCGCGCCGACGCCAGATTACCAAACGGAATCCATCTGGCAAGCTGTCGTGGCCGACTACCTTGAGGTCGAAGAGTCCGCGGTCCAGGCAATTCTTGACGCCAAGGAGCTCCTACTGCCTGCGTATCGCGCTCGCGTCCGGAGTATTTGGCTTCTAGTCCATGGTTCTCGAAGACCTTCCGTCGGTCTGCCAGGACATGGTCGATGGTCAACCCACGGCCAGCTGACCAGGGCCGTTCTCGAGCATCCCTTCCGCAGCTCGTTTGATGGTGTTTACTATCTCGATCGAGACTTGGGTCGATGCGATCGTCTCCGGATCATCCGCAACACGCAGGCGGTCTAACTCCGGTTCGCAGCAGACGCGGCCCTCGCGTTTGCTCGGCCGGCGCAGCTGAACCTGGTAGCCAGCGCGATGCGCCGGAGCTCCGCGTGTGGCCGGCGTCGTGCGTGGGGCGCGTCAATTAGTTCGAGCAGGCGGACGGCCGAGATTGGGGTCGAGCAGGCGAGCCTTGTCCCGTGCCTGATGCGTGCTCGGCGTTACCTTCGAGTGAACCGACCCCGCTCGTGGGAGAGGACTGGCATCGGTGCGGGCTCGCCCCCGTCGCCGGACGCCGCGGGCACGGCGAGCAGCCGGCCGATCGCCTCGTGGACGACACCAGCCGCAACGTGATCCCCGAGGACGACGGCGCGGCTGAGGGCGCTGGCGAGCGAGGCGACCACGGCAGCGCGCGGCGACGGGTCGGTCGGCGCGAGCTCTCCGATCCCGAGGCTCGCGAGCTGGGCCCACGTTGGGTCCATGCCTTCCGAACGGGTGCGATCCGTCGTCACCCCCCTCCCAAATCCCGGGGGATCCAACAGATCGCGACGGTTCACCACCGCAAATTCGTCCTTGGGCGACGTCGCTGGTGCAGAGGAGTGGACGACGGAAGGTGCAACGATCTCAACAGTTTCATGGGACAGGGACGTCTGGGTCCTCATTCCGTTGTGGCCCAGCGCGGGCCCAACCGGCCGCCTTCGGATGCTTCAGCGTCCACCTCGGCGAGGGCGGCAGCGTCGCCCCGGGCCAGCGCCTGGCGGGGCGACCCGGAGGCGAGGGTAAGAGCGAAGCGCGGTTCTCCGGCACACTCACGTACAAGCTGCTGAGATGAGGCGCGCGACCCGGGCCGGGTCGCGACTCCCCAGGTAGCTGAGCCCAGGCAGTGTCAGTGTCGCGCGGCCGGCTCAGTCCAGCGGATCTCCGTCCTCGTCCATCGCGACGGCGAAGGGCCCCTCGTTCGGCCCGGCCGGCATCACCCACCGGCCGGCCACGGCGTCGGGCGGGACGCCGGCGAGCTCCGCGATGCGCTCCTGCCAGTGCTCGGACGCCTCGGTCGCGCAGCGAATCACGGTGGACGCCGTCTTTCCCGCCGCCGGCTCGGCCTCCAGCGCCACGGCGACCTCTGCCGCGAGCGCCGCGTCCGCCTCGACGATCACGGCGTCCGGATCGGACCGGCGGATCAGATCCGCGACGCGCGCGGCCTCCGACGAGCCGAGCACGTACGTCCCCACCTGCGCGCGCTGCGCTTCCACGAGCCGGCCCAGCGCGTCCTTGCCCCCCTCGCCCAGCGAGGCCAGATCGAGCGGCACCGCCCGCGTGCGGGCCGAGAGCCCCGCCTCGGCGAGCGCTTCGGCGACGGCGCGCTCGTCCACGATCTCGCCTCCAAGCACGGCGACATCGCCGAAGCGGTGCCGACGGACCACCTCCCTCGCGGCCAGCGAGGCGCCCTGTATGCGTCCTGTAGACCCCATCCTCGCGTGGTGCGCGCCGTCGCCGTAGATTCGCGACGCGATGCGAGAGCAAGAGCGGTCTGCGACGAAGGGTGGCTGGGCCCAGCAGCGAGCGGAGGAAACGGCGGTCGACGCCGAGGTCGCCGCCCGCGTGCACGTCGCCCGCAGGCGCGCGGCGGCGAAGCCGCGTGCCGCCGATGCCGCTGCCGGGCCCGAGTCGTCGACGAGGCGCCGGAAGCCATGCGTCGACCGCGCGAGCATCGAAGAGGCGGCACCAGCACCCCAAAGCCGGCGAGCGACGCGCCCGGCGGGCGGCAAGGCGGCGTCCATGCCCGCGGCAGTGGACGGCGACGCAGAGCAGCGATCAGCTGGGCGTCGCGGCTGGCGCCCGGGGCCACGGACTGGCCGCGAGCCGCTGCCGAGCGTCGGCGTTCTCGAGGGTCTGCTTCCAGGACTTGGGAGCGAGCTCGATGACCCGCTCGGGGGGCCAGGTTGGCAACAGGATCAACACGTCGCGCAAGTAGGCCCACGGCTCGATGCCGTGCAGCGCACAGGAGGCGATGAGCGACACGATGGTGGCGTTCCACTCGGCGCCGTCCTTGCTGCCCACGAAGAGCCAGTTCTTCCTGCCCACGGCTTCACGACGGAGCTCAAGCTCGCTCCGATTGTTATCCAAGCGAAGCCGCCCATCCTCGAGGAAGCGAGTGAGTGCGGTCCATTGGTTGAGCGCGTAGCCGATGGCCCCGGCGATGGGGCTCCGCGGCAGGACGAGCAGATCCTCTGTCTCAAGCCAGACGCGGAAGGCCACGAGCACGGGCTCGGCATCGATCCGGCGCTGCTCGGTTCGACGGCTCGGAGGCAGCTCCTTGGTCTCCTTGTCGATCGCGTAGAGCTTGCGAATGAAGCCGATGGCTACCGTCGCGCGGTCCCGGTCGGAGGTCATCGCTTCGAAGAACTTCCGCCGGCAATGGGCCCAGCAACCGACCTCGGTCACCTGCTCGGTGCGGTAGAGCTGCTCGTAGACATTCGAGGCGTCGGCCTGGACATAGCCCTTGTAGCCGCGAAGGAACGCCTTCGGGCCATCCTGGTTGTGATGGGGCGTGAATCGGAACAGGACGTGCTCTCGGTCCGCCACCAGGACCCAGAAGTGGCCCCGCCGGCACTTGTCCTTTGCTTGCACGAGCACGCCGGTGGCATCGATGGCGATGCAGTGCGCGTTCAGGGCATCGTTGGTCATCGCCCCGACGAGGATCGCGAGCTTATTGGCGCACGATTCGACCCAGCCGCACAGCGTCGAGCGCGAGAGGTGAAGGCCCCAGCGCTCGAAGATCTTCTCCAGCCGGTGGAGCGGCAAGTGATCCGCGTACTTGCTCACCAGCACGTGCGCGAGCAAACCCGGACCGGCGAGACAGCGCGGGATCGGGCTGTCGGGGACGTCGGCGATCGTGATGCCCTGCTCGGGCTCCCCTTTGACCGCGAACTTCGGCCTCACGATCTGCAGCCGCACGAAGCTCGCGGGCCGCCACTCCAGCGTCTCCGATATCTCCTCGCCGACGCGGACAAGCGCGGTCGCGCGCTCATCGTGCGCCTCCGGCGGCAACAGCTCGATCCGCTCGACAGGCAGATGCTCGGGCAGGCGTTGCCGTCCGTGCGGGCGGACCTGGCGCCCCTTGTCCCCGCCTCCGGAGGAGCCGTTCGGCGCCGCGCCATCGCGGCCGTCCGGCGAGCTGGTCGCGCCCGCGTCCGGCTGCGCACCGGCGCCCGCGAGCAGCTGCACGATCGCGTCGAAGGCGAGCTGCATCTGCCCGGGGTCGACGTGCTCGGCCTTCTGGCCGAAGATGTGCCGGCGAAGCCGCTCCAGCTCGATGCTGGCGAGCTCGTAGAGCTTGCGGTACTCGTCCCGCTCGTGGGCAGCGCGCGCGAGCTTGTCCTTGAGCTCACGAATCTGCTCCTCGATCGGCTTGCTCACGGCGCGGTAAGTACTCGTGAGCTCCTGCTTTTTGAAGGGGTTTGTTGAGAAAAATTACTGCCTCTCACGGGAATGCATCCATGGGTGCTACCCGCGAGAAGGCAGAGCTATCAGGTAGGATCAGGGGGCTGGAGGCGAGGCAGTCTCGGCGAGCCGGACCTCTCGCCGCAACTTCGAAGGCGAAAGCGCGATGCCTTCAAGGATCTTCGCGAGCTCGGCGGCGTCGATGAGGACGCTTGTGGCTCCCGGAGTGACGGCACGCGGGGCTCGGAATGCCCCGCGCTCAAGCCTTTTGTAAAGTAGACAGTACCCGCTGCGGTCCCACCAAAGGGCCTTGCAGCGGTCGGCTGCCCGGTTGAAGAAGAGAAACAGCGCTCCGGAGAGCGGGTCTTGTCGTAGCACCTCGCGCACAACGGCAGCGAGACCATCGAACGAGCGGCGCAAGTCGAGCGGCTCGGTGGCAACGTAGATCGAGACGCGGCCAGGGATCATCGCGCCCCCCCGAGCGCACGAACAACGCGCGCTAGCATCACCTCATCGAACGACGGCGGGACGCGGACGACCGCTCCGTCCGGCAAGACGATCTCCAGCGGTGCGCTCGAGGAGGGCGCCGTCGCCTCCGGGGAGGCTACCACCACCGGGAGGAATGAAGGCAGCTTCGCCGCGTCCGAGCGGTGCCGGTACTCGCTCCGCTTCATCCCCAGTCGGCGGCTCCAGGAGTAGAGCGTACCTGGGTTGACCCCCTCCTTCTCCGCGAACACGCGGGCTGAGTGCCCGCTCTTATGCCAGCGCGCCACTCGGTCGCGCCAGGTGCGTGTGCTCTCGTTCATCGACACCTCCGGCTCGGGGTTTTACGCAGCGCCGGTGCTCCAGGACAGCATGGTGGTCGCCGAACGGATACGGCGCCCTCATGGAGCGCGATCCCCGCCCGCGCGCACCCGATCCGCACGACCGGGAGCGCCGCGCGCGACGCCGCCGCGCTGGCCAGGAGCACCGCGGAGATGCCGTATCCCCGTACCAGGTCGAGGCACAGGAGCACGAGGCGGGCCGCCGACACCCGCGACAGCGTGGCGTAGGGGGCGTGGCGCGTGTCGGAGAGGTGGATGATCCGGTGCCCCTGCACGAGCGACGCGATCTGCGACGGAAGGCGCGCGGCGGCGCCGCGCTCGTCGAGAATAACGAGGGTTCGCTGGCTGGATGAGCTCATGATTGGCGGGGGGCGAAATTTAGCAGGTGGAGCAGACCGTTCGGAAGGCGGCCGATCGAGTAGGTGGCACGATTCACGCACGCGCGCTGGGCTGGCTGCCCTGACTTGGACTCCAGCCCTTCGAGCGTCTCCCTGGGCGTGTAGGAGCCCGAGTGCACCTGTCCCGGCGCGAGGGAGCGGAGGGCCGCGTCGTCGCGGGTCATGATGTCCCGCAGCGACCGCAGCGCCTGGTTGCGCGAACGGAAGACCCGCTCGTGGGGGAGGGCTGCCATCGGTGCGGGCTCGCCCCCGTCGCCGGACGCCGCGGGCACGACGAGCAGCCGGCCGATCGCCTCGTGGACGATACGAGCCGCGACGTGATCCTCGAGGGCGACGGCGCGGCTGAGGGCGCTGGCGAGCGAGGCGACTACGGCGGCGCGCGCCGGCCGACCCGTCGTCTCGGGCCGCCGTGGTCGCCTCGCTCTCCGAGACGCTTGCCAGGGCCGCGGCCTCTGCCGTCGAAGCTGGGTAGAAGGTTGTAGCTACCCCCGCCATCCCAACCTGGGTGGGCACGCTCAACCTGGGTCGGCACGCTCAACCTGGGTCGCTCAACCTGGGTCGGCGCGCTCAACCTGCGCGCTCAACCTGGGTCAGGTCACTCAGGGCCGGGCTCCACCGCAGTCGCCCGGGCAATTGCAGTCGTTCTCACCCGCGCCGCAGGCGCCGTCGCCGCACCTCGCGCAGAGGTGCGCGTCGGGCGCCGTGGTCACGCACGCACCGTCGACGCGCTCCATGCGCGCGATGGGCGTCAGATCCGGGCAGCAGGTCGTGAACGACTTGCCCGACGCCATCCCTCCCTCGCCCGAGCAGCGCGACGCAAGCGCCGCGCACGAGCCGTCGGCTTGCTGGACATACCCGGGCAAGCAGTCGCACTGCGGCCGCCGGGGGCGCAGCACCGGCACCGTGCCGGCCGGACCTCTCGGCCCGAGCTGAACGGCGGTCGCCGCCGAAGACCGCGCCGGCGCGGCGCCGTCCGGGCTCGCCGGCGGCGGGGGATTGGCCCCCTCCGGGCCCGTCGGCCCCGCGGGAGGCGTGGCGATCTTGCCGTCGGGCGTCTGGGACTCGACCGGGATCCAGTCGACGATCTGGCCGTCCGGCGTGACCGTGGTGGCCACGACGTGCTGGCGGGGAGGCCGCGGCGTTCCCCCCGGCGCGCAGGGGTTGTCCGCGCCCGGGCGAGGGGGCCCCGCCGGCTCGGGCTCCCCAGCGGCGCAGCCCGTGGCGAGGAGCAGCAGGGGGCACAGGACCAGAGCAAGCTCTTTCATGGACATGGAAACACGGTAGCCCGCGGGATCTTACGGCGCCGCGCCGCCTGCACCGACGGACACCGTGGCGGAGCGGCCGGCGCCGCGCGGGTGCCTCGGAGGTGACGCAGCGGCGGGGGTGTTGTAGCCGCAACGATCGCTGTGCCGCGCTGTGGACCTGGCCTTGGCTTGCTGATCGCGGGCGCCCTCGCGGGCGCGTGCGCTGCCGCGCCGGACGCGCCCGCGCGGCCGAGAGGCGAGGTCGAGGCGCCGGCTTTCAGCGCGCTGCCTGGGGCCGCGGGGGCGGCGCGGGTGCCCATGCCGAGGCCGGCGCGGGCGCGGCTCGGGGCGGCGGTGAGCGCGAACCGGGCCTGCGAGGGGTGCCACGAGGAGGTGGCGCGGGAGTGGCGCGCGTCGCTCCACCACCGGGCGAACACCGAGCCGGCCTACCGGCGGGCGTTCGCGATCGAGCCGATGCCGTTCTGCCGGGCTTGCCACGCCCCCGAGGCGAGGCCGGAGGAGCCAGAGCCGGAGGCGCTCGGGGCGCTCGGGGTGGGGTGCGTGACCTGCCACGTGACGAGCGACGGCGAGGGCGAGCTCGCGGGGCAGGCGGTGGCGCCGGTGCTCGCAGCGCCGTGGGCGGGGAGCGGGGCGCCGCCGGCGGCGCCGCACGCGGTGATCCGGGACGCGCGGTTCGGGGGCGCGGACGCGTGCGCGGCCTGCCACGAGTTCGCGTTCCCCACGGCGCGGGGGCGGTCGGCCGCGGAGCTGATGCAGTCGACCCTCACCGAGCACCGCGCGTCGCCGGCCGCGGACCAGCCCTGCGCGGCGTGCCACATGCCGCGCGGGCCGGGGGGGCGGCGCGGCCACGGGTTCGCAGGATCGCGGGACGAGGCGCTCGTGCGGAGCGCCGTGGCGGTGACGGCGCGGCGGCGCTCGGCGACGCGCGTGGCGGTGACGCTCGCGCCCGCGAACGCCGGGCACGCGTTCCCGACGGGGGATCTGTTCCGGAGGCTCGAGGTGTCGGCCGAGGCGCTCGGGCCCGACGAGCTGGTGCTGGGGCAGGACGAGCGCTACCTGACGCGGCACTTCGTCCTGCGGCCCGGGACGATCGGGCGGAAGCTCGTGGCCGACGATCGGGTGCACGCGGAGCCCGTGACGGTGGAGCTCGACGTCGGGGCCGCCGGCGAGGGACGGACGATCGCGTGGCAGGTGGCCTACCAGCGGGTGGCACACCCGAGCGGGGTGGACCTGCGCGAGGCGGAGATCGAGGGCGAGATCCGGGTGGCGTCGGGGAGGCTCGCGCCGTGAGCGGACGAAGGAGGAGCGATGATCGGGCGAAGGGCGTGGTGGGGGCTGGGCGGGCTCGTGATGGCGATGGCAGGGTGCGGACCGGCGCCGGCGCCGCGGGCAGCGGACGGGCCGCGCGCGGAGGCCGCAGCAGAGGGGCCAGGCGCGTCGGGTACGGCAGGCGCGGCAGGCGCGTCGAGCACCGTGGGCGCGGCGGGCGGGGTAAAGGCGGACGAGGCGACGACGCCGGCGCCGCCGCCGAGGTCGGCGTTCACGCCGGTGGCGCAGGTCCCGGCGGAGATCGATCTGCGGCTGCACGCGGTGGAGGGCGCGCTGCTCGTGTCGACCACCCATCTGATGACGCCCGAGGGGGAGCAGGTCGCCTCCGCCGTCGGCGTGCTGAAGGATGGGAAGATCGAGTTCCCGAAGCGGCTGCACGTGCCGGGGTGGTGGGTGGCCGTGATCGGCGTCCACGGGCGCTATCCTGACCAGCTCGACCTGATCGCGACGGGCACCACGGGCCGCACCGGCATCGCCGAGCACTACGTGCTGGGGGCGCAGGGCTGGGTGCAGCGGGTGAGCGACCAGGGGCTGTCGTTCACCGGGGTGGCGAGGATGGGCAGCTCGCTCGTGGGGCTGGCGGGGCCGACGATGATGGGGGTCCCGAAGTTCATCACGCTGCGCGGGCCCAGGGTGGGGCTGACGATCACGCCGGCGCCCAAGAAGAGGCCATGCCGCGGGTGGGAAGCGCCGCTGCCTTACCCGGAGACCGAGGTCCGCCCGCGGGCCTTCGGGGCGACGCGCGATGGGACCGCGCTGAGCTACGGGGAGGACTGCAGCGGCGAGGGCGCCCTGGAGGTATGGAAGCCGGGCGAAAAGCGCGCGACCCTCCTGCCGGTCCCGGCGCGGTTCGAGGGGCAGCTCCCCGACGATGCGCGCACGCTGATCCTGCCGGGCCCCGGCGCGGACGAGGCGTGGATCGTGGACGGGGTCGTGCTCCGCTACAAGGACGGGGAGCCGAGGCCGATCGACCCGCCGGCGAAGGGCGCGCACGTGCTCACGGCGTCGGCGGCGCCGGACGGGACGCTGTGGGTGATCGCGGACGGGGCGCTGTTCGCGCGCAAGGGCGAGGCCTGGGAGCAGGCGCCGCTGCCCGACGGGGTGAAGGCCCAGGACGTTGTCGTGGGGAGCGACGGGGCGGTGTGGGTGGCGGCCGGCGGGGCGATCCTGAAGCACGGCGGCGCCAGCGAGGCCGCGGGCGCGGCGCCGGGGCCCCTCCAGCTCCAGAAGGGGCCGCCGCCGAAACCCAAGGCGAACCGGCCCTTCCCCAGGCCCGGCGGGCCGACGTGCCCGCAGAACCTCGTTGTGCTCTACACGTTCAGCAAGACGGCGCCGGACGACTACGACTTCCCGCTGACGCGCAAGGCGCTCAAAGGACGCACGGAGTTCTCGCCGGCGCGCTTCGTCGTGACGCGCGACAGGGGGCAGCGCTTCTTCGCCGCGTTCGTGCCGAGCTGGGATCTCGCGAAGAAGCTGCAGGAACGGATCAAGACCGACGTGCAGGGCTCGACGCCGCAGATCGTGTGCGCCGAGCCGGAGGTGGTGCGGGATCTGAAGCTGGATCTGAAGACGGGAGAGGTCGCGAAGTGAAGACGGGGCGGCGGTGGGCGGGATCGTAGGTGACACCGCGGGCGACCTCGAGGCGCGCGAGCAACGATGGCGTTGGAGGACGCCATGGCGGGGGCGGGCCCGGCGAGAGGCGCTGGAGCAGGCGCGGGCGCTGAGGTCGGCCCGGGTGCGGACTTCGCCGCAGGCACGGGGGTCGGCACGAGCGCAGGCGCCGGCGCGAGGCGGGTCTCGCGGGGAGCGAGCTCTGGGATGCACCCGTGATCGCGGAGGTCCCCCCGGCGTCTGCGGCTCCGGGCGATGCGCGAAGTACGACGGCGCGCCGACCACGGCCATGCTCAGATCCGCGCCGCACGGGATCGCGATCATGTCCTGCGGCACGGCCTCCGCGAGCCGCACGCCCGCGTCGAAGCCCTCGGCGGGGGTGACCCGACCCGACCCAGGTTGGGGTGGGGTGGGGTGGCCTGGTGCGTAGCACCGGGTAGATACGCGACTGGACGCACTGCGGCGCGCGCTCAGCGCGGCCGATCCGCGTCCGCAGCCTGCGCCGCGACGAACGCCGCGGGGCACGGCGTGAAGACGCCGTCCACCCCGAGGTCGCGCAGGCGCGCCAGGTCCTCGACGTGCTCCACCACCCAGACCCACACCCGCTCTCCGCGCGCGTGCGCCCGCCGCAGCCCGCGCCGGCTCAGCACCGGCCGTGCGCCATGGAACTCCGGGATCATCAAGACGCCGCCGGTGCACGGCGCCAGCGCGTCGAGTCGCACGCGCTCCAGCAAGACGCGCAGCAGCACCTCGCGCGACGTGCCGGCGAACAACCAGCCTGGCTGCGCGCTCCGGATCGCGTCCACCACGCGCGGCGTCTCGCTCGCGATCACCACGCGCGACGCCGCGTCGTGGCGCGCCACGAGCGCCGCCACGTCCGCCGCAATCCGCGGCTGCGTCGCGTGGATGTCGAGCACGAACCGGTGCCGCGGGAAGCTGGCCAGCACGTCGTCGACCGTGGGGATGCGTACGCCGCGCTCGCGGTGCGGATGCTGCCCCCGCGCTTCGAACGCGAAACCCGCGTCGAGCCGGGCGAGCGCGGGATACGGCAGCTCGGCGACGCGCCCGCGCGCGCCCGTCGTGCGCCAGGTATCTTCGTCGTGGTGCGCGACGAGCACGCCGTCCGCCGTCCGCCGGACATCGAGCTCGATCACGACGTCGCCCGGGAGCGACGCGGCATGCTGGAACGCCTCGAGCGTGTTCTCGGGCCGCTCGGCGGCGCCACCGCGGTACGCGATGATCCGAAATCCATCCGAGAGCAGCGGGTGGCGGTGGCTCGACATGCGCGCACCGTAAGGCCCATCGCCTGGGGCGCGCATTCACTTCGGATAAGATCGTGCGCGCTTGTCGGGCTGGCCCTGCGCTGATAGCTACGTCGCCCGTGCAGGGCTCCTTCGCTGCGGTCCGCGAGTTTCTGGCTGGCTACGCACGCATCCCCGAAGAGGAGATCCGCCATTTTCTCGGCCTGACTCGGCTGGTGCGCTTCGAGCGCGGCGAGTTCATGACCCGCGCCGGGGAGCGGCCGCGCGAGTTCGGCCTGGTGCGGAGCGGCCTGATTCGAAAGTTTTACGTCACCTCGCGGGGGCGCGACGTGACGCGCGGCTTCGCCGCGGCCGGCGAGCTCGTGGGCGCGTATGCCGCCTTGCTCGGCCGCTGCGCGTCGCAGCTCAGCGTGCAGGCGCTCGAGGACTCGAGCGTGCTCGTCGCCGACTTCGAGGCCTTCGAACGCATGTACGACCGGCATCCGAGCTGGAACACGCTGGGGCGGCGCGTCGCCGAGGCCCTCTTCGTCGAGCGCGAGCAGCGCGCCGCGGAGCTGCTCACGCTCAGCGCCGAGCAGCGCTACGAAGCGCTGCTCGCCCGCAATTCCGCGCTCGTCGAACGCGTCCCACAGTACCAGATCGCGTCGTACCTGGGCATCACGCCCGTCTCCCTGAGCCGCATCCGCGCGCGGCGCGCGGCGCCGAAGCGCGTGACGTGATCCCGGGCGACCCGCCCTGGGCTACCGTTGTCGTTCCGCGGCGGGCGGCGAAACCGGCCGCCTGCGTGGCCACCCGACCTGGAGTCGCTGCGCGCTCGCCGCCAGGGACACGGAAACGAATCGCAGGGACACGATAAGGGCCGCAGGGGACACGATGAGGGCCGCAGGGGACACGGGACACAGGCGGCGCGCTACGCGCAGCAGCAGGGGCTCACGACGGCGACACTGGCGCTGTTCGTGCCATCGGACGACGACGGGGTGCTCGCCGCGCTGTCAGGGGACGAGGTGCTCTCGGGGCTGAAGGTGACGACGGTTGCGATCGGGTGGGACTGAGCGGAGGAGAAGCCGCGACCGGGCGGCGGGGCCGACCGGGCGAGCGAAGCTTGCACGCGCAACCCGGGTCGGGCGGCACGGAATATCACATTCGGCAAACGCCTCGTTGACCGAGCGTGGCCAAGCGTCGCAGAATGATCTCCATGCGTGGTGGAACTGCGAACGGCGAGCACATTGACGCACTAATCGTAACAGCTGTAAGGGAAGAATGCGATGCGGTGCGGGACGTCGACACCGGTGCTGTCGCGGGCAGCGCGTGGGAGGAGCGCGAGACTTCGACGGGTCTCGAGCTCTTCGTGCGCAGCTTCGGGGTGGAGAGTGGCGTCCTTCAGATCGCAGTGACGCGGGCCTTCGGCATGGGCAGGGAGCAAGCAGTGATGGCAGCAGCCCCGCTGCTCGAACGACACCCCACAATTCGTTGCCTCGCCATGTGCGGAGTCTGCGCCGGTCGCCGTGACGACGTCGCACTCGGCGACGTGATCATTGCCGATAGGACGTGGCCTTACGATGAGGGGAAACGCAAGGTCGTGATCGATGATCATGGAAATCGCATCGAGCGCTTCCTTGGAGACATGGACCTCTATCGAATTCATCCGCCCGAGTGGAAGCACCGGGCAGAGCGCTTCATACCTGATCCTGGAGCGCCCTGGCTCGCACGGCCGACTAGCTACGAGGACCAGGGTAACTGGCTCCTCGAACGGCTCGCCCGGGGCGAGAACCCCATCTTGCATCATGACCGGAAGACAAAGTGCCCCAATTACGAGTCGGTCGTGAAGCAACTCTGGAAGCTAAAGTGGCTCGCCGATGGGGAGCTGACGCTTACCGAGGCGGGGCAGAAGCACATCCGGCGCCTGATGACCCTTCAACCCGACGGGCTGCGCGATGCCGGCCCCTTCAAGGTTGTGGTCGGCCCGGTCGCATCAGGTGCCCCCGTGGTGGAGGATCCGACGATCTTCGAGCGACTCGTGACCGAATCGGCCATGCGCAAGGTCATCGGTCTGGAAATGGAGACATCCGCTATCCTCGCGCTCGCATACCTCAAGCAACTGCCTTTCGCCATCGTCATGAAGGGTGTGATGGACCACGCTGACGTCTTCAAGAGTGACAATATGAAGACGTTTGCCGCCCGTGCTTCAGCCGAGTGCCTGATCGCGTTTCTCCGCGAGAACCTTCCACCACACGCCGCGAAAGAACCTCTTGATAACCTCCTGGTCCCGGGTACGTCGGAGCCGCCCGAAGAGGCGAGCCCCGCCGCGCTGCTAAACGCTCGCCACGAGGTCGTGCCCTTCTTCGGCCGCACTGAACTGCTCCAGGAGATCCATTCCTGGTGCGATAATCCGGCCTCCGTGCGTGCACGCCTTTTCTACGGCCCCGGCGGCATGGGCAAGACAAGGCTCTTCATCGAGGCGTGCGCTCGGCTGCGACGCGAGGGGTGGCGAGCGGGCTTCGTTCCAGGAGATGTTGACAGGGGGCAGCTTGAAGCGCTCATAGCCACCGAACGTCCCACGCTCGCGGTCATCGACTATGCCGAGAGCCGCCCGGACCTGCGCGACCTCCTCGCACCTGCGGCGCATCTGCGTGCCGGAAAGGGTTGGGGTCGGCTGCGCTTGGTGCTCCTCGCGCGCAACAGCGGCGACTGGTGGACGTTCCTGCAGGGTTCTGATGCCCAGGTGGGAACGCTGCTCGGCGATCATGCACCGCGAGAGCTGTTACCCGTGGTTGCCAAGGGTCACGCGCGTGCGGTGGCCTTCCAGGAGGCGGCCGTGAGGTTCGCGCGCATCTTGGGGAAACCCGTTCCACTAGCGACGCCGTCGCTCGACGACCGGCGCTACGATCGGGTGCTCTACGTGCACATGGCAGCGCTCGCAACAGTGGAGGGATGGCAGTTCACCCCCGATACATTGATAGGCAGCATGCTCGATCATGAGCAGCGCTTCTGGAGTTCACGCTTCCCGCACGGTGAGTTCTTCGACGCGCAGCGGTTCACCGAGCGGATGCGACGCGCCGTGGCCGCGCTTACGTTACGCGGCGGAACGTCGAGCCGCGACGCGGCGGCGATGCTGGTGGGCCGGACAATGGGGGAGCGCGACGAGAGGATCATCAACCGGTATGTCCTGTTCCTGCACGCCCTCTACCCTGGGCAACGCGACGCCTCCGGCGGAAGAGTCTACCTAGGCGGGCTTGAGCCTGACCTGCTGGGCGAGGCCATGGTCCACCGGACCCTCTCGCTGGAGGACGGCAACGCGAGCACATACCTCGACCGCGTGTTCGATCGCGTTAACGAGGACGCGCTCCGGACTGCATTCTCCGTGCTTGGTCTCTTGTCGGAGAATCACCCTGAAGACGCGGATCCGTGGCTCGCGCACTTGCTAGGGCGCGACGTGGCGAGCCGGTCATTGCCAGCTTTCGCGGCAGCCAAGGCGATCGGGGAGCGCACAGCGCATGCGCGGCTCGGGACAGTGCTCGCGAGGGCGCTCGAGCGGGAGGGGACGGTCGAGCTCGCAGCGCAAATGCAGAAGGCAGGACTGCCAGAGCGCACGGTGTCCCTCCGCGAGGTGGTGCTGTGGGCTGAAAACAAGTTATTGGAGTACCCGCCGGAAGGATCTGATCTGGACATATTGGCCGAGCGAGCACGCTTGCTGAACAATCTGGGTGAGAGGCTGAGCGCGCTTGGACAGCGGGAAGCGGCGCTCACCTCCACCCTAGCGGCTGTCGCGCACTATCGCACGCTAGTGGAGCAGCGGCCCGATGCCTTCCTGCCCGTCCTAGCCATTAGCCTTAACAATCTAGGAAATCGGCAGAGCGAACTAGGGCAGCGCGAAGCGGCGCTCGCTTCCACCCAAGAGGCCGTCGGCATCCGCCGCAGGCTGGCCATACAACTGCCCGATGCCTTTCTGCCCGACTTAGCCGCTAGTCTTAATAACCTGGGCGGTAGGCAGAGCGATTTAGGGCAGCCGGAAGCGGCGCTCGCTTCCACCCAAGAGGCCGTCGACATCCGCCGCAGGCTGGCCAAGCAGCGGCCCGATGCCTTCCTGCCCGACCTCGCCGGTAGCCTTAGCAATCTCGGCATATTTCAGCGCGAGGTAGGACGGCGAGAAGCGGCGCTCGCCCTCACTCAAGAGGCTGTCGCCATCTGCCGGACGCTGGCCGAGCAGCAGCCCGATGCGTTCCTGCCCGACCTCGCCATGAGCCTCAACAACTTGGGCATCACGCAGAGTGAACTGGGACAGCGGGGAGCAGCGCTCGCTTCGATCCATGAAGCCGTCGATATTCGCCGCAAGTTGACCGAGCAGCGGCCCGATGCGTTCATGCCTGATCTCGCCATGAGCCTCAACAACCTTGGAAATCAGCAGTGCGAGTTGGGACAGCAGGAAGCGGCGCTTGCTTCCACCCAAGAATCCGTCAATATCAGACGCAGGTTGGTCAAGCATCACCCCGATGCGTTCATGCCTGACCTCGCCGGTAGCCTGAGCAGTTTGAGCGTGAGGCAGAGCGCGATGGGGCAGCGCAAAGCGGCGCTATACTCCATCCAGGAGGCTGTCGTCATCCACCGGGAGTTGGCCGAGCAGCGGCCCGACGCGTTCATGCCTGACCTCGCCATGGGCCTCACCAACTTGGGCAATCGGCAGAGCGCGGTGGGGCAGTGCGAAGCGGCGCTCGCTTCCACCCAGGAGGCTGTCGCCATCCACCGGAGGCTGGCCGAGCAGCAGCCCGATGCGTTCCTGCCCGACCTCGCCATGAGCCTCAACAACTTGGGCATCACGCAGAGTGAACTGGGACAGCGGGGAGCAGCGCTCGCTTCGATCCATGAAGCCGTCGATATTCGCCGCAAGTTGACCGAGCAGCGGCCCGATGCGTTCCTGCCGAACGTTGCCATAAGCCTCGACAACCTCGGCGGGCTGCAGAGCGAGCTGGAGCAGCACGAAGCGGCGTTATCGTCCGTCCAGGAAGCACTCGACGTGATCTGGCCCTTCTTTCTCGCCTTGCCTCCTGCCTTTGGGGGTGTCACCTCCAGCATTCTTCACAAGTTGAGCCAACTCCTGGAGATGCTTGACCAGCCGGCCTCACCCGAGTTGCTTAAGCGCATCGAGTTGTTTCAGAGCAAGTCCCCGAAGTGACTCTCGACGCCCCCCGGCGGAGCGTGACTTCTCGCTCCGATCAGGTTCAGTGGAGCGTCGAGAGCGGCACGGCTGACCGCTCCACCAGGACCGCCATCGGTTCGTCATCGAGATCGTGCGCCGCCAGGATGCGGCCTCCGGCGGCAGCCTCGACAGCGCGTCCAGGAGCGCCGCTCGTAGCTGCTCGGCGGTGCCTCCTGTTCGCTATTGCGTGTGCGCCTTGCGCGGCCGGCCGCGCTTGGTTTGATCAAGAGTTGCACGACGGAGGAGTGCGCCGGGTGCGACATCGAGCGCGCTTGCTACTGCCGTGGGCGTACACAAGCTGATTTTGTCTCAACTTCACTCTATTTTCTGAATGAAGTACAGATCCAGGTCGGCAGCCTCTCGGAAGCGCATCTTGGGTCACGTCGTGTCGCCCCTCACGGGCCGGAGCCGCTTCGAGCTTCCTCGGCCCCCTCCGGCGCCGCCGCCGGCTGAACCCTGAAGTGGCCGAGCACGGTCCAGGCGTCGAGCGCGTCGTCCTCGCTCGGCCTCGGGCCGATGTTGTGGAGGACGAGCGGGAGGCCGCGCGGGCCCTTGCGATCGCTGACGATGCCGACGTGATCCGGCGCGCACGCAGGGCACCGCTTGAGGGCCCAGACCACGATATCGCCAGGCTTCCATGTGCTCACCGCGGCCTCGTCGAACGTCCTCGGGAGCGGCGTGGCGTGGGCGCGCAGGTAGGTGAGCATCGGCCCGACGCGGCGATGATCGATGTTGCGATCGGGGCGCTCGACGGTCGTGTAGGCGGCGCGGCGCGCGAGGACGTCCTCGTGGATCATCTTCTGGAGATCGACGCCCGTGGCGCGGACGGCGCGGATGACGACATCGGTGCAGACGCCGCGATCGGGGGCCGGATCGCCGCCCGGGTAGCCGATGGCGACCCAGGCGGGATCGTAGGTGACGCCGCGGGCGACCTCGAGGCGCGCGCGGGCAACGATGGCGTTGGAGGACGCCGCGGCGGGGGCGGGCCCGGCGAGGGGCGCTGGAGCAGACGCAGGCGCGGAGGTCGGGCCGGGCGCGGACTTCGCCGCGGGCACGGGGGTCGGCACGGGCGCAGGCGCAGGGGCCGGCGCGACGCGGATCTCGCGGGGAGCGAGCTCTGGCGAGCTACAGGCCAGGAGGGGGACGGCGGCGACGAATGCCCAGAAGCGTGAGCTCATGACCCCTCCTCGGCCGAGGAGGACGATCTGTGACATGGCAGCGCGCGACGCGGCCCCCCGCTGCCGTCTTCCGGCAGGGCCGCGCGAGCGGGTAGGATGGGCGTCGATGCTGGCCTTTCTCAGGAGGCGGCGGCGCGCCGCCGTCCGCCGCGCGCCCTTTCCGCCTGCGTGGCGCGCGATCCTCGACCGGAACGTGCCCTGCTTCGGCCGCCTCCCGGCCGAGGACCAGGAGGAGCTCCTCGGGCATATCCAGGTCTTCCTGGCCGAGAAGCCGTTCGAGGGGTGCGGCGGCCTGGAGATCACCGACGAGATCCGGGTCACGGTGGCAGCGCAGGCGTGCCTCCTCCTCCTGCACCGCGAGACCGACTACTACCCCGAGCTCGAGGTCATCCTCGTCTACCCGAGCACCTACGTGGCCCGCGGCCGGGAGGTGCGGGACGGGGGCGTCGTCGTCGAGGGCGGCCGCGCGCGGCTCGGGGAGTCGTGGTCGCGCGGCGCGGTCGTGCTCGCGTGGGACGGCGTCCTCGCGGGCGCGGCGGACGTGAGCGACGGTCACAACCTCGTGCTCCACGAGTTCGCGCACCAGCTCGACCAGGAGGAAGGCCCCGCCGACGGCGCGCCCGAGCTGCCCGAGCGCTCGATGTACGCCGCGTGGGCGCGCATCCTCGGCCGCGAGTACGAGCGCCTCCTCCGCGACGAGGCGAGCCTCAAGCGCACGGTCATCGACCCGTACGGCGCGACGAACCCGGCCGAGTTCTTCGCCGTCGTCACAGAGGCCTTCTTCGAGAAGCCACGCAAGCTCAGGGCGAAGCACCCGGAGCTCTACGATCAGCTGAAGGCGTTCTATCGGCAGGACCCGGCCGGACGATAGCGCGCCGAGCGCCGCCGCCTTCACCACCCCGCGCGCGCGCCGAGCGCCCGTGCGCCGCCCGTCGTGGTATCTCCCTGCCCCCTCGATGGCTCGAAAGCGCAAATCCAAGTCCCGCAAGCGCAACGCGCCCCCCGCGCCTGCCCCGGCGTCCCCCGCGTCGCCTGCCTCCGCCGCGCCGCCCGCGAAGCGCGTGCGCTCCTTCCGCCTTCGCCTCAACCTCACCGCCCTCGAGCTCGCCTCCGGCCACGACGGCCTCCTCCGCGGCGCGCCCGAGCCTGTCCTCCTCGTCGCCGCATACCTCCTCTTCCCCCCTGACCCGGGCGCCCCGGCCCGCCTCACGGCCCCTCGCCCGCTCGGCCGCACCCTCGTCCGTTTCAGCGCGCCGCAGGGCCGCTTCCCCGTCGTGCTCACCCTCCGCGCTCCCATCTCGTTCAAGGCCCGCGCTCGCGCCCGCGAGGACGACCGTGTCCTCCTCCTCGCCCTCGCCGTCGAGGAGGACACAGGCAAGGAGGTCGAGCGGCTCTATGCCCACCTCGCCGACGCAAAGCACCTTCGCCTCTGGGACCTCGACGCCCCCGTCCCTTCCCCGTCGACCCTGGCCGAGCTCATCGCCGCGCCGTACCTGCGCGACCACGCGGCGCCCGTCCGCGTCGGCGTGCTCGACGACCGCGGAGATCTCCGCGACACGTGCCGCGCCGACGACTTCGTCGGCGCCTGCGCGGCCGTCGTCTCGACGGCGCGCCACGAGGACGCGCTCCGCTTCCACTTCGTCTCCGAAGGCGGCCGCAACGACTGGACCGCCGTGACCACCGTCAGCGTCGACTGAGGCCCTGCCGCCCGGCGCCGCGCGTCAGCGGAACACGCATCGACGCCGACAGCGCACCTGGACCGCCCAGCCGCGCGACCGGGGCGCCGGGGGAACCTCGAGGTCACGCCGCGCGACGAGCTGCGCCGGGGAGGTCGGGCGCCTGCGGCTTCAGCAGGCGGGCCAACGTCTTCACGGTGAACTCGCGGCTGAAGAAGCGAAGGAGAAACGTGGAGAAGTTGTTCCCTGCGCCGTGGAGGACCGAGGCGCGGCCGGCCACGAAGGCCGCGAGGCCGAGGCGCACAACGTCCTCGGGCCGCGCCCTCTTGCTGGTCCCCGGGACCTCGCCCGAGCGCTGGAAGAACGGCGTCTCGGTCGCGCCAGGGCACAAGGCGAGGACGCGCACGCCGCGCGGGCGGTACTCGGCCCAGAGCGCCTCGCTGAAGGAGAGGACGAACGCCTTCGTCGCCGCGTAGACCGCGAAGTACGGGATCGGCTGGAAGGCCGCCATCGACGCCACCTGGATGACGCCCCCCTGACGCCGCTCGACCATGGGCATGAAGAGATGCGTGAGCTCGACGAGCGCGCCGACGTTGAGATCGATCTGCTCGCGTTGCGTCGCCAGGGCGAGGCCGTCGAAGGCGCCGTGGACGCCGAAGCCGGCGTTGTTGACGAGGACATCGACGTCGAGCCCCTTGGCCCTGACGGCGTCGAAGACGCGCTGCGCGGCGCCCGGAGCGGTGAGATCCGCGGCGATGACATGCGCCTTGCCGAGCTCCGAGGCCAGCGCGGCGAGCTTCTCTTCGCCGCGAGCGACGAGGACCAGGGTCGCCCCGCGCCGCGACAGCTCGCGGGCGAACGCCTCGCCGATGCCCATCGAGGCGCCCGTGATGAGCACCGTCTTGCCCGTGAAATCAAAAGCATTCATGCCTGGAAGATGGCCTCCAGCGCGCTTGTCGACAACGGACATCAGTGGTAATCCGATTTCCACGGATGCAAAACGCCGGCCCTCCGCTCTGGGACGATCTCCGCGTGCTCCTCGCGCTGCACCGCCATCGCAGCTTCCTCGCCGCGGGCAGGGCGCTCGGGGTCTCGACCTCCACGGCGGCGCGGCGCATCGACGCGCTGGAAGCGGCGCTCGGACGGCCGCTGGTGCGCCGGGGCAACGGGGGGACGTCGGTCGAGCCCGACGCGCTCGATCTCGTGGCGCTCGCCGAGCAAATGGAGAGCGGGATACACGCGATCCGCCGTGACAAAGGGGAGGAGGCGCTCTCCGGGACCGTGCGTGTGTCGCTGAGCGATGAGATCGTGCGGCCCGTCACGCAGCTCCTCTGCGAGCTCCGGCGGCTGGTTCCGGCGCTGCAGCTCGAGATCCTCTCCGAGACGCGGCTCGTCGACCTCGCGCGGCGCGAGGCGGACATCGCGATGCGCTCGAGCAAATCGTCGTCTCCCGTGGTCGTCCATCGCGCGGTCGGACGGGCTTCGTTCGGGCTCTACGCCGCGCCGAGCTACGTCGAGCGGAGGCTGCGGGGCGGGCGGCTGAGGACGGCGGAGTTCGAGCGCCACGATTTCGTCGGTTACGAAGGGATGATGGGGCCGACGACGAAGATGACGTGGCTCGCGGCTCACGGGGCGAAGCGCTTCGTCCTGCGGTCGAACTCGCACCACGCGCTCCTCGAAGCGGCGCTGCAGGGCCAGGGGATCGCGCTCATGTCCGAGACCGCGGTGCGCTCGATGGGGCTCGTGCGGATCGAGGTCGACGCGGAGCTGCCGTCGCTGCCCATCTACATCGCCTACCATCGAGAGCTGCGGAAGGTGCCGCGCGTGCGCCTCGTGCTCGACACGCTTGACGCGGCGGTGCGCGACGCGCTTCGCTAGCCCGCCGTGGGCACGCCCGAGTGAGAGGCGCGGCTACTCCTGCGCCCCTCCGCCGCCTCTCTTGCGGATCGCGTTGCCGAGACCGGCCACGTAGTCCGCCTTGCCGAGATCGACCCCGTTGTGGCGAAGGATGTCGTACGCCGTGACCAGGTGAAAATAGAATTGCGGGATTGCCCAGTCCTTCAGGTAGGCAAATCCCTTGAGCTCCAGCACCAGGTCGTCGCGCAGCGGGACGGAGATCTCCCGGTCCTCCGCGCCCTCGAACGCGGCCGCCGGCGCCGCCTCGAGGCGAGCGATCGTCCTGGTGATCCGCTCCTTCAGCGCCTCCAGCGTCTCCTCGCCAGCGTCCAGACGCGGCGCCTCCTTGCCCATCAGGCGCGCCGCGCAGTCCTCGGCGCCGTGGCAGACGAATTGCACCTGCTTGAAGAGCGGGAACATGTCCGGCGCGAGGCGTCCGTTCACGAGCACGGCAGGGTCAAAGCCCTTCGCGCGCGCGTGCGCCTCCCCCTTGTCCAGGATGCCGAGCAGGTTGCGCAGCATCATCACCAACGAGTCGACCGCCATCGCGTGCATCGGAACCCTCATGAGACCCTCCGGGAGTGAGGGGCGCCTTCGCTCCTGCGAGCGAGCCGCCCTGAGCGGCGATGACTACCTCACAACCGTGCCCGCCGCGAGCCCGCCGCCCGAAAACGCGTGCGCAAAGCTGCTGAGGGGCGGGTAGGACGTCGAAGACCCGCTCGCCACCCCCTCGCCCGGTGCCCAGCCCTGCCCCGCGCGCCGGTCAGGGCCGCCTGAAGCGCGGTGCTCCGCATCGGGAGCTACACGACGCTGCCCGGCCGGTACCAGTCGAAGTTGTTGTGGAACGGAAAGCTGTTGATCCCCACGCTGATGCTGACATCCAGCGCGCGGACATGGTGCCACCAGCCGACCGGGATGAAGAGCGCCTCGCCCGGCGCGAGCACGGCGTCCTTCACGAGCACCGGGCTCATCGGGTCCTGCTCCGGGTCCCGGTCGGCGTACATCGCGCGCGCGCCTTCGAACAGCGACGTCTCGAACGGCGCGATCATGCGGTATCGCTTCCTGCCGTACACCTGCCCGAAGAGGATGTTCGACGTGTCGTAATGCAGCGGCGTGACGGTCCCGGCGGGGCCGAGCCACAGCGCCGAGCTGCCGAGGAGCCGCTGCGCGGCGCAGTACCCGTCCGGGAGCACCACGTCGTCCAGCAGCGAGCCCAGCCTCGTCCGCTCGAGCACACGGTTGTTGGCGACCATGTAGAAGTCGTTCGTCTCCGTGCGCGCGGCCTCGATGCGCGCGACGAAATCGCGCAGCGACGTGCTCTGCGTGTGCCGCGCCGCGTGCATGTCGTAGTCGGGATCGCTCTGGCGCCCCGTCGTGATATCGACAACGACGTCGCCGAACGCCTCGGCGAGATAGGCCGGAGTCCACCGGCCACAGGCGGGCCAGCGCGTCACCACGTCGGTCAGGATGACCGGGATGTTCCCGGCGACATAGACGTCGCGGAGCTCCGCGGCTGACACGCCCGAGCGCCGTGGGATCCCCGTCGGATCGAGGGCGTTCGACGCCATTCTCTGCTTCAGCCGCACCAGCATCTCCTGCTGCCGCGCCGACCGGGCAAAGGGCCGGGCAGCGAGGAAGATGGGCGAACGGACGATCGTCGAGAGCAGCTCCGTCGCCTGGGCGCGGGTCACGCCCGCTGCCTGGAGCTGCTCCGACACCACGCCTTCCGGCACGCCACGAAGCAGGTTCTCCGTGGCCCAGCGCCACCACTCGGGCGCAACTTCCAGCTCGCGATCACGTTCGCCCATCTTCCACCTCACGAGATCAACGGATGCACCGGCGCGCCCCTCGAACACCTCACTCGCACGGCGGGGGCATCGGCGGCGGCATCGGCGGGATGATCTCGCCCCCCTCCCCGTCCGGCATCGGCGGGATGATCTCGCCCTCGTCGCCGCACGGCGGCGGCATCGGCGGGATGATCTCGCCCTCATCGTCGAGAGGAGGATGCATCGGCGGGATGATCTCGCCCTCGTCGTCGAGAGGAGGATGCATCGGCGGGATGATCTCGCCCTCGTCGTCGAGAGGAGGATGCATCGGCGGGATCACCGTCGCGCCGCCACAGCACTCGTCAGGTTGAGGCTCGGTGGCGGGCTGATCACCCTGATTCCCATCCTCGACGCCGGGCGCACCACAGGCAACCACGAAGGCTGCAGCAGCCGCAGCGGCAGCGCGGGATACCCCCCGAACCAGGGCCGCCGTCCGAGGCGGGGGCGTGGGCCGCGGCGATAACAACGATGCATCGTCCGAAAGAAAGAACCGTGACATGAACACCTCCGCTTCTGCATCGTGCACGACATGTGCCATCCCATCGGCGCCTGAAATCCCTGAATCTCCTGTCGTTTATGGGTGTGACCCGAAGTCCCCGTCCCCCGTGGCCCAGAGTGGCTCACGCTTCGTGGCTCAGGCTCAGCGCAGGGCCCGCGCGAGCGCGGCGTCGTCGACCTCCTCCTCGGCGGCGTGCTCCAGCGCCGTGCGGAGCGCGTCGTCGGCCGTGGCGTCGGCGGCGACGCGGATGCGGTCCCGCGCCTCGGGGTAGCCGGCGATGCGCAGCAGGAGCGCCGCGCCGATCCGGCGATCCGGCGGGGAGTCGGCGTCGTCGAGGGTGTGGAGCACGTCCTCGGGGTTCAGGGTCGTGGCGCGGTAGTCGCCGGCCGCCATCAGCTTGCGGAGCTCGTCGCGCCACGCCGCGAGGTCGCGGCCGCGCCGCTCCAGCGCCGCGGCGCCGCGCGGCGCCGCGCTGCCGACCGCGGACGCGTGCGCCTCACGGATGCGCTGCGCGAGCGACTCGGTCAGGTCTTCCCCCGTCCTGAGCACGACCGCGGCCTCGCTGCGCCCGTGAGAGAGGAGGAGCCGATCGCCGCGCGTCTGGACCGCGGTGAGATCTGTGTAAGGCAGCCATACGCTCGCGAACGGCCGCTCGACGCGCACGCCGTCGCTGCCCACCACGACCCGGGTGCGCCGAGCGGCGCGGCGGAAGAGCCAGGTGGACGCCAGGGTGAGGACCAGCCACGCCACGACCAGCGGGGCGTGGCTGAAGAGCGGCCTGGAGATCGCCCCGAGCGTGACGAGCCAGAGGCCCATGAAGACCGGCATGCCCACGCAGCCGGCCACGAGCTCGCGGTTGACGCCGCCCAGCGAGACGGCGACGCGCCGCTCCGCGGGGCCGATCCCGAGCGCCGCGAGCAGGCGCGCGCCCTCCCGCTCCCGCGCGACCTGCACCTCGAGCACCCGCCCGGCGCGCAGGTGGAGATCGACCCGGACGCGCAGCGCGGACACGACAAGGCCCGAGCGGATCTCGGCGCGCGGGACCGAGCGCTCCACGGCGCCGGAGGTGAGGCGCAGCCCGTCCTCTCCGGCGACCACGCGCACCGGACGCTTCCGGCCGAAGGCGGTGGTGCTGAGCAAGGCGCTCACCAGGGCGAGGCAGAAGGCGATGGGCACGCCGAGCAGGATCGATACGAGCGCAGTGAGCGCGAATCGATCGAGGCTCGAATCGCCCAGCACCTGGGCGAGGACGACGGCGATCGTGCTGACGACGAAAGGCCCCGCGATCGGGAGCAGCGCGAGCCCCCCGATGACGCGGCCCAGGCCCTCGTAACGCCGCGCGACGCGCCGGCTCGTGAGCTCGAAGGAGGGCCGGGACGCGGGCGGCACCGACACGATCTCCGGATCAGCTCGACCTGGAGGGATCGCCGACGCCCGCGCGCGAGATCCAGCGCGCCGCCGGGCGGCGCCCGGCGCAGAGGGCTTGTCTCCACGCGGGCGCGCGCATCGCCGCCTCGTCCTCACGCCCGCAGCGACGCTGGCGCGGTCCACTCCTCCGGTTGTGCCTGACATGCGCGGGGTTCACTGGTAGAGTCGCACGCATCGCTTGGGCCATTCTGCGCCCTTTGTTGAGGAGATCTCCAGTATGTCCTTCTCGGGTCGTTCCTTTGCCTTCTTTGCTACGCTTACGCTTGCGTCCGTGGCCGCGTGCGGCGGCGAATCCGACTCCGGAAGCGGCGGCGCCGGCGGCTCCGGCGGTGACGCCGCGGGCCCCGGGAGCACGTCCTCCGGCGCCGGCGCGGCCGGCGGCGGCGTCACAAGCGGCGGCGTCACTACCAGCGGCGTCACAAGCGGCAGCGCCACAAGCGGCAGCGCCACAAGCGGCACCGGCAGCGCCACGACGGGGACCGGCGGCGGCGACGCAACCACCAGCACGTCGACCGGCAGCGCGGGTTCCGATGCGTGCAGCATTTTCTGCTCCGACTTCGAGGGGGGCTCGCTGCCTTCCGAGCTCCAGTTCTTCCCCGAGTACCTGCGCCCCAACACGGCCGACTACGTCAAGCTGGACAGCACGGCTCACAGCGGTGCGAGCTCGGTCAAGGTCTCGGGGACGGGCTTCAGCCAGATGCTCGGCGTCCCCGTGCCGACCACGTTCTGGGGCAGGGTCTACCTCAGGAGCGATACAGACATCCAGATGGGCCACAACACCTATGTCGCGGCGACGACCGCCGACGGCGATCCCAACAACGGCGAAGCCATCCGCATCGGCGAGCACCAGTGTCAGCTCGAGCTGAACCGCAAGTCCGACGACGCCGAGAAGCTCTCGAACGGCGGGATGTACTCGTGCACCGGCGGCGTGAAGCTCGTCGCGAACACCTGGTACTGCCTCGAGTTCTACTATGACGGGCCGGGCAGGGAGGTGCGCGTGTTCGTGGACGACAAGGAGGTCGACGCGATGCACGTCACGGACTGGGGGCCGTACGACTACAAGACCTTCAAGTTCGGATTCGAGAAGTACCACGGCGGGAACAAGACGATGTGGTACGACGATCTCGCGCTCGGGGCGGAGCGCGCCGGCTGCGGCCCGTGACGGTCGCGCCGCGGGGGTGACGCTGGCCGGGGGCGCGCGCTGCGGCGGCGCCCCCGTCAGCCGCCCGGCCGCGCGCTGGCCCCGGGAGCGCGCGAACAGCACATCACGCGCACGGCGATGGTCATGCCCTCGACGAAGGCCTCGCGCGTCCCGGCGCTGTGCTTCAGCCCGCGCGCCGAAGCGTGCAGCGTGGCCGCGAGCTGGCGCCCCGTGATCCCCAGAGGCCGGTAGACGGCCACGAGCCCGGCGGCGCGCAGGGCCCTGGCCACGGCCTCGATGAACTGCCCCTCGCGCTGCGCCATCATGGGGCCGACGAGCTCGTCCGAGACGGCCGACAGGTCGGCGGCGCCGGGACCGAGCGCGCCGACGAACCGGCCGACCCACGCGTCGAACGCGCCGACCAGCCGCCTCTCCAGGGGCAAGTCCGCGTCGCCGAGCGCGGCCGTCGCGGCCGCGAGCGCGGCGCCGAGGAAGTGCTCCACCGACGCGCGAAACAGCTCCTCCTTCGTGGCGAAGTGGAGGTAGAGCCCCTGCCGCGAGACGCCCGCGGCGCGCGCGATCTCGTCCATCGAGGCCTTCCGGAGGCCGAAGCGCAGGAACACCGTCAGCGCCGCGTCCATCAGCCTGCGGCGGCGCGCGTCCTCGGCGGGTCTGTCGGTGGAGCTCGCTCCGGTCACGGATGACGATTTTGACAACGAGAGGTCAACCTGTCAATGCTCGCTTCTTGACAGGTTGTACCGGGATCGTCACGCTCGTCGAGTGCGGCAGTCCGACCCCCCGGCCGATCGCGCTCCCGGGCCAGGCGGCGCCCCGCCTGCGGCCGTCGCCCCTGGCTCGCCGCCGCCCGACCTCGCCGCCCCCGGCGCCGGTCGCAGGGGGAAGATCGGCGCCGTGGCGGCGGTTGTCGCGCTCCTCGTCGTCGCGCAGCGCGCCGGCCTGTTCGAGACGTTCGGTGAGCCCGCGCGGATCAAGCTGGCGCTCGTGGAGCTCGGGCCGTGGGGGTACGTCGCGTTCGTGGCGGCGTATGCTGCGCTCCAGCCGTTCGGCGTACCGGGCACGGTGTTCATCCTGGCGGCGCCGCTCATCTGGCCGTGGCCGGTGGCGTTCGCGCTCTCCATGGCGGGCACCATGGCGGCGAGCGTCGTGGGCTTCTCGTTCGCGCGCTTCGTGGCGCGCGACTGGATATCGCGGCGGGTGCCGGCGCGCTTCCGCGCCTACGACGAGGCGCTGGGGAAGCGGGCCTTGTTCACGGTGTTCATGCTCCGCCTCGTCTTCTGGATGCCGCCCATGCTCCACGCCTTCTTCGGCGTCTCCAGGGTGCCCTTCTGGACCCATGTCTGGGGCTCGCTGGCCGGGTACATCCTGCCCCTGCTGGCGACCGCCTATTTCGGTCAGAAGGTCTTCGACTTCCTGCGCAACGCGCCCCCCGCGGTGTGGATCGGCATGGGCGCGACGACGGTCGTCCTCCTGGTGGTGCTCTTTCGGGTCGCCCGCCGCTCGCGGCAGGAGATCCGCCGGTCCACCCCGGCGCGCCCGAGCCGCCCTGCTGAAGCCCGCGACTGACGCAGCGAGAACCGCGTCGGCCAATGACCGATTTGCCGTGGCTCGAGGCGACCGGCCGACGTCATCCTCGGCGCGCGGTCGTCGCGCTTTCGCGTCCATGGGCTCGACGCCCATCGATGCGTAGCAGAAGAACACGCCCGGTTCATGGTATGGACGGACAAGGTAGCGCAGCCATGGGACGGGGGAACAGGGAGAGCCGGTGATGGTTCAGGGCAGCCGGGGCAGTGAAATCGAGTCGCCGGAGCCATCGGGCGGCCAACCTGGCCGCTCGGTCCAGGGAGCTCGCGTGGCCGGACGACAGGCCACAGGAGAAGAGCCCGGCCGCTCGGCGCGCGATGCGAGTCGCCTCGCGGAGCCACCCCTGCGCGGAGCAGGCGCCCGCGGGACGCCCGGCGCTCATACCGTGGGCGTCATCACCCCCTATCTCGACGGCTCGTTCTGGAACCCGGTCCTGAAGGGCATCCACGAGGCAGCGCAGCAGCACGGTTGTCGGACGCTGGTGATGCGCGGCACGCCCGCCGCGCTCCAGGCCCCCTCGCTCGCCAGAGAACAGGTCGATGGATGGATCGTCGTGATCGGCGTGGACGGCATCGAGCAGCTCGCCGCCGCGCGGGTCCCGCTCGTCGTCGTCGGCACCCATGTCCACCAGGGCAACTGCCCATCCGTGATTCCGGACAACCACAGCGGAATCCGGAGCGCGGTGCGCCATCTGATCGAGCACGGGCACCGGCGCATCGCGTTCGTTGGCTGCTTCCACGAGTCCGATGTGCGCGTGCGCTTCGAAGCCTACAGAGTGACGCTCGCCGAGGCGGGGATACCGTTCGATCCCGCGCTGGTCATCCGGAGCGACGACAACTGGTATACCGGCGGCGAGAACGCCGCTCCGCAGCTCCTCGCGCAGCGGCATGCGTGCACGGCGGCGGTCTTCGGGACCGACAAGAATGCGCTCGGGATGATACCCTTGCTGAAGGCGGCGGGCGTCCGTATCCCCGAGGAGCTGGCGATCGTCGGCTTCGACGATGTGCCGGAGGCGCAAGCCGTCGACCCGCCGCTGACCACCGTACGCCAGCGGTTCGAGATGATGGGGAGCGCCGCGTGCGATCTCGTCGTCTCGATGCTCGCCGGCGAGACCGCCCCGCCCGACCTCGTGCTCACGCCGAACACCTTGATCCAGCGGCTCTCGTGCGGATGCGACGTGATCCGGAGCTTGCTCGACGAGGACGCGGCGTCCGGGGACGGCGCCGGCAGCGACCTGGACCGACGGATGGTCGAGCTGCTCCTCGCGCCCGAGCGCCTCGCGCCCACCACGTCGCCCGCCGCCGTATGGCCAGGGGTCGCCGTGGTGCTCGAAGCGTATTCGGCGGCGCTCGAGGGCGCCGCGCCCCCGCCGGCGAAGGAGCTGGAGCGCGCTTACCTGCAGGCCGTCGGCATCGCGCCCGATATGGGCACCTCGATGGCGATCGTCCGCCTGCTCCGCCGGTTCCACGAGCGGCGCCGCGAGCGGCTGGGTGGAGACGCCGCGTCCGCGCAACGGGTCGAAGCGTTCCTGGACAGCGCGCACCTCTCGCTGGCTCGGGCTCGGCTCAACGTCGAGACAGACGCCGTGACGCAGCTCGGGAGGCTCGTGAGGTCCAACTATGACGTGGGCCTCGCGCTGCTCAGCGGCTCCCAGCAAGAATCCCTCTCGCTCTCATGGCTTGCGAAGACCGCCGCGATCTGGGGCTGCCTCGCGCTCCGGGAGGACGCGACGACGCTCGTCGTCGCCGGCGCCTACAGCCGCGATGGCGGCGCGACGCCGCCGATCGGCGGCCGCTATCGGCTGGAGGCGTTTCCTCCTGCGGATCGGCTGCCGCCCTCGGCCACGAGCGGTGCGCTCATGATGATCCTCCTGCCGATCCGCACCGCCCGACGCGACTGGGGGATCCTGGCGCTCATGGGGCCGACCCTCCGCGAGCTGGCCGGCGACGAGGGAACGCTCGGGGTCTGGGCGTCGCTGCTCGCCGCCGCCCTCGAGCGCAACGAGCTCGTCCAGTCGCTCTCGGCGAAGAACGCGGAGCTGCAGACCTCCTACGTGATGGAGCGCGCGCTCTCGGAGACGGTGCGTGATCTCGGCTGCCCGCTCATCCCGCTCCTGCCCGGCGTGCTGCTCGTGCCGCTGATCGGCGCGATCGACCGGAACCGCGCCGTCCAGGTGCTCACGGCCGTGGCCGAGGGGGTGGGCCGGCACGAGGCGCGCTTCGTGCTGCTCGAGCTCACCGGCGTGCCCGCCGTGGACGCCCAGGTCGCCCACGCGCTGGGCCAGACCAGCCGCGCGGTCGCCCTGCTCGGCGCGCGCGTCATCCTGGTCGGCCTGCGCCCCGAGATCGCCAGGAGCCTCGTGGACGTGGAGCTCGGCGATCTGTCCACCTACTCGTCCTTGGCGTCAGCCCTTCACGAGCTGACGACAGGGGGCCTCCGCCCAGCCGGCGCGAAGCGCGGCGCAACGCGCACCGCCTGATGGCCGGGGCGAGAGGAGGCGTGGACGTGCCTGGGGTCGGCGTCGCGCCGCGCCTGGCCGCGCGCCTCTCGGGTGATCACCTGTAGAAGCCGACGTCGTCGATGTAGACGTCAAAATCCTCGCCCTGCGCGAACCGGAACTCGATCACGTAGATCCCTGCGACGTCGAGGGCCTCGGCGGTGGGCTCGGCGCCCGAGCCGTCGCGCGTGAGCGCCTCGAAGGGGATCACGACCGGGGCCCACTCGGTGCCGAGGCGCGCTGTGTAAAACCAGTGATCGAAGCACTTCTTGGCCTCGTCCTCTCCCGATTCATCGCAGATCCCGCCCGCGGGCTCCGAGACCTTGTCCGAGATGTTGACCTTCATGGTGGTCACCGCGCCGGCGTCGCCGAGCTTGGCCCAGAACACGATACCTGTGTACGCGGACGCGTCGTAGGCGAACAGCCCCATATCCGGGCCGTTCAGCGCGAAGCCGACCCCGGCGCCCCACACCGTGAAGCCGGACCCGGACGTGTGCATCGCCATCGTGCTCTGGCCGCGCGGCGGCGTGAGCGCCTCCGGGATGAACCCGGCGGGCATCTCCTCCGTGTGGACCGGGGGAGTCTGCGTGCCCGTCCCATCATTGTAGCTGTACCAGTAGCCGACCCTGCCACCCGCCTCATCGACCGCGCCGTCGCCGTCTTCCATGTCGTCGATCCACTCGACGTCCGTGGGCACGACCCCCTCGCCCCCGCCCGCCCCCGCGCCGCCCGAGGCCGACGACAGACCGCCCGTCGCGCCCGACGCGCCGCCCGCTGCCTCCACCAGGTGGTAGCTGTCGTCCAGCCCCGCGAGCGC
Source organism: Sorangium sp. So ce590 (assembly GCF_051521365.1). NCBI lineage: Bacteria > Pseudomonadati > Myxococcota > Polyangiales > Polyangiaceae > Sorangium > Sorangium sp. So ce590. The sequence goes on from NZ_CP150346.1 coordinate 8,917,215, forward strand.
GGTGCACCCGCCGGCTGTGAGCGTCCACGCCGCCCAGAACCATGCTGCGCGCCTCTTCGCCATCTCTTCTCCTACCACCGCCGCGCGGGCGCGGTCCACGGCCGCGCGCGACCGCCGGCGGCGCGGCGCCAGGCGATCGGGCTGTGCGGAGGGAGCGCGGCGGAGGGTGGATGAGGGCGCCGTCCGTGAGAGCGCCGCAGCTGTGCCATCCAGGTCTACACGACAGCGGACTGCACGGGCCAGGCGCTCACCTTCCCGGCCAACGACATCCACGGCTTCACGGGCTTCGACGGTCGAAGCTTCCGCGCGATCGACTGACGGTCGACGTGTTCTCCTGATCGCCCTTCCGCGGCGAACCGTCATCATCATGGCGTCCGTCGCGCCGTCGTGTTGCACCGTGATTCATCGCGCGCAGCAGGGCGACGGCTACCGTGTCGCAAATCACCACATCGCAGGGGCTCACTCGTCGATGACCGCCTGGACGATCCCGTCGAAGAACTCCGCGTTCCCGACCGCGTCGAGCATCCCGTTCCACCCGATCTCGTCGAACGGGTTCGGCAAGCCGTGGTTGGTCAAGAGGATCCCGAACAGCTCGCGACGGCGGTCGATCCACATGAAGGTCCCCGTGCCGCCCGCCTTCCCGTAAGAGCCCCTCGATAGGCGCATCCCGCCGTTGGAGAAGCGGCGCGTCGCGAGCTCCCAGCCGTAGCCCTTGGGCGTCGACAGGAGGTTCGCCATCGGGGACACGTCGGTCTCCGCCGCCGTGACCTGGGGCGTCTGGTCGCTCACCATCGCCGCGGCGGCCTGGGGGCTCAGGATGCGGGCGCGGCCGTAGCGGCCACCGTTCAGGATCATCTGGCAGAAGACCGCCATGTCGATCGCCGTCGAGAAGACCCCGTCGCAGCCGACGATGCCGCCGAGCACGTAGTCCTGCTCGTCCTGCACCTCGCCGCGCACCATCCGGCCCCGGATCTCGGAGTAGCCCGTGGCCGCGGTCCGCGGGATCAGCGCCGCCGACGGGTTGAAGGTCGTGTCGCTCATGCCGAGCGGACCCCAGATACGCTCCTTCGCGAAGGTGTCGAGATCCACGCCGGCGGCGGCCTCGATCACCCGCCCGAGGAGGCGGTAGGTGAGATCGCTGTAGAGCACCTGCGTACCGGGCACGTACTCGAGCGGCGCCTCGGCCATGCTCCGCCAGATGTGCTCGTCGTCCGGATCGTCCTGGAACGGGACGTCCATCGGCAGGCCGGCCGCGTACCGGAGCATGTCCCGCACCCGGATGGCGCGCTTGCCGTTGGCCGCGAAGTCCGGCACGAAGTCGGCGACCCGATCGTTCAGCCGCAGGACGCCGTCCTGCACGAGGATCAGCGCCGACGTGGCCGTCGCCAGGACCTTCGTGATCGAGAGGAGGTCGAACAGCGTGTCGAGCGTGACCGGCTCGTTCTCGCCGCGGACCCGGGAGCCGAACGCCCGGTGCCCCACGATCTTCCCCTGCCGCGCGATCAGGGCGACCGCGCCCGGGAAGAGGCCGTCCTTCACCCGGCGATCGATGCGCTCGAAGACATCCTCGATGCGCTCCGAGCTCATGCCCACGCGCTCGGGACGCCCGGGGACGAGCTCGCCGTGGCTCGGCGCGTGCGTCGGCGCGTGCGTCGGCGCGTGCGCCTCGGCCACCCGGGTCGACAGGATCGACGGCGCGAACGCAGCCACCGCCGCCGTGTGGCCCAGCCCCTGAAGAAGACGCCTGCGATTCAAAGGTCCATGCTCAGTACACATGATCGCTCCTGATCCGTGAGGTGGCGAACCGCGATCCGCGGGAGGCAATCCGCGCGTGCGGAGGCCGCCTGGAGGCTCTCCGCGCGCTGTCGATCAGGTCGCCGTCGCCGCCCTCAGCGGTCGCCGAGCAGAGAGCAGGACGCGTGCCGGGCGGCGGACCCAGCAATTTGCGGCGCCGCCGCGCGTCCACTCCCGGCGGCCGGCGCGTCGATCGTGCATCCGCCTGCACGATCCGGACGAACTGCATGGATTTGCATGATTCATGCAAACCGGCGCGCGGCGCCGCGTAGGATGTGCTCGTGGACGAAGGCTTTCCCGGCAGCGATGCGCGGGGCTCCTGCACGCCCCTCCGGCTCGCGATCGTGGCGGGCAGCACGATCGCCTTCGCCCCCTTGCCGCCCCGCGGCTGCGTCGTCCTCGGCCGCGACGAGGGGTGCGATGTGCGCATCGACGATCGCTCGGTCTCGCGCCGGCACGCCGTCCTCGACGTCGGGCCCCCGCTCCGGATCGAGGATCTCGGGAGCGCCAACGGCACCTTCGTCGGCGAGCAGCAGCTCCCGACGCTGACGGCGCGGACCCACCGCCTGCGGCGCCTCTCGCGCGACAGCGCCGAGATCGGCATCGGCGAGCGCTTCAACCTCGGCGCGACGACGATCGTGGTCGGCCGCGCGCCCGCGGAAGCCGCCACGGAGCCCGACTGCTGCCACGTGCCCGCCGGCATCGTGGTGCGGGCGCCGGCGATGCTGGGGCTGTACGAGCAGGCCGCCCGCGCCGCGCGGAGCCTCATCAGCGTGCTCATTCTCGGCGAGACGGGGGTGGGCAAGGAGGTGCTCGCCCGGGCCCTCCACGCGCGCTCGCCGCGGGCCGGCGGCCCCTACGTCGAGCTGAACTGCGCCGCGCTGCCGCCGTCGCTCCTCGAGAGCGAGCTCTTCGGCCACGAGAAGAGCGCCTTCACGGGCGCCACCCAGGCGCGCCCGGGCCTCCTCGAGTCGGCCCACGGCGGCACGCTCTTCCTGGACGAGATCGGCGAGCTGCCGCTCGCCTTCCAGGCGAAGCTGCTCCGCGTCCTCGAGGACCGGAAGGTGCTCCGCATCGGAGGCCGCGTGCCCCGCCGGATCGACCTCCGCTTCGTGGCGGCGACAAACCGCGATATCGAGGCGGAGATCGCGCGCGGCGCCTTCCGGCAGGACCTCTACTTCCGGCTGAACGGCATCTCGCTCGTCGTCCCGCCGCTGCGCGAGCGGGTCTCCGAGATCGGCCCGCTCGCCGAGAGGTTCCTCGAGGAGGCGTGCCGGCAGCTGGAGCAGCGCAGCGCGCCCCGCATCTCGCCGGAGGCGCTGGCCGTCCTCGAGGCGTATTTCTGGCCGGGGAACGTGCGCGAGCTGCGCAACGTGATCGAGCGCGCGGCGGTCCTGTGCGCGGGGGACTCGGTCGAGCCCGTCGATCTGCCGCCGCACCTGGCGTATGGCCCCGCGCCGCCGCTGAGCGGACCGCCGCCGAGCGGACCCGCGCCGCCGTCGAGAGGCTCCATGCCGCCGCCGTCGTCGAGAGGCTCCACGCCGCCGCCGCCGTCGAGAGGCTCCACGCCGCCGCCGCCGTCGAGGCGCTCCACGCCGCCGCCGCCGTCGAGAGGCTCCACGCCGCCGCCGGCCGGTGACACCACCCCGGCGCGTTGGGGGCCGGAGGGCGAGACCGCCGAGGGCTCCGGGCCTCCGGCAGAGGCCGCCGCGCCGCCGCCGGGCGCCGACGCCATGGCGAGGCTCCGGCTCGAGATGAAGGCCGTCGACCGCCAGCGCGTCCTCGAGGCGCTCGAGCAGTCCGCGGGCAACCAGACGCGCGCCGCGAAGCTCCTCGGCATCTCGCTGCGCACGCTGATCAACCGCATCGACGCGTACGGCATCCCGCGGCCGCGGAAGCGGCCGCCCTGAGCGCTCAGGAGCGACCGGGCGCACGCTGCGCTTTGGGTACGAGTTGAAGTACCCCCGCTCGCTCGCCCGCCAGCCTGCTCAATCGTCGCATGCTGCCAGACCCAGTCCGAAGGGGGCTTCCCCCATCCAGTGGGTGCCGGAATCAGCTCCCCCATCGCTGGATTGATCTGCCGTTCTGCGGCGAGCGCATCATTGGCGAGCTGAAAAATCATTTCATCGCTGTTGCCTGCGATTGGTGTGGTGCTCGTCAATTCGGTCCGAAGAACGCGGCGGCTTCGACTCTTGCTCGATCTCGGATCTCTTGGACCGCCCTGGCAATTTCTCGATTGTTTGCGGCGAGTAGAGATGCGAACATCTCGCTCCTGTCGACCTAGCTCTGCTTGAATAAGGGGATGCGAGAGCACACGCAGTTCATTACCTGGTGTGTTCATGTCGACGCCCTCCTTGTTGATGATGAAGTTATCGAGCGCTTCGTACGCGACTCGCGCGCCCTGGTGGCGAGCCACGCGCGCGGGGCGCCGCCCAGCGCGAGCGGCTTGCCGCTGTCGCCGCTGCCGTACTCGATGACGACACCTCGCAGCGACAGCGCCATCGCGGCCTCCCTCGCGCACAGCAGCGCATGGATATCTCGCGCACGTCAACCGCCGCCCGGATACCTGCGTTCGGCGGAGATGCGGTCTCTCTGGGGTGGGGGCTTCGATCAGCTCATCGGCCTGCGCCCCTTGGCTCGTCAGCGCACTGGAGAGAGAGGAACGGCAAGAGCGCTCGACCGGGAGCCCCGAGGAGAGCAAGAATGCGCGGGCGGCGAGGGCGCCGTGCTGCCCAGGAAGCGGACGGCGCCCTCCAGGAAATGAGCAGCGCCGTCCAGGAACCGGACCGGGCCGTCCAGGAACCGGACCGGGCCGTCCAGGAACCGGACCGGGCCGTCCAGGAACCCAGACGCGCCGTCCAGGAACCCAGACGCGCCGTCCAGGAACCCAGACGCGCCGTCCAGGAACCCAGACGCGCCGTCCAGGAACCCAGACGCGCCGTCCAGGAACCCAGACGCGCCGTCCAGGAACCCAGACGCGCCGTCCAGGAACCGGACCGGGCCGTCCAGGAACCGGACCCGGCCGTCCAGGAACCCGGCCGGGCCGTCCAGGAATCCGGCGCGCCGTCTGCTGCATCCAGCCAACGCGCACGTCTTCACGGCGCCATCGGCGCGCGTCCCGGTCCCGTCGCTCGTCCACCACACGCCCGTGCTCCCCGCGGCATGGGCGGCGGCTCGGTCGGGATGCCCAGATGGGTCAAGATCGCCACGATGGCCTCGCGCTGCGCACGTTGACCGATATCGGCGATGATCCGCCGGCGCCCACCGCACGGACACGCGAGCACGTCCTTCAAATCGATCGGCCGGTCGTCCACGAGCTTCCTTCGCCGCAGCCACCGCATCATGCGCGTCTCGACGCGCCCAGCGACAGCCGCGATGTCGTCGCGCGAACGCGTACGGCACCCCGCGGCCGCGGAAGCGGCCGCCCTGAGCGCTCAGGAGCTGGACGAGAGGGCGGCGCCCCCCTGGCTCCGCGCACCGGCCGCCCCCTCCCGGATCCCGCGGAGCGCCGCCTCGACGTCCCGCTCGGCGCCGAGGGCGAGCCCCCGCTCCGCGAGCGCGCTCGCCGCCACCGAGTCGCTCCCGGCGAGCGCCTGCTCGGCCGCGTGCAGGTAGAACTCCACCGCGAGCCGCGACTCGCCGCCCCGCTCGAAGTGCTCGGCGAGCACCTTGGCGTCGTGCTCCCCCGCCTGCAGGAGCCACTCGGCCGCCAGCCTGTGGCCGAGCGCGCGATCGTGCTCCGGGAGCATCGCGTAGCACCCGTCCCGGATGAGCGCGTGCCGGAACGCGTACTCCTCCTGGTCCGAGAAGCGGCTCTGCTCGCGCCGCTCGAGGAGCTCGCGCTGGAGCATCCAGGGCAGCCAGTCCACCGCCAGGGTCGAGCCGCGGGCGTCGCCGAGCAGGGCGAGCGCCCCCTGCTTCCAGAACGTCTCGCCGAAGACGCTCGCCGCCCGCAGCAGCCGCCTCGCCTCCGGGGGGATGGCCTCGAGCCTCGCCTCGACCATGCCCAGGATCGTCTCCGGCAGCCTGTCCGCCCGCCCCTCCGCGACCGCCCGGATGAGCTCCTCCAGATAGAAGGCGTTGCCGCTCGCGCGCTCGACGAGGCGCGCGACCTCCGAGGGCGGGAACCCGTCGCCGAGCATCTGCCGCACGAGCTCCTCGGCGGCGCGGCGCGGCAGCGCGCCGAGCGTCATCTCGTGGATCTCGCTGCCCTCCCAGAGGACGGGGAAGGCCTTGCGCACCTCGACGCGCGCCAGGTAGAGCACCGCGAACGGCCGGTCGCGGAGCTCCCGCAGGACCCGCGCGATGAGCTTGAGCGACGCCGCGTCGCCCCACTGGATGTCCTCGAGCACGAGCAGGTACGGCCCCGCCGCGCACGCCGCCTCCATGAAATCGAGGTAGGCGAGCGGGATCTGGTCGGCCATCAGCGCCGGGCTCCGCCGCGCCTCCTGGAACCTCGGATCGGCCTCGCTCGGGAACGGCGTGCCGACGATCTCGCCGAGGAAGGCGGCGATCCGCGTCGTCTGGCCCGCCCCGAGCGCCGGGGCGCGCGCGACGAGCGAGAGGAGCCGCTCGCGCTGCGCCGGGGCGGGCTCGCCCCCGGTGATCCCGGCCGCGCCCCGGAGCGCCGAGCCGAGGAGCGAGAACGGCGACCCGGCGCTCAGCGAGTCGCCGCGGCCGACCGCGATGGTGAGCTCGGGGTGCCGCTCCCGCAGGACCTCGATGAGCTCGAAGCGCAGGCGGGATTTGCCGATCCCGGGCGGCCCGGTGATCACGATGGCGCGCGGCTCGGGCCCGCCGAAGCTGTCTTCCAGGAGCTCGCGCAGGTTCCGGAGCTCCCTGTCGCGGCCGACGTAGGGGCTCGGCTTTCCGATGAGCGTCCGCGCCGTCCGGCCGACCTCGCGCTCCTGCAGCAGGAAGAACGTGCCGGACCGCGCCGCCTCGATCTCGAAGCGCGCGTCGAGCAGCGCCCGGGTGACGTCGTCGATCCGCACGGGATCGGGCCTCTTTTCCGGGCGCGCCCACGCCTCGCGCTCGGCGAGGGCGAGCAGCGCGGCCGCGCGGTCCATGACCGGCCCGACCGGCAAGCTGCCTGTGTGCTCGGCGCGGCCGGTCGCGAGCACGACCGAGGCCTCCGGCAACACCTGGCCGAGCGTCAGCGCGCACCGCGCCGCGCGCGCGGCCTGCTCGACAGCGTCGCCCACGCCGGCGATCGACAGCACGATCGTCCCGTCGGCGAGCGCGTCCACCCGCGCCCCGAACGGCTGCGCGCTCGTGTGGAGCTTCCTCGTGAGGTCTCCCGGCATGGCGGCGACGACGAGGGTGCTGGCCGAGCCGTCGGAGGCGGCCGGGTGCAGCTCCTTCGCGGCCACCATCGAGAGCAGCCGGAGCTCGCCCGTGGTGATCGCCTCGTACAGCACAGACGGCGCGGCCAGGCCGCTGCTCGGATCGCGCTCGAGGGCCTCGAGCGCCTCGAGCACGGCCGAGCCGTCGCGCGGCCGCTGCTCCGGGTCCTTCGCGAGCATGCGGGCGACGAAGTCGTCGAGCTCCTGCGGCAGGTCGGGCCGGAGGTGCCGCACGCGCGGCGGGTCTTCCATGAGCAGCTTGGCGAGGAGGGCCATGACGTGCTGGCCCTGGAACGCCGGCCTGCCGGTGAGGCACTCGAAGACCACGGCGCCGAGCGAGAAGATGTCGGCCCGCGCGTCGAGGCGGTCGCGGTCGCCGGTGGCCTGCTCGGGGGCCATGTAGCCCGGGGTCCCCATCACCGAGCCGGTCCGCGTCAGCGCGCCGATTGTGCGCTTCATCCGGGCGATGCCGAAGTCGAGCACCTTGAGGCCGGCGACCTCGCCGCCGACGAGCAGGAGGTTGCCCGGCTTGACGTCGCGGTGGACGATGCCCCGCGCGTGCGCCGCCCCGAGCGCCTCGGCGGTCGCGCGGAGCAGGGCGAGGCTCTCCTCGAGGTCGAGCTTCTGGCGGGCGAGGCGCTGCGCGAGGCTCTCGCCATCGAGCCACTCCATGGCGAGGTAGGGCACCCCGTCGGGGGTGATGCCGTGGGCCACGTGCCGGACGATCCTCGGGTGATCGAGCTCGGCGAGGATCCGGGCCTCGTGCTCGAAGCGGTGCGCGGCGCTGCGGTCGGGCTGACCGAGGAGCTTCAGCGCGACGGGCGCCCCAGTGGCCCGGTCGACGGCGCGGTAGATCGTCCCCATCCCGCCGGAGGCCGCGACGCGCTCGATCTCGAAGCGGCTGTCGATGACCTCTCCCGGACGCATGAGGCGGAGGATGCACCGGCGTCGAGCCGCCATCAACGGTCCGGCGGCGGGGGCGCCTCGTGTGCGCCTCGCCCCCACGCGCCTCAGCTCCTCGGGATACGCCACGTCGCGCCGGCGCGGAAGAAGAGCACGTCCGGGATGCTCTGCCCGCCTCCGGGGATGCCGTCGTCATCGGCGTTCATCGGCTCGAAGCGACGGAACAGGCTGTGCCCTGCCTGGGCGGTCAGCCACACGGTCCCGGCGGCTCGCACGCCGAGGGTCACGCCCGCGGTCGCGACCGAATAGGCGATGTGATCGACGCACTGATCAGGCCGCGCCGACCGCTCATCCTGCTCGGTCGCCGGGTCGTCGGCCGGCTGGGCGGCGCAGGGCCACGCGCCCGCGACGCGCGCGTCGCGCACCGCGTAGGCGTTCCCTGCCACGTCCGCGCGCAGGCCGATCTCGACGCGATCCGAGAACAGGAGCTTCGCCGTCGCGAAGCCGGGAAGGAAGGCCTCGAAACGGAGGTACGGAGTCGGCGTCCAGTCGACATAGGCGGCTGGCAGCGGGAGGAACGTGCCGAAGCTGAACGACGCGAGCGCTCCGCCCCCGAGGACGAGCCGCTCCGAGAGCGTGTGGGTCACGAGCCCGAGCGCGCTGACGCGGGCGAGCCCGCCGTCGAAGCCCTCGAAGTCGCCCGCCAGCCCCGGCGCGACGCGCAGCGAGAGCGACCAGTCGCGGGGGAGGAGCTGGACGAACAGCACGGGGATATCGACGGAGTGGAAGGCCCGGAGCGGGTCGAAGCCGGGCAGGGCGTCGGCGTAGGAGACCGCCTCGACGTGGTACGCCGCCCCCGGGATCAGGAACGTCTTCTCTCCGAGGGAGATGGGCACGTTGGCGCTCACCTCGTACGACGTGACCTGCGCCCGCGCGGGGCGCGGATCCTCGAGCGCGACGCCCGGCATGTACTGCGCGCTCAGGTCCGCGAGGTCGGGGAGCTGGCCCCACGCCGCGCCCGGCGCGACGACCCAGAGGAGCGCCGCGAGGGCGAGGAGCCGCGAGGTCCGCGCGCTGCGTCGGGAGGGGGCCCCTCCTCGCCTCTCCACGGAGCGCGCGGCGGCACGATCGGCCCGCCGGATCGTCGGTGCACCTCCGGCGCCGCACGAAACATATGATTCAAACATTCGTTTTACTCGTTGACGTCTGCGAGCCGGGTCGTCAAGGTGCGTTTCAAACAATCGTATGAACGATCGAGACCGCCCCGCCCACGCGGACGATCCACGCCAGAGGCTCATCGTCGCCGCGATCGAGCAGATCGAGCAGCACGGCGTCGGGCAGGCGACGGTGCGGAAGATCGCGGCCGCGGCCGGCGTGAACATCGCCGCGGTGAACTACTATTTCCGTTCGAAGGAGGCGCTGCTCGCGGCGGCGCTCGAGGGGTCGATTCGCCACATGCTCGAGGACGGCGAGGAGTTCCTCGCCCGGATGCCCGGCGATCCGATGGGGGCGCTCAGCGGGTTGCTCGACTACTACCTCGAGGGCTGCGTGCGCTACCCGAACCTGGGCAAGGCCCACCTGCACGACGCGTTTCAAACCGACGACTACGGCGGTCCTTTCCCGACGCTCTTCGCGCCCGTGATCCTGCGCCTGCGCGATCTCGTCCGGGCGGCGGTGCCCGGGCTCGATGAGCGAGCGGCCGCGCATCGCGTGGTGGCCGCGCTCTCGGCGGTCTTCTTTCCGGCGTTCTTCGCGGGGCTCTACGAGGGGCTGAGCGCGCTCGGCACGCCGGCCGACCGCCTCGCCTACGTGCGAGAGCTGGCGCGGCAGACCCTGGCGCCCGCGGAGGGGGTCAGCAATCGAAGTAGCGGCGGAGCCCGGGGCGGATGACCTCCTCGACGGTCTCGTCGAGCAACACCCGCGCTTCCAGGCCGCTGCACAGCCCGAGCTGCTCGCCTTGCGGCGGGGCGTCGTGAGGCGGCAAGTGGGCGTGCTCATGCTGCACGAGGTGCCGGAACGCGACAGGGAAGTAGCGCTCGACCGCCTTCCGCTCTGCCGCGGAGAGATCCGGCGCGATCTGCTCGAGCAGGCGCCAGCCGAAGCGGGCGTGCCCTACCTCGTCGGCATAGATGCCCGTCAGCAGGTCGAGCAGCGGCCCGGGCGGCATCTCCAGCCGCTCGGCGCCGATCAGGGCCACGGCCACGGTCTCGCTCATGCAGCAGATGTGGATCACGTTGCGGAGCACGGCGGCGCGGGGGGGCGCGTCGCGGTGCAGGGGGAACTCCGGACGTTCCGGGACGCTCGCGGCCGCCGCCCCGCCGAGGGCCTCCACCACGGCGCCGCAGAGGATCCCGTGCCGGCGCTCCTCGGCGGCGAAGCCCCGGCACGCCTCGGCGAGCTCCGGCGGGAAGCTCGCCTCGGCGAGCTGACGCGCGAGCGCCTCGAACACGGCCGACGACGCGTGCTCGTTCACCATCCGCCCGCGCCAGGTGCCGATCGCGGCGGGGAACAGCGCTGCCGGATACCCGCTCACGTCGAAGGCCCGCGCGCGCGCCTCGCCGCGGAGATCGAGCGGTGAGGCGTTCATGCGACCTCCGACGCGGCGTCGGCCTCGAGCGCCGGCGGAACCGGGGGGCCCCAGGGCGTACAGAACGTGCGGCGCCAGAGCTCCTCCTCGGGCGCGACAACGTCGCCGACACAGCAGGCACCCCGGACGGGCTCGGCCTCTGCGAAGGAGATGGCGTCGGCGTCCACGCCCACGATCAACGCCGTGCAGCAGTTCACGAGGGAAGCGTCCTCCGCCAGGGCCGCCAGCTCCTGCTCGGAGAGACCCACCGTGGGGCCGGCGGGCATGCGCTCTGACGCGTAGCCCAGGCAGCACTCGAGCTCCGCGCGAGGGCGGGCCTCCGCGTCGTCGAGGCTCACCGGCTCGGCGCACGCGAGCTCGGGCGGCTCCGGCTGGGAGCCCTCGGAGCAGTCCGGGTCGCCTTCGGCGGGCGTGCAGCCAGCCGGGGGCTCGCCCGCTGTCGGAGCTGCCCCCCCGCCGCCGGCCGACGCGTCCTCTTCCTCTCCGGCCGGAGCCACGTCGTCCGGCGCTTCCGGCGCGAGCTGCTCGTCGGGCTCCAGGTCCGAGGACTGCCCGCCGGAGGTGACATGTCCGCCGCAACCCACCACAGCGCCATACGCCAGCGCTCCCAGCGCGACCCTCGCCGCTGCACGCAATGCCGCCCGTCTCGTCTCCTCACGCATACAGTTCGCCTCCAGTCGATGGGGTACACGCGGCGGAATGCACCCGCCGCGGTACGAGCCGCTCGCGCGGCCCACGTGGACCAGCGTATGCGCGCAGGACAGCGAAGAGAATCGGCATTTTCCTCGTAACATTGTATTGAGGATCAGAACAATGCCGTCACGAGATCCGCCGACGCGGTGAGCGGTAGGCGCCCGGCGGAACCCCGACTTCCCGGCGAAACGCGACGCTGAAGGCGGCCTGGTCTTGGTAGCCCACCGACGACGCCAGCTCGGCGATGGCGAGCTCGGGACGCTCTCGCAGCTTCTCCTTCGCCAGCTCTATGCGCCAGCGCATCAGGTGCCGGAGAGGACTCTCCCCCACCTGCTCACGAAAGGCGTGAGCGAAGCCCGAGCGGCTCATGCCTGCTTGCCGCGCGAGGGAGGCCACGGTCCACGTGCGCTCCGGGGCCTGGTAGAGCGCGTCCAGGGCGCGGGCAACGCGCTCGTCGGCGAGGGCGGCGCGAAAGGAGCCACGAGGCGCGGGCCGCTCGAGCTCCGCGCGGATCGCCTGCAGCAGGAGCAGCTCCGCAAAACGAGCGGCCATGACCGGCGCGCCCGGCCGCCGACTGTGCACCTCGTCGCGGATGCCGTCCAGGAGCCGGCCGAGGCCGGGCACCGGCTCGCCCGCGCCGCCGTCGAGGAGCACCACCGAGGGCAGCGCGCGGAGCAGCAGCGACCGTCCGGCGCCGGCGAGGCTCATGGCAGCGCAGAGCACCACCGTCCTCGGGCCGTCACCGCCCAGCCGGTGTTGCACCGTCTGTGCCCCCGGCGCAGGAGGCGAGAGCCAGCGTCCTTCGTCGGCGACCGGAGCCCCGGGTCGGTGCCGGAGGCAGTGGGGAGCGCCGTGCGGCAAGAGCAGCAGGTCTCCCCGATCCACATGAATCTCCCGGCCATCGAGCTCCAGCCACATCTCGCCTTCGAGGAGGTGGTGGAGCAAGACGAGCTCTCGCGGGCCGACGCGGGCCCCCCAGGGGGCGCCGAGCTCGAGTTGGCCGAAGAGGCTGGTCTCGATGCGCACGTGGCGGAGCAGCGAGGTGAGGACATCGGGCATTGGACGATCGCAAAAGGGAGGTGGACGCTATCACATGGAGGACCGGTCGGGCGTCCGCCAGGCTCCGACCACCAACCCACAAGGAGCCGGACATGGACATCTTCATCACCGGTGCGAGCGGATTCATCGGCGCGGCGGTCGCCCGCGCCCTGGTCACTCGCGGCCACCGCGTGCGCGGGCTCGCACGCAGCGACGCGTCGGAAGCGAGGGTGCGCGCCTGCGGAGCGGCGCCGGTCCGGGGCGATCTCTATCCGCTGGACGTGCTTGCGCGCGAGGCGGCGGCCGGCGACGGCGTGGTGCACACCGCGGCCACGACGGGAGAGGATCGCGCGGCCACGGACGCGGCGGCGGTCACCGCGATGCTCTCGGCCATGAGCGGCGGCGTCTTCATCACGACCACCGGGGCGCCGATGGCCCGGTCGTCACGGGTGCCCGTATCGGAGGACGAGACGGTCAACCCCGGTGGGCCGCTCGAGTGGCTTGTGGCGGCCGAGTCGCGCGTGCTCGGCGCGAAGGGCGCCCGGGGTGTGGTCGTGCGGCCGCCCATGGTCTACGGCGACGGCGCAGGTCCGGTGGCGCGCCTTGTGCAAACCGCCCGCGCAGCGGGGGTGGCGCGCTACATCGACGACGGCGCAAACCGCTGGTCGACCGTCCACGTGCGGGATCTGGCGGTGGCCTACGCGATGCTGCTGGAGTCGGACGCGACGGGCGTGTTCCACGCCGCCGACGCGTCGCCTGTGCCCATGGCGACCCTCTTCTCGGCGATCGGCGAGGTCGCCGAGGTGCCCGTGCGCTCGTGGAGCCTCGCCGAGGCCCAGGCCGCGCACGGGCCCCTGGCGAGCTTCCTGGCCATGGATGCCGCGCTCGATGCGACAAGGTTGCGCGGCCTCGGCTGGACGCCGAGGGTTGGAGAGGCGCTCGGAGGGATCTGTGGGGCGCTGCGCAACCCCTCGCAGGGATACGGACCCCCATGAACCGCGCTCCAGGGAAGCGGCGCCTGGGCGCTGGCCACTAGAGCGGCTGGTAGAGCTGGATCAGGTTCCCGCAGGTGTCCGAGAGCACAGCCACCATGACCGGGCCCATCGGGGTGGGCTCCTGGGTGAACGCGACCTGGTGCTCCTTCAGGCGCGCGAACTCGGCCCGGAGGTCCGTCACCTCGAACGCGGTGAGCGGGATGCCCTGCGCGAACATCGCCTGCTGGAACGTCTTCGCCGCCGGGTTGGCGTTCGGCTCCAGCACGAGCTCGACGTCGTCGGGCCCCTCCGGCGAGACCACGGTGATCCACCGGTACTCGCCGACGGGAAGGTCGTGCTTCTTCTTGAAGCCGAGCACCTCCGTGTAGAACTTCAGCGCTCGGTCCTGGTCCTCGACCATGATGCTGTTGAGCTTGATCTTCATCGTTCGCCTCGCTGAGCGGATGGGTCTGGCCGACTCTGCCAGGACCGCCCGGCTCACGCTTCTCGAAAACTGCGAAAGGCGTCCGGCGGCAGCCGTCCCATCAGGCTGAGACACCCCGGGACGAGCTCCCACGGGAGGGTGCCCGGCACCTGGACCATCGCGCGCAGCCGCCGCCCGTAGACCGAAGGCGGCACACCGATCCGCTGCGCGAACAGAGCGCTGAAGCTGCCGAGGCTGGAGAATCCCACCTCCATGCACACGTCGGTCACCGAGTGCCGTCCGGCCGCGAGGAGCTGCTTGGCCAGCTCGAGGCGCTGCCGGATGCGATACTGGTGCGGTGTCACGCCGAACACCGCCTCGAACTGCCGGATGAAGTGATAAGGAGAGATCGCCGCCTCCCGCGCCACGTCCTCGATCGACAGCTTCGCGTCGTGCACCTCGGAGAGCAGGTCGCGCGCCCGGCAGAGGCTCCTCAGTGCGTCGTGTCCCAGCAGCATCGCCCACGCCCACGATAGGCTGCAGCAGCGGCGGACACAAGCGCCCCTTCAGCCGCCCTCATCCACCCTTATCGCGGCGCCGGGGCACACGCTCGCCGCCTCGCGGACGGCCGTGTGGAGCGCCTTCGGGGGCGCCTCGTCGAGCAGGACCACGATGCCGTCGTCCTGCTGCTCAAACACCTTCGGTGCGAGCATCACGCACTGGCCTGCCCCGCAGCATTTCGCAGGGTCCACGATCACGCGCATTGGAGTCCTCCCTTCCCTGGTTTGTCGCTCCGGCTCCGTGTGTCACGTCATGAGGGGTGAAGGGGGCCCGCCACAGCCCGACCAGGGCGTCCACCAGCCCGACGGCGGCGGCGTCCCACGTCGCCCGGGGCGTGGCGGTGCCCGCTTGCAGCGCGCGCTCGCGCTCGGCGCACACGTGCACGATGAGCTGCCGGCTCATGTCGCCGCGCTCCTCTCGCACTTCCTCGGGGAGAACCGGCATGAGCCGCGTCAGCCCCTCGAGGGTCTCCTGCATCGACGCCGAGGCGACCGTCTCGTCGATCACGATCCGGCGGAAGGCCGGGTCGGTCGTCGCCTGGGCGATGAAACGCGCATACCAGCTCGGGCTGCCCAGCGAGGCGAGGTGATCGGTGAGCGGCCGCACCAGACAGCCGATCCAGTCGCGCAGCTCGGACGAGCCCTCGAGGGCCGCCAGCATCTCTGCGCGCCGTCCCTCGATGGATGAGGCATGCCGGCGCACGACGGCGAGCACGAGATCGGCCTTGGCGCCGAAGTGGTAGCCGACCGCGAAGTTGTTCGCCTGTCCTGCCGCCTCGCTCACCTGACGGTTCGAGACCGCCGCCACCCCCTGCTCGGCGAAGAGCCGCTCGGCGGTGGTGACGATGAGCTCGCGTGTCTCGTTCCCGTGCGCTTGCCTGACCCTCGCGCCGGCCATGGTCACCAGCGTACCGGCACGCGCGTGAGGCCGCCGACGAGGAGCCCTTCGCGGCGGGCCAACGCCTCGGTCGGGACGGCGAGATCGAGCGTGGGGAGCCGGCGCAGGAGCACGCTCAGCACGGTCTGCAGCTCGGTGCGCGCGAGCGCCTGCCCCACGCACGAATGCGGCCCCGCGCCGAAGGCGAGGTGCGTGTTCGGGGAGCGGGCCAGATCCATGTCACCGGCGCGCTCGAACGATTGCTCGTCGCGGTTCGCCGCGCCCATGCTGCAGACGACCGTCGTGCCGCGCGGCAGCGTCTGGCCCCCGAGCTCGACGTCCTCCGTGATGAACCGCGGCAGCCCGAAGCCGGCATTGGCGTCGAAGCGCAGCGCCTCCTCCACGGCCGTGCGAACGAGCGACGGATCCGCGAGCAGCTGCTCCCAGCGCCGCCGGTCCGAGAGCAGCATCGCCATCATCTTTCCGATCATGTTCGCGGTGGTCTCGTGTCCGGCCACCAGGATGCCCTGCGCCGTGAGCACGAGCTCCTGCTCGGAGAGCTTCTGCCCCTCGTCCACGGCCGCGATGAGCTCGCTCAGCAGGTCGTCCCCTGGGCTCGCCCGCTTCTCGGTGAGGTGCGCCGTGAGGTACCCCGTGAACTCGGCCTGCGCCTCGTCGATCTCCTTCTGGGAATACTGCGTCATGCTGAGCATCGTACTGGACCAGTAGGCGAGCTTGTCGCGGTCGACCCCGGGGACCCCGAGCAGCTCGCAGATCACCCATACCGGCAAGGGGAAGCCGAGGGAGCTCATGAGATCGGCCGGGCAGCCCTGGCGCGTCATGTCGTCCACGAGCTGCTCGGCCATCGCCTCGATCCGCCGCTGCATGGCCGAGATGTGCTTGACGGTGAACGACCTCATGACCA
This sequence comes from Sorangium sp. So ce590, assembly GCF_051521365.1. Classification (NCBI taxonomy): domain Bacteria; kingdom Pseudomonadati; phylum Myxococcota; order Polyangiales; family Polyangiaceae; genus Sorangium; species Sorangium sp. So ce590. Next base: position 8,933,335 of record NZ_CP150346.1, read on the forward strand.
TGCGCCGCCACATCGGGTGCCGGTCACCGGCGGTCAGCGCCGCCGCCGTCTCGTTCTCGAAGACGCCGCCCGACTCGTTGGCCGTGGTCCTGGCCGCGCCTTCCGCGGAGAGGTTGCGGGTGAACCGCGGGTCCGAGAGCACCTGCCGGACGTCGCCGTGGCGGGTGAGCAGCACCGCCCCGTCACCGCTCGGCAGGCGGACGTGGGCGACTGGACACCCCTGGCGCAACCGCGCCCACTCCTCGGGGGGCTCCAGCGCTCCAGAGGCGCGGAACGGATAGTCCATGACCTGCTCGGGGACGTCGGCGCTCATCAAGACCTCCTCGCGGCGATTTAAGTCGATCGACTTATGAAGTCAAGCGACTCAAATCTGGCGCGGCCCGACCCGGGTTGGCCGGCGCCGCCTTAACCCGGGTCGGGTTGCGCCGGAAGGAACGCGCTCTCCTCGTAGTCGCTGCGGGGGTTCCACGCCGCGTAGCCGGCACAGCCGGCGTCGTCGATCGCCCGGATCTGCTCCCGGATGTGCCACGGGGTGTACTTGTAACGCCGCATCGGACGCGAGCTGTCCAGATCGAAGGCCTGCACCCAGCTGCGCAGCAGCGCGATCCGCCCCGGCAGATCGGCGACCCGGCGCCAGCCGGCGGAGAGCGACGCGTGGAGGGTCTCGTACGGGTGATGGGCAGGGTTCGCGAGCCCGAAGCTGCCGGGGCCCCAGTGCGATGGGTACGGCATCGGCATCACGTAATCGAAGAGCTCCACCGCATCCTCGAGCCGCTGTCCGATGCCGTCCTGCGGCCCGAGGAGCGTGATCCCGAACAGGTCCGCCGAGATCGGGCGGGACGCCGCGTCGCCGACCTCCGCGCGAAGGAACTCGAAGAACGCCCGTATCGTCGGCGTCCTCTCGTGGATCGGAGTCCGCGAGCGCGGCTCGCGCGCCGCGCCGTAGCGCACGTAATCGTAGTTCACCTCGTCGAAGCCCGCGTCGAACGCCCGGAGCGAGATCTCCGCGATCTCTCGCCATCGCTCCTCCGAGCCGGGATCGTACCAGCCCCGTGGACCGCCCTTGAACGCGACGAGCCGGGCGATGAGGTAAATGCCGGCGTGGCGAAGGGCCTCCAGCCGGGCCCTCGTGGCCTCATCGCTCTCCAGGAGGAGCGCTCCTCCGTTCGACCGGATATCGATGACCAGGGAGTTCAGCTCCGTCCGCTGGACCAGGGAGGAGAGCCGCTCCATCCGGTCCGCGTTCCTCCCCGCCGCGAAGTTCACGTAAATCGCCTTGATGACCGTGGGCATGCCGTTCCCCCCGGGCGAACATAGAGCACGCCGCCGGCCACCCCCAGGTGCACGACCCCGACGCCCGGGTCACGCCCGAGCTATCCCCGCATCGCCTGGATCGGGCTGATCCGCGCCGCGCGTAAGGCCGGGAAAAAGCCGCCGAGCACGCCCATCGCCACGGCGACAAGCACCGACGCGATCAGGATCCCCGGCGTCGGCTCGAACGTGAACACGATCTCGGAGAAGCTCGCGAAATTGATGGTCGAGAAGCGCACGAACCGCATCCCGAGCGCGGCGAGCACGCCGAGCGCCCCGCCCACCATCGCGAGGAGGATCGACTCGATCAGGAACGACGTGAGGATGCTCATCCGGGAGAAGCCGAGCGCCCGCAGCGTGCCTATCTCGCGCTGCCGGTTGGCGATCGACGCGTGCATCGTGATCATCGCGCCGATCATCGCGCCGATCGAGAAGAACACCGCGATGAGCACGCCGATCCCCTTGATGAACATGCTCGTCCCCTCGGACTGTTTCTCGTAATAGTCGCTCTCGCGCATCACCTCGAGCCCGAGGCTCCGGTTCTGCTCGATCGACGCCTCGAACGCGTCGAACTTGCTGTCCGAGACGAGCCGCGCGCGCACCGACGACACGCCCCCTTCCCGGCCGAACGCCGAGCGCGCCGTGTGCAGATCGGCCCAGACCTCGGAGTCCGACGAGGAGCCGCCGTCGGAGAACACGCCGACCACCTTCACCGGCCGGTTCTTGCGGAGCTCGAACGACTCGCCCATCGACAGACCCCTGAAGCGGCCGTGGATCGCCTGCCCCACGATCACCTCGTCCGTGCCCGGCTGCGCCGGCCGGCCCTGGATGATCTTCACGTGCGAGCGGAACGCGAGCACGTCATCGGTCACGCCGCGCACCTGGACGTTCGAGACGCCCTCCGTGCCGAGCTTGTCGAGGAGGATGACCGCCACGACCTCCCCCACCCCGTCCGGCTTGCCGTCCTGCCGCTTCGCCACCTCGGCGCTCGCGAGGATCAAGCCGACTTGCTGCTCCTCGACGCTGCTCGCCATCTCGACGTCCGATCCCTTCCGGATCACGAGCGCGACGTCGCTCTGCGCGGTGCGCCCGAGGGTGCGCTCCACGCTGTTCGCGAGCATCAACACCGAGGCGAACACGAACACCACGAGGCCGAGCCCCGCCGCCGTCGCGACGGTCGTCGTCTTGCGCACCACCAGATTTCGAACGTTGTAGGCGACGGGGATCATGAGCGCTCTCTCCCGCTTTCAGGGGGTCGTGGACAGGCTGCGACGTCGGTTCGCTCAGGCCACGCGCCGGAGCGCGTCGGTGACCGAGAGCTTCGAGGCGTTGTACGCCGGGAGGAGCGACGCGATCAGCGACAGCCCCATCGAGAGCAGCACCGCCATCACCATCGTCGAGGGCTCGATCCGGAAGTAAGGGAACATGCCGCCCATGTTCTCCTCCAGCCACCGGCCCATCCCGAGCTCGATGATCGGATAGGCGATCGCGAGCCCGGCGAGCCCCGCGAGCAGCCCGACGGTCGCCGCCTCCCCGATGATGAAGATCCTCACGTGCTTCGGCTCGAACCCGAGCGCGCGCAGCACGCCGTACTCCCGCGACCGCTCCCGGACGCCCATCGCGATGGTGTTGCCGAGGATCATCATCATGATGAGAAGGATGATGATGGACACGGCGTTGAGCGCCGTCAGCACGGCCGACATCATCGCCATGAACGACAGGTTCATCGCCCGCTCGCTCATCGTCGCCGTCTGGATGTCCTTCTCGTCGAAGATCTTGTCGATCGCCGCGCTGATCTCCGCGCTCCGCGAGGGGTCGTCGATCCGGGCGGCCATCCAGCCGATCTGGTCGCGGTCCCGCTCGGGGATCGACTCGTTCAGGTAGTCGTAATGGAAGATGAACTGCGACCTGTCGATCGACTTGCGCGACGCCGTGTAGATCCCCGAGACGTTGAACTGCCACGGACCGGGGTAGATCGACCCCTCCAGCGTCACCGTGTCGCCCACCTTCGCGCCGAGCCGCGTCGCGAGGACGTCGCCCACGATGGCGCCCTTGCGATCTCCCTGCCACCGCTCCATGTCCCCGGGCGGGACGACCATCTCGTCGTAGACCTTGAAGAAGGTCGCCGATTCGACCGCCATCGAGGCGAAGAAGTTGTTGGCGTCGCGCGGGTCCTTGCCGCCGAACCAGCTCGTGAACGTCCCCTCTGTCACGCCGGGGACCTCGCGGAGCGTGGCCATGTACCGCTTCGGCAAGGGCAGGATGAACGAGATCTTGTGCCTCGTCGCGATCCGGTCCTTCGCGGCGTAGTCGGCGGCGACGTTCCACGCCGACAACACCGTCCGGAGGAGCACGAACGCGAGCACCGCCACCGCCGCGCCGATCACGGTCAGCAGCGTCCTGAACTTGTTCCGGAGGACGTTCCTGGCGGCGACGGAGACGAGGTTCATGACAGGTTCCCCTTGTCGAGCCGGCGCGTCACCGTCGCGCGCTCGGCCGCCTGAGGATCGTGCGTGACCATCAGGATGGTCTTCCTGAACTCCTTGTTGAGCTTCTCCAGGAGCATCAGGATCTCATCGGCGCTCTTGCGATCGAGATCGCCGGTCGGCTCGTCCGCCACGATGATCGTCGGGTCGTTCACGATCGCCCGCGCGATCGCCACCCGCTGCTCCTGGCCGCCGGAGAGCTGCCGCGGATAATGGCCCATCCGCTCCTCGAGCCCGACCACGCGCAGCGCCGTCTGCGCGCGCTTCCGCCGCTCCGAGGCCGAGAGGCTCGTGAGCAGGAGCGGCAGCTCGACGTTCTCGGCGGCGGTGAGGACGGGCATCAGGTTGTAGGCCTGGAAGATGAAGCCCATGGTCTTCGACCGGAAGCGCGCCAGCTCGCCGTCGCTCATCCGCGTGAGCTCCTGCCCCGCCACGCGCGCGGTGCCGCGCGTGGGGCGATCGAGCCCGGCGATGAGGTTCAGGAGCGTCGACTTGCCCGAGCCCGAGGGCCCCATCAGCGCCTCGTACGACCCCTCCGGGATATCGAGCGTGATGTCGTCGAGCACCACGATCGGCTCCTTGTCGCGGAAATAGGTCTTGCCGACCCCCTGCAGCTCGACAATGGCCTTCGGCTTTCCATCGCGATACCCGTCGGTCATTCGCTCCCCTTTCCCTTCTCCTTGATCTTCTGGCCGTCCTCGAGGTCGGCCGGCGGCTTGACCACGAGGCGCGTCCCCGGGGCCGGGCCGTCGAGCAGCTCCAGCCCGCCCGGCGCCGGCCCGCCCACCTTGATCGGCACCATCTTCGCCTGGCCCTGGTCGACGACGAACACCACCTTGGCGCCGGCCCGCTCGATCACCGCGGCCTCCGGGACGACCCGCTTCGGCGGCTCCTTCATCGCTTCTTCGGACAGCGCCTCGGCGAGGAAGCTCACCCGCGCGCTCATCTCCGGCAGCGCCTCCTTCGCCTCCCCGACGAACTTCACCTTGACCGGGATGGTCGCCTTGGCGCGGTTCACCCGCTTGCCGATCTCGACCGTCGTGCACCGGTGGCGCTTCGAGGGATAGGCGTCGAGGACGACCTCGCACGGCTTGCCGGGCTCGATGAGGTAAAGGCGCGTCTCCGGGACATCGGTCTCGACGACGAGCGACGTGAAATCGGCGATCTCGACGAGGTGCGGCAGCTCGAGGCCGACGACCTCCCCGATCTCCGGCGGCTTCGACATGATCGTGCCGTTGATCGGCGCGACGATCTTCCTGTCGGCCAGCGTGATCCGGAGGCTCTCGACGTCGGCCGCGGCGGCCTTGACCTCGGCCTCGGCCGCCGCGGCCGACTGCGTGAGGGAGTGCGCGCGCGCGGTCAGGTCCTCCATCGAGGCGCGGCCGGTCACCTGGCGCTCGACCAGCGCCCGCTCCCGCGCGACCTGCTGCTCCACCTCGACGATGCTCGCCCGGGAGGCGACGGCGCGCGCCCGCGCGGCGGCGACCTTGGCCTGGGCCGCGGCGACGAGGCTCTTCTGGTCGGCGTCGTCGAGGTCCACGAGCGGGTCGCCCGCCTTCACCACGTCGCCTTCCTTCACGAACACCCGGGCGATGCGGCCCGGGAGCTTGGCCCCGACCCGGGACACGACCTGCGGGACCACATACCCGGTCGACGTCACCGAGATCGACGCCTGCGCGGGCGAGACCAGCGCGATCTCGGTGGTGGCGACCTCGGTCTTGAAGATCGCGCTCTGCACCCTCGGCGCGACGAGCACGGCGGCGCCGGCGACCGCCGCGAGCGCGAGCACGGCGATGAGGGCGGTGCGGAGCGGGCTCCGCCGATCGGGATCGACGTCCCGCTGGATCCGGAGCGAGGCGAGATCCGAGCTGAGCTGGTCGGACACGGCGCCTCCTTAACACGCTTCGGGCGTGGCGTTCATATTCTAGCGTGAATTCCTGACGCGCGGCGCCAGCCGCCCCTGAAACGCGCCGGTACGGCCGCGCCGCGCCTGAAGCGGCGCTTGCCGCACGCCCAGTGCCGGCGCCGTGGCAATCTGCCCGTCCAGACTACAATGCACCTCGCGGGCGGCGTGCCCGCGCCTCAGAAGAGCGTCAGGAGGTGTTCGTGGCCACGGAAGCCGATGATCCGGGCCCGCTCCAGCGGATGATCCGGGTCGATCAGCTCCCGGCCAGGACCGTTTCCGATGCCAGGGGCAAGCTCAGCTACCCGGCCAGGACCGTTTCCGATGCCAGGGGCAAGCTCAGCTACCCGGCCAGGACCGTTTCCGATGCCAGGGGCAAGCTCAGCTATCCGGCCAGGACCGTTTCCGGTGCCAGGGGCAAGCTCAGTTATCCGGCCACGACCGTTTCCGGTGCCAGGGGCAAGCTCAGCTACCCGGCCAGGACCGTTTCCGGTGCCAGGGGCAAGCTCAGCTGGTAATGGTCAAGGTGCCAGTCTGTTGGTCAAAGTGAGCATTTCGCGATAGCGGACCTCGGATCGGGCTCGTAGGTTCGGCCGTAAGCAAGTGCAGCCCGCGGGTGTCTCACCACCCCGGGCTGCGTGGCCGAACCCCGCGCTAACGAGGTCCGACAGTGCAACTGTACCTGATCCACCCCGACGGTGGGCAAGGCGAAGGTGCGCCCGCGCCCCGCCGTCCCCGTTCCACGTCCTTGACCGAGGTGGAGGCGATGCGCCTCCGTGCCGCCCTGCGCAATCTGCGCGGGCTGTTTGGCAGCTGGGCATGCCTGGCTGCCGTGATGGCCGTCCCGAAGACGACGATCACGAACTTCGTCTACGGCTCGCACCCGAGCACGACGCACGGGCTCGCCGCGAAGGCCGCGCGAGCCGCTGGCGTGCCGACCGATCGCCTGCTCGGCCGGCCGGTCGCCGCTGACCGCTGCCCAAGCTGCGGGAGGAGCGGGTGAAGCGCCCGCGGAAGGGGGCGACGAGCCAGCCTGCCGCACGACATCCCCGAAAGAAGCCGACGATCACCGCGATCCTTGCCGAGCGCGGCATCATATTGGCAACGCTCGCCGGCATCCCGAAGCGGGACCGCCGCGACGTGGAACAGCAGGTGCTCATCGGCGCCTGGAACGCCATCCGGCGCGGTCTCTACCGGCCGGACCCCACAGATGAGCCGCGCAAGGCGCTCCGCAAGTGGCTGCACGGCATCGCCTGGAGACAGGCGTCGCACTACTTCGGCAGCGCCTGGGTGCAGCGTGCGGTGCTTCATGCGCAGCCACTCGGCTTGCTGCGCGAGCCCGTCGGCATCGACCTCCACGCCCAGATCGAGGCGCGTGAGGTGCTGGAAGCGCTGACCGAGCTCCCGGACTGGCAGGTCGACGCGCTCCTCTCCGTCGACGACCCGGAGAGCCTCGTCGCGTACGCCAAGCGGCGCGGCATGAACCCAAGCACGGCAGCGTCTCGGCTCCGCATCGCCCGGGAAGCGCTGGCCCTCAAGATTCGGAGGTGGCGCCGATGAGCGGCCCCGACTTCAAGAAGCGCGTCCTGAGCGACGAGGACCTCTCCCTCATCGCCAGCGATGTCCCCGCGCTGGCTGACCTCCGCGGCGTGCGCCCATGGAACCGCGACAAGCTCTGGGCCGCCGTGCTCGACGCCATCATCGAGGCCCGAACCAAGTCCGAGCGCGCAGCGGCCCAGCAGGCACTCGGCGCGATCCAGGTGCTCGACGCCATCGACCGGCTCTTCGTGCGGCACGACAGGTAGGCGCTCGCCCGGCTCAGGATCGCCCGCGAAGCGCTGGCGCTGCGGCTCAAGCGGTGGCGCCGGTAGCTTACCGATCGACTCGCCGCGCTCCGACCTCAGAGGATCTCTACCACATCGCCTCACATTGTCAGCACAAGTGAAGCGAGCGGGCTCACATTGTTCGTGGACCCCGTCTGGCGGCTCCGGTACCGTCTCCTGTACCGTCCCGCTATTCGGAGCTGGCCCAAGAACATGTTCGAGTGGTTGTCTCACGTGCGTCTGGCGCAATGTGCTAAACTGGGCGCCTGGCTTCTGGACAAGTGGGGCGCATTGTGCAGTTTCGTCTGCCCGACGGCCGTTGGCACAATTTTGGCATTCGTGGACATGGATGCCGAAAAGAAGAAGTGGCTCATCGAAGATGTGGATGGGCGACTGGTCACGGCAGCGTGCGGCTTCTTGCTGCTCGGTGGCATCGCTGGGCTTATCTCGACGTTGCGCAGAGAGCCCACGCTCGATGAGCGAGTGGCGGACGAGCGAGAAAAGATGGGCGATGCGGTCGAGAAACTTCGGTCCAATTACACGGACATGCTCGATACCCAGCTATCGATCCTATCGAACGCGCTTCGGCTGACAGACAAAGAAAGAGTCAGCGTCTACATGAGAAGCGTGAATGTATTTGTCACGTTTGCGCGGTACTCACGGCATCCGACATTCACCGAGCGTGGCCGAAAATTATACCCAGCAACAGAGGGAGTAATTGCCCGCGCCTGGGCAGATGGCTCCGCGATCGAGATGGATCTTCCGGATCCAGAGCGCAAGGAAGCCGAGTACCGCAAGGTGCAAGGCAAGAGATGCGGCATGCCTGCTGCTAGCCTCAGTTCAATTCGAATGCGCAGCAGGTCGTATGCGGCATTTGCAATTGACGACATAGCCGACATCAGGCGCGTCGCCGTCATTGTCTTCGAGAGCACGAGCCCGTCCCTCCCGGTGGACGAGATCAGGAAAGAGCTCGCAGACGGCGAAGCCCGCAGGATCGCAGAGTTCATCAATCGATACAAGGCATACGAGCCTGATGTTGGCTACGCGCAACAGGAAGGATTTTAGTATGCCGCAGACAGCCAGTCTCGCCGAAGTTGTGGCTTACCTGTGCAGGCACTATCCGCATCAAAGCGAGCTCTCGAAGGCAAGGGTCACAAAGATGGTCTACCTTACTGATTGGCGTTCTGCCATCAAGCGAGGTCATCAGGTGACATCTACGCAATGGTACTTCAATTGGTACGGGCCATACGTGGAGGACGTATGGAATGTCGCCAAGGGGAACCCTCAGTATTTTGTCGTTGTCGACACGGTGAACTTCTTCGGCGGACAGAAGCAGCTTATTCATACGAAGCGTGAACCGAAGTACGAAACGCTCACCGACAAAGATAAGGAGATAATCGACTTCGTTATAGAAGCCACCAAGGGGAAGAACTGGGACGACTTCATCAAGCTTGTGTACTCAACGTTCCCTTGTGTTAGTCAGCCAAAAGGATCCAAATTGGACCTGGTCGACCTGGCCGCTAGGTATAAGAAGGTGCAGCCGATGTTGCGAGAGTCGTGAGCCATTTGGGCCACTGATTGGGCCTTTGAGCGAGCGGGCTTCGCAAGCTTTGTTGAGTGCTATAACGCGGCGCGTTGCGGAAATCGGGTCGTCTCAATCGTCGAACAAACTCAACTGTACCATCCTTTGTGGCCCTGGCGCTGGCGGCGGCTCCGGCCCATCGGGCAGCGGAAACGCCACAGGCGCAGCCGGCGCGGATCCGACCAGCCGGAGGAACCCCCTCCCGTTCGGCAACGCCCGTGCAGGCGTCGTAGGTGCTCCCGGCGGCGGCTCCCGGAGCTTGAGCGGCTGCGGGGTCGGCGGCGCGGTTTCTGGCTCCGCCATAGCAGCCTCGACGAGCTCCGGGATCGACCAGACGTGCCGCGCGATGCCCGCCTCCATGGCCGGCGTGCAGCGGATCGACTCGTGGATCCGGCACAGGTTGTACCAGGCGAAGTGGAGCGCGACCGCGGCGCGGTGGTTCACGAGCTTCCGCGAGAAACCGTTGCACAACCGAGTGAACCGGCGGATGTGCATGCGGATGGTCCAGTTCTGGCGTTCGATATAGCTCGTAGAAGCATGCTCTAAATCAGGTATGCCGAACACCGGCGTTTTCGTGATGAACGGCTCGCGCGGCGGCTCGTAGCGGTGGTCATCGTCGCGCCGCGCCTTCCGGTTGTAGCGCTTGACCACCTGGGCGTAGTCGACCGAGCCCGCGAGCGCGAACGCGCCGCCAACGGCAGCGACGTAGGGCGCCCATCCATCGGTGTAGAGTTGCGGTATCGTGGTCAGCCGAGCGCGCAGATCCTTGATGAACGCGTTGGTGTTCTCTTCATCGCGCTTCCCGACGCGGTAGCTGATGATGAGCTTCGACGCGCTCGCCATGCCGACGAACGTGTATGCGTCGCCGTACTCAGCGGGATCGGAGTTCGTCACCCGAGATTGCTTTTTCTGCACGTATGACCATATTTCATCACATTGTGCGACATGACATGTGATACTGCGAACGAGCCTGTTGTGCAGCCGCTCGCATCCGGCTCCGATGCGGAGCAGCAGGGCAAGCACGGTCGGCTTGCTGACCCCGGTGAGCCTACACGTGGAGGCGATGGATGATCCTTCTACGAGCTGGGAGACGACGCTTACGCGCGCCTCCGCCGACAGCAGAGACATGGCCTTGCCTTGCCTTTCTCGGCGGCATGGCCCATGCTCGGCGTTGTGGGGCGACGGGCGGGCCTACCGCTCGGTGCTCTGGCGCCATGCTCGGGTTCCAGCCGGGCATGGCGCTTTTGCTTGGTAGGCCTTCATTTTAGCTCATTTTGCGATTCTTCGCTGTCGGAGACGAAGGTCAGCTAGGACATCTGGTGTCCTACCATTGGTCAATGTGATAGGCACTTTGACCATTACCGCTCAGCTACCCGGCCAGGACCGTTTCCGGTGCCAGGGGCAAGCACAGCTACCCGGCCAGGACCGCTTCCGGTGCCGGAGGGATGCTCAGCGAGTCACTGGCGACCCCACGTGGCGACCCGGAGCGTCTTCGTCCCGTGCACCGGGCGGTGCGTTTCACAAACGGACCCGGAAAGCTCCCCGCAATTCTAGGTATGAGCACACCCGTTTCGCACTCCGATGACACCTCCCGCGCTCCTACCTGGAATTCCGTTCACGCTGCCGCAGTCGAGGTCCTCCCCCGCGCGCTTCGGCTCCTCGGGGTCGCCGAGCCCTGTGTCGACGACCTGGTCCTGGCGGTCCTGCTCGCGGCGTACGAGAGCCGGGCTTCGCCGGCTAGTCTGCCGGTACCGCCGGCACTCCCGCCGCCCTCACCGCCCACCTCGAACCTGAAACGGACGCTGGCCCGGAGGGGCGGCGCCCTCGGGTCGGCTGCCGCGGGCAGAGGAGCGCCGTCGCGATGAGCGGCCCCAGGGTCAGATACGGGCTCGGCACGCGCCGGGCCCGCTCCGTCGTCGGACGCCTTCGGGGCGCGAGGCGCCTGGCACGCGCAGCCATCGCCGCGGCCATGGACCTGCTCTGGATCACCCTATGCCTGCTCTGGATCGCGGAGGCGCACGCCGCGCCGGCTCCGCCTCAGGCCGTGATGCGGCTCGAGATCATGCGAGGCCCCGGCGCCAAAGGCTGCCCCGACGAGACGTTCCTGCGCACGGAGGTGACGCGCAGGCTCGGCTACGACCCGTTCCGGGACGACGCGCCATGGGCGCTCACGGTCGGCCTCGCGTGGGATGGTGCGGAGCTCGCGGCCTCGCTGGCGCTGCGCGACCCCAAGGGCGAGACCCAGTGGGCCGACGGGTTCGGCACCCGGAATGGCTGCGAGCAGCTGCTCTCCGGCGTGGCCCTCGCGATCGCGGCGCAGCTCCTCGGCGCGCCGGAGCGGGCTCCCCCGCCGCCCGCGCCGGCGCCGCCGCCTACGCAGGCGCGGCGCGACGCACCGGCGCCACCCCGCCGGGCCGAGCTGCCACCGGCGCGACCGCGGCCGGAGGCAGCGCCGGCTCCGGCAAAGCCGCTCCGGCTCGAAGCGGGGCTCGGGGTGACGCTGGGCCTGGGAATCACGCCGGGCGCCGCAGCCGGGATGATGCTGTCCCTGGGCGTTCGCCGGTCTGACTGGTCGATCGCGGTGGAGGGGCGTGGGCTCGTCGCTCTGGCGCAGGAGGTGGAAGCGGTGCCCCTCGGCACGAGGGCCTTCACGGCGGCTGCGCTGGCCTGTCATCGCGGCCACTACCTGTTCGCCTGCGGGGTTGTCACAGGCGGCGTCGTCCGGTTCGTCCCTCAGGGTCCGTGGGACGTCGTTCCCCCCGCCCAGCCGCTGCTCGGTGCTGGCACACGGCTCGGAAGCAGGTGGCCCTTCTCGGACAGGTGGTCCGCGTACGGGTACGCCGAAGCTGTCTGGTTCGTCGCGGACGCCGTGCTCCGACGCCGGCACGACCCCAGCGAGACCCCCGCGGCCCTCACCTGGTCGTCACCCCCGGCCGGCGCGGCGTTCGGATTCGGTGTCACGGCAACGTACTGAACGAGCTCGCATGACCATGGAGCCTTTTGACGTTGATCATGATATTTTTCGAAACGAATCTGTCTGGCGCCGGAGCCGCTCGCCTGCGCGGCCTGCCTGTGCGATCCACCGGAGGCTGCCTCGTGCCAGCTCCCTCTCGGCTGGTCAGCGCACGCCTCGGCATGGTGCGACGAGGCCGCCGGCAGCGTCGCGACTGCCTTCGCGGCGCCCGACGGCTGGGAGTGCCCGGGCGACCGGAGCACCTGCATGCCATCGCCGGAGCAGCCCGGAGCTCCGCCGCCCAGCGGCTTCCTGACGTGCATCTTCCACGAAGGTGACGTGACGTGCGCGGACCCTTATCTGGACAGACACGTCTTCTACGGCAGCGCCGACGACACGCGCGGCTGCTCCCCGTGCGCTTGCGGGGAGCCGCAAGGCGCTTCGTGCACGATCATGGCCTCGGTCTACAGCGACGGCGCGTGCGCCGAGCAGGTCGCATCGACGCTCATCAGCTCGATGGCGCCGTTCTGCGGGGTCACGCCGCCCGGCGTCGCCCTCGGCAGCAAATTGGCGGAGGTCGTCGCCGTGGATCCCGGCGGCTGCGTCCCGAGCGGCGGCAAGACGGTCGGCGAACTGCTGCCGGTCGCGCCATCGACGTTCTGCTGCCAGGCATAGCCCTCACACTGGAGTCCGATAGCGGCGGTCACCCGCAGCGGGTGACCGCCTCAGAAATCCCAGAGCGTGTGCAGGTGCTCGTAGCCACGGAAGCCGATGATCCGGGCTCGCTCCAGCGGATGATCCGGGTCGAGGCGCAGGTTCGGAAGGCGCGCGAGCAGCTGCTCCAGCGCGACGCGGGCCTCCAGCCGCGCGAGCGGCGCGCCGAGGCAGAAATGGGTGCCCCGGCCGAAGGTGAAATGCCGATCGGCGTTCGGCCGGCAGGGGTTGAAGGTCGTCGGCTCGCCGAACACGCTCTCCTCGTGGTTGGCCGAGCAGATCGCGAGCTGGACCGTCGCGCGCGCCGGCACCGTCACGCCGCCCAGCTCGACCTCCGTCGTCGTCTGTCGCGCGAGCCAGAGGAGCGGCGAGTCGAGCCGCAGCGTCTCCTCGATGACGTGGCCGAGCTGCGCCGGGTCCTCGCGCACGGCGGCGAGGTGCGCCGGGTGCACAAAGAGCAGCGCCAGCGCGTTGCCGATCAGGTAAAGCGTCGTCTCGTGCCCGGCCAGGATCAGCTGCATGGGCACGGCGATCAGCTCCTCCTCGCTGAGCTGCGCCTCGCCGTCTTCATGCGCCCGGATCAGCGCCGAGAGCAGATCGTCGCCCGGGCTCCGCCGGCGCTCCGCGATCACCTCGGCGAAGTAATGCTGGAACGCGCGCAGCCCCTTCGCCGCCTCCACCAGCTGCGGGACGGGCTCGGCGTTCCAGACCAGCTTGATCCAGCCGTCGGACCAGCGCTTGAGCAGATCGATGTCGGCGCGTGGCATGCCGAGCATGTCGCCGATCACGAGCGCCGCGAACGGGAACGCGAACCGCGGGATCAGATCCGCCCGGCCCTCGGCGGCGAACCCGTCGATCAGCTCGTCGGCGAGCGCCCGGAGCTGCGGCTCCATCGCGGCGACGCGCTGCGGGGAGAAGCCTTTGTTGATGAGGCCGCGCAGCCGCGTGTGGTCGGGCGGATCGGTCGTGAGCAGCGTCGGCAGCCGCCCTTCGGGGTCCCCGAGCACGGCGACGACCTCGGGCGCCAGCGGGGTCCTGGGGCTCATCAGGGATTTCGAGGAGAAGCGCTCCGTGTCGCGGAGGACGGTCATGATGTCCTCCGCGCGCGTGACGAACCAGCTGTTCGCCGGCGCGTTGAAGAAGACGGGGGCGCCGCGGCGGGCCTCTGCGTAGAACGGATAGGGATCGGCCGGGTGCCCGGGGTCGATGAGGCTGTGCGCGCCGAGGGCGGCGCTCAGGTCGTCAGGGGTTGTCATGCTAAGTCTCCTGTTCTGACGAGTTCGCGCGAGCGAGGCGCGAGCGCCCGGCGCCGGGAGGGAGCCCCGGCCGCGAACGCCTGTCGATGTTATGCCGCGTGGGCCCCGACACATATACTTGTCCGCTAATTGTCTGCCGGCCGGCCAGCTCCCCCCTCGCGGCGGGCCGGCCCCTCCCCGGACCCGAGCGCTGCATGCCGCCTTCCCCTGGATCGACCCCGCCCCCCGACAGCCCCCGCCTCCCCGGCGCACCGGCGCGCCCGCGGCGCTCCTGGCGGGGCTGGGCCGGCTTCTCCGGCCTGCTCCTCCTGGCCATCCTCGTGCCCTTTTTCCTCTTCGCGGACCGCCTCGAGGCGGCGGCGCGGGCGCTCCTCGCGGCCCCGCCCTCGGGCGGCGCGGCGGCGCTCGTGCTGGGGGGGCTGCTCGCGGGCGATGTGGTGCTGCCGGTGCCTTCCAGCTTCGTGAGCACGGCCGCGGGCGGCCTGCTCGGGTTCTGGCGCGGGACGGCCGTCTCCTGGGCGGGCATGACGGCGGGCGCGGGGCTGGGCTACCTGCTCGGCGCGCGGGCGGGGGCGCCGGCCCTGCATCGAATGGTGGGCGAGGCGGAGCTCGCGCGGCTCACGCGCGCCGCCGAGCGGCACGGCCCCTGGTTCCTGCTCCTCCTCCGCGGCGTGCCGGTGCTCTCCGAGGCGTCGGTCGTCTTCGCGGGCGCGGGCCGCATGCCCCGCCGCGCGTTCTTCACGGTGACGGCCCTGGCCAACCTCGGCATCTCGGCCACCTACGCGGCGCTGGGCGCGTCCGCCGCGCGGTTCACGTCGGTCCTGCTGCTCTTCGCCGGGATCGTGCTGCTCCCCGGGATTGCGCTGCTGCTGGTTCGCCTGGCGGAACGGCGGCGGAGGTCGGCGCAAATGCGCAATGGGTCCGGCTAGTGTCCCGTCCCTGAAGAGCGCGAACTAAATCGCCCCCGCGCGCATCGAAGTCGATCATGCGAACGGGACGACCAAAGGCAGAGCTGGTCCTCACGGAAGAAGAGCGCGCGCAGCTGGGCGCGTACGCGCGCCGAAGCAAGACGGCGCAGCACCTGGCGCTGCGCGCGCGTATCGTGCTCGCCTGCGCGGACAAGCTCGACAACCAGACCGTGGCGAGGAAGCTGGGCACCCGACCGGCGACGGTCGGCAAGTGGCGGGGACGCTTCGTGCGCGAGCGTCTGGAGGGATTGCTCGACGAGCCCAGACCCGGCGTGTCGCGCACGGTCTCTGACGAAAAAATCGAGGAGGTCGTCGTCAAGACGCTCGAGTCCACTCCGCGGGGCGCAACGCACTGGAGCACGCGCCAGATGGCCAAGCAGGTGGGGCTGGGGCGCATGACCATCAGCCGCATCTGGCGCGCCTTCGGCCTGCAGCCGCATAGGGCCGAGACCTTCAAGCTGTCCAAGGACCCGCAGCTCATCGATAAGGTGCGCGATATCGTTGGGCTGTACATGAATCCGCCCGACAAGGCGCTGGTGCTGTGCGTCGACGAGAAGTCACAGATCCAGGCACTCGACCGCACCCAGCCGTTACTGCCGATGCGGCCCGGGCAGGCGGAGCGGCGCACCCACGACTACGAGCGCCACGGAACGACGTCCCTGTTCGCTGCGCTCGACGTCAAGACCGGCAAGGTGATCGGCGCCTGCCATCGGCGCCACCGCGCGGTGGAGTTCCGCAAGTTCCTGGACACGATCGAGGCGAACGTTCCCGCCGACCTCGACGTCCACGTCGTCGTCGACAACTACGGCACTCACAAGACGGCCGCGATCCGCGCCTGGTTCGCCGAGCGCCCGCGCTTTCACATCCACTTCACGCCGACCTACGGCTCGTGGCTCAACCTCGTCGAGCGCTGGTTCGGATTGCTCACGGAGCGACAGATCAAGCGCGGCGCCCATCGCAGCGTCCGCGCGCTGGAGGGCGCGATCAAAGCGTTCCTCGACGCACACAACGAGGACCCGAAGCCGTTCATCTGGACCAAGACGGCGGACGAAATCCTCGCGAGTGTCGCTCGATTCGCGCAGCGCACGCTCGACGCTCACGGCGAGAGGACTTAGTTCGCGCTCTTCAGGGACGGGACACTAGTTCCGTGTGTCAGAAATCCCGCCAGAGAAAACGGTCGATAACGAGCAGTTGCCGGAAACATTAGCGATTTTCATGGCTTCCGCCTGTTTCGCCGCCGAGGGCGGCTCCGGTGTGGCCCAACGGGGCGCCCTCCGCCGTCGCGCCGCCCGCGGTGAAGGGCTCGCGGCATCACCGGTCCCACCGTACGGCCACGCTGCACGCGCTGGTTGACATGGAGAACCTTACGCGATCCGCATCCATCACTGGAAAAGTGACGCTGTACCAGCAACTTATCCATGCATCGACGATGAGGCAGCCTTCACTCCACGGCCTGCGGGGCGTAGAGCGAGCAGGCGAGGGCGAGGATCTCGATGCCGGACCGATCTCCGCTGGCGAGGCGCTCGACGGCCTCGGGGGAGGGAGCGGACCGATGGAGCTCGAGATCCTGCCCGAGGCGGCGTTGATAACGATCGAGCGACCTCCGGAGTAGCCTCTTGCGCTCCTGCCTCTTGCGCTCCTCGGGCACATCCATGTTCCCCCTCCTCACACGACGCAGCATGTTGGTCAGAGGGGATGCACGGTCAAGCGAGCGGGCCTTGCCGCGCCTAGTTGAGCTGGGGCAGGGGCTCGCCGTCCTTCACGAAGTACAGCTCGCTCGTGACGCTCCCATCGGGGTTCTGCTGCCTCCAGGCCATCCTCGCGCCCGGCCAGTAGTCGTTCGCACGAAACGCCTGCTCGACGAAGGCGATCTGCTCCGACAGGCCCTGATGAGATACATTGACCTTGCACAGGGACGTCCGGCAATCGACGGACAGCATGCGCGACCCCTTCCCGAAGTAGCTCCGCAGCCCTTCGTCCAGCCGTTGTTCAGCCGAGGCAGCCCAGCTGCGATCGACAGGCTCGCCGCTATACAGCGCCTCGACGTGCGCCACCTGGTCCTCGGGCTCCGGAGCGGCGGGCTCGACGTCCGCTGCTCTCTCGGCGGCAGGCGATTCTGGCTCAGCGGTCGGCTCCGGTGCGAGCTCTCGGTGCGGCGGCCGCGCCGGTGCCGCGTGGCGCTCCGGAGCCCTGGCGCCGCGGGTCGGCTCGGCAACCGTGACGCGGTACTCGCGCTCTCGGTGTTTCGGTGAGCGGTCCACGAGAAATTGCACGACGCCGACGACCGCAACGGCGATGGCGATCACGGAGACCCCGAGCTTGAGTGTCTGTTTCATTTTCTCACCGTCGACTGATGATCTGCAGGCATGGCTCACGAGCTTCGCGCCCGGGAGGGATCCGCACGCGGGGTGCGGTTCCCTCCGGAGCACGCGTTGGCGCATGAAGCGCGCTCACATGCGGCGCGTCGCGCCTATCGTTTCTTTGTGGCGGCGTCCCGCCTCGCCCCCTTCAGAACGTGAAGGAGCCGATCGCCGCCGAGGGGCCCGGAAAGTCGCAGTCGTAGTGCGCGACCGATGTGCTGGACACCGTGAGGGTCCCGAGGGAGACGGCCGCCGGAGGGCTCGCACTAGAGCAGATGAGGGTGGCGCCACTCTGAGCAACAAAGCCGTTGCTCGGAGTGGTCACCACGGCCCGGCATGTCGGCGTGGCGACGCAGATCGGACTGGTGATGGTGGGGGTCGCCCTGAAATTGACCGAGCCGTTCGCTCGCGACTGAATCGGAACGAGGAGCTTCTTGGTGCTGCCGCACGTATTTCTCACCTCGGACCAGGCCGAGGCAAAACAACCGGCATCGGCGGCCACCCAGGCATGGCCCGCCATCGCCGGCAGCGTATCAGAATAGCCGATCGCGGCTCCGGTGGTCAGGAGAGCAAACGCAGCCGTTCCCAGCAGACCCATGGCCCATTTCTTCATAAATCCTCCTTACGCGTCCCAAATTGGCAGAACAGTTACTCGGACACACGGCGACCCTGACAGGACCTCGTTCGGGTCCGGCCTCCTCTCTCGATGTCACGTCGCAGATCGACACCGCGACCCATGAGGCTCCCGCTCAGAAAGGCTCTGAGCCGTCGCCCCCTCGGATGCCTGCGGAGAGAACGCGCTCGCCCCCGAACAGGGGCGCACTGCGAGGATCACCGCTCGCGCAGGCGCACGATCTCATAAACCCACAATCTATAGCGAGCGTTCGATTTTACTACAACGGCGGAATCATTCCACGCCGCGCAAGAACACTTCCCCTCCCTCCTACGTCAGAGCACACACGGAGATTCTACGAAAAGCATCGAAACGTCAAGAACGTTCTTCTTGCGATTTGTTTCGTCCGATCGCGAAGATTTGGAATGAAGGTGGACGCAGCAGCATTTTTAAATAGCACCACTAAACTAATAAAATCAGTTTTGGACTCCTCTCTCAGGGTATGCGCGGAGCGGGGACGCGCGCTCCGGGCGTCGACGAAGACCTTGAGCAAGGCGAACGATGCTGGGTCCTCCGTGAACGGGGCGTGGTTGATCGCGAGCAGCGAGCCGCTCGTAGAGCTCGATGCTCGCGGGTGCGCGTAGGCTACGGGGCTGCCGTTCGGCCCCTCGGGGCGCGCCATCTCGCCGCCCGCCGAGCTCCAGCACCGAGGCCGCGCTCGCGCGCTGGAGCGCGACGTCGAGCCGGCCGGACCCGCCAAGCGCGCCCCCGTCGGGCGCCTCATGGTCCAGGGTTGCGCCTGGGCTCCTCCCGGTGTGTTCCAGCAACCGTTGCGCGAGCGCGCCCCGGCTCGGTATTTGGCTCGCCGTGGGTGGAGCGGATCGTCCCGCCCGTCCGAGCGTCTTCGGCGAGGTGTTCTGCAAGGAGGAGAAGATCCCCTCGCCGAGCGTGAGCCGCGAGCTCCCCCACGATGCGCCCGAGCGCGGAGCGCCGGCGAGCTCGGGGCCGTCGCCAACGTCGAGGCCCGTCTGGTCGAGCTCGGGAGCAGCGGAGGTGATGAACCCCGCGCACGAGCTCGGTGCGGCGCGCGTCGGCCAGCTCGGCGCCCGTCATCCGCGCGGCGCAGTCGCACGAGCAGGCAGCGCAGCCCAGGCGTCGAGATCAGCGCTTGCGGAGCGGCCGCGGCGTCGTGCGGAGCTCCGGGCGGGGGCTGTTCGTCGACCGGTTTGGTTGACGAACGCCCCGACCCCACGAAACGGCCGCCGCTCGACCACCTCGTCGCACTGAACAACGAGACGAACGCCAGTCGCTTTATAAAGCGCTTGAGGGCGGTCTATAGGGCGTCTTAAATGGTCCTGGGCCTATGTGGTAATGCTTTCGAGAAGAAGCATGTGGGTCGGTGCGGCTGAGTCTATAGGGTGCGCCCTCTTCTGCCGCCGGGCTGAAGCTGTAGGGATACCCTGGCTTGACCGACTGTTTCTGCATCCAGATCGAGTGATCGATGTGCCCCGGCGGAGCGCGATGCCCCGCCGGGGCCTCGCTCCGGTGCGGAGTGCCCTCGGGAGGCCTTCCACGGGGCGCTAAGCTCTGGGATCCGCCCGACTGACGGTACACGCCTGGGCCCAGAGTTCTCCGGGGTGCGTCTCGCCGCCTCGCCGACGGCGAGCCTGCCGAGCCCCCCAGAGCACACCCACGCCGCCGCTGGTGCGAGCTCGACGTTCGGTCCAAGCTTGCTTGTCAAGCGACAGTAACTTTTACTGACGCTCTACATTGCTCACCGCTCCGGTGCCACCGGCAGCCCGAGCAGGCGACCGATCGTCTCGTGAACGACCCGGGCACTCACCTCATCCCCGAGGGCGACGGCGCGGCTCAGGGTGCTGGCGAGCGAGGCGACCACGGCCGCCCGAGGCGACGGATCGGTCACGGCGAGCTCCCCAGGCCCGAGGCTTGACCATATCGGCATAGGGGCGCCGGGTTTCCCCGGCGGCCCCTGCCACACCACCGGACAGGCGGGTCCGCATCCGGCGGTTCGAAGAGTTGAGGTCACGCGGCAAGTCGGGGAAGACCCAGCTTGTCGAAGAACGAGGGTGGCAGCGCGAGGTTGATGAGGCGCATCCCCGAGTTGTGCCACCAGCACCTCCGCTGCGCACGGGCCTTCTCTCACGATCCGGCGTGAGTTCGCGCAGGTCACCGCGCCCTGGCCAGCTTCAGCTCCTTGTTCTTGAGGGTGACCTGCGCGAGCAGAACCGGGCCGTAGTACGGCTCCCAGACGTCATCGGCGTCGCCTACCTCGACGAGGACCAGCTCACGCTCGAGGGCGTCACCATCAAGACCGGACGTCCGGGCAAGGGCGGCACCCTGTGGAACCACGAGGACAGCACGACGGTGGGAGAGAGCGGCGAGGTCCACGAGACGCTTCGCTTTCCCGAATAGCCGCAGTCACGTCACGGGAGGTCGGCGCGGAGATCCGCGACCGAGTCCACGGGTCAGCTCGCCAGGAAGCTGGAGGCCCAAGCGACCATGGCGGCCGGCGGCTCGCCTTCGCCGTCCCACGAAGCGACCGGCGCGTCGAGCTTGTGCGTGGCAGCTTCGAGTTCGTGCGTGGAAGCGATGCCGCAGGCAGTCCTCGGCAACTCCATGAGAGATCGAATCTTCGCAAGCACTCTTGACACCCACCCTTTGTGCAACGCCCCATCCGTCAGCGATCAGGAAGGAGCCCTCGCCACGCCGCTCGTGGGCCGCTCGGCGGCGCGCGCCGCGCTGGAGGAGCTGGGCGCGTAGCCGTACTGGAGGTTGGAGGTGCTGCCCTGGACCGTCGTGCCCTGGAGCACCACCACGCTGCTCCCGGTGCCCTGCAGCTGGAGATCGATGTCGCCGCCGTCCGTGTCGCACGTGGCCTTGAAATTGATCGAGGTGCCATAGAGGTTGTTCGAGGTGTCCGTCCACATGACGGTCCAGTAGTCGCTGCTGCTGGGCACGAGCGCGGCCGTCCACCCCTGCGCCAGGGTGCTCTGGCCATTCGCGACGTTCTCCCCGATCCAGCACTCGATCCACGTGGTCTCGCTGGTGGTGTGCGAGAGCCAGACCTGGCCGATCCCGTAGCCGAGGTTGTTGGAGACGTAGATGTTCACGTAGGTATTGTCGGACATGATGTTTCCTCCATGCGCGGTCCACGAGGGGTCCGCGCGGTCTGTCCGCGAGCGAGCGAGATGCCCCTCGCGAGCCGCCGTGGCGCGGGGTGCACGGGTGGAGCGAGCCGTCGCTCCTGCCCGTCGCCCCGCGGGTACAGAGGAGTCTTAAGCCGCCGCGCCCGACAGCACCATTACACGAGTCTTACGCGCCCACGCCCGCCGCCGGCATCGGCGTGATCACCAGCCGCTCCGTGCCCACGCGGAGCTGCCGGCTGCTGCGGCGCCGCTCGATCACCGCGGCGGCTCTGGCGAGGCCGGCGGCGCTCATCTCCTGCCGCACCCGGTAGATCTCGACGTTGAGCTTGTTCTCGTCCATCGACAGCATCCGGCAGAGATCGTCGACGAAGACCCAGCCGCGCTGCGGGGGGCCGAGCGACCCCGCGTCGCGGTCCCGGAGCCGGGCGCGCGCCAGCGTGAGCAGCATGTAATGGTGCGAGCGGGGCGGGAGCACGCGCGCGTCTCCGCCTCCCGCCACGGTGAGCTCGACCGCCTCCTCGTCGCGGCTGACCCGGAAGCGCAGCTCGGTCTCGTCGATGCGGCCGGCGTGCTCGCCCGCGTCGTCGGTGGCGGCGGGGGGCGTGGGCAGGTGCAGCGCGAACGCCTCGCCCCCGAGCTGCAGGACCTCGCCGTCGTGGGCCGGGCGCGATTGCCCGTCGATCTCCACCAGGAAGCTCCCGCCCTCGGCCTCCACCACGCAGGCGCGCAGATCGTCCGCCGAGGGCAGGGCGAGCAGGGCGCCCGCGCCGGCGAGGAGCGCGCCGTCGGAGAGCCGCCGCGCCATGGGCACGGGCGGCGAGGCGTCGGCGAGGGTCCACGTCGCCTCCGGATCGCCGAACGCGAGCTGGTCGCCCCCGGCGAGGGCTCGCGCGCTTCCGGGCGCGAGGCGCTCGCCGTTGACGAAGGTGCCGTTCTTGCTGCCCAGATCGCGCACCGACCAGGCGCCGTCGCGGTACGACAGGCGCGCGTGCTCCGCAGAGGCGAGCCGCACCTCGATCCGCACCGCGCACACCGACGACCGCCCCACCAGCGCGTGCGCCGCGAGCGCCGCCCGGGTGCCGCCGCCGCGTTGCTCCAGGATCGCCACGGTCGCGAGGCTACCACCGCCCCCCGCGCGGAAAGAAGGGGCAGCTGTAAGGTTCGCGTCATGGATGCGGCCCGGCAGGTGCTTTAAAGGTGGGATCGACAAGGAGGACGAGGATGACGAAGCTCGACGAGACCGCCGTGGGATCGAAGCCGCGGCCGTATCAGCTCACCCCGGACATGAAATATTCGCTGTCGATCTCGGGCGTGACCAGCGCGTCATGGGCTGTTTACGTGACGGGCCCGGCGTCGGGTTTCGGTGCGATCGACCCCGCGTCATCCAACAGCAACAGCTACCCGACGAACACGGAGCTCTGGGAGATCGATCCCACCTTCCTCGATGACCTGAAGAACCCCGAGACGGGGACGACCCAGATCACGATCGGACCAGGGGAGGAGCTGGGGAATGCCCCTTCGACCCCGCCGCCGGTCGACATGCCCGCGCAGAGCCTGTGGACACCGGTGACGGCATCGGCGTTGCCCCCGGCCGGCCTGTTCCTCGGCACCAACGCCGCCGGGGACCAGGTAGGGCTCGATTTCGCGCTCAAACACAAGACGCCCTGGCGAGGGACCGTGACCTGGTATGTCGGCACGCAGAGTGGAAGTCCGCCGCAATATGCCGTCGACAGCAACGGAATCACCCTGACCTACAACACGGTGAGCTCCCCCGCCGGCGTCACGTGGTACAAGATGACGCAATCGCCGCTGTCGTGGGACCAGCCGGCGACCGTCGGCGGCGCCGCGCTCGGCGTGGGGCTCGCGCAGCTGGGCGATACGTTCTACCTCGCATTCACGAACGCCAGCGACAACACCGTCTCCTGTTCCACCTCCGGGGACGGCGCGACGTGGTCGGGCCCGACCTCGATTGGCATATCGGCCGCTGGCGAGCCGGCGCTGGCCTCGCTGGACGGCACGCTGTACCTCGTCTACCTGAAGAGCGGCTCGTCCTCGGTGAAGATGTGCACGAACGCCGGCGAGGGCTGGTCGAAGAGCACCCACACCGGGGCCAGCGCCTCGAGCGCGCCGGCGCTGAGCGTGTTTTCCGCCGGATCGACCAGCGTGTTGTGCATGGCCTACCTGACCGCGTCAGGGAAGCCCCACATGCACGTGCGCACATGGAACGGGTCGCGCTGGTCTCCCAACCATGGCAGCCCGGGTGTCGAGGCGGCGGGCGCGCCCGCGCTCATTGGCTATAACGGGCAGCTGCTCCTCGCCCAGCAAGGCGCCGCCTCGCAGACCATCGAGATCTACGCGACACACGACGTCCAGGCCTCGCCCGAATCGTGGTCCTGGCACAAGACGGCGCTCCTCTGGGTGGACGCGTCGACCTTCACGGTCACGAGCGATCCTTCGGCGCCGGAGCCCGCGAGCCCCCTGGTCCTCTCGAACCCGAGCTTCTGCGTCTACCTCGACCGGCTGTACCTCGCGTTCACGGACGCGTACCAGAACGTCTGGATCTGCTCCAGCGACGACGGCAAGAGCTGGTCTGGCTTCGCGCAGCTCCCGGAGCAGATCGCCGGCTGTGAGGCGCTGGCGAATCCGGCTCTCGCAGCGCTCACCCCCAGCGGCGACGTCACCACGCTCGCCCTCGCGGTTGTCACAGGGAGCGGCGTCTCCGTGCTCACCGCGACCTGATCCCGATCAGCCCGGAAAGGAGCGCGCCGGCCGGATGCCCACGAGCGGCCGGCGGATCCCCGGGCGCGCGCCGAAGCGCACGGCGGCGCGCGAGTACGCGATCGAGCTCCCCCAGCCGCCCCCGCGAATGGCGCGGAAATCGTCGTCCTCCGGGTCGGCCGCCTCGAGCCGCAGCCGCCCGCCCTCCACGGGCGGCCCGCCGTGCCGCCACACGTTCGCGCACCAGTCGCGCGCCGTGCCGCCGAGCCCGCGCGCGCCATAAGGGCTCTCGTCGGTGGGCGGCTCGTCCACGGGCCACGGCGTGGGCTCGCCGCGGTGGATCTCCAGCACGCACGCGAACGCCGGCTCCGCGTGATCCCCCCAGGGGAACAGCCGCCCGTCGGCGCCACGCGCCGCCTTCTCGCGCTCGATCTCGTCCGGCAGCCGCCACGGCTTCCCCGTGCGGATCGCCAGCCAGCGCGCATAGGCCCCGGCGACGTGGCCGTCGACGATCGCGGGCCAGCGCTCCTGGGGCGGCGGATCCGGCGTGTCGCGGCGCAGCGCGAAGCGGCCCGCGGCGTCGCGCGTGATCCCCGGCCCCCCGAGCGCCTCCGCGAGGACGCCGGGGTGGGCCGCAGGCAGCCCCAGCGCCGCGTTGTCGAGGCCCTGCCGCGCGAGGTCGTCGAGAAACTCCAGGAGCTCGCGGTTGGTCACGGAGAAGCGCCGGAGGACGAAGCCGTCCACCCAGATGCGTCGCCGCGGCAGCGCGTCGGCCGCCTCGGGATCGCCGCCGGTCCAGGCGTACCCGGCGGGCACGTAGACCTCGTTGGGGCCGAGATCGCCCTCGCGCGGGAGCGCGATGGGGACGGGCGCGGACGCGCCGGACGGCGTGCTGTCCCAGTGCTCGCCGCGCTCGACGAGCACCGGATAGCGGACCTCCCGGCGCCCCGGCGCCGAGACGCGGAGGAGGTAGCTGCCGTGCGGCAGCGCCGCCGCATGGAGCGGCGTACGGCCCAGCTCGCCCGCCGGCTCCTCGACGAGGCGCCGCCCCCGGAGCACGTAACGGTGCACGGTGACGCGCGCGCCCGGCGGATCGGTGACCAGGGTGACGGCCCCGTCGCCGCGCAGGAACGCCGCGTGCCTGCCGCGATCGTGGGCGCGCAGCAGCACCTCGGCGCGGGCGGCGTCGGCGAGGCGGCGCGCGCGCTCGGCGTCGAGCAGCTGATCGCGGTAGTGGTCGGCGAGCGCGCCGTGCGCTTCGGGCAGCTCGGGGTCGATCGCCAGCGCGCCGTGCACGGCCTGGATCCACTCCGCCTCCCGAAGCGAGGCCTCGCGCTCCAGCCGCTCGGCCTCGTCCTCGCGCTCCCAGCCCGGCGCCTTGGCCTCGATGGCGTCGGACGGCTTCACGCCCGCGAGCGCGCGCCGCGCCTCGTCGCGCGCCGCCGCGGCCCGCGCCCGCAGATCTGCGCGCGCCTCGCCCAGCGCGCGCACGCCCACGAACGCCGCGAGCGCCCGCTCGCGCCGCCGCGCGCCGTCGAGGAACGCCTCGACGTCGCGCGCCAGCGCGCCCGCGTCCGGGTAGCGCGCCTCCACCTCGAGCGCCATGGCGCGCCGGCAGATGGCCGCGAGCTCCGGCGGCACGTCGGACGTCCCGCGCGCCCCGTCGAGCAGCGGCGGATCGTCCGACGCCACCCTCGTTGACGCGGCGGGCGGCGGGCGGCCGACGAGCACGTCGTGCAGCATGGCCCCGAGCGCGTAGGTGTCCGTCGCGGGCCCGTGCCGCCGCACGTCGCCGCGCGCCTGCTCGGGCGCCATGTACGCGGGGGTTCCGATGATGTCGCCCGCACCCGTCAGCCCGGCCGGCGCCGCCGCTCGGCCCGCCCCCGCGCCGGGCCCGGCGACATCTTCCCGCTCTCCGGCGCTCCGGGCGATCCCCCAGTCCATCACCAGCACCTCCGCAAACGCGCCCACCATCACGTTGGCCGGCTTCAGATCGCGGTGGATGACGCCGCGGCTGTGCGCGTAGGCCACGGTCTCGCAGACGCGCGCGAACACATCGAGCAGCCGGCGCCGCGGCACGTGCCCGCCGCCCGCGCGAAACGCCTCCTCGATGACCGCCCGCAGCGTCCGCCCCCGCACCTCGGCCATCGTGAACCACAGCTGTCCCCCCTCGAGCTCGCCGTAGTCGTAGACCGCCACGATCCCCGGGTGCGACAGCCTCGCGGTCAGCTCGATCTCGGCGAGGAACCGCGCGCGGCGCGCCGCGGACGGCGCCACGTCGGGCCGGAGGATCTTCATGGCCACGGCGCGCTTGAGCTTGCGATCCCAGACGCGCCGCACCTCCCCGAAGCCGCCGCTGCCGAGCTGGCCCCGATCCTCGTAGCGCTCGGGCAGCTCCAGCGCGCCCGCGAGCGCGCCCGCCGCCCCGGCGCCCGTGGCGGTGCTCTCCGTGTCGTCGCTCGGCGAGAGCTTCGAGGCCATGCGGCGCGGCGATGGTACCGGCAAAGCTCGGCCGGGACAGCCCTCGAGGCGCGCGGGAGGCGCTGAAATACTCGCGTCAGCGCGTAGGTAAAAGAAGCGCCTGTCGATCCAGCTCTTTGATGGCGGGGTGCTCGACCCACCGGAGAACGCCATCGCCGAGGCGGATCAGGCGCGATGACGGGGGGTCCGGAGGAGGCAAGCCTTCTCGGAAGCCGCCCTGGCGAGTCGGTCGACGTTCTCGCAAACGCCCGACCGCCCGTCCATCTGGAAGCGCGGGTCGGTTGCGCGTGGCCGTAAGAGGATCCACTCGAACGAACGCGGTGACGACGCGTGCATTTGCAGAGAATCCCGCCCGAGCTCCGCGCCCTCTTCGCGCGCGTGCCGAGGCGGCGGCCCTCGTGCGCCTCGCGCCGCCCGCGTGAATGCGCAGCGCCGAGAAGGAGGACCGCGCTCGTCGCGCTCCCCGGCGCCCCTCCCGCGCGATGGCTTCAGGACGATCGCGCCGTCGTACCAAGCGTGACGAGAAGCTCATCGAGCTGCTCGAACGTCTCGCCCATCCCGCTGTACGCGCCCGAGGCCAGGGCGGCGTCGCGCGCTTGCTTCGATCGATAGAGCTCGTGCAGCACCTGCAGCGTCTTGCCGCCTTTTTCCTCGAGGGTCACGGTCGTGACGGCGCCATCGTCGCCCGCTTCGTCGTTCGTCCACACGATGCGCGAATGCGGTGTCACTTCGAGGTACGTGCCGAAGAACGCCATCGGCTGCGCGGCATCGTGACCAAAGACCAGGCGGTAGCTGCCGCCGGCGCGAATATCCGCTTCGTAGGAAAGTAGAGGCACGGGCATCGACTTCGGTATCCACCACCGCCTGAACAGCTCCGGCGTGGTCCACGCCTGGAACACGATGCGCGCCGGGGCATCGAAGGTCCGTGTGACGACGATCTCGCGATCGGACTTCGGTTCCACCGTCGTGCGATTACTCGTCAATTGGGGCTCACTCTCTTTACTTGCGTCCATCGACGTTCTCCTTTCGTTTCAGCTCCTCGATGACCTTGTCCAGCTCGTCGAAGCGTGCGGCCCAGAGGTGGCGGTACCTCTCGATCCACGCCGTCTCTTCGTCGAGCCGGCGCGGGCCGAGCTTGCAGGTACGCACGCGGCCGACCTTCTCGGTGGTGACGAGCCCGGCCCGCTCGAGGACGCCGACGTGCTTCTTCATGCCCGTGAGGGTCATGTGAAACTTCTCGGCGAGGTCCGTGATCGAAGCGTCGGCTCGTCCGAGCTGCTCCAGAACGCCGCGCCGGGTCGCGTCGGAAAGCGCGGCGAAGGAAGCATCGAGGCGGGCACTCGAATACTGAACCATGTGGTTCAGCATCTAACGCGCGAGTCGGCATCGTGCAAGAGGAGATCGAGCGCGTGCTCCGTCGCGAGCCGACTTTGATTCAGAAATTTGCGACAATTTGCAGTGACAGCGGAATACGGCTCGGCGCCGCCACCCCGCCTCGCCGGGCCAACGCGCCCCCGGCCGCGGGGGTACGGGGCCAGCAGGCGGTTGGACTACCTAATCCCGTACGGGGCAGCAGGCGGTTGGACTACCTAATCCCCGACGACGACGGGTGTGGGTGCGCTATGCCTGGTAGCAGCGCGTAGGTAAAAGAAGCCGGATCGCAGCGCGAAGAAGTGTAGCGCAGCAAACCGAAAGGGTGGGACCGCGAGCGTCGTGATGGCTCGGTCCTGGGTCGAAAGAGCGTGGTCCGGGCGGCGCCGCGCGCGCTGAGGGGCGCATCGGCGTGCCGTGGGCACACGTGTCCGTCCGGGTGTTGGTCTGGCCCGGGAGGCGCGTCGCGAGACGCTATGCGGCGTCGCCGGGCGCCTTGCGGCGCACAACGGTGCTTTTCCAGTACGGCGGCCGCCGCGTGGACGCTGGGAGAGCGTGCTGGAACATCGGTCGGCTCGCCGAGCGCGGAGAGGAAGCGGACGATGTTCCGGGGCTCGGTGACCATGGCGACGAGCTTCATCCGCCCCTTGCAAGTTGGGCACTCGAGGACATCGATCGCAAATGTGCGGCGCAAGGGCTCGGCGCGGTTTGTCGACCGCTCGATAGCCGCCACGCTTGCGTTTCGGAGCGGCGTCATCGTCCGCCTTCGTAGGCTCTTCTGGCTTCGCAGGGCGCGGTCCGATGCGCTTGCGCGCCAACGTGGGCGACTTGCCGAGGCGAGCACGCCCGCGCACTTGACGGTGTGAAAGCGCGGCGGCGGGACGCTGGCCGCGAGGCGGCACAGGAGCGAGAGCGGATCCATGTCCACCGCGACAGTCCCGTCAGCGAAGGCGCGCTTGAGCGAGAGCCGCACCAGGCCGTCCTGCTGCGGCTCGACGCGCTCCTCTGCGATCGGGGGTCGCAGCACGTAACGCAGCAGCGCCTCCCTCGCCGCGGCATGGTGCGCACCGGCGCGCGTCGTCGTGCCCGGAGCCGTGCGCGCCATGGGAGCAGGTCACCGGTTGCCACGCGCCGAGTCAACTCCAGGGTGACTGCCGCCTGACCCCCATCTCGCTGGCGGCCATCCACCGACCCCACCACGCCCGTGCCCCAGCTCCACGTCACCGGCGCCGCTGTCGAGACGGCGCTGGCGTCGCCTTCGCCACCACGCAGGCGCTGGGCGACGTGCGGCGAACCCCTCTCGAAGCGCTCACGCGCCCTGTTCAGCGCGCAGCGTCGGCACCCCGCCGCCCTCGACCCACGCGACGTGCACCCCGTGCAGGCCCGCAGCCCAGGGAGCCGCGAGCTTCTCGAGGGCCGCGGCCACAGGCGGGCTCTTGCCCAGCCCGATGGCATGGCGGGCGAGGCGCGGGCCCCTGTCGAATGCATGAGGCCAGGCCCGCAGATCTCCGACCCCGGCGCGCTCGAAGGACGAGAGCAGCGCGCGGATCCGGCCGCGCACCCAGCCCAGGCCGGAAGCCACGCCCTCGGGTTCGGGCGCCTCGACGGTGATCACGGCCCAGGCGGCGTGGCGCCGGTGCAGCGGCGGGGGCGCGAGCAGATCGGGCAGCGGATCGCGGCCGGCGGCCAGGGCCGACTCCACGGCTTCCCAGGCGGAGTACAGCTCGTCGGACAGCGTCGCGAGGGCGGCGGCGCCGACGGTATCGCTGCACGAGCGCACGGGCGCCGTCGGCGTCGCGATGCGCACGGGATCCCCGGGCGTGCCGACCGCCGGAGCCGAAGGATCCAGCGCGATAGGCCGGCGAAAATCCCAGGCTGCCCAGGCGCCGAAGAAGCGGGACAGCAGGGGCCCGGGCTCCAGGTCCGGGGCGTCGCAGACGACCCGCGCGGCCAGGACGAGCCATGCGATGCCCGGCAGACCACCGAACGGCGCAGCGTCGATACCCTTTGCGCGAGCCCATGCCTTGACGGCGCGGGCCAGCGCCAGGAATGCCTCGCGGCGCCGAGGAGCAGCGGAGGGAGCGGACGCCGCATCGACAGCCTCGAGCAGCGCGTCGGCGTCGGTGACGGCGCTCAGGGCCACCGCGGCGGCCTCGCCCAGCTCGAGGCGCCGCGCGACGGCGTGCTCGGGTCGCACCGCGCCCGCGTCGACGAGCGTCAGGTCCGCGTCCAGGCCAACCGCGCAGAGCTCGAGGCACGGCACGCGGATCGCCTGCACACGCCGCACGGTCGACGCCTCGGGCAGGGCCGAGCGCACCTGGACCTCGACGGCGTCGAGATCGATGGGCCCCGGCAGGGCGGCGACGAGGTCGAGGTCCGCGCCGGGCAGCGCGCAGCCGAGCCGCCGCGAGCCCGTGACGTGGAGCGCGCCCCCGGGCAGGGCCGCCTTCAGCCGGGCCACGAGCGCTGACGCGCGGTCGGGCTTCGGAGCGCGGGGGGACGCGGCCGGCGCGGGCTCGGCCGCCCAGCGCACCGAGCCGCTGCCCAGCGCGACCGAGGCCCGCACCTGCATCGGCTCGGCGCCGCGCCGCGACAGCAGGACCAGCTCGCCGACCGCGGCCTCGCGGCGGCCGAGCTGCGCGGCCCAGCCGGGCTGCACGCGCGCCGGGTCGTCCACGCGGCCCAGGGTCAGGTGGGGCGTATAGCCCTCGGCGCGCCCCACGCACCGCGGAAAGCGGCGCGCCAGCGCCTGATGCAGCCGCGCCCACGGATCTTTGCCGCCCGCGGCGGGGTCGAGCCAGACGGTGGCGTCCGCGCCGTGCCGGAACGAGCGCGTACCCTCCAGCACCGCGGGGAACGGGCCGACCTCGCGCGCGGCGGCCGACAGGAGCGGGAGCGCCGCCTCGAAGCTCGACTCGGGCACGAAGCCGAACAGGAGGTTCACGTGCGGCGGCCAGCGGTCGATCTGCGGGTCGTAGAGCGCGCGGATGGCCTGGATCTCGGGCCAGAGCGGCTCGGGCGGTACCCACGCGAGGGCCGTGCGCGCGGTCGTCGCCACGTCGAGGACCTCGCCCGGCGCCTCGCCGACGGAGAGTTCGACACGGACGCCGTAATGGTCGGACAGGAACAGGCCATCCGGCGGAAGCGGCGTCGTCCCTTCCAGATCGGCGGTGATCGGGCGCAGCGCCGCCCCGCGAAACATCACACGATCCAGCCGGGAGGCGCGGCCGGTCAGCGACGAGACGGCGGCCAGCGGGTTGACGGTGGGATCGAACGTGGGCGCCTCGTCCCCGGCGCCGCGGGCCTCCAGCCAGGCGTCCACGAGGCCGAGCTTCGACGCGGGACCCGGCCCGCCGTCATTGAGGTCGCCCAGCAGCACCAGATCGCCCTCGACGGCGGAGAGGCCCACGGCGAGGTCTTCCAGCTCGGCCGCGCGTTTCCGTGCCCCCTCCTCCGCGTGATCGCTCGTGAGGTGCGTGGCCACCACGACGAGCGGCTCTCCCGCGAGCGCCAGCGTCATCGCGACGGCGGCCTTGTACTTCCCCAGGGCGTGCCACCCCACCTCGATCACCGGCAGCCGGCTCAGGAGCAGCAGGTGGCAGGTCTCGACGTCGCGCCCGCGCGGCCCATCGCTGACGGTGTAGTCGGCGCGGACCCAGCCGGCGCCGAGCAGGAGATCGAGCAGCGGCAGTTCGACCTCCTGCAGCGCGATCACGTCGGCGTCGGCGCGGCCGAGCGCCTCGACGAGCAGCGGCCGGCGCCGCGCGGTGTGGATGCGCTCGGCGTCGTAGCGGTCCCAGAGCGTGTTCCACGAGAGGACGCGCAGCCGCGCGCTCGCTCCCGGCGTGAACCGGGGCGCCGCGGCCTCGGCCGGCGCCCAGCGGCCCTCCGTCGCCTCCCAGCGCATGGCCACGCGCGCCGTGAAGAACGGCGGCCGCAGCCGCTGCGGCGCGCGCACCCGGCCGGCCTGCGTCGTGTCGAGGGAGTCGAGGCCCGTCTGACGATCCCAAACCCTCTCGCCCTCGGCCTCGATGTACACGACCCGATGCCAGGGCAGGTCGCCCCCCGGCACGAAGGCCGGCAGCGGGACGCGCTTGGGCTCCGCCGCGTGCACGTCGATGCCCATCACGAAGCGTGCGGGATCGAGGCGCGCATCCCAGCGGATGCGGTGGTAGATCTCCTCGCTCGTACGCATCGCGATCTTTTAGGTCTCCTTCACGCGAATCGTCCAGTGTGGCGGCCAACTGAAGCCTCCGGCCAGAGATTCATCTCTCCGGGGAGGCTGTCGACAGCCTCCGGCCAGAGATTCATCTCTCCGGGGAGGCTGTCGACAGCCTCCGGCCAGAGATTCATCTCTCCGGGGAGGCTGTCGACAGCCTCCGGCCAGAGATTCATCTCTCCGGGGAGGCTGTCGACAGCCTCCGGCCAGAGATTCATCGGTGGTGGCCGGATCCGGCCACTGGGCTGGGCTGGTTGAATTTGGGTTCTACCCCTCCGGCGTGTCCGACGGGCCGGGCTTCGAGGCGAACAGATCGAGCTGGACCGGGTCACGGGGAGGGTCGTCCGCCCCCCCGGACGACTTCGTGCTCCTCCTCCTCCAGTGCGCAAGAAAACGAAGCCGGCTCGCCGCGCGAGGAAGTGTGGCGCGGCGAGCCGCCGTGGCCGGACGGCGCGTGGCGCGAAGCCTCGTTCATGGGTCGCGGTGAGGAAGCGGGCAATGCTGCCTCAGGATCTACCCGTCCCTCCGTGAGAGCGCTCGGCTTCGGGTACTGAAGACACCCGAGCAGCTCCGGGTCGAACCTCGTGATAGGTGGCACGGGCTCGGTATCAACGGATTGCTCGGCCGTCATGGTTCCATAGACAGGTCATCGGGGGCTGCCGCTCCGGCGGAGCGCCACCGGCGGCGCCGCGGGGCGCCGGCGGGTCACGGCACCGCGTGGCCGTCGGACGGATCGAGCGAGTAGCGCCGCTGCCGCCGGAGCGCGGCGAGCTCCGCGTCGAAGGTGGCGCGCGGGATGTCTGGGAGCGCGGCGCGGAGGGCGTGGAGTGTGACGTAGTTGAGGCGGCCGGAGGCGCGGGCGAGGGAGGAGAAGGCAGCGTCGAAGCGATCGACGAAGGGCACGGGCGGGGCGGCGGCTTGGGTGGGGGCCGCATGGCCGGGGCCGTCGGAGGTCGCGTTGCCGGGGCGGTCTGGGGCCGTTTGGCGGGCAGCGCCGTCGGTCGTCGCAGGCCGCGCCGGCGCGCCGGCGGCCGGGAGGACGGCGTCGGCGAGGAAGAAGAACAGCGGTTTCTTCCCGGTCAAGACGCCGATGGTGCAGGGGAGCCGGCGCTCGGCGATGCGCTGAGCGAGCGCCGCCGTGAACGCGCGGCCCAGGGCAGGCAGGAGGCCCTTGGGGAGCTGCGCCAGATCGACCGCGGGAGCGTCGGCCTTGCGCGCTGACTGGAGCTGCAGCTCCAGGAGCCGATCGGACTGCGCGACCGCCTCGACGTCCTCCGCGAGCAGCACGAGCGTCGCACCGGGCGCTGGCTTCTTCTCGCGGGAAAGCAGCACGCGCGCCTTTGCCTCCTTCAGCGCCTTGCTCGTCTTCGCGGGCTTCTCACCGAAGAGCTCCGCGAGCCGCTCGAGCGTCGGCGGGTACGACGCGCCGCCGAGCTGCTTCTGGGACTCGAGGACGCCGAGGAGCCTCGGCACCGGCGAGGGCGGCGGCTCCTTCTTGCGCGTCGCAGCCTTCTGCCTCGCGGGAGCCTTCTCCTTCGGCGCAGCGGCCTTTCGGGGCGCGGCTGCCTTCTCCGGCTCCCCGGCGCTGTTCCTCCTCGCTGCTGTGGTCTTCGTGGTCGTCGCCCGCGCGCGCGAGCACGATGAGCTGTTCGGGTTCGTGGCCCACCTCTCGAGTGCCCGAGATTACCCGGGCGTCCAGCCATGGGAAGGGGCTCTGCGCCGCCGTGCCGCCGCCGGGGAGGGCGCGCAGCTCGTGTGTCGCTGGGTCGGCGCGCAGCACGGGGCCGTCAGGCGGCGCTGCGTCGGGGGCGGTTCGAACAGGATGGGGAGCACGACAAGGGCGCTGGACGATTTCTTGGCCCGCTCTTCGAGACGAGGGGAGAAGGCCAATCATGGATGGTCCCTCGATCTCGGCTCCGGTGGCTGACCCGGCGGCGCAGGGCGCAGCGCCCCCCCCCGAGATCCGTACGGCGAGCCCGGCGTGTCCGTGCTCCGGGTCCTGTGCGGTCCCTGTGCGCGCCGCCCCCGGGGGGCAGAGCGCCGGCTCCGAGCCCGTCGTGCTGGAGCGCGCGCAGCGCCTGTCTCGCTCCGTGCTGTGGAAGCTCCAGCGAGCCTACTTCGAGAAGACGGGCATCGACGCATGGCGCAGCGGCGAGGTGCCCCATTACATCACGTCGAATGCCTTCGTCGCCGCCTCCTATGCGCGGGTCGTGACAGGCTTTCTGCGCGATGTCGCGTCCGCCGGGAGGCGCGCACCGGGCGAGCGGCTCACCATCGTGGAGCTCGGCGCGGGCTCGGGGCGCTTCGCCTACCATTTCCTGCAAAAGTTGCTCGCCGAGCCGCGGATCCCGCTGCTCGAAGGCGCCCTCGTCCGCTACGTCATGACCGACGTCTCGCCCGCGAACCTCGCTTTCTGGCGGGCGCATCCACAGCTCCGTCCCTTCTTCGACGCCGGCGTGCTCGACGTGGCCCTGTTCGACGCGGAGCGCGACGAAGCCCTGCACCTCCAGGTCGCGGGGACGACGCTCGCGCCGGGCTCGCAGGCGCCTCTCGCGGCGATCGCCAACTACGTGTTCGATGGGCTTCCGCAGGAAGCCTATCGGCTGAAGGCCGGCGAGCTGCTCGAGGCGCGGGTGACCCTCCGCGCGCGCGGCCCGGTGGGGGATCGGTCGGATCCGGCGCTGCTCGACGGCCTCGGTGTGGAATACGTGCTGTTTCCCGTGGAGGGAGAGATCGATCTCGACCCGGATTTTCGTTTCCTCGTGGACGACTATCGTGGGGTGATCGGCGACGGGGCATTTCAGATCCCCACGGCGTCGCTCGCGTGCGTGCGCTCGCTTTCGCGGATCGCGGGCGGCGGGCTCTTGCTCCTGTCGGCCGACAGGGGGTATTGCCACGAAGAAGAGCTGCTCGATCGGCCGGAGCCGGACATCGCGCGGCATGGCAGCGTGTCGCTGCCCGTGAACTATCACGCCGTCCGAAGGTATGTGGAGCGGCTCGGCGGGCGCGCGCTCTTCCCACCCCAGCCGTCGCGGAGCTTGTGTGTCGGCGCGTTCTTGATGGACGCTCCCGCGGGCGGCGCGGAGACGGTCGCGGCGTTCTCCGAGGTGGCCTCGGGGTTCGGTCCGGATGACTGGTTTTCGTTGAAGCAGGCGGTGGAGGCGGCGCAGGGGGCGATCGGGCTGCGGCACGTCCTCTCGGCGTTGCGGCTCGGCGGCATGGACGGCAAGTTGTTCATGGATGTGTTCGACCGTGTGATCGAGCTCTCGGGCTCGGCGTCGGCCGAGGAGCGGCGGGCCTGTTTCCGGATGGCGCGGCGCATGGAGGAGCTGCACTACGAGATCGGCGAAGAGCGAGATCTGTTGTTCCATCTCGGTGTGTGGATGCGCGAGCTGGGGTATCTGGCGGAGGCGATTCGCTACTTCGAGCGCTCGTGGAGAGCACGCGGGACGACGCCGGCGACAGCCTACAACCTGGCATACTGCCACTTCGGTCAGCAATGCTGCGAGGAGGCGCTGCGATGGCTCGACGCGGCGCTCGCGGAGGACCCGGACGTGAGAGGGGGCAGGGCGCTGCGCGTGCAGATCGGCGCGGTGATGCGGGACGAGGGGGCGGGGACAGATGGCGGGCGGTGAGCGCCCGCCGCTGCCGCCGCATCCGGCGACCGTGCAGCTGCAAAAGCGGCTGCACCCGGCGATGGAGACCCGACCGCGCCTGGTGAAGCCGAGCCTCCCGCCGCACCCGGCGGCCGTGGTCCAGCGGCATCCAGCGACCGTGCGCCCCACGGCCCTCCCGCCGCACCCGGCCACCGTCGTCCGGCTGCGGCCGGCGATGGGCGCACCGGTTTCAGGAGCCACCGCGGTCCAGCGGTCGTCCATGTCGAAGAAGCTGTCGCCCGGGGAATTCTCGCACGTGCTCGCTGCCCTGGCGCTGGGCATTCCCGTGCCGACGTCGCTCCTCGATCAGCTCACGGCTGGACAGAGCGAGCTGGCATTGATGGTGCGCAGCAACCTGAAGGCGGCCGACCTCAAAGGGAGCGACCTGAAGAGCTTCAACGCCATGGATGGATTCGTGTGCAAGCGCTACACCGCGGACGCGGCGCCGAGCATCGCCCTCGCCTTCACCCACCACGAGCCCGGCAGGCTCCCCAAAGAGCTGAGGACTCTCGTCGACGCGCAGCTCCCCAAGGTGAACGACGACAAGCTCTCCGTGATCATCCGCCTCCGGCCCTGCAAGCACTCGAGCCCCATCCTGTCGTCGGAGGTGATCGAAAAGCTCCGCGCGCTCGCGAGGACCGCCGGGATCGGCCACATCATCTTCCTGGGGAAGCAGCCGACCCAGAGCGCCCTCCGCTACTCCATACCCAGCGCCGCCGACATCGTGGACTTCACCGTGGACAACAAGACGACGCTCGCCGCGATCGACAAGGTCGCATCGCATTTCGAGAACCAGCTCACCGAGGAGGCGGCTGGCATCCTCGCCGAGCACCTCCTGCTCTCACGCCTGTGCCAGCGCTTCAGCGTCGTCGCCCAGTTCGGGGCCAAGTCGGGCTACCTCGATCTGCTCGCTTATCCCATCATCGGCAAGACGGGGATCAAGACGTATTCAATCGACTCGACCGACACGAATGGCCGGCTCAAGTCGATGATCGACTGCGGCATCCTCAACGTGGTCCAGGTGAAAGCCACGTCAACCAAGGACGAGAAGCTGAGCGACGGCAGTGCCATCGTCATCCAGGCCATCGATCCGGCGAAGGTCGGCGACATCTCGACTTTTCTCTCGCGCCGCATCGCCGAAGTCCAGCAGCAGAGGAAGGACTTCATCCGACAGCGGGAGGCCAAGGCGGAGGCGAAGCTGCAGGCCGAGGTCGAGGCGAGGAGGGCGGAGCGCGCGCGGGAGGAAGGCACGCTCGAGTGGATGATCGAGCAGGGCATCGGGGGGTCGTGATCCCCCAGGCTCAGTCGTCCTCGCCCTCCTCCACCGGCACGGCCACGTCGGACACCGGCGCCACGATGCCCGGCGTGCGTGACTGCGGCCCGCACTCGAGTCCCCAACGCACGCCGGTGCTGCGCTCGGTCGCGGATGGCCCGATCGATGGCGATGCGGTCAGCGCCGTCGCTGAGCATGTACTGGGGCCCCTGCGCCTGTCTACTCGTCCTCGTCCTCTTCGTCGTCTGCGTCCGTGGTCTCCGGGGCCTCGCGCTCGAGCTGCTCGGTGATGGTCTGCACCTGGATCTCCGCGGCGTGGATCTTCTGGCGGCAGAGCGTCACCAGATAGGAAGCGGACGATGTTCCGGGGCTCGGTGACCATGGCGACGAGCTTCATCCGCCCCTTGCAAGCTGGGCACTCGAGGACATCGAGCATCGCGCTGCCGCCGCCGGACGGCGGCTGCTTCGAAGGCCGAGGCGGACCGCCCCTCTGTTCCAGACGCTCCCTCCACGAGATCGAGGTCGTCGGCCCCGCAGGCCGCGGCGTGCTCGACGGCATCCGCGCATTTCCCCGTCTTGCAGCCGGCCGCGAGGAGCGCGGTCGCAATGAAAATCGACGCCATGAGATAACTCTTGCGCATAATCCAGCTCTGCAGCTCGCAACGTGTGGATGGAGGGGAGCCGGCCGGCCCATGCAGCGCGGCGCCCCGTAAGCGGCCCGCCGTTGCCGCCGGCCCCTTCACCCGATGGAGAACGTGGGGGAGCCAGTTTGGGCACGGGCCGATGTCGATTTTTTGGCTTCCAGTATTGCTGGAATACTGCGAAGGTTGAACCGGAGGATCGGCCCGCTCGGATGGGAAGTGATCGCGTCTCGCAACTTTCGGCCGGGCGCATCGCGTACCAACTCAAGTACCCGACGCGGGGCGCCCCACACCGGATCATGACGCCGGTAAATTCATTGCTCGACCTGCCGCATTGATTCCTCCGCCTCGGCATCCATTGGTGCGATACAGCAGCGTGCTCGCACCGCGCTCGAAATGGCACGGCGCCGTGACACCACGCGTCCCTTCGATACCACGGAAGGACAACTCGGCAGCTACCCGGAGCGGCGGGCCGCGACGCTCGCTGCCGCGGCGGCGGAGGTGCTCGCCGAGCACCCGGCTCGCGCTCGATATGTCGGCCCAAGCTTGCTCACCCGTCCGGTGCCACCGGCAGCCCCGAGCAGCCGACCGATCGCCTCGTGAACGACCCGGGCCGCCACCTCATCCCCGAGGGCGACGGCGCGGCTCAGGGTGCTGGCGAGCGAGGCGACCACGGCCGCCCGAGGCGACGGATCGGTCACGGCGAGCTCCCCAGGCCCGGGGCTTGACCGCTGGGCCCGGGTTGGGTCCACGCCTCCCAAGGGGGTGCGATCCGTCGTCACGCCCTCCCCAAATCCCCGGGGATGCGACGGAACGCGACGGTTCGCCCCCGCGGAATCGTCCCGCCAGGAACACCTGGTCGATGACGAGCGGGCCGCCGAAAACGGTAGCGAATTTCACGGTGTCCGCCTGTTGCGCCGCCGAGGGTGGCTCCGGTGTGGCCCAGCGGGGCGCCCTCCGCCGCCGCATCGCCCGCGGTGAAGGGTTCGTGGCATCACCGGTCCCACCGCACGCCCACGCTGCACGCGCTGGTTGACATAGAGGACCTTACATGACCGACTCAGTCGGCGGGATCGTACCGGCACAGGACGGACCCGCGCGGCCGAGGCGTGGGCCAAGGGCAGCTTGGCCACGGCGGGATCCAGCCCCGTCGAATCAACTGTTCGCTGGCCACCCAACGTCCCGGCGCCCCGCTGCACGGCGCCGTTGCGCTCCACGGGCCCGCTCGGTACCCTCGGGGGAAAAATGACGTCCACCGCGCCGCAGGGCTGCTGCGAGAGGAGCCATGTCCACCGTTCGGCTCCCCCTCTGACCAGAGCTCTGCCTCCGCCGCCGCTCCCTCCGGCCCGATGAACAAACAGCGCGGCGCCCCGTCCCCCCTCCAAGGCATGTTGCACACAGCGGCGCACACCGACATGCGAATCAAACACCACGCCAGGGCCGAACGCCGTGGCTTCGCAGACCGATGAAAGGAGTTCTGACGACATGAAGACGTTCTTGGCTCTTTTTTCCGCCTTGGGTTGCTCCCTCGCCACCTCGCTCGTGCTCGCGGCACCTCTCCCTGTGACCGGCCAGTGGCGGACGATTGATGAGCAGGGGGTCGAGCAGTCGGTGATAGAGATTTACGAGAGGGGCGGGAAGATCTTCGGCAAGATCGTGAGCCTGAAGCAGCCGCTCGACGCGAAGGGGAAGCCGAAGATCTGCACCGCCTGTGAGGGTGCCGACAAGAACAAGCCCCTTGTGGGGCTCGTCATCATCAAGAACATGGTCCGCGATGACGACGAGTACGATGACGGTACGATCCTGGATCCGAACAACGGCGAGACCTATAGCTGCAAGCTCGAGGCGATCGAGGGCGGGAAGAAGCTGAAGGTGCGCGGCTTCCTGGGCATCTCCCTCCTCGGCAGGACCCAGACCTGGCTGAAGAAGTAGCGGGCATGACGCGGGACCACACGAGGATCCCAGTCGCAGAGGGTGGCGCGTGTGCGGTGCGGTCTCTCGATCCGCCATGCTGAATCCGTTTCTCCCCTTACAGCCTGCCCGAGACAACGGTGCTCGACCGATCCGCTCGCCAGGGGCTCGAACGCCCTCCGCTCATCCATACGCGCGATCTGGAGGCGGCCCGCGTGCTCCTCGCGACGGTCTACGGCGACCTCACCGCCGACGTCGTCGGCCGCGGTCACCGTTTCGAGTGGCGCGGGGCCGCGGCCGGGCGGCTCCAGGAGGCGGGGCACGCGGTGCAGGCGTTCGCGTCATCGCTCGCCTTCCTGGAGGCGGCGCATGCGGCGGTGTCGGGCTGCGCGGTGATCGACGTCCAGCTCCTCGATTTGAACGGCCTCGAGGTGAGGGCCCTCCTGCGCGAGGACGGGCGCGCGCTCCCCGTGGTCTTCACCAGCGACGGCGGAGACGTGGGGGTGGCCGTGGAGGCGATGAAGGCGGGCGCCGTGGACTTCCTCGCCGAGCTCCTCGACGCGGAGGCCCTGCTCGCCGCCGTGGCGCGCGCCCTGGCCCGCGACGCGGAGGCGCGGGCGGCGCGGGCCGAGGTGGAGGCGCTCGCCGCTCGGCTCGCGGCGCTCTCGCCGCGCCAGCGGGAGGTGTGCGAGCGGGTGACGCGGGGGATGCTGAACAAGCAGATCTGGCGGGCGAGCCCGTCGCAGCACGGCACGTTGGCGTCGCAGGGCGCGTCCACCGGCAGACAGCCGCCGCCCTGACAGGTCGGGTCGAGCACGGCGATGTAGTCGTGGGCGTGGCCGGAGTGATCGTGAATGCAGGCCTGCACGCTGGCGTTGATGATGATGTAGGGGTAGCTCGCCGAGCCGGTGTAGTGGCAGAGCTGGACCTTGCCGTTGACCGCCAAGAGCGGGCACAGCACGCCGAGGAGGAGCTCCTGGTCCGCCGCGCCGAGGTGCTCGGCGGTAGGCCCGTCGGCCGTGTCCGTGCTGGAGCACGCGCCGCCGAGGCCAGCCACGCCGCCGAGGCGCCCGCGGCGCCGCCGCTGGAGGCGGCGGAAGAGGAGCCGCTGGCCGATCCAGCGTGAGGTGAGCCTGCGGTTGTGAGATCGCTTGCGTTTGCTCTAAAAGCCGAGGGGTATTCATAAGATACAGCTCCGCGGACCAGAATGCGTTGTGGTCGCGGGCGAGCGCGCTCCCGAGGGGACCAGAGGTCAGCGCGCCGGCGTCATCGGTCGTCCCTAGAACGCCGAATAGGTTGAAATTCGGCTAAATTCAACAGATTGTGGCACCCGTCGGAGCCGCCGAGGAGCACGCTGGAAGGGCACGGCCCCCAGTCAGACGAGAGACCGCAAGGGCGCGAGAGGCGCAAGGGAACAGAGATAGAATTATATTCTTCTCCCCCCTTGCGCCCCTTGCGTCCTTGCGGTCCTCTTCCCATGAGTCGATCTTAGCGGAATTTCAATGTGATCGACGTTCTAGGGTGAGGCTGAACGCGCTTCCCCCGTGAACGAGGCATAACAGCGCTGCGCAGGTAGCTGCGAGCTTTCTCATCATCATCTCCGTATGTGGATTCGTGGTCTCAACATAGAGACCTACGCCCGGAATGGCCGGGAGCGTCACCCTGCGCCGGCACGTCCGAGGTCGCGGCCTGGATCGTGATCCAGCTTTCGAAAGCGCAGGCTCTCGTGGTAACGTAAAGGTCTGCCGGCGACCTGCTCCAGCGAGCCCGCCGTTGCCTGAAACCTGAAACAAGGAGGTCGCTCGGATGACACGCAGGGGTCAGCTTCGGATCGTTCTCATCGCTTCTTTCTCTCTCTTGCTCTCGTTCGCCGGGATCCGCCCGGGCGCCGCCCAGTCGAGCTTGCCCTACTGGACCGAGATTCCGCAGGGCGGCGCCGTCCCCGACGCCATCTGGGACGGCGCGAGCGCCTATCACCAGGGCCTCTTCTACATCTTCGGCGGGTTGAACGGGACCTACCCGGATGACGAGCCCGTGGCCGCTTTTAGCGCCTTCGACGTCGACACGGCGACCTGGTACGACCTCGGCCAGTACCCGGGCGGGCCGTCCGCCAGGGCCGAGTCGATGATGTGGTGCGTCGCCGAGGAGGACGCGCTGATCGTCTCCGGCGGGAGAGGTCCTTTCCGGCGCGGGCTCGACCTCACGCACCAGGACACGTTCCGGTTCGACCCGGCGCACGGGTGGACGCAGATCGCGCAGAGCGCGGCCGAGATCGGGCGCGCCAACCGCTCCACGGAGGCGGTCGCCGTGCGCAAGAAGGGGAAGCACAAGACCGTCGCGTACGCCTTCTCTGGCTCTTCGTCGACGCTGCCGGCCTTCATCAACCGCCCTGACGGCCTCCAGCACAACATGGTCCGCTACAAGAACGGCTGGAAGCAGGTCGCGACCGGCTCGCCCGCCCCGCGCGCTCGAGCCCATCATCCGCTCGTCTACGCCGCGGGCTGGAACGCCCTGCTCGTCTACGGCGGGTACACGAACGACGCCGTGAACGGGACCGGCCTGTTCGCGCCGGAGAACTACCTCGGCGATCTCTGGAGGTTCGACGTCGACAGCGAGACCTGGGATCAGCTCGTCTTCGACGAGGCCGGAGGACCGGGCCACCGCGACAACGCGAAGCTGATCGCCGATGAGCACAACGACGGCATCTGGCTCTTCGGGGGCAGCCAGTTCGACGGGTCCACCCTGTCCGATCTCTGGTACTTCGATCTCCACACAGGGACCTGGACGCGCGTGGACACCGCGATGACGGGGCCGGCGCCGGCGCCGAGGTTCGGCCAGTTCTACTTCTCTCGCAGGACCGCCACGGCCTACGAGCTCTACGTCTTCGGGGGAGCGACAGCGGAGTTCGCGCCGGTGCTGCTCAACGACATGTGGAGATTGACGATCCCCCTCGGCTGCGGCGGCTGATCGCGAGCGATCCAGGTGGGCTCACGCCTGGACGAGCGGCGCCGGAAGGAGGGAAACCGTGAGGCGATGCCTCAGGAAAGCCTCCTCACGATACCACGAGAGCCTGCGCCTCCGAAAGCTGGATCACGCTCCAGGTCGCTCCCCTCCTCCAGATCACCCCCGAGACAGCCGTGCAGGTCGGCGGCGCCACATCGGCGGCTCCCGTCACCA
Organism: Sorangium sp. So ce590; assembly: GCF_051521365.1. Classification (NCBI taxonomy): domain Bacteria; kingdom Pseudomonadati; phylum Myxococcota; order Polyangiales; family Polyangiaceae; genus Sorangium; species Sorangium sp. So ce590. Next base: position 8,975,918 of record NZ_CP150346.1, read on the forward strand.
TCACGCTCCAGGCGCTCAGCGATCCGTCGCTGCTCCCCTCCTCGCTGCCCACCGCGGATCCGGTGCTCTTCCCGATCTGCCAGTTCGGCCCCTGCTGCGCAGGGACGGCGCTTCAGGTGTCGTGGGGCACGGGCTTGCGCGTGAGCTGGACGAAACCCGCGAGCGCGCCGGGGGCTCCTGTCAGCGCACGAGGGGCTCCGAGGCGTACTTCAGGCCGGTCAGCACCCTGTAGCGGGCGGCGATGGCTTCCAGCTCGCCGGGGGCGAAGACGTCCTCGATACGGTCGAAGCCGTCGGGCGCGCGCTCGTAGGCGACCTGCAGGCACTGCTCCGGACCGTTGCGGCGATTGGCCGCGACGATGGCGGCGGTGGCGGGAAGGCGCTCGGCCTCGTAGGCGGCCAGCGCTTCCACCGGATCGGCATGGGCGGCGAGCGCGCGGACCAGGGCGCGGGCGTCCAGGATGGCCTGGCTCGCCCCGTTGGAGCCGTTCGGATACATGGGATGGGCGGCGTCGCCCAGCAGCGTCATGCGCCCATGGCTCCAGCGCGGCAGGGGATCGCGGTCGACGAGCGGGAACTCGTAGATCGCCTCGGCGCTCCGGATCAGGCCGGGCACATCCAGCCAGCCGAAGCGCCAGTCCTCGAACCTGGGCAGGAAATCGGCGGGGTCGCCCGGCCGGTCCCAGTCCTCCCGTCGCAGGTTCCTGGCGACCGCGAGATCGGCGGCCCAGTTGATCCTCTGGCGGCCGTCCGGCCCCGGTGGGGAAATCGGATAGACGACGAACTTCTGGTCCTGATGCCCGGCAATGATCATGCTGGCGCCGGTGAGGAAGGGCGCCGCCAGGCTGGTCGCCCGCCACAGGATGCGGCCGCCATAGACCGGCGGCCCCTCGTCCGGATAGAGGCCGGCGCGCGCCGCCGAATGGATGCCGTCGGCGCAGATCAGGAGGTCGGCGGGAACCTTCGAGGCCGCACCCGCGCGATTGAAGAAGCGCGCCACGATGCGGCCTCCGTTCTCTTCATGGTCCGAAAGGCGCCGGTCGCAGATCACCCGGCCTTCGCCCAGCCGCTCGACGGCGGCGTCGAACAGCACGTTCTGCAGGGCGCCGCGGTGCAGGGAGATCTGCGGCGCGGCATGCCCGGCGAAGCGGCCGCGCGGCTCGCCCCAGATGCGCTGACCGAAGCGGTTGAAATAGACAAGCTCGCGGGTCGCCACCCCGTTGGCCAACAGGGCCTCGAGCAGGCCCAGCTCGCCCAGCACCTCCACGGCGTGGGGCAGGAGGTTGATGCCGACCCCGAGCGGCAGGATGCTGGGCGCCGCCTCGAACACCGCCACCTCATGGCCCGAGGCGTGCAGCGCCAGAGCCGCGGCCAGGCCGCCGATCCCGGCGCCCGCGACGATCACTTGCATAAGTCCTCCCGTGGACATGCGGCTCGACGCCGCCCCTTGTTGAAGCCGCTGCCCTCTCGATCGCCGGCACGGCGGCCGCGGAGGGTCATCATCGCGGCCGCCGTGCATAGCCCCGATGCAGGCGAGCGGCCCGATCTCGCCGTTCTCGTCGGTGCCGGCGAGCGCGCGGGCTCGCCCATCCTCCGGACGCTGCCCGCCAGCGCCCGGAGGCCGGCGAACCAGGACGGCTTTCGCGGCAGGCGCTCCCGATGTCGCGGGAGCCGATGACAGCGAGACGTCGCGTCACCATGTACCCCGCGGTCCTGGGGACATGCCGCTCGTAGATCAGGGAGAGAGTTGGCCATGGTTCATTTCGAGCTCGACGAGCGCGAAGCGAGAGATATGAGGACAGCGCTGTCCATCCGGCTCGTGGGGATGCGAGAAGAGCTGGTCCATACCGACAATCGAGAGTACCGGGAGTATCTGAAGGCGGCGATCGAGCGGCTCGAAGGGGTGCTCCGGCGCCTCGATGCGATCCTGGCCGGGCTGACATCGAGACCGTAGACCGGGAGCGGCCGCTCGATCCAGGCGCCGTCGGCCACGTGCCAGGCGCCGTCGGCCACGTGCACGGGAGGGCCGTGATCGGCGACCCCTCCTCGGCGACGACCGGCCGGGGAAGGATCGCGCTCACGGAGCTCGAGGACGGCCGGTGCGCGTTCATCGGATGGCCGGCCGTCCTCCGCGAGCCCGCTCGTGCCATCCAACTGCTCGGCGACGGGCTGCGAGGCCAAGGAGCCCGGGGCGGGGACTTGAACGGCCCTCTCGCGGGCCCTGCCGCCCGGCGGCCGTTCAAGCCTTGAGGGCGTCGTACTCGCCCGGGCTGTGGATCCTGGGGGGATGGGTGCCACCGCCGATGAAGTCCTCGGTGCGGTCGTACATGCCGAGGGAGAAGGAAATCGAAACCCTTCGGAGACGTCAAGCCCCATCTGCGGGACCTGCCCTCGGTCGACAGACCATTCCGCCATGCGATCCGGCCCTCCTGGAAAACGACGCTGTATCAACAAACTATCCATGGCACGCTCCACGCCACGAACGAGCGCGATCCGGATTAGAGGTTTGCTGTCGCAACACACGACCTGAAGCGGATCTCGATGGGCCGGATAGCGGAAGATGCAACGAAGCTGGCCATGAGGACGACTTGAGCCGCGAACGAGTCGAGCGATGGCGCCTCGACCAGTTCGCTGCGGACGGTATTGGCGACGTGTATGGCCCCCGCGCCGAGCCCGTCGGAATCGTGCGCATGCCAACCAGCGGCAGGCGCGCGGGGCGCCCGCCCAGCGCACCGAACAGCCCACCTCGACGCCCCGGGGTCGCACGTTTAATCTGCCGCGATGGGGTTCGTCGCGAGTCTCCTCATCGTTTACGGCGTCGCCGGGGTGGTGCTGGGCGCCGCCGTCGCGATCGCGATCGGGCGCTACCTCCACCACCAGCGGCGCTCGCAGATCGCCGCGTACGCGCGGAGCCCTTCGGCCTCGCCCGGCGCGATGCGCGAGGGGTTCGCCCTCCTCCGCGGCGAGGTCGTCGCGGAGGACGCCGCGCCGGACGACGCGGTGATCGCGGTCGAGATCCCGTGCAGCGGCCGGGCCGGCGCCGCGCCGGGCGCGTGGCACACCCGGGCGCGCGCGTTCTCGCTCCGGCTCCCCTCGGGCGCCGCCGTGCGCGTCGAGCCGGTGTGCAGCCGGCTGAACCTCGACACCACCTTCGTCCCGGCGTGCCGCGGCGGCGTGCCCGTCTACCTGTCCGAGGTCCGCCCGGGCGACGCGATCTACATCGCCGGCTCGGTGCGCCGCGAGGTCGACGCGAGCGCCGCCGGCAAAGGGTACCGCGACGCCGCGCAGGCCTGGGTGCTCCGGGCGCCCACGTACGGCAGCCTCTGCGTCTCCTCGGAGACGGTCATCGCGCACCACGCCCGGCGCGCGCGCTTCCACCGCGCCTGGGCGCTCTCGCTCGGCGCGGCGCTCACGGCGCTGCACCTCGGCCTCTTCCGGGCGTTCCACGCGAGCGTCTTCGGCGCCCTCGGCCCGGCCGGCGACATCGGCGTCGGCCCGGCGGCGCTCGCGGTGCTCTTCGTCGGCGCCGCCGCGCTCGCCTACCGCACCCTGGCCGAGCAGACCTCGCCCTGGACCGAGCTCCGCGTGGAGCGCCCCAGGGCAGCGTAGACCGGCGAGGTGACCGCGCTCCCGGGAAGCGGACGCTGGAGCGGGGGTCGCCTACGCGCTCTCCCGCCGCGGCCCCGGCGGCGCGGCGCCGGGGCCGCCGGCGGAGCGCCCCCGCCGGGGCTCCTCGCGCCGGCCGCGCGCGCCGGCGCGGAGCCGGGCGGCGGCGCCGATCGCGACGGCGGCGAGCGCGGCGAGCCACCCCGAGCCTGAGCCCGGGCGGCGGGCGGCGGGCGGCGCCATGCCGCAGGTGATCTGCTGGTCTGCCGCGCACTCCGGCGAGAACCCGTGGGGAGGGATGGGGTTGCACTCCGACGTGGAGAGATCCCGCGGGGGGTAGATCTGGCAGATGCCCGCGATGTCGTCCGCGTGCAGCGTCCGGAAGTTCATCGGATCCGACCGATCGTACCGCTCGTGCATGGTCGCCTCCGGGCCGGCCTGGGAGTGGTCGAGACCCAGGAAATGCCCGGCCTCGTGCGTGACGATGGCGAGGAGGTCCTCCCTCGGCGCCGCGGAGTCGTCATCGACGGTGAAGTCGTAGAGATGGGTGTTGATCTCCATGTCGGCGCCCCAGAGATCACCTGTGTTCTTGTCGAACTGCACCGTCGTGAGCGCGAGCATCTCGCTCCTGTGCCCCGCGGCCGCGAGCCAGTCCAGGTCGCGGAAGGCGACCACGTTGGCGTTGCCCGGCACGAGCCCGTCGACGACCCGGGTCTTGCCGTCCCTCGCGTTCAGCTCCACCGCGCCGCAGCTCACGGGCCCGAGGTTCTGCACGCGGAAGCCGGGGGTTCCCCCGTCGCAGGGCGCCTCCTGCCATGTCCTGAACGCGGCATCGAGCACGTCGGAGATCTCCTGGTAGGAGATCTCGCTCGACGCGTCCTCCTGGATGCTGAAGCCGATGCAGCTGCCCCGCCAGCGGAGCGGCTTGCAATAGCCGACCGGCAGGTCGTCCTGCAGGCAGAGATCCGAGACCTTGCAGGTGTTCGAGCGGCAGTAGGCCGAGGCCTGCTGCGCGCTCGCCAGCGCGGCGAACGCGGCAGCCGCGCAAAGGCACCTCGCACTCTTCGTCGACATCGACTCCTCCACGATCGCTTGACCGTACGGCGACGGTACCAGCCCGCGACGGGGGCGTGGGGATTTCGCGGCGGCGCCCTTGCCGCCCGCGGGCCCGGCGCCATCCTGAGCCCATGGGGCGAGCTCGTGGGTGAGGCGGGCGGCGGCGAGGATCCGGCCCAGGACCGGGAGGATCCGGCCCAGGGCGGGGCGGCGGCGCCGAGCTTCCTGTGCGACGCGATGCTCGGCGGCCTGTCGCGCTGGCTGCGCGGCGCGGGGTACGACGCGACGTTCGAGCACGGGATCGACGACGGCGATCTCGTGCGGCTCGCGCTGCAGACCGGCCGGGTGCTGCTGAGCTCCGACGCGGGGGTGTTCGAGCGGCGCCCCCTGCGCACGGCGGCCGTGCGCGGGCTGTACGTGCCCCGCGGGCTGCGGCCGATGGAGCAGGCGGGCTTCGTGCTGCGGGAGCTCGGGCTGCGCGTGCGGGATCCGCGGTGCATGGCGTGCGGCGGCGCGCTCGCGGCCGCGCCGAAGGACACGGTGCGCGGCGCGGTGCCCGGGATGGTGGCGGATCGCTACGACGAGTTCTGGCGCTGCGAGCGCTGCGACAAGGTCCTGTGGAAGGGCAGCCACTGGGAGGGCATCGCCGCCGGCGTGGCCGCGGCCGCGGCCGGCGCGGGCGCCGAGCCCCCCGCTGCGATGTCGATCGCGGCACGTCGACAGCGCAGCTCAACCTGAAGGTCGAGCGTCTCCCCCCGCCCGAACGGCTCGGCGGCCCGGCCGGCGCACGCTACAGGCACGTGTTGTCGACGACCACGCCGGTCGCCTCGAAGCGCTCGGTCTCGGGCTCCCCGTCGAGCGTGGCGGTGATGTCCATGTCGATGATGCACGGGATGCCGGTGGCCGGCTCGGACTCCCACGACATGGTGCCGGCGGCGCCGGTCACCTCGTGGAGCCCGTCGGCGTCCGGCGTGCGCGGCTGCGTGCAGTCGCGCATCTCCCCGGTGAGCGACACGCTGAGCAAGGCCCAGAGCTCCGGGAGCTCGACGGCCGCAAAGCGCGGAGGGCTCTCGGTCGGCCAGGCGAGGTAGAGCGTCAGGCAGCGGTTCGCCTCCAGATCGGCGTGGTGCACGTAAACGCTATCGTGCGCGCCGATCACGTAGTCCGCGCTGGCGCAGGACGTATCCTCCGACGCGTTCATCCCGGCCGCGTGCGCCAGGCACGCATTGCAATAGACGCGCTGATCGCACCCGCAGACCCCCGGGCAGTCCTCGGGACAGTCCCCGAGGCTCGGCCGGGGGACGCACACGCCCTGCGCCTCTCCGGGGCACGCGTCGCCAGCCGTCTCGCGGGTATCGCAGTACTCCGTCTCGCCGCAGGTCGCTCCCGCGCTCCCCCCGCAGACCACCGGCGCCCCGCCCCCGCCGCCCCCCGTCGAGCTTGCGCCCTCGCCGCCCTCGCCGCCCGCGCCGCCCGCACCGCCGCTCCCGGGCGGCGCCTCGGTATCGTCGCCGCAGGCAGCGAGGAGGAGTGCGAAGAGAGCTGAGCCAAGCAATCGACGATTCATGCGCGCACTATGCCATGACCGGTTGCCGGAGAGGAGCTCCACCTGAGGTTACTGCGCCGTGGACGGTGCAGTGAGGCCCGAGAGCGCATCGTGGAAGTCGACAAGAAGTTCTTCGTGGACTTCGGCGCCGAGATGAACGGCGACTGGTCGCCGTGGGGTCTCGACCGAGTCGCAGGGCGCCTTCGTGCGCATGGCGAACGATCCGTATTTCAATCCGTGACGGCGGGTGCCCGGGCGTGGTCCCGGGCCCCTTTCTAACCCTTCGCCGAGGCGTCGCCGCGCCGCCGCCGGCGGAGCGCGCCGGCCACCACGAGCGCGATCGCCGCGAGCGGCGCCCCGAGCGAGCCCTGCGCGCCGGCCACGCGGCAGCCGCAGCCGCCGTCCGCGCCGGCGCCATCCGCGCCGGCCCCGCCGGCCCCGCCGGAGCCGCCGCCGGCACCGCCGCTGCCACCCGCGCCGACGCTGCCGGCCGGACCCGTGGCGCCGCCGCCCGCGCCGACGTCCAGGCCCACGCCCGTCGAGTCGCCGGCCCCGCTGCCCGCTGTCGTGCTCGGGTCGTCCACGCAGGCGCCGCCGGCGCAGGTCTGCCCGCTCGGGCACACCGCGCCGGCGCACGCGTCCACGCAGGCCCCGGCGTCGCAGCGCTGGCCGGGCGGACACGCGACGTCGACGCAGGCCGGCTCTCTGCAAAGCCCGCTCGCCTCCTCGCACGCGCTTCCGCCCGGGCACGGCGTGCAGGGACAGCTCGGCTTGCACACGCCGCCGTCGCAGACCGTGCCGCTCTCGCAGGTCACGTTGCTGCACGGATCGACACAGACCCCGACCCGGCACACCGCCGGGAAGGGGCACTGCACTCCATCGCAAGGCGCCCGGCACGCCCCGCCGACGCACACCTGCCCCGCGTCGCAGGCGACCTCGGCGCAGGCTGGATCGACGCAGAACCCCGCGGCATTGCACGCCTTCTCCGGCGGACACCCGAACTCGCCCCTGCCGCACGCCTGCACGCACACGCCCCGGTCGCAGACCTGATCCGTCGGGCAGAGCTCGCCCTCGTCGGTCGTGCCGTTGCAGTCGTTGTCGAGCCCATCACAGGCCTCCTGCGATGAGGGCACGAGCCCCTGGCAGGTGAGCCCGTCCGCCGCGCACTGGGTCAACCCCGGCGCGCACACGCCGGGCAGCCCGGTCTCGCACGGCTCGCCGCCGCCGGTGCAGGTGAGGCCGCTGAAGAAGTAGACGTAATCGTTGTAGTCGCCGTCGTTGTTGAAGTCGTCGGGGTTCGGGCCGACGCTGCCGTCCTCGAAGGCAACGTAGAACGCGTTCGGCGTGACCACCGAGGTATAGATGACCGCGGTGACCCAGGGGCCGGGCGGGGCGCAGCCCGTGCACACCTGATTCCACCGCTGCTCGGAGTAATGAATCTGCGAGCCGATGAGCGCGAAGCCGATCTGCCCGCCCGCATAGGCGGGATCGCTCCGGATATCCGCCGCGGTGACGAGGGTGCCGACGGGGGCGCCGGCGGGGACGATCTCGTGGATGTCCGCGAGCGCCGGCGGCGCCGGGGCGACCGGGTCGACGTTGTACCAGCCGACCCCGAGCCGAGCCCCTGTCTGGGTGAGCACGAGCTCCGCCGTGAAGCCGCAGAGCGGCGAGAAGGTGGACGGCGTGGTGTTCCCATCAGCCTGGTAGTCGATCGCCTCTCCCCGATCGGCGAACAGCGTATAGAGCTGGACCTCGCGATTCATCGAGTCCCGCGGCATCACGGCGCCGTTCGGCTGCGTGACCAGCGCGCTCGCGGAGAGCGACGAGAGGCCGAGTGAGAGAGCCCCCGAGAGAATCGAAGCGTACTTCATCACACGGTGATACAGAAACGCGCGCCCCAGCGTCAACGGAAACATTCGATGACAGCAGACGAACCAAGTGTCGGGCGCCCGCCTGCAACGCCGCTCCCTACGCGCACCTCGGCGTGAACCGCGGCTCTGCGATCGCGGCGGCCGCGACCCGACCCGAGTTGCGCGACCGGCGCGGCCCGACCCAGGTCGCCGCGAAACGGCCCAGCTCGCTGTGGCCCGCGGCTCGCCTCCGGCGGGCACATCCTGTCGCCAGGTTCAGGACATCAGCCGGCACGCGCTCGGAGCGCTCTCGGGGCGGATACGCGATGCGCGGTCACGCTCGTGCTTGCCGCTCCGGCGCGCCTGAGGCAAGGAGCACCTGCGGCGACGGATCGCAACGCAAGCGGCGCCTCGTCTCCGAGCCAGATCAGACCGCCCCGTGAGCCCATGACAAATCCCCGAATAACAATCGCTGGCTTCGACATCGAATGGGACCTGGAGAACGGCATCAATCAGTGGGCCGGAATGCCCACCCTGAGCATGTGGATCCCGAGCTCGGTGGCCGGCCTGATGTCGGGCATGGTGGCGATGGTGGGGGTCGACCGCTTCAATCTGTGTCTCCAGCTCGGGGGACGGCAGAGCGTCGACGGTGACTGGTCCATCATCAGCACACAGCCGAGCTTCGAGGAGGGCTTCCGCCGGCTCAACGAGATCGCCAGGCCGGCCGGGTGGGGCCGGTGGGACATCGTCGCGCTGGACCGTGAGCGCCGTGAGGCCCGGTATCGCACCTTCAACAACTGGGAGTCGATCTACCAGCGCGCGCTGGAGGTCAGCTGGGGGAGCTCGATGACAGCCGGCAAGCTGGCCGGCATCACCGAGCGCCTGTTCGGGGTCCCCTGCTGGGCCGAGCAGACCGCGTTCGCGGCGAAGGGCGCGGAGTACGACGAGTTCCTGGTCCGTCCGACCCACGAGACCGTCGAGGCGCGGCTGGCAGCGTTCCGCGAGACGGATCAGGCCACGAGCACGGATCTCGCGGTCGCGCTGGCCACGCTCAAGAAGGAGGTCGCCGAGCGGGAGCGGACCGAGCTCGCGCTGCGCGAGAAGCTGCAGCTCATCGAGCAGCAGGAGTCGGCGCTCTGCGCGATGGTGGCGCCGATCATCCAGGTGTGGGACGGCGTGCTCACCGTCCCTGTCATGGGGGGGCTCGACAGCCAGCGCGCGTCCGCGATGATGGAGCGGCTGCTCGGCGCGATCGTCGACAGCCAGACGCGCCATGTCATCCTGGATCTGACCGCGGTCGATGCGGTGGATACGGGCACGGCCGATCACCTGATCCGCATCGTGCGCGCGGTGGAGCTCCTCGGCGCCCGTGTGGTGGTGACCGGCATCCGACCCGCGGTGGCGCAGACCGTCGTGTCGCTGGGCATGGACCTCGAGCGGATCGTGACGCTGCGCAACCTCCAGGAGGGCCTCAAGGCGTGCATGGCCGCGGGCTCCGGCGCTGTATCCCGCCTCGGGTGACGGTGGGTCCCTGCGCGATCCCCCTCCTGAAGAAGCGACCTCGACACCGCGACGACCAGGGGTGAAATCCGCCGATTGACAGAGGGCGCATCCTCTCCTATCGTCATCTTACGATGAGAACGACGCCAGAGGCGACCGACCGCTGCTGTCCGCCTGCGCGCGAGCAGGTAGACCTCCGGCCGATCGAGGGCGACGAGGCCGACGAGGAGCTGGCCAGCCTGTCGAAGGCGCTCGGACACCCGGCGCGCGTGAAGATCGTGCGTATCCTGATCCGAAAGAACGCGTGCGTCTGCGGCGACATCGTGGACGAGCTGCCGCTCGCGCAGTCGACGGTCTCGCAGCACCTGAAGGTGCTCAAGGAGGCCGGCCTCATCCGCGGCGACGTCGACGGCCCCCGCGTCTGTTACTGCATCGAGCCCCGGGCGCTCCGGCGTCTGAAGGCCCTCGTCGGGGGGCTCTGATGGCCGTCGCACGTCCAGATTATCGTTAATCGACGATTAACGAAATGAAGCTCCCATGCCCGTGCCCCTCCGCGTGTTCGACCCCGCCGTGTGCTGTTCCACCGGCGTCACAAGCCCGGCTCGCTCTCTTCGCGGAGCCCGGCCAGGTGAGCGCGGAGGCAGCGCCATGACAGCGCAGTCGGGTACGGACGCCTCGCACGACCACAAGGAACTGAACTCGCATGACCAACGCGAACGCCGGCCTGCTCGGCAAGCTCTCCTTCCTCGACCGCTACCTGACGCTCTGGATCTTCCTCGCGATGGGCCTGGGCGTCGCCCTCGGCTTCCGCGCGCCCGGCTTCACGACTGCGCTCAACGACATGAGCGTCGGCACGACGTCGATTCCTATCGCGGCCGGGCTGATCCTGATGATGTACCCGCCGCTCGCCAAGGTCCGCTACGAGGAGCTCGGCAAGGTCTTCCGCAACAAGCGGGTGCTCACGCTGTCGCTGGTCCAGAACTGGATCATTGGCCCGCTGCTGATGTTCGGGCTCGCGGTGGTGTTCCTGCGCGACAAGCCCGAGTACATGCTCGGCCTCATCCTCATCGGGCTCGCGCGCTGCATCGCGATGGTCATCGTCTGGAACGATCTCGCCAAGGGCGATACCGAGTACTGCGCCGGGCTCGTGGCCTTCAACTCGATCTTCCAGGTCCTGTTCTTCTCGGTCTACGCGTACTTCTTCGCCACGCTCCTGCCGACCTGGCTCGGACTCGAGGGAGCCGTCGTGAACATCAGCATCGGCGAGATCGCGACGAGCGTGGCCATCTACCTCGGCGTGCCCTTCGCCGCCGGGTTCCTCACGCGACGGGTGCTCGTGCGCGCGAAGGGGCGTGACTGGTACGAGAAGGCGTTCGTGCCTCGCATCGGCCCCATCACGCTCGTCTCCCTGCTGTTCACCATCGTGGTGATGTTCTCGCTGAAGGGCGAGGCCATCGTGCAGCTGCCGCTCGACGTCCTTCGCATCGCGGCGCCGCTGCTCATCTACTTCGTGCTGATGTTCGCGGTGTCGTTCTTCATGAGCAAGCGCGTCGGCGCGGACTACAAGCAGTCGGCGACGCTCTCGTTCACGGCTGCGTCGAACAACTTCGAGCTGGCCATCGCTGTCGCGATCGCGAGCTTCGGCATTCACAGTGGCGCGGCGTTCGCGGCGGTCATCGGTCCTCTCGTCGAGGTGCCCGTCCTCATCGGCCTCGTGAGCGTCGCCCTGTGGGCGCGGAGGCGCTTCTTCCCCAACACCCCGCTCGAGGTCGCGCCGCCCGCATGCGCCGGCCCGAGCACTCCCGAGAGCAAGGCCTGACCACGATGAACACCGGCAAGACGATCCTCTTTCTTTGCGTCGCCAACTCGGCACGTAGCCAGATGGCCGAGGGCCTCGCTCGCAAGCTCTTCGGCTCGCGCATCGCCGTGCAGAGCGCGGGGAGTGAGCCGTCGAAGGTGAACCCGTACGCCATCGAGGTGATGCGCGAGGTCGGGGTCGACCTGACGACGCACCACACGCTCATCGCATCCGCGATGGGCGGGCAGCCTTGGAGAAGCGCGGGAGCACGGGTGCTCGCGCAGCTCTGTGGGGCCGGCGCGGCGACGTTGGTCGCATCACAGATCGCGCCGCTCTGGGCTACCGGGAACGCGACCGTGGCCGGCGCGCGCGGCGACGGCGGTCATCTGCCCGGGCCGCGTTGACCGGCGTGGGTGGAGCTGGTAGCCCCCTTGGCCGGGCCCGCGCGACAGCGCTGCGCGCCGCCCCGGCGCCGACACGCCTCGGAGGTCCACGCATGTTCCGCAAGACGCTCGCCGCTGCGCTCCCGCTCTCGCTCGCGCTCTCCGCCGTCCCCCGCGAGGCCGCCGCCTCGAACTACCCGCCCAGCTACGATCACTGCGGGCCCACGGCGACGGTGCACACCGGCCCGTTCGAGCTCATCCAGGATCCGGTGCGGAGCGACGCCGCGAAGCTCACCGTGGCCTATCGCGGCTACCTGCGCGCCTATTACCCGGATCACGAGATCAACCTCTACGTCCGGCTGAACGGCAGCGACGCGTTCCTCCCGGCGAGCGCGGGCGCGCACGGCGACGCCTACGTCCTCGCCAGCAACGCGCCCCGCGACTGCGCGTGGTGCTCGCCGCCGCCCGACGACGCGGGCCTGCGCCTCTGCGGCGGCGCGCCGCTCCCGCCGGGATCGAGCGGCACCTGGGTCTGCAATGAGCCGACCGCGGTCGAGGAGGCTCTCTTCCTGTGGGCCTACGATGAGCACGGCCACATGAACGCCTGGGACATCGAGGTGGCCGCCGAGTCCCACGGCCTGTGGGACAGCGACCTCGGGGCGAACTACGCGGCGCGCTTCGAGGCCCGATCGAGCTGCTTTTGAGCGCCCCGCGCGGGCGACGGTGGGAGACACGCAGATGGCAGAGTCGTTGAACAAGGAGAAGGCGCGGCGCGCGGCCTCGCGCCCGGACAGGCCGGGAGAGCAGTGCCGGGCCGAGCCCGGCGCCTTCCGTCCCGTGGTGGACCGGAACCGGTGCGAGGCGAAGGGCGATTGCGTCGAGGTGTGCCCCTATCAGGTCTTCGAGGTCGCCCGCATCACGAGCGCCGATTTCGAGGCCCTCTCGCTGCGCGGAAAGCTCAAATCGCTCGTCCACGGCCGGAAGACGGCGATGACGCCGGACGCGGCGCGGTGTCAGGCGTGCGGCCTCTGCGTCGTCGCCTGCCCGGAGAAGGCGATCCAGCTCGTCCCGGCGCGCGGAGCGGGGTAGCCGGTCCCAGGGCCCGGGCGCCCGGCCGGGCTCAGGCGACGCTGCGCGCGGCCCCGGACGCCGGCGCGGCGCCGTACGCGGCGCGGTACCGCGCGCACCGCTCCATGAGCTCGCTCGTGGTCTTGGGCATCGGCACACGCGCGCGCGTGATGTACGAGATCACGTTCTTGCCGCGGACGATCAGCTCGACGCCCCGGGCCGCCTGCTCCCGCTCGGCGGGCGAGGCGTCCGGGCCGAGCAGCGGCTGAAAGGCGGCGAGCTTCTCCGCCGACACGACGAACGACGTCCAGACCTCGAAGATCTCGGCGTCGGTGCGCAGCGTCTCGCACTTCACCTTGGCCGCGTGCGCGAGCTCGCAGGCCAGGCGGTCCAGCCCGGCGAACATCGGCAGGCCCGCGAAGGTGGCGAGCATCTCGTCGCGAATGCCGTCGATCGCCCTCATGCTCTGTGCGATCTTCACGTACCGGCTGTTGTAGAACGCGTCGATCGGGAAGGAGAAGGCCTTGAACGGCTCTCCCCAGAGCTCGTCGAGCCCCTCCTCCCCGCTGCGGTGGAGCACCATCTTCCCGAGGGTCAGCGCCTCGAGGAGGTGCTCTCCGCACTCGCGCATGAGGGCGTTGTCGGGCTCGATGGTGACGCCGAGCTCCTGGATCTCGACGAGCTTGGTGAAGATATCCGCCGCGCGATTGAAGATCGCGCCGGCGAGCATGGCGCCCTTGACGCGCTTGCGCTGCGGGTCGGGCTCGGACTCGAAGGCGCGCCGCGCCTCGTCCAGCCGCTTCCCGGGCACGTTGATGCCGTGCTCGACATGGTTGAACAGGCGCCGCGTCAGCGCCTCGATGAGGCGCTTCTTCGCGAGCAGCGTGTCGGCCGGCGCCTCGTACGCCTTGATCCAGTAGCCGTGATAGTAGACCCGCAGCTGGCCGTCGATGATCTGCTTCTTCCCGAGCGGTATCGCGCTGTCCATGGCCCGCCTCCGATCGGCTGCCAGGCGGCGCCCCGCGCCGGAAGCGCGGGGATGCGTGCCCGTGCGAGATGCGAGTAGCACGGGCGCGAGGCGGCCCGCAAGGCGCGAGCGACGCGATCCAGCAGAGTCGTCCGCCCGAAACCGGGACTCAACCGACAGGAAAGACAGAGGCTCGTGGGGTGATCCCCGCGGCCGCGCGCGCCCGCGCGCGGCCCGGGGCTACTGCGCGCACCCCTCGAGCTCGGCCATCATGCGCCAGAAGGCCATGGCCTTGCTCTCGCAGCTGCCCTGCGTCGTGTGGGTGTGCTCGTACTCCGCGTTGCCGGACGTCTCCACGTCGAAGCGCGGGTGCTGCATCGGTATCTCGACGCCTTCCACCTCCGCGGTGTGCCGCTCGCCGTTCCAGTGAACGTCGAGGTCCTCGAAATCATAGAGGATTTTCCCGTGCTCCCGGGAGAAGTCGCGGATCTGCTGGTTGCGCTTCGCGCGGTTCACGCCGTTGTACTCCTCGTCCCCTGGCCCGGTCATGTAGATGAAGGTCACCTCCGGGAACTCCTGCCCGAGCGCGTCGAGCACGTCGAGGTAGCGCTGCACGTCCTCCTCGGTCTGCTCGGAGATCTCGGACGACCATGCCCACATCGTGTACCGGATCTCCGGGTGCTCGCTGAGGATGGTGCGCAGCTCGTCGACCCCGGCATCGCTCCCCCAGTACTGGTCGCCCACGACGAGGTTGTTGTCGATCATCCCGTCCCACATCCGAAAGACGCCGGTCTCCGCCGGGACGCCGCAATACTCCGTCTCGAAGCCGTAGGCGGGAGAGTTTGCCTCGAGGCTCTCGGCGCCGACGATGATCTGGTAGCCGTGCGAGCGATGGGCGTAATGGAAGACGAAGTCAGCCGACTTGAGCGCATCGATGCAGCTCGCCGGGATGCCGTCGAGCGTCGCGTGCCGGTGGTCGAAGGTCCGCGCGTCCGCGGGATCGGGATCGGGATCGCCCCCTGACGCCGTGCTCGCCCCGCCCCCTGACGCCGTGCTCGCCCCGCCGCCCGACCCCGTGTCCGCCCCGCCGCCCGACCCCGTGCTCGCCCCGCCCGTGCCGCTGTCGCCCGCGGGGCGGTCGCCCGCCGGGTCGTCGCTTCCACAGGCCGCGGCGCCGAGAGCAAGGGTGAGCCCAACGACGATGAAACTTGAATGGTACAAGAATTTTATCATGGCACTGTGGATTTTAGACGCCGGCAAGGAGAGCGCAACAGGTCTCGCAGGCGATATCGTGCTGGCGCGCGGGGGCCGCGCTTGCGCAGCGCAGCACGCCGAGCGCGGACGCAGCGCGCTGTCGCCGTGAAGGAAGCGCAGCGACGCGGGATGCGGAGGACGAATCCGCTCGTGCTCGGCGACGCGACCCGACCCGACCCGACGTCGATGGAACCGCGGAAGAGGCCCGCGACCCAGAGCGTGCCGCCGGAGGTGAGCGCCATGCCCTCGGAGGAGCCGGCGCTCGACGCGTAGCGCTGGAGCGCCGTCTCCTCCGAGGACGCGCTCGCGTGCAGCGCGAACGGGGTGTAGTCGAGGGTGACGCCATCGTCGTAGCGACCCGCCGCGTAGGCGCCGCCGGCCACGTCGGGCGCGAGGCCGTACATCGTGCCGCTCGGCTCCGGCGTGATCACCCACTCGGCGGTCCCGCTCTCCGTGAGCTTCGCGACGAACGGCGCGCCCTCGATGTCCGCGTCCCAGGCTGGACGGATCGCCGTCGTCGCCACACGCCGCGCACAGGAGCCCCAGAGTCAACCAGGTCGAGATTCTCATCCATGCACCGTAGACGAGCGGAGCCCGCCATCGCGCGTCCCTCGCGCTCCGGCGCTCGACAGAGCACGTTTGCCGCGCCAGATATTACTGAATTCTATCAGCGATGGTGGACAGCCAGGGACAGACGCGCGCCAGCGCTCGATCTCCGTCTTGCTCGAACGTGCGTGCCGGCGTGCCGGCCGCCTCGGGCGGCCCAGACGGGGTGTTGGCGATCGCCGGTCGCCTTGTGGCTGTGTGAAGCCCGGAGTCGCCCGGAACGTGGCGCGCGGAAGAACAATCTATCTGTCATCTCCCGGCGCATCGTGGCCGGAACCATTCCTATCCTGTAGGCTCATCTCACCTCCCACGGCGGCCAGGAGGAGGCCATCACCATGCATTATGCCCCGGACTCCGTCGTAGGTGGGAAGTACCGTCTTGAGCGACCGCTCTCGGCCGGCGGGATGGGCTCGGTGTGGGTGGCGCGGCACGTCAGCTTGGGCTCTCGCGTCGCGGTCAAGTTCATGGCGCCGACGTATGCGACGTCGTCCACGTTCCTTGCCCGCTTCGAGCGCGAGGCGAGGATCGCGGCGAGCCTCCGGAGCCCGCACGTCGTCTACGTCCAGGACTACGGCATCGACGACGACACCCCGTTCCTCGTGATGGAGCTGCTCCAGGGCGAGGACCTGGGCACGCGGCTCCAGCGCGTCGGGCGGCTCTCCCTCCTGGACGCCACGCTCATCCTCGTGCAGGCCGGCAAGGCCATCCGCCGCGCGCACGAGGCCGGCCTCGTCCACCGCGATCTCAAGCCGGCCAACCTCTTCCTCGTGCGCGTGGAGGAGGAGCAGGAAGAGGTCGTCAAGGTCCTCGACTTCGGCATCGTCAAGGAGACCCGCGCTCATCTCACGGACGAGGTGACGCGCACCGGCGAGATGATCGGCTCCCCTCACTACATGAGCCCGGAGCAAGTTCGGGGCGAAAAGGACGTGGACCAGCGCAGCGACCTCTGGTCGCTCGGGGTCATCCTCTTCTGCGCCGTCACGGGTGAGCTGCCGTTTCAGGGGGAGCAGCTCGGCGCGGTGATCGCCAACATCCTTGTCACGCCCATGCCGAGCGCCTCCCAGCTCGCGCCCGACCTGCCGCCGGCGATCGACGCCTTCTTCGCGCGGGCGCTGGCCCGCGACCGGGCGCAGCGATTCCAGTCGATCGGCGAGATGATCGGCGATCTCCGCCGGCTCGCCGGCATCGCGTCGCCGTCGATCCCGGATCTGCAACATCCCTGCTCCGGCACACCGAGCTCCGCTCAGCCGAGGATGAGCGGGACGATACCGCTGCACGCCGTGGCGCGGAACAGCGTCCCGCCGGCCGCGCTCCGGTCGGCGACGCCCGGCACCCTGACCGGCGCCGGAGCGACGGCGCAGGAGGCGAGGCCGCAGGCGCCCACGCGCGCGATGCTGGTGATCGGCGTCGCGATGGCGTTGATCTTCGGCGCCGGCGTCACGGTCGCCGTGGGAGAGGACAGCACGCGCGGCAGGGGCGAGGCGGCCGCGGAGGTCTCCTCGGCGGCCGCGCTGGAGCCGGAGCGAGGCGCCGTCGGGACGCCGGTAGAACAACAGCTCTCGCCCGAGCCGCCGCCGAACGTGCCCCCCGGGGAGCCGTCGTCGCACGAGCCGCTGACGACCCCTGACGAGCCCTCCTCGGCGGCGGCGGCGACGGTCCCCGGAGACACGCTGGTGCGACCGGCCCCGCCGCCGCCGACCAAGACAGCACGACCGCCGTCGGCGGCCAGGCCCAGAGCACCGCGTACGGCGGCGCCCGAGCCCGCCAAGCCGCCTCCGGTTCCAGAGCCAGCAGCACCGGAGCTGGATCGCGCTCCCATCCCAGAAGTGCCCTTTTAACGGGTGCTCGGCCGCGCCTGGCATGAGGACCCCGGACGAAGAAAAAGAACCGCCAAGGCGCCAAGGGACGCCAAGAGAGAGAGAGAGAGAGAGAGAGATAGATAGATAGAGAGATAGAGAACATCTCCTTGGCGCCTTGGCGGTTGAATCTCCTCTCTTTCGAGCGCCGTTTCGGTCTACGACCCGGTGGACTGGTATCGCCGCTCCCCGAAGCGCCAGATGCGCAGCGACACGAGCAGGAACACCACGCCGACCAGCGGTGACGCCCAGCGCGCGGCCTCGGGCAGCGCGGGGACCGTGGGGCGCTCGAGCAGCGCCCCCGCGGGGATGTAGCTCACGAACCCGAGCGGCACGACGAACGTGAAGAAGCGCCGGAACCAGTCGCGGTAAAGGGTCAGCGGGTACTGCGCCGCCTCCGTGCCGCCGTAGGTCAGCGTGTTCATGAGCTCGAGCGACTCGACCGTCCAGAAGCACAGCGTGGCCTGGAGCACGAGGAGCCCGTAAAACACGCACGCGCCGCCCGTGATCGCGCCGGCGAGCAGCGCCACCTTGGCTGCTGTCCACCCGACGTCCAGCGCGGAGGCCGCCCAGAAGAGCATCACGAGGCCGACGGCGAGCCGCCCGGCGCGCAGGAACTGGAACTCCCGGGTCGCCACCTGGAAGGCTGTGGAGCGCGGGCGCAGGAGGAGCCGGTCGAAATCGCCGGACCTCACCATCGTGGAGAAGGTGTCGAACCCGCGGCCGAACGACTCGGCGAGCGCAAACGAGACATTGACCAGCCCGAACAGGAGCGCCACCTCCGCGAAGCGCCAGCCCCGGACCGCGCCGAACCGGTCGAACAGCGCCCACGCCCCGAGGAGCTCGATGCCCACCGTGATGAACTGGCCAATCGACCACATCGCGAACGACGCGCGATACTGCATCTGCGCCCGCAGCGACGCGGCGGCGAGGCGGAGGAAAAGCTTCGTTGCGTCCAGCGACATCTCGCCTGCTCCTCGCCCCTCAGCCGCCCTGCACCACGAGCCGCCGCAGGCCGCGCGCCACGAGCGCGCGGCCGAGCGCCACGAACGCGGCGGTCCACAGCGCCTGGTGCAGCAGCACGCCCGGGAGCGCCGGGGCCGGCAGGTGGCCGAGGTAGAGGCGGAACGGGGCGTCGACCATGCCGCGGAACGGCAGCGCGTCGAGCCAGGGCTGCATCCACGACGGGAACAGCGGCAGCGGCACGATCATGCCCGAGGCGATGAGGACCACCGACGGCACGATCCGCGAGATGCCGTCGCCGGACGTTGTCCACAGCATCGTCGACGTCACCGCCGTCGCGAACGCGCCGACCAGCGCCGCCGCGAAGGCCATGGCCGCCGCCCACGCGCCCGCGGCGGCGAGCGACGGCGGCAGCGACATGCCGAGGAGCGGCACCGCGACAGCGAACATCGGGACCGCGCGCAAGGCCGTCGGCGCGACGCGCGCGGCGAGCGCGCGGGCGAGCCAGAGGGTGTGGAGATCGAGCGGGCGCGCGAGCTCGTAGCCCACCGCGCCGGTGCGGATCAGCTCGCGCACCTCGGGGTCGGGGTTCGTCGAGAACGGCATCAGCTGGAAGAACGCCTGTCCGAGCCAGGTGTACGTGATGGCCTGTCCGAGCGACATCGGCGGATGCGCGCCCGGCGCGGCGTTCGCGTAGAAGGCCTCGAGCACCATCACCTTGATCAGCCCCCAGAACAGCTGCGTGCCGAACCCGGCCGCGGCCGCGGCGCGGTACTGCAAGAGCGCGCGGAAGCGCGCGCGAAAGACGGCGAAATAGGCGGCCAGATCCGCGAGGTGAGCGCTCACGGCCGCGCGCCCGCCGCGCCGTAGAGCCGCGCCACGATCTCGTCGATGGGCGGGTTCTGCACCAGGAGGTCGCGCACCGGGTAGCGGGCCGTGACGCGCCCGACGAGCTCCGCCGTCGAGATCACCGCGGGATCGAAGCGCAGCGTCACGCGGCCGCCCTCGCGGCGGAGCACCTCGGCGTGCGGCTCGGCGATCTCGGCGGCGGGGTCCGTCAGGTCCACGATGAGCCAGCGCTCGGCCGTGACCTTGGCGCGGAGCGCCTCGAGCGAGCCGTCCGAGAGCACCCGGCCGCCGGCGATGAGGAGGACGCGCGAGCACAGGGCCTCGATGTCGTCCATGTCGTGCGTCGTCAGGATCACCGTGACGCCGCGCTCGCGGTTGAGCCGCTGGACGAAGCGCCGCACCGCGAGCTTCGAGACGGCGTCGAGGCCGATCGTGGGCTCGTCGAGGAAGAGCAGATCGGGCGCGTGGAGCAGCGCGGCCGCGAGATCGCAGCGCATGCGCTGGCCGAGGCTGAGCTGTCGCACCGGCGTGTCGAGCAGCGGCGCGAGATCGAGCATCGCGACGAGCTCGTCGCGCGCGCGGGCGTGATCGGCCGCGCCGACGCGGTAGATGTCGCGGAGGAGCTCGAACGAGTCGATCACCGGCAGGTCCCAGAGGAGCTGGGTGCGCTGGCCGAACACGACGCCGAGCCGCCGCACGTGCGCGACGCGCTCGCGCCAGGGGACGCGGCCGTCCACCTCGCAGCGCCCCGAGTCCGGCACGAGGATGCCGGCCAGGATCTTGACCGTTGTCGACTTGCCGGCGCCGTTCGGCCCGATGTACCCGACGAGATCGCCCCGCTCGAGCGAGAACGAGACGCCCGCGAGCGCGTCGACGGCGCGGTAGCGCGGGCGCACGAGCCCGGCGACCGCGCCCCACGCGCCCGGACGGCGCTCGGCCACCCGGTAGGCCTTGCGCAGATCCTCGACGACGATCAGCGGCATGGCGGCGGCGAGGGTCGCACGGGTCGAGTCTCACCCGCCAGACTCTTCACGAGACGTCGCGCACCCAGGAGTGGACGGCGACCGTGCCGGGCAGGCCGAGCGTCGCTCGCCGGAGGCCGCATGGGCCGATTCCGCGATGGCGACCCTGACGCGCGCGGGTTAGCGTGCCCGGCGCGTCGATGCCGACCGATCCCAGCGCGCCCCCGGGCGATCGAGCCCTGTTCCCGCCGTTCGACGGCCCCGGCGGATTCGACCGGATCCGCGCCGATCTGGGCGCCTTTCTCCCGGCGATCCGCGCGGTGTGCGAGCGCCACGGCCTGACGACGAGCGGCCTCTCCGCGTTCGAGCGCGGGACCAACGTCGTTGTCTCGAACGACGCGGGCCAGATCATCAAGCTGTTTCCGCCCTTCCTGCGGCACCAGTTCGAGGCCGAGCGCCTCGCGCTCGCGCGGTTCCACGGGAAGGTCCCGGTGGCCACGCCGGAGATCCTCCGGGAAGCGGAGCTCGACGGATGGCCCTATCTCGTGTTGTCGCGCCTCCCGGGGCGCACGCTGGAAGAGGTCTGGCCCGCGCTGAGCGGGGCGGAGCGGGTCGAGGCGCTCGCCCGCATCGGCGAGATCATGAGGGCCGCTCACGCGCTGCCCACCGGCGGACTGGAGAGCATCGACCTCGGCTGGGACGCGTTCGTCGAGCGCCAGATCGCCGGATGCGAGGGCCGCCACCGGCGAATGGGCCTGCCCGAGCACCTGGTCTCCCAGATCCCGGCGTACCTGGCGTCCGCCCGTCCTCTCCTGCCGACCTCCGTGGTCCCGGTCCTCCTGACGGGGGAATACACGCCGGAGAACCTCCTCGTTACCCCGACGGGCGGGGCGTGGCGCCTCACCGGTATGATCGACTTCGCGGACGCGTGCCTTGGGCCGCCCGAGGTCGACCTGCTGGGCCCGTGCCTCTTCCTCGCCGCCGGCAGCGCGGACCTCCTGCGCGCCTTTCTGGGCGCCTGTGGATACAGGATCACCGACCTGAGCCCGGCGCTCGGCCGCAAGCTGATGGCGCTCGCGCTCCTGCACCGGTACAGCAACCTCCGATACCAGCTCAGGATCGAAGGATGGGAGTCCCAGGTCTCCTCGCTCTCCGAGCTGGAACAGAGGATCTGGCCGTTCTCGGCCCGCTGATCTCGGCGCGAGATCTCGTGACGGGGAGCCCGCGAGCCGCTGCCGCGGCGCGACGCGCGGCGTAGCCCCGCAGCACGGAGCCCCGCCACGGCGCCCGGCGGTTCCATCTCAAAGAGAAATATCTAACCACGACGTAAATTTTGAAGCTTCCCGTTGCATGGGTCCCTGGTCGCGAAGCACACCACAGGCGTCACAGGCACAACCAGCCTGTGATTTTCCTTTCGCTTCTTCGTTACTTGGATCGGTGATCCTCGTTTGCATCAAGGCAAGGTGACCATGCGTGTTCTTGGCGGTCTGAACGTGCGGCAGGCTCGACCGTGGCAGTGCGCGCGGTCGAGCCTTCCCCGTGAAAGCCCTCAAGCACAGAAATAGTGTAGCTCGCGCGTTCCTCCGGCGCGGCAGCGGACGACCAGCAGATCCTGCATGCCGCCGGGATAGGGCTCATACGGGCACTTGGGTCGCCGGGAGCTGCTCTTTGGCTCGGGCAGTCTCGGCGCGAAGATGATGCCCCGATAGCGGATCTCTGGACCTTCCCGGACAACCTCGTCGATCTGGTGATGAGCAGCCATCCGCAGGATGTGCTCGGCGAGGAGCCTTCCGTTCTCGATCTGCTGCCTGGAGCCGTCGATCCTGCCGGATTTCAGCTCGCACAGGAATACATACACAGGGTTTCCCGTCTCTTCGCGGTGCTGGTAGAAGATGATGTAGTCGCAGATCGAGTGAACCCCGGGCCGCGCCACGAAGAGCGGGAAGACGCGGTCACCTACCGAGAACGTGCGCGGGCAGTCGGTTCGCTCACACGCCCTCGGCCCCCGCGGCCGCCAGGAGCTTCTTGCCGATGCCCTCCAGCCCCTTCGGAGGCGTGCGCGGGAGACCGTACACGCTCCACGCGAAGTACGTCTTTCCCGTGTTGTTCGGCCCTGTGAGGACGATCAGGTCCTTGGACAGGTCCACCTCCGCCTCGCGCAGCGGTCCCAGGTTCTCGACACGGAAGCGCATGGTTTCACCCGCAAGCTACCCCCCTGCCCGCGCCAGGAGCAAGCTCTTCGCTCCGTCTCCTCGCGCGCTCCTGTGGCCGGTCGCCCCGGGCGGTCTGCGCCAATGGAGGAGGCCCGCTGTGGCCCTGCAGCGCGTCGCTGTACCCCGGAGCTCTCAACCCTGCGCGAGCAGCTCAAGCGCGAACGACGCTGGCCATGACCCTGTAAGCGCGCGGCCGCTGTGCGGCGTCCGAGCTACGGAAGAGCACAGCCAGACGTCTTGCCACGCCAGCTCTCACGCGTCTCCAGATGGACGCCGGGCCCTGCCCGGAATAGATCCACATGAGATATTCGATGACCGCGCCTCCCCGCCACCCTGTGACAGCCGACCAGCTTCGCCCGGGAGATCCCTACGAGCTGTCAGAGGGCCGCCTCGTCGAGTGCCTGCCCAGCGGTCGCCGCGGCGGCCGGAGCAACGGCACCGGGTTCGAGGTGCTCGACAGCGATCCGCTCGCCGAGGCCGCCGCGGTCGATCTCGGCGTCTCGCTGCGGCCGGAGATGCTGCGCGCGCCCGACATCGCGGTCGGCCCCATCCCGGACGAGCCCGGCTGGGCCACCGAAGCGCCGCCGCTCGCTGTCGAGTACGCGGACACAGGCCAAGACGAGGCGGAGCTGCAAAGCAAGATCGACGAGCTGCTGGCGGCCGGCACGCGCTGGATCTGGGTGGTGCGCCTTCAGGGCACGCGTCGCGTCGAGCTCTACGAGGCCTCGGGATCGGCCGGGCAGAAGGCGCCGGCTCGCAGGGCGCGGGCGAGCGTCGGCGCGCAGAAGACCCGGCGTCTGCCAGCGCGTGTGGCCTTCCCGGGCGAGGCGCTGGTCGCGCCGGGGGTGCTGAAGAACCCGGTGCTGGTCGAGGCGCTCTACGATCGCGAGGCCGCGCACGAGGCGACCCTGCGCAACCTGCTCCAGCGCAGGGGCTACGCAGACATCGAAGCGGTCCGGGAAGAAGGGCATACGCGGGGACTGCGAACCGCGGTGCGGGACCTGTGCGAGGTGCTCGGCATCGCCCTGCCACCGGACCGCGAGGCAGCCCTCGAGGCCATGGCGGGACCGGAGCTCTCTGCCCTGCGCGAGCAGCTCAAGCACGAACGACGCTGGCCCTGACCATGTAAGGGTGGGACCGCTGTGAGGCGTCCCTGCCAGGAAAGCGGACAGCCAGACGTCTGGCCACGGCCGCTCTCACGCGGCTCCCCTCACCTCCCCCGCCCCTCCCGCCCGCCCAGGCACACGCGCACGTAGTCGGCGACCATCCTCTCCAGCGAGAACCGCTCCCTCGCGCGCTCCCACCCCGCCGCGCCCATGCGCGCCCGCCGCTCCGGGTCTTCCGCCAGCTCCACGAGCGCCCCCGCGAGCGCTTCCGCGTCGCCCGGCGGCACCAGCCGCCCCGTCACGCCGTCGTCCACCTGCTCGGACATGCCGCCGACCGCCGTGGCCACGACCGGCAACCCCTCGGCCATCGCCTCCAGCGACGCGTTCGGGCACCCCGCGGGCTCGGCGATCAGCGCGAACATATCGAGATCGCTCAGGAAAGCGCGCGTGTCGGCGAGCTCGCCGACCCACTCGACCGAGAGCCCCGCCGCCATCCGCCGCAGCGCCTCGGCGTGCGCCTCGGCGCCGCGCTCGACGCCGCCCGCGATGCGCAGCACGTGCGGCGGCAGCCGCGGCGCGGCGAGGCGCAGCGCGGCGAGGAGCTCGTCGAGCTTCTTGTGCGGGTGGACGCGCGCCGCCGTCCCGATCACGAGCCGCGCGCGCTCGCCGCCGGACGCGAGCGGGCGCGGACCGAGCGTGACGCCGTTCGGCACCACGTGCGCCGGCGCCCCGAGCACCTCGGCGGCGAGCGCCGCCTCGGCCCCGAATTTGACGATCACCCCGGCCAGGCGGGCGCCGTAGTCGCGCGGGGCGCGGTACGGCAGCCCGCGGCGCGGCGACGCGAAATAGCGGCGCAGCGAGGCGAAATACATCTCGCCCGGGCTGATGTCGAAGAGCGGAACGTCGAGCAGCCCGTCGGCCAGCAGCACCTTGTGCTCGGCGATCACGTTCCACATCAGCACGGCCTCGGGCGGGTCCTCCTCGATCGCGCGCAGCAGGCGCTCCACCGCCTCGGCCGGCTCGACGTCGGCCGGCGGCGGCACCGCCAGCACCGGGATGCCCGCGGCCGCGAGCGCCCGCCGGCCCGGCGTCGGGTACTCCGGCTGCTCCTCGATCACGGCCGCACGGCCGCGCACGCCCGCCGCCGCGAGGCCGAGCAGCAGCCGCCGCGCGCTCGACTGGGCACCGCCGGTCGAGAAGTTGTTCGTGACGAGGAGCAGTCCGTCCCCCCGGCACAGGCCGCGGTTGCGCGCGATCGCCCGCGGGTAGATCCTCGCATAGCCCTCGGCCATCCGCGCGACGCTGAAGTGCCGCGCCACGACCTCCCGGCCGCCCGGCGGCGCGGCCCGATCGCGCGCCGCCGCCGCGATCGCCCCGGCGAACCGCTCCGGCGCGGCGTCGAGCGGCAGGTGGACAAGCGCCGGGGTCTCGGCCGCGATCTCCGCCGTGCCGCCGGCCCCGGTCGCGACGACCGGCAGGCCCGCCGCGAGCGCCTCGAGGTGCGCGAGGCTCAGCCCCTCGTGGGCGCTCGGCGATACGAGCACGTCGGCCGCCGCGAGCAGGCCGGCCACGTCGCCGACCGCCCCGGCGAAGCGCACCTCGGCGCGCAGGCCGAGCCGGTCGACCTCGCGGCGGAGCTCCGCCTCCGCGGCGAGCGCCGGCTCGCTGCCGGGCGAGGCGCTCCCGGCGATCACGAGCCGCGCCGCCCGCGGATCGCCGGCCGCCGCGAGCGCGGACCGCGTGGCCGCGAGGATCGCCGGCAGGAGGTGCAGCCGCTTCTGCGGCCGCGGGTTCGCCACGGCGAGCAGGACGAGATCGGCCGGCGCGATCTCGAGGCGACGCCGCCACGCTGCGGCCGCGGCCGAGCCGCCACCGCGGGCCTCCGGCGCGGCCTCGCGGGCCTCCGCCGGCCCCGCCGATCGGCGCGCCGCCTCCGCCGGCCCGAGATCGATCCCGTTCCAGACCGTGCGCCGCGGCACCGGCAGCGCGCACGCAGCGAGCTCCGCCTCGACCGCGCGCGCGCACGCCACGAGCAGCGCCGCGTCGTCCGGACCGAGACGATCGAGCCCCGCCGGCCAGCCCGCGGCCACGTTGTGCACCGTGACGAGCGGCCGGTACCCGCGCGCGGAGAGGCGCGCGAGGTCGTCGGCGTCGAGCAGGTGCGCGTGCGCGAGATCCGCGCCCCACGCGGCGAGCCCGCGGGCGAGCGCGTCGAAGCGCGCCTCGCGATCGCCGCGCGCCCCGGAGAGATCGAGCGTTTCCGGCGGCGCGTCGAACGTGGGGCGGGTCGGCCGGTACACCGCGTAGACGCGCGAGCGGATGCCGCGGCGCGGCAGCTCGGTCGCGAGGTCGATCGCGATCCGCTCGGCGCCGCCCTGCTGGAGGCTGGTCACGACCTGCGCGACCCGCGGCGCCGCGTCGTCGCACACGTCGAGCGGCGCGTGCCGGACCACGCGCGCGCGCCGCGCCGCGAGCTCGCCCTGGAGGGCGGCGTCGAGCGGATCGCCCGCGCGCAGGCGCGCCGCGACGCCCGCGGCGAGCGGGGCGTCGAGGTACACGCTCGCCGCGCGGGGCAACCCCGGTGGGCGGCGCGCGCGCGCGGCGCGGCTCAGCTCACCGCCCGTCGCCCGCAGCAGCTCGGCCCACGCCGCGGCGTCGGATGCCGTCGCTGTGCGCGCCGAGGCCGCGGTCGGCGCCGAGGCCGCGATCGGCGCGGAGGCCGCGGCTAGGTCGAGCGGCGCCAGCACGGCGCCGAACGCGCAGAGCGGCAGCCCTGTGTCGCTCGGCGGCGGGAACGGGTCCAGATCGAGCGCCGCGGACGGCGCGGGCCAGGCGCCCCCGCGCACGAGCCACACCGGCCCCGCCGCGAGCGCCTCCGCCGCGGCCGCGAGCGGCGCCGGCGTGAGGTCGACCGGCGCGAGCCCGGCGAGCCGGAGCGCGCGCAGCGTGCGGCCGGCGCGGGCGCGGTGCGCGGGCGCTTCGGCGAAGACGGCGCAGATCGGAGGGCGCATGCGGGACCGGGCGGCGCGGCTCAGTAGGCCGAGGGATAGCCGCGGAAGGGTGCGGCGACGGCCACGTCCGGCGCGCTCGAGATGCGCTCCCGCGAGCGACGCCCCCGCGAGCGATGACCGCCCCTGGCGGCGCGCGGCGCGGGAGAGGGCGCCGCCGCCCACGCGGCCGCGCCGAGCTGCTCCACCTCCACCGCAGACGGCGCGCCGCCCGTGTAGACGAACTGCCCGCGCGGGCTCGGCTCGATCGGGACGGACGCGCGCCGGATCACGCCCTTCACGAAGCAGCGGTAGTGGAGCACCGACCCGTGCAGGTGCGGGGGCGCGTTCAGCCAGAAGCCGTCGCCCTGCGGCCGGAACGTCACGCCGGGCGGCGCGCCGGCCATGGGCTTGCGGCGGGACGCGCGGTGCACGAGCACGCCGACGAGGCCGACGACGGCGCTCGCCAGGACGAGGCCTCCGCCGACGAACGCCACCGTCGCCGCGGTCGACAAGGAGCTCGAGCGCGGCGCCGCCGGCCCGGTCGGCGACGCGACGGCCGCGGGGGCGCTCGCCTCCAGCGCGGCGACCACGCGGAAGCCGTTGTCCGCGTTGCGGCTGCCGGGGTCGTTGCGGTACCGCGCCGCGGCGCGCAGGTGCTTCGCGTCCTTGAGCCACGACCCGCCGCGCAGCACGCGCCGGGGCTTGTCGCCGCCCGGCGCCGAGGTCTGCTCGGGGTCGGCCGCCGGGCCGGGGGCATAGGGACCGTACCAGTCGCGACACCACTCGTAGACATTGCCGCTCATGTCGTGCAGGCCGAAGGCGTTCGGCTGCTTCTGCCCGACTGGCTTCGTGCCGCTCCCGGCGTTGCCCTTGAACCACCCGAGGGCGGCGGCGGCCCCGTCGTCGTTCCCCGCATAGAACCGCGTCTGGGTCCCCGCGCGGTGGGCGTGCTCCCACTGCGCCTCGGTCGGCAGATCGAAGACGCGGCCGGTTCGCTGCGTCAGCCAGCGGGAGAACTCGCCCGCGTCCTTGAAGGTCACCAGCGTCACCGGGTGCTGGTCGGTCTGCGGGAAGCCGGGCGCCCTCCAGGTGAACTCCTTGCGCTGCGAGAGGCCCTTGCCATCGAAGCCGAACCCGCCGGAGGCGCCGACCTCGGCCTCGGTGCGGTAGCCGGTCTGCTCGACGAAGCGCTTGAACTGCCCGACCGTGACCGGAAACTTCCCCAGGTAGAAGGCGCGGCTCAGGGTCACCTCGCGGATCGCCTCGTCGTCGCCGCGGCCCGCCTCCGCCGGCGGCGAGCCCTGGCGAAAGCGGCCGGCCTTCACGAGCACCAGGTCGAGCTGCGCCCCCCCGAGGTCGATCGCGAGGGCGGGCGCCGGGTCCGCCGCCTGCGCGGCTGCCGGGGCGAGGAGCGCGACGGCCGCCGCAAGGACGAAGACAGGAGGGAGGTCGCGGGAGCTGGGGTGGAGCTGCACCGGCTCAGGCTACCAGACAGCGCGCGCGAGCTGTGCGAGCTCGACGCAACCGCAGCGGCCCAGGGGCCCGAAAGAGGCGCTCGCCGCGGTCGCCCTCGCCCCACGCCCTCCCCTCCCTACCGGAGAGAGGGGCGCGCCGGCCGCGCGGCGGGCAACGCAGGCTGCGCTCTTGCCCCCTTGCCGGACGCGCGTCATGCCTCCGTGTCGCACTCTCCATTCGACCGAGCGCGCTGGCCCAGGCCCGCTCGCGAACCAGCGAGCGACGCAGCCAACATCCCGTCCCTATCGATTGACCTCTTCGCCCGACGCCGACGACATCACGTTAGTCCAGATATCTTTGCAATTCTTAACTCGACACATCGAGCGCGCCCTGGCCACGATGCGTGGCTCGTCTTCCCGCGCGAGGACGTCGTATTCTTGCTACGCGATGGGGACATCGGGAAGCTCGACGCGGCGCTGAGCGTAAGGATCGACGCCGTGAGCGATACCGTCGAGGAGCGTCGGAAGAGACCGCTGGACAACGATGTTCTGACGCCGCGGACCCAGGCCGAGGTGCAGAGCGACCTGCTGAGCAAGGATGCCCTGGTCGTCGCGTTCGATCTGCTGCGAGGCGACGATGCAGGCATTGCTTTCGGCGGCGACACCCACTATTGCATCGGGGCGACGCTGGCTCGCCTCGAGGGGCGGATCGCCATCGACTCGCTCCTCAGCCACTTCCCCGAGATGGAGCTCGCGAGGCCGGCGGTGTTCGCTCCGCACCTCTCGATCCGGAAGATGTCCTCGTCACCCGTCCGCCTCCGGCCCGCCAGAGGATGAGGGCGGCTGCGGCCAGTCCGGCGCGGGACAGCCGGCGACGACCGATTTCCCTGGGCGAGCGCGACGCCGCCGCGGGGGGAACAATGCGCGCGCACGATCACCGGCGCGCGCACGACGTGAGACCAACACACAGCAGGGATCAACGCATGCGCACAACTACCTCGCTTATCGCTCTCCTCGGCGCCGTTGCGCTCTTCGGATGTTCTTCCTCGGACACAGGCACCGGGAACGAGACACCGGAGGACCAGCTGCTGGAGCCGCCGGCCGAAGGCGCCGGCGTGCAGTATCGGATGACCTCCACGATCCAGCCGGGGGAGGAGGTCGAGCGCTGCCAGCTCTTCGTGGCGCCGCCGGAGGGGCTCAATGTCAACCGGGAAGTCGTGCGGTACTCGGGCGGGAGCCACCACGTCCTCCTCTACACGACGCCGTACACAAAGATCCCGACCGAGACGATCAACGGTGTTGCCCTCGATGCGACCCAGGTCCACGACTGCAGCAACGGCCCCCAGGCCGAGTGGGACGTCAACGGCGTGGTCGCGGGCTCGCAGTCCCCCGACGGCAACTCCTTCCTCGGCGAGCTCCCGGAGGGCGTGGCGGTCAAGGTCGCCCCGGGCACGGTGCTCCTGATGAACACCCATTACCTGAACGCCTCGAGCGCGCCCCTCGAGACCGACGCGCGCATCAACCTCTACACGATCGCGGACGACGAGGTGGAGATCGAGGCGGGCATGCTCTTCCACTACAACCCGTTCATCAGCGTGCCGGCGCGCGACGAGTCCTCGGCGCGGATGCGCTGCACCACCGAGAAGGACATCTCGGTCGTGAGGATCCAGTCGCACATGCACCGCCGCGGCGTCGGCTACGTCGCCCAGAAGGTCGACCTCGACGGCAAGATGACCGAGCTGTACGCCCACGAAAAATGGGAGGGGGTCCCGTCGCAGGAGTTCACGCCGTTCCTCGAGGTCAAGGCGGGAGAGGCCCTGGACTACCGCTGCGATTTCAGGAACAGCGAGGATCGCGACATCGCGCAGGGCCTGACCACGAAGGACGAGATGTGCATGCTGATCGGGCCGTACTTCCCGCGCTCCCGGGCGTACGAGAATTGCGCGAGCGAGGAGGGGGGCTTCCGCGCCTCGACGTGGTTCGGCTCCGGGACGTCCACGTGCACCGAGGCGCTCTCGTGCCTGAACACGCCCGACCAGGACGAGGCCGCGTTCTACGGCTGCGTGGTGAACAGCTGCGAGAGCGTCGGGCCCCAGCTCTCGAAGGTGATCACCTGCCAGATCAGCGGGGGTTACGGCGCGTGCAACGAGGACTGCAGCCAGGACCCCGAGGCGTGCAACACGTGCATCACCACGGCGTGCGCCGCGGAGATGGAGGCCTGCGAGGCCGCCACGTGCGACTGACCTGACCAGGAGCGGCGCGGCGGGGCGGCTCCCGCCCGCCGCTCACGCCTCCCCCCACCGATCGCATCAGAACTTCCCCTGGATCTCGATGCGCCCGAGGCCCACTCCGGCGCTCCAGACCACGCCGCGCTGCGCTCGCGGCGAGGCGCCCGCGGCGTCGGGCGCGGCGTCGCCGCCGGGCCGGACCACGAGCAGCACGACGCCCGCCGCGGCCGACGCGGCGCCCACGATGAAGCTCACGGTGGACACATGGCCCAGCGTGGTCGCGGCGTCGGCATCGCCCTTCAGCTCGGGCGGGCAGCGCCGGCCGTCGCAGCGCTCCTCGATGTCGGACACCTTGGAGAGCGACACGAGGCCCGTCGCGGCCCCGACGCCGATGCCCACCGCCCCGAGCCCGAACGCGAGCCCAGCCGGCAGCAGCGAGCCGCCGCCCTCCGCGCCGCCCGGGGCGGGCGCGTCGCGGGGCGGGAGCTGAGGCGCGGCGGGCGCCTCCAGCGTCGCGCGCACCGCCGCGAGCTCGGTCTCGGCGTCCTTCCGCGCGTCGAGGAACGCCGGCGGCGGGTCCTCCGGGAGCGGCTCGGCGAGGACCTGCTCGTACAGCTCGCGCGCGGCCCCCAGCTGGCCGAGCTTGCGCTGGCACCGCGCCATGTAGAGCACGAGCGTCGGCGCGTGATAGAGCCCGTCCGCCTCCTTGAAGACCTCGAACGCCTCCTGCCAGCGGTCCGCGCCGTAGAGCTTGAGCCCCTCGTGCGCCCGGGTCCGGGCGAGCTGCTGCGTCTCGGCCGAGGCGCCGTCCGGCGGCTTCGCCGCGAGCGCCGGCGCCGCGGCCAGCAACGTCACCGCGAACGCGCACCGGCGAAGACAGTTCGAGAGCATCATCATCCTTTCCATCAGAATCAGAATCCATCCGAAGCAGAAGAGAGCGCCGCGCCTGTCGTCTGCTGCACGGCCTTGCGCGCCCGCACAGGCAAGCTCACCAGGGCGGTCGACACATTAAGGGGGATCGTGCGCCACCGTCCAGCGGCGTCACGGACGGTCCGGGGCGCGATCTCCTCCGATCCTGGACATTTCGGTCGCTCGGCCCAACGCGGTCACCGCGGCGTCGCCGCGCCGTGACACCGTGGCCAGGACCGGCGCGCAGATCGCGCCCGACGGCGCAGCGGCCCCCGCCGAGATCGCCTCGCCGCGGAAACCGATCGGATACATTGAGCGTGTTACGCCTCATGGATGACCGGTCTCATCAAACGCTCGGAGGAAGTGTCGACGAGAGCGCGATGGAAACTCGATAACGTGCTGACGGACGAGCGGTCGCTCGTGGAGCTGCTCCGGGTGGTCACCGTCGACGTGCACGAGGCGGCGAGCGTCGAGGAGGCGCTGCATCGCACCATCGCGCACATCTGCGGCCATCTGAGCTGGCCGGTTGGACACGCGTACGTGCCGGCGGCGGACGATCCCGCGCTGCTCCTCCCCACGGCGCTCTGGTACCTGCACGACGAGGTGAAGTACGCGACCTTCAAGGCGGTCACGGAGGCGACGCAGTTCACCGCGGGGGTCGGGCTGCCCGGGCGGGTGCTCGCCAGCAAGCAGCCGGTCTGGGTGCGCAACGTCACGGAGGACGCGAACTTTCCGCGGGCCAGGCTCGCGAAGAACCTCGGGGTCAAGGCGGGGTTCGCGTTCCCCGTGGTGGTCGGCGCCGAGGTGGTGGCGGTGCTGGAGTTCTTCTCCGACGCCGAGCACGCGGACGACGGGAAGTTCACCGTGACCATCGGCCGCATCGCGCGGCAGCTCGGCCGCCTGTTCGAGCGCAAGCACGCGCAGGAGATGCTGGGCCGCGAGCGGGACTTCATGGCGGGCGTCATGGACCTCGTCGACGGCCTCATCGTGGTGCTCGACGCGCGCGGGCGCATCGTGCGCATGAACAGCGCCGCCGAGCGGGCGCTGGGCAGCGCGCGCGGGTCCCGCGAGCCCCGGTACCTGCGGGATCTCACGCCCGATCCGGCGGCGTCGGCGCAGCTCGAGGGCCTCTTCGAGGAGCTCGGCACGGGCGCGTCGCGGAAGCAGGTGGAGGTCCCCTGGACGACGACGGACGGCGCTCGCCGGGTGACGGCCTGGTCGGGCGCCGTCCTGAGCGGCAAGGACGAGGGGTTCCGGTTCGTCATCATGACCGGCATCGACCTGACGGAGCGCAAGCGCGCCGAGGAGGAGCGCGCGCGGCTGCGGGAGGAGGTGATCCAGGCCCAGGACGCGGCGCTGGCGAAGCTCTCCATGCCGCTCATCCCCATCCGCGACGACGTGCTGGTCCTGCCGCTCATCGGCCCGCTCGAGGCCGGGCGCCTGCGTCGCGTGACCGAGGCGCTGTCGCGCGGCATCGCGAAGCGCCGCACGCGGATCGCCATCCTCGACCTGACCGGCGTGGACGAGCTCGAAGCAACGGCGACCGAGGCGCTGCTCGAGGTGGTGCGGGTCGTGGGCCTGCTCGGCGCGCGGGCGGTCCTCACGGGGATCCGCCCCGAGGTCGCCCACCGCCTCGCCGGGAGCGGCGTGGACCTCGGCCGGCTCGACGTGAAGAGCTCTTTGCAGAGCGGGATCGCCTTCGCCATGAGGGGCCGCTGAGCCCCGGCGTCGGGCGCGCCGAACCCCGCCGGGCGCCGCGACCCGGGACCGATGTCGTTCGTTCTCAACACGAACCGCATCATCACTGCATGGGACACGGGCGAACATGGCCCCCGCTGTGCCCCTGTTTCGTGTTGCAATGCAATGATCCCGAGAAAGGCCCGGTGCAACGATATGCGATCGATGTCTTCGATGCTGGAGCGGCTCGTACGGGTCCGGCTGCCTTTGCTTGTCGCGGCGCTGGCCGCGGCCGCATGCGCGGCCAGGTCGCCGCTGGACGGGGAAATAGGCCCGGAGGCGGCCATCCTGGGCGAGCACGCCGACGCGCTCTCGACGCGCGTCCGGCTCATGGCCGCAAACCTCACGAGCGGCAATCACCAGAGCTACGATCCGGGGCACGGCAGGCGCATCATGCAGGGGGTCCAACCCGATATCGCCCTGCTGCAAGAATTCAACTACGGCGGCAATACAACGTCCGACATTCGCTCCTTCGTGGACGTCACGTTCGGCGCCGGGTTCAGCTACTACCGCGAGGGAGGGGCGCAGATCCCGAACGGGATCGTGAGCCGGTGGCCGATCGTCGCGTCCGGCGAGTGGGACGACACGTCGGTCAGCAACCGGGACTTCGCCTGGGCGCGCATCGATGTTCCCGGCCCGACCGACCTCTGGGCCATCAGCGTCCACTTCCTGACGTCGGGCTCGGGGGCGCGCAACACGGAGGCGGAGCACCTCGTCTCGTTCATCAATACGCACGTCGATGAGGACGATTACCTGGTGATCGGCGGCGACTTCAACACCGGGAGCCGGACCGAGGCGTGCATCGGGACCCTCTCGGAGGTCGTCGTCACGTCCGCGCCCTATCCAGTCGACGGCAACGGGAACGGGAACACCAACGCCGGCAGGACCAAGCCCTACGACTGGGTGCTCGTCGACGGCGCTCTGGAGCCGCTCGAGACCGCCGTTGTCATCGGCGGGAGCAGCTTCGCGAACGGCCTCGTGGTGGACACGCGCGTCCATTCTCCGCTCTCGGCGATCAGCCCCGCGCTCTCGGCGGACAGCGGCGCATCGAACATGCAGCACATGGGCGTCGTGCGCGACTTCCTGATCCCCGCCGGCGGCGCCGGCGGCGGAGGCGGCGCCGGCGGCGGAGGCGGCGCCGGCACGGCCGTCGTGATCATCAACGAGGTCCTCGCGAACGAGCCGGGGAGCAACGTGGCCGGCGAGTTCGTGGAGATCGTCAATGTCGGCTCGGGGGCAGCGTCCCTCGCCGGCTGGACGATCTCCGACAGCACCTCGACGCGGCACACCTTCCCCGCCGGAGCGTCGCTCGCGCCCTCCACGGCCGTCGTGGTGTACGGCAACGCCTCGGCGGTGCCCGGCACCGTGAGCGGCGCCGTCGGCGCGTCCACGGGCTCACTGAGCCTCAGCAACAGCGGCGGCGACACGGTCACGCTGCGGAACGCCTCGGGCGCGACCGTAAGCAGCGTGACGTACGCTTCCACGCTCGCGAGCCAGGACGGCGTCTCGATGAACCGCAGCACCGATCTCGACGGGGGCGCGTCGTTCGTGCTCCATTCCACCCTCGGCGGGAGCTCTTCACCGGGCAAACGCGTGAACGGCGCGGCGTTCTAGCCGGCGTGGCGCTCGGGCGAGAACGGGGTGAACTCACCGCTTCTCGGCGGACTGAGCTTTCTGTATCCTCCTTCCTCCACCGAAGCGCAAGGGAGACCCGTCATGTCGCAACATTGGAAAATTGCGGCCGCACTGTTCACCTTTGCGCTGCTGGATGCCGGCTGCGCGGATGCCGAGCAGGACGCCTCCTCCGGCGCGGCGAGCGGCGGATCCACCTCGGTGAGCTCTGCGTCCAGCTCGACCGGCGGAGCCTCGTCGAGCGAAGCCAGCAGCTCGTCGACAGGCCAGCCGACAAGCAATCCGGTCGAGGTCGATTGCCGCACCCCCGGGGACGGGAAGTCCACCCTGGCCTTCGTCAACAAGTGCGACAAGCCGCTCCAGTTCCTGGGGAGCCTCATCGATGGCGGGGAGCTCGACCCGGGGCAGTTCGCGTGCCGCGACGTGGGCACAAGCGAGGAGCCGCTGTCGTCGCTACGCTACTGGGCGTATGCCGGGTCGGACCCCGGCGGGGGCCGACACACGCTGGCCGAGATGACCCTCAACACCGATTTCAACGACTTCGACTGGTACAACATCAGCCACGTGGACGCGCACAACCTCCCCATGGCGATCGTGCCCGTCGACCTGCCGGATTGCCGGACGCTGTCATGCCCGGAGAGCCTGCTCGCGCGGTGCCCGGAGGTGGGTCACCACAAGGACGCGAGCGGCGCGACGATCTCCTGCGTGAGCCCCGACCGGGATGATCCCACGAACCCCGTGGCCGCGTACTTCGAAGAGCAATGCAAGGACGCGTATTCCTGGTCCGGGGACGACCAGGAGTCGATGGCCGCCTGCGCCGGGGAAGACTACGACATCGTGTTTTGCCCTTGACCTGCTCCCTCACATCCCCGCTCGCCGCGCCGCCGCTCCGGGAGGCGCCAGAGCAACTCGGCCACGCCGAGCAGGACGTAGGCGCTGATCAGCCAGACAACGACGAACGCCGGCGCCCAGCGGGCCGAGATGATCGCGCTCGAGCCGACAACGAGCGCGACCGACAGCGCGGTGCGGGCGTCGAGGCGGAGATCCTTGAACGAGCGGAACCGGAGGGTCGACACCATCAGGAGCGAGAGGAGCAGCGTCGTCGCGAGGACGGCCGGCGCGGCGCCGGCGCCCCCGAGCCGCCCGTCCGCAACGCCATGCTCCATGACGATCGCGACAAGGATCCCGGCCGCGCCGGTGACGGGGAGGCCGACGATGTACCGCGGCGGCGTCGACGATCGGCCCGCCTCCCGGATGGAGATGACGTTGAAGCGAGCGAGCCGGATCGCGCCGCACGCCGCGAAAACGAACCCGCCGAGCACGCCGGCGAGGCCGAGGCGGTGCAGCGCCCACTGGTACACGAGGACGGCCGGGGCCACGCCGAACGAGACGAGATCGGCCAGCGAGTCGAGCTCCCGCCCGAACGCGCTCTCGGTCCTGGTCATCCGCGCGACGCGGCCGTCGAGCGCGTCGAGGAGCATCGCGAACAGGATGAGGAGCGCGGCGCGCTGGAAGTCGTCGTCGGACCGCGCGGACGCCGAGAGCCGTACCGCGTCGAAGCCGCAGAAGATGGATGACAGCGTGATCAGGTTGGGGAGGAGAAACAGCGTCTTCCTGGGGGTGCTCAGCGGCCGCGTCGTCTCGCCGCGCGGTCGCTCGAGACCCGCGCCTTGGCCCGATCGTGAGCTCGCGGGGCACAAGCGCTCGACGCCGGCGCCCCGTCCTCCTGGATTGAAATCTGACATGATGGCGATGTCGGCGGGGCACCAGCGCCGCGCGGATCTCGACCCGCGGCGCGACGAGCCCGCTCGCCCGGCCTCGTAGTACACGAGGCCACGCGCCTTCAAGCCGGGAGGCGCGCAGCCGCGCAGGCGGGAGCGCGCGCAGCCGCGCAGGCGCCCCCTGGCGGATCCTCGGGTCGCTAGCCCTGCAGATCGGTGCTGAGGAACACCTCGTGGATATCGATCTTGCTCGGCCCCGCGAACATCTCCTTCGGCGCGCGGTTCCGGTGCGCCTCCGCGAACGCGGGGCTCCTCGTCCAGGCGATGAAGTCGTCCATGGACTGCCACCAGGTCTTGACCTCGTAGAACCCCTGCGCGTCCGGGTCCGGGCTCCAGGCGCCGGTCGCGTGGTCCAGCTTCATCGGCTTCGGCCGGTGCACCTCGTTCCGGATGAAGCCGGGCGCGCGGTCGACCAGATGGACCCGGTTCTTGAAGCGGTCCTCGAAATCGGCCTCATGGCCCTCGGCGACGGGGATGCGGTTGGTGACGACGATCATGGCTCCTCCTTGCTGGTACCCGGGGGCCCGCGCCGGCGCGGGCGGCGGCGAGCTTAGCAGCGCTCCCCCCTTTGCGGGGTCCCCGCCTCGCACGTTGCCCCCGCTCGCTGCAAATTATCTTGGAAATTCTCGGAGCTCATCGCAACGCAGTCTGCGGCATGCAACCGGCCACGTCCGGTGTGGCAACTCCGCCGAAATTGGATTGACAGATCGGCCTTTCGGAGCCCTCATCTCGGGAGGTCCCGTCATGAACGACTCCGAGACGGCTCGCGACGTCCCGACAGGAGATGGGCTCGACCGCTCCGAGGTCGAGGGCGTCGTGCGCCGGAACATCCAGGCGCTCTTGCAGGTACGGAAGGAGCTCGAGCGGAACAAGGGCTTCCAGGAGACCCTCGCCGACGCGATCACCGGGTTCACGGGGAGCATGACGTTCGTCTTCCTCCACGCCGTCCTCTTCGGGGGCTGGCTCGTGGTGAACACGGGCGTCATCCCGGGCGTCAAGCCGTTCGATCCGTTCCCGTTCGTGATGCTGGCGATGATCGCGTCGGTCGAGGCGATCTTCCTCTCGACGTTCGTGCTCATCAGCCAGAACCGCATGCAGGCGCTCGCCGACAAACGCGCCGATCTCGATCTCCAGATCAACCTCCTGGCAGAGCACGAGGTCACCCGTCTCATCGAGCTCGTCGACGGCATCTCCAGGCACCTCAAGGTGCCCCGGGACAGCGACCCGCACCTCGAGGAGCTCAAGAAGGATGTCCACCCCGAGGTGGTGCTGGAGGAGATCGAGCGCGCGCAGCGGGACGTGAAGGAGTAGTCAATACGGGCTCTCCCTAGAAAGCGCCGGTCGCGCCTGACATCGCCGCGAGGTGAGGTGACGAGACCTCCACCGCCCGCAGCCCCCGCGCACCTCGCTTGTCTGGTACAGATTGGGTACCGATACCCCTGAAGACTGTCCGTGAAATCCCCGAAGGCCTTGTCGGGATTCGGACGCTCGCCAGCGTGATTGCAAGCTCGTACTGCGCGGGATCTTTTTGCATCTCTCACAAACCACTCTTGCAAGCACGTGAGTTAAGTGTTAATCGGATGGCGTCCGGGGCGTCGATTATACGATGTCCGCACTGGACAGAATTGGACACGGGCGCAGCGAGCCGTCCGGGCGCGGTGCCGCTGTGAGGGCACCTCGTTATCCAGCCTAGCCTAGCCTCTTTCACTCAGGTTCGTGGCGTTTTGCCACGCATTGACCATCGACCCAGAGGAATATGGCCAGTCACGTCCTCATCACCGGTGGAGCGGGGTTCATCGGCTCGCACGTCGCCGACGAGCTCCTGCGTCAAGGGTATCGCGTCCGGGCGCTCGACAGCCTCAACCCCCAGGTGCACGGCCCCGAGCGCCGGCGCCCGGCGTACCTGAACCCGGAAGTCGAGCTCATCGTGGGCGACGTCCGCGACCGGAGCGCGGTGAAGTCGGCGCTGCGCGGCGTGGACGTCGTGTACCACTTCGCGGCCAGGGTCGGGGTCGGACAGAGCATGTACAAGATCGAGGAGTACACCTCGGTCAACAACGTCGGCACCGCCATGCTCCTGGAAGAGATCGCCGAGAGGCCGGTCGCCCGGCTCATCGTCGCTTCCAGCATGAGCGTGTACGGCGAGGGGCTCTACCGGACCGCCTCGGGCGCGGTCATCCCCGGCACGAGCCGCCCGCTCGATCAGCTGAAGCGCGGCGACTGGGAGGTCCGGAGCGAGGCGGGGGAGGCGCTCGTGCCCGTCCCGACCCCCGAGTCCAAGGCGCCGGCGCTCGAGTCCGTCTATGCGCTCTCCAAGTACGACCAGGAGCGGCTCTGCCTCACGATCGGGCGCGCCTACGGCATCCCGACCGTCGCCCTCCGCTTCTTCAACGTCTACGGCCGCCGCCAGGCCCTCTCCAACCCGTACACCGGCGTCCTCGCCATCTTCGCCTCCCGGCTCCTCAACGATCGTCCGCCCCTCATCTTCGAGGACGGGCTGCAGCGGCGCGATTTCGTGAGCGTCGCCGACATCTCGCGCGCCTGCGTCCGGGTCCTCGGCGCCGACGCCGCGGTGGGCCAGGTGCTCAACATCGGCAGCGGGCGATCGACAACCGTGCGCGAGGTCGCCGAGCACGTCGGCAAGGTGATGGGGAAGGACGGGATCGACCCCGAGATCACCGGAAAATCGCGCCTGGGCGACGTCCGGCACTGCTTCGCGGACATCAGCGCGGCGCAGCGCAAGATCGGGTATGAGCCCCAGGTCACCCTCGAGGACGGGCTGCGCGATCTCGCCGGCTGGCTCGAGGGGCAGGTGGCGAAGGACGCTGTCGCCCAGGCCCGCGCCGAGCTGGAGTCCCGGGGGCTCACGGTATGAGCGCCGTGGGTCGCGATTCCAGCGGTGCGGCCAGGGAGCCGGCGCGCCCGGCGCTGATCACCGGCGGCGCCGGCTTCATCGGGTCGAACGTGGCCCACCGCCTGCTCCTGGCGGGAGAGTCGGTGATCCTCTTCGACAACCTCTCGCGCCCCTCCGTGGCGCGCAACGTGGACTGGCTGAAGCGGGTCCACGGCGACCGCGTCACGCTGATCACCGGCGACGTGCGCGACGCCGGCGCGGTCGCCGATGCGGTCCGGCGCGCCTCCAGCGTCTTCCATCTCGCCGCCCAGGTCGCCGTGACCACCAGCCTGGTCCAGCCGGTGGAGGACTTCGAGATCAACGCCCGGGGGACGCTCAACGTCCTCGAGGCGATCCGCGCAGAGAGCGCCCCGCCGCCGCTCCTCTTCACGTCCACCAACAAGGTGTACGGCGGCCTCCCCGACGTCCCGCTCCGGTGCAGGGATCGGCACCATGAGCCCGAGGACCCGGAGCTCCGCGCCTCCGGGATCTCGGAGGCCCGCCCGCTCGACTTCCACAGCCCGTACGGGTGCTCGAAGGGCGCGGCGGACCAGTACGTGGTCGATTATGCCCGCACCTTCGGGCTCCCCGCGGCGGTGTTCCGGATGAGCTGCATCTACGGACCTCGCCAGTTCGGGACCGAGGACCAGGGGTGGGTCGCTCATTTCCTCCTCCAGGCGCTCCGGCGCGAGCCGATCACCCTCTACGGCGACGGGATGCAGGTCCGGGACGTGCTGTTCATCGACGATCTCGTCGACGCCTTCCTCCTCGCCCGCAAGCACATCCGGCAGATCTCGGCGTCGGCGTTCAACATCGGCGGGGGCCCGGAGAACACCCTCGGCCTGCTCGAGCTGCTCGATCTCATCGAGGAGCTCGACGGCAAGCGCCCCGCGACCGGCTTCGAGGCGTGGCGGCCCGGGGATCAGCGCTATTACGTCTCGGATTGCCGCCGGTTCAACGCCGTGACGGGGTGGTGGCCGCGCGTCCAGTCGCGCGAGGGCGTGCGCAAGCTGTACGGCTGGCTGCGGGAGATGCACGGCGCCGGCAAGGCCGCCGCCGGCCAGGCGACCGAGGAGCTCCGCATGGAGGGCGCCGGGTGAGATTCGCGCTCGTCAACCCGCCCTGGAGCTTCGAGGGGAGCATCTACTTCGGCTGCCGCGAGCCCCACCTGCCCCTCGAGTACGGCTACGCCAGGGCGCTGCTCGCGGCCGCGGGGCACGAGGCGACGATCGTCGACGCCCAGGCCCGGAATCTGTCGCAGGACGCCGTCCGCGACGAGGTGGCCGCGCTCCGCCCCGACGCCATCGTGGTGACCACCGCGCCGAGCTACCTCTTCTGGCGCTGCGCCCCGCCCGAGCTGCGCGTCCCCCAGCAGACGCTCCACGCGCTGCGCGACCTGCCGGGCCTCCGGTTCGCCGTGGGCCCCCACGCCTCCACCACCCCCCGCGCCACCCTGCGCAAGCTCGCTGTCGACGCGGTGGTGATGGGCGAGTGCGAGGAGGTGCTCGTGCAGCTCGCCGATCTTCCCCCCCGCGCGCGGTGGGGCGAGATCGCCTCGATCGCGTACGTGGAAGGCGAGGAGGCGCGCGTCCAGGGCGGGCCGCACGCTTCCGACATGGGCCGGCTCCCGGCCCTCCGCTGGGACGCGGCGACGGTCGCGCGCCACGCCCACCACCACCACCGCTTCGACAGCACGCCGGTCGGGCCGGGCGCCGAGGTCGAGGCGTCCCGAGGGTGCCCGTACCACTGCACCTTCTGCGCGAAGGACAGCTTCCGCGATCGCTACCGCAAGCGCCCTCTCCCGGCGCTCCTCGACGAGCTCGATGGGCTCATCGCGCAGGGCGTCCGTTACGTCTATTTCATCGACGAGATCTTCCTCCCCGACCGCCCGCTGCTCGAGGCGCTCGTGGATCGCCCGGTGTCGTTCGGCGTCCAGATGCGCATCGACAACTGGAACCGAGAGTCGCTCGATCTGCTCGGGAAAGCGGGGTGCGTCTCGATCGAGGCGGGGGTGGAGAGCATCACGAAGGAGGGGAGGAGCCTCCTTGCGAAGCACTGCAAGCTCTCGACCGAGCAGCTCAGCGACCTCCTGATCCACGCCAAGAAGAGCGTCCCCTTCGTCCAGGCGAACCTGATCCAGTCGCGGACCGACGACCCCGCGGACGTCACCGCCTTCCGGGAGCGGCTCCGGCAGCACGGGGTGTGGGCGAACGAGCCGGTGCCGATGTTCCCCTACCCGGGCTCGCCCGATTACACGATGCGCTGGGGCAGCCCCGACGATCAGGCGTGGGAGCGCTCGGTCACGCACTACCTCGATCAGTTCGACCACTTCAGCGACCTCCAGGAGAGCCGTCCTCTCCCGCTCTCGGAGCTGGAGCTCGCCGCGCCCGGCCATGGTTGACGCCCTGCGCGCCCCCGGCTCCGTCCTGATGACCGCCGACACGCTCGGCGGCGTCTTCTCCTACGCGATCGAGCTCGCGCGCGCGCTCGCGGAGCGCGGGGTCCGGACGTCGCTCGCCACGATGGGCGGGCCGCTCTCGGCGCCCCAGCGCGAGGCCGCCGGCCGCGTGCCCGGGCTCTCCGTCGTCGAGAGCTCCTTCCGGCTCGAGTGGATGGACGATCCCTGGGACGACGTCGCGCGCGCCGGGGACTGGCTCCTCGAGGTCGAGGAGCGCGCCCGACCGGACGTGATCCACCTGAACGGCTACGCGCACGGCGCCCTCGGCTTCCGCGCCCCGAAGCTCGTGGTGGCCCACTCGTGCGTCCTCTCCTGGTGGGCCGCCGTCCTCGGCGGGGAGGCGCCGCCGCAGTACGATCGCTACCGCCGCGAGGTGGCCCGCGGGCTCGCCGCCGCGTCGGCGGTCGTGGCGCCGACCCAGGCGATGCTCGACGCCCTCGTGCGCCATCACGGCGCGCTCGCGTCCTTCCGGGGCGCCCGGACGGTGGTGATCCCCAACGCCGTCGCTCCCGACCGGTTCGCCCCGCGCCCGAAGGAAGGGCTCCTCCTCGCGATCGGGCGGCTCTGGGACCAGGCCAAGAACATCGCGGCCCTCGGCGAGGTGGCCCCTCACCTGCCCTGGCCCATCCAGGTGGCCGGGAGCGACGTCCACCCCGGCGGGGGCGCGCGGCCCATCCCGTCGCTGCATCCCCTCGGCGTGCTCTCGCCGTCCGGCGTCGCCGCCGCGCTCGCCCGCGCGTCGATCTACGCGCATCCGGCCCGCTACGAGCCCTTCGGCCTGTCGGTCCTGGAGGCGGCGCTCTCCGGCTGCGCCCTGGTCCTGGGCGACATCCCCAGCCTGCGCGAGGTCTGGCGGGACGCGGCCCTCTACGTGGATCCCGGCGACACGGCGGCCCTCCGGAGCGCGCTCCAGGCGCTCATCGACGATCCCGGCAGGCGCCAGGAGATGGCGTCGCGCGCCCGCGCCCGCGCCTTCGACTTCTCGCCGCGGCGGATGGCCCGGAGCTACCTGCACCTCTACGGCGAGCTCCTCCGGGACAGCTCCAGGAACGAGCGCTCGCCGGCGCGCGAGACGCGCGAGACGTCGAACACCGCCGCGGCGGCCGCCGCGGGAGACGAGTGAGCCATGCGCATCGCCCTGTTCTGCCACTCGCTGCTGTCCGACTGGAATCATGGGAACGCGCACTTCCTCCGGGGCGTGGTCACCGAGCTCGCCGAGCGCGGGCACGAGATCGTCGTCTTCGAGCCGCGGGACGCGTGGAGCCTCCAGAACCTCGTCGCCGATCACGGCGAGGCCCCGCTGCGCGAGGTGCGGGAGGTCTATCCGCACGTCGACCCGATCCGCTACGACCTCGCCTCGCTCGACCTGGACGAGGCGCTCGAGGGCGCCGCGCTGGTGATCGTCCACGAGTGGAGCGAGCCCGAGCTTGTCGCCCGCATCGGCGCCCACCGGACGGGCGCGTCGTACCGGCTGCTCTTCCACGACACGCACCACCGGTCGGTCACCGACCCCGGGGCCATGACCCGCTACGACCTCACCCACTACGACGGCGTCCTCGCCTTCGGCCGGGTGATCCGCGACATCTATCTCGAGCGCCGCTGGGCCCGCCGGGCGTTCATCTGGCACGAGGCCGCCGACACCCGGGTCTTCCGCCCGCGCCGCGAGCTCCAGCCCGAGCGCGACCTCGTGTGGATCGGCAACTGGGGCGACGAGGAGCGCACCCGCGAGCTCGACGAGTTCCTGATCGGCCCGGCGCGCGCTCTCGGCCTCTCCGCCCGCGTGCACGGGGTGCGCTACCCCGAGCACGCCCGCGCCGCGCTCGAGGCGGCCGGGATCGAGCACCGCGGCTGGCTCCCCAACCACCGCGCGCCCGACGCCTTCGCGCGGGCGAGGGTGACCGTCCACGTGCCGAGGCGGCCCTACGTCGCGTCGCTCCCGGGCATCCCGACCA
This sequence comes from Sorangium sp. So ce590, assembly GCF_051521365.1. Lineage (NCBI taxonomy): Bacteria > Pseudomonadati > Myxococcota > Polyangiales > Polyangiaceae > Sorangium > Sorangium sp. So ce590. The sequence continues at coordinate 9,019,534 of NZ_CP150346.1, forward strand.
TCCGGCCGTTCGAGGCCATGGCCTGCGCCATCCCGCTCGTCTGCTCCCCGTGGAGCGACGCGGAAGCGCTGTTCTCGCCCGGCCTCGACTACCTCGTCGCGCGGGACGGCGCGGAGATGAAGAAGCACCTCGCGGCCCTCCTCGCCGAGCCCGCCATGGCCGCCGAGCTGGCGGAGCGGGGGCGCAAAACGGTCCTCGCCCGCCACACCTGCGCCCACCGCGTCGACGAGCTCCTCTGCATCTCGGCCGACCTCGGTATCGAGGTCGATCTCACCGTGCCCGCCATCACAACCCAGCGAGCCACGTCATGAATCGACACAACCAACGCCCGACCTCGAGTCGACAGCTCGACATCGCCTTCTTCGGATCGAGCCTCGTCTCCGCCTACTGGAACGGAGCCGCCACCTACTACCGCGGCATCATCCGCGCCCTCGCCGCGCGAGGGCACCGGGTCACCTTCTACGAGCCGGACGCCTACGACCGACAGGAGCACCGCGACATCGAGGATCCGCCGTGGGCCCGCGTGGTTGTCTACTCCGGCGCGGACGCCGCCGAGCCCAGGCGGCTCATCGAGCAGGCGAGGAGCGCCGACGTGGTCGTCAAGGCCAGCGGCGTCGGCGTCTTCGACGAGCTCCTCGAGGCCGAGGTCGCCGCGCTCGAGCGGCCGGGGCTGACGACCGTCTTCTGGGACGTCGACGCCCCGGCCACGCTCGAGCGGGTCCGCGCGAGCCCGTCGGAGCCGTTCCGCGCCCAGATCCCGCGCTACAGCCTGGTCTTCACCTACGGCGGCGGCGACCCCGTGGTGCGCGGCTACGAGGCGCTCGGCGCCCGGCGCTGCGTGCCGATCCCCAACGCGCTCGACCCCGAGACGCACTTCGAAACTGCATCAAGTCCTCGATTTGATTGTGATTTTGCGCTCCTCGCCAACCGCCTCCCGGACCGGGAGCGGCGCGTGGAGGAGTTCTTCCTGCGGCCCGCGGCCGCGCTCCCCGAGCTCCGGTTCCTGCTCGGCGGCAGCGGCTGGCAGGACAAGGCGATGCCCCCGAACGTCCGGTACGTCGGGCACGTCTACACCGCCGATCACAACGCCTTCAACGCGAGCGCCCGCGCGGTGCTGAACGTGGCCCGCGACAGCATGGCGTCGGTGGGATTCTCCCCGGCGACCCGGGTCTTCGAGGCCGCGGGCGCGGCCGCGTGCCTCATCACCGACGCGTGGGAGGGGATCGAGCTCTTCCTCGAGCCCGAGCGCGAGGTGCTTGTCGCCAGGAGCGGCGACGAGGTCGCGGAGCTCCTCCGGGCGCTCACGCCCGCGCGGGCCCGCGCCATCGGCCAGGCGGCGAAGCGGCGCGTGCTGGCCGAGCACACCTACGCGGAGCGGGCGAAGCAGGTCGAAGCGCTGCTGGCCCGCCCCGACGACGCACCCCTCACCGCGGTCGCGCCGTGAGGCCCATCTCCTTCGTTTTCCTGGGCCTGTCGATCACCTCGTCGTGGGGCAACGGCCACGCGACGACCTACCGCGGGCTCCTCAAGCGGCTGGCGGAGCGCGGGCACCGCGCGCTGTTCCTCGAGCGGGATCTCTGGTTCTACGCGGAGAACCGCGATCTGCCGCGCCCGCCGTACGGCCGGACCGAGCTCTACCAGGGGCTCGACGACCTCCGCGCGCGCTTCGGGGACGCGGTGCGCGACGCGGACCTGGTGGTCGTCGGCTCCTACGTGCCCGACGGGGTCGAGGTCGGCGCCTGGGTGACGGAGGCGGCGCGCGGGAAGACCGCGTTCTACGACATCGACACGCCGGTGACGCTCAGGAAGCTCGAGCGGGGCGACACAGAGTACCTGTCTCCGGCGCTGATCCCGCGCTACGACCTGTACCTCTCGTTCACCGGCGGCCCCACGCTCGAAAGGCTCGAGCGCCGCTACGGGGCGAAGCGGGCGCGCCCGCTCTACTGCTCCGTGGATCCGGACGAGTATTTCCCGGAGCGCACCTCGCCCCGGTGGGATCTCGGTTATCTCGGCACCTACAGCCCCGATCGCCAGCCCACGCTGGATCGCCTCCTTGTCGAGCCGGCGCGCCGCTGGGCGCAGGGCCGCTTCGCTGTGGCGGGGCCGCAGTACCCGGCGGACATCGGCTGGCCGGCGAACGTCGACAGGGCGGATCACATCCCGCCGGGCGAGCACCGCGGCTTCTACGGCGCGCAGCGCTTCACGCTCAACGTCACGCGGCGGGACATGCTCGAGGCGGGGTACTCCCCCAGCGTGCGCCTCTTCGAGGCGGCGGCCTGCGGCGTGCCGGTGATCAGCGACGACTGGCCGGGGCTCGCCGAGCTCTTCGAGCCGGGCAAGGAGATCCTCGTGGCCCGCTCCCCGGAGGAGGCGCTCCGCCTGCTCCGCGAGCTCCCGGAGCGGGAGCGGATCGCGATCGGGCAGCGGGCGCGCGGGCGCGTGCTCGCCCGGCACACCGCGGCGCACCGCGCCGAAGCGCTGGAGAGATACGCCCGGGAGCTCCTCGAGGAGCAGGGAAAGGAGGTCAGTGAGACATGAGCGCTGCGCTGCGCATCCTGGTGACCGGGGGCGCCGGCTTCGTCGGCTCCCACCTTTGTGATCGGCTGATCCGCGACGGCCACGAGGTCGTCGCGCTCGACGATCTCTCGACCGGATCCCGGGTCAACGTCGCTCACCTCCTTCCCCATCGCCGCTTCCGGCTGGTGGAGCACGACGTCACCCGACCGTACGACGTCGAGGTCGACCGCATCTACAACCTCGCCTCGCCGGCGAGCCCACCCCATTACCAGCGCGATCCGGTGCGGACCACGCTGGTCAACGTGGTCGGCACGTTCCACGCGCTGAAGCTCGCCGAGGGCCGCGGGGCGCGGGTCTTCCAGGCGTCGACGAGCGAGGTCTACGGCGATCCCGAGGTCCACCCGCAGCCGGAGAGCTACAGGGGCTCGGTGAACCCGGTCGGGATCCGCTCGTGTTACGACGAGGGGAAGCGCTGCGCCGAGTCGCTGATGATGGACTTCCACCGTCGTCACGGCGTCGAGGTGCGGCTGGCGCGGATCTTCAACACCTACGGTCCGCGGATGGCGCTCGACGACGGGCGCGTGGTGTCGAACTTCATCGTCCAGGCGCTCCGGGGCGAGGATCTGACGGTCTACGGCGCCGGCGCCCAGACCCGGAGCTTCTGTTACGTGGACGATCTCGTCGAGGGGATCGTCCGGCTGATGGAGCACCCCACCGAGACGGGCCCCGTGAACCTCGGTAACCCCGAGGAGTTCACGGTGCTGGAGCTCGCCGAGGAGGTGATTCACCTGACCGGGAGCCGGAGCCGGATCGCGTTCCGCCCGCTGCCGCAGGACGATCCGCGGCAGCGGCAGCCGGTCATCGATCATGCGAAGCGGGCGCTCGGGTTCGAGCCGAAGGTGCCGCTGCGGGTGGGCCTGCGCCGGACGATCGAGGGTTTCCGGAGCGCGCTCGGGCTGGCCCGTCACGCGCCTGCGCTGGCGGGGTCGGAGAGCGACACGCCGCTGCCCCGGGCCGCCAACGGCTGAGCTGGATCGAGGCAGGCCGGGAGCGGCTGAGCTGAATCCTGTCGAATCACCCGGCCATCTCGAGCTCGCAGATCTACGCCTGGGCGTGCCTCGAGGAGGGGGTCCCGTTCGCCAACGGGGCGCCGAACCCGACCGTGGATTTCCCTGCGGCGTGGGAGCCCGCCGCGACGGCGCCCGCGCGCGGCGGCTCGGACATCTCCAGCGGATCTCGGCCGCTCCTCGGCCGAGATCCGCTGTGTGGTCCTCTGTCTCGTCCTACTGGCGAGCGACGCGCTTCAGCGGGTACGGCGCGGCTTCTCTCTCGGTCATCGTGAAATATCCGGAGCCGTCCGCATCGTATTCGATGGACTCGCCTTGCCCCTCCACCGTGTCGGTGAGCGCGACGGGCGACGCCGCAAAGGCTGACTCGAAGCTCCCTCCGGCAGGCGCTCGGTACTCGTAGACGGCCCGGTAGGTGCGCAGCAGGAAGCGGTTGGCGCACGGATGGATGGTCCCGGCGGTGACCGACCGGGCGTTCTCGTCCGCGCCCAGGGGGATCTGGAGATCTGCCACGTGAATCAGCGTGGACATGGTGTTGGGCGCCGGAAGCGGCTTGGGGAACTTGTACGCCTTGCTGAGCCCTGTGGTGCCGACCTTCGTGACGACGTAGATGTCCCCCGTCGTCGGGTGCACCATGAGCGCCTCCGCGTTCTGCGGCGTGTCCGGATACTGGAAGGGGAACCTGTCGCCAGACACCGTGCCGCTCGTCTCACCCGCGGCGAGGTTCGGCTCCCGCATGCGGTACACGGCGAAGGTCGTCGGCTCGGGCGGCGGATGCCCGCTCTTCTTGCCGATGTCTGCCATGAAGATGCAGCTCCCCGCAGGGCACGGGCCGGTCGCGATGTCCTCCCAGTCCCAGGGGAGCACGCCGGCGACGTAGTTCCCGACGACCAGGGCGGCGTCGGTCTTGTTGATCGCCACGAAGTTCGCGTTGTTCTCGCTGTGCGCGTACAGGATGCCCGGGTTGACGCGGCTCGCGGCGAGCCCGGACACCTCGACGATGTCGGTCGAGGCCAGCTTCCCGAGCGTGGTGTAGGTGCTCGCGAACGTATCGCCCGCGGAGCAGCTCGGGGCGCCGGCCGGCCTCAGCGTGATGACCTGCGCGGTGTTCGTGTTGGGGAACGGAGAGGTGCCGCTCCACGCCGGCTGCGCGCCCGCAGCGCCGAGCTGCGCGTACGCCGCGTCGAACAGGAGACCCGTGGACGACGAGAGGAGGCACGTGTCAAAGGGCTCGGTGAAGCCCGAGGGCGGCTGGATCGGGCTCGCCGGGCAGGCCGAGCCCGCCCAGACCTGCGTGCCGAACCAGACCGCGACGCCGTTCGCCGCCGTCGTGGTGACCGCGGGCGCGGCCAGGGTCGCCGAGTTGCCGTTCTTCTGACCGCTCACCGCGTCGATCGGGTTCGCGGGATCGGCGCCGCTGAAAGCCACGATGCTCCCCGCCACGTAGGCAGAGACGTCGAAGCCGAAGGAGTAGCTCGCGGGCTCCGCGCTTGTCGCCACCTTCCAGAGGACCCATGACTTGATGGCGGACGCGCTCTGATCCGAGCGGAGCAGCGTCCATCCCGCCGGCGGAGCGATCACCGCCTCCACGTGGTTCCGGTTGGCGACGCGCGCGATCAGGACATCGCCTTGCACGACGCCCGCCGGCCTCGCGACGGCCAACGAGGTCACGTTCTTCGCCGTCGCTGTCGAGCTGGAGCGGAAGGTTACAGTCGAGAGGGGTTGAACGGCCTCGCCCACCTCACCGACGATGTCGCCCTCGAGGTCCGTGCCCTGGGGATCGGGGGAGGCGCAACCGGCCCATCCAAGCAGCGAGATCGCGCCAACGACGCAGGCTCTGGCGCCGAGATTCGTCAAGTTCAACGTCGGTTTCCTTTCGGTTATTGTTAAGCAGCTCTTCAGTCAAGCGGCTCGATAAGGGAGAGGAGACTAAACCACAAAAGACACATGGCGCAACCCGGGTGACGCCGACTGCGGACCATCCGGGGGTGGGTGAGCTCATGAGAGCGTCATTTACCCTGGATCTGCACGGTCACACTGGCACCTACACGACCCACATAGGAATCGACGCCGGGGAGGAGCGGAGATCCAAGTACCAGAAAGCCCGTGGCGAGCGTGTGCGCGGTGGACGGCCGCCCGCGCTGGTGCTCGGCGGCCCAGTACTCGCGGACGGCGCGGCGGGATTCACGAAGATCTCCACGGGGACGTCGCCGAACCAGCGCTGCAAACGGCGCGTAAATAAAAGAAGCCGGATCGCTGCGCGAGGAAGTGTGACGCGGCGAACCGAAGTGGCGGGACCGCGAGCGTCGTGACGCCGCTCCCCTTCTCGTAGGTCCCCACGAGCTTGACGTGCGCGAGGCCCGGAGACGATCCGGATGGATCACATCGACTACAACTTTGCTGAACATTTGCATTCTAACCAAACGCTGCCCGCTCGGTCGTACGATTCCCAGCGATAAGCGTGATCGAAGCGCCCTCCGCTGGGAATGGGCGTCTGGTGATGTCGTTCCGGCCAACCTTCTCCGAACCTCTCCCCCCAACGGCCCTCCTGCCCCTGCTCGTCGCGTGCGGCCCCAGCGATGGCGGCATCACAGTCGATGAGGATGACACCACCAGCACCGGCAGCCCGACCGGCGGCTCTTCGTCGGCTGGCACCACGTCGTCCGTGGCCGGCGCCGGCGGCGGTAGCACCCGTGGCGTGACCTCGGGAACGGGCGGTCCCTCGACGAGCGGTGCGGGCGTCGGCGGCTCGGACCCGACGGGCGGCGGGGGCACCACGCTGGTCGGGGTGGAGACCCCCGGCGCGGACTGTGCCGTGCCCAACATGCCCGCCTTCAGCGAGGCGGCGGGTGTGCCGGCAGCGGGAAATCTCGGAGATGATCCAGCACGACGAGACCGGCCCGAAGCAGACCAAGGAGGCCACCGTGACGGACAGCTGCGTCGCTGCGCCAGCTCCCAGACCACCGGCTCCGAGGCTCTTCCCTCCGGACCCGGCTGGACCGGAGGCGTCGTCCGGGAAGAAATTCTCCTCATCGAGCGACGTCCGCCCACCGCAGGCGACTGCAGAGAACACAGCGAGGAAGCGAGAGTTCGTGCTCGCGCGGAGCGCATAGCCAGATCCGGGACTTGCTCCCTCAGGCCTCGGGCGCGCCGCTCTCATAGCTCAGTTCACGGGTCCTCGGCTTGACGGCGAATGAATCGCACCGCGCCCTGAGACTTCTCGTTCACGTGCCATTGGCATAGTCACACCGCAAATTCGCACACATCACGAAAACAGCGTCACAAACGCGAAAAAACGCACAGATTTCACTATCGTCTGCTATAAACACCGCGGTTTTCCCGCGTGTCACGTACTACGTGTCATGCACCGCGTGTCGCATTCCGGCACTGCACTCGAAACATGGAGGCCTTCATGCCTGTCCGTTCTCGTGCCTCGCGCAAATTAGCCGCTCTCGCGATTCCCGTCCTCGCCCTCTTGAACTTCCCTGGCTGCTCTTCGGAAATAGGATCCGGCGGTGCCGGGGGAGACGCTCCGGGCACAGGCGGCGGGACATCGAGCGGGAGCGGGGGGGTCACCACGGGTGGAGGCTCCGCGACCAGCGGTGCTTCCGCGACCAGCGGTGCTTCCGCGACCAGCGGAGTCGCCGGTACGGGCGGCGGTGCTCCGACGGGTGGAGCCGGCGCGGGCGGCTCCACGACCAGCGGGACTGGCGGGACCAGCGGGACTGGCGGCGGCGACTTCACGTGTACCCTGCCCACTTTGCCTGAACCGAGTGGTCTGACCGAGGTGAACCGGAAACTCCCGGATCCGTTCACCTTCTTCGACGGAACGAAGGTCACGACCAAAGAGCAGTGGGAGTGCCGCCGCAAGGAAATCCTGGCGATGGCAGCCAAGTACCTCTACGGTCCAGTCCCCCCCGAACCGGATGAGGTGACCGGAACCGTATCCGGAGGTACCGTTTCAATCACTGCCAAGGCAGGTGGAAAAACAGAGAGCTTCTCGGCGAGCATCAGCGGATCCGGCGATGTGATCGCGCTCAAGCTGTCGGGCGGGATCTTTCCATCAGGCAGCAAGACGCTATCGTTTGGAAGCGGCTTTGAAGGCAAGATCAGAAATCTCTTCGGCCTGTCCGAGATCAACACCAACATCGCCAACGGATGGATGATCGACCGGGTGATGGACGTGTTGGAGCAGAACCCGGGCGGCGGGCATGATCCCACAAAGATGATGGTGTCGGGATGCTCCGGGTGTGGAAAAGGTGCTTACCTGGCGGGTGTCTTCAGTCGTGTACCGGTGGTTGTCATCGTGGAATCGGGCGGTGGTGGTGTAGCCAACTTGCGTCAGGCAGAGTGGTTCAGGCACGGCGAGGGTGGTGCTACTTGGCAGTGCCGAGATGCCAAACCTCAGAGCATCGACAACCTCGAAGACAGCGGCATCTGCGGCCCCTGGGTGACCGGTGCGGCCCGCTGGCTCCGAAACGACCCCTCGAAGGTATACAACCTCCCCTTTGATACGCATTTGCTCCTGGCGACTATCGCTCCACGGCATCTGGTGCACTTCACGAATGCCAATGGCAAGGACGCATGGTGTCACCTGGGGGGAACCTGTGAGGCGCTCTCCGCATGGGCCGCAAAACCGGTATGGAAAGCGCTCGGTGTTCCAGAGCGCATGGCTTTTCAGATGTACAGCGCAAACCACTGCGGCGCATCGGGCTCTCAAACCGCCATTGCAGGCGAAATGTTCAAGCGAGCATTCGACGGCAATGCCAGCGCAAACACGGACGTGATGAACATCCTGAACGATGGCGTTCAACAGCCGGTCAGCGAATGGAAAAGCATGTGGATTGACTGGGATATGGAGACAGTGCTGCAGTAGTGATGCCCTTGGGGGGCATGAAGGCCGTTCTGGCCTTGCCCTCCATTCGGCGTAATTCCCGGGCGTCGGTCATTCGCCGTCCAGGCCCGGCTCGCTCGCCGGCGACGAGCAGACGACCAGACGCTGCGAGATCGCGACGAGAGAAGCCTTGCTCGAAAAATGTCGCCTCATCGGATGCTCCACAAGCGCTACTTGGCGCGAGGCGGTCCCAGAACCGAGCAGGACAGATTACATCGGCTGCATGCATGATGTAACTTTGCGGCTGGACTGAAGGCTGCCCACGCCAGCGATGCGATTCCCAGCGATAAGCGTGATCGAACCGCCGTCCGCTGGGAACGGGCGTCCCAGGATGTCGCGCCGACCCAACTTCTCCCCCTGACCGCCCTCCTCCCTCTGTTCGTCGCGTGCGGCCCCAGCGATGGCGGCATCACGACGGATGAGGATGACCACCACCAGCTACGGCGGCCCGACCAGCGGCTCTTCGTCGGCTGGCAACACGTCGTCCGCGTCCGGCACCACGACCCGTTCACCATGATGGACGGCTCGAAGGTGACCACCCGAGCGCCGCGGGTGTGCCGGCATCGGGAAACCTCGGAGACGGTGCGCGTAAGCAAAAGAAGCCGGATCGCAGCGCGAGGAAGTGTGGCGCGGCAAACCGAAGTGGCGGGACCGCGAGCGTCGTGGCGCCTCGTTCATGGGTCGAGGGTCTCGCGGCGGGAGGCGCTCAGGAAGCTGCAGGAGGAGCTGAACATCGACGCCGTCGAGTCCACGCGGCTGCTCTGGGAGACGTATCGGCCGTACGAGATCTGGTACGCGTTCGCGGCGGCAGGGGTCGTGTCGCTGGTGGGGACGCCGATCTTCACGCAGCGGTCGAAGAGGTGGAAAGCAGCCCGTTCGGTGGGCGGACATGACACCGACGCACATCCTTTTTCGAGGAGGGAGGCAAATTAAACCACAAGCAAAGCAACGAGCTCTCAACCTGAAGCAGGCTCCCCGGCGCAGGCTTGACAACGCCGGGCAATACCGTATCTCATCTCCTTGATAGCTTTGATCTTGCTTGGTGGCGCCATCGCACACGCTCCCTCCCGGATGCGCGTGAAATGATCCACCGAAAGGAGACCTCCTTGAGCTTACGCACTACCGTTCCCACGCTGTGTGTCGCCCTGACGGCCGTTCTCGCGGGCTGCGTCGTGGGCGCCGATACGGGCGCTGACGAGGGCGCCGCGACGGACAGCGATCACGTCGGTGACCAGCGGCAATCGTCGCTCGCGGCGCCTGGCTGCACGGTCCGTCTCACGCCGACGAGCCTCGTCGCCAGCGTCGCGCAAGCCGAGAACCCGGCGGCGAACGTCGCCGATGGCAGCCTGGCCACCCGGTGGTCGGGCCGCGGCAAGGGCGCCTACGTGACGGCAGACCTGGGCGCGACGCAGCGTATCTGCGGCATCTCTCTGGGCTGGTACAACGGCGGGGTCGATGGGCGCATCTACGACTACGCGCTCTCGACGTCCACGGACGGCCGAGAATTCTCGCCGCTCTTCGCGGGGAAGAGCCTGCCCAGCACCTCGCTCCAGCCTGTCGAGCTCCAGGCCGTCGACGCGCGGTACGTCCGCCTCACGGTCAACGGGAATACCGTGAACGACTACGCCAGCGTGACGGAGCTCCAGATCTCCGCCAGCGCGGCCCCCGCCGGCGCCTTCGTCCATCCGGGCATCCTGGTCAGCAAGGAGCAACTGGATTTCGTCAAGGCGAAGATCGGCAGCGGCCAGGAGCCCTGGAGCAAGGAGTACCAGCTCGCCAGGGGCTCGAGGCACGCAAAGCGGAACTACGTCGCCAGCCCGGTGCCGGTCGTGAAGTGCTCCACGCCTGGCTCGAAGCAAAAAGCCCTCGATCTGGGCTACGAGCAAGCGGGCTGCAGCGAGATCGTCAACGACGCGAACGCCGCCTATACGCAGGCGCTGCTCTGGCACTACAGCGGCGACGCACAGTATGCCGAGAACGCGAGGCGCATCCTCGACGCCTGGGCGCGCACGCTGACCGCCATCCTGTTCGATCAGCCCCGCTTTTCGGACAACAACGGTCAGGTCTACGCCAACGGCCACTTCGCCGCTGGCTGGGCGGGCACCAACTTCCTGCGGGCCGCGGAGATCTTGCGTTACACGTACAGCGGCTGGACGGCCGAGGACACGGCGCTGCAAGAGAATCACTTCAAGACCGTCTACTGGGGCCTGGTGAAAGACGGCTGGACGGGCGCCGGGAACCGGACCTCCGTGATGAACGAGACGGCGCTCGGCATCGCGATCTTCACGAACGATCGCGAGAAGTACGAGTACGCCGTGAGCCAGGTGGAGCACTCGACCAAGGCCATGATCTACATGCCGAGCGACGGCCGCCAGCCGCTCTATCCGATCTACCAGGGCCAGCCGCGCTACACAAACGACGCGAAGGGCCAGCTCGCGGGGATCTGGACCAACCCGACGCGCTACATCGCCGGCCTGGAGCAGGAGACCTGCCGCGACCTCGGGCACATGCAGATGGGCATCAGCTCGCTGGCGAACATGGCAGAGACCCTTCGCATCCAGGGCGATGCTCGCAGCGCCTACAGCGACGACCCGGTTCATCACGAGAACCGCCTGCGGGAGGCGCTCGAGCTGAACGCCGATTACGTGCTGCAGTACCTCGACAATACGGGCAATCGGGTCGGCGTCGAGGTGACGCCCACGGGCTGGATGCCGGCGCGGAACTGGCCATGCAGCAGCTTCGCCAAGACCGCCGGCGGCGGCTCGGCGGTCATGGGCTGGGAGATCGGGTACAACGAATTCCGCAACCGGCGCGGGATCAGCATGCCGAAGACCCAGGAGCTCATCACGCGCGCCAGGGCGATGAGCAGCGCTTCCACCCGGGTCGGCAACCACATCGGCTGGGAGGCGCTGACGCACGCGGGCGCGCCCTAGCCGCCCCGCGCCGGGGCGCGCGGCTCACCCCTTCACGCAGACGACCTGCCGCAGGGTGTGGACGATCTCGACGAGATCCTTCTGCGCCCGCATCACGTCGTCGATCGGCTTGTAAGCGGCCGGCGTCTCGTCGATCACGTCCTCGTCCTTGCGGCACTCGACGCCTGCGGTCGCGGCCTCGTGGTCCGCCACCGAGAAGCGGCGGCGCGCCTCGCCCCGCGACATGACGCGCCCCGCGCCGTGGCTCGAGCTGCAGAAGCTCTCCGGGTTGCCGAGCCCGCGGACGATGAACGAGCGCGCGCCCATGCTGCCCGGGATGATCCCGAGATCGCCCGCCTGCGCGCGGACGGCGCCCTTGCGGGTCACGAGGACGTCCTTCCCGTAGTGGTGCTCGCGCGCCACGTAGTTGTGGTGGCAGTTCACCGCCTCCACGGTCGCGTCGAAGGGCGGCAGCTCGCCCGAGCCACGGAGCGCCTCGATCACCTGCGCCATCATCAGCTCGCGGTTCACCGCCGCGAAGTCCTGCGCCCACGACACGGCCTGCATGTAGTCGTGGAAGTGCCTCGTCCCGTCCGGCAGGTACGCGAGGTCGTCGTCGGGCAGGTTGATGAAGAAGCGCCTCATCTCCTGCCTGGCGAGCTCGATGAAGTAGCTCCCGACCCGGTTGCCGACGCCGCGCGACCCGCTGTGCAGCATGACCCAGACGCGGTCCTCCTCGTCGAGGCAGAGCTCGATGAAGTGGTTGCCGGTCCCGAGCGTGCCGAGGTGCTCGATGGCATAGCCGCGCCCGATGCGCGGGTGCTTCTCGACGATCTGCCGGTACCGCGGCTCGAGCTCGGCCCACGCCGCGACCTGGGCGGGGGGCGGCGAGCGCCACGCGCCGCGGTCGTTCTTCCCGCCGTTGTCGGTGCGGCCGTGCGGCACGGCGCCCTCGATGGCCGTCCGGAGCCCGCGCAGCGCGTCCGGCAGCCGCGACGCGGAGAGGCTCGTGCGCGCCGCCATCATCCCGCAGCCGATGTCGACGCCCACCGCCGCCGGGATGACCGCGCCGCTCGTCGCGACCACGCTCCCCACGGTCGCGCCGATGCCCTGGTGCGCGTCGGGCATCACGGCGATCCACTTGTGGATGAACGGCAGCGCGGCGAGGTTCTTGAGCTGCGCCTCCGCGGCGGGCTCGAACGGCACGCCGACCGTCCACGCCTTGATGGGCACGCCCGAGTCCGTGGGGATGACGTTGTAGCTTCGCTCCATGGCAAGATCTCCGGTGAGGGGTCGAGCCGTCCGGCCCGCGCCGCGACGCTCGTTCACGATGGGGTCCGTCGGTCTCTGTCGGTCTCCGTCGTTTCCGTCGGTCCGTCGTCGCTGCGTGTCGCACGGCGCGTGCCACTCGAAATCCAGGCGATCGCGGGCCGCTGGCCCTGCGGATTAGATGTGTGTATAAAACGGTTAGATAAAATTATATGACACGCAAGACCGCCGTGGTCCTCGGAATGCTCGGCCCGACGCTGGACTTCGTGGTAAGCGACGAGCCATGAATACAAGCGGTTCGATGACGTGCGCGATCGGTGTCGCTCTCTGGGCTCTCCTGATCGTACCCCTCGGCTGCCAGCCCGAGGCGGAGCGCCAGGAGCCCTCCGTCGTGCCGGCCAGCAACATGGATCCGGCCGGTCCGGAGGTGGCTGGCTGGGAAGCCGCCTCCGCCGATGGATCCGTGTGTCGGCATCCGGCGGTGGTGGCCGAGTGCGCGAATGGTTGGTGTCGCATTCCGCCGGGCTGCTTCATCATGGGCTCGCCGGAGAGCGAGCTCTGGCGTGGTGAACACACCGAGATTCCAAGGGCGGTCACGCTCGAGCGCGGGTTCGAGATCGGGCAGTTCGAGCTGACGCGCAAGCAGTGGTCGGAGCTCGTCAGCGTCATGCCAGAGAAGCCGGAGAAGGTGCGGGAAGGTCCGGTGACCTGCAAGGACGACGAGTGCCCGCTTCGCTATGCGACGTGGTTCGAAGCCCTGCTCTTCGCGAACCTGCTCTCCGCACGTCACGAGCCGCCGCTCGCGCCCTGCTTCGAGCTCTCCGAATGTCAAGGCGAGCTGGGCCGTGGCATGAGTTGCGGTCGCGTGGATCTCACGGGCGACGCGACGAGCGTCTACGAGTGCGAGGGCTATCGCCTGCCAACGGAGGCAGAATGGGAGTACGCCGCGCGCGCGGGAACGAGGACGGCATACTACGGAGGTGACATCACCGGAACGAATCCGGATGCGCGCTACGACCCCGAGCCGAGCCTCGAGCCCATCGCATGGTATGACGTGAACGCGGGAGGGCGTACGCACCCCGTGGGGACGAAGCGGCCCAATCGCTGGCTCTTGTTCGACATGCTCGGCAACGTCGTCGAGTGGACCAGCGATCGACCCGTCTTTCGCGAGGTCGAGGGTCCAGTGACGAACCCTGCCACGGAGATCGCCCTGAGGACCGACGCGCCGGATCTCCGCGTGGCCCGAGGCAGCAACGTTGCGGGCTCGCGGGATATGCTGCGAGTCGCCAGCCAGAATTACCCAGCGTCGGATTCGGTGGCCCGAGGCGTCGGCTTCCGTCTCGTCCGAACCATCAAGTGAGGCTCAGCCGCCGCGCGCCTCGCGGCGGAGGGCCTCGTCGGGCTGGGCGTCGGCGGCCGCGAGCAGCCCGGGATCGTCGTCGCCCTCCTCGCTCAAGCCCCGCGCCACCTCCAGCCGGTGTCTGGCCGGCGCGCGATCAGAAGACGATCGTGCCCAGCTCGATCCGGTCCGAGACGGTGGTGCCCTTCAGCTGGCCGACGAACAGGAGCCGGCCCGCGGCAGGCGAGGTCGGCGTGTTCCAGATGAACACGATGAGGATGTGGCCGTCCTGATCGCGGTCGCGATCGAAAATGGTGGAGGCGGCCTGCTCGGCGGACCCTCAGCCAGCCTGAGCGTCAACAGCGTCCCGACCGTGACCGAAGCGCGGCGCGAGGACGTGGTTCTCGAGGTGAACGTGCTGAAAGACGTCTCGCTCGATCGCCTGAAGCTCGCCGAACAGCGCGCGATAACTGCCGCAGGCCCAGTCGGGGAGCGCGAAATCGTCGCTCGCATCACGGAGGGTCTCGAGGAGCTTGGCCACCCCGAGGTGCTCGTCGCGCATCGCGGCGAGGGCCCGTGTTGTTTCCGGGTCGATGTCGGCGCCCGCCGAACGGAGCGCCGGAAACAGGTTCGCCTCCTCGTCGTCGAGGTGCGCCAGCAGGGTCTCCGAGAGCTCGCCCACGGCGCCGTCGAGGACGCGCAACTTCGGGTTGTGCTCCCCGTGAACCCGCGCGACCTTCGCCGCGAGCGGTCGCACGAAGGGCAGCGCCGTTCGCAGATACGCGTGGTGCTTGCCGACGATGTGGTCGATGAGAGCGGGCGTCGAGGCTTCGCGCATCGTGCCCGGCGTGTCGCCTCGCCGTTCCGCGATGGCTCGCTCGAGCTGCCCCAGCAGCGCGGTGAGCTCGACTCCGCGCTCCTTGGCGGCTTGCTCGAGGCTGAGCTCTCCGCGGCAGCAGAAGTCGATGCGATGCTGCTGGAAGACCTGGGCGCACTCGGAGTGATCAAGGACGATGTTGGCGACGGGTTGGGTTGGGCTCAGCACGGTGGACCTCCTGTCGTCCGTACAAGCAGGGCCCGTGCCGGCGCTCCATCGCCCGCGAATCCGCGTTGATTCGCTCTCGAAATCGCTGGCTGCCTTGCCTCTTGCCGTGGTGCGTTCCAGAATGGAACACATGGAACACACGTGCCCGCAGAGCTGCGAGGTTTGCGGCCTGATCCCGCTCGCGCCGCGCCTCTCCGGGGCGACCGACGTGGTCGCCCGCAGCGCCGCGATGCAGACCGTGTTTCGACGGGTGGCGCGCTTCGCGATGAGCGAGGCGCCGGTCGCTGTCCTGGGCGAGACGGGGACCGGCAAGGAGGTCGTCGCGCGGATGCTGCACGCGAACTCACCGCGCGCGTCCGGCCCCTTCGTTCCGGTCAACGTCGCGGCCTTGCCGGCCGAGCTCCTCGAGTCCGAGCTCTTCGGGCACGGCAAGGGAGCCTTCACCGGCGCCACGCAAATTCGGCGCGGGCTGTTCGAGGCGGCGAGCAAGGGAACGCTCTTCCTCGACGAGGTGGCCGAGCTGCCTCTGCCGCTGCAGGCCAAGCTGCTGCGCGCTCTGCAGGACGGCGAGATCCGGCGCGTCGGCGAGAACCAGGCCTTCGAGAGCGACGTCCGCATCGTCTGCGCGACGCACAGAGATCTCCTGCAGCGCGTGCGAGGGGGGACCTTCCGGGAAGATCTCTACTACCGCCTCAAGGTTCTCTCCGTGCAGGTTCCGCCCCTCCGTGAGCGGCGAGACGACATCCTCCCGCTCGCGCGCCGCATGCTGGGCGAGGAGCGCACCAGGGCGCATGGCTTCACCGACGCCGCGAAAGCCGTGCTCCTTCGCCACCCCTGGCCGGGCAACGTGCGCGAGCTGCAGAACGCCGTGAAGCACGGCGCGGCGCTCGCGACAGGCGAGTCGATCGACGCCGAGGACCTCCCGGAGGAGCTGCTCACGGCGCCGCCCCCACCTCGCGCGCCCGTCGCGCTCCGGTCGCTCGCGGAGGTCGAGCGAGAGCACATCCTCCGCGTCCTCGATGCTTGTGGCGGCGCTCAAGCGGAAGCCGCGCGCGTGCTGGGGGTCGGGCGCAACACGCTCTGGCGCAAGCTGCGCGAGTACAGCGCGAGCTGATGGCACGTCTCCTGCTTCAGCGTCCGGTGAAAGCATCCCGTGAAAGGAGTCGCCCATGCTCTCGACCCAGTTTGCCCACCACCTGTCGCTCGAGGTGTCGTGTCCCGCGTGCCCGGAGACCTACGCGGTCCCGCTCGACGTCGTCGAGCAGAGCCAGAGCCTCCTCGACGAATGCGGGCCCTGCTCCGGAATGGTCAGCTACGAGTGTCCGACTCCGTACCTCGCGTCGCTCGCGCCCCGAGGAGCGATCGCACGCCTGCATGAGGCGGTTCGCGCGTTCGAGGAGGAGGTCCGGGGCAGGGGCGCGCTGGCTGTATGGGCCGGAGGCCAACCCGACGCGCCGGACAACGGTCATCACCTCGGCAGCATCGTGAAGGCGTTGCTGGCCTCGGCAGGTCTGGCAGGCACAGCGGCGAACGTGGCCGCGCCCTCGAGGTCGCCGTCCGAGATCGTGGCGATCGCCGTGGAGCTCACGCGCTGGGACGACGACGGCGGCGCGCTGCGGGGACCGGAGCCGTCATGAAGCGCGATCGGCGGCTCCGCGGTCTGTCCTCCGAGCATCACCACGCCCTCGTCCTCGCCCGCGCCATCGAGCGGCAACTCGACGCCTGGTCGACGTCGGACGGCGCACGCCTCCGCGAGCAGTTCGATCGGCAGCTCGAGCCTCACTTTCTCGCGGAGGAGCAGGTCCTCCTGCCCGCGCTGCGCGCCGCGGGCCGGCTCGACCTCTGCGAACGCGTTGAACGCGACCACGCCCGCCTGCGACGCGCGGCCACGTCGGCGTCGGCGGGCGACGCGAGCGCCGCTCGGGCGTTCGGAGCAGAGCTCGCCGAGCACGTGCGCTTCGAAGAGCGGGACTTGTTTCCCGTGTGCGAGTCGCTCCTCGCCGACGAGGTCCTCGACGAGGTCGCGCGCCGAGGGCCCAAGGAGGATTCATCCTGCTCGTGACCCTCGGCTCTCGTCCACGGCAAGACGGGCTCATCGGCCTGCTGCTCGAATGCCACCAGCGCGTTCGCTTCTTCACGGCGCTCGCCGAGCGTATCGGTCGGGAACCGGCGATTTCAGACGCAGATCGGCGCGAAGCGTGCCGGCGGAGGTGACGTATCATCCGCCCGACGGCGTGCTCGAGCACCTGACCGACCCGCGCGCGTCGGAGGATGACCGAGCTCGTTCCACACGCGCTCTGTGCCGTCTTCGTGATAAGCCCCGTCGAGGGCGAGGTCCTGGGCGAGATCGCCGTCACGGCGCTCATGGTCGACGGCGAGTAGGTAAGCCGCCAGTTCCCCGCTATCCCCAGCGACGCACGCTCACCCGGCGAAGGGCTCGAGACACCGCGACGGGCAAGGGCCTGGAGCGCTCGCTTGCTCTCTGCCGACGTGGCGGCCGAGCCGGGCGGGAGGACGAGCAGCCGGCGGAGCGTCCGTCGATGCCGCCCGACGAGCCAGCAGCCCCCGTGCCCTCGGTCAGGCGCGCTGGCCGGAGCCGCCGCTACCCCTCACAGCCGAGCGAGCCGTCCGTCTTCGAGCAACACCCCGGGAGCTGAAGCCGAGTACGCCTCGGTTCCAGCGATGGGTAGACTCGGCGCGTCCGCAAGTCGCTCATTGGCCCTCCTTCATTCGCGGCTCAAGGGGCGGCTCGAGCGCATCGCCATGGATCTCGCGCAACAGGATCGCCGCGTGCCGAGCTCCGCTCTCGATCGCGTCGAGAGGATCTTCCCCAGATACATTGTAACTGCGCCCGTCGACTTCCACAGGGACAACCCAAGGCCACTTTTTCTCCGGTGGGTTTCGGGTCGGCTCGTGGATGCGAACCACGATGTCGCGCGGCTCGCCGTCCTCTCCGGTCACCTTGAAGACTAGTTCGATCATCACTTGCACCTCCTGTCGCAGTCTTTGAGGCATCGCCCAAGTTCTTCGGTGCATTGGCTCCGACAGTTCCTGTCCCCCTTTGGGCAGTCGTCGTAGCACCGTTCCCATAGTTGATCGCACTTTTCCTTGCATGCCTCTTTGCAGTCGGACGAGCTTGAGCCTGCCGCCCACCGACACGAGTCGCACGACTGCGCTCCGGAGCCGCTGCGAACCCCAGAGGCTTCTTCACATCGATCCTTGGCTTCGTCCAAACTCGCGTGCTCGCCCTGGTACCGCGTTGTGCAGCTACCGGCCGCGCCCTGGTTACTGCAAACAGCCGACCCCGCCTTCCACGTGACCGTGCATTCCACGGTTTGCGAGCACGGATCTCCATCGACGCCCGTGTGATCTTGCGGCTCCAGTGGCACATGCCACCCGAAGCCTCCAACCCCTCCTGTCGGCGTGATGATGCTGCCGCCGGCGCCTTCGTTTCCCTCACCCCGGACATAGCACTCACCTACATCGTAATTGCACGCCGTGAGACCAAAGCACAGAACAACAAATATCCTGTTCATATCGACTTTGCCTCAAATCTCCAGATGGGTCCAGTGGTCACCATCACGACCAGACTTCCAGGAAGAACGCGACTACCGCCGCCAGCCCAGTCCACATGGGCGCTGGTGGATACGCCCAAGGGCCCGGCGAGAGTGCCTGTGCCGGCGCCGGAACACTGACGAGCGCGCAGGCACAGCCGCACAGCACGAGCGCGCTCGCCCTCCCCCTCAGCCCGTGCCCCATGCCATCCCCTGATTCCAAATGCTCCTCCCACCGGAGTGTCGGCGTCAACTGTGGCGTGAGCCACATTACGTCCTCGCTGTCCCTGCCTCGGCGTGCCGAGCGCGGCGGGTCGCGTGGGTGGGTCGGGGCGCCCGCCAGCGAGCGCAGCGCCGTCGCCGTCCACCGGCTGACCGAGCACGACCTGCCCGGGCCTGGCGAGCCCTCCTACCCCGCGCTTACGAGCATCGACCCGGCTGCGTCACACCGTGTGACCTCCGTGTGCCCCGACGTCAGGGCACGGGGCTCCACGAGAGGGATCGAGAGGGTACGAGAGAAATCGAGCCCTCGATGGCCTCTGACACCGCTTCGACGCGTCCGACGCGGAATAACCGCCCAGCCAAGGGTATCGTGACCGCCCGTGCGACGCCGGTTACAGCGCAGCAACAGCTCCGCCTGACTGAGCCACGAGGCGTGCGGTGGCGTGACAAGCGTACGCACGCGCGGATGGTGGAGGCGCAGCCAGGTCGTTGTCTCATCCGCGCCGTGCGACGAGCCGCCGTCCCAGATCAGGTGCACGCTCTCGTGCTTTGCGGCCAGATTTGCGGCGTTCTCGCAGCACCACAGGATCTGTGGCGGCACGTTTGAGGAACGCTGCGTCGAGCTTCGGCGCCTTCCAGTACCGCGAACGATGAGGCTGAAGGTCGGCTGCGCGCAGGATCAACGAGACGGTCGAGTGCGAAATCTTCGGCACGATGCCGCGCTCGGCTGCGATTTGAGCGAGGGTGCGGGTCGATCAGTGGGTCATGTGCAGGTCGAGCCCCGCAGGATCGCAGCAGGCGAGCTTCTCAATTCCAACGCGCTGCGGGGGGACGAAACGCTCGCGGCTGGCCCTCCCGTGGAGCGTTCTGGACGACGTGCACCCCCGCCTCCTCGTACCGCCGGCAGAGGTGCCAGATTCTAGCAAACCCGCCACGACTATGTTGAAAGACTTGTCGAACAGTCCACTGGACGCTCAGGCCGCCAGCACTTCCCGGACCCGGGCCTCGAACTCCGTCCAGTGGGACCGCACTGACGCGACGAGGTGTTCGCGGTAGGGTGCGAGATCCTTCCAGTATTCGCCTGTCGCGGTCTCGTAGCGGTATGCGGGCCACCAAGCGCTGGAGGCGAGCTTGTGCTTCTTGAGGAGGCCGGCCTCTCCGAAGGCCGCACAAAGCTTCCTCGACAGCTCCTTGCCGCCGTCGATGTCGAAATCCACCCATATGCCTGTGTACGCGCAAGCAGGAGAGGTCGTGAAGTTCAAATGTCGCGACTTGTTCCACTCCAGGCCGATCCCGACCCTGGGGACGCGCTCGCCCTCGCGCGACGCGAACCATCCTGGCAAGACCAGCAGGATCTTCGGCCAGTCTTCGTCTTCCTCCAGAAATTTGTAAACGTCAACGTCTGGAGAGAGCTCGGAGGCAAGATCGGCGATCCCATCTGCGCACGAGCATAGAAACCCGTGCGTGAGGTCGGCGGCGGACTCGCGGAGGGCGGCCCACTCCTCGATGAGCGCCTGATGCCGGAGGTAGAAGACGGCACGCGGATCGTCGATGCGGTTCATTGAAACTCCCTCTCCAGGGTGACGAGATAGTTGGAGGCGGCCTCGCGCCCATGCGCCGTCGCGTCCTTGCCCGGCGCCGAGGCGAGCGCGTCGCGGAGCATCGCCGCGATATCGGCGTAGCTCATCGGCTTGAACGCCTCCCGCGCGTCGCCCGTGGCTGTCACGGGCGCTCGTCCGGATGGCGACAGGAAGATGAACAGCGCACCTGGCTCTCGACCGAAACTCTCGTAAAGGCGATCGCATTGCTTGGGCTGCTCACGGGCATCGACCTTGTTCTCGATCACGAGGCAGAGTCCAGGCCCAGCGACGACGACATCGGCGCGGGCATTGCCCCGGCTCACCTCGCGCGCGGACCGGGCGCGGCTCAGCTCGGCCGGCGGATCGGCTGTGCAGCGGCGGAGCAACGCCTCGAGGAAGCCAGAGCCGAAGCCATGTCGACCCTGGGGATCGAGCAGCCATGCCAGCAGCGTAGAGTGATACAGCTCCTGCCGGCTCTGCCCGAGGATGCTCAGGAGGTCGTCCGGTCCGCCTATCCAGTGGCCACCCCTCAGGAGCGCCTCTTGCTCGGTGTGGATCTCGGCGAGCTTTGCATCCCACACGGCAACCTGCGCCACGCGGTTCTCCTGCTCCCTTGCCACGGCGGCGCGCCATTCCCCGGCGAGGCCGGCGAGCCGGGGCTCGTCTGCTTCAGACGCCGACACGAAGATTGTCATCTACCTCGATCCTCCTTTCTGTGCTCTCCACGGGCCGCTGGACCGCCCGATGTTATAGGTGGCCATGGCTTGTAGCGACCGACCGGCCTGCGATGCGGACAGGTTACGCGCGCGCCGGATCAACAGTCAACGCCGAGCGCTTCGCGTAACGCCGCACGGACGCTGGAGCCAGGGCGAGGGGGTCAGCACATGGCGGCTGCCTGCCTACCCCGACGGCTGTCGCTTCGCCCGCGGGCTGCGCGGCGGCCTCCCGCGCGTCACCCCGGGCAGCGTGGCGCGGCGCAGCAGGACGCCGGGCTCGACGGCGAGCGCGTCGGCGAGCCGGACCAGGACCCCGACCCCGACGCTCGTCGTGCCCCTCTCGACGCGCTGCAGAAAGCCCGCGCTGATCTCCGCTGCCCTGCCCTTGCAGGCTGGGCACTCGAGGACATCGAGCGCAAGCCGCTCGGACGCAGCTCCTCGAGCATCGACTGTCGAGCTCGGTCTGGCGTTATTGACGGGGAGGATGGAGGCCGCGGTCATCGCCCCTCGACGGGACCACGCGCCCTGGAAGCCGGGACGACAGGCAAGCTCCTGGCGGTGGCCTCCGGTGCGCGTCGTGGGGAGCGGGTGCCGCGATCAGTAGTTGCAGGCGCCGAGGTCGGTCCACGCGGCCGGGCACCAGGCGGCCGGGCTGCTGGGCGAGCAGACCGGGTCCGACCACCAGATCTGCTGGTTCGCCAACCAGATGCGGCCGCCGTTTGTGACCAGGGTCGAAGGCGTGTACACCTGCCCCGACGCCCACGCGGGCAAGCTGTTGCAGGTCTTGCAGGCCTCCCAGGTCGACGGCGACGCGCTGAGATTCTTGTTCTGGTAGACGTAAGGAGGCTCGTCGTGGAACGACCAGGTGCTCGCGCCCGACATGTTCTGCCAGACGCCCGCGGTCGTCTTCAGCTGCTGGCGAACCATCTTGATGGGCGCCGAGCAGGAGATCTGCGGCTCGGTGTACTGCGTGCCGACGTCGCGAAAATGCTCGACGTCGTGCGTGTACATCTCGACGGTGGTGCGCTCGTCCTGGGCGAGGAACTGCCAGCCGTCGCCGTCCTTCATGTCGACATAGAGACAGAGCTGGGTGCCGGTCACGCTCGCGACGCGCTCGGGCGTGCACCACTCGTACTTGAAGACGACCTGCTGCCCGGGCTCCAGGTCGCCGAGCGAGCCGCCGCAGGTGCCCCCCGAGCCCCACTGGTTATTGCAGCTCGAGTGGTTCCCCGTGACCCCGTTGTCATCGCCGAAGTAGTAGACGAACCACCCGTCCGGGCTGTGGTAGATGCCGGACTCGAGGTTGTAGTACCACTGGCCCACCACGGTCCAGGCCGTGGACTCGTTCAGGAGCGCGGGGACCTCCCACTCGATGAGCCAGCCGCGGGTGTCCCCGATGGTGCCCGTGTAGCTGCTCGACAGATCGTAAGTCCCGAGCAGGAGCGCCTCCCCGAGGGGCTCCTCCTCCACGGCGACGCCGGAGGTGCAGGCGGCGGCGCCGACGGCTCCGAGGAGCAACAGCGCCGCGCCGACGCGCGGCCAGGCAGCGCGTGACGGACGACGAGGGTGGGTATGCATGGACTGGGTGCTCTTCTCGATCATGAGGTTCTCCAGGAAGCGAGGTTTTCCCCCGCGGCGTGAATAGCGCAGGCTGAGCCCGACCGCTATTCAGACGTGTTGAGCGATACGACGTCATCCTGGGATGAGGTGCTTGGCGCGCAGGTGGCCGTCCGCGAGGCTCGCGGCTTCGTCGCGGGGTGACTCGTTGCGCGGCGATACGGCTCGATTCGAGGCGGATCATTCGCCATGACGTCAAGCCCTCGGCCGAGTACACGCATCGCAGATGCGCGGGAGGACGTGGAGGCCCTGCCGGGCGCTCGTTTCGATGCCCCCGCGTGGTCTCGACCAGGCGCGAAGGCTCCACTTGAGCCGATGGCCTGGTCGAGACCAACTCATTTGTATGAAATGATCCATTTCTTTTGATCGGGACCTGTTCCCGGGCCGAAAAGATCCTCCGTGATGGGTCGTGACCTCTCCGCGGCCTCGTCACGAGCGCCGGCGTTGGTCGTCGCCTCTGGAACACCCTCTTTTGGGCCGGCCGGGTGTGTGTGCCCTACATCTCCGCGCGGGCGTTCGCCGAAGGGCTGGCGCGGCCTACGGAGAGCCGCAGCAGGCCGGCGTAGCCGCAGCAGGCCGGCGTTGTGGCGGCGCCCCGCGGCGGCGCCCCGCTTGACCGGCTCGGCGCCGGTTTCGTAGCATCCGCCGCGCATGAGCGCCGCGCGATCGCAGGCAGCGTCGACGCTCCTCCTCGACGAGCACTTCGAGGCAGGCGACGACCGGTTCGTCGACGAGGTGCTCGTGTCGGAGGCGGGCCGGAAGCTGAAGGCGCTCGCCCCGCGCTGGTACGCGGACCGGCGCCCGTTCGCGCGGCGCGCGCTGCTCCGCTACATCGACGACGGCTGCGACCGGCCGCACCACCGCGCGCTCGTCAAGGTCCTTTACAAACTCGCCGAGCAGGCAGGAGACGACGAGGTCGTCGGCCATTTCATGGTCGCCTTCGACCGCCTCGTTCGCCGCAAGCTGGTCAAGGTGCCCCGCTACGACTGGCAGACCAGGACGTCCCGCGACGAGCCCTGCCTCGTGAACGACACCCTCGCGCCCGGCCGCCTCCCCCCGGGCGACGTCGCGTCGCCGCGCTTCTCGGTGCGGACGCGCCACTACCTGCGGCGCCGGGCGTTCCGCTACTTCAGGCGGCTCGGCCGGCGCGACGCCGCCCGCTACGGCAACGCGATCCGCGCTGCGCTCGCGCTCTACCGCGACGAGCACCTCGACAGGCCCGAGCGCCTGCTCGACGCCTGGGGGCTGCTCCACGCGCTCTACTGGGGCTCGCCCGCCCTCGATCGCCTCCCGCGCGGCGTTCGCCTCGCCGAGGGCGCCGCCCTCGCCGATCTCGAGCCCGCGCCGCTCTACCCCGAGGCGTGGCAGGGCGCCTTCGAAGAGGTGCTCGGCCTGGTCACGGCCGCGAGGAGCCGCACGGTCCGGGCGTTCGCCGTCGGGCTCCTCGGCCACGCCTACGCCGCCGAGCTGCGCGGCCTGCCCCTCGCTCGTGTGCGCGCGCTCCTCGAGAGCCCGCACGACGAGGTCCAGACGCTCGCCGCCGGCCTGCTCCGGCACATCCCGGGCCTCGGGAGCCTGCCGATCGCGGACTGGCTCTCGCTGCTCCGGACCGAGAACGCCGCGGCGCTCGCCTTCCTCTGCGAGGCGGTGGTCGAGCACGTCTCGCCGGCGCGGCTCTCGCTCGCCGAGTGCGTGGACCTCGCCCGCGCGCGCGCCGCGCCGGTCGCGGAGCTCGGCCTGCGCTGGGCGAGGACGAAGCCCGTCGAGACCGCCGCCGATCTCGACACGATCGCGCGCCTCGCGACCGCAGGCGCCCCCCGCGTCCGGGAGGAAGCGGTCGCGTGGCTCCTCGAGGTGCTCGGGCGCTCGCCCCACGGCCGGGCCGAGCACGTGCGCGATCTCCTGGACTCCCGCCACGAGGACGTCCGCGCCCGCGCGCTCGAGCTCCTCGAGGCCGCCCCCCGCTTCCGCGACGACACAGGCCTGTGGGCCGCGCTGGCCGAGACGCCCCACGCCGACGCCCGCGCCTTCCTGATCCGGCACCTCACCGCGCGCAAGGCGGCCCTCGCGCCCGAGGCGCTGCGGCACGTGTGGGCGGCCGCGCTGCTCGCCGTCCACGGCGGCGCGCGCGACAAGCGCGCGGTCGTCAGGCAGATCGCGGACCGCGTGGTCGCCCGGCCTGGCGAGGCCGATGCGCTCTTGCCGCTGCTCGGCGTCGCGCTCCGCAGCGTGCGCCCGCCCGAGCGGCGCGCCGCCCTCGGCGCCCTCGCCCGCGCCGCGTTCCGCGCCCCCGCGCTCCGTGACGCCATCGCGCGCAGGCTCCCCGAGCTCCGGCTGTTCGCGGGGGAGGACGCGGCGTGAGCTTCGATCTCCGCTACCTCGGCAAGAGCGGCGTCAAGGAGCTCGGCGGCGGCGCCGCCCTCAGCTTCGCGCCCAACCTCGCGCGCCCCAGGGTCTTCTTCGACGGCGAGCTCGCGCGGCCGGTGCGCTTCCGCGAGGCGATCAGCGCGCTGCACGATGTCGTCGTGGGCGACCTGCGGCGCAGGCCGAGGGATCGCTCCGCCCACGAGGCGTGGAAGCAGCAGGAGGCCGAGCGCGAGGCCCGGCTCCGCCAGGAGATCCATGGCGAGGCCATGAAGGCCGAGCTCGCGCGCCTCGCGAAGGTGCCGCTGCCGCCGAACCTCGAGGCCGACTTCCGGGCGATGCACAAGGTCTACTGGGGCGCGCGCGTCCGCTGGGCGACGGAGCTCGCGCGGAGCGACCCGGAGCTCTTCCGCCACCTCGTCCCCTGCGATCCGGTCGTGACCGTCGCGCCCGATGTCGTCTTCTTCGAGTGTTTCTCCAAGGACGAGTCGAGCTACGGCTGCCTCTCGGTCGATCGCGACGCCTTCCGGGGCGCGCAGGACGCCGGCCTCGGCACGACGAACGTCGACTACTCGCTCGCGCTCCACGAGCACTTCCAGACGCTCCGCAGCTACCGGCCGACGCGGCTCCTCGTCGATCCGACCGGCTTCGAGGTCGCGGTCGACGGCCGCGGCGACTACCGCGAGGAGAAGATCGACCTCCCGCCCTCGTGGTTGCGCGGCTTCGGCCAGCTCCAGGCGGCGATGTGCCTCCCGAGCCGCAAGGTCGACGTCCCCGTGGAGGCGGCCTACTCGCTCCTCGCGCACCTCGATCGGCACCGCGAGCGCACGGGCCCGCGCAGCCTGCGCTTCCAGCTCACGCCGGGCAAGGCGCCGATCCTCGTGCTCGACCCCTGGGGCGTCTCCATCCCGTGCCGCGGCGTCACCTGCGACGACGTTCCCGTGGCCGCGGGGCCCCGGCAGGGCGCGGGTGGGTCCGGCCCGTACCGCTCCGCTGCGCCGAGGGGCGCGGGGGCGACCGAGGAGATCAAGGTGTGGGGGAGGCGCCGTCTCTCCGCGCTCGCGCGGCTCCTGCCGCTCGCCGACCGCATCGAGGTGCGGCTGCTCGGCTCCGGGCTGCCGAGCCTGTGGATCGTCTACATGGGCGAGATGCGCTTCACCCTCGCGCTCTCGGGCTGGACGGCGAACGACTGGACCTCGGGCTCCCACCTCGACGTCATGGCGGACGCCTTCACCCCGGACGCGCAGCTGGCGGACCGGGTCGTGCGCCACCTGGAGAGGGTCCGGCGCGCGTCTCCCGGCGAGCTCGCCGTGTCGCTGGGCGCGCCGGACGACGCGCTTCGCGGCGCGCTGCACCTCGCCGCGAAGCAGGGGCAGGTGGTTTACGACCACGCCGCGGAGTGTTATCGCTGCCGCCCGGTGATGCCGGTCGCCCTCTCCGACGCGCTCCTCGGCCCCGAGCCCCCGGAGCTCGCGGAGGGCCGCCGCATCGCCCGGGGCGGCGTGGAGATCGCGCGGGACGAGGCCCTCTCCGGCGGCCGCCGCGTCGTCGTGGCGAGGGCCGAGGCGACGAGCTGCGAGCTGCTCCTCGACACCGACGGTGCGATCAAGAAGGCGAAGTGCAGCTGCTCGTACTTCTACAAGAACCGGCTGCGCGCCGGCCCGTGCCGGCACCTGCTCGCGATCAAGCTCCACCTGTCCGGCCGCGGTGACGCGGGGCCCTCGCCGGAGCCGCCGCGGCCGGCGGAGGCCGCGCCGGGCGGCCCGCGGGCGACGGGCGGCCCGCGGGCGACGACGGCCGCCCCGCGCGGCGAGGCGGTGCCGTTCCCCGCGGAGCTCCTCGGTGAGATCGAGCGCGCCGCGGCGGCCCGGCAGGCGGGCCTCGCGGAGGTCGTCGAGGCGTCGTGGGACCTCGCGTTCGAGCGCATCCAGGGCTGCCGCTCCTGGGCCGAGGCCCTCGCGCTCGGCGGGCCGGAGGCGGAGCGGGCGCTCCGCGCGCGCGAGCTCCACGCGCCGGTCGTGAGGACGCTGGCGGTCCACGCGGCCGTGCTGGCCGAGATCCGGCGCGTCGCCGATCAGTTCAAGGCGAGCCCCGCCGCGGTGGTGGGCCTCGCGTGGCTCGTCGCCAGGCGATCGACGAAGTGAGGTTCACACAAGACCCGAGTGTCCAGTCCTGCAAGGAGGTCCGTCCGCTCGAGCCCAACATGCTGCGGCGCTCCGCCGTGGTGGAGGTTGTTCTTCCATGCATCCCCACCCCCGATGTTCTTTGGGCGCCTTTAGCACCTGTGCGGTTCCACCCAGAGGGACCTGACGGTCCTGGAACCGCACAGGTGCCCGGCGCCTGGGTGATCGGGCGTGGTCACGAGCAAGTAGTCGGGCGGACGGGCTTCCTTGGAGGGCTGGACCGGGGGCTGGCCAGCGGAACGTTCGAATGGGCTTCTGGGACAAGCTGAAGACGATGCTCGGCCTGGGCGGGGCCGAGCCGGGCGAGCGAGCGCCGGCCGGGCCCGCGGCCGAGCAGGCCGCCGTGCGGCCGGCCGCCCGCGCCGGGCAGCCCCGCGCCGCGGCGGCGGGCGCGACGCCGCGGCGCGCGGACCCGTACGACGCCCGCGGGATCCTCGGCCTCTCCGCAGGCGAGCTGCGCAGGCGCGCGCTCGAGATCAACCCGTACAGGACGGCCTGGATCGGCCGCGTGGACACGATCCCGCCGCAGAGCGACGAGCGCACCGCGCTCATCGATCGGGGCCTCATCCTGCGCGGCCTGCTCACCGAGGCGCAGATCGCCGAGATCCACCGCGTCGGCGATCTGTGGCTCACCCACCAGGACGCCGCGCGGCTCGCCGGCGCCGCCGCGGCGCGCTCGGCCGACGAGGCGATCGAGCAGCTCAAGCGCGAGAAGCTCGCCCGCAGGGAGGAGAAGCGGCGCCTGAGCGCCGAGCGCAAGCGGCAGCGCGCCGAGGCGGTGGCGCGCCGCCGGGCCGAGGACATCATTTACCTCGGCCCCGACGTCTCGGCGGGCCTCGCCGACCGGCGCTCGCTCGTCGAATCGCTCGTCGAGCGCGGTTTGCCCGTGCTGTCCACCCCGGCCGACCTCGCCCGCGCCCTCGGCGTCGCCGTCCCCCGCCTGCGCTGGCTCTCCTTTCATGGCGAGGCCGTCGAGCGCCCTCACTACGTGTACTTCGACGTCCCGAAGCGCTCGGGCGGGACGAGGCAGCTCGCGGCGCCCCACGCCTCTCTGGCGGCTGCGCAGGCGTGGGTCCTGCGCGAGATCCTGGAGAAGCTGCCCGTCGAGGAGCCCGCGCACGGCTTCGTGAAGGGGCGCTCCACGGTCACCAACGCGCGCCCGCACACGCGTCGTGACGTGGTCGTCAACCTCGACCTGTCCGAGTTCTTCCCGACCATCACGTTCCCGCGGGTGCGCGGCGTCTTCCATCGGCTCGGCTACTCCCCGGCGGTGGCCACGCTCCTCGCCCTGCTCTGCACCGAGCCGCCGCGGCGCCCGGTCGAGTACGACGGCCAGCGCTTCTGGGTCGCGGTCGGCGATCGCGCGCTGCCGCAGGGCGCCTGCACGAGCCCGGCCCTCTCGAACCAGATCGCGCGGAAGCTCGATCGGCGCCTCGCCGGCATGTGCGCCCGCGCGGGCTTCACCTACACGCGTTACGCGGACGACCTCACCTTCTCGGCGCCCCCGGGCAAGCGCGGCGACATCGCGATGCTGCTCGCCCGCGTCCGTCATATCGTCGAGGAGGAGGGCTTCGCCATCCACCCGGAGAAGGGCCGTATCCAGCGCGCGGGCGGGCGGCAGGTGGTGACGGGCGTCGTTGTCAACGACAAGCCCTCGGCGCCGCGCGAGGAGGTGCGCCGCCTGCGCGCGATCCTCCACGGGGCGAAGAAGACCGGCCTCGCCGCCCAGAACCGGCACGGCGTGCCGGACTTCGAGGCGCACCTGCGGGGCAGGATCGCGTATGTGCAGATGATCGACCGCGAGAGGGCCGCGCCCCTGCTGTCGGCCCTCGACGCGCTCACGGGGTGAGGGGGTCGGACGCGGGGCTGCCGGTCACTCGAGCTCCTCCCTCGGCGTCGTGAAGAGCGGGAAGCAGCCAATGCTGAGCTTGCCGCAGGGCCCCTCGAGCAAATAGGCGCCCCGGTCGGTCTGCTCGTAGAAGTCCATGGTGAGCGCGCTGCACTCGGGGAGCACGTCGTACGAGTACGCGCGAAATTCGGCGGCGCACGCGTCGATCTCGGCGATCGTGGCCGTGCACTGCGCCGGTGTCCCGCAGGGCTCCGCCTCGACCGTCGCGATGGCCTGTTCGATCATCGATTCCACCTGATCCGTATCGGCCATGCACGCCTCGAAGCGCTCGGAACAGCGCGCCCGCAGCCCGGCGTCGTCCGTCCCGGGCTCGTCCTCGTCCATCGCGCCGAGCACGCCCCTCATGCGACACACGTGCTCCGGGGTCAGCCTCTCGGCGCTGCAGCGGCGATATCCCCTGCACGCCTGCTCGACCTCCGCCGGCGAGAGCTCGCTGACGAGGGCCGACGTGTCGAGTCCGGAGCAGGACGCCTCGCCGTCTCCCCCGCCCTCCTCCGACCCCGCCGGGCCGCCCGGCGTCGCCCCGTCATCGTCGCCACCGCAGCCCAGCCCCGAGAGGCCGCACGAAAGGCACATCCCCACCACACCAGCCCAGAACGTCGATCGCATGGTTACGCGCTCCCCTCGAAGGAATAAGGATTGAGCTCCGCCCACCGGCAGAACCACCCTTCCCTACGCAGGGCCGCCGTCATTTCTGCCCTGGCGCGGCCGTCGCGATGCTGCTGTCTGCGCGCCGCGACGCCGGGACCTGCTGCGCTGCGCTGCCTGAGGGCGAGGCGCCGGCGTGTGCACGAGGCGAGGTGCACGTGCCTGGTCAGAACTCGGAGATCGTCAGGACCACGGGCTGGCTGACGTGCGCTCCGTTGGCCGCCGTCACCTGATACTCGCCGGGGTCATACCCGTATGCGAGCAAGAGGCTGCGCAGGGTGTAAGATTCGATAGGGACGCTCTCGTCGACGCCGTTTCCTGTGACGCGCACGGTCGTCACGCCTTCGACGAAGTTGTCCCCGATGACGTAGATGGGGAAGAAGACCGAGCTCTCCAGCCGGTCCGTCCTGAAATGCCGGATGGTCGGCGGGCGGTTCTCATCGGGCGTGGGCTCGGCTTCGCATTCGACCCACGTCGGGCAGTCGCCGAGGACCCGGTACGGATCACGTCCGAGGATCTCCTGAACTCCCCATTCGGCCGTCAGCCGCATGTGCAATCCGGCGTTGGACCCGATCTGGGGCGGCGACGGCTCCACGGGCGCGGCGTCGAAGCACCCGTCCCCGACGGCGTGGTCGCGGCACAACGCCACGTCGAACTCTCCGGCGACGCTGAACCGGGGGAGCCACTCGTCGATCGGGAGAGGCGCCTTCGGCTCGACGGCAGGGTCGAGGATCATGAGCCGTCCATCGACGCGGACCACGGGCGCGACGTGATGAACCCAGCGCACCTGTCCGCCCGGCTCGTTGTCCGTCCTGAGGATGAGCCGCTTGGGCAGCTTCACCAGGACCCTGGCATAGTAGGGCGTCGGGTAGTTCCAGCTCTTCAAGTAATAGCTCGCTGCCTCGGCCCGGTCCTCGCACCCGTTGTCGGCCGCGAGCCAGGGGATCCGCCGATCGAAATCGGGATCCTCTGGCAAGATGATCATCCGCCGGTCGCGGATCTCGGTGAACCCGTCGTTCAGCTGCTCCTGGGTCCACGTGGGGACGCAGCCGCCTTGCAGGCTCCCGGGCGGACCCTTCATCTGATGCACCGTGCGTGGACCGTCGGGCAGCTGGCAGCTCCCGCTCGCCTCGGCGTCCGCGTGTTGCAGCAGGACCCCGTTGTCGGAGCTGTCGATGTCGAGATCCGGATCGGGGTGGGCGCCGTCGCCGCTGCCGCAGGCCGCGGAGGCAAGCGCCACTGCCGCGACACAAGCAAACTTCGTCAAAGCAAGATACGACTGTCTCATGGATCGGCTCTCCCTGCGTGCGAGACACGAAGCGTCTCGAGGATGAACAGCCGCGCTCGGAGCCTATCGGGTCGCACGATGTATGGCCCAGCAGCCCCTGAAGGCCCCTGCAGACTGGAAAATGACGCTGCCCCGACGACTCCAGCCGTCTGGATCTCGGGGCCCGACGCGATCCTGCGCCACGGCTCGGCTGTTACCTGGTGAATGCCGGCGAGGTCGGTCGTCCTTCGCTCGAATCGCACCGGACCTCGAAAGATCCAGGACGTCGCCCGGTACCGCGAGCGCCGCGTACGGACCGTCACCCCCGTCGGAGCGGTGCGTCATGGCCCTCGGATCGGCCGTCGCGTGCGTCGGAACGAGCCGTCAGGTGTGGTGGACCCCCTGAGGCATCCCCTCTGTAGAGCGACAGGAAGGATGGCTCTCCCGCACTCTTGCTGAAGGAGAGGAACAGGCTCGTCCAGCGTCGTTGATCGCAGAGCGCGGGCAGGACGCGCGCGGTGCTCGACGCCGCCAGGGCCGCCAGCGTCGGACACCTCGTCTACTCCTCCGTCGCGAGCGCCGATCGTGGCACCGGCGTGCCGCTCTTCGACAGCAAGTTCCAGGTGGAGGGGCACCTGCGCTCGCTGGATGTCCCCTTCACCATCCTCGGCCCGGCGTTCTTCATGGAGAACTTCCGGCGCGTCTTTCTCCTGCCCGGCCTCCGCGAGGGCAGGCTCCTCATCGCCATGTCAGGGACGCGGACGCTCCAGCAGATCGCGGTCGCCGACGTCGCCCGGTTCACCGCCCTGGTCCTCGAGCAGCGCGAGCCGTTCCTCGGCGCGCGAATCGACATCGCCTCGGACGAGGTCTGCGCGCTCGACGCAGCGGAGGCGATCACCCGCGCGTCCGGCAAGAAGATCCAGTACGTCGAGCTCCCGCTCGCTGCCGTGCGCGCCGGCAGCGAGGCCATGGCCACGATGTTCGCATGGTACGAGCGCGCCGGCTTCACGGCCGACATCGTCCGGCTCCGGCGCGATTACCCCGAGGTCGGGTGGCATTCGTTCTCGGCGTGGGCGGCGGAGCAGGACTGGACCTTGCTCGACACCTGAGGCACGGGGGCGACGGCGCCGGGTGAGGCACCAGCAAATCAGCGGGTGAAGCGGTGGATGGCGTGCCGGATCTGCCCGGCCGTCATCGGATCCGTGGACAGCGCGCTGTGCAGCACGAGGCCCTCGATCAGCGCGTCGAGCTCCCGCGCCGTCACCGGGTCGAAGTGGAGCTCCAGCGCGCGTCGGCTCCGCAGCATCCAGGCCTGGGTGACGGCGCGCAGCGCGGGCCTCCGGGCGGCAGCGACGTAGAGCTCGACGCTGAGCACGAGGTCGCGCGGCGAGCCGAGCAGATCCGCGGTGAGGTGCTCGACCAGGAGCTCGACCGCGGCCGCGCGGTCGCAGGCGGCGCGCATCCGCTCCTCGAAACAGGACGCCACGGTCTCCGCATGCCGGCTGAACGCCGCGGCGAGGAGCTCGTCGATCGAGGCGAAATGATACGTCGTCGAGCCGAGCGGCACGTCGGCGGCCCGGGCAATGGAGCGGTGCGAGGCGCCGGCGACCCCCTGCTCGGCGATCACGTCGAGCGCCGTCGCCACAAGCCGGTCCCTGCGCCCCGGGTCGTGGCGCCGAGCCCGGCGCGCCGGCGCGGCGGTCCCCGCCCTCGTCGCGCTCATCGCGCCTCCGTCGTCACCCGCCGGTCTCGCCCTGCGCCGGCGCGGACGCGGCCACGGCGCCGTCGAGCGTGCGGATCACGCGAGCGGGGTTGCCCACGGCGACAACATTGGCCGGCAGATCGCGCGTCACGACGGAGCCGGCGCCCACCACGGTGTTGTCCCCGATCGTCACCCCGGGCAGCACGATCGCACCGCCGCCGAGCCACACGTTGTTGCCGATCGTGATCGGCTTCGCAGCCTCCCACTTCTTCCGCCGCGGCTCGGGCTCCACCGGATGGGTCGGCGTGAGCAGCTGCACGTTCGGCCCGAACTGAACGTCGTCGCCGATGGTGATCGGCGCGACGTCGAGCGCCACAAGCCCGAAGTTCGCGAAGCAGCGCGCCCCGATCGTGATCTGCGCGCCGTAATCCACGTAGAACGGCGGGCGGATCTCGGTGCCCTCGCCGATCGATCCGAGCAGCTGCTCCAGCAGGCGACGGCGCAACGGGCGCTGGCGCACCGAGGTCGCGTTGTAGGCCGCCATCAGGTCCAGCGCAGCGGCGCTCTGCTCGGCGATCTCGGGATCGTCGGCGATGTAGAGGTCGCCGGCGAGCATCCGCTCGCGCATGGACCGCGTGTCGGCAGGGTTCGTCATATGTACCATCGTACACATCATAAGAACGACTGTCCACATCGCCGGCGAGAAGAGATCGCCGCGGCCCCGCCAGGGCCCGCCTCGCCGCGCCCCGCTCACCCCTCGCGCAGGATCCGGCGGTACGTCTCGAGATACGCCGCCGACGTCCTCGCCGCCGAGAAGCGCTCCTCGGCCGCGCGGCGACACGCCGCCGGGTCGAGCCGATCCACCGTCGCCATGGCCTCGGCCATCTCCGCGGCGCCGTCCACGAGGTACCCCGTCCGGCCGTGCTCCACGATCTCCGGCAGCGCGCCGGCGCCGCGGAGCGCGATCACCGGCGTGCCCGAGGCGAGCGCCTCCATGGCGACGAGGGAGCTGGTCTCCTGGACCCGGCTCGCGACCAGCAGACACCGGGCCGCCCCGAGCAGACGGCGCTTCCGGACGAGGCCGACCGGGCCCAGGAAGCGCCGCACCGGCCCGGCGCCGCCCAGCATCGGCAGGAGGACCTCCCGGAGATACCGCGTGTGCTCCTCGTAGCCGAACGCCTGCCCGGCGATGAGCAGCGGCGACCCGGCGCGGACCGCGGCCTCGACCGCCACATGAACCCCCTTCTCCGGGCAGAGCCGGCCGAGCGCGAGCGCGAAGCCGCGCCGGTACCGCCTCGGCCGGTAATGCTCCAGCCGGACGCCGTTCGGGATCTCGGGCAGGAGCCGCGCGCCCGGCGGACAGGCGCGTCGCTGCGTCGCGGAGACGCAGTGGAGGAACGTCCTCGGGCGCTCGATCCGGAACACCGCCGGCGAATAGAAGCTCGGCGGGAGATGCAGCGTCGCGAGCACGGGCACGCCGGGCTCGGGCAGGTAGCGATCGAAATCGACGCCGTGCAGGTGGACGAGGTCGATCGAATACCGATCCAGCGCCCGGACAATGGCGCTCCGGTGGTGGCGCCAGGCGTGCTCCCTGGCCGCCTCGTCGAGGACCGCGCCCGGCGGAGGCGCGGGCGTGGCGACCAGCGTCCCCGCGCACGACGAGCCCGCCGGGGCGACCACGATCGACCGGTGGCCGCCGCGCGAGAGCGCCTCGTCGAGCATCGAGAGCACCTGCTCGGCGCCGCCGACGGCGTCCGGTCCCACGGGCGCGAGCGGATAGCCGACGTGCAGGACCGTCAGAGGCACGGCTCACGCTCGAGGCCGAGCAGCGTGAGCGTCTTCACGGCGAGCTTCCGCCAGCGCGCGCCGTCGATCGGAAAGCCGAGGCGCTCGTAATGGAGCGCCCCGTCGTGCGGAGGCCTCCGGAAATCGTACGCGGGCGCGGGCCGGAAACGCTCGACCTCGGCGGCGAACGGGGCGAGCGTCTCGCGCTGGCTGGTGAAGCAGGCCAGCATGGCGCGCTTGCGCGACGCCTCCTCGTCCGAGAGCCGGAGGGCGATCTCGGGGACGCCGAGGTGCGCAATGAACTCGCCGGCGACGAGATGACCGCGCGCGGCGTGGTACGAAGCCGCCTCGAAGATCAGCGGCGAGGTGACGCCGTTCCAGAGGGCGAGCACCGCGGCCGAATGCACGGCGAGCGCCGCCGCGTCGTGATCCGGATGGCCGCCTTCGTACGGATGGGTGAACACCACCTCGGGCCGCGTCCGGGCGAACAGCTCGAGGAGCTTCCGGGCGAGGCTCGGGGCCTCCTCGATGGCCTCCTGATCGACCGCGCCGAGACACCTGAGCCTCGACGCCGGCACGTTGCCCAGGGCGAGCGCGCGAATCACCTCGTCGCGCCGGAGGGCGGTGTAGCGCTCGCGCCCGATCTCGACGAGCTCCGCCGGCATGAAGCGGCTGTCGCGGGGCGCCCCGTCGGTCACATGGACGACCTCGATCGGGTGGAGCCGGCCGATCCGCGCGCCGAGCCCGAGGGTCTCGTCGTCCGGATGGGCGAGCACGACGAGGCAGCGCGGCGCCCGTCCCGACGAGAGCCACGAGAACGGCGGCCACGCGAGCTCCGGCGGCGTGCGGCCCTGGCGGCGGAGCGCGGCGAGGTTCACGACAGCGCCTCCCTCGCCACAAAGAGCCTGCCGCAGGGCCCGGCGCGCCTGTCGGATCCCCCCGAAAAGCCGCCGTGCTCCTCGGGCCTCTCTCGCTTCGGGCTGCTCGCGACGTGGGACATGAGCCACCTGGAGTGCGTAACGTCAGGTCATCCGGGCGCCGAACTCGTCGACCTCCACCCTACCAAACGGCTACGCGGTGCGCCAGATGGGCGCGTCAACCGCGGACAGACGAGCAGGCGAGCCCGGACGAAACAGGAAGGACAGCCCGCAGGCGGCGCAGAGATGTGATTTCCGCCAGCACAGCTGCTGGCGCCTACCCCGTATAGCGTCGCGTCATCCGGGCGCAGAACTCCGCGAATTCCTCTATCCGCTGCGGGGGGCTCGTGTGGTGCGGCCGGACGCCGGCGTGCTCCGGGGTGAAACAGTAGGTCAGGGTCACGTCGAACGGCTCGAGCGCCTTCATCTGCCGGTCGAACCAGGCCTCCGCGCCGGGGCGGAAGCTGTCTGCCCAGCTCAGGCCGGTGCGGAGATGGCGCACCCCGAGCTTCTTCAGCCACTCCACCGCGTCGTCCAGCCGGTGATCCTCGAAGTGGAACCACTGGCACAGACCGAAATCGGGGGTGCACTCCGGGAAGAGCCGGAGCGCGCGCTTGGGCGTCCCGTCCTCGCGGAGCAGGCCCATGTAGAAATGCCGGTAGTACGACGAGCCCTCGGCCTCGCGATGCCGGGTCGTCGCCGGCCACGCGCGCGGCAGATCGTAGAGGCTGTACCAGTGGACCCGATCCACCTTGCCGCGGAGCAGCTCGGCGCTCCGCCTGAGGCCGAACTCCTGCACCTCCTCGGCGCCGAACGTGGAGACGCCGATCTCGGTGATCCAGAGCGGCTTGTCGGTCACCGCCCGGATCTCCTCGAGCTTGCTCGGCCACTCGTGGAGCTGCCAGTGGTTCCAGTCGAGCGGGAAGCCGTGCACCGCGACCACGTCGACGTGATCGAGCACGCCCTGACGGCCCATGTTGGCGATGAACCCAGGATCGATCGGCGAGACGCCGCCCAGCACGCGGGGCAGATGAGGGCGCTCGCTCCGGATCGCCTCCGCGGCGAGCTTCACCATCGACCCGTACGTCGTCCACGCGGGATCGATCTCGAAATCCCAGTGCGACTTGTTGTTGGGCTCGTTCCAGAGCATCACCGCCTCGATCATGCCTGCTCTCCCTTCATGCCGGCTCGCCTGCCCGGGTAGACCGCGCCCGGCGCGCCGTCCGCCTTCTCGCGGCGGCGGCAGATGTACACCTCGGGCTCGGGGTGGTTCACGATCTCGAAGCCGGCGCTCCGCAGCATCGCCTCCGCGCAAGCGCCGTTGGGCACCCACCAGTTGGTCGGGTCGTGCGAGTAGCTGCGCTCCACGAAGTGGAGCCGGGGATAGCCCGCCTCGTCGAAGATCCGCCTCTCGGAGAAGGGATAGTCCTCCTGGAGCGGCGTCACCTCGGCGCTGCCGCGCTGCATGCTCTGGAAGACAAGCGTCTGCCCGACCACGTGCTCGTGCAGCAGATCGAGCGCGAGCAGCGGGTGGCGGAGGTGGTACAGGACGCCCATGAAGAGCACGAGATCGAAGCGCTCTCCGAGGCTCCCGACGTCGTACACGGAGAGGTTCCGGAACTCGATGTCCGCTCCGGAGACCTCCGCGGCGAAGCGCGCCTGCGCCAGGTAGTCGTCGTCGCTGTCGATCCCGAGGACCCGGGCCGCCCCGCGCCGCTTCATCTCGAGCGAGTAGAAGCCCGCGTTGCAGCCGATGTCGAGGACCGTCTTGCCCGTGAGATCCGCCGGGATCGCGTGGGCGAAGCTCTTCCACTTGAACGCGGGATAGTCGCCCAGGAAATGGTCCGGCGCCGTCTTCACCCCGCCGAGATCGATGTTGTGGAACCACTGCCCGAGCCCGCGCACGCGCTCCTGGATCTGCTCCCGGGTCCACTTCACCGCTCTGTCAACGCTCCGCACGTTCCGCCCGCTCCGCACGCTCCTCTCCATGGCTCCTCCGATCACTCCACCACGCCGCTGAGGAGCTGGATGGCCTCGCGGTAGCCATGCAGCGTCCCCACGTCGACATACGCCTCGCCGGCCCGCGCCGCCCGCGCGCTGCCGCCGCGGGCGAGGTACTCGTTCACCAGCGTCCCGATGTACGGATCCGTCCGCCCGCGCTCGCACCAGAGGTCGTGGAGCTCCAGCATCACCGCCCCCGTGAGCTTGAAGGCGCCCCAGACCCACCGCGAGCGCGCGTCCCGCTGCTTGACCTGGATCTCGAGCACCCAGCCCTGCTCGTCGGTGACCACCGCGTCGAAGAGCTCCGGGTGCTCGACCGGAAAGAGCAGGAACGAGAGGCCCCCGCCGTCGAGCGAGCGGAGCCCGTGCTCCGGGAACCAGACCGTATCGGGGAGCCCCACGAGGACCTCCTCCTCCGGCTGGAGCCAGGGGAGCGCACGGAAGATGGCGTCACAGAGCCCGGCGGCGACCGGCTGCACAACATAACAGATGTGCGCCGGGCCGACGCTCG
Source organism: Sorangium sp. So ce590 (assembly GCF_051521365.1). Classification (NCBI taxonomy): domain Bacteria; kingdom Pseudomonadati; phylum Myxococcota; order Polyangiales; family Polyangiaceae; genus Sorangium; species Sorangium sp. So ce590. Next base: position 9,057,553 of record NZ_CP150346.1, read on the forward strand.
CGCCGTAATACTCGACGATATCCGACTTGCCCGGCGAGATCACCATGCAGATCCGGGTCGCGCCGGCGAGGATCATCCGATCGATGAGGTACTCGCTGACCGCGCGCGGCCGCTCCACGTCGCCGTCCCTGCGCGTCCCCACCGGGAGCAGCTCCTTCGAGAACGCGAGCGGCTGGATCCTGCTCCCCAGGCCCGCCGCCGGAATCACTCCCCACATCGTCCTCTCCTTTCGTTCCATTCCTTCATCGAGCCGTGACCGACTCGAGGATCGCCACGAGCTCCGCCGCGCGCCTCGCCGCGGTGTGCTCCGCGAGCACCCGCTCGCGCGCCGCGCGGGCAATGGCCGCGACCTCGGCCGCCGGCCGCGAGAGCGCCGCGACGGCCTCGTCCGTGGTCGTCGCCACGAGGATCTCCTCCCCCGGCGTGAAGAACCGGTCGAGCCCCTCCCAGCTGTCGCTCAGGATCGGCGTCCCGCACGCGGCCGCCTCGAAGAGCCGCCCGGAAGGACAGTACCCCATCGCCGCCATCGCGCCCCGGGTGACATTGAGCGTCAGCGGCGAGGAGCAATAGAACGCCGGGTGATCCGGCGGCGCCACGTGGCGCATGTAATAGATGTTCTCCGCCCACGGGAAATTCTCGGGGTAGAGCGAGCCGCCGATGACGAACCGCTTCTGCGGCAGCCGCCTCGCCACCTCGAGAAAGAGGGCAGAGAGCGCCTCCTGCCGGTCGGCGGCGTACGTCCCGAGATACGAGAGGTCCCCGCGGAGCTCCTCCCGCGGCGCGACCTGACGGTGCACCGCGGGGTCGGCGCTGCCGTAGAGCGGGAACACCCGCCGGGCGCCGAGCTTCGTCTGGAGCTGATCGAGCGCGGCGCCGCCCGTGTAGCTGAGCACGCAGTCGAAATCGACGAGGCCCCGCGGGCCGATGTACCCGACCGACTGGCCCGCATCGAGCCGATCCAGGGTCACCGGCGTGTCGAGATCATAGAAGACCTTGAGACCGCGCGACTCGAGGACCACCTCCGTCGCCGCGCCGCCGTCGGGACAGTACGAGGTCACCATCGCCGCGTCCGCCTCCCGGACGGCGCGCCGGGCCTCGGCGAGGATGTCGTCGAACGAGGTGTAGAGCCGGAGCTCGTTGCCGTGCGAGAGCGAGCATAGATCCCGGTGCGCGGCGTAATACGGGGCGTCGCGCTCGAAGAAGGTGACGCGGTGCCCGGCCCGCCCGAGGGCGTCGAGCACGCCGCGCCACAGCGTCGCGTGGCCGTTGCCCCAGGACGAGCTGATCGTCAGACCGAAGATGACGAGCCTCATGGCGAACCAGCCCTCCTCTAGGCCTGCGTCTCCGCCGGGGCAGGCGCCGATGTCCGCCTCGGCTCGCCGAGGATCATCGCCTCCACCTCGGGGCGGCAGCGGATACGCGGCAAGAGCGCCCTCGCCTCCGGGCGGAGGCGGCGGAGCGTGTACACCACCTTGGCGCGGGTGTGCTCGGGACCGTAGTAATCGAGGAACCCGGCGCTGTTCAGCGAGAAGAACGAGAGCGCGTCGGCGTCGTTGAGCAGGGCGAGCTCGGCGTCGTCCCCCGGCCGCTCGTGCGACCCCACCAGGGCGCCGATCCGGTCGAGGACCTCGGGCGGGAGCCCGACCCCGGCGAGCGCGGCGCACGCGAGGGCCGCCCCGCGCCGCGCGTGCTCGTCCTTGAAGGCCTGGTAGTCCGCGGCGCGGTGCTCGATCCGGACGTTCGCCTCGGAGACGAGCCGCTCCACGTCATGGAAGAGCGCCGCCGCCTGCGCGGCCACGCCGGCGCGCGGATCGAGGCGGAGCATCCATTGCCAGACGTCGATCGCATGATCGTGGTCGGCCCGGACAAGCGGCCTGTCGAGATCATAAAGCTCCCGGTGCCGCCCGAGGACCCGGGCGAAGACCGCGGTCGCGGAGGCGAGGTTCCTCCTGCGGAGGAAGCGCTGACAGCGGGTGAGGACCTCGTAGGCCGCGCGCGCGGCGGCCTCGCGGTCGAGCCCGCCGAGCCGGATATCGAAGGGGCCGCGGGCGTCGAGCGCGTGCAGGTGGGTGTCGAGCGCCCACAGATCGAGCGCCGAGGCGCGCCACGCGCGGGCGTCGACGGCGGCGTGGGGCGCGTCCCCGGGCGGACAGGGGGCGTCGATCTCCACGCCGGGGAACTCCCGGGAGAGCGCCGCCTTGTCCGAGGGGGAGAGCAGCGGTGTCCCACGGGCCCAGGGTTCATCGCTGCTCGAAGAAGAGCTGGCAATGAGGATCAGGCGCTTGAGCATGGGGTTGCGTTCTTCGGTCAACCACGGGCGCTTCGCCCGGAGCAGCTTCCGGAGACGGCTGCCGCAGACGAACAAGGGGTGAGTCGTCGAGAACCTATCTCCGCAACGCCCGCCGCACCATCGCGGAAATTCCGTACAGCAGCGTCGGGAAAGAAATGAGCACGAGACGTGAGCGCCGTAGCCGAGCCAGCGGCGCTACCCGAGAGCGCCCGAGAAGGCCGAGGGGGCGAGCCCCTCGATCAGGGCCGCGCGATAGCGATGCCGCGCCGCCATGAAGCGCCGCGCCTCGCCCTCGTCCGGGAGCGATGCCGCGGCCATCGCGGCGTAGCCGAGGCGCAGCAGCGAGTAGGCCAGCAGATACGCGGGCAGACGCCGCTCGGGGTCGTCGCCGGAGCGGCGCCGGTAGCGCTCGAGGAAGGCGCGCCGGGCGTCGGGCGCCATCCGCCACTCGATGATGGCCCCGGCGAGATCCCAGGCGATGTCCGCCGGGCCAGGAAGGAAGTGATCGTCGCCGTGGCCCGATGCGTCCACCTTGAAGAGCTCGCCCGAGGAGGACCCGAGCCACTCGTGAGGATCCATCTTGCCATCGACGAGCGCGGGACGCGCGATCTCCAGGTGGAGCTCGTCCGGGAGGTCATCCCCCATTTCTGTTGATAAATTGGTGCGTGCCATCGCAATGAGCTCGTCGACCGCGGGGCTCGGGACAGGGAAGGCCGTGGCGCGGTAGGCGCAGTAATCGGCGAGGCGCTCGAGCACGGCGGCGGACAGGTCGCCGGCCTGGAGCGGCCGGCCCGGGAGCCACGGATACGAGAGGAAGCCCTGACCCTCGTCACGCGGCTCCGGACCGAAGCCGGCCTGAGCGACGCTGCGAGCCCGCTCCAGGCACTCGGCCCCATAGCGGCCCATCCCTTCGAACTTGAGAATCCGGCTGCCGTCACGGGAAAGACACTTGAGGCGCTCCATGGACGTCCAGGACGGCGGCCAGCGCAATTCGTCATCATAGCAGCGGCGGCGCCACGCCCCGGCGCCGATGAACTCACCTGCATCGCCCGGGAGCTGCGTCCCGCACTCGACGCGCTCCGCGCGGAAGGACCGCCAGCGGCGGGCGCCGTCGGGCGCGATGAGCGCGTCGGGATCCATCGCGCGGGAGCCGAGGAAGACGACGTTCCCGCGCGGGACGCCGGCGCTGACGAGGGCATCGCCGGTGGAGAGGAACGAGGAGCCGCTGAAGCCCGGCCCCTCGTCGGCGACCCAGAACTGCGCTCCCTCGGCGATGCCGTCCTGGACCCACCGGAGCTCCCGGGCGCCGAGCTCGACCCGGCGATCGTAGGGGTGTCCGGACGGGCGCACGGTGATGCGCCCCGCCCGGATCCCCTGCCGACGGAGCGCCGCGGCCGTCACCGCGCTCAGGGTCGTGCCGATGCTGCGGATCCCGACGACCCGGACCGGCGCCGCGGGGGACGCGAGCCGCTCGGCGAGCCGGGCGAAATCGAGCGGGTGGAGCGCATAGAAGGAGAACCCTTCGGGCGGCGAGATCCGGACCGTCGCCGGGACATCGATCACCGCGAGCGCGGCGAGGGCCTCGGGCGTGGTCGGACGTCGGGCCGTCCGTGGCCAGACGTCGGCCCCTCCGTGGTCGGACGTCGGGCCGTCCGAGATCGCGAGCGCGCCCGCGTCGTCACCGCCGACAAGCATGGCGGCGAGGTCGTCGGTGAGCCCCGCCAGCAGGGAGGCGCTGCCCGCGCCGGCGTCAGCGAGGATGGATTCGAGCTCGCCGGCGCGGATCAAGGCGCGGAGCACGACCCCGGGGCGGCGATCGGCGCCGGCGGGCGCGGCGAGCGCCCGGAGGTCGTCCGCGAGCTCGGCGACGAGCCGCTGCCCTGGGACGTCGCGGCGGCCGCTGCGGAACACGTACATGCTGTATCCGGAGCTGTCTGTCATGGAGGGCGTCCGCGGGGATCGGCTCGCAGGGGCCGGGCTGGCTCTCATGAGCTCGCCCGGCCGCAAGGAGCGGTGTGCGCAGTCCGGCCCGCGCACCGGCGTGGTGCTCGGTCTCCCGGGCTGCTCCCGCTGCGTGGGGCGGGCGGGAGGCGATGCCAAGCGGGGCGCGCCGTAGCGCAGGGAAGCCCGGACGGCGGCGCCGGCGCGCACGTGGTCGGCGGCGCCGGCGCGCACGTGGTCCTCACGTGTCGTGTCCTGCCCGGAGGCTCCGCTCAACGAGGGGCGCCGAGCGCGAAGTCGATGTGCGCGTGCTCGTCGTGGCGCCACCAGACCTGGCGCCGGAGGATCGACCCGGCGAGCGGGCCCAGCTTGCGGCCCGCGGGGCTCGCGAGGAGCAGCGGCACGTACTCGGGGGCGAGGATGATCCGCTGGATCCGGAGCCCCCTTGGCCTGGCCTTCTCGTCGAGCTCGGAGAGGAGCCGCGCGAGGTCGTCGAAATCGATCGTCAGGTCGCCGCGGCGGCCCTGCGCGTCGAACTCGAGCCCATAACCGAGCTTGTTCCAGGGGTAAGTCGCGACGTCCGCGGGCTGACCCTCGCTGTCGCGCAGCGGAACGAAGACGTCCACGCTCAGCCCGTTCTGGTGCGTGCGATGCGGCCAGAGCGGGCCGCCGCGGCGGTTGCCCGTCTCGCCCACGACGAAGCGCCGCCCGGGCCTCGCGGCCGAGACCGCGGCGAACGCCTCGCGCAGCGCGTCGCGCACCGCGCCGTGCACGTACTGGCGCCCGAGGCTCGCCCCCAGGTAGGAATAGGTCACGTAGCCCGGACCCGACGGAGGGATCGCGTGTCCATGCAGCAGGCGGCCCTGCGCCGGGGTGCCGGCGCTCTCCGAGGGCGCCCCGTCGTCGAGCCAGACGCGGCCGTGCGCCACGACGAAGGGCGCGAGGAGGAGGAGCCCGGCGGCGAACGCGAGGCGCTTTGCGAGCCGGTGGTGGCCCCTGGGCATCTGCCGGTGTCGTATCAAGCTCCTTGCCGCCGGTCGAGGCGCTGCGCGGGCGCGCGAGGGAGCGCGGAGCACCGGTGTTCGGGAACCCGGCAGTCTCGTGTTCCTCATGGCCGACGACACCCCGCGCCGCGTGTGCAAGACTGCGCGCCGATGCCCTACGACGATCTCCTCGGCCGCGTCGTGACCCTGCCGATACGGCGGTTCGGCCCGCCGGGCGCGTTCCTCTCGCCCGATCCGGGCGACCTCCGCCCGAACGCGCCGGTGCTCCTCCTGCCGGGCGGCGAGGTGCCCGAGGGGGCGAAGGAGGGAGACGAGCTCGAGGTCTTCGTGCACCTCGACTCCGAAGATCGCCCGATCGCGACCGCGCGCCGGCCGAAGGTCGCGCTCGGCGAGGTCGCCTTCCTCGCGGTGACCGACGTGGCACCCTTCGGCGCGTTCGTCGACTGGGGCCTGCCGAAGGAGCTGCTCGTGCCGCACGCGGAGCAGACGCGCGATCTGCGGGTCGGACAGCGGCACCCCGTGGGGCTCGTCGTGGACAGGACCGGGCGCCTCGCGGGGACGATGCGCGTGAGCGAGATGCTGCGCGACAAGGGCGAGTTCGATCTGGACGAGTGGGTCGAGGGCGAGGCGTGGCGCAACGAGCCGGAGCTCGGGCTCTTCGTCATCATCGAGCGCCAGTTCGTCGGCCTGGTCCCCGCGGACGAGCCGCACGCGCTCGCCCGCGGCGAGGCGGCGCGGTTCCGCGTGACGAGCGTGCTGCCCGACGGGAACGTCGAGCTGTCGCTGCGCGGCCACGCGCACGAGGAGCTCGAGAACGACGCGCAGAAGATCCTCGCGGGGCTCTCTCGCCCGGGCGCCCCGCGGATCGGCGACCGCTCCAGCCCGGACGAGATCCGGGCGATCTTCGGCCTGAGCAAGAAGGCGTTCAAGCGCGCCGTGGGCCGCCTCCTGAAGCAGCGCGCGGTGGCGGTCGACCCCGAGGGGTTCCTCGTCCCGCACCGGCGCTGATCCGGGTACCCATGGCCCGGCTCGCCCGGGCCATGGGTACCTGGCCAGCCCTGCCGTCGCCCGAGCTCGGTCGGCCGGCGAGGCGGGGGGGCTACTCGAGCAGGCTGCGCAGCATCCACGCGGTCTTCTCGTGGAGCTGCAGGCGCTGGGTGAGCAGGTCGCAGGTGGGCTGATCGTTCGCCTTCTCGGCGACCGGGAAGATCTCGCGCGCGGTGCGCGCGACTGTCTCGTGGCCCTCGACGAGGCGCTTGACCATGTCGGTGGCCTTGGGGATGCCGTCCTCCTCCTTGATGGAGGCGAGCGCCGCGAACTGCTTGTAGGTCCCCGGCGCGGGGAGGCCGAGGGCGCGGATGCGCTCGGCGACCAGGTCCACGGCGAGCGCCAGCTCGTTGTACTGCGTCTCGAACATGAGGTGCAGCGTCTGGAACATGGGCCCTGTGACGTTCCAGTGAAAGTTGTGTGTCTTCAGATAGAGCGTGTACGTGTCGGCGAGGACACGGCCCAGCCCCGCGCCGATCTGCTCGCGGTTCTTGGCGTCGATTCCGATATTGATCTCCATCATGGCTCCTCTCGCGTGTCGTATGCTCTCGGCTCGGTGGCCCGTCAACAGCGCCGGGAGAGCCCTCCCTGCGGCGTCCTCCCCGCGCGCGCTCCTGGCGACCCGCCAACCTTCGTCCCACCGACCGCCGCGTCAATCAGGCCGCCCCCGCTCTCTCCTCTCCCGGAAGCCGAGGAGGCCGTCAGCGGGCGTGCCCCTCAGGCCTCGCCGATGCTGCGCATTGACAGCATTTCAATCGGGCGCAGCCCGAGCAGCCCATATGACTTCTCCCAGCGCTGCTCCGCCGCCACGTCGAACAGGATCCGCTCGTCGAGGGGCACCGGCAGCCACGCGCCCGAGGCGATCTCGCGCTCGAGCTGCCCTGGCCCCCACCCGCTGTAGCCGAGGAGCACCGTCCTCCGCCGCGAGTCCGTCGCGGCCGCGCCGCGCACGGCGTCGGCCGCGAGCGTGTCGAACGCGCTCCGGGACGACGTGACCCGCACCCGCGAGCCCACCGGGATCACGCCCGTCTCCTCGGCCCCGAGCGACGGATCGAGGCACAGGATCCACCCCGAGCTCGGCTGGACCGGCCCGCCGAGGTAAACAGGCGCCGGGTCCTTCAGGTCGTTGCCGTAGCCGGCGAACGACAGGAGCTCCCCGAGCGACATCGGCGCCGGCCGGTTCACCACGAACCCCAGCGCCCCGCCCTCGCTGTGGACCGCCAGGAGCACGACCGTCTTGTCGAAGTTCGGATCGCCCAGGGGCGGCGACGCGATGAGGAACCCAGGGGCCAGCACGCTCGCTTCGCGGTTCATCGGTGATCCTCCCTCGCAACGGCCAACCGGCCACTTCGTCCCGCACGAACCTGCCTGCCCATGTAGCGGGGCCGGACGGGGAGCCGTCCGCACCTTACCCCCGCGCGCCGCGGCAGGCGATTGCGATCTCCCTCCAGGGCCGGGAAGGCGGGTATAGTGTGGCCATGTACACGGTCGGCGTCCGCGATCACATCATGGTGGCCCACAGCCTCAAGGGCGAGCAGTTCGGCCCTGCACAGCGCCTGCACGGCGCGACCTACACCGTCAGCGTGGAGGTGGACCGGGAGGAGCTCTCTCCGCTCGGACAGGTGGTCGAGACGAGCGTGCTGCGGGACAACCTGCGCGGCGTGCTCGCCGAGATCGACTACCGCAACCTCGACGATCACCCTGCCTTCGAGGGCAAGCGCTCGACGCCGGAGCTCATCGCGCGCTACATCCACCGCGAGCTCGGCCGCAGGCTCCCGCTCAGCGCCGGCACCGCCCTGACGATCACGCTGCATGAGTCTCCCCTCGTGTGGGTACGCTACCGCGCGCCGATCCGCGGCGCATCGATGATGCCGACCGAGCTGGCCTGATCGCCGCTCTCCGACGCTCTCCGGGCTTGGCACGGGGCCCTGGCCGCGGCAAAAGAGCCCGCCGATGACCGAGCCGGTCCGCACAGCGCCGATCGTCCTGAGCTTCCAGGGCGGCACCCTCCGCATCGAGGGCGTCGCGCCGCGCCCCGCGCTGGCGCCGGCCGGCGAGCTCGACAGCAGCGCGCTCCCCGCGGAGGCGCCCGACGGCGGCGGACCGCCGGGCTCGTCCGCGGAGGGCGCGCCGCTCGACCCCGCGTGCCTCCCCGCGTCCTGCCGCTGGGACGCGCGCGAGCGCGTCTACCGGGTGCCGGCCATCGACTACGCCGAGCTCGTCCTCAGGCTCCGCGCCCGCGGCGTCCCCTTCACCGACGCCGCCCGCCGGTACGAGGCGCTCCCGCTGGCGCCGCTCGCCAAGCACGACCCCTTCCCGTACCAGCGCGAGGCGCTCGACGCGTGGGCCGGGCGGCGCAGCCGGGGTGTCGTCGTGCTCCCGACGGGCGCGGGCAAGACGTTCGTCGCGACGCTGGCGATCGCCGCGCGGCAGCGCAGCGCGCTCGTGGTCGTCCCGACGCTCGACCTCCTGAACCAGTGGTACGACGGGCTCTCCGCCGCGTTCGGCGTCCCGATCGGCCTGCTCGGCGGCGGTTACCACGACGTCCTCGACCTGACGGTGACCACCTACGACTCCGCGCACGCGCACATGGACCGGCTCGGCGCCCGCTTCGGCCTCGTGATCTTCGACGAGTGCCACCACCTGCCGAGCCCTTCGTATGCGCTCGCCGCGAAGATGTGCCTCGCGCCCTTCCGCCTCGGTCTCACCGCGACCCCCGAGCGCGCCGACGGCCGGGGCTACGACGATCTCATCGGCCCGATCGTCTTTCGCCGCGAGATCACCGAGCTCTCCGGGCAGTACCTCGCGGCCTACGATGTCGTCCGGCTCGACGTCCCGCTCTCGGAGGACGAGCGCGCCGCGTACGAGGCGGCGCGCGCCGTGTACATCGGCTTCCTGCGCGCGAACGGCATCCGCATGCCCGAGGGGTGGGGGCAGTTCATCATGCTGAGCTCGCAGTCCGACGCCGGCCGCCGCGCCTTCGAGGCGTACCGCCGCCAGCGGAGCCTCGCCCTCTGCGCGCCCGGCAAGATCGACGTCCTCGCGCGGCTGCTCCACGCCCACCGCGCGGATCGCACCCTGGTCTTCACCGAGGACAACGCCACGGTCTACCAGATCTCGCGGCAGTTCCTGCTGCCGGCGATCACCCACCAGACCAAGGTGAAGGAGCGCAGCGCCATCCTCGAGGCGTTCAACCGCGGCACGCTGTCGGCGGTGGTCACGTCGAAGGTGCTGAACGAGGGGGTCAACGTGCCCGAGGCGAACGTCGCGATCGTCCTGTCGGGCAGCGGCTCGGTGCGGGAGCACGTCCAGCGGCTCGGCCGCATCCTGCGGCGGAGCGAGAACAAGACGGCGATCCTCTACGAGCTCGTGGCCCTCGGCACGAGCGAGCAGCGGGTGAGCGACAAGCGCCGGGAGCACGTTGCTTACCAGTGACCTCGTCCGCGTCCGCCGGCGGGGCGGGCTGGTGATGCCGCAGTACCTGCGCGGCGCGGCCGCCGAGCGCCTGCTCCCTGTCGCGCGCGCGTACATCGACATCCTGTCCCAGCGCGTCGGCGAGAGCCGCGACGAGATCGAGGCCGCGCTCGACGCCATCGAGGTGCCCGCGCGGGATCGCGTCGCCGCGCTCGGCCTGAGGAAGGTGCTCGAGGACGGCTGCGAGTACGAGGTGCAGGAGGGCGTCGATCCCGAGGCGCTCCGGCGCGAGCTGTTCCTGGCCGCGGCGGCGGCGCACCGCGCCCTCGACGTCCGCGCCCGCTTCGACCGCGCCGCGGTGCTCGACGAGGTGGCCGCCCGGCTCGGCACGACGCCGGCGGCGATCGAGGCGGGGCTCTACGCCGACCTGCGCGGGGCCGAGATCCTCCGGCGCGCGGCGACGGATGCGCCCGAGATCCTGCTGGATCGGTACAACCTCTCGCTGGCGCAGTCGATCCTCCTGCGGGCGACGCAGGTGACGATCCGCGTCGAGGGGGAGAGCGCCCCGCGGTACCGGCGGCTCTTCCGCGCGGCCCGGTTTCACGGGCTGATCCATGTGGTCCAGGGCGATCCGGCCACCGGCTACACGATCGTGCTCGACGGCCCGTTCAGCCTGTTCGACGCCGTGCAGCGCTACGGCTTGCGGCTCGCGATGTTCCTGCCGGCGGTGCTCGCGTGCGCCTCGTTCCGGCTGCGCGCCGAGCTGCGCTGGGGGCGCGACAAGGAGCCGCTCGCGGTGGAGATCGGCCCCGCGGACGGGCTCCTGTTCCACGGGCGCGAGCTCGCGGAGACGACGCCCGAGCTGGAGGCGTTCTGCGAGGGGTTCAGGAAGCTCGGGTCGCCCTGGACCGTGGCGCCGAACGAGCGGCTGTTCGCGCTGCCCGGAGAGGTGGTGTGCGCCCCGGACCTCGTGTTTCAGAACGCGGAGACCGGGGAGGAGGTGTACCTGGAGGCGTTCGGGTTCTGGAGCCGAGACGCTGTGTGGCGGCGCGTCGAGCTGATCCGGAAGGGGTTTCCGGCCAGGATCCTGCTCGCGGTCGGCAAGCAGCTCCGCGTGAGCGAGGAGGTGCTGGGGGAGGAAGAGGCGGGGGAGATCTATGTGTACCGGGCGACGATGTCGCCGCGGGCGGTGCTGGGGCGGCTCGACGGCAAGCGCGGGGGGGCGTGAGGAGCTCTCACGGCTCCAGGGTCGCGTAGGCCGCCGTCCACGCCCGCTTCCCGTCCGGCCGCGTGATCCGCGCCCGCACGTAGCGCTCCCCTCCGCGGAGCCGGTACGTCGCCCTCCCTGCCAGCGGCTGCTGCCGCTCCAGCACGCGCCCGCCCCGCCCGACGAACTCGACCTCCACGCCCGTGGCCACCGGCCACACCGAGAACGCATCGTCGGCGACCTTGATCCTCCGCAGCCGCGCGCCCGACGACGCGTAGAGCCGTCCCCGGGCGAGCGCGCTGCAGATCGCGGCGCGCGACACCTCGCGCGAGAACACCTCGATGAACCCCCGGCCCGGCCCCGCCGGCGGCGCGTTCGACCCGGCCACGAGCTGGTGCATGTCGTCCACCGCGACCCCGACGATCCCCCCTCCGGCGAAGCCGCGCGCCGTCAGCACCGTGTCCCACAGCGCCTCGTGGGACGGCCGCGTCGCGTCGCCCGCCGTGTACACGTACGGGTGCCCGCTGTGGATCTCCAGCAGCTCCGCCGCGGGCGCCCCCAGGAGGTCGCCGGCCGAGAGCACCCAGTCGAAATTCGGATGGTTGATGAGCGCCACGCCGCCCTCCGCCCGCACCCGCCGGATCGCCCAGCTCAGCGCCTCGCCCTTGGTCGGGAAATCGCCGCCGCCGATCGTCGCCCGCGTGCAGAGCGCGTTCACGTGCACAGGCCGCCCCTCGGCCGACATCGTGACCTCCTCGCCCGGGATGACGGTGAAGCGCGACGGCGCCTGGAGCTCCTCGAAGCTCGCAGGATCGACGCGCCGGTTGTGGTCCGTGAGGGCCACGAACGCATACCCGTTGTCGCGGTACCAGCGGACGACCTCGCGCGGCTCGCTGTCCCCGTCGCTCAGCGATGTGTGCGTGTGGAGGTTGCCGCGCTGGAACACCTGCACGTCGAGCGCCTTCTCGAACCGCAGGCGACCCGGCGGCCCGTCCGGCAGAGCGGCCGAGTCGGAGTCGGAGGCGGACGAGGCGCGCACCTTCCAGCAGGCGAACGCGAGGACCGCCGCTGCGCCGATAAACAGGAGAGCTCTCGAGCGTCCGCGCGTCCTCATATGGATGACCAGGACAACAGTATACAGAATGCATCTGCCGCCACCAATCCAATGCGGCGCCTCCGCTCGTCGGCTCTCCGGCGCGCCCCTCCCCCGTCGGCCCCTCTCCTACCCAACGTCGCGGCGCCCTCGCGCCCGGCTGCCTACGTCCTACGCGCCGCGCCCCTGACGCCGCGCGCCGCTCACCATGACGGCCGCTCAGCCGCCGTCGCCGTCCTTCCCGAGCCAGCCCTTGCGGCGGTAGTACGTGAGCAGCCCGATGACGCTCGTCAGCATCAGGCACCAGACGAGCGGATAGCCGTAGTACCAGTCGAGCTCCGGCATGTTGAACGGCGAGCTCTCGTGGTGGAAATTCATCCCGTAGATGCCCGCGATCGCGGTGACCGGGAGGAAGATCGTCGAGATGATCGTGAGCACCTTCATGATCTCGTTCATCCGGTTCGACATCCCGGAGAGGTGGAGATCCATCAGGCCCGAGCTCAGCTCGCGGTAGGTCTCGATCATGTCCATCAGCTGCACCGCGTGATCGTACGTGTCGCGCAGGTGGAGCCGCGTGTCCTTCGTGATCATCGGGTTGTCCTCGCGGATCAGCGCGTTCACGAGGTCGCGCTGCGGCCAGATGGCGCGCCGCAGCGTGAGCAGATCCCGCTTCAGGTCGTGGATCGGCTTCGACATCGTGCGCTTCGGGTTCAGGACCTCGATCTCCAGGTCCTCGATGCGCTCGCCGAGCCGCTCGAGCACCGGGAAGAACCCGTCGACCACCGCGTCGAGCAGCGCGTACGCCAGGTAGTCGGCGCCCCGCTGCCGCACCACGCTGCGGCCGACGCGGATGCGCTCGCGCACGGCGTCCATCGCGTCCCAGTCGGCCTCTTCCTGGACGGTCAGGACGAAGGTCTTGCCGACGAGGATCGCGAGCTGCTCGGTGCGCAGCTCGCAGCGCTCGGTCACCTGCGCCATCCGCGAGATGATGAGGACGTGCTCGCCCCCGAAGACGTCCGCCTTGGGCCGCTGGGGCACGTTGACCATGTCCTCCAGCGCGAGCGGGTGGATGTGGAAGATCTCGCCCAGCCGCTCGAAGGTGGCCTTGTGTCCGAGCCCTCGGACATCGACCCACGTGATGGAGGGCCGGTCGTCCGTGAGGTACGGGATGCACTCGTCGAGGGTCTGGATCTCCTTCTCGGCGACCACCTCGGCGTCGTAGTCGATGACGAAGATCTTCGGCCGCCGCGTGTCCTCGATGACGAGCGTTCCGGGCGGCGACGCCGGCGGCGGCTCGTGCCCGAGCCGATCGCGCCTGGGCCGCAGCGTCCGGTCGAGGTCGGCCCGCTCCTGGGTCCACGAGGTGCGCATCGGCGGCTCGCTGCTGCGCCGCGATTCAGGGGGTAGCGTGGTACTCGTCACGGGGGTGGGATGGTAGACGAAGATCCCCCGGCAGCGAGGGCGCACTGGCGCTCGCTCCGCGGCGCCGCGTGGCGTATGCTGATCGGGCCGCGGAGGGGAACGGGCGCTCGCGGGGCCACCTCGTCCTCCTCGTCCTGCCGGCCGGGGGAGCGCCGCGGGGGCGCGCCGGTCTGCGCCTCGCGCCCTTGCCCTTCTGGATGCCCATGGGAACGACCCTCGACATCGCGATCGGCCTCGTCAGCGTCTTCTTCCTGCTCAGCGTCCTCTGCTCGGCCATCTACGAGGCGCTCGCCGGCGTCTTCCGGCTGCGCGCCCTCAACCTCGCGCAGAGCATCGAGATCATGCTGGCCGATCGCGCCCTCGACCCGCACGTGCTCCGGTCCCTCGCGGCCCACGATGCCGCCGCGCACGGGGCCACCGCCCCGCGCGAGCCTGTCACGACGCGCTTGATCCGCCACGCGGCCGAGCTCGTGCGCGTCCGGCTGATGCCGGGGCCGCCCCCGAGCCCGCTCGCGGCGGCGCTCCGGCAGCACCCGCTGATCAAGGACCTCAAGTACGGCTGGGTGGGGCCGTCCTACATCCCCTCGCACGTCTTCGTGGCCGCGCTCATCGACACCCTGCGGCACATCGAGTGGCACAACGGCGACGCGCCGTCGCTGCCGAAGGCCGGCGCCGCCGCGCCGTCGCTCCCGCAGGCCGGCGCCGCCGCGCCGTCGCCCCTGCTGGCGAGCGCCGCCGTCGCCCCCACCGCGACCCCTGCGCCTGCTCCGGCAGGCGACGCCGCGCCCTCGTCCCCGGCGAGCGCCGCTGAGCCTTCCCCCCCGTCCGCCGGCGCCGCGCCCCCGCCCACCGGCGCCGCGCCCCCGCCCGCCGGCGCCGCGGCGCCTCCGCCGGGCGGCGGGGCCGCGCTGCCGAGCTGCGACGAGGAGCCCCTCGACGAGCTGAAGGGCCTCATCCAGCGCATGCCCAGGGAGAGCGATCTCCGGCGCGCCCTCGCCACGATCGTCGACGGCACGGTCCGGGACATCCGCGAGGCCAACATCCGGCTGGAGCGCTGGTTCAACGACGCCATGGACCGGGCCGCCGGGCGGTACAAGCGCCGCACGCAGCTCCTCATCAGCGCGACGGCGCTCGTCCTGTGCATCGGGTTCAACGCCGACAGCATCAAGCTCGCGGGCGCCCTCTCGCGCGACGCCGTGGTCCGCGCCGCCATGATCACGGCGGCGCAGGAGATGGCGAAATCGGCGCCCCGCGCCGCCCCGCACACCGGCGGCATGGACAAGGACGAGGACATCATGGCCGCGCTCGCCCAGGGCGGAGGCGCGCACTCCCAGCTCACCGGGCTCGATCTCAAGATCACCTGGGGCGTGCAGGCCCCCGAGCAGACGAGCACCCCGGGGCTCTGGAAAGCGCTCTCGGCGATCCTCGGCCAGGGCCTTGTCGCCTGGATCCGCGGGGTGCTCGACCGGCTGCTGAGCCCCGGCATCCTCATCACCGCGGCCGCCGCCTCCCTCGGCGCGCCGTTCTGGTTCGACCTGCTCAACAAGCTCGTGAACCTCAGGACCGTCGGCAAGAGCCCCGAGCCCTACGAGCCCCCGAAGGGCGCCGGACCGGACAGCAGCGTGAACCGCTGACCGGCGCGCGCAGCGGCCCGCGCCGGCCAGGGCAGCGCAACGTCCATCGGCTCGACGCTCGGCTCGGCGAGAGGCGCCGCGACGACGTCAGGCACGCCAGGAGAAGAGGTGGTTTCGGTCCATCACGCTATCACGGTCGCTCCCCTCCCGTACCACCGGGCAGAGCGGGCTCAGTCCCGCCCCGTCTTCACACCGATCTCCGGCGCTCGAGGTGCGGCGCCCGCGCCGAGCGCCGCCGAGCCTCCCCCGCCCCAGGGCGCTCCCGGCGCGGCGCCCCGGCCCGCGCCCGAGCGGCCCGCGATGGTCACGCCGCTCGAGGTCACGGTGCGCGGCGAGGCGGAGGCGCCGCCCGCCGCGAGCTTCAGCTATCCGGCGCGCTACAGCCGTCACACCGGCGGCATCGTCGCCGGCGAGACGAGGCCGCCGCTGCCCGAGGCGCACGGCGAGGGCGCCCTCAGTGAACCTCCTCAGGAGCGATGTCGACGCCTCGATCGACGAGCGCCTCTCCTCGGCATCCCCACCGAGCCGCCGCCCATCGCCAGGGCCACAGACCGGTGGTGGCCTAATTTGCCCCGGAGTGATTCACATGAAGGCGGGAAGATCATTGATCTTTTCTTCCCGCCTTCATGTTCAAATCAGGCCACCACCCGAGCGCCTGCCCGCGTTGGGGGCCCGCGCCGTTCTGCCTTTCGTGATCCGGCCGGCTCGTCCTGGCCTCCGGGGTCGTGGTATACAGAGCCGTGAGACCTCATTCCTACGAGAGCATCTTCCAGCTGACCACCACGCTGCTTCTCCTGCCCGTCGTCCTTGCCGCATGCTCGGGCGACGAGGAGGAGCCATCACCCTTGGCGCAGGAGCTCGAGTTCCCAGCCTTCGGATCGTCCTCGGCGGCCTCTGGCAAGGGCAGCTTTCGATTCGGAGCGTCGAGCTCTGCGACCCAGATCGAGGATCAGAACGAGGACACCGACTGGTATCTCTGGACCACGCCGGAGCCGGACGGCCTTGGCAAGGGATCCATCATCGGTGACGCGGTGCATGGCTATTCGAAGGCCCTCGACGACGTGAACCTGATCGCCGACATGCACCTCGACGCGTACCGCTTCAGCTTCGAGTGGGCGCGGATCGAGCCGACGCGAGACGCCATCAACGAGGAGGCGCTCGAGCATTACAGCGACGTGCTCGACGCGCTGCGGGGCAACGAGATCCACCCGATGCTCGTCATCCACCATTTCTCGAATCCTGTCTGGGTGGATGACCCGCGCGACGTCGGGTGCGCGGACGGCCCGACGGACGCGAACCTCTGCGGGCTGAACCACCCCGAGGGCGGGGACCTGGTGGTGCAGGAGCTCGCAGACCATGCCCGGCTGCTGGCGGAGCGGTTCGGCGATCGCGTCGATGACTGGGGCACCCTCAACGAACCCATGGTGTATCTCCTGTCCGCCTACGGCTTCGGCGGGGGACCTCCGGGGAAGCCTGGGTTCATCACGGATTTCCAGGGCGGTTTCGTGCCCGCCGTGCGCAACTTCCTGAGCGCGCACGCGGCGATATACAAGGCCATCAAGGAGGCCGATCAGATCGATGCCGACGGAGATGGGGTCGCCGCCAGCATCGGAATACCCCACAGCGTGCAGGTGTATGTGCCCGTCCGCGACGGGCAGCCGAGCGAGGACCCCGAGGACCTCGCCGCCGTGGATCGGCTGCGGTGGTTCTTCGAGTACTCCTTCATCGAGGCGCTGCAGCAGGGGTCGTTCGATACCGACATGGATGGCGAGCTCGACGAACCCCACCCGGAGTGGAGGGACACGCTCGATTGGCTCGGCCTCCAGTACTACGCCAGGGTCGGGGTGTCGGGCTTGCAGCCCAATGTTCCCGTCATCGATATCAGCCTCTGCGCTGGCCCGACGTGCATGCCGCCCGTCGACCCGACTTACCTCGTTCCGGCGATGGGATACGAGAGCGATCCCGCCGGCATCTATTCCCTGCTGAAGAGCTACAGCGCCCGTTGGCCCGACATGCCCCTGCTCGTGACCGAATCAGGGATCGCGACCGAGGTCGGCGCCCGCCGCGCCGAGGTGATCGTCCGGGCGCTCGAGCAGATCGCGCGGGTCCGCGACGAAGGGGTGGACGTGCGCGGCTACTACCACTGGAGCCTGCTCGACAACTTCGAGTGGGCGCACGGCAACGAGCCCCGCTTCGGGCTCTACCATGTCGATTACGAGACGTTCGAGCGCACCCCGAGCGAAGGAGCCACGGTGCTCGGCGAGATTGCCAGGACCCGAAGGCTCTCGGACGCGACCAGGGCGAAATACGGCGGGAACGGTCCGATGACCCCTGAACCTGCCATGCGCTAGATCTGCATGAACGAGCGCTGCTCGGCCCGCGTGGCGCCGAGGGCGCGGCTGCGGCGCTCTCGACGTCACCGGCTCAAACGCGAGCCTGGGCCCGCGACCAGCTCGCCCGTCGCCGATTCAGGATCGGCTATCTAGTCCAGGCCGTACTACAGTTGCACTTCGGCGAGGCAGCCGGCCCCGTCCTGCCGCCGCAGGCGTTCGGGTCGGCCAAGTGCCGGTAGCGCTTCTCGCACCGCCTGCCGGGCGTCCGCAGCCCTTCACGCCACCGCTGCCGGGCGTCCGCAGCCCTTCACGCCACCGCTGCCGGGCGTCCGCAGCCCTTCACGCCACCGCTGCCGGGCCTCCACAGCCCTTCACGCCAAGCCATCGCACCCGCCCGCCCTGTCTCCGTCCCCCCCTCCGTGGCGCTCTCCTTCCCCGAGTCGCTGCACCCGACCCGACGCCGCCCCCGCGCTCCGCGGGCGCACCCGCCGCCCCTCACCGCTCACCGCGGTCGAGCCACGTGCGCGCGTCCTTCTCCAGCAGCGGATCCCCGAGCCGCACCGACAGCTCCAGCAGGTCCTCGTACTCGCGCCGCGCCAGCGCGTCGTTGCGCGCGTTCTTCAGCAGCATCGCCGCCGCCCAGCGGCCCTGCAGCACGTCGCGCCAGTAGCCCTGCTCCTCCGCCTGCGCGGTGAGCTCCTTCAGCCGCTCGCGCGCGTCCCCCACCCCCTCCACCCCGTCGAGGTACGCGAGGAACATCCGGTTCGAGGCCGCCACCCGGTCGTACCCCGCCTCGTCGGCCCGCTCCAGCGACTCCGCGAACAGCGCCCGCGCCCGCGCGAGATCGCCCTGCCGGACGCACGCATAGCCCAGGTTGTGCAGGTTCATGACCCCGTCGAAGCGGAGCCCCAGCGACCGATCCAGCTCGAGCGCGCGCTCGCACGCCCGCACCGCGGCCCGGAAATCCCCCGCGTAGAGCTCGACCATCGCGAGCAGCTTCGCCCGCACGGCCTCCACGCCCAGGTCCCCCGACGCCGAGGCGGCCTCCGAGCGCGACAGCGCCTCCATCGCGCCGGCCCGATCGCCCGACGTGGCCCGCGCCAGGGCGACCGACAGGAGCCCCCGCAGATCCTCGATCGGCCCGAGCGCGTCGAGGTCGAGCGCCGCGCGCCGCGCGCGCGCGAACTGCCCCTGCAGGCACGAGACCTCCACGTCCACCATCAGCGCCTCGCGCAGGAGCTCGCGGCGCCCGACCGCCATCTCGACAACGTCGTCGAGCAGGTCGTGCGACAGCCGGAACAGGTTCGTCGCCCCGAGCGCGCGCGCGAGCTCGATGCGCGCCCTCACCCGGAGCTCGAGCGACGCGCCCGCGTCCACGCGCGTCAGGATGCGGTCCGAGACCGCCGAGAGCGACGGCGCGCGCCGCCCGTGGCCGACCGCCCTCGAGAGGACCGCCACCCACCCGCCGAGCTCGCCCGGGTCGCGCCGCGCGACGTCCACCAGCTCGAACGCCCGCGTCATCGCGGCGATCGCCTCGTCGAACTGGCCCACGCGCGCGCGGACCCCCGCCGCGCGCGCGAGGTGCCCCGCCGCGCCGTCGGCGTTCCCGAGCGCGAGCGCCTCCTCCGCCGCGCGGCCGAGGTGCCGGTCGACCAGCGCGAGCGCCGCCGGATCGTCCCCGCCCACGCGCTCCAGCCACTCGGCCGCGAGCCAGTGGCCGAGCGCCCGATCCGCGTCCGTCAGCATCTCATACGCCGCGTCCCGCACGAGCGCGTGGCGGAACGCGAGCTCCACCTCCCCCCGCAACATCGACTCGGGCCGCGGCTCGAGCAGCTCGCGCTTCTCCAGCGTGAGCAGCCACGACTCCAGCTGCGGCACCTGCCCGCCCCCGCCGAGCAGCGCCTCGAGCCCCCCCCGCCAGAACACCTCGCCCATCACCGCCCCGGCGCGCAGCACCCGCCGCGCCTCGGGCTCGAGCGCCGCGATCCGCGACTGCATCATCGCGAGCACCGTCTCCGGCACCTCCCCCGCCCGCCGCTCCACCGTCGCGCGCACCAGCTCCTCGAGGAAGAACGCGTTGCCCGCCGACCGGTCGATCAGCGCCGCGAGCTCGGCCGCCGGCAGCTCGTCGCCGAGCACCTCCCGCACGACCCGCTCGCACGCGCGGCGCGACAGCTCCCCGAGCCGCATCTCGGTCGCCTCGCGCTCCTCCCACAGGTCCGGGAACGCCTCGCGCACCCCGGGGCGCGCCAGCGCCAGCACCATCAGCGGCTGGTGCCGCAGGAGCCGGAGCGCCGCGTCGATGGTGTCCACCGTGCCGCGATCGCTCCAGTGCACGTCGTCCAGCACGATCAGCACCGGCTGCGCGTCGCTCTCGGCCCGCAGGAGGTCGAGGAACGCCCGCCGCGTCTGCTCCTCCAGGACCGCGCGGTCCTGCCGGGCCGCCCGCAGCGCCGGGCTCTCCGGGAACGGCGCCTCGCAGAGCTCGCCGAGCAGCTCGGTGACCCGCTCCCGCGCGGCGGCGCCGACGTGCCGCGCGACCCGCGCCGCGAGCTTCTCCCGCCGCGCCTCGATCGGCTCGTCGCCGCGCAGGCCCGCCTCCCGCCGCACGAGCTGCGCGAGCAGCCCGAGCGCCGCCCCGCCGCGCATCGGATCGCCGTGCGCGCGCCACACGGCGACCGGCTCGCTGCGCGCCCCGACCCGCCGGATCAGCTCGTCGCCGAGCCGCGACTTGCCGACGCCGGCCCCGGCCGTGATCAGCACGACCCGCGCGACCCCCTCGGTGGCGCACTCGTCGAGCAGGTCCTCGAGCGCCCGGAGCTCCCGCTCGCGCCCCACGCACGGCGTCGCCTTCCCGAGCACCTTGCGCCCGCCGTCCTGGGGCTCGCGCGCGCCGAGCAGCGTGGGGCCCTGGCTGCCCGCGGCGATCTCGAAGCGGTCGCCGAGGAGCGCGGCCGTCATCCGGTCGATGAGCACCGGCCGGCCCGACGACGGATCGTCCGTGGCGTGGCGGACGCGCGCGTCGAGCAGCGCGCCGGCGCGGTCGATGACCTGCCCCACCGCCTGCGTCCCGGCGATGACGTCCCAGCCGGTCGCCAGCGCCACCCACGCCCCGGGCAGGAGCGCGTGGATCGAGAGGGCGCAGCGGGCGGCGTTCCCGGCGAGATCGGTCGGCGAGCCCGCGCCGGCGACGACGGCGGCGACCGAGCCGTCGGCGAGCACCTCCAGGACCGCGCCGTGCGACTGCGCGGCCTGCCGGACCTCGTGGAACGGCGTGGTCGGCGGCGGCGCCGGCCGGGGCTTCACCAGCGGCATCGGCGCGAGCAGGTCCGCGGGCAGCGCCTCCTTGCTGCCGGACACGACGGTGGCGTGGTGGCCCGACAGCATCGTGTCGTCGATCCGCGGCGGCGGGCTGAACAGCCCCTGCGGGCGGCCCGACGGCGGGCCGCGCTTGCCGGCGCTCATCTCGGCCGCGAGGACGACGCTGACGAGCCGCCGCTCGCTCTTCGTCAGCGCGGGGGTCGGCAGGCCGTTGCCTGTCGACGTGTTGCCCTCGACGACGCTCAGCATGCGGAGCTCGGCGGCGACCTCGCCCGCGTCCCCGGGGCGCTCCGCGGGGTTCTTCGCGAGCAGCCGGGTCACGAGCAGATCGAGCGGCGGCGGGATGTTCGGGCAGAAGGTGCTCGGGCGCGGGGCGGCCTCGAAGAGCACCTTGGCGAGGACGGACAGCGGGTGCTGGGCGACGAACGGCGAGCGCCCGGTGAGGCACTCGAACAGGAGGCACCCGATCGAGTAGAGGTCGGCGCGCGCGTCGACGTCGAGATCGCCGCGGACCCGCTCCGGCGCCATGTAAGCGGGCGTGCCGATGGCCGAGCCGGTGAGGGTGAGCTCGTAGGTCGCGTCCGCCTGGCGCGCGATGCCGAAGTCGATGAGCTTCGCGCTCCCGATGTCGCCGCGGGGCAGGAACACGTTGGTCGGCTTGAGATCGCGGTGCACGATGCCGCGCTCGTGGACGGCGGCGAGCGCCTCGGCGACGCGGCCGACGAGCATCAGGCTCGGCTCGATCCCGAGCGGCCCGCGCGACAGCCGCGCGCCGAGGTCCTCGCCCTCGAGCCATTCCATGGCGAGGTAGTAGAGCCCGTCGGCCGTCACGCCGTGGTCGATGTAGCGAGCGACGGCGGGGTGCTCGAGCTCCGCGAGCAGGCGCGCTTCCCGCTGGAAGCGCACGACGTGCTCCCTGCCCTGGTTGAAGATCACCTTGAGCGCCACCGCCTGGCCGCTCTGCCGGTCGACCGCCCGCCACACCGCGCCCATCCCGCCGGAGCCCGCGAGGCGTTCCAGCTGGAAGCGGTTGGCGAGGACGTGACCTGAATGCATGGCGCAAGTATCGGGGTGCTGACCTTCGCGGTCCAGAGCGGCGTCACGCAGCTCTCGCCCTCCCCGTCCGTGGACACCCTTGCTGGATCTCGCGCCAGCGCGCCTGTCGGTCTCGCGTGGGCCCGAGTGGGCCCGGGCGCGACGGCGCGGCGCGCCGCCTGCGCCGCCGCGGCGGGGGCCTCAGCTGGCGAGGCGCTCGATCCGCGCGTCGACCTCTCGCTCGGCGTTCAGCCAGTCTTCAACGGGGTTGTTCCGGAAGCCGGCCCTCTCGGCATATCCGTAGGCCACCTTGGCGATCAGGCGGTGCCGCTCCTCGCGCGACAGGCGCGAGGGCGGAGGCGCGGCCTTCGGGGCCTCGACGCGCGGGCGGCCGGCCGCGCGCGCCGTGGCCGGAGAGGGCCTCTCGACGGCGGCGGGGGCGGAGACCGCGCTCGGCGGCTGCGCCGACGTGGCCGGGGCAGCGAGCGGGCTCGGGACCTTCGTGGTCTTGGTGCGGGCCGGGGTCTTGCGCTTCGAGCTCATCTCGTCGTCTCTCCTTTCGGGTACAGGGGTCGACTAACCCAGGTCCGCGCTCACGCACAAATTTTGAGCACGTAGTTCCTCGTCGGGCAATCCACGTCCTGATGACGCCCGGCGACGCCCGGCGACGCCCTGATGGCGCCCGGCGGCGCCCGGCGATGCCCCGTCGGGATCTCCCTTCCACCAGAACGTGGTTCGCGGTAGAGTGGATGTCGCTGACCGGGTGAGATCATCCGGCATATGTCAGTCATCGTCCCTCGTTGGTCCTCGTCGCGGCTCGTCCGCCATCGTCCATCGTCGTACCGGGTGGCTCATCGCTGGTCGCCGCCTGCGCTGAGGGCAGCACGGTAATGTAGACAACGGCAGACGCGGCGCCCGCCGTCTGCCCTCGAATTATCCACGAATCGAGGAGATGCGATGTGGAAGCAAGCGCAGCCCCTTCCCGGCGCACGGAACACCTCCGCTGGTTCGGCGGCGGGATGACGCGCGTCCTCTGGCTCGAGGATGACAGCGAGGTGCGCGTCGTCGGCGCCTCGGAGCGCTGGGTGCGCGCGATGGAGCGGCTGCGCGAGCTCTCGGGGCACGAGCGCGCGCCGCTGCTCATCGCGGGCGAGCCGGGCACGGGCAAGGAGCTCTGCGCGCGCCTGCTGCACGCGGCGAGCCCGCGGGCGGGCGGGCCGTTCGTGGCGCTGAGCGCGGCGCGGCTCCCGGCCGAGCGCCTGCGGGAGGAGCTCTTCGGCGTGGGGGCGGGGGCGGGGCTGGGGGGCCTGGGGGCGGGACTGGGACTGGGGATGGGCGCGGGGGCCGACGGGCGGCATGCGGCGCGCCCGGGGCTGCTCGAGCTGGCCCAGGGGGGCACGCTGTTCCTCGACGAGATCGGCGCGCTCCCGCTCGAGCTCCAGCCGCGGCTGCTGAGTGTGCTCGACGGCGAGCCGTTCTGCAGGAGCGGCGGCGGGGAGGCGCTTGTCGCGGACGTGCGCGTCATCGCTGCCACGAGCCGCGATCTCGCCGCGCGCGTCCTGGACCGCTCGTTCGACGAGGGTCTTCACGGGCGGGTCAGCGCGCTCGGGCTCGTGCTCCCGCCGCTGCGCGAGCGCGACGGCGACGTGCGCCGGCTGGCCGAGCACTTCCTTTCGCGCCAGAGCGTCGCGGCGGGGCTCCCGAGCGGCGGGATCTCCCCGCGCGCGCTCGCGCAGCTCGAGGCGTACCCCTGGCCGGGGAACGTCGGCGAGCTCCGGAGCGTCGTCGAGCGCGCGTTCCTCCTGGCGCACGGCGCGCCGCTCGATCTCGAGCACCTGCCGCCCGAGATCGGCGCGGCGGCCCCGCGGCCGGCCGCACCGCCGCGGTCGGGCCCGCCGGGCGCGCTGCGGCCGTCGCCTCCGGCGCGGGGCAGCGCGTCGCTCGGGGAGGCCGTGCGCCGGCACATCCTCGCGGTCTACGCCGCCCAGGGCGGCAACGTGACCCGCACGGCGAGCGCGCTCGGGATCACGCGGGTCTCGCTTCGCCGGCACCTGCGCCAGTACCTCGCCGCGGGCGCGCGCGACAAGGAGCCGCTCAGCAGTCGCTAGATCTGCGGGCTGCTCGGAGCACGTCGGACTACGCACCGCCGGCGCAGGATGGCGCCCGTCGGGCGGTGATGGCTTGGGGTTGGGGTTTGGGGTTCTCCACGAACACCGGCGAGGTGACACGGCTCCGTTACCGAAGGGCGCATCG
The DNA here is from genome assembly GCF_051521365.1 of Sorangium sp. So ce590. Lineage (NCBI taxonomy): Bacteria > Pseudomonadati > Myxococcota > Polyangiales > Polyangiaceae > Sorangium > Sorangium sp. So ce590. The sequence goes on from NZ_CP150346.1 coordinate 9,081,547, forward strand.
GCCGGCCGCTGACGTCTCGACCTCCGGCAAGGTCGCCGCCTCCACCAACCCGTCGCAACCTTGCGTCGTTCGAGTCGCCTGATCGCCGCGCACCGACGGGTTGACATGTCGGGTTGGCGGTAGGCTACGCTACCCCCTTCACGATGCGCAGGAGGGGCACGATGGGTGGGATCAGATGGTTCGGCGGTCGACCCAGGAGCGGCGGTCCGTGGGCCCGGAGGCTGATCACGCCGAGCTGGCCGCGACCGCGTGAGGCCTTGACCGCATCCTCATGCGCGCGTGCCTGCTGCGGATCGACGGGCCGGCCGAGCGCACGCGCCCCCTCGAACTCGATGGCCCCTCATGACGCCGGCGACGCTGGGCGTGCGGGCGCCCGGCGATGGCGAGCCACGGCGCCCAGGGCCGCCGTCCCCACCCGGGTCAATCACCCGACCAGATTCGCCGGGACAAACGAGGCGGGATTTCCGGAACCAACCATCGGATCGAGGCTATTTTGCCCGGATCCCGGTCGCACGGTGCGCGGTACGATCTGTACCGATCTCGTGGCGCGATCAGCCGGGGCGTCAGCGACCTAGCGACGGAATACGTGGTTATGCACCGGCGGTCTACTTCCGGAGTTGTGCTGATAGGTCGCGGAGGTCGCGGCCTACCTCCGTAAATACAGAAATAGACCACGGAGAGATGCGGCTCATCCGCGGGAATACGAAGATAGGTCGCGGCGGCTCGCGACCTACATGCTGGACGACGGAGATAGGCCGCGCGTCACAGCTGATTGCGACGTTAGGCAGGAGAAAGGACCTCGACGTGATTTGTCCATACTGTGGCTACGACAAGGATTGTGCATTGTTCACCGATGAGCATGTGCTCCCACGTGCGCTAGGCGGGAACGTTCAACCGACGAACCCGTTCCGTTGTCGGGTTTGCAAAGATTGCAACTCTGCATGCGGTCGGTGGATTGATGGGCGGTTCGCCAAGAGCTGGCCGATTCACAACTGGAAGACAGATGCAGCCCGCCGGACATACGACCCCAATGCAGAAGTTGCATTCCCTCCGTCGTACATAGGCACTCGCTCGGACTGGAACCAAGCAGATGGCACAATCTGTGAATTCTGGCTAGGACCAACAGGCGATCATATATACCACTTCCATGAACCGTACACGGACGCCGACGTGTTTGCGGGGCGCCCTCCGCACATCCCCGCCACCAAAGTCGATCCGGGGACAGTATTTGTCGCGTTCGTCGGGACCAATCCTGTCTGGCCACCAATTGTGTACCGAGGCGCGCGAGAGACATTCGACGAGGTGACGCCTATACATCTTGTAAACGCAGCGCCTCACCGCGATAGCGTACCGTATCCAGCGCTAACGACCAGCAGACAACAGGCGCAGTACAACTGGATTAAGAGCCGACCTGAGGGAGTGATGGTGCCAGCGCAGCTCGCGATGGATGTGGACTGGGGCGAACGGTTCTTGATCAAATTTGGTATCGGCTTGGGGGCAACGCTACTGGGAGGCAACTTTGTTACGTCTCAGCATTCAGGTGTCCTTCGAAAAGCCCTCTGGGAACGGAAGCCGGAATCACGCGCGCAACTGGGTATTCGGGGCTCCGCTTTCCTTGCGCGTGACGAGATGCAGATGCCTATGTTTGCAATTCCACAATGTCACACGATCGTGGTAATGCCCGTTCAAGGGCGGCTCATGGCGCTACTGAATTTGTATGGCCGGCATGAGGGAATGATCCAGATTAGCGACGACCAGCAACTGTGGGAGTGTTTGATACCCGAGGAAGGGCGAACATGGACCATCGCTCCGGCATTCCGTCGGTTCGTTGGGCCTGTGTCTATCATCGATTTTATGAACAACGGAGAACCCGAGACATCACCGCTACGGAAGCAAATTGATGCAATTCTCGATAGCGGAGTACCACTTCCTCCATACCACTTAACGGACCCGACGGAACCAAAGTCCGCCTAACGAAATAGCGTTTTCGCGGCGACGGAGTGGCGCTCGCGAAGCGAGCGACGCTCCGACCGGCGTTAAAACGCTGGTTGAACAAACCCGCCCGGATGGCAGCAGCAGGAGACTGGGGACTTCACGCCGGCGAAGGCACGGCGGCATCCCTGCGAGGGCGGTGTGTGGAGGGGCGAGCGAGGATCTGGGGGGGTTCATGGCCGCGGACGGGCGATGTCGGCGGGATTGAGGAGCGGCGATCGTGATGTTTTTCGGGTCATGCGCGCACGTGTCCCTTGGAACGCACGGGGCATCCTTCGTCCTCGTCCGTGAGCGCCTCCGGCTCCCGCGCTACCCGATCGATGAACGGCCGCACCGAGAGCAGGTATCCCTCCTGAGTCCGCGGTCGAAAATCGCGCAGCCGCATGTCCTCACTCATTCGCCCCCGCCAGGTCGTAAGCGTCACCATGGTCGTCTCCGTCGAACGCGCGGCGACACTGCATCGCCGTGCGAGGACAAGAGTGCCAGGCGCCGACATGGGCTGGCAACAGGCAAGCGATCTCATGAGATACATGGTGAGCGCGCGCAGCGACCAACGCTCCTATCGGCGTGTGCCGCAGTCTGGAGCTACCGCGCTTGCGCGGTTTCGTTCAACAACCCGCTGCACCCGACGGTTTGCCCCGCCGCGCGCCGCGCGGCAGGACGCCCCGCGGGGGACCGGGTAGCCGTTGGGCAGCCCCCGGAATAGCCCAAGGAAACGGTAGCGATGCCAGCACGTTCGAACATCCTGCAACGCTTGGTGCTCGAGGTTCACAAGGATCTCGGTCCTGATTGGACCGTTACGGAGTCCCGCCTTTTGCGTGACGCACGCACTGGCGAAGATCGCGAGGTGGACGTCGTTGCCGAGTCATCCGTCGGTGGGTACTCGCTCATGTTAGGGATCGAGGTGCGGGACCGAAGTCGCCCCGCCGACGTCACATGGGTGGAAAGCATGGCCCAGAAACATGCCGACCTTCCAACGAACAAACTGATCCTCTGGTCGGCGAACGGCTTTACCGATGCGGCGAGACGCAAGGCCGAATCATTGAAAGCGGTAGCGGTTGATCCCGTCGAGAGCACCGCCGTCCCGTGGTCCAGTTTCGCGCGCAACCTCGTGGGCGGTTTCATCAAGCTCGTGCACGTCCAGTTTGACACTGTGATCGATGTAACGCTCGCTGACGGCGCCGGCGCGCGGTGGCAGGCGGGCCGAGAGACGATCTTGATGGACGAGGTTGGAACCCGCGCCGCGACAGTAGGGGAGATCCTTGACCAGGTTACCCCCCACTTGCGCACCGCGGTGCTCGATCATGCGAAGAATGGCGCCGGCGACTTCCACGCCGTCTTCACGCCGCCGCTTCCCTGCTGTGTTGTCGGTCCAACCGGTGAGACCGGGGGTGTGCGGAGAGTGATCTTCTCGATGGCGACGCAGACGGATACCGCCGCCTTGGATACCCGCTCCGTTCTTTGGAACGACGCGGTCACCAGCATTGCTGAAGCACAGTTCGAGAAGGGCGAAGTGCGCGTTGTCGCGCGCGAGACGGCGAACGCGTCGGCTGAGATCTCCGCTGTCCAGCTTCCCCGACCTGAGCGAAGTAAGGGTCGTCCATGACCAAGGCTGCCCAACAAGGGCTTACAGCACGACGGGGCACCCAGGGTAGCTTCAATCGCCAGCACGCCCTGAGGCTGAAACCCAAGCCGTTGGGCGGGCACAACGGCCTGTCGGACAATTCCTGCACCGCGCCCGCCAGGGAGCGGCGGCCGCTTGCAGCGGAAACGGTGGACGGACTGTTGGCGGCCGCCATCACGACGCTGAACCGACTGCGGCCGCCCCCGCCGAGCATCTGCGCCTCGCACGATTCCCGACCCCCAGCTGAGCGCCTGCGCAGCTGGCCATGTTGACGCCGGGAGCGCGCCCGTTTATCCTGCTGGCATGAACTACCAGCAGTTAATCACGATCGAGCCAGGCAAGCGCGGCGGTAAGCCGTGCATCCGCGGGTTGCGGATTACAGTGACTGACGTTCTGGAGTATCTCGCTTCTGGCATGTCGGTAGAGGAGATCCTTGCCGACTTTCCAGATCTGACTGCGGAAGACGTGCGTGCCTGCCTGGCGTTCGCGGCCGACCGAGAGCGTAGGCTTTGGGCGGTGCCGCCGACGTGAAGCTGCTGTTCGATCAGAACCTGTCGCATCGGCTCGTCGCCTTGCTGGCGGAGCACTATCCTGCATCCGTTCATGTCCGGGATGTCGGGCTCGGCGCTGCCGATGATCAAGTCGTCTGGAGCTTTGCCGCCCAGAACGGACTTGCAATTGTTTCGAAGGACTCAGACTTCCAGCAGCGGGCATTCCTCTACGGCCATCCGCCCAAGATAATATGGGTGCGCTTAGGGAACTGCACGACAGCCGCAGTTGCAGCCTTGCTCCGAGCGCGGTACGACGACGTGCTCGCCTTCGAAGCGGACCCGACGGCAGCCTTCCTCGTGCTGTCTTGATTGGCTGAGGAGCAGCCCAACAAGGCGCTGGTGCCGACGCCGCTTCGCGGCGTGGCACACCGCCAGATCGTTGGGCCGCAGGAGAAGTCGATGAAACGCACGTGGACAATCATTGGGGTCGCTGATGTGGGTCGCAGCTTCAACTGGTATCAGTCGCTCTTCGGTCAGCCAGAATCGGCACCTGCTCATGATTATTTCGGGCAAGTCCTCGACACGGACGGGACGGTCCTGCTCTGTCTTCACAAGTGGGGAGGCCATGAGCACCCAACCCTGATCAGTCCCGATCGAGCGGAGCCTGGCAATGGGCTATTGCTGTTCTTCCGGGTGGATGATTTCGACGAGGCGCTGTCACGCGCCAGAGCACTTGTCAGTCAACTCGCGGAGGAGCCCCAGACGAATCCGGCCACCGGGACCCGAGAGTTCGCTCTCCGCGATCCGGACGGTTACTACGTCATGGTCAGCGCACTCGCTTGAACGTGTATACGTTGATTCGCGCGGCGGAGCATGGCTTCCGAACAGTGCACGTCGTCGGCGCGTAGCACCGAACCGACTGGGCATTCGAGCATCGTGGGCGGCGTAGAGGTGTCGATCGAGCCGATGGATCGTGGACATGAGCCGGGCCCGACGGGCTGCTCGCCGAGGCGGCAACGCTTGCGGCGATGAGCGACCCATGGTAAGATCACTAGCCGAGGTAACGCGTCATGTCCCTCGTAGAACTGCTCCCGGATATCCAGTCTTTGCCGCGTGCTGATAAGCTCAAGCTGATCCAGTTCCTCGCACAGGAGCTGGCGGAGGCGGAGGAGCTACCCGCGCTCAGGGCGGGCCAGTCCTACCCCGTGTGGTCGCCCGACCAAGCGTTTGAGGCGGCCGAGACGCTCCTCCAGACCTTGCGCACCGAATAGGAACCGCGACGTGCCCGCTACGGGTCAGCAGTTCTCCTTCCTGGCGCGCTCCTCTGAGCATGCCGCCGGAAGCCTTGCGCCGATGCTCCCGCTAACGCTGGTGGGAGGGCGCAGCGTGCCAGCGTTGGGCCTGCTCGACACGGGGGCTGCGGTCAATGTCCTGCCCTACGCGATCGGTGTCAGCCTTGGGTTCGACTGGGATCAGCAGAGCACCGTGGTGCAGCTCAGCGGGAACCTGGCGATCGCCGAGGCGCGCGCCGTCCTCGTGTCGGCGGTCGTAGCGGGCTTCGCACCGGTGCGCTTGGCGTTCGCCTGGGCAAGAGTAGACACCGTGCCTGTCATTCTGGGCCAGATCAACTTCTTCCTGGAATTCGACGTGTGCTTCTTCCGCGCGCGTCAGATTTTCGAGATTCGACCTGCGCAGCGACCATAGCTGCGGCGCCACCATCGCGAAGACGCTGCGAGGCGAATACCTTCCAGTCGCGCTGCATGATGTGGATGAAGAAGGCACCAACACGGGCTGTGTGACAGGTCAGTCAGCCCACGATAGACATCGTGGGCGCACGCAGCGACCAACACTTCTATCGGTGTGTGCCGCAGTCTGGAGCTACTGCGCTTGCGCGGTCTCGCTCAACAACGCGATGAATCCAGGCGCCTCCGTCGAGGTTCGTCCTCGAGAAGAACGACAAGCCCTATAGAGCTACGTGCGCGCGAAGTACGTGCCGTGCTCGAGATCGGCGAGCAGGCCGGGCTGCTCAGGCTTCCAGCCGAACCGCGCCTGCGTGAGCGCGCTCGACGCGGGGGTGTCGAGCGCGAAGAACGCGCCGAGCCAGCCAAAGTGCTCCTTGGGGACCGACTCGACCGGCAGGCCGAGCTTGCGGCCGATCACGCCGGCGATCTCGCGGGTCGGAATCCCCTCGTCGCCCACCGCGTGGAGTCGCGCGCCGGCCGGCGCCTTCTCGAGGGCGAGCGCGAACAGCCTCGCGGCGTCGAGCCGGTGCACCGCGGGCCACCGGCTTTCGCCATCACCGATGTACCCGGAACGCCCGCTCTTGCGCGCGATCTCGATCAGCATCGGGACGAACCCGTGGTCGTCCTCACCGTGGACCGACGGCGGCAGCCGCAGCGAGGACACGCGCACGCCGCGGCTCGCGAACGAGAAGGCGAGCTGCTCGGAGGCGGCCCGCGCGCCACCGGTCGACACGTCCAGCATCTCGTCCTCGGTGACGGCGCGGCCCGGCGTGAAGCGCGCGATGCCGGAGGTGATGACGAGCGGGCGTTCGGAACCGACCAGCGCGCTGCCGAGCGCCTCGATCGCGTTGCGGTCCTTCTCGCAGTTGCCGGCGCGGTCGGTGAAGTCGTCGTGGGAGAACGCGCAGTGGATCACCCCGTCGCAGGCGGCGGCGCCGCGGCGCAGGCCATCGAGATCCATGAGCTCGCCGCGGTGCACGTCGACGCCGGCGGCGGCGAGCTTGGCGGCGGACGCGTCCGACCGCGCGAGACCGAGCACTCGGTGGCCGGCACGGAAGAGCTCCGGGACGATGGCGGAGCCGACGAAGCCGCTGGCTCCAGTGAGGAAGACACGCATGGGACACCTCTCCTTCTTTCACGAACACGATGGCACCGCCGCGGCGCGCGCGAAATACACGGTCGTCTCCAGTTCTTGCCCGATCGTCTACATGGGGCTAGGCTGCCACCGTGTTCGCCGGGCGGGACCAGTTGAAGATCCTCATCGAGCGGTGGTGCCCCAGCGACGGCGTGCACGCCTCGCCGGTGCCCGGAATTTCTTGCATCAAAGTCTCGCGCCAGGATCAGCGCGCCAAGCGGCACTGGCGTGCGTCGTTCTGTATCATCGTGCAGGGCACGAAGGAGATCCTGCTCGAGGGGCAGGTCTATCGCGAGCGCGAGCCGCACTACATCGTTAGCCCGATCGACCTGCCGGTGACGAGCCGGGTCGCGGGCGTGTCATCGGCGCACCCGTTCCTGGCCCTGAAGATGGACTTCGATGCGGTCGCGCTGCGCGAGGTTGCGGCGCAGCTCGACCGCGCGCGGCCGGAGGACCTCGAGCCCCCGGGGCGCGCGATCTTCATCGGCAAGGCGAGCGACCGCATGCTCGACGCCGCGCTCCGGCTGGGCGCGCTGTTCGTGACGCCCGACGACGCGACCGTGCTCGCGCCGCTCGTGATGAAGGAGCTGATCTTTCACCTGCTGAAAGGCCCCGACGGCCCGGCGATCCGCCAGCTCGTGCGCGCGGGCAGCCAGGCGCACCGCATCTCCGAGGCGATCCATCGCCTGCAGGCGTCGCTCGACAAGGACGCCGACATCGCCGCGCTCGCGCGCACCGCAGGGATGAGCCGGGCGGCGTTCTTCAAGCGGTTCAAGGAGGCCACCGCGATGAGTCCGCTGCAGTACCAGAAACGCCTGCGCCTGCTCGAGGCGCGCCGCCTGATGGTCGAAGAAGGCCTGGGCTCCGAGGCCTCGGCGTTCCGCGTCGGCTACACGAGCGCCTCGCAGTTCAGCCGCGAGTACTCGCGCATGTTCGGCAACGCGCCGCTGCGCGATACCCGCGCGCTGAAGCAGATGGCCGCGGTCGTCCAGGACATGTAGTCCGTAAACGCCAAACCCGGCAATCGCTTGCTGGGCCGGTATCTGTGCGGTCATGCCGATCCATGCCTTCGCTGGGAGCACAAGCGAGGAGATCGGCCACCGAACCCGCGGCGGCCGCGGGCAGGAACGGCGATGTCGCGGCGCCTTTCATCACGGATATCGTTCCCGCCATCTCGGGATCCAACATCCGCGAAGTCGCCTGACCCCAGCGCAACGAAACGCGATGAAACACGTCTTCGTCGAAACCAGCTTCCTCATCGAGCTGCTCCGCCCCTTCCCGTCGAAGGATTCCGAGCAGCTCTTCGCACGCAACGATGGCGTGGATGTGCGCTTGTATATCCCGTCCCCTGAAGCAACCACCTCCTGGATGACAATCTGACGCGCACAATGGCCACGGAGCGGCCCTACAAGCGCATGCAGCCGGCGCCGCTTGGCGATGCGGCTGATGCGCTAGCTACGGGTACTGTGATTCGTACGGAAACGGGCTCCGGCCCGAACGGATGCAGGCGGACGGACTCGCCGGGGCCATCTGGGACGGGTCGTGAGCAGCGTCCTCCTTGGCGTTCTCTTCCCGGGTCTCGCGGCGCTTGATCGCCGGACAGCGCGGAGTAACATGTAGGCATGGCTGTTCAAGCTGTAACCGTGAACCTCCCGGAGCCGCTGTACGAGCGGCTGGCTCGACGCGCGATCAGGACCCACCGCACGGTCGAGGCCGAGATCGTCGAGGCGGTCAGCAGTTCGCTTCCCGAAGAGCCCGGCGAGCTGCCGGCCGACATGGCGGAGGCGATCGCCGCGCTGCATCTCCTAGACGACGAAGACCTATGGCGAGCCGCCAGGACGTGCCTCGCCCCCGAGAAGGCTGCCGACCTGGAGGAGCTCCATATCAAGCGTCAGGGGGAGGGGCTGTCCGCATCAGAGACGGAGGCGCTCGCGACGCTCATGAGCGAAACCACGCGGATCATGCTTGTTCGCTCCCGAGCTGCTGCGCTGCTCAAGCAGCGAGGACATGACGTCTCGGGGCTGCGCCAGGAACATGAGCCGTAGCTACGTTCCCAAGGCGCTGCGGGAGCAGATCACCGCGGACGCGCGTCATCGTTGTGGGTACTGCCTTACCTCGTCGAGCATCACCGGCACGCCGATGGAGCTGGACCACATCATCCCGGTGTCGCTGGGCGGACCTACTGCCAGAGAAAACCTCTGGCTCGCATGCTCGATGTGCAACGATCATAAAGGCAACAGGATCGCCGCCTCCGACCCGCACACCGGAGAGATCTCGCGCATCTTCGACCCACGGCGGCAGGTCTGGCAAGACCATTTCGGCTGGAGCACAGAGGGGGGACATTGTCATGGGCAAGACGCTCACTGGCAGAGTTACGATCGCCGCGGTTCGTCTGAACCGCGCTGAGCTCGTGGAAGCCCGACGGGGTTGGATCATCGTCGGCTGGCATCCGCCCAAGGATTGAAGCGGAGATAGAACCAGCGCCGCGCCTGTGGGCGACGCGACAGTATGGGCGGAGCGTCGCTCTTCTCCGCGCCGCTCGGGTCGACTTTCCGCGACGCCTGCGCAGACACGTCTCCTGCGATCGGATATTCCTCGAGGCCATGTTGCGCCGCCGCATTGCCCTCGTGTTGGCCGCTGTCTCCGCGGCCACGCTCCTCACCGTCCCGCTCGCGTGTGGGAACGATCACGAACTCGACACCGGTCACGGAAAGGGCACCGGCGGCGCCGGGGCGGCCAGCGGCGCCGGGGCAGTCGGCGCCGGGGCAGCCGGCGGCGGCGCCGGGGCAGCCAGCGGCGCCGGGGCAGCCGGCGGCGGCGGCGGCAGCGGTGGCGGCGATTGGCAGGGCGACCTGCTCTGTCCGACGTCGTTCACGTTCACCGCGCCCCCGGGGGCCACGGACGTCCGCCTCCCTGGCGAGTGGAACGGCTTCGATCTCGGCTCCGCCCCGCAGCTCCTCGAGGGCGGCGCACAGGGCCAGCCCGTGGCCACGGTCGACCTGCCGCCGGGGCTCCACGCCTACAAGATCGCCTATCGGTCCGGCAGCGACGTCTCATGGGTGCTCGACCCGGCGGAGGGGCGCCGCAAGTACGTCGACGGAATCGAGAACTCGGCCGTCAAGGTCCCCGACTGCCGCCTTCCGGCGTTCTCGGTCGCCTCGAGCCAGGTGACCCGGGCCGCCGCCGGAGAGGGCGCCTTCGAGGCGCGGCTCGCGTACCGGGACGGCATCGAGGGCGCGGGCCCGGACACAGCCGCGTTCGAGGCGATGCTGCAGGACCAGGACGGCGAGGCGCGCCTGCTCACCGAGCAGGAGCTCTCGGTGGACGAGCGCGGCGACGTGCGCATCGACGTGCGGGGCCTCGCCGACGGCAAGCACCGGATCACCCTGCGCGGGGCGACCCGGAGCGGCCGTGTCGGCGAGCCGCTCCGGCTCGTCTTCTGGGTCGAGGCCGAGCCGTTTTCCTGGGAGGACGCGCTCATCTACATGGTCGTCACCGATCGTTACCGCGACGGCGATCCGGACCTGAACGCGCCCGCCACGCCGGGCGCCGATCCGCGGGGCGACTGGGCCGGCGGGGATCTCGAGGGGCTGAGGCAGGCGATCGAAGAAGGCACCCTCGACGCGCTGGGGGTGCGGGCCATCTGGCTCACGCCGTTCCAGGAGAACCCCGCCGGCGCGTACCCGGCGAGCGATGGAGTCCACCAGGTGACCGGGTATCACGGGTACTGGCCCATCAAGGCGCGCGAGGTGGATCCGCGGCTCGGCGGCGCCGAGGCGCTGCGCGCGATGGTGGCCGAGGCGCACCGCCACGGGATCCGCGTGCTCCAGGACTTCGTTGTGAACCACGTCCATGAAGATCACGAGTACGTCGCGTCGCATCCGGACTGGTTCCGGACGGGGTGCGTCTGCGGCACGGACGGCTGCGACTGGACGTCGCACGCGCTCGACTGCATGTTTGCGGGGTATCTCCCCGACGTGAACCACACGGTGCCGGAGGCCAACGCCGCGTTCGTGGAGGATGCGGTCCACTGGCTCGATGCGTTCGATCTCGACGGGCTCCGGGTGGACGCCGTGAAGCACGTGGAGGAGATCGCGACGCGCAACCTCGCCGCGGAGGTCCGCGAGACGTTCGAGCCGGCCGGCACCCGTTACTTCCTGATGGGCGAGACGGCGATGGGCTGGAGCGACTGCGGGCAGGGCGCGTCGTGCAACGACGAGAATTACGGGACGATCGCGAAGTACATCGGTCCTCAGGGGCTGGATGGCCAGTTCGATTTCGTCCTCTACCACGGCGTCTCTTACCGCACGTTCGCCTGGGGCGATGCGGGCATGCTGCACGCCGCGTACTGGGTCGAGGACGGGCAGAAGCGGTGGCCGGAGGGCGCGATCATGACGCCGTACCTCGGCAGCCACGACACGGCCCGGTTCGCGACGCTCGCCGACTACCGGGGTCAGGACGCGGCGCACGATCGGGATGTCCCGAACCGCCAGTGGTCGGACACCGCGGAGGGCCCGGACTCGCCCGAGGCGTATGCCCGCGTGCGCCTGGCGATGGCGTGGCTCCTGGGCCTCCCCGGCGCGCCGCTGCTCTATTATGGCGACGAGTACGGCGAGTGGGGCGGCGTCGACCCGAACAACCGCAGCCTGTGGCGTCCGGAGGACGACCTCGCGCCCGACGAGCTGGAGACGCTCGATTTCGTGCGCCAGCTCGGCGCCGCGCGCCGGGACATCCCCGCGCTCCGCCGCGGCGCCTACGTGAACCTCACCGCCACGGAGGACACGCTGGTCTTCGGCCGCCGGCTCGCCGAGGGGAGGTCCGCGGTCGTGGCGCTCACGCGCGCTGCGACGGCGCAGAGCATCTCGGTCGAGGTCGCGCACGCGCTGGGCCTGCCGGCTGGCACCGAGCTCACCGACGCGCTCGGCGGCGAGGCCGAGGTGGTCTCCGCGGCCGGCATGCTCTCGATGAGCATCCCGCCGGGCGGGGCGGTGATCCTCGCGCCGTGATCCCTCGGCCCGGCGCCGCTCACGACGCGACGCGCACGAGCAGCTTGCCGAAGTTCTCGCCCTTGAGCAGCCCGATGAACGCCTCGGGCGCCTTCTCCAGCCCCTCGACGACGTCCTCGCGGTACTTGATGCGGCCCTCGCCGATCCAGCGGCTCACCTCCCGGAGGAACTCGGGGTGCTGCTCGGCGAAGTCGCTGACGATGAAGCCGCGCAGCGCCAGGCGCTTCGACAGCACCTGTCTCATCAGGCCCGGCAGGCGGTCCGGCCCGGGCGGCGGCGCGGTGTCGTTGTAGTGGGCGATGAGGCCGCACACCGGCACGCGAGCGAAGGGGTTCAGGAGCGGCAGCACCGCATCGAACACGGCGCCGCCCACGTTCTCGAAATACACGTCGATCCCGTCCGGACAGGCCTCCTTCAGGCGCGCCGCCAGCTCGGGGCTGCGGCGGTCGAGGCAGGCGTCGAAGCCGAGCTCGCGCACCACGTAGTCGCACTTGCGCTGCCCGCCCGCGACGCCGACAGCGCGGCAGCCCTTGATCTTCGCGAGCTGCCCCACCACCGAGCCCACCGCCCCCGAGGCCGCCGCGACCACCACGGTCTCGCCCGGCTTCGGCTGACCCAGGTTGAGCAGCCCGGTGTAGGCCGTCATGCCCGGCATGCCCAGCACCCCGAGCGCCGTCGAGACAGGGCCGAGCGCGGGATCCACCTTGCGCAGATCGCTTCCATCGGTGATCCCGTACGTCTGCCAGCCGGTCCGCCCCTCGACAAGGTCGCCCGGCGACAGACCGGCGACGCTCGACCGCAGCACCTCGCTCACGGTGCCCCCGACCATCACATCGCCGACCTCGACCGGCGGCGCGTACGACGGGCCGGCGCTCATGCGGCCGCGCATGTACGGATCCAGCGACAGGTAGAGCGTGCGCAGCAGCGCGCGGCCCTCGCCGGGCTCGGCGAGCTCCTCCTCGATCAGCTTGAAATCAGACGTCCTGGGCTCGCCGACCGGCCGGGCGGCGAGGACGATCTTGCGGCTTCGCAGGGTGCTCATGGTCCGGCAATCCTGCTCGAACCGGGCGCGATTTCCAGAGGAATTCGGCGAGATTCGGCTTGCGGCGAGCGGCGCCCGCGAGCGGCGGGCTGCCTCGCGGCAGCGGCGGCGGGCGGCGGAGGACAGCAGGAATGCGGCCTCGGCCGCGCTGTCCGATTGAGCTCCGCCGCCGTCGCGAGTATGTCGAAGTCGAACGATGGAGTCACTCAACGCGATCGAGTTGCCCGGGGAGCTGCGCGAGCCGCCCCCGCGTCCCTGGGCGGCCCTGCGGCACGCCCGGCATCAGCTGGCCGGCGTCGGGTACGCGCTGGTCGTCTGGGCGGGGCTCCTCGGGGTCGGCACGTTTTTTCAGAGCATCGATTTCGTTGCGATGCTGCTCGCCTTCTCGTTCGCGGTCATGCCGTTCGTGCTCCTGTACAAGGTGCTGGGCAGCTACACCGCCTGCCGCCTGGCGCTGCGCGGCGCGCCGTCGGCCGCGCAGATCTACGAGGGTGTCGTCGTGACGAGGTTCGGGACGGTGCAGATATGGCACGTCGTCGTCGCCGGCCAGCACGTGCGGATTCGCGCCGACGCCCCGCTCGTCAAGAGCATGGTGGTGCTCGTGACGCCCGAGACGAGCGGGGGAAAGCGCCGGATCGGCGTCTATCATCCCCGGATCGGCATCTGCACATCGCTCGTGTGAGCCGCGCTCACAGCGCCGCTCGGGTGTGAGCCGCGCGCGCGGCGCCGCTCGGGTGTGAGCTGCGCTCGCGACGCTGTTGTGGCTGGCGGGCCCGCGTGAGACATTCGCCTGTATGCGAGCAGGGTCGGGGCTTCGTGTGCTGGCCATGGCCGTCCTGGTGCTGGCCGTGGTGGGGTGGATGGGCGCGCTCGGGTGCGCGGCGGGGCACGACGGCGCGGCGGCGGCGGCGGCGGCGCTCGTGCAGCGCCGGTTCCCGGCGCAGGCCGCCGAGGTGCTGGGCAGCGGTGCTCCCGGCGCGCCGGCGGCGACCGGCGACGGCTTCGCGCTGGGCGCGCCTGGCCTGGCGGGGCGCGGGCCGCGTCTCCAGGCCGCGCTGCCGCGCGACGGCGGCGGCTGGATGCGGCTCTCGGGCCCGGGCGGCTTCGAGGTGCGGGTGCGGGAGACCGGCGCCTCCGGCCCGGGGGCGGTGGTCGACGGCGCGGTGATCTACGGCCGCGCGGGCGGCGCGTCGTTCTGGCGGGCGGCCGACGGAGGCATCGAGGAATGGCTCACCGTGGAGCCGGGCGCCGTACCGGCGGGCGAGCCGGCGGCGGTCTGGGAGGTGGACGGCGCGGCGCTGCGGCAGCGCGGCGAGGCCGTCGAGGTGGTGGACGCGGCGGGGATGCCGCGGCTGCGCGTCACCGCGCCGCGAGCGTTCGCGGAAGGCGGACGACCGATCGCGGCGCGCCTCGAGGCGCGCGGGGCGGAGATCGCGCTGCTGGTCGAGGCGTCGGGGGAGCTCCTGCTCGTGGATCCGCTGTGGCGCCCCGTCGGCGCGGTGGCCACGAGGCGGGACGCCGAGCATACGGCCACGCGGCTCGGCGGTGACGACGGGCGGGTCCTGGTCGTGGGCGGCCATGGCGACGAAGGCTATCTCGCGAGCGCGGAGCTGTACGATCCGGCGGACGACAGCTGGGCGCCGACGCGGCCGATGAGCGAGGCGCGCGGCCGGCACGCCGCCCTGCTGCTGGCCAGCGGGCAGGTCCTGGTCGTGGGTGGCCGGGACAGCGATGGCTTGTTGATGAGCGCAGAGCTGTACGACCCGGCGGAGGACCGCTGGACGCCGACGCGACCGATGAGCGCCCCGCGCGAAGGGCACACGGCGACGCCGCTCGGCGACGGGCGGGTCCTCGTCACGGGCGGCCTCGACGGTGAGCTCGCGCTGGACAGCGCGGAGATCTATGACCCGGCCGAGAACATCTGGACCGCCGCGGCGCCGATGAGCGTTCGTCGTTACCAGCACACGGCGACGCCGCTCGGCGACGGGCGGGTCCTCGTCACAGGCGGACTCGAGTGGCGGGGCGCGCTGGACAGCGCGGAGATCTACGACCCGGTCGAGAACATCTGGACCGCCGCGGCGCCGATGCGCATCGCGCGCCAGGAGCACGCGGCGACGCGTCTGAACGACGGACGCGTCCTCGTCACGGGCCTCTCGACGAACGACCGGAACGACGAGGGCGAGGAGGAAGAGGAAGAGGGAGAGCTCGCGAGCGCGGAGATCTACGACCCGGCGAGCGACAGCTGGGCGCTCACGGCGCCGATGAGCGTCGGGCGCGCTCGCCACACCGCGACGCTGCTGGACGGCGGATCGGTCCTCGTCACGGGCGGGTCCGCGTCGTCCGAGTCCGGGCCCCTGGCGAGCGCGGAGATCTACGACCCGGCGGCAGGCTCGTGGTCGAACGTGCCGGCGATGGTCGCGGGCCGCAGCGCTCACACCGCGACGCTGCTCCCGGGCGGCGATGTGCTCGTGACGGGCGGCAACCAGGACTTCGAGGCGAGCACAGAGATCTACGACCTGGCGGGCGCGAGCCCGTGGTCGGAAGCAGCACCGATGCTCGACGCGCGCTACGACCACACGGCGACGTTGCTGAGCGACGGGCGGGTCCTCGTCGCGGGCGGCTACGGAACCGCTTATGTCAGCCTCTCGGGCGCGGAGATCTTCGACCCGGCGCAGGGAACTTGGACCGCGGCGGAGGCGATGAGCGACTCGCGCAGCGCGCACACGGCGACGCGGCTGAACGATGGGCGGATCCTCGTCGCGGGCGGCCAAGGGATCGACCATGTCAGCCTCTCCAGCGCGGAGATCTTCGACCCCGACACGCGCGGCTGGAGAGCGGTAGAGCCGATGATCACGGCGCGCCAGCTCCACACGGCGACGTTGCTGAGCGACGGGCGGGTCCTCGTCGCGGGCGGTTATGGGGCCGACTATACCAACCTCTCGAGCGCGGAGATCTTCGACCCCGACACGGGCACCTGGTCGGCGACAGAGCCAATGAGCACCGCGCGCCAGGGTCACACGGCGACGTCGCTGAGGGACGGGCGGGTCCTCGCCGCGGGCGGTTATGGGGCCGACTATACCAACCTCTCGAGCGCGGAGATCTTCGACCCCGACACGGGCACCTGGTCGGCGACAGAGCCGATGAGCGCCGCGCGCCAGAGCCACACGGCCACGCTGCTCGATGACGGCCAGGTCCTCGTCGTAGGCGGTTATGGGGCCGACTACGCCAACCTCGCGGCCGCGGAGGCGTATGATCCGGCGACCGATCGCTGGACGGCACGGGCTCCCATGAGCGCCGCGCGCCAGCGCCACACAGCCACGTCGCTCCTGGACGGGCGGGTTCTCATCGTGGCGGGCATCGCCGGCGCTTATGGCTATAAGGGGAGCGCGACCGCGGAGGTGTACGACCAGGCCACCGACAGCTGGTCTCCGGCAGAGACGATGTACTTCCAGCGATCCAACCATGCGGCGACGCTGCTGAGCGATGGCAAGGTCCTGGTCACTGGCGGCGACGGGCCCGGCGGCATCCTCGCCGACGGCGAGCTCTTCACCCCTGCCCTCCCCGGCGATCCTTGCGACACCGACGCGGACTGCGCCGGCGCCTCCTGCGTCGACGGCGTCTGCTGCGACGCCCCTTGCGCGGGCGCGTGCATGGCCTGCTCCACCGCGAAGAAGGGCGCCGGCCCCGACGGCGCATGCGGGCCCATCCAGGCCGGCGCCGATCCGGACGACGACTGCGCCGCGGAGCCTGCCTCCTCCTGCGGCACCACCGGCGTCTGCGACGGCCGCGGCGGCTGCCAGCTGCAGGCGCAGGGCGTCCCCTGCGGCGCGGCCTCGTGCAAGGGCACCTCCGGGCTCGTCGAGGCCTCCCTCTGCGACGGGCGCGGGGTCTGCGCCGAGGGCGACACGCGTTCTTGCGCCGAGTACCGCTGCGTCGCGGGCGCCTGCCTCACGGGCTGCACCTTCGACACCCAGTGCGCCGACTCGGCCTACTGCGCGGCGACCGGCGGCGACTGCCTGCCGAAGAAGCCCGTCGGCGCCGCGTGCTCGCTCCCGAAGGAGTGCCTCAGCGGGCAGTGCAGGGCCGGAGCCTGCGAGCTCGACACCGACGAGGACGGCATCGCCGACAGCGAGGACAACTGCCCTGCGGTCCCGAACACGCTCCAGGCCAACACCGATGGTGGCCTGTCGGCGGGCGACCTCCTCGGCGACGCCTGCGATGACGACGACGACGCCGACGGCGTCATCGACACGGTGGACAACTGCCCTCTCATCGCGAACCCCGACCAGGCCGATGTCAACGGCGACGGGACCGGCGACGCCTGCGATTGCTCCAGCCCGCGCAAGCCCGACGGCAGCTCCTGCGACGACGGCAACGCCTGCACGCAGACCGATACCTGCCAGAACGGCGTTTGCGTTGGCGGCGATCCCTTCCTCTGTCCGCAGCCCGACTCCTCCACCTGCCGGCGCGCCGTCTGCGAGCGGTCGACCGGCACCTGCGAACGGCGCTACAAGCTCGAGGGCGCGCCCTGTCCGGGCGGCGAGTGCATCGCCGGGGGCTGCTTGCTCGCGGAGACAACCGGCGGCGCGGGCGCCGGCGGCGCGGGCGGCGACGCCGGCGCGGGCGGCGATGGCCAGGGCGGCGGCGCCGCCGCGGCGACCGGCGCGGGCGGCAACGGCGGCTCCGGTGGCGCCGGCGACTCCGGTGGCGCGCCGCCGGCCCCGGAGGTGAGCGGCGGGCCGCGTGTTCACGGCAACGGCTGCGCCGTGGCGCCCATCGCCGGCCCTGTCCAGGCCGGCGCGCTCGCGCCCTGGCTGCTCGCTGCGGCGCTGATCGCCGCGCGGCGCCGCCGTCCGGCGACACGGCGCGCGGGCAGCACCGACGGCGATCGACGGCTCGCCGGGCGTCGCCGGCAGGGATCCGCGACCATGCCAGTCGCGAATCGCCCAAGCAGAGGCCTGCCGGGCCGCCCCCCGGGCGGGGCGCCCGCCCTCAGACGGCCGACTTCACGAGGCGCAGCCGCTTCTCGGCCTGTCCGCGCTCGTTGAGCCGGAGCTCCGAGGCGGCGGGCGCGCGGCGCCGCACCGGCTGGTGCAGCCGGGCGCTCGCCAGCATGGCCTCGCACAGGTCGCCGAAATCGTAGCCTGCGGCCGCCGCGATCTTCGGCAGGAGGCTCGTCTGGGTCATGCCCGGCAGGGTGTTCACCTCGAGCACGTACTCGTTCTCTCCGCCGGTCACGAGCAGATCCACGCGCACAGCGCCGGTGCACCCGAGCGCCTGGGCCGCCCGCTCCGCCAGGTTCAGGACCCCGCGATAGCGGGTCGGCGGGAGGCGCGCCGGCATGTGGTACTCGGTCATCCCCGGCGTGTACTTGGCCTCGTAGTCATAAAGCCCCTTCTTCGGGACGATCTCGATCGCGCCAAGGACCTTCCTGTCCAGGATGCCCACGTTGACCTCGGTCCCCGCCACGAACCGCTCCACGATGGCGGCGTCGTCGAACTCGAACGCCAGCGCGAGCGCCGCCTGGAGCTCCTCGAGCGACCCGACCTTTGTCACCCCGAGGCTCGACCCCTCGCCGCGCGGCTTCACGATGACCGGGAACCCGAACGAGCCATGGATCGCGTCGAGCTCCGCGAGGTCCTGGTGCGCACCCACAGTGTAGTAGGGAGGCGTCGGCACGTTGTGCAGCCGGAACATCTCCTTGGCCTTGAGCTTGTCCATCGCAAGGGCGCTCCCGAGCACGCTCGACCCGGTGTACGGGATCTGGGCGAGCTCCAGGAGGCCTTGCACGCACCCGTCCTCACCGAGCCGCCCATGTAGGGCCAGGAACGCCGCGTCGAGCCGCGCGCGCTGCAGCGTGGCGCAGAGCTCCGCGCCGAACCGGTCCCCGAGCGTGATCCGGACGACATCGTACCCGCGCGCCTCGAGCACCTCGGCGACGGCCGCGCCCGAGCGCAAGGACACATCGCGCTCGCCCGACGAGCCGCCCATCACGACGCCGACCCGCTTCCGGACTTGCCGCTCCACCATCGAAGAACCTCCGTCGCCTTCCCGTGAGGACACCAACACCACGCCAGCGCCTCCCGTTACAGCCAAGCTGCCGGAGAGGTGCTGCGCAAAAACCAAGCCAGCTGCTCCCAAGGCCAAAAACAGACGGCCTTTGCAGCGGGGGGCGCTATTCCTGAGCTGTTGTTGAGGAAAACGGCGCCCGCCCGCCGTGTTCACCTGCCCACGGCGCGCTGACAGCCAACCCGGTATCAAGGCCAGCGGCGGAGGTCAACTAAACGGAGCGATCGTGCCGTCGGGGGGGCGGGCGCGCCGGGGCCCTCGGGTTGTGGCGTGCTCGGTAGTCGAGGGACGAGGAGGATCGCTCCGCGCGCCCCTCCGCCCCGGGGCGGCGCAGGCGCGTCGGCCGCTTCGCGCCCCGCGACTCGCCACGCGCGGCACACGGGATCTTGGAAGGGCGGGCGGCGCTTTCGCCGGCTCACGGCGCGGGCACCGGAGAAACGCAGGCACGCATCGGAAACCGAAATGGTCCACCCGCTGAAGAAGTAATGCGAGGCGCCCTGTCGCCCCTTGCGGCGCATCGATCGAGCGCCGCACGAAGGCCCCGAGTCTGCTGCGCGAGACACGCGAGGCACGCGGGGTACCGAAGAGCACGGGTCAGCGTTCGCAGGTGAATTCATGTGATAATCTCCAGCGACTACCCGTAAGTGGTCGCAAGGGACAATCGTCGCGATTCGGCACGAAAAAGCGCTTTTCTGCCCCGCGGCCTTACACCCTTTGGTAGGCTCTCTCTCAGCCCATGCGGAGTGCTCTTGGCGCCTGTGGGTCCGGTCTGATCCTGCGGAGTTCCTCGGCTCGGTTGTAGAGGACACACCGCGGCGGCCTCATCACACGGCCCCTCGAGCGTGCGCTCTCGAAGGGCCAGGGTAGGATATCTGCGTGCTCGTTTCCGACCTCGTTGCCACGTCTGATCGTGTTGCCGCGACCTCCAGCCGTCTCGAAAAGATCGGTGCGCTTGCCGGCCTCCTGCGCCGCCTCTCGCCGGAGGAGGTGCAGATCGGCGTCGACTGGCTCGCCGGGCGGCTGCGCCAGGGCCGGATCGGGTTCGGGCCCGCGATGGTCACCGAGGCCCGCCGCGCCGGCCCGTCCGCCACCGAGCCCACGCTCACCCTGGTGGAGGCCGACGCGGTCTTCAGCGAGATCGCGCGCATCTCGGGCCCTGGGTCGGCGGGGCAGCGCCGCGCGGCGCTCGGTGGGCTCCTTGCTCGGGCCACCGAGCTCGAGCGCGACTTCTTCGCGCGGCTCCTCGTCGGCGAGCTCCGCCAGGGCGCGCTCGAGGCGGTCATGATCGAGGCGGTGGCGCGCGCCGCGGGGCTGCCGCCGGCCTCGCTGCGGCGCGCGGTCATGCTGGCCGGCGACGCGGCCGAGGTCGCCAAGGCCGCGCTGCTCGAGGGGGCGCTCGGGCTCCAGCGCTTCTCGCTGCAGCTCTTCCGCCCGGTGCAGCCGATGCTGGCGCAGGCCGCCGACGACGTCGCCTCGGCGCTGGGCGAGCTGCGCGCGGCGGCGCTGGAGTGGAAGCTCGACGGCGCGCGCGTGCAGGTGCACAAGGCCGGCGACGAGGTGCGCGTCTTCAGCCGCAGCCTCGGCTCCGTCACGAACGCGGTCCCCGAGATCGTCGAGGCGGTGCGGGCGCTCCCTGTCCGCTCGGTCGTGCTCGACGGCGAGGCGATCGCCTTTCGCGCGGACGGCGCGCCCCACCCGTTCCAGGTCACGATGCGCCGCTTCGGCCGCATGCTCGACGTGGCCGCGCTGCGGGCCGAGCTGCCGCTCCGCGCCATCTTCTTCGACGTGCTGCACCTCGACGGCGAGGACCTGCTCGACCGGTCCGGCGGCGAGCGCGCCGCCGCGCTCCGGCAGGTGCTCGACAGGTCGCTGCGTGTCCCGCGCATCGAGCTGCCGACGGGGACCGAGGGCGAGGCGTTCTTCGCCGACGCGCTCGCCCGCGGCCACGAGGGGGTGATGGCCAAGTCGCTCGCCGCCCCCTACGAGGCCGGGCGTCGCGGCAGCTCGTGGCTCAAGGTGAAGCGGGCGCACACCCTCGATCTTGTCGTGCTCGCGGTCGAGTGGGGCAGCGGCAGGCGCCGGGGGTTGCTCAGCAACCTGCACCTCGGCGCGCGCGACCCCGGCTCCGGCGGGTTCGTCATGCTCGGCAAGACGTTCAAGGGCATGACCGACGAGGTGCTCGCGTGGCAGACGCAGCGGCTGCTCGAGCTCGAGATCACCCGCGACGCGTACACGGTCCATGTGCGGCCGGAGCTCGTCGTCGAGATCGCCTTTGACGGCGTGCAGGCGAGCCCGCAGTACCCCGGCGGCGTCGCGCTCCGCTTCGCGCGCGTGAAGCGGTACCGGCCCGACAAGACGGCGGTGGACGCCAGCACGATCGACGAGGTGCGGGCCATCCATGCGGGCGCGCTCGCGCACGAGGCGGCCGAACGGAGGGAGTCGGGGGCTGGAGGAGAGAAGGGCGGATGACGCTCGAGGCGACCCGTCCGTCTCAGAGCGGCAGGTGCGCGAGGAGGAAAGCCCATGGGATGGTAGTGCTGCACTTTGGTTTTGAGTGCTGCACTTTGACTCCGGACCTCGCCTGACGGGCTAAGTTCGGCCGAAGAAGTGCAGCCCGCGTCGGCGGCAACCGACCGGGCTGCGTGGCCGAACCCCGAGCGACGAGGTCCGACATGTCCGTCGTACACTTACGCCCGAATTTGGGCAAAGGGAGCGGTGCGCCCAAGGGGCGACACGGCTCGGTCGTCCTGACCCGAGAGGAGAGCGCCGCCCTGCGCGCGGTGCTCTAGAACCTGAACCGCAGCCGCACGTGGGCGGAGATCGCCCGCGAGATCGGCGTCTGCTGCAACACCGTTCGCTTCGTGGCGAACGGGCGGACGCCGGGGTCCGCAGGGCTCGCGCTGCGCGTCGCGCGGCTCGCTGGTCTCGGCCTGGAGCGCATCCTGTCGCCCGGGCCGGTCGATGCCGGCAAGTGCGACCGCTGCGGGAGGCCCATGTGAGCCGCCAGCGGAAGGGGGGCCGACGCCCGCCTGCCGCACGACATCCCAGGAAGAAGCCGACGATGCAGGCGATCCTCGCCGAGCGCGGCATCATCCTCGCCACGCTGGCTGGCATCCCGAAGCGCGACCGTGCCGACGTGGAGCAGATCGTGCTCGTCGCCGCGTGGCGCGCTGTGAGGCGGGGGCTCTACCGGCCGGACCCGAAGTTGAAGCCCCGGGACGCGCTGCGGAAGTGGCTCCACGGCATCGCCTGGCGGCAGGCGTCGCACTACTTCGGGAGCGCCTACGTGCGGCGCTTCATCCTGGACCCGCAGCCGCTCGGCAGGCTTCGCGGGATCGTCGGGCCGGACCTCCACGCCCAGGTCGAGGCGCGCGACCTGCTCCGGGCGATCGCACGGCTGGAGCCGCGCCATCAGGAGATACTCCTGGCTGTCGACGCTCCGGAGAGCCTCTCGGCGTTCGCCCGGCAGCGCGGGATGAGCCCGTTCACGGCAGCGTCGCGCCTACGCATCGCGCGTGAGGCGCTCGCCTTGCGGCTCCTGAGGTGGCGGCGATGAAGATCAACATCCGCGACCCCAAGCACCGGATGAGCGTCACGTTCCCCAGGAAGCCCATCACGCGCCGCGTCTCGCCCGACGACATCGAGGCGTACCTCCGCGCGAACGGCTACCGGCCGACTGTGTCCATCGCACGCGACTGGCCGCAGGACGTCGCGTCCTCCTGGATCCCGCCCGAGTGGCCTGACCCACGCGCCCCGCCGTTCCCCATCCGGCCTCACATGGTGCCGGGTCCGAGGCTCTGCGGGCAGCCGCTGGAACCCGTCATCGAGGCCATCGCCCACAACGAGGGGCGCACGCCGGGCGAGGTGCTGCGCGAGATCGCCGTGATGGCTCAGATGGCCGAGGACGGCGGGTAGGTCGAGGCCGAACGCGACGCTGTCGCCGAAGCCTGCGGCGCCCTCCAGATCCTCAACGCCATCGAGCGGATCTACGTGCGGAGGGAGTAGGCGCGCCACCATGCCACAGCGGTTCGTTTCGCCCGGAGGCGCTAGAACTGAAGCTCCGCACGTGGCGGAGATGAACGGGCGCAAGCCCACGCGGCGCACCAGCCAGCACGACATCAAGGGATAGGCGCCCGGCACTTCTCCGGGCGCAGCAGCAGCTTGAGCGGCCATAGCGAAGGCGGCGAAGTGCATCTATGCAGCCAGAAATCGGTTCAATGCGTCGACGAGTTCTCCGAGGCTGGCCATTCGATCGGCAAGACTGAGGTATAGGTGCTCGTAATCGAGCGCGTCAACGGTGGCTTGGACCTGAGCCCCCCTTTTCTGGTAACGGCATCCACCAAGTGCATACACATCATTGAGATCCTTGGCCGGATGATCCCTTTGCTCCATGTTTTCAGCGCTTGGGTCAAATCCGAGAGAACTTGCAATGTCAGCCAGCGAAATCCCGGTGCCGATGTGCGCGAAGTGGGTATGTTCACCCAGGAACCAAGCCTCTACCTCCATCACCGCAAGCACATTGCTTACTTGAATTGGCTTGGTTTTCTGACCATAGGTAACCAGCTGGCGAATCTTCTGGATCTCGGCGCGCGCCCTTGGGTAAACGTCTCGCACACCGATAATGGCCTTAAACTGCTGCCGAACAAGACTGTCATAATTGTCGCGAATGTCCGACGCAACCCTGTCGTCATTACAACACTCGACGATCTGGACATAATAGCGCGCGAGCGGCTCAGGCCGCTCTACTGTCATCGCGACCAATCTACGTGGTGCCCCGCCCTGACGGCCTCCCAGCGCTTTAAAGGAGACAATCCGGACGTTCTGGGCACCGGCAATCTGCTCAACAAGCTTCCTGACGAAGATCTGCTCGGCCTGCCCTTCAACGAAGACCGCAAGCTTACTCTCGCTCATCGAGCCCCTCCTCGAAGAATCGCGTGGCCAAGAAGTCGAAGTTGTTGAGCCCAGTGTATGCGAACTCGTCGAACGTCTTTTTGTGAGTCTCGTAGTTGTAGACTTTTACTTGTGTCCCATTCCCGTGCGCGGCGCGTCCACGGCTCAGCACAGTCCAGTATTCGAGCGGCACGCTGTTCATAACGAAGCGATCATTCGTCGCCATGACAAGCTGAACTCCGGCACTCTTCGCCTTTTCGATGAGCAGCTCGATCAGAATGCAAGAGCGCTCATAATCGAGCCCTTCACCAATGTCGTCGATAATTACGCAACTTGGCTGACCGCTTATGGCCGCATGGTTAACGCGCATAATAATTGAAAGCGCTCGAAACATCCCGTCCGACATGTTGAACTGATCAACCGGATCGGCGAGCCCTTCTTCTGCAATGCAGAGACAAACAGGGTCAGTCATGCCCTTGTCCTGAAGCTCCTTGGGCACGCCGTCGTACGACCGCAGCACGATATCTGTCAGTGGGTAACCAAGCCTGCGCATATCGACCAAGACAGAAGACTTGAATTCGTTTGCGTAATTCTCTGCGCCAATCTTGTAAACAAGATGAACGGGCCAAGATGAAGGATGCGCTCCTTTGTCAGGAGATTCGACAGGGCGAAACGACACAATATCAAGCTTCCCGAGATCCAGGCTGTTGAATCGATAATAAAATGACGCCTGTCCCCATCCATGCAGCTCGTCAAGATATGGGTGTTGAATCGAGTCGCGCCGATTCACAGATGCAAGCTCGTCCTCGGGGGTTTGGAATTCGAGGAACTGTGCCAGCTTGTCAAAGTATATGTGGCCCGCCCCTCCCGCTCCTCTCACGATTTTGTCGGCGCCATTGATCCTGAGCATCTCCTCAGTGATGCGAGAATCCACTATCTTCAATGTATACGCGGTCTGGGCTCCAGATGCGTCGGCGGCGAAGTTGGCGATATAAGATACGTCCTGTTCGCGGCGCGCGCCTGGCTTCATTGTTCCAGACACGAACCTTGCAAGGTTGCCTATCGCCCTCAGAGTTCTGCTCTTGCCGCAAGCGTTCTTGCCGACTACAAGGTTGATCTGCTGCAGGGCGAGCCGCTCTAAGCGCCACTCCAGCGGCTTGTTTTCGGACTGGACGAAATCGATCGAGCGGAGCATCATGGTGTCACCGGGGTATTCAGAGAGGTGGCCAACTTAGTCGACCCGCCCGGCGTGGCGCAAGCCCGAGGCGATCTCGGGCGCCTGCCCTGGGCGCTACGCGCCTCGTCACGCCCGGACTGCAGTACCCGCCAGCTCGCCGTGCACCCCGCGCAACGCGCCCGCTCGGCTATGACATCCGATGTCCTAGCGCCCCCTCCTCCGCACCGTTCCGAGCGGTTTTCCTCGGCAAAGCCGCTATAATCAGGGGACCTTAGACGAAAGCGCCCGCCCTCGGCTGGTACCCGAAGACGGGGCTGCGGAACACCGGACGGTGGCCCGTCCAGCGCACTACGCGACGCGCAGCATGGGCCGACGCCGGGGGAAAGGCAAGGGTCCCGTGGCGAACGTGCTCCCGGCGGAGAAGCGCGTGCGCGTTCTGGCTGCCCTGCTGGATGGCAACAGCATCCGGGCGGTCGAGCGCATGACCGAGGTCAACCACCGCACCATCACGCGCCTTCTGCTGGCGCTGGGCGCCGGTGCGGTGCGGTGCGCCTGCATGACCGCCTCGTGCGAGACGTGCAGTGCAGCCTGGTCCAGGTCGACGAGATCTGGTCCTTCGTCCAGAAGAAGCAGTCTCGCGTGACCGAGAAGGACCCACCCGACGTGGGCGAGGCGTACACCTTCGTGGCCATCGACGCGACGAGCCGCATGGTCATCTCCTGGCGTGTCGGCAAGCGCGAGCAGGCGACGACGGACGCCTTCATCGCTGACCTGCGCGCCCGCATGCTGGTGATGCCGCAGCTCACGTCGGACGGCTTCGCCCCGTACATCTCCGCGGTGGGCGAGTCCTTCGGTAAGTCCATCGACTACATGCAGACGGTCAAGAACTACCGCTCCGGCAGCCGTGGCCGGCGCGACGATGACCACCGGTACGAGCCACCGCGGGACCCGTTCATCACGAAGACGACCGTCTACGGGGCGCCCGACCCGGCCAAGGCGTCGACGTCCTACGTGGAGCGCCTGAACGGCTCCACGCGCCACAGCAACGGGCGCATGCGGCGGCTCTGCTACGCCTTCAGCAAGAAGGCCGACCACCACGCCGCCGCCGTGGCGTTGAACTACGTGGCCTACAACCTGACCCGCGTCATCCGCACGCTGCGCGTCACGCCCGCGATGCAGGCCGGCATCACCGACCACGTCTGGACGCTGGACGAGCTGCTGGACACGCTCCTGACCGAGGCAGAGGGGCCCGCCCCCGAGGCGAAGCCGCTCACTCATCGCGAGCCCTCCGCGCCAGCACGGGCGCTCCCGAACAACCGGGGCTTCCTGCGCCTCGTGACCGAGCCGACGCCCGCCCTGAAGAAGCGCCGGAGCGAGCCTCCGCCTCCGCCGGCATCCCCGGTCCAGGCCGTTCCTCCGCCTCCTCCCGAGCCGCCGCCCGGGCCGGTCCAGTTGTCGCTGTTCGATCCCCCGGAGGGGTCGTGAGTGCTGCACTTCGCTTCCGCAGAGTGCTGCACTTTGAGTGCGAGTGCTGTACTTCGGGGCAAAGTGCAGCACCACCCATGGGATCGTATTCGAGTCGAGACCGGGAGACGGCGCCGGTGATCCGGGGCGGACGCCGCCGAGTTCGTGCCTTCTCAACGAAAGCTGAGCGGCGCGAGCGTTCGCGAAGCCGCGCTCGAAAGAACGCCCCAACTCTGCGCTGCTGGTGAGGGGCGGGATCACGGTGCTCCCCCGGCCCGGTGAACCGATGTTCGGCCGGTTCACCGAATCGCGTGCGGAGCCCCGACCAGCGGCAGCGCATGGGCGCCGGTCACCGTCCCCCGTGTGGTCCTTCGGGCCTTGACCTGCGCGGAGCGGCGCTGGTAAGGTTGCCCACCATCCGCGGGGGGCGTGGATCGGTCAATCTGGGAGGGGAAACCGATGAACCATCTGCGCGGCGTCTTGCTCGTTCTGTTCACCTGCGGCTGCTCTATCGTGGATCCCGGCGACCGCGACGAGCTGCGAGACCAGATCGCGATGATGCCACGCGAGGAGAGATCAAGGCTCAAGACTTTGGGCATGAACTCCGCGGCGATCGATTGGCTCAAGGGCAGGCCAGAGGGCGATCAAATGGGTAAGATCCAGTGCCGCTACCAGGCTGGCAGTCATTGGACCAACTGGGCCGACCAGGAGCCGCCGTTCATTGTGGACGACATGCGCGATTGTCTCATAAAACGGCCTTTCTTGGTGACGTACCTGATGTGCATGGACGAGTGGGCATCCGTGGAGCGTCAAGCAAGAAAAACCAATCTCTTGAACAGCCTGCCGATCCCGGGCGGAGCGACCGTCGAGTGCCGTTTCGTGTGGGATTTTCGCTATGACCCGGAGAAGGCGCCGGCCGAGGTGACGGACCCCGGTGCGGTCGACATCGACGACATCATCAATACCCTGATCGCGCTACCCGCGCCTCCTCCTGGATGGGCCTTTCCTCGCCTCGTCCCTCTCCTCTGCCCGCTCGGCGCTGGACCGGGCTGGGGTTGCCCGCCCAGGCCCACGGACCCGACGGGCGGACAGCCCACGGACCCGACGGGCGGACAGCCGGGAGATCGGCCATGAGGTGGCTGGCGAAACTCCCCCCTGGAATGCTCAACGTGCGTGAGGCAGGTTACGGATACGGCCTGTTCACGACCAAAGATCCCGCTCTCTGGAAATGGCACATCGAGAATCTCGGCCAGCTGTGCGCTGAAGCATGGGACGATGACCTGGCCGAGGAAGATCGCGCATGGGCAGAGTCGTATCGCAAGAAATTCAGCCGGTGGATTGACGATTCCGGATGCCCTTGTATCGGCCACAAGGCGAATGCGGGGGATCTCCAGAGCCGCCATGGGCGCTTCGACGGAGAGCCCACGCCACCCTGGCTGATGCTGCTGGAGGCCGTCAAGAGCGCATGCTTTGCCATGATCGAGGGCTTAACGAAAGAGCGCACCGGCGCGACCGAGCGTGACGCGGCCGATCCGACATCGCGCCTCCACAGGAGCTATCTCTGGCGGATGCTGACATCCGACGAGACCGCTGAGGAGCACCGGGTCGAGGCGCTCCGCGCTTTCCGGAGGGGCTTTCGGATCGGGCGCCGCGGAAAACCGAAGACGCTGACGAGGCCCATCCCCCCGATGCTGGCGCCACCCGCTATCTGGGAGATCGGGGCACCTGCGCTTCCCGGTCCAAGCGCCGCGCGCGAGCGAGCCATCAGGGCGTTGCCGATTCCGGACGATCCGAAGGAGCTTACGGCACGCGAGCAGGAGTTGCGCGCGCTGTATGCGAGCGCATGGCGAGAGGACGTGCGGGAGGAGGACCGCATCTGGGCAGAGGCGTACCGCGACACCTGCACGATGTCGGTCAACCACCGCCGGCGAACTGCCCTCGCGCAGAGCGCCTACGAGGGCTATCTCCAGAGCAGCGATGGACGCTTCGGCGGCGAGCCTGCTGGACCGTGGCGTAGCATGAGCACCTTCGCAAAAGAACCCTGGTGTTCTTTCGTGGACCGCGTCGAGGATGCGCCCGAAGGTGAGAGCGAGACGGCGACGGCCGAGGCGGCAGCGTGGGAATACTGGGACACGCTCTACCGGGTGGCTCCGCCGTGGGACAGCGACCCGGCCCAGCCGCACTGGCTCGCGGCGGTCCGCGCTGCTCGAAGAAAGGCGCAGGCCGACGATGGTTCGCCGGAGATGGGCAAGTAGCGCGCTGACGAGGCCGTGCGCCGGGATGGTCGCCCTCTCGCTCGTGTCCATGGGCGCCCGGGCGGAGGAGCGCGCGCCGCCTCGATGGGAGATCGACGTCAAGGCGGCCTACGTCGTGCTGGGGGCCCGTGCCGCGCATGCGACGGGAGGCATCATGCCGTCGGTCACCGGCTTGCGCCGGTGGCCCGTCCGTGACGCCGTGGACGTTGGCATCGGCGCCGACATGGGGCTCTTCGGTCTGGGCGGCGACGCACGCTGGCTCGGCGTCCTGGGAGGCCCGGCGGCGGCCGTCCGGGTCATGCCGTTCCGCGCGCCCTTGTCTTTCGAGCTCTCGGCCCGGCTCGACTTCGGGCGCATCCCCGTGTGCAACGCATGGGGGTTGTGCCTGCGGTACTATGGATTCTTCCCGGCTGTGGAGGCTGGCGCAGCCTACCTGTCGACCCAGCATGTGGCGGTCGTGGCGACGTGCGGTGTCCGCTTCATCAGGACGCTCGCGTGGTCCGGTGTCAGCGTGGAGCCGGCTGCTGCGGGTCGGATCTTCTGGTAGGTATATCACCGCTTAACGGGCGGAGAGCCCACGTACCCCAGACGGTCAACCCGGAGCAGATGGATGAAGTCTTCGATGGGGAAGCCGAAGCCCCTCGTACGCCGCGGCCTCTGCGAGGCGGCCCTCGGGCACCGGCTGTTTGCGACCAGGGATCCCGACGGCTGGAAGGCGCACTTCGAGGTCCTGGGCACGCTGTGCGCCGAAGCATGGCTCGACGACCTGCCGGAGGAGGACCGCGCATGGGCAGCGGCGCACCACGAGAGATTCAGGGAGTGGGTCGACGCTCCGGGGCCGAATGGCGCCGACCCGAGGTCCGGCGCGAGCGCCCTCCAGAGCGGCCAGGTCCCCGTCTCCGGGGAGTTCGCCCCATCGTGGCCGATGCTGCTCGGCGCCGTCGAGAGCGCGTTCTTCGCGTCCGTCAGGGTCTTCGAGGTGGCACCTGCAGGCGAGCGCGAACGTGCGGCGGCCGACGCGACATCGCGCCTCCACCGGACCTACCACTGGCGAACCCTGTCGTCCGACGCTGCGGCCGAGCAGCACCGGCCCGAGGCGCTCCGCGCCTTCCAGAGGGGGTGAAGGCTATCTCCAGAGCAGCGGTGGGCTCTTCGACGGAGAGCCCGGCCGACCGTGGCTGAATCTGAGCCACTCCACCTCGGAGCCCTGGCGAGCTTTCGCCGACCGCGTCGAGGACGCGCCCGACGGCGAGAGCGAGCTTGCGACGGCCGAGGCGGCGGCGCGCGAATGCCGGGAAACACTCCATGGAAAGTTCCCGCCGTGGGACAGCGACCCGGACCATGAGCACTGGCTCGTGGCGGTCCGCGCAGCTCGCGCCCAGGCGCTGGCCAGCGATGCACCGCCGGACAAGGCGCTATAGCCCCAGCAGCCCCTCCCGGCTAGTCGGCCCCGCTGCAGTCCGAGACGTGAAAGACCGCCGTCTCGAGGCGCGCCTTCGCACCGTCGAAGAGGCGGATGAGGTCACACGGCCCCGCCGCCACGTCGGCCTCGTATGGGTCACCTTGCTGCTCCTGGACGACGATCTCGCATGCGCCCTGGTACAGCTCTCCGTCGATTCTCGCGGACGCGTGAGGCGAGTCGGCCTGGTCCATCACGTCGAAGAAGGAAAGCGTCTCGCCATCCTTCGCGACCGTCACGCTGAGCTCACCTTGGTTGCGTACGATGCACATCCCTGAGACGGCATCGCTTACCCCCACGGCCTTCGTACCGTTGCCGCCGGTGTCGATCACCAGGCCTTCGCCATTCCGCGAGACGGTCACCTTCCCCGAGACCTCGGGATCGGCGATGCACCCGCAGATCGAGGCGCTCACAGCAACCCAGAACAGGGGCAGGAGCGCGCGCCCGAGGACACCTGCGACCGTCTCGCTCATGTCGTGCATCCCTCCTGGCTCTGAGGGATCACCGTCGGCGGACTCCCCCTAGGTGTGCAGCACATCACGTGCTCTTCTCCGTCCTCTTCAACATAGATCGCGCTGTCCTCGTATCCCTCCCAGCAGACATCGTCCGCCTGGCTGGGGATCACGCAAAGGGTGTACCCGTCCGGGAGGGCGTCTCGAACGATGCCGGCACAAGCACGTGCGAACGTCGGCGACTCCGGGGCGGTGGAGGCCCCTTTCCTCCACCCGTCCCAGAGAACATCCGTGTCCTCCGCGCAGCCGTGCGCCTCGCTCTGCGTGCCATTCCAGAGCCACACGGCGGGGTCCCCCTCGTGTGGGCCTCGGCCGGGGCAGCCGAGATCGGGGACACAACCTAGCCCAGCGCTCGCGCCGATGAACAGAAGAACGCATCGCATCGACAGAAGCCCTCCTAGTACAGCGCAGGACCACAGCTCACATCGCCGGCCTCGCAATACGGCCGGCGCAGGTCGGCTTCCACCACCACCGCGGTTCGCCGCGAGAGCGCAGCGCGGGGGCGGCGGCTCGCTTCCTTCGAGGCGGCCCCCGCCGACCCCACCCGCGACGGCAAGCGCTGCTGCTCGCATGGTGGCGACACCCGCTCGACCAGCACCGCCCCAAGCTTCTCCGCGCGGGGCGCGATCACAATCGGGCGCGTGAGGCAGAGCGCGCCAGCGCTCAGCGCGCCCGTTGCGGCGAGCGCAAAGGCGACACGGCTCGCGAGCTTCCGGGGCGCCGTACCGGAAGGGTTGCTCCGGGCAATCACTGGATCTCGCCCAGGTTCTCGGACGAGCGAGGACGGCGGCGGCCAGACCAGCTCCTTCGGAGGGAGAGCCGTCGGCGATGGCACCTCGAGAGGGGGGATCTGCGGCAGCGGGCGCTCATCC
Organism: Sorangium sp. So ce590; assembly: GCF_051521365.1. Classification (NCBI taxonomy): domain Bacteria; kingdom Pseudomonadati; phylum Myxococcota; order Polyangiales; family Polyangiaceae; genus Sorangium; species Sorangium sp. So ce590. The sequence continues at coordinate 9,113,277 of NZ_CP150346.1, forward strand.
TCGTTCGGCGCCCCAATCACCGGCGCGCTCTCGGACGGCCGGGTGCCCGGATCTTCCGTCACCGGCGCTGGTGAACGTGGACCCTCCAGATGGGAGCTGCGCAAGGTCGACGGCGCCACGCCGGCGACCGGGGCGTGCTCCTCGCCGCGGCTCGGCGCCCGGTCCAGTGGGGCCCATGCATCCGCGAGGCCCTCGAGCACGGTGATGAGGTGGTCCACGTTCCTGTACCTGCGGCGCGGATCCTCTTCCAAAGCCATCTCGATGGCGGCAGCCACAGCGGGCGGCGTGTCGATGGGGATCGCGGGCCTGTCCCGCTGCACCCCCAACGTACCTGGCGGGCCGACGTCGAGCGGGCGACGGCAGACGAGCTCGTACAGCAAGGCCCCGAGACCATAGACGTCCGCCCGTGGCCCCACCCGGTCGCCGCTCAGCAGCTCAGGAGGCGCCACCAGCGGCTCCCGCGCCGCCTCGTGGGGCTCGATCCGGAACAGGCGAACCAGGCCGAACTGGCTGATGCTGTAGTCCCGCTTCGACGTGATGAGCACGCGGTCCGGCCCGAGCGCCCCATGGCACCATCCCAGCGCGTGACACCGCTGGATCGCGCGGGCGATCTCGATCACCATCCGCAGCGCGGTCACCCCGAGGTCGGCCCCACGCGTCGCGTCCATGATGCTGATCCCGTGGCTTCGCCGGCACGCGACCCAGGAACAGAAGTCGCCCGCGTCGCCGTAGAGCACGGGCTCGATCTGCGGGACCGCTCGCGCGATGTCCTGCAAGCGCTGGAGCTCGGAAGCGAAGGCCGTCCGGTCCATCGGTTGGCCCTCGCGCAGGTGCAACCAGACGGTCGCGCCCTCATCGCCGACCTGTTGGGCGAGGAACGTGCGGACCATGCCGTCGTGAACCTCACTGAGGATCCGGTGACCTTCCCAGACTGTACCAGGCTCTACCATGCGAACCGCACCTCCGCGCCACGCGCGCTTGCGCGGACCTGAGCATTGCTCGGGAGCACCGCAACCACCAGCGTCGCGGCCCCCAGCACGCTGCCGGCGACGAGGGCTGCCGTGCTGACGTGCTGCTCTACGTCGATGGTATTCATCGCTCTTCGCGCCGCATCGGTCTCCTCCCAGTCGGGCTTGCACATCTCATCCCTCAAGGCGCTGTCCTCCAGCGATGCCACGATGTGCAGCACGATTCCCGATACCAGGAACGCGCCCGATGCTGCTGAGCCCGCGTAGAGAAGCCACCGCCCCGGGGGCGCTGCCGGTTGTGCCGGCGCGCCCGCCGGCCTCGCCGGCGGCGGAGCGACCAGCGGAAGGCTCGCCGGCTCGGCGCTCAGGAGGACGGCGCGCGGCTCCGATTCTCCCGCGGTGACGTGCACGGTGGAGCGCACCGTCCGGCCGTCCGGCATCGCCGCAGCGACCTCGTGCTGCCCGGGTGCGACATAGATTCGACCGCTCTCGTCCACGAGACGCCCGTCGACGAGCACCGGCGCCGCCCCGGCGGGCGCGAACACACGCAGCTCCGCCACCTGCCGCCGCGCCGCGGCCAGGTCCGCGTGCCGCGTCTCGTGAAGTTTCCGCTCCCTGGGCGTGGCCGGCGGGCGCATCTCCCGCACGCAGCGCGTGAGCTCCACCACGGCGTCCACCCAGCGCCCGAGGCGGCGGTCGAGCTGCCCGAGCTGGCAGATCCCCACCGTGGATCTCTCGATGTCGTAGATCTGCGCCCACAGGTCACGGGCGCGCGCGATGTCGAGCCGCTCGAACGCCGCCTCCGCCTCCCTGATCAGGGCCACCACCCGCGGCGACCGTGGCGGCGGCGCGGCGAACGCCGGCGTGAGCGCGAGGAGGAACATCGCGACGGCCGCTGCATGCGACCAACAGACGACCAGCGCAGAACGCAGCAAAGCTCACCTCGGCCCAACGAAGGGGACCGGATGCCGCGCTGGCCCAATCCGGCGCGGCATCCCTCTTTCCGCCCAGCCTCGGCCGGAGCGGCGTCTGTTCCTCGCGCAGAGGTGAATTACCATGGGTCTCCTGGCGCTGTGAATCCTGGATTGCCCCAATTTGCGGGCCGTCATGCATTCCGGTTCATGACCAAGAATTCTCACCGTTCAGCGGCTTGTGTGCTCGCCAGTAGCGTCGGTTCTTCGGCTCGCCACGTTCACCGCCGACGGGCCGCACACACGCGCCGTCTACGCGGCGACGTATCGCCGCTGCAACGCGCGGCGCTCCTCCTCCGTCGACGCCGTGATGAGCTCGATGTAGGGCTCGAAGGCGAGGGGCATGGGGAGATCGAAGAGCAGGTGCTTCTCGGGATCGACGCTCTTCCCCGCGCCATGGCAGAGGAACAGCCGCTCCTGGAGGAGCGGGAAGACGGCGAGGGAGGTGAGCTCGTGCCTCTCGATCGTCTCGATGTCGGCGATCGACGGCTCGAGGATCTCGTCGAACACACCGCTCGGATGCTTGAAGGGACCTCCGGCGTGATGGTTCACGTCCTTGCGCACGAGCGCCCCGCCGCGACCGATCGTGATGAACGAGCGCTCGTGAGGCGTGCCCTCCCAGACCGTCACCCGCCGGCTCGTCGCGTCGGGGTGGATCCACACGGTCGGGAGGTCGGCGTTCAACGGCTCCACGCCCTTGACCCGGCCGATCGTGCTCGATCTGAGGAGCTGCCGGGTGACGGCCGTGCAGAAGAGGGCGTCCGTCGGAACGAGCCTTGTCCCCTGCCAATCGCGATCCCGGCGGAAGTGACGGAAGAGGACGAGGTAGGGGGACCTGCACATCTGCGCGAGAACGAAGAGCCCCCGGCGGGTCTCGAGATCGATCACGTTGCCAACGCCCCAGGTTACGCGTCCCATCGCGGCCGCGACTCTACCCGTTCAGGCTCGCTCCGGCGAGGCGATCGGTTACGCGATCGCCGGCGGCTCGTCACGCGGCGGCGGCTTGACCTACAGGCAGCAACGCGCTCGCTGTAGGACGCGGCCAGCCCGACGATGGCGGGAGGCCGCCTCTCGCTCGGCCAGGGTGATGCATCGCTCCGTGGCTCGAGGGCCATCGCCCGTCCCCGGCCACGGAGCAAGATCGCGACGCCAGTCCGGGCGCCCAGCAGCTTGCACTCAGCCAGCCCAGGACCGACACTCGGAGCGCCCCTTACCAAAGGAGGGTATCTCATGGGTTATCGCAATCTCAGTCCCCAGGCGATGGTCAACATCTCCGCGCCCTGGCTCGATCCGGCGCAGGATCGGAAGGTCTTCACGTCGCTGCCGCTGCTCGCGCCGCTCCTGCCCGCGGTCGAGGAGGCGCACGGCCGGATCCTGACCACGCAGCGGCTCGGCTCCAGCCTGCAGCAGCAGGCGAAGACGCTCATGGAGAGGGCGCTCGCGCTCGACGCGACGCACGACCGCAAGCTCCGCGGGGCGTACAACTACCTCGGCGCGCTCGCCGAGCTGACCGACGATCCCGCCTTCGCGGCGGCGCTCCTCGATCTGCGGGATCGGCTCGCGCCGGCGGGGCTCAAGGCGATCTCGCGGAGCTACGGCGACCAGGCGGGCGACGCCAAGCTGCTCCGGTCGCGGCTCGACGAGGCCTCGGAGAAGCTGCTCAAGAAGCTGAAGACGCCCGAGGGGCCGCTCGCGCAGGTGGTGGACGCCTGGGTCGCGGCCGCGCTCGAGATCGAGAAGGTGGAGGCGCAGCGCGATCAGCTCGCGCTGAGCGCCCCGTCGAACACGGACGGGGCGACGCCGCGCGAGGTGCTGAACGCCCGCAACGGCTGGATCCGCGTGGCCCGCGCGGTCGAGACGAACCTCGCCCTCGAGAAGGCGGCGACCGGCGAGATCGCTGACCGCCTCCTCGGCCGGCTCCACCGCGAGTCCGCCCGGGCCGACCGGCGCGTGCGCAAGGGCGGCGCCGAGGGCGAGGCCGAGCCCGCGCCGGCCGACGACGCCGCGCCGCCCGCTGCCGGCGACGACGACGATTCCTTCGACGGCGCCTGATCCTGGCGCTCCTGGCCTCCGCGCCACGATCAAGCCCCCGCGCGGGGCGCGCGAGGGAAGACGCCTTGCTCGATCTGCCGCCCTCCACCTCACGGAAGTAAGCCATCTTACTTTTTTCGCCGCCTGCCGCCGGGTGCGCGGCTGTCCACTTGCGCGGAACAGGTGTCGGGCGGCGATTCGAGTAAGAGTCCTTACGATCAGGTGCCACCGGGCGGCAATCTCGCGTAAGAAGCCTTACTTCGAAGGGCCACCAAGCGGCGATCGCCGGCAGTTGACTTGCGCCGAGACGCCACCCGGCGGCGATCGCCGGCAGTTGACTTGCGCCGAAGCGCCGCTTGCCGGCGATCGCCGGCAGTCCGCCTGCGCCGAGGCGCCGCTTGCCGGCGATCGCCGGCAGTCCGCCTGCGCCGAGGCGCCTCTAGAATGCCGATCACATTGAAATTCCGCTAAAATCGACTCATGGGAAGAGGACCGCAAGGGCGCAAGGGCGCAAGGGGGGAGAAGAATATAATTCTATCTCTGTTCCCTTGCGCCCCTTGCGCCCTTGCGGTCTCTCGTCTGACTGGGTGCCGTGCCCTTCCAGCGTGCTCCTCGGCGACTCTGACGGGTGCCACAATCTGTTGAATTTAGCTGAATTTCAACCTATTCGGCGTTCTAGTCCGTACCGGCAGCAGCCAGGGCCGTCCCGAGCGCCTCGGCGACGGCCCTGCGGGGGAGATCAGCGCGCGGCGGCATCGTCGAGCTTGGACGGCGCGCAGCACGCCGGCGCGCAGCACGCGGCATCGCTCTTCGCGGCATCGCTCTTCGAGGGCACCGCGGGCTGACTCCCCATCACGGCCGCCTCGCCCTTCACCACGAACACCTCCCACGAATTGCCGTCGGGGTCCTCGATCCAGACCTTGTCCTGCACCGCGTAGCAACAGGCCGTGTCCTCCTCCGTGAAGGTCCTGAGCTCCGCGGCCTCGAAGCGGCTCTTGGCCTCGAGCACGTCCTCCGTGCTCGCCACCTGGACGCCGAAGTGGCTCGCGTTGACGCCCGTGCGCGGCGCCTCCTGCATCGTGAGGTTCAACGAAGGCGACGCGAGGTCGAATTTCGCATAGCCGGGACGACGCTTTGTGGCGCTCACGCCAAAGGCCTTCTCGTAGAACGCGACCGAGGCATCGATGTTGGAGACGTTGAGCGAGACATGAGGCTTGAGGACATTCATCGCGCACCTTCCTTCCAAAAAGTTCGAAATGGAGGGCAAAAAAAACTCAGCAGCACGCCTTGCCGCGCTTGCAACAGTCCTCCCACAGGTACGCGGTCAGGGCACGGAGCGCCTCGTAGTCGGCGCTGTAGTAATGAAACGTCCCTTCCCCGCGCGTCCTCAGGATGCCCGCATCGACGAACCGCTTCAGGTGATGGCTCAGCGTCGAGGCGGCCAGTCCGACGTGCGCCTGGATGTCGCCGGCGGAGGCGCCCTCCGCGCCGGCCTGCACAACGAAGCGCAGGACAGCCAGCCGCACGGGGTGCCCGAGCACGGCGAGCTGCTCGGCGTGACGATCGAGCTTCGACGACACGCCCTACTTCTACAATTGTCGAAGCATCGGCGCAAGCCCTTCTTCCAGAAAATACGAACTGGTGCCGCGTCCCCCCGGGGTCCTCGGCGCCTTGGTCCCCCCTCCTTGCTCGACGTGTGTCCGGGCCCGCCCCCGCGGCGACCCTCCGCGACCGTCGCGGCCGATGCTAGCAGCTCGCCCCGTCCCGGCGGCACAGGTCGCTCATCTCGCGCGCGAGCGCCTCCATGCGCCCGAGGCTCCCGAGCAGCGCCTGCGCGCCATCGCCCGGGGCGGAGAGCGCCGCCTCCACCCGGTCGGCGAAGCGCTCGGGACACCGCGGGAGCGCCCGCGTCCTCAGGAGGGAGCCCTTCTCGTTCGAGAGGTAGCGCTCGTTCAGCGCGAACAGCGCCTGCACCAGGCAGGCGGCGGCGCGGAACAGACAGCCGCTCACGTACGTCACGTCGCCGCGCCTGGCCGCCTTCTTCGCGGTGTCGATCGCGAAGCCGGCCTCCCACAGGAACCGGTCGAGGAGCGCCCTCCTCAGGGCCGGCGGATACGGCGTCACGAGCGCCTTGAGCGGGGCCAGCGCGCCTCCCGGATCGAAGAGCGGCCGGCAGTCGTGGAGGTCGGCCAGGTAGATGGAGCTGAGGAAGCCGTGAGGGTGCCCGGGCTGGTAGTCGCACGTCACCTGCCCCGCGCGGCATTCCTCGATCACGCGCCGCACGCGGGCGAGATCGCGGTAGAGCCAGTCGACCCGGTGCCCCTCGATCTCGAGCCACGCGCCCCCGTTGATCCACGGTCCCCACGCGCCGAGCGGCGTCACGTCGTCCCCGGCGGCCGTCGCGAGGAGCTCCCGCGCGAGCGGCGTCACGGTATCCCCCGCGCCGCTCGCGCAGAGCTCCCGCGCGAGCGCGCGCAGCGCCGGGAGGTCGGGCGGGCGCTCCGGCTCGTAGTAGATGCCAAGATCGATGTCCGAGTCCGGGTGGCCCTCGCCGCGGGAGCGCGAACCGCCCAGCACGACCGCCACCACGCCCGAGATCGCGCCGAGCCGAGCCGCCACGCGCGCTGCCACGTCGAGTGCCCCGTTTGCCCCGTTCACGCCGCCTCCTGTCGCTTCCCCGCGACACGCCGAGCGTAACATCAGGACGCGCCCGGGCGCCCGGACCGGACAGGCGCCGCCGCGCCCCGCCCGCTCGCAGCCCACGCCGCGCCCCGCCCGCTCGCAGCCCACGCCGCGCCCCGCCCGCTCGCAGCCCACGCCGCGCCCCGCCCGCTGTGCCTGCGCCCGCCGTTCTGCTAAACGGCAACGCGTGCCCGACCTGATCGTCCACCCGGCCGAGCGACCTCTCCTCGGGAGCGTGCCGGTTCCCGCGGACAAGAGCATCGCCCACCGGGCGCTCCTCCTGGCTGGGCTCGCCATCGGGCAGAGCCGCATCCGGGGCGGAACGCTCGGCGGCGACATCCTCTCGACCGTGAACGCGCTGCGCGCCATGGGCGTCCGCGTCGAGGAGCCGGCGCCGGGCGACCTCGTCGTCGACGGCGCCGGGCTCTCCGGCCTCCGCGCCCCGGCGGGGCCCATCGACTGCGGCAACTCCGGGACCACCATGCGGCTCCTCTCGGGCATCCTCGTCGCCCAGCGCTTCGCCGCGCGGCTCGTGGGCGACGCGTCGCTCTCGCGCCGCCCCATGGAGCGCGTGGCGAAGCCGCTCCGCCTCCGCGGCGGGCACATCGAGGGGCAGCTCGACCCGCGCAAGATCGGCGAGATCACGGCGCCGCTCGACGTCGGGCCGCTCCCCGAGCCGCACGTGCTCTCGTCCATCGAGTACGACCTCCCCGTCCCGTGCGACCAGGTGAAGAGCGCCCTCCTCTTCTCCGGCCTCTTCGCCGACGGGCCCACGTTCGTGCGCGAGCCGATCGTCTCGCGCGATCACACCGAGCGCATGCTCACCGCGCTCGGCGTCCCGGTCGACTCGGTCGGCGCGATGGTCTGCCTCGACGCGGCCCGCTTCTCCGGCGCGCTGCCGGCGTTCGACGTCGACGTGCCCGGCGACCTCTCCGCCGCCGCGTTCCTCATCGCCGCCGCGCAGCTCGTGCCGGGCAGCCGCGTGACCGCGCGGCGCGTGGGGCTCAACCCGACGCGCACCGGCCTGCTCGAGGTGCTGCGCGACATGGACAGCAGCGTCGCCGTCGAGATCAAGGGCGAGGCCCTCGGCGAGCCCACCGGCGATCTCCACATCGCCTCCGGCGGCGCCCTGCGCGGCGGGCGCGCGGGCGGCGAGCTCGCGTCGCGCGCCCTCGACGAGCTGCCCATCCTGCTCGGCCTCGCGGCGCGGGCGCGCGGCCTCACCGAGGTGTTCGACGCGCGGGAGCTGCGCGTGCAGGAGACCGACCGGATCGCGGCGATGGCGTCCGTGCTCGGGGCCTTCGGCGTGCGCTGCGAGGAGCGCACCGACGGGCTCCTCGTCGAGGGCAGGCCCGACCGGCCGCTCGACGCGGCGGACATCGACAGCCGCGGCGATCACCGCATCGCGATGACGGCCGCCGTGCTCGGGCTCGTCGCGAGCGGGCCCACGCGCGTGCGCGACGCGGGCTGCATCGCGACGAGCTTTCCCCTCTTCATCGGGACGCTCCGCGCCCTGGGCGCGCGCATCGAGGTCGAGGGCGCCCGCGCGGCATGAGCGGGCGAGCAGGTGAGCGAGGAGGAGCGCAGGTGACGGAACGGCAGAGACAGGACGACGCACGCCACCTCCCGGGCCAGGGCGAGCTCCGGCGGCTGCGCGTCGCCATCGACGGACCGGCCGGCGCCGGCAAGGGCACGGTCGCGCGGGGGCTCGCCGAGCGGCTCGGCTACCTCCTCGTCGACACCGGCGCGATCTACCGCGCCGTCGCGCTCGCGGTCCACCGCGTGGGCCTCGCGTGGGACGACAGCGGCGCGATCGGCACCCTCGCCGAGGATCTCGCGAGCGGCGGGCGCATCGCCCTGGAACGCGGCGGGCCCGGCGCGCCGCCCGACTCCACGGACGCCCGCGCGGCGCACGACGTCCGCGCGGCGCACGACGTCCGCGCGGCGCACGACGTCCGCGCGGCGCACACCACCTCGGACGCCGGCGCAGCGAACGCCGGCGCAGCGGACGACGGCTCGGCCGACGGCCCGGCCCACTCGAGCGTGGGGGGCAGCGGCATGCGGGTGCTGCTCGACGGCGAGGACATCTCCAGCGCGATCCGCGCGCCCGAGATCAGCCTCGGCGCGAGCCGGGTCTCGGCCGTCCCCGCGGTGCGCAAGGCGCTGCTCGCGATGCAGCGGCAGGCCGGCGCCGGCGGCGGGGTCGTGCTCGAGGGGCGCGACATCGGCACCGTGGTGTTCCCCGACGCCGAGGTGAAGTTCTATCTCACCGCGCCGGCCGAGATCCGCGCGAAGCGGCGGTACGACGAGCTCGTCGCGCGCGGCATCGACGTCAGCTTCGAGGCGACGCTCTCCGACGTGCTCCGCCGCGACAAGGCCGACAGCGAGCGCGCCGTCGCGCCGCTCCGCAAGGCCGACGACGCGATCCTCGTCGACTCCGGGCACCGGAGCCCGCAGGAGATCGTCGACGAGATGGCGACCCTCGTGGAGATCCGTGCGCGCGGCGCGTGACGTCCGCGCCGCCGCCGCCGTCGTCACCGTGATTGCGCTCGCGCTCCCGGCCTGCGGGGGCGCGGCGCCGCGACCCGAGGCGCGCGGCGTGGGGAGCCCGGCCGGCCCGCGGATCGTCCGGCGCATCGAGCCGGCCGATCTCCTCCCGGCCGATCTCGATCTCGTGGTGCGCGTCGACGTCGCCCGTATGCGCGGCGACCTGGGCCAGGCGGCCGCGGACGAGCTCGCGCGGCGCGCGCTCGACGAGGTGCCCGACGAGGCGCTCGAGAGCGCCCTCCACCGCGCGGACATCGTCTGGCTCGGCCTGCGGCTCGCCGATCTCGAGGAGGGCGACCGCGTTGTCGTCCTGGAGGGCCGGATGGCCGGACTCACGCCCGATCCCGAGCGCTGGGAGGCGTCGCCGGCAGCGAAGGGCGTGCAGGGCGGCGTCGCCGTCTTCGACCGCCGCGACGGCAGCGCGGGCGCGCGCGCCGACACGGCGCGGATCGTCGCGCTCGGCGATCGCGCCGTCGCGCTCGTGTCCGCGGTCGAGGTGAGCAGCGTCGCGCGCGTCCTCCGCGACGGCCCCGACGAGCGCCGCGGCGACCCGGCCGCCGAGGGGCTCGTGAGCCTCGACCTGCGCGCGCGCCGGCTCCCTCCCTCGCTCGCGCGGCGCTTCCCGTCGATCGGCGCGGTCGTCGCCGGCGTCGAGCGCGTCCGCGCCGTGGCGTCCCTCACCGACGAAGGGGTGCGCCTCGATGCAGAGATCGTCGGCGTCGACCCGGCCGGCGCCGCGCGCGCCCGCCGGCTCCTCGAGGTGCTCCGCGACAACGTCGAGGAGGCACGTTACGTGGACCTCATGAAGGCGCTCTCGATCGAGCAGGTGGAGCGCACCGTGCGGCTCCGCTGGCTCTTCCCTGCGCCCCTCGTGCTCGCCCTGCTGTCCCGGAGCTCTCCCGGCTGAACCCATCCCCGACGCGCGTCGGTTTCGTTTACGTTCTCTGGCTGTCCCGGCGCTCCCCCGGCTGAAACCGATGTCCGACACCCTGATCGAAGAGCCGATCCGACCGACCGTGATCGACGACGCCGCGGCGCCCGCGCCTGCGCCCGACCCCGCCGAGGCGCAGCCCGCGAAGCCCGGCGACGGCGGCGCCCCGCCGCGCCCTGCCCGGCCGCGGGGGGCCGCGTGCCTCGTCGCCGGGCTCGCGCTCGTCGCGCTGCTCGCCGGCGTCGCGCTCGGCGTCTACTTCCTCTTCTGGCGCTACGAGCCGACGGCCCGGCGCCACATCCCGGGCGACGCGAACATCGTGCTCCGCCTCGAGACCGCCGATCTCGCGCTCTTCGGCCCCGTGCGCCGGCACTTCCTCCCGCTGCTCGACGAGGCGCCCTCGGGCACGTCGCGGCGGGCGCGCATCGAGGCGGCCACCGGCCTCGATGTCCTCTCGGATCTGCGCGAGATCGTGATCGCCTCGACCGACGCCGCGAGCTGGGTCGCGCTCGCGGGCGGGCGCATCCCGAAGGACCGGTTCGTCGCCGGCATGGAGAAGGTCGCCCGCGAAGAGGGCTGGGCCGGCCTCCGCCGCGAGGGAGATCTCCTCCTCCTCGGGCCGCGGGCCGTGATCGGCCAGGCCGACGACGGCACGCTCGTCCTCGGCACGGACGTCGAGATCGTGAAGGCCGCGCTGCCCGCGTCGGACGAGTGGCAGCGCCTCGATCTGCCCGAGCAGGGCCCCGTCACCTTCGCGCTCACCAGCGCCGCGTGGTCGGGCGCCGCCGGCGTGGTCTCCGCCGTGCTTCCGCGCGCCGGAGCGCTGTTCCGCCGCATCGATCACGCCTCGGGCACGTTCACCCTCGGCGCGGAGCCCGCGCTCGCGATGCGCCTCGCGCCCGTCTCGGGCGACGCCGCCGCGGCGCTCGCCGCGGACACGCAGGCGTTCCTCGGCAGCCTCAAGCTCGCCCTCGCGCTGCTCCCCGACGTCGCCGGCGCCGGGACCGCGATCGAGGGCGCCCAGGCCGTAGCGCAGGGCGATCGCGTCGAGCTCCGGGCGAAATGGCCCCACGAGGGCCTCGATCGCGCCTGCGCGGAGCTCGCACAGCGGGCCCGCGCCGCGCGCGACGCCGGCGGCGCCCCGCGCCCCGCGCCCTGAGGGCGCGCGCTGCTTTGAGCCGGCGGGTTCGTCGTTTCTCGGGGAAACGACAAAAACCTCTCGTGGCTCGGTCGTTGCATTGACAGAGGCCCCTCCTCAGACTACAGGCTCGCCTCTCCCGAGGGGCCGGGTACATCGGTACGCGTGTGCCTGCCCCTCCGTCGCTCGTGCGTGGCACCAAGGGTCCACGCCTGCGCCCGCTGCGACGAATCCCAGGGAAGGAAAGGAAACAAGAACGAACAACATGACTAGTAACATCCATATGGAGGCTGGCTCGTCCGGGGCGAGCATGGAGAGCTTTGCCGCGCTCTTCGAACAGAGCGTGGAGGGGGGCGATTTCGCGCGTGAAGGAGAGATCATCTCCGGCACCGTGGTCGCAGTGAACCGCGACTCCGTCGTGGTCGACATCGGCGGCAAGAGCGAGGGCGTCATCGCGCTCCGCGAGTTCGCGGACGCCGGCGGCGTGAGCGCCGTCAAGGCCGGCGACAAGGTCGACGTCTACATCGAGAGCCGCGAGAACGACGACGGCCTCGTCACCTTGTCGAAGGAGAAGGCCGACAAGATGAAGGTTTGGGATGAGATCTCGAACGCCTGCGAGGCGGACGAGCTCATCGAGGGCACCATCAGCCAGCGCGTGAAGGGCGGCCTCTCGGTCACCATCCGCGGCGGCGTGAAGGCCTTCCTCCCGGGCTCTCAGGTCGATCTTCGCCCGATCCGCAACTTGGACAAGCTGATCGGCCAGACCTACAAGTTCAAGGTCATCAAGTTCAACAAGAAGCGCGGCAACATCGTGCTCTCGCGGCGCGTGCTCCTGGAGCGCGAGCGCGACGAGATGAAGGCCAAGACGCTCGAGACGTTGACCGAGGGGATGACCGTCAAGGGGACCATCAAGAACATCACCGAGTACGGCGCCTTCGTCGACCTCGGCGGCATCGATGGCCTCCTGCACATCACGGACATGTCGTGGGGCCGCGTGAACCACCCGAGCGAGGTGTTCCAGGTCGGCGACGAGGTCCTCGTGAAGGTCCTCAAGTACAACGCCGACACCGAGCGCGTCTCCCTGGGCCTCAAGCAGACCCAGGAGGACCCCTGGAACCACGCCGAGGAGGCCTACCCCGCGGGCAAGAAGGTCCGCGGCAAGGTCATGTCGATCACCGACTACGGCGCGTTCGTCGAGCTGGAGCCGGGCGTCGAGGGCCTCATCCACGTCAGCGAGATGAGCTGGACCAAGAAGGTCAAGCACCCGTCGAAGCTGCTCGAGGTGGGCCAGGAGCTCGAGTGCCAGGTGCTCGAGGTGGACGCGCGCGCGAAGCGCATCAGCCTCGGACTCAAGCAGCTGGAGCCCGATCCCTGGATGCTCTTCACGGACAAGTACCACCCCGGCGACAAGATCGCGGGCAAGGTCCGTTCGCTCACCGACTACGGCGTCTTCGTCGGGATCGAGGAGGGCGTCGACGGCATGGTCCACAAGAGCGATCTCTCGTGGTCGGTGCGCGTCAACAACCCGAGCGACCTGTACCACAAGGGCGACGACGTCGAGGCGATCATCCTCTCGATCAACCACGACGAGAAGAAGGTCTCCCTCGGCATCAAGCAGCTCTGGGACGATCCGTGGCCGACCATGCTGACGGAGTACCCGCCCGGCCGCGTCATCGACGAGTGCCAGGTGGTGAGCATCGTCGACTACGGCGTGTTCGTGCGGCTGCGCGAGGGCGTCGAGGGCCTCGTCTCGCTGGGCGACGTGCAGGAGCCCGAGGAGGGCAAGCTCAAGGTCGGCGACAAGGTCAAGGCCGAGATCTCCTCGCTCGACACGGTCGATCGCCGGCTCTTCCTGACGATGAAGAACATCGGCATGGAGCGCCCCGCGCCCGTCCAGCGCCAGCAGCAGAAGCGCAAGGAGGAAGGCGGGGACGACAAGCCGGTGGCCGGGACGATCGGCGATCTCATCAAGGAGAAGTTCGGCGGCAAGCTCGACCTGAAGTGACGCTGCCCGGCGCGCGGCCGCTCTGAGCCGGCCGCGCGCCAGGCGCTCACTCCGCCGCACGCCAGGTACGGCGGGCCGCGGGCGCCCCGGTGCCGCTCGGCTCGCCGTGTGGACCCGATGTCGACGAGAGGCGAGGCCCTTCCCAGGGCCTCGCCTCTTGCTTTTTCCAGGGGCGCCGTGGACGATCCTCGCCCCGATGAGAGGCCCCCTCGCGCGCTCTGCCCTCGCGGCGCCGGTCCTTGCCGCCCTGGCGTTCGGCGCGCCCCCCGCCCGGGCCGACGGCCCCCTCGCCCGCCCGGCGGGCGGCGATCCGCTGGCCCGCCCGGCGAGCGGCGGCTCCCTTGCCAGCGCCGCAGGCCGCCTGCCCCCGGTGGCGTTCCCGGGGCGGCCGCTCGTGGGCGCCCTGGCCCTGCGGCGCGACCCCGACCCGTGGTTCGGCGATGACAAGGCGCGCCATTTCTACGCGTCAATCGCCCTCGCCGGCGGCGGGTACGCGCTCGGCGCGCTCGCGACCGACGACACCCACGGACGGATCGTGGTGGGGGCCGCGGTCGCGCTCGGCGCCGGCCTGGCGAAGGAGGCCTTCGACGCCGCCGGGCACGGCACCCCGTCCTTCCGCGATCTCGTCTGGGATGCGCTCGGTACCTCCGCCGGGCTTGCCCTCTCGGTCTGGTTCGACCTCGCGGCGACGCCGATCTCGTTCTGAGGCCCGCGCCGCGGCCGGCGCGAAGAACGGGCGGTGGTCCCGCGCGCGCGGCCGTCGTGCTAGCGTCTCCGCGACATGGGTAACCCCCTGTGGGCGCCCTGGCGCATCGAGTACATCCTTGCGCCGAAGGGCCACGTCGACTGCATCTTCTGCGGTATTCCCCGCGCCTTCGAGCAAGAACAGCGCGACCGGCTGGTCGTGGCCACGACCCGCCGCGCGTTCGTCATGCTCAACCGCTACCCGTTCGCGTCGGGTCACCTCCTCGTGGTCCCGCACGCGCACGTCGCCTCGCTCGACGCGCTCGATCCGGCCGACCATGAGGCGCTCTTCCGCCTCGTGCGCGAGTCGACGACCCGCCTGCGCGCCGCGCTCAGGTGCGAGGGCATGAACGTCGGGATCAACCTTGGCACCGCCGCGGGCGCCGGCATCGCCGAGCACCTGCACGTGCACATCGTCCCGCGCTGGCCCGGCGACACAAACTTCATGCCGGTGCTCGCCGACGCGCGCGTCGTGCCGCAGGCGCTCGAGGCGACGCGCGATCACCTGCTCGGCTTCTTCGCCGACCTGCCCGCGTCGCTCGTTGACGACGGCGTCCCGGGCTCGGCGTCGCGCGGCGGGGCGCTGTGAGCGAGGGCATCTCGCCGCGCACCGTGTTCCTGACGATCAGCGCCGTCCTCACGGTGGCGTTGCTCATCGTCGCCCACGCGGTGCTGCTCCCCTTCGTGCTCGCGCTCGTCGTGGCCTACGTGCTCACGCCGGCGGTCCTCCGGCTCGAGCGCGCGCGCGTCCCGCGCTGGGCCGCGATCCTCGTCGTCTACGCCCTCGTGCTCTCCGGCGTCGGCGGCTTCTTCGCCCTCAGCGTCCCGCGCCTCGTGGCCGAGGGAAAGGCGCTCACCGTCGAGGCGCCGCGGCTCGCCGCGCGGCTCCGCGAGGAGTACCTGCCCGCGCTCGACGTGCGGCTCCGTCGCTGGTCGGGCCGCGAGCCTCTGGCGCCGCCCTCCGCGCCGCCCGAGGCCACGCCGGACCGGCCGTTCGGCGAGCGCGCCGCGCCGCCCGGCTCGATCGCCGCGCCCCGAGAGGAGAGCGCCGAGCGCCCGCCTGTCCGCATCACGCCCGGCCCGGGCGGCTCCTTCGACGTGCACATCGCCGACGACGTCGAGATCCGCGAGGCAGGCGACGGCGTCTGGCAGATCGCGCAGGCGCGCCCGAAGCACCCGCTCTCCAGCGCGAACATGCTCCAGGAGGGTTACGAGAAGGCGGCCGACTACCTCAAGGAGAACTCGCTCACGGTCCTGCGGATTGGCCAGGCCATCGCGACCGCCATCTCGCGCGGCATCTTCAACCTCTTCATGACGTTGATGCTCGCCGGGTACATCATCCTCACGCACGAGAAGATCTTCCGCTTCTTCCGCGAGCTCTGGCACCCGATCTCGCGCGACTCGTTCGATCGTTTCCTGCGCCGGCTCGACCGGGGCCTGTCCGGCGTCGTCCGCGGTCAGCTCCTCATCTGCCTCGTGAACGGCGTCCTCTCCGCGATCGGCTTCTGGCTCTTCGACCTCAAGTACTGGCCGATCCTCTCGGTCCTCGCGGGGGTGATGTCGCTGATCCCGATCTTCGGCTCGATCCTGAGCTCGATCCCGGCGGTCGCCATCGGCCTCACGCAGTCGTTCGGCACGGCGGCCGGCGTGCTCGCGTGGATCGTGGGCATCCACCAGCTCGAGGCGAACTTCCTGAACCCGAAGATCATCGGCGACTCGGCGAAGATCCACCCTGTCCTCGTGGTGCTCGCGCTGCTCATCGGCGAGCACTTCTTCCAGATCACCGGCGCGCTCTTCGCGGTCCCGTGCCTGTCGATCGCGCAGACGATCTTCCTCCACTTCCGCGAGTCCACGCTCGGCCTTGCCGACCCGACGGCCTCGATCCCCCCGCAGCGCGGCCCGCAGCTCGCCACCCCCTCGATCGAGCCGCTCCCCCCGCTGCGCGGCTTCGAGACCGCCGGCCCTGCCATGACCCCCCTCCCCTCCTCCGGCGCCGATCCGGACCCCGCCCCCCGCGCGAACGACCCCGTCACCTAGCCGCTCCCGGGCAAGCCGGCTATGAGAGCCCGAGCCCCGCCAGCGGGAACGTCAGATCCACGACCTCGATGAAGACCCCCGGCAAACCCACCCTGACCCCGACCCCGAAGAAGCAGAGCCCCAAGCAGCAGCGCGAGCAGGCCATCTCGGCCCTCCGCAGTGGAAAGCCGCCGGCCGATCCCCTCGCCCAGCTGAACCCGCGCTCGCTCGCCCTCCGCGTCGGCATCCCGGCGCTCATCGTCTGGGCCATCGCCCTGGCCCTCCCGGGGATCTGGCCGAAGGTGGTCGCCGGCGTCCTGACGGTCATCGTCGTGGGCGTCATCCTGTGGGCGCTGCGCTTCGCGACCAAGACGCGCGCCGTCGCGCAGATCGTGCAGACCGCCGGCACCGCCGAGGCCCGCAAGGACGCGATCGCCAAGCTCGACACGGAGTTCAAGAAGGACGACGCGGCCGCGACGTTCGCGAAGGCGCAGCTCCAGATGCAGGAGGACCCGCGCGCCGCGCTCAGGACGCTGGAGACCATCAACCTCGACAAGGTGATGGCCCCCATGGCCGACGAGGCGCGCGCCCAGCGCGGCATGATCCACCTCATCCTGAGCGAGACGGACGAGGCGCGAATGCTCGTCGACAAGATCGACATGAGCCGCCACAAGGAGCCGAAGATCCGCGCCATGATGGCCGCCATCGTCGGCGAGGCGTGGGCCCGCACCGGCCAGGCGGCGAAGGCGGTCGAGCTGCTCGAGACGTACGATCCGAGCGACGAGGCGTTCGCCGATCTCAAGCCGCAGCTGCTCCGCTCGCGGGCGTTCGCCTACGCGTGGGCGAACAACACGAAGCAGATGAAGAGCACCCTGCGGACGCTGAGCGCGCTCAACCCGCAGTACCTGAGCGGCTTCGTCACGAAGAAGAAGAGCCCCATGGGCGTCCCGCCGCGCGGCGTGCACCCCATGCTCGAGAAGGAGGCGTTCGAGATGCTGATGCGATCCGGCGCCGTCCCTCGCAAGATGCAGCAGGTGAGGCGCGGCTGAGCGGCGGCCGGCCGAGGTCGACGGCGCGGACCGCGCCCGCCTCAACGCCTGTCCGCCGCGCGCGGCCCCTTGACGCGGGGCGCGCGGAACGGCTCACATGCGCGACCTGATGAGAGGGACCGCGCTGATCTACAGCTCGCACAGCCGCTGCAACGTCATCCACAACGACTACATCGCGCAGCGCGCCCTGGCAGGGCGGGACAACAAGCGCATCCTGTTCCTGCCGATGTCCGAGGCGCCCCGCGACGGCAACGAGCTCGAGCGGCAGGAGTTCGCGTACGGCAACTTCCGCTGGTTCTTCCGGTTCTACGAGCGGTTCGGCCTCGAGCCCGTGCCGTTCTACTGGACCCGCCACCTGCGGCGGGAGGACGTCGACGTGCTCTGGCACCTCCTCGGATCGTCCGAGGTGGTGATCCTCGGCGGCGGCTACAGCACGACGGGGCTCTCGCGCTACAAGCAGCTCGGCGCCCTGTTCGAGGGCGAGCCCGGCAAGTTCGGGCGCCTCCTGCACGAGCGCCGGCAGCGGGGCCTGCTCACGGTCGGGTTCTCCGCCGGGGCCGACCAGCTCTGTCAGCACCTCTTCCGCCGGGTGTGGGACAGCCCGGGCGACAGCGACGGGTTCGGCCTCGCGCGCGACACGCTCGTGACGCTCCACCACGAGCCGAGCCGCAACGGCGACCTCTGGCACGCCGCGAGGCGCATGCCCCATTGCTTCGTCTTCGGGCTCCCGAACGACTCCGGGCTCAATGTGGACTGGGGTGTTCTCCCCTCCGGCAATCTCTGGCAGGTCTACGAGCTCATCGTCGACACGTCCTGGGACGATCCGGCCGACGCCCTCCACGTGAAGACGCGGCAGGGTGCGCTCATCGACCACTTCGACAACACGGGCCGCCACTGGGCGTTCCACGGCGGCGACCACATCGCGCGGATCACGTCGCAGGACGGCCGCTTCGACCGGGCCTGGATGACGGCGGGCGGGCGGCTGCTCGACTACTGGACGCGCGAGCCCGCCGCCCATGGGTCGATCGACGAGATCCTCGCGAGCCACTGATCGCGCTGCGGCCGCATGGCGCGCCCGAGTCAGGGTTGACGTTGGGCAGGCGGCGCCGCATCGCTGATCGAGGCCGCCATGCCCGCTCGACCTTGCGTTTTCTGCAGCATCGCCCGGGGCGAAACGCCGGCCTACGTCGTGCTCGACGAGCCCGAGATGATGGCGTTCCTGGACGCCCGCCCGCTCTTCCCGGGTCACTGCCTGCTCATCCCGCGCGTTCATCACGAGGTGCTCACGGACCTTCCGTCGGAGCTCGTTGGCCCCCTCTTCATGACCGCCCAGCGGCTCGCGCGCGCCGTGGAGTCGGCGAGCTCAGCAGACGGCTTCTTCGTCGCGATCAACAACCGCGTCAGTCAGAGCGTCCCGCACTTGCACGTCCACGTGGTCCCGCGTCGCCAGAAGGACGGTCTCAAGGGCTTCTTCTGGCCTCGTTACAAATATGCCGGTGAGCGCGAGATGCACGGTCTTCGTGACGCCATCGTGACGGCGTTGTCTGAAGGTTGAATTCCGTCGCAGTAACGGTTATCTGAGCGTGACGCCGGCCTGGCTCAGGCGAAAGGCGTCCGTCCCTGACCGCGGCATTCTGCCACACACGGTTGGTACGTCGTGGCATCTTGCGACGCGCCAGGCCTGCTGCCACGTTGGGGAATAGACCGCGATCTACCCCGGTTCGAACGGCCGACGCTCTATCCATCCCTGAACGATGCTGAGTTTCCGGTCATTTCTCCCTCGGCTCGCGCTGCTCTTCGCGCTGATCCTCGCCCCAGTTACGCTGGTACGGGGGAATCTCAGCATCATCGAAGCGAGCAGCTCGGATGTTTCGGGGGCGTTTCGAACCGGATCCATCGAGATCGATCAAGGTGATCTCGCGGGGCTGCACCTGCCGTTCCGCGGTTCGTCCCATCACCGCCGCGCGCTCCACGCGGTGTCGAGCGACGGCGAGGGGCGGGCGCGGGTCGACCTCGTGGCCGATCTCCGCCCCCCCCGCGTCGCGTCGCCCGTCCCTCACCCTCCTTTTCGTCGTCCTCCACCACGTTTCCTGAATTGATCTCCTAGCTCCGTGGCTGAGGCCGCTCGCGGCCGGGCGCGGAGGATCTGGAAACCGGAGGTGTTCACGACGACTGCCGCGCTGAATCGGCGCGGTCAACGAGAGGGTTTGTTCCATGCAGAAGCTCGCTGACGGGTTGCACAAGTTCCATGCCGAGGTTTGCCGCTCACATCAGGATCTCTTCCGCCACCTGGCGGGGGGTCAGCGGCCCGAGGCGCTGTTCATCACGTGCTCGGACAGCCGGATCAACCCGAACCTCATCACGCAGACCCAGCCGGGCGACATCTTCATCGTGCGCAACGTCGGCAACATCGTGCCGCCGTACGGCGCGAGCAACGGCAGCGAGGCCGCGGCGATCGAGTTCGCGGTCGCGCACCTGGGGGTCAAGCACATCATCGTCTGCGGCCACACGCTCTGCGGGGCGATGCGCGGGCTGCTCCATCCCGCGGGTCTCGACGAGCTGCCGGCGGTCAAGGGGTGGCTCCAGCACGCGGAGCTGACCCGCCGCCTGGTGCAGGAGAACTACCCGCACATCGAGGGGGAGGATCGGCTGACGATCACGGTGGAGGAGAACGTGCTCGCCCAGATCGAGAATCTCAGGACGCACCCGACGGTGCGTGCGCGGCTCGCGCGCGGCGAGCTCTCGGTCTACGCCTGGGTCTTCAAGATCGAGACAGGGCAGGTATATCAGTTCGAGCATTCGACCGGGCAATTCGGGCCCATCTGCGAGGCGGCGCCCCCGTCGGCGTTACCGGAGACCACGATCTACCGGCGCGCCGGCTGAGCACCTCACAGGCACTGAACCAAGGATCACTGGAAAGAGGACCCGTTCAATGCAGTTCCCGAATGCCATCCAAGCAAGCGCCGGATCGGAGCGCGCAGACTCCCGTACCGATTCTGCTGGCGTCCCTGGCAGCGCAACAGCAATCCCCATCCAGGTGGCGCCTCCTGCGGACAGCGCGCCGCCGCTCGATCCGCGCCTCCGCGCGAACCTCAAGTACGATATCCCCGCAGGCCTCGTCGTCTTCCTCGTCGCCCTGCCGCTCTGCCTGGGCATCGCGCTCGCGTCCGGGGCCCCTCTCCTGGCCGGCATCGTGGCCGGGGTCGTGGGAGGGCTCGTCATCCCGCTCGTGAGCCGGTCCGCGCTCAGCGTGAGCGGCCCGGCGGCGGGGCTCGCGGCCATCGTGGTCGCGGGCATCGCCACCCTGCAGAGCTTCCAGGCCTTCGCGATGGCCGTGGTCATCGGCGGCGTCCTGCAGCTCGCGCTCGGCTTGCTGAAGGCCGGCGCGATCAGCCATTTCTTCCCCTCCTCCGTCATCAAGGGGATGCTGGCGGCCATCGGCGTCCTGCTCATCCTGAAGCAGCTCCCCCACGCCGTCGGCTTCGACCAGGACAACTTCGCCTCCGAGTCGTTCCAGGTCGAGGGCGGCAACACCTTCACGATGCTGGCCCAGGCGCCGCAGGCGATCGAGTGGGGCGCGTTCCTCATCAGCGCCGTCTGCCTGGGCATCCTGGTCGGGTGGGAGAAGACGCGCTTCGCGAAGATCTCCTGGCTGCCCGCGCCGCTCATCGCCGTGGTCGTCGCCACGCTCGGCAACGAGCTGTTCAAGACGGCGGTCCCGTCGCTCGCCCTCGATCAGAAGCACCTCGTGTCGCTGCCGATGGGCGACGGGGCGCAGGGCCTGCTCAGCGTCCTCCAGCTGCCGGACTGGTCCGCGATCCTGCGGCCCGAGGTCTGGGTGCTGGGCGTGACCCTCGCGATCGTGGCCAGCCTCGAGACGCTGCTCAACCTGGAGGCCGTGGACCGGATCGATCCGTGGCACCGCAAGTCGCCGCCGAACCGGGAGCTCGTCGCGCAGGGGCTCGCCAACATGCTCTCCGGGTTCGCCGGGGGCCTCCCGGTCACGTCGGTCATCGTCCGCAGCAGCGCCAACACGAACGCCGGCGCGCGCACGCGGGTCTCCGCCTTCACGCACGGCGCGCTGCTCCTGCTCGCGGTGGTCTTCGCCGCAGGGCTGCTCTCGCACATCCCGCTCGCGTGCCTCGCGACGATCCTGCTCGTCACCGGCTACAAGCTGGCCAAGCCAAAGATCTTCGCCGAGATGCACAAGCTCGGCTGGAGCCACTTCATCCCGTTCGTGGTGACGATCGTGGCCATCGTGCTGACCGACCTCCTGAAGGGCATCGCCATCGGCCTCGCGGTCGGCGTCCTCTTCGTGCTGAGGACCCAGATGTCCCGCGTCTTCGACGTGATCCACGAGGGGGCGCGCGTGACGATCCGGTTCAACAAGGCGGCCTACTTCTTCACCCAGGGCAAGCTCGTCGCGCTGTTCGAGCGGCTGCCGAGCGACACCCACGTGGTCGTCGACGCCCAGAACGCGTCCTACATCGACCACGACGTCGCGGAGCTCATCCGCCGCTTCCAGCAGTCCGCGCCCCGGCGAAATATCCACGTAGAAATCCGCGGCCTTTAGAGCGACGCTGGCGGGATGCGCCCCGCCCTCGAACCGGTCGATACGATAGACAACCTGTCCCTCCCGCCCGCCTCGGGTTGATCGTGGTCGCTCGATTCGTCAGCGGGGCGCACCGGCGATCCACGCGAGGGGCAGCGGGCGGGGGGGGCGCGTACGTCGGGGGCGCGCCGCTGCCGCCGCGGCTCGACGAGATCCCTCGAAAGCCGCTCTGCATGCTCCAGGGCTATGGCGGGCAGCACCAGTCGTGTGGAGACCTGTACACCCCGGCGTCGGTCGAGGAGCTCAGGGTGCTGTTCGGCATGGCGCGGCGGACAGGGCGCAGGATCACGTTCCGCGCCGGGGCCCAGTCGTTCGACGGGCAGGCCCTGAACGACGACATCGTGATCTCGATGACGGGCTTCACCTCCATCGAGATCGACGAGGAGGGCGCGCAGATGACCGTGGGCGCCGGCACCCCGTGGGGTGCCATCGCCCGTGAGCTCGCCGCCCGCGGGTTCGTGCCGTACACGGTCGTATCGACGAGCCACGCCACCGCGGGAGGCACGGTCTCCGGAGACTGCCTCTCTCGCTTCTCGGGCACCGGCGGCAAGGAGGGGCACTACGTCGAGCGGCTGACGCTCCTCACCCTGGACGGGCAGCTGCTCTCCCTGAGCCGCGACGAGCCGACGAGCGCGCTGTTCCACGCGGTGATCGGCGGGCTCGGCTACCTCGGCGCGGTGCTCGACGTCACGTACCGCATCGCACGCGTCGCGCCGGCAGGGACCCCCATCCGGGTCGTGACCCAGGCGACGCGCTGCGGGTCGCTCGACGAGCTCGCCGCGATGCTCGTCCCGCGCGCCGAGCAGCTCCTGCCCTCCGAGGGAGGGAGCGCGGTCGAGGACGGATGGGTCCCCGAGGCGCTCTACTCGATCGCCTTCCACACCCTCGACGGGAGCAAGAGCATGGTCCTGCGGTCGCGGTACGTCGCGGGGACGTCGCACGCGCTCCGCCCGCTGCTGAACCACCGCCGCGGGTACCCGCTCCGCGTCCCGATCGAGTGGCTGATGCGGACGTCCGTGGTGAGCCGGGGAGTCTGGACCCTCATCGACCGCTTCGTCTTCGATGTCTCGCGCCCGAACGTCGACGAGCTCATGGGCTTCCTGTTCTTCATGGACGGCAACGTCCTCGCGAACCGCATCGGGCAGACCCTTGGGGCGCCAATGATCACGGTGCAGCAGACCTTCATGATCCCCTACGACCCGGGCGCCCCGGAGGACAGCCTGCGGCGGCTCGTCGATTTCATGAACAGGATCGATGAGATAGCGACACGAGACGGAACCCCGCCGCTGCTGCTCGATGTGCTCCACATCCAGGGCGACCGGTTCCTCCTGTCGGCGAACTACGGGGCCGACGGGTTCGCGGTCACGGTCGCCTTCGCGGGCAGCGATGAAGACAGCGTGTGCCGGATCCGCCTGCGGCTCACCGAGCTCAGCGCGCACACCCTCGAGCTCGGCGGGCGGGTCCATCTGGTGAAGAACGTCCACGCGACGGCGGAGCATCTCCAGGCGATGTACGCGCACGCGCTCCCGGAGTTCGTCCGGCTGAAGGAGCTCGTCGATCCCGACGGGCTCCTGCGCAACGAGTTCCTCGAGCGGGTGTTTCCCGCGCACTTCCGTCCGGCGCCACGGCTCGCCCGCGCGTGATCGCGGCGCGCCGCGGGACGGAACCCCTCCCTGCTTTCCGACAACGGCCCGGACAGCGGCGGAGAATCGCTGGTTGGGATCTTGCACCTCGGAAGGCTGGGAGGCCGGGGGCGCCGAGAGGCCATGCACACAAGTCAGCAGCGAGATCGACCCCCCGGTGCGCGCGGCGCGTACGGGTGGGCTCGGCGGCTATCCCGCGTGCTCACCCCGCTGGTCCCGCTCGCTGTCGCCGCTTGCCGCGGAGATTGCCCGCGCGTCGAGGCCACGCAGCCGCGCGCAGACGCCACGCAGCCCCGCGCAGCCGCGCCGGCGAGCCCGGCGGAGACCGCGCAACGAGAGAAGCCGTCGCGCCCCGCGTCAGCAGCGACCGTCGTCCCGGCGCCGTGGCACCTCACGATCCAGCCGACCGCAGGCGAGGGCGTGAGGATCGCGAGCATCGATATCCGCAGCTTCACGTCCCCCCTGCTGGAGCCGGGCGACGTGATCCTCGCGGTCGACGGGCGACCCGTCCACTCGATGACAGGGCTGGAGAGCTACCTGCACGCCTGCGCGCCCGGGGACATGGTGGTGCTCACCGTGCTGCACAACGAGACAACGATCGACTACGCGATGCTCCAGGTACCGGCCAGGGACGCTCCGGCGCCCACGCCGGCCGGCGCAGCGGCGCGGGGCGGGCCTGTCGACGGCGGTTGAGCGGGCTCTCGGGTCCGCCGCGGGCGCGCGGGGGCGGTCCATCCGGGGCGGCTGCCTGTGCGTCCCTCATCGCGGACGAGCTCCGCGCCCTCTGCCGGGCTCCTTGACCGCGCCTCGCTTGCCGCTCAGGAACGCGAACGCCTTGTCGACCTGATCGTCGATCATCGCGTGTCCCGCGCGCTTCTTGCCGAGCGACCTCGAAGGCCACTTCAGCCGGCGGAGCATCTTTGCGAGCGCCACCTGGTCCCGGTGCGCCGGGTCCTTGCCGCCCCAGCCGACGAAGACCGGGACGCGCAGCCGGGTCCGCGCGCCTGCCCGCTCCAGGTAGCGCGCGCCCGAGCCGCCCGCGAACGCCGCGTACCCGTCGACCGGCAGCCGCCCGCGCATCGCCAGCGACGTCGCGTAGTACGCGCCGTTCGAGAAGCCGAACACGAGCACCCGCTCGAAGCGCCCGCCAGCGCGCCGCTCGAGCTCCGCGCGCGCCGCGTCCCACCCGGCGAGCAGCGCGTCCTCGTGGGCCGCCTGCGCGGCGGCGGCGGTGGGCCAGCACCACCAGTCTTCCATCGTCTTCGGCCCGATCCCTCGCCGGCCGCGCGGCATCATCACGGCGACGCCGTGCCGGGCGCCGGCCCGCGCCGCGCCCCGCTGTTGCGCCCACTGCCACCCTGAATCGGGCTGAACGACGCCGTGCAGGAAGATCACGAGCACGCGCGGGCCAGGCGCCGCTCTGGCCGGCAGGAAGGCGCACGCCTCGCCGGGCAGCGAGGCGAGCTCCGGCGCGCACCACCGCGCCGCCGCCGCGGCCGCGGGCGCGTCCCCAGGGGGAGCGGCCTGCGGCGGCGCGGGCGCGCCTGCCGGAGGCTGGCCGGCCTCGTCGCCCCTGGCCGGAGCGGGCGCGCCCACGGCCAGGAGCGCGGCCAGGGACAGCACCATCGCGAGCGAGCGCATGAGCGCGCAGTACCATTTCCGCGCTGCCGCCGGGTAGCGCGGCGCGCTCGCCGCCGGTGCGGTGTTCTCGTGCCCCGCTCAGGGATCGAACGAATAGACGTCGCGGTTCCAGAGCTGACCGGGGCCGACGTCGCCGTCGCAGGCGAAGCCCCACCCCGAGAACACATACATGGTGCCGTTCACTTCCGCGGCGACATGTCGCTTGAGCTTGACCAGCGGATCACCGCCCGGCGACAGCTGGGTCCATTTCCGGTTGTTCGGGCTGTACCGCCAGAGCTCCTCGATCGGGTTCTGCTCGAACGGCGCGCCGCAGCCCGACGACCCGTCGCCTCCTTGCAGGTACAGGTTCGAGCCGATCACCGCCGCGGCGCCGTAGTTGCGCGGCGGCGTGATCCCCGACGCCCGGCCGGCGTGGCCGCGGCCGCCGGCGACGCGAGCAGCGTCCTCCCTGCACCGGGCGGGCGCGGCGCCGCCGGCGCGGAGACGGCGCCGGTCGCCGCGAGGACCGGCGCGGCCCGCTCCGCGGTGAGCGGCGCGTCGACCCCCCGCGCGAGCGACTGGTGCGCGAGCGACGTGCCGGCCACGTCCGCCGTGACCCCGCGCTCGACAGCCCAGGACGCCAGGGCGCGGCCGAGCGACCGCATGCTCGGCCACCGCTCGGCCGGCGCCTTGGCCAGGCCTCGCCGGAGGATCGACCAGAGCTCCTCGTCACCTGCGCCGAGCTGGGTCGTCGGCACCGGCTCCTTGCTGAAGCTCGCCGCGATCACCGCGCCCAGGCTCTCCCCGCTGAACGGCCGCCGTCCGGTGATGAGCTCGTAAAGAACCACGCTGAACGCCCAGATGTCGGTCTGCTCCCCGTGCTCGCATCGCCTCTTCTGGCGAACGATCCGCGCTGGCCGAGGACAGGGTGCTTTTCCTGCATGACTCGCCTTTCCCTCATCGTTCATCGTTCATCGTTGGGTGGTGGCCCTATTTGCCCCGGAGTGATGCACATGAAGGCGGGAAGGCGGGAAGATCATTGATCTTTTCTTCCCGCCTTCCCGCCTTCATGTTCAAATCCGGCCACCCCCCTGCGTCGCGCTGCCCGGGACTCCCCATCACCGGGAGCCTCGCAGGCCCACGCCGGCGCGCCCTCAGGCCCTCAGGCGTCCACGTTCACCGCGGTCTGCCTCGTCAGGACGGTGGCCGAGTGCCCCGCGTGCAGCGTGAACACGCCGGGCTCGACCTGCCAGCGACCTGCCGCCCAGTGCGCAAAGGCCCGCGCCTCGATGGTGGCGACGACCTCGGCCGTCTGGTCGGGCTCGGCCTCGACGGAGGCGAAGCCGGCCAGCCAGAGCACGGGGCGCTCGACCGCGGAGCCCGGCCGCGACAGGTAGAGCTGGATCACGTGACGGCCGCGGCGGGTCCCGACGTTGCGGACCTGCACCCGCACCTCGACGGCCGCGCCGGCGGCGACGCTCGGCGGCGCGTCCATGTCGACGATCTCCCAGCGCGTGTAGCCCAGGCCGTGCCCGAACGGGTAGGCCGGGGTGACGCCGGCGCGGGCCCAGGCCCGGTACCCGACGTGCAGCCCCTCGGCATAGACCAGCTTGCCGTTCTCGGGCTTCGTCGAGAGCACGGGGACGTCCTCGTCGCGCGACGGCCACGTCGTGGGCAGACGGCCGCCGGGCTCCACGGCGCCGAGCAGCACGTCGGCGGCGGCGTTGCCGAGCTCCTGGCCCGGGAACCACGTGAGGAGCACCGCGGCCACCTCGTCGCGCCAGGGCAGGGTCACCGGCCCGCCGGAGTTCACGAGCACGATCGTCCGGGGGTTCACGGCCGCGACCGCGCTGACCAGCTCGTCCTGGCGGCCAGGGAGCGCGAGCGTGCTCCGGTCGAAGCCCTCGCTCTCGATCGCCTCGGTGGTGCCGACGACCACGATCGCCACGTCGGAGGAGCGCGCGAGCTCCACGGCGCGCGCGAGCTCCTCCTCGTCGGGCAGCGCGGGGACCTCGGCGCCGAGGGAGAACGCCACCGCGATCGTGCCCGGAAAGACCGAGTGCGCGAGGGCGAGGTCGATCTCCTGGCCGGCGGCGAGGGACAGCTCGGCCGCCCGCTGCGGCGGGGCGAGCAGGGCCGCGGCGAGGTCGTCCTTGTCCGGCGCGATCATCCCGTCGAAGAGGACCTGCCCGCCGCCGGTGAGGCGGTAGGCGCCCACGCCGGCCACGCCGATCCGGTAGCGGCCCGCCGCGGCGGCGCGGAACCGCGCCGTCACCTCGATGGTCGCGGCCCGCGTCGCGCGCTCGTCCCCGATGAACGTGAGGCGCCCCACGTCGCGATGCTCCTCGTGCACGACGTGGCCCTTGGCGTCGAGGAGCCGCACGTGCACGCCGGCTGTGCCGGTCACGGGGTCGACAACCTGGTCTCCGGCCACCGGCACGAGGCCCTCGTGGATGCGGGCGCCGAGCGCGTGGAGCACCTCGGCGCGCTGGCCGAGCGCGGCGCGCAGCCCGTCGAGCGGCGAGACGGCGTAGTGCGGGTGCACGCTGGCGCTGCCGCCGCCCTGGATCCGCCCCTGCGCGGCGCCGGGGCCGATCACGGCGACGCGCCGCAGGCTGGCCGCGTCGAGGGGGAGCGCGTCGCCCTGGTTGCGCACGAGCACCATGCCGGCCGCGGCGGTCTCGCGGGCAAGCCGGGCGGCCTCGGCGGCGGGGAGCTGGGCCGGGGCGGCGGCGGCCGGCGCGACGCCCTCGAGCGCGCCGACCCGGGCGGCGAGGCGCAGGAGGCGGCGGACCTTGTCGTCGATGGCCTTCTCGGGCACCGCGCCGCGCTGGACCGCGGCGACGAGCGCCCGGCCCCACGGCCCTTCCGGGCCAGGCATGACGAGGTCCAGCGCCGCGCGGGCTGCGGCCTCGGTGGAGCGGGTCGCGGTCCAGTCCGAGATCACGACCCCGTCGAAACCCCACTCGTCCTTGAGCGGCGCGTCGAGCAGGGCGTTCTCGGTCATGGTCGCCCCGTTGACCGCGTTGTACGAGGCCATCACGAGCCACGCGCGCGCGCCGACGATCATCCGCTCGAAGGGCGCGAGGTACAGCTCGCGCAGCGTGCGCTGATCGACGCGGACGTCGACGGTGAACCGCTCGGTCTCGGAGTCGTTGGCCACGTAGTGCTTGGGGGTGGCGCCGACGCCGTGGGCCTGCAGCCCCCGGACGTAGGCCGCGCCGATCCGACCGGTGAGCAGCGGGTCCTCGGAGAAGCACTCGAAGTGCCTGCCCCCGAGCGGGCTGCGGTGCAGGTTGACCGTCGGCCCGAGGACGACATCGACGCCCTTGCGCCGCGCCTCGGACGCCAGCAGGGCGCCGACGCGCTCCAGGAGGGCCTCATCCCATGTGGCGGCGAGAGCGGTGGCCGAGGGGAGGCTCACCGAGGGATCGCGCTCGTCCCAGTGCTCGCCGCGCACGCCGACCGGACCGTCCGAGACGACCATGCGGCGCAGGCCGATGGCGGGCTCTGGGTAGGTGCTCCAGAAGTCGGCGCCCGTCAGCAGGCGGACCTTCTGCTCGAGCGACAGCGCGGCGAGGGCGTCCGCCACCCGCCGCTCGACGGCCTCGGGTGGATGATCGGTCTTCTGGGGATGTGCTGATAGCGAGTCGGCGACGGCCATGGACCCTCCTGGAAGCGCAGAGACGCCGCCCGCGGCGGCGGCGTGAGCACGGTACGTACAAGGTCAGGGGAACGCCAGGTTCACAGGAGCGCGACGATCATCGGGGGTTGGGGATCATCGGGGCAGGTGGTGAGAGGGGCACCACCTGTGTTGGTGCCGCGTCGGTCGGCACGGGCGGTAGAGCTCGCGCGCCCGCGGCGTCCTCGGCGGGTCCCGGCCGCTCCGGCAGCCGTGCGCGAGCCGGGCCCGGAACCCGTCGTCGTGGCGCGATCCGTCGCGGTGATGGCAGCCGGCGAGGAGGGGGATGAGGGAGAGCCAGCAGACGGCGAGGAGGCGCACCGGGGGATTGTCGTGCCGCGCGCGGGGGGCGTCGAGACCTCGAGGAGATGGGAGCCCTTGTTGCTCCGGGACGGGAACGAGGCAATCCTCCGGGGCCCCTCGAGCGAGGTCTCCGCCATGAGCCTTTCGACCGTGCTCCGCGTCCTCGGCCGCACCGACGGCGAGGTCCACAGCGTTTTCCGCACCGGGTCCCGCGTGTACGGCACCGCGACCTCGACGTCCGACGAGGATTTCGTCGCCGTCCTCGCGCGCCGCGACGCGAGGCAGGACCTCGCGTTCTCGCCTGGCATCAACGTCGTCCTGCACGGGCTCGACACCTTCCGCAACGCCATCGCCGAGCACAGCGTCTTCGCGCTGGAGTGCCTGTTCCTCCCGCCCGATCACCGGCTCAAGGAGACGAGACCGCCCTTCGCGTTCAAGCTCGACAGGAAGAAGCTCGCCGCCTCGGCCGCGAGCCGCTCCGCGTCCGACTTCAAGAAGGCCGGCGCCCGCTTCGACGAGGAGCCGGAGGCCTCGAAGAAGAAGCTCTTCCACGCGCTCCGGGTGCCGCTCTTCGCCGTGCAGATCGCCGAGACCGGCGCCATCCACGACTACGGCGCCGCGAACCCGTACTGGCGCGAGCTCGTCGCGGACGAGCGCCTCGACTGGGAGGACTACCGCAAGACCTACGGCCCGCTCCGCGAGAGGCTCTGCGACCGGCTCGCGGCGCTGGCCTCACGACGGTAGCCGCGCCGCCGGCCTCAGGGCGGAGGCCCTCCCGCCGGATCCGCCGCGAGCTTCTGCGGCCGGATCTCCTGGTGCATCCAGTGCTCGTCCGTCTGCACGTGCCCGCGCCGCACCCACTTGGCGAGGCTGCGCTGGAACATCACGTCCGGGAACTCGCCCGCGACCCGCACCACCACCCCCTCGCGCTGGCCGCCGAACGCGGAGGGCTCGCGCGCGAGCCCGCTCGTCAGCGCCTCGAGCTCGCGCTCGCTCTCGACGATGCCCCGGAACAGGACAGGCACCGTGGGGAGCCCCAGATCCTTCGCCTGGGCCACGACCATATCCCACTCCCAGAAGAGCCCCAGCGCGTCGTCGCGCACGCCGAAGACCAGCGAATACCCCGGCAGCGCCTCGTACTCGATGGAGTGGACCGCATAGCAATACTCGCAGAAGAGCGACATGCCGTCCGAGAGCCGGTGAGCGATGCTCGCGTGCGTGGCCTTCGCGAGGTCGAAGCTCGGGTGGGACGGAGGGCCCGAGTGCGAGCGGGAGAAGACGCTCTTCCGCGTGTACGTGAGGTTGCTCCCGTCGCACTTCTCGGTGATGACGATCTCGACGCCGAGCAGCCCCGATACGTCGGCCATCCTCTTGTCGTCGGACGTGCCGCCGGGCGACCATGGCAGGTGGAACGAGCGCGGGTATTTGGCGGACATGGCGGCGGAAGGGTAGCACCGACCTCCCGGCGCGGACATGCTACGATCCTCGCGCGCTGCGCGCCTGCGTCCGGCGCGCGCCCGCCATGGGGTGCTCCGTCATGTCGTCCGCGTCCTCGCTCCTCGACCTCCTCACGCCCGATCCGGAGCGTGTCCCCTGGGACGAGCTCCAGGTCTTCGACTGGGTCCGTGCGCTCGAGGGCTGCCCGCAGGACCCGATCCACCACGCCGAGGGCAACGTCTGGATCCACACCCGCATGGTGCTGGAGACGCTCCTCGGGCTGCCCGAGTGGCGGGCGCTGCCGGCGGAGGAGCAGCGCGTCGTGTACCTCGCCTGCCTGCTCCACGACGTGGCGAAGCCGGCGACCACCCGGGAGCAGGACGGGAGGATCACGGCCAAGGGCCACTCGCGCGCGGGCGAGCTGCTCGCGCGCCGCCTGCTCTGGGAGCTCGGCGCGCCGTTCGCGCTGCGCGAGCAGGTGTGCGCGCTCGTGCGCTACCATCAGATCCCGTTCTATCTCATCGAGCGGGACGACGCGCGGCGCGTCGCCGCCGAGATCAGCCTCCACGCGCGCTGCGACCTGCTGGCGCTCGTCGCCGAGGCCGACATCCGCGGGCGCGTCTGCGCGGACATGGGCCGCGTGGTCGACAGCATCGAGCTCTTCCGCGAGTTCTGCCGCGACGAGGGGTGTTACCGGGCGCCGCGCGCCTTCGCGTCGGATCACACGCGCGTCGTGTACTTCCGCTCCGACCTCACCGGCGGGCGCCACCCGGACGTGGAGGTCTACGACGACACGCGCGTCGAGGTCGTGGTGATGAGCGGGCTCCCGGGCGCCGGGAAGGACACCTATGTCCGCAACCACCTCGCCGACTGGCCGGTCGTCTCCATGGATGCGCTGCGGAGCGAGCTCGAGATCGATCCGACCGAACCGCAAGGACAGGTGGTCCAGGCGGCGCGCGAGCGGGCGAAGGAGCACCTCCGGCGCGGCGAGCGGTTCGTGTGGAACGCGACGAACCTGTCGCGACAGCGGCGCGGGCCCGTGCTGCAGATGGCGGCGGACTACGGGGCGAGGGTCCGTGTGGTCTACGTGGAGGTGCCGGCGGCGGCGCTGTTCGCGCAGAACCGCGCGCGGGAGGCGGCGGTGCCGGAGGCGGCGATCCGCAGGATGATCGAGCGGTGGGAGATCCCGGGGAAGACGGAGGCGCACGAGGTCGTGCTGGCGGTGCGCGGAGAGGGGTAGGGCGTGCCGAGCTGCCCGGCCCCCGGAGAGGGCGTTCGTCGCGCGGGGTGGGGGCCCCGCCGAACTCGGCGGAGACATGGATCATCCGGCGATGCCGGATGATCCATGTCTCCGCCTCAAACATCGGCCCATCCCCCACCCCGCGCGACGAACGCCCTCTCCGGGGGCCTACCGTTGTGCCTGGGGAGAAGCACGTCTTGATGGCGATGCTTGGATAACTGCCGAGAGGCCCTCGTGCCCCGATCGGCCGAGCCGAGGAGATGTCCGGCGGAGTTCAACGCTCGTCGCAGAAGTGGCTCAGCGTCCACTCGCCGCCACACGGGTAGTGGATCAGCTTGAGGCCGGCCAGGCGCTGGCTGGACTCTTCGTACTTGACGGGTGCGCGCCCGATGCCGGTCTTCGGGGGGCGAACGCTCGAGCTGAAGAGCAATCCCCGGTAGACGACCCGCAGATCCGACTGGACCTGACCATGGTACTTCACCAAGGAGACGATGTACTCGGCCAGGAGCATCCCGTTTTCAAGCTGCCCCCTATTGCCGCGGACGTTCTTGGATTTCAGCTCGCACAGGAAGACATAGAGGGGCCTGGGCGTGGCGCTGCGCTCGCTGTCCCGCTGGTAAAAGATGATGTAGTCGCAGAGGGCGCGGACCCCTGGAAGGGCCTGGAACAGGGGGAAGAAACGATCGTCGACCGAGAACGTGCATTCACAGTTCAGGCGCGAGCAGCGACGGGGAGCGAACCCGTTGGTCCTCGGATGCCAGGAGCACCTCGCTCAAGCGCTCGATCGATTCATTGGTCAGTTTGGGATGAAAATGAAACAACCCGTAGACCGCCCACGCGAGGTACGTCTTCCCCGAGTTGTTCGGCCCTGTCAGCACGATGAGGTCCTTCGAGAGGTCGACCTCCGCCTCGCGCAACGGGCCCAGATTTTCGACGCGGCAGCGCATGCCCTTCGTCCCAGGAGATCCGCGCGAAACGCGTACAGCCGCGGCCCGCAGGAACCCCGAGCAACCCACCGCCTCCCCTCCGGGTCGGGCAAGGTTGCGAACGGCACCGAGCAGGCAGGCGCGCTCATTTCTTCACCGTCCTCAATGTCCTGCGATCATCGAGAACGTCTCGTCCGCCACGCCGACGGAGGACACCGGAACCGCCGGCGATGAGGAACGCGCAGCCGCGGGCTCCCTGCTCTTCCGCTCGGGATCGGGCCGCTGATCCCAACGGCACGCGGACGTCGCGCGGCCGCGGCCGCCGGCGCACACGTTGACGAGCGATGTCTTAGCCGGCAGCCTCGACCATGGCGCAGGTGAGGTCGGCGCGAGTTCGCTCTCCCAGGTCATCGACCCGAGCGCAGCTTGGATGCTCCTGCGTCTCAGGGCGACGTCGGCCTGCCTCAACGCGCACGAGCTCTCCGCCTAGGTCGACCCCGGTTCCCCTCAATTTGTACAAGGTTTCGGGGTCGCCGGACCTCGGTCATCTCAATTTGTACAAGGTTCTCCCCTCTGTCGACCCTGGTTCCCCTCAGCTTGTACAAGGTTTTGGGGTCGACCGACCCCTGCCATGCTCAACCTGCACAAGGTTCCCCCGTCGGCCGATGCCTGCCCCCGGCTCTCACCCCCGACCCGCACGGACATGACGCGCGGCCGACCCAACGAGCTCCTCCGCGAGCTCTGCCGCAACGAGGGCGGTTACCGGGCGCCGCGCTCGTTCGCGCCGGATAGGTGTTCCCCCGTCCAGCCGGCATCGGCCGGCGCGCGCCGCACGGGCCGGCCGGCTGCGCTCGCATGCGCGGCGCGGTACGCTGCGCCTGGAGCCGCGTATGCCCTTCCAGAGCGAGAACTCTCCCGTCCCGATTCCCCCGCCCGGCGAGGACCAGCTCCCGTACGACGATGGAGAGCCGATGGAGTCCGAGCGCCACCGCGCACAGATGGACCTGCTCATCGAGGCGCTGAAGCTCTTCTGGCACGACCGCGATGACGTGTACGTCGCCGGCAACATGGCCATCTACTTCAGCGAGCTGCAGGCGAAGAAGAACGACTTCCGAGGCCCCGACGTGTTCGTCGTGCTCGACACCAACCGGCGCGAGCGCAAGTCATGGGTCGTCTGGCAGGAGGACGGGAGGACGCCCGACGTCGTGATCGAGCTGCTCTCCGAGAGCACCGAGGCCGTCGATCGCGGCGACAAGATGCGCGTCTACGCGAAGCTCCTGCACGTACCGGAATACTACCTGTTCGATCCGTTCTCGGGCACGCTCGAGGCCTATGCGCTCGATCAGGCCACGCGGTCCTACGTGCCGGTGCCGCCCGAGTCGAACGGCGACGTCGCGAGCGCGTGCCTCGGCCTGCGGCTCGGAGTACGCCATGGCACCTACCTCGGCCTCGAGGCCGGCTGGCTGCGCTGGATCGATGCCCAGGGGCGCGTGCTGCCGACCGGTGAAGAGCGGGCCCGCGCCGCAGAAGAGCAGGCCCGCGCCGCCAGCGACGAGGCGAAGCGGCTCGCCGCTCGGCTGGCGGCATACGAAAAGCAGTTTGGACCGCTGCCGGGCGCCTCGGAGTAGCGGCCCGCCTGACCCGCGCCGCCCGCCGAAAGGCGCGGCTCAGCCCCAGCCGACCCGCTACCTCCGCCCGAACCCCGGCACCAGCATCGCCGTCCACCGCGCCGGGCTCTTGATCCGCTCCCGCGCCATCACCGCGTCCGCCTCGAGGAGCCGCTGCAGCCCCTTCTCGCCGCCGAAGAGCTCGCCCGACTGACGCCGCGCCGCCGCCGCGTAGAGCGGCATGTCCGCCGCGTCGAACCCGGCCGCCGCCACCTCCAGCTGCAGGATCGCCTCGTCCCGCTCGCCGCGCAGCTCCGCCGCGCCCGCGCGGAGGAGCGGCACGAACGGGTCGGACCACGCCATCCGCTCCCGGGTGAGCGCGGCGGCGTCCCGCAGCGCCGCCTGGATCAGCGGCTCGGGATCGGTCGCCCCCTCGGCGGCAGCGAGCGCCGTGCTCGCGCGCTCCACGTGGGCCATCACCCGGCTGTTCTGCATCATCAGCAGCATCGAGCCCTCGATCGCCGGCCACGCCTCCGCGAGCCGCTTCATCGCGGGGCCGGCGCGGCCGGCGTACCGGTCGACGTAGGTCTCGCCGAGCAGCCCCACGAAATGCTCGAGGTGGAACCCCGACGTCGTCCACCTCGACAGCGCCCCCAGGACCGCGCCGCGGGCGCCCGCCACGTCGTCCGACGCGAGCGCCACCCACACCGCCTGCACGCTGAAGATCGCCGCCGCATAGCGATCGCCCCGCTGCTCGGCCCCCCGGAGCACGGCCGGCATCGTCCGCGCGAGCGCGTCGATCTGCCCGCGGTAATACCGCATCCACGACGTCATCACCTGCGTCGTCACGAGCTCCCAGGCGGCGCCGGTGCAGCGGTCGCGCAGCAGCTCGTCGGCCCGCTCGTACCACGTGAACGCCGCCTTCCAGCGGCCCGCCGTGAACGCCTCGAGCATGCCCGACACCATCATCGACAGGCCGAGGAGGTGCGGGCTGTCGAGCCGCTCCGCGAGCGCGCGCACCGCGGCCACGAGCTCCTCCGCGCGCGCCCGGCCCGGCGCCCCCATCATGCACGCCGACGAGGCCTCGAACGCGAGCGCGCGGCCGACGCGGTACGGCTCGCCGGCGCGCAGCGCGAGCAGCAGGGCGCGCGCCGAGAACTCGGCGGAGCGCACCATGTCGACGGCCGACAGACCCACCGTCACCGTCCAGCAGGCGTCGATGCGCGCGAGATCCTCCGGACGCACCTCCGCCTCGGACCGCTCGCGGAACCGGAGGCCCCGCAGGCGCAGCTCCGCCCGGTGCAGGAGCAACGCCACGAGCGCGCGCCGCGGCGTCTCCGGGAACGATAGGCCGACCGCCCTCAGCACGGCGCGGACGAGATCGAGCCCCTCGTCGATGTGCCCGCTCCGCAGGTGCTGCTCCGCGGCGCGGCGGCGGAGCTCGAGCGACCGCGCGCTGTCCGCCCCCTCCGCCGCGGCCGCGTAGCGCCTCGCCGCCTCGGCGCCCTGGCCCGCGTTGACCAGCGCATCGGCGCACCGCACCCCGAGCGCGCGCCGCTCCGCCTCCGGGAGCTCCGCCTCGCGCGAGAGCAGGCCGAGCGCGAGCTCGTAGAGCCGCGCCGCGCGCTCGAACGCGAGCGCCTCGGCCGCCTGCTCGGCCGCGAGCGCCGCGAGCCGCCCCGCCCGCGCCGCGTCGCCCGCGCCGAGCCAGTGCCGCGACAGCGTCTCGGCGTCCGCCGTCCCGAGCGCCTCGAGCGCCCGCCCGAGCCGCCGGTGCCGCGCCGCGAGCTGCTCCGGACCGAGCCGGCCGACCACGGACGCGCGCACGAGGTCGTGCGACGCCTCGACGAGCTCGCCCTCGCCGGCGCGCCGCGCGACGATGAGGTCCTCTGTGAGCAGCAGCGTCATCGCCGGCGCGCGCTCCTCGTCCTCGAGCTTCGCCGCGCGCGCCGCGACCGCCGCGTCGATCGGCTCGCCGGCGACGGCGATCACCTCGATCAGCCGGAGCGCCTGCTCCGGCAGGCGGTGGAGCCGCGCCTTGAGCGCCCGGTCCAGCGCGGCGTCGCCCTGCGCGCCGGTCTCGCCCGCCGGCTCCTGCGCGTCGCGGGCGAGCTCGCCGAGCAGCCGCGGGTTGCCGCCGGACGCGCGGGCGACGGCGTCCGCCCGCGCGCGGGTGCCCTCGTCGCGCGCGAAGAGGAGCGCGAGCGCGAGCTCCTCGGCCTCGAGCGGCAAGAGCGGCCCGACCTCGATCTCGCGCAGCTCGCCGTCCCCGCGCGGCGGCTCGACCCGCTCCCGAACGCCGGGGGCGGCCTCGACCTCCCCGGCGGCCGGGCGCGCGAGCCCCATCCCGTCGAGCAGCGCGCGGAGCGGCGCGCTCGTGGCCACGTCGTCGGTCCGGTAGCTGCCGAGGAACATCATCGCGGGCGCGTCGGGCGGCCGCGTGAGCTCGAGCAGGAGCGCCACGCTGTCGGCGTCGCAGAACTGGAGGTCCTCGATCGCCACGACGAGCGGGCTGCGCTCGGCGATGCGCCAGAGCAGCTGCCGGAGCGCCGCGAAGGCGCGCTGCCGCAGCTCCTGCGCGTCGGGCGACTCGCTCACGCGCGGCGCGGACGCGACGGCGGGCACGCGCGAGAGCGCCGGGAACACCCGGACGAGCGCGCGGACGTCGCGCGGCAGGAGGCGCTCCACCTCGTCGGCGGAGACGCGCCGGAGGAACCGGCTCAGCGACTCCATGACGCCCCCGAAGGCCTTGTAGGACTCGGTCGCCCCGAGGGCGCAGCGCCCCCGCAGGACGACCGGCCCCTTGTCGCGGCGGAGCCCCATCAGGAAGTGGTGGATGAGCGCGCTCTTGCCCATCCCCGCGCCGCCGCGAACGAGCACGGAGATGGGCCGCTCCATGAAGAGCGACGCGGCGGCGCGATGCAGGGCGCGCAGGTGCGGGCGGCGGCCGATGAAGTGCTCGATCGTCGGCGGCACGAGCGGGTGCAGCGCGCTCTCCGGAGCGGGCTCGGCGCCGCCGGGCGCGGGCTCGGCGCTGCCGGGCGCAGGCGCGGCGCTCGGCGTCGGCTCGGCGCCGCCCGGGTCCTCCGCTCCGCCCCCTCCGCCCTGGGCCACGGTCACGTCTTGCTCAGGAACGCATCCATCGCCTGGCGGTGCTCCGGGCCGTTCCACTGCTCGGCGAACGCCCGCCGCTCGACCTCTACGGCGGAGGCGCGCAGCGCCTCACGCACCTTGCAGAGCGCCCGCTTCATCGCCGCGACCGAGGTGCGCGGGCTCCGGGCGATGCGGTTCACCTGCGCGATCGCACGGCTGCGCGCCGTGCCGGTCGCGACGACGTCGCTCACGAGGCCGATCCGGAGCGCCTCGGCGGCGCTGATCTTCTCCGCCGTCAGGAGCAGCCGCGACGCCTGCAGCGGCCCCACCCGCTCGCAGAGCCGCGTCAACCCGCCCCAGGCCGGCGACAGGCCCATCTTGACGTGGCGGAACGAGAGCGCGGCGTGCTCCTCGACGAGGACGAAGTCGCAGAGCAGGAGCAGCTCGCAGCCGCCGCCCAGCACGTCGCCCTGCACCGCGGCGACGATCGGCACCTCGCTCTCCTCGAGCGCCGCGAGGCCCTCGAACATCGCGAGGATCTCGCCGCCCTCCGCGCCGCCCGCGGCGAGCGCGGAGAGCTCGCGGATGTCGCCGCCCGCCACGAAGACGTCGCTGCTCGTCGCGGCGATCACGATGCCGCGCACGCGCGGGTCCGAGCCGGCGAGGCGGACCGCCTCGCCGAGGCGCCTCGCGAAGACGCTGTCGATGGCGTTCCTGCGCTCGGGGCGATCGATGGTGAGGACGACCGCGTCGCCGGCCGCCTCGACCCCGAGGGTCACGAGACGGCCCTCCGCGCGCCCCTCCCGTTCGTGAGCGCCGGGGGCTTCCTGCGGCTCGCGCCCGCCCCGTTCTCCACCGCGCGGCTGAACCGCCGCGGCACCGGCATGCGCTCGTCGTGGATCACGTCGGCGATCCGCGCCTCGAGCGTGCGGCGGCTGAGGCCGCGCTGCTCCTCGGCGTACCGCTCGGCGTAGCTGATGATCGCGCCCGCGACGTCGACGCCGCTCGCGCGCTCGACCCCCTCCAGCCCGGGCGAGCTGTTGATCTCGAGGATCTTGGGCCCGGAGCGCGCCTCGAGCATGTCGACGCCGGCGACCTCGAGGCCCATCGCCTTCGCGGCGCGGATCGCGACGCTCCGGTAGGAGCGCGGCAGCTTCACCCGGTCGCCCTTGCCGCCGCGGTGGAGGTTCGAGCGGAACTCGCCCGGCTTGGCGACCCGCCGCATCGACGCGACCACGCGGCCGCCGACGACGATGACGCGGATGTCGCGCCCCTTCGACTCGCGCACGTACTCCTGGAGCACGATGTCCTGGCCCATGGCCCAGAACGTCTCGAGCAGCGCGTGCACGGCGTGGGGCGTCTCGGCGAGCATGGTGCCGATGCCCTGGGTCCCCTGCTGGAGCTTCACGATCGCCGGGCAGCCGCCGACGAGCGAGAGCGCCGCCTCGACGCCGGCCGGGTTCCTGGCGCAGACGGTGATCGGCACGTTGAGCTTGCGGCGCGTGAGCAGCTGGAGCGCGCGCAGCTTGTCCCGGCTCCTCGCGATCGAGACGGCGCCGTTCAGGACCGGGACGCCCATGAGATCGAACTGCCGGACGACGGCGAGGCCGTAGTTCGTGATGCTCGCGCCGATGCGCGGGATCACGATGTCGAAGCGGGGCACCGCCGAACCACCGACGAGCAGCGACGGGCGGCCGCTCGACACCACGATCTGGAAATCGAGCGGATCGATGACGCTGACGTCGTGACCGCGCGCGCGCCCCGCGAGCACGATCCGGCTCGTCGAATAGAGGGACGCGTTGCGCGACAGGACGAGGAATCGCATGTGGCCCGGAGGCTAGCAGAGCCCGCAGACTGCGTGGATGGGAGCGCGAGTGGATTCATTTTTCGCGCTTCGGGTCCGGCGCGTTCAG
Source organism: Sorangium sp. So ce590 (assembly GCF_051521365.1). Classification (NCBI taxonomy): domain Bacteria; kingdom Pseudomonadati; phylum Myxococcota; order Polyangiales; family Polyangiaceae; genus Sorangium; species Sorangium sp. So ce590. Next base: position 9,152,435 of record NZ_CP150346.1, read on the forward strand.
CGTGTTCGGCGCGGTTCTTCGAACGCCCCCACCGCCCGCGCTGCCTGCCCCGCGTCGCGCGCCGCGCCATCGGCCCTCGTTTTCCATGCGGCTTCCATGCGGCCCCATGCGGCTCCGTTCGATTTCGATGCGGCGGACCGGACGCGAGCGGAAGCGCGGGTGAAGAGCGGCGCTTGCGCTGGAAAATGTTTCGTGTACGAATTATTTCGGTCCGCCGACGAGGAGGGGTTCGCGATGTGGCAGCCGTTCACGGAGGAACATCAGCAGTTCAGGAAGACGGTGCGGGCCTTCGCAGAGAAGGAGCTCGCTCCCCATGTGGAGGAGTGGGAGGCGTCGGAGTGTTTTCCCGGCTGGGTGTTCAAGCGCGCCGGCGAGCTCGGGATCCTCGGCGCGCACTTCCCGGAGGAGCACGGCGGCGCCGGGCTCGACTACTGGTTCTCGGCGGCGAAGGCCGAGGAGCTCGTGCGCTGCACGATGGCGGGCGTCTCGATGGGGCTGCTCGTGCAGAGCGACATGGCGACGCCGGTGATCAGCGACATCGGCACGAAGGAGCAGATCGACGAGTTCCTCAGGCCGGCGCTCGCGGGCGACAAGATCGCCGCGCTCGGCGTCTCGGAGCCGGCGGCCGGCAGCGACGTGGCCGGGATCCGGACGACCGCGCGCAAGGACGGCGACGACTACGTGTTGAACGGGCAGAAGACGTTCATCACGAACGGGACGCGCGCCGACTTCGTGACGCTGCTCGCCAAGACGTCGCCGGACAAGGGGGCCCACGGCTGCTCGTTCTTCCTCGTGCCGACGGCGCTGCCCGGCTTCAGCGTCGCGAAGAAGCTGAAGAAGATCGGCAACAAGTCCTCGGACACGGCGGAGCTCTTCCTGGAGGACGTGCGGGTGCCGCGGCGCTACCTGCTCGGCGAGCCGGACCAGGGCTTCGCCTACCTGATGCAGAACTTCCAGACCGAGCGGCTCGTCGCCGCGGTGGGCGCGATCGCGAGCTCGTTCATGACGCTCGACAACACGGTCGACTACGGGCGCGAGCGGGTGGCGTTCGGCAAGCCGATCATCAAGCGCGAGTCGTGGCAGCACAAGTTCGTGGACCTGTACACGCGCTGCGAGGCGGGGCGCGCGTTCGCCTACAAGTGCGTCGACCACTACAACGACGAGCGGTACGTGCGGAAGGTGCCGATCAGCTTCGACACGGTGAAGCTCATCTCGATGGCGAAGATCCTGGCCGGCGACGTGGCGAACGACGTCGTGGACACCTGCCTGCAGTTCCACGGCGGCTGGGGCTACATCGAGGACTTCCCGATCGCGCGCGCCTGGCGCGATCAGCGGCTCCTGCGCATCGGCGGCGGGACGACCGAGACGATGAAGTACTACCTGGCGAAGCTGATGAACTTCTGAGGGCCGCCCGCGCGAACGGCGCCAACCGACGCTCACGGACATAAAAAACGCGCCGGTCGAAAAAAAGTAGAGACAAGCCGAGCGGGAGGCTGTACATCTGCCGCTCCCAACGACCGGGGCTGTAGCTCAGCTGGGAGAGCGCATGACTGGCAGTCATGAGGTCAGGGGTTCGATCCCCCTCAGCTCCACCGATAGGACCGAAGGACTCCCGCGGGAGTCCGGCACGCCGCGCCTGCCTGCCGGCGTGCTCGCTCAGAACGCGCCGAGGTAGCGCGGCGGCAAACCGACCCGCGGGTCGACGTGGATGCTGGCCGCGTGCACGACCGCGCGGCTGCCCTCGCCGACGTCGAAGCGGTGGACGACGCCCCCTTCGGTCTCGGCGTCCGCGGCGAGGCACCGCCCGCAGGCCTCGGCGCAGCGCACCTCGCCGAGGGAGGACGGGAGCTCCGTCGAGCGCAGCAGGACCTCGGGCTCGCCGCGCGCCGGTCCGGAGGCGGCGAGCGCGACCGTCGTGAGGGTGTCGTCGACCGGGCCCCCCTCGCTGAGCGCGTCGCGGCCGAGCGTCGCGAGCAGGAGGCGGTCCTCGGCGGCGAAGGCGACCGAGAAGCCGGGCGTCCCCGCGCCGAGCTCGGCGGCCGTCCAGCGCGCCTCCTCGACGAGGGTGCCCTCGCGGCGCGCGAGGACGACGAGGCCCGCCTCGCCGGCGTTCGACGCGGCGTCGCGGCCGAACGTCCCGGTGCACACGACCGCGAGCCGCGAGCCGCCCGCGGACACCGCCAGCCCCCCGCACCCGTGGAGCCCGTCGAGCACCGTGACCTCCCGGATCGCGTCGCTGCGCGTGTCGATCTCGACGAGGCGCGACTCGGCCGACGCGCTGAAGTCGAGCGAGGTCGCCACGAGGAGCACGTAGAGGCTGTCGTCGACGAGCACCGCGCGGCCCGGCCGGGGGTAGAACGCCGGATCCTCCCCGGCCAGGGCGGGCGCGAGGTCGATCCGGCCGACGATCGCGCGGGCGCCGGGGTCGACGACGAGCACGTCGCTGCCGCCGTCGATCGGCGCGGCGGCCGGGTCGAGGTTCGGCTCGTGGCGCGTGACGTACGCCTTCCCGGGCGAGACCTCGACGTAGTCCTGCGGGTTCGCGCGGAACGCGGTGGCGACGGCGAGCTGCCCCGGCACCTCGCCGCTCCGGACGTCGACCCACGTGAGCACGGACGCGGCGCGGTCGAGGAGCACCAGCCGATCCCCGCGGACCGGCGCCGTCGGGACGAGGACATCCCCCGAGAGCGGCGAGGCGAGGCCGGGCGAGCTCGAGCCCGACGAGACGATCGACGCGGAGAGCACCGCGCCGTCCCAGCTCACCAGGCTGACGTTCGTGGACAGGTAGTCGCTGCTGACCACGACGGCGCCGCGCCCGCACGGCCCCGCGACGACGTCCGTGCCGCCGGTGCTCGGCGGCGGCTCCGGCGCGTTGCACCCGAGCAGCGCGCACGCCGCCCCCGCGGCGAGGATCTTCAGGGAGGGAGCCCCGGGGGCCGCCCCCCGTCCCAGGTCGAAGCGAGACGCCATCACCACCACACCTCCGTCGCCGCGTGAAAGCTCCGCCCGGGGAGCTCGAGGTTGAGCAGATCGAAGGTCCTCGCGGCGAGGACGTTCGTGATCGCGAAGCGCGCCGAGAGCCGCCGCCGGAGCGCGAGGATCGCGAGCTCCACGTCGGCCGTCGCCTGCTCCGGCAGCGGCCGGAGCCCCGCGGGATCGCCGACGCGCGAGGCGCGGTAGAGGAGCCGCGCCGAGAGCGAGGCGCGGTCGACGCCGAGCCGCGCGGGCTCCGCGTACACCTCCAGCGACGGCGCCGCCACCAGGCGCGACTGGAACGGGATGAGATCGTTCGCGATCGCGCGGCCCGGCGAGGTGTCCCTCGGATCGAGCGCGGTGAGCGCGAGGCCGGCGCGGAGGTGATCGAGCGCCGAGGCCGAAGCCGTGAGCTCCAGGCCGAGGACGCGCGCGCTCGCGACGTTGTACGGCCGCAGCACGCCGGCGAACGCGGGGCGGTGCGCGACGAGCCCCGAGGCGAAGCGCGAGAAGCCGAGGAGCTCGCAGGCGATCTCGGCGCGCGCGCGCGGCGCCGCCGCGGCGAGGCGCACCCCGAGCTCGGCCGAGAGGCCGCGCTCGGGCGCGAGCTCCGGGTTGCCGATGACGATCGGGGAGCTGCCGTAGAGCTCGCCGAGCACGGGGACGCGCACGTAGCGGCCGAGGTTCCCGAAGAGCGAGACGCCGCCGCCCGCGAGGCGGAGCCGGGCGCCGAGGCGGCCGCTCGGCTCGAGCGCGCGAAGGGGAGCGCCGGCGCCGCCGTGGCTCGTCCGGTGGAGCTCCACGGCGCCGAGGGCGTAGCCCTCGAGCGACGGGCCCTTCGCGTAGCGCAGGCTCACCGAGGCGCGGGACGTCGCGCGCGACGCGCGAAGCGGCGCCTCGCCCGCGCGATCGAGCGCGAGGAGCTCGCGCTCGTGGGCCGCCGAGGCCGAGAGGGAGAGGTCGTCGGCCGGGCGGTAGCGGAAGGCGGCCTGCCCGGCGCCGCGCGCGCCGGCGCTGGCGACGAGCGGCGACAGCAGGCCGAGCTCGCCCCGCGGATCGCGGACGACCTGGCTCGAGAGGATCGCCGAGCTCGTGAGCTCGAGGCGGCACCGGTCGAGGCCGCCCTCCGGCGGGCGGGCGCACGGGGCGACCGCGTTGACCGCGCCGAGCCAGCGCTGCACGTGGGTCCGCGCCGCCCGCGCCGGCGTCTCCGAGAGGCCTGTCGCGCCCTGGTCGCGCGCGAAGCCGTTGCCGATCGCCGTGACGCTGCCGCCCCCGGGCAGCTTGTAACGGCCGATGCTCCAGAGGTCGTAGGCGTCGGCGTCGGCGTTCGGCCTGGGCAGCGCCCGCCCCAGCCGGCTGTCCGTGACGAGGTAGTCGTTGTCGGCGGCGCGCCGGCCGAGCGCGATCACGGCGCCCGCGCGCTCGTCGCCGAGGCCCACCGACGCCCACGCCGCGCGCTCGCCGAAGCTGCCCGCGCCGAGCCCCACGGAGGCCCGGGGTGCGCGCGGCAGCGACGGCTCGAAGAAGATGGCGCCGCCGATCCCGAGGCGATCGGCGTGCTCGGGCGCGTTGCCCCGGTAGACCTCGACGCGCTCGATCATCCAGAGCGGGATCCTCGAGAGATCGGCGGTGCCGGTCACGTCGTCGTTGAGCCGGACGCCCGCGAGGTACACCGGCGTCTCGGCGCTGCTCGCGCCCCGGATGGACGCGGTCGCGATATCCGACGCCGCGCCTGTCCGGGAGACCTGCAGGCCGGGGACGCGGCTCAGCACCGCGGACGCCGCGGCGCCCGGCGCGCGGAGCTCGTCGCCGCGGATCACGTGGGACGCCGCGGTCGGATCCCGCGCGGCCGAGGTCGACGCGCGCTGCCCCTCGACGCGCACCTCGAGCGCCCGGCCGCGCGGCCGGGCCGGCGCAGCTGCGGCCGGAGCGGCTCCGCCGTCGTCTCCTGCTTCGCGCGCGCCGCCTCCGCGCGCGCCGCCGCTCGCCGTGTCGCCCGCGCCCGCCTCCTCCCCCTGCGCGCTCGGCGAGAGGCCGGCGACGGCCAGGAGCGCCGCGCAGGCGAGCCCCCCGGGGCGCCTCACGGACACAGCGCGTGGACGATGCCCACCGCGTCGAGGTCGAAGACGTCGGGCGTGCCGGCGCGATCGGTGATCCGCACGAAGCGGGCGAGCGGGACCCCGATCTCGGCCAGATCGAACGGGTCGCCGCCCGCCGACGACGGATCGAGCGGGTCGACGTCGTTCTCGTCGGGGTTGGCGTGCACGGGGTGCCACCCGGCGCAGCCGTCGTAGGGATAGCGATCCGCGGCGCAGGGGAAAGCCGCCCAGGCGACGCCGTCCTCGCTCACCTCGACCGTGGCGAGCTCGGCGAACACGCTCGCGGCGTCGCCGCCGCGCTCGAAGGCGTTCTCGAACACAAGGAAATCGGCCCCGGGCCCGTCGATGATCGCGTTGCCCTCGAACGCGAGCACGATCGACCCGCCGTCGCCGAGCGAGAGCACATCCAGCGAGCCGCCGCAGCAGCCGGCGCCCTTCGGCGGGCCGAGGACGACGTCCGGAGCCCGGTCCTGGCCGAACCCCTGCACTGCCCCGAGGCAGGCCGACACCACGCTCGTCGCGAAGCGCGCGCCCGGACCGTCGCACGACGCCGCCCCCGCTCCAGGAGCGCCGCCGTGGCCGCCGGAGAGGCACGAGCCGCCCCCGCCCGCAGCGGCGGCGGGCTCGCCGGAGCCGTCGTCCGGGGGCGCGTCGACGCCGCCGCACCCGGACAGGACGCCGGCGGCGGAGCAGAGGCAGACGAAGAGGGCGCGCAGCGACATCCTGGACCTGTTCGAGCGAGCTGGCGCCGTGGATCTCCGCGCCGGCGGCGACCGGCTTGTCCCGTTCCGGGGAGGATCTCCATCTCCCCGCTTCCCGCGAGGTACCTCTTCGGCCGGATGGGCCGCTATCACGGGCTGCAGGGACGGTCAACGCGCTTCCCCGGCCTCCCGCGGGAGAGTAGAAAACCTGAAACATGGACCTCTCGCCTCCCTGGGTGTTCCCGGAGCTCGACGCGGGCGCGCTCGCCGCGGCGCGCGCGCGGCAGGACACGCTGACCAAGCCGCGCGGCAGCCTCGGAGCGCTCGAGGATCTCGCCGTCGCGCTCGCGGGCATCCAGGGCGGGAGGCCGGCGAGCCGGCCTGCGGCGGCGGTGCTGTTCGCCGCCGATCACCCCGTCACCCGGCACGGCGTGTCGGCCTACCCGGCCGAGGTCACGGCGGCGATGGTGGCGAATTTCGTGCGCGGCGGCGCCGCCGCCAGCGTGCTCTGCCGGCACCTCGGGGTCGAGCTGCGGGTCGTGGACGTCGGCGTCGCCCACCCGTACGAGCGCATCGGCGTGGACGTCGGCGGCGCCGGCGCGCGGCTGCGGCGCGACCCGGTGGCCGACGATCCCATCGGCGATCTGCGGGTCGAGGACGCGCTCTCGGAGGCCGTCTACGAGCGCGCGCTCCGCGCCGGCGCCGCCGAGATCGACGCGCTCGGGGGCGACACGCGCGTCGTCCTGCTCGGCGAGATGGGCATCGGCAACACAACGGCGGCCTCCGCCATGGCGGCGCTGCTCCTCGGGCTCGCCCCGGAGGACCTCGTCGGGGCGGGGACGGGCGTCGGGGGCGACGCGCTGGCGCGCAAGATCGAGGTCGTGCGCGACGCGACGCGGCGGGTTCAGGGCGCCCCGGGCGCCGAGCGCCCCGATCCGCACCGCATCGTGCGGGCGGTCGGCGGAAAGGAGATCGCCGCGCTCGTGGGCGCCATGGCGCGGGCGATCGAGCGGCGGATGGTGGTGCTCGTCGACGGCTTCATCGTCTCGGCGGCGGCGCTCGCGCTCGTCCGGATGGAACTCCAGGCGCGGGCGGGCATGCTCTTCGCGCACCGCTCGGCCGAGCGCGGCCACGCCCACGTCCTCGCGGCGCTCGACGCCCGCCCCTTGCTGGATCTCGGCATGCGGCTGGGCGAGGCGAGCGCCGCCCTGGCCGCGCTGCCCCTCCTCGACGCCGCGTGCGCCCTCCACGCCGGCATGGCGACGTTCGCGAGCGCGAACGTGCCCGACCGCGCGCCGCCCGGGACTCCATGACGATGCCGCCGGTCCTGCGCGGCGCCCGGGCGGCGACGACCTTCCTCACGCGCGTTCCGGTCGGCGGCTTCCCCTATGCCGACGCGGACTGGCGCTGGGCCTCGGCCTGGTTTCCGTTCGTGGGCGCCGTCCTCGGCGCCGTCCAGGCCGCTGTGTGGCTGCTCGTCGACGGGGGCGGCGCGCTCGTCGCGGCCAGCGTCGTCGTGGCGCTGGGCCTGCTCCTCACCGGCGCCTTCCACGAGGACGGCCTCGCGGACACGGCCGACGCGCTCGGCGGCGGCTTCGATCGCGCGCGCGTGTTCGAGATCCTCAAGGACAGCCGCATCGGCTCGTTCGGCGCCGCGGCGCTGATCGTGGTCCTCGTGCTGCGCATCGCCCTGCTCGCGCGGCTCGACGCCGCGGCGCCGGTCGCGCTTGTGCTGACGCAGTGCCTCTCGCGCACCCCGCCGATCTGGTTGATGGTCGCGCTGCCCTACGTGACCCAGGGCGGCTCGCGCAGCCGGCCGGTCGCGCGGGCGGCGCTCCCGCAGGCGCTCCTCGGCTCGCTCTGGCCGGCGCTCGCGCTCGCCGCCGCGCACACCGCCGGGGTCATCTCGGCGGCCGAGGCGGCGGCCATGCTCGGCGCGGCCGCCGCCGCCGCCGCGGTCTGCGGCCTCCGCTTCCGCGCCCGCGTCGGCGGCCTCACCGGCGACTTCCTGGGCGCGACGCAGCAGATCGCCGAGTGCGCCGCGCTGCTCGCCCTCGCGCTCGCGCGGGGCGGCTGAGCCGCGGGCGCGCCGGCATGGATCCCCTCCCCTTCGGCCTCATCGCGTTCCGCCACGCCCCGGTCCCGCTCTCCGGCGTCTGCTACGGCCGCCTCGACGTCGCCGCGGAGCTCTCCCCCGACGGCGCCGCGACCGCGATCGAGCGCGCGCTCGGCGACCTCGGCCTCCGCCCCGGCGTGGTCTGGTCGTCGCCGCTCTCCCGCTGCGCGCTCCCCGCGGCCGAGCTCGCGGCGCGCCTCCGGGTGGCGCACGCGGTCGACGAGCGCCTCGTCGAGATCGCCTATGGCGCCTGGGAGGGGCGCGCCTGGTCGGACATCGAGCGCGACGATCCGGTCGCGTATGCCGCGTGGCTCGACGGCTGGGAGCGCGCCGGGCCGCCGGGGGGCGAGTCGGCGATCGAGGTCGAGGCCCGGGTGCGGTCGTTCTGGTGCGCGCTCTCTCCGGCGTGCGGGGCGCCCCCGCACCTCCTGGTCGCACATGCGGGCGTGCTGCGGGCCCTCCGCGTCGTCGCCTGCGGCGCGTCGTGGATCGAGGCGATGAGCGCGCCTGCCCCGTACCTTGCGGCCGAGCGCTTCCCGCTGCCGGCGTCCGCCGTTTCGCTGGAAGCCCGCTAGTCGCCCGCTCCGCGCGTCAGAAATCCTGGCAGGACGATTCCGCGGGGGGGCGAACCGTCGCGATCCGTCGGATCCTCCGGGGTTTTGGGAGAGAGAGCGTGACGACGGATCGCACCCCCTCGGAAGGCATGGGCCCAACCCGGGCCCAACGAATAGGCGTTTGCGGGACTGCGCCTGAGCAGCAGCGGCGGCGAGGTCCCGGCGCAGTCCCGCAAACGCCTATTCGTTGGGCTTGCGTTTCGGAGCGGTCATGCCGAGCTCGTCACTCGCACCAGACGGGGCTCATGCAGCGCGCACAAGTTCTCCGGCGGCGCCAGGTCGACGTGATTGACGCGAGTCGGGATCGCGGGTCTGCTTTTCGAGGATAGCGGGAGACGATGATGCCGAGCGCTTCGGAGCCTGACCCATCGATGCCGGACCGCGCGGCGACCGCGGCGCCCTCGACGACCGCGCGCGGAAAGCCGGAGGGGAGGCCGCCGCACCCGGCCACCGTGGTGCAAGCCAAGCCGCAGCCGAAGGCGCGCGCCGAGAGGCCGCCGCACCCGGCCACGGCGGCGCGGCCGGCGGCGGGGGGCCAGGGCGCTGCCGCGCCACGCGCTCCCGGCGAAGGGCCATCACCACCGGGTGAAGGCACGGCGCAGCCGCTGCTGACAACCGTTGCCACCGTCGCTGCATTGGCATGGGGCACTGCCTACCTGCGCGATTCCCTGTTCGGTAGCTCCGAGCTGCCCCGGCGCGGCGTGCGGAACGATGACATCGTGGACGCGGTGGCGCAGGACTACACCGTGAAGAAGGGGCTACAAGTCACCCCGCGGACACGGACGCGGATTGTGGTCTCGCTCGGCCGCATCCTGACCGTGAACTACGACACGAGCGATTCTTCGTTCAACATCGGAGAAATCGAGCGACCAAAGGGTGTCAAATACTTCGCGAGCGACATTCTCGAGTTTGCTTTCAGGCGAATCGAGGCCTATCTCAAGAAAGGGCCATTGCCGCTCGCCCTCATCCGTGGGGCCGGCATCGTCAATCAAGGAACCGCCTGGATTGCCAATTTTCCTGGCGTCCAGGCGCTGTCATGGCTGGTGTCCGGGACCCTGTCCGTGGACGTCGAGAGGCAGACTCCGCTCGGCAAGATGATCGAGCACTTCCTCGCCGACTACCATCCCGACCTGTTCATGAAGAGCATCACCGTGGAGCCGGGGCCGCAATCGAACGCACGGAACACGGTGGTGAAGCTCGGCACCAAGGAGTGAAGCGCGGTGGAGGGCGGCCCCGAGCGCCTTGCATTGCGGTCGGCGGCGAGATAGGTGTGCGGATGCTCGGATGACGGCTATACCGAGCGCCGAGCGCTGGTCCGAACTTCCAGTTGGGCCGTTGAACCCAAGCAGAAGCCGATTCGGAAAGCTCGAGCACCTCGTCTCGAGTGAGCGAGAACGTCAGGGCGCCCGCGTCTTGTCTCGCCTGCTTCGCGTCCTTCGCTCCTGCAATCGGAATCACGCCCTGCTCGATCACCCACCGCAGCGCGACCCGCGCGGGCGTCTTCCCGTACTTGGCGCCGATCGCCTCCAGGCGCGCCGTGATCGCCCCGGCCGCGGCGATCTCCGTTGGCCGAAACACCCCGGTGAGCCGGCGGCGGACCCAGTCCCGTGGGACATCTCCCGGGCGGTACTTTCCAGAGAGGAGGCCCATCGCCAGAGGCATGAACCCGACTGGAGTGACTCCGAGCTCCCGACACGCGTCAAGCACGCCATCGAACTCCGGGCGACGGTACCAGAGCGAGCTCTGTGCTGCCGAAGAGGTTTGATGTACTTGTTCTTCCACCACGCGGCGGTGCCTACGCCGAGGCGCGAGACGAGGACGTTCGTCTTGCCCAGACGCACCTTCTCCGTCTCGTCCAGGGCAGCCGCAGTTCTCGATGGGTCATTGGTTGAGTTGGACATCGGGTCACCCGTAGCTGTCACGGGTGCGGTTGAAGCTGCTCGGCCAAGGGGCGGAAAGGCGCCTCCCTCGACCTGAGGTCTCGCCACCACGGCGTTGGAGCATCGAGCTGCGAGGGTTCGACGACCTGGCCGAGGCTCGGTGTGACAACCCGTAGGCCCTGTTCGGCCGCGAGTCGCACGAGCGTCTCCGCAGGCTCATCCCACGCGTGGAGCGCAAGATCGAAGGTACCCCAGTGCACCGGCAGCAAGGTCCCGCCGCCCAGCATCTGCAACACCTTGAGCGCGTTCTCGGGCCCCAGGTGAATGGCCTCAAAGCCTGGGTAGAACGCGCCGATCTCGAGCATGACGAGGTCGAACGGCCCGTACATCTGGCCCGTCTCGCGGAACTGTTCGGTCAGCCCCGTGTCGCCCGAGAAGAAGACCTTGTGCCGATCTGACTGGATGACCCATGACGACCAGAGGGTCGCGTCCCGGTCGCTCAGGCTGCGACCTGAGTAGTGCTGGCTTGGGGTCGCGATGAAGCGCAACCCGCGAACGTCGCATGATTCACCCCAGTCGAGCTCGTGAATGCGCTCTGGCGCAATTCCCAGCCGCTCGAGGTGCGACCCCACCCCGAGCGACGTGACGATCGGGATCGCCGGCATGCGAGCGAGACCGGCGATCGTGGTCGCACACAGGTGGTCGTAGTGGTCATGGGAGAGCACCACGGCATCGAGCGGAGGTAGCTCTCCGAGCCCTGCCGGCACGGGGTGAAAGCGCTTCGGGCCCGCGAAGGAGACCGGGGATGCCCGCTCGCCGAAGACGGGATCGGTCAGGACTCGATAGCCGTCGATCTCGATGAGCACGGTGCTGTGGCCGAGCCACGTCGTGCGGAGCCCGGAGCTGACCGGACGACCCCATGCTTCATGGGGGCGCGTCGTCGGCAAGGGAGCTTTCGGTCTACGTCGAGCCCCCCCGAAGAGGAGCTCGGGGAGCATCGGAAGGACTCCGGTCGTCGACGCCCTCCACGGACCCAGCGGGTTACGAAAGACGTCGCCGTCGAACTGCCTCGACGAACGAACTCGTTCCAGACGAAGACCATGAAAGCTCATGCGTTGCCTCTCGCCGCCCGAGCCGCCGCCTCGGCGCCGAGCTTCTCGCTCGACGTCCACAGGTCGGCCGCGAGCTTCGGATCCATCGCCTGCTTCTGCGGGGTCGCCGGCCGTCGCTTCGAGATGTACTCGCCCTTGAGCGACGCCGCCTCCGGCGAGGTCGGTGTCTTCGCGAGGTCGAGTTTTCCGCGCGCCTGCATGGAGCTTGAGGTCGACACGACGCGCGCGCCGGGGGTCTTGCGGATGAGGGCAAGCAGCGACGTCGTGAGCAGGAAGTACGCGAGGTGGTCTAGCGCGAACGTCAGCTCCAACCCGTCGGGCCCTATCGTCGGCTTCTTGAAGGTGGCGCCCGCGTTGTCCACGAGGACGTCGAGCCGATCGTGCTTGGCCTTGAACTCCTCGGCGGCGCGCTTCACGTCGGCCATCCGCGACAGGTCGCAGAGAAGGATGTCGAGGTTCGGGTGCTCACTTGCTCTCCTTGGGAAAGTGGGGACGCAGAGCAGCGGCAAAGAGGAGGTCGAGTATCCGGTCGGGCAGGATGCGCACCAAGGTGAGGAGTGCGGCCTCGCGGCCGACGGTGTAGCGAGTGCGCGGCTTGCGCGCCGTCACTGCCTTGGCGATCACCTTGGCCGCAGCGTCAGCGGGCAGGCCCGACTTGGTGTGGTAGGCGGTCTGCGCGATGATGGCTTGCACCAGCCCGCCGTAGCGCTGGCTTTGCTCGGGCGTCATGGTCGACGTCACCTCATGGGCGCTGGCGATCGCCCGGCCGGGCATCTCCGTTCGCACGGCGCCCGGTTCGACCACGACCACCTGGACGCCCAGCGGGGCGATTTCGCGTCGCAAGGAGTCACTGACCGCTTCGAGCGCGAACTTCGTGCCTGCGTACGGACCATAGGTGGCCATGGCGACCTTGCCGCCCACGGAGCTGATGTTGACCACGCGACCCTTGCTGCGGATCAGGGCCGGCAGGAGTGTCTGGGTAACGGCGATGTGGCCGAAGAGGTTGACCTCGAACAGGCGTCGCCACTCGTCGATCGCGAAGACCTCGACCGGTGCGTTGACCGCCATGGCGGCGTTGTTTACCAGGGCCCGCACTGCCCGGCCCTGCGGGTCCCCGTGCACCCGAGTCGCCAGCGCCCGGATGTGGTCCGGGTTGGTGATGTCGAGGATCAGCGGCTCTATACCTGGCCCCCGGATTGCGTCGGCGTCCCGGTCGCGCCGGACACCCGCGAGGACGTGGAACCCCCGCCGAGCCAGCTCGCGTGCCGTGGCCGCGCCGATGCCGGTAGACGCACCGGTTATGATGGCGATCTCTTGGATTTCAGGTGCCGCTGTCATGGCCGCGCTCCTTTCTTCGACGAGCGAGGAGCGAAGCGCGCTGCGAGGAGCTGCGTCCGCTGCTCCAGCACCTCCATCGACGGTTGGTCCGCGAGCAACCCGTCGAGCGCGAGGAGGAAGACCTCGGCGCTCGCCTCATCGCCCAAGATGGCGGCCACGCACTCGAGCGCGATCTTGCGATAAAGTGCCTCGCTCTCGGGATCGATGCGCTCGCACGCCTCGATGAAATCGCTCCCCATCGGTGCCCCGACCATCTCAGCCCAGGGCTCGAGCGCCAGCAGACGGCAGACGCTGAGCAAGCGCTCATAGGCGCTCCCCGGGCCGTTCGCCGCCTCCTTCGCGGCGGGGTGCCGAGAGACCAGCCAGTCCACGAATACGGCCCGGTAGATGTCTTCTTTGTCCTTGAAGATCCTGTAGAGCAGCGTGCGCGAGAGGCCGGCGCGCTTGGCGATGTCCTCGAAGGCCGTCTTCGCGAAGCCGAAGTTGAGGAAGCACCAGCGCGCGGCGGTCAGGATCCTCGCGCGGCGGGCGGCCGCCTCGTCGTCTGTCGTCGTCGCTCGCATGAAGACATTGTGACAACTTATGCATCAACTGTCAACATGCTCCCGATGGTCCCAGGACTGGTCCGCGAAGTCGGAGAGGCCGAGGCGGATGATTCGCTCGCTCGTGCGCGGCTCGACGTCGGGCACGAGCTCGGCTGGTTGCCTCTGAGGTTCCACGTGAACACCAGCAGATCGCGCACGGGCGAGGGCGACGCCGGGCCCTCGGGGACTGCAAGAGCGCCCCGCGCGCGATGAGCCAGGACGAACTCGGGCGGCCACAACGTACTGGCCCATCACCTCGCGACCGAGCGCTTCCCGCTCCTTGCGCCCGCCCTTTCGCTGGCGGCCTCCTGAGGGGCGCGTACCCTCGTCGGGCATGACCCCGCACGAAGAGCTCGCGCTCCTGCTGCGTCCGGCGGCTGGAGGCCTCTACCTCGTCTCGACCGGGCGCGCGCAGCAGCTCGAGGTCCAGCGACGGCTCTACGGCGCCACGACCCAGGAGGAGGTCCTCGCCCGGTTCCGCGCGTCGTTCGACCGCATCGCCGGCGCGCGCGCCGTCTTGCTCGGCATCCCCTCCGACGTCGGCGCCGGGTTCCTCCGCGGGTCCAACATGGGCCCGCAGGCGATCCGGACCGCGCTCCTCGACGCCTTCCCGGACTTCCCCGAGCGGGCGCGCGACGTCGGCCTCGTCGACATCGGGGACGTGTTCGTCGTGCCGCAGCTCCTGCACGACGACATGCTCTCGGAGGCCCAGAAGGCCGCGTCGCGCCGCGCCCTGTACCCCGGCGTGCCCGAGGCGCTCTCGTCCCGGCTGCCTGTCTCGCCGCTCTCCATCGCCGAGCGCGCCCTCGATCTCGTCTTCTCGATCAACCCCGACGTCGCGCCCATCGTGCTCGGCGGCGATCACTCCACGGCCTTGCCGGTCGCGCGCGCCCTCTCGCGCGTGCAGAGCGCGCGGAAGCGGCCGTGGGGCATCGTCCAGCCCGACGCGCACACCGATCTCCTCGAGGAGCGGCTCGGGGTTGCGTACTGCTTCGCCACCTGGTCGTACCACGCGAACGAGCTTGTCGGGCGGGGCGGCCGGCTGACCCAGGTCGGGGTCCGCGCCTCCCAGAAGCCGCGCGAGCACTGGGAGGGCCGCTACGGCGTACGGCAGTTCTGGGCGGCCGAGTGCCGCGCCGATCCTGCGGCGGCGCTCGACGCCATCGTCGCGCACGTGAAGAGCACCGGCGTCGAGGGCGTGTATTTCTCGAACGACATCGATGGCACCGACGCCGCGTTTGCCGATGCCACCGGGACCCCGGAGCCGGACGGCCTCTCGCCCGACTTCGTTGTCGCGCTCATCCGCCGGCTCGGGCGCGAGGTCGGCCTGCTCGGCGGCGATGTCATGGAGGTCGCGCCGGCGCTCCAGCCGACGCCGGAGAGCTCGGCCCGCACGCTCGCGCTGGCGGTGCGCTACCTGCGCGAGACGATCGAGGCGGTCGTCGGCCGCGCGCTCGCCTGACATCGCGCGCTCGCCGGGTGCACGCGCGCTCGCCTGACGCCGCTCAGGGCTCGGCGCCCTTCGCCGCGGGCAGGGAGGCGTCGCGGGCCCAGTCGCTCCACGAGCCCTCGTAGAGGATCGCGTCCGCGCGGCCGAGCATCGCCAGCGCGAGCAGGTCGTGGCAGGCGGTGACGCCGGAGCCGCAGTAGCAGACGACGGTGCTCGCCTCGATCGCGCCGAGGTCGCGGTAGCGCCGCTCGAGCTCGGCGCGCTCGCGGAAGGGCCCGGCGGGCGCGCGGAGGTTCTCCGCGAACGGGGCCGAGCGCGCCCCGGGGATGTGGCCCGGGCGCGCGTCGACGGGCTCGCTCTGCCCTTCGTAGCGCTCGCGGGCGCGCGCATCGAGGATCACCGCCGAGGGATCACCGCGCAGCCTGTCGACGACCGCCTTGTCCACGACCGTGGCGCCTCCGGCGGCGAGCTCCATCGGCGGCGCCGGCGCGATGGCGGGCACGTCGGTCGAGAGCGGGTGTCCCGCGGAGGCCCACGCCTCCAGGCCGCCGTCGAGCACGCGCCCGCCCGGATGGCCGAAGTAGCGCAGCAACCACCAGAGCCGGGCCGCGATGGCGCCGCCCGCGTCGTCGTAACCGACGACCAGCGAGTCAGGGGCGATCCCGATCCTGGCGAGCACGCGCGCGAACGCCGCCGCGTCGGGCAGGGGGTGGCGCCCGGGGCCTGCCTGCGCCGGCCCGGAGAGGTCGGCGTCGACATCGAGGTGCACGGCGCCCGGGATGTGCCCGCGTGCGTACTCGTCGGCGCCGCGGCGACCGGTGAGGTACCAGCGGCAGTCGACAACGCGAACGCGCGGGTGGCCGGCGTGCGCTGCGAGCCAGGGGACATCGAGGAGGGGGCCGGTGGGCACGGAGAGGGGGGCGCGCATGCAGGGCATGGTAGCAACACACGGTCGGCCGCGGAGCCCGGCGATCGGGAGCCCTGATGGGCATGCGCGGATCGCGCTCGCCCCCGAGCTGGCCACCGCCCGGCGCCAGCGACGAATGCGCCGCTCTGGGCCTCCGCACCGGTCGACGCCACCTTGCTGTTGGGGCGGTGCTCGACCTCCTCCACCGTCTAGAGCATCCCGTAGCCGTCGCGCAGGGCCGAGCGCGCCACGAGCCCACGCCGGTAGATGTCCTCGTTCCGGTAATCGACCTCCTCGACCGACATCGCGGAGACCCCATTCCCATCCTCATCCTCGCCCAGCACCGTCGTCGTGACACGCCGGTACCCGAGGTCCATCCGCTCGTCCCGGTGATAGATCCCGTCTCCGTAGGTCTCGATCCGCGTCCGGTAGGTGTGCATCCCCTGCGCGCCGCTCACGCCCTCCACCCCGTCGCGCACGACCACATCGCTCAGCACCCACTGGCTCGACGGCATATCGACCACCGCCGTGCGGTCGTCGCTCTCGTCCACCGGCGCATTCCCGGCGACCTCCCTCGGCACCACCAGGTTGCCCTCGCGCCGGTAGTCGATCTCCACGCTCCCGCCCAGCGGCCGGTGCACCCGCCAGAGCAGGTTCGCCTTGCCGATCTCGTTCCTCCGCGTCCGCACCGCGCTGTCGCCGTCCCGCTTCAGCACGTGATCGGCCAGCCCGTCGCCATCGATGTCCTCGAACCCGAGGTGTGACGCCCCGGTCCCCTCGGAGTAGTACACCGACCCGCCGACGCAGACGAAGTAACAGACCTGCAGCGACACGCTGCCGTCGTGGCTCTCCGAGCGCCGGAAGCCCACCGCGTCCCCGCTCCCCATGAACGCGTACTCCAGCGGATCGAGGTCCACTCCCCAGTCGCCGGCCGGCCAGTGCTCCTCCGCCGCGAACCGCGCGCCGAGGTTCAGCTGCACCCGATTGAGAACATCAGCAAATCATCCTTCGACCACCCTCCGACAGACCCCGCTGTCGCAGGTGGTGATTCACATGCATCTCAACGGATTCCATTAGAATCATCTATCGTTGAACATGATCGCGTTCGTGCGCCGTGGCCTAAGGTGTCCACGAGGGGCCAGCCCCGGCGCTCGACGAACGCGAGAATGTTGTCCTCCTGAAGGCGTTGACTTTGGCCACGCGAAAGACACGACGGGTGCAATAAAATCGAAACTTGGCGTGTTCCACAAGGTTACGACGAACGAACCGAAACGCCTTCGACCCCGCACGAGCGGGCCGGCGTCGAGGCTATTCAGCTGGAGCACCCGGAATTCGCGCCCGAAACTCGGGTCGCACATGGTTCGGATCGCTGACAAATAGCTCAAGACGTCGGCCGATCGCCACGTCCCCATCACACAAGACAATCGAAAACGCTTCGCCGCTACTGAACTCGAATACGAGAGCAACATCTTCCGAATCGACTGCAAAAACATCAACGTGCTCGAGCTGACCGCGAGGCCACCAGTAAAACTCGCTAACAAGGCTCACCTCGCTCCAATACGACATGTCCAAATCACTCGGGCTCACGGGCCCATCCTCGATAACGAGATAGTCCTCATTGGGCCCTGGACGCACCACGAGCAGCGCGCCGTCGAAGACAAGCTCTGTTATGCCATGCCCGAATGCGTCATTCGCTCGACCGAGACCGAGCACGAAGCGCCGGGCATGAATTAGCGGCTTACCAATGGCATTATCTAACTTGTTCAAACCATGAGCTGCCATGATTTTTCCTCAGAAGTCGACACGACGGAACCCGATCAGATTTCCGGTCTGCGTGTTGATGCGGATGCTGACCTCCTGCCCGAAGCTGCGGCCTATCACATCAACCTGTCCGAACCGGCCTGTTGCCTATGTTCGGAGGGGGTTCCCAAGCACATCCTCAATAACACGCACCGCGTTTGCCTGAGTCGGCTTGATTCCTGTGTTCACCCCCTCTGCCACACGCTTCTCCAAGAGCGATGCTCCTCGCGTGGTTGCTCCCTTCGCAAGCTGGGAGCTGGAAAGTACAGCCTCGCGGGTTGTCTGCGAAAACGCCGGCAACAGCTTCGGTGCTGCCCTTGCGGCCAAGGTTTCCGCTTTCACGGCGGCTCTCCGCGCAGCCAGCTTGGCGAGCGCCTTGCCCCCAGCCTTGACCAGCGTCACGGCTGTGCCCCCGATGACCACCGCATCGATCGGGTCGACCGCCGGCTCTTCCAGCGGCAGGTCTTCCCTTGCAACCTGCGCTTGGTGGAAGGCGAGCCGCTCCGCGGGACCGCCGTCTACGCAGACGCCAGAGGCGCACATCGTATCATCCGGAGCGATGCTCTGCTCTGGGCTGTCCACAGGCCCCACGAACGACTGACAACCGCCGTCAACACACTCCTCGGCCAGCCCAGTCGGATCGACGAACCTCAGCGGGTTGTTCCGCGTGTACGTGTACAGCCCCAGGTGAATCGGGTCGTACACCCCGCCATTCGGCGCCCCCCGCATGTACTGGTCGAGGATCGGATCCGGGCTCATCCACATCCCGAGCCGCGGCTCATAGCTCCGCGCCCCGTAGTGGTAGAGCCCCGTCGACAGGTCGAGCTCCTTGCCGGTGAACAGGTACGGCTGCCGGTTCTGGAACTGCGAGTCGGTCTGGTCGGTCCACAGCTCTCCGCTCGGCAGGTACTCGACGTGCTGGCTCAGCTGCTGGTCCTGGTCGGTGACGTACTGCGTGCTCCCGAGGTGGTCGGGGTGGTAGTACAACACCGGCGGCCGCTGGAACCAGTCCGCGTCGATCTTGCTCGCGAGCCGCGTCTCGCCCGCGAACAGGTGCTTCGTCGCCACCACCCCGTTGCGCACCACGAGGTGCTGGTCGACGTACGCCGTCTCCTCCTCGCCGGCCACCCGGTGCAGGTGCACCCGTCGCTCCCCGGCGCCGTCGTACTGCGCCCGCGACATCTCCTGGTTGTTCTCTCTCACCGACACAAGCCGCCCGTCTTCGTCCCAGCTCAACGTGCGCTGCGGGCTGCCCCGGTATCTCCACTCCTTGTGGTTACCGTTCGCGTCATACAACAGCTCCCGCAGCCGCGGCTGTGTCTCCGCCACCACGAACTCGTCCACCTGGTTCGCCGCGTGCGGCCGCGGCCCGGTGTAGCGGTACTCGTTCCGGTACGTTCTCTCCCGGATCGGCTCCTGCTTCTGCCACTCCCCCGGGGCGCCCCACTTCGGCACGTACCGGGCCACCTCCTGCCCCTTCGTCTTCACGTTCCCGAGGACGTCGTAGTCCATCTCCAGCGTGTACCGCTGCTGCTCGTTCCCCCGCTCCTGGTAGGTCCCCGACGCCTCGGTCAGCTGGTAGAGGTCGTCGTACGCGAACCGCTGCTCGGTCGTCGCGACCATCACGGCCCCACCGAGCGACGCGTCGAACGGCGCCTCGTTGTCGAGCGCGAGCACGTTGCCCACAAGGTCGTAATCATACCGCAGGCGCTGGAACGCCCTCGGCGGCCGCCCCATCTGCTGCATCTGCGGCGTCCGGTGGTCCGCGTCCACCTCCGACAGCCGCCGCGTCGACGCCTCGTACCGGTACTTCGTCTCGATCCCGTTACCCGCCACCACCCGCACCCGCACCCGCTGACCGAACTCGTCGTACCCGATATGCCTCAGGTACTCCGTCGTCATCGGTTCATTCGGGTGCTGCGGATTGACCCGCTGGTTCTCCCCGACCACCGACACCACCGCGCCGCCGCGGTCGTACCCGTAGCGCACGATCTCCTCGCCCGACCCGGGGAAGTGCAGCTCCTGCATCCGACCCAGCGAATCGAACACGTACTTCAGCGTCGCCTCGTACGGCCCCCGGTGTGGCTCGCGCAGCCGCGGGAACTCCGCCACGAGCTCCGCCACATGGCCGAACCGGTCATACCGGTAGCTCCGCGTCCCCGCCGCGCTCGTCTCCTGCTTCATCCGCCCCGCGCGGTTGCCGTTCGCGTCGCCGGCCTCCTCGGCCTCGCCGTACGTGTACACAACGTCCTGCGTCACCGGATAGTCAATCTTCCACAGCCGGTTGTGGTCGTACTCGTACCGGATCAGGTGCCCGCGCAACGAAAGCTCCGCCGTCTGCTTCGCGCGAAGGTTCCCGGCCAGGTCGTACCGCCACTCCGTGCGCCCCGCGTCGGGGCTCACGAGCGCCACCATCCGGCCCGCCGTGTCGTACGTCGCCGTGGTCGCGTTGTTGCGCGCGTCCGTCACCCGCAAAAGCTCGCCCACCGGGTTGTGCTCGTACCGCGTCACGATCGGCTGCCCCACCTCGTCGATCGTGTTCCACTCCTCCACCGCCGCGATCCGCCCGCCCACGTCCCGGTAAGTGTTACGCGACTTGCCGTTCGCGTCGATCACCGTCTCCTGGAACATGAGCTGCCCGTCGAGCTGCACAAGGTCGTGCTCGACCCACGTCCGCGCGTACCCAGCCGTCGCGGTGGCCTTGGGGTCCGGCATCTCGACAAGCCGCGTCCGCGACAGCACGTCGTGCTGGAAGTGCGTGCTCCGCACCATCTCCACGGCCGTGAACGCCGTATCCGGCTCCACGCTGAACACCGGCTGTCCCTGCTCCTTCACCCGGCCCAGCGCGTCGAACCGCACCGCCCCGCTCACCGTCATCCCGACCTCGGTGCCCGTACCCGTGTCGCGCTCCTGGTCCTTCTTGGTCTGGATCACCCGCCCGAGCCCGTCCGCGAACGTCACCGTCACGATCGGATCGTCCGCGTGCTCCGCGTCCTTGTGGCTCGTCCTCGCCCATGCCGGCACCGCGGTGGACTGATCGGGCTGGAGCGCGTACTCGAACCCGACCGCCGGCTCGCCTTCCCCGTCGAGGTCTTCCTCGCTCCAGATCTTGCTCGGCGTGCATCCAACCGGAAGCGCCTGCGGCTCGGTGAGGTCGTTCGGCCCCCAGACCCCGATCAGCCGGCCGAAAGCGTCGTACCGATGGACCATCGTGTGCCCGTTGACGTCGGTCTCCTGCGCCACCGTCCCGAACAGGGGATTGGGCACCGTGATCGAGCGGTATCCGAAGCTGTCGGTCACGCACGTGCGGTAGCTGCGCGTCAGCGCATCGTAGCCGTAGGTCAGCTTGTAGCTGGCCGGATCGGTGAACGTCGCGAGGTTGCCCACCTCATCGAAGCTGAAGCGCCAGGTGGCCTGGTCGCCCGCATACGGTGAGCCGTCCGGCCGCTTGCCCCCGGAGATGACGTTGGTGAGCGTCGCGAGCGCGCCCGTCCCCGGCCAGTACGTCGCCGTGCGCTCGCGCAGCACGCGGCCCTCCGCGTCGGTCGTCCGCACGAGGCTCGGCTTCACGAAATAGGGAGCGTCGTCCTGCTCATACCCGATGTGGTGATGCACATCGTCCACCGCGCTCCCCTCCTCGCCATAGGAGAACACGTCGGTGAGGTTGCCGTCCTCGTCATAGAACCGCGTCTCCAGCGCGCTCTTGTGAACCGCCCCCGGGTCGTCCGTCGTCCCCTCGTAGAACGCGCTCGTCCGCGCCGTCTCCCTCGGGAAGAACCACCCGTTCGCCTCGATCTGTCCCAGGTCCGGCGACAGGTGCTCGACCTCCTCCACCGTGTAGAGCATCCCCTCGCCGTCGCGCAGGGCCGAGCGCGCCACGAGCCCACGCCGGTAGATGTCCTCGTTCCGGTACTCCACCTCCTCGACCGCCATCGCGGAGACCCCATCCCCATCCTCGCCCAGCGCCGTCGTCGTGACGTGCCTGTAGCCGAGGTCCATCCGCTCGTCGCGGTGATAGATCCCATCTCCGTAGGTCTCGATCCGCGTCCGGTACGTGTGCACCCCCTGCGCGCCGCTCACGCCCTCCACCCCGTCGCGCACCACCACATCGCTCAGCACCCACTGGCTCGACGGCATGTCGACCACCGCCGTGCGGTCGTCGCTCTCGTCCACCGGCGCATTCCCGGCCACCTCCCTCGGCACCACCAGGTTGCCCTCGCGCCGGTAGTCGATCTCCACGCTCCCGCCCAGCGGCCGGTGCACCCGCCAGAGCAGGTTCGCCTTGCCGATCTCGTTCCTCCGCGTCCGCACCGCGCTGTCGCCGTCCCGCTTCAGCACGTGGTCGGCCAGCCCGTCACCGTCGATGTCCTCGAACCCGAGGTGCGACGCGCCCGTTCCCTCGGAGTAGTAGACAGACCCGCCGACGCAGACGAAGTAACAGACCTGCAGCGACACGCTGCCGTCGTGGCTCTCCGAGCGCCGGAAGCCCACCGCGTCGCCGCTCCCCATGAACGCGTACTCCAGCGGATCGAGGTCCACTCCCCAGTCGCCGGCCGGCCAGTGCTCCTCCGCCGCGAACCGCGCGCCGAGGTTCAGCTGCACCCGGAAGAACGCCTCTTCCGGCGCCTTCATCACCTTGTCCGGCAGCCCATCGCCGTTCACGTCCACGAAGTCCACGATCGTGCGCGCCGTCGTGCGCGTGTAGCCGATCCCCGCGCCCACGCTCGCGCTCACCCCGCCGCTGGAGCCGCCCGCGCTCGCCCCGAATCCGATGCTCTGCGCCCCCGTGTCCTCCAGCCGCACCGCCTCCGGGCCCGCCGCGTCCGAGAAGAAGCCCAGCACCTCGCCGAGCGCATCGTTCAGCGCGCCCGCGTTGAAGCTGGCCTTGTTGAACGCGTCCCGCTGCCACGGCACCGGCGCCGTGAACCGGTAGCCGAGGTTCAGCGCCACCGTCATCTGCCCGCTCTCGGGGTTCTGCGCCACCTGGTCGACAAGCCCATCACCGTTGATGTCGAGCAGCTCCACGTGCGCCGCCGATAGCCCGTAGCTCGTCCCGGCGCTGAAGCTCGTGCGCAGGTAGCCTTGCGAACGCCCCTTGCTGTCGGTCTTGTTGAGCGTCTGCTCCTCCTCGTCTCCCGCGCTGAACGTCAGTGACGCAAGCTCGCCGCTCAGCCGCACCGTCCGGTGCTCCACCCGCCGCAGCGCCTCCGGCAGCGAGAACGACGCGCTCGGACCGAACCCCCGGCCCGTGCTCAGCACCGCGCCCTCGCGCGTCACCCTGTCCGGGAAGCGGTCGCCGTTCAGATCGACGAGCTCCAGATCCGTCGTCGTGCTGCCGAAGCTATAGCCTCCTCCCACCGGGCCCGCGCCCGCCGTGAGCTCCGCGTTCCACGTCTCCGCGTAGCGCACGCTGCCCCGGTGCCGCTGCCCCGACAGCCGCCCCACCACCGACGGCAACACCCGCTCGCCGCCCACGAACGCCTCCGACGCCGCCGCGCCCCAGATCGGCGCGCCTCCCTCCGGCGAGAGCGGCACCGCGAGCGTGAAGCCGCGCTCGGGGTCGCGCGTCGGAAACAGGATGTTCGCCTCGGAGAACGCGCGGTCTCCGTTCATGAAGCCGATCGACCAGCCGTGGAACCCACCTGCCGTCGGATCCTGCGGCGCCCCGTCGATCAGCGCCTCCGACGCCGCGTCGGGCACGAGCCGGGCGACCCACACCGGCGCCCCATCGATGTTCGCGCCGCCCAGCGCCCCGCTGCTCCCGGTCGCTTCCTTCTGGAAGAGCGCGACGTAGATCGGCTCGCCGGCCTCGACCTCCAGGTCCACCGCCACCGAGATCGCCGTTCCGGCACTGCTCGGCGCCACGTACAGCTGCTTGTGCAGCAGCCGATGCACCCCCTGCACAAGCAGCGTCACCGGCGTCGTCCCCGGCACGAACAGCAACCCCTCGAGCCGCACCGTCCCCGTCTCCGGCGCGATCCAGGGCGCGCGCCGCGCCCCCGGCGTCCACCGCTGCACCGGCATCGCCACGTACGGCTGCTGCTGGATCAGCGCCACCGGCAGCGGCGCGTCCTCGGCCGTGTCGCTGTCCAGCGTGCAGCCGGCGCGGCCGTTCGGCTGCACCCCGCACTGCACCGGCCCGCACCGACGCTCGCCGCTCTGCCGGTCAGCGCGGCAGTACGTCCTGTACTCCACCGCCGGCGCCCATGCGACGCGCGCCGGGTCGTCGGGCACGTCCGACTTCACCCGGAACCACAGCCGATCGCCCTCCTTGACCCCAATCAGCCCGTTTGCATCGCCGTGCAGCCGTCCCGCGAGCGCCAGCACCCCGGCCTCCGCGCTCACCACCTCCTCATCCATGACGCTGTAGAACGCGCCCTCGCTCTCCCGCGCGATCGACACCCTCAGCTGATCGCTCGTCGACCCTTTCACCAGATCGCCCGTGATGCTCACGACGCCGTCCGACGACGCCACCCACGGCACCTCGGGCCGCCCTCCGAGGCGATGGTCCTCCCTGTACTCGAATCGATGGATGGGCCGCCCGTCCGGCCCCACCTGCCCGAGCAGCTCCTCGCCGACCTCGTAGGTGATCGACGGGCTCCACGACAGCAGGTCGGATGTCGTGTTCACCGCCCGCTCCGGGTCGATCTCGGGCGTCGCGCTCACCCGGAAGTAGAGGCGATCGCCCGCGAGCACGTGGACCGAGAGCGCCGCGCCCCCGCAATCGCCCGCGCCGATCGCGCACGGCCCGAGCTCGTCCGGACCGAACACGTGGCCGAACAGCGGCGGCAGCTCCCCGTTGCGCACCAGCTCCACGCGCAGCCCGTCGCCCCCCGCCTCCTGCTTCTGCAGCACGCCCCCGATGCGCACGTCCCCCTCGAACGGCGCGATCCACCGGAGCATCGGGTCCGCCGGATAGAAGTCGGCGCGCGACGCCAGCGCGAAGTCCGGGCGGCCCGACGGCGCGCTGACGCCGGCGGTCCCCCAGTCCTGCACGCCCAGAAACCCGCCGCGTCGATCGTTGATCGCGACCTGGACCTGCCCGAGGTCCCCGACCGACACGAGATCAGGGAACCCGTCGCCGTCGAGATCCGACGCGACCCGCTCGTCCTCCGCCCGGCTGCGCGTGTACGCCGCCGACGCGCTGAGCGCATCGCCCACGTTGATGCCCGCGTGAATGCTCCATCCCGAGGTGTCCGTCAGCCCGAGATCGCCCGGGTCGAGCCCGCCGAGGTGGAACGGATCGAGGTGATTCTCCCTGGGAAGGCGCAGCAGGTTGCGCAGCGCGTCCCCGCCGTCGCCGACGAAGTCGGGCAATCCGTCGCCGTTGAGGTCGAGCAGGCTGGCGCGCGTCGTCTGGTCGCCGCCGTACCCGCCGCCGCCCACGCTCACGATGCCGAGCAGCCCCACCGACACGCTGCCGCCGAAGGTCGAGTCCTCCGTGCGCGACAGCCCGTTCTGCGACCCCACCTGGCCCCACGTCACGGCGTCGGCCGCCAGCGCCCCGGGCTGCCCCGACGCCGTGCGCGGCGCGGTGAAGTACTCGAACGTGTGGCGATAGAGCTCCTCGCTCGTGAGCGTCCCCTCGCCGTCGCGGCTCCCCTCGCCCGAGACCGCGATCGCCTGGAGCAAGCTCTTGCCGAAATCTCCTCGGGTGTATTCGAGCGCGTAGCTGCGAATGATCGTCTCGCCGAACCGCACGTCCACGCGCTGGAGCCGCTCGCTTGTCTGCTCCAGGAAGCCCGGCCTGCCGTTCAGCATCCCATCCGGGCGCCCGTCCTCCGAGATGAAGTCGACGGCATACGCCGCCTCGACGCCCTGCGACGTGTTGGCCGTGTACTCGATGCGCTCGGGGTGCACCTCGATGTGCGGCGCCGGGCCCGCGGGCTCGACCCGATGCGCGTAATGGAAGAACATCTGGTTGCCGAACGGGTCGCGCACCTCTTCCAGGTACCAGCGGAACACGTTGCGCGGTCGGCCCGGGTCCGGATCGTCGAGCCGCGCGGTCGCGCTGCGCCCGTAAACATACGTCGTCCCGCTCTTGTCCGTGACCTCCCAGAAGTAGCTGTCGGGCCCGGTCCCGTGGCGCACGATCCGCGCGAAGCGCCCCTCCACCCGCTGCCGGTAGACCTGCGACGCGCTCGACGCGCCGCCCACCGGCACGAGCTCGCTCCCGTCGAGCGCATACCGCTCCTCCTCCGTCGCGTACGTCGGCACGCCGAAGCGCGCGTCGATCTCCACCCGCGACAGCCGCAGATCCCAGCCCACGCCGAGCCAGCCGTTGCGGTGCTCGCTGTCGTAGCGAATGGCGAGCGCCGGCTGGAGCCCGTTGCGCCCCGGCGGGACCTCGATCGGGTGGCTCAGGTGCGCCGAGCCGCTCGAGCTCGCCTCCGGCGGCGCGATGAGCGTCACCCCGGCGAGCGGGCTGCCGAGCGCGAGCCCCTTGATGCTGCTCGGATCGAACGAGCGCGCCCCCGGCGCGTCGGGCATCGCCAGCGTCGCCCCGATGAAATCGGTGAAGTGGTCGGTCAGGCTCGCCAGCTTGCCCTCCGCGGCCACGCCGGCCCGCTCGACGCCCTGCCAGCTGCCGAGCGACTCGTCGAAATAGAAGCCCTTCACGTGCTGCGCCGTCATCCCCGGTGGAATGGCGTGCTCGTCATAAGGCAGCGTCAGCCGCACCGGCTTCTTGAACCTGAGGCCGTGCGGCCCGAAGCGATAGGCCCTCCCTCCGGGCGTGACGTTGACCATCGCGCGTCCCATCGGCCGCACCTCGCCCTCGGGCAACGGCCGTATCGTGATCCGCACCGGCTCGTCCACCGCGCCCTCGGGGATCTCCAGGACAGCCCCCTCGAACGCCACCACCCGCGCCTTGTCGGGGAGCACCACCTCGCCATGGGGCGCCCCCACGTCCTCGACCAGCGGCGCGTCGAACCGAGGCCCCAGCAACAGGCCCCCTGCGCCGTCGCTCGGCAGCCGCAAAGGGATCGCCGAGAGCGCCACCCCGCCGCCCGGAGGCGACAGCGGCAACAGCCGCGGCTCCGGAGGCCCGGCCTGCGCAATGCCCTCGTGCCCCCGCCCGAGCAGCAACATCACAGCACAAAACACCACGAGACGAACAAGCCAGCGCGCCTGTCGCATTCGAGATCCCCCCACGCAATGTCTGTTGGCTGGCGCACAGGGATCCACGGCCGGACACACCGTGTCAATACGTACCTGGCGAAAACAATAAAAGCGCGCCGCCGTCTTCTATGGGCGCCAGCCGCCTCTTCCTCCCGTGTGCGGGACCGCTGCTCGGCGCGCCGGCGGATCCAACCGTCACGCGATAGGCGGCAGCTCAGGCTCGCTCGGCGCCTGCGCCGGGGCCGGCGTGGCCGGCGCAGCGGGCTCGTCCTCGCCCGTCTCCGGGTTCACGTCGGCGATCGCGCGCCGCGAGCGCAGGTATTGCCCGATCGCCTCGTTCTGCTGGAGGATCGGCGCGAGCAGCGCGAGCCGGGCCGCGATCCCCTCCCGCGTGCGCGCATGGTGCTTGCCCAGGAGGATGGCGACCGCCTCCAGCAGGAGCCCCTGCCCTTCGGCGCGCGCGGCGCGCACCCGGCCCCAGTCGATGAGCGACGGCGGCGACGCCTCGAGCGCGTCGCGGTACTGGCCCGCGAGCTCCGCGAGGCGGGTGACCAGGCGGCCGAGACCGAGCTCCTTCGCGGCCGGGGCGAGCTCCCCTTTGAGCAGGGCGACGATGTCGTCGACGGCCGCGAGCTCATCGACGTACGGAAGCGACGTAATCGCCTGCACGCTCACAGGGAAGAGCGGTTTCAGGAACGCCGCGACCTCCTTGTGGATGGGATCGTCGGGCGCGGCGCCCTGCGTCTGCGCGACGACATGATC
Source organism: Sorangium sp. So ce590 (assembly GCF_051521365.1). Lineage (NCBI taxonomy): Bacteria > Pseudomonadati > Myxococcota > Polyangiales > Polyangiaceae > Sorangium > Sorangium sp. So ce590. The sequence goes on from NZ_CP150346.1 coordinate 9,179,894, forward strand.
GCGGATCGCGCCGAGCGTGCGGTCGACGAGCGCGTCGATGCGCTGGGCGGCGGGGTTCGCCCCCGTCGCCGCGGGCTCGCCGGCCCAGCGGCGCTCCAGCACGCGCGCGGCGAGGTCGTGCTCGATCGCGACGTCGCAGTGCTTCACGAGCTCCGTGAAGCGCTGCTCCTTGGCAATGGCGCGGACCTGCCGGAGGGCGAACAGCCGGCGACCGGTGGTGAAAACATACAGGTTGAAGATCGATTCGAGCGTGGCATCCATGGAATCCTCCCTTCGGGCGAAGGGAGGAACTTACAATGATGGGGGCCACCGCCGGCAAGGAGAACTCGATGGCTGGCGGGCGGATAGCACGAAATCGACGCACGGGATCCATCGCGGCAGCGCCCCGCACCGTATCCGGCTGGCAGACGAAGGATCCGTCTTCGATGTGACGACCAGCCCGGAAGACGCTCGTTGCGAGGTCGCCGCATGCGAGACGCGTCAGGCCCTCGACCGCGCCTCGTCGCGGGGATTCGCCCCCCCTCTCGCCTGCCCTCCTGCCTGGTCGCTGGGGGGCTCGGCCCCCCTCTCGCCTGGCCTCCTCCCTGGTCGCGGGGGGGTGCGGCCCCCCTCTCGCCTGCCCTCCTGCCCGATTGCCGGGGGGTTCGGCCCCCCTCTCGCCTGGCCTCCTGCCCGATTGCCGGGGGGCTCGGCCCCCCTCTCGTCTGGCCCTGCACCCGATCTCGCGGGGGTCAGCCGCCATCTGGCCTGGTCTTGCGCCCGATCGCCGGGGGGTTCGACCCTCCCCCTCCCGGCGTCCTTCGCTCCTTCGCCCCTGACCTCCTTTCGATACCGCCCGCTCGACTCGCACGCGCCGCCGCGCTCGCCTACAGTCCGCAGGCCAGCGCGACCGGCCACGTGCCCCCACGGGAGGCGACCCTTTGAGCCCCATCCTCTCTCTCTGTGAAGGCTATCGACTCGATCTCTCCGACTACGCGCGCACCGGCCTGCGCGTCGGCATCTGGGCCTCGTCCGGTCGCGGCAAGAGCTTCGGCGTCGGGGTCCTCTGCGAGGAGCTGCTCGCGGCCGGCGTCCCGGTCGTCGCGATCGATCCCGAGGGGGAGCTCTACACGCTGCGGGAGCGGTTCCGCCTGCTCGTCCTCGGCGGCGCCCACGCGGACTTGCCGCTTCCGTCCAGCGAGCGCGCGGCGGAGCTCGCGCTCGCGCGGGTGCTCGACGAAGGGCTCGGCCTCGTCGTCGATCTGTCCGACCAGCCGACCAACCGCGCCCAGCAGGAGGCCGCGCTCCCGTTCCTCGAGCGGCTCTGGGCGCTCCTGTCCGAGCGCCGCGCGCCGGCGGCCGTCGTTGTCGAGGAGGTGCACATCTTCGCGCCTCAGTCGGGCGCGTCGCTCACCTCGGACATCCTGCACCGCTTCGCCAAGCAGGGCCGCAAGCGCGGCGTCCTCCTCGTCGTCGCGAGCCAGCGCACGCAGGCCGTCTCGAAGGAGCTCATGAGCCAGCTCAACTTCCCGGCGATCGGCGGCTTCGAGATCGAGCGCGACTACGACGCGGTGAAGGCGCTCGTCGACGGCCACACGTTCGAGGAGTTCCGCGCGCTCCCGGCCGGCCAGTTCTTCCTGCCCGCCGCCGGGCGCTTCGAGCGCTGGCGCGCCCGCCACACCGCCCACGGCGGCGACGCGCCGAGCTGGACCGGCGAGCCCGGCGGCGCGCCGCGGATCGCGGACTCCACGCTGAGCACGCTCATCGACGAGCTCCGCGAAGCGCTCGCGGACGAGATCGCGCGTTCGCGCGCGCCGGATCCGAGCGCCGCGCTGCGGGCCGAGATCCGCCGCCTCAAGCAGCAGCTCGAGCAGGCCGACGAGGCGCGCAGGGCAGCCGAGGCCGAGGCCGAGCGGCTGCGCACCGCGCTGCAGGTCGCCGGCGTCGTCAAGGTGGTGATCCAGAACGAGATCGTGGTGCGCGCCGGCCAGAGCCACGAAGCGCGCGCACAGCCGGCGCCCGCTCCCGGCGCGCACGCGGCGCCCGCTCCCGGCGCGCCGAGGGACCGCGTCCCGGCGTCGCTCGCGGCCCCGCCCGCGCCGGCGCCGGGCGGCGTGGTCGTGAAGGTCGCCGCGAGGCCGGCCTCGCCGTCGCTCCGGGATCTCGCGATGCCGACCGGGGCGTTGCTCGAGGCGCGCGGCGTCAAGCGGATGGTGAGCGCCGCGAGGAGCCACGCGCAGCGGCGATCCCCCCGCTCGGCGGCGCACGTCGCCCTGGCCGCGAAGCTGCTCGCCGGCGGCGCGGCGCTGACCGCGGAGGAGCTCGCGGCGCGCGGCGGCTCGCGCAGCCAGGTCGAGATCCGCCGCGCCGCGCGCGCTCTCGCCGCGCTCGCCCGCGCGGGCTTCGCCTCGGTCCAGGGCGGCCGTCACGCGCTGAACGAGGCGGCCGTGCTTCGCGCGCTCCAGATCGGCTGACGAGGCTATGCTGCCGGCATGAGCGGCGTCGCGAAGCAACTCGCCAGCAAGCCCGCCACGCTGGAGGACCTCCTCGCCCTCCCCGAGGAGGACCGCCGTCACGAGATCATCGACGGGGAGCTCGTCGAGAAGGGAGCGGCCACCGGCGAGCATGGCGGCGCCCAGGCGGACCTCGTGACCACCCTCAACCGCCGCTTCGGCCGTCGCCCTGGGGGACGCTGGCCAGGCGGCTGGTGGTTCGCCACCGAGGTCGAGATCTCCTTCACCTCGGGCCAGGTGTACCGCCCCGATGTCGTCGGTTGGCGCCGCGAGCGCGCGCCGCAGCGCCCCACCGGCGTCCCCGTCACCCTTCTTCCCGACTGGATCTGCGAGATCCTCTCGACGAACCGGCGCAACGACCTCGTCAAGAAGAAGCGCACCTACCATCGATGCCAGGTGCCGCACTATTGGATCATCGACCCGGCGGAGGAGACGCTGGCCGTCCATCGCTGGGGGCCGGATGGCTACATCGAGATCCTGGCGGCGCAGCGGGGAGAGATCGTCCGGGCAGAGCCGTTCGACGCCGTCGCGTTCCATGTCGGCGTGCTCTTCGGAGACGACGAGCCGGAGGAGTAACCCCGCGTTCGAGGCAGCGCGCGACGCGCTCCCTCACGCCGACGCTCCCCTCCGCGGGCCGGCTGCCCCACCGCGCGCGCAGCGCGCAAGCCACCCCGCGGCTCAGCTAGCAGCTGGAGATGGACAGCAGGCGGATCGTCGCGATCGCCCCCAGCACGAACAGCCCCGTGAGGAAGATCCTCCGCTTGCGCCGCAGCTGCTCGGCGGTGAGCCCGGCGCTCTCAGGCGCCTCGTCCGGCGTGATCTCCCCGCCGCCCCGCCCCGCGGGCGCTACGGCCACCTTGCTCGCCTGCATCGGCGTGCTCGCCCCGCTCGCCTTGCTCGCCGTGCCGGTCTGCTGCGCCGCGCCGCCCGCGGCCTCCACCGCGGCGCGGCTTCGCTGGAGCTCGCCCTCCGGCGTGCTCGACGCCGCGAGCGCGCGCGGGCGCGGCGTGTCGTCCACGCCGTCGAAATCGAGGTACTGCACCGAGAGCGCGCCCACGGCGGCGCCGAGCGGCCGCGGGGCGCCGCTCTTGCGCGCCGACGGCGCGCTCCGCCGGCCATCCGGCGACGACGGGCGGTCCCCGGACACGGAGCGGCGGTCCCCGGACGCGGAGCGGCGGTCCGCGGACGCGGCGCCGGCCAGCGCCTTTCCCAGGAGGTCCGGCGAGCTCTGCCCCGGCCCGCTCGCCGGCGGGAGCGACGGCGCGGCGTGGCCGCCGGCGCCGCTCAGCGAGCCCGCCCTCGCGATGTAGGCCTCGACGTGCCCCTTCAGCTCGTTCCGGGCCTCATTCTCCGCGCCCTCGCCCATCCCGCGGAGGACCTGCTCCAGCTCCTCGGCCAGCTTGCCCGCGCTGACGGTGCGCCTGTCGACGCGGAACTCGGTCGCCGCGTCGAGCGCGTCCGCGAGCGGCGCGCACAGGTCGGGCAGGAGCTCGCGCGCGCGGGGGCTCGGCATCGACGCGACGCGCATGATCAGCTGCGCCTGCGTCTCGGCCTTGCGCACGCGGCTGCCGAGCAGCGCCTCGAGGAGCGTGAGCCCCAGGGAGAACACGTCCGCGCGCCCGTCGAACGGCTCGCCGCGCGCCTGCTCCGGGGGCATGTAGGGGAGCTTCCCCTTGAACACGGCGCTGTCGGCCTGCTCGCCCGCGAGCCCCGGGATCCGCGCGACCCCGAAGTCGGTCAGGCAGACGCGGCCGTCCCGCGCGATCAGGATGTTGGACGGCGAGACGTCGCGGTGGACGACCGCGTAGCGCCGCCCGTCGTCCTCGCACAGGCTGTGCACCGCATCGAGCGCCCTCGCCATCTCCCGGCCGATATAGGCCACGGCGCGCGGCGAGAACGCGCCCACCTTCCTCAGCACGCGATCGATGGCGGGGCCGTCGATGTAGTCGAGCGCGAGGTACACGGAGCCCTCGAAGTCCCCGAGCTCGATCAGCCGGACCACGTTCGGGTGATCGAGCCGCGCGATCACCTGCGCCTCGGCGAAGAACGACTCGCGCGCGGAGTCGCCGAGCTCGGACCGCGCGGCCAGCCGCTTCAGCGCGACGCGGCGCAGGAAGCCCGGCGTCATCTCCTCCTCGGCGAGCCACACCTCCCCCATGGCGCCCTTGCCCAGCATCCGGATGAGCCGGTACTTGCCGGCGAACAGCTCCGGCAGCGGATCGGAGTCGGCGTGCTTGCGGCGCGGGCGTGAGGCGGACATCTCGGGTGTGCAGCGCAGGGCCTCGACGCTCGCCGAGCCTAGCCCTCCTGCTGCTGGTGGAGAGGGTGCATGGAGGGCATGCCCGATCCTATCGCCGCCCGCGCGCCGCAGGAATCATCGCGTCGATGCCCGGGGCGAATCCAGCCCGCGTGTACAGCGCCCCGGTCCACCCCCCGCGAGCGCGCCGGTCGCTCCATCACTCCTGCGTGTGCTCCTCGCGGATCGGCTCCCGCATGGTCGTCGCCGGGAACCACTCGAAGAAGCGGTGGATGAGCTGGCGCCGCTCGGGCTCGATGTACTCGAACACGGCGCCCCGGTCGTTGATCTCCCAGAACTCGTTGCTCGTCACGGCCAGGAGCTCGGCGCGGATCGAGCGCAGCCGGTCGGGCCGCTCGTCGCGCATGTCGCGGTAGATCTTCCGCGCGAGCGCCTCCTCGCCCTTCTGCAGGTAGTACGTGGCGAGCTTGACCTGCGCCTTGCGGACGCCGCGGAGCGACGGCTCCTGCTGGTCGAGCTCGGCCTCCTTGTCCACCTCGAGGAAGATCCGGAGCAGCTCGTCGCGGGCAGGTGCGTGGAGGTCGTACGCGCGCTCGTTGAGCACGCAGAGGTCGAACGCGACGGTCTCGGTGAGGAACGCGAGCCCCATCGCGTGCGCCGTCTGCGCGTAGTACTTGAAATACCGCGCGATATCGAGGACCTGATCCCCCCAGCCGGCCTTGAGCAGCTCCTCGGCGAGGTAGCGGTACTGGTTCAGGTTGTTGTAGGCCGCGGCGATGTCCTTCGCGTTGAGCGACCGGCGCATGTAGGTGTTGAAGAACTTCACGACGACCGCGACGGCCGCCCGGTCCCCCGCGGCGATGGCGGTCTGCCCGATGTAGCGCGTGTCGATCGCGATGCGCGTGATGAGGTCGGGCATCGCCGTGAGCGCCTCGCGGTAGACCATCAGGAACTGGCGGAGCGCCTTGTACTCGAGCCAGGTCCGCGTGGCCGAGAGCTTGCCGAGCGCCTCGGCGTTCATGCTCACGAAGTCGGTGTCCCTGGCGAGGCGGTCGCGGATCTGGAACCAGCGCGGATCGAGCGTCGCCTTGTGCGGCAGGTACGCGACGACGAGCTCCGACAGCGAGTCGACCGTCTTCGACGCGATCCCCTTGTCCTTCTGGTCGATCGCGTTGAGCGCCACGTCGGCGAGCTGCTCCAGCGACGAGAGCGCCGTCACCCGCCGCTCGTCGACCTCGCCCTCGCTCTCGCTGCCCGCGGGGCGCAGCGCCTGCTCGACGCCGCTCTTCTTGATCCGCCCGACCACGTTGTCGGGCTCGACGAAGTCGAACACGTACCCGAAGTAGGGCGCCATCATGAGCAGGCTCGCGGTGAGCAGCCCCATGGTGACGAGGACGCCGTACGACGGGACGAAGGCGTGCTCGGTCGAGCCGCCCCCGCCTTCGCGGATCGAGAAGTTGACCCACAGCGAGAACACCGCGCTGACGACGAAGAAGCCCATCACGAGCATGTTCGTCCGGTCGCGGAAGAACATCTCGGTGATCCGCGGCGTGTACCGGTTCGCGGCGAGCTGCACGATGATGGAGGCGACCGTGATGACGATGCCGAGGATGGCGGCGATGACCTCGCCGATGCCGCCCATGATGTGCTCGGCGTCGCCCGGCGACATGCGCACGAACACCTCCCAGAGCGGGAGGGGCTCGTTCCCGTCGCGCGCGATGTCGAGCAGGTAGACCGCCGACAGGGCCGCCATGCTGACGCCGAGGAGAGACGACATCGGCCGCAGCCAGACGCGGGCCACGGCCGCGCCGCCGCGGCGCCTCCCCTCGGCGTCCTCTGCGGTCCGATCCTGCGTCATGAGGTGATCGCCGCTCGATCCACGCGCCTTGCCCACGCGTTCGCCACGCCAGGCGGCCGCCCGGCTATTTCTTCTCCGGGGGGCTGTCGAGATCTTCCGCGAGGTAGCTGAGGATCACCTCGTCCAGCGACTTCTCGCTGATGAGATCCTCACCGAAGATCGACGCGCCCTCCGCCGGCCTGTTGGTGGCGAAGATGCTGGCCGGGCGCGAGGCCGCGTAGCGGCCGGAGCCGGGGCCGCCGGCGAAGTGCTCGACCGCGACCGGGGCCGCGGGCGGCGGCGAAGGGTGCTCCGGGTGGACGTTGCTGTAGACGCCGGCGCCCGAGGCCGCGGACTCCGCTCGCCGCCCGATCACCGACGCGGGCGGCGGCGGGAGGTCCTGGATCTGCTGGAAGAACGGCGTCTGCGCCTCGGCCGCGGCGCGCTCGAGGGCGTCGAGATCGAGATCGATGGACGGCTCGGATTTCTTGATCTCCGGGGGCGCCGTCGAGCGCACGGCCCTGCCGGCGAGCGGGCTGGCCGCGCGCCCGCCGCCGAGCCCCTGGAGCCCGACCGGATCGAGCTCGAGCCGCGGGCGCGCGCTGGCCGACGCGGGCGCCGGCTCGGACGCCGCGGAGCGCGCCGGCGGCGCGGCGGCAGGCGCGATCGCCGGCCTCGGGGGCGGCGCGGCGGGCCTCGGCGGCGGCGTGGGCGCGGCCGGCCTCGGGCTCGGGCGCGGCGCCACCTCGGACGCGAGGGGCGGCGCGATGGGCGACGCGAGGGGACGGGACGGCGGGGACGGCCTCGGCGCGCTGGGGACCTCGGGCGACGACGGGGCCGGCGGCCGCGTGGCCGCGCTCGGCTCGGGAGCGACGCGCGCCGCTGCGGGGGGGGCCGATACGGGCGGCGCGACGGTGTCGTCGAAGAGGTAGTCGAAGTGGCCGTCGCGCAGGGCGATGAACATCGCCTTGTGCTGCTCCTTCATCATGCCGCGCACCGTGTCCGCGAGCGTGGCCAGGCCGACGTGCTCCGCGTACGACGTCTTCGTGGTCTTGAGGATGCGCCCGCCGTCGGCGAAGAGGTGCGTGATGATGTGAGGATGGCGAATGCCCGAGTCCTCGGTCTGTATGTGGAACAACCGCCCCTTGTGCCGGACGTTGTTGTTGAAGCCGAGCAAGGGCGACGGGGCTTTCACGACAGGCAATCCGAGGGTGGGGAGGTCAGGAGATCGCGCCAGAGGGGAGCGCTCGCCACGGCCGAGACTATCACAGCACGGCGCGCCAGGAACGATTCGCAGCGCGCCGGCGTTCCTTCGCCCTCCTTTGCGTTGCTTCTGCGTTGCTTCAACCCCGGGGGCGCATGTCGGAGCCGGCCGCCCGCCTGGCGCCGCGCGCCTGGCGCCGCGCGCCGGTCGCGTCAGGGCAGGCAGCGCTCCAGGTCGTCCGCGCTGCCCGCCTTCAGGGCGCATGACACCTCCGCCTGCGTGAGGTCGGCCTCGCAGCGGACGAAGCCGCGCTCGCCTGCCGCCTTCCGCGCCATCGCCTGCCGCTCGGCCACGTCGGACGCGGCGGGCTCAGGCGCGGCCGCGCGCAGCACGAGCTCGACGTAGCGATCGAGGAGCGCGGCGCACGCCTCGGGGGACGGGCGCGCCGAGAGGCGGCGGAGCGCCGCGCGCCCGGCGACGACCCCGATCACGAGCAGCACGATCGCCAGCGTCGCGAGCACGTCGGCGCGCGTCGCGAGGCGCGTCATTCCAGGCATCGATCGACCTGCTCCGGGGTCGTCGCCTGCCGGACGCACGCCATGGCGCCGTCGGTGATGCTCCGCCCGACGCACCTGTCGATGAGCTCCTTGCCGCGGGCGTCCCGCACCGCGGCCGTGCGCTCCTCGACGACCTTCGGATCGACGACGTTCTGGGCCCGGAGCTCGATCTCGGCGCTCCGCTTGAAGATGGCCTCGCACTCGTCGCGGCTCGCCGGGTGCCCGCACCCGGCCGCGAACGACGCGGCGCCGAGCAAGGCAAGACACGACGCGAGCCGGAGGACCCGGCCCCGACCCGGACAGCCGGCGACCGTGGAGACGGAATCCCGCCTCCGCTGAAGGGAAGTTGAGCCAGGGCGGCGACGCATGGCCGCGACGATGGCCCCACGTCCGGTGGGGCGCAACCAGGTCCAGCGACTGGCCTGAAACCGGCGGCTGGCGGGGGTGGCCCTGTGGGCCCCGGTGCGATTCCCATGAAGGCGGCAAGCATTTAAAATCATTGATATTTTCTTCCAGCCTCCCGCCTCCATGTCCAGATCCGGCCACCCCCCGCTGGCCGCCTGAAACCGGGCCGAGCGCCGGTCCGGCCCGAGTCAAGATGGAAAGCTCGCGTATTGCTGGAACGCGTGTGCAGGTCTGTTAGGATTGCTTTTGTGCGCAAGGCGAGCGAGCACGGTGACAGCGTGGACGGCGCTCGATCCGTCCGTACGGGCTCCAGGGGGCGCCGCACGAAGTCGACGGCGACGACCGTTGCGGGCAGCGGGGGGGACGCTCCACGAGAGAAGCGGGCCGGCAATGCGCCGCGCCGGCGCGCGCCGCCGCCGGCGCTGACCTCGGAGGAGATGCTGCGGCGCGCGCTGGGCGCGGAGACGCCGCGCTCCCGGGCGCTCTGGGCGCGGCGGGGCCTGTCGCTCCGGGGGCCGCTCGACCGGACGACGCAGGCGATGCTGCTGCGGCAGCTCTACCTCGCCTATTTCGAGACACGCCGCTTCGAGCGGGCGGCCGAGGTGGCGGATCAGGTCCTGGCGCTCGGCGTGCTGCGCGACGTCGCCCACCAGGACGCGGCGCGGGCGAAGCAGGCGCTCGGCGACATCGAGGGGGCGGTGGGGCACCTGCGGCTGGCGGCGCGCACGGGGCCGGCGAGCCGGAGGGCGTTCCACTGGTGGACGCTGGGCAGCGTGTACCACCTGGCGCGCCGGTACGACGAGGCGATCGGCGCGCTCACGCGCGCGGCGCGCTGGGGCACGCGGGAAAAACCGCTCTACCAGGGGCACCTCGCCGTCGTGCAGTGCGAGAGCGGCGAGACGGTGGAGGGGCTCGGCACGCTGATCGACCGGCTCTCGGCGGTGCCGGCGGGCCAGGGGTACGGCCGGTTCGTGCTCGGGCAGATGGCTTATTTCGACCGTCGCTGGGGCGAGGCCAAGAAATACCTGGAAGCTTTCGTGCAGCGGAGCACCTCGGGGAGGGCCGCGGTCGCGATCGCGCTCGGCGGGGAGATCGAGGCCGCGCGCCGGACGCTGGGGTCCCTCCCGGAGCGCTGAGGCCGGCCTGAACGGACGGCGGCGCGCCGCACGACCGCGATCGCTTTGCTATAGAACCTCTGTGAAGACCGCTTCGACTCGTTTCAAGGGGAACGCCGGCGCTGTCCCGGCGGATCGTGAGCGCGGCGGGGCCGGCGCGCTCGGGCGCGCGCTGGCGGCGCTCGCCGCGCTCTCGGTGCTCGCGTTCCCGGCGCTCGCCGCGGCCGGGGATCAGCCGGATCTGTTCACCCGCGGTCTCCAGGCGGGGCCGCTCTTCGCGGGGCTCGCCGCGCTCGCGGGCGGCCTGCTCACGTGCCTCACGCCCTGCGTGTACCCGATGATCGCGATCACCGTGAGCATCTTCGGGGCGCGGGAGGCGAAGTCCCGCCGCGAGGCGATGCTGCTCTCGACGAGCTTCGTGCTCGGGATCGTCGTGCTCTTCACGACGATGCTCGTGGTCGCGGCGCTCACGGGCAGCCTGTTCGGGAGCGTGCTCTCGAACCGGTGGGTCATCGTGGGCATCGCGGGGGTGTTCATCGCGCTCTCGCTCTCCATGTTCGGCGCGTTCGACATGACGCTGCCCGACACCCTGATGCAGCGGCTCTCGCAGGTCGGCGGCATCGGCTACGGCGGCGCGTTCCTGCTCGGGCTGGTGAGCGGCCTGGTCGCGGCGCCGTGCACCGGGCCTGTCCTCACCGGCATCATCCTCTGGATCGGGCAGACCCAGAGCATCGGCCTCGGCGCGCTGGTCGGCGCCGCCTTCTCCATCGGGCTCGGCCTGCCGTTCTGGCTCGTCGGCGCGTTCGCCGTCGCGCTGCCGAAGGGGGGCAAGTGGATGCTCGGGGTGAAGTCGTTCTTCGGGATCGTGATGCTGATCGTCGCGCTCTATTTCCTGAAGACGACGTTCCCGGCGCTGTCGTCGCTCGCGCAGCCCACGCCGGTGTTCATGGCCGTCATGGCGGGCCTTGTCGTGGTCGGCCTCGTGCTCGGCGCCGTGCACCTCTCCTGGGACGACGGCGGCTCCGGGGTGAAGGCGCGCAAGGGGCTCGGGATCGCGCTCACGGTGACCTGCGGCTTCCTGCTCGTCGCGAGCCTGGATCTGCCGCGGCTCGCCTCGCCCGTCCCGTCGGCGGTGGCCGGCGAGGCCGCGCCGCGGCAGCTCACGTGGCTGCACGAGGAGCCGGCGGCCGTCTCGAAGGCGCGGGCGGAAAAGCGCCCGTTGCTCGTGGACTTCACCGCGGAGTGGTGCGGCGCCTGCAAGCAGCTCGACAAGGAGACCTTCTCGGATCCCCGCGTCATGGCCAAGGCGGCGCACTTCGTCGCGGTGAAGGTCGACGCGACGGACGACGAGGATCCGCAGATCGACGCGGTGAAGGGCAAGTACAGGGTCGTGGGCCTGCCCACGGTGGTGATCTACGACTCGACCGGGGCCGAGCGGAAGCGCTTCAACGACTTCGTCGGCCCGGAGGTCTTCCTGGCGGCGCTCGAGGGCATCCAGTAGCGCCGCACCTGCGGTGGTGCTGTCATCTGCCCAGAGAGGTTTCACATGAAGGCGGGAAGGCGGGAAGAAAGGTCAATGATCTTCCCGCCTTCCCGCCTTCATGTGCATTACTCCGGGGCCAATCGGGTCGCCACGACCCTGCGCCCCTTCCTGCTCGCCGCCCTCGCGCTCTGCTTCGTGGTCATCGCCGGCTGCGGCGCTCCTCCGGGACCGACCACCGGGACCGTGGTGATCGGGGTGACGAGCGAGCTGCGCGCCGGGGTCGAGCTCGATCGGATGCGCGTGGCCCTGCGCGCCGGCGGCGAGCTGCTCCGCGAGGACGAGCTGGCGCAGAACAGCGGGCAGCTGTTCTTCCCCAGGGAGTTCTTCTTCAGCGATCTCGAGGACGGGACGGCGGTGGAGATCTCCCTGGAGGCGTTCGGGGCGGAGGACGCGGAGCGGCCGCTGCTCGTCCGCACCGCGTCGACCCGGGTGATCGGCGGCCGCACGCTGCTGCTCCCCGTGCGCCTCGAGCGGGAGTGCGCCGTCGCGCCCGGGGATCCCACGTGCCCGGCGCCGCAGACCTGCGTGGCCGGCGGCTGCAGCGTCCCCGACGTGGATCCCCGGCGGCTCGAGCCGTACAGCGCCTCGTGGAACGCGGACGCCGAGCCGGACGCCTGCAAGCCGTCCGGCGGGGGAGCGCCGGTCGTCGCCGTCGGCGAGGGGCAGGCCGACTACTTCGCGCTCGAGGATCTCGACGAGGTCCAGGTGGAAGCGGGACCGCAGGGCGGGTTCCACATCTTCGTCGCCATCCGGCTCAAGAACCTCCGGCGGTCCGGCTCGATCACGGTGGTGAACGGCGTCGTGCCCGAGCTCGGGTACGCGATCGAGCCGCTCAAGGTCATCTTCACCCTGGATCAGGACGAGGGTGGCTTCTGCAAGCTCGCCGGGCTGCGGTTCCGACTGGACGGGGAGCGGACGATCGACGAGCTGCTCGGGAAGGTCGTGGACGTCGAGGTGAGCGTCACCGATACCGACGGGGACACCGGGACCGGCAGGCGCAAGGTGACGCTCTCGCAGACCCTCCTGTGACGCGCGGCCTCACTTGCGCGCGGCGCGCCAGCGGGTCATCGAGCCGCCTGTGAGCAGGTCGAGGGACGCCTCGGCCTCGATCGCCGCGAGCGTGGCGGCGCGGTGCTCCTCGGGGCTCCGGCCCGGGTCGGCCGAGAGCGCGACGGCGCGCTGCCAGGCGAAGAGCAGCTCGAGCACGCGCGCCGTGAGCTTCGCCTGCAGCTCGGCGCGCTCGCGGCGGAGGCGCTCCAGGGCGATCTCCTCGTCGGCGAAGAGCAGGCGATCGAGCCGCCAGGTCGCGCGCGCTTCGAGCCAGAGGCTCATGCCGCCGGAGGCGGTCCTCCGCGCCGGATCGTACTCGGTGGGGGCCAGCTTCTCCGCCTCGTCGATCAGGCGCGAGACGCGGAGGCGGAGCTCCGGGAGCAGCGACGACGTCCGGGCGCGCGACGCGATGGCGTCGATGCGCGCCTCGGGATCGAGGAGGCGCGACTGCCGCAGCGCCGCCTCGACGATGGCGCGGGCCATGGCCGGCGTGACCCGGACCGGCAGCGGGAGCGGCGGCTCGACCCCGGCAGGCGGCGCGGCGGGAGGTGCCTCCGGGAGCGCGGGCGCCGGCGCCGCGCGGGGCGGGCTCGGAGGGGCAGGTTTCAGCCGAGGCGCTTCGGGTTCGGCGATGGCGGAGGGAGGGGGCGCGCCGGGGCGCTCGGACAGCCGCTCGAGGGGGATGCTCGCGAGCAGCATGCCGCTGACGGAGCGCTCGCCGCCGTCGAGCCGAGCCAGGCCGAGCTGGAGCGAGACCGAGAGCGGTTGCGCGCGTCCCGGGGACGGAGCCCAGAGCTCGTGGGGCGCGGCGTCGAGGCGGTCCACGCGCGGGTCGAACGCCGTGGGCTCATCGTCGGAGGGGAGCTCGGCGCGCGCGGCTGGCGCGGATAGGGCGCAGGCGAGCGCGCCGAGGAGGAAGAGAGCGGAGCTGGCGATGGATCGGTGGTTCGTTTGCACCCGAGCTGGGTCGACCACCGCGCGCCGCCAGTTGCGTGAGCCGGTCGTCCGGCTCGCTCAGCGGTTCCCCGAAGGCGGGCGCGCCCGGGTGGCGAAGCTTCGCCAGAGCTGGGTTCCGCCGCCGAGGGACCGAGCCCGGAGCGCCTCGCTGGCGTGGGGCTGACCGCTGGGCCCTGGTCCCGTACGCCGGAGCGCCTCGCTGGCGTGGGGCTGACCGCTGGGCCCTGGTCCGGCGCGCCGGAGCGCCTCGCTGGCGTGGGGCTGACCGCTGGACCCCGGCCCGGCGCCCCGGCCGCCCCCCCGGACAAGGTCGCTCGACCCGCCGCGGGTCGCCGCGACCGCCTGCGCGAGCGCCTCCGGGGTCGGCACCGTTCCCGAGGGGAAGCGGGGCGGCCCTTCGCTCGACGGACCGCGGGTCGCCGCGACCGCCTGCGCGAGCGCCTCCGGGGTCGGCGCCGTTCCCGTCGGGAAGCGGGCGGGCCCTTCGCTCGGCGAGACGAGCGCCGGTGCCGCAGGGATCGCTGCGCTGGGGCCGGGCGTGACCACATCGGGAGCGGGGCCGCCGGGCGGGGCCGGTGCGGCAACGCCAGGAGCGGTCTCGCTGCTCGACATGGGCGCGGGGGCCGCCGTGGCGTCGCTGCTCGCGGCCGGTACGGCACCTTCCGCAGCAGCGTCACGGCCCGCGGCCGGTACGGCACCTTCCGCAGCAGCGTCACGGCCCGCGGCCGGCGCGGCAGCCTGCGTGGCGACATCGCTGCCGCCGGCGGGCGCCGCCGCGGCCGCCCCGGTGTCCGCGCTGCTGCGCGCGGCCGGCGCGCTCGGCGCCGGTGGAGGCGCGGTCAGGGAATCCGCGCTCGCAGCCTGCGTCGCGGCGGCGGGTCCCCCAGCCTGATCGCTCGCACCTGAAGTTGGCGGCGACGCTCCGGACACGTCGAGCGTGCCGGACGCCGGGGACGGCGCATCGCCGGCGGCGCCCTCGAGGCGCGGCTGCGCGTCGATCGTCGGTGCGGTGGGGCCGTCCGCCGGGATCTCGTCCTGGAGCGCCGCCTGTGCGGAAGCTTCGGGCTCCGGCGGACGCGATCTCGGCGCGACCGGCAACGGGCGTGGCGCAGCGACCTCGAGGCCCACCGCAAAGGGCTCGAACACGTCGCCGTCGAGCCAGCCCGTGCACATCCGGAGGTGCGCGCCGGCCGGGATGTCGCGCACGAACATGTCGCCGAAGAGCGCGTCGATGGCGAGATCCCGCTGCGCGACCACCGGCCGCTCCCAGCTCGGGAGCACCGCGACCACGCGGATCACGAGCTGGCCTTCCGCGCGACGAGCGCGCGCCCGCGCGAGCGTCCGGGGACGCACCTCCCAGTAGACGTAGAGCGTCTCCGGATCGACCGCGAGGCCGACGACCTCGTCGACGTTGTACCGCGCGGGCAGCTCCGCGCGCTCGTCCTGCAAGGCCGCAGCCAGGCCGAGGGCCGCGCCCGCGGCGACGCCTTCCGCGATCGCCGCCGGCGCAGGAGCATCCGCTGGCGAGGGATCGCGCGGCGGGTGCGCCGGGGCGGGGTCGGAAGCTACGGAGACGGGCTCGGGCTGCCGATCCTGCTCGCCCGGGATGGGGGGCTCGATCGGCTCGCTCGAGCCGGCGTCCCCCGCCGCAGGAGCGCCCGCGGCTTCGACGCCAGCGTCCTTCGCGGCCTCGGTGTCTGCGCCGGCGTCCTCCTCCTCCGCGTACTCCTCCTCCGGGTCCTCCTCCGCGCCTCGCGCTTCCGCGCCCTCTCCCTGCGCGCGCTGCGCCTTCTCGAGCAGCCGCTCCCGGAGCCGCCGCGCCTCCTCGTGCTCCGGCTCGCGCGCGAGGAGCTCGTCGAGCACGGCGATGGCGCGATCCGTATGCCCCTGGGACGCGTAGATCTCCGCAAGCGTCGTGGTGGCCCGCGGCCGCGGCGGGGGCGGCGGCCACTGCTCCGGCGGGGCCTCGCCGCGCAGCGCGCGCGCGGTCTCCGGCATGTGCAGGCCGCGCTCGACCACGCGCGAGAGCAGATCGCGCGCCCGCCCGAGGAAGCCGCGCAGGCGGGCCCGCTCCGGCTCGCCCTGCGCGGAGCGCGCCAGGATCTCGTCGACGAGCTCGGCCTTCGTGAGCACGCGCGGCCGCGGCACCCCGAGCCCCTCGGCGCGCGCTATCAGCTCCTCCCGCGTCAGCCCGTCGAGCTCCCGGCGCTCCATCGCCGTGGACGCTACCACATCCTGCGCTCGCCCACGTCGCGGGGCCGCTCAGCGAAAGGCGCCCTCCGCCGCCGGATCCTCGGCGAGCGGCGCGAGCCGCGCGCGCGCAGCCTCGGCGTCGCGCGCGATCTGCGCCTTGAGCTCCGGCAGGCCCGAGAACCGCCGCTCCTCGCGCAGCCGGGCGATCAGGTGCACCCGCAGCGCCGCGCCGTAGAGATCCTCGTCGATGTCGAAGAGGTGCACCTCGAGGTTCGGCCGCGCCTGCCTCGACGGCTCGACCGTCGGCCGGACGCCGAGGTTCGCCACGCCGCGGGCGAGCGCGATCGCCCGGCCCGACGGCGTCACCCGATCGACGAGCGTCGCGTAGACGCCGAACGGCGGGAGCGCCTCCTCGATCTCGTCGAGGTTGCAGGTGGGGAAGCCGATCGTCCGGCCCCGCCGGGCCCCCTGCGCGACGACGCCGGACAGCATGTGCGGGCGCGACAGCATCCGCTCGGCCGACTCGAGATCCCCGCGCGCGAGGGCCGCGCGGACGCGGGTGCTCGACCACGCCCCCTCGGCGTCGCCGACGAGCGGGTGCGATCGCGTCTCGAAGCCGAGATCCTCGCCGAGGCGGCCGAGCGTCGTGAAGTCCCCGGCGCGCCCGTGGCCGAACCGGAAGTTCGCGCCGACCAGGACGACGCGCGCGGCGAGCCGATCGAGCAGCACGCGCCGCACGAACTCCTCCGGCGTCTGGGCCGCGAACGCGCGGTCGAACGTCACCACCTCCACCCGGATCGCCGGCCGCACGCGGCGGATGAGCTCGATCTTGCGCGGCAGCGCCGTCAGCGTCGGCGGCGGGGTGCGGCCAAGGACGCTCGCCGGATGCGGCGCGAACGTGAGCGCCACGGGATCGAGCCCCCGCCGCTCGGCGTCCAGCGCCGCGTCGGCGAGCAGCGCCTGGTGCCCCCGGTGGACGCCGTCGAAGTTGCCGATGATGACGAGGCTGCCCCGCGGCCCGACCGCGGCGCGCCCATCCTGCCCGCCTGCGGCGGCAGCAAAATACTCCACAGCCGCTACCTAACCCGAAGCAGCGCCGAACGAAAAGCCGGCGGATAGGGGAGTCGCCCGGCACGATACGCCTGTCCAGCCAAGCGTCCGATGTACAGAGTCGCTTGACGTGTCCATGCCCGACTGATAGAGCCGCGCTCCCGTAAATGGGCTGGAGGCGCGCCGTGTTTAAGAGAGTCAGTATCTTCTCCGGCAACGCCAATTTCGCGCTCACCCAGGAAATTTGTCAGGTTCTGGAGCAACCGATGGGGAAGTCGCGCGTATCGCGCTTCTCCGACGGGGAGACGTTCTGCGTCATCCAGGAGAACGTCCGAGGCGTCGACACCTACGTCGTGCAGCCCACCTGCTCGCCGGTGAACGACAGCGTGATGGAGCTCCTGATCATGGTCGACGCGCTCCGCCGCGCCTCGGCCGGCTCGATCACGGCGGTCATCCCTTACTATGGCTATGCCCGGCAGGACCGGAAGGTCGCGCCGAGGACGCCGATCACGTCGAAGCTTGTCGCCGACCTCATCGTCGCCGCCGGGGTGAACCGGATCGTCGCGCTCGACCTGCACGCCGGGCAGATCCAGGGCTTCTTCAACATCCCGTTCGACCACCTGTACGCGATGCCGGCGCTGCTCGAGCATCACCTCCGCGAGCACTACGGCAAGGACGTGGTCATCGTCTCGCCGGACGCCGGCGGCGTGGAGCGGGCCCGCGCCTACTCGAAGCGCCTCCAGGGCACGCTCGCCATCATCGACAAGCGCCGCGAGCGAGCGAACGAGAGCGAGGTCATGAACATCATCGGCGAGGTGTCCGGCAAGCACTGCCTCATCCTCGACGACCTCATCGACACCGCCGGCACCCTGGTGAACGCCGCCAACGCCCTGATCAAGCAGGGCGCCAGGAGCGTCGCCGCCTGCGCGACGCACCCGGTCCTGTCGGGTCCGGCGGTCGAGCGCATCAAGGACTCCCCCCTCACCGAGGTCGTGGTGACGAACTCGATCCCGCTCTCGGACGAGGCGAGGGCCTCCGGTAAATTCAAGGTCGTCTCGGTGGCGCGGCTGCTCGCCGAGGCGATCCGCCGCATCCACCACTCGGACTCGGTGAGCTCGCTCTTCGTCTGACCGGCGGCGGGGCGCGCGGGCGCCCCTGTCGCCCCGCGCTCACGCAACAAAATGCGTCGCCCGGCGACGAAGGCTCGACTTTCTCTTCTTCGTTTTGCTATAGCGCCGCACCCTACGCCGGAGTGGACCGCACCGCGGGCCTCCGGAACACTTCTGGAGCCGTCGTCATGGAGATCATCAAGCTCAACGCCACGAGGCGCGAGGATAGCGGCAAGAGCGCGTCGAGCCGCCTGCGCCGCGCCGGACAGATTCCCGCCATCGCCTACGGGCGCGAGCTCGCGCCGCAGTCGGTCGCCGTCTCGCCGAAGGCGCTCCTTCAGGTGCTCGGCTCCGACCACGGCAAGAACTCCGTGGTCGAGCTCGCCATCGAGAACGGCGAGACGCTCACCGTCATGGTGCGCGACTACGACTACCACCCGATCTCACGGGAGCTCGTCCACGCCGACTTCATCCAGGTGAAGCTCGATCAGCCCGTCGACGTGCAGATCCCCTTCCGCTGCGTGGGCAAGCCGAAGGGCGTCGTCACCGGCGGCATCCTCCAGCAGATTTTCCGCACGATCCCGGTGCGGTGCCTGCCCGAGAAGATCCCGTCGTTCATCGAGATCGACGTGACCGAGCTCGACATGGGCGAGTCGTACAAGGCCAGCGGGCTGAAGCTGCCCGAGGGCGTGAAGGCCCTGCTCGCGGACGAACAGACGATCGCGGTCGTCAACGCGCCCGAGAAGGCCGGCGCCGAGGAAGAGGCGAAGCCCGCTGCCGGCGCGCCGGCGGCGGCCGCTGCTCCGGCCGGCGCCGCGGCCGCTCCCGCGAAGGGCGGCGCTGGCGACAAGAAGGACAAGAAGTAGCCCCGGCGCGGGAGCGGGCCGCCCCTCGCCTCGGCACCACGAGGCGCGCGCGGCCCGCCCTGCCCTGCGCTCCGTCCCCGCGCGTCGCCGCCGGCTCGGCTGGCCCGGCCTGCTCCGATTCCAGGGACTCAGCAGAACCCGCTCGTCATGCTGCTCGTGGTCGGCCTGGGAAATCCGGGCAAGGAATACGCCGCTCACCGGCACAACGTCGGCTTCATGGCCATCGACGCGCTGGCCGACGAGGTCCGGGCCGATCCGTTCCGCGAGAAGTTCTCGGGCGTGCACGCGAAGGCGGAGATCGCCGGGCAGCCGGCGATCCTGCTCAAGCCGATGACCTTCATGAACGAGTCGGGGCGCAGCGTGCAGCCGGCGATGGCCTTCTTCAAGGTCGAGCCGTCCTCGCTGATCGTGCTCCACGACGAGCTCGATCTGCCCTTCGGCGCGGTTCGCCTGAAGGTCGGCGGCGGGCACGCGGGACACAACGGGCTGCGCTCGATCATCTCGCACTGCGGCACCGGCAACTTCGGGCGCGTCCGCCTCGGCATCGGGCGGCCGCCGGCGGGCTACCGGGGCGAGGTCGCGGACTACGTGCTGTCGGGGTTCGACGCCGTCGAGCGCGCGGGCCTGCCCGACGGCTTGAAGCAAGCCGTCCAAAGTGTGCTAGAAGTCGCCGCCCGCGGCTTCGACGCCGCGATGAACGTTCGAAATACCCGGCCCAAGCCGGGCAAGAGGCAGAAGGGCGAAGGGGACGGGTCGACAGATCCAGCCCCTGCCGCAAAGGGAGAGAGGGATCCCCTCCCCCCGACGCAGAAGCCCTGATCCTCGACGGAGACAGCTTGCCGAGCTCGCCGGTGCGTCGCTCGACAAGCTGCTCCTTTCCTCGCTCCGGGGCGTCGCCCCGGGGCCACAGGCCGAGAGGGAAGACCGAAGAATGAGCCGACAGGTAACGGCGCCCGGGCGCGCCAGAGAGTACGAGACCATCTACATCCTGCGACCCGACATCGACGCCGACGGCGCCGAGAAGATCGGGTCGCGCCTCGCCGAGGTCGTCGGACGCGAGTCCGGCCGGCTGACCAAGGTCGAGACGTGGGGGCGCCGCCGCCTCGCGTACGACATCGCCAAGCACCGCCGCGGCGTGTACGTGTACCTGAAGTACCTCGGGGGCGGGAAGGTCGTCTCCGAGATCGAGCGCAACCTGCGCCTCTTCGACGGCGTGCTGAAGTACCAGACGGTGCTCGTGCGCAACGACGTCGAGGCCCAGGACGTCACGATCGCCGACGAGGACGTGAAGTTCGAGCGCCTCGAGCTCACGCCGCTCGAGGACGACCGCGACGATTCGCGCGAGCGTCAGCTCGGCCTGATCGAGCCGGAGCGCCGCATCGACCGGAGCTCCGAGGCGGCCCCGCCGGACGTCGACGAGGCTGAAGAGACCGAGACGGAAGGCGCCGCCGACGAGGAGGAGAGCTGAGCAATGAACGGCCGCAACAGTGACATGGGCCGCAACGGCGGCGGAGACTACGACGATCGCGACTTCGGTCGCACGCCCGACCTGAACGCGGACGCCCCGGGGCGCCGCCGCACGGGCCGGAAGCGCGTCTGCCGCTACTGCGCGGACAAGGCGTTGATCATCGACTACAAGGACCCGCAGGCGCTCAAGTATTTCATCTCCGAGCGCGGCAAGGTCGTCCCGCGCCGCATCAGCGGCAATTGCGCGCGCCACCAGCGCAAGGTGACCCTCTCGATCAAGCGCGCGCGCAACATCGCGCTCTTGCCGTTCACCGTGACGGCGTAGGAGGTCGATCATGGCAATCCACATCCATGTGGTCCTCACGGAGGACCTCCACAACGTCGGCAAGAGCGGCGAGCTCGTGAAGGTTCGCCCCGGCTTTGCGCGCAACTACCTCATCCCGCGCGGCCTCGCGATCGGCGCCACCGCCGAGAACGTGTCCCGGATCGAGCACGAGAAGCGGGTCGCCGAGTCGCGGGCCGCCAAGACGCGCGCCGAGGGGGAGCAGCTCGCGGGCAAGCTCAGCCAGGTGAAGCTCACCATCAGCCGCCCGGTCGGCGAGGGCAACAAGCTGTACGGCTCGGTCACGGCGCGCGACATCGAAGAGGCGCTCGCCGCGCAGGGCTTCAGCGTCGACCGGCGTCGCATCGAGACCGACACGATCAAGACGCTCGGGGCGCACGCCGTCGTGATCCGCCTTGCCCCGTCCATCACGGCGTCGGTCGAGGTCACGGTCGCCGCCAAGTAGCGCCGGAAGCGCGGCTCGCCCGCGCTTCCACCTCGTCCGCAAAGCGCGGCTCGCCCGCGCTTCCACCTCGTCCGCAAAGCGCGGCTCGCCCGCGCTTCCACCTCGTCCGCAAAGCGCGGCTCGCCCGCGCTCCCGCCGCCACGCCCGCCTCACCCGCGCTTCCGCCTCACCCACGCCCGCGCGACGTCGTGCCCTCGCGCCACCGCGCGCAGCAGAAGCGCCGGGTCTGCCCACCGCGTTTGCTCCTCCCACACGAGGCTCGCCAGCATCCCGGCGCAGAACGCATCCCCCGCGCCCGTCGGATCGATCGGCCGGACCGGGCGCGGCGCGATCGCGCGCTCGCCCTCCGGGCCGAGCACGAGCGTCGCCCGCGCGCCGTCCGTGACGACCAGCGTCGCCTCGGGCCGGAGCCGCTCGCGGAGCGCGCGCGCCGTCATCCCCAGCACGTCGAGGTCGCCGGTGCTGCACTTCACGACGTCCGCCTGCGCGAACAGCCGGAAGCAGCCCCGCACGCCGGCGTCCGCCCCCGGATGCGGCCCGGCGCGCCCGGCGCGCGGCCACATCCGCGGGCGCGCGTTGATGTCGACCGAGACGGCGCACCCTTCGCGGCGAGCGCCCGCCGCTGCCCGCGCGAGCGCGCCGATCGCCCCGCGCACCGGCGCGATCCCGGTGAAATGCACGACCCGGGTCTGCCATCGCGCCGGCAGCGCCGCGGCGAGCGCGCGCGCCTCGATCTCGCCCTGCCGGTAGCCGGCGAAGCGCGCCTCGCCGCGCGTGATCGCCACGAACATCAGCCCGGTGCGCGCCGCGCCCAGCGCGAGCCGGCCCACATCGACGCCGGCCGCAGCGACCTCATCCCTCAGCCCGCGCCCCAGGGCGTCGTCGCCCAGCGCGGCGCACAGCCCCGAAGGCACGCCGAGCCGGGCGAGCGCCGTCGCGGTGTTCACCGCGCCGCCCCCCGCCACGCGGCGCAGCAATTTTGCCCGCTCCAGCGGAACGCCCTCCGGCGCGTAGAGGTCCCACAGCGCTTCACCCACGCAGACCACTTCGGTGGGTTCAATCCTTGTTTGACGCGTTTTGTGATCCACAATGGCGGCTCCCCGCGACGGCGCATGCCCGGGCGCGAAGCGTCATCGCAGCTGAGTCAAGCGGGAAAGGAAATGCCGATGAGACCGGGGTTACTCGATTTCCATACCTTGCCGCGCTCGGCAACGCCTCGGCGCGTCGCTCCCCCGCGATCGGAGCGGCGCCCCTCGAACGTGGAACCTGCATTGGGATGCCCACCGCACGAACGCTCACTGCAATGCAAACAGAAACCCTTCTCAGGGCTGCCCATGTTCTGATAGACGGAAATCGACCCTGCACCCGACGCCCCGAAGGACCGTTGCGCCTTCGGGGCGTCGCCCATTTCGACGCCTGTGGAAAAGCTCGGGGCGGGATGGGGGTAATCGGTGGGGAGGAGATGCACGGATGATGAGAATGATGGATCGCCGGGGCCAGCGGCCTCAGAGGGTCGAGCCTCCCATCGTCGCCGGACGCGTGCCGCCGCACGACCTCGACGCCGAGGCGGCGGTGCTCTCGGCCATCCTGCTGCACCGCGACGCGCTCGATCGGGTGCTCGAGATCCTGAAGGCGGAGCATTTCTACAGCGAGGCGAACAGCCGCGTCTACGAGGCCGCGCAGGAGCTCGCGTCCGCCGGCACGCCCCTCGACATCGTCTCGGTGGCCTCCTGGCTGCGCGATCGGGAGCGCCTTGCCCAGGTGGGCGGCGCGGCGTACCTCGCCCAGCTCGCGGACGCGACGCCGGCGGTCGCGCACGTCGGCGCGCACGCGCGCGTCGTCTACGAGAAGTGGCGCGTGCGCCAGCTCATCGCCACGTGCCAGCGCGTCGCGGCCGAGGGGTACGGCGACGTCGGCGTGGTGCAGGAGTTCATCGACGGCGCGGAGCAGTCGGTCTACCAGCTCGCGCGCACGCCCCAGGGGACGGCGACGCAGCCGCTCGCGCAGGTGCTCAAGGCCGCGTTCGAGCAGATCACCGCGGCCGCGGAGCGCGGCGACCGCATCACGGGCATCTCGACCGGGTACGAGAAGCTCGACGCCAAGACGGCCGGCCTGCACGACGGCGACCTCACGATCATCGCCGCGCGCCCCGGCATGGGCAAGACGTCGTTCGTCCTCAACCTCGCCGTGAACGTGGCGTCGCCGCGCACGGTGAGCTCCCCCGGCCCCGACCAGGCGGGGCACGGCATCGAGCGGCACGAGCCCGGCTTCGGCGCGGCCGTCTTCTCGCTCGAGATGCCGCGCGAGCAGCTCGCGACACGTATGGTCTGCTGCGAGGGCCGCGTCGACCTCGGCAAGCTCCGCCAGGGCTTCCTGCAGCCCGACGACTGGCGCCGCCTGACCGAGGCCGCGTCCTTCCTCTCGACCCTGCCCGTCTGGGTCGACGACACGCCGGCGATCACCCTCCTCGAGCTGCGCGCCAAGGTGCGGCGCATCCAGGCCGAGTACGACCGGGGGCCCAGCGACGGCAGCTCGGGGCGGCGCATCGGGCTCGTCGTCATCGACTACCTGCAGCTCATGAAGGGGCGGGACGGCGTGAACAGCCGCGAGCAGGAGATCAGCGAGATCTCCCGCGGGCTCAAGCAGCTCGCGAAGGAGCTCAAGGTGGCGGTCATCGCGCTCTCCCAGCTGAACCGCGCGGTCGAGACCCGGACCACCAAGGACAAGCGCCCTCAGCTGTCGGACCTCCGCGAGTCCGGCGCGATCGAGCAGGACGCCGACAACATCATCTTCATCTACCGCGACGAGTACTACAACCCGGAGACGACCAACCACAAAGGCATCGCGGAGCTCATCGTCGCGAAGCAGCGCAACGGGCCGACGGGCAAGGTGATGACGCGGTTCACCGCGTCGTGCACCCGGTTCGACAACCTCGCGCCCGGCGACTACCCGGAGATGGCGGACGACGAGTAGACGAGCCGCCGGCGGCGTGACCGCCACCGAGCGGTCCTGACCCAAGCCGCGCCGCGGCCGTGCATCGGAACAGCACCGATGATCCGCTCGCCCGAGAGGTCCCTCCGCTCCCCCGCTTTCCCCCCGCGCGCCTGGCGCACGGCGCGCCGCTCCCTGAGCCCTGCGGGCCTGGCCGCCCTCGCGCTGGCCTGCGCGACCTGCGCGCCGCCCGTGCAGGGCGGCAGCGTCGTCGTGTCCTCCGGCGCGGCCGGGCGCCTCGGCATGCTCTGCCGGTGGGGGTACGGCGGCGGGGAGCAGGGCGAGCTCTGCCCGAGGGCCGAGGGCGCGGCGCGGCCGGCGCGCGTCCGGCGGATCACGGGGCCCGCGGACGCGCTCTCGGGGCCACTCGCGGCGGGGCGGCGCGGCGACTACGTGCTCGAGAACGACGAGATCGCCGTGGTCGTCGATCAGCTGGGCCCGGGGGCTGGCCTCGCCGAGAGCGGCGGCCACCTCATCGACGCGGCGGACGCGCGGGCGCGGCGCGACGAGCTCGGGCAGATCGTCCCGCGGATCGGCGCGCCGCCGCGGCAGGTGCTCTACCGCGACATCGCGACGGGCGCCGGCGAGGACGGCGCCGCCTGGATCGAGGCGCGCGGCGAGGTGCGCGGGCGCGAGCTCGCCGGCGGCGCGCTCTCCGTCACGACCCGCTACACGCTCGGGCCGCGCGATCGGGCGGTCGTGATCGCGACGTCGCTCCGGAACGACGGCGATCGCCCGGTCGAGGCGCTCGACCTCGGCGACGTCGTCCACTGGGGGTCGGCGGAGCACGTCGCGCCCGGCGTGGCGCCGGGGCACCGCGGCGATCACGAGGCGCCGTACCTGGCCGGCGTCGGGGCGGGCGTCGCGTACGCGCTCGTCCCGGCGGACGGCGCGACGATCCGCGCGCGGAGCGGCGCCGGCTTCAGCGACGCGACGTTCGCCCGGCAGGCCGCGCTGCCGCCCGGCGGGCGCGCTGCCTACCAGCGGGTCCTCGCGATCGCGCCCCGCGGCGACTCGCTCGCCGTCGCGACGGAGGTCTTCTTCCTCGGCGGCGGCGCGCCCGGCGGGGTGGCGCTCGCGCTCGTGGACGCCCGCGGCGCGCCGCTCCCGCCGCTCGCCGGCAGGGCGACGCTGACCCCGATCGCCGAGGACGGCGCCGCGCCGGCCGCCGGCGCGCTCGATCTGTGGTTGCGGACCGGCGAGGACGCGCCGCTCGCCGCCGAGGCCCCGCCCGGCCTCTACCTCGTCGGCTTCGAAGGGAGCGGCCGCCGCGCGCTGGGGAGCGCGCGGATCCGGATCCGCGCCGGCGAGATCGCCCCCGCGCGGCTCGCGCTCTCCGGCGCCGGCCGGCTCGACCTCCAGCTGCAAGAGCGCGGCGCCCCGGAGCCGGCCGAGGACCCGGAGCTCCTCGGTCCGCTCACGCCGGCGAAGGTCAGCCTCGTCGACGCCACGAGCGGCAAGGCCGTATCGCCGCCCCGGCTCACGTTCACGGGCGAGCTCCAGATCCCCCTGCCCCCCGGGCGGTTCCGGGTCGTCGCCTCGCGCGGGCCCGAGTACGCGCTCGCCGAGGCGATGGTCGACATCGCGGACGGCGGCAGGTCGCGGCTCGATCTCACGCTGGAGCGGGTGGTCGACACGTCGGGCTACATCGCCTGCGACCTCCGGCAGCACACCGCGCAGAGCGCCGACGCGGGCGTCGACATGACCGCGCGGATCGTGTCGAACCTGGCGGAGGGCGTGGAGTGCGCGGTGACGAGCGAGCACAACCTCGCCCTCGCCTCCGATCTCCGGCGGGACATCGCCCTCCTGGGGCTCGAGTCGCAGCTGCGCATGCTCCCGGGCGTGGAGCTCACGAGCGGCCGGAGCGGCGCCGGGATCGGGAGCCTCAGCGTGTTCCCGCTCGGCGCGGAGGCGGCCGCGCCCCGCGAGGGCGCGCTGCGGTGGGTCGACGAGACCGCGGGGGAGATCCTCCGCGAGGTGCGCGCGCTGCCCGGCGAGCGCGTCGTCCAGGTGAGCCGGCAGCACGGCGGTGGCTCACCGCTGCACGGCGGTGGCTCACCGCTGCACGCGTCCGGGGCGCCGCAGGGCGCGCCGGACCCAGGCCCGAGCCTGCTCGCGCAGATCGTCGGGGACGGCGCCGGCGCCGATGCCGTCGAGGTCTGGACCGGGCGCGAGGTTGCCGCGCGGGACCGCGCGCTCGAGGAGCTCTGGGCGCTGCTC
Organism: Sorangium sp. So ce590; assembly: GCF_051521365.1. Classification (NCBI taxonomy): domain Bacteria; kingdom Pseudomonadati; phylum Myxococcota; order Polyangiales; family Polyangiaceae; genus Sorangium; species Sorangium sp. So ce590. The sequence goes on from NZ_CP150346.1 coordinate 9,205,995, forward strand.
CGCGCGTCCCACCCGGTCACGCCGACGGCGACGAGCGACACCCACGGGCTGCACGGCGCGGAGGCGGGTTACCCGCGCACGTACATCGCCGTGGCCGACGATGATCCGGGCCGGCTCGACGCGGCCGACCTCGTCGCGGGCCTGCGGCGCCGGCGCGACGTCGTGATCACGAACGGTCCGTTCGTGACGATGCGCCTCGGCGACACGCGCCAGGGCGGCGTCGCGTCGGCACGGCGCGGGACCCGGGGCGGGCCGCTGTCGCTCTCGATCCGCGTCGAGCGGGCCCCCTGGGTCGACGCGCGCGAGCTCCACGTGCTCGTCGGCGGCGTCGCGAGCGGCGCGCCGATCCCCCTGGAAGGCGCGCGCACGACGCCCGCGGGCGCGCTCCTCGACGAGATCGCGATCCCCGTCGTCCTCGGAGCCGGCGGCGGGCGGCGACCGCCGCGGCCGGGCGCCCGCGACGGCGGTGCGCCCGGCGACCAGCGGCCCGGGCAGACCGCGCACGGCGCGATCTCCATTGCCGAAGACACCTTCGTCGTCGCGATCGTCCGGGGGCGGCGGCCGCTCGAGCCGGTGCTCACCGGGGATCCGGGCGAGATCCTGCCGTTCGCGATGACGGCGCCGCTCTGGATCGACGCCGACGGCGATGGCCGCTCCCTCGGCCGTGCGGTGGAGCCGTGAGCGCGGCGAACTCCGTGGCTCGCTCGATGAGAACGCGAGCTGGCACGACGGCGGGAGGTTACCCCGGATCAGCAGAAAAGCCGCCAAGGCGCCAGGGCCGCCAAGAGGAGAGAGGAAGCGCCGTCCCCGCATTTTCCCCTCCTATTTCCCTGGTTTCTTGGCGCCCTTGGCGTCATGGCGGTTCGCCTCCCGACCCGACTTCCCGCAGTAGAGCCAGGGCCTGAACGCGCGTCGCTCTCGGCGCTTTCGGGCCCGGCTCAGGCCACGAGATCGCCGTCCCCCGCGCTCGCCTCCTCTTCGTCTTCACCCACCGCCGGCTCCCTCGGCTCCTCCACGCTCGACCCCTCGCCCGCGGTCGCCCCGCCATACCGCTTGCCGGCCCGCTCCGAGGCCTTCAGCACGGGCCCTCGGATCGTCTCGATCGCCTCGGCCGGCGCATCGGAGAGCTCCAGGTTGGAGAGCACCGCGGACACGACCCGGAACCACTGGCTGCGCGCCGCCGCGATCGTCGCCCTGGTCACCGGCGCCGTCTTCTCCTTCGCGGCGAGCTCGTCCCGCTGGTGCTCGATCGCCTCGAGCTCCTTGCCCGTCTTGATCCACCGCTGCGTCGTGTGGAGCAGCGTTGTCTTCCCGGCCGCCGGGATCCCCTTCAGGAACTCGCCGATCGACGGCTCCTCATCGAGGAGCCGGGCGACACGCGCGGTGTTACCCGCCTCCGCGGTCGGCGAGGCCTTGATGATGGTGAGCCCGCTCGGAAACAGCTTCGGCTGCACCTGGTCGCAGGTCGCGGCGCGCCCTCTCTCCGGAGGGTCCTCTCCGAGGCAGTGCTCGCGGTGCGCGTCGATGCCCCAGCACACGGCCCTGGCGAGGTGATCGTGGCGCTCGTCGACCCGCGCGACCTCCTCGTTCAAGGCGCTCATCCTGGCCGATGGCCCGGCCTTGCTCGGGCGCACCGCGAGCACGGCCTCGTGGGCCGTGATCACCTTCGGGTGCAGGCCGGCGATCTCGGGTATCGAGAGGAACAGCCGCTTCCGTTGCGCGCTCTCGACCCACGGGGCCAAGAGCGCGACCATCTCTTCGATCATCAGGTGCTTCAACATCGCATAGACCTCCTCGTCCGGGGTACAGCGTGTCCGGTCAGGAGACGGCGGAGCGGCAGAGCCCGTCAAGAGGACCGCAGGTTTCCGACGGCGCGAGACCAACCCGGCCGCCTGAAAAGGAGGTGCCACGGAGGTCACGACCAACGCCGGCGCTCGTTGCGAGGCCGCGGACAGGTCGCGATCGACCGCGGAGGATCTTTTCGGCCCGGGAACAGGTCCCGATCAAAAGAAATGAATTTTTTCATACAAACGGCGTGGTCCCGACCAGGCCATCGGCTCAAGACGAGCCTCGCGATGGGTCGAGACCACGCGGGGGGCATCCGAACGAGCGGCCGGAAAGGTCGAGACCCCTCGGCGGCCTCCTGGGTGAGTGCTATCTCAGGGGGACGGAAGGCACAGGGGCCGCAGCCCCATACCCACCGGGGTCAGCAGCTACGGGGGACCGGTTCGAAAACGGTGACGACGTGGGGAGCGGCGCCACTGAGCAGATGGCAGGGTGCACGCCCGACAAGAGATGCACAGACATGTTCGTCGATTGCCAGGACATCGGCGGCAGGTGCATCACGGGATATCCAGGCTGCGACAAATGGCGCCATACATCGTGCAAAAGCTGCCTTGAAGCCTGCCAATCGGGCGCACCTTACCCACCAGCGTGCAAATGCAGATCGTGCGGATTCAGATGATGAATGAGCTGAACCAGGGCGCAGTCTACGTTGCCATGGGCGGGGTTGCCGGAGCGGCTCTAGCCAAGGTTGCATCCCCGGTCGTGGTCGACGATGACAGTCTCCTGCTGGGGCCATCAAGAATCGACCCGAAACGTCATCGCGCTGCGCGCATCAGATACTTTGGTGGAGAGCCGTCTACCGATCTAAATGAAGAGCTTGCGCGTTCTGATGGGCCGCCGGTCTGCGTGGCGCTTCCGCCGACACCAGACGGCCTGATGAGCCTCTGTCGGATCTGTGCTTCCGTAGTCGAGCGAGGGCGCGCGTTGTTCGTCGTTGATCTCAGCCCAGACGCCGCCGGAGCATCTCCGCAAGGGCCCGGCCCAGGCAGGGCCATCGCCCTCGATGTCGCGGATGCTCTGCTACGCAAGCCGCCTGTGGTCCAATGGTCGAAGCTCGAGACAGCTCTCGCGGCTACGCTCTGGAAATTGTGGTGCCGCCGCTCGCCCGTTGCCTTTTCCAGGTTCTGTGCATCTGGGAGCATGTTCCACCCGCAGCTGGCCAACCTTGGGCGCTATCATGCCGGACTCTTTCCCAGACGGGTAGGCCACAAGCTCTTACTATCACGCTTTGACGAGCTTCTCCTACGACAGCTATCGCAAGAGTGGCTCTCGCCAGTTAAAGTGTTCGTCAACGCGATCAATGCCGACTCTGAGCTCGCTGCATGGTTTTCACACACAGGGGATCTGTACGTGGCCAAACGGCTCAATGGTTGGTATCACCACACGCGAGGCCGTATCATCGAACGCCGGAACGCGAATCACCCGAGACCTTCCGAGATGACGAGGTGGTCCTTTCGATGGCATGCGGGGAGCGAGGAGTTCCTCGACGCGCTGCCGAGTGTGCAAGCGGCCCCGCCTGTATCTATTGGAGGTGCTACCGCGTACGATCCTGACCACGTATGGGTATGCCAATCTGATGCACGAGGCACACCTTACCTGAGCCGACTTGACACCCCATCGTCAGGCGCGACACGCTGAAATAGGGCGTATCGGATAGGGCCTGTGACGATGCAAGGTCCTTCGCCAGCGCGTCCGTTGCTGCTGAAACGCCCCTCCGCCTAGCGGTTCGTCAACCAAGTGGTTGGCGAACAGTCCTCGTCCAGAATCCGCTGCCCCACGACGATTTCGCTTGACCATGGCACGACGGCACCGGCTCGCCGGCGTACTCCGCGATCGCCGCGGCTTCAGCGGCGGAGGGGGCCGTGCCGAGCTCGCGCCCATGCTCCGCGTCACCCGCACGGCTCGCGAGCGCGGCCAGGGGAATGAGGTCACCATCGACCGACCGGGCTCGTGCTCGAGGACCTCGACGCCGAACCTCACGCGCGGTCACGACCGAGACGCGAGGCATTTCCCGTTGCGATGCTTTTTGCGGCCCGCCGAGAGAATTTTCGTCGCTTGTGCGCAATGCTTCGCGTCGACATCGCGCGGAACGCGCGGCGCTTCTGCGCGCCCGGCTGCACCGTCACGGTGGTATGAAAAGCAACGCCGCACTGGATTGGGCCAGCGCGGCGTTGTGGTCCCCCTCGAGTGCGCCGAGGCGAACCGTGCGTGCTTCTGTTCCAGCAGGCCATCCACGGCAGGCGGCCGCCCTGGCAGCCGTCCTTGCCTCCACGTTCCCCCTACAAGCCGCGGCCGCGGACCCGCCCCCGCGGTCCCGCGAGGTCCAGGAGCTCATCGACGAGGCGGAGAAGGCCGCCAAGCGGCTCGATCTCGATCGCGCTCGCGCGTACTGGGCGCAGGTCAACGAGCTCGAGCCCTCGCCGATGGTCGCGAGGTGAGCGCGGGCGGCCCCGTCTTCCTCGCGCCCGGACAGCACGAGGTCACGGCGACGGGAAAGCAGGGGCAGGTAGCCCGTGAGCTCGTGAAGGTGGCGGCCGGCGAGTCGCAGCACGTGTCGCTCACCTTCAGGACCCCGAAGGCTGCCCCGGCGCGGACGCGCAACCCGTGGATCATCGGCACCGGCGCGGCTGCCTCGGCGGCCCTGCTCGGCGCCGGTGTCGGCCTTCACCTGGCCGGCGACGCCGCTGAGCGCGAAACAATCGCCAAGGTGGCCCGCCTGAACGACGGCTCGATGCTCCACAGCAGCCCGGAGTATCGCCAAGTCTACGACGAAGCGGACGCGGCCGACACACGAGCAAGCCTGTTCCCTGGCTTGGGCTCGGCTGCGATCGTCGCCGGCGCAGCGCTCGGCGCCGCGACGATCGTCTACGTCGTCTGGCCGCGGAAGGCCGAGATCCGCCCGCGAGGCGCCGGCGCGGAGGTCCAGCTCGTATGGTAGCGGCGGGTGAAATCTGGGAAGGCCACGAGCTGCTCAACGAGGAACGCGGCCTGGTCCGTCACTTCCTCGCGCGGCAGGTCGGCGACAAGGGAGACCTCGTCTGGTTGCACGTCCACGAGGGCGCGGGCCTCGAGGAGAGCGCCTTCGCCGAGGAACTGGCGCGCCTACAGCGCCTCTCCGACGAGGTCCCCGAGATCGTCCGCGTGCTCTACGGGGGGGTGCGCGGCTCCGTGGCGTGGGCAGCGACCCCCGTGCTCCGCGACGCGGTCCCGCTCCTCGACGCCATGCGCGGGCAGGACCTCGGGCCGGCCGCGCTCCAAAAGCTGATCGCCATCGGCCGCTGTCTCGAGCGCGCTCATGAGCGCTCCATGATCCATGGCGCCCTCAGTCCGGACCGTGTCTTCGTCGTGGGCGAAGGCCGGTACGCGATAACGCACTTCGGCTTTGTGCGGCTCTTTCAGCTCGGCCCAGACGATGCTCTGCGCGATCCGTACGGGTACGCACCGCCGGAGCGGTTCTCCGGTGGACGCATCGGACTTCGCGCGGAGGTCTACGGCTTCGGCACCGTCATGTACGAGCTCTTGTGCCGACGCCCCCTGTCGACGTGGACCGAGCCCACGAGTTTCCCCGTCGGGATGCCGCTGATGCTTCGGATGATGATCAAGGGAGCCCTCGAGGAGAACCCCAAGCGACGGCACCCGAGCGTCCGAAAGATGCTCGTTGCTCTGACGCCCTTCGCCCGCGCGTGGGAAGAGCTCGGCGAGCCGCCGGAACCTTCGCACGCGCACATCTTCGCCGCGCCGTCCGGCGCTCGGCGCAAGCCGGACGAGGGAGCGCCGATCTCCGTGGAGAACGAGGCGGAGCCGCTCGGCTCGGGTGAACAGGTGGGCCGAACCAGCGCGCTCCCCACGCCGCGCCCGTCCGAAGCGCCCGACACGGCCAGGAGCGCGCCGCCGCGGGACGCGCAGGACCACGCCACCCACGCGCCGCCGCTCGCCGAGCCGCGCCCTCCCGGCACGCCCGACACGCTCAAGAGCGCGATACCGCCGCGGGACACGCGGGACCACGTCACCCACGCGCCCCCGGTCGTACCGCCGGCGCCTCCAGCGCCCGAGCTCCCGGACCTCCATCCGCCGCTGCCGGTCCCGCCGGCGCCTTCGATCGCTCCGCCTCCTCCGCTGCTGCTGGTCGCGCCAGCGCCCTCGACCTCTCGAGATTCAAGCACCACACCGGAGCGACGCTCCCGCGCGCGCTGGTACGGCGCGGTGCTCGCGCTGGCGTTCGTGCTGGGCAGCGCGGCCGCGGTCCTCTGGCGCGAACCTTCCCGCCGAGCCGCGATATGCCTGGGGCCGGTTGTCCAGGCTGCTGCGGTTCGAGCCGCTCCGCCGCACCCCGCTCGACCGCTCGCTCGAGGCCCTGAGCCGCTCCCCGAGGCTGCCCCGCCGCCGGTCCCGCCGCGGCGTCGCGCGACCCGCCCCGCCGCTCCCGCACGGCAGGCCATGAAGACGCCGGCCCAGGAGTTCGATCTCTGCGACGGCCTGATCCCTTGTCAGAAGGACTTTTACTGAGCAGCTGAAGGGGTTCTCATGCGGTCGAGCGCTTGCTTTGTAAGTGTCGCCGTTGTGCTGACGGCGTGTGGGGACGGGCTCGATGCCTACGGTGTCGCTGCCCCGCGGACGGACGACAACGCCGTATGGCTCTGGACTGGCGAGAGTCCCGATGCACCGGCATGTCCGGGTCACCGGCTGGATTTCTGGGAGGGATGGGCTGAGGTGGGCGCTGTCGACGAGTGCGGCGTGTGCACGTGTGGACCAGCCCTGTGCACGTTGCCGTCGAGCGTGACAGCACACAGGTCGCTGCGCTGCAGCGACTACGGAACCCAGATCGTCTTCGATGATCAAGACGCGGACGAGGATCGCGCGGGCGTGTGCCGCAAGGCGGCCCCTCCTGTGCCAAGCGAGGTGTTCACCTCGGTCACCTTCGATCCGCCGACCCTCGCTGCCGAGTGCGTTGCCTCGCCGTCGTTCGATCCCCCGCCGATCTCCGCCACCTTCGCAAAAGCCTGTCCGATGGAGTCAACCACCCATCCACGGAGGGATTGGCGAGCGTGTATCTCTCCCGAAGATGACGAACTATGTCCGCCAGGGTTCAACATACGATTTGAGTTCAAGGAACGAATCGCAGACGCGCGCACGTGCGCCCCATGTTCCTGCGAGGCTCCAGAAGGTGGGAGCTGCGAGGCTGAATTGCTCGTGTATGCCGAATCGAGCTGCACCACCAAGATCATCGGAGGTGGGTTCGGCGTCGACCAGAACGACAGTCGGTGCACCGACATCGATCCCCTTCCGATCGCGGCGATGCGTGCTGTGCTTACCCATGAAGATCCGGGCACGTGCACGCCGAAGTCGCCCGTCTCCCAGGTAATCGGCGATCTCGTCAGCGGAGAACCGCGCGTCTTCTGCTGCTCCAACAACTTCAACTGAAGGGCGGTACCCACGATGCGATCGAATGCATCATACCTCCTTGCAGTGTTCGCACTGCTCGGGTGCTACTCGATAGACCTTCCCCCAGAGCTACCGGAGCCCGATCGTACGAAGGAAATATTTATCCTCATGGAAGGCGCTGGAGAATTCAAGCGATGTGAGGCGTTCAGCGCGGAGCTTTTATGGGAAGGATACTTCGAAGAAGAGGGGTTCAGCGCGGAGGACAAGTGTGAGCCCTGCGAATGTGCGCCGGCCGAGTGCGAACTGCCGTCGAAGGTGACTGCCAGCGCGTCGGTCTGTTCTCGTGAGGACGCCGTCGGCACGCTTGAAGCCGGCGCGTCATGGGACGGTTCCTGTTCAGCGGCCGAAGAGCCGATCCCGGGAGACGCCGTCGCTACAGTAACGTTCGAGCCGTCGACCCTCGCGCCGTGCGCTCCGGTGTCTCCGGTACCGAAACCGTCGATGGGCAGTCTACAGTTCGTCAGGGCCTGCAAGTCCGATCCTCCCGCGTACGCACCGACGCTCAGCATGACGTGCTACCCTCCTCAGGAAAATGGCGAGTGCTGGAAGGGCTACGACCGCAAGCTCGAATATCCCATGCTCAACGACACCCGCCAATGCTCTCCGTGCTCTTGCGGCGCGCCGAGCGGCGGAAACTGCACGGCGGAAGTCATGCTGTACCAGGATCCAGACTGCGTCAGCGAGGTCGTGGCCGAGTACGTCACCAATCACAGCAACCCTGTTTGCACCAGGGCGACGAGCGCGCCGCTTGCGGCGATGCGATCGGTGTTCTTGAAGAGCGAGCCTGGAACGTGCGCCCCGTCGACCGACTCCGAGATCGTGAGCGGTTCGCTGGAGCCCGGGGTCACACACGTCTTGTGCTGTGAACGCTAGGCGCCGCAGGCGGACACGGCGGCGGCCGCGCGGAGATCGCCGACGTGCCCGTGCTCGCCGGCCGGAACGGCGTCCAGCGGCAGGCGCCGCCCCATGCGAGGGCGGCGCGGCGCTGGGCGTCGAGCCGGCCGTCGAGGCGGGCACGCGGGCCGAACGCTCGCGCATCTGCACCACGTCGCCGAGGCGGAACACCACCCCGAGGGGCGACCCCGCGGAGCTCGGCCAGCCGGAAGCGCGTGTGGCCGCGGGCGTCATTCCTCGTCCTGCGTGGCGCGTTCTTCAAGTCGCTGGACGCGCGGGTGAGCTGTGCCGTCGTCCACCACCACCCAAGGAGCCAGCGGATCGTACGCTGTGACACCCCACACCGGCAGCGGCGCTCCTTGAGCGATTTCAGCAAGACCGTGTCGCTTTATTTCATCGCCGACAGCCGTCAACCTATAGCGAGCCTCTAGCATAGGTGCTCTGTCCGTCCTATAGGGCACACTCTCCAGCGCGGCCTCGGCCCCACGGTGCTCGGCCCACTGGCGCAGCCGCATGGCGAGAAAGCAATCGCCGATGCGCATCCCCCAACCATGACGCAGCTCTTCGCCAGCCGGTGAACGGTGCATGAATACGTCCACGGGCGTCGACCAGTCTTTATCGAGACACGCGAACAAGAGCTCGTCAACCCAAGACAAGGTGAGCGCGCTGCCGTCCACCCGAGGAAAGAATGCAGCTTGGTGGGTGCCCAACTCTACGAACTCCTTCCGTGCTCGATCTGCGCGCCCCCCCTCGGTGGACAGCACCGGAGACCGACCGGATAGCTTTCGCCAAGAGCGCGCCATGTGCTGGACGCGCGTCCGAGATAGAGCGCGCGCGTCGTCCAGACCGCGGCGCGCGTCGGCCGGCTTCACGTGGACGAATCCACGGCCAAACCCGTCCTCCGGCGCATCTCCCAGGACGACGATGTCGAGATCCGGGTGCTTGGGCCGATAGCGGAGCCTCCACGCGCAGAGCGCCCACAGCATCAGCCTGTCCCTCCACAAACCGGAGGTCCATACGACGATTCGCTGACGCGATTTCAACGCATTGACAACATCATGAAACCGCGAATAAAATCGTGTCCTCTCCCGCCCTCGAAGGTTCCAATAATCGCACCGCCGCTCACAATGAACTTCGGAATCGGACGCACACGGCCCCTCCAGCACGTTATCGCTCACGAAACGTACAGGAAGACCAAGCCCGCGCCGGATCGCTCTCCGAATGTCCTCATTTGCAGTGACGTGAATCGTCATTAAAACCTCAGAATAGACACTTTTTGCAATCCGACGATGGAGGATCCCCGGACTCGCATCGTCTATAGCAGGTTCGACACTTCGTTTCGCCTGCGTCTCCAGACCCTGGTCTCGCACAAGACCGCCACGGACCGCGGTCCATGCAATCCTGATACTTCTCATCGCAGCTTCTATTGCTTGTCCGCTCGCAACCCTCTCGACAGCTCTTGTATCTAGCGTATGCGCTATCCCGACACGCTGTCCGCTGCGCTTCGTTATCCATCTTTCCACACTGAATATTGTCAGACTCGGAGCCCGCCTCGCATTTCTCCTCACACGGTGTCTGGCTCGCGATGTTGCAGACTGGAGGAGAAGGCGGATCCATGTCCTGCGTCTCCAGCGGTACGGGTCCGATGCCGCCGGCTCCTGTCTGGCCGAACCCGTAGCCGCCCGCCCCTGTCGCGGTGATGATGATCCCGCCGGCGCCGCTCTCGCCCTCAGCCCGGAGGTAGCAGTCTCCGACATCGAAGTTGCACCCCGCAAGACCGAGAAATCCAACAGCCAACAGCTTGTTCATTCCGGCTCTCCCCCGAATCTCCAGGTAGGCCCAGCGGTTACCATCACGACCACGCTGCCAGGAAGAACACGACTGCTCCCGCCGGCCCAGTCCACGTTGAGGCTCGTGGATACCCCCAGACGCCCAGCGAAGTACCAGTCGGACTGTGCGCGCCCGCCTGGAGCAAACCCCATCACGCGGTCACAAATCACGGCACCGCATACCGGCATCGAGTAGAGCGACAGGGATGGACCAAGGCTGACGTTGCCCGTCTTCGTGACGTATCCAACGGCAACCGCCGTTCGATCATAAACACCCACACGTGCCCCCGGGATGATGCTGAGCATGTTGTGGACTTCGATCCGGAAGTCCCTCTCTTTTCGCCAGAGCCAGCCGGCGAAGGGGCTCACGGCCAGCTTGGGTTCGGTCCCGACCTGGATCCCGCCCACGCTCACGCCACCGCTGAACTCGAGTGCCTGCGCCGACGCCGGAACAAGGACGAGCGCGCATGCGCAGAGCAGGCAGACGTTGCCGTGTGAGCGCATCGACATGGTGGCCGTCCCCCCGGCCGAGCCCCGACACGCGCCATGTGGGGCGCAAACAGTTTTTCTGGGCGTGATTCGGGCGTCAAGGAAAATGGGGAATTTCGGCTAGTCGATAGAAGGGCAGTTCGACCGTCTCGGGTGCATCTGGTACGCAGGCGGTTACGCGGTGGCGCCGTTCGTCAACCAAGTGGTTGGCGAACAGTCCTCGTCCAGAATCCGCTGTCCCGCGACGATTTCGCTTGACCATGGCACGACGGCACCGTGCTCGCCGGCGTGCTCCGCGACCGCCGTGGCTGCAGCAGCGGAGGAGCACGACCCCGGGAGCGGGCGGCTGCTCGGGACCTTCCCCCAGGCGTTCAGCCACCTTGCGCTGGTCGGCACCGCGTTCAAGCTGACCCCGGATCGCTCCGGTCCCGCGGGTCATCGAGCCCGTCGACGCTCCAAGGAAAGGAGAGCTGGATGCGCGCCATCACGGTCGAGCCCGGCAAGCCACGCTCCGGGCTCCTGGAAGACATCCCCGAGCCGCCCGTCGAGCACGGGCCCGTGCTGGTCAAGACGCTCGCCATCGGCGTGTGCGGTACGGACGTCGAGATCGTGAACGGCGGTTACGGCTGGGCGCCGCCGGGCAAGACGCGACTCGTGATAGGGCACGAGTCGCTCGGCGAGGTGCTCGAGGCGCCGCCCGACAGCGGGCTCGACAGGGGCGACTGGGTGGTGGGAATCGTGCGCCGCCCCGACCCGGTCCCGTGCGCGAGCTGCGCGAAGGGCGAGTGGGACATGTGCCGCAACGGCCGCTACACCGAGCGCGGCATCAAGGCGATCGACGGCTACGCCTCGGAGCGGTACCGCATCGAGCCCGAGTTCGCGGTGGTCATCGACAAGAAGCTCGGGGAGCGGGGCGTGCTGCTCGAGCCGGCGAGCGTCGTGGCCAAGGCCTGGGACCAGATCGAGCGCATCAGCGCGCGGACGAGCTGGAAGCCGAGGAGCGTGCTTGTCACGGGGGCGGGCCCCATCGGCCTGCTCGCGGCGCTGCTCGGCGTGGAGCGGGGCCTCGAGGTGCGCGTGCTCGACCGGGTGACCGAGGGGCCGAAGCCCGGTCTCGTGCGCGAGCTCGGCGCCGCGTACCACGCGAGCAGCGTGCAGGAGGCCGGGGCGGGCGTGGACATGGTCATCGAGTGCACGGGGGTAGGGAAGCTCATCTACGACGCGATGCAGATCGTGGCGCCGGTCGGCCTTGTGTGCCTGGCCGGCGTGTCGTCGGGGGGACGGACGCTCCCAGTCGACGTCCAGGGCCTGAACCGCGAGATGGTGCTCGAGAACACGGTCGTCTTCGGCACGGTCAACGCGAACCGGCGGCACTACGAGGCGGCCGCCGCGTCGCTCGCCCGGGCGGATCAAGGCTGGCTCGATCGCCTCATCACCCGCCGCGTCCCGCTCGACCGCTGGGCCGAGGCGCTCGTGCGCCAGCCGGCGGACGTGAAGCCCATCGTGACCTTCGGGTGAGCGGAACGGCCCCGTGGGCAAGAGCGCCGCGCCGCAGCGCGCTTGGTCGAGACCGCGAACGGGGCGCTCCCTCGGCCCCGCCCGCGCCCCGTGACCGCCCCGTCGGTTTTCGTTTGCCTCCCGCGCGCACGGGCAACATGGACCGCGGCGCATGCGAACCGAGCGGCTCGCCGCGGACGCGGCATCCATCGCACGGGCCGCCGAGATCCTCCGCCGCGGAGGGCTCGTCGCCTTCCCCACCGAGACCGTGTACGGCCTCGGCGCGCGCGCCGACGACGCGCGCGCGGCGCGCGGCATCTTCGAGGCGAAGGGCCGGCCGCCCGGCAACCCGCTGATCGTCCACGTCCCGGATGTCGCGGCCGCCCGCGCGCTCGCCGACGGCTGGCCGGCGGACGCGGAGCGCCTCGCGCAGGCGATGTGGCCGGGTCCCCTCACCCTCGTCGTCGCGCGCCGGCCCGACCGCGTCGCCGACGAGGTGGCCGCCGGCGGGCCGACCGTGGCGATCCGCGTGCCGGTGCACCCTGTCGCGCGCGCCCTGCTCGAGGCCGTCGCGCTGCCGATCGCCGCGCCGAGCGCCAACCGCTCCACCGAGATCTCGCCGACCACCGCCGAGCACGTCGAGAAGAGCCTCGGCGGGCGCATCGACGCCATCCTCGACGGCGGGCCCACCGCGGTCGGCATCGAGTCCACCATCGTCGACGTCACGACCTCGCCGGCGCGGCTGCTTCGCCCGGGGCACGTGGCCGCCGAGACGATCGCCGCCCTCGTGCCGCTCCAGACGACCGCCGGGCTGATCACCGCCCCGGCCGAGCGCGCCCCGTCCCCGGGGACGCACGCGCGCCACTACGCTCCGCACGCGCACGTGGCGCTGGTCCCCGCGGAGGCCGTCCGCGGCGAGGTCGAGCGCGCCGCGCGGGCCGGCGCGCGCGCCGGCGCCATCGAGCACGGCCGCCGCACCGCGACCGGGCCGCACGCCGAGCTCCTCCCCGCGGATCCCGCCGGCTATGCGGCGGCGCTCTACGCCGCGCTGCACCGGCTCGAGGACGCCGGCTGCGACGTGATCGTCATCGCCGCCGTCCCCGAGGATCCGGCGTGGGACGCCGTGCGGGACAGGCTGACGCGCGCCTCCGCGGCCCCCTGAGCCGCCCGCGCGACCGGCGAACAACGCTGAACAACGCTGGAACAGGGCCTCGGCCGCGCCCAGGTGGGTTTTCATCCCCCGCGCTGGCGGTTTGTGGCAAATCAGGGTCGCCCGCCCGCCGGGTGAGCTACCTTCCGTCGCGCGTCTCGCCCTTCCTCGTCGACCCCATGCCGGCAACGTCCCGCGCCGCCGTCCCCAGCCTCGCCGCCGCCGTCGGCCTCGCCGCCGCGCTCGTCGCCGCCCCGCCGGACGCCGGCGCCAGCCTGCTCGACGAGCCGCCGAAGCGCGCGAGCTTCAACCTGAACGAGACGGTCGCGCCGGAGCTGCCGCTCCTCCGCGCCTTCCGCAACGCCGCGGTCGAGCGCCCCGGCCCGCTCCGGCTCTACATGAGCAGCGCGTACGGGAAATGGCAGCAGCAGCCGTGGTGGCAGCTCGCCTGGGGCAGCGCGCGCCCGGACGCCGCCGACCTCGGCGAGCGCGGCCTCGCCGCCGCCGCCCCCGGCGCCCCGGCGTTCGCGAGCGCGTACTCGCCCTTCTCCCCGTTCGAGCCGCCCGGATCCCTTCACCTCGATCCGGCCGCCCCGGCGTGGCTCCGCCAGCTCGATCCGATCCTCGCCCCGCCGTTCCTCGCGACCACGGGGCCGAGCCTCTCGTCGAACGGCTTCGATCTGCTCTGGGACCCGCCGAAGAAGCAGCCGCCCGACTGGCGATGCCGCCGGGGCCCGGTCCAGTTCGCCCGGTACGGCGGTCAGCACGACGCCTTCGAGCTTGTGCGCTGCGACGGCTCCGTCGCGCCCGGCGCGCTCGATCGCCTGTCGATCATGGCGCGCCCCCCCGAGGCGCCGGACCCGGGCGAGCTGCTGCCCGACGAGCCCGACGAAGGCACGTGGCAGCGGGCGCTCGAGTGGGTGCCCCAGGTCCGCCTCGTCCACCCGCGCCTGCTCTGGGCGCTCCAGCAGATCGCCGACGCCTTCCCGCGCCGCGGGGTCCACATCTTCAGCGGGTACCGCCCGCGCCCCGCCGGGGACGGGCCGGCGCGGGGGAAGGCCTCCGGCGGTCACCACAGCCAGCACGCCGAAGGCCGCGCCATGGACATCCTCGTCATGGGCGTCCCGAACGCGGCGCTGTTCCAGTTCTGTCGCACGCTCGACGACGTCGGCTGCGGGTTCTACCCCAACAGCAAGTTCGTCCACGTCGACGTGCGCCGCCCCGGCACCGGCCGCCTCTTCTGGATCGACGCCTCCGGGCCCGGCGAGCCGTCGGAGTACGTCGATTCCTGGCCCGGCGTCGTCGAGAGCGGAGGGCTCTCCTGGGGAGCGCAGGGCGCGCGCACCGGCGCGCCGGCGCCTCGCTGACGTCGCCTGCCCGCGGGCGTTCTCGCACCTCCGCCGGGCTTCACCTGCGCTATCGGGCCGCGCCGCAGCCTATTCCCGTTCCGGATGGAGAAAGCTCCAGGGCGCGGCGAGCTTGCGTCCCCGGGATCGGTGTTAAGCTTGGGTTCCCCCTGGGCGCGCGGCGCACGATGGAGGGCGGAGCTCGGAGAGCCGGGCTCCGCTCCCGCACCTCCGGCGGCCAAGGCCGCCCCGCGGTCGCCCCGGAGAAAAAGGTGCGAAATGGGCGAGTTGCGGACAGGGATGGTTGAGAAGATCGCGGCGCTTCAGGACTTCGCGCTCTACCGCGATCTCGCGTGGGAGGGCACGTTCGAAGAGTACCTCCAGATCGTGCGCCAGAACCCGCAGGTGACGCGCAACGCGTTCCAGCGGGCGTACGACATGATCATCCGCTACGGCATCGAGGAGTACACGGACAACAAGAAGAAGCTCATCCGGTACAACTTCTTCAAGGATGAGATGCACGGCGGCGCCGACGCCGTGTACGGGCTCGACATCCCGCTGATGCGGCTCGTCCACGTGCTCCGGGCCGCCTCCGAGGGGTACGGCCCGGAGAAGCGCGTCATCCTGCTGCACGGCCCGGTCGGCTCGTCGAAGTCGACGATCGCCCGGCTCCTCAAGAAGGGGATCGAGCACTACTCGACGACCCCCGACGGCGCGCTCTACACGTTCGACTGGGTGAACCTCGACGACGTCGGCATGGCGGGGACGGAGAGCGCCCGCTTCAAGTGCCCGATGCACGAGGAGCCGCTGCGCCTCGTCCCGCCGTCCTGGCGCGACCGCGCGTTCCGCGAGCTCGGCCTCTCGAGCCCGCAGTTCCAGGTCCGCTCCGAGGGCGACCTCGACCCGGCGTGCCGCTTCATCTTCAACCGCCTGATGGACAAGTACGGCGGCGACTGGTCGAAGGTGATGCAGCACGTGCGCGTGCGCCGCCTCGTGCTCAGCGAGAAGGACCGCGTCGGCATCGGCACCTTCCAGCCGAAGGACGAGAAGAACCAGGACTCGACCGAGCTCACCGGCGACATCAACTACCGCAAGATCGCCGAGTACGGCTCGGACTCGGACCCGCGCGCCTTCAACTTCGACGGCGAGTTCAACATCGCGAACCGCGGCATCGTCGAGTTCATCGAGGTGCTGAAGCTCGACGTCGCGTTCCTCTACGACCTGCTCGGCGCGTCGCAGGAGCACAAGATCAAGCCGAAGAAGTTCGCCCAGACGGACGTCGACGAGGTCATCATCGGCCACACGAACGAGGCCGAGTACAAGAAGCTCCTGAACAACGAGTTCATGGAGGCGCTCCGCGACCGCACGATCAAGATCGATATCCCCTACATCACGAAGGTGTCGGAGGAGATCCGGATCTACGAGAAGGACTTCAACAAGGAGAAGATCCGCGGCAAGCACATCGCCCCTCACACGCTCGAGGTCGCCGCGATGTGGGCCGCGCTCACCCGGCTCGAGGACCCGAAGAAGCACAACCTGTCGCTCGTCCAGAAGATGAAGCTCTACGACGGCAAGGTCCTGCCCGGCTACACGCAGGACACCGTGAAGGAGCTCCGCAAGGAGGCGTCGCGCGAGGGCATGGAAGGGATCAGCCCCCGCTACGTGCAGGACAAGATCTCGAACGCGCTCGTGAACGACCTCGGCGAGGGGACGATCAACCCCTTCATGGTCATGAGCGAGCTCGAGAAGGGCCTGCGCCACCACTCGCTCATCACGAACGACGAGCAGCGCAAGCGCTTCACCGAGTGCATCGGGATGGTGAAGCGCGAGTACGAGGAGCTCGTCAAGAACGAGGTGCAGCGGGCGATCAGCGCCGACGAGGACGCGATCCAGAAGCTCGCCGCGAACTACATCGACTCGATCAAGTCCTACACCCTGAAGGAGAAGGTGAAGGACCGCTTCACCCGCGAGGACGTCGAGCCGGACGAGCGGCTCATGCGCTCGATCGAGGAGAAGATCGACATCCCCGAGAACCGGAAGGACGACTTCCGCCGCGAGATCATGAACTACATCGGCGCGCTCGCGGTCGACGGCAAGAAGTTCGAGTGGCACACGAACGACCGGCTGCGCCGCGCCCTCGAGCTCAAGCTGTTCGAGGACCAGAAGGACGCGATCAAGCTCCAGACCCTCGTGTCGAGCGTCATCGACAAGGAGACGCAGGAGAAGATCGACATCATCAAGACCCGGATGATCAAGTACTTCGGGTACAACGAGGTCTCGGCGCGCGACGTGCTCGACTACGTGGCCAGCATCTACGCGCGCGGCGACACGAAGTGACCCGGCGGCGCGCGTAGATGTAGATGCTGACCGGGCGCGGCGTCTCGCCCGCGCCGCGCCGCGGTCAGCCGTCCCGCCTGAGCTTCGCGATCTCGCGCTCCAGGGAGGCCACCGTCCGCTTGAGGTCGCGGACCTCCTCGACGGTCGCCAGGCCCATCGCCTTGGCGAACGTCTCCTTCTGCTCCGCCGTGAACGAGGAGACCCGGCCGGGCACGCTCATCGCGGTCATGAACAGCCGCATGAACCGCTCGTCCTGCATCAGCTTCGCCACGTTCGGGTTCGCGGCGAGCTTCAACCCCTCGGAGACCAGTTTGTCCTTCAGCGCCATGCACGCAGCCTAGCCGACTTTCGAGCCGGCGCGTCAGCCCGCGCGTCAGCCCACCTCGACCAGCACCGCGGTGATGTTGTCCCGCCCCCCGCGCCGATTCGCGAGCTCGATGAAGAGGTCGACGGCGGTGTCGCCGCCCTTCGAGGCGATGCTCGCGATCTCCTCCTCGGCGTGGAGATAGCCGTGCAGCCCGTCGGAGCAGAGCAGGTATCGATCGCCCGCCTCCACGGCCACGATCGAGGTGTCGACCTCGACATAGTCCCTGTTGCCCACCGCGCGCGTGATCACGTTGCGGTGGGGCGAGCTCTTCGCCTCGTCCGCGGAGATGAGCCCGTTCTTGATCTGCCACGCGATCAGCGTGTGATCCTCGGTCATCTGCACCGCGGTCCGGTTGCGGACCTGGTAGATGCGGCTGTCGCCCACCTGACCGGTCACGAGCGCGCCGCCGACGATGAGCGCCGCGCTGATCGTCGTGCCCATGCCGCTCTTGTCGCGGTCGAGCTCGGCGATGGCGAAGACCATGTACGTCGCCGCCTGGATCGCGCCCTCGAGGATGCGCAGCACGGCGCGCGCCTTGGGCTGCGTCAGCGGCTCGTCGGGGTCGCCGATGGCCGGCAGCCCTCGCTTGACCATGCCGTAGATCGTCTCGACCGCCTCGGCGCTCGCGACCTCGCCGGCCGCGTGCCCGCCCATCCCGTCCGCGACGATGTAGAGGCGAAGCTCGTCGTCCCGGAAGAACGCATCCTCATTGGCGCGTCGGTGGCGCCCGACGTCGGTGCGGCCAAATGATTCGATCCTCATCGAGCTTGCCCGGTCCTTCGATCGCCGCCCGGTGGGGAAAGCCCCGAGGCGTCGGCGCGACTGTCGCACGATAAACTTCTTCAGCGGGGCCTGTCGAGTGGGCGAGGGCTCGGTTAGGATGGATGGGCCAGCCATGGCACGAAGCTTCTCCGCGACCTGTGGGCCGGATGGCCTTCGCCACCACCTGGCCGACCTGCGCAGCGCCGTCCCGTCGGCCTCGGGCGGGGTCGTCTTCGTGTCCGGGCAGCTCGCCCAGCGCGCCTCGAGCGTCGCCGAGCTCGTCCGTAGCACCTGGCGCGGCACCCCCGCCTGCGTGGTGCCTGCAGCGGGCGTGCTCAGCGAGCGCGGCGAGATCGAGGGGGACACCGGCGCGAGCGGCGTGCTCTGGTCCGGCGGTCGGGTCACCCCGTTCGCGCTGCCCGAGCGCGCCGAGGAGCCGGGCCGCCGCCTGCGCGAGCCCCTCGCCCGCACCATCGGCCACCGCTCCGCGACCGCCATCCTCTTCGCCCGGCCCGGCGCGTTCGCCCCCGAGATGCTCGAGGCGCTCGCCTCCTGCGCGCCCGGCGCGTGCCTGTTCGGCGCCGGGACCGCGTCCGGCTCCGCCATCGGCGTGACGTCCGAGGGCGAGCTGCTCGAAGGCCCGGCGATCGGCCTCGCCATCACCGGGTTCGCCCCGCCGATCGTCGACGCCTCGCCCGCCGCCAGGCTGCTCGAAGGCTTCCACCCCATCGAGGACGTGAGCGGCGGCGTCGTGCTGCGCGCCGGCGGGCGGCCGGCGCTCGACCTGCTGTCCGCCGCGACCGCCTCGCTCGGCGAGCCGCCCAGCCCCCAGCAGCTCGTCGTCGCCGCGCTCGCCGACCCGCTCGATCCGCGCGGCGGGGCCGCGGTGCCGCGCGGCGAGGCCGCGGAGCCGGCGGCGGCGCTCCGCTCCGAGCGTTACGTGCTGCGGCCGATCCGCGGCGTCGATCCGTCGCGGCGCGGGCTCCTGCTCGGCGACGACGCGAGGCCCGGCGTGCGCCTCGCCTTCGCCGTGCGCGACGCCGCCGCCGCCCGCGCCGGGCTCGAGGGGATCGCCCGGCAGGTGTCCCGGAGCGCGCTCGGGTCGGCGCCCCGCTTCGCGCTCTACCTGAGCTGCGCCGGGCGCGGCCAGGGCCTGTACGGGGCGCCGGACGTCGAGGCGCGCATCCTGCGCCAGCGCTTCGCGGATCTCCCGATCGCCGGCATGCACTCGAGCTTCGAGATCGCCCCCTGGGCGCCGGGCCAGGCCAGGCTCACCCTCTACACCGGCGTGCTCGCGCTCTTCCGCGCGCCGAGCTGAGCGCCGGCTCCCCGGACGCCGCGCGCGTCAGCGCTCGCGGTACACCGCGATCACGGCGGAGGCCCGCCGCTTCACCTCGGCGTGGATTGTCGCGTAGCGCGGCTCCGCGCGCAGGGACGCGAAGACGGGGCAGCGCTCGATCCACATCAGGTCGAACAGGCCGTCGGCCAGCGAGAGATCGAGCGCGGTCAGCGCGAGCTCCGGCTTGCCGACGAAGGCCGCGATCTCCGCCTGGAGCTGCCGCATGAACGACGTGCGCCGCAGCGC
Organism: Sorangium sp. So ce590; assembly: GCF_051521365.1. Taxonomy (NCBI): domain Bacteria; kingdom Pseudomonadati; phylum Myxococcota; order Polyangiales; family Polyangiaceae; genus Sorangium; species Sorangium sp. So ce590. The sequence goes on from NZ_CP150346.1 coordinate 9,225,538, forward strand.
CGTGACGCCCGCGCCCTGCGCAGGCGCCGTCCGGACGTCCGACAGCCGGTCCTCCAGGACGTCGTCGATCAGCGACAGGAACGGATCGGGGGTGTACGGGAAGGCGTCACGCGCGCGCTTCTGCAAGAGCACCTCGAGCACCTCCGGGGCGCGCTGCCACATCGCGCGGCGCATCCACAGGACGGAGTGGCCCGTGGTGCTGGCCCCGGACGGCAGCGCATCGACCACGGCTTCGGCCTCCGCCCACCGGTCCAGGAGCGCGTACGCGCGCGCCAGCGCGTAGGCCACGAGCACCACCTCCGGATCGCGCGCCAGCGCGGACCGCGCCCGCCGCGCGCCGTCCTCGAACGCGCCGCACTCGAGCAGGATGCTGGCGATGAGGCCCTCCGCCTCGGCGTTCCCCGAGCGGGACGCGAGCGCCGCCTTGAGCTCCCGCATCGCCTCGACCACGTCGAGGCGCTGGAACCGCACCGACGCCATCGCGAGCCGCGCGTCCGGCAGCTCGGGCGCCGCGGCGACGGCGCGCGTCGCCGCCTGCGTGGCCAGGTCGCCGCCCTGATCCGTGAAGAACCAGAAGCGCGAGCGCGCGAGCGCGTAGGCCGACAGGATCATCGGATCCTCGGGCGCGCGCTCGAGCGCCTGCTCGAAGAGCGCGATCGCGCGCGCCTGGTGCTCCGGCCAGAACCTGCGGTACTCGTGGCGCCCGCGCAGGAACAGGTCGAGCGCGACAGGATCGCTCGGCGCCGTGCGGCTCGGGGCGGCCCCGTCGAGGGTGAGCGCCGCGGCGACCGCCTCGGCCACCTCGTCGTTGATCCGCAGCACCTCGGTCTCGGGGCGGTCGAAGCGCTTCGCCCACAGCTGGAAGCCGTCGGCGACGGAGACGAGCCGCGCGCTGATCCGCACCGTCCCGTCGCGCCGCCGCACCGAGCCGCCGACGACCACCTGCACCCCGAGCTCGCGCCCGAGCTCGCGCGGATCGACCTCGCCGTCAGGGCGCCGCGAGGCCGCCCCGCGCGGCCTCACCCGCAGGCCCGGGGTCATCGAGAGCGTGTCGATGAGATCATCGGTCAGCTCCTCGGCCAGGTACGCGTCGGACGCCGAGCCCTGGTTCGTGAACGGCAGGACCGCGACGCTCTTGCCACCCGGATCGCCCGTCCCGGAGATCGACCCCGAGATCGCCGTCCGCTCGTGCGGCGGCGTGAACGCCGGCGGGATGACCGTGGCCGGGCGCGTGAGCGACGCGAGCTCCTGCGCGACGCTCTCGACGGACGCGTACCGGTCGTCGCGAGAGCGCGCCATGCAGCGGAGCACCACGCGCGAGAGCGCGTCGGGCAGGTCGGCGCGCCGGTGCCGCGGGTCGGGCGGGTCGGCGACGAGCCGCGCCGCGGCGACGGCGAGCGGCGCGTCGCCCTGCCACGCGCGCTCGCCCGTGAGCATCTCGTAGAGCATCGCGCCGAGCGCGTAGAGGTCGGCGCGCTCGTCGATGTCGGTGGCGCCCTGCACCTGCTCGGGCGCCATGTACGCCGGCGTCCCCAGGACCGCGCCCAGCGTCTTGCCCGCCTCGCCGTCCGGCACGATGGCGCGCGCGATCCCGAAGTCGGTCAGGACGACGCGCCCGTCGCGCCCGAGCAGCACGTTGTCCGGCTTGAGATCGCGGTGGATGACGCCTGCCCGGTGCGCGGCCTTGAGCCCCGCGCACACGCCCTCCACGATGTCCATGGCGCGGGTCACGGCGAGCCGCCGCTCGCGCGCGACGAGCGCGGCGAGCGGCTCGCCCTCGATGAACTCCATCGTCAGGAACCGGTCGCCCTCGTGCTCGCCGATGTCGAAGACGCGCGCCACGTTCGGGTGCGTCACCTTGCGCGAGAGCCGCACCTCGCGGCGGAACCGCTCGATCACGTCGGGCGCGCCGCTGAGCTCGCGGCGCAGCACCTTGACCGCGACGACCTCCGCGAGCTCCAGGTCGCGGGCGCGGTACACGCTCCCCATCCCGCCGATGCCGACAAGCCCGAGGAGCTCGTACCGCCCGGCGAGGACCTGCCGCGGGCCGGTCGCCGCGGCGGCGCTCGCCGACGCGGCCCCCTCCCGGGCGCCGCTCGCCGGGAGCGGGGTGTCGTGGATCGTGTCGTCCTTGAAGCGCTGCGGCATAGGGGAATCCGGGCGACCGTTGCCCCGCACGCATCGAGGTTAGCTCAGGAGGGGCGGGTCGAGCACCTCTCGTCGTGAGAGCTCGAGCGCGGAGGTGCTAGTGTCCGCCGACCATGGTAGAGACGTCGAGCGCCATCGCGGTGGAATCGCTCTCCAAGACGTACCGGGTCCACGAGCGCGCCCCCGGCTTCTCCGCCATGGTGCGCTCGGTTTTCCGGCGCCGCACCAGGTTGGTCCACGCGGTCGACGATCTCTCGTTCTCGATCGCGCCGGGCGAGCGCGTCGGCTTCCTGGGCCCGAACGGCGCCGGCAAGACAACGACGCTGAAGGTCCTCGCCGGGCTGCTCCACCCGTCGGGCGGCCGGGTCCGGGTGGCGGGCTTCGTCCCGCAGCACCGCGAGGCCAGCTTTCTCAAGCGCATCACCCTCGTGATGGGCCAGAAGCAGCAGTTGCTCTGGGATCTCCCGCCCGTCGAGACCTTCGCCCTGAATCGCGCCATCTACGGGATCAGCGATGCGGATTTCAAACAGACCCTGGGTGAGCTGGAAGACCTGCTCGGGATCGCCGCCATCGCCACGAAGCCGACACGGCAGCTCTCGCTCGGCGAGCGCATGAAGTGCGAGCTCGCGGCCGCCCTGCTGCACCGCCCGGAGATCCTGTTCCTCGACGAGCCGACGATCGGGCTCGACGTCGCGATGCAGCTCGGCGTCCGGGAGTTCATCCGCCGCTACAACGAGCAGCGGCGCGCCACGGTCGTGCTCACGTCCCATTACATGGACGATGTGGCGGCGCTCTGTCCTCGGGTCATCGTCATCGACAAGGGGAAGCTGCGTTACGACGGCGATCTCGCGGCGCTCGTCCGGAGCGTGCGGCCTCACAAGCGGATCGCGCTGCGCTTCGGCGGCCCGGTCGACCGGGCGCTCCTCGAGCGGGTCGGCGCCGTCCTCTCGCTCGATCCGGGCCGCGCGGTGCTTCAGGTGTCGCAGGAGGAGCTGCGGCCGGCCATGTCCTGGCTGCTCAGCCAGACCGACATCGCGGATCTCACGGTGGAGGATCCTCCCCTGGAGGAGGTGATGCGCGAGCTCTTCGCGGGCGAGGAGCGGGCGGGCGCCGCGGGCGAGGCCGCGTCGTGAGCGCGCTCTCCAGGGCGGCCCGGGCGTTCCCGACGCTGCTCCGCGTCGGGCTCGCGGCCGCGATGGCGTACCGGGCCGAGATGCTGATCTGGATGCTCACGACGACGATGCCGCTCGTGAGCCTCGCGCTCTGGTCGGCGGTGGCCGCGAGCGCCCCGGTCGGCCGCTTCGAGGCGAGCGACTTCACCGCGTATTTCCTGGCGATCCTCATCGTCCGGCAGATGACCGGCTCGTGGCTCGTCTGGGAGATGAACATGGAGATCAAGAGCGGCGCCCTCTCGCAGCGCCTGCTCAGGCCGATCCACCCGCTCGTCGCCTACGCCGCCGACAACCTCGCCGCGCTGCCGCTGCGGGCGGCGCTCTGCTTGCCCATCGCGGTCATCGCCCTCGCCGTGACCTCGGGCGAGCGGTTCCATCCGACGCCCCTCGATCTCGGGATCTGGGCGGCGTCGCTCGTCGGCGCCTGGATGATCAACTTCTTCACGATGGCGCTGATCGGCTCGCTCGCGTTCGTGATCGAGAGCTCGACCGCGGTGTTCGACATCTACCTTGCGGCCTTCATGGTCTTCGCCGGCTACCTCGTCCCGCTCGAGCTGTTCCCCTCGTGGCTCGGCGACGTCGCGCGGGTCCTGCCGTTCCGGTACAGCCTCGCGTTCCCGGTCGAGCTCATCACTGGCCTGCTCGACCCGGGCCGCGCGCTGACCGAGCTCGCCGTGCAGTGGGCCTTCGCGGCCGGCACCGCCGCCGCGGCGCTCGTCGCGTGGCGCGCGGGTGTCCAGCGGTTCTCGGCGTTCGGCGGGTGAGCGGCGTGCGTTATCTGCGGTTGCTCGCGACGCAGCTCCGGGTGTCGCTCGCGCTCGGCATGCAGTACCGGTGGGATTTCCTCCTCGGCGCGGTGATGACCGTGGTCTGGACGCTGGTCGGGCTCGTCCCGCTCCACATCGCGCTCGCCGCCCGCCCGCCGATCCACGGCTGGACCTACGAGCGCGCGCTCGTGGTGGTCGGGTGGTTCACGCTGCTCAAGGGCATCCTCGAGGGGGCCGTGAACCCGTCGCTCATCAGCGTGGTCGACCAGATCCGGAAAGGCACGCTCGACTTCACGCTGCTCAAGCCGGCGGACGCGCAGTTCCTCGTCTCCACGGCCCGGTTCGAGGTCCGCAAGGTCGTGGACGCCGCGGCCGCGGCGGCGATCTTCGTCTATGCGTTCACGAAGATGGGCCGCGCCCCCGAGCCCGCCCACCTGGCGCTCTCGCTCGGCCTGCTCGTGACGGCGACCCTGGTGCTCTACTCCATCTGCATCCTGGTCATCTCCGCCGCGTTCTGGGTCGTGCGCCTCGACAACCTGGCTTACCTCTTCAACTCCCTCTTCGATTTCGCGCGCTGGCCTGTCACGATCTTCAGCGGATTCTGGCGCATCGCGTTCACGGTCGTCGTCCCGCTCGCCCTGATGACCACCTACCCGGCGGAGGCGATGCTCGGCACCATCGCCCCGCGCACGGCCGCCGCCGCAGCGCTCGGCGCGCTCGCCTTCGGCGCCGTCGCGCGCGCGGTGTGGAAACGGGCGATAGGGCGGTATACGTCGGCGTCGAGCTGAGCGTCGCGAGGGCTTCCGGCGCGCTGCGCGGGGCACTACGCTGGCGGACTGACCTCCTGTCGCGAGGAGGACCGGCGGCATCGGGAAGGAGACATGGTGAAGAACGGAGGGCTGACGCTCGAGGAGTTTGGCCGGAGCCTCATCGAGCTCACGATGACCGAGGACGTGATTCGCCGGCGGGCGATAGCCCTCCTTTCGCTCGCGCGCCGCGAGGAGAGGGAGCTCAAGGTCCTCGGGAAAATGTCGCGCCTCACGGTCGATTTCCAGGCCGGCGACGCGACGGTGACGCGCGGCGCGAGCGGCGCCTTCGATGTCTCGCTCCCGCAGGCCCTGACGGTCCGGGTCGACACGGACGGGGAGGCCGAGGCCGCGGAGCACCGGCTCGGCGCGACGATCGTGCTGCGCATCACGCCGAGGCCGTGCGCGCCGCTCGGGATCTTCCTTGACGTCGCGGAGCCGGCGGCGGAGTCGGTGCTGTTCGCCGAGCCGCAGGCCGGCTCGAGGGACTACCTGCACGCCCGGATCGAGGAGGAGGTCCGGAAGGAGCTCCTCCGCCTCGTCCGCGCCCGGATCGCGGAGACCGGCGCCGAGCGCACCGTCGATCTGGAGGAGCCGCTCGCGCGCGCGCTCGGGCTCGCCGGGGCGGACCCGGGCGGCCGCGAGGCGCCGCCGCCGAGCCGGCTGCGCGGGGCCGGCGCCGCGCCCCAGCAAGCCGCCGCGGTCCGGCAGGGCGCTCCGACCGACGAGCTTGTCGCGCAGCTCCGGGTCTTCGGGAACGCCATGCCCATCCAGGTGTGGACCTCGCGCCCGGACGGCCAGCTGAACTTCGTGAACCGGGCCGTCCTCGACTACTTCGACCGCACGGAAGAGCAGGTGCTCGGCGAGGGCTGGCTCGGGGTCCTGCACCCGGATGACGTCCAGAAGACGGTCGCGAGGTGGACCCGGAGCCTGGAGACGGGGGAGCCGTACGAGACGGAGTTCCGCCTGTGGCGGGCGAGAGACCAGACCTACCGCGAGCACGTGGTGAGCGCGCTGCCGCAGCGCGACGCGGCGGGGAACATCGTTCTGTGGATCGGCAGCACCACCGACGTGGCCGACGTGCGCCGGGCCGAGGCCGCCCTGCGGACGAGCGAGGCGCGTTACCGGCTCTTCGCGGAGGCGTCGAACGAGGGGATCTGGTTCTGGAACATCCGCGAGGACACGACGGAGTGGAGCGATCGCCTGCTGGAGCTGATGGGCGTCGGCCGCGAGGCGTGGGGCGGGACGTTCATGAGCTTCTTCGAGCGCGTGCATCCCGACGACCGGAGCGCCATCCAGGCCGCGCTGAGGGCGCACCTGGAGGAGCGGCGGCCGTTCGAGCTCGAGCAGCGGCTGCGGCACGAGGACGGGGAGTACCGCGACATGTTCATCCGCGGCATGGCCGAGTGGGACGAGCGCGGCGTGCCGTTCCAGATGGCGGGCGGCGCGACCGACGTCACCGAGCAGAAGCGCCATCAGGCCATGCTGAAGGAGCGGCTCGAGATCATCGAGCAGCAGCAGGAGGCGATCCGGGCGCTGTCGACGCCGATCATCGAGGTCTGGAAGGGTGTCCTGACGATGCCGGTGCTCGGCGCGCTGGACGAGCAGCGCTCGCAGCAGATGATGGAGGTGCTGCTCGACGCCGTGGCGCGGACCCGGTGCCGTCACGCGATCATCGATCTGACCGGGGTGAGCGCCCTGGACGCGGGCACGGCCGATCATGTGCTGAGGCTGATCGACGCCGTCGCGCTGCTCGGCGCGCAGGGCATCGTGGTCGGCATCCGGCCCGAGGTGGCGCAGACGGTGGTGTCGCTGGGGCTGGATCTGTCGAACATCAAGACGCTCTCGAACCTGAGGGAGGCGCTCCTCTTCGCCATGCAATCGAGCGGGGTGTCCGTCCGGAGGCGGAGGAGGCGGAGGGCTCTGCGCGAGGACGCGGACGACGCGCCGAGCGCGCGGGAGCCGCTCTCGGCGCGCGGGCGGTGACGGGCGGGCAGGCGCCCGCCGCGTGGACGAGGGCGCGAATCCGCGCAGATCGCAAGGTCAGGGGTTCATCCCTCTTCGCGGGCTTGCTTCGACCGTGTCACACGACCCTGCCCCCCTGATGGAAGCGTCGGAGTCATCGCGACGTGCGCCGGCAGGACCGATGAGCTCGGACCGGGACCGGAGACGAACAACGAGCCGGCGCCTCGCCCGAGGGGCCCTTCGCAGGAACGACCGGAGCTGTCATGCTCATGCCGCATCGCGACGACCGCATGAAAGACCCATCGCGTGCTTTGATTCACAGACACCTCCACTTCTTCAAGATCGTGCCGTGACTGTAAATATGGCAACTGTCGTAAAAATATCGTACAGGTGAAGAATGCATAGCCGATGGGCGACGAGCGCCGGTTCGTTCCAGCGTGCACCGCTCTTCTCTGGCGCGACGCGGCGCACGGCCTGCGACGCGGGCCTGGCGCAGCCAGATCCGCTCCTGTTACTGATCGTAACGCGATGTGGTCCGCGTGTTACCGATCGTAACGTGATGTCGCCGAGCGAGGCTTCCCGCGCGCTTTGACAGCGGTGACAGGTGTATTCTCTCGACCCCTCGTGCGATACCCGAAACGGGGAGATCTGCGGACGGCGCGTGCGCTGCGCAGCGGGCATCTCGACGCGGGGCGGCCGCTCCTCCGGAGGGCAACGCGTTCAACGCAAGCATCGTGAGAACGGCGGTTGCGACCCCTGGGAGCTGATCGAAATGCCTTCCACCGGGAATGTACATGCGGTCGCGCTGCGCGTGTTTCCGACGGGGAAGAGCGCAGCACGACCGGTTCGACCCTGACCGTGCCGAGCCCCTCAGACTCAGCGAGGCCCACCATGTCCTTTCGATCGAAGTACTCCAAGCTGCTCACCGCAACCGCCATCCTCCCCCTGCTCGTCGCGTGCGGCTCGAGCGATGACACGGGCGACACCAGCACCGGCGGCGGCAGTCCGACCGGCGGCGCTGGGTCGACCACCGGCACGTCGTCGGCGAGCGGCACCAGCGGCAGTGGAGCCGGTGGCGCAGGCCCCGCCACGAGCGGCGCGGGCGGTGCAGGGACTGGTGGCGGTGCCTCCGGCGCAGGCGGCGGTCCGGTCGTCGGTGATGGCTACCCCGAGCACACCGGCGCCGACTGTGAGGTGACTGCCGGTGGACTGAAGAAGAATGACAATCTGCCCAATCCCTTCGTCATGGACGACGGGACCGCCATCACCACCAAGGCAGCATGGAAGTGCCGGCGAGCGGAGATCAAGGCGGAGATTGAGAAGTACGAAATTGGCCCCAAGCCTGAACCCCCGAAGGTCGAGGCCAGCGTCTCCGGCAACAAGCTGAACGTCGTCGTCACGACAGCTGCAGGCTCGATCACGCTCACCTCCGATATCGGAGGGTCGGGCAGCTGCGTCGCCATCGGGATGAACGGGAACGCGGGCCTGATCAGCGGCTGTACCCAGATCCCCTTCATGCACGATCAGGTGGTGGGCTACGACGGGGGCAGCGGCTCGCACAGCCAAAGCAACCCCTTCTACAAAGTGTACCCCGACCTGTGGGGCAAAATCGGAAAGTACAACGCCTGGTCATGGGGTATCAGCCGCCTCATCGACGGCATCGAGCAGGTGAAGGACGAGCTGAACGTCGATCCGACCAAGATCGGCCTGCAGGGCTGCTCCTACGCCGGGAAAATGGCCCTGTTCGGCGGTGCGTTCGATGAACGGGTGGCGCTCACCGTCGCCCAGGAATCGGGAGGGGGTGGCATCACCTCCTGGAGGACGTCTCAAGACTTCACGACCCGTACGGGGACGAACATCGAGAAGATCGACAACACCAACGGCTCCTGGTTCCTGGGCAGCATGAAGCAGCTCGACCCCTACAGCTTGCCCCACGACCACCATGAGCTCATCGCCATGATCGCCCCCCGCGCCGTCATCGCCCTGGGCAACCAGGACTTTGAGTGGCTGGGTGATGAATCCGGATGGAAATCGGTCAATGCCGCCAAGGAAGTCTGGAAGGCCATGGGAGTGCCAGAGAACATCGGCTTCGACTTCACGAGCAACCACGGTCACTGCGCGGCCCCGGCAGCTCAACAGGCTAGCGTCAAGGCGTTCGTGGACAAGTTCCTCAAAGGAATGAACGCAGAGACCGAGATCGTCATCCGGCCGCAAGAGGGCAACTTCGATCTGGACTTCACCAACGTGATCGACTGGGAGACCCCCGCCCTGCGGTGAGCGAGTCCTCTGCTGGCTCGTCGATCGGGAGACCGAGCTCGATTGGCGCCCAGGGAGAACGCCTCGGCTTCAGCTGCCGACGCCGCGAGAAACCCGAGACCGTGGCGATACGTTCCAGATAGCCGCTGAGCCATGGCCCCGGCCGGAAGTCGGTAACGGATCCGAGACAGGCCGGACGAGAGCCCTACGCGTGGATCGCGCCGAGAGGCGCGTTCCGGCTCTGGGATGGGAGCGGTTGAGGTCGCGCCGCGGCGGCGGGCGCGACGCCGCCAGGTTCGGAAGCATCTGAGGCTTTGCTTCGTCGACGTTCGCCGGCGCAGGCCGCGATCACCTCAGCCACGTCTCGGACCGGAGCCGCTCGACGAGGAAGTCGACGAAGGCACGCACCCTCGCCGCCGCGCGCCGGCCCTCGGCGTGGACGACGTGGATCGGGACCGGCGGGGGCTCGAACGCCGGAAGCACGATGGAAAGACGGCCGTCGCGCAGCTCCGGGCCAATCTGATAGGAGAGCACCCGCGCGAGCCCCCGCCCGGCCACGGCCGCTGCGATGGCGACGTCGGCGGTGTTGACGAGGAGCTGGGACGGCGGGAGGACCTTCTCGACCCGCGCGCCCGACGCGAACGACCACTCCGCGGGAGCGCCCGTCGGCGAGAAGGAGATGGTGTCGAGCTGCGCCAGGTCGGCCGGCGCCGCGGGCGCGCCGCGCGCGGCCAGGTAGCCCGGCGACGCGCAGACCACCCGCCGCACCGAGCCGACACGGATCGCGGTCAGCGACGAGTCGGGCAGATGGGCAATCCGGACGGCCACGTCGAGCCCCTCGTCGAGCATGTCGACGATGCGGTCGACGAGCAGCGTCCGCGCCGACACGCGCGGATGGCGCGCCAGGAAGTCGAAGACGACCGGCGCGACGAACATCCGGCCGAACATGACCGGCGCCGTCACCCCGATCTGCCCCCGCAGCGCGGCGTGGGACCCGGCCGCCGACGCCTCGGCCTCCTCGAGCTCGCCCAGGATCCGCTTGCAGTCCGCGAGGAACCGGGCGCCCGCCTCGGTCAGGCGGACGACGCGCGTGGTGCGGTGCAGGAGCCGCGTGCCGATCCGCTCCTCGAGCGCGGAAATGGCCCGCGTCACCGCCGGCGGCGACATCGACAGCCGCCGGGCCGCGGGCGCGAAGCCCTCCTCCTCGGCGACGGCGACGAACACGCGCAGGGTGTCCAGGCGATCCATCGGATTATTCCAGTTCACGGAACGGTCTCTTGTCAAGGACGGGCATTACCCTCGACGACCGGAATGGGTATCTTCGGTTGGCGAGCGGGAGGCAGGCACACGCGGGCTGTGCCGCCTCCTGCGGCCATCCAGTCGAAAGGACACCTCGATGACGATCCCTGCCAGCCCACTCCGTCTTTATCGCCATCCGCTCTCGGGGCACGCGCACCGTGTGGAGCTGTTCCTGTCGCTGCTCGGGCTTCCGTTCGAGCGCATCGACGTCGATCTGAAGAGCGGCGCCCACAAGACGCCCGAGTTCCTGAGCAAGAGCCCCTTCGGTCAGGTGCCGGTGATCGAGGACGGCGACGTGACGATGGCCGACAGCAACGCGATCCTCGTTTATCTGGCCGCGCGGTACGACCCGTCGAGGCGCTGGCTCCCGCGCGATCCGGTGGCGGCGGCGCGCGTGCAGCAATGGCTCTCCGTGGCCGCGGGGCAGCTCGCGGCCGGGCCCGCGGCGGCGCGCCTCGTGAGCGTGTTCGGCTTCAGGCTGGATCACGAGCGGGCCAGGGCGATCGCCGCCCAGCTCTTCGCGGTGCTCGACCAGCACCTCGCGGCGCGGCGCTTCCTCTCGGGCGATGAGCCGACCCTCGCCGACGTCGCGATGTACACGTATACAGCGCACGCGCCGGAGGGCGGCGCGCCGCTCGATCCGTATGGCCACATCCGCGCGTGGCTCGCCCGCGTGGAGGACCTGCCCGGCTTCGTGCCAATGCAAAGGGCGCTCCCGTGACCGCCCCGTCCGGCTGGCCCGGTGAGGGATCACCCTATCACCCGGGCGAGATGGCCCTGCAGGCGCGGGCCGGCGCGCGCGAGCGGGCCGAGAAGGCCGGACGCAGGATCATCCGGGACTTCATGCCCGACCAGCACCGCGAGCTGTTCACGAAGCTGCCGTTTCTGCTCGTCGGGAGCCTCGACGCGCAGGGGCGGCCATGGGCCTCCATCCTGGTGGGGCGGCCGGGGTTCATCGCATCTCCGGATCCCCGGACGCTCGCGGTGAACGCGCGTCCTCCGCCCGGCGATCCGCTCGCCGCACACCTCGTGGCCGGCGCGCCCGTGGGCCTCCTCGGCATCCAGCTCGAGACCCGCCGTCGCAACCGGATGAACGGCACGATCGCCGAGGCCGGCGACGGGGGCTTCGTCGTCGAGGTCGGGCAGAGCTTCGGCAACTGCGCGCAGTACATCCAGGCGCGAGAGCCGAGGTTCGTGAGAGAGCCGGACGCGGCCGCCGCGCCTCCTGCGGCGCAGGCGGAAGGACCGGCGCTGTCGGCCGGCGCGGCGGCGCTGATCCGGCGCGCGGACACGTTCTTCATCGCGACCGCCGCGCCGGCCGCGCGCGGGGGCAGCGCGGTCGAGGGGGCCGACGTGTCCCACCGGGGCGGCAAGCCCGGCTTCGTGCGCGTGACCGAGGAGGACGGCCGCACGGCGCTGACCTCGCCGGATTTCACCGGCAATTTCGCGTTCAACACGTTCGGCAACCTGGCGCTGGACCCGCGCGCGGGGCTGCTCTTCGTGGATTTCGCGTCGGGCGGGGTGCTGTCGCTGACCGGAGAGGCCGAGGTGCTCTGGGACGGCCCGGAGCTCTCGGCCTTCGCCGGAGCTCAGCGGCTCCTGCGGTTCCGGGTGGCCGAGGGCGTCTTTCGGGAGGACGCTGTGCCGCTGCGCTGGTCGGCGCCGGTGGCGGCGCCGCAGCTCGCGGCGACCGGCTCGTGGGAGGGCGTGGAGCGCGCGTGACGCCGCGCGGCGGCGGGCCGGCCCGGGGGAGTTTTGCCCCGCCGGGGAGATCCGGGGCGACCGAGGCCAGCCCGCGACGCGACGCGCGGCCTTGAGAATGCGCACGCGTCCTGCATTCTGCTCCAGCAATCATGCGGCTCGCCAGCAAACTCACCTTGGCCCTCGTCCTCGTCATGTGCGCCGTGCTGAGCCTCTACGGCTACCTCTCGGTCCGGCGCGAACGGGCGCTGTTCGAGGCGGACGTGCGGCGCGACGAGCACCTCATCGGCATCGCGCTCCGCGCGGCGGTGACCGAGACATGGCGCCGGGACGGGATCGACGAGGCGCTCCGCGTGCTCCACGAGGCGAGCGAGCGCGAGGATGGGGTGCGCTTCCGCTGGGTGTGGCTCGACGCGCCGGCCGGCGATCGCTTCGCGCCGGCGCTGCCCGCCGAGGAGATCGCCGAGCTCTCGGGGGGCGCCGAGGTGTTCCGGATGCAGCGCGAGGGCGACAGGACCGGGCGCATCTACACGTACGCGCCGGTCGCCGTGGACCCGGCGCGCGTCGGGGCCATCGAGATCTCGGAGTCGCTCGAGGAGGAGGAGACGTACGTCCAGGCGAGCGTGGTCAACACGGTGACCACCATCATCGCCCTCGCGGCGCTGAGCGGGCTCCTGGCGATGACCTTCGGGCAGATCCTCGTCGGGCGCCCGACGCGACGGCTCGTCGACAAGACCCGGCGCATCGGGGAAGGCGACCTCGGCGGTCCGCTGCTCCTGTCGCAGCGCGACGAGCTCGGGCAGATCGCCCGCGAGATCAACGCGATGTGCGAACACCTGGCCGAGGCGCGCGAGCGCGCCGCCCGGGAGACGACCGCGCGCATCGCCGCGCTGGAGCAGCTCCGGCACGCCGATCGGCTCACCACCGTGGGCAAGCTCGCGTCGGGCATCGCGCACGAGCTCGGCACGCCGCTCAACGTGGTGGGAGGCCGCGCCAAGATGATCGTCCGCGGCCTGCCGCCGGAGGAAGCGGCGGACAGCGCCCGCATCATCGCGGAGCAGGCGGACCGGATGACGAAGATCATCCGGCACCTGCTCGATTTCGCGCGCCGCCGGGTGGCGCAGAAGGCGCCGGCCAATCTCGCGCAGATCGTGCGCCAGACGCTGGCCCTCCTGGAGCCCCTCGCCCGCAAGCGGAGCGTGACGCTCCGCCTCGACGAGGCGGCTCTCGCCCCATCGCGCGCCGAGGCCGAGGTGGACGCCGGGCAGATGCAGCAGGTGCTCACGAACCTCGTCATGAACGGCATGCAGTCGATGAAGCGGGGCGGTGAGCTCACCGTCCGCGTCGAGCGCGCGCTCGCGCGCCCCCCGGCCGATCACGGCGGCGCCGAGGGCGAGCACATCGCCATCCGGGTGATCGACCGCGGCGACGGGATCGCGCCCGAGCACATCGCCCGCATCTTCGAGCCGTTCTTCACCACGAAGGACGTCGGCGAGGGCACCGGCCTCGGGCTGAGCGTCTCCTACGGCATCGTGCGCGAGCATGGGGGCTGGATCGACCTGGAGAGCGAGCGTGGCAAGGGCTCGACCTTCACGGTGCACCTCCCCCCGAGCGACCGGGGAGGCGCGGGCCCGGCGGCCGGGGACGAGGGCGCGCCCTCGCCGGGGCGGGGCGGGCCGGCCGGGGCGGCGGCCTAGCCGCGGCTGGCCGCAGGCGCGGCCCTGTACTACGGGATCCATCGAGGAAACATGGGAAGGCGAGCGCTGATCATCGACGACGACGAGGCCATGTGCGCGTGGCTCGCGGCGGACCTCCGCTCGCGGGGCGTCGAGGCGACCACGCAGACCTCACCGGCGGAGGCGCTCTCGCTGCTCGAGGAGGACGAGCGCTTCGACGTCCTCCTGACCGATCTGAACATGCGCGGCATGGACGGGATCGCTGTCTGCCGCCGGGCGGCCGAGATCCGGCCGGACCTGCCCGTGGTGGTGATCACCGCCTTCGGCAGCATCGAGACCGCGGTGGAGGCGATCCGCGCGGGCGCATACGACTACGTGACCAAGCCGGTCGACATCGAGGCGCTGGCGCTGGCGCTGGAGCGGGCGATCGCGCACCACGCCCTCAAGGCCGAGGTGCGGCGGCTGCGCCGCGCCGTGGCCGGGCCCGGGGCGTCCCCGGACCTCATCGGCCGGAGCGGCGCGATGCGGCGGGTGCAGGACCTGATCGAGCGCATCGCCGACGCGGAGGCGACGGTGCTCATCACGGGCGAGAGCGGGACGGGCAAGGAGGTCGTCGCGCGGGCGCTGCACGAGCGGAGCCGCCGCAAGGGGGGGCCGTTCGTGGCGATCAACTGCGCGGCGGTGCCGGAGTCGCTGATCGAGAGCGAGCTCTTCGGGCACGTGCGGGGCGCGTTCACCGACGCGCGCGCGTCGCGCCCCGGGCTGTTCGTCGAGGCGAACGGCGGGACGCTGCTCCTCGACGAGATCGGGGAGCTGCCGCTCTCGGTGCAGCCGAAGCTGCTCCGCGCCCTGCAGGAGCGCCGGGTGCGGCCGGTGGGCGGGAACGCGGAGGTGCCCTTCGACGCGCGCATCGTGGCGGCGACGAACCGCGATCTGGACGCGGCCGTCGAGGAGCGCCGGTTCCGGGAGGACCTGTACTACCGGGTCAACGTGCTCCACCTGGAGCTGCCGCCGGTGCGGGCGCGGGGCAGCGACGTGCTGCTGCTCGCGCAGCGCTTCCTGGAGGACTTCGCCGCGCGCTCGGCCAAGGAGGTGGTGGGCCTGTCGCCGGCGGCGGCCGAGCGGCTGCTCGCGTACTCGTGGCCGGGCAACGTGCGGGAGATCCAGAACTGCATCGAGCGGGCGGTGGCGCTCACGCGGTACCAGGAGATCACGGTGGACGATCTGCCGGCGAAGATCCGGGAGCACCGGCCGTCGCACGTCCTCGTGGCGGCGGACGATCCGTCGGAGCTCGTGCCGCTGGAAGAGGTGGAGCGCCGGTACATCCTGCGGGTGCTCGAGGCGGCCGGCGGGAACAAGACGCTGGCGGCGCGGATCCTCGGGCTCGACCGGAAGACGCTGCACCGCAAGCTCGATCGGTGGGAGCCGCCCGCCGTGCCGGCGAAGGGCGGCTGAAGCGCGGAGGAATACCCCGGGCGAGGAAGG
Organism: Sorangium sp. So ce590; assembly: GCF_051521365.1. Lineage (NCBI taxonomy): Bacteria > Pseudomonadati > Myxococcota > Polyangiales > Polyangiaceae > Sorangium > Sorangium sp. So ce590. The sequence goes on from NZ_CP150346.1 coordinate 9,240,813, forward strand.
ACGCCCCGGGCCGGGGGCGGCCGGCGAGGCCACCTCGACCAGGGCCACCTCAACCCGGGTCGGTTCGGGCGGGCGGGCGGCCGCCGGCGGCACGCTGCCTGCAATGGATGGAATGGTCAATGGCACGATATCTGCACAAGGAGCGGTCATAAGGAGACCCCGATGACCCCCCAGCAGCTCCGCGAACATGCCTGGTCCCCGAGTGTGACCCCCGAACCCCAGCCGAGCGTCCGCCTCGTCGCCGCGCCCGTCCGCGTGCTCCTGGCCGAGGACGACAGGGAGCTGCGGCTGCTGCTCGCCACCGCCCTCCGCCGCGACGGCTACGACGTCCTGGAGGCGCGCGACGCCAACCACGTCCTCGATCTGATGGGCGACGCGCTGGTCTCCGGCAACGGCGCCCCGGTCGACGTCGTGGTGAGCGACATCCGGATGCCGGGCAAGAGCGGCCTCGAGCTGCTCGCCGGGCTGCGCCGCGACGACTGGGCGACGCCCGTCGTCCTCATCACCGCGTTCGGCGACCCGGAGACCCACGCCGAGGCCTACCGCCTGGGCGCCGACGCGGTGCTCGACAAGCCGCTCGACATCGACGATCTGCGGATCATCGTCCACACCCTCACCTCGATCCGCAGCTGACGCGCCGCCCGGCCGCGCGCGCCCCCGTCGCCCCCACCGGCGCCGCGACGCCTCACCCCGGCTCCACCGGCAGCCGGCGCGGCTCCCCCTCGCGCGGAGCCTTCAGCCGCGCCCGACGCATCTTGTGCCACGCGAGGATCCCCGCATCCGCACGCACGAAGCGGCACGCGTCCAGGTCCGCGTCGCGCGGCTCCGACGACGCGAGCATCCGCTCGTCGCCCGGCTGGATCAGCCGGAACTCCATCAGCATCCCGAGCCTCGCCAGGAGCCGCCCGATCACCGGGATCGGCAGGTAGTACCGCCCCACGATCGCCGTCCGCCCCGCGTCGATCGGCGCGCACCCCACCAGGCCCTCCACCACCTTCCCGAACGACAGGCGCAGCAGGCCCGGGAAGCGCACCTCCAGCTCGAACTTCAACCCCCGGCGGCCGTCCCACGGCTCCCCGTCGTCGTGGCGAAGCACCCCCACGGCGTGGATGACGTCGCCCTCCACGCGGACGTCGTAGGGATCGAGCAGCGCGCCGACGCCGGGCACCCAGGGCCGGTGCGCGAACGGCAGGTGGTGAACGTCGAGCATCCCCTCCATCGCGCGCGCGAACGGCACGTCCCAGTCCATCGACGCCGTGTGGGCGTGCCGCTCGTCGGCCGGCAGGCCCTCGAACCAGGGCACCGGCGGCAGCTCCGCCGGTCGCTCGCCCCAGAAGAGCCACACGAAGCCCCGCTGCTCGCGCACCTCGTAGCGGGTCAGCGCGAGCGCATCGGCCGCGCCGCGCGCGCTCGCCCCGCGCCCCTCGCACGGGATCGCCACGCAGCGCCCGTCCGAGGCGAACCGGAAGCCGTGGTACGGGCACTCGATCGTCCCGTCCACGACCCGCCCCAGGCCGAGATCCGCGCCGCGGTGCGGGCAGCGCGCCCGCGCCGCGACCAGGGCGCCGCGCTCGTCCCGGAACAGCACGAGGCGCGTCCCGAACCGCTCGACGGTGACCGGCCGCTTGCCCACCCGGGCCGCGTCCGCGATGATGTACCAGGCGCCCTCGACGAACCCGCCGCGCCCTTCCTCGATGCCGTGCCTTCGCATAGTGCTCCTCCGCTTGCCCGGAAGCCTGAGGCTCCCTCGGCGAGGGGGCAGTGACCGCGCGCGCCACAAGGGCTGACATGCGGCGCCAGGCCGCCCGGGCGCCGGCGCGCGCGCCGACGATCTGGGCCCGCACCGCCGCGCAGCTCGCGGACCACGCGGCGCAGCGCGGGGTGGATCGCGCCGCGCTGCTCGAGGCCGCGGGGCTCCCGGCCGCGGCGCTCGCCGATCCCGACGCCCGCGTGCCGCTCGCGGCGTTCTACGCGCTCGTCGAGGCGGCCGTGGCGGCCGCCGCCGATCCGCACCTCGGCCTCGACTTCGCGGGGCGCTTTCAGCCGGAGCACTTCGACGCCCTCGGCTTCCTCGCCATGAGCAGCCCCACCCTCGGCGAGGCCTTCCACCGGATGCTCCGCTACCAGCAGCTCTGGAACGAGGGCGAGCGCTACACCCTGGAGCTCCGCGGTCGCTGCGCGCACCTCACCTTCGCGCCGTTCGGGCCCGATCGGCCGGCCCACGGCCAGGTGGCGGAGATGTTCGCGTTCGACGTGCTCGTGAACGCCGGGCGCATGTGCGGCGACCCGATCCAGGCGGTCGCGGTGCGCTTTCGCCATGCGCCCGGCGGCGATCCGGAGGAGAAGGCGCGGCGGCTCGGCGCGCCGGTGCTGTTCGGGGCGCCGCAGACCGAGCTGGTCATGCCGGTCGAGGCGCTGGACCGGCCGCTGCCGCACGCGAACGAGGCGCTCGCCGCCTTCCTGGAGCGCCAGGTGCGCGTCCTCGCGGCGAGCCTGCCCGGCGCGGCGCCGCCCGCGCTGTCCGGCCGCGTGCGGGCGCTCCTCGGCGAGCGGCTGCGCGAGGGGGCCGACCTGGGCGCGCTCGCGGCGCGCCTGCGGATGAGCCCGCGCACGCTCCAGCGCCGCCTCGGCGACGAGGGCACGTCGACCCACGCCCTGCTCGACGAGGTCCGGCGCGGCCGCGCGGCGGCGCTCCTGGAGACCGACATGGCGATCGGCGAGGTGGCCTACCTGCTCGGCTACTCGGAGCCGAGCGCGTTCCACCGGGCGTTCCGGCGCTGGACCGGCGTGACGCCGGAGGCGTTCCGCGTCCGCGCCAGGGGAGCTGGGCCGCAGTGACAGGTGCCGAGGAGGAGCCGAGCGCCGTCGCGAGCCGCAGGACGCGAGGGCCTGCGCGCGAAGGCGGACGAACGGCGACGGCCGAGGCGAGCGCGCGCGGCGCCCGGCCTCGGCCGGCTTCCGGAGCTCATGCTCGCCCGGCCGCGGCCCGCGCCGCCGCCGGGCGCGCGTTCACGGGCCCCCGGGGGCGATCTCGAGCTTGCCCATCACGTTGGCGCTCGCCGTGAGGCTCGCCTCGATGTTCTCGACCGCCTGCGTGATCGCGTTGGTGGCCGGGATGATGCACGCCCCCGCCTTCACGCTGCCCGTTGCATCGAGGTTGGGCGCGATCGTGACCACCGCCTCGGCGCTGTTGAGAAGCAGCTGGCCACGCGCCTGGGCCGCGACCAGGAGCCGCGGCAGGTTCGTCTTGAGCGTCGCGATCACCACCTCGGCGTCGGTCCCGCCCTCGATGTTGACCGCGGGCTCCTTGCAGCTCGCCTTCGCGCTCGCGCTCGCCTTGCAGGAGCCGTCGCACTCCGCGGTCCCCGTGCACTCGGCCTTCGGCTCGCTGAGCTCGGCCCTGCACTTCGGCGCCTTGAAATCGACGTCGCACTTGCCCGAGCAATCGGCGTTGCACTGCACGTCCACACCGGCATCGAACGAGCACGAGCCGCGGCACTGGCCCGTGCAGGTGCCCTTGCACTCCCCGCGGCAGTCGCCGCCGGCGGTCGTCGCGGCGCAGTCGCCCTCGCACGTCCCCTCGCACGTGCCCTCGCACGTGCCCTCGCAGTTGACGGCCAGGTTGGCCGAGCCCTCGCACGAGCCCTCGCACGAGCCCTCGCAACGCCCCGAGAGCTCGCCAGGCTCACAGCGCGCGACGATCTCCCCCGGCGTCAGCTGGCACTCGACGTTGGCGCTGCACTTCGCCTCGCAGTTCGCCTGCACGCTCGCGTCGACCGTGCAGCTCGGCGGCTGGAAGGAGATCGACAGATCGGCCGTCGTGTCCCCGAGCGCGTCGATGGCGAGCTCACACCACTGCGTCGCCCGCTCGCTCGGCTTCGTCGCCGTGATCGTCGCCGCGTCCTCGCCGAGATCCAGCGCGATCGCCTGACAGGCGCTTGTGACGTCGGCCACGATGGCGCCCGCGGCCCCGGTGAAGTCGGACACGGACTGCATGAAGGCACCATAATCGAGCTCGGCTCGTGCATCGAGCCCCCACTCCACCGCGGTGAGATCGGCGCCCGGCGTGAAATCGCGACAGCAGAGGTCATTCTGCAGCTCCGCGGCCTTGTCACACCCCATGAGCGGAACGAGCGAGAGCCCCGCCAGCACCAGAGGGAATGTCGCGATTCGCCACGTCACACGGATATCCATCAGGAAACTCCTTGGTTCTTTGTCGGGAGCGCGTCCGGTGCCCGATCGCCGCGAGAGCGGCAAACCCCCCATGGGGGCAGCCGCTCACCTTCGCGCTCGGGCGGCAGCCGCCTCCGGAGCAGGGCGACAATAATTCATAGACCGACCCGGATGACAAGGACCATCCTGCGGAATCGTCGCCGCTCTCGACGTGCCCCTAGCGCGAAGCCCGTCAGCGAGCCAGCAATGCATGACGAGATCTGTTGATGTGCGTCTCGGCGCGGGTAAAATACCCGGATGCGGCCGTCCAGGGATGCTCTCGACGCGGCATGACACGGCACGTCGTGTTTTCACATAGCCATCATCGAATAGCCGTTGCAGAGCTCGGTCGAGCCGTAGGACAATGGCCCCGTGATGACGCTCGGCCCACAGGTCCCCCGGCTCTCGCGGCTCTCTCTCGTGCTCGCCCTGACGGCCGCGTGCAGCGGCTCGTCCGACGACGAGGGCACGGTGGGCCAGGCCGCCGGCGAGCCGCCCGGGATGGCCGGGATCACGGCGGTCCACAACAGGGCGCGCGCCGCGGTCGACCCGCCCGCCGACCCGCCGATCCCCCCGCTCACGTGGTCGCCCGAGATCGCCGCGGCGGCCCAGGCCTACGCCGATGGATGCGTGTTCGGCCACAGCAAGACCGGCTACGGAGAGAACCTCTACGCCACGAGCGGCTCCGCGACCACGCCGGAGGACGTCGTCGCCGCGTGGGTCGACGAGGCGGCCAACTACGACCTTGCGAGCAACGCCTGCAGCTCCACCTGCGGCCATTACACTCAGGTGGTCTGGGCCGACTCCCTGCGGCTCGGCTGCGGGGTCGCCGATTGCACGGACGGCTCGCCGTTCGGCGGCGGGTCCTGGCAGCTCTGGGTGTGCAACTACGATCCTCCCGGGAATTTCAACCAACAGCCCCCCTACTGAGCCGAGCGCGGGCGCCGCGCGCCGTCCTCGCACCCCACGTCGCGCCATCGCCGCCCCTCGCCCGCTCTGGTATCGCAGCGGCGATGGACTTCGGATGGACCCCGGCCCAGCGCGCCGTCCACGACCGCATGCGCGCCCTCGGCGCCGAGGCCGACGCCGCGGCCCCGGACGACCGCATGCGCGTCCTCGCCCGGGGGGGCGCCCTCGGCCTGCCGATCGCCCGCGATCTCGGCGGCGAGGGCCTCGACCTCGTCACGACGGCGCTCGCCTACGAGGGCCTCGGCGCGGCGCTGCGCGACGGCGGCGTCCTGCTCGCCGCGGGGGCGCACCTCTTCGGCGTGGCGCTCCTGCTCGCCCGGGTGGGCACGCCCGCGCAGCAGCGCGCCTGGCTGCCGCGGATGGCGACCGGCGACTGCATGGCGACGGTCGCGGCCACCGAGGCCGGCGCCGGCTCGGACGTCGCGTCGGTGCAGGCCACGGCCGACCGCGCCGCCTCCGGCTACCGGCTCACCGGCGAGAAGCGGTACGTGACCTGGGCCGACCGGGCCGACGTGTACCTCGCGATCGCGCGCGACGGCGGCGAGGGCCGCGCCGGGGGGGCGCCGGCGCGCGGCCTCACGGCGCTGCTCGTCCCCCGCGCCGGCGCGGGCGGGGCGGACGCGGAGGGCGCTCGCGCCGGCGCGGCGGGGGCCGACGCGGCGCGCATCCGCCCGGGCGCCCCGCTGGCGACCGCGGGCCTCCGCGGCGCGCGGCTCGCGCCCGTCTCGTTCTCCGGCTGCGAGGTCGGCCCCGACGCGCTCCTCGGCCGCGCCGGCGCCGGCCTCGCCGTCTTCCAGATCGCGATGACCTACGAGCGCGCGCTGATCCTCGCCTTCCGCCTCGGCGCCATGGAGCGCGCCCTCGGCGAGGCCGTCCGCTTTGCCCGGGAGCGCGCGATCGGCGGCCAGGCGATCGCGCGCCACCAGGCCGTCGCGCACCGCCTCGCGCAGATGAAGCTGCGGCTGGAGACCTCGCGGCTGCTCGTCTACCGCGCCGCCTGGGAGCTCGACAAGGGCCACCGCGGCCAGGCCGAGGCCGCGCTGGCCAAGTGGCACACGGCGGACTCGGCCGTGCAGTTCGCGCTGGACGATCTCCAGCTCCGCGGCGGCGCCGGCTACCTCGAGGAGAGCGGCCTCCCCTCCGCCGTGGACGACGCGCTCGGCGGCAGCATCCATTCGGGGACGTCCGACGTGCTCGCCACGATCGTCGCGCGGTGGCTCGGCGCCTAGCGCCGCCCGCTGGATTCCGGCCACGATGCCCGGACCCCTGCGCCGCGCTCCGGCGGCTTCGCGCGCCCGGCACTAGCCAACCCCCCGGGACGCCTTTACCAAGGAAGGGCTGCGCGGCCCGGCCGAGGGTAGCCGGCGCCGCGCCCCGTCCGTCGGCCCCTCACGCCCAACCAGGAACGATCATGACCGAAGCGACCGACAATCCCCTGCTCTCTCTCGGCTTCGAGATCCCGTTCGATCGCATCCGGAGCGAGCACGTCGAGCCCGCGGTGCGCGCGCTGCTCGACGACGCCCGCGCCCGGCTGGAGGCCCTCATCGCGACGCCCGGCCCCCGCACCTACGACAGCACCCTCGCCGCGCTCGAGGCCGTCACCGATCGGCTCGACCGCGCCATGAACGTCGTCTCGCACCTCGAATCGACGTCGACCACGCCCGAGCTGCGCGCCGCCTACAACGCCGTCCAGCCGGAGGTCAGCGAGTTCCTGAGCGGCATTGCCTTGAACGAGGGCGTCTACGGCGCGCTCAAGGCGTTCGCGGCCACGCCCGAGGCCGCGGCGCTGACCGGCCCGCGGCGCCGCTTCTTCAAGAAGACCCTCGACGATTTCCGCCGGAGCGGCGCCGAGCTCGACCCTCCGGGCAAGAAGCGCCTGTCCGAGATCGACGTCGAGCTCGCGACGCTCACCCTGCGCTTCTCGCAGAACGTGCTCGACGCGACGAACGCCTTCGAGTTCGTTGTCGAGGACCCTGCCCGCCTCGCCGGCCTGCCGCCGAGCGCGGTCGAGGCCGCCCGCCAGAGCGCGCAGGACAAGGGCGTCAAGGGCTACCGCTTCACGCTCCAGGCGCCGAGCTACATCCCGGTCCTCACGCACCTCGACGACGCCTCGATCCGCGAGCGCTTCTACCGCGCCTTCAACACGCGGGCGACCGAGGGCGACCACGACAACCGCCCGCTCCTCCGCCGCATCCTCGAGCTCCGCCGCGAGAAGGCGGCGCTGCTCGGCTACGCGACCTTCGCCGATCTCGTGCTCGAGGATCGCATGGCCAAGACGGGCGCCGAGGCGCGCCGCTTCGTCGCGACGCTGCGGGAGCGCACCGAGCCGGTCTTCGCCCGCGAGAAGGAGGAGCTCGCCGCCTTCCGCCGCGAGATCGAGGGCCCTTTCGCGCCGCCGCTCTCGCCGTGGGACGTCGCCTACTACGCCGAGAAGCTGCGCCGCGCCCGCTACGACTTCGACGACGAGGCGCTCCGCCCCTATTTCCCGCTGGATCGCGTCGTCTCCGGCCTGTTCGAGGTCGCCCACCGCCTCTACGGCGTGCGCATCACGCCCTGGCAGGACGCCCCCACGTGGCACCCGAGCGTCCGCGCCTACAGGCTCCTCGAGGCGGACGGCGCCCAGAGCGCCGCCTTCTACCTCGACTTCGCGCCGCGCGAGCAGAAGCGCGACGGCGCCTGGATGCACGGGCTCGTCACGGGCGCGCCGAGCGAGGGCGGGGGCGCGGCCGGCGAGGACGCGCGGCACCTCGAGATCCTGGCGGGCAGCTTCACCCCGCCGGTCGGCGGCCGCCCCGCGCTGCTCAACCACCGCGAGGTCGAGACGCTGTTCCACGAGTTCGGGCACATGATGCACCACGCCTCGAGCCGGGTGCCGATCCGGAGCCTCGCCGGCACCAACGTCGCCTGGGACTTCGTCGAGCTCCCCTCGCAGATCATGGAGAACTGGTGCTGGGAGCGCGAGGCGCTCGATCTCTTCGCGCGCCACCACGAGACGGGCGCGCCGGTCCCGGACGACCTGCTCCAGCGGATGCGCGCCGCCCGCACGTTCCGCGCCGGCGCCACGACGATGCGGCAGCTCGGCTTCGCCGAGATCGACCTCGCGCTGCACATGGACTGGGCCCCCGAGCGCGGCGATGTCGTCGAGTTCGCGCGCGAGGTCCTCGCGCGCTACTCGCCCGTCCCGCTGCCCGAGGGCTACGCCATGATCGCCGGCTTCTCGCACCTCTTCTCGAGCCCGGTGGGCTACGCCGCCGGCTACTACTCCTACAAGTGGGCCGAGGTGCTGGACGCCGACGCCTTCTCCCGCTTCCAGGAGGAGGGCCTGTTCAGCCGGAAGGTGGGCGACGCGTTCCGGAGCCAGATCCTCGCGCTCGGCGACACGCAGGACCCGATGGATCTCTACAGGAGCTTCCGCGGCCGCGAGCCCACCCTCGACGCCCTGCTCCAGCGCAGCGGCCTCGCCTGAGCCCGCTGCGCGGCGCCCCCCTCCGAGCAATCACTTCATCGAGAAGTTGCAAGCCGACAGCGACGCCGCCGCCACGGTCTGGGTCATCGCCCAGTTGTTGAGCGACCGGATCTGCGCCTGCTCGGTCCTGAACGCGTACCCGTTCGCGAGCTGCACCTCGGTGCCGTTCCGCGGCCGGATGAACACCGAGTACCGCCGCGACGACGTCTCGACCACCATCCGGACCGTGTACGTCGTCCCGGCCGAGTACGGGAACACCGTCGTCGCCTGGTAGCGCGAGCCGTTCCGCACCCGGACGTTGCCCTGCTCGTCGAAGATCACGCTCGCCGCGAGCTCGGTCCACGCATCCGCCGCGCCGCTCGACAGCCCGACCACGCCGTCGATCTTCGACGCGCTCGGCGTCACGTCCCAGGTCGCCGTGAAGGTGCCCCACTGCGTCGTCAGCGGCGTATTCACCCACTCGCCGGCGTCCACGCTCGGGCACGACGGCGCCGGTGTCGTCGGCTGCGTCGGCTCCGTCGGCGCCGGCTGGGTCGGCGTCTGCGTCGTCCCCGAGCCGTACTCGAAGGCGCCGATGTCGATCGCGCCCACCGAGGTCCGCCGCAGCGCGCCGCCGACGGCCGCGATCGCCCCCTTCGGCGGGTGGAAGAGCGGCAGCGCCAGCGGCGACGGGAACGCGCGCCCCGAGATCCCCGACGTCTGGCTCACGCCGGCGTTGCGGAGCGGGCTCGACGCCAGCAGCGACACGTCGCGGTTGGCGATGCTCGTGAAGCCCGGATCGCTCACGATCCGCGTCCCCGTGAAGCCGGAAGGCACGGTCGTGCCCGTGGGCACGGCGTTGTTGACGCCCTTGATGAGCGGGCTGCCGGTCTTCCATCTCGCGTCGTCGCGGAAGACCTGGACGCTCCCGCCCCCGACGCGGTGAAAGACGTTGTTGTGCAGCTCGATGCTCTCGATGCCATCGAACAGGTGGATCGCCGCGCTCGACCCCGCCATCAGCAGGAACGTGTTGTTCACGAACCGGTACCGCCCGTTCGTGTCGCCCGTGCCGTCGCCGCCGACGCGCACCACGTACTGCGTGTGCGTCTTGCGGAAGACGTTGCCGACAACGTCGGAGTCCTCCCGCGCGAGCCCCGGATCCTGCCCGTCAGGGCCGATGAGCTCGAGGTCCTTGTAGAGCCCGCCCTCGATCCAGTTATAGTAGATCTCGTTCCGCTCCGCGCGGGACTTCACCGCATTGCCGCCGTTTGCATCATGGACATAGCTGTGCTGCATCCGGAACACGGCGCCCGGATAAGCGGTCTCGTCCGTGGCCATGTAGATCGGGTGCTTCTGCGTCCCCTGCCCGCACTTGTAGACCTCCACGTACTCCAGGGTCAGCGAGCCCGAGTCGCCGTCGGCGCCGAGGATGCCGTGCGCGGGGCAATCGTGGACCACGGTGTCACGAATGGTGACATCGTGACCATGGTGAAAAATGCACCTCGACGTGCCACCGGTCACATCGAACCCCTCGATCACGACGTGGTTCGCATTGAGCTCGATGGTGTTGGTGCCGCCCTTGAGGACGGGGCGCTTCCCGGAGACGCGCTTGCCGCGGATGGTGATCTTCGCGGTGGGCGTGCCCCACTTCGTGATCCTGATGTTGCCCGAGTACGTCGCGTTGCCGTCGACCTCCACCACGTCGCCCGGCTTCAGCCGGCCCGCGACGTCGCCGATGGTCTTGTAAGTCCGCGTCGGGCCGACTTGATACGTCGTGCCGGCGGCCTGCTCCTCCGCGTCCAGCTCCTCCGCGGTCACGTCCTCGTCGAGCGGCGCGCAGCCGGAGCCGACGATCGACATCGCCACAAGCGAGGCGATGAACTTACCGGCAGCGAACGACCGCGACCCAAAGCCCTGAGAAATCGAATGCATGGCTTTTTCTCCCCCGGCGTCGTCGAACCCCTGTGGTGAACAGGACCGTAACGGGCGAAGGCCACAGGGGGCAGTAAGCTAGCCTCCCACTGTCGGCCTTCGCGCCGCGAACCATCGGTGCAGACCATTCAGCACCAGAGGGGCGGATACCGGCGCTCTCGTGAGATCACTTATTCCCGGATTGCCGCGAAGGGTCAAGACGAAATGCTTTCGAAACCCAAACCAGCGATCAATTAGGTCGCACACCCGAGCTGTTTTTCACATCAAGGTTGCAAAATTCGATGCAAAACTGCAATGCGCAGTTCGTCCGCTGATGTGAGGAATGTGTAGCGAAGTGGTCGCTCGCCCGCTCCATCAAGGGCGAAATCCCGCTGAAATGTAGGTCAACGCCCAATACAACCGGGTTCTCCACGCCATTCACTGACCTTCACCTACGTTGCCCCCCGCGCTCTCGAGCTCGGAGGCGGCGTCCACGCCCCGTCGAGGCGAGTTTCTTCCCGGAAAGACGCTGCGTTCAGGAGCAGGAACTCGCGCTGTCGGCCTCGGCGATCTCGCCGCGTGTGCGCGGGGAGCAGCACCATTCACGCTTCGAGCCGCTGCCGCGGAACGTCGAGCGCGCGCCGCGGTAACACGGGCGCCGGGCGCTCTTCCGCGGCGACGAGCGCTCGCCCACGCGCTCGTCGCCGCGCGCGCGACTGAGCCGCTCTCATGTCCGATTCGGCAGCTTGTTGCGGCGGCGCCCCGACCCCGAGGAACGAGGAGCCGCTCAGGAAGGAATACTGGGAAGGACGAATCGACTCGGAAGGAGGCTTCGTCTTCTTTCGTGGATTCCCGGCTTCCTCCGGGATCCACGGGATCCGGCGCACCGAGCGGCGCCCGGCGGCGCGCTCAGCGCCTGCCCTTGAAGCCCATCATCTGCTGCACCACCGCCTCGCTCTCCTCGGCGATCGCGCCCTCCTGGGCGGCGCGATCGGCGCAGTCCTCACAGACCTTCTTCTTCTTGGTTCCGACCTTGATCGTCTTGAGCTCGTCGACCTCGCTGTTGCACTCGCGGCACGTGGGCATCGCCGGCCTTCCTTTCGCCGCGCCAGCATATCGCACCCGCGCCGGGATCGCGCACCCGCGCTGCGAGCCGCCAGCGGGGCCCGCCCGCCCGATGTTTGGCCCGGGCGTGCCGCGCGGCCTAGGCTTGGCGCCCCCACGAGGACCCCAAGGAGGAACCCCATGGATCGTAGGCAGGGCGCGCGTGCGCAGGTCGACTTCCCCGTCTCGGCGCTCGTCGACGGCCACAGGCACCGGTGCCGCGCGATCGATCTCTCCCCCACGGGCATGATCGTCGAGCGCGCGCCCGCGCTCGCGGGCCGGGCGCTGCCGGCGCTCACCCCGTTCGAGCTCGATATCGGGGCCGGGCGCCCCATCCGGCTGCGCGCCCGCCCGGTCTGGGACCGCGACAACCTGCTCGCCGTCCGCTTCGTGGTCATGAGCGACGCCGACCGGCTCACGATCGCCGAGCACCTCGACGACAGAGCCCGGCGCCGCGAGCCACTCCATTAGAGATGGCCGCCCCCGACGCAATGCGCGCCTGCAAGGGTGAAATCGCAGGAGTGCAACCCCCGGGGGATTCGCCCGGGACATCTATGCGAACTTGCGGGGAATTTTGATCTTCTCGCGGTGGCACGCGAGCTGCTAATCCAGAGGGCAGCGTTGCTGGTGCGGCCCCTCCCCCCCCCGGGCCCCGGCGACGCTTTTTCTTTTTGTCGCTCGCCGGATCCGCGGGCCGTTCACGCCGCCCGGCGCTCGATGGCGGCCCCCGCGCGGCGCCCGGGCAGCCGCCCCGGAGCGGGGGCGTCCCGCGCTACGTGCGCGGCTCCCTGCGCCGGCGTGCGGCGGAGATCGACGTCCGCGGGATGCAGGCGGCAGAGCGGCGAAGCTCGTCGAGGGCCTGCTCGGGCAGGCGCTGCACGCGGGGCCCGGCGGCGGGCGGCTCGGCAGGGGCGGCCGGGCGGGCGCCCAGGTACGGCCAGAGGCGCTCGCGGATGGGAGGCGGCAGCACGTTCTCCAGGTACTCGAGCGCGGTCCCGCGGAGGTGCGCGTCGTCGGCGTGGAGCGCCCGGTAGGCGATCTCCAGGGGCTCGCGCTCCAGGCAGAGCGAGAGCACCCGGAAGACATGCTCCAGGCTGCGGCTCGTCCGCTCGACGAGCAGGCGCTCTCCAAGGGGCGCCTCGGCCGGCGCGGACGCGTTCGCGGGCTGGGCGTCCCACACCCGGCGGTCGATCTCGATCTCCCGCGTCGCCGCCGCGATCACGTCCTCGCGGGGCAGGTGGATCGGCGCGCGATGCTGGAGCAGGCGCGCGAGCGCCACGCCGCACTGGTAGCGCACCTCGAAGCGCTCGTCGGCGAGGCCGAGCATCAGCCCGTCGGCGGCGCGCTGGGTGGGGCAGGCCTGGAGCACCCGCGGGACGCGGCGCCGGACGGCGACGCTCCCGGCCGGATCGAGCAGCGCGTCGAGGAGCTGGCCGGTCGCGCGGGGGGCGACGGCGCGGAGCGCGCGGATCGCCTCCGAGATGAGCCCCTCGCGCTCGAGGAGCGGGAGGAGGTGCGCGACGAGCGCGGGGTCCGGCTCCCGGACGAGCCCCCGGCGGACGCGCTCGGGGTCGCCCGAGCGGAGGTCGGCGATCACCGCGAGCACCGGGTCGGACGCGATCGCGGCCGACGCGGCGCGCGCCGAGAGCGGCCCTTCGGCGACCTTGCGCTCGCCCGCCGGAGGCCCGTGGCCGTCCCCGGGCGCGCGGCCGGAGAGCGGCGCGCGGCCGGAGAGCGGTGCGCGGCTGGAGAGCGGCGGACCGGCGTACGACGTGTGCTCGCCGTCCCCGGGGGCGCGCTCGCCGTCGGACCGCGCCGCCGCCCCCTTCCGGAGCGCGGCGAGCTCGGCGAGCACCCTGTCGCGGCTGAGCGCGTCGACGGTGCCGCTCAGGGTGCGGCGGGTGGTCGCGTCGACGACGCTGGCCGGGTCGAGCGAGACGGCGCCCGAGCGCAGGCTGCTCTCGAGCGCGGCCACGTAGCCCCGGTGCAGCCGCGGCGTGAAGAGCAGCGTGACGCCCACGACCGCCGTGCCGAGGCCGATGAGGAGCGGCGGCGACCCACCCCCCGGCGCGACAATGAGCAGGACCATCGCGACGCCGCTGCCCGCCGCGGTGCCGATGCGGTCGAAGCCGACGTCGATGAGCGTCTTGATCGACCGCTTCTGGTCCGGCGGCAGGGGCGTGTAGAGCAGCTCGTAGCCCGACCGGAACAGCGAGTTCCGGAGCACCGCCTCGGTGGCGCGGACGATGGCGGCCGACCAGAGCCGCGGCGCGACGACCACGGAGAGGGAGCTCGTGAGGACGGCGGCCGGGAGGATGCCGATGGTGGCGGCGAGCCCGAGCCGGTCGAGCGAGAAGGTGGCGGCGAGCGACTGCGCCAGGAACGAGAGCACGCTCACCGAGAGGTGGAAGAGCGCGAAGAACGAGAGCAGCTCGTTGCGGTCGCGCATCGCGGCGGCGGCCTCGGCGCTGAGGGCCACGTCGAACAGCGCGCCGCTCACGGCGCCGAGCGCGACGAGCAGGGCGAGGTCGCGCAGGTGGCTGCTCTCGCGCAGCGCGCGGAGCCCCGAGGCGCCGGCGCGCGGCCCCTCGCCCGCGGCGCTGGCCGCGCCCCCGCCCGGGAGGCTCGCGCCGAGGAGGTGGGTCGCCCAGGCGGAGAGCGCGCTCACTCCGGCGAGGGCGAGGAGCATGGTCGGGGCGTCCATGAGGTGGCTGGTGCGCCAGGCGAACAGGCCGCCGATCACGCCGCCGAGCGTCCCGCCGCCCGCGATGCGCCCCATGGAGTGGCGCGCCGTGTGGGGGTCGAAGCGCTCGTTGACGAGCGACCAGAAGGCGGAGATGAGGGTCGCGCCGAAGACGGCGATGTGCAGGTAGAAGACGAGGGCGGCCGCGCCGGGCGCGCGCAGGGCGAGGGCCCACTCCAGGACGAGGAGGACCGAGCTCGCGGCGCAGGTGGCGGGGACGACGCGCGCCGGGGAGAGCTGGAGGAGGGCGCGCGAGAGCAGGAGGACGGCGGCGAACGAGAGCACCGCGCCGGCGGCCATGACCTTGGGAACGTCGGCGGCGCCGAAGGTGGCGAGGAAGAGGGCGTCGCGGGTGGCCCGACCGGCGACCTGCTGGGCGATCATCGTGCCGGACGCGATGGCGGCGAGGAGGACGGCCCTGCCGCTTCCGCTCGCCGCTTCCACCTGTTCCAGCGGCATCCTAGGCGGGTTCGGCGGCGAGCACGCGGGCGTCGGTCACGACGGTCCCGAGCGCGACGTCGCCCTCGGTCGCGGGCACCTCGGCGACGAGCTGGAAGTCGAACGCGACGCCGACGGCGTGCGCCGGGGGGCAGAAGCGCGGGAGCGTGCTGTCGTAGTAGCCGGCGCCGTAGCCGATCCGGTGCCCGCGCGGGTCGATCTGGAGGGCGGGGACGACGATGACGTCGAGCGCCGCGGCCTCCTCGTCGGCGGGGTCGGGCTCGCGGAAGCCGAGGCCGCGCTCCTGCATGGCCTCGGGATCGGCGACGAAGCGGAAGGTCATGACGCGCGACTCGGGATCGATGGCGGGGTACGCCACCTGGACGCCGCGGGCGCGCAGGAGCGGGTCGAGCTCGCGGAGGTCGACCTCGTTGCGGTCCTCGATCGGGTAGAAGAGCGCGACGCGCCGGGCCGCGGCGACGGCCGGCAGCTCCGCGAGGGCGCGCTGGATGCGGCGCGACCGCTCGAGGAGGGCGTCGCGGGGGATGGAGCTGCGGACGGCCCGGGCGCGCTTCCGCAGCTCGGCTTTTGCGCGGTAGCGCAGGGCGATCTCGGCATCGGGATCCATGCTCGGTGGTTCCTCCGGCGCGCATCCTAGAGAGGCCGCCCGGGATCGGGGAACCGTCGTGTGAGAAATCGGCGCGCGGCGGCGCATGCGGTCGCGGGTGTGGCGGTTTTGCAGGGGGTGGGGCGCGGCCGAGGTTCCAGAGGGGGCAGAGGCCGGCTCGAGGGGCGGCAGCGGGCGGCGGCGACGGGCGAGCCGAGGTGAGTTCACGGACGAGCCCGGTGGCACCGCTTGTGTTGACGGCCTCGCCCGCGTAGACAGCGTGGGCAGGGCGGATGTTTGAAGCGCCAAGGTTCCAATAAGGCAATGAGCGAGCCAGGGTGGCCGCCCGAGCACGGGCCCTCGGCGATGGGAGAGAGCGATGTTCTGGGAGGATTTCAAGAAGTTTGCGATTCGTGGCAATGTCATCGACATGGCGGTCGGCGTCGTGATCGGCGCCGCGTTCGGCAACATCATCAAGTCGCTCGTCGATAACCTGATCATGCCGCCGATAGGCCTGCTGACGGGCGGCATCGACTTCAGCCAGCACTACATCGTCCTGAAGGCGCCGGGCGCGCCCGGTACGTACGCGAGCGCCGAGGAGATGGTGAAGGCCGGCGCGGTCCTCCTCCAGTATGGCCAGGTCATCAACAACCTGGTGAGCTTCATCATCGTCGCCCTCTGCGTGTTCCTGCTGATCCATCTCATGGGGAAGCTCCACAGGAAGCAAGAGGAGACGGTGACGACGAAGGATTGCCCCGAGTGCGCGATGAGCATCCCCCTCAAGGCGGTGCGCTGCGGGCACTGCACGGCGGCGCTGAAGGCGGCGTAGGGGCCGGGCTCTTCGGCAGTGGCTCCTTTCGGTGGAAGGCCCAGAACCGGCTTTTGGGAACAGGTTCTGGCGCGGGCCTTCGCATGAGGCTGACCATCGTTGCTCTCTGCCATGGATTCGCTGGGCCCATGAGGACCCCATCCTTCGAGTAGTGGTGGCGGCGGCGCGGCCTGCTGCTGGCCAGCAGGCCGCCGTGACGGAGAAGCCGGTTGCGGGGCCACGCCGCCCATACGCACCGTCCGAGGCGGCGCCGCCGCCCGCCGCAGCTCGTACCGCGAGTCCGACGCGTCGATCCACAGCTCCCCGGTCGGGAAGTACTCGTCCCGCTGCGTCAGCGTCTGCTCGTTGTTCGACGCGAAGCTCGTGCTCCCCAGGTGGTCTGGGTGGTAGTAGAGCGTCGGCGGGTCCCCGAACCAGTCCGGATCCATCTTGCTCGCGATCCGCGTCTGCCCCGCATAGATGTGCTTGGCGAACGTGTGAACATACGCCGGCGTGCACAGGCCGTCGTCCACCTCGACCCGCGACAGCACCCATTTGCTGCCGGGCTCTTGCCGAGCGACGGCAGCACGCTGAGCACCGCCGCCGTCGTGCCGCTCGCCTCGAGCTTCTCCGCCACCGCCGACGCCGCCGACCCGAAGCCGAACCCGAAGCGCGCGCTCATGCTCTCGATGACCCGGAAGTCCCCCGGCCCTTCGAGCGCCAGGTCGCCATACTCGCCCGGCTGCCAAACAAAGACGGCCGGGGGCCTCCTCGTGAAAAGACCCATGAAATGGCCGCAGTCCCTCGATCCGGAGCACGATTCCGGCGCTTCCGTCCATGGTCCCTCCCTCGGGCCATCGAATTCGGCCTACTCAGCCGCCGGAAGCTCGGCTAGCGTTCCACGCTCCGGCAACACCCTGAGCTCGCCTCTCTGGCCCGCCGGTGCATCGCGGGGGCGGGCGAACCACGTCATGACGGAGGTAACCTTGCGTAATCTCACGATAGGAGACCTGAAGCTCGCCTTGCGCGATCTCTTGGATGAGAGGGCCGACGAGCTGCGCCTGTCGGCGACAGGCAAGCTGTACGAGCGGCGACTCAGAGCAAAGCAGAAGGAGATAGACGCCATCCCCGACGCCGCGGGCACGCAGGCGCCGCTCGCCAGGGAGCTCTCCGAGGCCGACGTCCGGCACGACGGGCTCGGGGCGGCCATCTTCTTCCTCTGCAAGGCCATCGAGGCGCACCCCGCCTTGCCGTCGGCGCTCAAGGACGCGGCGGCGACCGCGCAGCAGACGTTCGTCCCGAAGCTCGAGGTGCTCCGCGCCCCCTACGCCGACGAAGCGTCGGCGGCGCTCGACAACCGGCCCGAGCTGGCGCGGCTCAAGGCAGAGCTGAAGTCCACCGCCACCCCGGGCGGGGGCAGCCTGCATGACTGGGTGAAGGCGTTCGTCGCCGCCGGCGACGACATCGACAAGCTCCTGCGCAGGCGCGCCACGCTCCTCGCCACCGGCGAGAACGCCGCGGCCACCGGCCCGCTCCGGGGCGCCGCGGTCGGGCTGCTCGGGCGCTTCCGGGATGCGCTCCGGGACGAGATCCAGGAAGAGGGCAGCGCGCTTCCGTCGGATCACGAGGCGCGGCTGTTCGCCTACATCGACAAGCTGAACGCCGATCGCGAGCGGGCCGCGCGCGGGCGCGCGGCGCCGGAGCAGGGCGCCCCCGCGCCCCCCGGCCCGCCGGCTGTGCCCACGGCGCCGGAACCGGCCGAGCCGGTGGTGCTCACCGACCCCGGCCTGTAGCCGGTACCGCATCTCCGACGCGCCCGCCGCCTGCTCAACAAGGCCCCCGCCCATGTCCCGACATGCCCGCCGCCTGCCCGGCCAGGCACCCGCCCATGTCCCGACATGCCCGCCGCCTGCCCGGCGAGGCCCCCGCCCATGTCCCGACATGCCCGCCGCCTGCTCGGCCAGGCACCCGCCCATGTCCCGACATGCCCGCCGCCTGCTCAACAAGACACCCGCCCATGTCCCGACATGCCCGCCGCCTGCTCGGCCAGGCACCCGACCATGTCCCGACATGCCGCCCAGCCCAGCGACGGCCCCCGCGCCGATCCGCTCAGCCCCCCGCGAGCAGCCGCGCGATCTCCCCGCGCTGCCGCCGCGCCGAGCGCGCAAGCGACAGCTGCCCCGCCGCCCGCTGCAGGTTGTGCGCGACCCGCGTCGGGAACCGCGCCGGATCCCAGCCGAAATACCGGTCCTCGAAGGCGTCCCGGCAGAACCGCGCCGCGAGCTCCAGCGCGATCCGCTCCACGGCGTCCGCGAGCGCCTCCCGCTCCTCCGCGCCGAACGGCCGCACCTCGCGGTAGCCCGCCACCGCGGCGGCGAAGACCTCCCGATCGAAGCGCGCCTCGGTCGCGTCCTCCCCGACCGGGTTGCACCACGAGCGCCACGCGTCGCCGAGCTCCACGTCTATCGACTGCAGCGCCAGCGTGTCGAGATCGAGCAGGCAGATCCCCTCCCCCGCGGCGGAGAAGCGCAGGTTCGAGATCTTGAGGTCGCCGTGGCAGTGCCGCAGCGGCAGGTCGAGCCGCCCCTGCCACGTGCGCCACGCGTCGAGGATCGCATCCGCCAGCCGCCTCCCCTCCCCCCCGGTGGCCGCGCCGTCCAGCCGCTCCATGTGCAGCGCCGTGTCGTGCGCGCCGGCGCGGACATGGCGGTACGCATGCTCGAGGTCGTCCACCGCCCGGTGGAACCGCCCGACAAGCGCCCCCGCCGCGCGCGCGAGCGCGGGGGAGCCGACCCGGTGGTGCGTGCGGCCGGGGATGAAGTCCATCACCCGCCACACCGCGCCCGCGCCATCCCGCGCCCAGAGGGCGCCGTCGCCCGCGCGCAGCAGCCGCGGCGTCGCGAGCCCGCGGCTCGCCAGGTGGGCGGTCACCGCCTCGATGTCGTCGTGGACCTCCGGCGCGAAGATCGGGCTCACCCGCTGCACCACGAACCGCGGCGGCTCACCGGCCCCGCCGACCTCACCGGCCCCGCCGACCTCACCAGCCCCGCCAGCCCCGCCGGCCACCCACGTTCCATTGATGAGGCCCTCGTCGTCGCAGCGGCGCACGGCGAGGCCGCGCAGGGGCGCCCATACGTCCGGGATCATCGGAACCGGAGGCTACCCGCGCCCGGTCTCCGGCGGCAAGGAAGCCGCCTCCGGCACGGCAGCGGCCTCCCGGCGCAGCGCCGCGGCCCGCCGGCGCTGCATCCACCGCGACCCGAACCAGGCGAGCACGCCGGCGCCGAGCCCCAGCCACGCGGCCGCCCCCGGGACCCCGACCCGCTCGACGAGCACCGCCCCGCCGAGCGACGTGGCGCACAGGCCGACCGTGAGGACCAGGTTGTCGATGGCCGAGAGCCGCCCGACGAAGCGGTCCGGCGACAGCCGCTGGATCTCCGCGCTCGACAGCACCCAGTTCGCGCCGCTGCCGAGCCCCCACACGAGCGCGACAGCGATCAGCGCCGCCGCGTGCCGGGTCACCGCGAACGCCGCGATCGCCGCGAACGTCACCCAGGCCGCCCCGGTCGCCGCGAGCTCGCCCCGCAGGCCGCGGCGGACCAGCGCGACGCCGACCAGCGGGCCGATCCCCGTCCCCGCGCCGCGCACGCACTGGAGCACCCCCAGCGTCAGCGCGCCCGTGCCCGCGAAGGCGAGCTGCGTCGCGAGCACGTTGAGCAGCAGCAGCGCCCCGCCGTTCGCCAGGTGGACCGGCGTCTTCGCGAGCACCGCGTCGAGCAGCGGCGGCCGCTCCCACGCGTGCGTCCAGGCGAGCGCGATGTCCCGCCGCACCGACGCGAGCGCCCCGAGCAGGCCGCCCTCCGCCGGACGCCCCTCGGCCACCATCGACGGGAGCCCCCAGAGGAACAGCGCCGACAGGCCGAACGACGCCGCGTCCAGGGCGAGCGCCATCGCAGGACCGAGCGCCGCGATCAGGCCGCCGACCGCCATCCCGACCGCGAACATGACGCTCCACGTCGCCGACACGATCGCGTTCGCCTCGAGGAGCTCGTCCGCCTCGACGACATGGCGCAGCACCGCGCTCTGCGCCGGCAGGCGCAGCGCCCCCACCGACCCGCGGGCGAAGACGAGCACCTGCACCGCCGCCACGCTGCCCAGGACCGCGGCGCCGAGCATCGCGACCGTGAGCGCGCCCTGCACCACGCTCGTCGCGATGAGCAGCCTCCGCCGATCGAGCCTGTCCGCGAGCACCCCCGCCACCGGCGCGAACAGCGCGTTCGGGAGGTGATGCCCGACGATGACCAGCGCGAGCGCCACGACCCCGCCCCCCTCGCCGCCCAGCGCGAGCAGGCTCACGGCGACGAAGCCCATCCAGTCGCCGAGCAACGAGACGATCTCGCTCAGCCAGACACGACGGAAATGGGGGCGCCGGCGGAGCAGGCTCGGTCGGGGTTCCGGGCGAAGGGCGCCGGCCGGCGTCGAAGGGACACGCACGTGGAGGCTCCTTGTCGCGCGAGCGCTACCCGACCACGTAGGGCCGCGATCGCCCGCCATGCGCCGCGTACCCGCCCCTGTCGAGCCCGGCCGGACGTCGCTCCGCAGATCGCTCCGCAGGCGGCGTGGACGCACCGGACAGATCGTGCCTGCCGCTGTTCATCCAGGGCACACCATGCTAATCGCGCTCTGCTTCATGCGGATCTGCGCCATCATTCCTGCCTACCAGGCCGAGCGCAACGTGGAGGACGTCACACGAGGGGCGCTCCGGGTCAACGGCCTGGGCGGCGCCGTCTTCGTTGTGGACGACGGGTCGAGCGACCGGACGGCCGAGCGCGCGCGCGCGGCGGGCGCCACGGTGCTGATCCACCCGGAGAACCTGGGCAAGGGCGCGGCCCTGCGCACCGGGATGGAGCTCGCCCTCGCCGCGGGCTTCGACGTGGCGGTCACGATCGACGCGGACGGCCAGCACCCGCCGGAGGAGGCGCGGCGCCTCATCGAGGCCGACGTCGACCCCGAGGCGCTCGTGCTCGGCATCCGGGATCTCGTGTCGGCGGGCGCGCCGCGCGCGAACCAGATCTCGAACCGGATCTCGAACTTCTTCCTGTCGCTCTTCGCGGGCCGGCCCTTCGCCGACACGCAGTGCGGCCTGCGCCGCTACCCGCTCCGGACGACGCTCTCGCTCGGCGCGCGCGACGACGGCTACGCCTTCGAGGCGGAGATCCTCCTGCGCGCGGTGGCCGCCAAGCTCCGCATCGTCGAGGTGCCGACCCGGGTCATCTATCCGACCGAGGAAGAGCGGCTCACGCACTTCGACAGCGTGCGCGATCCGGCGCGGATCGTGGGCCGGGTGCTGGCGACGCTCGCGCTCACGCGCGGGCTCCGCCACGTGCCCGCCGCGCCGGCGCCGTCCCCCGACGCGCGCCGCGCCGCCGTGGCGAGCGCGCGCGCCGCCGAGATCGACCCCCACCCGTCGCAGCCGACAGCGGCGCCCCCCTGATCCGGGACGCGCGCTCTGGAACGCGTGACGGCCCGGGCCGGATCCAGCGCGGACGCGGCGTCGGGCAGCGCCGCGTCCGGCAGCGCCGCGTCCGGCCCCCCCGCGTCCGGCCCCCCCGCGGGCGCGCTCCGGCGGCCCTCGCGCCTCGCCCGCCACCGGCGCAAGCTCGTCGCGGCCGCGGCGCTGCTCGCCGCGCCGGTCCTCGCGCACCTCGGCATCGGCGCCGCGACGCGGATCGAGCCGCCGCCGATCCGCGCCGTCGCCGGTGAGCCCGCGGCGGGGCCGGCGGGGCTGCGCGTGCTCGGCCCCGCCTACGCGCGCCGCCGCGGCCGGATCCTCGAGGCGCGCCTCGCCGGATCGCCGGAGGAGATCGGCCACCAGCACGGCCGGCTCTTCTACCCGGAGATGGTCCAGAACGAAGGCACCCTCCACGAGCAGCTCCGCCGTCACGTGCCCGTCGCCCCGCTCCGGTGGCTCCTCATGGACCTCTCGCGCCTCCAGTTCCGCGGCGTCGACGAGGGCATGAGCGACGGCGCGCGGCGCGAGATCGCCGCGCAGGCCCGCGCCTTCTCGCCCGACCCGTTCGACGGGGTCCTCCCCACGTACCACCGCTTCATCTTCCTCCAGTCGCTCTACGACATCGCGCTCTCGTTCGAGCACTCCCCGCTCATCGGCTGCACGAGCTTCGCCCTCACCGGGGCCGCGTCGGCGGGCGGGAACGCGGTGCTGGCCCGCAACTTCGACTTCGAGGCCGGGCCCGTCTTCGACGAGGGCAAGGCGGTGTTCCTCGTGCACGAGCAGGGGAAGATCCCGTACGCGTCGGTGTCCTGGCCCGGCCTCGTCGGCGCGGTGACCGGGATGAACGCCGCCGGCCTCGCGCTCGTCGTCCACGGCGGGCGCGCCGGCGAGCCGCGCGCGGCGGGCGAGCCGGTCGTGCACACGATGCGCGACGTGCTCGGCCGCGCGCGGGGCGTCGACGAGGCGCTCGCGATCCTCGAGGCGCGCGCGCCCATGGTCTCCCACCTCGTGATGCTCGTCGACGCGGCCGGCGAGGCGGCGATCGCCGAGCGGGCGCCCGGCGCGCCGCTCCACGCGCGCCGCGGCCGCGGCAAGGTCCCGCTCACGAACCACTTCGAGGGGCCGCTCGCCGGCGACCCGCGCAACCGGCGCGTCGAGGCCGAGACCTCGACCCACGCGCGGCGCCGCCGCCTCGACGAGCGGCTCGCGGCCCTGCCCGACGGCGCGACCGTCGAGGCGGCGGTCGACGTCCTGCGCGACAGGCGCGGGCCCGGCGGCGCGCCGCTGCCGCTCGGCGACCGGCGCGCGATCGACGCGCTCATCGCGACGCACGCGGTCGTCATGGATGCGACGGCGCGCGTCCTCTGGGTCAGCGAGGGCCCCCACCTCGCCGGCCGGTTCCTGCGCTTCGACCTGGCGCGGCTGCTCGACCCGACCTTCGACCCCGCGCTCGACCCCGCCGAGCCGGAGGCGCTGCCCGAGGATCCGCTGCTCACGAGCGGCGACTACGCCGCCTGGGAGCGCGCCGGCTCGCCCCACACGGGCGAGCTCGGCAGCAGCGCGCCCGGCCCCTCCGCCGGGGGCGGCGAGCGCGGCCGCGACGCTCCATGAGAGCACGACCGCGTCGCTCGCCGAGCGCGGCGGCCGCGAGGATCCTTCAATAATCTCCGCGGCGCGGCCGCGACGCGCTTGAATAATCTCCGCGGCGCGGCCGTGACGCGCTTAAATAACCTCCGCGACGCGCGCAGCTTCACAGCCGAGGCCGGTGCGCAACTGTTTCGCCCTCGTTTCACAACAGGGCCGCGTCGTCCACGCCCGTACACCGGGGCTAGGACACCTCTCGTCCGGCGCTCCCGTACCGCAAGATTGCCTAGCGCGCGCTTCCGTCCGACAATGCGATTCGGGGCGCAACGTCGCCGCAGCGGAGCGTCGACCGGACCATGACGGACATCAACCTGATCAACACCACCCTCGATCAACGCTACCTCATCCTCGGGCTGCTCGGTGAGGGCGGGATGGGGGCAGTCTACGAGGCACGGCACCTGGGCACCGGCCGCCGCGTCGCCGTCAAGGTGATCACGAGCAAGCTCGCGCAGGACGACGCGGTGATGGCCCGCTTCGAGCGCGAGGCCAGGGCGGCCGGCGCGATCGAGAGCGAGCACATCGCGAGCGTGCTCGATAGCGGGAGGGACCGGGCGACGGGCCTGCCCTTCCTCGTGATGGAGCTGCTCGCGGGCGAGGACGTCGATCAGCTGCTCCGGCGGCTCGGCCCGCTGCCGCCCGAGCTCGCGCTCTGCATCGTGGCCCAGGCGTGCATGGGCCTCATCAAGGCGCACGACGCGCGCGTCCTCCACCGCGACATCAAGCCCGCCAACCTGTTCCTGGCCCGGCGCGACGGCGGGGAGTTCTCGGTCAAGCTCCTCGACTTCGGCGTCGCCAAGATGCAGGCCGACGACAGCTTCGAGCACCACCAGGAGCTCACCGCCACGAGCAACCTGATCGGCTCGCCCATCTACATGTCGCCCGAGCAGGCGCGCAACATGAAGGACGTCGACGGCCGGACCGACCTCTGGTCGCTCGGCATCGTCCTCTTCAAGATGCTCGCCGGGCGCACCCCCTACCGGAACTCGCGGGGGCTCGGCGAGCTCATCGTCGCGATCTGCTCGGTGCCAGCGCCGCCCATCCAGAGCCTGGCGCACTGGGTGACCTACGAGGTCGCCGAGATCGTCCACCGCGCGCTCCAGATCGACAGGAACCTGCGCTTCCAGTCCGCGGAGGAGCTGCTGAACGAGTGCCGGATGCTCCTGCCGCACGGCTTCTCGATCCGCGAGGACATGCTGCAGCCGCTCCCCGAGTCGCTGGGGGCCGACATGCCGCCGCCCTCGCGCGCGAACCCCGAGGCGCCGACGCGCCGCCCGCCCACGCCCGTGGCCACGCCCCGCAGCTGGCAGGACGGCGGCGATCCGTCGCGCCGCCCGCCGACGCCCGTGCACACGCCCCGCAGCTGGCAGGACAACAGCGATCACCCGTCGCGCCGCCCGCCGACGCCCGTGGGCACGCCCCGCAGCTGGCCCGAGCACGTCACGGCGCTCTCGCAGAGCGGCCCTGGCCACCTGGGCCAGAGCGGCCACCACATGAGCCAGAGCGGCCAGCACCTGGGCCAGAGCGGCCACCTGATCCGCGGGCGTCCGGACGGGCCGCCGCCCTCGTCGAGGACCGTCGCCGGCACCTCGGTGCCCTTCCAGAAGACGATCATCGTGGCCGGCGAGGCGCAGCCCACCGCCGAGCGCCCCCGCAGCAGGGCGGCCCCGCTCGTGGCGGCGGCGGCGCTGGTCGCCGCGACGGGCGCCGGCGTGGGCGCCTGGCTCGTGCAGAAGACGACGACCGCCGCGCCCTCCCCGGCGCCCGGCGCGGCGCCGGCTGCGCCCGCGGCCGCGGCCGCCGCCGCGCCCGCCGCGGCCCCGGCCGAGCCGGCCGTGCAGATCGATCCGGAGCGGCTCGGGAGCTTCAACCCGCTGCCGGCGCTCGTCACGTCCTCGAGCAACCCGCTCACGGACGAGAAGATCCAGCTCGGCCGGATGCTCTTCTACGACAACCGGCTCTCGAAGAACCACGACCTCTCGTGCAACTCGTGCCACCCGCTCGACCGCCACGGCGCCGACGGCGCGAAGGTGTCGATCGGCCACGCCCACCAGAGCGGCCGCCGCAACACGCCGAGCGTCTACAACTCGGCGGGGTTCTTCTCGCTCATGTGGGACGGGCGCTTCGACAGCGTGGAGGAGCAGGCCAACGGGCCGATGATGAACCCGAGCGAGATGGCGATGACGCCGGTGCGGCTCGAGGCGACGCTGCGCTCCATCCCGGACTACGTGAAGGCGTTCAGCAGGGCGTTCCCGAACGACCCGTGGCCCGTGACCGTCAACAACGCCGCGAAGGCGATCGGCGCGTTCGAGCGCAAGCTGTTCACGCGCGGGCGGTGGGATCAGTTCCTGGACGGGGAGCCCGACGCCCTGACCAACGCCGAGAAGGAGGGGTTCAACACGTTCGTCGAGGTCGGCTGCGTGACGTGCCACTTCGGCCCGCACGTCGGGGCGACGATGTTCCAGAAGCTCGGCCTCGTGCGATCGTGGCCCGACACGATGGACCGCGGGGTCTTCGAGATCACGAAGAAGCAGGCTGATTTCATGGTCTTCCGGGTGCCGACGCTCCGCAACGTGGCCGCGACGGCGCCGTACTTCCATGACGGGTCGGTCTCCTCGCTGCAGGAGGCCGTGCGGCTCATGGGCAAGCACCAGCTCGGCAAGGACCTGAGCCATGCGCAGGTCGACCAGATCGTTGTCTGGCTCAAGTCCCTGACGGGCGAGCTCCCGACGGAGTACATCGCGAAGCCGGAGCTGCCGGAGAGCGGGCCCAACACGCCGAAGCCCATTGCAGATTGAGCGCGGCTCGCCCGTCTGAGGGAAGAGGACGAGGATGCAGCGACGATCTTTCCTGATGGGCCTCGCGGCGAGCGGCGGCGCGCTGTCGCTCGCCGGCCGCGCGCGCGCGGACGAGGTGGGCGACGCGCTCGCCGAGATCACGAGGGCGCGCGCGTCGGTGAAGACGCTCGTCGCGCCGTTCACGCAGGAGCGGACCATCGGCCTGCTCGCGACGGCGGTGAAGAGCGACGGGGAGATGACGCTGGTCCTGCCGGACCGGCTCCGCTGGGAGCTCAAGCCGCCGGACGCGATCACCTACTGGATCACGCCCGAGGGGTTCGGCTTCGCGACCCCGAAGGGCGCGTCGGGCGCGGGGCGCGGCGCGGCGGGGCGCTTCGGCGCGGTGCTCTCGGATCTGCTCGTGCTCCTCGGCGGCGATCTGGCGAGGCTGCGGGCGCGCTACGATCTGTCGATCCCGAGCCGCGCGGACGGGATCACGCTTGTCGCGCGGCCGCGGGCCGAGGAGGTCGCGAAGCACGTGCGGAGCCTCGAGATGGCGTCGGGGCCGGAGCTGTGGTCGGTGCGGCGGGTGGTCATCGAGGAGAAGAACGGCGACCGGAGCGTCATCGCGTTCGGCAAGGTGGCGCGGGACGGGACGGTGGATCCGGCGCGGATGAGGGCGCCGAAGCAGGGCTGAGCGGGGCGCCGGTGAGCGGGCGCGGGACGCGGCGGGACGGGCGCGGGACGCGGCGGGACGGGCGCGGGACGCGGCGGGACGGGCGCGGGGCGCAGCGGGACGGGCGCGGGACGCGGGCGCGGGCCGAGGTCGCAACGCCCGGGTTCCCCTCGCCGCGATCTCGATTATGACGCCCCGCATGCGACCGACGCCCCGCATGCGACACCTCCTGCTCCCCTTTCCCGCCCTGACGCTCGCCGCCGCCTGCTCCGGCGCTCCCCCGGAGCCCGCTCAGACGGCGGCTCCGCGCGCGCACGAGGAGCGCCCGCCCGCCGCCGCGCCGTCCCCTGCCGGGACCGCGGGCGCGGCGCCCCCGGCCGCCGAGGCCGGCGCGCCGGCCGCCGAGGCCGGGACGGCCGGCGGGGTGAGCGCCGCCGCCGAGGAGGAGCAGGCGTGCCCGGCGGACATGAAGCTCGTCGAGGGCGAGTACTGCACCGAGGTCGAGCACAGCTGTCTCCGCAGCTGGTACGACAAGTCGAACAAGAAGACCGTCTGCGAGGAGTTCGCGCCGACCCCCGCCCGCTGCACCGGCGAGAAGGTGAAGAAGCGTTACTGCATCGACACGTACGAGTGGCCGAACAAGAAGGGGGAGCGGCCCGAGGTGATGAATCGGTTCCACCAGGCTCAGGTCAAGTGCGCCGCGGCCGGCAAGCGCCTCTGCACCGAGTCGGAGTGGACGCTCGCCTGCGAGGGGCCCGAGATCAAGCCGTTCCCTTATGGGTACTCGCGCGACGCGGCGAAGTGCAACGGCGACCATCTCTGGGACGATCCCGACATGAAGAAGGTGGCGAAGCGCGACCCGGGCGAGCTGGCCCGCCTCTGGAAAGGGGTGCGGAGCGGGTCGCAGGAGCAATGCATCAGCGACTATGGAGTCGCCGACCTGCCCGCGAACACGGATGAGGTCGTGGCGAGCGAGACGAGCGGCGGCTGGCGCGGCAAGTTCGACAGCGTCCACACGGGCGGCCCCTGGTACAAGGGCGTGCGCAACCAGTGCCGGCCGAAGATCTACACGCACGACGAGGGGTTCTATTATTACTTCCTGAGCTTCCGCTGCTGCGCCGAGCCCGACGGCAAGGCCACCGAGCCGCGGACGCCGCGCCAGGCCCAGGAGGGGTGGACCATGGATCGGGTCGAGCGGATGGCGCAGTTCACGGTCGAGCAGATGCGCGGGAAGCTCGAGCTCAAGGAGCAGGGCAAGTGCGAGTGCAGGCCGACCGACATCCTGTGCAAGACGATGTGCGGCACGCTGCTCGGGCCGGGCGCGGTGGACGCCACGCCGGGCGGGGCGCCGGCGGCGACGACGGGCGGCGCGAAGCGGTGAGCGGCGAGAGGCGGTGAGCGGCGCGAGGCGGACGCCCTGCGGCTGCGCGCGCCGGCGGCCCCGTCGGGGACAGTCCGCTCCTCCGCGCCCTGGGTGACGTCGCGCTGGCGGGGGGCCGGACCGGTCGCAACGCCGGAACACCAGAGCGGGCAGCGTCTCCGGAGGGACGCTTGCCTGGCCGGCATCGCTCAGCTCGGGTCGTCGAGCACCTCGGCGAGCGATGCGACGACGACGGCCCGTTCATGCCACCGTTCCAGGATCTCCGGATTCTTCTCGGCCAGGATGCGCTCCCGCGCCACGTCCGGCACGGCGATGCCGCGAACCCGGAGCGCCGTCAGCACGGCACGCGCCGCCTCCTCGGCACGGCCTTCGTTGCGGCCTTCGTTGCGGCCTTCGTTGCGGCCTTCGTTGCGGCCTTCCTTCTGCGCCTCGGCCCGCAGCTGCTGCTTGTACTCTTCAAACCACGCACGGATCTCTGCGCTCACATCGTCCTCCTCGTCAATCGTCGGCTCCTGGGTTCCGAGCCGGAAGTGTACCAGCAGCGGCGCGGCGACGCTCTTCTCCCAGGCATCGTCGGGCAGCGCCGCGAGATCTGCCACCGCCTCGCGCAGGAGGCGGCCTGAGCCGAGCAGCCGCAGGAGCAGCGTCGCCCGCGTCCGCAGCAGCTCGGCGAGCACCACCACCCGCATCGCCAGACCCGGCACAGCCTGGTAAACGCCTGGTTGCACCGGCTCGCAGCGGTAGGCGTCGAGCACCGTCTCAGGGCGCCCCGACCCGATGACGACCAGCGCAGGGAAGTGCACCGCCGGCTGCGGCGGCGCGGCGGCATCCTCGTCCGGCACGACGGAGCCGGTCGCAGAGCGGGCGCGGCGCTCGAGCTCGTGGTGCCACGTGAGCTGCTTGCGCAGGCAGTGGCGGGTCTGACGAAGGCTCGGCGTGCGATGAAACGGCTCGAACAGGCTCGGCTCCGCCGAGAGCTCGCCGAGCAGGCCCATGGCGGCGCGCTCGGCCTGCCGTGCTGGATCAGGCACGCTGTAGACATCGATCTTCTGTGTCGCCGCCAGGACCTCCACCTCGGTCTCCGCCGCCGAGACGAGGCTCAGCCCGTCTCGCAGCAAGTTCTTTGAGAACTGGTCGGAGCGATTGTGCATCGGAGTGCGACCCTAATCCATGACGGCAGCATGGGCCACCGTCGATCGACGGGGGGAGACGAATTGAATGGCCCGCAAAAAGCGCCGCGAACAGCGAGCCGTTCCCGTAACGCCTCATCGAGCAACACGCACTTACCGGCAGGAGGAGTGAATCATGTGAAAATCGTTCTCGGCGGCGTGAGATTGCCGGTCACCTGGGGGATGAGCGCACCATGGCTCGCTCGACGCGCTGCGGCGCTCTGAAGGGTCCGGCCGGTGACTGGCCGGGACGTTGCACTGCAAGGCGACTTCCTCGGCTCAAAGGGCCAGGCTTCGAGAGTCGGGTCGCGCCGTCGTCCGGTGTGAAGCCCGCACGCTCCTGTCTTGGTCTCCTTGACAGGGCGGGGTAGCGGTCGGATATGCTGCCTTTCCATGATGCGTGGGGGCGGCACGATGGGGTGGGGTCGGAGGTCAGGGCGCTCCACGCGGAGGCGGTGGTCAGCGGCCCTGGGGGCTGATGACGCCGACAGGGCCGCGGTCAATGAGAGTTGCGGACCATGATGATTTACACCCACATGCACCATGACATGTCGTGCATCACAGCGGATTGTGACGTTGGGCGGAGAGAGGGTCGTCGATGTGCGTTCTCCGTGTAAGCGGGTCGAGCTTCGATCCCGAAGGCTACCTTCGGACGTCGAAGCTCCAACCTTCGATGGTGTTCCTGGCGGGCACGCCTCGCCTCACGACGAGACCGGAGGGGATCAAGCACACACACTCCGGCTTCACCGTGACGGTGAGTGACGCGGAGTGGACGCTGCGGGACCAAGCGCATGACGCGTGCGCATTCCTGGATGTACACGAGGCGGAGCTCGCGACGCTGAGCTCCTGGCCCGAAGTCGAGGACGTGAGGCTCGATTTTCCGATTGAGAAGCGCGATGTCCTGGCGCAGTCCGAGTACTTTCCTCCCGAGCTCGTTCGTGCGGCCGGCCGCGCCGGCATCGGGCTCGAACTCTCGATTTACCTCTGCACGGAGGATGAAGCGTGATCGAGACGCCGCCACGCCTGCGCGCCTGCGCTCTCTGCGACGAATGCGGCAGCACCTACTTCACCGATTCGTCGCAGATGGCCGGCCTTTGCGCCGAGTGTGCTCACCACCTGTATGGGTACCCAGAGTGCGTTCACGCGTTCGCCGAGCGCCGCTGTTCACGCTGCGGATGGGACGGCTCGCGCTCCGCGTACCTCCGGGGCCGCCTCGGGGAGGAACGGTGATCCGCCAGGCCGGTCCCGTCCACGGTGAAGGAGCTCCCCACAGCGCGCCCACGGTCGACGACGTCCTGACCGAGCGCTGATGGCGGACGGCGGTAGAACCCCGGCTCAGGCCCGACCCGTGCCAACCGCTCGTCGTTGCGGCCGGACGAGCAGACCCGGGAGAGCCGATGAGGCAGGCAGGCGGCCCCCTCTCACCGCGCCTCCCGCGCCTCCGCCACCTCGAGCGCGCTCTTCCGCCCCACCCGGTACGTCCTCACCGGCTCGCCCCGGACGATCCGGTCGTGCTCGCTCCAGCGGGCGGCCTCCCCCTCTGCGATGCGCCGGGCGGCGCGCTCGGCGAGCCGCTCGGCGATGCGCTCCACCGCGCGGCGGACGTTCGCGCGCTGCGAGCGCTCGTCGGCGACGCGCACAATGATCCCGCTCGGCCGGTGGTGCACCCGGACCGCCGACAGGGTCTTGTTCACGTGCTGCCCTCCAGGCCCGCTCGCCCGGCAGGCGGAGATCTCGAGCTCGCGGAGGTCCACGCCGGCGCCTCCCCCTGCGTCTGCCCCAACGCCGGCGTCCGCCCCCGCGGGGTGGACCGCCACCCCCGCGAACCACCGCTTGCGCGCCGCCCGCCCCCGCTTCGCGCTCTTCTCGACCAGCGCGTGCGTCCCGACCTCCCCCTCGAGGCTGCCCCGCGCGTCGCCCTCCACGAGGATCTCGACCGAGGCCGGCGCGTCCTCGTCGCCGTGCACCGTGACGTCGACAACCGCGAGCCCGCGCTCCCGGCAGAGCGCCTCCATCCGCTCGGCGAGCCGCGCCACGAACCGCCGCACCTCGACCGGCCCGCGCCCCGCGCTGATCTGCACCCAGGCCCGGCTCATCGCTTCACCGTGAGCACCGGCACGAGCGGCGCGACCGCGGTCGCCAGGCCGGCGTCCACGAGGCTCTCGATCACCGGCTGGATCGGCTTGTACGCGTCCGGGTGCTCCTCGAGCAGCAGCGCCGGATCGTCGCACACGACGCGGCCGCCGAGCTCCGTGCGGGCAAGCTCGCGACGCCGGTACCTGGCCGCGATCTTCTCGCGCGCCTCGCTGCGCCCCATCTTGCGGCCGGCGCCGTGCGCGACCGAGCGCAGCCCGGCCTCCGCGTCGCTCGAGCGCATCACCCACGACGGCGCGCCGCGCGACCCGAGCACCACGGTGAAGTCGCTGCCCCGGGCGGGCGCGGCCCCCTTCCGGTGCACCCACGCCGGCTCGCCGCCCACGGTCTCGCGCGCGACGTCGTTGTGGATGAGGTCGAGCCCGCCCGCGATCTTCGACGCCCGCGAGGCGCCGAGCGCGCGCAGCATCCGGTAGGCGAGCAGGAACCGGTTCGCCTGCGCGAAGCGGCACGCGCCCGCGAGCTCGCCGAGGTACGGCTCGGCGGCGTCCCCCTCGAGCACCGCGGCCCCCCAGCGCTGCCCGAGCGCGCCGCCGAGCCCGCGCGAGCCGGAGTGGGCCAGGACGACGAGATCCCCCGCGGAGAGGCCGAGGGCCTCCGCCGCCGCCGGATCCCGCGGCGCGCCGACGCGGGCGACCTCGAGGAAGTGGTTGCCCCCGCCGACCGAGCCGAGCGCGCTCTCGTACCCCGCGCGGTACGGCGAGGCGTCGCCGCTCGGGCGCAGGCCGTCCTCCGGCTCCGCCGCCGCGAGCCGCGCGAGGGCCTCGGGCACGCCGTCGATCTCGGCGAGGCCGCGCGCGCCACGCCGCCAGACCTGCTCGAACACCGCCGCCGGGTCGCAGCCGTCGAGCGGGTCGTCCTCCATCGCCTGCCGGGCGCGCCGCTCGAGGAGGTCCGGCGCCATGCGGCCGATCGACGTCGCGACGAGCCGCACGCCGCACCCGGCGTCGCCGCCGATGAGCTGCGGGACGACGCGGTCCGCGAAGGCGAACGCCGCGCCGATCGGGATGCCCCGCCCCGCGTGCAGGTCCGGCATGCCCACGGCGCGGACGCAGCCAGGCAGCGCGGCGACGCGCGCGAGCTGCTGGACGGCGTTGCCCTCGAGCCAGACGTCGTCGCGGGCGACGAGGCGGGCGTGGGCAGGAAGAACGACGCTATCGGCGGGCGCTTTCATGAGATCTCCGTGGCGGGCGGCCAGCCCATGGCGGGCGGCGAGGGTGAACGCGGCGGAGACTTGCGGATCCCGTGCCAGCGCGCGACCCGCTGCGACGCCGGCAGATCGCTTCAACCTGGTGCATGGCGCACCAGATTGAGTGGTGCACGGTGCATCACATCTGGTGTACGGTGCACCGGTGAATCGCCTCCTCCTCACCTGGTCGGACGCGGGCACGCTCGGGCCGGCGCCGGCGCACCAGGGCCGCCGGCCGGAGGGCGATCGCGGGCCGGTGCTGCGGCTCCTGGACCAGGAGGAGAGCCGCTACGACGCCATCGTGGTGCTCACCATCCCGGCGGGCGAGGCGCCGTCGCAAGCGCTCGTCGAGCGAGCGCGGGCGCGGGCGCGGGCGCCGCGGGTCGAGCTCCGCGTCGTCGACGTCGACGATCCGTCGGACCACGCGAAGCTCTTCCGCGCGCTCGGCAAGCTGTCGGCGCAGCTCAAGCGCGCCTTTCCACAGGCGGCGTGGGCCACCGACGTCCTGCTCTCGGCGGGCACGCCGCAGGCGCAGACGCTCTGGGTCATCCTTGTGCAGGCGGGGATCCTGCCGGCGCGCATGCTCCAGGTCATCCCGGCGGCGTTCGTGCCGCACCCGCACCCGCGGCCGGTGCGCGAGGTGCGGCTGGACATCGAGGGCTTCCCCGAGATCCGCGCGCTGCGCGAGGAGGTCGTGCGCCTGCGGGCCGAGGCGCGCACCCGCGACGTGGTCCTCGTCGGCGAGAGCGAGCCGATGCGCTTCCTCCGCGCCCGGATCGCGCGGGTCGCCGCGACCGACGTGCCGGTGCTGATCGTCGGCGAGACGGGGACCGGCAAGGAGCTCGCGGCCAGGGCGATCCACGAGCACAGCCCGCGCGGGCGGGGCCCGTTCATCGCGGAGAACTGCGGCGTCTTCGCCGAGGGCGTGCTCGCGAGCGAGCTGTTCGGCCACGAGGCGGGCGCCTTCACCGGGGCCGCGGGGCGGCGGCGCGGCGTCTTCGAGCAGGCGCACGGGGGCACGCTGTTCCTCGACGAGATCGGCGAGCTGTCACCGCGGGTGCAGGCCTCGCTCCTGCGCGTGCTCCAGGACGGGACGCTGCGCCGGGTGGGCGGCGAGGCGAAGATCGAGCTCGACGTGCGCGTCCTCGCGGCCACGCACCGCGACCTCGGGGCCATGGTCGAGCAAGGGACGTTCCGCGAGGATCTCTATTACCGGCTCCGCGGCGCGATCATCGAGATTCCGCCGCTCCGGGCGCGAGGAGGGGATATCGAGATCCTCATCGACGCGTTCCTCGACGAGGTGCGGGCACGGCGCAAGGGGCGCGGGCTCGAGGTGACCCGCGAGGCCCTGCGGCGGCTCCACCAGCACCCCTGGCCGGGCAACGTGCGCGAGCTGCGCGCCGAGGTGCTGAGGTGGGGCGTGTTCTGCGATCACGCGGTCGACGTGGGCGACCTCGCGCCGGAGATCGCGGAGCCGGCGGCGCGGCGACCGGCCGGCGGCGCGGGCGCGCGGGGGGCGGAGGCCGGCGGCGAGGACGTCGCGCCGCTCGCGGAGGCGGTGGCGTCGACCGAGCGCGCGGCGATCGGGCGCGCGCTCCGGGTGCATCGGGGCAACATCTCCCGCGCGGCGCGGGCGCTCGGCATCGACAGGAACACGCTCAAGCGCAAGATGGCGGCGTACGGCCTCCGCGGAGACGAGGCGGCCTGAGCCCGCGGCGTGGGGCGCCCCCTGGCACGGCGCGCCGGTCACCGGCGCTCGCCTGCGGTGGGAGGGGCGAGCGCCTTCGCGGGCCGCCAGACCGTGGCCGCGTGACACGGGTTCGCTACGAGAGGGCGGGTGTGGGGGAATGCGCGTTGACCTTGGCGGTCGGGCTGCTGGCTCCAGGTGAGACGCATGCAGAGGGAGGGACCAGCCGCTGGGCTCGGCTGGGATGACCTCTGCCGAACAGCGGGGCGACCTTGCAGGGTTGGAGCCGCTGGACGGCCTCGAACAACGACGGGCATACTCGATCACGGAAAGAGGGCGAGGCGCCGCGCCCCCGCATGGCCCCCGATCCCTCCGCGATCGCGCCGTTCCACGAACGGGCAGCTCCGCGGAGGCCCGTTCGCGGGTCGGCGCGCACCTACTTCGCCGCTGCGTCCACGGCCTCCTGCGCCTTGCGGTAGGCGGCCATCTGCGCCTTCGTCGCCTGGAGGATCTGCGAATACGTCGCGTCGTTCCCCGCTGACTGGCACGTCTGTGCGTCGGCCCCGAACAGCGCGTCCTTCATCATTCGGCGGGGCCTCGACTTCGCCTGGGCGACGAAGTTCAGCCCTTTCTCTCGCCAGAAGGCGCAATCCTCTGCCCCGAGGTCTTCGCACATCCGTGCGTCCAGATCCTCACAGACGTTGCACCCCATCGCCAGGGCACCAACAACAGATAACATCAAAATGTTCATCTTCGATTGCATGAAATGACTCACGAGCCGCACTAGGGTTTCGGCCGCGGAGGGTACCCCAGGTCCGCCTCCGAGAACAGGGGGGACGGCGCGATGAGTGGCTGTCAAAATCGATCGGCTGCTCGCTGTCGAGCTGCGCCACGCCGCTGCGGGCGAGGATCCGTCGGTCGCCGTCGAGCGCTTCCGTATGCATGGCGACAATCCTACACAATGCAAGCCGGCCAATCTGCGGGGCTCCCGCTGCCACACAGGCCGCCCTGGAGGCCTTCCGCGACCCGCTCGCCTTGCCGTCGGGCGGCGCCTTGCGACCGCGTCTCGGATGCACCCAGGCGCAACATTTGTCGTGACAGTGGAATCGCCGCATGGGTTCTGCCGCTGGCGCCGCGATCCCCCGCGGCGGGAGGCGACGGACGCAGTGGCGAGGCTCACCTCAGGGCCGAAGCGCACACGAGACCGTGGTCGCCGGCCGGATTGACCGGCTCGCAGGACGAGCTCAAGGAGCGCTGTACTGGGCGCTGCAGCGGGAGAGGGCGTGACGGAGAGCGTTCTGGAGCAGCCCGAAGGTCAGGAACGCCCCCTCCGCGCTGCCGATCTCGGTCATGGTCCGCGCGATCGCCGGCGAGATCCCGGAGACGAGGCACCGGCTACCGAGGAGGCTCGCCGCGCGCACCACGGCGAGCAGGTGCGACACGGTCGCGGCGTCCACCGCGCTGACGCCGGTCAGGTCGAGGATCGCGAAGCGCGCCTGTGTCCGGACGATCTCGGGGAGCAGCCGCTCCATGATCTGCGCCGCCCTCGCGGTGTCCACGGTGCCGATGACCGGCAGCACGAGCACGCCCTCCCACGCCTGGATGATCGGCGTGGACATCTCGAGCATCGTCTCCTGCTGCTGCCGCAGCAGCGCCTCGGCGCGCTCGCGCTCGGCGTTCTCCTCGGCGAGCTGGCGGTTCTTCCGCTGGAGCTCCTCGGCGTCGCTCTCCCGGCGCTGGAGCGCCTCCCGGAGCTGCGCCTCCAGCCGCTTGGACGCCGTGATGTCCCTGACCGTCACCGCGACGCCGTCGTCGAGCGGGACGATCTGGTATTGCAGCCACAGGCTCGCGCCCCCGGGCAGCACGCTCTCCGTCTCCTCGAGGAGCCGCTCGCGCGTCCGAAAGACGCGCTCGTATTTCTCGAAGAGCCCGGAATCGCGGACCGTGGGAAAGACATCGACGAGCCGCCGGCCGATGATCTCCTCGCGCGGCCTCGACGTCACCTGGCTCACGAGCAGGTTGGCCTCGGTGAACACGAAATCAACGGTCTCCCCCGGCCCGTCGACCGTGCGACGCAGCACGCTGAACCCGTCGAGGCTCCCGTCGATCGCCGCCCGGTACCGCGACTCGGCCGCGACCAGCGCCTCCTCGGCGCGCCTGCGCTCGGTGATGTTGCGCGCGACGCAATAGACGAGCTCAGCGTCCGGGTAGATTGTCGAGTTCCACTCGATCCACAGGTACGAGCCGTCACGGCATCGATATCGGTTCATGAACGTCGCGGTGAGGTCGCCGGACAACAGCTTCGCCGACTCGGTCACGGTGCGCTCGAGATCTTCGGGATGAATGAAGTCGAGGAAGGGCCTGGCCAGGAGCTCGTCGCGCGAGAAGCCGAGCGTCTGCTCCCACGCCCGGCCGATGCGCTTGAAGTATCCGTCGAATCCGACGATTGCTACCATGTCGACGGAGAGCTCGAAGAAGCGGTCGAGGTCGTCGTTCCGAGAGGCTTCAGGCATGATGAAGAGCATGGCTATCATCTCCGTCGCGGGCCGTCGACCCCCTCGGCCAGGCGCCCCGCAGCGCGCCGCAGCGCGCCGCGCGATGGACGCAACGCACACCACATCAGACCACGAGGTCATGGTGAGTGCGCGGCTGTCGCGTCCGCGGCTGTCGCGCCCGTCGGGCGCGCCGGCGTCGCGAGCGCGACGCCAGCCCACCGAGCTCGAGGTTCCCTAGCTACTGGCGAGCTTCGAGCCTGCCAAGAGCGCCTGATCCAGGCGCGTCTGATCCAGTGTGGCCTTCAACGTCTCAGCCGAGTAGAGGTTCGCGCCACGAAGATCGGCATAGCTCAGATCGGCGCTCTCAAAATCGGCCTCCATGAAATTCGCCTTGACCGCATGCGCCCGGAAGATCCTGGCATGCCGGAAACGAGCGCCCTTGGCCGTCACCCGATGGAGCACGGCATGATCGAGCACGCTGTGCGAGAAGATCCCGGCGCTCAGATCCGCTTCCATGAAGTTTGCCGACCGAAGCTCGGCGGCCTGAAACGAGCACCCGGGCGCCCTGACGCGCTGAAACGAGCCCTTCGACAGCTTCGCGTCATCCGCCCTGAACCGCACCATGGACGCGTCGTCGAAGCTCGCCTCCTCGGCCGAACAATCGTACATCTGCGCGTCGTCGAGGACCGCGCGCCGAAACGTCGCGAGGCGCAGCGCCGCACCCGAGAACGTCGCGCCGGCGGCGCTCGCCCCGTCGAAGACGACGCCAATCAGCGTCGCGTCGGCCAGGTTGGCTCGCGCGAGGTCCGCACCATCGAACGCTGCCCCGGAAGCGCTGGCATCGGCGAGCGTCGCATCGGCGAGCCTCGCGCCGGAGAAGATCGCATTCGTCAGGTTCGCTCCGGAGAGGTTCGCACCCGTGAGGTTTGCGCCCTTGAAGCTCGCGCGCGCCGCCGAGACGCGGTCGAGATCGGCACCCGAGAGATCCGCGCTGTCGAAGAGCGCCCCCTCGAGCCTGGCACCGCTGAAACGCGCGCCCGTGAGGTCCTTGCCGCGAAAGTCCATGTCCGTGAGGTCGCAGTGAAAAAAGCTCACGCCCGACAGGACGGCCCCGGATGCCACGAGCGCCGCTGCCTCCTCCCTCGGCATCCCGGGCGGAGGCTCTACCGGCCCCGCCAGGAACCCATCCTCGGCGCTGCCGACAGGCGGCGGCGCCGAGGGGCCAGGCGCCGTCGAGACCCGAGGAGCCTCCTCGCCCTCGATCCGCGCAAAGAATCGCTGCTGTATCGTATCGATGGCTGTCTTGGCACGAACATCATCCATGCACGCATAGAGCAGCGCTATCTCGGGCGCGTCCTCACGCGTGACATTGAGGATGCCACGCCACACCAGACAGACCTTCAGCGCGTCCGCGTCGAACCACACCGTGTCCAGGTTCAGCGGGATCTCCCTGAGCTTGCCGCCGGCCTCGCGGGACTGCTGCGCGAAGGCCCGAGGCGCGAGGCCAGGGAGCTTGCCGTTGATGACCGAGCGCCTGGGGTGCACGCCCGCCAGATAGAAGTCCTCGTCGCCGCGCGGATAGGCGATCTGCT
Organism: Sorangium sp. So ce590; assembly: GCF_051521365.1. Classification (NCBI taxonomy): domain Bacteria; kingdom Pseudomonadati; phylum Myxococcota; order Polyangiales; family Polyangiaceae; genus Sorangium; species Sorangium sp. So ce590. Next base: position 9,279,323 of record NZ_CP150346.1, read on the forward strand.
GCTCGGGCGGCGCCGCGTTGAAGTACCTCCAGTCGAAGTCTCGCGGGAAATACGGCCATCGCTCCTTGAGCCAGGTGCTGTCGTACGTGCCCAGCCGCGAAGCCCGAAGCGCCCAGGTGGCGGGGACCGGCGCGAAGCACGCGGGGGCCGGGCGATCCAGCTCGCCGCGAAGCAGCTTGTCCCCTCGCTCCAGGTTCGGCAGCCAGGGTCCGGCGACCCCCTGGACAAGACCCCTGCCAACGGGATTCTCGCGATGCCCCGGTCCGCCAAAGGCCCGCTCGTAGCGGAGCGGGATGCGATCGAACGGGCTCGGCGCCGACGGCCCGCTCGTCTGCCACCTCCGATCGCCGATCGCCGCCAGCGAGAGCCGCAACGCCTGGCCGAAGGCGAGCTGCACGTTCGTGACGCCGGATCGCTGCGGCTGCGCGTACGCGTGCCCCACCATCAAGATATCGGCGCTCGGCTTGAAAGGCGCATGGTCGGACGCGTACCTGAGGGTCCCTTGTGGATCCTCGTCGAAGTACACGTCCCCGGTCGGGGGCTCCTGCTCGCTCGGCGGGAGCGGCTCGGCCAGCCCCTCCGGGACGATCGTCATCGAGCTCTTGACCACCACGACGAGCGCGTCCTGCGGCGGCTGGAGCTGCCACGGGCGGACGGCCGCGGCGATGGATCCATCGGTGACGACGGGCACCGTCTCCCTGCGGCGGACCGGCAGATCGAGCATGGCTCAGGGCGCGACCAGGACCTTGGCCTGGCTGGGAGAGTCGTGGAGCCCCGCCGGCATGTTGGCGTTGGCGCCGTTATGCGCCGTCTGCGCCGTGAGGTACACGGCGCCCTTCCCCTCGATCTTGACCTTCGAGCTGCCGCGCTTGAACACCACCTTCTGCGCCACCGTCCCGGAGACGACACCCCCCGCGGTCCCCGCCTGATCGCCGGTGCTGGTCGGTATCTCGGACATCTCGACGACAGCGTACTTGTTCTCGATCATCACCTTCGTCGAGGTCGCCGTGGCGTTGCTCACCATCGCCATGTTGGGAAACGGTATCGGGATGGGCGGGGCCGGCGGCGCCGGAACCTTGCACACGTCGGGCATGCCCATGCACGTGCCCCCTCCCTTCGATCCCGCTGGCATCATCGCGCTCACTCCTGATTTTCCTGCCGCTAGCCGAGCAGCACGCGCTCGCCGTCGATGCGCGTGTCTTTCTCCGACGTGATCGTCGTCCGGCGCCCGAGCAGCTCGAGGGTGCTCGACACCAGCGTGCGAAGACGCCCGGCGCGCGTCTCGAGGAGCCCTTCCACGTCCTGAAACACATCCATGGCGCGCTCGATGACGCGGCCGGCGCGCAGCTCCCACTGGCCCACCGCCCAGTCCGCCTTGACGGCATCGACCGCGAGCGCCCCCGCGGAGACACGTGCCTTCTTGCTCGCCAGCGCAATCGAGTCCTGCGTCAGCTCGATCTGGCTCCCGTCCACGCCTGCCGAGAGGATCACGCGTCCGGCCGGCGCCGAGAGCTTGAGATCGGACGTCGCAGAGATCCTCAGCTCGCCCGTGGCGCCATCCAGGCTCGCGACCAGCGCGCCTTCGGGATCGAAGAGCGCGAGCACCTGCCCCTCGACCGTCGCCCTGGCCCCGGAAGGCGCCACGAGCTGGGAAGGCTGCGCGGCGTGCACGACGCCCGTCACGTAGACGGTGCCCGAGTCCGCCTCCTGAACGAGCACGCGATCGCCCGTCGTAGGGCGATAACCCGGCACCGCGATGCGGGCCGTCCACTCGGTCTCCGAGCGCGAAACGCCGCGCAGTCGGACGCGCCCCTCCTCCACGCCCAGCACGAGCGCCTCGACCACGGGCTGGACGGACACTCCTCCTCGCTGCGCTGCCCCATGTCCTGTCTTCATGACGTCACCCGTGGGTAGAGAAATCTTCCGCCGCCGCCCGGTCTGGATCGGTCCCGCGAAGGCCATTTCTGCTCGCGCCCGAGAGCCGCGCTTGGCTCATGTTCGCGCGATGCATGTTCGCGAAATCGAGGATGGCATGGGCCAGCGTGGCGTGGCTCAGGTCCGCGTGGGACAGGTCTGCCCACGAAAGCGACGCGCCCTCCAGCGAGGCGCCCCGCAGATCGGCCTTGCCGAGCCTGGCCTGACCCAGCTTTGCGCCTCGTAGCTGCACCCCCGGTGCGATGACGCGGACGAGCTCGGCGTCCTCGAGGATCGCCAGCGAGAGATCGGCCCCCTCGAGCCTCGCCTCGGTGAAGTCCGCGCGCTTGCCTTGGAAGCCCATGAGCTTGGCTCGCCGCAGATCGGCCCGCGCGAAGCAGCTCTGGGCGGCCTTGACCCCGCGCAGATCGGCGCCCTCGAGCCTGGCGTCGGACAGATTGGCATCTTCGAGGCTCGCGCCATGGAAGCTCACCCCCGAGCCCTCGATGCGTTCCAGCAGGCATTGACGAAGCTCGGTGCGCTCGTCCAGCTTGCATGTCGTGAGGTCCGCGCCGGTGAAGTCCGCCAGAAAGAAGCGTGCCCCCCGCAGATCGGCCGCGCCGAGCGCGGAGCTCCCCACACGGCACGTCGTGAGATCCAGCCCGGCGAGCGACGCGCCCGCGAGCGTGACGTCCGAGAGGTCCGTGCGGAGGAAGCGCGCCTCGCGCAGATCGGCCCCGGTCAAATCGGCTCCCTCCAGGTTGGCGTCCACGAGGAGCGCCTGCGTGAGGATTGCGCCGAGGAGCCGGGCATCGGCCAGGTCGGCGCCGGTGAAGTCGGCCCCGGCGAGCTCGACCCCCGAGAACTGCGCGCCGGTGAGCCGCGACCCGGCGAGCTTGGCCCCCGCGAGCGACACGCTCACCCACTGAGTCCGCTGGAGGTCCATCTCGCGCAGATCGACGCCGGCGAGGTCCACCGCCTCGACGCGCACACCCCGCGCCCTGCCCTGAGCGCAGAGCTCCATCAGATGAGCGCGGCTCGTGACGACGGTGGCTGCGGTCATCGTGGCTCCTCGGCACCGGCCCGGCGCACGCTCCATCCTACCAGAGGCGCCGGGCGCCCAGGGGGAAAAGTACCCTCCTCCGCGTCACGCGCCGTCGTCTTCTTCCTTGGGACGCTTGATCCCGTAGAGCTGCCCGTCGCCGGCGTCGAGCAGCTTGAAGCGCGGCTGTCGCATCTGCGGCGGGATATGCGCCTCCACGAAGCGGTTCCAGTTCGACGCCATCACGCAGAGCGCCTGGAAATACGTCTCGGGGTCGAGCCGCAGCGAGGAGACCACACGCGCGCGCTCCGCTCCGGCGCGTCCATCGAGCGCGTTGCGGCCCGGGAACGGCGCGTGGTCGGTGAACACGACGGCGAACTGGCGCGGTGAGTGCAGGACCTGAACACCGTTGGCCGCAGCGGGCGTCGCCTCCGTGGACCAGTCGACGGGCATCGCGCCCGGCTCGGCAGGGGTCGCGGTCCCGCTCGCCTTCATGGCCTCCTGCATCTTCATGGCCTCCTGCATCGCCTTGAGCGCGCGTTCGGCTTCCTCGGGGCTGCTCATTGCAGGCGGCATAGCAGAATGCCGAGCTTGGGGGTATGGGCTCGGTCGCCTTTCCGGCATAGTGGGCGCACCCATGACGTCGACCCAGCCGAATGTCCCCTCCACCGGCAGCTCGAGCGCGCTGACCTTCTCCCCCAACCCGCTGGGCTTCGGTCCCGTGCCCGCGGGGGAGGCCGCCGTGCACGTGGTCGTGGTGCGAAACGGCACGAGCGAGGCGGCAAACCTCGCGATCGACGCCAGCGCCGCCGAGTTCAGCATCCTGAGCGGCCCGACGACGGTCGACGCCGGGCAAGTGGCCGAGCTGTTCCTGCAGTATCAGTCCGCGGCCGAAGGCACGCACGCCGGGACCTTGACGGCGACGGGCCTGTCGGGCGAGCTCGGGCGCTGCTCGCTGTCCGGCACGACCATCCCGAGCCTCACGATCGATCCCAGCGCGATCGCCTTTGGCGACGTGCCGGTCGGGCAGACCCGCGTGGACTCGTTCTTCGTCACGAACGCGACCGGCAGCGATGTGAACCTCGAGCTGATCTCCGCGGTCGGGGGCACGTTCACGATCTCGCCCTCGACGGTGCGGAGCACGGCGGTGCCGACGTTGATCGCGGTCACTTACGTGCCGGACGACGTCGGCGCCGCCCAGGCCACGATCCGTCTCTCCGACGCGCTCACCGCGTCGCTCTCGGGAAACGGTATCGTCCCGGAGGAGCCGGACGACGTCAACCTCGTGGCCGCACAGCGCTTCAAGGTCGAGGTCCCGTTCGACCACGCGCGCCTCTTCCTCGGGGCCGGCGTCACGAGCAGCCCGGCGGGCACCTTCTCGAACGTCGATGGCTGCGGCCTCGACGCCGACTCGAACATCTACCTCAGCGCGCGCAACGGGCGTATCTTCGCGCAAGCGGGCACTGACGTCTTCCTCCAGGCCGACGGCGGCATCGACGGAGACGGCTTCGCGCAGCTCCACCAACAAGGATCGGACGGGAAGGCGATCCTCAGCTCGAACGGCGCGACGTACGTCGCGGGAAAGCGCGGTGTCGTCATCAGCGCCGGCGTCAAGGTCGGGCGGAAGAACGGGGATTCGTTCGACGAGAGCGCGCCCGACACGGACAAGATCGACAACTGGACCAAGTTCTTCGCCGCGGTCGACGTGGTCGTCGCCACCAAGCTCGCGTACGACGCGATCAGAAGCTACCTGGACGACCGCAAATCGACGCCGCCCTACAAGCAGTGCATCGAGTTCGTCGCCGCGGGCATCGCCTCGACCGCCCCGTTCGTCGGTGGGTCGGGCGCCGCCGGCAAGATCCCGGGCATCACGATGTTCGGGGCGGGCGGCATCTCGATCTTCAGCCCTGCGTACACCGCTGTCTACGGCGTGGGGGGGCTCGCCCTGGTCTCCCTCTTCCCAACGATGTTCGGAATGGTCGACGCGACGATCTGGGCGGGTGACGACGTCGGCATCACGGCCTCGACGGGCTCCGTGAAGGTGTTCGGTAGCGAGTCGGTGAACGTGCACTCCGCGAAAGAGGTGTCGATCGAGGCGTCGACCAAACAGCACCAGACCGGCGGCACGATCGAGCTCAAGGGAGGTTCGATCAAGATCGGCAATCATGTGCTTTCACCCGAGGCGCCGCTCACGAACAGCATCTCCATCGAGTCGAACCAGTCGCTCGAGATCACGGTCGGCGCTGGCAAGATCAAGATGGATGCCCTGGGCAATATCGAGCTCGGCACGGCGGGCAACACGATCAAGATCGGACCTCAAGGCATCGAGCTCAAGAGCAGCCAGGCTGTCCTGGCGCTCGACTCCATGAAGTCGCAGCTCAAGTTCGGCGCCGGCGACTTGCTGACGATGAACGACGAGGGGATCGCGCTGAAGCACGGGATCCGCGACAAGATCGAGCTCACGAATGCGGGCATCAAGCTCAACGGCAAGAAGCACCAGCTCGGCTGACGAACCCGGTCCTCTCCGGCGCAGATCGTCGCTTTCCCCCCAAGGAGCCTGGCGTCGCGATCAGGCGTAGTCGTCGAGCTCGATGACGATGCCCGATACGGTCCTGATCTGATTGACGTGCGCGTTCGAGGCCGTGACCGGGGATGGCGCCGACTCGTTGGGGATGGCGCCGACGATGATCGGTCTGTCAGGATCGCCGTCGATGAACCCGAGCAGCACCTCCGTGCCCGGCTTGACAGGGAAATGCATGCCGTAGCCTGGTCCTGCGTGCGGCTGCGCCATGCGCACCGGCCGCGACGCCTTGGCGCCGCCGCCCGCCGCGGTGTCGAAATGGAACTGGACGGTGTACCTGCCCTTCGGATCGATCCGCGCGCGCTGCCCCACCGCGTTCGACTCCACGACCCCGCTGAGCAGCCCGTGGATCCGCGGCCTCGGCGTGATCCTGGGCGGCCTGTACGCGCGGCCCGCGGGGATCGCGCGAAACGAGTTCCTGTAGGAAGGCGCGCTCTCGACGCCGCCGTGCCCCCCCACGACCTGGTTCGCCTCGTGCTCGACCTCGATGAGCAGGAGGCCGCTCTCCTCCACGTGGCGGTGTCCCTCCAGCGTGAACCGGAGCCCGGCGCCGAAGGCGGGGATATCGCTCTCCCCGACATAGACATCGCGCGTGGACTGGCGCTCTTCGGCGCGGACCCGGGCGAAGAACTCGCCTTCTTCCGGCGTCTTGAAGTGCGTGCCGTACTCCACGACGCCTCCTGCGTACGCCGCAGGAAGCTCGTGATGCGCCGTCAGGTCGATGCGCGGATTTCGATAGTTGTAGTCCTGTACGACGTACCCGGCCGGGATGAGGCGTGTCTTCACCTCCAGCGAGAAGACGTCGCGTTGCTCGCCCCTGGGCCGGAAAGGCACGTCGCCGCCGTCGCCCACGGCGCCGAACCCCTCCATGTGATCGGTGAGCACCAGCACCTCGCGCTCCTCGCCGTGCTCGAAGAAGAAGCTGATCCCGAGGTGCTCCGCGAGGCGCGAGATGAACGCGAGGTCGCTCTCCCTGTACTGCACGACGAACTCGCGCGGCGGATAGGCCTCGAGGAGCCGCTGCTGGACATCCGACGCGAGGCCCACGAGCTCGATCTTCTGCTGGATCATCTGCGGGATGGTGAGATCCATCAAGATCTCCTGCGTCTCGACCAGCGTGAGGCGCCACGCGCGCGGGACGAGGAGCAGATCGTAGCTCCGGTGTTCCGCCTCGACCTCCAGGCGGTCCACGAGCTCGGCGATCATGCCGTGAACACGCCTGAGCACGACGCCGTCCCGCTCCATGACGATCGTCGCCTCGGCGCCCACGACCTCGTCCCTCGGCAGCCCCTCGGGCTCGAGGCACAGGATCGAGATCTGGAACGAGAAGAGCTGCGAGATGACCTCACGGCCGCGGAGCGTGCGGACCCGCACGTGATCGCAGCGGAACGCCGCGGATTCCAGGCGGATGGTGAGCGGGTGTTTCACCGACATGGATAACAGGAGACCCCAGGAGGACGACCACGTCAAGCGATACGGCCATTCTCGCCCGAGGCTGCGATAGCCGTCACCGGGTGAAGCGACCGTAGAGCACGCGCTTCACGTCCACCGAACGACCGGGAATCTCCGGCGCTCGCGGCGGTGGCTGCGGCGCCAGCGGCGGCGAGTCAACCTCTGAGAAGGCCTGCGGCTCCGCCGCATAAACCCTCTTGGGTGCGGCCCCGGCGGCTCGCGGCTCCGCGGGGCTCGGGGGCACCGCCGCACCCGCCGGCGACACGTCGGGCCCCGGCGCCGCTCGCGGCGGGCTATCCGGCAGCGGAGGCTCCGCGGCCGAGGAAGCAGCGCCGTCGCGTTCGGCGGCAGGCGCGCGGTACGCTGGTTCTTCGAGCTCGGCGGGAGATGCGCCGCGAACGGGGTGCGGCGCGCTGTCTGATGGACGATTCACCACAAACGGCAGCGTGTCGCGCCTCAGCCCCTGCGACATCATTCCCGTGGCGGTCGGGAACGGTTGCGTGAGGAGGAGGTCTTCGCGTCCTCGGCGCGGAGGTTGAGGAGCCGGCGCCGGTGGAATCGCTGGCGGCAGGTCCGGACGGAACGGCAGCGTGGCGGACTTCAGGCGCGGCGCCCCCTCGGGCTCATCCCCCAGCGGCACGGTGCGGAGCAGGCGCGCTCTCGAAGGCGTAGCGCCGTGCCGCGCAGCGCCGGGGGTGACCCCGGCCTCCGACTTGCCGGAGACCGTGGGGATCGGCGCCGGCTGCGCCCTCGCATCCGGCGTCGAGCTCTCGGGCCATGACAGCGGCTCTCCCTCGACCTCCACGGACGCGGCCGCCCGCATGGACGCGAGCGCCAGGCGGCTGGGCAGCGCGAGTTGCCCGCGCCACACGATCGTGCACCGCTCCTCATCGGCGTCGATACGGAGCGTGTCCGCGGTGAGCACGAGCGTCCCGTTCGCGATGCCGTGTTCGGTCAATCCGGAGACGCTCGCGAGGCCGCGCGCGCGCGGCACCCTCGTGGCGAGGCGCGGCACGCCGGGGCGCACCCCGTGGAGCACGATCCACTCACCGCCGCGCAGGCGGTCGAGCCGCTGATCAGGCGGCGCTGCCTGGAAGTATTCCCACGCAAAATCATCAGGGATATCCGCGAACGGAGCTTCGATGCTCGTCCTCTGGCCCGAGCCGAGGAGCTTGCGCCGGGAGGGCCATGTCCCGCCGATCGGGCCGAGACACGCGGGCCTGCGCGGCTCGGCCGGCGCGACGAGGTTGGGCTGCCCGTCACCGGGGAGCGCCCCCAGACCGACGGGGTTGTCGAAGTACCCCGCCCCGCCAAACGCCCGCTCGTACACGAGAGGAATTCTCTGGAATGCCGCGGTGTGGCGGACCAGGAGCGACTTCTGCAGGAGCGTGCGCCCCTCGTCGGCCACGGCCAAGCCCACCTGCACCGACTGCGCAGGCGCTTCGGTGGGTGAGTAGGCGTGTCCCGTCAGGACGACATCGACCTTGGTCAGATGAGGTGCCAGATCGCGGGTGATTCGGGCGCTGCTGCTGGGGTCGTCGTGATGCGGGACGTCGTGCTCGACGATGCGCTCGGGCTCGACCCGTCGCATGGTGCCGTCGGGCACGAGGCAGAATGTCGCTTTGACCACGATCGTCGCGTGGATACGGCCCCGATAACGCCAAGCGATGGCCGCGGCGGCGCAGCCCGGTGCGGTCACGATCGCGTCGTTCGAAAACAGCCCGCCGCTCATTTCCTCTCCTCTCGTCGTCTCTCCAGGCGCCTGACCCGCGAGGCCTCAGGGGCCCCGGATCTATCTTGACACCACGTTCCATAGAAGGAAATGGTGAACCTTCGCCCGTGTCAAGCTCAGCGGGGACGAGGCCTGGCGGGGCTGAGGAATCCCCTCATTTTGTGGCCGCTTCCAGCGAGAAATTGAACATGAAGGCGAGAAGGCGGGAAGATTTCTCAGAGATTTTGCTTCCCGTCTTCATGTGAATTCCCCAAAAAATTTGAGGGGATTCCTCAGCTGGCGGGGAGAAGGAAGTCCAAACGTTTCGGAGACGTCGAGCCCCAACTGCGGGACCTGCCCTGGGTTGACAGAACATGTTTCGATGCGATCCGGCCCTCCTGAAAAAATTTAGCTATATCAACAACTTATGCATGCCTCGAAGGGGCCGCCTTCACGCCACAGCCTGCGGGAGCTCGTCCAAAACGGCCCGGCTTCGCCCCCGGCAGGGCGATGCAGAGCCCTCAGCCGCGCGGTGTGCCGGCGCACTTCGTCCTCACAGCGCGGCTTGCGCTTTCCGGGTCGGCTCGCGGCTCAGGCACGATGCATCACTCTGCGCACCTGGGCCCGTCGGACCAGGTCATCCCGTCGTTGGGATCGCGCGCTCGGCACTCCGGAGCTTCTAGCGGCAGTCCAATCCAACTAGAGGACCCGCATGAACGCCGTGAGGTCGGCCTTCTCCTGGGCCGTCAGCTTCGTGCCGAGCACGAGGTTGAAGAACTCCACGGTGTCCTCCAGCGTGAGCAGGCGGCCGTCGTGCAGATAAGGAGGGCTGTCCTTGATGCCGCGCAGCGGGAAGGTCTTGATGGGACCGTCCGCGGTGGCCATCCGGCCGTTGATGAGCTCGGGCTTGAAGAAGCGCTCTGCGCGCAGGTTGTGCATCAGGTTGTCGGTGTAGTACGGCGCCGCGTGGCACGTGCCGCACCGGCCCTTGCCGTGGAAGACCTGCTCGCCGCGGAGCTCCTCCGGCGTGGCCTTCGCGGGGTCGAGGCGCCCGTCCACGCCGAGCTTCGGCGCCGGGGGGAAGTCGAGGATCTCCTGGAACTCGGCCATCGCGTGCACCTGGTGCCCGCGATCCAGGATGTTGATCCCCTTCTTCACGGCGATGACGATATCGCCGTCGAAGTACGCCCCCCGCTGCTCGAACTCGGTGAAGTCCTCGACGGTCTTGAGCGCGCGCTGCGAGCCGAAGAGGCGCTGGATGTTCACGCCGCGCAAGGTCGGGGTGTCGACCCGGTGCCGGAACTCCTGCGGTCTTGTGTCGCCCACGAGGTGGGTCGCGTTGTTCGTGTGCCCGTTCGCGTGGCAATCGAGGCAGGCGACGCCGAGGCTCGCCCGCTCCGAGCGCCGGTCCGCTGTCGCGTTGAACTGCATCTGCGGGAACGGCGTGACGAGGAGCCGGAGCCCCTCGAGCTGCTTCGGCGTCAGGATGCCGTTGAAGAGCTCGTAGAAATTAGCGATGTTCACGAGCTGCCCCTTGGAGACGTCCCCCAGATCAGGCCGCGTGGTGAGATAGATGGGCGCCGGGAACTCGGAGAGGATGTGGTCCGGCAGGTCGAAGTCGAGATCGAAGCGCGTGAGGTCGCGCCCTTCCTGGCGCTTCAGCTCGTCGATCTGGAACCTCGGGAAGACCATTCCGCCTTCCGGGTGGTTCGGGTGCGGCAGCGGCAAGAAGCCCCTCGGCCAGAGCCCCCGCTCCCGGATGGCGTCCGGCGTGAGCGCCGCCAGCGCGTCCCATGTGGTCCCGTTCGAGAGCTTCACGCGCACGCCGGCCTGGACGGGCTTGCCGCGCGACATGGTGACCCCCTGCGCAGGGCGGTTCGACAGGTCGTACCGCTCCTCGAGCAGCGTCTGCTGGCGCTTCATCACCGCGGGCTTTTCGGCCTTCATCCGGGCGACCATCGCCGCGAACGGCTCCTTGTCCTCCACAGGCAGGTAGCTCGTCCGCGGCGTCTCGGGCCCGGGCGGAGGATTCGCGTTCATGGGCGCCCGCGGGCCGGCCGGCGCGATCGTCCCGGCCGTCGCCGGCGGCGCCTCCCGCAGGCCGGCAGGATCCTCCGGTCCCGCGCTCGGCGCCGAGGCGCAATGCACGAGGCCCAGCGAGAGCGCCGCGGTGCACGCCACAAGGCACGAGATATCCATTCTCTTCACGGACATAAAAGCGCTCCTTCGCGAGGGATACGTCGACAGGGAACGATCGACCGGGCGCACCGCTCTCCGGCGCGCCGAGCTCCCGTCCGGCTCACACGAGATGTCGGCTCGCCGGGCACCCAGGGCAGACGCCATGAGCAATTCCGCCCGTAAGCGACTCTCGTGCCAGGGTCGGGTCCGCTGTGCGCGTCGAGCCCGACAAGGAGCGGAGCGCGGCGTCCGCCGCGCGAAACTGCTCTCTTTTCGCTCGGGTCGGGAGGCGGGCGACCCATCGAGCCATCCAAGGCGGGCGGTATGCCCGGGTTCAGGCGCGCGATCTGCTTCGCGCAGGAGCCTGGCAAAACGAGACGAATTGCCACGGTGCGTGGCAGGGTGGCTCGCCCGGCGGAGCCGGGCGAGCTGATAGAGGGGTAGCCTGGACGGATGCGCGCCGATCAGCCGCCGCGCGGGCGCCTCTCCGTCGCCATGCGGAAGAAGGGCTCCTTGACGTCCCGAACGTCGAAGAAGAACACCCGATCCCAGCACGGCACGCGCTCGCGCTCCGACAGCGCGAACACCTCGCCTTTGGACAGGCTGCCGACGAGCTTCGCGCTCGACTGGCCTCGCATGCTCCACCGGAACTCGTACGGGAGCAGGAGGCTCGTATCGCTGAACATGCCGCGCCGTTCGGTGAAGCTGCGCCGCGCAGCCTCGGACAACTCCTGCGCGTGACGCAGGTTCGGCGCGACGATGTACGTGATCGCCAGGCCCTCCTCGAGGAGCTGCTGGTTGATGAGCCGACCTCCTGACAGGACATGGGCGAGCACGCGCCCGTAAGCGTCGAACGGCTGTTCGTCCGTCTGGATCTCGACCTCGGCGCCTTCGGGGAGCAGCTCGGCGAGCCGCGCGGACGCCGCCTCGGCCCAGCGGCCCTGCGAGGCGCCGAGGAAATGCGTCTCCGGCGTGTCGATCGAGAGCATGCGGATGGGATGGTTCACGCCCCGTTCGTCGCGTACGTGGAGCGTGTCCCCGTCCACCGTCCTGACCACCTCCGCGTGGAAGCTCTTGCCCGGCAAATCAGGCGCTCTGCGCAGCCTCCGCCTCCGGGAAACAAGGGACACGTAGCCGATGAACCTCCGGAATCCCGGAAGCAGTCCTGTCATCGCCCCCTCCTGTGCTGGATAGACTCCCAGAAACCACCGTTGTAGTTCGCTCGGACGTTCGCCCGGCCCAGGCGGCCTGTTCCATGATGGTATGGACCGGGCCCGGGCCGGCTGACAGAGCTCGCTACGCCTGATCCGGGGGCAGGAGGTGGCCTGAAGCACCGAGCGGTGGGAGGAGAGCAAGAGAGAATCAACGCAAAGGCGCCAAAAGAAAGATACGCCTTGTTCCTCTTCTTCTCTTTGCGCTTTTGCGCCTTTGCGCCTTTGCGTTCAACTCTCTCCTTCTGCTCTTCTGTTCCTGAGCCAGGAGAAGGCGCCCACGAAGGCCAGCGCCATCGGCGCCCGGCTCGATCTCTCCTCGGGAGAGGTCACGCTCGAACAGGACGACCGGCGGTCGACCGGGGTGTCCGGCATCCCCCTCCGGGTCGGGGCCGAGCGAGCTCTCGCACGCGCTCGGAGACGTCCGGGTCACGGCCGCCGACGCCGGCCTGTCTCGGCCGTCGCCATCGCCGCGCCGGAGGCCGGCGGCTCGCGGGCGCTCGCCGAGGGCTCGCCGGCGCTCGATCGGAGCGACGCGACGCCGCTGTCGGAGCTCATCGCGGCGTTGCGCGAGCTCCGGTGAGGCGGCGGCGGCGGGAGGCTTCTCCTGAGATCGAACGCCGGAGGACCGGGACCCCCCCATGGGATCCCGCCTCGCCGATCACTGCCCCTTCAGCTTCGCGGCCAGGAACCGCCGCACCTTCTCCCAGGCGTCCGCCGCGGCCTTCGTGTCGTACCGCTCTCCCGAGGGGTTCGCGAAGGCGTGGTCGGCGTCGTACCGGAGCACCTCGTGCTCGACGCTCGCCTCGTGGAGCGCCTTGTCGAACTCGTTGACGACCTCGGGCGGAATGCCCTTGTCCATGTTGCCGAAGACGCCGAGCACCGGGGCCTTGATCGCCTTGAGCTGCGCGGGATCGGTGACGAGCCGGCCGTAGTAGAGGACGGCGGCGTCGAGCTCCGGCTCGTTCAGGGCGAGCTTGAGCGACCAGGCGCCGCCGAAGCACCACCCGATCGAGCCGGTGCGCGGCGCCAGGACGCGCGCGTCGGTCGAGAGGAAGCGGTGCGCTGCGCGCACGGTCTCGATCCCCTTCGCCTCGTCGACGGCCTTCATCGCCGCCATCGCGTCGTCGGGCGTGCTCGCGACCTTGCCGCCGTACATGTCCACGGCCAGCGCGGCATACCCGTCCTCCGCGAGGCGGTCGGTCCAGTGCTTTATGTGCTCGTTCAGGCCCCACCACTCGTGGACGACCACGAGGGCCGGGATCGGCGGCTTCGCGTCGCGCGGCAGGCTCAGGTACGCCTGCGTCCCGGCCACCTCGACCATCTGTCCGCGCGCGGGCGGGGCCTTGTCCGACCGGAGCTGGTGGAGCGCCTTGAAGTCCTCCTCCGAGAGCAGCCCGGTCGGGCTGTCCGCGGCGCCGGAAGGCGCGGGCGCGGGTGCCGGGGCGGCGGCGCCCCCCGGCGGCTCGGCGGGGGGCGGGGGAGACGAGGCAGAGCAGGCGGTCGCCGCGAGCAGCGCGAGCGGCGCAGCCAGGCGGCGGAAGAGCGAGCGGAGCTTCATGGCCGCGCACCCTACCAGCTCGGGGCGGCGCGCCGGAAGGCTCGGCGCGGGGAGGTCGCGCCCGCCTACGTGAGGTCGCGCCCGCCTACGTCGACGCGCAGGCGCAGCTGGCTCGACGCGACGCCCCGCTGGATGGCGGACACGAGGGTGTCCGGGGAGAACGGCTTCGCGACGAACGCATGGGCGCCGAGCCGGAAGGCGCGCTCGCGCTCGCGCGCCGACGACATCGCGGAGACGACGACGAGGGCGACGTCGCGGTGGTGCCGGCTCTGCCGGATGAAGCGGATGAGCTCCAGCCCGTCGATGTCCGGCAGGTTGATGTCGATGATCACGGCGTCGTACGCGCCGCGATGCATCAACCGGAGCGCCGCGAACCCGCTCGCCGTCTCCGCGATCTCCACCGCCGGCCCGAGCTCGGGCGCCCTCTCGAGCGCGGCCCACATGTGCGCTCGCATCGCGGCGGAGTCGTCGATGAGAAGGATGCGCGTCATACGGGGCCTGCGGGGCTCTCGGGGCGCCTAGTACAACAGAAACAGCAAAAGCAAAAGCGGTTGCCAAATTTCCGACCCCGGCGGCCGGCGCGCGCCGTCTTCCGCTGCCGCGCTCCGCCTCGCCTCCGCGCCGGCCTCGGCCGTTCGCGACGCATCGCGTCATAGGGTGGCCTTGGGCCTACCGCCCACGCCGTTGGGGCCCCAACGAACCGCTCCCAGGGGCGGCCTGTCCGGGTCCGCCGCGAGCGCCTGCGTGATCAAATCGGTCTCCTCCGGGAATTCAGTCCTGTCCGGGAATTCGTCTGACCCCACGAGAAATCGTGGTGCGCACCGGCTTATTGCACATCTCCGCCACAGCTGTCGGGCCACTCCTTGCAAGCTGTACAAGCCCGCCGGCCCTCTCCTGGTCGGCGCCATAGACCGGACATTGCTCACGGTCAGACTGACACCGATCTGGCAGCTGGCGATCTCGCCAGCCGATCCGGTATAGTGGCGCTCAGCCGAGGCCGACCGGAACCATGGGAGCCCCAGCGGCGCAGCTCGAGGTCCTGCGCAAGTGGATCCAGGATGACGCGCAGGCCCTCATCACCCTGGATCCCTGACGCGGCGATCCGCGTGAAACAGCGGTAGATAACTACAAGAGGGTGGGAAGATGGGCTCGGCTCGGGTCCCGTCTTCCGCGCTCCGCGCTGTCATGCTTTAATGTTGCCGTTCTTGGGAAGATGCTGTCTTTTCGGCGCCTTGTCCAGCCGGACGGACAGGTCATCGACCACCTGAGGAGAGCTGCTTATGAGCAAGGAACGAGATACCGAGACCCAGGGCCCGTCGTTCAGCTACGTTGATCGGCGGCAGGCCCTCCTGGGGCTCGGGGCGATCGCCGTCACCGTGTCGTGCGGAGATGGCAGCGATTCGGATCCGACCGGCGCCGGAGGCTCTGCGAGCTCCGGGGCCAGCGGGACCACTGGCCCGGGCACGGGAGGCGGGGGGGCCGACCCCGCCACCACGTCGGGCCCCGGCTCGGGCGGCACGGGACCGGGCTCCACCACGGCAGGCTCGGGCGGCTCAGGCACGGGAGGCACCGACTCGGGCGTTGGAGGCGGCGGCGGCAGCGGCGGCGGCGACGGCCTCAGGGCGCCGCCGTTCGACGACGTGCCGATGTGCACGGCGTTCAACAAGACGGACGGCGCCGGCCAGGGCCCCTTCTTCATTCACGAGCTCGAAAAGGGCGACGACATCTCCCTGTTCCGGCAGGACATTCGTGGTCGCTACAATGAAAGTGCACCAGCCGGTGTGGAGATGCATCTCCACCTGCGCGTGCTCGACCTGAGCAAGCCCGACTGCAATGGCAAGGGCGTAGGCCTGGCCGACGTGGACGTCTACATCTGGCACACGGACGGGCAGGGGTTCTACAGCGGCTTCGGGACCAGGGGGACCGCCAACGAACAGAAACCCGACTCACCGTACTCGGGCAGGCCGAGTCAGAATGATCTCGATGTCAGCGAACGCTTCTGTCGCGGCGTGCAAACCACGGACGCAGACGGTGTCGTCTCGTTCCAGAGCATCTTCCCCGGCTGGTACAACGGCCGCGATGTTCACATCCACTTCGTCTGCTTCAAGAAGGGATCGATGTCGAAGGGTCGCGCCACGTACAGCGGTGGAGACCACATTTTCACGACGCAATTCTACTTCGAGCCCGCCTTCACCGACTCCGTCCATACCAAGTACGATCCGTACAAGGCGCGCACCACCGGCAATCTGGCGACGGCGTACGCAGGCGCCATCAAGGCAGACGAATTCAACAACAGCGGCCTTCGTGCCAAGGCTGTGATGGACGGGGACATCGTGGTCGCTCAGATGCAGATCGCCGTGAATCCGACCTAGAGCTGACTCGAAAACTCGTCCATCGAGTCCGTCGCTGCGGTCCGCGGGCACGGCGCGTCGCCGGCCCCCGACCGCCCTGAACATCACCTCGACATCCCGAGATCCCGTGGGCCGCCGCGGAGGCGACGCGGGCGTGATCCGCGCGCGGCTGCTCGTCCCGCGCCAGCGGGCGAGCGCCTCGCAGGGCGGCGCGCGCCCGGGAGCTGCCGCGGGACGTCGCGCGCGAGAGATCCTGGAAACATGGGTCGCGCCCCTGCTGGTGGTCGCGGCGTCGCGGGAAACGGACCGGACAATCCGCCTCCCGGACGCCAGACTGCGCCATGAGCGACGCGGATCGACTGGATCCCGGGAGCATGGCGCGCGCGTTCCGCGAGGCGCGGCGCCGCGGGATGGATGTGGAGCCTGCGGTCCTGTTCCACGACCTCGGGCGCATGCGGGCGCGGATCGGGCGGATCGGCGCGGCGTTCCCGCCTGACGCCCTCCACACGGTGGCGATCAAGGCGAACCCCCTCGTGGAGGTCCTGCGCGCGGCGGTCGACGGCGGCGCGGGGCTCGAGGCGGCCTCGCTCGAGGAGGTGAAGCTCTCGATCGCCGCCGGCTGCCCGCCCGGCCGCATCGTCTACGACTCCCCCGCCAAGACGCGCGCCGAGATCGCGGAGGCCCTCCGCCTCGGCGTGCGGCTCAACGCCGACAACCTCGATGAGCTCGAGCGCATCGACGAGCTCGTACGGCCCGAGGGGGCGGCCGATCGCATCGGGCTGCGCATCAATCCGCAGGTCGGGGCCTCCAGCATCGTCCTCACGAGCGTCGCGGACCGGCGCTCCAAGTTCGGCGTCCCCCTCGAGCAGGCCGACGCCGTGCGCGCGGCCTTCGCGCGGTATCCGTGGCTCGCCGGGCTGCACGTGCACGTGGGCTCGCAGGGGTGCGCGCTGGCGCAGCTGATCGACGGGATCCGCCGCGTCGAGGCGCTGCGCCAGGAGATCCGGCGCGCGCTGGGGCCGGGCGCCGCCGGCGTCATGGACATCGGCGGCGGGGTGCCGGTCGCCTACCGGAGCACGGACCGCCCGCCGGCGCTGGAGGACTACGCGGCCGCGCTGCGCCGCGAGGCGCCGACGCTCTTCGAGGAGGGGACCACGCTGATCACCGAGCTCGGGCGCTGGGTCCAGGCGGGCTGCGGCTTCGCCGTCTCACGCGTCGAGTACGTGAAGAGGGACTCGGCTGGGCGGACTGCGATCCTGCACCTCGGGGCCGACTTCCTGCTGCGTCGCGCCTATCACCCGGACGACTGGCACCATGACTTCGTGGCGCTCGACCCCGACGCCGCGCCCAAGGAGGGGCCGCTCTCGCCGTGCACCCTCGGCGGCCCGCTCTGCTTCGGCGGCGACGTGATGGCCCGCGACCTCCCGCTGCCGGACCTGTCGCCCGGGGATCTCGTGCTCATCCGCGACACGGGCGCGTACACGCTGAGCATGTGGTCTCGCCACTGCAGCCGCGGTATCCCCGCGGTGCTCGGCGTCGACGGCGGCGACATCCGGGTCCTGCGCGAGCGCGAGCGGCCGGAGGACGTCGTCGCGTTCTGGAGCCGCGATCGCGGCCAGCCATGAGCTCGCCGCGGGGCATTCACACGTCTGTTTCCACGCGAACCCAGCCTGTGAGAGCCTGGAGCGGCCAGCGCAGCGGAGTGGAGGAGCGGAGATGAGAACGAACGGTGCTTCCGGGGTCCTGGGGCGATGCGCGCGAGCGTGGCGGGTCACGCTCCTCGGCGCGATGCTGTGCGTACCGCCGATCGCCGGCGCGGGCTGCGGAGACGACGGGACGGCGAGCCCCCCCGAGATGTCCATCGGCACCGGCGGCGCCACGGGCACCGGCTCGGGCGGCGGCGCTGCCGGCACCGGCGGACAGGGCGGCGATGGTGGCACCGGTGGCGGCGACACCGGTGGCGCGGGCGGCACAAGCGGCGGCGACACCGTGAGCGTGCAGCTCCTCGCCTTCAACGACTTCCACGGCCATCTGGAGCCCCCCGCGGGTAGCAGCGGCAGGATCACCCTGGCCGACGCCACGCAGGTGGACGCGGGTGGCGTCGCTTACTTCGCGTCGCACGTCGCCGCCCGCCGCGCCACGAACCCGAACACCGTGGTGGTCTCGGCCGGCGACCTCATCGGCGCGAGCCCGCTCGTGTCGGCGCTGTTCCACGACGAGCCCACGATCGAGGCCATGAACCTGCTCGGCCTCGACATCAACGGCGTCGGCAACCACGAGTTCGACAAGGGCACCGCCGAGCTCCTCCGGATGCAGTCGGGCGGGTGCAGCCCGGTCGACGGCTGCGCGGACGGCACCCCCTTCGCGGGGGCGAGCTTCCAGTTCCTCGCCGCCAACGTCGTCGTGGACACGGCGAGCGGCAGGACGCTGTTCCCGCGCTACGACGTCCGCGAGTTCGACGGCGTGAAGATCGCCTTCATCGGCATGACGCTCGAGGACACCCCGTCGATCGTGACGCCGATCGGCGTCGCGGGGCTGTCGTTCATGGATGAGGTCGACACGGTGAACGACATCGTCCCGGAGCTCCAGGCGCAGGGCATCGAGGCCATCGTGGTGCTGCTCCACGAGGGAGGGCTGCCGACAGGCCACTTCAATGAGTGCCCCGACGTCTCGGGCCCCATCATCGAGATCGCCACGAACGTCGACCCCGCCGTGGATGTGATCGTCACCGGACACACGCACCAGGCGTACAACTGCCTCCTCGGCGACAGGATCGTGACGAGCGCGGCGTCGTTCGGGCGGCTGGTGACCGACATCGATCTGGAGATCAGCAGGAGCACGGGCGAGGTGACGGCGAAGACGGCGAGCAACGTGGTCGTGACGCGCGACGCGCCCGACGCGGGGGTGGAGGCCCTGGTGACGCGCTACAAGGACCTCTCGGCGCCGCTGGCCAACGTGCGGGTCGGCACGATCACGGCGACGCTCGACCGCGCGGTCCCGCCCATGGGCTCGGGGCTGTTCACGATGGGCGCGGTCATCGCCGACGCCCAGCTCGCCGCCACGCGCGAGGCGAGCAAAGGCGGGGCCGAGATCGCGCTGATGAACCCGGGCGGCGTCCGCGACGACCTGCCCCACGCGGCCTCGCCCACAGAGCCCATGGATGGAGTGGTCACGTTCGGCGAGATATTCAAGGTGCAGCCGTTCGGCAACAGCCTTGTCGTGATGACCCTCACGGGCGCGCAGATCCACCAGCTGCTGGAGCAACAGTTCCGGGTGGACCCGACGGGCGCGCCGCGGAGCGTGATCCTTCAGGTGTCGGGCGGCTTCACGTACAGCTATAGCCAGAGCGCGCCCATCGACTCGAAGGTCGACATCACCTCGATCCGGATCAACGGCGTCCCGATCGAGGTCGCGCGGACCTACCGGGTGACCGTGAACAGCTTCCTGGCCACGGGCGGCGACGGCTTCACCGTGCTCAACGACGGCGTCGATCGCCTCGGCGGAGCGCTCGATCTCGACGCCCTGCGGGACCATTTCGCGGCGAGCTCGCCCATCTCGCCGCCCGCGCTCGACCGGATCACGGTCGTGCCCTGAGCGGCCGAGGAGGCCACGCCATCCGCTGCTCGGCCGCGGCCCCGGGCGAGCGGTGGATGGCAGGGGGCGACGTGAACGACGCGTCCGCCGCGCCGCCGTGGCCCACGACCTTCCTCGGCCACCAGTCCATGCTGAGGTGGATGTGGTGATGGTGATACGGCCACCCATCGCCGTACGCCATCCGGTCCGAGAAGCTCGCGAGCTCGTCGTCGGTGATCTTCCTCCGATCGCGCTCCGGAAGAGCGTTCAGCTTCCGGGCGGTCATCGAGAGGAACGGCGCGATGATCTTGTCCACGCCGATGACGCGCGTGCGCGCCGATCGGAACAGCCTGGCCATGAAGAACGCCTGGCGCTCGAGATCGACGAAGTGCTTCCGCTTCGCCGCCGAGGAGCAGTACCCGTCCTCGTGCTTCGACCCGTCCCCGCAGATGATCTCCCCGTCGTTCGCGCCGTCCGTCTGGAAATAGGCGATGTCGATGTTGCCGCCCTGATCGTGCGTCGACTCGGGGTGGCGCGGGTCGCCGACGTCGTAACCAGGCGTGACGCCGTTCAGCTGGCAGACGTCGATCAGCGAGAGCGGCGTCGTGCCAGGGAAGGCCCAGAGCGTCTCCGCCAGCGCGTCGCGGACGAGCATGATGAGCTCGCGCCGAGCAAAGCGGTAGTTGCTGAAGGTCTCCCAGACGTAGCCGCCGCCGACCACCGAGTCGTCAGGATCGGGGAACGGGAACGGCAGGAGCCCGCTGCCGCCGTCGCCGAAGCCGGCGCACTCGTCGAACGAGAAGCCGGCGCCCACGCAGCTCGGGCCGTCGACGTAAGGAGTCGAGGTCACGTCCAGATCATAGGCGTTCTGGCCCCCGTCATGGCCGACGACCCGGACGAGGTACTCGGCGCCGCCTCGCTCGGAGTAGAACCCGTAGAACTCGGTGTTCGTCTCCTGGTCGCGGTACGAGTACGGGTACTGCTCGCCGTAACGCGAGCCGAGCAGGCGGCCCTCGCCGTCATAGGCCACGAGATCGATGTCGCCGGCGGCGTGACGGAACCGGATGCCCACGCGGACGATGGTCCGCGCCGGCACCACGATCCTGAACCAGTCCTCATCCCCCTCGCACAAGGTGAGATCCTCCGTGACGCCCACGGGCGCGCTCACCGCCGCTCCCGCGTCGTCGTTGGGCTCGAGCACGTCGCCCTCGGACTCGCAGACGAAGGAGTCCTTGCGGCACGCGCCGTCGTCGCAATGGCTGCCTTCCGGGCACCAGCCGGAGGGGACGGCCGGCGAGCACGCGACCTCGTCCGATACGCAGAGCTCCCCGAGGCAGGTCGTGCCCTTCGGGCAGGTCGCGGCGGCGTCGCAGCCGGCGAAGCACGCGGCCCCGCTCTCCTCGTCCACGACGTGGCACACGTAGCCAGGCCGGCAGTCCAGGTCGCTGCCACAGGTGTTCATGCACACGGGCGCGCCGCCCTCCGCCGCAGGGAAGCAGCCCGCCTCCGGGCCGCACGCGTCGTCGCTCTCGCAATCGAACGCGAGGCAGTACCCCTCGACCCAGCCGTTCGGCTCCGCGGGGTCCGCGTCGCGATAGCAGGTCGCGCCGGGCAGCCAGCACGCCTCCTCCGCGTCGCAGGCCGCGCCCACGCGCCCGGGGCCGACCGTGTCCTCGGCGCACGCCGCGCCGCAGGCCGCGTTGCACCCGTCGCCGCGCCGAGGCGAGCAGAGGCCATGGCGGTTCTCCACGCCCTCGCAGGCCGCGGGATCGTAGACGGGATAACACACCCCCGTGTCCGTCAGGATGTCGGTGTTGAAGCAGCGGGAGCCGGGCGCGCAGCCCTCCTCGCTGTTCGGCGCCGCACACAGCCCGTCCGCGCGCTCCATGCAGACGCCCAGCATGCAGAGGGCCGCCTCGCCGTCGCAGTCCGCATCACAGCTGCAGCTCGCGCCGATGGGGCTCCGCTTCGGGCCCGCCCCACCGCGCATGTCGCCATCGCCGTCGCCCGGCAATACCGGCATCCATGGGCCCATATCACACGCTTCCAGAGAACCCATGAGCGCCGGCACCACCACGAAGAGCCATCGCCAACGTAGATTCATGTCACCTTGCCTGTCGATGAACGCGAGACCGCTCGCTGCGAGCGTTCTAGTCCCAGGCGAGGCGCGACTGGCTATCGAAAAGACCGGAGGAGTCACGCAGGCCACGCGGCGCGAGGATATTTCCAGCTTCCCAGCGGCGTTGTTCCGCTCGCCGGTGGGGGCGCCTACTCGATGAGAGGCCGGCCCGCGTGCAGGACGATGAGCTCGCTGTCACCGGCGCCGCGCTCTGGCGAGTCACGTCATGCTGTGTCTCTCGAGGTCGACGAGGCGCGCAGCCCGACGCCACGGGCGGGAGGCGCGCCCGGGATCATCGGGTGATGGCAGCGCAGCGCGCGGCCGCTACTCGTACTTCCGGCTGACGCGGAACGAGCCGAGCGAGCGCACGCCCGTCGCGTGCTGCTCGAGCAGCGCGAGGGCGTCCTTGAACTCAGGCTCCTCCGTGCTGCCCTCGCACTCGACGAGGAAGAGGTATTCCTCGGGGCTGTCCGGCAGCGCGCGCGAGACGATGCGCGTGAGGTTGATATGGTGTCTGCCGAGCGCGGACAGCGCCGCCACCAGGGCGCCCGGGCGGTGGTCCAGCCCGAAGAGGAGCAGCGTCCGCCCGCCCGATGGCGGCGGCTCGGCGGTCTTGCCGACGACGAAGAAGCGCGTGATGTTCTCGCCCTTCGCGCCGAGCTTCGGCACGAGGATCTCGAGCTTGTAGATCGCCGCCGCGCCCTTGTTGCCGATCGCCCAGGCCTCGCCGTCCTGCGCCGCGCGCTCGACCGCCTCGGCGGTGCTCTCCGCCGCGAGGATCTGCGCGCCGGGGTAGTTCTCGCGCAGCCAGTCGCCGCAGTGCTTGAGCGGGACGAAGTGCGAATAGATGCGCTTCGGCGCCACGCCCGCCCTGCCGAGGAGCGACAGCGTGACGTGCAGCGAGAGCTCCTCGCACACGACGAGCGCCGCGCCCGTGCCCTCGCGTCCTATCAGCTGATCCACGGTGTCGTAGATCGGGCCGCCCACCGCGTTCTCGATCGGCACGACGCCGTAGGTCGCCGCGCCTTCGGCCACGGCGTCGAACACGTCCGAGATGGTGCGCCGGGGCTCGAGGTCCGCGCTCGCCCCGAAGCGCCGCGACGCCACCTCATGGCTGAACGTCCCAGGCCGCCCGAAGTAGGCGACCCGCTGGCGCGGCGCCGAGGCCTCCCCCGCGTCGCCCGCCGCCGCTCCGTCGCGGCGCGCCGGCCCCGGCTCCCCCGCGTCAACCGACATGGCCGGCGGGCGCCTCGCCAGAGCCCGCGCGGGCGATCGCGACACGCCCGCTGCGGGGCGCGCTGTTCCGCCGCGGGTCCGGCATTCTTCGATAGAACGTGCGCATTCGAGCGCCGCCTGTCTACCGGCGCGATGCCGTGGCGTCCAGCGAGGAAAGCGGCCCATCGGCCGAGGCGGCCCGGCGCGGAGGTGCCGCGCCGGGCCGCCGCCCGCTCTGGAGCGCGCCGCGAGCGCGCGCCGCAGCCCCGGCTGCACGAGCGCGGCCGGCACAACGGAAGACCCCCGCCGTCGAAGCCGAGAGATGAACGATCGTTACATCTCCGAAACGATCGTCGTGCGGCGCTTTTACGAACGTTTCAGCCTGCATCCGCGCAATATGCATGAAGCCAGGCACCGCCGACAACGCCCACATGCACCCACACCAAACCACCCGAAAAGGTGAAAATCTGCCTGAGATCGCTTCGACCGCATTTTGCAAGTTTGGTTTCTTGTGATAACGATCGTTTCGCAATGCCGGGCACAGAGCATGGAGGCGACGGTGGACGGCCGCCAAACGACAGGGAAGGGGCTTATTGGCGGCTCTTCAACAAGAAAACGATCGTGCTCGTGCGGCGATGGCTGCGTCTCCTGGGGGTGCCGCGCCGTGATCGCCGGGACGTCGCCCAGAACGTGATGCTCGCGGCGCACGAGAGCTTCGCGAACTACGACCCGGCGCGCGGCCCGCCCGACCGGTGGCTGAACCGGATCGCGGTCCACACCGCCTCCCACTATGCCGAGCGCGCGCGGCGCCGGCAGGAGGAGCCGTTGCCGGACGACTTCGACGCGGTGCTCGAGGAGCCGTCGGCCGAGGAGCAGATCATCTCGGAGTGCGATCGCCTGCTGGCGCTCTCGGTCCTGCGGGAGCTCAACGGCGAGCTCAGCGCGGTCCTCGTGGCCCACGACATCGAGGGCATCCCGATGGCGGATTTCGCGAGCCAGTCCGGAATCCCCCTCTCGACGGCCTACAAGCGGCGGACGCGCGCGCTCGCTGTGTTTCAGCTCCTCGTCACGCAGCGGCTCGCGTCGATGGACGGGAGTGACACCCGGAACGGCGGCCACCCGGCGTCCGCCGGTGCGGCCCCGGTGCTCGTCCTTCTCTCGTCCGCGCGGCCGTGACCGCTCAGAGGCTCATCGCCCGGGCCGCCGGCTCGACGACGAGGGGACGGAGCTCCGTGAGCCGCGCTCATCGGGCCGGGGCCGGGAGCGCGGCCGCGCGCGCTCCGGATCATCGTTGATGAGGGAGAGGATGGCCTGCTTCTTCGGCGAGTCCTCCGGCTCGATCAGCAGGAAGAGCAGCGCCTCCTGGAGCGCCTCGGGCGCGCGGTCGAAGCGATCGGCGACGACGGCGGAGACCGGGCTCCTCCCGTCTCCGGGCAGCAGAAGGCGAGCATCGCAGTTGAGCCCCTGTGCGATGAGCGCCAGCGCGCCGAGCCCGAGATCGCGCTCGCCGCGCTCGACCTGCCGCAGGTACGTCGCAGAGAGGTGCGCCTTCTCGGCGAATTCGGCGTAGCTGAGCCCGTGCAGCAGCCGGAGCACACGAATGGCCCGACCGACCTCTTTGGGAAGCGCATCGCCCATGGCCGGCGCAGCCTATCAACTCCCGCCACAACCAGAAAAGGACGATCGCACCTTTCTCGCGTCCTTCGCTGGGTCGCGCGCGAGTCGACGCCCGTTACTTACTATAACTGATTCAGCTCCTCCACGAGCGCCCGGGAGTGCGAGTTCTCGCTCTTTTCGAACACCATGTTGGCGACGACGGACGCGCGGCTCACGTGAGGTGGCCGCCCGGCGCCCGCTCGGCTCGCGCGGGCGCGCGTCGCGTCGCCGCCCGGCGACGGCGCCGGGTCGGCGCTCGGCCAGCGTCGGTTGCGACCGCGGGGCGCTTCTGTCATTTCTGGCGAGTCGCGTACCATGATGTGCGCTGTCTCGAGCGCGCGTCTCGGCCCCTCGGGGAACTGCAAGGGCATCGATGATCCGTCTGGAGCTTTCAGGAGAGCACACCCGGCTGCACTCGACGCTGTGCGGCCAGTGCCCGCAGGGGCCCGCGGGGTGCTGCGCCAGCCCGCCCGAGCTCGACTGGACGGACATCGGGCGCATCGTCTCCCTCGAGGGCCGCGGCTGGCTGCTCGAGCAGCTCGCCGCCGGCAACCTGCTCCCCGTGAGCCGCGGGCTCGAGCTCCTGCGCACGCGGAAACGGGAGGAGCGCACGGCCCCGCGGCGCTCGAAGTGCGTGTATCACGGCGCGCGCGGCTGCACCGTCCCCGCCGAGCGGCGGGCGGCGACCTGCAATTACTTCCTGTGCGAGGACGCCTTCGCCGAGCGCCCGGGCGGCCAGGCAGATCCGGCCTCGGCCGCGAGCCGCCGGGCGCACGCGCTCCTCCGGGAGCTCTACGGCCGGTGGGACCGCGAGCTCGCCGAGGCGATCGCCTCCCGGCCGGAAGGGCCGTCGTGGGACGCGGCGTTCCTCGACTGGCTGGGCGCGGAGTTCGAGCGGCTCTCGAGCGCGTCGCGCGCCGAGCTCGGCGAGCTCACTGCGCCGGGGTAGCGCCGACCGCGCCGGGGTAACGCCGAGCGCGCCGCGCCCGGGTGGAACGCCGCGCGCGGACCGCCGCTCACAGCATGGCGACCGGATCCACGTCGATGATCACCCGCGCGTTCCGGTCGAGCCCGTCCCGTATCAGCCCGGTCAGCGCCGCGAGCGTTCCCCGGAGCGGCCCGCGCTCGCGCGCCCTGAGGAGCACCCGGAACCGGTACCGCCCGCGCAGGCGCGCGATCGGCGCCGCCGACGGCCCGAGCACCTCGACGCGCCGCGCGACCCCCTCCGGACACGTGCGGGCGTGGGCCGCGAGCTTCGCCGCCGCACCGCGGCCCACGCCCTCGTCGACCGCGTCGATGCGGATCAGCGCGAGGCGCGTGGCCGGCGGATAGCCCACCTCCTCGCGGTCGCGGATCTCCCGATCGAGGAAGCCCGGCACGTCGTGCGCCGCGGCGAACGCGATCGCCGGGTGCTCGGGGTTGCGCGTCTGGATGAGCACCCGGCCCGGGCGGTCGCGCCGCCCCGCGCGCCCGGCCACCTGCACGAGCAGCTGGAAGCCGCGCTCGGCCGCGCGGAAGTCGGGCAGCCCCAGCGCGGCGTCGGCGTTCACCACGCCGACCAGGGTCACGTTGGGCAGATCGTGGCCCTTCGTGACCATCTGCGTGCCGACCAGGATGTCGATCTTGCCCTCGCGCATCCTCGCGAGGATCGCCTGCGAGCGGTCTTTCCCCGCGACGTCACGATCGAGGCGGGCCACGCGCGCCTCCGGGAACGACTCGGCGATCGTCGACTCGAGCCGCTCGGTGCCGAGGCCCTCGAGCAGCAGGGTCCGCGAGCCGCACGACCCGCAGCGCTCCGGCAACGGCCCCGCGTAGTCGCAGTAGTGGCAGCGCAGCCGCCCGCCCTGCGGCCGCTCGTCGAGCGGCGCCGCCGGCGGGGGCGCGCCCGCCGGCGCCGGCGCGTCGCGGCGCCGCCCGCGGTGGTAGGTCAGCGCGACCGAGCACGCCTCGCACGTCGTCAGGTTCCCGCACGAGCCGCAGACGACGCTCGGCGCGAAGCCGCGGCGGTTGAGGAACAGGATCGCCTGCTCCTTCGCCGCGAGCGTCCGCTCGAGCGCGCGGTGGAGCGGCAGGGAGATCAGCGGATCGCCCGAGGGGCCGGCGCCGAAGCGGCGGAGATCGACGAGGGTGACCTCGGGGAGGCTGGCCTCGCGGTGCGCGCGGTCCGGCAGGCGCAGCTCGACGAGCTTGCCGCGGCGCACCAGCGCGACCGACTCGATGGAGGGCGTCGCCGAGCCGAGCACGCACACCGCCCCGGCGCGGTGGGCGCGGAGCAGCGCCATGTCGCGCGCGTGGTAGCGCACGCCCTCCTCCTGCTTGAACGAGCCGTCGTGCTCCTCGTCGACGAGGATGAGGCCGAGGTCCGGCACCGGCGCGAACAGGGCCGAGCGCGCCCCGATGGCGACGCGCACCTTGCCGCCGTGGAGGCTCGCCCACATCGCGTGGCGGTCGGCGTCGCCGAGGCCGCTGTGCAGCACCGCGAGCTCGTCGCCGAAGCGGGCGCGGAAGCGCGCGACGAGCTGCGGGGTGAGGGCGATCTCGGGCACCATCACGAGCGCGCCGCGGCCCCGTTCGAGGCAGCTGTTGATGGCGCGCAGGTACACCTCGGTCTTGCCGGAGCCGGTCACGCCGAAGAGGAGGAACGCGCTCGGCCCGGCGGACCGCGCCTCCTGCCCGGCGGGCTGCGGCTCGCGCGGGGCGGCCGCGCCCACCTCCCCTTCCCCGGACGCGGACAGCGCCGCGAGCGCCGCGTCGATGCGCGCCGCGGCCTCGGCCTGCGCCGCGTTGAGCTCGGGGGGCACGTCGCGCTCCTCGGGGAGGCGGAAGAACGGGTCGCGCGGCGGCTCGCGCTCGTCGAGGGCGACGAGGTTGCGCTCGGCGAGCTTCTTCAGGGCGCTGCGCGCGTTGCCGAAGCGCTCCTCGATCCGCGCGACCGGCTGCTCGCCGGTCGCCCGTAGCAGCGCGAGCACGGCCGCGGCCTGCCCGCGGAGCGTGCCGGGCTCCTCGACGACATCCGTCGCCCTGGCGTAGGCGACCTTGCGGCCGCCCACCTGCTTGGCCCGGCCGAGGTCGAGCATGCCGTCGAGCTCGCCCTGCGCCTTGAGCGCCCGCACCTGCCCGCGCTCGATCGCCGGCAGCGCGAGGCGGAGCACCTCCCCGATCGGCGCGAAGTAGTAGGAGGCGAGCACCTGCAGGAACGAGAGCAGCTCGGCCGGCAGCGCCGGGCGGGCGTCGACGAGCGCCGCCAGCGGCTTGATCTTCGACGGATCGATGGCCGCGCTGCGCTCGCTCACGGCGAGCACGACGCCGATCAGCTTGCGCCGGTGGAACTCGCAGAGCACCCGCGCCCCCGGTCGCACCTCGCCGGCGAGCGCGGCGGGGACCTCGTAGGTGAAGGCCTGCGAGAGCGGGACGGGCACCGCAACATCGGCGAGGAGGGGCATCGCTCCGGGGAAGGCCGCGCGCGCGGCGCGGCACGGGCGAGATACCAGAGAACGCCGCCCGGGACGAGGAACCACGGCACGCGCGCGCACGGTGCGCCCGTGCAGGCCCGAAAAGAGGCAAAAAAAAGCGCCACCGGGGCCTTGGGGGGGGGAAGGCCGCGCCGGCAGCGCTGCCGGACATAGAGCACCGTCCGTGCCATCTCTGCTGTTCGCGATCTGAACGTATTTCGCTCCAGATGAGACGGCTGCGGCTTCCGAACCTGAAATTTCAGCAATGCACCATTGCAGAAGCGAATTGCGCTGGCCTGCTCGCGCGTCGCACAGGCACGCACCGCGCGGGCGATGGGAACGCCCGAGCCGCTTCCGAGGGGCCCGCCGATTGCTCGGGATCCGGTCAGGGGTTCACCGCTGGACGGTCGGCGGGGCGGGCGCCATGGGCTGGAAATGCGTGCAATCACGCGCCTTTGAGGAGGGGACATGATCAGAACCGCGGTCTTGAGCGGAATCGAAGAGCAGGACTGGATCGACCGGATGGCCGACCCGCTTCAGCGCGGCATCCGGTCCGTCCTGAAGCGAGCGCCCGCGGTCGCGAAGGTGCTCCACGGCAAGTTCCTCGGGCACCCGCTGCATCCGGTGCTGGTGACCATCCCCATCGGCGCGTGGTCCTGCGCGCTCGTGCTCGACCTTGCCGGCATCGGCCGCGGGCGGCGGCTGCATCGGGGGGCGGACGCGACAGCGGCCATCGGCCTCGGCGGGGCGCTCGTGGCCGCCTTTGCCGGGCTCGCCGACTGGAGCACCACCCTCGGCTCCGCGAAGCGGATCGGCTTCGTCCACGGCGCGATGAACATGGCGATCGCCGGCCTGTACGGCGCCTCGCTCGGCTCCCGGGCGATCGGGCTGCGGCCCCTCGGGATCGCGCTGTCGACCGCGGGGTTCGGCCTGGCGGGTGCGAGCGGCTGGCTCGGAGGAGAGCTCATCTACCGCTACGGCGTCGGCGTCGGCAACGACGCGTGCGAGCGGCGGCCGGAGACGCAGGTGCCCGTGCCCGAGGCGCCGATCGCCGGCTGACGGCGACGGGAACCGCCGGTGCGCTAGCGCGCCGCGAAATAGCAGCCCGCGACGACGAGCGCGGCGAGGGCGAACAGCAGCGCGGCGTGCACGAGCAGCGGCACGAGCCCGCGCCCCTGCGGGCGAGCGAGCGGACGCTGCGCCGTGGCCCAGGGCGACGGCGGCTCGACCGCCGCCCGCGCGGCGAGCGCCGCGCTCTGCGCGCCGGCCGCCCTTGCGAGCTGCGCGGCGGCCTCCCTCGCCGCCGGCGCGGCCACCGCCATCGCCCTCGCGATCGCGGCGCCGCCCTCCATCGCGCGCGGCGTGGCGGCCGCGGTCGCGAGCGGCTCGAGCACCGCGGGCGGACCGAGCTCCAGCGCGCGCACCGCGCGCTCGCGCGCCCGGCGGGCCGCGACGATCTCCATGCCGAAGTTGTCGCGCAGCCACGCCCCGAAGCGCAGCGGGCTCGCCGTCAGCTCGGACGCCGCCGCGTAGGCCGCGACGTCCCGCAGCATCGCCGCCGCGCTCGGGTAGCGCTCCTCGGGCGCCTCCGCGAGCGCCCGCGCGACGATCGCGTGGAGCGCCGCCTCGTCGGGGAGGCCGCGCTCCACGAGCGGCGGGATCTCCGCGCGCCGCGCGAGCTCGAGCAGCTCGCCGCGCGCCTCTTCCTTCGAGAGGCCCGCCCCCGGGGCCGGGCTGTACATCCGCCGGCCGGCGAGCAGCTCCCACAGCAGGATGCCCGTCGCGAAGAGGTCGGAGCGCGCGTCGAGCGCGTCGCCGCGGGCCTGCTCGGGGCTCATGTAGCCGGCCTTGCCCTGCAGCGCCTCGTCCAGCGTCGCGCCGCTGCGCTCGTGCGCGCGGGCGATGCCGAAGTCGCAGAGCTTGATCTCTCCCTCGAAGCTCAGGAGCACGTTCGACGGCGAGACGTCGCGGTGCACGACGCCCTTCCGGTGGGCGTAGGCGAGCCCCTGCAGCGCCTCGGCGATGATCAGGAGCGAGAACGCGACCGGGAGCTTCACCTTCTGGCGCGCGCAGCGGCGGAGCAGCTCGCGCAGGTCGAAGCCCTCGACGTACTCCATCGCGATGAACAGCGAGCCGTCCTCGCGGCCGAGATCCTCGACCTGCACGATGGCCGCGTGGCGCAGCCCCGCGGCGAGCCTGGCCTCGCTCGCGAGCATCTCCACGAAGCGCGGATCGTGCGCGAACCTCGGGGTGACCTCCTTGATGGCCACGAGGCGCGCGGCGCCGAGATCCGTGCGCACCCGCGCCAGGTACAGATCGGCCATCCCCCCCTGGCCGATGTGGTCGAACAGCGTGTAGCGGCCGAATTGGCACGGCAAGAGCCGCCCTGCGCGGGGCGCAGCCCGGCGCAGGGGGAGATCCTCATGACCGGGACCGCGGGCGAGGGGTGGCAGGCCAGAAGGCGGGTACGGGAGCGTGCCTCCGCGACGCACATCGAGGCGATCGATCTGCACGAGCCCTCGTCGCAGACTTCGCGCGGGCGGGCCAACTAAACGGGCGCCGCCCCCGGCAGCGGCCGGGGCCCGGGGCCCGGCGGCCCGGGCATAGCTGCCGGGACGCGGCGGTCCGACGCCGCGCCGACGCCCGGCGAGCGCGCCGACCACGTGCAGCGTGCGCGGCGGCGGGCTACATCCGGCGCATGACGTTCAGCGCGGGCTGGGGACAGCCCTTTGCCGGGTCGTTCATCCGCATCGTCGACGACCGGGGGCGCAAGCACGAGTGGCGGACCCCTCCGCGGCGCATCGTCTCGCTCGTCCCGAGCGACACCTACTCGCTCGTCCGGCTCGGCGCCCGGGACCGCCTCGTCGGCCGCACCCGCTACTGCGTCGCGCCCGCGGAGGACGTCGAGGGCATCGAGCTCGTCGGCGGCACGAAGGACGCCGACGTCGATCGCATCGCCGCGCTCGACCCCGAGGTCGTCGTCGCGAACCAGGAGGAGAACAGCAAGCGCGACATCGAGCGCCTCGACGCGGCGGGCCTCCGGGTGCTCGTCTCGTTCCCGAAGCGGGTCGCGGACGGCGTGGCCCACCTCGCCCGGCTGGCGCGCCTGCTCGGGCACTCCGCGATGACCGCGGCGGCCGCGCCCGCGGCGGTCCCGGAGCGCGGCGAGCCGGACCCGTCGCGGCCGCCGGCCGCCGCGCGCGAGCAGGTCGCGGCCGCCTACCGCGCCCACGCCGCGGCCGAGGCGCGGCGCCGCGCGCGCCCCCCGCTCCGCGCCTTCATCCCGATCTGGATGGACCCGCTGATGACCGTCCATGGCGACACCTTCATCTCGGACATGCTCGACCTCGCCGGCGCGCAGAACGTCTTCGAGGATCGGCCCCGGCGCTACCCGCTCGCGGCCGACCTGGGCAAAGCGCCGCCGCTCCCGCCCGAGCGCGTCCAGGGCCGCGACGTCCGCTACCCCCGCGTCACCCTCGACGAGGTCGTCGCCCGCGCCCCGGACCTCGTGCTGCTGCCCGACGAGCCGCACGCCTTCACCGACGCCGACGCGGCAATATTTCGCTCCCTCGACATCCCCGCCGCCCGCCGCGGCCACGTGATCCGATGCGATGGCAAGGACCTCATGTGGTACGGCGCGCGGGCGCTCGAGGGGCTCAATCGGCTGCGGGAGATCATCGACGCCGCCCGTCCCTGATGCACGCACGACGCGATCGTCTGTCCAGGGGCGCGCGGCCCCATGCGCGCGCCGCGCGGCCGAGCAAGCCCCCTCCTCGCCACGTCGCAATTGGGGTAGGACCGTGGGATGACGTGGACACGGGAGACGTTGCGGGCAGAGATCATCCAGCTCCTGGAAGGACACACGGCCGGCGAGGTAAAGATCGAGGAGTCGAGCCATCTCGTCGCCGATCTCAGCCTCGACTCGCTCGGGGTGATGGAGATCGTCGCGGATATGGAGGATAAGTTCGACCTCTCGATCCCCGACGACATGTTGCGCGAGGTCGACACGGTCGCCGACGTCGTCAAGGCCATCGAGCTCAGGCTCAAGAACGAAGGAAGGCTCTCGGGATGACGGCTGTTTGGAAAGCGCGGACGGTCGCCCAGGCGATCGAGGACGCAGCGGCGAGCACGAAGACGGGCTATCGCTTCATCGAGGAGTCGAGCGAGAACGAGCCGTTCTTCACGCATGGCGGCATCGAGCGCGCGAGCGCGCGCATCGGCGGCGCGCTCCAGGCGCTCGGGCTCCAGAAGGGCGAGCGTGTCGCGTTGATCCTGCCGGACAACGCCGACTTCATCTTCGCCTTCCTGGGCGCGATCCGCGCGGGCATCGTCCCGGTGCCCATCTACCCGCCGACGGGCCTCGGCAAGCTGACCGGCTACCTCGAGAACACGCTGCACATCGTCGCGAAGAGCGGCGCCAAGGTCCTGCTCACGAGCGCCGAGATCAAGCGCGTGCTCGGCACGATCCAGGCGCAGGCGCCGGAGCTCCAGCAGATCGTGGCGGTCGAGGGCATCCGGGGCTCCCGCGAGGAGCTCAAGCCGGTGAAGGTCGAGCTCGACGACGTGTGCTTCCTGCAGTTCACGAGCGGCTCGACGTCGCGCCCGAAGGGCGTGGTGCTCACGCACGCGAACCTGGCCGCGAACGTGCGGGGGATCGTGGAGCTCGGCCTGGCAGTGCGCGAGTCGGTCGACACCGGCGTGTCGTGGCTGCCGCTCTACCACGACATGGGGCTCATCGGCTTCGTGATCGCGCCGCTCTACTACGTCAACACGGTCACCTTCCTGCCGCCGCTCCTGTTCCTGAAGCGCCCGGTGCGCTGGCTGGAGACGATCACGCGCCACCGGGGCAACGTGTCGTTCGGCCCGAACTTCGCCTATGCGCTCTGCGTGAAGCGGATCCGGGAGCAGGAGATGGCCGGGCTCGACCTGTCGACGTGGCGGGTCGCCGGCTGCGGCGCCGAGCCGATCCGGGCCGACAACCTGCGCGCCTTCGCCGAGAAGTTCGCGCCGGTCGGCTTCGACGAGAAGGCGTTCGTCTGCTCGTACGGCATGGCCGAGAGCACGCTGGCGGTGTCGTTCAGCGCGCTCGGGACCGGGCTGCAGACCGACGTGGTGGACGGCGAGACGCTCTGGAAGGAGGGCAAGGCGGTGCCCGCCCCGGCCGACAGCGACGGCGCGTCGTCGCTCGTGCAGTGCGGGTCGGCGTTCGAGGGGCACGAGATCGCGGTGTTCGCGTCGGACGACGCGGAGAGCGCGCGCCCGCTCGGCGACCGCGAGGTCGGGGAGCTCCGGCTCCGCGGCCCGAGCGTGATGCCCGGCTATTTCAACGACCCGGATCTCACCAAGGAGGCGTTCGCGGGCGGCTGGCTGCGGACGGGCGATCTCGGGTACCTCGCCGAGGGCAAGGTCTATATCTGCGGGCGCTCGAAGGAGGTCATCATCGTCAACGGGCGCAACTACTACCCGCAAGATCTCGAGTGGGAGGCGAGCCGCGTCTCCGGGGTCCGGAAGGGCAACGTGATCGCGTTCGGGACGATGAAGCCGCACAACGACCGCGAGCGGGTGGTCATCGTCTTCGAGACGCCGGCGCTGGACGAGCAGGAGAAGCAAGCGGTGAAGGGCGAGGTGCGCCGCGTCGTGCAGCAGGCCATGGGGCTCACGGTCGACGACGTCGTCGCGGTCGGGGCGGGCGTGCTGCCGAAGACCTCGAGCGGGAAGCTCCAGCGGAGCAAGGCGCGGGAGCTCTACGAGAACGGGGAGCTCCTGATCCGCAGCTCGTCGCGCGACGGGGACCGGCTGGACGCGGCGAAGGAGTTCGCCAAGAGCCAGATCAACTACTTCCGTCACGCGATCTTCCGCGGGCGCGGGGGGTGATCCTGGCGGGGGGCGCCTCGAAGGGGCGCCTCCTCGGAGGATCGCTGGACGGCGGGGGCAAGGGGGCGGGCGGCTCTCCGGTGGAGCGAGCGGGCGCGAACGCATAGCCGCTGGTGCGGGGGGCCGTTATCGTCGGCGGCCGGAGGGCGATCCATGCCTGCTTGGCTCAATCAGCTGCTGCCGATCGCTCTGCTGCTCGCGGCCATCGCGGTCGTCATGCGGCGGCTGCCAAAGATCGAGCTCGGACACACGGAGGAGTTCAAGCGCCGGCGGTTCTTCAACTGGTTTCCGCTCGGGCTCACTTACGCCTTCCTCTACATGGGGCGGTATAATCTCTCCGCCAACGCGTCGGCGCTCGACGCGATGCAGCTCGTCAGCAAGCAGGAGTTCGGGAGCATCGACGGCTGGGGGTCGGCCGTCTACGGGGTCGCCTTCCTGCTGAACGGGCCGCTCACGGACCGGTGGGGCGGGCGCACCACCATCCTCCTCGCCGCGGGCGGGTCGGCGCTCATGAACCTGCTCATGGGGGCAGCCGTCCGCGTCGCCCAGGAAGGACAGCTCGACCACGACGGGGCCATCACCACGATGACGGTCCTCTTCGCCGGCAACATGTACTTCCAGAGCTTCGGCGCCGTATCCGTCGTCAAGGTGAACGCGCCCTGGTTCCACGTCCGCGAGCGCGGGATGCTCGGCGGCGTCTTTGGCATCCTGATCTCGCTGGGGCTCTACTTCGCCTACGACTGGAGTCGATTCATCGCCAAGCACCTGCCCATGCAGTGGGCCTTCCACATCCCCGCCCTGCTGCTGCTCGGGTTCCTGGTGCTCGACTTCTTCGTCATCCGCGACACGCCGGGCAAGGCGGGATTTCAGGACTTCGACACGGCCGACGCGTCCTCGGGCGACACCGGCGAGCGCATGGGCCCGCTCGGCGTCGCGCGGCGCATGTTCTCGCAAAGGGTCATCTGGATCATCGTCGCCATCGAATTCTGCAGCGGCTTCCTCCGCAACGCCGTCATGAAGTGGTACCTCATCTTCGCCGACAAGACCGACCTCGAGGGCTTCGTGTCGACCCACTGGGGCGTGCTCCTCTGCATCGCCGGCATCCTGGGCGGTGTCTTCGCCGGCTTCATCTCCGACCATGTCTTCGATTCGCGCCGCGGCCCCGTGGCCTCGGTGCTGTACGCAGGCCTCGTGCTCGGCGCGGTGATCGTCCTCTTCACGCTGAGCCTCCCCATCGCCGGGTGGACCGTCGTGTTCATGTCCCTCTGCGTGATCGGCGTCCACGGCATGCTCTCCGGGACCGCGAGCATGGACTTCGGCGGCAAGAAGAACGCCGGCGTCGCGACAGGCATCATCGACGGCTTCGTCTACCTGGGCACGGCGACGCAATCGTTCCTCTACGGGAGCATCCTGCCCTCGGGCGACGCGGCGAAGGACCCGGCGAACTGGATCTCATGGCCCCTCGCCATGCTCCCGGTCGCCCTCGTCGGCTTCGCGCTGGCGACGCGCGTGTGGAACGCGAGGCCGCAAAGACAAGCCGCGGCCCACTGACGCGCGAAGTCGACGCGCTACAGGATGATCGGCTCGCAGTTCGTGTACTTGAGCGTCGAGATCATGAAGCTCGATCCGCCGCTGCGGCGCTCCGCGAAGAAGATGTCGAGCGGGTAGTTCTTCCCGAGCTCGAGGCCGAGCGCCTCGGCCATCGCGTCGAGATCGAGGGTGTCGAACATCGAGCCGTGGACCCCGCCCAGATCCATCACCAGCTGGTTGTTGATGAACACCCAGATGTCGTCATCGCCACCGAAGATGAAGTCGTCCCCGCCCCTGTACCTGAAGCTCATGTGGAGCTCGAACGTGAAACCGTAATTGTGGTCCCTGTCCTGGTTGCCCCAGCCTTCGCCGTCGATGGGGAAGAACTCCCTGCTGGAGAAGAGACGAAACTCGTCATCGCTCACGTCGAGGGGGACGACGAACCGGATCGAACGGTTGATCTCCGGGACGTCCCGGAACCATTGATCGAAGTGCTCGGGCCCGGACGTGTACTCCGTGGCACCCTCATGGGCGTATACCGGCTTCTGGTCAGGGCCGAGCACACGCTCGACGATGCCCGACAAGCCCGTGCCCTCGAAGCGCTCGAAGTCCGGGTGCCCGCCGGGAGTGCCGTACGCCTTGAAGTCGCGCACCACCCCTTCGAGCCGCGGCTCGCAGCCGGCTTGCCCGCCGCTCGAGGAGGACGTGCCCGGGGCCGAGCCGCCGCCGGCCGGCGAGAAATCGCCGCCCAGGCCGGTCCCGGAGGAGCCGCCGCCCGTCCCCGAGGCGTCGATCTCGATCGTCTTCCCGATGACCTCGGGGATGGCGGTACACCCGGCGAGCGCGAGCGCCGAGGCTGCGGAGAGAAGGATGGCCAGCGATTGCGGAGAGCATGACACGACACGGCACATCGTCAGTAATGCCGATATAGCATATCGGGCCGACTCGCGCCCGCGTGCCGCCCTGCTCCGGCACCCCTTGCGGTCACGACCGCTGGAACGATCTGCCAGGATCGACGAGGCCATGGGCAAGGTGGAAGACGGCGCGATCCAGGGGGTCGCCGGCGCCGGAGAGTTCCTGCCCGCGGCGCGGTTCGGAGACGCCCAGATCCGCCTCGAGTTCCATCGCCTTTCGCGCCGCCCGGGCGGTCGCGGGCGGGGAGATCGGATAGCGGTGCGCACGACAACGAGGGAGCGGTCAGCATCACCACCTGTCCTCGATCGCCTCCACCCTCACCTCGCACGCGTCGTCCCCCCGGAGCGGCGACTTCGTCTCCTGCACCCGGAACCGCGTCCCGATCTTGAACAGCCCGCCGTACGTCTCCGCGTCGATCGGCCGCTCCGTCCCGAAATCCACGCGGTGCAGGAGCTGCATGATCGCGAGCGCCGTCCCCTGCTGGAACAGGAGCCGCGCCCTCGCCGTCGGCCCGTGCCTCATCGCGTAATACGCGCTCTCGTGCGTTATCGGCGCGCGCAGCACCAGCACCCGGCCCGGCTGGAACTCGGGCGCGGAGAGCGCACCCCACCCGAGCGCGCGGGCGAGCCCGAGCAGCTGCTCCAGACGCTCATGCTGGTCCCTGCCCACCGGGCCGCACACCGCCTCGAACGACGCGGAGGCGAGCATCCCGCCGAGCAGGTGGAACGCGCCCGTCTGCGCCGCCTCCCGCACCAGCGCCTCGAACACAGGGACCAGCTCCGGAGACCGACGCTCGATGAGGTGCACCGTGTCGAACGTCTTCTGCTCGAGGTACCCCACCGGCAAGACCGCCAGGTTCACGCCGTACGCCGGGATGAGCCCGCGCTCGTCGGACCGGAGCGCCCCGAGCTCCTCGAGCATCGCGAGCCCCGCGCGCTGCGCCCGCGCCTCCGGGCCGCTCTCGGGTTCCCAGCTCACCCGCGACGACTCGATGACCGCGCGCGTCAGCGCCTCGCCGAAGCGCGGCCGCTCGGACCGCCGCGTGAGCAGGAAGGCGCAGGCCACGTCGCCCCGCGCGACGCACGTCACCTCGTCGGCGTCGAGCCGACCCCAGTCGGACGGGAACGCGAGGCTCGCCGCCGCCGAACAGTAGCCGGAGGCAAACGCGTCCACGACCATCCGGTTCTGGATCCGACCGCCGTACTTCGCGAGGAAGCTCGTGCCGTGGAAGAGCGCCTCCGCCTGCACCATGCCGCCCTCCGCGCTCAGCTCGAACCGCAAACACCCCTGCCCCATCGCGGCGAACAGCTCGGCCGCGAGCTCGAGCTTCTCCCGCGGCGAGGCGCCGTGGCGCGCCGCGTACAGCGGGCCGAGCAGCGCGTGCGTCGCCTCGAACGCCGCCTGCCGGCGCACGCCGCGGCTCTCCCCGCCGAGCGCGTCGTAGATCGTCTGCTCCAGGAAGAGCGCGTAGTGGTGCGAGTGCACGATCACCAGCTGGTCCGCCACGTGGAGCAGGCCGTGGGGGGCGATCGGGCCGAGCAGATCGCCGAGCGGCCCCTCGATGCGGCCCCGCAGTCCGCGCCGGAGCGCCGTCACAGGAGCCTCCGCAGCGCGGCGCGCTCCAGGCCGAGGATGTCCGCCGCCGCCGTCTCGATGAGGACCATCGCCTCCGCGCCGAGCTCGTCCGGGTGCTCCAACGCGAGCGGCGTCAGCCCGGCGCGCAGGGCGAGCCGGAGCCGCGCGACGTGCGGCTCCGGCGCGCGGGCCTCGAGCAGCGCGAGCAGCCGCTCGGTGCGCGCGGCCTCGGCTGATGGCGGATCCGGGGGCGGCGGCGTGCCGCCCGTCCGGCGCGACGGGATGCTCGACGAGCCCCGCGGCGGCGCGGAGCGCGCGACGCCCCGCACGAGATCGTCCACCGTGTCCGCGCTGAGCGCCTCCTCGAACAGCCCCGGCGGGTCGCTCAGCATCTCCTCGGGCGGCTCCTCGAGCGGCAGCTCGGGCGCGAGCTCCGCGGCGAGCCGGTGCGCCACGAGCCGCGCCATGCCGAGCGGCATCGTGCCGTCGAACAGGCTCGCGACCACGCACGCGCGGACGCGGCGCAGGAGGACGGTCCGGCCGCTCAGCTCCAGGGTGACCACCGGGTCCGGGAGCTCCTCCCCGCGGCCGTGCGAGCCCGGCGGCTTGCTCGACGACCGCGCGCCGCGGCCCCGGACGGGCCGGGCCGACGCCTCGCGCTCGGGGACGAGCCGCTGCGCGGCGAGCTGGCTCCCGAGGTACGCATCGCGGAGCCCCGCGGCGACGTCGCCCGGCGAGAGGGCCGCGCCCTCGCGGACGAACAGGGCGTGGACGCGCGCGTCGCTCAGGTGGAACACGACGATCGCCTCGAGGCCGTCGACGCCGTAGCCGATGCTGTCGAGCGCGATCGGAGCGAGCGGGTCGTCGTCGTCCAGCGCGCCCGCGACGGCCGTGACCCCACCGCCGAACGAGGACTCGGCGTGGTCCGCGCTCACCTGACGACCCTGACCGCGACGTCGAGCGCGTGCCGGCACGCGATGCGGACGGCGTGCGCCTCGCGCGGCATGAGGGGGACCGGGCGCATCAGGCCGACGATGTACCCGGCCGAGCGCACCTGGAACCCGATGAGCTGGAAGCACGGCTCGTCGCCGACGCACAGGTCGAACCGCTGCGACGGGGCGCCCGGCAGCGCCGCAACGAGCGAGCCGATCGCCGACGCGATGAGGCCCGAGGCGGCGAGCCGCGCCTCCGTGTCGCGGATCGCGCCGGCGAACGGGAGCCCGGCCGCGTCCGCGAGGAAGACGTCCGTGGCGCCGGTCACCTCGGCGATCCACTCGATCACCCGCTCGCAGCGCGCGACCGGCCCGCCCGCCGCGGCGAGGTCCGGGAAGCGCGGCTGCGCGCGCCCCGCCGCGAGCGCCTCGACGGCGAGGTCGAGGCGCTCCGCGAGCGGCTCGCGCGTCGACACGAACGAGGCCGACGAGGCGGGCGACGGCAGGTCGAGCGGCGCGCCGTGCCGCGCGTCGACGTCGTCCGCCGACGAGGGCAGCGCGCTGCGGAGCCCGAGCTCGCCGCCCGCGCCCGCGCTCGACATCGGCAAGAGGTCGCTCGACGGCGCGAGCTCCTCGAACGACGGCGACAGCGGCGCCGCGGACATCGGCTCCGGCTCCGCCCGCGAGGGCGGCGGCGGCGACCCGAACGACACGAGCGGCGCGCCCGCGGGCGCGATCGACGGGGGCTGCCGCTTCCGCGGCTTCGACTGCTTGACGAGCGCCGCCGCGGTGAGGACGGCGCTGTCGATGTCAAAGGAGGAGCGAGATCGGGCCATCGTCATCGTCCGGCGAGGTGGGCTCCAGGCGAACCAGGACGTCGTTCGCGAGCTGATCGAAGACGCGCGCGAGCGGCGGAGGCCGCTTCTGCATGAGAAGGAGCGGCGCCCCGCGGAGAGACGCCTCGAGGAACGCCTCGTCGCGCGGGATGACGGTATCGAGGATGATCCCGTCGGGGAACCTGGTCCAGAGCGTCTCGGCGACGTCGAGCGACGCGGACGCCTGCCGATCGAACATCGAGAGCACCATGCCGAGCAGCGACAGGCGCGGGTTCGTCTCGGCGCGCACGCGATCGATCACCGCGAGCAGCTGGCCGACCGAGCGGAGCGCCAGCGGCTCGGCCTGGAGCGGCAGGAGCGCGTGCGTCGCCACCTCGAGCGCGCGCGTCGTGACCTTGCCGAGCCCCGCGGGGCAGTCCACGACCACGAGGTCGAAGTCCGGCGCGAGCCGCGCGAGCACGCTCGGGAGCACCGGCGCGCGGGCGAGCGCGTCCTCGAAGCCGGCGACCGTCGTGGGATCGACCCGGCCGACCGTGAGCACCTGGAGCTGCGGATCGCGCGTCCGGAGCAGCACCGACTCGAGGCGCTCGGCGCCCGTGAGCAGCTCCGCGACGCCCGGCCGCGCGCGATCGGCGAGGCCCAGCGACAGCCCGAGGCTCCCCTGCGCGTCGAGCTCGAGGACCAGCGCGCGGTTGCCCGCGCGCGCAAGGGCGAGCCCCAGGTTGAGGGAAATCGTGGTCTTTCCCACGCCGCCCTTCTGGCTCGCGACCGCAATGACGTACATGGACTCCCCGACGGCGCGCAGTCCCGGCGCCCGGGGGGCATCCTAACAGGACGGATGCCGCCGGAAACTAGAGCAGCGAGATCCGCTTCATCAGCGTGCCGCACAGATCGCTCTGCGGGTTGCGCCCGCGCTCGAGCGCGAGGCCGGCGCGGAAGATCTTGTCGGCGCTATCGAGGTTGCCGAGCACCACGTGGCAGAGCCCGAGGAGCTCGTGATCGGCGGGATCCCCGTGGATCGAGACGAGCTCGGTCAGCGCGGGCACCGCGGCGCGGTGGGCGTCGGTCATCGCTTCGGTGGGCTTCGACGGGACGCCCTTGGCGAGGATCATGAGCCGCAGCACCTGCCGCTGGTCCTCGGCCCGGTGCTTGAGAAACTCCGGCTTCTGGAAGAGATCGCGGTATCCCCGGTAGGCCGCGTCGAGGTTACCCCCGCGGGCGAGGGTGACGATGGTCTTGACCGCCTGGACGAGCGCCTCATTGGCCATATCGAGACGATACACGGGCCGGCGCCCCGCGGGGAGCCCGCCGCTGCGCCGACGGAACGTCACGCGGCCGCCGCGCGCTTCCGTCGCCGTCGCTCGCACAGGCGCCGCGCCCGCTTTTGTCGGCGTCGTTCGCGCCGCGCCCGCTTCTGTCGCCGTCGCTCGCGGACGCTCCAGACCGCGAGGCGCAGGGGCGCGTCGCTTGCGGCACCGCTGTACGCCGTGGTAGTCGCCTGGGGCTCAGTTGCCCATGCGCGCTTCTGGACGAGAAACAGGCCCGCCGGCGCCTCGCGCAGGCGCGCCGCACGCGTCCGCCTCCAGGGTCGCGAGGGAGGCCGCTGCCCGCGCCCGCGAGGGCTCCGTCGCGCCGCGGGGGCGCATTCTGCTCGCGTGCTGCCTCTCGGCCAGCGCGCTCGTCACGCTCGCCGCGCCGGCGGCGCTCGCGCAGCCCGGGCCGCCGGCGGACGCGGTCGTGGCGCCGCAGATCCTCGAGCACGTGGACCCTGTGTACCCGCCCGAGCGGCTCGCCGAAGGCGTCGACACGACGGTCACGCTGCTCGTCACGGTCGAGAAGGACGGCACCGTCAGCGACGCTGTCGTGGCCGAGTCCGGCGGCGCGGGGTTCGACGAGGCGGCCATGAAGGCCGTGCGGCGGTGGCGCTTCTCGCCGGCCCTGCGCGGCGGCGCGCCGGCGCGGGCGCGGATCCGGGTGCCGTTCCACTTCGCGCCCGGCCCCCACGAGGAGCAGCCCGAGCCGCCGGCGAGGCCCGATCGGCCGGAGGCCTCCCCGCCGCCGGCGCCGCCGAAGCCGGTGGAGTTCGCCGGGGGCGTCGCGGGCCCGCACGCCGTGGCCGAGCCCGGCAAGCCGATCGAGATCCACGTGCAGGGCCGCCCGAACCCGCCGCGGCGCGCGTCGAGCGACTTCCGGATCGGCCGCGCGGCGCTCACCGCCGCGCCGCACGCGTCCGCCGCCGACCTGCTCCGCACGGCGCCCGGCGTCCACGTCGCGCACCCCGAGGGCGAGGCGGTCGCGCAGCGCATCTTCCTCCGCGGCTTCGACGCGGAGCACGGCCAGGACATCGAGCTCCGGGTCGGGCCGATCCCGCTGAACCAGCGCTCGCACGTGCACGGCCAGGGCTACGCGGACCTCAACGTGGTCATCCCGGAGGTCGTGCGGTCGCTCCGCGTCGTCGAGGGCGTCTACGATCCGCAGCAGGGCGACTTCGCTGTCGCGGGCAGCGCGTACTTCGACCTCG
This sequence comes from Sorangium sp. So ce590, assembly GCF_051521365.1. Lineage (NCBI taxonomy): Bacteria > Pseudomonadati > Myxococcota > Polyangiales > Polyangiaceae > Sorangium > Sorangium sp. So ce590. The sequence continues at coordinate 9,321,522 of NZ_CP150346.1, forward strand.
GCGTCGAGGAGCGCGGGCTCCTGCTCAAGGGCACGCTCGGCTCGTTCAACACGCGGCGGCTGCTCGCGATCTGGGCGCCGGAGGCGCAGTCGGAGGACACGTTCGGGGCCGCCGCGGTGCGCACGACGGACGGCTTCGGCGAGGGCACGCGCGGGGCGATCTCGGGCGCGGCCGTGGGCCAGTACCGGATGTACCTGCCGGACGAGTTCTCGCTGCTGCTCCACGTGGCGGCCCACGGCAGCCGCGCGAACCTCGCGGGCGTGCTCCGGCGGGACGACATCGCGGCGGGGCGCGTCGGCTTCTACGACGCCTACCGCGACCCGTCGGCCCGCTCGCAGTCGGCCGCGTCGACCCGGCTCCAGCTCGGGCTCCTCGCGGAGCGGGCGGACGACGACGGCTCCCAGAAGAGCGCCTGGCTCTGGGCGATGACGTCCAGCTACCGGAGCCGGATGAACTTCACCGGCTACACGCAGCGCTCGCGCGTGCGGCCCGCGTGGGCCGGCCGCGGCGATCTCGTCGAGCAGTCGAACCAGGACGTCGCGCTCGGCGGGGGCCTCGCCTACCGCACGCCGCGGGTCCCGCTCGCCTCGTGGCTCACCGGCCAGGTCGCCGTCGGGGCCGAGGTGCAGACCGACGGCATCGATCAGGCGCAGAACCTCCTCCAGCCGCCGCAGAACGAGACGTGGGACCGGCGCGTCGACGCGTCGATCCAGCTGACCGGGATCGGCGTCCACGGCGACGCGCTGCTCGAGCTGTCGCGCTGGGCGCGCCTGCGCGGCGGCGCCCGCGCCGACGTGCTCGTCTTCGACGTGGACGACCGCCTCGGCAACTTCATCCCGGCGTTCCAGAAGGAGACGCACATCGAGGGGTTCCGGCGCACGGCGGCGGGCGTCGCCTTCGGCCCGCGGGCCACGCTGGAGGTCGACCCGCTGCCCGAGCTGCGCCTCTCCGCAGCGTACGGCCACGGCTACCGCTCCCCGCAGGCGCGGCAGCTGGAGGAGGGCGAGAACGCGCCGTTCGCGACCGTGAAGAGCTACGAGGTCGGCGCGACGCTGCGCCCCGGCGGCGGCCTCAGCGCGACCGCGGCCGCCTACGAGACGCGCCTCTCCTACGACCTCGCGTTCGACGCGGCGGAGGGCGGCCTCGCGCGCATCGGCCCGACGACCCGCCGCGGGCTCGTCGTCTACCTGCAGGCGGCGCCGAGCCCGATGCTGACCGCGGGCGTGAGCGCGACGCTCGCCCACGCCACGCTGGACGCGCCGCCCCCGCCGACGCCCGAGAACCCGACGCCGCCGTACGTCGAGGGGCAGCAGCTGCCGTTCGTGCCGCCCGTGGTGGTGCGGGCCGACCTCTCGGTGAAGCGGCCGCTCGTCACGATCGCCGGCCGGCCGATCGTGGGGCGGCTCGGCTACGGCGCGACGTTCCTCTCGGCGCGGCCGCTGCCGTACGCGCAGACCGCGGCGCCGCTCCTCGTGATGGACGCGTCGCTCTCGCTCCGCCGGAGCCTCCGCGCGGGCGGCGATGCCGCGCAGGAGGGCCCGTGGATCGAGGTCGGCGTGGAGGCGCAGAACCTCCTCGACGCCCAGCATGCGGACACCGAGTACTCGTTTGTCTCGAGCTGGCAGACCACCCCGCTGCCGTCGGCGCTGCCGGCCCGGCACATCAGCGCGGGGCCGCCGCGCACGATCCTCGGGAACGTGACGCTCTCGCTATGAACGCTCGCAACGCTCACAACGCTCGCCCGGCCGCCCGCTGCTTGCTCGCCCTCGCGCTCTCCGCGGCGCCGGCGCTCGGCTGCGCTGGCACCGGCCAGCCGGAGGTCTCGTACCTCGCGTACGCCGAGGCCGCGCCGCCCGGAGAGATCGCCGCCGGCGCCTGGACGGTCGTGCTCGACGAGGCGTCGGTCGCCTTCGGGCCGGTCCAGCTCTGCGCGGCGGAGTCCGGCTCGGCGACGCTCTGCGGCACCGCGATCGCCGAGCTGCTCTCCATCGTGCGCGTCGACCTGCTCGATCCGGGGGCGCAGCGGCTCGGCCGGGTCCGCGGCTTCGAGGGGGAGATCCGGAGCGCGTCGTTCGACTACGGGATCCACTGGTTCCTGACCGAGTCGGCGCCGGTGCGGTCGCCCGAGGCGCCCGGCGGGCACTCGGCGCACCTGCGCGGGCGCGCGACGCGGGGGGCGGTGGCGCTCGACTTCGTGGCCGACGTCGACGCGCTGCCGCAGTTCCAGGGGCAGCGCGCGGTCCCGAGCGTCGCGGCCGCGGCGACCGTCGGCGCCGAGCCGGTGCGCCTCGCGGTCCGCTTCGACGTGGGGGCGTGGGTCGCGCGGGTCGACTTCGATGCGCTGGCCGAGGAGGCCGGGAGCGAGGGCGCAGGCGGCGAGGGCGGGACGACCAGCGCGGTGATCGCGCCGGGGTCGCGCGCGCACAACGCGCTGCGGATCGCGATGACGGCGCAGGAGCCGCCGGAGCTCGTCTGGTCGGGGTCGCCGTGAGGGGGCCGCCGCGGCGCCGCGGCAGGCCGAGGGCCGGGCGCCCAGCCCCGGCGATGGGGTCGCCACGCAGGACGCGCTGCGCCAGCGCCACCTCGACGACGATCACTGCGACGCGTCCGCGCGGTGCGGTCAGCTCGGCGCGCCCGTGCGCGCTCGTTCGGACTTCCAACGAGTGAGGAGCAGGATCATGCAGAGCATCGGACAGTCAAGGATCGCGGTCGCGGCGTGCGCGCTCGCGCTGGTCGCGGGTTGTGGTGGTGACGACGACGGCGCGGGGTCCGGGACCGGCACCGTGCAGATCTTCGTGGAGCCGGAGGACACGATCCCCGAGGGCCTCGAGCCGGGCACGGGGGAGGAGAACATCGCGGACGGCTGGAGGGTCACCTACGATCGATTCCTCGTGACCATCGGCAACGTGCGCGCGGCGCGCTCGGACGCGCCGCAGGCGACGCTGAGCGATCCGTCGGTGTTCGTCCTCGACCTCAAGAACGCTCCGGCCACGAGGTATGTGATCGCGGAGTTCGAGGGCGCGAGCGCGGCGCGCTGGGATCGCTTCGGCTTCGATCTCCCGAACGCGCGGGAGGGGGTGAAGACGCTCTCGCCCACCACCGAGGACGACGTGGCCCTCATGGTCGATAACGGCTACTCGGTGTTCTTCGAGGGCTCCATCGAGAAGGAGGGGGGCGAATCGTGCCCGCCGGACGGGGAGTGCGTCCCCGCGGAGGAGGTGCGCTTCAGCTGGGGTCTCTCGGCCGGCACGTCGTTCGAGGACTGCGCGACCGAGGACGAGCTGCCCGGGTTCAGCGTGCCGGCGGGCGGGACGATCGCTGTGAAGCCGACCATCCACGGCGATCACTGGTTCTTCAACAACATCACCGCGGGCGTGGAGCTCACGAAGCGCTACGCGCAGTACATCGCCGACTGCGATCTCGACGGCGACGGCGAGACGACGATCGAGGAGCTCAAGCAGGTGAAGGTCGCCGACGTCTTCGGCCAGGAGTACAACCTCGCCGGCGCGATCGGGGAGCTCGAGACGGCGTACGACTACGTGGTCGCGCAGGCGCGCACGCTCGGCGACTTCCAGGGCGACGGCGAGTGCCCGAAGCGCACGGTGCTGCCGTGATCGGGTGAAGGCAGGCGGCCGCGCCGGTCGTGACGGCCGGCGCGGTCCTGCCTGCGTCAACGCCTCTCGTCCAGGTTCGGCCCACGTCCGGAAGGCGCAAGACGGCACCACACACGACGCGCGCTGCGCTCCAATCGTCGTAGTACGCGCGGGCATCATTTATCGGCGGCGCTATCGACAATGAACGCAATTCTCCTTGACCTCGTGCAGGAAGAGGGAATGCGCTGGCGTGGAGGTCATGATGAAAACCTGGTTGAGCCTGTACGCGGCGCGGCGCGGTTCGGTTGCCGCGCTGTGCGTGAGCGCGGTCCTCGGCTGTGAGCGCGCGCCACGGTCGAGCCCTGCCCACGCCGCCCCGGCGCAGCTGCCATCGCCGCCGGCGCCGGCCGGGCGATCGCCGGCGCGCGCTCCGTCCGGCGACCAGACCCCAGGGAGCGCCGCAGCTTCGGCGCAGCCGCCGGCCGCGGCGACGAGCCCGGCGGACGGCGCAGGGCGATCCGAGGCCGGCGCGAGCGCGGCAGCCGCCTGCGGTCGCTGCGACGGCGGCCTCGAGTGCATGGTCGTGGGCGATGTGGCTCGCTGCGTGGAGCCGCTCGACTTCGAGGCCCTGCACGATCGCGAACGCTGGCAGGGGCGCTGGGTGGGTATCCGCGCCCGCTACTTGCCCCTGCAAAGGAGCTGCACGAAAATGGACTGCCCATCTGACGGATGCTGCAACAAATGCACGGCCGGATTCCTGGCCTTCAGCTCGAGCAGCGGGAGTGTCACACCGCTCCGCAACGGCGCCCGGCTGTCGTGTGCCGCCAGCATGGACTGCGAGCACAAGTGCGGCATGAGCCCCGGCCACTACGATGTGATCGGCAAGCTCTCGTCGGCCAGCCAGGACGGCAAGCACGACGGGCACTGGATGCTCGAGGTCCTCGCGATTCAGGCTGCGGGCACGTAGCCGCCCGACACGTGCCGAGACGTGCGGCGACGGCATCTGGAGCGGGCCCGGGGAGGGCTCGGGACTGCGGGGGCCCGACTGCCGTCCCTGCGAATCGCCGGCGTGCACGCTCGGCGACCTCCGCCTAGCGCGCGTCGTGCTCGCGCCAGAACGCGAACGCCTCGTCCAGGTAGATCTCCTTCGCCCCGTGGCCGACCGGGTGCTCGGCGACGCGCACGGGCCAGCCCGCGCCGCGCAGGACGCCGGCGAGTGCGCGGGCCGATCTTCCCACCGAGTCGTGGGCGCCGAAGCCGATGTAGAACGGCCTGGGCGCCAGCGTCGCGAGCTCGGGCGTCGCCTGGCCTCCGCCGCCGGACATCGCGCCGAAGCCGTCGGCGTCGATGCCGCCGCGCAGCGCGAGCGCCGCGGCGAAGAACGCGCCCGACGACGAGCCGGCGACGTACACCCGCGAGAACGAGACGCCCGCGATCTCCTCCAGCTTGCGCCGCTTCTCCGCGAACGCCGCCACGAACGCGGCGGCGTGCTTCTCGTACGCCGGCCCGCCCGTCGGCCAGCCCCACCAGCTCGCGTACCCCTTCGGCGCGAGGCCGACCTTGCCGCGCGGCATCAGGGCGGCGACGCCCGCTCGTCGGGACGCGCGCGACACGACCGTCTCGAAGTTGGTCTTCTGCTGGCTCTCCTTCCCCGGCGGGACGATCCCGTGCAGGTAGATGAGCAGCGTGCGCGTCGGCGCGTCGGGCAGCACGTAGCAGGCCTCCTCGTCGAGCGCGTCGACGCCGTCGATGCACCAGTCCGACTCGACCCGCGGCGGGCGCGCGCGCGGCCAAGGCGCCTGCTCGGGCTGCGCGCTCGTGGCCGGGGCGGCAGCCGGGATCGGCGGCGGCGCCGGGCCGGGCTCCGCAGGCGCGAGCGCGCCCCCGTCACGCACGAGCGCGCGCCCGCGCCTCGGAGCGTCTGCCGCGCTGTTGCACGCGCACGGGACGACGAGGGCAACGATCGCGGTGAGCTGCCCCGCGATCCGCCGCGCGGCCGATCCAGCGGACGGCCCCCTGGCGCGAAGGCCAGGGCCGCCCAGCGCGCCGCTCGCCGAAGGCCAGCCCATCACCCCGCCCGCGCGTCGCTCACCGCGATCAGCGCCCCGAGCGCCGCCGCGCACACCGTCTCGGTGCGCAGCGTCAGCGCGCCGAGGCGCACGCGCTCGAACCCGAGCGCCGCGCACACGCCGAGCTCCTCCGGCGTGAACCCGCCCTCCGGACCGACAGCGAACGCCGCCTCCATGCCCGGCACGAGCGCGGCGAGCCGCGCGCCGAGCGGCGTCTCCGCGTAGGGATCCAGGCACATCCCCAGCGCGCCCCCCTCCCCCGCCCGCGCCTCCGCGAGCGCCGCCGCGAGGCTCATCGGCGCGTCCACCCGCGGCGCGTCCCCGCGCCCGCACTGGCGCGCCGCCTCGACCGCGATCCGGCGCCAGCGCTGGCTCCTGTCCTCGCCCGGCCGCGCCACGCTGCGCGCCGAGATCGCCGGGATGATCCGCGTCGCCCCGAGCTCGGTCGCGTCGCGCACCACCGCATCCATCTTGTCGCCCTTGCCGACCGCCTGGATCCACGTCACCCGCCGGCCAGGCCGCACCGCGGCCGGGCGGGGCGCGTCGATGCGCGCCTCCGCGCTCCGCCGGCCGATCGACTCGAGCGTGGCGTCCGCCTCGACCCCGAGCTCCGGATCGAACACGACGAACCGATCCCCCTCGCGGAGGCGGTGCACCCGCACGACGTAGCTCGCAGCCTCCGGCGGCAGCGCGATCACGCCCGCCGCGATCGACCCGAGCGGCACCCGCAGGATCCCCGGGCCGCTCATCCCGACGCGGACGCCGCGCCGTCCGGCGCGCGGAACAGGAGCGCCACCCAGCCCTCACCGCCCGCGTCGCCCCGCGTCGCCCCACGATCGCCGCGCGGCGACGCGGGATCCGGCCGGGTCGCGACGTGCGCGAGCGGGCGCGGCAGCGAGGTGTACCGCGCCACGAGATCGTCCCGCTCGCCCTCGAGGATGCCCGACAGGATCAGCCAGCCGCCCGGCGCGAGCACGCGCGCGAGTTCGGGCCCGAGCGGCCGGAGCACCCGCGCCTCGATGTTCGCGACCACCCACGGGAACTGCCGCGTCACCTGCTCGACGACGCCGGCGCTCGCCGCGATGCGGCCCTCGAGGCCGTTGCGCGCCGCGTTCTCGAGGACCACCTCGATCACGTCGTCGTCGTTGTCGATCGCGACCGCCCGCTCCGCCCCGAGCAGCAGCGCGGCCAGCGCGAGGATGCCGCTGCCCGTGCCCACGTCGAGGATCTCGCGGCCGCGGAGCTCGGCCGCGTGCTCGTCGAGCAGCTCCGCGACGAGCGCGGTCGTCGCGTGGAGGCCCGTGCCGAACGCCCTCCCCGGCTCGAGCAGGAGCACCCGCTCGCCCTCGCGCGGCGCCCCGCGCTCGATCCACGGCGGCACGACCGTGATCGTGGGCGTCAGCGCGAACGGCGCGAAGTGCTCCTTCCACGCGTCGCGCCAGGCGTCGCCCACCACCTCCTCGAGCCGCGCGGCGAGCGGCGGCGAGAGCTCCCCGAGCGCCGCGATCGCCGCCTCCGCCTCGCCGTGATCCTCGAAGCTCGCGACGAGCGTCACCTGGCCCGAGCGCGCGCCGCGCACGAGCGTCTGCTCGTCGCGCTGCTCGACGCCGGTGGCGCCCAGCTCGAAGAGCGCGGCGCCGATCTCGTCGGCCTCGGGCTCGGGGACATCGACTGCAACGAACGGGTATCGAGGCTCCACCTGGCTTGCTCCGTGACGTGCCGCCGGCCTGAAGAGCGGCGGCGGCGCGGCCGGGAGCCTAACGAAATTCGCCCTCCTCCGCTCCGCCGATCGCGCGGAAGTCCTGGAGCGCACGGAGCATTTCCGCGCGCGAGCACATCCCCCGTCTCCGCCGCTCTACCGCCCCACGTAGCGGCGGCGCGCCGGGACCGAGACGAGCACCTCGGAGCGCGACGGCGGCGGCGGAACGCGCTCGCCGTCGTGAAGCACCATCGCGGTGAGGCGCCCCCCGTAGACGGCGCCCGTGTCGATCCCTGTCGCCCACGCGTGCATCTGCGGCTCGCTGCGCGCGTTGTGGCCGAACACCACGTGCGGCGGACCCTGGTAGGTCTGGCCCCACAGCGTCTTGCCCCCGCGACGCTCGACCGGCTCGCCGTAGCGGCCGAGACAGCGCACGTACATCAACGTGTGCGGATCTTGCCGCTCGATCGGCAGCCCGGGGATCAGCCCCGCATGGACGACGCGGAGCCCGTGCTCCGGCAGATCCAGCCAGTACGGCAGCGTCTCGAGCCAGGCCCAGTCGCGCTTGCGCAGCTGCTGCGCGGTCTCCCTCGAGAGCTCCCCCAGCGGCTCGCCGCGAGGATCGCTGCGCCCGGCGCGCCACCGGAGCAGCCGATCCTCGTGGTTGCCCCGCACCGAGATCGCGCCGATTTCCCGGAGCAAATCGAGCGTTCCGCACGGATCCGGACCGCGCACGATCATGTCCCCGACCATGACCACCCGATCGCCCGACGCGAAGCCGACGTGCTCGATCAGCCGCGCCAGCTCATCCCGGCAGCCGTGGACGTCACCGATGAGGATCGTGCGCGGCATCGCACACCCAACGTAGCAGGGACGCCCGGTCCAGGGGGCTCTCCAGGCCCCCGCCCCCCCGAGCCCGGCACGGCCGCGACGCCCCTCGTCCAGCGGAGGCGCGCACCGGAGCCGGGCGCCACGAGCGGCATTTTTCCTGTAATTACCGATACTTGGAAATGCCCATCGGCCTCCGCCGTCGCTGCCGGGCGGGCGGGCTGATCGGGCGCGGGGCCCGGCGCGGCGCGCCGGCGGCCCCGGTCAGGCGCGTTACGGAGAGTCGATCTTCGCGCGTTTCGGGATGACGACGATCCCGCCCTCGCTGACGAACCACTTCTTGCGGTCCTCCTCGAGGTTGAAGCCAATCTCGGCGCCGGCGGGGATCTCGACGTCCTTGTCGATGATGCAGCGGCGGAGCTTGACGTGGCGCCCGATCTTCACGTCCTCGAACAGCACGCACTCCTCGATGTGGCTGAAGGAGTTCACGCGGACCCGGTTCGAGAGCACGCTCCGGTGGATCCGGCCGCCGGAGATGATGCACCCGAGCGAGACCAGGCTGTCGGTCGCGATGCCGACGCGCGCGTTCGCCTCGTCGCGGAAGACGAACTTGGCGGGCGGATCGTGGCTGATGCCCGTCCGGATCGGCCAGCGCGGGTTGTAGAAGTTGAACGCCGGCTGGATGCTGACCAGATCCATCTGGGCCGCCCAGTACGCGTCGATCGTCCCGATGTCGCGCCAGTACCCCGCGCCCTCGTCCTCGCCGGGGACGCGGTTCTCGTGGAAATCGTAGACGTAGACGCGGCTGCCGCTCTGCACCATCCGCGGGATGATGTCGCGCCCGAAATCGTGCGCGCTGTCCTCGGTCGCGGCGTCCTGCTCGAGGACGTCGAGCAGCGCCGGCGTCTTGAAGATGTAGTTGCCCATCGACGCGAGGCACATGCCCGGCCTGCCCGGCATGCTCGGCGGATCCTGCACCTTCTCGTGGAAGGCGATGATGCGCCCCGCCTCGTCGCACTCGATGACGCCGAAGGACCGCGCTTCCTCCTTCGTCACCGGGATGGCGGCCACCGTCACCTCGGCGTCGCGCTCCAGGTGATCGTGCAGCATCTGGCGCACGTCCATCTTGTACACGTGGTCGCCGCCGAAGATGCAGAGGTGCTCGGGCGACTCGTCCGTGATGACGTGCTGGGTCTGGTAGACGGCGTCGGCCGACCCCTTGAACCAGCTCTTGCCCGTGCGCTGCTGCGCCGGGACGGTCTCGATGAAGCTGTCGAGCATCGGCGACAGGCGCCAGGCTCGGGCGATGTGCTCGTCTAGCGACGCGCTCTTGTACTGCGTGAGGATCTTGATTCGGTGCAGGCCGGAGTTGACGAAGTTCGACAGGACGATGTCGATGATCCGGTAGCGGCCGCCGAACGGCACGGCCGGCTTCGCCCGGTCGTGCGTCAGCGGGCCGAGCCGCCGGCCTTCACCGCCAGCGAGGATCATCACCAAAACCTTCGACGCTTCGAAAGCGGCGCGCAGGGTCGTCTCGCGCATGGGACGGAGAGGGTACTCGATCGATGTTGCGAGCGCGAAGAGCGGAAACGCGTCCTTCGCGGTTTCGAGGTAACCCGGGGGACCTCCTGGCGCGCGCGCGCGGCGCCTCCCGGGCGCCCTGAGCGCCTCGGCGCGCTCCCCCTTTCCGGCCCCGCGACGGGCTGCATCGACCGGGGGACGTCGCCCGCCGCCGCGATGCGCCGCCGCATGGCCGCCCGATGAAGAGAGGGGACGTTCCCGTTTCTCTTTACGATCTGCTGGCGGCCGTGTTAGCCGTTTCCGCCGCCGCGCGCGCATGCGAGAGGCGCCTGATCCGCACGCGGTGCACCGCTGTCCGGAGGCTACTCCAGCGCTGGATCTTTCCTGCCGGATGTGCCCGTCACGTTGACCTTGGAGATGCCATGAACGTCCGATTCGGTCGAACCCTCGCCGCTGCCATCCTCCTCGTCCTCGTCGCGGGCACTTCAGGGTGCGGAACGGACGAGCAGCCCTACCAGGCCAAGCCCGCATTCAGCGGCCGGAAGCCGACCCTGCCCGCGGTGCCGACGCTCCCCGCGAAGAACAAGAAGCAGGGCGACGCCTACACGGTGTGGGGCGTCACGCACGATCTCCGGAGCCGCGTCCATTTCGAGGACGTGAACGGCAAGAAGCTCTCGATCATCGGTTACATCGTCAAGACGAACCTCCAGGACGCCCCGACCTGTGCCGTCCACAAGACGGGCAAGGGCGACCCGCCCGACTGCAAGGCGCCGGTCCCGAGCTTCGCGATCGCCGACGAGAAGGGCGAGACGAAGGACGTGATCGAGGTGATGGGCTGGGCCTCGAACTTCGCGCAGATCTACAGCATGATCGAGGCGATCGACAAGGCGCCGCGCGGCAAGGAGACCGAGGCGAAGCTCACCGACGAGTTCTGGGGTCAGGAGCTGCCGAACCCGATCCCGGCGGTCGGCGCGAAGGTGAAGGTCACCGGCACCTACGGCGTGACGTTCACGAAGTCGACCGGCGGCGCCGCGGCCAACCCGAAGTACGGCATCCTGTCGGCGGAGCAGATCGAGTACCTCGAGCCGCCGCCCGAGAAGGCCACCCTCCCCGGCATGAAGCGCAGGCCCTGACGCCCCCGCCACGCCGCAGCGGGCGCCGCCTCACGTGAGGATGGAGCGGATCCCGCTGCCCGGCTCGGCCGCCGCCGACTCGAAGATGGCGTCGATAAGGAGCCGCCGCATCGGCGGGTCGTGCGCCTCCCGGGCATCGATGCGCACAAGCGAGGCCGGCGCCTGGCGGATGAGCGAATCGAACGACGCCGGCTCGAACCGGTACAGGTCCTCCGTCACGAGGACCGCGTAGGGCTGCGACGCCGCGATCGTCGGCCGGAGCGAGCGCAGATCGCATTCGCGCACAGCGACGCCGAGCCGCGCCCCAACCTCCCGGCACACGGCGACGAACTCGGCAGGACAGCCGGCAACGATCACGAGCGGAATGGGCGGCGCGCTCGGGACCACGGCCTTGCGCGGCTTCGTACCGTCCTCCATACGCGCCTCCACGTAGGCCATGACTTGACTACGCCTGCAAGGGAATTGTTCCAGCAGACACCACGGCGCGCGCGGCCTCCCGGCGCGCCGCCCCGGCGCTCAACGCGCGCCGATCCCGTGCTGCACGTGCCACCCCCGGCCCTCCTCCACGCCGATGAAGCGGATCCGCCCGGACCGCTCCATGTCGTCGACAAGCTCCTCCGCCTCGAGCTGCGAGATGTCGATCCGGTCGCAGAGCACGTCCCGGAAGTGCGTCTTGCCCTGCACGTAGTCCGCGTCGATCAGCGAACCCAGCGCGCCCGCCAGGATCTCGGCCGCCAGGTCGAGCGCCACCACGGGCGTGACCACGGTCTCGGCGGTCGTGCGGACGCTCTCGTCCGTCGTCTGGACCGCCGCGTCGCCCATCGTGACGCTCTCGTCCCCGGTGATGAAGGTGCCGTACTCGACGGTGCCCCGCTCGGTCGTCATGGCTCCACCTCGTCCGCGCTCGGGCCGGTCCGGAGACCGCGCCCCCACTGGCTTCCTTCCACGCTATGGAGCGGGGGAGCGCCGACCGGAAGCCGACGCCGGAGCGTCCGCGCCGGAGGCGTCGATCCCGGCGGCGATTTAAGGCAGCAGCCCGCGGGAAGATCAGGGAAGCTACCGCTCCTGCCAGGCCCATCGGCGGGGGGGGTCTGGGCCCCGAGGTCATGATGTCGTCGCCCGAGGACTCCCCTTCACGCCCGAGCCGCATGGCGGCAATACGCACGCCGATCCCGAGGGCGCAGGGGCTGATCGCGTTCCAGCTCGTCGGTCGGGTGCTGCTCCACGCGATCCTCGTCGGCGTGACGGCCGGCGTCGCCGGCTCGCTGTTCTTCGCCGCCCTCGAGCTCGCCGAGCACGAGCTCCTCGTCAGGCTCACCGGCTACGCGCCGCTCCGCGCCAAGGGCGAGTCGGTGCTCTCGGGCGCGTTCACCGGGCCGTTCCGGCCCTGGCTCGTCTTCGTGCTGCCGGCCCTCGGCGCCCTCGCCGGCGGGCTGCTCACGGCGAAGCTCGCGCCCGAGACCCGCGGCGGCGGCGGCGACGCCTTCATCAACGCGTTCCATCAGCTGGGCGGCAACATGCGCCGCCGCGTCCCGGTGGTGAAGGCGCTCGCCTCGATCTTCACGCTCGGCTGCGGCGGGTCCGGCGGGCGCGAGGGGCCGACCATGCAGATCGGCGGCGCGATCGGCTCGATCATCGGGCGCGCCCTCCGGGTGGGCCCGCGCGAGCGGCGGATCCTGCTCATCGCGGGCGCCGCCGCCGGCATGTCGGCCGTGTTCCGGACGCCGCTCGGGGCCGCGCTCCTCGCCGTCGAGGTGCTGCACCGCGACGACTTCGAGGCCGACGCGCTCGTGCCCTCCATCCTCGCGAGCGTCGTCTCCTACTCGGTCTTCATCTACTTCTTCGGCGAGTCGACCCTCTTCGCGCACGCGCCCCGCTACCCGTTCATCCCGGGGCACCTCCCCCTCTACGCCGCCCTCGCGCTCGTCGTCTCGCTCGTGGCCACGCTGTTCCTCCGGACGCTGCACACGGTGGAGCACACGATGCACCGGATCCGGCTGCCGATCTGGGCGAAGCCCGCGCTCGGCGGCCTCGCGCTCGGCGCGCTCGTGACCCCGCTGATCATGCTCCTCGGGCCGCGCTTCGACCGGCCGGGGCAGGGCTTCGGGCTGCTGGGCGCGGGGTACGGCGCGGCCCAGGTCGCGATCACGGGCGCCTCCTGGATGCCGAGCGGGTGGACGGCAGTGCAGCTCCTGGTCGTGCTGCTCGCCACAAAGATCGTCGCGACCTCGCTCACCGTGGGCTCGGGCGGCAGCGCGGGCGACTTCGGCCCGTCGCTCGTGCTCGGCGCCCTCACGGGCGGGGCCTTCGGGCGCGCGGCGGAGCTCCTCCTCGGCGATCCGCGCATCGACCCCGGCGCGTTCGCGCTCGTCGGGATGGGCACGTTCTACGGAGGCATCGCGCACGTGCCGATCGCCTCGCTCGTCATGGTCTGCGAGCTCGCCGGCAGCTACGACCTGCTCGTGCCGCTCATGCTGTGCGAGGGCATCGCCTTCGTGGCGCTCCGGCACAGCACCCTGTACCGCGCGCAGATGGCGACGAAGCGCGAGTCGCCGGCGCACCGGGACGAGCTCATCGTCGACGTGCTCCGCAGCATCCGCGTCGCCGACATCGTCATCCGCAGCCGTCCTTTCGTCTCGTTCGAGGCGCGGTCGCCCGCCGCGGTCGTCGTCGAGCGCATCGCGGCGTGCGAGTGGCAGGACACCTTCCCGGTGCTCTCCGAGGACGGCAAGGTCATCGGCACCATCGACGCCGAGATCCTCCGCGCCACCGCGACGAGCCCCGAGCTGTCGGGGCTCGCGATCGCGCACGACATGATGACGAGCCCCGCCTCGGTCAGCGAGACCGCGGACCTGCACCGCGCGCTCCAGGTGCTGCTGGAGCTCCGCGTGCGCGAGCTCCTGGTCACCGACCTCGAGGGCAAGATCGTCGGCATCCTGGACGAATCCGACATCACGCGCGCCTACCACGACGCCACGGCGCAGCTGGAAGGGTCGCCGCAGTAGGAGGGACGACCGCCCCCTGCGCGCCGCTGGCGCCCGCCGAGCGCGTCGCCCGGGGCACGCTCCCCGGGAGAAGGCCAGCTTTTCGGCGTCCGCGCGGCCGCGCCGCGAACGCCCGGGCTTCACGAATGCACGCGCGCGGATGTCCTGGTCGCGCCGCGCGCCCGATCACAGTGTCGGGCGCAATGCCCGCGAGCAGGGCCCCCGCCCGGTTTCGGGAGTCTCCTGAGGTAGCAATCTTGGATTCCACGCAGCGACGGACCCCGGAGCGTGGGGGATACTCTGGTTCATCCCTGGAATTCGATCCGGAGAGCGCGCGGGGGAGATGGGCATGCTTGTCGATACTCTCGGAGGTCGGACGGTGCGGCGCAACGCAGAGGTACGAACACGCTCGAGCGCGCCGAACAGCCGCGCCAAGCTCGTGGTTGTCGTCGACGATGAGCCAAGCATCCAGGAGGTCGTGAGCATGATCCTGGAGAGCGAGGGCGGCTACGAGGTGCGCTGCGCCTCGAACGGCGAGGAGGCGCTGGCGCTGCTCGACCAGATCGCGCCGCCGGACCTGCTCGTCGTCGACATCATGATGCCGGTGATGGACGGCTGGGGCCTGCTCACGGCGCTCCGGCACAACGAGAAGACCGCGCGTATACCAGTCATTGTTTCATCCGCGTCTTCAAAACATGACGCGACGAGCCTCGGTGTCGCGCGCGTGCTCCCCAAGCCGATCGACTACGACGCGTTTCTGGCCGCGGTCGACGAGCTCACGCATTGCAGAGAGCGTCAGATCCTCAGCGCCGAGTAGCCCCCCCGCCGCTCGCGGAAGCGCGCTCCAGAAACCGCAACTGGCCCATGGACCTCGAGGGCCCGAAAGCGGTAGCTTCGCTCAAGTGTTGTTAGAGACCCCGGGTGCCGGCCTCTTCGCCGGCTACACTCCCCTCCCCGGCGCCTACGACGAGCTGTTTGGTCCCGGCGGCGCCCCTCGACCCGAGTTCCTGCGCACTGCCACGCTCCTCGGCGCGCTCGCGCCGAACGAGTTCGCGCGCGCGCAGCAGCTCGCGGAGATCGCCCTGCTCAACCAGGGCGTCACCTTCTCGGTCTACGCGGACCAGCGCGGCGCGGAGAAGATCTTCCCGCTCTGCCTCATCCCCCGGATGCTCTCCGCGGCGGACTGGGCCCACATGGAGCGCGGCCTCGAGCAGCGGGTCCGCGCGCTCGGCCTGTTCCTCGACGACATCTACGGCGACCAGCGCATCCTCCAGCAGGAGCGCATCCCCCGCGACCTCGTGCTCGGCTCGGGGCAGTACCTGAAGCAGGTCCACGGCCTGCGGCCCCCGGGCGGGGTGCGCATCCACATCGCGGGCGTCGACATCATCCGCGATCCGGCCGGGACCTTCCGCGTCCTCGAGGACAACCTCCGCACCCCGTCCGGCGTCTCCTACGTCCTGGAGAACCGGCTCATCAGCAAGCGCGTGCTGCCGCACCTGCTCGACACGGCGCGCGTCCAGCGGGTCGACCATTACCCGGCCCGCCTCGCCGAGACGCTGCGCTCGGTCTCGCCCGTGGACCCGAGCGGCACGAGCGCGGTCGTGCTCACGCCGGGGCCGTACAACTCGGCCTACTTCGAGCACAGCTTCCTCGCGCGCACGATGGGGCTGGAGCTCGTGCAGGCCCCCGACCTGTTCGTCGATCAGGATCAGGTCTTCGCCCGCACGACGCGCGGCCCGCGCCGGGTCCACGTCATCTACCGCCGCATCGACGAGGCGTTCCTCGACCCCGAGGCCTTCCGCCCCGACAGCGTGCTCGGCGTGCGCGGCCTGATGCGCGCCTACGCCGCCGGCAACGTCGCGCTCGCGAACGCGCCCGGCAACGGCGTGGCCGACGACAAGGCCGTGTACCCCTTCGTGCCGGAGATGATCCGCTACTACCTCGGCGAGGAGCCGATCCTCGATCAGGTCCCCACCTACCTGTGCATGCGCGACGGCGATCGCCGCTACGTGCTCGAGCACCTCGACGAGCTGGTCGTCAAGGCGGTGGACGAGGCCGGCGGCTACGGCATGCTCATGGGGCCGCAGTCGACCGCCGCGCAGCGGGAGGAGTTCCGCGCGCGCATCGAGGCGGCGCCGCGCCGCTACATCGCGCAGCACCGGATCGAGCTGTCGACAAGCCCCACCTGGGATCCGGCCTCCAGGGTCGCGGTCCCGCGCCGGCTCGACCTCCGCCCGTACGTGCTGACGGGCCGCGACGGCCCGTGGGTGCTGCCGGGCGGGCTCACGCGCGTCGCGCTCGTGGCCGGCTCGTACGTCGTCAACTCCAGCCAGGGCGGGGGCTCGAAGGACACGTGGGTGCTGAAGGGCCCGTGGGACGTCGAGCAGCGCGCCCCGTCGGTGGGCGCCGCGGACCCGGCCCCCGGGGCCGCGAGCAACGGCCCGCCCAGCACGCCGCCGCCCTCCGCGCCGCCGCCCTCCGACCCCCCGGAGGCCCTGTGATCTCCCGCGTCGCCGATCACTGTTTCTGGTTCGGCCGCTACCTCGAGCGGACCGAGAGCGTGGCCCGGATCCTCGCCGTCACGCAGAACCTCGCGCTCGACACCGAGCTCTCGGAGCAGCAGTGCTGGCTGCCGGTCATCATCGTGGCCGGCCAGAAGGAGCACTTCGCCGCCGAGCACGGCGAGGACGCCGCGGCCGACGGCGAGCTCGTGCAGCGCTACATGAGCTTCGACGAGGACAACACGACGAGCCTCCGCAGGTCGAGCTCCGCGGCGCGCTTCAACGCGCGGTCGATCCGCGAGGTCGTCAGCCTCGAGGCGTGGGAGACCGTCAACGAGCTCCACCTCTGGATGAACAGCGAGCAGGCGCTGGAGGAGTTCAGGTCGAGCCGCTACGCGTTCTACCGGCGCGTCCGGCAGCTCACGCAGCTCTGCCTCGGGCTCACCCAGAGCACGATGCTCCACGACGGCCCGCTCGATTTCATCTGGCTCGGCGTGCTGCTCGAGCGCGTCGGGCAGACCGCGCGCACGCTCGACGTCCACCACCACGCCCTGACCCACCTGGAGCGGCCTGCGTCGGACAGCAACGGCCAGGCGCAGGGCGGCGAGTCCAGGCAGCACCGGGTGGTCGAGACCGCGCTCTGGCTCTCGCTCCTCCGCGCCTGCTCCGGGTTCGAGCCGTTCATGAAGCTGAACCAGGGTCAGGTGAACGCGCAGGCGGTCGCACAGTTCCTCCTCTTCGAGCCCCGCTTCCCGCGCTCGATCCGGCACTGTGTGCACGCGGCGTTCGTGCGGCTCTGCGAGATCCGCCCGCCGGAGAGCGCGACGCTCCCCGGGGGCGAGAGCGTGGAGCGGCTGCACCTCTTGCACCAGTGGGTCGCCGACAGGGCGAGCGAGGCGCTCGATCCGCTCTCGGTCCACGCGGCGCTCACCCATGTGGTCGACGAGACAGCCACGATCTGCGACGGTATCGGTCGCGAGCTGCTCGGTTACGGGCCGCCCGACAGCAGCCCCTCGGTCACGAGCCAGTAACCCGACCCGCCGACGTATCCATGCCGAATCTCCTCGCGATGTCGTTCGAGGGCGAGCTCGCCCCGTGTTTCGATCTCCTCTGCCTGCGCCCCGGGGGCAGGCTGCCCGACGGCTGGGGCATCGGGTACTACCCGGGCGGCGAGCCGAGCGCCACGGTGCTGAAGGAGCCGGCGCCGCCGCAGGGGAGCATCCGCAGCGAGCTCGTGAAGGCGTGGGAGCACCTCGAGTCGTCGCTGCTCGTGCTGCACATCCGCACGGCGACGTGGGGCAGCATCAACGACGCCAACACGCAGCCGTTCAGCCGGAGCTGGGGCGGGCGCGACTGGCTGTTCGCGCACAGCGGCAGCCTTGTCGACCGGATCGAGGTCGATCCGAAGTCGCTCTTCCAGCCGGTCGGCTCGACGGACACGGAGCTCATCCTGTGCGAGCTCATGCGCTGGATGGCGTCGGAGGGCCTGCGGAGCCTCGGCGACATCGATCCTGCGGTGCTGCGCGACTGGTTCGACGAGATGAACGAGCACGGCCCGCTCACGTCGGTGCTGGCCGACGGCCGCGACCTCGTCGTCTACGCGGATCGCGATCGCGAGGGGGACGCGTTCCTGTGGGAGGTGCTGCCGCCGTACGAGCGCCTCGCGTTCGGGGACGACGACCTCGAGGTCGACCTCACCCGCCGGGGGGTCAAGAGCCGCAAGGGCGTCATCGTCTCGTCGGAGGAGCTCAAGGTCCATGCCGGGGCGCAGCCGGCGGCCTGGGCGCGCGTCCCTCCGGGCCACCTCGTGGTGCTGCGGCAGGGCGCGCTGCGGGCCACGGCGTCTCCGCGCATCGACCGGCGCCGGCCGTCCCCGTCCTCGCCGCCGCTCTCGTCGCGGCCGGTCCGGCGCCCCAAGCACGCCTCGATCCGCCGCTTCCAGGTCGTGCATCGCACGGCGTACCACTACATGACCGCGGTGGAGCGCAGCACGCACCTCCTGCGGGTGACGCCGGCGCACGACCGGCTGCAGGCGCTGCTCCACAACGAGATCGACCTGTCGGTCGAGGGCAAGCAGCGCGAGTACGACGACGTCTTCGGCAACCGCGCGCGGCGGGTGCTGCTCGAGACGCCGTTCAGGGAGCTCGTCATCGAGTCGAGGTCGCGGGTGGAGCTGCTCGACACCGATCCGCTGAGCTTCCGCCCGCTGCGCGCCCGGTCGACGATCCCGCTCGTGTGGATGCCGTGGCAGCGGCAGATCCTGCAGCCGTTCCTCCTGCCGCCGGAGCTGGCGGAGAGCGAGCTCGCGGAGCTCAGCGAGTACGCGATGACCTTCGTCGAGCGGAACGACTACGACCTGCTCGACACGCTGCTCGACCTGAACGCGTCGATCTACGAGGAGTACGAGTACAAGCAGGGGGCGACGAACCTGTCCACGACGGCGTTCGACGTCTACGCGAACCGCCGCGGCGTGTGCCAGGACTTCGCGAACCTGTTCATCTGCCTGACGCGGCTGCTCGGCGTGCCGTCGCGCTACGTGTGCGGCTACATCTACACGGGGCCGAAGCACGAGAACCACCGGCAGAGCGAGGCGTCGCACGCCTGGGCGCAGGTGTATCTGCCCGAGATCGGGTGGAAGGGGTTCGACCCGACGAACGGGATCCTGACGCAGACCGACCACATCCGCGTCGCGGTCGGGCGCAACTACGTGGACGCGACGCCGACCTCGGGCACCATCTTCGTGGGGGGTGGCGCCGAGCGCCTCGAGGTCGACGTGCGGGTCGAGCCGATCGATTGAGGGAGAGCGCGGCTCAGGGCCGCGTGGCGATCCAGTAGAGGAGCGCGGTCCGGCTGAGGCCGTCGTCGAGCACGGTCTGCTCCTGTGCCTCGGCCCAGGCCACCTCCTTGTCGACGGTCGCGTGCGCCGCGATCAGGAAGGCGTTCCAGGCGTCGTCCGGTCCGCTCATGGCAGCTTCCATCGCCGGCCAGGTGTCCGTGATCCACGTCTTGGAGAGGAGCGACTCCGAGATGGGGGTGATCGGGAGCACCTGGATGCCATAGACGTACTCCGGGTTCGGCCCGAACCACGTCCCGAAGTCGGCCTTCGTGGACCAGAGGACGCCGACGGCGCCGTTGTCCTTGAATGGCACATCGTAGACGGTGCTGTCCGAGGTGACCTGCCAGTACGTCTGCGCCGAGGCCGTCTCCAGGGCGAGGAGCACCCGGCCGATGTTCTTCACGTCGTCGTTCTCGAGCGCGTCGCCGAGCAGCTGCATGCTGTACCAGGCGTGGACGGCCTCGGACGTCGACTCCTGGTTACGGCCGTCCGCGAACGGGAACAACCCCGAAGCCCAGGAGTGCCCCCTGTACCAATCCATGCTGCGGAACGGCGTGAAACTCGTGTCCTTGGTGCTCGGGTTCGCGATGTCGCGGACGAGCCAGAGGGCCTTGTCGCCGTACTCGTCGCGCCAGTTCGCGTCGTACTTCGCCAGGACGGCCGCGGCGTAGAGGAAGTAGCCGTAGTGGAAGTGGTGATCGTTGTAATACCCCTGGCCGAAGTCGGCGGTCTCGTCCGCCAGGCCGTTGGTCGTCACGAGGCCGCCCCAGGTCGTGTCATAGACGAGGGGGTTCGCGTTCTCGCCGTTGAGCCACGGGTTGAGGTGCGACTTGAGCCGCGCCCTGAGCTCCTCGGCGAGATCCGCCTTGCCGACCACCTCGGCGATCTGCGCGAGGCGCGCGAGCTTCGCGATCTGCTTGCCCCCGAGATAGGGGTTCGTGCCGACGACCGCCTGGTCGGGCGTGAACGTCCTGTCGTCCTCGAGGGCGTCCACCAGGGCGTCGCCCCACTCGTCCGAGGCGCGGCGCGGCGCGTCCCAGCCGATCGTGCTGAGCGGGTACACGAGCTCCCAGGTCGCGCCGGAGACTCCCGTCATCTTCCCGATCACGGTCGGATACGAGATGTCTGCGGTCTGCAGCTTGTCGAGGTGCTTCATGTGGTGCGGCAGGGCCATGGTCAGGAGATCACCCTCCCCTTCCGTCCTCCAGACGAAGCGCACCGAGGCGGTGTCCTCCTTGACCGACGCCTCGATGTCGCCGCCGACAGGGATGACGGCGGCGTGCTCGTCGAGCTCGGCCGCGGCGTTCGGCCCCGGCACAAGCGCGAGGCGGAGCGAGCCCTCGTACTTCTCGTCAGCCGCCATGGAGAGGGCGTCCCACTCGAGGGTGATCTCGGGGAACGCATAGAGGACCCACTTCTGGCCGTTGTTGAGGGAGATCTCGAATCGATCCCCCGTGACCTCGGTGGGGCTCGTGGACTCGCCGTTGACCTCGGTGATCGCCACGCCGTCGCCGACGCGCACGGAGGGCCGGAGCCCGGCGTACGTGGTCGTCACGTACGGCATCCCGTAGACGATGGGCGCCGTCATGGTGCCGCCCTGCGCCGTCCACGCCACGGTGACCGACAGGAGATCGTACGACGTGACCGCATGGCTGGAGAAGGCCTCGCGCGCGCTGAGGCCGAACTGCGACACATCGGCCGTCGTGACGGCCGTGCTGTTCACCACGACGGGCGGCCGGGCGACCGACAGGGCCTGTCCGAGCGCCTTGAGGTCGTACGGCGCGGCGTTGATCCGCTGATCGCCGTCGCCGAGCACGAAGTTCATCCAGGTGGCGTTCGTGGCGCGCGGGGCCCTGGAGCCGGCCAGGGCGGCGCCCGGATCGAGCGGGTGCTGCGCCTGCTCGAACTCCGGCTCGACGGTCGACAGCGCCTTGCCGCGGTCGAGGTCCCACGTCTCGATCGGCACGCCGCCGGAGCCGCCCTCGCCCCCCGCGCCGCCCTCGCCGCCGCCGCCCCCGTCGTTGTTGACCGGCGGCGGCGGAGGAGGGTCATCGCCGCCGCAGGCGACGATCGCGCCGAGGCAACTCAGCAAAGTGAAAGTCCGTAGCATCGGATGCTTCAAAATCATTCTCCTGCTCCCTCGCTCCAGCGCTCATCGCTCCATCTGATGTGAAGCGGATCGAGAGATGAGCCCTGGCGTCGTGGTATTTTCATCGATCTGCAAGCAACGGAGCAAGATTCTTTCACGAAGCGCGGGACCCGTCCAGCCTGGCGAGCGCGGCCGTCGGCGCGCGGAGGCCCCCGCGACGCCATCAATCAGGCGATCGCCGGCGCGCACGCCGCGAGTCGGCTACGTCGTTGTCCGCCGGTCGTGATCGCGTCTGCCCGGAGGGAGCTCGCATGAAGGCGACAAAGCACCGAAATAATTGGTGCATTTCTCCCGACCGCCCCGCCTTCATGTCGGGGCCCGGCCGTCGGGCGGCCCCTTATCGTGGCTTGGCAGCGGGCTTTGCGGGCGCCTTGCGGGCGGCCTTCTTCGCGGGCGCCTTGGCCGCGCTCGTCGCGGCCGCGCGGCGCGCGGGCGGCGCCTCGGGCGCGCCGCCGCCGCGCACGAGCGCGAGCACGGCGTCGGCGTGTCCGTCGACCTTCACACCGCTGAAGGCGCGCTTCACCTCGCGGTCGGGACCGATGATGAACGTGCTCCGGATCGTGCCCATCACCTTCTTGCCGTACATCGTCTTCTCGCCGTAGGCGCCGTAAGCGTTGTGCGCGACGAGGTCCGGATCGCTGAGGAGCGTCACCCCGAGATCGTACTTGTCCCTGAACTTCCGGTGGCGATCGACGGAGTCGCGGGAGACGCCGAGCACGACGGCGCCTGCCTCGGCGAACGCGTCGAGGGCGGCGGAGAAGGCCTGTGCCTCCCGCGTGCAGCCCGGCGTGTCGTCCTTCGGATAGAAGTAGAGGACGACCGTCTTGCCCTGAAAATCGGCGAGTCCCACCCTCTTGCCGCCGTCGCTCTCGAGGGAGAAGTCCGGGGCACGGTCGCCTGCATTCACCATCGCTCGTTCGCTCCTTGTCTGAGCGGGCGCAGGGAGGACTGACCCCCTCCGGCCCCGCGGCGCGCACGATACACGCGACGTCGCCGGCGTACCACAAGACTGCCCCGGGCGCGCCGGCCCGGATCCGGCTCGGGTGGGGCGTGGCTCCCGTCCCCCGGCGCCCGCCCGGCCGTCGGGGGCGGCGGCGGGCGAGCCGATGTGGAGCGGCGAACGCTGTCGGGCTGCGCGCGTGCAGGCAGAAGAGCAGCGCCCCGGGCCGGCTTGCCCCCACAGGGCAACCGAGGTACCCACAAGGCACATTCGCACGACGCGCTCGACGGCGTCATTGAATGAGAAGGCGCCAGCGCCGCTGGAGGAGATCATGACCCTACCCGTCCCCGTGTACATCGTCGCAGCGGCCCGGACGCCGATCGGCGCGTTCCAGGGTGCACTCTCGCCCTTGCCCGCCCCCCGCCTGGGCGAGGTCGCCATCCGGGCGGCCCTCGAGCGGGCGAGGCTCTCTCCGGACGCCGTCGAGGAGGTCTTCCTCGGCAACGTTCTGTCCGCCGGCATCGGGCAGGCGCCCGCCCGGCAGGCCGCGATCTATGCCGGCATCCCGAGCAAGGTCCCGGCCACCACGGTGAGCAAGGTCTGCGGCTCGGGCCTCCAGGCGGTCATCTTCGGCGCGAAGACGGTCGCGCTGGGCGACGCGGACGTCGTGGTCGCCGGCGGCATGGAGTCGATGTCCAACGTGCCCTACTACCTCCCGCAGGCGCGCTCCGGCTACCGCATGGGCGACGGCAAGCTCGTGGACGGCATGATCCATGACGGCCTCTGGGACCCGTACGGCAACTTCCACATGGGCACGGCGGGCGACGCGTGCGCCAGGGAGCACGGCTTCTCGCGCGAGGCGCAGGACGAGTACGCGAGGGAGAGCTTCCGCCGGGCGCTCGCGGCCCAGCGCGAGGGGCTGTTCGCCGCGGAGATCGCGCCCGTCTCCGTCCCGCAGAGGAAGGGCGACGCCGTGGTCGTGAAGGACGACGAGGGCCCGCCGGCCGGCAAGCCCGAGAAGTTCGCCTCGCTGAGGCCCGCCTTCCAGAAGGACGGGACGATCACCGCGGCCAACGCCTCGTCGATCAACGACGGCGCGAGCGCGCTCGTCCTGGCGAGCGAGCGCGCCGTGAAGGAGCACAAGCTCACGCCGCTCGCGCGGATCGTCGGCTACGGCGGCGCCGCGCAGGCGCCCGAGTGGTTCACGACGGCGCCGGCCGCGGCGATCGCGAACACCACGAAGAAGCTCGGCCTGACGACCGACCAGATCGACCTGTTCGAGGTGAACGAGGCGTTCGCGGTGGTGGCGCTCGCCGTGAACAAGCTCGCCGGGCTCGACGCCCAGAAGGTCAACATCCGCGGCGGCGCGGTCGCGCTCGGCCATCCGATCGGCGCGAGCGGGGCGCGCATCCTGACGACGCTGCTCTTCGCCATGAAGGACCGCAACGCGAAGCGCGGCCTCGCCACGCTCTGCATCGGCGGCGGCGAGGCGCTCGCGGTCGTCCTGGAGCGGTGATCCGGCCGCGGCCCATCACGGCGGGCGTGGAGGCCTTCGCCGCGCGCACGCCGACGCTGCCGCCGGCGACCCACACGAACAGCTACGCGCTCGGCGGCCGCGAGGTGCTGCTCGTCGAGCCGGCCACCCCGTACGAGGACGAGCGCCGCGCGTGGCTCGCGTGGGCGCGCGGCCTCGCCTCCGGGGGGCGGGTGATCGTGGCGATCGCGGTGACCCACCACCACGCCGACCACGTGGGGGGCGCGCGGTTCTTCGCGGCCGAGCTCGGCCTGCCGGTCTGGGCGCACGCCGAGGCGGCCGCGCGCCTCCGCGACGTCCCTGTCGCGCGCCACCTCTCGGACGGGGAGGTTGTGCGGCTCGACGGGCCGGCGCCCACGGCGCTCCGCGTGCTCCACACGCCGGGGCACGCGCCGGATCACCTCTGCTTCCTCGACGAGGCGCGGGGCGCCCTTGTCTGCGGCGACATGGTGGCCGGCGCGGGGACGATCCTGATCGATCCCCGGGAGGGCGACATGGCGGAGTACCTGGCGCAGCTCGAGCGGCTCGCGGCGCTCGGCGCCCAGGTGGTCCTGCCCGCGCACGGCGGGCCGATCGACGCGCCCGAGGCCCTGTTCCGGCGCTACGTCGCGCACCGGCGGCTGCGCGAGCAGCGGGTGCTCGGGGCGCTCGCGGCGGCCGGCGAGGGCGGCGCGTCGCTCGATGCGCTCCTGCCGCTCGCCTACGCGGACACGGCGCCGGCGCTCTGGCCGCTCGCGCGGCTGAGCCTTGAGGCGCACCTGATCAAGCTGGAGCGCGAGGGGCGGGCTCGGCGGGGCGAGGGCGGGTGGCGGCGGGCGGCGGGCGACGCGGAATGACGCCCGATCGCGCGCGGAGTCCACGCCTCGTCATCCTCCCCTGTTGTCGCGCCTGTGCCGAGCGAGCGTGTCGGCTCTCGGTCGCGAGCAGCGGAGAAGCAATTTACGTGATGCCTTTGACCACCACCCCGGGGCGGGCGCGGGTCACCGATTCGCTCCCATTCATCGCACGCTGCGGCAGCTGCTTGCCCGTGGAGGGATCGTGCTCACCGAGAGCGAGAGCGCGCGCATCCAGGCATGCACGGACATTGCCACCCTCGACCGCTGGGCCGATAACGTCCTTGGGGCGAAGACCGCCACGAAAGCGCTCTCCTGACGGTTGACGGATGCGGCCCAGCACGGCGAGGTCCACGGCGCGAGCGCCGCCGACGAAACCTCCTGGACACCGCGCCGTGACCGAGAACCGCGTTGCGCGCGCGAGCGCAGACAACTAGGGTGCGCCGATGAGCACGATTCATTTCATCGGGGGCGAGAAGGGCGGCGTCGGCAAGTCGGTGGTGGCGCGTCTTGTCGCCCAGTACTGCATCGATCGCGCGCTCCCCTTCATTGCCCTGGACGCCGATGGCTCGCACGGGGCGCTGCTGCGGCACTATGCCGAGCACAGCCGGCCGGTGGACCTCACCCGCTTCGAGAGCGCCGACGACCTCATGGCGCTGGCAACAGAGGCCGAGCGCCGGGTGGTGGTGGACCTGCCGGCGCAGAGCGAGCGCCCCCTCTTCGCCTGGATCACGGAGGCGGGGGTCCTCGACCTGGCGCGAGAGTGCGGCGTCGAGCTCGTGTTCTGGCACGTGATGGACGACGGCAAAGACTCGTTACTCACGCTGGATCGGCTGCTCAAGCGCGGCGGGACGGCGGCGCGCTACTGCATCGTGAGGAACCAGGGCCGGGGCAAGGATTTCTCGCCCTTCGATCGCTCGCCGACCCGGGCGGCGGCCCAGGCGCAAGGCGCCGTGGTCCTCGACCTGCCCGAGCTGCACCCGGCCGCCATGCAGAAGATCGATCACCTCGACGTGAGCTTCTGGGCCGCGGTCAACAACCCGGCGATCGGGGGTGAGACCTTCACGAGGATGGATCGCCAGCGCGTGAAGGTGTGGCTGCAGACCGCGTTCGACCAGCTCACGCGCGCCGACGTGGTCTGAGCGTGAGCGGTCACGACGCGCCGGGCGCCCCGGCGCCCGAGGTGGCACGGCACCGTCGTTTTCAGGTGGTCATCTCCTCTTCCTACGATTTTTACGATTCCCACGATTTTTACGACTCCTACGATTCCGACGACGAGCTCTGCGGAAGGGAGATGCCTGTGCCAGAGTCGCGGCATGCAGGGCCAGTCCGACCATTGCGCCACGCCGCCGGGAGCGTCACGCCGAGGCCGCACGCCCGCTCTGCGCCTCAGCCCGCTGCGCTGGCTCGGCGTCGCGTCGGGCCCGGCCGCCGCCCTCGCGATCGCGCTCATCCCGAGCGGGCTCCACGCCATCCCCGGCTACGGCCACCGCCCTGCGTACGCGGCCGCGGTCGCGGCGTGGATGGCGCTGTGGTGGCTCTTCGAGGTGCTCCCCATCGCGTACACCGCGTGCTTGCCGCTCGTGCTCTTCCCGCTGCTCGGCGTCTTCGGCCGCGGGCCCGCCGGCGACGCGGCCCGCGCCGTCGCGCCGTTCCTCGATGCCTATATCTTCCTGTTCCTCGGCGGCATGGCGATCGGCGCTGCCATGGAGCAGTGGAGCCTGCACCGGCGGGTGGCGCTCCACATCATGCGGGCCATCGGCACCGACCCGAAGCGGCTCCTGCTCGGCATGCTCGTCGCGACGAGCGGCATCTCCCTCTGGATCTCCAACACCGCGACCGCCGTGATGATGGTCCCGATCGGCCTCGCCCTGCTCGCGCAGCTGGAGTCCGCCGCTGGAGGGCGCCGGCTCTCGCATTTCGGGACGGCGATCATGCTGGGGGTGGCCTACGCCTCCAACGTCGGGGGCATCGGCACGAAGATCGGCACCGGCGTGAACTCCATCTTCTGCGGCTTCCTCGCCGACAAGCTGCACCGTGACATCGGCTTCCTCGAGTACATGACGCTCGCCTTGCCGTTCGTGGTCCTCTTCGTCCCGCTGCTCTGGCTCGCCCTCTGGCGCGTGGGCAAGCGGGACCGGCTCGGCGCCGGCCACGCGCGCGACGTGCTCGACCTCGAGCTCGCGGCGATGGGCCCGATGGGCCGCGGGGAGAAGAAGGTCGCCGTCGTCTTCGCGGCGGCGAGCGCGCTCTGGATCCTCGGCGACCCGCTGCGCGCCGTGCTCGCCCCGCCGCTCCAGGCAGCGCTGCAGGGCCTCGGCGCGGCGCTCGGGTCGGGCTCCGCGGCCGACTTCAGGGTGCAGGGCAAGCACTACGAGGCGGGCGTGGCGCTCCTGGCGGCGTTCAGCCTGCTCGCCCTGCGCGCCCTCTCGTTTGCCTCGGTGCGGCGGATGCCATGGGGCACGCTCGTCCTGCTCGGCGGCAGCTTCGCGATGGCGGCCGGTATCGAGGGGGGCGGGCTCTCCGCGTGGATGACCGCGAAGCTCGCGGTCGTCGCGGAAGCGCCGTTGCTCGCGCAGCTCGGGCTCGCCAGCGGGGCCACGGTCGCGCTGTCGGCGCTGGCGTCCAACACCGCGACCGTGAACGTCGCCCTCAACGTGCTCCCTCGGGATCTCGGGGTGCTGTTCGCGGCCACGATCGCCGCGTCCTGCGACTTCATGCTGCCCACCGGCACGCCGCCCAACGCCATCGTGTTCGGCAGCGGCTACGTGCGGCTCCCCGTCATGATCAAGACGGGCTTCGTCCTCAACGTCGCCGCCGCCGTGCTCATCACGGCCTATGTGTACGGCTACGCGCGTCACCTGTTTGGCAGCTAACCCATTGCCCCCGGTCCGGGTGAACCGAGGGTGATCACGCGACGGCGCTTCGCTCCCCATCGTCCGATGATCGCGGGGCATTGAGACGACGGGAGATGACGGGAGATAAAGAGGACCGCAGGGGCGCGGGGGACGCAAGGGACCGGAGACGATAGGGGGATTGTCCCAGGCGCGAAACGTGGGTTCGGGAGATCCCACCGGAGATGAATGATAGGAGACTTCCGGGCGCGGTTGCGGTATGAACGGATCATGGAGATCAAAGACCTGTCCGACTTCCTGCGCGCCGATCCTCGCTTCACCACCCGTCGCAAGTGGCTGATCCTGAGCGAGCTTGTCTACACCCCCACGGGTGAGAAGGTGGAGGAAGGCTTCCGCTATTTCACCTGCTCCGCCGATGCCCTCACCGCCGCCCTGGAGAGGCGGGACTTCGCCGCCATCGCGAAGCTCCCCTTCGCCCTCGACGATGAGGGCGAGCCGGACACCTCCGCCGTGCGCCTGGATCTCGCCTACACAGCGTCCGGTGCCTTCGCCGCCTTCCAGCCCGTGGAGTATCGCGAACACGTGCCCACGTACCTGTCAGCGTCCATGGTCCTCGAGGGGGCCGAGGCCCGGGCGCTCCGCGACACGCTGCGGGAAATCGACCAGTCTTCCTAGAGCGACAAGCCGCGGCATTTGTTGGCAATCCGAGGAATTCGGTAGTATGGGCTCGTGTCATACCTCGAGCCCCCGCTGAAATTCTTGGCATGCTGGAATTGCATTGCGCGGCCCCTGCTCTCGGGAGCCCCCCATGCGTTCCTCGTCGAGCGCTTCCCCACAAAGATCCGCCGCACCTCCATGTCCATCCCCTGCCCCTGGGCAATGGCTGGGTCGGCGGCGCCTTGCCTCTGATCGCCATCACCGCGTCGACCTGGGCCACGACCACGTTCGGGACTGGCACCATCTACACGGGCCTTATTTATCCCATCTTAGTCTTCATGGTGACGTTGATCGCGGCGGTTGTTTCCTCCACAAGACCGGGGATCCCCGCATCGACGCCGACCTCCACGAGACGTGACCCGGACTGAACCCGCGTACCCGATTCACCGCCAGAGGAGATTTTTCATGAGCACCTGGAAGACGCCTAGCGCAACTCTTGTCGTCTCGCTCGCGCTGGCCGGAGTTGCTGCGCCGGCCACGAGCGAAGCGCAAACGGCAGATCCGCCTCAGCAGGCTGCGCCAGCCGAGCCGGCGACCGCGCTGCCCCCCGTGGTGGAGCCTCCTTCTGCGCCTCCTCCGGTCGAGCAGAAGAAGGCCGAAGACAAGCCTCTCGTGCGTGTCTACGGCATCGTCAAGCCCACGATCGTCGTGGGGAACGGCCTCGAGTCCTTCGGCAACCCGAACTACGTCGCCCCCACGGCCGCGGCGAACCCGCTGTTCCTCTCCCATCCAGATGCCGTCGGCCTGAGCTTTCAGGCGCAGCAGACGCGCATTGGCGTGGCCGTCGGGGAGGGCACGCCCGTGAAGGCGCAGGTCGAGGTCGATTTCGTGGATTTCGCCAAGTCCTCGCCGGCTCAGGCGACGACCCTTCGCATGCGTCAGGCTTACGTGGAGTGGTCTCCTGCCGACGGGCACAAGCTCACGCTCGGTCAGGCCTGGGATCTGTTCTCGCCGCTGAACACGCACACGTACAACATCGTGGGTGGGCTCTTTCAGTCCGGAAACTCGGGCTTCGTGCGTCACCAGTTCATCTACCTCGCGAACCTCGGCAGCGTCGAGGTGGGCGCCGCGCTCGGTCTGGTCAGCCAGAACGTCACGGCCATCCTCAACAACGTCGAGTACTCGCGCACGCCCACCTTCGCGCTGCGTGCGAGCTATCGCGCCGAGAAGGCCGCATGGGTGGGCGCCTCGCTGATCGGCACGCAGCTGGCCTTCGACGCGAACCTGCCGACCGAAGAGGGGCGGCTGGCGGTGGGTGGCAACCTGTTCGCCGAGGTCACGTCCGGGCCGCTGAACGTGCGGGCCGAAGCGTACGGCGGTCAGAACCTCGCCAACTTGGGCCTCCTGACGCTCGGGCAGGGCTACAGCACGAACGACGTCACCGAGGTAGGCGGCTGGGTGTCGGGGAAGCTCACGTTCCTCGAACGCCACTCTGTGCACCTCGTCGCGGGGGCCGCGATGGTGCTCAACACCGACGACATGCGGCTCGGCTACACGCCCGCGAGAGCGGCGACGGCCGAAGCGCCGGCCACCCCTCTCGCGCGCGTGGGCGGCAATGGCCCCGGCTTCGAGCGCAACGTGACCGTGCGCGGGGGCTACGCCTTCGCGCCCATGAAGGGGCTCTCGATCGTGCTCGAACCTTCCGTGATGCTCACGCGCCACAAGCTCGGCCCTGACGACGCAGCGCAGACGGACGCCGACCGCCTGGGCTGGGGCGTCGAGACGGGCGGCATCTACCAGTTCTGACGGCCCACGCGCCGGAGCGCGCTGGAGCTGTCCCGGTCGCTCCCGACCGCGGCGCCCCGGTCAACTCGACAGCTTACCCGCGCGTCGAGCTTCGCCGGGCCGGGGCTCTCAACTCCAGTGCGCGGCCAGCTCGAGGCGAGATGAGGGCCGCGAGGACTTTGTAGATGCCGCTCATGTCGTCGCGGGTGCACTGACGGCCAATCTGGTGGATGAGGTCTTTGCCTTCACCGCTGGTGCGCCGGATGGCGTGGAAGAGGTCTTTGTACCAGACGATCGGGTACCAGCCGGTGGAGATGATGCTGCCGTAGTGAATGCCGTCGCGCAGCGGCTCGCTCATCCTGTCCAGGCTGAGCTTCTGGAGGCGCTCCCCGCGTAGGTTGCTCGAGTCAAGCGCTGCGCTGGAATCGAGCCGACCGGCGATCGTCGCCGGTGTCGACGTGGCGCCGCACGTTCGGCGCCGGATGCGCGCAACGAGCGAAGGACGGGATCAGCGCAACGCCGTGGTGATGACATAGCGCGTCTTGTCCGAGTCCGGATCGTCGCAGTCCTTGTAATACTGCCCGGGCGGGTGGAGCTTGCTGCAATGGTCCTGGCAGCTGCCGACGATCTCGATCATCCCGCAGGGCTCGGCCTCGTCCCCGCTCCCCGCGGCGCAGTCGCGCCGCGCCGCGCGCGACGCCTCGACGTTCGCCTCGTTGTAGCAGGCGCGCAGGTACGGCGTCTCCGCGAAGAGATCTCCCCAGAAGGCGCCCTCGACATGAGGATACGCCTCGCGCTCGTCCCGGTCGACCTCGTGGCGCAGCGGCTTCTCGTGCGATCGCATCGAGATGACGACCGACGCGCCATAACGGTTCGTGCGGGCCGCCAGACAGGCGGAGACGATCTGCTTGCCGGCCGCGTGGAGCGGGCCTCGCCTCCACTCGTCGGCGAGGCCGAGCTCCCCGTGATAGACCTCGTCGTGGGTCGTGCCCGCCACGTCGGTCCAGGAGAAGCGGAAAGCCTGAGACGCGTCGAGCGCGCAGCTGACCGTGTACTTCACGAGCATCCGGAAGAGATCGCCGCCGATCCCGGAGTCCTGCAGCGCGGAGGCTGCCGCCGGACGCAACGTATTGTAGCTGAGCGCGTTGTAGCTCAGCGCGTTGTAGCTCAACGCATTGTAGCTGAGCGCGTTGTAGCTCAGCGCATTACCGCTCACGAGCGCGTCAGCGCTCGAGTCGACATTCGCTGCTTCGCCATCCGCTTCGAGCGCCAGCTCGGGCGCGATGCAGCCGGTAGCCACGAGAAGGATGCCAATGCATCCAAGAACAGACTTGGTTTTCACGTGATGAGACCTCGGTAGCGAGCCAAGGGGAGCGCTCGCGCCCCCCGATCACAGCACGCCCTCCGGCACGTCGCTCAACACAACGACAGCCGGGAACTCTCCACGTCTATGAACATCGTACGTCGATTCACTCCGTCTGTCAGCTCTTAAATCGACGTTCCGTGCGGATTCTCCCGTGGGAAAGCGGCGCGTGGTTCCCCGTAGTTCCGTTCAGCCGCGCTCAGCTGCGTTCAGCTGCATTCAATTACGCTCAGCTGCGTTCAGCTGCGTTCAATTACGTTCAGCTGCGTTCAGTTGGGTTCAGTTCCGACCCGTGCCGACCCACTGCGCCGCGAGCTCCAGTGTGCGGGCGTTGTCCGGGACGTGGGAGAGAAAGCGCCTGCGCCACTCGGGGTCACGGACGCCGGCGGCCCGGTCGAGCAGCTTGTCGCGCGCCGAGGAGATGGCCGCGGCGGCCCGCGGCGCGTCGCCGACCGCGGAGAACGCCTCGGCGTGGACCAGCCGGATCATCGACTCGCCCTCTTCGAGCCCGCCGAGCGACTCGAGCGCGGCCAGGGCCTCGCCGGCGGCCGCGAGCGCCTCGGCGGCGCGCCCCAGCCCGATCAGCGCCCGCGCGCGGAGCGCCGTGGCCGCGACGCGGAACGGCGACGCGCTCTCCAGCGCCTCGGCGAGGCGCGCCTCGCGCTCCGCGACCCCGAAATCGCCGGCGAGCAGGGCGATCTTCGCCAGGTACGAGCGCGACACCACCTCGGCGCGCGGATCGCCGAGCCGCTGGCTCGACGCGAGGGCCGCCTCCTCGACGGCCCGCGCCTCGGCGAGCCTGCCGCGATAGGCGAGGACCTGCCCCAGGCTGGCCTGCGCCGCCGCCACCACCTCGTGGAGGCCCATCCGGTCGGCGGCCTCCAGCACGGAGCGCAGCGCCGCCTCGGCGCCGCCGTAGTCGCCGAGCTCGCCATAGGAGTAGCCCAGGTTCGCGCGGGTGATGCACGCGTTGCGCCGGTCACCGACCTGCTCGAACGCCGCGAGCGCGGCCTCCAGGCCGGTGACGCACGCGCCGGGATCGCCCCCGCTCATGGCGCGGAAGGCCCGCGCCTGGTGGAGCCCCGCGACCACCTCGGCGCCCGCGCCGGCGCCGCTCGACGCCCCGTCGCTGAGGGCGCGCTCCACCTCCGCGATGAGCGCGTCGACGACCGCGGGCCGCCCGGCGAAGGCCAGCGTCGAGGCGCCCGCGCAGAGGCACGTGCTCCTCGCGCTCTCCGCGCCCTCCAGCGCGGGCGCGCCGATCGCCGCGCCCACCCGCCGCTCCACGTGGTCGAAGCCGCCCAGCTTGCTCGCCGCGGCGACGACCTGCGCGATGGCCGTGAACCACGGCGCCGAGCCGGGCGTGAGGTGCTCCACCGCCTCCGTCCCCCGCTCCTCGGCGAGCGCGAGGTCGCCCCGCCACACGTGCGCCTCGGCCTGGACCAGCCGGAGCGCCCCCACCACCGCGGGCTCCGGTGCGCACGCGAGCCCGCGCTCGGCCCGCGCGATCGCGGCGCCGAGGTCGTTGCCCTCCAGGGCGTGCTGCGCCGCGCGCAGGTACGCCGCCGCGGCGCGCGGGGGCACGGCGCCGCGCTCGAAGTGCTCGGCGAGCGCCATCGCGTCGGGCTCGCCCGCGCGCTCCAGCCAGTCGCCCGCCAGCGCGTGGCCCAGCCGCCGGTCGGCCTCGGTCAGCATGCCGTACGCCGCCTCGCGCACCAGCGCGTGGCGGAAGCGGTACTCGACCTCGCCCCGCAGCCGCCCGGGCCCGCGCCGGTGGATCACCTCGCGCCGCTCCAGCTCCGAGAGCCAGCGCGTTACCCCGGCGCCCCCGAGCAGCGCGCTCACCCCGCTCGGCCAGAACGCCTGGCCGAACACGCTCGCCGCCCGCAGCACGCGCCGCGCCTCCGCGTCGAGCGCCTCGATGCGCGCCTGCACCATCGCCAGCACCGTCTCGGGCAGGTCCGCGCCGTGGCCGGCCGCCACCGCCCGGACCTGCTCCTCGAGGTAGAACGGGTTGCCGTCGGCCCGGTCCACCAGCGTGGCCACGACGTCCGCGCTCACCTCGTCGCCGAGCGCCGCGCGCACAAGCCGCTCGCTCGCCCGCCGCGTGAGCGGCGGCAGCATCATCTGGTTGCCGAAGCGGCCCTGCGACAGCCGGGGGAAGATCTCGTGCACCTCGGGCCGGCCCAGCCCGAGCACGAGGAACGGCAGGTCCTTCAGGCTCCGGAGCGCCGCCTCTACCATCGTCACCGTGGGGAGGTCGCCCCACTGGAGGTCCTCGAGGATCAGCACCACCGGCTGCTTCGCGCACTCGGCCCGGATGAACTCTTCCCACGACAGTCGCAGCTGATCGCCCATCAGCAGCCGGTTGCGCCGCGCGGCGCCGACCTGGATGTCGTCGTCCGGGAACGGCGCGCCCACCAGCTCGCCGAGGAAGGCGCTGACCCGCCCCACGTCGAGCTCCGGGTGGCGCTCGACCCGCGTCCTCACCTTGCGCCGCCGCTCCTCGAGCGGCTCGCCGTCGACGATGCCCATCACGCCCCGCAGCGCGCGCGACAGCAGCCCGAACGCCGAGCCCGAGCTCATCGGGTCGCCCTGGCCGAGCCACACCTCCACGCTTGCGCCATTGGCGCCGTGGGCGCCGTCGGCGCCGTGGGCTCCGTCGGCGCCGTGAGCTCCATCGGCGCCGTGGTCGCCGCGCTCGCCGAGGTCCCCTCGCGCCCCGCGCGCCGATATCTTCTCGAGGAACTCCTGCCGCAGCCGCGACTTGCCCATCCCCGCCGCCGCGACCACCAGCAGCGCGCCCGAGGTCGACTCCTCCACGCTTCGCTCGAGCTCCGCGGTCAGCACCGCGAGCTCCCGCTCCCGCCCCACGCACGCCACCGGCTTGCCCAGCAGCGCCGGCGCGGTCGCCACCCTGAGGTCGTCGCGCGCCCCGTGCAGGAAGCGCGCGCCGCCCTCGCTGCTCGTCTCGAACCGGCCGCCCAGCAGCCCCGCCGTCACCTCGTCGATGCGCACCGCGGCCGCGGGCGCCGGCTCGCCTTGCGCCGGCAACAGCTGCACCGCCCGGTCGATGAGCTCGCCCATCGGGATGCGCGACGTGAGCTCCGCCCGCCCCGTGACGAGCGAGACCGTCGCCCCCCCGAGCAGCGCGCGCAGCGCCAGCGCGCAGCGCCCCGCCTGCGCCGCGAGATCCGTGGCCGCCTCGGCGCTCGTCAGCACCACCAGCGGCGAGCGCGCGTCGATGAGCTCCATCTGGCCCTGGTAGCGCGCCGCGAGCGCGCGCAGCTCCTCGGCGCGCTCCAGCGCCCGCGCCTGCTCCTCCTCGTGCGAGCGCGTCTCCTCGTCGGGCTCCGAGCGCTCGTGCGCGAGCACGAGGCACGTGACGCGCCGCTCGCTGCTCGTGAGCTCCAGGACACGCACCGGCGCGACGGGCTCGCTCCCGGCCGCCGCGCACAGGTTGCGGAGGTCGACCGCGCCGAGCGCCTCGGCCACGGCCGCGCCGTCGCGGGGCCGCTCGTCGGGCAGCTTCGCGAGCAGGCTGGCGACCAGCGCGTCGAGCTGCTCCGGCAGCTCGGGGCGGAGCTCGCGGACGCGCGGCGGCTCGTCGAGGAGCACCTTGACCAGCACCGCGAGGACCCCGACGCCCTGGAACGCGGCGCGCCCGGTGAGGCACCTGAAGAGCACGCAGCCGAGCGCGAACACGTCGGCGCGGGCATCGACGCTCCGCTCGCCGCGCGCCTGCTCGGGCGCCATGTACTCCGGGGTCCCGAGGACGGTGCCCGGCATCGTGAGCTGCTGATCGATCCGGAAGCGCGCGATCCCGAAGTCGAGCACCATCACCCGGTCGAGCCGCCCCTCGGCGAGGAGCAGGTTGCTCGGCTTGAGGTCGCGGTGCACGACGCCCTGCCGGTGGAGGGCGCCGAGCGTCTCCGCCACGCGCGCGACGACATCGACGCTCTCGGCCGGGGTGAGCCCCCTCTGGACCATGCGCTCGGCGAGCGTCTCGCCCGAGAGCCACTCCATCACCAGATACGGCTTGCCGTCCGCCGTGAGGCCGTGAGCGATGTACCGGACCACACCGGGAATGCGCAGCGCCGAGAGCGCCTGCACCTCGCAGGAGAAGCGGCGGAGCTCACTCTTGCCGGCGCGGCGAAGCACCTTGAGAGCCACCGTGTCGCCGCTGCACAGGTCGCGCGATCGGTAGACGTGGCCCATCCCCCCCGAACCCGCGAGGGCCTCGATCTCGAACCGCGCGTCGACGATCTCTCCCGCCTGCATCAACGGCCGTGAAGCCACCGATATCACGCGCGCGGCCCTCCTGGGCCGAATCCAGGCCTGGATGGGCGCGCGGACTCACCTCGTGGCGCGCGCGTCCGGGTCGATCGCGCGATGCGATGCGATGCGTCGCGGGTGAAGCCGCTCGAACAACGCACGCTCGGGGAGGAACGGTGCTCCGCCCTTGCGGCATGCCCTGGAAACCATAGTATTGCGTACGATAGCTTGGTGCGCAAGATCACCAGATAACGCGTCCAGCGTGGGTGCGTCACCCACGAGGAGGGTTTCTGTGATGCGCGGACCGCTTCGGAGCAGGCGAGCGAGCCGGCTCCTGTGTAGTCCGATACCCACAGCGGGTGACCGCACTGTCCCGCTGGACGCGTCATGCGCCGCCGTGATGATCACGCTCCCCTTCTTGCTTCCCGTGCCGACCTGCCGGTGAGCCCCGGCCATCGGCTCCAGTGGATAGCGTCTATCGATGACCGGCTTCAGCTTGCCCGCCTCGATCAGCTATCGAATGAACGTCAGCGCCTCGAGCTTCTCGGTCGCCATCGCAGACACGCGCTCTTGCCGCCCGCCATCGACGTCCGCGCTCATCGCGCTCGGCCACCACGAGATCCATTTTCAGCGGATTTTTCCCACGACGACGCGGATGGCGCTTGGAGACACCACGGCGAGGACATCATGAATGAATTTTTTCTCTCCAGGCGCTATCTGCGCCCGGTGGTGCTCGCGGCTCGCTCGGCGGTTGAAGATTTTCCCCCCGGACCTCGTCTGCGCCCGGGTGGTGTTCGCAGGCTCGCCCGGCGGTCAAGGTGTGTTGACATCCAGCCACGGGGCTGCGATGAATTGGCGGAGCTTGCCCTTACCTGACAGGAGACGTCGGATGTCGATGAGCAAGAGCTTGATGAGTGCCGTGTTGATGAGCGTCGGCATTGCCTTTGCGGGCGCGGCGTGGGCCGCGGGTGGGACGGCGGACGTCCCCGCTTCTGTTGCCGAGGGGAAAGATTTCGGCTGTGGTGCAAAAGGACAGAAGCCCTGTCCGATGCAGGGCTGGATGAAGACGGTGATGCAGTCGGCGACCACGAGCGGCGACGGCGCGAAGATCGCGTCGGCGCTGGAGTACGTCGCGGCGAAGCCGCCGCCCGGGATGCCCAAGTGGGTCGCGATCTCGAAGGACGGCGTGGAGAAGGCCAAGAAGGGCGACATCGACGGCGCCAAGGCGAGCTGCAAGGCCTGCCACGATCTGTACAAGGCGGAGTACAAGGCCAAGCTCCGCGACGCCGCCTTCTGAGGCGTCTCTCTCTTCCCGCTCCCCCCCTGTCGCGCCGAACGCGCGCTCTCCTGGCAGCCCTGGTCGCACCCGCCGGGGCTCGGTCCGCGGGCGCGGGCCGCCGCTCCCCGTTACCGTCCCCCCTCGGTTGCCGCTGCTCCCCGCTTCGGGGAGGCGCGCGGCCCGCGCCGCTCAGCAGGCGTCGTTGCCGGCTGCCGCGCAGATCTCCTGGGGCGCGAGCGTCCGGCCGAAGACGCGGAGGCTGTCGAGCAAGCCGTCGAACTCGTCCTTGCCCGAGGGCTCTTCCGAGCCGATGAAGATGGGCTGTTCGTCCGAGGCGATCACCGCCCCGGAGGAGCTCCGGTCGATCTCGACGCCGTTCACGTAGAGGCTCTGCGTCTGGCCGTCCGAGAGACACGCGATGTGCGTCCACTCGCCTGGAACGAGGGCGTGAGGCACGTTCCGCTCGACCCCCATGGTGCAGCGGATCTCCCCGCCCGCCATCAGGAAGATCGAGGGCTTCCCGCCGCTGTCGATCACGGCATATCTCCCGCTCTTCGGCAGGGTGGCCGGGTTGATCCAGACATCGATGGTCATCGCAGGGGCGGTCCACGCGGCGTCGTGGCGGAATTCGAGGCTGCTCCCCCGCGTCACCCTGAGCGCCTGGCCGTCCTTGCCGGGCTCGTATCTCAGGTTCTGCGCCCGCTTGGGCTTGAACTTGTGCCGGGAGCCATCGTTGGGGTCCCCCTCGAACGCGAAGCACGCGATCAGCGACGGATCTGACGCGTCGCACAGCGCCGCGGGTTCCTCCACGGGCTCTTTCGCGGGCTCCTCGGCGGGTTCTTCCGGGGGTGCGTTCCCCGGCGCCTCGGCGGGAGCTTCACCGAGGTCTCCGAACGGTTCCTCCTCCGCGGGCTTTTCCGGTCGAGGCTCGGATCGTTCTGGCTGGCCGGTGCCTCTCGTGTCGAGGGCACAGCCCGGCAGCGACAGCAGCACAACGGCCATGCCGGCCAGGCAATGGGGTGAACGACGGGAGGAGCAAATCATACTGCGTTTCCTGTGGCCGGCAGCATAGACCCAAAGAGCGCGCCGTGTCACCGAGAGTCGCACGAGGGCTGACACGATGCAAACGCTCTCCCCGGGTCTCACCCCTCCGGCGCCCGCGCGAGGAGCGAGATAGCCGCTCCGCAGCATCGCTCTCCGGAACATCGAGAGCATAACTTTCAAGAGATCACCGACCTGTCGATGACATCGTTCTCGAGGACACGGTCGTGCGCGATACGAGGCCTTCCGCGGACGATCCGGAGACAGGGTACGGTATCTACGTCATCGCCGACATCGAGGCTAACCTGCAATCCGAGGCGACCCTGCGGCGCGTCGTCGTCGAGCAAAACCGCTTCCTGGGCGTCGCGTTCCTCGGCTCTGACGCCTCGAACCAGTGCGGCTGTCAGGGCGCGAGCTTCCCGTGCAGGACCAAGAGCGCGGGGCTCACGCCGCCGGAGTCGCTCCCACCGGTACTGTAAATATCGAGCGCGTGGAGGCGCGCGCCGAGCGCGATCTCCCGATTCGCCGCCTCCCGCGCCTCACCCCGGCGCGCGCTTCGCGCGGCGGAGATCCGCGGCCGCGCCCTTCCGCTCCTCCGGCTGGCACGTCGGGCAGAAGATCGCGTCGTACCCGTGGACGCTCGAGCGACGGAGCTTGTCGCCGCAGCGCGGGCACGGCTGGCCCGGGCGCCCGCGGACCTTGAGGAAGTCGCGCAGCTTCTCGTCGAGCGCCGGCGCCCGCCGGGCGATCGTCCGGGTCGCGTCGCCGAGGACGCGGGCGACCGCCGCGTGGAGGCTGTCGAGCTCCCCCTCGGAGAGGCTCTTGACCGTGGCCTTCGGGTGGATCTGCGCCTCGAAGAGCACCTCGTCGGCATACGCGTTTCCCATGGAGTCGAGCGCCGCCTTGTCCATCAGGAAGTCCTTGACGAGGCCGCGCCGCCCGCACGCGGCGGCGCGGAACGCCTCCGGCGTGAACACCCGCGGATCGAGGACGTCGAGGCCCACCCGCTCGAGCCCGGGGATCTTGTCGTAGTCGCCCCGCGCGAGCACGTAGACCTTGCCCATCTGCACCTCGTCGCGATACCGCAGCTCGCGCCCGTCCTTCAGGGCCAGCGAGAAGGCGAGATCGGTCGGGATCCGCGTCTCCCCGGGCAGCGTGATCGAGAACCGCCCCGCCAGCATCGGGGCGATCACGAGATCGAGCGCGCGCGCCCCGGCGAGCTCGATCACCACGGCGTGCGCACGGCGCGACACGCGCCGGATCTCCACGCCCGAAAGGAGCGCGTCGAGGCGCTCCGGGAGCAGGACGCGCAGCACCACCGGGCTGTCGGCCCGGGCCGCCGCCACGATCGCGCCCGCGAGCTCGCGCGCGAGGATCGGGACGACGTATTCCAGGTCGGGGCGCTCCGGCACGACCCCAGGATACCGATCTCACCGCGGAGGTCGCGTACGACCTCCGATCGGGCGGAAAAGAAATGCGGCGGCGCGCTGCTCAGGCGCTGATCTGCGGAGCCTCCGTGCCGTGCGCGACCTCCCCGCCGTCGCGCTCCTCCGGCTGTCGATCGCCCTCGGCCACGAGATCCTGGCTGCGCGCGAGCGCGTACACGGCGCGGATCCGCGCCGGCGCGAGGGCCGGCCCCGGCTCGGGGTTCAGGAGCACGGCGCCGTCGTCGAGCTCCAGCGCCACCGGGATCACGCCCCGGGGCTCGAGCGCCGCCCGGAGCTCCTCGAAGCGGATCGCGCCGTCCGCGCGCTCCGCCTGGCCGAGCGGCGGCGCCTCGACGCGCACGAGGTCCTGCCCGCCCTCGTCGAGGAGCTCATCGTAAAGAGTCGTTACGCCCGGCACGAAGGCGCTGTGGACCATGAAATAGTTCTTGATCCGCTCGGTGCTGACGAGGCTGAGCTGCAGCCGATCCGACCCGGCGAAGCCGCACCTGCCGGCGTCGAGGAGGCACCGGACGTGCTCGCCCTTGGCCACCGAGGAGAACTCCGCGAGCACGTGCAGCCGCGCGCCGTGCGCGAGCTCGCCGCTCTCCAGCGCCCGCGCGAAGCGGATGAGCCGCATCGCCGTGCGCGCGTCGCGATCGAGCCCCTCGGGCTCGCTCAGGAACACCGCCGCGGAGGCCGGCGCCCCGCGCGCCGCGCAGCGCACCGCGAGCGACGCGAGGTCGTGCCCGTGCTGCGTGTACACCGTCGCGCTGCCGCCGCGCGGGAGCGGGAGCGTCGCCCCGTTCGATCCCGGCGGCGCGCCCTCCGGCGCGAGCGTCACGCCGAGCGAGGCGAGCCGATCGGCGAGCGGCATCCGCTCGTCGCCGCGCTCCCCGAGGACGAGCGTCACCTCGATCCCCGGGACGAACTGCGCGAGCGCGTGCAGCAGCGAGGGCAGCGCGGGGCTGTACCCGACGATCAGCACCCGCTTGAGGCGGCTGCGGCGCAGCGAGAGCGTCGCCGCCCACGCCCGCGCCGCGCCCGCGCCGTTCGCGCCCGCGCCGTCCGCGCCCGCGCCCGCGCCGTCCGCGCCCGCGCCGTCCGCGCCCGCGCCGTTCGCGCCCGCGCCGTCCGCGCCCGCGCCGTTCGCGCCCGCGCCGTCCGCGCCCGCGCCGTCCGCGCCCGCGCCGTCCGCCCTCGCGGCGGGCGCGATCCCGCGGCCCATGAGGAGCTCTCGCCCGTAGCGCCGGAGGGGCGCGTAGGTGGCCGACACGCCGATGAGCCCCCGGAGCCGCCGCGCCGGCACCCGGCCCGCCCGCGCGCCGAGCGCCCACGCCGGTGATCCCTCGATCGGATCGAGCAGCGGGTTCAGCCACTGCACGAGCCCCTCCGCCGGCACGAGCTCGCCCTCCCGGCGCACCGGCACCGCCTCGCCGAGGAGGACGCCCGCGAGGACCACGTTGTTCTGGCAGGCCGCGCGCGCCATGCGCGAGAACGAGATCTCGCCGCCCGGCCCCTCGCCGAGCGCGGCGACGATCCGCGCCGCTTGCTCGCCCAGGAAGATGTGCGTGTAGAACTCCGACCCGTCGGCGGTCATGAGGTCGGTGTAGAGCGACTCCACGCCCGGC
Organism: Sorangium sp. So ce590; assembly: GCF_051521365.1. Taxonomy (NCBI): domain Bacteria; kingdom Pseudomonadati; phylum Myxococcota; order Polyangiales; family Polyangiaceae; genus Sorangium; species Sorangium sp. So ce590. Next base: position 9,362,452 of record NZ_CP150346.1, read on the forward strand.
GTGATCAGGTGCTGGCACAGGAAGAAGCCGAGGAACCGCTGCATGTCGAGCGGATACGTCCCCGGCCCGCCCACCGCCTGGAGCAGGTCGCGGTTCTTGCTCTCCTGCACCTCGACGAACACGTGGCCGCGCCGGTTCTGCATCCGGAACGAGGAGAGGGTCATGGCCGTCACGGCGTCGGCGTCGGGCCCCGCGTCGGGCCGCGCGAGGATCAGCGCCCGCTTCACCCCGGCTGCGCCCACGAGCCCGAGCGCCTCGGGCTGCGCGCTGTCCCCCTTGCGGTAGGCCACCCAGCGCATCCTCGGCGCGTAGAGGTACGCGGGCGGGTCGTCCTCGGTGCCGAGGAGCGCCATCCGCGGGAACGCGTGCCGGGTCGGCGGGGGCCCGCGGCGGACGAGCCACACCCAGAGCTCCGAGAGCCGGAGGCTCCGGAGCGCCCGGTGGCGCTCGTACAGCCGGACGAACTCCTGCACAAGCATCTCCGCCTCGTGCACCGGACCGATCACGAGCGTGTGCCCCGCGTAGCCGACCGGCCGCCGCCGCGCCGCGCGCACGACCTGGTCGACCACGTTCGCGCCGATGCCGATGATGAACGACGTGATGAAGACGCCCACCATCGTGAGGCCGAGCGAGATGACGGCGACGAGGGGGTGCACCCGGAGGTTCGCGACGAGGTTGTCGGCGCTCTCGAGCTGCCGGAAGGACCACCAGATCCGGTCGATGAAGGTGGTGTCGGGGACCGGGCCGCGGCCGTCGTAGTCGTGCGCGACAGCGAGGTGGCTGAGCAGCACCGACGCGCCGAACGCGAGCCCCCAGACGGCCAGCGTGACGAGCCCGAACTGCTCGAGCAGCTCGCGCCGGGTCAGGATCGCGTAAAGGTCGACCGCGATCTCGCGCGTGAAGCGCAGGAGCAGGAAGAGCCGCGAGAGCCGCAGCACCGGCAGGGCGTGGGCGGCGTGCGCGTCGAGGAGCTGCTCGAGCGGCAGGAAGCTGAGCCAGGCGAGGACGTCGAAGGCGAAGAGGAGGACGTCGAGGCGCGACCGCTCGCGCCCGCGCTCGCGCAGGAGGGCGGCCCGGAGCAGGAGCTCCACGCCGAAGATCCCGAGGAAGTACGGGCGGAGCTCGTCTTCGAGGCCCTGGATGGGCAGCACCGAGACGAGGATCAGGAGCGAGAGCGCGGCCTTGACGGGGCGGGCCTCCAGCCCGGCGGCGAGGCGGAGGAGCAGGGGCGGGCGGGGCGCCATGGGCGCGAGGATAGAGGAAAGGCGACCCCGTGCGCCGCCGTCTCCGGGCGATCCGGGAGGCGCCTCGGCGCGCCCCGCTCCGGGCGCCGCACTGCCCGGACCGAATAGCAGCGGTCCACCTCGGGGCGGACATTGCCCTGCGCGTCCGTCGTTATCCCGTTGAACTCGTCGGAGATGACGCAGAAATTCATGCGATCTGTACCATAGTAGCGGGTCAACACCTGGAACATGGCAGTCCCGAAGCTCGAGTGCCCAGAGACGTACGCCGGGAACGATGGCGTCATGCGCGACGGGCCCTGGTTGCTGCCGGGGCTCCCGACGGGCGTCCACCCTCTGTCAGCTATCGTGAACGGGTTCCCGTCCCTGTCGGCATGACGGATCCCGACGATGGGCCTCCAGAAGTCGTAATGGTATTTCGTCTCCCGCGTGGCGATGCCGGCGTCGGCCAGCGCGATGTTGACCAGCGCGAAGTAACGGGCGTTGTCGATCTCCGAGTTGCCCTCCTGGACCGCGAGGACCCGCGCGATCTGGTTGTAGAGCCGCGGCGGCACCCCGATGCGCGGGGCGTCGTCGTACGACCGCGGCGAGCGGGCCGCTCGGGTAATACACGCTCGCCTGCGACGCCCCGTCGACGCTCAGGATCGCGAGATACCGCGCCTCGGCGCTCGTGTACGTGAGCTGGAGCGCGTCGCCGGGCAGGAGCCGCTCTCCCGCGCCGCCGGGCAGGACCTGCTCACCGCGCTTCACGTGATGGACCGCAAGGGGCCCGGCTTGGGCACGGGTCGGTGTCGATTCGCAATCTTCCGCTGTTGCTACAATTTTGCAGCTCGACTCGACGTGCCCAGCGTGCGCCCGATGCAGTGCTTGAGGCCCGCCTGGAGGTCGGAGAGCGTCGTGATCTCGGAGAGGTCGAGCCCGAGCGAGACGACCGTCTGGGCGACGCTCGGCCGGATCCCGGTGATGATCCCCTCGGCGCCGAGGAGCCGGATCGCGCGGACCAGCTCGACGAGGTAGCTCGCCGTCTTCGTGTCGACCGCCTCGACCCCGGTCAGGTCCAGGAGCGCGAAGCGGGCCTGGGTGCGCACGACCGCCTGGAGCAGGCTGTCCATCACCTCCGCGGTCCTCGCGCTGTCGACAACGCCGATCATCGGGAGCGCCAGCACGCCGCTCCAGACCTGGAGGATGGGCGTCGAGAGCTGGCGGATGACCTGCTGCTGCCGCTCGATGAGCGAGAGCCGCTCCCGGAGCTCCTGCTCCGCGCGCCGCGACTCGGTGAGATCGAGGGTGATGCCGACCACCGCGTCCACCTCGCCCCCCTCGCCTCGGACCGGGACGAACCAGTTCTCGATGGGCTTTCCGTTCGCTTCCATGACGTTGTGGATCGGCTCCCCTCGAAGGGCAGTGCGCAACCCCACGGTCTCGTGCTCCTTGTAGAGGTCGAAATTGTTCAGCCCGACGAGCTGTCCTGGCTTCATGCCGGCCGACGCGAGCGCCTTGCCGTCATAGTAGGTGAACACACCGCGGCTGTCGGAGGCCCAGACGACGACATCGAGGTTGTCGACGAGGGCGCGGAGGATCGCCTGCTGCTGCGCCTGGCGCCGGGACGCCTCGATCTCGGCCGTCACGTCGCGGCCGATGCACAGCACGCCGGCCGCCTCGCCCCGGGGATCGAGCACGCGGTGGTGAGCCCACGCGCACGCCATGTGCTCCCCGTCGCCCCGAGCGTGGCGCAGGCGCCGTTCCCCGCTCTCCTCGTCGAGCAGGCGCCGCCATAGCCCCTCGTCCTCGGGCGTGGGCAGCAGCTCGTCGATCGGCCGGCCGATCGCGTCCTGTCTCGAGATGCCGAGCTGTCTCGCGGCGCTCTCGTTCCACTCCGTGATCGCGAGATCCAGGCCGTATTCGACCACCGCGAGCGGCGATCGGGCAAGAGTGTGCACGTGTTCCCTCATCTTCAGGAGCGCCGCCCGCCGGCTGCCTTCGCTGCGCGCCAGCGTAACCCTGAGCCCCATCGGCAGATCAAGTTCCTATCAGGGGCCACGCGGGCGCGAAGGCCACATCGCATCACGGCGCCCGCGCGCGTCAGGCCAACGGCGTACGACGCAGCGCGCCGGGGCCGCCGCGCGAGGAACAGCGGCCCCTCGGGCCGACCCGCTTCCTACAGCCGTCGATTTTCACCCAGGCGGCGGAGCGCGAACGCGATGCCGCTCTGGAGGCTCCCTTTCACCACGACGGATTGCAGCTCGACATCGAGCTCGACAAGCGTCCGCGCCACCTCGGGGCGAATGCCCGTGAGCACCGCCTGCGCTCCGATGAGCCGCAGCGCGGTCGCCGCGCTCACCAGCATCGCGGCAACGCCGCTATCGACGACCTTCACGCCGGTGACGTCGATGATCACCACCGCCGCGTGGCACCTTTGCGCCCCCTGGAGCGCGGTCTCGAGCATCTGCCGCGCCCGCGCCTGATCCACGGTCCCGATGAGCGGCATGACCATGACCCGGTCGGTGATCGGGATGAGCGGGGTCGACATCTCCGACAGCCGCTCCGTCTGCACCCGGATGATCTCTTCCTGGAGCTGCGCCCGCTCCTCCTCGGCGCGCTCGCGCTCGCCGAGCTCCAGGAGGAGCCGCTCGTTGGCTCGGCGGAGCTCCTCGGTGCGGTGGGCGATCCGATCCTCCAGCGCCTCGTTCACGCGCGCGAGCTCGCGCGCCGACGCCTCTGCGCGCGCGACGAGCCGCGCGTTCTCGACCGCGATGGCGGCCTGCGCCGACAGGAGGGCGCACAGATCGAGCCGCGCCGGGGTGAACACCTCGGTCGCGGCGTTGTTCTCCAGATAGAGGATACCCGTGAGCTCTCCCTTGTGCATCATGGCCAGGCAGAGCAGCGATTTCGGCTGCCTTTCGGCGATGTAGGGGTCCCCTGCGAAGCGGCTCTCGCTGGACGCGTCGCCGAGGACCACGGGCTCCCGGGTCCTCGCGACATAATGCACGACGGAGAGGGCGATATCGGCGCTGGTCTCGGCCGGGACCGGTGGGCCTATCGTGACCGTGTGGGGGTCCATCGTGATCGTGGCGTCGAGCGTGAGCCGGCCGTCCTGCTCGAGGAGGAGGACGCCCCGCTGCGCGCCCGCGTGCTCGATCACGAGCCGCATCAAGCGGTCGAGGATCGTCTCGAGGACAATCTCGCCGGCGATCGTCTGCGCGGCCCGGCTGATCGTGATCGTGTCGAGGAGCGCGGTCCCCTTCCCCGAGGTCGTCCTCGTGGTGTAATCCGCGCCGTTCGTGGCGGACGACGCCGCCATCTGGAAGAGGTGCGGGTGTTTGCCGGCGAGGTCGGCCGCCTTCGCCGTCGCGCCCCACCGCAGGTAGCCCTGGTACGCGTCCCGCATGTGAATGGACGCGATCTTCTTTCTCCTGCTGGCCAGGTGAAACCTCGCGGCGAGCTCGTTGGCCAGCGCCTCGTGGTGGAAGAACTCGTTCTGCCCTGCGGCCTCGATCGCCGCGTCGTAGAGGTTCGTCGCCTCGAGCTCGTCGCCTTCGATCCGCGCCCGCTCCGCCTCGATGAGCAGCTTCCTGTGCAGGAAGTTCTCGGGGCAGCTCTCCGCCCACTCGGCGAGCTTGCGCTGGTGACCGGCGAGCAGCTCCGCAAACGCCCGCTGCTCGGCGGCTGACCTCGTCGGGTAGAGCCCGCAATAGACCAGGCAGAGAAAGAAGAGCCGGTCCGTCTCGGCGTAGGTGCCGTTGCCGATCGCGTTCTGCGCCTCCTCGAGCCGCGCCATCTCGAGGGCTTTGTCGTACTCCTCGTAGAGGGCGAAGAGCTGCATCTTGACGGTGTAGTACCAGGCCGCGGCCATCGTCATGCCGGGCTGCCCCAGCGTCGCGACAAGCGACTCCTCGTCGAAGGAATCGTCGCTCAGCGTGGATCGGCTCCTCGTGCGCCCCGTGAGGTTCGCGATCATCTGCTTGCTGAGCCGGAGGACGACCTCGGTGAGCGGGGTCTTGGTCCGCTGCATCAGCGCGAGGCGCCGGTCGGCCGCCTCCTCCACGGCGCCGAGCTCGTCGCCGTGGCCCAGCCGGAAGTCGAGGCTGCGGTGCGCGGTATAGGCAAGGAAGATGAGATCGCCCGACTCGAGGCCCGCATGGTGCGCCTGCTCGAAGTACTCGAGCGACGACCGGAGCGGCTTCCAGAAGGCGTTGACCTGCGCGAAGATGAAGCACACCTGGCATCGCAGGTCGACGGAGTTGAACTTCTCGCAGAGGTCCAGGGCGAGCTTCGCGAACTTGTACGCTTGCTCGTACGAGCTCAGCCACCCGCACAAGATGATGGCATACGCCCCGAAGATACCGGGCGACTGCTCCGAGAGGCCATACTGGAGGGTGAGCGTCATCTCCCTGGCCATGATGTAGGAGCAGACCCTGGCGTCGACCATGTAGGCGGCGGGAGCCAGGATCCTCAGGATCGGCATCGCGGCCTTCTTGTCGGGATCGGTCATCAGGGGCGCATGCAGCAGATCGTCGATGCGCCGTCCGGCCAGGATCGCCTGCGCTTGCTCGATCTCCGCGTCCGCCGCCGCCTTGCACGCCTCGGGGGTCTCGGGCAGATGAATCCCGAAGGCCGAGAGCGCCTCCCGGCCGACCTCGATGGCCCTGACGAACTGGTTCCTCGCGCAACAGACGGCGATGCTGAGCTTTCGAACGCGCGCCTCGTCGAAGCGGGACCGCGCGCGGGCCAGGAGGACGTCGAGCGAGGCCTCCACCGCGTCGAACGCCCCGACGGCGTACTCGCACTCGGCCTGCTCCATGCGGAGCGCGAACAGAAGCTCGTAGTCCTCTCCCCAGGCCGCCTCGCCGAGCGGGGACAGGCCGGCCCGGAAGTAGCTGGCGGCCGCCTGGTAGGCCGCGGACGCCTTGGCCTTGCGGCCAGCGGCGAGGTTCATGCGCGCGAGCATGAGCCGCTCGCTCGGCTCCTCGATCATCGCGGCGCCGAGGTTCAGGTGGTTCGTGATCTCGAACAGGGTCTCGTCCCGCGGCTCGGCGCCGCTCCTCGCCCGGAGGAGCCGCCCGATCCTGAGGTGCACCGCCTGCTTCTCGGCCTCTCCGACGAGCGAATACGCGGCCTGCTGCACGCGGTCGTGCACGAACCTGTAGGCGACATGGAACGTCTCGGGGGGCGCCGAGCTCGCCACGTCCTGATCCGCGCCGCCATCCAGGAAGCGGTATTCGGCGTGCAGGGGCAGGACGAGGCCGTCGCGCAGCGTCTCCCAGAGATCCGCCGCGGCGTCGATCGGGGATCTTTCGTGGAGGATCGCGAGCGAGCTCAGCTCGAACCGGTGGCCCATGCAGGCGGCGAGCTTCAATGCGCGGCGGGTATTCTCCGGCAGGCGCTGGATCTTGCCCGCCATGAAGTCGACCACGTTGTCCGTGACCATTCGCTGCCGGATGCGCTCGATATCCCAGATCCAGCGGCCCGAGGGCGCGTCGAAGGTGAGGAGCTTCTCCTGATCGAGCGCTCCGACGAACTGGTTCAGGAAGAACGGATTGCCGTGCGTCTTGCTCCACACGAGCTCTGCGAGCGGCTCGATCGGCTCCTCGCCGCAGCCCAGGGCGTCCGCGACCAGCTGCGTCGCGTCCGGCAGCGAGAGCGGCTGGAGCGCGATCGCAGACACGGCGGCCCCGGCCTCCCGGAGCCGCTCCAGGGTGATCGCCAGCGGATGGGCCGCGTCCACCTCGTTGTCGCGATAGGCCGCCAGCAGGAGCAGGTAGCCGCGGTCCGGATCCGACACGATCTGCTCGATGAGGTTCAAGGAGGCCGGATCGATCCACTGGAGATCGTCGAGGAAGACCGCCAGCGGATGGTCCCGGGTGGCCACCGTGCGGAAGAAGCGCTGGAAGACCAGCGCGAAGCGGTTCTGCGACTCGGTGGGCCCGAGCGGCGGGACGCTCGGCTGCGGCCCGATCAAGAACTCGAGCTCGGGCACGAGGTCGACGAGGATCTGCCCGTTCGAGCCGAGGGCGAGCTGCAGGCGGCTCTTCCAGCGCGCGAGCGCCTCCGAGGGCTCGGCAAGGATCTTCCGGACGAGCTCCCGGAACGCGCACGCGATGGGGGCGTACGGCGTGCCGCGGTCGAGCTGGTCGAACTTCCCTGCAATGAAGTCGCCTCCGTCGCGGGCGATGAGCTGGTGTATCTCCTGGATCAGCATCGATTTGCCGACGCCCGCATAGCCGGAGACCAGAAAGAGCTCGGCCGCACCTCGGGCCGCGCGCTGCCATGCGCTCCCCAGCGCCGTCATCTCCGCCTCGCGCCCGTAGAGCTTCTGCGAGAGGCGGAGCTTCCCCGACCGGTCGCGCCGGCCGAGCGGGAATGGCTCGATGCGGCCCGTCGTCGAGAGCCGCGCCAGGCACTCGTCCAGATCGGCCTTGAGCCCGCTCGCGGTCTCGTACCGATCCTCGGCGGCCTTGGAGAGGAGCTTCATCACGATGTCGGAGACGACCCGCGGAACCGCGGGCGAGACCTCGTGCGGAGGGATGGGCCTCCGCGCGATATGGCTGTGGACGAGCTCCACCGAATCCGTGGTCTGGAAGGGCAAGACGCCGGTCAACATCTCGTAGAGCGTGACGCCGAAGGAATACAGATCCGTGCGGTCGTCGAGGATCCGGTTCATCCGGCCCGTCTGCTCCGGAGACATATAGGCCAGCGTCCCCTCCAGGGTATCGGGGGGCTCGGCGCCATGGGTCTCCCGGGAGAGGCGGGTGGCGATCCCGAAGTCGATCAATTGAGCCGACCACGTCTCTGGACGAGTCAGGATGTTGTGCGGCTTGATGTCCTTGTGGATGATGCCGTATCGATGGATGGACGCCAGCGCGTCCGCCACCGAGGAGGCGATCTTCAGCGTCGCACCGAGGTCGAGCCTCCGCGCCTTCAGGGCGACGTCGAGGGGGGGGCCGCCAAAGTCCTCCAGGACGAGCGCGAAGCTGCTGCCATGCTTCTCGAGGCCGTACGTCTTCACGACGCCTGCCAGCGAGAGCTCGTTCAAGATGCCATGCTCGTGCCTGAGCTTGGCGAGCATCCTCGGGTCCGGGCGATCCCCCTTGGGAAGCTTGATCACCACCGGTACATGATCGGCATTCCGGTAGCCGCGGTACAGCACGGCATCGGAGCTCTGCTGGATCTCCGAGATGAGCGTGAACCGAGGTAAATGAACCATTCCGTCCCCTCTGGGCGCTCCGTTTCCGACGGAGTTTTGCACCAGACAGAAGACGAAAAAGATGTGCTCCCTGTCAAGCCTTATCTGAGACGCCGCGCGAATCCAAGGCTCGGCGATCGGGCTTACACTTGCATGAGTCTTATCTGCTTGCGGATCGGGCGTATCCGACGCGAAAGATGGCAGCACCACCCGGCGCTGACCGCCGGCGCCGCTGGTCGAGCTGTCGAGTTACGGCGAGCCGCCGCCGGCGCCGCCCGAGCTGCCGTAGCCGCCGACGCCGACGCTCGTGATGGCTTCGTACCCGCCCTCGCCGTACCCCCCGCCGGACCCGCCGTACCCGCCGTACCCGCCCTCGCCGCCCTCTCCCCCGTTGCCGTAGTACTCGTCCGGGTGTTCGTAGACGTCGATGCTGACGTTCAGCTTGCCGTTGAGCCACAGCGCGCTGTCCCCGATACCGAACTTATACTGAGCCCAGGTCGTCGAATGCGGCGAGACGTAGACGTAGATGGACTCCGACGATAGCAGCGTCGCCTCGACCTCCGACACCGTGCCGCCCTCGACCTTCTCGAAGTTCCACCCTGGAAGCAGGCGGACGTGGTACGAGCCCTGCTCCAGATCGACGAGGATGGACGTCGCGTCAGGATCTTCGTCCTCGCTATTGATCGTCAAGACAGCTCCGCCGCCGTCGCCGGAGCCGCCGGCGCCGACACTGACGGCTACGGTTGCCCCCTCGTCGTACCAGTAGTAGCTGCTCCGGATCTGGAACGTGGCGTTGCGGAGCCGATAGCGCGCTCCGGATTGCGCCTCCGCCGCGAGCGGCAAGCTGAGCGATCCGAGCGCCGCATCCTCAGCCGGTTGCGACGTGCAACCGCTGAGCCCCGCCACGAACGCCACGCCGGCTGCCGCGAGCGACCCAAAACCCCTGAACATCTTGCTCATTCTTCTCTCCTCCCAAGCTACGGTTCGGGACTGGCGGCTCCGTGTGCCACGGTTTGCCGCCGGTCCCGGGTACGCACACACCTGAAGCAATTCGCGAACCAACCCGCTTTCTCGGCTTCCGCGCGCTCCATTCGACGGTCACCAGCCAATGTGGCTCATCTTGGCTCATACGACTTGTGCCAGTAGACAGCCCCTGCACCTCGCCCGGGGTGATGCAGGAGGCGGGGCATGCCCGCCCGGGTGGCCACGCTGCTCGCCTCTTTCGACGAGGCGATCGCCCGCGGCGCGCTGGATGTGGCCCCCCGCAGGCGCGCGCTCGTCGACCGGAGACCGGACGTCCTCGCTTGCGCCGGATCCCCTACGCTGACCTCCCGGCATCCGCCGGAAGGAGGCATGTTCATGCGTCGATGGTCCGTGCTGCTGTGCGCTTCAGCTATCGTTGCGTGTGGTTCGGGGGACGAGTCGCCAGGCAGCAGCGATGCCGGCTCCGGGGGAGGAGGGAGCGCCGGCTCCGGGGGAGGAGGGAGCGCCGGCTCCGGGGGAGGAGGGAGCGCCGGCTCCGGGGGAGGAGGGAGCGCCGGACTCCCTCACGCGTTCCGCTACGGCGCCAACCTCGGCCACCGCAATGCGGCCTGGGGCGACGACAAGGAGGGGACGCTCGCGGCGCGAGCGGGCGTCCGCAGCCTCCGCGTCAAGCTCCCAGCGGCCCATTTCGCCGCGTGGGGATACGATATCGAGCTCGGGGATATCCAGTCGTATGCGGCCCTGGGCATGGCCGAGCACCTCGGGTTTCTCATCGGATCCGAGTCGGTGGAGCTGACGACGGCGCCGCCCGGCGCGGCCGACTGGCAGAACGAGCACTACATCCCGAAGAGCCTTTACGAGCCGATCTTCTCGGCCGATGGAACGGTGAACCCGGCCAACGCGTGGGCCTCTTACGTGTACCGGACGGTGGACACCTACAAGGACTGGATCCAGGTGTGGCACGTGTGGAACGAGCCCGACTGGGTGGCCGACTGGCGCGTCACCGAGGCGTGGGTCACCGAGCCGCCCAAGGCCGCCGATCTCCCCCGGTTCAACGGATCGATATTCGACTACATAAGAATGCTGCGCGTCACGAAGGAGGCGGCGCGCAAGGCGGACCCGGACGCGCTGATCGCGACGGGGGGCATCGGATACCCGTCGTTCCTCTCGGCGATCCTGCGCTACACCGACAACCCCGAGGGCGGGGCGGTCACGCCGGATTACCCGGAGAAGGGCGGCGCCTACGTCGACGTCCTCGACTTCCACTATTACCCGATCTTCAGCCCGAAGAGCTCGGACGCGTCCGTCGACGATTTCCTCGCATCGAAGGACGCCCTCGCCGCGGCGCTCGCCGACGCCGGCGCGCAGGTGCAGGGGTGGAACGTCTCGGAGAACGGCGCGCCGCTCGCGCCGACGCCGGAGTACCCGGAGGTGGGGAGCCCGGAGTACGCGCGCAACTACCTCATCAAGATGATGACCATGGCGCAGGCACACGGCATCGGGGGCGTCGACTGGTTCATTCTATCGAACGGCGAGGAGGGGAGCGACGATGTGTTCGCGCACATGGGGCTCTACAACGACGTCGGCGCCCTCGCCAGCGTGGATCAGGCCACCAAGACCGACCTCGGCAAGGCGTACACCACCCTCGGCGAGGTGCTCTTCGGCGCGTCGTACGATGACGGCGCGACGAAGGAGCTCGCGCTGCCGCGGGACGCGCGAGGCGCCGTGTTCGAGAAGGACGGCAAACGCCGCATCGCCCTCTGGGCCGTGACGCCGAGCGACACGGAGGACGCGTCCGCGAACGTCGAGCTCGCGACGGCGACGGGGTTCGATGTCCACGCGTGGGACGGCGCGAAGACCTCCGCCGACGCGAGCGGCGGCAAGGTGACGCTCGCCCTCTCGGGCAGCCCGGCGCTGCTGGTCGAGCGATGACCGCCAGGGGTTATCACCCAGGTTGATCCATGGGCCAAGCCCGACCCGGGTTGACCCATGCGCAACCTGGGTCGGGTCGGCGCAACCTGGGTCGGGTCGGCGGGTCGCAGCGCCAACCTGGGTCGGGTCGCCGTGGTAGCGTCCTCTCATGGAGCTCCGCCTGCGCGGCCTCACCCACCTCGACCCGCTCGCCGTCCCCCTGCCCCACGGCACCGAGGTGACCACCCGGGTCGACCGCGTCCTCGACGAACGCCGCATCCCCCAGGGCGCCATCGGGCGCGTCGTCGGCTCGGCCGGCGCCGAGCTCGACGTGATGCTCGTCGGCGTCGGCGTCGTCCGCTACCGCCGCGACGAGCTCGTCCCGCGCAAGACCGGCCAGGTGCGGCACGCGGAGCGGCGCAGCGCCGCCTGGGACGCGCTCCTGCCCGCCGTCGTCCTCGAGGCGGTCGTGGGGTCGCGCGCGTGGGGGCTCGCGCACGAGGGGTCCGACACCGACCGGCGCGGCGTCTTCGCCCTCCCCTTCCCCTGGACCACCGGCCTCGCCGAGCCGCCACGGGACCTCGTGAGCACCGACGGCAGCGCCTCGTACTGGGAGGTCGAGAAGGCCATCCGACAGGCCCTGCGCGCCGATCCGAACACCCTCGAGCTGCTCTTCGTCCGCACCGCCGAGGCGCGCGACGAGATCGGCGCGTGGATCCTCGAGGCGCGCGCCGCGTTCGTCTCGTCGGCCATCTACGGCAGCTTCGGCCGCTACGCGCTCTCGCAGCTCAAGCGGCTCTCGCAGGCCCACCGCCTGGCCGAGCACCGGGAGCGGGTGCTCGACTGGCTCTCCCACGACCCCTCGCTGTCGCTCGACGACGTCGCCCGCAAGCTCGCCGCCATCAGCCCGCGGGCCGCGCCGACCGAGGCCGACCGGGAGCTCCAGGCGAAGGAGTACATCAAGCAGCTGTACCGCTCGCTCCACGACCAGGGCCTCTTGCCCGCGCGCGACTTCGCCTCGCTCGCCGCCTTCGCGCGAGAGGGCAGGGCCTCGCTCGACCCCGCCCGCGACCTCCGCCCCAAGAACGCCTACAACCTGGTGCGCCTCATCGCGACCGCGATCCGCTGGCTGCGCGACGGCGAGGTCGATCTGGTCGTGCAGGGCGACCTCCGCGAGACGCTCCTCGCCATCAAGACCGGCGCCTGGCCGCTCGACCGGACCATCGAGCTCGCCGAGTCGATGACGCCCGAGCTGGAGGCCGCGCGGCTCGCGACGAAGCTGCCGCCGCACCCCGACGTGCCCCGCGCCGACGCGCTCCTCCGGCGCGTCCGCGAGGAGATCGCCCGGCGGCACCTCGCCGCGGCGCCGGGCCCGCTCGGCAAGGACGCTCCCCCGGCGCCGGTCGCGGTCTGGGACGAGGGAGACGCCGGGCGCGCGCGCGGCGAGGAGCGCGGCGACGACGAAAGAAAGGACGAGGGATGAACGCTCAGGTGCTCGATGCAAAGCAGCAGGAGGTCGCGGCGCGCGTCATCGCCGAGGAGGAGGCCAGGCGGCCGCACCTCGTCATCGCCCTGAGCGGCGCGCACGCCTACGGCTTCCCCTCGCCCGACAGCGACCTCGATCTCAAGGCGGTGCACGTCGAGCCCACCGAGAAGCTGCTCGGCCTGCTCCGCAGCAACGCGAGCCCCGCGCGGATGGAGGTCATCGACGGCGTCGAGATCGACTACACGTCGAACGAGATCCACCCCGTCCTCCTCGGCGTGCTCCAGGGCAACGGCAACTACATCGAGCGGATCCTCGGCCCCCTCCAGCTCCACGTCGATCCCGACCTCGCCTCGCTCCGCCCGCTCGTCGCCGCCGCGCTGTCGCGCCGGATCTTCCGCCATTACGTCGGCTTCGCCACGAGCCAGCTCCGCGCCTGGGAGGCGGGCGGCCGCGCGTCGGTGAAGAAGCTCCTTTACGTCCTCAGGACCACGTTGACCGGCGCCCACGCGCTCCGGACAGGCGAGATCGTCACCGACGTGACCGCGCTCCTCGACCTCTACGGCTTCAGCGCCGCGCGCGAGCTTGTCGAGGCCAAGCGCGCCGGAGAGAAGTCGGCGCTCGCGCCGGACATCGCCGCGCGCTGGACAGAGCAGATCTCCCGGGCCTTCACGACCCTGGAGGCGGCCCACGATCACGCCGCGCTGCCGGAGGAGCCCCCGAACCAGGGCGAGCTCAACGACTGGCTGCTCGCGCTGCGCAAGGCGCGGCTGTGAGGCGCGGAGGGGGCTTGCACAGATGTCCCTCGCGCAGACGAACGGGCTTGTCCTCGTGACCGCCAATACGAAGGACTTCGCTCGATTCAAGGATCTCCAGCTCGAAGACTGGTCGAAGCGACGAGCGCGATGACCGGCGCCGCCGCCGCATCGCCGCCTCACCGCGGCAGCGAGCAGCCGTCCCCGCACGCCTTGCGGCCGTCGCGGCACTTCACCGCGGGCCCCTGGCCCTGGCACGTCACCGGGCATCCCCCTCCGGTATTCGAGCACGACACAGCGCACGAGCCCGTGCAGGTCACCTCGCACCCTCCAACCCGGTTGCACTTCACGACGCTGCCATTGCCCACGACGAAGAGGCATTTGCCCACGTCCTCGCAGGTGGTCGAGCAGCCGGCGCCGCAGGTGGCCTGGCACGTCTCTGCATTGCGGCAGTCGACAGAGCAGTTGTCCATGCACCTCGTGTCGCACGACGTGCTCCTCGCGCAGGAAGACTGGCAGTCGCCGGCGCAGCGGCTCTCGCAGACCTCGCGATCGGAGCAGCTCGGCCGGCAGCCGGACGCATCGCCGCACGTGAGCTGGCAGCTCTTCGGCGCGTTTCCCGGGCTGCCGCCCCCGCAGGAGCAAGGCACGCCCGGCGCGCAGCTGACGGCGCTGACCGCGGGCGCCAGGGAGCTCTTGGCCTGCGCGATGTCCTTGAGGGACACCGGGGTTGGCGCGCCGCCCTCGCGGGCGCCCTGATCGCGGGAGGGCCAGAGCAGCAGGACGGCCCCGAGGCCCACGCAGAAGAGGAGCACCGCCACCCCGCCGACGACGACGAGCTGCGGTGGCCCCGGCGCGCGCGGTAGAGGCGCGGCGCCCGCGCCCGGATGGGGCCGAGCCGGCAGAGGCGCCGTCGAGACGGCCGACGCGGCCGGCACCGCCATCGCCGGCGGTCCCGCGCCCGGGGACATCGCCGTCGCGAAGGGGGGCTCCTCGCCCCGGCGCACGGCGCGCACGTCGGCGAGCATCGTTTGCGCGTCCGGATAGCGCCGCTCGACCTGGAAGGCGAGCGCGCGGTCCACGACGCGCGCGACCCGCGGATCCACGCCGGGCGCGGCGGTCGCGAGCGGGGGAGCCGGCGTCGTGCTCATCTTCACGAGGAGCTCTCCCTCGGTGAGCGCGTCCGCGTCGTGGAGCCGCCGGTTCGCGAGGAGGGTGAACATCGTCGCGCCCACCGCGTAGAGGTCGGCCCGCCCGTCGACGTTCCTCCCGAGGATCTGCTCCGGCGCCATGTAGCTCGTCGTGCCCAGCATCGCGCCCGTCCGCGTCTTCAGCCCGGCGCCGCCCTGCTTCATGCGCGCGATCCCGAAATCGAGCACCTTGAGCCGCCCGTCGCGCGTCACGAAGAGGTTGTCCGGCTTGATGTCCCGATGGACGATCCCGGCGTCGTGCGCGGCCCGGAGCACCTCGAGGAGCGTGTCCACGTGGGCGAGGAGCTCGGGCAAGGGGACGCTGCCGAGCCGCAACGCGCGCTCGCGGAGGCTCTCCCCGTCGAGCAGCTCCATGACAAGGAACGGCTCGCCCTGCTCGGTCACGTCGATGTCGAGGACCTGCACCGCGGCCGGGTGGCCGAGCCGCGTGGCGGCGAGCGCCTCCTGCTCGAAGCGGGCGCGGAGCTCGCGCGACACGGCGCTCTCCGGGTGCAGGACCTTGATGGCCACGCGGTGCCCCACGTGATGGGTGGCCGCGTAGACGGCCGCCATTCCCCCCGCCCCGATCAGCGCATCGAGCCGCCATTTGCCGTGGAAGATCGTCCCGACGCGGGCCTTCAGCCGACGAATTTCTTCCTCTTCCGCTTCCGACATCGGCGCCGAGCCTAGCACGGGCTGCCTCGCGGCTGGCTCGACGGCCCACGTGGAGGTGGCCCGGAGCCACTGGCCCTCTTCGCTCATCGACGCTCGGGCACAATGGCCCGCGATCCGAGGTCGGGAGAGGCGTGCCGCGTTCTCCCGCGATCCGAGGTCGGGGGAGGCGTGCCGCGATCTCCCGACAGGCCACGTCATGCGCGCTGCCGCCAGAGCGCCAGTCTTCGTCGTGCCGGCGGAGGCGACTCAAGCCCGGCCGGCGCGGCCGCGGCCGGCGAGGTCCCACGCCGCCGCGACGGCCTCTTCCGCGCTCGCGACCGACGCGATGTGATCCGAGCGCCGGTCGTCCACGCGCCCTCCGGCGAGCTGCCTCGCCCAGCCCCCGCTCGCCGCGAGCGCGAGCAGCGGCTTGCCGAGCTGCCAGGCGACGGCGATCTCGCTCAGCGTGCCCGCGCCCCCGCCGACGACCACAACGACGTCGGCCGCCGCGACGACAAGGATGTTGCGCCCGATCTGCAGGCCGGTGGGGACGACGATGTCGACGTACGGGTTGGCCGCGGAGGCCTCGTACCCGGGCAGGAGCCCGACGATATCGCCGTCGCGCCAGGTCGTCGCCTCGCGCCCGCCGCGCGAGACGGCGGCCATGACGCCCCCGAGCCCGCCGGTGACCAGCCGGAACCCCGCCTCGACGGCGCGCCGCCCGAGCTCGACGCACAGGGCCTCGGTCTCCGCGTCCAGCGCGAGGCCGTTGCCGATCACCGCCATCACGGGGCGGCGCGGCACGTAGGGAGCGATGTCCCGCCTCGTGTCCTCCTCTTCCCGATCGTCGTCCATCACGGCTCCGCTCCGGCGCCCGCGAGCCGCCGCGTCACGTGGCGCTCGGCCCGGTCGCGAGGCGCATCGTGTCGCTTCCCGCGCAGCGTGGCAAGGCCGCTCAGGGCCGCGCGCGGGCCGGCCGGCGGCGCCGCGCCATCGCGGCGCCGGGTGTCCCGGGAGCGCCGCAGGCGCTCGTCGCGCGCCGCGCTACCTGAGCCGGCCGATGAGCTGCTCGCCCAGCCTGGGCTGATCGATCTTCCCGAGCCAGATGCGCCAGACCGCCCTCATGAAATCCGCCCCGGCGACGCTCGCGCTGCTGCCGCCCACGAGCGCGGTCGTGCTCTTCTTCTCCGGGTCGTACTGGATGGTGACGTGCGACCCCTCCTTCAGCTCCGCCTTGAAGGCGCCCAGGAACGCCTCGATCTTCGCCTGATCCTGATAGCCGTTCATCGCGAAGGCGCCAGTCAGGGCGTCATGGATCTTCTCCCTGTCCACGTCGCGCATCATCCGCCACACGAACTTCTTCGGCACGTCGGCGTCGATCACCGCCTGCTTCGATTTCAACGCGGGCGCCTGCTTCATGAAGTGGCTGATCTCGTAGACGTCGATGTCGATGAAGGCGATCGTCTTCACGCGGACGCCGGCGCCTGTCAGCACCCAGTCCGCGGCCCGGAGCGGGGCGGCGGCGGCGAGGAGGGCCACGAGGGCGGCGACCACGACCACGACCTTCTTGGGAATGAGCTTCATCGGAGACCCCCTGGAAGTGCGCGGGCCGGCCGAGCCCCCCCAGGAGGAGCGCTGCTCCTCGGGCTCGCCGCGCGCCGGAGCGAGCTAGCCCTCGCGGCCGCGTGGAGTCAAGGCTCGTGCCGGCGTGTCGCCTCGTGTCGCCTGGCGCCGTCGCGCGCTACTGCTGGCCGGAGTAGAGGGCGTCCACGGCCTCGGCCCAGAGCTTGTTCATGGCGATCCGGCCCGCGGGCAGCGGGTGCACCTGGTCGGGAGCCGGCTGGAGCTGCTCGGGGTGCCCCTCGAACCACGCATACAGATCCGGCCCTGGAACGAGGGCGTTCTCCAGCGTGAGCTCGTCGATCGCCTGGTTGAACACATCGAGCGTGTCGTGGTTGCCGTCGGGCGAGAACGGGATGCGCGCGAGCACCGGGACGCGGCCCGCGGCCTCGATCCTGTCGATGAGCTCCTGCAGGTTCGACTTGAAGGTGCTCGCGTCGGTGTGGTTGCCCCACGAATCGTTGGTGCCGTAGCCGATGGCGAAGAAGCGGTAATCGGGGTTCAGCTCCAGGGCCTCATCGAGGCGGTCGAGCGCGTCGCCTGTGAGCTCGCTCCCGATGCCGCCGTTGATCATCGCGGGGTAGTGGGCCTCGTGCGCCGCGTGCACGTTCTCCGCGAAGCTCGGCTGCGTGGCCGGGGTGTCGCGGTCGTAGGCGAACGCCGTGATGCTGTCTCCGAAGAAGAACCACGTGTCCTCCGCGCCGTTCGAGATGTCGTGCACGTCGATCTCGTCGAGCTGGACGCCGGACTCGTCGGACGCCGCGGGCGCCTCGGTCACGACGAGCCGGACCCAGCTCTGGCCGCCGAAGTCGAAGCTGTGGGCGCGCGTGCGGACCGGGTTGTCGGTCACCTCGGCGACGCTCTTCCAGGTGCCGTCCGAGCCGTTCGTGGAGTCGCTCGACGTCTCCACGCGGTAGGCGTCCGGCGCGCCGTATTGCACGTCCGTGTAGTTGTAGTTGTACGAGGCCGACCAGCTCAGGAGCAGCCGCTCGTACCCGCTGCCGACCTGGATGGCGACCCAGGCCGGCTCGCCTGTGATGGGTTTGCCCGCGATCCAGGTCCCCGCCGACCTGTATTTGCCGTCGTTGATGACCGACGCCGTCCCCCTCGAGGCGAAGGCGGGCTTGCCGCGGGAGATGATGGGATTGGGCGTGAGCCCCGGCGCGTCCGGACCGCCGCCGCTGCCGCCGCCGCCCGTGTTCCCGGCGCCGCCCGTGTTCCCGGCGCCGCCGGCGCCGCCGGTGCCGCCGCCCGCGCCGCCGCTGCCCTGGGCGGCGGTGCCGCTGGAGCTCGCCGACGCGCCGCCCGTGCCCCCGGAGCTGCCGGACGCGCCGCCGTCGTCGTCCGAGCAGGCCGGCAGGAGCGCGACCGTCCCAAGCGCAAGAAGAACCAGGAGACCTGACTGGTGAAATGAACGCAAAGCCATCGAAACTGACCTCCAGAGCCGGGCACTCTGGGGCATCGGGGGCCCACGATCAACAGCGGAGGCGACCTCCGTCATCGATCGGCGCCGATGAGATGAACCGGTAAAGTCAAGCGCGCCGTGACGTCAATCTCAGCGGAACATGCCGATGTCACCGAGGGGATGCGACCGTTAACTGAAGCGGTAAATGTACAGAGATGGTGATATCATCCGATCTCCATCGACAGCGCGGCGCTCCGCGTCGAGGCCGACAGCCGCCGCCAGGGGCGCCACACGGGCGACTCGAACACGGCCTCCTCGACAAGAGCCATCGGCCCCGCTCGCTCGTGCGGTGGGCCTCACGGCCGCCGGGCTGCAAAGCGCCACACCACGATTGATCGGCCGCCCGAGCTCACCCGCCTTGCACGTTCACTCCGGGTATGGCCCGTGCCTCTCCGGTGAGCATGACGTTCCAACTCACCTCTCCGAGCTTCGCGAACGGGCAGCCGATCCCGGCGCGCTACACCAGCGACGGCGAGGACGTGTCGCCTCCGCTCCCGTGGTCGGACCCGCCGCCGGGCACGAAGAGCTTCGCCCTCGTCGTCCACGATCCCGACGCGCCCGATCCGAAGGCTCCGAAGCGCGATTGGGTCCACTGGGTGCTCTACGGTCTGCCCGCCGACGCCCGGTCGCTCCCTGAAGGCGCGACGCGCCAGACGCTGCCGCCGGGGACGCGCGAGGGCCTGAACGACTGGGGGGAGAGCGGCTGGCGCGGCCCGAGCCCGCCGATCGGGCGCCACCGCTACTTCTTCGATCTGTACGCGCTCGACACCGAGCTGCCGGACCTCGGCACGCCGACCAGGCGCGAGCTCGAGGCTGCGATGAAGGGCCACGTGCTCGCGCAAGCGATCCTCATGGGCACGTACGCCAAGCGCGGGCAGTGACGTCTCAGCGGCTCTTGCGGAGCCCCACGCGCTCCCGCCGGGACCGAGCGGCGCCAGCCCTCGCCGCCTGAATCAGAGCGCAGCCGGGGCCGCCGAGAGCTGCTCGGGAGCCTTCGTGCAATCCACGCGCGCGAGCTCTGCCATCGACCGCACCCAGCGCTCGCGCGACGCGCTGGCCGTCGAGCGGGCCGTGCTCGCGCTCGGCTGGCGATCGACCGGGCTACGATGAACGAGGGAGCGTGACGCGGAACGTGGTGCCCTCCTCCTGCGTGCTCGTGACCTGGATCGAGCCTCCGTGGGCGTCGATGATCGCCTTGGCGATGAAGAGCCCCAGCCCGAGCCCCTTCGACCGCCGCAGGTCCTCGTGCCGCTGCTCGCCCCGGCGAAACGGATCGAAGATCACCGGCAACAGCTCGGGCGGGATCGGGATCCCGCGATTGTTCACTTCGAACACGACGGCCTTCTTCTGCCCGCGCAGCTCCACCTGCACCGGCTCCTCGGGCGGGCTGTAGTCGACGGCGTTGCCGATCAGGTTCGACATGAGCTGCCCTATCCGGCCCGGATCCCACGTGCCGAGCGCGTCGCCTCGGGCCTTGAAGTGGAGGGTATGCTCCGGGTGACTGGACTCGAGCTCCGCGACCACTTGCTCGCAAATCGAGCCTAGATCGACCGGCTTCGGCTCGATCGGAAGGCCGTCGTGGGCGCGAATGCGCGTCAGGTCGAGCATGTCCTCGACCATCCGCGCCGCCCTGTCGTTGCTCGCGGCGATCCGCTGGACGACCCGCGCCACGGCGGCCGTGACGTCCTCGCGCTTGAGCAGCGAGGCGGTGGCGAACTGGATGGCAGCGAGCGGATTGCGCAGGTCATGCCCGAGGACCGCGATGAACAGCTCGCGGAGCACGACGTCGCGGCGGAGCTCGGCGGAGCTCGCCCTCTCCAGCTCGACGGCCGCGGTGATCATCACCTCGTCGAGCGTCGCGTGCACGAGATCGGCCTCCTCGCCGCCGAGGATCACGCTCTCGCGCGCGCAGATGTCGACGATCAAGGAGCGAAGGACGCTGAGCTCGCGCAGCTCCTCCGCGAGCGTGTAGCGCTGGGCCAGGCGATGAGACACGTGCACCTTCGCGGCGTCCGAGCTGCCGATCTCCTGACCGCTGGCTCCGCCTGCCTTGCCTGCTCGCGCGCTCTGCGAGAGCGAATCGATGAGGTCGTCGAGCAGCTTGGGCGTGTAGTCTTTCAGTTCCTCTTCGTTGAGCGCGCTGGCTTGGGGGATCTTTGGATCGTTCCGCAGGCGGGATGTCCACTCACGTAGGAGCTCATCCTTCCGCTCACGGAGCAGGACCGTAACGCGCGACAACGGCTGTGTCACATGAGCTCCTTTGGGCTTTTCTCCTGACGCAGGCGTGCTCTGTCGTGCGTCGGAGCGCAGTCCGCCACCGCCGTGAATCCCGATACGCTCCCAGGGAGAAACCCGAAGGAAGCATGCAGTCGTACGCTTGCGCGGCAGCTCACGGCAGGCCGGCGCTGACGCGGCCATCGGAACGGAAATCTCCGTTCCCTACCCTCCCCCCGCCACCTCGCTCCACGCGATCTCGAACCGCGCCAGGTACTTCCGCAGCCGGTCCGCGTCGTTGACGCTCTTCTTCTTCGCCCGCGACGCCGCGAACAGCACCCGTCCCGCCTCCGACAGCGACCGCGCGCTCTGCAGCACCCGCAGCACCTCGGCGAGCTGCGCCCGGTCGAAATGGTCGAGCGCCGCCGCCCGCCTCGCGCCGAGCGCCGCGACAACGAGGTCCTCGCCCTCCTCTCCCCCGCCGGCGCCGCCAGCCGCCGGCGCCCGCCGCCAGGCCTCCGAGAGCCGCGCGATCTCCTCCTCGACGATCGGCGGCCCGATGCGGCCGCCGGGCGCGAGCGTCGCCATCCGCGTCACGGCCGCGTTGAGGTCGCGGAAGTTGCCAGGCCACAGCGCCTCCCGCGACGTCGAGAACCGGAGGAACCGCTCGCGCGCGTCGCGGCTCATCGTGATCCGCACGCCGAGCAGCCGCGCCGAGGCGTCGAGCTCGTAATCGAGGTTCGGCTCGATGTCCTCGACCCGCTCCCGCAAGCCCGGGAGCCGGAACGTCCACAGGTTGATCCTCGCCAGGAGATCCTCCCGGAAGCGCCCCGCCGCGACCTCCTGCGACAGATCGCGGTTCGTGCCGGCCAGGAGCTGGAACTCGCTCCGCACCTCCCTGTCCGAGCCGACAGGCAAGAACGCCTTCTCCTCGATGGCGCGCAGCAGCATCGCCTGCTCGTCCGCGCCGAGCTCGCCGATCTCGTCGAGGAAGAGCACCCCCTCGTGCGCCTTGCGGAGCAGACCCGGGCGGTCCTTGAGCGCGCCCGTGAACGAGCCCTTCGTGTGCCCGAACAGCGACGACATCGCCCCGTCGCCGCGGATCGTCGCGCAGTTCAGGTCCACGAAATCGCCGCTCACCTGCCGTCGACCCTTCTTGAGATCGTAGATCTTCCGCGCGAGCTGCGACTTCCCCGCCCCCGTCGGGCCCATGAGCAGGATCGGCGCGCGCGACGCGATCGCCACGTGCTCGATCCGCTCGATCAGCCGGTTGTACCCCGCATTGCGCGTGTCGATGCCGCTCTTCAAGAACGACACCCCCTCGCGCTGCTCCTTCTGGAAGCGCGACGCGATGCGGTCGTACTTCGAGAGATCGAGATCGATGATCGTGAACGACCCGGCCGCGAGCTCCGTCCGGTCGCGCTTCGGCGGCGACGTCTGGATGAGCCGCCCGGGGAAGTAACGCGACTCCGTGAGCAAGAACAGGCAGATCTGCGCGACGTGCGTGCCCGTCGTGATGTGGATGAGGTAATCCTCCCGGTCCGGCGCGAACGGGTACGCCCTCGCGAAGTCGTGCAGCGCGCCATACACCGCCTCGAAGTCCCACGGGTCGTCCACCTCGACCACGTGACCGCGGATGTCCGTCTCCGGCGAGGCGTGCCGCACATCGCCCATCACCGTCCCGGCCAGCGCCTCGAACCGGCGCTGGTAGAGCAGCTCGAACCGGTCGACGATCAGGTCCTCGTGCTGGCAGAGCGCCACGCTCGGGCGCCACCGCGACCAGCGCTCCGGCGTCTTGCCGGTGTCGAGCGTCGGGCCGAGCATGCCGAGGACCACCGTGGATTTGCGGGTCATAGAAGGTTCTCTAGTCGCTTTATACAGGCAGATAAGCGCCCTCGCCAGCGCCCTGCGATCGGGGTGAGCCGCGGCCGGGGGTCGTGGTATCGCTCATCGAGGGAGAGTCGACCGCCATGCTGACCATCGATGGATCCACGGGAGAGGGAGGGGGCCAGATCCTCCGCACGGCGCTCAGCCTCTCGCTGATCACGCAGACGCCCGTGCGGATCACCTCGATCCGCAAGGGCCGCGCGCGCCCGGGGCTGATGCGGCAGCACCTCACCTCGGTCCAGGCCGCCGCCCAGGTCGGCCGCGCCGAGGTGTCGGGCGCCGCCCTCGGGTCGCAGGAGATCGTGTTCCGGCCGACGGCGATCGTGCCCGGCGAGCACACGTTCCGGGTCGGCAGCGCGGGGAGCACGACGCTCGTCCTGCAGACCGTCCTCCCGGCGCTGCTCCGCGCGCCCGCGCCGTCGACGCTCACGCTCGAGGGCGGCACGCACAACCCCATGGCGCCGCCGTTCGATTTCCTGGACCTCGCCTACCTGCCGCTCGTGCGGCGGATGGGGCCGGAGATCACCGCCACGCTCGTGACGCCCGGCTTCTATCCGGCCGGCGGCGGGCTGGCCCGCGTCTCGATCGCGCCGGTGCCCGCGCTCGCGCCGCTCGAGCTGCTCTCGCGCGGGGAGCTCCGCGGCCGGAGGGCGGTGGCGACGGTGTCGAACCTCCCGAGCGCCGTCGCGCTGCGAGAGCTCGACGCGGCGGCCGCGGTGCTCGGCTGGGAGCCGGCCTGCTTCAGGCCGAGCGTGCTGAGGGGCGGCCACGGCCCGGGCAACGTGATCACGATCGCGGTCGAGAGCGAGCACGTGACCGAGGTGTTCACCGGGTTCGGCGAGAGGGGCGTGCGCGCGGAGTCGGTCGGCGCGAAGGCCGCGGAGGAGGCGCGCGACTACCTCGCGGCGGGCGTGCCGGTCGGCGAGCACCTGGCCGATCAGCTGCTCTTGCCGATCGCCCTCGCGGGGCGCGGCGCGTTCCGGACGGTGCGCCCGTCGTCGCACACGACGACCCACCTGCAGCTGCTGCGCGATCTCCTCGGGATCCGCGCGTCGGTCGAGCCGATCTCGGAGGGGGCGTGGCACATCGAGATCGGGCGCTGAGGGCCGGGCCGCCCGGCCGAGGGCGCGAGTCGCGCGGCGCCTCGCGCCGGGGGCGGAGGAGACGGCCGCAGTCCGACACGGCGCCTCGCGGACTCCGCTGCTCGCGCTCGCCGCGGTGGCGAGCGGCGGATTGACGGCGGCGTCCCGGTTGTGCCACATCACGGCGGCGCACGGCGCGCTCATCGCGGGCTCCTCCGCGGCGGAGGGGCGCGCATCTCTGGACGGCAGCGCACACGGCAGCGACGCGGAAGGCGGGACAATGGCGAAGCGCGACTACCTCAAGATGACGGACATGACCCTGGCCGAAGCGCACCGCGTGCTCAGGCTCGCCGCTCGCCTGAAGGAGGAGCCGAAGGGGCGGCGCGCGACGCTGCTCGCCGGCCGCTCCGTCGCGGTGGTCCTGGAGAAGGCGAGCACGCGCACGCGCGTGTCGTTCGAGGTCGGGATCGCGCAGCTCGGCGCGCAGCCGGTCGTGCTGAGCACCCAGGGCAGCCAGCTCGCGCGCGGCGAGCCGATCCGCGACACGGCGCGCGTGCTCGCCCGGTACTGCGACGCGATCGCGTTTCGCACGTCGTCGACCGCGCGCCTGCTCGAGATGGCGGAGGCGAGCGTGCCGGTGATCAACGCGCTCTCGGACGACGGCCACCCGGTGCAGGTGCTCAGCGACATCTTCACGATCGAGGAGGCGCTCGCGGCGGGCGGGGACAGGCGCGGCATCGCCGGCCGGCGCGTCGCCTTCCTGGGCGACTGCGCGAGCAACATGGCGCGCTCGTGGCTCGAGGCGGCGCCGCGCTTCGACTTCCACCTCGTGCTCGCGGGGCCCGAGGGGTACCTGCCGCCCGCGGACGAGGTCGAGCGGGCGCGGGCGACAGGCCACGTCACGATCGTGAACGACCCGCGCGAGGGCGCGGCGGGCGCGGACGTGGTGAACACCGACGTGTGGGCGAGCATGGGGCAGGAGGGCGAGGCGGAGAGGCGCCGCGCCGCGTTCGCCGGCTGGACGGTCGACGCGGGGGTGATGGCGAAGGCCGCGCCGCACGCGGTCGTGCTCCACTGCCTGCCGGCGCACCGGGGCGAGGAGATCGACGACGAGACGCTGGAAGGGCCGCGCTCGCGCGTGTGGGACCAGGCCGAGAACCGGCTGCACGTGCAGAAGGCGCTGATGCTGTGGCTGCTCGAGGTCGAGCTGGCCTGAGGCCCAGAGGGGGAGAGAGCAGGCGCGAGAATCCACCCCTCCCCATCGCGGCTCACGGGCGGCCCGCGAGGTCCGCGACCACCTTCACCAGGGCGGCAGGGTCGATCGGCTTCGCGACGTGCTTCTGAAAGCCGGCCGCGAGCGCCCTCCTCTGGTCCTCGATCCGGGCATAGGCGGTCAGGGCCACCGCGGGGATCGCCCGGATCTCGTCCCGGCCCGCCGCGCGCACCTGCTCTATCAACGTGTAGCCGCTCTCCCCCGGCATGCCGATGTCGCTCACCAGGACATCGGGACTCAGCCGCCCGAGGACGCTCATGGCGTCGCTCATCGAGCCAGCCGTGGTGACCTGCGCGCCCGCTCCCTCCAGCAGGAACGCGATCATCTCGCGGGCGTCCGGCTCATCCTCGACGAGGAGGACGTGAACTCCGCTCAGCGGCGTCGACTCCCCGTCTTCGAGCGCGACGCGCCAGGGCGCAGGCGGCGGCCCCTCACGCACGCTGGATGGCGCCGCATGCAGGGGGAGCGTCACCGTGAACGTGGCGCCGCCCCCCTCGCCCCGGCTCTCCGCTTCCACCGTGCCCCCGTGCAGCTCGACGAGGTGGCGGACGATCGCGAGCCCCAGGCCGAGCCCGCCGTGGGCCCTCGTGGGCGAGGAGTCGCCCTGGCGGAAGCGGTCGAAGACATAAGGCAGGAGCGACCTGACAATGCCCTTGCCGTTGTCGGCGACCGCGATCATGACCTGCGAGTCGCTCCGCCCCACGCGGACCGTCACCCGACCTCCCTTCGGGGTGAACTTCACCGCGTTCGAGAGCAGATTCCACATGACCTGCTGGAGGCGATCCCGGTCGCCGCTCATGTGGCCCAGCGCCTCGCCGAGCTCGACGCCGATCTCGATGTTCTTCGCCCTCGCCGTCGGCGTGAGGGTGTCCACGGCGGCCTCGACGACGCCGGCGAGGTCGACCGCGACCGTGTTCAGCCGCAGCTTGCCGGTGATGATCCGGGAGACCGTGAGGATGTCGTCGACGATCTGCGCCTGCGCGTGGGCGTTGCGCTCGATCGCCGCCATGCCCTGCTTGACGCGCTCCGACCCGATGTCCTTCTCCTTGATCAGCCGCGCCCAGCCCAGGATCGCCGTGAGCGGCGTCCGCAGCTCGTGGGAGACCGTCGCGAGGAACTCGTCTTTCATGCGGTTCGCGTCCTCGGCGCGGAGGCGGTCCTGCTCCGACTGGGCGAGCGCCTGCTGCTCGCGGCGGAGCAGATCCGCGCGCTCGCGCTCGAGCTGCTTCAGCTCGGTGATGTCGACGACAGCGCCCGTCAAGAACAGCGGGGAGCCGTCCTGATCGCAGATGAGCCGCCCGCGGTCGTGGACCCACCGGATCGCCCCGTCGGGGCGGACGATGCGATGGATGATGTCGTAGATGTGCTGTGCGCGGAGGGTCCGCTCGATCACGGCGATCACCATGTCGCGGTCCTCCGGGTGGACGCGGCTCAGCCAGTCGTCGATGGGCTGCGTCGTCTCGCGCTCTTCCAGGCCCAGGATGCGGTTCAGGCTCGCGTCCCTCGTATCGGCGGATGTCGCGAGCTCGATCCTCCACGTGCCCACGTCCGCCGCCCACGTGGCGAGCCGGAGCCGATCCTCTCGATCCTGGAGCGCGCTCTCGATCCGGAACTGCTCGCTCAGGTCGACCACCGCGCCGACCATGCGGATCGCCTTGCCGCGCGCGTCGCGGAGCACCGAGCCGCGATCGAACACGCGGGCGACCGAGCCGTCGCCGCGGTACGCGCGGTAGTGCTCCGACCAGCTGTCGGCGCTGCCGTGGACGCTCTCCTCGAAGCCGCGCACCACGCGGTCGCGATCCTCGGGCAGCAAGCGGCCGAGCCACCAGGAGCCCGTGGGCACCGTATCCTCGCGAGCGTAGCGGAAGACGGCGTAAAACGTGTCGTTGCGCTCGACGTGGTCCGTCCGGATGTCCCAGTCCCAGATCGGGTCCTTGATCGCTCGAGAGAGGAGACGATAGCGCTCGCGCTGCACGTCCACCTCCAGGCGCGCGTCCTGCTCTCGGCTGCCGTCGCGCGCGGCGGTCTCGTCAGCGCGCTGCGCCGCCGCGCCCCGCGCGACGGCCGAGGGCCCCGGAGAGGCCGCCCCGTCCGCGCTGGTGAGCGCGACCGCGGCCTGATCGGCGAGCGCCGCGAGCAGCCAGGCCCCCTCGTCCGAGTCCGGGCGCAAGCGCTCGACCGCGAGCACGCCGGAGACGCGGTCCCGGACGACCAGGGGGGCGGCGACGACGTGGGCCGACCCGTGCAGCGCACGCGCGACCCCCTCCTCGAAGCTCGGCAGGGGGCGGCCGCGAAGCTCGGCGAGCAGCGCCGGATCGAGCCCCAGCGAGGATCGCACGACCGGCCGCCCCTCGTCGTCGTTCAGGATCAAGACGGCCCTGTCGGCGTCGCTCAGCTGCCTCGCCGCCGAGAGGACAGCCTCGTGAATCTCGCGCGCGGAGCACGCCACCGCGAGCGCGCGGCCGACCTCGGTGAGCAGGCGGATCTGCGCGCAATGCCTGCTCTCGGGGTCAACCACGGAGGAACGGGCCTCGGCTGGGAAACAAGGGGACTCTAGCGAACGATCGATGTGCATCCCTGACCAACCAGCCGGGCACGCTCGGGAGCGGGGCGCGATCACGGCAGCGCGCGAGCTGGCGGTATGCCTCTCGGCAAACTGTAATAGGAGCGCGTGGACATGCGCGCCAGCCGGGCCGCTGACAACCCCTCGCACAAAACTTGGCCCGGACTCCAGGTTCCTGCGTAAACGCGCGCTGCGTGGATTTCCGCGACATACCGCCCGAGCTCCTCCTGGCCGTGGCCGGCGCGGCGCTCTTCTTCGGGCTGGTCCAGACGCTCCGGCTCGCGTGGCGGAGCGCCCGGCAGCGGCGCCGGATCGAGCGATGCCGGGAGCAGGGCGCGGCGGGAGAGGCCCGCGCCGAGGCGCTCCTCCGCGAGCTCGGGTACACCATCGTCGGCCGTCAGGTCGCGGTCTCCTATGGAGTCCAGATCGACGGCGAGCCGATCACCGTCGGTCTCCGCGCCGACTACCTCGTGGCGCACGGCCGGAGTCGGTATGTCGCCGAGGTGAAGACAGGCCGGCTCGCGCCGCGCATCGATACGCCCGCGACGCGGCGGCAGCTGCTCGAGTACCGCCTCGCGTTCGACGTCGACGGCGTGCTCCTTGTCGACGCGGATTCGCGGCGGGTGCGCTCGGTTGTGTTCCCGCTGCCCGCCGGGGCCGCGGCGCGCGAGCCCCCCGGCGCGCACCTCGCGTGGTTCCTGGCGACCCTCGTGGCGGCCCTCGCGGCCGCGATGGCGGCCCGCGCCGCCGGGTGACTGGTGGTGACTAGAGCGCGGCGCGCGCGCGGCGCCGGCGGGCGGCGAGGAGCAGGAGACCGAGGCCGAGCAGGCCGACCCTGGCCGGCGAGCCCTCCGACGTCGCGCCCGCGCGGCAGGCGCAGGAAGAGTCGGGCTTGCGGGGCGCGCCGCCATCCGCGCCGCCGGCGCCGGCGCCGGCGCCCGCGCCGCTGGTCAGATCCGGCGGATCGTCCAGGAACAGGCCGCCTCCGTCCTGGCCCCCGCTCGAGGCCGTGACGCCGCCGTGGATCGGCGGCTCACCGCAGACGCCGCCGACGCACGGCGCGTTGCCAGGGCAGACGGCGCCCGCGCACGCGTCGGCGCAGCTCCCGCCGATGCAGAGCTGACCTGCAGGGCAGGTCAGGTCCTCGCAGCCGGTATCGACGCAGCGGCCGTCGCCCGCGCACGTCTTGCCGGCGGGGCAGGTGCGGCAGCCGCAGTTCGACTGGCAGATGCCGCGCTCGCAGACCGCGCCGTCCTCGCAGGCGATCTGGGCGCAGAGATCCACGCACCGCCCGAGCTGGCACTCCTGGTTCGCGGGGCAGGTGACGCCGTCACACCCGCCCACGCAGTTGCCGCCGATGCAGATCTGGCCGCCTTCGCACGCCACGCCCACGCACGCCCGCTCCACGCACAGGCCTTCCTCGCAGACCAGGCCGTCGTTGCAGACGACCTCGCCGCGGCCGCAGTACGGCACGCACGACCCGCGGTTGCACACGAGGCCCTCCTCGCAGAGCCCCTCGCCGTTGTCGACCTCGCCGTCGCAGTCATTGTCGATGTTGTCGCAGCGCTCGCGCTGCTCGCCGGGCTCGAGGACGGGCAGGCACTCGGGATCGCCGTCGGTCGCGCAGCCCGTCCTCCCAATGGCGCACGCGCCCTGCAGGCCCGTGTCGCAGACCTGGCCGCCGCCCTCGCAGGTCACTCCCGTGATGTAATAGACGAAATCGTTGAAATCACCGTCATTCGCGTACCCGCCCACATTCGCGCGCCAATCCGTCGCGCTCACGGGCAGATCTTCGAAGGCGACATAGAATGCGTCGGGGCTGGCGGTCGACGTGTAGATCAGCGTGGTCACCCACGGCGCCCTCGGCGTGCAGTTCGTGCAGACGGTGTTCAGCTCGCGCTGCGAGAACTTCGTCTGGGTGCAGTAGGTGCCCGTCTTGCCGATGAGCGCGAAGCCGACCAGGCCGCCCTGGTACCGCGGATCTTCGCGGATGTCCGCCGCCGAGAACTGCCTCGGCGTCCACCCGTGCTGCCCCGGCTGGTCGGTATCCATCGTGGCCAGCGGGCAGAAATCGTCGTCCTGGCACCGGAACGCCTCGGACGTGTCCGCGGGGATCAGCTCGTAGATCTGGTTGTCCGGCGGGCGCGTGCCGGTCGCGGTCGCGTTGTACCAGCCGAACGCGACCTTGCACCCACCCCCGCGCAGCACGAGCTCCCCGGTGAACCCGCAGAGCGGCGAGAAGACGCCCGGCTCCGTGCTCGCGTCGGCCACGGGATCGATGTCCTCCCCCCGGTACATGAAGAGCCCATCGAGCGTGACGGCGTTCGCCGGGAACCCGCGGCTCGTCACGAGGCCGCGCTCGGCGTCGCTGACCCGTTGAGGCAGATCGGTGCCGTCCAGCTGCTCCACCGCGGCGCTGGCGGGCGTGACCCCCGCGAGCGCCGCGAGCGAGAGGAACAAAGAAAGCGCGGCTCGAACCGCGCGACGGCGAGGTACCAAGGAATAAGGCGTGTGCGGCATGTAGGCCACTCTACACCTCCTGGTGAGCTCAGGGGGTATAAGATTCCACAGCTCCGCGCCACCACAATGTTGCAGCATGGTTGTTCCTGCGTCGCCGCGCGCGCCTGTTTTGACGCATGCTGTCACCGCGGAGCATGAAATTGACGTGCCCGTCAGGGTCGTTCCGGCGCCGCTCCGGGGCGCGGAGGCAAAAGGCTTCTTGACGCTCTCCCGCGGCGAGGCGGGGGGCCGTTGCGGCGGAGCGGGGACAGCGTCGCCCGACGTTTCGCGGGCGCCGGGGGGGTCGGGGCCGGGTGTGGTAGGCTGGCGGGCTCCGGCTGCGCCTGGCCGATGCCGCCGTATGACGAAGAAATCGCTCCGCGTCTATCTCATCGCCCACCACGACGGCCGCGTCACCGGCATCCTCCTGCGCACGTGGGCATTCGTCTTCGACCGGCCGGCGCCGTCCGCTCATGGCGCCTCCGAGGAGGACGTGCTGCGCAAGATCGAGGTGGAGCTCCACGCGCGGGTGGCGACGGGCGAGGACGATCTCGATCGCTATCTGTGGGACGAGTCGTTCGAGGTGCGCACGCTCGGGGTCGATGTTCACCCGCAGACCACGGTCAAGCGCGCGGCGGTCGTCGGCCGGCGCCGCATCCCGCTGCGGCTCACCTACCTCGCGAGCAAGCTCGCCGAGGGCGGATATCGGGTGATGCTCCCGCGCTTCGGCTGGTCCGTGATCGTGGAGGATCTCTCGATTGCGCCCGACGTGCTCCGCCAGCTCGTGACGAGCGCGCTGCTCGGCGAGTCGCCGCGGTCGCTCTTCGATTTCCGCCGCGAGGGGGACGAGTACGTGCGCCCGTGGTCGCCTCGCTTCCCGTCGCGCGCCGAGGGCTCCGCCCGGCGCGCGGCGGACGAGCGCCCCACGCTGCGCGCGGTCGCCGAGGATCTCGTCGAGAAGGCCGCGCGCCAGCGGCTCCCGCTCGCCGTTGGCGAGTCCGAGGAGCTGGAGCAGGCGCTCTCGGTGTTCGACGCCGCGCGGGCCGCGCAGGGCGCGCCGCTGCCGTCGATCCTGCTGGTGGGCGGCCCGGGCGTCGGCAAGACGACCTGGGTTTACCGGCTGGCGCGGCGGTTCGCGGCGTGGCGGAGGGACAAGGCGCGCGCGCTCTCGCCGGGTCTGTTCAGCACCTCGGCCGACCGGCTGCTCGCCGGGATGACGTACCTCGGCATGTGGCAGGCGCGGTGTCTGAAGCTCGTGGGCGAGCTGTCGCACGAGGGGGATCTCCTGCACGTCGGCGCGCTCTTGCCGCTGCTCCGGCCGCAGCCGGACGGCTCGTCGATCGGCGATGTGTTCTTGCCGGCGCTCCGGACGGGCGAGGTGAGCCTCATCGGGGAGTGCACCGAGCCGGAGCTCGAGGCGTGCCAGCGCCGCGCGGCCTCGCTCGTGGCGTGCTTTCAGGTCGTCCGGCTGCGCGAGCCCGATCCGGCCGCGGTGCCGGCGCTGCTCGCGGAGTACGAGGCGCGGAAGGACGCGCGCGTCCGGTTGCACCCGGCGGGCAAGAAGCGGCTGGTCCAGCACCTCGCGATGTTCCGGCGCGACGTGCTCTTCCCTGGCAAGGCGTTCCGCTTCTTCGACTGGCTCACGCAGGAGGCCGGCGCCCGGGCAGACGCGGACGGCGGCGCCCGGGCAGGCGCGAACACCGCCCGCGTGCTCTACCCGCGGGACGTGTCGGAGGCCTATGCGCGCCACTCGGGGCTGCCGATCGAGCTGATCGCCGACGAGATCCCCGCGAGCGCCGAGACGATCGCGCGCGGGCTGAAGCGGCGCGTGATCGGGCAGGACGAGGCGTGCGACACCGCGGCGCGGGTGCTCGCGCGCTTCAAGGCGGGGATGAACGACCCCGAGCGCCCGTGCGGCACGCTGCTCTTCGTCGGCCCGACGGGCGTGGGCAAGACGGAGCTCGCGAAGGAGCTCACGCGGTCGATGTTCGGCGACGAGGGGCGGATGATCCGGCTCGACATGAGCGAGTACCGGCTGCCGGGCTCGTCGGCGCGGCTGCTCCAGGCGGGGCCGGGCGCGACGACGCTCGCGCAGCGCGTGCGGCAGGAGCCGCTGTCGCTGGTGCTCCTCGACGAGATCGAGAAGGCCCACCGCGAGGTGTTCGACCTGCTGCTCGGGATCCTGGGCGAGGGCCGGCTGACGGACGAGGACGGGCGGCACGTCGATTTCCGGATGGTGCTGATCGTGATGACCTCGAACCTCGGCGTCGCCGATCGGGCGACGGTCGGCTTCGGCGGCGGCGGAGACGGAGAGCGCGGCGCGGCGGGCGCGCCACGGTTGGCGAGGCGCGCGGCGCCGGCGGGCGTGCGCGAGCACTTCCGGCCGGAGC
This sequence comes from Sorangium sp. So ce590, assembly GCF_051521365.1. NCBI lineage: Bacteria > Pseudomonadati > Myxococcota > Polyangiales > Polyangiaceae > Sorangium > Sorangium sp. So ce590. Next base: position 9,394,846 of record NZ_CP150346.1, read on the forward strand.
TCGTGAACCGCATCGATCACGTCGTCCAGTTCCGGAGCCTCGAGCGGGACAGCGTGCTCAGGATCGTGGATCTGGAGCTCGAGAAGGCCGAGACGCGCACCGGGCTCGTGCGGCGGAACCTGCGGCTCCGTGTCCTGCCCGAGGCGCGGGCCTGGCTGGCCGAGGTGGGGTTCGATCCGAGGCGGGGGGCGCGGCCGCTGAAGCGGGTGATCGAGGAGCGGGTGATCACGCCGATCGCGGCGCGCATGGCGGAGGATCCGGGGTGCCGGGACAGGGAGATCGTTGTCGAGGGCGGGGGGGCGGGGCTCGCGCTGCGCTTCGGGTAGCCCGGCCGCGGGGGGCGGGCGCAGACCGCGGCGACGGTTCGATGGGCTGATCCCTTCAATCCAACCCGCAGGTCCTGCGGAGCAGCCAGAATTCAACGCAAAGGCGCAAAGGCGCAAAGGCGCAAAGGCGCAAAGGCGCAAAACGACGGAGAGGGGAGGAACGAGAAGGCCTAGTCGGGTAGACCGGGGTCGACTGCCCCCCGGCCCCCCACAGATCCGGACGTGCGGAATTCCCGCATCCGGCTCTTCGGGACACGGGTTCGCTACGAGCGTGCAGGAGCGGGGTGCCTGATGCGCGGCCGCGGAAGGGGATACCTCTCCAGCAGCCGGTGCATCCGCTCCCAGGTCATCTTGGCGTTCTGCGAGCGGCGATCGAGCCACTTGCGCCACACCGCCACAACCTCCCAGGCGAAGCGACGGAGCGCCTCCGAGTTCCCGGTGATCCCGTAGTACTCGTAGTGACCCCGCAGCTTCATGGCCAGGCTCCCCTGCTGGCTGCTCAGCTCCTCGTGCATGTGGTCCCTGCACCACTCCGCCACGCGCCGCAGCGCGCGGCTGAAGCGGTCCTTGGCGGTCCTGCGTTTGATCGCCCAGTTGCCTCGCCGCGACCTGCCCCAGTGATGCATGAAGCCGAGCAGATCGAACGTCGACGGCCACATCGGCGACGCCCCGCCGCTCGGCGGGGGTCTCTTCGGCGGCCGCTGGAACGGCAACAGGCGCGTCTTGTCCGGGTGCAGGCTCAGCCCGTACTTGCCGAATCTCTTCGGTAGCACGGCCATCACCCGGCGCGCGTCTTCTTCCACTTCGAACAGCAGCACCGCGTCGTCCGCGTAGCGGATGAGGTGTACCCTGCCTCGAAGCCGGGGTCGGACGTCGCGCTCGAACCACGTGTCGAGCACCTCGTGCAGGTAGATGTTCGCCAGGATCGGCGAAACCACGCCGCCCTGCGGTGTGCCGGCCTCCGGGTAGCTGAGGCTACCGTCTTCATGCACGCCCGCGTGCAGCCACTTGCTGATGAGACGGAGCAGCACGCCGTCTCGTACCCTGCGGCGCAGCGCATCCATCAGGTGCTGACGGTCCACCGTGTCGAAAAACCTTCGGATGTCGACCTCGATGACCCATCCGCCCGCCATCTCCATCGCCTTGTCCCAGAACGACGCGAGCGCTCGGTGTGCCGAACGGCCGGGCCGGAAACCGTACGAGCAGTCAAGAAAATCCTGCTCAAAGACGGCCTCCAGCACCATGGCCACCGCGCGCTGCAGGATCTTGTCCTCAAAGATCGGGATGCCGATCGGGCGTGTTTCCCCGTTGCCCTTCGGGATATGGACCCGCCTCACCGGCGGCGCGCGGTACGTGCCCGCCTTGGCTCGTTCCAGCAGCGACCGGAGGTTGTCCTCCAGTTGCTCCGCGTACTGCTCCGCGGTCTGCCGGTCCACGCCGGGCGCGCCGTCCTTGCGCGTTCGCCGGTAGGCTTCGCGCATCCAGTCCAGGTCGATGTGATGGGCGAGCGTCGTCAGCACCATGGTGGGTGCCTGCCGCGCCAGCTCCGCTATTCGTTCGAGTTTCGTGCAGACGGTTTCGGAGCCCGATGTCTCCTTCATCTTTCCCTCCAACGATCCCGTGCCCCGGTGCTCCCCTTCCCTCCACGGGGTCCCTCGGGTTGGTTCCCCCGCTTCCGCGGTACTACGAGTGCACTCCGACTTCCCGTCGCCCCCGCTCCGCTCGCTTGCGCTCCGCTCGGCGGTTCCACCTCTCGGTGGAGGCGGCGGGACCTCCCAGGTTCCTCGGGAAACCCTTGCGTACGTGCCCTGGTCTCTGACCCCGGTGGGTCGCCACGCCAGGCCCTGCGACCGGGGGCTACCCGGGCTCGCTCTTGACGCGACGATGTTGTCTTCCGCTGCGTTCACGGCGTCGACCCCACGACCTCTGATCTTTCGAGGCTCCATCCCACGGCCCGCACGCTCGCTGTCTACGCTTCGCGACGCCGGTCGCCCGGCGCCCCGCAAGACTCGCTTCCGGCTGGTGGGCCAACCTTGCCGGGCGGGACTCTCACCCGCAGGGTTTCTTCGCGAAGTTTCAGCTCATCGCTTCCTCCTCGCCCAGGCTTGGCCTGGCGCACGAACGCCGAACAGGTTAAAATTCAGCTAACTTCAATAGATTGTGGCACCCGTCGGAGCCGCCGAGGAGCACGCTGGAAGGACACGGCACCCAGTCAGACGAGAGACCGCAAGGGCGCGAGAGGCGCAAGGGAACAGAGATAGAATTATATTCTTCTCCCCCCTTGCGCCCCTTGCGCCCTTGCGGTCCTCTTCCCATGAGTCGATTTTAGCGGAATTTCAATGTGATCGGCGTTCTCGAACACCAGTCATGTTGAAACCCAGAGAATTTTCACAGGGAGGCGAGGAGGCGGGGAGGAAGAAAAAAGAAAGAATCTCTCCCTCTCGCCGTCTCTCGCCCCCCGCCTCTTGGATGATCAGCCCTAGTCTTCCAAGTTCTTCTCTTCGAGCCCTTTCTTCTTCCTGATCGACGGCCCCTTCAGCGAGAGCATATGCGCGTTGTGGACCAACCGGTCGCAGATCGCGCCGGCGACGGTGGGGTCAGCGAGCATCGCGTGGTCAACGGATTACAGGAATGACTCCCCCACTCTCTCTTGCCCCTTTGCGCCTTTGCGCCTTTGCGCCTTTGCGTTAAATTCCGGTTGCCCGCTGCGAATGCCGCCCGATCCAGCAGCAAGATTGCCTTGCAGACGACGGGGGCGGGTGCTGGCGGCGGTACCGGGAAGCCCCGCCGACGCCCGGCAGCGGTCACGGGAAGCCCTCCCGACGCCCGGCAGCGGTCACGGGAAGCCCTCCCGACGCCCGGCAGCGGTCACGGGAAGCCCTCCCGACGCCCGGCAGCGGTAACGGGAAGCCCTCCCGACGCCCGGCAGCGGTAACGGGAAGCCCTCCCGACGCCCGGCAGCGGGGGTACCGGCGACCTTTCGACCTCAGCGCGCTTCGGCGGGCGGCTCGGCCGCGGGCCAGGGCTCTCCGTGCACGACGGCCCAGACGAACTCCGGGATGAGCGCGAGCGAGTGCTGGTCCTGCATGACGCCGATGAGACCGCTGATGAACTCCAAGGGGTGCTCCCGGCGGTGCTCATCGATGAACCGCAAGGACGCGCTGGTCAGCCCGGGCGGGAGCCGCGCGAGCCCAGGCCCCTCCGGCTTCGCCAGCGCGGTGAGCGGGTTGCGCCGGGCCTCCGCGGCCTGCCACCGTTCGAGCCAGCCGTCGAGATACGTATTCGGAACGAAGTGGTCGGCAGGCCAGGCGCGCAGGTACGGAAAGAGCACGTGGATCCACCCGGTGAGCTCATCCGCGGAGTTCTCGTACCGGAAGAAAGCGCGCCAGAACGCCGGATCTTGACGGCCCTCCGCCGAGGCGACGATCTGGTCGAGCACCGGCAGGAGAGCATGAGCCCAGCGCTCTGCCCCGAACGGGCCGAACGCCGCCGCGCGGTGGCGCACCCAGCGCCAGTCGTCCGCCGTGCCGAGCAGGTAAATGCGGGGGATTCCACGGTCCGGAAAGCTCATGTCCGCCGGGAAGGGCGGCTGCCACTCGAAGTGCGGCACGAACGGCGTCATCACCGTGAGCTCCGACGCCACGCGCTCCACCGGTCCCGTGGTCGAGAAACTGGCGGTCACGAGCTCCCGCAGCTTGCCGACCCGCGCGGCGATCTGGCTGGAGAAATCCGGAAACGCGACGGGCCACGGGTTCACCTCACCCAGCGTGAAATCCGGCCGATCGATCCTCAGCTCGAAGTCGCTGTCCTCGAGGAGGACCTGACGCCGCTGCTCCTCGTTCGCAGCGACGTGGAGCGTGAACCCACGGGCCAGGCAGAACCAGATCACGTCGGGCGAGAGCACAAGGGGGTAGCGCTGGGTGAACGCCATGTAAGCCGCCTGGACGAGCGGGTGCACGTCCGTGCGCCCGACGAGGGGCAGGCGATGGCGATAGGCGGCCTCGACGGGCGAGACGAGCAGGCTCTGCAACGCCGATTCCTCGTCGAACGCGGGCAGCGGCGCCGTCGCAGGCTCGAAGTCGGCAACGGCGATCGTCGTGATGCTCATGGATCCTCGCTCTCCTGGCCCTGCGCGACGGCTTCGTGATCCAGCGCTGCCCTCTCGCACCTCGTACACGAACGCGCCGCGCGAGACAACTCGCCACGACGGCGGCTGCCGGCCGCAGCCGCAGCGCCCGTCGCACATGCACGCCGGCACGCCGTGGCGCCGGCTCGCGCAGGTTCTCACGGCGGCATCCGACGCAGCGCCGCGATGCGCACGCTTTCGCGGGCCGCAGGTGCAATCATCGCCCCTGACTGCAGCCGAGCCCGAAGCGAACAGACGCTGGGGGAGGAGGGTGCCATGGCCCGGGAGCAGGTCCCCGCCCCTGTGCGGGGGTGGTGGCGCTTGGCGGGGCGCGGATTCCGGTCAATCATTGGGCATGCCGTCGCATCGTCGTTCGTCCTCGCAGTCCCGCGATATCCGGTCAGCGCTGCGTGGCTCGTCAAAAAGCGCAGGCAACTTCGCACATCCGACGGCCAGCGAGGCCATGGCGCCCGGCGAATCGTCCGCGCCCAGCGCCACGAACCAGGCCACCACCCAGACGACGAGGGCCACCTCCGGCTGGGATCCGTTCACGCGCAAGGCCACCCCGCCCCCGAACTCTCCGGCCGCGACGCCGAGCCCCGCGCCGCAGGCGACGACGGGGAATGCTTCCGGGAGCACGTCGGCCGCCGCCGGCGGGCACAACGCGGGTCGAGCGCCGACCAGCACGCCGGTCTCGCCGGTCTCGCAGCCTTCCGCGCCGGGGCCGCGCGTGTCCCCGATCGACGTCCCGCGCAGCCAGAACGCCACGCCGGGGAATCCTGCCGGATCGGCCCCCTCCGGCCTGCCGCGCAGCGCCCCCACGACCCCGGTCACCGACGCGCCATCGCTCCCCACCGCTCGGCCGCAAGCCGCCCCCACGACCCCGGGCAGCGGCGCTCCGTCGCTCCCCGCAGCCCGGCCGCAGGCCGCCCCCACGACCCCGGGCAGCGGCGCTCCGTCGCTCCCCACCGCTCGGCCGCAAGCCGCCCCCACGACCCCGGGCAGCGGCGCTCCGTCGCTCCCCGCAGCCCGGCCGCAAGCCGCCCCCACGACCCCGGGCAGCGGCGCTCCGTCGCTCCCCGCAGCCCGGCCGCAAGCCGCCCCCACGACCCCGGGCAGCGGCGCTCCGTCGCTCCCCACCGCTCGACCGCAGGCCGCTCCCACGACCCCGGGCAGCGGCGCGCCATCGCTCCCCACCGCTCGACCGCAGGCCGCCCCCACGACCCCGGGCAGCGGCACTCCGTCGCTCCCCACCGCTCGGCCGCAGGCCGCCCCCACGACCCCGGGCAGCGGCGCTCCGTCGCTCCCCACCGCTCGGCCGCAGGCCGCTCCCACGACCCCGGGCAGCGGCGCTCCGTCGCTCCCCACCGCTCGACCGCAGGCCGCCCCCACGACCCCGGGCAGCGGCGCTCCCCAGGGCGCCGTCTCCCCGAACCCCAGGATGGGCGCGATCCAGACCGGTCCGGGCGAAAGCCGTCCCTCCACCGGATCGACCGCCGGCGCTCTCCAGAACACGACCCCGCGCGCCGCTCCCGGCCAGCAAAACACCAGCTCGCCGGCGCCCGGACGCCCTGCGCCGAGCGCGAACGAAGCGAGCGTCAAGGCGCCCACGAAAGAGGCCACGCCGAAGAACACCACGTCCCCCCAGACGCCGACCAGGACCGGCGCGACGCCCGACACACGAAGCGCCCCGACGGCAAAACCCACCTCCACCACGGAGAACGCGCCCGCCGGGAGCTCCGCCGCCAAAGGCCCCACGGGCAACGGCGGCAAGACCAGCGACCCTGGCGCCAATCGCAAGGACGCAGGCCCCCTCGGAAACGCTTCGCGGGAGAGCGCGCGCCGAGCTCCGCCCGGTGATGCCCCGGCGGGCATGCTCGCAGGGGACAAGCCCGCTCTGGCCCGCGGGGACGTGGCAAGCGACCGGCCGCGACAACCCAACGAGATCGAGGAAGAGCCGGAGCCGCCGTCGGAGAGAGCGCCGGATCCGGCGACGTCCACCCCGCTCGAGGAGGTGACCTGGATCGTCGACAAGGCCGTCAAGAAGACCCTCTGGCGTACCGACACGGGCTTCAGGAGCCGCGAGCGGGCCAAGCGCGGCGTCCCCGCGATCACCGAGCCGCTGACCCAGGGCGGCTTCCCCAGCGACCCCGGCAAGGCGAAGGAGCAGATTGGAGGGCGCTTTCCCAAGGGGCAGCTGCTCAGCGACGCCGAGTGGAGCGCCTTCGAGCAGCTCTCCTCGACCCCCGCGGGGCAGGCCTGGCTCAACGCCTCCGGCATGCTCACGCACGCCGAGGTCGAAAGGTACCTGTCGGGCCGCGACAGCGAAAACCCCGAGCGATTCCGCGGCTTCCACCAGGTCCACAAGGCCAGCAAGGTCGTCCTCGCCAGCTACGTCTCGCGCCAGATGAACCGCGGCGAGGCCGGCAAGCGCTTCGAGGGCACCCCGCCGGCGGCCCTCGCCCTCTCCATGGAGGCGAAGCACGCGCCCGACTCCGCGAGGAGAGCTGCGCTCCAGCAGCGCATCGACCAGAGCATCGTCGACGAGTGGTCCAAGACCCTCGAGTACACCGACCCCAACGACGATGCGAGCACGGCCATCGACAAGGGCGCCGTCCCGGACCCGCAGAAGAAGTTCTTGCGGCCACGAAAGACGCTCTCCAAGGAAGAGGTCGTCGACAGGCACAGGCAGTCGCTCGATGTGCTCAAGAACGTCTTCCACCTGCTCCAGGAAGGCGCCGAGATCTACGACGACAGCAAAAAGAGCCATGTCCCCCTCCAGGACGTGCCCGTCGCCAAGCTCCTGTCGCACGGCGGCCGCGTCAACGTCCAGATCCCCGCCGGCAGCCCTCCGTACGCCCTCACCGAGCTCCTCGGCATCACCGACAGCAACGGCGACCCCGCAAGCGGCGTGTTCAAGCGCGCCTTCGGCACCCACCACATCAAGCTCGACGACGGGAATTTCAAGGAGCAGGGCGGCCACGGCGCCGCCATCAGGTCCAAGATCGACGACACCGAGCTCTACGGCATCAACCTCGCCGTCGGCGGCCTCGGCCTCAAGGACTTCAACGGCGACGTCATCCTCCCCGACGGCGCCCACGGACACATGTTCCTCGGCTACCGCCCGCCCAAGCCGGACAGGCCCGGCGCGCTCCAGATCGGCATGGAGACCACCGGCCCGGGCGCCCCCAGCACCGTCGGCTACGTCCACAACTGGCGCTCCACCGAGAAGACCGCAAACCCCATCTCCAGCGTCGGCGGCCTCAAAGCGGACAAGATCGGCGACGAGAGCATCAAGAACGCCCGCACCGTCGACCTCGGCAAGCTCGGCGAGGACTGGGCCACGACCCTCAGGGACCGCGCCGACAGGTTCGAACAAGAGCTGGCGGCAAAAGGCAAAGACGCCCTCAACGAGCTTGTTGGCCCACGCACCCAGCCGCCTCAGGAGCTAGAGGACGCACGGCGACGGTCGGGAGATCCCGAGCTGGCCGACGACGACTACGACGGCGACGACGAAGACTCCGACGACGAAGATTCCGACGACTCCGACGACGAAGACTCCGACGGCGACGACGAAGACTACGACGAAGCCGAAGACGACGACGACGACGACGACGACGAAGACTACGACGGCGACGACGAAGACTACGACGAAGACTACGACGACGACGACGACGAAGACGAAGACGAAGACGAAGACGAAGACGAAGACGAAGACGAAGACGAAGACGAAGACGAAGACGAAGACGGCGACGACGACGACTACGACGGCGACGACGAAGACTCCGAGGACGACGACGGAGATCGCTTCGGGCCATCCCAACGGCCCCAGTCCGGCCGCGAGCCCCCGTATCTAGCGCCGCCGACGCCTGAAGGCGGACAGCACGCTCGCGCGCCTCGCGGCGAGTCCCCCGCGACGAGCCAGACGTCGGGAGCTCAAGGGAAGGCACCGGAGAGACCCGGCCAGCCCCGGCCGGAGACGACCTCGCAGTCGCCCGCGCAGCGCTCCGCGACCCCCGCCACGGCCATCACCACGGGGATGCAGGCGCCGTCTTGGCTCGGCAAGAAGCTCGGCACCGGGGGACACGGGTTCGCCGGGATGGTCTCCAACGAGGGCGCCGCCCAGCGCGAGCAGGCGCTGGCGGACAAGTACAAGCTGCAGATCGGACCGGACGAAGACGCCGACGGCACGCACTTCTCGCACAAGATGCTCGACCATATCGAGAAGGCCCTCGGTGAGCTGCCCACCGACGACGTCACCGGCAGTCCGACGCTGCGGAAGATCATCCGCGACCTCTCCTCGGAGCAATCGGCGAGCGAGTACGACGAGGACACCGACACCATCAATATCGTCAATCCCGAGAAGGTACCCACCTTCGTCTACAGCCGGCTCAACCGGCGCTGGGACTGGCAGCGAAAGCGGATGGATCGCGGCGCCATGCGGGGCTACCCCGGCGTCAGCAAGGAGCAGGACGATGCGCTCGGCATCACCGGACGCCGCCAGGTCATGGGCGGCGTGTCCGACGCGCTCGCCACCGGCAACCTGCTCAAGTGGACGATACGCCACGAGGTCGCCCACTCCATCGACAAGCTTGTCGACTGGAACAGCCTCGCCAGCGACGACCGGTTCGGCGGCTGGCAGGAGCACTCCAACTCGCGGGAGCTCCAGGTCGTCGCTGACGCCATCTTTGCCAAGGCGGGCATCAGCGACGACAAGGCGCAGCAGAAGATCGACGACGAGGGGCAGATCGATCCCACGGGTGCCCCCCTGATCGAGCGCTTCGCCTCCCTCCTCGATCCGGAACAGCGGCGCGAGGACATGACTCTCCTGGAGAACTTTCCCGCGAAATTCACCTCCACGGACCCAGACCTGAAGGACAGGCTCGAACGGGTCGTCCGCACCGTCAAGATCGCCATGGCCCAGCCCTGGACGCTGGCCGACGGCGGGGCCCGGGAGCTGCAGGTCGAAGACCGCATCTACCACGTCGACCATTACGACAAATGGGTCAGCTACCGCGCCGACGCCCGCAACAACGCCGTCTCCAACTACCAGTTCTCCACGCCCAAAGAGTGGTTCGCCGAGACCTACGCTTCCTATCACGACCCCGACCCCAGGCCGAAGGCGCAGCTGACCCAGGACGTGCGCGACTTCTTCCAGAACGAGCTCCCGGGCCTGATCATCACGGGGCGAGATCGATGGCAACGCAGCCGCGACAGGATCGCGCAGCGCGCCGGGAACAAGCCGCCGCAGCCGCCCGCAGCGGGCTCGAGCGCAGCGGGCCCGAGCGCAGCGGGTCCGAGCGCGGTCACCGTGGGCTTCTCCAAGAACACGCCGACCGTGGCCCCGTCCAGCGGCTCGCACGCAGCGAGCCCGCCTCACGACGCCTCGGGCGCCCCCAAGGACAGCTCGACCCAGGAGACCGACGGCGCCAACGAGAACCTCGGCGACCCCCAGGCCGCCTTGCAGGCGCTCCTCGAGACCAGCAACACCTGGTCTCATCCGGCCACGGACGCGGACAAGCAGGACGCCAAGAGGCTCCTCGGCGACCTCATGCGATCTCAAGGCGTGGACAAGGCGCTCGTCGACAGGCTCGCGGAGCTCATCGACAACCCCGACTCCCTCTCCCAGCACCAGTTCGCCACCTGCGCGCTGAACAGCGTGCTCCACACGCAGCTCACGTCCGACCTGGCCGGCTTCGCGCACGTGGTCGCGGCGGAGTTCACCGGCAAGCTCTTCGATCGCAATGGCAAGCTGCTCGCCGACTTCTCGCTCGACACGCAGGGCGAAAACGACGCGACGGCCAGTGCCCAGCCGGCGGATCCCATCCTCCGCGTCATCCGCGGCGACCTCCCGCTACAGGACGCCCCCATCGGCAACAAGCTGCTCCAGAACGGCGTCAAGAAGGCCGCGGCCAGGCGCGCCGACCTGGAGCGCAAGGGGAGCGCCTTCTCCGACGCGCACGTCCTCGATTACCTGCTCGCCCGGGGCCTGGGCAAGATGCTGAGCAAGCTCGCCCCCGAGCAGTACCAGGCCGACGTCAAGTACACCGCCGGCGTCATCCCCGGCTACCACAAGGCGGCCACAAGGGCCAAGGACGCGAAGGGCCCGTCCAAGAAGCACGGCGATCTGCTGCTATCGGCCGATTCCCTGGTGACGCTCTTCACCGACATCCTCGGCGGCAACGCCCAGACCATGGTCACCGGCGACAACTACGACGTGGGCCGCATCAATGACGTGCTCACGAGGCCCGGGCAGGCGCCGTTCGTCCTGGCCACGTTCCTCGACGGCAACGGCCTCGCCGAGCGCGCCGACGCGTTCGCCAAGGATCCCACAAAGGCCAAGCCGTTCGACACGGTGGGGAACATCGGCACGTCGAGCGCGCACCAGGTCGTCATCAACGGCAAGATCACCGAGGACGGCGATCACTACGTCGTGCCGATGCACACCTGGCAGCAGAGCTTCTCCATCAAGGTGAAGAAAGACGCCCTGCCGTCGCTCTTCCCGGTCTTCACGTACGGAAACTATCTCCCGTCGGGAGCGCCAGGTGCGAATGACGCCTCCCAGAGCCTGGCGCCGGAAAACAACGCGTGGACCCAGCTCACCACGGGAGGCAATGACAAGCTCGGCACCGGCGGACACGGAGTCGCCGGCCTCGTCTCCAACAAGGGGGCCGCGGCGCGCGAGCAGGCGCTGGCGCGGCAGTACAACCTGCAGATCGGCCCGGGCAACGACGCCGGTGGCAAGCACTTCTCGCACAAGATGCTCGACCGGATCGAGAAGGTCCTCGGTGAGCTGCCGCCCGACCACGTCACCGGCAATCCGACGCTGCGGACCATCATCCGCGACATCTCCTCGGAGCAATCGGCGAGCGCCTACGACGAGCTCACCGACACCATCAATGTCGTCAATCCCTACGACATGCCCTCCTGGCTCTACAGCCGGCTCAACCGCAGCGTGAGCTGGCAGCGATACCTCATGGATCGCGGCGCCAAGTCGGACTACGACGGCATCAGCAAGCAGCAGGACAAGGAGCTCGGCATCGCCGGACGCCGCCAGGTCATGGCCGGCGTGTCCGACGTGCTCGCCAACGGCAACCTGGTCAAGTGGACCATGCGCCACGAGATCGGTCACTCCATCGACAAGCTCATCGACTGGAGGAGCCTCGCCGAGGACGACAAGTTCGGCGGCTGGAAGGTCCACTCCGACACGCAGGATTTCGAGGACGTCACCCGCGCCATCTTCGCCAAGGCGGGCATCACCGACGACGAGGCGAACACCGAGATCGACGGTTTCTCCGTGCTCCAGCGCTTCGCCTCCGTCCTCGATGCGCCCTCGCTACGCAAGGACATGGCTCCCCTGGTGGAGTTTCCCGCGAGCGCTGCCCCTCGGGATGCAGACCTAAGGAAGAAGCTTGAAAAGGCCGTCCGCACCGTCAAGATCGCCATGGCCCAGCCCTGGACGCTGGACGACGCCGGGGCCTCGGAGCTGCAGGTCGACGGCCGCATCTACCACGTCGATCAGTACAACCAATGGGTCAGCTACCGCGCCGACGCCCGCAACGACGCCGTCTCCAACTACCAGTTCTCCACGCCCGCCGAGTGGTTCGCCGAGGCCTACGCGTCGTACTACGACCCCGACCCCGCGCCGAAGGCGAAGCTGACCCAGGACGTGCGCGACTTCTTCGAGAACGAGCTCCCGGACCTGGTCACCAGGGGGCACGAGACATGGCAACGCATCCGCGAGAACATCGCGCGGAGCGCCGCGCAGCAGCCCCAGGAAGGGAGCTCAGCGAGCGCCATCACCAGCGGCTTCAACCCTGAAGCGAGCGTCGACCCGGCGGACCTGCTTGCCGGGTACAACCCCGATTCGGACAGCGAGGACGAGGCAGCCGACCCGCTGCCGCAAACCGACGAGATCGAGGAAGAGCCGGAGCCGCCGTCGGAGAGAGCGCCGGATCCGACGACGTCCACCCCGATCGAGGAGGTGACCTGGATCGTCGACAAGGCCGTCAAGAAGACCCTCTGGCGCACCGACACGGGCTTCAGGAGCCGCGAGCGGGCCAAGCGCGCTGTCCCCGCGATCACCGAGCCGCTGACCCAGGGCGGCTTCCCCGCCGATCCCGGCAAGGCAAAGGAGCTGATCGGAGGGCGCTTTCCCAAGGGGCAGCTGCTCAGCGACGCCGAGTGGAGCGCCTTCGAGCAGCTCTCCTCGACCCCCCAGGGACAGAGCTGGCTCAACGCCTCCGGCATGCTCACGCACGACGAGGTCGAGAGGTACCTGTCGGGCCGCGACAGCGACAACCCCGAGCGCTTCCGCGGCTTCCACCAGCTCCACAAGGCCACCCGCGTCGTGCTCGCCAGCTACGTCTCGCGCCAGATGAACCGCGGCGAGGCCGGCAAGCGCTTCGAGGGCACCCCCCCGGCGGCGGTGGCCCTGTCCATGGAGGCGAGGCACACGACCGATCTGGCGAGGCGGGACGAGCTCAAGAGGCTCATCGACCAGAGCATCGTCGAAGAATGGTCGAAGACCCTCGAGTACACCGAGCCCAATGACGACGCGAGCACGGCCATCGACCAGGGCGCCGTGCTCGACCCGAAGAAGAAGCTCTTGCGGCCGCGAAAGACGCTCTCCAAGAAAGAGGTCGTCGACAGGCACAGGCAGTCGCTCGAGGTGCTCAAGAACGTCTTCCACCTGCTCCAGGAAGGCGCCGAGATCTACGACGACAGCACCAAGAGCCATGTCCCGCCCGAGGACGTGCCCGTCGCCAAGCTCCTGTCGCACGGCGGACGCGTCAACATCCAGATCCCCGCCGGCAGCCCTCCCTACGCGCTCACCGAGCTCCTCGGCATCACCGACAAGGACGGCAAGCCCGAGGCCGGCGTGTTCAAGCGCTTCGTCGGCACGCACCACGTCGCGCTCGGAAAGGGCAAGTTCAAGGAGCAGGGCGGCCAGCCTGCCGCCTTGATGGCCAAGCTCGACGACACAGAGCTCTACGGCATCAACCTCGCCGTCGGCGGCCTCGGCCTCAAGGACTTCAACGGCGACGTCATCCTCCCCGACGGCGCCCACGGACACATGTTCATCGGCTACCGCCCGCCCAAGCCGGACAGGCCCGGCGCGCTCCAGATCGGCATGGAGACCACCGGCCCGGGCGCCCCCAGCACCGTCGGCTACGTCCACAACTGGCGCTCCACCGAGAAGACCGCAAACCCCATCTCCAGCGTCGGCGGCCTCAAAGCGGACAAGATCGGCGACGAGCAGATCAAGAATGCGCGCACCGTCGACCTGAGCAAGCTCGGGAACGACTGGGCCACGACCCTCAAGGACCGCGCCGACAGGTTCGAGCAAGACCTGAAGCAGAAGGGCAAAGACGCCCTCAACGAGCTCGTCGGCCCCCGCACCCAGCCGCCTCAGGAGCTCCAGGACGCCGCGCAACGGGCCCCCGAGCAGCAGTCGGGAGGACCCGAGCAGGAGCCGCGGGACAACGAGCGCCGAGATCCGCCCGGTGATGCCACGGCGGACCTGCTCGCCGGGTATAACCCCGATTCGGACAGCGAGGACGAGGCCGCCGATCCGCAGACGCAAACCGACGAGATCGAGGACGAGCCGGAGCCGCCGTCGGAGAGAGCGCCGGATCCGACGACGTCCACCCCGATCGAGGAGGTGACCTGGATCGTCGACAAGGCCGTCAAGAAGACCCTCTGGCGCACCGACACGGGCATCAGGAGCCGCGAGCGGGCCAAGCGCGCTGTCCCCGCGATCACCGAGCCGCTGACCCAGGGCGGCTTCCCCGCCGATCCCGGCAAGGCAAAGGAGCTGATCGGAGGGCGCTTTCCCAAGGGGCAGCTGCTCAGCGACGCCGAGTGGAGCGCCTTCGAGCAGCTCTCCTCGACCCCCGCGGGGCAGAGCTGGCTCAACGCCTCCGGCATGCTCACGCACGACGAGGTCGAAAGGTACCTGTCGGGCCGCGACACCGACAACCCCGAGCGCTTCCGCGGCTTCCACCAGCTCCACAAGGCCACCCGCGTCGTGCTCGCCAGCTACGTCTCGCGCCAGATGAACCGCGGCGAGGCCGGCAAGCGCTTCGAGGGCACCCCCCCGGCGGCGGTGGCCCTGTCCATGGAGGCGAGGCACACAACCGATCTGGCGAGGCGGGACGAGCTCAAGAGGCTCATCGACCAGAGCATCGTCGAAGAATGGTCGAAGACCCTCGAGTACACCGAGCCCAATGACGATGCGAGCACGGCCATCGACAAGGGCGCCGTGCTCGACCCGAAGAAGAAGCTCTTGCGGCCGCGAAAGACGCTCTCCAAGAAAGAGGTCGTCGACAGGCACAGGCAGTCGCTCGAGGTGCTCAAGAACGTCTTCCACCTGCTCCAGGAAGGCGCCGAGATCTACGACGACAGCACCAAGAGCCATGTCCCGCCCGAGGACGTGCCCGTCGCCAAGCTCCTGTCGCACGGCGGACGCGTCAACATCCAGATCCCCGCCGGCAGCCCTCCCTACGCGCTCACCGAGCTCCTCGGCATCACCGACAAGGACGGTAAGCCCGAGGCCGGCGTGTTCAAGCGCTTCGTCGGCACGCACCATGTCGCGCTCGGAAAGGGCAAGTTCAAGGAGCAGGGCGGCCAGCCTGCCGCCTTGATGGCCAAGATCGACGACACCGAGCTCTACGGCATCAACCTCGCCGTCGGCGGCCTCGGCCTCAAGGACTTCAACGGCGACGTCATCCTCCCCGACGGCGCCCACGGACACATGTTCATCGGCTACCGCCCGCCCAAGCCGGGCAGGCCCGGCGCGCTCCAGATCGGCATGGAGACCACCGGCCCCGGCGCCCCCAGCACCGTCGGCTACGTCCACAACTGGCGCTCCACCGAGAAGACCGCAAACCCCATCTCCAGCGTCGGCGGCCTCAAAGCGGACAAGATCGGCGACGAGCAGATCAAGAATGCGCGCACCGTCGACCTGAGCAAGCTCGGGAACGACTGGGCCACGACCCTCAAGGACCGCGCCGACAGGTTCGAGCAAGACCTGAAGCAGAAGGGCAAAGACGCCCTCAACGAGCTCGTCGGCCCCCGCACCCAGCCGCCTCAGGAGCTCCAGGACGCCCAGCAACGCTCGGGAGATCCCGAGCAAGCTCCCCGGAACAACGAACCCGGGGATACCCCGGGGGACACGGCGCAGGGCGCCAGAGCGCCGGCGAACACGCTGGCAGGCTATAACCCCGTCCTCGACGGCGAGAGCGTGACGGCCGATCCGCTGCCGCACACCGGCAACGCCGCACAGGTCGAGCCGAGCCCACGAAGTCAAGGCAAGACGCTCGACGATCTGCTCAGCTCGCTCGACGAGCAGAGCGGCGCGTGGTCCGCCCCGGCGAACGACAGTCTCAGGCAAGAGGCCGCGGACAGCCTGGCAGGCCTGCTCGAGTCGCTCAACGTCGACCGCGCGATCGTGGACAGGCTGCGCGAGCTCATCGAGAACCCCGCGTCGCTGTCGCAATCCGCCTTCAGCAACTGCGCCCTCCACAGCGCCCTCTACACGATGCTGAAGGGCGATCTCGCCACCACCTCGCACCTCGTCGTCGCGCTGTTCACGGGCCGGCTGCTCGGCCGGCTCGCGCAGGCGCCCGGGGCCCGCGAGCTCGGCGCACAGCAGAGTGCGGGCAGGGCGGTGCTCAGCGAAGACCTCGACATCATCCGGCGCGTGATGACCGGAGAGATCCCGCGCGCCCTCGGCCCGGCTCCGACTCGGCCGCTCGTCAACGGGCTCAAGACGGCCGGGGCCAAGCGCGGCGGCCTGACCCGAGCGACGGACCGGCAGCAGCTGGATCGCCACCTCCTCGACCACCTGCTCGCCCGAGGCCTGGTCGAGCTCCTCGGACAGGATGCCGTCGCGCAGCACGGGAAGCGAACCGACCGCGCCCGGCAGCGCGATGTCGTGGCGGCGCAAGGCGACCTGCTCCTCTCGGCGAACTCGATGGCGACCCTCATGAGCGACGCGCTCGGGGCGGAGGTCGCGGTCAAGAGCGGCGGGCTCTCCGAGGGCGACGTCGCGCACATCAACGAGACGCTCAGGCGCACCGATCGCGCAGGGTTCGCCGTGGCGACCGTGGCGAACGGCAAGGCGCTCTGGGAAGCGGCGAAGCGGCACCGCGACGGCGGCGCCCTGACACCTCACGCTCCCGCGAGCGTCGCGCCGCTCGGCGAGGGCGAAGCCGAGAGCCGGCACCATCTCGCGATCGACGGCGAGATCACGGTCGACGGCGACGCCTTCATCGTGCCCGTCCAGTCGTGGGGGCAGTCGTTCCCCATCCGGGTGCAGAAGGCCGACATGCCGAGGCTCTTCGAGGTGATCACCCTCGGGACCTACCCCCCGCCGCGCGCCCCGGCCCTCGACGCCCCCACCCAGCAGCAAGCGCCGGCGCACCTCGCGTCGCGCGGTCGGTCCGGGACCGCGGTAGACGCCGCGGACCCGCGCGACCAGCTCGCGGGAGCTCCCGCGAGCCAGCACGAGACCCACATCGCTGGCGGGCCTGCCGTGGCGCCGGGAGCGCTCGATCCCGGAGCGGTCCAGCTCACGCCGTCAGGCGAGCTGTACGCGGCCCTCCTGGGGCACGTCCCAGAGCAGCGCCTGACCGAGGTGACGAGCCTCGCCATCGGGATCATCGACTCGCAGCTCCTCCCGCAGATCCTGGAGCTGCTGCCCATCGGCCTGCGCCCCGCCACGCGGCTGGCCGAGGAGATCGTCGCGAAGTGGCTGGCGTTCAACCCCGACTTGCTCGACCTGCCCGCCGGCGAGCTGAAGGGGCGCCTCGCAGCGCACGCCGAGCTCGTGCTGGGCATGCTCGAGCGCGACCGGGGTCGCTCGACGATCGGCCGAAAAGGCGGCTCCTCCGCCGCGGCGCCTGCCGCCTCGGCGGCGTCGAGCGCCCCGCAGCCCCCCGAGGGGACACCTGCCCCTCAGGAGGGATTCAAGGACAGAGCGCAAGAATCCTCATCCAGCACGAGCAGCGCTGCAGACACGAGCAGCGATGCCGGCGCACCCGGGAAGACGACCGAACCCGAGGGCTATGTAAGCCTGTTCGCCGACCTCGAGGACTCCGACTTCGGCGTTAGCGCCGAGGAGCACAAGCAGAAGGCGCGCGAGCCGCGGAACCAGGAGAAGCTCGAGAAGCCCGCTCGCGGCGAAGATCCTCAGAAGCGCGCTATCCCCGAGTGGATCTGGGGTGTGCCGCACTACGCAGCATTGCAGACCGCGCTGCTCGCGCACTTCAACGAAGACGCGGTGCAACGCGCGCTCGCCGAGCTCCTGGCAACCACCGAGAGCGCGGAGACTCCGGTGCCTTTCGCGGAGTTCGTGGCCATCGCGCTCAAGGAACCCCACGACGCCGAGAGCCTGAAGCAGGAGTCCGTGAAGTTGTTCGGTAGCTACCAAGGCGAGATGCGCAAGCTCGTCTACGACGCCACCAAGGCGCTGGGGGCCCTCGACTGGGCCGAGCACGTGCCGGACTTCGATATCGAGGCGCTGCGCGAGCCGCCGCCGCCCCCGCCGACGGGCGACGCGGAGCCGCCGCGCTCGGTCCTCAAGAGGGGCCAGGAGGGACGCTGGGTCACCCGCGCCGAGATCGAGATCATCAATCGATCCATCGGCGAGCGCGCGTTCGCCGGCATGCTCGCGCGCGCCATGAACAAGGGCAAGATCTCGGGCACCCGCGCGACCATCGAGCAGCTGGTCCGCCAGGCCGAGCGCTTGGCGGACCCGGCGCTGTCGCCGCCGCTCACGTCCACCTCGCTGGTGGTCGACACCAACCTGGTCGAGGCGCTCTTGACCCCGCCCAAAGAGCTGCCGCTTTCCAAGCGTTACCTCCGCGAGCAGCTGGACGTATTGATCCGCGAGCACAGGATAACCGACCTGCGCCTCGCCAACATCAACATCGGAGAGCTGTTCCAGCACGACAGCATCGTCGGACGCACGTTCACCACCAGCGATGGGCGAGAGATCCCCTGGTACGGCATCCGGGTCGACGACGACCGGCGCGACGACATGGCCGATTACGCGCTGGGGTTCGAGCAGCTCGCGAGCGGCTCGGTCGGCGAGAAGAAGGGCAGCGCCGACCGCAGCATGGTCGCCGACGCCTTCTTCTCCGACCGCAAAAGAGACAAGGGCGGCGCGCTCGCGGTGCCTCATTTCGCCACCGCCGATCACGGCATCCTGACGCCGCTCTTGAGCTTCGCCGGCATCGACGCGAAGAGGCGCGGAGAGAAGGCGTTCATCGACTTCGTCAAGGAGAACACCAAGGAGAACACCCGAAACGGAGCTCCTTATTTTGAGCCGGAGCTCAAGAGCCGCAAGCTCAAGGCACATACGATCCTCCACCTGGAGACGGGCGGGCACACCGCGGCCAAGGACGCCCAGCCCGCCCAGAGCGAGCCCATCGGCGCTGCGCTCCTCGACACCCCCGTCGGCGCCACCCACCGGGTCCATGACCTCATCTCGCTCATCCGCGCCTTCGGGTTCGACGTCTACATCGTCGGCGGCGCGGTGCGCGACGCCCTCAGCGGCAAGAAGCCCAAGGACGTCGATCTCAAGACGAACATGCCGATGTCGCGGCTTGAGGAGGTGCTGCGCACCGACCCAGCGTTCAAATCCCTCCCCGTCACCGTCGTCCCCGAGCTGCGCCTTCTCCAGGTCGGCGGCGTCAACACCATGGTGGACATCACCTCGGGCGACGACACCAGCGTGCAGGGCCCGCTCGACGTCATGGCCGACGCGCAGAAGCGCGACTTCCGCATGAACGCGCTCTACCTCGACGAGAACGGCTTCGTGGTCGATCCGCTCGACGGCGCCATCGAGGATCAGCTCGTCGGCAGGCTGCGCTTCGTGGCCGACCCCGGCCCGACCGCGCCCGTCGAGGAGCGGCAGAAGGCGGTCGTCGAGCACCTGCGCCGCACGCCGTGGAACCTCGGCCGCGCGCTCAAGTTCTATCAGCGCGGCTACGAGCTCGAGCCCGAGATCCTCCACGCCGTGCTCGACAACGCCGAGAGCATCCTCGCGTCGATGAAGGAGCGCGAGGCGCCGCTCCACGCCAAGTCGCTGGTCCTGCACGCCACGCGGGCCGAGTCGCCCACGGGTCTGGCCGAGATCATGCAAGTGCTCGGCTTCTCCCCCCAGGCGATCCGCGAGATCATCCCCGACGACGTGGCCGGTCGCTTTGACGACGAGAGCCTCGCGTACGAGAACGACGTCCTGCCGCGCTGGCGCGAGACCCCCGACGACGACGGCACGGGGTATCCGCTGGCCGCGCCGGAGATGAAGATCGACCTCGCCACCGGGCGGATCTATCAGTACCGCTTCCACGCCATTGCGCCGCAGCAGGAGGGGCAAGCGGGGGAGCGCGTCATCATCGACGTGGACCTGAGCGACCACAACCAGCCAGGCCACCACGCGCCGCACTACCACGTGTACCGCTGGCGCAAGCGCGACGGCCAGTTCAAGTGGGACAAGAAGAAGAACGGCTTCTCCGACACTGGCCAGCCGGGACTGCCGGAGATCGCTGACGGCCGCTACCTCGGCCCCCAGCCGTGGCGGTTCGAGGAGGGGCTCGACAGCGGCGACTTGCTCAGTGTCAGGAGGCGCATCAACGAGGCAGGCATCGAGCTCAGGAGCGACGGCGACCTCCTCGACCTGGGCGGGCAGGTCAAGCTGCACCCGAAGCGGCTGCAAGAGCTCGTTGACCGCGGGCAGCTCGGCAAGCTGCTCATGCTGGTCAAGAACCTGAACGACGGCATACCCTGGTCCTCCAGGGATCAGGCCACCGTCGATCTGTCCGGCTCGCACCGCGGCCAGGAGCGGCTGCGCTTCAAGCCGCAGCTGAGCCTGGTCGTGCCATTCCTGCGCGACAGCGGCATTGAGGACCCCACCTCGATGGCGATCTTCGCCGAGAACGGCGAGATGCAGCACGACGCCCTGCTGCGGCTCTACGACCTGGTGAGCGGCGAAGAGCGCTCGGATCTGCGCCGCCCGGCGGCCGCGTTCGCGCGGGAGCGCGCCGAGAGCGTGAGCGAGTTCGTCGAGCGCTTCGAGTTCTATGTCGCCACGATGAAGGGCAACCTGATCGGCGCTGACGTCGAGGCTCTCTGGCAAGCGCAGCTGAAGGCGGCGCAGGAGGCCAACGCCGTGGGCAACGTCACGCTCCGCGCGGACGGCGAGCTGACGGAGCGACTCGCGGAGGCGGCCAGCGAGCTGCGCTTCGAGACGGCGAGCGCCGCCGCCTACCACGCTGCCAAGCACGGCGACGAGTTCCTGACGCCGGAGGAGCGGGCTGCCAGCGTGCAGCCGAAGGACGCCGTTCGACGGTACCTCGACACCGCGCGCGAGGCCGTCCGCAAGGCCGTCCAGGCCGGCGCCCTCGAGGCGAGGACCGACGAGACCGGCGCGACAAATATCGTGCTCTGGGACGGCACGGCCAAGGTCATCGTCCGGGTCGGGCCGGACGGCACAGCGCACATCCTCAGCAGCTACGTCCAGGACCGCCGCAACACCGCGCCTGCGGCGGCGTTCACCCGCCCGGCGGGAACCGGCGCGTCGCTCTCCGGGCCCCGGTCGGGGCACGCCGCGACGCACGGCGCTGCCGAGCCCGAGAGCAGGGATCCGGCCGACCGGCTCGGCTCGTACAGCCCCTGGAACGGCGCCGCCGAGGGGACACAGGGCCCGCAAGCCCCGCAAGCGACCGGCGCGCCCGCTACCCTCGACGGCGATGTCACCCTCCGCGCGCCGATCGACGCCCTGGTGAGGACGCTCGTCGCGAAGAGCCGCGCTTGGTCCTCCCCGCGCACGCTGGCGGACAAGCAGGAGGCCATCACGCTCGTCACCGAGCTCCTGCAGCAGCTCGGCATGGACGCGAAGGTCGTCGACAGGGCGGGCGAGCAGGGCAAGGACGCGCCCGACGACGAGCACTCCGCCTGCACATGCGTCCGCTAGAGCACCGATCCGCTTGAAGACCGAGAATGAACCACAGAGCGCCCCCGGCGCGGGGCGGCTAAGCTCGGGCCGCTCCAGCCCATGAAGTTCGTCCACGCCGCCGATCTCCACATCGACAGCCCCCTCCGCGGGCTCGACCGCTACCCGGGCGCCCCTGTCGAGCAGATCCGCGGGGCGACGCGCCGCGCGCTCGAGAACCTCGTGAGCCTCTGCCTCACCGAGGAGGTCGACCTCCTGCTCCTCGCGGGCGACATCTACGACGGCGACTGGAAGGACTACAGCACAGGCCTGTTCTTCGCCGCGCAGCTCTCCCGGCTGCGCGCCGCCCGGGTGGACGTGGTGCTCCTCTACGGCAACCACGACGCCGAGAGCAACATCACACGTCACCTGGAGCTCCCCGAGAACGCCCGCCGGCTCGATCCGCGCCGCCCCGAGTCCGTCGCCTTCGAGCGGCTCGGGGTCGTGGTCCACGGGCAGAGCTTCGCGACAAAGGCGGTCACCGACGATCTCGCGGCGGGCTACCCGGACGCGCGGACAGGCCTCTTCAACATCGGCATGCTCCACACCTGCCTGGGCGGCCGCGAGGGCCACGACAACTACGCTCCTTGCAGCCTGAACACCCTGACCGGGAAGCGATACGACTACTGGGCGCTCGGCCACGTGCACACGCGAGAGGTGCTGTCGGAGGATCCGTACATCGCCTTTCCCGGCAACCTCCAGGGCCGCCACGCCCGCGAGACCGGCGCGAAGGGCGCCCTGCTCGTCACGGTGGACGACGGCCGCATCACCTCGGTCGAGCACCGCCCCCTCGACGTCGTGCGCTGGTGCGCCTGCGAGGTCGATCTCTCCCCGGCCGCGAGCGCCGACGACATCGTGGATCTGACGCGGGAGCAGCTCGAGCAGCGCGTCGCCGAGGCGGACGGGCGCACGCTGGCCGCGCGGGTGATCCTGTGCGGCGCCACGCCGGCCCACGCCGCGCTCCGCGCCGATTTCGAGCGCTGGACAGGGCAGATCCGCGCGATCGCCAACGACCTCGGCGGCGGGCTCTGGATCGAGCGCGTGCTCTCCCGGACGCTCGCCCCGATCGAGGTGGGCGCGCTCGAGGAGCGGGACGACGCGATCGGCCAGCTCTCGCGGTCGCTGCGCGCGCTGCGCGAGGACGAGGCGGGCCTCGCCTCGCTGCTGCGCGAGTTCGCGAGCCTCAGGAACAAGCTCCCCGCCGAGGCGCGCGAGGGAGACGACGCGATCCGCCTCGACGACCCGGCGTCCCTGCGCGAGGCGCTCGACGACGTGGAGCACACGCTGATCTCGCGGCTGCTCGGCGCCAGCGACACGCCGTGATCGCCGGCGCGGCGGCCGGGTCGGATCCGACCCCGAAGGCGGGAAGGCAGGAATAAAATACCAATAAATTCAATGGTTTGTCGCCAGATCCGTCCGGGCGAGCGCGACCGCGTCGGCGCGGCTTGACGGCGCGTCGATCTCCACCATGCACTCCTCCTGACGCACGCGCCTGCGCACACGAGCATCGCCTCGAACGGCCGGGCGCGACGAGACGGGGGATCCATGGTCGACAAGGTCGCTTTTCCGGAGCTGTTCCGTCCGAGGGGCCGCGCCGAGCCGCACTCCATCTACGCGCGCATGAGGGACGCGGGGCGCATTCATCGCCTCATCCAGCCTCGCCTCAACGTGCCTGTCTGGACGGCCACGCGCTACGACGACTGCGTGGAGCTCCTCAAGGATCCGCGCTTGATCCGGGATTCCCGCAAGCTCCCCGCCGAGCTGCGCGCGGGTTACCGCCCGCTGGGCGATCGCTCGACCATGCTGAATCAGCACATGCTCGAGGCCGATCCGCCGGATCACACGCGGCTCCGGGGCCTGGTCCAGCGTGCCTTCTCCGTGAAGACGATGGAGGGGCTGCGCCCGCGCATCCAGGCGATCGCGGGCGAGCTCATCGACGCCGTGGCGGACCGGCGTCGCATGGAGCTCGTGGCCGACTTTGCGTTTCCGCTCCCCATCGCGGTGATCGCCGAGCTCCTCGGCCTCCCGCTCGAGGATCGCGGCCAGTTCCGCCGGTGGACCAAGATCATCCTCGCCGCCTCGACCGATCTCGCGCGCCTGGAGAGCGCGATGGCCGCCGTGGAGGAGCTCGAGGCGTACCTCGCGGCGCTCCTCGCGGCGCGCCGCAAGGCCCCGCGCGACGACCTGATCAGCGCGCTCCTGCTCGCCGAGGAGCGGGAGCACAAGCTGAGCCCGGCGGAGGTCACGAGCATGGTGTTCCTGCTGCTCGTCGCGGGCCACGAGACGACGGTGCACCTCATCGCGAGCGGCGCGCTGCTCCTGTTCTTGCACCCCGAGGAGCGGCGGCGGCTCGAGGCGGATCCCGGGCTCATCGGCTCCGCGGTCGAGGAGATGCTGCGCTGCGAGGGGCCGGCCGAGCTCTCGTCGATCCGCTGGGCGCTCGAGGACATCGAGCTGCTCGGCGCCCGCGTGCCGGCGGGAGAAGGGATCGTGGCGGGGCTCCTCTCGGCGAACCGGGATCCGGAGCACTTTCCGGATCCCGACCGCTTCGACATCGGCCGCTCGCCGAACCGGCATATCGCCTTCGGGAGCGGGATCCACTTCTGCCTGGGCGCCCCGCTCGCTCGCATCGAGGCGGCCATCGCCCTCTCGACCCTCCTCCGGAGGCTCCCGCGGCTCGAGCTCGACATCTCGCCGGACGAGATCGACTGGGGCGAGTGGGCCTTGCTCCGCGGCCCGGCGGCGGTGCCCGTGGCGTTCTGAGGGAGGGCGACCCGGCGCAGGCCTCGTCGGGATGAGGCGTGCAGCCCGCGAGGAGGCTCCGCGCCCCGGGGAGACTGGCGGCAGGAGGCCGGCGATGCCCCGCGATGAGCCAGCAGCGAAGCGCTCGCCGAGGTGCTGCTCGGCAAGGCGCCGCGCCGCGGCTCGTGGCGCGCCTTCCTGCATGCGCCCGTGACGCAGCACCGCTGAGCCGGGCGCTCAGCGCTGCACGCCCGCCACTTCCAGCGCAGCCCGCCCGTCATTTCAGCGGGCGGGCTGCGATCGCGCCGCGTCGCGCCGCGAGAGCGCCTTGACAGCGCGCGGAGGTTTCGCACTTGCTATCCGTTCAGGGGAGGGCACAGCCCCTGCGTTCGTCGGGCGGCCTCGTGAAGATCCTAGAGCTCCACCTCCTCGCGTTCGGTCCCTTCACGGATCTCCGGCTCGACTTCTCCTCGCCGTCGCCGGGCCTCCACGTCATCTACGGCCCGAACGAGGCCGGCAAGAGCACCGCGCTCCGGGCGATCCGCGGCCTGCTCTACGGGATCCCGCACATCACGCCCGACGCCCACCTGCACCACAACACCGATCTCCGCGTCGGCGGACGGCTCGCGGGCAGGGGCGGCGCGGCGCTCGCGTTCGTCCGCCGCAAGGGGCGCGTGAAGACGCTCCGCGACCCGGAGGACAACCCCCTCGACGACGCCGCGCTCGCGCCGGTGCTCGGCGGCGTGACGGAGGAGCTCTTCCGGACCTCCTTCGGGCTGGACCACGAGACGCTCCGGCAGGGCGCCGAGGCCCTGCTCCAGGGCAAGGGCGACGTCGGCCAGAGCCTGTTCGGCGCGGGGCTCGGCGGCCCGGGGCTGCAGCAGCTCCTCGCCAAGCTGCGCCAGGAGGCGGACGAGATCTTCACGCCCCAGGCGAGGACCCGCCCGCTCAACGAGGCGATCAAGACCTTCGAGGAGGCGCGCAACCGCGCCAAGACCGCCGCGCAGCCGCCCGCGGACTGGACGCGCAAGCGGCAGGAGATCGACGAGGCCAGGGCCGAGCAGGAGCGCGTCGACGCGGAGCTGCGCGCGCTCCGGGCGACCGACAAGCGGCTCCGGCGCGCGCTCCGCGTGCTCCCGCTGCTCGAGGCGCGGCGCGCGATCGTCGGCCGGCGCGCCGCCCTCGGCGACGTCGTCCTCCTGCCCGAGGGCGCGCAGCGCGATCGCGAGGACGCGCAGGATCGCGCCGCCGACGCGGCCGCCCAGGCGGAGCGGCTCCGCGCCGACATCGAGGAGCTCGAGGCCCGCCACGCCGCGCTGCACGTCCCCGCGTCGCTCGCCGAGCTCGATCCGGGCGTGATCGACGGCCTCGTGACCCGGCTCGGGAGCCACCGCAAGGCCGCCGTCGACCTGCCGCGGGTCCGGGCGGAGCTCCACGGCATCGAGGAGGAGGCGCGCGCGATCCTCCGCAGGCTCGGGCGGGACGCCTCGCTCGTCGGCGGCGCCGAGCCCGAGCGGCTCGAGGCGATGCGCGTCGACGTCGCGACCGAGGCGCGCATCAAGAAGCTCGCCCGCGAGCGCGGCGCGGCCCTGGCCAAGCCGCGCGAGGTGGAGCGGCTGCTCTCGGCGCACCGCGCGCGGCGCGACGCCTGCGTGCGCCGCCTCGCCGAGCTGCCGCCGGGCGAGGACCCCGCCCCGCTCCGGGGCGCGCTCTCGCGCGCGCAGAAGCAGGGCGACCTCGATCACCGCCTCCGCGAGGCCGCCGCCGCGGCGGCGCAGCTCGCCCGCGAGGCCGGCGCGCAGCGCGACCGGCTCGGCCTCGGCGGCGCGCCGCCGAGGCGGGCGCTCTCCGCCGCCGAGGCGAGCGCCCTGCCCGTCCCGCTCCCCGAGACGGTCGACCAGGCGGCGGCGCAGTGGGGCACGATCGCGCGCGAGCGCGAGCGGCTCGGCGAGCGCTCCGCCGAGGTCGAGGCGCGCCTGCGCGAGAGCGCGCGCGAGATCGACGCCCTCCAGCGCGCCGGCGCGGTGCCCACGGAGGCCGATCTCTCCGAGGCGCGCGAGCGTCGCGACGCCGTCTTCAAGGCGCTGCTGCGCGCTCTCCAGGCGAAGGGGAGCGCCCGCGCGGCGGCGGCGATCCACACCGCCTCGCTCTTCGATCTGGGCGCCGACGTGGCCGCCTCGCCCGGCGCCGGGCGCAGGCCGCCGCTCGCCGCGCCGGGCGAGGCGGCCGCGCGCGGGAAGGCCGACGAGTACGCCGAGCTGGTCCGCGTCGCCGACGCCCTGGCCGATCGGCTGCGCCGCGAGGCCGACCGGGTCGCCCGCCTCGCGCGGCTGCTCGCGGACAAGGCGCGGGCCGACGCGGATCAGGCGCAGCTCGCCGCGGAGCGCGCCGCGCTTTCGCGCCGCACGGAGGAGGCCGAGGCCGCGTGGCTAGAGCTGTGGCGGCCCGCGGGCGTCGCGCCGCGCTCGCCCGAGGAGATGCGCGGCTGGCTCGGCCGCTACGTGGGCCTGACCGCCACGGTCGACCGGCTGCGCGCGGCGGAGGCGGAGGCCGAGGCGCTGCGGGCCCGGATGCAGGCGCACGCGGCCGAGCTCCACGCGGCGCTCCAGGGCGCCCGCGCCGCGTCGGGCGGCGCGCGCGGGGACGTCGCGGACGCGGCGGGCTCGGTCGCCGGCGGGCTCGGACCGCTGGAGGACGCGGCCGCGCGCCTCCCGGCGCTCGTCGAGGCGGCGGAGCAGGAGCTCGCGGCCATCGAGGGCGCGGCCCGCGAGCGCCGCGAGCTCGCGCGGGAGCGCAAGGAGCTCGAGCGCGAGCTCGAGGACCTCGAGCGGGAGCGGGCCGAGCACGCGCGCGCGCTCGATGCGTGGCGGGCCGAGTGGGCGGAGAGCGTGCGGCTGCTCGGCTTGCCCGGCGACGCCTCCGCGGACGAGGCCACGGCGATCCTCGACGAGCTCGGCGCGCTGTTCCGCAAGGCGGACAGCGCGGCCCACGAGCGCCGCCGGGTGCTCGGGATGGAGCGCGACGCCGGGGCGTTCGCGGCCGACGTCGCGGAGCTCGCGGCCCGGCACGCGGCGGATCTGGCCGAGCTGCCCGCGGATCAGGCCGCCGATCAGCTGATCAAGCGCCACCACAAGGCGCGCGCCGATCTCCGCGAGCGCGGCGAGATCGCGCAGCGCCTGGCCGAGAAGCGCCGCGAGCGGGACCAGCAGGAGGCGCGCCGCGCGGCCGCCGAGGCGCGCCTCGCGAAGCTGTTCGAGGCGGCGGGCGTCGCGCGCGCGGGCGACGCCGCCGCCGACCTCGCGGCGCTGTCCCTGGCGGAGGAGCGCTCGCGCGAGGCGCGCCGCCTCGACCGCGAGCTCGTCGAGAACGAGGGCAAGCTCCTCGAGGCGGGCGAGGGCGCGGGCGTCGCGGCGCTGGAGCAGGAGACCGCGGGGGCGGAGCGGGACGCGCTCGCGCTCGAGCTCGACCGCGCGGAGGAGCGGCTCGCGGCGCTGGAGGACGAGCGGCGCCGGATCGACCGGGCGCTCGGGAGCCTGGAGCAGGAGCGCGAGCAGCTCAGGGCGACGGTGGGCGCCGCCGAGGCCGCCGTGGAGGCGCAGATCTGCCTCTCGCACCTGCGCGGCGAGGTGCGCCGCTACGTGCGGGCGCACCTCGCCGCGGTGCTGCTCGAGCGCGAGATCGAGCGCTACCGCGAGCGCAACCAGGGCCCGATCCTGGCGCGGGCGAGCGCGCTCTTCCATCGCCTGACGCTGGGCGCCTTCGCCGGCCTCCGGGTGGGCTACGACGAGAGCGAGCAGGCGATGCTGCGCTGCGTCCGCGCGGCCCCGCCGCCGCCGGCGGACACCGCGGCGGAGCCTGCGAAGGCGCCGGTGCAGCGCGAGGTGGACGTGAGCGGCCTGAGCGACGGCACGCGCGACCAGCTCTACCTCGCGCTGCGCCTCGCGAGCCTGGAGCACCACGCCCGGACGGCCGAGCCGATGCCGCTCATCCTGGACGATCTCCTGATCCATTTCGACGACGACCGCGCCCGGGCGGCCCTCGCGGTGCTCGGCGAGCTGACGGCGACGACGCAGGTGCTGTTCTTCACGCACCACGCGCGGCTCTGCGAGCTCGCGCGCGAGGCGGTGCCGGCCGAGGTGCTCCGCGAGCACCGGCTGCGGTGAGGGGGCCTCTCGCGTCGAGCTCCACCGGGGCCGCGCGCGTGTTCGCGCTCCACCGCATAGGAGTCACGGCGCGGTTAGCTTGAACTCCGGGAACCCGGTCCATGCCGCGTCGAGCCACGAGAGCCGGCCACCGTCTTCATAGTTGACGAGCATCGCCGGAATCAAGAGCACCTGACGCTGGCGGCGGAGCTGGGCAAGTTGCAGGCGCGGGCGCTCACGCCGCTGCTGTCGCGCACCACCTCGCGGCGCGCTACGGCTACTCCCCCGCAATCGACCTCGACCGCGTGCGCGCCCGCATCGCCACCACGCTCTCCGCCTTCGCCACCCGCCTCGATGGAAGCCGCGACTACCTCGATGGCGACCGCCCGAACGCGCTCGACGCCTACGTCGCCACCTTCCTGACCCCCTCTGCCCGATCCCGGAGAGCGACTGCCCCCGCCTCCAGCCTTTGCTCCGCCAGGCCTTCGGGACCGCGCGCGAGGAGATCGGCGACGCCGTGCCGCGAGCGCTCTTCGACCACCGGAGCCGGAGGTACGAGCGCCACCTCGGCTGGCCGATCGAGATCTGATTGTCGTGCGCGACGCCGAGGCAGATGCGGTCCGGGGTCCACAGATCGCGCGCGGACGCCCAGCGCACGAGCCGCTGCCAGGCCTCGCTGACGCCCCCGCCAGGGCCATAGGGGCCGACGCTCCGCACATAGGCCCACGTGGTAGCTCGGCAGCGTCCTCACGGTCACGTTCATGATCTCCTCCTCGTCTCGACGGGCATCGGCGTCCGACGAGGAGGCATCTTGCTCGGCCGCGCACGCCGCTGTTTTGCCTGGCTTACGCGCGACCTCACCCGGCTTGTGATCCGCGCCAGCTGCTCGGGCGATAGGAACGACCCGATCCGGATCGGCCCATGACCGCGGCATGTCACGGCGACCTATCCGCCACTGCACGCTCGACCGTGACCTGTCACGGTCGAGCGCCGTGGCAACAATGGGACCGTCAACGTCACCCAGACCGAGCGCTGGTTCGTCAGCACCAACCAGACGGCGTATGGCGGCATCCAGATCGGAGAGTGGGGCAACGGCACCTTCCTCGCGGGCACTGCGCACACCCGGAGCGTCCCAATAACGCTGCCGCCGCTCGCGGTCGGCACCTACTTCGTGTTTCATGCCGTCGACGTCCTGAACGTCGCGTCAGAGACCCGAGAGGATGATAGCGTCGTACGCGAAGCATTCGTGCTCGAGGTGATCTCATGCTGAACCGATCTCTTGACTTCAGCTTCAAGGCCGGTGCCGTTCTCGCCCTCGCGTCTGCACGCGGCTGCTCCGACGCCGGTCCTCGGGCCGCGGGCTCGCCCGGGAGCAGATCGCTCGGGCGAGCGTCGACCTGAAGCGCCGGCCCCCGTCGGAGGGCACAGGCATCGTCAGCGTGAGGCTGGACAAGGAGGCGCTGCAAATCGCAGACGCAAGCAGCGTCTCCTTCTCCCTCGGCAGCGCCCGGACCGTGAGCGGCACCGTCAGGACGCCGGACGGCACGGCGGAGTTCTCCGGCAAGTACGTCCTGATGTGCTGGGTGCCCCCGAATTCTTTAGGGAAAGCGGAGAACGGCACCGGCAGCGGCGGCGTCGAGCGACTCCAGGACGGCGATTTCGAGTCTCCCTTCTGCAAGCAGGTGGCCCACCTGCGGTGACGGGCGCCTGCGCTGCGGGTAGGCGCGTCGCGCTCCGACAGGCGCACGAATCCGACGATGTTGCCTGTCGAGCGCGCTCGTGGCCATGCTAACATTGGCGCGCAACGAGGTTCGTTGCGGAGGTGAACCATGCACGGTCGATTGAATTCCGTTTTTATTGTAGCGTTCTCGCTATTTGCCAGCGCTT
Organism: Sorangium sp. So ce590; assembly: GCF_051521365.1. Classification (NCBI taxonomy): domain Bacteria; kingdom Pseudomonadati; phylum Myxococcota; order Polyangiales; family Polyangiaceae; genus Sorangium; species Sorangium sp. So ce590. The sequence continues at coordinate 9,425,068 of NZ_CP150346.1, forward strand.
CGTCGCTCGGATGTCTCAGCACCGCGTATGATCCCGTGGGGGAGCCACCTTACGTGGCCGAGGCCGAGCTGCATATCACCACGCGCGATGGCTCTCTCTTCGAGGGAGGTCCGATGGACATTCGACTCATGGAGAACGGCGGGCCGACGGCACAAGCCTTGATAAGCGCCCGGGCAGACGACGGACGGGTGTGGTCTGCCGTCATGGGGCTCTCCCTCGATCAGGTCTCCGGAGCGACCGTCGAGTTGCGCCACGAACCGCTGTCGGAGGGAGCAGGGACAGTCAGCTTCGGGGAGGCCGAGGCGCCTCAGCACGTGGAATCCGGCACGCTCTCTTTCTCGCTGGAGAGCGGCCGGACCGTCCGAGGAGTCGCAGACATCTCGCCTCAGGACGCCTCGGCGGAGTTCGAGGGCCGGTACAATCTGTCGTGCTGGGTGCGCCCAGAGTCCCTGGGCCAGCCGCGCAACGGGGAGGGTGTCGGCGTCGAGCAGATCCAGGACGCCGAGTTTGCGTCGCCTTTCTGCAGCCCCATGGCACACCTGCGCTGAGGAAGACGGGCGGGACAGAGCCCAACCCGAGCAGCCAGGGCGAGGAGCCGATTTCAGAAGCTACCGCTCACTCCTTTCCCTCGGGACCAACCTTGCCTGGTGCACGCTTTGCGCCGAGTTCTATTCATCATTCTTTTTTGTGCCTTTGCGCCGAATTCTACTCACGACGTGAACAGCCAGGCCATGCTCGCCGCGCCGATCAAGAAGATCGCGGCCGTGAAGATCAGGATCGCCGTCCTGTCGGGCCGGTAAGCCCCGCGCTCGATATCGCTGTACGCCCTCAGATACCGCACCGCGGCCCACGCCATCAGCGCCATCCCGAGCAGGACCATCCCCGCGCCGAGGCCGACGACCTCGCGCAGCAACGACCGCGACCCGGCCTGCGCGGCCCCGGGCGCCGTCTCCAGGAAGTACAGGCTGAACCTGTTGAGCGTGATACCGAAGCTGAGCAGCGCGATCGCCGTGCGCACATAGGCGAGGTGCGTCCGCTCGTTGGCCATGTGCTCCCGCGCGTAGGCCTCTGTCCGTTTCACGCTCTCTTCGATGGGCATCGTGGACTGCCCTCCTCACCGCACCGCGCGACAGCCGCTCATTACCGGCTGTACCGGTCGTCGAACCACGGATACGCCGTGTTCGAGTAACCGCGGACCTCCCAGAACCCCGGCCGATCCACCGCGCTGAACGTGATTCGCTGGATCCACTTCGCGCCCTTCCAGGCGTAGAGCTGGGGCGCGATCATCCGCACCGGGCCGCCGTGCTCGCGCGGCAGCGGCTCGCCCTCCCAGGTGTGGACGAGCAGCACGTCGGGCAGCATCGCCTCCTCGAGCGCGACGTTTGTCGTGTAGGGGGTCTGGGTGCCGGGCGCGATGTCGCTCGCCTCGATCAACACGAAGCGCGCTTCCGGGAGCGGGCGCGCGCGGTCGGCGAGATCGGCGAACCGGACGCCGATCCAGTGATTGTCCATGCGGCTCCAGGTGGTCACGCAGTGGAAGTCCGACACGTCGAGCGTCTGCGGCAGCTCCATGAACTCCTCCCAGGAGTAGGTTCGCGGCGCCTCGCACAACCCGTCGACCCGGAGCTGCCAGCGCTCAGTCGGGATGTCCGGCGTGTCGCCGAGGTCGAGCACCGGCCAGTTCTTCACGTCGCGCTGCCCGACCGGCAGCTTCGGCATCCCGTGCCGGTTCGGCGGCCCGCTGCCCGCCGGCGCGACCCCGGCGAAGACGCCCTTGCCGCGCGCCGCCTGCCGCTCGGCGAACGCCTGCCTTCGCTCGATCAACGGCCTCGTCCGCTGCCCTCCGTCGTTCCCCATGACATGACCATGTCGACGACCCGACACGCCCGCAAGCCCGGGCTCACCCGCCCCTGCGCCCCGAGAGCTCCACCGAGGCGGAGTCCACCGACACCGAGGTCGGGGGGCCAAACTTCTTCACCTGAACGGTGACGCGGAGGGCCGGTGTGTCGTCGAGCACGCACGCGATGATGCGCTCGGCGAGCGTCTCGAGCAGCTTGTACGAAGCGCTCGTGCCCGCCTCGACGACGAGGCTCGCCAGCCTGTCGTAATCGAACACGCGCGCTCGCGCGTCGGCGCGGGGCAACAAGGCGACCGGGAGCTCCACCTCCAGGCACACCGCGAAATCCTGGGGCAGATCGCGCTCGGCGCGCGACGCGCCGTGCTTGGCGCGAAAACGGATGCCGTCGAGGCGGATCCTATACGTCTGGATCTCAGACTCCATCAGCGCCCCCTAGCATGCCTTCCGGCCGGCTTCCGCCGAAGGATGCGCGGCCGTGGGCTCGCCCGCTCGCGGTGGCCCTCCCGGCGCGCCCGCGCGCGGCCGCCGCGCGCGGGCCGCGGCCCCGTCAGAGAGGCCGCTTGAAGCACACGGCGTCGATCTTCGCGGCGAGCTCGCTGCGCAGGAACTGCACCGGCTCCCAGCCCTCTTGACCGAACCGCTTGAGGACCGGGTTCCATCCGGACCCGCTGGTCACCTCGAGGACCTGGCTGTCGCTGACCTGCGCCGTCTCGGCATCCACGCACCGCACTTCCCATCGGGGCGGATCGGTCCCTGCGTGCACCGGCGGCACCAGGAAGCGCGGCGCGATGTACGACGCGGAGCAACCGAAGAGAAACGCGACGGCGATGGCTGTCCCGGAGCTGAGCTTCGGCATGAGCAATCCTTTCCTGCGAGGTCGACTCGCGAAGGCGTATCGGCGCTTCGTGCGCCACGTCAACAAGGAACGGCGCGCGCGGGGGCGCGAGGAGCGGCAGACCGCCGCGCATGTGCCGCGCGCAATGACCGAGGATCTCGCCGCTCGCGCCACCTCCGGCGCCATGGGCACAGGACCCCGCAACGCGCGGCGGGCTGACCCCGCCCGGAAAGGACGCCAGCCCGGCGGCGCGAGCCGACCCGCCCTACCGCTTGCGGGCGAGCGCCTCCCGATCCTTCACGATGAGCCGCCGCCCGGCCACGTCGAGCACCCCCTCCTTCCGCAGCGCCCCGAGCGTCAGCGTCACCGTCTCCCGGGTCGAGCCGATCACCTGCGCGATCTCCGCGTGCGTGATCGGCGCCGAGATCAGCGTCCCCCGAGGCGTCGGCACGCCCCAGCGCACCGCCGCGTGCAGGAGGAACTCGGCCAGCCGCCCCCCCACGTTCTTGAACAGCATCGACTCGATCCGGTCCTCGGTCTCCCGCTGCCGCGCGACAAGCAGCGCGAACACCGCCCCCCCGAACCCCGGGTGCTGGGCGCAGAGCTCGCGGATGAGCGCGAGCGGCACCCGGACCACCTCGGCCTCGTCCATCGCGATGGCGCGCTCGGTCCGCGTCTCCAGCCCGCCGAGGCACGACTCGCCGAGCACGTCGCCCGTGCCGCGGTAGCTGAGCGGGAACGCGGCGCCCGCGTCGTTGACGCGCTCGACGCGCGCCCGGCCCCGGCCGAGCACCACGAGCGTGTCCGCAGGGGCGCCCTGCTCGAAGATCGCCGCGTCGGACGCCACCACATCGAGCACGGCGGCGTCCGTGACCGCGTCCCGCACCGCGCGGTCCACCTGCGCGAAGAGCGAGGAGAGCCGGAAGGCGCGCGCCACCCGCGCCTTCACGGGATCAGTCGGATGGCGCCCGGCATCCGGCGCGTACTGGGAATCCAGATCGCTCACAGGGTGAGCAAAAGCGTAATCCATGCTGCGTAGGTTGGCACACAGGAATCCCCTGGAGCCGGGGCGCTCTTCGCGCTGGCGTGAGGCGAGCGGGCGCCGCGCTCAGCGTCCGTCGCGGTCGAGCCGGACGACGATGTCCCGGTCGAGCGCGCCGTCCGCCGCGCGGGCGAACTGCTGGAACCGCGGGTAGGCGTCCGGCTGCACGCGGCCCGCAGGCAGCTCCAGGAAGCGGTCGAGGAGCAACGCGCCGCTGTCGAGGCGATCGTTCACCCGCACGGTGCGCCCGTCGTTGTCCGCCGCAAACGGAGCGAGCCGCGTGGCCACGCGCGCGCCCGGGGGGAGCTTGACGCGGAGCCGCACCTCCGAGCGGGTCGCGATCTGCTCGGACAGGTAGAGCGGCGTCTCCCGGACCGGCAGGCTGGCGAGGATGGCGACGCGCACGCCGAAGGGGGGCGAGAGCACGAGCTCCGGCCCCTGCGCGCGCGCGAAGCCCGCGGCCGCGATCTTCATCTTCAGGGTGAGCGGCCGGTCGATCTCGGTCAGCTCCTTGACCTGGATCTCCTGGAGCCGCGCCCCCGGCACCATCTGCGGCAGGAGCCGCGACTCGACAGCGTCCCTGAGCTGCGCGTCGGGGAGCGACTCCAGGGCCGAGCGCAGCGCGATCGCGAGCTTGCCCTCGTAGCGCTGCTCGATCGCCAGCGACGCCGAGCCGTCCCTGGCCACCTCGGCGACGCCCTCGGTGACCACGCCGTCGTGCGCGCCGGACGAGGGCGTCACCTCGCGCGGCGCCCCGGGCCGCAGCACGATCGCCGGCTGCCCGCGGAGGGAGCTCGGCAGGTAGCCGTACGGCGCGAACTTGTCGCGCACGAACATCCAGCGGACCGCGCTCGCGCCGGGCTTGTCTCCGGTGTCGATGCGCACCGCGAGCGCGTTGAACGTCTCGGCCTCGCTCATGGGCCCGCGCGGCGGCGCGGTGAGCCGGTCGCTCACGATGCCGTAGCCGGCGTCGATCCCGACCAGGCGGCACAGGTAGAGGAACGCCTCGGTCCGGTTGCCGCTCTTGCCGATGACGACGCGGCGGCCGTCGTTCTCGCGCCCCTCCTCGACGTTGGCGAGCACCCACCGGTAGATGCGGCGCGCCTGCTCGTCCTTCGACGGCGCGGCCTCGACGCCCGCGCCCGCCGAGCGGCGCGCGGCGGGCGCGCCGGAGGCGCCGGGCGAGAGCGGCGTCCGCGCGATCGACCGCGCGATGCGCACGAGCCGCGGGTCGCGCGGCGTCTCGTCGGCGGCCGCGTCGACCATGCGCGCGATCGTGCTCTCCAGGCGGATGCCCCAGCCGACGCGGAGGTTCGGCAGGAACTCCGCCATCGGCGCGCTCGCCGGCTCCTCCGGGAGCGCGGGGCTCTTGTCGACCCGGTAGCGGCGGGTGACGAGCGCGCCGGACTCGACCATCTCCGGGGCGGGGACCGGGCCGGAGACCTCCACGTCGAGGGGCCGGCTCTTCGGCGACACGATGATGAACTCGCTCCGCCAGTAGGGGACCTTCTCCTCGCGGAAGAACCAGCGCGGCCCCTGGAACGTGAGCCCGCCCTGGCCGTCGCCGCGCAGGACGAACAGGTTCTCCACCTCGATGTAGTCGCCCACCTCGAGGTGCGGCATCGTCACGGTCGGCTTGTCCTCGATGAACTCCGGCTCGTGGATCGACCCGTCGCGCTTGACCGTGCGGAGCTTGAGCACGAGCCCGTCGGGCACGCGCTGCTCGGCGTGCTCCTGGATCGCCTCGCGCGACTGGATCCGGATGATCTCGTGCTGGAGCATCCGCGCCGAGCCGTCCTCGTGGACCCACATGGCCGCGTAGTCGAGCACGCGCGCCGCGGTGCCGGGCATGACCTCGCCCGAGGCCTCGTGCTCGACGATCACCTTCTTCGAGTCGAGCCGGTAGGGGCTGAGCTCCGTCGTGCCGTCGAGCAGCTCGATCGCGTCGCGCAGGCCCGCGGTGTCGGCGCCGGTGCGGATCGCCTCGATGAGCGCCTTCTGGAGCGCGCCGCGCTCTCCCCGGGCGAAGCGCGCGTCGGCGAGCGCGAGGCGCGCGTCCGCGTCGTCCGGCGACTTCGCGAGCGCGCGCTCGAGCTGCTCGAACGACTCGGCGCGCTTGCCGGCGCGGGTCAGGAGGTCGGCGATGCGCAGCGCGATGTCCTTGCGGTCCCGGCGGGCGGAGCCGAGGCGCTCGAGCTCCTTGATCGCCGCCGCGTAGTCGCGCCGATCGATCGCCCGCTCCAGCTCGATCTCGGCGTCGGGGTCGAGCCCCCGGATGCGCGCGGCGAGCGCGTCCGCCTGCGCGACGTGCCCGTCGGCGTCGTGGATGCGGAGGAGCGCGCCCAGCACCTCGACGTCGTCCGGGAAGCGCGCGGCGGCCTCCTTCACGGTGCGGACCTGCTCGACGCGCCAGCCGAGCCGCGCGTACATCGCGGCGAGCGTCTTCAGGAGGTCGGGCACCTCGCGAAATCGGTCGGCGAGGGCCTCGATGCTGCGGGTGACCTCGGCCAGGCCGGCCTTGTCGGCCTCCTCGAGCGCGAGCAAGAAGCGGGGGTACCAGAGCTCCGGATCCTTCGCCGCGGCGCGGGCGCGCACGTCCTTCACGAGGTCGCGCCCGTCGGACGGCGGGAAGATCGGGTCCTTCTCGAGGAAGACGGCCTGCGCCGCGAGCGCGGGGCCGGTGGCGCGCGCCGGATCGGCCACGAGCGGCTCGATCAGCACCGCGCTCACGTCGTCCTGGCCCTCGAGGTGCGCGATGGTCGCGGCGAGGTACCGGGAGATCGGGTCCTCCACGTCGCGCTCGGGGGGCGGCGCGCCGCGCAGGCCGAGCGCGCGCGCCACCTTCGGCGCGGGCTGCGGCGGCACCCCGAGCGCGGTGAGGAACGGCTCGATGGGGTTGGGATCGGGGAGGACCTCGGGCGGAAAGAGCGAGGTGGGGGGCGTCGGGTCGGCGGACGTGGCCACGCCGAGGGGCGTGCCGTCCGGCGCGAGCAGCCGGATGGAGGTGTTGCCGCCCGCGACGCGGGCGAGGATGCGGTGCCGGCCGGGGCCGAGGCGCAAGCGCGCGCCGAACCGGGGCCAGATGCCCCACTGCTTCGTGTCGCGCGTCAGGACCTCGACGTCGTCCACGCGGATGGCGAGGGCGCCCTGGACCGCGATGATCAGCTCGCGCTCGGCGGGCAGGTCGACGAAGGTCTCGACGTAGAAGATGCCTCCCCTGGCGCTGCCCTCGCCGCGCGCGTCCGGCGTGACCGCGGAGAGCTGGCAGCCGCGGCGCTCGGCGCCGAGCACGCGCGGCGCGTCGGCGCGGCGGGGATCGCGCGGGAACACGGGCGGCCAGGGGCCGGCGCGCTCCGCCTCGTAGCGCACGCGGTGGTCGCTCTCGGCCAGGTGGCCGAACGGGCCGGCGAAGCGGGCGTCCTCGATGCACCCGTATTGGCGCGCCGCGAGGTCGATGAGCGGCACGGCCGGCGCGGCCCCGGCGCCGCCGGCGTTGCCCGGGCGCGCCGCGGCGGCCACCTCGTCGGGCAGCCCCTCGAGGCTCCACCACTCGACGAGCTCGCCCCGCGCCCGCCAGCCGAGGTTGCCGGGATGATCGATGGCGCGCAGGACGACCTGGCGGGACTTCTTCCAGAGGCCCACGACGCTGGATCGCAGCCCGAGCAGGTGGTTCGCGGCGAACCAGCCCACGAGGGGGGCGTCCGGGTGCGCGCTCACCCGCGCCGCGTCCAGCGCCTCGAGGTAGGCCGTCGCTGCGCGCGCGTTGCGGCCGTGCGCCTCGTCGTCGATCGCGCGCCCCAGCGACGCGAGCAGGGTCTTCGCGCCGATCCCGTCGAGGCGCTTGCGCGCCGCCTTGACCCCCGCGGGCGTGCCGCCTGGGACGAGGAGCTCCCCGAGCAGCCAGCGGCCGACGACCTCGCCGTCGGTCGAGTGCGCGCCGGCGTCGCGGAGCGAGGCGATGGGGTCCGGCGCGCGGGGCGCGGTGACCGCGCCGCAGGCGCCGAGCGCGAGGGCCAGGGTGGCGGCGCCGGCGAGCCGGAGGAGCGTCGAGAGGGGGCGAGGTGCGCGCATCGGCTCGGTCCTTAGCGCGAGGGACTGCGCGCGCACAGGTCCGCCCCGATCCAGGCCGCGGGGCTCACACGCCGGCTTCGACGGCGCTGGCGACCTGCTGGAGGAGCACCGCCTGCTCGATCACCTCGGGCGGCACCCCCAGATCCTCGCGAACCGCGCCCGCGCCCTCGCGCACCACGCTGACATCCTGGCCCGCAGCGCCCGCGGCCTCGCCCGCCGCGCCCGCGGCCTCGCCCGCAGCGCCCGCGGCCTCGCCCGCCGCGCCCGCATCCGCCTGCTCGGCCGCCCGGCGCAGCGCCGCGATCTCCGCCTGCGCCGCGATGAGCGCCTGCTCGAGCTCCTCGTGGAGCGCCGGGGGTGAGCCGGCCGTGCCGCGCGCCTCGGTCAGCTCGCGCTCGAGCTGCGCGATCTTCCAGGTCGCGGCGTGCGCGTCGGCCTCGCTCGCGGCGGCGCTCCGCGCCAGGGCGTCGAGCTGCTGCCGCAGCGCCTCCACGGCGTCGCCCGGCCCGCCGGCCCCCGGGAGCGTCCCGCCCGGCTCGCCGCCCGCAGCCTGGCCCGGACCGCCTCGCTCGGCCGTGGCCGACGTGAAGACCGTCCCGAGCTCGTCGACGAGCTCCTTGCCCACGCGCTCGCTCTCGCGCAGCTGCGCCTTGAGCGACGCGATGACGTGGCCCCGGTCGCGGAGCGCCGCCTCCAGGCTCGCGATCTCGGCGGCCGCCGCCTCCCCCGCGTCGCGCTTCTCCAGCTCGGCCGCCCGCCGCTCCAGGACGACGACGCTCTGCTCGAGCTCGACGATCCGCGCCTCGAGCAGCTGCCGACGCGCGTCGAGGGCGCTCCGCTGCTCCTCCAGCGCGCGGTTGTCCCGCTCGAGCCGGTCCGCGCGCTCCTTCAGCCGATCTCGCTCGCGCGCGAGCTCGGCGCGGGCGGCCTCGTGCTCCTCGTGCTTCGCGGCCGCGCGCCGCGCCTCCTCCAGCGCGCGCTCGCCCTCCTGGGCGCGCCTGCGCGCGGTGTCCCGCTCCGCCGTGATCTTCGAGAGCTCCCGCCGCGCCCCTGCGGCGGCCGCCTCGAGCTCCTCCACGCGCGCCGCGAGCGCCGGGTTCGGCGCCGCGACGGCGGGCCTCGCCTCGAGCTCGGCGATCCTGACGCGCGCGGCATCGAGCTCGGCCGTCGCTGCGTCGAGGCGGTCGCGGGCGCCGGCGATCTCGGGCTTGTTGCGGATCATGCCGAGCTCGAGCTCGACCTTGGTCCGCACCCGCTTCTCGTCGTCGAGCTGCTTGGAGAGCCGGGTCGCGCGGTCGCGCTGGCCGCGGAGCTCCTCCTCCATGTCGCGGATCTGGTGCGCCAGGCGCTCGGCCCGGACGTGGGTGTCGCCCGCCCTGGCCTCGACCTCCCGCAGGCGCGCTCCTCGCGCCTCGAGCTCGGCCTCCGCCTCGGCGAGGCGCGCGGCCGTGGCGACCGCGCTCTCGGCGCGGGTCCCGGCGTCGTTGCGGTCGCGCTGGTGCCGGGTGCGCAGCTCCGCGAGCTCGCCCCCGAGCCGCTCTGCGCGGCCCTCGGCCTCGGTGAGCGCCTCGACCGACGGGCCCGCGGCCGCGACCGGAAAGCCGGCGAACGGCAGCTCGATCACGGCGAACGCGTCGAGCCGCGGCAGGCGCTCGCCGGCCACGGCGATGAACCATTCCGGCTCCTCGGAGCCGTCGAGGATCGACGTATCCACGCTGACCTCGGGCTCGCCCTTCGGCGCGAACTCCGCGACCGTGTAGCCGACGAACGGCGCCTGGCCGACCATCCGCACCTGCTTGAACTGGAGCGCCACGAGGTCGTAGAGCGCGTAGTAGCCGGGCGCCGCGCCGCGCCGCGCGCCCGCCGGGAGCAGCCCCCGGGCGACGTCCGGGTTCGGCGACGCGATGACGGCGGCGCCGTTCGCGGCGGTGAGGCGCCGGGCGCGCCGGAGGATCTCGGCCGGGTCGCTGAAGATCGAGAGGTCGGGGATGACGAGGGTGTCGAAGGCGCCGTCACGCACGCCGAGGTCGCCGTCGAACACGGCGAAGCTCGGGTGCGGCTGCCGGGAGCTCGCCGATCGCGCGAGCTTCTCCGCGACGCGCGCGGCGTCCGGATCGTAGGCGTGGACGAGGCGGGCTCCGCGCTGGAGCAGCCGGTCGGCGAGGCCGATGGTGGCGTCCCCCAGGACCGCGACCCGCCGGCCGCGCACGAGCGGCTCGAGGTACGCGCTCAGCACCAGAGCGGGGTGGAGCGCAGCGGGGGCGGCGGGCCGCGGCGAGCCGGCGGCGGGGGGGGACTCCATCGTCATGGTCCCGTCCTCTTACGGCGCTGGGGGCCGGGAGTCCACAAAGCGCAGTGCAGGGTTGCAACGACGCGCCTGCCGCGCCGGGAGCCCGCCCTGCGCCTCGCGCCCCACATCCCGGCGCTTTCGTGCCCCCGCGCTCCCCCACGGGCCTTGACCCCCCGCGCGCGAGCCCAGCGCCCCATCCACCTCGACCCGCGGCGCCCCTCGTCCATGACGCTCTGCGTCTTTCACGCCCGGCCCCCGTTCGTCGCTCCCGATGTAATCTCCACAACAAGTGCGCGTCGCGCTCTGCCCTGTTCGCGCTCTGCTCTGCGCGGTTCTCGCGGTTGGTCGCGGCGGGCTCGTTCGATGATGCGTGCAGCGGGCTCAGCCGATGATGGGGTGCGCGCTCAGCGGAGCACGGTCTCGCAGCCGAGCAGGATCTGGATCTTCGCAGCGGACGCGTTCCTCGCGGCGTCGCAGGTGTCGGGGCACAGCACGAGCGCCGTGGGCGAGCTCGGGTTGTCGTAGCGCCAGCCTGGACCGTCGCAGCCGGGGCGCTGCGGCAGGATCTCCTGCGGCGCGCCGCCGAGCCCGAGCAGGACGTTGACGTCGTTGAACGCGATCTGCCCGCCGGCCACCTGGGAAGGGACCTTGTACTCGCACGGGAGCACCTGACCCGTCACCTTCGCGAGCGCGTTCTGGAACTCGACAGCGATGTTGGTTGCCGCGACGAGGATCGCGGCGTCGGTGCCTCCGGCGGCCGCGATCTGGTTGGCGATGCTCTGGTCGACGCCCGGGAGCCCGATCACGAAGGTGCGCACCGGGGGGCGGTAGCGCTCGCCCGCCGCCGCGAGCGCCGCGATGGCGGCCGGGTCCTCCGGATCGGCGCTGCCGCACCGGGCCGCGGGCCCCTGCGGCTTCCCGTCGGTGACGAGCAGCACAGCAGAGGCCTCGCCGGGGTTGTTCTGCGCCACCTCGATGCCCTGGAGCAGCGCGCCCCCCAGCGCCGGATAGATGGGCGTGCTCAGGCCGTTCGGCTCTTCGTCCTCGATGGCCTCGACGATCGCGCCCGCGCTGTCCGGCAGCGGACCGAACGGGACGAGCGGCGCCTTGTAGGCGTTCTGATCGCAGGCCGGCACGGCGTCCGCGGCGCGCGGGAAGAAGCGCAACGCCACGTGTACGCCGGCGAACCTCGCGCTGTTCACGAACGCCGTCAGGCCGACCTTGGCGCTATCCCACTTGTCTCCCGCCATGGAGGAGGATCTGTCCATCATGATGTAGAGATTGAGCGGGACGGCGATCGCCTCCTCGGTGACGAGCCCGCAGGCCGCGTCCGGGTCGGGGCGGGTATCGATGGGCGCGTCGCCAAACAACTCTCCATCCGGATCGACGGTTCCGCCCGAGCCGGCCCCTTCCGACGAGGACGATACGGAGCCGATCCCCGAGTCCGGGGCGCAGGCGCCGTGGAGCCCGGCGGCGGCAGCGAGCCCGAGCAGAGAGGTGAGCGAGAGGCGGTGGAGCGGTTCAAGGCGCATGGGGTGCTGGCGGACGGCAGGGACGGCACGGAGCCCGGGCAGGAGCGCAGACTCAGACTACCCGACTCAGTGGCACGCGCGAGGGGCGAATCGCGGGATCGTGAGCTGGCTCGCCGGCGCAGCGCTATCGGTGTGTACGGCACGGAACCATCGGTGTGTACGGCACGGAACCATCGGTGTGTACGACACGGCACCATCGGTGTGTACGACACGGCACCATCGGTGTGTACGACACGGCACCATCGGTATGTACGACACGGCACCATCGGTTCATGGGCTCGTTGGGGATTACCGTCATCGCGATAAAGTCTTTCCGAAAAGCGCGCGAAGGTGCAGAATTAAGCATGCGCGTTCGCTCCCTCCTCGGAACGGCCTCTGTGCTTGCGATGCTCTCCGCGCTCGGCTGCGCCGAGAGCAGCTCGATCGACGGTCCCATCGGGCCGGTCTCCGGCACCGGCGGCGGCTCCGGAGCGGGCGGAGCGCCTTCCGCGAGCGGCGCCACAACGACATCATCGAGCAGCAGCGCGGCTGTCACGGGCGGCACGAGCGGCGCTGGCGGGGGCGAAGGCGGCGCGGGTGGGGAGGGGGGCAGCGGAGAGGGGGGCGGTGGGGGCGAGGAAACCGATCCTTGCGCGATGGGGTGCCTCCCGGGCACGCACGACGTGGACGGCAACCCGCTCACGGGCGAGTGCGGCTGTGAGTACGCGTGTACGCCGACCCCGGCGGGCGAGGCGGGCGAGGATCCGATCGACGGTGATTTCGTCGACGACAACTGCGATGGCGGCGACGGGCTCGTGGAGCAGTGCGTCTACGTCTCGGCGGCGATCGGAGATGACGCCAACAGCGGGACGCGCACGTCCCCGGTGCAGACGATCGCCGCGGCCATCCAGGTGGCGCGGGATGGTGCGGTGCCGGCGGTCTGTCTCTCCGGCGAGCTCTATGAGGAGTCCGTCACGGTCGTGTCCGGCATCAGCATTTATGGTGGATTTGATCACGAAGATCCCGATTTCAAGTTCCGGAGGACTCCCTCGGTGACGACGACGGTGCGCGCACCGGGCACCGTGTTCCACGCGCCGGCGATCGAGCAGCCGACGCACATCGAGGGGATCAGGATCGAGGCGCTGAGGGCGACGTCGCCGGGCACGAGCACCTATGGAGTGCGGCTCGGCGGGGGGCGCGAGCAGCTCTTCGTGCGGTACAACATCATCGACGTGGAGGGCGGTCGAGACGGCGCCGCGGGGGCGAACGGGACGGCGCACTCGGCGGGGACGGCGACGGCAGGAAATGTGGGGGAGGTCGGCTGCGACGCATGCAGCAGCTATGGATACGGAGGCGCGCAGACCACGTGCACCGAGTTCGGCGGCGCCGGCGGCCGGGGCGGCTACAACAATGGCACTGGCTCCACGGGCTCACTGGGGAGTGGCGGCGCGGCAGGTGGTCCGGGAGGCGCTTCGTCACGCGAGTGCGGTCCCAATAGCGCGGGAGGCGGAACCGGCGTGGCGGGTGCGGTTGGGCTGCAAGGAACGCCTGGCGCCGGGGGAGCGAGCCTGGGCACCATCGCCTCGGGCATCTACCAGCCAGCGAGGGGTACCAACGGGCAGAACGGGGCGATTGGCCGCGGCGGCGGCGGCGGCGGCGGCGGCGGCGGCGGCTCGTGCGGGGTCGGATGCTTGTGCTATGAAGATCGCGGCGGAGGCGGCGGCAGCGGTGGATGCGGCGGACTCGGTGGCCGCCCCGGGCACGGTGGCGGAGGAGGCGGGGGAAGCTTCGGTATCTTTGCGGTGGGCGGACGGGTGGTCGTCTCCGGCAACGTCATCACGACCGGCGCGGGCGGCGACGGCGGTCGAGGCGGGAACGGTGGTGCGGGCCAGCTCGGAGGGAGCGGGGGCATGGGTGGCTCGGCCCGCGAGGACTCCGGCGGCGGCGGCACCGGTGGCAAGGGCGGCGACGGCGGCGCCGGCGGCCCCGGCGCGGGCGGCGGGGGCGGCCCGAGCGCCTGCCTGGCGCGGTCCGGCAGCGTGGTCTTCACGTTCGCGGACAACAGCTGCACGACCGGCACGCCCGGCTTCCGCGGCGAGGGCGGCACGAACACGAGCGGCGGCACCGGGGGGCCAGGGCGGAACGGGATGGCGGCGGCGAATCTGCAGATCAACTGACCAGCGTCGCGCCGCTCGGAGACCTATCTCCCAACCCGGCCCAGGTCGAACTTCGTCACAACGGCGCTGAACTCGCCCGGAGCCACGACCTTCGTCTCATCGCCAAAATCCAGCGTTCCGTCGTTGAGCCCGACGGCCACGAGAGCATTCGTCCCCGGATCCGTGTCGATGCCGACCACCGCTTGCCCTGTCGCAGCATCACCGAAACGCCTGCTCCAGAGGTGCGCTCCGCCAGCGCTCAGCTTCGCGACGGTCCAGTCCCGGTCCTGTCTGCCGCCGAGCGGCCCGCCCCCGAAGTCGACGGCGCCTGCGACCCCGGCGCCGAGCACGATGTCTCCGGCAGTGTCGGCGGCAACGTGAACCCCGAACGGCCAAATAGACTCGACGTCCGATCCACTAAAACCTGACTTGGGCTCCACAGCTAACTGGGACGAATCATCGCCGAATCTCAATGACCACAGGTGGTTCCCCGCGGACGAGAGCTTCACGAGCAGGATATCCGAGTCCGCCGGCCCGCTGGTCTGCTGGGTGCCTCGGGCCCCGTGGGTTTTGACGGCGATCGCTCCTGCGAGAGCCCCAGCCACGAGGATATCCCCTCGCGCATCGACGTCGATGTCAGTCACCCAGGCATTCCCCTCTCCTTGGAGGCCAACGGTCCAATCCCACTCCCCTGTGGACGAGAGCTTGAGCACGAAAGCTCCAGCCCCCGACGGGCTCGGGCCGATGCTCCTGTCGAAGCCGGCGTCGGTGAATCCCGTGAACCGGCCCCCCACGACGATGTTACCGCCGGGGTCCACCGCCACCGCCTTGGCCTCGAGGCTCGTCGTCGCCGTGGTGTATTCAGGGTCGCCCAACCGCAAGCTCCAAAGCGGATTACCCGTCTCGCCGTCCAACTTCACGACAAAAGCGTCCTTCGAGGATGCAGTCGTCAGGGTCGACGAACCCAGGCTTACCTCGCGGCTGAAAGAGCCGACCAGAACCACGTCGCCGTCGGGCGTAGCCGCCGAATCCAGGACAACGAGGCGACCCGTGCCCGTGAACAAGTTGCGCCCCCAGCTCAACTTGTTGTCGGACGAGAACCTGGCCACGAAGCAACCATCCTCTTCGAGAGTGGGCGCCGTGATGGAATTGCCAGCACCAAACTCGATCGCGTCCTCGTACAGGCCCGACAAGACGACGCTGTCGTCAGGCAGCACCGAAAGACGCGATCCCAACGCACCATCCAAGGCGTTCACCCGCAGCCACCGGCTGAAGGCATGGCTACCGTCCGGCTTCAGCTTGGCGAGAAAGAAAGCGAAGTCAGACGATATCAACGGCGGACCCCCGAAACCAGTGGTACCTTGAAAGACTCCTGAGAGGAGGATGTTTCCCTTCGAGTCGAGCCGAGCGCTCTCTGGAAAGACCAACTCATGGCTCCCGAAGTTCTTCGCCCAGAGCACTCCTGAGCACGAATCTTCGTCGCAGTCCTCGAACTCATTGAGGCCCAGGACCTGAGCGCACGAAGCAGTGCCCAGGAGGGCACCCAGGGCCAGCACGCGGATGACGCGAACGAGGGGAAGAGAAGGCGGAGCGCGGCGCATGGTGACACATGAAGCCCCAAAGTCCCACGCCGGTCAAGCGTGAAGCAAGACTCTCAGAAGTCCTGCTGGCTCGCGTCGGAGGGCACCTTCGCGCGCTCTCTCCACCGAGCGATGGGCAAGCCTCTCC
The DNA here is from genome assembly GCF_051521365.1 of Sorangium sp. So ce590. Taxonomy (NCBI): domain Bacteria; kingdom Pseudomonadati; phylum Myxococcota; order Polyangiales; family Polyangiaceae; genus Sorangium; species Sorangium sp. So ce590. Next base: position 9,440,559 of record NZ_CP150346.1, read on the forward strand.
CGGTTCCGGCGGCTTCGCGGCGGGTGGACCGGTCGGAGCGCTTGCGGCAGGCTCAAGCGAGTCCCGTCGCTCGCACGCGCGCACCGCGGCAGGTGCAGGCGGTTCATGCGGGTCGTCGGCGGCGCTCACGGCCTCGGAGAACGCGATTGTCCTCGGGGAGGGCGCCTTCACTCACCCGGCGCGCGCAGTGGATGAACGCAAGATGTCCTGTGAGATGACGAAGGACGGCATGACCTGCAAGTTGATGCCGGCCGAGGGCATGTCCGTGGACATGCTCAAGGAGCGCAGCGAGGCCATGACCAGGATGATGTCCGCCGGGATGCCCATGATGATGATGATGTGCGGCGGGATGCCCATGAGAATGGGCATGTCCACCATGACCAAGGAGCGCCACCACCAGGCCTCTCTTTCTTGAAGCCAAAGGACGCCGGCGACCGTCGGCGTTCTTTATCTCCTCTCCATCCCCGCGCGAGACCCGCCCTCAGGGCGCCGACAGCGAACAGGTCATCATCAGGCAAACACAGCCAAATCCGTGAATTCGACGTAACGACTTGCAGCGACCATCAGATGAGTTCCGTCACTCCTGGTGAAGACGCCTGAGCCCGCGCGCGATGCCCCTGTCGCATTGCCCCTCCTCCCGCGCGCCGGTGGTGGCCGGGTTTGAACATGAAGGCGGGAAGAAGAGATCAATGATCTTCCCACCTTCTCGCCTTCATGTGAATCACTCCGGGGCAAATCAGGCCACCACCCGCGCGCTCGCCCTGCCCATCAGGCTCGCCCTCCCCAGCTCTCCCCAGCGCGCTCGCCCTCCCCAGCTCCCCAGCATCCCCAGCAGGCTCGCCCTCCCCAGCAGCCTTGCCCTCCCCTCCCCGCGCGCCCACCCTCCCCGCGCCCGGCCGCCAGCCGAGGCCGGCGCCCAACCGTCCCTACCGCGAGGGCGCCGGAGCGGCTACAACCTGAGCTCGTTCCGCGGGCATGCTGGCGCAGCGCGCTCGGAACAGCGAGGACTGCCGATGGACCACGACATCGACGACGTGATCGACGGCCGATACAAGCTGATCGAGGTGGTCGGCCAGGGAGGCCATGGCGTCGTCTACCGCGCCCTGGACCAGCAGACCGGCACGCACGTCGCGGTCAAGTACCTCAGGCCCGAGTTCTCCAGCGATCCCGCCCTGAAAGCCCGCATGCGGCGCGAGGCCAGCGCCATGGGCACGCTGTCCGGCACCAGCGCGACACAGGTCTTCGCCTTCTGCGAGGCACCCGACGGCACGCTCTTCATCGTGATGGAGTTCCTGAGGGGCAGCGACCTCGAGACGACCCTGCGCCGGCTCGAGGCGCAGGACCAGCGGCTCCCGCTCGCCCGGCTCCAGGAGCTGTTCTGCCCGATCATCGACACGCTCGACGCCGCGCACGCCCGCGGCATCGTCCACCGCGATCTGAAGCCCGCGAACATCTTCGTCCTGGACAGCGACGCAAGCGGTCCGCCCTCCTCGTCTCGCCAAAAAAGTAACCCAAATCACATCAACCACGCTCTCTCTCCTGCTGGCGACCCGATCCGTCCTGCGGACCACGGCGCCGGCGGCGGGTCGCCGGCCGATCCCGGCGCAGCGGCCCGGGGAGGCGTACGCTTGCTTGATTTCGGGCTTGTCAAGGTCATGCAGGCCGACCCCCTCACCCGCGAGGGGGCGATCCCCGGTTCGCCCAGCTACATCGCGCCCGAGGTCTGGAAGGGCCGGCCCCAGGAGATCGACCACCGGATCGACATCTACTCCCTCGGCGCGGTGCTCTTCCGCGTGCTCGCGGGCCGCGTGCCGTTCTCCGGGGCGAGCCGGGTCGACATCCTGCTCGCCGCCGCGCGCGGCCCCCGGCCGAGCCTGTACGCCCTCCGGCCCGACCTGCCGCCCGAGATCGACGCCTGGGTGGCCCGGGCGCTCGCCGTCGTCCCGGAGGAGCGCTTCCAGGACGTCCGCGCGCTCTGGAGCGCGCTGGGGCCGCTCCTCGACCTCGCCGCTCGGGTCGAAGGCGAGGCCGCCGGCGGCGCGATCCAGCGGTGAGCACGTTCCCCTACCCGTGCGCCTTGCGACGCGGGAAGCGGCGCTGATAGCGTCTTCCAGACCATGTCTGAATCGAGGGCCGCAGGATGAGCTCCTCGCCCGGTCTGTTGCAGTCGAATACCCGGTTCCGCGACCGCTACCAGGTGCTGCGCGTCATCAAGGCGGGCGGCATGGGCGCCGTCTACGAGGTGATGGACGACGTCACCGCGGCGCGCCGCGCGCTCAAGGTGATGCTGCCCAGCCTCCTCGACAGCGAGGAGCTGCGCGCCCGCTTCGCCCTCGAGGCCCGCATCACCGGCATCATCGAGAGCGACCACATCGTCAGGACCTCGGACGCCGGCATCGACGACGAGACCGGCACGCCGTTCATCGTCATGGAGCTGCTCCGCGGCGAGGAGCTCGGCGGCCTCCTCAAGAAGCGCGGCTCCCTCCCCGCCGAGGACGTCGCCATCTACCTGTTCCAGGCCGCGCTCGCGCTCGACAAGACGCACGCGGCGAACATCGTCCATCGCGATCTCAAGCCGGACAACCTGTTCGTCACGGTCCGCGACGACGGCTCGCCGTGCGTGAAGATCCTCGACTTCGGGATCGCCAAGGTCATCGAGCAGCACCATGCCTCCACGCTGACCCGGCAGATGCTCGGCACGCCCGTGTACATGGCGCCCGAGCAGCTCCGGGCCGAGCGCAACGTCGGTCCGCGCGCCGATATCTACGCGCTCGGGCACGTCGCGTACGCGCTCCTCGTCGGCGAGTCGTACTGGGCCCAGGAGGCCGAGGCGACCCCGTCCCCGTACCTGCTCGCGGCCGAGCTCCTGCGCGGGGCGATGGAGGCGCCCAGCGCTCGCGCAGCGCGCCGCCGCTCCGCCGCGCTGCCGAGCGCGTTCGACGGCTGGTTCTTCAAGATGACGGCGCTCAGGCCCGAGGACCGCTTCGATCGCGCGTCCACCGCGGTGAGCGCGCTCGCCGTCGCGCTCGACGTGCCGCTCCCGCGGGCGTCGCGCGTCGTGCTCCTGCCGGACGCGCCGCCGCCCGCTCCGAGCCCGAGCGTGAACCCGAGCCCCACCGACCCGACGCAGCCCTCGCGGCCCGGCAAGTCGGGGCGCTTCGCCGACGTGCCGACCGTCACCGCGCCCGAGCCGTCCACGACGCCGCCGTCGCGCCGCCCCCCGCCCTCGCCGCCGCCCGTGTCGAGGTTCCCGGAGCCCCGGTCCCGACCGTCGGAGGCGCCGAGCCGGACGAGCGTCTCGACGGGTGAGCCGTCGAGGAAGTCCGATCCTGCGTCGCGGCGCGAGCGCGCCGCGCAGCGGCGGTTCCACGTCCGGGCCGACACGGTGACGGGGGTCCTCTACGTGAAGGTCTGGGGGTTCTGGGATGTCGACGAGGGCAAGGCGTACCTCGACGACTTCCGCCAGAAGGCCTCGACGCTGCTCCACCTCGGCAAGCCCTGGTACGTGCTCGCCGACATCGCGGACTTCCCGCCGCAGAAGCCCGACGTGAGCCCGTACGTCGAGCAGACCATGGCCTACGCGGTCGAGCACGGCATGCGCAAGGCGGCGAACCTCGTGAACAGCGCGCTCTCGAAGATGCAGATCTCCCGCCTGTCGGCCGCCATGGGGCTGCCCGAGTACTCGTTCTTCACCGCGGAGGCCGACGCCCTCGCGTGGCTCCTGAAGGGCTGAGCGCCCCCGGCCCGGGCGCGAAGGGCTCCGCGCTCAGCCGAGGACGAACCGCCGGATGCGCCCGGCGAGGCTCCGCACCTTCTCCTCGGCCTCGTTGTAGCGCTCGGCCGCGTCGCGCAGGTGGGCCTGGCGCGAGGCCATGAGCAAGCTGAGCTCGATCACGAGCTGCGGGCGCGCCTCGATGATCGGCTGCAGCGCCTCCTTCGTGATCTGGTAGAGCACCACCTCGTCGACGGCGCGCACCGTCGCGGTGCGCTCCTCGCCCGTGAGCAGCGCGAACTCGCCGAAGACGGCGCCCTTCTCGAGCGCGGCGACCGTCGAGTCCTGCCCGTCGGTGTGCCGCACCAGGACCTCGACCACGCCGGACGCGACGACGAACATCGACGAGTCCCGCTGCCCCTGCAGCACGACCCGGTCGAGCGGGCCGTACTCCACCCGGCGCACCTTCGTGGCGAGCTTGCGGAGCTCGCGATCGAGCAGCGGCTTGAAGACCGGCGCCCTCCGGAGCAGCGTCATGATGTCCTCGGCGCTCACCCCGCGCTCGGCCTTGCTCGGCTCGTCGACATCGATCGACGACGCGGCCCCGTGACCGTCGCGCCGCTGCAGCGCGGCGAGCAGCGACGGGTTCTTCTCCATGTACGCCTCGAGCAGGCTCGCGTTCCGCGGGATGCACTCGTCGCCCGTGTAATCCATGAGGTTCCGCTCGGCGGCCCAGCGGGCCACGTCGTTCATCGACTTCCGGTACTGCCGGCACGCCGCGGGGAAGATGCCGTCCTGATCGCCGAAGAGCGCGGTCAGCGCCTCGGGCATGAGGCTGAGCCCGAACAGCCGCACGTCGCCGCGCTGGTGCCAGAGCGCGAAGTCGCGCCACCGCGGGTCGAGGTGCGCGAGCTCCGGGAACGCGAGCACGCTGTTCTTGAGCACCGCCCGCTCCGCGTCGCGGAACACGCGGTGCCAGGTCTCCTGCGCGTTCCACAGGTTGGGGCCCGCGAGCTCGATCGCCTTCTGCAGGTCCGCGTGGTGGGCGTGCAGGAAGGTGAGCGTGGCCTTCTGCTTGCGCATCAGGTTCGTCAGGCTCACCGGCCCGGCCGCGAAGAAGCCGGCGGCGCGCGGCGCGATGTGCCGCATGTCCCAGACCTCCTTCCACGCCGCGACGTCGATCGCCGCGCGGATGGGCGCGAACGCCGCGCCGTTCTCGAAGGCATCGCGCTCCCCCGGCGAGAGCATGTCCGGGTACTGGTCCTTCACCGCCTCGAAGATGCCGATGCACGTGAGGAGCTCGAGGTAGAGCCCGACCCGGAGCAGCCAGCGGGGATCGGGGAGGTTGCGCCGGTGCTGCTCGAGGTCCTGATGGATGGCCCGGAGGTACAGGAGGGCCTTGTCCATGCCGATGGTCAGCACGGGGAACCACGGGTGGTAGCCGACGTGCAGCTCGTCGATCCCGAGCGCCTGCTGCTGGATCTCCGTGTCCGCCTTGACGAGCCGGTCGAGCAGGCGCGTGTAGAGCGAGCCGAAGCGGCCGGTGTCGAAGATCTCGACGTCCGTCGTCTCGGAGGAGACCGTCCTGCCCGCCTCGCTGAGCCGGATCTCGACGCGGAGCTGCTGCCGGAACAGGCTCGCGAGCGTGAACGGATCGGCGCCGTCGGGGATGCGCCGCCGGAACGACTCGGGCAGGTCGACCCAGTGATAGCCGCCGCCGGTCTCCTCGCCGGGGGGGTGCGGCATGAGCTGCCGCGCCGGCACGATGGTGGCGACGTAGACGGTCTGATGGAACGAGTTCCACGGGGCGGGCTCGAGCATCGGGACGGGGTAGGACGACGTCGAGACGATCTGCGGGCTGAGCGGCAGATCCATGATGCCGGGCACGGGGCACGGCTCGCCTTCGCCGGGGGTCGCCGGGAGGAACCACGCCGACAGGGTCACCTCGAACGGCCGCTCGAAGGGGGCGACGAACGCGTAAATGTCGCGCAGCCGGTAGAGCAGCCACACCTCGTCGCCGAGCTCCGACGGGTCGCCCGCGGTGTTGATGCAGCCGGCGCGCTCGCTGCACCCGTGCCCGGGATAAAGCGCCTCGTCGACAGGCCGCTTGCCGGGCTCGAACGGGATGAGCTCCAGCGACGGCGAGAGCTCGGCCGACTCCTCCTCCGGGCTCTGGCGCGCCTCGAGCTGCCGCAGGTACTGACGGACCCGGGCCAGCTTGTCCTCCCAGTCCATGCCCTCGACGCGGCTCATCAGCAGCCGCTTGAACTGCCTCTGGAACTCCTTCGGGGTCATCATGCAGCGTCCACCTGAGTTGCCGGGGGGCCGGACAGCCGCCCTCCGGGAGAGCTTACCGGCTCCGCGCGCGCGGCGCGCAGCGATCAGCGCCGGCCAGAGCCCGCGCGAGCCCCTTGCGGCGCCGCGTCCCGGAAGGTACGGGCTTGCGCCGTATGGCCATCGAGATCCGCGAGCTCCGGAAGGGCGACAAGAAGGTCCTCAAGGACTTCCTGAACGTGGTCGACACCGTCTACGAGGGTGAGCCCAACTATATCCGCCCGCTCGACTTGGACATCGCCGATCGGCTCGACAAGAAGAAGAACCCCTTCTTCGAGCACGCCGAGGGGACGGCGTGGGTGGCGTACAAGGACGGCCGGCCGGCCGGCCGGATCACCGCGCAGGTCGATCACGAGCACCTCCGGATCCACCGCGACGAGACGGGCGCGTTCGGCTTCTTCGATACGATCGACGACGCGGAGACGGGGCAGGCGCTGCTCGCCGAGGCGGCGGGCTGGCTGCGCGCGCGCGGGATGAAGCGCATGCGGGGCCCGTACTCGCTCTCGATCAACGAGGAAGCCGGCTGCCTCGTCGAGGGGTTCGACCACCCGCCGGTGCTGATGATGGCCCACCACCGGCCGCACCAGGGCCGGCTCATCGAGCAGGCGGGGCTCGAGAAGGTGAAGGACCTCTACGGGTGGCGCTACGAGGTCGGCGATGTCCCGCCCCGCGCGCAGAGGGCCCACGCCGAGGTGCTGGCGATGCCGGAGGTGCACACGCGCTGCGGCGACCCGAAGGACCTGCTCCACGACATCCGGATCGTCCTGGACGTCTTCAACGACGCCTGGAGCGACAACTGGGGCTTCGTGCCGATGACCGAGAAGGAGCTGGTCAAGTGGGCGAAGGACGTGCGGCTCATCCTGATGCCCGAGCTCACGAAGATCACGTTCATCGACGGCGAGCCGGCCGCCGTGTCGCTCGGGCTGCCCGACCTGAACGAGCTGATCCGGGACTTCCACGGCGAGCTCCTGCCGGGTGGGATCTTCAAGCTGCTGTGGCGGCTGCGCGTGCGCGGGCCGAAGAGCGGGCGCCTCGTCGTGCTCGGCATCCGCAAGAAGTGGCGCCACGTGCGGCGCTACGCCGGGCTCAGCGCATTCCTCTACGTCGAGATGAACCGGGCGGCGCACCTGCTCGGCATGAAGGGCGGCGAGCTCGGGTGGACGCTCGAGGACAACGCCGCCATCAACGCGGGCATCCGGCTGATGGGCGGCCGGCTCTACAAGAGGTACCGGCTCTACGAGCGGGCGCTCTGATCGATCGGGGCGCCGGAGCCGAAGGAGCGGATCGATGAAGGTGCTGGTCACGGGCGCGAGCGGGTTCCTCGGCTCGCACGTCGCCGAGCAGCTCGTGCAGAAGGGGCACGGCGTCGTGGCCCTCGTGCGGCGCTCGTCCAACACGAAGTTCCTGTCGTCGCTGCGCGGGGTCGAGCTCGCGTACGGCGCCATCGAGGACGCGGAGAGCGTCCGCCGCGCGGTCGTCGACGCGCCCGGCGTCGACGCGATCGTGCACTCGGCCGGGCTGGTCAAGGCGCGCGACGAGGCGGAGTTCTTCCGGGTCAACGTCGGCGGCACGCGGAACCTGCTCGACGCGGCGAAGGCGGCGCCGTCCATGAAGCGCCTCGTGTTCGTCTCGAGCCTCGCCGCCGTCGGCCCGAGCCTCGACGGGCGCCCCGTCGCCGCCGACGCGCGCCCGGCCCCGGTGACGCGCTACGGGCGCTCGAAGCTCGAGGCCGAGCGGCTGGTCCTCGCCGAGAAGGACGCGCTGCCCGTGGTCGTCGTGCGCCCGCCGATGATCTACGGCCCGCGCGACCAGGAGTCGTTCGCGTTCTTCCAGAGCGTCGCGCGCCGCTTCCTCCCGATGCTCGGCGACGGCAGGAACACGCTCAGCGTCATCTACGCCTCGGACGCGGCCGCCGCGTGCATCCGGGCGCTCGAGGCCGACGTGCCGAGCGGCCGGGCTTACTTCATCGACGACGGCCGCGTGTACGTGTGGCGCGACATGCTGGCGCACGTCGAGGCGGCGCTCGGCGCGCGGGCGCTCGTCCGCGTCGGCATGCCGTTCTCGCTCGTGCGCGGCGCCGCGCTCGCGAGCGAGGGGATCGGCCGCCTCACCGGCAAGCCCGTGATGCTGACGCGCGACAAGCTGAACGAGCTCGCCGCGTCGCACTGGGTCTGCGACTCGGGCGACGCCCGCAGGGAGCTCGGATGGGAGCCCCAGGTGGGCTGGGCCGAGGGGACGCGCCGGGCGGTCGCCTGGTACCGCGAGCACGGCTGGCTGTGACGTGACGCCGCGCCGCGCGCCGTTTGACGCTCGCCCGCGGCCTTCGTACCGTAAACGCATGTCCCGCTGTCCGCCGGCTGCCCCGGGCCTCGTCGCGCTGGCGCTCGGCCTGGCGGCCGCGCCGGCGCAGGCCACGGAGCCGCCTCCCGGCAACGCCGCCGCGGCGCAGGCTCCGCGCGATCCGCTCGAGCGCGGCGCGGCGGCGGCGGACGCTCCGCCGGGCGCCGCCGCGCCCCGGTCGACCCTGCGCGGCGCCGTCGTGGTGGCGGTGGACGACGCGAGCTCCGAGGCCGCTCGAGCGCTCGCGCGCGCGCTCTACCACGATCCCGCGCTACGCCCGCCGATCGACGAGGCGACCGCGCAGGTGCTCGCCGGCGATCCGCCGCGGCCCGACGCGCCGGCCTCCGTGAGGGAGCTCGCGGAGGTGCGCCGCTCCGCCGGGCGTGCCGAGTCCGAGCCGGTCGCGCGCGGCCTGCTCGCGTCGCTCGGCGCGAGCGCGGGCGCGGCGCTCGTCGTGGCGGTGACGACGGCGCACGGCCACCCCGTGGCCCGCGTGCTCCGGGTCGCGGGCGCGAGCTACGCGCCGCTCGAGCTCGGCGCGACGGTCCAGCGCACCGCGGAAGGCGCGGCCGCCCCCGCCGGAGCGGCGTTCGACTGGCCGGGTGCGGGCGCGGCCGTCCGCGCGCTGCTCGCCGGGGAGGAGCGCCGGGCAGGCGCGACCGGTCGCGCCGCGGCGCCGCTCGCGCCCGCCCACGCACCGTCGCGACGCGGCCCGGTGGGCCCCCGCGCGGGCGTCGACCTGACGGCGCCGGCGGGCGACCAGGGCTCGCCGGAGCGACGCTCGATGTGGAGCTCTCCCTGGTTCTGGGGTCCGCTCGCGGGCGTCGTCGCGACCGGGATCGTGGTGCTCGTGCTCTCCCAGACGGGCGAGGGCGACGGCGAGACCGTGCGTCTCCGGGCTCGGATCGCTCCATGACGCGCTCCTGCCGGCGCAGCTCGGCGGCGTTGGGGCTGCGGCTCGCCGCGCTCCTGTGTCTCGCGCTCGTCGCCGCGCCCAGGCGTGTCGCCGGCGCCGCGCCCCGCGTCTACGACGCGCCCGCCGCGACGGGCGACGGCGGTGCCGCTGCTCCCGTCCCGCCGCCCCCGCCGGAGTACCACACCCAGGATCTCGACTGGATCGAGTTTGCCTACCACCCGTCGACCCGCGATCGCGTCCGCCCCTTGATCGCCCGTGCCGACGCCGTCCGCGCCGAGCTCGGCGCCCTGCTCGGCCGCGAGGCGCTTGTCGCTCCGGTGAAGGTCCGGATCGCGGCCTCCCTTGCCGAGCTCGACGGCCTCATCCCCGGAGGCATCGCGGGCCCCGCGACCGCTGTCTCCTTCGGCGCGCTCCGGCTCGCCGTCCTGAGCGACGCTCCGCGGCTCGGCGTCGAGGCGCCCGATCTCGAGAGCGCCTTCCGTCACGCGCTCGCGCACCTCGCCCTCGACGAGGCCACGGGCGGCGCCCTGGTGCCGCGCTGGTTCCACGAGGGGTTCGCCGCTCACGCGGCCGGCGACGGCGTCGCTCGCCGCGCGCAGAGGCTCTCCGTCGCCGCGCTGAGGGGCGGCCTCCTCCCGCTCGACGCGCTCGAGACGAACCTGACGGGCGCCGGCGACACGGCCGGATCCCTGGCGCGCGCGCAGTCGGCCGACGTCGTCCGCTTCCTCGTCGACGGCGAGCGCCGCCCGCTCTTCGCGCACGCCCTCGATCAGGTGCGCGCCGGCTCCCCGCTCGCGGGCGCGCTCGAGGCCGCGTATGCCTCCACCGGCCGCGAGATCGAGCTCGCGTGGCGCGCCGACGTCGCGCGCCGCTACGGCTTCGTCCCGGTGCTGGCGGGCTCGCTGCTGGCGATCGGGCTGCTCGTGGCGGGCAGGCTGGCCGTGCGCCGGTTCCGCGCCCGGAGGTCGCCGCCGCCTCCCGCGCCGCGCCGGCGGCTCCGCGCCGCGCGCGAGGCGGCGGAGATGCGCCAGCGGACCACGCGCCCGTCCACGGCCCAGCTCGTGGCCACCCTGGGCGCCCGTCATCGCAGCGAGGCGGACGGCGACACGGACGTCCCGAAGGTGGAGCACAACGGCCAGTGGCACACGCTCCACTGAACGCCGCGGAAGGAGGCGCTCCCCGGCCTGATCGCCCGGGGCCGCAGCGCCGCCTGCTCGAGCTCGCGCTCGGCGCGGCCTGGCTCGTCGGCCTCGCCGCGGCCCTGCAGATCGTCGCCGTGCTCCTGTCGTCGAGCCCGCTCGCGGCGGCGCTCGCCGGCGCCGTCGTCGCCGACCTTGTCGCGTCGCGGGCGGGCGTTCCGTGGACCGACCCGCTGGAGCCGGAGGGCCCGGGCCACCGCGCGCGCATCGCCCGCCGCGTCGGGCTCGGCGCGGCGCTGAGCGCGCTCGCCGTGCTGCTGACGCTCGGCGTCTCCGTCGTCCTCGGCTGGGCGACCGTCGACGCCGGGGAGCCCTCGGTGAGCTTCGGCTTCGCCGTGGCGCGCGCCATCGCCCTCGCCGTCCGCGACGAGCTCCTGCTCACGGGCATTCCGTTCGCCGCCGCGGCGCGCGCCGGCGTCTCGAGCCGCCACGCGTTCGCCTTCTCCGTCCTCGCGCACGGCGCCGCCCTCGGGCTCGCCCCGGGCGCGACAGCGTCGAGCTTCGCCCTCACGTCCGCGCTCGGCGCGCTCGCTGCGGCGCTCTTCCTGCGCGGCCGCGGCGCGTTCGCGCCCATCGCCGCCCACGCGAGCTTCATCGCGCTCGCGGGCGCGGGCCTGCGCGGCTCCCTGCTCGACGTCACGTGGGTCGACGGCGCCCTCGCCGTGGGGACCCGGGCCTTCGGCCCGCCTGCCTGGCTCGCCGCCGCCGCGCTCGCGGCCCTCGCCGCGCTCGTCCTCCGCGCCGGCGCGCCCCGTCCTGGCCGATCGGCGCGGTGAGCGCCCTCGCCCGCGCGCGGCCGCCGCGGGGCGCTCCCTGACGCGCCGCCGGGCCGGCATGAGATGCCCCTCGCCTGCGTTGAAGCTCCGGACAGCGGCGCTGGGGGCGCCGCGCTCCTCCTCGCTGCGCACTCGGCTTCGCCCTTCCAGCGATCGGCGCGCCAACGTCCGCCGGATCGACACCGGCATTTCGCAGCGCCGTGCGAGGACGCGCCGCGCAGCGCGGGCGTGACACGCGCAGCATCCCACAGCGCCTCACCCCCCGGACACGGCTATGTCATATTTCAGCGCACCGCGTCAAATGCACGTTGACGCAATGCCTCCGAGGAACCAACGATCGCATATGCATTGGGAAAGGATCCGCCAGATTGCGCCGGTAACGCTGCTCGTTCTCGCGTCGACGGGCTGCGGCATGGCGACGATGGTCGACACGAACACGCGCTCCATCCAGGCGACCACCGAGGAGATGAGGCGCACGCGGTCGACGATCGAGGATTCGAATCAGGCGCTGCGCGAGTCGCAGGAGAGCCTCGATCGGCTGGCCGACCTGCGCCAGCCGATGGAGAAGGTCGCCGAGATGCAGGCGGCGATGGAGCGGCTGGCCGAGCTCAAGGGGTCGATGGACGCGATGCAGCGGAGCCTGCGCGAGACCGCGAGCCTCGAGCAGTCGATGGACCGGCTGAGCGAGATGAAGGCCACGATCGCCGCAATGAACGAGAGCCTCGCGGGCATCCGCGGCCCGCTCGAGGACGTCGCGGCGCTGAACGCTCCGATGCGCGACGTCGCGGCGCTGAACGCTCCGATGCGCGACGTCGCCGGGCTGAAGCAGCCGATGGAGCAGGTCGCGACGCTGCGCGAGCCGATGCAGGAGGTGAGCAAGCTGTCGGCGCCGATGGAGGAGATGAGCCAGCTCGGGAGCGACGCCTCTCGCCAGACCGGCCTCGTCGCCGTCGCCCTGCTCGGCTGGGGCCTCGTGACGTTCCTCGGCGTGTACTTCGGCGTCCAGGCCGGCACCCGTCGTCAGCAGCGCCTCGCGCAGGGCGACCGGGACTCGAGCGCGGCCCCGCCGCAGGCCGAGCCCGCGCCTCGCATCCTCGCCGAGAGCCCGAGCTTCGAGCGCCGGGCGCAGGTCAAGTCGACGTGATCGTCGTCTGACGGACACGCCTCGCCGGCCGGCGAGCGGCGGAGTTGCCCGCCGCTCGCCGGCTGCGCCCCCACATCATCTACCGATCAACGATATGTATCCCAGAACGCCGACATGCGATCGACCTGCCCCGAAGTAAACGAATCCATGCAGGCGTCGTCGGTATAATTCATGAAGTTCCGGATCGGGTCGAACCCACCGCCCCTGCAGGTGTCCCGGTTCATCGGGCAACCGTACGCGGCGCTGCGCTCAGCCGACGTGTCGTCGACCCCGTCATTGGTCTTGCTGCAGCCGCCCTGGAAGGTGTGGTAGAGGCCGAGCCAGTGACCGACCTCATGCGTCCCCGTATCTCCCTCGTTGTACGGCGCCGCGGCGCCGCCGGGCAACGAGGAGTGGAGCAGGACGACGCCGTCGTCGCTCGGGTTGGCCGTGTAGCTCGAGGGGAACGTCGCCCAGCCGAGTAGACCGCCGCCCGGGTTGGCCGTGTAGAGGTTGAGGTGGTCGGGACCACCCATGCGAAGCGCCGACTTGGCTTGCCGCTCGGCCGCGGAGCCGAGCTTCATGGTGTACCAGGTCGCGTTCGTCGTCCGGTCCACCGAGGCCAGGACGAAGCGGAAGCGGGTGCTCGCGTAAGCCTCGTTGAGCACGTCGATCTGCTCCTCGATCCTGGCCTGGGGCACGTTGCCGTTCGAGGTGCTCGTTCCCTTGTTGATGACGTGGACGTGCACGGGGATCTCGACGTCCGTCTGCACGGTGAACCCGACCGCCGCCTTGCTGCGAACGAACTGGTCGACGGCGTCCCGTTCAACCTCGCTCAGCTCGACGGTCGCGCAGCTGCGCCGCAGGGGAGCCGGGGCCGCCTCCACCTGCTCGGGCTCGACGTCGGCGACGACCGGTTCTTCCTCCTCCGCCGGGGTCGAGGGGTCGCCGTTGCACGCGGCGGCACTCAAGGCAGCGATCAAGACTAAGGCAAGTACCTCCGCACACGTCCGAGCTCGCATGGACATTCTCCTTGTTCACAGGCCCCGCAAAGGAAGCGGGAATATATATCCACGTTGACAATCAATTCAATTCCAAAAGGGCTGATTCCACTCAAGGCGACAAGGCGAGATTCCACGTCTTGGTCGTCTTGCGTCATCTCGTCGAACGCCGGCTGGTGCCTCGGGGCGCGCGCCGCGATGACGCGGCGCAACGGCGTGCGCGGAGCCGACACGCCGGCTGCTCCAACATGGAGCGATCGCTCCATTATGGAGCACACGGCGAGATCAACGCTGGCCGAGCGGCCCTCGACTCGAGGCCAGATAACGACCAGGACGCTGGCCGTTCCGCCTGTTTTCCATGTCCTCTGCGCATTCAGAAGCAGGCTCGAGGGGCTCATCCAGGTTTCGAGAAGCCCTCTGAGCTGAGGAACGCCGTATCGAGGCTCATCCGCCTGGCCTGTGCAGTTTGAGCCATGGTCGAATCGAGGCGCGCGAGGTTATCCAACTCGCCATCTGCCCCATTACTCAGCGTAATCCGACGGCCGCGCTCGCTGCGCCGGCGCGCTCCGGGCCGCGCGGCGCACGCGTGCCCGTGGTCCGGGCGGGAGAGCGGCGAGCTCCTACCGGCCCGGAGGGCGCTCGGCGGCGGCCTCGCCGCGCGACGGGCGGCGCGGCGAGGCGGCGGCGGTCGAGCGATCTCACTTACCCCCCGCGGCCGTCCCGGGGCGCGCGGCCGGCGAGCTCCGTGCATCCTGATTGCAGTACTGTCCTGGCGACGGTAGATGTCTCGCATGGCGCGTTCGAAAGCAGGTCAGTCCGCGGAGCAGCTCCGCGAGCAGATCCGGGCGACCGGCCTGCGAGCCACCTCGCCGCGCATCGCCGTGCTGCACAGCCTCGGCCGCACGCGGACGCCCGTCAGCCACGCCGAGCTCGCGGCCGAGCTCGCCCCCAAGGGGTGGGATCGCGCCACCATCTACCGGAACCTGATCGATCTCACGAACGCGGGGCTCGTGCGCCGCACCGACATGGGCGACCACCTCTGGCGGTTCGAGCTGCGCGAGGGCACCGGCGACCACGCGACGAACGAGCACCCGCACTTCATGTGCGACACGTGCGGAGATGTGCTCTGCCTCCCCGACGAGAGCATCGAGATCAAGGCGGCGCGCGGCGCTCCCCGCGCGCTGCGCCGCAAGGGCCTCCAGATCCAGATCAAGGGTCGCTGCGACCGGTGCGTTCAGCCCTGAGCCACGGGGCCACCGGCGCAGCGCGGCAGCCCTGAACCGCTGGGCAGCCTGAGCCGCGAGCCGCCTGCGCCGCGGGTCCCTCTGAGCCGCGCGAAGACGCGTCGCCCCGCGGGGATGCGACGGCTGTTCGCACCTCGATTGCAACATCAATTTGATGTTGATTAGGGTCCGGGGCTCGGGCATAGCCCACCGGCCCATGCTCGCGCTCGTCGTCGCCTTGTCGATCGCCGGCCTCGCCACGGGGCCGCTCCTCGTGGCGCTCGGCCGACGCCGGGCGCTGCCGACGTCAGCGCTCGACGGGCTGACGCTCGGGCTCGTCCCCGCCCTGGTCCTCGCGCGCCATCTCCCGCACGCGGTCGAGGAGATCGGGGCGCAGGCGGTCCTCTGGACGGCGCTCGGGTACATGGCGCTCTCGCTCACGGAGCACCGGCGGCGCGACACCGGCGAGGTCCTGGGGCGGGAGATCGCGTTCTCGGCGCTCGCCGTGCACGGGCTGCTCGACGGCGCCGCGCTCGCGCTGGCCGCGTCCGCGGCCGACGGCGGCGCGGACGGGGTGCTCTTCGCGAGCGCCGTCCTCGTGCACCGGCTCCCCGAGGGCCTGTCCCTCGCGGCGCGCTTCCTGCCCGCCTGGGGCTGGCGGCAGCTCGCCCTGCGCCTCGGTCTCCTCGGGCTGCTCACGCTGCTCGGCGCCCTCCTCGGCCAGCGCCTCATGGAGAGCCTCCCCCACGAATCGTTCGAGGTGTTCGTCGCGTTCGGCCTCGGCGTCCTCCTGCGGCTCGTCGTCCACACGCACGAGGCGCCGCCCCGGAGCCGGACGGCGCGGACCGCGAGCGCCGTCGCCTTCGTCTCGGGCCTGTGCGTCGCGCTCGCGCTCCCCAGCCCGGAGAGCTTCTTCACGCATGCCCACGCGTCCGAGCTGTCGATGGCCGAGTCGCTGGTCCCGCTGTTCGTCGAGACGGCGCCCGCCATGCTCGCGGGGCTCGCTGCGGCGGGGCTCATGCACGCGTTCTTCCCGCGTCTCGCGGTCGGACAGCCGCACGGCGGCGCCGCGCTGCTCTCGCTGCGGCTGCTCGGCCTGCCGCTCACCGCGGTGCGCGTCGCCGGCAGCGCGCTCCTCGCCGTGCTGGTCGCGCTCCTCGTCGCCAGGGTAGCCGGGTCGCCCGGCGCGGCGCTGCGCCGCAGCGCGCCCCCCGCCTCGGGCGTTGCCGCGTCGCCGGGCGCGCGACTCCGTGCGGCCGCCGTCGAGGCCGTCGGTCCTGCGCTCGATCGCGTGGCCGCGTGGTACCTCGGCGGCCTCGTGCTCGCCGCCGTCCTCGAGGCGACGATCGAGCCGGACGCGGCGCGCGCGCTCGGAGCGCCGGCCGACATCGTGGTGAGCGCCCTCATCGCGGTGCCGGTCTACATGTGCGCGCAAGGCGCGACGCCGCTCGCCGCCGTGATGATCCACAAGGGGTTCTCGGTCGGCGCGGCGCTCGCATTCCTCCTGGTAGGGCCCGCGACCAGCGTCGCGTTGCTCGCCATGCTGAAGCGGTCGCTCGGCGCGCGCGCCGCCGCCGCCTTCGCGCTCTTCAGCGTCGCCTTCGCCGTCGTTGTCGGCCTCGTCGCGAACGCGCTCGTCCCCGGCGCCGTGGTCCCGGACCTCCACGACCTCGCAGCCGGAGAGCACGCCGCCGTCGAATGGGCCTGCGCGGCGGCGCTCGGCGCGCTCCTGCTCTGGAGCTTCACGAGGCTCGGACCGCGCGCGTGGTTCGGCAACATGCTCGGCACCGGCGGCGCCCCTGCGCCCAGCCCGGCGGAGCCGCACGCGCCGGATGCGCACGCGCATCCGGCGCGGCGCGGCGATCATCCGAGCTGGACCGCCCCGTGATGATCGCAGTGATCGCCGTGCGGGCGGTGGAGGTGCCCGCCGACGAGGTAATCGAAATGATCGCCGTGGGGCACGGCCTCGTGGCCGCAGCCTTCCCCGTGCGTGTGCGCCTTCGCGTGATCCGCGCAGGCGTGGCTCGGCGTGCACGCGTCGGGGTTGTCGTTGCCGACCGGGAGCACGTGCTCGTCGAAATGATCGCCGTGCGGGTGATGCAGGTGTCCGTCGTGCAGGTAATCGACGTGGCCCTCGTGCCGCAGCGCCTGATGTCCACATCCCTGCCCGTGAACATGAGCGTGCGCTTCGTGGGTGCGGTGATTGTCCATCGAGTTGCGTCCTTTCCGGGAAATGCCCGCTTCGAGCGCGCATGGCGGCCCCAGGAGAAACAACATGGGGCACCGATGCCCACCGTCGCAAGCAGCCGTCCATCCGCCGTGGTCTTGTGGCCGCGCCCGAGGAGCGTAGAGGCGAGCCCTGGGCTGGGACGAGCGCGCCGCCGAGGCTCGTCGCTCGCTCAGCGGCTCCAGTACCTGCCGAGGAGCACGAGCACCATCGCCCAGACCACGACCCCGAACCCCGCCGCGACGAGCATGGCCGGCGGCAGCCGCCTTCCGTGCTGCACGAGCCGCCCCAGCGTCCCCGCCGCGCCGCCGCCGCGCATCGCGGCGCTCTCCGGCGCGAGGCTGAGCTTGTCGCCCAGCACGACGTCCGAGGCGCGCCGCCCCTTCTGTCCCCGGAAGCGCGCGGCGCGCAGCTCGCGGAGCACGGCCTCGAGCTCCTTCGCGAGCACGCCCGCCGAGGCGATCCGATCGTCGCGCTCGCGCTGCAGGCAGGCGTCGACGACGCGGCAGAGGCGCGGCGGGAGCCCCGGCTTGCGCGAGGCGATCGGATCGCAGTCCTTGCTCAGGATGCGGACCATGAGCGCGTTGTAGTTCGGCGCCTCGTGCGGGAGCGTCCCGGTCAACGCCTCGTGCAGGACGACGCCCAGCGACCAGAGGTCGGCGCGGCCGTCCAGGTCCTCGCGCCCCGCGGCCTGCTCGGGCGACATGTAGGCCGGCGAGCCGACGACGCAGCCCGTGTGGGTCAGCGCGAAGTTGTGCTCCTTCTCCAGCACCTTGCTGATCCCGAAATCAAGGATCTTCCCCACGAGCTCACCCAGGTGGTTGCGGTGCACGTAGAGGTTCGCGGGCTTCAGGTCGCGGTGGATGATCCCCTGCTGATGGGCCATGTCGAGCGCCCGCGCGAGGCCGATGAAGATCTCGACCAGCGTCTCCGGCTCGATCGTGTGCTCGCGCCGCAGCCACTCGTCGAGCCCCTCGCCGACGAGCAGCTCGAACACGAGGAACGGCGAGCCGTCCTCCGCCTGACCGAGATCGAGGATCTCGACGATGCTGGGGCTCCGCACGCGCCCGCTCGCCTTCGCCTCGTTGAAGAAGCGCTGGAGCGCGACGGCGTCCTCGGCCACCTCGGGGCGCATCACCTTGAGCGCCACGTCACGGTCGATGAGCTCGTTCTTGGCGGCCCACACCGACCCGCTGGCGCCTCGGCCCAGGATCTTCACGAGCCGGTAGCGAGACTGGATGAGATCGCCGGGGTTCACTGCTGCACCGAGGTGTCCCGGGGACGAGGGTGTCTTCCCCCCGGACCCACATCAGAGACGGGTCGGAGGATACCCCGGCGCATGGACGAGCGGTACCGCGGCGCCGCCAGGTCCAGCGGGGACCCAAAGTTCGCGAGGCGAGGGAGCGACAGCCCACGTTGCGCCCCAAGGGCCGCAGCGCCGCGCGCAGAAGCCCTGGGTTTCGAGGCGCCGCGACGCCTCATCTCGGCGTCAGCGGCGCTCGACAAACACGACAGCGAGCGAGGAAGAGAGCGGGCAGCGAGGGTCACAGCGCAAATTTCCCGTGCGCCGGGCCCTGCGCTGCCTCGGGGGTGGGGAGGATCAGACGTCGTAGTAGAGGAAGAACTCGTGCGGGACCGGGCGGAGCCGGATCGCGTCGACCTCGCGCTCGCGCTTGTAGTCGATCCAGGTCTTGAGGATGTCGCGGGTGAAGACATCGCCGCGGAGCAGGAACTCGTGATCGCGCTCGAGGCAGGAGAGCGCCTCGTCGAGCGAGCCCGGCATGTGCGGCACTTCCTTGAGCTCCTCGGGCGAGAGCGCGTAGATGTCCTTGTCGAGCGGGTCGCCCGGGTCGATCCGGTTCTGGACGCCGTCGAGGCCGGCCATCATCATGGCCGCGAAGGCGAGGTACGGATTGCAGCTCGCGTCCGGGAAGCGGACCTCGATGCGGCGGCCCTTCGGGCTGTTGCCGGGCGGCAGCGGGATGCGGATCGACGCCGAGCGGTTGCGGCTCGAGTACGCGAGGTTCACGGGCGCCTCGTAGCCCGGGACGAGCCGGCGATAGCTGTTCGTCGTCGGGTTGGTGAGCGCGGCGATCGCCTTCGCGTGCTTCAGGATGCCGCCGATGTACCAGAGGCCCGTGTCGGACATCCCGGCATAGCCGTCGCCGGCGAAGAGCGGCTTGCCCTCCTTCCAGAGCGACTGGTGGCAGTGCATGCCGCTGCCGTTGTCGCCGAAGACGGGCTTCGGCATGAACGTCACCGACTTGCCGTGCTTGCGGCCGACGTTCTTGATGACGTACTTGAACCACATGAGGTTGTCGGCCATCGTGGTCAGCGTCGAGAACTTGATGCCGATCTCGCACTGCCCGGCCGACGCCACCTCGTGGTGGCCGACCTCGACCCCGATGCCGGTCTCGATGAGCGTGGACATCATGTCCGCGCGCAGATCCGAGAGCGTGTCGGTCGGCGGAACGGGGAAGTAGCCCTCCTTCGCCCGGATCTTGTGGCCGAGGCCGGCCTTGCCGGTGTTCCAGACGGCCTCCTCACTGTCGATCTCGTAGAAGGCGCCGCGCTGCGAGCTCTCGTAGCGAACCGAGTCGAAGACGAAGAACTCGGCCTCGGGCCCGAAGTAGGTCGTGTCAGCGATGCCGCTCGCGCGGAGGTGGTTCTCCGCCTTCTGGGCGATGTAACGGGGGTCGCGGCCGTAGGGCTGACCGGTCACGGGATCGCTGATCTTGCAGATCAGGCTGAGCGTCTTCTGGGCGTGGAAGGGGTCGAGCTTCGCCGTCGACGCATCGGGCGTCATCAGCATGTCGCTCGCGTTGATCGGCTGCCATCCGCGCACGGAGGAGCCGTCGAAGCCGATCCCCTCCTCGAAGATGTCCTCGTTCAGACGGGACACCGGGACGGTCGTGTGCTGCCAGATGCCGGGCAGATCGATGAACTTGAGATCGACAAACTTTACGTCGTTTTCCTTCGCAAACGCGACGACATCTTTCGCCTTCATGATCTTCTCTTTACCTCGCTGACTCGCTGCTCTCGCTGTATGTGACTCTACGGCGCGCGGGCTCGCTGCTGCCTGCCTGGGGTGTGGAGCCTGCGACCCGCCGCGAATGCCCTGTGACGCTCTACCCGCGGCTCGCCTAGATGGCGTCCTCGCCGCGCTCTCCCGTGCGGATCCGCACGGCTTCCTCGACGGGGACGACGAAGATCTTGCCGTCGCCGATCCGGCCCGTCTTCGCGCTCTTCTCGATGGCGTCGATCACGTCGCTGACCATGCTGTCCGGCACGACGATGTCGACCTTCACCTTCGGGACGAAGTCGACGACATACGCCGACCCTCGATAGACCTCCTTCTTGCCACCGGTCCGACCGAAGCCCTTTACCTCGGTCACCGTCATGCCCTGGATCCCGACCTCGGCGAGGGCGTCCTTGACCTCGTCGAGCTTGAACGGCTTGATGATCGCCTCGACCTTTTTCATTGCGCACGCCTGTGGTGACCGGATGCCCGCCAGGGTAAAATCCCGGGCGCTCACCCGAAAAGCCCCGCCGGAGCAGAGCCGGTAAAGGGGGGACGCCTCCGCCGGCGGCCTCCCGTCGATGTGCCGGGCGCCGCCCGGCCTCCGATCCGTGACGGGGTCCGCTCGGCCTCCCGAGCATTGCCCCGACGCTTGTCAACAGACTCAGGCCCCCATCCAGCAGAGCTGGATCGACGACCCTCTACCCCGGGCGCCGGCGCAGCGACCGGAGGTCCAGGCTGGTGTACCCAAGCTCATGTTTCCGGAATGTTTCGCGCATCATACGTGCGTGAGAAAAGTGGTTCCGGCGTCAGAAAATCGGATCCCGCTTACGCTTTTCAATCCCTCCCGGGAGCTCCCGGGAGGAGGGCGCGCCCGGTCCCATCGCGCCGGCGCCGGGGGGGTGGGGCATGCTTTATCCATGCCCGGCCGGCGTGGACCCGCCTCCCGGCTCCGGCCGGGGATGGCTGAGCTCGCCTCCACGGCGCGCCCGAGGGGGTGGATCCCCCCTCCTGACAGGTCATGCCGCGCTCGCCTTGTTCTTGCGACGCGGCTCGAATAGTCTCCGCTGGCGAATCCAGTCGCGGGACAGCCCTGCCTGATGGCTTTGCCGAACAAAGCGAAGATCCCGGTAGGCACGGTCCTCGCCGGAAAATACCGCATCACACGCGAGATCGGACGCGGTGGCATGGCCGCCGTGTACGAAGCCGAGCACATCGACATCGGCAAGCGCGTCGCGATCAAGGTGCTCGCACAGGAGCTGACGACCTCGGCCGTCGTGGTCGAGCGCTTCCTCCGTGAGGCCCGTGCCGCCGCGTCGATCCGCAGTCCGTTCATCTGCGACGTCTACGACTCCGGCAAGCTCGACGACGGGCGGCCCTTCCTGGTGCTCGAGCTCCTGGAAGGCGAGTCGCTGTACGAGCGCATGACGGTCGTCAGGTACCTCGACCCCGAGACCACCGTCACGGTGGTGTCCCAGGTGTGTCGAGGGCTCACCAAGGCGCACGCCGCCTCGATCGTCCACCGCGACCTCAAGCCGGAGAACATCTTCCTCACGAAGGACGAGGAGGGCCGGCTCTGCGCGAAGATCCTCGATTTCGGGCTCGCGAAGTTCTACGCGCCCGTCGACGGCGGCGACGCGCAGGCGCGCCTCACCCGCGAGGGCGCGGTGTTCGGAACGCCGGCGTACATGAGCCCGGAGCAGGTGCGAGGCCAGGGGGCGGTCGACCACCGCGCCGACCTCTGGGCGCTCGGTTGCATCACCTACGAGTGCCTCACCGGCCGCACCGTCTGGCAGACCGAGCAGGGCGTCGCGATGACGTTCGCGCAGATCGCGAACGCGCCGCTGCCGCAGCCCGCGGCGCTCCGCCCGGACCTGCCGCCGAGCTTCACGGTGTGGTTCGAGAAGGCGCTCGATCGCTCGATCGATCGCCGCTTCCAGACCGCGAGGGAGTTCGCCGACGAGCTCTCGATCGCGCTCGGCGTCGCGCAGCCGACGCCCCCGCGCGGCGCGGAGCCGTCGCAGGCAGGGCTCCTCCCAACGAGCGGCGATCCGCCGGCCGACGTGACGTTCGATCCGCCGGGGGTCGTCCGTGTGACCCCCAACGAAGCGCGGCGCACCGTCCCCTCGGGCCCGGCGGAGCGCGGGGGCGACCCGTTCGGCGGGCTCGACCTCTCGGGCCCGCACGGCGGCGCGCTGGCCGGGCGCGTGAGCCAGGGCGCGGGGCAGCAGATCTCGTTCTCCGGGGGCCCGGGCGACGCGTCGGTCCCCGATCCGCTCGCGCAGCGCTCGCCGCCGAGGCGCGGCGGCGCCGGTCGCGCGCTCGTCGTCTTCGGCGTGCTCGTGCTCGCCGCGGGCGCCGCTTACGCGGGCTACCTCCAGTTCCTCAAGCCGACGGCCCTGCCGCCCGTCTCGTCGAGCAGCGCGCCGCCGCCGCCGCCGGCCATCAGCGCGCCGTCGTCGTCCGCGCCGACCGCCGTGCCGGCGCGCGCCGACGCCAAGGCCGAGCCGCCCGGCCTGCCGTGGCCGCCGCTCGTCGCGCAGGCGCAGGAGTCGATCGCCGCGGGCGATCTCAAGGCCGCGCTCCGGCAGCTGAGGGACGCTCAGGAGAAGGGCAACCACGCCGTGCCTCGGACCCTGATCGAGCACGTGCAGGTCGCCATGAAGGACGCGAGCGGCAAGGCACCCTGCCAGCTCACCGGGCTCGCCCGGCCGCGCACGCACGATCTCGTGCGCGAGGGCGGCCGCGCCATCGGCGCCAGCCGGCCCTCGATCACGCTCGGGCCGCGCGGCGCGGTGGTCACCTGGACGGACTCGCACGAGGGCAGCGAGCACGCCTACACGGCGGTGCTCGACAGCGCGATGCGGCCGTCGTCGCCGGCGCTCGACGTGACGCCCGAGGGCCGCGCCATCGGGCGCCCCGAGCTGACCACCGCCGGCGATCGGCTGGTGCTCACGTACTGGGACGGCAAGGGGCCGGAGGCCGGCGTGCACGTGCGCTGGCTCGACGCCAGCGGCCGGATCGACGGGCCCGCGATGATGGTCGCCCGCTTCCTTCGGGGAGGGAACTCCTGGCCCTCGCTCGCGCGCGCCTCCGAGGGGTTCGTGATCGCGTGGTCGGACGACGGCGACAGCGCGTCCGAGGACCTCTTCATGCGCCGCCTCTCTCCGAACCTCGATCCGGTCGGCGAGATCATCCGGCTGACGGACGTCACCCCGACGGGCCCCTCGAAGCCGCGCGTCCGCTTCCCCTCGATCGCGGTGACGAACGACGTGATGCACCTCGCCTTCCGCTTCGATCGCGAGCCGATGCGGGTCATCCAGTACATGCGCCTCCCGCTCGCAAGCGCCGACAAGGGGCTCCCGCCGGCCGCCCCCGGCAAGCGCGCCGATCGCGCGCTCGGCGACCTGTCGCTCGTGAACAGCGATCGCGCCCGGAGCGACAACCCCTCGCTCGCCTGCGGCACGGGCGGCTGCTTCGTCGTCTGGCACGGCGAGGCGCCGATCGGGGGCGCCTCGGCCGCCTACATCGATCCGGCCAAGGGCCAGCCGCTCTGGCGCAAGAGGTTCTCGAAGTCCGGCGCGCGCCCGTCCGTCGCGATCGCGCCGAGCGGCCAGGCTCAGCTCGTCTGGTTCGAGCAGGGCCGCATGCTGACCGCATCGATCAACCGCGACGGCATCGGCACGCCCACGAAGTTCGCCCGCGTCAGCGGCGATCAGCCGGCGCCTTCGATCAGCCCCGGCGCGAGGCCTGGAGAGTGGTATGTCGCCTGGCTTGACTACGAGGCGGGTCATCTCGAGCCCTACGCCGCTCGCATCCAGTGCCGGTGACCCCATGCTCATCCTGCCACCTCGAAGCGAGGTCCGCGCCCGCCCCATCGAGACCGAGCGGCTGATCCTCGTGCCGATCGACCCGTCCGACGGCCCCGAGCTCTGGCTCGCGGTCAGCGGCTCGCGCGCACCCCTCCAGCGCTGGCTGCCCTGGGTGCAGTTCCACACGGATCCGGCCGCGAGCGTGCGCTTCGCCGAGGCGTGCGCCGCCGACTGGGATCACGGCAGGGCGCTGCGCTTCGTCATCCGCGAGCGCGCGCACCGCTCGCTCGCCGGCGTGGTCGGGCTCGAGTCGTGCGTGCACCTGCACCGCTCCTGCGAGCTCGGGTACTGGCTGCGCAAGGAGGCGACCGGACGCGGCCTCATGACCGAGGCGGCGCAGGCCGCGCTCGGGTTCGCGTTCGGCCACATGGGCGCGCACCGGGTGCGGGTCGCGGCCGCGACGGACAACCACGCCTCCCTCGCGGTCATCGGCCGGCTCGGCTTCCGCTTCGAGGGCATCGCCCGCCAGGCCGAGTGGTGCGACGGCCGCTGGCTCGACCACTCCGTCTTCGCGCTCCTGGCGACCGATCCCAGGTGAGGCGCGCCGTCCCCAGCGCTCTGGCGCCCGAGTCGGCCCGTACGCCGCTCGAAGCGCGCTAGCATCCTGCCTTCGCCGTGGCTCGCCGTCGTCGCCTCATCCGCTGGCCTCGCGGCACGATGCCGCTCGTGCCGCTCGCGCCCGCGATCGTGATCGTCGTGGGGATCGCCACGGCGGTGGCGATCGCGCTGATCGGTATCCGCCAGCTCGCCAAGATGAGCGATCAGGCCGCGAGTCTGCGCGCGGAGGTGCTGGCCGCGACGCTGTCGGCGCGGCTCCCGGGGACCGCCGACGCGGAGCGGACCGAGCTCCTCGGACAGGCGGCGCGGCGGGCCGGGTCGGAGATCCTGCTCGTCGAGCACAGCGGCCACGTGCTGGTCAACGAGAGCTTCGGCGCGCCGGCCAAGGCCGACATCTTCCAGATGCTCACGCAGGGCAAGGGCGAGGCGATGACCTCGCTCGGCCGCGTCCGGTTCGCGGCGCGCCCGCTCCGCCCGCCGCTGTCCCACCTCTCGGTGCTCACCTTCGTCTCCGCGCCGAGCCCGCCGCCCGACTCGATCGCCCTCGGCAACGCCGTCGCGGCGCTCACGACGCTGCTGCTCGGCGTGGCGGTCGCGGTCGCGCTCTCGTTCACCAAGGCGGCGCGCGACGACGTCGACTACCTGCGCGAGCGCATCACGGCGATGGCGCGCGGCCAGGGCCAGAGCGCGTCGAGCACGGACCTGATCCAGATCGAGCCGGTGCCGATCCGATCGCTGGACCAGGTGGGGCTCCTGACGGCGGCCTTCAACCTGCTGATCACCCGCTTCGCCGCGGCGGAGCGCACCTACCGGGCGGACCTCCAGCAGGCCTCCGCGATGGACCGCGAGCGCTCGGCGTTCCTCGCGGGGCTCAGCCACGAGCTGCGCACGCCGCTCAACGCCATCCTCGGGTTCGCGCACGTCCTCGAGAGCGAGGTCGACGGGCCGCTCAGTCAGGACGCGCGCGAGGCGCTGTCCGTCATCCGGCAGAGCGGCGAGCACCTGCGCACGCTCATCGACGACATCCTCGATCTGTCGGCGCTCGAGACGGGCAAGCTCCAGCTCTCCCGCCGCGCCGTCAACCTCCGCGTCCTCGTCGATCAGGTGATGCGGGAGGCGTCCGCGGCGGCGCGCGACAAGCCCATCCAGCTGCGCGCCACCGGGGACCACGGCCTCCTCGCGCACGCCGATCCGCGGAGGGTGCGGCAGATCCTGACGAACCTCGTCTCGAACGCCGTCAAGTTCACGGCGCGCGGCTCGGTGAGCGTGCACATCGCCGCGCGCGGCCGCTACGCGGCGATCGTCGTCCAGGACACCGGCCCCGGAATCCCGCCGGAGGAGACGTCGGCGGTCTTCGAGGAGTACCGGCAGACCGGCGACGTGCGCGCTCGCCGGGCCGGGACGGGGCTCGGGCTCTCGATCGCGCGGCGCCTCGTCCTGATGCACGGCGGGACGATCCAGCTCGACAGCGAGCTCGGGCGGGGCTCGACCTTCACGATCACCCTGCCGCTCTGGGTGGTCCCGCCCCCCGCGCCCGCTCCGGTCCAGCCCGCGCCCGACGGGGCGGCGCCGCCCGTGAGCGAGCCAGGCGGCGGCCGCCCAGGAGGAGGAGGGAGGATCGCATGAACGAAGAGCGCATGAGGGATGACGCGATCCACTTCGCGCGGCGCGTGCTCGTCCGCCAGGCGCTGGTCGGCGTCGCCGCGTTCGGGGCGATCGCGACGCTCGCGCCGAAGCTGCTCATCCTGGAGCAGGACGTCGCCGCGAGCGTGCTCGCGGTCGGCGCGAAGATCGCACTCGCCGCGATCTTCGCGACCACGCTGCTGACGCTGCTCCGGCTGCGCACGCACCGGGACCTGTTGCGCTCGCTCATGATCGGCTCGCGCGACATCGATCACGAGGAGCTCGAGCGGTTCGCCGAGCTGCCGCCGTCGCTGGCGCTGCGCTTCGTGCTGGCGAGCTCGACGATCTCGAGCCTCACGATGATCCCGGGGATCAGGCCGGAGAAGCTCGACGACGGCCGCGCGGTCAGCCTGCTCATCCTCGCGATCACGATCCTCAGCGCGTCCGCGATCCCGCACTACGTGCTGACGCGCGCCACCACGTTCAGCCTCTTCGAGATCAGCCCGGCCGAGGCGATCGGCGCCTTGCTCGAGACGGCCGAGCTTTACCAGACGCCGCGCCGGCGGGTCACCTACAAGCTGCTCCTGGCCGTCGCCGCGCCGGTGCTGCTCGTCGGCGTCGGGGCGGTGCTCATCGCGAACGCGCACCTCCAGACGTTCATCGAGCGGAGCCGGCGCACGACCGCGGGGCTCATCGCGCGCACGGCGCTCGACCCGTCGCTCGGGGCCATCGCGGAGGCCCATCGCAACGACGTCGTGGCCTCCGCGGCGGAGTTCGGGTTCCTCGCGCGCGTGGAGCCCAACTGCGTGGGCGGGGAGCCCTCCTTCGGCCGCGAGGCCGACGGGCAGATCGCCGTGATCACGCCGCTCGACGGCGGCTGCGTCAACATCCGGTTCTCGGCGGATCTCGAGCCCTCCGCCGCGATCTGGGGCGCGCTCGTCGCGTTGCTCGCGGTGCTGGTCGCCGGGGCGCTAGGCAACCTGTTCGGCCGCGTCCTCGCGGCCGATCTCGTGCACGCCACGAAGCAGGTGCGCCTGCTCGGCACGGACAGCGTGCTCCGCGGCGGCACGCAGATCGCGCGCCCCGCCCGGTTCGCCGTCGTCGCTCGGCTCGGGCACGCCATCGAGGATCTCGCCGAGCGCTTCCGCGTCTTCGCCGCGGCGCAGGAGCGCGCGCTCGAGGCCCGCGAGGCGGCGCAGCGCATGCGCGGCCTCCTGTTCGCGAGCGTGAGCCACGACCTCAAGAGCCCGCTGAACGCGATCCTCGGGTTCGCCGAGCTCGTGGGCCAGGAGGACCTGACCGCCGCTCAGCGCGAGAGCCTGGAGCTCATCTCGACGCGCGGCCGGGAGCTCCTCGGCCTGATCGAGTCGATCCTCGACGCCGCGCGCGTCGAGGCCGGGCAGCTCACGCTCGAGCCTCAGCCGACGTCGGTCGGCGCGCTCATCGTCGGCGCGCTCCGCAAGGCGCGCGAGCTCGCGAGCGACGCCGACGGGGAGGTCGTCGTGGAGGTCGGCGACACGCTGCCGCTGATCCCGGTCGATCAAGCGTACGTGACGCGCGCGATCGCCGTCATCGTGGCGCACGCGCTCAGGACCGGCGCGGCCGACCCGTCCGCGCGCCTCGTGCGCCTCACCGCGACGATGGCCGGCGAGTTCAACAGCGAGGTCCGCATCGACATCGAGTACGGCAGCCGCGACGTGCCGCCCGACGAGCTGGAGGCGTTGTTCAGCCGGCAGACCACGTCGCGTGGCCGCGGCCTGACGCTCGGCCTCAGCCATGCGCGCTCGGTGATCGAGCTCCACGGCGGCTCGCTCGAGGTGGACGGCGCCCCGGACGGCCGCCCGCTCTGCCGCGCTCGGCTGCCGCGCGTTCCGCCCCCGCGCCGCCCCCGCCTCTCCTCGGTCCCCGCGCTCGGTTGACCTCGCCCGCAGCCGCGCGAACCACGCGCCACCGCGCGCGGGATCGCTTCCCTTCGCCCTCTGCCCGCGGTACTCCCGGGGCATGCCTGAACGGGCGCTCTCTCCTGCCGAGACAGGCGACGACGATCGCTTCGACCGCCTCTTCCGGCCTGCCTCGCTCGCGGAGTACGTCGGCCAGACCAAGCACACCGAGAACCTGAAGGTCTTCGTCGAGGCCGCGCGCCGGCGGCGCGAGCCGCTGGACCACATGCTCTTCTGCGGTCCGCCCGGGCTCGGCAAGACCACGCTCGCCCACATCCTCGCCCGCGAGATGGGCGTCACCCTCCACGTCACGAGCGGGCCGGCGATCGAGCACAAGGGCGCGCTGGCCGGGCTGCTGACCAAGCTGGAGCGCAATGACGTGCTCTTCATCGACGAGATCCACCGGCTCACGCCGGCGGTCGAGGAGAGCCTCTATCCCGCGATCGAGTCGTTCCAGATCGACATCATGACGGGCGACGGCCCGTATGCGACGACGATCCAGCTCGCGCTGAAGCCGTTCACGCTGGTCGGCGCGACGACCCGCACCGGGCTGCTCACCGCGCCGTTGCTGTCGCGCTTCGGCCACGTCGTCCGCCTCGATTTCTACCCCGTCGAGGAGCTCGAGCGCATCGTGCAGCGCAGCGCCGGCCTGATCAACGTGCCGATCGACGCCGGGGGAGCGCGCGAGATCGCGGCGCGTGCGCGGGGCACCCCGCGCGTCGCCAACCGCCTCCTGCGCCGGGTCCGCGACTTCGCCGAGGTGCTCGGCGACGGCGCGATCACCATGGCGATCGCGCGGAAGACCGCGGAGCGGCTGGAGATCGACGCGGCCGGCCTCGACGAGATGGATCGCAGGCTGCTGCGCGTCATCATCGATCACTACGACGGCGGCCCCGTGGGTGTCGACACCCTGGCCGCGGCGCTCAGTGAGCCGCGCGACACGATCGAGGACGTGTACGAACCGTTCCTGCTGCAGCAGGGCTTCCTCGGCCGCACGCCGCGGGGCAGGGTCGCGACCCGCCGCGCGTACGAGCACCTGGGCCTCGCGGATCCGGCAGCGAAACAGGGGGATCTCTTCTCTTGACCCACGCCGCGTGGCGCCCCGGTGCGCCGCGCCGCCATGTGCCGTCCGCGATGTTTCGTGCTCGCGCTCTGGGATTGCGCCGTGACCCGGAAATCTCTCATCGCTCCAGCGTGGAATCGATAAGCTTGCGGTGTGTCGCGCCGTGATCCTGTGCTCGTCGTGGATGACGACGCCGTCAGCCGGCAGATGCTGCTGCACGCGCTGGCCGACGCGGGCATCGAGACCATCGCCGTCACCTCGGGCGCGGAGGCGCTCGCCTGGCTGAAGGCGAGCGTACCCGCGCTCGTGCTGCTCGACCTCGTGATGCCGCCTCCGGACGGCTACGTCGTCCTCAGCGCCGTACGGGACGATCGCCGGACGCAGGACGTCCCGGTCGTCGTGTTGACGGCGCTCGATGCGGACGAGGACGTCGCCCGCGCCTTCGAGCTCGGCGCGGACGACTTCATCCGCAAGCCGTTTCGCCCGGCGGAGCTCATCGCCCGCATCCGCGGGCAGCTCCGGATCCGCGACTACGTCGACGCGCTCGCGCGCAGGGAGCACGACGCGAAGGTGGTCCTCGAGCTGACGCAGGCGCTGTCCTCGACGCTCGACTTCCGGAACATCCTCTTCACGGTCGTGCGCCGCATCGCCGAGGTGGCCCGCGTCGACCGGTGCAGCATCGTGCTCGTGCGCGACTCGGGCAACGTCGGCTACGTGGTCGCCGCGAGCGACGACAAGGAGCTCCGCGACCTGCCGATCGATCTCGGGAAGTACCCGGAGATCCAGCGCGTCATGCGCACGGGCGACGTGCTCGTGATCGACGACGCGAAGGCGCACCCGCTGTTCGACATCGTGCGCGCGGAGCTCCCGGAGAACGCGTTTCGCTCGCTCGCCCTCCTGCCCATCCTGTTCGAGGACAAGCCGCTCGGCGTGCTCTTCCTGCGCGGGCGGCAGCCGGTGGCCCCCGATGCGCACGAGCTCTCGCTGGCCCGCACGGTCGCGAGCGCCACCGCTATCGCCCTGCGCAACGCGCGCATCCTGCAGTCGCTCCGCGACCAGACACAGAAGAGCACCTTCGCCCGTTTCGAGGCGGAGCGCCGGCTGAAGGCGCTCCAGCGCTACGCCGACTTCTTCCACTCGACGGCGGACGGCATCATCGTCGCCGATCCCGACGGCCACATCCTCTTCTCCAACCCGCGCGCCCAGGCGATCACCGGGCGCACGGCGGAGGACCTCGAGAGGGCGAACCTGGCCGACGTCGTCGATCCTCGCGAGCACCCGCTCCTCGAGGAGATCCGGGCTGGCTTCGCCAAGGGGTCGTTCCCGCACATGGTGGACTTCACCGTGAGGCGGGGCGAGCACGAGAAGCTCATCCTGAGCTTCAGCTTCAGCAGCGTCCTCCGGGAAGAGAGCGGCGCCGTCCTGGTCAGCTTCCGCGACGTCACCACGGAGCGCGCCACCGAGGCGGAGCTCACCAAGACCAAGGAGTTCCTGGAGCGCGTCATCGAGAGCTCCGTCGACGCGATCGTCTCGGCCAACATGGAGGGCATCGTCCTGCTCTTCAACCGCGCCGCCGAGCGGATCTACGGCTATGACGCGAAGGAGGTCGTCGGCGTGATGAACGTCCGCGCGCTCTACCCCGACCACAACGCCGAGCAGATCATGAGGCTCATCCACGCGAAGGAGCACGGCGGCCCCGGCCGGCTCGAGGGCTATCGGACCGAGGTCCTGGCCAAGGACGGGTCGCGCGTCCCGGTGCACCTCTCCGCAGCGTTGATCTTCGAGAACGGCGTCCCGGTCGGCTCCGTCGGCATCTTCACCGACCTGCGCGAGCGGATGCGGATGGAGGCCCGCCTCACCGCGGCGCAGGAAGAGCTCCGCGCTCGCGAGAAGCAGGCCATCATCGCCGAGCTCGCGGGCGCGGCCGCGCACGAGCTGAACCAGCCCCTCACCAGCGTGCTCGGCTACGCCGAGCTGATCTGCCGCCGGATCGACGACGCGTCCCCCATCATGGGCGCCGCGGCCACGATCCGCAGCGAGGCCGAGCGGATGGCGGAGATCGTCCGCAAGATCGGCAAGATCACCCGCTACGAAACGAAATCCTATGTCGGCGCCGCGAAGATCATCGATCTCGACCGGTCGAGCGGCGACGACCCGAACAGGGTGATCGGGTGAGCGGAAGGAGCGCGGAGCGCCGGGGGAAGCAGCCGTTGTCCGACGCTCCCGTCACGCTCCGGAAGCCCCTCACCCGGGACATCCCGCTCGAGTGGATAGACAGCCTGCTGATCGCGTCGAGCGAGCTGGATCCATCGGCCTCCATCGACCAGCGCGCCTCGGCGCTGCTCGGCGCAGCCGCGAAGGTGCTCCCGGGCTGCGGGCTCGGCGTGTACATCCCGGGAGCGACGGGCGCGCAGGTGGCCGTCCGGGTGTCGCCGCGCGCTCGCCGCGACGACAGCCGCGATCCGGCGCGGCTCCTCCCGGAGTTCGCCTTCGAGCGCGTCGTATCCATCGAGCCCGAAGGTCGCTCGACGATGCACATCGCAGCCGACGACGCCGGGTACCTCGACAGCGCGTCGATCCAGGCGCTTGTCGACCGGCTCGTGCTCACCCTGGGCGCGTCGCTCCGCGAGGCGCGTGCGCACGAGTCGCTGCGCGCGCAGGTCATCCAGGCCGAGAAGCTGGCCTCCCTCGGCAAGATGGCCGCCGGCGTGGTGCACGAGCTCAACAACCCGCTCACCTCGATCCTCGCCTACTCCGAGTACCTGCGCCGCAAGGGCGAGCGCAGCGGCTTCGACCCCTCGGACCTCGAGCGGCTCGCGCGGATCAACGAGGCGGCGGATCGCATCCGCCGCTTCTCGCGCGATCTGATCGCCTACGCGCGGCCGTCCACGGAGAAGCCGGGCGCCGTCTCCCTCCACGACATCATCGAGCGCGCGCTCGTCTTCTGCGAGCACCTCCTCGACCAGAGGGGCGTCACCGTCGACCGGCGCTTCAGCGAGATACCTCCCGTGCGGGGCGTCATCGATCCGCTGACGCAGGTGTTCGTGAACCTGTTCACGAACGCCGCGCACGCGATGCACGAGCACGGCGGCTGCCTCGGCATCGCCACCGCGATGTCGCCGGAGGACGGCTACATCACGGTGACCATCCGGGACGACGGGCACGGGATCGACGCCGAGCACCTGCCGAGGATCTTCGACCCGTTCTTCACGACCAAGACCGACGGGACCGGCACCGGGCTCGGCCTGAGCATCGTCAGGAACATCACCGCCTCGCACGGCGGCAGCATCCGCGCGGAAGCGTGCGCCCCGCGCGGGACGGTCTTCTATCTCGACCTGCCCGTCGCGCTGCCGTCCTCGGCGCGCCGCTGAGCGGGCGCCGAGCGCTCTCGGCTCAGGGCGCGACCTTGATGCCGAGCACGAGCACGCCGCCCATGTGCTGCTGACCCGCCACGAAGAAGTTCTCGCCGGCCTTCGCGTTCACCTCGAGCAGGGGCAGGAACGTGTTGCCGCCTGGCTTCTGGATGCTCGCGCTGACGACGAAGCGCTTCGGCTCGTCCTGCTTCTTCGCGGCCACCACGTCCTTCAGCGACACCATGAGGACGCTGCCGTTCGGCAGCTTCGTGGTGGTCGGCTTGCCCTTCCGCAGGCTGATTTTCAGCCGATCGAGCAGCTTGTAGCTGTTGTACGCCGAGAACGGCGGCTTCCCGAGCTCGGGCATCTTGCCGATCTTCGGATCGATGCCGGTCCCGTCGTTCGTCGCATGGAGGACCACGACCTCGGACGAGATCGCGGCGTCGGCGGGCGCCGCCGGAGCAGGGGTCGGCGCCTTCTCTTGCGCGACGGCGGGGGAAGGGCTCGCGCCGAGCGCCAGGACCATCATCGCGGTGATCGCACTCGCAAGAAATCTCATCACTGTCCTCCCGGACCGTCATCGGAGAGCCAAACCACCGTGGTCGTCGGGCCTGAGGCCGCGGCCTCCCGCGGAACGTAGAAGATGGTGCCCATGCGCGCCCCGAAGTCGACCGCGGCGACCTCGACGCCGGGCTCGATCTCGCCCTCGCCGCTCGGCGCGGCGGCGGGCTCGTGCGCCGGCGCCGCAGCCGGGGGGGCGAGCACCGCGGAGGGCGCCGGCGCCGTCAGCACCGCGCTGGGCGCCTCCGCGCCCGTCCGGCCCCAGACCATCATCGCGGCGGCCGCCGCCACGGCGAGCGCCGTCAGCGCGAAGATCCCGCGCGCGTTGTCGTTGGCCGGCGACCCCTGAAGCCGCGTCCGCGCGCGGGGCGCATCGCCCGACGGCGACGCCGCGAGCGGCTGCACGACAGCGCCTCCGCTGGCCTTCGCGCCTCCGCTGGCCTTCGCGGCGCCCCCCCGCCCTTCGAGGATCTTCGCCATGACCCCGTCGGCGATGCCGTCGGCCGCGCTGGAGGCGAGCGCGCTGTCCCGGATCATGTCGGCTGCGGTGACGAGCCCTGCGACCTTCGCTCGGCAGCGCGGGTCATGGATCAGGTAATCCTCCACCTGCCGATGGCGAGCCTCATCGAGCTCACCGTCGACATAGAGCATCAGCTCCAGATCCGTCGGCGGGAGGCTCGCGTCCCCGTGATTCGCGTTGCTGCTGTTGGCGGTACTCACGCGATCTCCTCCGGGTCCTCTGCGGCGGCCTTGCCCTCTTCCTCCGCGTAGCAGTCAGCAAGGGCGCGCTGAAGCTTCTGACGGGCGTGGAACAGGCGGCTCATGATCGTCCCTTTCGAGACCTCCATCGCCTGCGCCATCTCCTCGTAGGACATCCCCTCGACCTCCCGCATCAGGATCACGCCTCGGTGGTAAGGGGGCAGCGCGTCGAGCGCGGCCTGGATGCGCCCGGCGATTTCCCGGCGCCGGACGACGTTGAGGGGGTCGGCGCCGTCGATCCGAGCAACGAGCGGGAAGTCGGACTGCTCGTCGGCTGCCTGGTTTTCCTGAAGCTCGACGTCGCGGCGCCCTGGCTTCCGCATGAGATCGATCGCCAGGTTCGTGACGATCCGGTAGAGCCAGGTAAAAAATGAGGAGCCGCCCTGAAAGGAGCCGAGCCCCTTGTAGACGCGGAGAAAGGCGTCCTGCACCAGCTCGCGCGCGTCGTTCTCGTCGCGGACGAGCCCCATCGCGATCGCGAAAGCCCTGCGCTGGTGTCGTTCCACGAGCGAGCGGAACGCCGCCTGGTCCCCCTTCTGCGCCCGCTCGATGAGCTCACGATCTTCCTCCGCTTCCCGCCGTCGTGCCTCGCGATTGGACGCACGGGCGGAAGCGCTATTCAGGCGCGCGTGGAGCTGCTCCGCTCTGCGGTGGGCGTCCCCCGCGGACGGGAGATCGCCTTCCATGTCACCCGGCGCATCGCCGGGAGGGCCGGGAGGTGCGGCCGGCTCGAGCTCGTCCGGGGAGGAAGGTACAGAGGCCACGGGATCAGCTTACCTGAGGAGGCTGGGGGACAAGGAACGTCGCGCGGCAGGCAGACTGGCCGGGCGCGCGGCCGGCGGGCGTGCCGGGCAGAAGGCAGGGGTCACCCGGCTCACGGCTCATCGGGCTCTTCGTTGAGCTCGGGGAGCTCGCCGAGCGTGAGGCGCACATCGAAGACCCGCTCGAGCCGCGCAACGCGGAGCGTAACGACCTTGCTCACGCCGGCGATGCTCGCCATCCACCGAAGCTCGTTCGGGTCGGAAATCGGCTGTCCCTCGAAGCCGACGATCACGTCATCCGGCGCAATGCCAGCCCGGTCCGCGGGCCCCCCCGGCACCACGGTCTTCACCCACGCCCCCTTTCGATCGGGCCGCTTGAGCCGCCCCGCCTCGATCGAGTTGAGCACGTCGACGATCACCCCGACCTGGCTCCGCCGGATCTTCCCGTCGCGCAGCAGCATCGGCAGGAGCTGCCGCACCATGTTGATCGGGATCGCGAACCCGATGTTGTTCGCGTTGGCGCGCACGGCCGCGTTGATGCCGACCACCTCGCCCTTGAGGTTCAGGAGCGGGCCGCCGGAGTTGCCCGGGTTGATGCTCGCGTCCGTCTGGAGGAAATTGAAGTAGCCGCTCGGATCGAGCCCCTTCACGTCGTCCCGGGTGCGCCCCTTGGCCGAGAGGATGCCCGCCGAGACCGTGTGAGAGAGGCCGAAGGGGTTGCCGATCGCGACCACCCAGTCGCCGACCTCCATGATGTCCGAGTCGCCCAGCGGAAGCGACTGGAGCCCCTGCTCCTCGACCTTCAGCACGGCGACGTCCGTGTGCTTGTCGCGGCCGACGACGGTCGCCTTGATGTCGCGGCCGTCGACGAAGCTCACGAGGATGTCGGTCGCGCCCTCGATGACGTGGTTGTTCGTCAGCAGAAAGCCCTCGGGATCGTAGACGAAGGCGGTCCCGAGCCCCTCGGCGACCGTGCGGCGGCGACCGCCCGGGTGCTGCTGTCGCTCGACCCGGGCCTTGACCGTGGCGACCGCCGGATCGGCCCTGCGCGCGAGCGGCGCGAAGGAGCCGGGCATGCCCTCGGAGCGGACGATGGACGGAGGGGGCGGCGCGGGTGGAGGCGGAGGGAGGTTCGCCACCGGCACGGCGCCCGAGGGAACGGCGGAGCTGCTCGCGCCGGAAGAGTGGCCGGGGGAGGCCTTGTTGCACGCGGCGATCAGGCAGGCGAGGAGGACCCAGGAAAGAGCCCTGGCGCCGGCGATCACGAGCGTTTCGAGACCTCGAGGTAGCGCATCCGCAGATCGTAGAGCGCCTGCTCGATCAGGCGCTCCTCGTCACCCGTGAGGTTCCCCTTGGTCTTCTCCTGGAGCAGGGAGAGGAGGTCGATGTCCTGATGCGCCAGGACCAGGTTCTGCTCTTCCCTGCCCTCAGGGCTGGGCGCGTCGCCGAGGTGCACGTACGCGGAGCCGATGATCGACAGCACGAACGTCGAGAAGTCGAGCGTCGGCAGCTCCGGGGAGCTCCCGAGCGGAGGGAGCTCCTCTTGATCGTGCGCGTCGCTCACTCTGACCCTTCGTCGTCGAGCTCGGGTTCGACCCGCGACCCGTGCGCTGACGCGCCGAGCGCCGGTTGATCGACGATGATCGACTCGGTTTGCTCCTCTTGATCCGGCAAGCTCGCGAGGTGCGCCTCGATGGTCGCGGCGCTGAGCGTCCCGCTCGCCAGGAGGCGCTCGCGCACCCGACGATCAAGCTGCAGCTCCGTCAGCTTGCCCTTCTCACCTACGGTCATGATGTGATCTCCTCGAACAACCCACCCGTTCGCGGTGGGCTTATGACGACTTCTTCGAGAGCGTCACGAGCACGTCTGCATCCGCGTGCTCGTGAGGGTGACCGTGCTCATGATCATGGTCGTGATCGCAGCACCCCCCGCTCTCGGACTCCTCGATGCGCTCCTCCAGCTCGGCCTGGGCCTCTGCGATCTCTTCCTCGCTGGCGGCGCGCACGTCGCTGACCTGGACCTGAAAGCGCACCTTCTGGCCGGCCAGGGGGTGGTTCGTGTCGACCCGGAAGCCGTCGGGGAGGATGTCGACGACCCGGAGCGCGACCGGCTCGCCGTCCGGCCCCTGGGCGACGAACTCGTCGCCGACCTCGACCTCGCCCGCCTCGGGGAAGTCGGCCTTGTCGACCTCGAAGACGCCGGCGTCCTCGCGCTCGCCGAACGCATCGGCCGGCTCGACGGTGATCTCGCGCTGCTCGCCGGCGCGCAGCCCCTCCAGGGCGCGCTCCAGGCCGGGCACGATCTGGGCGTAGCCGTGCACGTAGACGAGCGGCTCCGCGGTCGACGCCTGGTCCACCGCATCGCCGTTTTGGTTGAAGAGGACGTAGGACAGCGTGACGACCGTGTCCGTTGCGATGGGCAGCGACTCCATAGGCGGCGGTTGGTCTGCCATGGCGGTTCCGCGGTTTCAAGCGAGCCGCGCGTGCATGGCGGCATGCTATGAGGATGTCCGATGGCGGATTCCATAGCTCGGGCGACCGGTCGCGACCCTCTCGACGCGTCGGCCCCTGCTGCGCAGGCCAGCCCGGAAGCGGAGCGCGTCCGCCCCGGTGAGTCGCCGCCGGGCGGGGCACGACCGGCCTCGGCAGCCCCTCCGCCGCACGGCGCCCCGGCGGACCGGGGCCCGCGCGCAGGTGGACCGCCTCCCGGGCGCGGGAGGGAGAGCCTGGAGCAGGAGCTCTCCCGGGTGGGCACGAAGCGCTGGCTCGGACGGCTCGGCGTCCTCGCGACGATCGCCGCGCTCGTCGCGGCGATCGTCGTGTGGAGGATCCGGACGGCGCCGCCGCCGCCGCCGCGCTACGTCACGGGCGACATCACCACGGGCGACGTGTTCGAGGAGGTGCAGTCGACGGGGCAGGTCAAGCCGCTCACCGAGGTGCAGGTCGGCGCGCAGGTCTCGGGGAGAATCACCAAGGTTTACGTGGATTTCAACAGCATCGTGAAGGCCGGCGACGTGCTGGCCGAGATCGATCCGACGCTCTTCGGTGCGCAGATCGACTCGAACCAGGCGCAGGTCGAGGCGGCCAGCGCGAGCGTCGTGCGCTCCGAGGCCTCGCTGGGGACCGCCAAGCAGCGGCTCGACCGCGCGAAGAAGATGGTCGCGGAGGGGGTGGGCTCGCAGGCCGATCTGGACACGGCGCAAGGCGCCTACGACGTCGCGCTCGCAGACCTCGCGGCCGCGAAGGCGCAGGTGGCGCAGCTCAGGGCGGTGCTCCGCTCCTCCACGACGAACCTCCAGTACACGCGCATCTTCTCGCCCATCGACGGGGTCGTCATCAGCCGCGCGATCGATCCCGGGCAGACCGTGGCGGCGAGCTTCCAGGCGCCCACGCTCTTCGTGATCGCCCAGGATCTGCGCAAGATGCGCGTGCTCGCCGACATCGACGAGGCGGACGTCGGTCGGCTCCGCGAGGGCATGGAGGCGGACGTCAGCGTCGACGCGTTCCCGGGCGAGACGTTCCGGGGGACGGTGAGCCAGGTGCGCTACAGCCCGCTCAACCAGTCCGGCGTCGTGACGTACGCGGCGGTGGTCGAGGTCGACAATCCCGACGTCAAGCTGCGGCCGGGGATGACCGCCACGGTGAGCATCCGGTCCGCCGAGGCCAGGGGGGTGCGGCGGCTGCCGAACGCGGCGCTCCGGTTCAAGCCGGCCCCGGAGCGGGACAAGGACGGCAAGGAGATCAAGGCGCCACCCCTCGATCCGCTCCCGCCGAAGAAGGGCCGCGTCTACGTGCTGACCGACGCCGCGCCGGGCGCGGAGAAGATCGAGCCGCGCGTCGTCGACATCGGGATCACCGACGGCATCTTCACCGCGCTCATGACCGATCTCGGGCCGGTCAAGGTCGTCACCGATGAGAACGACAGTCCGTCATCGGGCGGCAGGGGGCGCGGCCCCCGGCTGTTCTGAGGCGTGATGCTCCCGCAGAGCCAGGGCGTCGCCGCGGTGCTCCGAGACGAGCCGCTCATCGAGCTCGCGAGTGTCGGCAAGGACTACACGACCGAGGCCGTCGTCGTGAGGGCGCTTCGCCATGTGGATCTGACCATCCAGCACGGCGATTTCGTCGCGATCGTCGGACAGAGCGGCTCGGGGAAGAGCACCCTGATGAACATCGTCGGGTGCCTAGATCGGCCGACCCGGGGCACATACCGGCTGGACGGGCTCGACGTCACCCGACGCAGCAACGACGCGCGCGCGATCGTGAGGAACCGCCTTATCGGGTTCGTCTTTCAGGGCTTCAACCTGCTGCCGCGCACCACGGCGCTCGAGAACGTGGAGCTGCCGCTCGTCTACCGGGGCGTCGGCGTGGCGGAGCGGCGCAGGCGCGCGCTCGAGGCGCTCGGCGCGGTGGGGCTGGCCGATCGCCTGCACCACACGCCGAACCAGCTCTCGGGCGGCCAGCAGCAGCGCGTCGCCATCGCGCGGGCGCTCGTCACCTCCCCGCCGCTGCTCCTCGCCGACGAGCCCACCGGCAACCTCGACACCCGCACGAGCTACGAGGTGCTCGGGCTCCTGCAGCGGCTCAACCGGGGCGGGATCACCATCGTCCTCGTGACGCACGAGCCGGACATCGCCGCCTGCGCGAGCCGCGTGATCACGATGCGCGACGGCGAGGTCCGCAGCGATCTCAGGAACGAGCGCCCCGTCGACGCGGCGGTGGCCCTGGCCGCGCTGCCGCCCTCCGGGGCGGAGGGCGACGAGCAGGCACCGTGAGCGGCTACCTCGCCGCCGTCCGGCTCGCGCTGCGCGCCATCGTCCGCTCGAAGCTCCGCGCCGCCCTGACGGTGCTCGGCATCCTGATCGGGGTCGCGGCCGTCGTGATCGTGGTGGCGCTCGGGACGGGCGTACGCAACCGCATCATGGGCGAGATCTCTGGCCTGGGTGCGAGCTCGATCTACATCTTCCCGCAGTCGACGCAGGCCTCCGGGCTGAGGCGCCGCGAGAGCGTGCGGATGTCGGAGGCCGACGGCCTCGCGATCTTGAAGGAGTCGACAAGCGTGGCCGCGCTGAGCCCGTTCAGCTCGACCTCGATGCAGATCGTGGCCGGAGAGGCCAACGTCGCGACCCAGGTCATGGGCGTGACGCGGAGCTACCTCTCGATCCTCTCGTACCGCGTCGCCACGGGCGACGGCTGGACCGAGGTGGACGAGCAGCTCAAGACGAAGGTCTGCGTGATCGGCGAGACCGTCCGGGAGGACCTGTTCGGCTCGGGCGAGGCCGTGGGGCAGTACATCCGGATCGGCAAGCACCCGTTCCGGGTGATCGGGGTGCTCGAGAAGAAGGGGCAATCCCCGTTCGGCGAGGACCAGGACGACCGGCTGCTCATGCCGATCGGCAGCTTCCGGTCGCGCGTCGTACCGAGCGCGCCGGGCAAGGTGCAGATGCTCGTCGCCGCCGCGACCAGCGAGCGGACCGTCGATCGGGCGGTGGAGCAGATCGACAGGATCCTCCGGCAGCGCCACGAGATCGCGCCGGACGCCGAGCCCGATTTCGTGATCCGCACGCAGGCGGAGTTCCGGGCGTCCCAGGAGCGGATCCTGGACACCTTGACGATGCTCCTGTCGTCGATCGCCGCGGTGTCGCTCCTCGTCGGCGGGATCGGCGTCATGAACATCATGCTGGTCAGCGTCACCGAGCGGACGCGTGAGATCGGCATCCGCATGGCGATCGGCGCCTCCGAGGGCGACATCCTGGTCCAGTTCCTGGTCGAGGCCATCACCCTGTCGCTCATCGGCGGCGTCATGGGGCTCGGCGCGGGGCTCGTCGTGATCGAGGTCCTCGCCGCGGCGCTCGGCTGGAACATGACGTTGCCGGTCAGCGCGGTCGTCATCGCCGTGGGGACGAGCGCGACGATCGGGGTCGTCTTCGGGTTCTTCCCGGCGCGCCGCGCCGCGCGCCAGGATCCCATCACCGCCCTGAGGCACGAATGAGCGCGACGCTCACCCGCGTCCTGTCGGCGATCGTGATCGCGCTGCGCGCCGTCCGCCGGAACAAGCTCCGCGCGGGGCTCACGATCCTCGGGATCACGATCGGCGTCGCGGCCGTGGTCACCGTCACCGCGCTGGCGAGCGGCGCGCGCGCCAACGTCAACGCGCAGATCTCGAACCTCGGCTCCAACTCGCTCATCGTCTTCGCGCGCTCCGCGCGCGCCTCGGGCGTCCGCAGCACCACCGGCGCCCGGCTCTCGGAGCTCGACGGCCAGGCGCTTGTGCGCGAGTCGACGAGCATCCGGATCGTGGCGCCGTTCCTGCGATCGAGCGCTCAGGTCATCTACGAGGGCCAGAACGCGAGCCCGACGCTCATCGGCACGCGCCTCAACTACTTCGAGATCCGGAGCTGGAGGGTGGCGCAAGGAGAGCCGTGGAGCGCCGCCTCGGAGAACCTCTCGGAGAAGGTCGTCGTCATCGGCGCCCAGACCGCGCGCGATCTGTTCGGAGCGCTCGATCCGGTCGGCCGGAGGGTGCGGATCGGCCGCCAGGTCTACCGTGTGCTCGGGGTGCTCGAGGAGAAGGGGGCGTCGCCCTTCGGGCAGAGCCAGGACGACATCGTGCTGATGCCCATCACCACGATGCGGTCGCACGTCGTCGCCACGCGGCCCGGGGAAGTGCACGCGATCCTGCTGAGCGCGACGTCCGCGGAGACATCCGAGCGCGCCAAGCTGCAGGCCGAGGCGATCCTCCGCCAGCGGCACCGCATCGGCGAGAACGAGGAGGACGACTTCGCCGTCCGGAGCCAGGCGGAGTTCCAGGCCATGCAGGACGCGATCTTCGCGGTGCTCTCGGTGCTGCTCGTCAGCATCGCGGCGGTGTCGCTCGTCGTCGGCGGCATCGGCGTCATGAACATCATGCTGGTGTCGGTCACCGAGCGCACCCGGGAGATCGGCATCCGGATGGCCATCGGCGCCCGGGAGATCGACATCCTGCTGCAGTTCCTGCTCGAGGCGCTCGTGCTCGCCACGCTGGGCGGCATCGTCGGCAGCGCGCTCGGGTACGGCGTCATCCTCGGGTTCTCCAGCGCCCTCGGCTGGCCGATGAAGCTCGAGCCGGCGGCGCTCGGCGTCGCGCTCGGGGTGAGCACGGCGATCGGGATCGTCTTCGGGTTCTTCCCCGCGCGACGGGCCGCGCGCATGGATCCGGTAAACGCGCTCGGGCGCGAGTAGCGCGAGCCCCTCCGGCCCGCGGCGGCCGGAGGGAGGAGGAGGCGCGGCCGCGAAGCGGCGCGCGCCTCCCGGGATCAGCTCTTCTTCATGAGGTCGGCGAACGTGCCGAACTTGGCCTCGCGCGCGACGCCAGCGCGGTACTGCTGGTACGCGTGCTTCTCGGCGTCTTCCTTGAGGGCGCGGATCGACAGCTTGGCCTCTCCCCGGCGCGGATCCACCTCGATGATCTTCGCATCGAACTGGGCCCCGATGGGGAACTCCTTGCGCAGGTCGGTGCCGCGCTGCGTGCCGGTGTGGCCGGCCGGGATGAAGCCGCGGGCCGCTCGCCCCGTCGCGCCGAGCACCCGGACGACGAGCCCCCCTTCGGTCACCTGCGTGACGGCCACCTTCACCGCCTTGCCCTGCTGCACGCGCTGGCGCGGCTCGCTCTCCTCGCCCTCGGGCGGGGCGGGGTGGAGCCCGATCCGCCGACCCGCGGCGTCGCAGCTCGCGACGACCACGTCGACCTCGTCGCCAACGTTCACCACCTCGTTCGGGTGCTGGATCGGCTTCATCGAGAGGTCGGCCGTATGAACGAGCCCATCGATGCCCGGCTCGAGCTCGATGAACGCGCCGAACGGCTGCAGGCGGGCGATCTTGCCCTTGTGGCGCGTGCCGACCGCGTACTTGTCCTTCACCGCGTCCCACGGATCGACCGTGGCGGCCTTGCGGCTCAGCCAGAGCTTGCCCTTGTCGTCGACGCGCACGACCTTCACGTCGATCTCCGCGCCGGGCTTGAACAGGTCCATCAGCTTGGCGCCGCGGTCGTGGCTCGCCTCGCTCATGTGGACCAACCCCTCGACGCCGCCGGCGTCGGGGAGCGCGACGAAGACGCCCCACGCGACGACCTTGCGCACCACGCCCTTGTGCAGCGAGCCCGGTTCGATCGACGTGAGCGCCTCGGTGCGCGCCCTCCGGCTCTCCTCCTCGAGCATTTTGCGGCGGGACACGACGATGTCGCGCCCCTTCTTCGCGAACTGCGTCACGATGAAGTCGAGCCGCTGGCCCACGAGGTAGTTGAGGTCGGCGCCGTGGCGCAGATCGACGTGCGATGCCGGCGCGAAGGCGCGAAGGCCGCTGAGGTCGACCTCGAGCCCGCCCTTCACCGCCCCGGTCACGAACCCTTCGATCGGCTCGCCGCTCTGGAGCGCCGCCTCGGCGTGCGCGCGCGCCTGGTCGAGCTGCACCGACGCCCTCGACAGGAGGAGCATGCCACCGCGCACGCCGGTGCTCGCCACCGTCGCGATGAACTGATCGCCCTCGATGGGAGGCTCTTCATCGAGGATTTCGCGACGGTCGAACAGACCCGTGGCCTTCCCGGCGATGTCGATCCAGATGGCGTGGTCAGTGATTTTGCTGACCTTGCCAAACACTTCCTCGCCGATGCTGAAGGCCGGGCGATCGCGCGGCGGCGGCGCCCCCTGCCCCTTGCGCCGCTTGCGCTTCTCGCCTCCGAGCTGGGGCTGCCCTCCCGCCTCGTCGGCCGCCTGCTCCTCCTCGCCCTCGTCCTCTGCAGCATCGGATGCAGCGTCGGACGGGTCTGCGTCGCCGGCGTCGGTGGCGACGTCGGCCGCCTCGGCGCCCGGCGGACCGGCCTCCTCCGCGCCCTTGCGTCGGCGGCGACGGCGGCGCTTCTTTCCTGCGCCCCCCTCCGCCTGCGCGGTCGCGCCGGCTTCGCCCGCCAGCGCAGGCTTCGCGGCTTGCGCGGGCTTCGCCGTTTGCGCGGGCTTCGCGGCCGCCGGCGGGTTCCGCCTGCCCGGGGGGGACCCGGGCTTACGGTTGCCGATATCATCCCGCGGCAGGCCGGGGACGCGGTTGCCAATGTTGTCGCCGGGCTGCTCTTCCCAGTCGTCGTCGTCGGCGGCGGCGCTCACCGGTGCGGCGGCGGGTACCGCTGCGACCGGTGCTGCCTCGATCTGGGTCGAGCCCGCCTGCGGCGAAGTTTCGCCGCCCGACGCATCGCTCGCCTCGGAGGGGACGGTGAGCTCCCCTTCATGCGCCTGGGCTGCTTGCTCGGGCGCAGCGTTCGCTGCTTGCTCGGGCGCAGCGTTCGCTGCTTGCTCGGGCGCAGCGTTCGCTGCTTGCTCGGGCGCAGCGTTCGCTGCTTGCTCGGGCGCAGCATTTGACGACTCGAGCTGGCCGCCCTGGTCGGCCGGAGCTGCCGGCGCGTCCGCCGGCGTGGTGGTATTTTCGTGGGTATTCATCCGCGCCTCGCGCGACAACGCATGCCGATGGGGGCGAAACGTGTTCGCGTTCTCTCCAGCGGCCCCCTCGGTTCAATGGGGGGGAAGGGGCCGGAACCATAACGTACCCGGGACGTTTACGCGAGGGCCTACCGCATGATGGGCAGGTGCTTGTTCGTTCCCCCGCTCCGATCGATGCGCAGGCTGCCCCCGCTCGCGAGGTTGTGGGCGCTCATCTGGCCGGCCAGCCGCTCGGCCACATCCACGAACGCGCGCGCGATCGGGCTGCCCGGAGCAGCCTGAACGACCGGCGTGCCGGCGTCGCCCCACTCCCGGATGGCCGGATCCATCGGGATCTGACCGAGCAGCGGCGCCTCGGCGAACTCGGCGATCTTCTGCCCGCCGCCGGCGCCGAAGAGCTCGTGCCGCTTGCTGCACCCGTCGCACACGAAGTAGCTCTCGTTCTCGACCACGCCGAGCAGGGCGATCCCGACCTTCTGGGCCATCGAGACCGATTTGTACACGTCCTGGAGGGCCACCTCCTGCGGCGTCGTCACGACGATCGCGCCCGTGGTCCTCATCTTCTG
This sequence comes from Sorangium sp. So ce590, assembly GCF_051521365.1. Classification (NCBI taxonomy): domain Bacteria; kingdom Pseudomonadati; phylum Myxococcota; order Polyangiales; family Polyangiaceae; genus Sorangium; species Sorangium sp. So ce590. The sequence goes on from NZ_CP150346.1 coordinate 9,484,945, forward strand.
GGAGATCGTCAGCGCGATGTCACCGGTCCCGGGCGGTAGGTCCAGCACAAGGTAGTCGAGCTCACCCCACTCCACGTCGCGCATGAACTGGATCAGGGCGTTCTGGAGCATCGGTCCGCGCCAGACGACGGCCGACCTCGGATCCTCCAGCAGGAAGCCGATCGACATGAGCTTCACACCGAAGCGCTCGAGCGGCAGGAACTTCTGACCATCGGCGGAGGTCGGGCGGCCCATCACGCCGAGCATGGTCGGGACGCTCGGCCCGTACATGTCCGCGTCGAGGAGGCCGACCTTGGCCCCCTCGCGGCTCAGCGCCAGCGTCAGGTTGGCGGCGACCGTGCTCTTGCCGACGCCACCCTTGCCGCTCATCACGAGGACGATGTTGCGCACGCCCGGAGACGGGTCGTCCTGGAGGATGGTGCGCGTCGGGATGGCGATGTCCCACGCGATCCGGACGTCCTTCGCGCCGGCGCCCTTCAGCGCCGCCTCGATGTCCGCAGCGAGCCGCTGCTTGAAGTAGCTGGTCAGCTCGACGGTGAGCGAGACCGCCTCGCCCTCGACCGAGAGCTCCCGGACGCGCCCGAGGTCTGTGAGAGGGCGCTGGAGATCCGGCGCGATGACCTTTGCCAGCGCGGCGAGGGCGGCATCCTTCGTGATGGGCATGGGGCGGAGGAGTTAGGACCGCTCGGGATTCCCGTCAACCGGCGAGCGCGGCACGCTCGCGGCCGCTCGGTTTCGTCGCCTCGCGCGGGGCACCGGCCGTCCCGGCGCCCGGCCGCTTCCCTCACCAGCAGGAGGTGACCACGGAAGCCTGGTCGCCTGGGTCGAGCTGGCGCGACGGCAGATAGCACCGCGAGTCCACGCACACCTGGTTCGAGTTCACCTCGACGCACACGCACGCACCGGGGAGCCCGCTGGGCGACTTCGGGCAGACGTCGGCCGCGTTCTCCGCGGTGCACCGGATGGGGAGCGCCGCGTCGATGCACACCCGCTGGCCACGCAGCGTGGTGGTGCACCCCATCGTGGAGTCTTGGTCGCCGCAGTCGATGTCGTTGCGGCACGGCTCACAGAAGTTGCCCTGCCCGACGCAGGCGCCGAACCGCGGCGTGCACGCGCCGTCCTCGCACCTGTAGTCGAGGTCGCAGTCGGTGTCCGTGCTGCAGGACCTGGCGCACCGGCTCTCGCCGCCGATCGTGACGCAGCGCTGCCCTGAGACGAGCGAGCAGTCGAGATCGGAGCTGCACAGCGCGCACTGCGTGCGCTTGACGCAGGTGCTGCGCAGCAGGCACAGCGAGCCCTCGACATAGGTGTTGCCGTCGCCGAACATGGCGGGGTCGACGCATCCTTCGTCGGTCTCGCCGCAGAAGCTGCTATTCCCCTTCTCCGTGCCGCAGATCGCGCGAGGGTCGCGGGTCACGGCGCACTCGAAGCCGCCGGGGCAGTCTGCGTTGCTCGCACAATGCGGCTGCGAGCAGTACGCCTCGGCGTCGCCCTCTCCCTTGCCGAGGCACTCCAGGCCGAGCGAGGTGCACTGGTCGGGGGAGCAGGTCGGGATGAAGCAGTAGCTGCCGTCGCTGCACTTGCCGGCGGAGCAGGCGGGATCGTCGCCGCACACCGCTATGTCGCGCTGGCACTCGTCGGGTTTACCGTTGCACTGCATCAGGTTGCACGGCGTATCATCGGGGCAGCGCCCGAACTGGCCGCACTCGAGACCGAACGGACATGACGCACCGAAGCCCACTATTTTTCCGTTTGGCTTACAAATGGAAATTTCGACTTTCGTGTCGTCCTCCTCGGCGGGCATACAGTCCTGGAGACCCGGGGTGCATTCAAGGTGGCTGCTGCACTTGAGCACGCAGCGGTTGCCGACGCAGGTGTTGCCCGGGAGGCAGAGTTCCGGCTCGCACTTGCCTTCGCAGACGCCGTTGATGATCACCCCCCCGAAACATTCGTCCCGCGGCGTGTCCGATGACGAGCAGGCGCCGCTCGCGAGGGCCGCCGCGCTCGCCAGGCAGCCCAGCATCAGGAACGCGTGGAGACGACGGAGACGGGCGCTGCGAGAGGATACGACCTGCTGCATAGGACCTCAGCGCGGGAAACACCCGCGGATCGGGGCAGGCACCGGGGGCCTGGCCGGAGATTGCGGAAACGAGCCCCCGAGCGAAGCGGCGACGGCGACAAGGTTGCCCTTGACGCCCCCCGTGCCGCCCAGAAGAATGAGCACTCCTACACCATACTTCAGGCGGTGGCATCATGCGAATGGACGCAGTTCTCGTTTGGATGGGCCTTGGCGTCGTAGCAACCCTGGGGCTCGTCGGCTGCGCAGGAGAGGATCCCATTCCGGCTCCTCCTTTTCCTGACGGGACGGGTCAACCTGCGGCCAACGCGGCTCAATATCCGGCTGGGCCGTATGGGATCAGCCCCGGCCGGGTGATCGCGAACTATCAGTTCGTCGGATACGCCAACGCCGCCGAACACAACGACACGATGCAGCCGATTCAGCTCGCCGACTTCTACAACCCGTCCGGGGAGGAGGTCTTTCCCGAGGGCTCGCCTTACGGCGCTGGCGAGCCGAAGCCGAAGGTGCTGCTGATCGACGTCTCGTCCGTGTGGTGCCACCCCTGCAAAGTCGAGGCGGAGTCCGTCCTGCCCCGGCTTTACGAGCAGTATCAACCGCTGGGCGGCGAGTTCCTGGTCCAGCTCGCTGACGGGAGGAACCCGGGCGAGCCGGCCGTGGCGCGCGACCTGTACCGCTGGACGACCCAGTACGACGTGCAGTACCCGTCGGCGATCGACCCGTCATACAAGCTCGGCGCGCTCTTCCAGGCCGATGCGTTCCCGGCGAACATGCTGGTCAAGACGAAGGACATGACCATCGTCGAGGTCGTCGCCGGCGTGCCCGCGGAGGACAGCCGTTTCTGGCGAACCTTCGAGAGGATCATGAACGGCGAGATCTGAACGAGCCGCCGCGCGGGCGCATCGCCGAGCCACCGCGGTCGGCACGCCTGCGCGGGAGAATCTGCCAGGGCGCCGCTCCTGGCGTCCGCGACGTTAAGCCCTCATGCCGGGTCGGCCGCTCAGGCTGGCCCATTCGCGACGGAAACCCTCGATGAACCGAACTACCCGCTGCGCGCTCTCGCTGGTGTTCACTGTCCTTGGCCTCGCGACCACCGCGTGCGGAGCAGCCTCCGGCGGCCCGGCGGCGAGCCCTGCACCGGACTTCTCGCTCCCCGCCCTCGACGGCAAGACAGTCAGGCTCTCGGACTACTCCGGCAAGAGCGTCGTATTGATCGACTTCTGGTCGACCACCTGCGATCCGTGCCTGGCGGAGATGCCCCACATCGTCGAGCTCTACAAGAAGCACAGGGACAAGGGGTTCGTCGTGCTCGCCGTGTCCCTCGATGGACCGGAGTCCCGCGCGCAGGTGAGCAGCACGGCGCACGATAGGGAGATGATCTTCCCCGTGCTCCTCGACGAGGAGACGACCGTGGCCGCCAAGTACAATCCGAAGCGCGAGCTCCCGTTCTCCGTGCTCATCGGCCGAGACGGCTCGATTCTTCACAAGCGCGGCGGGTACCAGCCCGGCGACGAGGCGATGCTCACCGAGCAGGTCGAGAAGGCGCTCGGCCAACCGTAGGAACGGAGGGACTCGCGCTCGGCGCCGCGCCGCGACGACGCTCCACAGGCGATAGGTCCATGGTAGGAACGCGAGGTGCGCTCCCTGCTCCAAGCCGCCCTTCCCTGTCTGCCCGCAGCGTCCCTCCTCCTCGCCGCCGGCCCCGCGGCGGCGATCGATCTCCCGAACGTCGGCGGCAAACCGATGGCGGTGGACGTCGTGAACACCGCGGCCGCGGTGTACCACTTCGACAACCGGAACGACGATCCCCGCTACGCGTCGCGCTACCTCGACGACCACTACGGCGAGATCCTCGACCGGCTGGACGCACAGATCAGCTGGTGGCGTCTTCAGCTCGGCGCCCGGATCGATGCCGCCCTCTATGTCGGCGCGCCATCGGCGACCAGCGCCGACCTGCAGCAGAAGATCCTGAACGATGAGGTCTTGTTCGAGATCAACGACGCCAGGCGGGAGCTCCACTCGCGGTACCGGAACACGGTCTATCCGGCGAAGCTCTGGGTGACCTACACGCAGCCAGGCATCGAGGCCACGGCAGGCGATTTTTACGCCCAGCTCGGGCGCGGCCTGGTCTTCAGCGTGCGCAAGATGGACGAGCTGGCCATCGACACGACGGTCCGAGGTGGCAGGCTCGCGATCGAGCACGATTTCACGCTCCTCCGGCTCAAGGCCATGGCCTTCGCCGGGCAGCTGAACCCGCTGCGCATCGACAGCGCGAGCGGCAGGAGACTGCACGGCGCCGGGTCGCCCCTCTTCTTCGGGTTCCCCGACGCGGAGAGCGCGGGCAACCTGATCACGGACGAGTCGACGTTGGACGCGCAGGGGAATCCGCGCACCGTCAAGAACGTCGCGGAGGCGCGGCCGAGCTACGTCGAGGACACCGTGCTCGGCGGAAGCCTGGAGGTAGGGGTGAAGGGCGTGCAGCTCGCCGCGAACGGAGCGCTCCTCCGCGGCGAGATCGGCACGTTCAGCGGCTCGATCGGCGTTCCCTCGATCGCGGAGCACGGGGACGTGTATGTCGAGGTGGCCGGCCAGCCGGGCCGAACGGAAGAGGGCCGGCGCATCCGGTCAGGCTATGCGATCTACGCGGCGGCGAACGCCCGCAGCGGGCCGCTCGCCGTGTCGCTCGAAGGGAAGCACTATCGCCGCTTCTTACCGCTCTCGGCCAGCATCGATGCCGATGTGCTGAACCCCGGCTTCAGCGCGCCCGAGTACAAGGGCCTCGCGTACAACCAACCTCCCACGGCGGAGCCCGTCTATGTCGAGCCGATCGGAGCGCCGAATGTCTGCGCGACAGGCGGGCGCGGGCGCGTCGACTACCGCTTCAACCGGAGAGCGTCCCTGTACGCCTGGGTCGGTCATTACGTGAGCTTCACGGAGAAGGCGAACGAGGAATGCATCACGGACGACGCAAACCGCACCGACACGTGGGACGTAGCGGCAGGCACCGAGCTCCACTTCGATAACAGCCGCTCGCACGTGCGCGCGTGGGCCGGAGCTCGGCAATCCGACGAGGCCGATTCGGAGCGCGCCTTCTACAGCGAGGGCTACGTCCGCTACGACATCGTGAAGCACCTCGCCGGAGCATTTTCCATCCAGGCGCAGGGCAACAGCCGCCGCCGCTACAGGCCAGAGAATTTCGAGTCGTCCTGGATCGAAGGGGACAACTACCTCGCGCTCCAGTGGTCGCCCCACCTGGCTGCAATTTTCGGTCACGAATACACATCCGTACCTGGTTGCGAGCCCGGCAAGGACGGCGAGCTCTGCCACCTCTTCAGCGGGGGGCTGCAATGGAAGTCCGGCTCAAAGAGGACGACGCTCGCTCAGATCGTCGACACGGCGCAGCTCTTCGTCGGCCAGCGGCGCGGTGGCCTGCGCTGCGTCTCCGGTGTGTGCCGGACCTTCCCGCCGTTCGAGGGTGCGCGGCTCGAGCTCGTCTCGCGGTTCTGAGCGGCCGGGCGCTCGTCGGGCCGGGGCCGGCGCCGCTCAGGACGCGCCGAGGATGGCGCAGGCCACAGAGATCCTGACCTGAGGCACGGCGTCGGCGAGGAGCAAGGCAGCGCGAGGGCTCTCGCCGAGCTCGACCAGGCCGGTCGCCGCCGCCTCCCGCACCGGGATCTCCCGGGATCGGAGATCGCGCTCCAGGAGCGGCACGGCCGCGCGCACGCCTGCACGGGCGAGAGCTCCCCGCGCGAGCACCGCGCGCGTCGACGTGCCCGAGGCGAGCTTCATCAGCCACGCGACCGCCGCGGAGCGCTCGCGCGCTGCGACGGTGTCCGGCGGAGCATCGACGTGGCGGGCGTGGACGGCGAAGGCCACGGCGTGGTCCGGATCGTCCTTCGCTTCGAGGAGCGCGGCTCGCACCGCGGGGTCCTCGAGCGGCGCGGAGAGGATGGCGTAGACGCGATCCCTGCTCTGACTGGCGCGGATGGCGCCGATGAGCACGGAGACCGCTTCCCCGGCGCCATCGCCGCCCACGCGCACCAGCGCGCGCGCCGCGGCGATCGCCGGGGCGCCGCGCTCGGTGGAGATCGCCCAGAGGAGCTGCGCGCGGCCGCCGTCGCCGAGGGCGCGCGGCGCCGCCCACGCCTCGGCGATCGCTTCACGCCCGGGTTCATCCGAGAGGGTCCAGATATCCCGTAACGCCAGCACGACCTCCCGACCGCCGAGCGCGCCGGCGGCACGGATCGCGAGCGTCCGCGCGAGCGGGTACGGGTCGAGCCGCGCCGCTTCGAGCAGCGCGCCCCGGTCGCTCGGGTCCGCCGCTGCGATCGCGGCGCGAAGCGCCGAGACGCGCACCTCCTGATCTCCGTCGAGCATCCGCGAGCGGCGCACCGCGCCGTCCGCGGCTGCGACGAGGGCTCGCGTCTCCAGCGCGCGGAGCGCCGCGTTCTTGCCAGGGGACCTTCCCGCCGCCGCATCGTTTGCGTACAGCTTCACGCGCTCTGGATCGGTGATCCCTGCCTCGAGGAGGATCATCGCCGCGGCTGTCGTGACCGCGTCCGAGCCCGCCGCGCGCTCGGCGAGCGCGTCCTCCAGGGGGCGCGCGCAGGTCCGGATCTCGCGCAAAAGATCGACCCCGGACGGCGGCGTCGCGCGCGCGATCTCCCCCTCGGCGACCGCACGGGCGATCGCGCGTGCGGCGTCGCTGTCCAGCGCGCCGCGGCGCAGATCGTCGTTCAGCGCGCGGCGCAGATCGTCGAACCTGCCCGCCTCGGCCGCGCGTATCGAGGCCGAGCTCGCGCAGCCGATGACCGCGGCGAGCGAGAGGAGGCCGGCGAGGATCGACCCGGAGAGCACGCGGTGCATGAGGCGCCTCTTACCGCGCCGAAGTGCGCGCTCGAAGCCCCTTCGGCTCGACCAGCCGGGGAATCCGTTCTATACGGCGCTCACCTCCCGGCACCATGCGTATCGACGTCATCGTCAACACCACGGCGCGCCGGTACCGGGCGAGGCCTTCGCTCATCGACCGCATGTCGGCCGCTTGCGCTGGCGCGGCGAAGCTCCATCTGACCTCGAACATCGCGGAGCTCGAGGAGGTCTGCGATCGGATCGCGCAGCGGGGCACGGATCTCGTCGCGCTCTCCGGCGGCGACGGCAGCTTCATGGCGGGGGTCACGGCGCTCGCTCGCGCCTTCGGCGAGAGCTCCTTGCCGCCCCTCGTCCTGCTGCCAGGCGGAACCGTGGCGACCGTCGCGCGGAACTGGGGCATGGCGGGCGATCCGGCTGCGCTCCTCGAGCGGATCATCCACGAAGCTCGCGGCCGCCACGACGGCGCCGCCCTCCGTGGGACCGTCCGTCGGCCCACCTTGCGCGCGCGAGCGACGACGCGCGGCGGAGTCGAGGAGCGCATCGGCTTCATCTTCGGCACCGGGCTCGTGGCCAGCTTCTTCGATGTCTACTACGAGCGCGGAGGGGACGGATACGGCGCCGCTGCGCGCATCGTGGCGCGGGTGTTCATCGAGTCCTTCTACGGCGGCTCGTATGCGCGGCGCGTGCTCGACCCGTTGCCCTGCACGATCGACGTGGAAGGACGGCAGCTCGCCCCGCGCGCCTGGTCGCTGATCTGCTCGTCCGCGGTGCGCGATCTCGGCATCCACATGCGGGTCACCTACCGGGCCGGTGAGGATCTCGAGCGCCCGCACCTCGTCGCCAGCGCGCTGCCCCCCCGAGAGCTGGGCCCGCGCGCCCCGCTCGTCGTTGCGGGCCGGAGGATCGGCGGCAGGGATCACTTCGACGATCTCGTCCGCGATTTCACGGTCCGGTTCGACGCCGCGCCCGGCGCGACGTCTCCCGGCGACGGTCCCTATATCCTCGACGGAGATCCCCTCCGGGCGAGCGAGATCCGGATCTCCGCCGGGCCGTCCATCGACGTCTTGCCCCTGCGCCCCTGAGGCCGCGCGCTCGCCGGTGGCGTGCGCCCGCTCCGTCAGGCGCCGGGCGCTGCGTCGCGTGACGGAATCATGACCAGTGTCGTGAAGCCCAGTGACCGGCGTGCTCGATGCTCCATGCACCTTGGAAACCATGACGCACGCCCCTGCATCGAGCCCTACACGAGTCGTCGTACCGAAGTCTGGCCCGGGTCTCGGCCAGCTCTTCAACGTGCTCGGGATCGTCGCGATCCACGTGGGCACCGTGGTCGCCATCATGCGAGGCGCCACCTGGAAGCTCGCGGCGCTCGCTGCGGCCACGTACTTCATCCGGATGTTCGCTATCACGGCGGTCTACCACCGGTACTTCTCGCACCGGAGCTACAAGACGAGCCGTGGCCTCCAGTTCCTGCTCGCGCTGCTCGGGACCACCGCGACCCAGAAGGGCCCGCTGTGGTGGGGGGGAACGCACCGCGTCCATCACAAGTACTCGGACACCGAGCGCGACGTTCACAGCCCGCTCCGCAGGGGGTTCTGGTACGCGCACCTCGGCTGGTGGCTCGGCCGCGAGCACGAGGAGCTCGACCTCAAGCGGATCCCTGATTTCGCGGGCTTCCCTGAGCTCCGCTGGCTGGACCGCTACCATGTGATCGGGCCGCTCGGCATGATGGCGCTGCTCGTCGCGGTGGGCGGCTACGATGCGTTCCTGTGGGGCTACGTCGTGTCGACGTGCGCGCTCATGCACGGCACGTTCACGATCAACTCCCTCGCGCACGTGTTTGGCTCGCGGCGTTACGCGACGACCGACACGAGCCGCAACAATTTCTGGCTCGCGCTGATCACGCTCGGCGAGGGCTGGCACAACAACCACCATCACTACATGAGCAGCGCGAACCAGGGCTTCTTCTGGTGGGAGGTCGACGTCAGCTTCTACATCCTGCGCGGGATGGAGAAGCTCGGCCTGATCTGGGACCTCAGGACGGCGCCGGCGCACGTGCTCCAGCGGAACCTGATCAAGGAGGTCGGCGAGCGCTCGCCGCTTCTCGCCCCTCACGCCGCGCCGGTCGAGCCGCTCGACGCCCCGCCTCTGGGCCGGCCGAGCCTCGGCGACGTCTGACCGCCCTCCCCGTTCGGCATCGAACCGCTGACGGACGAAGGCCGCTGGTCAGCTTTCGTCCGTCAGCGCTCGCGGCAGCCCGCTCGATAACCTGAGCCGGCCCATGCATCCCGCCGCCGACGTGGCGGCCAGAGATCCGTCAGGGCTCCCCGGTGGAGCCGCTAGTTCACGGACGAAGCAGCTTGCTGGCTGTGAGCGGTGGCGGAATCGCCGGGCTTCGGCTTCTCGGCCTTGTTGCGCTCGCGCTGTCGCTCCAGGCCGGCGCGGACGAACCGAGCGAAGAGCGGGTGCGCGCTTTGGGGGCGACTCTTGAACTCGGGGTGGAACTGACAGCCCACGAAGTACGGGTGCTCGCGCAGCTCGACCATCTCGACGAGCCGCTGGTCGGGCGACGTCCCGGAGAGCACGAGCCCCTTCTGCACCATCGCTTCGCGGTACTTGTTGGCCACCTCGTACCGGTGCCGGTGCCGCTCGCTGATGCTCGTCTGCCCGTATGCCTCCGCAGCGACCGAGCCCTTGTCGAGCACGCACGGGTACGCGCCGAGACGCATCGTCCCGCCCTTCTCGACGACCCCCTTCTGGTCGGGCATCAGATCGATCACCGGGTAGGCGGCGTTACGATCGAACTCCACGGAGTTCGCTCCCGCCATGCCGCAGACGTGCCGCGCGAACTCGACGACCGCGAGCTGCATGCCGAGGCAGATCCCGAAGAACGGGATCTTCTCCTCGCGCGCGTAACGGATGGCCTCGATCTTTCCCTCGGTCCCGCGATCGCCGAAGCCGCCGGGCACGAGGATCGCGTCGAGGTTCGAGAGCAGCTCGGGCGCACCGCGCGCCTCGATCTGCTCGGAGTCGATGTACTCGAGCTCGACCCGCACGTCGTTGTGGAGCCCGCCGTGGACGAGCGCCTCGTGCAGCGACTTGTAGGAGTCGCGCAGGTGCACATACTTGCCGACGACGCCGATCTTCACGATGCCGCGGGACGGCTTCTTGAACCGCTCGACGATGCGCTGCCAGGATGAAAGATCCGGCTGCCTCGCCCAGATGTTGAGCAGCTCGGTGATCTTCTCGTCGATCCCCTCGGCGTGGAGGACCAGCGGGAGTTCGTAGATGCAGTCGACGTCGACGGCCGCGATCACGCAATCGACCGCAACGTTCGAGAAGAGGGAGATCTTCTCCTTCATGCTGCGCGGGAGCGGTCGATCGCAACGACAGATGAGGATGTCCGGCTGGATGCCGATCTCGCGCATCTCCTTCACCGAGTGCTGCGTGGGCTTCGTCTTCAGCTCGCCCGCCGTCGCGATGAACGGCACGAGCGTGACGTGCACCGAGATGGCGTTCTGCGCGCCCGACTCCACCTTGAGCTGGCGGATCGCCTCGATGAACGGGAGCGACTCGATGTCGCCCACGGTGCCGCCGACCTCCACGATCGCCACATCGGCCCCGTCCGCGGCGGAGCGGATGCGCAGCTTGATCTCGTCCGTGACGTGCGGGATCACCTGCACCGTCGCCCCGAGATACTCGCCGCGACGCTCTTTCGAGATGACCGCCTCGTAGACGCGGCCCGTGGTGAAGTTGTTCTGCCTCGTCATCCGGGCGAGCGTGAAGCGCTCGTAGTGCCCCAGATCCAGATCGGTCTCCGCGCCGTCGTCCGTGACGAAGACCTCGCCGTGCTGGTAGGGCGACATCGTGCCGGGATCGACATTGATGTACGGGTCCAGCTTGAGGTGGGTGACCTTCAACCCACGGGACTCCATCAGCGCCCCGATCGACGCCGCAGCCAGTCCCTTGCCGATCGACGATACGACTCCGCCTGTGACGAAGACGAACTTGGTCCGCTTGCTCATGACCCATCGCTCCGCTGCGCCGTGTGCGCGCCTGTAACCAGTTCCTCGATCGGCGCTCAAAGGTGAGCGCCGACGAGGCTCGGCTGTCCACGGCAAATGCCTTGCCCGGCTTACAAGCCGCACGGCTCCGTCAACAGAACCGAAGCCGGAGGAAACCCCGCGAGGGGGAATCCCGCACCGGCAACAGAACCTGACCTGCCGTGCGAGCCCGTCTGCAACCGGACGGGCCCGAGGCAAGCCTGCGCGACGTGATGCCGCTCTGAATCCGCCGGCATTCTAGGCCGCTCTCCCAGCGCGTCAATGCAAAGGGCAATCCGATCTCCCAAGAAGGCCTGGGCCCCTCGGGATCGGGCCCGACCGCGGCCGCGGGAGCGGGAGCTCCAGCCGCCCGAGGCTTCGGCGGACCGGGATGGTACGCTCCGCCAGCGCTCCGCGACCTGGCCACGCCATGAGAATCGCCCACGTGCTCCAGCTGGCGACGTCCACCCAGGTCGTCGCGCTGGAACGGGACGGTGCGCTCTACGACGTCGCGGAGCTCGAGCGCCACTTCGGGACGAAGCTCGCTGACATCCGCGGCGTCTCGGACTTTCACACCCGCGTCGTGGCGCTCCGTTGTGCCGGTCTCCACGCGCTGGACGACCGGCTCCTCAGCGGAGATCGCCCCTCGTCGACGCAGCTGCAACCGGCCACCGTCCTGTGGCTGCCTCCCTGCGCCACCGACCGCGCGGCGTACATCCAGCTCGGGCCTTACGCGCACGGCGCAGAGCGCCCCTGGTATCGGTTCGGCAACAGCCGCGCGCTGCTTGGACAGGATGCAGCGATCCCCTTCCCCGCGCTCGAGGACGACCCCGACTACGAGCTGAACCTGGCGGCGCTCCTCTGCGAGGATCTTCGGCGCGCCACGCCGGAGGAAGTGGAGCGCGCGATCGCCGGCTACACCGTGCTGAACGACTGGACCGCGCGCGGCCTGGAGGCGCGATCGCTGGCGGGCGGGTTGCCACCTTCAGAAGCGAAGGATTTCGCGACGCAGCTCGGCCCGGTGCTCGTCACGCCCGACGAGCTCGGCCCGGTCGCGGAGCTGCGGACCCAGGTCCGCGTTGGCGCCGAGGCGCTCCCCTGCTCTCGCGTCGGCGAGTGGGCCTTCTCGCTGATCGAATCGGTCGCGTACATCAGCAACCACATCGAGCTGCGCGCAGGCGACGTGGTCGGAGCAGGCCGGGTCTTCGGCGGGAGCGCCGGCCGGCAGGTGCCGTACGGCGCCAGCGTGGAGCTGATGATCGAGCGCATCGGACGACTGACCGGCAAGCCGGTCCGCGGCCCCGCTCCGTTGCCATGGCGCCGCGGGTGAGCGGCGCCGGCGCATCGCCGCGCGTGGCCCTCGGCGGTCAGAACGAACCGACGACGCCGAGGCCCACGCCGGTCGCGGTGATCACCGGGGCCGGCCGCACCGTCAGCGCCGCGGGCTCCACCGGCTGCGCCGAGCGTGCCTCGGTGGTCATGAAGACGCCCTCGGCGACGAGGCCGAGGCCAGCGAGCTGCGCGAGCCCGCCGACGACGGTGAGCGCCCCGCGCAGATACAGCTTCGCTCCGCAGTCCGGATCGTCAGCGGCGCAGTCGTTCTTGGCGAGCGCGAGCCAGGGGCCCGCGATCGGGATCTTCAGCTCGCTCGACCCGGGCACCTCGGGCCAAGAGGACGCGGCCAGGAACGCCGCCCCATAGGCGAGGGCCGTCACGGCCGCCCCGCCGACGATGACCTTCGCGCGCGCTGACGACGGCGGATACCGCGGAGGTACCGCTGGCTCCTCCGCGTCGGCGGAAGCAGCGGTCAACGCGAGCACGGCGGCGACGGCGAGGGCGGAGCTCTTCATGGAGTCTTCGTGCTGGAGGGCGCGGAGCCGGACTTCTTCGACGGCAGCTTCACCGTGTACGGAACCTCGAGCGGCTCGCCATCGAACGGCAGCACGATCTCTCCGACGAAGGCACGCTTGACGCAAGATTCGGCAGGCGTTCCGGCGAAGGGCGGCCCGACCAGCACGTCGGTCACGCGCCCCTTCTGGCCGTCGAACACGACCTTGACCTCGCCCTCGCCAGTCGGCGCGCTGGGCACGACCTCGGCGCAGTTCGCCGCCTTGTCGCCCCCGCGCCGCAGCGCGATCTCCATCTGCTTCTTCTGGTCGACGTTGAGCCCGCCGCCGTCGTCCGGTGACGCGCTCGTCTCGGCGGCGTCCGAGCTGCCCGTCTCCGCCGGTGCGGCCTGGTCGGAGTTTGCCTGGTCGAAGTTGTAGTCTTCCCCTGCCTGCTTGGGCTTGGCGCCGGAGCATGCCGTCGCCGCGAGGATGATGAGCGGCAAGAGCGCGCGGGTCGAATGCTGCTGGGACACGGAGTCCTCCCTTCGAACAGAACGTGAAGGTGTGCCTGCGCGCACCGTAGCAAGCTCTCCTTTACAAGGACAACCCCGAGCGCGCACCGAGAAGCATCGCCGGGCTGCGCCGAGGCGGTCGACCGGAGGAAGCGCCCGCGGTGGAGACATTGTAGACCCGGAGAGCCGTCATGCCTCGACATCCCCGCCGCGCCGTATCCGTGGTCGCGCTCGTGCTCTCGTCGATCCTCGCCCGCCCGGGTGGCTCGCAGCCGCTCGACGGCGGCACGAACCCCGCGGAGCGCTCGACCCGCAAGGAGGAGCTCACGCACGGCATCCCCGGTGCCTCGAGCGCACCCCGGTCGCCCCTCGGAGCGCATGGACCTCGAAAATTCGACCCAGGCCGCGCTCGAGAGCAGCTCGAGAAGCTCGCCACCGGCGTGCATCGCTCGGGGGGGCGGGTCGGCGTGCTCGCGCTCGACATCGCGAGCGGAGCGACCCTCGCCGCCTTCGACGAGCGCGGCCTGTACAACCCCGCATCCAACGCGAAGCTCTTCACCGCAGCCGCTGCGCTGCGCCTGCTCGGCCCGGGCTACCGCTACCTGACCGGCCTCTACGGGGAGGCATCGAACGGGAGCGTCGCCGAGCTCGTGCTCCGAGGTGCCGGAGATCCGTCGCTCAGGACGCGCGATCTCTGGGAGATGGCGCGCGACCTGCGCGCGGCCGGCATCCGCAAGGTCACCGCGATCGCGATCGACCAGGGGTACTTCGACGCGCGCTTCGTGCCTCCCGCCTTCGAGCAGCAGCCGGATGAGTGGGCGGCTTTCCGCGCCCCGGTCGCTGCGGCCTCGCTGAACGCGAATGCCTTGCGCTTCACGGTGCGCCCGTCGAGAGCGGGTCAGGCCGCTTCGGTCGCGATCGATCCTCCAGGCTTCACGGTGCTTCGTGGCACCGTGACCACCGCGAAGCGCGGCACGCCTGAGAAGATCGTCGTCCGACTCGAGCCGAGCGGTCAGCGCCTCGTCGCGCACCTCAGCGGGCACGTTCCGGAGGGCGGCCGCGCGGTGAGCCTCGCGAGGCGCGTCGATGATCCGCGCATGGTCGTGGCGTACGCGCTCAAGGAGATGCTGCAGGAGGTGGGCGTCGAGGTCTCCGGTGAGGTGCGGCTCGGCGGCGAGCATCAGAAGCGGCTCCTTGTGGCTCACCGCTCGGCGCCTCTCGGCGAGCTCCTCGCCCCCCTCGGGAAGGACAGCGACAACTTCTACGCAGAGACGATCTTCAAGACGCTCGCCGCCGAGAAGCGCGGACGCCCCGGCACAGCTGAGGCCGCGGCGGAGCTGGTCGGCGAGATCCTGACCGAGCTCGACGCCTTCGGAGAGGGCGTCGTCCTGCGGAACGGCTCCGGCTTGTTCGACGCGGCCCGTGCATCGCCAGCGTCCATCGTCCGGCTGCTCCGCGCCGCGCACCTCGATCCGGCGCTCGGCGCGGACTTCACCGCGCAGCTCGCGATCGGCGGCGTGGACGGGACCTTGCGCGGCCGCTTCCGCGGGTGGTCGAAGGAGCGCGCCATCCGCGCCAAGACGGGGACGCTCGCCTCGGTGGTGGCCCTCTCCGGCTACGTCCTCCCGCCGCCCGGCCGATCTCCGATCGCCTTCGCTGTCCTGGCCGCCGACGTCCCGGGGAACATCGAGCCGGTACGAAGAGCGATCGACGACTTCGTCGGTGCGCTCGCCGACGAGCTCTGGAAGGGTGCGCGCACGCCGTGAAGGCATGCGCGTCCACGGCCACGTGTGCAGCCGCGACGAGCTCCCGATCCCCGCCCGCCGCTGCGCGTGCCCACGCACGAGCGGGATCAGGCGGCTCGATCAGCACGGCCGCGCAGCGTTCGCTGCGCGGCCGCATCATCGTACCCGCTCGGCGCTCGTCGCTCAGTAGTCGCGCATCTGCTTGCGGATCTTGCCGAGCGCCTGCTCCTGGAGCTGACGGATGCGCTCGCGCGACAGGTTGTACTTGTCGCCGATCTCCTTGAGCGTGAGCTCATCCTCATCGTCGAGGCCGAAGCGCCAGCGGATGATCCGCGACTCGATCGGCGTGAGCGTCGTCAGAAGCCGCCGGACCTCGTCGCTCCACTTCCTGTTCGCCAGGTGGTCGAACGGCGACAGCGCGTTCTCCTCCTGGAGGAAGTCGATGAACTTCCGCCCGTCCTCGTCACCGACCGGGCGGTCGAGAGAGAACGGCGTCTCCGCGTAGAAGTCCTTCACCTTGTCGAGCTTCTCGCGCGGGACCCCCGTCTCCTTCTCGAGCTCCTCGATCGTCGGCTCGTGCCCGGTGCGCGCGATGATCGCCTGCGTCGCCCGCGCTACGCGGTTGTACGTGTCGAGCATGTGGACCGGGATGCGGACAGCGCGGCCCTTGTCGGCCAGAGCTCGGCTGATCGCATGCCTGATCCACCAGGACGCATAGGTCGAGAAGCGGTAGCCGCGGCTGTGATCGAAGCGCTCGACCGCCTTCATCAGCCCGATGTTGCCCTCCTGGATCAGGTCGATGAGCGGCAAACGCCCGCGGTTGTACCGGCGTGCGATCGACACGACGAGCCGCAGGTTGGCCTTCACGAAGCGGTTCTTCGCGTCGTGCTGCGCCTGGAAGGATCGCTCGACCCGATCGAGATACCGGCGGTACGAGCTGGACAACGGGAGCCTCGGCCGCGTGGGACGCGTCTCCTCGGGATCGCTCACGTCGTCCTCGAAATCGGGCTCGCGCACGAGATCGCGCGCGATGGTGAAGGCACGCGCCATCCAGAGGCGATCCGAGTCGGGCAGCCGGACGGCGGCAGCGAGCTCCTCGGAGAGCTGGGTCCACGGCTTCTCCTGCTCGGGCAGGAGCTTCCCCTTCTGCTTCTTGGCCAGGCGAACGAGCTTCTGCAGCTCCGCGATCTGCGGGGCCTTCACCTCATCCTCGCCGGCCTTCACGACATCCTCCTCGAGCGCGGTGAGGATGTATTCGGCCGCAGGCAGGTACGAGAGGAGAGCCACCCAGTGGTCCACCTCCGTGCGCTCGACCGCGCGTGCGGTGTCGAGCTCCTCGTCCGGCCCCATGACGGGATGCAGCGCCATGTCGCGGAAGTAGCGGGCGAGCATCGAGTCGCCGCCGCCGTCCTCGACATCCTTCAGCTCCCGATCCTGGCTCTTCGTCCGCTCGGGCTGAGGCAGCCGCTCGATCGGCCCGATGTCCAGGTCGATGAAGTCGGCCGCCCGATCCTCATCCAGGATCTCCGCCGGGCGGGGTCGGACGGCGGTCTCCTCCGCCTGGTCGTCTTCCAGAAGGTTGAGGGCTGCGATTTCTGGCGTGGCTGTCCCACCCTGAGCGAGCGGGTCGCCCTTCACTACAGTGGCGTTGCTCTTGGTCGACCTCATGGCGGCTCCCTCCACGGTGGTAGCTCCTTGAAAGTGCGAGCGCGGCGACTGGCTGTCCCCGAATCCTTCGACCTCGGAGACCCCCGGATCGGTGGTCTGCGATGCCGCCCGCCGGGGAGCCGATGCGGTCTCGGCTCCCTGCAAGCTCTTGGATGCCGCGAGCCGCGCAGAGGTACCTACAGCAGAGGACTTGGCGTTTCTCCGCGCAGTTTCTGGACGGCGGGCGGTCGACGTGCTCATCTTGGTCTTTGTGTCGGCGTTCACTTCTAAACGGCTGACCTTGCGAGATTGAAATGCCTCGTCACCTTTCAACGGCGGGCGAGACGATTTCGTGCCAAACAGGGAGCAGGAGCTGACCGAAGGAGCCCCTGTTGAAACTGGCAACCGCTGGTGCTTTCTTTTGATTCCGGTCGAACTCTTCGCGCCTGAGGCAGGCCTGCTCTTGCAGAGTGATGCCCTTGAGCTAGCTCCCGATGGCAGCCTAACTCCAGAAGCAAGAACAGTGCCTTTATTGGCGTGCGTTCCGTGTTCTCCCGTTTGAGAGCTTGACCTGGGTGCGGTATGTAGAGTGGAAGGTGCCGTCCGTGTCGTGTCGAGCGAAACATTTCGCTGCGACCGAGCCGAACTGCATGGCTGGGTACGCTTGTGGGGACGCAACAACATCGGCGACCTGTCTCCTTGGGGGGCACATCGAGCTCGCTGGCCTCCCACGGTTTGGTAGGGCCGCCCTCGCAGCACAGGCAAGGGAATGCGCTGTCCTTTCCAGGGTCTAGGATGGGCCGAAGCCGATCGCTGAGGCCGTTCTCTCAGTGAGCTTCGATGTTTCCTGAACCTGGGCCTCCCGATGGCAATGTCGAGCCCTCACCCGACGGCTGAAGGCGGAGAAGGTTATTTTTCACGACAGATCGCCTGGAAAGTTAGTATTTCCAGGCATCGGGCCAGGCTCAGCGGCGTCGCAGCGAAGTACGCCCCCAGACCCGGGATGACGGACGGGAATGGCCTGAGGGACGTCAGGTCCCGAACGTGCGAGGCCCACGTCGAGCGGCGGTGGCTACCCGGTGGAGCGCTCAGAGATCCTGAAGGTGGGTCCGAGCTTACCCTGGCAGCAGGGTCATAGGGTGCCGTCAAAGATGCGTAACCGGCGTGCAGGATGTGCACACTGTGCATTTGTTCGGCACCCATTCGCCTCACCGTGGGGAAGGGCGACGCTTCTTACGCCAAGGGCATAACGGCCTGCCCTCACAACGATGACGCTCGGACCTCTACGCCACGGCGCATGGCCCGAGCGGCCTGCTGAATGAAGCAGGCTCGGCGTAAGAAATGCTACAAATTGTCGTGTTGGCGTCCAGACGGGGCGGTCTAGCAGGCTCGACCGGCTGACGGAAGCTCAGCGGAACGAGCAGGCAGACCGCCCGGTGCCGTCACTTCGCGGCGGCAGGCGCGGCAAGCTTTGCCACGGCACCGAACGACGCCGGATCGTGGATCGCGATCTCCGAAAGGATCTTCCGGTCGAGCGCGATGCCTGCCTTCTTGAGCCCGTTCACGAGGCGAGAGTAGGTCGTGCCATTCAGGCGCGCGGCAGCGTTGATCCGGGTGATCCAGAGACGACGGAAATCACGCTTCTTGAGCTTACGGCTGATGTAGCCGTACTCCCAGGCATGACGCAGGACCTCGACCGCCTGGCGGAAGCGATTCTTCCGGCCGAGGAAGTAGCCCTCGGTTTGATTGAGGACGCGGTTGCGACGACGACGGGCCTTGAACCCTCTTTTTACGCGCGGCATCGGAGTTTTACCTCACTGATCCAGGGTCAGCCGTAAGGAAGAAGCAGCTTGACGCGCTTCTCCATCGCCGAATCGACCATGTCGTTCTTGCGGAGACGACGCAGGCGCTTCTTGCTTTTTTCCTGCATGCAGTGGTTGAGCCCGCACTTGCTGCGGCGAATCCGGCCGGAGCCGGTCACCTTGAACCGCTTGGCCGCGGCCCGGTTCGTCTTCATCTTCGGCATGACGCCCTCGATCCGAGTGCCTACCGCTCCCAGCGGCCACCCTCCGAACCACCGGAGAGGCTGTTCCTTGCCGCAGAGATGCGTAGAGGGGGCGCTTTATGGCGACCCGCCGCGAGGTTGTCAAGGCCCAGGCAGGGGGCAGGCGCCGGTCGACGAGCTCCCAGGGCCGCAGGCTCAGGCCGTCGCTCACTTGCCGAGCACGGCCCGCTGGCCGAACGCCCGGTCCGCCGTCTCGCAGAACCTCCTGAAGGCCATGTACTCGGACGGCTTGATCCGGGACTTCGTCAGGGAGATCTGGCTGCGGACGACGATCTTCCCTGCGGACTGCTCGACCGAGATGGAGAACTTACCGAACGGGGTGTCCACCTCCTGGGGCAGCGGCGCCCTGGTGACGCGCCACCCTGCCGGGAGGCGGATCGACCATTCATCCCGGCGCGTGGTGAGCGCAGGGATGATCACGTCGCGGGTGCGCACCGAGAGGGAAGCAAACTCGGTGGCGAGGCGCTGGGCGGGGACAGCTGGGACCGACAGGGTGTCGCCCTCCGCGCGAGCGAGCGCGACAGCTTTTCCTCTCGCCCGCAGCCTCACCGGCAGCTCGATGTCCTCGAGGTCGTTCACCTCGACGCCGGCCTTGCCGGGAGCCAGCTCGACCGTCCCGAAATCCGCGGCGAGGTCCCGACCTGCCCGATCGCGGCGCGTCCCCTCCGCCATGTAGCGGGTCCGCCAATCCGGCGCGAACGCGCCGGCCACCTGGATGTCGACCCCGAGCTGAGCTGACCCGTCGGCGCCGAGCGCGATGTCGACGGTCCGGTGCACGACGGAAGCCTCCGGCGCGGGCTCCGGGAGGCGGACGAGCTTCGGCTTGCCCTCGTTGATCTGAAGCGCCACCGCTCCGCGATCCATGATCGGCAGCTCGGTCGTGCCGGAGTGCTCTGCCGTTCCGTCGAGGTAGAGGTCGAGCGAAGGCACATACGCGATCGCGTGGTCGAACGGAGCGAGGCTCGCGGGCTCCGGCTCGATGCCGCCTCGCATGCGGGTGCGCACGAGGACGATCGTCGCCGGGATGCCGATCTCGCGGAGCATCGTGACGATCAGCGTCGCCTTGTCCTTGCAGTCACCCCAGCCGCGAGCGAGCGTCTGGGCACACCTCCTCGGGCGGATGCCGTCGATGCCGAACTCGAGCGCCACGTAGCGGGTCTCGGTCGCGTACTTGTAGATCGCGCGGACCTTGCTCAGGTCGTCGTTGAGGTTCTTCGTGATCTCGCGCACCCGCTTGCGCACCTCATCGTCCACATCGAACTGCTCCCGCGCGAGGCCCCAGTACCAGGAGCCGACCTCGTCCCAGCTCTTGAACGTCGAGACGTGAACGTGCGCGAGGATCTCGGACCACGCGGGCATCGCCGGCTCGGGGGCGACCGCCGGGACGGAGGCGGCAGAGAAGCGGAAGATGCGTCGGTCGGCGTCTTCCTTGGTCTCGCGCACGAGGCCAGGCAGGGGGGACGCGAAGATGTGGAACGGCTTCGCCTTCGGCGTGATCAGCACGTACTCGCTGCTGGCGATCGGCTCGTCTCCCTGGAGGTACTCGATCTCGCCGAAGTGATCGGCGATCTCGTTGCGAGGGCTGACGTCGTCGATGCGGTACCGCAGCTCGACGACGTCGCCTGCGTTGAGCCGCGGGAAGCTGACGTAGAACGTGCGCGCCGAGGTGTACATCGCGAGCGCCGGGTTGTTCGCGCCCGCCTCCCCGCTCTCGATCGCCCCGTCGACCTTGCCGTCGGCCCGGTAGACCTTCGCGGCCCGGAGGCTCACGGTCTGGCGATCGGCCTGGTACTCAAAGGCGTACTGCCGGGCGCTCGCCGCAGCCTCGTCCGTGAGCGGCTGGAAGACGACCTGCCGGAAGCGGCTGGCGAGGCCGTTCGGGAAGACGGTGGTGACCGTCAGGCTGCGGAGCGTGCGCTTGGGATACTGCCGGTCAGCGCTGCGCCGCATCGGCAGGAAGCGGTCGGGCGCCCAGGCGTAGGCCTCGTCAGCGCGCGGCTTCGGCGGTTCGATGTGCTCGATGTACTCGCGCACGTCCTTCGCCTGAGGGCTGATCGCCAGGATCTGCTGCAGCATCTCCAGCTGCGCCTCCCGGTTGCCCTCCTCGCCGTAGAGATCCGAGAGCGCCCGCAGCGTACCGATGTCCTCCGGCGCCATGGCGAGCGCGCGCTGGTGAGCAGCGAGGGCGCGATCGCCCTGGCCGAGCGCCCGGTACGTGCGCGCCGCGACCGAGCGGGCCCAGACGGAGTCAGGCTCGCTGCGGAGGAAGCGCTCGAGCCAGCGCTCCGCGCCGGCAGGATCGCGGCGCGCCACCGCGAGGTCGACCTGCTGGTGCAGGAAGCTCGAGTCGTCGAAGCGCAGCGCCGCGTACCGCGCCTCCATCTCGACGGCCTCCGTGTCGCGGCCGAGCGCGCGGAGCTGCGCCGCCGATGCGCGGAGCAACGAGACGCTGCTCGGCTGGCGCGACAGCGCGCGCTCCAGCGTGGCGAGGGCGGTGCGCTTCAGCCCCGCCTCCACGTAGAGGTCGACGAGCCCGAGGGTGGCGGTCACGTGATCGGGATCGGCGGCCAGGATGCGCTCGTAGATCGGGGCCGCCTCCCGCCAGTTCGGGCTCGTCTGCGCGAGCCGCGCCTGGGAGAGCAGGACATCGACGTCCTCGCGGCCACGACCCGCGAGCGCAGCGGCGCGCTCGATCCACGTGCGCTGCTGGTTCCTGTCCTCCGAGAGCTGGCCCGCGAGCAGGTAGCGGCGCACGCTCGGCTCGGCCTCGGCGGAGCGGCGCGCCAGATCGCGCGCTCTGTGCTCGCCCTCGGCATCGCCGCCGGTGAGCATGAGGTAGCGCGCAAACGCCTCGAGCAGGGCAGGCGAAGGCCGGGCGGCGCCCGCGGCGCGCTCGAACGCCTGCATGGGCCCCTCGACGGCAGGCGCACGCGCGGCGAGCTTCACGCCCGAGGTCGCTCCTTCGGCCTGCGCCCGCGCGTCGCCCGGGCGCCTGGCGCCGCCCGCTCGCCCCTGCGCCGCCGTCAACTGCGTCCCGATGTCGGAGGTCACCTCCAGATCGAGATCCGGAGCTCCCTTCTCGTTACCGATGCGCAGGGCGAACTTGGGCGCCGACGCGCCCCCGCAGACCTTGATCGTCAGGCGGTTGTAGCCAGGCTTGAGCGACACCAGCGCGGCGAACCGATCGATGTCGAGCTCGCGATACCCCGGATCGGCAAGGACCTTCTCGCCGTTCCAGAACAGCTTGAACGCGCCATCCGAGCCGACCCAGACCGAGATCGGCCGAGGCGCGCGCGTCCCCGCCTTCGCGCGGACGGACGTCGTCGCGTAGCCGCAGACGCCCTCGACCGGGCGGATGAAGTCGCCGAAATCGAACCATCCGTATTGCGGCGCCTCGGGCGGCACGCGCCAGCGGACCGCCCGCGCCTTGCCGTCGTACGTCCTGCCCGCCGCGAGCGGCTGATCGAGCTCTTCCTCGGGCCCGAATGCGCGATCGAAGCCCGCCTTGTTCTCGTTGTCGAACGGGCCGATCGTCGCCCAGCGACCGATGAACCCGAGCTTCTGGATCTTCGCGACCGCGCCGTCGAGATCGCCCCGCCGCCTGCGCGCGTATGCCGAGAGGAGCTCCGCGTAGACGCGGGCAGGCGCGCTGGTCGCGCCGCTCTCCGCGATCGATGCGATCGCCTCCTCGACCTGCGTGGGATCTGCGCGGTCCCACGTGCGCCAGAGCTCGCGCAGCGCGCCGTAGACCTCCGGCGCCCTCGCCGCGCGGACAGCCGCGTGCGCGGCCAGCACCTCGGGGTGAACCGCGCCGAGCTCCGCGCGCGCCTCGGAGCCGATCGACGTGGCGCACACCAGGGCCGCCACCCCCGTGGCGAGCGCGCCGGAGCGGCGCCTCCTCGTCGTCCCCAGGTTGAGCTCGTTCTCGCGGGGCTCGGTCCGGCTGAGCGCGTCACGCATCCACGGCGCTATCCCGTGGCCGAAGCCATCGGTCAAGCGCAAGCCTCGCCCGCGTGAGCGCCGCAGCGGCCCACGTCAAGGGCTGACGCGCTCGGCCCAGCGAAGCGCCCGGCAGGGCGATCCCGGGATCTCGCACGTCGAGGAGCTCGTTCATGCGCCCGCCGCGCCGCCCGCGCTGATCCCAGGAATTTTTCGAACCTTCTGCCCGATACACAGGGGCGATGCGCGGCGCGCCCACGAGCAGCGCGCCCGGACGAGGCCGAAGCGGCGGCCCGAACGCCGACCGCGAACGCGGCCGGCCATAATAATATAATAAAATCGACAACTTACAGATCGGCTCCCCCGATCGGCGGCCGCGGAAGGGCGCCAGGAGAGCACCGGAACCGAGGCGGATGGAGTCGGGGGTGGGAGCGAGCTCCGTCAGGCTCGAGCACCGCTCGGAGGGGCTCCGCCGCGGGATCCTCCAACTTCCAGAAAGGGCCGCCTTGCTCCGCCGCACCTGCTTCGGATAGAAACGTCCCAAGATGTACGGGCGCACGGTCGAGGAGCAGCCGCATTGCGCGCAGCGAGCCGGCCATGCAAGCGCCAGGCAGCGAGCCTGGCGCCGCGAACGTGGTACCGGTGGTAAGGCAGGCCCGCACAGCGGGAAGCCAGTTCGATGACGATGGTCGGGGACCGCTCGTGCGGCGCCCGGTGATGACAAGGGCTACAGAGCCCGCAATGCCCAGGGCCCCATCGCGAGAGCGCTGGCGGAGGAACGATGGTCAACCCTCAGATGGTGATGTACGAGGAGGAATTCAATCAGATCCAGAGCGTGGTGGATCGCCTCGTCAAGGACGCCAATGCGAAGGTCGTCTTCATCGTTGACAAGAACGGGCAACTGATCGCCGCGAGCGGAGACGTGGACAATCTCGACACCACGTCGCTCGCCTCGCTGACGGCGGGCAACATCGCCGCAACGGGCGGGATGGCGAAGCTCCTCAAGGAGAACGAGTTCGCCACGCAGTTCCACGAGGGTGAGAAGGCGAACATCCACATCCAGCTGGTCGGGAACCGCGTCATCCTCGTGGTGATCTTCGACTCAAAGTCGAGCCTCGGGTTGGTGAGGCTCCGGGTGCGAAAGGCGAGCGAGGAGCTCAACCACATCTTCGAGGCGCTGCTCAAGAAGGTGCAGGAGCCAGGCGCCGACTCGCCGTTCGCCGAGATCACCGACGAGGACATCGACAACCTCTTCAACGACTAGGAGCGCGGTCGATGAGCTTCATCAATTACATGGCGCGCGAGATCAACTGCAAGATCGTCTATTACGGGCCGGGTCTCTGCGGCAAGACGACGAACCTGCAGTACATCTATGAGCGCACCAACCCGGACGCGAAGGGGAAGATGATCTCCCTCGCCACGGAAACCGACCGGACACTCTTCTTCGACTTCCTCCCGCTCGCGCTGGGCGAGATCCGCGGCTTCAAGACGCGGTTCCACCTGTACACGGTGCCGGGGCAGGTCTTCTACGACGCGAGCCGCAAGCTCATCCTGAAGGGCGTCGACGGCGTGGTCTTCGTGGCGGACTCACAGCTCGGCCGCATCGAGGCGAACCAGGAGTCGGTGGAGAATCTCCGCACGAACCTGGGCGAGCAGGGCTACTCGCTCGACAAGATCCCGTACGTCATCCAGTACAACAAGCGGGATCTACCGGAGATCGGCACGGTCGAAGAGCTCCGGTCGCTGCTCAACCCGACCAACGTCCCCGACTTCGAGGGGGTTGCGCGGACCGGCGTCGGCGTGTTCGACACGCTCAAGGCGGTCGCAAAGCTGGTGCTGACCGAGCTGAAAAAGGGCGGCCCCTAGTCCAAGGGGCAGCCCCGAGATCGAAGCACAGCGCGGCGAGCGAGGCAGAAGGCCCGCTCGCGCGCGCTGCTGCCATCAGGCGCGCTGGTAGATGCGGTTCCGCCGGTTGCGGTTCTTCGCCTTCAGCTTGGACCGATGGCGCTTCGACTTGGAGCGCGTGGTCTTCCGAGGACCTTTCGACAGCATGAGGAACATGGACAGGCTCCGTTGAGGCGCCCGGCGCGGAGGCGTTGTGCCGCCGCCGCCGGTGCGAAGGGGCGGCAACGTACGGCATCGCAGGGCAAAGTTCAACCGGAGAGCACCTCGACCAGGCGGCCCGCCTGGTCCACCCGAGGGCAGGCCAGGTGTGACACCGGGGCGGAGCTTTTCTGCTATCGGTGTTCGTACCCCGTGCGGTTCAGGATCCTCCTTTGCCTAGCCGCCTCGGTGACCGCATGCGGCGCGAGCATCAACGCGGTCTACGAGGGGGACGTGCGCTTCGAGCACTGCATGGCGCTCGACTCGCTGGCCGACGTCAAGCCGACGCTGCGGCGCGCGTGCTGGGACGAGTGGCTCCAGTTCTATACGTTCGGTCAGACGCGCGATCGCGTCGAGTACGCCACGCTCCGGGCGAGGCAGCTGAGCCACGCCAGCGACTTCGACGAAGGCGAGTGGAGCCCGCCCAGCAGCCGGGCCCCCGCCGTGCCGGAGCCGACGAGCGCGCTCGCCCCGCCGCCCAGGCTCCTGACCGCCGACGTGGTCGCGCCCGCGGACGAGGCGGACGCTGGCGCCGCCGAGACCGCGCCGAGCGCCGCCGAGGACGCCGCGCCGCCGGGGGCGGCGTGCAGCGCGGCATGCGAGGCGAGCTGGAAGGAGTGCCAGCGGGACTGCAAGTCCGCCGGCTGCGAGAAGGGATGCTCCGGCAAGTACACACGGTGCATGCGCGGCTGCTTCTGACCGACCGCGCAGCGCTCGGCGAACCATGCCTCACCTTGTCGCACCAAGATGGCCTGGAATCTTGACCCGCGATCGAGCGTAGGTCTATCCGCGTACACGATGTCCGCTTCGCACGCGCCCACAGAGCTCAGCAGCACGCCTCCTGATCGCAACGGCACGGCGTCGCCCCTCGAAGCGCTCGGCTCGGGCGCTGGCCCCGTGCGGGTGCTGCGGCCGCGGCGGGCGGCGCCGGCGGACGCAGTGCGGCCGACCCGCGCGGAGGTGAACCTCGCGCACCTGCGGCACAACCTCCGGGTCCTCGAGCGAGCGCTGAACGGCGTGAAGCGGCCGCAGATCTGGGGCGTGCTCAAGGCCGATGCCTATGGACACGGCGCGCCGGCAGTCGCGCGGACGCTCGAGCGCGCCGGCATCCCCGGCTTGGGCGTCGCACTTCTGGAGGAGGCCATCGAGCTGCGAGACGCCGGCATCCGGCTGCCCATCCTCGTCATGGGCGGCTACTACGGCCCGCGCCGCGAGGGGTTCGAGGAAATCATCGCGCGCGATCTCGTGCCCGTCGTCTACGACGCCGGCCAGATCGAGCGCCTCGCGAACGTGGTGCGGCTCGAGCAGCGCGATCGCGTCGGCGTCCATCTCAAGGTCGACACCGGCATGGGACGGCTCGGCGCCACGAGCTCGGAGCTCGAGGCGGTGTTCGCGATGCTCGCCAAGCACCCGGAGGTGAGGCTCGACGGGCTCATGACCCACCTCGCCTGCGCGGACGCCGACGATCTCGGCGTGACGATCGAGCAGATGAGGCGCTTCGAGGAAATCGAGCAGCGGGCGAAGAGCTTCGGGCTCACGCCGCGGGTTCGACACGCCTCGAACAGCGCGGCCATGCTGCGCCTCCCCGCAGCGTGGCTCGACATCGTTCGACCCGGGGTCGCGCTGTTCGGCATCTCGCCGCGCGCAGGGCTCGCGCCAGACCTCAAGCCGGTCATCCGGGTGCGCAGCGAGGTCGTCGCGCTCCGCACGATCGCGAAGGGCGACAGCATCGGCTACGGCCACACCTGGCAGGCTTCGCGGGAGAGCGTCGTGGCCACCGTGCCGATGGGGTACGCCGACGGCCTGAGCCGCCAGCTGTCGAACCGCGGGGCCGCCCTCGTGCGCGGTCAGCGCGCGCCGATCGCGGGCGCCGTGTCGATGGACCTCACGATGCTCGACGTGACGGACGTGCCGGGAGCGCGCGTGGGCGACGAGGTCGTGTTCCTCGGGACACAGGACGGCCCGCTCGGGCGCGCGACGATCAGCGTTGAGGAGATCGCCGCGCTGACGGGGACGATCGCCTGGGAGGTGCTGACGAGCATCTCGCGTCGCGTGCCCAGGTTTTACCGAGAGCCCTGAGCTCGCGCGCGTCGACGCTCGCCGCTGGCGGTGCGAACGGGCGTGATACGCTGCTCTCCATGAAGACGGCCGTGAAGCAGCGGGCCGGCGTCCGCGGCATGCTATGCCGCCTCGGAGCCGCGCTTGCGCTCGGCGGCGCGGCGATGTCCGCTTGCGAGGACGACGGCCCGAAGCAGCCTCCACGCAGCGGCGGCGGCCAGGGAGCACAGGAGCCGGAGGACGGGTTCGACCCGGGGCCCGGAGGATCGAGCGGACCACCCCCCGTGGACGCGGGTGGGCTCTGCGGCAATCAGATCCACCAGGTGGAGATCTCCGAAGCGCCGAACCTCTACTTCGTCCTCGATGCGTCGGGCAGCATGCTCAGCCCCGCCTCATCGCGCGCGACCCGCTACGACCGGGTTCGCGAGGCCGCGGTCGACCTCGTACGCAACCTGGGTCCACTGATCAACGTCGGCGCCGCCGTGTTCCCGCTGAACGCGACCGCCGAGGCGCCGTGCAGGCCGGGCGGTGAAGTTTTCCCCGTCACCCCGGGAGCTCCCTTCGCGGCCTCGCAGGAAGGCGCCTCGACCTCCTCGAGGTTCCGCTCGGCGACGCGCATCGAGCCTCTCGGCGGGACGCCGACCGCGGCAACGCTCGCGGCGCTCGCGCCGAAGCTCGTGGAGCTCCCGGGCAAGACCATCGTCGTGCTCGCGACGGACGGCGGCCCGAACTGCAACAGCTCCGCGACGTGCAGCGCCGAGGACTGCATCGCCAACATCGAGCAGCAATGCCCCGAGGAGAACTGCTGCACGCCCTCGGGCCTCTCGGGACCAGGAGGGTGCCTCGATCGCGACGATACGGTCGCCGCGATCGCGCGGCTCGCGACGAGCGGGATCGAGGTCTATGTGGTCGGCATCCCGGGGAGCGAGTTCTACGGCGATGTCCTCGACCAGATGGCGCTCGCCGGCGGCGCGGCGCAGTTCGTGAGCCCCTTCTACTTCAAGGTGGAAGACCTCGACACGCTGGGCAACGTCCTCTCGAGGATCGCCAGCATCGTCGTCTCCTGCGAGTTCGACCTCATCGATCCGCCGCCCGAGGACGGGCAGACCAACGTCTACCTGGATGAGGAGGTGGTCCCGTACGACCTGGAGAACGGCTGGCGCTGGAGGTCCCCCGCTGTCGTCGAGCTCCTCGGGGATGCGTGCCAGAAGCTCAAGAGCGGGCGGGTGGGGCAGGTCCAGATCGTCTCCGGCTGTCCCACGGAGGTGGCGAGGTGAAGCGCGACGCGACGAAGGGCTCGGTCACGCTGATCCAGCTGACGGCCGAGTCCGCGGACGACGCTGCGCTCGACGAGATCGACGCGGTCGCGGCCGCGGCCTTCGACGTGCCGCAGTTCTCGGCGCGAGAAGAGCTGCGCCGCCCATGGACGCGCTGCTGGATCGCGCGCGAGGAGCGACGCGCGCTCGCCTTCCTCATCGCGTGGCACGTGGTCGACGAGCTGCACGTGCTCAACGTCGCCACGTTCCCGAGCGCGCGGCGACGCGGGCTCGCCACGGCGCTGATGAGCCGCTCGCTCGAGTACGCGCAGCAGCAGCAAGTGCGGCTGGTCCTGCTCGAGGTGCGCCGCTCGAACCGGGCGGCGATCCGGCTCTACCGGAAGCTCGGCTTCACGGCGATGGGCGTGCGTCCGCGGTACTACAGCGACAACGACGAGGACGCGGTCGAGATGGTGCTCTCGCTCGATCCGGCGACCGGCGCGGTGCAGCCAGGCCGCGACGAGATCCGCATCGAGGTCTGACCGGCGCCGCGCCGCTCAGCGCGGGACAGCTGCGGGGAAGCGGGAGGCCGCCGCGAGCGGCGGCAGCCGCGCGGCCACCACCTGAAGCGGGGTCAGCAAGAGCGGCCGGAGCAGCGTCTTGGCCCGCTCATCGAAGGGCTGGAGGAGCGCGTCCGCCTGCCGTATCGCCTCGATCAGCCGGTCGGCCATGAGGCGCGCGTCGACGTTGGGGTTCACGTCCTCGAGCCGCTGGATCTCGTCGCGGAGGGAGCTGAGAAGCGAGATGTACCTCGCCAGGGGCGTGTCCGTAATCGGCGCCGAGCCGCTCGGCGCGGTGGGAACGCCGAACTCGACGGTCCGCTTGAACTCGTCCGGGACCGAGCTCGTACGGTTTCGTATGAGCTTCACGTCGAGGGGGACCTTGAACCTCGTCTTCTGCTCGATCTTCTTCTCGACGTGCTCCTTCCCGCGCTTGAACAAGCCCGTGTCCTCGATCGCGCTGCGATCCCGCTTCCATTGCGTGTTGTCCTCGAGCGCGCGGATGATGCGGAGGTACGGGTAGTCCGGCTTGGCGAGCTCCATGTAGAGCTCCTTCGCCTCCTTCAGGTTGGCCGGCGTCCGCACGGTGAGGTCCGTCATCCAGTCGGTCCACTGCGCGGAGTACCGGGCGTCGTAGTCAGCAGCGAGGCCGTCCAGGTCCTTGTCGATCGCGGCGTTCTCTCCGGGCGCGAGCGGAACGACCCACTCTTCTTCCCTCAAGAGCTCGGCGCCTTGGCGGACCTTCTCGAGCACCTCGAAGTGTCCCTTCTCGGTGTACGGACCGTCGACCTCTTTCCAGCGCTTCTCCTTGGCGTACTGCTTGCTGCCGATGACCTTCAGCACGTCGGGGCGGTCGGCGAACATGTCGCCCAGCGTGAGCGGGGGGTACTTGCGGTTCGCGCGGCTGTTGTCGCCCGTCTCGTCGTACTTCTCCTCGATGATCGAGTTGACGAAGAAGTCGTAGTAGCGCTTCCGCACCGGCACGGCCTGGAGCATCGCGCGCACGCTCGCGACCAGCTCCGCCTTGTGCGCGATGGGCGTGACCCTCTTCTGCTTGATCAGCGACAGGTAGTACGTGACGTGCCGCTCGAGCTGCTTCTTCAGCTCGGTCTCGTTGAGGTTCGACGTCGGCCGGAGCACCTCGGCCCAGAGCGAGGTGAACCTGTCCTTGGCCCAGTCGACGTCGAGGTGCTCGACGTCGCTCAGCATCAAGTACAGCTTGAGGTTGTTCCGCTCGCGCAGGTAGTGATCTCCCTTCGCGAGCTTGAGGCGGTCCTCGAGCCGCTGCTTGCACGGGATCACGAAGCCGTTCTGGAGGCTCGCGATGTAGACGTGCAACAGCGGGGGGTAGACCGTCTCGCCCTGGAACATCGTCCAGCCCATCCCGTCCGGCGGTCCCTCCTCGCGCGCCCTGTCGATCTGTTGCAGCCGATCCAGCGCGGGCCGCAGCGCGGCGAGCTTGTCCGAGAGCGGTCGCGTGTCCTCCCACCGGAGCGCGCTGACGGCGCGCCCGTCTGCCTCGACCTCGCGCAGGAACTCGCGGTTGTTGGCGAACGACACCAGGCTCGGGATCGCCAGGATGATCCCGAGGGTCGCCGCCGCCGCGCTGATCGCGCCGCGCACGATGCGCTGGCGCCGGATCTCGCTCGCGCTCCTCGCGGCGATGTCCCCGTCCGGGAAGACGACGTTCATGAACACGTCGTGGAGGAAGTAGCTCTTCGACTCCACGTTCTGCTGAGCCACGGCCTCGTGCGTGCGGATCCCCATCGCCTGCCCCATGCGCTGGAGCACCCGATCGAGCGGCCTGCCCTCCTGCGTGCCGCTCGTGAAGTAGAAGCCGCGGAAGATGGGCGTGCCCTGGAACGCGTTGACCATGAAGACGGTCGAGACCAGATCGGAGAGGTTCCGGCGGATGCCCGAGAACTCGAGCGGGAACTGGTAGACGCGCTCGCGCCCCTCCCGGCTGCGCTCCATGACGAGCCGCTTCAGCGAGCGACCGTGGACCTGCTTCGCCATGGCGTCGAACTCAGCGTCGAAGAGCCTTCCCGGGTCGGCCTTGTCCGCGCTCAGCTTGAGCGTCGCCCCCCACGCCTGGGCGCGGTCGCTCTTGCGCATGTCGCCGAAGAACTCCGAGAAGCCCGCGATGAGATCGCACTTCGTGAACAGGAGGTAGACGGGCAGCACCATGTGGAGCTGCGTCATGACCTCGTCGATGCGCGCCCGGAGCTTCTTCCCCATCTGCTCGATGTGCTGCTCGTTCGCGTCGATGAGATCCGCCACGCTCACCGCGACGAGGATGCCGTTGAGCGGGCGGCGGGCGCGGTGCCTGAGGAGCATCTGCAGGAACGCGATCCACTCCTCGTGGTCGTCCTGCTCGGTCGTGTAGCGCCCCGCGGTGTCGAGGAGGATCGCCTCGTTGGTGAACCACCAGTCGCAGTTCCGCGTCCCGCCGACGCCGCGCACGCCGCCACCGTTGCTCGGGTGCGCGTAGGGGAAGACCAGGCCGGAGTGCTTGAGCGCCGTCGTCTTCCCCGCCCCGGGCGGACCGATGATGACGTACCAGGGCAGCGAGTAGAGCGCGCCGCTGCCGTGCTTCTTGCCCTTGCCGAGCTTCGAGGTCTTCAGCGCGCTGATGCCGCCCTGGACCTGCCGCTGGAGCTCCTGGATCTCGGCGCGCCGCTCGGGCCGCGCGTTGAGCGCCTGCTGCGCCCCCTGCTGGACGATCGCGCGCTCCAGGGCAGACGCGGCGCGCCCCGCCTTGACGCGGCGATACACGAAGAGCGCGAGCGCTGCGAGCGCGATGACGACGCTCGCCGCGATCGGGATCGCCGTGGACAGGCCGAACGTGAAGTACGCCGCCCACGAGATGAGGAGCAACAGCCCGAAGAGGACCCACAACACGCCAGCGACGATACCACCGGTCGCCGCGTCCGCAGCACGTCCCACGCGGCGCGCAGCGATCGGCGGCGCGCCGCGTGGTGCCGCCGCGCCAGCGCGAGCAGCCCGAGCGCGGCGACCCCTGGATCAGTCGTCGCCGCGCTCGTAGTCGCCCGGGTCGAGCGCGGCGTCGGTCTCCTCGCCGGCAGCGAGCCGGCGCGAGCGGACCGCGTCCAGGGCGATATCGATCACCTCGAGCCGCGTCGACGGGGCGTAGTACTCGTTCTCCGAGACCTGCGGCAGCTCCGCGAGCCTGGCCGCGACCACCTCGCGGTCGTCCTCGTCCAGATCGAGCGCCGCCGGATCGCCGCTCAGCGAATCCTCGGCCAGGTCCCGCCCGACCTCCGCACCAGGACCCCGCGAGAGCGCCTCGCGGACGAAGATCACCGGGCTGAACGCGAGGTGAACCGACTCGAACTCCAGCTGCCAGTAGGTCGGATCCTCTCCGTCCATGCGCCACCACGACGCGTGCCGGCGCCGGATGACCTCGCCGAAGTAGACGCCCGCCATGTGCGCAACCACCGGCAACGCCTCGACCCTCTCCGACGTCGCCCCACGGGCCTGCTCGAGGTAGTGGTCGAGCACGGGCAAGGTCTCCGGCCGGTAGTCAAGCCGTACACCGAGGGCGCGCTCCACAAACCGCACGCACCCCTCGGCGAGGTCCTCCACAGCGGGCGGCGGTGGCGGCGCGGGCGGCGCGACAACAGTTGCAGCGGACAGACCAGACTCGGCTGACCGCTCCGCAGAAATCGGAGAGGCACCTGCACCGTTCTGTTTGGTATTCATGGGCTCCACGCTATCCTTCTCCGGTGCGGGTGGCCGCTAGTCAACGTGGTCGTGCTGGGAGCGCCTCCGCAGGCTCGGTGGTCGCAGCAGTCCGGGCGATTTCGGAAGTTTCGGGATCTTCGGGATGGAACGCGGCCGGTCCTCCAGCCTCCGTCAGGAGGTTCCGGGCGCAGCGGAAGCATGGGTCGCCGGAACTGCTCCGAGAAGCCGGCACCCCTCAACCCCGGCCCGACCAGTCCGGCCGCGGATTCGGGTTTGAATTCCTAACGGAAGTCGAGGCCTTCGTGCTAAGCTCCGCCCTCGCGTCGAAATGAGACTCGGGATTTTCAGCGATACGCACGCCAACTACGAGGCGCTCAGCGCTGTGCTCGAGTCCTATCGCCACGAACGCATCGACGTCTATTACTGCCTCGGGGATACGGTCGGCTACGGCGGCTCGCCGAACGAGTGTGCCGACCTCGTCCGGAAGGTGGCCAAGAAGACGATCCTCGGCAACCACGATGCGGCCGTCGCAGGTCGGATGGACTACTCGTACTACTACGAGGCTGCCCGGCAGGCGCTCGACACGCACGCGGCGATGCTCTCCTCCGAGAACGCAGCCTGGCTGCGGAGCCTGACGTATCAGGAAAAGTTGACGGACATCAACGTCGACCTCTGCCACGGCTCGCCCGTCCGGCTCGAGGAGTTCGAGTACATCTTCGCCCCTGAGCAGGCGCGCGAGTGCCTGCCGATGTGGAACGAGCTCGGTCACATCACGCTGATCGGCCATTCACACCTCTGCAAGGTGTTCGCGCTCACGCCGAACACCGTCGAGGAGCTCCCGGCGGTGGATTTTCAGCTCGAGCAGGGGCGCAAATACATCGTGAGCGTCGGGTCGGTGGGACAGCCGCGGGACTACGACAACCGCGCGAGCTACACGATCTACGACAGCGACACGAAGCGCTTCGAGTTCAAGCGCGTCGAGTACGACATCGAGACGGCGGCGGAGAAGGTGCTGCGCGCCAAGCTCGAGCGCAACTTCGCCCACCGGCTCTACATCGGCGTCTGAGGCGACCGGCGCACGGCGCTCGATACGGCAGGCGCGCGCGCGTTCAGTCGCCCGGCGCGTGATGATGCACCGGGCGACCCGGTGCCACCGCGGGGCGGCACCGCGCGGGGCGGCCCTGCTGTCACGGGTCTTCCTCTGGCGACGCACGCATTTCGCGGCCGCGCCCGGCGTTCAGGAGCGGCCGGCTCGAACGGAGCGACGAGGCCGGCAGTGATAGAGCAGCATGCTCGTCTGGTTGTCAGGCGGCGCTGCGGAAAAATCGCTGCGGAGCTCCGTGAGCTCGAAGCCGTTGTAGTGGAGCAAGGCCTCGAGCTCCTGCGGATAGAACTGACGATGGGCGAGCGGCGTCATCCATCGCTCGCCGCCGTTCACGGCCGTGAACTCCATCGAAACGAACAGGATCTGCCGGACCTTGTCGTAGTCGAACCGTTCGGTGTACCGGACGACCTCGCCTGGACCGTCCTTTGCGGGATACCGGAAGCGCGGCGTGGCATAGGCGCGATCCGGATCGCGCGCGAGCTCGGCCGGCTCGGGCATGGACACGTCGAAGACGAGCTCGCCCTTGGGCGTCAGATGTTCGCGCGCTCGCGCAAGGAAACGCTCCACGTCGGCTCGCGTATACAGATGCAAGAACGCGTTGAAGGGGCAGAGCACGAGCGGAAAGCGGCGCCCTAACCGCAACGCCCGCATGTCGCCCCGCCGCAGACTCACGCGGGAGGAGACGCCGCGCGGCTCCCGCCCGAGCTGCGCGCGCAGATCGCCGAGCATCGGCGCCGACAGATCCACACCCGTGATCCGGACCCCCGCCCTCGCGACAGGCAGCGCGATCCGCCCGTTGCCGCAGCCGTACTCGAGCACCGGCCCGCCGGACGCCACGGCGAGATCGACGTAGTAGCGGACGTCGTCCTGTCGGCGAGCGTACGTCTTCGAGTAATACGCCGGATCCTCGTAGTGGGCCGACGTCCCCGCCTCGAGCTCCGGATCGCGACGCTGGCCGGAGCTCGAAGACCGCCTCGCGCGCGTCGTGGTCTCAGCTTTCATGCGAAGCAACAGATCAAGCGCAGCGCTGGCACAACGACGGGAGCGCGCTGGAGGAACAGGGCCCCGACGGAAGCGTGCATCACCAGAGCACGCTCGCCCGGTGCGCCATCAGCGCTGGCCCTCAGCGTTGCTGGCCGTTGGCGTTCATCTGCTGGAGCCACTCGGACACGACCTCGTGGGAGCTCCGGTGGAAGTGCACCTTGCCCGCCGCGATCTCTCGAAGGCTGGTCACGGCAGGCTTGTTCTTCGTCTTCACGAGGGCGTCCGAGCCCTTCATGATCTGCCGCGTCCGGTTGGCCGCAAGCACGACGAGGGCGAAACGGTTTTCCTCGCGTTCGAGGCAATCTTCCACAGTTACACGCGCCATAGGGGGGCCGAGAGTAGCGCCCTGCCCGGTCAAGCGCAAGGTACATGCCGCTCGGTGGCTCTATCCCGCGGCGCGCTGCCACGTCGCCGATCGATGGTGCACGTTGCTCGTTGCCCTCGACGCAGGTCCCGACTACGAGGTGCGACCGTGGCCGCTGAGCAGGATTCTCTCCTTCCCCCTCCCCCTCGCCCGGCCCCCGGGCTGAAATACCGCCGCATCGTGCTCAAGCTGAGCGGTGAGGCGCTCTGCGGCGAAGAAGGCGGATTCGGCATACGCCCCGAGACGCTCCATCACGTGGCCAGCGAGATCGCCGAGCTCCAGCGGATGGGGGTGCAGATCGGGGTCGTCGTGGGCGGCGGCAACATCTTCCGAGGGCTGAAGGGCGCGAGCGCGGGCATGGACCGCTCCCAGAGCGACTACATGGGCATGCTCGCCACCGTCATCAACGCGCTCGCCCTGCAGGACGCGCTCGAGAAGACGGGCGTGCCGACGCGCGTGATGACCGCGATCGAGATCCGGCAGGTCGCCGAGCCATACATCCGCCGCAGGGCGATGCGTCACCTGGAGAAGGGCAGCATCGTCATCTTCGCCGCGGGCACGGGCAACCCGTTCTTCTCAACCGACACTGCGGCAGCGCTGCGGGCCATGGAGATCCAGGCGCAGGCGCTGTTCAAGGCGACCAAGGTCGAGGGCATCTACGACCGCGATCCCGTGCGCCACGAAGGCGCGCAGATGTTCGCGCACCTGAGCTACGACCGCTTCCTCGCGGACAGGATCGGGGTCATGGACTCGACGGCGGTCACGCTCTGCCGCGAGAACAAGATGCCCATCCGGGTGTTCAAGCTCATGACCCGCGGCAACATCCTCCGGGTGTGCAGGGGCGAGGAGATCGGCACGGTCGTCGACTGAGCGCGCGCGCCCGAGCGCCCCGCACCGCCCCGCGCGGGCGACGAGCCGAGGCACCCGCCAGCGCGCCGACGTGAACCCGGCCGGCGCCCCCGCGAGCCACGAGGAAACCGTGCTAGACCCCGAGCCAGCAATGATCCGAGCTCCGGTGCGCCGATCCCTGCTCGCTATCTCGCTCGCCGCGCTCGTCGCGAGCTGCGATGAGCCCGCTCTCCAGGCCCCGTCGGACGCGGGGGAGCCGGTCCTCGGGCTCACCGCGGAGCAGTCGACGCGCGTGCTCGCGAAGGTCGGCGAGCGGGTGATCACCCTGGGCGACTTCGGCAGGACGCTGGAGCGGATGGATCAGTTCGATCGGCTCCGCTACCAGACGAAGGAGCGACGCCGCGAGCTGCTCAGCGAGATCATCGACGCGGAGCTGCTCGCGCTGGAAGCCAGGCGCCGCGGCCTCGAGAAGGACGCCGCGGTCGAGGACGCGAT
Organism: Sorangium sp. So ce590; assembly: GCF_051521365.1. NCBI lineage: Bacteria > Pseudomonadati > Myxococcota > Polyangiales > Polyangiaceae > Sorangium > Sorangium sp. So ce590. The sequence goes on from NZ_CP150346.1 coordinate 9,521,207, forward strand.
CCGGCAGATCCTCCGCGAGGCGATGATCGCCCAGGCGAGGAAGGGCCTGCCGGCGCCGGCCGACATCCCGGCCTCCGAGGTGCGCGCGTACTACGAAGCGAACGCCGACAAGTTCAGCGAGCCCGAGCGAAGGCGCGCCGCCGCCATCGTGGTCGGCGACAAGGCGCTCGGGGAGAAGGTCCTCAAGGAGGCGCAGAAGGCCGGGAGCGGCAGCGCATGGGGGGAGCTCGTGCTCACGCACTCGCTCACCGCGCCGAAGGACAGGAGCGCGGCGCCGCCGCTTGACCTCGCGGGCGAGCTTGGCATCGTCAGCCCACCCGGCGATCCGCGCGGCGCCCACCCGCAGGTCCCGGAGCCGGTCCGCGCGGCCGTCTTCCGGATCGGCAGCGTGGGGGCGGTGAGCGACGAGCTCGTCGAGGCCGACGGCCGGTTCTACATCGTCCGCCTGAGCGGGCTCACGGGCGGGCACCGGCGCGAGCTCGCGGCGGCCGAACGCTCGATCCGCGTCGCGCTCCTTCAGCAGAAGATGCAGGAGCAGGAGCGCGCCATCGAGGACGAGCTGCGGAAGAAGTTCCCCGTCGAGATCAACGACGCGGCGCTCTCCTCGGTGAAGCTGCCACAGCAGCTCACGCTGCCCGGGAGCACGCCGCAGCCCGATCCCGCGAAGCCCAGCGCGCCGCAGCCGGCCGGCGGTGCCGCGCCCCCATCGAGCGATGCCGGCAGGTAGCGCGCTCGTCGCCGCCACGCAGCTCGCCCGGCGACCCAGCGAGGACGGCGCGAACGCCCGCGCTGTGGTGCTGCCGGAGCCCCCCGTGGCGCCCGCCGCGGGCGACCAGCAGGGAGCGCGTCCGGCCCGCGCGAAGGCGCGGACGAGCGACTGGACATGGCAGCTGCGCCATGCGCTCTCGAGCGCCGACGATCTCCACCGGACGCTGTCGCTCACGCCGGAGGAGCTCGCGGGCGCGAGGCGCGCCGAGAAGGCCGGGCTGCCCATCCGCGTCACCCCGTACTACCTGAGCCTCTGCGACAAGAGCGATCCGGCGTGCCCGATCCGCCGGCAGTGCGTGCCGCTCGCCGACGAGGCCGCCGAGGTGCCCGGGGACCTGGTCGACCCCCTCGGCGAGGTCGCGCACGAGGTCGCGCCCCACCTCGTGCAACGGTACCCGGATCGCGCGCTGCTCCTCGCGACCGATCGCTGCGCCGTGTACTGCCGCTTCTGCACCCGCTCGCGCATGGTCGGTGACGGCGGCGGCGCCGTCGCGCTCGAGCGCCTCGCGCCGGCCATGGCCTACCTCGAGGCGCACCCGGAGGTGCGCGACGTGATCGTGAGCGGCGGCGATCCCCTGGCCGTCTCGACGGACCGCGTCGTCCGGCTGCTCGCCCGGCTGCGACAGATCCCGAGCGTCGAGACGATCCGCATCGCCACGCGCGTGCCGGTCACGCTCCCGCAGCGTGTCACCGCAGAGCTCGTGCGCGCGCTCAGGCCGCACCATCCGCTCTGGGTGATGACGCACTTCAACCACCCGAAGGAGCTCACGCCCGCCGCCGAGCGCGCCTGCAAACGGCTCGTCGACAACGGCTTCCCCGTCATGAACCAGACCGTGCTGCTGCGCGGCATCAACGACGACGCGACGACGCTGGCCGCGCTCTTCCGGGGTCTCGTGCGCTGGCGCGTGCGCCCCTATTACCTGCTCCAGATGGACCCCGTGCGCGGCACCGCGCACCTGCGCACGCCGCTCGCCACCGGCATCTCCCTCATGGAGCAGCTCCAGGGTCGGCTCACCGGCATCGCGCTGCCGAAGTTGATCGTCGATACGCCCGGAGGGATGGGCAAGGTGCCCGTCGGCCCGGACTACGTCGTCGACCGCCGGCCCGGGCGCACCGTGCTCCGCACGCACCGCGGCGTCGAGGTCGAGTACGTCGACCCCCCGCTGCAGCCCGGCGGCTGAGCCGCCCGCTCAGCGGCCCGGGCCGCGCGAGAGCGGCTTCGCGATCCGGAACGACAGGTTCAGGGCCCGCGTGATCCCGAAGAAGCGGGTGCGCGACGCGCTCCTGCACTGCTGCGAGTCCGTGGCCCAGCTCCCGGAGCGGGCGATGCGCCACGGCGGCGCGTCCCCGCCGGCGTCGGCGGCCGACTCGATCTCGCGCGACGTCTCCGCCCAGGACCTCTCGCCGTTCACGTCGGCGACCCACTCGCGCACGCCGCCCGCCATGTCGCGCACGCCGCAGGGCGACGTGTCGATGGGGAAGGTCCCGACCGGCTCCAGCTGCGACAAGAAAGGTCGCGACGAGCGCATCAAACAGAACGTCGGATCGAAATGATCCCCCCACGGGTAGAACCGGCCGTCGGTCCCGCGCGCCGCCTTCTCCCACTCCAGCTCGGTCGGGAGCCGGACCTCGATCCCGTCGCGCTCGCTCCGGAAACGGCAGTAGGCCACGGCGTCGAACCAGTCGATGAGGATGACGGGCAGGTTCCAGAGGTGCCCCTCCTCCGCCGGGAACCGCTTCTGCGCGTCGCCTTCGACCACGGTGGGCAACGGCTCCCAGCCGCCGCCGCTGGCCGGCCGCGCCACGTAGCCCTCGGAGCCGCGCGTCCCGTGCGGCGCGCGCTTGAGCGCGAGGTCGAGATCGCGCGTCTCGAGCTCGTTCAAGAACTCGCAGTACTCGCGGAAGGTGACGGGAAACTTCGCGATCGCGACGTCGGGTACGTGGAGCTCGGCGCGACGGAGCGGATCGTAGGCCTGCGCGTCGCCGCCGGCGATGAAGGTCCCCCCGGGGATGTAGACGAAGCCCTCGCCGATCTCGGCGTCGGTGTAGAGGTTCACCTCGACGCGGTGGTGGGTGCCCCGCTTGAGCAGCAGCGGGTAACGCACGTCGCGATGACCGGCGCGCTTCAGGATGAAGAGGTAGCTGCCCGGCTTGAGGTGCACCTCGCGGAGCGGCGTGCGGCCGAGGGTGCGCTCGTCTCCCGCCATCAGGATGCGATCCTTCTCGACGTAACGGTACGCCACGACGCTGGCGCCAGGCGGCGACGAGTCGACCGAGAGGACCGCGTCGGCGGTGAGCAGCGCGGTGTATCGCCCCACGTCGAACTCCGCCACGAGCGCCTCGTGGTAGATGCGCGCCGCGTGCTGGTGCTCCTGGTCCGCCCGCACCGCGCGCGACCAGTACAGGTCCGCGAGCCCGGCGCGCGCCTCGACCAGATCCGGATCGTACGCCAGCGCCTTCGTGTAGAGGTCGATCGCCTCCGCCGCCGCGCGCGCCTGCTCACGCTCGACCCCGGCCGCGCTGTCCTCGAGGTGCCACCCGGCCCGCTTGCGCTCGATCGGCTCGTACTCCTTCACGTCCTTGAGCAGCCGCCGCGCCTCCTCGACGAGCCGCTCGCGCTCGCTGTAGAGCCGCCGGTCGCGCTCGAGCGGGGCCTTGGCGAGCTCGCAGAGCTTGATCGCCTCCTCGCGGCGGCGCATCCGCTCCTTGGCGCCCTCGAGGAACGCCTCGGCCTCCGCCGCGACGCGGTCGGCGGTCGGCGGTCGCTGATCGGGATCCTTCGCGAGCATCGCCAGGCAGAGGTCCTCGAGCAGCAGCGGGCAGCTCGGCGAGATCGAGCGCGGTGGTCTGGGGTCGCGCGTCTGCGTCGCGAGGATCACGGCGAGCACGGTCTGCGCGTCGAACGGGTGCTCGCCGGTCAGGATCTCGTAGAGCACCACGCCGAGCGCGAAGATGTCCGCGCGGTGATCGATCCGCTTGTGGTCCCCCCGGATCTGCTCCGGCGCGATGTACCCGGGCGTGCCCGAGAGCGCGCTCGCGACCGCCTCGTGCCGCTTCCGGCCGAAGTCCTGCCCGCCCGGGTCGATGGCGATCGGCTCGCTCACCTCCGTCCTCGAGAGCAGCTTCGCGTTGCCCCAGTCGCCCAGGTACACCTCGCCGTAGTCGCCGAGCAGCACGTTCTCCGGCTTGATGTCGCGGTGGGCGACGCCTCGCCGGTGCGCGTAGGCCAGCGCCCGCGAGATCTGCACGAACGCGCCGATGAGCCGGACGAGCGGCCACTGCCTGCGGAGCTCGGGGTTCGTCAGCACGTTCTGCAGGCTCTGCCGCTTGACGACCCGCATGGAGTAGTAGGGCTGGCCGTTCGGCAGCGTGCCCAGGTCGTAGACCGGGATGATGTTCGGGTGCTCGAGCTGGGCCGTGATGCGCGCCTCGGTCCGGAAGCGGTTGCCGACCGCGGAGTCCGCCTCGGCCCCGGGCTTCAGCGTCTTCAGCGCCACCACGCGCCCGATCTCCCGGTCGCGCGCCTTCACCACCTTCCCGGCGCCCCCCGCCCCGAGCGCCTCGCCGACCTCGTAGCGGCTGCCGCCGGTGTTCACGGCGCGCGTGGCGGAGGTCGCGAGCGTCGGGAAATCGGCCACGACCTCCTCTCCCGGCAGGTCGATCTCCCGCTGCGTGTCGAAGCGCAGCGCGTCCGGATCCTCGATCTGCGGCGCGAGGGCGCGCGCGACGGGCGGGCTGCGCCCCTCCTGCGCGAGCAGCTCCGGCAGCGCCGCCAGCTGCTCCGGGGTGAGGATCCCCTCGAAGAGCTCCTGGGGCGTCGAGGCGCCGCCGAGGGTCCATCGGCAGGCCATGTCCCAAAGGGCGTTGGGCTCGATGAGCCCTCGCGCCACGGCGGCGACTGCCAGGGCACGAGCCTCGCGAGTCTGAGCGAGCTTCACTCGAGCGACCTCTCGTCCGAAACGATCTCACCCTGCGACGCGAGGCGGAAGGCCACGCTGGAACCGCTGAGCGCAAGGCGACGCAAGCTACGAGGGCGTAGCGCTCCCGCAACGGAGCCAGGGGTGCCGGTGCCGCGGTTCCGTGCGCATCCGACGAGGCGCCGCACGTCAGCTGCCGTGGCAGGCGACCGCGCTGCTGCCGCACCGGCCCGAGCTGCCCCGTTGGAAGTCGCGACGCGGCAGGGCCATGGCGGCGATGGCAGCCCCTGCGCCCCGGTCCCCAGAGACTCTACGTGTCGGAAATTCCTGCATTTCCCAGCGACAAATGAGCGCTGCCCAGGTTACGTGGTGTCCCCTCGCCTGTGCAAGAAAGTAGGGGGCGGTCCTCCAGTGCCCGGTCATTTTTCGTCGCATGTACCCGCGCGTCTCACCTTTCGTGCGTCCGACTCGTTTCCGCCTACCTCGTCAGGTGTCGTCGTTGTCGTGTACCAGCGGGTGGGTCCGTCGCCCCGTCGCGCCGGCACAGGGTTTCGCCGTCGCGCCGACCTGCCGCGCCGGCCCCTCCGTCGGGCACGACGGGGTTTTCGATCCCCGTGGGGGTCCATGGTAGGTACGGCGCGGCATGGCTGATCCGACGGCCCTGATGCCTCCGGCGCTCGCTCGCCTCGACGAGATGAACCGCCGCGCGCTCGACGGGGGCGGGAAAGATCGCATCGCCAGGCAGCACGAGGCCGGCAAGCTCTCCGCGCGGGAACGCATCGACCTGCTCCTCGATCCGGGCTCGTTCGTCGAGATCGACCGGTTCGTGGTCCACCGGTGCGCCGACTTCGGCATGGACCAGCAGAAGGTCCTCGGCGACGGCGTCGTGACCGGCTGGGGCCTCATCGACGGCCGCAAGGTCGTGGTGTTCGCGCAGGACTTCACCGTGATCGACGGCTCCCTCTCCGGCGCGTACGCCTCGAAGATCTGCAAGGTGATGGACCTCGCGATGAGGGTGGGCGCCCCCGTCGTCGGGCTGAACGACTCGGGCGGCGCGCGGATCCAGGAGGGGGTGGAGTCGCTCGCCGGTTACGCCGACATCTTCCTCCGCAACACGCTCGCGAGTGGGGTCGTCCCCCAGGTCAGCGCGATCCTCGGGCCGTGCGCGGGCGGCGCCGTCTACTCGCCCGCCATCACCGACGTCATCCTGATGACCGAGCGGACGAGCTACATGTTCGTCAACGGCCCCGAGGTCATCAAGACGGTGACCCAAGAGGACGTCACCAAGGAAGACCTGGGCGGCGCCGCTACTCACGCCGCCAGGAGCGGCATATGCCACCTCACCGCCCCCGACGACCGGGCGGTGCTCGCGCAGGTCCGCGAGCTGCTCTCGTTCCTGCCCTCCAACAACACCGAGGCTCCGCCGCGCCGCGGCGCGGTCGATCCGGTCGATCGTGAGGTGCTGGAGCTCGACACGATGCTCCCCATCGAGCCGTCCGGGCCGTACGACGTCAAGCGGCTCGTCCGCGCCGTGGTCGACGACGGTTGCTTCCTCGAGATCCACGCGCGCTACGCGCAGAACATCGTGGTCGGGTTCGCCCGGATCGGCGGCGCGCCCATCGGGGTAATCGCGAACCAGCCCCAGGTGCTCGCCGGCTGCCTGGACATCAAGGCCAGCATCAAGGCGGCGCGCTTCGTCCGGTTGTGCGACTGCTTCAATGTCCCGCTCGTCACGCTCGTGGACGTCCCGGGCTTCCTCCCGGGGCTCGACCAGGAATATGGCGGGATCATCGCTCACGGAGCGAAGCTGCTCTATGCGTTCGCCGAGGCGACGGTGCCCAAGATCACGGTGATCACCCGCAAGGCTTACGGCGGCGCCTACGACGTCATGGCGTCCAAGCACATCCGGGCCGATTACAACCTCGCCTTCCCGACGGCCGAGATCGCGCTCATGGGCCCGGAAGGCGCGGTGAGCATCGTCTACGGCAAGGAGATCCAGCAGGCGACGGACCCGGACGTCGCCCGCGCACGCTTCGTCCAGGACTACAAGACGAAATTCGCCAGCCCGTACAGGGCGGCCGAGCTCGGCTTCATAGACGAGGTGATCTACCCCCGCATGCTCCGCATTCGACTGGCCCAAGCCCTCGACCTCCTGCGCGGCAAGCGCGACAAGAATCCATCGAAGAAGCACGGAAACATCCCGCTTTAGTAGAATTTTCGAACAGCTCGGGCCCCACGAGAGCCCCGCTCAGCGACAGTTCAGCCCCCAAAACCGCATAGAACGCCTGGGAAGGAGGGAGCCGGATCGAGCGACGCCGTTGCGCGGCCGATCCCAAGCGTGTAAAAACAACTTGCGTGGCTGTTTTTCTTTGCTCTCCACGCGCGATGCTTCTCTCTGACCAACGATCTGCACAAGCGCACCCGGGGGCCGGCTGCATGAAGACGGGTGGTTTGGCGGGCATACCGAGCGTTGGGGCGTCGCCGAGTATACGAATGAGGGGTCGGTTGGGTTCTGTGGAGGTATTGAGCATGAAATCTTGGGTATTCGCTGCGTTTTTGATTTCCGGTTGCGCCCTCGTGGCGTGCGGTGACGACAGCACCGCCTCGCCGACCAGCGGCAGCGGCAGCGGCAGCGGAGGCTCCGGCGCCAGCAGCGGCTCCGGCGGCAACGGCGGCAACGGCGGCAATGGCGGTAACGGCGGCGAAGGCGGCAACGGCGGTTCGGGCGGCGAAGCAGGCGCGAGCACCACGAGCTCTTCCTCGACGGGGATCCCGACCTGTGATGACATGACGGACACTTGCGGCCGCAACAACAATTCGGGCTGCTACCTGTGCGCCGCCGATGGGGCATGCAAGGAGTTCATTGACGCCTGCCTGGATGACAAGACGGGCTGTCTTGCCCTGGCGCAATGCATCGATCGCTGCGACAACAAGGAAGATCCGGCCGCGTGCGTCGAAGAGTGCCGCACGGCGAACGAGGCCGTGGTGGAGGCCTACGATGCCATCACCAAGTGCACTGTCTGTGAGCAGTGCGCTCAAAACTGCGATGCATCCGAAGAGCCGCTGTGCGCGATGTGAGGCGCTGACGAACAGCAGGTCATTCTCCGAAGGGGGCGTCCGATGGCCGCCCCCTTCGGCCCTTTGTACGCTCCCCGGCACGACCGCCATCGCCCGGGCTCCGCTGTAACTGCGCATTCACGAAGCACGCGCGCTCGGCGAGCGGCTCGCCAGCGCTGGCCGAGATCAGGCGCAGGAGGGCGGGCACCGGCGGCTGCTCGGGGCAGGACACGGCGGCAGCGTGCCAGCGGGGCCGCTGGGAGGGGTGCGGCCGGACGCCGAGCGAGCGCCGGCTGCTCGCCGCTGGGAGAACGCCGTCCCGGGTTGGCCTGCCCCGTCCCGGATTGGCCTGGCCCCGTCCCGGGTTGGGGCACCGTCCCGGGTTGAGGCCCCGTCCCGGGTTGGGCACCGTCCCGGGTTGGGCACCGTCCCGGGTTGGGCACCGTCCCGGGTTGGCCTGGCCCCGTCCCGGGTTGGGGCACCGTCCCGGGTTGGCCTGGCCCCGTCCCGGGTTGGGGCACCGTCCCGGGTTGGCCTGGCCCCGTCCCGGGTTGAGGCCCCGTCCCGGCTTGGGCCCCCTCCCGGGTTGGACGCTTGCTCCCCGGTGGCGGGCGCCGGCACGCGGTCCAGCGCCCCCCGGCCAGGGTGGGTCCAGTGCCAGACGCCGCCGTCGCTCGGGGCCGGCAGCAGGCGCCGCCGTTCCTCGGGACGGAGCGGCGAATACGCGAGGTAGCTCACGTACTGGCGACCGGCCTGCCTCGGCGATCTCCGTCCCCACGCCCTCAATCGCGCAGCGCGCTCCGGGTTGCGCCTTCATGGCCCGGGCAACCCGTGGTAACGCTTGGCGGCGCCGCCGATGTGCGGCATCCGACATGGGAAAGAACCTTCTCGTCATCAATGTGGACATCCGCGAGACACGCGTCGCGCTGATCGAAAATGGGATCATCGCCGAGCTGCATCTCGAGCGGGAGAGCTCCAAGGGGACGCTCGGAAACATCTACCTCGGCAAGGTCAGCCGCGTTTTGCCCGGAATGCAGGCCGCGTTCATCGACGTGGGGCTCGAGCGAGCCGCCTTCCTGCACGTCGAGGACCTCATCCGGCCCGACGATTTCGAGGCATACCTGGCTGGTCACCGCCGTCCCGCCGAGGAGGAGCGCGCCTCCTCCCGCGGCCGCGCCGCGCGCGCCAGCGAGGCGCCCGGGCATGCAGAAACAGAAAGCGAGGCGCACGAGCTAACCGGCGCAGAGACCGCGCCCGAGGGCACCGACGCGGCAGCCGAACACCACGAGCCCCAGGAGGGGGCGGATTTCGGGGCCGAAGAAGGGTTCGAGGCCGAAGGCCCGCTCGCGGCGGACAGCCCGCTCGACGAGGCGAGCGACGTGCCGATCGAGCTGCCCACGGCGCTCGACGTGCTCGGAAGCCCTTCCGGACAGGCGTTCACCGGCGTGGGCTCGATGGTGACCCTCGACGAGGCCGACGACGAGCCGGAGATCGACGGCGGACACGTGGACGACGACGACGACGAAGAGCTGGTCGCGCCAGGCGGCAGCAGCGACGTCGACGAGGGCGGCCCGGAGGACTCGGGCCCCGACGAAGCGGAGGCGGAGGACGACGACGAGCTCGACACGCCCGCCTACGACGTCGAGCCCGCCTCCCCTCCGCCGGAGGATGCCGCCGACGTGTGGAGCGCAGACGCTGAGCGCCCGGAGGCGCGCAGCGACGCCGCGGACAGCGGGGAGACAGAACCGGTAGCAGCGAGGGCATCGGACGAGCCCATCGCGCATGCCGCCGGCGAGTGGCCGGCCAGGCAGGAGGCGAACGCGTCGCCGGCCGCCGAGGGCGCCGTCGCGGCAACCGCGCCGGGTGATGAGGTGCCGCCGGCAGCGCGTGCGCGCAACGGGCGCACACGCGGACGGCGGGAGGCGCGCGTGCGCCGGTCAGGACGGACGCGCGACCGGCGCGCCAACCTGGAGGGCGCCAGCGGCTCGCCCGAGGGAGTGGTCGCCACGGAAGCGCGCGAGGCGCCGCGCGAGGGGCGCGAGGCGCCGCGCGAGGGGCGCGAGGCGCCGCGCGAAGGGCGTGAGGGGCGCCAAGGGCGCGAGGCGCCGCGCGAGGGGCGCGAGGCGCCGCGCGAAGGGCGCGAGCCGCCGCGTGAAGGACGTGACCGGGGCGGGAAAGGGCAGCAGGGCGGACGCGAAGGGCGCGGGCGCGAGCAGCGGACGCGAGAGCGCGGACGCGAGCCGCCGCGGGACGGCAAGGGCAAGGGCGCCGCGCGCGGCCAGCAGAACGGGCGCAACTGGCAGAACGAGCCGCCGCGCATCTCGAAATCGACCCCGATCCGCGAGGTCGTCCGCGAGGGGCAGGAGGTCATCGTCCAGATCTCGAAGGAGCCCATCGGGACGAAGGGCGCCCGGGTCACGAGCCACATCTCGCTCCCCGGCCGCTATGTCGTGTACCTGCCGACGGTCGATCACATCGGGATCTCCAAGCGGATCGGCTCGGAGAAGGAGCGCTCCCGGCTGCGCGACGCCATCGAGGCGATGAAGCCGCCGCAGGGCGGGCTCATCGTGCGCACGCTCGCCGAAGGCCTCACGAAGAAGCAGCTCAAGGCCGACGTGGGCTACCTCGTGCGCCTCTGGGGCGAGGTGGCGAAGAAGCGCGAGAGCGACGTGAGGGCGCCGGCGGTGCTCTACACCGAGCTCGACCTCGTGCTGAAGACCGCACGCGACCTCTTCACCGACGACATCGAGAAGATCGTGATCGACGACCGCGATGAGTACATCCGCCTGCGGCGCTTCGTCGAGATGTTCATGCCCGAGCGCGCCGACGCGGTGGAGCTCTACGAGGGCACCGAGCCGATCTTCGACGCGTACGGGATCGAGGACGAGATCCAGCGCGCGCTGTCGCGGAAGGTCCCGCTCCCGTCGGGGGGGCACCTGATCATCGATCAGGCCGAGGCGCTCACCGCGATCGACGTGAACACGGGGCGGTTCGTCGGCAAGGGGTCGAAGGATCTCGAGGAGACGATCCTGACCACGAACATGGAGGCGGTCGAGGAGATCGCCTATCAGCTCCGGTTCCGCAACATCGGCGGGCTGATCATCCTCGACCTCATCGACATGGAGCGCACCCAGAACCGGGAGAAGGTGCGGCGCCGCCTCGAGGAGCTGCTCTCCAAGGACAAGGCGAAGACCACGCTGAACCGGATCTCCGATCTGGGTCTCATCGAGATGACCCGGAAGCGGACGCGCGAGAGCCTCGGGCGGACGATCCTCGAGCCGTGCTTCTACTGCGACGGGACGGGCCAGCTGCAATCCAAGCAGACCGTCGCCTACGAGATCCTGAGGCAGATACGGCGCGAACGGATGAACCTGCCCGGCTACTCGGTCGTGGTCAACGCGCATCCGGCCGTGATCGACCTCCTGAAGAACGACGAGCGCATCGCCGTGCAAGAGGCGGAGCGGCTGTTCCAGCGCCGGATCGATCTCGTACCCCGGAAGGAGTACCACCTCGAGCAGTTCGATCTGCAAGGTAAGTAAGGCGCCATGGTGGACGATCAGGGTTCTCCGGAGAGCATCGACGCGAAGACGGGACGCAGGGAAGAGCGCGTCACCATCAACAAGGAGTTCGAGTCCTATGACGCGTTCATCAACGAGTACGTGACGAACATCTCGCGCACCGGCGTGTTCGTCCGATCGAAGACGCCGCTCGCCGTCGGGACGCAGGTGAACCTCCGGTTCACCGTGATCATGGACGACATCGAGACGATCGAGGGCGTCGGCGAGGTCGTGCGCGTGCACGACGATCCGCAGGGGATGGGCGTCGTCTTCACCGAGCTGTCGAGCTACTCGCAGGGGCTCATCGACAAGCTCCTGACCAGCCAGGGACACCGCACCTCGAAGGAATAGGCAGAGGGGCGTCGACGATGTTCACCGGGCTTGTCGAGACGATCGGGATCCTCCGCCGCCGGAGCGGCGGCGCCGTGGCCCGCGCGCTCGTCGAGACGAGCCTCGGGCCGCTGACGCTCGGCGAGTCCGTGAGCGTGAACGGCGCCTGCCTCACCGTCGATCGCATCGCGCCCGGCGGGTTCGAGTGCGATATGTCCTCCGAGACCCTCGGCCGCACGACGCTCGGCGCGCTGCAGATCGGCGCGCGGGTCCACCTCGAGCGGGCGACGCCGCTCGGCGCGCGCATGGGCGGGCACGTGGTGCTCGGCCACGTCGATGGGCTCGGCCGCGTCGTCGAGCAGTCGCGGGCCGGCGACGCGGTCCGCCTGAGGGTGAGCGCCCCGGACGAGCTCGCTCGTTTCCTCGCTCCCAAGGGCTCGATCGCCATCGACGGCGCGAGCCTCACGCTCAACGACGTGTCCACGCCAGGCTCCGCGGAGACCTGGTTCGACGTGATGCTGGTGCCGCACACCATCGGCCGGACTCTCCTCGGTGAGCTCCGCCCCGGCGCAGCCGTCAACCTTGAAGTTGACGTGCTCGCGCGCTACGTGGCGCGGACGCTCCAGGTCGCGTCGCTCGCCGGCCTGCAGAGCCTCTCGAGCAAGGATGCGCGCGATAGCAAGGCCTCTGCCGAGCGCGGCGAAGAGCGTGGAAATACGGGAGAGCATGCGGATCACGACGAACGACTCCTCGCAAAGCTGCGCGCGGGGGGATTCTGGTGAGGCGCTGTCCGCCTCGAGCGGCAAGCTCGGCCAGGACATGACGTCCGGCGGCCCGATGCCTCACCGGCTGACCATCGACAAGGCGGTCCTCGACCGCGTGAACACCGCGCTGGATCACATCCGCGCGGGCAAGATGGTCATCCTGGTCGACGACGAGGATCGCGAGAACGAGGGGGACCTCTGCATGGCGGCGGAGGCGGTGACCCCCGAGGCCATCAACTTCATGGCGATGCACGGGCGCGGCCTCATCTGCCTCGCCCTCGACGAGGAGCAGGTCGCGCGCCTCGAGCTGCCGATGATGTCGGCGCCGGGGCGGAGCGGGCCGCCGCTCGGCACCGCCTTCACCGTGAGCATCGAGGCGCGCTCCGGGGTGACGACGGGGATCAGCGCCGCCGATCGGGCGCACACGATCCGGGCCGCGATCGCGCGCGACGCCAAGCCGGAGGATCTCGTCACGCCGGGGCACGTCTTCCCGCTGAAGGCGCGCCGCGGGGGTGTGCTCGTGCGGACGGGGCAGACCGAGGGGTCCGTGGACCTCGCGCGGCTCGCCGAGCTGCGGCCGGCGGGCGTGATCTGCGAGATCATGAACGACGACGGCAGCATGGCCCGCATGCGGGACCTCGAGGTCTTCGCCGCGAGGCACGGCCTGCTGATCCTGACGGTGGCGGACCTCATCCAGTACCGGCTCCAGACCGAACGGCTGGTCCGCCGCGTGAGCGACCGGACGCTCCGGCTCGACCTCACGGGCACGGAGTGGACCGCGTACGTCTACGAGGTCATCAACGAGCAGCGGCAGTTCCTCGCGCTGACCAAGGGCGTGGTCGCGACGACGGAGCCCATCCTCTGCCGCGTGCACTCCGGCTCGACCATCGCGGATCTCTTCAGCTCGACGCCCTTCGACGGCGGCTCGAACCTGCGCGAGGCGCTCCTCGCGATCGAGGGCGCCGGCGTCGGGGTGGTCGTCTACATCCCGTCGCGAGGGGACCTGAGCCGCGAGCTGGAGCCGCTGAAGGGCCCGGGTCCCGACGAGAGCGCCCCCGTGGTGAGGACGCAGCAGCCGTCGACGCTGCGGGAGTTCGGCCTCGGCGCGCAGGTCCTGGCGGACCTCGGGGTGCACCAGATCCGGCTCCTCACGAACAGCCAGCCGAAGATCGTCGGGATCACCGGCTTCGGGCTCACCGTGACCGAGCGGGTGCCGCTCGTCTCGATGAAGGGCGACGCCTGACGCGCGCTGACGCGCTCGGGTCGCGCAGGTAGAAGGGGCGCTCGGATCAGGATCGCGAGCGCAGCGACCGCGCACCCCGCGCGGCAGGAGAGAGGAACGGCGGATGGCAGAGCAAGCGGTCGGGCAGGCACAGGCGAGGGTGATCGAAGGGAACCTGGTGGTCCCGCCGGGGGCGCGCTTCGCCGTCGTGGCGAGCCGCTTCAACCACTTCATCGTCGACCGCCTGGTCGAGGGCGCGCTCGACGCCATCGCGCGGCACGGCGGCTCCCTCGAGCGGACCTCCATCGTGCGCGTCCCGGGCGCGTGGGAGATGCCCACCATCGTGGGGAGGCTCGCGCACAAGAAGAGCGTCGACGCGATCGTCACCCTGGGCGCCGTGATCCGGGGCTCGACCCCGCATTTCGACTACGTGGCGGCCGAGGTCACGAAGGGGATCGCGACCGTCTCGCTCCAGACCGGGGTGCCGGTCACGTTCGGGGTCCTCACGACCGACTCGATCGAACAAGCGATCGAGCGGGCGGGCACAAAGCATGGCAATAAGGGGTGGGAGGCCGCCGTCAGCGCGATCGAGATGCTCGCGCTCGGCGCCGCGCTGGACGCAGCTGGCCTCTAGACGAAGGTTCTGAGAGATGGGTGCGCGTTCTACCGGCCGCGAGGCGGCCTTGCAGATGTTGTTTGCGTTGGAGGCCGGCGGAAACCCGGCGCCCCGCGTCGTCGCGACCTTCTGGCGCGAGACGCCCGGGGACCCGGAGGGGCGCGCCTACGCGGACGAGGTGGCGATCGGCGTCGCCAAGGACCTCGCGGCCGTGGACGAGGCGATCCGCAAGGCGAGCACGAACTGGCGCCTCGAGCGGATGGCGCGGGTCGATCGGAACGTGCTCCGGCTCGGCGCGTGGGAGCTCATGAACCACCCGGAGGTGCCGCGCGCGGTCATCCTCGACGAGGCGGTCGAGCTCGCCAAGCGCTACGGCAGCGAGGAGAGCGGCGCCTTCGTGAACGGCGTGCTCGACCGGGTCGCCGAGAACCTCGGCCGCGTCGACCGGGACCGCTGAGCGCCGCGGCGCGCGCGGCTCACCACTTCAGCCACGCGACCGTCACGCCGTCGCCGCCCTCGCCGGGGCCGCCCGGGCGGAGGCGCGCCACGTAGGGGCTCCCGCGCAGCGCCTCGCGGACGGCGTCGCGCAGGGCGCCCGTGCCGTGCCCGTGGACGAAGAACGTGACCCGGCGGCCCGCGCCGAGCGAGCGGTCGAGGAACTGCTCGGCCATCGCGACCGCCTCGTGCGCGCGCAGGCCGCGGAGATCCACGGTGTTGTCGGCCGTCTGGATCGGGACGTCGGGGTCCGCCGCCGCGTCCAGGTCGACGCGGCGCTGCTGCGGCGCCGCGGCCGCCGGCGGCGCCGCAGCAGCGCCGCGCAGCTCGGCGATCGAGGTCGTGAGCTTGAGCGCGCCGGCGGCGACCCGCAGCTGGCCGCCCGAGAGGACCTCGACCACCTCGGCCTCGGCCCGCAGGCGAGGCACGTAGACGCGGGTGCCGACGCGGACGGCCGCCGGATCGATCGCCGGCCGCGCCGGCGGCTCGTCCCTCGGGCGGAGCTCGAGCTCGCCGCCGATCGACGTCTTCTGTCCGACCGCATCCATGGCGCGCGCGGCCGCCCGCACGTCGTCCTCGGTGGGCTTGCCGCGCAGCCGCGACTGCGCCGCCTTGAGGTCCTCGCGCGCGCGCCGCAGGCTGGCGAGCAGCGCCTCGCCCTCGCGCGTGATCACGCCGCGCTCCTTCTCCCTGAGCCGCTCGATCTCCCCCTCCAGCTCCCGCCGCTTCGCGCGGGAGGCGCCCGCTTCCCGCTCGGCGTCCTCGCGCGCGAGCTCGAGCGCGCGGCGCTCGGCGGCGAGCTTCTCGACCATCTGCTCGAAGGTGACCGCCTCCTTCGTGAGGAAGCGCTCGGCCCGCTCGAGCACGGTGCCCGGGATCCCGAACTGCCGCGCGACGGCGAGCGCGCTCGAGGCGCCGGGCACGCCGACGACGAGCCGGAAGGTCGGGCTCATGGTGGCGAGATCGAAGCCGACCGAGGCGTTCTCGAAGCGCTGATCGCCCAGCGCGAGCGCCTTGAGGCCCTCGTAGTGCGTGGTGCAGGCGACGGTGCCGCCGCGCGCGCAGAGCGAGTCGAGCACGGCCGCGGCGAGCGCCTCGCCCTCGCGCGGATCGGTGCCGCCGGCGAGCTCGTCGAGCAGGACGAGGGCGCCGGGGCGCGTCTCGCCGAGGATCCGCCCGAGGTTCTTCACGTGGGCGCTGAAGGTCGACAGGTTCTTGTGGAGGTTCTGGTCGTCGCCGACGTCGGTCAGCACGACGTCGAAGAGCGCGACGCGGGAGCCGTCCCTCGCCGCGACCGGCAGGCCCGCGCGGACCATCAGCGCCGCGAGCCCGAGCGTCTTCAGGGCCACGGTCTTGCCGCCGGCGTTCGGCCCGGAGACGATCATCGCGCGACCCGTGCTCATCGAGAGATCGCTCGGGACCACCTTCACGCCGTCGAGCGCGAGGAGCGGATGGCGGCCACCGTTGAGGGCGATCGAGCTCGGCCGCGCCGCGGCCTCGGAGGCGCCGCGATCCACGGCGAACGCGCCCTCGGGGACCTCCGGGAAGGTGAGGTCGAGGTCGCGCGCGAGCCGCGCGGCGGCGGACCTCACGTCGGCGTGGGCCAGCGCGCGGGCGGCGGCCGCGACGCTCTCGATGTCCTCGGTCACGCGAGCGGTGAGCGCCGCGTAGATCGCCTGCTCCTCGCGCGCGACCTCGGCGTCGACCATCTTCATCCGGTTGCCCGTCTCGACGAGCACCCGGGGCTCGACGAACACGGTGGCGCCGCTCGCGCTGGTCGCGTGGACGATGCCAGGGAAGCGCTCGTGCGCGTCGGACCGCACCGGGAGCACGTAGCGCCCGTCGCGCTCGGTCCAGTAGCGGTCCTGGAGGATGTCCTCGTGCTTCTGGATGAGGTCCTCGAGGCGGCGAACGAGCCGATCGCGCACCGCGCGCCGCTCCGCGCGCAGCGCCTCCAGGCGGGGCGAGGCGCGATCCGAGAGCGTGCCGTCCGGATCGAAGGCCGCCGCGAGATCGCGCGCGACGGCGTCGAGCTCGGGGTTGGTCGCGCACGCCGCATAGAGCGCGGGCGCGATCTGACGCCGGCTCTGCAGGTACTGCCGCGCGGTGCGCGCGGCGTCGAGCAGGCCGAGCACGGCGCGGAGCTCCTCGTTCGCGAGCGACGCGCCGATGCGCGCGCGATCGAGCGCGTCCTCGAGCTCCGCGACGTCGCGCGCCGGGACCGGCTCCCCGGCCCGGGCGAGCTCGACCGCCTCGCGCACCTCCGCGAGCGTGGTGAGCGCCTCGGCGCGCGTCGACGCGAACGGCAGCGCCCGGGCGAGCCGCTTGCCGGCGCGCGACGCGCAGCGCTCGGCGAGCGCCTCGAGGATGCGGTCCCACTCCAGGTCGGCGCGGGTCTTGATCGGACAGGGATCTGCGAAGGGCCCCTCGGGGTTGTATTCCATCACGCTTCGGTCGGATCGCGGGCCACGCCGCCGGCCCCGCTCGGCATCGGGTTCTGCTCCTTCTCGAGGTAGCGGAAGATGGTGCGCGGGTCGACGCCGAGGTCGCGCGCCGTCTGCGTGCGGTTGCCGTTGTTCCGCTCGAGCGCCTCCAGCACGTACCGCCGCTGGAACTCCTCCTTGGCCTTCTCCAGCGGCATGACGGACGCCTCGGCGCCGGGGCCGAGATCGAGGTCCTCCACGGCGAGGAGCGCCTGATCGCAGAGGACCAGCGCCTTCTTGATG
This sequence comes from Sorangium sp. So ce590, assembly GCF_051521365.1. Taxonomy (NCBI): domain Bacteria; kingdom Pseudomonadati; phylum Myxococcota; order Polyangiales; family Polyangiaceae; genus Sorangium; species Sorangium sp. So ce590. The sequence goes on from NZ_CP150346.1 coordinate 9,538,659, forward strand.
CGGTTCTCGAGCTGCCGGATGTTGCCCGGCCAGGAGTACTTCTTGATCGCGGCGAGCGCGGCGGGGCTGAAGCCGCGCACGGCGCTGCCGAGCTCGTCCGCGTACTTCGAGAGCAGGACCTTGGCGATGATCAGCACGTCGTCGCCGCGCTCACGGAGCGGCGGGAGCCACAGGTTCACGACGTTGAGCCGGTAGTAGAGATCCTCCCGGAAGTTGCCGGTGCGGATCTCCTCCTCGAGGTTCCGGTTTGTGGCGGCGACGATGCGGATGTCGACCTTCTCGGGCTTCGAGTCGCCGACGCGGAAGACGACCCGCTCCTGGAGGGCGCGGAGGAGCTTCACCTGGAGGTTCAGCGGGAGCTCGCCGATCTCGTCGAGGAACAGCGTGCCCTTGTCGGCGACCTGGAACTTGCCCGGGCGGCTGGCGATGGCGCCGGTGAAGGCGCCCCTCACGTGGCCGAAGAGCTCGCTCTCGATGAGGTTCTCGGGGATCGCGCCGCAGTTGATGGTGACGAAGGGGCCGCCCTCGCGCGGGCTGCGCCGGTGCAGCTCCTTCGCGATGAGCTCCTTCCCGGTCCCCGTCTCCCCCGTGATGAGCACGCTGATGTCGGTCGCCGCGACCTTCTGCAGCTTGCGGAACACCTCGAGCATCGACGGGCAGGCGCCGATGATCTCGCCGAACTTCTTGTCGTGCAGCTCGGCGACGAGCTTGGCCTTGTCGGCCCTGAGGGCGTTCAGGAGCATCGCGTTCTGGAGGATGAGCGAGGCCTGGGACGCGAAGATGCTGAGCAGATCGAGCTGGGCGCGATCGAAGAGGTGCTTGATCTTGTCGTTGCCGACGTAGAGCGCGCCGATGATCTGGCCCTGCGACAGGAGCGGCGCGCACATCACGCTGGAGAGCTTCATCGCGATGACGCTGTCGCTCCGGCCAAACTGGGTGTCGGCGAGCGCGTCGGAGACGATCACGGGGCGGCCCGAGGAGATGACCTGCCGCACGATGCTGTCCGAGATCCCCCCGGCCGCGTCGGTGATGGCCTCCTTGCGGATGTTGCGCGACGCGCGCACCGCGAGCTTGCGGTCGCCGCCCGCGGACGTCGCGGCCGGAGCGCCGCCGCGGACCGCCGAGTCGGCCGCCGCCTCCGCGCCCTCGAGGAGCAACAGGAAGCCCTTGTCGGCGTGGCTCAGCTCGATGACGTCGTCGAGCATCGCCTCGAGGAGCTCGTCGACGCTGCGCCGGTTGATGAGCTTCTCGCTGAACGCGAACAGCTTGCGGACGCCCGCGAGCTCCGACGAGCCCTGCGGCGCCGCGGGCCGCTCCGCCTCGCCGTCGCACGCCGGGAGCCGCTCCTGGACGGTGGGCGCCTCGGCGAACATCGAGAACCCGACCTCCACCGCGCCGAGCTGGAGCCGGTCGCCGTGCACCAGCCGGGCGCGCCGCTTCTTCTTGCCGTTGATCGCGATCTCGCCGTCGCGCTCGCACTCCTCGACCACGAAATCACGCCCGTCGAACACGATCTGCGCGTGATGATCCAGCACCCCCGCCCCCGCGACCGCGACGTCGTTTCCGAGCGCCTTGCCGAGCGTCGTGACCGGCTTGTGGACGCTGTACAGGCGTGGCGCGCCCTCGGAGGCGAAATACTTCAGGGTCGGCATCGAGAGCAGCATAGCAGGCGTGCCGCGGCCTCATGCAGCCGTGTTGGCCCGCACACCGCGGCTTACCAGAGCTCTCCGATGACGACCGCGCCCATGCCGCCTCGGTAAGGCACCATGCCGCCGCCGAGCACGCGCGCGACCGGGGGATCGCCGCGCTCCTCCTGCGCGTCCAGGGCGACGTCGCCGCTCGGGTCCGGCCTCCCGAGGAACAAGGCGCCCGCCACGATGCCGAGGGTGCCCGCCGCGCCCTGGGCGATGAGGCCGCGGCGAGGGTCGTGATCGCTGCCGATGTACGCGAAGTAGATGGGCAACGACACGACCGTGCCGATGCCGAGGCCGCCCCACATCCACGCGAGCTGGTTCCACGACGGCGTCCAGGCGATGGACAGGCCGACGGCGCCCGCGGTCGCGACGTTGAACCCGATCAGGCCGCCGAGCGAGATGCTGTCGTTCGACTCGCTCCATCCGCCGTTGCTGGCGGCGGCCCCGAACTCGCTGCCGATGAGGGAGCCCCACACCGCGCCCGAGGCGATGAGCATGTTGGTCTGCGGCTTGGGCCGGAGCAGATGGTAGAAACCCCAGCCCGCCGCGCCGCCGACGGTGGAGCCGATCACCTCGGAGGTGGCGAGCCCGAGGAACCCCCACTCCTTGCCCTTGCGCGCGCTGACGTGCTGGTAGGAGGCGATGCCGAGCCCCTCGCCCGCGCCGATCACCATGCCCGTGGCGATCGCGGAGGGCATGCCACGCGGCATCGGCGGCGAGTCGAGGAAATAGACCCCGACCGGCGCCGCGACGCCGAGGAGCGCGGGCGCGATGAACTGCACGCCGGGATCGTCGATGCCGACGAGCGCGTCGAACCAGATGCCGGTCCCCATGCCGTAAGCCACGGACGTGGCGTAGAGATAGCCGACCTCGAGCGGCGTCGACTTGGGCAGGCTCTTCTTCTGCGGCGGCGCATAGGCGTAGCCGCCGTACGGAGCGCCGTACTGGCCTCCGCCGTACTGGCCCCCGTACGAGCCGCCCTGCTGGCCACCGTAGGGCGGCGCTCCGTACTGGGCAGCGGCCGTCCAGCTGACGCTCGACACGAGGAGCGCGGAGAGGAGACTCACGAGAGGTCGCGTGTGCATCGCGCCGCCACTTTACACGCTCGCGCAAGGCGAGGCGCGCGGGCCGCGCGAGAAAGCGCCTTCCCGCGAGCCTGCCCCGCGCCTCACTCTTTCGTGAGGGCGCGCGTCATGAGGTCGACAACGGCCTGCGGCGGCGGCTTTCCCTCGTAGAGCATCCTGTACACCTCGACCGTGATCGGCGCGCTCACGCCCAGCTTGTTCGCGAGGTCGTACGCGCTCTTCGCCGTCTTCACCCCCTCGGCGACGTGGCCGAGCCCCTCGAGGATCTGCTCGAGCTTCCGTCCCCTGCCCATCTCGAGCCCGACGGTGCGGTTGCGCGACAGCTCGCCCGTGCACGTGAGCACCAGGTCGCCCATCCCGGAGAGCCCCGCCAGGGTGAGCGGGTTCGCCCCCTTCGCCGCCGCCATGCGGCCGATCTCCGCGAGGCCGCGCGTGATGAGCCCGGCGCGCGCGTTGTGGCCAAGGCCGAGGCCGTCGCAGATGCCGGCCGCGATGGCGACGACGTTCTTGAGGGCGCCGCCCACCTCGACGCCCACGACGTCATCGGACGAGTAGACCCGGAACCGATCTGTCGCGAGCATGCGCTGCACCGCGTGCGTCTCCGGCGGCCTCCTGCCCGCGACCACCACGGTGGTCGGCTGGCCGGCCGCGACCTCCCGCGCGAAGCTCGGGCCCGACAGATACGAGAGCCGCGGCTCGGCCTCGCGCCCGAGCTCGTCGACGAGCACCTCGCTCATCAGCATCAGCGAGTCGTTCTCGATACCCTTCGTCGCGCTGCAGACGAGCGCGTCCCGCGGGATGTGGGGCTCGGCCTCGCGGACCACCTCGCGCAGCGCGTGCGACGGCACGACAACGACGACGAGCTCCGCGCCGCGGAGCGCGCCCTCGAGATCGCTCGTCGCGCGCAGGCTCGCGGGCAGCTCCACGCCCGGCAGGTACCGGGGGTTCTCGCGCTCACGGCCGATGCGCTCGGCGAGCTCCCCCTGGTGCGCCCAGAGCGCGGTGGGGTTGCCCTTGTCCGCCAGCAACTTCGCCAGCGCCGTCCCCCAGGCGCCGGCCCCGATCACTGCGACGTTCGCCATGGAGGCGACCCTACCATCACCCGCGCGCCGGGCCGAAAGCGACGTGCCCCGCCCGCGCGCTGTGCACGCGCGCAGCTCGATCCGCCGGTGTTTCGACTATGCTGCGCCCATGCTCTTCCGCACCGCCGCGCTGCGCGCGCTCGGCCTCGCGCTCTGCCTCTCCCTGCTCGGGACGGTGTGCGGCGCGTGCGGCCAGGGCGCGCTCGGCGTCATGCCGGGCATCGTGAACGATCCGGGGAACCTGTCGCTCCGCAGGGCGATCCTGTCCTTCGCGACGAGCCAGCTCTGCAGCGAGATGCGGAAGCGGAGCGTGCCGCTGCGCCTCCGCGACGAGGATCCGGTGACCGGCCGGTTCTACCCGGGCTCGTGCGTCGCCCAGGAGCTGGCGAACGGCCACCTCTTCCTCCAGTTCGGGGGCAGCGGCGTGGTCTGGACGAACCTGACGAAGCGCATGAGCTTCGATGCGAGCGCCGCCGTCGAGTACGATCACGACTTCCTGATGGATGGCGACACGATGTACGTGTACTTCCGTCAGCGATCGACCACGGCGGCGAGCTTCACGACCAGGCTCGTCGAGCAGCCCGCCGCGATCTCGCTCGGCGGCGTGTCGCTGGCCCAGGGCAGCGCGTACGCCAACGCGCTCGGCGCCCAGCTCGTGAAGACCGAGATCGCCCGGGGATTCACGGTCATCCGCGACGACGACGGCGCGGTGCAGTTCGGCCTCGGCATCATCGAGAAGGGGCAGCGGCCCCACGCTCCCTACGCGCGGCGCGAGCACGGCAGGCTGCTCCTGGCGAACGAGCGCACCGAGGTGCACCAGGACCAGCGCGACTACATCGGCCCGCTCGAGATCACGGACAGCGGCGAGGCCATGACGCTCACGGTCGCCGTCGACGGCGCGCCGGGCGTGGACGTGATCCTCGTGTCCCGGGGCACCGGGGAGCAGTGGCTCCAGGCGTACCTGACGCAGCCCGCGCCTCCACCGCTCTCTGCGGCGCCCCTGCTCGACGAGCCGGTGTACTCCGGCGCCCCCTGGCGGCGGACGGTGCCGCTGCCCGAGGGGCAGTACTACCTGGTCATCGACAACACGAACGCCGCGGGGCGGACGCAGCCGACGACATACGCCCGCGACGACCGGGCCGCCCTGGTGAGCTACGCCGTCGAGATCGGGGACGCGCCCTGACGAGGGCGACGGCGAGGGTGACAACGACGGACCGCTCGTCGCCTGTCGCGCCTGCGCACTTGCCGCGGCGAGGGGCGGCGTATACATAAGCTCCCTCTTGCCGCCGCGCCCCGATGAATGCCGTCGCGCCCCGATGAACAACACCAGAGCGTACCGTCGGTCGCGGCCAATCGGCCCGCTAGCTCGGAGCTCAGACCCTCGATGAGGGGAAACGCTAGCTCGGAGCCCCGCGTCAGCGCGGCCAAGGCGACCGGAGGCGCGGACCCGCGCGGGACCGGCAGCGCTCCTCCGCCCGGAGGCAGGGACGGCCGGGTGCTGCGCTTCCTTTTCCACCTCGTGTGGATCTGCCTCGTGCCGTTCGCGCTCGCGGTCGCGAACGTCTGGCTGCTCACCCCGTCGTCCGAGAGCGGGAGCACCCAGCCGCTCCGCGTCTTCGTCGGCGAGCAGCAGATCCCGGCCGGCATCGTGCTCTTCACGATCTTCGCGATGATCTTCTGGCGGTTCCGCCACGAGCTGCCGTTCGCGTCGGCGATCGGCGTCGGCGGCCGCCGGGACATCCCGCCGAAGGCGCGCGCCCGCTTCGAGGACGCCGCGGCGCTCCTCGAGGAGGCCCACCGGATCCTGCGCACCCGCAAGCGCGACGTCGAGCGCGAGCTGACGAGCGGCGAGCGCGAGCAGGTGATGCAGGCGATCGCCGCCCTCGAGCGCACGATGAGCTCCGAGACGTTCGACGCCGACGAGTTCGACGCCGCCCACAGCCGCGCCGATCGCGCGGTCGGCGAGCACCTCGGCCGCTGGCGCAAGGGCGAGATGCGCGAGTACGCCGAGTCGATCGGCATCGCCGTCGCCGTGGCGCTCCTCCTGCGCGCCTTCGTCGTCGAGGCGTTCAAGATCCCGAGCGGCTCGATGATCCCGACCCTCATGGTCGGCGACCACATCTTCGTCAACAAGTTCACCTACGGCCCGCTCATCCCCTGGACCGACCAGCGCCTCTTCCCTCGCCTGCCGCCGACGCGCGGCGACGTGATGGTGTTCAAGTTCCCCGAGAACAAGGAGCAGGATTTCATCAAGCGGACGATCGCCGTCTCGGGCGACACGCTGGAGGCGATCAACGGCCGTCCCATCCTCAACGGCTGGCTCGTCCCCCACTGCCACGTCGGCCCGTTCCGCTACGAGGGCCGGCAGGCGGAGCTGTTCGTCGAGTTCCTCGGGGAGAAGTCGTACTTCACGCTCTACGACATGAACCCCGACGAGACGATGTGCGTGGCGAGCGACGACTGCACGCCGGGCTCCACGTGCCGGGGCGGCGTCTGCGGCATGCTCCAGGGCCCCTTCAAGGTGGCCGCCGACGAGGCGTGGGTGATGGGCGACAACCGCAACAACAGCCACGACTCGCGCAGCTGGCGCGGCGGGCTCGGCGCGGGCGTGCCGTTCGAGAACATCAAGGGGCGCGCGATGTTCGTGTGGATGAGCTTCGGTCCGGGCGGCGGCATCGCGCAGGATCGCCTCTTCGTGAACGTGATGGGTCGCCCGAAGCTCCCCGGCGCCCACGAGGCGACCCTGCAAGAAGGCCTCGACAAGTGCCTGCGCGAGCGGCCTCCCGTCTCCGAGACGACGCCGCCGCCGGCGCCCGCGCGCGTGCCATCCAAGCGCTGAGGCCACCGAGACGAGCGCGGGGGGGGAGCTGCGCTCCCCGCGAGGCTCGTGTACGGTGCCCCGGCCTCAGGCCAACGTAGCGATTCCCCCCGGCCCGAGGCGACGGAGGAGACGATGGCACGTGCGGTCGAGATGTGGAGCCTTGTGCTCGCGGGCAGCTTGCTCGCCGGAGCAGGGTGCAACAGGGAGGAGGCCTCGACGACGAGCGCAGCGACCTCGGCGGAGCCCTCGGCGCCCCCGGCGCCCCCCGCGGCGTCCGTCGCGGCGGACCCCATCGGGTACGTGGCCACCTACCCGACCATGGAGCCCCAGCCCGGGCGCCGGCGCCTGCTGGAGCAGTTCGCCGTGCACCCGTCGGCGGACGCCCAGTCGAAGGAGCTCGCGCGGCTCGACAGCGGCGCGCTCGTCGACCTCAAGGCGAGCTACCAGGACTGGATGCTCGTGGCCTTCCAGAGCGGGGGCCAGCCCACGCTCGGATGGATCGAGCTCAAGACGAACGACAGCCGCGCGACGACCGCGACGGACGCCGACGTCCACCAGGCGACGGCGACCCCTGCGCCCAGGACGGCCGATGCGGGCGCCCCCACCGGCGGGGCCACCGGCAGCGACGCGGGCACGACCGGCAGCGACGCAGGCGCGACCGGCACCGGCACGACCCCCGAGGCCGGGACGACCGGCGACGCAGGTGCGGCCGGCGACGCCACGACCCCCGACACGGGCGCGGCGGACGGCGGCACGGGTCGGCGCAGGATCGAGCTGAAGAAATAGGTAGAGCTGCTGAAGAAGTGAGCAGCCCGAGCGCAATTTTCTGATGGGCGCTCGCTTGTCCACGCGCCACGCTACATACCCCTGAGGCGCCCGAGCGCCAGCTGCGCGCCTCGGAGCCCTGAGACAGGAGCCAGGTGCATGAGCGACGCGATGTGGGCGCTGACGTACAACCGCGAGAGGCAGCCGTGGGAGTCCACCGTCGGGCTGTCGAAGGACGAGGTCGAGCGCCCGGCGATCGACGAGGCCAAGGACTACCACGACCGCGCGAGCGTCCTCGTGAAGCCCATCATGACGGGCTTCTGCGGCTCGGATCGGGGCATCTGGTTCCGCAGCGCCTTCAAGGACATGATCTTCAAGTCGCTCGATCGCGACCGGAAGGCGACGCGCACGATCGGCCACGAGCTGCTCGGCCGCGTCGTCGACCTCGGGACCGACGCGCGCCGGACGTTCGGGCTGGAGGTCGGCGACATCGTCTCGACCGAGAGCCACATCGCCTGCGGCGCCTGCTACCAGTGCCGCGTCGGCGACACCCACGTGTGCGCCGACGACAAGATCATCGGGATCAGCGAGGATGGCTGCTTCGCCGAGCTCGTCAAGCTGCCGGCGAAGAACCTGTGGCGCACCGACATCGCCAGGATGCGGCCCGAGGTCGCCGCGGTGCAGGAGCCGTTCGGCAACGCCGTGCACGCGTGCACCAAGGTGAACCTCCGCGGCAAGCGCGTGGCGATCTTCGGCTGCGGCACCATCGGCCTCTTCGCGGTCGCGATCGCGCGCGCGATGGGGGCCATCTACATCATCGGCGTGGAGCCGGCGGAGCGGAACGCCGAGATGGCCGGCCGCCTGGGCGCCGACGTGGTCCTGCGCCCGCACCGGGCGAGCCCCGACCGGCCCCACGCGAGCGATCCGGAACTGACGGAGCAGGTGCGCAAGCTGACGGACGGGGTCGGCGTCGACGTCGTGCTCGAGATGAGCGGCGTGAACAGCAGCGTGAACAACGCGATCCACGCGGCGAGGCGCGGGGGCGACGTCATCCTCTTCGGCCTGAAGAGCGGCGACGCGGTGATCGAGAACTTCGACCGCCTCATCGTGGACGGCATCAGCCTCCACAGCGTGATCGGCCGCCGCATCTTCGAGACGTGGCACATCACGCGCCACCTGCTCGAGTCGCGCGATCCGAACATCCACGACCTCATCTGGGAGGTCATCCTGAACCGGGGCCAGGGGACGGTGTTCGACTTCCAGGACTACGACGCGGCGGCCTTCCAGGAGGCGATCTCGAGCCACCCGAAGGTGATCCTCCGGTACTGAGCCGGTCAGCCGACGACGCCGAGCTGCCGGCCGACCTTCCGGAAGGCCTCGATCGCACGGTCGACGTGCGCGGGCTCGTGCGCGGCGGAGAGCTGCACCCGGATGCGGGCCTCGCCCTTCGGCACGACGGGGTACGAGAAGCCGATGACATAGATGCCCTCGGCGAGGAGCGCCTTGGCCATCTCGTTCGCGAGGCGCGCCTCGCCCAGCAGGATGGGCACGATCGGGTGGATGCCCGGCCTGATGGTGAACCCGGCCTGCGCCATCCCCTGCCGGAACCGGCGCGCGTTCTCCATCGCTTGCTGGCGCAGCGAGGGCTCGGCGTCGATGAGGTCGAACACGGCGATCGAGGCGCCGGCGATCGCGGGGGCGAGCGTGTTGGAGAACAGGTAGGGCCGCGAGCGCTGCCGCAGCAGGTCGACGATCTCCTGCCGGCCGGTCGTGAAGCCGCCGCTCGCGCCGCCGAGCGCCTTGCCCAGGGTGGAGGTGATCACGTCGATGCGGTGCATGACCCCGCAGAGCTCCGCGGTCCCGCGCCCCGTCGGGCCGATGAACCCGGTCGCATGCGAGTCGTCGACCATCACCATCGCGCGGTACTTGTCGGCGAGATCGCAGATGGTATCGAGCTTCGCCAGATATCCATCCATCGAGAACACGCCGTCGGTGGCGATGAGCCGGAGCCGCTTGCCGGCGGTCTTGCGGAGGATGTCCTCGAGAGCGGCCATGTCCCCGTTCGGGTAACGGTGCCGCTCGGCCTTGCAGAGGCGGATGCCGTCGATGATCGAGGCGTGGTTCAGCGCGTCCGAGATGACGGCGTCCTCGTCGCCGAGGAGCGTCTCGAACAGGCCGCCGTTCGCGTCGAAGCAGGACGAATAAAGGATCGCGTCCTCGGTGCCGAAGAAGCGGGCAATCCTGGACTCCAGCCGCCGGTGCAGGTCCTGCGTGCCGCAGATGAAACGGACGCTGGAGAGGCCGAAGCCGTGCGAGTCGATCGCCTGCTTCGCCGCGCCGATGACCGCCGGGTGCGACGACAGACCAAGGTAGTTGTTCGCGCAGAAATTGAGGACCTCGACGCCCCCCTCGGTCCGGATCGCCGGCCCCTGCGGCGTCGCGAGGATCCGCTCTTCCTTGTAGAGGCCCGCCGCACGGATGTCCTCCAACGCCCGTGCGTACAATGACCGAGCGACATCGAACATGGCTGTCGTTATAAAACGGGGCTGTCAGCGGGTCGACGGGGGAACGCCGTACGGCCGTCCCGCGTGGCGCTGCTCACCGGCCTGAGCGCCGGCGGGCGACCCCGGACACGAGAGGCAGGGTGCGCGGGGCTTTGTCGCGCGTGGCGCGGCCGCGGCCTACTCGATCCGGGAGGGCCGTGGCAGAACGGCCGCGTTCGGCGCCGCGCGATCGCCGCGCGGCTCGCGCGAGCCGGGCGCACGAGCGACGCTGCCGGGGAGGAGCAGGCATGACGGAAGCCAGGGGGGACCTCCGGCGAAGCGCCGGTGTGCTGTGCGCTCTGGCGTCGCTTGCGGCCGCCGCGGGCCACCCGGGTTGCAGCCGCGCGGAGGACGCGCCTGGACGGACCATCGCGGGCTCCGCCGCGGGGACGGGGGGCGCGGCCACGACGAGCGGTACGGGCGGCGGGGGCGGCGCAGGAGGCGATGCGCCCTATGCGATCTCGACCCTTGCCCCGGCGACGGCGTTCGACGCGACGCCGGACGCCGGCGCGGCGTACGTGTACTTCACGGGCATCGACGCTGGCGGCAGGGCCGGCGTCTTCAGGACCAGCGCGCACGGCGGCGGAGGCGCCACCGAGATCGCGGCTGGACCGCCCTTCGTCGCGCCGCTCGGGATCGCGGCGAGCGCGGGCGGCGGCCGGCTCTTCGTGGCCGATCCGGGCGCGGGCAGCGCGGCGCTCGACGACGCGGGCGCCCTGTTCGCGATCGACTTGCCCGGCGGCGCCGTCGCGCCGGTCCGCGGCGGCGAGGGGATGCATGCGCGCGGCCTGGAGGTCGTCCGGGGCGCGGACAGCGAGGAGCGGATCGTCTTCTCGGGGCGCGATCGCGAGGGGGGCGAGCCCGGCGTGTTCGCCCTGCCGTCCGGCGGCGGCGAGGCCTCCGCGATCGCGAAGGGGAGCCCGCTCGTCGATCCCAGCGGCGTCGCCGTCGCCAGCGGGGGCGACATCTTCGTCTGCGACACCCTCGCGAGCCCCGACAGGACGGCGACCGTCTTCAGGATCGAGGACGGCTTCGTGAGCGCGTTCGCGACCGGGCTCCACGTCGGCTATCCGTGCGGCCTCGCGCTGACGCGCGACGACGCGGCGCTGCTCGTGCTCACGCGCAACGTGGCCCGAGGCGCCGACGAGGTCGTGCGGATCGAGGTGGCGTCCGGGGCGCGCTCGGCGACGGCCACCGGCGCCCCGAGCCACGACGAGCCCGGCGGGCTGCACCGGGCGAAGGGCGCCGACGTCTTCGCGTTCGTCGATCACAGGGCCCAGGAGCAGGGCTCGGTGTTCCTGCTCAGGCAATGAGCCGCAGAGGAGCGATGGGAGGACCCGCACGCATGATCCAAAGGCCGTCGCGCGCCGCCGCCGTCTTCGCGGCGTGCGTCGCGCTCAGCGCACCCGGCGTTGCTGCAGCGTCGAGCCACCGCGAGGCGCCGGCGATCGCGGGGGATCCGGCCGCCGACAACACCGATCTGTACGCGTGGGTGGAGGGCGGAAACCTCGTGATCCTCGCGAGCTACATCCCGCTCGAGGAGCCCGCCGGCGGGCCGAACTTCCACGGCTTCTCGGACGACGTGCTCTACGAGGTGCACATCGCCCGCGGGCCGTCGAGCCTCGAGGACGCGCTGACCTACCAGTTCCGGTTCTCGACCACGCCGTACCGCGCGGAGGATCCGGCGGGGCTCACGCCGGCGCCGAGCGGCGGCAACGAGTTCTTCGCGCAGCTCGCCGGCGCGGAGCAGACGTACACCATCACGAAGATCGAGGGCGGGGCGTCGACGGTCCTCCTCGCCGACGCCCCGGTCGCGCCGCCGAACATCGGGAGGCGGACGAACGAGCTCGCCTATCAGATCACCGGCGGCGGCTACCCTGCCTTCGCGACGTCCTCGAAGTTCCTCAAGCGGATGGCCGGCGGCGAGGGGCGCGCCTGGGCCGGGCCGCGCGACGACGGCTTCTACGCGGATCTCGGCCGGGCGTTCGACCTCGCGGGGCTGTGCCCGCTCCTCTCGGCGCCGAACCCGTCGTGCACCGCGCGCGACAACCTCGCCGGCTTCAACGTGCACACGCTCGCGCTCGAGATCCCGCTGGCGATGGCCAACGGCGGATCGGAGCCGACGCGGGGACCGAGCGACCGGCAGACGCTCGGCATCTGGGCCTCCGCGAGCCGACGCAAGGTGCGGATCCTGCGCGCGAACGGCAAGGAGGACGGCCTGGGTCCCTGGGTGCAGGTGTCGCGGGTCGGCCTGCCGCTCGTCAACACGTGGATCATCGGCCTGCAGGACAAGGACAAGTACAACCGCGCGCACCCGCGCGACGACCTCGTCCACTTCGGAGCGTACTTCCTGAACCCGATCCTGGTGCGCGACGCCGAGTTCGCGGGCCTCTACCGGGCCGGCCAGCCGCTCGCGGCCTTCGATCCGGAGGCGCTGAAGCAGAACCGGACCGATCTCATCGACAGGTTCAACCTGAAGCCATCGAGCCTCGGGGGACACACCCTGGAGACCGTCGGCGACGTGCTCCGGATCGATCTGGGCATGCCGTCGGGCTTCCCGAACGGCCGCGCGCTGGTCCCCGGCGCGGACCATGAGCAGACCGACGTCACCGACGCCCTGTTCACGCTCCTCCTGACCGGCGCTCCCGGGGCGACGGCGGGCGACGGGGTCGCGGCGAACGACGCGCGGTTCCTGCCGGCCTTCCCGTACCTCGCGACGGCCTGGGAAGGCGCGACCCAGGGGCATTTCCGGCCCTGAGCCGCGCGGCGCAGCGCGGCGCGACACGCCGCTCGCCTGTCACGGCGCTGCGCATCGCATCCCGCACACGCCGCCTGCGCCGCCCGCGCGCCCGTCCGGTCGAACGCACGCGGCGCGGCACTCGCTGTCGCGCGCGCAGGCCGCGCCCTCGGCCCTGGGCGCGGCGCAGCGCCCGTCCACGCAGCGCGCGCCGGGCGCGCAGAGCCCGCCGAGGCAGGCGGCGCCGGCGGGAGGGAGCGGCGCCGCGCTGCAGCGCGCGTCGACGCAGCGGCGGCCCCGCCCGCAGTCGGCGTGCGCCTCGCAGCGGCCGCCGGGCGGGACGTCGTCCGCGCACGCGCGCCCGGCGCAGTGGCCGCGGCACTCGGGGTGCGACTCGGCGTAGCGCGTCTGGCGGGTGACCGCGGCCAGCGCGTCGACGGAGAGGCCGCAGGGGCCCGCGGCGCGCGGGGCGCGGCAGATGCCCGCGTCGGTGGGCCCGGCGCCGTCGCAGCGCAGCCCGTCCGCGCACTCGAGCGACGACCGGCACCGCGCCCCCTCGCCGAGCGCCCCCCGCACGATCCCCTCGCAAGCAGGTGGGATCGGGGCGGCGAGCGGAGAGACCCAGTCGCACCCCTCGAGCGATCGCTCCATCGCCTCGACGCAGCGGCCGACCGCGTCGGCCGAAAGCGCCACCGCCTTCGCGCGCGCCGCGAAGCTCAGCGCGCGCGAGCACTCCGCGCCCGCGTGGAAGCCCGCGCCGCCACCGCAGCACGCCGCCTTGCGCCGCGCGGGGAGCGCGTGCAGCGCCTCGCACAGCCGCGCCGCGAGCGGCTCCGGCGCGCCCTCGGCCTTCGGGTAGACGGGGGCGATCTCGTCGCCGGCCAGGGTGTCGGCCGGCGACGTCGTCGAGGAGCCGGCGTCCGGCGAGGGCGCGGCTGTCGCACCCGCGTCCGGCGCGCTGCGCTGCGCGCGCGCGCAGGCGGCGACGAGCTGCAGGAGCAGCGCCGCGGCGCAGCGCCGTCGCAGGCGGTCGCCATCCGTCGAGACAGGCAATGCGATCTCCTCCGCGCCGCGCGCTGCTGGTCGATCGAGCGATGCGCTGGAGCGGCGAGCTTGCCGGCGCAGACCGGCAAGGCAAGCTCTTTCGCGACCGGATCGAGGTCGCGACGCCCCGGCGAGAGGCGCGGCTCGCCCCGGGCGGAGCTCCAGCGCGCCAGGAGGTCAGCGCTCCGATGCTGCGACGAACGGGTCTCCTCTTCGCCTGCGCTGCCCTGAGCGGAAGCCCCGGTTGCACCGAGCGATCGCGCGCCGAGGCCGTCCCGGCCGCGCCGGCGTCGCTCGAGCGCCCCGCCGCGGCGCCGGCGCCCTCGAGCCTCGACGCGGCGCGCGGGCTCGCCCTCGCGGCCCCGGCGGGCGCGGGCGCCGTCGATCGCGAGATCGAGGCGCTGTCGCGGCGGCTCACGAAGGCGCCGGGGGGCGCGGATCTCTGGAGCGCGCTGGGCTACGCGTGGATCAGGAAGGCGCGCGCGTCGGACGATCCTTCGCTCTACCTCCGCGCTCACGCGTGCGCGGAGGTCGCGCTCGCGCTGGCGGACGGCGATCGCGCGTCGCTCAACCTGCTCGGCCTCGTGCTGCTCCACGATCGCCGGTTCGCCGGGGCGCGCGACGCCGCCGAGCGGGTGCTCTCGCGCGACGAGGGCGACGCGCTCGCGCTCGGGACGCTCAGCGACGCGGCGCTCGAGCTCGGCCATTTCGAAGCGGCGGCCGCGGCGGCGCAGCGGATGGTCGACAAGCGGCCCGGCCTGCCGTCCTACGCGCGGGCCGCGCACCTTCGCTGGCTCCAGGGCGACGTGGCGAGCGCGAAGCGGATCATGCGCCTCGCGATCGACGCCGGCGATCCACGCGAGCCCGAGGCGCTCGCGTGGACCCTGGCGAAGGCGGCCGCGATGTTCTGGCACGAGGGCGACCACGAGGCCGCGGACCGGGGCTTCGAGCGGGCGCTCGCCGCGCAGGACGCGTATCCACCGGCGCTCGCCGGCAGAGCGCGCGTCGCGCTGGCCCGCGGCGCCTTTGGGCGCGCCGTCGAGCTGCTCGAGCGGGCCCATCGGCGGAGCCCGGAGGCGGAGATCGCGTGGCTGCTCGGCGACGCCAGGACGGCAGCCGGCGACCACGCCGGCGCGGCGCAGGCCTACGCCAGCGCGATCGACGCGGGGCGCAGGTCGGACCGCCGGATGCTCGCGCTGTACTACGCGACAAAGGGTCTCGAGCGCGACGAGGCCCTGCGGCTCGCCGCCGCGGAGCGCGCCCTCCGCGGGGACGTCTACACCGAGGACACCCTCGCCTGGGCGCTGTACCGCGCCGGCAAGCTGCCCGAAGCGCGCGCGGCGAGCGACAGAGCGCTGGCGCTCGGCACCAGGGACGCGCGCCTGCTCTACCACGCGGGGGCGATCCGGATCGCCCTGGGCGACATGGAGCGAGGCGAGCAGCTCGTGCGGGCTGCGCTCGAGCTGAACCCGGCGTTCGACAGCACAGGGGCCGCCGAGGCCGAGCAGCTCCTTGCGCGGCGCAAGCCCCTCGGCGGCTCGGCCCGCTGACGGGCTCGATGTGGCTGGACGCGCGAGGTGCGCCGTGGTCGAGCGCGCGAGTCAGGCCGAGGGAATCTCGACGTCAGCGATGTCAGCGACCTCAGCGATGTCAGCGACCTCAGCGACCTCAGGTGTCGTATTTCACCGTCGACGGGACGACCAGCGGTGGAGGAGCGATGGCGGGCTGCGAAGGCGCCGGAGCGGGCTCATCGGTGTCTCCCGAGCCCGGCTGGCTCTTGGGTGGTTGGCCATGGAGCTCGCGGAGCCGGGCGGGCGCGGGCTCGATCGCCGTTGGGGCCTCGTCCGTCCCCTCGCCCTCCCCTGTCGCGACAGGGGGTATGCTCACGGCGGGCGGAGGTGGGACGAACATCCTCGGCACCCGGATGGAACGGGCGATCGACGCGACCTCGGGGAAGCTCGCGGCCATCCGCTCGACAAACGCTGCACGGGCCGCATCATCGGGGGCGGTCGCCGAGGCCTTCGCGACCCGCAGCGCCGACCAAAGCTCATAGTACCAGGCGGAGAGGGAGGCATGCGCTTCCAGCAGGTCACGAATGGTATCCTCGGAAACGATGATGTTCTTGCCCATGGGCGAGAGGATACATGACCGAGCGGCGCCTCCCACCTGGTTCGAACGGCACAATCCCCGTGGACTCGGCGCCGGACGGCCGCTCCGCGAGCGCGGCGGTGCACGGCGCTCGTCGCGGCGCCGAGGCGCCGGTGGACGGCGGCACGTCGCTCAGGATCATCACCTATAACGTCCGCTATTTCGGGCACGGCACGCGGGGCATCGCCTCGACAAGCGCCGCGATCGCCCGGATCGCGACGACGCTGGCGGGGCTGTCCCCGTTGCCCGATCTCGTGTGCCTCCAGGAGGTGGAGACGCAGTCGCTGCGCTCCTCGACGATGAACCCGCGGTGGCACCCGGAGGAGACGCAGCTCGAGCGCCTGATGAACGAGCTGCACGCGGCGCTCGCGCATGCAGAGCGGCCCGAGCGCTACGTCGCCTACTACTTCCCCGCGCACATCTACAGGCTCACCTCGCGGACGAACATCTACACGACCGGGCTCGCGGTGATCGCGCGCGACACGTTCCGCATCGGACACCACAACGCAGAGCGCCCCCACGACATCACCCACCGGCGGAGGGTCAAGAGCCTGAAGCAGACGCGCATCTGCGCGCACGTATCGTTCGAGCACGAGAGCGGGCAGAGCTTCGATGTGTTCAACACCCACCTCAGCCTGCCGAGCGTGTTCTCGAGGGAGTTCTGGACGGGCGAGGCGCGGATGGGGTTCGGACCGAACCAGCTCGAGGAGGCGCGGGTGCTCGCCGACTTCGTCCGCCGCGAGCAGCGGACCGACAACTTCGTCGTGGTCGGCGACTTCAACTCGCTGCCGGGCTCGCCGGTCGATCGCTTCCTGCGCGAGGAGATCGGCTTCGTGGACGCGTTCGCCAGGGTCCGCTGCCTCTCCGAGCGCGAGGCGCGCGCCTTCCCGACGGCCGGCTTCATGAACCTGCGCATGCACCTCGACCACGTGTACTCGTCCGAGCGCCTCGAGTGGATCGACTTCGCGGGCACGCACCCGTTCGGGCACAAGGGGGCGTTCGCCGGGCTCTCCGATCACGTCCCGCTGATCGCGCGCTGCCGCCTGCCGGGCGACTCCGGCTGATCGCCCCGCCGCGCGGCGCTGCCGCCCCGAGCGCGGCGCCCGGCGCTCACCCCGGCAGCCAGAGCAGGTCGTCCATGATGGGCTCGAGGCACGCGGAGATCTGCGGGCCGAACTCGCCGCCGCACGCGAGCTTGCCGAAGCAGGCGCGGACCTCCTGGCGGCCGCGGCTGTTCATCGCGCCGATCGCCCGCTCGAGCTGCGGGCCGAGCCCCTCCTCCAGGCTCTGCCGGCACGTGTCGTAGTCGAGGTCTCCGCACCCCGCGAGCCGGCCGCAGAGGACGGCCATGAACGGGGCGAGATCGGAGCGCGGGAGCGTGGTGGCCGTCATCGCCTCGGAGCCGCAGCGGCTCACCTCCTGCGCGTAGGCGGCGGTGAAGGGATCGCCCTCGAACCGCCGCAGCGCTGCCAGCGAGCACTCCGAGGTGGCGCGGAGCATCGCCGGCGAGGCCATCGTCGTCATCTGGGTGCATTGCTCGAACTTCGGCCAGCCCTTCGCCTGCTCGGTGGCCCGCTCGTAGAGCTCCTCGAGGTAGACGCACCACGCGCGCTGGGCCTCGCGCTGCTCGCGCTGCTCGACGGTCGCCTTCCGCTCCCCCCGCCCGTCGCGCGCCTCGGGCGCGGGCCGCGCGGGCGCCTTCGCGGAAGCCGCGGGCGGCGGCGAGCCACCGCATCCCGAGGCGAGGGCTACGGAGATCAGCGAGGCCGCGCCGAGCATGGAGAAGGCGGCGCGGGAGCTGCGACCACGGATTGTGCCTTTCACGAGAGCCTCCTTCGTCGGACAGGCTGCGAAGCAGCTTTCCAGGCCACCGAGGCCATGCGCGTGCAGAACCGGCCCAGCGACGGTGCACGTGCACAGCTCAGGCCACGCGCGCGCCGGTCGACGCGGCCGCGAGCGAGCGGGGGCGCTCGGGGAGCGCGGCGGCGGACGCGGGGAGCGCGGCGGAGCGGCGCGGCGGCGGAGCGGCGCGGCGGGCTTTGCTCGATCAGCGGCCGGCCCGAGAGCCGGGCCGCTGGCCGATGAGCAGCTTGAGCTTGAAGAGGGCGCCGATCTGCCCGCGATCCATGGCGATGCGCGGGAAGTTCAGGGGGTCGAAGGACGAGAGCATGCAAAGGCCGGAGTTGTTGGTGAAGCCGATCTCGAAGCCGGCCTCCTTCACGGCGCGATGGAACGCGCCGCACAGGCTGTATCCGACGGGGTACGCGACCGCGTGCACCGCCTCGTTCAGCGCGTCGGAGAGGACGTGGCGGGAGCGCGTGAGGTCGCGCGTGGCCTCGTCGGGCGACAGGGTCTGAAGGACCCGGTGGCTGTGGGAGTGCGACTGCACGTCCATGCCCGCCCGCCGCAGCGCCGCGATCTGGTTCCAGTCCATGATCGTCCTGGCCGCGAGCGCGCGCTCCTCGCAGAGATCGATCGACACCCCCGTGGCGCGCTCGATCTCGTCCCACAGGCGCCCGATGTCGACGCCGGACGTGCGCTTGATGGTCTGGCAGACGCGCGTCGCCGCGGCGATCGGGTCGCGGAGCGGATCGAGCACGAGCGTCGCGGGGTAGGCGATCTCGACGCGCGCTCTCCGGCACCGGTGCATGAGGAGCGCGACGCGGTCCCACCAGAAGAGGCGCCCCCTGTCAGGGTACCCGGTGGCGATGAAGAACGTGGCCGCGACGCCGGCGCGCTGGAGGAGGGGCAAGGCGACGTCGTGGTTGTCGCGGTAGCCGTCATCGAACGCGACCATGACGGGGTTCGGCGGGAGCTTCCGGCCCTTGGCGAAGAGCCGCACGTCCCGGATCGACACCACCGTGCAGTGCGCCTTGATGACCGCGAGCTGCTCCTCGAACTCGCGCGCGCTCACCTCGGCGACCCCCGGATCGAGCTCGTCCACCTCCGAGAGCTCCGCGATGCGGTGGTAGGTGAACACGGAGAGCACGGGCAGCCGGAGCTTCGCGCGCAGCCACAGGAAGCGATCCAGGAGCCCGAGGGTGTCGAGCACCCCGGCGGCCAGCGCACGACGACCGCGCGGCATCCCTCTGCGAATCCACGTCAGTGGATGTGCGACGACGTACACGAATGTATTCCAGCACACAAACAGCGTCCGTGCTTGCTTTCCGGAGCGGCTCCGAAGGAAACGCTCCTGTGCGCCGTCTGGTGTGCCGCCGAGCGGGAGAGTTCGGTTCGACAGCAGACGATGCGGCTAGACTGGCGGTCGATGTTCTCGACGGACGCGCCCCAACCTGATTCGGCCGAGAAGGCGTCCCAGCCTGAATCGCCTGGGGACGTGCCTCAACCTGGGGACGTGCCTCAACCTGGGTCAGATGGGGACGCGCCCCAACCTCGGTCGGCTGGGGACCATCCGTCGAAGCCGATCTCGCCGCTCGGCACCATCGGAGTTGCGCTCACGACGGCAGCGGTCGTGTTTGCGCTGGGGATTTACGCGGTCGAGACGAGCCTGCCCGGGCTGGAGACGCGCAGCCGAGAGGCTCTGCCGGCGAAGGCGGCGGGCGACGGGCCCGCGCGCGCCATCGCTGCAGCATCGAAGCGAACGGACGCTCCCGAGCAGCTGGCAGCCCCGCCCCCCGCGAGCACGACCGAAGCTGCAGCGCAGGCCGCACCACCGCCGTCGGGCGCCGAGCCGCCGGCGCCTCCTGCACCGCCGAGCGCCGAGCCGCCGGCGCCTCCTGCACCGCCGGGCGCCGAGCCGCCGGCGCCTCCACAGCAGCCAGCCGTCGAGGCCGGAGCGCGCACTCCGCCGATCCCACGCAGCGGCTACGGCATCCTCAAGCTCAACTCCTCCCAGAACGCGACCGTGTACGTGCTGGGCGTGGCGGTGGGGCCCAGCAATCAGCCCATCGAGGTGCGCTGCGGGCGCCGCTTCGTGCGGATCGGGGAACCGACGCGCGACGGCACGCGATGGCTCACCGAGGGCAGGAGCATCCGCATCAAATGCGGGGCGCTGACGGAGGCGAGCTTCTGAGCTCGTCCGCGCCGCTCTCGGCGGTGGCGAGGACGAGATAGGTGACCGAAGCAGCCCCCGCGCCGAGGAGCGCCTCCCGGCACGCCGCGAGCGTGGCGCCGGTCGTGGCCACGTCATCCACGAGCGCGACCCTCCGGCGCTGGACGCGCTCCGGCGCACGGGCCCGGAATGCCCCCGCCACGTTCTGCAGGCGGAGATCGCGCGGGAGCTGCGCCTGCTGCGCGGTGGACCGGACACGGCAGAGGGCCCGCGGGGCCAGCGACGCCGGAAGTCCGCCAGCGACGTGCGCGGCCAGCAAGGCCGCCTGGTTGTACCCCCTATCGGCGAGACGGCGCGGATGCAGCGGCACCGGGACCACAAGGTCGACGCTCATCCCCGCCTCACGCGCCGCGCCGAGCAGCAACCGGCCGAGCGGGCGCGCGAGATCCGGGCGATCTCCGTACTTGAAGCGCCGGATCCCCTCCGCGAGCGACCCGCCAAACGGGGCGAACGCGACGAGATCGGCGCCCGCGGCGGCGCTGGAGCCCGCCGCCTCTCGCGGCGGGCGCTCCGCGTAGGGCACGACGGTCCGCGCGCAGTCAGCGCAAAACACCGCGGCATCTGCGATGAGCGTGTCACAGCCAGCGCAGGACGGCGGGCTGAGCGCACGCGCAGCGGCGGCGGCCAGGAAGCGGACGGCGGCGACGAGGGCGTGGGAGGGGCTCATGGGCTGGCAGCCCGATCGTCGTCAGGAGCGGGCGCGCGGTTGCGCGAGCGGACGAAAGAAGATCTCTTTGCAAAGAACGCGCGGTACGATCGCGGAGTCGTGGATCACGTCCTGAAATTCAGGCGCTCTCGCAGGGGGAGGAGGGGCCGCCGTTGAGCGCGTGGCGATGGACGGATGAGCGCGGCGTCCAGCGGCTCGTGAGCACCGCCGAGCTGCGCAGCGCGCTGGCCGCCGGGGTCATCCCGGGCTCCACGCTCGTGTGGCGCCAGGGCATGGAGGCGTGGGCGCCGGCTTCCAGGCTGCCGGAGCTCGCCGACGCCGCGCAGCTCCGGCGCAAGCCGGAGGCGGGCGCCGCTGCGCCCGAGGAGCCGCCCGCCGGGGAGCCGGCTCGCGACAGCAGCGCGACGCTGGAGCTCGAGCTCGTCGAGGAGCTGGACCCGGCGCCCGCCCACCCCGGCCAGCGCACCGGCCCAGCGCCCCCGGACAGGTCCGCGAACGAGCGGAGACCGACGGCGCACCCGAGCCGTGGCACAGCGCGCCCGCAGCCGCCGCCCCCGCCGCCGCGGAAGCGCGAGTCCATGAGGACGCTCACGGGGATCGATGTTCCGGCGAGCGCGCCAGCCAGCGGACAGAGCGCTCCGATCGTCGTGCCATCGGCGGGCGGAACGTTCGACGCGGGGATCGCCCGCGCGATCACGCAGCTGCCCCGCTACGACGGCTCCTCGACAGGCGACGAGGGAGCGCCCGCTATCCCGCGCGCGCCGAAGCTCCCCTCGGCGTCGGAGGAGCACGAGGACACGTCGTCCGGTCAGCATCCGGCCGGCGACGCAGACGTGGCCGCGGGCGGCGCCGGCGCGACGAGGGACGGCGACGAGCCCGCGGCGCCGAAGCGCGCGCCGGGCGCGGCAGCGCCCAGCAGGCCGGGCGCAGCGCCGAGGGCCGCGGGCTCGTCGCCGCGCGCAGCGAGACCGCCCCGGCCCCCGCCACTCCCTGTCGGCCGCGACGCGGCGCCCGCCGGCGCTGCGCCGCAGAACGATGGGCGCAGCGGCGCGGATCCGGGCGCCGTCAGGCCTCTCTCGGCAACGCCGCCCGCGCCGTCGAGCTCCAGCCGGGGCACGAAGCGGCCCGCGGCGGGACGCACCGTGCCGCCGCCCCCCGTGCCGGTCCGGTTCCCCGCGGTTCCGGCGAGGAGGCCTTCGGGCGCGCAGGCGCCCGATGCGCCGGCTCGGGCGGCGGCAGGCGCGAAGGCCCTCGTGCGCCTCGGCTCGCTCCCCGCGCCACCGCCGCGCCCTCCCGCGGAGGCTCTCCACGCGACGCCGATGGCACCGCCGCCGCTGCCCTTGCAGCCGGCGGTAGCGCTCCCGTTGCCCCCGGCTGCCCCGATCCCCCCGGCCGATGCAGCGCCCGTCTCGAGCGCCGCCGCCACCGCGGCGCTCGAGACCCGTGGACCTCGCCTTGCAAGCCTTGCGAGCCCTGCGATGTCCGGCGACGGTCTCCTGCCCCGCAGCGCCGAGAGCACGTCGGTCGACGACGGTCGGGATCCCTCGGCGAGCCACGCCGGCAGCGAGGCCCCCGAGCCCTCCACCACGACGGGACCGCACCGCGAGGCCAAGGAGCACTCCGCTGCGCCCGTGCCCGGCGAAACGAAGCGCTCCCCCCTGCCCGACGATACGTCGATGGGGCGCCGCGAGTACGCGACGATCCCTTCGGCCGGCGTCGGCGCAGGCTCGCCGCAGGGGAGCCCGGCCGCGCGCTCGTGGCCAGGCTTGCCCGGGCTACAGAGCTCGCAGCGCGGTCCGGCAGCCGCCGACGCGCCGCTTTCGCCGGGCCAGCGCTCCGATCGCAGCTCCGTCGCGGGATCGAGCGGCGGCGCGCCCGCGCTCGATCCGCGCGCGCTCGCGGCGCGACGCGCTCAGCCGCCCCTCGCGGGCTCGTCGAGCACGCTGGCGCGGGGCGATGGCAAGCGCTTCTCCACGGCGGTGCCCGTGCCGGTCTCGTCGCTCATCGGCATCTGCGGGGCAGCGGTGCTCATGAGCGTCGCCGCCTTCTTCGCGGGGCGCCACTCCGTCGCAACCCCACGGCGGCCGCCGGTCGCCACGGCGCGCCCCGCGCTCGGCGCCGCGCAGGACGTCGCGCGCTCGGCGATCCCCGTCCCGCTGAAGCCCTGCTGGGTGGCACGCCAGCCGCAGCAGTGGGCGCCGCTCGTTGCGAAGAGCATCCCCTTCGAGGTCACGGCGACGAAGGACGGCAAGCTCCTGGTGGGCTACGCCAAGAGCGCCATGGAGGCCGTCGGCCTCGAGGTCGATCCCGCGACCGGGAAGCGGAGCGAGCGGTTCTCGAACCGAGAGGCCACCGACATCGTGAGCATCTCGCCCGTCGAGGACGCCTTCACCGTCCTCACGTCAGCGCAGCAGGCCATCCGCTCCCCGGTCAACGTCCCGGGGCCACGGCCCTTCGTCGTCGGTCTGGCGGACGGCGCCGTGGTGGCGGCCGACAACCCCGGCGCCACGCCTTCCCGGCTCTGGCCGGTGCAAGGCGACGAGCCGCTCGAGTCGCCGCGCGCCCTCGCGGCCGGGGCCCACGGTTACGCCGTCGCATTCCGCCGCGAGAAGGCCGTGTGGACAGGCTGGCTCGACGCCGAGCGCAGACCCGCCGGCGAGCTCACCCGCGTGACAGGCTCCGGAGGCGCGCTCGGCAAGCCGTCGCTCGGCTGGAACGAGCGCGCGCTCGCCGTCGTCTTCGCCGATCGGCCGATGGACGGGCGATGGGAGATCCGCGCCGGGCAAGCCGCGTCGGGCGATATCCCCGCGTCGACCCAGGTGATCCCGCTCCCTTCCGGCGGCCCCGGCGGCGACGCGTTCGCGCCGGACATCGCGGGGCTCAGCGATGGCCGCTGGCTCCTCGTGTGGACCGAAGGCCCTCCAGGGAGCCGCGCCATGCGCGCGCAGACCTTGGCGCCCAATTTCTCCCCGATCGGGGATCCGATCGCGCTCTCCCCCCCCGCCGGGAACTTCGGCCAGGGCGTGCTCGGCGTCTCGCCGCGCTCGGGCTACGTGGGCGTGGTGTTCCTCTCGAAGCCCGCCGCGAGCTACGAGCTCTGGGGGGTCATCCTCCAATGTGGATGATGAGGGCCTCGGACGGCGCGAGCCGGCTCCGGGCGGCGGCGCTGGCCCTGCTGCTCGTCGCGGCGCACGCGCCAATGATCGCCGCGTGCGCCGCGCAGACGTCGCAGATCGAGCAGGGTCGGGCCCTGCGCACGGGCAAGCAGCCCTACGACGAGTTCTTCGAGGCCACGCGCGCGCTCCGCGAGGAGTCGCTGAAGGCCGAGGAGCTCGCGGACGCGGCGCAGGCCGAGCTCGCGCGCGCGCTGGGGCTCGACCGGAGGTCGGCCGGCGATGCGATGCTCGACGCGGCGCGCGCGCGCGCCGCGGAGCTCCGCGCGTCGGGCGTGCGGCTCCACGTCGAGCTCGTGCCAGAAGCGCGGCTCGTGAACGCCCGGGGCGGGCGCTCGCCCGACGCGGACGACAGGGGCGTCATCGAGGCGTTCGAGGCGTCCTTGAAGAGCTCCCTCGCGGCGGCGAAGCAGCTCGACGAGCTGTCGAGGCGCGCCGTGGAGCTCGAGAAGAAGCGGGCGTCCCTGGCAGCCGAGTCGGCCGAGGCCATGGCGGGCGATCCGCAGCGCCGCGATGTGAAACGCGAGCTCGCGGCGGCCGAGCGCGTGCTCGCCGAGGCGGGCGCGTCCGCCGAGCGGCACGCCGGCAGGGCGTCGAAGCTCGCGCTCGATCTGGTGCTCGCGGTCGATGCGGGCGGCGCTCCGGCGCGGCGAGGCGCGGCGAGGCGACCCCTGTCGAGGCAGCCTGCCGGCAGCGTGAAGGCGCCGCCGCAGCGCGGGAGCGGCGCAGGGGCCGCGCCGAAGCCGCCGAAGCCGCCGCACGGCGAGGACGATTTCGATCCCTGACGCCGCCGGCGCGGCGGCTCGCCTTGCCCGACGCCAGCACCGCCGGACGGGAGCGGCGCTGCTTCCCCACTTGTCCGACGAGCGTCGGGACGCCTATCCTCCGCGAGCGATCCAGGAGCGCGGCCCGCCTGAACGCCGCGCGCCGGGCCGCGCATCTGCCGTTCGACGACCCCGCGCTCCGGCCCTCCTCGCTGATGATCCGATCCCTGCCGTTCGCCTCCATCGCTCTGGGATCGGCGCTCCTGGCGATCGCGCTCGCGCCCCGGACTGCGGCGGCTCAGGCGCCGCCGCAGTCGGAGGGCGTGCCCCTCGGCGGGTTCACGTTCCGCCCGTCGGTGGAGCTCCGGCTCCGCGGCGAGTTCCGCCGGTACCCCGTGGACACGGGCGGCGACGTCTACAGCTCGAACGCTGTGCTCGCCGAGGGCTTCGGGGGCGCGCTGCCGCCGCTCCTCGACACCGGCAACGTGGTCAAGACCCAGTGGTTCTTCGTCCAGCGCGCGCGCCTCGGTCTGGCCGTCGATCACGGGCCCGTCACGGGCGTCTTCACGCTGCAGGACACGCGGCTCTGGGGGAGCGACGACGCGATCTTCGTCGGGGCGGGCGAGCCGTCCCTCCCGGAGACGGCGCCCTACGAGGCTTACGTCGACCTGCACACGCGCTCGGGACGCCGCGCCTTCGTCCGGCTGGGCCGGCAACGGATCGCGTGGGGCGACGGTCGCCTGATCGGGGCGAACGACGAGACGCTCACTGCGCGCTCGCTCGATGGCGTGCGCGCAGGGGTGCAGCTCGGCAACGTCGACCTCGAGGCGATGGCCGTGCTCCTCGCGGCGCCTGGCGGCGCTCCGCCCGAGGTGTCCGGGACGCGCAAGCCCATCTCCGCCGGGACGGGGACGCAGCTCTATGGCCTGAACGCGATCTGGCGCGTCGCTCCCCTGCTCCACCTCGAGGCCACGGCGCTCGCGCGTATCGCCCGCGAGCCTCGGCCGAGCTGGCTCACGCCCGGAGATACCGTGGTCCTCGACGCGCGCGTCTCCGGCGAACGTCGGGGCTTCCGCTATGCGCTCGAGGGGGCCTACGAGCTCGGCCGCGTCGCCACCTTCACGGCCGACCGCCCGCTCGGCGCGTTCGCGGCCGCTGCGCGGGCGGCGCTCGAGACCTCCCTCCCCGCCCACCTCACCTTCAGCGCCCGCGGCGCCTACGCGACGGGCGACGACGGCGCGCTCGAGGAGGGCGAGACGCAGCGCCGCTTCGATCCGATCCTGCCCGACGCGCAGGACAACCACGGCCCCATGGGGCTCTACGCGTGGTCCAACGTGATCGAGGCGGGCGGAGGCGTCCGCGCCTCCCCCCTCGACGCGATGACCGTCGCCGCCGGCTATACGTTCGTCGGCCTCGCCTCGCCCGGGGGCAGGTGGGTGACCGCGCGCCTCCTTCCGGTCGGCGCCGCCGCTGACAACGAGAGCCGGACGCTGGGCCACGAGATCGACGTCTCGCTCGCCTTCCAGCCGTGGGAGCCGCTGCGCTTCGCGCTCGGCTACGGCCTGTTCATCTTCGGCGACGGCGCCCAGGCGATCGTCGGGAAGGCGAACCGCACGCACGACGACGGCCGCCCGGCAAACCTGCAGCAGTGGGCGTTCTTGCAGACAACCCTGAGCGCCCCCTGAGACGAGCCAGGGCGACGCCGGGTCGCGCGCGTCAGTGCGCCGCGTGCGCCGCCGTTCGGAGGTGAGGGGGATTCGAGGCGTCTCGGATGGCCGCGCCGTACCGTGTGGCGCCGCGGCGGTGCGGGGGCTCGCCCTGTTGGCCGGGCGCGGCCCCCGCGCGCTTCGCGATCAGGTGCTCGGGGCAGGCTTCGGGGTGCCGAAGATGCTGGCCGCGCGGCGCTTCTCCTTGGCGGCGCGATCGCGATCGCTGTAGCTCGGGATCACGACGCGCTGGCGCTGCGGCAGCTCGCGGCCGGAGACGATGGCGTCGACCTCCTCGGCGTCCAGCGTCTCGCGCTCGAGGAGCGCCGTGGCGAGCCGCTCGAGGATCTCGCGGTTGTCGGTGAGGAGCTGCCGCGCCTCGGCGTGGGCGTCGAGGATGAACCGCCGCACCTCGTCGTCGATCTGGTTGGCGATCGTCTCCGAGTAGTCGCGGCGCCGGCTCGTGAAATCGCGCCCGAGGAACACGCTCTCCTCGTCCGAGCCGTACGAGATCGGCCCGATGACGTCGCTCATACCGAACTCGGTCACCATGCGCCGCGAGAGGTTCGACGCCTGCTTGATGTCGTTGCCCGCGCCGGTCGTGAACTGGCCGAAGATGATCTCCTCCGCGACGCGGCCGCCCATCAGCACCGAGAGCCGCGCCTTGGCGAAGTCCCGCGACATGCTGAGCCGGTCCTCCTTCGGCAGCTGCTGCGTGAGGCCGAGCGCCGGGCCGCGCGGGATGATCGTCACCTTGTGGACCGGATCCGAGAACTTCTCCAGGAGCTTCGCGACCAGCGCGTGACCGGCCTCGTGGTAGGCCGTGGTCCGCTTCTCCTCGTCGCTGATGACCATGCTGCGGCGCTCGGCGCCCATCATCACCTTGTCCTTGGCCATCTCGAAGTCGACCATCGTGACGACGTCCTTGTCCTGACGCGCCGCGAGGAGGGCCGCCTCGTTGACCAGGTTCTCGATGTCGGCGCCGACGAAGCCGGGCGTCCCGCGCGCCAGGATCTCCATGTCGACGTCCGTGCCGAGCGGGACCTTCTTCGTGTGGACGCGGAGGATGCCCTCGCGGCCACGCACGTCGGGGCGGTTCACGACGATGCGCCGATCGAAGCGGCCAGGCCGCAGGATCGCAGGGTCGAGGACGTCGGGGCGGTTCGTCGCGGCGACGATGATCACGCCCTCGTTCGACTCGAAGCCGTCCATCTCGACGAGCAGCTGGTTCAGCGTCTGCTCGCGCTCGTCGTGACCGCCGCCGAGGCCCGCGCCGCGGTGGCGGCCGACCGCGTCGATCTCATCGATGAAGATGATGCACGGCGCGTGCTTCTTGCCCTGCTCGAACAGGTCGCGCACCCGGCTCGCGCCGACGCCGACGAACATCTCGACGAAATCCGAGCCGGAGATCGAGAAGAACGGCACCCCCGCCTCGCCGGCGATCGCGCGCGCGAGGAGCGTCTTGCCCGTCCCGGGGGGGCCCATCATCAGGACGCCCTTCGGGATCCGGCCGCCGAGCTTCTGGAACTTCTTCGGGTCCTTGAGGAACGCGATGATCTCCTCGAGCTCGTCCTTCGCCTCGTCGATGCCCGCGACGTCGGCGAACGTCACCTTGTTCTGCGCCTCGCTGAGCAGCCGCGCGCGCGACTTGCCGAAGCTCATCGCCTTGCCGCCGCCGGCCTGGAGCTGGCGCATGAACAGGTAGAACATCACGAGCAGGAAGATCGTCGGCAGGAGGTACATGATGGCCCCCGGCCAGAACGGAGAGGCGTCCTCCTTCTCGAAGTACACCGCGACCTTGTTGTCGACGATCGTCTTCGTGATCTGGTCGGCGTTGTCAGGGCCGATCGTGACCTTCTTCGTCTTCGCCCCGCTCTTCGGATCCTTGACCCAGAAGGTGTACTCGCGGTCCTTGATGGTGACCGACTCGACGTGCGGTTCCTGGTCCTTGGGCTCGACCTGGACCTGGGCCATGAACTCGCTGAACGCGACCTGCGTGGCGGGCCGGGAATCCGGGCTCAAGAACTGCCAGATCGCCAAGAACATCATGATCAGCAGAACCCAGAGCAGCAGCGTCTTGTGCGATTGCTTCACGAGGACCCTCTAAGCTCGCGCGGCGAGCCGGCGTGTACCGAAATTGTACGCGTGTTCCAGTCAGCATGCCACCCGTCAGCTCGGTCGTCGACCGCTCGACCGCGGGTCTTCCCCGCGCTGACACGGCGAAAAAGGGAACTCGACAGGGGACGCGGGTGGGGTTGCATGCGGTCAGGCCCCGCGACGTACAGACTTGTCCTCGATAAGCACGCTGGACTCCTCTGGAAAGCCCAGGGAGATCTCTCCACCGCCGCGAACCCGGACGCGCAGCGGCCGCCCGAGCTTGCGAGCCCGCTCGATCGCGAGCCGCTGCGCCCGGCCGAGCGGCACCGAGAGCGGCTCGCTGCCGCTGAGGACGGCCGCATCTCCGCCGGAAGGCGGATCTCGGCCGGCAACGAGCATGTCCGAGAGCGCGCAGAGGTGCTCGACGATCGCCGGCGACAGGTCCTCGAGGAGGGGGAGGAGCTCGCGACGAACGCGAACACGGGTGAAACGGGGGTCGCCGTTGCTGGGATCCTCCGCGAAGGCCAGATGATGTCGGCTGAGGTGGGCCAGCACGTCGGCGCGGCGGGCGAGGAGCAGCGGGCGGATGAGCTCGACGCCGGCTGCCGAGCCCGCCTCCACACCGCTGCGCGCCGCGCCGGCGGCCTCAGGCCAGAGCGGAGCGCGCGGCGGCAGCACGGCCAGGCCTCGCGGCCCCGCGCCCCGCAGCAGGCGCAACAGCACCGTCTCGGCCCGGTCGTCCGCGGTATGGCCAGTCGCGATCGCGCGGGCGCCGTGCGCCGCCGAGGCAGCCGCGAGCGCGGCGAACCGGGCGGAACGCGCCCTGGCCTGGAGATTCGCGCCGGGCGCCACGTCCACACGGGTGCTGGCATAGGGGACGCCGAGCCGCTCGGCCAGGTCGCGCGCGATCGCGAGCTCGGTCGCGGCCGCCGCGCGCAGGCCGTGGTCGACGCCGTGCGCGACGACCACGTGGCCGATCCGCCGCCGGAGCAGCGCCAGGACGTGCAGCAGCGCCGTCGAGTCGGGGCCTCCAGAGCAGGCGCACAGGACCACGTCGCCGCGAGCGAGCAGCCGCTCGTCCCGGATCAGCCGCTCGGCGAGGCGGATCAGCGACGGGGGGTGCGACCGGCCCCGCCTGGGCGGCGGGGGAGGTCCGGGGGACGGGCTCATCGCAGCTCGAACGCCTTGCAGAAGATGATCGCGTCGCGATCGTCGAGCGACGGGCTCACGTGCGGCGCGACCGGGTAACCGAGCGAGCAGCGCGGCGCGCGCTCGGAAAGCACGGCGACGCCCTCGTCGCGCTCGGTCTCCGCCGGATCGAACGAGGCGCAATCGGGGCAGGCGAACACGAGACGATAGCGCCGCGCCTCGTCGCGGAGGCGCTCGTCGAGGTGGTGAATCATCCCCGCAGCGTAGCGCAAGCCGCTGGGCGGAGGCGCCATGCGGCCGCTCCGCAGCCCGCGGTCCGGGCTCGGCGGCGCTGTCTGCAGCGCGGCGAGCTGCCCCGTGGGACCGCGCAGCGCGGCGAGCTGCCCCGTGGGACCGCGCAGCGCGGCGAGCTGCCCCGTGGGACCACGCAGCTCAGCGAGCCGACCGGCGGGCGCGGGTGAGGCGGACGATCGATTCGATGTGGCTCGTCTGAGGGAAGAGTTCGACCGCCTCGATGTCCGTGATCTCGAAGCCGCCGCGGAGGATGACGCCGAGGTCGCGCGCCAGGGTGGCCGGGTCGCACGAGACGTAGACGACCACGCGCGCGCCCGAGGCCGCGATCGCGCGCGCCGCGCCGGGCGCCCCGCCGCGCGGAGGATCCAGCACCACGACGTCGGAGCGCGCCGGGATCGGGACCTGATCGGCGTCCGCCTCGATCGCCCTGCCAGCGAGGCCGCGGGCGGCGAGATTCTGGCGCAGGCAAGCGACCGCGTCGGGCGAGAGCTCCACCGCCGTGAACGACGCGAGCGCCGGAGCTCCCGGGGCGGCGGCGTCGGCAGGCTCGGCGACCGGGGAAGGTCGCGGCGCGCCGCGCGCGAGGAGCGCCGAGAGCGTCCCGCTCCCGGCGAACAGCTCCAGGACGTGCGGCGGCCGGGTCGAGTCGAGGTGAGCGAGCTCGGCGGCGCGGCGGGCGAGCACGGCGCCGCCCTCCTCGGACGGCTGCCCGAAGCCGCCCGGCGCGAGGAGCAACGGCAGGCCGTCGGCGCCCAGGATCGCCGGCCGCGGATCACCGAACGACGCGGCCTCGCGCGCGCCGTCCAGCGTGACGCGGGCGCCGGCCCACGCGCCGCGGGCCGTGCGCTCGTCGAGCAGCTGCCACACGGCCGGCGGGAGCTGGCCGCGCCACAGGATCTCGACCACCGGGCGGCCCGATGCGCCCTGCGAGATGAGGACATCGCCCTCCCCCTCGGCCCCGCGGAGGACGCCGGGCAGCTCGCCGGCGAGCGGCGCGATCGCGTCGACCAGCACCAGGCAGCGGTCGATCGCCACGACGGCGTGCGTCCTCGGCGCGCGGTAGCCCACGCGCACCTCGCCGCGCTCCGCGCGCGCGAACAGCCGCGCGCGCGATCGATAGCCGAGCGGCTGAGGCGCGGGATGCACACGGATCGGCGGCAGAGCGGCCTCGGTGAGCGAGGTCGCCCGCGCGATCGCTTGCCGGAGGATCTGCTCGTGCGCGGCCTGCTGCGCCTCGACGCGGACGTGCATCCAGTCGCAGCCGCCGCAGGCGTCCGCGAAGCGGCAGGGCGGAGCGATGCGGTCGGCGCTCGGCTCGACCACGCGGAGCAGCCTGCCCCTCGCCGGGCGCGCGCTCCGATCGAGCTCGACCTCCACGAGGTCCCCCGGCGCCGTCGCGGGGACGAAGACGACCTCGCCCGCGAGCCGACCGACCCCCGCGCCGCCTGCGGCCAGCGCATCGATGCGCAGCTGAGCTCGCTCGCCGGCGCGGGGCCGCGCCCTGCCACCGCTCGAGCGGCGCTGAACAGCCTTCATCCCTTCATCGTAACGCGCCGCAGGCCCGTCGGGTCGCGGTGGACGAGAGAAGCTTTGCCGACGAGCGTGAGCGCGCGCTCGCGCCCGCCCCCCGCGGACCCCACGAACGCACCGGAACGCGGCTGGCCGGTGGTGGTCGCGCCGGTCGAGGCGGGCGGCGCCGCATCGACGCCCCTGGAGGGCGAGGGCTGCACGGTCATCGTCTTGATGTAGATCAGCGCGCCGATGCCGATGACGCACAGCGCGGTGAGGGCGATGACGGCGACGAGCACGAGCGTGTTCCTGCCATTTCCCTTGGACACCGCGTCCTGCGTGGCGGCCCAGATGGCCGCCGGATCGGGGCGCGGCAGGGAGAGCGCTGTCTCGATCTGCGACTGGGGAGGCTGTGCCGGCGCGGTGGGCGCGAACAGCTGGGCCTGCCCCGAGGTCGTCGATACCGGAGGCGGAAACGCCGGTGCGGGCGAGCCGGCGAGAGGCGGAGGAGCCTGAGCATAGCCCTGGCCGTTGAACGGCAGCGCGTACGGGACGGCAGCTTGCCCCTGCGGCGACGCGTCGAAGGCAGGGGTCCTGCTCACCTGCCGGTAACGCAGAGCATCGCTCGGGCCATGGGGGACCTGAGCCGGGATCTGGAGCGGAGCCTTCAGCGGGAGCGCGAGCGTGGACGCGAGCGAATCGTCCAGATCGCTGTCCAGGAGGTTCCCCTTGGGGAGGGTAATCCGATCGTCCGTGTCGAGGTCGAGCGGAAGAGTTGGATTCGCCGGGATCGGCGGAGGCGGAGCCATGGGGTGGCCGCCGGGCGCCCGCGGTGGGCTCGCGGACCCGGGCGGCGCGCCGGGACGCACGGTGGGAAGAGCGGACCGGACGCCGCGCTGCGAAGGCGGCGCTGGTGTCCGCTCCGGGACCATGCCGGCCGCCGGGCGCAGCATCGGGCGCTCGCCGTACGGGAGCGGCCGCACCGGCTCGGCGTGCTCGCGCGTCGCGACCGTCGTCGGGACATCCTCGTCGTCGTCCATCAGCGACGTGGCCACCATCTGCCGGCCGGCCGCGTCCCGCTGCGGCGTGCGCCCGACCGGCGCGATCCCGCTCGCCGGCGCGGCGTTCTGCGAGACCTGCGGCGGCGTGAGACGCTCGTGCGGCTCAGGCTCCCGGTCGCGGCCGCGAAGCCCGACGCTGTCCGTGGCCGTGGTCGAGCTTCGCCCGCGCACCTGCTCGACGTTGATCGTGGACGTCACCTCCGCCGCCCACGCGAGGTGCGCCTCGCGCTTCTGGATGCGGTCGACAAACACCTGCTGCACGAAGTGCGCGACCTCCTCGGAGCCGACGAAGATCCCGCTCCTCATCAGGAAATTTTGCAAGGCCCGTGAAAATTCGCGCGCCGTCTGGAAGCGATCCTGCCTGTGCTTGGCGAGCGCCTTCATGACGACGCTCTCCAGCTCGATGGGGTAGTCGGGCACGATCGTGGACGGCGGCGGGACCACGCAGGCCTGCACCTTCTCGAGGGTGTCGAGATCCGTGTCCATCCGGAAGAGGCGCTGGTTCGTCGTGAGCTCCCAGAGGACGACCCCGAGCGCGAACACATCGGTCGTGCGATCGACCTCAATGCCCCGCACCTGCTCGGGAGACATGTACGCCAACTTGCCTTTCAGCGTTCCCGCACGGGTGGACGACAGCCGATCGGCGACCTTGGCGATCCCGAAATCCACGACCTTGGTGTAGCCGTCGTAGGTGAGGAACAGGTTGTGCGGCGTCACGTCGCGGTGCACAAGGCCGAGCAGCTGGCCGTTCTTTCCACGCAGCTCGTGGGCGGCGTGGAGCCCCTCTGCTGCATCGGAGCAGATGCGCGCAGCGAGCTCAGGCGAGAGGCGCAGCCGGCGCTCCTCTGCGCGGCGCATCACCTCCCGGAGCGGCTCGCCGTGGAGGTATTCCATGGCGATCCAGTAGGTGTTGTCGTCCTTCCCGAGGTCGAAGACCTGCGCGACATTGGCGTGGTTGATGCCAGCCGCGATGCGCGCCTCGTCCAGGAACATGTCGACGAACTGATCGTCCTCGACCAGATGAGGATGGATCCGCTTGATCGCGACCCATTTCTGGAAGCCGCCCGGACCATCCATGCGGGCCAGGTGAACGCTCGCCATTCCGCCCACCCCGATCTCGTCGACCACGCGGTAACGACCCAGGAAGTAGGTCCCCTGCTGCTTCTCGGGCTCCTTCGCGCGCGCTTCTGGCGATGAATGGGTCGACCCGGGGCTGTGAGGTCCGCCCATTCGTGATGCGGGTCGCGGCGGGGGTTGGGGCATGAGCGGTCACTACTTTACCGCGAGTTCGCGGCGCTTTGCCATGTCGTCTCGGCCGGGAGACCTGGCAGATGGTCAGCTTCAATCCACCTGGGTGCTGAAGGTTGCTGTCCCGACAGGTAGGACACCACCAGAGGCCCAGGACGGAGTGGCGACGGGCTCAGGGGAACGGTTGCCCAGGTTGACCTCGCTCGAAGTAGAACCGGAAACTCCCGGTGACCCGCGAGAGGAGCTCCTGCGGGATGGCGTCCGCTGGATGGCCGAGCCCGGCGTCGCGAGGATCACCGACCCAGATGTCGAACGTCGCGTCCGTGTACTTGTCGACCGCGGCCGTCTCGTTGGGATCGCCGCTGAACAGCGCGTGGAACTTGATGGTCCCATCGACGGCGTAGAGCACGATGTTCTGGTTGTGGCACGACCTCTGGAGGTACAGCGCCATGTGAACGAGCGGGGCGAGCCCCTCCGGCTTCGGCGTCGGCGGAGGCGAGCCCGGCAGCTCGACGCCGGGCGGGAGCCCGACGCTCAGGTCGACGTCGAGCTTGTTCACCTGCTCGTCCCCGCGGATGAGGGCGACGTCATCGATCAGGACCGCGAGGCCGTCCGAGACCTCCTGGAGATCGCTGCCCCGCTGCACCCGGATCAGCAGCGTGGAGCGGTAGGGGACCGCGGCGAAGAAGTCGGGGCGCATGTCGTAGCTGTCGTCCCAGCAGCCCGCCGCCCGCAGCCGCGAGCTGTAGACCTCGCCGTCCCCCTGCCCGAGCGAGCACCCCAGCGAGAGCGCGCAGGCAAGGGGCACGAGCAGGCGAGCCGTCACGACGCCGCCCCCGCGCGAAGGGCGGCCTGAATGCGGCCGCCGCCGAGGACGCGGTCGCCCCGGTAAACGACGGCCATCTGACCGGGAGAGACGGCGCGCACCGGGCTGGCGAACCGCGCCACGAAGCTCTCCGCGCCCGTCGCAGGGTCGCGCCGCCGCTCGATGACGCCGGGCGCCCCCTCGTGCCGCGCGCGGACCCGCACCTCGGCCTCCAGGGGGAAGACCGCATCGTCGCACCACACGGCGTCGGTGATCTCGGCGCCCGCGGCGTAGAGGTCGCCCTCGTCGCCGAGCTGCACCGCGCCGGACCCCGCGTCGAGGCCCACGACGAACGCGGGGCGCCCGAGCGAGACGCCGATGCCCTTGCGCTGGCCCACCGTGAACCCGTGCACCCCGCCGTGCGACCCGACCACGCGGCCGTCCCGATCGACGATGGGGCCGGGCCGGAGCCTGTCCGCCGCGCGCTCGGCCACGAAGGGCGCGTAGCGGCCGGAGGGGATGAAGCAGAGCTCCTGGCTCTCGCCCTTCTCGGCGCCCGGGAGCCCGCGGGCGATCGCCTCGGCGCGCACCTCCTCCTTTGTCGAGTCGCCGAGCGGGAAGAGGAGCCGCGACAGCTCGTCCGACCGGAGCATGTGCAGGAAATAGCTCTGATCCTTGTGTCGATCGCGGCCGCGGTAGAGCCGGGCGCCGCCCTCCTCCACGACGACCCGCGCGTAATGGCCCGTCGCCACCCACGCGACGCCCAGCCGCTCCGCCAGCGGGAACAGCTCCCGGAGCTTGACCGAGCGGTTGCAGGCCACGCACGGGCTCGGCGTCTCGCCCGCGAGGTAGGCGTCGACGAACGGATCGACGACGTGCTCGCGGAACAGGGCGCGGCGGTCGAAGGTGTAGTGCGGGATCCCGAGGTGGTCGGCGACCCGGCGGGCGTCGTGCTGATCCTCGGGCGCGCAGCAGCGGCTCTTGACGCTGCCGTCGTCGGGGTAGTCCCAGAGGTGCAGCGTCACGCCGACGACCTCGTAGCCTGCGTCGCAGAGGCGCGCCGCGGCGACCGCGGAGTCGACGCCGCCGCTCATCGCGATGAAGACGCGAGCCCCCGGGGAGAGCCGCTCGCCGGGCTGCGCCGTACCGTCGGCCTCTCGGACAGGAGTTGCCATTTCCGTTCTTATAGCGTGAATCGCTCGCCGCGGTCGGGCGCCACGGGCGAACACGCGCGGGGCAGCAGCGCGCAGCCGGAGGATCAGATCGGCTCGCCGCCATTCACCCTTGGCCCCGCGCGCGGCGCGCGTGTACCGTCTGCCAGATGCCGAGCGGGGTCGTGCTCGTGATCGAGGACGAGGAGTATGTCGCGGACCTGCTCGCCACCGCGATCCGCGAGGCGGGTTACGAGATCATCTACTGCGCCACCGCGGAGGCCGGGCTCTCGACCGCCTGCACGCTGGAGCCCGAGTGCATCGTCTGCGACGTCGGCCTGCCCGACCACGACGGCTACTGGGTCGCCCGCAACGTCCGCACCCAGCCGTCGCGGGTGTCCGTCACCCCCTTCCTTTTCCTCTCCGCCCTCGACGACCAGCAGTCCCGCCTCGAGGGGTTCCACGTCGGCGCCGACGTCTACATGACCAAGCCGTTCCGGGTCGGCGACGTCGTCGCGCAGATCGGAGCCCTCGTGCAGATGGCGTCCCGCCTCCGCCAGCGGCGGGACAGCCTCATGTCCATCCCTGCCTCCGTCGACCAGACCGCGATCGAGGGCGACCTCAGCCAGATGTCCATCGCGACGGTCCTCACGGTCCTCGAGATGGAGCGGCGGTCGGGCGTGTTCGAGGTGAGCAGCAAGAAGCGGCGCGCTCAGCTCGACATCGCCGAGGGGTGCATCGTCCAGGGGACCGTGGGCGGCACGCGCGTCTCGGCGCTCGGCGCGCTCCGCACCATGCTGGCCTGGAAGGTCGGACGATTCGCGTTCATTCCGGGCAGCCATCCCGTGCCGTCGGAGCGAAAATCCATCGCCGCCTACCTGCTCGAGGCCACCCGGCTCGAGGACGAGAGCACCCGCGTCGATCTGCAGCTCCCGCCGTCGCGGCGCCGCCCGGAGCCCCGGATCGCGACGACGGCGCTCGGCGGGCCGTCGTCCCTCCTGGACGACGTCGCGCCGCCGTCGTCGCGCGCGCCGCTCGAGGAGCGCCTGCGCCGCGGGCCTGGCGCCACGCCGCGGAAGGCGGCCGACAGCGTCCTGACCATCTCCGATGTGCCGCCGTCCATCGAGCTGAGCTTCGAGCTCGAGGCTGCGCCCCCGGGGGCGCCCCCGACGCTGCGCTCGCTCGCCCGCATGGCCGCGCAGCCGCCGTCGAGCCGGCGCGGCGCGGCGGAGAGCGAGCCTCCCACGGTCCCGCGCGGCAAGAGCTGGCCCTCCCCGTCACGACCGCCGTCCCGCCGGCCGACCGAGTCGCCGCCTTCGCCGGGCCGCGCGGGCGAGGGGCAACGCGCCGTGGAGAAGGGCGATCTCTCCCGCGGGACCCTCGCTCCTTCGGCGAGCCAGCCGGCGAGCGACGAAGGTCCGTCGCGCACGAGCCCGGTCCCCCAGCGACCGGTGCCTGCCAGGCCTCCCCGCCCCGACGCGAAGAAACGTTGAAGGCTGGGGGCCTCTCCCCTCCCAGGGGCCGGGCAGCTCGGCAAGACCTCTCCCCAACCGACTAGAGCGTCGCCGGCCGCTCCGCCTCGCCCGGATCGTGGTCGCGCAGGTAGCTCAGGTTCACCGCGTTCACGACGGCGTGCGCAAGGAACGGCCCGACGAGCGACCCCGTCGCGGCGAAGATGGCGCCGAGCCCCGCGCCGACCGCCATGGCCCACCCCACCCAGACCCAGCGGCTCGGCCCGCGTATCTGGTGCGCCAGGCCGAAGACGAGCGCGCTCAGCAGCACGCCGAGGAGCGGCGTCAGGAGCCCGCGGAAGAGCAGCTCCTCCCCGAGGCTCGAGAGCCCCGCGAGGAGCAGCACCTGGCCGAGCGAGAGGTCCAGCGCGACAGGGCGGAGCTCGCTGTGCAGCCGCCGCGCCCAGTCGAACCGGGCCACGGCGATGCGGGTCATCACGACGACCCCGGCCGCCAGCGTGAGACCGAGCGCTGCGCTCGCCAGCAGCGCGGCCAGCGGAGGCAACGACAGCCACGGGCTCGGGTGGATCCACGGCAGTCCATCCCGCAGCACCAGGGCCAGCGCGATCGCCAGCGCCGCGAGGACGAGGTAGCCGGAAGCCGCGCGCATCGTCGCGTCGGTCCGCCCGGTCCGCCCGGTCCGCGCCCATCGCGATGGCATGTCCCATCATGGCACGCCGCCAGGAGCCGGTGAAGCGGCGTGCCCCCTCACGACCCCTGGCCGAGCGGCTGCAACCGGACTACGTCGACGGCCATGCACGCGACCGTGGTCATCTTCCCGGGCTCCAACGCCGATGCCGAAATGATCCATACGCTCCGCGACGTGCTCCAGGTCCGCACGTCGACCGCCTGGCACCGCGACGCCGAGCTCCCCGCTGGCACCGACCTCGTCGCGATCCCCGGCGGGTTCTCCTACGGAGACTACCTGCGCTGCGGCGCCATCGCGCGCACGAGCCAGATCGTCCCCGCCATCCGGCGGCACGTGGAGCGCGGCGGCCTGGTGCTCGGCGTCTGCAACGGGTTCCAGATCCTCACCGAGGCGGGGCTGCTCCCGGGCGCCCTCACCCGCAACGCGCACCTCCGCTTCGAGTGCCGCGACATCTTCGTGACGCCGCGCGCGGAAGGGCCGTTCACGAGCGGCCTGCCTCGGGTGCTCCGCCTGCCGATCGCCCACGCCGAGGGGCGGTATCAGGCGGATCCGGAGACGCTCCGCAAGCTCGTCGAGGATCGCGCCATCGCGCTCCAGTACTGCAACCGGGAGGGGCTGGTCGGCGGGGACGCGAACCCCAACGGATCGGCGATGGACATCGCCGGCATCTACGGCGGGCCCCGGCGCAACGTGCTCGGGCTGATGCCCCACCCCGAACGGATGAGCGAGCCCTTCCAGGGCTGCGCGGACGGGCGCGCCCTGTTCGACGCCGTGCTGCGCCACGTGACCGGCGCCCGCTCGGCATCCGCCGCGAGCGCGCCGTGAGCCAGGCGTCGGCCGGCGACGCCCGCTGCCATGTGTGCGCCGCGGCGCTCGCGCCGGGGAGCGATCGCTGCCCGCAGTGCGGCGCGGACCAGCGCGCCGAGGCGTGCCCGCACTGCGGCGGCGTGGCCGGCGTCTCCGCGCACGCCGAGCTGCGCTTCCGGTGCGATGTCTGCGGCGGCCCGCGCGTCCCGATCACCGACGCCCGCGTC
Source organism: Sorangium sp. So ce590 (assembly GCF_051521365.1). Classification (NCBI taxonomy): domain Bacteria; kingdom Pseudomonadati; phylum Myxococcota; order Polyangiales; family Polyangiaceae; genus Sorangium; species Sorangium sp. So ce590. The sequence continues at coordinate 9,577,468 of NZ_CP150346.1, forward strand.
AAGCGATCTGACCGCGAGCTGCCGCTGCTCCAGAAGGCGCGCGCCGCGGCCTCTGCGCGCTCGGTCTGGCGAGCCGCGGGCATCGCGGCCGGCGCGCTCTTCGGCTTCGAGGTGTTCCTCTTCGCCGTGCTGCTGCTCGTCCTCGACGCGAGCGTCGGGCTCTTCGCCGCCGGCCTCCTGACGATGGCGCCCGTCGCCGCCTTCGCCCTCTGGTCGTTCCGGCGGGCCAAGTCGCGGGGCCGGGACATCGCGCCCGCGCTCGACGCCGCGTGGGTCTCCGTCGCGTCCGACGTCGCCCGCCAGACCGAGCGCCCGCTCACCGCCGGCGGGCTCGCCTCGACCCTCCGGATCGCCGAGCCCCAGGCCGAGGAGCTGCTCGCGCTGCTCGAGGTCAACGACGTCGTGCGCGGCGCGGTGAGCCCCGCGGGCGAGTTCGGCTACGCGCCGAAGCTCCGCGTCGGCGCCTCGCCGGCAGTCGAGCTCGGGGCCGAGAGCGCGGCGCACGCCCTCGCCGCCGAGGACGAAGCGCTCTCCACCGAGCCCCTGAAGCAACGGACCGCCCATGTCGAGCCCACGAAGCGCTGATCCCAAGCCGAAGCCGGACGCCACGCGACAGAAGACCCGCGCGCTCCGGCCTGCGCCGCAGGCGCGCCGCGCCCTGACCCACGTCGGCGGCGCGACGCGGCTCGAGGGCGACCCGGCCGACGCGGCGATGCTCGCCCACGCGCTCGATGTCGCCAGCTCGAGCACGGCGGAGGAAGCGGCCCGCGCCCACGTCCACGGGTTCCACAGCTACCCGGCGCGGATGCATCCGGACACGGCCCGGCGGCTCATCGAGGCGCTCTCCAGGCCGGGCGAGCGGGTGCTCGACCCGTTCTGCGGCAGCGGCACCGTCCTCGTCGAGGCCCGGCTCGCGCGCCGGGCAGCGATCGGCGTCGACGCGAACCCCCTCGCCGTGCGCCTGGCCCGCCTGAAGGTGCAGGACAGCACCCCGGGCGAGCGCGAGCGGCTCGTCGCCGCGGCCCGCGAGGTCGCGTCCGCCGCCGATGAGCGCCGCAAGGCGCGCGCCGGCCCGAGCCACCGGTACGGCCCCGAGGACGTCGCCCTGTTCGAGCCGCACGTGCTGCTCGAGCTCGACGGGCTCCGCGTCGGCCTCGACCGCCTCGCGGGCCACGGCGCCGACGCGCTGCGCGCCGATCTCGAGCTCGTCCTCTCGGCCATCCTCACGAAGCTCAGCCGCCGCACGTCCGACACGTCGGAGCACGAGCTGCCGCGGCGGATCGCCGCCGGCTATCCGGCGCGGCTGTTCATCCGCAAGGCGGAAGAGCTCGCCCAGCGCCTCGCCGACGTCGCCGCGCCGCTGTCCGCGAGCCCGCCCGCGTTCATCGAGGAGGGCGACGCGCGCGTGCTGCGCGGCGTCGAGCCCGGCTCGGTCCACCTCGCGGTCACGTCGCCGCCCTACCCGGGCGTCTATGACTACCTCGCCCACCACGAGGCGAGGCTGCGCTGGCTCCGGCTCCGGAGCGCCCGCTTCGAGCAGGACGAGATCGGCGCCCGCCGGCACCTCGATCCGCTCGGCCCCGAGGCCGGCCGCGTGCGCTGGCGCGAGGAGCTCGGCGGCGTGCTCGTCGCGCTCGCGCGCGTCCTCCGGAGCGGGGCGCCGCTCGTGCTGCTGCTCGCCGACAGCGTGGTGGCCGGCGCGCCGGTCTACGCGGTCGACGTGGTCCGGGCCGCGGCGTCCGGCGCGCGCTTCGCGGTCCGCGCGGTCGCCTCGCAGCCGCGCCCCCACTTCCACCGCCCGACGGCGCGCGCCTTCCAGCGGCGCCCGCGCCACGAGCACGCCATCCTGCTGATCCGCGCCTGATCCGCCGAAAATTGCCCCGCGGTGCGGGCCCGTGGCAGGGTGCCCCGGCCTCGAGCAGGGCGTCACGCGGCCGGCACCGGCCGCGGGCGACGCCCCGGGCGCGCGACGATGGCAAGAGCACTCCTCGGACTTCTCCTCCTGTGTGGCACCGCCGTCCTCGGCTGCGGCAAGGCCGGCGGCGATGCCGGGAAAACCGACCTCGACAGCACGGGGGTCGACGCGTGCGACGGCTACCTGGCCACGATGACCGCCTGCGCCAGCAAGCTGCCCGCGGAGACGAGGAAGGGCCACGAGGCCGCGATCCGGATCGCGCGCGACGTGCTCGAGGCGAAGGCGGAGGCCGACGACGAGGCGCTGGAGGGCGACGCGAGGGCGGAGGCGCGCGGCGCGCTCTCGGCCGCCTGCAAGCAGATGAGCGACGAGGTCCGGGGCCGCGCCGCCTGCGGCGCGCTGACCGAGCGCTGAACGGCGCGCGGGGCCGCTCGCCGCGCGTCACGTGAAGGTGGGCACCTCCGGCGGATAGTGCTGCCGGAGGAACGACGCCCACTGCGGGCGCCGCTCGGCGTGGAACACGTCGCCCGCGAGCATGCTGGTGATGAGCTTGCGCATCGTGGGCCGCTGGTTCTCCTCGAACAGGATCTCCCGGAAGTGGCCCTTGTAGAAGCCCTGCACGACGCCCAGGAAGAGATCGACGGCGTAACGGACCTCCGCCTCGTAGCCCGCGAACGCGGCGCGCGAGGTGTCCCCGGCCTCGAGCGCGCGGTGGATCGCCGTGGCCGCCAGATCGGCGCCCTTGATGGCGAGGTGCGCGCCCGTCGAGAAGAGCGGGTCGAGGAAGCCGCCGGCGTCGCCCACGAAGAGCCAGCCGTCTCCGGCGAGCTGATCGATCCGGTACGAGAAGTCGGCGAGCGCCCCCACCGGCCTGGTGCGCCGCGCGTTCGCGAGGAACCCCCGCGCCCAGCCGCTCTCGGCGACGGCGCGATCGAAGAGCTCGTCGAGGCTCTCCCCCTTCCTCCGGCTCCGGAGCCAGCTCGACGACACGACCGCGCCGACGCTCGTCACCTCGCCGCGGAACGGGATGAACCAGAACCACCCGTGCTCGAAGATGACCACCTGGATGTTGCCCTGGTGGATCCCTTCCTCGCGGACCACGCCCTCGTAGTGGGCGAAGAGCGCCGTCTTGTCGAGCTCGGCCACCTGCGCCTTGCGCCGCATCCTCGAGGCGAGGAGCGTATCCCGCCCCGTCGCGTCCACGATCACCGGCGCGCGGAGCTCGACGGCGTCGCTCGAGTCGGCGGGCGCGGCGTCGCCGGACCGAGCGCGAGGCCGCGCCCGCACCCCGACCGCGCGGGAGCCGTCGAACAGCACCTCGACGGCCTCCCACGACTCGCGCACCTCCGCCCCGAGCTCCGCCGCGCGCCGCAGCAGCAGCTGGTCGAACGCGTCGCGCTGCACCTGGTAGGCGAACTCGAACTTCGGCTCGAACGCGTCGACGAAGCTGTACGTCCGCATCCGCCCCGTCGACGAGCACAGGAACCGGGCGCCGTATTTGCGGAGGAAGAGCGCGTCCAGCTTCTCGTCGAGCCCGAGCCGCTCGAAGACCTCGCGCGAGCGCGGCAGCAACGACTCGCCGATGTGAAAGCGAGGGAACCTCTCCCGCTCGAGCACGAGGGCCCGGCGGCCGAGCCTGGCCAGCGACGCGGCGAGCGTCGACCCCCCCGGCCCGCCGCCGAGGATGATTGCGTCCCAGCGATCCGTCATGCGCCCGTCGTATAGTGCGTGGAGACGCCCGCGAAAATGCGCTCCCGGCGCCGGCGCCGGGAGCCGACACGCCCCCGCCGCTCGGGCGGTGGCCCCGCGGTCACGGTGCAGGAGGAAGCGGCGATGCCCACGGTCGTGTTCGAGGCCAGCGCGCTCGGTCCCGCCGTCTCCGCGGAGGCGGGAGCGGACAGGCTCATCGATGTCTGCGACGACGCGCGCGCTCCGGTCGTGTTCTCGTGCCGCGACGCGCGCTGCGCCACCTGCCGCGTCGAGGTCGTCGAGGGGGAGCAGCACCTCGATCCGCCCACGCGCGGCGAGATCGAGCTGCTCGCGCGCCTCGGCGCCCCGCCGCGCCTCCGCCTCGCCTGCCAGGCGGTGCTCCGCGCCGGCCCGGGGCTGGTCCGGCTGCGCGGCGTGATCGACGGCGACGGCTGAAGCTGCCCCGGCATTGGCGGGGCTGGCCAACGGTGTTAAGGCAGCAACGGCCACGGCAGCGCCGTCGACGGAGCTTCACCGATCTGCTCCAGGAGCTCATCGACCGCGGCGCGGACGTGCAGGGGATCGACGTCTACAAGCGGTGGCTCGAGGTCGACCGTCGCGCCTGGGCGCTCATCTAAGGAGTGAGCTGATGTCTCACGGTTCAGGCAAATCGTACGCGCCCGAGCTCGTCGCCGCGCTCAAGGAGGCGGGGTTCGACTTCTTCGCGGGCGTGCCCTGCTCGCTCCTGAAGGGCCTCGCCTCGCTGCTCGACGGCGACGAGGGCGCCCGCTACATCTCGGCGACCCGCGAGGACAGCGCGATCGGGATGGCGGTCGGCGCCTGGCTCGGCGGCCGGCTGCCGATGGTCCTGATGCAGAGCTCCGGGCTCGGCGTCTCCGTGAACGCGCTGGCCTCGCTGAGCACGATGTACGAGGTGCCCACGCTCCTCGTCATCTCCTGGCGCGGCGAGGGCGGCGACGGCGAACCGGAGCACATCATGATGGGCGAGATCATGCTTCCCCTGCTCGATCTCATGAAGCTCCCCCACCGCGTGCTCTGCGCCAGCGAGCCGATGGGGCCGCAGGTGCGGTGGGCGAAGGACGTCATGCTCTCCACGAGGCGGCCGGCGGCGCTCATCGTCCCGGCGGGGGTGCTCGAATGAACAAGCGCGAAGCGCTCGAGGTGTTCAAGGCGGCGGTCGGGGAGGACGACCTCGTTGTCCACTGCCACGGCATGATCGGCCGCGAGCTCTACGCGACGCGGGACCGGCCCTCGAATTTCTACATGATCGGGTCGATGGATCTCGGCCTGTCGATCGGCCTCGGCCTCGCGCTCGCGCAGCCGCGCAAGCGGGTCTTCGTGCTCGACGGCGACAGCAACGTCCTCATGGGCATGAACGCCCTCGCCAGCGTCGGGAGCGAGCGGCCAGCGAACCTCCTGCACGTCGTCCTCGCCAACCGCTCCCACGCGTCGACGGGCGGGCAGCGGACGATCTCGGGCGACGTGAAGCTCGAGTCCGTCGCCAGCGCCGTCGGTTACCGCGCCACGCACCGCGCCGACGCCGTCGAGTCGCTCGACGCGTCGCTGCGGGCCGCGCTCGTGCAGCCGGGCCCGGTCATGGTCCTCGCCCTCGTCGAGGGCGGCGCCGTGCAGGGCATCGGCCGCGTCGTGGAGGCGCCGCCGGAGCTCGCCGCCCGGTTCGCGGCCGAAGCGCGCCGATGAGGGCGCTCCGGGTCGCCGCCGGCCGCGGCGGGCGCATCGGCCGGGACGCGCCCAGGTCGCTGAAGGTCGAGCCCGTCAAGGACTCGCGGTTCGTTCACGGGAGCATCCTTATCGCCCAGAGCGCGACGATGAGGCGCGTGAGCGGCGATGTCTCCTCCCGGATCAGCTGCTTTATCTGATCCGCGCTGGTCGAGGGACGTACGGGAGGCCCCTGGGGCGCTATGGTGTCGCCGTGGCAAGCAGATCCTGGAGCGCGGCGCTCCTCCTCATGGCCGCCGGTTGCACCGCCAGCGTGGGATCCATCGGGGCGGTCCTGGGGAGAGACAACGAGTCGCAGGCGCTCTACGTGCGCGACGTGCCGCGAGGGCTCGCCGCCGAGCGGGCCGGGCTGATCCCGGGCGACGAGCTCGTGATGGTCGATGGCGTCTATGTCCGGGATCTCTCGTCGGCCCAGCTGCGCGATCGGCTCCGCGGCGCCGTCGGGAGCGCCGTCGAGCTCACGGTCGTGCGCGGAGGCGACGTGCGGCGCGTCCGGGTCGTGCGCAGCGAGCTGAAGGCGCACGAGGGGCTCAAGCCGAGAGAAGAGCAGATCGTGCCATGAGGCGCCGGCCGAGGCCTCATGGCGCGGCGAGCTCCAGAAGCTCGGCATAGTGCTTGTTCGTATAGAAGGAGAGCACGTCGACGGCGTCGCGCACCTCGCTCGGATCGAGGTCCTGGAGGCGATACTCGACACTGAGGATCACGTCGCCCTCCTCGTCGGCCGAGAGCTTGGCCATGTTGATCTCGCGGTTCAGCTGGAGGAGGCGCCGCACGATCGCGTCGCCCTCCTCGAGATCCATCGGGAGCCGCACGAACGGGATCACCGCGAAGACGACGAAGGGAGGTGAGAGCCGCACGAACAGAGGGAAGAGCCGCTCGGCCCCCTGGAAGTCGCTGCGCATCGTGTCGGTGGACACGACCTCCACAGCCCAGCCTTCGCGCTCGAGGCAGGTCTTGATCTCGTCGAACGTCATGCGTGGCATCATAGCCGCTGGAGACGCGCCTCCGGGAGTGCGCTGGACGGGGAGCGGGCGGCGGACGCGCCGCGATCGTCCGATCTCCCGGGCCGCCCGGCGAGATCCCCGTCGGCGGCGCAGCTCCGTCGCCTGACGCCGGCCACGGAGGCGCGCCGGCAGGCCACGTGCTGCCCAGGCAGCAGCGCGCGCCGACATCGCGCTCGGGCCGCGCGGGCCAGCCCAGCCGGCAGCGCGTCCGGCCGGCGCTTTTGTCCCCGACCGGCCGCGGCCCGCGTTGACGGTTCCCCGCGCTCGAACTATGCGAGAGATCCGTTTTCGAGCCCGCCGAAGGAGCGATTCATGCGCCGTTACCAGTTCACTTCCGAGTCCGTCACCGAAGGTCACCCCGACAAGGTGTGCGACCAGATCTCCGACGCGATCCTCGATGGTATCATCGAGAAGGATCCGACGGCCCGCGTCGCCTGCGAGACCCTGGTGAAGACGGGCATGGCCGTCGTGGCCGGCGAGATCACGACCTCGGCGTGGGTCGATATGCCGGTCGTCGTGCGCAGCACAATCAAGGACATCGGCTACACCGACGCCTCGATGGGCTTCGACTACGAGACTTGCGCGGTGCTCACGGCGATCGAGAAGCAGTCGCCCGATATCTCCCGCGGGGTCACCGAGGGCGAGGGCCTCTTCAAGGAGCAGGGCGCCGGCGATCAGGGGCTCATGTTCGGCTTCGCGACGGACGAGACGCCGGAGCTGATGCCCGCCCCGATCACCTATGCCCACCGCCTCGCCCGGAAGCTCGCCGATCTCCGCAAGTCGAAGAAGCTCGACTGGCTGCGCCCCGACGGCAAGACCCAGGTCACGATCGAGTACGAGGAGTACACGCCCATCCGCGTGAGCGCCGTCGTCGTGTCGACGCAGCACAGCCCCGAGGTCAAGCACAAGACGATCGTCGACGCCGTGCGGAGCATGATCATCGAGAAGAGCATCCCGGCGAAGCTGATGGATCGGAACACGAAGGTGTACGTGAACCCGACCGGCCGCTTCGTGGTCGGCGGCCCCTTCGGCGACGCCGGCCTCACCGGCCGCAAGATCATCGTCGACACCTACGGCGGCATGGGCCGGCACGGCGGCGGCGCCTTCAGCGGCAAGGACCCGACGAAGGTCGATCGCTCCGCCTGCTACTACGCGCGCTACGTCGCGAAGAACGTCGTCGCGTCCAAGCTCGCCTCGCGCTGCGAGGTGCAGATCGCCTACGCCATCGGCGTCGCGCAGCCGGTCGGCGTGCACATCAACACCTTCGGCACCGGCCGCGTAGGTGACGAGGTGCTCGAGAAGTACATCATGCAGAACTTCGACATGCGGCCGAAGGCGATCATCGAGCAGCTCGACCTGCTGAAGCCCATCTACCGCAAGACGGCGGCGTACGGCCACTTCGGGCGCGACGAGTTCAGCTGGGAGAAGACGACCCGCGCCGCCAAGATGGCCGAGGATCTGCTGCGCCCGACGCTCTCCGCGGTGCCGGTGACCGTGAACGGCTCCGGCAAGAAGGAGCCGAAGCGCAAGAGCAAGAAGGAAGTGGGCGCCCAGGCCTGATCGTCCAGAACGTCCCGCCCGGCGCAGGTGGCGCGGGGCAGCAGGTTCTGGCGGCCCGCGCCCCTCGCGGGGACAGAGAGCGCCGACGCTGTAAAAGCGCCGGCGCTCTCTGCTTTGTCGACGATCTGTCGCTGCGGCTCGCCTCCTGTGAAACGCGCTGGACGCTGGCGCCTGTCCCGGGAGCCGGTGCCACGATGTGCGAATCCGACGCACAAAAAAGCACCGCGCTTCGCCGGGATGGGCTGACTGTTGCTGCGGCTTCTGCTGATAAAATCATCGTCGACTCCCGTATCGCCGGCTCGCCCTGAACCTCCCTGGTTCCATGCGACCTCGAGGAGCACCGATGACACGTTGGTTGAATTTCTTGAGCTTCATGACCGCGGCGGGATGCATGGGCGTGGCCTGCACCGGGAAGATCGGACCGGTGGGCGGCCTCGCCGCGGGCGGGGAGGGCGGCGCCGGGACCACCTCGGGCGACGTGATACCGTCGCCCGCGACGACCGACGGGGCGACCACCACCACCACCACCACGGGGACTGAGGGCGCGGGGGCAGCCGGAGGCGCGGACTGCGGCGGCTCGCCGGACGACGACGCGGACGGCGACGGCTTCACGGAGAACCTCGGCGACTGCGACGACTGCAACGCGCTGGTCAACCCGGCGGCGCTGGAGCTCGCGACGGTCGGCGGCGAAGGGGGCGCCGCGCCGGAGCCTGTCGACGACGACTGCGACACCGTCGTCGACAACGTGCCCGAGCCGTGCGACGACGGGATCGCGATCGACGACGGGAGTGCGCTCAGCGCCGCGAAGGCGGTCGAGCTGTGCAAGAGGCCGCGCTGGGCCGGCGACTGGGGGGTGATCTCCGCGGACTGGGTCATGGTCGACGGCGCGCCGCCCCCGGAAGGGGAGGAGCAGCGCGCCAACTTCCACCTTGGGCACGGTATCCTGCCCGGGTTCGGGCGCAACGTCCTGCCGAAGGCAGGCGCGCGGCTGCTCGCTCTCTCGAGCGGCACGGCGCGGCAGCAGGACGACGAGGGCTTCGAGAGCCCGGTGGGGTTCAACAAGAAGTACGAGGGCGAGTTCCCCCAGGGCTTCCCGAAGGCCCCGCATGGCTGCGAGGATCTCGTGCCCGCGAAGCCGTCCGACCCGACCGCCATCGAGATCACGATCCGGGTCCCGTCGAACGTCCGCGGCTTCGCGTTCAACAGCTATTATCTCACCTACGACTGGCCGCGTGCCTGCAACGATTTCAACGATTACTTCATCGCCCTCCTCACGCCGCGGCCAGCCAACCTCATCGATGGGCACATCCTCTTCGACGACAGGAGGAACGCGATGAGCATCAACAACACCCTGATCGACGTCTGTGCCTGCGAGGGCGGCCCGCCCTGCGATCTCGACGGCCGGGCGTACGCGTGCACGAGCGGGACGAGCCAGCTGCTCGGGACGGGGTTCGAGAGCCGCGCTGGGACGGGCTGGCTCGTCACCTCGGCGCCCGTGGAGCCGAACCAGGAGATCAAGATCCGGTGGGGAGCGTACGACGCCGGCGATCACGAGCTCGATTCGACCGGGCTCGTCGACAACTGGGTGTGGCTCACCGAGAAGGACGAGACCGTGGTGACGATGCCCGTCGATCGGCCTGCGCCGGCGCCGTAGGGCGCCTCGCGCCGGCGGCGCGCCGCTCGCCGAGCGCCGCCGGCGTGCGCGCTGGCCGAGGAGCCCGCGCGTTCCGGGCGGCTCAGGCCGCGACCGGCGCGTCCGAGGTCGCGGCGCCGACGCCGGCGAGCAGCTCCCTGTACCAGGCGGCCGCCTCCGCCGCGCGGCCCGGCAGCGCGCGGCTGCCCCAGAGGACCGAGAGCGTGCGCGTCGTACCGGCGTGCGTCTTCGTCCGCTGCGCGTCCTTCACGGCGTTGGCGCACGGGCCTTCTGCATCGAAGACGCAGAGGAGCCCCTCGAGGTCGATCTCCTGCCCCGAGGCGTTGAACACGTAGCGGGCGCCGGCGGGCGCGACGTCGATGCGGAGCGGGGGCCTTGCGCGATCGAGATCGATCACGCTGATGGGCAGCCCGGTGTGCAGCGACACGGCGTTGCACGCGTCCACGGCCGCGTTGATGGTCGCCAGCGAGCCCGCGTCGGCGGCGCGGATGAGGTACTCGGAGGCCGGCTTGCCCCGGCCGGTCGGCTTGTAGCCGCCGTGCCGGAGCAGGTCGCGGACCGCCGACCGCACGGCGTCGTCCGAGCGGAGCGGGGCCGAGGCCTTGTCGGACAGGAGGCCGCGGAGCGCGTCGCTCACCGGCACCTCGCCGAGCGGCGCGGGGAAGGTCGTGACAAAGGCGGCGGCTTCGAGCAGGGGATGTGCCGAGATCGTGAGCACGCGGCGCACTCTACACCAGCGGCGCGGTCGCGCGAGCGGCATCCGCGGCAGACGCGCGAGCGTCGATATCAGCGCGCTGCTCGCCAGAGGCGTAGTTGGGCGCGAACGCGATGAGTGCCTTGACCCACCCCTTCCAGGTCTGTCAATCCCGGCAGCGCGCGCAGGCCGAGCCTGGAATGCCGTGGTCAATCTCGTCCGCTCGCGACGAAGATCGACTACCCTGGCGGGCCGTGGATCCGGACTACACACGCTCGAAGCCGAGGTCGCCCATGGAGCGCCGGCGCTCCATGGGCGCCGCGGCGTGGAGCCGACCAGCAGGCGCCGCGTCGCCGCTCGCCGAGCGCGTGATCCCATGGCTGCTCGGGGCCGCCATCGCCGGGTCCGTGCTCGCCATCGGCGCGGTCCATACGCCCACGCTGGCATGGGTATCGTCGGTCACTGCCATCGCTGCCGCGCTCTCTCTCCGCGCCGGCGCCCTCACCGACAGGCCGTCTTCTGTGCGGATGCTGCCGGTGCTCACGCTGCTCGGCTTGACCGCTTATACGCTGCTGCAGACCGCGCCCCTGCCGCTCACATGGCTCGAGAGGCTCTCGCCGGCGAGCGCCGACATCTGGGCGCGCGCCCTGATGCCGCTCGGCGAGGCGGCGCCGCGGTACGCCAGCATCTCGCTCGATCCAGGGGCGACGCTGGTCGAGGCCGTGAAATGGCTCACGTATGCTGGCATTTTCATCACCGCAGCGTTCGTCGGCGCCAGGCACGGCGCGAAGCTTGGAATCACCCTCGTCTTCGGCAGCGCGTTCCTCGCCGCGCTCACGACGATCGCCCACGGGCTGCTCGGCGCGACCAAGGTCTTTGGCCTGTATCAGCCGCGCTTCTCGGTCGCGTCGTGGCACATCGGGCCGCTGCTCAACCCGAACAACCTCGCCGGTTACCTGAACCTCGGAATCCTCTCCGGGGTCGGGCTGCTGCTCACGAGCAGGCCGCTCCTGCCGACCTGGGTTGTCGGGGTCGGGCTCACCACGATCGTGGGGGTCGGCATCATCGCGTCGTCCCGCGGAGGGCTGCTCGTGCTGCCGCTCGGCCTCGCCCTCTTCGCGCTGCTCTCGCGGCAGAGGCGCGGCAGGCGGCGCTCGGGCGCCCGCGCGCGGGGCCCGGCGACCTGGCTGCTGAGCGTGGCCATCGCCGGCGGCGCGGCGCTGGCCGCGCTCGCCACCACGAACCGCACCCTCACGGAGATCGCCGACGATAACCTCGACAAGCTGTCGTTCTTCTACTCGACGCTCCCGCTGCTCGCGGATCACTGGCTCCTCGGCATCGGGCGCGGCGCCTTCGAGACGGTGTTCCCTGCTTACCGGCAGTCACCGGGGAACATCGTGTTCACGCACGCGGAAAACTTCGTGCTCCAGTGGGCGGCGGAGTGGGGCATTCCGGCGGCGGCGGCCGCGCTCGTCGCGCTCGGGTTCGCGTTTCGCCCTGGCAAGATCGCGTTGCGCGGGAGCACGGCGGCGCTGGCCGCGTGGGTCGGCTGCGTGGTGCTCCTCCTGCAGAACCTGTTCGATCTCGGGCTCGAGGTGCCCGGTGTCACCATCGCGCTCGCGGCGACCCTGGGCTCGCTCTGGGGTGAGGCCCACCGCGAGCGCCCGCGGCGCGATGCTCCGGCAGACGAGCCCGTCGCCGGACGGCGGCGACCGTGGCAGGCGGCGGCGTGCGCCGCGGCCGCCGGGCTCACGCTCGTCGCGCTGATGGTGCGCTTCGGCTGGCGCGACGTCGACCACGACCGCCAGGCGTTGCGCGCTCTGAGCGACGCCGGCGCGGCGAGCGGCGCCGGCTGGCCGCGTTTCCGCGAGGAGCTCCGCGCGGCGATGCTCCGCCACCCCGCGGAGCCGTACTTCCCGTTGCTCGGCGCGGTCACCGTGCTGCAGGGCCGGAGCGAGAGCCCGATCCCGTGGCTCCAGCGCACGCTCGAGCGCTCGCGCCGCCACGGGCGCGCCCACCTCCTGCTCGCGGAGGTGCTCGCGTCGCGCGGCGCCAAGGAGCAGGCGCTCCTGAGCCTCCGGCTCGCGGTGGAGGACGATCCCGACGTGGTCGGCACGGCCGCGAGCCTCGCCCGGCAATGGACCCGGCGCTGGGACGAGCTGCTGCGGGCCGTGCCGGAGGGAAAGGCCGGGGTCGCGATGCTCGAGCGGATGGCGGCCGCGGGGGACCGCCGGGACGAGCTGGATCTGCGCCTGCGCTGCGCGGAGGAGGCGATCGCGCGCGCTCCGACGCGCGTCGGCGCGCGCTGGGCCGCGGGCAACGCGCTGCTCGCGATGCTGGACGATCCGAGCTCCGCCCGCTGCGGCGGCGCGGGGGGCGACGAGGCGCAGCGGGGCGCCTGCGAGCGGCAGATCGAGGCGCACGCGGCGGCGATTCAAGAGTCGAAGGGCGACTCGTTCTACGCGGTCCAGCTGCGGGCGCGGCTCCTCCTGCTGCGCAAGAAAAGCGCGGAGGCGGAGCTGCTGCTCGCGGGGAGCTGCGAGCGGCTCGACAACCGGGTCGGCTGTCTCCGCCTGCGGGTCGTCGCGGCGGCGCAGCTCGCCTCAGCCGAGCGGCTCCTCCCTGCGAGCCGCGACCTGATGCTGGCGTCGTGCAGCGCCCACGCGGCGTGCGCGTCGGCGGCGACCTGGGTCGGCGACCTGCTCGTCACGCGCAAGGACTACTCGTCTGCCGTGACCTACTACGCGCGGGCGGCGCAGGACGAGCCGACGGAGGAGCGCCTCCTCAAGCTCGCCGACGCCGCGAGCGGGGCGGGCGCGCACGTCGAGGCGGCGGCCGCGCTGGAGCGCCTGCTGCAGCGCCGCGGCGGCCACGACACCGAGCTGCGCAAGAGGATCCTCGACGAGCGGGCCAAGGCCCTGGCGCCTTCGCTCGCGCCGTAGGTAGACTGCGCGCCCCCTGTGGCCATGCGCGCCTCTGTCCGCCTCCAGCGAAGCGCCTTGTGAAGCTGTCGTCGTTGCCGCGCGCCCTGATGCACGGGGGCACGGGGGTCGCGTTCGCCGTCCTCCTGCCGCGCGCCGTCTCGCTCGGTTCCCAGTGGGTGCTCGCGCTCTCGGCCCAGCCCGCGGCGCTCGCCACGTTCGCCAACTACACGTCGCGAGGGATGGTCGTCGTCTCGCTGGTCGCCGCCGGCCTCGCGCCCATCCTGGCGCGCCGGACGCGCGCGCTCGCGACGAGGGCGGGCCGCGCGCTCGCCGGCGGCGCGCTCGCGATGATCGCCGCGATCGCCTTCAGCAGCACGCTCGCCCACGAGCTCGCCTTCGGGCTGGGCGGCGCGGCGGGGCTCGTCACCGCGTTCTTCAGCGCGTGCACGCTGCTCGCCGCCGCCGCGCCCAGCATCTGGCCGCTCTTCCAGCGCGAGGGCCGATACCTTCAGGCGCTCGCGGTGCTCCTCGTCTTCTCGCCTGGCGCGTCCATGCTGGCCGCGCTGAGCGGCCGCCCCTGGGCCGTCGCGACGGCCATCGGGCTCGCCGGCGCCTCGCCCGCGCTGCTCCTGCTGCGTCCGACCCGGCTCCGGCGCGCTGCCCGTTATGCGATGCTCATCATCCGGCGCGCGGCCCCGCACTCCATCGCGAACTTCTCGACGGTGGTCGTCTATCCCATCTCGCTCAGCGTGAACCTGAAGTACATCGGCGAGCATCGGGTCGGGCAGCAGGTGCTCTACTGGTCGTTCGCGCTGGCCCTCACGAACGCCTCCCAGGCGTTCGCCGCGCGTGCCGTCGCGGGCGCGAGCGGCTCGGGAGACGAGGCGACCTGGCACACGCGCGCCCTGCGCGCGTGGCTGCCGCCGGCGGTCGCGCTCTCGGCCGCCGGTGCGCTCATCTACGTGCTCTTTGCGATCCCGATCCCCTGGCTCCCTCATACGGGGGCTGCGCGTGACGCCATGACCGCGACGATGCTGGTCTCCGCGACCGGTCCGCTCATCACCGACGCCCTGTGCGTCTACTTCTCGGGCCCGCGTTCGCGCCGCGCGCTCCCCGTCGGCAGCGTGCTGAGCAGCGCCTGTGTCGCCGGGTGCCTTCTCCTGGCGCCGGGCCCCCTGGTCCGGCATTTCGGCGTGTTTGGCCCGTCGGTGCTGGTCGGCGTGGCGCGCCTCGCCTTCGTGCTCGACGCGCCCATGCGACGGTACGCGCTCGGAGCGATGGTCCTGCTCATCGCCGCGTTCGCCGTCGCGCTGGCGCTCGGGCCGGGCGTGAGCTTCCAGTAACTCGCCTCGACCTGGGGGAACCGCTGGCCCGTGTCGGGCAGCTAGCCACGTCGAGGCCAGGCTCGCGCGGTGCTCCCGCGGCGCGCCGCGCGCCGGCCCGCCGGAGCGGCCGCCGTGGCCCGGGCCCTGCCGAGGGCGAGGAGCGCGAGCGCGATGCCGCCGAGGCCGGCCGTCCACGAGGCGCCGGGTTGCCCGGGCGTCTCGGAGCAGACGCAGCCCCGGCCGTAAAGGAGCGTGTCCCCCGGCAGCGCCACGTCAACACCGCCCACGCCGACCCCGACCCCGCCGGCCCCACCGGCCCCGGTCCCGCCAGCGCCGGACCCGCCGGCCCCAGCCCCACCGATGCCGACACCACCGGCCCCACCGGCCCCACCGGCCCCGTCTCCACCGGCGCCGCCTTCGCCCTGCGGCATACGCACGATCACCCCGTCCGAGCCGCGATCCGGGGAGAGCCCGGCGGCGGAGACCGCGCGGACGCCGACGTAGTACTTCGCCCCGTCGAGGAGCGGCAGCCTGCTGATAGAGGCCTCGGTGACGTTGCCGACTTCCCGCCACGCCGGCGAGCTCACGTAGTTGCCCTCGCCGCCCACGACCGCCACCTGGTAGGACGTGGCCGTCGGGACCTTCGACCACGCCACGTACAGCGTGTCCCGGGTCTCGATCTCGTCGACGTCCTCGCTGGAGCCGTTCGTGCTCGGGTCGATCTCCCAGACGTAATCGGGGGCGGGCAGGTTCTCGTGCCGCAGGTTGTAGAGGTAGCCGTCCGCGACGCTCACGACGATGTCGTCATGGCCGTCGCCGTCGGTGTCCGCGAGGATCGGCGCGCCGACGGGCTCGCCGAAGGCATGGGACCACAGGAGGCGCTCCGAGCACGCGTCGACCGCGTAGAGGAAGCCGTTCGTGGAGCCGACCACGACGGTGGGGCCTGCGGCCGCGAGCCCGGTGAGGTTCTGCGAGATCGCGGCGTCCCCGAGCTGGCCCATGACCGCGCCCGCCTGCTTCGCCGCTTGCTCGTCGGCGAACGAGGCGTCGCCGGCGAGCACGACGAAGCTCGACCGGCCAGCGCCGGGGCCGTCGAGCTTTGTGAACGAGAGGCGCGCCGGGTACACGAACGAGCCCTCGACGAGGAGGGGCCTCCCGTCGCACCTGGCGATCGCGCCGTGCGGGTACGGGCGGCTGCCCACGGGGCCCCTCCAGAGCGCGGCGCTCAGATCGTGCGGCAGCGTCCTCTCGGGGTGATACCCCCCTTGCAGCGTCATCTCGAGCCGCTCGTCTCCCGACACGTCGGCGAGGATCGGCATGAAATAGGGCAACCGCTCCGTGCTCTCGCCGAGGGCGCTGCCGTCTCGGCCCGACAGCACGCGGGCGGAGTTGATCGCCACGGCGACGTCCTCCGCCCCATCTCCGTTCCAGTCGGCGATCGCGACGGCCTGGGTCCCGGCCGAGGCGTTGATGTCATGCTTCCATCGCATCCCGCCGCTCCGATCGAGCGCGAGGATCTCGGTGCGATAGGTGGGATCGACCGTGAGCGCCACGAGCTCGGGCGCGCCGTCGCCGTCGAGGTCTCCGTGCAGCACGTCCCACGCGGGCGGCTTCTGCAGCGCGGTCTCGCTCGTCTGTCGGCCGTTCGCGTCGAGCGCCACGACAGCGTACCTCGGCGGATCGACGAGCGGGTGCCGCCGCCTGAAGCACGCGAGGGTCGCCGGCGAGCGGTCGTCGGCGGGCCAGATGGAGGCGCCGAACGCGTCGATGACGCGCCAGGCCGCCTTGGCCGGCGCGACATTGCTCGCGCCCTCGGACGCGATCCGCAGGAGATCTCCCCGGCTGTCGACGACGACCACGCTGGCGGCCGCGTCCCCCGGCGACAGCTTCGCCGCGATGGGAGCGCGGCCGAAGTCCACGTACGCGCCGGGGCCTGTACTGTAACTGCCGACGCGCAGGCCCGGCACGACCTCGCGCCCCTCGTGCATGAGGTTCATCGGCGCGAGCGAGGCGTCGAGCAGCGCGACGAACCCGTCTTGGCGGGAGACCATGAGCCGCGGCGACGCCGGAGACGTCGCCGCCGGCACGTCGAGCGCCGCGACACCGACGCCGAGGTCGACCCGGTAAACCGCGGCAGGCGAGGCTCCGGCCGCGCGCGTCGTGTACGCGGTGAGCGCCACCGGCGCCGAGGTGGCTTCGAGCACGATCTCGCCGCGCCCGTCACCGTCGAGATCCGGCGTGACCAGCGCCTGGCTGAGCCCCGTCTGCTGCGCTCGCCCCCAGTCGAGCCGCGTGCGGACCAGCTCTCCATCGAGCGACCAGAGCCGCTCGACGCGCTGTCCAGCTGCGCGGCTGAACCGGAACGCCGACACGCGCTCCTCGCGCGAGGTGAGGATCCACTGCCCCGCGCCGTCCTCCCCGGGGATCGCGCCCTGCGCGATCTCCTCGGGGATGACGGCGAGCTCGGCGCCCGTGGCCGCGTCGAGCACGAACGACGTCCACGTCTCGCCCGTCTTGCCGCTCGCCAGCACCTCGAGCGCGCCGTCGCCGTCGAGATCCCAGGCGAGGCGCGTCGGGGCCCGCGCGTCGCCGCCGTCGTTGGGGCTGAGCGTCTTTCGCCAGACGACGGCCAGCGATGGGCTCTCGCCCGGCCTGTACGCGAGCAGGGAGACATCGCGCGCCCCCTCGCCGCTGAACACCCGATTCTGAAAGCAGAGCGCCCGCTGGGGGCTCCGGGGATCGCCCAAGGTCACGGCCTCGCACGACGCGCCGCCGAGGTGCGCTCCGACGATCGCGGACTCGGCGAAGACGTCCCCAGCCCCGGAGACCAGGAGCAGTCTGTCATGAGAAGATAGGAGGAGATCGGCTGTTCCGTTCCCGTCCCAGTCGCCCACGGTGTCGATCGAGGCGTTGCAGTGCGCGCGTTTCGGCGGGGAGGGCAGCCTCTCCACGGCGCTGAACCCCCTCGCGAAGCTGTAGATGACGCCCGGGCTGTCGGTCCGCACCGAGCAGCAGCCGCACTCGTCGAGGAACAGATCGAGGTGGCCGTCGTCGTTGAAGTCTGCGAGGCGCGCCGCGCCGAGTACGCCGAGCTCCGAAGCGTCCTCCATCCAGAGGACGACCCCGCTCGCCCCATCGAGCACGGCCGCCCCCGCGCCGGTCAGGACGATCACCTCGAGCAGGCCGTCTCCGTCGAGATCCTCGACGGCCTGCAGGGTCCGGAAGCCCATCGAAGGGGTCTTCCAGCGGGTGAAGCCCTGCGGATCGGAGAGCGTCACGCGCCCTCCGGAGGCGAAGAGCAGGTCGATCTCGCCATCCTGGTTCACGTCGCCTGCGAACACGCTTCTGGAGGAGAGCGCTCCGCCCAGGTACGAGCGCCAGTAGGGCGCTGGCTTGACGATATTGCTCGTGGACGGCGTGGCGCCCGTGCGCTGCGGGTCGTGACGGGCAGAAGGCCAGTCTGCGAACGCGTCATTTCCGGCGAAAAGGAGCGCCGAGCACGCTGCCATCACGCCTGCACGAGTGACGATCGATGACCGTGTCATTCTGCTTGTCCTCAAACGAGCGAGCGGAGCACGCGGCCGAAGTGTAGTCCATCCCGGCGGGGCGGCAGCCGCGAGCAAAAGTCCTCCCGGCTGGCACCTCTGCCGCGCCCGCGCCCGGGCATTCGGGCCGTAGACAGCCCGAGCCGCGCATGTTATACTACATCTGCTCCCATTTCGGAACGCCGGCTTGAATTTTGGGGTCTTGGGGCGCACCTTAGCCCTCCGCGCGGACCCCTACCCTGGGAAACGCGCCTCTAGCGCACGACTTATGGCCGACGAACTCAGAGCCCCCTCGGCATCCCTGTCCCCAAACGACGCTTCCACCGAGCGCTCGTTCGATCTCGTGGCGGCCTTGCGCATCGTTAGCAAGCACTGGGCCACCGCGCTCTCGACGCTGCTCTTCGTCGCCCTCAGCGTGACGTTCTACACGCTCGGGCAGAAGAAAATTTATCAGTCGACGACGACAGTGCAGCTCGATCCGAACCCTCCGAGGCCGCTCGGCCGCGGAGTCGACACCGTGGTCGACATGGGCGCTGGGTCGTACTGGAACAACCGAGAGTACTACGAGACCCAGTACAAGGTCATCCGGTCGATGCGGGTGGCGCTCGCGGTCGTCGCCCAGCTCAACCTGCAGAGCGACGCTTACTTCCTGGAAAACCTCCCGAAGGAGGCGGCGGCTCCCGCGCCGAAGACCGTGACCGCCGAGGAGGCCGCGGAGCTCCTGCTCGAACGGCTCTTGATCGAGCCGGTGAAGGACAGCCGCCTCGCGGTCGTGCGCTACATCGATGCGGATCGCGACCGGGCTCAGCGCGTGCTCTCGACGCTGATGGATGTTTACATCGAGCAGAACCTCGATGAAGCGCTCGCCTCGACGAACTCGGCGGTCGACTGGCTGAGGATACAGCTCGACAAGCTGAAGAACGACCTGGAGGCGAGCGAGACCTCGCTCCACGAATACAAGCTCAGCAATGACATCCTCGACGTGGATTTCGAGGACAAGACCAACCTGCTTCGTGAGGAGATGAAGCAGATCAACGACGCCCTCACGTCCGTGCGCACGCGACGGGAGGAGTTCGCCGCGAGGAACCACGAGCTGTCGAAGGTCGACCCGAACACCCCGACCGACCTCCCCGCCTCGGAGCTCATCCAGAGCCCGGTCCTCCAGATGCTGCGCGCGCGCCAGGAGGAGTGCGTCCGCGAGCGCGACGCGCTCATCGGCTCTGGCAAGGGCGATAACCACCCGGACGTCCGCGCCGCCAACGAGCGCATCACCGCCAACAGGAACGCGCTCATCGCCGAGGTCAAGAATGTTCAGGGCGCGGTGAGCCGTGATCTCGCCATCGTGAAGCGCCAGGAGACGGGCCTCGCGGCGCTGCTCGAGGACTCGAGAAGGCAGGCCTTCGGGCTGAATTCTCTGAAGATCGAGTACGACCGCCTCCGCAGGACGAAGGACAACACGGAGAAGCTCTACCAGCTCGTCCTCGAGCGCACGAAGGAGAGCGATCTGCAGCGGATGATGCGGGTGAACAACATCCGCGTCCTCGACAGGCCGAGCCTCGCGCTCACCCCGCTGCGTCCCCGCGTCGGGACCAACATCGCGGTCGGCATCTTCGCCGGGCTGCTCCTCGGGATCGGGGCGGCGCTGGGGCGGGCGTTGCTCGATCGCACGCTGAAGACGCCGGATGAGGTGGAGCGGGAGCTCGGTCTACCGCTCCTGGGCCTCCTGCCGGAGTTCGACAAACGGGGCAAGAAGGAGGCTGAGCTCCGCAAGGCGAACCGCCGCGGCAGGCGCGCTGCCCAGCCGGGCCGGCGCGAGCTCGTCGTCCATGATCAGCCGAAGAGCGGGATCGCGGAGGCGGCCCGCGCGATCCGGACCAACCTGCTCTTCATGTCGCCCGACCACCCCTACAAGACGCTGCTCGTCGCGAGCGCCGGGCCCGCGGAGGGAAAGACGACGGCGTGCTGCTGCATCGCCGTCGCCATGGCGCAGGCAGGACAGAAGGTCGTCCTCATCGATTGCGACCTCCGCAAGCCGCGCCTCCATCACATCTTCGGCAAAGGCATGGAGATCGGCGTCACGAGCGCGCTGCTCGACGACTCGGTGGTCGACGACGAGAGCGCGCTCAGGACGGAGGTGGAGAATCTCTATGTCATCCCCGCGGGCCCCATCCCGCCGAACCCGGCGGAGCTCCTGCACAGCGATCGCTTCAAGGCGCTGCTCCGCAAGCTCCAGGGCCGCTTCGACCGCGTGCTCATCGACAGCCCTCCCCTGCTCGCGGTGACCGACGGCACCGTGCTGTCCACGCTGGTCGACGGCACCGTGCTCGTCGTACGAGCATCCGTCACGACGCGCGACTTCGCGCGCCATGGGATCCGGGCGCTCTACGACGTCGGGGGCAAGACGGTGGGGGTCGTGCTGAACGCCGTGAACCTGAACCGGCAAGAGTACGGCGTCTATCACTACTACGGCTACAAGAGCGACGAGCCGTACCAGACGCCTGCCGAGCCGGCGCCGTCCGACCCAGCGGGACCGCCTCCGCCTCCTCTGCCCAATTGAGGAGCGCCGGCCCTTGCTCTCCTCCTTGAGGCTCCCCGGCGCACGGGGCATCCCCCGCGCCCGCGGCGCTCGGCGCGCCGCCAAGGCAGCCCCCGCCGAGGCGAGGCCGCGCCGCGTCCGGCTCTGGGCGACGATGCTCGTCGCCGCCCTGGCGACGCTCGGCCCCATCCTCGAGGGGACGCTCGGCGACGGGCTCGGGTGGACCGTCGGCCTCGTGGTCCTGATGCTCGCCCCGTCGCTCGCCCGCGCCGGCGGTCCCCGCTTCCATCCGCTGGATCCGGAGACGTACGTGCCGGCCACGTACTTCCTCAGCGTCGCTTACACGCCCGTCCTGCGGCTGCTCATGTCCACCGGACTCCATCTGTCGAGCCGTGACGAGGCGGCCATGGAGGTAGCCTACGTCGGCGCAGCCGGATGCGCGCTCGTGTGCACCGCCCTGAGCCGGGCCCCCGAAGCGCCGAACCTCGAGCGCCTGGTGCCGATGCACAACCCGAAGGCGATCCTGGACCAGGACTGGGGGACAATGGCGGCCGGAGCGCTCGGGATCGGGCTCGTATTCGCGTGGATCGCCTCGATCGGCCTGGGGAGGTTCTTCTCGCTGAGCTACGGGGCCACCCACCTGGAAGGGCATGGCAAGGGCCTGTTGATCGCCGGCTGGTACCTGATCCAGATCGCGGCCGTCTATTTTTTTCTCCGGATCGCGTCGCTCCGCAAGGCCCGCCTGCGGGTCCCGATGACGGTGTACGTCGCCGGGACGCTGCTCCTCATGACCTTCCTGCTCAACACGGCGACGGGACGGCGAGGCCCTCTCATCTTTGCGATCCTCTCCGTCGGGCTCGGGTTGCATGCCTTCGGTGTCCAGATCCGGCGCCTGTGGCTGGCCATCGGCATGGTGTGCGTCCTCTTCTACGGCATCGCGATGGACGGCGCCCGGTTCAAGCAGGGCAGCGGGCTCGACGCGCAGATCGAGTCAGCGGTGCTGCGCCTCGATCAGACAGAGAACGTGCTGGAGATCGGCGAGCTCCAGCGCGTCTACGATAACCTCGTCAACATCGTGAACGAGAGGCCTCCCCTCGTAGCTTACCCGGGCGAGAGCTGGATCAACGCCATCCTCATCCTGGTGCCCAAGCCGATCTGGCACGAACGGCCGCTCGCGCTATCGGAGCGCTATGTCATGTGGATGGATCCTGACTTTGCGCGCCACGGCGGCGGCTTCGCCATGAGCGCCGCCACCGAGGGATACCTGAACCTCGGCTTCCTCGGCACGTTCCTCCAGATCTCGGTGATGAGCGCCGTCTTCTTCATGCTGCCGCTCCTCATGGCAGCCGCGCGCGATACGCCGCTGTTCGGCCGTGCGACCGCCGTGTGCCTCGCCTCGTTCGCGTACTACCAGTTCCGGGGCGAGCTCAGCTCCCTGCTCAAGATCACGCTCACGCTGGGGGCCGCGATGCTCGTGGGGGTCCTGATGGCCTCGGTCGCCAAGCACGTGCGGCACAAGCTCTCTGCAATGGGTACAGTGCGCCATGGATCTGAGCGGCCCCTGCGCCAAGCACGCCTCGGCCAGCCGTCGTCGAGCCAGTAGGGTCCCCGCGCTGCCGTCCGGCGACCGACCGACGGCCTCGCCTCGCGACGAGGCCGCGGCGGCCGCGGACGCGAACGGCTCCACCAAGAGAACGGCCGAACGAACCCCCAACGAGAACCTGGCCTGAAGCGCCACGCGGACCATGCGCATCCTTTACGTCTCCCCTTACTTCCCGCCCGAGCCGGGCGCCCCCGCGGCGCGCGTATCGGAGCTCGCCCGAGCCTGGCGCCGCACCGGGCACGAAGTCACCGTCCTCACAGGCCTTCCGAACCACCCGACCGGGGTCGTCCCGCCGGAGTATCGAGGTCGGCTCCGCATCGAGGAGGACTTCCATGGAGTGCGGGTCCTCCGCACGTGGATCTACGCCGCCCCCAACCGGGGCAAGGTGCGTCGCTCGCTCGCGTACGGCTCGTTCGCCGCTTCCGCCCTCACGCTCGCGCAGCGCGCGTTGCCCCCGAGCGACGTGCTCATCGCGACGAGCCCCCACTTTCTCACGGCCGTGGCCGGCTACGGGCTCGCCAGGCTCCGCCGGCTGCCGTTCGTGTTCGAGGTGCGCGACCTCTGGCCCGAGTCCATCGTGGCCGTGGGCGCCCTCCCGGCAGGGCATCCGGTCGTGCAGGGGCTCACCATCGTCGAAGAGCAGCTCTACCGGGCGGCCGACGAGATCGTCGTCGTCACGCAGAGCTTCCGCGAGCGCCTCGTCGCCCGAGGCGTGCCCGCCGACAAGATCGAGGTCGTCCGCAACGGCGTGGATCTCGGTCGTTTCACGCCGTCGCCGCGCGACACGCCGCTCCGGGCGAAGCTCGACCTCGGGGACCGCCTCGTCGTGGCGTACGTCGGCACGCACGGGATGGCGCACGGCCTCTCCGCGGTGCTCGAGGTGGCGAGAGGCCTGCTCGCGCGCGACGACATTCGCTTCCTGTTCGTCGGAGAAGGGGCGGAGCGGGCGAGCCTGGAAGCGCGCGCGCGTGAGCTCGGGCTCACCAACGCGACGTTCCTCGGCGCGCTCCCGCGCGACGCGATCACCGAGGTGTACGCCACCGCCGATATCTGCCTCGTTCCCCTGCGCAAGACCGAGCTCTTCGGGACCGTGATCCCCTCCAAGATCTTCGAGATCCTCGCCATGGCGCGCCCGGTCGTGATCTCGGTCGACGGCGAGGCACGGGCGATCGTCGAGGAGGCGCGCGCCGGCATCTTTGCTCCGCCCGAGGACGTGCCGGCCATGACCCGGGCCATCGTCGAGCTCGCGTCCGATGCCGACAGGCGGAGGCGCATGGGCGAAGCGGGGCGGTCCTACGTCATCCGTTCGTTCGATCGCGACGCCCTCGCGCGCGACTACATCGAGGTGCTGGAGCGCGTGGTCCTTCGCTCGGGCTCTCGCGGAGATCAGCGGAGAAGCAGGCCATGAACCTCCCGCGGGTCGCCCGCACCGTGGCGCAGCTCCACCCCGTTCAGGTGCTCGCCCGTCCGATCGCGCTCGGTCAGCGCGCGCTCGGCAAGGTGCCCACCGCGGCGCGGCCTCCGCGCCTCCGCCCCGGCTTCGCCCCGCCGAGCGCGCGCTTCGCGGCCTTCGCGGACGCCGAGAGAGCGCGCGGCGGCGCGCGCCTGGCCGCGATTCCCGAGGGGTCGCTGCTGCATGCGTACGAGCGCGCCTACGGTTATGAGCTCGGGGCCGACCCCACGCTCCAGGCCCCGGGCACGTGGGACGCCCCCATCGCGTCGCATCCCTTCCCCGCCTCGGTGCGCGCCCGCCGGCTTGCGGTCGCCGCGCGCCTCGGGCGCCCTGGGCTCTCGGCCGAGCTGGCGCGCGCTTGTCGGGCCGTCGCGCTCGGCCTCGAGCTGCACCTGCTCGCCAACCACCTGCTGGAGAATGCCATCGGGCTCGTGTGCGGCGGCGCGGTCACCCACGGGTTCGAGGCCGAGGCGTGGTGGACGCTCGGCTCGGCGCTCCTCGCCTGGCAGCTTCCGGAGCAGTTCCTGGACGACGGTGGGCACTTCGAGCTCTCCGTCTCGTACCACCTCGCGCTGATAGCCGGGCTGCTCGAGGCGATCGAGCTCACGCAGGCGTCGGGGCGCGAGGTGCCCGAGCTCTGGCGGACGACGGCGCGGAGGGCGCTGTCATGGGCCGCCGCTGTCCGCGCTCCGGACGGCACCTACCCCCTGTTCAACGACGCCGCGCTCGACGCCGCGCCCGAACTCGATCGCGTCCTCGGCCTCGGCGCGGAGCTCGGCCTGTTCGAGCCGGCCCGAGCGCCCGGCGCAGCGCTGGACGACGGGGCCTCGCTCCAGCATCTCGCCGCGACCGGCTGGGTGATCCTGCGGTCCGGCGCTCGGGCCTGGCTCGCGTTCGACGCGGGGGCGGACGGGGCCTCGTATCAGCCCGGCCACGTGCACGCCGACGCGCTCACGTTCGAGCTGTGGCTCGGGGGCGAGCGCGCTGTCGTCGACTACGGCGTCTCCAGCTACAAGGCGGATCGCGACCGGGGGGAGACCCGGGCCACGCGCGCGCACAACACGATAGAGCTCGGCGGCGCCGACTCGAGCGAGGTGTGGAGCGCCTTCCGCGTCGGCCGCCGGGCGCGCGCCGAGGTGCGCCGGATCGAGCAGGCCCGCGCGCATGTCGCCGTGGAGGCCGAGCACAACGGATACCGGTTCCTCCCCGGGGCCCCCGTGCATCGACGGGTCCTCGAGCTCTCCGAGCGCGAGCTCGCGATCCACGACGAGATCCTCGGCGGCCGGACGAGCGCGTGCTCCCGGCTCAGGCTCGACGAAGCCACCTGGCGGAGCCAGTCGATCGCGATCGAGGGCAGGGGGCTCACGCCGGACCGGAGCTCGGGTGTCTGGTTCCCCTGCTTCCGGCAGCCGCGGGCGGCGGTGGTCTTCTCGGGGAGCGGCCAGGTACGGGGTGGCTGGCGCGGCGGGTTTCGCATCCGGTGGTGACCGCTCCTCGCCGGGAGCGCCGGGCGCCGCGACGACCTCGCGTCCCCGCGCGAGGGCCGCGCTTCACTCGCGCACGAGGCTGCCCGTGAGCGTGATGCGGAACGGCGCGAGCGCCTCGACCTTGTCGAGCAGCAGGTGCAGCGCCAGCGCTGCCTGGTGGAAGCCGGGGAAGAACACCGTATAGCTCGGGTGATCGACCCCCGTATAGAGCTTGTCCACGCGGAAGCCTGTCGCCTTCGCGATGCGGCGCACGGCCCACACGGTGTTCATGCGGAAGTAGGTCTGGTACGGCTTGGGGTTGTTGCTGCCGTTCGACGCGCGCAGCATGCCCACATAAAAATCGTGGAACCACTGCGGCGTCAGGTGCGTCGCGAGCCCCGAATACGACAGGAGATTGGGCGCCGTGAACACGAATCGCCCGCCTGGACGCAGGAGCCGGTGCGCCTCGCGCAGCACCGCCTCCGGCCTCTCGAGGTGCTCGAGCAGGTGGTCCGCCGCGATCGCATCGGCGCAGCCGTCCGGCAGCGGGACCGACTCGCCGAACGCGCAAACGTGCTTTGGCGCCGGGTTGCGCGCGAGCGCCTGCTCGTCCGGATCGACGGCGTAGATGGTCTTCCCGTCGAGCGGCACGGTCGCCACCTTGCCGAACCACAGCGGCCCGCAGCCGAGGTGGATCACGTCCTTCGCGGGAAGGACCGCCTCGTCCACGAGCCCCTGGTAGGCCTTCCAGTAATGCTCGCGATCCGTCAATTTGTAATAAAGCGCGTTCGTCTTTGTATTGAAGTCGACGGCTTTACGGATGATCTCCACGTTCTCTCCTAGGTCGTTCGTCCATCTGGCCTGGCGGCGCGAGCCCGCCAGCCGCTGGAGGAAGGGCTCAAACCACCGACAGGCGCCCCTGGGGAAGCGGCTCGAGCGTGCGCGAGGACGGCCGGCGCAGCAGCAGCCGCTCCGCCGAATCCGCCACGAGCTGCAGCAGCATGTCCGCCTGCGGGCTGACCGCGCTCTCCTCGCTGTCCCAGCGGAACCGCAGCTCGACGGTCTCGCCGGCGAGCTCGATCACGAACACCGCGACGACCGCCTCACGGAGCTGCAGCGGCGTCGCCGTGTCCCGCGTCCAGGTCCAGGGCTTCACACGCGCGTTGCCGTTCGCCCCCTTGGAGCTCACTTCCATGGCCAAGAGCCGCGCCTCTGCCGCGAAGCGCTCGAGCACCGCGCGCAGCCGCTCGGGGCCGCTCGCGGTCTCGATCTCGAGCAGCGCCCGCGGCACCGCGCGGCGCAGCGCCTCCACGACCATCTCGCGCGGGCGCTTGGCGGCGGCGGGGCGCGCCCCGAAGAGCGCGAACGAGCCCGCCGCGCGCACCACCATGAAGAGCACCGCGCTGCAGGCCAGCAGCGCGAAGCCGATCTCGTGCGAGCGGCCGACGTACGCCACCAGCGCGACTACGGTGAAGAGCAGGCTCAGCCCGTAGAGGATCAGCACGGCGCCGCGGTGCGAGTGGCCTTTGTCGAGCAGCTTGTGATGGATATGCGACCGGTCCGCCGAGAAGATCGGCCTGCGGGCGATGAAGCGCCGCACCATCGCCGAGATCATGTCGAAGATCGGCAGGCCCAACGCGAGCAGCGGCACGAGGACCGCGAGCGCGGTGCCGCCCTTGTGCGTGCCCACGCCGAAGAGCGGGATCGCCGCGAGCATGAACCCGAGGAACATGCTCCCGGTGTCGCCCATGAAGATCGTCGCCGGGTGGAAGTTGTGGAACAGGAATCCGACGATCGCGCCGGCGAGCGTCGCCGCGAGCAGGCAAATCACAAGGTTGCCCGGGTAGCCGCCCAGGTATGCGGTGATGAAGTTGGCGACGCACGCGAAGAAGCCCACCCCCGCAGCGAGCCCGTCGAGCCCGTCGATCAGGTTGACGGCATTGATGATCGCGACGAACCAAGGGATTGTCACGAGGAAGGACAGCGGCCAGAAGGAGACGTGGCCGAAGTATGGCAGCGTCACACACTCGAGGCGGAGCCCGAAAGCCCACGCGAGCGAGGCTGCGAGGATCTGCGCGAGCAGCTTGTGCCGGGCGCGCATTCCCTTGATGTCATCCCAGGCGCCCGCCGCCGCGATCGTCAGCCCGCCAGCCAACAGGCCGACCACCAGCGAGTGCTGCGTGAACCACTGAAGCGCGATCTGCGTCTGCAGCGCCACGAGAATGAAGAGAGGCAGTATGAAGCCTGCCACGATGGCGAGCCCGCCCAGGCGCGGGATGCATCGGGTGTGCACGCGGCGCGCGGTCGGCTCATCCACCGCCCCCACGGTGAGCGCCAAACGGCGCACGAGCGGCGTCGTCGCCCAGGAGAGCACCAGCGCAAGGATGACCGCAGTGAGCGTACTTACCATCGCTCTCCTTCCCTTGGGGAGTCCCGCCCCCCTTTGGTGCAGCGCGGAGCGCGATATTCATAGCCCGTCATCATAAAATGCCAGAAAAAGCCTTCGTCGATGTGCCCCTACTACCCCATGCAAGCGCCTGAGACAACCGGCGAGCAAGGTACGGACACAAGTGTGAGACGCGAGTCAGTAAAACCCCTAGTAAGCTAACCTTCCGTCATGGTGAGAGATCGCACATTTTACATTTACACTGTAATTATTCAAGCTCAAGGGCGTTCCCGGTGGCCTGTTGAGCGGAAAAATGCGGCCCTGGTGCCCACCGATTACCGTGTTGTCGCGCGGCTCGTGGGCAGCCGACTCGCACTCAGACGTGCTGTTCGCTCGAGCTCCGGCGGTCTCCGGCGGTCTGTGGCTCGAGTACAAAGCGCCTCACCGTTCGTCACAGGTGCGATGCGCAGCAACGAGCTGCCCGTGACGGCCGTGTTCGAGTCGCTCCCTCCTCCACGGCGCCGTTGGCCCGGAGGATGCCTGTGTCGAGCTCAGCAGCACCAGCCCGCCATAGGCATCCTTGCCGCGCCCCAGAAACGGTTCTTCCCGGGGTGCCTCTTCGGTTGCGAAGAGCCCGTCAGAGCATGACACATCATGGCTCGACCCATGAGGCGGAGTCCCGGCCCGCCGCGCCGTCGCGCCGCGCCCCCGCGGGGCATGGAGCGCGCGTGCCGCAGCGGCTCGCCGATCAACGCCAGCAGCGCGCCCCGGGGCAGTGTATAGGAGCGAGCTCCATCGCGCCAGCGCGCGCCGATGGGCACTGGACAGGTAGGTTCGAGGAGAGTCGGCATGCGTCAGGTATCTCAGAGTTATCGGACGGGGAAGCTCGCGGTGGTGGACACCGCGGCGCCCCGCGCGCCCGCGGGCGGCGTCCTGGTGGACACGACGGTCTCGCTGATCTCGGCCGGCACGGAGCGCGCCATCGTCGACATGGCCCGCAAGAACCTGATCGCGAAGGCCAAGGAGCGGCCGGACCTCGTCGCGAAGGTCATCGACAAGGCGAAGCGCGAGGGCGTGCTGGCCGCCTTCGACGCCGTGCGCACCAAGCTCGACAACCCCATCCCGCTCGGCTACTCGCTCGCAGGCCGCGTGGCGGCCGTGGGCGCCGGGACGGCGGGCTTCGCGCGCGGCGACCGCGTCGCGTGCGCTGGCGCGGGCATCGCCAACCACGCCGAGGTCAACGCGGTCCCGCTGAACCTCGTGGTGCCGGTGCCGGACGGCGTCACGGACGAGGAGGCCTCGTTCGTGACCGTGGGCGCGATCGCGCTGCACGGCGTGCGGCTCGCCCGGCCCACGCTGGGCGCGAGCGTGGCGGTGATCGGCCTCGGGCTGCTCGGGCAGATCGCGGTGCAGCTGCTCGCGGCGCACGGCTGCGACGTCATCGGCATCGACATCGATCCGGCCAAGGTCGAGCGCGCCAAGGCGCGCGGCGCGGTGGCCGGCGCGGTGCCCTCGCGCGAGGACCCGATCGAGGTCGTCCGCGCGTTCACCCAGGGGCGCGGCGCCGACGCGGTGGTGATCACCGCCTCGTCGCCGACGAACGAGCCGCTCGTCACCGCGGGCGAGCTCGCGCGCGATCGCGCGCGCATCGTGATGGTCGGGCTGATGCCGATCGACGTGCCGCGCAAAACCTACTTCGACAAGGAGCTCGAGCTCGTCGTCTCGCGCAGCTACGGCCCCGGCCGCTACGACCCCGACTACGAGGAGCGCGGCCGCGACTACCCGATCGGCTACGTGCGCTGGACCGAGCGCCGCAACTTCGAGGCGGTGCTGCGCGCGATCGAGACAAAGCGGCTCGACGTGCAGAGCCTCGTGACGCACCGCTTCGCCTTCGAGGACGCGCTCGACGCGTACGCGGTGGTGACCGGCGAGCGGCGGGAGCCTCACCTGGGCGTGCTGCTGACCTACCCCGCCGGCCGCGCGGAGCAGCCCGCGACGGTGGCGACGGCGGCGACGCACGCGCGGCGCGACCGGTCCACGCTCGGGGTAGCGATGGTGGGCACCGGCGCGTTCGCGTCGAGCGTGCTGCTGCCAGCCCTCGCGAAGACCGCCGGCGCGAAGCTCGTGGCGACCGTATCGGGCCGCGGGCTCTCCGCGCGGCACGCGGCGGACCGCTTCGGCGCCGCCCACGTGCTGGCCGATCTCGACGGCGCGCTGGCGCTGCCCGACGTCGACGCCGTGATGATCGCCACGCGGCACGCGGGCCACGCGGCGCAGGCCGCGAGGGCGCTCGCCTCGGGCCGGGACGTGTTCCTGGAGAAGCCCGCCGCGATCAGCGAGGACCAGCTCGCCGAGCTCGCGCAGGCCGTCGCGGGCGCGAAGGGCCGCCTGCAGGTGGGGTACAACCGCCGCTTCGCGCCCTTCGCCATCGCGGTGCGGGAGGCGTTCGCCCAGCGGCGCGCGGGGCTCGTCATGGTCGCGCGCATCAACGCGGGCCGCGTCCCCGGCACGAGCTGGATCGCGGACACGGCCGAGAGCGGAGGGCGCATCGTCGGCGAGGGCTGCCACTTCGTCGACCTCTTCTCGTACTGGGCGAACGCCGAGCCGGTCCGGGTGAGCGCGCACGCCATCGGCGCCGAGGGGGCGTACCACCGCGACGACAACGTCATCGTCACCCTGACCTTCGGCGACGGCAGCGTGGGGACGCTGATCTACACGTCGATGGGAGATCCCAGCGTTCCCAAGGAGAGCTACGAGGTGCTCTGCGAGGGCAAGGTCGCGCAGCTCCACGACTGGCGCGCGCTCTCGCTGACCGAGCGCGGCAAGACCCGCACGACGCGCGCGCTGAAGGCCGACAAGGGCCACGCGGCGCAGATCGAGGCGTTCGTGCGGGCGTGCAACGCCGGAGCGCCGAGCCCGATCCCCTGGAACAGCATCGAGGCGACGACGCGCGCGACCTTCGCGATCGAGCGAGCGCGTGAGGACAACACGAGCGTCGAGCTGTAGCGCCCGCCGGCCCACCGTCGCGCCCGGCGTCCCGCATCGCCCTCCACCACGGCGCCACGCCGCTACGTCGGCGCCAGTACAAGCCGGTTGACAGCCTCCGTCCAGCGCCCTAGAAGGTCCGCAACCCTCACGCATACGTAAGGGTCAGGGTTTCAACCTGGCGCAGCGCACCTATGACGACACGGCACCACCTTCCTGTCGCGCACGAGCAGAGCACCGGCGGGTCCATCCTGTCAGGTACGTCCAGAACGGATGCGCTCGGGGGTTGCGCTGAGGCCGAGGAGGACGATCGCCTCCTCCAGGTGGGCGATATCGCCAAGGCGACCGGGAAGACGGTGCGGGCCATCCACCACTACGAGGAGGTGGGGCTGCTCACGCCGCACGCCCGCTCCAAGGGGCGCTACCGGCTCTACGACCACGCCGCCCTCAGCCGGGTCCGGTGGATCGGCAAGCTCCACGACCTCGGCCTGTCGCTGAGCCAGATCCAGCAGATCGTCTCGACCTGGGAGGCGTCCTCGTCGGCCCCCGGCGCGATGTCGCGGATCCGGGACGTTTACCAGCAGAAGCTGGAAGAGGTGCGGGAGCAGATCGCGCACCTCGAGAACCTCCAGCACGAGCTCGTCGCGAGCCTCGCCTACCTCGACACCTGCGAGACGTGCGACCCGGCAGAGCTCGTCGCCGCCTGCACGAACTGCAATCTTCACGACAAGAGCAAGGCTGAGCCCGAGCTCGTCGCCGGGATCCGCGGCGGCAATGGGCATTGCCGCCAGGGCTCGAATCACCGCTGAGCGAGAACATCATGGCCATCCAACTTCCGATCTACATGGACTACCACGCGACGACGCCTGTCGATCCGCGTGTCCTCGACGCCATGCTGCCGTACTTCAACAGCAAGTTCGGCAACGCCGCGAGCCGGAGCCACGTCTTCGGCTGGACCGCCGAGGAGGCCGTCGGCCACGCTCGCGAGACGCTCGCCAGGTTCATCGGCGCCTCGAACCCCAAGGAGATCGTCTTCACCTCCGGGGCGACCGAGAGCGACAACATCGCCATCAAGGGGGTCGCCGAGTTCTACAAGGACAAGGGCAACCACATCATCACGAGCGTGATCGAGCACAAGGCGGTGCTCGACACCTGCAAGCGGCTCGAGAAGCAGGGCTACGAGGTCACCTATCTCAAGGTCGACAAGTACGGGATGGTCGATCCGGACGACGTCGCCAGGGCGATCACCGACAAGACGATCCTCGTCTCGATCATGCTCGCCAACAACGAGGTGGGCACGGTCCAGCCCATCGCCGAGATCGGCAAGATCACGAGGGCGAAGAGCATCCTCTTCCACAGCGACGCGGTGCAGGGGGTCGGTAAAATCCCCTTCAACGTCGAGCAGATGGGGGTCGACCTCGCGTCGGTGACGGCCCACAAGATCTACGGGCCGAAGGGCATCGGCTGCCTGTATGTGCGCAGGTCGAAGCCGCGCGTCCGCATCACGTCGCAGATGGATGGCGGCGGCCACGAGTTCGGCATGCGGTCCGGCACGCTCAACGTGCCCGGCATCGTCGGGTTCGCCAGGGCCGCCGAGATCCTCATCGAGGAGGGCGAGGCGGAGTCGGCGCGCATCCTGTCGCTACGCGAGCGGCTCCGGGCCCGGCTCTGGAAGGAGCTCGACGCCATCCAGCTGAACGGCTCGCCCGATCGGCGGCTGCCGGGCAACCTCAACGTGTCGTTCAGCTTCGTCGAGGGCGAGGCCATGATGATGGCAATCAAGGACGTGGCGGTCTCCAGCGGCTCGGCGTGCACGAGCGCCAGCCTGGAGCCCTCCTATGTCCTGCACGCGATGGGCATCGGCGACGACCTCGCCCACTCGTCCATCCGCTTCGGGCTCGGGCGCTTCACCACCGAGGCGGAGGTCGATTACGTCGCTGACCTCGTGATCGCCAAGGTGAACAAGCTGCGCGACATGTCGCCGCTCTACGAGATGCACAAAGAGGGGATCGACCTCAACAGCGTGCAGTGGGCGGCCCACTGAGGCGCGGCGCGGACAGCGCCGACCCGGCAGAGCAAGGTTTCGAGACGAAAGGAAACGGTCGAGGAGAGAGCCATGGCATACAGCGATAAGGTCATCGAGCACTACGAGAACCCCCTGAACGTCGGCACGCTCGACAAGAATGACGAGCACGTCGGCACCGGGCTCGTCGGCGCTCCGGCCTGCGGCGACGTCATGCGCTTGCAGATCAAGGTCGGCGAGGGCGGCGTCATCGAGGACGCGAAGTTCAAGACGTTCGGCTGCGGTTCGGCCATCGCGTCGTCGTCGCTCGCGACCGAGTGGCTGAAGGGCAAGACGATCGACGAGGCGGAGACGATCAAGAACAGCATGATCGCCGAGGAGCTCCACCTGCCGCCGGTGAAGATCCATTGCTCGGTCCTCGCCGAGGACGCGATCAAGAGCGCGATCGCCGACTTCCGGGCCAAGCAGCAGGCGAAGAGGGAGCTCACCGGCGCGGCGCCCTCAAGCGTCGCCAAGAGCACCGCGTCGGCGAGCGCGGAGTAACAGCACCGGCTCCGGGGCGGAGGCGGCCCGGAGCACCGCAGAGGGAGCAGCGCCATGCAGAGCAGCGAGGAGACGACCACGACCACGCCGGCGGACGCCGGGGCCTACCCCGCGCCCGCCACGACGGCGCACGCCGCGCCCGCGCAGACCAACGGGACCGCGGCAGAGGCGGAGGCCAAGCCGAAGCGGACGCTCGCGGTGAGCGACGCGGCGGTCCAGGCGGTCCGGGCCCAGCTCGCCAAGCGCGGCACGCCCGAGGGCGCCATCCGGGTCGGGATCCGCGGCGGCGGCTGCTCCGGGTTCTCCTACGTCATCGAGTTCGATGACAAACCGCCCCGCTCCGGCGATCTCGTCCTGGAGTTCGCCGAGCCGGACAAGGCCACGGTGCGCGTCTTCTGCGACAAGAAGAGCATCCTCTACCTGGGCGGCTCGGTGCTCGACTGGGAGAAGACGCTCATGTACCAGGGCTTCAAGTTCAAGAACCCGCAAGAGGCGACTCGCTGCGGCTGCGGGCACTCGTTCACGGTGGCCTGAGCCGCCGCAGGGGGCGCCCCGCCCTCGCCGCCGAGGCGCCCCTCCCCAGAGCACGTGATGACCGATCCCTTCGATATCCTGGGCGTCGAGCCTCGGTTCGACCTCGACCTGCGCGCGCTGGAGCAGCGCCACCGCGATCTCTCGCGCGCGCTCCACCCCGATCGCTACGCGGGCGCCCCCGCGGCCGAGCGAAGGCTCGCGCTGGGGCGCGCGATCGAGGCGAACGACGCGCTGCGCGTCCTCAGGGATCCGATCCGCCGGGCCGATGCGCTGCTCCAGCGCGCCGGGATCGCGCGGGGCGAGGAGGGCGAGCAGAAGGCCTCCCCTGCCCTGCTGATGGAGATGATGGAGTCGCGCGAGGAGCTCTCCGAGGCGGCGAAGCAGGGCGATCCCGCCCGCATCGCGCGCCTCGGCGGCGCGATGCGGGCGCGCGAGCAGGCGACCCTCGCCGCGATCCAGGCGGCCTTCGCTGCCGCAGGGGACGACCCGGAGCAGCTGAAGGGCGTGCTCGCCATGCTGAGCGAGCTCCGCTACATCCGGCGCTTCCTCGACGAAGTGAGCGCAATCGAAGAAGACATCGCGGATCAGACATGACCCTCCTCGAAATTTTCGACCCCAAGGCAAGGCCCAGCCCGATCGGCATCGATCTCGGGACGACGAACTCGATCGTCGCCCGCGTGCGCGACGGCCGGCCGGTGGTCATCGACGACTGCAACGGCGAGCGGCTCGTGCCGTCGGTCGTGCACTACGACGACCGCGGCAGCGCGATCGTGGGCCACAGCGCGCGACGGCTGGCGCAGGGCCACCCGCGCGAGACGATCGTCAGCGTGAAGCGCTTCATGGGCCGCGACGCGAACGACCCGGAGACGCGGCGGCTCGGGCCGTACGAGTTCGTGGAGCCGAAGGGCCCCGAGGACGCGAAGAGCGTGCGCTTCAAGGTGCGCGACAGGGTCGTGACGCCCGTCGAGGTGTCGGCGGAGATCCTGAAGGAGCTCCGCACCTCGGCCGAGCGCGAGCTCCGGTCCGTCGGCGGCGCCGTGATCACGGTGCCGGCCTACTTCGACGACGCCCAGCGGCAGGCGACAAAGGACGCCGGCCGGCTGGCCGGGCTGGAGGTGCTGCGCCTGCTCAACGAGCCGACGGCCGCGGCGCTCGCGTACGGGCTCGACAAGCAGCAAAACGGCCTGTTCGCCGTCTACGATCTCGGCGGCGGGACGTTCGACATCACCGTCCTCCTGCTCGACAACGGGGTCTTCCAGGTGAAGTCGACCGGGGGCGACAGCGCGCTCGGCGGCGACGACATGGACCGGGCGCTCGCCGAGCGGCTGCTCCAGGAGATGGGCGCGACGCGGCGCACGCCCGAGGTGGTGCGGCTCGCGCTCGACACCGCCCGCAGCATCAAGCACGCGCTGACCGACGCGGAGCGGGTCGAGATCGAGCTGCCCGTGCAGGCGGACGAGGCGAGCCCAGGCCGGCCTGGGTCGAAGCTGATCACCGTGACCCGCGACGAGCTGAACGCGCTCATCGCGCCGCTCCTGGAGCGCACGGGCGTCGCCTGCCGCCGCGCGCTGCGCGACGCGGGCGTCCAGGCCGCGGACGTCGACGGCGTGATCCTCGTGGGCGGCGCGACGCGCGTGCCCTACGTGCGCGACTACCTGGCGAAGCTCTTCGGCAAGGCGCCGCTCAAGGACATCGATCCGGAGGAGGTCGTGGCGCTCGGCGCGGCCATCCAGGCCGACATCCTGGCCGGCTCGATGGAGCGCGCGGACGAGGTGCTGCTGCTCGACGTGCTGCCGCTGTCGCTCGGCATCGAGACGATGGGCGGCGTGGCCGAGAAGATCCTGCCGAGGAACACGACGATCCCGGCGGGGGCGCGGCAGGTCTTCACGACCTACGCGGACAACCAGACCGGGTTCGATCTGCACATCGTGCAGGGCGAGCGGGAGCTCGCCGCCGACTGCCGGTCGCTCGCGCGCTTCGTGCTGAAGGGGATCCCGCCGATGCCCGCGGGCATGGCGCGGCTCGAGGTGACGTTCCGCGTCGACGCCGACGGGCTGCTCGGCGTGGCCGCGCGCGAGCTGACGACCGGGGTCGAGCAGAAGGTCGAGGTGAAGCCGAGCTACGGGCTGACCGACGAGGAGGTGGAGAACATGCTCCTCGCGGCGCTGGACCACGGGGAAGAGGACCTGCTCAAGCGGCGGCTGGTCGAGGCGCGGGTCGAGGGCGAGCGCGTGGCGATGGCGACGCGCAAGGCGCTCGCCGCGGACGCCGATCTGCTCGGGCCAGGCGAGCGCGAGGCGATCGAGGGGGCGCTGAGCGCCCTCGACGCGGCGATCCGCGGGGACAGGCCGGGGCTGATCCAGGCGCGGACGGACGCGCTCGACGAGGCGACGCGCGCGTGGGCGGGGCGGCGGATGGACCGCGCCGTGGCCAAGGCGATCGCGGGCAAGCAGGTCGAGGACGTCGAGGCAAAGGTCGCGGCGGCGAGGGGCGTGGACGCGCACCTGGCCGAGCACCGAGGGGACGACGCGAGCCGCGGGCCGGCCGAGACGGGCGGCGCGAGCGCGGCATCAACGAGCATCGAAGCGAGGAGGAGCTGATGGTCAAGGTCCGCTTTCTGGCCCACGGTCGCGCATGGGAGACCGAGGTCGCGGTGGGATCGACCGTCCTCCAGGCATCGAAGGCCGTGGGCGCCCCCGAGGGCGACGCGTGCGGCGGCGTCTGCGCGTGCTCCACCTGCCACGTGTACGTCACGAAGGGGCGTGAGCTCCTCAGCGAGGCCGAGGAGGACGAGGAGGACATCCTCGACAAGGCGTTCGACGTGCGGTCGAGCAGCCGCCTCGGCTGTCAGGCGACGATCCTGAGAGACGGCGAGATCGAGGCGGAGATCTCCCGGGAGAGCCTCGACGCGTTCTACAACGAGCACCCGAACGCGAAGGATCCGCGCAAGGGCTGAGCCCTGCGCGCGCCCGCTCAGCGCGGGCCGACCGGGGCCGGGGCTAGGACGGCGGTCTCACCTTCGCCGTCGGCGGCTTCGGCTCGCGCGGCGCGGGCGGGGGGTTGCGGAGCTTGTCGAGCTCGGTGCGCGCCTCCGTTGTGATGCGCCGAGCGATGTGGGCGAAGGCCGAGGCGGCCTCCCTGGCGGGCGGCGTCGAGACGATCGCGACGAGGTGCTGCGCGGCCGTCTTCCTGCCGACGGGGACGAGGAAGAAGGTCAGGGCGGCGAGGAGGAACACGACGCCGTTCGTGAGGCGTTTGAAGAAATCGCCGACCACAGGCGCCGAGGGTAGACAGAGCCAGCGGCCGGGGCCCAGTTCTTGGGGTCTTTTGCCCCGCAACGCGGCGCCGCCTCCCGCGCTGCCCGCCCGGGCGCGAGCGCCGCCGTGGGCCCCTCAGCGACCCAGGAGCTGCTCGTAGATCACCATGAGCTTCGATGCGTTGTCGTCCGAGCCGAGGGACAGCCGGCCATGGCTCCGGTCGGACAGCGCGCGCTCTATGGCGCGCCGGAGCGAGCTCGCGCTCCCTGTCTCGAACAGGGACGCGCCCTCGGGACGCGCCACGCAATCGGAGGCGATCACCTGCTTGCCCAGGTAGCCGGCTTCGCGGAGCGCGACGGAATCGCCGTCTGTCGTCGTCGGCCGGAGGAAGATATCGGCCAGGCTGAGCAGGTAGGAGAAGCTGCCTGGATCGAGATCTCGGAAGACGAGGCTGTGCTCGCTGCCATACTCGGCGAGCCCTCGCTCGACCTCGGCGACGTACGTGCTGTCGTATTGCGAATAAAATACGACGATGAGGCCGGGCTTCGCTCCCGTCTCGCGGTGGAGGAGCTTGAGGGCCTCGATCGCGACGTCGAAGCCATAGAGCCGCAAAGCGAATCCGGACACGAGGAGGAGGTCGCCTGTCGCCCTCCGCAGCGGCTCGACCCGGGCATCGAGGGTCGCGTCGCGCACCGGCGTCGGCGGCAAGAAGGCGGGGAGACACGAGATCCGGCCGGGAGCCACGCCGAGCTGCTCCAGGAACCGGACCTGATCGTGATTGACGGCGATGCAGTGGTCGAACTGCCGGAGGACGGTCGCCGCGAGGCGCTTCGCGAGCCC
This sequence comes from Sorangium sp. So ce590, assembly GCF_051521365.1. Taxonomy (NCBI): domain Bacteria; kingdom Pseudomonadati; phylum Myxococcota; order Polyangiales; family Polyangiaceae; genus Sorangium; species Sorangium sp. So ce590. The sequence continues at coordinate 9,615,165 of NZ_CP150346.1, forward strand.
GCCGCTGCGCTCGTAATTCGAGATCATTCTCCCGCCGTGCATCGTGATGAGCTTCGAGCTACCCGGCGGCAGCGACGCAAAAAGGGGGATCGCCGCTGTCGTGAAGTTCGTGAGGGCCGAGACGTGGAAATGGACGAGGTCGCGCCCCCGGCGCCTGAGGTGCGCCATCGCGCGAAGCAGGCGCGTCGGGGCCCTCCCGGCGCCGCACCGGTGGACGGAGAAGGACGTCGGCGCGATGGGCAGCGACGGAGACGCATGGACGTCGATGACGTCCACGTCGAACCGGCCCTGCGCCAGATGGGCTGCGCGCTGCACGTGCACGCTCACGCCTCCATAAGGCGGAGGATAGCCGCCGACGAGGACCAAACCGGCCCTGTCCGAGCGGCACGCGCGCGTCGATCCGGAGTCCATCCGCCTCGATACAAGGCCCAGCAGGAAGGATCTGTCAACTCGAATCCCCCGCCTCGGCGCGTGCGTTGCCCCGGCGCGTCATCGCCGTCCGCTTCGTTTGCGCCGGCTCCTTCAGCGCTCGTTCGATGAAACGCTCGCTCGGCGCTCGCGGCCGCCACGCGCTCGCCCCCCCGCCGCGCCGCCGCAGGCGGGCCGCCCCATGCTCTCTGCCCCTTGCCAGAGCGATGAGGTCTCACGACAAACGACGGGTGGCTCGACCCGGAGGCGCCGAGCAGTGGAGTCCGGCCGTGCCGGTCCCATGGAGCGCTCGGCATGGCCGCCCGGCGAGAGCCGGACAAGGACAAGGAGGGGACTGAGATGCTCAAGCCTGTTCTATTCACCATCATGCTGGGGGCGGCGATCTTGCCGGCCTCGACGGCCGCGCAGGGGCAGGGCTCGACAGGGCAGCAGGCCCAGGGCGGCGACACCAAGCTCAGCAAGTCTGATCGGGAGTTCATCGAGAAGGCCGGCCAGGGGGGGCTCCTCGAGGTGCGGCTCGGGCAGCTCGCGCAGCAGCGCGCCGCGAGCCCGGAGGTGAAGCGCTTCGGGCAGCGGATGATCGACGACCACTCGGCGGCGAACAAGCGGCTCGCGCAGCTCGCGCAGCAGAAGGGCGTCCTCGTGCCGCAAGCGCTCGATCAGGAGCACCGCGAGAACGTCGACAAGCTGTCGAAGAAGACGGGAACCGAGTTCGACCGGGCCTACATGAGCGCGATGGTCGACGACCACGAGCACGACGTCGAGAAATTCGAGAAAGCCTCGAAGGAGGCGAAGGACGCCGAGCTGAAGGCCTTCGCCGCCGCGACGCTGCCGCAGCTGCGCGAGCACCTCGCGCAGGCGAAGCAGATCCACGGCAAGGTGAAGGGGAAGTAGCGGCGCGAGGGCGCCGGCCGCGCGGCCGGCGCTCGGCCGAGGGCGGGCTCAGGCGACCACGCGCTCGGGCGTCTGCGCGGGCGGCGGGGTCGTCCTCGACCTCGCCGCGCCGCGGACAGGCGCGAGCTTGCTCCGGAGCTTCTGATAGGCGGCCACGTCGACCGGCTCGCCCCGGACCCAGGCGCGGACGAACGGCGCCACGCCGGTCTCCCACGCAGCGCTGAGCCGCAGGGCGAGGAACTCGCCGTAGAGCGCGGTGAAGAGCGTCTCGAGCTCCTCGATGAGGTACATGCGCTCGTAGAACTGCTCGTCCACGGCGTCCTTGACGACGCTCGGGATCTTGACGCCCGCCAGCGCGAACGCGTCGGCGTTGAAGAGGAAGGCGTACTCGAGCTCTCCGCGGGTGACGCGGACGCGCGCCTGCGAGGGGAGCTTGCCCTGGCGCAGCGCCTCGTGGGCCTCGGGGGCGCTGCTCGGCGCCGCGCCCTTGAGCCGGCTCTGCTCCTTCTCCTGGACGAGCGTGATCTGCCCCTCGAGCCAGAGCTCGCAGACGCCGAGGGCGTCCAGGGAGAAGCGGCCCTCGAAGAGCTCGCTCTCGAACCAGAGCCAGACAAGGAACTCCCGGCCGACGAATCGGCGCTGCTCGATCAGCTCGGCGAGGCTCACCGGGCACCTCCAAGGGGCGATTCGGCGTGGAAGACGGTGGGTTTGAGCACCTCGAACGCGGCCAGCTGCTCGCTCGTCAAGCCGAGCTCGCGGGCGGCCGTGTAGGGGCTCTCGGGCACGAGATCGAGCTCGAAGGTGTCCTCGAAGAGCTCCGCCAGCCCCTCGTGCGCGCGCGGCGACTGGTTCCAGAACCGCACGACGCCGGCCTCCAGGTTCCAGGAGAGGTCCACGACCTTCATCACCGGCATGAGCTGCGCGCGGAGCTTCCTCGACACGACCGCCCGGAGCTCCTCCTTCTCGCGCCGCCCGAGCTTCTCGCGCCCGCGCTTGGCGAGGTGCTCCCGCTCCGCCTCGGCGAAGTGCGCCTTGAAGAGCGCCGCGGGCACCTGCCACCGATCGGTCCTGAGGCCGAGGTTGAGGTACGAGTTGAAGAAGATCTTGCCGTGATCGAGCTCGCAATCGAGCGGGTTCTCGATGGAGCACCACCCGGCGCGCTGCTCTGCGTCCTCCTCGACCGTGAGCGGCCGGAACGCGCGGAGCTGGATGCGCTCGGCGAACCTGTCGCGGAACCCGTCGGGGAGCTCGCCACGGACATAGAACTTCGAGAATGAGATGGATCCTTTGAGTGCGCCCAAATGATCGTCCTTTCGTCCCGTGAGGGCGAAGGAGGTAGCCGAGCGGATCCAGGGGGTCAAAAAACCGGACGCCGCGCTGCCGCCATGGGCCGACGCGCGGCGATGGGGCCGGCCGCGCGGCAGGGCGGCGCGCTCAGAGCGGCTGGAGCAGCGGCGGACGCAGCCAGCGGCCCGAGAGCGGGCCGGTGAGATAGAAGCGGTAACGGAGGAAGTACGGCCGCTCGTCAGGCCCGCAGAACACGACGGTGGACCGCAGGAAGCGACCGAAGGCATCGCCGCCTGGAGCCGCCGAGGGCCTGTGGCCGAGGGGCGGCGCGGGCGTCGCGGGGAAGCGGGGCGGCGCGCCCACCAGGAACCCGCGCGGCAGCGCGCACGGCGCGGGCGGACGGGGCGCCGGCGCCGCGTCGCCGCCCGGGTCCGGGGCGCCCACCTCCTCGGGCGGGACGTCGGCCGCGGCGGCAACGCAGCCCGCCGCGGCGCTCCCCGACGAGGTGAGGAGAACCAGCACACACCACGCGCCGCCGCTCGTCGCCCTGGGCACCGTCCCGCCTCCGTCCACGAGGCGCAAGGTCGCGACGGAACGCCGGCGGTCGCGGCCGGCACACCGCGCCTGCGCGCACAGCGGAGGAGCAACGGCGGTGCCGCGCCGCCCCCCCGAAGCAGGGGCGCGGCGCGGACCAGGGGGCAGCGCCATGCAGGGGCGCGGCGAGCGCGCTCGGGAGGGCCGGCGGCGGCGAGCGGGCGCGCTCGAGAATGGACAGTCCGACGTTTCAGACGTTGAAGAGAAAGTGCGCGACGTCGCCGTCCTGGAAGACGTACGTCTTGCCCTCGACGCGCAGCTTGCCGGCGGCGCGGATGGCGGCCTCGGTCCGGTGCTCGACGAGGTCCCCCACGTTGTAGACCTCCGCCCGGATGAAGCCCTTCTCGAAATCGCTGTGGATGACCCCTGCGGCCTGCGGCGCGGTGCACCCGACCGGGATGGTCCAGGCGCGGATCTCCTTGGGACCGGCCGTGTAGTAGCTCTGGAGGCCGAGGAGCCGGTAGGCCTCGCGCGCGAGCGTCGAGAGCGCCGGCTCCTTCATGCCGAGGCTCTCGAGCATCTCGGCGCGCTCATCGGGCGCGAGCTCGTTCAGCTCCGCCTCGAGCTTGCTGCAGACCGGCACGACGCCGCTGCCCTCGGAGGCAGCGCGCTCGCGCACCTTCGCCGCGAGCGGGCCCGCGCCGGAGACGTCGGACTCGTCGACGTTCGCCACGTAGAGGACCTTCTTCGCGGTGATCATGCCGAACGTCTTCACGACCTTCCGCTGCTCGTCGTCGAAGGAGAGCCCGCGGACCGGCTTGCCCGCCTGGAGCGCCTCGAGACACCGCTCCATGAGCGCGATCTTCGGGAGGAGCTCCTTGTCGCCCTTCGCCTGCTTCCGCGTGCGCTCCAGCATCCCCTCGAGCGAGCCGAGGTCGGCCAGCATGAGCTCCGTCTCGATCGTGTCGATGTCGCGGAGCGGATCGACGCCGCCGTCGACGTGCACGACGTCCGCGACCGTGAAGCAGCGGACCACGTGGAGGATCGCGTCTACCTCGCGGATATGACTCAGGAATTTGTTCCCGAGCCCCTCGCCCGTGCTCGCGCCGCGCACGAGGCCGGCGATGTCGACCACCTGCACCATGGCGGGGATGATCTTCTCGCTCTTGATGTACTTCGCGAGCGTCGTGAGCCGGTCGTCAGGGACAGGCACGGCGCCGACGTTGGGCTCGATCGTGCAGAACGGGTAGTTCTGCGCCTCGGCCTTCGCGGCCGTCAGGGCGTTGAACAGGGTGCTCTTGCCCACGTTGGGCAGTCCGACGATGCCGACCTCGACGCTCATGGCGCGCACGTCTAGCACAGGCAGGGTCGCGCGGCTCGGCGCCGTGGGAGCTCCGCCCCAAGGGGAGCCCCGGCAGGCCCGCGCCGCCGTCACTCAGCGGGCGCCACCGGCGCGGTCGGACCCGATCGCGCCGGCGAGGCGACGCGCGGCGTCGGGAGCGAAGTGGAACGGGTCGGTGAAGTTGTCCCTGCTCGCCGTGAGCTCGTCGTCGACGTCGAAGTCGTGGGTCCTGCCGAGCTGGCCGAACCGCAGAGGCAGGCTCTTCCACTCCTCCTCGACGCCCATCTGCCGAAGCCGCTCGTGCACGTCGGCGTGGCTGGGCAGGATCACGAACGTCAGCTCGATCCCCCGCTCCCGGCAGTACGCGGAGATCTCCGCGAGCTTGCCGTAGGCGCCCTCGTTGAAGCGGTACTTCGCGAAGATCCGGGTGGTCGCTTCGCCGAGCTGGACCTTCCAGAACTCGTCCTTGCTCATCGGCGGAGCGGTCGAGGGGGGCGCTGCGCCGAGGTATTTCATGAGCACGAGGTGCTTCGCCGCCGATGCCACATCACGGTTGATCACATAGAGGAGCGGGTTGCTCGCCGTGGCCTCGGCGCCCTTCACCCTGTCACGATCGATGTATTCGTTGAAGTTCTCGATCCCGATCCCGAAGACGACCCGCTCGAGCTCCGCCCTGCTCGCCGCGAACCAGAACAGGTTGATGAACTCGATCGCCGACCCGCCTCCCAGGCTGAGGTTGTGGTAGTCGACGGCGGAGGCCTGCTTCAGGAGGTCCGGGGTCAATAGGTTCATCTTGGACGCGCCGAGGGTGATGTTCGGGAGCGGCGCCCGGTTGAACTCGATGACCTTCCACAAGGGGTTGTTGATCGCGATCGCGACCTTGCTCTTGTCGTGGACAGGCATGAAGCGGGCCACGCCGAACCGCTCGAAGGGGTCGATGACCACGATGCAGAGGGCGTAGAGCGCGAACGGCAGCAGGAGGAGCGAAGCCTTCAGGATGAGTCGCTTCATCGCTAGAATTGCACGTAGATGAAGGTCTGAGTCGCATTGTGCGCGCCGTACAGGAGGATGGACGCGCCGAGGGCGTAGTAGGCCGTCCAGCGAAGGGCGGCGGGCTTCGCCGCGAAGAACGCTCGCAGATCGAATCGCTCATGGACGAGCTCGACGACCAGCATGGCGAGCGTGGCGAGCATCACGATGACGAAATCTGCCTTGTAGTAGCCCAGCGAGCCCACGGTCAGCGCGAGGTGCCCGGGGCGAAGGGCGTTCCCGGCGAAGTCCCCGAGCCCCGAGCCGAGGTGCGTGACGATGTAGACGGCGTCGCTCAGGGTGCTCGCGCGGACGAAGATCAACGTGAAGCACACGAACGAGAAGGTCAGCGCGACGCCGAGCGCGCTCGCGAGGCGCGAGGGCAGCTTGATGAGCTTCGCGCGCTTCTTGCGCGTGAGCGTCTCGAAGGCCATGGCGAGCCCTTGGAGCAACCCCCACGCGAGGAACCCCCACGCGGCGCCGTGCCATAGCCCGCTCAAGGTGAACGTCAGGATGACGGCGAGGACCACGCCGAGCTGGCCCCGATGGCGCATCGCGATCGCGAGCGGGGAGAAGACGTAATCATTGAACCAGCTGTAGAGAGAGATGTGCCAGCGCCGCCAGAACTCGGACAGGCTCGCGGCAAAGTAGGGACGCCTGAAGTTGTTCGTCACGTCGATGCCGAACACCTTGGCCGCGCCGACGGCGATGTCCGAGTATCCGGAGAAATCAGCGTAGAGCTGGAGCGCGAAGAAGACGGAGGCCAGGGTCAGCTCGACGCCGCCGTACTGGCGAGGCTCGCGGTAGATGGTGTCCACGCCGAGGGCGAGGCGATCCGCGACGACCGTCTTCTTGAAGAAGCCCCAGGCCATCTGCCTGAGCCCGTCGGTGACCCTCCCGTAGTCGAAGGGGTGCTCGGCGCGGAGCTGCGGAAGCAGGTGCTGCGCGCGCTCGATGGGCCCGGCGGAGAGGCGCGGGAAGAAGAGCATGTAGAGGGCATAGATGCCGAAGCGCCTCTCAGGCTCCTGATCGCCGCGGTAGACGTCGATGGTGTAGCTCATCGCCTGGAACGTGTGGAACGAGAGGCCGAGCGGCAGGAGGATGTCCAGCGCCGGAGCCGACCCGCCCACGTGCGCGAGCGACAGGGCTGCGTTCACGTTCTCGACGGCGAAATTGTAGTACTTGAAGAACCCCAGCGTCCCGAGGTTCATCGTGAGGCTCAGGGCGAGGTAGAGCTTCCGGCGGGCGTCGTCCGCCCTCGCCATCGCGCGCGCGACCGAGTAGTCGACGGCCGCCATCGCGAGGACGAGGACGAGGTAGGCCGGGATGAAGGCCGTGTAAAAGACGCAGCTGGCGATGAGGAGATGAACCCAGCGCAGCCGGTGCGGAAGGAGATAATAGATCGCCGCGACGACAGGGAAGAAGAGAAGGAACTGAAGCGAGCTAAACGACATGTGTGGCGGTGTTCAAGGTTCGACCTGCACCGTGAGCGTGCTCCGCGCCGCCGAGGGAGGCCGCTGCCGCGACGACCTCCGCCGTCAGGCGGGCGCCGCACCGGCGCGAGAGGCGGGCGTTCACGCGGGCGCGCCCGACGAGCGTTACTTCGCGCGCTTCGCGGCGACCGCGGCGCACATCTCCCCGACGTTCTTGAAAGAATGGATCTCCCTCGAGGTGAAGGTGATCTTGAAGTGCTTCTCGATGGCAGCCACGATCTGAACGTGAGAGAGGGAATCCCAGTCGGGCACCTCCTTCGCCGTGGTGGTCTCCTGAATCACGATGTCATCGTGATCGAGCACCTTCCTGATGATGTCGTCGATCTGGCTCAGGATTTCATTCGCCATGGGGCAAGACCTTTGAACGGATGAAGGTTGTGCGTTGTTCGTGGCCGCGGACGTCGAGGTGCCACCGCCCGTCGCGCGGGTAGAGGCCCAGACTCTTGTAATGGTCCTTCACGAGCTCGTTCTTCCTGGTGGGGAGATACTCCCCGACGATCGTCGCGTAGCCCTCGCGCCGAGCCCGGTCGACGAGGGCGTTGAGCACGAAGCTCTCGAGCCCCCTCCTCAGGACCCGGCAGCTCATGAGCCACGTGTCGATGAACAGCGCGTCGCCTGCCCGCTCGAGGAAGACGACGCTCACCAGCCCGTAGCTGCCGAGCCTGTCCGCGAGGCTCACCGCGAACGGCAGGTGCTGCGGCGACCGCGCGATGCGGCGCACCTCGTCCTCGGAGTACCGGATCGTCCGGAGATTGAACTGGTTGGAGCGCTGGATGAGCTGGGCCACCCGCGGGATGTTGAACGCGGTGAGCGGCTCGACCTCGGCGGTCATCTCGAGGCTCCGCAGGAACTCTTCTTCCGTGGCGAACGTGGCCTTCAGCTCCCGCCGCCGGCCCTCCTCTTGATACTGCCGCGTGCGCGCCCCGTCCTCCGCCGTGGACGAGGTGGTCTCGAAGAGGTTCAGCCGCTGCAGATAGGGCAGGTACAGGGCCGGATCGTCGGGCAGCTCGGGGACGCACACGTCGGGCAGGTTCCTCCGGACGATCTCCCGCTCGGCCGGGTTGTCGTCGACGAAGACCATGGAGTCGAACCCGATCTCGAGGATGGACTGGATATGTCGAATGTTGTCGACCTTGTTCTCCCAGCTCGCGCAGAAGACGGCGAAGTCGTCCAGGCGGAGCACCATGTCGGGGTGCACCTGGAACGGCTCGGCCGCGACGCGCGGATCGTTCTTGCTGCTGACCGCGAGCAGGACCCCCCGGTCCTTGAGCTCCTTGGCCCACCGCTGGAGCTGCGAGTAGGCGGCGCCCACGCCGAGGCCGCCGATCTCGATCGCCTCGACGCCGTCATCTCCGATGACGCCGCCCCACAGCGTGTTGTCCAGGTCGAGCACGAGGCACTTCTTGAAGCGCCCCGACGCCGCCGCGACGATGTCGACCACGCTCCGCGCGGCGACCGGCAAGAAGTCGACGCTGAAGAGCAGGTCCGTGGTGATCGCGATCCTGCGATCCGTCATCGCGTCGCGGCCGAGCTGGCTGCAAAGGAGGCTGAGATCGCTGACGAGGAGATTGGGGACCGACTGGGCAAGATCCATCAGCTGGAAATTGGCCTTGCGGATCTGATAGAGCCAGGACGAGGAGACCTTGTTGGCGAAGCTCCCGAAGACCCCATCGTCGATCTCGGGATAGTTCGTGCAGATCATGGTCGCCGAGAGGTGCTGGCCCAGGACGTCGGCGAGCTGCCCGAGGGTGTCGATGTGGCCCTCCGCGAAGCCGGCTCTTGCGTCCAGCGGGAGCTTCTGGAACCTGGTGAGCAGCTTCTCGGCGGCGTAGAACACGAGCACGAACTGCGGCTTGAAGCGGTGGAGCTCCGAGGACGTATCGAGGATCTGACGCTCTATCTGATCGTAGTCGGCCTCGTAGATCTCGATGTTCAGACCGCTCTCGTAACCCGAGCCACGCAGCGCCTGGACCAGCAGCTGGGTCGCGGAGTCCGCAAGCACGGCGAGGCGGACCACCTTGAGCTGCGAGAAATCCTCTTTGAGGTTTCGTTTCAACTTCACTTTCGCGCGTGGGCGCTGCCATGTGCGGGCGCTCAACGATTTCACGGTGCCCGAGCCCGCGAATGCAGCTCGGAGGCGTTTTCTGCTGCGTCATTGCGACGCGAGGGCACACCTCCCCCTTTCCCCCGATGCCCGTCCCAAGGCTGGCCTGCTGCTCAGTTGAGCGAGCGTCCGAGCAACCACAGCTCCGGGACGCGGAGGATGCGCTCGCGTCCTGGGCCTCGTAGCAGGCGTCCGGGAACGAGGATGAGCTCGCGGCGGAGCCACGGCGCGGTCCAGCGCGACAGCTCGGGGAATCGCCGGAGCACGTAACGGCGCATCAGGTTGTGAGCGAGCAGCTTCAGAAGGAGCATCGCGTGGTTCGCGGCGAAGGTATGGCTTGGAACTTGACCACAGCCCCAGCCGTGCTTGAGGTCACGGATCAGCACCTCGATGCCCGCCCGAGGGTCGTAGCGTGCGGCGACGTCCTCCGGCGCTTCGACCATCTCGTTGGTGACGTAGACCTGCACGGTGTAGTCGAGATCGTCCCAGAGATAGATGTGCCTGGCGTAGGTCCGGTCGAGCGTCCGGACGGCGATGACGCGAGCCTCGAGGTCTGCCCATTGGCCGCGTCGAAACGGGACCTCCGCGACCTGGCGGCGAGGCCGTCCGTCCGCGTCCCAGTCCACGGTTTTCCAGCGGGTGACCAGGGAGATTGCACCCGCGAGCTCGCGCGTCAGCCTGGGCTTGGTCAGGAAGAAGGCCCCCTTGTCGGCAACGGCCCGCAGCAGCTGGGTACAGTCGCCGGCGGCGTCAATGCGCACGTAGACGGCGGCCTCGGGCGCCGCCGCACGGACGCGATCGAGGCAGCGCTCGACGTAGGGCACGTCATCGTTGCCGAAGTTTGTGTCTCCCGGCCGGAGCTGGGCGCCGATGACGGTGTTGGTTTCGGCGACGCGGACAAGCAGCGGGTGATAGCTGGGCCTGCCGTGGTAGCGAGGATTGGGTCCCGGTCGGGCTCCTTCCTGCGAGCCGAACAGCGGCTCGACGGTGGTGTCTACGTCCAGATGGACGATGTCGGGCGGCGCTTTGGCGAGCGGAGCGAGCCCGTGCTCGGCGAGCATCGAATCGAGCGCGGCGAGCGCCTTGTCGTCGAAGCGGCAGAGATCACGGTAGACGGTGTCGATGCTGGGCACGACGCCGCCGGCCAGGTGCACGAAGAGCGGGTCGTTCGCCAGCGCCTCCAGGCCGAAGACCCGCGCCTCCCCGGCCACGGCGGCGTCGATGAGCAGCCGCACCTGGGCGGCCATGGGGAAGACAACACGGCTGTCCGGCTTGAGTCGACCGAACGTGCGCCGGAGCTCGGCGTCGACATCGAGCTCACGGAGGAAGACACCGAAGCCGACCAGTCCCGCCACGCCGGTGAGCGTCGTCTCCGTCGCGCGGAGGTGCACCGCACGCGGATCGGGACGGCGGACGCGGGCGCGTCGAGGCGGGGTCGGTTTGGGCTTGCTTCGGCGGATGCGCCGTCGCACCTTCGAGGTGCTCGGCGTGCGCTGGCCTTGGGTCATAGCAAACGCAACGGCTGCGCACGCCGAGCCTTTTCTTCAAGGCGTTCCGTTTTGCGGCGTCAGTTTGCCAGTATTTCCGAATGGCTCAGGACGCGCGAAATCCAGGTTCAACTCCGCGAACGTCGACATGGGACACGGTTCCCTGGGGTGTTGAACGCCGTACGCCCCCGGGGCGGCGCAAAACTACACGCGCCTCAGGGGTGGAACAAGCGCTCCTGCCGGGCTATCCGGGACGCACAGCCGAGCGGCTGCTGCCCCGGATCACGTTGGATGCGTCGGGGTCCCGATCCATTCAGCGGCCGAGCGCGCTCAGCGGAGGAGCGCCGCGGGCAGGCCGGGTCGTCGAGACGCGGTTACGCCGGATGGCCAGCGACGACGACGCACGAAATCGTGCTATCGGTCTTGCGCGCGCGCTCGAGCGAGTGGCCGGTGATGGGGAAGAAGCGCGTCTCAGCGATGGCGTAGCCGCTGCTCGCGACCAGATCGACCGCTTCCTCCGGCGTCCGGAGCAGGTACAGGTGATCGGGCGCGGGGCTGTTGACCGGCACGTTGACGAAGAGGCGTCCGCCCGGCGCGAGGGAGCGCCGCAGGCTCTGGAGCGCGGCTCGCGGATCCTCGAGGTGCTCGCAGACCTCGCTGATCACGATGCTGTCGAAGCGCTCGCCGTCGTCCACGGCATCGGCGAAATCGCGCCGCACGAGGCGCGGCGCGCGCCGCACCCCGAGCGCCTGCATGGCGTGCCCGGTCGCGTCCAAGCTCGCCGCGCTGAGGTCCCACGCGGTGACCGCGCCCGAGCGCGCATCCTCGGCGGCAAAGTAGAGCAAGAGGCCGTGGCCGGGGCCGATCTCGAGGTGGCGGTACCCCGGTGGGTTCGACGCGAGGAAGGTGTCGACGTAGTACTCCATGACCGCCGTGTGGTTCGCCCAGAAGATGTGGGAGAGGAGCACTCCGTGCATGTACTGCGTCATGTAAGTGTGGTCGTCGTAGACCTCACGCCGGGCCTCGGCGAGCGTCGAGAGGCGGTACCGGCCGGTGCGCCGGAAGTAGAGCTCCTCCTCGAGGATGCGTTCGCACATCCACCTGTAGTCCGCGCAGATGCGCGGGAGGTCGTCGCCGGCGAGCCGCAGCGCGAGCGACGCGACGCGCTCCGCAAAGCCGAGCTCGGTCGCAGCAAAGCGCTTCCGCAGGAAATCCTCGTGCTCCGGCCATGCCGCCAACTGCGCCTGGACGATCCGTTCGAGCGACGGTTGGACGATCGATGCCATGCGCAGGAGGCTAGCCCAGCTCGCTCGCTCGGGGAACGCCAAACGGGCCGCTCGCGCGCAACGCGCAAACACCCCTCGCGCTCGCAGCGGGAGTATCGGAGGAGGCAGCTGCCACCGACGGAGCACCGCCGCGACGCCGGTCAGACGAAGAAAGCAGTGATGGCGCGCACGACGCGGGCGACCTCCTCGCTCGTGAGCTCAGGGAAGATGGGCAGCGCGAGCGTCTCGCGCGCGGCAGACTCCGCGACGGGGAGAGCGCCGGCCGGCGGGCCGAGCGACGCAAAGCAGGGCTGGAGGTGGAGCGGCGCTGGATAGTAGACCTCGGTGCCGATACCCCGCTCGGCCAGGGAGCTCCGCAATGGGTCGCGCAGCGACGCGTCGTCGAGACGAATGACGTACTGATTGACGCTGTGCCCGGCGGCGCCGGTGTCAGGCAACGACAGGGGCAAGCCCGCCCCGCCGAGCAGCGCGGCATACTGCGCGGCGTGCTCGCGCCGCCTGCCGAGGAGCGCGCCGAGACGCGGGAGCTTGCGCCGGAGGAGCGCCGCCTGGAGGGCGTCGATCCGGAAGTTGCCGCCGACCAGCGTGTGGCGGTGCTTCCTGCGAGCGCCGTGCACCCGCAGCGACCGGACGCGAGCGGCGAGCTCGTCGTCGTCGGTGGTCACGAGCCCGCCGTCGCCGAAGCCGCCGAGGTTCTTGGTCGGGAAGAACGAGAAGCACCCCATGAGCCCGATCGCGCCCGCGCGGCGGCCCGCGCGCTCGGCGCCGAAGGCCTGGGCCGCGTCCTCGATGACCGGCACGCCGCGGCCCCCCGCGAGAGCGAGGAGCTCGTCCATGGGAGCGCAGCCACCGAAGAGGTGGACGGCGATGACCGCCCGGGTGCGCGCGGTCAGGGCGCGCGCCAGGGAGGCGGGATCCAGGTTGAAGGAGCCGGGGAGCACGTCCGCGAAGACCGGCCGCGCGCCGGTGCGATGGACGGCGCCCGCGGTCGCGAAGAACGTGTACGCGGGGCACACCACCTCGTCGCCGGCGCCGATGCCGAGCGCCATCAGCGCGGCGAGCAGCGCGTCCGTGCCGGACGAGACGCCGATCGCGTGCCGGACGCCGAGGTATGCGGCGCACTCCGACTCGAAGGCATCGACCTCTGGACCGAGGATGTAGCGGCCGCTCTGGACGACCGACTGGAACACGGCGGTGAGCTCGTCCTGCATGGCGAGATCACCGCGAGCACGGTCGAAGAAGGGGACAGGCGGCGTCAACCTTCGAGGTCCTCCGCTGCGGGGAGATCGCGGTAATGGCGGCCGGCCGCGGCGCGGGGCGCCGGGAGCGGCGCGTCCTCGTCGAGATCGAGGCAACGGACGACGTCACCGCGTCGCTCGTAGCGATAGCCGCTCTCGGGGCAGCGCATCAGGCCGTCGCGCGAGGCGACGAGCTTGTGACCATGGCGGCTCATCCAGCCGGCGCGCCGGGCCGGCACGCCGGTGACGAGCGCATAGTCGGGGACATCGCGGGTGACCACGGCGCCGGCGCCGATGAACGCGTGGCGACCGATCGTGACGCCGCAGACGACGGTGGCATTGGCGCCCACGGTGGCGCCGCGGCGGATGCGCGTCCGGTCGAGGAAGGCGCGACGGTCGATCTGCGCGCGCGGGTTGATGACGTTGGTGAGGACGGCGGAGGGGCCGAGGAACACGTCGTCCTCGACCAGGGTGCCATCATAGACAGACACGTTGTTCTGGATCCGGACGCCATCCCCGATGACGGCGCTGCCCGCGACGAAGACGTTCTGGCCGAGGACGCAGGCGCGGCCGAGCCGCGCGCCCGCGGAGACATGGCAGAAGTGCCATATCCTCGTCCCCTCGCCGATGTCGCAGGGCTCGTCGATGCACGCCGACGCGTGCGCGAAGAACGGCCTCGCGGGCTGGCTCACGGCGCCTCCTCCGGCGAAGGGCCGGCGGGAGGCGCCGGGCGCCGGGAACCGTCCTCCGGGGCGGCCCGCAAGGCGCCGGCCGCCGAGGGCGCGGGCCAGAGCCCCCAGGCGCCGCGCGTCGCGAGCGGCGGGCCGGCGAAGGCGATCACAGGCGGCCTGACGCGCCCGATGAGGTAGGCCGCGCCCAGGCCGGCGACGCGGCGCGCGAGCGACGCGGGGTCGTCGAAGCTCGACCGGACCGGGGGATCGCGCGGATCGATCGAGCGATCCGGGTGCGCGCCCCCGGGACGGGCCAGGGCGGCGAGCGTCGCGAGGTGGCCATAGTCGACGACCTCGACGAGGAGGGGCGCCGAGGGAGGCGTGAGCTCCGCGGCGGCGCGGCCGATGGCGACCTCGTCCGTCCGCGGGTTGAAGTGCTCGCGGCGCAGGTGGGGCCGGAAGAAGACGCCGGCGCAGAGCACGGCCAGGAGAGCGCCGCCGAGCGCCCTCCGCGCCCCGGCCGAGCCGCCGCGGAAGGCGCGCGCCGAGAGATCCCCCACGGCGAGGGCGAGCAGGAGCAACGCGAGGAGGGTCGCGCGCTCGGGGTGATGCGTGGGAGCGCCGTCGCGCACGAGGGCGAGCGAGAGCGCCGCGATCTGGAAGGCGGCGACCGCGCCGGGGAGCGCGTACGGACGGGCCGCGCGGAGGAGCGGCGGGAACGGGCGGGCGCTCCCCGATGCGGCGCCGCGGCGGGCGCGCCAGGCGATGAGGGCGAGGGCGATGGAGCTCAGAAAGAGCTCCGGCTCCTCGCGGACCATCGCGGCGGGGTACGCGAAGAGCCGCAGCAGGGTGCCGTCATCGCCCGGGCCGAGCGCGCTGCGGTAGGAGGCGACGCGGGCCAGGAAGTGCAGCGCCTCCCCGTGGGCGACGCGGTTCCATGCGATCCACGCGGCGGGCCCGGCGAGCGCCGCGAGCGCCGCGAGCGCGAGCTTCGCCTGCGCGGCGCGGCGCTGGCCGAGGCGGGCGGCCGCGAGCAGCGCCATCGCCGCGAAGGCGACGGCGACAGGCCAGGGCTCGTAACGGGAGAGGGTCGCGAGCACGAGCGCGAGCGCGCCGAGGAGGGCGCGCCCGGGCGGCGGCGCAGGCCCGGCCGGCGGCGTGACGAGCGACGCCACCGCGACGAGCGAGAGGGCCGCGGTCGACAGCTCGGGGACCGTCGCCACGCCGAGGCAGGCGCTCCACGGAAACGCGCCCGCGAGCAGCGTGCCGGCGAGCGCGGCGCGGCGGTCGCCCGTGATCCAGCGGGCGGAGAGGTAGACGAGCGCGGCCGACGCGACGCCGAGCGCGAAGGCGACGGCACGGGCGACCTCGAGGGTCGGCCCAAGAGCGCGGAAGAGCGCGCCGTTGAGCCAGAATGGGGCAGGGAGCCAGCTCGTCCCGGTCGGGTCGAGCCGGGGCGCGTCGGCCCACGCCTGCGCGAGGACCACGCGCGCGAAGTCGTCGTCGCTGACGGCCCGGAAGCCGAGCGCGAGGACCAGCGCGGAAACTGCAGCCTTGGCGAGGGCGACGAGGGCAAGGTCGCGCGCGAAAGGGGCAGCGGAGGCCACGGCCCCTCCCGCGGACGACCCCGCGTCGAGCGCCCTGCCCGCTTCCCTCCCCGACGCGGGAGCGGGCCGTAGCACGCGGGCCTACTTCTCCTGGGATTGCTCGAACTCGCGCAGCGCGCGGTCGCCCGCCGACGAGAGATAGGCGAGCGACAAGCTCGTCGCCATGAAGACGGCGGCGCAGGCGGCCGTGAGGCGGGTCATGAAGTTGCCGGCGCCGCGGCCGCCGAACACCTGGGCCGTCGCGCCGCCCATGGCCGAGCCCATCCCGCCCCCGCGGCCCTGCTGGAGGAGCACGACCAGGATCAGGAACAGACAGACGAACACGTGCAGGATGTTGAGGAACGTGTGAAGCATCGACGTCTTTCGGCTGGGTGCTCTGGCCCGCGCGACGGGCCCAGGGGGCAAGGGGGCAGGCCGGCGCTCCCGTCGCGCGACGGGAGCGGCCCGCGATCTACCCCTGTTCGGCGCGCTCCGCCAGTCGGTGCGCGGCCTCGACGATCTTGGCGAAGCCGGCGGCGTCGAGCGAGGCCCCGCCGACCAGCGCGCCGTCGATATCGTCCTGGGCGAGGAGCGCATCGGCGTTGTCGGCCTTGACGCTGCCGCCGTAGAGGATGCGCGTGACGCCGGCGAGGTCCTCCGAGGCCTTCGCGAGCAGGCCGCGGATGAACGCGTGCACCTCCTGGGCGTCCTCGGCGCGGGCGACCTTGCCCGTCCCGATCGCCCAGACCGGCTCGTAGGCGATGACGCCGAAGCCGGGCTGCTTGGCGAGCTCGTCGAGGAAGGCGCGGACCTGGCGCTCGACCACGGCGAGCGTCTCGCCCGCCTCGCGCTGCTCGAGCGTCTCGCCGACGCAGACGATGGGGCGCAGCTCGGCCGCGATCGCCGAGGCGACCTTCCGGGCGACCGACTCGTCGGTCTCGGCGAACAGCTGCCGCCGCTCGCTGTGGCCGAGGATGACCCAGGTCGCGCCCGCGTCCTTGAGCATGCCCGAGGCGATCTCGCCGGTGAACGCCCCGGAGATCTCGGCGCTCATGTTCTGCGCGGCGATGCCGACCTCGCTCCTCGCCTCCGCGAGCTCGTGGGCCACGGCGGCGATCGCGGTGAACGGCGGCGCGACCACCACCTCGGCCCGGTTGAGCTCGCGGGTCGCCTTGGCGACGGCCGCCGCCAGCGGGCAGGCGTCCTGCCCCCCGGCGTTCATCTTCCAGTTGCCGGCGATGAGCGGACGACGCGAGGCCGCCCGCGGGGCGACGCCCGTGGCTTCGGGCGTGCCCCCGTCGTTCACGGGCTTCACTCGCTCACCTCGGCCGACCGGAGCGCCTCGACGCCGGGCAGCCGCTTGCCCTCGATGAGCTCGAGCGAAGCGCCGCCGCCGGTCGAGATGTGGTCGAAGCCCTGGGCGATCTGCTCGCCGGCCTGCTTGACCGCCGCCGCGCTGTCGCCGCCGCCGACCACCGTGAAGCCGGACGCGCCGCTCATGATGCGCGCGACGTCGAACGTGCCCCTGGAGAAGGCGGGCGTCTCGAAGAGGCCCATGGGGCCGTTCCAGAACACCGTCTTCGCCTTCTCGATCGCCTTGCCGAACAGCTCGATCGAGCGGGGGCCGATGTCGAGCGCCATCGTGCCCTCGGGGATCGCGTCGACCGACGCGGGCTCGCCCTGCGTCGCGTCGATGCTCGAGGCGACGACGGCGTCGACGGGCAGCAGGAGCTGGATGCCCCGGTCGCGCGCCTTGCTCATGATCGTGCGCGCGAGCGGGAGCTTGTCCTCCTCGATCCGGCTCTTCTGGACGTTCTTGCCCTGCGCGGCGAGGAAGGTGTTCGCCATCGCGCCGCCGATGCACAGGGTGTCGACAACGTTGAGGAGCGCCTCGACGACGTCGATCTTGTCGGAGACCTTGGCGCCGCCGAGGACGGCGACGTACGGCTTCTCCGGGCGATCGGTGAGCCGGGTCAGCGCCTTGAGCTCCTTCAGGAGGAGCAGGCCGGCGGCGCGCTCGCGCACGAGGCGCGGCAGCGCGTGCACCGACGCGTGGGCGCGGTGCACGGCGCCGAAGGCGTCGTCGACGTAGACGTCGCAGAGCTCGGCGAGCTGGCGCGCGAAGCCCTCGTCGTCCTTCTCCTCCTCCGGGTGGAAGCGGAGGTTCTCCAGGAGACAGATCTGGCCCGCGCGCAGGTCGTAGATGACCTTCTTGGGCGAGTCGCCGACGCAGTCGTCGGGCAGGTGGACCTCGTAACCGGTGAGCTCACTGAGCCGCCCCCCGCACGGCTCCAGCGAGAGCCCCTCGGTCTTGCCCGGCTTCGGGCGGCCGAGGTGCGACGCGAGGATCACCTTCGCGCCCGCTTCCATGACGAGCTTGATCGTCGGGATCGCCTCGCGGATGCGCGAGTCGTCCGTGATCTTGCCCGTCTTCTTGTCGAGCGGGACGTTGAAGTCGACGCGGATGAAGACGCGCTTGCCGCTGAGGCCGCCGGCATCGCCGGCCGCGGCAAGGTCCTCGACGGAGCGGATTCCGGTGAGCTTCACGGCGCTACACGCCCTTCTTCGCCACGAGCCGCGTGAGGTCGATCATGCGGTTCGAGAAGCCCCACTCGTTATCGTACCACGAGAAGATCTTCGCGAAGCGGTCGCCGAGGACCGACGTCATGGTGGCGTCGAACGTGCTGGACGCAGGCGAGCCGATGAAGTCGCCCGAGACGAGCTCCCGCTCCGTGTAGTCGAGGATGTCCTTCATCGGACCCTGGTCGGCGGCCTGCTTCATCGCGGCGTGGATGCTCTCCTTCGTGACCGGCTTCTCGGTCTCGAGGGTGAGGTCCACGAGCGAGACGTCGACCGTGGGGACGCGGATCGCGAGCCCGTCGAACTTGCCCTTGAGCGCCGGGATGACCTCGGAGAGCGCCTTGGCGGCGCCGGTGCTCGAGGGGATCATGTTGACCGCGGCGGCGCGCGCGCGGCGCAGGTCGCCCTTCCTGTGCGGGACGTCGAGCAGGTGCTGGTCGTTCGTGTACGAGTGCACCGTCGTCATCAGGCCGCGGACGATGCCGAAGTTGTCGAGCATCACCTTGGCGACGGGGGCGAGGCAGTTCGTCGTGCAGGAGCCGCACGAGATGATCGTGTGCTTTTGCGCGTCGTAGAGCTCGTCGTTCACGCCCATCACGACCGTGAGGTCGTGGCCCTTGGCCGGCGCGCTGATGATCACGCGCTTGGCGCCGGCGCTCAGGTGAGCGGCGGCCTTGGCCTTGTCCGTGAAGAGGCCCGTGCACTCGAGGACGATGTCGACGCCGAGGCTCTTCCACGGCAGCTCGGCCGGGTCCTTCAGCGCGAGGATCTCGATCTTCTGGTCGCCGATGCTGATGTGCTTGTCCCCAGCGCTGACCTTCGCCGCCTTGAACTCGCGGTGGACCGAGTCGTACTGGAAGAGGTGGGCGAGCGTCTTCGGATCCGTCAGGTCGTTGATGGCGACCAGCTCGATATCCTTCACGCCGCGCTCGACGAGCGCGCGGACAATGCAACGTCCGATGCGCCCAAAACCGTTAATTGCGATCTTCGTCGCCATCACGAACTCCTGGGAAAGTGGCCGGCGCGATACGTAGTCACCTCGCGCGCGACGGTCAAGCAAAGCCTCAGCGCGCGCGACGCACGCGACGGAGCGGCCTCTCGCCGGGGCATCGTGGCGCGCGCGCGCCGAGGCCGGTGGGTCGGGCGGGCGTTCGAGCGGGCGGGGTGGTCGGTCGACGTTTGCCCGACGCTTGGCCCGCGTTCGAGCGGGCGAGGCGTTCGGTCGACGTCGCGGGGCTGCGTCGCGCGGGCCTCGAGGCGGGGGAGCTCTCGCTCAGACGCCGAGGAGCCGGAGGAGGTTGTCGCGGCTCGTGAGGCCGACCTGCACCCCCTTCTTCTCGCCGCCCTGGAACACCATCACCGTCGGAACGCTCCGCACGCCGTACTTGCGGGTGGTCTCCGGAGCACCGTCGATGTCGAGCTTGGCGACCTTCACCTTGCCCTGGAAATCGTCCGCGATCTTGTCGACGATCGGGGCGAGCGCCTTGCAGGGCCCGCACCAGGTGGCCGTGAAATCCACGAGAACGGGGACGGGGGATTTCAGGACTTCAGACTCGAAATTCTGGTCGGTGAGGGTGTGGACGTTCTGGCTCGCCATGTTTGTCTCCGTCGGTGCCGCGCTGTTCAGGTTCAGGGCTGCACCCGTGTGCGCAGGGTGCGACCCCACGAATTGACCGAGGCTGCTCCAGCCGATCGGCCCGATGCAGAGCGGACGCCCTGTCGGGAAAGGAAATTAACTGGCGCGCACCTTTCCGGCAACCGCCAACCGGCAAGGCCCGGGGCGTGCCCCCCACGGATCCTTCCGCTCGCGCCGCCGTTTTGGTAGATCGCTCGGCCCGGATGTCGTCGGACGAGATCACCCTGAAGCACCTCCGGCGCCCGCGGGGCCGCGGCGCTCCCGCAGCGGCCACGGGAGCCACGGCGACGACGGGCGCCTACGACGTCGAGGAGACCTGGCGCCAGACCGGCAGGGCGCTCGTCGTGCCGCTCGAGCGCGCCCTCTCGCTCCCCGCGCTCCGCGCCGCCTTCACGCGGCTGACCGTGGCGGCCGAGCGGCAGAAGCTGACGATCGTCGAGGAGCCGCTGTTCGGCCTGAGAGGCGATCCCGAGAAGGATCCGCTGCAGCGGTGGGACTACGAGGCCGTGCTCCCGATCCGAGGCGCAGCCAGGCCGGAGGGCGCCGTGAAGGTCGCGCGCGTCGAGGGCGGCATGCACTTCGCCGCGACCACGCCGCGCGGCCTCGACGACCTGAAGCGCCTGTACGGCCACCTGCTCGGGACGTCCTTCCCCGCCAAGAAACAGCGCCTGGCGCGGCCGTACATCCTCCACCGGGTCCACCGCCTCGCGGACGGCCAGGCGCGCGAGCCCGACGAGGTGCTCGCGGTCGCGGTCTATCTGCCCGCGGTGCTGTCGATCGAGCCGGTTCCGGTGCCGGCCGACGAAGCGGAGGCCTGAGCGCAGGCGGACGCGCGCGGACGCGGCGCGGGGCGCCGCACGATCCGCGCACGAGCGTCCGCTCGCGCCGCGCCGAGCCAGGATGGCCCCCCGAACCCTCATCATCACGCCGACGTACAACGAGCGAGACAACCTCGCCGAGTTCGTGAGCTCCGTCCTCGCGACGGTCCCGGACGCGCACGTGCTCGTCGTCGACGACGCGTCGCCGGACGGGACAGGCGCCCTCGGCGATGCGCTCGCCGCGCGCGACGGGCGCGTCCAGGTGCTCCACCGCCCGGCCAAGCTCGGGCTCGGCACCGCCTACCTGGAGGGGTTCCAGCGCGCGCTGGACGGCGGCTACGACGTCGCCTTCGAGATGGACGCGGATCTCTCGCACGACCCGGGCCACCTGCCGGCCTTCCTCGACGCGATCGCCCGGGGCGCGGACGTGGTCCTCGGCTCGCGCAACGTGCCGGGGGGCGGCGTCGAGGGCTGGGGCCTCGGGCGGCACGCGCTCTCGAAGGGCGGCTCGCTCTACGCGCGGACCCTCCTGGGCGTCGGCGTCCGCGACCTCACGACCGGCTACAAGGCGTTCACGCGGCGCGCGCTCCTCTCGCTCGATCTCGGCAGCGTGCGCTCGAACGGCTACGCGTTCCAGATCGAGACGACCTACCGGGCGCTCCGCAAAGGGCTCCGCGTGGTCGAGGTGCCGATCGTGTTCGTCGACCGCCGCGCCGGCCACTCGAAGATGAGCCGGAGGATCTTCGCCGAGGCGATCGTCGAGGTCTTCCGCCTGAAGCTCGACGCCGCGCGCGGGCGCATCTGACCGCCGCGCCCGGCCGGAGCGCGACCGGCGCTCAGCGCCTGCCCGTCCGCGATGGTCTCGACGCGGCGCTCGGCCTGGCCCGCTCGTCGGCATCGAGAGCGCCGAGCTCCTCGTCCTGCGCCTCGTCGAGATCGACGTCGTGGATGCGCGATCGCCCGGGGGGCTCCTGGTCCTCGACGCGCACGCGCGCCGCCGCGCCCTGATCGCGCTGGGCGGCGCCGTCCGGCGCGGGGCGCCCGCGAACGACGCGGGTGGCGCGGAGCAGCGCGAGCTCGGCGACGCGGCCGGCCCGGCGCACGCTCGGCGCGGCCTGCTCGCGCAGCACCCGACCGAACACCAGCGACAGCAGCGTCAGCACCGTCGGGACGACCACCCCGAGCGCGAGGCCGACCGCGATGCGCGCGACGGTGAGGCCGAACATCGCGCCCACGAGCGGCAGGCCGTCGAGGCCGCGCCACGGCGCCGCGGCCCCCTCGGGCCCGCGCGGGCGCCGGTCGTCCTCGTGCGCGCGCCGCGCCGCCTTGCGCGCGTCGCGGTACGCCTTGCGCGCGTCGCGCTGCGCCTTGCGGGCGTCGCTGTACGCCTTGCGCGCGTCGCGCTCCGAGGGGCGCCCGGCGCGCGGCCGCTCGGGGGGCGCGCCGCCCGCGTCGAGCTCCGCGAGCAGCGGCGCGAGGCGCGCGGCGCGGCGCTCCGGATCGGGCTCCAGCATCGCGGAGAGGGCCCGGACGAGGCGCGGATCCGCGCGGCCGCCGAGGGCCGCGGGCACGTCGATCGCGAGCCCGCGGTGCGGCAGGTTCTCCGGCTCCTCGCCGGTGAGCAGGCAGAGCGCGGTCGCGCCGACGGCGTAGACGTCCGACGCCGGCAGCGCGCGCCCCTGGAACTGCTCCGGCGCCATGTACCCGAAGGTGCCGACCACGGTGCTCCCGCCCTCGGGGCGCAGGCGATCGCGGACCGCGCCGAAGTCGACGATCGCGAAGGAGCCGTCGGGCCGGCGGATCACGTTGTTCGGCTTGATGTCGCGGTGGATGACCGCCGGCGCGCGGCCGTGCAGGTAGTCGAGCACGCCCGAGGCGTCCCGCAGGAACCGGACGACCTCGTCCCGCCCGAGCACGGCGCGGCGGCGGCGCATCGCGCCCAGGCTCTCGCCGTCGATCTTCTCCATCACGAGGAAGAGCGCTCCGTCCTCCTCGAAATGATCGAGGTAGGCCGGCAGGCTCGGATGCGAGAGCGAGGCGAGCACGCGCGCCTCGCGCTCGGCGAGCTCCACGCCCTTCCAGCTCGAGGCGCCGCGGATCTGGAACCGCTTGATCGCGACGAGCTTGCCGAGCCGCTTGTCGACCGCCTCGAGCGTGTGCCCCTGAGCCCCTTCGCCCAGGGCGCGCGTGACCACGTAGCGCCCGTCGCGCAACGGCTGGCTCGGCTCGTCACCCATCGCGGGAGCGAGGGTACACCGCCCGCGCAGCGACACCAGGGCGAAGCCGCGCCGGGACGCCCGCGGTGGCCGCGCATCGCGAGCGTCCGCCCGCGCGGCCACCGCGGGGCGCTCTGCTAGAGTCGCAGGCGATGTCCCTGATCCTCACCCTGCTCGCGGCGTTCGCGGTCTTCTACCTCCTGTCGGGGCTGCGGCAGATCAACCAGTGGGAGGTGGCGCTGCGCTTCACGCTCGGCAAGCTGACGGGCCGCGTGACCCCCGGGATCACCCTGTACCTCCCGGGGATCCAGGAGCTCCGGCGCATCGACACGCGGATGAAGAACCGCGATCTCCTCCAGCAGATGGTGATCACCCGCGACAACGTGACCACGATGGTCGATGCGGTCGTCTACTACCGCGTCGTCGATCCAGAGCGGGCCACGCTCGCCGTCGAGAACTACGAGACGGCGATGAAGGACCGCGCGAAGGTCGTGCTGCGCGACGTGGTGGGCGAGACGCGGCTCGACGAGCTGCTCGCGCACCGCGAGGAGGTCGCCGCCAAGGTGCGCGCGCAGGTCGAGGCGGTCGCGGAGGCGTGGGGGCTGCACGTGGAGATGATCGGCCTCCAGGACATCGCGCTGCCGCCGCAGATGCAGGAGGTGCTCGCGAAGGGGGCCATCGCCGAGCGCGATCGGCGCTACGTGGTCATCAAGAGCGAGGCCGACGTGGAGAGCGCGAAGAACTTCGCCGAGGCGGCGAGCATCCTCGCGCGCTCGCCCGGGGCGATGGAGCTCCGGCGCTTCGAGGCGCTGGCGAACCTCAGCCAGGGCAACACAAAGGTCATCTTCGACCTGGCGAAGCCGTACGACGACGTGCGTCATGCGGCGGTGGCCATGGCGGAGGCGGCCGTCACCGAGTCGAAGCCCCAGCGCGTCCATGAGGGGCACCGCGCGGTCGACGCCGAGGCGCAGCGCGAGGCCGAGGCGGCGCTCGAGGCGGACGCCGCGCTCGAGGAGCAGCGGACGGCGCGGCGCGGACGCATGGGCGGGGCGTGATCCAGGCGCTGACCGCGCTGAAGGCCGCCGTCGCGGCGCTGCTCGAGGCGCGCGGCGAGCGCGGGCTCTCCGCCCTCGTCGTCGGCGCCGAGCTCGCGGTCGCCGGGCCGCCGCAGCGGTGGACGATGGGGTCGCGCGAGGTGAGCGCGTCGCGCCTCTCGCTCGCCGTCGACGCGCCCGCGTTCGCGGCGCTCACGGCGGACGCGGCGCGCCTCGCGGCGGTGAAGGAGGCGTTCGCGAGCGCGGTGCGCACCCCGGAGACGGAGCTCGCCGATCTGACGCTGCTCCTGCGCCTGCCAGGCGCCGGGCGCGGGTGGAACCAGGTCTACCGGGAGGCCGCGCTCCCGGCCGCGCCGGAGCGACCGCACCCCGACGCGGTCCTCGGCGGGGCGGCGGCGCTGCTCGACGCCTCGGGCGACGCGCGGGGCGCGGCGATGCTCCGCCGCGCGCGGCTCGAGGCAGCGGAGGTCCCGGGCAGCGGCGGGGTCCCGCTGGTCCGCTGCGTTGTGCGGCTCGACCCGGCGGACCGCGCCGCGCTCGACCGCGACGGCGAGCGGGCGGAGCGGCTGCAGCGCGCCGTGCGCAGCGCCGGCACGCGCGCCGCCGAGGCGATCGCGTCCGTGGAGCTCGCCACGGCGCTCCGCCCGCTCGGCGGGGCGCCGCCGCTCGGCCCGGCCGAGGCGCCGGGCGCGCGGCTCGCGCGGGCGCTCGAGGCGCGCGGCGCCGTCGTGGTGCCCATCTCTCGCGACGAGGGCGGGTCGAGCGGCGGGAGCGTGGAGCTCGCCGTCGTGGCGTCCGGGGAGCTCCTGCGCGTCCGGATCGTCGCGGCCGCCCCGGGGGGCGAGCGTGGCCGCAACGGCTGGAAAATAGATAAAATTCGCACACTTACGGTCGATGCCCAGGAGGTGGCGGCGCCGGAGCGCGCCGCGGAGCTCGCCGCGCTGCTCCTCGGCGGCGGCGACCTCGCCTGACGGCGCGCTGCGAGGCCGAGCCCGCCGGCCCTCGCGCTCGGCCCCGTCAGGCGAGGGCGGCGCCGCCGCGCTACGTTCCCGCCCCGGCGCGCGAGCCCTGCGCAAGGATGCGCCTGAAGGTCAGGTTGATGCGCGGCCCTGCGCCGCGCTGCCTGGGCACGCCGTGGCGGTGGTGGTGCTGGGTGGTCCCGCCCATCACCAGCAGGCTTCCCCCGCCGAGCTCCAGCTCGACGGCGGGAGCGTCCTTCCATTTCCGGGCGGGCTTGAGGACGAAGCGGCGCGGCGCGCCGAGCGACACGGAGGCGATCAGCGGATTCGGCCCGAGCTCCTTCTCCGCGTCGGCGTGGAAGCCCATGGAGTCGGCGCCGCTGCGGTAATAATTCAGGAGGACGCTGTTGAACGCCGGGCGCGACGCGCGCGGAGGCTCGGCCACGGGGAGCTCGGCGCACGCCGACGCCACGCGCGCCTCGAGCTCGGCGAGCGGCGGCGACCACGGCTCGGGCGCCAGCGTCAGCCCCGAATAGGTGTAGACCGCGCCGGGGTCGCCGTACCACGCCGACAGCCGCGGCTGGAGGAGCTCGCGGCCGAAGAGCTTGATCTTGTCCTGCCGCCACGCGACCCCGGCGCGCAGCGCCTCGAAGAGCGCGTCCGCCTCCGCGCGCGGGAGCCACGGATCGAGGAGGGCGAACCAGCCGCCTTCGAGGAGGTGCTCGATCCGCGTGCACACGGGGACCGACTAGCGCGCTGGCCGCGCGCGCGCCAGACGGCGCTGGCGCAGGGCCGTCAGCTCGCCGGCGCCTTGCCGGCGGGCGGCTCGCCGGAGCGCGCGGGCGACTCCGCGCGGGTCATGCTCCGGATCGCGTAATTGAGCGCGGCGCGCAGGTTTCGCTGCGTGTTGATCTGGGAGAGATCGAGCCCGAGCGAGACCATGGTCTGCGCGACGTTCGGCTTGATGCCGGCGACGATGCCGTCGGCTCCGAGCAGCCGGATCGCGGTGACGAGCTCGATCAGGTGGCTCGCGACCTTGGTGTCGACGACCTCGACGCCGGTGAGGTCGAGGATGGCGTAGCGCGCTTGCTTCTCGACGATCTTCGAGAGCAGGCTGTCCATGACGTCGGCGGTGCGCACGCTGTCGACCGTCCCCACCATGGGGAGCGTGAGCACGCCGTCCCAGACCTCGATGATCGGCGTGGAGAGATCGCGGATGACCTGCTGCTGCGCCTCGATCTGGTGCAGCTGAGCGCGCAGCTCGTTCTCTATGCGCTTGGACTCCGAGATGTCGAACGACAACCCGAGCACGCCGCCCCCGGGCTCGCCGCGCCGGTCGTGAAGCGGGGTGACCCAGTTGTCCCAGTGGATACCGAACGATTCCGTGCGAAAGCGGCGCACCTTCCCGTCGAACCACGTGCGCATGTCGCGCATCTCGGGCGCGGGCATGTCGACGCCGGCTGCGTCTGGCTGCTTCCCATAGAAGTCGATCCAGTTGACCCCGGCGAGCTGCCCGGACTTGAGTCCGACGCTCTCGAGCCCCCTGCCATCGTGATAGAAACAGACCCCATCGGGGTCGAGCGCCCAGAACGATATGCTGGCGACGTGCTTGACCATGCTGTCCAGGACACGCGCCTTGTTGCGGAGGGTCGTCAGCTCCTCCTCGGCGATCTCGGGCGTTTCCCGGAGCGACCCGAAGACCGCGCTGCGATCGGGCGATCGCTTCGCCTTGCACGACAGCGACCGGTACGCCCCGCGCGCGTCGCGAAGGCGGACGCGGAACGAGGCGGGCTCGCCCGTCTGCTCGAGCTTCGCCCACGCCTCCAGGAGGGCGGCTCGATCCTCCGGGTGAGCGAGCTCTGCGAGCATCGTGCCCTCCTCGCTCACGGGGCCGATGACCTCTCGCAGCGCATCATTCTCGTGGAGCAGTCCGCCGGCGGCCGACGCGACGAAGAGCAGTTCAGGACAGCTGGCGAAAAACTCCGCGAGCAGCGAGTGCGAAGCGATCTCCATCACGCAAGCATCTCCCTGAGGCAAAAAGACGGGCTCGAGGCTATCGCGCGTGATCCCGCGGGGGAACCCCCATGCCCCGCTCATGCTGACGGGCAAGCGGCAAGACCCGGCAGGGGCGCCTCCTGCGCAGGTAGAGGGGCCGGGCAGGACGCGATGGCTCGATAGATCGACGCTGCGCTGCAGGCACCGGGCGTCCCTGGCCGAGGGGCGGCGCGCGTCCTACATAGCTCGTCCGTCCAAGATGCTGAGCTCGCCCGCCCCGCGAAGGAGCCCTGTTTTCCTCGCCCTCATCCTCGGCGCGCTCACCGCGCTGGGTCCGCTCTCGATCGACATGTACCTGCCGAGCCTGCCGACGCTGCAGCGCGACCTCGGCACCACCGCGTCGGCGGTGCAGCTCACGCTCGCGGCGTACTTCGCGGGGCTCGGGCTGGGCCAGCTCGCCTACGGGCCGTTGACCGATCGGTTCGGCCGCAAGCGCCCCCTGTACGCCGGGCTCGCGCTCTACGTGCTCGCCTCGATCGGGTGCGCGCTCGCCCCGAGCGTGCAGTCGCTCATCGCGCTGCGCTTCCTCCAGGCCGTCGGCGGCGCTGCGGGGCAGGTCGTGACGCGGGCCGTGGTCCGCGACCTCTACGCCGGGGCCGCCGCCGCGCGGCTGCTCTCGCTGCTCATGCTCGTCATGGGGGCCGCGCCCATCCTCGCGCCGACCCTCGGCGGCTGGTTGCTCCTCGTCGCCGGCTGGCGGGTCATCTTCGCGCTGCTCGCCGCGCTCGGCCTCGGCTGCCTGGCGCTGATGGCCGCGGCGCTCCCCGAGACGGCGGCCGCGCGGACCGAGCGGCTCGATCTCCGGGCGATCGGCGCGCACCTGCGCGAGCTCGGGCGCGATCGCGCCTTCGTCGCGTACACGCTGACGTGCGCCTTCGCGCAGGCCGGCATGTTCGCATACATCTCGGGCTCGCCGTTCGTGCTCATCGAGCTATTTCACGTCTCGCCCCAGCACTACGGCTGGCTCTTCGGCGCGAACGCGTTCGGCCTCATCGCCAGCGCCCAGGTGAACCACCGGCTGCTCGGGCGTCGCTCGCCGGCCTGGCTGCTCGCGCGGGCGACGGCCGCGATCACCGCGGTCGGCGCGGTCCTCCTCGCCGTCGCGATCAGCCGCTGGGGCGGGCTCCCCGCCATGGTCGGGTCGCTCTTCGCGTTCGTGGCGAGCCTCGGCTTCATCGGCTCCAACGCGACGGCGCTGGCGATGGACGGGCAGGGCGCGCGCGCCGGGCTCGCCTCCGCGGCGCTCGGCTCGATTCAGTTCGGGATCGCGGCCGGCGCCTCGTCGCTTGTCGGTCTCCTGAACGACGGCTCCGCGCGGCCGATGGCGGCCGTCATGGCGGCCTGCGGAGCGGCCTCCTGGGCCGCGGGCGCGGCGGCCCGGCGGCGCGACGCGCGGGCGCTCAGACCCGCGACGAGGCCTTGAACGAATCGGACACGACCTTCTTGGCGAAGTCGATGATCTGATCCTTGGGGGCGTTCTGGATCGCGTACTTGACCACGTAGCCGCCGGCGACGAGGGTGAGCTGGCGCAGGATCTTCGAGCTCGCGAGCACGCCGAGCGCAAACGCCGCCCCGCCGATGGCGAGCGGAACGATGTACGGGACGTCCTTGACCTTGCCCTGGATGTCCTTGGCGAACTTGAGCAGCATGTCGAGGCTCACCCCGCCCTCGCCGCCCTGCGCCTGCTGCGAGCTCGACTCCTGCGCGCCGCCCTCCTGCGCGCCGCCCTCGTAGATCCCGTTCTTGTACCCGGCCGACGTGTACTGGTCATTACCGATAATGGTCATAGCCCTCTACCTCGTCCTGAAATGATCAGCCTCTGAGATGGCGATAGCTCCCGGCTCTATGCGAAGCACATACCAATCTGGACGACGGCGCAACGGACGCCGCAGCGACGATGAGCCGAGCCACTTGCCGCGGCCGCCGGGGCGAGTCGCGTGCGCGGGGGCGCGCCAGCGATGGGGCAACCTGGTGATGCGTGGCAAATGATCCCGCACCGAGCGCTCCCGCGCGATCGGTGCGCTCCATGTGGGCGCCGGACGTCCTCAGGGGCCCACCACCACGCGCGCTCCCGGGCGAGCGACACGATCGCGGACGAGAGCTCGTGCGGGTCGTGGCGGAGCCGGGCGGCGACTCCGAGCGCGCGGGCGGCGAGGGTGCAGCCAAGCAAGAGCCCGGTCGTCTCAGGGAACGCTCGGCATCCGTAAGAAAAATCACAACAGCGCGCTCTCGACGAGGTCGTGGCTGTCGAGGACGTTGACGCTTGGCCGGCGCAGGAGGAACCCGGCCGCGCCGGCGCCGAGGAGAGCGTGGGGGCGTGGAGGACGTCCGCGACGCAGTCCGCAGCCCCGACCACGGGTGGTCCTCCCTCGCTCGCGCGGACCGCTCCGCACGACGCGCGCGTGACCGCGTGTGTTGTCGATTCGAGCGATCGGCCTGTGTGCTCGATCGGGCCGAGAGCGAGGTCGCATTGGAGCTGCGAGAAGCCGTCAGTCTGGTCTCGCATTCGGTCGATGCCGGCCGCTCGCATGGAGCAGCGCTCGTGCTCGACCAGCATTGCGTCGACGTCGCCAAGAATACCTCGGCGCGCGATGCAATCAGCGTGTGCACGCCGCGCCTCGGCGACGCGCGCGCGAGGGCGCTCTCCCCGGCACATGGTTTGCTCAGCCCCCACGCGCATGTCCCTCACAACGCTCCTGTTCGGCAGGCGGCTGGCCTCGGATGAGGAGGAGAAGGAACAGATAGGCCCGTTCTCCGGGATTCCTGTCCTCGGCCTCGACGCCCTCGCTTCTGCGTCGTACGGGCCCGAGGCCGCGCTCACCGTGCTCCTCCCCCTCGGCACGCGCGGCCTCCGCTACATCGTGCCGCTCAGCGCGATGGTCATCACGCTGCTCGCGATCGTCTATTTCTCGTACCGCCAGACGATCGTCGCCTACCCGAGCGGCGGCGGCTCGTACATCGTCGCGAAGGAGAACCTCGGCACGTCTGCAGGCCTCGTCGCGGCGGCGGCGCTGCTCCTCGATTACGTGCTCAACGTCGCGGTCGCCGTCTCGGCGGGGGTGGGCGCGCTCGTCTCCGCGGTGCCCGCGCTGCTGCCCCACACGCTGGGCCTCTGCCTCGGCGTCCTGATCCTGCTCACCGCGGCCAACCTGCGCGGGCTCCGCACCGCGGGCCTCGTGTTCATGGCACCGACGTACGCGTTCCTCGGCTGCCTGTTCGCGGTGATCGCGATCGGCATCGGGGAGACGCTCCTCCAGGGCGGGCACCCGGCGCCCGTGGTCGCCCCACCCTCGCCCCCGGCCACGCTCGGCACCGCGAGCATTGCGCTGCTCTGCCACGCCTTCGCCAGCGGGTGCACCGCGATGACCGGCGTGGAAGCCGTGAGCAACGGCGTCCCTGCCTTTCGCAAGCCGAGCAGCCTGCTGGCGCGCCGGACGCTCTCGTATATCGTTGCCTCGCTCGGCATCCTGCTCGCCGGGATCGCGATCCTCGCGCAGGCCTACGGCATCACCGCCACCGAGCCCGGCAAGAGCGGGTATCAGAGCATCCTCTCGCAGCTCGTCGGCGCCGTCGTGGGGCGCGGCCCGTTCTACTACGCGACCCTGTCCGCGGTCGTGGCGGTGCTCCTGCTCTCCGCGAACACGAGCTTCGCCGACTTCCCTCGCATCTGCCAGCTCGTCGCGATCGATCGCTTCCTGCCCGAGCCCTTCATCCACCGCGGCAGGCGCCTCACCTTCTCCTACGGCATCGGCGTCCTCGCAGGGCTCTCGGCGCTCCTGCTCGTCGTCTTCCAGGGGATCACCGACGCCCTCATCCCGCTCTTCGCGGTGGGCGCCTTCCTCGCCTTCACCATGTCGCAGGCGGGCATGGTCGCGCACTGGTCCAGGGTCCGCGGCGAGCGTTTCCGGCTCCACCGCGCCATCAACGCCGTCGGCGCCACGGCCACCGCCGTGACGCTCGTCGTCATCATCGTCTCGAAGTTCGCCGAGGGGGCGTGGATCTCGACCCTGCTCGTGATCGCGACCTACGTCACCTTCCGCGGCGTGCAGGCGCATTACGAGCACATCGACGAGGCGGTCCGCACCCACCAGCCGCTCGACCTCACCCCGCTCCCGCCGCCGATCGTGGTGGTGCCGATCCGGCGCTGGGATCTCGTGGCGCAGAAGGGGCTCCGCTTCGCGCTCCAGCTCTCGCCCGAGGTCTACGCGTTCCAGGTGCTCCTCGACGACCCTCGCGTCGAGGATCTGAGCGGCGAATGGCGCGATCTCGTGGAGGAGCCCGCGAGGGCGAAGGGGATTCCGGCGCCGCGGCTGGTGGTGGTCCGGTCCCGCTACCGGCGGCTCTTCCGATCGCTGCTCCGCTTCGTCACCGCCATGGCGCGCGCTCACCCCGACAGGCAGGTGGCGGTCGTCGTGCCCGAGGTGGTCGAGTCACACTGGTACCATTACCTGCTCCACAACCACACGGCCTCGGTCCTCAAATGGCTCCTGCTCATCCGCGGCGGGAAGGGCATCGTGATCGTGAACACGCCCTTCTACCTGTACGATACGCCGAAGACGGCTTGACCGTCGCGCGTGACGTGCCGCGAGCGCCCTCGGGGCTCACCACCACGCGCGCTCCCGGGCGAGCGACACGATCGCGGACGAGAGCTTGTGCGGGTCGTGGCGGATCAGCTTGCCGCCGAACAGCAGGTCGGCGGGGACGAGGAGGTCGGAGGCGAGCCGCCTGTCCGGCGAGGTCACGACCGGCTCGGAGCCGGCGGAGGCGTACTCCGGGAGGCTGGCCGAGGGCCACACGTCGTTGAACAGCACCGCGTCGAGCCGGGCCTCCCCGAGGTACATCGCGATGGTCCCCACGAAGTCCTCGACCGTGTAACCGGGCGTCTCGTTGGGCTTCGTCATGAGATTGCACACGAACAGCGCGCGGGCGCGGCTCGCCGCGATGGCCTCGCGCACCCCCTTGACGAGGAGGTTCGGGACGAGGCTCGTGTAGAGGTCGCCCGGCCCGAGGATGATGAGATCCGCGTCCGCGATCGCCTCGAGCGCCGCCGGATAGGCCGTGGCCTCGGGATCCAGATAGACCGAGAGCACGGGCGCATCGAGCATGTCGGAGAGGTTGTCGATCGACGCCTCCCCGCGGATGGTCCGGTCGTTCTCGAGATGCATCACGAGATCGACCTGATCCATCGTGACGGGGAGGACGCGGTTCTTGACGGAGAAGATCTCGTGCAGGCGCTCGACCGTGAGGGGGAGCGAGCCGGTGATCTCCTGCACCGCGGTGAATATCAGATTGCGCAGGGTGTGCCCGCCGAGGCTCCCCGACCGGAAGCGGTGGCCGAGCAGCTCCTTCAGCGCCGCCGGGTGCTCGGACAGGGCGACGAGGCAGCGCGTGAAGTCGCCGGGGGGCAGGAGACCGTACTCGTCCCGGAGCCTGCCGGAGCTCCCGCCCGAGTCCATCATGGTCACGATCGCGGTGATGCGAGCGCTCAGGTCGCGCAGGCCCGTGAGGAGCGTATAATGGCCCGTTCCTCCTCCCACCGTCACGATCCTCGGCGTCGCCATGAGGGAGCAGGGTACCATGCGGCGCAGCGAGGCCGACACCGGCCGTCACGCCGCCGAGATCTCGGCGCGCGGCCGCGGCATGCACTTCGCGAGGCGGCTCGACGCGACGGCGTGGTATGCGGGCGCGATCTCGGCGCTGTAGCAGCGCCTCCCCGCGGCGAAGGCCGCCACCGCGACCGAGCAGAGCCCGCCGAACGGCTCCCAGACGACATCGCCCGGATCCGAAGAGGCCCGGATGATGCGATCGAGCAGCTTGAGGGGCTTCTGGTTGCCGTGGACGGACCGGGTCTCCTCCTTGAAGCGCTCGGCGCCGCGGACCGCGGGCTCGCGCCAGACGTTGGTCACCCCGACCTCGCAATGGAACTTCGCGCGCAGGCTGGCCCATTCAGGGCCCGTCAGCGACCGCTTGCCGTCGACCGAGAAGTAGGGCCGCCCCTCGGGGCGGCCGTGCGCGTTCGCGAACGCGACGATCCGCTCGAACGCCTCGGCCGGAGGATAATACCAGAGGTGGCAGCGCGTGAAATACTTCCTCGTGGCGGCGTTCTTCACGCCGCACGCCTCGTTCGTGTGGCGCAGCGGGAGTCCCGAGCGCTCCCATTCGCGCCGTAGCCAGGCCTTGAGGGGCAGCCCCGCGCCGCCGCTCTCCAGGAGGACCTTGCGCACGTACTGCACGCACACCTCGCTCACGACCGGGAACTTGCGCAGCGTCCGGGTGTTCGCGTTGCCCGCGATGTGGGCGATCCCCTTGTCCCACACATTGCAGCTCCGGTACTCCCAGCCGTGCTGATCGAGCAGCGGGTGCACGGTCGCCCAGCCGATCTCGGTCCCCCAGAACCACAGGGTGGCGGACGGCAAGGCGCGCTCCGACCAGGCGGCGACGTGGGGCGCGTACCACGCGCCGAGCTCCTTGTGCGTCGGCGGGTCGCCGGGAAAGCCGGAGACGCCATAAGCGCCGTCGGAGACGATCACCGTGGGCCTCGGCCAGGAGGCGTAGTGCTCCAGCGCGTCGCCGAGCGTCAGGACGGGGTGGGGGTCGGTCGATGCGCGCTTCGCGGGGGGCACGCGGCCATCCAATCCAACTGCGCGGATCTGTCAACAAAACGGCAGAGATAGGGGCCGGCGAGGCGGCCGGCGAGGCGGCCGGCGCCGCTGGGCCTCCCCGAGGGAGCGATCTTCTCCTGGAGCGTCCTCGCGAGCGCCTGGAGCTGACGTGCACGGGTGTCGTCCGGAGGAGACAGGCTGTGGAAATGGAGGGAACACTGTTCGAATGGAATCCCGCGTGGAACCGAGTGTGGAATCCCACGTCGACCCGACCGACGCGCGTGGCTCGCTGTCGCGACGGTGATTGTAGCGGCCGGGCGAGCGGCGTATGTTGAGCAGCTTCGTGCCCCCACTTCGCTTGGCCGGCACTCCACCGCGACGCCGGCGGAGCCGCCGGTGCTGGTGTAGCCAGCCCACGCGGGACCATCGATTTCACACGGGAGGAAAGCATGAATGCAATGAATTGCATGAGCTCACGATCCGTTGTTCGCGCGCTTCCGGCCGTCGCCCTTTCGGGATTGAGCCTGCTCGCGCCGCTCCCGGCAGAGGGCCAGTCGGCCGGAGAGCCCAGCCATTTCCGATGGGCCGACACCCTCGTGGCCCACATCGCCCCGGAGAACAACGAATACGGCAGCGGCACGAGCTATGTTCAATGGGCCGGCATCGAAGGGGCCACGGCGTACCGGAGCCGCAGCCTGTGCGCGTCGTTCGTCACCCACGTCCTCAAGCGGGCCTATGGTCTCTCGAGCTACGACATGACCACGTGGTTCGGCAGCACAAGCCCCAACGCCGTCCTCTACCACGACAGGATCATCGATGAGATCGGCTTCGAGCAGGTCCTGACGGTGAGCCAGATCGAGGCGGGCGACATCATCGCGATCGAGTATCCGTGGGGGAGCACGGCCTCCGGGCACGTCGCCATCGCGGCAGGGCCCGCGGTGCTGCGCTCGGCGACCTATCCGCTCGTCGCGGGGACGAGCCAGTACGCGCTCGCCGTCCTCGACGCGAGCACCACCGGCCACGGGACGACGGACACCCGGCACAACGCGGACGGCTCCTGGCACCCGGGCGTCGGGCGGGGCGTCATGCGCATCTATGCGAGCAGCACCACCGGCGCGATCGCGGGACACGCCTGGAGCACGCAATCTGGCTCGACGTACTACGCGAAGCAGGCGCGCGATATCGTGATCGGCAGGGTCGCGGATCCCGACCTCTACCTGCCGCAGTAGCGGCGCGCCCCGACCCCCCGCGCCGCCAGGGCCGCAGCGCCGCCTGGCCCCGTCGGCAGGATGTCTGACGTACCGAGCTAGCGCGGGCTCGACGCTGTCGTCCGGCCCGCCACGCGCCGGAGCCCCGGCGCGTGCTCCAGCGGCTCCGCGTCGAGCTCGAGGCCGTCGAGCATCGCCGCCGTCGCGAGGACGCCGGGCAGCTGGACCTCCGGCGCCCACGCATCGAGCTCCATGAGCTCTCCGCCGACGACCTCCGACGAGCGCATCAGCACCCGGCCCGCGTGCAGGCACACGTTCACGTGCGCCCTCGCGTCGCGCCCCTCGCGCTCTACGAGCGCTTCGGCGAGCGCGCTGCCGCGGACGACGCGCTGCTCATCGCCCGCATCCAGGCGGCGCGCGGTGACTTCAGGGAGGCGGCGCGCCTCGTCGCGTGGGTCGCCGAGCGGTGCCTCCCCGACGCCTCGGCGCCGGCGCTGTTCGCGCTGTTCCGGACGCTGAAGCTGGTGCTCGCGGCCGAGGGGCTCGAGATCCCCGCGGGCGCGGAGGAGCAGGGGGACAGCTGGGAGGCGCTCACCGATCTCGCGGAGCGCACGTTGCCGGTGGAGGAGCTGCTCGAGGTGCTCTACTTCCGCGCGCGCGGCCGCCTCCACCGGGCGTCACTGGGAGGCGTCGGCGGTGCTCGACAGGGCGAGGCTCACCGCGCTACGGACGGCCGTTGCGATTCCATCTCTTGCGTTGTTCGGGTGCGCATCCAGCGCCGATCCGGGCACCGAGGAGGCCGTGGGACGTCGGGAGAGGCGGTGACCTCGGCCAACCGCCTCTCGATGAATCGCCTCTCGATGAATCGCCTCTCGATGAACAGCCTCTCGATGAGCCGCCTCACCGCGGACGGCCGCGCGCTGGCCACCACGGATCTGCTGCTCGACGAGGACGGTCGTGAGCTCCTCCGCTACACGATCGCCTGCGCGCTCCCCGAGGGGCAGTCGCTCGTCGGCGAGGTCGGAGCGACGAGGTACCGGTTCGATGGGCGGATCGGCCTCGCGCCCGGCTGGTTGCGCTCCCCGCTCCCCGAGAAGTCGCAGCGCTGGGTCACGGCGTGCCTGCTGGCGCACGTGAACGGGTACGGCGTCGAGGTCGCCATCTCGCTGCGCGGCCGCCATCCAGCGCTGGCCACGGACAGCGCGGAGCGGCGGATCTACCGGCAGGAGGAGATCTCCTTCTTCGGCAACGCATTCCAGCCGCTCGGCAAGCGCGACGAGCTCGGCGACATCGGCTCGCGGATGTATTCTTGCGGCGGCGCCTTGCTCCAGCTGTCGTGCGCCGAGAACGAGACCGCCTTCGCGCCGGAGCGGACGTGCGCGTCGAGGAGCGACTGCAGCCTCGACTTCCTCGGCCCGTGCCGCGACCTGTCGGACGCGAAGGGCAGCGTGTGCAAGGACGCCTCCCTCGACGGGTACGAGCGCTGCCAGGCCGCAGCGAGCAACCGGGCGGACAAGCCCAAGACGACCCGTTACGACGAGGTCGTCACGGTGTTTCTGCAGCGGCCTGACTTCTCCTCCTTCTATCCGCTCTGCACGCCCCTGTTCCCCTGAGCGAGCCCGCCTGCCACGCCGCGCAGCCGCGTGATCCGCGGCGCGGCGCGCCTCATCCTCCCGACCGGCGACACCGCCGTCGACCGGGCTGGCATGCAGGGCGGAGAGACGTGGGCACGAGCTCTTCAATGGCAAGAAGGAAGGCTGCGTGGAGGTCGAGCTCGAGCCCTGAAGGCCTGGCGCGACCGAGGCGCCGTACCGTGCCTCGACCAGACCGAGGCAATCCGTCGTTCATTGGCAAAGGGCGAATCTACCCATATGACCGAGGCCGAGGCACGCGCTCGTGCACCCGGGCGCAGGGGATTGCCGTGTTCTCCTCCACCAGCTCGGGCGGGAGCGAGATCGCAATGGCGGTTTCACAGGCCAATGCTGCTTGGCGAGGCTCGACCGGGCAACAGCGGCCCGAGTCCTCCGTTTCCAGTTGACATCCGCCACGACGCATGGATCAACCAAATTGAGCGCGTTCATGGTTGTCGACCTCGTGCGATACTCTCGCCTGCCATGCTGCTGGAGAGCTCCCATGCACCGACCCCTCCTCGCCCAAGGCCTCGTGCTGTCGCTCGCGCTGTTCGGGTGCTCGGCTAGCCCGGAAATTCCTGAAGCCTACGGCAAGGCGATCATGACCGTGAACGGGGAGGAGCTGGTGCTCGACACGGGCGATGACGGCAAGCGGCCTGTCCCCCGATTCGACAACAGCTGGGACGTTGACTGCTCCCTCCTCAATGGCGAAACCAATCTGGAGCTGGTGGATCACTCGAAGGGCAGGAGGGGCTTCTACTACCTCGATCTCCACCTGCTCGGCAGCGAGCGCGAGGGCGGCGACGCCGCTGTCGTGAACATGCGAATGTACGTTGACGACGAGCTTTTTCATGGCTCCTGTCCGGCCACGCTCCGGACGTCTCAACAGGGGTCGCACGAATGCAAGTTCTCTTTTGCCAAGTGCGATTTGAACGTGTTCGGCGGTGACCAGGACGTTATCCCGGCGCGCCTCGATCTCGCCTCATTTCACTTGAAATGGTGCTTCGTCCCGTGAGCCGGCGCGCCCGCGTCGCGATGCGTCGCGATTGTGTACCCGAGGCAGCGCTGGCCGGCGCGTCCGCCCGCAGGTAAACATCGAACGATGGTGGATGCGTCCCCCCGGCGACGGTTCAGCGCCGCGTTCGCTCGCTGGTCTCGCCGCGTCCGGCGGCGGCTCGCGCTGGAGCTGATCCTCACAGGCGCCGCCGCGGGGCTGATGCTCGGGGCGGCGGGCGCAGCGGCCGCCTGGCAGACGCGGTACGGCGCGCTGCGCCCCTGGATGGCGGGCGGCGGCTTGCTCGGCGCGGTGACCGGCGCGGCGGCGGCGCGGCGGCGGCGGTGGTCGGATCCGAACGTCGCGCTGTTCCTCGACGGCAAGCTCGGCGCCTCCGAGTCGGTCTCCACGGCCGTGGAGCTCGCGGCCGCCGAGCGCGCGGGCGACGGCGCGGCCCGGGCCGGCGCAGCGGCGGCCCACGAGGTGGTGTTCGCGCACGCCGCGGCGGCCCTCGACCGGGCGACCGCCCCGCAGGTCCGCGCGCCGCTGTGGCGGCCCTGGCACGCCGGCGCGCCGCTCGCAGCGGCGGCCATCGGCTACCTCAGCTGGCTCCCGCTGCCGCCTGCGCCTGCGGCAGCAGCGCCCCCGCCCGGGGCCGAGCAGGTGCGCCTGGCCGAGATCGCCGGGCTCGAACGGGTGATCCAGCTGGCCGAGGTCGACGCTCGGGACACCGCGCAGCGCGATCGGCTGAAGCAGCTCGCGGACGACGCGAGGCGGCTGCGCGAAAAGCTGAGGAGCGGCGTCGAGCGCCGCGAAGCGCAGGCCGAGATCGGCAGGCTCCGCGACGCGATCACGGCCGAGCGCCTGTCGCTCGGCGAGGGCGAGCAGCGTCACGGGATGGAGTCGGCGCTCGGCAAGCTCGGGGAGGACCCTCAGCTGAGACGGGCGGCGAAGGCGCTCGGCGACCGCGATCTCGTGGCGCTCGACGAGGAGATGGAGCGGCTCGCGAACCGGGTCGAAAAGACCGACCGCGAGCGGGCCAGGAAGACGCTCGAGGAGGCCGCCGAGGCAGCGAAGAGGGCCGGCGCCCCCGGCGTGGCGGAGGCGCTCGAGGAGCAACGCGAGCTGCTGGATCAGCGCGGCAAGCAGGCCGACAAGCTGAGGGAGCTGGCCGAGGCGCTCGGCGAGGCGCTCGGCGACGAGGGGCGCGAGGCGCTCGGCGAGCTCGGCCGGACCGGGAGCAGAAGGGACGCGCGGCGGCTCGCCGACAGCCTCGAGAAGGCGCTCGAGAAGCTGAGCCCCGAGGAGCGCAAGCGGCTCGCCGAGCGCCTGAAGCAGCGGGTGGCGCGGTCGCCCGAGGGCGCGCCCGGGGAGCCCGCGTCCGAGGAGCAGATGCGCGAGCTCGCGCGGCAGCTGGCGACGCCCGAGGGCCAGCGGCAGCTCGAGGAGCAGCTGCGCCGGATGGCCCAGGAGGGAGGCCCGAGCAGCGAGGAGGCGGAGCGCCAGGGCGCGCTCGACGACGCGCAGCGCGGGGCCGGCGAGGCCGAGGGGCAGCTCGGGGGGACGCCCGTCCCGATGCCGGTCGCCGGCGGCTCGGGCAGCCAGGGATCGGGCAGCGGAGAGCGCGGCCAGGGCTCGCAGGCGGGCGGCGCAGACAAGCAAGGGCCCGGGCAGCCAGGTCATTCCGAGGGAGGCGGGCCGGGCAGCCACGAGGGGCAGACCGGCGCGATCGCGGGGGGCGAGCTGCGCTCACGCGCCGGCGCGAGGCTCAATCCAGGCAGGCCGATGCCCGGGATCGCGATGGGCCGGACAGCGGGGCGCGCCGGAGACACCGCCAACGTGCAAGGCGAGGGCGCGCTCGGCGTCGTGGGTCCCCAGGAGATCGGCGGCGTCGAGCGCAGCGACGTCCCGGAAGAGTACCGCGAGCAGGTCGGTCGCTACTTTCAACCACGGTGAGCCCGGATCGGGCTCCTGGCGGCGGGCTCAGAAGCTCGCGCCGACCAGCAGGCCCTTCGCGTCGGCGGTGACGAGGGGCGCGGCGTGGAAGCGGGGGAGCGCGGCCCGCGGCGCCGGCGGCGTGCGGCCGGACGTGCTGAACGCGTACACGGCCGTCCCGGCGAGCACCACGCCGCCGCCGACGAAGCTCCAGAACGAGAGGTTGGCGAGCGTGGTCTGGCTGTCGCGCAGGTCGATGCGCCGCGCGCTGCCGGAAGGCTCCGCCGCGGCGGACTCGCCCTTCGCCGTGGAGAGGATCGCGAAGGTCACGCCCGACGCGACCCCGAGCAGACCGACCGCTCCGCCCGCGACCACCAGCGGGAGGTTCGAGCCGGCGTCGAGGCTCAGGGCGATGCTCTGGTCCGAGCCCCTCGCCACGAGCAGCGACGTCGACGTCCGGACGCCGGAGCGGCGCGCCTCGATCGTGCGCTTGCCAGGATCGACGAACACCTGGGCCTCGATGGGCGACCGGCCGATGACCTTGCCGTCGATCAGCACCTCGGCATCGTCGACATTCACGTCGATGCGGAGCGCGCCGACCTGCGATTTGGCCTCGGCGAGCCGCTGCTGCAAAAAGAGCTTCTTCTCCTCCGTGTCGCCGAGAGGAAACGTGTTGAGCGCGTACAGGAGGTGCTCGGCCGCCTCGCGGGGCTGGCTCACCTCCAGCTCGACGTTCCCGAGATTGCCCGCGACGTCGAAGCTCTGCTGGAGGTCCCACGCCGCCTGATAGCGCGCCTCGGCCTCGACGAACCGCGCCTCGTCGTAGAACCTGTTCCCCTCCCGGTAGAGCTGCGCGGCACGCTCGCCCGCGCTCGAGTTCGCGGCCGGCGCGTCGGCCGGAGAGGTGGGCATGAGCCGAGCTTTGCCGGTCGCGCTCGCGACGCCCGGCGCCAGAGCGACCGTCGAGCACAGGAGGAACAGAGGCGCGTATTTCAAGAATGGCTTTCGCATGGTGGCTGCCGGAGGATTGCAATCCGGAGAGGCGACGCCTCAGGGGAATGGGCGCGGGGGCGCGGTCGTCCCCGGGGGCGTCGTGGGCAACGCAGAGGACGCAGACGGCAGGACCGGTGGTGGGCTCGGAGGGCTCACGGACGATTCGTAGAAGTCTTCCGGCGCGACAGGCGGCTTGGGGGGACGCTTCACCTGTCCCCCAGGGCGCGCCGACGGCGGGCGGGCAGCGGCCACGGAGTGTGCGGGCGGCGAGGAGGTCCGCTCCGCGGAAGGCGACGCGGACGGTACCGGCGCGGTGGGGACCGGCTGCTCCGCGGTGGGGAGCGGCTGCTCGCTGGCCGCCACCGGAGGCGGCGGCGGCTCGGGCAGCGCGTTCGGGGTGGGCGTCGCGATGCCGGGCTCGGGGGCCGGGACGCGTGCGTCCTCGACGACGGGGGCGTCGCGAGGGCCCGAGGGGTTGGCGGCGCGCCACAGCACCCAGAAGCCCGCGACCGTCGCGCTGCCGAGAAACACGAGCAGCGCGAACAGGCCGAGCGGCGCCGCGCGGCGGCGCGCCGCGAGCGCTGCCGCGGAGGCAGCGGCGGCGACGGCGGCATCGGGGCGCGCTGCGGCCGGCGGCGGGTCCGCTCGAGGGACGGCGGCGGCGGGCTGGGGAGCGGCCGCCGCAGCCG
Organism: Sorangium sp. So ce590; assembly: GCF_051521365.1. NCBI lineage: Bacteria > Pseudomonadati > Myxococcota > Polyangiales > Polyangiaceae > Sorangium > Sorangium sp. So ce590. The sequence continues at coordinate 9,655,916 of NZ_CP150346.1, forward strand.
GCCGCTGCTTGCGGGTCGGCTCTTCGGGCGGCGGCCAGACGCCGCTGCCCACGCCGACGCGGGCCGTGCGCACGCCGCCGGGGCGCGCGCCGCCCGGCCCCTCGGGAACCGCCGGCGGGGGGCTCGGCATGCCGTGCACCGGGATCCGGCGCATCGTCGGCCGGTTCCGCTCGTCAACGCCCTTCAAGAGCGACGGGGCGACCTGGATCTTCTGCAGGTCCATCGCCTGGTGCTCCCGGTTCGGGGGCAGGGTGACCGGGGGAACATACACCTGCTTGTCGCTCGGCCCCGCCTCGCGGTCCTGGCGGCGCCGCGGCCTGGGCTCGCCCCACTGCATCATGCGCTCGACGGGCGGCGCTGCGGGGGCCGGCGCTGCCTCGTCCGGCCTGCGGCGCGGATCCTGCGCATGCGCTCGCGGGTGCGCCAGCGACGGGTGCTCCTGCGGTGCGAAGCTCGGCGCGTCGTAGCCGCGCGGCGGCTGCTGCGGCTGCGTCGGCGGCTGCGGCGCGGCGTCGCCCGCAGCGCCCTGACCCGCCGGCTGCCCTGGCGAGCTCTTGTTCGCGTTCCTGTTGGTCATGCCTGCCCCTCTCGCCACGCGCAAAAGGCGCGCCGCTGCCCTGCGTGGGCAGCGGCGCATCGAGCATCCGGTCCAAAGCTCCGCGTCGTCATGGACGTGCTCCCGAGGCGATCTGCCTCGACCGCTGCTCCGCAGATGGCGCGGCGGGCGCCGCGGCAGCGCTCCGGCTGGCGCGGGTGCGCCGCGGGCCAGCGGCGAACGTGCGCTGGCCGGCGCGCGATACGTCGGAGCTCGCTCGGGGATAGGGCCACGGCATAGCCCCGAAGATACCCCACTCAGCCGTCGCCACCACGCACCCAAGCATCACGACCCTTTCGCAGCGATACAACGACGGCGTCCAGGGATGCACCGGGATCGGGAGCCACCGCCGTCACGGGCGTGACGGCGCCGCTCGGCGGCGGCGCGCGCCGGGGCCCCGGACCGCGACCTCGGGCGAGGCGCGGCCCTGCGGGCCGACCGAACGCGAAGTCGACCCTGGCCACCATCCTGCCGCCTCCCTGGACCCCGTGAGTGTTGTCCATGGCTAGGCTGGCGTGTCTTCCTCGATACCGCAGCCTCGATTTATTACACCCACCCTGCATCTGCCTGTCCCCCCACCCGGGTTGAGCCGCCCCCCACCCGGGTTGAGCCGCCTCCCACCCGGGTTGAGCCGCCCCCCACCCAGGTTGAGCCGCCCCCCCGGCGCCAGCGCTGCCCGTCCATCCCACCCACGCATGGTAGCGGTTTCGTTGCCCCGGGTGAGGTTCCTTGCAACTGCGGCGACGTCGCGGCCGTCCGTCAGCCCGCGACGCTCACCAGCAGCGCCACGGCGAAGCCGAACAGCACCACGCTCACCACCAGCATCGCCATGACCGCCAGGCTGGGCTCCGCGCGCGCCGGCCGCCGTCGCGCGCGCCTCTCCCCGCCCCGCCGCGCCTCCGGCCCGCGCGGCAGCGCAGGTCCCGAGGTGGGCTGCGCCGCCCCGCCGGGCGCCGTGAGGCCGAACGCCTCCACGGTCGCGCTCAACGTCGGTGCGACCAGCGCGCGGACCGGCGGCACCGTCAGCGGCGCCGTGCTCTGCCAGCACGACCCCGTCGGCAAGGTCGGCGCCGGCGTCGCCCCTCGCGAGAGCGCGGCGGCGATGCGCGACAGCTCGTCCGCGAACGCCGCGGCATCCGGGAAGCGGAGCTCCGGGCGCTTCTCGAGCGCCCTCATGACGGCGCGGTCGAGCTCCGGCGGCACCGGCCGCGGCGCGTGACAGGACGGCGGCGCGGGCACCTCGCTCGCGTGGGCGCGCACGAGCTCGTGCACGCGCTTCATGTGCTCGAACGGATCGCGACCAGCGATCAGCGCGTAGAGCACCACGCCGGCTGCATACACGTCGGTGCGGGCGTCGACGGCGAGCCCGCACGCCTGCTCGGGCGAGAGATAGCGCGGCGTGCCGACGAGCACCCCCTCCTCGGTCTGGTAGAGCGACGGCGCCGGCGCGCGGCCGTCGCCGCGCGGAGCGACCACCTTGGCGATGCCGAAATCGAGCACCTTCACCACGCGCCGCCCCTGCGCGTCCGCGTCGCACACGAAGAGATTCTCGAGCTTCACGTCGCGATGGACGATGCCCGCGCCGTGCGCCGCGGCGAGGCCGGCGAGCGTCTGCGTCACGAGGTCGAGCGCCTCCAGCGGCGGCAGCGCGCCGCGCGCCGCGAGCTCCTCGCGCATCGTCCGGCCGTAGAGCCGCTCCATCACGAGGAACGTCCGCCCCTCGGCCGTCCGCCCGAAGTCGGTCACCGTCACCAGGTTGGGATGGGCGAGCCGCGCCAGCGACTGCGCCTCGACGCGCATCCGCTCCACGAGCCGCGGCTCGCGGTTCAGATCGCGGTGCAGGAGCTTCACCACCACGGGCTTGTCGAGGCCCACGTGCGCGGCCTCGATCACCTCGCCCATCCCGCCCCGCCCCAGCCGGCGCACGGGCCGGTACGGCGTTCCGTACAGCAAGGTATCGCTCAGCTCGAGCGTCGAGCACCGGCGGTCGTCGTGCGAAGACAAGGCCATCCCCCGCGGGTCGAGGTGGTGCCGCTGTCGTCACGCGACGCGAGAATCGAGATCCCCTCTCGCTCCCGGACCTCGAGCGCGGGCGCATTTTTCACACGCCCTCAGGAAGCGCTCAAGATTTCGACAGATCCGCGCGCAGGCGCATCCTGAAGCATTCCCGAACGCCGATCCAAATTTCCAAACAATGAACCCGGCGCGTACGATTTCAGGGCACGTCGCGGTGACGCGCTCACGCGAGGGTGCCCGCGGCGCTCCCTGGCTCGGCGTGCTCCGGAGCGGCTGGGGGCGCCGGAGCCGCCTGTTCGGCCGCGAGCGCCGCCTCGTCTTCCTGGGCGAGGAGCGTGTCCGTCACGGCGAGCGCCGCCTCGCGCTGCGCGATGAGGGCGGCGCAGCGCGAGCGCGCCGCTGCGAGCAGGCCGAGCCCGACGGCGACCCAGGCGACGGCGGCCGTGTGCCCGGCGACGACGACGGACCCCGGATCGCTCTGCGCGGCCCTGTCGAGCATCACGAAGGCGTAGAACGGCGAGGGGGCCGCGATGAGGAGGGCGCTCTCGCTGACGCTGAGCTCCGTGACCAGGCCGGCGATGGCCGCGACGATCCACGGGCCGACCGCGATCGAGAAGAGGAGCGTCAGGAGCAGCACCCGCGCCACCATGGGCGCGGCGATCCGCGCGCGAAGAAAGGCGCCGAGCCCGACGAGGAACACGTAGAAGGCGAGCGCGTAGACGGCGAAGTACTGGAGCTGCCGCATCTGGATCTCCGGCGGCCCGAGGGGCACGCCGAGGAGCAGCCGGTGGCCGGCGGCCCAGAGCGCGGCGACGCAGGGGATCCCCACCGCGAGCAGCAGGTACGCCGAGCGGGTCACGCCGGGGCCGAAGAAGCGACGCAAGCGGCTGGCGCGGCTCCGGGCCCAGGTCACCTCGACGCGGCGCGACGGCCCGATCGGATCGCCGGCGAAGAGGCACACGCAGAAGATCAGGAACGAGAACATCGCGCACATGCCCGCGATGATCGCGGCCAGGCGCTCGGACGGCTCCACCGCGAACGCCGGCACCGCGACGGCGGCGGCGACCACCGGCGCGCAGGCAGCGAACCACGTCTTCAGGCCGGAGGAGCGATCGTCGCCCTCGCTCGTGAGGTTCGCGACGGTCACCTGGTACAGGAACCACGCGGGGACGACGACCGCCGCGAGCGGCAGGAGGATCAGGAAGAGCACGTAATCGAGGCCGAGCGGCGCGCGCTGGTACGCGACCGGGAGCCAGATGGGGGGGCCCTCGGGTACCTCCGGCCACGCCAGGTGGGCCGCGTACGAGAGCCCCGTGCCCCCGGCCGAGAACAGGCAGATCGACAGGGGGAACGCGAGCAGCAGCGTGACGAGGATCGCCCCGCGGAGGCTCGCCATCTTCGAGCTGATCGCGAGGCCGAAGGCGACGCTGAGCAGCGCGATCAGGAAGAGGAACAGGAAGGCGATCACCACCTCCATCGCGGTGATCCCGCCGAACAGGAACGGCAGCGCCCCGACCGGCGCGAGCATCACCACGTACATCGAGATCGCCGTGTAGGCGGCGAGGAACTTGCCGCGCGCGATCTCGCCGGGCGGGATGCCCGTCAGGAGCACCGCCTCCCAGGTGCGGCCCTCGCGCTCCGAGGCGATGCTGTTCGCGGCGACCGCCGGACCGACCAGCGCCACAACGAAGTACGCGAGCGAGAAGAAGACCTGGAACAGGATCACGCCCGTCTTCGCGGGCGCGATGTCCCTCGCCACGATGCCGCCGATCGACGCCACGAGCAGCGTCATCAGCACGGCGAGCACCAGGAGGATGATCGGCGTGCGGGCGAGGCGCGCGGCCTGCTTGAGCTCGCGGATCCAGATCGGGTTCGGCTCGCCGAGGAGGCGACCCACGCGGCGCCGCGCCCGATCGACGAGCCGCTGAGACGCCGGGCCGCCGGGCGGCGATGAGCCAGTCTGCACGCTCACTGCACCTCTCCTTGCGTGACCTCCAGGAAGATCCGCTCGAGCTCGTTGCGCTCCGGCTCGACCCCGATCACGCCGATCCCGCGCTGCACGAGGTGCTGCACGATCTCGGCGATCTTCACGTCGTTGCCCGTGTAGCCGACGTGCACGGCGCCCGCGACGATCTCGATGTCGGTGATCCCCGGGCCGCCCCGGAGCAGGAAGGCCGCGCCCTCGGGATCGCCGAGGACCCGCACCTTGACCTTGCGCCGGGAGAGCTGCGACATCCCGGGATAGCCTGCCGCAGGGCCAGCAGGGCCCGCGGGGCCCGCGGCGTGACGCGCGTGCGGGCCGTACCCGGGCGGCGGACCGGCGGCCTGCAGGGGATCGACGGCGGCCGGATCCCCCGGCGCCCCGGGAGGCGGGGGCGCCTCGGGCCCATACGGCGGCGCGTGATGCGCCTGCGCCGGGTACGCGCCCGGCGCGGCGGCGTACCGCGGCGGCGCGTGCCCGAGCGCCTGCGCGGCGCGCAGCGCCTCGAGGCGCGCCGCGATCTCGCCGATCGGCCCGGCGACGACGAGGCGGCCCTTCTCGAGGATGCCGATCGACGTGCACACGTCGGAGAGCTCCGTGAGGATGTGCGAGGAGAGGAAGATCGTCTTCCCCAGGCTCCGGAGCTCGAGCAAGAGGTCGCGGATCTCGATGCGCGCGCGCGGATCGAGATCGCTCGCCGGCTCGTCCAGGATGAGGACCTTGGGATCGTGCAGCAGGATCCTCCCGAGCTGGAGGCGCTGCTTCATGCCCTTCGACATCGTGGCGACGATCCGGTCCTGGATCTTGCCGAGATCGGTCAGCTCCAGGACCGCGTCGACAACGTCGAGCGACGGCACGCGGAACGCATCCGCGAAGAACTCGAGGTACTCGCGCACCGTGATCCGGTCGTAGACGCCGGCGTGATCCGGCATGTACCCGATGCTGCGGCGGACCGCCGCCGGGTCGATCGTGACGTCGACCCCGTCGATCTCGACCCGCCCCGCCATCGGCTCGAGCAAGGTCGCCATGACCCGGATCGTCGTCGTCTTGCCCGCGCCGTTCGGCCCGATGAAGCCGAAGATCTCGCCGGGGCCGACGTCGAAGGTGACGTCCCGGAGCACGTCGAGCGAGCCGAAGCGGTGCGAGAGGTGGCGGACGCGGATCGTCGGCGCAGGCCGCTCGATCTGCGCCGCGGGGGGCGGGGCGCCGCCGGGCGCGGCGCTCACGGCCGGCCTCCGAGGCCGACGATCCGCACGAGCACGCGGTCGCTCTCGATCCGCAGCCCGGAGTCGCTCGCGCGGCCCTCGCCGCCGTCGAGCTGGCCGAGCAGGACGGGCACGCCGGCGGGGAACCAGTCGACCGCGGTGCCGGCCGCCTCCTCGATGGCGAGCCACGCGGCGCCGAGCCCCGGCGCGTCGGGCTCGAGCAAGGCGACCAGCAGGCTCCCGCCGAGATCGTGGATGTCGATGCCGCCGACCCGCCGCCCGAAGCCCGCGTGCGCGAGCCAGCGCTGCCCCTCGGCCCGCGCCGCGAGATCGACCCCCGCGCGCGACGAGACCTTCTCCCCGTCCCGGATGCGGGCGAAGTAGCGGGCCGCGCCCTCCGGCAGCCACAGGACGCCGCCCCGGAGATCGCGGCCGCTCCGGTTGCTCACGACGAGCTCGCCGCTCGGCTCGGCGACGATCGCGATGCCGTCGCCGAGCGGCGCGGCGCCGTCCTCGCGCACGATCACCGTCTGCCAGGGGAGCGCCGCGACCTCCGTCAGCCGGGCCCCGTCGCGGTCGACGACGAGCCGGTCGCGCCGCCCCGAGAGCTCGGCGACCACCGCCGTGCTGATGACGCTGCTCGCGTCGGTCGTGCGGACGGTGAGCTCCTCCGCGCTCGAGACGAAGAAGCCGCGGAACCGGCGCACCGCCCCCTTCGTCATGCCGGCCCCCGCCTCGATCAGCGTCAGGTGCCGCGCCCTGCCTCGCACCCCCTTCGCGAGCAGGCCCACGCCGACGATCGCCGCGAACGCGACCGCCGCGTACACGGGCAGGTGCCGGAGCGCGCGGAGCGGCCTCCCCTGCCGCGCGGCGCGCGCGAAGTTGATCGGGCCGGCGAGCACCGCGTAGATGCAGAGCAGCAGCGCGGAGACCCCGATCGCCCAGCGCGCGCCCTCGTTCGGATCGAGCTCCCGCCGCACCGGATCCAGGTCGAGGCCCATCGCCTCCTCGCCCGGGCGGAAGGCGACCGTCGAGCGGCGATCGTGGGCGCGGCGCGCGAGATCGGCCACCCGGATCTTCACCCACGGGTCGCCGGCCGCGGGCAGGCGCGTGGGGTCGAATGCGAGCAGGTGCACCTCGCCGAGGCCGTAGAACGCCGAGCTGCCATACGGGCTCGCCCGCAGGTTTCCGCCCGACCAGCCGGAGAGCGCCTCGGCCACCTCGGGGCTCGCGCTCGGCGCGGGCAGCAGCACGTTGCCCGGCTTGCCGAGGCCGCTGGGCGCGCCCGGCGGCATGATCTCCTCGAGGGTGGGCGGCGCGACGCCGGCCCTCGAGACCTCGCCGCCGACGAGCGCCGCGAGCGTCGGGTGCCGCAGATCCTCGGGGCGCGCGACCGACAGCGCCAGCGTGCCGCCGGAGAGCACGTAGCCGGCGAGCGCGTCGAGCTCGGCGCCGTTCAACCTCGAGAGCGCGTCGGTCCGCAGGAGCACCGCGTCCGCCGCGCTGTACAGCGCCGGCCGGTCGGGCAGCAGCGGATCGCCCGTCGCGCCGTCGTAGCGCGGCTGCCCGACCCACAGGACGGCGTCCGGCGACGACCCGGGCCCGAAGCCGGTCGGCATGTACAGCGGCGCGACCGGCGCCTCGTGGAGCCCCGCCCGGAGGAGCGACGTCTCGCTGACGTCGAAGAGCACCACCGCGCGCTGCGAGGTCGACGAGAGCGCGTGCGACGACACGGTCGCGCCGCCCTCGTCGAGCGCGCGCACCAGCACGTCGCCGAAGGGCGACACCTGCACTGGCACGCGCACGTTGACCGACGCGCCCGCCCCGACGGTGTACGGCGCCGACGCGACGAAGACGCGCTGCTCGGAGGAGCGCCTCGACGAGACCTCGACCTCGCCTCTCGCCGCCCTGCCGCCGTTGTTCTGGATGCGCACGACGATCTGGTTCCACCCCCAGGGGACAGCGCCGCTCGTCCCGAACACCGGCGCCGCGTCGACGGCGAGCTCCGGCGCGCGGGGCGGCGGCGCCTGCCCGGACGCGGACCCCGCGGCCAGGAGCGCCGCGAGCCACGCCGCGCCGGCCGCGCCCTTCGCCGGCGACCCGATCCGGAGCGCCCGCGCCTCGTCGCCGCGCCTCATCGGCGGATCGCCTGCGCCACGGGCTCGGGCCGCGGCTCGACCGCGGAGAGGAGCGCGGCGACGACCTGATCCGTCGTGATCCCCTCCGCCTCGCCCTCGAAGGACCGGATCATGCGGTGGCGGAGCGCCGGCTTCGCGACCCGCTGCACGTCGGCGAAGGCGACGTGCGCCCTGCCCTGGAGCAACGCCACGGCCTTCGCGGCCAGCACCAGCGACTGCGCCCCGCGCACGCCGGCGCCGAACCGGAGCGCCCTCCGCACGATCTCGGGCGCCCCCTCGACGGCCGGATCGCTCGCTCGCGTCAGCCGCGACGCGTACCGCATCACCGGCTCGGCGACCGCGACGTCGCGGCAGAGCGCGCGGAGCGAGAGCACGTCGTCGCGGGTGAGCACCCGCGGCGGCGGGCCGCCGTCGTGGCCCGTGGTCCGGGCGAGGATCTCGGTCAGCTCGTCCTCGGTCGGGCTCGGCACGAGCACCTTGAGCAGGAACCGATCGAGCTGCGCCTCCGGCAGCGGGTACGTCCCCTCCATCTCGATCGGGTTCTCGGTGGCCAGCACGAAGAACGGCTCTTCCATGGCGTACCGCGTGCCCGCGATGGTGCACGCGTGCTCCTGCATGGCCTCGAGCAGCGCGCTCTGCGTCTTCGGCGTCGCCCGGTTGATCTCGTCGGCCAGGATCACCTGCCCGAAGATCGGCCCCTTGTGCAGCGAGAAGTGGCGCGAGCCGTCCGCCGCCGCGACGAGCACGTTCGTTCCGGTCACGTCGCTCGGCATGAGATCCGGGGTGAACTGGATGCGAGAGAACCTGAGATCGAGGCAGCCGGCGATGGTCCTGACGAGGAGCGTCTTGCCCAGCCCGGGCGCCCCTTCCAGGAGGACGTGCCCTCCCGCGATGATCCCCCAGAGCGTCTGCTCGATGACGTCGCCCTGGCCGACGACGGCCTGCCCGATCGCCTCGCGCAGCCGCGCGCTCGTCCGCTGCGCGAGCTCGAGCCTCGCCTCGAAGGAAGCCGGGGCCGCGCCCTGCTCTCCGTCACTACCTGCGCCTGATTCCGCCGCCATCTGGTCGTCCTCGGGCGACGACCATAGCCGGCTCCGCCCCGGGCGTCGATCGGGGCCGAGGCGCGAGGCGGCGGACGCCGCCATGCTATGTTTCATGAATGAGCATGCTTATCCGGATCTGTCGCCGTGCCGTCGCCTCGCTCTTCCTCACCGCGCGCACCGGCGCGGCCCTCACCGCGGCTCTGGCGCTCGGCGCGAGCGCCTGTGCCACGGTGGCCGGCGAGCATGAGGTAGAGACAAAATTCCTCGTCAAGCCGACCTCGCTGTCGACCTTCTCCGGATGGAGCGAGGTCTCCGTCTCGCAGGACCCGAATTCCGTCGACGGCGCTGAGCTCAGGTTCATCCGGCTCGAAGCGCGCGACAACAACGTGCCGGACCTGACGTTCATCAAGAGCATCACGGCCGAGGCCGTCGTCGACGGCGTCGCGACCGTGGTCGCCAAGAAGGCGCCGATGCCTGCCGGCGAGCGCATCGTCCCGCTGGATCGCGCCTATCACGGCGACATCCGGAAATTCTTCTATGACGACGCCGAGAATGACGGTTACACGGTGCACGTCGACTGGCACGGCGAGGTCGATCTGACGAAGACAATCCCGCCGGAGGGCGTGTGGATGAGGGTCATCGTCGCCATCCGCGTCGAGTGATCGCGCCGAGGCGCGGCTGCCTTCCCTGGGCCCTCAGCGGGGCACGGCCATGCGCGCGCAGCCGACGAGCTCCTTGAAGAGCGGCGAGGTGACGTACCGCTCCCCGCCGTCGGGCAGGATCACCACGATCTTCTTGCCCTGCATCTCGTCGCGCGCCGCGATCGACAGCGCCGCTGCCATCGCCGCGCCGCCGGAGATGCCGACGAGGATCCCCTCGGTCTTGGCGAGCCGGCGCGCGGCCTCGAAGGACTCGTCCTCGGACACGGGCACCACCTCGTCGATGAGCTCGCGCCGGAGGATCTTCGGGACGAAGCCCGCGCCGATGCCCTGGATGAGGTGCGCCCCCGCGCGGCCGCCGCTCAGCACGGCGGCGTTCTTCGGCTCAACCGCGATCATCTTCACGCCCGGCTTCTTCTGCTTGAGCACCTCGCCCACGCCGGTGATCGTCCCGCCGGTGCCCACGCCGGCGACCACGACGTCGACCGCCCCGTCCGTGTCGTCCCAGATCTCGCGCGCGGTCGTCACCCGGTGCGCGGCGGGGTTCGCCGGGTTCTCGAACTGCTGGAGCATCACCGCGCCCGGCGTCTCCCCCACGATCTGGCGCGCCCGCGCGACGGCCTGCACCATCAGCGATCCGGGCGTCAGCAGCACCTCGACCCCGAACGCCCGGAGCAGCGCGATCCGCTCCGGGCTCATCGACTCGGGCATCGTGAGGATCAGCCGGTAGCCCTTGGCCGCGGCGATCATCGCCAGCGCGAGCCCCGTGTTGCCGCTCGTCGGCTCGACGAGGACGCTCCCGTGGGTCAGCCGGCCCTGCCGCTCGGCGTCCTCGATCATCGCGAGGCCGATGCGATCCTTGACGCTGCCGCCGGGGTTCCGGCTCTCGATCTTGCCGATCAGCTCGGCGCGCAGCCCCTTGCCCGCAGAGCTCAGGCGAACGAGGGGGGTGTGCCCGATCGTCGCCGCGATGTTGTCGAAGATTGAACTCACGTGCCCGCCTCCGTGATGGCCCCCGCCCAGGCGGAACCGCCCGCCGGGTGGCTAGATGGAGTAGTCTTGCACGAAGATCTTCGCATCACGGAGATTTACAAGCACCCTGTCGCCTTCGGACAGGGCGAGCTCGGCGACGCGGTCCTTGGTCAGCTCGACGGAGAGCGGCTGGCCATCGGAGAGGCGGAGCTCCGCCTTGACCATCCATCCGACCCGCGACAGCCGCTCGACGCGCGCCATGCTGGCGTCGTCGGCGCCGGCCGCGCGCGACGAGTCGGGCCGGGCTTGGAGCTCGATGTCGTGCGGCCGCACGAAGGCGTGCACGCTCGCGCCGTTGCCCGTCCCGGGGGGGGCGTGCACCGCGAGGGTCCCGAGCGCGGCCTGGCCGTCGCGGACCTCCCCCTTGAGCACGTTGATCGACCCGACGAAGCTCGCCACGAACTCGGTCGCCGGCCGGTCGTAGATCTCCTCGGGCGAGCCGATCTGCTCGACCCGCCCCTTGTGCAGCACGATGACCCGGTCGGCGAGGTCCATCGCCTCTTCCTGGTCGTGGGTCACGAAGACGCTCGTGATCCCTCGCTCCTTGTGGAGCCTGCGGATCCACTCACGCAGCTCGAGGCGCACCTTGGCGTCGAGCGCACCGAACGGCTCGTCGAGCAGGAGCAGCGACGAGCCTGGCGCGAGCGCGCGCGCCAGCGCGACCCGCTGCCGCTGGCCGCCGGACAGCTCGTGCGGGAACCGGCCGCCGAGCCCCTCGAGCTGCACGAGGCCGAGGAGCTCGTCGACGGTGGCCGCGATCTCCTTGCGGGGCCGCTTCCGGATCGTGAGGCCGAAGGCGATGTTGTCGCGCACGTTCATGTGCCTGAACAGGGCGTAGCTCTGGAACACGAAGCCGATGTTCCGGTCCTGCACCCGGGTGTGCGTCGCGTTCTTGCCGTTCAGGATCACCTCGCCCGAGTCGGGGCTCTCGAGCCCGGCGATGATGCGCAGGACGGTGCTCTTGCCCCCTCCGCTCGGCCCCAGCAGCGCGACCAAAGCGCCGCCCTCGATCTCGAACGAGACGTCGTCGACCACCTTGTTCGGACCGAACCGCTTCGTGAGCTGCTCGACAACAATTCCCATAAGCGACAGCTAGCCTTCTGCCCCGTCTCGCGCGCGCCTCGGACAGAAAAAACCCAGGGCGCCCGAGCGCGGCCCAGCGTCGCTCGCCGGACGGGGAGGCGCAACCAGATTCAGAAATATACATCGGAAAGGTGGGTGTATTTGCAAAAAGCGCCTCGCCTGCGCTCCGGCCCACGCTGCTGGAGCTCGCTCGGCCGCGGGCGCGCGCGTCGCGCAGCGGGGCGGCAGCCGGCCCAATGGACGGGCTGAAGTGCTAGCATCGCCGCGCCGCGACGCGGCAGGACCGGGACGGGAGGCCGCAGGGCGGCAGGACGAGGCGGCGGGCCGCGCGGCGCGGCGCGGCGGGACCAGGACGGGAGACGGATGCGTTGTCTGGTGACTGGGGTGGCCGGGTTCATCGGCGCCCACCTGGCGGAGCGGCTGGTCGAGCTCGGGCATGAGGTGCTCGGGGTGGATCGCTTCACCGACTACTACGCCCGCGAGCTCAAGGAAGGGAACCTGGCCCGGCTGCTCGGCGGGCCGCGCTTCTCTCTCTCGACGGCCGATCTCGCGACGGACGACCTGCGCCCGCTGCTCTCGGCGCGCGAGGTGGTCTTCCACCAGGCGGCGCAGGCGGGGGTGCGCCCGAGCTGGGGGCAGAGCTTCGAGGGCTACCTGCGCGACAACGTGCTCGCGACGCAGCGGCTGCTGGAGGCGGCGAGGGCGCACGGCCGGGTGCGCAAGCTCGTCTATGCCTCGTCGTCCTCCGTGTACGGCGATGCGGACGACGTCCCCATGCACGAGTCCAGCCGGACCGCCCCTCACTCGCCCTACGGGGTGACGAAGCTCGCGGCCGAGCATCTCTGCGAGCTGTACCGGCGCAACTTCGGCTTGCCGACGATCTCGCTCCGGTACTTCACGGTGTACGGCCCCGGGCAGCGGCCCGACATGGCGTTTCACCGGTTCATCGCCGCCGTGCTGAAGGGCGAGGCGGTCCGCGTGCACGGTGACGGCGAGCAGACGCGCGATTTCACGTACGTGAGCGACGTGGTGCAGGCCAACGTCGAGGCGATGGAGAGCGGGGCGGTCGGCGTGTTCAACATCGGCGGCGGCTCGCGGGTGAGCCTGAACGAGGCGCTCGGGCTGCTCGGGGAGCTCGCCGGGCCGGTGCGCGTGGAGCGGGGAGAGCCGCAGGCCGGCGACGTCCGGCACACCTGGGCCGACACGACGGCGGCGCGGTCGGCGCTCGGGTATGTGCCCCGGGTGCCCCTGCGCGAGGGGCTCGCCGCCCAGGTGGCCTGGCAGTCGCGGAGGCTCGGGCTCACCCGGTAGCGGGGCCCGGCGCCCTCATGGGCCGGAGGTTCCGATGGGGGGACGAGAGCGACGACGCGGGGGACGAAAGCGACAACGTCACGGCGCCGCTCCCACGAGCGTTGCGTTGAAGACGCAAAAAAGGAGGATCTGCTGCGCTGGGCTGCCGTCTGCGACCTTTGGATAACATCCAGACTTTAGGTCCGGTACGGATCGGGTCTATTCAGCAGATCATCGGCCTCTCCGCCGGCGCCTTCGCACGCCACATACGCAGGGTTGTGGCGAAGTTGTAAGCGCCTGACAGCCCACCGATCCGCGTCGCCGCGGCAGGTAAGGGGATAGCGCTCGATCGCGGTGCGTGTCGATCCTTTTCCGACCACGGCTCGCGCAATTTGCGTCGCGGACGCCATTGCGATCCGAGCCGTTATTTTCTCATACCGATCGTCGTGCGTCGCGCCGCGGTCGCTGTCCATTGCGTCACCCGCCTCCGAGGCGCGCCAGCACGCACGTCACGTTGTCCGGCCCGCCGTGCTCGTTCGCGAGGTCGACGAGCAGGCTGGCCGCGAGGCTCAGCTCCTGGTGCGCCTGCAGGACCCCCGCGATTTGCCCCTCCGTCACCGGCCCCCAGAGCCCATCCGAGCACAGGAGGAAGACGTCGCCCGGCTCTGTCGCTTCCACGCGCGACGCGATCGCCACGCTCTCGTCGCACCCGAGCGCCCGTGTCACGGCGCTCGCCCGATCGCTCAGCGCCTCGAGCGCTGCCAGCGCGCCGTCGCCGTCGCGGAGCAGCTCCTCGAGCAGCGAGTGGTCCCGCGTCAGCCGCTCCAGGTTTCCTCCGCGCATCCGGTACACGCGCGAGTCGCCCACGTGCGCGATGTACGCCATCCCCGGCCCGAGCAGCACGCCGGCGAAGGTCGTCGCCATGCCGCGCCGTTCGGGCTGCTGCTGACTCGCCTCGTAGATCGCCCGATTCGCGCGGCGCACGCTCAGCACGAGCCGCACCTCGTCCCGGTCGTGCGGGCTCGCCGCGCCGTACGGCCATGTGTCCTCCAGGTTTGCTTCTTCCTCGAAGCAGCTCTTGACCACCTCGATCGCCATGCGCGACGCCACCTCTCCGGCCGCGTTGCCTCCCAGGCTATCGGCCACCATGAACAGCCCGAGGCACGGCAGCGCCGCGAAGCTGTCCTCGTTGTGGCGCCGTCGCCGCCCCACGTCCGACTGCGCTGCCGCCTCGATGGCGAGCCTTGGATACACGATCGTCCTCCTCGCACGCTCGCCGCCAGGGCAAGCCGAGCCAAGGCGCGCTGGGATGCAGGGCGCCGGGTCCTTCTATCGTGGGCAGCGCGCCGCGGCGCTGCCGCGGTGGTTCAGCGCGCGCGAGCCGTCATCTCCGCGCTTGCGTGCTCTCCTGAACGGGCGCCCTCGCAGCGGCGCCCTTCGATCATTCGTGCTCGTCGTCGTGCAGCGGGAGCTTGGGTCGCGTCCCGGACGGCGGCGTGAGCTCCTCCACCGGCTCCCCTCGAGCGGCTCGCTCTGCTCTGCAGAGCGGGCAACCGTGCTCCGGGTCCCAGTCGACGTCCTCGAGCCCCAGCTTCCGCACCATCGAAAGCTCCCACATCATCATCCGGCTCACGTGGGTCACGTTGCCCGATCGATGCATGCCGTTGCCACGGAACCGCCGCTTGGCCATGTGCGCTCCTCGTGAGGTGAGGGTGCCCATTCTGCCGCCGACGAATCGGCTCACCAAGCGTTCTTTCGCCGAAACCGGCGGCCACGCACTGACTTACGTTTAGCTGCGTGAAATTGTCATGAAATGACATGTTCAATCTCATTTCTCCCAGGACTCGTCGGTCGCGAAGTTCCAGCAGATTCCGCTCGCTCCTCTCCGCGGGCGCTCATCGCCGCTGCCGAGCAACACCGACATCGCCAGCCACCCCGCGTGCAGCTCTCGCCTCACGGTCGCTTCCTCATCCGTGCAAAGTCCGCCATCCACGTGCTCGCTCCTGGCTCTCCCGCCGCGCTCGCTGTCCCGCCGCGCGCGCACACGCCCGCCGGTCGTCGCGCCGGCCGTGGCGCGCCGTGTCGTTCCTCGTCCTCGCCGCCCCACTCCACGCGGCCGCCGCGGCGGAGCTCCGCCGCAGCGCGCGCCGCTCGCCTACCTCAGAACGCCCGCACCTCGACCTTCACGCCCGCGGCGCCCTCCCCCTCCGCGTTCGCGCCCGCGCCGCCGGGGCCCGCCTCGCTCACCTCGATCGTCACCCCCTGCGTCGATGGCATCGCGCCCTTGTACGCGATCCCGATCGCGTGCCCGCCCTGGCCGCCTCCACCGGAACCGCCCGGGCCTCCCTTGCCGCCCGCTCCTCCGGCGCATGCGTCGTTCAACGCCGTCGCGCCCTCGGTCTTCGTGCCGCCGGGACCTCCGGCGCCTCCTTCGCCGCCTTCCTGCCCGGCTCCGCCCTTGCCGCCCGCTCCGCCGCGCCCCGTCTTCAGCTTCACGTCCTCGAAGCTCAGCGCCGCGTTCAGGCTAAGCAGCGCGATGCTCGACCCGCCGGCTCCGCCGCCCCGGCCACCTGCACCGCCGCAGCCGCCCGCGCCTCCCGAGCCGCCGCTCGCCCCGCCGGCCGACGCTTCGTTCGGGCACTTGTCGGCGCCTGCGCCGCCCTTCGCTCCGCCTCCTCCGCCTCCGCCTTGCGCCGTGCCGCCCTTCGCGCCGTCGCGGCCGGTGGCACCGGTGAAGCCGCTGGCGCTGATCTCTCCGAGGCCCGTCGCGCCTGCACCAGGCCCGCCCTCGGTGCCGTTCTCTCCAGCGGTCCCTTCGGTGCACACGTCTGCCCCCTCGCCTTTGCCTCCGTTCACCGATCTCTCTGGCGTGCCCGGTGAGCCTGCGCCGCCCGGGTTCTCCTGGCCGATGCCGCCAGCACCTCCGAGCGAATCGTCGCTCGGGTCGTCCGGCGTGCCGCAGTCGTTCTTGACCGATAGCCCACCCAGCGACGCAGCGGCCGAACATGCTTCGGTTCCTTCGTTCCCCGTCGCGTCCCCCATCGCCCTCGTCTCGTACGCAGCGCCTTCCGCTCCCGCAGCCGCGTCCCCCGCCTCCAGCACGCACCGCACGAGCTCCACGTTCGCCTCTTCCGCCACCGCCGCGATCGACGACACCCCCGCGAGCCGCTCGTCCTCCGCCTCGATCCCGCGCGCCTGCACGTGCACGTCCTCCACCCGCACGCTCGCCTCGGCTCCCCCGCCGCGCATCACCAGCGGCACCTCTCCCGCCCCCGCCGTCAGCGTCGTCTTCCTCTCCCCGCCGACCCAGCCCCAGCCGTTCGCGCAGTCCAGGCCTCCGTAGATCGTCACCCCCGGCGTCACCTCCACCGCCTCCTCGAACGCCTCCGCGCACGCGTACACCCGGCGCGTCCGGCTCTCCTCCGCCAGCGCAAGCGCTGCCCGCAGCGTCCGCACCGGCGCCTCCTTCGTCGCAGCGTTCCCGTCTGCGCCCGACCCCGACACGAACACCCCGCACGCGTTGTCCACCGCGCTCACGGTCTCGCTCGGGATGCACACCACGGGCGTCTCGTCCCATCGCCCGCGGTGATACTCGCACGTGAGCGTGAACTCGCAGTCGTCCGCGTCGTTGCTCCATAGAGCCTCGCAGGCACTCGCTTCGATGGCGAGCCCCAGAGCACCGAGCGCCCAAGCCCTTCTCCGCCTTCTCATCGCGCCTCTCCCTGTTCTCCTCACCACGAGCCCACCACGGCGATGCTTGCACCGCCCGCACCCAGCCCAGTCCCAGCCTCCAAAGAGACCGCGCGCGCTGGTCGCCCTCCGGGCCAGATGGCGTACGTCAACGCAGCTATCGCCAGCGCGCCCGAGGCCACGTAGGCAAGACGCGCCGCATTCGCGTGAACGTCGACACGCGCTGCTGTCCTGCGGAGCTCTCTGCATGCAAGGGCGTGATCGTCTGGGGCGTCGATGCACGCACCGCCGGCTTGCCAGAGCGCTGTTCGCTGCGCGCGCATGTCCGCGCTCGCCCCGTTCGACGCCACCGTGAACCCTGCCGCCGCCCCGAGCCCCACCACGCTCGCCGCGCCCAGCGCGATCACCGGCGCCCAGCTCCGCGGCTCCTCCGCCCTCGCCCCCGCCGCGGGCGCCTTCGGCTTCGCGTCCCCGATCAGCAGCGCGCTCGCCGCTCCTGACCGCATCGCCGCCTTCGGCTTCAACTCCGTCGTGATCTCCTCGCGCGACCCCGCCACCGCCGCCACCGGGATCACCGCCTCCTCGTACCCCGCGTGCCGCAGCACCAGCAGGTGCTGCCCTGGCTCCACGTAGAGGTCGTGCTTCGCCTCCTCCTCCGGCACGCGCTGGCCGTCGAGGAACACCGCCGCGCCCGCGACGTTCGTCACGCGCACACGCAGCGTCCCCACCTGCGCCTTCGCCTCCGCCAGCAGCGCCTCCATCCGCGCAACCTTCTCCGGCTCGATCTCAGGCCCCACCGTGCGTACCCCGAACGCCACGTGCTTCGCCGCCGACGCGGGCTTGTTCAGCAGCAGCTGCACGTGCCCGAGATTCGTCGCGATGTCGTACGACTTCATCCGCGCCCACGCCCGCAGGTACAAGAGCTCCGCTTCCTCCAGCCGGCCTGCCAACTGCGCCGTCCGGCCCTCCTCGAAGTCACGCGCCGCGCGGTCACGCTCGCTCTCCTCGCTCGACCCCGCCGCCGCCCCCTCCTCTCCGCGCGCGCTCGTCGTCGCCGCCGTGCTTCCGAGCAACAACGACATCGCCAGCCAACCCGCGTGCAGCTCTCGCCTCACCGTCGCTTCCTCGCCCTCGCAAAGTCCGTCATCCACGTGCCCGCTCCTCGCTCGGCGCGCTCGCTGTCCCGCCGCGTGCGCACACGCTCGGGTCTTGGTGCGCCCGTAACGGGAGGCAGCAACGCGTCATCACCGCGCACGTCACCCGCCCCCGAGGCGTGCCAGCACGCATGTCACGTTGTCCGGACCCCCACACTCGTTGGCGATGTCGACCTGCAGGCTCGCCGCGAGGCTCAGGTCCCGGTGCTTCCCCAGCACGCCCGCGATCCGCGCCTCGGGCACCGGGCCCCACAGCCCGTCCGAGCACACGAGGAACACGTCGCCCGGCTGCGTCGCATCCACACGCGACTCGATCTCCACGCTCTCGTCGCACCCCAGCGCCCGCGTCACCGCGTCCGCACGGCCGTTCAGCGCCTCTAGCGCTGCCAGTGCGCCGTCGCCCTCGCTCAGCAGCTCCTCCAGCAGAGTGTGGTCTCGCGTCAGCCGTTCCAGCTTGCCGCCACGCATCCGGTACACCCGCGTGTCGCCCACGTGCGCGATGTACGCCATCCCCGCCCCGAGCAGCACGCCCGCAAACGTCGTCGCCATGCCGCGCGTCTGCTCTTGCCGCTGGCTCGCGTCGTAGATCGCCCGGTTTGCCCTCCGCACGCTCAGCACCAGCCGCACCTCGTCCCGATCGCGCGCCGGCGCCGTGCCGTAAGGCCAGGTGTCCTCGAGCTCTTCGTCCTCTTCGAAGCAGCTCTTCACGACCTCGATGGCCATCCGGGACGCGACCTCTCCGGCCGCGTTGCCGCCCAGCCCGTCGGCCACCATGAACAGCCCGATGCACGGCAGCGCCGCGAAGCTGTCCTCGTTGTGGCTGCGGCGGCGGCCCACGTCCGACTGCGCTGCCGCCTCGATGGCAACCTGTGGGTACACGATCGTCCTCCTCGCGCGCTCGTCCTCAGGACGAGCCGAGCCATGGCGCGCCAACCTCCGCGGCGCGCGTTTCCCTCGATGTGATCAGGCCGCGACGCGCGCGGCCTTCGCTACGTCGCTACCTCAGCGCAGCCGCAGCGCCGCCAGCACCACGCCGCACACGAGCCCCACGACGAGGAGCACCGCGCCGACCTGCGCCAGGCGCGACTTGCTGCGCTGCTCGGCCTCCGCCGGCGCCATGCTCACCCACGCTTCGTTGTCCGCCTCCTGCTCGGCGGCTCGCTCCTCGGCCGCCCACTTCTCCACCCAGCCAGCGAACTGCACCAGGCACGCCTCCATCCGGGCGTCCTCGATCCCGTCGATCTCCATCACCCGTCGCGCACGCACCTCGGCGAGCCGCTTCTTCTCCGCCTTCGGCGTCGTCGCGCACCACACCGGATCGCTCCACGGAGCCAGAGAGACCGATGGGTCCTTCAGCGCGGCGGTGATGTCCTTCGGTGCCTTCATCGTGCTCACCCTCCACACGGCGACTGCGCCGCGAAATCCCAGCAAATACCAGCGCTCCCCGGCACGCCGGCGCTCTCCAACGGGCCGCCGGGCGCGGCTTTGCCGCCGTCGCCGGCCGTGCTGGGCGTGAATTGCACCGCTGGCGCTGCGTTCGGGGCCGCCGCATAGGCGATGCCTACGGCGTGGCCGCCTCGACCGCCAGCGCCGGGGCCTCCCGCTCCGCCTTGGCCGCCATCGCCACCACGGCAGCCCCGGGTTGACGGTGGTGTTTCCGATGCAGTTCCGCCGGCAGCGCCGATGCCGCCGTCGGCACCGTTATGTCCGGCGACTCCGGCGCCGCCCTTGCCGGCCTTGCCCACCGTCACAGTCACGTCCCTCAGCACCAGCCTCGTCCCGAGGCTGAGGATGCCGACGCTCGACCCGCCGGCCTTGCCACCGCCGCCGCCTTTGCCGCCGCAGCCGCCGGCCCCGCCTCCGCCGCCGCTCGCGCCGGGGCCCTCCACAGTGTCCTCGCCGGCCTTGCAGAAGAGCCCTGCTTTCGCTCCACCGCCACCACCGCCCCCTTGACCGCGACCGCCCGTCGTGCCGTGCGTACCGTCGCCGCCCACAACGCCGGTCAACGCGAGCGTCGTGCTGCTTCCGGCAGTGCCAGCAACGCCGGCAGCACCTGACACGCCATCCTCTCCACGCCGGCATTCACCAGCCGCATCGGTTTGGCCGACACCGCCGAGCCCCTTGTTGTTCGGGTTCTCCTCTGGCAACGGCGCGCCGTCCTCCCCGCGTTGCCCGTTGCCCTCATCCATCCCGGGGTTTCCTCCGCGCCCGCCTCGACCGCCGCGCGTCTCGCCGTCCTCGCACGTCGTCACGCCGGGTTCTCCGTCGAGGACGAGGCCGCAAGCGTTCCCCACCGCCCCCGCCGCTGCTCCCGCCTGTGGCGCCTCCGCCGGCGTCTCGCCCTTCGCGCCATCCATCCCATCGCCCGCGGTCACGTCCACCTGCACGAGTTCCGCGTCGACGTCCGCCACCGCCACGCCGATCGACGATCCGCCGGGCTCCGTCGCGCTCGCCGCGCGCACCGCGAAGCTCCGCACCTTCGCCCCGCTCGCACCCTCTGTCAGCGTGAGCGCGATCTCGTCCGCGGGCCCCTCGATCGCGCTCCGCGCGCTGGCGCTCCACGTCCACCCCGCGCCGCAGTCGAAGCCCCCGATCACCTCGACCCCCGCGCCGATCGTCACGCTCTCGGCGAACGCCTCGCCAGCGCACGCGAGCACCCGCTTGCCGTTCGCGTTCGCGATCGCCTCCTCGAGCGACGCGTACGGCCTCGCCTTCGTCCCGTCGCTGTCAGGCTCCGCGCTCGCGCTCGCGAACACCGCGCATTCATCGATCACCGCGCCGGCATCTTGCGTTGGGTCGGCGTCGCATGCTGGGTTGCCGTTACCGCCGCCACCGCCGCTACCCGCCGGCACAGCGTCGAGACACACGCCCAGCAGGCACTCCGGTGGCTGGACGAAGCATCCTGCTCCGCTCGCGCCGAGCACCACGCCGAACGTCACGATTGCCCCGCCCCTCCATCGCGCGCCTTGCATCGCAGATATCCTCGAAGAAGGCCGGATGCCCTGACTGGACTTCGGGCACGTTGCCACCGGCGTCACGCTAGCCTGTCCCGTCGACGCCATCTTCCCAGCCCCGCAATCTCTCGCGTCCATGCGCTCCATGCACCGCCTCTTTCGCCGCACTACCACGCGCTCGTCACCACGAGACCGCCCCCGTGTACCGCCAACATCGGGCTCACCTTCACGCTCCCCGCCCGCTCGGGAGGCACCTTCGCCAGCCAGGCATAGGCTGCCGTTCCCAGGCCCACCGTCCCCGCACCAATCCAGCTCCAGATCGCCGCATTCCACAGCCCGGATGCGTCGTCGTAGCGCTCCACCGCATCACGGCAGCTCGGAGTGCGCTGCCCCGCGGCGCACACATAAACGCCTCCCTCGCGCCTCAACTCGTCTCGTTGGTCACTGGCGGCGGACCACTTGCTTGCGGCCACCACCGCCAACACCGTCCCGACGCCGGCTGCAACGCCAGCCGCAACCACGCCACCCGTGATCACCGCCGTCCTCGGCCCGCCGGCCCGCTCCTCCGCCCTCGCCCCCGCCGCGGGCGCCTTCGTCTTCGCGTCCCCCATCCCCGGCGCGCTCGCCGCTCCCGGCCTCGCCGCTCCCGGCCCCGCCGCCACCGGCGCCTTCTCCGCCTTCGGCTTCAGCTCCGGCTCGATCGTCTCCGTCATCCGCGGCGCTGCAAGCACCCCCAGATGCTCGTCCTCGTACCCGGCCCGCCGGATCACCAGCAGGTGCGGCCCTGGCTCCAGGTAGAGCTCGTGCTTCACCTCCTCCGCCGGCACGCGCTCGAGGTCCACGAACACCTCCGCGTCCGTCACGTTCTTCACCCGCACCCGCACCGTCCCCACCTGCGCCTTCGCCTCGTCCAGGAAGTGCCGCATCCGCGCGATCTGCTCCGCCTTCGCCGACGGCGGCGCCGTCCTCAGCGCGAACGACAGGAACGTCGCCGCCGAACGCGGCTTCTTCAGCTGGAGCTGCACCTCTCCGAGGTTCGCCGCGATGTCGAACGACCTCACCAGCGCCCACGCCTTCAGGTACGAAAGCTCCGCGTCCGACCACCGCTTCTGCTTGAACGCATCGTTCCCCTCCCGGTAGAGCTGCGCCGCGCGGGCGTTGTCGCCGCGCGCCTCGTCCTCCCCGGCTGCTGCCGCCGCGCTCGGCGGCGAGGCCTGCGCGAGGGCCGCAGCCGGCGCGAAGGCGCACAGCGCGCAGAGCGCCGCGCCCGTCAAGTGCATCGTCAGGTTCCTCATCGCGTGTTCCATCATCGATCCATCCCGGCGGCTCAATCGAAGTTCGGCGTGTCGTATGGGCTCGGCGGCGGCGGCGCGTCCGGTCCCGCCCGCGCAGGCGCCGCGCCCGCCGGCCGCTTCGGCGCGTCCCGCGCAGGCGCCGCCGAACCGCTCGCCCCCGGCGACGCGCGCTGCGAGGCGGCCGGCGCCCCCCGCCTGCTCTGCTGCGCGGTCATCGCCGCCGCCTCCACGCGCGGCATCGGCCGCGCGGAGACGGCAGCTCCTGTGGGCGCCACGCTCGCAACCGGCGACGCCACCGCGCTCCCGACCGGCGCCGCCTCGCTCGCAACTGGCGCCGCCGCGCTCGCGACCGGCCCCACCGCGCTCGCGACCGGCACCCCTGCGCTCGCCACAGCCATCCCCTCCGCCTGCCGGACCGCTGCCGTTGCGGCCTGCGCCGCACCGCCTGCGCCACGGGCCACCTCGCCCGCGCCGTCGCGTGCTCCCCTCCCGGATCGCACCACCGCCACCGCGATGGCCAGCAGCACGCCCATCACCAGCACCGCCGCCGCGCGCCGCCCGCCCGCCCGGCGCGCCGCGCGCCGCGCCGCCGCGATCTCCGCGAGCCGCGGTGCCCCGCCCGCTGCTCCCGCGCTCCCCGCCGGCGCGCTCTCCGCCGCCGCGTCCCCCGTCGCCGCCTCGCTCCCAGCGGCCCCGCCGTCCTCGCCTCGCCCCCCGTGCCACTCCGCCAGGATCTCGCTGTCGATCACGATCGGCTGCCGCTTCGTCACCGGCAGCCCCTCCGGCATCGACACGCCCGGCGCCCCCACGTCCGCGAGCGGCGCGCGCTGCGCCGGGTTGCGCGCCCCGCCGCCCCGCCTCGCGCCCTCCCGCGGCGCCGGCACCCGCCGCGGATCCTCGATCTGGATCCGCTCCATCTCCACCGTCGGGTGCGGCGGACGCGGCGCGACCTCGCCCACCGCGTAGGCCCTCGCCTCGTCCTCTCCCTGGCTCTGGATCGCCCGGGTTGTGTCACCGACCGGCTTGAGCGCGACAGCAAGAAGGAAGAGCAGCAGAAGGATGGATGCCCACCCCCGGTCCGTGCTCGGCCCTTCGGGCCTGCGCGCGGCCCGCCCCTCCCACGTCCCGCGCTCCGCGCGGGACGGGAGGGGTACGTCCGCCGCCGGCACCCCGGTTGTCATGGAAAGGTCCGAAGACCGCTCGGCCGTGGTCCTCCTCTCGATCCCGCCTTCGTCTCGGCCGCGAAGCTCGATGACACCGCCTCGCGTGCGGCGAGGCGCTCGACGTCCAGCGCCTCGCCCGCCGCACGCGAGCGACAGCCCCACCTGCAACACCTCATCACCGCTCACGTCAACCGCCTCCGAGACGTGCCAGCACGCACGTCACGTTGTCCGGCCCGCCGTGCTCGTTCGCGATGTCCACCAGCAGGCTCGCCGCGAGGCTCAGGTCACGGTGCCTCCCGAGCACGCCCTCGATCCGCCCTTCGGGCACCGGGCCCCACAGCCCGTCCGAGCACACGAGGAAGATGTCTCCCGGCGCGGTCGCCTCCACGCGTGACTCGATCGCCACGCTCTTGTCGCACCCGAGCGCCCGCGTCACGGCGTTAGCCCGGTCGTTCAGCGCTTCGAGCGCTGCCAGCGCGCCATCGCCGTCGCGGAGCAGCTCCTCCAGCAGCGTGTGATCCTGTGTCAGCCGGTCCAGCTTGCCGCCACGCATCCGGTAGACCCGCGTATCCCCCACGTGCGCGATGTACGCCATGCCTGGCCCGAGCAGCACGCCCGCAAACGTCGTCGCCATGCCGCGCGTCTGCTCGTGGCGCTGGCTCGCGTCGTAGATCGCCTGGTTGGCACGCCGCACGCTCAGCACCAGCCGCACCTCATCTCGGTCGTGCGCGCTCCCCGTGCCGTAGGGCCACGTCTCCTCGAGGTCTTCTTCCCCCTCGAAGCAGCTCTTGACGACCTCGATGGCCATCCGGGACGCGACCTCGCCGGCCGCGTGGCCGCCAAGCCCGTCGGCTACCATGAACAGCCCGAGGCACGGCAGCGCCGCGAAGCTGTCCTCGTTGTGGCTCCTGCGGCGGCCCACGTCCGACTGCGCTGCCGCCTCGATGGCGAGCTGTGGATACACGATCGTCCTCCTCGCGCGCTCGTCGCCGAGACGAGCCGAGCCAAGGCGCGCCGCGTATCGCGGCGCGCTCAATCCTTCTCACGACCACCTCAGCGCACGAGGCGGTGCTCCTTGCTCAGCGCTTCAGCGCGCGTGGGCCACGTCGGCGCACGCGCGTCCCTGTCAGGCGCCTGGCTGAAAAGGGGTCCGCTTCTCCTGGGCTGCTGCCAATGGCCATTGGATAGATATCCAGACTATAGGCCTGACGAAGCAGTGGAGGATTTCAGCAGACCATCGGCCCACCCGCCCGGCACTCACGCTTTCCCAGCAGTGTTGTTAGCCCCGAGCAGCCCACCGACCCGCGTTGCGGCGGCGCGACAGAAGGTACTGCCTGGGCCCTCTCTACGTCCAGCCTCCTGAAGCGATGTTGCCCTTGATTTCTCGGGGAAATCTCATTCCCTCCAGAGCGATTCAATTCTCACACGATTCACCTGATCCGAAATTCCAGCACATGCCGGCGCTCCCCGGCGCGCCGGCGCTCTCCGTCGGACCGCCGGGCGCGGCGCTGCCGCCGTCGCCGGCCGTGCCGAGGGTGACCTGCACCGCCGGCGCTGCGTTCGGGGCCGCCGCATAGGCGATGCCTACGGCGTGGCCGCCTCGACCGCCAGCGCCGGGGCCTCCCGCTCCGCCTTGGCCGCCATCGCCACCACGGCAGCCCCGGGTTGACGGTGGTGTTTCCGATGCAGTTCCGCCGGCAGCGCCGATGCCGCCGTCGGCACCGTTATGTCCGGCGACTCCGGCGCCGCCCTTGCCGGCCTTGCCCACCGTCACAGTCACGTCCCTCAGCACCAGCCTCGTCCCGAGGCTGAGGATGCCGACGCTCGACCCGCCGGCCTTGCCCCCGCCGCCGCCTTTGCCGCCGCAGCCGCCGGCACCGCCTCCGCCGCCGCTGGCGCCGGGGCCCTCCACGGTGTCCGCGCCGGCCGGGCAGAACAGCCCGGCCTTCGCTCCACCGCCACCACCGCCCCCTTGACCACGCTTGCCCGATGTGCCGGTGGCGCCGTCGCCGCCCGCGATACCGCTCAACGTCAGCGTCGTGCTGCTGCCCGCGGCGCCAGCGACGCCGCGAGCTCCGCTCTTGCCGATTGTGCCGGGCTTGCAGTCGCCGTCTGGATCCGTCTGTCCCGCGCCGCCAAGCCCGGACGCGTCTGGATTCGGCTCGGGCAACGGCGCGCCATCCGCACCGTTCTGCCCGTTGCCGTCATCCGTCCCCGGGCTTCCTCCGGGGCCGCCTCGACCGCCGCTCGTCTCGCCGTCCTCGCACGTCGTCACGCCGGGCTCGCCGCCTCGCACGGCGGCGGGTAGCGCGCACGCGTTCGACGCGCTCATCGTCTCCGCGCTCGCGCCCGCCTGTGGCGCCTCCGCAGGCGTCTCGCCCTTCGCGCCATCCATCCCGTCGCCCGCGGTCACGTCCACCTGCGCGAGCTCCGCCTCGATGTCCGCCATCGCCACGCCGATCGACGATCCGCCTGCCACCGTCGCGTTCGCCGCGCGCACCGCGAAGCTCCGCACCTTCGCCCCGCCGGCGTCCTCCGTCAGCGTCAGCGCGATCCGATCCGCGGGCGCCTCGATCGCGCTCCGCGCCTCGTCGCTCCACGTCCACCCTGCGCCGCAGTCGAAGCCCCCGATCACCTCGACCCCCGCGCCGATCGTCACGCTCTCCGCGAACGCTCCGCTCGCGCACGCGAGCACCCGTTTGCCGTTCGCGTTCGCGATCGCCTCCTCGAGCGACGCGTACGGCCTCGCCTTCGTCCCGTCGCCGTCAGGCTCCGCGCTCGCGCTCGCGAACACCGCGCACTCGTCCGTCACCGCGCCGGCGTCCTGCGTCGGATCGGTGTCGCACCCGGGCCTGATATCACCACCGCCGCCTCCAGCGCCGTTGAGCACGCAGTGGGTGAGCATGTGCTCGCAATCGTCAAGCAGAGGGAAGGGCAAGCAGCCCGCAACGGCTGCGCTCGCGATGAGCAACCCCACGATGAGCACCGATGCACGACGAGCAGTTCGACGCATGATTCTGTCTCCTCGATCCACGGCGTCCGCTCAGAGCACACCGGCCACCGAAATCCCGACGCTGTCAGCTCCTACCAACGGCGTTACCAGCACGCGCCCGTGTGGCCTCGATGGCTTCGTCGAAAACCCGTAGATCAGCGTCCCAACGCTGGCCGCCCCGGCGCCCACGAAGCTCCAGAATGCTGCGTTGGTCCAGCGTTGATGCACCTCGAATGCGTCCCTCAAGCCGGCGCACGCTGCGCTCGGTGCGTCCGCACGCGAGCATGCGCCAGCACCGTGGTTGCGGACCACAGAGTCGCGTCGTTCCTCGGCATCGCTGCCCTTCGTCACCGCCAGCACCGTGAACACCACGCCCGCGACCGCCGCCGCCCCCGCCGTCGCCGCGCCGCCGGTCAGCACCGCTTTTCTCGGCCCGCTGGCATGTGCCTCCGCGCTGCCGGCCGGCGGCGCCACGATGGGTGCCTTCGACAGCTTCGCCGGCTCCGCCTCGCTCGCCACCGGCGCCTCCTCCGCCTTCGGCTTCAGCTCCGGCGTGACCGTCTCGGTGCTTGCTGGCGCCGCGAGCACCCGCACATGCTCGTCCTCGTACCCCGCGTGCCGGATCACCAGCAGGTGCGGCCCTGGCTCCAGGTAGATCTCGTGCTTCACCTCCTCCGCCGGCACGCGCTCGCCGTCCACGAACACCTCCGCGTCCGCCACGTTCTTCACACGCACCCGCACCGTCCCCACCTGCGCCTTCGCCGCATCAAGCAGCGCCAGCATCCGCCCCAGCCGCTCCGGCTCGATCTCTGGACCCACGGCGCGCACCCCGTACGCCAGGTATTTCGCCGCTGACGCGGCCTTGTTCAGCCTCAGCTGCACCTGCCCGAGGTTCACCGCGATATCGAACGACTTCAGCCGCGACCACGCTCGCAGGTACGAGAGCTCCGCCTCCTCCAACCGACCCTCCACGTGCGCCTTCCGCCCTTCCTCGAAGTCACGCACTGCGCTGTCACGCTCATCCTCTGCACTCGCCCTCGGTAGCGGTCGTTCCTCTCCGCGGACGCTGCTCGTCGCCGCCGTGCTCCCGAGCAGCACCGACATCGCAAGCCACCCCGCATGCAGCTCTCGCCTCACCGTCGCTCCCTCGTCCGCGCAAGATCCACCGTCCACCTGCTCGCTCCTCGCCCCTCGTCGCGCTCGGCCTCGCGCCGCGCGCACACGTCCGCCGTCCGTCGCGCCAGCTCCAGCGCGACGTCTCGTCCCTCATCCTCGTCGCCTCGCTCGGCGCGGCGGCGGCGTCCTCTTCGCCGCGGCCACCGCACCGAGCTGCGTCACCTCAGAACGCCCCCACCTCGACCTTCACGCCCGCGGCGCCCTCCCCCTCCGCGTCCGCGCCCGCGCCGCCGGGGCCCGCCTCGCCCACCTCGATCGTCGCTCCCTGCGTCGATGGCGTCGCGCCCTTGTACGCGATCCCGAGCGCATGCCCGCCTCGCCCGCCTCCTCCTTGACCACCGACGCCCCCCTTGCCACCAGCACCGCCGGCACACGCGTCATGCAGCACGGTCGCACTTTCAAGCTTCTTTCCGCCGGGACCCCCAGCGCCTCCAGCACCTCCAGCCTGGCCAGCCCCGCCCTTGCCGCCCGCTCCGCCGCGCCCCGTCTTCAACGTCACGTCCTCGAAGCTCAGCGCCGCGTTCAGGCTGATCAGCGCGATGCTCGACCCGCCCGCGCTGCCGCCTCGCCCACCGACTCCACCGCAACCGCCCGCGCCTCCAGAGCCGCCGCTCGCGCCGCCGGCCGACTCGGCCAACATGCACTTGCCTTCGCCCGCGCCGCCCTTCGCTCCTCCGCCTCCGCCTCCGCCCTGCGCGGTGCCGCCTTTCGTGCCGTTGCTGCCGGTCGCGCCGGTGAAGCCGCTGGCGCTGATGTCACCCAGCCCCGTCGCGCCCGTGCCGGAGACGCCGAAATCGCCAGCCGCACCTTCGGTCCCGTCGGAGCACACCTGCGCGCCTTCGCCTCTGCCGCCGTTCAGCGTTGCACCCGGCGAGCCCTCGGTCCCGGCCCCGCCGCTGTTCGCTTCGCCGTTTCCGCCTGAGCCTCCGAGCGAATCGTCGCTCTCATCCTCCGGCGTGCCGCAATCGTTCGTGACCGACGCCCCACCGAACGTTCGCTCGCCCGAGCACGCCTCGCCTCCGCTGTTGCCCTCGGCTCCACCCAGCGCGCTCGTCTCGTACGCAGCTCCCTCGGCTCCCACAGCCGCATCCCCCGCCTCCAGCACGCACCGCGCGAGCTCCACGTTCGCCTCTTCCGCCACCGCCGCGATCGACGACATGCCGGCGAGCGACACGTCCTCCCGCTCGATCCCCCGCGCCTGCACGTGCACGTCCTCAAGGCGCACCTTCGCCTCGGCTCCCCCGCCGCGCATCACCAGCGGCACCTCTCCCGCCACCGCCGTCACCACCGTCTTGCGCTGCTCGCCGACCCACCCCCAGCCGTTCGCGCAGTCCAGCCCCCCGTAGATCGTCACGCTCCCCGCGACCTCCACAGCCTCCTCGAACGTCTCCGCGCACGCGTACACGCGTCGGGTTCCCGTCGCTTCCGCCTGCGCCAGCGCCAGCGCTGCCCGCAGCGTCTTCACCGGCGCTTCCTTCGTCGCGGCGTTCCCGTCGCTCCCCGACGCAGACACGAACACCCCGCACGTATCGCTCACGGCCGACGTCGATTCGCTCGGAACGCACGCGACGGGCGTGCCGCCGCCGCTTCCAGTCAGAAGAAAGTAATCACAGGTCAGCATCCGCGTGCAGTCGTCTGTCACGTCGACCCGCAGGGAATCGCACCCCGTGGTCATGACAACGGTCGCTGCGCTTGCCCAAATCCACTGTCTCGCTTGGATTCCCATCGCTCTTCTCTCGCGAACCCGTTACCAAGCGCCAAAGAGCGCAAGCCCTGCGCCGTGAGCACTCACTTGAGGCGACACGCGCACCCCCGTTCCCATTGGCCGTCGTGGCCGGGGCCAGAGCGCATACGTCGTCGCAGCGATCGCGAGCGCACCTGATGCGGCGTAAGCTGCCCACGCCACTCTCCCGAATGTCTCTTCACGCGACCCCGCTTCGTAAAGCCCAGAACACTCGGTGGCGAACGTGCTCGGCGGCTCGTTGCACTGACCGCCGGCCGTCAAGATGGCGTGCCCCTGAGCATCGACGTCGGCGCTTGCGTTCCTCGACGCCACCGTGAACCCCACGCCCACCCCGAGCCCGACGACGCTCACCGCCCCCAGCGCGATCACCGGCATCCAGCTCCGCTCCTCCACCCGCGCCCCCGCCGCGGGCGCCTTCGTCTTCGCGCCCCCCATCCCCGGCGCGCTCGCTGCTCCCGATGCCGCCGCTCCCGGCCCCGTCACCTCCGCCGCCTTCGGCTTCAGCTCCGTCGTGATCTCCTCGCGCGACCCCGCCACCGCCGCCACCGGGATCACCGCCTCCTCGTACCCCGCGTGCCGCAGCACCAGCACATGCGGCCCGGGCGCCACGTAGATCTCGTGCTTCGCCTCCTCCTCCGGCACGCGCTGGCCGTCGAGGAACACCGCCGCGCCCGCGACGTTCGTCACGCGCACACGCAACGTCCCCACCTGCGCCTTCGCCTCCGCCAGCAGCGCCTCCATCCGCGCAACCCGCTCCGGCTCGACCTCAGGCCCCACCGTGCGTACCCCGTACGCCACGTGCTTCGCCGCCGACGCGGGCTTCTGCAGCAGCAGCTGCACCTGCCCGAGGTTCGTCGCGATGTCGTACGACTTCATCCTCCTCCACGCCCGCAGGTACAAGAGCTCCGCTTCCTCCAGACGGCCTGCCAGCTGCGCCGTCCGGCCCTCCTCGAAGTCACGCACCGCGCGGTCACGCTCGCTCTCCTCGTTCGACCCCGCCGCCGCCCGCTCCTCTCCGCGCGCGCTCGTCGTCGCCGCCGTGCTTCCGAGCAACAACGACATCGCCAGCCAACCCGCGTGCACCTCTCGCCTCACCGTCGCTTCCTCACCCTCGCAACGTCCGTCATCCACGTGCCCGCTCCTCGCTCGGCGCGCTCGCTGTCCCGCCGCGCGCGCACACCTCCGCCGTGCGTCGCGCCGGCCGTGGCGCGCCGTGTCGTTCCTCGTCCTCGCCGCCCCGCTCCACGCGGCCGCCGCGGCGGAGCTCCGCCGCAGCGCGCGCCGCTCGCCTACCTCAGAACGCCCGCACCTCGACCTTCACGCCCGCGGCGCCCTCCCCCTCCGCGTTCGCGCCCGCGCCGCCGGGGCCCGCCTCGCCCGGCTCGATCGTCGCCCCCTGCGTCGACGGCATCGCGCCCTTGTACGCGATCCCGATCGCGTGCCCGCCCTGGCCGCCTCCCCCGAGGCCGCCCGGGCCGCCCTTGCCGCCCGCTCCTCCGGCGCACGCGTCGTTCAGCGCGGTCGCGCCCTCGGGCTTCGTGCCGCCGGGACCTCCGGCGCCTCCCTCGCCGCCTTCCTGGCCCCCGCCGCCTCGGCCTCCAGCTCCGCCGCGCCCCGTCTTCAGCGTCACCTGCTCGAACCCCACCGTCGCGTTCAGGCTGATCAGCGCGATGCTCGCTCCGCCCGCGCTGCCGCCTCGGCCGCCCGCTCCGCCGCAGCCGCCGGCGCCCCCCGAGCCGCCGCTCGCGCCGCCGGCCGATGCTTCGTTCGGGCACTTGTCTGCGCCCGCGCCACCCTTCGCTCCGCCGCCTCCTCCGCCGCCTTGCGCTGTGCCGCCCTTCGCGCCGTCGCTGCCGGCGACGCCGGTGAAGCCGCGGGAGCTGATCTCGCCGAGACCGGTCGCGCCCGCACCAGGCCCGCCCTCGGTGCCAATGTCTCCTGCGGTCCCTTCAGTGCACACGTCTACACCTTCGCCTTTGCCTCCGTTTATCGCAGCGACAGGGCTGCCATCATCACCGCTGCCGCCGGTGTCCGGGCGGCCATTGCCGCCGTAGCCGCCGAACGAATCGTCGCTCGCGTCCTCCGGCGTGCCGCAGTCGTTCTTCGCGCTCCCGCTCGTCACCACGATCGCCGCCGAGCACGCCTGCTCTCCGGGCTTCCCGTCCTCGCTCCGCATCGCCCCCACCCCGTACGCCGCTCCCGCTTCCCCGGCCGCCGCGTCGCCCGCCTCCAGCACGCACCGCACAAGCTCCACGCTCGCCTCTTCCGCAAGCGCCGCGATCGACGACACCCCCGCGAACGCCACCTGCTCGTCCGGTCCGACACCGCGCGCCTTCACGTGCACGTCCTCGATCCGCACGTCCCCCTCGCCTCCGCCTCCGCGGACCACCAGCGGGATCTCTCCAACCCCCGCCGTCAGCACCGTCTTCTTCTGCTCCCCGGCCCGGACCCACCCGCTCGCGCAGTCCAGGCCCCCGTAGATCGTCACCCCCTGCGTCACCTCCACCGCTTCCTCGAACATCTCCGCGCACGCGTACACACGCCGCTTCCCGCGCTGCTCCGCAAGCGCCAGCGCCGCACCCAGCGTCTTCACAGGCGCATCCTTCGTCGCGGCGTGCTTGTCGTTCCCGGACGTCGATACGAACACCCCGCACGTGTCGTCCACCGCGCCCGCGCTCTCGCTCGGCATGCACCCGGCAGGAGTGCTTCCGCCAGCTCCTACCGACGGTAAGTCCTCACACGTCAACGCGCGCCGACAATTCCCGGCCTCGTTGCTCCAAAGGACCTCGCAACCGCCCGCAACGGCCACCACCCCGACGGACGCGACGAGCCAGCACGCTCTGCAGATCCTCATCGTGCTTCCTTTCACGGTCATCACCAGACGCCCAGCACCGCGAATCCTGCGCCATCCGTTCGCAGCTCAGGCAGCGCACGAATCCGGCTCGTTCGCGTCTCCCGTGGCTGCCCCCACAGCGCATACGCAGCCGCACTAATCGCTAACGCTCCCGATGCCACGTAAGCCAGACGCGCTCCATTGCCGAACGTGTCGATGCGACGAAGCGCGCTGTCGAGCTCATCGCATGGGCTGACGAACGCCGCGGAAGGCTTCCTGCACTGCCCTCCCGTTTGCAGGATCGCATCACCTCGTTTGTCAACGTCCGCACTCGCCCCGTTCGACGCCACGGTGAATCCCACCGCCATCCCGAGCCCCACCGCGCTCGCCGCCCCCAGCGCGATCACCGGCGCCCAGCTCCGCCGCTCCTCCATCTGCGCCCCCGCCGCGGGCGCCTTCGGCATCGCCTCCCCCATCCCCGGCGCGCTCGCCGCTCCCGATGCCGCCGCTTCCGGCCCCTTCCCACCCGGCCCCGCCGCCACCGGCGCCTTCTCCGCCTTCGGCTTCAGCTCCGGCGTGACCGTCTCGGTGCTTGCCGGCGCCGCGAGCACTCCCAGATGCTCGTCCTCGTACCCGGCGTGCCGGATCACGATCCGATGCTCCCCTGGCTCCACGTAGATCTCGTGCTTCGCCTCCTCCTCCGGCACGCGCTCGCCGTCGAGGAACACCTCCGCGTCCGCCACGTTCTTCACCCGCACCCGCACCGTCCCCACCTGCGCCTTCGCCTGGTCGAGGAAACCCCGTATCCGCGCGCGCTGATCGGGCTTCACCGACGGCGGCGCCATCCTCAGGGCGAACGCGAAGAACGCTGCGGCGGACCGCGGCTTGTTCAGCTTCAGCTGCGCGTGCCCGAGGTTCGCTGCGATGTCGAACGATCTCATCAGCGCCCACGCCTTCAGGTACAGAAGCTCCGCGTCCGACCAGCGCTTCTGGTCGAAGGCGAGGTTGCCCTCTCGGTACAGCTGCGCTGCGCGCGCGTTGTCGCCGGCCCCGTCGTCCTCCACCTGCGCAGGCGGCGGGCTGCCCTGCGCGCGGGCAGCGACCGGCGCGAGGAGACAGGCGGACAGCGCGCAGCACGCGACCGCCGTCCAACGCATCGTCAGGTTCCTCATGGCATCTCCCATCGTTCATCCATCCCGGCGGCTCAATCGAAGATCTGCTTCTCATCCGGGCTGGGCGGCGACGGCGCCGGCGCGCTCTCCGCTCCGCGCTCTTCCGGCGCGCCCCGCGGGCTCGCAGGCGCCTCCGGCGCGGGCGCCGCGGAGCCAGTCCCCCTCGGCCTCGGCGCCGCGGGCGCGGTCGCGCTCGGCGCCGCAGGCTGCGGCGCAGCCTGCCCTCTCGGGCCGCTCTCCTGCGATGGGACCGCGGCCCCGCGCGGCCCCTCCGGGCGCGCCGCCGTCGGCGCGGAGCCCGCGGCTCTCCCCGGCGTCCCCGCTGCGTTCGCATCCGGCGTCCCCGCTGCGTTCGCATCCGGCGTCCCCGCCGCGCTCGC
Source organism: Sorangium sp. So ce590 (assembly GCF_051521365.1). Lineage (NCBI taxonomy): Bacteria > Pseudomonadati > Myxococcota > Polyangiales > Polyangiaceae > Sorangium > Sorangium sp. So ce590. The sequence continues at coordinate 9,689,511 of NZ_CP150346.1, forward strand.
ATCCGGCGTCCCCGCCGCGTTCGCACGCGCCGCGGCGGCCCTCTCTGCCCGCCGGGCCATCACGCCTGCGTCTTCCAGCGCCCCGCCTGCGCTGCGGGCCACCGTCACCGCGTCGTTGTGGGCGCCCCACCCCGATCGCACCACCGTCGACCCGATCGCCAGCAGGATCCCCATCACCAGCACCCACGCCGCGCGCTGCCATCTCGTGCGGCGCTCCGCGCGCTCCGCGCGCCACGCCGCTGCTGCATCCCTCGCCGTCGTCTCGCTTCTCGCCGCTGCATCCTTCCCGCTCCCCGCGCTCCCCGCCGCCTCGTCTCTCCCAGCCGCCTCGCTCCCCGTCGCCTCGCTCCCCGCCGCCTCGCCCCGTCCTCCGTGCCACTCCGCGAGGATCTCGCTGTCGATCACGATCGGCTGCCGCTTCGTCACGGCCAGTCCTTCCGGCATCGACACGCTTGGCGCCCCTACGTCCGCGAGCGGCGCGCGCTGTTCCGGGTTGCGCGCGCCGCCGCCTCGCCGCGCGCCTTCCCGTGGCGCCGGCACCCGCCGCGGATCCTCGATCTGGATCCGCTCCATCTCCAGCGTCGGGTGCAGCGGCCCCGGCGCGACTTGGCCCACCGCGTAGGCTCGAGCCTCGTCCTCTCCCTGGCTCTGGATCGCCCGGGGCGCGCCCGCCGCTTCGCCGTCCTGCTTCGCCATCGCCTTGCTCCCTGCTGCCCGCGCCGCCTACCGCCCGCGCGACCCGGGTCCTCGCTTCCCCGCGCCTTCCGCGCCTTCCGTGCCTCCTGCGCCTCCACCCGCCGGCCCATCGCCCCGCACCCCGCGCAGCACCGGCGCGCCCCACGGCTCGCCCCGCAGCAGCGGCATCTCCTTCACCCCCCGCTTCCACAGCGCCTTGCGCAGCCGCTCCCGCCCTCGCTCCAGCCGCCGCCGCACCGTGATGTACGACACCCCGAGGAACGCCTCCGCCTCGCGCATGTCCATCCCGTCCACGAACACCGCCCCGAACGCCCGCTGCTCGTCCTCGGGCAGCTCGGCGAACGCCTCCGCCAGCGCACGGATCGCCCCCACGTACGCCATGCGCTCCGCCGCCTCCTCGTCGGACACCGGCCGCCGCATCGCCGCCACCCCCGCCACGACCCCCACCGTCGCCAGCGCGTCGCAGAACTCCTGGAGCCGCCCCTGGATCTCCTCCGGGCCGTCCCGCAAGAGGTCGAACCCGCCCTGGTGGTGCTCCGACAGCGCCGCCATCGCGCGCCGCATCGCCACGTCGCGCCGCCGCGCCTGCGTCTCCGCGCGGATCAGGTCCAGCATGCTGCCGTCCATCCGCGCGCGCGCGTACCCCTCGAACGAGACGCCCTGCGCCTCGTCGTACCGGCGCACCGCCTCCACCACGGCCGCCGAGCCCGCCGCGGCGAGCTCGTCCCGCTCGACCAGCCCCGCGTAGCGGCGCGCGTACCAGCGGGCCTGGGCCTCGACCATCGGCAGCGCGCGCTCGACCAGCGCCCGCTGCTTCGGCGTGAGCAGCGGCAGCACCTCGGCGTCTTTGTCCGCGCCGCCCGTCACGCGCCCTCCCTCCCGCCGCCCGCCGCGCCCCCCTTGCGGTCGTGGCCACGCTCCGCCGGCGCGCCCTCGCACGGCACCTCCCCGCTCGACGACGGCACCGGCCGCGCCATGAGCTGACGGAGGAGCGCGGCCGAATAAGGGTTCTTGACCAGCTCGTCCTCGATCGCCTCGCGCATCTGCGCGAGCATCTCCTCCGGCACGAGCCCGCGGTACCGCGCGAGGCTCCGCTCGACCGTCTCCGCCACGACGCGCTCCGCGCGCAGCCGCTGCTCGTCGTTTCGATCGTCCTGTGACATTCCAGCCTCCTCTCCGCGCGCGCTCCAGCGCTTCGCCCTGCACGTCCCTAGAAAATCGGTGTGTCTCCGAAGGGTGGGGGCCCCTGCCGCCCCGGCTTGGCCGATGCCGCCGGCCGGCGCGGCGCGGCGCGGCGCGCCGACCCGACCGGGGTTGCCGGCCTGACCGAGGTTGCGCCCTCCGCTCCGACCGAGGCTGCGCCCTCCGCTCCGACCGAGGCTGCGCCCTCCGCTCCGACCGAGGCTGCGCCCTCCGCTCCGACCGCGGCTGCGCCCGTGGCTGCGCTCCCGGCGCCCGTGGCCGCGCCCGCCGCGCCCGTGGCCGCACCCGCCGCGCCCGTGGCCGCACCCGCCGCGCCCGTGGCCGCACCCGCCGCGCCCGTGGCCGCACCCGCGGCGTCGCGCGGCCCCTCCGGCGGGGCGATCCAGCGCGTGGCGAACGCGCTCGCGAGGGAGGCCGAGAGCACCAGCGCGATCAGCATCCACGGCGCCATGCGCACCTCGCGCCCGGCGCGGGCTCCCTCTCCCCGCTCCCCCGAACCGCGCTCGCCCTCCGCGGCCAGCTGCCGGAGCATCGGGCTCGTCGTGCGCACCGCGGGCGGCCGGGACGACCCCTGCGGCGGACCGGACGGCGACGACAGCGCCGTCACCTCCATGATCTCCGTCCCCCGCGCCGTCCTCCCTTGGCTGCCCGGCGCGCGCCCGTCCCCCTCGCGGCCCGCCGGCCACGGTCCAGGCCCGAACGCCGCCGCCCGGACGCTCTCCAGATCCATCGGCGCCGTGCCCCCGGACCCCAGGGCGGGCGCCGGCGACGCCACCACCACCCTGGCCGACGGCTCCCGCCGCGGCACCTCCAGCGTCGGCCCCGTCACCGGCGCCCGGTAGACCGCGCGCCGCGCCGGCCGGTCCGGGATCGGCGGCTCGCCGGGCGGCGTCGCCAGCGAGATCCGGCCCTCCGCCTCGTCCTGCTCGAGGCGCCTGCGCAGCGCGATCATGCCCTGCGCCATCTCGGCCATCGACAGGTACCGCGCCGCCGGCTGCTTCGCCGTCGCGCGCCGGATCACCTCGTCCACGTACGCCGGCAGCCCCGCCACCTCCGACAGCGGCGCGGGATCCGCGAAGAACTGCCAGTTCACGAGCTTCGTCCGGTCGTCGAAGGCGTCGCGGAACGGGTGGCGGCCGGCGATCATCTCCCAGAGCACGAGCCCGAGCGAGTACACGTCGAAGCGCGCGTCCGCCTCGTTCCCGGCGAGGTTCTCGGGCGCCATGTACGCGGCCGTCCCGAGGCGCACGTTCCGCTGGGTCGTCCGCATCTCGTAGGGGATGACCTTCGCGATCGAGAAATCGACGACCTTCACCGACCCGTCGACCGTGAAGGCGATGTTGTCCGGCTTGACGTCGCGGTGGATGATCTGGTTCTCGTGCGCCGCGTCGAGCCCCCACGCGACCTCGAGCGCGACGTGCAGCGCATAGAGCGGCGACAGCCGCCCCTGGCGCTCCAGGACGGTGGCCAGCGTCGGCCCGTCGAGGAACTCCATGAGCATCCAGGCCGTGCCGTCGGCCTCGCAGCCGATGTCGAAGACCTCGACGACGTTGGCGTGCTCGATCCCGAACGTCCCGTGCGCCTCGGCCAGGCTCCGCTCCGCCTTCCTCACGTCCTTCCGGTCGCGCAGGTGCATGATCTTGAGGGCGCACCGCGCCCCGGTGATCCGGTGGCGGGCCTCGTACACCTCGCCCGAGTACCCGGCGCCGATGAAGCGCACGACCTCCACCTGGTGGAAGACCTGACCCGGCGCGAACACCTGCCGCTCGATGGGTTCTCCTGCGTCGATCACGGCGCTGTCCCCCTCCTTCCCGGGGTCCACGCTACTCCACGGGGTCGAGGAAGGGATCTCGTCGGTGGCGGCCAGCGCCGCGGTGGGCAGGACGGCCGTGATGTCCGGCGGCGCGGCGGGCCATTTCGCGTTCTCCATGAGCGGGTGCCTCGCGGGCGACCGCCTCGAAGGAGGCGCCGCCGTCGGCATCCATGTCGGGCCGGCGCCGCCGGAGTGCTCACCGATTCCGCGAGACGCCTCCGAAAAAAGAACGTGCCGGCCGCCGCGAAGCGCTCCCCGGGTCGCGTGGCGCTCCCCTGATCGCGTGGCGCGCCGAGCAAGATTCCGACGGCGCACAGGGGATGAAAGCGCTTGCGGGATCGCGCGCGCCTCTCGTTAAATGCAGAGTTTCCTGGGGGAGGATGAGGGAGGAATCGATGGCATCCTATGGATACAGCTTCGTCACCGACAAGGCGTTCAGCGCGTTCGCGCGTGATCTCGATCAGGGCGCTTGGAAGAGCGTCTCTATCGACAAGTACGATGTTCCTAACCGCGTCCCGGCGGCGTTGCTCCTCGAGGCGCCGAAGCCGGTGATCTGGAAGGCGCGCGCGCGCTGGAGCATCGCGGCGCTCGACGAGGCGCTCGGCGTCGCGTCGGCCGCCGCGCTCGCCGAGCTCGACACGGAGTGGGACACTGCCCAGCGGGCGCTGCACCTGTTCCTGGCGTCGGCGGCGGAGAGCAAGGATTCCGCGCAGCGCGACGCGGCCGTCCGGCTCCGCGGCGCCCTGCTCGCGGGGGCCGGCACCGAGCAGACCCGGTACACGTACGACGCCGAGGTCGACCACGGCTGGCACCAGCTCTCGGTCGCCGGCAAGGCGCCGCTCGCCGCCGACGTGAAGAAGGTCGGCGCCGGTCCGTACCTGAAGCGCGTCGAGGAGGCGACCGAGGCGCTCGCCAAGGGGCTCGGCCGCAGCTCCGGCCAGAAGCGCGCGGTCGCGCGGTCGAAGCGCATCCGGGAGGCGGTGGTCGCGTGCACGCAGGCGTTCAACGCCATCCACGACGACATCGGCTGGCTCATCGAGCACACGCCGAGCGGCAAGCACCGCGAGTTCCTCGAGGCGCTCCACGCGCCGTTCCTCGCCCTGCTCGAGCGCAGCCCGCAGCGCGCGCCAGCAGCCGCCGCGCCGCAGGAGGAGCAGGACGCCGCCGAGGAGGACGCCGAGGCGCCAGAGGCGCCGGAGAGCACGCCCGAATGAGCGCGACCGCCAGCCGGAGCGCGACCGGCCGGCGGCTCATGCCATCCTGCCGGGCCTCCGCGGCCCTTCCCTGAACCCCTGCCGGGCCTCCGCAGCTCTTCTCCGAACCCCTGCCGGGCCTCCGCACCCCTTCTCCGAACTCCTGCCGGGCCTCCGCAGCTCTTCTCCGAACCCCTGCCGGGCCTCCGCACCCCTTCTCCGAACTCCTGCCGGGCCTCCGCACCCCTTCTCCGAACCCCTGCCGGGCCTCCGCAGCTCTTCTCCGAACCCCTGCTGGGCCTCCGCAGCTCTTCTCCGAACCCCTGCCCGGCCTCCGCAACCCTTCTCCGAACCCCTGCCCGGCCTCCGCTGCCCTTGCCTGAACCCCTGCCCCTGCCGGTGACCGGCAGCACCTTGCCTTCGCGCGAGCGACATCCGGCGGCGCTTCCCGAGGACGGAACCGCACGTTCCTGTGGCGATCTGCTATCCTCCGCCGCCGTGATTGTGGACCAACCCCCCACACCTGCCCCTACGGAGGCTCAGGAGGACCGAGTCACCTTCGGGCTCTCCGCCTTCGATCCTCGTCCGAGCCTGATGGCGCCCTCCGTTGCGCCAGCCGCCTCGGCGGCGCCGCACGTCTCGGTGGTCGTCCCGGGGCTGAACGAGGCGGAGAGCCTCGCCGAGCTCGCGCAGCGCGTCGATCAGGCGCTGAGGGGGCGCTTCACCTACGAGCTCATCTTCGTGGACGACGGCAGCACGGACGACACCTGGGCCGTCATCTCCAGGATCCGCGCGGAGAACCCCGTGGTGAAGGGCATCCGGCTGCGGAAGAACTTCGGCAAGGCGACCGCGCTGACGGCCGGCTTCCGCAAGGCGAGGGGCACGGTGGTCGTCACGATGGACGCCGATCTCCAGGACGACCCGGCCGATCTGCCAAGCTTCATCGCCAAGGTCGAGGAGGGGCTCGATGTCGTGGTCGGCTGGAAGGTCAACCGGCTCGACCCCAAGAACCGCCTCGTCCTGTCCCGCATCTTCAACGGGACGGTCCGCTCGGTCACGGGCGTGAAGCTCCACGACATGAACTGCGGCTTCAAGGCGTACCGGAGCGAGGTGCTGCGCACCATCCCGATCTACGGCGATCTCTTCCGGTTCATCCCGGCGCTCGCCGCGTGGCAGGGCTTCCGTGTCGCGGAGATCCCCGTGCGCCATCACGCCCGCAAGTACGGCAGCTCCCGCTACGGCCTGGAGCGCATCTTGCGCGGCTTCTTCGACCTCCTCAGCGTCATGTTCCTGACGCGCTACTCGAAGAAGCCGATGCACCTCTTCGGCCTCATCGGCCTCGTGTTCGCGGCCGTCGGGGTGACGATCAACGCGTACTTGAGCCTCCTCTGGCTGCTCGGATACAGGATCGGCGATCGGCCGCTGCTCCTCCTCGGCGTGCTGATGATCCTCCTCGGCATCCAGTTCTTCTCGATGGGCTTCATCGGCGAGTTTCTCACCTTCCAGATGCAGCAACGGCACCAGGCGGACGAGCTGCCAGTCCGCGAGGAGATCGAGTGATATCCGACGCTTACTTCGGACGCTTCGAGACCGCGAAATACCGGAACGCAGGCGCGCTGAAGCGGAAGCTCATCCAGCGCTTCGCTTCCGCGATTCACGATCTCTTCATCGAGGCGAATCCGGTCCAGCGCGTGCTCGAGATCGGGGTCGGGGAGGGCTTCCTCTCCGGCTATCTCTCCGAGAAGTTCCCGGAGAAGCAGTTCACCGGCGTGGACCTCAACGCCGCCGATATCGAGCGGCTGCAGCGGCTCTTCCCGCACATCCAGGCGCGCGTCGGGAGCGCCTACGATCTCGGCGAGCTGCGCGCGCTCTCGCCCGGGTTCGACCTCGTGATCTGCGCCGAGGTGCTCGAGCACCTCGACACGCCCGACCGGGCGCTCGCCGAGATCCAGCGGCTCGCACCGAAGCGCGTCCTCCTCTCCGTGCCGCATGAGCCGTTCTTCAAGCTCTCGAACCTGCTCGCAGGGAACAACGTGCTCCGCCTGGGCAACGACAGCGATCACGTCAACCACTGGAACCCGACGTCGTTCCGCCGCCTCGTCGAGCCGCGCTTCGACGTGCTGCAGATGACGACCTCCTATCCCTGGATCCTCTGCCTCGCAGCCCCGCGCTGAGCATGCGCCGCACAGTCGTCAGGGCGCTCGTCCGCCTCGTCGGACCGCTCCTGCTCGCGATCGTGATCCTGCGCATCGACGATCGGGGCGCGGTGCTCGACGTGCTCGCCTCGGCCTCGGCTGCCCCGCTCGCGCTCGCCGCGGCGCTGAACCTCGTCAACATCCACCTCAAGGTGGTCCGCTGGGACGCGCTGCTCCGCGCCCGGGGCATCCATTACCCACTCGGGCGCGCCTGGATGTCGTTCCTGACGTCGCTCTACGTCGGCATGCTGACCCCGGGGCGCGTCGGCGACGTCCTCCGGATCCGCTACCTGCGCCATGACCTCGGCGTGCCCTACGCGGAGGGGCTGGCCTCCGTCGTGATGGACAGGCTGTGCGATCTCTATGTGCTGGCCGCGTTCGTCGCCGTCGGCGTGGCGCATTACAGCGCGGTCATCGCTGGCCGCCTGGCCTGGCTGACATGGGGTGGCATTGCGCTCACGGTCCTCGCGCCGCTCGTGCTGCTCATCCCCGGGCTCGCCGAGCGGCTGATGCTCGCCGTGTCCCGCAAATTCGTGAAGGAGCCCGCGGCGGATGCGGAGCCTGGCGCGACAAGCCGTTTCCTCGTGGCGTTGCGGGCCCACGTCGGGCGGGGGCTCTTCGTCGCGCTCCCCGTCACGGTGGCGACGTTCATCGTCAACTTCGTGCAGGGCTACCTGATCGCGAGGGCCCTCGGGATACCGCTCTCGCTGTTCGACGCCACCTGCCTGCTCGCCATCGCGAACCTGCTCGGCCTCCTGCCGATCTCGATCGCCGGCGTCGGCGTCCGTGAGCTCTTCTTCTCCCTCGTGTTCCCGTCGCTCGGTTTCACCGCCGAGCACGGCGTGAGCTTCGGCCTCCTCGTCTTCGCCGTCATCTACCTCACCATCGCCGCCCTGGGCCTCGTGAGCTGGCAAATCGCCCCGCCACCCTCCGCCCCGGCCACCCCCGCCACCCCCGCCCAGCCCTGAATCCCTCCCCCCCGCACCGTTCGCGGCGCGCACCCGCTAGAGAGAGAAGGGGGTGGTCAGGGTGAGGGCCTCCCCGTTGAAGGCCGGCATGCGCAGGGCGGCGGCGCGGAAGGCGTCGCTCACGCACTCGCCGATCTCGGTCCCGACGAAGGGCAGGCCGTCCAGCTCGACCTGGGCCCCGCCGCTCGGCGCGAAGGTCACGGTCACGCTCCCCTCGCCGCTCGGGCCGTCCGGCTGCCAGCAGCGCTGCGCGCGGATCCGGCCGTGCTCGAGCGCGGCGCCCGCGGCCCTGCCCACGCGCAGGCGCGCCGCGTCGACCCGGCGCGACCCGGGATCGTGCCCGTCGTGGGAGCGCGGCAGCACCTCGGCCGACGCGGGGTACGGAGCGCCACGCGGCGGGCAGTGCGCGGGGCGCACCATCGCATAGCCCGTCGCGGTGGCGAAGCCGCACACAGCGAGCGCCACAAGCAGGGCGCGCTGCCCGCCGCCCCGGCCGTGAGGCCCGTCGAACGGGCCGTCGTCGCTGGATCCGCCGCGCAGCCGCTCGACCTCGGCTCGGATCTCGGCGAGCTCCGCATCCCGGGCGGCGAGCGCCGCCTCCCGCTCCTTCAGCTTGGCTTCAAGGGTGTCGATGCGGGCGCGGGCCGCATCGAGATGATCCCGGTAGTGCGACATGGACCCATTCTACCGCGCCCCGCGGGCGGCGCCCTGCCCTTCCGGCGCCCCCCCGCGCCGTTCCTTGACAGCGGGGGGTAGGGTCAAGTAGCCGAGGGACCCGCCTCTCCCATGCTAGAAAACCACCGCACCAGGCTGAACAGCGCGCTCGCGAAGCTCGACGGCGCTATCGAGCGGCTCGCGCGCGCCACCTTGACCCTGGCGCCGTGGCCGATCCTCTTCGGCATGTGCGTCGCCGTGACGGCCTGGGTCTTCACCCACCCGAGCCGCCTCGCCCCGTTCGCGACGAACAAGCTGAACGAGCTGGAGCGCCGCTGGATGACCGGCGGCGTCGTCGCCGCCATCGTGGGCGTCGGGCTCGCCTACTTCCTCGTGATGCTGGCGCGGCGGGTCCTGACCCGCTCGTGGGACGTGGTGGGCACGGCAGGCCGCCTCAACCGCGCCCTGCTCCCCCTGCTCGCGCTCCCGTTCGTCGCCGCGCTCAAGCTGCCGAACATCGAGAAGGACAGCCCGAAGACCGCGATCTTCTTCGCCGCCCTCGCCGCCGCGGCGGTGGGCGCGGGCGTCTACGCCTGGGGCCGCGGCGAGCGGTTCGCGCCCGGGCTCGACGAGGCGCCGCCGCGCGCCGGCGCGCTCGCGAAGGCCGGGCGGTGGTTCGCGCCGCTCGCCGTCCTCGCGCTGTGGACAGGCTACAGCGCCTTCTTCTCCCGGCTCGCGCTCACCAACCACCGCGCGCTGCACACGCGGACGACGGACCTCGGATACTACGACAACATCTTCTATCAGTCGATCCACGGCCGGCCGCTCGGCTGCTCCTGGATCAAGGCCGGATACCACGGCTCCGCGCACTTCGATCCCATCCTCGTCCTGCTCTCGCCGCTCTACCTCATCTATCCGAGGGCGGAGTTCCTCCTCGTGCTCCAGTCCGTGTGGCTCGGCGCCGGCGTCATCCCCGTGTACCTGCTCGCGCTCGACAAGCTCGAGCACCGCGGCAAGGCGCTCCTGCTCGCCGCCGCGTGGGCCATGTACCCCGCGCTGCATGGCGCGAACATGTACGAGTTCCACTCGCTCACGCTGATCTCGCCGCTCGTCGTCTGGCTCCTCTACTTCTACGAGACCGGCAGGGACAGGCTGTACTGGGTCACCCTCGCCGCGCTGCTGCTCTGCCGGGAGGACGTCTCCCTGCTGATGTGCTTCATCGGGCTCTACGCCGTCCTCGATCGGCGCGCGGGCAGGACGCGCCTCGGCTGGGTGACCATCGCGACGAGCCTCGTCTACCTCGTCATCGTGAAGCTGTTCTTCATGACGTCGGCCGGCATCATCATGTCGGGCAAGGACGCGTACTCGTTCGCCTACTACTACGAGGACCTCATGCCGAACCGGAGCGGGCTCGGCGGCCTCCTCGTCTCGCTCCTCACGAACCCTGCCTTCGTGCTCAAGGTCATGCTGGAGGAGCCGAAGATCCTCTTCCTGCTCCAGCTCTTCGTCCCCCTTTGCTTCCTGCCCTTCCTCGCCAGACCCGGGCGGTGGATGCTCGCCTACGGGCTCGTGTTCTGCCTGTTCGCCTCGCGCGACGCGGTCTTCTCGATCCACTTCCAGTACTCGTCGGTCCTCTTCCCCATCGCCTTCGCGCTGACGCCGATCGCGATCAAGCAGGTCGAGGACTCCGCACCGGCCGCGTACCTCGGGCTCGACGGGCGGCGCCTCTCGCGCGCGCTGCTCGCGGCGGTGCTCGTGGCGAGCGCGCTCGTGTCGTGGAAGTTCGGCGGCCTCGTCGACAACGCCTCGTTCAGGGGCGGCTTTGCGCGTGTGGCGCGCAACCTTACGCCCGAGCAGGAAGCCACCTACGCGTGGGTGAGGCAGCAGGTCGAGGCGATCCCGCCCGGCGCGATCGTCGGCGCGACGAACAAGATGGGGCCGCACGTGTCGAACCGGAAGGAAGCGTATTTCTACCCGGGGGACCGCCCCGCGATCCTCCAGTACGTGCTCCTCGACGAGGGGGAGCTCAAGGGCAAGGACCTGGAGCGCCACAACGCGACGGTGAAGCGCGGCGAATTCGTGGAGGTCAGCCGACTGAAGAAGATGGCGCTGTTCAAGCGGGTGAAGCCGGCGTCGAAGCGGTCGGCGCCGGCGGCGCTCGACGAGCCCCCTACCGGCGACCCGCGTCCGGAGCTACGAAAGCCGGACAAGAACGACGGCGGCGCGCCGCCCGAGCCCACCAGCACCGCGGAGCAAGATGAAGACCCTCCTCCTGGCCCATGACTTCGATGAGACCTCCGAGCTCGCCCTCGACACGGCGATCGAGCTCGCCCGAAAGCTCTCCGCGAAGATCGTCGTTGCGCACGTGTACAGCCTGCCCGTCTACACCTTCCCGGAAGGCTCGTCGCTGATCCCCTCGGCCGAGGACGCCGCGCGCCTCGCCGAGGCGGCGCAGCGGAGCCTCGATCAGGTGCTCGAGCACCGGCGCGGCGCGGGCGGCGTCGAGATCTCGGGCGTGCTGCGCGCCGGCGTCCCCGATGAGGAGATCTGCCGGCTCGCGGAGGAGATCGGCGCCGACATGATCGTGATCGGGACGCACGGGCGCGGCGCGATCGCGCGGGCGCTGCTCGGCAGCGTGGCCCAGCGGGTGGTGCGCGCGGCGAAGGTCCCGGTGCTGACCATCCGCGGCCCGCAGCCCTGAGTTGCACGGCGGGGGCACGCGCCCCCGCGATCCACCAGTGACTTCCAACACGGGGTGCCGCTTCGGGCCTAACGTAGGTGCATCAGGAAACGATCGCGTCCGGGATCGGGTGCAGCCGGATCGGGCATTAGAAATTTCCTTACTCGCTGCCAAATGCGTCCGGCCGCGGGTCCGAAACCTCGTTGAAACTTCGGGCACGTTACGCCCGAGCCATGAAGATCGACACTGGGGATACGGCCTGGCTCCTCGCATCGACAGCCCTCGTCCTTTTCATGACGCCGGGCCTCGCCCTGTTCTACGGCGGCATGGTGCGCCGCAAGAACGTGCTCTCGACGCTCATGCACTCGTTCGCGGCGCTCGCGGTGATCTCCGTGCAGTGGGTGGCGATCGGGTACTCGCTCGCGTTCGGCACGTCGCAGGGTGGGCTCATCGGCGGGCTCGACTATATCGGCATGCGCGGACTTGGAGGGGTGGAGCGGGGAACCGTGCCGCACCTCGCCTTCGCGGCGTTCCAGATGATGTTCGCGGTGATCACGCCCGCGCTCATCGCGGGGGCGTTCGCCGAGCGCATGCGGTTCCCGGCGTACCTGGTCTTCATCCTGCTCTGGTCCACGCTCGTCTATGATCCCGTCGCCCACTGGGTGTGGGCGGAGAAGGGCTGGCTCTTCGAGATGGGGGCGCTCGACTTCGCGGGCGGCACCGTGGTTCACCTCGCCGCGGGCGTCTCGGCGCTGATCTGCTCGCTCGTGCTGGGCAAGCGCACGGGGTACCCGCACGAGCGGCACGTGCCGCACAACCTGACGATGACCCTGACGGGCACGGGCATCCTCTGGTTCGGCTGGTTCGGGTTCAACGCCGGCAGCGCGCTCACCTCGGGCGGGCTCGCGGCGCTGGCGATGCTCGACACGCACCTCGCGGCGGCGGCCGGCGGCGCGGCGTGGCTCTTCGTCGAGTGGGCGCAGCGGGGCAAGCCGACAGCGCTCGGCGTCGCGTCCGGCATCGTGGCCGGGCTCGTCGGCATCACGCCGGCGGCCGGGTTCGTCGCGCCCTGGGCCGCGGTCGTGATCGGCCTGCTCGCGGGCGCGGTCTGCTACTTCGCGGTCGTCTCGAAGGAGCGCCTCCGCTACGACGACTCGCTCGACGCGTTCGGCGTGCACGGCGTGGGCGGCCTCCTCGGCGCGCTCCTCACCGGCGTCTTCGCGGAGAAGGCCCTGAACGAGGCCGGCCGCGACGGCGTGATCGCCGGCAACCCCGGTCAGATGGTGCCGCAGCTCGCCGGCATCGTGGCCGTCGGGCTGTACGCCGCGCTCATGACCTTCCTGCTCCTCAAGCTCGTCGACAAGCTGATCGGCCTGCGCGTGGCCGAGAGCGACGAGCGCGAGGGCCTCGACGCCACCGAGCACGGCGAGACCGGCTACGCGCTGTAACACGGCGGGGGCACGCGCCCCCGCCGCCCCGCCGAGCCGAGCTCGGCGGGGCCCCACCACCCCGCGATCCACCTGCGCCCTCCGATACGTTCTGCCGCTTCGGGCCCGGCGTGCGTGGCATCGGGGGACCATCGCGTCAGGGAGCGGACGCGAGGCGCGCGCGATGGGGGGCGGGCCTCGGCCGCGCTCGATCTCCTGGTCCGGAGGGGTACGGGCGGCCGAGGCACCGTCGTGGTTGCCTCCACACGGGCGCACCGCTAGAGCGACAGACGGTCCGAAACGCGGGGGCGCTGGGACCGCCAAGAGATGGTCGACCTCTCATGGCGGTCCCGGCGCCTCGGCGATCCCTCTCCTCGGACCAATCGGTGCTCCAGCTAGCGCCGAACCTTTCCCCTGGGCGCGCTCCGCGAGCGAGCGCCCCGTCATCACGGAGCAGACAGGCATGAGCGGCCATTCCAAGTGGGCCACCATCAAGCGGAAGAAGGGCGCCCTCGACGCAAAGCGCGGCAAGCTCTTCACGAAGCTCATCAAGGAGATCACCGTCGCCTCGCGCATGGGCGGCGGAGACCCGAACGGCAACCCGCGCCTCCGTAAGGCGGTCAACGACGCCAAGGGTCAGGCGATGCCCGCCGACACGATCAAACGCGCCATCCAGCGCGGCACCGGCGAGATCGAGGGCGCGAACTACGAGGAGATCCTCTACGAAGGCACCGGCCCCGGCGGGACCCTGTTCCTCTGCGAGGCGATGACCGACAACCGGAACCGCACCGTCGCCGAGATCCGGAAGATCTTCGAGAAGAACAACGGGCAGCTCAGCGCCGGCGGCTCCGCGCAGTGGGCCTTCGACCGGAGGGGGATCCTCCTCATCGCGAAGGACGCGGCGACGGAAGATCAGCTCATGGACATCGCCGTGGGCGCGGGCGCCGACGACTACAGCGACCAGGGCGAGGAGTGGCAGGTGCTCTCCAGCGTCGAGAGGATCGAGCCCGTCGTGAAGGCGCTCGAGGACGCGAAGATCCCGGTGAAGTCGAGCGGCGCAGGCTACGTCCCCAAGACAAAGAAAGAGGTCGCGGGCCGCGACGCCGAGGTCTGTCTCAACCTCGTCGACTCGCTCGACGACCACGACGACGTGCAGAACGTCTACGCCGACTTCGACATCCCCGAAGAGGAGCTCGCGAAGCTCGAGGGGTGATCCCGGCGAGGGCGCCCGAACGTCACGGGCGCCAGATCGGGAAGCTCACGATCGCCCACGAGAAGAACGCGTGGGCGAAGATCGCCGGCGGCAGGCGGCCGGTCCGGTGCACCACGCGACCCCACACGAGCGAGCAGCCGAGGCCCGCCGCGACGAGCAGCGGGTTCGGCCCGGCGAGCGGATCGCCGAGCAGAAAGAGCGTGGGGGCGTGCGCGGCGGCGAACAGCGCGCTCGACAGCAGCCAGGCGGTCACCGGACCGAACGGCCCCTCGAGCGCGCGCATGACGAGCCCACGCCAGACGACCTCCTCGAGCGCGGCAACGACGAAGACGACCGCGCCGGCGAACACGCGCGCGTCGGCCAGGGGGTCGCCGAGCTGGAGGTACAGGCGAAAGAGCCACGCCTCGCGCGGCGAGCCCCGCGGGGCGAGCGCCAGCTGCACCGCCATGGCCAGGCCGTAGAGCACCGCCGCGACGAAGGCGCCGCGCGCGAGATCGCCCGAGAGGGGGCGGAGCGCGGCGCGGAGCTCGCCGCGCCGGCGGAGCCACATCACGGTCACCGCCGCGAGGACGGCGTAGAGCGCGCCGAGCGCCGCGAGCATGCCGGGCGCGCCCGCGCGATCGGGGTGGAACGCGTACGAGACCGCGAGCGCGACGCCGGCGGTGACGGACGCGGCGATGAGCGCGGCCTCGCGGCGCGAGGCCCGCGGCGGCTCGCGCGGATCGGTCGCCCCCGGATCGCGCGGCCGGGCCAGGAGGGCCGAGCCCGGGGCGGCCGGCGGGGGCGCGACGGCAGGAGGCGCGGCGTCGCCCGGCATCATCGCGCGCACAGCTGCACGACCCTGTCGAGGATGCGGTCGGCGAGCACGGGCTTGGGCAACACGCCGAGCGAATCGGCGGCGTCGCGGGTCACGATCGTGGCGCGGTTGTCGTCCCGGCCGAACGAGTCCGCCGCGTGGTTGGCGACGATCATGTCGACGCGCTTGGCCGCGAGCTTGTGCCGGGCGTAGGCGATCACGCCGTCGTCCGTGGCGGTCTCGACGGCGAACCCGACGAGCACCGGCGGCCGCGCTCCGTCGGCGCGCGCGGCGCCGGCGCGCGCGAGGCCGACCTCGGCGAGCAGGTCGGGGTTCGGGACGAGCGGCAGCGAGGCGAGATCGGGCGTCCGCTTCAGCTTTGTCGCGTGCTGCTCGGCCGGGCGGTAGTCGGACACCGCGGCCGTCATGATCAGCACGTCGGCGCCGCGCAGGTCCTCGCCGAGCGCCTGCCAGAGGGCGGTGCGCATCGCGAGCGCGCCGCGCACGTCGACGCGCCGCGCGCCGGGCGGCGTGGCGAGCGACACGGGACCGGCGATGAGCGTGACCTGCGCCCCACGGAGCGCGGCCCGCTCGGCCACGGCGAAGCCCATCTTGCCGGTCGACCGGTTGCCGAGGAACCGCACGGGATCGAGGTCCTCGAGCGTGGGCCCCGCGGTGATGACGACGCGGCGCCCCGCGAGATCGCGCGGGGCGAGCCGCGAGAACGCCGCGGCCGCGATCGCCGCGGGATCGGCCATGCGCCCGAGGCCGCGATCGCCCGAGGCGACCTCGCCGAAGACCGGGCCGACGAGCTGAACGCGCCCGTCGGCCTCGAGCGAGGCGACGTTCCGCGCCGTCGCGGGGTGCGCCCACATGCGGGGGTGCATCGCCGGCGCGGCGAGCACCGGGCCCTTCGCGCACAGGGCGAGCGCCGTCACGAGATCGTCGGCGCGCCCGGCGGCGAGGCGGGCGAGCAGGTCGGCGGTCGCGGGCACGAGGAGCACGAGGTCGGCCTCGGCGGCGAGCGCGACGTGCAGCTCGCCCGCGAAGCCCGGGTCCCACATCGTGTCGCGCACCGGCTCACCGCAGAGCCCGCTCAGCGTCATGGGCCCGAGGAACTGCTGCGCCGCGCGGGTCATGATCGGGAGCACGCGCGCGCCGCCCTGGATCAGGAGCCGGGCGACCTCGGCGGCCTTGTAGGCGGCGATGCTGCCGGAGACCGCGAGCGCGACGGTCGGTCGCCCGCCGGCCGAGGCGTGGACAGCGGCCGGCGGAGCGGGGGTATCGGGATGAGGCGCAGGAGATGACGGTGTTCGGCCGGACATGACGCAGGTGCCAGCGTGGGGGAACCGCTTCGCGGTCCCGGCAAACATCGGTCGGGGGATCCGCTCCGCGGTCCACCTCCGCCCACCGTGGCACGAAAACCGGCAGCCGTACACGCTGCGCCGTGGGCGGATGCTACCCTTGCCGGGTGCGCTCCTTCGATCGGCCGCGGAGCCGCGCCCCGGCCGGCTCCGAGCAGCTCGTCACGGTGGCGACGTACAGCGAGTCCGTCGAGGCGCAGATGGGACGCTCGGCCCTGTCCGCTCATGGCATCCGCGCCTTCCTCGCCGATGAGCACGCGGCGACGCTGACCCCTCATTATATCGGCAGGTCCCTCGGCATCCGGCTCCAGGTGCCGCGCGCGGAGCTGGAGCGAGCAGCCGAGATCCTGAAGCCGCCGCCGCCCGTCGATGACGATCGCGAGCTCGACGAGGACGACGAGGTGGCCGAGCTCGATGGGCCGAGGTGCCCGGCGTGCGGAGCGCGCTACGCTTACCGCGAGTGGGCCCCGGGTCAGATCGTCGCCCTCATCGCGCTGCTCGGGTTGCCGCTCCTCGTCCTGAAGAAGCGGTGGCACTGCCGCAAATGCCACGCCTACTGGGCCCCGGAGGCAGCTGCGCCGAAGCGCGGAAGCCCCTACCGCGCTCCGCGCGGCGGGGCCGTGCGGCGCTCGAAGGGCTAGTGTGTCGGGCAGCGTCCGCGACGCGGCGCCCGGGTGCCCGCGCCTGCCACCGTGACGCGACGCCCAGAAATCCATGGCGGGATTTCTGGCACGCAGCACTAGCATCACCCGCCGAGAGCTCGTAATGGGCTCCCTCAGAGGAACACGAGAACCATGGCAAGCACCGTCCTCACCGGCATCAAGCCCACCGGAACGCCACACCTCGGCAACTTCGTGGGGGCGATCAAGCCGGCGCTCGCGCTCGCAGGGACCGCATCGAACGCGCTCTACTTCGTCGCGGACTACCACGCGCTCAACGCCATCCACGACGCGCAGAAGCTCCGCGGCCTGGTCCACGAGGTTGCCGTGACATGGCTCGCGCTCGGCCTCGACCCCGAGAAGGTCATCTTTTACCGGCAATCCGACATCCCGGAGATCTTCGAGCTCACCTGGATCCTCTCCTGCTTCACCGCGAAGGGGCTCATGAACCGCGCGCACGCCTACAAGGCCGCTGTCGCCAGGAACATCGAGTCCCGCGCCGGAGCGTCGAGCGCCGCGAACGTGGAGGACATGGACGACCTCGACGCCGGGATCAACATGGGCCTCTATAGCTATCCGGTGCTGATGGCGGCCGACATCCTCCTGTTCAAGACGAATGTCGTGCCCGTGGGCAAGGACCAGGTCCAGCACATCGAGATCGCCCGTGACATCGCGCAGCGGTTCAACGCGCTCTACGGCCCGACCCTGGTCCTGCCCGCGGCGCGCATCAGCGCCGACACCGCGGTGATCCCGGGCCTCGACGGCCGCAAGATGAGCAAGAGCTACGACAACACCATCTCGCTCTTCCTGCCGCCGGAGAAGCTGCGCAAGACGATCTTCAAGTACAAGACGGACTCGTCGCCCCCGAGCGAGCCGAAGGATCCGGACGCGTCGCCGCTGTTCCACCTCTACCGGGAGTTCGCGACGCCGGAAGAGACGGAGGCGCTCCGGGGCCGCTACCGGAGCGGCATCGGCTGGGGCGAGGCGAAAGAGGCCGTGTTCGAGGTGCTGAACCGCGCGCTGGAGGAGCCGCGGCGGCGCTACGCCGAGCTCATGGCCGACACGGCGGGCGTCGACGCCCTGCTCGCGGAGGGCGCGGTGCGCGCGCGGCAGATCGCGAGCGCGACCCTTCAGGAGATACGCCGGGCGGTCGGCGCGCGCTGAAGGCCGGCGCCTGCCCGGCGCCGACCGCCGCCGCCGGCGCCAGGCAGGCGCCGGTCGCTCAGCCGTCGTCGCCCTTCTTCTTCTGCCGCTTCTTGCTCTTGCCGCTCTTCGCCTCGTCGCCCGCCGGGTCCTTCTGGCCTCGGGCTTCTCTCGCCGCTTTGCTCTCGGACGCGGGCTCGCTCGTGGCCTGCATGATGGCGGTGCCCTCGGCGGGCGGGGCGTCTTCACCCCGCGCGCGGCCGCCTTCGCGGTCATCCCCCTTCGCGCGGAAGGTGCCGATCCCCGCGCGCTCGGTCCAGCCGCGCTCGCCGGTGAGCCCCGGCTCGCGGCTCTCGACGGTGCCGCCGCCCGGCTCGGGGCCGGTCACGCCGGGCGTGCGGACGTCCGGGCCCTGCGTGACGACGAGGTACTCGTCCGCCACGTACTCGGGGTGATTGTCGTCGGCCACCTTGACCGCCGGGTCGCGCGGGCCGCTCCCGACATGGACGATCTGCGTGGTCGGCGGGTAGCTGTCGCTCCACTTCTCCCGCACCCCATACGCGCCGTCGCGGACGACCCGCGAGCTCGTCGTCCTGAAGCCGGGGATGCCGCGCTGGGCGAGCACCCGTGTCCCCTCAGGCAGCTTCGGCGCCGGGCGCTCCAGCTCCTCGAACGGGACGACCGCGTCGACGCGGCGAAAGTACGTGACCGTGAGCTTGCGCGAGGGGCCGAGGATCTCGGCGCGCACGACGCCGCCGGCGACCGTCTGGTGGAGCACGACCGGGAAGTCGAACGGGTTCCTGAAGCGATAGTTGATCGTCGGATAGACGACGGTCGCGTCGAGGCCGAGCTTGATGTAGTAGCTCGGACGGGAGTGCGGATAGCGCTCGACGATCTCGAGCCCCGCGAAGAACGCGGCGCCGTGGAGCGTGCCCGAGATCTGGCAGGTCCCGCCGCCGAGCCCGTCGACGAGCTCCCCCTGGGCGATGACCGGAGCGACGCGGTACCCGTGCGCCTCGTCGCGCGGGCCGACCGTCTCGTTGAAGTCGAAGATCTCCCCCGGCAGGACGACCACCCCATCGAGCTTCGAGGCGGCGAGCCGGAGGTTATACGTCCTCTCCTTGGACCTCGCCCCGGTCGCGTAGCGCGTCTCGAAGTAGCCGAGCACCTGGTCGAATTTGACGTTGCCGAGCTGCTCCGCGACGAGCTTCGGCGCGATCGTCTCGACGCTGGCCTGCGCCGTGTCCTCGCCCGCCCGGAGGGCGGCGTCGATCCGCGCGAGCGTGCCGTAGACGTCCAGCCGATACCCGATCTTCTCGGGCCTGAGCTGCTTCGACTCCAGGTCGACATAGGCGTCGACCGCCGGCGAATCGAGCTCGACCTTCAGATCGAGCAGCTTGCCGATCGCCCGCTCGGAGTCGAGGAGGAGCGGGATCGGGATGTCGAGCGGCGCGTCCTCGTCGTCGCGCTCGTGCGCGCGGCGGAGCGCGCTCGCCGGGCGGAGCGCCTCGCGGACGAACTCGGCGAGGCGGACCCGGTTGATCTCGACGCCGAGGTCGTTGCGGCGGAGCGCGCGCGCGGAGCCGTCGGGGAGCACGATCCGGATCTCCCCTGTGGCGTAGCGGCGCACGAGGTCGAGCGCGTTGGCCACGACGTCGCCGCCCGCCGGCACCGGCACCTGCGCCACGCGGAGGACCGGCGGAGGCTTCGGGCCGTCGTCCGCCGGCGGCGGCAGCACGAGGTAGGTGATGACCAGGCCGCTCGTGACGAAGATCGCCACAAGCGCGGCGAACCGCCAGAGCTCCGGCGAGCGGCGAAGATCCATGGGAGGGAGGCCATCTTGGAAAGCCATCCCCGACCCGTCAAGGAAACGCCGCCGCCGGCGGGCCGCTACGGGGCAGCGCGCTCCCCGGGGGCGCGCCCGCGCAGCGCCTTCGACGCGGCGCGGGCGGCCCTGAGGACCGGCGCCTCGATGGAGCCCGCGCTAGGCACGATCAGACCGCCCCGCCCGTGCGACGCGCGGGGGCCGGGCGACGACCGCAGGAGGTACGCGCCCGCGAGCGCCACGAGGACCGCGAGGGCGACGGAGGCCACGGGCACGAGCCAGCGCCGAGCGCGCCCGTCGGGCGGCGGAGAGCTCGGTGGCCCGCTCGCGCCGCGCTCCACGATCGCGCGCCCGGGAGGGTCGACGGCCTCTGGCGAGCTCGACTGCGGGGGCGGATCGTCGAGCCCGATCGGGCGCTCGCGCGCGATCTGCATGGCCTCCTGGATCGCGGCGCGCCGGCGCTCGCCGCGCGGGCCGAGCCGCTGCTGCATCAGCGCGGCGAGCTCGTCCGACGTGGCGAGGGGCATCGCGAGCGACACCTGCTCGATGGCGCGGCGCAGCTCGGCCATCGTGGCGAAGCGCTCGTCCCTCGGCTTCGCGAGCGCCTTCATGACGATGCGCCCGACGTCCTCCGGGAGCGAAGGGACGAGGGTGCGCGGCGGCTCGGCGGCGGTCTTGTCGCAGATGCGGCGCACCGTCGCAGGCTCGTTCTCGGCGAGGAAGGGGTGCTTGCCCGTCACGAGCTGATAGAAGACGATCCCGAGCGTGAAGACGTCGGTGCGCCGATCGATGGGCTCGCTGCCCGCCTGCTCCGGCGACATGTACGCGTACTTGCCCTTCACCTGGCCGACCTTGGTTCGCTGCAGGTTCGAGGCGGCCTTGGCGACGCCGAAGTCGAGGATCTTCACCGACCCGTCGTAGCCGACCAGGACGTTTTGCGGCGAGACGTCGCGGTGAACGAGGCCGACGAGCTTGCCGTCGCGGCCGCGCAGCTCGTGCGCCGCGTGCAGGCCGAGGGCCGCCTCGCCCACGATGCGGAGCGCGACGGGGAGCGGGACGCCGCCGCGCGCCTTGCTCTCGCGGAGAACCAGGTTGAGCGGCTCGCCGTCGATGAGCTCCATCACCTGATAGAGGACGCCGTCCTCCTCGCCCACATCGATGGTCTCTGCGACGTTCGGGTGGTGGATCTGCGAGACCAGCGTGGCCTCGTCCAGGAACATCGCCTCGAAGTCGGGGTCGTCGCTCAGCTCGGCGCGCAGCAGCTTGACGGCGACGATCCTCGGGAGCTGACCGCTCGTCCGAGCGGCCCACACCGAGGCCATGCCCCCGAGCGCAATAGGAACGAGGAGCTCATACCGACCGAGCGTGTGGCCAGCGCGTACTTCTCCCATGGTGCTCACGTGCCGCGTAACCCCGGAACGAGGCAGTCCCCGCCGGGAATGGAGCCCCCGAGCGCGGCCTCCATGAGGTCGGGTCCGCGAGAAGCGCTCGGTGTGCCAGGTGGTGTTCTTGCTCGAGGATCGACAGCGTGCGCCCGGAGCGAAGCCGGGCGCCCGTTGCTCGGATCGTCGCAGAGAACGCCTTGGCGCTCAACCCGGAACGCTGTTCGGTCGCAGCGTGATCTTTACACGGTGCATCGCAGAGCGGGCCCGCCTGCGCTCACCGGGTGAGCGCCGGATCCTTGTCGGGATCGCCGCCGTCCTCGACCGGCGCCGGCGCGGCGGGCGGCGGGGCCTCGGGAGACGGGATGACCTTGCGCAGCGCGGACAGGTGGCGCTTTGTGACGCCGGTGACCGCCAGGATCTGAGCGTCGGTCGCGCGGCGCACGCCCTCCAGGGAACCGAGCTCCCGGAGGAGCGCCGTCCTCACCGGGCTGCCGAGCCCTGGGATGTCCTCGATCTCGGAGCGGAGGCGCCGCGCTTTGCCGAGCCGCTTGCGTGCGTGGTTGGCGAAGCGGTGCGCCTCGTCGCGCGCCCGCGCCAGGAAGAAGAGGGCCGAGCTCGTGGAGCGGAGCGGGATACCGTTCTTCTGACCAGGCAGGTAGACGCGGTCGACGAGCTTCTCGCCGGCCTGCGTCTCGCGCTCCTTCGCGAGACCGACGATCGGTAGGTCGTGCAGGCCGAGATCGCGCGCCGCCGACAGCGCGACCTGGAGCTGGCCGCGCCCGCCGTCGACGACGAGCAGGTCCGGCAAATCCCACTCGGCTCCGCCGGACTGCGCGCTCTTCGGCGCCTCGCTGCCCGGGCCGGCCGTCTGCCGCTCCGCGAACACCTGCGCAGATTCCGTCTCCGGCGGAGCGTCGCCCGCGCTCACCGGGCCGCTCGTCTCTTCGGCCGCGTCGCCGTCGGTCTCATCGCCCTCGGGCCGTTCGTTCTCGGTCACATCGCCCTCGGGCGCATCGTTCTCGGTCACGTCCTCCGTCACGTCGCCGTCGATCACGTCGCTCGCGGCCGCCTCGGAGGCGCCGGGCGCGGCGACATCGGAGTCTCCGGCCACGGCGTCTGCGAGGGCCGGCGGGCTCGCCGGCCGAGCGGCCTTGCCGCGGCGGAAGCGTCGCGCGAGCACCTCGTACATCGCGGCGTAGTCGTCGCCGTCGGCCACGCTCTTCACGTTGAAGGTGCGGTAGCGCTTCTTGTCGGGCTGACCGTCGAGGAGCGCCACGATCGATCCCACGGTGTCGCCGCCGCCGAGATGCGAGATGTCGCAGCACTCGATGCGACGCGGGAGCGTCGGGAGGCGGAGGCGCTCCCTGAGCTCCTCGAGCCGGGCCTCGAGATCGTCGGAGCTCCTCTGCTTCTCGCGGAACGCGTGAGCTGCGTTCTCGCTCGCCATCTTGAGCAGATCGGCGCGGGGCCCGCGCTGAGGCACGAAGAGCGTCACCTTGCGGCCGCGCCGATCGCCGAGCCACTCCGCGACGCCCTCCGCGCCGTCGGGCAACACGGGCACGAGGACCTCATCGGGGATCATGGTGGACGCGACGCCATAGTACTCGTTCAGGAAGCCGCCGAGCACCTCGTCGTCCGGCAGCTCCATGTTGCGGAGCGAGAAGGACAGCGTGTCTGTCACGCGCCCCTGGCGCACCATGATCACTTCGACCTCCACGAGCGTCCCCTCGCGGTAGAGGCCCACCACGTCTTGATCGACGTCCTTCACGTAGACGACGCGCTGCGCTTCCCGCACCGTCTCGACCGCCCGGAGCTGATCGCGGTAGATGGCGGCGCGCTCGAACTCGAGCTCCCGCGACGCGTCCCGCATTCGCGCGGTGAGCTCGCCCGTGAGCTCGTCATGGCGCCCCTCGAGGAAGAGCGCGACCGAGCGGACCATCTCCGTATAGAGCTCCCGGTCCACATCCATCACGCACGGCGCGAGGCAACGCTTGATCTGGTACTGCAGGCAGGGGCGCCGGCGCGACGCCATCTCGGCATCGGAGCAGGTGCGGAGCTGGAAGTGCTTGTTGACCAGGTGGAGCGTCCGCCGCGCGCTCGTCGCCGAGTGGTACGGGCCGAAATAGCGGGCCTTGTCCGGGGCGGGACGGCGGACCGTCTCGAGCATCGGCCACTCCTTCTGCGTGTCGAGCTTGAGGCAGAGGAAGTCCTTGTCGTCACGCAGCTTGACGTTGAACCGCGGCTTGTGCTGCTTGACGAGCTCGTTCTCCAGTACGGCCGCCTCCTTCTCGGTGGCGGTCACCACCGTCTCCAGATCGGCCACGATCTTCCGGAGTATCGGGATGAAGTACCGGGCGTCGCTCCCGCTCTCCTGAAAGTAGCTGCGGACGCGCGAGCGCAGGCTCTTCGCCTTGCCGACGTAGACGACGGCGCCCGTCTTGTCGATGAACAGATAGCAGCCAGGCTTCGTCGGGAGCGAGGCGAGCTTGGCTGCGAGGAGGGCTTCGGGATCCTGCTTGGCGCTCGGGTTGACCACGGCCGGAACGATCTAGAAGTCGCGCGCGCCGGCAGCAAGCGCTCCGATCACGGCCCTTCCGTCACAGGGGGGCGTCGCGGTCCGCGCCGGTTCTCCTTTACATCTCGGAAACGCCGTCATGCAGCGCGGCACCGCTCGCCGCGGCGGAAGAGACGGAACGCCCCGGTCGAGATCTCACGCCGGCCGCTCGAACGGCGAACGGCGCGAGCGGTGGATGCGCGGTGGCCTGCGCGACAGTCACACCGCCGAGCTCGTCGCGCTCGACTCGCGTGAGCGCGGCGAGAGGCTCGGCGCAGCGAATGCGCCGCTTCGTCTGGGGCACGCTCGCGGCGCCCGGCGGCGTGGTGCGCTGCCCGCGCGCGCCGGCGTCGACGCCTTCCTGATCACGGTGGCGCGGCCCTCGGTTGTCTCGCCACCGCCGTAGGACGGGCGGCGGAGACGACAGCGGTGATGCCTCACCGCGCCCGGCTCGACGCGAGACACGCCGTCGATCGGCCAGTGGACCGAGCGGCAAGATCTTCGCAGGAGGAGGTCTGCGGTGTCGCGCGTTCGTGCTTCGTGCCCTCGCGGGCGACGGCGTCTTCGCCTCGGTCGCAATCCGGCGCGACTCCTCCTCGCGCCATCGCGCCCAGTCCGTCTGGAGCTTTTTGGCCTTGAGAAAGGCCGCCCGCTGGAGAGTGAGGTTGCCCAGGCCGGCCCACGGTGCCCGCTTGTCCTCGCCGTAGCTGCGCTTCGGGTTCTCCCCGCAAGCCACTTTCAGCCCGCCGGGCGCCACGGTGACGCGCGTCTGGGGACCATCTGGGGAGCATCTGGGAGGGGCCGATGCCCGGCCGGAGCTCCATCGTTACCGCGCACCATCTAATCAGGTTGCCTGAACCCGAAAGGACTTGTATGGTCGTAACACCACCAGCGACTGCCCGTTCGATTCCCGGGTCCTGTGGCCAGAAGGCATCGGCGGACTGAGCCTGCGACGCCACCGGCCCCACCTCTGGTTCCCGTCCGCTGCCGTCCAGGTGCGCCGCTGCGCCTGGTGTCGGGTGGCCCCCGAGGTGGGAGTGCATCGAACAGCCGAGGAGTGACGAACTGTCCACCAGCGTCCATCACCGCCGCCCCGCTCGGGGGATCGATGTCGCCCCCGGCGGCGGCGGTGCCGCGCTCTGCCTCGGCTCGGGGGGGCGAGCCGCGGGCGAGCGTCACCCTGGTGCCCAGCACGAGTGTCACCGCCTGAATCAGGATGAGCGGCTGAGCAGGAGCGGCGGCCTCGTGACCTCCCGCGGGCAGACTTCCGGCTTGCCGGGGCGGCGACCGGGGCGCGGGCGCGGCGAGCGATTTGGGAGACACGACCGGAGGCTGGGCAGCTCCAGCACAGCCGCAAAAAGACGCAGCCAGACCCAAGGCGAGGTGGCCTTCGGCCAGCAACATGGGTGGGCGCATACGCCTCGGGCCGTCGCGTCGATCGGCCAGGGGGATGTCCTGGCAGGTGGGTGGGGTAGCCCTCATGACGTCGACAGCCCCGGAGGGCGGATCGGTGGCCGACACGTTGCGGTCGATCCCGGAGAGCAGCTCGGCCCGGAGACGAGAGCTCGGGCATACAGACACGCCGCCGGGGCCGAGCGGAATGCAGAAATGAAAGACCTCCGGTCCAGCGCACAGGGGTGGGCTGGAACGGCGGCCTCGTCCATGACACGTTGCCTCATCGAGGGCGGCTCACCCGGGGGGTCAGGCTCCTCCGCGCTCCCTCGGTCAGGCGCCCGCTTCGCCTGCTGCGCGGTGGGTCGCTTGTGTCCGGAGCACAGGAAAGCCAATCTTCGTGGGAATGTCGCTGGCTCCACGCGGCTCGGGGGCTGCCCGCGGCGCGCGGCGCGCGGCGCGCGGCAGCAAGAGAGGCCGCTGCGCGGCGCAGAGAGGAGCACGGCGCTGTCCATCGCACCCCTCCTGGGTTTGGGCAGAGCCTGGCTTCGCGGAGCGGTGCCACCGGGCTTCGCCCCGCTCCCGCGAAGCCACCAGGCTTGGCTTCGCGGAGCGAAGCCACCAGGGAGACGTGGTGGCTGGAGTCCGGCTCGACCGGTCGTCCCAGCACCCCATGACCGGACGGGGAGCTCGCGAGCGTGGGTTCCCGACGCACGTTGAGGGGACACCTCTCGAATTATTTTCAAGCACGGTGCTGTTCAGCAGTTGACAACTCTAGCTATTCATGGGACGCGAGATCCAATGAGCAACGTCGAAACCGAGATCAAAAGCCACGTTGATGCATTCGTCTCTCAGCTGAGCGGACTTGTCCGCAAAGCGGCTCTCGAGGCTGTCGCCGACGCCTTGCGGGGGGAGGGCCAGCCGGCCGCTGCCGCCGCCGCGCCGCGCAAAGCAGGTCGGGCCAAGGCCGCTCCTCCGGCGCCTGCGGAGGTCAAGAAGGCGGCGGGGCGCCCCGCTCGCGCCGCGAAGCCCACCCGCAAGAAGGGCGAGAAGCGCTCGAAGGAAGAGCTCGCCGCCATGACGCAGAAGGTCCTGGAGCACATCCGGGCCAACAGCGGCCAGGGCGTGGAGCAGATCGCGAAGGATCTGGGCACCACCACGAAGGAGCTGACCCTTCCGATTCGGAAGCTGCTCGTCGAGAAGAAGATCACGTCGAAAGGCGAGAAGCGGGCGACGAAGTACTTTTCCCGCTAAAGCTGGCCGCAACGCGCTCCGGGCGGGTCCGGCCAAGCCAACCGAGGTCGACGTCCAGCCTTCCCCCAGGCCCAGCAGGGGAAATCGTGGCAAGCCAGGAGCTGTCCAGGCAGCCACGGAGACGCCGTACATCGGGGCGGAGCAAGCTCCGCAGCCGTACACGCCTCTGGAACTTCCTCAGAAAAGCTCCCCCAGCAATGGTCTCTCCGCGTAACACCGTGGAGAATCCCGCGCGCGCGGTGGAGACATCCGCGCGCGCGGGCTGTCAGATCCCGCCCGACCGCTGCTGAACGGATCCGCCCGGCGACACGACGCGGGGGGCTGCGCCCGACAGCCGCTGTGCGCCCAGGCTCGCTCCGGCGCCCAGGACGCCGGGTTGCCGCCGAGCCGCCATGCCCGTGCTCCTGTCGTGGGCACGGGAAGGCGGGCAGCATCACGTCACGTCACCGCGAAGCCCCCAACATGTCGTGGGGTGACATCGATGGACCACCACATCTAGCCGCCAGGCGCGGTGGGGTGGTCAGGATTGCCAAGCTGGCAGAGCACGATCGGCGCAGCGCGCGAGCGCCGCCGCTGTGAGCGCCTGGCCCGCTCTGCCTCCTCCGGGTGTCCCGTCGCAGGCCGACGGTTGCGCGCTCGAGGCAACACCGCGTCCCGAAACGGGCTGGCGTCCAACGCACTTTCACAGACATCTGAGCAGGATGCCCCAGGCGGATATTGCGAACTTGCAACGTGAGCGAGCCCAGCGTCCGGCAAGGAGGGACCCTTGGGTGCACTCGACCTCTGTTGATCACGAAGGAACGCGGACAGCCGGGGGGTACAGCCAGGCCCCCTCGGATCAAGCATGGTCTGTGCCACCGGGGAGTCGTTCCGCGGATACGTCGGCTCATGAGCGGAGAGAACCGGAGAAAGCAAACCGCCACCGCGCTGGACAGGTTCTGACCATCCGCGTGCTCGTCTGATCATCGGCGGTGCTCGTCTCACCCTCGGTGGTGCTCGATCGACAGGCAATCCACCTGGCCGAGCCTGCACGCTGGATCGGGCGTTCCGGTGACACCGCCGAGGGCGCCGCGCCGGAGGTGCATGAAGAGATCTCGGCGCGAAGCGCGACTTGAGCTCAGCGCTCGGCCCGGGTCCCGACGATGAGGACATTCGAGAACGGCGTTTTCCCCCAGGCGGGCCTCGTCTCGCACGAGAAGCCGAGCTGCTCGAGGAGCGCCACGATCTCCCGGGCAGGGCGGAAGCGCACACGCTCGCCGCGGTTGAACCGAAGCGCAGTGAAGATGCGCTCCTCGAGGAGCGTGATCGAGCTCCTCAGGCCGCGCTCGGTGTCCGCCTCGCGGACGAGCAGGCGCCCTCCCGGGCGAACTGCGGCCGCCGCCCGTCTCAGGATCGCGTCCTGCTCCTCGACGCGGAAGTAGTGGAGCAGGTCGATGAGCAGCACGGTGTCTGCGTCTCCCAGCTCGGCCTCGCGCGCGTCCGCACACCAGAACTCAGCGGCCAGCGGGGGGGCGGCGTGGAGAGAGCGCTGCTCGCCGGACGAGCCGGGCAGCTCGGACGATCGCGGCAGAGGCGCGCCCGGGTTCCCGCCGGCCGCGCGGCGGGCGTCCTCTATCTTGGCTCGGTCCCAGTCGAACCCACGCGCGCGCGCGGCCCTGCCCAGCTCGAGCAGGAGAATCGGCAGCTGGCCAGCCCCGGTCCCGATATCGAGGACCTCTCCCAGCGCGACCGGGCGGTCGCCGGCGATGTCGGCAATCAGCCGCGCGACAGGATCGCCGAGCAGCTTGAAGCGGACATAGTGAAACCGGGTGCGCTGCCCCGGCGTGGCGCCCTCCGGCGGGCTGTACCGCGCGGCGACGCGCTCGACCGCGTGAACCCACGGCGGCGCGTCGTCGGGGAGCCGATACGGCTCCATCCCGCCGCGCTGCAGCGAGGGCGCGCGGCGCCGCTTCAGCGCGACGAGCGCGAAGACCAGGCCGCCGCCGAGCGCGGCGAGCGCGAGCCCGACCACGGGGGCGCCGAGGAACATGTGCTCGGGGAACTCGGACAGTGCTTGCGCCCAGCTCATCTTCTCATGAAAGCGCAGCCAGCGACCGGTGCGGAGGTACGCCCCGACCTGGACCTCGGCCGTGAGCAGCGCTGGCGCGAACAAGGGGTTGGAGATGTTCGCAGCGACCCAGGCAATCGCTGCGTCCAGACGGAACCACAGGCAGAGGAGGAGGACGAGCGGCGTGTGGCAGCCGAAGATCGGCTGCGATCCGATGAACAGGCCGATCGCCACCGCCACGGCCGTCCGGCCGGCTGACAGCTCGCTGCCACGGAGCTCACGCCACGCGCGGCGCGCCTCCTCGCGGAGCAGAGAGTATTTCGCCAACGCTCAGGGTTTGCCTTCCGGTGCAGGGTGATCCGTCTCCTCCGCTGCATCGGCCGTCATCGTGGACAGGAGGTCGCTCACCTCCGTGGGGGTCGCCTCGTCGAGCGCATCCCAGGAGCCGCCCCTCGTGGTGGTCCGCGATGAGTCGCGCGACACAGCGTCGCCGGTGCGCCCGCTCCGCTGCGCCTCCACCATGCGAAGGTACATCCTCGCCGTCTTGTTGTCGGGCTCGATCGCGAGCGCCTCGCGCCACTCGGCGATCGCGTGCTCGGACGCGCCGAGGGAGTGCAGCGCGACCCCGAGCAGCACGCGCGCAGGCGCGTACTTCGGGTTCGCGTCGCGCGCCGCGGCGTAGTGCTCGCGGGCGAGCGGCAGATCGCCGGCGTCGCGGTACATCGTCCCGAGGCGCAGCTGGAGATCGACGAATGTCGGGCACAGGGCCACGGCCCGCTTCAGCTCGGCGATCGCTTCCTGCGCGCAGCCCGCGTCGGCGTAGGCCTGCGCGAGATCGGCGTGCATGTTGGCGATCTTGCCGCGCGCGAACGGGTCGAGGACGCCGCCGTCCCCCTCGCCGCGCCGGATACGGGAGTAGACCTGTCGCGCCGCTTCGTATTTGCCGAGGTCGTTGTACGTGACAGCGAGGTTCAGCAGCGCCTCGGTGTAGTGCTCGTTCAGCTGCACCGCGCGCTCGAAGTGGGCCTCGGCAGCGAGGAAATCCCCGCGCTCGTGGAGGATGACGCCGAGCATGTTGAAGACGTCCGCGAAGCGGTCGGTCTTCTCGAGGATCTGCCTCAGGGCGTGCTCGGCGAGATCGTACTCGCGCCGCTCGTAGTGCTCCCTGCCGAGAACCAGAAGCTGCTTCAGCCGGTCGTCCATGAGGCCCGCCAGCTTACGCGACCAGCGTACGGTGCGGTCGGGTCTTCCGCGCAACCCTTGCGCTATCCGGGTGGTCGCGCGGTTGCAACCCCGTCGATGCCTTGGTACGGACGTCGGCGTGCCGAGTGCAGTACCCCAGAACCCGCTGGAGGCCTCCGGAGCGCCGGACGCCGCGGACCGCTCCGAGGAGCGGAACGGAGCCGCCGGCAGCACGGAGGGGCCCGGCGCCGCCGCCCCGCTGGACGCGCCGCGCGCAGAGCCCGGCGCCGCCGCCCCGCTGGGCGCGCCGCGCGCGGACCTCGAGCGCGGCAGCGCGGCCGAGGACGTGACGGACGACGCGCTGGACGCATCCAGCAGGCCTGCGACGCCTCCGCTGGCCGCGCCGCTGTCGAGCCATCGCCGGGGCGAGAGCGCTCCGGCCGCGCCCTGGTCGCGCGGCGGCGATCTGCGCGCGCGCGCGGCGCCGACGTGGGGGCAGCTTCCTCCTCCTTCTTCTCGCGGGCGCGGCGCGGCGCAATGGTCGCGCGGCAGCGATCCGCGACAGCATCCCTCGCGGCCGTCGCTCGTGGACGGTGGCCCCTATGCGGGACCCGGCATGGCCGACGGCCCACGCCTGCCCGCCGGCCTCAGCCGGCCGCCCCCGGGGCCACACCTCTCGCCGCGCATGACCGCGGTCTTCGGCGGCATCTTCGGCCTCGCGACGCTCACCTCGCTCATCGCGCTGTTGATCCAGAGCGTCCCGGTGCGCGACGAGCGCGCGCTGGTCGCAGGGAGCCCGGCGGGCTCGGCCGCAGGTACGGAAGAGGCCGCCAGGCGCTCCGCCGCACCCGAGGTGAAGGCCAAGAAGCGCACCCCGCTGCCTGGCCCGTGGCGGATCTCCGAGCTCGCGAAGGATCCGTCCGTGATCCTGGCGAGCGACGTGATGGATCGCCGGTCGTTCATCACGGCCCTCGGCGAGAAGGGCGTGCCGAAGGCGCAGATCTACCGGATCATGAAGGCCTTCGAGGGGCTGCGGAAGTTCGACAAATGCGGCCGCAAGGACCGGTTCACGGCCGCGATGGACCGCTCCACGCGCCGCGTCCGCGCCTTCGAGTACGAGGTCTCGGCGAGCGAGATCTATCAGGCGAGAGAGGGCGCGGCCGGGCTGCTCTCGGGCGCCACGCTCGACATGAAGATCGCCGAGGAGGAGGTCATCGCCGCCTTCTACGTGGGGAAGGATCTCACGAGCGCGTACCAGGCGGGCGGCCTGGAGCCGGGCGTGCTCGACGAGATCGACGACGCGCTGAGCGGGCGCATGTCGACGGAGGGCTTCGAGGAAGGGAGCACCGTCCGGCTGATCGCCATGGAAGAGACGGCGCTCGGGATGTTCTCCCGGTACAAGAAGATGATTGCGCTCGAGTACCGGCCAGCGGACCCCGCCGAGAAGCCGCTGCGCATCTACGATTTCAAGGGGCAGGAAGCCCGCGGCTACTTCGATGAGCGCGGCCGGCAGCCGTACGCGGGCGGCTGGCGCGCGCCGGTCCCGGGCGCGCCCGTGACGTCGAAGTTCAACCCGAAGCGGATGCACCCGGTGCTGCATAGGCCCATGCCCCACAACGGGACGGACTTCGGCGCGCCGACGGGAACGCCGGTGTACTCGGCGTACCGCGGCGTCGTCGAGTGGGTCGGCCCCGCGGGACCGAGCGGCAACCTCGTCACCGTCCTGCATCCGAACGGCATCAGCACCGGTTACGCCCACCTGTCGAGGTATGCCCCCGGCATCAAGGTCGGCACGAAGGTGGGCACCCACCAGCTCGTCGGGTACGTGGGCTCGACGGGCCGCTCGACGGGCCCGCACCTTCACTTCAGCGCGAAGAAGGACGGCAAGTACTTCGACGCCGAGACGCTCCAGCTCGACGGCGAGCGCGTGATGCCCGGCGTCGATCGCGCGGCGTTCGCCGCGGCGAAGGAGGCCCTCGACAAGCGGCTCGACGCCATCCCGCTGCCCGAGCCGCCGCCCGAGCCGGTGAAGCCGGAGGCCGCGGAGCCGAGCCCTCCGCCGCCCGCGGCCGCCGGCAGCGAGGCCACGGCCTCCGCGGCGCCCGAGGTCGGGCCGAGCGGGCCGACCGAGCCGGAAGCGAAGCCGCCCGAAGGCGCCGGCGACGACGAGGGCGAGGGCGAGCTCATCCAAGGCCCCGATCTCAAGAACCCGCCGGAGACGATGTGACACCGGGCGGGCCGAGAGGTCCGCTCGGAGAGAACAGAAGTACGAGGATGCCGGGACGAGCCCTCGCGTCCTCGACGTCCTCGGGTGGCCGACAGACAAAAACATCGAGGACGCCGAGGGATGAGCCCTCGCGTCCTCGATGTGTTTGCCATGGCGTCCGCCCTGAGGAGCGGCGACCTGGGCCTGCTACCGCTTCGAGTACTGGAAGCGCTTTCGGGCGCCGGGCTGGCCGTACTTCTTGCGCTCCTTCTTGCGCGCGTCGCGCGTGAGGAAGCCCGCGCGCTTGAGCGACGGCCTGCGCTCCGGATCGAGCTCGCAGAGGGCGCGCGCGATGCCGTGCCGCATCGCCTCGGCCTGGGCGCTGTGGCCGCCGCCGACGACGGTCGCGTTCACGTCGAACTGCTCGAGCACCTCCAGCAGTTCCAGCGACTGCCGCATCACCATCCGCGAGGTCTCGCGGACGAAGTACTCGTCGGCGGGCCTCTTGTTGACCTTGATGGTGCCGGTGCCCGGCGAGAGGAAGACGCGCGCGACCGCGGTCTTACGCTTCCCAGTGGCGTACGTTCTCGTTTCCGTCATGGCTTTGCTCAGCTGTAGCTAAGGGGCTGCGGCTTCTGCGCCGCGTGGGGGTGATCGGGACCGGCGTAGACCTTGAGCTTGGTGATGAGCTCACGTCCGAGCACGTTCTTCGGGAGCATGCCCTTCACGGCCTTCTGGATGGGGAGCTCCGGCTTGCGCTCGAGCAGATGACCGTACGCCTCGGAGCGGAACCCGCCAGGCGCGCCGCTGTGCCGAACGTAGTTCTTCTGCTGGAGCTTGCGACCCGTCAGAAGGACCTTCTTGGCGTTCACGACGATCACGAAGTCGCCGGTGTCGACGTGCGGGGTGAACGTCGGCTTGTTCTTGCCGCGAAGCACCGTGGCGATGCGGCTAGCAAGGCGGCCGAGGGGCTTGCCTTCCGCGTCGATCACCCACCACGTACGCTCGTTGCGGGCCTCCGCAGGCTTGGCGGAAAAGGACTTGGGCTGAGGATTCATTGGGCGAAAAACTCCGGAAGGGCGCCTGCCAAAAACGGGCGCAACTTCTACAAGGCGGCCCTCCGCCTGTCAAGCGTCTCGGGTCCTATCGTGGGGCCCTCGTCGTCATCGTCATCGTCTGGCGGGGGTCGATCAAGCGCGTCGATCCGACGTTCTGGCGACGTTCTGGTCGCACGAGCGCTCGCGCCGGCTCGCGCTTTCGAGGATTTCCTGCGGGCTCGTTTCGGAGGAGCTCACCATCAGGAGTCGACAGACTGTTCAGCTCGGCGGAGAGGGCGGGATTCGAACCCGCGGTACGTTGCCGTACACACGATTTCCAGTCGTGCACCTTCGACCACTCGGTCACCTCTCCCGATACTTCCTCGACGCGCCCCGCCTCTGCCGGACCGGCGCCACCCGCGCGTGAGCGGGCGGTCAGAGCCCACCTGGTTCAACGGGTGGCAAGCAGCCAAGCGTAGCGGAGAGAGCGGGATTCGAACCCGCGGTACCCTTGCGGGTACACCTGATTTCGAATCAGGCACCTTCGGCCTCTCGGTCACCTCTCCGCGGGCGAACATGGCAAAGTGGGGCCGGCTGGTCAAGTATCTCCTGACAACCGGCCGGTCCGGAGGCGCGCTTTCGCTGCCGGGGCCTCCCGCCGGCAGCCCGGCCCGAGCTCCTGGGCGCGCGTAGCTCGGCGCCTCCTCCGTGATGATCAACATCGCGCAGATGGCTCTCGTGGAGGGCGCTCGACCCCCCGCCCCGCTAGGCGCCGCCGCCATCGCCAGCGGCGGGTCGCGCCGGGCCGGCGCTCCCTGCGGCCACCTCGCGATCGCCCTCGGAGAAGACGTCGCGCCCGAGCGCCGCCGGGCTCCCGGGTTCGCCCGCCGCGCGTGAGGTCGAGCGCGGTCCGCCCTCGCCCTCGGCCCTCTGCGCGGCGCGCGCCGCGGGTGTGCCTGCGCGCGGGAGCCGGATGACGAAGCGCGCGCCCCCGAACGGGGAGTCGAGCACGTCGATGGTGCCGCCGTGGTCGACGACGATCTTCTTCACGATGCTCAGGCCGAGCCCGGTGCCGTCGTACCGCGTCGTGACGTAGGGATCGAAGACCGAGTCGCGCACGGCGGGATCGATGCCCGGGCCGTCGTCGTCGATCGCGATCATGTGGCTCTGCCCCTCGCCCCGCGCCGAGACACGGACCCTGCCCCACAGGGCGCGCTCTGCAGCGCCTCCGCGCGGCGCCGCACGCTGCGCGTCGCGCAGCGCCTGCGCCGCGTTGCGCACGATGTTGCCGAGGGCGCGCCGGAGCATCTCCCGATCGAGCGCGGCCGGCATCGGGGCGTCCGGCACGTCAAACTCGAGATCGACGCGCCCGAGCAGCGCCTCGTCCGAGGCGTGCTCACGCCCCGCCTCCTCGACCGCCGCGAAGCGCTCACCTTGCTCCCGCAGGAACTCCGCGAGATCCGACGGCTCGAGCTCGGCCTGCGGGAGCCGCGCGAAATTGGAGAACTCGCCGACGAGCCGGCGCAGCGTGCCGACCTCCTCCTCGACGACCTCGAGCGTGGTCTGGAGCAGGCGCTGGTAGGCCGGGTCGCTGCCCGCATAGCGGCGGTGACACTCCTCGACGGCGAGCTGGATGGGCGTCAGCGGGTTCTTGATCTCGTGCGCGAGGTGCCGCGCCATCTTCTGCCACTCGCCCATGCGCTTGAGGAACTCGATCCTCGCGCGGCTGCCCTCGAGCTCCTCGAGCATGCGGTCGAAGGCGCGGCCGAGGTCGGCGACCTCGTCGTTGCCCTGGAGCGCCACGCGCACCGAGAGATCGCCCTCGGCGACGGGCCGGGTCGCCGCGGCGAGCCGCGCGATGCGGTCGGCCACGGGGCGCGCCACGAGCACGCCGGCGAGGACGGCGAGGACGATCGTCGCGCCGAGGAGCGCGGCGAAGGCATCGCCGTAGCTCTCGTCGAGGTACTCCTTCCGGTGCTCGCGCTCGAGGGCGTGGTACGCCTGCGCGAACGCCTGCGCCGACTCGAGCTCGTCGAAGCGGGCGCTCGGCGCGGCGAACGTCGCGACGAGCGTCGTCGCGTCGCCGTCGCACTCGCCGTCCTCGGGCGCGGGCTCGGCGGGCACGCCGGGGCGGCCGGAAGCGCGCTCGATCGCCTTCCGGACCGTGAGCGTCTTCTCGTGCGCCGGATCTACCGGTCGGCCGCGCTCCCGCGCGCTGACGAGCTCGCCGCCGCAGCGCTCGACGCGGAGGGAGACCAGCGTGGCGTGGGCCGCGACGATGCGCGCGAGCTCGTCCGCGAGGAGCTCCGCGTCTCCGGCGAAGGCGCTCCGGCGCAGCGGGTCCGCCGCGGCGATCGCCTCGGCCTCGGAGCGCATGCCCTGCTTGATGGCGGCGGCCAGCTCGGCGTACACGCCGAGCGCCCTGTCCAGGTGGACGCCGAACTCGGGCTGGAACGCCGTCGCCGACACCCGCGCGATCACCGTCCTGGCGATCACGATGCTGGCGACGAGCGGGATGAGCGCGGTCACGAGGATGGCCGCGACGACCCGCCGCTCCGTTCTGCCGGGGAT
The DNA here is from genome assembly GCF_051521365.1 of Sorangium sp. So ce590. NCBI lineage: Bacteria > Pseudomonadati > Myxococcota > Polyangiales > Polyangiaceae > Sorangium > Sorangium sp. So ce590. The sequence continues at coordinate 9,724,968 of NZ_CP150346.1, forward strand.
GCGCATGCGCGCAGCATAGCCGCGGCCCCGGACCGGCGCGCAGGCGGGGCGCGGGGCGCCCGCGCCGCTCAGGAGGGCCGCCCGCGACGCCGGAGCAAGCCCGCCGCGGGGGAGCCGCTACTCGACCGTGACCGTCTTCGCGAGGTTGCGCGGCTGGTCGACGTCGTTGCCCTTCAGGTTGGCGACGTAATAGGCGATGAGCTGGAGCGGGAGCACCGTGAGGAGCGGCCCCACCTCGTCCGGCACCTTGGGGATCCAGACGTGGTGCTGCGCGATCTCGAGGATCGCCTCGTCGCCCTTGGTGGCGATGGCGACGACCTGCCCCTCGCGCGCCCGGACCTCCTGCAGGTTGGAGAAGGTCTTGTCGTAGTGCGCGTCGCGCGGGCAGACGACGATGACGGGGAGCGCCTCGTCGATGAGCGCGATCGGCCCGTGCTTCATCTCGCCGGCCGCGTAGCCCTCCGCGTGGGCGTACGAGATCTCCTTGAGCTTGAGCGCGCCCTCGAGCGCGATGGGGAAGCCGAGGCCGCGCCCGAGGAAGAGGACGTCCTTCGCGTGGACGAGGCGCTTCGCGATCGCGTGCACGTAGTCGGCGTCGCCGAGCACCTCGCGCATGTGGCTCGGGATCTCCCAGAGGGCCTGGAGGATCTCGCGCCCGCGCTCCGCGGAGAGCGACTCGCGGCGGCGACCGAGGTAGACCGCGAGCAGGAGCAGCGCGGCGAGCTGCGTGGTGAAGGCCTTGGTCGAGGCGACGCCGATCTCGGGGCCCGCGTGCGTGTAGAGCGCACCGTCGGAGAGGCGCGGGATCGCGCTGTCGAGCACGTTGCAGAGCGCCAGCACCTTGGCGCCCTGCGCCTTGGCCGCCTTGAGGGCCGCGATCGTGTCGGCGGTCTCGCCCGACTGGCTGATCGCGATCACGAGATCGTCGGGGAAGAAGATCGGCTCGCGGTAGCGGACCTCGCTCGCGAGCTCGACCACCGTGGGGACCCTGGCGACCTGCTCGATCCAGTAGCGGCCGGCGATGCCGGCGTGGTGGCTCGTGCCGCAGGCGACGATGTAGACCCGGCGCAGCTCCCTCGCGAACTCGGGCGTGACGCCCATCTCGGTCGCGTGCACGTCGCCGGCGACGAGATCGATCCTGCCGCGCAGCGTCGCCTCGACGACGTCCGGCTGCTCATGGATCTCCTTCAGCATGAAGTGCTTGTAGCCGCCGCGCTCCGCCTGGACGGGGCTCCAGTCGATGCGCTTCACGCGCCGCTCGACCTTGTCGCTCCCGGCCACGGTCTCGATGCGGACGCCGTCCGCGCGCAGCTCGACGATGTCGCCGTCCTCGAGGAAGATCATGTCGCGGGTGTGCGCGAGCAGCGCGGGGATGTCGCTGCCGCACAGCATCTCGCTCTCGCCGACGCCGACGACGAGCGGCGAGCCATACCGGGCGGCGACGATGACGTCGGGCTGCTCGCGCGAGACGACCGCGATCGCGTAGGCGCCGTGGACCTGCCGGAGCGCCCCGCGCACGGCCTCGAAGAGCGACTTCGCGCCCTTCTGGAGCTCGCGGTGGACGAGGTGAGCGACGATCTCGGTGTCCGTGTCGGAGAGGAACTTGACCCCCTGGCTCTCCAGCTGCTGCCGGATGGCCACGTGGTTCTCGATGATGCCGTTGTGAACGACGGCCACCGGGCCCGCGGAGTGCGGGTGGGCGTTCACCTCGCTCGGGCGGCCGTGCGTCGCCCACCGCGTGTGGCCGATGCCCGTGGTGCCGTCGAGGGTCCGCTTCTCGAGCGCCTCGCTGAGCTTGACCAGCTTGCCGAGCGTCCGGACGATCTCGATGCCCTTGCCGTCATGAATGGCAATGCCGGCCGAGTCGTAGCCCCGATACTCCAGCTTGCGCAGCCCTTCGACGATGATCGGCGCCGCCTTCTTTGACCCAACGTATCCGACGATCCCGCACATGCTCGCCTCGTTCAGGTAGTGCCCGCGCGCGCCTACGCGTGCTGCGGAAAACGTAACGTTACTCCTGGCCCTGGGAGCTGACAGAAAAAATTGAGCTCCCTGACAATGAACGCCGCGCCGATCGCGCGAAGGTCACAGCCAGGACGAATGCCACCAATGCCGTGATCGAGGCGATGCCGAACGTGAGGGTGCCGCCCCCGCGCTTGTAGAGTTCGCCCCATGTGAGCATTCCGATGACGGATCCGGCGCCGGCGCTTGCGGAGAAGAGCCCCTGCGCCGTGGCGAGGATCTCCGGCGGGGCGCGATCCCGCGTGTACGCGAGCGAGGCGACCCACATCATGGCGAAGGAGACCGCATGGAGCGGCTGGATCGCGAGCAGCGCGGGCCACCAGCGCACGTTCGAGAGCAGCGCCCAGCGGAGCGAGGCGCCCGCGAAGGCGAAGGCGAGCACCGCGGGCGGCGCGAAGCGCTTGAGCAGCGGGCCGGAGAACGCCATGAGCGCGATCTCGCCGGCGACGCCGACGGCCCACGCGACCCCCACGAGCGACTCGGGGAAGCCGACGTCGCGCAGGTGCAGCGTGTAGCAGAGGTCGTAGGAAGAGTTCGCGCTCTGGGCCAGGAACGACGCCGCGAGGAACAGGCGGAAGTCGCGGCTCTGGAGGAGAGCACGGGCGCGCTCTCGCACGGAGCCTCCGGCGGCCGGCGAACGCGGCGCGCCCGCATCGCCTTCCGCGCCGGCTCGGTGGCCGAGCCGCCGAAGGGGCGCCTCGGCGCGCGCTGGCAAGGTCCACGAGATGGCGAACGCGGCCAGCAGCGCGGCGGCGATCGTGACGGGGAACGCCGCCGGCCGCGCCGGATCGACGAGGGCTCCGCTCACGATCGCCATCAGCGCGAAGCTGATCGATCCCCAGAGCCTGAGCCGACCGTAGGCGATCCCGGAGCTCAGCGACGTCTCGATCGCGACGACGTCGGCCATCGTGAACATCGGCGCTCGGAAGAACGCGAACGCGAGCGCCGCGACGAAGAGCCCGCCGAAGCCAAGTGAAACGCCGAGCGCCGACGACAGCGCGAGCAGCGCGAAGGCGACGAGAGCACCGGCGCAGGCCGCACGGATCAGCCACACCCGCACGCCGAGCGAGTCGGCGATGAAGCCGAACACCGGCGGCGCGACGAGGCCCATCGCGGGGAGCGTCGCCGCGATCGCCCCCATCGCGAGGCCCCGGACCCCCCGCCCCTCCAGCCAGCTCGGGAACAGCGGCAGGTACACACCGAGGACGGCGAAGATGCCGAAGTAGTAAAGCGAGATCGCCCGCGGTGACGGCTTGAGCGACAAAGGAAAGGACGGTGGCATCGGCGGTCAGCTGCCGCGCCCGGAGCGTGAGGGCGTTCAGCGTGCCGGTCTCTGACGCTCGCAGGGCAGCGGAGCAAGCTCCCCCGCCCGCGAACGAAAACGGCGGCGCCTCCCGGGAGAAGCGCCGCCGCGTGAACGTCGACCTAGCTCGACTCAGTACCGATCGCCGCCGCCGCGACCGCCACGGCCGCCGCGACCACCACCGCCGCCGCCGCGACCACCGCCGCCGCCGCCGCCGCCGTAACCGCCGCCGCCGCCGCTGCGACCACCGCCGCCGCTGCCGCCGCCGTAACCGCCGCCGCCGCCGCCGCCGTAACCGCCGCCGCCGCCACCACCGCCGCGCTGGACCCGCTCCTCCGCCTCGTTCACGCGAAGCGGACGGCCGTCCATCATGGCGCCATTCATCTGCTCGATCGCCTGCTGGGCCTGCTCAGGCGTGCCCATCGTGACGAACCCGAAACCTCGCGACTGCCCACTCTCGCGGTCGGTCACGATGTGCACATCCGTCACCTCGCCGCTCTGGGCGAACGCAGCCTGCACGGAGGCCTTGGTGGCGGAGAAGGGGAGATTACCAACGTAGAGGCGAGTACCCATGACACTGATTCACTTCACGGCTCTGCGAGATGCGTCAGCTTCGGTGCCGAACATGCCCTGCCGCCCCGATGGAGCCGTGGGGGATCGAGGGAGGGCGGCGCTGGGGAGGAGCCCCCGATGCGCCACACGTTGCGTCGTCCAGTCCGCGATCAATCCGCGATCCCCGAGAAGAGAAGCGTCGTGTCGAGTGCCAGTGACGTTCGTGACCAGCCGATAGTAACCAAATGTCCCCTCGGCGCAAGCGCTCGAAGCACCCCCCTCCCCGTCGGCGCACCGGCGCGCGCCGGCGCGCCGCTCGCCCGGACGTCCCGAACAGCGGCGGCGCGGTCGCGTCGGCTGCCCGGCGGGCGCCGGCGGGGTCGGCGGGTGGTGCAGTCATTTGACCATGAAGGCGGAAGGCTGAAGTAAAAACGTAATAATATTCACAACTTACAGACTTCACGGGAAACCTCTCTGGGCAATGGCGGCCCCCCCGTCGGCGGGCGTCGGGTTCCACGTCGGAGGGCGTCAGCGCCTGGCAGAACGACGGAACGTGGCGCCAAGATCCCAGCCCTCGCCGCTTCCGGCCCGCGCGAGCGCGATGTCCGGCAGCACGCCGCCCGCGATCCGGACCTCGGCGATCACTCCGAGGCGGAGCGTGGCGGTGAGCGAGCGCGGCGCTGCGGTGGGCGCGAGCCGCGGCGGATGACGGGCGAGATCGAGGGCTCGGCCGCGGTCGGCGGCGGTCGCGAGCGCGAGCAGGGCGTTGAGAGACCCCGGGCCCAGCGGGCGCACCAGCTCGATCGCGAGCGCCGCCTTGCCACGGGCCCGGCGGCGCCCGAGCTCCGCGCGCGAGACGGGCTCTGCCGTGACCTCGTGCCCGGGCCGCGAGAGGATCGGCGCGACGGCCTCGGCGACCTCGACGAGATGCGCTGCAGAGTCATCCACGAGCAGCTCCGCCGGAGGACCGCCCCACGCGGGATCGCCGTGCGCCCTCGGGAGACCGACCAGACCGAGGTGCGCGAGGCGCTCGGGCGGCAGCGCGTCGACCAGCCGCTGCGCAACGCCGGGCTGACCGAAGGGGCCGGCCTCCGCGCCCGTGGTCAGCACGATCCACCCGGCGACGCCGAGATCGAAGCGGACAGCGCCGCGGCGGTTCGTGTGCAGCCCGGCGCCGAGCCAGCCGAGGTCGTCGCGCTCGGTCTCGAACGCGCGCAGGGAGGTCGTCAGGTCCTCGGAGCGGATCACCTCGATCGCGTCGAGGAAGGCAGCGCCGCGCGCGGCGACGTCGTTGCGCGTCAGCATGATGCGCTGCGGGCCGAGGTCGGCCAGGAAGGCGCCGGTGCCGTCCGGCGCCGCGGGGTCGAAGCTGCGCGGCAGCAGCGCCACCATCGGCGACGCGAGCGCGCGGGCGACGCGGGCGGGATCCGCGCGCGGGAACACGGCGGCGAGCGGATCCTTCGGGTGCCGCTCGGGCCTCGGGACCTCGGCGAGCGCCGCGGCGGCGCCGCGGGCGCGGGCGCGCTCGACCGAGCTCACGATGTCGCGGCCGTCGAGCTTGAGCAGGCGCGCGGTGCGCAGCCCCTCGCGCAGGCGCACGACCGCGGCGTCCCCCTCGCGCGACGGCAGCGCGGACGAGAGCGTCGGGTACGGGTTGCCGGACGCGTCGAGCCCGTAGAGGCTGTCGGCGATCGCCGACGCGAACAGGGCAGCGGCCGGATCGCTCAGGTCGTGCGGGTCGAGCGCGCCCGTCGGCCACGGGAGGTGCATCGAGATGCGGCCGCCGAGCGGGGTGCGCCCCATGGCGCGGGCGCGCTCCGGGAGGGCGGCCGCGCCGAGCAGCGCGCCCGCGCCGCCGAGGAAGGCGCGACGCGGGAACGAGCGGCTCACCGCACCACCCAGATCTCGTCGGCCGTCGCGACCGCGAAGGGGGCGCGCCCGGGCCCGTCGGGCGGGCAGACGGCGAGGGCGCGCACCCCCGCCGGCGCCGGCAGGCGCAGGAGCTCCTGGGGCGCCGTGTGCGAAGGGCCGCCGTCGCGGCGCCGCCACGACCAGACCACGACGGCATCCTCGAGCGAATCCAGCACGTCGAGGCTGGCGAGCAGCTCGGGCTCGCCGTCCTGATCGAGATCGCCGATCGCGAGCTGCGCCCCGGCGCTGCCCACGACCTTGCGGCGGCCCGCGCTGTCCCGGAGCTCGACCGCGCCGCGCTCGCGCGCCGCCCAGACCGTGAACGGCTCGCCCCGCGCCGACAGGAGCTGCGCCGACGCGAGCGCGTCGTACCGGCCGGTGAGCGCCGACGTCGCCGGCGGCGGATCGGCCGGGGCGCACGGCCCGAGCGGGCCGGTGAGGAGCGACCCCCACGTCTTCGTGCAGGCCGAGCCGCCAGCGTCCGGGACCGCGAGCCCGGGGAGCTCGGCGAGCGCATTCAGCTTGCCGTCGAAGCGGACGCTGCGCGCGCGATCGGTGAGCCCCACGTCGGCGAAAGGCGGCAGGCGCTCGCCGTCCCGCTCGCGCTCGACGAGCGTGGCGAACGCGAGCGGCTCGCGGAGCGGCGACGGGTGCACCGCGATCACGTCCGGCCACGAGCGCGACGCGAGCGGCACGACCCGGCCGCCGCGGAGGCGGAGCGTCGTCACGCGCCGCCGGCTCACGCTGAGGATCTCGAGCGCGCCGTCGGCGTCGAGATCGCCGCACGCGAGCGCGACCACGTCGCCCTCGAAGTTCTTCGCGCGGTCGACCCTCGCGGCGACGAGCGGCACCGGCGCGAGGAAGCTGCGGACCTCGGCGTCGAGGGGCGCCTCGGCGTAGGCGTGGGCGACGGAGCCCGGCTCCGGATCGCGGATGCGCGCCCAGACGGTGCGCGGCACCGGGTACACGTCGGCGGTGACGCGCAGCCGCCCCGCCGCGATCTCGACGGCGAGGTGGACGAGCGCCGCGTCGTCGCGCGCGGCCTCGCGCGCGAGCGGCAGCGGGATCGGATCCTTCTGCGCTCGCGCGCCGGGGCCGAGCTTGCCGGCGAGGTGGGCAGCGAGCGTGGCCGCGAGCTGGGCGCCGCGCGGCGCCGGCGCGTCGGAGACCAGCGGCCCGGCGGCCACGAGCACGCGACCGGTCACGGGGTCGAGCGAGCGCGCGAGCGCGTCCACCGCGCGGGCGACGGCCGAGCGCGGCGGGCTCGGCGCGGGCGCCGGCGCTGCGGGCGAAGGCGACGGCTGCGCCGCGGCGGGACGCGCGAGCGCGAGGAGAGCGAGGAGGAGGAGGCCCCGGGGCGACAACGCCGAGATGTTATGCACGTCGGTGGGGTCGGGGCCAGAGCCGCAGACCCGCCGGCACCACGATGAGCGCCACGACGAGGCCGACCGCGCTGCCGAGCGCGCCGACCCGGCCCAGGTCGCGGAGGCCGTCGAAGCGGCAGAACGCGAGCGCGGAGAAGCCCGCGGCCGTGGTCAGCGCGGTGGCGGCGATCGCCGGCCCCTCCTGGCGCAGCGTCTCGCGGATCACCGCGTCGCCGCCGCCCGCCGCCTCGAGGTCGCGGGCGCGGTGGAGCAGGAACATGCCCTCGTCCACGGTGATCCCGAGCAGCACCGGGATGACGAGCGCGTCGTACGCGTGCAGGGGGATGCCGAGCACCCGGATCAGGAGGAGGACGAGGCAGATCTCGGAGGCGACGACGAGCGCGGCCAGCGCGATGTCGCGCGCGCTGCGGAGGGAGGCCGCGAGCGCCAGCAGCACGAGCGCCCCGGCGACGATCGCGATGCGCGGCATGTCGTGCGCGAGCGTCTCGCGGAGCGCCGCCTCGAGCCGGGTGTAGCCGGTGAGCATGGCCTGCGGGTCCTCCTCGCGGATCGCGCGCTCGATCCGCTCGACCGAGCCGGCCTCGCGGGGCCGCACGTAGAGCGCGACGAGCGCGTCGCCCCCGTCCGCCCCGAGGTAGCGCGAGAGCAGGATGGACGCGGGGCCGCGCTCGAGATCGGAGAGCGCCACCTCTTGCCTCGGCGGCGCGCGCATCCCGGCCAGCACGGCCGAGAAGCGTTCGGGCGCGAAGCCCGTGTCGCGGAGCGCCCGCTCGAGCTCGTCGGCCCTTCCGGGCAGGTCGAGCGCGTCGCGCGCGGCGAACCGCTCGGCCTGCGTCGAGGCGGCGGGCGCGAGCGCGGTGAGCGCGTCGACGGCCTCCACGTCGGCCTTCATCGAGGCGAGGCGCTCGGCGATCCGGTCGGCCCGGGCGCGGGCGCGCTCCTGCTCGCCGTCCGCGAGGAGCACAACCCACTGCCCGCGCCGCCCGCCGAACGCGTCGAAGATCGCCTGCTGCACCTTGAGCGGCTCGAGCTCGGCGGGCCGGATCGCGACGATGGCCTCGGCGAGCGGCGGCGCGGCGCCGAGGGCGACCGCCGCGATGGGGAGCGCCGCGAGCGCCGCGAGCGCGAGCGCGCGGCCCCGGGTCCGCGTGAGCCGGTAGAGGCCGTCGGGCCAGCGCGCCGGCGCCTCGGGCGGCGGGGGCCCCCGCTCGAGCCAGGCGCCGACGGTCGGCGTCACGAGCACGATCGCGATCGCCGTGAGCACCTCGCCGGCGGCGCACAGGAGGCCGAGCTGCCGGAGCGCGTTGATGTCCGACAGGGCGAGGGCCCCGAACGCGGCCGCCGCGGTGACGGCGGCGACGAGCACCGCGCGGAAGGTCCGCGCCCTCGCGGCGCGCCCGGCCGCCTCCGGATCGAGCCCCTCGCGCCGCGCCTCGAGCAGCGCGGCGTAGACGTGGACGCCGGTGTCGACGCCGACGCCCACGACGACCGACATGAAGGCGACCGCGATCGCGCTGAGCCCGCCCGGGAGCGCCGTGGCGAGCCCCGCGGTCCAGACGGTCCCGAGCACGAGCGGCGGCATCACCGCGGCGAGCGCGCGCATGCGGCGGAAGAGCAGCGCGAAGACGGCGGAGGCGAGCAACATCGAGAGCGACCCCGAGACGGCGAGATCGCGCGTGAGCATCTCCTCGGTGGCCGCGGCGATGGCGTGCCCGCCGGTGAGCCCGAGCGTGAGCCCCGGGTGCGCCGCGCGGATCGGGTCGAGGACGGCGTTCGCGTCGGCGACGAAGGCCCGGGCGTCGGCGCCGCGGAGCGCCTGTCCGGCCGGCTGCACCAGGACGAGGTGCACCTTGCCGTCGTCCGTGGCGAACGCGCCGTCGGCCTGCGTGCGCACCCCGGATCCGATGTCCGCGGACTCGAAGACGAGCTGCGAGAGGCGCAGCGGGTCGGCCGCGATCGTCTCGGCCGCGGCGCCGCCGCCCGGCGCGAGCAGCATGGCGCGCGTCTCGGCGAGGCGCTCCCGCATCCCCTCGGGCGAGAGCGCGACGGCGAGCCGCTCCCGCACGCGCGCGTCCGCGTGCCGGAAGGCGAGCCACGGATCGAGCGCGCGCGAGACGTCGATCCGGTCGGCGGCGCGCTGCACGGTCGGGCGCGCCGCGAGGGCCCGCGCGATCTCGGCGGCCACAGCGGCGTTCTCGTCGGGGTCGTCCCCCTTGACCATCACGACGCCGAGATCGCCGCCCCCGAACCCGCGCACGTACCGGCGCAGCGCCGCGGCGTCCCCGCGCTCGGGCAGGAGCGAGGCGACGTTCGGCTCGAGCTCTAGCCGCAGCGTCACGGCGGCGAAAGCGGCGAGCGTCAGCGCCGCGAGGACGAGCGCGACGATGAGGCGGAGCAGCCGGCGCGGGGCGTCCGCGCGGGCCGGCGAAGGCGGAGGGGGCGCTGCCATGGCGGAGGCCGGGCGCGGGCCGGCGCCGCTCCTCTACCCTCACCCCCGCCTCGCCGCGAGGACATCCACGCGCGCCGCGCTCCTTCGCCGGCGGCGCTTGCGCCCGCGAGCGCGCCGATTCATCCCCGCAGCATGGAGCTCCCCCCGATCGTCCTCGCAGGCCGAGCCGTCCTGCGAAAGCCCGCCGCGCCCGTGCCGCCCGAGGAGATCGGGACGAAGCAGCTCAAGCACCTCATCTCGACGATGGTCGCCGTCATGCGCAAGGCGCCCGGCGTGGGGCTCGCGGCGCCGCAGATCGGCGTCAGCCAGCAGGTGATCGTGCTCGAGGACAGCGAGGAGCTGATGTCCCGCCTCACGCCGGGGCAGCGCGCCGAGCGCGGCCGCGTGCCCTTCCCGCTCAGGGCGATCGTCAACCCGACGCTGAGGGTCCTCGCGCCGTCGCCCCAGGGCGCGGCGGACCCGGGGCGGGCGACGTTCTTCGAGGGCTGCCTGAGCGTCCCGGGCTACATGGCGCTGGTCGAGCGAGGTCTGTCGGTCGAGGTGAGCGGCGTGGACGCGGACGGCGAGGAGATCCGCTGGGAGGCGACCGGCTGGCCCGCCCGGATCCTCCAGCACGAGGTCGATCACCTCCGCGGCGCGCTGTACGTCGATCGCATGATCACGCGCTCCTTCTGCAGCAACGAGGAGGCGAAGCTCCTGCTCAGCCAGTCCGTCGCCGAGGCACGGGCCGCGCTCGGCGCGTGACCACGGCGCGGCGCGACGACGGGCGCGCGCTCACGGCGAGGGCGACGCGCCGGCGCCGCGCCCGGCGAGCTCCTCCACGATCCGCTCCATCCTGATCCCGCGGGAGCCCTTCACGAGCACCAGATCGCCGCGCTCGACGATCTCCAGCGCTCGGACCGCGGCGGCGCTCGCGTCGCCGGCGAACCACGCCCGCACGCCGGCCGCCTCGGCGGCGCGCGCGATCCGCGCCGCCTCGCCGCCGACGGCGATCAGCGCGGCCGGGCGCACGGCCCCGACCGCTTCGCCGAGCGCGTCATGCTCCGCCGCCGCCAGCGCGCCGAGCTCACGCATCTCGCCGAGCAGCAGGACCAGCCGCTTCCCGAGCGCCCCGGCCAGCTCGACGGCCGTCCTGAGCGACGACCGCATCGACAGGGGGTTCGCGTTGTAGGTGTCGTCGATGACCACGGTGCCGTCCGGCAGCTCGCGGACCGACAGGCGCCCGTCCCCCGGCGGCGCGAGCCCTGCGGCCGCGCGGGCCGCCTGCTCGGTCGAGAGCCGCTCGCCGAGCGTCGCCTCCACCACGGCGACGGCCGCCGCCGCGGCCAGCGCCCCCGCCTCGCCGAGCAGCGGGACGACGATCTCCAGCGCCTCGCCTCCGCGCTCGATCCGCACCGAGCTGCCGCGCACCCCGACCGGCCGCCGCCCCGCGATCCGGATCTGCGCGCGCTCGCCGAAGCCGTAGGGGACCCGCCGCGCGGCGCCGGCGCGCTCGAGCTGCTCGACCACCTTCGCGTCGTCGCCGTTGCCGAGGGCCACGCCGTCGGCCGGCAAGGCGGCGAGCAGATCCCCTTCCTCGGCGGCGACGTCCTCCAGCGTGCCGAGCCCCTCGGTGTGCTCGACGCCGATGGAGGTCAGCACGGCGAGATCCGGCCCTGCGATGCGCGCGAGGGCCGCGACCTCGCCGCGCTGGTTCGTGCCGATCTCGACGACGGCGAAGCGATGGTGGTCATCGAGCCCGAGCAACGTCATCGGCAACCCGATGGCGTTGTTCAGGTTGCCCGCGGTCGCGTGCACGTCGCCGCGGCCCGCCCCGGCGAGCAGCGCCGCGATGGTCCGCGTCGTCGTCGTCTTGCCGGCGGAGCCGCCGATCGCGACGATCGCCCGCGGCCCGTCCGGGTGCGCGCCCCTGCGCCATCGCTCGCGGTGCGCTCTGGCCAGCGCCCCGAGCGCCGCGAGCCCGTCCTTCACGAGCACCACGCCGCCTTCGGGCGGCAGGGCCACCTCCCGGGAGACGACGAACGCGGCCGCCCCGCGCTGCGCCGCGGCGTCGATGAACCGATGGCCGTCGAAGGCCTCGCCGGCGAGCGCGACGAACGCCGCGCCGGACGAGATCGTGCGGCTGTCGGTCGAGATGCCCCGCACGGCCGGCCCGGTCCTCAGCACGCGCCCGCCGGTCGCGCGCGCCAGCTCGTCGAGGGTGAACTGGGCAAGGTTCTGCGGGATCGGCGTCGCCATCGCGGCGATCACCAGCATGGAACGGGGCGCAGGGCCAACGAATCGCCTGCGGCGCGCTGCCCTCGCGCCGCGTCGAGCCGCCTCAGCGCGCGGTCTTTTCCTTCTCGACCTCTTCGTAGATGTCGTCGTTCTTCGGCCGCGGCCGCGCGACGGGCCGGGGCGCGGCGGGCGCGCTGGGGGCTGCGCTCACGCTCTGGGTAGGCGCGGGCGACGTCTCGGCGGTCGTCGGAGGCGGCTCGGTGTAGTCGATCGCGATGGGCCCTCCGCCGCCCATGCTCTGCCACAGCGTGATCCCGACGAGCGCCAGCAGGGCGATCGCCAGGATCACGCTGAGCGCGACGATGAGCGCCCTGCCGCCCTCGCGCCGCGGGACCGGCGCGGCAGGTGGCTTCTGCGGCTCCGCGCGCTCTTGCACGAAGCTCGAGGGGAGCGCCGGCATCTCGAGCCGCGCCGACGTGGTGGCCCACGGGCTCTCGGCGGGCGGCATCGCCGCGCCGTCCCACCCGCCGCCCGCCGGGGGCGCGCCGGGCACGGCCGCACCGGGAGCTGCGCCCACCGCCGGAGCAGACGCGGGCGCAGCGGCCGAGGGCGGCCCGGCCGGCGCCGGAACGCCGGCGTGCAGCGAGGGCATCGGCGTGCGCGCGGCCTCCTGGACGGGGGGCCCGGCGGCACCGAACCCGGGGCTCGCGAACCCGGGCGGCGCCGCCGGAGGGGGCGGCTGCGCCGCGTTCGCGCCCATCCGTTCCGTGGTCGGCGCCGGATGGAACGACATCTGGCTCAGGGGCATCGGGTCCGACGGCGGCGGCGCCGAGACGAACGGGAGGGCGCTCGGAGAAAAGACGCCGCTGGCCGACAGCACGTCCTGCTGCGAGACGAGCCCGGGCGGAAGGGTCCCTCCGCGCGCCGAGACGTTCGCCGCAGGCGGCTGGGTGTACCCGGACATCGCTGCCGGAGGGGAAGCCGGCGCCGCGGTTACCGGCGTTGACGACGCTGGCCCAGCGAAGCTGGGCGCCGACGGCGCCGGCCCCGAGAACGCGGGCACCGATGGCGCGGGCGCCGGGAACGCGGGCGGCACCGGTCCGGGGTACGCTGCCCCGGAGGCGGCGGGCCCGGCGAAGCTGGGTGCCGACGGTGCTGGACCGCCGAAGCCTGGCGCCGACGGTGCTGGACCGCCGTAGCCTGACGCCGACGGCGCTGGACCGGCGAAGCCGGGCGGGCCGTGCTGCTGGAGCTGGGGGCTGAGCGCGTACTGCGCGGAGAGCGGGCGGAGGGCCCCGGGCGCCATCAGCGGCGGCACGGGCAGGGGCCGGAAAGGGATCCCTGATCCATGCGCAGATGGGAGCGGTCGGCCTGGCTGCGCCGCCATCTCACTCTCGGGGGCTCCCCATCGAACGTGTTTGTCGGTCATCCGCGCGCCCCGGAGGAACCGCCCACGCGGCCCCTCCGCCTCACACTGAAGCGGAACAGCGCTTTCAATCTACCCCCAAGTCTCGGCGTCCGGCCATCCTTCTGACGCGTCGCCCCGTCCAGCGAGGCGCTGCTGCGCCGGGAATGCGCAGCGCGGCCCCGCGCTCACGCCGCCCGTTGCGGACGAAGGAGCAGCGAGGCGCGCGCCCCGGGGCTCGGCCGGTCGAAGAGCGAGCTCGCCTCCCCAACCAAGGTGCGCACGCGGCGGTGCGCTCGCGCCGCCGTCAGCGCGGCGGAAGCGCCGTCGACGCCCCCGGCGCGCGGCGCGCCTGCATCCCGGCGCGCGGCGCGCCTGCATCCCGAGCGCGGGGCGGCGCGCGCCGCCGTCAGCCGTCGCGAGCGCGGGCGCATCCGACGGCAGAGCTCGCACCGAGGGGCTGTCCACGCTTGCCGGCAACTCTCGACATGGCCGGGGGCCGCACCGCGGACGGGCGACAGCGCTCCCGCGGAGGACGCGAGCTTCTGCCGCCGCGGGGCGGCTGTCGACCGCGGCAGCACAGTGCTATGGCACGTCGCGATATGGCCGCCGAGACGATGGGCTCCCGCAGCACCTCCACCGAACCTTCTCCCAACGAGCCGCGCGAGCCCGTGCGCTACGACCACGCCGCGGTCGAGCCGCACTGGCAGCGCGCATGGGAGCAGGGCGAGACCTTCCGCGCCGTCCGCAGCGCAGGCGCCGTGCGCGAGAAGCGCTACGTGCTCGACATGTTCCCCTACCCCTCGGGGTCGGGGCTGCACGTCGGTCACCCCGAGGGGTACACGGCGACCGACATCATGTCGCGCTACTACCGCATGCGCGGGATCGACGTCCTGCACGTCATGGGCTGGGACGCCTTCGGCCTGCCGGCGGAGCAGCACGCCATCGAGACCGGCACGCACCCGGCCGACACGACGGCGCGGAACATCGCGACCTTCAAGCGCCAGCTCAAGATGCTGGGCTTCAGCTACGACTGGTCGCGAGAGCTCTCCACGACCGATCCGCGCTACGTGCGCTGGACGCAGTGGATCTTCCTCCAGCTCTTCAAGAAGGGCCTCGCGTACCAGGACGAGGTGAGCGTCAACTGGTGCCCGGCGCTCGGCACCGTCCTCGCGAACGAGGAGGTGAGCGACGGCAAGAGCGAGCGCGGCGGACACCCGGTCCACCGGACGCCGCTCCGGCAGTGGATGCTGCGCATCACCGCCTACGCCGACCGCCTGGTGGACGATCTCCGCCTTGTCGACTGGCCCGAAGGGACGCTCGCGATGCAGCGCGCCTGGATCGGCCGCTCGGAGGGGGCGCTCATCACGTTCGAGGTCAAGGGGTGGCCCAAGGGCTCCTTGAGCGTGTTCACGACCCGCCCCGACACGCTGATGGGCGTCACCTACGTCGTGCTCGCGCCCGAGCACCCGCTGACGGCCTGGCTCACGAGCGCCGAGGGCGGCGCGTCCGAGGCGCGCCGCGAGGCGGTGCGCGCGTACGTCGCGGCCGCTTCGGGCAAGAGCGATCGCGAGCGGCTCACCGCGGCCGCGAAGGAGAAGAGCGGCGTCGACACGGGCCTCGTCGCCGTCCACCCGATCACGGGCGCAGAGGTGCCGATCTGGGTCGCCGACTACGTGCTCGGCGGCTACGGCACCGGGGCCGTGATGGCGGTCCCCGGGCACGACGAGCGCGACTTCTCCTTTGCCCGCGCCTACCGGCTGCCCATCGTCGAGGTGGTGAGCCCCGACGGCGCCCTGCACGCAGAGCTCGAGGCCGCCTATGTCGACCCGGGCGTCTCGGTCCGGAGCGGCGAGTTCGACGGGCTCAAGACGGAGGAGTGCAAGCGCGCCGTCATCGCCCGCCTCGAGGCGCTCGGCCGCGGCAAGCGCGAGGTGAACTACAAGCTGCGCGACTGGGTCTTCTCGCGCCAGCGCTACTGGGGCGAGCCGATCCCCATCTACTTCCCCGTCGATCTCGCCGAGCCGGGCGGTGATCCCCGGAAGGGCGACGCGCACACGATCCGCTACGACCAGCCGATCGCGGTGGACGACGGGAGCCTCCCGCTCGAGCTGCCGCCGCTCGCCGACTTCCGCCCTGGCGACGACCCGGCGGGCCCGCTGGCGCGCGCGGTGGACTGGCGCTTCTTTCAGCAGGACGGCAGGTGGTATGCGCGCGAGACGAACACGATGCCGCAGTGGGCGGGCTCGTGCTGGTACTACCTGCGCTTCCTCGATCCGCAGAACGACGCGGAGCCGTTCTCGGAGGCCGCGTACGACGCGTGGATGCCCGTCGACCTCTACGTCGGCGGCGCGGAGCACGCCGTGCTGCACCTCCTCTACGCGCGCTTCTGGCACAAGGTGCTCTACGACCTCGGCCGCGTGAAGCACCCCGAGCCCTTCGTGAAGCTCGTCCATCAGGGGATGATCCTCGGCGAGGACAACGAGAAGATGTCGAAGTCGCGGGGCAACGTGATCAACCCCGACGACATCGTGCGGGCCTACGGCGCCGACGTCCTGCGTCTCTACGAGATGTTCATGGGCCCGCTCGAGGCGGTGAAGCCCTGGCAGTCAGGGCAGATCCAGGGCGTGGTCCGCTTCCGGGACCGCGTGTTCTCGACGTGCACGCGGCCGCTCTCGGACGCGATGGACGACGCGACGAGCCGGCAGCTCCACAGGACGATCAAGAAGGTGACCGGCGACATCGAGGCGATGGCGTTCAACACCGCGATCTCCGCGATGATGGTGTTCGTGAACCACCTGAGCTCGCTGCCGTCGCCGCCGCGCGAGGCGGTCCTCCGGCTGGTTCTCCTCGTGTCGCCCTTCGCGCCGCACCTCGCGGAGGAGCTGTGGCGGCTCACGGGCCACGAGCGCTCGCTCAGCTACGAGCCCTGGCCCACGTACGACGAGGCGCTGTGCATCGATGACGTCCTCGAGATCCCGGTGCAGGTGAACGGCAAGGTGCGCGGCCGGGTGATGCTGGCGAAGGCGGCCTCGGAGGAGGAGGCCCGCTCCGCCGCGTTCAACCTGGAGAGCGTGGCCGCGCTCTCCGCCGGCAAGCAGGTGAAGAAGTTCATCTACGTCGCAGGGAAGATCGTGAACATCGTGGTCGGCTGACGCGCCGGCGCCGCCCGGAAAGAACGAGCGCTTGCGGCGCAGCGACGTCGCGAACGGACGCTCGGAACAGGCGGCGCGGGGTCGCTTTCCGGGATCACGACCCGCTGCGCCCGCGCGTCGCCCCTCCCCGAGAGGATCGATCGCGAAGAGGCGCGCCCCCGGCGGCGCCGGGGTCGTGTGCTCGGGTGCACATGAGCCCGATCGGCGCGCCGGCCACAGCTCCCACCACAGCGCAGCGGCGTTGCTCCGGGCGCGCGTGGGCTTCCTCGGAAGCAATCCTCTCCTTCCTCAGAGGAAAGCGGCGATGCACAGCCCAGGCTGGCAGGTGCCGTGCAACGGCGGCTGGCCGTGTGCCGGAACAGCACCGCGTGGTGTACCCGAGCTGGATGCCTCCTCGTCGCTGCCGCGCTGGCCGGCTGCGCGGGAGGCGTGGACGAGCCAGGCCTGCACGGGGAGGACGCGGACGAGGCGGCGCTGGAGATCAAGGGAGGTTATCCCGACGCGGGAGATCGCGCGGTCGCCGGGCTGATCATCACGGATCGGAGAGGGCGGGTCGCGCGGACCTGCTCGAGCGCCCTGATCGCGCCGAACCTGGTGCTCACGGCGCAGCACTGCATCGCGGAGGCGCCGAAGCTCATCTCGTGCAAGACGGCGACGTTCGGTGAGCCGGTCGACGCCTCGCAGGTCTACGCCACCCTCGGCCGCGCCATGTGGGCTGCGGAGGCGCCGTGGCTCGCCGCGCGCGCGGTGCTCAGCCCGCCCGACGGCAACGCCGTGTGCGGGCGCGACCTCGCGCTCATCGTCCTGTCTTCGCCGATCCGCAGCAGCGACGTCACGCCGCTCGCGCCCCGCATCGAGCGGCCGCCCGAGGAGAGCGAGGTCTACTCCGCGGTGGGCTTCGGCGACACGGAGGGCAAGGCGCGCGACGGCGGCGCGCGGCGACGCCGTGACGGGCTCCGCGTCGAGTGCGTGGGGTACGGGTGTGGAACGCAGGAGCGCGTCACGGGGAGCGAGTGGCGCGGCGAGAGCGGCATCTGCAGCGGCGACTCGGGCGGACCGGCGCTCGACGTGGCCGGTCGGATCATCGGCGTGACCTCGCGCGGGCCGTCCGGCTGCTCCGACCCCATCTACGGAGGGCTGATCGCCCATCGCGACTGGCTCGTCGCCGAGGCGACGCGCGCCGCCGATGCTGGCGACTACGAGGCGCCCTGGTGGGTCACGGCGCCCGGCGCGACGGAGCGGCTGCCATCCCACCGGCCGCTCGACGAGCGCTGGCTCACGTGCGCGCAGGGTCCCATCGTCGGCGACGCTGGCGGGCCAGCCTCCCCGCGCGCGCTCCTCGCGGTCTTCGCGCTCTTCGCGCTGAGGCGCGCCGGGGTGACCTCTCTGCTGGCGCGCCGGCGCGCCGCACGGCGGAGCACGATTTCCGCCTGATCGCCGCTCCGTTGCGCACCTCGCCTGCTAGAATGCGGCCGTCCTGCCCCTGCGGAGTGTCCATGCCCAGTTCGCCCATCATCCGTCCGGCCGCGCTGCTCGCGGCGCTCGCGCTCGCCACGACGTCCCTCGGCTGCGGACCGACCTACGTGCGCGGCAATCAGGTCGAGGGGCTCGACGACGCGGCGATGAGCACGGGAATCGACAAGCGCGACATCGAGCAGCTCCTCCACGAGAACCTGAAGTCGCTGATGGCCTCGCCCGTGGCGAAGGCGTGGGCGCATGACGGCTCGCGGCCCACGCTCGCCATCTACCCGCTGTCGAACCAGACGAGCGAGCACATCGACAGCCAGCTGCAGGCGCTCCTGTCGGACGTCGAGACGTACATGGTCAACACGAGTCTCGTCACCGTGGTGAGCGTCGAGCGCCAGCAGCAGATGATCGCGGAGATCGAGAAGCAGCACGGCGGCGGGTTCGATCCGAACCACATCGCCGAGTACAACCGCCAGCTCGGCGCGAAGTACTACATCACCGGCAAGGTCTTCACCTCCGACGAGCGCACCTCCGACGAGCGCCGCGTCCAGTACTTCATGTTCATGCAGCTCATCGAGGTCGCCACGAGCGCGGTGGCCTGGCAGAACCGGGCCGCCTTCACCAAGGCGCTCATCCAGGAGTGATGCGCGGGCGGCACGCGGGCCACCGGGGGCGCGGGCGCGCGGTCCTTCTGCGCCTCGCGCCTCTCGCGCTGCTCCTCGGCCTCGGACAGGCGGCCTGCGCCGGCCACGAGGATCGCGTGCGCACCGCGCTCGCCGCGCTCGACCGCGGCGCCCCCGCGGCGGCGGTGGCTGCGCTGAACGAGCAGATGGAGGTCGAGACCGCGGCCGAGCTTCCGTCGCTCCAGGGCGACAACGCGCTCCTCCTGCTCGACCGCGGCAACATCCTCCTCAGCATGGACCGCTACAAGCTGTCCGCGCGCGATCTCGGGATGGCGGACAAGTCGATCGACCTGCTCGACATGTCCCGCGGGGCCGCCGACGAGCTCGGGAAGTACCTCTTCTCGGACGACGCGGGTCCGTACAGGGCGCCTGCGTACGAGAAGCTGCTCATCAACACCATCAACATGATGAACTACCTGGCCCAGCGCGACCTCAGCGGGGCCAGGGTCGAGGCCCGCCGCCTCGCGGTGATGCAGAGGTACCTGCGCGATCACGAGGGCGGGACGGCGCTCGTCGGCCTCGGGAGCTACCTTGCCGGCCTCGCGTTCGAGAAGAGCGGCCAGCCCGACGAGGCGCTCCTCTACTACGACGACGCGCTCCGCCACGGGCCCTATCCATCGCTCCGCGACCCGCTCCGCGCGCTCACGCGCGGCGAGCCGAGGTCGCCCCGCATCGCCGCCCTGATCGAGGACGCGGAGCCGTCGCCTGCGCTCGCCGAGGCCGGCGAGGCGGAGCTCGTCGTCGTGGTCGGGTTCGGGCGCGTGCCGCAGAAGGTGCCGCAGCGCCTGCCGATCGGGCTCGCGCTCACGCTCGTGGCCGACGACATCAGCCCGGCCGATCGCGCGCGGGCCAGCGAGCTCGCGGCGAAGGGGCTCGTGACGTGGGTCAACTACCCGACGCTCGCCCGGGGCAAGGGCGGCCATTCGATTCCGGCCCTGATGCTGGATGGGCGCTCCCAGCCGATGGAGGAGGCCCTCGACGTCGAGGCGCAGGTGCGCTCGGCCTGGAAGAAGAGCGAGGGGACGATCATCCTGTCGGCCATCACGAGGACCGTCGCCCGCATCGCCGCGGGCGAGGCCGTGCAGGGCGCCACCGAGGCTGCTGCGGAGGACTCCGGGCCGCTGGGCTTGCTCGTCGGCCTGCTCACGAGCGCGACGCTGACCGCGCTCGACACGCCGGACACGCGGGGCTGGTCGACGCTCCCTGCGCGCGTCGCGATCGCGCGCACCCGCGTCCGCGCGGGCACGCACGACGTTGTCGTGAGCGCCCGGGGCGAGGTGAGGCGCGCCCGGGTGAGCGTGGCCGCCGGCGGATGGGCTTTCGTCCCGGTGATGGTGCTCCGCTGACGGACAAAGGAGCGGACGGGAAGGGTTGCGGGCGCTCTCCTCCCGCGGCAGTCTCCGCGCCGATGCGTAGCCCTGCTCTCCGCGCCGTGCTGGTCCGCGCGCTCACGGCGTGCTCTCCCCTCGCGCTCCTCTGCGCGACCGCCTGCGGGACGCTGGCCACCTCGCCGTCCTGGGTCGGCGGCGGGCTCGCGGTCTCCGCCCCGATCCGGGCGGCCGAGGAGGACGCGGCGATCGAGCGGGAGCAGGCGCTCGTGGCGAGTCAGCCGAAACAGATCGGCGCGCGGCACCTCCTCGTCATGCACGACGGCTCGAAGAGCAAGCCCGAGGGCATCCGTCGTACGCGCGAAGAGGCGCGCGCGCGCGCCCAGGAGGCGCTCCTCAAGATCCGCGGCGGGGCGAGCTTCGAGGACGCGGTCGCGGAGTACAGCGACGAGCCTGGCGCCAAGGAGCGCAGCGGGGACCTCGGGGTGTTCGAGCGCGGCATGATGGTCAAGGGCTTCTCCGACGTGGCCTTTGCCTTGAGGGTCGGCGAGGTGAGCGAGGTCGTCGAGACCCCGTTCGGATTCCACATCATCAAGCGCACCGAGTAGCGCCGGCCGCGGGCTCGACGCCTCCGTCGGAGTCGCCTAGCGTGGCCTCCATGATGAGGACCGTCCGCGCTGCGCTGACCGCCGAGCACCGCCGCCTCGAAGAGGAGCGCGAGCGCCTCCTGCGCTGGAAGCACTGGGGCCCGTACCTGTCGGAGCGCGCCTGGGGGACGGTGCGCGAGGACTACAGCGCGAACGGGGACGCCTGGGCGCATTTCCCTCACGACCACGCCCGGAGCCGCGCCTACCGCTGGAACGAGGACGGGCTCGGCGGCATCTGCGACCGACACCAGATCTTGTGTCTCGCCGTCGCCGTCTGGAACGAGAAGGATCCGATCTTGAAGGAGCGGGCCTTCGGTCTGACCGGGCCGGAAGGCAACCACGGCGAGGACGTCAAGGAGATCTACTACTACGAGGACGCGACGCCGACCTCCAGCTACCTGCGCTACCTCTACCGGTACCCGCAGCGGCAGTTCCCTTACGACGCGCTCGGCGCCGCCGCGCGCGGGCGCGGCCTGTCGGAGAGCGAGATCGATCTCCCCGAGCTCGGCGCCTTCGACGGCGATCGTTACTTCGACGTGGTCGTCGAGTACGCGAAGCGGAGCCCGAACGACATCCTCATGGTCATCACGGTGGTGAACCGCGGCCCGGAGGCCGCGCCGATTCACGTGCTGCCGCACCTCTGGTTCCGCAACACGTGGTCCTGGAGCGAGCCTCCCGGCCCGGTCCCCGAGATCCGGGCCATGAAGACGGGCGCTGGCCACGTGATGCTGCGAGCGGCGCACCCCGAGCACGACGCGCATCACCTCTACATCGAGGGCAGCCCGGAGCTGCTCTTCACCAACAACGAGACGAACCACGAGCGGCTCCACGGCACCCCCTCACGAACGCCGTACGTCAAGGACGCGTTCCATCACCGGGTCATCGACGCCGACGAGGCGCGGGTGAACGCCGAGCTGCGCGGCACCAAGGCCGCCAGCTGGCACCGCCTCGAGGTGCCGGCCGGCGAGCGCAGGCGCATCCTGCTCCGGCTCGTCCCGGATCCGGTGGAGAGGCCCTTCGAGGGCGCGGACGAGCTCCTGGAGGCGCGTCGCAAGGAGGCGGACGAGTACTATCTCGCCGTCCAGGGCCCTGGTCTGTCCGAGGATCGCCGTGCCATCCAGCGGCAGGCGGCGGCGGGGTTGTTCTGGACGATGCAGTTCTATCACTTCGACGTCGACACGTGGCTCCGCGGCGACGTGGAGGCGCCGCCGCCCGACCGGCGCTCGGGCCGCAACAGCCAGTGGCGGCACGTCGCCGTCGCCGACGTCATCTCGATGCCGGACAAGTGGGAGTACCCCTGGTTCGCGGCCTGGGATCTCGCCTTCCATGCGCTCGCGCTGGCCCCGCTCGACATCGATCTCGCGAAGGCCCAGCTGAAGATGATGGTCAAGGAGTGGTACCAGCATCCGAACGGGCAGCTGCCTGCCTACGAGTGGGAGTTCTCGGATCTGAACCCTCCGGTGCACGCCTGGGCGACCTACCAGCTCTACAAGATCGAGCGGAAGCAGCGGGGCCGGGGCGATCGGGTGTTCCTCGAGCGGGTGTTCCACAAGCTCCTCATCAACTTCGCCTGGTGGGTCAACAAGCGCGACGCCGAGGGGCACAATGTGTTCGAGGGCGGGTTCCTCGGCCTCGACAACATCTCCCTCTTCGATCGCAGCGAGCGGCTCGCGCCCGGGATGCGCCTCGAGCAGGCGGACGCCACCGCGTGGATGGCGATGTACTGCCTCGACCTCATGCGCATCGCGCTGGAGCTCGCGCTGGAGAACTCCGCGTACGAGGATCTCGCCAGCAAGTTCTTCGAGCACTTCCTCCGGATCGCGCACGCGCTCCACCACGCGGAAGGCGGCCGGCTGCCGCTCTGGTCCGAGGAGGATGGCTTCTACTTTGACATCCTCACCGCCGGCGGGAAGCCGCGGCACGTGAAGATCCGGTCGGCCGTGGGTCTCATCCCGCTCTGCGCCGTGCACGTGATCACGCCGGAGATCTACGGCAAGCTCGCGAACTTCCGGCGCCGCACCGAGTGGTTCCTGCGCAAGAACCCCGCGCTGGCCGAGGCGATCACGGTGCGTCCGGACGGGCGGCAGGTGCTCTCTGCGGTGACGCCTGGGCGACTCGAGCGGGTGCTCGCGCACCTGTTCGACGAGGACAAGTTCCTCTCGCCCTTCGGCCCGCGCTCGCTCTCGAAGGAGCACGCGGCCGCGCCCGTCTCGCTCGGGCTGGAGGAGCCCTGCGATGCGCAGTACACGGTCGGCTACGAGCCGGGCGAGTCGATCACGCGCATGAAGGGCGGCAACTCCAACTGGCGCGGGCCGATCTGGTTCCCGCTCGGCTATCTGCTCTACCGCTCGCTGCTCCGCCTCGATCACGGCTTCGGCGACGTGCTCACGATCCCCCCGCTCGACGGCCACGGTCCTCGCACGCTCCGCGATGGCGCGCACGAGCTCTCGCGCCGGCTGATCGCGATCTTCGAGCGCGATTGCGAGGGGCGGCGCCCGGTTTACGGCGATCACCCGCTCTTCCAGGGCGATCCTCGCTTCCAGGATCGCCTGTTCTTCTTCGAGTACTTCCACGGCGACACCGGCGCCGGGCTCGGCGCCTCGCACCAGACTGGCTGGACCGCCCTCGTGGGCGACCTGATCCTCCGCGCGGGCCGGCACAACCTCCCCCGTTCGTAGTGCGCCACACACGATGTTCCGCTCAGCGCCGGTTCGCGCTCGATCCGTGCTAGGAGGGCGCCTGTGTCGCTGGCGTTCGGCGTCTTGCTCCTCGCGCTGGCCGTCATGCTGGGCGGCATGGCGGCGCTGTTCCGTCATCGGAGCGAGCGCGCGATGTCTGCCCTACGGACGTTCGCCCTCGTCGGGGCGGCGTCGATTGCGCTGCTCCATCTGCTGCCGGAGGCGCTCGGCGAGATCGGCTGGCTCGCGCTGATCGCGGCGGCGGCGGGCTTCCTGGCGCCGGCGGTGCTGGAGCGGCTCGTGATCGGGGAGGCGGGTGCTCACCGGACGCCGACGACCGCGCTTGCGATGGGGTATGCCGCGGTGCTTGCGCATCAGTTCGGCGAGGGTGCGGCGGTGGCGTCGCTCTCCCGGGTGGGTCAGCTGACGCTGCCTGTCGTGCTTGCGCTTGCGGCGCACACTGTGCCGCTCGCCATGGTGGTGGCGATCCAGGTCCTCGAGGTGAGGGCTGGAACGGGCGGCAAGGGCGCCATGAGCGCAGCGCTCGCGGGCATTGCGCTCGCCACGGTGATCGGCGCCTTTGCGACGCGGCTCGTCGATGTGGAGCGCCTCGAAGCGGTCGAGCCCTGGCTTCTTTCTGCCGTGGCGGGCCTCCTCTTGCATGCCCTCTCGCACGAGGCGGTCGCCAGCGGCCCTGCGACGACCGTGAGCCGGATCGGCGAGGCCCTGGGCGGCCTGCTCGGCCTGGTGCTCGCCACGATCGGGATCGATGAAGAGGAGTGGGTCCAGCGGATCCCGTTTCAGCTCCAGATCGCCGCCCTGGTCGTGCTCGCGGGGCTCATTCTCCTGCGCAGCTACGGTCCGAGGCGAGCCGCCGAGCGCCCACACTGAACTCCATCCAGCGAAGGCAGCCGCGCCATCCGCGGCGGCACGAGGCTACCCCTTCGCCGGTGGTTCTGAGCTCCCGGCTTCCGGATGTCCTTGCGGGGCTCCGCACGATTCCACCGCGCGGGTCTATCCGTACCTGCTCCGGTGGCCCACCGAGCGGCAGGCGCTCTCGCCGTGCAGCGCAACAAACCGGCCCATCGGACGACCCAAACGGACGCCGCGAAACGCCCGCCACCGCCCCATTTTGACGGACGGTAGGCTCCCGGAGGGGGTGTTCGCCGGGTGGCGCGGGGAGGGTCGATGTCTGAGCCCGATCGACGTTCGTTCTCCGGCGAGCGCTCCGGCCGTGCGATGTCTGAGCCCGATCGACGTTCGTTCGCCGGCGTGCGCTCCGGCCGTGCGTAGCGCGCCGGAGAACGAACGTCCCAGGCGAGTTCGGCTCTCACCGCGCCGCCCGGCGGACATCCCCTCCGGGGGCCGGGCAGCTCAGAGTGCCTTCCCCGGAGCTCGCCGCCCCCGAAGCCCTGAAGCGACCCCGACGCGCGCCACGGGCATCCCGATCGCCGGAAAATCCGGAGACAAAAAGCAAAAAAAAACCTGCGCACGGCTCTCACCGTGCGCAGGTTCGAAGAAAATCCCGGCGGCGTCCTACTCTCCCACCAGGTTGCCCTGGCAGTACCATCGGCTCCAAGAAGCTTAACTTCCGAGTTCGGTATGGGATCGGGTGTGACCTTCTCGATATCGCTACCGGAAACTTGTGGGTGCGTCCAATCGGAACCCAGCGGAGCCGCTTCTCGCGACGCTCTACGCCAGGCCAGCTGTGTCACGCTGCTCGTCACCCGAACTCCGGGCGCGACGCTTCGATGTTTGCCTTAGAAGTATGGTCAAGCCGCACGACCTATTAGTACCGGTTAGCTCCGCCGATTGCTCGGCTTCCACACCC
>NZ_CP150346.1:9755000-11790681 GCF_051521365.1 Sorangium sp. So ce590
CGCCTGATTTGCTCGTCATTTTTGACGTGCGAGGTCGAGCTTACGCTCGCCTTTGGGACCCACGTCACTTCGTAGGCATACAACCCAGTTTTCAAGGACCGAGCCCGTTCGGCGTCCGGTATTCGCTACCGGCTTCCTTCGGGAGAACGGGGCGGTATATGCTACCACTTCCGTCCTTAGTCAACCCGTCATCGAAGTTTCTTTGAAGCGTCGCTTCGCTGAAACTGCCCGCCTGGCAAAAATCGCCGGTGGCGGGGTGACGGACAGCTCCGGTCGCTCGGCTCGCATGACGAGCCGCTCTCCCGAAGCTTTCCCGCCGGGCCGCCGCCGAAGCAGCGTGTCCCGAACAGGGCGCGCTTTCTACGTCTCCCCGCCGAGATGCGCAAGCACTTTTTTTGAGGCAGCGACCGACCTCTCCGGAGGGTCCCCTCGAGAGCCCGTTTCTGCTGCGATTTCAGCGAGCTCGGCCGGGCGGCCGGAGCTCGGCGCCGAGCAGCCGCGCTCGCCCGCGCCGTCAGTCCAGGAACTGCACGCCGGTCGCCTCGAGCTCGACCTTCGCGATCCGCCCCGTCTGCTTCTCCGCCTCGCCCCGGCAGTTGTCCTTCGCGCCGCACGCGGCGCCCTCCTCGGCCTCGGCGGCGACCAGGTTGCCCTGGACGACCGCCCGGTGGCCGGCGGCGTCCTTCGGGACGAAGAAGCTGTGCCCCGCCATCTTGATGTGGGCGCTGCCGGACTCGTCGGCGATTTCCATCCAGCAGCCCATCGACTTGCACACGGCCGAGACGACCCCCTCGGTCCGGACGGTCTTGCCGCTGAATTTGCTCGGGTCCTGGAGGAGCGCCGGCAGCGGCGTGGTGGAGGTCTCCGTGATGGGCGCGCCGAACTGCTTCTTCTCGAGCGGCGCGATCCCGGACGCCGACGCCTGCATCGGCGAGGGGCCCTCGGCGGCAGGAGCAGGCGCAGCCCCGGGTGCCGACTCGCTGTCGGGCTTGCGATCGGCGGAACAGCCGAGCTGCGCGAAGATCAGGACAGACAGGGAGGCGATGTGCTTTGCACGCATGCGCACGAGTTTGCCCGACAGGGCGGGCCCCTGCCACCCGCCCGAGGGGAACGACGCCGGGGCCGAGCGCGCCCGCAGCCCGGCGGCAGCGGGCGGGTCGCGCGAGCACAGCTCGGGGCTCGGCCGCCGCCAAAGCCTGCTACAAGGGCGGGCATGCGAACCGCTCGCGCCCTCGTGGGACGAGGCATGGCAGCGGGCGCGGTCGCGCTCGCCTGCGCCGCGACCGCGCGCGCCGAGGAGCCGACAGCCGCCGCGCCCGCCCAGGGCGCCGCTGGCGCCGAGGAGCCCGCGAAACCGCCGCGGCCGCCGCTGCCGCCCGCGTCCCCGCCACCGCGCTTGCCGTGGGACCGGCACATCGAGATCGGCGCGGACGCGGCCTTCGTCAGCTGGCTCGGGACGCGCGACGACGCGGGCCGTCTGACGCGCGTCCGCCTGGAGCCCGCGATCGGCCTCGGCATCCACGCGCGCTGGGAAATCCTCGAGCTCCTGCGCTTCTCCGCCTTCGTCGTGCTTTCCCGGCACGAGCTCGCCCTGCAGCAAGGCGCGCTGGGGCAGCCCGGCGCCATCACGGCAGAGCCGCGCGAGGACGGCGCGCCCGGGGTGCGCGCCCTCGCGCTCGGCGCGCGCCTCGCGCCGACGCTGTCGCTCGGCGAGCGCGCCCGCGCATGGGCGTCGGTCGGCATCGGCTACGACCGGTTCGACTTCGGCCGCATGCGCGTCTCCGACCCGGGGGGCGAGTTCACCATCCGCGAGCGCGGGGCCTCGTATGTCGCCGTCCCGCTGGGGCTCGGGGTGTCGTTCGACCTCATCCGCGACTGGCTCACGATCGAGCTGGAGACCTCGGGGGCCTTCGTGCTCGGCCGGGGCGGCGACGCCACGCGGGAAGGCCGGGCCATCGACGGCCTGGGGCTGCGGCGCACCATCGGCGCGCTGCCGCAGGTTCGAGGCTCGTTCACGCAGACCCTCGGCCTGTCCCTGGTGCTGTGATCACCCGCGCGCGCGGCAGGCGGGTGGTCCTCACCGCCGCGGTCGCTCTGGCGGCCACGGCGTGCGGCGGGTCGGCTCCGAGGGGACGCCCGCCAGCGCCGCCGCGATCGCCCGCTCTCACGGCGTCGTCGGCGCGCTCGCAGCACGGCGCCGGCGGGACATCGCACGCGGGAGGCCAGGGCGATGCCCCGGCCCGAGGCCAGGGCGACGAGCCGGCGGGTTCCAGGAAAGACGCCGCCGCAGCGCAGCCGCGGGAGCGGCCATTCCCGGCCGCCTGCGCGGGCGACGCGGACTGCGGTTACGATCCCGCGAGCGAGCGCTGCGGCGCCGATCCCCGGCTGAACCGGCAGCCGCCCGTCACGGATCAGGGGATCGTCTGCTACTGCGACGCGGGCGCGTGCGCGCGGCTCCGCGTGCTGCCCGTGCCGTGCGAGGGGGACCACGACTGCGCCGTGGCCCACGAGCCGCGCGCCCACCCTGTCCGCGCGACCCGGGAGCGGCCGCACGAGAAGGGGCGCCCCTGCCGCGACCTCACGCTGTCGACGACGTGCGAGCGGACCAATATCTGCACCCTGCACCGCCACGCGTGCCCGGGGCGGTGAGCCGCGTCGCCAGGCGAGCTCAGCTGAGGGCCAGCATGCGATCGATCGGGACGCGCGCGCGCTCGCGCAGCTCGGGCGCCATCTCGAGGCGCGGGGCGAGGTCGCGCAGCGCGAGATAGATCTTCTCGAGCGTGTTGAGCCGCATGAAGGGGCACTCGTTGCAGGCGCAGTTGCCCTCGGGCGGCCCCTCGATGAACTCCTTCTGCGGCGACGCCTTGCGCATCTGGTGCACGATGCCGCTCTCCGTCGCGACGATGTACTTCGTGGCGTCGTCCGCGATCGTGTACTTGAGCAGCGCGGTCGTCGAGCCGATGTAGTCGGCCATCCGCAGGATCGGCTCCTCGCACTCGGGGTGCGCGATGAGCTTCGCGTCCGGGTGGCGCTCGCGCAGCCCGATGATCTTGCGCAGGCTGAACGTCTCGTGCACGACGCAGCTGCCCTGCCACAGGCGCATCGGGCGGCCCGTCCTCTCCACGAGCCAGCGCCCGAGGTTCTTGTCGGGCGCAAAGAGGATCTCCTGCCCCTCGGGGATCGCGCGGACGATCTTCTCGGCGTTCGACGACGTGCAGATGTAGTCGCTCTCCGCCTTCACCTCGGCGGAGCAGTTGATGTAGGAGATCGCGACCGCGCCGGGGTACCGGGCGCGCCACGCGCGGAAGCGGTCGGCGGGGCAGCCGTCGGCGAGCGAGCAGCCAGCCTGCATGTCGGGCACCACGACGATGCGCTCCGGGTTCAGGATCTTCGCCGTCTCGGCCATGAAATGCACGCCGGCGAACAGGATGACGTCCGCGGTGGTCTTCTTGGCCTGCTGGGCCAGCTGCAACGAGTCGCCGAGGAAGTCCGCGAGATCCTGGATCTCTCCATCCTGGTAGTAGTGGGCCAGGAGGACGGCGTTCCTCTCCCGCTTCAGGCGGCTGATCTCGTCGTGCAGATCCAGGCGCGGATCGATGGCGGCAGGCTGGGGCGCGGCGCTCGTCATGGGGTCCTAGGGTAGGCACCGCGCGCCGCGCTGACCAGGCCCCGCGGTCCGGGCCGCGCTCGCAGGCGCCCCGGAGCCCGCCGCGTCCAGCGTTGACAACGGCCGGCACCGGTTCACGATCCTGGCCCGCGGTGAGCCTCTGGGGGGAGGCGCGCTCGTCGTGGGCGGCCCCCTCATGTCCTTCCTGATCCCCCTCGCCCTGCTCGCCGTCGTCGTGCCGCTCATCGTGGCCCTCCTCCGCGCGAATGAGCTCTTTTACGTGCGCGTCGAGGGGCGTAACGTCCGGCTGCTCCGCGGCCGGCTGCCGCAACGCCTGCTCGACGACATCACGGACGTCCTCCGCGCTGCGCCGGTCGGGCGGGGCGCGGTGCGGGTGGTGGTCGAGGACCGGCGGGCCCGGGTCCATGTGCAAGGGGACATCTCCCCGGAGCAGGCTCAGCAGCTGAGGAACACCGTCTCCCTCTGGCCGGTTCCGAAGATCCGCGCGGCCCCGAAGCGCCGCGTCGGCGCCTGACCTCTCCGCGCCGACCCACGCTACCCTAACGAGTCAGTCCCGCATGGCCGACGACAAGCCCAGAGACAAACCGCCGACCTCCAAGCTGGGGCGCCTCGCGCGCCTCGCCGGCCTCGCGCCCCGCACCATCCCGTTCGCCATCGAGGGCGCGCGGCGCGCCCTCGGCGCGACGCGGACCGAGGAGGAGGAGGCCGAGGCGCGGCGGAAGATGACCCGGGAGGTGAAGAAGACCGCCGAGGCGATGCTGAAGACGCTCGGCGAGATGAAGGGCCTGCCGCTCAAATTCGGCCAGATGGCGAGCTACATCGACGGGCTCGCGCCGCCGGGGTACGAGGAGAAGTTCCAGGCCACGCTGAAGAAGCTGCTCGACAAGGCGCCGCCCCTGTCGCCCGAGGCCGCGGAGCAGATGGTGCTCCAGGAGCTCGGCACCCCGCCGCACGAGGTGTTCGCGGCGTGGGAGCGCGAGCCGTTCGCCGCGGCGAGCATCGGACAGGTGCACCGGGCCACGACGAAGACGGGGGACCGGGTCGCCGTCAAGGTGCAGTACCCCGGCATGGACAGGGCCATCGAGAACGACCTGAAGAGCGTCTCGATGCTCGAGGCGATGATGGCGCCCATCGCCAAGAAGCTGCACGCCCGGCAGACCGTCGACGAGCTCCGCAAGGTCTTCCTGTCCGAGCTCGACTACGCCCGCGAGGCCGAGATGGCGGACCTGTTCCGCCGCATGAACGCCGGGGACGAGGACATCTACATCCCCCGGATCCACCACAGCCTCACGACGAGACGGGTCATCACGCTCGAGTTCGTCGACGGCATGAGCTACGCCGAGTTCTGCGAGCGCGGCAGCCAGGAGGCGAAGAACCGCGCGGGCCTCTCCATCTGGCGCTTCACCTTTCGCTCGATGCTCCGGTACGGCTGGCTCTACGCCGATCCGCACCCCGGCAACTACCGATTCCACGAGGACGGCCGGGTCGCGATCCTCGATTTCGGCTGCGTGAAGCAGCTCCCGCCCGACCTCGTGGAGGGCATGAAGCGCTACATGCGCGCCGCCATGGACGCGGACTGGAAGGAGTTCGACCGCGCCTGCGTGGAGGTGCTCGGCTACGACCCGAACGACGAGAGCTGGGATCTCTACCGGAGCTACACGATGGAGCTCATGGTCCCGCTGTGCGCGCAAGGGACATGGAAGTGCTCCCCGGAGAAGGCGCGCGAGACCGTGGCGTACCTGACCCGCGGCATCCGGGG
This sequence comes from Sorangium sp. So ce590, assembly GCF_051521365.1. Classification (NCBI taxonomy): domain Bacteria; kingdom Pseudomonadati; phylum Myxococcota; order Polyangiales; family Polyangiaceae; genus Sorangium; species Sorangium sp. So ce590. The sequence goes on from NZ_CP150346.1 coordinate 9,760,388, forward strand.
GCTCGCCTTCAAGGAGGGAGAGAAGATGCCCACCATCCCCCACGTGCCGAAGATGCCGCAGGACTTCACGTTCGTGAATCGGCTGCAGTGGGGGCTCGCGTCCGTGCTGGCGGGGCTCCGGACCGAGGCGGCGTTCCGGCCGACCATCGATCCCTGGGTGCGCGACGGGGTGTACCCGATCCCCGATTGAGCCGGGGACGCTGGCAGGCTCGTCGGCACGGGGAAGCAAGACGATGTCGCCCTCGCCGCGGCTCTCACCTTGACCTTGATCCCGCGCGCTGTGACATTCGATCGGGGCATGGACGACGAGAGGGCGACCTGCGAGAGGCGCGTGGGGACGACCCTGCGGGGCAAATGGACGATCGATCGCCTCCTCGGGATCGGCGGGATGGCCGCCGTCTATGCCGCGACCCACAAGATCGGGCGGCGCGAGGCGATCAAGATCCTCCACCCCGAGGTCGCGCGCTCGAAGGACCTGCGCGCCCGGTTCGAGCGGGAGGCCCAGGCGGTCAATCGCTTCCGCCACCCCGGCGTGGTCGAGATCCGCGACATCGACATGGCCGAGGACGGCGCGCCGTTCCTCGTGATGGAGCTCCTCGACGGCGAGTCGCTCGCCGACCGGCTCCAGCGGCTCGGCCACGTCGAGACGGGCGAGATGCTGCGCCTGATGGACGAGCTGCTCGACGTGCTCGGAGAGGCGCACGATCAGGGGATCATCCACCGCGACATCAAGCTCGACAACCTGTTCGTCGAGCGGACCGGGCGCCTCAAGGTGCTCGACTTCGGCATCGCCCGCATGCGCGACGGCGTGAAGACGGCGATGCGGACCCGGACGGGCGCGACGCTCGGGACCGTGTCGTACATGGCCCCGGAGCAGGTGCGCGGCATCTCGGTCGACCACCGGGCGGACCTCTTCGCCGCCGGCGCGACGATGTTCCGGCTGATCGCGAAGCGGCGCATCCACGAGGCGCGCACGGAGTCCGAGCTGCTCGTGAAGATGGCGACCATGGCGGCGCCGCCGCTCGCGAGCGTCGCGCCGGAGACGCCGCCGGGGCTGTGCGCCCTCGTGGACAGGGCGCTCGCCTTCGATCGCGACCGGCGCTACCCGGACGCCCGCACGATGCAGGCGGACATGCGCGCGCTCCTGCGCGGAGAGCCGCCGCCGTTCGCGTCGGCGCGCCTCGCGGCGGGGGACTCGCCGTCGGCGGGCGCGCCGCAGGTCTCGCCGATGCTCGCGGCGGCTGCCGCCTCGATGGAGGCGGCCGAGCCGCCGCCGCGGGCGGCGGCCCCCTCGGGCGCGAGGTGGAGCGAGAGGGGCTCGGCGCCCGCGCTCGGACCGGAGTCCGGCTCCGGCGGAGCGACCGCGTGGGAGGCCCCCACGATGGCGGCGCCCGGGGCCCGGGGCGGGAGCGTCATGGATGCCGCCCAGGCGCACGGAAGCCACCCGAGCATGGCGCAGGCCGGCCCCGGAGCGCCGAACGGACCGCCGTCGTCCCTGCACAGCACGGAAGCAGGCCACGCCGGAATGCACGGCCCGCCCGCCTCACATCACGGCGCCAGCATGCCCCACAGCGCGCCCGCCTCGCTCCACAACACCGGCGCGTCCTACGGCGCGCCCGCCTCGCTCCACAACACCGGCGCGTCCTACGGCGCGCCCGCCTCGCTCCACAACACCGGCGCGTCCTACGGCGCGCCCGCCTCGCTCCACAACACCGGCGCGCCCTACGGCGCGCCCGCCTCGCTCCACAACACCGGCGCGTCCTACGGCGCGCCCGCCTCGCTCCACAACACCGGCGCGTCCTACGGCGCGCCCGCCTCGCTCCACAACACCGGCGCGTCCTACGGCGCGCCCGCCGCGCCGCACGCCGCCAGCGTGCCGCACGGCGCGCCCGCCTCGCTCCACAACACCGGCGCGCCCCTGCACAACAGCGGCTCGTCCTACGCCGCACCCTCGTCGCCGCACGCCGCCAGCGCCCCCTACGGCGAGCCGTCGGCTGCCGGCTGGGCGCCGCGCCGCGCGCAGCCGAAGCAGCCGTTGACGCTCATGATCCTGCTCGCGATCGGCGGCGTGGCCCTCGTGATCGCGAGCGTGGTCGCGGTGTGGGTGGCGCTCCGCGACGAACCCCAGAGCGACGCGGTTCGCCACGATCTGCTGCCAGCGCAGAGCGCAAGCGCCGGGCCGACCCAGCTGTCCCCCTCCGAGAGCACCGACGAGCCGCCGCGCGACCCGGGTGAGCCGGAGACGATACGCCCGAACCCACCGAAAGCCTCGGCGAGCGCGCCGCCGCCCGTCAACACCATCATCATCGATTTGCCCAAAAAAAAGCGCAAGACGAGAAAATCACATCAGGATTGAAGTCAGAACCGCCGAACATGGAGCTCCGCCCCCTGATGGTCACGAGGACAACCCTGCGCGCTCGATCGATGCTCGTCGGGTCTGCGCTCGTGCTCGCGGGCGCGTGCTCGGAGCCGGCGCCATTCAACCCGGGGCCCGGTGGCGGTGGCGGCGGCGGTGGCGGCGGTGGCACCGGAGGCGGCGGTGGCACCGGAGGCGCGCCGTTCTGCAGCGTCGGCGAGGAGCAGCCTTGCTATCCCGGCCCGGCGGACACCGAGGGCGTCGGCGTGTGCGCGGCGGGGGTGCAGAGGTGCCAGCCGGACGGCCAGAGCTTCGGCGAGTGCGAGGGCGCCGTGGTCCCGAGGCCGGAGGACTGCAGCACCACCCTGGACGACGACTGCGACGGCGAGACGAACGAGCCCGACGCGGAGTGCGTGTGCACCCCGGGCCAGATCGAGACCTGTTACAGCGGCCCCGAGGGGACGAACGGCGTCGGGCTCTGCGCGGCGGGGCTGCGAATGTGCGACATCTCGGGGACGTCGTGGCGGCCGTGCGAGGGCCAGGTCACCCCGGCGAGCGAGACGTGCGCGGACGACACCGACGAGGACTGCGACGGCTTCGCCTGCAGCGCGCCGCTCTGGTCCGCCCTCTACGGCGATTCGAACATCCAGAGCGCGACGAGCGTCGGCGTCGACGCGCACGGGAACATCTATATCGGCGGCACCTTCTCGGGGACCCTCAACCTGGGCGGTGAGACCCTGGTGGCCATCGGCACCGCCGACGTGTACGTCGCGAGCTTCGACGCGACCGGAGCCCACCGCTGGAGCGCGAGGTTCGGCGGCAGCGGCGCCGAGACGCTCAACGCGCTCGCGGTGACGCCCGACGGCAACCTCGTGTTCGGCGGGACGTTCTACGGATCCTTCACGTTCGGCAGCGCGACGTTGCGCAGCGTCAACGCGCTCGACAGCTTCGTGGCCACGCTGGGCGGAGACGGCACCCCCGGCTGGGCACGCCAGATCGGAAACAGCGCGGATCAGACGCTGCGCTCCATCGCGGTGGACAGCGCCGGGAACATCGTGATCGCCGGCTACTTCAGCGGGTCGCTGCTCTGCTCGACGGGGCCCGTCCCGGTCTGCGTCGACAGCCAAGGCGGCACCGATATCTTCGTGCGGAAGTACGATCCGCTCGGGGCCGTCCTGTGGACCAAGATCTACGGAGACACCTCGAACCAGTTCGCCACCAGCGTGGCCGTCGATGCCGAGGGCAGCGTGTTCATCACCGGCCGGTACAACGGCACGCTGGCCGTCGGGGCCCGGCAAGTGAGAAACACCGGGCTCGGGCCGAACCTGTTCGTCCTCAAGCTCGACAGCGGTGGGCTCGGCGTCTGGCTCTCGGACTACGGGGACACGGCCTCGCAGGCAGGCACCGGGATCGCCACCACCCCGTCCGGCGCGGTGCTCGTGACGGGGACGTACTCGGGCGAGCTCGACTTCGGCGCTGCAAACCGGATTCGTGCCAACGGCGCGCCGACAGCGTTCGTCGTGTCGCTCGACCCGAGCGGCACGCCTGTGTGGGCGCGGTCGTTCGTCGGTGATGGCTCGCAGGAGAGCACGGCGGTCGTCGCGGACGCAGAGGGCAACGCGGTGGTGACCGGCGCGGCGCAGGGCGTGATCGCCCTCGGCGACGAGGCGCTGCCGAACGGCGGCGGCTTCGACGCCTTCATCGCGAAGCTCGACCCGCAGGGCAAGACCGTCTGGGGGAAGATGCTCGGCGCCGCCGGCAACCAGAAGGCGAACGCGGCGGCCATCTCGCCCGGGACCGGCACCATCGTGCTCTGCGGTACGGCCGAGGGGAGGATCGACTTCGGCCTCGGCGAGCACGAGGCGAACGGCACCGACGCGTTCGCCGCGAGCCTGTCGCCGTAGCCGCCGCGGGTGCGCGCCGCGGCACCGGCGCGTTCGCCGCGAGCCCGTCGCCGTAGCCGCCGCGGGTGCGCGCCGCGGCCCAGGTCACGCGGCGCCGCGAGCGCCCGCAGGGACGAGGTCGACGCGCCCGAGCTCCTCGTTCGTCGACGCGATGGCCGCGCGGATCGGCTCGCCGATGCCGTAGCGACGGGTCGCGCCGATCAGCGCCTGGGCGGCGACGTCGAGCCGATAAGGGCCGTCCGGCAGCGCCTCCAGCGCGATCGTGCCCGTCGCGCCGGACTCGAGCATCTGGACGACGAGACCGAACGGCTTGATGGACACGATGTTGCCCTCGATCTCCTCGCCGATCCGGGTGGCGAACAGACGCGCCACGAGCATGCGGTGCCGCTCGGTCTCGGCCTTGCCGGCGCTGCGCGCCCGCGCGTTCAGGTGGTGGGCGAGCGACGCGAGCGCCTCGGAGTCCGCGCGCGGATCGCGGTGACCCTGGAGGTAGCGCTTGACCACGCGATGCACCGCGAGGTCGGCATAGCGGCGGATCGGCGAGGTGAAGTGCAGGTACAGCGGGGCGCCCAGGCCGAAATGCAGGCCCGGGGCGGCCGTGTAGCGCGCGGGGCCGAGCGCCTTGCCGAGCACGGTGCGGATGGCGGGCGCGAGCTCCGAGCCCCGGAACTGCGCCTCGAACGCCGCGAGGCCGAAGGGGCTCAGGCGCGGGCCGAACCCGGCCTCCACGCCGAAGTTGTGCGCGAAGTGCTCGAGCGTCCGGACGCGCTCCTCGGTGGGCTCGTCGTGGACGCGAAAGACGCAGGGGAGCCCGCGCGCCACGAGCCAGCTGGCCACGGCCTCGTTCGCCGCCACCATCAGCCGCTCGATGAGGCGGTGCGCGCCCGTGTCGGCGCGCGGCGAGACGCCGGTCGGCTCGCGCGTCTCGGCGTCGAGCGTCACATAGGCCTCCTCGCGGTCGAGCTCGACCCCGCCGCGCGCCCCGCGCACCGTCGACAGCCGCGCGGCCGCGGTGCGGAGCCAGCGCACGACCGGGCGGGCCGCCTCGGGGATGACGGCGGAGCGGCCCGTCGTCAGGAACTCCTCGACGGCATCGTACGAGAGGCGAGCGTGCGAGCGGATCACGCTCTCGTGAAGGTCGATCGAGGTGACGCCGCCCTCGGGATCGACGCGCAGCTCGATCGTGACCGCGAGCCGATCGATCCCCGGGAGCAGGCTCGCTCCCTCGCTGGAGATCGCGTCGGGGAGCATCGGGATGACGCGGCCAGCCAGGTAGACGCTCGTGCCCCGGGCGCGGGCCTCGAGATCGAGCGGCGAGCCCTCCGGGACGAACGCGTCCACGTCGGCGATCGAGACGAAGACGCGGAGCGCCCCGTCGGGCCCTGCCGGCAGCACGGAGACGGCGTCGTCGATGTCCGTGGTGACGGGTGCGTCGATCGTGACCGTGACGAGATCGCGCAGATCGCGGCGGCCGCGCGCGAGCTCACGCTCGACCGACGTCGCCGCGACCGCCGCGCGCGACGCCTCGACGACCTCGCCCGGGAACACGGCGCGCACGCCGTTGCGGGCGAGGCAGCGCTCGATGCCGAGATCGGCGCCCGGCGCGACGACCCGCGCCGGGACGACCGCCGCGCCCTCGATGAGGGCGACCACCGACGTGCCCTCGGCGAGGTCGTCGGCGGTGCCCGGCTTGAACGGCCAGTCCGTGTTGGAGACGAGGCGATCAACCCGGAGGTGCGGCCGCTTCGCGTGCGAGACGACCGTCCCGAAGAGCTCGGCGCGATCGCGATGGACGAGCGCGAGCTGCGACGCGCCGTAGCGACCGGGCTCCGCCTCCACGACCACCGCGTCCACGACGTCGCCGTCGAGGAACGGGTTCAGATCGGGCGGCGTGATGAAGGCGGTCGCCGGGGCCAGGGCAGCCCCGCCCGGCTTGCCCGGCGCACCGCCCTTCTCCGGAGAGGCCTCGATGTTCAGGAACCCGAAGCCGCGTGGGTTGACCGAGATGCGTCCACGAACCAGTGCGTGCATGGGCGCGGAAGGTACGCCAGGTTCCGGCGTTTTCGAGCGCAGTCTGTCCGGCGAGCCGTCGCGGCCGCCTCACCGGTGCTCGATGCTCACGAATTACCGCGCAGCGGTAATCAGAGGAGGCGCGATCCCAGGGCACCGCGATGCGCACACATCGGAGCACCGACTCGGGCTCACGGAGCTCCGCGCCGCGCCGCGGAGACGCGATGTGCCCTGGCTCGGTCACCGCGAGATCCACGCTGCGGAGATGTGGGTGATTCGCGGCAGCAAAGTGGGGCCACCAACATTCCGTTCCTCGGGTTCGGCTTATACTCGGCAGATCGTGGAAGAATCAGGGGACATCATCGAGCTTGCGCGTGTGATGCCTCGGGACCGCTTCGTCCGCAGGGTGACGAGCCTGCTCCTCGTGGTGTCCGAGGCGGGTCCGGACAGCCAGCCATTTGCCTTCCGGACCGTCGCCGCCTCGCCGGCGGCGCACCGGAAGCCGCCGCTTCCGCCCGGTCCGAGCAGCGAGGTGTTCGAGGTCGTCAAGGCGAAGGGCAATCCCTATCCCGATCAGATCTCGGTGGGCCGCACGCGCAATTGCGACGTGGTGCTGCGCCACCCGTCGGTGTCGAAGCTGCACGCGCACTTCCGGCGGCTGGATGCGCAGGGGCAGCTCGTGCTCATCGACAACGGCTCACAGAACGGTACCCGCGTGAACGGCGCGCTGCTCTCCGAGAACGAGCCGCAGGAGGTCGCGGTGGGCGATGTGATCCAGTTCGGCCGGCTCACGGCCTCGCTGCTCGACGCGTCGCGCCTCTTCGACCTCGTGCGCGAGCAGGCGCGCCTCGCGCGGGACCAGGCGAGCCGCTGAGCGCCGCGCGCGGCGGCGCTCAGAAGCGGTATCCCGCGGCGATGTTCGGAAAGAACATCGTGAACGTGCCGTGGGCCAGCTCCTCGAACACGACCTTCTTGCCCGGCGCGCAGTCGACCGTCGGGTCCGTCTCGTTACATTCGGCGTCGACCACGTAAGTGTTGCCCGTCTCGAGGGGCGGGCCGTCGACGAGGAAGAAGCCGACACCGAGGCCCGCGCTGGCGGTGAGCCGCCCGAGCTTCAGCCGGAGCCGGAGCTCCGGCATCGCGAACGGGGCGGCGGAGCGGACGGCTCTGCCCGCGTTGTACACGGCCACGCGGACGGTCCTCCGCGCGTCGGACGCCGTGCCGGTCACCTCGTCGCTCATCTCGGCCAGCACCACGCCGAGCCCGAGCGCTCCGCCGACGTCGAACCAGGAAGACAGCCCGTAATGGTAACTGCCGCCGACCATCACGGTCACGCCGGCCAGCTCGATGTCGTCCTGGAAGGTGTACCGGATGGGGAGCCGGTCCATGCTCCCGTCCGGCGCGGCGTACGTCGCGTCGAGCGAGCGCGCGAGCGTCGTGTGGAGGCTCAGGTATCCGGCCGTGAGCTCGATGGCGGCGCCGGTCGGGAACTCGTAGCTGCCGCGCAGGCCGGCGAGGACGCCGGAAGGGCGCGAGACGTTGGAGCAGCGGTAGCTGCCGCAGCTCAGCTCGGCGTCGCTCTCGAGCGACGGGGCGAAGGCATAGCCGCCGACCGTCTCCAGCCGGAAGACACCGACCCTCCGCCCCCAGCGCGGGTGGCCCTCGTCGATGGCGAGCGGCAGGACGATATCGCCCCTGGTCGTCCGGTCGACGGTCGTGCGGAGCGTGCGCGCGAAATAGCCCGGCTCGTGCGCCTCGAAGGTGTGGCGCCCGAGCGGCAGCGCCCCCCGCCACTGCCCCTTGCCGACCGGGACGCCGTTGATGGCCAGATCCGCGCTCAGCGGCTGGACGACGACGTGGACCTCGTCGCCGAGCGGACCCGCCTCGACCGTGGCGACGGCGAGCTGCCCCGCGACGACGTTCGCCTCGCGCGGCGCGGAGCCGAGGTTGCCCCGGCGCACCGAATAGAAATGCGGGCCGGGCGCGAGCGCTCCCTCCCACGGCAGCTGCCCGATCAGCGCGCCGTCGATGATGAGATCCGCGCCGACGAGCCGCTCGTCCTCGACCTTCAGCCGGCCCGTGTCGGCGAGCGGATCGAGCCTCGCGTCCACCGAGGTGGTCTCGGCGACCCGGACGGTCAGGATCGTCTCGAACGTGCGCCAGCCATCCTTGACGACGCGGAGGGTGTGGCCGCCGGGGAGCAGCCGGATCGGGCCGGAGACGGGGAGCTGGCCGCGCGACCTCCCGTCGATGAGCACCAGGCCATCGACATTCGACGAGACGAGGACGCTGCCGATCCGCCCCCGCAGCCCGGCGATCGTGGACGCGACGCCCTTGCGCTCCGGCTCGCCGAGCTCCGCGCGGAGCTCCGTGAGCAACGCCTCGTAGAGCTCGAGCGCCTCGTCGTAACGCCCGAGCTGATCGAGGCAGAACGCGGCGTTGAGGGTGTTGGGCACCGACGCGACAAGCTGGCGCGATCTCACATAGAGCTCGAGCGCACGCTGGCAGTCGCCGATCTTGCGCAGCTCGTTGCCCTCCTGAAAGAGCGCCTTGGCCCGGGCGAGCGTCTCGTCGTCAGACACGGAGGGCTCAGGCGGCGCGGAAGGCGCGGAAGGCGCGGGCGGCGCGGAGGGCGTTGCCGGCTCGGGCTGCGCGAGGGCCGGAGACGCAGGCGCCGCGAGCGCCGCGGCGAGCGCGCACACCGCGAAGGAGCGCCGCGTGGCGCGAGGGGCGGGCGTCCGGATCACCACCGGTCGACCGGCATCACCGCGGTCGGGGCCGGCGGGGCCACGGGCGCCCCCGTGGAGGACGAGGCGACACCGACCGGCGGGGAGGCGTTGCGTGGCGCGCGGCGCGTCCGGTCGCGGCGCGGGGCCGCCTCAGGGACCGAGGCCGAGGCAGAGGCCGGCGCGAGCGGCTGGAGCTCGATGCGATCGGGGCGGAGCCGGCCGTCGCTCAGCATGAACACCGTCTCCCTCGTGGTCGCGCCGTCGCGGCTCACCTCGAGCTCGAACGTGTCGCCGGCCTTGCCGGTCAGGTCGAGCCGGCCATCGCTCACCGGGCGCGCCGCGCCGTTGACCCGCACCGTCGCCTCCTTCGGGAGCGTCACGGCCGCGGTGAACGACGCAGGTGTCGGCGCGGGCGCAGGCGCGGGCGCGGGCGCGGGCGCGGCGGGCTCGCCCTGCGCGGCGACCGGCGCGCGCCCCTCGCCCCCCGTCGAGGCGCGCAGGGCGAAGCCGCCGCCGATCGCGGCGAGGGCGACCGCCGTGACCGCCGCCCCGACGAAGCGCCTCCGCGCGGCGCCCGCGGGCGCCTGCGCCGCCGTGAAGGAGCTGCCGCCGATCGAGCGCTCCTCCCCCTCGACGGAGCGGGCGAGCCTCGACTCGCGGCGCAGCGCGGCCACCGGGGTCGCGCCGGCGCGCCGCTCCGCGTCGATGCCACGCAGCTGGTCCAGCGTGACGATGTCGGTGCCCTCCGCGTGCAGCTCGAGCGCGACGATCAGCTCCTCCATGCTCTGCCAGCGCTCCCCGGGATCGCGCAGGAGGCCGCGGTGCACGACGGCGGCGAGGGCCGGATCGAGCCACGGCGCGGCCGCGGCCAGCGGCGGCACGCGCTCGGTGCAGATCGAGAGCAGGAGCTCGGCGAGCGAGGCGTTCGGATCCCAGGGGCAGCTCCCGCAGAGCGCCTGGTAGAGCGAGACGCAGAGGCTCCAGATGTCGGAGCGGCGATCGACGTCCCTCGCCATCTTCGCTTGCTCGGGCGACATGTAGATCGGCGACCCGAGCACGCCGCCGGCGCGCGTGAGCTCGTGCGAGACGCCGTCGCCGGTGCGCTTCGCGATGCCGAAATCGCAGACCTTGACCACGAGACGGCGATCGCTCGAGGACGGCGGGCGGATCGAGCCGGACGAGCGGCGGGTGGAGGACGGCGGGCGGATCGAGCCGGACCGACGCTGGCCGGACGGCGGCGACGCCGCCGAGAGCGGGGCGCGCTGGGTGGACGGCGGCGACGCCGCCGAGAGCGGGGCGCGCTGGGTGGACGGCGGCGGCGCGATCGAGCTCGGCGCCCGGTAGGTCGCGCCGTCGAACGGCGCGTGCAGGAAGAGGTTCGCCGGCTTGATGTCCCGGTGCACGACCCCCGCGGCGTGCGCCGCCGCGAGCCCGCGCGCCGCCTGGATGAACACGCGCACGACCGGCGCCGGCTCGAGCGGCCCGCGCATCCTGAGGAGCTTGGCGAGGTCGACCCCGTGCAAGAGCTCCATGATGATGAACGGGGTGGCGAGCGTGAGATCCGTCCCGAGCTCGAACGTCTTGACCACGTGCGGGCTCTGGTTCGCGGTCACCGCCCGCGCCTCGCGGATGAAGCGGCGCACGGCGTGGTCGTCCTGCCCGACGGCGCTCTTGAAGATGACCTTGGCCGCGACCCGCCGCCCCTCGGGCGACTCCGCCTCGTAGACGGCGCCCATCCCGCCGCGCCCGATCAGGCGGCGCACCGCGTACCGGCCGCCGAGCTGGCGGCCGACGAGCGGATCGGTCTCGGCGCCGGCGCGCTCGGCGATCGCGTCGCGCAGCTCGGGATCGAGCGGCCTCAGCATGTCGATCGTGATCCCCTCCTCGCCGCCGGAGGCAGCGCGCAGCGCCTCGGCGAACGCCTCGATCGACGGGTAGCGCCGGTCCACGTCGCTGTGCAGCGCGAGCGAGAGCGCGGTCGCGAGGCGCGCCTCGATCCACGGGGCGCGGTCCTGGATCGACGGGAGCTGCGCGAGCGTCGGCGGCGGCGCGTCCGCCCCCGAGTCCGCCGGGCCGAAGTCGGCGGTGTCCGGCGTGACGTCGAGCTCGGCCCACGGCGAGACGCCGCAGAGCATCTCGTAGAGCGTCGCCGCCAGGCCGAAGACGTCGCCCCGGACGTCCGCGGCGCGATCCCGCGGCCCCGATTCGTCGCGCGGGCGACCGGAGCTCCTCGCCTTGCCCGGGTCGGAGGTGGCCGTGTCGTAGCCCTTCGAGAGCCCGAAGCCGAAGACGCGGACAAGGATCTCGCCGCTCGGGAGGTGCTCCAGGAAGAGGCGCGGCGGGCGAACGTCGCGGTAGACGAGGCCCGCGGCGTGGACCGCCGAGAGCCCCGCGGCGGCCTGGAGCGCGATCCGCACCGCGACCTCGGGCGCGAGCGGCCCCGTCTCGGCGAGGAGGGCGGCGACGTCGGTGCCGTCGAGCAGCGGCATCACGAGGTAGGCGAGATCTCGCTCGAGGTCGTGCCCGGCGTCGGCGATCGGGACGACGTGGGCGTTGTCGAGCTTCGCCGTGACGCTCGCCTCGCGGCTGAGCCGCGACAGCGTGTCCTCGGTGACGACCTCGGGCCGCAGGACCTTCAGCGCGACGCGGCGGCCAGAGGAGCTCCGGGCCTCGAACACGACACCGAACCCCTGCGCGGAGAGGACGCGGACGATCCGATATCCGCCGGTGAGCGCGCCCCCCACGAGCGCCGTCGGATCCGCCAGAGTTGCTGTCCGGCCCATAGCGTCAAGCATACGACGGCCCATCGCTCCCCACAAAGCATGAGTCTCAGGCGACCTCGGAGGCGCGCTGCGCCAGGCCGCCGCACCGACGCGGAGCGCCGGCCACGCACCTACAACGACGCCAGGCCGCGCCGCGCCGCAGCGTCGCCGCCGAATGTAGGCACGACAACCGCAGATAGCGCGGTGACCAGACCCTCGGACACGCAGTAAGCCTGTTGAATCACGGAAGATTGTTCTTGCCGTCCACCGACTCGCAACATTAGATTCCCATCATCGGATTCACCGCCGCTCGGTCAGGCCCTGGGCAGGACTGGTTGATCTCACCGACGCACAGCGATGTGCGCCTCCCCCGCCAGGGGAGCTGGAGGCACCATGACCCTGCGATGGATCCGGCGGGCGCTCGCCGCCCTGGCGGCATGTCTCGTCGTCACGCTCCTCCTCGCGCGCCCGGCGCGCGCCAAGGGCTCTCCCGTCGATGAGCAGCTCGCGGAGACGCTCGCCCGACACGGCTTCACCGGAGAGATCGAGTCGACGCTGGAGTCGCGGCTCGGGCGGAAGCTCGACAAGAAGCTGGCGAGGCTCGGGCGTGAGCTGTTCTACGACAGCATCCTCGGCCTGAACGAGGACAACTCGTGCTCAGGGTGCCACTCGCCGACAGCGGGCTTCGCCGACACGCAGTCGATCTCGATCGGCATCGAGAGCAACGGCGTCGTCGGGCCGGGCCGCGCGGGGCCCCGCAACCAGCGCCGCGCGCCGTCGGTCATCAACACGGCCTTCTATCCCACCCTGATGTGGAACTCGCGGTTCTTCGCCGTGTCCGGCGACCCCTTCGACAACAGCGAGGGGTTCTCGTTCACCTCGCCGGAGGGGATGTCGCTCTCGTCCTTGTCGCACCTGCTCACGGCGCAGGCGTTCATCCCGCCGACCGAGATCACCGAGATGACCGGGTACCAGGCGCCGACGTCGCACGATGTCGTGCGCGAGGAGGTCGCGGCGCGCGTGAACGAGGTGAAGGCCTACCGCCGCCGGTTCGGCAAGCAGTTCAACGCGGTGAAGCGAGGAGAGCCCATCACCTACGAGATGATCGCGGCCGCCATCGCCGAGTTCGAGCTGTCGCTCACGTTCGCCGACGCACCCATCGACAGGTTCGCCCGCGGCCGCCGGAAGGCGATGACGCTGGAGCAGAAGCGCGGCGCGCTGCTCTTCTTCGGCGAGGCAGGGTGCGTCCGCTGCCACGCCGTGTCAGGGCCGTCGAACGAGATGTTCAGCGACTTCCAGCAGCACGCCATCGGCGTGCCGCAGATCGCGCCGACCGACGACCCGGCGCTCTCGAACGTGATCTTCGACGGCCCGAACGCCGATGAGGACTTCGGCCTGGAGCAGGTCACGGGCGACCCGGCCGATCGGTACAAGTTCAGGACGTCGCCGCTGCGCAACGTCGCCCTTCAGCCCACGTTCTTCCACAACGGCTCGTTCACGTCGCTCGAGGGCGCCATCCGCCACCACCTCGACGTCTACGAGTCGGCCACCGAGTACACGAATGCTCACCTCGCTCCGGACCTGCGGGGCGACATGGGCCCGCTCGCCCCGGTCCTCGCCGCCGTCGACCCGCTGCTGCAGGAGCCGATCGAGCTCACCGAGGAGGAGATCGGCTGGCTCTGCGCCTTCGTCGGGGAGGCGCTGCTCGACCCGCGCGCGACCCCGAAGCGCCTCGAGGCGCTCATCCCGGACGAGGTCCCGAGCGGGCATGCGGTCCACCACTTCCAGTAGCCGCGGCTGGGTAGCCGGTGCTCACCGGGCCCTCCAGCTCGCGGGAGGCTCCCCTCAGCGGCGAGCCAGGCAGCTGTTCAACGACTCCAGCTGGATGCTGCACTCTTCGTTGTAATTCTCCGGAATGCAGTTGTCGTCGGCGTGGTTGCGGCACTCGAGGTAGGACTCCCACGCGTCCTCGCAGGCGGCCTCCTCGGCCGCCTCCGTCTCGGCGCCGCAGGCGTCCAGACAGGCGTCCTCGGTCATGGGCGCGCCCGGGCACTCCACCGCCCGCTCGCAGAGCTCAGGGCACCCCTCCTCGCCGTGGCCGTCGCTGCAGCTCAGGGCGGCGAGGGCGAGCCCGACGAGCGCGATGCTGGTCATCACCTTCATCGGGCCATCGTACCATGAGCGCGACGCGGCGCGCGGCCCGCGCGGGCTCGGGGGGAGTGTCCCCGCCGCCGCGGCAGCGCCGGGGGCCGCGGCGCCCTCCCCGGAGAGGGCGCGGCTCAGGGCAGGAGCCGGGAGATGAAGCTCCACTTCGCCGAGCGGCCGGACTTCATGGCGAGGATCGTGGTCACGCCGATCACCCCCGCCGTGAGGGCGATGTTGAGCGGCCCCATGACATTGAGGAGCTGCTGCAGCCCCGCGGCCTTCGCGGGCGTGCGCGGCGACGGCGTGTCGCCGTCCCGGACCGGCACGGCGTGGCCGGGCGCCTGCTCGCTCATCTGACGTCCGCTCACCATGTTGACGAGGCTCGTCGCGAGCGTCGCGCCGAGCAGGACGTCCTTCAAGCGCACAAGATTGCGGGTCTCCTCGTCGATCGACCGCCCCGAGATCATCGTCCGCCCGATAAACCAGGTGGCCGCGGCGGTGCCGAGCGAGATCGCGTTGACGAGGTTGTATCGCTGCCAGGCGTCGGCGAGCACCTTGCCGCGCTCCGCCTCGGAATGGATATCCTTGACCGCCTGGTGCAACGCCAGCCGGCCGAAGAGAGGGCCGCCGAACCCCGCGGCGAGACCGAGCTCATGTAATACCCATGCAGACGTCGAGAGTGTAGCCATGTCGTTCCACCTCGTCGCGACGCACCAAGCAAGATCGTGCCCAGGGCCGGACCGCGCTCCGTGCTCCAAGCCGTCGCAGACGCGCCGGCTCAGCAGCGCCCCCGCGGTCACTCTGTGATCGTCGGCCACCCAGCGAGGCAATTTGTCTCACACGTCGGCGATCCGGCCACGCGGGCGCAGCAGATTGCGCCGCGCCGCCCCGTTCCGCACCGCGTCGGCCCGCGTCGTGCTTTCGCACCCGGGCCAGGATGGACGCGGCCAGGTCGCGCAAACGCGGGAGAGGAGCACCATGGACGAGCGAAACGGCAGGCTGAGGACCTTCGAACCAACGCAGCTATCGGGGTCGCCCTCGGCGGACGCGAGCCCGCCGCCCCACGGCGAGGGGCGGGGGCCGGAGCGGTTCGTGTCGGCGTCGGCGACCCGGGACGTGTACGGCACGCAGCCGGCGGCGCTCGGCGACAGGACGGCGCTCGAGTTGCACTCGGCCTTCTTCGACAGGAACCATGATGGGGTCATCACGCTCCGCGAGACCTACGAGGGGCTGCGCGCGCTCGGGATCGGGCGGGTGATCTCCGCGTGGTTCGCGCTCGCCATCAACGGGGCGCTCGGGCCCGCGACGTCCCGATCGTTCGTTCCCACGCTCTCGATCACCCTCGAGAACATCCACCGAGCGAAGCACGCGAGCGACACAGACGTCTACGACAAGGACGGCAGGTTCGACCCGCAGAAGTTCGACGAGCTGTTCGCGCGCTGGGACAAGGACCGCGACGGCGCCCTGAACGCCCGCGAGCTCGTGGCGCGCGCGCTGGGAGATCGCGACCTGGGCGATGTGCTCGGGTTCCTGGCGTCAGCAGGCGAGTGGTCGGTGCTCTACGCGCTCGCCGGCAAAGGGGGGAAGCTGACGCGCGAGCAGCTGCGCCGGATGTACGACGGGACGCTCTTCTACGAGCTCGAGCGAGAGGGGCGGGCCGCCCGAAGCAGCAAGAGCGCCGCGGCGTGATCCACGGAATCGGCGGAGCCTTCACCCCGACCAGGACACTTGACGTCCTGGATCGACACAACAGAACGTGAGCGCACGTGACAGCGCTCGCAGCCGCCGCCGAGAAGCGCATCTCGGGCAAAATCCCGTGTTATCTCGCGACCTTCGCGTTCTCCACGGCTGCCGCCTTGCCTTGCGCCCTCGACATCGTCCTCAAGCCGTCGGTCGCGATCGATTTCAATCGTGAACCACTATCCGAGCCACATCTGCGCGCTCGCGCGTGCGGGCCGGCTCGACGTGTTCTTCTGGATCTACGTGCTGATCAACGGCCTCTACCTGGCGAAGAGGTGGCTCGGACTGCTCCTCAGGTTCGGGCGGCCGTGGCTGGCAGGGCCGAGGAGCCGCGTGGACGGCGGTGAGCTCGACGGCTCTCGCCCGCGCCCCCGCGGCCCTCGCGCCGCTCCTATCGTCGTGCTGGGCGTCCGGCGCCTGGCGCGCCAAGCTCGACAGCGTCGCCGGACGCCGCGGCCCGACTACCAGGTCCCCGTCGTCGGCGCCTGTCCGGTGTTCCAGAGATCGATGCTCAGCGCGCCGGCGTCGATGCTGTACGCCCTCCAGCCCCACGGATCGAAGCCCGCCGGCGGATCGAAGCCGTAGGGCTCGATCACGTTGCGCCAGCCGTCGTTGCCGGCGGCGTCGATGGTGAGCGTCTCGGTGCGGTCGGTCGCCGTGTTGTTCATGCGGATGACGGCGAAGTGCAGGTGCGACTCCGACGAGCACCCCACCCACCCGACCTCGCCGATCTTCTGCCCCGTGGTCACCGTAGCTCCGTCCGCGACCGAGAGCACATTGAGATGGAAGTAGGCGGACGTGAACTTCTCGGTGTACGTCGACGGGGAGCGCGTCACCTCATGATCGATGTAGACCTCGCCCTGGGTCGGCGAATTGGAGTTGGTACAATTGGTAGTGAGCCACCGCGACTTGCGCACGACGCCGTCAGCCACGGCGATGATGTCTCTGCCTGCCGGCATGGTCCAGTCGTGGCCGTTCGTCGTAGGCAAGCTGGAGCGGCCAGCCGCCGGTGCTGACCCAGATCGTGACGCCGCCGTCGCAGCGGGCGACGACGTTGTTGACTCCGGAAACGGAGTAGACGCCGGCGCGGCGGATCGTGCCGCCGGGACCATATTGCCCGGTGGCCGTGGCGCACGGATCGCTGTTGGCGCCCGAATCCCACAGGAACACCCAGCCCCCGTTGGGCCAGGTCACGCTGCAGTAATGGCCCATTCCGGATACGGTGATGGGCTGCGCGGCCTCGGCGACGGGCTCATCGGCCTGCTCGTCGAAGAGGGCCGGCATCGCTTCCTCGTCGGTCCCATCGGCGGCTACGCAGCCTGCGAGCGGCCCGAGGGCCGCCGCGCCGATCGCCAGCGCGATGGAATTGAATCGTTGGTGCATAATCAACAACCTCCCTACGTCGCTCCACACCGTGTCATGGCATGAAAACGTTCCTTGATTCCCGTCTCGCGCGGCAATCAAGAGACATAGAGGCTCAGGCGCACGCGCTTTCGCTGGTGCGGAGACACGCTGCTGCACGAGGTCACTGAGGCGGACGGGCTGCGGTTCGAGCGCCGACACCACGTCGACGCCGAGAGGATAACCCGCGCAAAGCCATTTCGACCTGTTAAGAATTTTCCGCCAACGACCGGCATTTGACAAGAACGTACAAAAAGTACGGATCCACTGATCCGCCTACAAGAAACCAATAGATCCAACGAGTTCACTCGGCTGCGCAGTATTGCCTACACCACGCTGGCTCGTGGCGCGCGCGCTGGGAGATCGCGACCTGTTCGATCTGCTCGGGTTCCTGGCGTCAGCAGGCGACTGGTCGGTGCTCTACGCGCTCGCTGGCAAAGGGGGGAAGCTGACGCGCGAGCAGGTGCGCCGCATGTACGACGGGCCGCTCTTCTACGAGCTCGAGCGAGAGAGGCAGGCCGCACGGAGCAGCGCAAGCGTGCCGGCGTGATCCGCGGCATCGGCGGAGCCGGTCCCCGGCCAGGATACTTGACTTCCTGGACCGACACGGCAAAAAGGTAAGCACCGTGACAGCATTCGCAGCCGCCGTCAAGAAGCGCATCTCGGGCGAATTCTCGTGTTATATCGCGATATTCGCGTTCTCCACGGCTGCCGCCTGGCTCTGTGTCCTCGATATCGTTCTCAAGCAGTCGGTCGCGATGGATTTCAAGTCGTTCTACGCGGCCGCCGTCGCGGCCCGCCGGGACCTCGACGTGTACGACGTCAAGGTCCTCGGGTCGATCGCGAAGGAGATGCGGCTGCCGCACGTCCCGGTGTACCCCTACCTGTATCCGCCGTTCTTCGCGCACACCTTCTCGTGGCTCACCCGCCTGCGCCCGAACATCGCACAGCAGGTCTGGTCGAGCATCGCCGTGGTCAGCTACGGCCTCGCCGCGACGTTCGCCGTGGTCGCCGTCCGCCGCGCGACGCAGGACCCCCTCGGCGCGGCCCGCCGCATCGCGGTCCCCACCGTCCTCATCGCGCTCATCGCCTTCCTCACGTGGGGGCTCAACCTGCGCAACAGCCTCGGGATGGGGCAGGTGAACCCGCTCGTCCTCGCGTTCATCTGCGCCGCGCTCGCGCTCTCGGTCGCGCGCAAGGACACCGCCGCGGGGCTCGCCCTCGCGGTCGCCGCGGGGATCAAGGTCACGCCGATCCTGCTCGCGCTCCCCTGGATCATCCAGCGGCGCTTCCGCGCGCTCGCCGGCCTGGCCGCCGGGCTCGCCGCCCTCGTCCTGATCAGCTTGCCGTTCGGCGCCGCGCCGGCGTGGCTCGAGTTCCTGCGGCGGCTGCCGCGCATGTCCCACGGGGCCAAGATCCCGGGCCTCTTCGACGCGGGGTCGGCGCCGAATTTCTCGGTCGCCGGCTTCTACGCGCGGCTCTTCGGCGAGGACGCGGCCGCCATCAGGACCGCGTCGGTGATCACCATCCTGCTCCTCCTCGGCGGCGCGCTCGCGCTGGGCGGCCGCTCCCCCTCCCCGTCGCGCTCGCTGCGGCTGCTCCTGCCGCTGCTCGTCACGATGATCGTGGCGAGCCCGTTCACCTACGTACACCACGTGCTCTACCTCTTCCCGGCCGCGCTCTACGCGCTGGACCGCGCGGCGGAGCAGGAGCGCCGGATCGAGATGGGCGCGCTCGTGGTCCTGTTCTCGCTCGCCACCATCGATTTTCCGTACATCTATGACCGCTTCAAGGGGTCTTTGCCGCGGATCGCTCTCTCGGTGAACCTGTATGTGCTGCTCGTGATGTACGCGCTCGGCATGTTCCTGCTCTGGCGGGAGCGGCGCGAGACAACGACAGGGCGCGAGCCGCCCGCGCCGAACAGCCCAGGCGAAGGGGCGCTCCTCGACGCGAGCTTCACGTCGTCAGGTACGTCGTGCCAGCGCTCAGGATGACATTCCCGCAAGCGCCGCCAAGCTCTCGATCTGCTGACGGAAAGTGCGAGGCAACGAGCGCGGCGGCGGCCGGGCGGAGCACGTCGGCGATGGCCTGCTGTCGCATCCGGTGGAGCTCGTCGGCGGGCAGGAAGCCGTGGGACAGCGGGAGATCGCGGCCGGCGCTGCCGGGCGCCTCGGAGGCCACCTGGTCGAGCGCGCGCGCGAAGGCCACGGCGACGCGCGCACGAAGGCCCGCGCCGCCCGTGGCGAGGGCCCAGCGGACGAACGCCCAGGCGAGCTCCGCGTGGCGCGCCTCGTCGCGCGCGATCGCCTGGAGCGCCATGCGCACCGCCGGCGGCTGCGCCGCCTGGGCCGCGACCTCCGCCTCGATGGCCGAGAGGGTCTCTCCGACGCAGCCCTCCACGACGGTGGCAAGCGTGAGGGCCTCGAGCGAGCCGATGTCGTCGAGCACGCCGTGCAGGGGCAGCGGGCCCACGCCCACCGGCGCTCCTGCGTAGGCCGAGGCGATCGCCAGCGCGAGGCGCGCGTGCCGCACCTCGTCGACCGCGGCGCGGTGCGCCGCCTCGAGCAGCTGGGGAGGCGCGCCGTGCGCCATCAGCCCGAACGCGAAGCGGCCGAAGGAGGCGACCGAGGCGTGCTCGTTCTGGCCGCGCTCGGCCCAGCGCCTACCGAGCTCGCGGCGCTCGTCCGGCGTGAGCTCGCTCAGATCGGTGTCGGCGAGCTCGCGCTCGAAGCGCCGCAAGGCGGTGTGCGACCAGGCGCTCGGAGCGCGCGCGAGCGGCGCGACGCGAGGCTCGCCGCGGACCAGGAGAGGGCGCCCCTCACAGCTGATGGCTCCGACGAGATAGCAGCAGCTCGCGGGAGCCGACGCCGTGCGGTTCGCGTAGGGGCCCTGGATCGCCTCGGCCCCGCCCTCGCCGCCGCCGTCGCACATGCAGGTTCCCGAGCCGGGCGGGAGGTCGTCGAGGTGCGGCGCAGCCTCGGAGGCCGCGGGGCAGGCGCCGTCGACCGGCGCCGCGCAGTGCACCTCGTAACAGCACCGGCCGTAATAGCCGCCGTCGTGCTCCGGCCCGACGCAGGTCGGATCCGGGTAGGGATCGAGCGGCGCCGAGGCGTCGGGAGGGCCGGGCTCGCCGCCGCCCCCGGACTGCGACGATGCGCCTCCCGACGAGGTCGAGCCCCCGCCGGACTGCGACGATGCGCCTTCAGGCGGGGTCGAGCCCCCGCCGGTCTCGACTTGCGGGCCGCAGCCGGAGGCCAGAGCGAGGCTCGCGCCCCACTGGGACGCGACGAGAATGCGGAGGAGGAAGGTTCGCATGAGCGGTGATAAGCAAGGCATGTACCGTAGAAACACACGTGTTTCCGGCCGACAGGGGCCCCTCGCCGTGCCAGCGTGTGCCATCCATCATGCGGATCGTGCTCGACAGCTCCGTCGCCATCGCCTCGATGAAGCCCGCCGAGGCCGGGCACGCGGACGCGCTCGCCTTTCTCGAGCGCGCCCGCGCGGCCGTGGCCGCGGGCGCGGCGCGCGTGCTCGCGCCGCCCGAGCTGTGGCTGGAGGTGTACGTGGCCGAGCAACGGCTCGCGGCCTCGCGCCGTGGCGCGCCCGCGGCCGCGAGCGCGCTGAGAGGCCTCGAGGTCGAGCTGGTCGCGCCCGCGGACGAGGGCGCCGTCACCGAGTTCCTCGCCCTGCTGACGAAGCGCATGCGCGGCCGCAGGCCCTTCGCCAACGCCACCGACCTCGTGTATCTGTGGGCCGCCCACCGCACCGACGCGACCGTCGTGACCCTCGATGAGGGCCTGCTCAAGTACCACGGTGTCGTCTGCGACGTGACGCGGCCGCAGCACGCCCGGCTCGCGTAACGCGCTGACGCGTCGCGCCGAACGGCGACGCGCTCCGCGACACCCGCTGCCCCGCTGGCGCCGAAACGAGAACAGCGCTGGATGGTCGATGGTCGATGGTCACAGCACAATGTTTCGCTCTGCGCATACGCGCTTGTCGTGCCCAGCGAGGGCGGCTATCCCTGAGCTTCGCAGCGGAGCGCGCGGAGCTCGCGAGCCCGACCTGCGCGGCGAGACGCATGCGAAGTACATCGCTTTCTTCACCGGCCCTCTCGGTGAGCGTGGCCCTCTTGGCCACGCTGGTCGCGTCGCAGGCCCATGCGCGCCGCAACGGGACGGCGGTGGAGGGGTGCAACGGCTGCCACAGCGGCGGCGCGACGCCCGGTATCACCATCGACCATAGCCCGAAGAACCCGGCGGCCGGCGAGGCAGTGACTCTGCAGGTGCAGATCCAGGCCGCCAACTCGGGCGGCATCTATCTCCGCACCGGGACGGGTCGGCTCTCCCCCATCGCCGGTCAAGGCACCCGCCTCATCGACGAGCGGCAGCTCGTCCACGACGCGCCGAAGCGGGCGAGCGGCGGGGTCGTTCGCTTCGACGCGCAGTGGATCGCGCCGGGAGCGCCGGGCGGCGTCGTCGTCGAGGTGTGGGCCGTCTCGGCCAACGGCGACAACGGCTCTCGCGGAGACGGCGCGTCGGCCACCAGCGCCGCGTTCGCGTACGGATGCGAGGGAGTGACGTATTACCTCGACCGCGACGGAGACGGATACGGCGACTCCGGCGTGCCCAGGGTCGATTGCGTCCAGCCCGCCGAGCACGCCCCCCGCGGCGGGGATTGCGACGACTACAGGGTCGACGTCCACCCCGATCAGGTGGAGGTCTGCAACGGGCTCGACGACGACTGCGACGGCGAGATCGACGAGGACCTGGTGGTGACCACCCAGTACGAAGACGCCGACGGCGACGGATACGGGTCGCTCTTCGGCGCGACCGTCGAGGCGAAGTGCCCTCCCGCCGGCTACGCGCCGAGCGCGAACGATTGCAACGACAAGTCCCCTGACGTCCACCCGGACGCGGTCGAGACATGCAATCTGTACGACGACGACTGCGATGGGCGGGTGGACGAGGGCGTGCGCGAGGTGTGCGGCGTCGGGATGTGCGCGCGCGAGGCGATCGCATGCACCCCTGGGTCGTGCACGCCCGGAGAACCGAGCCCCGAGGTGTGCAACGGGGTCGACGACGACTGCGACGGCGAGACCGACGAGGATCCCGGCCTCTGCGCGCCCGGCGAGGGCTGCCCGAACGGCACGTGCAGCGGCGGGAACGGTGGCGGGACCCCCGGCAGCGCCGTCAGCGCCGTCAGCGCCGGTGTGGGGTCCTCCGGGGCCTCGGGCGGCGGCGCGCCCGACGAGGGCGGCACGAACGGCGGCGGCTGCGCCGTCGACCCCCAAGGCGGGTCGCCGTGGCGGCTGCTCGCCCTCTCGCCGCTCGCCCTCCTCGCGTTGCGGCGCCTGCGGAGGGCCGTCACGGCGCGGTAGCTCCTCCTCCCGAGCCCGAGGTGACACGCATGCTCTACCGCCGCGTCGGCAAACACTGAGTCTGGGCCGGCGCCGGCGCGAGGCGCGCGACCACGCTGACGCGATGTCCCCGCGTGACCGCGCGCGGCGCCCCCTGTGCGGCGTGCAGTGTGCGGTTTACCGTTTGCCGCTCGCCGATCTTCATCTTCCGGACGGCGCGGCGGAGCGCTATGAACGGGGCCATTCCCATGCCCAGCACCTCACGCTTCGCTTCGGAGCACGTCGCCGCCTCGTACCCGCTCGCCCCGCTGACGTGGGAGGTCGGGTTCACCAGGGATCCCTCCGTCCCTCCCGCGGAGCTCGTCCCCGCGAAGGTCCCTGGCGCGGTGCAGCTCGACTGGGCCAGGGCCAAGGGGCTCCCCGACTACACCGTCGGGGACAACTTCCGGCAGCTTCGCTTCGCCGAGGACGTGTACTGGGTCTATCGCGCGCGGCTCGAGATGCCGCGGGCCGGGGCGGGCGAGCGCGTGGTTTTCTTTTGCGGCGGCGTCGACTACCGCTTTCAGGTGGTCCTCAACGGCGAGCTCTGCCACGACCAGGAGGGCATGTTCACGCCGTTCGAGATCGATCTCACCGGTCGCGCAAAGACGGGGGATGAGCTCTCCATCGTGATCTTCCCCGCGCCCAAGGCCACGCCGTCTCCGGAGGACCGGACGCAGGCGCGCCTCTCGAACAAGCCGCCCGTGAGCTACGGCTGGGACTGGCACCCGCGGCTGATCCCGTGCGGGATCTGGCAGGAGACAGGCCTTCAGGTGCGCCCGGCGCGCCACTTCCGCTCGGTGGATTTCCGTTACCGCCTGTCGGACGACCTCACCACGGCCGATCTCGACGTGCGGATCGAGACGAGCGAGACCGGCGCGGGCGCGGCCTGCGCCTCGTATCGGCTCCTCGACCCGGAGGGGAACGAGGTGGTGTCGAGCGAGCGGCCCGAGGCGCGGCTCCCGGGCGTCCGGCTCTGGTGGCCGAACGGGGAGGGCGAGCCGGAGCTGTACACGCTCGAGGTGCGCCTCGGCGGCGCCGTCGTCCACACGCGCAAGGTGGGCTTTCGCCGGGTGCGGCTCGTGATGCACGAGGGCGCCTGGGACGAGCCGACGCGGTTCCCGAAGAGCCGGAGCCGGCCGCCGGTGACGCTCGAGGTGAACGGCCGGACGATCTTCGCACGCGGGTCGAACTGGGTCTGCCCAGAGATCTTCCCCGGGATCGTCGATGAGGGCGTGTACCGCCCGCTGCTCGAGCTGGCGCGCGACGCCCACTTCAACCTGCTGCGCACCTGGGGCGGCGCGATCATCAACAAGGAAGTGTTCTACGAGCTCTGCGACCAGCTCGGCCTCATGGTCTGGACGGAGTTTCACCTCGCGTGCAACCTGTACGAGGGCGAGCCGGGCTACCTGCGCGTGCTGCAGCAGGAGGCAGAGAGCACCATCCGGCGCGTCCGGCAGCACCCGTCGCTCGCGCTCTGGTGCGGGGGGAACGAGCTCTTCAACGTCTGGTCCGGCATGACCGACCAGTCGCTCCCGCTGCGCCTCCTCAACAAGCTGACCTACGAGCTCGACCGCGACACGCCGTTCATCCCGACCGCGCCGATCGACGGCATGGGGCACGGGGACTACCGGTTCCGCGACGAGCACGGCCGGGAGCCTCACCAGATCTTCGCCACGGCGAGCAACACGGCCTACTCGGAGTTCGGGTGCCCGGGGCCGTCGGACGTGGAGTACCTGAAGACGTTCATCCCCGAGGCCGAGCTCTTCCCGCCGCGGAAGGGCACCGCATGGGAAGCGCACCACGCGTTCGCCGCCTGGAGCACGGACCCCGGGAGCTGGCTTTGCCAGGCCACCCTGGAGCACTACTTCGGCCCCGCGAGGACGCTGGAGGAGCTCGTGGAGAGAGGGCAGCTCCTCCAGTGCGAAGGATACAAGTTCATCTTCGAGGAGGCGCGCCGGCAGAAGCCGGTGTGCGCGATGGCGCTGAACTGGTGTTACAACGAGCCGTGGCCGTCGGCCGCGAACAACAACCTCATCAGCTGGCCGCACCGGCCGAAGCCCGCGTACCACGCGGTGAAGGCGGCGTGCAGGCCCGCGCTCGCCAGCGCCCGGGCGCCGAAGTTCGGCTGGAAGAGCGGGGAGGAGTTCCGCGCCGATCTGTTCGTCCTCAACGACGCTCCGGAGGGCGTCGCGTCAGGCACCGTCGAGGCCCGCGTCGTCTGCGCGGGCCGCTCCGTGACGCTCGTCAGCTGGCGCTTCCCCGACCTCGCGCCGCGGCGCAACGAGAAGGGACCCACGCTCTCCTTCGTGCTCCCCCGGTTCGAGGGAGACACGTTCCGGCTCGATCTCGTCGTGGCGGGCCGCGAAGCGCTCGACTCGAGCTACACGTTCGCATACGCGAGCGTCTCCGAGCAGCGCAGGCCCGCGCCTGGCGAGCGGCTCCTCAACGGCTGAGCGAGGCGCCCCGCCGCGCCGGTCACGAGGCCCTCTTCTGGCGCTTCGGCCAGAAGACGTGGAAGGTCGCGCCGGCGTACGGCGCCGACTCGAGCGCCACGCGGACGACGAGGCGCGTCTGGGGAGGCGGCGCGTGGAGCTCGATGCAATCGGCGATGAGCGCGTGGGCGAGCTGCTCGGCCTCGGCGAGCGCCGCCTGCTCGCGCGCGACGAGCTCGGCCCGCTCCTCGGCGCGGAGGCGCTCTTCCTGGTAGGCCCGGGCGCCCGAGATCGTCGTGGCGATGTGGCCGGCCGCGAGCTCGAAGAAGTCGCCGTAGGCGGCGTCGAGCGCGCGGCGCGGGCTGACGCCGACCACGAGGAAGCCCTGGAGCGCGGCCTGCCCGGACCGCGAGAGCGGCAGCACGACCGCCTCGCGGCAGGGCTCGGGCCACCGGCCGCCGGGAGAGAGCCGCGAGGCGGCCGCGAGGCGGGCCGCCGCTCCGCCCGGCTCGATCATGTACACAAGCGCGAACGGCACGTCCGCGGAGCTCTCGGCGAGCGTGCTCACCGAGCGGGCGAGGGTCTCCTCCGGCGAGACCATCGCCGCCGCGGCGGACTGGGCGCCGAGGGCGCGCAGCGCCCGGAGGCGGCGCTCGCCGAGGACGCGCCCCGTCGTCTCGGCGCAAGCGCAGAAGATGCCTCCGACGGCGCCGTCCTCGATCAGGACAGGCGCATAGGAGAACGTGAAGTACGTCTCTTCTCGATAGCCATTGCGCGAGAGGATCAACTGGAAGTCTTCGGACCATGTCGCCTGCCCGGTGGCGCGCACCTCGTCGAGCATCGGGCCGATGACGTCCCATATCTCGCTCCAGCACTCGCGCCCCGGGCGGCATCTCACCGTCGCCGGCGAGGAACGGCGCGTCGCCGGGCCGGGCGGCCCCGGGGAGGTGGCTGTCCTGCATGGCTCTCGGTATACAATAGATGTATGTGAAGCCCTGTCACACTTCCTCGCCTGCCCCGATGAGACCTGCCCCGATGAGCCCGGCGGCGCCTGGGCGAGACCCGCCCGCTCGCGCTGAGCCCGCTGAGCCGCTGCTGGGGCCCGCGACACGAACATGCTAGAGAAGGCAGGGGCGGCGAGAGGCCCACGCCCGAGACGAGCAGCGAGCTGAAGGGCGCGAGCGGATCGCGGGAAGTGGGGAGTCACGCTCCGCGCGCCATCGCGGGGCGCGGAGGCACGACCCCGTGGAGACAGGAGGTCACCATGAGATTGCAAGGCAAGATCGCGCTCGTCACCGGTAGCAGCCGGGGCATCGGCCGCAGCATCGCTGTTCGCTTCGCCCGCGAGGGCGCCGACGTGGCGCTCACGTACCACAAGAGCAAGGAGGGCGCCGAGGAAGCCCGAGCAGAGGTCGAGGCCGCCGGACGGCGAGGTCATCTGTTCGCCGTCGACGTCGCCTCCGTCCAGAGCGTACAGCAGCTGATCCAGGACGTCGTCGCGCGCTTCGGCCGGCTGGACGTGCTGGTCAACAACGCGGGGCTGGAGAAGCGGGCGCCGTTCTGGGAGGTGACCGAGGAGGACTACGATCAGGTCGTGAACACAAACCTCAAAGCGGTGTTCTTCGGGAGCCAGGCGATGGTCCGTCACCTGCGCGCGGCGGGGCGCCCCGGCAAGATCATCAACATCAGCTCGGTGCACGAGGATCTGCCGTTCCCCAACTTCGCAGCCTACTGCGCCAGCAAGGGCGGCGTCCGCATGCTCACGCGCACGCTCGCGGTGGAGCTGCGCGGCACCGGGATCACCGTGAATGCCATCGCGCCGGGCGCGATCGCGACGGAGATCAACGCCGACCTGCTCAGGGACCGCGACAAGCTGAGCGCGCTGCTCGGGCAGATCCCGCTCGGCCGCCTGGGAAAGCCGGAGGACGTGGCCGGGCTCGCCGTGTTCCTCGCCTCGGCGGACGCCGATTACGTGACGGGCTCGACGTACTTCGTCGATGGCGGGCTGACCTGGAACTACGAGGAGCAGTAGGCGAGACACCGGCCCCGCGCCGAGAGTCGGGGATCGCTCGATCAGCCCGGCACCGAGAAAAGTTTTCGACAGGAGGCAATGCGTGACGGCGGAGCCTGGCGCCGGCGACCTGCCGCTGCGCCTCGGGCCCGCTTCCGCTTCCGACTTCCGGCCACAGGCAGCCGCGGCGGTTCGTGTTTTTGCGGCACGCGACCGGCCGCCTGTGGCACCATGCGCCCATGACGGAGCTCAAGACTTATACAGGTGGCTGTCACTGCGGAAAGGTTCGCTACGACGTAAGGGCGGACCTGAGCGCGCCAGTGGGCGTGTGCAACTGCTCGCGCTGCTCGAAGCTGGGCGTGGTCCTGGCCTTCGCGCCGGTGGACCAGTTCACGCTCAAGCAGGGTGGAGACTTCCTCACCGACTACCAGTTCAACAAGAAGGTCATTCACCACATGTTCTGCTCGGTCTGCGGCGTCGAGTCGTTCGCACGGGGAACCGGGCCGGACGGAAAAGAGATGTGCGCCATCAACGTCCGCTGTCTGGACGACGTCGATATCGATTCTCTCAAGACAATGAAGTTCGACGGCAAGAGCGTATGATCACGGCCGCGCCGGCCGGGTCCGGGCGGCCGCGGCCGGCGCGACCGGGGTCCGCGGGCCCAGGTCGCGGGGCCCGCGGCCCGGTCATCGCCGGCCCAGCCCCTCGCCCCCCTCGCCAAGAGCTGGTCGCCGTCAGCCTCGCTCGCGGCCGCGCGTGACACTCCGTGAGCTGCGATGACGGCGACGCGTGTACGCAGGTGGGTACGTGCCAATCGGGCGAGCTCATTTGCGCTTCATCAGTTTGTAGGCTCCGCCGCACTTCCGGCCTTCGACCTCGTTCTTCGCGTAGATGCCGCTCTGCGCGTTCTTCTCGCGCGTCTTCAGGATCTTTCCTTCCGCGGCCTCGACGATCAGGATGTCGTGGAAAGGTGCCCGCCTGCCGCGTTCGCTGGACGACGCCTCCGCCGCGCGCCGCGGGGTGCGGCCCGCGCGCCCTGGAGAAGGGCTGCGCGACCCTGGCCGGGTGCGGGGGGAGCAGGCGGGAGAAGGGCTGTGCGATCTTGGCTGGGTGCGGGGGGAGCGCGCGGGAAGAGGGCTGTGCGACCTTGGCTGGATGCGGCGGGCGTGCGGCCGGCGGGGCGGGCCTCTTCTTGATCATCGGCGCGATGATGAGCAGGGCGGCCGGCGCGGGCAAGAAGGCGCGTGGAGCTACCGATCCCCTGCTCACGACCGAGCGCCGAGGAGCCCGCTACGCCGCCGCGCAGGCGCGCAGATAACGATTCACGTGGTCATACGGGTTGCCGAGCCCGCGGAGGGAGAACGGCTTGTCGCGCTCATCATGCCGAGCGCGGCGCGAACGCCGGACGCGGCGTGGGCGACGTGGGCGACGTGGGCGACGTGGGCGACGTGGGCGACGTGGGCGACGTGGACAGGAGCGCCTGAGCGCACGGCCCGATGACCTCCCGTACGGCGTCGAGATGGCAGCGCGCCCGCTCCGCCTCGCTGAGACGGCCGTGGTCGCGCCACGCGGCGGCGTCGACCCCGGCGCGCTCCGGGCCGCGCGCGGCCCGCACCTCGGCGAGCGCCTCGTCGAACGCGCGCGCCACGGCCGCGCGCACCGGTTCGCCGCCGCGCGCCACGGCCCAGCGCACGAAGGCCCACGCGAGCTCGGCGTGGGCGGCCTCGTCGGCGGCGATCCGGTCGAGGGCGCGGCGGACCTCGGGGTCGCACGCGCGGCGCCGTTGCTCGTCGGCCTGCAGGGCGGCGAGCGTCTCGCCCACGCAGCCCTCGCGCACCGCGCTGGCCGCGGCGCTGGCGAGCGTGGGCGCGTCGAGCGCGCCGCCCGTGGCGAGCGCCCCCGGACCGAGCGACCGGCCGGCGTAGCGGCTCGCGAGCGTGAAGCAGTCCCGCGCGTGCTGGAGCTCGTCGGCGAGGGCGCGCTGCGCGGCGTCGATCAGGTCGGGCGGCGCGCCGAGGGCGAGCAGATCGAGCGTGAAGCGCGCGAACGACGCGATCGACGCGTGCTCGAGGCGCGCGTCGGCGAGCCACGCCTGCGCGAGGGCGGCGCGCGTCCTGGGATCGAGCGCCAGCGGCTCGTCCGCCGCGGCGCCGAGCACCCAGTCGGCCCGCGCATCGACGCCGGCCAGGCGCGGCTCGCCGCCGACGAGGAACGGGCGGCCGCAGCCGCCGACACCGGTATCGAAGTTGTCGTAGCAGCACTGGCCGTCCTCGAGCCGGCCATTCTCGTAGTGCATGCAGTACTCGGGCGCCTGCCGGAACTCGCTCGGACAGGCCTCGGCGTGTCCATTCTCGCCGCCGCCTCCGACGACCCCGCCGCTTTCACTGCCGTCACTGGCGTACTCCCAGGCATCTTCAGGAGAAAAGCACCGTTTCTCATAGAGGCCGCCGCCCGCGCCGCCGTGGCCGCCCGCGCCCCCGTGGCCGCCCGCGCCCCCGTGGCCGCCCGCGCCCCCGTGGCCGCCCGCGCCCCCGTGACCGCCCGTACCGCCGGCCCCCCCTGTGCCTGTTGCCGCGCCGCCATCGGTATGGCCCTGGCAGCCGACCGCCAACGACAGGCCTGCGAACATGCCGGCTCCCAAAACTTGCATGATGCGCGCATGTAATTCTCTGCTCATGATCATTGCACCTCCCTGATGCGCGGCGCGATTCGGCAACAAACATGCCAGCCCAAGCTCCCGCCCGGCCGCTGCCACGCTCGGAGGGACAGATGCCTTGCTGGAGCGAGTCCCCTCTGCTCTCGCAGAGATCATCGGTCGAGCGCCGGTCGATATGACCTCATCGAGCAGCACACCGGATCTCGTCGCCCGCGGGACCGCTCCCCGGCCGCGACGCGCGCGTGAGCCATCTTGGGCCGTTTTGCGTCAAGACGTTCAGGGCTCATGCCTGCTCCCGTTCCCGGCGCGTGGGTTCGCGCGCGCCCGGTGACCGCCCCCCGCGACAGGCGCCCGTCAGGTTCATGATTCCTACGAGCGTTCCTCTGCCACGTCGCTTGCGATGCGGCGAGAACTACCGATATCCTCGGTCGTTGTGAGGGGCTGGGCCGAAGCTCGGGAGGGGTGGAGCCGCGACGTCCGCGTCGTGCGCCGGCGCGCGCGTGCGGCGATTGCCGGGCTGGTCGCGATGGGGGCGGTGGCGGCGTTCACGGCGCTGGTCGGGGCCTGGCACATTGTGCTGCTCGGCTGGTCGGAGGTCTCGGCGTCGACGTGGCAGCTTGCCAGTACGTTCCGTGAGGCCGGGGGTTTGCTCGAGCTGGGGCTCGGGCTCCTCGCGGGTGTGTTGTTCCTGCGCTGGCTCGCGAGGGCGGTCGCGTTGGCTTTCGTGCTGGATCCCGTGCGGGGTTTTCACTGGACGCCGGCCGAGTCGGTTCTGGCGTTCTTCATTCCCGTCGTGAACCTGGCGCAGCCGTACAGGGTGCTGCGTGATCTCCACGACGGACTTGCTCCACCGGGCGTGCCCGAGCCTGCGCCGCGCCCTCTCCTGGACGGCGCGGGGGGTTATCGGCGCGTCGAGATGACGCACGCCCCGCGGGCTGGCGCGGTGCACCATGCCGCGCTCGGCGCGTGGTGGGGGCTCTATGTCGCGAGCCGCGGCTTCGGGTGGCTGGCCTCTGTCATGCCGGATCTGACCGTGGCGGAGTTCATCCGGTCCCGGTATGCGTTCATCGCGTCCGACGTGGCGTCGATCGCTGCTGCGTGGCTCGCGGTGCGCATGGTCCGCGCGATCGACAGCCGGGTCGCGGAGCGCCATCGAAGATTGGCGCACGCTTCCGACGAGGAGCTCGGTCGCCTCCTCGTGGAGCGTGATCTCCAGCTGCGCCAGGACCTCGCGAAGATCACCGACTTCGACGCTCCCGAGTAGGACCCACCCCTACCGCCGTTTCAGAGCGAGAGCTCGGCGCGGGTCCACATGGAGCTAGACGGCATCGTGTCGTGTTCTCGATCGATACCGCGACACGGCGGCGTCCACTCCTGATTGCGAGCTGCTCAGGACGGGGATCTCGAGGTGGCGGACCAGCTCGGCTGCGGGGGCCATCGACGCCTGCGCCAGGAGCACGAGATCGCCCGGGCGCGCTGTCGCTTCGATGGTCCTGGCGATCTCGCCAGCATAGCCAGGATGGTCACCCGTCTCGAAGAGCCGCCATGCTCGCCCGCACAGGACTTCGCCGACATCGATCGAGCGCCTCGCGTCAGACGCTATCTGGCGCAGCAACGCCACGGTGGGCTGGAATGTGCTCGGAAGCGCGGCCAGCACGAGGATCCGGCGGCCGCTCGCGACGGCTTGCTCTGCCATGGGGCGATCGACCCGCATCACGACACAGTCCGAGACGGGGACCGCCTCCGCGACGCCGCCGAGGGTCGAGCAGGTGCACACGACGACCTTCGCGCCGTCGTTCGCGAGCGCCTGAACGACCATGGTAGTCGCCGAACGGATGCCGTCCGTGATCGCGCCGGCCTCCAGCGCGTCCGCAAGGAGGCGCTCCTGGACCTCATGCCGCACCGGAATCGTGTCGTCCACGTTCCGAACAAGACGGCTGAAGGTCTCGACGTGGGCGCGGGCAGTATGAAGAAATGCAATCATGCTCCTCGGTGTACGGAAAATTCGGTGATCGCTCGCCCAGCGGCTCGCGGGTGTGCTGCGGGGCGCCGTGCCGTCCGCACCTTCGAGATCGTAGAGCGCGGGGCGCGTCGCCAGGCGAAGCAAGAGCTCGCGAAAGAGCGGCGTCACCGACACCGCGCAGCAATCCGGCGGGAGGTTCGGCGCCGCGCCGGGCTCGATGAAGACGCCGTAGCCCTCGAGCGGCGCGCGCGCGCGCGCGGATCCGATGCGTCACGGACCCGGGGATCCACAGCGCCGAGCGCGGCGGCACGATCCAGAGGGCGCTCGACGCTTCGCAGATCAGCTCTCCGCGCACCAGGTACACGAGCTGCGATTCGCGGTGCGCGTGAGGCTCGCTCTCGAGCCCGCCGCTCGCCATGCTGAGCCCGATCGCGTTCGCCGGTCGCGCGACCGCGGCTTGATCGTGCCGGTGCTCACGCCGGCGGCGCGCGCCAGCTCGACGGCGCTGTAGCCGCACGGGGCGACGGGGGGCGCAGGGACCAGGGGCATCGAGACATCCTAGCCAACGAACAAGACAAAAATCGACGAAATCTAGAGATTCGATCCTGGATTCTAGGTGTACGCAAGCTACATCCAGAGTTTCGTCGCTAAACTCTGGCTAAATAAAGGCTATATTCAGATAATTAACCCCAATATTCAGGCAAATTTACCCCGAATCCAGAAAAATTGCTCGAGAATCAAGCGAACTGGGCTGCTCCGAATCGAGCCCGCTTGATGCGCACACGCGCCTGGCTCGGCTTCCGGCTGCCGGCGTACCTGTTCTCGTCACGGATGGACGACAACTTCACGATCCAGGTCGCCGCCGCGGCCGCGGTGACGATCGCCAGCGCGGGCTGACATAAGCAGTCTTATGGCCAATCTCGAGCGCGAGGCGGTCGAGGTACTGTCTCATGAGCTCGGCCCGTCGCGCGTCTTCGCGGCGCCCGGCCGTGGTCCTGAGGCTCTCATCGGTCTTGGACAGCTTCACACAGCTCCTGGGCTCGATTCCGACGCTGTACCTGTGGCCTCGATGGCATGGGCGATATCCGCGAGCAGTCCTTCGGGGGAATCAATGCGCCGGAGGAAGCGCAGAGCCTCCTCCGCGGACAGTCGCGAGGCCTGGGAGCGCCTCGGACCGTTCTTGGGGATGTTCACGCGGTCGTGCAACCAGGCTGCGGGGACGAAGATCCCCGGCCTGGCCCGTTCGTCCGCGCTGAGAGCCTTGGCCGAGGCGACGACCCTGGTGAAATGGGCCAGATCGTGGGCCAGATCCTGGCCGAGGTCGGTCTCTCGAGCTTCTTTGCGAAGCTCGCTTCCCATCGATTCATGCGCTGCCTCTTATCCGCGGACGCGGGGGCGCACAACGGGGACAGGATGAGCAAACGCGCCGTCCAAGCTGGAGCACAATCTGCCAGCCCGGTGTTCGGGCGGGCCAACCTCTTGTGTCCAACCACGGCGCCCGAGGCATGGCGATGCATATCGAGCTCTGCGGATGCTCTCGGTAGGTAGGAGTGAGTATCCGCCCTGCTGCAGAGGTCGAGCTGCGGGTGTTCGCGAGCGAGCGCCACCGCGATGTGGCGTATGCTGGCGTAGGACCTGGTGCGCGCGGACGCGATGTCAGGCGATCCTGTAGCGATGAGTGTCGAGAGATGTTTCCACCCTCGGCAGGCGCGCACCAAACATCGAATTTGAGGTGGGACGCGCTACGCGGTGTTCAAGTACTCTGGAGGCGCGGCACCCAGCTGGCCGCAGGGGGAGCATCGTGGAGCTCGTTCTCATCGTCTTCGTCGTAGCTGCGCTCACGGCTGCGGCGTTCCTCGCGTCCAAAGCGCACAAGACCAGCGGCTCGCTCCGGCAAGTACAGAACGCGCTGCGGCAAGCGGAGGGCTCGCTGCGGCAAGCAGAGGGCTCGCTCCAGCAGGTGAGAGGCGAGCTCACCCTGGCGCTCGACACGAATGGAGATCTCAGCCGACGCATCGCGGGCCTGCAGGAACAGCTTCAGCGCCTGAGCCGCTACCAGACGATCGTCGATGTCGAAGCGGCCGCGGCCGCCATGCGAACGCAGACCGAGGTGTGGGCAGCGGGGTTACGGGCGCACGCGCAGGCAGCCGCGGCCGAGCTCGCTGCCGGCGCCCGCCGGGAAGCGGATCGCGTCGTCGCCGACGCGCGCGCCGAGCACGCGCAGGCGCAAGCCGCGGCCGACGCCCTGAAGGCGCAGGCCGTGGCGGAGGCGCAGGCCGCCCAGGCTGCGGCGCGCGCTTCCGTGCAAGCGACGCTCGCGCAGGCCGCCGCGGATGCGGCGCGGCTCGTCGACAACGCGAACCGACGCGCCGAGGAGGTCGCCGGCGCAGCGCTCACCGCGCAGAGGGAAGCGACGCGCCTCGAGCAGACCGCACACGCGATGAAGAACGTGATCGAGGGCTACGGCGACCGCTATGTGCTGCCGACTACGGGGCTTCTGGACGAGCTCGCCGAGGAGTTCGGATTCGCCGAGGCAGGACAACGCCTCAAGGCCGCTCGTGGCAAGTGCCGCGACATGATCAGCCTCGGTACCGCAGCGACATGCGACTACGTGGAGGTGAACCGACGCACCACGGCGATCTCCTTCGTGCTCGACGCGTTCAACGGCAAGGTCGACACGATCCTCGCTGACGTTCGGCACGACAACTTCGGAACATTACAGCAAAAGATTCGAGATTCGTTCCTGCTCGTGAACCAGAACGGACGCGCTTTTCGTGACGCGCGCATCCTGCCCGAGTACCTCGACGCGCGGCTCGAGGAGCTCCGATGGGCAGTGATCGCGCAGGAGCTGAAGTTGAAGGAGCGCGAGGAGCAGAGGCAGATCAAGGAGCGTATTCGCGAGGAAGAGCGAGCTCAGCGCGAATTTGAGAAAGCAAGGAAGGACGCTGAGAAGGAGGAGGAGGCGCTCCGGAAGGCGATGGAAAAAGCGCGCCGAGACGTGGAGAAATCGAACGACGACGAGCGCGCCAAGTACGAGCAGAAGCTCCTTGAGCTCTCCGAGCGGCTCCGCGTGGCGGAGGAGAAGAACCAGCGCGCCCTCTCGATGGCGCAGCAGACCAAGACCGGGCACGTATACATCATCTCGAACGTCGGGTCGTTCGGAGAGCACGTCTACAAGATCGGTATGACACGGCGGCTCGAGCCCCTGGACCGTGTCCGGGAGCTCGGCGATGCGAGCGTGCCATTCGAGTTTGACGTGCACGCGATGATCCCGAGCGCCGATGCTCCGGCGCTCGAGCGCGCGCTCCACCAGCGCTTCGTGCGGAACCAGGTGAACAAGGTGAACCCCCGCAAGGAGTTCTTCCGTGCTCCGCTCCACGAAATCCGTCAGGAGATTGAGGGGATGGCTGTGGAGGTGACGTGGACGTTGACCGCCGAAGCGCGAGAGTTTCGAGAGACGCAGGCCGTCGAGCGCGCGATGGCGAACAAGACATTCAATGAAACCGCCTGGCTGGAGACGCAAGCGAAGGCCGAAGCCGCATCCGCCTTCGAGCGCGATCTCGCCGAAGCGACCGTCTGACCCCGTCGCTCAACGGATTCTCGGCCAAGCAGTCGGCGCCCTTCCGTCGATAAAGTCAAGCTGGCGCGGCCAGGCGGCTCGCCATGTACCGCGCGGGCGACATTCCAAGAGCTTTGCGAAACATGGTCACGAAGCTGCTCGCGCTCTCGTAGCCGAGGTCCAGCGCCACGCTTTGCACGGTCGCGCCGCGGGAGAGCTTCTGGATGGCGAGGATGATGTGGAGCTGCTGGCGCCAGCGGCCGAAGCTCAAGCCCGTCTCCTCGACCAGGACACGGTTCAAGGTGCGCTCGCCGACGCCGATTCGCTGCGCCCACGTCTTCGTCGTCGCGCGGTTCGCCGGATCGGCGGTCATCGCATCCACCAGACGACGGAGCCGCGGATCGATCGGCATCGGCAGGCGATGCTTCTCGATCGAGACCGTCGCGAGCTCGTCGAGGAGCACGCTCACCAGGCGCGCGTCCGGTCCGTCGAGATCGTAGAGCGCGGGGCGCGTCGCCAGGCGAAGCAAGAGCTCGCGGAAGAGCGGCGTCACCGACACCGCGCAGCAATCCGGGGGGAGGTTCGGCGCCGCGCCGGGCTCGACGAAGACGCAGTAGCCCTCGAGCGGCGCGCGCGCGCGGATCCGGTGCGTCAGCGACGCGGGGATCCACAGCGCCGATTGCGGCGGCACGATCCAGAGGGCGCTCGACGCTTCGCAGATCAGCTCTCCGCGCACCAGGTACATGAGCTGCGATTCGCGGTGCGCGTGAGGCTCGCTCTCGAGCCCGCCGCTCGCCATGCTGAGCCCGATCGCGTTCGCCGGTCGCGCGACCGCGATCTTCCAGCGCCCGCGCGCATCGAGCACCACACGGCTCGCGAGCGACTCGAGCGACGCCGCCGCGCCACGGGGCTCGTTCGCCACCTGGACGTCTCCGCGAATCGTCCAGCCCGTCGGATGCGCAATCCGTGTCGCCCTCGAATTCCGCCGCTTCGCTGCCATGGCCGTCCTGAAAAACATTTTGTCCTGATTGCGCAATGCGGTCAACCGCGCCGGTCGCTATGTTCTTCTCGTGCCCCCACCTTCCACCGCGCCTTTAGGCGTCGTCGAGTCCGCGTTCCATCGGCTCGTCTCGCGCCGCGCCAGGGTTCGCGACGTCGAGCCCGTGGGCGATGCGTTCCGCCTCGTCACGCTCGTCGGAGAAGATCTCGAAGACCGCCGCTGGACCCCCGGCGACATGATCCAGATCGGCTTCGCCGGCCTGGCCGGGCGAGCGTACACGCCGCTCTCCTTCGATCTGCGAGCCGGCACCACCCGGTTTCTCGGTTACGTCCACGGCCACGGCATCGCGTCGAGCTGGCTCGCGTCGGCGACGATCGGAGAGCAGCTCTTCCTCGTCGGCCCGCGCTCGGCGCTGGACCTCGGCGCCGTGAATCGGCCGATGATCTTCTTCGGCGACGAAACCTCGTTCGGCACCGCGGCCGCGATTCGAGCGACGCCGGAGGGAATGCGAGGAGTTGCGTTCTCGTTCGAGGTGGAATCCGAGGGAGCCTCGCGCATCGCGCTCGAGCGGATCGGCGTCACCAACGGTGTGACGCTCACCACGCGTGAGCCGCAGGATCGTCACCTCGATCGCATCGAGAGTGACCTCACGAGCGCGCTCGGCGCTGCGCCGCAGACGCGATGCGTCTTCACCGGGAGGGCGTCGTCGATCCAGCGCCTCTACAAGGCGGTACGGCGAGCAGGCGTCCCCGCAAAGCAGGTCACCAACGTGGCCTACTGGGCCCCAGGACGGAAGGGGTTCTCCGGTGTTCAGCGCTAGCGGCAATGCCAGTGAGGAGGGCGAGCGAATGCTCCGAGAATATGTGTCCTTGACCCGAGGCCGACCATGAAGTCCGATCCCTTCGCTGTCCTGCCCGACGGGCGGGTGCGCGCCGTGCTGCGGCGCCTCCACGACGAGGCCGACCGGCAGGTGCCGGGCGTCCTCCTCCACTTCCTGCCGCAGCTCCCGCGGATGCTCCTCGGCCGCCGCGTCGACTCCCCGGGGACGGAGCTCGACTTCGCCGACAAGTACCTCGCGCTCGGGCGCGACCAGGGCGCCTTCTGCTACCTGACGGCGCGGGCGCTCCGCGCCAGGACGATCGTCGAGTTCGGCACGTCCTTTGGCGTCTCGACGCTGTGGCTGGCGGCGGCGGTGCGCGACAACGGCGGCGGCCGCGTCATCGGCACCGAGCTCCTGCCGGAGAAGGCGCGGCGCGCGCAGGCGAACCTGGAGGAGGCAGGGCTCGCGTCCTTCGCCGAGATCCGCGTGGGTGACGCGACGGAGACGCTGCGGGCGGACCTCGGCGAGGTGGACTTCATGCTCAACGATGGGTTTCCCCTGCGGGCCCTCGACGTGCTGAAGCTCGTCGCCCCGGCCCTGCGTCCGGGCGCCGTGGTGGTGACCGACAACGTCGGCGTCTTCAAGGCCGACTACCGCGACTACGTCGCCTACGTGCGCGACCCGCGCCACGGTTTCGCGTCGATGACGGTGCCCTTCCGCTCGGGCACCGAGTACTCGGTCCGGCAGCCGACGCGCCCGGGCTGACCACCGCAGCGAGGGCGGGGCCTGGATGCGGAGGGCCCGCAGGGGGCCTTTGGCGCCGGGGAAATGGCGCCGCGGCCCACACCGAACGCGTGCTCCTCAGCACGCCGTGCCGCAACCAAGGCGCCCGTCTGGGCACGTCACGCCGGGCGTGCCATCGGCGCCGCAGCTCACGTTGCATTGCGCCGCCTCGACGCACGTCACGACACAGTCCGCGTCGCACGTGAGGTCGCAGGTACTCCCGCCCTCACAGCGGATCGAGGCGCCCGAGCCCAGGTTGAGCTTGCACACTGGCGTTCGCCGAGTCGCCTCCTCCGAGCGTGGGGAGCTCGCAGGTTAAACGTAGACGGCGCGCGACTCAACCCGACAACGGCCCGCCGTGTCCGCTCAAGAGGAGCGGCGGCCCTCGGGCGCCACTGCTGAAGCCGCGCGGACGCGAGATCCAGGGCGAGCCCGGCGGCTCGCCGGGTCCGCCAGGTCGAGCTCCGACACCTCGCCGGCGTCGACGAATTCGAGAGCAAGACCCGGAGTGCGGCGATCTCGGCGCGGGTTAAGCTCGCCTCGTGACCCGCAAGAAGCGCCGGAAGGAGGCAGACGACATGCCGGGAAAGGCCCATGGGCTCGCCGTCGTGGTGGAGAGCGACCCTCGCTGGACAGCCGTGATCTCCCGCGACGCGAGCGCCGATGGCAAGTTCTTCTACTCGGTCAAGACGACGGGCGTGTACTGCCGCCCGTCGTGCGGCGCACGCCCCGCGAGGCCCGAGAACGTCGGCTTTCACCCGACCGCGGCCGCCGCCGAGCGGGCGGGCTTCCGGCCGTGCCTGCGCTGCAAACCGGACCAGCCCCCCCTGGCCGAGCGCCAGGCGGCCCAGGTGGCCGAGCTGTGCCGGCTCATCGAGAGCAGCGAGGAGGTGCCGAGCCTCGAGGAGCTGGCGCGCCACGCGGGACAGAGCGTGTTCCACACGCATCGTGTCTTCAAGGCCGTGACGGGGGTGACGCCGAAGGCGTACGCGGCGGCGCACCGCGCCCGGCGGGTGAGGGCCGAGCTCGGCAAGGACGGCACCGTGACCGCGGCGATCTACGCGGCTGGGTACGGCTCGGGCGGGCGCTTCTACGAGCAGTCGAACCAGGTGCTCGGCATGACGCCCACGAGGTACCGCGCCGGAGGGGCGCAGATGGAGATCCGGTTCGCGATCGGGGAGTGCTCTCTCGGCTCCATCCTGGTGGCCGCCACCGCGCAAGGCGTGTGCGCCATCCTGCTCGGCGACGACCCGGAGGCGCTGGCGCACGATCTCGAGCGCCGGTTCCCTCGGGCCGACCTGATCGGCGCCGATGCCGGGTTCGAGCAGCTCGTCGCGACGGTGGTGGGCCTCGTGGAGAGCCCGCGCGCCTCGGTCGAGCTGCCGCTCGACGTCCGCGGCACGGCGTTCCAGCAGCGCGTCTGGCAGGCGTTGCGGGACATCCCCGCCGGTACGACCGCGAGCTATGCAGAGATCGCCGGCGCCATCGGCGCGCCGAGGGCGGTCAGGGCCGTGGCCCAGGCATGCGCGGCCAACGCGCTGGCGGTGGCGATCCCGTGCCATCGTGTGGTGCGGAACGACGGCGGGCTGTCGGGCTATCGCTGGGGGGTCGAGCGCAAGCGCGCGCTGCTCGACCGGGAGGCGGGCGCTTGAGCGCGTGTGGCAAGGTCGTCCCCACCCGCGAACCGCGTGGACGAGCGCAGGGCACGCGGGGGGTGTACCGGGTCAATATGCGACACGGTGTCAGCCGTGTGCGCTCGGGACATCGTCACACGTCAGGTATCATCTTTCACGACGCCACATGAGGATACGCGAGAGGAGCGCGGATGAGCCCCTCGTGCGGCGAGCTCGTTGCTGTAGACCGCCGGTCACCTCGTTGTTGTAGCCTGCGATGGCTGGTGTCCGGTCGGCTCTCGCTGAGCCGGCGGGACAGGCGTGAGTCATCGAGGAGATATGAGCAAAAACTGGATGGTGGTGGGGGTTTGCGCGTGCGCCTTGCTCGTCGCTTGCGGCGGCGATGACACAGACGGGAGCGGCGGCGCCGGCGGGAGCGGCGGCGCCGGCGGGAGCGGCGGCGCCGGCGGTGAGACGCGCCTCGTCGAGCTGTACCAGGCGGCCGTCGCCGACGCCGAGATCGCCGAGGAGAGCGAGCGCGTGGACACGTTGACGGCGATCGACGACGAGAACACCGAGCTCCTCCGCGACGCCGACGATCGTGTGCTGATGGTCACCTGGACGTCGTACGCGGGCTATGACGAGCTCGTGGGCGAGGAAACCGAGCTCGCCGTCGAGGTCTGGACCTCGGCGGCGGCCGCGCTTCAGACGTTCTGCCGCGCGAGCGGCCTCGAAGAAGCGGAGCTCTCGCTGCGGCTGGAGCAGCTGCTCGGCCTGCCGCCGGGCAACGGCAAGGACCGCGTCGTGGCGCTCTGGGTACCGGCCGAGTCGATATTCCGCCCGACCCCGGACCCGGAGATCGACGACTCGACCGCCGATCTCGACTTCCCGGCCGGCACGCCACAGGAGCACGTGGACTGGTTCAACGCCCTGAAGGCGACGTCCTACGGCGAGAATGGGTATCCGTGGACGCGCCTCGGCTACACGTACGACTGGAGCCCAGAGGGCCAGAAGGTCGGCCTGAGCGAGTTCGTGATCAGGAAGGGCACGACCGTCGTCGTGGAGTCGGTCACCCCGCAGGACGAGTACTGCCGTCCAGCGCAATGACGCGCGCCGCGCCCGGAGCCCCCCGAGGAGAGCCGCTCAGTCGACCGCGGAGGGCGCGAGCGGCACCTTGCGGTAGAGGCGATCCACGTCGATGACGACGCCGACCGACTCGAGCTCGAGGTGCAGCCCGGGGCCCAGGATCGCGAGCAGCCACCGGCCGTCCGGCTGCCGCTGGAAGTGCTCGACGCGCACCTCCTTCTGGGAGACGAGCACATACTCCATGATCGACGGGACGCTCCGGTACTGCGCGAACTTGTCCCCACGATCGTAGGCCTCCGACGACTCGGAGAGCACCTCGACGATCACGCTCGGATTGATGAGCGTGTCGAGCTCCGCATCCTCGAACACGGGATCGCTGCAGACGACGGAGGCGTCGGGGTACACGTAACGCCCCGTGGACGTGATCTTGACGCGCAGATCGGAGGTGTGGACCTCGCAGGCGCGATCGAGCAGCGCATTGCCGAGCTCGCGCTGGATGTTCCCGGCGAGCAGGCTGTGCGCCCGGGTGCAGCCCGCCATCGCGAAGATCTCGCCGTTCGCGTACTCGTGCTTCTGCTCGGAGGCCCGCTCGAACGCGAGGTACTCCGCGGGCGAGAGCCCGGTGCGCCTGGCAGCCTGTCCCATGGCGGACAGCGTACGGCATCCGCCCGCTGGAGGCGAGGCGCCCGCCCCCTCCCCCCCCCCCGGGAGATCCGACGCGCACGCCGCCGCCCTCCTCCCGGCCCCTGCCCCTGCTCGCGCCGGTGCCGCCCGCTCTGCCGGCTCCTCTCCCCCCAGCCGCTCCTCCAGCGGCAGCAGCGCTCTCCTCCCCGCCCGTCTCCCCGCCCGTCCCCGCCCGCCCGTTCCCGCCCGCCCGCGCCCGCGTCACCCCTGCTCCGTCGCCGGCGCCCCCGGCGGCGCGGCGGCCTCGGTCTTCTTCGGCTTCTTCCGCCGGCTCTCCAGCCACGCCCGGCGCTTCTCGACCCACTTGGCGAGGTCCTTCGCCAGCCAGCCGCCCTTCTGCCGCCCCACGATCTCCCGCAGCAGCAGCGCGGCCTGGCCGTGGCCGATGCGCATCGCGAACAGGTCATCCATCACGATCTTCGCCCACCGCGTGCGGCGCACCGAGTCCATGTGATCGACGAACTGCTCTACCCGGAGCAGCACCTTCGTCCCGACCCCCGTCTTGCCCGTCACCACGAGCGCCGCCGTCTTCTCCTTGTCGAGCGCCTCGAGCCTGCGGATCGCCCCGTCGATCAGGTTCGCGTGCTCCGCCCACCCGGCGCCGCCCTGCTCCTTGGCCGCGCGCACCGCCGCGAGCGCCTCGCGGAGATCGATCAGGCCGAAATCCGAGTACGACAGGAAGAACGTCAGCACCTCGCGCCGCGCCGACGGGTTGCTCTGCAGCCGCTCGATCGCGGTCCGCACCCGGTCCATCGAGAGCCACCGGTAAACGAAGTCGAGCCCGGTCCCCTTGATGTTCTGCGATCCCATCAGCCGCGCGTCGAACCCCGGCGGGATCTCGCGCGTGAGGAAGTCGATCACCTTGTCCCCCTTCGCGTCGGCGTTCCACAGGACCGCGATGCGGTCGAGGGACAGCTCGCGAAACGCCGCCCGGAACGCCTGGTTGGCCTCGGCGTCCGCGCCCCGCGACAGCGCCGCCTCCACCTCCGCGCGCGCCTTGTCGCGCCGGGCCAGCCGCCGCGACAGCCGCGCGGCGTGGTGGACGATGTCCGGGCGGATGTCATCCTCGCCCGCAGGCGGCGCGTGCGCCTCCAGGGCCCTCTTCACCGCCGCCTCGATCGCCTCGGGCTCCCCCTTCTTCCCCGCCACCTCGGGGCCGCCCACGATCGCCGCCGCCGCCGCCTCGTCGAGCGTCGGCAGCGCGCGCAGCATCCGGGTGAGATCGTCCTCGAACGCGCCCGCGCGCGCCGGGACGCCCACCTTCTTCATCTGCTCGTCGAAGCGCTCGAGCGCGCGCTCCTTGCCCCCGTCGCCCGTGATCACCATGTCGCGCAGCCGCGCGTCGAGCCCCTCCGTGATGAACTGCATCATCCCGCCGAGGTTCGAGTTGATCAGCACCACGTGATCGACCCCGATGTCCTCCACGACGATCTGCGCGAACACGCGCGACCGCGCGACCCGGTCCGCGCGGTTGTTCACCACCACCACCGTCGCCTTGCCCGGCGTCGCGTCCATGTCGTGCTTGTCGAACGCGAGCCGCGTCCAGTTCGACATGAACCCGGCGCGCTCGTTCGCGCTCATCCCGTTCGAGAACGTCAG
This sequence comes from Sorangium sp. So ce590, assembly GCF_051521365.1. NCBI lineage: Bacteria > Pseudomonadati > Myxococcota > Polyangiales > Polyangiaceae > Sorangium > Sorangium sp. So ce590. The sequence continues at coordinate 9,803,039 of NZ_CP150346.1, forward strand.
CTTCCGGCCCCGGTACTGCACCGTCGGGTACGTCTTCAGGACGCCGAGATCGAGGATCACGTGATCCGCGATCTCGACCAGCGCAAACTCGCGATCGACCCCGAAGTGATCCGCCAGCGCCAGCACCAGGGCCACGTTGCGCGGGTGCTCCTGGTACGGGAGCCGATCGAGGAGGTCGACCGGCAACAGGTCCGCGTCGATCGGCGGGATCGCGACGAGGTTCGTCCCCTTGCGCTGCGCCTGGTCCTTGAGCAGCGGGAGCATCTGCTCCTCCGTCGTGAACGACAGCCCGTCCGTCGGCATGAAGCGCGCGATCACCCGGGCGACGTCCTCGCCCCCGGGGCCCTGGATGTCCTCGTGATCCGGGTAGGCGTTCGTCAGCGTCGTGATCTCGTCGCGCATCCACTCGGAGCAGAGCGTGTCCACGAAGAGCGGCTGGAGCGCCATGCACTCCCACAGGAACACCTGCGCGCGGAGGTTCCTCCCGGCAGCGAGGATGTTCCGCTGCTCCCAGATCGTCGCCTTGTCGTAGGGGCGGTAGATGAAGATCTCCTGCGCCGGCATGTCGCGCATGGCGTGGATGAACATCGCCTCGCAGCCGGTCGTCTTCACGACGACGTCGTACCGGAGCGCGTGGAACAGCGCGGCCTTGAGCCGCTCCGAGCCGCTCTTGCCGCGCGTGCCCCAGCCGCCGATCGAGAGCGGGATGCCCCGGCGCGCGCGCTCGATCTGCGTCATGATCCACGCGGCCCGCAGCACCATGTACGCGAGGACGAGGAACACGACCCACGCGAGCTGCGTGGGGACGTTGCCCGCGGGCGACACGAGGTACGAGAAGAAGCTGTCGATCCAGACGGGCACCGACGGGCCGACGAGCCAGTCGCGTCCGATCTGGAACGCCGAGGGCAGCGCGACGGAGAGGTACTTGCCCGGCAGGTGCGGCTCGATCGCGTACGGGCGGCCGTCGACCTCGCCGCCGGTGTCGCCGAGCGCGACCGTGAAGCCGAGCTCGCCCGTCATCAGCGTGAACTTCTTCTGCTCGGCCGGCTCCTGCGCCACGAGCGCGCGCATGCGGGCCTGCGCGTAGCGGTCGTAGCGCAGCGTGAGCAGCGCGCGGGCGCGCAGCCGGTGCGCGAGCTTGGCCGGCGCGCGCACCGTGACCGTGCCGCGCGCCGTGATGAGGCGGATCTCGCGCTGGGTCAGGCTGGCGGCGGCGAGCAGGTCGTCGATGCGGGGGACGAACGGCCCCCAGCCGCCGACGGGCGGGTAGACGTGCCGCTCGCCCGGCACGCGCGTGGGCGTGACCTCCGCCATGCCGACCGGCGGCGCGACGAGCTCGCCCGCGAACAGGCGGCCGCTCGAGTGGATCCACCCCTTGCGCTTGTCCGGCATCGGGGTGCGCATCTCGTGGAGGAGCCGCCAGAGGCGGAAGCCGCGCGGCTCGCCGCGCGTGAGCACGTACCGGCCCCGGCCCCTGCGCCGGAGCGTGTAGGTCATGTCGCCGCGCGACGCGACCACGAGCGCGCGCTCGATATCGCGGGGCTCGGCGTCGGCCGGGATCTCGACCGGCGCGCTCTCGCCCTCCAGGAGCTCGGAGGCGACGGCGACGAGCGCCTGCCGGATGTCCTCGGCCACCGGGCGGCTCTCGACTTCGAGCAGCCGCAGCGCCGCGGCCGCCTCGTCGGACAGGTCCGGCGAGATCGCCGGGCGGCTCGCGAACTCGGCGAGCAGGTCGACGAACGTCGGCGGCGACAGCGGGGCATAGGGCCCGGCGCAGAGCGTGCGGACCGCCTCGAGGGCCGCGCGGGACACGAGCGGCGGACCGGGCTTCGCGAGGGCAAGGCGGACGGTGCGCTCGGCGTACGGGGCGGCGTCCGCGTGGTCGGTCGCGAAGCGCGAGAGCTCCCGCATGGCGTAGCCGCGGACGCGAGGCGACCCGTCGCCCTCGGCGACCTCGGCGAGCGCCGTGAGGGCCTCGGGGCCGCCGAGCGCGAGGAGCTGGCGCACGAGCTCCTGGCGGACGTGCTCGCTCGGGTCGTCGCGGGCGAGGAGCGCGATCGCGAGCGGGTCCGCGCTCGTGTGCGCCGCGCGGGCGGGCGGCGCGCCCGCGGCGGGCTCGGCGCTGAGCCGGGGCGCCGAGTCGGGCGCGGGCGCCTCGGGCGCCTCGGCGCCGTCGGGGCCGTCGAGGGCGCCCCCGGGGGCGGCGACCTCCGGCGCGACGCTCGGCCTGCTGCCGCGGCCGGCCTGCGCGCCGTTCCAGCGGCGCGGGTCCTCGGCTGCGCCGGCGCGGCGCGCCGGGCTCGCCGCGCGCGCGTCGCCGAGCGGGATCACCGGGGCGGACGGGCGCGCGGCCGCGCCGAGGAGGCGCAGGGCGTTGCGGCGGAGGATGGGGCCGTCCTTGTCCGCCGGGTCGCGGGTGCGGATGCGATCGGCGAGCAGCGAGAACGCCTCGTCCGGAAAGAGGAGGACGCCGATCTCGAGGGCGGCGATCTGCACCCAGCGGGACGCGCCCACGCCGCGCGCCCACGCCAGCACCGAGCGGGCCGCGTCGAGCCCGAGGTGGCCGAGCCGCTCGCGCGCCGGGATGCGGTGCAGGAGGGCGACGGCCGCGAGCAGGGCGGACCGGCGGACGGGCGCGGGGCGGCTCGGCTCGGCGTGCGCGACGGCGAGCCGGAGGACGCCGCCGTCGCGCACGACGTGCAGCGCGTCGGGCGGGTCGAGGTGCTGCGCGAGGTGGGTGAGCGCGTGGTAGGCGACCTCGATCTCGTCGAGGCGGTCGGCGATGGCCGTGGCGAAGCGCTCCTGGGCCGCCTCGAGGTCGAGGTTGCGGGCGAGCGCCGAGAGGTCGCCGGTCTGCTCGACGCGCGCGGCGGCCCAGCCGAGCAGGGAGGCGGCGCCGCCCTTCTTGCGCTCGCGCGCCCAGACGCGGAGCTGCCGGGCGAGGAGCTCGCGCCGCTCGGCCGGGGTGGCGGCCGACTGGTAGGCGAGCACGAGCGCGGACTCGGCGCTGCGCAGCCGATCGACCTCGGCGGCCGCGCCGTCGGCGCACCGGGCGAGCGCGGCGAGCAGCGCGGGCCGCGGGTGCTCCTCGTCGCCCAGGTCGGCCGTGACGCGCGCGACGACCGTGGCGATGGCGCGCGGGCGCAGGCGGACCTCGATCTGCGGGAGGCTGTCCTCGATGACCTCCGCGATCGAGCGCGGCGCGGCGGTCCAGGAGTCGGTCGCCTCGCGCAGGCTCACGGCGTCCCCTCGCGAGCACGATCGCGGAGGGGGCGGCCTTGCGGCGGGAAGCGCGGGACACCGTGCGGCGACACCATCGGCGGGCGAGCAGGGTACACCGTCGCGCGGAGCTGTCGCGAGCCGCTCTTCATGTGGTCTGGGCTCTCCCGGTCCGGACGAGGAAGCGCGAGCTCGGCAGGCCGTCTTCGTGGTTGTCTCGAACACACCACGACAGGACGGAGGCCGTCCGGCGCACGCGGCGCCCTGGGCTGGCTCAGCGGCTGTCGTTTATTGTGCAGCGCCGTTCAGCGCCGGCGGACGCGGGGGCTCGGGCCGTCTCGGGCGCGCGCCGCGCGCTCAGGGCGAGCCTTCTGCGAACGTATCGCAGTCCTCGACACGGCCGCCTTTCATGCCGCGCTTGAACCAGGCGACCCGCTGCGCCGACGAGCCGTGCGTCCACGTCTCCGGGTTGACCCTGCCGGTCGCGCTCTTCTGCAGCCGGTCGTCGCCGATCGCGGACGCGGCCTGGAGGGCCTCCTCGACGTCGCCCGCCTCGAGCAGGTCGCGCTTCGCCGTGGAGTTGGCCCACACGCCGGCGAAGCAGTCCGCCTGGAGCTCCATGCGCACGGAGAGCGCGTTCCGCTCGCCGGGACGCGCGGCTTGCTGCTGGCGCATGCGGCGCTCGATCCCGAGCACGTTCTGCACGTGATGGCCGATCTCGTGGGCGAGCACGTAGGCCTGGGCGAAGTCGCCGGGCGCGCCGAACCGCGCCTTGAGCTCGCGGTAGAAGCCGAGATCGATGTACGCTGTCCGGTCGGCCGGGCAGTAGAACGGCCCCATGGCCGACTCGCCGACGCCGCAGCCCGACCTCACGGAGTCGGTGAACACCGTCAGCTGCGGCGCCGGATAGGTCTGCCCCGTCCGGCTGAACGCCTGCTTCCACACGGCCTCGGTGTCATCGAGGACGAACGAGACGAAGTCGACGAGCCGCTCCTCCTCGGGCGAGCTCGCGCGCTCGTTCCCCGCGCCGGGGAGCGAGACGCCCTGGCCGAGCCCCGAGGAGAGGAGGTCTTTCCCGAAGACGAGCGAGAGCACGAGCAGGATCACCGTCCCGCCGACGCCGAGCTTCGCTCCGCCGGAGACGCCGCGGAGATCTCGTAGGTTCGCACTGCGTTTCCCGGGTGTCCAGCGCATGGCAGCCGCAGATATAGCGTGGACTGCGCATCGGGCGCCACCTTAGCTTTCGGTCAGGACGTTTTTGCATTGCTCGCTCGAACGTGGGGCCGGCGAGGTCAGCGTCGTTGGCGCCTGGCGCCTGGCGCCTGGCGCCTGGCGCCTGGCGCCTGGCGTATGTTGCGCGGCTCGTAGTCTTCTCGTCCGAGCACCGCTCTGGCGTGATGTTCGAATCGAGCCGCCGGACGCCCGAAAGGGAGATTGACTCACGGTGTCTTCAGGCATCCTGCCGGCGAGTCTCCTCGAGTCGCGCGCGCTCTCGCCAGCGCCCCTGGACCGCCTGCAAACGTCAGCATGGCGCTGTCCGCCTCGGCCGCAGCGCGCGCCGTCGTCCGATGCTCGCTTGCCGTCCGTGGAGGCCGGTGGGACCATGCGCCTCATCATGACGAGCAGAACGCACCTCGCCTCCCTCCTCGGCGTCGCGCTCGCGGCGCTGGCCCTCGCCGCCGGCTGCAACGAGCCTTCCAGCGCGCCCGGCGGGGCCGCCGAGAAGCCCTCGCAGGCGGGCGCCTCCGCCCAGCCCGCCGCGCTCAAGCCGGGCGACGCCGCGCCCGACGTGACCTTCACGCTGCACGACGGCCGAGAGGTGAAGCTCTCGAGCCTGCAGGGCAAGCAGGTGCTCGTCTACTTCTATCCCAAGGACGACACGCCGGGCTGCACCGTCCAGGCCCAGGGCCTGCGCGACGGCTGGGCCGATCTCCAGGCCGCCGGGCTGGAGGTCTACGGCGTCTCGACCCAGGACGCGCAGAGCCACCAGGCCTTCATCCAGAAATACGAGCTCCCGTTCCCGCTCGTCGTCGACGAAGGCGGCGCGGTCTCCAGCGCATTCCGCGTGCCGCTGCGCAATGAGTTCGCCTCGCGCCAGTCCTTCCTCATCGACAAGGACGGCAAGGTCAAGCAGGTCTGGCTCGAGGTGGATCCCAAGGAGCACGCCGCGGCGATCCTCGCCGCCGCGAAGAGCTGAGCGCGGCGCGGCGGTGCGCCTACAGCGGGCTCACGTTCGTCGTGAACGACGCGTTCCGCAGGATGCGCCGCTCGGCGAGCGGCGTCGTGAAGCCGGTCGCCTTGTGGAACGTCGAGGAGCTCCCGCCGCAGCTCGGGTCGCTCCCGGCCCATCGCTCCGGGCAATGCGCCATGACGTAGTCGAGGTCCGGGTTGCTGCCGCCGAGGCCCCGCCACCGCGTGTGCCGGATGCAGGCGGCGCCGTCCACCGTCCACTCGGCCTCGAGGCTCATGCCAGAGTCCGCGGTCTCGGTCTGGATGCCGAGCGCATCCCAGACGTCGATCGCCGTCCCGGGCTGCGTGTGCGGCGCGCCGTCGCCGCAGTAGTCCGCGCGCACCATGCGGATGCACGCCTGGTGGAAGTAGGAGAGATCCCTGCTCGCGCAGGTCTTCCCGTCGCACTCCGCCTTGGTTGCCCAGTCCCTGTAGCCCCACTCGGCGCACTTCGCGATCACCGCGCCCTGGCAGGCGAACGTGAACGAGCTCCCGTCATCCGAGAAGGCGCCGGTCACCGGATCCCAGGTCCCGTTCACCGGGATCGCCCCGAGGCCCTCGCCGCAGACGTTCGCCCAGATCCCGGGGGCGGCGAGGTACTTCACCGTGTAGTACGTGAGCCCGTTGCGCTCTGCGATGCCCATGATGCGGACAGCCAGCGTCGACCGATCGTCCAGGATCGCCTCGGCCTCCGCGCCGAGGAAATCGATCCCGTCGACGGGCGCGCCGTCGCTCGCGCGCGTCCCGATCAGCGTCGTCGCGTTCAGCGAGACGCCGTTGAAGCGGACCCCGTTGAAGCGGACCCCGTTGAAGCGGACCCCGTTGAGCTGGGAGCCGTTCAGGTACGTGCCGTTGAAGGTGAGGTCGTTGAGCGCCCGCGCGGCGAGCGCGCTCTCCGCTGGCTCCTCCTCATCCCCGCCGCCGTCGATCTCCGCGATGCACCCGACGCCCACGGAGATGAGCCCGACCATCGCCCCTGCCAGGAACCCTCGCTGAAACATGATCGCCTCCCAAGGCTGACGCTGAAGCCATGACGCCCGCGCATCGACGATCTCCCTCCCGGCTGTCGGGCTCCGGTCGCGCGAGTCACGCGGCCTGAGGCGGCGCTGCACGGGCGCCGCAGATCCTCGTCACCCTTTACGGAGGAGGAGGAAAGGAGGCACAGATGCGGAGCCCGATCACCGGATCGAGGAAGGTGCCGTCAACGACGGTCCGATTGTCACTGCGGACCGATGTTTGATCGTAGAGGTAAGCCCCGCCGCGCAAAAGAACTTTGTCGGCCTCTATCGACGAAATGGCCCACTCGAGGACGTTCCCCGCCATGTCGTCGACCCCGAAGGGGCTACGTGAGGCAGGGTGCGAGCCCACCTCATCTGGACCCATCGTGGAGCTCTCCTTGCCATAGGTCTCATCGAAGTTGGCGTCGCCGGGAGAGAGCGTGTCCCCGTGTGGGAAGATGCGGCTGTCGGCGCCGCGCGCCGCGCGCTCCCACTCGTGGTCGGTGCACAGCCGAGCTCCACGGACGCGGCCTGTCGTATGGAGCCACGCGGCATACTCGGTGGCCTGCGCGAAGGAGATGCCCGTGACCGGGAAACGAAGCCAGTCCTGCTGCGCCCGGACCGACCGCGAGGGGTAGACGAGCGGCTCGCCGGCGTGCGCCGTGTACGCCTGCACCGTGGGTTGAATCGTGAGCTGCCATACGCCGCTAGGCAAACGGCGCAGCCCGAGGGCGCCTGTCATGGCGCCGTTGCCCGCCTGGATGGAAGACGGCCCGCGGGACTCCCTCGGGAGCGCCTGGATGTAGTCGAGCCACTCCTGAAAGGTCGTCTCGTGCCGCGCGATGAGGTACGCGCCCGTGCTGATCTCGTGGAGGGGAACGGTGGAGAGGAACGCCCACCGGTACATGTCGTCCAGGGCGGCGCCGAAGAGGAACCGTCCAGGCGGGATGTAGATGAAGCCGGAAGGGACGTCCCCGGCGGGCGGCAGCGGGATGGAGAGGCGCAGGGACTCTCCGCGGCGGACCAGGAACGGATAGCGCACGATGGTGCGGTTCCGCGCCTCGCAGGTGAGCAGGTAAGAGCCCTGCGCGAGCGCGATGCCCGAGAGCGGCGCCGTCCCGACGATCCGCTGGCCGACCAGCTGCCGGCGCCCCTCCGCGTCGCTCTCGTACCGCTCCAGCATGAGCTCCGCGCCGGGGGGATCGGTCTCGATGGCGACCTCGGCGGGCGCGTTCCATCGCGCTCGGCGCTCGCCGTCAGGATCGTACGTGATCATGCGCTGGAGCAGCTCCTCGCGCAGCGAGGGGTGGCCCCTGCTGTCCGCGGCGAGCGCGCGCTCGTAGAGCACGTCGCCGAGCAGGTCGCGCGCGTCGCTGCGGGCGCCGTCGAGCGTGAGCACCGCCTCCAGCTTCTGGCTCGCCTGCAGGTGGAGCCGCTCGGACTCGGCGGCGCGCCGGCGCGCGCGCTCCCAGAGCGCCTCCCCCTCGTCGCGGCGCCGGCCGTCGAACGCCGCGAGCGCCTCGGCGCGGAGCGCCTCGGCCGCGGCGCCCTCGCGCGCCGCGGCGGCCGAGGTGGCCGCGGCCTCGTCGATCTTCCTGTCCGCCCGCGCGGCGATGTGGCGCGCCGCCCTGAGCTCCAGCGCGCCGTAGAGCAGCGCGGCGACGAGCGGGACGCCCACGGCGAGGGCCCACCGGGCCGCGCGCTGCGCCAGGACGGCGCCCCGCGACGCCCGCAGGAACGCCGCCTCGCGCGGCGGCAGATCGCCCGGGTCGAGGCCCTTCGCCTCCTTCAGCTGGCGCGCGCTGAACAGCGCGTCGCGGCGCCGGCCGAGCCGCTCCCACTCGGCGGCGGAGGCGTCGAGGCGCTGGCGCGTGGCGCGCTGCTCGCGCTGCTCCTCGAGCCAGTGGCGCAGCGTCCCCCAGCCGTGGATCAGCGCCTCGTGGGCGATCTCGTAGACCGTCCCCTGCTCGCCCTCGCGGGCGAACAGGAGGCGCCCCTGCACGAGCGCGTCGAGCGCGGCGCGCGCGGCCTCGTCGCCGCACCGCTCCGCGAGCTCGGCCTCGGCGCGCCGCGCCCGCGTGCCCTGCGGCGTGATGAGCTCGCCGAGCAGCCGCCGCGCGGCCGCGTGGACCGCGGGCGGCATGCGGCCGAGCACGCGATCGGCGTGGCGGGCGAGCGCGCCCTCGACGCCGCCGATCTGCGCGAGATCCGCGCTGCTGAGCGGCGCGTCGGGCGCGGCGCGGGCGTCCCACAGCTCGGCGAGCGCGAACTGGAGGAGCGGCAGCCCGCCCTCGGCGCGCGCGGTCGACTCGACGAGCGCGTCGACGACCGCGTCGGACTCGAACGCGACGCCCTTGGCCCGCGCCGGCCCTGTGATGGCCTCGCGCAGCTTGTCCGCCGACATCGGGCGGAGCAGGTAGAGCGCGCGCTCGATCTCGTCGCCCAGGCCCGAGATGCCGGCGACGCGCGCGAGGAAGTCGCCGCGCACCGTGGCGAGCAGGCGCAGGGAGGGCGAGCGCGCCGCGAAGGCGCTGAGGACCTCGCCGACGAGCGCCGCCTCGCCGGGGCTGCTGAGCGTCGCGAGCTCCTCCAGCTGGTCGATGAACAGCACGAGCCCGCCGCGCTCGCCGAGGCGCGCGCGGAGGTCGCGGGCGAGCGAGCCAGGCGCCGCGCGCACCGCCTCGGCGATGCGCTCGGCGGGCGCGCCGAGGACGGGCTCGAGCGCGGCGGTCAGCGCGGCGAGCGGGTGGCGGCCGGGCACCATCATGGCCGCCTGGAAGGCGCGCCCGCCGCCGAGGGCGCCCTCGAGCACGAGCGAGAGCACGCCGGCCCGGCAGAGCGAGGACTTGCCCGAGCCCGAGTCGCCGGCCACGACGATCATGGGCTCGGAGCGCAGCCGGTCGAGGATCGTCCCCGTCTCGGAGCTGCGCCCGTAGAACACCGCGCGGTGCTCGACGTCGAAGACGAGCAGCCCGCGGTAGGGGTTGCCCTCCGGCGCGATCGAGGCGTGCCGGCTCCGCGCGAGCAGCTGCTCCAGCGCGTCGCGCAGCTCGTCCCCCGAGGCGAAGCGGGCGGCGGGGTCGATCTCGAGGCACCGCTCGATGACCGCCGCGAGCCGCGCGTCGACGCCCGGCGCGAGGGCGGCGAGGGGCCGGGGCCGCTCGCTATGGACGACGTACGAGAGCTCGTTCATCGGCACGTCGTCGTGCGGCGGGACGCCGGCGCAGAGCTCGAAGAGCAGCGCGCCGAGCGAGTACACGTCGGAGCGGCGCGTCGCCAGCTCGCCGCGCCACAGCTCGGGCGGCAGGTAGTGCGGCGTGCCGCCGTCGACGCTCGTCGTCGCGTCGAGCAGCCGCGACGCCATCTCGGCCGCCTCGCGGATCTCGCTGTCGAGCGGCTCGTCGCCGTGCGCGAGCGCCGGCTCGCCGTCGCCCGGAGCCTGCAGCGGGGCCGCGCCGCCGCGGAGCGCGGGCCCCTGCGCCGCCGGCTCGAGGAGCTTGGCGAGGCCGAAGTCGAGGAGCTTCGCCTCGCCGTCCTGGGTGAGCACCGCGTTGGCCGGCTTGATGTCGAGGTGCAGCACCCCCCGGCGGTGGGCGGCCGCGAGGCCCCGCGCGAGCCCCGCCCCGAGATCGAGCACGCGCTGCCAGGGCATCGGCACGGCGACGCGGTCGAGGCTCTGGCCGCGGACGAACTCCGAGACGATGAACAGCTGTCCCCGGAGCTCGCCCACGCGGTAGACGGCGACGACGTTCGGGTGCTGGATGCGCGCGGCCGCGCGCGCCTCGGCGAGCAGCCGCGCGCGCACCTCGGCGTCGGCCGTCTCGGCGCGGATGAGCTTCACCGCGACCATCCGGTCGAGCAGCGTGTCGTGCGCGAGGTAGACGTCGCCCATGCCGCCGCTGCCGAGCTTCTGGACGAGCCGGTACTCCTCGAAGCGGCTCGGCAGGCTGAAGCTCGACGGGCTCAAGCTCGACGGGCTCAAGCTCGACGGGCTCAAGCTCGACGGGCTCAAGCTCGACGGGCTCAAGCTCGACGGGCTCAAGCTCGACGGGCTCAAGCTCGACGGCGGCGACGCGTCGGCCGCCCGCGGCAGCGTCTCCGCCCCGACGGGGCGCCGAACGGCCTGCGAGAGGGTTTCAGCTGTCTTCTCTTTCACGGTGACACGCCTCGCCCCCGGTGTCGGAGGAATATACCCCGGCCGTGCGTTCCCGAAGGAGCTCACGGCCTGTGTCGACGCGCGAGGTGGCCGTGCTTGCTGGTGCCGCGCGCGTTGACGGCCTCGCTGCCCGATCGAGTCAGGCTGCAAGATCGCCGTCTCCGTGCTCTCTCCCCTCGATCAGCTAGCCAGCGGATGTGCACATCTGCTCTGTTGCACACACTGCCCCCGGCGGTGTCGGATGCCCAGGAGCGCTCTGAAGATGGCAGCGAATTCACGTAGATCTCGGGGAGATGACGGCGGGATCCCTCGCGAAGGCCGGTCGCTCCGGACCAGGAGACCATGAACGACATCGACGTCCGGCTCGTCTGCGAGCCGCTCGGAGAGTGCGTTGTGCTGGAGTTGAGTGGACGGGAGGCGATGGCCACCCTCTCGTCCTGGGAAGCGCGCGTCGCCGTCCCCGACGAGGTGGATCTCGCCGCGCTGCTCCGCGCCCCGGCCACGCTCGCGATCGTCGATCCGGCCGAGGGCTCGGAGCGGCTCGTCCGCCTCCTCGTCATCGAGGCGGGCTACGATCTCCGGCGCGGACGCGAGCGGGTCTGCTCGCTCCGCCTCTCGGATCCCCCGTGGCTCCTCACGCTGCGCGGCGGCTACCGGGTCTTCCTCGAGAAGACCACCGAGCAGATCGTGACCGAGGTGCTGACGGGCGCGGGCATCCCAGCGGCGGCGATCGAGCCCCGGCTCGCGGGCGCGTATCCGGCGCGGCTCCAGTGCGTCCAGTACGCCGAGGCGGAGTGGACGTTCATCGAGCGGCTGCTCGCCGACGAGGGGATCTCGTACTGGTTCGAGACCACGCCCGAGGGCGAGCACCGCATCGTCCTCGGCGACGGCGCGGGCTCGCACGACGGGCTCGAGGGCGGGGCAGCGCTCCCCTGCGCGGGGACCCCGGGGGTGAAGCTCGGGGCGCGTGCCCTCTCCTCGCTCGAGTGGGAGGAGCGAGCCGTGACCGATCGGGTGACCGTGCGGGACTTCGACGTGCGGCACCCGGACGTCTACATCGACGGTCACGCCGGCGAGGGCGAGCTCGCGTGGCTCGAGTACCCGGCCGGCGTCCCCACGTCCGAGGCCGCGAGGGCGCGGGCCGAGCGGCGGCTGGAGCAGCTCCAGCGGGACAAGGTCATCGTCACCGGGGAGAGCGACTGCGCGCGCCTCAAGCCGGGGCGCCTCGTGGAGATCGCGGGCGTGGACTTCTTCGAGCAACGGATGCTCGTCACCGAGCTCTCGCACCGCTATGCGCGGCCGAGCCGGGACGGTGGCCGGGCCGTGCCCTACGGCAATCGAGTCACGCTCAGGCCCACGAGGGCCGCTGACGGGGCCGATCACCCGCCCTTCCGGCCCGCGTTCCGCCCAGGGCCCGCGGTGGAGCACATCGAGAGCGCGGTGATCACCGGCCCAGCCGGCGAGGAGATCCACGTCGATGATCTCGGCCGGATCAAGCTGCGCTTCCTCTGGGATCGCTCCGGGATCGCAGACGACCGCTCGTCGCACTGGACCCGCTGTCTCCAGTACCCGCTCGGCGCCTCGATGTCCCTCCCTCGCGTCGGCTGGGAGGTCCACGTCGCCTACCTCGACGGCTCGCCCGATCGTCCCTTCGTCCTCGGTCGCGTCTACAACGCGACCGCCGTCGCGCCGCTCCCGCTCCCCGCGGCGTCGGCGACGACGTCGTTCCAGTCCTGGACCACGCCGAAGAGCGGCAAGACCCAGGGGATCACGATGGTCGACGACGCAGGCGCGGAGGCGCTCTCCCTCCACGCCTCGAGGGACCTCTCGGTCAAGGTCGGTGGCCCGGAGACGACCCGGATCGATGGCGACGAGGAGCACCTCGTCGGCCTCTCGCTCACCAGCAACGTGCTCGGCAGCCACACCGCGAGCATCGGGGCGACGCAGCGCATCGACGTGGGGCAGGAGATGCTCCTCTCCGTCGAGGGGTCGAGCTCCGAGCTCATCGGCGGCGCGGAGCTGATCAACGTCACCGGCAACCGTGCCGTGCTGGCCGACGGGTCGTGCGTCGAGGTGGTCGGCGGCGGCTACGCGCTGCTCTGCAATCAATCCAACGTCAGCGTCAGCGGCGCCTGCACCCGGGTGGTGCTCGGGACGAAGTCGATCGCGAGCGGCCTCGGTGTCTCGGAGTCGGTCGCGGCGGCGCGCACCTACGTCTGTCGCGGCTCCAGGACGATCACCTGCGGCGGCTACGCCGAGTCGATCCACGGCGGCAAGCGGAGCGAGGCGGGCGCCGTGAACGAGCGGGCCGCGGGGGACGTCGGCGTCAAGGCGTCGAGCGGCACGATCGCGGCCGGGAACGTCTCGATCCGCGCGGGCGGGAAGGTCTCGATCTGCGCGCCGGTGGTGACGATCGAGGCCAGCGGCAGCGTCGTGGCGGGCACGATGACGCTGGGCGGCGGCAAGCTCAAGACGACCGGCGGCATCACCCATGTGGACGGCGGCACGACCAGGCGACCCAGCGGAAAGGCGGGCAGTTGAGCGAGCAAAGCATCGTTCTGGAGATCCCCGGCGTGAACGCCGAGCTCCGCGTCCACGCGTGCGAGGTGGAAGAGCGCGTCGGCGCCCCGACGGCGGCCCACGCGCGTTGCGCGGTCTTCGTCGACGGAGAGCCCGCCGAGCTCGCCGCGCTCGATCCGATCGGCCGCGCCGCGACGCTCGCGCTGCGCTTCCACGGCGTCGAGCGGCGCTTCGCGCTCGCGGTGGAGGCCGTCGAGGAGCGCGACGCCCACGCGCGCGTGACCCTCGCCTCGCCGGTGGCCCGGCTCGATAACACACGCGACTACCGGGTCTTCGTCGACGAGAGCGCCACCGAGATCGCGGCGAGCGTCCTCGGGGAGCACGGCGTCCGCCTCGACCTTCGCGCGCGCCGCACGGCGGCGAAGCGGCCCCACTGCGCGCAGGTATTCGAGAGCGATCTCGCCTTCTGCGCCCGCCTCCTCGCCGAGGAGGGGATGAGCTGGTTCCCCGCCGAGGACGATCCCGCGCTCCTCCACGTCGCCGACGCGCCCGAGACCTTCCTCGACACCGGGGTGGCGATCCCGTGGCGTGCCGAGGGGGGCTTCGAGCTCGGACGAGCGCTGCACGCGGCGCGGATCCGGAGGCGGGTGACGGTCGAGAAGGTCGCGCTCAAGACGTACGATTTCGCGCGGCCGATGCTCGATCTGAGCGGCGCCTCGGGCGACGGCGCGCTCGAGTGGTACGAGTACCCTGGCGGCTTCGGCGATCCGGACGCGGGCCGCGATCTCGCCGCGATTCGCCTCGCCGAGCGTCAGGCCGGGGCGACCGTGCTCGAGGGGGAGGCCACCGAGCCGGAGCTCCGCGCCGGCGCGATATTCGAGGTGAAAAGCCCGCCCGAGGAGCTCGGCGACGCGCGCTGGCTCGTGCTCGCCATCGTGCACGAAGCGAGAACGACGGGCGGTCCGGAGGAGCTCACCTACCGTGCCACCTTCGAGGCGGTCCCGGCACGCCAGGGCTTCCGCCCGGCGCGCCTGTCTCCCGGTCCTCGCGGCGGCGCCGGCACCGCGGTGGTCACCGGCCCGCCGGGCAAGGAGATCGCCCTCGACGAGCACGGTCGCAGCCGGGTCCTCCTCCGCTGGGATCGTCGCCACAGCCCTGAAGACCGGAGCTCCGGCTTCGCCCGCGTGACCCAGCCCCCGCTCTCGGGCGCGATGCTCAACCCGCGGGTCGGCTGGGAGGAGCTCGTCGGCTTCGGCGATCGGGGCGGGGAGGTCCCGGTGATCCTCGGCCGGGTGTACAACGCCGTCCAGGCGCCGCCCGCCGCGCTGCCCGCGAAGAAGGTGGAGACCCGCTTCGGCACGCTGGCCACGCCCGGGGGTTCGGGCGGCAGCGGTGTCCGGATCAGCGACGCGGCCGGGGACGAGCGGCTCGGGCTCGATACGTCGGGCGACTACGAGGAGCAGACAGGGAACGACAAGCGGACCGAGATCGTCGGGCAAGCCGCGCGCGCGGTCGGCGGCGCCCGGGTGGTCGACGTCAAGGAGCGGAGGGTCGAGAAGGTCGCCGGCGAGCAGTCGATCGAGGTGGGCGGCGTCCGCAGGGTGACCGTCGACTCGAACTACGGGCTGAAGGCGGCCTCCGAGACGATCACCGTGGGCGCTGCCCGCGTCATCCGCGCCGGCGGCGACTACATCACCGCGACGCCGAGCTTCGTCCGGATGGTGGGCGGCGCCAAGCAGGAGGTCGGCATCGAGCACCAGAGCGTCTTCGCCAGCGGCGCGTCGACGCTGCTCGTCGGCGGCTCGATGAGCGCCACCGCCGGCCCGTCGGAGTCGGTGGGCGTGGCCGGCGCCGCGATCATCAAGGTCTCCGGGGCGCAGACCATCAACACCGGGTCCTACAGCCTCACCGTGCGGGGGCTCTACGCCGAGAGCTTCGGCTCGCGCAGCGTCACCGCGGGGGGCAACGTGGCGGAGAGCTTCGGCAGGGTCACGTACACGTCGCGGGGCGCCGCCGACGTCACCGGCTCCGAGGTCGCGATCGAGGCGGCCGCGAAGCTCACGATCAAGGCGCAGGGGGTGACGATCACCATGACCCCCGGATCCATCACCATCTCGGGCAAGCTCGAGGGCCCGACGTCGAGCGTGGAGGAAGGGGTTCATCATTATGGCTAGGTCGCGCACGGTCCAGCAGTCGGTCGCTCGCCCCGCGCGGGGCAAGGCGGAGCCCCTCGGCCCTGGGCTCCACCCGGGCGTCGTGGAGATGGCCACGGCGCGCGAAGGCGAGGCGCGCCCCGCGTTCCAGGTGCGAACGAGCGACGGCCGCCGGCGCCTCGCGACGCTCGCCGCCGGCGTCTCGCCCGCGTTCATCGAGGAGTGCACGCGCGAGGGCCGCACCGTGGTGCTCGCGGACGCGCACGGCGGCGTCGCCATCCTGGGCGCGCTCCAGACCGCCTCGGCGCCGGCGCCGGACGCTCACGGGACGCTCGCGCTCGATGCCCGCCACATCCGGCTCCGCGCCAGGGAGACGCTGGAGCTCGAGGTGCCCGGATCCAGCCTACGGATCGAGCCCGGCGGCGCGGTGCGGATCGAGGGCGACCGGCTCGTGCTCGACATGGCGGCGCTCGTGCGGATCTTCTCGGCGCGGGTGGAGCTGCCGTGAGCGGCGTCGCGCTGACGATCGAGGGCGCTCCGGGCCTCCTGCCCACCCGCATCCGCGGGGTGGAGCGGCTCGGTGAGGCCTCGACCTTCGAGATCGACCTCCAGGGCCCGAGGGACGCGCTCGTCTCTCCCGGAAGCGTGCTCCGCAAGGCGGGGCGCCTCGTCCTCGACGCTCCGGCGGGGAGCCGGACCGTCCTCGGCGTCGTCACCCGCTTCGTCGTGGTGGCGAGCGACCACGAGCACCTCCGGGCCTACCGGCTGACGCTCGCATCACGCTTCGCCCTGCTCGCGCTCACCCGGAGGGCGCGCGCGTTCCAGGAGCTCACGGCGCCGGAGATCGTCGAGCAGATCGTGCGCCAGGGCGGCTACAAGGCCGTGCGCAAGGACCTCCGCGCGTCGTACGCGCAGCGCCGTTACGTGGTGCAGTACCAGGAGAGCGACGCGGCCTTCATCCGGCGCGTCTGCGAGGATCACGGGCTGTACTTCCGCTTCGAGGCGGACGGCGACGACGAGGTCTTCGTCCTCGAGGACGACTCCGCCGGCGCCGGGGCCCCCTACCCGGACGGCATCTCGCTCGTCGCCCGCAGCCCCCTGGACGAGCCGCGGCCCGTCGCGGTGGACACGGCGCGGCGCCTCCGGCGCGCGGCCGGCAAGGTCATCCTCCGCGACCATGGCCCCGATCAGCCGCGGCTCTCGCTCGAGGGCAAGGCCTCCGGCGGGCTCGAGGCGGAGCAGGACGTCGAGGTCTACGAGGCGCCCGGCAGCTTCGCTTCTCCGGCCGAGGGCGAGGCGCGGGCGAAGATCCGGCTCGAGTCGCTGCGCGCCGAGGCCGCACGCCTCTCGTTCGACACCAACGCGCTCGCGCTCTCGCCCGGCGCTCGCTGCCGCCTTGTCGAGGCGCCGGACCACCACGGCCTCGTCCAGGCCGCGGGCGAGCACGTGGTGACCAGCGTCGAGCTCCGCTGGGAGGCCGTCGAGGCGGTCTTCCGCGCCGGGGTCGGGGCGATCCCTGCGCGTGTGCCGTTCCGCCTGCCGAAGATCACGCCGAGGCCGCGCATCGCCGGGGTGCAGTCGGCCTGGGTCACCGGGGAGCGCGGACAGGAGATCCACCCCGACGCGCTCGGCCGCGTCCACCTCCGCTTCCACTGGGATCTGCACGGCGAGGCCGATCAGCGGAGCAGCCTCCCGGTGCGGGTGATCCAGCCGCAGCTCCCGGGTCCGATGATCGTGCCGCGCGTGGGCTGGGAGGTCTTCGTGATGTTCGAGGACGGCGATCCCGATCGTCCCGTCGTCCTCGGCCGCTCGTACAACGAGAAGCAGCGGCCGCCGCTGGCGCTGCCCGCGAACAAGACGGTGACGTCGATCGCGACCGACAGCTCGCCCGGCGCGGGGGCGCGGACGGCGATCCAGATGGACGACGCCGCCGGCCGCGAGCACGTCCTCGTCAACGCGCCCTTCGCCATGGAGACGAGGGTCCAGGGTGACCACAAGGCGCAGGCGCTGAAGAACGAGGACCTCCAGGTCGGCGCCGCGCTGAAGGCCGAGGTCGGCGGCGACGAGTCGATCTCGGTGCGCCTCGGGTACATCGGCGGCTACGGCTCCCGCAGCGTCAAGGTGGGCGCGGCGCAGCACCAGAGCTCGGGCGGCAACTTCGTGAGCGAGGTCGGCGCCGAGACGGACCTCGTGGCCGGGATGCTGGTGGAGCAGGTCGGCGACCCCGTGAAGGGCGCCGCGAGCCTCGCGACATCCGCCCTGCTCTCGAAGGTGAGCGCGCGGGGGGTCGCCGGGCAGATCGCGGCGTCCACGATCGGCGCGTCCCGCGCCGCCTACGAGACCTACCAGGCGAAGGGCGCGGAGGGCGCGCTCGCGGCGGTCAAGGACAGCGCGCTGGGCAGCGCGATGTCGCTCCTGCCCGGGGGCGAGTCGATCATGGCGGCGGTGCGGGGCTCGTCCAGGCCGATGCCCTGGGATCACGGCCGCCCCGCGCAGGGCGACGCAGCGCCGGGCGGAGGGGCCGCGGGCGCGGGCGGCGCAGGCGGCGGCCCCGCGGGCCCCGGACCCGGGCACCGCAGCGTCGTGGCGGGCACGTCGTACACCGAGGCGGTCAGCGCCCTCTATGCGGTGACCACGCCGGGCCCCGTCTCGTGGGTCACGGCCGGCCCGGCGACGACCCTCATCAACGGGAGCCACACGAGCAGCGCCGCGAGCGCTGGCGTGCAGGTGGGCGGCGCCCTCGGCGAGTGGCTCGGCTCGCTGAACATCAGCAGCCGGGCGGCCATCGCTCGGAGCGTCGCGGGGGTCATGACCTCGGACGTGAAGGGCGCGCTGCGCATCGGCGCCGGCGGTTCCTTCACGCTCACCGCGAAGAGCGCGCTCACGCTCGAGGTGAACGGGAGCCTGCGGCTCGGCGGCAGCCCGATCACCTTCACGTGCGGCGCCTCCGAGATCTCGGCGACGCCGGCGGGCGTCACGATCAAGTCCCCCTCCATCACCATCACCGGGAGCTCGAAGCAGTCGGGCTCCCTCACGCACCGATGAGCCTCTCCGTCCTCGGCCTCGGCCTCATCTCGCCCGCCGGCGCCTCGGCGCGAGATCACGTCTTCTTCCCGCGCGCCGGGGCGCCGCCGCCCCCGCCATCGCCCTTCATCGGCCCCGACGGGCGCCGGATCGCCGCGCGCTACTGCCCGTGGATGAGGCCCTCCCAGGCCGACGCGAGCCGCCTCCTCGCGCTCGCCCGGGGCGCCGCTGCGGAGGCCCTCGCGGCGCTTCCCGAGGGCGCCGCGGCGGCGGTCCCGCGCTTCCTCGTGACCCCGGCGCCCCGCCCGGGCCTGCCCGAGGAGGCGCTCTCCGAGATGGCCCGTGCCTTCTCGCCGTCGGCGCGGCGCTTCACCGGGGCGGCCGGCGCCTTCGCCGCGCTCGCGCAGGTCGCGGAGCTCCTCGCGAGCCGCGCGATCGACGCTGCGCTCCTCGTCGGCGTCGACGCCTTCGCCGGCCTCGACGCGCTCGCCGAGCGGCAGCGGCGGCCCCCGAGCCCGTGGCTGCTCACGCCCCCGCCGCCCTCCGAGGGCGCAGGCGCGCTCCTCGTGGCGTCCGCCGAGCAGGCCTCGCGCTGGGGTGCCGCGCGCCTCGGCGAGATCGTCGCTAGCCGGCACGCGCCGGGACGCGCGACCGACGAGGACGACGATCCTGTCGACGCGGCGGCGATGACCGCGCTGCTCCGGGGCCTGCCGGCCGCGGGGCCGATCCAGGCCGTCTTCGGGCAGGGTCGCGTCGACGCGCTCCGGTGCCGCGAGTGGCAGTTCACCACGGCGCGGTGCTCGGAGCGGTTCTCGGCCAGCTACTTCGATCGCTGCCTCGAGGTGGAGGTCGGCGAGCTCGGCGCCGCCGCCGGCGTGATGAGCCTCGCCTGCGCCTTCGCGGCGTTCCGTCACGGTACGACGCCGCCCGATGCGGGCAGGTCCTTCGTGGCCTGGGCCATCTCCCGCGACGGCACCCGCGGGATCGCCCTCGGCGCCGCGCCTCGCGCGGGAGCGATCAAGGTCGCGGCCGGATCAGCGGCGTCCCTTCCGGTGCTCACGCCGCTGTCGGGCGCGGTGATCGCGCGGCGTGTGGACCGAGAGCCGTTCGTGCCTCCGCCGGTCGAGACGGAAGCGACGGAGGACGAGGCGTGGCTCGACGAGGACATCGCGGGAACGCCGGCAGCCGCGGGCGCCGCGAATGACGTGGCGCCGCCGCTCCCGGCGCTGCCGCGCGAGGGCGTCCTCGCGCCGCCGGTGCGGCTCGATGCGGAGCGGGTGATCGAGCTCACGTTGCCCGGATTCTACGCCTCGGTCGTGGACCACTGCGCGGAGCTCGCCGCCGCGCTCGCCCGCGACCGCCTCGAAGGCCGGCGCGCCTGGCTCCCGGAGACGGAGGCGCGGTTGCTGCGCCGGATCGACGCGATCGTCGCCGCGGGCCCCCGCGCGCTGATCGAGGTGGCCGCCTTCTGGGAGCGCTGGCTCGACGATCCCTGGAAGTCCTTCGCGAGCGCGCTCGCGCTGGCCGCCTTCGCGGGTGACGACGCCCTCGCGGCGATCCACCGGGCGGCGCACCTCCTCCCGCCCGACGCCGAGGACCATGTGCTCGCCGTCGCCGAGGCCCTCGCGCTCGTCGATCGCCCCGGCCTTGCCGGCCTCGCGCGCGCGCTCTCCGCGTCGGCGCACCCGATCGCGCGCGCCATCGGCGTGACCCTGCGCTCGCTGCGCGGCGAGCTGCCCGTCGACGCGCTCCCCGCCATGCTCGCCGAGGATCACGACGCGGTGGTGCGCGCCGGGATCTGGGCCTGCGAGCGCCTGCCCGGAGCGCAGCGCGCCCGTTTTTCGGAGCGCCTCCGGGAGCGCTCTCGCGCGGCCTCCCCGGCGGTGGCCTGGTCGGCCGCGCGGGTGCTCGTGATCGGCGGCGAGACGGACCTTCTCCGCGACGAGGCCCTGTGCGCGCGCCTCGGTCCGCTCGCCGCGGAGCTCTTCGCGCTCGCCGGAGAGCCGGCCGACTGGCCCCGGCTCGAGGCGCTGCTCGGCCGCCATCGCCCGACACGCGCGGCGCTCGCCGCGGTGGCGCGCTTCGGCTGCGCTGCGAGCGCCGCCTGGATCCTCCAGCGCCTCGACGACGAGGCGCTCGCCGACGACGCCGCGGAGGCGCTGCGCACCCTCTTCGGGTCGCTCGTTCCAGAGGCGCAGGAGCTGGAGGCTGGCGCCTGGCGGGATGCGATCGCGGCGCGACGCCTCGATCCGAAGGCGCGCTATCGCCGGGGACGTGCATTCTCGACCGCGGTGGTGGTGGAGGAATGCGCCTCGGGCGAGCTCTCGCGCCTCGCCGTCGAGGCGCGCCTCGACGAGCTGCGCGCACGCCTGCGCCTGCCGGAGCCGGTCGACCTGAGCGGCTTCTCGGCGCGCGCCGAGGCGAACCTCGTGGCCTTCCTGAACCTGGCGCGGAGTCGAAGCTGAGCACCGGGGCCGACCCGGAGACGAGAGATCACCGTGGCGACGATCAACTACAAATACATCGCGACGACGCGGAGCAATCACTTCTGCGCCGCCTTGGTGCCGGGTTTGAGCCATGCGCCGCCAGTACCGCCAACAGGGCCGGTACCGGCCCCTTTCCCGTACGTTGCGCGCTCGGCGACCGCGACGAACACCGGTGAGCGGGTCGAGATCGGCGGCGCGCCGGTGCTCTTGCAAAACAGCGCGCTGGATATCGACAAGCCGGGGAACATCCCCTGCCAGTCCACCGGCGGCGATGTGGTGACGACAGCCGTGAACGGGGGGTGCAATGTATACACCTCGTCGATAGCGGTAATATCCAGCGACCGTGGGCTCATCTGCACCGGCGACAACGTATGGCTCAACATCAAAGGCCTGAAAGCAAACATCGCCCAGGTCAGCGGGGTGCTCCTGGCGGCGGACATCATCCGGGCCACCACGGCCGACAACACCACCGTCAACATGACGGTCGTGCTCGATCCGATCTCCGTCGCGTCCGGCGCCATGGTCGATGAGACCGTGGATCTCTCGATCCCAGGCCTCATTCCGATCGATTGGAAGCGACTTTATAGCTCCGCGCGCGCCCGCGAGCACACGCCGCTCGGGCGCGGCGGCTGGACCCATGCGTACCACCAGTGGACCGAGATCCACGGCGACGCGTTGCACCTCCGGGACGCGGACGGCGCGACCATCACCGTGCACAACACGAGGCCGCGCGAGCCAGCCTTCCACCGCGGCAAGCGCCTCGTGATCACCCGCGATGCCCGCGGCGGCGCCACCGTCTTCTCGCTCGACACGCGCCTCACCCGCACGTTTCGTCCCACCAGCGGCGGCCGCGCGTTCCTCCGCGAGATCTCCAACGAATCCGGGCACAAGGTCGTCCTCGAGTACGAAGCGGAGCGGCTCGCACGGATCGTCGACACCGCCCATCGCACGGTCGCCCTCACCCACGACGGAGACGGCCACATCGTGCGCCTCGAGGTTTTCCCTCCGGGCGGCGAGAAGCGCGCTCCAATCCACGCCGTCTCGTTCGCGTACAGCGACGGCGGCCAGCTCGTGGGGGTGACCGATCCGCTCGGCAACGCCGAAACGTACGGCTACGACGAGCAACGCCGCCTCAATCGCAAGACGCTGCCGACCGGCCTCTCGTTCCACTATCTCTACGACCCCGAGTCCGGCCGTTGCGTCCGTGCCTGGGGGGACGGCGATCTCCACGCCGGCGACCTCATGTACGATCCCGGACAGGGAATCACGCATCTCACCGGCAACCCCGAGCCCCGCGTCTTCACGTGGCGGCCCGAGGACGGTTCGGTGGTACGCGAGGCCTCGACCGACGGCCTCTTCGTGCGCGATCTCGAGTTCGACGCCGACGGCCTTCTCCTCAAGGCGAAGAACGCGGCGGGGGACACCATGACCTTCACCCGCGACATGCAGGGCAACCTCACGCGCGTCACCGATTCCCTCGGCCCGCTGGTCGAGATCGAGTACGTGGACAATCTCCAGGTGCGGCGCCGCGCCGGCGGCCTGGTCACCGAGTTCGGCTATGACCACCAGAGCCGACTCACCTCGGTGAAATATGCGTCCGGCGCCTTCCTCACGCTGACGTACGACGAGCATGGGCGCCTCGCCACGGTGCACGGGCCGGACGGGCTCCGCGGCGGCTTCGTCTACGATGAGCAGCACAACGTCATCGAGGAGCGCACGCCCCGCGGTGGGGTGCGCCGCTGGCGCCACGACGCGCTCGGGCGGCCGGTGGTCTACGTCGATCCTCTCGGCCGGATGACGCGCCGCGAGCTCGACGCCCTCGGCCAGCCGGTCGCGCTCCATCTGCCCAATGGGAGCTCGCTGCGCTTCGAGCACGACGCCCTTGGACGCCTTACCCGCCGCACCGATGCGCTCGGACGCGTCCAGACGTTCCGCTACGCCGGCCTGAAATCCCCGGTCGAGGTGACCCAGCCCGACGGCGGACTCTGGTCCCTGTCATTCGATCTCAACGAGCGTCTCCAGCAGGTGAAGAACCCGAAGGGTGAGACGTTCGATTTCCGCTATGACCGCGCCGGCAACCTCCGCGAGTACCGCTCGTACGATGGCCGCATTTCCCGCGCCCGGCACGGCAAGAACGGCCGTCTGGCGCGGGTGGAGAACGCCGATGGTTCCTTCCGCGCGCTCCGCCACGACGGGGCGGGAAGGATCCTCACCGAGGAGACGCCGCACGGAGCCGTCAAGGTCGAGACGCCCGACGACCTCACAGTCGAGTACATCTTCGAGGATCCAGCCGGGGAGGTCCGCCTGCGCGTCGAGCGCGATCCGCTCGGCCGCGTGGTGGCCGAGGCGCAGAACGGCCGGACGATCCGCTACGAGTACGACGCGCAGAACCGCTGCATCGCGCGCCATCTCCCGACAGGGCACGTCACCCGTTATGTTTACGATGAAGAGGGCAACGTCTCGTCGCTCGATCACGACGGCCACCGCGTGGAGATCCAACGCGATCTCGCCGGCTCGGTGGTCCGCAAGGTCTTCGCGAGCGCGGGCGTGGAAGCGCGGCGCGAGGTCGACCCGATGGCGCGCCCCACCCGTGACTGGGTCGGCACTGCCGAGCGCACGATCGTGGATCGCCTCTACGCCTACGATGCCTCCGGCGCGCTCGTCGAGCGCAACGACCTGCGCTGGGGCATCGCGCGCTACCGCTACGATCGGCTCGGAATGCTGCTCGAGGCGAGCTCTTTGAGGAAGCGTGAGTCCTTCGCGTACGACGCGGGAGGCTCGCTGAAGCCCGCGGGCTCGGCCTGGGAGATAGGGCCCGGCGGGTTCTTGCTCCGCACCGAGCAGGCCGCATATGGCTACGACGCCGCGAATCGACGCACCCGCGAGACGCGGTCCGACGGCGAGACGGAGTACCTCTGGGACTGCCGCGGCCAGCTCCGCGAGGTCCGACGCCCAGACGGCACCCGCGTGCTCTTCGCGTACGACGCATTCAGCCGCCGGATCAGAAAGGAGATCGTCCCGCCCGCCGACCCGAGCACGCTCGTCTCGGCAGAGGCGCCGAAGCCCCGCGTCGTCGAGTACCTGTGGGACGGCCTCTGCCTCGCCGCCGAGATCGACTCCGAGCGCGGCACACGCGTCTTCGTGCACGAGCCCGGGACGATGAGCCCACTCCTCCAGCAGGAGGGCGCCGTGACGTACGCGGTGATCACAGACCACATCGGCACCCCAACCGAGCTCATCGGTCCGGAGGGTGAGGTCGCGTGGTCAGCGCGTCACTCTGCGTTCGGCATCATCGTCGAGGCCGCGCGGCCCGAGGGTGGCCCGCTCGTGGCGTCCCCCTTCCGGCTGCTCGGGCAGTACCACGACGAGGAGACGGAGCTCTGCTACGTCCGTTACCGCTACTTCGATCCGAAGACGGCGCGCTTCTTGAGCCCGGATCCGCTCGAGCTATTCGGCAGCCGCAACCTGTTCGCATTCGATGGCAGCCCCACCACCCATGCGGACCCGCTGGGCCTCTCCTGTCTGATCATCGGCAACCCGCTGCACGACGCTGCCGTCCGCTATGGCATTCTGCACATGGAGCCGAACCCGCAAAATTATCGCGTCATGATCCACGGCGAGCCCGGCCACGTCGGGTCGTCGGACGTGAACGGAATGGACACCAGGCATACGCCAGCTCAGCTCGTGCAAATGATCCACGCTGCTGGGAACTATAACGGCGCGCAGCTCATCACCCTCAATTCGTGCAACACCGGCCGCATGGAGAACGGCGTGGTCCAGCAGGTCTCCGCCGCCTTTCCTAACCGCGACGTCCGCGGCCCGAACGATCTCGTCTGGGGGGTCGGCCAGTACATCGCACCTCCCGTGGGGGTAGCCAACAGCGTGACCTGGGCGCCGACTCCTGATGAGTTGAGCAACAGCAAACCCGATCAAACGCGCCTCGGCCAGTGGAATTATTTCAGAGACGGCAAACCGCACGCGGCCAGCCAGAACGTGTACGACCAGCACACGGGGCTGACCAGGACGCAGCCCATCAACGTGCCGCCGCTGAAAGATCCACTCCCCTTTCGGTGATCCGTTCCCGGTCAGCTGCGTGCGTGGTAAAGGATGACATCATTCTTGTGACCGATGCCAAAGTCGAGGGCGAGCCAGAGCTCTCCCTCCTCGCCGGCGACGAAGGTGTAATCGGATGGAAAGCACCGGTTCGGATACAAAAAAATGGGAATTGGCTCCCACGCATCTCCTCGCACCAGCCGGCAAATGGAGAACGAAGACAAGCGGTGAAATGAGATCATGAGAAGCTCGCCCGATGGCGTGACTCTCACGTCGAGCTGCTCCCATTTGTTTTTTGTCGGAAATGGCGGAAGCGGCTGCCATCTCCCCTCGACACGGTAAGCGCGGAAGGGCTCCCCGGATTTCAGTTCACCTTCTGCGATCAGGTCATAGGGCGCGTGACCGATGCTCAGCGAGATGCTTGACTCATCCAGCTCGGGTGGCCATGCAAACCTCTCCCCTTCGCATTCTCCTCGCGGGAATATCCACCACCCAGGCTCCAGAGTCGGGGATCCTTGCACCTTCGCGATGACGTCGCCGGATTTCGACACTTTGTGGAAGGGCATATGCGTCGAGTTCAGGAGCCCCTGGACGAGCACGGGAGGGAGAGGCCTGTCCGATCCATCCACCCATCTGTTCGTGCCGTCGGCGCCCCCGGCGAGCACCCCGTCCGCCCACCCATGGACCGACGAGATCCCCGGCTGCTCGACCCATTGGCCGCGCTCCGCATCCCAGCGTGCTACCCCTTGCCGTGGATAAGGCGAGGTTCCCGAGAACGCCCATCCCACCTCGGCGACAGTCCAGGCGCAGTCGGGCCACCGGCCCTCCAGAGTGGCGATATCCCTTGGGACCATGGGCGACGGAAACATCCCCTGGGCATCTGGTGCGCCCACCGCCTCCGTCCTCCGCTGATCCTGGAGCAGCCCTCCCTGGGCCCGCGCGATGTAAGCCCCCGTGGAGGCGATGACCGCTCCCTGGAGCCGATGCAGCCGGATGCGCTGCTGCGATGTTGCGATGGCCGTGAACATACCGTGCTCCACTCCTTCTCCTCCCTCGCCCCCTCGCCCCCTCGCCCCCTCACCGCTTCCCGCGGACCCGCTCGCCCGCCGCGACCAGCTCCCGCATCCACTCCATCCGCAGCGCCGGCTCCGCCGCGAACCTCGCCTGCCACGCCGCGTCCTCGACGCGTTTCGCCTCGCGGGTGAGCCCGTGCCGCGCGATGATCTCCGTCGCGGTCGCGGGGCTCGCCGCGATCTCCGCGAGCATCGCAGCGTAGTCCTCCAGCGAGAGCCGCGGCACGGAAGCAGCCGCTGAGCGCGCAGCGCCGCCCGGCGACGGGGCGAACGGGAGCGACGGCTTCACGCCCTCGAACATCACAGGCGCCGTCCCGGTGACCGGCGGCTTCGAGGCCCCAGCGCCCCCCGGCGGCGCCGCCGCGGCCGGCAGCCGGGAGCGCTGCGCAACCTCCTCGCCCGCGCGCGAGGAGAAAGGCAGCGCCGGCTCGCTCGGCGTCGAGAACATCGGCGCCGTCTCGGTGATCTCCCTCGGCGGGATCACCGGCGCAGGCTGCACCGGCAGCGGCTCGAACCGCACGATGGGCGCGGACAACACCACCACCGGCGCGCTCCCCGGCTTGACGAAAGGCAGGATCAGCTTCGGAAGATCCGCCAGATCCGCCGTCTCCCCCAGCACGCCCACCACCGCCGCCGGTCCCTTCTTCGCGGGCGCCGCCGCGCCGCCGCGAGGCCCCCGCGCCGGCGCCTCCAGCACCGGCGGCTCCGGCCGGACCTCCGGCACCGGACCGGGCGCCGCGGCGAGGATCGCCGTCGCCTCGCCGCGCACGCCGTCGTCGGCCATGATTCGCGCCTGCCAGAAGCCGAGCAGGCGGAAGACGTCGCCCTCGCCCAGCCCACGCGCTCCGAGGAACCCGAGCGGATCCCCCGACGCGGTGAAGGCGCGGAAGAAATCGAGCCAGGCGCCAAGCTCCTCATCGAGCGGAGGCACCTTGCGCTTCACGTGCGCCTGCGCCGCGACGCGGTGCTCGTCGCAGGTCGCCATCAGCGCCCCGTCCCCCATCGCGCTCTCGGCGAGACGCGCGGACCACGCCTCCTCCACCGCCGGCCACACCCCGGCCGGGATGGCGGCGTGGGCCAGGCTCTCGTCCAGCGAAACGCCCTCGGCGGTGTACGCCAGCACGGCCGCATAGGCCGAGAGCGGCACGCCCGCGACCTCGGGGTCCGACGGCTCGGCCCGCTCGCCGCCCGCCTCACGCATCGCCGCGCACCACCACCTCGCGCAGCACCCGCCGGCCCCGGCCGATCGGGAAGACGGCGCGCGCCACGAGGTCCACCCGCCGCGCCTCGGGCTGGATGAGCACCGTGTCGATCGACGGCCGCGCGACCACGCGCTCCCCGGTGTCGTAGCGCGCGCTCACCGCCACCGGGAGCGCCGGGAGCGCGAACACGAGCGGATCGAGCGACATACCGTGGATGCCCACCGGATCGCCCGGCGCGAGGTGCTCCTCGAACTGGAGCGACGGGTGGGCGACATTGCCGAAGCGAAGGTCCTGGTCGGCGGGCGGGATCGGCATCCGGGTCGCCTTCCACCGCTCGTCGAACGTGCCGGCGTACTCGAGGCGCGGGGACCAGTGCATCATGATCGCGCCGAAGCCCACCGGCGGGTGGCGATCCAGGGCCGAGGTGTGAGGCCGCTCCGGGTGCTCGATCTGCGGGGCGAGCCGATCCACGAGATCCGCCGCGCTCTTCGCCGCGCCGACGCCCGCCGGGTTCCGGAGGTCGACCACCGAGAGGTCCTCCGACATGCCGCCATAGGCCCGCTCATAGACGATCGGCATCCGCTCGAAGGGCGCCGCCGGCCCGATCGCGACGCCAAAGGCGCCCTTGAAGAAGACGCGTACTCCGTGGACGCGCAGCGGCGTCAGCCGGTCCCGGACCTTCACCGCGACGTCGAGCACCCGCACCTTCTCCGGGGCGATCGCGTCGCCGATCACCACGACGTCCGTGCCGAGCTTGGCCACCCCGAGATCCGACGGGACGCGGAGGCTGCTCCGGGGGCTCTCGGGATCCCAGGGCTCGTCGACGATGCGGACCGGGGCCGGATCGTCGGCGGGCCTCGAGCTCCCGCTCCGACCGAGCACGAAGGTGCCCTTGATGATGGCGACAAGGACGTCGTTCCCGTCGCGGTCGATGAGCGGCACGGGCTGGACGGTGAAGGGGGATTGGTTGGCGAGGCTCACGGAGAGGGCCCGATGGATGCTCGTGTATACAGCATGTGCAGGTCGCAACGCCCTCCGTCGAGAACGCGACACGAGAGCTCCCGACGCGCGGGGTGATGGTCAGATTGGACCATGAAGGGTCGTCGAGGAGCAACGCTGACGCGCGGACGAGCAGGATCTCGCCGGCAGCCTTCGCGCACGAGCAGGATCTCGCCGGCGGCCCGCGGCATCGCGACGCTTGCGTCATGGCGAGCGGTCGCGTCAGAGGCGCAGCGGCCGGAGGTCAGCGCTCCGTCATGTAGAAGGTGCTGAGACACATCTCGTCGTTCGTGCCCTCTCCCCACACGACATCGCCGGGGACCCGCGGCTTTCCGTCGATGACCGGCTGGTTCTCGGGCGTGTTGTCCCAGTGGCACTCGAGCGACAGCCTGTCGCCCGGATTGAGCACCTTGGGCTGGACGAGCTTGTAGCTCCCTTGCCAGTGGAAATCCCAGCGCGGGATGTCGAGCACGCATTCCGAGCTGCCGTCGGCGCGCTCGATCTCGAGGCGCGCGCGCGTGCCGAGCGTGTGCATGTGGAGGCCCGCGATGTGGAGCTCGATCGGCGCGTCGCCCGCGAGCGCCCGGGTGGGCTGCGCCCCCCAGCGGTGCACGACGTCGCCCTCGAAGGCGGGGATCGTCATGGCGTCGCCGACGAGCCAGGCCGGGTTCGTCCACGGCTGCGTGGAGCCCTCCCGCTCGACCGAGCTCTCGAGCATCACATCGATCGCGGAGCGATCCGGCAGCTTGCCCGCCGCCAGCGTGTTGTAGTGGACCTGCACGACCAGCCGGGAGCCTGGCTCGACCCGGGTGCCCGTCCCCGGGGGGAAGGTCATGCTCCCGCCGCCGGGCACCCAGCCGCCGAGCCAGCGCGGCCTGATCCCCGGGCCCCCGAAGCAGGGATAGCCCGGGCCCGGGTCGGACGCGTCGAGGGCCTCGACGTCGGCGACCAGCTCCGGCGCCGCGATGTAGGCGATGACGTGGTGGACGATGCGCTCCTCGCCGGGCCTGACCCCGAAGCCGGTGACGTAGCGCGCGCTCTCCTCCGGCCAGTCGATCACGAAGCAGCGGTAATCGTCGGGCCCCGCCTGCGGGGTGTACTCGACCGGCATCTCGAGCGTCAGGTCCACCCGCGCGAGCTCGTTGCTCGCCGGCGGATCGAGCGGCGCGCCCTCCTCCGCCGGGTCGCCCAGGGCCGCGCCGCCGTCGACCCAGGCGGCGATGGTCTGGATCTGCTGCTCGGACAGGGAGCGATCGCCCACGTACTCGGCGCACGCGCTGTCGGCCGGCCAGGGGGGCATGGTGCGCTCGACGACGGCCTGCTGGATGAGCGGCGCCCAGGGCACCGCCGCCTCGGGCCCCTCGAGCGAGAACGGCGCGATGCCGCTGCCGCTGTGGCACCCCGCGCACCTCGCGTCGAAGATGGGCTTGACGTCCCGGTAGTACGAGACCGCGGCCTGGACGCCGCCGCCCGCCGCCCCCCCGGCGTCGTCGTCGCCGCCGCACCCGGCGACGACGACGGCCAGCGCCACGCCCACCCATGCCGATGCGCCCATATAGCCTGCCCACCTCATCATAGGAACACCTGCCCTCGCCTCAGCGACGCTCGTGAACCCCGCCGTTCGTCGCCGGCTCGCGCCGGAGGAAGAACGCGATGACCTCGGCGAGCTCGTCGCGCGCGGCCACGAGGAGCACCGTGGCGCCCCCCGCGACGATGGAGGAGCCGCGCGGCGCCTCGACGCGGCCGTCGGGGCGGTAGACGCCGGCGAAGACGCACGACGCGGGGAAGCCGGCGCTGCCCGCGATGACGCTCACGGAGCGGCCGGCGACCATCGAGTCGACGGGGATGTCGAGCTCGAACGCCACCGACTCGCCGGCGCCGAGCACCATCGCGTGGCGGACACCCGGGTGCTCGATGGCGGTGGCCATCGCGCCGATGAAGACGTCGATCTCGGAGAGGATCCGGTGGACGCCCGCGCTGACGTAGACGCTCCGGTAGTCGGAGTCGCGCATGCGCACCATCACGCGCTTGGCGCCCGCGGCCTGGGCGAGCAGCGCGACGGCGAGGTTGTCGGCGTCGCGGCGGAGCATGGCCACGACCACGTCGGCGCGCCCCACCTCCGCCTCCTTGAGGAGCCCGGCGTCGGTCGCGTCCCCCACGAGCGAGACGAGGCCGTGGCGCTCGAAGGCGCTGTTGGCGATCGACTCGTCGCGATCGATGATGGTCACCTCGTGGCCCGTCTTCGCGAGGTGGACCGCGACGCTCAGCCCTGCGCGCCCGGCGCCCGCGATGAAAACGCGCATGTCATCCGCCTCCTTCGTGCGCCGAGAGCTTCACCATCTCCCGGTCGATCTCGTTCGCGTGGGCGTCCGCCGTCTCGGAGTCGATGAGCCCGCGCCTCGCCGCGTCGAGCACCGCCGCCTTCTGCGCCGTGAGCAGCGCGGCGTCCGTGAGGTGGTCGCGCACCTCCTGGCCCCGCGGCGACTGGAGCGCCGCCTCCGCCGCGATCACGCGGCGCTGGAACGCGGCCCGGCGCTCCGCGTGCTCCTTGCGGGAGAGGAGGCCCGAGGCGAGCAGGTCGTCGAGCTCCGACTGGCCGCGCCGCGCGGCGATGAGCGTCGCCTTCGCGGCGTCGAGCGTCGGGTCGGCGCTCGGGGTCGCGACCCCCAGGAACTTGAGCAGCCGCGCGAACGGCAGCGCCTGCACCACCAGCGTCACGAACGTCACGCCGAAGACGATCGTGACCAGGCGGTCGCGGTACGGCATGTCGTGCGGGAGGCTGAGGACGGCGGCCATCGAGAGCGCGCCCTTGATGTTGCCGACCAGCATCACGTGCTGCCAGCGGAGCGGCACGACCTCCCGCGTCATGGCCCGGAGCACGCCGAAGCAGCCGTAAACGGCCACCGCCCTGCCCGCGTGCAGGGCGATGAGCGCGAGGCCGATGGAGGCCGCCTCGCGCACGAGCATCTCCGCGTGGATCTGCATGCCGACGAGCAGGAACAGCAGCACGTTGAGGCCGAAGCCGCCCGTCTCCCAGAACCCCTCGAGGGCGAGCACGCGCGAGGGCTCGAGGTGGCGGCGCGCCGCCTTGCCGACGACGACGCCGACGACCACGACGGCGATGACCGGCGAGGCGTGGAGCCGCTCGGTGACCAGGGCCGTGGCGAACACGAGCACGAGGGAGGCGAGGATCGCGGTCAGGTGGTCCGGCGTGCGGCGGAGGAGGGCCGTGCCGACGGCGCCGAACGCCCCGCCGAGGACGGCGCCGCCGGCCACGCCCATCGCGAGCTGGCGGAAGGTCTCGATGGCGTCGAACGTGCCGCTCGCGAGGACGCGCGAGGCGAGCACCACGAGCACGAGCGCCGTGCCGTCGTTGAAGAGGCTCTCCCCCTCCATGATGGCGGCCAGCCGGTGCGGGACGTGGACGCTCCGGAAGGCGAGCAGCACGCTCACGGTGTCGGTGATGGAGAGCACCGCGCCGAGGAGGAGCGCCGCGGCGAACGGGAGATCGAGCACCAGCGTCGCCACCGCGGCGGTGCCGAGCAGCGAGATGAGCACCCCCGGCACGGCGAGCGCGAGGATGGGCCGGCTCGCGGCGCGCAGGCTGTCCGCGTCGGCGAACAGGGCGCCCTCGAAGACGAGCACCGGGAGGAACGCGATGAGGATGACCTCCGGGTCCATCGGCGTGTTCGGCAGCACGTCGACGACGACGAGGAGGAGCCCCACCAGCACGAGCGCGACGTTGTACGGGATCCCGACGCGCTTGGCGCCGATCGCGACGGTGGAGCCGACGGCCAGGACGAGGAGCAGGCTCTCGAGCCGCTCCCTCATGCGTCTCCTCGCGGCGGCGACACGAGGGCGATGGCAACCGGCGCACGCGGCGGGCACGCCGCGATGTGCGTGGGGTCTCTAGGGGCCATCACCGTAAATCCTGCGCTACAGGATCGCACCGGGATCCGCAAGATAGGAGAGACGCCGCCGGAGCTGTCGGGCGGGCGCCGTGCGAAGGCAGGCGAGACGGGAGCGTGCCTGTGCCCGGAAAGCGGGGAGATGTCCGAGATCACATGACACGACAGCCGCAACGCTCTCGCGTCCTCCGCGGGCGGCAGTCCCCCGGCGAAGCGCGACGGAGGAGCGTTGACCCGCGATCAGAAGGGCCAGACGAGCGGGACGACGATCAAGGCGGTCGCCAGCACGAGCAGCTGCAGCGGCAGGCCGACCCGGGTGAAGTCTTTGAACTGATAGCCTCCGGGTCCCATGACGAGGATGTTCACCGGGGAGGCGATCGGCGTCGCGAAGGCGGCCGAGGCCGCGAACGCGACCCCCATGAGCAGCGGCTCCGGCGTGAGGCCGAGCGCGCCGGCCAGGCGGACCGCGAGGGGGGCCATGAGCACGGCGGTCGCGGTGTTCGAGAGGACCATGCCGATGGCCGAGGTGAAGAGCATGAGCACGCCGAGGACCACCGTGGGGCGCGCCCCCGCGAGGAGCCCCTCGGCGGCGGAGACGGCGGCCCCCATCGCGCCGGTGCGCTCGAGCGCGGCGGCGAGGGGGACCATGCCGGCGATGAGCACGACGCTCTCCCAGTTCACGGCGCGGTAGGCGTCCACCGGGCGCACGCACTGCGCGAGCACGAGGAGGAGCGCGGCGAGCAGCACGGCGATCACGTTGGGCAGCCACCCGAACGCCATGCAGACGAGCATGCCCAGGGTGATGCACACCGCGACGACGGCGCGCTCGCGATCGACGAGGACGTCGCCGCGCGCGTCGGGCTCGGCGACGAGCACGAGATCGCGCCGCTCGTCGCGCAGGTTCTTCAGGTGCTTGAGCCGCCCCTTCACGAGCAGCGTGTCGCCGGCGCGGAGCTTGAGATCGCGCAGCTCGGGCGTGGCATCGAACACCGGGAGCCAGCCGTCGCCCCGCCGGATCGACAGCACGCTCGCGCGGTAGCGGTCGCGGAACCTGGCCTCCCTCAGGGTCTTGTCCGTCAGGCCGGAGCGCCGCGGCAGCACCACCTCGGCGAGGGACTCCTCGGGCGGCAGCGAGAAGACGGGCCGCGCCGAGAGCGCCTCGAGCCCGAAGCGATCGGCGATCGCCGCGATCGCCGCGTCGCTCCCGAGCAGGCGCAGCTCGTCGCCGACGGCGAACACCGCCTGCGGCACCACGCGCTGCGCCTCGAGGCCGTGGGGCCCGGGGCGCGCGATGCCCACCACGGTGGCGCCGAAGTCCGCCCGCAGGTTCGCCTTTCCGAGCGTGAGGCCGGCGAGGCTCGCGCCGGGCGCGACGCGCACGGCGCGCAGGGCGCTGCCGAGCCCGTACTCCATCGAGAGGTCGTCGAGCGAGAGCGCTCGCGGCGCGCCCGCCTCGCCCCTGTCTCCTTTGCTGGGCAGCGCGCGGCGACCGATCGCGACGACGTACGCCGCGCCGACCGCGAGCACGACGAGGCCGGGGACGGTGAAGCTGAAGAAGCGGAACGGCGCTCGCCCCGCCTCGCGGAGCGCCTCGCTCACGAGCAGGTTCGGCGGGGTGCTGATGAGCGTGAGGTTGCTCCCGAGGTGCGCCGCGAACGCGACGGGCATGAAGAGCCGCGCCGGCGCGATCCCGCGGCGGAGCGCGAGCGTCCCGACGACCGGCAGGAGGATCGCCACGGTCCCCGTGGAGCTCATGAAGGCGGACAGGAGCGCCGTCGCCCCCATCACCACGACGGTCACCTGAGCTTCCCCGCCGCCGGCGAAGCGCTCCAGGCGCTGGCCCAGCCAGTCGGCGACCCCCGTGTCGGTCAGCGCGGCCCCGACGATGAACAGGCCGGCGATCATCAGCACCGCGGGGTTCGAGAACCCGGCGAGCGCGTCCGGGACCGTGCTGACACCGGAGATCGTGAGCGCGAGCAAGGACATCATCGCCACGACGTCGAGCCGCAAGCGATCGCTCACGAACAGGACGATCGCGAACCCGAGAATGACGAGCGCGAGAATGGCCTCAGAGGTCATGGGGGGGGGCGCAGCCTAGCGGGACTTGCGCGAGGCTGCATCACGTGCGGGTCGGATCACCGCGCACGTCTCGGCAGCGCGCTTCCGTGGCGTCGCTCGGCGTCGCTCGCGCATTGAAATGTCGGCGGCTGACGCTATTCACGAGGCATGCGTGAGCGTCGTCCCAGCCAGACCGCCGCCACTGTCGCGCTCATCCGGGCGCTCGCGGACCAGGGCCTCACCGATGTGCCGGGCTTCGAGGACCCCGTCGTGCACCGGCTCCTGTCGCGCGGGTGGAGCGCCGCGCTGACGCTGATCGCGCGGCAGCTCCGGCGCATGGCCCCCGCGAAGCGCGCGCGCATCCTGGCCCGGCTCTCCTCGGTCCCGCTGCGGGTGCGGGCCATCGACGTGGAGCTGGAGGGCGCCGTGGCGCTCGGGTGCCGGCAGGTCGCGAGCCTGGGGGCCGGCCTCGACACGCGCGCATTCCGGATGAAGGCGCTCTCGGCGACTCATTTCTTCGAGATCGATCACCCGGCGACACAGGCGTTCAAGCAGAGCAAGGCAGCGGGGCTGTCGCCGGTCGTGGAGAAGCTGACGTACGTGCCGGTCGATTTCGAGCGCGACGCGCTCGCCACGTGCCTCCTTTCGGCCGGTCACCGGCCGGACGAGCCCACCGTGTGGATATGGGAGGGGGTCGTGATGTACCTGTCGGACGACGCGCTCCGGGCGACGCTGCGGTCGCTCGCCGACGCCTCGGCGCCGGGCAGCGTCCTCCTCGTGAACTACATGGAGCCCGAGGCGCGGCGCCGCCTGGGCCTCGTTGGCAGCCTGATCGCGCGGATCTGGAGCGAGCCGCTCGTCGGCTTCCGCCGGCGCGAGGTGATGCTCGCCGAGGTCGAGCGGGCCGGGTTCCGCGCATTGCGCGACACCGGCGGGGAGGACTGGGCCCGGCAGTTCGGAGCCCCCATCGCCTCGTCCAACCCGGCCGCCAACACACGGCTCCTCGTCGCCGAGCGCTCCGGCGCGAGCTGACCCCGGGCTCTCCTTCGCGCGTCACCGCCCGACGAGCCCCGGAGCCCGCCGCGTCAGCGACGCGGCTCCCCTCGCGGGAGCGCCGTGGATACCGCACCTCGTCAGGAGACCGCACCTCGTCAGGCGGAGCCCGGCGTCAGCTCCACGTCTCCGAGCGCCGCGGGTTGCGGGTCTCGATGGCCTCGGCGTGGCCCCGCAGCCCGCGCGCGGCGGGCAGGTTGCCGTGCGTCTCGAAGACGTCGGCGAGGGCGAGCCCGAGGATGACGATCTGCTGGGGTTTCTCCAGCGCGCCGACGGTCGGCGCCGCGGAGCCGAGCAGCTCGAAGGCCCGCCGCCACGACTTCGCGGCGGCGTCCGGCATGTCGGCGTTCAGCGCCGCGTGCCCGGAGCAGCGGTGCATGTCCGCCGCGAACTGGTGGCTGCCGCGGCGGTCCGCGAGGTCTCCGGCGCGGGCGTACGCCTCCGACGCGTCGAGGAAGCGGCGTTGCTTGCTGTGCAGGCTGCCGAGCGAGGCATAAGCCTCGGGGACGATCGCGAACAGCCCGCGCCGCTCTGCCTCCTTCAGCGCGGCGATGAACACCCGATGTCCCTCGTCGACAACGCCCGCGCCGATCAGCGAGCGCGCGCGCTGCATGGCGACGTGAATCGCCTCCTCGCCGAGCCCGCGGCCCATCAGCATCTCCTCGGCCTGCTGCTGGAGCTGCGCAGCCTCGGTGTGCCGTCCCGCGTGAAAGCACTTGTCGGCCTCATGCAGGAGGCGCCGCGCCTGGAGGAGCTCCGGAGCGCGAAGGGGGGAGTCGGGCGCGATACGGTTCTCGAGGTCGACGGGGAGGCGCTGCCCGCGGGCCGAGAGATCGGTGAGCAGGCGCTCGAGATCGACCAGGGCCGCGCTGTCGGCCTCCGGCCACACGACGCGGGACGCGCCGTCGCCGAAGCGCGCGAGCAGGTCGCCGACGCTCGAGTGGACCGGATCGACGAGGACCCAGCGCACGAGCGCGAGCTCGGGCCCCTGCGCGAGCCAGAGGACGTCGCGGGCATACGCGCGGGGATCGTCGATGTGCTGTGGCGCGAGCACCACGACGGCGCCCGCGTCCGGCGCGCGGGCGGCGAGGTGGGCCGCGAGGGCGCCCGCGAACGCGTCGAGCGGCTCGCGCAGGGGCCCGGGCTCGGGCGTCGCCGTGGGATCACCGGGCATCGCCGGGGCGCCGAGCTCGCGCGCCAGCGCGCGTTCGCGGGCGGCCCAGCCCTGGCTGGGCCCGTAGAAGGGGTCGGCCAGGACCCACACGGGACGGGGCGCCGGGCCTGCTTCGCCGAGCGCCCGCAGCAGCGCCAGCGTGTGCCCGTGCACGTGCGCCGGAACGATCACGTGCAGCAGGCGGGCTCGCTCGCCTGTGAAGATGGCGCTGAGCGCGCGGGCGATGTCGTGGATCATGTCGCGTTCCAGGGCGGAGTCTTGCGCCGATCCGCGCCGAGGCCAAGCGAATGCGCCCGCGCCGCGGCGCGGGACCTCGCCGGCGCCTGCGCTGAACGCCTTCGCGGGGCGCCGCGCCCCCGGCGAGCGAGCGGCCGTTGCGCGTCGCAGGACGCCACGGTCGAGGCGATATGTCTCAGGGTTTTCGCTCCGGAGCGCGGGCGCGGCGCGGAGGAGTACGCGCGGGTGCTTGATCCTTGCTGGCCCGGGCATTGCTGGGCGGAAGAAGCTGAAGCAAGCGTCGAGGGTCGTTGGAGAACCGCTGAACGCGCCCGGGGGTAGACGCCGCCGGTCGCGCTCGATCTCGGAGGAGATGGTACCGTGAAAACAGTGTATCTGTCGCTGCTCTTGGGCGGCATGGTGATCGTGGGTTGCGGTGGCAGCAAGCCTCAGCCGGAGGGGCCGGCCGAGAAGGCGGGCGAGGCTGTGGACGACGCTGCGCGCGACGTCAAGGACGAGACGAAGGACGCGGCGGAGTCGGCCGGTGATGCCGCCGAGGAGGCGGGCGACAAGGTCGAGGAGAAGACGGACTAGCAGGGCCGGCCTCGTCTGCCGGCGCGCTGGTCGAGGACCGGCGCGCCGGCAGAGGGGCGCGCAGCGCCGAGGTGGTCTCCTGCTGTTCGCGCGGTGGCGGCTGGGCCAGGCCGCTCGCCCCCACCGCGCGTTGCGCTGCGCTGCGAGGAGATCCGACCGGAGGGTCCACGCGCGAGATGCACGAGATCCTCCGCGGCCTTTCGTGAACCCCAAAGACCCGGCCGCGCCGAGGCGCGGCTCGCAGGGTGGAGGCAGGAAGATGAAAGCAACGTCATTGCTCGAGAAGCAGCATCGCAAGGTGGAGTCTCTCTTCAAGCAGCTCGAGGGCGGCAAGTCGGAGCCGGCGCCTTTGCTCGCCGAGCTCGCCAACGAGCTTGTCGCGCACATGGCGATCGAGCAGGAGCGCTTCTATCCCGCCGTGCGGCAGGTCAAGGAGGACCTGATCCTCGAGAGCTACGAGGAGCACGCCATCGCCGAGCTCGCCCTGAAGCGGCTGCTCGCGACGGACCCGGAGGACATCTCGTTCAAGGCTCGCGTGACGACGCTGAAGGAGCTCATTCAGCACCACGTCGAGGAGGAGGAGAAGGAGCTCTTCCCCAAGGTCGAGAAGGCCATCGACGAGAAGCGCCTCACGGAGCTCGGCAAGGCGATGAAGGCGGAGTTCGAGCAGCGGCTGGCCGAGGGCTACGAGGCGCTCCTCCCGGCGGGTTACAAGAAGACATCCGCGGACAGGGCGAGCCACGCGAGGCACGCGAGGCACGCGAACGGCGCGAACCTGGGCTGACGGGGCCAGCTCTGGCGGAGAGCGGGAGCGCGATAGACCGGGGTTGAGCCGCGGAGGCAGGCGAGGGCGCGGGGCGGCGGAGGCCCTGTGCCCTCCCTGCCCTCGCGGCTCTTCTTCTTGTGTTCGCGGCGGCGCGCGGCGCGCCGACCCGGGACCCGCGAGCGGCAGTTCGGCGGTCGACCATGGTGGAAGCAATCGGCTGGATCAGCTCCGTCATCCTCGTCCTGACGGTCGGCAAGCAGGTCCACAAGCAGTGGAAGAGCAAGACGAGCGAGGGTGTTTCCAGGTGGCTCTTCCTCGGCCAGCTGGCCGCCTCGACCGGGTTCGTCGTCTACAGCTGGCTTGTCGGGAACTGGGTCTTCGTGGCGACGAACTCGCTCATGGTGGCGAACGCGCTCGCCGGGGCGCTGATCGTCTTTCTCCAGCGGAGGCGCGGCGCGCCGTGATGGGCGTCGTGGTGCGCTCGTCATCCTCCAGCGGAAGCGGATTGAACCGCCAAGGCGCCAAGGACGCCAAGAGAAGAAGAAAGATCTCTTCTCCTGGCATCTTGGCGCGTTTCTCTTCGCCTCAACCAGTCGGCATTATCCCGCCCGACTGGAATTGAAAGCCGACCAACACACCCCTGTGCGACACCGACGCTTCTCTCCGCACAGAAACGCTGCAAGCTCACCGACTGCGCCTGAACCGCTCTCAGCATGCAAAAGTGCAGCATGATCGGTATACGTTGAGCGTGAATCCAAAGCCTCATAGACTCGGCAGATGCTTGATACTTCGACGCGCTCATGCACCATCGCGCTCGCCGCGACGTTCATTGCCTCTGTGCTGTCGGGCTGCATTGGCGAGCTGGGCAGCGTGCTGACCGAGGGCGAAGAGAGCGGCCCGACGAGCGGCGCCGGTGTCGGCAGCGATAACGGACCGCCGGGCGGCGGGCCGACCACCAGCACCGGCGGCTCGACCGCCGCGGGCGCAGGGGGCAGCGACGGCACCGGCGGCTCACCCGCCGGCGGCACCGGCGGCTCGACCACCGCGGGCGCCGGCGGCAGCGCCGGCTCGACCACCGCGGGCGCCGGGGGCAGCGCCGGCTCGACCACCGCGGGCGCCGGGGGCAGCGACGGCTCGACCACCGCGGGCACCGGGGGCAGCGCCGGCTCGACCACCGCGGGCACCGGCGGCTCCGGCGGCTCCGGCGGCTCCGGCGGCTCCGGCGGCTCACCCGCGGGCGGCACCGGCGGCGGCGGCACCGGCGGCTCCGGCGGCTCCGGCGGCTCGACCGGCGCGGCGCAGCTGTGCGTCGATACGATCAACCAGCACCGCGCCACGCTCGGCTTGCCTCCCCTGGCGCGCTGGAGCGAGGCGGAGTCGTGCTCCGATGGAGAGTCCGAGTCCGACGGGAACGCCAACAAGCCGCACGGCGCGTTCGGCGCTTGCGACGAGCGAGCTCAGAACGAATGCCCCGGCTGGGGCGGCCCCCCCGAATCCATGATCGTCCCGTGCCTGCAGCTCATGTGGGACGAGGGGCCCGGCGAGGATTTCAATGCCCACGGCCACTACCTCAACATGAGCAACACCGAGTACACAAAGGTGGCTTGCGGATTCCACACCTTCCCGGATGGCAGCGTCTGGGCGGTGCAGAACTTCCGGTGACCGGCGCGCGAACGCTCACCCGCTCTCCGAGCCGTCGAGCTCCCGCCCCACGAGGACCTCGGTGCCGTCGCCTTCTCCCCGGCCCGCCGCCCCGTCCTCCAGCTTTCCGGTGAGCCGCACGCGCGTCGCGCGGTGCACCCACACGTCGAACGCCTCCATCATCCGCCGCTCGACCGCCGCGCCATCGAGCACGCCGAGCGCGCGCGCGACGGCCTCCAGCGTCGACAGGGCGCCCTCGCGCGGGGCGCGCCGCAGCCCGTAGCGGCTCGGCGCGCCCTGCGGCAGCGTGACCGGCTCGGCGCCCTGCGCGTCCGCATCGCGGTGAACCGCCCGGCGCGCCTGGTTCCAGCTGCCGTCCGGGACGAGCAACACCACCGGCTCGCCGCGCGCGTCGTCGGGCGAGAGGGCGCGCGCGCCGGGCGACGGGAACAGCACGAGCCGGCGCCCCTCCGGCAGCGGCAGGCGCGGCCGCGGCTCGATCTCGCCGCGCACGCGCACCTCCGCGCCCTCGACAAGGCGCGCGACGAGCCGACCCGTGTTGGTGCTCCTCGTGCGCTCGATCCGGTGGGTGAGCAGCACGACGCGCGTGCGCACCGCGAGCCGGGGCAGCGCGGCGCAGAGGCACATCGATCGCGGCAAACCGCAGCCGCGGCAGCGCGGCGTCCCCCGCGCGCGGATGGGGGGCAGATCGGGCGGCTGCAGCGGGACGAACGTCATCGGCCGAGGACCGGGCGTTCTCCCACGCGCAGGCCTCCCCGGTCAAATGGCCCCGCCCCCCGGCCCGAGGAGCGCCCCCGGAGCGCTCCCGCCGCGGGAAGGCGCGTCGACCCGGCGCCCGGGAACCTCGACGCCCCCCGAGGTGTCATGACACGCATGCTGGTCAGTCTGACCCCGGCTCGCCGTCGAGCCGTCGCGCTCTGCATTCTCGCGCTGAGCGCCGGATGTCACGTGTCGCCCGCGGCCTCGCCGGACGCGCCGCCGGCGCTCCCCTTGAGGGAGCACCGGCGAGAGCGAGGTCCTCAGCATCGGCAACCTCGCCGACCTGGCGCAGGCGGCCGGCGTCGAGAACGGCGCGCTGTTCACGTACCGGCTGGCCGGGGGGCTCCACCTGCGCGCCCACGGCTCGGCGCTCGTCCCCTTCACGCAGCAGGACGTCGAGACGCAGCGGCTCACGTGGTTCGGCGGCGAGGAGGAGCGGGGCCGCAGCGGCGCGCGGCTCGCGAACACGACCCGGCAGACGCTGCCCGCGGGGCCGATCGCCGTCTACGAGGCGAGCGGCTTCGCCGGGGAGACGGCGCTCCCCCGCCTCAAGCCGGGCGAGCGCGCGTTCCTCCTGTTCGGCGCCGATCTCGACGTCGAGCTCCTCGCAGCCGACCGGCGCGCGGAGGACGTCACGCAGAAGCTCGTCTTCCAGGGCGAGGCCCTGAAGGAGCACTTCGTCCGCAAGCACAGGCGCAGGTACGCGGTCGAGAACCGCGGCGGCCAGGAGCGGCGCGTCTACGTGGCGCTCGACATCGTGAAGAACGCCAGCGTGCGCGGCTTCGACGAGGTCGACTTCGACGAGGCGAGCGAGAAGCCGCTCGGCGTCCTGCGCGTCGCGCCGCGGAGCAAGCTGGAGCGCGAGGTGACCCTCGACGAGGCGCTCCAGCGCTCGGTCGGCGTGCGCTCGCTGTCGGCGCGCGTGCTGCGGGAGAAGTCCGACCTCGCCGCGCTGTCCGCCGCGGACCGCCTCACGCTGGGCGCCGCGGCGAGGCTGTTCGAGGACGTCGAGCGGACCGACAAGGAGACGGCGGCCAAGCGCTCGAGCATCGACCGGATCGAGAGCGATCTCGCGCGCTTGCGCGAGCACCTCGAGGCGCTCGGCGACAAGAGCGGCTCGCCGGCGGGCGCGAATCCGCTGGTCGTCCGCATCCTCGCGCTGGAAGACGAGCTGTCCGGCGCCCGGCGCCGCGTCGAGCAGCTCGGGGCGCAGCGCGAGGCGCGCCTCGCGGCCGTGAAGGGCGAGCTCGAGCGGCTCCGTTGATGAGGGAGGTCACGCCGTGCGTGCCGTTCTGAAGGGGGCACCGATCCGCTCGAAGAGCGAGAATGAACCCCAGAGGACACAGAGGAGAGGCAGGGAAATGTCGTCCGTTACGCGCTCACGGCAGCGAATGCCGCTTCAGCGTGGCCCACCCGATCTCGGGGCTCCCCCAGGCCATGCCGCCGCCCTGCGTTGTGCACAGCGTCACCTCCGCGCCGCCCGCGCAGCTCGAGTAGGTCGAGCAACCGTTGCTGTCCGCCGCGCTCGGGGTTCCCGTGCACCGGTTCAGCTCGGCCCACCGCTCGAAGGTGCCGACGGCGCCGAGAAAGGTGATGTTCGCGCCGTTCGGCGCCTGCTGAGCTCCGCCCTCGTAGGGCACCAGCACGTCCGCGGTACCCCGGAACGAGATCTCGGTCACCGGCCGCGCCGGCTGGCAGGGCTGCTCCGACTCGGCCAGAAGGTCGAAGGCGCTGGGAGCGACTCCGGCAAAGACGTCCGCCGCGTTGCAGGCCAGGTGGTAGGCCATCCCGCCGCCGTTCGCGACGCCCACGGCATAGACCCGCTTGACGTCGACGCACGCCTCCGTCTGGACTTGCTGGACCAGGGCACGCGCGAACCCCACGTCGTCGACGTCGCGTGACGTCGTGCAACACGGACCGATGTTCCACGCGCCGTCGATGCCCTGCGGCCACGCGACGATGAATCCTTCGCTCTCGGCGAGCTCGCGGTACCCCGAGGCCTCGGCCTCCGCCGCCGGGGTCCCGCCGAGCGTATGGTAATCGAGCACCAGCGGCATGGGGCTCGCCCCCGTGTAGCTCGCAGGGAGGCGAACGACGTAGCTGCGGGTCGTGTCCCCGACCGTCACCGTGCGGTCGTTGTCGCCGGGCGCGAGGGTGGTGACCGGGCAGGCGGTCGCCGTGCCGCCACCGCCGGGCGCTCGGCAGAAGCCGCCCTGGCAACGGAACGGCGCGCCGCCCGGCTCACCGAGCGACTCGCAGGCGGCATCATCGCTGCAGGAGAGATCGCAGAACGCAGCGCTCTCGGTCGCGGCGCACGCCGCCTCGGTAGGCCGCTCCGCCACGGCCACGCACTCGGCGCCGGAGGCGAGCCCCGTGCATTCGTCGGCGACCGAACAGGCG
The DNA here is from genome assembly GCF_051521365.1 of Sorangium sp. So ce590. Classification (NCBI taxonomy): domain Bacteria; kingdom Pseudomonadati; phylum Myxococcota; order Polyangiales; family Polyangiaceae; genus Sorangium; species Sorangium sp. So ce590. Next base: position 9,845,741 of record NZ_CP150346.1, read on the forward strand.
CGCGTGCAGACGCCGCAGATGCAGGCGAGACCGTCCCCGCAGCTGGCATCGCAGCTCGTGAGAAAGTTGGTCTCGCTCCCGGTTTGAGGGCCCACGCCCTTGCAGGCCGGGGCCAGCAGCGCCGCGCCCGTCACGCCCGCGAGGAGGCACGCCGTCGCGACCCCACTAGGCCTCATCGCCGCCCCCCATGTCCTGCTGGATCAAGCACTGTCCGACGTACAGCACGACCTGCGTGTACCTGTCCGGCGTCTCGTGCGTCGCGTTGAATGCTTCGATCTGCTCGCGCAGCTCGACAAGCTGGGCGCGCAGGCGCCCCAGCGTCTCGTAGGCCCGCTGTTCGTGCGGATGGCCGGGCCACACGTCGAGGGTATAGGTGCTCCCCCCGACGCGGTCGGCGAGGCCGGGCGCGGTGCGATCCTCGCGCAACCGGCACAGGATGGTCTTCACCATCGCCTGGTAGTGATCGAAGATCGCCGCCTCCCACCCCACGGGCGAGCCGAGCAGCACGTAGAGGCTCGCGGCGCTGTACGTCGCTCCGGCATCTTCACCGGTCCGCTCGACTCGCGCCGATTCCACCAGGCGCTTCAGGGCGCCATCGAGCTCCGAACGATCGATGTGCGTCCGCTGCGCCAGATCGTCGCGCGTGAGCGGGCCCTCCCGATAGATGATCGCCACGACGAGCTCGTCCACGCCCTCGCCGGAGCGAATCGCGCGAAGCGCGCCGAGCTCGTCGTCGGACACCGCGCGATACACCACCTGAGCTCCCTGCCCCGCCTGGAAGATCAGGCGGCTCTCGCAGAGGTCGAAGAGCACCCCGCGCAGCAGGACATCATCCTCGGCGGCGAACGCCCGCAGGATCTCGGCCCGCGGCGTGATCCCCCGGCGGCGGATGTGGTCCAGCACGGCCTCCCAGAGCGAGCGGCCGCGCTCGACCGAGCTCTCGGTGATCCGCCGGACCCGTCGCTGATAGCTCCGGAGCCCCATGCCGAACATGTCGGCGCCCACCTTGCGGCTGACTCCCTGTCGCTCGAGCTCGGTCGCCAGGTCCTGGAACACCTGGTCCGCGAGCTGGGCCAGCGGGGCACGCCAGCCCCCCGAGGTCGCCAGCTGAGCGATGAGGACAGTGGTCTGGCGAACGATTGCCTGAATCAGCTCGACTGTCATACGTTCCGGCGAGAAACCTCGTAGCTCGCCGAGAGTATCGTGGCGCCGGACAGCTGGGGGAGTGACAAACTCGACGCCCCCGGGGCGCGGGGAGGGGTCGACGCCGTCTCCGCCGGCTGCGCAAGACCACGTGGACTGCACGCCTGGTCTACTTCACGACATGTCTCATGGGTCTTCCCACGAGGGCTCGACCGCGGGCCGCTCCCGCTCGATGCTCCCGCTCCCCTCCTCCTGCCGGTCACGGAACGGGGTCGCGCGCGGCGGGAAGTCGCGGAGGCCGCGGCCGGCGGTGGTGTCGTAGCGGGCGAAGAGCAGCGCCGAGAGGCGGGGGGACGTCTCGGCGGGGCTCGGGATGTCGAACAGGAACGTCCCTTCAGCGCCCAGGGACACGCGGTGTCCGCGCGAGAGCCAGCTCCAGAACGTGAGCCCCGCGGTGAACGCGTCACGCAGGAACGCCTCGTCGCGCGTCTCGTTCTCGGGCCGGTAGCTCGCCAGCCAGCCGAGCTGGATCCACGGGAACAGCCCGCGGCCGGGGAGCAGATCGAGATCGAGCGTCGCGTCGATGCGGTCGAGCGTCGACGGCACCGGGCTCAGCCGCAGCGACGTGCCCGCCGTGACGAGCGCGTCGACGAACGGCCGGTGCCGCAGGCGCGCGCCGAGCGAGGCCTGGGTCCGGTGCTCGGCGGCGTACGGGGTGAAGATGTCCTTGTCGGCGCCCGGGAAGCCCCGGAGCGACTCGTCGACCGCGAGCAGCGTGAAGCCGGCCCAGGGCGAGAGCGTGAGCTCGCCCAGCGGGACCGACCAGAACGCGCTCGCGCTCGCCCTGCCACCCAGCGCGCCCCCGGCGCCCGGCTGGAGGACGAGGCGACCGCTCAGCGCGACGCCGGGGACCCAGCCGCTCGAGCCGAGATCGAAGCGCGCCTCGGCGCCGAAGCTCTCCGGCCCGTCGCGCAGGCGCCCGAACCCCGCGGCCGCGACCCAGGCGCGCCGCTCGATGAGCTCGCGGTGCACGTCGACGCCGAGCTCGAGGAAGCGGAGCGGCAGGCGGAGATCTTCCTCCGTGAGCTCGCTGTCGACGAGGCGCGCGTAGGCGCCGACGGAGAGCGGCCCCACGTCCGGGTCCTCTCCCACCGGGGGCGCCGGCCGGAGCGGCTCGTCGGCGGGCGCGAAGGGCGCGGGCGACGGCGGCGCGGGCGGCGGCACGCGCGGGCGAGGCGCGCCGGCGGCGACGGCGAGCTCGACGCGGAGCAGCGCCCTGCCGCCGGGCGAGGCGACGCGCAGCACGTGCGGGCCCTCGGGGAGGACGGCGACGCGGGACTCGACCTCGCCGCCGAGCCAGAAGAACGGCTCGCGCGTGACGCCCAGGCGGCGCGCCTCGCGGTCCTCGGAGGCGTCGAGCGCGATCGTCCCCTCCTCCAGCGCGTCGGGGGAGGCCGCGCCGGGCGCGCCGGGGGGGGCCGCACCGGGGGGACCGCTGTCGGCCGCGACGTCGAGCGGTGTCACCGAGAAGCGCAGCTGGCCGGCGGGCGTGGCGGCGGCGACCTCGGGATGGCAGGCCGGGTCGCCGCCGTCCGCGAGCGCGGCGCGCGCGCGGGGCGTGGCGGCGCACTCGTAGGCGGCGCGGGCGCGGATGCGCACCACCGTCGGGCCGACGAACGCGAGCTCCAGGGGGCGGGCCGGGTCGATGTCGTTCCAGGTCGAGAGGACGCGGCCCGAGTAGGGCTGCGCTGCACCGGCCGCCGTCGCGCGGATCCAGCCGAGGACGCTCCGATCCGCCGGAGGCCGCGCCTCGATGCGGTGGCTGCCCCTGGGCACCTGCACGACGCAGCGGCCGGTCATCGGCGCGGACGCAGCCGTCGGCGCCGACGCCGCGGAGCACGCGACCGGCGCGCCGTCGAGCGTGATCGAGAACGCGCAGGGGGTCTCCTCGCGGTCGAGCGCCCGGCAGACGCCGTCGAGCACGATCGCGCCCGGGGCGGCGCGGTCGAGCCGGAACTCGGCGCGCGCGCCGTCGGTGATGAGGAGCGACGCCTCCGGCGCGTCGACGAGCGCGCGGCGCACCCGCACGCGGAGCGGCAGATCGCGCTCGGCCCTGGCCCGGATCTCGAGCGTGGCGGTGCCGGCCGTGGCGTCGGCGCGCGGCGGCACGGCCCAGCCGGTCGCCGGCGCCAGCCGCGCGAGGGCGGCCGGCGGGAGCTGGAGCGGCGGCGACGTCGCGGCCGGCGCGGAGCCGGCGGGAGGCGCCGCGCCCGGGGCGGCAAGCGCGGTGTTCCCGGAGGACGCCGGCGCCGCGCCCTGGCCCGCGTCGGCCTCGCGGGCGGCCGCCTGCACGGCGAGCTCGGCGAGCGCGAAGGCGCGCAGGGTGAGCAGGCGATCGGGCGCCGGCGCGGCGGCGGCCACGTCGGTGGCGAGGTTCGCGGCGCGGGAGAGCGCGGCGGAGGAGCCGTGGGCGAGCCCGATCCGGGTGAAGGCGTCGGCGGCGATCCGCGCCTCGCCGGAGCGCTCGGCGAGGAGGCCGAGCAGGAGCGCGTCCGCGCCCGAGCTGCCGCCCGCGGGGCCGGCGAGCAGCGCGACGCCGCGCCGCGGGTCGCCGGCGATGCCGGCCGCGCGCGCGGTAGCGAGGGGCGCGCGGTCGTCGGGCAGCGGGAGCGGCGGCACGCGCGCGAGCAGGCCGAGCGCGACCGCCGGCGGGCTGCCCGGCGGCAGGGCGAACACGGTCGACGGCGGCGCGCCCGCGGCCGGCGCGCCGGGGAGCTGCCCGGCGTCCCCGAGGTCGTCCTCGGCGGCGCGATCGAGCGCGGCGAGCGCCGGGAAACCGAGCACATCGAGCGCCTCGGATCGCTGCGCGTGGAGCGGCGCGCGGGCAGCCGAAGGCGCGGCGCGGAGGGCGCGCGTGGCGCTCCGGATTTGATCGAGCGTGCCGTCGACGGGCGCGCCGGGCGGCGGGCGCGCCGGCCTGACGACGCGCGGCGCGGCGGGCGCGGCAGGGTGCAGGCGCACGGCGGCGCGGAGCAGCGCCGGCGCGGCGGTCTCGACGCGCAGCTCGCCCGCGCCGACGGGGACCGGGATCTCGATGGATCCCGTGGCGCCCGCGCGCACCCAGGCCTCGTGGACGACGGCGCCGGCGCTCACGCGCAGCACGCGCGCTGCGCCGCCGGCTGCGGGCGGCGCGCCGGCGCCTGCGGGCGGCGCACCCGTGCCTGCGGGCGGCGCGCCGGCGCCTGCGGACGGCGCCCCCGTGCCTGCGGGCGGCGCCCCCGTGCCTGCGGGCGACGCGCCGGCGGCCTGAGGAGCTCCCCCCGTGGCGCCTTGCCCTTGCGCTCCGGGCGCTCGCGCCGCCTCGCTCATCACGGCGGCCGGCGCGAGGACGACGCGCGCCACCGTGGCGCGCTCCGGGTCGGGGAGCGCGAAGGTCACGGCGCCATCGACCCGGGCCCACTGCACGATCTCGCGCAGCGACCGGCAGGGAGCTCGCCCGCTGCGCGGGATGCGCGCGAGCACCGGCGGCGCGTCCGCCGGCCGCTCGAAGGTGCGCACCCCGGGCGCCACCGCGACGACCGAGGTGAGGCCGGCGCCGCCGTGCACCGCGGCCGGCGTGCCGTCGATGAGCACCGACGACTCGCGGACCACCTCGCTCGCGGCGCTCCGGAGGAGCACCCGCGCGTGGGCGCCCGGCGGCGCCTCGACGTCGAGCTGCGCGCGCGGGGCGTCGAGGAGCGTCCAGCGGAGCCCGGACGCCGCGTTCGCCTCGCAGAGCGCGTCCGCGGCGGCGCGCTGCGATGCGCCGGCTCCCCCGGGCGGCGGCGCGTCGCGCGGCGGCGCGATCGAGCTCCACGCGATGACGCCCTCGGGGATCTCGAGCGTGTCCCACGGGGCCTCGCGCGCCCAGGCGGTGCGCGCGAGCGGCGCCGCGCTCTCGATGTCGCCGTGGCCGAGCGCGTAGCGCTCCGCGAGCGGCGCGCCCGCTGGCCGGCGGCCATCGAGCGGCGGCGACAGGGCTGCGCCCAGCGCGGACACGGCCGCGGCGTCGTCCGGGTGCGCGCGGTCGCCGGCGCGCTCGCGCGGCGCGGCCGCCCCGGCGGGGCTGGACCGGGGCGCGGCCCCGGCGCCGGTGCTCGCGCGCGCCGCCCCCCCGGCGGCCCCCGACCAGGGCGCGGCCCCGGCGCCTGGGTCGGCGTGCGCCGCGGCGAGCCGCGCGAGGGCGGCGCGCTGAAGGGGAGCGGCGCTCGCCGCCGGCACGCCCTGCGCCGCCGCGTAGGCCTGCGCTGCGCGCGCGAACGCCGCGGCGGGAGAGGGCGCCCACCGGACCGCCTCGGCGAGGAGCAGCGCCCGGAGCGGCGGCGGCACGGCGGGCCGGGCTGCGAGATAACGCGCGGCCTTCGCGGCGTCCGGCGCGGCGGCCCGATCTGCGGCGGCGAGGAGCCGCGGCGCCTCGGCGTGGGCCGCGCGATCGCCGGCCGGCTCGCGCTGCGCCGCGCGATCGAGCAGCGCGGCGCGGTCGCGCTGCGGCGCGAGGAGCTCGGCGACGCCGGCGCGTTGCCGGTACCCGCCGGCGGCGACGGCGATCTCTCCCTCGACGACGTCGACGGTCGCCGCGCGCGCGTCGACCGGCAGCGGCACCCGGATCCACCGCGGCTCTCGCCAGCGCGCGGCGTCCGCGAGCCGCGGCCCGGTGCGCCAGGCGATCTCGCGCACGACGGCGCCGCCGGCGCGGATCACGACGCGCGTCGCCCCGTAGGCGCGCGGCCGGAGGGCGATGCGCAGCACGTCCGCGCCGGGCGCGTGGAGCCCGAGCCGCGCCCCGGCCCCGAGCGAGCGCCATGGCGTGGCGCGCTCGACGGCCGGGAGATCGGGACCTGCGCGGCCTCCGCGCAGCTCGACCTCCCGCGCGATGAAGTAAGGCTCGACGAGCGGCCGGAGGAGCAGCGATTCCTCGAGGTAGCGCGCGGTGAGCCATGCGGCCGCGGCGGGCGCGAGGCGCGCGGAGGCCGGCGCGGCATGCGCGCCCGCGGCGCCCGGCGCCGACAGCGCGGCGCGCGCGGCGTCGACCCACCGGAGCAGCGCGCCCGCCTCGCCCGGCGCGGTGGCCGGCGCGGGCGCGCGGCCGCCGAGCCACGCGGCGACGTCCTCGTCGAGGCGGTACCAGGCGAGCGGCGCGCTCTCCCGCGCCGCGACCCGCACCGCGACCGGCGAGCTCTCCGCGCCGCGCGGGACGGCCGCGCGCACGGCGACGAAGCGCGCGCTCGACCAGGCCGGCACCGCGACGTCGCGCGCCCCCCCCTTGAGCGGGGGCAGCGGCATCCACGTGATCACGTCCGGCGTGTCCCCGACGCCGGAGCCGAGGCCGATGCCCGCGACCTCTCCGCGCACCTCCAGCCGGTCGCCGGGCTCCACGGGCACGAGGAGCAGCTGCTGTAGGGTGAGCGCGACCGGCCTGGTCGGGTCGGCTGCGACGGGCGCGGCGCGCGTCCCTTCCGGAGCAGGCGCGCCCTGCTCCGGGCCATCCGTCCACGAGACGACCCGCGCGCTGTCGGGTGTCACCCAGGCGAGCGGCTCTGCGGCCGCGGCCTCCCGTGCGCCCGGGGCCATGCCGAGGGCGAGCGCGAGCGCCGCGCCGAGCAGCGCGCGGCGGGCGGCGGACGCGGCCAAGGCGTCGAGATCCACGGCGATTACCCTTGCACCATGCCCACCGTGCGCCCCGTGCGCCGTGAGCTATCGGGCTAACCGATTTCCGGCATCGAGCGCAAGCGCGCCATCGACGAGCGCGCGGCGCGCCCCTCGCGGTGGCGGGGCGCGCCGCACTCGCTGTAGGGGCAGCTCTCCGGGCGTTAGGGCAGGGGCCAGCGCCGCTCGCGCTTCAGCCGCTCCAGCAGCGCTGCGAGGGCCGTCCCGTCGAGCTCGATGAGCGACGCCTCGTCGCTGGGCGACAGCGTGATGCCGAGCACGTCGCACACGTCCCTCACGGCCTGCTGGAGACCCTCTTTGCGTCCCTCGCGGAGGCCTCTGTCGCGGAGCGACTCCAGGCTCGCGTGGCCCTCGCGCTGCAGCAGGTTGGTGAGTGTGGCCTGCTGGGCTGCGGCCCGCTCGTAGAGCGCCTCGACCTGCAGCGGGTTCTGCAGCACGCCGGGCGCGTGCAGCAGCTCTCCCGGGAGCGCGCGCCGCGGCGGCGCGCCGGGCGCGTGCACCTCGACGTGGCGCGGGGCTTCGAGGCGGACCACCCAGACCCAGCGCGTCCCGGCGGCCAGGAGGTCGTGGATCTTCTGCGCGAGGCTCGCCTCGTCCTCGCCGAGGTCGGCGTACTCGATGGCGAGCGCCGGCGCGCCCGCCACCCAGCCCGGCGACTCGGGCACGTTGCCCACGGCCACGTGCGGCGCGCGCAGCTGCTCGGGCGCGGGGCTGTAGCCCGTGTCGACGCCCGCCTCGCGGACGGCGGGATCCCACGCGACGACCGCGCCGCCGAGCAGGTGGGCGACCGAGGCGCGTCCGCCGCTGGGCGAGCAGAAGATGGGGTGTCCGTGCGACAGCTCGTACGGGTCGCCTGGCCGGACCTGAGCGGCGCGGAACGGCCCGCGCGGATCGGGGCGCCCGGCGGCGAGGTCCGGCGCCGCGGTGTCGGGGCGAGGCGGGGGCGCCGTGGCCGGCGCGGGATCGAGGTGGACCGGCGCGGGGGCGCGGGTCGGTGCGGGGTCGGGCGGAGGGGCGAGGAGCTCTGGAGCTTGCACGGGATATTTGGGTCGCATGCAGTGGATTCCGGGCTCCCCGGAGGGCTGGTCACGGTTTCGCCCTCCGGCGGGCTCGGCGGGGTGCTGACGGGCAGCGGGCAGGGGCGCGATGCACAGGATTGGGGTGGCCCCATGACCCTGCGAAAAACGCCGTCAGGTGGCCCCATGAGGCTGCGAGCTGACACAGACGCCGAGTCAGACCGAACGGAACTTTTCGGCGACGCTCCCCTCGGAGAAGCGGGCATCGTGATGGCTCTCGAGGTCGACGAGGGGGGGTGACAGATCTGTCCAAGGGGGGCGACGACGATCTCGCCGTCTATTCGCGCGGGTCGCAGCGGCAATAGAACAAGGACGGTCGGACGCGAGCCGAGGGTCCTCGCAGGTCCTGACCAACGCCCCCTAACAGAAGGTGACGACGATGAATTCTCCTGTTCTTTCCTATCGATTGCTGGCCCGCTGCGCTCTCGGGATAGCCGCGCTCTGCCTCGGAGCTTGCGCTTCGGAAGGTGCCCCGGACGACGGTTCGGGGTCGGGAGGCGCCGCGACCGGAGGGACGACGGGCACCAGCGGTCCCGCGACCGGAGGTTCGACGGGTGGTGGGACAGGTGTCGGAGGCGCCAGCACCAGCGGAGCGAGCTCGGGAGGAGCCCTGAGCGGCGGCACCGGCGGAGGTGGCACCGGTGGCGCAGGCGAGGGCGGAGCAGCGACGGGTGGCCATGCGACAACGAGCAGCAGCGCCGGAACGGGTGGAGGGGGTGACGACCTGCCTCCGACGGGAGAGAACTCGGTCGCGTACACTGGCTGCTCGATGGCCAACAACATCGGCACTGGCTACAAGCGCGTTGGCGGCAAGGTCATGTGGAACGCTGACAGCTATCAAACGGGGGCCATGGTGGTCCAGAACTGGACGAACCCCAACAGCTCTTCCTGGCAGCTCTTCGACCGGAAGATGGAGTCGATTGGAGGGAAAGACGTCGTCAAAGCCATCATGGTGCAGATCTGCATCTTGTCCCAGAAGGCGACCGACACAGAGCTCCGTGACATGGTCAACGCGGCGCGCCAGCACGTCAACCCGGGCACGCATATCTACATCGTGGGTCAGCCAGTCTACAATGCAGGACACGACTGCTTCATCGCGGGAGCAGGCGGCGCCGACTGGACTGACATGAAGGCACGAGAGCTGGCCAACGACTCGACGATCAACGAAAACATGAGCTACCTCGGGAAGTTCATCCTCGACAATGACGCGGGCGAAGTCAGCGACGGCTGCCACGCCAGCAGCCCGAAGGGCGAGGACGTGCTGGGAGAGCAGGCAAAGGCATTCTTCGGGGGCTGATCGGAGCACAGGCCGAGCGAAACCGAGCTGCGATGTCGACGGGCGCGCGCCATGCGTACGGGCGCGCGCTCCGGTGGCGAAGCCCCGTGGCGAAGAGGGTCGATGATGAGGCGCTTCAATGGACGAACCGTGACGTCGCTTGCCCGTCGTTACCACACCGTCGGCATCGCGCTTTTCGGGCTGCTGCTCTCGGCAGGTTGCACCTGCGGAGGCGATGAAGGGACCGCGGCGGGCGAGTGTCTGGATTGCGGGTGGCGCCGATGTGGTTCCGGACATCACCGGTTCGACCCCCCTCGGGACACCGGAAACGGCCGCGAGAGACCGGTTCGACCCCCCTCGGGACACCGGAAACGGTCGCGAGGGACCGGTTCGACCCCCCTCGGGACACCGGAAACGGCCGCGAGAGACCGGTTCGACCCCCCTCGGGACACCGGAAACGGTCGCGAGGGACCGGTTCGACCGCCATCAGGGCACCGGAAACGGTCGCGAGGGACCGGTTCGACCGCCTTTCCGAGCTGGCAACGGGCGGCGGGTACGACCTGGATGGTCTTCGCTCTGCCCGTGCTCCCGCTTTGACTTTGCCGCAGGCGCACCTGGCCAGTGATCTCAGCCGCGTGCCCATGTGGCGGCCAGGCTGCCTACTAGCCCTGTCCGATGTACCGGCAGGAGCGCTGATGCAGTGAGCCCGCTACTCGTCTCGCGCGCAGCGGAGACCGTAAAAGGACAACGTCCTCTCCGGCAGCTCGCCGATGCGGTACGTCGGGCTGAGCGTCTCCTCGGTGTGAGAGAACGCTCCTCCGCGGGAGCCCCTCCCGAAGCCTCCGTCGCTCAGGGCCGCGCAGTTGCTGCACGCCCCCGTCAGATCGGCGTGGTAATCGAGGACCCACTCGAACAAGCTCCCCGCCAGATCGGCCTGCTCCCATCTCCCGTCCCCCGCCGGGGACTTGGACCCGACACCCGGGATCGGGCACACCGTCGTCGTGGTCTCGCAGCCGAACACGGCCAGCTCCTGGCTCGGGGCCTCTTCTCCCCACGGGTAAGCCCGATGCTGGTTTCCCCCGACGGCAGCGTAGTTCCACTCCGCCTCCGTGGGCAGCCGGCCCTCATCCCAGGCGCAGAAGGCGAACGCGAGATACCAGCTCACGCAGTTGATGGGCGCCGCCTCATTGCCGGTGGGCTCGTCGGTCCACGTCCGGAAATTGGCGTCGCACTGGAGCGACGCCCGCAGCTCGCCCTTCCCCGCGGGCAGCTTCGCGTCCCATTCCGGGTCCCAGCCGCTGCCCTGGATGAGCGGGTGCGCGCCCGCGCCCGCCTTCGGCCGGGCCGCCGGATACCCCTCCACGAACTGCCGGAACCGCCCCACCGTCACCTCGAAGCGATCGAGGTGAAAATCGGCCACCGTGGCCGGAAAGCCCGCGTCGTTCAGGCGGTTGAACTGGCCGCCCACCACCTCGCTCTCCGCGCAGCAGCTCTCGCCGGCCTCCGGACCGCAGCTGGGCGCGACCTGTTCGCAGCGCGGCAGGACGAACACGTTCGGCTCCACGTCAGGGATGCACGCGCCCCCGGCGACCAGCGAGATCGCGATCGCGGCCAGAGACCTGAAGAAATGCATTCGCACGCCCTCCCCTGTGCGCATCAGAAGCTCCCGGAGATGCTGGCGCCGGCGCCGGACGGCGCGATCCAGGGCAGCGCGACGGCTCCCTGCGCCGGCGCAGACTCCTTGTCGCCGTCCGACCGGACGATCCCGTAGACCGCAACCCCCATCGCCACGAGCCCCGCGCCGCCGAGGCCGACGAAGAGGCCGAGATCGCGGTTCTTGCGCGCATTGTCGGCCGCGAAGTCATAGCCGGGCTTGCAGTACGTCCCGCCCGGGACCTCGCGGCAGCTCTCGCGCAATGCGCTGATCGCGGACAGATCATCGATCAGGAACCCGACCGACGCGCCGACCAGGGCGATCCCGGCGGCCCCCGAGGCCCAGGCCCAGGCCGGGACGCCCCCGCCCCCCGGCGCTTCGCTCGCCTTCGCGGGCGCCGCCGCGGCCCCGGCCGCGGCCACCGGCCGCAGCGTGAGCGCGACCGTCTCCGTCTGGCCCTCCGCGAGCGTGATCGCGCGGGCCTCCGTCTGGTGCCCGGGGGCGCTCGCGCGGATCTCGTGCGGGCCTGGATCGATGGGCAGCGGCTCGCCCAGCGCGGCCGCCGGGAGCGTCGTGCCGTCGCGCTGCACCTCCACGCCGGAGGGCGCGCGCTCGACCACGATGCTGAGCTTCGGCATGCGCGGCTCGAGGGCCGCGATCTCCTTCTGCGCGATCTCCTCGAGGCTCCGCCGCCGCTGCTCCCCCGCCGTCTCGCGGTTCAGGACGAGGGCGCGATTGTAATCGTGCCACGCCGTCGCGAGCTTGCCTTCGCGCTCGTGGCACCGCGCGAGGTTGATCATGGTGCTCGCGGAGGGGTTGAGCGCGAGGCTCGCCTCGAACTTCGGGCACCCCGCCGCATAATCGCCCTTGTCGACCAGCGCGCGCGCGGCCTTGAAGAGCGCCTCGGCGGCCACCGGGTCACGCGCGGGCTCCTGCGCGCGCGCCGCCGAGCCGCCGAGAATGACCGCCACGGCCGACGCGAGCCCGGCGACAGCGCTCATGCCCGGCGCGCGGCCCGCACCACGGCGGGTGTCGGCGAGTTGGAGGCTCGGCGCCGCGAGGAGGCCTCTCCCGAGCGGGCTCGTTGTCGTTTCCGCCATGTGTGCTCGTTCCGCTGCGGCGACCCCGGGGCCGCGCGGGGAAACCCTACAGCAAACGCCGCCGAATCACCAACCGGCCAATGATCCAGCGAGGTTTCGCTTGACGCGAAGAGCCCCGTCCGCGAGGAAGACGTCGGCGAGGTGAGCGGCTTGCCGCCTCTGCGAGCGCCAGCAAAGTGCGTGCCCGCCGCCCCCGCTCGGCCACAGAAAGTGGAGCAGCGTCAGAGATCCCCACGCTCCGCGCGTTCCAGGAGCGCGAACAGATCCGCGCGCCGACCGACCGCGCCGACGAGCTCGCGCTTCAGTCGCTCCGCCGTGACCACGCGATAACCGCCCTTCACGATGCGGGACGCCGGCAGCTCGCCCACGATGCACGCCAGGAGGCGCGGCGGGCCCGGCCAAGGGCGAATCAGGACGGTATCGCGGTGAGGCTCGGCGCTGACGAGCCCAGCCGCGGCGAGGCGGTCGAGCGGTGCGGTGTCGAGCAGGTAGGCCTGGACGTCTTGGCTCGAGAGGAAGCCATGCCCGCGCGAGAGGCGCATCGCCGTGTCGAGCGCGAACGCCGCGTCATCGCGTAACGCATCGATGACGGTCTCCCGGTCAGCAACCATGACGCGCGCCGCCAACGTGCCCTCGAGGCGAAAGGCGATGGGGACGATGCCAACCATCCGATTCCATAGGGGGCCAGCGAGCTCGCGCTGGAGGCGCTCCCTGCGAAGCCGGACCCGCGCGCGCCGCAGCTCGGCGAGGCGCTCTTCCGCGGTGAGGGCTCTCCGCGGCTCAGGCATGGATCCGCGCCAGCATGGCCTCGAGACGCTCGAGCCCTATCTCGATTTCACGCTTCGTCGAGACATACCCCTCGGCTCCGGCGTCAGAAAAGAGAGGATCATGAGCCAGGGCTATCAGGGCGTCTTGCGCGGCGCCGCGGACATCTTCGAGGCGTACTGGCTCGATGGTTCCCAGGAGGCGTACGACGTCGGCCTCGAACCGCTCGTCGCCCGCGCGCTCCGCGATGACCAGGAGCGCCTGGATCTTGTCCTTCGTGCCCTTGTGCGCGCGCTCGGTGAGCAGCTTGGTCACCACGAAGCCCGCCGGTGTGAGCGCTCGGCCGCCCTGCGGCAGCGCCGTCGTCGCGTTCAGCTCGCCGACGACGCGAGACAGGTCCTCGAACACCATGACACGCAGAAGCCCCCTCCCTCCGATGTGATCGCCGGCCTCCGGTTCCCCGTGCCCCAGGAGGTCAAAGACGTCTCCGTCCGGGCCCAGGAAGGTCGCCGTCCCCGCCTCGTGCGCGAAGCCCTGCTGCGCGAGCGCGTCCACGATGTCACGCCCGTGCTGCTCTACCAGCGGTTCAGGGATCGAGATGTCGATGTCCTCGGTCAGCGCCGGGACGCGCGTGTCGAAGCCGAAAAGACCAGAAGAACCGACCAGGACGGCATCGTCGCCGACCGGGGTCTGCCGGAGTGCGGCGAGGACGCGAAGCGCGGCCGGGCGGCTGGTCACGGGAGTGAGCATAGCGCAGCCGCCAGATTCGGACGCCCACTCTCGACGTCATCGGATTCGACGCCACTCGAGGGAAGGGACCGCCTCACGGAGCACACGGGAAACCTACCCTACGGGGCGCCCCCCCTGCGCCCCGGCGCCCCCCGCTCCCGCCTCACGGATCGTCCTCCACCCACAGCCGCGGTCCGTTGTCCCGACCCGGCGCCCGCTGCCCGACCAGGACCGCCCCGACCCACACCGCCTTCGCCGGCTCGCCCGCGTCGCCCGCCTGCGGCCCGAGCAGCGACAGCCGCACAACGCGCTCTCCCGGCGCGAGATCGTCGCCCAGCCGGATCACCCCGCGCCCCACCCCGTCCGTGCCGCGCCGGTCCGTCGCCGCCTCCCACAGCGTCGCGCGCGTCAGATCCCCGCCCCGGCCCGCCAGCACGCCGTCCAGGATCGTCACCCGCCGGAAGAACGCCGCCTCCCGCGACGCGGGCTTCGCCCCCTCGATCCGGTAGCGGATGCGGTAGTCCGCGTTCTCCCCGGGCGTCACGACGAACAGCACGAGGTGCAGCGTCTCGCCCACCGCCTGCTTGAACCGGTACGTCATCGGCCGGGCGCGCGTCAGCTCGAACACGTCGCGCCGGCGCACGATCGCCCCGCCGTTCGCCGGCGGCGCGTCCGTGTACGCCGCCCCCGCGTCGCCGAGCCCCTCGATCTCGACCCGGCGCGCGCCCGCCGGCGCCGCCACGCGCAGCGCGCCCGACAGCGCCACGATCGGCTCCTTCAGCGCCACCTCGCCGTCCACGCGCACCGCGACCTCCTTGCCCAGCGACGCGCGCGCGGCCCGGTAGATGACCGACAGCCGGCCGGCCCGCGCCCCCTCCCCGTCCACGCGCACGTCCTTCGCCACGAGCAGCGGCGTCCACGCGTCGCCCGGCGACGGCTCCCCCGCCGACTGCCACGCCGGCATCAGCAGCCGCCGCCGCACCGGCGCATGCTCGGGGGTGAGGATCCGCTCCGGGCGATCGGCGTCCGACCTCGCGCCCTCCCCCGAGCGCTCGATCCGCACCTGCTCGCGAAGATCCGAGAGGCGCTCCTTCCGCTCCAGATCGTCGAGGTTGAACGCGCGCACGTCGGTCCACGTGCTCACGTCGAACGGCGCGTAGCGCCACGTCTCGTCCTCGGCCAGCGTCACCCGGTAGGGCAGCCGGTACAGCGTCTCGTTCACGCCCGGCTCGATCGTGCGCAGCCGCATGCGCGTCCTCGCGTCCCCCGTGATCTCGATCCGCTCCACCCCCGCCGGCGGCCGCAGGATCGCGAGCCGCGGCTCGGACGCGTCGAGCCCGTCGTTCCACCACTCGAAGCGCGATCGCGGGAGCGTCACCTTGAGCTCGGCGCGCTCGGACGGGCCCGGCCCCCACCGCGCCACCACCGTCGCCTCGCCCTGGTTCGCGCCGCCGCCCGTCTCGATCTCGGTCCGGATCAGCAGCCCGAGGAGCTCCTGCCCGGGCGCCATCCGCGCGATGACCGGATCGCTCGGATCCAGCACCAGGTAGCGCACGATGCGCACGTCGGGCGGCGTCTGGAGCCGCACCGGCGCGGCCTGCGCGGCGCCGGGAGCGTCCGCCGCCGGCCCCGGCGCCGCGCCGGGGGCGTCCGCCGCCGGCTCCGGCGCCGCGCCCGCGGGCGGGGGCATCGCTGGATGCACGATCTCGCCGATCTGCTGCATCGCGTGCGCCTCCGGCGCGCCGAACCGCACGCCGAAATCCGGGCCGACCCCGTCGATCACCACCGTCCGGATGTCCTCCCGCGACAGCCGCACCGTCGCCCGCCCGAGCGGGCCGAGCTCGACGCTCGCGGGCGCGCTCGCGCCGTCCGCGACGCGCACGGTGCGGCCCGGCGGGCCCTCGATGTCGAGCGACAGCGGGCCGCGGAAGTTCAGCGCCGCCGCGTGGCGCTCGCCGATCACGAACTCGGACGCGCCGCGGCCCTCCGCCCGCGGGAACGGCATCCGGAACCGCCGCAGGAGCAGCCGCGACATCTCGTAGTCGATGCCCTCGCGGCCCCCGGCCTCGAGCCGGCGCGCCCAGCCCCGGAGCAGCTCCTTCCGCGCCGGCTCCGGCAGGTCGGCGAAGCCGAGCGCCGACACCCGGCGCCCCAGCTGCCGCCGCTCCTCCGCGTCGAGGCTCTGCTCGTAGAGCGCGCGCGACGTCTCGCTGCGCTGGTAGCGCCCCTCCAGCCGCGACAGGATCGTGAGCTCGATCGGCTTGCCGTCGCTCCCCACCGCGGGCTTCGCCCGGAGCCGCACCTGCCCGCCCTGCGGGAGCACGTCGTGCGTGATGAGCAGCGTCGAGCGCGGATCCGTCACCGCGCCGCCGCCGCGTTCGAGCCGCGCCGCGTACTCGCCCTCGCCGAGCGGGCGATCCGGATCGCAGCTGACGCGGCTCTCCAGGTCGTACACGTGCCGCGCGACCTCCTTGCCCCGCTCGTTCACGAACGCGGCGACGAAGCCGTAGGGATAGCGCCTCGCCGAGTCGCAGACGTCGGCCTTCACGGCCGCCCAGGTCGTCACCTCCACCGCGTCGATCTCGGCCGGGATCTTGATCGCGAGGTCCCGCTCCGGCTCGATGTGGTAGGCGAGGATCTCGTCCTCGGCCGGCAGCGAGCTCCCCAGCGGCGGCGCGCCCGGCAGGAGCGAGAGCGCGAACGCCGTCACCCCGAGCAGCGCCATCGCGATGAGCCAGCGCGGGTTCAGCGCCTTGCGCGGCGCGCCCACCCGCGCGCGGAAGCCCCCCGTCGCCGAGCGCGCCCGGAGCGGCGGCCGCGCGGGGCGCGGCGGCGCGGGCGCGTCGTGGCTCGGCGGCTCGCGGCGCTTCGCCGGGGCGGTCACGGGGTCGCCTCCTGCGGGGCCGCGCCGGGCGCCGCCGACCCGGACGCAGGCGCCGCCGACCCGGACGCAGGCGCCGCCGATCCGGACGCAGGCGCCGCCGACCCGGACGCAGGCGATCCCGAGGCCGCCGCGCCCGGCGAGGCCGCCCTGGCCGCCTCGACCCTGAGCGCGCTCGTGCCGACGGTGACCGCGCGCCGCAGCCGCACGCCGCCGGGTACCGCAACGCCCGGGATCGCGACGAGCGCACCGTCGATCGGCAGGAGCTGCGCCTCCCCCGGCCGGGCCGCGATGACCCACGGGCGCCCCGTGATCACGTCGCGCCCGAACTCCACATGACACCGCGCCTCGACCCGCGCCGAGAAGTGCTCCCTCAGGTAATACGGGTTCCGCTCGGTCGTGTAGCGGCGGAAAATTTCCATCGCAGAAAAAAGATCGCACTCCGCCGTCACGCCCCGGGTCGGGCACGCTTCGTCCCCGCTCGCGCCCGCGCCCGAGCTCCCCGCGCACGTCGCGAGCGCCTGCGCGCGCCCGGCCACGTCGAGCGGCGCGGGCGCCACGCCGAGCCGCGTGAGCCGCGCCTCGAGGCGCGTCTCCCCCTGCCCCGGCGCAGCGAAGCGCCGGAGCTCGAAGAAGCGCCGGATCGCGCTGCCCAGGTACACGATCGCGAACCGCCCCTCGGCGAACCGCTTCGCGTAGGCCATCGCCATGTCCGTCGCGCCGCTGAACGGCACCTGCTCGCGCGTGCCGTCGAAGATCCCCACGCGCAGCTCCAGATCGCGCAGCGTCTCCAGCAGCGGCCCCGCGAAGGTGGGCACGTGCTCCGGCCGCACGACCTCGTACCCGAACGAGATCACCGCGTCCCGCTCGTAGGTCCGATCCGCCTCGATCGCCTGGACCGACAGCGCGTTGCCGCCGTCCCCGATCCAGACCTCGTGCGCCCGCTGGAAGAAGCTGCGCAGCCCCTCGGCGCGCCGCACGTCGGCGGCGCCGTTCGGCTCCGCCGTGGGCACCGCCCCCGCGAGCAGGAGCGACTGCGCCGAGAGCGCGTCGGCGAGCGCGAGCCCCGCGCCGAACGCCCCGATCTGCCACCGCGGCGCGGGCACCTCCACGAGCATCGCGCCCGTGAGCGGCGACCTCACCGCGTCCGGCGACGGCGACACGGGCAGGACGCCGCCGATCGATGACGCCGGGCCCGCCGGGCCCGCGCGCGGCGGCACCGCGGCCTGATTCGCCAGCACGAGCCACGCGGGGTTCCCGCGGCGCTCCGGGCCGCCCTCGGCCGGCCCAGGCTCGGCGATGCCCCACGCCGCAGGCGCGGCGTCGCTCCCGCCGATGCGGATCTCGCGGAAGCCGAGGCGCCCGAGGAGCGCCCGCTCCCACGCGGTCGGCGGCGTCGCGCTGGCGGCGTCGCCGGGGCGCGTCGCCGCCGCGATCAGCCGCGGCGCCACGACGCTGTCGAACAGCCGCAGCTCCTCGAGCGACGGCGGGCGGAACCGGCCCGGCTGGACCTCCGTCAGGGACACCATCCGCTTCGCGAGCTCCTCCTCGAGGGTCCCGCTCCAGCGCACGACCTCCGGCGCGCCGAGCATGCGCGCGCCGACCGCCTCCGCCACGTGGCGCGGCACCCGGAGGCGCGGCGCGTCGGCGAGGAGCGCGTGCTGCTCGGCCGCCGGTCGGAACCTCATCGCCGTCTCGGCGCCGAGCCCCTCGCCGATCGACACGACCGGCAGCCCCGCCGGCGTGCCCACCACGCTGAGCTCCGGCCCGTCGCCGCCGCCCGGCTCGACGATCAGCACCTGGGGGCCCTCCAGGGCCTCGATCATCGAGGCCGCGAACGCCTCGTCGTGCCGCCGGATCGCGCCGTGGCGCGACAGCAGCACGACCCCCGCGGCGTCGAGCAGCTCCGCGACCCGGAGCGCCACCGCCGGCAGCGCCGAGCCGACCTCGGTGGGCGCCGCCAGCACAAGCCACTCGGGCGCCGACCCCGGGCTCCGACCGGCGCGCTTGCGGATCGCCGCCCGCGGCGCGCTCGGCGTGTCCTCGGGATCGTCGAACCGGGCGCTCAGGACGTACCACGGCCGCTCGCCGTCGCCCTCGCGCACAACCGAGAGCCGCGCGCGCTCCGCCACGCCGAGGACCTCGTCCTCCGGCCGGCCGTCGTGCAGCACGCTGCGCGCGAGCCGGTGGGCGATCCGCCGCGACTCGATGTCGGCGGCGATCGCGGCCGCCCTCGGGCGCGGGCCGGGCCGCGGCGCCGTGTCCGAGAGCACGAGCGCCAGCGCGGCGCTCTCGATCCGCGGCGGCGGACGGGCCTCGGCCGCGGGCGGCGGCGGCGCGCTGCCCCACCCGAGCGCGACGAGCGCGTAGCCGACCCCGTTGCCGACCAGGAACGCCGTGAACGACACCTGGAGCGTCGGCATGATCACGATGCCGACGTGCTCCTTGTTCCACATCTTCACGGCGAGAAGGCTCGGGAGCAGGTAGCCGAACCCGAAGTAGTCGACCATCTGCAGCCCCGGCGCGAACCGCACCATGGCGAAGCCGAGCGCCATCTTCAGGACGAAGCCGAGCACGTACACGAAGATCATGCGCCTCGGCCCCACGAGCAGCATCCGGGAGAAGGGGCGGACCGAGATGATCCAGCGCGAGAGGTAGTAGACGACAAGCGCCTCGATCGTCGTCGTGAGCAGCTTCGTCGGCTCGTACCAGGCCACGGCGAGCAGGCCGGGCACGAGGATGCCGTTGTAGTCCCAGCCGTAGCGGACGTTGTTGCGGGCGCCGAGCAGCGCGCCGATGACCAGGATGATGTGCGCCTTCGGCAGCTCGAGGAACTCGAGCGACAGGCTCTCGTTGAGGACCTGGAAGCGCGAGACCGAGAGGTTCGTCGTC
The DNA here is from genome assembly GCF_051521365.1 of Sorangium sp. So ce590. Classification (NCBI taxonomy): domain Bacteria; kingdom Pseudomonadati; phylum Myxococcota; order Polyangiales; family Polyangiaceae; genus Sorangium; species Sorangium sp. So ce590. The sequence goes on from NZ_CP150346.1 coordinate 9,864,963, forward strand.
CGGAGCAGCACGCCGAGCACGAGCGCCGTCAGCGTCGTGACGGCCGCGAGCCGCGGCGCCGCGCGCAGCAGGCCGCTGTTCCAGAAGGCGTTCGCGATGAGCGGCACGAGCACGAGCCCGATGCTGTAGAGCTCCCGCGAGTGCACGAAGTCGTAGCGCGCCGCGGCCTCGGGCACGACGAGGCCCTCGACGAAGAGCCGCACGATCACCGCGCCGACGATGAACAGGTAGAACCGCTCGCGCCCGAACGCCGTGGACCAGGCGCCCGTCCGGGTGATCCAGCGGCCGATCAGCGCGACGAACAGGTACGTCACGATCGACTCCGCGATGATGAACACCGCGGTGACCGGCGCCGCGAAGAACACCGTCGCGAGGTAGCCGGGCACGACCAGCCCCGCGTACGTCCAGCCGAGCGTCTCGGTGAAGAGCGTCCCGAAGACGAGCCCGATCAGGACCGCTGTATGGAGGCTCCGATCGAGCCCGTTCGGTGGGAAGAGCGGCAGGTTCTCGAGCATGCGGCGGGGGCGGCGGGACAGCGGCGGCGTGCGGTCGGATCGAGCCGGCGCGCGGCGCCGCCCGGCCCGGCGGGCCGCGCCGCTACGGCAGCGTGGTGGCGAGGCCGATCGCGCTCGGCGCGCCCCAGCCCGTCGGGTAATCCCAGCCGGGCCCCGCGGCAAAGAACTCCGTCTCGCCGCTCACGATGTCGCGGAACGTCGCTTGCACGTCGGGGGTCGTGTAGAGGATCGAGTTGAGGAACCCGACGCGCGGCAGGCCCTGCGCCTCGCGGTAGCTGTTCACCACGGCGATGATCCCCGCGAACGCCGGCGCCGAGAACGACGTCCCGCCGTAGCGCTTCCACTCGCCGAGGTAGTAGACCCAGTACGGGGCCGGCGAGAGCGCGGCGTGCATCGCGACGTCGGCGACCGCGCGCTTGCCGCCGGAGCCCTCCACGACCCCGACCTGCCAGGACGGGATCGGGAACGAGAGCGTCGGGCCGGAGCCGGAGCCGGACCAGGCGACCTCGCTCTCGACCTCGCCGTTCCGGGTGAGCCAGAGCGACGTCCCGCCGACCCCGGTCACGTACGGGCTCGCCGACGGCGTGTCGGTCTGCGCCGAGTCGCCCGTCGCCGCGACGACCGTGATCCCGAGCGCCGCGGCCATCCGCGCCGCGTGGTGGTACTGGAGCCGCACGGCCGGCGGCTCGGAGTCCTCGCGGTGGGCGAACGAGTCCGTGATGACCGACACCTCGCCGCGGGCGATCGCCTCGTTGAACGTGTAGACCATCGACGTGTTGCGCGCGTCGGGCCCCTGATACACAACGAGCTCCGCGCCCGGCGCGAGGCTCCCCGACCACGCGACGTCGAGCGTCGACTCCAGGTAGCGCGTCGCGACAGGCTCCATCGTCACGACGACCGCCGGGTTCGCCCGCTGCACGCCGAGCGCGCGCCAGAACGACTGGAGGTCCCTGTACTTGAAGGTGGCGCCGACCGTGACCCCGAGCTTCACGCCCTGGCCCGTGAACCCGAGCTCGTAGAGGTCGTCGAGGTCGTACGCGCCCGCGATCTGCGCGGGGGTCATCCCCCGATCGACGTCGGGCGGCGGATCCGGCTCGATGCTGCCGCCCTCGGGCGGGAGCGGCTTGGTGCTCGCCGCGAGATCCGCCGTGATGATGCCGGTCGTGCGGTCGGACACCCACGTCGGCACGGTGAGCTTGCCGAGGGTGCCGTAGACGTCGAACGGGGGATTGCCCGCCTGCGGGTTCTCCCGCTCGAAGACCCTGAGCTCCGTCTTGAAGGCCTCGTTGAACTGGGCCACCGTGCCGGTGAACTGGATCAGCAGCCGGTTCGTGGCCGTGAAGTTCACCGTGAGCCCTTGCTCCTCGAGCCAGAGCTTCACGAGGTGCACGTCGAGCTCCCGCGGCGCGTACGCCGCGATCCACGCCTCCGGGGTGAGGTACTGGCGGAACCGCGGGCTCGCCGGGTCGTAGATCTCCTCGATCGCCACGTCGAGGAGCCCCGCGTTGCGGATCGGGAAGCCCATCAGCGCGCGGACCACCTCGTCGCCGCCGGCCGTGCCCTTGTCGTCGTACACGCCCGGCAGCGGGCTCGGGATCCCGTCCACGGCCTCGGCGGGCTCGATCTCTTCCTCGGTGAAGTCGGGCAGCTCGTCCGGCAGCGCGACCCCGCCGGCCCCGCCGCCGCCGTCCGCCGTCGCGCCCCCGCCGCCGCTCCCGGACACCGCCCCGCCGCTCCCCGTCGCGCCGCCGGCCCCGCCGCTCCCTGTCGCGCCACCCGCGCCGCCGCTCCCCGTCGCGCCGCCGGCCCCGCCGCCGCCCGACAGATTTGCGAGCTGTGGATCCGACTCGCAGCCACAGCTCGAGGCCGAGAAGGCCACGCTGTTTGCGAGAACGAACAACCCGAGGACAGGAGCGGCCCGGAGAACAGATGAAGTGCGGCGCATACCCAGGAGGGATTCAAACCCCTTCCGACAGGCCGATCCAGCCCAATCGTCAGGGTGCGCTGACGTGGCATCACACGGGCGCCGCCCGCAACACAACGCGCCTCGGCGGAGGGTGCGGAGCACCACATCGCACCTTGTCTCGAACAGATCCGCCGCTGCGCCGCGGCGCGGCGGCTCGCTCGGGGCGCGGCGCGGCGGCTCGCTCGGGGCGCGGCGCGGCGGCTCGCTCGGGGCGCGCGCTGTAGGGGGCGTCCTTCTTCTCGAACAGCAGATGTTTTTGGCGCAGCGGACCTCGCCAGACAATTGTATCGATGCGACCACGATGCGACGCTCCGGCTGCCCGGGCGTCCTGCGCCCCCTGGCGCGCTGCGTTCTTCAGCGATTATGGCGAAGACTTACCGTCCGCGGATCCCCAAGCCCTTTCGCATCCCGCGACCGATGACCTCGCAGGGGGACGCGGCGCGCTTCGGCTGGCTCCGGCCCGATGTGCTCTCGATCGCCGCGGGCGCGCTGATCGCGGCCGTGGCGCCGCTCGATCGGTTCGACTACGTGGCGCGCGGCCTCACCGCGTCCGCGCTCGCCGACGCCGCGCCCTCCGCGCAGGTGCTGCTCGTCACGGCCTCGCCCGAGGCGCTGCGCGACGGGCTCTGCGCGCGATCGCTCCCCGGGCTGCTCGAGCGCGGGCGCGCGCGCGGGGCGCTGCTGGTCCCCCCGGCGGACGCGTTCTGCGGCGGCGACGCCGCGGGCCGCGCCGCGGGGGCGGCGCCCGTCGTCCGGATGCCGCCGGGGCTCTTGCGCCTGAGCGCGGGCGAGGTCGTCGGCTTCTTCCCGCTGGCCGCCGAGGAGCGCGCGGCGGAGCTCGGCGCGCTCGGCGTCTCGGCGGCGCCCTGGGTGCTCAAGAAGGCGCCGCAGAGCGTCCCGGCGGTCAGCCTGCGCGATCTCGCGGACGGCCAGGTCCCGGCGGCCGCGCTCGAGGGCCGCGTCGCGGTCGTCGGGGTCGGCGCGGGGGGCGTCGCGCCCCAGGCGGTCGCGACGTCGGCGCTGCCGCCGGCGAAGGGCATCGCCGCGGTCCTCGGCGGGCTGCTCGACGGCGGCCGGCGCGCCTCGGCCCCGATCTGGGCGCCGGCGCTCTTCGTCCTGCTCGCCGGCGGGCTCGTGTGGCTCGCGCGCCGCCGCCACGGGAGCCTTGTCGCGACGACCGCGCTGTTCCTCGCCACGTTCGCGCTCGCCGCGGGCCAGAGCGTGCTCGCCGCGCGGGCGGAGGCGAGCCTCTTCCCGCTGCCGAGCACCCTGTTCGGCCTCGCCGTCGCGTTCGCGGGCGTGATGATCCTCCGCGGGCTCGCCGTCCAGCGCTCGGTCGATCGCGCCGCGGAGCTCATCCAGCGCGCCGCGCTGTTCCGCATGCAGGGGGTCCACACGCTGCGGGACGAGGAGTTCTGGCCGCGCGTGGCGCGCCTCGCCGAGCAGGCGCACCCGGCCGATCTCGTGCTCATCGCGGAGCTGCCCGCGGGCAGCTGGCACCTCAGGTTCTGGAACGATCGGAGCGACCCTCGCGGCGGCGAGAGCCTCGTCGCGGAGCGCCGCCACGACGTCCGCCGCCCGCCGTACAGCAGCGAGCAGGGCGTGCCGGCGATCCGCCTGGCGCGCCGCTTCCTGACGAAGCAGGACATGCCGGCGGTCGTGGTCCCGCTCATCGCGTTCGGCGAGATCGAGGGCTACGTGTTCTTCTGCGGCCCGGTCGCGGAGCAGACGTTCTCGCGCGAGCCGGAGCGGGCCGAGCACGTCGGCCGCGAGCTCGCGCTGCTCCTGCGCCGGAAGCGCCTCGCGCGCACCGCGGAGGCCGACGCGGGCGGCGCGGGCGACGAGCGCGCCGGCCGTGCGCCGGAGGACGATCTGGTCGAGGGCGCGCGCGTCGCGCTCGACGACCTCCAGCTCTTCGGGTCGATGCTGCGCAGCGCGCCGGTCGGGCTCCTGTACGCCGACGCCTTCGGCGACGTCCGCTTCGTCGCGCCGGAGTTCGCGAAGTGGCTGCGCGCGCGCGACGTCGTGGTCCCCGCGGAGAGCGCGAGCGCGGCGCTCCCGCCCGGCTCGCTCACGCTGGGCGACGTCCTCGGCGCCACGTCGGCCGGCAGCGCCGCGGTGTCGCTCTCCAGCGTGATGGCGAGCGACGAGGGCATCGAGCTCAGCGTCAGCGCGCCCGAGCCGTATGTGCTCTCGGTGCGCCCGCTCCGCCGCGAGTCCGACGGCTCCACGTGGATCGCGGGCTACGTCGCCGCGCTGATCCCGGTGAAGCAGCCGGCCCCTGGCTCGGGCAACGTGCGGCCGCTCGCGGCGCGCGACGCGACCGATCCGCTCTGCGCCTTCCAGCTCGGCGACGTCGTGGCCGACGCCGTCGCGAGCGCCGCCCGCGCCACGGGCCGGGCGGTGCGGCTCGAGCCGATCCGCGGCGCGACGCACGCTCTCGGTCACCGCGGCGAGCTCGGGCAGGTGCTCGAGGCGTTCCTGACCGACGTCGCGGGCCGCGGGCTCCCTGGGCACGGCCCGGTGGTGTCGGTGCGCGAGGCGCCGCAGGGCGTGCAGCTGTCGATCCTGGACGTCGGCTTCGGCCTGGGGCTGCCGGAGTCGGCGCTCCAGCGCGTGCTCACGGCGCCCGGCGCCGCGCCGGCCGGGCTCGAGCCGCTCGGCCGGCTCATCCTGGCCGTGGAGGACAGCCACGGGCACGCGGAGCTCAAGACGAACGACGGCTGGGGCATCACGCTGACGGTGACGCTCCTCAGGGCGCACCCGCGCGTCGGCGGGTCCGCGCACGAGGGCGGCAAGCCGGCGGCGCAGAACGTCATCGCGATCGGCAGGGCGAGCCCGAAGTAGGAGCGGGCTCCCGCCGTCCTCGGCCGGCCTGCGCCGCCCGCGTGACAGCGCGACCCGCGCCTGCGGTCCTCAGGCGGATGGCGCTCGGGCCTGCGCCTTAGCCGAGGCCAGCAGCGAGAGGATCATCGCGACGAAGACAACGATCCACGACAGGAGCGCCACGTAGCTCGAGTAGCGGGGGATGATCAGCAAGAAATCCAGATCGACGGCTCGCGCCAATCGAATCGTACAGACGGTGTACATCCCCAGCGGGAACACCATCCCCCAGTACTGGGGATCGTAACGGAAGGGAAACCGGCGGACGGCGTGGCGCCAGATCCCCAGGATGACCAGGAGCGGGATCCACCAGGTCGCGGCGACCCAGAAGAAGAGCGTGAAGCCTGTCAGGAACGCCTCGATCCTCGCGATCAGCGGCGACGCCTCCCGAGCGAGCAGCAGCGTCGACCCCGCGAGGGTCGTGATGGCCACCGCCCCCATGTTGATCCAGTAGGGCGGCGTCAACCGTTCCATCGTCATCGGGAGGAAGGTGAAGCGGTAGAAGATCAGCGTGATGATCGTGAGGTAGAGCAGGGCGCCGAGCAGGAACATGCACAGCGCGAAGAACAGCACCGGGGCGGGCGCCGTCATGCCGGGAGCGAGGAGCGAGCCGAGGACGGAGACCCCCTGCGTGGCGACGATCGCGATGAGCCAGGCGCCGTTGATGCCCTCTTCGAGCGAGGGTTTCTGCTCGCGCACGATGACCGCGGTGAGGAAGCTGTACATGACGACCCCCCACAGCGCGATGCCCGCGAACCAGAGCACGCGCGCGGCGGAGGGCTCACCGCCGACGACGAGGAGCTCCGTTCCGAGCACGCAGGTCCCGGCGACGAGCGTGAAGAACCCAGGACCGCGGCCGTGATCGCGGAGGTCGCCCAGCACGCGCCCGGGGTAGACGGCGAGGCGCATGAGCAGGAGCAGGCTCAGGAGCGCGTAGATCGCGATGTTGACCAGGAGCAGGGCGCGGGCGGTCCATGACAGACCGACGAGCTCGCACGCGATCGAGACGATGCCTGTCGCCATGACGAGCGCGAAATAGCCGGGATACAGGTCCTCGACACCGCGCGCGATCCGGCGGGTCAGCGTCGTCATGCCTGAGCCGTCCATCTATTCGAACCGGACCAGGTACCGGAGGAGTCCTATGTTGAGACCCAGGCACAAAAGGCTCACGAGCGCCGCGGGGAGCGCGACCGTCGTGTCGCCGCCCAGGGTCGCGTTCACCGTCGCCGTGAGGAGCCAGAGCTGGAGCACGACGATCAAGATCACGAAGACGAGCATTCCGTTGATGATCGTCATGCGCTGGGCGCGGGCGATGCGGCTCCTCGGCTTCATGTCGCCGAGTCCTCGACGCCGGTCGCATAGACGGTCTCGTCGCGCACCTCGAGCAGCACGCGGGGGAGCCGTCGCTGCGGCGGACCGGCGAGTGGAGCCCCTGTGTGCAGGTCGAACCAGCCGTTATGGCAGGGGCAGTGGAGCTTGCCTTGCGCGACCGCGGGGATGACCGGGCACTGGAGGTGCGTGCACTGCTGATCGTAGGCCACGAAGGCGCGCGGCCCCGTCTTCACCAGGAGCCGCGGCGTGCTGCCCTCGGGATAGGTGAATGTCTTGGCCCCCCCCACGGGGAGCTCGCCGACGGAGGCCACCGGGAGCGCCGGCGCCCTCGCCTCGCGCCGGCCGAACAGGCTCTTGTACACGAGCCAGAGCTGCCCCACGGCGAAGGCGCCGCTCGTCAACACGACGTATTTGATCAGATCGCGGCGCGAGACATAGTCGTCCTCCGCCCAGTCGATCGGGAAGTCGCGCCGCCAGCGCGGTTGCTGGGTGTCCGGGGCCCGGTCCGGCGGCACCGAGCGCGGCTCGAGAGGGCCTCGATCGCCGGTCATGGGCTGGCTCATGCTCCCCCTTCGCCCGCGAACACGTCGTCGAGCACGTCATGGCCGATGGTGGGCTCGTACATCGCCGCGGTGACGTCGATGATCTCCTGCGCCGAATCCGCCGGGACCATGACGTTCACCTTGGTCCGGATCGTCTGCGCCCCGAAGCGGAACGTGTTCACCGGCCTGGCGCGCGGGCGGAGCCTGGCCATCTCCTCGCGCGTGCCGAAGGCGAGCGCCTGGCTCGGACACACCGAGGCGCACATCGGCTTGAGCCCGACCGACGTGCGGTCGTAGCACATGTCGCATTTCATCATCAGGTTCATCCGGGTGTTCATCTTCGGGACACCGAACGGACACGCGAGCACGCAGTTGTTACAGGCGATGCAGCGCGGCTTTCGCGCCGTCTGGACGACGCCGTCCTCGGTGCGCTTGATGGCGTCGGCCGGGCAGACCTCGGCGCAGGTGGGCGAGTCGCAGTGCATGCAGATGACCGGCAGCGTCTGCGTCGAGCGCTCTCGATCCACGTAGTCGAGCTGGATCATCGATTGCCCCTTGTGCGTGTCGCACTCGGTGCAGGCCTGGATGCATGACTGACAGCCAATGCAGCGGCCGGGGTCGACGAAGAATTCGTGCGTCTCGGGGACGGGCATCGTACGAGGAGCCTCCGCTCACTGCTGGGGTTCGAGGATCATTGCGTGGTTCGGAGGAGCGTCGGCCTTGCTCACCCGGACGGCGCAGACCTTGTATTCGGGGATCTTCGAGATCGGATCCTGAGCGGAGATGGTGAGCTGGTTGGCGCTCTTCCGGCCGCCCCAGTGGTAGGGGACGAAGACGGTGTCCGGCCGGATGGTCTTGACGACGGACGCGCGCAACGTGACGCTCCCTCGACGACTCTCGACCTGGGTCCAGTCCCCTTCGGCGATCCCGAGCTGCCCGGCGAGCCGCGGGTGGATCTCGACGCGCGGCTCCGGGCAATGATCGACGAGCGGACCGATGCGGCGCGTCTGGTTGCCGGACAGGAACTGGCTGACGACCCGCCCGGTCGTGAGGATGACCGGGTACGCGTCGTCGACGTCCTCGGCGGGCCCGACGTAGGGCGTGGGGTTGAAGCGAGCCTTCCCGTCGGGGAAGTAGAACGGACCGCTCCCCTTGGCCACGGGGTTCCACGAACCGGGCTCGAACAGGCGCACGGTCCCCTGGGGGCCGGGGTCGGGCGCTCCCTCCGGCGTCTCGCTCCGGCACGGCCAGAAGACGCCGAAGTTCTCCTCGATCCGCTCGTACGTCACGCCAGAGTAGTCGCAGACGCCGCCCTTCGAGGCGATCCGGAGCTCATCGAACATCTCCCGCGGGCTCTCGAAGGTGAGCCCGCGCTCCCGGCCGAGGGCCTTCGCGATGTCCTGGATGATCCGCCAGTCCTGCCGCGCCTCCCCGGGACAATCGACCGCCTTGTTGATGCGAACGATGCGCCCCTCCACCTGCGTCACCGTCCCTTCGTCCTCCTCCTGGAGCGACCCCGGCAGCACGATGTCCGCGTAGCGCGCCGTCTCGCTCATGAAGAAGTCGATCGCGACGAAGAAATCGAGCTTCTCGAGCGCTGCGCGGACGAAGTTGTTGTCCGGGAGCGACACGACCGGGTTGAAGCAGATGGAGAGCAGGCCGCGGATCTCTCCGGCGTGGGCTTTGCGCATGATCTCGTACGCATCGACGCCGGGCCGCGGGAGGTCGTCGGGGCTCATGCCCCAGACGCTCGCCACGTACGCCCGATGCTCGGGATTCCCGAGATCGCGGCCGCCCGGCAGCTGATCGCACTTCTGCCCGTGCTCGCGGCCGCCCTGCCCGTTGGCCTGACCCGTGATGGTGGCGTAGCCAGAGCTCGGCCGCCCGATGCGCCCCGAGGCAAGGACGATGTTGATCGTGCTGAGGACGTTCTGCACGCCGTGGCTGTGGTGCTCGATCCCGCGGGCGTGCAGCAAGAAGCTCGTCTTCGCCGTGCCCCACCACTCGGCGGCCTGCCGGATCGTCTTCTCCGCGATCCCGGTGACCTCCGCGGTCCTCCGCGGCGTCCATTCGCGCACCAGCTCGGCCACCGCGTCGAAGCCCACGGTGTGCTGCTGGATGAAGTCGTGATCGAGCCAGTCGTTCTCGATCATCAGCTGCAAGATGCCGTTGAAGAGGGCGGCGTCGCGCCCCGGCTTGACGGGGAGGAACAGGTCGCACGTCCGGGCGATCGGCGTGATGCGCGGATCGACGACGATGATCTTCGCCCCGTGCTCGCGCGCCTGCCAGAGGTAGTCCGTGGTGATCGGCGCGCACTCTGCCACGTTGGCGCCGGCGACGAGGATCACCTCGCTGCCCAGGATGTCGCTCCACGGGTTGGCCGCGCGGTCGACGCCGAACGCCTTCTTGTTGCCCGCCCCCGCGCTGACCATGCACAGCCGACCGTTGTAGTCGATGTTGGCCGTCCGCAGGCACATGTGGGCGAACTTGCCCATCAAGTACGTCTTTTCGGTCGTCAGGCTGGCGCCCGACAGGAGGGCGAACGCGTCCCGGCCGTGCTCCCGCTGAATACGCTCGATGGCGTCCGCGACCCGGCGGATCCCGTCTTCATAAGCGAGCCTCCGGAAGCCCGAAGGCGCCGCCGGGTCCTTCTCGTAGGCGGAGAGCAGGCGATCGGGGTGCGCCTGTTGCAGGTAGCGCTTGACCCCCTTCGGGCAGAGCATGCCGCGGTTGAAGGGGAACTCGTACCACGGCTCGATCCCGACGATCGTGTTGTCCTTGACCTTGAGCTGCATTCCGCACTGCTGACCGCAAAAGCAGCAATGCGTCTTCACGAGCTTGTCGGGCTCGACGCCGCTGTCGACGCGGAGGTCGCTCGCGTAGGCCCGGTGAGGCCCGAACTCGCGGATCACGCCGAGATCCAGCTCCGGCGTCGGCAAGGCGGGCCGCGCCGCAGCATTTCCGGAGGTGTCCTTCGATCCGTTCATGGGTGAAAATTCTCCGCGTCTTCCGTGTCCAGGGGGCCTTCGCCGAGCCCAGGATTGGCATACACCGGCATGGGGAGAGGCCCCTCGCCCGGCAGCGGCGCGCCGCCGCGGCGGCCATGCCACGACAACCCCTGCGCCAGCGCGAACGACGCGCGCCGGCAGGGCGGGCAGATCCATTGGTAGTGCTCGGCCTCGCTGCCAGGGATCTCGTAGCGGTATCCCAGCTCTCGCTCCACCTGGATCAGGTCGAGCACGTGCATCCGCGAGGTGAAGGCGTGTCCACAGCGCCGGCAGTGCGCCTTCTCCTCGGCGCGCCCCATGTCCTTGTAGAAGCCGACGCCCAGCTGGGCGGGGCGCTGGAAGATGTGGAAGAACTTGCCGAACGGCAGCCAGACGAACGTCATGATCACGGTGACGGCGTGCAGGATGGAGATGAACGTGAACCCGTACCCCTTCATCCACGTATAGCTCGCCGTCAGCATGAGCCCCGTGACGCTCACGGCGAACAGCAGGAGGAGCGGCATGAGATCCTCGGCGAACCGCTGCAGCGCGCCCGCGCCCTCTTCCCGCATCCGGCGCCGCATGGCCAGCATGACCCCCGCGATCACGAGGAACGACGCCCACACGAGGCCGTGAAACAGGAAGAACCCCAGCGCCGAGTCGTGGGGGAACTGGAACGCAGGAAATCCGAAGACCACCGCTTCGTAGAGCGCTGGATCGGAGGGCACCGGGCGAAAGTGGAGCCAGCCGAAGACGAGCGGAAACGTGATCGCCACGGCGAGGGTGCAGCCCCACATGATGAGCAGGTGCGTCAAGCCACGCAGCCCTCCGCGCCGCACGATGAAGCGGTTCAGGAGGACGTCCAGGCTGAAGCGCGACAGCCAGAAGCGGGCGTTGCGGAGCCGGAAGCCGCGCCGGAGGAACGCTTGCCAGCCGCGCCGCCAGTAGAGCGCGGTCGGTGGACGCGATAGCCACATCGCGTAGCGGTACGTGAGGCCGAAGGTCGCGAAGAGGATCGAGAATGTGTAGGCCACGAGCGCCGCATCGAAGTGGGCGAGGTTGCGGGAGCCCACCAGGATGAGGGCCCCGAGCAGGGTCGTCGCGACGAGGCCCCACGTCACCGAACGTGCGACTTCGCCGGTCGTGGTTCGTGTTCGAGTCATCGCCTGATGTCCCTCTCGAATCTGCGTGAACTTGCGTGAGCCGAGGCCGAGCGTCGAGCTGAAGCGTGGATTGCGTCTTTTTTGCGCCGCTCCGTCCGGCGTTCTCGTGCGGCGCTTTCGCGCTGTAGCACAAGCACGCGTCGGACATCGCCGTATTTTCGTGGCGCGGGTCTCCTTTCGTGGCGCGGGTCTCCTCAGCGAACTGAGCCGCCGTCAGCGACCTATCTCATCCGCGGGACGCCGATCACGTCGTGATGGATCCCTGTACCCACCTGGGAAGGACGCCCGGGTCACAGGACTTCACCGAGCGCGAGTCTCCTCCTACGACCGCCGCCGGAGGATGTGCTGGAGCAGCTGGCGCGAGATGTTCAGGAGCTGCGCCGCCTTCCGCCGGCCCCCTCCGGCGCGCGCGAGCGCCTCGTCGACCATGATGGTGCGGACCTGCTCCTCGACCTCCTGGATCGATGTCTGCCCCACGGCTGCGCGCACCTGCGGGCGGAGATCGGGCGGGCGGGCCAGCGCGTCGTCGATCGCGCGATCCAGCTCCTCGAGGCGCAGCGGCTTGGCCAGGAACGAGCGCACGCCCATCTGGGCGATGGCGGAACGATACCGCCGGGCTCGCCGATCCGCTGATGGCCACGATGGCCGGCGCGACAGCACAGGCCATTGCCCGCTCCACGACGTCGACGGCGCTCCCGTCGGGGAGCGTCACGTCGGCGATGATCCCTTGAAACGCCCCGTCCGCGAGCGCGCGATACGCCTCGGCCACCGACGCGCAGGCGACGACCTCGACGCCGCGCACCTCGAGGGCCTCGCCCAGCTGTGCTCTCCGCGGTCGTGCTCCTCGTGGTCGACCGCGTGCTGAACGGCGGCCGCGACAATTTCTGGGCAATGGCCTCGCTGTTCTTGATGCTGCTCCTGACCACCGCCTGCGCGGCTTTCCTCGTCACGCTGCGCACCCTCCGCGTCGGCTTGCGCAGCTCCGCGAGAGTGAAGGTCACAAGAACCGGCTGGGGCTCTTGCCCCTGGGCCGCGTCGCCATCAACGAGATGATGAAGCTCGGGATGATCATCGACATCGATCACATGTCCCAGAGGATGGTGGGCGACGTGCTGGCGTTCACCCGATCGACGCCCGGCGGCGCGTATCCGCTCGTCTCGGGTCACAACGGGCTCCGCGGCTCGAGCGGCAACGAGAACGGCCGCACGGACGCCCAGTACACGGAGATCGCCGCGCGCGGCGGGCTCGCCGGCGTCGGCTTCGGCGGCTCCAGCGCACGGAGCTTCCTGCGGGATGCTGCCGCCGTGGCGGCAATCACGTCGGGCGGCAAGCGGCTCCAGATCACCCTCGGCTCGGACATCAACGGGATGGTCGTCATGCCGCGCTCTCCCGAGTGCCAGGCGCCCCGGAACCAGGTGGTGATGGTGCCTGGCGACGCCTGGGGGCACCCGCCCGCCCAGCTCCGGTGCACAGGCCGCGAGATCGACGTGCGCTCCGCGCGGCTCGGCTGCCTCGACATCCAGACCAGCGGCAACCTCACGGGCCTCGTCGGCCAGGCTTGCGACGGCAGGCCGTCCTGCTCTTACAAGGCTCCGACTCCCGCCGAATACAGCCGAGCCGGTGTCCGGGCCGCGACGCGCACGTTCTGCACGCAGGCCATGGAGATCGTCTACCGATGTGTCGATCCGGCCGCGGACGCGTGCGTCGACTACGCAAGCTTCCCCAGGGCCCGGATGGGGAGCCGCTCGTGGGATTACAACGAGGAGGGGGTCGCCCACATCGGGCTCTTCCCGGATTTCCTCAAGCACGTCGAGGCGCTCCCGGGTGGGCGGCAGCTCATCGACGGGCTCTACAACGGGGCCGAGGGCGTCGCGCAGATGTGGGCGACGGCCGAGGCGGTCGGCCGCTCCGTCCCCTGATCCGTACACGCCCGGCGCACGACAGCCACGCCCCCCGCTCGCGGCGGGACGTCTCGTCAGAACTCGAAGGGACAGAAGCCATGAGCTCGCGACGACCCATCTCGAGCCACATCGCCCTCGTCATCGCCTTCGCGACTCACAAAACGCAGTCAACATGAACGGAGACAGCACATGACACACGACATCAAGAGCAAAAACGGCATGATCCTCGAAGGCCAGGACGGTCTCACCGTAGCCCGGTCGAGCGGGAAGGGGCGAGGCATGCAGCTTCTCATGAGAGCGAGCGGAGCTCTCGCCCTCACCGCTTCCATGGCGCTCACTGGCTGCATCGCGCAGGAGGGCGATGAGGCCCTGGGAGAGTTCGCGCAGGAGGGCGATGAGCCCGTGGGAGAGGCGGAGCAGGAGTTCAGCATCGCTGTCGTGCCGGTGACCTGCAACAGCGTCTGGCCCGGTACGCGGGGCTGCTACAAGCGGCTCGGAGATGGGAGAAAAATCATCCCCGGCACGGTCTCCGTCCAGATCGATGGCCACAATGGCGCTATCGGGCACAGTGCGTCGCTGATCGACAACAACCGAGCGATCAATTTCACGGCGAGCATCCACGAGGGGAACGCGTTCGATCCGGGGAGCAACACGACCAAGTTCCTCGTCCTGTGGGCGTACGAGTAGCATCGTCCGTAGCCCTCGCGGCTCTCGACGGTCGCGGTGAGCACGGGGACACCTCGTCGCTCACCGCTCCCGCCGCCCGTTCCTCGGAGGACGCGCTCTACTCGATGGAGAGGGTGACGGTATCGCCCGTCAGGTGCGTCACGGTGAGGCTGCCGGAGAAGATCTCCTCGAAGGTGAAGTTGAGGAGGACGAGCGAGTAGCTCGTCTCGTATATCGACGCCGCGGCGGTCGAGAAGCTGTGCTCCAGCCTCTCGAAATGGATGTCGCCCTCGAACTCGCGCGACGAGATCCAGGAGGGCTCCCCGTCCGCCATCACGGGCACCAGGGCGCACTCGCCGTTCGTGGGCTCGCCGTCGATGAAGTCGGTTTCCCCCACGCCCCAGGCCCCGGCGACGAACGTCGCGCAGCCCGCCGTCGCGTATTCGTCCGCTGCAATCGCGAGCTCCACCGTGCCGAGGCCGCTGCCGCCCGCGCCGCCGCCGCCCTCGGCAGGGCTGCCGCCCACGCCCGCGCCGCCGCCGCCCTCGGCATAGCCGCCCACGCCCGCGCCGTCGCCGCCCCCCGGCTCTCCCCTCAGCCGCTCAGGACCCGATCCGGATCTTCTTCTTCAGCGCGGCGAGCTCATCATCGACCGCCGCGCCGCCGGGCCTGTCCGCGCCGCCGGCGCTGCTTGCGCTGCCGCGGCCGTGCTCGAGCTGGGCGAACTTCGCCTCCAGCTCGGCCGCCGACAGTCCGCCGCCGGAGATCGCCTCCTCCACCTCGCGCGACGCCGCGACCTGCGCCACCTGCCCCTCGACCTGCTCCTCCATGCGCCGGAACTCGGAGAAGGCGCTCTGGCCGCTCCGCGACCCGAGCCCCTCGGCGCCGCCGCCGGCGCGGCTCTGCTGGATCTGCGCCGCGAGCGTGCCCTTCCGCGCCTGGAACTCCTCCTGCTTCGCCTCCATGCGCTCGAGCTCGGTCTTCATCGAGATGACCGCGGAGCGCTGCTCCGCGCGCATCGCCTCGGCCCGGTCGCGCTCGCCCACGACCCGCTTCTTCTGGACGAGCGCCTCGCGCGCGAGCTTCTCGTCGTCCGCCTTCAGCGCGAGCTCGGCGCGCTTCTCCCACTTCTCCGCCTCGGCGTCGAGCTCGTCGACCTTCTTGCGCAGCACCTTCTCGGCCGCTACCGCGTCGACCAGCTCCTTCCGCGCCGCGCGGACCTGGTCCTTCATCTCCTCGACGATGAGATCCAGCGACTTTTTCGGATCTTCCGCCTTGTCGAGGAGCGCGTTGACGTTGCTCGAGATGACCTTTCCCATCCGGTCGAAGATGCCCATGCCGGTAGCGTGCACCGCCCCGCCTTCCCTGTAAAGCGCCCGCGCGCCGCGCTGCCGGCGCCCCGCGCCGGCCCGCCGGCGCCCCCTCCGAGCGCGCCCGCCGCCCCGCGCCGGGGCCCGGCGCTCAGGGCGGGGGCGGGTACGCCGGACCGACGCTCGACTCCACGAACGACCGCGTCGTGAGCAGCGGGATCTTCACCGCCTCGTCCTCGTACAGCGGCCTCACCACGCAGGTGTCCTCCCCGCACTCGCCCCCGTCGACGAACGCCACGTCGGCGACGAGCCAGTACCGGACGCTCCCGTCGCTCGACGAGAACGTGACCGGCGCCTCCGGGTCGTAGAACCCCGTCGGGCCGAGATCTGCCCCGAGGGCGCCGTGGCAGAAGATCTTGACCCGCGGGTGAACCGCGTAATCCCGGCCGTGGCTCGAGTAATAATGGACGCCGATCCGCATCCACTGCCCGAGCGGCGGGAAATCGACGTTGATGTTCTCGGGCGCGCAGAAGTCGTCGCTGTTCGGGTCCGTGACGCCGGGATCGCACGTGATGTTGTCGATATCGAGCCGCGGGTTGTGGCACCCCCGGCCGAGGGTGCGCCACGCCTCCCCGGCGTCGCGAGGGGCGGAATAGCAGGTGTTCCTGGCCTCCACCGGGTCCAGGAACCAGCTCACCGGCTCCGGCGGCGACGCCGTGTCGCTGAACCAGCGGATCTCCGGATCCGACTCCAGCATCTGCACCGTGCAGTTGTTGTAGCCGCAATCGCTCGGCGAGCCCCCGACCCTCCACGGCTGCGTATCGTTCGGCTGGTGCAGGTGCAGATCGAGATCCACCCCGTCGCCGCCGAGGTCGTGCTCCCACTCGAGCTCGACCCGCAGGCCGGGCGCGCCGACGTAAAGGGCATACTCGCAGGAGCCGGTCGTGCCGTCCGCGAGGCGCTTCGTGTAAACGACCTTGTACTCCCCCGACTGGAGCGGTTTGTAATCATCCGCCGGGTCCGCTCCAGACACCGCGGGACACGGCTCGATGCCCGCCGGGCAAACGACGGACCACGTCTCCGAGCCGGGCTCCGCGTCCACGCTGAACGTGCCTGTCCCCTCCTTCAGGTCCACGTCGGCGAACGGCGGCGCCTGCAGCGCGTGGCAGCCCGCGGGGCTCTCGTTGAAGCAGGCCTCGGTCGCGTGGCGGCCGCCGATGCACGGCCCCCACACGCCGACCTCGTTGCACAGCTCGGTCCCCGAGAAGCACCCCTCCACGGCGCGGTACGACGGATCGCCCATGAAGCACGCGTGCGCTTGCCCCGCGACGCAGGAGCACGTCTCGTCGACCTGACCGTCGCAGTCATCGTCGAGGCCGAGGTGGTTGAGATCGCAGAGCTCCTCCGGTCCGCACTCGGTCCCGCACGGGTTCACGGCTCCATCGACGACCCCGGCGTCCTCGCCGGAGGAGATCGTCCCGCCGAAGCCGGGCTCCGGAGAGGCGCCCCCGCTGTCGCCGGCGGCGGCGCCGCCGTCGCCTCCTCCTCCACCTCCTCCACCTCCTCCGCCGCCGGCGGCCGCGACGCCCGCGCCGGGATCGTCGCGCGAACCCGAAGCATGGCAGCCGACCGCGACGAACGCACCCGAGGCCGCGGCCCCCAGAACAGCGAGGAGCGCAGAGGAGACGCCGAGATGACGCATGAGACCTCCAGTCGCCAGCGCGCGGCGGAGCAGCTTGGGCGCGCAGGCGCGCCAAGCCGGACACCGGCGATGAACAGCGAGGTGCGTGTCTTAGCAGAACCGGCGCGACACCAAAGTACGCTCGCAAACGCGCAAAGCACGCTTGTGAGAACGGATGTCGCGCCGCCCGATCGGCGTATGTCCTGGAAAGGAGATGGTCAGTCCGTCGCGCGCGGACCCCTCGAGGACTCGGCCGCGAGCGCCGCCTGCGCGGCCGCGAGGCGGGCGACGGGGACGCGGAACGGCGAGCAAGACACGTAATCGAGCCCGGCCCGCTCGAAGAACGCAATCGAGCTCGGATCGCCGCCGTGCTCGCCGCAGATACCGAGCGTCAGCCCGGGCCGCGCCGCGCGCCCCCGATCCCGACCCATCTCCACGAG
Organism: Sorangium sp. So ce590; assembly: GCF_051521365.1. NCBI lineage: Bacteria > Pseudomonadati > Myxococcota > Polyangiales > Polyangiaceae > Sorangium > Sorangium sp. So ce590. Next base: position 9,882,349 of record NZ_CP150346.1, read on the forward strand.
CACCCCGACGCCGACCACGTCCAGCGACTGGAACGGATCCTTCGTGAAGATGCCGGCCTCGACGTACGCCCCGAGGAACCGGCCCGCGTCGTCGCGCGAGATCCCGAGCGCCGTCTGCGTGAGATCGTTCGTGCCGAAGCTGAAGAACTCCGCCTCCTCGGCCAGCTCGCCGGCCACGATCGCGGCGCGCGGGAGCTCGATCATCGTCCCGAACCGGACATCGACCCTCCGGCCCTTCTCGGCGAACACTTTCTCCGCGACCCCCTCGACGAGCGCGCGCGTGATGGCGAGCTCGCGCCGGGTCATGCTGAGCGGGATCATGATCTCGGGCTCGACCTCGATGCCCGCCGCCGCGACCTCGCACGCCGCCTCGAGGATGGCGCGCGCCTGCATCTCGTAGATCTCCGGCGACGTGATCGCCAGCCGGCAGCCGCGGTGGCCGAGCATCGGGTTGTACTCGGCGAGCTCCTCGTTCTTGCGCTGGAGCTCCTTCACCGGGACGCCCATCGCCCTCGAGAGCTGCTGGAGCTGCGCCTCGTCCTGCGGCAAGAACTCGTGCAGGGGCGGATCGAGCAGGCGAATCGTCACGGGCAAACCGGCCATCTCGCGGAAGACACCCACGAAATCGCTGCGCTGGAACGGGAGCAGCTTCGCGAGGGCGCGCCGCCGCCCCGCCTCGCCGTCCGCGAGGATCATCTCGCGCACCGCCTGGATGCGCTCCTCGTCGAAGAACATGTGCTCGGTGCGGCAGAGCCCGATGCCCTCCGCGCCGAAGTTGCGCGCCGTCCTCGCGTCGTGGGGCGTGTCGGCGTTCGACCGCACGCGCAGGCGCCGGACCGCGTCGGCCCAGACCATGAGCTCCTCGAACTCGCCGCTCAGCGCCGCCGGGACGGTCGGCACCGCCCCGAGGTAGACCGTGCCGGTGCCGCCGTCGAGCGTGATCACGTCCCCGGCCTTCACCGTGATCGTGTCGGTCGGGTGCCCGTGATCGTCGTAGATCGTCACCGCCATCTGGCCCTGGCTCACGCTGACGGCCGAGCAGCCGGCCACGCAGCTCTTGCCCATCCCCCGCGCCACGACGGCCGCGTGGCTCGTCATGCCGCCGCGGGCCGTCAGGATGCCGCGCGCCGCCTTCATGCCGTGGATGTCCTCCGGCGACGTCTCGGACCGCACAAGGATCACCGCCTTGCCCTGGCCGGCGCGCCGCTCCGCCTCGTCCGCGCTGAACACCACCTGCCCCGTCGCCGCCCCCGGGCTCGCCGGCAGGCCGCGCGCCAGCAGCTTCTTCGGCGCGCTCCCGTCGATGCTCGGATGGAGCAGCTGATCGATCGAGCCCGGGTCCACCCGCAAGATCGCCTCGCGCTCGCTGATCAGGCCCTCCTTGGCCATCTCGACCGCGATGCGCACGGCCGCCCGGCCCGTGCGCTTTCCGGTGCGGCACTGGAGCAGATAGAGCTTCTTCTGCTGGATCGTGAACTCCAGGTCCTGCATGTCGCGGAAGTGCTGCTCCAGCTTGCCCTGCACCTCGACGAGCTCCGCATACGCCTCGGGCATCATCGCCTCGAGCGAGCAGGCGTCCTCTTCGTTCGCGCCGCCCGATCCGGACCTCGACAGCGGGTGCGGCGTGCGCACCCCCGCCACGACGTCCTCGCCCTGCGCGTTGGGGAGCCACTCGCCGTAGAAGCGCCGCTCCCCGGTCGACGGATCGCGCGTGAACGCGACGCCCGTGCCGGAGTCATCGCCCAGGTTGCCAAACACCATGGCCTGGACGTTGCACGCCGTCCCCCAGGCCTCCGGGATATCGTGCATCTTGCGGTACACCTCGGCCCGGTGGTTCTTCCAGCTATCGAATACCGCCCGGATCGCGCCCCAGAGCTGCGCGTAGGGATCGTCGGGGAACGGCCGCCCCGTCGCCCCGAGGACGATGTCCTTCTGCCGCTGGATGAGCGCCGCGAGCGACTCCGGATCGAGCAGCGAGTCGGGCACCTTGCGCTCGAGCTCGGCGGCGTTCAGGCGCGTCGCGTCGACGCCGAGCCGCGCGGCGGCCTGCTTGCGCGCGCGGCCGAGCGCCTCCTCGAAGCGGTCGCGGGGCACGCCGAGGACGATATCGGCATACGCCAGGATGAACCGCCGGTAGGCGTCCAGCGCGAATCGCTCGCTGCCCGTGCGCCGCGCGAGCCCCCGCGCGATCTCGTCGTTCAGGCCGAGGTTCAGGATGGTATCCATCATTCCCGGCATCGACGCGCGCGCGCCCGAGCGGACCGACACGAGCAGCGGCGCCTCGACGCTCCCGAGCCTCGCGTCGAGCAGCGACTCCAGCCGGCCGATCGCCGCCTTGATCTCGTCCTCGACGCCGGCGGGGAGCACCCTCCCCGCGGCGTAATACGCGTTGCAGACCTCGGTGGTGACCGTGAAGCCGGGCGGCACCGGGATGCCGAGGCGGGTCATCTCCGCGAGCCCCGCCCCCTTGCCGCCGAGCAGCTCCTTCTGCTGTGCGTCCCCGTCCGCCTGCCCCCCGCCGAAGAAGTATATCGGTTTCCGCATGGCGGGCACACGCTAGACCGTCCGCGCAGTCGGGTCGAGATCCCTCGAACGCAGCACACGGGCGGCCTGCGGCGACGCTGGATCCGCGACCGACGGAATCGGTGCGCACCTCACAAAAATACCAGCCCTCGACGGCGGACGAGCTATGAAGCGGCGCATGAAGCGCGGATACCTCGTCCTTGTTGCGATGCTTGCCGTCCCCCTCGCCGCCTGCGACCAGAAGCCAGCCCCACAGGCGATCGCCGACGCACCGGCGCCCGCGTCGGCCGAGCCTGCCGCGCCGCCGACGCCCACCGCCGAGCAGCAGGCGCCCCCTGAGCCCGCCGCCCTGCCCGCGCCGCCGGACGTCGCCGCGCCGCCCGCGGACGCGCAGAAGACAGCCTCGGGCCTCGCGTTCAAGGTGCTGACGCCGGGCACGGACAAGGCGCATCCCGGCCCCGACGACAAGGTGAAGGTCCACTACACGGGGTGGACCACGGACGGGAAGATGTTCGACAGCTCCGTCCTCCGCGGCGAGCCGGCGAGCTTCGGGGTGGGCGGCGTGATCAAAGGGTGGACGGAGGCGCTCCAGCTCATGAGCAAGGGTGAGAAGCGCCGCCTCTGGATCCCGGGGAGCCTCGCCTACGGCGACCGGCCCACGCGCCCGGGCGCCCCGGCCGGAATGCTCGTGTTCGACGTCGAGCTGCTCGATTTCTCGCCCGCGCCGCAGCCTCCGCCCGTGCCGAAGGACGTGAAGGCGGCGCCGAAGACCGCGAAGAAGACCGCCTCCGGGCTCGCGTACCAGGTCCAGCAGAAGGGCACGGGCACGGAGCACCCCAAGCCGACGAGCCGCGTCACCGTGCACTACACGGGCTGGACGACCGACGGGAAGATGTTCGACAGCTCCATCGTCCGCGAGGAGCCGGTCACCTTCCCGCTGGGCGGCGTGATCAAGGGGTGGACCGAGGGCGTACAGCTGATGGTGAAAGGCGAGAAGACGCGCTTCTGGATCCCGGCCGAGCTCGCGTACGGCGAGAAGCCGACCCGCCCCGGCGCGCCCTCCGGCATGCTCGTGTTCGACATCGAGCTCATCGACTTTCGTTGATCGGTCGGCCGGCGCTTTACATCCGGCCGACTGCCTGGCTACATGGAGAGCTGCGAGCGGCCAGGCATGCTGACATCCATTCGACTCAAGAACTTCAAGAGTTTCGCCGATCAAACGGTGGAGCTGTCCCCCTTCACGCTGCTGCTCGGGGCCAACGGCTCGGGCAAGAGCAACTTCCTCGACGCCCTGCGCTTCTTGCAAGGCGTAGGGCTGGATCTCCCCTTGTGCGACATCTTCCGCGGCCGCGTCGACGGCAGGCGCGAGGTCTGGCCGGGCCTGCGCGGCGGCACGCAGGGGGCCACGTACAGGGGCGCCAAATCGTTCACCATCGAGAGCCGATGGACGATAGGGAAGGAGGAGCTCACACACAAGCTCACGTGTCAGGTCGAGCCTGACGTGATCGTCGAGCACGAGTCGCTCGAGGCGAAGTCGGCGGGGGGTCTGCTCTTCGACACGCCCGCGTCGGCGCTGAGGGGCCTCGAGGGGTTCTCCACGGGCGGCGCGATGAAGGCGGCGTCGAAGAAGGGCCGCTCGATGAGGCTCGCCTCGATGGATCGCAACCCCGGGCGGCGCAGCCTGCTCGGCCAGATCGAGCACCACCGCGGGCGCGGCGACGACGTGAGCCTCTCGGACGTCATCGCGCTCTGCAACGCGCTCCAGGTCGCGATGCGGAGCACGCTGTCGCTCGACATCGATCCTTCGCGGATGCGGGGTTACGTGCCGCACGAGATCGAGAACCTCGGCGCCGGGGGGCAGAACCTCTCCGCCGTGCTCCGCTGGCTCTGCCAGGAGGCGGATCACAAGGCCGACGTGCTCGGCTGGGTGAGCTCGATCTTCGCGCCCGAGATCGGCGATATCGAATTTGCGGAGACGGGCCTCGGCGACGTGATGATGGTGCTCGTCGAGAAGGACGGCACCCGCGTCCCGGCGCCGAGCCTCCCGGACGGCGCGCTGCGCGTGCTCGGCAAGATCGCCGGCGTGCTCACCGCGCCGGAGGGCTCGCTCCTCCTCGTGGAGGACCCCGACGCCGGCATGCACCCCGATCGCGCCGGCCTGCTCGCGCAGCTCCTGGAGGGGGCGGCGCGGCCCTCCGTCTGCCAGATCGTGGCGACGACGCACTCGCCCGCGCTGCTCAGGGGCGTGTCGAAGCAGGGCCTCAGCCGCGCGATCGCGTTCGACCGCGACCCCGAGACCTGCGCCACGACGGCGCATCGGCTCGCCGATCTCCCGCGTTTCGAGGACATGGCAGAGCGCGATCCGGGAGAGCTCCTCTCCTCGAAGGCGCTCGCGGGATAGCGCGCGACGAACAGCGCAGTACAGCGCTGCCATTGCATTGCAGTGCTGCCATTTCGCGAGGCGTGGACATCCGCCTTTCTCGCGAAATGCGTTGTGAACACCCACAGGGCCCTCTAGGCTACCGGCGCGTCCATGGCGCGGCGAGCGCCGCGCAAGTCCAGCGACGGATGAGGTCTTCCATGCTTTTTCACAAAACTACACTTCAACTGGCCCTCTGCTTGACCGTCGGGCTATCGGCGGCTGCCTGCTCCGATGACGACCCCGGCGGCGAGGGCGGCGGCACGACGAGCTCGACCAGCAGCGCCTCCACCGGCGAGGGCGGCTCCACCGGCGAGGGCGGCTCCACCGGCGAGGGCGGCTCCACCGGCGAGGGCGGCTCCACCGGCGAGGGCGGCTCCACCGGCGAGGGCGGCTCCACCGGCGAGGGCGGCTCCACCGGCGAGGGCGGCTCCACCGGCGAGGGTGGCTCCACCGGCGAGGGTGGCTCCGCCCCCGGCGATCCGGCGTGCGGCGCGGACACCGCGGCCTTCGCCGACGTGCAGGCGATCCTGACCGCGACCTGCGCGGGGTGCCACGGCAACGCCGGCCCGCCGTCCGGCGGCCTCGATCTCCGCGGGAACGGGTCCCATGGCAGGCTCGTCGACCGCAACAGCACGACCTGCGCCAGCCGGGTGCTCGTCGTGCCGGGCAAGCCGAGCGAGAGCTACCTCATCAACAAGCTGCGCAACGTCGACCTCTGCGCGGACGGCAAGCGCATGCCCCCGCCCCCGGACGCGAGCCTGCCGGAGGCGAGCCTCAAGAAGATCAACGACTGGATCTGCGCCGGCGCTCCCGGCATCTGAGCTCGGCCGCCGGGCTCAGTACACCTTGCAGCGCGCGCCGCCGGCGGCGCGCGCGTAAGGGACCTTCGCGCTCCGCCCCTTCACGTAAACCGCCCCGCCCGAGGCGGGCTTCGGGATCACGGCGCCGGTCGCGAGCGGCCGCCCGGGCGGCAGCTCCTCGACCTCGATGATGATGTCGTTCCCCTCCTGATCGACCGCCGAGATCGAAGGCCGCCGGCTCTCCTCGTCGGCGGGGCCGCCCGGACAGGGCACCCCGCGCGCGCTCAGCGCGACGGCGAGCGTGTTGTCGGCCGTGCTCTCCGGGGCGCCGGCCGCCCACTGGAACCTGGGATCGCGCGCCCCCCCCACCTCCACGGCCAGGCAGCTGCACCGCTCGGTCCGCGACGCGGCGCGCGCGAGCGCGAGGTCGTGCCGCACGCCGACCCACGACGAGGGACCTCGCTCCTGCGGCGTGGAGGGAGCGCCATCGAAGTCGTCGGGCGCGCCGAACGCCCGGCGCGACGCCTGCAGCTTCGCGGCTTCAGGGTCCACCGGCCTGGCGGGGTCGACGGTGTCGCCCTGCCAGAACGCCGCGGCGCCTGCGTGCTGGTTGCCGCCGCAGGCGGCGAGGACGGCTCCGGAGAGGAGCGCAGCAAACCGTGCGATCTGGACGGCCGAGGGGAGCATGCGGTGCGATCTTCGCACCGGCGCCGGCTGCGGCCAAGGTTTGTGCTGAGATGGAGGGGAAGAGCTAGGCCGGGAGACGCGCGCAGCGCGCCGGGTGTCCGGCGCGCTGCACAGGGAACGTCACTTCGGCTTGATCTCGGTCAGGACGATGAGGTAGTCCGGCGAGTTGTTCGGCGACAGCTTGGCGTACGGGTTCTCCTTGCTGGGCCACCCGACGAAGCGCTTCGTGCTGTACTCGCCCCAGGACGGGTTCTTGAACAGCGGGATCACCGGCACCTGCTGCGCGTAGATCATCTGCAGCTCGTCGACGATGCTCTTCTGCTCCGCCGGATCCGTCGCGGCCGCGAACTTCTTGAACAGCGGCTCGGCCTCCTTGGCGGAGAAGCGATGCCAGTTGCGGTTCGAGACCTCGCCGACGGGCTTCACGAACTCCGGGGCCATGAGATCGCGGTAGTAGTTGAACGGCGTGGGCTCGGTGTTGGTCCAGCCCATCGACATGTCGAACGTGCCCTTCTGGAGCGCCTCGAAGAACGCGCTGAAGTCGTACGTCTTCAGCGTGGCCTCGATGCCGACGGCCTTCAGGCTCTGCGTGGTGATCTGGACCGCGCGCACCCAGTCGGACCAGCCGGTCACGACGTTGATGTCGAACTTCAGCGGCTTGCCGTCCTTCGCGCGGATCCCGTCGGAGCCCTTGGCGTAGCCGGCCTCGTCGAGGAGGGCGTTCGCCTTGGCCACGTCGAAGGTGGTCCAGTCGCCGGCCGCGGCGGCCTTCTCGTTGCGCCAGCGCCCGTAGGCGTCGTCGAGCCCGGTCCCGTCCGCGCCGACCGTGTAGCCGTTGACCGCGATCTTGGCGATCTGCGCCCGGTCGATGGCCATGCTGATGGCCTTGCGCAGCTTGATGTCGTTGAACGGCTTCTTCGTGGCGTTCGGGTAGAGCGTCACGGTGCCGCCGACGAGCGGGAACCAGTAGTGGTTGTTCTCCGGGTCCTTGGCGACGTAGGTCTTGTCGATGTCGGGGACGAAGTTGCCGGCCCAGTCGACCTCGCCGTTGATGAGCGCCAGGTTCGCCTGGTCGTTGCCCGGGTACGCCGGGAAGCGCAGCCCCTCGACCGCCGGCTTGCCCTTCTGCCAGTAGTTCGGGTTCTTGCCGAGCTCGTAGATCTGGTTCTGGAACGTCTTCACCTCGGTGAAGGGGCCCGTCGCGACGGGGTTCTCGTTCGTGAACGTGACCGGGTCGGCGACGTCCTTCCACTTGTGCTCCGGCACGATCGGCTGGTGGCCGATGTAGTGGAGCCCGGGGACGAAGGCCTCCTTGAAGATGAACTCGACGGTGGTGGCGTCCTTGGCCTCCACCGACTCGACGAACTTCCACACGCCCGTCTGATCGAGCGCCGGGAACTTCTTGAGGAGCCCGAACGTGAAGGCGACGTCCTTCGCCGAGAAGGGTTGTCCGTCAGACCACTTGACCTCGGTGCGGGCCGTGAAGGTGAGCTTCTTGTTCGCGTCGCTCCACTCGTACTTCGTGGCGAGCCACGGCACGAACTCGCCCTTCATCGTGTTGTACACGATCATGGGCTCGTAGATGCCCGCGACGGTGGGGAAGCGCGTGGCCCCCTCGCCGAGCAGGGGGTTGAAGTTGCGTACCCAGGACGCCTGCTGCTCCCTGGAGATGGTGACGAACTTCGTCCCGCCCTTCGCCCCGCCCTGGGCCCCGGCACCCGGGGTGCCCGACGCAGCCCCCGCCGAGTCCTTCCCGGCGGTCTCGGAACCCTTGTTGTCGCAGGCCGCCGTGGCGCCGACGGATAGGACGAGCGCCGAAAGGGCAAAAATGCGGCGCGACATGGATCGACTCTTCATAAGCTTGCTCCCTCGCGGCGACCTCGGTCGCCCGCGACGATCCTCTCACTCGACCGACAGCACGCAGCGCCGCAGCGCAGCGACAACAGCAGACCGTACGGCGGCGCCACGGATGAGCCGCGACTGCGGCACCCTGACGCCGGCGCACTCTACCGGCCGAGGTAGAGAAGTGTCAACCTGACGAGGAGCGGGGTTGCATGGGCCACCGTGAGGCCGCGACCTGATCGGATGCGCACGCCGGGGCGGGCGGCGCTCCGGGCCCTTCTCGGGAGCTCAGAATTCCGCCGGGTCGCTGTACGTTCCCATGACGTCGCGCAGCACGTCGCAGATCTCCTGCTCGGTCGCGTACGCGCTGGCCGCCGCGATGATGGGGGGCATGAGGTTATCGCGACCGCGCGCGCTGCTTCGCACCTCGGCCAGCGCGCTTCGCACCTGGTCCTGATCGCGCTGGGCCTTGACCCGGGCCAGGTTCTGGCATTGCACCCGCTGCACCTCCTCGTCGATGCGGAGGAGGGGGATCGTCTTCTCGGCGGCGCCGGCATAGCGGTTGACGCCCACCATGATCCGCTCGTTCGACTCGAGCTCTCGCTGGAACCGGTAGGCCGAGGCGGCGATCTCGCGCTGCGGATATCCCTTCTCGATGGCGGGCACCATCCCGCCCATCTCGTCGATCCGCTGGATGTACGCGAGCGCCTCCTGCTCCAGGCGATCGGTGAGCCACTCGACGTAGTAGCTCCCCCCGAGCGGATCGATGGTGTTCGCGACCCCGCTCTCGTGGGCGATGATCTGCTGCGTCCGGAGGGCGATGGTCACGCTCTCCTCGGTCGGGAGCGCGTAGGTCTCGTCGAGCGAGTTCGTGTGGAGCGACTGGGTGCCGCCGAGCACGGCGGCGAGCGCCTGGAGCGAGACGCGGACGACGTTGTTGTAGGGCTGCTGGGCGGTCAGCGAGACGCCGGCCGTCTGCGCGTGCGTGCGCAGCTTCATGCTCTCGGCCCGCTTCGCCCCGTAGCGCTCCTTGAGGAACCGCGCCCACATGCGGCGCGCGGCGCGGAGCTTCGCGATCTCCTCGAAGAAGTCGTTGTGGACATCGAAGAAGAATGACAGGCGCGGCGCGAACGAGTCGACGTCGAGGCCGCGCTCGACGCAGCTCTCGACGTAGGCGAGCCCGTCCGCGAGCGTGAACGCGAGCTCCTGGGCGGCGGTCGAGCCGGCCTCCCGGATGTGGTATCCGCTGATCGACACCGAGTTCCACCGCGGCACCTCGCGCGCGCAGAACTCGATCATATCGGTCACGATGCGCATCGCCGGGCGCGGCGGCACGAGCCAGGCGTGCTGGGCGATGAACTCCTTCAGGCAATCGTTCTGCACGGTCCCGCCGATCCGCTTGCGCGGGATCCCGCGCTTGTCGGCGAGCGCGATATAGAACGCGAGCAGCACGACGGCGGGGCCGTTGATGGTCATCGACGTCGTCACCTGGTCGAGCGGGATGCCGTCGAAGAGCACCTCCATGTCGCGGAGCGTGTCGACCGCGACACCGCACATCCCCACCTCGCCGAGCGACCGCGGAGAGTCGGAGTCGTAGCCCATGAGCGTCGGGAAATCGAAGGCGGTCGACAGGCCCGTCTGCCCCTCGGCGAGCAGGTATTTGAACCGCGCGTTCGTCTGCTCCGGCGTGCCGAAGCCGGCGAACATCCGCATCGTCCAGAGCCTGCCGCGGTACATCGTCGGCTGGACGCCCCGCGTGAACGGGTACTCCCCGGGCAGCCCGAGGTCGGCCGCGTGGTCGACCGGCGCGTCGGCCGGCGTCGCGAGGTCGGGCACGTCGACGCCGCTCCAGGTGGTGAAGCTCTCGTTGCGCGGCGGGAAGCGCGCCGACGCCTCGGCGACCGGGCCCTCGCGCCACGCGGCCACCGCGCGCCGGAGCGCCGCGAGCCCGTCCTCGTCGAGCCCGAGCCCCTCGCCGCCTCCGCCGTTCGTGGTACGGGGCGCGTCGGCGCGGCTCTCGTCGGCGTGGCCCGGTGACCCGAGCGCGCGATCCGCTTCGGTCTCCGGAGGGGGGGTGGGCTCTCGGTGCGCCATGGCCCGCATTTTAGCGCGGCGCGCGCGGGATGGCGCCGGTGAACGCCGAGATCGCCGGCGCAGGCGGCGCGTCACGGGCAGCGCGCGTGGAACACCTCGGAGGCGACCGGCGTCGCCCCGTCCTCCAGCGAGTCCTCTATCGCGCCCGTGATCCGGATCCCCTCCGCGGCGCAGAGCGCCGCCGCGGCGTCGCCCGGGAGCGTCGCGCCCCCGGCGCTCGTATCCACGGTGAACGCCACGGTGACGTCGCTGTCCGGAGCGACCTCGACCGGCAGCGCCGTTGTGGTCTCGACGGGGAGCGGCGCCACGATCGCCGTCGTTCGATCGGCGCTCACGATCTCGAACGTGCGCACCGCGACGCGGCTGGGCCCGCTGGCCCGCGGGCCCAGGTGGAGCTTCAGCGCGAAGCTCGCCTGAACGCCGGTCCCGAGCGCGCTCGACGAGACGGTCGCCTCGGGCGCGGCGATGGATAGATCGACGAACACGGCGGCGTCGGTGTCGATGCAGCCGCTCGCCAGGGCGGCGAGCGCCGCCGCCGCGAGCGTCGCGGCGGCGGAGAGCGTGGCGCGGGCGTTCATGGGGTCACTCTCCCCCGGGCCGACCTGTCCTGTCCAGATCGGCCGTGCCGCGCGCGGCTGACGCCCGCGCCGCGCGCGGCGCGCTCCGCTCAGGGCGGCGGCGGGACGACGCCCTTGGCCCGGGCCGTGTCGCAGCCGAGCTCCACGTTGGTCGGCCCCTTGTCGGTCCGCACGACCTTGAACTCGACGCGCCGGTTCTTCTCCCAGGCCGCCGCGTTGTGGGCCGGATCGAGCGGGCAGTACTCGCCGTAGCCCATCGATCGCACCGCGTTCTTGTTGACGCCGCGCTGCACGAGCGCCGCGGCGACCGCGTCCGCGCGGGCCTGGGTCAGCTTGAGGTTGTACGCGTCGGCCGAGCGCTCGTCGGCGTGCCCCTGCACCTCGATCAGCGAGAACTCCGGGTGGTGCTTGAGCGTCTCGGCGACCGCCTGCACGATGCCGAACGACTCCGGGAGGATCTCGGCGCTGCCGGTCGCGAACTGGATCTTCTCGAGGATGACGATGTTGTTCTCCTCGATCACGACGCTGCCCTTGTCCGGGCACCCGTCCTCGTCCTCGAGGCCGTTGAACGTCTCGGGCTCGTTCGGGCACTTGTCGACAACGTCCGGGATGCCGTCCCTGTCGTTGTCGGGGTCGGGGCAGCCGTCCTCGTCCTCGAAGTCGTCCTTGTCCTCCGGATCGTTCGGGCACTGGTCGGCCTTGTCCGGGATGCCGTCCTTGTCGTTGTCGGGGTCGGGGCAGCCGTCCTTGTCCTGGAAGCCGTCGCGGTCCTCCGGCTCGTCCGGGCACTTGTCGCGCGAGTCGAGGATGCCGTCGCCGTCGCGATCGCCGTCGCTCCCCTCCGGGCAGCCGTCGTCGTCCTCGTCGCCGTCGCGGTCCTCCGGGTTGTTCGGGCAGCGGTCGTCGACGTCGAGGATGCCGTCCTCGTCGTTGTCCGGATCCGGGCAGCCGTACTTCCCCGGGGGCGAGTCGGCCTTTGTGTCCTGGAAGCCGTCGTAGTCCTCCGGCTCGTCGGGGCAGTCGTCCTGATCGTCCTTGATGCCGTCGCCGTCGCGGTCGCCGATGGACGGCTCGAAGACGAACCCGATGGTCGCGCGCTGCTCCGCGGCCTGGAAGCCGGGCGTGTACCCGACCCCGGCGCCGAGCATGAGGAAGCTGTTCCGCTCGATGAAGAGCTTGATGCCCCCGACCGCCTCGGCCGACAGCTTCTGCTTGCTGCTCTCGCCGCCGCCGACCTGCTGGGTCAGGTACGTCTCGGCCACGAGGTCGAGCGGCGTGAGGACGCGGTAGCTCATCCCGAACCCGCCGGTGAGCAGGTCCGAGTACTTGAAGTCCCCGTGCTTCAGCTGGAAGGTCGTGTTGTCCGAGCGCAGGCCGAACGCGGGGTTCTCCCCTGTATGGCCGCGGTAGCCGACGTTCGCCGCGATCCGGAACGGGTTGGTGATGCCGAACCGCTTCTCCAGCACGAGCTGCGGCCAGAAGAAGAAGCCCGGATCCGAGGCGAAGTCCTCGGTCCCGCCGACGCCGACGCCGATCTGGGCGATCAGGGCGAGCCCGATCACGTCCTGATCGGGGCGGAGCAGGCGCACCTTGGCGTGGACCGCCAGGTTGCCGAGCGACTGGGCGTCGAGCGAGTCGTCGTCGTAGTTCTGGCCGGGGCCCGGGCCGATGTCGTTGATCGGGTCGGCCGCGTTGAGCACCACCGGGGCGGAGAGCCCGACGACAAGGAAGTTCGCGATGCCGTAATCGAACTGGAACGTGCCCTGAAACGCGTGATTCAGCATCACCTTCGTTTCTGTGCCGTTGTCGGTGATCGGCAGGATGTTGCGCCCGTAATCGAGCACGAGCCCCAGGCTGATATCGTTGGCGCCGAGGACGTCGGCTCCGTTGACCGAGAAGAGCCCTTTGGAGTCGACCGCCGGCCGGAACAGGTGCAGGTCCATGCCGTCGCCGTTGGTGCCGCCCGCGCGCGTCTGGGCCGCGGCGTCGCCCGCGGCGGCGGCGGTCATCGCGGCGCCGAGGGCGAGGGAGAGCAGCGCGGCGCCCGGGCGGCGGGCCCGGTCGGTCCGACCGCGGGCGGGCAGCGCGCGCCGGTCGTCGGGCGTGTCGGGGGCGCCCGGGCGCGGTTCGGCGGGGAGCAACGGAGAGCGAGGCGTCATGGCAGGATCCTCGGGCTGGTGAGGTCGCGGTGGGGCAAGCGCACCTGGAGATGGCGCTCGGCGCCACGTACCACCGCGTGAATTCCGGTGTCAAACAGACGGCGCTGCGGGCTTCGGCCGCTGGCGGGCGCGGGGCCCCTCCGGCGCGGGGGCGCCCTCGCCCGCGGCGCTCCGGCGACGGGCGCCGAGCGCCGCCACCCGTCGCCGGAGCGCCTGCGATTTGCCGGGGAAGCCCGCCCTCGCCCGCGCGATCCGTGCGTGGCGGGAGCCGAGCGCGTCAGTGGCGCTAGAATTGTCCTGGCGATTGCAGACGGGTATTCCGTGAGAGGTTGCGGCGACAGGTGCTCGGTGCGGAGTCGGGGGGAGGCCACCGGCGCTCGCGGACCTCGCTGCTGGAGGGACAGATGCTGCTAACGAGGTGGACTGGGTTGGTCGCGGCGCTCGCGGCCGTGGCGCTCCTTTCGTGCGGGGAGGAAGCCCCGAACGACAGCAGCGGTGGGGCCGGCGGGGCCGGGTCGGGCGCAGGCGGGGCCGGGTCGGGCGCAGGCGGGGCCGGGTCGGGCGCAGGCGGGGCCGGGTCGGGCGCAGGCGGGGCCGGGTCGGGCTCCGTGTCGAGCACGACGGCGGCCGGCACCGGCGGGACCACGAGCGCAGGCGGTGGCGGCGGCGATGGCGGTGGTGACGCCGGCGGCGGCGTGTGCGGCGACGGCGCGGTGGCCGGCGCCGAGGGCTGCGACGACGGCAACACCGCGGCGGAGGACGGGTGCGGCGAGGACTGCGCCCTCGAGCCCGGTTACACCTGCTCCGGCGCTCCGAGCATCTGTTCGACGATGTGCGGCGACGGCCTCCTGCGCGGCGCCGAGATCTGCGACGACGGCGACGTCATGAGCGAGGACGGCTGCAGCCCGGTCTGCGTGGTCGAGGCGGGCTACGAGTGTGCCGGCGAGCCGAGCGCTTGCGGCCCGGCCTGCGGTGACGGCCTGCTCATCGGCAACGAGGGGTGCGACGACGGCAACACGGCCGCGGCGGACGGCTGCAGCCCGGATTGCGAGGTCACGTACGGTTACATCTGCAGCGGCGAGCCCAGCACCTGCGTCTCCGTGTGCGGCGACGCCATCCAGACCGCGCGGGAGGAGTGCGACGACGGCAACACGGTGAGCGGCGACGGCTGCAGCAGCACCTGCGAGGAGGAGCGGCGCTAGCGCGCGACCCCCACCAGCCCCCCGCTCAGGGAGTGCGCGTTTTCAGGCTGTCGATCGCGTGGACCGGCGCCTGGTCGCCGGCCATGAGGTGGGAGATCGCGCCGTAGACCAGCCGCTGGCTCTCCAGCATGCTCTTGCCGGCGAACACCGGGGCGGTCACGACGAGGTTGAAGTGCCCTCCGCCGCCGGTCACCTCGGCGGTGGAGCCCTCGATCTTCGCTTCGATGGCTCGCTTCAGGGCTTCGGGGATCGACCCTTCAAAGGTCGTCAGGTGGCTCGGCATGGGCGATCTATAGGCCATCGCCCCGCCGCAGGAAAGCCGGAGCGCGGCGCTCGGGCCGTGAACGGGACGCGCGGGGCGGGCCGTGGACGGGACGCGCGGGGCGGGGTCAGCGCGCCGGGATCAGGCGCTCGCGGTCGCCCTGGCCAGCTCGATCAGGCCGGCCGCCCCCATGCCGCCGCCGATGCACATCGTGACGATGGCGTACCGGCCGCCGCGCCGGCGGAGCTCGTGGAGGGCGGTCGCGGTGAGCTTCGCGCCGGTGCACCCGAGCGGGTGGCCGAGCGCGATCGCGCCGCCGTTCACGTTGAGCTTCTCCTCGGGGATCTCGAGCGTCCGCTGCACGTAGACGGCCTGCGACGCGAACGCCTCGTTGACCTCGAACAGATCGATGTCGGCCATCTTCAGCCCCGTCCTGGCGAGCAGCTTCCGCACCGCGGGCACCGGGCCGATCCCCATGATGGCGGGGTCGACGCCCACGGTCACGAACGCCCGGAAGTACCCGAGCGGCTTCACGCCGAGCGCGTCCGCCTTCGCCTTGCTCATCACGAGCGCGGCGGCGGCGCCGTCCGACAGCGGCGAGCTGTTGCCCGGGGTGACGCTCCCCTTCGCCGCGAAGGCCGGCTTCAGCCCCGCGAGCGCCTCCACCGTGGTCTCCTTGCGGATCAGCTCGTCGGTGCGGAAGTCGAAGGTCACGCGCTTGCCGCTCTCGTAGCGCACGCCCTTCACGGTGACGATTTCGTCCTCGAAGCGCCCGGCCGCGCGCGCCGCCGCCGCCTTCTGGTGGCTCTTCAGCGCGAACGCGTCCTGGTCGGCGCGGCTCACCTGGAACTTGTTCGCCACGTTCTCCGCGGTGATGCCCATCGGCGTGTACACCGTCGGACAGCGCTCCATCGCCTCCGGCGACGCGCTCAGCTTGTTGCCGGTCATCGGGACCATCGTCATCGACTCGACGCCGCCGGCGACGGCGATGTCGAGCGACCCCATCGCGATGCTGCCCGCCGCGTTCGCGATCGCCTGGAGCCCGCTCGAGCAGAAGCGGTTGATGGTGATCGCGGAGGCGTCCTGCGACATCCCGCCGAGGAGCGAGACGACGCGCGCGACGTTGAGCCCCTGCTCGCCCTCCGGCATGGCGCAGCCGAGGACGAGGTCCTCGATGTCCTCCGGCTTCACCTGCGGGACGCGCTTCAGCAGCGCGGCGACGACCTCGCCGGCGAGCTCGTCGGGGCGCTTCTGCGCGAGCGACCCTTTGTGGGCCCGGCCAACGGCCGAGCGGACGGCCTCTGCAATTACGACGTCGACCATGGCGTTCACCTAGTTCCGGAGGGGCTTGTTGTTCATCAGCATGTACTGCATCCGCTCAGCGCTCTTGGGCTCACCGCACAGGCTGACGAACGCCTCGCGCTCGAGCTCGAGGATCTCGTCCTCGGTCACCTCGCGCGCCGCGCCGCCCACGCCGCCGCAGAGCACCTCGGCGAGCTTGCGCGCGATCTTCGCGTCGTGCTCGCTGGCGTGGCCGCCGGCGACGAGCGTGTCGATCATCATCTGCAGCGTCGCGATCCCGCTCTCGCCCGGGAGCTTGTAGGCGCGCGGCACGGGCGCGTGGTACCCGGCCTCGGCGATCCCGACGGCGCGCGCCTTCACCTCGTGGAGCTGGCGCGCCCGGTCGAACGAGACGCCGTCCGTCTTGCGGAAGAAGCCGAGCGCCTTCGCCTCGTCCGCGCTTGTCGCGACCCTGGCGAGGGCGATGTTCTTGAAGACCTGCGTCACGAGGTCGTACGAGTTCACCGGCACGCCCTCCGGGATCCCCTCGAACGCGCGCCAGAGCATGTTGAGCGTCCCTGCGCCGCCCGGGATCAGCCCGACGCCGACCTCCACGAGCCCCGCGTACGTCTCGGCCGCGGCCTGCACCGCGTCGCAGGCGAAGCAGAGCTCGAGCCCGCCGCCCAGGGTCATCCCGTAGGGCGCGGCCACGACCGGGACGCTCGCGTACTTCAGCCGCTGCGTCGCGTCCTGGTACGCCTTCACCATCTTGCGGATCGCGTCCCAGTCCTGGTTGCCCGCGGCCATCGCCACGAGGAACAGGTTGGCGCCGACGCAGAAGTGCTCGCCCTGGTTGAAGACGACGAGCGCGCGGAAGTCCTGCTCGGCCTTCTCGGCGGCGAGCGAGAGCATCCCGATCGAGTCCGGATCGAGGCTGTTCGCCTTGGTCTTGAAGGTGACGCCGAGCACCCCGTCGCCGAGGTCCCACGCCTCGGCGCCGTCGTTGGCGAGCACGGCCTTCACGCCGCGGCGCGCGCCGGCGAGCGTGACGTTCCGCGGATCGATCGGGCGGGCGACGTACTCTCCCTTGAGCAGATCGAACACCGCCCCGTCGGCGCGGTAGAACGAGGTCGCGCCGCTCTGCTTCATGCGGACGATCGACTCGGGCAGCTGGATGCCGTCCTTCTGCATGCGCTCGACGGTCTCGGCGAAGCCGAGCGCGTCCCAGGTCTGGAACGGCCCGAGCTCCCAGTTGTACCCCCAGCGCATGGCGTCATCGATGGACACGATGCTGTCGGCGATCTCGCCCACGCGCCGCGCCGTGTACGCGAGCGAGCGGGAGAGCACCTTCCACGCGAACTGCCCTGCCTTGCCGGGGTCGCTGGCGAGCTTCTTCACGCGCGCGGCGGGGTCCTCGATCTTCTCGCACGACCGCGTCGCCTTCTTGATCGCCTCGTCGCCGCCGTGCGGGCGGTACTGGAGCTTCGCCGGGTCGAGCGTCTCGAGCCCTTCCTTGGTCTTGCGGTAGAAGCCGCCCTTGGTCTTGTCGCCGAGGAGCTTCGCCTCGATCATGCTGCGGATGTAGGCGGGCACCTTGAAGACGTCGCGGTCCTCGTCGCGATCGAGCGCCGTGTAACAGTTCTCGGCGACGTGGGCGAAGGTGTCGAGCCCGACGATATCGCCTGTCCTGAAGCTCGCGCTCTTCGGGTGCGCCATGGCGACGCCGGTGATGGCGTCGACGTCTTCTGGCGCGAGGCCCTCCTCGAGCATGAGGTGGATGGCGGTGAGCATCGCGTGGGTGCCGATGCGATTGCCGACGAAGTTCGGGGTGTCCTTGCCGAAGACGATGCCCTTGCCGAGCACGTCCTCGCCGAGCTTCCGCACGCGGGCGACGACGGCCGGGTCGGTGTCGGGTCCGGTGACGAGCTCGAGGAGCTTCATGTACCGGACCGGGTTGAAGAAGTGCATGACGAGGAATCGCTTGCGGAAGTCCGCGGAGCGCCCCTGCATCATCTCCTCGATGCGCAGCCCGGAGGTGTTCGACGCCGCGATCGCGTCCGGCCGCATGACCTGCTCCAGGCGGGCGAAGAGGGCGCGCTTCGGCTCCATCTTCTCGATGATCGCCTCGATAACGAGGTCGCATTGGGCGAGCTCGGCGAAGTGATCTTCCGTGTTGCCGGTGCGCACGAGGCGGGCGTGGGACGGGTGGAAGAAGGCGGCGGGCTTGGCCTTGAGGGCCTTCTCGAGCCCGCCTGCGGCGAACCGGCTCCTGGCGGCCGGGTCCTTCCGTTCGGCGTCGCTGAGGTTCGGGGGCACGATATCGAGGAGCAGGACCTCGATGCCGGCGTTCGCGAAGTGGGCGGCGATGCCGCTGCCCATGACGCCCGCGCCGATGACGCCCGCGCGGCGGATTGGTTTCGTCATGCAGATCCTCCGAGATGAATGGGGCGCAAACCATTGGCGCAAAGGGCGCCGAGCGCAAGCGTATCCGGGGAGGACGGCCGCCGGGGTGAGCTGGAGAGGATGTGTGCTGACGATTGTCCAGACCGTCCGTCTGTGGTGCGCTGTGGTGCGAGCGACCTCAGGCGTTGCCTCTGGCGTTGCCTCTGGAGTTACCAGACGAGCTGGAGCGCTGTGATTTCGCGCTCAGTGCCAGGCCTGGGCGGACTGCACCGGTTGTCCTGTGCGGTCGTGCTCGGCCAGGAGGCGCTTCGACATCTCGACGCACTGGGTGCAGGAGGCGAAGCGCGACCGGTGCAGGCACTGGATCCATGTCGCTGTCCCTTGCACCCCGAACTCCACCGCATCGAGGTGTTTGCCGCAGGCGACGCAGTGGATGTGTTGATGCCCGTGCTGCTGCGCCGCCGGGCGCGCCGGCGCGAGCGCCTTCCGCTCGCGCTTGGTCAGTCGCTTTTCTCGCTTCATGATCTCCTCGGGGACGGGGGTGACCGCACGGATCGTGCTGGCGCGGCTCACGCTATCATGCGTCGCGCGGCGCGGGCGCCGGCGGGCTGCGCGGGGGGCGCGGCGATGCGCGCGGGGGCACAGCGACGCCGCGGAGAGGGGTGGGGCCAGGCGGCGACGTCGCGCGCGGGCGTGCGGCTTGACTTCCTGCCGCGCGGGCGTGCACGGCTTGACACCCTTCAATTGCTGTGCATACGAGGCTTGCGCGGAGCGCCTCTCCGTGCCGCCGTTGCTTTCGCGAGGACGCTCGGTCTGTTCATGGAGGCTGCCGGCGCGCGGTTCGAGCTGGCCTTGGCGCGCGCCAGAGCCCGGGCTCCGGGCGGGGAGGTCACACCTGTGCACGGGAACGTTCGTCTTGGCATTCGGCTGGGGCTCGGGTTTGCGCTCTTCACGCTCGCGCCGGGGGCAGTCGCCGAGCGTCCTTCCGAGACGAGCGCCCGTCTCATGGCGCAGGCGCACGCCGCGGTCGACGAGGGACGGCTCGCCGACGCGCGCGACCTGTGGATGGCGGTGTGGAAGGTCGAGCGCTCCCAGGTGGCCGCCTGCAACCTCGGAGCGCTGTCGTTCCGGCTCGGCGAGGCGCCGGCCGCGGTGCGCTGGCTGTCCTTGTGCAAGGAGATCATGCGCAAGCCCAGGACCCCCGGCGAGCGCGAGCTCTACGAGTCGCGGCTCGCCGATCTCGCCCGCGCGCGCCAGCTCGTCGGCGAGCTCCGCGTCGTCGCGCCCGCGGGGGCGGCGGTCACGATCGACGGCGAGCCCGTCGAGCTCGAGGACGGCGAGCCCGTCCCGGTCCTGCCTGGGCGCCACGTCGTGCGGGCGTCGTTGAACGGCAGGGCAGCGGTGGCGGAGATCGACGTCCCGCGCGGCGGGACGCGCGAGGTGACGCTCACGTTCGCCGCGCCTTCCGGGGAGCCCGGCGCCGCGGGCGGGACTGGCGCCGCGGGCGGGACTGGCGCCGCGGGCGGGACTGGCGCTGCGCCTGACGCCGCGGCCGAGCCTGGCGCCGCGGTGGGGGCGGGCGGCCCGCGGCCGAGCCCCTTGCCTCCCCGACCCGGACCGCGGCCGGACGTGATCGTCGGCGGCGTGGGGCTATCCGTCACGCTCGCCGCGCTCGGGGGCGTGATGATGATGGCCGCGGAGAAGAAGGAAGCGGCAGGCCGAGCGGCGGCCCGCGCCGCGGGCCCGAGCGGATGTTTCCGGGTGACCTGGCCGATGTGCCGCGACTCCGCCTCGGCCTACGGCGACATGCGCGCCTTCCGGACCGTCGGCGTCGCCGCGTTCGTCGCGGGGGGCGCTGCCCTGGGCGCCACGCTCACCTACGCCCTGGTTCCGCGCGGGCAAGCCGAGCTCACGGTGTCGGCCGAGGGCATCGCGGTGACGGGCGTCTTCTGATCGCGGCCCGCGGCCGGCCCTGCCGTGACGGCGCGCCCGCGGTGCCGCGGTGCCGCGGCGGCGCTGGCGAAAACTTGCGTGACGAACGCGCGCCCGGCGCGGCATAGTCGGGAGGTCGAACAACCTGGCCAACGACACCTCGGCGGATTGGGGCCGCCGGGGTGTCCGCGACTCAGCCTCGTGCCGGAGGACTGGACGCATGACGACGCGTTTCACGCATTACATTACCGCATCATTTTTTCTCAGCAGCTCGACACTTTTCTTCGCCTGCGGTGGGCCTTACCAGGGAGCGACCTGCGAGGTCACGGACGACTGCCAGTCGGAGCACCAGAACGTGCCGGGCACGATCTGCGTCGATGGGCTGTGCGAGTGCTGGGAGCCTGGCAAGGTCGTCTGCTGCGCGCGCGGCGAGAAGGAGCCTGGGTGCATTCTCGAGTGTCGCTCGTGCGACGAGTGCGGGGAGGGCAGGCCGGCGGAGTGCTCGGGGGAGCCCGAGCCGTCAGGGGGTTGCGAGAGCGACGCGGCGTGCCCGGGTCCGCCGGATGCGCGGTGCGGCGCGGGGCGGTGCGTGGACGGCGCGTGCGAGGTCGAGATCACGGTGGGACCGCTGGCCTCGCAGATCCGCGGCGACTGCAAGCAGGACGAGTGTACGAAGGACGGCCGTGTGGTCAGCGTGGCGGCGTACGACGTCTACAATGATGGGAACGAGTGCACGAACGACCTCTGCGATTACGACACGCCGATCAATGCGCAGCTCACCGGCGTGCTCTGCCCCCTCTCGGGGGCGGGGCGCTGTCATGAGGCGCAGTGTGTCGAGTGCATTGATAGCGATCCGACGATGCCGTGCCCGAACGGTCTGGTGTGCGACGGCACGCTGTGCGTGCGAAACCACTGTGTGAACAATCGGCACGATCCGGGCAGCGGGGAGACCGATTACAACTGCGGGGGCCCGTGCAAGCCGTGCCCGATGGGATTCGATTGCGCGACGGGGGACGACTGCCTCGAAGGCGTGTGCGACGCTGGCATTTGCAGGGCGCCCACGTGCACCGACGGCGTGAAGAACGGCGCCGAGACGGGCGTCGACTGCGGCGCGCCGTGCCCGCGCTGCGCTCCGGACGGCGGCTGCACGACCGGCGCGGACTGCACGAGCGGCGTCTGCTGGGCCGGCGCCTGCGCGGCGCCAACGTGCACCGACGGCGTGAAGAACGGCGGCGAGCGCGGCGTCGATTGCGGTGGGGAGTGCGGCGCGGAGTGCCCGGGCTGAGCGCCGGGCGTGGTAGGTAGTAGAGCTCGCGGCGTTTACTTCCAGAACTCCCACCATCGCCTGACGGCTGCCGCGATGCGGGCCGCCTCCGCGAAGATGACGGAGGGGACGCGCTCGACGTCTCGGTCCTTCTCGAAGACGAGCTGCTCCTTGTCGAGGCGGTACAGCTGGAACACGTTGTACGACTCCCCCGACGCGAGCTCGACCACGACTTGAATCGCGTCGACGTCCTCCAAAGCGCCGCGGGGCCGGACCCGCACGTCCCGATAGACGGCGGCCGCTCGGATCTGATCTGCTGCTGCCTTCTGCCGTAGCGCGGTGATGAGCAGGTTCGATCCATCGGTGCCGCCCTGCGCCGCGATCCCGATATCGTACATCCCGTTGGGCTGGACGGCGATGAATCCGGGAAGGAACGATCCCTGCTGCAGAAGCGCATGCCTTGCCAGATCGAGCGACCGCTCGACGAGCCGCTGGACCTCGAACCGCTTCGCGTGAGGATCTTTGCTCATGGATCGCGTCCCCTGTTTCCGGTGACGGGCCCACCTGCCTGCGAGGCACAACGGGACGGCGGGCGAGACAGGCAGACCGTTACATCGTCATCGGAGGCACGGCAAGAAGAGGGCGTCGGCCCGGAGCGGATACGCCGCGGATTCTTGACGAGTGCGTGCACCGAACGGAAGCAAAAACAAAGAAAGCGCGGAATGAGATTCGGGACAACAGGACCATGACGCCGTTCACGACATAATATCGAGCAAGAAGAGGGCATCCGCCCAGAGCGGCCAGAGCGTGCGGAAGGGGTGGGTGGCCAGCAGGATGCCACCGCTCGGAAGGCGCCGCACGTAGTAGGGCGAATGGCGCTCGATGAACCGGACGTGTCTTCCCGTGGCGACATCCACTTCGTAGGAGGGCTCGCCCTCCCTGGGCTCCTCGATGATCTCCTGGACGAGTTCGCGCGCGCGAGGCTCGACGGAGCGCCATGCTTCGTCCGGCACGGCCGAGGCTTCGAGCGCGCCGACCAGCGTGGCCGGCGGCATGGAGAGCGCCGCGAGCACCTGTTCGCGCGTGAGATCCTCGTCGCCTACGAGGCGGACACGTGGGACGCGCCGAATGGCGTCGGGGCGGGTCGGGCGCTCGGCCCGCGATCGGGACGCATCGCGGTCGAGGCCCCAGTGCTCGGCGACGCGCTCGACGGCGCTCGCGACGCCGACGCGCGCCCCTCTTGGAGCGGCTTCGACGCGCGCATGCAGCGCGTCCAGGGACAAGCCCGCGGCGCGCTCCACGATATCGCCGTCGTGGATGTGCACCCACGACAGGGCGAGATCCCGCGCGACCGTTGCGGCGTCGGCGTGGTACGTCGCGCACGCCTCGACGGGCGCGGGCCAGCTGAAGACGGCCGAGCACGAGCCGGTCGTCACGCGGGGACGCGCGTCCGGCGCGCACAGGCCGAGCAGGATATCCTCCATGTCCTGCTCGAACTGCATCGAGATCATCGCCGCCTCGGCCTCCACGGAGCGCACACCGTTGCCGATGGCGATCTCGAGGCAATACGGGTAAAGCCCCTTCCACTCATAGGTGTGTACGCGCAGAGGGCCGGTGGCCCACCGGCGTTCGTGTGCTTCACCATAGCACACCAGGCTCAGGCCATACCTGGCCAGCCACCTCCACTTCGTACCGAAATTCACACGTATCTCCGAGCGTGACTTGAAGGCGGGACGTGTCACCGCGATGACCTCGTCGCGGGAGATCTCGCTGCGCCACAGGTGTTCGGAGGATCCAGGCGTGGAGAGGCTGACATCGCAAAGTCCCCCCGGGTAGACGAGCGCCGAGAGGGCCGCCGCGAAGGCGTCGAACCGGTCCGCCTCGTCACACCACGCATAGAAATTGGGTCCCCGTTCACTCCGCGCTTGATTCATGGGTCGACGACCTCGATGACGCCTGGCTCACTGCCAGGGCTCCGACCACTGCTCTTCACGCGCCGCGAGGCGGCGCATCGCGTCTCTGTCATGACGCGATACCGAGCGTGAAGAGAGCATCGGCCCAGAGCGGCCAGAGCGTGCGGTACGGGTGCGTGGCCAGCACCACGCCGCCGCTCGGCAGACGCCGGACGTAGAACCGGGCGTGGTGGACCAGGAACTCGAAGTGATCGAGGGTGATCTCGACCTGCGAGAGGGGCGAGCCGTTGCCCGTCTCCGTGCCCTGCTCGTCGCGCCCCCTGAATGGGAGCGTCCGCTCGTAGATCTCGCGCGCGCGCGGTTCTGCCGCGCGCCA
Organism: Sorangium sp. So ce590; assembly: GCF_051521365.1. Taxonomy (NCBI): domain Bacteria; kingdom Pseudomonadati; phylum Myxococcota; order Polyangiales; family Polyangiaceae; genus Sorangium; species Sorangium sp. So ce590. The sequence goes on from NZ_CP150346.1 coordinate 9,906,087, forward strand.
CGCGCCATCGGGCTTCTCCGCCGCTGCTTCGAGCGCCTCGAGCAAGGCGGAAGGCGGAGTTTCCAGCGCCTTGAGGACGGCTGCACGGGAGAGCGAGCTCGAGTGCCCGCTGCTATGTCTCAGCGCAACGCACGCCCCAGGCGGCGCGGCTTCCACCCGCGCGCGGAGCGCTTCCACCGACAGCCCCGCGGTGCGCGACACCCTGTCCTTGTCATGGAGGCAGATCCACGAGAGGGCGAGATCGCGCGCGATGTCGCGGGCGTCCGCGTTGTACGTCGCGCACAGGGCGACCGGCGCGAGCCAGGTCCGCGCCGTCGTGCAGCCGCCGGTCGGGACGCGCCCGCTCGCGTCCGGCGCGCAGAGGCGGAGCAGGACGTCCTCGATGTCTTCCAGCGCCATGTGCCACGCGAGCACGGCCTCGGCCTGCACGGAGCGCGGGCCCCTCCCCAGGGCGAGGTCCATGTGCATGGGGGCAAAGGCCTCGATCCGGCGGCCGTGCATGTGGATGGGGCCCATCGGCTTGAGACGCTCGCTCCTGTCGGTGAAGCAGCGAAGGATGCAATGGACGAAGTGTTCGTGACTCAACGATGCGACGAAATAGGTTTCCGCGTCGGTGCGCCCGAAGTGGGCGCGGAGCATCGCGACCACCTCGTCCACGGAGGTCGTGTTGCATTCCGTGTCGCGGTCCATGATCGCGCGCATACTGTACTGTGGCTCCTTGATGAGGGCCGACAGCGCCGCGCCGAACGCATCGACCCTCTGTGCCTCGTCACACCAGGCGAAGAAAAACGGCCCTTCTCTCATCGCTCGATCATCCTCATGAGGTAGCCTGCGTCAGGACAGGAGGCCGAGCACGAACAGCGCGTCGGCCCAGAGCGGCCAGAGCGTGCGGTACGGGTGCGTGGCCAGCACCACGCCGCCGCTCGGCAGGCGGCGCACGTGGAAGGGGGCGTGCTCTTCCAGGAAGCGCGTGTGCTCGCGCGTCGTGATGTCTACCCAAAAGGCGGGTGGGACCTCCCCCGCGGCTTCGTCGTCGAGCTGGCGGCGTAGCTCGAGGAGCTCGCGCGCCTGGGGCTCGGCCGCGCGCCACGCCTCGTCGGGCACCGCCGCGGCCTCGAGCGCTTCGAGCAGCGTGGCCGGCGGCGTCGCGAGCGCCTTGAGCACGGTCTCGCGCGAGAGCGAGCCCGTGAGCTCGCTCGTGCCTTTCATGGGCACGCGCGCGCCGCGCGGCGCGGCGTCGACACGCGCGCGGAGCGCCTCCAGCGACGTGCCTGCGATGCGCGAGACGCTCTCCTTGTCGTGGAGGCTCACCCACGAGAGGGCCAGGTCGCGCGCGAGCTCCGCGGCGTTCGCGTTGTAGGTCGCGCACATCTCGACCGGGGCGATCCAGTCCTCCTTGTCCGTGCACGCGCCGGTCGGCACGCGCCCGCTTGTGTCCGGCGCGCAAAGGCGGAGCAGGAGGTCCTCGATGTCGCCTTGGACCATATGGTAGGCCACCGCCGCCTCGGCCTCCACGGAGCGGGGGCCCCTGCCCACGGGGACCTCGGACGGAAAGAAATCCCGTTTTTCGCACATTCGTAATTTGAGAGGGCCGCTGGAGGAGCGACGCTCGGATTCGTCGGTGTAACACGACAGTCCGACACAGATGACGCGCTCGGAATCGCTCAGCATCACGCCAGAGAGGACGTGAGCGTTGTTCGTTCCTTCGAAGTGGGCGCGGATCATCGCGAGCACTTCGTCCACGGAGGGTGTCTCGCATCCTTCCTCGGAACTCATCATCAGGCTGACAAGATCCCCCGGGATGACGATGACCGACAGTGCCGCGGCGAATGCCTCGATCCGTTCCGCCTCATCACACCCGGCGAAAAAGCAAGGCCCTGTCTTGCTCATAGCCGGATCACCATGATGGGCTTGTTGAAGTCTATCAGGGTCACGGTCTTGCCCGTCTTCAAGTTGAACAGGTAGCCGTCCCGAACCGTGAAGTTCGGGTCGTCAAACTTCGCCCCCTGCTCCATGATGAGCTCAACCCGATCCACATCTCCGTCCAGCCCCTTGTCCTTCAGCGCCTTCATTGCGTTTGATAGCTGATGACGCACATCATCAACATAGATCTTTCCACCTTTTGCCTCGCTTATGATCAGCTTGTGCCCGCTGGATATCGACACGAAGTCAGGCGCCATCGCTTCCTTGGATTTAGGACGCGAGGTCTTCGGAATGCCGACCACGTCGCGCACGGCGTCGTCGCCGACCCCGACGAGCGATCGGCCATCGTCCACCAGGAACTTCGCCGCCTTCTTCTCGAAAATGTCCACCTTCTTGCGCTTCGTGACCGCCCCGCGGAGGTTCGTACCCCCTGACGCGGTTCGTTTTCACGATCTTGGCGAACACCTCCTCGATCTCGGCGATCTCCCCGGCCACCCGGATCGCGGCCGGTCGCAGCCCGCTGCTGGTCTTGACCGCGCGCCACATCGGCCCGACCGCCCCGAGCCCGAAGCCCAGCCCCGAGAAGATCCGCTCCTCGTCGCTCAGCTCCTGCCCCGACGGCTGGCACCACGCCTTCCCGGTGACCGCCTCGCACAGGTCGAGCGCCGGCCCCACCACCGGCACGAACCCCACCCCGATGCGCGTCGTCGCATGCACGAGCGTCTGCATCACCTCCGCGTACGCCTCGAAGCCCTCGCCCACCGTCGACATCGCCCCCGCGAACGCGCTGATCGTCTGGTAGAGCTGCGTCTGCTCCAGATCGAGCCCGTCGCCCGTCCACTGGTTCAGGCTGTCTTTCATCTGGTCGGCCAGCGCGTCGAACCGTGGCTTGAGCACCGTGTCCACCTGCGCCCGCAGGTCCGCCGGCACCGGCGAGTCCTCGAACCAGTCCGACGCATCCATGAACCGCCGCACGAACCCGGTGATCCGGTTCTGCGCCTTCAGGAACGCGTTCGTCTCCGCCAGCGACACCCCCATCCGGTCGCGCAGCGCGATCTCCAGCGCCGCGCTGTTCGCCCGCCACGCCCTCACGTTCGCCACGAAGTCCGCCCGAAGGACCACCACCCGGCCGCTCACGTCCGCCTCCAGCGCCGCGATCACCGCGTCCGCGTACGCCGCGTACGGGTCCCTCCCCTCGTCGAACGCTCCCTCCACCTCCGCGATGTCCGGCACCTCGACCCACGGCACCTCGCTCTCCCCGAGCGCGTACGCGCCCGGGTCGTCCGGGTTCCACCCCTCGGTGTTGATCGATGAGGATGGCTCCGAAAGAGCGGAGAACGGCTGAGAGAGAGTGGATGCCCACCCCCGGTCCGTGCTCGGCGCTTCGCGCCTGCGCGCGGCCCGCCCCTCCCTAATCGCGCGCTCCGCGCGCTCAGGGAGGGGTGCGCCGTCCAGCGCGTGCGCGCCCGGGTGCGACGCCCGGAGAACAGAGAGCATGCGCGGCCTCTGTCATGACATCAGGCCGAGCGCGAAGAGCGCGTCGGCCCAGAGCGGCCAGAGCGTGCGGTACGGGTGGGTTGCCAGCACCACGCCGCCGCTCGGCAGGCGCCGGACGTAGAACCGGGCGTGGTGGACCAGGAACTCGAAGTGATCGAGGGTGATCTCGACCTGCGAGAGGGGCGAGCCGTTGCCCGTCTCCGTGCCCTGCTCGTCGCGCCCCCTGAATGGGAGCGTCCGCTCGTAGATCTCGCGCGCGCGCGGCTCTGCGGCGCGCCACGCGCCGTCGGGCGCCTCCGCCGCCGCTTCGAGCGCCTCGAGCAGGGCGGAGGGCGGAGTTTCCAGCGCCTTAAGAACGGCTTCACGGGAGAGCGAGCTCGAGTGCCCGCTGCTATGTCTCAGCGCGGCGCACGCCCCAGGCGGCGCGGCTTCCACCTGCGCGCGGAGCGCTTCCAGCGGCAGGCCCGCGGTGCGCGACACCCTCTCCTTGTCGTGGAGGCAGATCCACGAAAGGGCGAGATCGCGCGCGATGTCGCGGGCGTCCGCGTTGTACGTCGCGCACAGGGCGACCGGGGCGAGCCAGGTCCGCGCCGTCGTGCAGCCGCCGGTCGGGACGCGCCCGCTCGCGTCCGGCGCGCAGAGGCGGAGCAGGACATCCTCGATGTCTTCCAGCGCCATGTGCCACGCGAGCACGGCCTCGGCCTGCACGGAGCGCGGGCCCCTCCCCAGGGCGAGGTCCATGTGCATGGGGGCAAAGGCCTCGATCCGGCGGCCGTGCATGTGGATGGGGCCCATCGGCTTGAGACGTTCGCTCCTGTCGGTGAAGCAGCGAAGGATGCAATGGACGAAGTGGTCATAGCTCAACGATGCGACGAAGTAGGCTTCGGCGTCCGTGCGTCCGAACTGGGTGCGGAGCATCGCGACCACCTCGTCCACGGAGGTGGTGTTGCATTCGGTGTCGCGGTCCATGATCGCGCGGATACTGTACTGGGGCTCCTTGATGAGGGCCGAGAGCGCGGCGCCGAACGCATCGACCCTCTGTGCCTCGTCACACCAGGCGAAGAAAAACGGCCCTTCTCTCATCGCTCGATCATCCTCATGAGGTAGCCTGCGTCAGGACATGAGGCCGAGCACGAAGAGTGCATCGGCCCAGAGCGGCCAGAGCGTGCGGTACGGGTGCGTGGCCAGCACCACCCCGCCGCTCGGGAGGCGGCGGACGTGGAAGGGGGCGTGCTCCTCGAGGAACCGGGTGTGCCTGCGCGTCGTGACGTCCACCCAGAAGGCGGGTGGGACCTCCCCCGCGGCTTCGTCGTCAAGCTGGCGGCGTAGCTCCAGGAGCTCGCGCGCCTGGGGCTCGGCCGCGCGCCACGCGTCGTCGGGCACCGCCGCGGCCTCGAGCGCATCGAGCAGCGTGGCCGGCGGCGTCGCGAGCGCCTTGAGCACGGTCTCGCGCGAGAGCGAGCCCGTGAGCTCGCTCGTGCTTTTCATGGGCACGCGCGCGCCGCGCGGCGCGGCTTCCACCCGCGCGCGGAGCGCTTCCAGCGACGTACCGGCGATGCGCGAGACGCTCTCCTTGTGGTGGAGGCTCACCCACGAGAGGGCGAGGTCGCGCGCGAGCTCCGAGGCGTTCGCGTTGTAGGTCGCGCACATCTCGACCGGGGCGCTCCAGTTGGGCTTGTCCGTGCAGGCGCCGGTCGGCACGCGCCCGCTCGCGTCCGGCGCGCAGAGGCGGAGCAGGAGATCCTCGACGGCCCCCTGAACTAGATGGTAGGCGGCCGCGGCCTCGGCCTCCACGGAGCGGGGGCCCCTGCGCACGGGGATCTCGTAGGGGTAAAAGTCCCGCTTGCGTTCGCCCGCATCTAAGCGGAGCGGGCCCCAAGGACAGAGACGTTCGCTTTCGTCGGTGTAGCACTTGAGATCGAACAGCATGGCGCACTCGGAACCGTTCAGCTTCACGCCAGAGCCTAGGTGAGCGTTGTTCGTTCCTCCGAGATGGGCGCGGATCATCGCGAGCACTTCGTCCACGGAGCGTGTCTCGCACCCTTGCTGGTGGCTCATCATCAGGCTGATGAGAGCCCCCGGGTTGACGAGGGCCGACAGTGCCGCGGCGAACGCGTCGAGCCGTTCTGCCTCGTCACACCACGCATAGAACGAAGGTTCTGATTCACTCATAGCCGGATCACCATGATGAATTTGTCGGAGTCTATCAAGGTCACGTTCTTGCCAGTCTTCCAGTTGAACAGGTAGCCGTCCCGAACCGTGATGTTCGGGTCATCAAATTTCGCGCCCTGCTCCATGATGAGCTCGTACCGAGCCACGTCTCCATCCAGCCCCTTCGCCTTCAGCGCCTTCATGGCGTTCGTGAGCTGCTCGCGCACCTTCCTGACCTTAATCTCTCCGCCGCCCTTGGCCTCACTCACGATCAGCTTGTGCCCGCTGGATATCGACAAGAAGTCGGGCGCTGCCCCCTCGCTACCCCCAGCGCTCGATTCCCTCGGAATCTTGAGCACGTCGCGCACGCCGTCGTCGCCGACCCCGATGAGCGATCGGCCGTCGTCCACCAGGAACTTGGCCGCCTTCTTCTCGAAGATGTCCACATCGAACTTGGTGATCGCCCCGGTGAGCCCCTTGTACCCCCTGACGCGGTTCGTTTTCACGATCTTGGCGAACACCTCCTCGATCTCGGCGATCTCCCCGGCCACCCGGATCGCGGCCGGTCGCAGGCCGCTGCTGGTCTTGACCGCGCGCCACATCGGCCCGACCGCCCCGAGCCCGAAGCCCAGCCCCGAGAAGATCCGCTCCTCGTCGCTCAGCTCCTGCCCCGACGGCTGGCACCACGCCTTCCCGGTGACCGCCTCGCACAGGTCGAGCGCCGGCCCCACCACCGGCACGAACCCCACCCCGATGCGCGTCGTCGCATGCACGAGCGTCTGCATCACCTCCGCGTACGCCTCGAAGCCCTCGCCCACCGTCGACATCGCCCCCGCGAACGCGCTGATCGTCTGGTAGAGCTGCGTCTGCTCCAGGTCGAGCCCGTCGCCCGTCCACTGGTTCAGGCTGTCCTTCATCTGGTCCGCCAGCGCGTCGAACCGCGGCTTCAGCACCGTGTCCACCTGCGCCCGCAGGTCCGCCGGCACGGGCGAGTCCTCGAACCAGTCCGACGCATCCATGAACTGCCGCACGAATCCGGTGATCCGGTTCTGCGCCTTCAGGAACGCGTTCGTCTCCGAAAGCGACACCCCCATCCGGTCGCGCAGCGCGATCTCCAGCGCCGCGCTGTTCGCCCGCCACGCCCTCACGTTCGCCACGAAGTCCGCCCGAAGGACCACCACCCGGCCGCTCACGTCCGCCTCCAGCGCCGCGATCACGCCATCCGCGTACGCCGCGTACGGGTCCCTCCCCTCGTCGAACGCCCCGTCCACTGCCGAGATGTCCGGCACCTCGACCCACGGCACCTCGCTCTCCCCGAGCGCGTACGCCCCCGCGTCGTCCGGGTTCCACCCCTCGGCGCGCGCGTCCTGCGTCGCCAGGTCCGCCACCTCGTCCGCCTGCGCGCCGAACTCGTCCATCAGCCGCGCGAGCTCGTCCTCGAGATCGCTGACGCTCTTCTTCAGGTCGTCGACGAGCTGCTCCATCGCCGCCCGCGTCTCCGCGCCGACCGCGTCCTTGTACCGGTCGAGGATCTCGTCGAGATCGGTCCGCGAGATCTCGTCCAGCGGCCGGCTGACCAGGTCCTTCAGCTCGGTGTCGAGCTGCTGGAGCAGGTCCATCTTCTCCGCCAGGCGCGCCACCCGCGGGGCGTTCGCCACGAGCGCCTTGCGCTCCTTGGCGATCTCGGCGAGCAGGATCTCGATGTCGCGCGCGAGCGCCGGGTTGATCTCCGCGAGGCTCAGGTCGAGGGTCGTGTCGCCGGAGAACGCCACCCCGCGGCGACGGACGTCGAAGAGCGGCTTGTTCAGCCCGAGCGGCACCGACACGAGGTTCACCACCTCGCGCGCGTTGACGCAGGTGTTGTCGCCCCCCTCCCTGCTGACGTGGAAGTGGAAGTCGTTCATGCCCATCCCGAGCAGCACCGAATCGAACGCCGCCTCCATCCGATTGCTCTCCGAGCCGTCGTCATGGAACGCGAACTCGCCCGGAACCTCGTAGGTGGGAAGCGGCGTATCGTTCACGCGGAAGTACGGCGCTCCAGGGTTGAGGAGCTCGGGGGTGAGACACCCCGGGTTGAACTGGGTGGAGACCCAGTCGAGGGTGTACGGCGTGCCGGCCCGCGCCAACGAGGGCGCCACCAACACCGCCGCAGTGATCAGCGCGACGAGCTTCTGCAGCGCCGCGGCGCGAAAGCCACGCCGCACAACCTCCTTCGAGCCTCTCATGTCCCCTCCGCGCCGCGCACGGCGGCGTCATACGCGACCGCGGCGCCCTTCACGTCGCCCGCGTCGAGCCTCGCCTGCGCCGCGTCGAGCGCCGCCGCGGCCATCCCCTTCTCCCGCAGCGCCGCCAGGCCCTCCGCGATCTTCCGCGGCAGCCCCGTCCTGAGCTCGACCTCCGCGGCATCGAACCGCTCCCGAAGCGCCGCGCACCCGGCCTCGCGCCACGACGACCCCGCCGCCTCGCAGAGCGGCCGCAGCTGCACAAGCGCCGAGAGCTCCCCGCACCGCTCGGCCAGCAGCGGCAGCCCGAGCTTCTCGCTCACCGGCGGCGCCGCCGACAGCGCCGCGACCTGCGCGCGCGCACGCTCCCCGAAGGCGTCCGACGCCTTGCGGGTCCGCGCCCCTGCGATCGCCTCGCGCGCCCCCTCGTCCATCTGCGACACGCGGAGCGCCTGCCGGCGCAGCGCGATCCCGCCGAGCAGCGCCGCCGCCGTCGCGTCGCTCCGGGCCACCCGCCGCTGCACATAGCCCAGCATCGCGCTCAGCGACCGCAGCGCCCCCGAGGTCATGTCCGGCAGCACCGCGCCGTGCGTCGCGAGGAACTCCCTGTGCGGTGCCATCGCCTCGTCGAAGGAGGCCGCGAAGACCTGGAGCGCCGCCGACGACCTCAGGATCTCGGCGGCGAGCTCGCCGGGCGCCCGGCTCGCCTCGCGCGCCGCCGCGAGCACCGCCTGCTCCACGCCGTCGAGGCCGTCGATGTCCGACCGCGACGCCTGCTCCGAGAGCGCCGCGTAGGCCGCCGTCTCCGCCGCCTCGGTCGCGCGGTACGCGGCGAAGCGCGCCGCGACGCCCGCGTACCTCGATCGCAGCGGGGCCGCGTCGCTCCGGGCCTGGTCGAAGATCGCCTGCACGACCGCCATGGCCTGCTTGTCCGCCGCGAGCGCGGCGGCGAGCGGCTCCGTCTCGGCGCTCGCCTTCTCGATCATCGCCGCCTTGAAGCTGCCTGTCGCGTCGACCGGCGCCTGCGCGAGCAGCGCTCTCTGGCGGTCCGTCGCCTCGTCGAGCAGCGACTCGAGCTTGCCCGCGAGCGTCGCCCGCAGCGACTCGGCGTTCCTCGCGTCGTCTCGCACGTAGTCGATCGCTTCGTCCACATGGCCGAACCAGACGTCGAGCGAGGTGCCGCTCGCGACGATCTCCTCCAGCGTCTTGTTGTTCGGCCACGTGGCCCACATCTCGATGGGCAGCGCGCCGTCCTTCTCGGCCTGGCTCCACGCGATGCCCGGGCCGAGATTCTCACCCACGCAATGCTCCTCGCCGCCCACCGAGGCCGCGCAGAAGCTGCCGAACGTGCGGTCCTCGCGCTCCCACAAACACCCGGCCCCCGCCGCCCCAAGCGCCAGGACGCCGACAGCCACCGCAAGGATCGTCCTCCGTCGCCACGGTCTCGATCTCTCGCTCATGCTCATTCCCTCCACCCCGCGATTTTCTCGCTCGCGCACGCTCGCCCGCAGGACCCCCAGAGACAAGCGTCCACACGGGCGTGCTCGGACATGGCTCAGCCGAGCATCGCGCCGGAGCGCGCCCCGAGCTCCGTTCCGTCCGTCCTCAGCGCACAGGCCACCGCCCCGGAGTGCCCCGCCGGGAGAGCAAGAATCCGGCGGCCGGAGCACGGCGAGAGCTCAAATCCCTCTTCCCATCCCCGAAACTACCCTTGTAACTTCTATCTCATTGCCGCCGTCCGGATTTCCCGGCCGGCAGGGAGGAAATCAGCATGGAGTATTCGGATGCGGTCCTGGAGACCACGCCGGAGCGCGCGACAAAGTTCCTGATGGGGATAGGCGCCGTCGCCGCGATTCGCACGTTGATGGCCGGGGCGGGGATGACCGATGACGATATCATCGAGGGCCGTGCGCTCCTCCTCGATGTCCTCGCCGCTCCCCGCAAGACCGGCGCGTCGGCCGATACCGACGATGCCAGGGCGCAGCGCGCCGCGACGGGGGAGCTCGACCAGTGGGACGAGCCCAACTTCGCCCGTTATGCCGCCGCGCTCCGCCGGCGTTTCCCCGAGGTGCACGCTTATGTCTTCAAGGACCTCGCGCCCTCCACCGGCACCGCCTCCGTCCAGGGAGTGGCCACCTTCCTCGCGCGGCTCGACGCCCTCGAGAATGGCGCCGCTCCGGACCGCGCCGGGATGAAGCAGAGCGACAAGAAGGCCGTCGCTTTCCTCGCCACCCGTGGCCTCGAAAAGGCAGAACGCAAGCGCCTCCAAGGGCTCGTCGACGTGGCGCTCGGCCCGACATCGCCTCTGCCCGCGCCAACCGAGCTCCCGGAGGCCGCGCACCGGCGCGAGGCGCTCGTCAAGCTGCGCGCCTGGTTCGACGAGTGGGCGACCACGGCCCGCGCCGTCATCAAGAAGCGCGGCTATCTCATCCGCCTCGGCCTCGCGAACCGCAAGGTGCGCCAGCGCAAGCCCGCCGCCACGCCGCCCAGCCCGGGCAAGCCCGGCGCCACGCCGTCCAGTCCGGCAGCGCCGGGCGAAGTGACCGGCGAGACCGATTTCGAGTAATCCACAACACCCATCCACACCTCCGGCGCGCGTCCGAGCCCTTCCTGCGCGCGCCGGAGGTTTCCCGCGCGCTCCGAGAGCTTCCCGCGCGCTCCGGAGCACGAGATTTCGCGTACTTAGCAGCGTCCGCCGTGCCCCCGGCGCCGTCCGGCGCGCGCCGGGGGCCGAATTTCCCGGGGAATTTTGCCTACCGCCCCCGCGCGGGAAACCTCCGGAGCGCGCGGGAAGCCTTCCAGAGCGCGCCTTCCCGCCCCGCCGACTCAGCGCCCCGCCGACTCGAACCTCGGCGCCGCCTCGAACCTCTCCGCGAGCGTCCGCCGGTACTCGTCCGCGATCTGCACGAGCCCGTCGATGAGCAGCGCCGCATCGTGATCCGAGAAGCCCTCCAGCGACGCCACGCACGACACCGCGACCTCGTCGCCCGCGATCGACACGCGGAACTCCCCCGTGGTCTGGTCGTTCATCGTGAGCAGGAACCGGTAGAACGGCTCGTGGTTCGCCGCCGGCAACCCCACGACCGGCGCGCGAAGCGACAGAAGCCCCCCCGCCTCGTCGATCTCGATGTCCACCTGCGTCGCCGTCTCCGCCGCCGGGAACGGCCGCTGCGCGATCCGCCAGGCCCTCGGGCCGACGCGCGCCCGGTTGGCGATGATCCCGAGCGCCGACAGGCCCTGCCGGATCACCCGCTCGACGCCCGCGCGGGCCGGAGACGGCGCGAACGCGTGCGGCAGCAGCCGGCCGCAGCCCAGGCAGCGGTCGCTCTCGATGTCGAACGGCTCCTCGCACACCGGGCAGCGGTACACCGGCGCCCGGTCGCGGAGCTCGGCGAGCGGCCGATCCACCGAGGCGAGCAGCGGCTGGAACGCGCCCGCCGGGAGCACGGCGCTGTGGCCCGGCAGCTCCCCCAGGGCGCCGGACACCGCCGCGACAACCCCGATCACGCGCCCCTCCGGATCGAGCACCGGCGCGCCGAGCGGCGCCGCCACGTCGAGCTCGAACCCGGGGAGCTGCCCGTCGACCTTGCGCGCCGCGTGGCAGACCCGCGCGACCGCGAGGCGCAGGCTCTGCCCCGGGAGGCAGCTCAGCACCGCGGCGCGCTCGCCGAGCCGCGGCTCGGCCGGCGCGCGGACGGCGAGCGCCGCGACGCCCAGCGGCTCGCCCGGCGCGACAAGCGCCACGTCCCGGCCCACGTCGACCGCGATCACGCGCCCCGCCATGCTCCGGCCGTCCTCGAACGTCAGCGTGACCTCGGTCGGGTAGCCGAGCCCCCGCCGGCTCGTCACCACGACGCCGTTGCCGAGCGCCACCCAGCCGGTCGTGACGAGCGCGCCGGCGCGGATCGCCACGACCGAGCGGCGGGCGCGGGCGACGCGCTCGTGGAGCAGGGCCAGATCGCCGTCGCCGTGCGCCGCGAGCTGCGACGTCATTGGGCGACGATCCTCGAGAGCGCCGTCATCAGCAGCTCGATCGTGCCCGGCTTGGCGCCGTCGCGCTGCGCGTAGGCGACGATGTCGCGCAGCCGCTGCTCCGTCTTGGCCGGCAGCTTCGTGCGCACGAGCAGCTCCGAGAGGGCGCCGAGCGCGAGGAAGTGGCGGAGCACCGGATCGGCCGGGGCGCGCTCGATCTCGCGCAGGTAGCGGCCGAGGTGCTCGCGCGCGAGCGCCGCCGTGGTGAGCGGATCGATGTGCAGCCGCTTCTCCTCGGGCACCTGCCCGCGCAGCGTCACGAGGCGCTCCATCACGAGGAACGCCGGCTCGGCGACGCCCGCGGTGTTTGCGCGGCGCGAGCCGCCCTCCGCCTGGACGAGCTCGCGGGTCGCGGCCGCCGTGCAGCGGTAGAGGTGCGCCACCGCGTCGGGCATCGCCTCGCCGTGCTCGTAGATCGCCCGGAACACGGTGCACCGGATGAGCAGCACCATGACGCCCGGCCGCTCCTGGAAGCTGAGCGCCGCGCCGAGCACCTGCGCGTCCCGGAGCAGCTGGCAGAGCCGATCGGCCGGCGTGTTCGGCGCCTCGGGGCGCGACGGGATGCTCTGGCGCGACGGAGGCTCGATCTCGACCTCCGGCAGCGCGGGCGGACGCACCGACAACGGCGTCGTCACGGCGGCCATGACGGAGGAGGTCGAGCGGCGAAACGGGACGGTGCGCGCGCTGCGCCGATCGCCGGCCTGCCCCGGCGTGTCCGCGGCCGGCGCGGGCTCGCCCGACAGCGGGGCCGCCGCCGCCGGGCCCGCCGCCGCCGGCTTGGCGGCGCCGCCGTCGGGCCCCGGCATCGCCAGGCCGCTGAGCGCCTTGGACGCGGCGCCGCCGTCGTGGGCCGGCGGCAAGATGCCGGCCTTGGGCGTGAGCGCGCCGCCGTTTTTCACCGACAGAGCGCCCGACGCGGCGCCCGGCGACGCCGGAGCGGACACGAGCGAGGGGGACAGGATGTCGGGGATCACGTCCGCGTCGCGGATCGTGCGCGCGACCGACTCGGGCAGGCGCGGCAACGGGGGCGCCGCCCACGCCGAGAGCTCCTCGAGCGGCGCCCGCGCCGCCGAGGCCGGCGTCGGCGGGCCGGCCGCCCGCACCGACGGAGCGCCCTGAGGGCGGCCAGGCGCCGGCGGGCTGGAGAAGCTCTTGAGCGGCCGCGCGCGGCCGGCCGACGCCCACGTCAGGCTCGCCCGCTGCTCCTCCGAGAACGGCGGTCGCGCGTCGAACCAGGCGGTCAGCGTCGCCGCGAGCCGCTGCGCCGCCTCGCCGCTCTCGCGCAGCGCGCCGCGCAGCGCCTCCGGCGTGAAGGCGGCGACGCGACCGACGCGGCGGAGCAGCAGCAGATCGTCCCGGAGGCAGAGCCGGAACGGCTCGGGGCCGCCGGAGAGCTCCAGCGCGGTCCGGAGGAGCGGCACCCGCTGCCGCTCCGCGACGCGGACGACCGCCACGTCGATCGACATCCGCTCGTTCGCCGCGTCGAGCGCGACGAAGAGCGTCGTCGCCCCGAACGGAACGATCCACCCCACGCCTTCCTGCAGCGTCGTCGCCTGGACGTTCGTGCCGGCCTCCGCCGAGGCGCAGTGGGCCACGAAGCGCACCGGGTCGCGCGTGCGCCACGCATCGATCGAGCTGCCGTCCCAGTCGGCGTCCGCGGGCGGCGGCCTGCGCGAGAGCGAGAGCGCCGGCGACCGGTCGACCCCGCACGCCTCGCACCGCGGCCCGCGCAGCGGGAAACCGCACGCTGCGCAGAAGTCGGAGGCCGGGCTCGAGGGGACCGCCACGCCGACAGCATACCTCAGCGCAAGGCCGAGGTGGCACCGGGGTTTGCTGTCACAGGAACGGATTCAGGTGGAGCGCGACCTTGGCCTGGCGCAGGTTGTACTGGACCCTGCGGATGAAGTGGATGAGCAGGTAGGCCCAGACGGCGAAGGTGACAACGCTGATGACGAGCTGGACCGTCTTGCTGACGCCGATCACCATCCAGAGCGCCGTCAGGAGGAAGGCGAGGAACGAGAGCGGGACGAACCACTTCCAGCAGAGGTTCATCATCTGGTCGATCCGGACGCGCGGCAGCGTCCAGCGGATCCAGATCACCACGAAGACGAGCGACCAGCTCTTCAGCAGGAACAGGAAGACGCCGAGGAGCTGGAGACCGAAGCTCGCCTCCTGCTGCGACGGCGAGACGCCGGGGATCTGCCAGCCGCCGAGGAAGAGCGCGCTCGCGATGCCGCACATCACGAAGACGTTCGCCCACTCGGCGAAGAAGAAGAAGAGGTACCGCATCCCCGAGTACTCGGTCGAGTAGCCGGCGACGAGCTCGCTCTCCGCCTCGGGCAGGTCGAACGGCGCGCGGTTGCCCTCCGCGAGCGCCGTCGTGAAATAGAGGAAGAACAGCGCGAACGTGATCGGGTTGCGGAAGACGAACCAGTGCCAGGGCCAGCCGCCCACGTCGAGGAACGAGGCCCCGGTGCCGCCCTGCGCGGCGATGATGTCCTGGAGCCGCAGCGAGCCGGTCATCATCACGATGCACACGATCGCGACCGCGCCCGGGATCTCGTAGCTGATGATCTGCGCCGCCGAGCGGATCCCGCCGAGGAGCGACCACTTGTTGTTCGACGCCCAGCCGCCGGTCATCAGCCCGATCGTGACCAGCGAGGTCACGGCGATGACGAAGAGGATGCCGATGTCGAGGTCGGCCGCGATGAGGTACTGGCCGAACGGCATGACCACGAACGTGGCCGACACGCCGACGAAGACGAGGTAGGGCGCGAGCCGGAAGAGCGCCCTGTCGGCCTCGGCCGGGATGACGTCCTCCTTGAGGATCGACTTGATGCCGTCGGCGATCCACACGAGGAAGCCCTGCGGCCCGGCGCGGTTCGGCCCGATGCGCGACTGCATGCGCGCCGAGACGCGGCGCTCGACCCACGTGATGATCCCCGCGGTCGGCGCCATGAAGAGCAGGATGATCGCGGCGGCCACGCCGAGGAGGATCCCGGCGCCGAGCAGATCGGTCGGGGCGCTCGAGTGGAACCCCTCGGTCGAGAGCTTGACCTCGGACGGGGCCGCGCCCCGCCGGATCCCGACCGGCGACAGCCGCTCGTGGCCGCCCGGCCTCACGTCGCCCTTCGACAGGACCTTCACGCCCTCGAAGCTCGTGATGACGTCGCCGGCGAGGAGCTGCGCCCGGCTCGCGGGGCTCCCGTCGCGCACGCCGGTCACGACGAGCCCGCCGGCGGGCGGCGACTCGGCCGCCACCTCGATGCCGAAGAACGCGAGCGCGCGCGCCCCCTCCTTCTCGCGCGCCTCGATGATGGCGCGGCGCGGGGTCGGCGGGATGAAGTCGAGCGTGACGCCCCTGACCGTGCCGGACACGGGGAGCCCTCCCTGCGTGGCCGAGGGGATCTCGACGGTCACGTCCCCGTGGAAGGTCGTGTGCACCGCGTCGTCGCCGCGGCCGGCGAAGCGCGCCTGCAGCCCGTCGGAGAAGACGAGCGACACCTTGTTGCTGCTGAGCTGCGCGCCGTCGATCTCGATGCTCTGGCCGGTGAGCGGCGCCTGGCCGGGGCGCCTCAGCGTCCCGCGGAACGTGACGACCGCTTCCTTCGCCTGCGCCGTGGGCAGGTTGGTCCCGAGGATCTCGATGCGATCGCCGAGGTCCACCTCGCGCGGCACGACGTCGATGACGCTCAGGAGCTCGGGCGCCGTCCTGCTCTGGCCGCAGCCGGCCGCGCCGAGCAGGGCCAGGAGGGCCAGGAGGCACGGCAGGAAGCCTCGAGAGAGAGCTCTCCAGGGTGGAGATCCGCGCATGGCGCCGCTTATAAACCGCGCCGCGCGGGCGGTCGAGATTGCGGAGAACGTCGCCCCGCGCCGCCCCCTGCCCGCGCTGCCCCGCGGCGATTCCTCCCTACCCCCGCGGCTCGCGCGCGCCCCGGACGGGGAGGAAGTACCGGCTGCCGTCGAGCTCGTTCACCCCCACGTAGAGCTCCGCCTCGAACACGTCCTTGAGCCGGCGGTAGGTCATCACCTCCTCGACGGTGCCCTGCGCGACAAGCAGCCCGGCCTTGAGGAGCGCCACGCGGTCGGCGTACTGGGCGGCCGCGTTGAGGTCGTGCAGCACCGCGACGCAGGCGAGGCGCCGCTCGGCGACCTCCCGGCGCACGACCTCGTGGATCTCGATCGAGTGGCGGATGTCGAGGTGGGCCCCGGGCTCGTCGAGGATCAGCACCTGCGCCTCCTGCGCGAGCGCCCGCGCGATGGCGACCCGCTTCTGCTCGCCGCCGGAGAGCTCGGCCACGGGCCGCCCCGAGAGCTCCACGAGATCGCAGGCCCCGAGGGCGCGGGCGACCGCCTCCTCGTCCCGGCCGGAGGGGCGCATCCAGGCGCCCTGGTGGGGCGCGCGGCCCATCATGACGACCTCCCGCACCGTGAAGCCGGGCGCCGAGGCGATCCCCTGCGGCACGACCGCCACGCACCGCGCGATCGCCCGCCGGTCCATGGCGTCGAGGGGCCTCCCCAGCAGGGTCGCCCCGCCCCGCGCCGGCCGCAGGGCCCCGGAGAGGACCCGGACCAGCGTCGATTTGCCGGCGCCGTTCGGCCCCAGGACGGCGCAGAGCTCGCCCGCGCGCACCTCCAGGTCGATCCCCTCCAGCGCCAGCCGCCCCGTGGGATAGCTCGCAGCCACGTTTCGCAGCTCGATCGCCGGCTCCTGCACGTCGTCCAATTTATCGAGTGATATCGAGTGATCTTCCCTTGCGCGAGGTTTCTAGCGGTGGTCCAATCAACTCGAGGCGTAGAGGAGATGGAAACGGCGAAGGAGACTCTGGTAGGCGGCGAGGTACCGCGTCGCGTTATTAAGCGCTACTCCAATCGGAAGCTCTACGACACGAAGGACAGTCGTTACGTCACCCTGCAGCAGATCGGGGAGATGGTCCGGGCTGGCGAAGAGGTCCAGATCATCGACAACGCGACCAAGGAGGACAAGACCGAGGTCACGCTGGCGCTGATCATCTCGGAAGATCTCAAATCGCAGCCGCGCTCGGTCCCGCTCGGCACGCTGAGAGATCTGATCCAGGAGCGCGGCGAGCGGCTGCTCTCGCAGCTGCGCGAGGGCCCGATCGGCCGGCTGATCCCCGGCGCGGTCCCAGGGGAGGGCGGGACGGTGGCGCCGGGCACGGCGCAGGTCCCCGCGCCGGAGCCCGCGGCGTCCGCGTCGCCGTCGCAGCCGCCCCCGCCGCTCGACGCCGACAAGTCGAGCCACGCGAAGGGGCGCCTGAGCGGGATCGTCGAGAGCTCGAAGCAGACGCTCGATCAGTGGCAGCATGCCGTCGACGAGCGCATCCGCGCCATCCTCCCGGGGCTCGGCCTGGTCCGCGATCTTCAGTCCGATGTCAAGCGTCTATCGCAGCGCATTGACGAGCTGGAGGCGAAGCTCCAGGGACACAGCGGGGAACCCACCGAGGGCGCCGCTCCTCTCCAGGCTGGCTCTGCCGCGGACGAATCCGCGGGCGAGGGTCAGGGGGGCGAGAGCAGGCTGGAATAGCCCTGGCCGCTCCCCTGTTGCCCCCGTCGAGCCCATGCCGTTCTTCTTCAGCAAGAAACCTGCGTCCGTAGCGCAGGACCTGTCGCTGGCCAGCAGCGAGGGAAGCCGCGCTGACGCCTTCGAGGTCGAGCTCCTCGGTCATCTGGACACGCTTTACGGCGTGAGCTGCCGGATGACAAAGAGCTCGACGGAGGCGGAAGACCTGGTCCAGGACACCATCGTCAAGGCGATGCGCGCCCGGGATCAGTTCGAGCCCGGAACCAACCTCAAGGCCTGGCTGCTCCGGATCCTGACGAACACGTTCATCAACCGGTACCGCCGGGGGGGCCTCGAGCGGGGCATCTTCGAAGGGCCCGACGCCGAGCCGCTCACCGACGGGTGGGTCGGGGCGACGACGATGCGTGCGATGCGCGATCCGGAGACCCAGGCGCTCACGCCCCTCGTCGAGGCGGAGGTGCAGCGCGCCCTGGACGAGCTGCCCGAAGAGTTCCGCCTGGCGGTGGTGCTGTCGGACATCGAGGAGCTCTCCTACAAGGAGATCGCCGAGGCGATGGGGTGCCCGATCGGCACGGTGATGTCGCGGCTGCACCGCGGCCGCAAGCTCCTCCAGAAGACGTTGCGCGAGCACGCGATCCTGATGGGCATCGTCAGCGCCGACCCGGCGAAGGACGCGCCTGCCGATCTGGACGCGTACCGCAAGCGAAAGCGGGGTGTCGCATGAGCGCCGCGAAGTCGATCGAGAGCTGTGCGCGGTTCGACTACGCGCTGTCGGCCTACGCCGACGGCGAGCTGGATCCGGACCACGCGCTCGACCTCGAGTCCCACCTCGTCCAGTGTCCTCCGTGCTTCGAGCAGGTGAAGCTGCTGCGCTCGCTGCGGGGGAGCCTGAGGCGGGCGAAGCCGGCGGCGTGTCCGGACCTGCTGCGGGCGCGCGTCGCCGCGGCGATGGCGCACGAGCACGCGCGCGGCGCGGCGCGCGAGGCGGCGCAGGCGGCGCAGGCGGCCGATGCGAGGCCGCGCCTCGTGCACAAGGGGTACGCCGCCGCGCTCGCCGTGGCGGCGGGCGTCGTGTTCATGATGGGCGTGACGCGGCAGCGGACCGCCGCCCCCGCGGACACGGCGAAGGTGGACACGAAGCTGGACGTCGATCTCGCGCGCGGCGAGAGCGTCGAGGTCCTGCTCGACGATCTGGTCACGCAGCACGCGCAGCCGCTCCCGCCGGAGACGACCGACCCGGCGGACCTGCCGCGCTTCGATCCGTTCGTCGGCGTGCCGGTCCGCAGGCCGGAGTTCCAGTCGATGCACGCGAACTTCATGGGCGCCCGCGTGCACACGATGCGCAATCGGCGCGCCGCCCTGCTCCAGTACGTCGTGAAGGGCAACCACCGCGTGACGGTCTACCTCTTCAACTCGCGCGCGGTCCCGGTGCAGAAGGCGCAGCCGATCCTGAAGCCGCGCGTCGTGCGCGAGCGCCCCGTCTACGTGGGCAAGATCAACGGCTACTCGGTCGTCGCCGCCGAGCACAGCGGCGTCGGGTACGCGCTCGCCTCGGACCTCGGCGACGACCTCAGCACGCAGCTCGTCCTCGCTGCGATGCAGTGAGCGCGCCCGCGCGAGCGGCGCCCCGGCCCTCCCTCCCCTCCCCTCGACACCCCCACCCCGCGAGAGACCGCATGCGCTTCGTCTTCGTCATGGATCCGCTGAGCCGCGTGGCGCACGACAAGGACACGTCGTTCGCCTTCATCCGCGCGGCGCAGGCGCGCGGCCACGAGAGCTACCACTGCCTGCCGCGCGACCTCTCGATCGAGGGCGGCGAGGCGCACGCGTCGGCGACCCCGGTGATCATCGGCGACGCGCCCCCGTTCATCTCGCTGGACCTCGCCGGGGGCGCGCGCAGGCTCCGGCTCGCGGACGTCGACGCGATCTTCATCCGCAAGGACCCGCCGTTCGATCGCAGCTACCTGTACGCGACGCTGATCCTGGAGCGCGCACGGCGCTGCCCGCTCATCGTCAACGATCCGCGCGGGCTGCGCGACGCCAACGAGAAGCTCTACGCGCTGAACTTCCCCGAGTGGACGCCGAGGACGCTGGTCACGGCCGACCGCGAGCAGATCCACGCGTTCGTGCGCGCCCTCGGCGGCCTGGCGGTGATCAAGCCGCTCGACGGCGCGGGCGGCCTCGGCGTCCTGCAGATCAACGAGCGCGACAAGAACGCGCGCGCCATCGCGGACATGATGACGAGCGAGGGGCACCGCCTCGCGATGATCCAGGAGTACCTCCCCGCCGTCGTCCAGGGCGACAAGCGCGTCCTCCTGCTCGACGGCGAGCCGCTCGGCGCCATCCTCCGGGTGCCGCGCGACGACGATCACCGCTCGAACATCCACGTCGGCGGGCGCGTGGTCTCGACCGAGCTGACGCCGCGCGAGCTCGATCTCGTCCGCGCGGTCGCGCCGCGCCTGCGCGCCGACGGCCTCCACTTCGTGGGCCTCGACATCATCGGCGAGCGCCTGACCGAGGTGAACGTCACGAGCCCGACGGGCATCCAGGAGCTCGGGCGCTTCACCGGCGCGGATCCCGCGGACACGGTGATCGCCTGGGCCGAGGAGCGGGCGCGCGGCCGAGCCGGCCGCGCGTGACCCGCCCCGCGCCGTGACCCGCCGCGCTCCCGGAAGTTGGCCCGGAGGCCCCGGGTCTGCGAAGGCTCCCCCATGGGCGACTCATTCGAGCGATGTGCCGTATGCGAGGACGGCGAGCTGGGCGATCGGGAGCGCGGTGCGCCCGGGGATCCTCGCGCGAGGACGAGGATGGCGCGCGTGGTCATCCAGGGACGCTCGCTGAGCCTGTGCCGGACGCACGCTGCGACCGTGGCCGCCGCCATGCCGGAGACGTTCGAGGAGATGCGCGAGCTCTTCGTGGGGCTCCAGCGCGGCGCGCAGCCGTCGCCGCGCGATCCGTCCATCGAGCGACGTTCGCCCATCCCGCGCCGCAACCCCGACGATCGGCGCGTCTTTCCCCCGCGGCCGGAAGGCAGGCGGCTCGGCGTCGGGCGCCGCACGACGGATCCAGCGGAGTGATGGCGAACGTCGCACCGGCGCCCGGCACGCGCCGATCCGCGGCGCGGCGCTCGCCGGCGGCGCGGGGAGCCGCGAGCCGCCGGAAGCGGCGTGGCAGGGCCTCGCCATGACGTCCCGCCGGCGCGTCGTCATCGGGCTGGGGTCGAGCCTGGGCGATCGCCTGGCGACCCTCCGCGCGGCGATCGAGGCGCTCGGCGCCGATCGCGAGCTCGACGTGGTCCGCGAGTCGTCGCGCTACGAGTCGCCGCCCGCGGGCGGCCCGCCGCAGGGCGACTACGTGAACGCCGCGGTGCTCGTCGCCACCTCGCTTCCCGCGCGCCAGATCCTCGAGCGCACGCTCGCGGTGGAGCGCTCGCTCGGGCGGACGCGCCCCGATCCGGTGCGGTGGGGTCCGCGCACGATCGATCTGGACCTGCTCTGGATCGAGGGCGAAGCGGTCGCCGAGCCGGACCTCGTGGTGCCGCACCCGCGGCTCTGCGAGCGCGCCTTCGCGCTGAGGCCGCTGCTCGACGTCGCCCCCGACGCGCGCGATCCGCGCACCGCCGTCGCGTACGCCTCGCTCCCCGAGGCGCGCGCGCCCATTCGCCGGCTCGATCCGATCTGAACGGCCCGCCGCGCGCCGCGGCTGCACGAGGCGCGACGCTCAGCTCGAGCGAGGCGCTCCGGCGGAGCGGGCCCGGAGGCCGGCGCGACCGCCGGCGTACGACGCCGCGCCGCCGATCGCGACCATCACGGCGAGCAGCAGCGCCCAACCGAGCGCGCCCGCCGGCGCGCCCTGGGCGAGGGCGAGCGCCCAGGCGAGCGCCGCGACCACGGCCCCGCTCGCGGCCGCCTCGCGCCGCCCGGCGCGCCCGCCGAAGCGCCCCACGAGGTAGCCCCCGGCGACGCCGGCGAGCGCGAACGCAAGCGCGTTGAGCCCCACCATCGCGAGCCGCACCGAGCCCTGCGCCCCGGCGTCTCCGGCGCGCTCGATCATCCGGCGCAGCAGCGTGTTCGCGAGCCCAGCGAGCGGCAGCCACGCGATGAACGTCGCCACCGTGCCGAGCGCGATCCAGTGCCACGGCGGGCGCTCTTCGCCCTCGTCATCGCCGCTGCTCTGCAGCACCGGGAGCCTGCGCTTCTCCGGCCCTGCCGTCCCGCCGCGGGGAGGCGCCGCGCCGGGCCCGCCGCCGACGACGACCGGAAGGCGCCGCTTCGGCCCGTCGACCATGGCGTCAGCTGGGCTTCGGGGTCTGCGGCGCCGCGGCGGCGGGAGCCTTCCGCCAGAGCTTCCGCGCTTCGTCCTGCAGGCGGACCAGGCGCCGCTGCTCCTGGATCAGGCCGCCGTAGGCGCGGGGCACCCGCGGATCCTTCGCCAGCGCGTACAGGACCTGCAGCGCCGCCTCGGCGTCGTCCGTCGCGCGGTGCGCCTTGTCCAGCGTGATCCCGAGCCGCGCGGCCATGTCGCCGAGGGCGCGGCTCTCCTCGTTCTTGTAGAGCTCGCGCGCGAACGTGAGCGGATCGATCCAGTCGACCTCCCGCCGCATGGCGGGCGGCGGCTCGTGCGGGCGCATGCCCACGCGCTCGAGCTCGGCGAGCAGGAACGAGCGGTCGAAGGAGGCGTTGTACGCGGCGGGGATCATCCCCTTGAAGCAGGCGAGGATCTCCTCGGCGACCTCGGCGAACGACGGCTTGCCTTCGACGTCCGCGTCCTTGATCCCGTGGATCGCGGTGCTCTCCGCCGGGATCGGCCGCCCCGGATGGATGAGCCAGTTGTAGCGCGTCAGGATCTCCCCGGCGCGGCCGATGACGATGCCGAGCTCGATGATGCGGTCACCCGCCGGATCGCGCCCCGTCGTCTCGACGTCGATGAACGCGATGGGCTGATCGATCCAGGCGCTGCCCGCGTCGATCTCGGAGGCGACGCCGATGGCGCGCACCTTGAGGAGGTGCGCGATCCCAGGGTAGTGCCGGCCCGTCGGGAAGCAGCCGCACGGGTCGGCGACCTTCAAGGCGTCCTCGGCTGAGCGGGCCCGGCGGAGGCCGCGGGGCGCGCCGCGCTGCCCGCCGGCGCGCTGCCGCTGGCGGCGGGGATCGCGCTGGCGGCGGGGGTCGTGCTGCCGGCGGCGGGCGCGTCGGCCGGCTTCGGCGGCGCGGGCCGCGGCTCCTTGCCGAGGAGCTCCAGATCGAGCTTCACCCACGCCTCGAGATCGTCGCCCGGGTTCGTGAGGAGCTGCAGGTCGACCTCGCGGCCGTTGATGAAGATGAGCGGCGTCCCCTCGAGCCCGACCTCTTCGGCCTGCTTCTTGTCCTTCTCGATGCGCGCCTTGGTCTCGGGCGAGACGAGATCGGCGCGGAACTTCACCATGTCGAGCTTGAGCCGCTGCGCGTAACGCTCGAGGTCGGCCTGCTCCAGCCTGTCCTGGTTCTCGAAGATGAGGTGGTGCATCTCCCAGAACTTGCCCTGGTTGAGCGCGGCGGTCGCCGCGCGCGCGGCGGACTCGCCGTGGACGTGCGCCGCGAGCGGGTAGAACTTGAAGACAAGCCGCACCTGCCCGTCGAAGCGCTTCACGAGCCCCTCGAGCAGCGGCGACATGAGCCGGCAGAACGGGCACTCGAAGTCGGCCCACTCGACGATCGTGATCGGCGCGTCGGGCGGCCCCATCTCCGGCGAGCCGTCGGTCGCGAGCGTCCTTACCTTGCTCGCGTCGAAGCGCATGCGGAACGCGTCCTCGCGCTCCTTCTTCGACCGGCCCTCCTTGACCTGCTTGAGCAGGAGCTGCGCGGCAGGGAGGCACGCCTTGCAGGGGCGCTCCTCCTTCACGCACTGCGCAATGCTCACGGGCGTGTCCGGGCAGGGGGAGAGGAGCTCGGAGACCTGGGCGGCCCACTCTCGACGCTCACGGGGCGTGAGCGCGGAGGTGTCCACACCGGAAAGCGAGACCGACACCTCGGGGCTCGGGGCCGGTTTGGGCTCGCTCGAGCCGGAGTTCCCAGGACAACCCGTGACGCCGATCGAAAGCAACGCGAGGATCGGCGGCATCCAGCGCAGGAATGACATCGCGGCGCGAGCTTAGTCGGACCCTTTGCGAGATGCTAGCGCGGGTGTAGCGTCAAGGTGTGCGGAGCGTCCTCTACCGCTTCCCGGATCTGCAACAGTTCGAGCAAATCGTGGGCGATCCGGAGGAGGGCGACCTCGAGCTCGGGCTGCCCGCGGCCGAGGTCGTCGCGGATGGCGAGTGGGTGCTCGCCATCTTCGAGCTGGGCGAAAACCGCCGCGCGACGTCGGCCGCGGCGTGCGCTTCCGTCTCGCCCGAGGGGGCGCGGCTCACGTTCGAGCCGCGCGACTGGCGCCGCCTCGCCGACTTCGCGCGGACGGAGGCGCCCCGCCCCGGCTCCATGCCCGACACCGACGCGGCGGCGCTCCTCCGGGCCGGGGGCGAGGTCCTGCCCGCCGCGCCGCCCGGCCCCCAGGGCGCCGGCGCGACGGGCAGGACCTCGCCCCCTCGGCTGAAGGGCAAGGGCTCGCGGCTCCTCGTGGTCGACGACGATCCGCAGATCCGCCAGATGCTGACGACGATGCTCGAGGCCGTCGGGCTCGTCGCGGTCGCCGTCGCCAGCGCGGAGGAGGCGCTGGAGCGGGTCCGCAGCTCGCCTTTCCACCTCGTGGTCCTCGACTGGAACCTCCCGAGGATGACCGGCATCGAGCTCTGCCGGGCGCTGCGGCAGGACCCCGAGCTCCGCGATCTGCCGGTCCTCTTCCTGACGGCGAACGCCTCGTCGCAGGACATGGTCCACGCGTTCGCCAGCGGCGCCGACGACTACATGGTGAAGCCGTTCCGCGCCCCCGAGCTGGGGGCGCGCATCTTCAGCCTGCTCCGCCGGACCCGGCGCAGCGCCCCCTGAGCCGCCTCGCCGGGTCTCCGCGTCTCTCCGCGGCGACGCCCGGCGCGCTCAGAAGCCGACATCCACGTTGAGGTTGAGCACGCCGATGGTCTGCGTGTAGAGCCCGCCGGAGTCGGGAGCCCGCGAGTTGCCCGAGAGGCCCGCGGTGATGCCTCTCCCGGTGGTGTCCCGGCTGACGTAGAACAGGTGCGTGTACGACGCCCCGAGGTGCAGCTGCTTCGCGACCTGGAAGCGTCCCCCCGCGGCGAACGAGACATCGTGAAAATCGGTGGCCGAGGGATCCAGGGTGTCGTCCGGAACCGCGTTGGAGTCGTACCCGACGCCGCCGAGGAGCTCGATCGCAGGCTGCGGCCAGTAGCTGACGCCCGCGCGCACGCCGAACGTGTCGCGCCAGCGGCGGACGATGTTCTGCACCACGGTGGCAGGGTCGGCGGCGGAGCCGTCGCTCCGGATCTCGCACGCCGCGCCGACCTGGGTGAGGCACTGGTTTTCCATCGAGCTCCAGCGCGTCCAGTCGCCGAAGAGCCGGACCTCGAGGCGCTCCGCCGGGACGAAGCGGGCGCCGAGCCGCACGATGTCGGGCAGGTCCTGGTGCAGCTCGACGTCGGTCGCGCCGCTCGACACGCCGTTGAAGCGGTTGGTGAGCGTGCCCTCGAGCGTCTCTCCCCCCGTGACGTTCGGCCGTGACTGGTACGACGCGCCGATCCAGAGCTTCTCCGGCATCGCCTCGAGCAACGCGCCGACGCCGAAGCTCGCGTGGAGCCCGCTCACCTCGAGCAGCGAGCGCCCCTCGGTCGCAAGGGCGTTGTCGCCGGAGGCGTTGCGGGCGCGCACGGTGCTCACCTGAGCCCGAATCAGGTTCCCCGAGACGCCGAGGCTGAGGGGGAGCGCCGGGATCTTGTAGGCGGCGGCCAGCGTGAAGAACATCGCCTGGAGCGAGGACTCGATGGAATGCCAGCGCTGCACCCCGTCGACCGGCCCGGCGAGCTCGCCATTCTCCTCGAAGGCGCTGTTCGTGTCCCAGGACGCGGCGCCGCCGAAGGGCACGTAGACGCCGGCGCCGAGCGCCAGGTCGCCGAGCCTGGCCGACGCGCCGAGCATCGGCGAGGCAGCCAGGTTGACCAGGCTCGCCTGCCCCGTGTTCGCCTCCGGCACCGTCACGTCATCGGACGCCGCCTGCGTGTGTGTGTAGGAGGCGGCGCGCAGCGCCAGATTTCCGTCCAGAAACAGGTGAATCCCCTCGCTCTCGGCGATGCCAGCGGGGTTGTAGTAGACCGCGGTCGGATTGCTGGTGATCGGGTTGCCGTGCTCACCGCCGAACCGCGCGGTCGCGAAGCCGCCGGCGAGCGCAGGCCCGGTCCAGACAAGGCCGCCGAGGAGGCCGACGGAGAGCGCGAGACAGGGGCGGTTGATGGGCATTGCCGGTGTTCTCGATTCTGGGGGGAGGAATACGGCGCCTGCGACAGACCCTGCATGGTAGGGTTGCATCACCTGCCAGGTCGCGGGATGTTCGACCCGCTCAAGTCAAATGTCACCTCTCGCACGGTGTCAAATGCTTTTCTCCCGCTCCACCCGGACAACGCTCGCATCCGCTGCGCTCCCCTGCTTCGCATCCGCTGCGCTCCTCATCGGATGCGCCGACCCGGGGGGCAGATTCCATGACTTCGAAGCTCGCGATACAGCGATCCGTGAAAGCCAGGTCGGCGGCGGCGGTGGTGGTGGCGACGGAAGTGGCGGTGGCGGCGGGAGTGGCGGTGGGGACGGCTGCCTGCCGGAGGCAGGCGCCGTGGACGGCGACTTCTTCTTCAACCTATCGGTGTATCTCGCCCCGCAGGCGCCTATCGTCTTCGTGGCCAGCCTGACCACCGAGGCGAGCGACGGCGGCCTGAGCTTCTCAATGACGTTCCAGCCACTGGAGTCCGCCGATCGCCGGACGCCCACGGGCTCGCCGTTCGACGTGGGCCCCTACGAGCTGTCCGAAGACGGTACGTTCACCGCGGAGCTGCCCACGATCGTCGTGCCGGGCAACGCCAACCCCTTCTCGGGCAGCGAGCTCGAGGCCACCATCACGCTGGCCGGCACGCTCTGCGCGCCCGCCGACTTCGTCTGTGGTGATGTGACCGGCACCGCGGCGAGGCCGGTCCAGCTGGATCTCAGGGGCTCGGCCTTCGCGATGGAGCGCATCACCGACCCGAGCAGCTACCCGGCGGCGGTCATCAACTGCAAGAAGGACCCGGCGCGCCCGCTCCCGTGAGCGCCCGGTCGCGCTACGCCAAGGCCTCCGTCACGGCGGCGCCATCGAGCTCGATCAACGAGATCTCGGACGGCGCGCCGACGCGCATCGGCGGACCCCAGTAGCCCGTCCCGCGGCTCACGTAGATCTGGCTCTCGCCGCGCGAGGACAGCCCGGCGACGTAGGGCTGGTCGAGCCGCACGAAGAGCCCCCAGGGGAAGATCTGACCGCCGTGGGTATGCCCGCTGAGCTGGAGGCCCACCCCCCGCTCCGCGGCCTCGAGCATCTGCTTGGGCTGATGCGCGAGCAGCACGAGCTCTCGAGAAGGGTCCCGCCCCGCGAGCGCGCGCGCGAGGTCGGGACCATGGTCGCCGCCCATGCCGCGGGAGCTCCAGTCGTCGACGCCGGCCAGATCGAAGCTGTGATCGCCGTCGCCGATCGAGACGCGCTCGTTGCGAAGCACCCGCACGCCGAGCCGGCCGAGCTCGGCGATCCACGCCTCGACGCCGGAGTAATACTCATGGTTGCCCGTCACGAAGAAGACACCGTGCCTGGCGCGCAGATCGGCGAGCGGAGCGGTGTGCTCGCGGAGCTCCTCCACGGAGCCGTCGACGAGATCCCCCGTGATCGCGATGAGATCCGGCTTGAGGGCGTTCACCCGCGCAACGACGCGCTCGAGCCACTCGCGCCCGATCGTGGGACCGATATGAAGGTCGGTGAGCTGGACGACGCGAAAGCCCGACATGGCCCCGGGGAGGCGGCGGAGGCGGACGCGCACCGGGCGGACGGCGACCTCGCCGAGGGCGCTCGCGACGCCGGCGAGGCCGAAGCCCACGGCGAGCGCTCCGGCCGTGCCCGCGATGGCGCGTGAGAGGAACGTCCGGCGATCGCCGTCGAGCGGCTGGTTCAGGAGCGCCGTGACGCCGTGGGCGCCGAGGCGAACGACCTCCGAGGTGAGCAGGAGAAAGAAGAGCAGGACGGCGAGCCCGACCCACGTGTAGACGACGCCGGCGACGATGCCCCCGATGTGCCGGGGCAGCGCGCGGGTGACGAAGAGGCCGACCGGCACCAGCACCGCGAGCACCACCAGGGCCACGCTGCCGACGCGCTGCCAGAGCGGGCCGAGCTCGGGCGCGCGGATCAGGCGCTGCCAGAGGTAGTAGTGAACGCCTGCCACGATGGCGCTGAAAATCGCGATGAAGAGAACGAAGGTGAGAAGGGGGCGCTGCACGCGTCCAGCATGACCACGGCCGCGTGCGCTCGCCGCTCCGATTCGCGCCGGAGCCGGACACGCCAACACTTTTTTACGAAGCGACCCGGGCTACGACGTGCTGACGCATACGCCGAACCCAGGGGGGTAGATCGTGCTGCCACCCTGGCACTTGGCGTTCATGCCGCAGTCCTGCGCCCCCCCGTCGATCCGGCAGAGCTGCTTGCACTGGTTGGTCAGCATCGAGCACACGAAGCCGGGCGCGCACGGGCAAGGACCGTCGGCTCGCCCGTCGCCGGGCACAACGCAGCTCGTCGTGCCGTCCTCGCGGACGATCGTGCAGGTCAGGCCCGTTGGGCACACGCTGTCGTCCAGGAGCTCGCAGCTCACCGCGGGGACGCAGACCGGGATCGGAAGCGGGGTGCTCCCCTCGGCGAGCGATTCGGCCATCGGACGCTGATCGCAGTACGTTCCAGGCGCGCAGCTCTCGACGTTGCCGCAACAGTACTGCCGGCACACGCCGCCCTGCCCGTCGGCTGCCGCGCACCCCAGCCCGGCAGCGCAATCCATGCCCCGGTGACACGGGCCGCCCGCCTGGTAGCGGCCCACCGGCCGGCAGCTCGGGATCGCGTCGCCCTCGCCGAGCACGAGCTGGCAATGCATCGGCTGCGCGACGGGGCCCCCCGTGCCCGACCCTGCAGCGTCGCTGGACGAGCATTCGGTCGGATCGCCCCCTGGCGTGCAGCCGTCGCCGCACAGGTGCGCGAAGCGCGTGGTGGGGTCCGGCGAGTCCGTGGGCGCCGGGATGTCGACGCTCTCGTCCACGGCACCGCCCCCGCCGCTCGCGAACGGAGCGGTGTCGCCCCCTCCAGTCGATGCGGCCGACGCACCCCCGCCACCCCATGTCTCCGCCCCATCGCCCGGGGTGATCCCACCGGCGGAGTCGCTGCCGGACATCCCGCACGCGGAGACCGCGAAGGCCGAAATCGCTGCGAGACCCCAATGCAGAACGGCGCGGGGTGAGCTCATTCCAGAAACACGGGAAAAGAACAAGTGGAGTGAGCTTATCATGTCGCCATCGGACATCCACAGAATGTGCCGTCCCGGCGTGTGTTTCCCAGGGCACCGATGCCCCTGCGGCCGGGGACGTCAGGTTGCATGCTCCGCGCGCGCGGGGGGAACGCAGGTGCGCCGCGCCTGCCGGAGCTCCTGGCGCAAGCATGACGCCCGTGTCGCGCCGAGCGCCGGGCGTTGCGACCGGCGGCCACGGTGGGTGGCGGCGGCTACCGCGCCTCGATGTCGCGGGTGACCACGTTGCCCGCGCTGTCGTAGGCGCGCACCGCGAGCAGATGCGAGCCGGGCGGCACGATGGAGCCGAGGTCCGCCTCGAACGGCTCCACCGGCTCGTCGAAGATGCCGTCGCTCGGGAAGATGGGGCGCCACTCCTCCAGGCCGGCGATCGAGACCTCGATGCGCCCGACCGGGCCGAGGCCGTCCGCGACCTCGCCCGTGAGCCGGCGCCCCTGCAGCGCGAGCGCCCGGAACACCGGCGGCGTGTTGTCGACGAGCACGGTGCCCGACTCGAGGCTGTGGCGCTGCGTGCGCTCGGGCGGGTTCGCCAGCTCGTCGCTCGCCTCGACGAGGAGGCGGTACTCGCCTTCGGGGAGGGCGGTGGTGTCCCATACGTACTCGGCGCGCGTCACCTTCTCGCCCGGCTTCAGCAGGCTGCGCCAGGTCGACTGGCCCTCCATGCGGTACGAGAGGCGATAGCGCAGGTCGTCCTGATCTGGATTGTCGACCTTCCACGTCAGCTGGAGCGAGCTCACGGGCTTCGGCGCCTCCCCGCCCGACGACGGGAGGCTCGTGCGAGGGGGCTTCGTCTGCCCCTTCGGCGCCGCCTCGATCGAGGTGACCACGGCGCGCGCGTTGTCGGTGACGAACGAGAGCTTCACCTCGCGGAGCACGGCGCCGGGATCCCGGCCAAAGCGCGCGCGGATCTGCGCGAAGCGCGCCGGCGGGCTCTTCGCGTCCCCCGGGGCGGCGAGCGCCGGGGACCACGGGCTCCAGGTGCTGTCCGGCGCGTCGGTGTTTCCGCTGCGGGTCTCGAGCTCCAGCGCGCCGTCGGAGCGCCACGTCAGGCGTCCGAACGTGGCCCGCAGCCCGGCGTCGAGCACCTTGCTCGTCCACACCGCCGAGGCGCCGCCGACGCCCTTCACCTCGTGGAAGACCGCGGGGTCGGTGGTCGCGACGAACCTGCGCCTCCCGGCCATCATGAAGGCGCCGACCTGGCGCTCGTCGGTGTCGGCGACGAGCCGCGCCACGTGGTTGTCGCTCACGGTGTAGAGCTGGCCCTCCGCGCCGGTCCCGACGTAGGGCATCAGATCGTCGCCGAGGCCGAGCGAGACGTAGTGCGTGTCGTCGTCGCTCATCATCTTCTCCGCGACGCCGCTCCGATCGAAGCGCACGAGCACGCCCTTGCCGGGCTTCGGCGACCGCGCCGGCTGCGGCGACGGCGGCCCGCTCCGGTTGCGCTTCGGGGGGGCGAACGCCTCGGTGTACTTGTTGGCGATGGCGTAGATGGCGCCGCCCTTCGCGCCCGGCGCGATGGCGATGGCCTTGACGTCGTCGGCGTCGAAGTCGTGGAGCACGGTCGCGCGGCCGGGCGCCGTGAGCTTGTAGAGGAGCGCCTTGCCGTTCGAGCCGGTATAGACGGCGCCGTCGTCCGCGACGGCGACGCACATGAGGTGCGGCTCGTCGCTGTCGAAGTACACCTGGGCCTTGCCCGCGGCGTCGACGCGGAACAGCTTGCCCTCGGAGCCGGTCGCCGCGTAGAGCGCCTTCGCCCTCGGGTCGTAGGCGAGCCCCCACACGTCCTCGGTCTCGGGGAGCTCGGCGAAGAGCTTCGCCGGGCCGCCGTTGCCGGCGCCGCGCGGCAAGCGGAAGAGCTTGCCCTCGGGGAACGTCCCCGCGATGACATCGCCATCGAACGCGAGCGCGAGCGCGCTGACCGCCATCTGCCCGGTCGTCGCCGCGAGCGTCACCCGGCCGCCGGCGACGCTGTAGATCTTGCCCTCGTTGCCCGTGCCGAGCAGCACCGTGCCGTCAGGCAGCACCACGGAGCTCCAGATGGACGTCGCGTCCGGCAGCGGCGTCGCGCCGAGCGTCAGCCCGGCGCGCACGGCGCCGTTCGAGTCCACGCTGACCCCGGTGAGATCCCCGCCCTTCAGGTCCTCGAGCGACTTGAGCTCGAAGCTGCGCGTGCCGACCGCGTGGGCCGGGAGCGCCACGAGCCCCGCGGCGGCGAGGACGGCGGCGAGGAGCCGGCGCGGCGAGGGGACGGCGTGAGGGCGAGACGACAGGGAACGGGCAGAAGAGCGATCTGTGCTCATGGGGTCGCAGAGAGGAGGGGGTCAGGGAGGAGGAGGCGGCGGCGGGGAGAGCCGGCGCGGCTCAGCGAAGGATAGGCCGGACCGTGACGCTCACGGTGTCTTTCCCGACCAGGAAGCGCTTGAGGGAGATCGGCACCTGCACCTGCGCGCCGAAGGTCTCGGGCGCGTCGGAGTCGGAGCTCGGGCGCAGCGTGTCCATCGCGCCCGGAGGGAGCCGCGAGGCGACCTTGCCGCGGTACGCCGCGCCGTTCTCCCGGAGCTTGAACGTCGCGACGACGCTCTCCGCGTCGTGGTTCTGGTTCGGCAGCATCGCAACGAGCTCCGCGACGTTGTTCGGCGTCGCCATCGGGCGCTCGACCTCGTAGCCAGGCGCGAGATCGATGGCCACCTGGCTGCCGGCGAGCTCGCGCGGGATCGGCACCTCGATGACGCGCGACTCCATGGGGCCCTGGTGGGGCTGGAGATCCAGGCGGATGCGCGCGGGCGCGCCCGCGTCGACCTCGGGCTCGAGCACCTTCGCGCCGCGCAGCAGGACGACCTCGCGGTCGAAGGTGACCTTCACGCGGGAGTCGACGCGCTCGATCGAGACGTCCTCCCACGGGTTGTTGAGGAGGGCCCCCATCGATCGGACGAGCCGGCTGCGGACGAAGTCGTCGGCGCTGAGCGGGGTGCCGTTGCCGGCGCCGAAGTCGACGAGCGAGATCGTGCCGTAGCGCCCGATCCTCAGCTGGCTCACCGCCCGCCAGGTCATGTCCCGCCGCTCGGCCGTGGTCGCCTCGACGGCGTTGCCGAGCGCCATCGAGACGAAGGAGGGCGCGAGGAACTGATCGTGCGCGACCTCGACGTTCCACGTCGGGTGCGGGGCGCCCTCCACGCCGTCGATCTGGACGCGCATCGGGAAGACCGGCGCCCTGGCCGCGCTGTCGACGACGATCGCGGCCTGCCGATCGTTGACCATCGAGCCGACCGACCGCACGGCCTCGCCGATCTTGAAGCTGCGGTTCTGGCTGGCGAGGATCCAGTGGACCCGGGCGATCGCGGTGGGGAGGCTGGCGACGCCGCCGTTCATCATCGGGTGGCCGAACGCGACGAGCTTGTCGCCCGACACGCGCGTGACCGTGCCGATGCCCATGGCGGAGATGTCGCCGCGCACGAGCTCGACGCCGATCGCGCCCCCGTCGACGTACCGGGTCGGCGCCCCCGGCTCCGGGTTCGCCGACGAGCCGCCGCCGGCCTGCATCGGCTCGAGCCCCATGGGGCCGAGCAGGTCGCTCGCGATGCGCAGCGACGTGCCCCCGAGCCCGCCGAGCATCACCGGCGTCGAGGCGCGCGCGAGGCCCGTCGACTGGGGCGGGGCGAGCGCCGGCGCGACGCGCGCGGCGAGCTGGCTGGCGTGGCCGGCGAGATCGTAGGCGTCGACCGGCCCCACGAAGCCGCGGCCGCCGCGCAGCCGGGCCGGCGCGGCGGCGCGCGGCGGCGCGCCGCCGATGCCGCTCACCGGCGCGGGCAGCGGGCCGCCGACCTTCGGGGCGATCCCCCGCGGGAGCGGCCGCGCGAGCTCGTCGAGCATCGACTTGATCGGGGTGACGCCGGCGATCGCCTCGGCGCCGAAGAGCCAGCCGTACGCGTAGGCGCCGATCATCTTGCCGTTCAGGTAGATCGGGCTGCCGCTCATCCCCGCCACCGTGCGGGCGATCTCGAGGCGCGGGTGCTGGGTCTTGATGAGGATGAGGTCCTGGTTCGGGCGGAAATTGCGGAGCGTCGAGATGACCTCGACATCGAACTTCTCGGGCGTGGTGCCGGAGAAGACGGTGAGGCCGTATCCCTTCATGCCCGGCTTGACCTCGGCGATCGGCAGCGTATCGGGCGGTGTGGAGATCGCGTGAGCCGCGCCGAGGCCGACAGCGAGGCTGCACGCCGCGCCGGCGAGCAGGCTCAGGGGGATGAGGCGCCCCTCGCGATCGACGAGGGCGCGGGCGGCGCCCGCGAGCGCTGTCGCGCAGCGGGTCGCGAGCGGGACGGCGCGCGCGGCGAAGAAGGAATTCGGACGAAAACACGGTGTGTCGCGCAGAGGCACGGGCCCAAGCTTAGCCCGGATTTGGCAGCGCGACAGAGCCGGGGCTCGCCGAGCGCGGGAAGGTCGCCGCGCCGCCCGGGGTCGCTGATTTCCAGGGGCGGGGCGCGCCGGCGACGCTACGCTGCGCCCCGTGAAGGATATCGCGGCGACCGCGACGCTCATCCTGGCGTTCGCCACCTGGGTGACCACCCACGTCGCGCTGGCCGCGCGGCTCATGCTCCGGAGCGAGCCCCGATGGCGCGGGCTCGTGGCGCTCGTGGTGCCGCCGCTCGCGCCGATGTACGGCTTCCGGCAGGGGTGGCGCCGGATGAGCACGCTGTGGCTCGTGTGGCTCATCGTGTACGTGCTCGCGCTCCTCGTCGCGCGGGCGTGAGGAGCGTGGCGTGACGTCCGATGTGAAGGCTGGAATGACGGAGAAGCGGCGCCCGGGCGCGCCGCCCGGCGTCGTCGTCGGCACGATGAACTTCGGCGGCCGCACGCCGCCCGAGGAGGCCGAGCGCATCGTCGACCGCGCGCTGGAGCGAGGGATCACCGCGTTCGACACGGCCAACCTCTACCAGGACGGCGCGTCCGAGCGGCTCCTCGGCCGGGCGCTGCGCGGCCGCCGGGCCGAGGCGCAGATCGCCACGAAGGTCGGCCTGCGCCGGGTCCGGGGCAAGGCCGAGGGCCTCGGGCGCGAGCAGGTGATCCGCGCCGTCGAGGAGAGCCTCGGGCGCCTCGGCACCGACCGCGTCGACGTCTGCTATCTCCACGCGCCGGATCCCGAGACGCCCGTCGAGGAGACGCTCGCGGCGATCGACGCCCTGCTCGATCAGGGGAAGATCCTGCGCTACGGGGTCAGCAATCACGCCTCGTGGCAGATCCTGGAGATCATCGCGCGCCGCGACGCCGAGGGGAAGGCCCGCCCCGCCGTCTCGCAGGTGCTCTACAACGCGCTGATCCGCCAGCTCGACCTCGAGTATGCCGCGTTCGCGCGGCGGTACTCGGTGGCCACCGCGGCGTACAACCCGCTCGCCGGCGGGCTCCTGACGGGGCGGCACGCGGGGCCGGAGGCGGCGCAGGTGGGGTCGCGCTTCGAGGGCAACCGCCTCTACCAGCGCCGGTACTGGAGCGCGCGCATGTTCGAGCTCGCGGCCGGCTACGCGGCCGTGGCGGCGGCCGAGGGGATGAGCCTGCTCTCGCTGTCGTATGCCTGGCTCGCGGGGCGGGAGGTTGTCGACTCCATCCTGGTCGGCCCGGCGCGGGCAGAGCACCTCGACGCGGCCGCCGACGCGCTCCAGCGCCCGCTCTCGCCGGAGGCGGCGCGGCGCATGGACGCGCTCTACCGCGACCACCTGGGCACCGACGCGAGCTACGCGCGATGAACGACGGCGCGATGAACGACGGCGCGATGAACGACGGCGCGATGAACGGCCGCGCGATGAACGACTTCCTGCTTCCCGAGGCCAGGGCGCTCGACCTCGCGGGCCCCCTCGCCGACTACACCGCCCGCGGGACCGCCAGGCTCGGTCGCGTGATGACCGACGCGGGGCTCGCGGCGCTCCGCGCGCGCTCGGACGACCTGATGCTCGGGCGCGTGACGTACCCCGGGCTCTTCTTCCAGCACGACGCCGCGTCGGGCCGCTACGAGGACCTGCCTTACGGCAAGGGCTACCAGGGGCCGAGCACGTCGTACCGGAAGCTCGAGAAGCTCGAGAAGGACCCGCTGTTCCTCGCCTGGATCGAGAACCCGCTCTTCGAGAGGGTCGCGCGCTCGCTCATCCAGGGGGAGATCTCCATCTACCGGGCCGTGCTCTTCAACAAGGCCGCGTCCGGTGGGACGGCGCTGCCGTGGCACCAGGACGGCGGCAGCTACTGGGGGCTGGATCGCGACCCCGAGCTGCAGATCTGGACGGCGCTCGACGATGCCCCCGCCGGCGGCGGCTGCGTGGAGGTGCTGGAAGGCAGCCACCTGGGCGGGCTCGCGACGCCGCTCGGCGGCGTCGTTCCGGGCGCGCTCGTGCGCGCGGCCAACGCCGACACCCGCAAGATCGCGCTGCCGACGCGCGCGGGCGAGGCGCTGCTGATCCACAACTACCTCTGGCACTGCTCCGCCGTGAACCGGAGCGGCCAGCCGCGGCGAGCCCTCACCGTCTGCTACATGAGCAGGGCGACCCGCTGCCTCAGGAAGAAAAAGGCGCCACGCGCGTTCACCCCGGTGTTCTGAGCTCACCCCCGGGAGAGCGGGCCCGGCGGCAGCATGGATCGCTCCCGCGACGGGCCCCCCGCCCTCTCCCGCGGCACGCGCCTCGCCAGGCGCTCGGCCGAGGTCGACGATTCGGCCGATTTTTTTCGATCCAGCGCCGGGCCGGGTTCACCCGCGCATCGTAAGGACGAACGCCGGCAGCCGCGGCAAGTTGCCGCGCCCAGCGTCGATTTGCCGCGCCACGGGGCTTCAGTTATCCACCGCGGCAATCTGCCGCGGTCACGCGGCACTTTGCCGTCTTGTCGCACCCCGCCAGCAAGCCATAACTGCGCCCGCGCGTCCCTCCGACGCCCCACACAACCCTATGGCTCGGTTCCTGTTCCCACGATGGGCCAACAAAGTGGTGCCGCTCGGGCTGCTCTTCGGAGTCCTGCCCCTCGGCACCGCTGTGATCGGCGGATTCTGGTACTACGGTACCAACAAACATCTCGAGGTCGGGTATCAGCCGGATCAACCGGTTGACTACTCGCACAAGCTGCACGCCGGCGACCTCGGTATGGACTGCCGCTACTGCCACAACACAGTGGAGGTATCCGGCTTCGCCGCCGTTCCACCCACCGAGACGTGCATGAATTGTCACGCCAAGGTGCGGAGGGACAGCGAAATGCTTCTGCTCGTGCAGGAGAGCTGGGCGAACGATCAACCCATCCCCTGGGTGCGCGTCCACAACCTGCCCGACTATGCCTATTTCGACCACTCAGCCCATCTGGCTGCAGGGGTCGGCTGCGTGAGCTGTCACGGCCGCGTCGACCAGATGCACACGGTCCGACAGGTCGAGCCGCTCTCGATGGGATGGTGCCTGGACTGCCACCGCAATCCGGGTCCCCACCTCCGCAATCCCGCCGACGTCACCAAGATGGATATGGCGCCATCGACGGCCGTCATGGCGGGCGCCGGGGTCCCCGCGACCGGGGAACCTTACAACGATCGTGTGCCAGCGGTCACGACCTCCGGGCGGCAGGTGCAGGCGCCGCTCCACTGCTCGGGGTGCCACCGATGAAACGAACTCCTCTCCCCCTCGCCCAGGACATCTCTGGGAAGACCTACTGGCGCAGCTTGAGCGAGCTCGCCGGCTCGCCCGACTTCGTCGACGCGCTCGGGCGCGAGTTCCCTCCGGCCGCGTTCGAGCCGCCGGAGGGCGTCGGGCGGCGCACGTTCCTCAGCCTCATGGGCGCGTCGCTCGCCCTCGGCGGCCTCGTGGGCTGCCGCCGGCCCGTCGAGCAGATCCTGCCGTACTCGCGCGCCCCGGAGGAGGTCATCCCCGGCCAGCCGCTGTTCTTCGCGACCGCGCTGCCGATGATGGGCACGGCCTTCGGCGTCCTCGTCGAGAGCCACGAGGGGCGCCCCACAAAGATCGAGGGCAACCCGAAGCACCCCGAGAGCCTCGGCGCGACCACCCTCTACACCCAGGCCGCGGTCCTCGACCTCTACGATCCCGACCGCAGCAAGTCGCCGCGCGAGGGCGCGGCCGCCAAGTCCTGGGACGACGCGGCCGCGTTCCTGCGCGCCGAGGGCGACAAGCTCCGCGGCCGCAGCGGCAAGGGGCTCACGATCCTGACCGAGGCGCACAGGTCGCCGACGCTGGCCGCGCGCCTCGCCGATCTCCGCAAGACGCTGCCGGAGGCGCGCATCGTCCGGTACGAGCCGTTCTCCCGCGACGCCGCGCGCGAGGGCGCCCGGCTCGCGTTCGGCAAGCCGCTCGAGACGACGCTCGACCTGACGAAGGCGCGCGTCATCGTCGCGCTCGACGCCGACCTGTTCGGCACCGACGGCAGCCCGATCAAGCAGGCGCGCGCGTTCGCGGCGGGCCGCGCGGTCGACAAGGACCCGAAGGCGATGAACCGCCTCTACGCCGTCGAGAGCACCTTCACGATCACCGGCGCGGCGGCGGATCACCGGCTCCGGATCCAGAGCCGCAAGATCCCCGCCTTCACCTTCGCGCTCGCGACCGAGCTCGGCAAGCGCGGGGTCGCGCTCGACGCGGATCTGCTCAAGACGCTCGAGGACAAGTCGGGCGGGCTCGACGCCAAGGCGACCCGGCACGTCGCCGCCATCGCCGCCGATCTCGCGGCGAACCGCGGGCTGGGCGCGCTCGTGGTGGGGCGCTCGCTGCCGAAGGAGGTCCACGCCGTCGCGCACCTCATCAACCTCGCCCTCGACAACACCGGCAGGGCCGTCCGGCTCGTCGCGCCCTTCGACGAGTCGCGCGAGGGCCCCGAGGCGCTCGTCGAGCTCGCGGGCGCCATCGAGCGCAACGAGGTCGAGACGCTGATCATCCTGGGCGGCAACCCGGCCTTCGACGCGCCCGCCGACGCGCGCTTCGCCGACGCGCTCGCCAAGGTGCCCGTGAGCGTGCACGTCTCGACGCACGTCGACGAGACGAGCGAGCGCTCCCGCTGGCACCTGAACCGCGCCCACCCGCTGGAGTCGTGGAGCGACGTCCGGGCGGAGGACGGGACGGCCAGCATCGGGCAGCCGCTCATCGCGCCGCTCTTCGGCGGCAGGACCGACGCCGAGGTCATCGAGCTGCTGCTCGGCGGCTCGCGGACCGCCTACGACCTGGTGAGGGCGACCTGGCTGAACGCCGAGGGCGCGAAGCGGACCGAGCAGGACCTCCGCCGCGCGCTGCACGACGGCCTCTTCGCCGGGAGCCAGCTCGCCGACGAGCAGGTGACCGCCACGACGCGGGCCGCGATCGACGCGCTGCGGGCGTTCGCGCCTGCCGCGGCCGAGGGCCTGGAGGTGACCTTCCGGCCCGACATGCACGCGTGGGACGGGCGGTTCGCGAACAACGGGTGGCTCCAGGAGCTGCCCCACCCGATGACCAAGCTCACCTGGGGCAGCGGCGCGAACCTCTCGCCGTCGACGGCGGCGCGGCTCGGCCTCAAGGACGGCGACGTCGTGACGCTGTCGGGCGCCGGCGCCTCGGTCCGGATCCCCGTCGTCGTCGCGCCGGGGCAGGCCGACGACTCGGTCGCCATCGGCGTCGGCCAGGGCCGGCGCGCAGAGCTCCGGGTCGGGCGCGGCGTCGGCGTCGACACGACCCCGCTCCGCAAGAGCGACGCCTTCGAGCTCGCCGGCGGCTTCTCGCTGGAGAAGACCGGCGCGGTGGCGGAGCTCGCGCGCACCCAGGAGCACTTCGTCATGGAGGGCCGCCCGCTCGCGCGCGAGGGGACGCTCGCCGAGCTCGAGAAGGACCCGACGTTCGCCCAGAAGCAGGTCCACGTGCCGCCGCTCCTCAGCCTGTTCAAGGAGCCGAACCGCCGGCAGGGACACGCCTGGGGCATGAGCATCGACCTCAACGCCTGCATCGGGTGCAACGCGTGCGTTGTCGCCTGCCAGGCCGAGAACAACATCCCGGTCGTGGGCATCGAGGGCGTGCGCGAGACGCGCGAGATGCACTGGCTGCGGGTGGATCGCTACTTCCAGGGCACCGACCCGAACGAGCCCGAGAGCATCCAGCAGCCGCTCCCCTGCCAGCACTGCGAGAACGCGCCGTGCGAGCAGGTGTGCCCGGTCGCCGCCACGGCCCACAGCCCCGAGGGGCTGAACGACATGGCGTACAACCGCTGCGTCGGCACGAAGTACTGCGCCAACAACTGCCCGTACAAGGTGCGTCGCTTCAACTTCTTCGAATACGGCCAGCCGGACTCGGAGTCGCGGAAGATGCAGTTCAACCCCAACGTCACCGTCCGATCGCGGGGCGTCATGGAGAAGTGCACCTTCTGCGTTCAGCGGATCAACACCGCCAAGATCGAGGCCAAGAAAGAGGGACGGGAGCACGTCAAGGACGGCGAGGTCGTGACCGCGTGCCAGGGCGCTTGCCCGACGCAGGCCATCGCCTTCG
The DNA here is from genome assembly GCF_051521365.1 of Sorangium sp. So ce590. Lineage (NCBI taxonomy): Bacteria > Pseudomonadati > Myxococcota > Polyangiales > Polyangiaceae > Sorangium > Sorangium sp. So ce590. Next base: position 9,945,417 of record NZ_CP150346.1, read on the forward strand.
GCGACCTCAACGACCAGACGAGCCAGGTGTCCGTGACGTCCGCGAGCCCGCGCGGTTACAGGATGCTGGACGAGATCAACACCAAGCCGCGGGTCACCTACCTCGCCAAGATCCGCAACAAGAACCCGGAGCTCGCCGACGCATGAGCGCCACAGCACCTCTCCAGGTCGACCCCCCCCGGGTCTCCGACCGCGCCGCCCTCTTGGACGAGGCGCCGCTCGTGCAGGGGAAGGACGACTTCCGTTCGCTCACCGACAAGATCTCGGGGATCGTCCTCACCAAGCCGCCCTCGGGGTGGCTCATCCTGTTCTGCCTCGCCATCAGCCTCCTGCTCGTCCTCGGCGGCTCGCTCGTCCACCTCGTCGGGAAGGGCATCGGCATCTGGGGGCTGAACACCACGGTCAACTGGGCGTGGGACATCACCGGCTTCGTGTTCTGGGTCGGCATCGGCCACGCCGGCACGCTCATCAGCGCCATCCTCTTCCTCTTCCGACAGAAGTGGAGGACGAGCATCAACCGAGCGGCGGAGGCGATGACGATCTTCGCCGTCGCGTGCGCCGCCATCTACCCGGTGGCCCACCTGGGCCGGATCTGGTTCGCCCACTGGCTGTTCCCGATCCCGAACCAGATGAGCATCTGGCCGAACTTCAAGAGCCCCCTGCTCTGGGACGTCTTCGCCGTCTCGACGTACGCGACGGTCTCGGCCCTCTTCTGGTTCGTCGGGCTCATCCCCGATCTCGCCACGATCCGCGACCGGGCCACGAGCCGGACGAAGCAGATCGTCTTCGGGATCCTCTGCCTCGGGTGGCGCGGCTCGCACCGCCACTGGCTCCATTACGAGCGCGCCTACCTGATCTTCGCCGGGCTCTCGACGCCGCTCGTGCTCAGCGTGCACACGATCGTGTCGTTCGACTTCGCCGTCTCGATCGTCCCCGGCTGGCACACCACCATCTTCCCGCCGTACTTCGTCGCCGGCGCCATCTTCAGCGGGTTCGCGATGGTCGTCACGCTGATGGTGTTCGCGCGCAAGGCGTTCGGCCTCGAGGGCCTCATCACCATCCGGCACCTCGAGAACATGAACAAGGTGATCGTCGCGACCGGCACCATGGTCGGCTACGCGTACGCGATGGAGCTCTTCATCGCGTGGTACAGCGGCAACGGCTACGAGCGGTTCGCCTTCGCGAACCGCATCCTCGGCCCGTACTCGTGGGCCTACTGGACCATGGTGAGCTGCAACGTCATCTTCCCGCAGCTCTTCTGGTTCAAGAAGGTGCGCACCAGCATCCCCGCGATGTTCGTGATCTCGATCCTGGTCAACATCGGGATGTGGTTCGAGCGCTTCGTCATCATCGTGACGAGCCTCCACCGCGACTTCCTCCCGTCCAGCTGGACCTACTTCCGCCCGAGCATCTGGGACATATCGACGTTCTTCGGTTCGTTCGGCCTCTTCTTCACCCTCTTCCTGCTGTTCGTCCGCTACCTCCCGATGGTCGCGCTCAGCGAGGTGAAGGCGATCACGGCGGCGGCCGATCCTCACGGCTCGCACAGCAACGACGAGGCTCATCATGCAGCGTGACAGCGACCCTCCGAGCCGGAAGCGCTCCGGGGAGCCTGCCTCGACCGAGGAGGCAGGAGGGCTCAAGGACTCCGATCGCGAAAGCCCGCCCGACGACAAGCCGCAGGGCTTCGTGCCCGCGGACGAGGCGGAATACGAGAAGCCTCACGAGGAGGGGCCGCACGGGAGAGCGGTGCTCGCGATCGAGCGCAAGCTGGAGCACCGGACCGAGGAGGAGGCGGCCGCGGCGGCGTCCCCGTTCGCGCTGATGGGCTACTTCACGACCCCGAAGGAGATCTATCACGCGTGCGAGGCGCTCCGGGACGCCGGGTACAGCCGCTTCGATGCGCACACGCCGTTCCCCGTGCACGGGCTGGAGAGGGCGATGGGGCTCAAGGCGTCGCCGCTGCCGTGGCTCGTGCTCGGCGGCGGGGCGGCGGGGCTCAGCGGCGGCATCCTGCTCGCCTGGTACACGCAGTTCTACGACTACCCGCTCATCATCAGCGGCAAGCCGGCCTTCTCGTACCAGGCCTTCATCCCGATCTTCTTCGAGCTCACGGTCCTCGTCGCGGCGCTCACGTGCTTCTTCGGGCTCTTCGCGCTCGGGCGCCTGCCGTCCTTCTTCCACCCCACCATGACGCACCCCTCATTTCCGCGCGCGACCGACGACGCCTTCTTCATCAGCGTCGAGGTGAGCGACCCGAAGTTCGATGCCTCGGAGACGCGCAGCCTCCTCCAGCGCGTAGGCGCGCAGGGCATCAGGGAGGTCTCCTCGTGAAACGCTGGTGTATTCCCCTCCTCGTCGTCCTGGCAGGCTGTCGCGGACAGGCGAGCAGCGACCCGCCGATCCACGTCTTCGGGGACATGGACTGGCAGCCCAAGTTCCAGCCCGAGGAGGGCAACCGCCTGTTCCCCGACGGCCGGTCGATGCGGCCCCTCGTGCAGGGCACCGTGCACCAGGGGGCGCTCGACGAGAGCGACGCCTACCGCACCGGCAAGGACGGCGAGACGTTCCTGGCGATGGCGCCTGTCACCGTCGACGAGACGGTGGTCCGGCGCGGCCAGGATCGGTTCAACATCTACTGCGCGCCCTGCCATGACCAGGCCGGCAGCGGGCAGGGCATGGTGGTGAAGCGCGGGTACCCGCCGCCCATCGACCTCGCGTCCGAGCGGGCGCGCGGCCTGCCCGACGGCGAGATCTTCCACGTCATCTCGAACGGCGTCCGGAACATGCCGTCTTATCGGAAGCAGATCCCGGCCCGGGACCGGTGGGCGATCGTCACCTGGGTGCGCGTGCTGCAGCGCAGCCAGCACGGGCGCATCGACGACGTCCCGGAGGCCCAGCGGGGCAACATCGCGAAGGAGAGCGGAACTCCATGAAGTCTCACGGAAGTGCTCTGGCCGAGGACACGAAGGTCCTCGATCGGGCGGTCGCGAAGCGGCTCGTCTCGAGGAGCATGGTGCTCGCCATCGCCGGCGTGGCGCTCTCGGCGCTGGCGGCGGTCGTCGACACGAAGCGTTTCGCGTTCTCGTACCTCACCGGCTTCACCTGGGTCGTGACGATCGGGCTCGGCGCCCTGTTCTTCGTGATCATCCAGCACCTGACGCGCGCGCGCTGGTCGGCGGCCGCGCGCCGTCACATGGAGTGGATGAGCGGCGTCCTGCCCGCGTGCGCCGTGCTGTTCCTCCCGGTCGCGGTGCTCGCCCACGACATCTACCATCACTGGATGGGCCCCCAGGCCGCGAACGACCACCTGCTCCAGCAGAAGGCGCCGTACCTGAACCCGACCTTCTTCTACATCCGCGCCGGGGTGTTCCTCGCGGCGTGGGCGGGCCTGTCGCTGTGGTTCATCAAGACCTCCCGCGCGCAGGACGAGAGCGCCGATTTCCGGCCCACGGCGAGGTTGCGGGCCTCCAGCGCGCCGGCCGTCATCGTCTTTGCCCTGACGATCTCGTTCGCCTCGTTCGACTGGCTGATGAGCATCGACCCGCACTGGTACTCGACGATCTTCGGCGTCTACGTGTTCGCCGGCGCGGCCACGAGCTCCCTCTCGGCGCTCGCGTTGATCACGATCGCGCTCCACAAGGCGGGGCTCTTGCGCAAGGTGAGCAACGTCGAGCGCCAGCACGACATTGGCAAGCTCCTCTTCGGCTTCACGATCTTCTGGGCCTACATCGCGTTCTCGCAGTTCCTGCTCATCTGGTACGCCAACATCCCGGAAGAGACGATCTTCTATCATCACCGCTGGGAGGGTTCGTGGAAGGTCGTGAGCCTGGTCCTGCTGTTCGGGCACTTCGTCGTGCCGTTCCTCGTCCTCCTGTCGCGGCACGCCAAGCGGAGCCCGCTGGTCCTCGGGGCGGCGTCGGTGCTCCTCCTCGTGATGCACTACGTCGACCTCTACTGGCTGGTCATGCCGAACGTGGATCACCATGGCGCGCACCTGAGCTGGATCGACCTCGCCGGCTTGCTCGGCCCGCTGGGCGTGGGAGCCTGGGTGCTCTCGCTTCAAGCGGCCAAGAGCCCGCTGTATCCTCTGAATGACCCTCACCTTGCCGAAGCGGCTCGGATCGACAACCCGTAAGGAGCCGGCCATGAGCGAAGCGACTGACAACACCGCGACCGAGCACGCCGAGACCGAGCACGCCGAGGCGGATCGGCCGAACAACTCGCTCATCTTCGTGATCGTGATCGCCACGCTGGCGTCCCTCGTGGCGACCGTGCTCTTCGTGAACGAGATCTTCAAGTCGACGATGGAGCGGGAGATCTCGAGCAAGGTGCTCGAGCCGCCGAGCAGCGCGCTCCGCGGCCTGCGGGCCATGGAGCAGGAGCGCCTCGGCCACTACCAGTGGGCGAACGAGAAGGACGGCGTCGTCCGCATCCCGATCGATCAGGCCGTCGCGCTCACCCTGAAGGACTACCAGGAGAAGCGCGTGGGGAGCGCGGCCGTTCCCGCTGCGACCACGCCCGAGCAGGCAGCGCAGCCCGAGGAGAGCAACACGAAGCCAGGCGAGGCCTCGCTCCCGAGCGCCGAGGGCGGCCAGCCGCCCAAGGACGCAACGAAGCCGGGCGACAAGGACGCGGTCAAGCCCGCCGACGCGGCAAAGCCCGCCGACGCGGCAAAGCCTGCCGACGCAGTCAAGCCCGCCCAGCCCGCGCAATCTGGAGGCGCGGCGCCCAAGCCCGCCACCAGCCCGGCGCCGTCCACTCCGGTGCAGTGATGTCTCGCCCGCTGTACGCCTTGCTCGCTGTGCTCGCGCTGGTGGTGGCCACGGTCACCCCGGCGCGGAGCGCGCGGGCGGCGGACACAACCATTCCAACTGAGCTCGTCGGCGTCGACATCGAAGAGCGGCCGGGAGCCATGCTTCCGCGCGAGCTCCGGCTCCGCGATCAGTCGGGGCAAGAGGTCGAGCTCGGCCGGTACGCGACGGGCGACAAGCCCCTCGTCCTGGTGCTCGGTTACTTCGAGTGCCCGATGCTGTGCTCGCTGGTCCTCAACGGCGTGCTCCAGGCCATGAAGGAGAGCGACTGGAGCGCGGGCAAGGAGTACCGCACCCTCGTCGTGAGCTTCGATCCCCGCGATACACCCGATGCAGCGCGCAAGAAGCGGGCGAACTATATCGAGGCTTACGGCAGGCCGATCCTCGGCGACGGCTTCGAGTTCCTCGTCGGGGACGAGGCCTCGGTGCGCACGCTCGCCAACACCGTGGGCTTCGGCTACCGATGGGACGAGACGACGAAGCAGTACGCGCACGCTGCGGGCGCGTTCGTCTTCACGCCGGACGGACGCCTATCGCGCACCCTGTACGGCATCTCCTTCCCGCAGAAGAACTTCGGCCTCGCGCTGCGCGAAGCGGGCAGCGGGCTGGTCGGGAGCGCCTGGGATCGGGTGCTGCTGTTCTGTTTCCATTACGATCCCAACGCCCGGGGGTACGTCCTGGCGACGAAGCGGCTGATGAAGGCGTCAGGCGCCGTCACCGTCGTGCTGATCGGGCTCTGGCTCATACGCTTCTGGCGGACTGAACGCACCCGCAGAGCGCGCGTAAACGAGGCTTCCTAAGACACAAGGTGGCGGAGCCACAACTATGGTGATGAATAACCCGATCGAACTCGGCTCATTCTGGCTGCCCCGCCAGGGCTCGACGCTCGCTGAGCACATCGACGCCGGCTGGGACGCGGCCTACTGGGTCTCCGTCTTCTTCTTCTTCCTGGTCCTCGGGGCGGTCGTGATGTTCGCCGTCAGGTACCGGCGGCGCGGCGAGCACGACAAGACGAGCCCCGTCGACCACAGCACGGTCGTCGAGGTCGTGTGGACGCTGATCCCGCTCGGCATCCTCATCGGCCTCTTCTTCGTGGGCATGCGCGGCTACGTGCACGCCTCCGTCGCCCCGTCCGAGTCCTACGAGATCAACGTCACGGGCGAGATGTACCTGTGGACATTCACCTACCCCGACGGGACGACGACCGTGAACGAGCTCGCCGTGCCGCGGGGTCGCCCGGTGCGGTTGATCCTGAGCTCGAAGGACATCCTCCACAGCCTCTACATCCCGGAGTTCCGCGTGAAGCAGGACATGGTCCCGGGCTCGTACACGTCGGTGTGGTTCGAGGCGACGGAGACGCGCGAGACGGTGATCCTGTGCACCGAGTACTGCGGCTCCGGCCACTCCGACATGATGGCGACGGTCAAGGTGCTGGAGCCGTCGGAGTTCGAGAAGTGGCTCGAGGGCAACAACAACAGCGACCTCCCGCCCGAGGAGCTCGGCAAGGCGCTCTTCGTCAAGCGGAGCTGCGCGACCTGCCACTCGCTCGACGGCACGCGTCTCCAGGGCCCATCGCTCAAGGGACTGTTCGGCCGCGAGGAGGAGCTCGCGGACGGCTCCAAGGTCATCGCGGACGAGAACTATTTCCGCGAGAGCGTCTTCAACCCGGCCGGCCAGGTCGTGCGCGGCTACCCGCCGGTGATGCCATCGTTCAAGGGGCTCCTCAAGGACAGAGAAGTGGATGCGCTCATCACTTACCTGAAGACGGTGAAGTGAGCGCCGGGGAGAAGCAGCCATGTCGCAGACCGTAACAACCCTTGATGTCAATACGGCGCCCGACGCCGGCCACGGAGTGGACTACATCCGGGCCAAGAGCGGGATCATGTCGTGGCTCACCACGGTCGATCACAAGCGGATCGGCCTGATGTACCTCGCCAGCACCTTCATCGCGTTCCTCATGGGCGGCGTCTTCGCGCTCATCCTGCGGCTCGAGCTCCTGACGCCGAAGGCGACGATCATCAGCGCGAACGCCTATAACCAGATGTTCACGCTCCACGGCGCGGTGATGACGTTCCTGTTCATCATCCCGAGCATCCCCGGCGCGCTCGGCAACTTCCTCCTGCCGATCATGATCGGCGCGAAGGACGTCGCCTTCCCCAAGCTGAACCTCCTCAGCCTGTACCTCTACTGGATCGGCGCCCTCTTCACGCTGTCGTCGCTCGTCACGGGCGGCATCGACACCGGCTGGACGTTCTACGTCCCGTACTCGAGCACGGTGACGACGACCTCGGTCCTGAGCGTCACGTTCGGCGTCTTCATCCTCGGCTTCTCCAGCGTGCTCACGGGGCTGAACTTCATCGTCACGATGCACAAGCTCCGGGCGCCCGGGATGGGCTGGTACAAGATGCCGCTCATGCTCTGGTCGCTCTACGCGACGAGCATCGTCCAGATCCTCGCGACCCCCGTCCTCGGCATCACGCTCCTCCTGCTCATCGCCGAGCGCGCGTTCAACATCGGCATCTTCGACCCGGCGCTCGGCGGCGACCCGGTGCTCTACCAGCACTTCTTCTGGTTCTACAGCCACCCGGCCGTTTACATCATGATCCTGCCGGGCATGGGCATCATCAGCGAGCTCATCGCCGTCCACGCGCGGCGCAGGGTCTTCGGCTACAAGGCGATCGCCTTCTCCAGCGTCGCCATCGCCCTGGTCGGCTTCCTCGTGTGGGGCCACCACATGTTCACCTCGGGCCAGAGCGAGTTCGCGGCGATCATCTTCTCGTTCCTGACCTTCCTCGTCGCCATCCCCAGCGGGGTCAAGGTCTTCAACTGGACCGCCACGCTGTGGCGCGGCTCGATCAGCTTCAAGGCGCCGATGCTGTACGCGCTGTCGTTCCTCATCCTCTTCTCGATCGGCGGCCTCACCGGCGTCTTCCTCGGGATGCTCAGCGTGGACCTGCACCTCCACGATACGTACTTCGTTGTCGCGCACTTCCACTACGTGATGGTGGGCGGCACCGTCATCGCCTTCTTCGGCGGGCTCCACCACTGGTGGCCCAAGATCACCGGGAAGATGTACTCCGAGAGGCTCGCCGCCATCGCCTGCGTGCTCGTCTTCATCGGGTTCAACGTCACGTTCTTCTCGCAGTTCGTCCTGGGCAGCCGCGGGATGCCGCGGCGCTACTACAACTACCTGGACCAGTTCCAGCCGCTGCACGCCTTCTCGACCGTGGGCTCGTGGATCCTGGGCGCCGGCGTCTCCGTGATGCTCGTCTGCTTCATCCGCTCGCTCCGGTCCGGCGCCCCGGCGCCGGTGAACCCCTGGGGCGGGCTCAGCCTCGAGTGGACAACCGCCTCCCCGCCCATCACCGAGAACTTCGTCCGCACCCCGATCGTGACCAAGGGCGCATACGACTTCAACACGGAGAACTCATGAGCGCGCACGCCGAGGCCGCCGATCGGCCGAACAAGGCAGGGGCGGTCCTGTCCCCGAATTTCCACGTCGCCCATCATTTCGACTCCGCGGACACGCAGTTCGACGCCGGCAGGATGGGCATCTGGCTCTTCCTGGTCACCGAGGTGCTCCTCTTCGGCGGGCTGTTCTGCGCGTTCGCCGTCTTCCGGACCTGGTTCTTCGACTCCTTCGTCGAAGCCCACCACCACCTCGACAGGGTGATGGGCGGCATCAACACGCTCGTGCTCATCTGTTCCAGCCTGACGATGGCGCTCGCCGTCCGGTCAGCGCAGAAGAGCGACCAGAAGACCACCACCCGGCTGCTGGTGGTGACCCTGCTCTGCGCGGCCGCGTTCCTCGTCATCAAGTACTTCGAGTACCAGCACAAGTTCCACGACGGCCTCCTGCCCGGGAAGTACTTCACCGCCGAGGGCTTCACCACGGCCCACGCGGGGATCTTCTTCGCGATCTACTTCATGATGACCGGCATTCACGGCGTGCACGTCATCATCGGGATGGGGCTCATCACGTGGATCCTCATCCGCAACACGCGGGGTGAGTTCTCGAGCCGTTACTACTCGCCGGTCGAAGGGGTGGGGCTGTACTGGCACCTCGTCGACCTCATCTGGATCTATCTCTTCCCCCTCCTCTACCTGGTGGGCTGAGGTCTAGAGGACAGCATGTCGACACACGCAGAAGCAGCCGGCGCGCACGGAAACGAGCACGGCCATGGCCACGGGCACGGCGCAGACCACGTGCCCCACGTCCTGCCGCTCAAGGTCTACATCGTCACGTGGCTCGCGCTGCTCGTGCTCACGGTCGTGACCGTGGGGGCGAGCTACGTCGACCTCGGCGCGGCCAACCTGGCCATCGCGGTCCTCATCGCGACGGTGAAGGCGGGCGTCGTGGCGCTCATCTTCATGCACCTGAAGTGGGACCATAAGTTCCACGCCCTGATCTTCGCCTCGTCGCTCATCTTCCTGGCGATCTTCATCGGCTTCACCATGTTCGACACGAACAACCGCGGGCGAGCCGAGCGGATCGAGGCCGAGCGGCCGGCGGACATCAAGGCGCCGTTCGACGGAAAGCGCGCCGTCGACAACTGGAACGTGAAGCGACCGCACAAGGTCGCCCCGCCGCCCAAGCAGGTCCATCAGGGGACCGAGTGACCGGCTGCGGGGCCGAGCGCCCCGCGGCACGCGTCGAATGTAAGCAAGATCACAATCAAAAGTCGCGGGAATCACGGGAGTTTTCCGTGCCAACCCCCCGGGAGTGGGCACGGACGCACCTCGCGCGTGCTCGCGGCTTTCGTGCGCGGTACAAGGGGGCGGATGCAGGGCAACGTCGAAAGGTGGCTCCGGGCTGAACGCCGGGCACCTCGACCGCACCCTGGAAAGCCCCCCTGTCCGCGCGCGGATGCAACCCTCCTTCCAACCATGGTCGTTTGACGCAGGTCCCGACCCCGCCAAGAGCGCCGCGCCGCCGGCGGCGCGGCGGCGGCTCGCGGTGCTGCTGTCCGGGCCGAAGCCCCCGTCGTGGGACACCGCCGATCGGTGGCTGATCCAGCTGCGCTGGGTGGCGATCGCGGGGATGATCGCCACGACGGTCGCGAGCAGGAAGCTCGTGCCCGACCTCAGGCTCGGGCCGCTGATCCTCGGCGTCGCGGCCATCACCGTGGCGAACCTCGCCTGGACCTTCCGGGTCCGGCGCGCGCGCCGGCTGGACGCGGCCGAGGCCTCGACGCGCGAGCCCGCGCCCGCGCAGGAGCTCGCGCGCGCCCAGCTCGTGGGCGACGTCGTCGCGAACGCCTGGATGCTCTGGTTCTCGGGCGGGCTGGAGAACCCGTTCGCCGTCTTCCTCGCCTTCCACATCGCCCTCTCCGGCCTGCTCTGCCCGCGGCGCACGACCGTGCTCCTGGGCCTCTTGACCCTGACCGCGATCGCCGTGCTGACCCACGCGGCGCCGCTGCCGCTCGACTCCGCGCCGCTCGGCGGCGACCGCATCCGGCAGCTCGGCGACCTCGTCTCGCTCACGTCGCTGACGGTGTTCCTCGGCTTCTTCGTCGTCGTCTACGCGCACAGGCTCGAGGAGCTCCGGCAGCAGAGCCAGCGCAACGAGCGGCTGGCGATGCTCGGGCGCATGGTCGGCGGCATGTCGCACGAGCTCAGCACGCCGCTCGCGACGATCCTCCTCGCGAGCAAGGACCTCGTCGACGTGGCGCGCGAGACGGGCTCCGAGGACGCGGCGCGCATGGCCGAGACGGTGGCCGGCGAGGCCAGGCGCGCGAGCGACATCATCAGCCTGATGCGCGGCCAGATCCGGCTCGACCAGCGGCTCGAGCCGCTGGAGCTCACCCGCTTCGTGCGCGACCTGGCGAAGGCCGAGCTCGCGCGGCTCGGCTACCGGGGCGAGCTCGCGTTCGACACGCCGCGGCTGGTCCAGGCGAACGTGCTCAAGCCGGCGCTCCGCCAGGTGCTCGTCAACCTGCTCACCAACGCCGCCGAGGCGACGGCCGACGGGGCCGAGCAGCGGATCGAGCTGAGCGTCGTCGAGCGCGGCGACGTCTGCGAGATCGCGGTCTCCGACACCGGGCCGGGGCTGAGCCCCGAGATCGCCGGGCGGCTCGGGGAGCCCTTCCAGACGACGAAGATGTCCCAGGGCGGGATGGGGCTCGGGCTCTACATCAGCTCGATGATGGCCTCGCGCATGAACGCTGTGCTGCGCATGGAGAGCGTCGAGACCGGCGGGGCGAAGGCGACCTTGCGCCTCCGCCTCGACGGGACCCCGGGCCCGATGGACGCAGATCTCTCCCCCGCGCTGAAGCGCGCCGGGGCGGCCTGAGGTGAAGATGGCGCGACGGATCGAGACTGCGCTGCTCGTGGACGACGACGACGCGTTCCGCACGACCCTGCAGGGAGCGCTGCGGCGCCGCGGCGTCGTGGCGAGGACCGCGGCGACGATCGACGAGGGGCTCGTGGCGCTCGAGTACGAGCCGGTGGACCTCGTGGTCATCGACTACCGCATGCCGCGCGGCGACGGGCTCAGCGCGCTCGCCAAGTACCGCAAGCTGCAGCCCGACGCGGCGATCGTGATGCTGACCGGGTTCGGGGACATCCCGCTCGCGGTGGCGGCGATGCGCGAGGGCGCGGACACGCTGCTCAGCAAGCCCGTCGACGCGGACAAGCTCCTGCGCGAGGCCGCGAACCTGCGCGAGGCCGCGAGCCTGCGCGACCGCCAGCGGCCCCCGCCGTCCTCGGCGGCGCCGACGCCTCCGCCCGGGAGCCTGAAGCTGGACGACCTGGAGCGCGAGGCGATCCGCGCCGCGCTCCGGGAGTCGGGCGGCGTGGTGGCCACCGCGGCGAAGCTGCTCGGGATCGACCGGCGGACGCTGCAGCGGAAGCTGCGGAAGCTCGGGAGCTAGGCCTTGCCGAGCGCGTCGAGCGCGCCGAGGACGTCCTTCACGACGTCCTCCGCCTCCTCGACGCCGACCGACAGGCGGATCAGCGCGGGGGAGATGCCGATCGCGGCGAGCTGCTCGTCGCTCAGCTCGTGGAAGCTCATGATGCACGGCTGCTCGATGAGCGTCTCCACGCCGCCGAAGCTCGGGGCGATCGCGGCGATGCGCGTGCCGTCGACGACGCGCGCGGCCGCCTCGCGCCCGCCGCGCACGATGAAGCTCACGACGCCGCCGAAGCCGCGCATCTGCTCGGCCGCGACCTTGTGATCCGGGTGCGACGGGAGCCCCGGGTAGAACACCCGCTCCACGGCGGGGTGCGCCTCGAGCGCGCGCGCCACCGCGAGCCCCGTCGCGTTCTGCCGCTCGACGCGGAGCGCGAGCGTCTTCATCCCGCGGCCGACCAGCGCCGCGGCGTGGGGGTCCATGATGCCGCCGAGGACGCTGCGCATGTCGCGGACCAGCGAGATCAGCGCGTTCGACCCGGACACCGCGCCGCCGAGGACGTCGTTGTGGCCGGACAGGTACTTGCTGGCGCTGTGGACGACGAGGTCGATGCCGCGCCCGATCGGGTCGGAGTTGTACGGGGTCGCGAACGTCGCGTCGACGATCGTCTTGACGCGCGCCTTCTTGCAGATCTCGGCGAAGCGGGAGAGGTCGATGCAGTGCAGGTACGGGTTCGTCGGCGACTCGCTCAGCGCGAAGCGGGTGCGCGGCCTGAAGGCCGCCTCGAGCTGGTCGAACGCGCCCGGGTCGATCAGCGTGTGCTCGACGCCGAGCCGCGAGAGCACGTGGATCACGAACTGCCGCGTGCGGCGGTACACGTCGCGGAACAGGATGACGTGATCGCCCGCCTTGAGCAGGGCGAACGCCGTGGTCGTCACCGCCGCCATCCCGCTCGCGAAGAGCAGCGCGTCCTCGGCGCGATCGAGCGCCGCGATCCGCTGCTCGACCTCGCGCACGGTGGGGTTTCCGTAGCGGCCGTACTCCTGCCGCTCCGGGTCCACGTCGCCCCCGGCGAAGTAGCGCTCGAGATCCGCTGTGTTCGCAAACGTGTACGTCGCCGTCTGCGCGATCGCGGGCGCGAGGGTGTGGGACGGACGCTCGCGGAGCACACCCGCGTGCACAGCATCGGTCGAGGTCGGCAGATCGGTCTTCATGGGAGGCAGGAAGGGGCCCGGTGCTTCCCTTGCACCGGCTTTGATAATTGTCGCACTTGACGCGTCGGAAATATAGGGAATACCATCGGTCATGTTGCAACCAGTCGAGCGCCTTGCGGCGGCCATCGACGAACACGCCGAGAACGTCGCCAAATTCAAACGTGGTGAGCTGACCCCTGACCAGTTCCGCCCGCTTCGGCTGGCCATGGGGGTCTACGCGCAGCTCGCGCACGTTAAGCACATGCAGCGCATCAAGATCCCGGGCGGGCAGCTGACGGCAGCGCAGCTCGAAGCGCTCGCCGAAGTGACCGAGCGGTGGGGTCGCGGGCTAGCGCACGTCACAACACGCCAGGACATCCAGCTCCACTACCTGGAGATCGAGGAGACCATCGACCTGCAGCACGCGCTGGCGCGCGCAGGTGTGACCACGGTCGGCGCGTGCGCCGACACCCTCCGCAACGTCACCGCGTCGCACCTCGCGGGGGTCGTCGAGGACGAGGTGTTCGACGTGACGCCGTACGCGCACGCGGTCACGGAGCACTTCCTCTTCCACGAGCACAACCGGCGCCTGCCCCGGAAGTTCAAGGTGAGCCTGTCGGGCAGCGCGCGCGATCACGCGCAGCTCATGATCAACGACGTCGGCCTGCTGGCCAAGGTCGGCGATCTCGGCCAGGGCTTCACCGTCTACGTGGCGGGCGGGCTCGGCTCGACGCCCGAGATCGCCCATCTCTGGCGGGAGTTCATCCCGGTCTCGGACGTGCTGCTGGTGTGCGAGGCGGTGGTGAGCGTGTTCCACCGGGACGGCGAGCGGAAGAACCGGAAGAAGGCGCGGCTCAAGTTCCTGATCCGCAAGCTCGGCGAGGCCGAGTTCCTGCGCCGGCTCGACGAGGAGTTCGATCGCATCAAGGCGGCGCGGGGCGAGGCGCTCGCGGCCGAGGTGGCGCGGTACGTGTCCGAGTACCGGGAGAGCGACCCGCCCCCGCTCACGCCGTCGCGAGAGACGCTGGGCGACGGCGCCTATGCGCGCTGGAAGCGGACCAACACGATCGCGCAGACGCAGCCCGGCTACCGGGTGGCGACGGTCAAGCTGCCGCTCGGCGACATCACGAGCGAGCAGCTGAAGAGCCTGGCCGACCTCTCCCGGCGCTACGCCAACGGCGAGGTGCGGGCGACGAACACCCAGAACTTCGTGCTGCGCTGGGTGCCGGAGGGGCAGCTGCTCAACCTGCACCGCGAGCTCTCGCAGCTCGGCCTCGCCGAGGCGGACGCCGGGCACATCACCGACGTGGTGGCCTGCCCCGGCGGCGACTACTGCACGCTCGCGATCACGAAGAGCATGCAGGTCGGGGCGCGCATCCGGGAGCACCTGGTGCCGAACGGCAGCCGCCAGGAGGCCGACGATTTCGTGAGCGCCCTCGGCGAGTTCGACATCAAGATCTCGGGGTGCCCGAACTCGTGCGGTCAGCACCACGTCGCCGACATCGGGATGACGGGCCTGATGGTGAAGGGCAAGGACGGGGTCGAGCGCCCGCACTACTCGCTCCGCGTGGGCGGCTGCTGCGGCCCGAGCGCGCGCATCGGCGAGCGCCTCGACGGCCGCATCCCCGAGGAGGAGACGCCCAAGGTGATCGCCGCCATCGCGCGGCACTACATGGCCGGCCGCGCCGAGGGCGAGAGCTTCCGCGACTTCGTCACGCGCAAGGGCGTGCAGGAGATCACCCGCGCCGGCTTCGCTGCCGCCTCCGAGGGCTCCGCCATCTGATCCCCCGCCCCCCGCCGTCCCCGGCGCCCGCTCAGATGCGGCGGCGGGGGACGACGGGGGGATCCCCGGCGAACGGGTTTATCGACAGCGCGGCCAGCACGCCGGCAGCCCCCGCCTTGACCTTCTCCATCGCCGGAGCGACGGGCGCGAGCTCCTCGCGCTCGTCCAGGAGCTCGGGGGGGATGTCGAGCATGAACCTGCTCGGCGTCCTCGGCACCATCTTGCCGCGCGACCCGCGGTGCTTGGCCCGCATGAGGTAGAGCCGATCGCGGGCCCGCGTGACCGCGACGTAGAAGAGCCGGCGCTCCTCCTCGATGCTGTGCCCGCCCGCCTCTCCGCCCTCGGCGCTGATCGGGGCGGCGTCCGTGGCGCGCTCGTCGAGGCTGCGCTGGTGGGGCATCAGCCCCTCCTCCAGGCCGATCACGAAGACGTAAGGGAACTCCAGGCCCTTCGCGCCGTGCATCGTGGTGAGCGTCACGCGATCGGTGGCCTCGTCCTCCTCGGAGTCCTGCCGCAGGGCGAGCAGCCGCAGGAACTCGGCGAAGCTCGCGCGGTCCCCCTTCCCCTTCTCGTCGCGGCGCCCGAAGACGTTGAGCAGGCCCTCGAGGTTGCCCCAGCGGCGCGCGGCGGCGTTGTTCGTGGAGGAGCCGGTCATGATGTCCTCCTTGAAGCCGGCGTCGTCGAGGAGCGCGCGGGCGACCGCCGCGGAGGGCTCGCCGCGCTCGAGCCGCGCGCGCGAGGCCTCGATGATCCGGAGCAGCTGGCGGCACCCCTCGATCGCGGCGGAGCTCAGCTCGTGGATGGCGTGCGGCCGCGACACCGCCGTCCAGAGCGAGGTGTCGTGCGCCGTCGCGTAGGCGCCGAGCTTGGCGACCGCGGCGTCGCCGACGCCGCGCGCCGGGTAGTTCAGGATGCGCCGCAGCGACATCTCGTCGTTCGGGTTCAGCGCGACGCGCAGGTAAGCGATGAGGTCCTTGACCTCCTTGCGCTCGAAGAACTGCTGGCCGCCGATCATCCGGATCGGGATCTGCCGCTCCTTGAGGGCCGACTCGATCGCGGCCGCCTGGAGGTTCGAGCGGTAGAGCACGGCGATGTCCTTCGGCCGCGCGGCCTCGCGCTCCAGGAGGCGCTGCGCCTCCGTGGCCACGAAGCTCGCCTCGACGTCGGGGTCGGCGCAGATGATGGACCGCACCGTGTCGCCCTCCTCGCGGGTGGCGATGAGCGACTTCTTGTGCCGCCGGGCGCCGGACTTGGCGAGCACCGCGTTGGCGACGTCGAGGATGGGCTTGCGCGAGCGGTAGTTGTGCTCGAGCTTGACGACCTTCGCGCCCGAGAAATGCTCCTCGAAATCGAGGATGTTGCGCACGTCGGCGCCGCGCCAGGCGTAGATCGACTGGTCGTCGTCGCCGACGACGCACACGTTGCGGTGCTCTCCGCAGAGCAGGCGCAGCAGCTCGAGCTGGGCGCGGTTCGTGTCCTGGTACTCGTCGACGATCACGAAGCGGTAGCGCATCCGCCAGCGCTCGAGGACGTCGGCGCGCGCCTGCCAGAGGCGGACCACCTCGCAGATGAGGTCGTCGAAGTCGAAGGCCTGGAACGAGCGCAGCGCCGCGATGTAGCGCGGGTACACGAGCATCGAGATCTCGTCGTAATCGTCGATGCCCTTGCCCTGCCGCTGCGCCTCGGCCCACGTCTCGGCGTCGAGGAACGCGTTCTTGGCGTTCGAGATGCGAGAGAGGATCGCGCCGACGTCGTAGCTCTTGCCGGCGCGGAGCTCGCGGAGGATCTCGCGGATGACCCCCAGCGCGTCGGACTGGTCGAAGATGGCGAAGGAGCCGCCTCGCAGGCCGAGGGCGCGGGTCTCCGCGCCGAGCACGTCGAGGCCGAAGCGGTGGAAGGTGCAGACCTTGAGCTCGCGCGCGACCTTCGAGCCGACGAGCTTGCCGACGCGCTCGTGCATCTCGGCGGCGGCCTTGTTGGTGAAGGTCATCGCCAGGATGGAGCGCGCCGAGACGCCGCGATCGAGCAGGCGGGCGATCCGCGTGGTCACGACCCGCGTCTTGCCGGATCCGGCGCCGGCGAGCACCAGCATTGGCCCGAGCTCGTGCTCGACGGCCGCACGTTGAGACGGGTTCAATAAGCTCGACACCGTGCCGTGGACTAGCCCGGAGGGCGCCGGAGCGGGAGCTTGATTTTACCGGAGCGCAGCGCAGGCGCGGAATGCGGCTGGAAAGGCTCAATGTCCAGGCGGCGTGGCGAACTGCCCCGGGAACGGGTTCGCCTCCCGGCGGCGCCGGACGTCATCGAGCGTCCAGGGCGCCGTGCCGCGCTCGTGGAAGAGGGCCACGCCGATCACGCCGACGTTCCTCGTGTCGCCGTGCTTCTGGTTCGCATAGGAGCCGCGGACCGAGCCGAAGCGGAACGCCGCGACCGTGTCCAGGCTCTGACGGAAACCGTCGATCTCGAGCTCGCCGTGGGGATCGACCAGGTAACCGCGCTTGCCGAACGCCGCGGGCTGGCCGTCCATGACGTCGAGGCCGTCGACCGATACGACGCACTCGACCCGGTTCGGCGTGAGGTTGCGCAGCACGATGCTGTAGCGCTGGCCGGCCTCGCCGACGACGTGGCTCGTCTCGCCGGCGACGAAGCCGCTCAGGAAGCCGCCGCCCTCGCCGCGCAGCCCGATCGCGACGGCGCCGCCGGCGAGCGTGAAGGCCTGCGGCGACGTGCGGCGGAAGCCGGACGCGCTCGCCATGGCGCGGGCCCCCTCGGCGTCGTTGTAGAACAGGCTCGCGACAACGAACGGCCGCGCGGCGTCGGCGCGGACGAACGGCGCGGTCGAGATGCGGGACACGCGCGTCTCGCCCCACTCGGTGCCGAGGCCCGGGCGGTCGATCGGCTCCGGGGCGACCTGGCGGCTCGGCGCCTTGCGCGCCGCCCCCTCGGCGCGGCCTTCGTCGCGCGTGGACGAGGGGCGCTCGACCTCGGCGGAGGGCGCCATGGGCGAGGCCTCGCGCGGCGGCGGGGCCGGCGCGCCCGGATCGGAGGCGGCGCCGTCCGAGAGCCCGGGTGCGCCGGAGGCGGCGAACCCGGGCGCGCTGGCGGTCGCGCCTGCGCCCTTCGGCGCGGAGTCCGCCGGCCGCGTCGCGGTGCTGCCGCCGCACGAGGCGGCGCCCGCGAGGAGCGAGATCGCCAAACAAGCCAGCCCGATTCGTCGCGTCCGGTTCATGGTCCCTCCACTCCGCATTGCGGCGTCGACAGGAGAACGGGCTCGACGAGGCTACCTTACAGCCGAGCGCGCCTGCGCCGCGGCCTGCGCGGACCGCGGCGAAGGCGCGGGGTGATCGCCCGCCACGATCCAGCGCTGCGCGAGCGTGAGCCCGAGCGCGGCGGACGCGAGGGCGAGCGCGCAGACGCCGAGGGCGGCGGCGCGCGACGCGGCGCGGGCGACGTGCTGCGCGGGCCATGCGCGCGGCTTCGAGCGCGTCCGCAGGCGGCGGGGGAGGAGCGCGGCTCCGGCGCTGCGGCGGCCCGGCGAGGCGAGCGCCGTCGTGCGCTGCGCGGCGGCGGGCGCGACGGCGCGGGCGCCCGCGCCGGCCGCGACGGCGTCGAAGGCGGTCGGGGTGAGCTCCGTCGCGCTGGCCGCGAGCGCCGCGCACGACGGCGCTCCGTCGTGCAGGCGGCGCGCAGCGGCCTCCATGTCGGCGGCCGTCTGGAAGCGATGCTCGGGCGCCTTCGCGATGGCGCGAAGGATCAGCGTATCGAGGGCGGCCGGGATGGGCTGCGGCGCGAAGCGCGACGGCGGGGGCGGCTCCCGCTCGCAGTGAGCGAAGCGGAGCTCATCGCGCCGGCCGCGCAGCTCGTCGAACGGGCCTCGGCCGGCGACGAGCTCGTAAAGGACGAGGCCCATCGCGTAGATGTCCGCGCGCGGATCGATCGGCCGGGCGGCGCATTGCTCGGGCGCCATCATCCTCGGCGTGCCGATGACCGCGTCCGGGGCGGTCAGCGAGGCGCCGGCGTGGAGGAGCTTGGCGATGCCGAAGTCGAGGACCTTGAGCGTGCCGTCGTCGCACAGAAACAGGTTCTCCAGCTTGAGGTCGCGGTGGACGATGCCGGCCGCGTGGGCGAGCGACAGCGCGGAGAGGGCCTGCAGGACCAGGCGGAGCGCGGTCGGGACGGCGACCACGCCGAGGCGCGCGAGCTCGGTCCTGAGGTCGCGCCCCTCGAGCAGCTCCATGGCGAAGTAGGGGCGGCCGCCTTCGGTGGTGCCGAGATCGAACACCTCGGGCAGGCTCCGGTGGCGCAGGCGGGCGATCGAGCGCGCCTCGGCGCGCATGCGCGCCGAAAGATCGCTTCGGCCAGCGTGGATGCGGTGCAGCAGCTTCACCGCGAACCGGCGGCCGAGCTCACGGTGCTCGACCTCGTACACCTCGCCCATGCCGCCCTGACCGAGCAGGCGCACCACGACGTACGGGGTACCGGGGAGCGATTCGCCCTCGATGAGCGCGCGGAGCGGCCACGCCTCCTCGGACGGCTCCACCTCGCCCAGCGCGTGGAGCAGCCGCGCGCGTTCGGACGGCTCCACCTCGCCCAGCGCGTGGAGCGGCCGCGCGCGAGGAGCCTGCGGCGCGAGCAGCGCGCCGCCCGCGTACAGGAGCGTGCGGCCCTCAGCGGACGCGCCGTTCATCGCGCCCCTCCGTCCGCGAGCTGCGCCCGCGCGCTGCCCGCGCCGCCGGGCGGGGCGGCCCGCCCCGGGTCGTCGTGAGCGGGCGTCTCCCTGCCTCCGTCTTCTCCCTGCGCCTCCGCGAGCGCGGCGGCCATCGCGTCCGCCGTTTGCCAGCGGAGCCCCGGGTCCTTCTCGAGGGCGCGCGCGACCGCGTGGTCGAGCGCCGGAGGTACCCAGAGGAGCGAGCGGAGCCGCGGCGCCGGCGTGCCGAGGTGCGCCCGCATCACCGCCATCGAGTCGACCACCGGAAACGGCCCTCGCCCGGTGATCGCCTCGAACAGCAGGAGCCCCACCGCGTAGACGTCGGTGCGCGCGTCGACCTCCTCGCCCCGGATCTGCTCGGGCGACAGGTAGCGCGGCGTGCCGAGGACGTTCGAGCCCGTCGACGGCCCGAGCGCCTCGCAGCTCACCTTGGCGATGCCGAAGTCGATCAGCACCGCGTGCTCGGCCTGGGGCGCGCCGGGCGCGCTCTCCAGGCCGGCCGCGCCCTGCTCGGCGCCGCTCGCCTGCGCGAGGAAGACGTTGGCCGGCTTGATGTCGCGGTGGACGATGCCGGCGCGGTGGGTCGCGGCGAGCCCGCCGAGCACCTGGATGGCGATGCACACGGCGGTGGGCGCCGCGAGCGGTCCGTGCGCGTCGAGCCGCTCGCGCAGCGTCTCGCCGAAGAGGCGCGGCATGACGAGGAAGGGACGGCCGTCGCTCGTCACGCCGACCTCCTCGACCTTCACGATGTGCGGGTGGCTCAGCGTCGAGAGCGCGCGCCCCTCCTGGACGAGGCGCGCGCCGACCTCGCTCGACCCCTCGTGCATGGCGCGGAGCAGCTTGAGCGCGCGCAGCTGGCCGCGGCGACCCGTCACCTCGAAGACCTCGGAGCACGAGCCTGCCCCGATCCTCCGGAGCAGGCGGTAGGAAGTCCCCGGGAGCGGCTGTCCGTCTTTCTTCTGCACCATGTCCGTCGACCTCCCTCGCGAGGGCGCGCGGCGGAGCGCCGGCGCCTTCGTTCGGGAAGGGAATCGTCGCTCTCGGGGCGGGAGTTGCGCGCAGAAACCGCTCAGCTCATCAAAAAACGCGCAATCAACGGATGTGCAGTGGGGCGCGGCGCCCCGTTCAGGGCTGTACAGGGGCGCGGCGCGCGCTCAGTGATAGAGAAACCACCGGACGCCCGGCTTGATCTCCATATGGTAATGGTCGGCGTGCGGCGCGTTGTAATTGGGCGTCAGCACGTACGTGAAAATCCCGAGATCCGCCGCCTCGCACACGATCGACCGGAGCTCGCGCGCCTCGGGGAGCTCGGGCTGGGGCGCCCCCTCGCCGCAGGTCTTGTCCCCGATGCGCCCGTGGAAGTGGCGAGCGACGCTGATCCAGGTGCCGTCGCGCTTCTTGAGCGCGCCTACGTCGATGGCCAGGCCCGCGGGGTGACGCGTGCCGGGCGGCGCCCACGCGCCGCGGGGCTTCTGGCCAGCGTCGCTACGCGGCGCCACGTCGCCGCGGGGCTTCTGGCCAGCGTCGCTGCGCGGCGCCACGTCGCCGCGGGGCTTCTGGCCAGCGTCGCTGCGCAGCGCGACGCCGCCGCGGCGCTTGGCCGGAGACGCCGTGGCCCGGGTCGACGTCACGGGCTCGCGATGGGCGGCGCGGCGCGCGCCGGTCTTGCCAGCGGCCTTGACGGGCGCACTGCGCGCTGCGGTCGTCCGCTCCGGTTTGCCCGGAGCGCTGGACGCCGCGCTTCGAGCGGCCGCCGTCGCGCCCTTCTCCTTCGCGCCGCCCTCCGCCGTGCCCTTCTCCTTCGCGCTGCCCTCCTTCGCGCCGCCCTCCTTCGCGCCGCCCTCCTTCGCGCCCTTCTCCTTCGCGCCCTTCTCCTTCGCGCCCTTCTCCTTCGCGCCGCCCTCCGCCGCGCCCTTCTCCTTCAGGCGTCGCGGGCGCTCCTCGGGCGCCTTCGACGTCCCGTCGAGCGCGCCCTTCTTGCCCAGCTCGACCGGCGGTGCGGACCTCGTCGATTCCTTGCGAACGTCGCTGTCCGCGGCCTTTGCCTGCGCGGTCCCGTGCCCGTGCCCGTGCGCTGCCTCGTCGTCGCCCCCCCCGCGGCCCGGCATCGGCACGTTGGGTCGATACATCGTGTAATGGACGACCTCGTCGATATCGTGCCGCGAGAGCACGACCGCGAAATCGTCGAGGGCGAGCGCAAGGCGCGCGTCCAGGATCTCGAACATGCTCGCCACGCGCTGCTCGGGCGGGAGCACCGAATGGAAGTACACGCCGTTCAGCCGGCCCGTGAGCCGGATCGGCGCGCGCACGCCGGGCGCGCGGTCGACCCTGAGGTACAGGATCTTCCGGCGATCCAGCTCGGCCATCGCCTCGTCGTCCGTCATGTTGGCGTAGCGGTACGCCGGGGAGGCCTCGGCGACGCTCGCCGCCGGTGTCATGAGGAACGGCGAAGCGGCCAGCGCGGGCGCCGGACCGAGCGCCACAGAGGACGCAAGCAGCGCGCAGGCCAGCGGCTTCAGCAGACAGCGAAGTCGGGAAAACGCCACAGCGGCCGCACTCTAACGTGACTGGGCGGGAAGGCCAGAAAACGGGCGATGGCTGGACCTGTGAGCAGCGCCGGGCTCGCGAGCCCGCCGCGCTGGCCGTCGCGCAGCGCCGGGCTCGCGGTTACGCTGGGCGCGCGCGGCCGCGACGCCCGCGGCGCCGCCATCCCCGCGCGCATCCCTCCGCGACGAACACGCCTTGCAACCGCCGACGCCCATCGAACCGAGCCGCGACGTGCACCCCCGAGCCGGCGCCGAGGCGCCCGGCGCGCCGGCCGAGGTGGACGCCGCGGGCGCGCTCCACGGCGAGCGCCCACGGCCTCCCGAGCCGACCGCCGCGCGCACGCTCCTCGCCGCGGCCATCACGACCGCCGCCGTGACGGCGGTGTCCTACGCGGCGCCGAAGAGCTACGCCGGCACGCTCGTCGGCCTCACGTTCCTCGCGGCGACGTTCTGGCTCGTGCTGCGGTACGACGAGGCGACGATCCGCGCCCACGGCCTGTCGCTCGGGGGGATCCTCGAGCCCGTGCCGCTGTCGGCAGAGCGGCTCGCCCGCGCCGCGCTCCACGCCGTCGCCTGGGCCGCCCTGGCCGCCGCGCTCTTCTTCCCGGCGTTCTGGCTCGGCTACCGGATGTACTGGGGCGTGACCTCGCCGTTCGTGCTGCGCCCGCCGTCCGCCGACGAGATCGCCGCGCAGCTGCTCGTGGTCGCGCTGCCCGAGGAGGCGTTCTTCCGCGGCTACCTCCAGAGCGCCCTCGACCGCGTCTTCCCGGCGCGCGTCCGCGTCCTCGGCGCGACGCTCGGCCCGGCGTGGCTCGTCTCGTCGGCGATCTTCGCGCTCGGCCACGTGCTCACGATCCTGCACCCCGCGCGGCTCGCCGTGTTCTTCCCCGCGCTCCTCTTCGGGTGGCTGCGGGCGCGCACCGGCGGCATCGGGGCGCCGCTGCTGTTCCACGCGGCGTGCAATCTCTTCTCCCTCACCCTCGCCAACGGCTACGTTCAATCGCCGTGAGCACCTCGTTCGACGAGACGGCGCCGGGCCCCGCGCGCAGCGCCGGCCCGCCGCCGCTGCAGGACGGCGCCGTGCCGCGGGACGGCCGCGCGGCGCGCCGGCGCGCGGCGCTGTTCGACATGGACCGCACGCTGCTGCGCAAGGAGACGGCGAGCCTCTACGTGAAGTACCAGCGCCAGATCGGCGAGGCGACGACGCGCGATCTCCTGAGGACCCTCTACTGGGTCGGGCAATACACGCTCGGCATCCTCGACGCCGAGAAGGTCGTCGAGCGGGCGCTGATCGCGCTCCGGGGCGTGCCCGAGACCGTCCTCGCGGCCCGCTGCGACGACTGGTTCCGGCTCCACGTCGAGCCGCACATCGCCGACGCGGGGCGCGAGGCCGTGCGGCGGCACCAGGCGGCAGGAGACCTCTGCGCCATCGTGACCGGCGCGACCCTCTATGCCTCGCGCCCGCTGGCCAGGCGGCTCAGGATCGAGCACCTCGTCGCGAGCGAGCTCGAGATCGACGAGCGCGGTCACTTCACCGGCCGCGCCGCGCCCCCGCTCTGCCTCGGAGAGGGCAAGGTCGCGCGCGCGGGGGCGCTGGCCGATGCGCAGGGCTTCCGGCTGGAGGACGCGACGTTCTACACGGACAGCATCAGCGATCTGCCGCTCCTCGAGCTCGTGGCGGAGCCGGTCGCCGTGAACCCCGACCCGCGGCTGCGCCGCGTCGCCGAGCGGCGGGGCTACCGCATCGAGCGCTGGTGAGGGCGCCGCGCGCGGCTCGCTCGCAGCGCGCGCCGTCGGCTCACGCGGGCGGCGGTCGAGAGCCCGGCGGCGGTCGAGAGCCCGGCGGCGGCCGCGATGTCGGCGAGCCCATCGAGGGCGGCGGCTGCGAGGTGTGCGGCCCCACCGGGAGGCTCGCGCGGGTGTTGACCGCCCAGATGACGAACGCGGCGACGACCGGACCGATGAAGATGCCTGCTGCGCCGAACAGCTCGAGCCCACCGAAGATGGAGAGCAGGGCGATGAGCGGGTGCATCCCGCCGTGCGAGCTCTGGACCCACGGCCGGATCACGTTGTCCGAGAGCCCGACGAGGACGGCCGCGGCGCACATGCCGATGCCCCCGCCGATGCGCCCGATGACGAACAGGTAGATGGCCGCGCCCAGCGTCACCGGCGTGGTGCCGATCATGGGGACGAGCGAGAGCAGCGTGGCGAGGAGGCCGAGCAGGAAAGCGCCCGGTACCTTGCAAACGAAGAGCGCGATCGTCGTCAGCGTCCCCTGGACGGCCGCCGTCGCGAGCAGGCCGAGGACGGCGCCGTTCACCGTGTCCTGGATCGACGCAAAGAGGACGTCGGTCTCCTCGTTCCTGAACGGCGACTGCTTGAGCAGCCAGCGCAGCAGCTGGCCGCCGTCGCGGAGCAGGTAGTACAGCGCCACGATGAACAGGAAGGCGTCGACGATCGTCTGCGGCACCGCGGCGACCATGCCCCCCGCGAAGCCCGCCATCGAGCTGCCCACCCGCTGGAACAGGTTGCTCACGTACGTGCGGACGTCGTCCCCGGAGAGGCCGGCCCTGTTGAGGAGCCCCGTCAGCCGCCCGTCATTCAGGAGGCCCTGGACGCCCTCAATGGTGCTCGACCAGTCCCGGGAGAAGAAGCGGCTGATCGAGGCAGAAGCCTCGATGATGATCACGGCGAGCGGGATGCACACGAGGATCACCACGCCGATCGTGGAGATCGCAGGCGCGAGCTGGCGGAAGCGGCCGAGTCGAGGCGCGAGGCGGCGCTGGAGCGGGGAGACGAGGAGCGCGACCAGGCCGCCGAGCAGGACGGGGACGAGCAGCCCCTTCACCATCCAGAAGAACAGCGCGATGAGCCCCGCCCGGAGGGAGAACGACAGCCATCGATCGGACAGGGTATCTTGGTTCATCGCCGGTAGCGTTCGCCTGGTACGCCGCGCTCAGCGGCGCGCTGGGGGCCAAGGTAGGGTGGGCCTCCGGCGACCACCAGCGATTTCCGCGTTGCGCGAGCGCAGCGCGGCGGTTCCGGGATACAGTCAAGCTCGGCCGACGACCGCGGAGGCTCTCGGCAGCCTTCACCGCCGCGTCAGCTGGAGGGAGCGAGCATGAGCACGAGCGGTGGCGGGGTTCCGCCCGGGGGCGGAAGCTGGGGGAGCGGAGGTGGAAGCTGGGGAAACGGCGGCGGCTGGGGCTCGAGCCCTCCGGGCGGCCAGGGCGTGGCGCCGGGCGGGGGCGCGCCCTCGCCAGGCGGATACCCGCCGCCGGGCGGGGGAGCTTCGCCGCCGGGTGGGGGCTACCCGCCTCCCGGCGGAGGATACCCGCCGCCGGGCGCAGGATGGGGCGCACCGCCGGGAGGACAGGGCGGGCCGCCCGGAGGCGGCTGGGGGCCGCCGCCGGCGTACGGCGGCGGGCCGCCGCACCCCGGAGCGATGCAGCCCTACTCCGACAAGGATCAGGCGACAGCCTTCCTGCTCGCGGCCTTTCTCGGGATCTTCGGCGCCGATCGCCTCTACCTCGGCCAGACCGGGCTCGGCCTCCTGAAGCTGTTCACCTGCGGCGGTTTCGGATTCTGGACCCTCATCGATCTGGTCCTCATCGGCACCGGATCCATGCGAGACGCCCAGGGCCTCGTGCTCAAGCGCGACACGCCCGTCGGTTATCCGACCAAGAGCCAGTCCACGCTCTTCTTGCTCTCGTATTTCCTGGGGACCCTGGGCGCGGATCGCTTCTATCTGGGACAGACCGGGCTCGGCATCGCCAAGCTCTTGACGTGCGGCGGATTCGGCATTTGGTCGCTGATCGACATGCTCATGATCGGCATGGGCCGCTTCCGCGACGCCGAAGGCAACTCGCTGCGGTTCGAGCGCTGACCACGAGGCGGCGCGCCACCAAAGCTCGTTCCCGGTTCCCTGATGGAACGAATCAGGACCACAGAGCCTCTTTATTCTCTCCTCTGTGCCCTCTGTGGCTTCTTCTCTCACGAAACCAGGGACGAGCTTGGTCGATGCGATACGCTTGAGCCGAGACGGCGAGCTCTCTCCCTCGCGCGCCGTCACTCCAGCGCAAGCATCCGCACCGAGCGGGGCACGAGCCGAACCTCCAGCGCCCCTCGCCGCGCCTCGAAGTGCGCGTCGTCCAGGACGTCGCGCGCGCGCGACGCGCTCACGGTGACGCGCGCCACCACGTCCGCGTCCCCGGGGTTCAGCAGGAAAAGCACCCGCGGCGTGCCGGACGCGTCCTCGTGCAGCGTGGCGAACACGCTGTCGGGATCGCACGCGAAGGTCGGCAGGCCGAGCGCGTCGATGGCACGCGACACCGCGGAGTCCGCCGCGGCCGGGTCGTCCTGGAGGAGCGCCGGCAGGTTCTGCCCGGGGGCGAGGAGCCGCCGCAGGTCGTACGGCTGCGGGAGCGGGCGGAAGGCGCCGTCGAACACGGGCTCGCGCGGGCCGAGCGTGATCAGCGTCCCCTGCCCCGCCGTCGCCTCGAGCCACGCGAACAGCTCCGGGCTCAGGCCGCCCGAGGTCGCGCAGATGACCCAGCGCGCCCCCACGAGCGAGATGTCGCGATCCTCGCCCCCCACGTGGGCGTAGGGGACGCCGCGCGCGTCGAGCGCCTCCTCGAACGCGCGCACGAACGTGTCGGGCTCCACCGCGAGCGGGTAGCCGAGCCCGAGATCGTCCTCCAGGCAGCGGTCGCGCGCGCCGAAGTTCATGATCGAGAAGAAGGCCCCGGTGAGCGGGCCGAAGGCGTGCATCACGCGGGTGAGCCGGCGCTCGGTGCGCGGCGTGACGATGCGCACCGGCGCCGGGCGGCGGAGCGCGTGAAACCTCGTGGCCTCGAGCGCCGTGGAGAGCTTCCGCCAGAAGGCGGCGAACGGGCGCGGGCGGCCGTGCGGATCGATCGGCGCGCCGATCCAGCGATCGCGCTCGACCGCCATGTAGATGTTGTACCCGCGCAGCCCGTAGGCGAGCGCGGCCATCATCACGAAGATGCTGTCGCGCTCATCGAGCGGCGGGAAGAACGGCGGGAAGCCGGCGCCCATCTCGCACGCGAAGGGCGGCAGGGAGAGCGCCTCGCAGCGCACGGCGAGCTCGCTCGTCCGGCGGGCGATGATCTGGCGGCTGCTCGGGCTCGCGACGCTGTAGTAGTCGAGGCCGACGAGGTCGACGACGCGCGAGATGCGGGCCGGGTTGAGCGGCGTCGCATCCTGGCCCATCGGGAAGTTGTGCATCGTGGGCAGCCCGTCGAGCCCGGCCGCGGCGAGCGCCTTCGCGAAGCGGCCCATGGCGACCTCGAGGAGGTGCTCGTGGAACTCGCTCCAGTCGAGGTGGCGCGCGAGCTCGGCCGGCGCCTCGGCGTCGAACGCGACCGGCGGCGTGATCGTGGCGAACCGCAGGCCGCCCTCCTCGACGGGCGCGCGCTCGCGGGCCACCGCGCGCAGGAGCGCCGCGCCGGCGTCCTCGACCGCGGCGCCCTCCGGCGGGGGATCCGCCCGCCGCGCGTACACGCGCTGGAGCGCCTCGATCGTGCGGTACTTCTCGCGCAGGAAGTCGCGGTACAGGGAGATCGCGTCCGGGTGGTAGTCCTGGTCGTACGCGCCGTCGCGGAAGTAGAGCGCGCCCTCGTTGTCGATCTGGAGGAGCACGATCGGCCCGTCCGGATAGAGGTACGGCTTGAGCACAGGGGCGAGCGCGTGGAAGTAGCGGGCGACCTCGTCGTGGAATGCGTTGCTCGCGTAGCTCGGGACCGGGAACCCGTAGGGGAGCATCGGGAGCACGACCGGGTTGTTCCGCGCGGAGCGGGCCTGGCAGCTCGGGTCCCAGATGACGCGCTCGGGGATGCCGAAGCAGGTGAGCTCCGCGTTGATGTGCGGGCCCGGGCGGGCGATGACGTAAAAGCCGAGATCGTGCGCGAGACGGAGAAAGGCGCCGACGTCGCGGCGCAGATCGACTTGGCCGAAATCGAACTGGCCCGGACCGGTCTCGTGAACGGCCCAGGGCACATAGATGTCGATCAGGTGAACGCCGAGCGCCCGCGTGGCCTCGAGGCAAGCGCGCCAGTCCGACGGATCGAGGCGCCAGTAATGCAGGCTGCCGGCGTACAGCGGGACCAGCTTGCCGCCGATGTCCAGGCCGCCCGGGACAAGGCGCACCCCTCGCGTGAAACGGTTTTCTGGAGAGCTCGAGTCCTGCGTCGTCGCCACGCGCGCGCACACTAGCAAGGATCGCGGGGAGATCGATACCGCCGCGTGCGGCCGGGCGAGCGCGCGCCCGTCGAGGAGGGCGGTCGCCGCTCAGCGCGCAGGTCAGCGCAGCATCGAAAGCGAGCTCGCCACGAAATCGTAAACGGGCCCCCAGTAGACGCCGAGCAGCAGGGTCGGAACCGCGAGCGCGCATGTCGTCGCGCCGAGCAGCGGCCGCACGGCTGCGGGCTCGGTGCGCTCGCCCTTCTCGAGGTACATCGCGCGGAGGACGCGCGCGTAATAGAAGAGCGAGATCACGCTGTTCACCACGCCGACGATCGCGAGGACCCAGGGCCACGCGCCCCCGGCGGTGAGCAGCGCCGAGAAGAGGTAGAACTTGCCGACGAAGCCGGCCGTCGGGGGCAGGCCGGTGAGCGAGACAAGGAACACGGCCATCGCCGCGGCGACGAGCGGCGCGCGGCGCCCGAGCCCCCGGAAGGCGGAGAGCGTCTCGTCTCCGCCGCTCTGCTCGGCCACGACCATCACCACCATGAACGCGCCGAGGTTCATGAAGCAGTAGGTGACGATGTAGAACGCGATCGCGGCGACGCCGGCGTCGCTGAACACGGAGAAGCCGAGCAACATGTAGCCGGCGTGCGCGATGCTCGAGTAGGCGAGCATGCGCTTCACGTTCTCCTGCCCGAGCGCCGAGAGGTTGCCGACGGTCATGGTCGCCATCGCGAGGCACCCGGCGAGCACCGGCCACGGCGTCGCGACGGCCGACGACGCGCCCCCGGCGCCGAGCGCGTCCGAGAAGAAGCGGACCAGCACCGCGAAGCCGGCCGCCTTGGGCCCGACCGAGAGGAACGCGGTCACCGGCGTCGGCGCGCCCTCGTACACGTCCGGCGTCCACATGTGGAACGGCGCGGCGCTGATCTTGTAACCGAAGCCCGCGAGCATGCAGGCCGTGCCGACGAAGACGACCTCGGGCACCTTGCCCTGCTGCGCCGTCAGCGCGGCGATCCGGGCCGCGCACTCGCCGAGGTGCATCGACGCGGTGATGCCGAAGATCCAGCTCATCCCGTAGAGCATGATCCCCGACGCGACGCCGCCGAAGATGACGTACTTGAGCGCCCCCTCGCTCGATCTCGCGTCGTTGATCTTGAAGCCGGCCAGCACGAAGCTCATCACGCTGACGAGCTCGAGCGACAGGTAGATGAGCAGCAGGTGGCGGCTCGCCGCCATGAGGTTCATGCCCAGCGAGAGCACGAGGATCAGCGCGAAAAACTCCCCCTGGTCGCGGCGGAGCTCGGGCGCGACGCCCGGCCCCCGCGGCGGCACCGAGAAGAGGACGATCACCCCGGTGACGAACGCGAAGATCACGCGGAACAGGTTGGAGAAGCGATCGAACGCGAGCAGCCCGTGGAAGAGCTCGTGGGGGCCGGCGTCCTTCGCCAGGAAGTAGGCGCCCATCCCGCCCGACCAGGCGAGCGCCGCCAGGCTGATGACGACGAGGCCGACGATCTTGAGGCGCGCCGGCGACGCGAGGTCCCACACGACGAGCAGCAGGACGGCGGCGATCAGGCCGAGCTCCGGCGCGAAGTACGCGAGGCTCGCCACGTTGTCGAAGGTGCGGGTTTCCACGGCTTATCTGGCGCTGGCGAGGACGCTTCGGCCCGCCGCCGCGCGCTCCTCCGGGGCGGCCGCGCGGGCGGGCGCGCCGCTGTCCACGCCGGGCGCGCCGGCGATCTGGGACGGCCCCGGCCTGTCGACGAGGCGGTGCACCTCGAGGGCCCCGCGATCGATGAGGCGGAGGAGCGGGCGCGGCCAGAAGCCGAGGAGGAGGACCAGCACCGCGAGCGGCGCGATCGACGCGAGCTCTCGCCCGCTGATCTCCGGGAATTTCCCGCCGAACGGCTCGAGGTACTTGCTCTGCCGCCACGAGGCGCGGAACGTGCCGAGGAACATCCGCTGGAGCGCCCAGAGGTGATAGGCCGCGGTGAGGATGACGCCGACGGCGGCGAGGATCGTGAGGGCGCGGTAGCGCGGGAAGGCGCCGATGAAGGTCAACGCCTCGCCCCAGAAGCCGGACAGGCCGGGCAGGCCGAGCGACGCCATGAACGCGAAGCCCATGAACGCCGTGTAGAGCGGCATCTCCGAGGCGAGGCCGCCGAACTTGTCGATGTCGCGCGTGTGCACGCGGTCGTAGACGACGCCGACCAGGGTGAAGAGCATCCCGGAGATCAGGCCGTGGTTGAACATCTGGACGAGGCAGGCCTGGATGCCCTGCGGCGTCATCGCGCCGAGCGCGAGCAGCGCGAAGCCCATGTGGCTGACGGAGGAGTAGGCCACGAGCTTCTTCAGGTCGCTCTGCGCCATGGCGCAGAAGGCGCCGTAGAGGATGTTGATCACCCCGAACGTCGCCATGGCCGGCGCGGCCCACTGCGTCGCCTCGGGCAGCAGGGTGAAGTTGATGCGGAGGATGCCGTAGGTGCCCATCTTGAGGAGCACCCCCGCGAGGATCACGCTGATCGCCGTGGGCGCCTCCACGTGGGCGTCCGGCAGCCAGGTGTGGAACGGGAACATCGGGATCTTGATGGCGAACGCGACGAAGAGCCAGATCCAGGCCACCTTCACCGCGGCGACGCCGAGGATCTCGAGGCCCTGCGCCGCCCAGGCGACGCGCGAGAGCTCCGGGATCGAGAAGATGCGCTCGGTCGCCTGGCCGTCGACCAGGTAGGTGTGGCCGGCGTTCAGGTAGAACCAGATGAACGCGAGCAGCATGAAGACGCTGCCGGCCAGCGTGTAGAGGAAGAACTTGATCGCCGCGTACTCGCGCCGCGGGCCGCCCCAGATGCCGATGAGGAAGTACATCGGCAGGAGCATCACCTCCCAGAAGACGAAGAAGAGGAACAGGTCGAGGGCGATGAAGACGCCGAACATCCCCGTGACGAGGAGGTTGTACATGGCGAAGTAGCCCTTGAGCTGGTCATGGACGCTGTAGCTCGCGAGGGCGCCCACGAACGAGATCAGCGCCGTCAGCAGGACCATCGAGATCGACACGCCGTCGACGCCGACGAAGTACTCGACGTTCAGCGAGCGGATCCACACGCCGTGCTCGATGAACTGGTAGCCGTCGTTGCCGTCGGCGCGCGTGAAGCTCCGGTCGAACTGGGCGTAGAGCCACCCCGCGAGGACGAGGTTCACGCCCATCAGCACGACGGTCATCAGCCGGAGCTTCCGGTCGTCGTTGTAGCGCAGGAGGTGCGCGAGGAAGATCGCGACCACGCCGAGCAGCGGCAGGAACGTCAGGATCGACAGGATGTGGTCGCCGACGAAGCCGAGGCCGCGCCCGCGCTCCGCGTGGATGCCCATCGCCAGCGTCCGCCCCGGCGCGACCGCGCCGGCGGCGACCGCGTCCGACTCGACGATGACGTGCCCGTAGAGCTCGCGCGCGCGCACGCCCTCGGTCCTCCACCGGACCACGACCTTCCGGCGCGCGCCCGGCGGGAGGCTCGCCGCGGTGCCGCCGCCCTCGAGCTCCGCGCTGACGCCCGGCGGGACGCGCGGGTCCTCGGGCGACGTGCGCACGATCACCCGCGTCACCTTGAGGGGGCCGTCGCCGCGGTTCTCGATCGTGAACGAGCCGGCGTAGTCCGGCCCGCTCGCGGCGAGCTCGACCGGCGCGCCGGGCGCCTCCGCGCGCAGCGCGATCTGGCCGCGCGGCTCGAGCGCCCGCGGCGCCTCGAGGGTCTGCGCCGCCGCGGGCAGCGCCGCGCCGAGCAGGAGGGAGAGCGCGGCCAGGAGGGGAATCAGGAGCTTCATCGAGGTGGACCTGGCCGGGCTCGCGAGGGCGACGCCACGGCGCGTGTTGACGAAGGAGAGGTTCGACATCCGCCGTTCACCGCAGGAAGTAATGAACGATGCTGATCAAGGCGACCCCGCCCAGGAGGAAGTAGACGTAGCTCTGGATGCGCCCCGTCTGCAGGGTGCGGAGCCTCGCGCCCGCGCTCAGCGTGCCCTCGGCGACGAGGTTCACGACCCCGTCGACGAGGTACCGGTCGATGGCGCCCGTGACCCAGGCCGCGGCCCGGGCCAGGACCGCGACCCCGTTGACGATGCCGTCGACGATCCACCGGTCCATCTCGGCGAAGAAGAGGCGCAGCGAGAGGACGGCGCGCACCACCGTGGCGTCGTAGATCTCGTCGACGTAGTACCTGTTCGAGAGGAGCCGGAAGCCCGGGAACCGCCGCTCCTCTTCCGCCCAACGCGCGGAGCGCCGCTCGCCGTAGCGGGCGCGGGCGCGCGAGAAGGCGAAGATCGCGCCGCCGACGGAGAGCGCCATGAGCGCGAGCTCGAGCCCCAGCCCGTGGCGCCGGAACGACACGTCCGCGTGGGCGAACACCGGATGGAGCCACGCTTCGAGCAGGGGCTCGCCGTGACCGCCGACGAAGTGGCTGGAGAAGCCGAACACCGCGCCCGCGAACGTCGACAGGACCGCCAGCACCGCGAGCACCCAGGTGATCGCCGGCGGTGACTCGTGGACCTGGGTCTCGATCTCCTTGCGGGCGTGCGGCCCCTCGAACGTCAGGTAGTAGCTCCGCCACATGTAGAACGAGGTGCAGAGCGCCGCCGCGAGCCCCATCCCGTAGATGAGCAGCCCCGGGATCGGGCCGGTATTCTCGGTGCCGAACGCCCTCCAGAGGATCTCGTCCTTGGACCAGAAGCCGGCGAAGAACGGGATGGGCGCGGCGGTGATGGCGAAGCAGGCCACCTGGTACGTCCGCGCGGTGAGCGGCATGACGCGGCGGAGGCCCCCCATGTTGCGCATGTCCTGCGCCGCGGCCTCGTCGTGCTCCACGGCGTGCATCCCGTGGATCACCGAGCCGGAGCCGAGGAAGAGGCAGGCCTTGAAGAAGGCGTGCGTCATCAGGTGGAACACGGCGGCCCAGTACGCCCCGACGCCGACCCCGATGAACATGAAGCCGAGCTGGCTCACCGTGCTGTAGGCCAGCACCTTCTTGATGTCGTACTGGAAGAAGCCGATCGTGGCCGCGAAGAGCGCCGTCGAGGCCCCGATCAGCGCGACGACCCCGCCCGCGACCGGGCTCAGCGAGAACAGGAAGCTGAGGCGCGCGATCAGGTAGACGCCGGCCGTGACCATGGTGGCGGCGTGGATCAGCGCGGAGACGGGGGTCGGGCCGGCCATCGCGTCGGGCAGCCAGACGTGGAGCGGGATCTGGGCGCTCTTGCCGGCCGCGCCGACGAACAAGAAGAGGCAGGCCAGCGTGATCAGCGCGACGCCCCACACCGTCTTCGACTCGAGCGCGTCCTTCAGGAACGCCTTGCCGCCCGCGTCCTTGATCACGAGCTGGTCGTGGATCTCGCGGAACGTGACCGTCGAGCCCACGGTCGCCAGCACGACCCCCTTGCCCGGCTCGACGCGCATCCGCTCGATCGCGGCGATCTCGATGCCGTCGCCCCCGACGACGGCGCCGTCGCCCGGCACGATCACCACGGAGTGCACCCCGGCGTCGATCTCCCTCCGGATGAAGGGAGATACGCCGAACGGCCGCGGGTTCGAGGCGAGCTGCGCGGCGTCGGCGATACCGAGGTACACGCGCGCGCCGGGGTGACCGGTGAAGGTGAGATGGCCCTTCGCGCCGGCGCGCGGCGCCCTGCGCTCGCCCGGCTTGCCCGTCGGCCCGCCGTTCGTCCCGGCCGAGGCGCCGTGATCGCCGCGCGCCTCCGCGGCCACCGCGATGAAGCGCGCCCGGTAGTCGGACAGGAACCGGCCGTCGTCGAGCCACCTGGCGCCGAGGCCCCAGAAGAGGAGCATGAGACCGCACACGAAGCCGAAGTCGCCGATCCGGTTCACGACGAAGGCCTTCATGCCGGCAGAGGCCTTCTTGTAGTCGCTGTACCAGAACCCGATGAGCAGGTAGCTGCAGAGGCCGACGCCCTCCCAGCCGAAGAACATCACGATGAAATTGTCCCCGAGGACGAGGAGCAACATCGAGAAGACGAAGAGGTTCAGGTACGTGAAGAATCGCCAGTACGAAGGGTCCGCCTCCATGTACGACGCGGCATAAACATGGATGAGCGCGCCGACGCCGGTGATGATCAGCGTCATGAGGCCGCTCAGCGGGTCCATCAAGAACGCGAAGTTCGCGTCGAACGACCCGATGCGGACCAGCTGCCAGGCGAAGCTGTAGAGAGCGCGTTCCCCCGGAGCGAGCCCGGCGAGCTGGATGAAGTTCGCGAGCCCGAGGGCGAAGGCGCCCAGCATGGCGCCCACCGCGACGAGCGTGACGCCGAAGCTCCCGATGTGGAGCCGCTTCGACAGGCCACGACCGAACGCGCTCCGCTGCAGCGCGCGGCCGAACAGCGCGTTGGTCACCGCGCCGAGCAAGGGCAGGAGCGGGATCCACCAGAGCGGCGTCAGCGACGCGTGGACGTGCGTGACCTGGCCGGAGTAGTCGGGCATCGTAGGGTCAGCCGGTGAGAACGTGGGCTGGCGCGCGCGCTCTGCGCTGCGAGACGCGGCGCGACAGCGGGACTGTCGGCTCTGGTGACTCCCCCGCGAAGCCGGAGGAGCCGCACGTTAATGGAGGGCCAGAGGGCGGGTCAATACCTCCATCGGCCCCGCACCGGGGCGAGACGCGCCGTTTCTCCGCGCGTCTCGCACCCCGGCGAGGTCATCCGTCGGTCGTCCGTCGCTCCTCGTCCTCGCCCGCCGCGCCGCTGTTCGGCGGCGGCGCCGCGCCGCCGAGCAGCGTCGCGCGCCGGAGCGCGAGCCACAGATCCCGCCTGCCCTCTCCGGTGATCGACGAGAAGCCCACCGCGCGGCGGAGCGCGCCGCCCGCTGTCCGCGGCGCCGCGGCGGACACCTGGTCGAGCGCGCGACGGACCGACGAGCGAGGCACCTTGTCGATCTTCGTCGCCACGAGGAGCAGCTCCACGGGCCGTCGCGCGACGTCGCGCGACGCCTCGACGAAGCGGAGGAGCTCGAGATCGTCCTCCTCGATGCCCCTGCGCGCGTCGACAAGGAGCAGCACCGCGGCGAGCGTGACGCGCCCGCGCAGGTATCCCTCGATCAGCGACGCCCACACCGCCTTCTCGGACTTCGAGCGCCTCGTGAAGCCGTACCCCGGCAGATCCACGAGCTGGAACACAACGCCGTCGCGCGCCCGGGCCTCGTAGAGGTTGATCTGCCGCGTCGAGCCGGGGTTCGAGCTCGTCCGGACGAGCCCCTTGCGCTCGACCAGCGTGTTGATGAGGCTCGACTTGCCGACGTTCGAGCGCCCCGCGAACGCCACCTCCGCGCTGACGGGCGGAGGGAGCGACGCGAGCGAGCCCGCGCCGGCGACGAAGGAGGCGTCGACGATCTGGAACGGATCGAGCTGCCGCTCGGCGCGCGCCGGCGGAGGAGCAGCTTGAGGCTTGTGTGCGCGGCGGGTGGTCACTTGGATCGGGGCGGTTGGAACTGCGGCTTGCACTCGTCGCACTGGCAGAGCGAGCGCAGGTACCGGAAGGTGTAGATCCCGGAGTCGTGCTGGTCTCCCCACGTGAACTGGATCGCGTAGTTGCCGACCTGCTCGATCTCGCGGACGTTCAGATCGCCTCCGGGCACGAAGTTGATCGTGCCGCCATGCCCCTGGCAGCTCGCGCACGGGCAGTACCCGCGCAGGATCTCGTGCGGAAGGACGCTGCGGTGGCCGTCAGCCCAGTGGATCTCCATCACGCGCGCTCCGTGCGGGGCCTTGAGCTGCGTGGGCGTGATCTTCGGATCCTGCGGCATCGTATCCTTCCAGCGGAAGGCAGTACCACGCCGATCCGGCGCTGCAAAGCGCAGCGGGGCCCCGGCCGCGCGCCGCGCGCCTTTTCGCGCTGGCTTTTCGCTGTCCTCGCCTGTGATCGCCTGTCCTCGCAGCTACCCTGCGGCGACGGCCCGCGCCTCGACCGGCGCGAGCGTCGCCTCGACGCGCTCGAGGAGCCTCACGACCGCGGCGCCCTCGTCGAGCGGCGTCAGCGGCGGCGCGCGGTCCTCGACGCAGCGGAGGAAATGCTCGATCTCCACCGAGAGCGGCTCGCGCCACGGCACCTCTAGCTCGTGCCCGGCCGGCGCGAGCGCGTCGCGATCGCCGACCGCCGCGCCCGCCGCCGCGCCGCGCCCGTCGAGGAGCACGAGCCGGTCGGGCGCGCGCACGTCGTCGAAGACCGCGACGCGCGCGCTGCCGGCGAGCCGCAGCCGCCGCTCCTTGGTCGGGCTCGACGAGCAGAGCTCGATCTGCGCGGCGAGGCCGCTCTCGAGGCGCGCCGCCAGCGTGACGTGCTCGCCGCCGGGCGAGAGGTGGGCCCGCGCCTCGACGAGCGGGCTCGGGTCGAGGGCCGAGAGCACCGAGAGGTCGTGCGGCCCGAGCGTCCAGAGCGCCGAGCGGGCCCCGCCCAAGGCGCCGCCCGTCGAGAGGCGCGCCGCGCTGAAGCTCACGAGATCGCCGAGGCGCCGCTCGCGCGCGAGCGTGACGAGGTGCACGACCGAGGGGTGATAGCGGAGCAGGTGGCCGACCATGCCGATCCGGCCGAGCGCCGCCGCGCGCGCGGCGCAGCGGTCGGCCTGCGCCGCGGAGAGGGCCAGCGGCTTCTCCACGAACACGTCGGCGCCGGCCTCGAGCGCGCGCAGCGCGAGCTCGCCGTGGCTCGACGGCGGCGTCGCGACGAGCACCGCGTCCACGCGCGCGGCCAGCGCCTCGTCGACCGTGCGCACGAGCCGCGCCCGCGGCGCGAGCGCGCGCGCCCGCGCGAGGCGGCCGCGGTCGACGTCCGCCACCGCGACGACGCGCGCCCGCGCGTTCTCCGACAGCGCGCGGAGGAGCTTCTCCCCCCACCGCCCGCAGCCCACAAGCGCCACGCGGACGCTCACGGCGCCCCCCGCGCGGCGGCGGGCTCGGCCCGCAGACGGGTGAGCTCGCCGAGGATCGCCTCGCCCTCGCGGTTCCCCGGGTGGATCGACGGACCGTTGATGTCGACAAGGAAGTCGTACGCCGCGCTCGGCTCTCCCTCGATCGTCGCGCGCACGCGGACGTGCTGGAAGCAGGCCGACTCGGTGGCGGTGCTCCACACAGGCGCCTTGCCCGGGTGCCGCGCGCCGATCGCCTCAGGCACGCTCCGGCCGCCCTCCGGCCGGTACTGCTGCACGACGCCGAGCGCCGCCCTGCGATCCGAGGCGTTGAACCGCGACTGCACCTGGAGGACCACGCCGGCGGCGACGGCGCTGGTGCCCACGAGCAGCAGCGTCCGCATCGCCTTGCCGTAGTCCATCCGCGAGCCGTATAGCCCCGGCGCCCGGGGAGAGCCAGCCGGAGCGCCCGGGCGACGCGCCGCTCAACCCACGAACGACCCGAGCCCGCGGAACCTGCGGTACCGGTCGTCCACGAGCTCCTCCGGACTGAGCCCGTCCATCGACGAGAGCGTCGCCCAGAGCGCCTTGTCGAGCCGCACCGCGGCCTCGTCGTGGTCCTGGTGCGCGCCGCCGGTCGGCTCCTCGACGATGGTGTCGACG
Source organism: Sorangium sp. So ce590 (assembly GCF_051521365.1). NCBI lineage: Bacteria > Pseudomonadati > Myxococcota > Polyangiales > Polyangiaceae > Sorangium > Sorangium sp. So ce590. The sequence goes on from NZ_CP150346.1 coordinate 9,983,071, forward strand.
ACGCCGAGCTGCAGGAGGTCCGGCGCGGTGATCTTGAGCCGCGACGCGGCCTCGTCGGCCCGGCTCCCGTCCTTCCAGAGGATGGCCGCGCAGCCTTCGGGTGAGATGACGGAGTAGCAGCTGAACTCGAGCACCAGCACGCGGTTCGCGACGCCGAGCGCCAGCGCGCCGCCCGAGCCGCCCTCGCCGATGACGGTCGCCACGATCGGCACCCCGACCCGCGCCATCGCGGCGAGCGCGGAGCCGATCGCCTCGCTCTGACCGCGCTCCTCGGCGCCGATGCCCGGGTACGCCCCCATCGTGTCGATGAACGTCAGGATCGGGAGCCCGAACCTGTCGGCCATCTCGTAGAGCCGTATCGCCTTCCGGTAGCCCTCCGGGTTCGGCATCCCGAAGTTGCGCTTCACGTTCTCCTTCGCGCCGCGCCCCTTCTGGTGGCCCACGACCACCACGCTCCGCCCGTGGTACGTCGCGAGCCCGCCGACGATCGAGCAGTCGTCGGCGAAGCGCCGGTCGCCCTTCAGCTCGACCCAGTCCGTGAAGAGCCGCTTGATGTAGTCGAGCGTGTACGGCCGGTTCGCGTGCCGCGAGAGCAGCACCTTCTGCATCGGCGTGAGCCCGGCGAAGATCTCGCGCGCCAGCCGGCCCGTGTTGTCCTCGAGCTGGGCGAGCTCCGGCTCGAACCGCGGGTCGGCCGCGGCGAGCGACCGCAGCTCCCGCACCTTCTCGATGAGCTCTGCGACAGGTTTCTCAAAAGGTAGAATCGAAGCAGCCACGGCGCGGACCCTAACGCTGCAGCGGGCGGACGGCTACGGGGCTGTGCTGCCGCGCCGCATCACGTCGTTCACGCTCACGCGCTCGCAGAGCGCACGCTCGCGGGCACCCACGCGCGCGCCGCGCCCGCCCGGGGCGGAGGCGCCGCGACCATGGCGCTCATTCCTGGGCGGCGTTGGCCGGCTCGACGTTGGTCGGGACCTGCGCCATCGGCCGGCTCCGGATCACGTTGTAGATCGGGATCGGCTTGTCCTTGCCCTTGACCTTGGCGGGCTGGAGCTCTTCGGTCTCGAACCTGCCCCCGAGCTGCGCGTACGTGGTCTCGCTGATGACGATCTGACCGGCCAGCGCGATCGAGCAGAGCCGCGCCGACGTGTTCGCCACGTCGCCGATCACCGTGTAGCTGAGCGCCTTCGAGCTGCCGATGTACCCCGCGACGAGCGGCCCGGTGTGGATCCCGATGCCGACCGCGAGCGGCTGCTCGTCCCGCTCGAGCCGCTCGCGGTTGAACTCGCCGAGCACCTCGCCCATCTTCAGCGCGCACTCCACGCTGCGGACCGCATCGTCCCGGTGGGCGACCGGCGCGCCCCAGAGCGCCATGATCCCGTCGCCCATGAACTTGTCGAGCGTGCCCTCGAACTGGAAGAGGGTGTCGACCATCCGCTCGAAGTACTGGTTCAGCATCACGACCAGCTCCTCCGGCTTCTTGCTCTCGGCCATGCGCGTGAAGCCGCGGATGTCGCTGTTGAAGACGGTGCACTCCTCGACGTGCTGGCCGCCCTGCTTCACGGCGAGCTGACCGCTGAGGACGCGCTCGGCGATGTTCGGCGAGAGCAGCCGGCGCAGCTGCTCGCGCGTGACGATCTCGTTCTCGATCTTCTTCCCGAGGATGTTGATCTCGATGAACATCGCCGCCTGGTAGGCGATGGCGGTCACGAGCTCGAGGTCCTTGGGCTGGAACTGGGCGAGCGTCTCCGAGTCGAGCCAGAGCACGCCGAGCACCTCGTTGTTGTGCTGCAGCGGCGCGACGAGCGGGGCGACGATGGCCGAGCTGATCCGGTTCAGGATCATGCTCTTGCCCTTCGACGCCGCGAAGTCCATCGCCGCGTCGTGCGTCAGCACCGCGGCGCGCTCGTGCACGACGTGGTTCAGGATCGTCGAGGACACGCTGATCGGCGCCGTCGTCCCGTCACGCCGCTGCATGGCCTGCGGCGTGAGCTCGCCGCTCTCGTTGCGCAGGAAGATCACCCCGCGGTCGGCGCGGATGAACTTGAAGACGCTCGTGAGGATCTTCTCGAGCAGCTTCGTCGTGTCGCGCTCGGCGGCGATCTCGCGGGACAGCTCGTGCGACAGCCGCAGGCGCTCGTAGTCCGCGCGCAGCTGGTTCATGTCGTTGGCGATCCGGTCGAACGCCAGGAACCCCTTGTCCACCGCGGCGATCTGCGTCCCGATCTGGCGGGCCTGATCGTTCACGTCGATGCGGGTGCCCTGCGCGACGTACGAGCCGCCGTGCGCCCCCGAGCGCCCCGGCAGCGGCGCGGTCCCGCCCGGCCCGGCGACCAGCGGCGGCGCGTACGGCGGCTGCCGCGTCACCGGCGGCGCCGCCGGCGTGCCCGGCAGCGGCGCCGGCTGCTGCTGACGCGCGTACGGAGGCTGCGCCGGCGCCGGATAGGAGGCTCCCTCGCGCGGCGGGTGTCCGTAAGCCCCCGGAGGCTGCGCCGGCATCGCGCCCTGGTGGTTGACCGCGGGAGGCCAACCCGGGACGAGCGGCGAAGCGACCGGGGCACCCGGGTCGTCGAACCGGCCGCGCGTGGACCCCAGGGCGATCTCGTCCCCGTGCTTCAGCGGCGCTTCGCCCCGGACACGCTCGCTGTTGATAAACGTGCCGTTCAGGCTCCCGAGATCGCGCAGGACGAAGTGATCGCCCCGCTGCTCGATGATGCAGTGCTCCTTCGAGACGATCTTGTCGAGCAGCTGGATGGAGTTGTTCGGGTGGCGCCCCAGCGAGTTCACGGGCCGCAGCTCGATCGCCTGCTGGCCCTCGGCGGTCTGCAGGATGAGGCGGGCCATCGGTCCTGGGAGATTACTCAGCCGGGCACGGACCGACAATCTTTCCGGCCGGAGTCCAGCACCGGCCAAGGTGAGCGACCGCGCGGATCTGCGAGAACGCGCCCGGAATCCAGCGCGATCGCCCAGGGCGGCCTCCGGTGGCCAGCACTGATCAAAAGATCAGTATTCCAGGCCGAGATCCGTGTGGAAGTGTCGCCTGGAACGGCTATGCGCCCACGGGCCGCCGCGTTAGTCGGCCGCATGGATTCCGCGTACCTCCTCGCGATCGATCAGGGCACCACCGGAACGACATCCCTCCTCATGGACACGGCGGGCGCGACGGTGGCCCGCGCCACGCGCGAATTTCACCAGCATTTCCCGGAGCCCGGGCTCGTCGAGCACGACCCGGAGGAGATCTGGCAGAGCGTTCAGGACGCCGTCGGCGAGACGCTCCGGGCGGCGGGCGTGGACGGCAGCGCGATCAAGGCCATCGGCATCACGAACCAGCGCGAGACGACGGTCGTCTGGGACCGCGCGACCGGCCGGCCGATCCACCGCGCGATCGTGTGGCAGGACCGCCGGACGGCGGCGCGCTGCGCCGAGCTCCGCGCCGCGGGCCACGAGCAGGTGGTCGAGGAGACCACCGGCCTCGTGCTCGACCCGTACTTCAGCGGCACGAAGCTCGAGTGGATCCTGGACAACGTGGTCGGCGCCCGCGCGCGCGCCGAGCGCGGCGAGCTCTGCTTCGGCACGATCGACAGTTTCCTCGTCTGGCGCCTCTCGGGCGACGTGGCCGGCGGCTCGCCGGTGCACGCGACCGACGTCACAAACGCGTCGCGCACCCTGCTCATGAGCCTCGCGTCGCTGAGCTGGGACGACGCGATGCTCGCGATGCTCCGGATCCCGCGCCCGCTCCTGCCGGAGATCGTCGGCTCGGCGGGCCGCGTCGCCGCGACTCGCGGCTTCCCGCACCTGCCCGACGGCATCCCGATCGCCGGCATCGCCGGCGACCAGCAGGCGGCCCTCTTCGGCCAGGCCTGCTTCGCGACCGGCGACGCCAAGTGCACCTATGGCACCGGCGCCTTCGTCCTGGCCAACATCGGCGATCGCCCGCTCCGGAGCCGCTTCGGCCTGCTCACCTCCGTGGGCTGGAAGATCGGCGCCGAGGTGGTCTTTGCGCTCGAGGGAAGCGCCTTTATCGCCGGGGCCGCGGTGCAGTGGCTCCGCGACGGCCTGGGCCTCATCAAGAGCGCGGCGGAGGTCGAGGCGCTCGCCCGCAGCGTGCCCTCCAGCGAGGGCGTCACGTTCGTCCCGGCGCTCTCCGGCCTCGGCGCGCCCTACTGGGATCCGGACGCCCGCGGGATCATCTCCGGGGTGACGCGCGGCACGACCGCGGCGCACCTCGCCCGCGCGACGCTCGAGGGAATCGCGCTCTCGGTGACGGATCTCGTGCAGGCCATGGCCGACGACCTGGGCCACCCCGTGCGCCGGATGCGCGTGGACGGCGGCGCCGCCGTGAACGACCTGCTCATGCAGTTCCAGGCGGACGTGGCGAACGTCGCTATCGAGCGCCCCGCCGACCTGGAGACGACGGCGCGCGGCGCCGCAATGCTCGCCGGCGTCGGCGCCGGCCTCTTCCGGACGAAGGAGGACTCGGCCCGCATGTCCCGTGTCGGGCAGAGCTTCCAGGTCGCGATGAGCGAGGCGGATCGCTCCTCCCACCTCCGCCGCTGGTCCGACGCCGTCGCCCGCGCGCGCTCGCAGCACGGATGATCACGCGCCGATTCTCCGAATTTCCACGCTGTTTTCCGCTTGAACCAGGTCTTCCGAAGCTCGCTCCCGAGCCGCCGTCGCGCCCCGGCTCGGCGGCCGAACGGGCTTCCGGATCAAGGAATCAACCCTAGGTTGCGAGAGTTAGGCCCAGAAGCCCCCAACCAGCGTAGAGTGCTATGACGACGGCGCATTTCCGTTCAAACTTGGTGCACTTGAACCGAGGCGCGCGGCCAGCCCACCGCCGCCTCGCTGCTTTCGATGGAGACGAGGAGGACATGTCGACTACCGAGAATGCTTCAGCCGGCGGGACGGCCGTTCGCGACATCCCGATCGACTGGGAGGCGCTGGAGGACGCCTTCGAGAACAACGCCCCAGAGGTGCACTCGTACCTGCACCTCGGCACGGGCGACGTGCTGCGAGTGGTCGACGGCGTGGCCGATCCGCAGATGCACGCGCGCATCGCGGCCGATGCCAACTACCTCCGGATCGATCCCGTGAGCTCCCGCGAGCAGTACCGGTGGATGGAGCGCTACATCCCGATGGTGGAAGACATGGATCTCCAGGCGAAGCTCAGCCAGGCGATCGACGGCAAGGGCGCGTTCCGGCGCTTCAAGGATGTGTTGATGTCCTACGGCCCCGAGCGGGAGCGCTGGTTCGCGTTCCGGAGCGAGCGGCTGCGCATCTTCATGGAGGCGTGGCTGAGCGCCCACGCGCTGAACCCGGTCCCCCGCCCGCTCTGGGTTCCGGAGGCGCCGGCTCGCCCGGAGGCGACCGCGCCCGCGACCCCTGCGGTCGAGGCGCCGCCGCGCGAGCGCGAGCGCGAGCGCGAGGAGGTGCGGGAGCCCCGCCGCGGCAAGAGCGTGGAGAGCCTGCGCAAGAACCTCCGCGACATCGCCGAGGCGCTCGGCCCGCGGGATCTCGACACGCTCACCGCGTTCGCGGAGTTCCTGAAGGCGCGCCGCGCGGCGCGCTCGTTCGCGCACCACTACCACGAGGCCCAGGGCCCGGCGGACGATGAGTCCGGGCCCGCCTCGCAGGAGATCGCGAGCGAGTCGCGCAGCGACACGGCGTGAGGGCGCGCCACCGGCGCCGCGATCGCGGCGCCGGGGCGCTGGCCTGAGGGTGGGACGGAAGGAACGGAGGGGAGCGGCGGGTTCGATCGCCGAGCGGTCTAGAAGTACCAGTCGGTGCGCGCGCCGATGTAGTGGCCGACGGTCGAGCGGGCCCTCACGTTCGCGGGGTCCGTGGCGTCCCGGAGACCGAAGGCGCGGATGTACGGCGACTGGTCGTTCAGGACCGCCGCCTCGTTGTAGATGGCGGCCGTGTAGATGAGCTTGAAGTGCGGACGCGCGCCGGTGCTCAGCTCGCCCGTCGGGACGAGGGTCGGGACGACCGAGAGCTTGATCGCGGTCCCCAGATCCTGCTCGCCGTCCTTGCGCCCCTGGAACGAGGCCTCGACGACGGGGTGGAAGTTCTTGTGCGCGAAGATCGTGGCGTTCGCCTGGATCGAGAAGTCCATCTGCTTCTCGAGGGCCACGGGGGCCGCGGCGCCCTCGGCCTCGTACGCCGCCTTCGTGTAGTGGAAGGTGCCGAGGCCTTCGAGGGCGGCGATGTCGCCGATCCGGAAGCCGACGTGCTCGACGGCCTCGATGGCGAAGGAGCCCGCGTAGGTGCCTTCATCGTTCGGAGCGCCCCAGGTCTGGTACGTCTTGCCACCACCGGCGGCGCCGTTGGCGATCCCGGTGCCGAAGCGCACGGCCGTGTCGCTCCAGTTGCCCTGGCCGAGCCCGAGGTGGAGCTTCGCGCCGATGACGCCGCCGAGGTCGCCCTTGCCGTTGTCGGGCGCATCCTGGCCCGGCCCCCGCGTCGCGGCCGGCAGGACGTGGAACTCGCCGTGGACCTTGACGTGGTGCTTGGCCTCGCCGCCGAACTCGAACTTGTAGTTACCGGCGAAGATGGTGCGGAAGCGCTCGACTCCATTGGCGAAGTTGTAGACGGGGGGGCCGCCAGCCTCGTCCGCCGACCGCCGGTACCCAAGGATGGCGAGCTTCAGGTTCTCGTACGTGATGCCGCCGCCCTGGCCGCTGAGGTCGTCGAGGTAGAAGTAGTCGCCGATGGGCGCGTACTGCTCGCGGAAGAAGCGCGCGCCGCCCCAGACGCTGAGGCCCGGGACGAGGAAGTTACCGGCCTCGATGTAGGCCTGGTTGAACTGCATCGTGATCGCCTGGCCGTCGTTCGAGCCCGGCTGCATGAACTGCCCGCCGTACTGACGCCAGATGGCGAAGGTCATCTCGGACTTCACGAAGAAGTCCTGCGGTGTCGCGCCCTTCACCACGTGCGCGACGAACGACGGCTCGGAGTAGTCATCCTCTTCGTAGCGGCCGCCGATGCCGAACCCGAGCAGGTTCATCGACTGGCCCTGGGCCTTCTGCCCGTGGAGCGACCACGCCATGCCGAGGCGCGAGTACCAGTGCCACTCGAAGTTCTCGCTGCCCACGGCGTGGGCCGACTTCGGCGCCGCCGTGAGGCAAATAGCGGAGACGGTAACCAGCCCGAGGGCTCGGACTGCGGCGCGCCGACCCGCGATTCGCATGCTGGGAACCGACGACCTGTCTCTCTTAAGTGATGTCATCGAACGACGCTCCTATCCATGTCTCTGGAGTGTGCTTGTGGTGATGGGGAGGTGATTTGGCCAGATGGCCAGCGCGGCAGAGGAAGCGGCCTATCAAGAGAATCTAAGGTTGGCTCTGTGGGACAGAGCCGCCCGCTGCCACACACGTGGGGCTCGCGGGGGGCACAGTTAACAGGAACGTTCTGTTCATGTCAAAGGTCTCCGAAGCACCCACAGCAGTTTGTTGCCTTCCGCGATGCGTTATTATTAAGTAACCGAAATCACTTGTGTTAGCCCCCCCTCGCCGCTCCCTGGGCCAGGAGCCGAGGCGCCAAATGACGCATCGCGCCAAAAGCAACTCGATCTGGATGAAGTGCTGCCGAAAGAATTTACGCGGCGCCTCGCACGTTGCGGCGAGTGCGGCGCGCGCGATGCGGACTGGAAGGCTGCATTCGCGAGCCTCGGCGACGCGGGGCTTTCGTGCGGCGGCGGAGCCACGTCGAGCGCCCTGGCGCGGATTGTTTCGGGAGTTCGAACTTGGTTTTTCGTTTCGAGGCGCCGAGGACCGTCATTGACGATCGCGGGCGCGCCGCGCGCCGCGCCCGCGAGAGGCCCCTGCGCGCGCGCGCAGGGCCGGGCGGCGCCGCGCGGCCGCGGGAGAAGCCTGCCTGGGTGCGCAATATAACGCAATGCGCCGCAACAGCGTAGCGCGCGACGCAGATCGCGAGCGGGTCAGTCGCGACTGCAGTGTACCGTGAGGTGGACGTGTTTTTGTCCAGGAAGGGCGTTACGCGGTCGCCTCGATACACGTCATGTCGCTCGCCGCGTGCGGGCGGCGGCGCTCGGAGGACAGGCACGGTCCCGGGCGCGCGAGGCGCATTGGCGGGGATCGCTGGTCGGGAAGCCGGTCGCGGTCCGCGCCGGGCGCTCACACGGGTCGGCGACTGCGACGCTCACGTCGGTGCTGTCGAGCAGGCGGCTCCAACCGATCTCGTCGAAGGGCCCTGGCGACCGCGCCTTCCGGCGGCTCACGGGTTGTCCCTCGATCTCAAGGGATAGAGTCTACCTGCGTTATCGCTTCTGCTGGCTTCGAGCAGCCGGCCCGTGTCCCGTGGGCTCTGGCGCTGTACCCGCCGCAGACTCTGTAGACGCGGCGTCCTTTCGCTCACGCGTCACTCGCGCGCACGCGCTCGCGTGCTCAGCGCGCGGACACGATGCTCAGGGACACCCGGGCCCGCGCGTTCTGGTAGTACGCGTCGAGCGCCTGGGCGAGCCGCTGCGCCACGTACCAGCGCTTCAGCGCCGGGACGACGTCCTCGTAGCGCTGATCCTTGAACGGCGTGGCGCCGGAGCGCAGGACGAGCTTGAGCTCGAAATCGCTGGGCTCGAGCATCGGCGCGACCATGCGGTCGAGGTACAGGCTCGCGCGCGCCTGGCGGCGCAGCAGCGCGTCCAGCTCGTCGGAGCTCACCCCCTCGGCGGCCGCCGCGGCGAGGAGGCGCGCGCGGCCGCGGGCGCGCTGCTCCAGCGCGAACCGGGCCGCCTCGGCGCGCTGCGCCACCTCCACCGAGGTCGGCGCCGGCGAGATCGGCAGGCTGGCGAGCAGCGTCTCGGCGATGTGCCGATCGAGCGCGGCGCGGACGTGCCGGTCCCGGTAGAGCCCGGGCTCCGCGTCGGGATCGGCGAGCGCCTCGATGCGCGCCTCGAAGGCGAGCTCCCGCTCGAAGATGAACTGAGGACGACGCACGCCGCCCGTCTCCGGCGCATGCCAGCGCACGACGACGCGGTCGAGCGGCACGGGGGCCGCCGCGGGCGCCGGCGGCGCGGCCGCGGCGGGCTGGCCGTGGGCGCTCCGCACCGGCGACGCGAGCGCGAGCAGCGCGGTCAGCGTCGAGAGGAGCCCGAGGCGGCGCACGGCGGCAGGCTAGCGCGAACCGCGCCGCGCGTGCCAGGCGCAACCACGGCTCGCGGCAGGATCGGGGCGCAGCTATAGAAGGGAAGTATGTACAGGCAGTTCGCGCTCGAGGGCGAGGTCCACGCCTCGCTCGACTGTGTGCCGCTCTCGGTGCGGCGAAAGCTGGACCTCGCGGAGCTCAAGATCTCGCTCGCGGGATGGCAGGCGCTGTCGCGCGCGGAGCGGCTCGCCCTGTGTCACCTGCCGGTCGACACGGACGAAGAGCTCACCGTCTACGCCGACGTGCTCCGCGGCTTCGCGGCGCGCGCCGGGGTCGACCTCACCCCCCTCGCGGGCGCGCCGGTGCGCCGCGCCGCCTGGGACGCGGAGAGCGTCAGCGCGCGGCTGCGCGAGCGGCTCGGCCCGGACGGCGCGCTCGACGACGCCGCGCTCGGCCGGCTGGCGGGGCTGACCGAGGAGGAGCGTTACGCGATCGTCAAGCTCGCCGATCCGAAGCGCGGGCCCGAGAAGCTGCGCGCGCTGCTCGGCGAGCTCGGGCTGTCCCGGGGCGACGGCGGCGAGGGGCCGCCCGGCTGAGCCGCCGCGCGGCGCCGCCGTCGCCGCTCGATCCCCATGCCCGTCGCGCTGACCTCCGCCAGGGCGGAGCGTCAGCGCGCCGCGCTCACCACTTCACCATGACCTTCGCCGGGTTGACCTCGGCGGTCACGCGGGGGACGTCGACGAGCACGTCGAGGAAGTCGCTGCCCGGCTGGCTCATGTCGAGCTGCGCCGCCTTGGGCTCCACGCGCGCCATGATCGAGTCGGGGTTGACGGCGCTCACGTCCTCCGGCGTCCCCGTGATCCTCACCTGCACCACGGCCGGCGTGACCGTGGCGCGCGGGATCCCGACCACCTCGACCTTGCGATCGAAGGTCCGCGTGGCGAGCTCGCGCCCGATCTCGAGCGTCGCCATCACGCTGTCGACGTCGTACGTCACGAGCTTCGGCGGCCGATCGAGGGCGAGCTGCCGCTGGTAGGTGCCCTCGGTGAGCCCGCTGATGTCGAACGGCGCGGTGCGCGCGAGCTGCATCACGTCGACCACCGAGCGCGGGCCGCGGGCGTTGACCGCCGGCGGCTCGACCGAGACCATCCCCTTCACGAGGAACCCCTGCGCCGCGTCCCCCGTGCGCGGCACGTGCACCGGGATGGCCCGCACGACCACGTCGTCCCAGCTGAGCTCGATCGTCGACGGGTAGATCTGCTCGACCACCAGCCCCGCGGGCACGTGAAAATCCGAGGGCTCGAGATCGTAACGCGTCACCGTGCCGTCGCGGAGGTCGAGCCGCAGCGTCCCGAGGCTCTCGGCGCGCAGGTCGTCGAGCTGGGTCCGCGGGCCCTGCACCGTGATCGCGACCTCGTTCGGGATCTGCGTCATGAGCTGCCGGTTGCTCGACTCGGGCGGGAGGATCGAGACGACGCTGAGCATCAACGTGCGCTGCGCGTTCTCCGCGCCGTGGATGAAGGCGTAGAGGCACAGCGCGAAGGTGATCGAGAGGAGCTTGAGGCCGAGGTTGTCGAACAGCGCCGAGCGGAGCGCCTCACGGATGCCGGCGAGCGTCATGGCTCATCTCGCGGAGGCATCCCCTCCGCGCTCCCCTTGGACGCGGCGGCCGTCGCGACCTGCCCCGTCGGAACGAAGGTGCGCTGCGATGGAACCGGGGAGTCCGTCGCGGCCGCCGCGGTGGCGTCGACGAGCGCCGGCCGGCCGCGCTCGGACGGGCGATCCCCGTCCTGCGAGGCGGTGGTGCTCCCCGGGCTCCGCGCGTCGGCGCCGGACCCCGCCGCGGCGCGGAGGTCGGCGCTGGACCCCGGCGTCGTGCGCGCATCGGCGCCCGAGCGCATCGGCGTGGAGGTCGTCGTCATCCGCGCCGCCAGCCGCGCGTCGGCCTCGGCGGGCGCCTTGATCATCGACGACGTCTTCGTGATCGGCGCCGCGGGCTTGGCCTCCATCGGCGCCGGCTTCGCCGCGGCGGCGGCGGCGGGCTTGCCGGGCTGCTCGAGCCCCTGCGCGGCGGCGCCTTGCGCGGGGCTCACCGCCGGGCCGCGCGCCGGCGGCGTCGGCAGGCTCGCGCGGCCGCTCTGGGCCACCTTCTTCGCGAAGCGCCGCCTGCGCGACGAGCGGCCGAAGAGCCCGAGCAGCGCGTGCCGCAGCGACTGGCCGTCCAGGTTCGAGACGATGTTGCCGCTGAAGCAGAAGCTGATCGTGCCGCGCTCCTCGCTGACCACGACCACGACCGCGTCGGTCTCCTCGGTGATGCCGAGCGCGGCGCGGTGCCGGGAGCCGAGGCTCGCGTCGAGGATCTTGGTCTCCGGCATCGGGAAGAAGACGCCGGCGCGCGCGATCTTGAGGTCGCGGATCAGCACCGCGCCGTCGTGCAGCTTGTTCACCGACTCGGGGACGAAGAGCGAGACGAGCAGCTCCCGGGTCACCACCGAGTCGATGTGGATGCCGTCGCTCTTGACGAACTCCAGCACGTTGGCGTCCTGCTCGAAGGCGATGATCGCGCCCATGCGGTGACGGGCGAGCTCGGTCGCGGCCGCGACGACCTCGTCGATGACCCGCGACTGCTGCTCGCGGCCGCTCGTGAACCAGTTGCTGCCGCCCACGCGGATGAGGGCGCGGCGGATGTCGTTCTGGAAGACGACGACCACGATGAGGATGATCGACGAGAGCAGCCACGAGAGGAGGTTGAGGAGCGTCGTCAGGCCGAAGACCTTCGCCCCGAGATAGATGAGAAAGACGATGCCGAGCCCGAGGCCCATCTGCATCGCGCGGGTGCCGCGCAGCACGAGCAGCGCGCGGTAGACGACGTAGGCGACGATGAAGATGTCGACGAGGTCCCGGACGACCTGCGTCGCCGGCCTCGCCGAGAAGAGGCGGAGGAACCCATCAACCATCGCCGCGCGCCCCCAGGGCGAGGGGTGCGCCGGCGCCGCGGCGGTCGCACGGGCCCGCGCGCTCGATCGCGCGCATCACGTCGAGCGCCTGGCGCACGGGGCCGACGTCGTGGACGCGCACCGCCGCGGCGCCGCGCGCGGCGCAGGCGAGCGCGGCAGCGACGGTGCCGCCGAGGCGCTCCGGGGGCGACGCCGGCGCGGCGCCCGCGCGGTCGCCCCGCGCCGAGGCCTCCGCCGCCGCGGCGCGCGCGAGGAACGACTTGCGGCTCGGCCCGACGAGCACCGGAAAGCCGAGGGCGCACAGCTCGTCCAGCCTGGCGCACAGCTCGAGCGACTGCCGCGCGTTCTTGGCGAAGCCGAGGCCCGGGTCGAGGACGAGCTCGCCCTTCGGCAGGCCCGCCTCGAGCGCCCGCTCGGCGGCGCGCGACCACTCGCGCGCCACGTCGGCGACGACATCGCCGTAGGCGTCGTCCGGGTAGGCGGAGAAGCCGGCCATCGCCGACATCGAGCCGCGGCTGTGCATGAGCACGAGCGACGCGCCGCGGCGCGCGCAGAGCGCGCCGAGCTCCGCCGCGCTGTCGAGCGAGATCGTGTTGACCACCGCCGCGCCGTCGTCGAGCGCGCGCGCCGCGACGACGGGGGAGGTCGTGTCGATGGAGACGACGGCCCCCCTCCTCACCGCGGCGCGGACGCTCCCGCCGATGCGCGCGATCTGCTCGTCGTCCGACACGGGCTGCGCACCCGGTCGCGTGGACTCCGCGCCGATGTCGATCATGTCCGCCCCCTCGGAGAGCATCGCATCGATCTGCGCGAGCGCCGTCCCTTCATCCGCGAAGCGACCGCCGTCGGAGAACGAGTCCGGCGTGCGGTTCAGTACCCCCATGATCACCACGCACCCGCGGCGTTCGAGCAGCATGCGCAGCGGGGACATTTCCTGTGGGTAGCAACTTTTGCGCCGAACGGCAATTGTCTGCTCGAATCGATGTTTACCGGGAGCAACTGGAACATCGCGAGGGTGATCCGACGCCGACGCTCGGCGTCGCCGGCGTGGCCGGCGGGCGCGCGCCGGCGTTGGACGGCGCGCCGGAGCCGACATTCGCGCCCGGGTCGCGCGCCGCTGACTCGGCCGCGCTTCTTTGCTAGGGTCCCGCCCACACCTTGACATCGGCGACCGCCCGCGGCCGTCGGTGGCGGCGGGGCGACGCGCGAGCGCGCCCCGTCAACCGTTTCTCAAGCTGTATCCAGCGGACGAGACCGAGCGGTTCCATGCTGCGCACGCGTATCCGGGCAGGTCCCCTCGCCGGCTTCGTCTTGAGCGTCCTCTTCGCGGCGCTCTTCGCCGTGCTCTGCGTGGGCGAGCTCTTGATCCCGTCGCTCGCGCCCGAGATGGGCGAGCCCGCGCCGTTGACGCTGCGGGTCCCGTACGGGCCGCGGATCGTGCGCGACAGGCACGACGGGAGCTTCACGCTCTCGTACGAGCACGCGCGCGTCATCGTGCCGCGCGGCACGGTCCTGTCGGAGCACAACGAGGACCACGACGCCGCGATGGCGTACGAGACGGTGCGGCGCATGCGCCAGCCCGGGCTCGGCGCGCGCGTCGCGAGCACGTACGTCATCTACCTCATCGTCTGCCTGATGCTGACGGTCTACCTGCGTCGCTTCGGGCAGAACCGGGTGCGGCTGCTGCGCACGCAGGTGGGCATGTTCGTCCTGATGACGGGCTCGCTCATCGTCGCGAAGCTCCTCTTGCTCTTCACGGCGCTCCCCGAGTTCTGGATGCCCGTCGCCGCGCTCCCGCTCTGGGTTGCGATCGCGTTCGATCGGCGGACCGCGTTCCTCGTCGAGGTGGGCGTCGCGTTCATCGCCGCGTCGCTGCTCCGGTTCGACGTGGTCCTCCTGTCGGTGCTGCTCGTGCGCGGCATCGCCGCGACCATGTTCTTCTTCAAGCGCAAGGGCTCGCGGCAGCTGCTCGTCGCGGGCAGCCTCGCGGGCCTCGCCGGCGCGATCGGGTTCGTCGCGCTGACCGTGCTGTTCGAGGGCAGCTTCGACCTCGTCGCGGATCTGAAGCGCGGGTTCGGGTCGAACGTGCTGGCCTGCATCGGCGGGGGGCTGCTCGTCGGCGTGCTCGGGCGGGGCCTCAGGGAGCCGGCCGAGCGGGCGATGGGGCACGTGCCACGCGACAAGCTGCTCGACCTCACCGATCTGGAGCAGCCGCTGCTCAAGAAGATGGCGGCGGAGGCGCCGGGCAGCTGGGAGCACGCGCGCGCGATGGCGAACCTCGCCGAGGCGTCGGCCGCGGCGATCGGCGCCGACGCCCTGCTGACGCGCGTGGGCGCCTACTACCACGACCTCGGCAAGACGGTGCAGCCCAAGTATTTCATCGAGAACCTCGCGCCCGGCGAGCGCTCGCCGCACGAGGATCTCGATCCGGAGGTGAGCGCCGACGCCATCATGGCGCACGTCGTGATGGGCACGAAGATCCTGCGGGAGGGCAACATCCCCGAGCCCGTCGTCGAGTTCGCGTACACCCACCACGGCACGCAGGTCGTCGAGTATTTCTGGCACAAGTGCGTCGAGCAGGGGAACCCGAAGGACCTGACGCAGGAGCACTTCCGTTACCCCGGCATGAAGCCGCAGACGAAGGAGACGGCGATCCTGATGCTCGTCGACTCCATCGAGGCGGCGTCGCGGACCATCTGGCCGCCCGAGCACAAGAAGTTCGAGGAGATGATCCAGCGCGTGATGTTCTCGAAGCTCGCGTCCGGCCAGCTCGATCAGTCCGGGCTGACGATCGAGGACCTGCGCATCATGACGAGCCGGATGGCGTCGACGCTGGTCAACATGTACCACGGGCGCATCAAGTACCCCTGGCAGCGCGAGAGCGATCGCGCCGGGCACACGCCGGCGCCGCCGACGGTCACGCCGCGCCCCACGACGGCCACGCCCGTGCCGTCTTCCGGCGCGGTGGGGCGGGACGGGAGCGCCGCCCCGCCGCCCGCCTCGACGGCGCGGGGCGCGGCCGCGGCGGCGCCCGCGGTCAGAGACGACGCCGGGGGGGCAGCGAAGGACGAGAGCCCAGCGGAGTCCGTGCGGACGCCGAAGAAGACGCACTGAGCAGGCCGCGCGGCTCACGCGGAGGCGCGACGGCCTGCCCCTTGATAAGGACGGTCCGATGCCCCCGACGATCGAGCAGAGCTTCATGAAGGCCCTCTTCCACGGCATCATCGCCGAGGACATCATCTTCCCGTACCCCGAGCTGCCCGCCGAGGAGCGGGAGGCGACGTCGATGATGCTCGACAGCGTGCGGAGGTTCTTCGCGTCGAGCGTCGACAGCGCCAGGATCGATCGAGAGCACGCCATCGACCCCGGCCTCCTGGCCGAGCTGAAGAAGCTCGGCCTGATGGGCCTGCAGATCCCGTCCGAGCACGGCGGCGTCGACCTCAGCAACATGGCGTACGCGCGCGTGATGCAGGAGGTCGGCGGGCTCGACGCGTCGATCGCCGTCACGCTCGGCGCGCACCAGTCGATCGGCTTCAAGGCGATCCAGCTCTTCGGGACGGAGGACCAGCGGCAGCGCTACCTCCCGAAGCTCGCGACCGGCGAGTGGATCGCGGCCTTCGCGCTGACGGAGCCGGGCGCCGGCTCCGACGCGGCGGCGATCAGGACGCGCGCCGAGGTGTCGGCCGACGGCTCGTACTACACGCTGAACGGGTCGAAGATCTGGATCACGAACGGCGGCTTCGCCGATGTCTTCACGGTGTTCGCCCGGACCTCCGCGCTCGAGGAGGGGAACAAGCCGAAGCTCACGGCCTTCATCGTGGAGCGGGGCATGGGCGTGAAGAACGGCCCGGACGAGCAGAAGCTCGGGATCCGGGGCTCGTCGACGACGGAGCTCTTCTTCGACGACGTGAGGGTGCCGCGCGAGAACGTGCTCGGCGACGTCGGCAAGGGCTTCAAGGTGGCCGTCGAGGTGCTCAACAACGGGCGGCTCGGGCTCTCGGCGGGGTGCGTGGGCGCGTGCAACACCCTGATCCGCCTGGCGCTCGACAGGGTCCAGGAGCGGCGCGCGTTCGGCCGGAGCATCGGCGATTTCGGGCTCATCAAGGACAAGATCGCGACGATGCTGGCGCACACGTACGCGCTCGAGTCCATCACCTACCTGACGGCGAGCCTCGTCGACGCCAAGGTCCCGGACTTCTCGATCGAGAGCGCGATCTGCAAGGTCATGGGGAGTGAGACGCTGTGGTTCGTGGTCAACGAGACGCTCCAGATCGCGGCCGGCATCGGATACATGGAGGATTATCCCTACGAGCGGCACCTGCGCGACGCGCGGATCAACATGATCTTCGAGGGGACGAACGAGATCCTGCGCTGTTTCATGGCGCTCTCCGGGATGAGCGGCCCGGGCAAGGCGCTCGCGGACGTGGCGAAGGCGATGCGAGAGCCCATCAAGGGCTTCGGCCTGCTCAGCGACTTCGCGCTCCGCAAGGCGCGGTCGGTGCTCGGGCGCGAGCGGATGTCGAAGGCGCACCCGCTGCTCAGCCGCGAGGCGGTGATCTTCGAGGACTACACGGCCGAGCTCGCCACGCACAGCGAGGACATGCTCCGGAAGCACGGGCGCGAGATCGCCGAGATGCAGTATGCGCAGCGCCGCATCGCGGAGATGGCCATCGACCTCTACTGTATGGCCGCGTGCATCTCACGCACGACCCGGGCCATCGAGCGGCGCGGCGAGGAGGGGGCGCGGCGTGAGATCGACCTCACAACCGTGTTCATCGGCATGGCGCAAAAGCGGCTCAGGCAGCATGTCGCGGACTTCCAGAAGAACGACGACGAGCTGCGCAAGGCCATCGCGGTGCGCGCCTATGCGGATCGCGCCTACCCGTTCGATATTCTCTGATCGCCCCCCGGCGCACCTCGGCTGACATCCAGTTACACGGAGTCACCTCCAGGGACACGAGCGCCGCGCCGCTCCGGCGCACGCCGTCGACGCGCTCGCCCGCGCGTCACACGCAAGATGCGTATCGATCGAGTCCAAACGACACGCTCCATTTCAGGAAGTTTTCACCGCACGACCTGGACGGATTGCGATATCATCTACTGGGAGTAGCGTTGGCGTAGACCCTTCGACAGGAATCGGGTGATCACTTGTCCCAGGCCTGGGCATCGGGTGGCAGGTGTGGAGCCATGAAGGAGACTGCTGAAGGTCGGGCCGTCATGGAGAAGTATCGCCTCGAGCGCCGGCTCGGCGGCGGTGGCATGGGCGACCTCTGGCTGGGCTTTGACATCAAGCTCAGGCGGCGGGTGGTCATCAAGTTCATCCGGAGCTTCGCCGCCACGGAGCCGGAGCTGGTCGCCCGCTTCGAGCGTGAGGCGCGCGCGTCCGCCCGCGTCCGCAGCCCCTACGTCATCGAGACGTACGATTACGGGGTCGATCGCGGCTGCGCGTTCATCGTCATGGAGTACCTCGAGGGGGAGGACTTGAACCGCCGCCTCGAACGGGAGCCGAAGCTCCCGCTCGCGCAGGCGGCGCTCCTGTTCACGCAGCTCGGCAAGGCCCTCGACGCGATCCACGCCGCGGGGGTGATCCACCGGGATCTGAAGCCGGGGAACATCTTCCTCACGTGCTCGGGCGGCGATGAGCTGCTCAAGGTGCTCGATTTCGGCGTCGCGAAGTCGTCTTGCTCGCGCGACCGGATCACGAAGACAGGCATGGTCCTCGGGACCCCCCGGTACATGAGCCCCGAGCAGACCATGGCGCCCAGGCAGGTCGATTACCGGAGCGATCTCTGGTCGATGGCCGTGATCCTCTACCGCGCGATCACCGGCCAGTGCCCTTTCGCCGGCACCAACATCAATGAGCTGGTCAGGCACATCTGCCAGACCTCGTTCCCCAGGGCCTCCGAGCTCGCGCCGGAGCTCCCCCCCGGGGTCGATGCGTTCTTCTCCCGGGCGTTCGCCTTCGATCCCGACGCGCGACACCAGTCGGGCAGGGAGATGATGGAAGCGTTCACCGCGCTCCTCCCTGCGCAGACGCTGGCCTCCATGCGGTCGCTGGAGGCGCTGCGCGCGATCCCCGGCGCGCCGCCGTCCGAGCGGAGCGCCATCATCAAGCGGGCTGCGCTGGGCGCGCCCGCGGCCCCGCCTCGCTGCGCCCTGGATCAGACGACCATGGCCGCCATGCTGGCGACGCCGGCGAACGATCTCGGCGGTGCGCCGGAGACGGGCGAAGCCGACCCCGCCCCGGACGACCGGCAGAGCGAGGTCGTGCTGGACAGCCGTGTCCTGCCGCCGCTTCGGGTCCCCTGGCTGGTCGCGATCGTGCTGCTCCTCGCGGCCGCTTCGGTCGTTTGCCACAGCATGGCCCAGGGCGCGTCCTGGTCGCCGGATACCGCGGAGAGCCCGACGTCGATGGCTCCGTGACCCGGCGGGGCGTCGCGGCGGTCGCCGCGCCGACCTCGCGACGGCGACGCGGAGCGCCAGGCGCTGTCGGACCCGCGTGACGACCGCGCCTAGCGCGCGTCGGTCCTGGGCGCCTCGGTGATGCCGGACATCCACCGGAGCCTCGGGGCGCCCTCGTCGATCCAGCGGTCTCGCACCCGGCGCGCGAGCTCGGGGTGCTCGCTCGCCTTCACGGCCAGCACGGACACGAGGCACGTCCCCGGCCACGACTCGTAGACGGCGATCGCTCCGGCGTACTCGTCGCTCGCGAACACCGACGCGATGCTGCCGTCGAGGACCTTGAACACGAGCGGCCGCACCTCGCCGTCGATCTCCTGCGTCGTCCGGATGATCTGCGCCTCCCCGAGCCGCACGCCATAGCCGTCGGCGAGCGCCGCGTTCTTCGCCCAGAACTCGTCGAGGCAGCTGTCGGGATCGCTCGGCCCCGCGGTGCTCGAGTAGAGGACCGTCAGGGCGGCGTAGTGCTCGTCGCCGTACCGGAAGGTCGCCCGCGTCGGATGGCTCCAGACCCGCACCCGGCGCCAGCTTTGCCAGTCGACAAGCGGCACCTCGAGCGTGTTGAACCGGTCCCGCCGCCTCCCCCACGGCTCGGCCAGCAGCCGCTCGAGCGCGGCCCGCTCGGGGTCGGCCGCGTCGCCCCCCGGGTTCTCGCGGGTGATCGACGCGGGCGTCGGGGGCAACCCCGGCGGCCTCGACGGGGGGGTGCTGCTGCAGGCGGTGACGGCGAGGAATGCGAGGAGAGGGACCGCCGACGCGATCCCCCAGCCCGTGGAAGAGCGCGCGGTCGGCCTGGAGCAGAGCATGGGCAACACGAGCCTCGGCAAGCGGTTCTCAGCGACGGCAGTCCCGCGAGCGGATCCCGCAGCGCCGCTACAATCGGACCTCGCGCATCGCGATTTTATTCTTGTCGAAGACGCCCAGCCCGAACTCGCCCGCGATGCGGATGTACGAGGGCTCGCGGCTCGCCTCCTTGAGCGTGGGCAGCCCGTTCTCCTTGCGCCACGTCTCGACCACGCCCCAGCCGATCACATCCATGGCGACCGGATCTGTCGTGGCATACACCGACTCGTGAAGGACGCGCCGCTTCGGGTTCTTGTCGAGCGGGCCCTGGTCGTAGATGAGCTTGAAGCCGTCCGTGATGTGCAGGCGGACACGGCTCTTCACGACGTTCTGCGCGTAGAGCTCGGCGATCTGCGGACTCGCCGTGTGCTGGTGGAAAGAGTGCGGGTTGATTGTCGCGCCGTGGGTGATGTTCTTGAGGCAGCCGGTGTAGCCGCAGATCGAGTGGTCCTTGATCAGCGAGACGTTGATCACCGCGGTCGCCTCGGTGAAGGGGCGGACGAACTTGGTGGGGATGCCAAAGACCGAGATGCTCGGCATCACCGCGTCCTTGTTCTCGTGCACCGCGGCGCGGATCCCGGCCGGGAACTCGGCGGCCGGCTTGGCGGCGCGGTCGGCGCAGCGGGTGCCGGCGAGGAACGAGGGGTACTGCTCGAAGATCAGGACGTTCTCGGCGGGGACGCCCGCCGCGATCACCCCGCGCACGATCTCGAGCACGAGCTCCTTGTTTGTGGCCATGGTCGCGCCCTTCTGGCCGGCGATCCCGTTGGCCTTGATCGCCACGCGGTCGTCCTTGTGGACGAAGCGGCCGAAGGCGGCGCCGAGATCGCTCTTCCCGGTGAGCTCCGCCATGGCCCGCTCGAGCATCACCTTCGCCGCGGACGCCTCGGGCCACAGGCCGTTCGGCTGCATCGAGTTCGACTTCGTGACCTTCACGATCTTCCCGGGGATGGAGAGCGGCGTGAAGCCGGGGGGCGGCGTGGCGGCGAGGCTCGGCGGCGCGTCCGCGAGCGCCGCGGTCGGGCCCAGGAGCACGGCGCCCGCGGTGCCGGCAGCGAGGCCGCCGAGGAAGGCTCGGCGCGAGCGACCCGCTGGGCCGGGATCAACAAAGCGACGGGGATCGTGGGGCATGAGACCTCGTGGTGAGCGCCTTGCGGCGGGGTGGATGCCGCCGGGTCGCCGGGCGCCCGGGGCGCTGATGGTAGCCGAGCTTCGCGCTCGAGACACGGCGCCTGTCCTCCCCCCGGGGGCGCCGGCCTGCCGGCGGCGGCGCCCGTCCTCCCCGGGGGCCGCCCGGGCTCCCGGGAGGCGGGCTCGACCGTACCGTCGCGCCTCCGCCATGGCGGCGCCAGGCCGGGGAGCGCCGGACGCCCGCGATTTGCCCAGGGTTTCAGGCGATCGCGCCCCGGCATGCCGCTCGCTTGGCGGCATCGCCGAGGAGACGAACGCCGTTCGCGTGCGCGGAGGCGACGTCCTTTGCACCAGGAAGGAGGCGCGGCACGATGCAAGCGACATCGGAGGGGACGGGCTCGCCCGGCGGGCGGGCTGAACCAGGGCAGGACACCGAGGCGTGTCCCCCGTGGCGGGAGCGGGCGCTGGCAGCGCTGAGGGACTCGGCCTGGACCGCGCTGGGCGGCAAGGTCGCGGCGTACGTCGCGGGGTTCTTCGCGCTTGCGCTCGTGGGTTCCGGGCACGCGCTGAGCCTGCTCCCGGAGCGCCCGGCAGACCCGGCCGCCGGGCTGGCGATGGTGGCCGGCGACCCGGCGCCGTTCGGCGCCGCCGAGAGCTCGACGCCCCAGGCCACCGCCGAGCCTGTCGCCGACGCGGGGGCCGCAGCGGCCGAGCCGCCGGCGGCCGGCGATGGCGGGGCGGGCGCTCCGGCGGGCGGCGGCGTGACCGCGGACGGAAAGGTCGTGCTGAACCTCGCGACCGAGGCGGACCTCATGCGCCTCCCGGGCGTCGGTCCGGCGAAGGCAGCGGCGATCCTGGCGCTCCGCGCCAAGCTCAAGCGTTTCCGGAAGGTCGACGACCTGCTGCGGGTCAAGGGGCTGGGCCGGCGGTCCCTGAAGCGGTTGAGGCCGCTCCTGCTCGTCGATCCACCTTGATTTGGCCACCTTGATTTGGCCACCTTGATTTGGACGTTGCTGCATCGAAACGCGGCTCGCTCTCCCGGTCGCACCGCACCTCGGGCGCCTCGTGCACCGCAGGAGCCTGCCAGGATCGGTGAACGCGGCGAGCGGCGGATTGCGCGGAGCCCCGCATGGCGCCCGCGGGCGGCTCCGGACTCATGACCTGCAGGCACGCTGGGCTGCGCAGAGTCGATGTTCGATGGAGCGGAGGCCCCGTGCGGACACGGCGGGAGCCGCGGCCTGCCGAGCTCTCGCGCGGGAGCCCCCTTGCCCTCCGAGGGCGCTCGGGCACACTGCGCCGCGATGCACGTCCACTTCGTCGCCGTCGCGGGCACCGGCATGGGTGCGCTGGCGGGGCTCTTCCGGGCCGCGGGACACGAGGTCTCGGGGTCCGACGTCTCCTTTTACCCGCCCATGGGACCGGCCCTCGAGCGGTGGGGCATCCGGCTCATGACCGGGTTCGACCCCGCCCACCTCGACCCTCGGCCCGATCTCGTCGTGATCGGCAACGTCTGCCGCCCGACGAACCCCGAGGCGCGCGCCGCGATCGACGGAGGCATGCGGGTGACAACGATGGCGCACGCGCTCGCGGACCACATGCTCGCCGGCCGCTCCCCGCTCGTCGTGGCCGGCACGCACGGCAAGACGACGACCAGCTCGATGTGCGCGTGGCTCCTGCACGAGGCCGGCAGGGACCCCGGCTTCCTCATCGGCGGCCTGCCGAAGAACTTCGAGGCGAGCTTCCGGCTGCCCCGGAGCGCCTCCTCGGCGAGCGACCGCCGCGGCCTGCCGCTCCTCAACGACGCGGGCGCCGATCGCCGCAGGACGCCGTTCGTCGTCGAAGGCGACGAGTACGACACCGCCTTCTTCGAGAAGACCCCGAAGTTCTGGCACTACCGCCCCGAGGTCGGCATCGTCACGTCGATGGAGCACGATCACGTCGACATCTACCCCGACGCCGCGTCGTACGAGGCGGCGTTCCGCGGCTTCGTCGAGCGGATCCCGGAGACGGGGCTCCTCGTGGCGGCCGCGCACGATCCGCGGGTCGTCGACGTGGTGTCGCGGTCGGCGCGCGCAGAGGTCGCCTGGTTCGCGCTCGAGGGCGACGACACGCACGGGAAGCCGCCGCACTGGCTCGCCGCGCCCGCGGAGGCCGGCGCCGAAGGCCAGTCGTTCGATCTGTACGCCGGCGGCGTCATGGCGGGGCGCGTCGCCCTGCAGATGCCGGGGCACCACAACGTGCGCAACGCCGTCGCCGCGATCGCGGCCGCGGCGCAGGGCTTCGGCGCGCCGCTCTCGACCGTGACCGCGGCGCTCGCCAGCTTCGAGGGCGTGCGGCGCCGGCAGGACCTCCTGTTCGAGGCGCGCGGGGTCCGCGTCTACGACGACTTCGCGCACCACCCGACCGCCGTGGACGAGACGCTCCGCGCGCTCCGGTCCCGGCACCCGGAAGGCGCGCTGTGGGCGGTGTTCGAGCCGCGCAGCGCGACCGCGTGCCGCGCCCTCCACCAGGAGCCCTACGCGCGCGCCTTCGGCGCGGCCGACCGCGTCGTGCTCGCGCCGCTCGGGCGGCCGGACATCGCCGCGGGCGAGCGGCTCGACCTCGACCGGCTGGTGCGCGACCTGGAGCAGGCGGGCAGGCGCGCAGAGGCGGCGGGCTCGGTGGACGAGATCGTCGCCGCGATCGCGCGCGACGCGCAGGAGGGCGACACGGTCGCGCTCCTGTCCAACGGGGCGTTCGGCGGCATCTACGACAAGCTCCGCGGCGCGCTGTCGACGAGGTCGCGATGAGCGGGCGCGGGCCAGCGGAGCTGCTCGAGCTGTCCGGGATCGCGCTGCGCGTCGCCGAGGAGGCGGCGGCGCTCGTGCAGGCCGGGTTCCGCGCGGGCCCGCGCGGCCTGCGCGTGGAGGAGAAGGCGCCGCGCGATCTCGTGACCCAGTTCGACAAGGCGAGCGAGGACCTGCTCGTCGCGCGGCTCGGCGCGCTCACGCCGGGCATCGCCGTCGTCGGCGAGGAGCAGAGCGCCGCGCGCGCCACGGAGCCGCGCGGCGGGCTCGTCTGGTACGTCGATCCGCTCGACGGCACGACGAACTTCGTCCACGGCCACCCGTTCTGGTGCGTCTCCGTCGGCCTGATGGAGGACGACACGCCCGTCGCCGGCGCCGTCGTCGCGCCCGTGCTCGGGATCCGCTGGACGGGCTTCCGGTCGCGCGAGCCGCAGCCGCTCGGCGCCGCGCCGGAGCGGCCCGCGACCGCCGGAGAGGCGCGCCGCAACGGCGAGCGTTGCACGGTCAGCGCCACGGCGTCGCTGGAGCACGCGATGGTGGCGACCGGCTTCCCGCCGGTGCGCGACCGGGCTCCGGACAACAACTTCGACGCGTTCATGACCGTCAAGCGCAACGCTCAGGCCGTGCGGCGCTGCGGCAGCGCGGCGATCGATCTCTGCATGGTCGCCGACGGGACCTACGACGCCTACTGGGAGCGCCGGCTCCACGCCTGGGACGTCGCCGCCGGGAGCGCGATCGTGCGCGGCGCGGGCGGCGTGATCACCGCGCTCGACGGCGGTCCGCCGGACTACCACATAGGCGACATCATGGCGTCGAACGGCCTCGTCCACGATCCCATCGTTGCCCTCTTCTCGCATCCCGGCCCGCCGACCCGCTAGGCGGCTCGACGGCCGGCTCGGGGCCAGCCGTGGGGCGCTCGCGCACGAGCGGCGTCAACACGAGGGGGCGACAGGCGCAGCAAGCGCAGCAAGCGCAACAACAAACGACAGCGACGCTCGGGAGGCGAGAAACGCAAAACGTCGGAACCGTGCGGAGGAGCGGTTGACTGAGCCGCCCAGGGAACTATTCTATGATCGTTCCCTCTGCCGATTTCGTGAGGCGTTGGACGATTGAATCCCGAGTAAGCGAGAACCAGGGAGCCAACAACGATACCGTGGTGAGCTAGGCCCGGAACCATTCACCGGGAAGCCTGAAG
Organism: Sorangium sp. So ce590; assembly: GCF_051521365.1. Classification (NCBI taxonomy): domain Bacteria; kingdom Pseudomonadati; phylum Myxococcota; order Polyangiales; family Polyangiaceae; genus Sorangium; species Sorangium sp. So ce590. The sequence continues at coordinate 10,007,544 of NZ_CP150346.1, forward strand.
CGGTACTTCGGCTCCCACCTAGCAGCTATGCTAGGGGTTCAAGTCCTTCTGCCCACGTCCTCGGCGGTACGGAACATCTCTCCCCTGCGGGCCGCCCACGCGGCCCGCAGTTTTTTTGTGCGCGCGACACGCGCTGTGCCCTCGACATGGGTCCAGCGGTCGCCGCACCGCGGCGTCGCCGGGGGGGCGCGGCGCCGGCGTGCGGACCACGGCCCGGCTTTTGTTTCCGTTCTCATCCCCCTTCCGGTAGCTTCGGGCCCGCGATGGACACGAGATCCCCTCGATCTGCAGGAGCGCAGCACGACGAGCAGGGCCCGCTCGCCGGCGCAGCACGGTTTGGGTCGTCGAGCCACCGCGGGCGCCGCACCGCCGGCCGCTCGCGCTTCGTGCGGCGCCTTGCCCTGACGCTCGCGATCCTCACGGTGCCCGGGGCGGCCCTGGCCGCGGTGACGATCAAGGGCAGGACCACGGGCATGCCCAAGCTCCTGAACCCGGTCTGGAACGAGGCCAAGGATCCGAAGGCGAACCGGTACACGTTCCGCGAGCCCTCCCCGACCGTCCGCGCCGATGTCCGGGCGCTCGTCGGCTACATGCCGAAGGAGCTGTGCGTCGTCGCGCTCGGCGAGAAGGGCGAGCCGCAGCTGACGCCGCGAACGGTCGTCATCTCGGGCGGCCGCACCACGCCCGTGACCCTCGTCGTCGCCCCGGGACAGCGGATCCAGTTCGAGAACCACGATCCGTTCCCGCACAAGATCTACGACGTCGGCAACAAGGGGCTCCCGCCGGTCGAGATCGCCGCCGCCAAGACCCGCGCCTGGACGCCGCCGGGGCCAGGCAAGTACGAGATCCGCGATCAGCTCGCCCCGAGCGTCCGGTCGTGGATCGTCGTCGAGCCGAAGGCCGTGGCGAGCGCCTACCCGGATCGTCAGGGGAGCTTCGCCATCGAGGTCGAGGCCGGAACGTACACGCTGCAGGGCTACTTCAACGGCGAGCCGGTCGGAAAGGCCGTCGAGGCCGTCGTGAAGGCCGGGCCGGAGCAGCAGCTCCTCAGGGAGCCGGTCGTCGTGGGCGAGGCCGGTGGACCGGGCGCGGAGGCAGGAAAGTAGACCATGCTGCTGTCGCGTTTCTGGTACGGGGTGCTCGCGCTCGCGCTCGGCGCCGCGATCTTCATCCTCTTCGTCGCCGCCCAGCTCTACAACCGCTCGAGCCACCGCGCGATGAGCGAGTCGCTCAGCGCCGACTCCAGCGCCGTCGAGTGGTTCCTCAACGACGACGCCCGGAAGCGATCGAGCGCGCTCATCCGCGTCGCGCTGACCCCGGCCCTGCGGACGGCGCTCGCCAAGTCGTCGGCCGAGGCCAAGCCGGGCGCCGACCTGCGCGAGAAGGCCCGCACCGCGCTGCGCAGCGCGGTCGCCGAGGTGCCGCCGGAGCTCAAGTTCGATCACGTGTGGGCCGTCGACGCGGCCGGCCGGGTGGTCGCGTCGGTGGACTTCGAGCACCGTGAGGACTGGGAGCTCGGCGGCTACGCGGTCGTCGCCGACGCCCTCCACGGCTGGATCCGCGACGACGCCTGGGTCTGGAAGGGCCGCATCCTGCGCGTCGTGGCGCGCCCCGTCGAGCAGGACGTCAACGGTGAGCCGGTCGGGGCCGTGATCGGCGCCAAGATCATCGACGACACCTTCGCCCGCGCGGTCACGAAGCGCACCGGCGCGGCCGTCGGCTTCTACGCCGAGGGGGCGCGCGTCGCCTCCGGCGCGCCCGAGGGGTTCGACAAGTCGAACCTCGACCAGATCACGCAGGATCTGAAGCTGCTCGACGACAACAAGGACTACGTCGAGAAGGGGCGCTCCGAGGTCCGCGTCATCGGCACGCACCTCGGCGTGGTGTACGCGCGGCTGCCCGGCGAGGCGTGGGAGCTCGGCGCCGGCTACGCGGTCGGCCGCCTCGCGGCGTCGGTCGACTCGCCGCTCAACTTCCTCGACAAGGCGAACAACGACGACAAGAGCCAGGTGCCCACGGCGCTGATCCTGGCCGGCATCCTCGCCATGGCCGCGATCGGGCTTGTGTTCTCGTTCCTGGAGCACACGCGGCCGCTCCATGTCTTCCGCAACGAGGCCACGCGCCTCGCCAAGGGCGAGGTCGACGTGCTGGCGCCGAGCCGGTTCCGCGGCGCCTACCGGAAGATCGCGGCGGACATCAACGACGGCGTCGAGAAGGTGGCCGCGAAGGGCGGCGCGCCCAGGAAGGCCGCCGACCTCGAGCAGGTGCTCGGCCCGATCCCGGCGCAGCCGGCGATGAGCGCGTTCTCGGTGCCGCTCGGCCCCGGCGAGCCGCGCCCCGATTCGCGCCCGTCGTACCCGAAGCCCATGGTGAGCCCGCGCAGCCCGACGCGGCGGCCCGGCTCGCACCCGCTCAGCGGCCCGCCGCCGGCCCGCGAGGCCGAGGAGCAGGTCGAGGCGATCGAGGAGGTCTCGGACGCGAACATCGCGCTCCCCCCCCAAGGCCCCGCGGGCGCTCCGGGGCGCCCGCCGCCGCGGCGCCCGCCGCCGCCGCCGCCCAAGGCGCCGGCCGCGCCCGCCCTGGCGAACACGCTCCCCGAAGCGACGAGCGCGCCGGAAGCGCCGGCCGCGCGGCTGGACGGCGCGGGAGATCCGGACGAGCTCACCGAGTGGAACGCCGTCTACGAGGAGTTCCTGTCGGTCAAGCAGCAGTGCGGGGAGCCCACGAACGCCCTCACCTTCGAGAAGTTCAAGGGGACGCTGCAGCGCAACAAGGACGCGCTCGTGGCGCGCCACAACTGCTCGCGGGTGCGCTTCACGGTCTACGTGAAGGACGGCAAGGCGGCGCTCAAGGCGTCGCCGGTGAAGTAGCCGCCGGGGATCGCCGCGCGGAGACGGAGGCCCATGAAACGAGGAGCTGCGGGCGCCGCGGGCGCCGCGTTCGCTGCGATGGTGGCCGCCGGCGCGGCGCGCGCGTCGTCGGGGCTCGACTCGCCGGACATCGGGGTGCTCCAGCTCGGTCGCGGCGGGGCCTGGGTCGCGCGGGCCGACGATCCGCTCGCGGCCTACTTCAACCCGGCGGGGCTCGCCGCGCAGAGGAGCAGCGCGCACGGCGGCGTCCACTTCATCCAGCTCGCGCAGTGCTTCACGCGCCTCGGCCCCGATGGGCGGCCCGTCCCGCCGAGCTACACGACGGCGATCCCGGCGCCCGGCAGCCAGGGCGGCCCCGACCCCGAGGTGTGCGCCGAGGGCGGCCTGTTCCCGAACCCACAGCTCGCCGCGACCCTCCGCGTGAGCGACGCGCTCGCCGTCGGCGTCGCGGTGCTCGGCCCGCACGGCGTCGGCGAGCGGTCCTGGCCCGAGTCGCTCCCGTACACGCACCCGAGCTTCGGCGAGATGACGCAGCCGTCGCCCCAGCGGTACCTGCTCACGTCGCTCGACGCCCTGATGCTGATGCCGACGCTCTCGGTCGGCTTCACCCCCGCGGAGGGGGTCTCGATCGGCGCCGGCTTCATCTGGGGCATGGCGGTCCTCGATTTCGTCAACTTCGCCGAGGCGACCTCGGCCGCGGGCGGCGACGACTTCAGCGCGCGCGGCGATCTGCGCACGCGCGCGAAGGCGGACGATCTGTTCATCCCGGGCTTCGTCCTCGGCGCGCGCTGGGCGGCGACGGCGCACCTCGACCTGGGCGCGTGGTTCAAGTGGCAGGACGCGGTGCGCGCGGAGACCGACCTCACGATCGAGTCGCGCTACTGGACGCCCGCCGGGGTCAAGAACGAGGACCCCTGCAGGGGCGAGCCGCCGGGGTGCAACGTCACCGAGGAGCGGAGCGCGGGCTCTCTCACGATGCCGATCCCCATGGAGGCGAAGCTCGGCCTCCGGTACCACAGGCCGCGCGCCGGCGCCCTGCGGGCCGCGCGGTCCTCCGCCGCCGAGCCCCGCGTCCGCGACCCGATGGTCGACGACCTGTTCGATGTGGAGCTCGACTTCACCTGGGCCAACAACAGCGCGGTCGATGCGATCGAGGTCCGGTTCCGCGAGGGCATCCCGGTGCGCGGCACGGTCGTGGGCACCGTGCCGCCCAACGCCGACGTCCCGCACCGCTGGCGCGACGTCTTGGGAGTCCGGCTCGGCGGCGATTTCGTCGTGCTCCCCGATCTCCTCGCGCTGAGGGCCGGCGGCTTCTTCGAGACGAAGGGGCAGGACGACGCCGATCTGAACCTCGATTTCCACCTCGGCTATCGGGTCGGCGTCGGGGCCGGCGTGACCGCGCGCGTCGGCCCGGTCGACATTTCGGCGGCGTTTCAGCACACGTCCTTCGGCCCGCTGGACAACGGCGGGAAGGGGCGCATCAAGGCCGTCTCCGGCGCTGTCCCGAGCGGCTACCGCAGCATCCAGAGCGTGAACGGCGGCCGCTTCGAGAGCAGCCTGGACGAGTTCGGTCTGAGCGGAACGATGCGCTTCTGAGCGGGCGGCCGCTCGGCGCGGAGGCGGCAGAACGCGCCGCGCCACAGCGCGGCGGGGGGCGCGGCGGAGCGCCGGGGCGGTCGACGCGGAAGGCGGTCGCGCCTATAAGATGGCTCCACCATGAGCGAATCGAACGTCCGTAACCTGGTCATCATCGGCTCCGGTCCTGCCGGGCTCACCGCCGCCATCTACGCGGCGCGCGCCAACCTGAAGCCGCTCCTCATCGAGGGCTTCAGCGCCGGCGGCCTGATCCCGGGGGGCCAGCTCATGTTCACGACCGATGTCGAGAACTACCCCGGCTTTCCCGAGAAGGTCACCGGCCAGGAGCTGATGCAGCGCTTTCGCGACCAGGCCGCGCATCAGGGCACGGAGATCGTGACGGCGGACGTGACCCGGGTCGAGCTCACGGGCCACCCGTTCAAGGTGTGGGTGGACGACACGCTCTACCTGACGAAATCGGTGGTGATCGCGACGGGCGCGCGCGCCAACTACCTCGGCCTCGAGAGCGAGGAGAAGCTCAAGAACAAGGGCGTCAGCGCCTGCGCGGTCTGCGACGGCGCGCTCTTCCGCGGCCAGGACGTCGTGGTCGTCGGCGGCGGCGACACGGCGATGGAGGAGGCCTCCTACCTCTCCGGGCTCTGCAGCAGCGTCACGCTCGTGCACCGCCGCGACGAGTTCCGGGCGTCGAAGGCGATGATCCAGCGCGTGACCGAGAACCCGAAGATCAAGATCCTCTACAGCCACGTCGTGGAGGAGGTGCTCGACGTGAAGGCCGACATGGTGACGGGCGTCCGGGTCAAGAGCACGAAGACGGGCGACAGCCACCTCGTGCCCGCGGCGGCCATGTTCGTCGCGATCGGCCACACGCCGATGACGGATCTCTTCGTTGGGCAGCTCGAGACGCACCCGAACGGCTACCTGAAGACGGTGCCGGGCTCGACGCGCACGAACATCCCCGGCGTCTTCGCCGCGGGCGACGTGCAGGACTGGAACTACCGCCAGGCCGTGACGGCCGCCGGCACGGGTTGCATGGCCGCGCTCGACGCGGAGCGCTGGCTCGCGCAGCAGGGCGGCCACTGAGGGACGGCGATGGTTGAAGCGCTGCGTGAAGAGCTCGCCGATCTGACCGCCTCGGTCCGGGCGTTCCTGGAATGGCACGCAGCGACCGGCGCGGACGGGCTGCCGGGCCATCCTTCAGCGCTCCACGAGGCGCTGGGCGCGTCGTCTCCGGACGGCGGTCCGCCGGCCCCTCGCCGCGCGGAGCGGGGTTTCGCCGGGCTGGATGCGCCTTCACCGCCGGCATCGCGCGGGGGCAGCGGCGCGGCCTTCGCGCCGCCGGAGCAGCGCTCCGCCGCTGCCGCCGTCTCCCCGCCGCATCCGGAGCAGCGCCCCGCCGCTGCCGCCGTCTCCCCGCCGCATCCGGAGCAGCGCTCCGCCGAGGCCCAGGCGGCGCGGTCTCCGGTGCAGGCGCAGCGGGGTCCCGAGCCGTCCCGCCCTGCCGTGAGCGCCGCCTCGTCGCCGCGCACCGAACCGGCTGCGCGCGCGAACGCAGCGCAGCCGGTTACGCCAGAGGAGCGCGTGACGCGGCTCGCGCTCCTCGCGGAAGAGGTCCGCACCTGCCAGAAGTGTCCGCTCCACGAGGGCCGCACCCACACCGTGTTCTCGCGCGGCAGCTCGCTCTCCGAGATCGTGTTCGTCGGCGAGGGGCCCGGGGCGGAAGAGGACCTGCAGGGCGAGCCGTTCGTCGGCCCGGCCGGGCAGCTGCTCGACAAGATGATCGCGGCGATGGGGTACCAGCGCGACGGGGTCTACATCTGCAACATCGTGAAGTGCCGGCCGCCGAAGAACCGCAAGCCCGAGCCGGCCGAGATGGCGACCTGCAGCCCCTACCTCGCGTCCCAGCTCGCGCTGATCAAGCCCAAGGTGATCGTGGCGCTCGGCGCCACCGCGGTGCAGGGGCTGATCGGCACGACCGAGGGGATCACGAAGCTCCGCGGGACCTGGAAGCTCTACAAGGGCTCGATCCCGATCATGCCCACGTTCCATCCGGCCTACCTGCTGCGCCAGCCGAGCGCGAAGCGAGAGGTCTGGAGCGACCTGAAAGAGGTGATGCGCCACCTCGGCAAGAGCGCGCCCGACCGAGGCTGACGTGACCGCCTGCGCTTCCGGGCGCGAGACCCCGGCGGCGCGGGCGTCCGGCGGGGCGCCTCCGGCCGAGCCGCCATCGCTGCTCTCGGCTGCGCGCTGCGCGCTGGCGCTCCTCGGCATCCTGCCCTGGTGCATCGCCCTGGCGCGGAGCCACCTGCCGCTCGGAGAGCTCGGCGCCGCGCTCGATCGCCTCTTCGTGCCGATATGCCACCGCATGCCCGGGCGGTCCCTCGCGCTCGAGGGCGTCGTGATGCCGCTCTGCAGCCGCTGCGCTGGCATCTTCGCCGGCGTCGCGGCGGGCGCCGCGATCGCGCGGCCTCGCCTGGCGATGACGACGTGGCGCCCGATCCTGATCGGCCTCAGCGCGTTGATGGTGCTCGACGTGGCGACCCAGGATCTCGGGTTGCGCCCGGTCTGGCATGCCACCCGCCTCGCCACAGGCCTGGCCTTCGGCTACGCCGTGGCCGCGGCGTTCCTCGCGCAGCTCGCTCGCCGCCCGGGCTGAACGCAGCTCGCCTGGCGCCCGGGCCGAGCGCTACTTGCGGCCCCCCATGGCCCTGCACTCGTGCACGGGGCCCTTCGTGGCATGGCGAACGCACTCGCTGTACGCCGCGACGCCATCCTTCCACTTGCCCGTGTCCTGGAGCGCCGAGCCCAGGTAGAGATAGGGCAGCGCGTCGGTCGGATCGGCCGCGATGGCCGCGCGAGACGCCTCGATCGCGTCCTTGTACCTGCCGCGGTTGAGGAAGCTCAGCGCTTCCTTCTTCAGCTTGCCTGCGTCCTCAGGGCTGACCGCGGGCGCCGCGACCTTCGCGGCCTCGGCTGCCGCAGCCGTCTCGGCCGCAGCCGTCTCCGCCTCGGCCTTCTCCGCCTCGGCCTTCTCCGCGGCTGCCTTCTCCGCGGCTGCCTTCTCCGCCTCCGCGGTCGCCTTCAGCGGCTCGGGAGCGGCCTCCGCCCCCTTTGCCGCGGCCTCCGTCCGCGCCGGCTCGGCCTGCGCAGGCGCCTTCTCCCGTGCAGGCGCAGGATTCCCTGCCACGGCCAGGAGCTTCGCTTCCCTGTGCGCCGGCTTCGAAGCAGGCGCTGCCATCGCGGCCGGCGCTTGCGAGGACGGCTTGCCCGAGAGCACCGACTTGGCGACCACCGCGACGGAGATCACCCCGGCGAGCCCCGCGACCGCCGCGACGATCCGGCGAAGGCGCGCCCGGCGGGCGAGGGTCTCGGGCGACAGCTGATGCACAACCACGAGGCGCTCGTCAGCGTGCTCGTCGGGATGGTTGGCCACCTCGGTGAGCGGCGGGAACGACTCCTCCTCGCGCCGGAAGAACGCCGCCGTCGGCGAGGAAGGGTCCATCAGATCCAGCGCGTCCGAGTCGGGCGACGGCTCGTCGGGTGAGGACGCCGGGCCTGCGGGCGGCTCCGAGGCGCCGGCTCGTTCAGACGCTGTCGACGGGTCGGAATCCAGCGCCTTGAGAGGCGCCGCGTCGCTCGTGCTGCGTGGAGCGGCCGGCGGCGCGGCGGGCGCCTCGGAGATCCTCGAAACAGCGGGCGCCTCTTTCCGAGCAGCGGGCACCGGCGCTACCGACGCGGCTGCGGGCGCCGGCGCTACCGACGGGGCTGCGGGCGCCTCGACGGCCGGCGGCGCAGCGGTCGCACAGACCTCGGCTGCCGGCGCAGGAGCAGCGGAGAGCTCCTCGGCCGCCCCGGCGACGTCCTGGCCGCTCGCCACCGGCTGCGCCGGATCCTGGGTCGCGAAGGTCGGCCCCTCGAGCGCCGCCGACCTGCGGGGCTGAGAAGCCCGGGGACGGAGGCTGCGGCCCCTGTTCGCGCGGGCCGATGCAAGAAGTCGCTTCGACATGTCCGAACCATCCTCCCGTGATCGTCACGCCCCCGATGGCGCAGGGGACCGGCGACTCGCCCTATTCATGATCCAGGCCGGCCCCAACGGCGAGCGCCCGCCCGCGGTTTCCGTGCGCTCGCAGCACCCCCCGTGTGCCGGATCGTGCCGCGCGGCCATGCCCCACCATGCCCGCGCTCGATGAGACCCCACCGAGCCTCTCCCCACCAGAAATTGATGGTCTTCTCGCAACGGCGCGCGCCGGGCGCCGGGCGCACCGGACGTTCCTTCCGGCGGACGCGCCCCTGAGGGTGCGGCGATCCAGGGTGATGGAGCCCCCGGCGCCGCGCACGTCAGCCTCCACCGAGCTGCACCGGCCGCCCCGCGACCGGGGCAGCGCGGAGCAGGACGAGCGTGTCGAGCTTCTTCTTCGCGTCGGAGCCGATGACCGTGCCCGCCAGGTTGTGCGCCATCTCCCAGGGCACATCGTCATCCGCCGAGAAGAAGGCCACCGTCGCGCTGCACGCGGCGATGTCCTTCGTGAGCTGCTCGCCGGTGTGCGACAGATCCGGGCCGGCGAGCCCCTTTCGCTGGCGCTTGCCCATGCCGCCGCCGAACGGCCAGATCGCCGTCGCGAGGTCCTTCAGCACCATCGCGCTGACGGCGCAGGCGGGGGGCTTCGACACGCGCCCCTCCGGCACCACCGTGATCTCCTTCGGGAGGTCGTCGCGGCCGTCGGTCTTGATGATGACCTTCGGCGCGCCGGCCGCGCCGAGCTCCGTCACGACGGCGGCGACCGCGCTCGGCTTCGCCCTCTTGTCGGCCAGCAACGTGACGGGCTTGCCGTCGATCGGCAGCGCGCGGACCACCTTCGCGAGCTTCTCGGCCCCGTCCTTCTGCGCCAGATCCACGCGCTGGCCGAGGTAGGGGCCCATGGAATCGACGAGCAGCTCGGGCATGCCCTTCGGCTTCGGCGGCTCGGCGGGCGCCTCGACGACCGGGGCCGCCGTGGCGGCGGCGCCGGGCTCGGACGGCTTCGGCGCGCTCTCGCACGCCGCCGCGGCCAGGATCAAGCCGGCGACGGCCGCGAGGCGGGGCAAGGCGCCGGAACGGAGGCAGGAGGCTCGCATGGCGCAGCAGTGTAACCAACCGGCCTGGCTCCGCGCACCTCCGCTGTGCGAGAGTTCGCGCGATGGCTTCACCGCTCGTCGAACGGCTGGCTGAGCTCGGATCGTCCGCTCGAACCGCCGTCGAGGACGACCGGGGGCCGACGACCTTCGCGGCGCTCACGGAGCGAGCCCTCCGCGTGCGCGGCGCGCTGCTCGCCGGCAGCCGGCGGCGCGGCGTGGACGAGCGCGCGAGCCCGAGCTCCCCGGAATCCCTGGGCGGGGAGCGGATCCTGCTCCTCGTGCCGCCCGGCGCGGCGTGGCTCTCGGCGTTCCTCGGCGTCATCCTCGCCGGCGGGATCGCGCTGCCGCTGTCGCCCCTCTATCCGCCGGCCGAGCTCGAGTGGCTCGCGAGCGACGCCGGCGTGCGGCGGATCATCGCCGGAGACGAGCTCGCCGCCGTTGTCGCCCCGATCGCGCAGGGCCGCGCCGTGCTCCGCGTGGAGGACCTCGAGCGCGCCGCCCCGGGGCCGGAGGGGGCGATCTCGGACATCGCCGCCGACGATCCGGCGCTCCTGCTCTACACGAGCGGCACGACCGGCAAGCCGAAGGGGGCGCTCCTCACGCACCGCAACCTGTCCGTGCAGGCGGAGCTCCTGCGCGCCGCCTGGGGCTTCTCCGAGCACGACGTGCTGCTGCACGCGCTGCCGCTGCACCACCTCCACGGCGTCGCCATCGCGCTCACGACGTCGCTGCTCGCGGGCAGCGCGACGAGGATGCTGCCGCGCTTCGACGCCCAGCGCGTCGCCGCCGAGATCGCGCGCCGCTCCGCCACGGCGTTCATGGCGGTGCCGACCATGTACCAGCGGCTGTTCGAGCAGCTCGACCGCGGCGACGCGCCCGGCTTCGCCGCGGGGGCGCGGGCCCTCCGGCTGGCGACGAGCGGCTCCGCGGCGCTGCCGGTGACGCTGGCCGAGCGCTGGCGCGACCTCACCGGCACGATCCCGCTCGAGCGCTTCGGGATGACCGAGATCGGCGTCGGCATGAGCAACCCGCTCGATCCGGGCGGCCGGCGGGCAGGCTGGGTCGGCGCTCCGCTGCCGACCGTCGAGGCCCGCATCACGGACGACGCGGGCAACGCGTCGGAGTGGGCGCCGGGCGAGGCGGTGGCGCGACGCGGCGACGCCGCGGTCGCGCGCGGTGAGCTCTGGATCCGGGGGCCGAGCGTCTTCAAGGGCTATCTCGGGCGCGAGGACGCCACCGCCGCGGCCTTCCAGGACGGCTGGTTCCGCACGGGCGACGTCGCGGAGCGCTCCAGCGACGGGTGCTTCCGCCTCCTCGGGCGGACCTCGGTCGATATCCTCAAGAGCGGCGGGTACAAGCTGTCCGCCCTCGAGATCGAGGAGGCGCTGCGGGAGCACGGCGCGATCGCCGAGGTCGCGGTGATCGGCGTCCCCGACGAGGCATGGGGCGAGCGCGTCGTCGCGGTCGTCGTCGCCGCGCCGGGGCGAGAGGCGGAGTGCGCGACTGGACCGCTCCGCGCCTGGGCGAAGGAGCGGCTCGCGCCCTACAAGGTGCCGCGCGAGTCGATCGTCGTACCGAGCCTGCCGCGCAACGCGATGGGCAAGGTCGTCAAGCCGGAGATCGCGAGGGCGATCGCGGCGGGCATGTCCGGCGGAAGGGACCCTATCGCGCGGTAGACGTCGCTTGACCGAGGCGCTCCGCTCCGGCCTACTCGGCCCCGATGCAGCCTGCCACCCCCATGGACCCCGCCGCGTACGGCGGCCTCGCGGTTCAACCCTTCGCGCACCCCACCTACACCATCAAGCGGCCCTTCTGGTCGCTGCTCGGCCGCAAGTTTCACGTCTATGCGCCCGACGGCTCCCTCGTGTGCTTCGTCAAGCACCCGCTGCTCAAGCTGCGCCAGGAGTTCACCCTCTTCGCCGATGAGTCGGAGTCGCAGCCGCTGCTCACGATCCGTTCGCGGGAGGTCATCGCCCTCAATCGGTGTCTGGACGTCCTCGACGCGCGCACCGGCGAGCGGGTCGGCACCCTCCGCTCGCGCGGCCTCAAGTCGCTCCTCCGCGACACCTGGGACATCCTCGACCCCTCGGATCATCCGGTCGGGCTGATGCAGGAGGACGGCGCCGCGCTGCTCCGCCGCATGTTCCCGCTCCTCACCGGCAAGTGGCACATCGAGCTCCACCAGCAGGAGGTCGCGAAGGTGAAGCAGGTGTTCCGGTTCTTCGTCAAGGAGTTCACGCTCGACCTGTCGATGAACCAGGGGAGGGTCGACGCCCGGTTCGCCATCGCCTGCGCCCTGCTCGCGCTCATGGCCGAGACAGCGCGCGAGTCCCGCTGAGCCCGCGCCCCCGCGGGCGTCCCCGGGCGGCCTCCGCCCGCCCGATCGCCGAAACTTGGCCCGTTTCGGCGAGTTCTGCCAGGTTGCCGCGCGATGCGCCTCGATCCTGTCTCCCGCCTCGATGCCGCCTCCGAGGAGGGCCGATCGCCGTCCCCCCCTGTGCCTCCGTCCGGCATGACCCGCTTTGCCCCGAGCGGGCAGGGCGCCGACTCCGAGCGCGAGCTCAGGGCGCGGCGCTTCCTCTGGGCGAGCGCCCCGGCGGCGCCGGACGGGCAGCTCCGCGCGACGCTCGACGAGGCCATCGAGCTCGCGCTGGCGATGCGCGGCGCGCTGCCGCCGCGGGTCCAGGAGGGCGAGCCGCTCGAGGCGGTGATCGCCGACCAGATCTTCCGGGCGAAGGCGCTCGGCGCCGCGGGGCTCGCCGTCGCCCTGCCGCGGCTCGCGGGCGGCGCGCGGGGCGCGCTCCCTCCGGAGGACAGCGCGACGCTCCTCGCCTGGCTCAGCGCGACGCGCGAGGCGCCTGTCGCCCTCGTCTTCGACGAGGACGACAGGTCCGCGCAGGTGCTCGCGCCGGTGCCCCTCGCGGACCTCGTCGCGAGGAACGCGCCCGAGGGGCCCGGCGCCATTTCCCACCTGCGCGTGCAGGCGCGCAGCCTCGCGGCGCGCGAGCCGGAGCGCAGCCTCGCGGCGCGCGAGCCGGAGCGCAGCCTCGCGGCGCGCGAGCCGGAGCGCCCCGTCGGGCCGGCGCAGCAGGGCGCCGCAGCGCTCGCCCCGGACGAGGCGCTCCCGGCCGAGCCGGCAGCGCCCGGAGCGCCGGCGTCGCCCTCCGCCGCCGAGGGGCGGACGGAGGCGAGGCCGCGCGGCGTGCTGCCCCCCCGCTCGTCGAGGATCCGCCGCCCGGACGCACCGGCGGCCGTCTTCTCCGCCGGGAGAGGCCCAGGCGCCGCGCCGGCGCGCGGGGCGGGCTCGCCGCCCGCCGCGAACGAGACGCTCGCGATGGCCCTGGCCAGCGCCGCTCCGGGCGCGCCGGCCGCCGATCCGGGCGCGCCGGCCGAGGAGCGCGGCGCGGCAACGACGCTCAGACCGCCGCGCGCCGCGCACGAGGCCGAGCCCGCCGCGCCGAGCGCGCACGCCGCGCCGATCCTCGACGCCGTCCAGGCGGACGCCGACGCGATGCCGCCGACGCGGACGGAGCGGAAGGCGCCGCGCAACCGGGTCCTCAGCGCGGCCGAGTGGCGAGCGCTCGCCGTCGAGCTCGACAACGCCCGCGGCCCGAAGCCGGTCCGGGTCATCGAGCAGCTGTTCGCCACCCACTACACGCCGCTGCTCGGCGCGACGCTCGCGGGCGAGACGGACGCGGCCGTGCGCGGCGTGGTCGACAGCTGGAGGACCAGCTTCGAGCACAGCTACCGGGACGCGTTCTCGGCGCTGCGCGTGACCGGCAAGCGGCCGCCCATGGTGTTCGATGCGCCGGACATCGCCGCCCGCATCGGCCGGCTCAACGGGGCGCGCGGGGTGAAGCTCCTGCTCGTCGACGCGATGCGCTTCGACCTCGGTGAGCGCGTCGCCGCCCACCTGAAGGAGATCTTGATGGATCGGGCCATCCTTGTGGAGCGCTCGTTGCTCTGGGCGGCGCTGCCGCCCACGACGACGGCGCAGATGTCGCTGCTCGCCCGCGGGCCGGACGGGCTCCGCGAGACGATGCCCCCGACCGAGGCGGAGCCCGCCATCGCCCGCGGGCGCGCCGTGGCGACGCTGCGGCGCGAGCGGGTCGGGTCGCGCGAGCTGATGAAGCTCGACCTCGTGGAGGCGCGCCTGCGCGCCGCGGGGCCGCCGTTCGCCGAGCGGATCGAGGCCATCGCGGAGGAGGTCGCCGACGTCGTCGCGCGGTTCATGGCCAGCCTGCCGCCGCGGACCCTGCTGCTCGTGTTCGGCGACCACGGCTTCCGCATGACGTCCATGGGAGACGGCGGCGCGACCGGCCCGGCGTCGCAGGGCGGAGGCTCGCCGGAAGAGGTGCTCGTCCCGGCGCAGGCGTGGCTCGTCGGCGGCGTGCACTGAGCGACAGCCGCTTCAGGCCGATCCGTGCCGGCGCGGCCGGCGCTGGCCGGCGCGCCGCGCGGGCCCGTCAGGGCGACGTGCGGTAGGGGCCCGCCGCCCCCTCGCTCCGCGCCTTCGGGCGGAGCAGCCCCGCGAGGCGGGTCGCGACGAGCGCTCCGGCGCCGATCAGCGCGACGGCCGCGCAGCACGTCCAGCGCCACGTGACGCGCGATCCCGAGCACCCAGGGGCGCAGCGGCTCGCCGTCGCGGAGACGGCTGCGCCCCTCGAGGGCCCGGGCGAGCGCCTCGTGGGTGCAATCCTCGACGTCGGGGTGGTCGGCCCGCTCACCGCGCTCGCCGCGCTCGCCGCGCGCACCACCGGCCGCAGGGCGGCCGTCTCGTCGAGAGACGCCCCCACCGTCACAAGCGACACCGCGGGCAGCCCGTCGGACGCTTGGGGAGACGGCGGCGTGGTGGCTGGAATCATGCTGGACCCAGACGATTCGCGCGGACCCTCCCCAAAATTTCACGGGCCGGTGGAGAATGCGCCAGCAGCATCGAGATGGCCGAGGGCCGCCGCGGCCGGACCGAGCGCCCTCTTCGTTCCTGGACGGCGCCCCTCGCTTCCTGGACGGCGCCCCTCTCTTCCTGGACGGCCCCCCTCTCTTCCTGGACGGCCCCCCACCCTTCCTGGACGGCGCCCCTCTCTTCCTGGACGGCCCCCCTCGCTTCCTGGACGGCCCCCCTCTCTTCCTGGACGGCGCCCCTCTCTTCCTGGACGGCCCCCCACCCTTCCTGGACAGCCACGGCTGTGTCACGGCGCCGCACGAGGGCTACGGTGAGGGGGCTGCTCCGGGGGCGAGGAACGCGATGAGCTCGGGAAGCACGAGCGCCGGGTCCTCCAGGTGCGGCGCGTGGCCGAGCGGCACGATGCGCAGCGTGGCGCGGGGGATCGCGGCGGCCGCGGCGATGCCGAGCGGCGCCGGGAACACGTCGTCGCGCTCGCCCCAGAGCACGAGCGTCTCCGCGTCGATCTCGCCGAGCCGCGCGAGGCGATGGGGCACGGGGCCGACAGCGGGGAACAGCGCGTTGAACGCGGCGACGGGCGCGACCCGGCCGTCGGGCACGGCGTAGAGCTCGCCGTGCAGGGCCGCGAGGCGCTCGCCGAGCGGCGTGGGCCGCGGCGGGTGGATGCGGCGGAAGAGCGCGGCGCCGAGCACCCGCGCGAGGCGCTCCGGCGGGGCGCGGAAGTAGGCGCGGCTCCAGGCGGTCATGACCGGCCCGACCCCCATCGCGCCGAGGAGCGCGAGCTTCCGCGGACGCACGCGCCTGCGGAGCGCGATCTCCGCCGCGACGAGCGCGCCGAGCGAGTGACCGACGAGCGCGGCGTCGCCTAGACCCAGCTCGAGGAGCAGCTCCTCGACCGGATCGGCGAAGAAGCGGAGGCCCTCCTCGAAGCCGCCGCCCTCGAACGGGGGCGACGAGGCGTGGCCGAAGCCCGGCAGATCCACGGCGACGACGCGGTGGCGCCGCGCGAGCTCGGGGAGCAGCGGGAACCACGTCGTCGCGGCGTTCCCGCGGCCGTGCAGGAGGACCACCGGCGAGCCGCGGCCGCCCTCCAGGTAGCGGAGCGCCGAGCTCAGCGCGGCGCGGCGGTGCACCGCGAACGGCGGCGCGCCCGCGGCGAGCTCCGCGAGGATCGCGCTCTCGGCCGGGCCCAGGCGGGAGACGACGGCGTGGACATTCGTCACGGGCGCTCCCCGTAGCGCGATCGATACGGCGCGGAAATGCTGCAGCCCGCAGGGCCGCCGCCGCGCGCCGCCCCTGCGTCAGTACCGGCCGTGCCCGGGCCCGAGGATGAGCTGCATCTTGGACATGGGCTCGAACCCCTCCACGTGCGGCGGGTGGTGACACTGCGTGACGCAGCTCTCGGGCGCGGGCGAGAGCACGATGAGCCCCTTCTGCTCCGGGTCCTTCGCGTGCAGCGAGCCCGGGCCGTGACACTCCTCGCACTGCACGTTCTGCAGGGAGGCGTTGTGCGTCACCGTGGAGCCGCCCGGCTTGCCGTAGCCGGTCACGTGGCAGCTCACGCAGTCGAGGTTGTACTCCTTGAAGTCCTGCTGGAGCGTCGCGTAGGCCCGCGCGTGCGCGGTGCCGTCGAAGACCTTGCGCTCCTCCTCGTGGCAGTTCGTGCAGGCGTCGATGCCGATGTAGCTGGCCTGGCCCTTCGCCGGCGGCTCGGGGACGCGATCCGCGAAGGCCTCCTTGTTGTGGGCGTTGACCCGCTTGTAATAGGCGAGGAGCTGCCCGGCGACCTCCTTGTCGGCGCCGAGCTTCTCGCGCACCTCCACCGAGCTGTAGCGGAAGAAGCTGCCGGTCACCTTCGTCTCCGCCGCCTCGAGCTTCGCCTTCTCGGCCCGGAGCTTCTCCAGATCGGCCTTCCGGTCGGCGATGTCCTTCTCGGCGACCGTCTTGCTGCCCTCCCAGCCGTTGAGGCGGATCTCGAGCTCCCGGATCCGCGCCGACAGGCTGATGAGCTCCTCGGCCTTCGCGACGCCGCCCGCGTCGGCGAACACGAGCGGGCCGTCGCCCTGACCGCGAACGAAGAGATCCACGACCGCCACCGACTGGAGGTGGTTCGGCGTCTCCACGACGAGCGTCGTTCCGATGAGCACCGGCGGCTTCGGGCCGTCGTTCATGTCCCCGCGCTCGCTGGGCTTGCCCAGCACGAGCACGTGCAGCTCCGGCGCGTTGTCCGCGAGCCGCAGCGCCTCGCCCCGCGGCAGGGCCGCGAGCCCCACGAACACCGTCGCGCCCTGCTTCTTCGCCTCCTCGACGCCCGCCTTCACCGCGTCGATCGCCGGGCCGGCCTTGACGCCCTCGGGATAGGCGCCGGTGCGGCCCTTCGGGTCGCTCACGCCGATGAGGCCCACCTTCACGCCGGAGACGTCGCGCACCACGACGCCCTGGACGCCCCCCGCGCCTTCGAGGTTCCTGGCGAGCAGGGCCGCCCCGGCCTGCGCCTTGTACTTCGCGAGCGCCTCGGCGCCGAGCGCCCAGTCGTTCTCGCCGGGCGCCCACGCCGCGAGCCCGATCTCCTTCGCCGCCAGCGCCATCGCCTCGGCCTTCCAGGCGTCCTGGGAGCGGCGCTCCGGCTTCACCTCGGGCTCCATGAAGAGCATCGGCCCCGCCCCGACCACGAGGCGATCCGGCGCCTCGTCGCGCTGGCTCTCGATCAGGGCGGCGAGGTGGTCGATGCCTCCGAGCTGGTCCTTCGTGCAGCCGCACGGCTCCAGCGCGCCGGCCACGGTGCTGAGCACGTAGAGCCGCACCGTCGGCCGGGTCGCGTCCGCATCGGCGCCCGCCTCCGCGCTCGCGGCGCCCGTCGCAGGGGGCTTGCACCCCTGGCAGGCCGCCACGCCGGCGGCCGCGGCGATCGCGAGGAAAGGAATCAAGAATGCGTATCCCCGACGCACTCTGCGAAGAAGCGAGCGCTTCATGCCCGCGCTATAGCACACGGGCCCGGGCGCACCGGCGGAGGCCGCGCCGAACGCGCCGAACGTCGGCGACGCGCCCAGAAGAACGCGCCGAACGTCGGCGACGCGCTCAGAAGCTCGTCGGCGCGAAGGGCAGGACCGTCTTCAGGTCGGCGTCGTTGAACCGGAGCTGCAGGCCGATGAAGTAATCCCGGCGATCGGTGTTCAGGATGTCGTCCATGCCGCCGAGCAGCCACAGCTTGCGGATGAACTCGTAGGCGAGCGCGACCCGCCAGCGCGGCGACAGCTCCTCGCCGAAGCCGAAGAGGTCCTGACGGAGCTCGAACCGGTCGTCGAGCAGGTGGAGATCGAGGCCGAGGCCGCCCGTCGACTCCTTGATGCCGAACCGGCCCGTGAACGGGCCCATCCGCTTCGCGAACTGGAACGAGAAGCGGAAGGCGTTCGTCGTGATCGTGCGGACTTCCCGGTAGTGCGCGGGGTCGTTCGGGTTTGTCGTGTCGACGTCGATCTGCTGGAAGTCCGTCTTGCCGCGCGGGTCGTTCACCAGCTCGACGACGTAGTACTTGTCCTCGGTCGGCTGGAGCCTGAGCTCGACGTAGCTCTTGATGGTGTTGGCCAGGAAGTTGTAGTCGGTCCGCAGCCCGACGACGGTCTGAAACCGGCTCATCCCGCCGACGAGCTCGCCGACGTCCTGAACGACCGTCTCGACCTCGTTGATCAGCGTCTCGTCCTTGGTGAGGCGGCCGAGCGTCCCCTCCCCGCGGTCGACGCGCGCGGCGATGCTGTCCACGTGCTTCAGCGCCGACTCGAGGTTCTCGGTCGCGCGGCCCACCCGCTCCGCGGCGCTGCGGAGCTCGCCGGGCTTCCCGTCGCGGCCGGGCACCTCGGCCGCGGCCGTCATCGTGCGGATGTCGCGGCTCACCTGCTCGACGTTGCGCAGGATCTCGCGCAGGCGCGGGCCCGACTCGCCCGTGATCTGGTTGATGTTGCTGATCGTCTGCGTGACGCCCGCGCGGTTCTCGCGCACGGTCGCGTTCATCTGCTCTGTGACGTCCGCGAGGTTGTCGAGGATCTGCGCGAGCCGCTCCTGTCCGTTCTCGGAGCCGACGGTGTTCCTCAGGGTCTCGGTGACGGTCTTGACGTCCTTCAGGATCTCGGCGACCTGCCCCTGCATCGACTGGATCGTCGGCTCGTCGATGTAAAACAGGACCCTCCCCTCGTCGGGGATGCGCGGCTTGCCCTCGGTGCCGGGCGAGAGCACGACGAACGACTCGCCGATGAGGCTCGTGGCGCGCTTGCCGATGGCCGCGTCCTCGTAGAGCGGGACGTCGGGGCTCATCTTGATGTCGATGCGCGCCTGGCCGTTGTAGAGCGAGATCCTGTCGACGACGCCGACCTGGATGCCCGAGATCATCACCCGCGATTGCGGGGACACGCCGATGGCGTCCGGCAGCGTGGCCCAGACCCGGTAGCCGTTCCCGCCGCCCACATCGCGCGAGACGAAGCGATACCCGCCGTAGGCTGCGCCTGCGAGCACGATCGTCATGACGCCGACCTTCGCGGCCCTGGAGACCTCAGCCATCCTGCGCGACGGCCACGGTAGCACGAGCCGACCGCGAGACTGCGCGGCTTTCGCCTCGATGCGAGGAAGCGCGCATCCGACAGGCGCGCAGCGGGCGCGCATCCGACAGGCGCGCAGCGGGCGCGCATCCGACAGGCGCGCAGCGGGCGCATCGCGCGCGCGCACCGGGGCGGCAGGAAAGAGGCGCCGGGGCGCGAAATCTGCTAGCCGAGGCGCATGAGGTCGTGGTGGGCCGCAGGGGTGTTCGGCGCGTCGCTCACCTTCGCCGGGGCGGCGGCCGCCGAGCCGCCGGCGCTCACGTGGGCGGCGACCACGCGATCGCCGCAGCCGACCGCGGCGCTCGCGCCGGAGATCGCCGCGCTCGCGTCGCGCTGCGGGAGCGCGGACACGGCGCTCGCCGCCGTCGCCCGGCGCAACGTCGAGCGGCAGCTCCAGGGAGGGGAGATCATGCCGCCCGATGAGCTCGCATTCACCCTGCGCGCCGCGGGCGCGCCGCACGCCTGGCCGCGGGGCTGGTCCATCTCGGGCCGAGGGCTCGGGCCGGCGGACGTCGGCGCGCGGCTCGACGGGTGGATCGCGGGCTGGACCGCGCTCGGGGTGCGGCGATGCGGGGTGGCCCAGGCGAAGAAGCCGGATGGGACGATGATCGTGGCCGCGGTCGGGGTGGACGCGCTCGCGGATCTGTCGCCGCTGCCGACGAAGGCGCGGGTGGGGCAGTGGGTGACCCTCGAGGGGACGATGCGGGTCCCGGCGACCGCGGCGAAGGTGGTGCTGCTGGGGCCGCGGGGCGGGCCCAAGACGGTGGTGAGCTCGCTGTCGGGCGCGCGGCTCCGCTCGAGCTTCGCGCTCGACCAGCCGGGGAGCTGGCTCGTGCAGGTGCTGGCCACGGTGTCGACCGGGCCGAGGCCCGTGCTGGAGGCGATGATCTTCGCGGGGAGCGCCCCGCCGGGCCGCTACGTCCGCGCGACCGCGCCCGGCGAGGAGGCCGCGAAGGGCGCGCAGGGCGACGAGCACGCGATGCTGCGGATGATGAACGCCGCGCGGGCCTCGGAGCACCTGCCGGCGCTCGCGCGCGACGCGGCGCTCAGCGCGCTGGCGCGGGCGCACTCCGAGGAGATGATCAAGGCGAAGATGGTGGGCCACGACGTGGGCTCGGGCGACCCGGCGGCGCGCCTCAAGGCGGCCGGCTACCAGGCCACGATCGCGGGCGAGAACGTGGCCAGCTCGAGCACGACCGAGGGAGCGCACCGCGCGATCTGGGCGAGCCCGTCGCACCGGGGCAACCTGCTCGACCGGCGCTACGGAAGGACCGGCGTGGCCGTCGTGCGCGACCCGGGCGGCCGGGTCTGGGTGACGCAGCTGTTCGCGGGGTGATCGCGGCCGTCAGGCGGCGGCAGCGGCGGGTCTGGCGCCGCCGATGCTCTCGACGGAACCGGCCGAGCGCCGCCAGCGCGTCCGCGAGCCGGCGCGCGGCTTCCACCGCTTCCACGGCGAGCAGGCGCCCGGAGCCCGGAGTCGCCGGCCCGCGGCCTCGCGCGGCCTTCGGTCGGCTCGCCCGGGCGGCCGCCGTTCCGCGCGTGTATCCTTGCACGCGATGGTTGCACGCCCGCTTTACGTCGGTATCGACCTCGGCACCACGAACTCGACCGCGGCCGCCTTCGACGGCGAGGACGTCACCCTGGTCAGGAACGCCCAGGGCGCGACGCTCACCCCGAGCGTCGTGCGGATCGACGCGCGCGGGGCGACCACGGTCGGCGCGCGCGCGCGCCGGTTCCTCGAGAGCGATCCGCAGAACACCCGCGCGGAGTTCAAGCGGCTGATGGGGACCGCCCAGCCGATCGAGTTCGCGGCGGCGAAGGTGACGAGGAAGCCCGAAGAGCTCGCCGCCGAGGTGCTCCGCTCGCTGCGCGCCGACGTCGCCGAGCACCTCGGGGCCCTGCCCTCGTCGGCGGTGATCTCGGTGCCCGCGCTGTTCGAGCTGCCCCAGAGCTCGGCGACCTCGGAGGCGGCGCGGCTCGCGGGGTTCGAGCGCGTCGAGCTGATCCAGGAGCCGGTCGCCTCGGCGCTCGCGGCCGGCTGGACGGTCGAGGAGTCCACGGGCAGCTGGCTCGTCTACGACCTCGGCGGCGGGACCTTCGACGTCTCGCTGCTCGAGACGCGCGACGGGCTGCTCCGGGTCGTCGGGCACGACGGCGACAACTTCCTCGGCGGGCGCGACTTCGACTGGGCCATCGTCGACTGGGCGCTCGCCGAGCTCGCGCGCGCCCAGGGCGTCACCGTGAGCCGCGCCGACCCGCGGCACGCCGCCGCGCTCCGCAAGCTCAAGCTCGCGGTCGAGGACGTCAAGATCGAGCTCACCCGCGCCGAGGACGCGGCGCTCGCGATCCCCGCGGCGTTCGAGGTGGACGGCGCGCCCGTCGACGTCGATCTGGTCCTGCAGAGGTCCACGCTCGACGCGCTCTGCGCGCCGATCATCGACCGCTCGATCGAGGTCTGCAGGCGGCTGCTCGCGGCGCACGGCCTCGACGCGTCGCAGCTCGCGCGCGTCGTGCTCGTGGGCGGACCGACCGTGATGCCGGCGCTGCGGGCGCGCGTCAGGGACGCGCTCGGCGCGCCCTTCGGCGAGGGGCTCGACCCGATGACCCTCGTCGCGCAGGGGGCCGCCATCTACGCGGCGACCGCCGGGCTCGACGCGCGGGCATCCGCCTCGCGCGCGGGGGCGAAGGAGGGCAAGGAGGAGGGCCGGCGGCTCTGGCTCCAGTACCCGGCCATGTCGTCCGACCTGACGCCCCACGTGGTGGGCCGCGTCATGGAGGGGCCGGGGGCCGCGCCCGAGCGGATCCGGCTCGCGCGCGAGGGCGACGGCTGGACGAGCGCCGAGGCGCCGCTCGACGCCGAGGGGGCGTTCGTCGTCACCGTCGACCTGCTCCCGCGCCGGCCGAACGTGTTCCGCGTCGAGGCGACCGCGGCCGGCGGCGCGACGGTGCCGGTCCACCCGCAGGCGATCACCATCGTCCAGGGGCTCACGATCAGCGATCCGCCGCTGTCGCGCACCGTCGGGGTCGCGCTCGCGGACAACTCCGTGCGGGTCTACTTCGAGCGGGGCGCGCCGCTGCCGGCCCGGCGGACGTTCGTGCACCACAGCGTGGAGAGCGTGCCGAAGGGCTCCGGCGCGTGCGTGCTGAAGATCCCGATCGTGCAGGGCGAGCTCGACGTCGCCCACCTCTGCCGCGTGGTCGGGAACCTCGAGATCGACGGGAGCGGGCTCACCCAGGCCCTGCCGGCGGGCTCGGCGATCGAGCTCACGCTCGAGCTCGATCGGGGCGGGCACCTGTCGGCGCGCGCGCTGATCCCGTCGCAGGGGCTCGTGTTCGAGCGCGTCGCGCACCTCCTCGTGCCCGAGGCGGCGCCCGAGGTGCTCGACGCCTCGCTCGCCGCCATGCGCGAGCGGCTCGCCTCGGTGCGCGAGAGCGCCCTGCGCAGGGACGCACCGCACGCGCTCGGCAAGGTCACCTACGTCGAGTGCGCGCTCGTTGAGGTGGAGCGCGACGCGGCCGCGGCGCGCGGCGGCGACGCCGACGCCGGGCAGAAGGCGCGCCGCGCGCTGCTCGAGCTCGACGTCCTGCTCGAGCAGGCCGAGGCCGACAAGCGCTGGCCGGAGCTCGAGGCCGAGGCCCAGGCCTCCGTCGCGAACGCGTCGGCGTGGATCTCGCAGCTCGGGTCGAGCACCGAGAAGGCGCTCCTCGAGGAGGCCGCGCAGGGCGTGGCGCGGGCGCGCGCCGAGAAGAACCAGGTCGAGCTCCAGCGGCAGCTCCGCCTCGTCCGCAACCTGAGCAGCGCGGCGTTCCAGCGGCACCCGAAGGCGTGGGTGTGGATGTTCGAGGACGCCGCCTCCGAGGCGCACCAGGCCTCGGATCTGGTCCGCGCGCAGAGGCTCGTGCGCGACGGGCGCGGCGCGGCGGAGCGCGGCGACACGGCCGCGCTGCGGGCGATCACCGAGGAGATCTGGCGGCTCTTGCCGGTCGACGCGCAGAAGCGCAGGCTCGGCCACGAGTCGGGGGTGCGGTGATGGACGGCGCGCTCGGGCGCATCCGCGACAACCCGTTCTACGTGCTCGGCCTGCGGCCGAGCGCGAGCCGCGCGGAGGTCGAGCGCGAGGGGCAGAAGCTGCTCGGGATGCTCGAGCTCGAGCTCGCGAGCGCCGCGACCTACCCGACGCCGGTCGGCCCCGGCGCGCGGACGGCCGACAAGGTACGCCAGGCCATGGCGGCCCTCCGCGACCCGGAGCGGCGCCTCGCGCACGAGGTGTGGGCGCGGCTCGATCCGAGACCCCCGCCGGTGGACGAGCTCGACGACGACCTCGGCGAGCTGCCGCCGCTGGAGCCGCCCGGCGAGGATCCGCGCGCGCCGTGGCCGGAGGCGCTGGCCGCGCTCGGCTGGAGGGCGCGATGAGCTGGGGCCTCCTCCTGGCCCTGGCGATCGCCGTGCGGATGATCAGCGAGGCGGCCGCGCGGAGGGCCTCGCCCGGAGCGCCGCCGCGCCCCGGCGCGCTCGGCGCGGGCACCTGGCACGCCGCCGTGCGGCTCGTCCTCGCGCCCGCGGCCGTCGTCCTCGCGATCGGCCTCGCCGCGGGTCAGCTCTGGTGCGCGCTGCTGCTCGCGCCGCTCGTGCCCTTCATCGCGCCCTGGCTCGTCGCGCGATACGCGTTCATTCCGCTGGGATTGCCGCGCGTCGCCTACCACGTGACGCTGCTCTCGGACTGGACCTGGCGCGCCGACCGGAGCGGCGGCGCGGCGCTCGCGGCCGCGTGGGCGCTCTGCCGCGCGCGGAGGCCGGACCCCGCAACGGAGGCCTGGGTCAGCGAGCGGATCGAGGGCGCCGACGAGCGCGGCGGGGCGGTTGCCGCGCCGCGCCCCGAGCCGCTCCGCGGGGCGGGCGTCGTCGCCGGCGCGCTGCTCGCGGCGCGCCGAGGCGACCTGGAGGGCGCGCGGGCGCTCTTCGACAGCGTCGCCGGCTTCGATGAGCGCGCCTGCCCCCGCGAGGCCCGCCGCATCGCCGCGGGCTGGCTCGCCGCCGACGCGGCCTCCCGCGGCGACTGGACGGCCGTGCTCGATCGCGCCCGCGAGGGGGGCGGCCGGGCGCTGTCGCTGCTCGGCGCCGTCGCCGCGCGGGTGCTCGGCGAGGAGCCCGCGCCGGGCGCGCTCGCGCTGTGGCTCCGCTGGCTCGCCGCGCCCCGCCGCCGCGCCACGCTCCCGCTCTTGCGCCGCGCCCTGGCCGCGGGCGAGGGCGCGGCGCGCCCGGAGCCGGAGGAACCCGAGCCGTGCGCCGCCAAGGTGGCCGAGGGCGACCTGTGGAGCCGCGCGGTGCTGCGCCACGCGACGCTGCTGCTCCGGCCGTGCGGCGAGGTCTCGGGCGACGAGCTCCGGCGCCTGGCCGGCGCGTGGGACGCGGCGCTCGACGACGAGCGCGCCCAGGCCGAGCTCCGCGAGCGCGCGCTGTCGCTCGGCGCCTCGGGCGCGCAGGCCGCGCTCGGCCCGCTCGCGCGCGCGGTCGAGGAGGACCTCGCGGCGGCGCTGCGGGCGGCGCGCGTGCCGCACGCGGCGTGGGACGACCTCGGCGCGACCCTCGGCCGCACGCGCCGGCGCCTCCGCGACGAGCTCCTGTCCGAGGTGGAGCTCGCGTGCGACGCCCTGCGCCGCCGCGTCGACGAGAGGCGCGAGCTCCCGGCGCTCTCGGAGTGGCGCGAGTGGACCTCGCTGCGCGCGCAGTACGAGGCCGCGGCCGAGCTCGTCGGCACGGAGCTCCGCCGCCTCGCGTTCCCCAAGGTGCACGCCGACGTCTGCCACGCGGCCGTCTGGCTGTTCAACACGCGCAAGGAGCGTGCGATCGCGAACGCGATGTTCCGGTGGCTCCTCGCCGAGGCCGAGGCGCTCGAGGACGCGCGCCTCGCGGGGCTCCAGCGCGCCAACGTCGGGTGCGGGGTGTGACGCGGGAGGTCACGCCCGCGCCGCGCGCCGGGGCGCGGGCGAACCCCTCCGGCGCAGCCGGGCTGACCGCATGATCGAGCTCGACAAGCTCACGAAGCGCTACGGCGGCACGATCGCGGTCGACGGGGTCTCGCTGCGCGTCGAGGAGGGCGAGCTCCTCGTCCTCCTGGGCGGCTCGGGCTCGGGCAAGACGACAACGCTCAAGATGGTGAACCGCCTCATCGAGCCCACGTCGGGCGCGATCCGGATCGGCGGGAAGGACGTCACCGGCGAGCCGCCGCACGCGCTGCGCCGGCGCATCGGCTACGTCTTCCAGCGGCTCGGGCTGTTTCCGCACCTCACCGTGGCGGAGAACATCGGCGTCACGCCGTCGCTGCTCGGCTGGGACGCGGCGCGCATCCGGGCGCGCGTCGACGCGCTCCTCGAGCTCTGCGAGCTCGATCCGGCGGCCGTGCGCGATCGCCGCCCCGAGGAGCTCTCGGGCGGCCAGCAGCAGCGGGTCGGGGTCGCGCGGGCGCTCGCCGCCGAGCCCAGGGTGATGCTCCTCGACGAGCCGTTCGGGGCGCTCGATCCGCTGACGCGCGACCGGCTCCAGCAGTCGTTCCTGGCGATCCGGCAGCGGCTCGGCCTGACCGCGATCTTCGTGACCCACGACCTCGTCGAGGCCCTCCTGCTCGGCGACCGCATCGCCGTGATGCAGGGCGGGCGGCTCGCGCAGGTGGGGACGCCGCGGGAGCTCATGACCGCCCCCGCGGGCGAGTACGTGGCGCAGCTCGTCGGGACGCCGAAGCGGCAGGCGGCGGTCATCGATTCGCTGCTCCTGGAGGAGGAGCGCCGGCCGTGAACGAGCAGCTCGCCCTGCTCCCCGGGCGCCTCCTCGCGCACCTCGAGCTCACGCTCGTCGCGCTCCTCGTGGGGACGGGCGTCAGCGTGCCGCTCGGCGTGCTGATCTCGCGCACGCGCCGGCTCGAGCCGCCGGTGCTCGCCGTCGCGAGCGTCATCCAGACCGTGCCGAGCCTGGCGCTGCTCGCGTTCATGGTGCCCGCGCTCGCCGCGATCGGCGCTCCGAGCATCGGCACCCTGCCGGCGCTCATCGGGCTCGTGCTCTACAGCGTGTTCCCGGTCCTCCAGAACACGGTGGTGGGGCTCTCCAGCGTCGATCCGGCCCTGATCGAGGCGGCCGAGGGCGTCGGCATGACGCCGCGCCAGCGGCTCCGCCGCGTGGAGCTGCCGCTCGCCATGCCCGTGATCGTCGCCGGCATCAGGACGGCCACGGTGTGGACGGTGGGGACCGCGACGCTCTCGACGCCCATCGGCGCGGAGAGCCTCGGCAACTACATCTTCAGCGGGCTGCAGACGCGCAACACGGCGGCCGTGCTCGTCGGGTGCGTGGCGGCGGCGGCGCTGGCGCTGGTGCTGGACGGCACGGTGAGGGCGCTCGAGATCGGCCTCCGGCGGCGTCGCCGGGGGCTCGTGGCGGCGGCGATCGGCGCGCTCGTCCTGCTCTACGCGATCGCGGCGGTCGGCTTCGCGCGGGGGGCGCTCGGGGGCGGCGCGCGGCGGATCGCCATCGGATCGAAGACCTTCACCGAGCAGTACATCCTGGGCCGCGTCCTCGCGGGGAAGATCGAGCGGGACACGGGGCTGCCCACCGAAGCGGTGGAGTCGCTCGGGTCGATGGTGGCGTTCGACGCGCTGAGGACGGGCCAGATCGACGCGTACGTGGACTACTCCGGGACGCTCTGGGCGGCGGTCATGAAGCGGAGCGACGCCCCGACCGACCGGGCCGAGGTGCTCCGCGGCGTGAAGGAGTACCTGCTCGAGGAGCACGGGATCGTGGTCGCCGCCGCGCTCGGCTTCGAGAACACCTACGCGCTCGCCATGCGGCGCGAGCTCGCCGAGCGGCTCGGCGCGCGGACCCTCAGCGATCTCGTGCCCGCGGCGCGATCGCTGTCGATCGGGGCAGACTACGAGTTCTTCCAGCGCGCCGAGTGGAAGACGGTCGAGCAGCGCTACGGGATCGCGTTCGCGAAGCAGCGCAGCATGGATCCCTCGCTCATGTACGAGGCCGTGCGGGCGGGCGAGGTGGACGTCATCAGCGCGTTCTCGACGGACGGGCGCATCGTGTCGTTCGACCTGCGCGTGCTCGAGGACGACCGGCGGGCGATACCGCCCTACGACGCGGTCGTCCTCGCGAGCGCCCGGCTCGCGCGGGAGCACCCGGAGGTGATCGAGGCGCTGCGGGGGCTCGAGGGCAAGATCGACGCGGAGCGGATGCGGGAGCTCAACGTGGCCGTCGACGAGCAGGGGAAGTCCCCCGCCGAGGTGGCGGAGGCGCTGCTGCGGGGGCTCTGACGGGCCGGCGCGAGCCCGCCCCGCTCACCCGCCGCTCCGGTCGCCCGCGGGCGCGTCGCCGCCCGGCGCCCCGGCGCGCGGCCGCCTGAGCGTCACAAGGCGCTCTTCCTGGAGCGGCTCGGGCTGGATCGTGCAGTGGGTGAGCGCGTGCCGCTCGCGCAGCCGCCGGCTCACGGCCGCGGCCACGTCCGTCCCGTGGTGCCCCTTGGCGAGCACCACGTGCACCGTGAGCACGTTGAAGCCGTCGGAGATCGACCAGACGTGCAGATCGTGGAAGTCGAGCACGCCGGGCACGCTCCGGATCGTGTCCTCGACGTGGGCGAGATCGATCTCGATCGGGCTGCCCTCCATCAGCACGCGCGACGTGTCGCGCACGAGCCGCCAGCCGCCCCAGAGCACGAGCGCGCCGATGCCCGCGCTGATCGCCGAGTCGGCCCGCGTCCAGCCGAAGGCGAGGATGAGCACGCCGGCCGCCATGGCGCCGACCGAGCCGAGCGCGTCCGACAGCACGTGCGCCAGCGCGGCCCGCGTGTTGATGTTGTGCCCGCCCTCGCCGGTCGAGAGCAGCACCGCCGCGACCACGTTCACGAGCAGCCCCAGCGCCGCGGTGATCGCCAGCGCCTCGGCGTGCACCGCCTGCGGCTCGCGCCACCGGTGGACCGCCTCGAAGAAGATCCAGATCGCCGTCAGCGCCAGGGCGATGCCGTTGGCGAACGCCGCGAGCACCTCGGCGCGCCGGAAGCCGTACGTCCGCGCGCGCGTCCGCGCCTGCGCGGCGATGCGCTGCGCGATGATGGCGAGCCCGAGCGCCGCGGCGTCGGCGAGCATGTGCCCCGCATCGGCCAGGAGGGCGAGGCTCTTCGACCACCACCCGACCGCCGCCTCGACGACAAGGAACGACGTCGTGAGCGCGAAGGCCGCGATCAGCCGCCGGAGCGGCGCGCCCCGGTGGTCGTGGTCGTGGCCGTGGTGCCGCGGGTCGCCGTGGTCATGATCATGGTCGTGACCGGGCGCGCGGGGATGGCCGTGTCCGTCGCCGTGCCCGTGCGGGTGCTCGTGGGCGACGCCCTCGTGCTCGTCGGGCACCTCCATCGCAGCGCCGGCGCGGCTCACACCCGCTCGATGACGGTCGCCACGCCCATCCCTCCGCCGATGCACAGCGTGATCAGCGCGGTCCCCTTGCCGGCGCGCTCGAGCTCGTCGAGCGCCGTCCCGATGAGGCAGGCCCCGGTCGCGCCGAGCGGGTGGCCGAGGGCGATCGCGCCGCCGTTCACGTTGACGCGGTCGAGCTCGATGTCGAGCTTGCGCGCCGTCTGCAGCGGCACGGCCGCGAACGCCTCGTTGATCTCCCAGAGATCGATGTCGCGCGCCTGCATGCCCGCCTTCCTGAGGGCCCGCTCCGACGCGGGCGCCGGGGCCGTCAGCATGATCACCGGCTCCGCCCCGGCCGTCGCCGCGGCGCGGAGCCGCGCCCGCGGCTTGAGGCCGTGCGCCTTCACGTAGTCGCCCGACGCGAGCAGCACCACCGCCGCCCCGTCCACGATGCCGCTCGAGTTGCCCGCCGTGTGGACGTGCTGGATCGACCTCACCTGCGGGTACCGCGCGAGCGCCAGCGCATCCACGGTCTCGCCGCCGGGGCCCATCGGGGTCGCCCCGAGGCCGGCGAACGCCGGCTCGAGCTTCGCGAGCGCCTCCATCGTGGCGCCGGCCCGCGGGTGCTCGTCCCGGTCGAGCAGCGGCTTGCCGTCGAGATCGACGACCGTGAACAGGCTCTTCGCGAACCGCCCCTCGCGCGCGGCCCGCTCGGCCTTGTGCTGGCTCTCCAGCGCGAAGCGATCGACGTCCTCGCGCGAGAAGCCCTCGATCGTCGCGATGAGGTCCGCCGAGATGCCCTGCGGCACCATCGCCAGCTTCTTGCGGAGGGCGAGGTTGTTCCCGTCGAGGGGCGCGCCGTCCGAGCCCATCGGCACGCGCGACATGCTCTCGACGCCGCCGCCGACGGCGACCTCCTGCTGGCCGGACATGACCCCCATCGCCGCGAAGTTGACCGCCTGCGCGCCCGAGCCGCAGAAGCGGTTGACGGTCACGCCGGTCACGCCGTCCGGCCAGCCGGCCGCGAGGACGGCGGCGCGCGCGATGCATGCCCCCTGCTCGCCCGCCTGGGTCACGCACCCGACGACGACGTCCTCCACGTCGTCCTTGCGGATCCCTGTCTTCTCGGCGAGGCGATTCAGCGCCTGCGCGAGGAGCTCCTGCGGATGCACGCCGGAGAGCGCTCCCTTGCCTGCCTTGCCGCGCCCCCGCGGCGTGCGAACGGCATCCACGATGAAAACGTCTCGCATGTCAGGCCTCCCGCGCTCGGTGTCCGGCCCGTCCTTAGCACACGACCCGTTCCCGGGGCAGCCCGCTC
Organism: Sorangium sp. So ce590; assembly: GCF_051521365.1. Taxonomy (NCBI): domain Bacteria; kingdom Pseudomonadati; phylum Myxococcota; order Polyangiales; family Polyangiaceae; genus Sorangium; species Sorangium sp. So ce590. The sequence goes on from NZ_CP150346.1 coordinate 10,037,331, forward strand.
GCGCCGGGTCTCGGTGGACCTGAACCGGCGCGGATCGGCTATGCTCGCCGCCGATGACGGACCGCTCGCAGCGCATGGTTTGGGTCGATCTCGAGATGACGGGGCTCGACGAGAGCTCGTGTGCGATCGTGGAGATCGCGACCATCGTCACGGAGCCCGACCTGACCGTGGTCGCCGAGGGGCCGTGCCTCGTCATCCACCAGCCCGAGGACGTCCTCGCAGGGATGAGCGACTTCGTCCGCGATCTCCACGAGCGCTCGGGGCTCCTCGCGCGCATCCGCACCGCCACGCTCTCCGTCGGCGACGCCGAGTCCGAGACGCGCGCGTTCCTCGAGGCGCACTGCGACAAGGGCACGGCCGTGCTGTGCGGCAACTCCGTGTGGAAGGACCGCGCCTTTCTGCAGCGCTACATGCCGGATCTCCTCGCCTTCCTGCACTACCGCATCGTGGACGTCTCCACCCTCAAGGAGCTCGTGCGCCGCTGGTACCCGACGCGCTCCGCGCCCAAGAAGCGCGAGATCCACCGCGCGCTCGACGACATCCGCGAGTCGATCGAGGAGCTCAGGTGGTACCGGGCGAACGTGTTCCAGCCGCTCCCGGGCGGCGAGCTCCGCTGAGCGGGCACGGCGACCCGACATGCGCTCGATCGCGAGCGCATCCCCGAGCCCGCCTCCCCGCACGCAGCCCTCCGCGTGCCCACCCGGGAGGCGAGCTGCGCGCTCAACCTGCCGTCCGATGTCCTGGACCGTCCGAGGTCTGCTCCCAGCGGCCGACGCATCCGCGTCGACGGCAACGAGGAGAAAAATATCGGCAACGTGAGAAATCTAGATCGATCGAGGGAATGCATTTAGTAGGGTAGCCATGCGTCCAGGCCTCCGGCACGAGGTCTGCGGCGCGGACGCCCCGGCGGCCCCAATCCGCCGGGGTGTCGTTTGCCAGCTGGGCTGCGGCTCGCCTCAGAAAAGCTGGTCGCCGTACCACCGCTGCCGGGGGCTGCGGTTGACCTCCACGGCCGGGGTCGTGGCCATGGACGCGGGCCCGACGCGGCGTGTCACGCGGGACCTGAAGGCTGGCCTCTCGACGGCAGGGCTCACCGCCTCGGGAGCGCCGGGATCGCAGTGCACCGGTGGGGCCAGCACGGAAACGTCTTCCACATCACCGGAATGAGCCGACGGATCGGCCGGCTGCGGGGACGGCGTCTCCCGGCGGGCGACGTACGAGCTCAGCGTCGCCGCGACGCCGGCGCTCGCCAGCGCGACGATCAGGAGCGCCCCGCCGAGCCGCAGGAGGCGGCGGCGCGGGGCGGCGACCTGGACCGCGGGGTGCCGCATGGCCTCGGGGGGGAGGGTGCCGGTGGGCAGCGTGTTGCGCGACGCCGGGGCGGGCACGCTCCGTTCGGTGTCCGGCGGCGGCGCTCCGCCGGCGAGGGGCGCCGGGTCGGCGAAGAGCAGCGGTCGCACGGCGGTCATGAGCTCCTGGACGGTCTGGAAGCGCGCGTCCGGATCCTTCGCGAGCGCTCGGGCCAGCGCCTCGCTCACCGGGGCCGGCACGCCCTGGAGCGGCGGCGGCACCTCGTCCAGCGCGCACACATCCAGGTCGTCGCGCCCCTCGAAGGGGCGCCGGCCCCCGAGGACGCAGTACAGCAGCATCCCGAGCCCGTAGACGTCGGTGCGCTGGTCGATCCCACACCCACGCGCGCGCGTGTCGTCGAAGAGCTCCGGCGCCCGGTACCGCGCCGCATCCGCCACGGGGTCCGCGGGCGACCCGAACAGCCGGTGCAGCCCGAAAGCCCTGAGGACGGCGGCTCCCTGGCTGGTGATCACCACCGTGTGCGGGCCGACATCCCCGTGCGTGAGGCCCAGCTCGTGCGCCGCGCCGAGCGTCCGCGCGACGTCGACGCCGATGTCGTACACGACGGCGCGGAGCCGGGGCAGCAGATCCTCCACCGAGGGATCGTCGCTCGGCTGGGCGGCAATCCACCCGGCATTGCCCTCCATGCCGCCCGCGATCCCAGGCACGATGCCGTGCATCGCCGGAGGCAGCGAGAGGAGCCGATCGAGCTCGCCGCGGAACGCCTCCGCGTCGAGGCCGACATCCTCCTGGACATAAAGCGTCACCTCGCGACCGTCCGCGTCGAGCGCGCGATAGGCCTCGGCCGGAGCCGGGGAGTCCAGGCTGGCGACGATGGTGTACCCCGCGAACTCCTGGCCCAGGATCACCATGGGCCCTCCGCCGCGAGCCCCTCGAACGCAGCGGTTTCCAGGCTTCCGCGCGGAAAGACAGCAGAGCGAAGCGCGACCTGCGATGTTGAATCAACCCAAGAAGTTCTGCTCACTGCGTCGGACCTCCGGCACGAGGTTCGAGTCCATGACACCCCCGGATACGGCTCGGGGAACATCGATTGGCGCGAGGATAACAGAGGTCACCGGCGCGCGGAAGCCGTCGCCAGCGCGGATCGAGGATCACGAAGCGAGCGAGACGGCGGGCTCACTTTCCGGAACGACGGCTCGACGACGGGGTACGCCCGGAAGCGGCCCGCTCCGGCGGGCGCGACCTGGGCGGAGCCGCCAGGCGAGAGCGCTCGGGATCCTCGCCGGCCAGGGCGAGCATTGCTTGCTTTCTCGTCGAATCGTCAGGCTCCATGAGCAGAAAGAGGATCGCGTTCTGGAGCGTCTCCTCGGCCTGGTCAAAGAGCTCTGCCACGACGGACGCGACCGGGCTGCGCCCGTCGCCGGGCAGGAGGAGGCGCGGCTCGCACTGGAGCCCCTGGGCGATGAGGCCGAGCGCGCCGATCCCGAGATCCCGCTCGCCTCGCTCCACCTGCCGCAGGTACGTGGCCGAGAGCTGCGCGCGCTCGGCGAACTCCTGCATGCTGAGCCCGCGGAGCCTCCGGAGGATGTGGATCGCCTGACCGACCTCCCTGGGGAGCGTATCGCGCATGCGCGCGAGCCTAGCAGGCAGAGCTCGCCCGAGCCGGCGAGAAGGACCCGGGGGCGCTACAGGTACCCTTCGGCCTGCAGCGCGAACATGCGCGCATAGCGCTGGCCGCGGGCGACGAGCTCGTCGTGGGTGCCCTCCTCGACGATGCGCCCGCCGTCGAGGACGAGGATGCGGTCGGCCATGCGCACGGTCGGGAAGCGGTGCGAGATGACGATCGTCGTCCGCCCCTTGGACAGCGACCGGAACCGCTGGAAGACCGCGTGCTCGGCCTCGGCGTCGAGCGCCGCGGTCGGCTCGTCGAGCACGAGGATGTCGGCCTGCTCGCGCATGAAGGCGCGCGCGAGCGCGATCTTCTGCCACTGCCCGCCGCTCAGCTCGACGCCGTCCTTGAACCAGCGCCCGAGCTGCGCGTCGAGGCCCCCGGGCACGGCGGTCACGACCTCCTCCGCGCCGCCCTCGGACACCGCGCGCTCGATGCGCGGCTCGTCGGCGAGGTGCTCGAGGCTGCCGAGCCCCACGTTCTCGCGCAGCGTGAGCTGGTATTGGTTGAAGTCCTGAAACACGACACCGATCCTCCGGCGGAGCTCGTCGAGATCCCAGGCGCGGAGGTCCTTGCCGTCGAGCAGGATGCGCCCCTCGGTGGGCTCGTAAAGCCGCGTGAGCAGCTTGATGAACGTCGTCTTGCCAGCGCCGTTGTGCCCGACGAGCGCCAGGCTCTGCCCGCTCGGGATATGGAGATCGATCCCCCGGAGCGCCCAGCGCGACTGGCCGGGATACCGGTAGCCCACGCCCTCGAACCGCACGCCCCGCTCGAGCGCGCCGTCGTTCGACACCGAGGGCGACACCGAGGGCGAGTCGCCGCCCGGCAACGCGGGCGGCCCGTCGGTCGGGATGCTCAAATACTGAAAGAGATTCGACATGTAGAGGTTGTGCTCGTACATGCCGCCGACGCCGGCGAGGACGGCCTGGAACGCCTGCTGGCCCTGGCGGAAGGCGGCGACGTAGAGGACCATCTCGCCGAGCGAGAGCCGCCCCGCCGCGGCGGAGACCGCCATGGCGCCATAGCAGCCGTAGAACGCGGCGGTCCCGAGGAGCGACAGGCCATAGGACCACCCGGCGCGGCGGACCGCGAGGGCGCTGTCCTCCCGGTAGAACGACGCGGCGAGCGCCCTGTACCGCTCGAGGAACATCGGACCGAGCCCGAAGAGCTTCACCTCCTTGGCGTGGCCGTCGTTGGCGAGCACGTACTCGAGGTAATTGAGGCGGCGGGCCTCGGGAGAGCGCCAGTTCCGGAGGCGGAACGCCGCGCCGGAGAAGCGCGCCTCGGCGACCGTGGCGGGGATGGCCGCGAGGACGAGCGCGAGCACCGCGAAGCCGCTGAAGCTGACGAGCATCGCGGCGTACCCCGCGAGCGTGATCAGGTTCTGCACGAGCGAGAAGCTCTCGGTCACGATGGACGCGGGGCGCGACGAGGCCTCGCGCCGCGCGCGGGTGAGCTGGTCGTAGAACTCGGAGTCCTCGAAATGGCGGAGCTCCAGCGAGAGCGCCTTCTCGAGGATCATCGCGTGGATGTCGTTCGAGAGCCTGGCGCCGAGCAGCTGCCGCGTCAGCGAGAGCCCGCGCTGCGCGAGCGCGAGCGCGGCCACGAGGCCGAGCTCGACCGAGACCCACACGAGCGTCGCGCGCTCCTCGCGGGCGACCACCGCGTCCACGATCGTCTTGCCCACGTAGGCCACCCCGAGGGGCAGCACCGCCGCCGCGAGCGTGAGCGCGCCGAGCACGAGGCTGGCGGCCTTCGACGAGCGCCAGACGAGCTTGAGCGTCCGCGGGGTGTAGGCGAAGCTGTCCCGCAGGCGGGAGAGGCCGAGCATGACGGCGGATTCTAACCACGCCGCCGCGCTCCGCCCGCACAGGCCCGCGCCGCCGGTCGCGCCTCGCCGCAGGGAGAGCGCGCGGACGGCCGCGGTGGCGGGCGCGCGCCGGGCGCGGTATCCCGGGGGCTCCGAACCAGGAGGTTCTTCATGTCGAGCATGTCCAATTTGACGATAGGCTACGGAGCGCTGCTCACAGCGCTCGGCGTCGGCGGCTTCGCGGCGACGAGCGCGCCGACGGCGCTCATCCCGGCCGGCTTCGGGGTTGTCGCGCTCGGGCTCGGCCTGCTCGCGAGGAACGAGAAGTACCGCATGCACGCCATGCACGCGTCGGCGCTGATCGGCATCCTCGGCTTCCTCGGCTCCATCCGCGGCCTGTCCCAGCTGCCGGCGCTGCTCTCCGGCGGCGACGTGGCGCGCCCGCCGGCCGTCATCGCCCAGTCCCTGATGGCCGTCCTGTCCGCGGGCTTCGTCGCCCTGTGCGTGCGCTCCTTCGTCGCGGCGCGCCGCGCCACCGCCCGCCCCTGAGCGCGGCGCGCCCCCCCCGAGAGCGCCGCCTGGGCCGGGAGCCCAGGCGCCCTCGCAGAACCCCTCTCCCCCCTCACCCCCCGGCCAGAGCGCTCCGAGCGATCCTGTCGGCCGCGCGCTCCACCGGCTCCACCGGCTCCACCGAACGATCGGCTCCTGTCGAATCCGTAGAGAACGGCCGGTGCGGCGGCGCCCTGCGCGCCGATGAGCTCCCCTCCCCTCCCCTTACTCTGCACGTCCCATCTCCGTATGTCCCATCTCCGCGCGTCGGAGCCAGACTCCGCGCCGCCGGCAAATCTCTCCATGTCGATTATTTGGCAATCTGATCCAGCAGTCCGGAATGCCAGAAATCCGCGCGCAAATGGCCAGATCGGTGCCCTCGATGGCCGTGCATGATGTACTGTCGTCGTCACCAGACCATCAACTACGAGAAGAGCGAGCACCATGCTTCGACGCGTCATTGCATTGGGGCTGACGGCGCCTTTTTTCCTGTCGTGCGGGGAGGATGGTGCCATCATGATCTGGAATTGCAACGAGTGCCCCGAGCGCTGGACCTGCACCGAGAATGCCTGTATACCGCCTCACTGCAGCAATGGCATCCAGGATGATCATGAAGGCGAGACCGACACCGACTGCGGCGGTTCGTGCGGGGCTTGCCGCTTCGGAGGCTCCTGCGAGACGGGAATCGACTGCAAGGAGGGCGTCTGTCGCCTCGGGGTGTGCCAGGCCCCGACGTGCGTGGACGGCGTGGCGAACGGCTTCGAGACCGGCGTCGACTGCGGCACGCGCTCGTGCCCGCTCTGCCCCGCGGGCGAGGGGTGCCTCGCCGGGGAGAACTGCGGGTCCGGGGTGTGCAGGGAGCGTGTCTGCCAGGAGCCCTCGTGCGACGACGGGGTCCTGAATGGAAGCGAGCTCGGCGTGGACTGCGGCGGGGCGTGTCGGGCCTGCCGGTAGCGCGGGGATCGCGGCGAGGCGACCGGGCCCCGCGGCGCTCGCGGCGCGGCGAGAGGTCGACGCGACGGGGGAGCGCCTGCTGCTTCAGCGGGGATCGACGGCGGGCGCGGTCTCCAGGCTCACCGTGCCGCCGGTCGCGATCCAGCGGAATCCGTCGATGAGCGCGGTGGAGTCGAAGCGATCGTCGCCGGTGTCGAAGAGGATGAACCGGAGCGAGATCTCCTCGCCGCCGCGCACCGGCGCCCGGGTCTTGAGCCACCGGGTGCCGCCGTCGTGGCGCGGGCTGAAGCCCGTCCCCACGAGCTCGCCCGAGCCGAGCGGGCATCCGTCGCAGACATCGAAGAACGCGATGTTGACGCTGACCGGCCTGCCCTCCCCGTCGAACGAGAGATTGCCGTTGTACGATCCGGGAGGCGCCGGCGTGGCCAGCGCGACGAATTGGTCGTTGAAGTCCTCGCAGACCCACTCCGGATATTCGTACGTATAGAACTTGAAGAGGAACTCGTAGCCGGTCGCGTTCCGCGGCGCGCGGAGGACGACCTCGAGGCCGATGTCGTCGTTGATGAAATCGGAGGGAGGACAGTCGGGGTTGTCCTGGGGGAACCCGGGCGGCGCGGCGCCGGCGCCGTAGCTCGAGCAGCTCTCGGACCAGCAGGCGTCCGGGTGGTCGGGCAGGCGGGCGCGCCCCGTCGAGAGCGCGAGCAGGCGCGCGCCGCCCTGCACGCGCACGTTGGGCCCGAACCCGTCGAAGAGGCCGACGGCGGGCGATCGCGCCGCGGGCGAGCCGTCCCCGCGGACGTACCTCGCGGAGAGCACGCCCCAGCGCACGTCCTCGCGGGAGGCGAACGCGCAGAGGTCGATCGCCCTGGCCCCGTTCGCCGGATCGAAATCCTCGAGCGAGAGGCCGTCGTCGCAGGGAGGTGCGACGTTGTCGATCGCGCCATCGCAGTCCTCGTCCGCCGGCGCGGGGATCTGGCCGCTCGCGTCGGGCTCGGTGACCTCGACCTCGATCGCGCCGGGGTTCACATTTCCATCGGCATCGTTGCAATCGCCGCCCGCGGGCGTGAACCCGTCTCCGTCGCTGTCCGCGTGGGGGTCGGTGACGGGGCCGGCGCCGCCGCTGACCGACCCGGGCCCGCCAGGCTCATCGAGCCCGCCGGGGTCGTCCTCGCCGCCGGCGTCCGGGGGCTCCGCGCGCCCGTCGCCCGCGCCGCCCTGCGCAGGCGAGCCCCCGACCGCCGAGCACCCGAGCGCGACGAGGAGCGCCGCCAAGGCGGCAACGCCGGGAGCGGGGGGAGCGAGCCGTCGTTCAGTCATGCTGCACTTTGCCACGAGGTCGGCCTCGAGCCCGAGCGCAACCCCGGTCGGCCTCAACCCCGGTCGGGTGGCCTCAACCCCGGTCGGGTGGCCTCAACCCCGGTCGGTCGGCCTCAACCCCGGTCGGCCGCCCACCCCCGGCCGCGCTACATCCGCTCCGGGGCCTCGATCCCGAGCAGGCCGAGGCCCTTCGCCAGCACCTCCGCCGTGAGATCGCACAGCGCAAGGCGCGAGCGGCGCACCTCGTCGGTCTCGGCCCGGAGCACCGGACAGCGCTCGTAGAAGGTCGTGAACGAACCGGCGAGCTCGAACAGATAGACGCACAACCGGTGCGGCTCGAGCGTGGCGGCCACGTCCTCGAGCACGGCCCCGAACCGGAGCAGCTCCAGCGCGAGCGCCCGCTCGGCCGGCTCGCCCAGCGCGATCCCGGCGCCGCGCGGCGACTCCACGCCCGCCTTCCGGAAGATCGACCGGATGCGGGCGTGCGCATACATCAGGTAAGGCGCCGTGTTCCCCTCGAACGCCAGCATGCGATCCCAGTCGAACACGTAGTCCTTGATCCGATCGCTCGAGAGATCCGCGTACTTCACCGCCCCCACGCCGACCGCCCGCGCCACCGCGCCCGCGGCCTCGACGTCGAGCTCCGGGTTCTTCTCCCGCACCACCTTCGTCGCGCGCTCCACGGCCTCGTCGAGCAGATCCGAGAGCTTCACCGTGTCGCCGCTCCTCGTCTTGAACATCTTCTTGTCGGCCCCGAGCACCGACCCGAAGGCCACGTGCTCGGCCCGCGCCGGCGGCATGAGCCAGCCCGCCTCCCGCGCCGTCGCGAAGACCATCGCGAAATGCTGGCTCTGCGGCGCGCCGACGACATAGATGAGCCGCCGCGCGCCGACCGTCGTGAGGCGGTGGCGGATCGCCGCGAGATCCGTCGTGGCATAGCCGTAGCCCCCGTCCTGCTTGCGCACGATGAGCGGCAGCGGCTCGCCGCCCTTGCCCGTGAAGCCCGCCGGGAAGACGCAGAGCGCCCCCTCGCTCTCGCGCGCCAGCCCCTTCTGGCCGAGCTCCGCGAGGACATCGACGAGCATCGGGTTGTAGAAGCTCTCACCCGCGAAATCGGCCTCGGTCAGCGTCACGCCGAGGCGGCGGTAGACCGACTCGAAGTAGCGCGTCGACTCGCGGACGAGCTGCCGCCAGAGCCCGAGGGTCTGCTCGTCGCCGCCCTGGAGCCGCACGACCCGCCGGCGAGAGCGCTCGGCGAACGCCGGATCCCCGTCGAATTTGGCGCGCGCCTGCCTGTAAAACGCGTCGAGATCGCCGACCGAGAGCTCCTGCGAGGCGGCGGCCTCGCCGAGATCGAGCATGTGCTCGATCAACATGCCGAACGGCGTGCCCCAGTCGCCCAGGTGGTTCTGGCGGATCACCCGGTGGCCGAGCGCCTCGAGCACGCGCGCGAGGGCGTCGCCGATGATCGTGCTGCGCAGGTGACCGACGTGCATCTCCTTCGCGGCGTTGGGGCCCGAGTAATCGACGATCACCGTCTCGGGCTGCGCCGCGGGCGCGATCCCGAGCCGCCCGCCGCCCGCCGTGTCGGCGAGCTCGCGCGTCAGGTAAGCGTCCTCGAGCGTCAGGTTCACGAACCCCGGGCCGGCGATCTCGACCTTCCGGCAGATCCCGCCGAGCTGCAGCGCCCCCACGATCGCCGCCGCGACCTCGCGCGGCGGTCTGCCGAGGCGCTTGGCGAGCGCCATGGCGGCGTTCGCCTGGTAGTCGGCGTGGCTGGAGCGGCGCAGGGAGGGATCGGTGGCGGCGTGCTCGGCGCCGAACACGGCGGTGATCGCCTCCTGGAAAGCGCGGGAAAGGGCGTGGACGGGATCGGCCATGGCGCATCCTTGGCCCGGGCGCGCGGCCAATTCAATAGGCAAGCCGGCGCTCCACGGCCGCCCCGCGGAGCGGCGCGCGCGACGCGAGCCCCGGCGCGACCGCCTCGGCCGAGCGCTCGAATCCTCGCGCGGTCGATGCGCGTCGACCGCGCGACAATCGACGGATCCACCGATCGAAGCGGGCCTTACCTGCGCGCGCGCAGGCGCGGCGCGCGGCGGCGATCCCCCTTTGACAAAAATCGGGCAAGGTCGGACAGTTCACGCCTCCCGTGAGCGCCTCCCCGCCCCCTGCCCCCGGCGATCCGCCCCCCGCCGCGAGCGACGCGCCCGCGGAGAGCGCGGCGGCCCAGATGGTGGGGGCGATCCTCTCGGACCGGTACCGGATCGTGGAGCTCGTCGCGACCGGCGGGATGGGCGCGGTCTACAAGGCCGAGCACCTGCTCCTGCGCAAGTGGCTGGCGGTGAAGCTCCTCCTGCCCGCAGCGCAGGGCTCTCCGGAGCTCACCGCGCGCTTCGAGCGCGAGGCGATCGCCGGCGCGCACATCCAGCACCCGAACATCGCCTCGGCGACCGACTTCGGGACCCTCCCCGACGGCGCCCGGTTCCTCGTGCTGGAGTACGTCCGCGGCACCACGCTCGATCGCATCATCAAGAAGGGGCCCGTGTCCGCCGCGCGCGCCGCGGAGATCGCGCGGCAGATCGCGGCGGCGCTCGCCGCGGCGCACGAGCGCGGCGTCATCCACCGCGATCTGAAGCCGCGCAACGTCCTGGTCGAGGACGGCACCGACGCCGTGAAGCTCATCGATTTCGGGCTGGCGAAGGTGCCCCTGGAGCGCCTCTCCACGACCGACGCGCAGAGCGGCGACGCGCGGCCAGAGCCCGCCCGCATCACGCTGAGCGGCATCGTCTTCGGCACGCTCGCGTACATGGCGCCGGAGGCGGCGCAGGGCATGGAGGCCGTCGACGAGCGCTCCGATCTCTACGCGCTCGGGCTCATCCTCTACGAGATGCTCGCCGGGAAGCACCCGTTCGACGCGATCGTGCCCGTCGAGCTCTTCCGCGAGCAGTGCAACACGGCGCCGCCGCCGCTCCGCCTGCGCGCTCCCGGCACGGCGGTGCCGCGCGAGCTCGAGGCGGTCGTGATGCGCCTCCTGCGCAAGGACCCGGCGGAGCGCCCCGCGACCGCGCGCGCGCTGCTCGCCGCGCTCGACGCGGCCGTGCCGAGGTCCGAGGCGCTCGGCCTCCTCCCGTGGAAAGAGCCGCTCTCGAGCGGGGCGTGGCCGCTCGGCGATCCGCTGCGCGCGCTCCAGGCCGCCACGCCGCCCGAGCCGCCGGCGCGGCAGGACCGAGCCGCCGCGGCCGGAGGCGCGGCGGCCGGCGATCCCGCGGCCGGAGGCGCCGCGACCGGAGCGCTCGGGGCGCCGCGCGCGACCGCAGGCGCGGGCTTCGACGCGGCCGGGAACGAGGCGCGCGGGGCGGCGGAGCGACGGCCGCGGCCGCGGAGGGGCGCCCGGGGCTGGCTCGTCGCGATGGCCACGGTGGTCGCGGCCGGCGCGGCCGGCGCGGCGCTCCTCCGCCGCCTGCCGGCGGGCGCGCCGGCGCCGGCGGCCGCCCCCCCGGAGCTCCCGGAAGCGACCGCCGCGATGCACGCGCCGGCCGCCGCAGCGCCGGCCGCCGCGGTGCCAGCGGCCCTCGGCGCCCCTCCGCCAGCCCCCCCGGCGATGCCGGCCGCGAGCGCATCGGCCCCCGGGCTGGCCGACTCCGGGGCGGCGCCGGTTGCAAGCGCGGCGCCGGTTGCGAGCGCGGCGCCGGTTGCAGGCGCGACGCCGGTTGCAGGCGCGGCGCTCGCCGATCCGGGGCCGCTCGACCGCACGGAGCTGCCGGCCGAGCGGGAGCGCCTCGTGGGGGCGGTCCAGGCGAAGCGGTGGCAGGACGCGGAGAGCGCGCTCTTCGTGCTGCTCGAGGAGGATCGCTCCGCCTTCGAGCAGCGCGACGTGATGACGGCCGCGGCCGCCGTCACGGTGAAGAGCTCGTACCGGATCGACGGCCGCGCGGACGCGATCTTCGAGGCGCTGGAGAGCCGCCTCGGCGAGGACGGCCTCGACATCGCCTACGAGATCGTGAGCGGCTACGGCGGCACGCAGGGCGGAAAGCGCGCGGCCGCGCTGCTCCGCCGCCCCGAGGTGCTGGAGCGCGCGAGCGTCCCGCTGCGCATCGCCGTGGCGCTGCGCGAGGCCCCCTGCCGTCGCAAGCCGGCGCTCTTCGAGCGCGCGGCGCTCGAGGGGGACGCGCGCGCGCTCGTGTTCCTGGAGATGCTCCGCTCGTCGCAGTGCCAGCCGCGCATCGGGCAATGCTGCTTCCACCACCACGCGGGGCTGGAGCGCGCGGTGCGCGCGCTGCGCGACCGGCTGCGCCACTGACCCCGGCTGCGGGTGGTGGGGCATTTGCCCAGAGAGATGTCACATGAAGGCGGGAAGGCAGGAAAATCATTGAGATTTTCTTCCCGCCTTCCCGCCTTCATGTTCAAATGACCCCACCATCCGGCTGCGCCCGCGCGGATCCCGCTGCGCCCGCGCGGCCCGGGCTCCCGGCGGGACACGGACCCTCCCCGACGGCCGCCGAGATGGGCTACGCTCGCGCCCCCGGTCCCGAGCGCCCAGCAGGAGGCCAGAGCACGGCAGCGGACGCGCGGCGCGGACGACGAGGACGAAGGAAGAGGAATGAGCGACAAGACGAATGAGGAGATCTACAGGGCCTATCTGCTGGCCTATGCGTGCAGCGGCGACACCTCGAAGGTCGCGGTGCTCCAGGACGCGCGCCCGCTGACCGCGACGGTCGCCGCCGCGCTCGCCCTCGCGGAGCGCGACCGCCACGCGGGCGAGCCGCCGGACACGTGGGACTCGCTGACCGAGCGCCTGCAGGCCATGTTCGACGAGTTCGATCCGCACGGGTACGACCTGGCGAGCGGGGAGGACGACGAGCCGCTCGACGACGAGGAAGACGGCGACGAGCCGATCGCCTCCTGAGCCGCGCCTCCACGGCCGCGGCCTCCCATCGCGCTGCGGCGCCTCCCGGGCAGGCGCCGGGAGCCGCCGCCCGCTCACCCCGCGAGGGTCGCGCCGTTCGAGGCGATGACGTCGCGGTACCAGTGCGCCGAGTCCTTGAGCACGCGCTTTCCCGTCGGGTAGTCGACGAAGACGAGGCCGAAGCGGTGCTTGTAGCCGTGGGCCCACTCGAAGTTGTCGAGGATCGACCAGTGGAAATAGCCGTTCACGACCGCGCCCTCGGCGATCGCCCGGCGGAGCTCGATCAGGTGGCGCGCCATGAAGTCGATGCGCTGGGGGTCGTGCACCTTGCCGTCGAGCGAGATCCAGTCCCGGGTCGACAGGCCGTTCTCGGTGATCACGATGGGGCGCCTGTACCGCTCGTAAAAGAACCTGGGCCCCCAGTAGAGGCACTCCGGGGTGACCGACCACTCGAAGGCGGTGATCGGATGTCCCACGGGGTGCGGCACGACCTCGGCGGCGCCGCTCGCCCCGGCGCGCACCGGGACTCCCCAGTAGACGTTCACGCCGCAGAAATCGACCGGCTGCGCGATGATCTCCATGTCGCCGCTCCGGACCTCGGGCAGCTCCTTCGCGAACAGGCGGAGCCCGTCCTCGGGGTACCTGCCGAGGAACACGGGATCCATCCACCACGTGTTGGTCCACGTGGTGCGGGCGTTCACCGCCCACGTGGCCGCGCGCGCGGCCTCCAGATCCTCCGGTGACGGGCTGGCGGGGTATTTGACCTGCGCGACCGGCGCATAATAGACGTTGCACTTGCCCGGGCTCGCCGCGCGGATGGCCTGCACCGACCTGCCGTGCGCGAGCAGGACGTGGTGGCACACGCGCAGGACCTCGGCGAAGCGCAGCCGGTCGCCGGGCGCGTGGCGACCCTCGTAATGGCCGGCGCCGGCGAACACCTGCGGCTCGTTGAGCGTCATCCAGTCCTTCACCCGGTCGCCGAGCTTCTTGACCACGACGCTCGTGTACTCGGCGAACCACTCGGCGCTGTCGCGGTTCAGCCAGCCGCCCTTGTGGTAGAGCGCGAGCGGGAAGTCCCAGTGGAACAGCGTGACGTGCGGCTCGACGCCCGCCTCGAGCAGCGCGTCCACGAGCCGATCGTAGAACGCGAGCCCGCGCTCGTTGACGGCGCCCGTGCCCTCCGGCAAGACGCGCGGCCACGAGATGCTGAGTCGATAGGCGCGGAGGCCGATATCGCGCATGAGGGCGACGTCCTCCGGATACCGGTGGTAGTGGTCGCACGCGACATCGCCGGTGTGGCCGTTCCACACCGCGTCCGGCTTCCTGCAGAACATGTCCCACACGGACGGCCCCTTGCCGTCCTCGTACGCGGCGCCCTCGATCTGGTACGACGCCGCCGCGGCGCCCCACAGGAACCCTTCCGGAAAGCCCTTTTCGCTCTGTGCTCGCGTCATGGTGGCCATCACCCTATCAAAGGCGGCCGAGCGCCGCACCACGACGTCAGCCAGCGTCTCGCGCCTCGTAGCCGGCCTCGCGCACGGCCGCGAGCAGGGCTTCGGCCGCCGCGCTCCCCTCGACGACCGCCTCTCCACGCTCGAGGCTCACCTCGCTCACCCGCGTGACGCCGGGGACCTTCGCGAGCGCCTTCGAGACCGCCTGGACGCAGTGGCCGCAGGTCATTCCTTCGATAGCAAGTCTGCGCATCTCCCCCCCTATGCCCGCGCGAGGCAGCAGCGTCAACGCGGGCGCGGCGAGGTCAACGCGGGCACGCCGGGCACGCCTGCCCGCCGCAGTCCACGCCGAGCTCGCCGCCGTTCCGCAGGCCGTCGATGCACGTCGGCTCCTCGCACACGGCCGCCCAGCAGACGCCGGTCTCGCAGTCCGCGCCGGTCGCGCAGCCCTCGCCCGGCGGACAGGGCGACCACGGACCGCCGCAGTCGACGCCGGTCTCGGAGCCGTTTCGCACGCCGTCCGAGGTCGACGGGCTCTGGCAGGTCCTCGGGCTCCCGAGGCACACGCCGGAGATGCAGTCCTGCGGGACGGCGCAGAGCGACCCGCTCTCGCAGGGTCGCCTGCAGATGCCGCCGCAGTCGACGTCGGCCTCGTCCGGGTCGCGCCGCAGGTTGATGCAGTGGCTCGGCGCGCAGAAGCCCCCGCCCTGCTGCGCGCCCACGGTCGGGACGCAGATGCGGCGGGGCCCGCACTGGTCGTCCTCGACGATGCAGTCGAACGGCTGCGCCTCGTAGCAGATCTGGTCGACCTTGTAGAGATCCATGAGGCTGATCCCGTTGTCGAAAGGCACGTGGACAGGCCTGTTCTCCGCCGAGCAGACGTCGGAGGTGCACAGGTTGCCGTCGTTGTAGAAGTCGGCTGGATCCGCCCTGGAGACGACCTCTCCCGCTTGCGTGCACTCCAGCTGCGCGCAGTCGCCGCGCAGCTGGGAGAACAGCGGGCCCGGGTAGATCTCCACCTGGCACACCCTGTCCACGCACTGCCCGACGCCGCAGCGGGAGTCCGGCGGGCCGGCGCACTTCGCGTCGTTGTCGCACGCCGTCCCGGCCGTCCCCGGCGCGCAGCTGAACCAGCCCTCCTGGCACTCGCTGCACGGGCGGCAGGCGAGAAAGCAGTCAGGCGACGTGTCCTCGGGCCCGCAGCACAGCGTGTGGCCCTCCTGGACGCAGGTACACTCGTTGTCCGTGCACTCCGTGCCGGGCGCGTACTCGGTGTCCGACTCACAATCGGCGGTCGACTCGCACCTCCCTCCCAGATGGCTCATCCGCTCGCAGGAAGAAATCGCCACGACGATGAGAAAAACGGATGCAAAAATGTAATGCTTAAGAAACCTGTTCATGCGTCCAGTCCTCCGGCACGAGGCCATGGCGCCAACACCCCGGCGGCCCCAATCCGCCGTGATGTCGCTTCCAACGGGCGAGGATCCTACTCGGACCCGGCGCAGGTCTGCCAGTCTTGACGACAGTTTTCGCCACCTCGGATTTGCCGGGCAGGAGGCTCCGACGTGGTTACGGGCGCGCGCCTCGTCCATTTCGGATTCAGGTGCTCGTGGCGGTTCTCCGCGGCTGTGTGCTTGCGCCGCCCGCGCCGGAGTGGTTCGCTCCTGCGCGTGACGGCTCGTGAGCACACGGCGCTTGTCGGTCACGGCGGCGTGCACATCGTCGAGGGCGCCGGGGGCACGCGCCGCCATGCGCTCCACCTGGTCAAGGTGATGGTGCCGGTCGACGGTCCTCTCGAGGTCGATGTCGAGGGCGGGCGGCCGTTCGGGGTGCGCGCGCCCGTGCTCACCGGCGCCGGGGTCGTCCATTCCGTCGGCGCGCCGGGCGTGACGGTCACTGTCTTCCTGCCGCCCGATGGGCTCGGCGCCGGCGCGCAGGCGGTCGCCCGCGGGCGGGTGCTGGTCCTCGAGGGTGCGCAGGCCGATCGGATGCGCGCGGCGGCGCGCGCCGTGCTCCGTGGCCGGCTCGATCACGCGGCGGCGCACGAGCTCATGAGGGCGTGCGCCGCCGCGTTCGCGCCGAGCGGCCCGCCGTTCGATCGCCGCGTGCTGCGCGCGATGCGCCGCCTCGCGGAGCAGGCGCCGGGTCGCCCCGCGCTGGGCCCGCTCGCCGCCGCGGAGGGCCTCTCGCGCTCGCGGCTCTCGCACCTGTTTCACGACGCCTTCGGCCACCCGCTGCGCGACTACGTGACCTTCCTGCGCGTCATGACGGCCGTCCGGGCGCTCGTGGACGGCACCGCGCCGGCCCGGGCGGCGCACGCCGGCGGCTTCCACGACCAGGCCCACCTGGCGCGCGCCGTCGCCGCCACGCTGGGCCGCACGCCGGGCTCGGTCGCGCGCAGCCACTTCGTACAAGCGCCGGCCGCAGCCGGGCCCAGGATGATCCCCTGAACCCCAGGAGGACCCATGCCCCCTCGCGCTCTCGGCGCAGCCCGCGTCGCCCTCGGCCTCATCGTCCTGCTCGGCGGCATCAACGGATTCGTGCGCATCGTGCCGGTCCCCGAGCCGCTTCACCCGTTCGTCCAGCTGCTGGTCGACAGCGGCTATATCCATGCCGTCAAGATCGTGGAGATCACCGCCGCGGTCCTGCTCCTCCTCGACCGGCGCCGCCCGCTCGCGCTCGCGCTGCTCTGGCCGGTCGTGGTGAACATTGCCCTGTTTCACCTGCTGCTCGACCCCCGCGCCGGCATCAACGCCGTCATCCTGCTCGGCCTGCTCGGCGCCCTCACCTGGCACGATCGCCGCGCGTTCGCGCCGCTCTTCGCCGAGGGGCGCTCCGGATCGACCGCCCCCGTGAACAGCGCGACGCGCGCCTCGCCCGTGTAGCGCCGAGGCGCCCGGGAGAGAGGCGTGAAGAGAGCAACCACAGAGGCACAGAGGAAGGGAGAGAGAGAGATTTAATATCTCCTGTCCTCTGCCTCTGTGTCTCTCCCGGGCGGGCGCGCACGCGCCGCAGCGGCGCTGCTACGGCGGGCTGTCCTGGAGCACGCCGTCGGGCACGAGGCGGAGCGAGCGCACAGCGCCCTCGCGCGCGAGCAGGACGGCGCCGAGCAGGCCGGCCTCGCTGCCGAGCGGAGAGGCGACCACCGGCACCTCCCCGGCGCGGACGGCGTGGCGCGGCAGCTCCTCGCGCAGACCGTCGATCAGGATGTCGGGCGCGGCGAGCATCTCGCCGCCCAGCACGATGAGCTGGGGATTGAGCAGGTTCAGCAGGACCCCGATGCCGCGCGCGAGCTGCGCGCCCGCCTCGCGGAAGATCGCGCGGGCGCCCTCGTCGCCGGCGAGCGCCGCGCTCGCGACGTCACCGACGGCGTGCGGCCGGGAGAGCGCGGCCAGGTGGGGAGAGCGCGCCGACGCTTCCTCCGCGGCGCGCCGGAGCGCCATGACCGAGGTGAACGTCTCCAGACAGCCGCGGCGGCCGCAGCCGCAACGCGGGCCGTCGTCGGCGATGCGGCAGTGGCCGATCTCGCCGCTGTACCCCTGCATCCCGAAGAACAGGCGCCCATCGACGACGAGGCCCGCGCCCACGCCGAGCCCGACGTACAGCCACACGTACGACGCGAGCCCCCGCGCGGCGCCGAGCTCCCCCTCCGCCACCGCCGCCGCCTGAGGCAGGTTGTACACGGACACCTGCATGCGGAGCGCGCGGCTGAGCTCCGCGCGCACGGGGAACCGCTCCCAGCCCAGGTTGGGCGCAAGCACGCAGATGCCGCTCGGCCGCTCGATGAGCCCGGGCATGATGACGCAGGCGCCGCGCAGCCGCTTCCGCGGCACCCCGCTCAGCTGCAGCACCTTCGGCAACAGCTCGACAATGTCACGGACCGTCCGGTGCGGATCGCGCAGGACGGTGGGCTGCTCCAGGCGCGCCCGCATCCGCCCGCGCGCGTCGGCCACGGCCACGGCCGTCTGCTCGACGCCGATCTCGATACCGAGGAACGCCGCGCTATCATCGTTGAACTCGAGGAGCCGCGCCGGGCGCCCGCCGCGCGACTCGGTCCCGACATCGCGGACGCTGCCGCTCTCGAGCAGCTCCTCGATGATGGCCGAGACCGTCGGCTTGGTCAGGCCGCTCAGCCGCGCGAGGTTCGTGCGGGAAATCGGGCCGTGCTCCTGCACGAGATCGAGGACGAGGGAGCGGTTCAGCTCCCGAGGGGTGCGGTTGCTAGCCGTCTTGTCGTTCGCACGGACCATCGAGCAGACCGAGACTTAGCCGTTCTCACGCGGTGAAAGCAAGGGGCGTCACCGCCGCGCGCCCAGGAAACGCGCGCGGCGCCCCGCCGGGCATCATCATCATCCGCCAGGCCGCGCGCGGGCGCTCCTTGTCGCCCTCGCCTCCCCGCGGCGTTCTCCACCCTTCTCCACCGGCTTACTTCCGTTGATTTCCTCCTCGCTCACCGCGCACCACTGCGCTCCACGCCCCGGACGCCCGCGGATCGCCGGAGCAGTTATGTCAGCATCACACACGCTGTGACCCGGAGAACGACCACGGCCTCGGCGGCGCCCCTCCAGGTCTCGCGCGTAGCAAACTGCCTCGCAGGAAGGGAAGGAATCGTACGATGAGCACCCCCGTGTGGCGGAACGCCTCATCCTCGCGTGTGAGGTGGGAACACGGCGTGCGCGCGCTCTCCTCCCCGTCCGACCCGTCCGGATCCGACGATCGCCGCGCTCCGCGCTGCCGTGACGTTGCAAAGTTCAGCGACGAGCGGGCTCATCTGTTCTCGCGGGGAACGCTGATTGCAAACGGCCCATGCGGGAGGCGACCAGACGCTGAGTCGATGAGAGCTGCTGACGACGTGGATGACCGAAGGAGAGCGATCGTCAAGGCGCTGGAGTGCGGACGTACCGACGCACTACCGCCCCAGGTCGGGCGTGGGCTCGACGACATGGAGGATACGGCGACATCGCAGAGAGACGCGAGACGCAGGGCAGCCCTGGCGCGAGGGCCGGTCGGCCCGCTCTCTCAGCGGCGATTGACGGGTCCTTGACCGGGTCCTAGCAACCGCCTGCCTGGGATAGCAGGCCGAGGCAGCTCGCCCGGCGGCTGCGCTGGCGTCGCCCTGCTCGCACGCGATTCGCATTTCCGAGGAGACGCCCGGAGCGCTGGGCCTGTCTCTTCACGAGGAGTTTGCACGATCATGAAGATGGCAGATGTTCTGGGTGCTGTTCTCGCTGTAACGCTCGCTGGCTGCACGGCATCATACGACCATGCCGAGGCCGAGGCGCTGGAGGAGACCGGGGCAGTCGAGGGTGCGATCAGGCTGAGCGACGTGGCGCTCGTCCCGGCATATTTCGATCACGAGAACCGCTTCACGGTGGACCGCGGGCGATCGGTTCATGCGCACTTCACGAGCCACCCGGGCAGGACGATCACGCTCGAGCTGCAGTCGATCGCCGGGGGCAGGGACGCCGCTGTCGACTTCAGGCTCCACGAGGTCACGCGCGACGGGAGGCTGAGGCACGTCCGGCGGACCAGGGGCCCCCGCGGGCAGGCGATCTCGACGTGGGAGAGCCGGGGCACCGGGGCGTATGTCGTGCAGATCCTCTCGCCGCGGACGCTCGTCGAGGTGGAGCTCCGGCTCTCCTGCGGCGCCGACGTCTGCTCGCCCGTGGCGCAGCCGGGCGACATGTGCGCCGGCATCGCGGGCATCCGCTGCGCCGAGGGCCTGTATTGCGACTTCGCCCCCGAGGCGAACTGCGGCGCGTACGACCGCAGCGGCACGTGCGAGTTCGTGCCCGAGGCGTGCAGGGAGGACTACGATCCTGTCTGCGGATGCGATGGCCGGACGTACGGCAACGACTGTGTAGCGGCGACGGCCGGCGTCTCGGTGAGGAGCCTCGGGGAGTGCGGCCCCACGGTGGTGGGGCTCGGCGAGAGCTGCGGCGGCTTCACCCTCGGCGGGCTGCGCGTGTGCGGCGAGGGGCTTTACTGCAAGTACGCGCCCGACGCGATCTGCGGGCGCGCGGACGCGGCCGGCAGCTGCGCGGACAGGCCCGAGGTCTGCACGAAGGAGCTCGCGCCCGTGTGCGGCTGCGATGGCCAGACCTACTCCAACGCCTGCATCGCGGCCGCGAGCGGCATGTCCGTCGATGTCCGGGGCGCGTGCGACAGCGCACCTGTGGAGTGAACGACATCGGCGCGCCGCTCTCCCCGCCCGATCACGCGACTCTTCCGGACGCCTGGCCGTGACGACGCCGGGCGCCCAGCGCGACGACGCCGGGCGCGCTGGGCGGCGAGGAGCGCGCCGCTAGATCGTCTCCCAGCGCCCGCTCTCGGCGGAGCGGTAGAGCGCGTCGATGACCCGCATGTTGCCGACCGCGACCTCGATCGAATTCTCGACGGGGCCACCCGTGCGGATGGCGCGCGAGAACGCCTCGCTCTGCAGGTGGTACTGGTCGACGGCGGGGAACGAGGTGACCTGGGCCGAGCTGCAGTTCAGCGTCGAGCCGTCATCGAGGAAGAGCCTGCACGCCTGGTCGGCGGGGGCGTTGACCGGAATCTCGATCTCGATGCGGCCCTTGATACCGAGCGCGTTCACGCGCTGGTAAGCCACCGCCTGCGTGCTGCACGTGAACGTCACGTGCGCGCCGCCGTAGTCGAGCAGGCCCGAGGTCAAGCGATCGGTGCCGAAGTCGGGATCGCGCGCGATGAGCGCCATCGCCCGCGCGGGCTCGCGCCCGAACAGGAAGCGCGACGTGTTCACCGCGTAGCAGCCGATGTCGTAGAGCGCGCCGCCCCCGACTTCCTTCCTGTTGCGGATGTTGGCGGCGTCGCGGTTGAAATACGAGAGCGCCATCTGGACGCTGACCAGGTCGCCGATCTGGCCGCTTCGCACCCACTCCCTGGCCTGCTGCCACTGCGGGTGGTTGCGGATCATGAACGCTTCGGTGATCCGCTTGCCCGTTTCGCGCTGGACGGCGACCAGCGTCTCGGCTTCGTTGGCGCTGAGCGCAATGGGCTTTTCGCACAGGACGTGCTTGCCGGCGCGGGCCGCGCGCGCCGTCCACTCCACGTGCAGGTGGTTGGGCAGCGGGTTGTAGATGGCATCGATCTCCGGATCGCCGAGCAGCTCTTCGTAGCTGCCGTACGCTTTCGGGATCCCGAGCGACTGCGCGGCGGCGCGCGCCTTGCCGAGGTCGCGCGATGCAAGCGCGGCGAGCTGGGTCAGGGGCCCCCGCTTCATGCCGGGCAGGCTGACATTCATCGCGAAGTGGCTCACCCCGAGAACGCCCCAGCGCACGGGGGTGAGGGGTTCATCGGAGTTCGGACCTTGGGTAGACAGGGACATGGGCACCTCGCTGCTCGCGAAGCTAGAGGCCCACGGCGCGTCTGTAAACGCCCTCCGCGCCACGATCGCAGCGCGTTCGAGGGGGCGCCGAGCCGCGCGCTGCACCCGGGCTGGCGCGGAGCAGCGCGGAGATCGCCCAAGGCTCGTCCCCGACTCCGCGCCCAGGATGGGCCCCGGGGCCGGCGCCTCGACGAGACCTCCCGCGCGACGCGCGACCGGGATGAGCTAGAGCTCTCCCCCGGCGCTCCCCTCGCCGTGCCGGTGCGCTCGCGCCCGCCGCTCCCGGTTCTTCGCCACGCGCGCCGCCCGGCTCGCCAGGAGCTCCGGCGACGGCTTGCGCCCGCGGTGCGGCGCCTGCTCGGCGTGGTGCTCGTCGAACGACCCCGGCTCGCTGCCGAGCTCGAAGATCGCGACCTCGCGCTGACCGCGCTCGCCGAGCCGCAGCGGCATCACCGCCGCGCCGATCCCCGCCCCCACATAGACCGCCCCCTGGCCGGGCTCCCCCCGCTGGCGCGTGCCGTAGAGGCCGTGGATGTACCGGTGCCCCGCGATCTTGCCGATCGAGAGCTCGTGCAGGCGCGCGACCGTCACCTGGCCCGCGTGCGTGTGACCCGAGAGCACGAGCGGGATGCCGTGACGCCATAGGCCGTCCGCCTCCTCGGCGATGTGCGAAAGGCCCAGCGTCGGCAGGTCGCGCCGCATTCCCTTCACCGCCTTCTCGCGCGATGCGTGGCCGGTATAGGCGTCGTCGAGCCCCACCACCTGGAGCCGCTCGTGGCCCAGCGTGATCACCGTGCTCGCGTTGCAGAGCACCGCGACGCCGCCCCGCTCGAGCGCGCGCCTCACCGCGTCGGCGCCCGACCAGTGATCGTGATTCCCCAGCACCGCGATCACCGGCGCCTCGAAGCCGCGCACCACCTCTTCCAGCTGATCGAGGTAAAGCTGGCTGTGACACACGAAGTCGCCCGTGAGCACGACCAGATCCGGCCGCTGCTGGTTCGTCAGCGCCACGGCCGCGCGCTGCACCCGCACCGACGTCACCCGGCCGACATGCTGGTCCGTCAGGTGAGCAATGCGAAGCGACGACAGCTGCTCCAGGTAAGCCGCCGGCCCCGCGAAGCGCCGGAGGCGAATCCCCAGGGTCGGGTCCGCTTCCCCGGCATCCGGCACCCCACCCGAGGCGCCCGCGCCTCGCCTGAAGAGCCCACGCCACCGCTCCCTTGCATCCCTGGCAGGTACTGCGTCGCTCACCGTCGCCGAGTGTACGGGTGAGGTTGAGTGGCCGCCACCTTTTCTTTCGTCGAAGACGCCTTGATGCTGGCAGCGCAGCAATCCGCCCGTCCGCTGCCTGCCCGCCCGCCCGCCCGCGTCAACCTTGGAAAACTCCGCGCTCGTGCGACTCGGGCCTCCCTCACCGAGCCTGAGCTCGGCGGATCAGGTCGCGATCGATGGAAGCCAGGGTGGGGCAGCCCGCGAGCGCCATGGCGATCGACAGCTCGTCGCGCAGGCCCGCCAGCACGCGCGCGACCCCCTCGCCGCCGAGCGCGGCGAGACCCCACAGGACTGGCCGCCCGACCAGCACCGCGCGGGCGCCGAGCGCGAGCGCCTTCAGCACGTCCGTACCCCACCGGACACCGCCGTCCATCAGCACCAGGCACCGCCCGGCGAGCGCATCGGCGATGGCCGGGAGGACCTCGATCGTGGCGGGGGCGCCGTCGAGCTGCCGCGCGCCGTGGTTGGAGACGATGACGCCCGCCGCGCCGGCGCCGAGCGCGCGGACCGCGTCGTCGGGCCGGACGATGCCCTTGAGCAGGAGAGGGAGCCGCGTGATCGAGCCGAGCCACTCGACATCGCGCCACGTGAGCGAGGCGTCGTGTCGCGAGGCGACGTAGGCCGCGAGCAGAGAGCCCCGCTCCGCGGCCGGCGCGGCCGCCGCGGCGTCGAGGAGGTTCGCCATCACGAGCCCCTCGGGCAGCGCGAAGCGGTTGCGCACGTCCGCTATCCGGCGGCCGAGGAGCGGTGTGTCGACGGTGAGCATCAGCGCCCGGTAGCCGGCCGACTCGGCCCGCTCGACGAGCGCGCGCGTTAGGCCTCGGTCCTTGTGGACGTAGAGCTGGAACCACTTCGGCCCCGGAGACGCTTCCGCGACCCCCTCGAGGCTCGTCGTCGAGAGGGTGGAGAGCGTGAAAATGGTGCCGAGCTCGGAGGCCGCCCGCGACGAGGCGAGCTCGCCGTCGGGGTGCGCGAGGCGCTGATAGGCGGTCGGCGCCACGAGGATGGGGAACGGCACCGTCGTGCCGAGCAGGGTCGTGCTCATGTCCCGCTCGGCCACGTCGACGAGGACGCGATAATGAATCTCGAGGCGGCGGAAAGCGGCGCGGTTCTCCCGGAGCGTCCTGCCCTCGTCGGCGCCGGATCGGTAGTAGTCATAGGCCATCTTGGACAGGCGCGCGCGCGCTGCGCGCTCGAAGTCGTCGACGGTGAGCAGCGACGGGGCGGGGGGAGGGTCTTGCACGGTGATCTCCTGGAGAGCCCGGCGATGCGTCCAGTCAGTCGCAGGCGGGGAGCTGAGCGCTCGCGGGCTGCTCTCCGCCCTTGAGGTCGAGCATCCCTTCCACGGTGGAGCCGTTGATGTCGGTGGCGCGGACATGGTACGGCGCAGACCCCATGTCCCCGTCGCCGACGAGGAAATAGTTGTACGACTGTCGCGTGGCCGTCTGCCACGTGCCGTTGATCTCCACCTCCACCTTCTCGATCGGGTGCGCGTGGCCCTCGACGACGATCTCGTTCCAGTACCGGTTTGTCGCGTCCTTGAGTCGGAAGGTGACGGGACCCGTCGTGGGGCACGGGATGTACCGCCAGGAGATCTTCCCGGCGGCGCCGCCGTTTGTGGTCCCGAGATACCCCTCGTGCTCGGCGCCGATCTGGAGAAAGGCGTTCTTGCTGAGATCGATGTGGCCCTTCACGCACTTCGGGTTCGTGGCGATCGGGCACTGGTCGACGACCATGGCCTGCACCTTGCGCCCGTCGTCCCGGGAGACCTCCACGCACGCGCCGCACATCCCCGCGCTGTCGTAGTCCGTGGTGTTCATGGCGGCGAAGTACTGGCCTCCGCCGAAGGGGACGTGCGCGACGACGTCCGGGTTCCGCCCGGTGATCTGGTAGCTGCAGTTCACCTCGGTCGAGCCCATGTCGAGCGTGTAGAAGGTGATGGAGCCGTTCGCGGCCTCCGCGGGATAGTTGCAGCTCACCGACGGGCCGCCCGCGCCCGTCGTGGTGGTGGCGGTGGTCGTGGCGCCGGGATCGCCGCTGCTCGTCGAGGCGCTGCCGGTCGTCGCGGAGCTGCTCGGGCCAGCGCCCATGCCCGTCGTGGCGCCGCTCGCGCCCCCGGCGCCGGCCGCGCCCGCGCCGCCCTCCCCGCCGGCCGCGGTCGAGGTGCTCTCCGTACCGCCGGCGTCGCCACCGCCGGCGTCGCCGCCGCCGTCGCCGCCGCAGCCGGCGACGCCGAGCGCGCTCAGCGACAGGAGCGGCCATAAAATGCCCGTGGGCACGCAATCCAGCTTCATCTCGGCTCCTTAAGAATTATGATAGGGATGGATCCGCGAGTCGACGCGACTGGCTTACGCCAGGCGGGCCAACCGTGCAACAGCCGCGGCGCGCCGCCGCCCGATGGGAAAAGGGCCCTGACGCACGTCGCGCAACATGCGGGGCACCGGCCTGGCG
Organism: Sorangium sp. So ce590; assembly: GCF_051521365.1. Classification (NCBI taxonomy): domain Bacteria; kingdom Pseudomonadati; phylum Myxococcota; order Polyangiales; family Polyangiaceae; genus Sorangium; species Sorangium sp. So ce590. Next base: position 10,062,366 of record NZ_CP150346.1, read on the forward strand.
GACTGCCATGTTCAAACGCGGCAGCGAGCCTCACGGCCCCAGGGCGCGCTGTTCGACGAAGGTGCCGGCGTCCGTCGTGTACGCGATCCACAGCGAGCCGTCGCGCTCCGCCTCGATCGCGACGTGGTTGAACGATGTGCCCTCCACGGCGAGGCAGCGCGGCTGAAACCGCCCTTCGCCGTCGAGCTGGCCGAGCTCGATCGCGTGCCGCGACCCGGGCTCGCGCGCGATCGGCCGGACCCGGGCGACGTGGATCGGGGAGACGCCCTGCGTGGCCGCGATGGGCGCGGGGCTCAGCCCGTTGGGGTAGAGCGACCAGGCCGCCGGCATGTCGTCGCGCGGCGCCTCGTCGATGCGGATCGCCGCCATGCCGAACGCCGACATGTCCCTGGCCGCCGGGAGGAGCACGTACGCCGGGCCCCCGGCGCCGACCGCGAGCGCGCCGCCCATCCGCGACTCGCCCGCGTCGCCGACGAACAGCACCGCGTCCGGCCCGAGCTCGATCTTGCCCTCCGGCGTGAGGCCGAGCGTGCGGGCGTGCACCGGCGTCAGCGCCGAGCGCGCGTCGATGTACATCGCGAGCGCCCCGCCCTTCCACGGCGACAGCGCGACGAAGGTCGCGCCGCTGCCCTCCTCGGAGAGCGGCACGGCGGGCCTGTCGTCCAGCACCGCGAAGGCCTGGGTCACGACCCCCTCGCTGGTCTTCCGATCCGAGAGAAAGGCGAGGAGCGTGTGCCCTCCGGGCAACGAGACGGCGGAGATCCCCGTGCCGCGGCGCCCGGCGCCGATGGGCGGCCCCTCCGCTCCCCAGAGCGGGGTCCTCCGGATCGTGCCGCCGTGATCCATGCAGAACACGAACCGAGAGGCCACCGCGCACGCCGGCCAGGAGGCGCGCGCCGGCTCTCCGCCGGCGGCCCCGGCGTCGGACGCGGCCTCCCGGGGCGGCGAGGCCGGCGCAGCGAGCGCGCCGAGCGCCTGCGCGGCGTCCCGGGGCGGCGAGGCCCCCGCGGCCAGCCCGAACGACGGCGCGGCGAGCCCGCCGAGCGCCGGCGCGACGTGCTGCGCCACGCCGTCGCGGTTGAAGATCACCCGGAAGTCGGCGCGCGCCGCCTCGTCCGGGGTCCACAGCAGCGCCGGCCCGCGGAGCGAGAGCGAGAGCGGCCCCCGCAGGAGCTTGCAGCCCGCGCCAGGAGCCGCCGCTGCCGCGTCCGGTGCCGCCGCGTCCGCCGCTGCCGCGTCCGGTGCCGCCGCGTCCACCCCCCCCGCGTCCGGTGCCGCCGCGTCCGCCGCTGCCGCGTCCGGTGCCGCCGCATCCACCCCCCCCGCGTCCAGCGACAGCGCGCTCGCCGGGCTCGCGGTGGACGCAACGGAGGGCGGCGGCCCGGCAGCGCCCGCGTCCGGCGCCGGCCCGGCGCCCGGCGCGCCCGAGCCCCCACGACAGGCGGCGAGCGTTGCCAGCACGAGCGCGCACGCGCGCAGGGGCGGAGAGCTCATCACCGCAGCCCGACGCCGAGCAGCGCCAGGATGTTCCCCGGACAGGTGGAGGCCCGCGACCATGATGTGGAGACGCGCTATCCTGACAGCCGCGCCGAGCATGTGCCGGACCTACTGCTCGAGCACCGTGATCGACCGGTCCCAGTACGACGCGACCGCCGCCCGCGCGCCGTCCTTCGAGACCGCCACCGCGCACGCGCCCTTGCCGGTGGGCAGCGACGCGACAACCTGCGGCGGATCGCCCGCGATGACCGCCACGCCGCTGCCGACCGGCGGCCACTGGGTCCCGCCGAGCGCCACGAAGAGCGTCTTCCGATCGGGCGACGTCACGCCCGTCCGCGGGACCCCGCCGAGCGGGAGCGTGCTCTTCACCGTCATCGTCGAGAGATCGATGACGCTCGCGGTCCGCGCCTCGGCGTTGAGCGTGATGCCGTACCGGTCGTCGTGGAGCAGGAAGCCCGCTGTCGGCCCGACGCCGACGGGCGCCTTCCGCGTCTCGGTCACCCCGGCGACGCGCAGCAGGATCGCCGTGTTGGACAGCCGATCCGGGAAGAACACGGCGCCTCCATCCCGGGTGATGTCGCCCTCGCGCGGCTCGCGCCCGACAGCGATGCTCCGCCGCGTCGCGCCGAACGGCGACTCGCTCGGGTCGAACAGGTCGATCCAGGCGCCGGCCGGCCGGCCGGCGTGCGTCAGCGCGCCGAGCGCCGCGATGTAGGGGCGCCCCTCGGCCTGCACGAGGAACAGCTGCCCCGTCGCGTGCGGGAGCGTGATGTTCGCGAGCCGCACCCCCGTCGGCAGCTCGAACTTCATCACGCGCTTCGTGTCCGTCGTCGCCGCGACAACCGTCCTGCCGTCCGGCAACGCCACGATGTCGCCCGGCGTCCGGCCGACGTCGAGCAGCACCGGATCGCGATCCCACGCGGTCGTGTCCATCACCGGGATCCGCGCGGCGTCCACGTGCCGCAGCACCGCGACGTAGCGGTCGAACAGGAGCCGGATGTGGTCGCCCTGCGCCGGCATCGACGCCTTGTGGGCGATCTCGCCGCTCTGGAGCGCATACTCGCGCAGCGAGGCGTCGTCGGCGCTGACGTAGATCGACGTGCCGCTCGGGTTGAAGACGATGTCGAGCGGGTGCACGTCCCCGATCCGGATCTCGCGGGCGCGCCAGCGGCCCTTCGGATCGAGGGGCGGCGGCGGCGCTGGCTCCGGGCTGTCCGGGCCGAACGCCGCGGGGTTCGGCGCCTGGTCGGACGCGTCGACCGCGCCGGCGCCCTCCGGCGTGAGCGCGGTCAGCGGCGGGGCCTCGCCGACGGGCGACTTCAGGCTGGTCAGGGTGGCGATGATCACGGCCGCGACGCCGCACGCCACCGACACCGCGGCCCGCGCCAGGCGCGGCTCGCGGCCGGAGAGCGAGGCGGACGACCCGCGGGGACGCTCGCCGAGCCACGCCTTGCAGGCGCGGCACTTGCGCGCGCCCTCGACGATGCGGGCGCCGCAGCTCGGGCACGGGACGCGACGCTCGCTCATTGCAGCACCCACGCGACCTTGGCGCGATCGCCGAGCGCGAGCGCCGAGCCGCCGTCCGGGGCGAGCCGGATGCGCGTCGGCTCGCCGCCGAGCGGGTGGACCTTCGCCGCGTAGCTCTTCAGATCGACAAGCGCCACCGAGCCCCCGCCGTCGCCGCTCAGCGCCACGACCGCCTGCGTCCCGTCCGGCGCGATCGCCATGTCGAGCGCGCGGCCGGGGAACGTGACAGCGCGGATCAGCTCGCGCTTCGACAGATCGAAGATCTGGAGCGCGCGCCCCTCGTTGCACCGCACGACGGCGCGCCGGTCGATCCGGACGAGCTCGATCTGCTCCGGCTCGCGGCACGTCGTGATGCGCGCCTCCTGCCGCACCGCGCCCGACGGGAGCCAGGTGAGCGGCACCAGGGTGTTCGCGGCGCGGAGGGCGACGAAGCCCGCCGAGCCGTCCGGGGTCATGAGCGCGCCGACCGGGTTGCCCACCATCGAGGTGCGCACGCGATCCTGCTCCGAGCCGAGCCGGCTCGGGTCGAACGGATAGGCGACGCCGCCCGACGGCTCGCGCTGGCCGTGCAGCGGGAGCTGGCCCGTCGTCGTGATCGCCCGGGTGCCGCTGTCGTCGACGGCCACGGGGCCCACCGCGTCGTCGCCGAACTGGATGCGCTCGATCTCGGCGTGGTACTCGGTCGCGAGGATCGCCACCGCGTGCGCCTCCGGCAGCGAGGCGAGCGCGCGCCGGCCCGAGGCGCCGACCTGGATGTCGCCCACGGCCTCGCCGAGCTCGATCGTCTTGAGCAGCCGCGTCGTGGCGGCGTCGATCACGTAGATGCGCGAGGGCGACGTCGCGTAGACGACCTCGCCCACGCGGTGGAGGCGCCGCACGTTGGGCGCCTCGGTGACGAGGCTGAGCGCCTCGCCGGTCCGCGAGCTGCGCACCTCCAGGCCGGAGGACAGCGCGACAGCGAAGCGGTCACGGTCGAGCGGGAGCGCGTCGAACGCGTCCTTGGGCAGCGAGAAGGGCCCGGCGATCGAGGGCGCGTCGACGACGTGGCCGACGTCGTTCGGGCGCTGCCAGACGCAGCGGCCGAGCTGGCACGACTCGCCGCTCCAGCACGGCGCCCCGCACACCGGGGTCGGAGGAGGGACCGCCGTCGCGGCCCGGGACGGCGCGAACCGGTGGGGCGCCAGGTAGCGCAGCGCCCCGCCGGTGCTGATGAGCCCGAGGATGGCGCCGATCGTGACGAGCGGGCGCCAGTGCAGGGAGAGCCAGCTCGCGTCCGGGGGGGCGTCGGGGATCGAGGGGGCCCGCACCGATGGCTTCGGCCCGTCGGTCGGCTCCCCGCACTCCGGGCAGAGGACGACCCCGGCGGCGATGCGCTCGAGGCAGACTGGACAGCTCGCCTCGCCGGCGGCGGGCGACCGGCGCGACGGCGGCTCGAGCCACTGGGCGGGCAGCGGGCTCGCCTCGGCGGCGTGGAAGGCCTCCTGCGCGTCAGCGGCGCTGGAGCCAGGCTCGATATCGCTCCGCGTCTCATGATCCACTGCTTACCTGCGTCTCTTCCGTGACGAGCGGTCCCCCCGCGTACTCCGAGCGTGCCCGGATGTCGAGCCCCTCGTGGCGGCGCAGCCGGCGCGGCGACGCGCGCCCGCCGCCGCGAACGGGAGGACGGTCGTGGGGAAATCGCGCTGCTGCCGGGAAGGCCCGCGGCGCGACGAGGGTCGCAGGGGGCTCAGGCGAGCGTGGCTGTGGCCGCCAGCTCAGGAGTCGACCAGCGGCCGCTGGATCGCCGAAACATCGGTGTCATCGAATGAACCGGTTCACCCCCGGTCCTCGTCGCCGGGAGCCATGAGAAGAAACGACTGTATTAGATCAAACAATTTTGATCCTTGGTCGCGCTGCCCTCTGGCGACGATCGCTCGGCGAGCGGTGATGGCAGAAAATGCCAGTCGCAGCACATAAAAATGCGCCTTTGCCGCGTAAGATTCCACCGAATGACGCATCACGTCAGCGCACAACCAGCGTGCCATCGTGCTATTTTGCAGATCGGGGCATCGGGACGGCATCTTAACGCGAGGTTGGCGATGAATAAGACACTTGGTTGCTTGGTGGCACTTGCGCTTGTGGGCTTGCTGGGTGGGTGCGGAGCGGTGAACGACGGCGAGACCAGCGGAGGCAACACGTCGTCGAACGGCTCCGGCGGTCCGGGGGGATCTGGCGGGCCCGGGGGGACCACTGGATTCGATGACAGCTTCGGCTCGGTCAATCCCACCACCGGCAGCGGCGGCGGCGGGACCCCTGACGAGGGGGATCAGGCAAACGGCGAGTCGTGCGACGGCAGGTTCACCGGCCGCGTGCGCGACTTCAAGGTCGATCACCCCGACATGGAGCCGCAAGACTCCGGCAAGTGCGTCGGCTGCAACGACCACGAGATCGTCACCGACGCCCTTGGAGAGGACCAGAAGCCCGTCTACGCCGGCGGGCCCGACGGCACCAGGAGCACGACCGGCAAGGCGGCCTTCGACATGTGGTTCCGCGACGTGGAGGGGGAGAACATGGCGACGAACATCACGCTCCAGTTCACGGACTCCGACAACGACGGCGTGTGGACGTACAACAACCGGGCGTTCTTCCCGATCGACGATGCGCTGTTCGGCAACGAGGGGCTGCAGCACAACTACCACTTCACCTTCGAGATGCACATGGGCTTCGAGTACAAGGGCGGCGAGCGGTTCACGTTCGCCGGCGACGACGACGTGTTCACGTTCATCGACGGGAAGAAGGTCGTCGACCTCGGGGGCGTGCACGTCGAGCAGACCGAGGTCGTCGACCTCGACACGCTCGGGCTGGAGGTCGGGAAGAAGTATCAGCTCGACTTCTTCTTCGCCGAGCGCCACGTGACCGACTCCCATTTCCGGATCGACACGTCGATCGAGTTCATCGACTGCGGCGTCGTGGTCAAGTGACGCCGGGGACCGAGCTCGGCCGGCCAGCGCGGCCGCGCCGCAGCTCGTCCGACGCCGCCTAGAACGCCGACCACATTGAAATTCCGCTAAAATCGACTCATGGGAAGAGGACCGCAAGGGCGCAAGGGGCGCAAGGGGGGAGAAGAATATAATTCTATCTCTGTTCCCTTGCGCCTCTCGCGCCCTTGCGGTCTCTCGTCTGACTGGGTGCCGTGCCCTTCCAGCGTGCTCCTCGGCGGCTCCGACGGGTGCCACAATCTGTTGAATTTAGCTGAATTTTAACCTGTTCGGCGTTCTAGTCCTCGCAGGCGAACTGCGGGGGGAAGCTCGTGAGCACGGCGCAGTCGTCGCCGCACTCCAGGTGACAGTCCATGCAGTCGTCGTACGCGGCCTGGTCGGACGTGGCGACCTGGCCGACCAGGGCGTCGCACGCCGCCCTCGCCTCTTCCTTGTCGTAGCCGCCGCCGCAGCCGAGCGCGGCGCCCCCGAGCGCGCCCACGACGAGGACCGCGACGACCCACGACTCTGCTCTGCTCTTGCTCATCATGCTCCCTCTCATTCTGCGCAGGTGAATGTCTGCGGGCAGGCCCCCGACGGCTCGCAGGCGTCGCCGCACTCCTCATAGCAGCTCACGCACGCGTCATGGCTCTCGTCGGTGGCGCAGGACGGCACCGCGGCGCGCAGCTGATCGCAGCGCTGCTGCGAGTCCTCCGTCGAGAGCCCCCCGCAGCCGGACGCGAGCGTGACAAGCGAGAGCAGCACCGCGCCAATACCCAGCCTTCGAGCCATCGTCGCCTCCCTTCGAGCTCCCCGAGCGTAACCGAAATGCCGCGGTGGGGCGCGGCTTTCGGGGCCGCGCGCTCAGTCGGCAGGCCGCGCCGGGCGCTCAGTCGGCCGGCTGCGCCGGCCGCGCCACCGGGGCGAGCCCGTACGTGCCTGCGCCGCTCACCTGGATCCACGCGCGCATCACCTGGATGGGGCGCCCCGCCCGCGCCACGGCGGCGGCCGCCGCGTCGAGGTCGCGCGCGCACGCGGCGTGCAGGTCGTCGGTCGTCTCGTGATCCTCCGCCGAGCGGCGGATCCAGACCGCGGTCGACGGCATCGCCGCGCCCTCGTGCCTGTCCTGCCAGCGCCTGCCGACGAGGTGCGCCCGGAGGAGCTTCCGCGCGTCCGCGGGGGTGTCCGGGTGAAGCTCGTAGACCATGGTCGCGATGAATGACCTCATGCGCCAGAGCCTGCCGGAGCGGGGCCGGCCCGTCCAGGAGGCAGGCGCTGGCCCGCGCGCGGCGGCTGGAGCGGCGGCTGGAGCAGCGGCGACTGTTCAGCTCGGTTGAGCGCCTGGTTGCGTCCGAGCGTGAGCGCGCTTATGCGGTGATGGCCAGCGGCCATGTTGCGCCTGCATTTACATGATGCTTGATGAACGCCTCGCCGCGCTCGCTTCCTCCAGCCTGGTCACGCTGGTGCTCGATCCGGAGCACCTGCGCTTTCGCTGGACCAGCGCCGCGGCGCGAGGCACGCCTGCCGCGAGGCATCTGAGCTCCAGGACGAGGTCGGGCGCGACAGGTAGGCGGTAGGTCGCAGCGAGAGCGGCGTGGGAGTGCCTTGGCCAACGGGCCGATGTTCAACGTAGACGAAGCATCGCTGAACGCAGCGGCGAGGCGGACGTTGGAGGCGATGATGAAGAGCGGATACGAGTTTCAGAGTGAATTCGCGCGCAGCTACGTGGCGAAGGGCGTGGAGAAGGGTCGGCAAGAGGGGAGCGTCGAGACCAAGGCACACGACGTGCTCGCCGTCCTCGAGGCCCGCGGGTTGGAGGTGCCCGCCGAGGTGCGGGAGCGCGTCCTCGCGAGCACCGACCTCGCCGAGCTCGATGGCTTGCTCCGTCGTGCCGCGGTCGTCAGCAACGCCAGCGAGCTCCTCGCCACGACCGCCTCCTGAGCGCGCAGGCATCAGGAAAAGGCGTCGAGCGCGCCTCCCGCCCCGTACCTTCGAGAGCCCTCTCGTGGAGCCCCGTGCCCTGATGTCGGGGCACACGGCCCCTTGCGTCCCTTGTGCCCTTGCGGTCCTCTTCCCATCTGCTGATTTTCTCGGGATCTTGACGCGATCGGTGCTCTACCATGGCGCCGATGTCGCTCGACCCCCGGCGCATCCTGCCCATCGCGGACCGGCTCCACGCGGAGCCCGGCCATGCAGGCCGGGGTGTGACCATCGCCTTCCTCGACGCCGGCTTTTACGCCCACCCGGACCTCGTCACGCCGCGCAGCCGCATCCTCGCCTACCACGACATCTTCGCCCCCGACGCGGACCTCTCCGCGCTCGAGCGCCCTGACGTCTCGTCGTGGCACGGCATGATGACCTCGGTGGTCGCCGCGGGGAACGGCGCGCTCTCGGACGGGCGCTTCCGCGGGCTCGCCTGGGAGGCGAACGTCGTGCTGGTCAAGGTCGGCTCGGCGCACCGCATCGTCCACGACGACATCCGCAGGGGCATCGCGTGGGTGATCGCCCACCGCGAGCAGTACGGGATCCGCGTGCTCAACATCTCGTGCGGAGGCGATTACGAGGAGTCGTACCTGACCGGCAGCCTGTCGCGCGCGGCCGACGACGCGACCCGGGACGGCATCGTGGTCGTCGCCGCCGCAGGCAACGCCGGGCACGATGCGGCGCACAGCGTCCTCCCGCCGGCCAGCGCGCCGAGCGTCATCGCGGTCGGGGGGCTCGACGACGGGGGCGCCGGGGACCGGACGTGGCACTACCACTCGTCGTACGGGCTCACCCTCGACGGGCTGCAGAAGCCGGAGCTCATCGCGCCGGCGATCTGGCTGGCGGCGCCCATCCTGCCCGGGACGCCGACCGCGGCGCAGGCGCAGCTCCTGTCGCGGCTCGACGGCGCGCCGGACGACGAGCTGCCGGCGCTGCTCGTCGAGCACGCATGCGTCGATCCGGACCTCGACGCCGTCGCCGGGCGCGAGCCGTACCTCGTGCGCCAGCTCGCGGCGGCCAAGCTGCGCGACCAGAAGGTGATCTCCGGCCACTACAAGCACGTGGACGGGACGAGCTTCGCCGCGCCCATCGTGAGCAGCGTCGTGGCGCAGATGCTGGAGGCGAACCCGCGCCTCTCCCCGCAGCAGTGCCGGCGCATCCTGATGAAGACCGCGCGCGGGCTGCCCGGCATCCCGCTCGAGCGGCAAGGCTGGGGCGTCGTGCAGCCCCGCGCGGCCGTGGCCGCGGCGCGCGCCGCCTGAGCGGGGCCGCCCGGCACCGGCCGCAGCGCGCGCCGACCCTCCAGGTCGAGCGCCGGACAGGCAGGCCACCCTGCCCGGCTGCCGGCACCCCCCGGCGGAGCCTCGGCACGGGCGGCACAAGGAGGCCCCCGGAACCGTGCGCCCACGACACATCGGCGATCGCCTCGCGAGGGCGCAAACGCGGGCGCGAGGCCCGCGCGCCGCCTCATCGAGCGCCCCCGCCGGCGCCGGGCGCGCGCGTCCTCGGGCGCGCACGCCCGGCGCCGGACGCGAGCCCGAGCTCGATCATCGTCAGGCAGACGCGGCCAGCCGGGGGGAATACCTTGCGTACCCCGTCGCCGGCCGGTAGCTTCCGAAGCGCCTCAAGGCTCGTTCGTCCTCGACCTCTGATCCGGCCGCCTGCTGCAACGTGGTTGCCTCTTCCGAACGTGGGGTGACGGCTGGTCGTCGGGGAGTGTTTTCGCGTGCGGCCCGCGGCACGATCCGGGCCGTTCGCGAGGGAAGCGGGGATCGTGCAACGGGATTGGCGGCAGACATGAGCAAGCGGCTTTATGTGGGGAACCTGGCGTTCCATTCGACGGAAGACAGCCTACGCAGCGCGTTCGAGGCGGCAGGTGTCGAGGTTCTGTCGATTCAGTTGATGACGGACCGGATGACCGGGCAGTCTCGCGGTTTCGGCTTCGTTGAGGTGAGCGATGCCCAGGCGCAGGCGGCCATCACCGCGCTGCACGGCAAAGACCTCGACGGCCGCACGCTGACGGTCAATGAGGCGCGCGAGCGCACCGGCGGCCCCGGCGGCGGGGGCGGCGGCGGTGGCGGCTTCCGTGGCGGTGGCGGCGGGGGTGGTGGCGGCCGTGGCGGCGGCGGCGGTCGTGGAGGTGGCCGCGGCGGCGGCGGCGGCGGGCGCGACCGCTGGTAGCCCCAGCGCGATAGGGGCCCCCCGGCGCACCGCCGCGGGGGCCCGTGCTGCGTCCTCCACATCATCGGCAACATCGACGACGCGGGGGACGGCCAGGCCGGAGAGGCGCCCCGGGGACGCCAGGAGACGCGAGGACCTCTCGCGCTCCCGGCGCCTCGGCGCGCTGTCTCTTCGGGTCGCCGCGCGCGCTGGGGCCGCGCGTCAGCGATCCCTTGCGGGATCCCTGACGGGCCGAGCTAGCTGGCGCGCTGCGCCGCGGGGCGGCGGAACGGCGAGCGGCCGGCGAAGACCTGGCCGTCGCCGAGCGCGTACGCGATCCGGAGCAGCTGGTTGTACTTCGCGACGCGATCCGAGCGGGACGCGGAGCCGGTCTTGATCTGGCCCGCGTTCGTCGCGACCGCGAGGTCGGCGATGAACGTGTCCTCGGTCTCGCCCGAGCGGTGCGAGATGATCGACCGGTAGCCGCCCTCGCCCGCCTGGCGGATGCAGTCGAGCGTCTCCGTGACCGTGCCGATCTGGTTCAGCTTGATGAGGATGGCGTTCGCGAGGCCGTCCTCGATGCCCTTCGCGAGGCGCGCGGGGTTCGTCACGAAGAGGTCGTCGCCGACGAGCTGGACCTTCTTGCCGAGCCGCTCCGTGAGCAGCCGCCAGCCCTTCTCGTCGTTCTCGGCGATGCCGTCCTCGATCGACACGATCGGGAACGCCTTGCTGAGCTCCTCGTAGATGGAGACGATCTCCTCGCGGGTCTTCTGCTGCTTGTCGAAGGTGTACCGCTCGGTCTTCGCGTCGTAGAACTCGCTGAGCGCCGCGTCGAGCGCGACGCCGACGTCCTCGCCGGGGCGGTGGCCGGCGGCCTCGATGGCGCGCACGACGTACTCGAGCGCCGCCCGGTTCGACGGGAGGCGCGGGGCGAAGCCGCCCTCGTCGCCGACGGCCGTGACCATGCCGTCCTTCTTGAGCAGCCCCTTCAGGGTGTGGAAGATCTCGGTGCCCGTGCGCAGCGCCTCGGCGAACGACGCGGCGCCGTAGGGGACGATCATGAACTCCTGGATCTCGAGGCCGTTGTCGGCGTGCATGCCGCCGTTCAGGATGTTCATCAGCGGCGTCGGCAGGACGCGCGCCGAGGCGCCGCCGAGGTAGCGCCAGAGCGGGAGGTCGACCGTGTCCGCGGCGGCGCGGGCGGCGGCCATCGAGACGGCGAGGATCGCGTTGGCGCCGAGCTTCGACTTGTTCGGGGAGCCGTCGGCCTGGATGAGCACCCGATCAAGCTCGGCCTGATCGAGCGCATCCATCCCGAGGACGGCCGGACCGAGGACGGTCTCGACGTTCTTCACCGCGGTGAGCACGCCCTTGCCGAGGAAGCGCTTCTTGTCGCCGTCCCTGAGTTCGACGGCCTCGTGCTCGCCGGTCGACGCGCCGCTCGGCACGGCCGCGCGGCCGGTGCCGCTCAGCGTGGTGACCTCGGCTTCGACGGTGGGGTTGCCGCGCGAATCGATGACTTCGCGCGCGATGACGCTCTGGATCTCCGACATGACCTCTCCTCAAGGGACCGCTTCCTCGCGACCCCGGCAGCTCTCGAGGGGGCTCGAGAAGCGGCGGGAGCATAGGCGCGCGCCCCCCCGGTTGTCGACGCTCCGGTGCACCCGCGGCGCACGGCGCCGCCGGGCCGCAGGGCGCGCCTCGCTGTTGACGCGGGGCCGACACGCGCCTGGACGGGGCCCTCGCCCCGTCGTTCCGGGCGCGAGCGCAGGTGCGCACGCGCGCCCGGGTCGACGGTCGGTGCGCGCCTGGCGTAAGCTCGCGACCGCGTGGAAACCTCCATCGGCGTCTTCGGTGAGGAGATGCTCCTCTGGCTCTGCATGCTCCGCCAATCCCCGCGGCGGCCGCCGGCCGATCACGTGCTGCGGCAGGCGAACCTGCTGCTCGAGGAGCTCAAGGGGTCCAAGCTCGCGCGGGAGATGCCGATCGCCTCGGTCGACGACGGCATGTTCGCGCTCGCGGCGTTCGCGGACGAGCTCGGGATGTCGCTGCCGGACCTGCGGCCGGTCTGGGCCCAGCGCCCGCTCCAGGCGGCGCGGTGGATGACGAACAACGCGGGGGTCGAGTTCTTCGAGCGGCTGGAGCGCGTCCGCAAGGGCCCGCTCGTGGTGATGGCGACCTACGCCTGCGTGCTCGGGCTCGGCTTCCGCGGCCGCTACGCGCTGCCGGGGCAGAGCCCCGACGACCTGCTGCGGATCCGCCGCGACCTCTCGCTGAGCCTGGGCGTGGATCCGGACCGGGACTGGAGCGGCGGGGTGCTCCGGCCAGTGAGCGTCGAGGGCGTGGCGGTCCAGCACCTCCCCAACCTGCCGCTCTGGCAGTCCGCGCTGGTCGGGCGTGCCCTGGCGGCGCTCGTCGCCGTCGCCGGCGCGACCGCGATCGCGTGGACGATCGCCCAGAGGGTCGGATGAGCGGCTCCTTCGTCTACGAGCTGGCGAGCGTCCACGCGCTGGTCCAGCAGGCGAACCCGGACAGCGACCAGGGGATCTACGCGGTCCCCTGCTACCTCGTGCTGGGCGAGCCCGGCTCGGGCCGCTCCACGGTGATCCGCTCGATGAACCTCACCTGGTCCCCGGGCGGCGCCCCGCTCCCGATCGGCGTGCCCGGGGCGCGGTGCTCGTACTGGCTGGCGAAGGAGGCGCTCTTCATCGAGCCCGAGGCGTCGGTGCTCGGCCCGCGGCGGGAGCCGGCCGAGCTCGCGCAGCTCTGCGACGAGCTGCTCCGCTCGCGGAAGCGCGAGCCGATCGACGGCATCCTCCTCGTCCTGAGCATCGCGGAGTTCATCGAGCTCGACGAGCCGGGGATCGAGGCGTACGCGAACCGCATGCGCGCGTACCTCATCGAGGTCGGCCGCGCGCTGCGCGCCGACGTGCCGGCCTACGTGGTGCTGTCGCGCTACGACACGCTCTGGGGCTTCGCCGAGGTGTTCCAGTGGACGCACGAGCGCGGGCGCGAGGAGCCGTGGGGCTTCACGCTCCCGCTCGAGACGAGCCCGGACAACGCGGTCCCGCGGATCCTCCAGGAGCTCGAGGGGCTGAACGCGCGGCTGGAGTCGTATTGCCTGGCGCGGGTGAGCTCGGAGGACCCGCCCGACGCGCGGATGCGGGCGTTCCAGCACCTGGCCGAGGTGCGGGCGCTGATGGCGCGGCTGCGGCAGCTGTTCGGGGCGCTCGCGATGGCGAACGCGTTCGAGCGCGCGCCGTGGCTCCGCGCGGTGGCGATCGGCAGCGCGCTGCCCGGCATGGGGGACCGGCTCCGCGCGGGGGTGACGCGGTTCATCAACATGGGGCTGGCGCAGCCGCCGAACGCGGCGGTCGCGCCGCGGCCCGGGGGGCTGCCGATCCACGCGACCATGAGGGCGGTGGTGCTGCCGGAGCGCGACATCGTGCCGCTCCGGCCGCGGTGGCGGGACGACCGGTTCACGCTGTTCTGCTTCGTGGGCGGGCTCTTGCTGCTGCTGGCGGCGGGGGTGACGGAGCTGATCCTGCGCCAGCTGGGGTGACCGGCGTGGCTCGGGGGCCCCTCGCTCCGCGCCGCGCCTGCTGAGGCGGAGCGCCGCCCGCAGCAGGGCCGCCAGCGCCGCTCGTCCGGTTGACGGGGCGTGTGGACGGCTCATACGCACATCAGTACAACCGCGACACGCCGTACAGCGCCATCGTCCAGGCGTTCGACGCGCTCATCAAGCAGCTCCTCTCCGAGAGCGAGGAGCGGATCACGACGTGGCGCGGCGCCATCCTGGATTCGCGAAGGGGAGCGTGGAGTCGCTCTTCTTCTGCGGCGCGTACCGCGACAACGAGGTGAGCCCTACCCACCCCTTCCTCGTCGCGCTGGAGGAGCTCGAGAGGAGCGGCCTCGGGGTGCGGAGCATCGTCCTCGAGCCCTCGCCCTTGCCCACCTGATCGAGCTCGTCAACGACAGCCTCCGGATCGGCGACGGCGGCGCCCTCGCGGGCGCGGTCCTGAAGAAGACCGGAGGCAATCCGTTCTTCGTGAAGCAGTTCATGAGGCACCTTTACGACGCGAAGGTGCTTGTCTTCGAGCCGGCGAGCGGATGGGGCTGGGATCTGCGGCAGATCGAGCGGCTGGAGTGCACCGACAACGTCCTGAGCCTCATGACGGAGACCCTCCGGCGCTTGCCGCAGGCGACGCAGCGGGTGCTCCGGCTGGCCTCGGCGATCCGGAACACGTTCGAGCTGGACGTCCTGAACACCGTCAGCGAGCGCGCCCCCGAGGAGACGTACGCGAGCCTCGACCACGCCCTCGGCGAGGGCTTGATCGTGAGCGCGAACGAGCAGTTTCGCTTCGCGCACGACAAGATCCAGGAGGCCGCGTACTCGCTGATCCCGGAGCGCGACAGGCCGGCTCCATTACCGGATCGGGCGGCTCTTGCTCGGCAAGCTGCGCTCCGACGCGGGGCACGACCTGTTCGACGTCGTCAATCACCTGAACAGCGCGGGCGAGCGGATCCACGCCCCGCAGGAGCGCATCGAATCGACCAGGCTCAACCTCCAGGCCGCCGGGCGAGCCGAGGAGTCGGCGGCCACAAGATCCAGTGGTCAGCGAGCACGCCGCCGGAGTCTCAGGCGATAACCCAGCGGGCGGTCGACGAGCTGCGCTCGACGGGTCAGTTCCAGCCTTTCGAGAAGGAGTTCTTCCGGAAGGACGGCAGCCGCGTCCCGGTGCTGCTCGGCGGGGCGCGATTCGAGGGGTCGGAAGCCCAGGGGGTGGCGTTCGTCCTCGACGTCAGCGAGCGCAAGCAGGCGGAGGAGCGCCAGAGGCTCCTGCTGAACGAGCTGAACCATCGGGTGAAGAACACGCTGGCGATCGTGCAGGCGATCGCCGTGCAGACGCTCCGCATGGCGGACTCGCCCGGGGCGTTCACGGACGCGTTCCTGGCCCGGCTCCTGGCCCTGTCCCAGACCCACAACCTGCTGAATGAGACCTCCTGGCAGGGCGCCGGACTCCGCGACATCGTGTGCGCCGAGCTGGCGCCGCACGCCGACTGCGACGCCGAGCGCGTCCGTGTGACCGGCGAGGACGTGCGCCTCCGGCCGGAGGTGGCGGTGACGCTCGGCATGGCCTTCCACGAGCTGGCGACCAACGCGGCCAAGTACGGGGCGCTGTCGCAGCCGTCCGGCCGCGTGGCGGTCACATGGAACGTAAGCGCACAGGGGCACGAGCCGCTGCTCTGCCTGAAATGGCAGGAGACGAACGGACCGCCTGTCCGGCCGCCGCGCCGCAGGGGCTTCGGCTCGCGCCTGATCGAGCGAGACCTGCAGCGCCAGCTCGCCACGGACGTGCGCCTCGACTTCCTGCCCGAGGGCGTGCGCTGCGTGATGTACCTGCCGCTGGAGCGCGTGATCGCAGGATGACCCCGGATCCGGAGAGCCCGAACGAGCTGCAGGGGCTGCGTATCCTCATCGTCGAGGACGAGCCCATGATCGCCTCATCGCTGGAAGATGTCTTGACCGATCTCGGCTGCGTGGTGATCGGCCCGGCGTTGAACATGCGGGACGCGATCCGCCTGGCCCGCGAGGCGGAGATGGACGGGGCGAGCCTGGACATCAACATCGCCGGCGAGAAGGTCTATGCCGTGGCCGACATCCTGAGGGAGCGAGGCATCCCGTACGTCTTCATGACCGGGTACGGCAAGGCAGGGCTGCGAGAGTCCGATCTCGGCCGTCCGGTGCTGCAGAAGCCGTACAGCCTCAACCGCTTCGTCGAGATCGTCATGCGGTGGCGATAGCCGGGCTCCCGGGCGCGGCGGTGGCCGGATTTGAACATCGTGCCCTTTCGCGAGGGCGATGGCGGCATTACGTTGGTGATGGCTACTGGATGGTTCCTGATTGAAAGGAGGTTCCCATGGCGGAACAGCAGCGTCAGCAGACGGGTCAAGACGTTCCTGTGGCCAGGTCGCAGCAGGGCAAGGCCGGCAGCCAGGCGACGAGCCAGACATCGTCTCAGGGGGCCGGTGGTCAGTCCACCGGGCTGCAGCGCCAGCAAGGGGGTGGTCAGCTGGGGCAGTACGGCGCGGCGGGCGGGGTCTTCAGCCCGTTCACGATGATGCGCCGGGTGATGGAGGACATGGATCGCATGTTCGAGGACTTCGGCATCGGGGGGATCTTGTCGCCGTTCAGGCAGCCCCGTGCGATCGAGCAGGGCGGCGAGCGGGCTCTCTCGTCCTTCGGTGGCGGACTCTGGTCGCCGCGCATCGAGGTGGGCGAGCGCGGCGGGCAGCTCGTCGTGAAGGCCGATCTCCCGGGCGTGACGAAGGATGACATCCGGGTGGCGCTCGAGGACGACGCCCTGATCATCGAGGGTGAGCGCCGGCAGGAGCAGCAGGAGCAGCGCGAGGGCGCGAGCTACAGCGAGCGCAGCTATGGCTCGTTCATGCGCTCCATCCCGCTGCCCGAGGGCGTGCAGCCCGACGACGTGGACGCCAGGTTCGAGAACGGCGTCCTCGAGGTCTGCCTCAAGCTGCCTCAACAGCAGCAGCGCGGCCGCACGGTGGAGATCAAGACCGGCGGCGGGTCCACGGCGCAGATGGCCGGCGGACAGGGGACGAGCGCGGGCGGCGGCGAGAAGGCGTCCGAGAAGTCGAATCGGCCCAGCTGAAACGGGCCTGCGTGCCGGGCAGAGGGGATCGAGGAGGTGACACCAGCGGCGGGCCGGCGGAGCTCACGGCGCGCCCGGCGCTCCGGCAGCCGCGGACGCCGCTCCCCGGCCGAGGATCGCGAGCTCCGTCTCGATCCACCGATCGAGCTCCCCCTGCAGGCTGAACAGCGCCAGATCGAACTCCCGCCCATTGACGACGATGAACGGCGTCCCCGAGAGCCCGGCGCGGTCGGCCTCGGCCTTGTCGCGCGCGATCACCCGGGCGGCGGCCTCGCCCGCCATGTCGGCGCGGAATCGGGCCATGTCGAGTCCGACCTTCTGCGCATAGCCGAGCAGGTCCTTCTCCTCGAGCCGCCGCTGGTTCTCGAACAGGAGGCGCTCCATCTGCCAGTAGCGGCCCTGCGCGTGCGCCGCGATGGCGGCGCGCGCCGCGGGCTCGGCGTGCGCGTGCGACCGGAGCGGGTACACCTTGTGGACCAGCCGGACGTTCGGCGCGTGGCGCTCGAACACCTCGTCGAGGAGCGGGACCGCGCGGCCGCAGGAGGGGCACTCGAAATCCGACCACACGACGATCTGGACCGGCGCGCGCTCCGGCCCCCGGGACGGTGAGTCGGCGAGGTCGATCTTCTTCACGTTCGGACCGAACCGCACACCGTACGCGGCCTGCGCCTCGGCGGCGCTCGCCCCGCCGCGGATCTTGTCGGCGACGAGCTGCGCGGCCGGCACGCAGGCCGCGCAGGGGCGCGACTCGCGGACGCACTGCGCGAGCGACACCGCCTGATCGGAGCAAGGCGCGTAGAGCTGCGAGACGAGCTGCCACCACGTGTGGCGCTCGCGGCGGACGAGCTCGGTCGTGTTCACGCCGGGCAGCTCCTCCGGCTCGCCGCCGGGAGCGTCGAGCGGGGCGGCGCCGGGCGGGCCGGGGAGCGGAACCGAGGAAGAATCCGCGAACTGGGGATCCTGCCGCTCCGCGCCGCCGCATGCGGCGAGCGCGGCGAGCGCGGCGAGCGCGAGCCGTCGTGCACCTGATCTCGGAATGAACACGCGCGGATGCTACACCGCCGCCGCGGCCGAGCCAGGTCGAAGCGCCGCCTGGGACCCACGCGCCTCACCCGCCGGCGCTCACGGCGCACGCCCGGCGCCGCCGCCCCCCTCAGAAGGCGCCGCCGAGGCCGAAGGTGGCACGGTCCGGCGCGAGGCCGACGTGCGGCGCGAGCCGGAGCCGCGGCGAGCGGAGGCGGATGTAATCGTAGCTCTCGGTCGTCGTGGGCTCCTCGTACTGGAGGACGGCGATGTCGACGATGTTGGCCGTGAGCAGCCCGAGGCTGCTGCCGATCAGCAGGCCAAAGAACGCGTCCCACCCGCCGCGGGAGTCCGAAGAGCTGCCGATGAGCAGGCCGACCATGCCGCCGCCGACCGTGCAGCCGGCGCTGAGGCCGAGGCTGGCGAAGCCCTTGCCGACGTGGCCGTTGGCCCAGTGGATGACCGGACCGCCGAGCACGAAGGAGCCGGCGGTCAGCCACGCGAGCGGCTCGTTCTCCGTGGCGACGGCGAGGGGCACGAGCCCGAGGGTCCCGCCGAGCACGATGAGGTGCTGCCAGCCGTACCAGGCGCGCTTCGGCGTCGGCTGCTCGAGCGCGGGAGCGCTCCCGGGCTGCCACGGGTAGGGGGCCGGGCTCCTCGACCACGCCGGGGGCGGCGGGGGAGGTCCTGGCGGCGAAACGCCGGCCGGCGGCGCGGCGCCGGGCGCCGGCTGCATGGCGGCCGCCTGCGCCGCCGTGAACACCACGGTCGCCGCGCAACCGAGCCGCAGCACCTCGCGAAGCATGCCTGTCATCCAGCGCCGCTCTCTTCCTTCTCTCACCCCTTGACCCCTCGCAGCCTCTTCTACTTCCTTTCGCTCGGCCGCCACACTCAAATCCGGGCCCGCATCCACGCGAGCGGCGAGGGACGGCCCCTCCGGCGGTGCGCGCCGTCAGACCCAGCGCCGCGTCGACCGAGCGTAGGTCTCGTATGCAACGCCGAACCGGGCGCGCATTCGCCGCTCCTCGAACGCGATGCAGTCGATACGGCGCCGGGAGCACCGACGCGCGCGGCAGGAGGGCGTGCGTCAGCCACATGACCGCCACCACGAGGACAAGGAGGACCGGCGGGAGCAGATTGCGCGGGAATGCATTCTCGTCGAGACCATCGTCGAGGCCGCAGCTCGCGTTTTCGACGCGCACGGCTACGACGGGGCGAACACGAACGAGGTCGCCAGGGTCGCGGGGGTGAGCGTCGGGTCGGTTTGCCAGTACTTCCCGAACAAGGACGCTCTCGTCACCGCGCTCCACGAGCGCCACGTGCGCCACATGCTGCGAATCCTCGACCAGGTCGGCGCGGCGGCCGGCGCTCTCCGGCGGGCCATCTCCGACGCGATCCTCGGCTATCTCACGCTCGCCGCGCAACCGACGCGGGCGGCGAGCCCGACGGACCGGCCGTAGGCGCGGCGCACGCCGCCGACCTCTGGGACCGTCGCTCGGGCCTGTACCTGCAGTCCATCCTCGCGTTCGGCATCCCCTGTCCTGGCTCATGGATCGAATCGAGGAGCTCCGAGCCGGGCGTGAGCCTCCGCGGCTACCCGAGCAGCGACGCCGCGACGCGCGGCGCCTCCCGCGCCGGGCACCCCATCCAGCCCGAGAGCCGCTCCGCCGGCTCGCCGCTCGCGAGCGCGCGGCGCACCCGCTCGGCCACGTCCGCGCGGAGCGCCCGCGTCCCGAACACCGGGTAGCCGATCGCCGCGTACGCCCTGGGATCCACGCCCCGCGCGGCGGGCACCGACACGGCGCCGGGCGCCGGGCACGCGGGCACGCAGCCCCGCCCGAACCAGGCCGCGCACAGCGCGAGGCGGCGCTCCAGCGCGCCGCGCCGGAGCAGCTGCTGCACGTAGATCACGCGCTCGCCCACCTCGATGCCGCGCGCCTTCAGCAGCGCGAGGTCCTCCGGCGCGAGCTCCGCGATCTGCTCCTCCGCGTCGCGCGCCGCCGCCGTCCCGAGCCCCTGCTCCAGCTGGTAGACGATCCCGCGCGCCGCGCCGGGGAGCGCCCGCACCTCGGGCGATCGCAGCGGCCCGAGGAGCTCCTCGACGAGATCGCGCGCGAACGCCACGAGCCGCCGGAGGACGCGCGATCGCGCCCCCGCGCCGAGGTCCTCGAGCTCCGCGAGCCGCACGTCGGGCAGGAGCAGCGTCGGTCCGCGCGCGAGCTGCCCGAGCGGCCGCTCGCCGTCGGCGATCCGCCCGCCCGCGTCCACGGAGAAGCGCTCGTGCGGCGCCCCCACGATCGCCTCGACCCAGCGCGCCCGGTCGTCCTCGGGCGCCGTCGCCGCCGGCCCCGGCGCGAGCAGCGCCCGCAGCGCCGCGATCCGCGCGAACGGGTGCCCCGCCTCCACCGCCGGCGGCGGCTCCGCCCCGGCCCGGCGCGCCGCGGGGCGCGCTGCGGTCCGCGGGCCCCGCGCCGCGCCGCCGCCCCGCTCGACGAAGCGCTGCACGAGCCGCTCGTGGAGCGCGTCGCTCAGGCGGTCCTCGATCGCCCGCGTGCGGTCCTGCCACGCCGCCGCGTCGCGGACCCAGCGGCCGTGGTTCGAGATGTAGGTCCACGTCCTGATCGACGCGATCCGCGTGATCAGCGTGTCGATGTCGCCGCCCGCGTCGTCGATCTCGGCCACCCGCGCGGCCATCCAGTCGGTGTCGAGCGCCGCGCGCGGGCCCGAGAGCTGCCCGTAGATCTCGGCGAGGAGCGCGACGTGCGACTCGAACAGGAGCTTGCGGAAATCGGGGATGCGGCAGACCTCCCAGAGCAGCCCCACCGCCTCGCTGCCGCGCGCGCGGGCTCGAACCGCCGGGTCCTCGGCGAGCCGCGTCAGGGCGGCCGTGTCCTCGGCGTCGTCGACGAGCTTCAGGCTGCGGGCGCGCGGCCGCTGCCGGAGCGACGCGAGGAGCGCGTCGATCGAGCTCCGATCGAGCTCGCTGTTGCGCCAGAGCAGCCGCCGCAGCGGCGGGAAGCGGTGCGCCTCGATGGCGGCCGCGACGCCGTCGGGGAGCGACAGCGGCGCGACCGTGCCGAAGGTCCCGTCCGCGAGGTGCCTGCCCGCGCGGCCGGCGATCTGCGCGAGCTCGGCGGGGTCGAGGTCGCGCACGTCGCGCCCGTCGAACTTGCGCAGCGCCGCGAACGCCACGTGGCGCACGTCGAGGTTGAGCCCCATGCCGATCGCGTCGGTCGCGACGAGGTAGTCGACCTCGCCCGACTGGAACAGCGCGACCTGCGCGTTGCGCGTGCGCGGCGAGAGCGCGCCGAGCACGACCGCGGCGCCGCCTCGCTGCGCGCGCAGCCGCTCGGCGATCTCGTAGACCTGGGCGGTCGAGAACGCGACGACGGCGCTGCGCGGCGGCAGCCGCGAGAGCTTGCCGGCGCCGGCGCTCGCGAGCCGCGAGAGCCGCGGGTGCTGGACGAGCCTGGCGGTGGGCACGAGCTCGGCCATGAGGGGCCGCATCGTGTCGGCGCCGAGGAACCACGTCTCGCGCCGGCCGCGCGAGAGGAGCAGCCGCTCGGTGAACACGTGGCCGCGCTGGTCGTGCGCGGCGAGCTGGATCTCGTCGATGGCGAGGAAGTCGACCTCCAGCTCGGTCGGCATCGCCTCGACGGTGCACACCCAGTAATCCGGCCGCCTCGGCACGCGCTTCTCCTCGCCGGTCACGAGCGCGACGCGGGCCTCGCCGACCCGGGTGGTCACCCGATCGTAGACCTCGCGCGCGAGCAGCCGCAGCGGCAGGCCGATCATGCCCGAGTCGTGCGCGAGCATGCGCTCGATCGCTCGGTGGGTCTTGCCGGTGTTTGTCGGGCCGAGGACCGCGGTGATCGGAGAGGCGTCCACCATGCCGCGCGCAGCTTAGTACCGCGACAGCGGACCGCTCGCGCTCGGTCTTCGTCGCGTCACCGTGCCCGTGGCATGATGGGGCGAGATGCCAGCCGTTGTAAGAATCGCGACACTGGGCCCCGCCTCTGCTAGACCCCGGGGGCCCGGACGCATGGACACTCGGACGCGGAAGGCTCGAACGCATGCTGTCGCTTGAAGCGGGGAGCGTCGTCGGTGGGAAGTATCGCCTGGAGCGGCCGCTGGCGGGCGGCGCCATGGGCCTGCTCTGGGTGGCGCGGCACCTCCAGCTGGAGGTCGAGGTCGCGATCAAGTTCATGATGCCGCAGCACGCCGACTCCCCTGTCGCGCGCGCGCGGTTCGAGCGTGAGGCGAAGGCGTCCGCCCAGCTCCGGACGCCCCACGTGGTCCACGTCTACGATTATGGGCTCGAGGGCGACACGCCCTATCTCGCGATGGAGCTCCTCGAGGGCGAGGACCTCGCGGCGTATCTCGAGCGCCGCGGGCGCCTCACGCCGGCCGAGACGCTCGGCATCATGAGCCAGGTATGCAAGGCCCTCCGCCGCGCGCACGAGGTGGGGCTCATCCACCGCGATCTCAAGCCGGCGAACATCTTCCTCGCGCGCCAGGGCGAGGAGATCGTCAAGATCCTCGATTTCGGGGTCGCCAAGGCGATCGGCACCGGGCTGGCCGCCGACGCGACGAAGACTGGCACGCTCATCGGATCACCGCATTACATGAGCCCGGAGCAGGTGCGCCGGAGCAAGACGATCGACGTTCGCAGCGATCTCTGGTCGCTCGGCGTGATTATCTTTCAATGCCTCACGGGCCAGTTGCCCTTCCCCGGCGAGGAGCTCGGCGACGTGCTCGTGGAGATCTGCACGGGCGACATCCCGGTCGCCTCGCAGCTCGCGCCGGAGCTCTGGCCCGAGCTGGATCGTTTCTTGGAGCGCGCGCTCAAGCGCGAGCCCGCAGAGCGCTTCCAGAACGCGAACGAGCTCGCCCGTGCGTTCGCCTCGGCCGTACAGCGCACGGCGGTCCCGGATGCGCGCGACGCGCTGGATTCCGCCGAGGCCCTGGCACAGGGCGGCCTGCTGGCTCACGGCGGCGCGCCGGCTCACGGCGGCGCGCCGGCTCATGGCGGCGCGCCGGCTCATGGCGGCGTGCCGGCTCACGGCGGCGCGCCGGCTCATGGCGGCGTGCCGGCTCACAGCGGCGCGCCGGCTCATGGCAGCGTGCCGGCTCACGGCGGCGCGCCGGCTCATGGCGGCGTGCCGGCTCACAGCGGCGCGCCGGCTCATGGCAGCGTGCCGGCTCACGGCGGCGCGCCGGGCTCGGGCGGCGCGCCGGGCTCGGGCGGTTCGCCGGGCTCGGGCGGCACGGTGGCCCTCGATGACGCGGTGGTCCCCGGCGGCACGGTGGTGGCGGGAGGAGGGACGGTGGTCGCGGACCGCATGCGGGTCCCGGGCGGCATGCCAGGCCCGGGCGGCACGCTGACGGCGGGCGGCACGCTGGAGGCCGTGGGAGGCGCCCTGCCCCTGCAGGTGGACCGCCGCTCCTCGTCGTCGCGGACGCTGCTCGCCGTTGCCGCCAGCGTCTTGACGGTCGGCGCGGGGATCGCCGCGGTCGCCCTGCTCCTCTCGCCTGCTCCGGACCTGCCCGCCACGCCGGCGGCGGCGCCCCCGGTGGGCGCCACGGAGGCCGCCGAACCGCCCGCCCTCGTGGCGGAGGAGCCCGCCCCGCCGCCTCCGAGCGCGAGCGCTCTCCCTACCGCCTCGGCATCGTCGGCCCCGGCCGCCGCGGACCCCTCCCCGACCGCCGCGGACCCCTCCCCGACCACCGCCGACTCCTCCCCGGCCGCCCCGGCGCCCCCACCCGGCGCCGCGAAGGCCACCCTCAAGCCGGCGCGCCCGCCCGCCAGGCGCCCCTCCCCGGCCGCCCCCTCCAACAAGGCCGCTACCGAGAAGGATCCCACCTTCGGTTTCTGAACGAGACGAATGCCCGGGACCCCGCTGTTCGCCGGCTTCCGGGGCTGCGTGCAGGCCGACGCGTCGAGCAGCTCGCGGAGGCTCACAGCGCAGTCCTCGGCCACCGTTCCGTCGCCGCCGCGCACGTCGGCGGCCGGATCGCGACGTAGCAGGTCCTCGTCGCCCGCGTCGCCGCCGCCCACCCCCAAGCGCACTCTCAAGCAGGCTATTGCGAGCCGAGCTTCGCAGCGGCCTCAGCTTGCGCGCGCGTGAGGAGGTCATCGACGCGAAGCTTCTCAGCCCACATGCTGAGATATTTGTCGTTGATCTCGGCCCCGCTGACTCGAAGCACCTCGACGATGTCACGCCACTGCTTGGACGAGACTGCACCACCTTCGCGGTACCAGAGCAGCTTCCGGAGGATGGTATCTTCCGGAGCCTTGACAAACAGCTCCTCTCCGCTGGCGCGGACCTTGACTTTTCGCCGGCGACTGAACTCGACCTCATCGTAGGGGCTCGGCCCGAGAGCGAAGATATCGATCTTCGTCACCATCGGCAGGTAGAAGATGTTCGCGCAGCTCCCGCGGGTCAGGGCGTCGCGAAGCACGTCTTGATCCACCTCGAAGTCCGGGCCGAGCAGCTCCGCGAACGCGCACATGACGGGGCATCATCGCGACGACCCGATCGATATCGTTCGTCGCGCGCGGCTCACCTTGGAGAGAGCTCGCGAGGCTGCCGCCGATGAAGTACTCGCAGCCAAGGCTCTCGAGCGCGGCGGCGACGCGCAACGCCACGTCGAGCGCCGAGACGACATCCGTCGAGCTGCTCATGACGTCACGTGGCGTCGGCCGGCACGTGACCGAACAGTCGGCGCGCGCAGTCGTGCCCGTACAGTCTCACCGTGAGGCGAACGCGAAGCTCCTGTTCGTCCGCCCCAGGGTGGCGAGCACGGATGCTCGCGAGGGCGAGTTCACGGACCGCCTGGCTCAGCCGCATCGCAGCCTCGAGCCGCTTTTCCGGAGGCATGCGCCGGAGCAGCTCGTGGTAGCGTGCGTCCGCTTGCGGCGAGGTGTCGACCATCGACATACAACATGAGTCTAGCAGAAACCGCTCGCACGGGAAGGGCTCGCCGCCGGTCCCTCGCGAGGCGGGGTGTCGTTCCGGCGGGGCGCCCTCCCTTGGCCCCACGCTCGCTCCCAGCCGACGTCCGAGCTCCTTGCCAGATCCAGCGGAGCCGACCTCCCATCCTCCTGCCGTGCAGGAGCGCACACGTCGCTGGAAGTCGGCCTTGATTTACCCGCGAGCCCGCCGATGATTACAAAATCGACCTTCTCACCGATGAGCGCTTCAACGACGCGCCGAAAGTCGGTGACCATGGGCCGTTTTCGCTTCCTCGATGAACTCCAGTGCCTTCCGCATGCGCTCGACTCTCTCGGTGGGAGTCAGGCGCAGGTTCTCGGCGATGAGCGATGCATCAACGCCGGAGGGGGACTCTTTCGAGGTTCCGCTGGTCCCAGATCTTCTCGGCATCGGAAGGTTCAGCCTCTGCTCGTTCGGCTTGGCGGTCACGCATCGGCTTCGGGCTCCTGACCCGCTGTACCACGGCGGCGGTCCCTGACGACGGCGAGCGGGAATGGCTGCCGAGGCTGACCGGCTGCCGTCACCCTGAGCACGTACGCCCGTCGCAGTCGTCCCGCCTTGGACGTCGCGGCGGCCGGAAACGGCGCCACGGCGCGATCTTCTTCGGGGTCGGATCCCGCGGGCGCTCCACGTGCTCCAGCG
The DNA here is from genome assembly GCF_051521365.1 of Sorangium sp. So ce590. Lineage (NCBI taxonomy): Bacteria > Pseudomonadati > Myxococcota > Polyangiales > Polyangiaceae > Sorangium > Sorangium sp. So ce590. The sequence goes on from NZ_CP150346.1 coordinate 10,087,824, forward strand.
CCTCGTGCCGCTGCCGGTCGCGTCGCTGCCGGAGGCACGCGGAGCTGCCGGCCGGGGCGGTGAGCTGGGGGCTGGCTGCTGGATGCGCAGGGACGCAGCGCGCCGGCGGCGGGGCGCTGCGCCTCGCGAGGGCCTACTCGTCGACGGCGGCGTAGCGGCCGCTGGGCGTGACGATGACGTGGGCCTTGAGCGGGACTTCCAGCTCCGCGGAGAGGGGGCGCAGCTCCAGGGTCATCGCTTCGTCCTCGCGGGTCGGCGTCGGATCGCCGCTCGGGTGGTCATGGGCCAGGACGAAGCTGTGGGCTGCCATGTCCAGCGCCGTGCGCAGGACGGTGGAGCGGCCGACGTAGAGGGCGTCGTTGGAACCGCGGGCGAGCTCGAAGGCGGCGGCGAGCCGGGTCGCGTCGAAGAGGGCGATCTGGGTGCGCTCGGCCAGCGCGGCGGGAGAGAGGCGGCCGAGGGAGCGGAGAGCGGCCGTGCCGAGGAGGCGCGGACCGACGCCGGGCAGGCCGAGCACCATCTTGAGGAGGGCGGCCTCGGTCGCGGTTGGCAGCTCGGCCGCCGTCTCGATGGGGGGCGGCTTCGGGCGCCGTCCCGCGTGGAGGAGAACTCGGCAAGCCGCGGCAACCTGAACAGCACCGCCGCTGATCGGCCGGGTCGTTGCAGGGGCACTCCTTCGCTTCCGAGGGGTAGGGCATCGACGGCCCGCTCGCGCCTTCCTCCGGCGTAGCGATCGAACGGTCCTGCGCCGGCCTCCTTGACAAGGTGGGGCATCCTTCGGATACGCTATCTTTCCACGATGCATGGGGACGGCACGTGGGGGTGGGGTCGGAGTTATTTGCCGTCGATCGAGAGCGACGTCTTTGACGCGAATCGAAAGAGCTTCGAGGAGGCGGAGGCCGCTTCCATAGAGGAGCTCGCCGATGCGTCGAAAAGGTGGGATCAGGTGCTCGAGCAAGGTGAGAGCGTCCCGTCGCGAGAGAACCGTGGGAACGTGCTCCGGCCGGCGGGCACGTTCGAGCGCTTCGAGCCGGGGTATCTGCAGGTCGAGGACCCGTTTGTAAAGGAAGAGGAGCGCGCACAGCGCTTGGTTCTGCGTGGACGCCGCGCTGCGGCGCGCGACCGCAAGATCGTTGAGGAAGGCCGTGACCTCTTCCGCGCCCATCTGCCGTGGGTGCTTGCCGCGATGGAAGCGGACCAATGCCCGGATCCAGTGGACATACGCCTCTTCTGTACGCGGAGAGTCATGCAGGCGTCGGAGGGTGGCGCGTACGGCTTCGATGAGGGTCATGTGGATGGTTCCGAGTGGTTGGGACCGGTTCGTCGGACCCGCATTGACCCTTATCGGCGCAGGGCGGGCGCGAGTTGCGGCGGCTGGCGGATACTTCGGCCGCACTTCGATTGCCCGCGGCAATTTATTACAGGCACGCATTTTGCTTTGCGGTGCGCCGTCGCCGTCCGAAGCCCATCAACGGGGATACGTAGTTATGCAGCGGCGGCCTATCTCCGGAGATGCGCAGATAGCCTGCGAAAGATCGCGACCTATCCTCGGGAATACGAAGATCTGCCATGGGGCGACGCGAGTCATCTGCGAGAATACGGGGATAGGGCGCCACTGTTCGCAGCCTACATGCGAAAACGCGAAGATATGTCGCGCAGCACAGCTGATTGCGACGTTGGGCGGACCACGGTTACGCACACGGAGACCTAAAGATATGACCACGACAGCCGGACGCGGACTCCGACGGGCGGCCGCTCTCGCCTGGCTCGCTGTCGCCGCGGTCGCCGGACTTGGCTGCCGCGACCGAGAACGGGCTGTCGCAGAAGACGCAGCGCCAACACCGGCCCAAACTGCAGAAGCTGCGGATGGCCGGCAGCCCACCGGCAGCCCACCAAGTGCGGATCCGCGCATCCCGGCGTGCCGCCGCGCCTTCCGAGAGGAGGAGCCTTTGCTCCTCCCTCACTCCTTCGCCGAGTTCACGCTGTGCGACGTGCTCGTAGCGACTTTTCCGGACTTTGACACATCGGTTGAGCGTTCGGCGGCAGCAGGAGGTACTGTACGTGTCGATCGCGTTCGGCAGTGGGTCACTTCAGCGCGGACGCTACTGGTAGTTGCGCACTACATTGGCGAAGATGCGGACGCGGAGTTCGTCTGCGGAGGTTGCCGGGTGAACCCGCGGCTCGCCGTGCTAGTGGACTGTTCGACAAGTTTTTTAACATAATCACGCGGCATGCCGCTCAACCCAGCGGTGCATCTTCTGCCGCGTCCAGGACCACCTGAAAGGGTGAGCGTAGAGCTGGTCGTACTCCCGCCAGCTCGCGTTCAGGTGCTCGACGAACTGCTGGCGGCTGTTCCAGCTGCCGCGCTTCAGGTAGCGCTCGCTGAATGCGCGCAGCAGCAGCTCGGCCTGGTTGAGCCACGAGGCGTGCGCCGGCGTCACAAGCACGCGGACGTGCGGGTAGCGGGTACGCAGCAGGGTGGTGGTCTCCTGTGCGACGTGGGACGGGGCTCCGTCCCAGATCAGGTGCACGCGTCGCGCATTGCAGCACTCGTGGAGTAACTCCGGCAGGATCGCGCGCAGGTGCTCGCTATCGTTCCGGCTGGGGCACCACCCGCGCATCTTGCCCGTGTGCACATCGAGCACGGCGGCGAAGTTCACCGTCCCGTGCCGGATGTACTCGAACTCCTGGTGCTCGACCTGGCCGCGCCTCACGGGGCGGGTCGGTCGCCGACGTTCGAGCACCTGGATGTTCGGCTTCTCGTCGAAGCAAAGTACAACTTCGCCGCGCGCAGCTAGATCCGAGGCTCTTTCGTAGCACCACAGGATGCGCGTCGCCCTCCTCTCGAAGTCGGCATCGATCGTGGGCGTCTTCCAGTACCGCGAACGGTGGGGTTGGAGATCGGCGGTACGCAAGATCAGCGAGACGGTCGAGTGCGCGATCTTCGGCACCAGCCCACGCTCAGCCGCCACCTTCGCCAGGCTGCGCGTCGACCAGTGCGTCATGTGCAGCCCCAGCCCTGCGGGCTCACAACAGGCGAGCATCTCGAGACCGACGCGTTGCAGAGGGGGAAAAAGCCCGGGGCCGACCTTCGCGAGGAGCGTCCTCGGCCGCCCGAACCCCCAACTTTTCGTACCGACGGCAGAGGTGCCAGATGGTCTCGCGCCTCTGCTCCACGTGCGCCGCCAGTTCCTCCACGACCGTCGCCGGGTCTGCCATGGCCAAGAGCACCCGAGCTCGGCGAGCGACGCGTTGCTCGGTGCGTCCATCGCGCACCAGCCGCTCCAGGTACGCCCGATCCTCCCGCGACAGCTCGATCCTCCTGGGTGGTCGTCCTCGCATGCCGAAGCTTACGCCACCCCGGGGAATATGTTAAAAAACTTATCGAACAGTCCACTAGAGCGTTTGGGAACTGCGCTTACGTTGGTAGCGCGGGGCACAGTGCCAGGCTGGGATCCCGACGGTTTGCTTTATGGGCGTACCGAGTTCGATTCCCGTTCGTACTCTTTTCAAGGTGACGAAACTCTGCTTGGGATGCGAACGCCGTGGTCCTACGGCATGATGGGCGGGACGACGCGCTTGAGCCTTTTTCGTCTTGAGGGCACTCAGCTGTCACTCGTCTTCGACGATAGGCTCGAGTGGGTGGCGTCCGGCATGGGTCTCGAGGACGATGACGTTGTCAGTGTAGCAGTGTCGCAGCAAAGGCGCGCGTCCGGCCCCGACGACATCGTGCTCACGGTCCATCAGGCCCGGTGCCGCTGGGAGGAGTACAAGCGGGTTTGCGGTCCCAAGAAGCTGGCCGCACAGCAGCGGTGGCGGTTCGACTCTAAGCAGTATCGGCAGATCAGTGGGAAGCCAATGCCGATGCCCCAGCTCTTTCGTACTCGTTGGGGCTGGTGAGAGATCCCGCTCGTGCCGCGCCAAGCCGCCCAACGGCGGCATGCTGCCGACGGGCGCTCCGCGCCCGCGGCAGATGCCGCAGGCGTTAGGCAGACCTATGGACCGACCCGAACCCGTAACAATCTACTATCTGCTCGATGATGCATTTGTGCTTCGCGCGAAGCTTCACGAGCTGTACGCGCAGCTCGCCGCGGACAGGAGCGGAGCGCGCGCCCGCGTCCGAGGGAGGTGCGGATGACCGACTCATCTCCGGCCGTCGCGTCCGACGACGCCTTCGTGGCCCAATGCGAAGTCGACTACAGCATCGCAGAGATCACCGCTCTCGCCCATGTTGCGCCTGGAGCAACGGTCCCGGCCCATATGCTGGCTGTCGTAGAACTGCTCCACAAACATCTGGAGCCCAACCCGCTAATCGGCCTTGCCCCCAACAGAGGTGGTTATCCCCGAAGAGTCGATCTCGGTGCGCGTGGCGGCAAGCTCCTCGTCCAACGTTGGCATCTATCCGTGCGCGAGGGAGTCCAGTGGTATCGAGCCTGCGCAAGCGGCTCGATGAAGGTGCCCGGCAAGGATCCATCGAAGCCGACGGTCGTTCAACTCGGTCAACTTGGGGACGATCCACCTTGGCCTTACCTCGTGGTCGAGGTCGAAAAATTCTGGCCACACTCGGAGTTCTGGGGCGATCGACCTGGTGGCTCGCGTTGGCATCGCCTCCTGCCCGTCGTCCCCGTCGACATCACGAATGGATGGGGGACGTCCGACTTCGAGAAGGCCCGCGACTTCTTCATGTCGGAAGTCCACGTGGACCTTCTGTCCCGATCGGTACTGCTCGGATCCTGCCACCTTCGCCTGCCCAATCCAGCCTTCCGCAACCTCCATCAGCGCGTCGGAAGCGACTGGCGAAGCGTTACCTTCGAGCTGGAGCTACACCCCGGCCAATCGCTCGACGAGCTTGAACTGACCTTCTGGAATCAGCGCTCATGGGGAGCGACATCGGTGCGGAGCATGACGCTGCAGCCCGGTATGAACGTGCTCCGCGTGCCCGAAGGCGTCGAGCAGGTTGCGCACGCCGTTTCCTGCAAGAAACGGGGGCTCCTGAAGCACTCCGAGTCGGCGGGGTTCATCGGTGCGATCAACATGACGATGAACCTCGTCTCGGAGCAACGTCGCGTCGAAACGCCGAAGGGCAGGTACACCGTGGGCGTAAGTGGGGAATCCCAGCCGATCCAGGTGGGAACACCACGACCCCTAGGCGCCCTGACTCGACTCGCCGCCGACGAAGGGCAGCAACGAACACAAGAGGCATGGACAGAAACGTCGTTTCGATGGTTCGACAAAGACAGTGTCGCCGGGACGCAGGCCATTCGAGACATCATCCGGTCCGCGTCCAAGAGCGTCGACCTCCTCGATCCGTACTTCGGGCGCGGCGATCTTTTGGAGTTCGCCCTTTCTACGACGAGGCATGGGCTGCCCTTTCGGGTGCTCACGTCGCACGACTTCTGTACGAGCGGCGAGGACCCAGATCTGAGAATCGAGCGCGGAGATGCCCTCGCCAAGACGCTCGACTCAGTGCGCGCGCAGGACCCACGGCTGAACATTGAGATCAAAGTGATGCCCGGCCAGAAGTCCCCCGTGCATGACCGTTTCCTCATTGTCGACGGGACCGTCTGGGTGCTCGGTGCGTCGCTCAACGAGTTTGGGAGCCGGGGCTCGTTGCTAATGAAGCTTCCGGCGTCACCCCTCCACGGCACCAGCGGATTGCGGGCATTCTCCGTGTCCGCGAGCGTCTTCGACGCGCACTGGGGCACCTCCGACTCCATGCCAGACTGGGTGAAGCAGCGGGCGGCTTCGCGCACCGGCTCTCGACGTTCTTCGCGAGCCGCCACACTCAAGGAGCGAGTGCTATCGACGAAGAGCACGCTGGAGGAAGCGCTTCGACGCGTTCGCGAGGTGTGGCGTGCGTGACTCTCGCCTACGCCAAGCATGGGCGCTCGCGCGCGCCGACGAACATCGTGCGGCAACAGAGCGACTCCTTGCGATGGTCACGACAACTGATCGAATCGAAGTCGACCGTCTACTGGTGGAGTGGTGGACCGATGTCTTGGCGCAAGAATCGCTGGGAGATCAGTGGGAGACCGCACAAGTCGAGAACCTCCGAACGAAGTGTTCCTCCCTTCCCGCCGGAAGCTATAAGGTCGGTCTGACAGCGCCCGACACGTTGGCGCGCGACGCTACAGACGAGGAGCGTGGAATCGGTGCACTGCTCCTTGGCGAATCGGCAGCGGCAGTCGTGCGCAACGGCTCCTCAGCCGTCGCGCTCGATCGTGCGGTGAAGTTCCTTTCGGAGTGCTGGGAGGCCGTCGAGGTGCTGGTCGAGCGGCTATCCCAAGCACCAGCTTGGCCCGGAACGTTGGAGACTCTCGCCCCCGCAACAGCAGAGCTTGCTGGACTCCTCGGTCGCCACTTTGAGCGGAGACCGGGAAACGACGTCCTGCTCGACGAGGAACGGAAAGTTCGCGAGCGAGGTCTCTTGACCTATTTCTGGGGTCGCCAGATCGACGCCGTCTGCCTGAATCACTCCACGCTCGTGCGCCTGACGCTGTTGGCCGCGCGTGACTGGCAGAGTCTGGCCCGTCAGGCTGAGGCACTTCCTCTGCGCGAACTCAGAGAGGACCTCTGGCGACATCTTCATCTCCACGAAGATCGCGACGCAATCCTCTCGCTGCTTCGCGCCGCCCCGCCGGTCTTTAGCGCCAGCAAATGGACCGGAAGCACGAGTGCACTGACGGGACTCGTCGCCGCGATTGCGCACGGTGACCAACTCCACGCCCAGCTTACGCGCACATACCCACCGACGCCCGACGTGGAGGCGAAGCTAAAAGGCCTTGTAGAGCAGGAGATCCCAGAGTGGTTGAAGCAGGTCGTCGAGGCCGCCATCGCGCGCCCAGACGGTCGTCTTCTTCTCCTACTTTTCGGGGCGAGCCTAGTCCGCGAAGCCTTGCGTCCCCCGTCGAATGGCCAGCGTCCCTGGTCCTCGGCCCGACACGCGCTGTGCGCGATCCACGGAGTGCTCACGCCGAAGCCATCGGTCGCTGAGCTGCAGCAGGTGGCGAGCGCTGGTGGCGCGCCGAGCAACCGCGCCGACATCGACCACGCAACGTACCTTGTGACTTCAGCGGCCTTCGACGCCTGCGCAAATGACGTCTTGGCTTGGTATCGCGACCTCCTGCTGCAAAGCGTCGATGATCTGTGCTGGCAAGCCAAGAATTGGAGACGGTCTCTCTGCTACGAAACCTTGGCGGAGCGCCTCGGTCAGCTCACGGATCCATTCGAGGAGTGGATGGCCGTCTGGAAGACGCTGTTCGTCACCGACCGAGAACATGCTCGGTTCGCCACGCTCGACCAGAACGCGCTCTACCCCAGTCGTCATCTCCTCCGTGTCGGCACGGAGCTGCTCCGACAAGCACCATCACGATCCGGGTCGCGGAAGTTTTTCGAGGAACTGCTCGCGCACACGCATCGCCTCCTGACGAACGACGCTCGACTCATCAGCCCTCTCTCGCCGGAACTGGCCGTCGATGGCATCGACGTTGCTCCACGCGTCCTCGGTTCGGACTGGCCTCAATCCCTGGAGGCTCATCGCCTCCTGCTTTCGAACGCCAAGAGTCGTCTCTACGTTGCGACGCTTCTTCTCGAAGGAGGCGCTCCGTTCGGCGATGTCGAGGCTGCCGTCGAAGCTCCGGGCCACCGCCTCGTGGATTCCGTCGCCGAGATGAAGCAGTCCAACCGCATGGACCTCAACGATCACCGCCTCTGCGAGATCATCACCGCCGCCGCCAGGGAGCACGCGCGCACACGAACGGAGGAAGAACCATGATGCGGCACCTCCAAGCGATCGAGTTCGTGGGATGCGCATCTGAAACTATCGCTCAATGGCAGCCTAACGAGCGGCAGCAGCCGACGCGCTTCGCGCGCGGCTGAGCCGCGGATCGTTGGGCTGCGGGGCCCGTGGACCGCATGTCGATGATCGCGGGGCATAGGGATGACGGAAGAAAAGACGACCGCAAGGGCGCCGGGGGCGCAAGGGGCCGGAGAGAATGGGGCGAATTTCCCCAAGCGTGAAACGCGGTTTCGGGAGCCCCCACCGGAGGTGAATGAGCTTGCGCGGCGGGTGATCGACGCGGCGGTTGAAGTGCACCGGCATCTCGGCCCCGGATATTCGGAGTCGGTCTATGAGAAGGCGCTCGTGATCGAGCTTGGCTTTCGAGGCATATCGTTCCAACGGCAGGCGGGTTTCAGCGTCGACTACAAGGGACACGAGGTGGGCGAGGGCCGAATGGACCTCCTCGTCGAGCACGTCCTCGTCGTGGAGCTCAAGGCCGTCGAGCGCTTGACCGATGTCCACGTCTCGCAGGCCCTCTCGTACCTGAAGGCCACGGCGCTTCCGCTCGCGCTGCTCATCAACTTCGACGTCCCGGTGCTGATGCGCGGGGTGAAGCGCATCGTTCTGAATCGCCCGGCGAACCACGACGAGGGCATAGCGTCAAGCGGGCCGCAAGGAAGGCAGACATGACCGCCAATCTACTCCGTTCCTTGGGTCCCTGGCGCCCTTGCGGTCCTCTTCTATTTTTCCCCGTTCTGCCCAACCATTTGATGGATCCGACGGCGCGTCGCGCCGCGGCTCATCCGTGCGTTGCGCGGGCGGAGCGGCGCGGGACGCCGGGGGGCGACCCCCTCGACGTCGCCAGGGATCGGGGACATTTCGCCTGCCGCACAGGGATCGAGCATGCGGAAGACGACGAGCTGCGCGGCATTGTTGCTCCTCGCCGCCGTTTCTTCGGTCCATCGCGGCGGGACGGTTGGTCGTCCACCACAGCCCGCGGAGCGTGCACTTCTCCTGCATCGCGGACGGCGCCGCCGCGGCCACGGGCGCGAGCCTCGAAAAGCTCAACATCAGCCTCGTCGCGGCGAGCGAGGCCGGCGTCGAGACCACCTACCAGCGCAGGTGGACCGGACAGGCCATGACCCTCCGCCCGTCGGCCGCCTTCCGCGCGCGCTTCCGGGACGTGCCGAGAGCGCAGCTCGCGGCGGCCGGCCAAGAGGTCCTCTCCTTGCCTGACGGCGAGGTGTTCGAGGAGGTGCCGACGCCTCCCGCCGGCGCGCCCCGCTGACGGGCGGCCCGGGTGGTGGGGGGAGCTTGAATTGCTCGACCGATCACCCCGATGGCCGCCGCTGCACCCGGGCCTGTGGACGCGCTGGCTTCCTGTGACACGGTTCGCTGGGCGAGCTACAATCCAGTCCAATCCAGCTATTCAGGAAACCGGCGCGTCTCCACAGCGACGCCGTCCTCGCCCGAGATCATCTTGCCCTGGTCGTCCCAGCTGATGCCGCCCTTGCCCGGCGGCCCCAGCGTGAAGGTGACGCCCTCGACCGTGAGCCGGTCCTCGTCGAGGGTTGCGATGCCGATCGAGTCGCCGCCGCGCCCCGGGCCGCCGTAGCCGCCCTCGCCGCCGTAGCCCCCGGGGCCCCCGTTGCAGGAATAGGCCGAGCGGTCCTCCAGCACGCCGCCCGGGGCGCCCCGGCCGCCTCGTCCGCCTCGCTGGGGCTCACCGCCGTCGCCGCCCTCGCCGCCGTTGTACGTCAGGATCTCGCAGTCGCGCACGGTCACCCTGGCGTGCAGCGCGACGATGCCGATGCTCGGGTACCCGTTCCCGCCCCCCTTGCCGCCTCGGCCGCCGCAGCCGCCGGCCCCGCCCGAGCCTCCCCCGGCGCCCCCCTTGGACGCCGCGCCGCACACGCCGAGCCCGCCCCTGCGGCCGCCGCCTCCGCCGCCGCCTTGGCCCGGCGTACCCCAGCCGCCGTCGCCGGCCCAGTCCGCTTCCCAGCCGGCCTCGCTGATGCGCCCGATGCCCTGGCCGGGTGCGCCGGCGGTGCCTCGCGCGCCGTAGATCCCGTAGTTCCCGTGCGTGCAGCCCACGTCGGCCACGTCCCCGCTTCCTCGCCGTCCGTAGTTGCTGGGGTTCGGCGTCGGGGTCGGCTCGCCGTCGCGCCCGTCCTCCGCGCCGCCGGGCAATCCGTCACCGCCCTTGCCGCCGACGCTCGGGAGCCCGCCCTCGCACGGGTTCACCACGGCAGCCCCGCCGGCCACGGTCTCCGCCGAGCACGCGTCGCCGCCGTACATCCCATCGGGGCCGTCGGGGGCGTCGCTCGGCCCGGGCAAGTCCTCGCCGTGATACCCCCCCCACCCGGCGGCGGCGCGAAACCAGCCTCGGAGCATCTCGACCTCGGTGTTCGACTGGACGAGCATGCCAATCGGCTCCGATGAAGTGATGCCCATGTCGACGATTCTCGATATCCCGTCCGCGGCGCCCGTGTCCTCGGCGGTCGCCGGTACGATGGTCAGGGCAATCGCTTGATCGTGGGTGGTCTGAAGCAGGGAGCTGCTCCCTGCCTGACGCCACCACTGGAAGCAATGGAACCCTCCGAGCAGATCGACCCCGGAGGGCAGCGCCAGCGGACCGAAGAACCCATCGGCACAGACGAACACGCGCCCGCGCCCGGTGCGCGCGATCTCGACAGCGCGCTGGAGCGTGCGCACCGGCTTGTCTTTCGTCGTGCCGGGGTTCGCGTCGTCACCGCCTCCGAATTCGTTGGTCACGAACACGCCGCAGCCGTCCACCAGCTCATCGGCGGCGAGGCGCTCGAGACAGACCGACTCCGGCGGCGCCTCGTCGTGACACGCCGCGGAGCCGTCGCACGGTGCCCCGCCGACGTCGCTCGCGGCCGGTGCGGTGCCGCACCCGGCCACGACGAACAGCAGTGCAAGAACCGGACAGGTCGTTCGGATCGTTCTCATGGTCCTCTCTCGGCGCCGCACGGCGCGCACCGCCACGGTCAATTGGGGGGGCCTGGATCAGGCGCATCGAACGGACGGTAGGCCATGCCGTCGCCAGGCTCGCCCCGGCCCCGGTCGTCGTCAGGAGCCGCATTGCCTCCGAGGCCGCCGTCGGCCCCCCGTCCAAACTGGACGATCACGCCCGGATCGATGCTCACGAAGGCACCGATGAACGCGACGCCGTAGGACGAGCCCCCGATGCCGCCGCCGGCGTCCCCGCCGCGGCCTCCACGGCCGCCGCCCCCGCCGCCGCACGCGTTCAACATGTCCGTTTCATGGTGAACCCCGCCGGAGCCGCCACCGCGACCGAAGCCCCCCGGTTGGCCCCTCCCGCCGGCGCCCCCCAGACCCCCGTTGCCCGTGGTGATCTCGGTCGCCTCGAGCGTGAGCGCGCTCCCCTGCAACGCGACGATGCCGATGCTCGAGCCGCCGTAGCCGCCCCCCTTGCCTCCCCGACCTCCGCAACCGCCGCTCCCGCCCGATCCGCCGGCCGCGCCGCCCTGCGGTCTGCCCGCGCGGCACGCGATCGTGCCGTCTCGCCCTTTGCCGCCGCCCCCGCCGCCTCCCCCTTGACCGACGCCACCCCTCTTGCCGTTCTCGCCTCGGACGCCGATCCATCCATCGCGGCCGAGGTGGCCCGCGCCCACCGCGCCGGCAGCGCGCCCGCCGTCGGCACCTTCGGCGCCCCGTGCCCCCGGTGTGCACGGGCTGCTGCCCGCGCCGGTCCCCGCGAGGCCTTTGCCTTCCGGATTCGCCGCCGGCTCCGGCTGTCCCGGCTCCCCGTCGCCCCCTGCGTCGAGCCCGCCGTCGCCCCCGTAGCCTCCAATGGACTCGGTTCCATCGTCGCACACGGTCACGACCGGAAGGGCGCCCGTGGCGAGGTCCGCCGTGCAGGCGTGCGCGCCGTGGTTCCCCGGCGCCCCGTCGGTCGCCCGCTCGCTGAGCGCGTCCTCGCCCGACTCCCCGTCCTTGCCGTTGCCCGCGACGATCGCGCTGTCCCGCACGATCGCCCGGGTCCCCGCGCTCAAGATCATCGCGATCGACGACTTCCCATCGGGCGCCGAGGCATCCGCCGCCACGGCGTGCACGCCGAAGATCATGGAGGTCGCGTCGTTTCCCGGGATGGCCCGCGGGTCGTCCCCTTCGACAATCCGCAGCGGGATCCCCTCGGGCGGCGCGATGACGGTGACCTCGTCCGTCCCGCCGAACGACCACGCGTACGACCAGTCGCCGTCCTCACAGCGGCGGCCGCCCCAGAGGTCGACCCCGGAAGGCAGCGTGATTTCCTCCTCGAACGACCCGCCGCACGCGTATACGCGTCGGGTCGGCGGCTTGCCGTCGCCTCGTCCGTGCGCGGCGAGCCCGATCGCGTGTTGCAAGGTCTTCACCGGCGCGCCCTTCGTGCCAGGGTTCCCGTCGTCGCCTGACGACGCGCTGACGAACACCCCGCACCCGTCCTTCGCCGGGCTCGCCGCAGGATCGCCGTCGCACGGCGACGCCGGGAGCACCGGCGGCTTCTCGCCGGGGAGCGGCTCGCACGTGAACGTCCTCGCGCAGTCGTCGGCGTAGCACCCGGACACGCCCGCGGCCCCCACGGCGCTCAGCGCGAGGACCGCGATGCGACGAGCAACCCCCCGGCATCGATCCTGGAGCCTACGACGCACGAGCTCCCCTCCGCCTCGCCCCGCGCCCCGACGGAGGAGCCCCTTCCTGCTCGGGGACCGCCACCCGAAAGGCGCGGACGCCCTCGGCGGCCGGCGCGGTCCCGCCGAGCGTCACGCAGACGTCCAGCGATGGCTCGACGACACGCATACGCGGACGGTACGTACGCGAGCCGCACGGCGTCAACGGGGTAGAGATCGCCACAAACCGGCGCTTCGGATGAGAAAAGACAATCCGATGCCGTAAAGCGTTTGTCGGTCCCTGGTATCGGAGGCTGTGCGAGTGAGTCGAGGTACGTCGCGTGGCACGCTCTCCATGGGACACCGCACCGGACCCGTGCCCGCGCGCTGGTTCCGAGCGGATTCCTCCAGGCGCGAACGCAGGGTCCACCCGTGGCGCCCAGCCGGGCCGGCGCGCTGACTGGGGTACCAGCCACCCTCCGCGCCGATCAGATCTTCGCGGTCGTCAGCCAGTGAGGATTCTTCGTCGTGCCGTCGAACCGCTCCGTGGTCTTGAACTGCTCGTGCTCCCCTCTGGCCCCGAGCGGGGCGGTGCGCGCGAGGATCGCCGAGACGCGCTCCTTGCTGAGCGGCTGGAACGTGTACGCCGCCTTGATCGCCTGCTTGAGGACACCCATCGTGTCGCAGCCGGTGATCACCACCGACGTCGGCAAGCTCATGGGATAATGCAGGCAGTCCACCGGCGAGACCACGCCGGACTTCGCGATCTCCCCGCCGGCGAACGGCTTCATCCCCAGCACCCCGATGCCCTGCTGCGTCAGCGCCGGGAGGACCCTCTTCTCGAAGCTCCGGTAATGGGGATCCAGGACGTTGAGCGGCATCTGCACGGTGTCGAGCGGGACGCCCTGCCGCTCCGCCATCTTCAACATGGCGAGGTGGATGTCCGGGTCCTTGTGGCCCGTGAAGCCGATGAACCGGATCTTGCCGGCCTTCTTCGCGGCCACGAGCGCCTCCATCGCGCCGCCCGGCCCGTAGATCTGCTCGGGATCGCTCATCCGGATGATCTCGTGCATCTGCACGAGATCGATGACGTCGGTGCGCAGCCTTCGGAGCGACTGCTCGAGCTGCGCCTCGGCGGACGCGCGGTCGCGGCCGTCGAGCTTGGTCATCAGGAAGGCCTTCTGGCGATATCCATCCTGGAGCGCCTTGCCCATCCGCTCCTCGCTCTTGCCCGCGTGGTAGTCCCAGCAGTTGTCGAGGAAGTTGACCCCATGATCGATCGCGAAGCGGACGAGTCGGAGGCTCTCCTGCTCGTCCTCCGGGATCGCCATGTGGTAGCCGCCGAGGCCGATGAGGCTGACGTTCACGCCGGTCCGCCCGAGAGGCCTCGTCGGCATCACGCCGCCGGACGGCAGCTCGACGTCCTCGCCCCCGGGCGCCCCGGGCGCAGGCCCCTTGGGAGGCTCCTGGGAGCCCTCGCCAGGAGATGTGGCGTTTTGCCACACCTGCGCGCTTCCTGCGCACGCGCCGAGCGCCACGCCTGCACCCACAGTATGGAGAAATGCCCGCCGGGAAGGCTGCTTCGTCATAAAAGGCAACGCTCCTTTTGAAGACGAAGCCCATGTGCAGTCGGTGTGCCACCCGGCCCGGGCGCGGCTCACCGCGGGCGCCGCGCCCGGGTTGAGGCCACCTGCCCAGGACGGGAGATGCGCCGCTCAGGCCTTGAGATCGTCGAGCTCGCCGGGCTGGCCGAAGGAGCCGAAGTTCGTGATCGGACCCCCGCCCTCCTCGGTGCAGCCGACAGCGTTCGCGAGCGTCGTGAGCAGCTTGTTGTGAGGCGCGTCCTCGTCCTGCAGCGTGTCCGGCTCCCGCGTCACCTTGATGTACTGCCCCATCTTGAAGTAGCCGCCGCAGCTCCCCGCGATGATGTACGGCAGGTCGCGGAAATCGTGGATCTTGCCGTTGGAGACCTCGTTCATGAACACGACAGCGCTGTTGTCGAGCACGGAGGCCCCGCCCTCGTCGTAGCCCGCGAGCCGGTCGAGCAGATAGACATACTCGCCGATGTACCAGCGATCGATGTCGTGGATCATCTCCTCGTAACCGTCGACGACGCTCCCTGAGTCGTCGTCCTTCGTGTTCCCGTGAGAGAGCTTGTGGTGATTGTACTCGTGGCTCATCCCGTCCCACTTGAAGATGGGCCCGTGCGCGCCAGAGCCCCATTGCAGCGTCGCCGACCGCGTCGCGCCGGTCGCGATCGCCAGCGCGAGGACGTCCATCTGCATCCGGCCGATCTTCTTGAACTCGGCGTCGAACGACACCGTGGCCGGGTCGATCCCCTCCATCTCCGCCGTCCGCTCCGGCGGGAGCTCGCGCGGGATGACCCCCGCGTTGCCCATGTCCACCTCGAGGTCGCGCACCGTCTGGAAGTGCATCTCGAGCTTCTCGCGATCGGCCTTGCTGAGCTTCTTCTTGAGCAGGCCCTCGTACTCGGCCCCGACAAGGTCGAGCGCGCTCTCGCGCCGCCTGGCGAGCCGCACGAGCGCCTCCTCGTCGAGGTCCGTCACGCCGATCAGGTCCTTGTAGGCGAGCCACGGGTTGTTCTCGCCGCTGACGGGCTGCTCGCTGCCGGTGTACGAGATGTGCCCGCGCACGTTCGGCGTCTTCGCGCCGACCATCAGCGTGAGCGCGGGCGTGCCCGGCGGGTTGATCCTGTTCGCGATGAACTGATCGAGCGAGATCCCCGCGGCGTACTGGCTGCCCTGGACGAGCGGCTGCGCCGTGAGCTTGCAGCCCATCCCCTTCGCATGATCGTCGCCCGCGCTCGGATCCCACCCGAAGCCGCGCGGCACCATGTGAATCCCCCGCGGGATCAGGAGCCTGTCCCTGTACGCGGCGAGGGGCGCTATCGCCCGGTCCGCGCCGAACGACGCGGCCGTCAGCGCGCCGTACCGCGTGCTCGGGAAGAACCTGCCCATGTTCACGCCGTTGCACATGAAGAAGGCGATGAACCGGCGCGGCGCCGTCGCCGGATCGGCCTTGGCGTCGCGCGGGCGCAGCGACTCGAGGAACGGGAGGCCGAGCATCACCCCGCACGCGCCTCGCAAGAACGTTCTGCGATTCATTTGTCCACCTCTTCCACGGCTCGATACCTGAACGTCTTCGTCTGCGTCAGCGCGACGAGCAGCTCCTTGATGTTGTACCCGGACGCGGCGAGCTTCGCGTCGAGGTCGTCGATCGTGCACGCGTCCTCGCGCGACAGCTGGCGGGCGTTGCCGTAACGGTACCAGTTCGTCAGATAACACCGCTGCGCGACCGGGCTCTCCGCGAGCTGCGTCACGAAATCGATGGCGCCGTCGAAGCGCATCTCGGTCTCCCCGACCTTCATCGTGCCCGTCGCGTCGATGGGCTCTCCGCCCTCGTCGGCGCGGTACCGCCCGACCGCGTCGAAGTGCTCGAACGCGAAGCCCGGCGGGTTGATCATGTCGTGGCACGAGCTGCACGACGCCGGCGACGTGTGCGCCTCCACCTGGTCGCGCGTCGTCCTGATCTCGCCCTGGAGGGGCGGCAGCTCCGTGTCGATGTTCGCCGGCGGATCCCGGAGGTCCGCGCAGAGGATCTGCCGCTGGATGAACACGCCGCGGTGGATCGGCGAGGTCTTGTCGAAGAACGCGTGCGAGCTCAGGAAGCCGGCCTGCGTGAGGAGCCCTGCCCGCACCGCCGGGTCGAGCGGCGTCTCCACGAGCTCGCCCGTGAACGACCCCTCCACGCCGTAGATCGGGGCGAGCTTGTCGTTCACGAACCCGACGGACGAGGTCATCAGCGTCCGGTAGTCGCCCTCCATCTCCAGGATGACGTGCCGGATGAACTCCTGCGTCTCGGCCAGCATGGCCGAGGACACGCTGGCGTCGAAGCCCTCGTAGAGCGCGGGATCCTTCGAGAGATCCGCGTAGCGGCTCATGTGGAGCCACTGGCGGTGGAAGTCGGAGAGCGCGCTCACCGCCCTGGAGTCGGCGAGCATGCGCCGCGCCTCGGCCTCGATCCCCGCGGGCGTGCCCAGCGCGCCGCCCGCCGCCGCCGCGAGGAGCGCGTCGTCGGGCAGGCTGTTCCAGAGCAGGTACGAGAGCCGGGTCGCGACCTCATGGCCGTCGAGCGGGATGATCTGCTCGCTGTCGAGCGCCTCGCTGAGCTCGACGCGGTAGAGGAAATGCGGCGACTGGAGCATCACCTCGATGACGTGGCGGATCCCTTGCTCGAACGGCGTGCCCGACTCGAAGAGGCCATCGCCGCGCGCGTAGGCGGCGACGTACGCCTCCTCCTGCTCCGCCGAGAGCGGCCTCCGGTAGACGCGCTTGCCGAGCGCCTGGATGAGCTGCCGGGCGCACGCGGCGCCGTCGCCTTCCGGCGCGCACGGCAGGACCTTGCCGAGCACGGCCTGGTCGACAACGACGTCGGCCGCGATGGCCTCCGCGGCGCGCCGGTAATCGCGGGCGAGGCGGTCGGAGACGATGAGCCCCTTGGCGTTGTTGTCGAACCCCTCGAACGCCGGGTCCGCGAGGAACGACGCCGAGGCCTTCATGTCCTTGCCGAAGAGATCCCGGATCGTGTTGTCGTATTGCGCGTGCGTGAGCCGCGTCAGGCGCGGGGTCGGGCCAGGCGCGGTGACGCCGGGCGCGCACTGGACCTCGACGCCGGGCTCATCGACCGGGTCCGGTCCGCCATCTCCAGTCGATCCCGAGCACGCGGCCGCGCTGGAGAGCGCGAGGGCCACGAGCAGCATCCTCGGGGTGCTTCGGTTCACGGGCAGCTCCCTTCGTGAAGAGCTCGAGGATGTAAGAAGTTACAAGCTCTTCAAGGGGAAAGCCTATCGGGCGCAGGTGTCCAGCGTCAACGCGAGGCGACCGTGTGACGGGTGTTCCCCACGTTCCCCACGTTCCCCACGTTCCCCACGCATTTTCTGGATCCGTTCAGCGGCGACGGCTCGGCGTGGCCATGACGCGCCGCGCCCGGGAGGGCGCCGCGGGTGGGTGCCGGGGAGAGCTAGTTCCACGATTCACGAGGTGGCGCCTGTTGGCGCAGGGTGGGAATGCCGGCCTTCACGGCGCGGGCGTGCTCGGCTTACACCTGCCCTCCGAGCAGACCGCCGTCATTCCTTTCGGAAACACGGGCGCGCAGGGAGGGCACGCGCCGAAGCCCTCGGGGCAGACGATGGCGCGGAGATCCGCGCTCTGGTTGAGGGCGACGATGCCTTCCCCGCCGCACTCCTCGCAGCACCCGAGGCCGTCGCGCAGGGCGCAGTCCGTGTCTTGCGTGCACTCCGTCAGCGGGGATTCGCGCACGTCGAGGACGACGCAGCGCCCGCTCTCGCACGCGGCGGTGAAGTACTGGGAGGTGCGCTCGGCCTCGCTGACCTCCTTGCACGGCGAGCACGACACGTCCACGCACATGGTGGCATTCCAGAAGTCCGCTGTCGCGTCGCGGTGGATGGCGACGAACGCCTGGGCGTCGACCCTCGGGTCGCACGTGGCGCAGCAGCGCGGCGAGGCGAGGACGCAATCGCCCGCCGCCTCGCAGGTATCCATGTCCGGAACGGTGTCCTGACAGGCCTCCTGGCACGCCTCGAGCGACTCGAAGCGGTTCTCGTTGCCCTCGCAACCACCATAGGTGAACGGAACGCAGACGCCGGTGCTGGGGTCGTGCCAGTAGCTCGGGAACGCCGCGTCGCAGGGCCCGGTCTCCTGCGGCAGCGCACACCGGTTCGGCAATCCGCCGCTGGCCGTGCTGGCCGTGACCGAGCCGCCGCCGCTGCCCGCGACCGAGCCGCCGCCGCTGCCCGCGACCGAGCCGCCGCCGCTGCCCGCGACCGAGCCGCCGCCGCTGCCCGCGACCGAGCCGCCGCCGCCGCCGCCCGAGCCGCCGCCGTCCTCCGCGCCGATGCAGCCCGCCGCGAGCAGGAGAGAGGTAAGCAAGCCAAGACCGAGGGATAAGCGCCGATGCATTCCAGAGGCATTGCAATCGGCGTGCCCTCGGCCGCCCGAGGAAAAAGCAATCGATCGTAGGATAGTCATCCGTCGTCGATGGCATGCCAGGTGGCGGTGTGCCAGGCGGCGCGGCACACCGTGACGACGTCGTCCGAGGTGCGACGCCCCCGTCACACGGTGACGTCGAGCGACGGGAGCTGCTCCCGGAAGAACGCGTTGTACTTGGGGTCGTTGTACCGCTCGTACTCGATCACGAAGGGCGTGAGCTGGCTGACTCCACCCTTGTAGCGGATGGTGAGGGCCATCGGCGTGACCTCGCGGTAGTTGCTGGCCTTCGGCAGGTCGTCGTTTGTCTTCCCGCCCGCGGAGAACAGGGTGAGGAGCACGCCGTCGGGGTCGTCGTAGACGACGCGGAAGCCCTCCGGGATGCGCTCGTGGCCGCGGATCAGCGTGGTGCAGCCGAGCTTCTGCATGAAGCTCTTGAACTGCCGCTTGCCGAAGGGAAAGCGGGCGGTGGACTTCTGGAGCTCCGCGGGGATGGCGTCGACCTCGCTCGGGTCGCTCCAGAGCATCTGGAACCGGATCTCGGGGTCGTTGAGCGACGACACCGACGTCCACCGGGCGGCGAGGGTGTCGTCGCGGGGGATCCCCGCGTGGACGAAGAGGATGCGATCGAAGACGAGCATGTTGGGCAGCGCCTCGAAGAGGCGCATGTACGCGGCGAACACCTCGTTCGGGGCGATGGCCGCGAGCGAGCTCATCGCCTCGGAGGGCCGCACCGGCGCGAGCACGCGGCCGTTCAGCTCGACGTAGTACTCGTGGTTGCCGCGCAGCACGAAGACGTTGTCCGGCGCGGCGAGGAAGAGCTGCATCACCGTGCGCAGGATGCCGTTGTAGCTGAACCTGCCGCGATCGATGTAATCGCCCAGGAACACGAGCAGGATCCGCGGGTTGTGGGCGGGGTCATCGCGGTGCGCCTGCAGCTTGGCGAAGAAATCCGCCTGCATCAGCGCCGCCTTGAGGCACGAGTAGCAGCCGTGCAGATCGCCGATGACGAGGAGCTCGACCTCGTGCGCGGGGTCGGGCGAGGCGACGTAGATGTGGCCGTCGAGGAACGGCGCCTGCCCGGCGAAGCCCGCGAGGTCCGCCGCGCCGTCGAGCCGGCCCGCGCCGCGGGCGCGCTGCTCCGCGAGCTTCTCCTCGAACCGGCGCATCAGGTCGAGATCGACCTTGGACTGCTCGGCGAACGTGGCCGCGTCGGTCGCGTAGTCCCACTCGAACGCCTTGAAGAACGGGTGATCGACCTCGCGCGCCTGCTTGCGCGTGGCCGGATCGATCACCACCGCGCCCTGCTCGATGGTCTCGATGTCCACGTCGTCGATCTCGGTGGGGGTCGAGAGCAGCGCGGAGAGCTCGTCGCGGAACTTCTGCTCGCTCGGGTGGACGACGCCGTCGGCGAGCATGAGCCCGTCGACGGTCGCGAGCAGCGCCTCGCGGTTGACCTCGTCGAAGCCGTCGAGGAGCTCGAAGCAGCGGAGCTTGACCTTGGCGAGGACGAAGTCCTTGGGGTCCTCCCCGTCGGAGACGCTCTCGGTGAAGTGGCTCTGGATCTGGTGATCGATCTCGGAGAACACCTCGTGGAAGTGCGTGGTCCACCGCGCGATGACGTCCTTGTCCGCCGGGGCCTCGCCGAGGGCGTCGCGCGCGCGCTGCTGGACGAGCTCCTGGATGTAGCCGCGGATGAAGGACTTCTCGGTCGGATCGAGCTCGCCGTCGATGTACCCGAACCCCGTGAGATAATAGATGATGGCGTGCATCTGCTGCTCAGCGATGCGTGGATCAGGGCTGAACGACATCATCAGGCAGCTCTCCTCTCGCGGTGGGGCCCCAGGGTAGCGCAAGACGAGCGCGCCGCGTCTCCGGGCGCGCACGTCACGGACGCAGGAGCGGGCGCGCGCCACGGCCGCGCGGGCGCGCATTACGGCCGTACGGGCGGGCGCGCGACACGGCTGTACGAGCGGGCGTCGCGGCGGCGCGGGCGGGCGCGTCGCGGCGGCGCGGGCGGGCGCATCACGGCCGCGTGGGTGGCCCGATGCGCTCGACGAAATCGTGGATCCGCGCGCGATCGGCCTCGGAGAGCGCGTGCCCCGGGGGCGGCATGGTCCGCTCGTGGACGACCCGGCGCGCGATGACCTCCCGGAGCGACGCCCACGCCGCGCGCGTGGAGAGGTCGACGCCGCCCTCGCCGCGCGGGAGGTGGCAGCGCGCGCACGCCCGGTCGAACACCGGCGCGATGTCGTCCCAGGCGGGCCGGGCGCCGTCGTCGTCCACGGCGAAGCGCCGGAGGGCGCCCGACGCGAGCAGCCAGACGTCGCCGCTCGGCGAGCCGACGAGCCTTGCGACCTGCGGGACGCGCGCGCCGCGGGTCGCGCGCGCGCCGGCCTCGTCGAGCACGCCGAGCTCGCCGCCGTCGGCGAACCACACGCGATCGCCGGAGACGGCGAGCCCGTGGAGCGCCGCGCTCGCCCGCAGCCGGAGGCGCAGCACGCCGGCGCCGTCCTCGGCGTAGAGCGCCGCCGGCGTGGCCGCGAGCAGCGCGCCCGCGCCCGTCACGGCGAGGAGCGGCGCGGGGCCGTCTGCCGCGAGCGGGTACGATCGCAGCGCCCTCGGGGCCACGTCGAGCGCGAGGAGCCCGTCGCCGCCGGGCGCGAAGGCCACGCGCCGCCCGCCCGCCGCGAACGCCGCGAGCGGCCCTGTCGCGTAGCGCGTGACGCTCTGGCCGTCCGCGACCGCGATCTCGCCGTCCAGCGCGAAGGCGGCGCCGCCGTCGAGGCCGAGGCCGGCCGCGGCCCGGACCGCGGCGCGCTCGAGGCCATAGCGATCCGAGACGAGCTCGAACGCCCCCTGGCCCGGCAGCCTGAGCAGCCGGCCCTCGGCGTCGACGCCGACGATCCACGTGCCGTGGCCGTCGGGCGCGGGCAGGGCCGCGGCGCTCACCCAGCGGTGGGGCGCGCGCTCCACCCGGTCGAGCGCGCCGTTCACGAAGACCGCCGCGGCGCCGTCGTGGAACAGCACGACGCGGTCGCCGGCGTCGGCGACCGCGCGGACCGGCCCGAGCCCCCCCGGGGCGGGCCAGGCGACCGGGCGCACGACGAGCGGCGGGCGCGGCGCCGCGGCCTGCGAGGCGCAGCCGGCGAGCGCGACGAGCGTGAGCGCGAGCGAGGCGCAGCCGGCGAGCGTGAGCGCGGCGAGGGACGCCGCTCGGCGCAGGAGCGTCACGGCTGCCGGAGCAGCTCCGGCACCACCTCGCCGTCGCGCAGGTGCTCACGCGGGGGGATGCCGAAGGCGAACAGGAAGGTGGCGAGCAGGTCCGGCGGGGCGATCGGCCTCGGCCCGGCCTGGAACGCCTTCGCCGGGGCGGGCAGGAGCTGCTCCGGGTCGGTCTTGCCGAACGAGAAGCCCCCGCGGAAGCGCGGGGAGATCACCATCGCCGAGTTGTTGGGGTAGTGGTCGCGGCCCATCGCGGTGTTGAGCTGGGGCGTGCGGCAGAAGTCGCTCGTCACGAGGAGGTGGGTGTGATCCGAGAGCTTCTTGCCGGCCCGGGTCGGGTGCGGGGTCCTGTCGAGCGAGCCGAGGAGGGCGGCGATCAGGTCGAAGAGCTCCTGCTGCGTGGCCGCGTGCTGGCGGTAGTTGCTCGTGTGCGTGTCGAACCCGCTGCTGGCGAAGCTCACGCAGCGGACCACGTTCCGCCGCATGGCCTCGATCGCGAACGCGGCGTTGACGGCCGCCTGCCTGGCGAAGCGGGCCCTGTGGTTGAACTCCGGGTGCGCCTGGATGAGCTTGCCCCTGGAGAACACCTCCTGGAGCTCGGCGCTCAGCATCTTGCCCAGCCCTTCCGCCTGGATGGCGAAGCCGTTCAAGGCGTCGGTGTAGCTCGAGCGCGCGGCGAGGGTCCTGGCCTCCTCGGAGAGGAGCGCTGTCACCGCGGCGCGGTCCTCGTCGGTGTCGTACTGGCGCGCGCGGGAGAGCGAGCGGCTGATCGCGCCGACGTCCCCGACCATGAGCGGGGCGGCGCGCCGGTCGAGGCGGTCGCCGACGAACGCCGAGGGGAACTGCACGGAGACGACGGGGAAGGTCTGGCCGGCGCCGAGCGCGCTGGCGCAGATGGCGTCGACGCTCGAGGCCACGACGCGGCCGCCGCTCAGGTGCCGACCGGTGGTCGCGAAGGCGGTGCCGTCGGGGTGGCTCACGGTGTTCATCGCGAGCCCGTTGATGAGGCACAGCCGGTCGTGGAGGTCGGCGAGGCCGCCGATGCCCGGGCCGAAGGCGAGGCTCGAGCCCTTCGGCGTGACGTGCGCGAAGCTCCTCGCCCCGCCGGCCGCGGGCGCGTCGACCCAGAGGCGGAGCGGCGCCGTGTCGGTGTTGTCGGTCGTCGCCGGGCTCACGAGCCCCTTGCTCTCGTTCCGCGGGTCGGCCCAGAGCGTCACGTCCCAGCCGCCGGACGCGTGGATGAAGAGGAAGAACTCGTCCTCCGCGGCCTTGCCCTGCGCGGCGAGCGCGCGCGCCGGCAAGCCGAGGACGCCGGAGAGCGCCGCGCCCGCGGCGGCCTGGAGCAGCGCGCGGCGCGGGAGATCATGACAGCGGGGGCAGGGGTCATGACGGGGCATCGCGGGGGGTCCTCAAGATATCTGCTGGCGCCGCCCGCGACCGCACGATCCTGCCACGAACGCGCCGGCCAGCGCGCCCAGCAGCGTTCGGGAGCATGCCAGCCCATCCCGGACGCCCGCCAGCGGCTCGGGCGCGCGTGCCAGCGGTCGCTGGGCACGCTCCTCGGCGCTGCTGGACACGTTCCCGGAGCTGCTGGGCGCGCTCCTCGGCGCTGCTGGACACGTTCCCGGAGCTGCTGGGCACGCTCCTCGGCGCTGCTGGACACGTTCCCGGGGCTGCTGGGCACGCTCCTCGGCGCTGCTGGACACGTTCCCGGAGCTGCTGGGCACGCTCCTCGGCGCTGCTGGACACGTTCCCGGGGCTGCTGGGCGTGTTCCCCGGAACTTCCCGGGCGGCTGGCGAGCTCGAAGGTGCGCTGGTGTCCCCCTTCGCTTGATGCCGCGCCACCGCGTCCGGCGGACCGCGGGTGCCGGCACATCCGGCCTCCCCAGCCACGGGCCGCTCGACAGGCTCCTCAGGCGTCGTCGCTCCGCGTGGGGTAGGCCAAGCGCCCCAGACGAGAGATGAGATCCTGGAGGAAGGCCCGCAGCTCCGGGACCGGGATGTCGCCCGGGATGGAGGCATCATCGCCGATCTCGATCTCCGACAGGATCCATGCCAGTGAAGCAGGCGTCACACCGCCGTCCTTTTGCTTGGCGAGCGGCAGCGCGTCCTCCAGTTTGTAGCCGGCACGCTCCAGCGCATACACGTCGACCAGATCGCGGATCTCCGAGCGGGATAGCAGCGTGCACAGCTTGTTCGCGAAGATCTCCTCCGGCGGATCGACCCGGATGTCGCCGAAGAGGCGCTTCTCCGGGTAGGCCTGGAAGGCGCGATCGACGACCAGATCGACCATGACCCGGTCCTTGCCCCGCTTCACCAGGCGGCGGCGAAAACTGGGCGCTGTCTCCTTGTTCTCGATCGCACCGCCGATCTCCTGCGCAACCGCTCGCAGCGCCTCATCTGCATGATCGAGATCTACCGAGGTCGTGAAGAGATCCAGATCCGCCGTTCGCCGGTGATGGAGGTGAAAGCCGGCGAGCGCCGCGCCCCCCGTCACGAAGAACCGGCGTTCGCGACGGAAGAAGGCCGCAAGCACCTCCTCCTGCAGCGGGCTAAGCAGGCTCTTGCTCAAGTAGACCCTCCTTGTGCCATAGCTTCAGCAGAAACTCCCAGAAGCGCCTGCGTCGCCCGAGATGCCGGGACAGCTGGCTGAACCGCGCTGCGACCTCTTCGGGTGTGGTGAAGCGCCAGACGTCCGGGTCCTGGGCTTCGCGCAGGATCTTGCCCAGCAGACGGTCGCGCTCGGGCGGTGAGGCGCTGCTCAGCCGACGTCGAACCTCGCCGACGGGGATGGGATCGTCCCAGAGGAAATACGGGATGGCCTGATCGTCATCGAGATCGCTGGAGAGCGGTGTGGCCAGCTCCGGGTTGCCGGGACCCGTCGGAGCCTCGGAAGGGCGGCATCGATCCGGGGCTGATGGGCTTGCAGGTTCGGGCTCGTCGGCCCCGATGACGCTGCCTGAACCGGGCAAGGGTACGATGTCGATGTTCAGGTCGCTGCCGCTCCATCCGCGCATGACCGCGAGCCAGAGCCAGTAGCGAAGCGCAGATGGCGCGTCCCTCGAGAGATGGTCGATGATCCCGGGGGCGGGCTCACGGAACAGCCTGACGCTCCAGACGAGGCGTTGACTCCGGGCGTCCAGCGCTCGCTCAAGGGCGCGGCGCCTGACCACCAGCGCCTTCTGCCACGTGATTTGTTCCGTGGAATGATGAGAATAAATGGCCTGTGCCCGCCCTTCGCGATCCATGAAGCACCAGTTCGCTCCTCCTCCGAGGGACTTGGCGCCGACGAGGCCGAGGAGGCTGCGGAGCCATCCGGCCGGGAGCCTGCAGGACCTCCCGATGCCGCGAGGCCCATGGTAGCCGGCCTCAACGGAGGCGCTCATGAGCTCGACCGTTCGACCGCTCACCGGGATCTGGTACGTTCCGATGCGTTCTTCCGCCCAGGGAGCCCACATGGCCTCCGCAGGATCGACACCATGACATCCCGACTCGTCATCCTGGCACAGGCGAACGAGAGTCGATGTGTCCACGAAGCGCGCATGAGCCGCGAGCAACCCGGTGTCGCGCTCTGCCGCCACGGCGGATCCGATCCATAGGGTGGAGTCGGCCTGACTTTCCCGCTCACGTGCGCGAACTTCTCCCCAGAGGGTGATCCACTCGTCTTCCTCGTCCCGTCCAAGGCGCGGGGCCGCGCCTCTCGGAATGCGAAGCCACGGCTCGATCACGGGAGGCGGGGCCGTACTCACCCACTCAATGGCTCGATCCGCTTGGTCCTGGGAGCCTAGAGCGCACGGGGAGACCAGGCCGTCATCCGCCCAGAACATCCATGGCACGTCATCGCTGGAGGACTGCAGGGCGGCGTCGCTCGACGGATTGGGATCGAGCAGGTCGATGAGCACTGGATCCACGGGCGGCTCGATCAACCCGTTGGTCCCGCCGAGCACGTCCGCAGGCGCGCGCGCCGCGAGATACGCTTGCAGCTGACGGCAGCCGGTCCTGATGTACTTCTCGGCCACCGTACACACCGGGCTCACCTCCGCACGTACCCTGGCATCGCCGTGGTACCGCGCGATCGCCACATCCATCCCGATGGTCGCGACCGGCCCCTCGTCACGCGAGTCACCGTAGAACTCAGCCTCGTTCCAACCCACCGCGCGCAGGTGTGCCACGAGCGCGCCGAACGCGAACCGAAGCGGAGAGAGCGCGGGGAGCTCCGCCTGCTCCGCATGCGCGCGCAGGATTTGGGAGGCGCGCGGGTCAAGGCGCGCTGCTTGCTCCGGCGACCACATGTGAAGATCGCTCGTGCCCCGATACCGGAAGAACGGATCGATCGCCGGAGGCACGACGTACCAGGCGAATCTCGTCGAGACGGGCTCCACCCCGTGATGGTCGCTCGCCGCTCGTGCGGCCTCGACGTCAATGGGGAGCGTTTCCCCGGTCGGCGCATAGAACCGACGCGCGCGCTCGAGGATGACAGGATCCACGACGACGCCCACGGCGCGCGCGCGCTCGACGATGCCGCGCGCTGCATGAAGCACCGCGAGGTCGTCGCGGCGATGTGAGGCGTCCGGGGCGAGCCAGTGCTGGTCGACCCACCCGACGAGCCGCGCCAGGCTCGGATCAGCGCCGGTCAGGCAGGCGGCCCCAAAGGCCACCATCGAGACGTCCTCGGCCATTTGAGGATCATTCGTGCGAATCACCAGATCCAGCCACCGGATGAGCTCGCCGAGCTCTCTCGAGGCCCAACGCGCCAGCTCGGCGCGGAGGCTTCTGCGCCAGGCCGTGACCACCGACGTGAGCGCCCAGGCGAGGAGCAGCGGCGGACCGTCCGCCGGGTCGTCTTCCTCGAGCGTGAGCTCCTCCAAGGCCCGATCGCCGCTCCCCTCCCATGGCTGCCCGCTGTCTCCGGGCAGATGCCGCGGACCCGACCAGAACTGGTCACGCCTCGCCGGCAAGAGCGGCAAAAGCGCCTCATGGACGAAGCGGGGGCCAAAAGGGTGCGTCACGTCCCGAGCCACCGGCACGCAGAGCTCGACCAGCACCCGCCGGCACGAGGGCATGCTGGCCCGCAGCCGCTCGAGCACCCATCCGTGGTAGGTGCGGGCCGCGCCGTCATCCACCGCGGCGATAGCCCGCAACTCCAGGCGCTCGATCTCCTCGCGCGGCAGCTGATCGCGCCAGAGGCCCGAGCGAACCAGGCTGATGCCCTTCTGCGCGAGCAGGATCGCCGCCTGCGTCAAGGCGTCGCGCCGATCCCGCAGCACTTCGGGGAGCGGCGGCGTCTCGCCTCGCGCCAGCGCGTCCTGCGCCGCGTCGCATGCGCGGCGGGCGATCAGGTGGTCCACGAGGGGCTCGAACGCCAGCTCGATATGCTGGACCGGCGGAAGGAGATCGCCCGACTCGGCCGCCCACTCGGTCACGAGGCCGTGCTCCTTGGCCTGATCGAGCAGCCAGTGGGCGTCGATGATCGAGAGCCCCTGCGCCGGCGGGACCGCTGCGTAAACCGCTGCGACAGCGTCGTCACGGCTCATGGCACCGCGCCCCATGCTGGCCTCGGCGAGCGCCGTGAGCGCCTCTCGCAGGGGAACGCGCCGGCTCCACCCGCGCTTGTCTTGCAGCTCTTCTTCGATGCGCCGAAGCTTCTCGCCGAGCAGCGCCGTGAGGGACACGTCCTGGGGACGAGAGCCCCAGGCTGCTGGGTGCGCTGGCATCCGGCGGCGGAGCTCGCAGTAGAGCCGCACGCTCAGGGGCTCCCGGATCGCCCACCGAACTCGCCTGTCCGGGAGCGCTATCTTCATCGCTCGACAGGTCTCCCGCAGCAGCGTCTCGACCTCGCCGCCCGTGGGGAGCGCGATCTCGTGGAAGAGGTCGACGCGTAGACGACCCAGGATCGCCTCGCGGCTGGCCGTTCGCAGGGTGACCGCGACCCGCAGGCGCGGATGGCGCTCGAGGTGCGTCGAGAGCTCGCCGAGCCGCTCGGCCCAGCGGCGGTGCTTCCCCGACTCCTCCAGACCGTCGATCGCGAGCAGAAAGCAGACCGGCTCGGGCTCCACCACGTCATCGTGGCCCGACGCGGAGCTGGACGGTTGGACCGAACCCCGGACGTCAGCGGCGTCATACGGGGTTTGCACCGACCTCCGCGCCCGTCGCACATCCGCGCGCGTCGCCGTTGCTTCCATCGCATTCAGGATCTCGGAGAGCCGGGAGCACGGTTGATCCAGCGCCTTACGAAGGATCACCTCCCACCCTTCCTCAACAGGGCAAGCCCTGGCGCGGAGGATCACCGCCGGCATACCGCGGCTCAGCCGCTGCTCGACCGCATGCGCGAGGCCATGGGTCTTCCCGACGCCCGGCGCACCGACGTAGGCGCCGAGGAGCCGCGCTCCGCGCCAGCGTGCCCATGCGGCGCGAAGTAGCGAGGATGGATACCCTATCTCGTCCACGCAGCGCTCCAGGCGCTCGCGGATGCCGCGCGTGGGGATGTGGAAGCGGTCGCGTTCGAGATCGTCGAGCACCGTGGCGAGCCGCCGGAGATGCTCCTCGTCGTGCTCGCTCGGCTCCATGTCCTCCGGGAGGGGTGTGGCGTGATAGAGCGCGTCCGCCAGCGCCTTACCCGCATCGACCATGCGGTCCAAGGCGCCGAGGGCTGCCCCGCGGAGCTGCTCCGCGTCGGGGACGTCGCGCCGGAAAGTCGACAACCGCTCCAGGCGAGCCACGTCCTCGCGAAGCGCCTCCAGCTTGGTCGTTGCCTCCTTCACATGACGGAGGATCTTCGCGCGCGCATCGGGCTCCCCCAAACGAAGCGCGAGATCTTCCTCCAGCCAACCAGTTGCGTGCAGGTCCGGATCGTAGCGCACGTTGAGCCAACCACGGCCGGCAGCATCGAAGCGCCAGGTCAGGTCCTTCAGTGTGAGGACGCTGTCGGTGAACCAGTACGCGTGCAGCCCCTCGTTTTCGCTCTCGCTGAGCAGCTCCTCGAGCTTTGTCTTGTCCCACAGAGCGACTTCAACGTTCGGCGCAATCGCGGTCGCCTTGGCGATCCAGCCGCTCCACCGCGCCCGTTCTGTCTCCTCCTTGCCTCCGCGATCGTCGGTCAGAGCACGGGGCATGGCGACACAGTAGCGCACAAGGTCCGGGCGTACCTTGAGCGCCCGCTGAAAGGAGTCGTGAATCTGATCGATCCGGTTTCGATCGAGACGTCCGGAAAAACACTTCGCCTGCAGGCCTACGATCTTCCCGGACGCCAGCACGGCGTACGCGTCCACGCCGCCATCGCCCCCCCGCCCGTCGGGGATCCGGACCTCCCGGAGCTCACCCGCGTACTCCTTCCGGCACCAGCGCTCGAAGAGCTGGCCGGCGAAGGCCTCGAAGGCCTCGGCCTTGTCCTCCCCGTGCGCGTCGAACCGGCTCCAGTCCATGCCTCTCGTGAGCAACATGCCCCTCGATGCCCCCCGTGCGCAAGCCGGCCCGAGCCGCTTCGACGCCGCGCGCTGTCTCGGCGCCGGGCGCGAGCGGCTCGGTGGTCGAGGTCGACGCTCGCGAGAGCGTCGCGTCGTGCTCACGACCCTGGCCGAGCAGGCGCCCAGCGCGCTCTGCCGACCCAGCGGAGTTTCCGTCCCTGCCATGCCAGAGGGAGCGGGCGCGCTGCTGGAGATCGAGCTGGACGTCGAGGACGACAGGAGAGCCCGCGGCGCGCCCTCGTGCCAGCCGGGCGTCAATACAGGTGAAACTCCGGGTGCCGCACGAGCCCGTAACACACCGCGGCCCACCCCGCCTCGCCCGGCGAGAACCGCGACTTCGGCGCGCCCTTCGCGCGGTGCCGCGAGACCGTGCCCTCGTAGAGCGCGAAGAACCTCGCCTCCCGGTCCGGCGGCGCCAGGCGCGCCGGATAGCTCAGGAACGTCCGGTGCAGCACGTCGAAGCGCGGGGCGAAGGCCGCCGCGTCGAGGTCCTGCGCGGGGAGGTCGAAGGCGAAGATGAGCCGGCGCTCGACCGGGACCGGCGCGCTCGCCTTGAGGTCGTGCTCCAGGGCGCGGTCGCAGAGCGCGATCCCGAGCCGCTCGAACGCCGCCATCATGAGCGCGTTCGTCTGCGCGCCGCGCGGGAGATCCAGGCCGTGATCGGGGAGCCCGAGCGCCGTGAGGTAGTCTTCCCAGGTGTCGAAGAGCGCCGACCTGTCGTCCCCCCGCGCGCGGCGCTCGACCTCGGCCGGCGACAGGCCGCCGAAGAGCCGGAGATACGTCCTCAGGTACGCCTCGGCCGGGATGAGCCGCAAATCCTGCTTCGGGTCACGGCTCTGCGCGACGCGCCCCGTCTCCCGGAGCGGCGCGGCAGGCCGCGGCGCGACCGCCTCCGGCGGGGCGCACGCGCCCGCCACCGCGGCCACCCCGGCAAGGGCGAAGGCCCTCACCCGGCCTCGCATCACCGCGCGCCCCCGCCGCGCTCGGCGCCGCCGCGCTCGAGCGCAGGCCGCACGTTGCTCGCGCGCGCATAGGCCGGCGAGCGGACGATCGCCTCGACCAGAGGCCGCATCCGGTAGCCGCGCGACACGAACCGCTCGCGCAGCGCGCGGAGCAGGGCCCCGTCCTCGTCGCGCAGCGGCCGCCCGAGGAACGACTCGGTGACGCGCTCGACGGCGCACGACGCGAACCCCGGCATGCGCGTGAGATCGGCCGCAGCGCCGGCCGGGCCGCGCTCGGCGTGAGCCGGCGCGGCATAGGCGCCCCGGAGCACGCCGCGCTCCCGGCTCGAGAAATCAGGGTCGTAGAAGCGCTGGCACGACTGGCCCGTCTTGCCCTCGGCGTTCAGCTTGCAAACAGGGTTCTCGATCGGGAACCGGGAGGCGGGGAGATAGGTCCACGTCGTCTCCTCCACCCGCGTGAAATACGCCGCGAGCGGCTCCAGCGTCGCATGACAGCTGGAGCAGCCCGGCCGGACCATGAGATCGGGCTCGTCCGACGGCGGGAGCTCCGCGTGCTCGGCCGCGAAGCTCTTGCACAGGAACGCGCTGTAGAGCGCGGCCGCGCGCGCGCGGCGCGAGGCATACTTCGTGAGGAACACAGGCGTCGTGACGATCCCCGCCGCGCGCGGCCCGCGATCGGGGATGAACGTCCAGTCGGAGACGTCGTGCGGCGCGACGACCGGCGGCACCGCGCCCGGCAAGAACAGGGGCGCCTCGTCCTCGCGCATTCCATAGGACCTGTGCAGCCCGCAGCACGCCGCGGGCGCGCTCGATCGATAGAACTGCGCGAGCGGCCCGTTGATGAACGTGTAACGCCCGGTGAGGATCTCCCGGAAGTCGCGGTCGGCCCGGAAGACGTGCTGCATGAGGTGAATCGCCTCCTGCGACCACCAGAACCTGTTCCAGCCGGAGGCGGTGTGCGGCGCGGCGCCGATCGGGGCCTCGATGCCGAGCGGGACATGGGCCGGCAGCGCGAAGGCGCGCGGATCCCTGCCGGAGTTGTCGCCCGGCAGGCAGTGCTCGAGGCCGATGCCGCAGCCGCAGTCGACGCTCATCGCGAAGGCGAGCGCGCTCCGGCACGAGATCGGCTCGCCCCGGTGCTCCCTGGCATAGCGATCCTCGGGCACCGGCGGGCGCGCGCGCCCCGGAGGCAGCGGAGCCCCCTTGGGCAACGGGGGGATGTCGCTCGCGTAGATGCGGCCGACCTCGGCGGTCTGCGCCTCTTCCTTGCAGACCCGGACCTCGACCGTCGGCGTCTTGCCGTCGGGCTCGACAAGGAGCTGCGGCAGCGGGACATAGGCGCTGTCAGGGGCATTCCATCCGGCGCCGTAACGCTGCGTCGGCACGACCGAGAGGTAATCGCGGTAAAGCCAGAACGGGCGCACGACCGTGGTCCGCTCGTCGAGCAGCCGCTGGGAGATGGGTCTGGGCGTCCCCGTGAAGCCGGCGAAGCTCCCGCGGAGCCCGCTCTCGGCCTCGGAGAAGCAGAGGTCGCCGTCGATCAGCGGGAGCAGGCGGCGCTGGTTGTAGCGGAAATAGACGTAGAGCCGCTCGCCGTCCGGGCCGAGCACCTCGGCCCGGCGGAGCGTCGTCTCCGGCGGCGCGAACAGCCCCACCGGGCCGAGCTCCAGCCGCAGGACATCCATGTAGAGGCGCGTGAGCCGCTCGACGTAGCCCGGGCCGTCGAGGTGGCGCTCGATCCAGGCGTCGAGGTCGAAGCCCGGCGACTCGAGCTCCGCGAGCTCCTCGCGCGTCGGGAGCCGCCCCTTCAGGTCGAGCGAGAGCGCGCGGTAGTACCGGTACTGCTCCAGCGTCGGCGCGGCGCCCCCCGCGGCGGCGGAAGGCGGCGCGAACGAGGCCGCCGCCGCCGCCGCGAGCAGCGCCGCCCCGGCAAGCGCGCCGAGCCCCCTCATCCCTCCTCCGCCCCGCCCGCAGCGCTCGCCGGCGTCGCCTCCTCGCCGGCGCCGGGCGCCGGCGCCGCCTCGCCGGGGAGCACCCCGGCCATCAGCATCCCGAGCTCGGTCCGCGAGACAGCGCCCGCGTCCCGCGTCGCCACGATCCCGCCCCGGTACATGACCGCGATCCGGTCCGACAGCGCCAGGATCTCGTCGAGCTCCGCCGACACGAGCAGCACCGCCGCCCCCGCGTCGCGCGCCGCCACGATCTCGCGGTGGATGTGCTCGATCGACCCCACGTCCACCCCCCGCGTCGGCTGGCTGGCCACGAGCAGCTCCACGGGGCGGCTCAGCTCGCGGGCGAGGATCACCTTCTGCTGGTTGCCGCCCGAGAGCGCCGAGACAGGCGTCCCCGGGCCGGGCGCGCGGATGTCATAGGTCTTGATCAACCGCCGCGCGTTCTCCTCGCGGGCGTCGTCGCGGAGCACGCCGCGCACGGCGAACGGGGCCCTGTCGTAGGTGCAGAGCACGAGGTTGTCCGCGATCGAGTACGAGAGCACGAGCCCGTGGCGCTGGCGGTCCTCGGGCACGTGCGAGACGCCGCGCTCGATGAGGGCGCGGGGCAGCGCGCCGGTGACGTCGCGGCCGCGGAGGAGCACGCGCCCGTCGCGCGCCGGCGAGAGGCCCGTGACCGCCTCGACGAGCTCGGTCTGGCCGTTGCCCTGCACGCCGGCGATCCCGAGGATCTCGCCGGCGCGCACCGAGAAGCTCACCTCGCGGACCGCGTCGCCGCCCGACCCGCGGCGGCCCGCGACGCCGAGGCGCTCGACCTCGAGCACGACCGCCTTGGGGCGCGCCGGGGCCTTGCTCACCTGGAGCACCACCTCGCGGCCGACCATCATCGCCGCCAGGCCGCGCTCGTCGGTCTCGGCCGGGATCGCGGCGCCCACGACCTTGCCCGCGCGCATGACCGTCACCCGGTCGGCGACCGCGAGCACCTCCCGGAGCTTGTGCGTGATGAACAGGACCGACACGCCCCGCGCCGTCAGGCCCCGCAGCACGCGGAACAGCTCCTCGGCCTCCTGCGGCGTGAGCACGGCCGTGGGCTCGTCGAGGATCAGGATCTCCGCCTTGCGGTAAAGCGCCTTGAGGATCTCGGCGCGCTGCTGCACGCCGACCGGGAGGTCCTCCACGCGGGCGTCCGGGTCGACGTCGAGCCCGTAGCGCGCCGAGAGCCCGCGGACCTCGGCGCTCGCCCGCCCGCGGTCGAGCAGGCCGCGGCGCAACGGCTCGGCGCCGAGCACGATGTTCTCGGCGACCGTGAACACCGGGATGAGCATGAAATGCTGGTGCACCATGCCGATCCCGAGCGCGATCGCGTCGCTCGGCGACCGCAGCGAGACGGGGCGCCCGCTCCGGCGGAGCTCCCCCTCGTCCGGGCGCACCAGCCCGTAAAGGATGTTCATCAGGGTCGATTTGCCGGCCCCGTTCTCCCCGAGCAGCGCGTGGATCTCGCCCTCCCGGAGGTCGAGATCCACCCGGTCGTTCGCCAGGACGCCGGAGAACCGCTTCGTGATCCCCTTGGCCTCGAGGACGGCCTTCACCGCCGCCCCTCCGGCTCGTAGGGCTGGCCGTCGGCGGCCGGCGGCGTGGTCTTGCCGATGACGCCGGTGAGGATGAGCAGCGTCAAGAGATACGGCACAAGCCCGACGACCGACGACTGCTGCAGGAAGGACCACGACGGCGGGATCTGGTCGCGGAAGAGCTGGAGGTTGATCTGGAACGCCTGCGCCGCGCCGAAGACGAGCGCCGCGGCCCACGAGCCGAAGGGCGTCCAGTCGCCGAAGATCATCGCCGCGAGGGAGATGAAGCCGCGCCCGTTCGTCATCATCGGCTCGAAGGACGGCACCGACTCCAGCGTGAAATATGCCCCCCCGAGCCCCGCGATCGCGCCGCCGATGACGACGTTCACGTAGCGCACGCGGACCACGTCGATCCCGACCGTGGCGGCGGCGCGCGGGTGCTCGCCCACGGCGCGCGCGCGCAGGCCCCACCGCGTGCGGAACAGCACGAGGTGCGTGAGCCCGACGAGCACGACGGCGGCGACGGCGATCGGCTGCTGCTCGAACACGGGGCCGACGACCGGGATGTCCGCGAGGAGCGGGACGTGGAGGCGCGGCAGGACGCCGGGCGCGTGGGGCACCTGGCCGCCGAACGCGCTCGCGGGCCCGAAGAAGAGCTGTCGGTTGAAGAAGCCGGTGAGCCCGACGGCCAGCAAGTTGATCACCGTCCCCGCGAGGATCTGGTCCACGGAGAAGGTCACAGCCAGCGCGGCGAGCAAGAGGCCCAGCAGCGCGCCTGTCGCGACCGCGATCACGACGCCGAGCAGCAGGCTCGGCAGCGGCGGGAAGCCCAGGACCACGCTCGCGTAGATCGACCCGAACCAGCCCGAGAACGCCGCCGCGAGCATCATCCCCTCGATGCCGAGGTTCACGACGCCGGAGCGCTCGCAGAAGACGCCCGAGAGCGCCCCGAGGGTGAGCGGCGTGGCCACGGCGAGGGTCGTGGCCGCCATGCTGGCCACGATCGTCAGGGGCGGCACCTGCGACGCGCCGACGAGCACAACGACGAGGACCAGCACGCTGACGACCACCGCGATGAATGCGTAGCGTCGATAGACCATCTTCGCCCTCTAGCCGCCCCACCCGCGCGTGAGCACGAGCCGCTCGCCGCGGGCGCGGATCCGGTAGATGCGGCGGACCAGGGTGTCCGCCGCGACGAAGAGCAGGATCAGCGCCTGGATGACCGAGATCACGTCGATGGGGACCTGCGTGAGGTACTGCATCCGGGTCGCGCCGCTGCGCATCGCGCTGAACAGGAGGGCGGCGAGCACCGTCCCGCCGGGGTGCGCCTTGCCGAGGAGGGCGATGGCGATCGCGTCGAAGCCGTAGCCCTGCGAGAACCCGAGCTCGTGCCGGTGGTGCAGCGCGCTCACCTCGATCGCGCCCGCCACCCCGGCGAGGCCGCCCGAGAGCGCCATGGTCACGATCACGGTGCGGCCGACCCGCACGCCGGCGTAGCGCGCGGCGTCCGGGCTCTGCCCGGCGGTGCGGATCTCGAAGCCGAAGGCCGTCCGCTGCAGCACCCAGCCCACGAGCGCCGCCGCGAGCAGGGCGAGCGGGAAGCCCCAGTGAAGCCGGAGGCCGTCGACGAGCGCGGGGACGCGCGCGCTCTCGTCGATGAGGGGCGTGCGGGACAGCACGTTGGCCGCCGTGGGATCCTTCATCGGGCCGTTCAGCAGGAAGCTGACCACGTTGAGGGCGACGTAGTTGAGCATGATCGTGCTGATCACCTCGTGTCCGCCGGCGCGCGCCTTGATCCACCCGGGCACCGCGGCCCACAGCCCGCCGGCCAGCGCGCCGAGGAGCAACGTCAGCGGGACGTGCAGCGCCGCGGGCAGGCCGCCGCCGACGAGCCGCGGCAGCCAGTGGCCGGCCCAGGCGGCGGACAGCGCCCCGAACGCGAGCTGCCCCTCGGCCCCGATGTTGAACAGGCCCCCTCGGAAGGCCAGCGAGACCGACAGGCCGGCCAGGATATACGGCGTCGCCCACACGAGCGTCTCGCTCACCGCCCGCGGCGACCCGAACGCGCCCTCGAGCATGCCGGCGTAGGCCTCGAGCGGGTTGCCCCCGGCGAGGGCGATGAGGACGCCGCCCAGGACCATCGCGGTGAACACCGAGAGGGCCGGCAGGAGCAGCGGCGCGAACAGCCGGGTCAGCTTGTCTCGCATCCTCGGCAGCTCGGGGCGATCACGGTTGCCCCTTGGCGTCCTTGGTGGGCGGCACCGTCGTCTTGAGCGTCCCGTCGAGGAGCCCTCTCCGGAGCTCCTCCATCTTCGCCTTCACCTCGGCCGGGACCTTGCCGTCGAGATCGTGATACGGCGCGTACCCCGATTTGCCCTCGAAGTTCCCGGCCGGCAGCTTGCCCTCCTTGGCCATCTTGATGAGGTCGAAGGTGCCCTCGGCGATGAGCTTGACGGCGCTGGAGAGCAGGACCTTCTGGGCCTCGGGCACCGTGTAGTACTGATCTGTGTCGACGCCGATGGCGTAGACGCCCTTCGTGGCCGCGCCGAGCAGCGCGCCGTTGCCCGTCTTGCCGCCGCCGCCGAAGACGATGTCGACGCCCTTGTCGATCATCGAGACGGCGGTCGTCTTCCCCCACTCGGGATCGGTAAATGTCTTATCGAAGCCAACGTCGTTGTGGTAGACGACGCTGAGTTCGATGTCCGGCTTGACGTGGCGCGCCCCGGCGCGGAAGCCCTCGCCGAAGCGATAGACGGGCGGGACGGCGTCGGTGGCGAGCACGGCGCCGATCTTCCCCGACTTTGTCATCATCGCGGCCAGCGCGCCGACGAGGAAGCCGCCGTGGTCCTCCGGGAAGACCAGGCCCACGACGTTCGGCTTGGAGGTCGCCTGGAACTGGTCGATGCCGATGAACTTCACGCCCTTGAACTGATCGGCCGCGGCGTGCGTCGCCTCCGTGAGCCCGAAGCCCGACGTGACGACAACGTCGTACCGCTCCTCGGCGAAGGTCCCGATGTTCTTTGGGTAATCCTTCGGATCCGTCGTCTCGATGTACTGCGTCGTGGCGCCGAGCTCCTTCTGCGCCCGCTGGATCGCCTCCCAGGCCGACTGGTTGAACGACTTGTCGTCGATCTTGCCCATGTCGGTGACGAGGCCCACGCAGAACACCTCGGGGCTCGCGCAGTCCGCCCTCTTGCTGCGGGTGCACGCCGGGAGCGCGCTGGCGAGGGCCAGCAGGACCGCGATCGCGAGGCGCCGCTTCTTCAACATGCGGGATCTCCTTGTGGAAGGCCGCATTGGACACCGGGCAGCGCACCAAGGCAACCCGGCGATCGAGCTCATGCGCGCACCTTTGCGCACATCGACCCGGCGGGCCGAGCCGATGTGCGCAAAAGATGGCGCGATCGAGGAGCAACTTTTTTTTACGGGGCGTTGTCACAGCCGATCGGCGGCGCCCGACATGCGACGGGGCGCGCCGACGCAGCCTGCCCGAGGAGGTCCTTCCATGAATGGTCCCGCCGTTCGACTCACGCTTTTTTGTGCGCTCATCGCGTCCGCCCTCGTCCCTTCGGGGGACGCGTCGGCCTGCGGTGGTGAGGAGATCATGCCCGCGATCGATCACCGGGTGATGGGGGTCGCCCAGGCCGAGCAGGCGCTGCGCGACGGCCGGGTCGCGGCGGCCGCGGGGAGCGTGATCCGGATGTTCCCCGAGATCCGGCGGATCTCCCACGACAGGGACCCGCTGCTCAACCGGGCCTTCCGCGTCCTCGCCGTGGCCACGGCGCGCGCGGACGGAGCGCTGAAGGTCCGCGCGGAGGTGCCGCGCGAGCTGCTCGAGACGTGGGGCGGGGCGTCGGCCGAGGAGCGCAAGGCGAACGTCGACTGGTCGATCCGCGCGCTGCGCCGGCTGAACGAGCAGCGGAAGAACGAGCCCGCGCTCCAGACCGACCTGGGCGAGGCGCTCGCCAGGGCGCCGGAGCACCGCGGCGAGGCGCTGCAGCTGCTCGCCGGCCTGGCGGAGAAGGACCTCCTGGCGAGCCCGGAGGCGTACGCGGCGCTGGCGCGGCTGCGCGCGCTGTCCGGGGACAGCGCGGGGCACGACGCGGCGGCCAGCCGGTGCGAGGCGATGGCGAAGGACACGGCCCTCTGTAGAACGAGCCGCGCGATCGACCCGCGCCCGCAGAGCTGACGCCGATGCGCGCCCGTCCGCTGCTCGCCGCGCTCGTGGCGCTCGCCTCGGGCGCCGCAGCGTGCACCTCCGAGGACGCGCGGGAGCCCGAGCCCGCCGCGCCGCTGTCCGCGAGCGGCGGCCTTGCGGCGGCCGCTGCCGCCGGCGCGTCCGCCGTCGCCGCGGCGCCGGCCGGCGACCCGGCGCGCGGGCAGCGGCTCGTCGCCGAGTACCAGTGCAACCGCTGCCACGACGGGACCGGGCAGGCGCCCGCGCCGCGCGACGCCCACTGCGTCCAGTGCCATCAGGACATCGCGGCGGGGCGGTTCCAGGCGCCGGCCGCGGCGATGAAGCGGTGGAACGAGAACCTCGTGCAGCTGCGCGACGTCCCGTCGCT
Source organism: Sorangium sp. So ce590 (assembly GCF_051521365.1). Taxonomy (NCBI): domain Bacteria; kingdom Pseudomonadati; phylum Myxococcota; order Polyangiales; family Polyangiaceae; genus Sorangium; species Sorangium sp. So ce590. The sequence goes on from NZ_CP150346.1 coordinate 10,125,996, forward strand.
CGCCGCCGCCGGCGACCGGCTGCGGCGCGACTGGATCCGCGGGTTCCTGCTCTCGCCGCACGACCTCCGCCCGCGCCTGCACGCGACGATGCCGCGGCTCGCGATCGGGCCCGAGCAGGCGAGCGACATCGCGGCCTACCTCACGCGCGATCGCCGCGAGCGGCCGCGCGAGCCGCTGCGCGAGCCGCTGGAGAACGCGAGCGCGGCCCGGGGGCGCGAGCTCTACGAGGCCAAGGGGTGCGGGACCTGCCACGCCTTCACCGGGGCGGCCGGGCTGACGGCGGTCGCGCCGGTGAAGGCGATGGAGAAGGAGACGCGCGCCGCGATCGCCCTGGCGCCGGATCTGCGGCACGCGCGCGACCGGGTGGAGCCCGCGGACCTCGTCGCGTGGGTGCTCGATCCCGGGGCGATCAAGCCGGGCACGCCGATGCCCCAGGTGCCGATGTCGCCCGCCGAGGCGCGGGACATCGCGGCCTTCCTCGTGACCGCACAGCTCTCGCCGCGGGCGCCGGCGAGCGCGCCGGAGAGGCTGCCGCCGCTGTCGCGGCGGGTGACCTACGGCGAGGTGGACCGCAGGGTGTTTCGCGGCACGTGCAGGCACTGCCACTCCGAGCCCGATTATGCGCTCGGCGACGGCGGGCCCGGGAACACGGGCGGATTCGGGTTCAAGCCGCGCGGGCTGAACCTCGCCACCTACGAGGGGATCGCGGCGGGCTACGTCGACGATCAGGGCGAGCGGCGGAGCGTCTTCGCCCGCGGGCCGGACGGCGTCCCGCGCCTCGTCGCCGCGCTCCTGGCGCGGCAAGCGGAGGAGGCCGGCCGCGCGGATCCTGCGGTGCGCGGGATGCCGCTCGGGCTGCCCGCGCTCGGTCCGGAGGAGATCCAGCTCGTCGAGACCTGGATCGCGCAGGGGCGCCCGCAGTAGCGGCGCGCTCCGTCGTAGGCTGTCGGCACGCGCCCACGCACGCGCGGATCGCACGATGTGCGACTTGCGGAGGCCGGCGTCATGACAGGGCACCTTCTGGAAGAGGGCTTTACCAGGCTCGAGATCGACCCACGGCTCACGTGGCGCAACCCGCCGGCGCGCTGGGTGGTGGAGCCGGAGCGGAGCGTGCTCGTGGTCGAGCCCTGCGCGAAGACCGATTGCTGGCGGCGGACGCGCTGCGGCTTCCGCACCGACAATGGGCCGTTCCTCTTCACCCGCGCTGGCGGGGACTTCGTGATGACCTGCCATGTGCGGTTCCGGCCCGCGCACCAGGACGACCAGGCGGGGCTCATGGTGCGGATCGCGGCGTCGTGCTGGCTGAAAGTCGGCCAGCCGCGCCGAGCCCAGCGGCTCCGGCGGCAAGGCGATGTTGACCTGGGCGAGGTGGTGGGGCGGCATCCGGGGAGGGTGCCACCGCCGCCTATGGCTGGCGGAGCCGCCGTGAGGACAGGAGCTCCATCCCTCCCGCGTGCTCCGCGACGCGCTGGAGCGACGCGAGCAGCGCGCCGGCCTGCTCCTCGCCGAGCAGCGCCCGGAGCCGCCTGTTCACCGCGGCCCGCGCGGCGCGCCCCGCCTCGACCGCGGCCCACCCGCGATCGGTGAGCTCGACGAGCCGGTTGCGCTGGTCGTCCTCGGCGACGCGCCGGCGCACGTAGCCGAGCTCCTCCAGCTCCGCCACCGCTTTGGAGGCGCCCTGCGACGTGATGCCGAGCCGCTCGGCGAGCTCCCTCACCTTCACCGGGCCCGGGATGAGGTGCTGGAACACGTATCCATGGCTCGGGCGGAGATCGCCGTGACCGGCCCGGTCCACGCGGCGCATCACCTCGTCGCTGTTCGCGGCCGCGATGGCGGCGAACAGCAGCACGAGGTCCTCGTCCGGGCGCGCAGGCTTCACGGCGGGAGCCTGTACCCCACAACCAAGGTTGCGCAAATGACGTTGACAGCCCCGGGCGGCGGCTCTATTCATCAACCAAGGTTGTGCAATCATAGTTGAGCAACCAACAGTGCGTTTATCCGGGGTCGAGCCCGAGGGCCGGGCCGAGGATCGCCGGCGCGCCTCGATCCGTGCGGCTCCGGGGAAGGGACGAAGGGACGAGCGGTGCACCTCGCGCTCCATGGCTCCTGCGACCCCGCGTTCGCGCCCGTGCGCGCGGCGTTCGCCTCGAATTTCGAGCGGTTTCCCGAGCTCGGGGCCGCCGTGTGCGTCGCGGCGCGCGGCCGCGTGGTCGTCGACCTCTGGGCCGGCTTCCGGGACGCGGCGCGGACCGCGCCGTGGCGCGGCGACACGATCGTGAACGTCTTCTCCGCGACCAAGGGCGCTGTCGCCCTGTGCGCCCACGCGCTCGCGGAGCGGCGCGCGCTCGACCTCCACGCGCCGGTCGCCGCCTCGTGGCCGGAGTTCGCCGCGGCCGGCAAGGAGCGCGTGCTCGTGGCCCAGCTGCTCGACCACAGCGCCGGCCTCCCGGCGCTCCGCGCGGAGCCGCCGGAGGGCGCGCTCTACGACTGGCAGGCCATGACCGGCGCCCTCGCCGCGGAGGAGCCGTTCTGGGCTCCGGGCGCCCGGCACGGCTACCACGCCGTCACGTTCGGCTTCCTCGTCGGCGAGGTGATCCGGCGCGCCAGCGGCCAGCGCGTGGGCGCGCTCCTGCGGGAGGCCGTCGCGGGGCCGCTCGGCCTCGACTTCCACATCGGCACCGGCGCCGAGCACGACGGGCGGATCGCCGATGTGGCGCCGACCCTCGCGTGCCCTTCAGGCCTGGGCGGCGCGTTCGCCGCGAGCTTCCGCGACCCGGCGTCGCTCACCTCGATGGCGTTCACCAGGCCGCGCGACCTCGTGTCGCCCGGCCTCGTCAACACCGCCCGCGCCCGGCGCGCGGAGATCCCCGCGCTGAACGGCCACGCGAACGCGCGCGCCCTCGCGCGGATGTACGGCGCGCTCGCGAACGGCGGCGCCTCCGCCGGCGGCGCGCGCGTGCTCTCGCCCGAGGCGATCGAGGCCGCGCTCGCCGAGCGGTCGCGCGGCCCCGACGCCGTCCTCCTCGCGGAGAGCCGGTTCTCGCTCGGCTTCATGCTCCCGAGCGCCCTGCGCCCCTTCGGCCGCGGCGCGCGGACCTTCGGCCACCCCGGCGCCGGCGGCGCGCTCGGCTTCGCCGACCCCGACGCGGGGCTCGGGTTCGGCTACACGCCGAACCAGCCCATCGCCAGCGGCGAGGGCGGCGACCCGCGGTGGCCGGCGCTGATCGACGCGGTGTACTCCTGTCTCTGAGCCCTGGTGCGCGTCGCTCGAAGAAGAAACGCGGTCTGCTTGAAGCCGCGGGCGGCGCGGGCTGCGAGGCGCCGCGAGCGCGTGTCGCTCACTTGCTACGTAGAGTCTTCATCGCGCCGGCCCACGCGAGCAGCTGGTCGAGCAGCTTGCCGACGGACGCCTCGTGGCGGGGGTTGGGCTTGAACACGCTGAAATTCTCGAAATCGTCGTACAGAGAGAGCGTGACCTGCGCACGCACGTCCGCGATCTGAAGCTCGGCCATCACGAGCCGGAGCTGCTCGACGGCGCGGACGCCTCCCGCGCTGCCATAGCTCACGAAGCCAGCCGCCTTGTTGTTCCACTCCTTGTACAGATAATCGATGGCGTTCTTGAGCGCGCCCGAGGTGCCGTGATTGTACTCGGGCGTGACGAACACGAAGGCGTCGAACGGGTCGATCTTTGCCGCCCACGCCTTTGTGTGAGGCTTTGTGTACTGCCCCATCGACGGGGACACCCGCTCGTCGAGCAGCGGCAGGTCGAAATCCTTGATATCGACGAGCTCGTAGTCGGCGCCGCCCTTCTTCGCCGCCACGCCGTGCACCCACTTCGCGACGGCCTCGCCGTTGCGGCCCGGCCGCGTGCTCCCCAGGATGATCGCCACCTTCAGCATATCTGCGCTCCAGGCAATGGCCCCCTCTCCGATCGAGCCAACGGGCGGCGTGATGCTCATTCCCACGACACCCCGGTGAAGAGGAGAGACCGTTCGAGGCTACACCAGCCAGGTTTCGCGTTTCCCGTTTCGCGAGAATGCACATCCCGTACCGCCCGCGTGTCGCGTGGGCCCGCCGGAGCGCAGCAGGCACGACAGTGACGCTGGCGAGCTCGACCGCGTCAGTGCGCGCGCGACGATGAAGCAGCAGCCCTGGCCCTGCGGGCGAGGATCACATACTTGATGAGCAGGCTGATCGCTGACCACAGCGCGAGCACGGCGAGCGGCCAGGCGAGCAAGCGCGGAAAGCACAGCGCCACCGCCGCGCCGCCGAGGAGCAAGAGCGCTCCGCCGAGCAGGATCGCGCCCTCGGCCGCGCCGAGGACACGGCGGTTCGTCATCGCCGCGCCCACGGTGTTCGCGAGGCGCAAGGCGCCCGCGGCGGAGCGCCCGGTCCCGGCCCCCTGCAGGCGGCGCTTTCTGTCGTGGCGCGCGCGACGCCGCGCGTGGAGGACGATCTCGGTCGCGCCGCGGAGATCTTCCTCATACTGCGCCTGCATGCGCCCGGCGAACTCCTCGTCCTCGATCGTCACGTCGATCTCGCAGTTTTCCAGCCAGCTCGCGACGTTGAGGTTGCTCGATCCCACGCGCGCCCAGCGGCCGTCGGCCACCGCGGTCTTCGCGTGGAGCATCGAGCCATTCCACTCGTAGACGCGCACCCCGGCTTCGAGCAGCGGTCGATAGCCGGCCCGCGACAGCGTGCCGACGGCCGGAATATCGCTCGTGCCCGGGACGAGCAGGCGCACGTCCACGCCATCGCGCGCCGCCGCCGTGAGCGCCTGGACGTACGGCGCGACGCCGACGAAGTACGCATCCGTCAGCCAGAGGGTCCTCTGCGCCAGCGCGGCGACAAGCTGATCGAGCCGGTAAAGCCCGGTCGTGCTCGGCAACTTCGCCACCACGCGCAGGTCCATGGGGCCGGCCGCCGGCGGAACCCCGGTGAGGACGGGCAGCTCGGCGGGCAGGCCTTCACCGAGGCTCGCCCAGTTGTCGGCGAAGGCATCGGCGAGCGCGCGCACCGCGGGCCCCCGCACGGCGATGCCTGTGTCGCGCCACGGCGGCACGCCGCGCGCCGCATCGCCGAGCCATTTGCCGCTGACGCAGACGCCGGAGACGAAGCCGACCTCGGCGTCGACGACGAGCAGCTTGCGATGATCGCGCGCCACCCACCCGAACGGGCTGGTGAAGCTGAAGGGATTGTAGGTGCGCACTTCCCCGCCCGCCGCGCGCAGCTCGCTCCAGAACTGGTCCGTCGACGCGCCCAGGCACCCGAACCAGTCGCGGATCACGCTGACGTGGACGCCCGCCGCGGCGCGCTCGCTGAGCGCGTCGCGGAGCTCGCGCGCCAGCGCGTCATCGTCGAAGATGTAGTTCTCGAGCAGGATCGAGGTGCGCGCGACCCGTATCGCGGCGAGCCAGGCGTCGAAGTTCGCTCGCCCGTCGATCAGCAGCTCGACCGCGTTACCACCGATGAGCGGCGCGCCGGCGACGCGACTGAAGGTCTGCCGTGCGACGGCGCGCAGCGGTGCGTTCGTCGGGGAGATGCGTGCGGGGACGCGAGCGGCGGACATGGCACACCGTAGATGCCAGAGTTTCGGTGCCCCGTCCCGCGCTGCGTCGACGATGTGCCCCGGGTGGTCCTCCGCGTCGGGGCGGCGAGCCATGCCTGGATCTCTACGTCGGCTCCGGCGTGGGGCATGACGGGCGGATCGCCGAGGGCGCCGCCGACGCTGCCGAAGCCCTTCAGGCCCGGGTCGATCGGAGCCGGCGGCGAGGGGCGCGCCGGCTCAGCGCTCGGGCTCGAGCGATTCAGCCTCTTGCCCAGGCGTTGATCCGCGCGATCCAGCCGGTGGAATCATCGATGGTGAGGACGAGCCGCCGGTACGACTCCCCCTCGAGCTCGATCGTCAGTGGGTTGTGCTTCCGGCGCCGCACCGTGTACCAGAACTCCTTACCGCGATCGGTGTAGTACGTCCCCGCCTTGATCAGCCCGGGAAGCGCCGTCCCCGGCGCGCGGATCTGCCGCCACGTGGCGGGCGGAAGCGTCGCCTCCGCCCGCGTCACGTGCTCGCGCGGCACCACGATGGGCGCGAGCTTCACCGCCCAGAGGCGCTCGACGCCCTCCAGCGTGAGGGTCAGTCGATCCCCATCCATTCGCAGTTGCATCCCGGGAGTCTAGTTCGGCGCGAGCGCCGGGCGAGCGGAAATTACCACGGGATTGCCGCCCTGGAGCGAAGGCGTTTCCGCTGGAGCGAGGCCCCGGCGACAGCGAGGTGGAGGCCTGAAGGCCTGTGCAAGGCCGCAAGAGATGTGCTGAACCGAGCCACAAGTCGACCTCTCCGACATCCTCCTGAGCTCAGGGGAGTCACTCCGCCGCTGCTCTGCTCGGGTGTCCGGCGGAGCGCTGATCGCTGGAGATGTGCCCGCTCGGGCATGGTGGTTGCCTCTGTGTCTGGCATGAAAACATCCACGATGGTCAGCGTCGTTGCTTTGGTCCTGGGTCTTTCGTTCGGCGCCGGTTGCGTCGCCAGCTCCGGAGAGGAGCTGGCGCATGGGCAGCAGCAGCTAGGCGCCGCGCCAGGGGCCGATGGGGTGTGGCTCTCCACCGAGTTCTCTTTCGGGTTCTGCGCCGGCGAGTGCATCACGACGGTGTCCCGAGACGGTGCGGCGCTCGAGTTGAAGGCCTGCGCGCACCAGGGGGACTGCCGCCGCTCGAACTTCGCGACGCTGACGGACAAAGGCTCGCGCCACGTCGCGGAGGTCGAGGGCGCGCTGGGCAGAATGCCCCTCGACGCGCGCTACGGTTGCCCCGACTGCGCGGACGGCGGCGCGACCCGCGTGAGCCTGCAGCGCGACGGCCTCTTGACATCGCACCAGTATGAGTTCCCGAACGCGCCGGAGCCTCTGGCCGACCTCGACCGCCTGGTCAAGGAGCTCAAGCTGGGTCTCGACACCTGCACGCCAGGACCGCTCTTGCAGCTCTCGCAGGCGTGCACGCCAAGGTGAAGCGGCGTCCTCCTGCCCGCCGCGAGCTGGCGAGCGCATCGGTGCTCAGCCGCCCGGATCGCTCGGCTCATGGTCGGACCCCGAGCGGCACCGCATCACCATGTGGATCTCGTTGCCCTTCTCGTTGTGCCGCACATCGTCCATGAAGGTGCGGATCAGCATCAGGCCGCGGCCGCTCGGCTTGTCCAGGTTGGCGAGATCGGTCGGGTCGGGCAGGTCGCGCGGGTCGAAGCCGGGGCCCTCGTCGCGCACCACGTAGGTCGCCTCGGTCCGCGTCTCCCGCGCCATGACGTGGACGCGCCGGTCCCGGTAGGGGCTCTCGGTCCGGCGCCGCTCGACGAGCGCCGAGAAGGCGCTCGGATCCTCGTCGAGCAGCGTCGAGCTGACCTCGAGGTTGCCGTGCACGATCGCGTTCACGAGCGCCTCGCGCAGCGCCACCGCGACCTGGATCCGGCCCGTCTCGTCGCACAGGCGCATCCGGCCCAGGCTCTGCTCGATGTGGCCCACCAGCGCGGGCACCTTCGCCACGTCGTTGTCGAGCTCGAAATGGGACTCGGTCGCCGTCAGGCACGAGAGGAGCTGCTGCTCGCGCCGATCGAGCCGCGCCACGGCGAGGACGTTCTCGACCGTGCTCACGAGCTCCGCCGCGAGGCTCCGCTTCGCGACGTAGCTCGCGGCGCCGCGCCGGAGCGCCTGCACCGCGATCTCCTCGCTGCCGTGCGCCGTCATCAGGATCACCGGCAGGTACGGGTGCTCGCGGCGGATCGCCTCGACCAGCTCCAGGCCGTCCATCTCCGGCATCTGGAGATCGGTCAGCACGATCTCGGGCATCACCTTGGCGATCGCCTGGAGCGCCTCGACGCCGTTCTCGGCGTACATGGGCTCCATGCCGGCGCGCTTCTTCAGCAGGCTCCCGGAGAGGCGCCGATCCATCGGGGAGTCGTCCACCACGAGCACCCTCACCATCGCGTCACCTCGCCCTCAGAGCGCCGCTCATGCTGCTCCATCCGCCGGCGGCGCGGCGTCCGCCGGCGAGCCCTCGCGCACGAACGCGGCGAGCTCGGGGATCAGGCGATCGACCTGCGCCCGCAGGGCGAACTGCGCCTCGGCCAGGCTTCCGAGCTCGTTCGCGCGCGCCATCTTCTCCAGCGCGAAGGCGGCCTCGAACGCGCCCCGCGCGCCGAAGCTGTCGACCCCGCCCTTCAGGCTGTGCGCCGCCCGCTGGAGCCTGCGGGCGTCGCCGGCGGTCACCGCCTCGTCGATGTCGGCCATCCACCGGGGGCACTCCTCCAGGAAGACCTCGGCGAGCTCGCGCAGCAGGTCGGCGTCGCCGCCCGTCCGCTCCAGCGCCCGGGTGCGGTCGAACATCGGCCGGCTCGCGATCGAGGAGGGCGTGCCCTGCGGCCGCTCGTCCGAGCGGGCGCTCGGCGGCCCGCTGTCGAGCGACGACGAGGGCACCGGCGAGTACGAGCCCGGCGCGCCGAGCGACAGGCGCGCCGGGTCCTCGACCTCCAGGGAAGAAGGCCCGGCGGCGAGCCGGTCGATCATGTCGTAGAGCTCCTCGACCTGCACCGGCTTCGACACGTAGCCGTCGAAGCCCGCCCGGAGGCAGCGGTCGCGGTCGCCCTTCATCGCGTACGCGGTCACGACGATGAGCGGCATGTGCCCGCCCTCGCGCCGCTCGCGCGCGCGGACGACCCGCGCGGCCTGGAGGCCATCCATCTCGGGCATCTCCACGTCGAGCAGGGCCACGTCGTACTGGCCGGTCGCGATCTTCTCGACGGCGAGCCGGCCGTTCTCGACGATGTGCACGTGGTGGTCCTGCCGCTCCAGCCAGCGGCGCATCAGCTTCTGGTTGATCGCGTTGTCCTCGGCCACGAGGACGCGCAGGCCGCGGGCGCGCGGCCCGGGCGCGGCGCGGCGCAGGTCGGCCGACCGGAGCGCGCTCCGCGTCGGGACGCCGAGGGCGTGGAACACGGCCTCCTGGAGGAGGGACGTCTTCACGGGCTTCGTGACCATGGCGAAGACGCCGAGATCGCGGCAGCGCGCGGCGTCCGCCTGCGCGGACGTGGAGCTGAGCATCATGAGGGTGCGCCCCTTCAAGATCTCGCGCCGCCGGCAGTGCTCGACCACGGCGAAGCCGTCGACCTTCGGCATGCGGGCGTCGACGATGGCGAGGCCGAACGAGGAGCTCGGCCCGACCGCGTTGCCCCCCGGCTTGCCCCAGGGCAGCGCCCACACGCCCGAGTCCTCGGAGAGCGCCGCGATCGCCGCCGCCCCCGAGTCGACCGGGACCGGCTTCATCCCCCAGCCCTCGATGGTCTCCGCGAGGATGCGCCGCGCGGTCGCGTTGTCGTCGGCGATGAGGACCCGCGTGCCGAGCAGATCCCTCGGCATCTGCAGGCGGCGCGACCGGGCGGCGCCGTCGAGCGCCCGGACCTGGAGGGTGAAGTGGAACACGCTGCCCTTGCCGACCTCGCTCTCGATCCAGATCTTGCCGCCCATCATCTCGACGAGGCGGGCGCAGATCGTGAGGCCGAGCCCCGTGCCGCCGTACTTGCGGGTGGTCGAGCCGTCCGCCTGCGCGAACGCGTCGAAGACGAGCCGCTGCTTGTCGGGGGCGACGCCGATGCCCGTGTCGATCACGCGCACGTGGAGCACCAGGGCGTCGCCGAGCGCCTCGCCCGCGTAGAGGCTGGGCGCGCTCTGGCGGTCCGCGCCGGCGTCCTCCTCGGCGGTGACGGGCGCGCGCGAGTCGACCTCGGCGCGGACGACGATCTCGCCGGCGTCGGTGAACTTCACCGCGTTGCTCACGAGGTTCACGAGCACCTGGCGCAGGCGCAGCGGGTCGCCGACGAGCGCCTCGGGGACGTCGGAGCCGACGTCATAGGCGAGCTCGAGCCGCTTCTCGTGCGCGCGGAGCGCGAGCGTCTTCACGGCGTCGCCGATGATCTCGCTCGGGTCGAAGACGACGGGCTCGATCTCGAGCTTGCCGGCCTCGATCTTCGAGAAATCGAGGACGTCGTTGATGATGGCGAGGAGCGCGTCGGCCGAGATCTTGACCATCTCGAGGTACTCGCGCTGCTCCTGGCTGAGCTCGGTCTGGAGCGCGAGCGACGTCATGCCGATGATGCCGTTCATCGGGGTGCGGATCTCGTGGCTCACGCTGGCGAGGAACTCGCTCTTCGCGCGGCTCGCCGCCTCGGCGGCCTCCTTGGCCTGCTGGAGCTCGGCCTCGACCGCCTGGCGCTGCATGAGCAGGGCGCGCAGGCTCGCCGAGTGCTCGCGCTCGTTCTCGAGCGAGGCCTCGCCCATGGCGTCCGCGCGGCGCTTCGCGATGCTCGCCATCACCGCCATCGCGGGCGTGGTGACGGCGAAGACGATGACGCGGAGCAGGTTGTCTTCCTGGTACGAGAGCGGCGCGCCGGGCTCGGAGAAGTAGAGCGCGAAGTAGACGCACGAGACGAGCGCGGAGACGATGCCGCTCCACATGCCGCCGCTGAACGCCGCGAAGACGATGACCATCGAGAGGATCGCCGGCGGGTTCGGGACGCTCCAGTCGAGCGCGGCATCGAGCGTGGCGACCGCGACGATGACGAGCAGCGCGAGCAGGGGCCCGAGCAGCGGGAGCCAGACCTTCTCCCAGGAGGGCCGGCCGAGGCGCCGCTGCAGCACGGCGGGGGCCGGCAGGAAGGTGCCGTGGCCGTCGAGATCGCCGCCGAACGACAGGCGAGCGTCGCCGCCCTGCGAGGGCCGGGCCTCGCCGCCCTGCGAGGGGCGGGGCTCCGCGTGGGGGGTCCCCGGCGCGGCGGCTGGCGAGGGAACCTCGGCCTTGGGCATGGCCTCCTGGAGATAGCGGGGTCGCGATCGGGCGTCCATGGGCGCGAGGGTGGGGTCAAGCGGACGGGTGCGCAGGGGCGGCAGAGGGTAGGCGGGGGGGTGCCGCGCGACCCCGAGCGCCGCGACGCCGCCGAGCAGCGCGGGTCGCGCCGGCGGACCGCTCCGCAGAGGCGCGGCCGGGTCGCGCGCTGGGAGGCTCACCCCTCCCTCACCCCTTCACCCCGCCCGTCGTCAGCCCCGCCACGAGGTGCCGCTGCACCAGGTAGAACGCCCCCATGACCGGCAGCGACACGAGCAGCGCCCCCGCCGCGAACCGCTCCCACTGCGCGTCGTGCTCGCCGATGTACCGCTGCAGCACCACCGGCAGCGTGAACATCTCCTCCTTGGAGAGCAGCGTCGCCGCGAGGATGAACTCGTTGTACGCCGTCATGATCGCGAACAGCGTCGTCACCGCGATCGCCGGCCGCGCCGCCGGGAGCACCACCCGGAGGAAGGCCTGGAAGCGCGTCGCCCCGTCGACCATCGCCGCCTCCTCCAGGTCGACCGGGATCGCCTCGAACGCCGCCCGGAGCTGGAAGATCGAGAACGGCACCGCCGTCGACGCGTAGCAGAGCACGAGCCCCGTCCGCGAGTTGAGCAGGCCCAGCGCGTCGAGCAGGAGGTACAGCGGGATCGCGCTCGCCACCGTCGGGAACATCTGCGTCGCGAGCAGCGCCCGCAGGCCGCGGTCCTTGCCGGCGAACCGGAAGCGCGCGAGCGCATACGCCGCCGGGACCGCGATGGTGACGCCGACGGCCGCCGTCGCGAGCGCCACGACGACCGAGTTGGCGAGCTGGCGGGGGAACACCCAGATTGGCTCGCCCCCCACCTTCTGCGACGTCGTGACCACCGCCTCGAGGTGCTCGAGCGTCGGCTGGTTCGGGATCGGCAGCACCTCCGGCACCGGCGGGCGCACCCCCGAGAAGGCGATCGAGGCGACCCAGAGCACCGGGTACAGCGCGAACGCGACCGCCGCGAGCAGCGCGACGTGCACCGCGATCGACTCGACCGGAGAAGGCCTGCGCGTCATACGGCCTCCGTCGCCGCCACCGGGACAGGTGCCGACCCATCCGCCGCCCCGCCGCCCCGCGGGAGGATCGACCCGGGCCTCCGCCGCCGCCAGCCCGAGGCCCGCGTGGCGAGGGTGAGCAGCAGGAAGATGAGCACCGAGTACGCCGCGGCATAGCCGTACTGCGCCTCGCGGGTGAACGCCCACCGGTACGCCTCGGAGACGAGGATGTCCGTGGTGCCGTCCGGATCGCCGCCGGACACGAGGAACACCACGTTGAACATGTTGAACGTCCAGATCGCGCCCAGCGTGACCGCCGGCGCGAGCACCGGCCCGATCAGTGGAAGCGTGATTTTCCAGAGACGCTGCCAGCGCGAGGCGCCGTCGACCTCGGCGGCCTCGAGCACCTCCTCGGGCACGGCGGTGAGCGCGCCGAGCGTGACCACCATCATGAACGGGAAGCCGAGCCAGACGTTGGTGGTCACGTTGGCCGTGAACGCGGTCGTGAAGCTCGAGAACCAGGCGATCGGCGCGATGCTCGTCCCGAACGCGGCGTTCACCGCCTCGATGAGGCCGGTCACGGCCCCGAACTGGCGGTGGAACATGCCCTTCCAGGACAGCGCGGTCACGTAGCTCGGCACGGCCCAGGGCACGATGAGGAGCACCCGGTAGAGCGCGCGGAGGCGCAGCGTCGGGCGGTGCAGGAGCAGCGCCAGCGAGACGCCGAGGACGACGTGGAAGAAGAGGTTCACCGCCGTCCAGAGCACGGTCACCGCGAGCACGAGGTAGAACGAGCCGCTCGCGAAGAGCGGCCCGCCGCGCGCCGTGAGGATGCTGATGAAGTTGGCGAGGCCGACGTACCGGAGGCCCTCGCCGCTGCCGGCGAAGAGCGACGTCGCCGCGCCGATGACGAGCGGCACGAGCACGAGCACGCCGATCGCGACGACGGCGTGCGCGACGTACCTGTAGGCCGGGAGCGATTGCCGGAGGGTGGGGCCGTGGGCGGCGCCCTTCGCGGCGGAGACCCACCGGAGCACGAGGACGAGCGCGAGCGCGCCGAGCGCGACGAGGAGCGGCGCCGGCGAGGCGGGCGGGGGCAGCGGCCGGCGCACGTCGTCGAACCGGCGCTTCGCCTCGGAGAGCGCGACGTCGGGGGGCGCGTCGCCCCGCAGCACCTTGCGGATCGCGCGCGTGGACGGCTCCCAGGTCGACCGCATCGCGGGCGAGGTCGGCATCGGGATGGCGGCCTTGGCCTGCTCGGTGAAGGCCGCGATGAAGGCGTCGTCGGCCGGGACCGCGACGTCGTTCCGCACCGGCGGCGTGCGCGCGAGCTCGATCCGCGTCCCCGCGGCCGCCGCCCCGGCGAGGTGGCGCGCGAGCGCCCGCGCCTCGGCGCGCTGCGCGCCCTGGGGCGAGAGCATCACCGCCTCGACGGTCATGAACGGCCGCATCGGCCGGCCGGTCTCGCGCACCTTCGGGAGCGGGACGACGCGCGCGCTCCGCTTCGCCTCGGCCGTGAGGCCGCCCACGAACCACGGCCCGCTGATGACGAACGCCGCGCGGCCCGCGTTGAACAGGTCGGTCACCAGCGCGCCGTCCGCGTCCTCCGGGACGACCCGCCGCGCGATCAGGGAGCGGACGAGCTCGAGCGAGCGCTCCGGCCCCGGGCCGAAGAGGCCGAACTGGTCGTCCTCGTCCAGCATCGCGCCGCCGAACGCGGCGAGGATCGGCATGTGCGCGTAGGCGTTCGACGCCTCGTACACGAGCGGGTACGCGCCCTGCGGCAGGGCGCCGGCGAGCGCCGCGATGTCCTCGAGGAAGGCCGGGGCCTCCTGGACGAGCGCGGTGTTCATGTAGAGCGCCATGCACTTCTGGCTGATCGGCAGGCCGAGGAGCTCGCCCCCCTGCCGGACCGCCGCGAGCGCCGGCCCCTGGAACACCGCCTCGCCGTCCGCCTCGAGCGCGTCGCCCACGGGCGCGACGAGCTGGCGCGCGCGGTAGTCGCCGAGCCGCTCGTGGGCGTCGATGAACAGGTCGGGCCCCTGGCCCCTCGGGATCGCCGCCTGGAGCTTCGAGGCGTAGGCGTCGAACGGGACGGCGAGGAGCTCGACCTCCTCGCCCTGGAAGGCCGCGACGATGGCGCCGAGGGCCCTGGCCTCGTCGTCGCGGTAGGCGTGCCAGAGCCGGATCGGCGCCGCGACCGCGAGCGCGGGCACGAGGAGGACAAGGGCCAGCGCGGCGAGCGCGGGGCGGCGGCGGCGGCGGCGGCTCGGCATGGGTCGCCTCACGCATCCCGGAGGGTCAGCCCGGAGTCCGCATCGAACAGGTGCACCTGGCGGAGCGCGATCGCCACGGTGTCCCCCTTCGCCACGCGCGTCGCCGGGTCGAGGCGCGCCACGAACGGCGCCCCCGCGACGGTGCCGTGAGCGTACGACTCGGCCCCGAGCGCCTCGACGATCGTCACCTCGAACGGGGCGCCGCCCTCCCCCGAGGCGAGATCCACCTCGTGCGGGCGCACGCCGACCGTCACCCGCCGCCCGGACGAGAGCGCGCCAGGGAACTCGGCCGGGTCGACCTCGACAGCGAGGTCGCCCTGGGCCGCGAACCACCGGCCTTCGCGGCTCTCCATGCGCGCGTCGACGAAGTTCATGGCCGGGCTGCCGAGGAAGCTCGCCACGAACTGGGTGCGCGGCCGGGCGAACACCTCGAGCGGCGGCCCCGACTGCTCGACGACGCCCTTGTTGAGCACGAAGATCTCGTCGGCGAGCGTCATGGCCTCGACCTGGTCGTGGGTGACGTAGACGCTCGTCGCGCCGAGCCGGTCGTGCAGCTTGCGGATGTCGACCCGCACCTGCGCGCGCAGGGCGGCGTCGAGGTTCGAGAGCGGCTCGTCGAACAGGAAGAGCTGCGCCCGCCGCACGATGGCCCGGCCCATGGCGACGCGCTGGCGCTGGCCGCCGGACAGCGCCCGGGGGTGCCGGTCGAGGAGCGGGCCGAGGCCGAGCATCTCGGACGCCTCCTTCACGCGCGCCTCGATCTCGGCGGGCGGCGTCTTCCGGAGCTTCAGGCCGAACGCGAGGTTCTCGCGCACCGTGAGGTGCGGGTAGAGGGCGTACGACTGGAACACCATGGCGATGTCGCGGTCGCGCGGCTCCAGCCGCGTGACGTCGCGCCCGCCGAGCGCGATCGAGCCGTCGTCGGCCTCCTCGAGCCCGGCGAGCAGCCTGAGCAAGGTCGATTTGCCGCAGCCGCTCGGGCCGACGAGGACGGCGAACGAGCCGTCGGGCACGTCGACGGAGACGCCGCGCAGCACGTGGGTCTGGCCGAATCGCTTGTTGAGTCCGCGCACTTTGACAGAGGCCATATTCAAAGACTCTCGAAGGGGGAGGAGGGCTTCTGGGGATCAAAGACCCTGGATGACCTGGTCTTCCGGGATGAGCACCGCTCCGCTCACCGGCGGCAGCTCGACGGTGACGGCGCCGTTCGCGCCCACGCTATATGTCGTTTTCCCGGGCGAGAGCACGTCGACGAGCACGGTCCCCGGCCGGAGCTCGGTCGTCATCGCCGCCCCTTCGAAGCTCGTGGAGCTCTGCTTCCAGGGGTGCGTGTTCAGCACGACGAGCGCGTAATCGCCGTCGGGCTCGCCCCGATCGAAGGCGAAGATCCCCGCGTCCTCGTCCCCTTCGCCCGTCCGCTCCGTCGACCAGCGCACCGTCTGCTCGCCGACCGTGAGCGCCCGGTAGCCCCTGCGCAGCGCCGTGAGCCGCTTGACCCACCGGAAGAGCGGGTGCTCGGTGTCGTAGCCGCTCGTCCAGAGATCCTCGCGGTTGGCCGGGTCGTTACCGCCGCTGAACCCCTGCTCGGTGCCGTAGTAAAGGCACGGGATGCCGTCCTCGGTGAAGAGGAACAGGAGCGCGTTCCTCAGGGCCGCCTCGGGGTCGGCCTGGAAGGGCGAGACGCCCGGGCCGTCATAGAGGAAGCGCGGGACATCGTGGTTGTCGATGAAGTTGACGAGCGTCTTCAGCGGCGGCAGGCCCGTGCCGTTCGCGTTCGGCTCCGCGCCGTAGTTGGCCTCCCGCTCCGCCCAGAGCTGCTCGATCCGCCGCGTGCCCTGCGCGTCCCGGAAGACGTCGCGGAAGACCTGGTAGTACTGGGAGAAATAGAAGACGCCGTCGACCATGTCCCCCGTGATCGGCGCGGCGCCCGGACAGCCCCCCTCCGCCTCGCTGCCGTTCTCGCGGTCGAGATCGCCGCCGAGCGCCTCGTCGTGCGGGTGGGCCGGGACGTCGTGCCTCGTGAAGCTGCCGATGAGATCGTCGCTGCCGTCGAAGGCCTCGCCGAACATGAAGAAGCGGGTCTTGCCCTTCTCCTTCAGCCGCAGCCGGACGTTCTGCGTGAAATAGCGCCAGAACTCGTGCTCGACGTGCTTCAGCGTGTCGATGCGGAACCCGTCGACGTCGGTGAGCTCGACCCATCGAACGAACACGTCGACCATCGTCCGCTTCACGTCGCAGCGGGCGGTGTCGATGTCCTTGAGCCCGCCCGGGAAGTCGCCGTGCACGAGCTGGTCGACGTCGTCGAAATCGACGATGCGGCCCTTGCGGTTGTAGACCTCGGGGTCCTGGAAGAGCTCGGGCTGCGGCGGGAGGTGGTTTGTCGCGGGCTCGTGGCGGAAGACGATCGGCGCCGGGCCCGACGCGCCGAGCGACGTCCGCGCCTGGACGCCGCGGGGGTCGAAATCGGGGTCGTACTCGCTCTCGTGCACGATCTGCGACTGCCCGCCCTTGCCGCTGCCATGGACGGCGTCGTCGGGGAGGCCATTCTGGTTGATGTCGTAAAAGAACAGCTGGCCGACGTGGTTCGTCACGATATCGAGGATCACCTTCATCCCGCGGCCGTGGGCCGAGGCGACGAGCCGGCGCAGCGACGCGAGGTCGCCGAAATGGGGGTTCAGCGCGGTGAAGTCCTGCGTCCAGTAGCCGTGGTATCCGTCGAAGCCGGCGTCGGTCTCGACGTTCTTGACGATCGGCGAGATCCAGAGCGCGGTGACGCCGAGCTCCTCGAGATAGGGCAGCCGGTCCTCGAGCCCCTTCCAGTCGCCGCCGTGCCACCTGCCGGGCGCCGACGAGACCCCGTAGTTGTTGCCCGCGTCGCCGTCGGCGAAGCGGTCTATCAGCACCTGATAGATGATCTCCTCCCGCCAGTCGCTCACGTGCGCCGCGAGCGAGACCTGCTGCGCGAGCTCCTCGTCGAGCTGCATGCACCCCGCCGCGGGGAGCGCGAGGAGCGCGGCCCCGGCCAGCCGGGCGAGGGCCGCCGTTCGCGCCGCTCGCGCGATTCGCCAGACAATTCCGTATTTCAGCGCTCCCTGGCCGGACTCCTGAAGGGCGGAGCTGAGGTGTGTCGATCGCTGCGGGTCCATCGTGACAAACCTTAGCTCGCGGTGTTGAACCACCACGCCGAGATGGCCGCGGCCTCATCGGGCAGCCCGGGCCGGGCGGCCGCCGTCGGCGGAGAGGCCGCCGCTGCGGCTGGCGGCGGCGGAGGATTCTGGGTCTCTACGGCAGGAGCTTCCGGCGTATCAGGCAAAGCCGTAGTATCGGCAGGATTCTGCTGAGCCGCAGAGCGCAATGCGCACCCCAGCAGCGACATGGCCACCGGCGCGGCCACGACGCGATGCTCCCCCGCCCTCAACGCGCCTCGCACGGCGCGAACGCTACACCAGCAGCAGTGGCCGGGTCCACGATTTATGGACCTGGCAAGTGGGTTTTGCGACGCAACACAACGGACGCATACGCCATCGCCGCGCGGCGATGAATGAGCCGAGGCGCACGGCCACGTGCCGAATCACGCGTCGCGCGCGCGCCGACCGCCGAAAGAGGCCGCCGGCGCGCCCGTTCGCGTGTGCTCTGGCCCCCTGTCGCGCAACACGCTCGTGAAGTCCATGGCGCCGTTGCGAGCCCTGTTGTTTCACCACGGACACCAGCGACGCGGAATGTCGTTCCGTTGACGGTCCCCGCGCAGCGTGGCACCGTCTTAATCGTGACCTTCTCGGCGCCTCCCGACCTCGATCTGGCGAAGGCCAGCGCCGGAGAGCACGGGCGCCGGTTCCAGGCGGGCGGGACAGTAGGCGACGGCGCGATCTATATCGAGCGCTCCGCGGACAGGGAGCTCTTCGAGGCGCTGCTGGGCGGAGAGCTCTGCTATGTGCTGTCGCCCCGGCAGACCGGGAAATCCAGCCTGCGACTCCGGGTCTCGATGCGGCTCCGCGCCGAGCAGGCGGAGTGCGCGAGCGTCGATCTCGGGGCGCTCGGCACCGACACCACCACGCCGGTGGGCTGGTACCTCGGGATCGCCTCGGAGATCGCCGAGCAGCTCGGGCTGGAGCCGCCGGACGAGTTCTGGGATGCGCACTGGCACCTCGGGCCGGTGCACTGCTGGCTGCGCTGGCTCGAGGACGTCGTGCTCGTGGAGATCTCCTCCGCGATCGTCCTGTTCATCGACGAGGTCGACGCCACGCTGTCTCTTCCGTTCTCGCGGGACGACTTCTTCGCGGTCATCCGGGCCTGCGTGAACCGGCGCGCCGAGCGCCCGGCCAACGCCCGGCTGACCTTCTGCCTGCTCGGGGTGGCGGCGCCGTCGGAGCTCGTCTCGGATCCGGCGCGCACGCCGTTCAGCATCGGCCGCTCGATCCGGCTCGACGACTTCACCCGCGCCGAGGTGCGGGAGCTGCGCGCGGGCCTGGAGGGGCTCGTGCCCGACCCCGACGCGCTGCTCGACGCGATCTTCGCGTGGACCTCGGGGCACCCCTACATGACCCAGCGGCTCTGCGCGGATCTCGTCGGAGAGCGGCGCGGCCTCGGCGTCGACGAGGCCGTGGAGCGGCGCTTCCTCGACCCGGGGCGGACCGAGGACCCGGCCCTGCGCCACGCGGCGCGGTGCCTGGAGGCGCACGGGCCCCACCACGCGCACGCGCCGAAGCTCCTCCGCCTGTACAAGCAGCTGCTCGACGGCCCCCCGGTGCCCGTGGACAGCGGCGATCCGGTCCAGGCGCTGCTGCGGCTCTCGGGGCTCTCCGCCGAGCGGGCGACGGCCGCGGGCGCGCCGTCCCTCGACGTGCGCAACCGCATCTTCCGCCGCGTCTTCGACCGGGCGTGGGTCGGGTCGCGCGAGGCGGAGCGGGGCGTCACGGAGCCGCTCGCGCGCTGGCTCTCGAACGGGCGGAACGACGATTTCCTCGTGGGCGGGGCGGCGCTCGCGGAGCTCACGTCGTGGTGCGACGGGCGGTGCGACGTCTCGGCGGAGGAGCGGGCGTTCCTCGCCGCCTGCGCGCGGGCCGAGGGCCAGAAGCGGTCGATGCGGCGGCTCGTCACCGTGCTCGCCGTCGCCGTCACGCTGCTCGGCGGCCTGATCCTCGGGCTCCTCTGGCAGATGGGAGCGGAGGAACACGCGCTCCTCCGGGCGCAGCAGGAGTCCCGCGAGAAGGACGCCCGCCGCCTCGCGGCCCAGTCGGCGAAGGAGCTGTCCGACGGCCTGCAGGCGCGCGCGCGCCTGCTCGCCGTGGAGGCAGGCCTCGCCGCCAAGGCGAGCGGCCGCCCCGCGGGCGCCACCGTGGTGCAGGCGCTCGGCGACGCTGTCTGGGGCCCCGCCGTCCGCCAGGAGGTGCTCGGCGGGCACGGCGGCGCGGTCCACGACGCGACCTTCAGCCCCGACGGCCGCTTCGTGGCCACCGCCTCGGCGGACGGGGCCGCGCGGCTCTTCCGCCGCGGCGGGCGCGACGAGCCGGTCGTGCTGCGCGCGCACGACCCCGGGGGGGTCGTCGCCGTCGCCTTCAACCACGACGGGAGCCGCCTGGCCACCGCGTCGACCGACGGCACGGTGCGCCTGTGGCACCCCGACGGCCGCCAGGACGGCGCGCTCCACACCCGGGACGCCGCGCCGGCCAGCGTGGCGTTCAGCCCGGACGGCAGCCGCGTTGTCGCGGGGACCACGAACGGCGCGATCTACGTCTGGCGCCCCGGCATGGGCGACGAGCCGCCGCTCGTCGTGCCCCTGGGCGAGCGGCACATCCGGCGCGCGGTCTTCAACCACGACGGCACCTGGATCCTCGCCACGGCCATCAGCGGGACGGTCTACGTCGTCCGCGCCGACGGGCACGACGCCCCCGCGGCGCTGAAGGGGCACGGGCTGGGCGTCGAGAGCGCGAGCTACAGCCCCGTGGACGATCGCATCGTCCTCGCGGCGGGCGACGGGACGGCGCGCATCCTCGGGTCCGGCCACCGCGAGCCCCTCGTCCTCCGCGGGCACCAGGGCGGCGTGCGCAGCGCCGCCTTCAGCGCCGACGGCACGTCGGTCGTCACCGCCTCGGCGGACGGGATGGCCAGCATCTTCCGCGCCGACGGCAAGGGCACGCCGACGGTCCTCCAGGGCCACGAGGGGGCGGTGAACAGCGCCGCCTTCAGCCGCGACGGCAGGAGCATCGTCACCGCCTCGGAGGACGGCACCGCGCGGGTGTGGAGCCTCGACGCGCCGGGCGAGCCGCTGCTCCTCCACGGCCACACAGGGCCGCTGACCGGCATCGCCGTCAGCCACGACGGCAGCAAGATCGCCACCGCCGGGACCGACAAGACCGTCCGCATCTTCCGCGCCGACGGCTCGGGCGAGCCGGTCGTGCTCCGCGGGCACGAGGAGCACCTGCTCAGCGTCGATTTCAGCCCCGACGGCAACCGCCTGGTCACCGGCTCGGCCGACAGGACGGCGCGGGTGTGGCGCACCGACGGGAAAGGCCAGCCGGTCACGCTCGGCACCCACGACGACCGGGTGGTGGGCGTCGCGTTCAGCCCGGACGGCACCAGGATCGTCACGACCTCGTGGAACGGCATCCTGCGCGTGTTCGAGGACGGGGTCCCGGGCGAGCCCGTCGAGCTGCGCGATGAGCGCGCGGGGCTGCTCAAGGCGGCGTTCAGCCCGGACGGCAAGCACATCGTGGCGACGTCGGGACCCAACGTGAAGGTGTGGCCGGCGGACGGCCGTGGGATCCCTCGTGTCCTGCCGTCGGGGAACGAGGACCGCGCGATCGCCGCGCTGGCGGTGAGCCCGGACGGGAGCCACATCGCGATCGCGGCGCTCGACGATGTCGTGCGGCTGCTCCGCACCGACGGCCAGGGCCAGCCGCTCGTCCTGAGCGGGCTCGGCGCGTCGGTCCGGACCGTGTCGTTCAGCAGCGACAGCGCGCGGGTGGTGGCCGTCTCCAGCGACGGCATCGCGCGGGTGCTCCCCGTCGACGGGCAGGGCGAGCCGATCACGCTCCGCGCCGAGGGGGTCACGCTGACGGACGCGGTGTTCAGCCCGGATGCCACCCGCGTCGTGACCGCCACGAACGACGGCGCCGCGCGCGTCTTCACGATCGCGGCCGAGCCGCTGATGACCCGCGCGTGCGCCTACGCCGGGCGCAACTTCACGCGCGAGGAATGGGCGCTGCTCATGCCCGACATCGACTACCGCGTCACCTGCCCCGAGTGGCCCGGCGCCCCCGAGCCGGACGCCGGCGCCGCGCCGCGCCCGAGCGTGCGCTGAAGCGGGTATCGTGGGTGGCGGTCCGGGGTTGTCCGGAATGGACCGAGTTCGTCCGTTGTCGGCTGCACACGTGAGTCGCCCGCAGCCTCGCTGCCACCTCGGGAACACTTCGCCCACCTTTGTTCCGTGGGGGCGGACGACTGTGTCCTGGTTCGCGCTTGCACCGGGAACCATGTATGCTCGGCCTGGCTTACTCGCCCTCTGCCGCGCACGGCGCGGCCCCTGTCCGCCGCCCGGTCTATGGCCCCGCTCGACCCGCACGCCGAGGAGCCGAACCTCGTAGATACCGCCGCTGCGCGGATAGGGACCGCCCTGAACGCCAAGTGGCGGCTCAACGATCTGCTCGGCGTCGGCGGCATGGGCGCGGTGTTCGCGGCGACCCACCGCCGGGGCTCGCGCGCCGCGGTCAAGGTCCTCCACATCGAGTTCGCGCGCAATGCCGAGCTGCGCGATCGCTTCCTGCGCGAGGGCAAGATCGCGAACCGGGTCGATCACCCCGCGCGCGTCGCCGTGGTCGAGGACGACCTCAGCGACCGCGGGGAGCCGTTCCTCGTCATGGAGCTGCTCACGGGCACCACCCTCCAGCGGCTGGCGAGCGGCCATGGCGGCACCCTCCCCGTCGCGCAGGTGCTGCCCGTGTTCGACGTCGTGCTCGACCTGCTCGAGAAGTGCCACTCGATCGGCATCGTCCACCGCGACATCAAGCCGGCGAACATCTTCGTCACGAGCGCCGGCCACGTGAAGGTCCTCGATTTCGGCATCGCCCGGATGCGCGACCCCGAGCGGCAGGCGACGCGCGCGGGGCTCACGTTCGGCACGCCGGCGTTCATGTCGCCCGAGCAGGCGATGGGCGTGTCCGGCATCGACGGCCGGTCGGATCTCTGGTCGGTCGGCGCGAGCCTGTTCACCCTGCTCTCGGGCAAGCGGCTCAACCGCGGCCGGAGCGAGTCCGAGTCCTATTTCCTCGCGGCGACGCAGACCGCGCCGTCGATCGCGACCGAGGTCGCCGACCTGCCGGTCGAGATCGTGGCGTTCGTCGACAAGGCGCTCGCCTTCGAGCGCGGGAGCCGTTTCCAGAGCGCCGCCGCGATGCGCGCCGAGCTCCGCCGGCTGAGCGCCGCGAACGCCGCCGGCCAGCTGACCCCCTCGCGCGAGAAGAAGGCGCCGCGCGTGCTCGTCCGCGGCAACGACGCCATCGACGAGGAGCAGGAGCCGCCGTCGACGGCCGTCGTCGAGCAGACCTGCCAGCGGCTCGTCGGCGTCTGGAAGCAGCTCGCGCTGGTGCTCAGCAATATCCGCCAGTACGGGTGGAACCACCCCCATGTGAACAAGGGCATCCACTTCGCGTTCGACGAGATCACGCGCACGCTGTCGCAGAACCCGCTCGGCGTCCGCTGGGAGGTCACCCCGAGCGCGTTCACCTCGGGCGGCCAGCCGATCTGGCAGCCGGACAGGCCGCCGTTCGATCGCATCCCCTACCAGCTCTTCGCCGACGGCGTCCGGAGGATCCAGATCAAGGCCGGCATCACCGAGGCCGAGCTCCGCGACTTCGCCGCCATCCTGCTCCGCGACCAGAGCTTCGGCATCGGCGAGGACGACGACGCGGTGACGGCGCTCTGGGACCGCCGCTTCGAGCACATCGCCTACATGGCGATCGATCAGTTCGCCGAGGGCGACGTCGACCTGGAGGATTTCGAGGAGCAGTGCCGCGAGATGGCGGTCGGGGCGCGCGCCCTCGCGCAGATCGAGAGCCTCTGGGACGAGAGCTCGCTCGCGGGCAGGGCGCTGCAGAGGAACGTCGAGGCCGCGCTGGCGGAGACGGGCGCGGCCGCCTCGGCGCTCGCCGTCGATCCGCTGACCCGGAGCACCCTCGGCGCCCAGATCGCGCTGCCGTCGGAGCAGTGGACCGAGCGCTACATGGAGGCGTTCGTCGACGGCTACGTCGACGCCGTCCGGCACGGCGACGCCGATCGCATGACCGGGGCGCTGACCGCGTGGACCGCCGACCAGATCGTCCTGCACAGCTACGAGCTCGCGTTCGAGGTGCAGACGATGCTCCGGCGCGCGTTCTCCACGCGGCTCGAGGGCGTCCAGCGCGGCGGGGCGGGCGCGGCGAGCAGCCGGCGGCGCCCCGCGCTGCCGCAGCTCTCGCCGCGCGCGATCGACAGGGCGCTCGCGCAGGCGATGTTCCCGGTCGAGGCGCTGAAGGCGATCCTCGACGACCTCGCGACGACCCCCCCGGAGGAGCCGGCCGCGACCGGCGCCGCGGCCGCCACCGTCGCGGCGCAGCCCGGCGCGGGCCGGGGCGCGGCGCAGCCCGGCGCGGGCCGGAGCGTGGCGCCGCTCGACCCGGCGATCGTCGAGGGGCTGGCCCACGCGCTCGACGCGCTCGACGACGGCTCGCTCTTCAGCGCGGCCTGCCAGTGCCACGGCGCCATGCAGTCCGAGCGCCTGCGCGAGGTCCTGTTCGCGTACATGCGGCGGTGGGCGCCCGGCCGGGAGGCCGAGCTCGGGGACCTCGTCTCGCGCGCCCCGGCCCCCCTCGCCCTGACGCTCATCCAGCTGCTCGCGCAGCTCAAGACCCTCGAGGCGCTCGCCGCGCTGGAGGCCGGCTTCGCGAGCCCGCACGTCGAGGTGCGCATCGGCGCGCTCGCCGAGCTCCCGGACGCCGCGGGCAGCGAGGGCGCGACCGGCCCGGGCTCCGCCGCCGAGCGCGTCCGGGAGGAGCTCCAGAAGCTGCTCGACGACCCCGCCCCGCCGGTGCGCCGCGAGGCCCTGCGCCTCATCGGCAAGCTCGGCGTCCTCGCCGCCGGCCCGACGCTCGTGCGGCGGATCGTCGCGCCGTCGTTCCACGACCTGCCGGGGTCGGAGCGGCGGCAGTGGCTCGAGACCGTCGCGCAGCTGAACCCCGCGCGGTCCGAGAAGCTCGCGATCGAGCTGCTCGAGAAGCGCCAGCTCATCCCCTCCGAGGCGATCGAGCAGACCCGCGAGCTGGCCGCGCACTTCCTCTGCCAGGCGCGGAGCTACGAGGCGCTCCGCGCGGTCAAGGAGGCCACCAAGCCGCGCTGGTGGAACACCCCGCCGGTGCGCGACGCCGCCGCCCGCGCCGCGGTCGCGATCGCCGCGCGCCTCGTCGCGCCGACCCGCCCGAGCGATCGCCCGCTGCCATCGCTGCCGTCGCCGCGCTCCCCCGACGCGAGCGCGCCGCCTTCCCGCGCGGCGCGCTCGCGCTCGCCGCTCTCGGTCCGGCGCGTGGGCCAGGGCGGACCGCTCAGCCTGCCGGACCAGCTCGAGCCGTGGAGCACCCCGCGCCCGGGCTCCGTGGGCGGCGACGCCGGCCGGCCCGCCTACAGGCCGCCGATGGTCTCGTCGGTGCCCTCCTCGAGCAGCTCCGCCTCGGCGCCCCCCACCTCCGCGCCGTTCAGCAGGCGCGGGCCGCCGCCGCCCTCCGCCGCCGCCGCGTCCAGCCCGACCGCCGCGCCGCCCCCGATGCCGCCGTCGATGCCGCGCCCGGCCTCGCCGCCGCGGTCCCCCACCCCGCCCACCGGCGCCGGCGCCCCACCGTACAGCGCACGGCAAGGCCCCGCGCCGTTCACGCTCGGCCCGCCGGCCCGCCCCGCGATCGAGCCGGCGCCGAGCAGCGCGGTGCCGTCGACGAAGCCGGCGCCGTCGCCCCGGGGCGGGAGGAAGCCGTGAGCGAGGAGAAGGCCAACCTCCACGAGATCACCGGCGACACGGCGATCTCGGGCGTGAAGGCCGACGGGCGGCGCCGCGCCGCGCTCGGCCTGGTGCAGATGATCTACCGGCTCGCGAAGGCGTGCCTCCTGCACAGCGACTCGAACCAGGCGGTGCTGTCGCTCGTCCCGTCCGCGATCGACAGCATCGTCCAGTTCTGCGAGCTGTCGGGGAGCGAGGCCGCGACGCTCGTGTTCGCGGGCAACACGCTCTTCATCAACGGCCAGATGCTCCGCGCCTCGCGCGAGACGTACGAGGTCGCCCTGGAGCTCGGCAGCTTCTTCGAGGCCTGCGACGTCTCGGAGCTCGTGCTCGACAGGGCGGTCCGCCGCGCCGAGCTCGCCGCCTTCGCCCGCCTCCTCGCGGACGCGCAGCGCGACCGCAGCATCGCCGCGCGGCTGCTCCAGTCGAGCCTGCGCGGCGTCCGGGTCCGCAAGCTCACGAACCCGTTCCCCGGCGGGGCCATCGAGGGCGACGGCACCCGCATCGGCCGCATCAGCCGCACCTACGCGGCGGCGATCCTCGTGATGCGCGGGTTCTACGCCGCCCTGCGCTCGTCCGAGGCGGCGCTGCCGCAGCGGGTGAAGCGCGTCGCGCAGAAGCTCGTCGCCGCGGCCGAGGAGGACGCCCGCCTCCTGCTCTCGGTCGCCGCGGGCAAGGTCGCCGACCCGGACGAGGCGGGCCTCAGCGTGTCGACGGCGATCGTCGCGCTGGGCATCGCGCGCCAGCTCACGACCGACCGGCGGATGCTCGGGAGCCTCGTCACGGCGGCGCTCCTCTACGACGTGAGCAGGCTGCGGCTCACGGGGGCGCTCGCGGGCTCGGCCGGCGACGAGGAGCCGTCCGCGCGCTCGCTGCTCGAGCGCAGCCTGAGCGACGACGAGAAGGAGCGGCTGTCCGCGAGCGCGGCGGTCATGCTGACGGCGCTCGGCAAGCTGCACGCGCCGTCGATCACGCGCACGGTGATCGCCTACGAGGCGCTCTCGCTCCGGCCGGGCGGCCGGCAGGGCCCGCTCTACGGCGGCCGGCGCAGCCCCACGGTGCTCGCGCGGATCCTCGCGGCCGCCCGCCAGTTCACGGAGCTCCGGGCGGCGCCGTTCCCGGTGCTCGAGGGGTCGTCGGGCGGCGGCTCGTCGCTCGACGCCGTGCTCCAGCGCATGCTCTCGGGCGCCGAGAGCGCGACCGACAGGGCGATCGGCAAGCTGCTCATCGGCGCGCTCGGCATCATCCCGACGGGGACGTTCGTCCAGCTGAGCACCGGCGAGCTCGGGGTCGTCCTCGCGACGCCGTCGTCGCCGGCGTACTTCGCGCAGCCGCCGGTGCGCATCCTGTTCGACGAGCGGGGTCACCTCCTCGGCGCGCCGTTCGACGTCGATCTCTCGCTGCGGGCGCCGGGCGCCGAGCCGTGCTTCATCGTCCGTCCCGTCGAGGTGGAGCCCCACCACGAGCGGGCGATCCGCGCGGCGTTCGGCTTCCGCTCCGCGAGGGGCGCGGCGGGCGTCGAGTCGCGCGTGACCGGGGCCGCGCCGGTCCTCTTCGGCGATGAGATCCCGCCGACCGAGCCGGGCGACACGCTCGCGCCGCGCGCGGTGCGCCCGGCGGAGGAGGGCGTGCGCTCGTCGCAGGGGCGCAAGGACGCTGCCTGGCTCGGCAGGCCGCTTCCGGGCTCCGCGCAGGCCGCGTCGTCCCCGACCAGCGTGCAGCCCCGGCAGCTCGTGTCGGCGGATCGCCCGCCGCCGGTCGAGCGGGGCCGCGACGAGAACCTCATCTCGACGCAGCCACCTCCCTCGACGGCCGCTGCGCGCGCGGCGATGGCGGTCCCTCCTCCGCCGCGGCTGCCGCGGGACTCGCGGCCGTTCGGGCAGGTCGCGTCGACGAGGTACTCCGTGCCGGTGCCCGAGCCGACGCGCCCGTCGCGGCGGACGGAGCGCCGGGAGGATGCGCCCCCGCGGGACCCGGGCGTGGGCCAGCTGCCGACGATCGGCCCGCCGGCGGGGTTCCCTGTGTCGCGGAGGCCGGGCGATCTCCGGCTCGGTCCGACGGCGCGCCGGTCGGATTCCCGGGTCGATCCGGAGGATTGCGACTGGGACGACGAGCTGCCGACCATCGATCCCCCGCCCCCGCCGCCGCCGCCGACCTCGAGGAGCCCCTCCTTCGCGGCCGGGCGCATGCCCAGCTACACGCCCGAGCTTGCGCCCAGCCCTGCGCCGGGCCGCGCGCCCAGCAACGTGCCGGGCCGCGCCCCCAGCAATGCGCCGGGCCGCGCCCCCAGCAATGCGCCGGGCCGCGCGCCCAGCAACGTGCCGGGCCGCGCCCCCAGCAATGCGCCGGGTCGCGCGCCCAGCAACGTGCCGGGCCGCGCCCCCAGCCATGCGCCGGGCCGCGCGTCCAGCCACACGCTGGATCGTCCCCCGGGGTTTGCGCCGGACCGTGCGTCCAGCCCTGCGCTGGAGCGCGCGTCCAGCCACACGCTGGACCGTACCCCCGGGGTTGCGCCGGATCGCGCGTCCAGCCACGGGCTCGACCGTGCTGCTCCCAGCTATGCGCCGGAGCCTGTCCCGACCGAGCGGAACGCATCGCGGGGGTTCTCCAGCGGCGCCGGGTCCGGCCCGAGCCTGGAGGATGCGGACCTCACCTGGACCGACGAGCTGCCGACGCTGGATCCCCCGCCGCCGAGCACGGAGGAGCTGGAGCGCGACCGGCTGCTCGCGGCCTACCTGGCCGAGCGCACGCCGTTCCCGCAGGTGGGGCTGCACGAGGGGGGCACGGCGTCCGGCGGTTCGCCGTGGCCGGCCGATCCCGAAGCGAGCGGCCTGTGGCGCAGCGGCTCGCCCTCCCAGCACGCGCCGCCCGACTCGCGCGCGACGCCGCCCGCCAGCTCGAGCCCCTTCGGCGCGACGAGGCGCCCGCCGCGCGCGCCCATCCCGCGGGAGGAGCCGGACGACGACGAGAGCCCTCCGGCGCCGGAGCGTCCGGACCGGTGACGGCCTGGCAGGCCTGGCGCGCCGCGACGAGCCCTGCGCTCGCGGCGCTGCTGCTCGTCGCGCCGGCGTGCGGCGACGACGTGGAGCCTCCCCCGGTGGGGCCTGACCCGCCGGTCGAGGGGATGTGCAAGCTCGGGTACCTGGGCGAGGCGGAGGCGCCCCCCCGGATCGAGGTCATCGCGCTCGACTCGAGCGGCGCGGCGCGCCCGGTGAGCGACGGCGACGGGGTGGACATCGTCATGCCGCCGCAGGGCGGGCGGGTGATCTTCCTGGGCGTCCGCGCGACGAACCTGAGCGCCTGCGGCGTCCAGCTCTCCGGCTCGCTGCGCGACATCGAGTCCGGACGGGTGATGTCCGAGTCGAGGACGGTCAACCTCAAGCCGACCGGCGACGGCTGGGGCGCGAGCGTCGACGCCGACATCTCGACGTTCGCGAACGTTGGAGTCTGCCCGAACAACTGGTCGGGCCGCGACATCTTCGATCAGGACCACGAGATCGTGGTGCAGGTGAAGGACGGGGAGGGCCGGACGGCGCGGCAGACCCTGCGGGTCCGGCCGGCGTGCAACGAGCCCGAGCTCGAGGTCGAGTGCCGCTGCATCTGCAAACACGGGTACATCCTCGGCGAGGCGTGCGGGTAGGCCGTCGCGCTGCGGGCGGAGCCAGCTGCGGAGTCCGCGTGGGTGACCGGCCGCGCCGGCCACGAGCGAGGCGTCGATCTCGCGCGTGACGGCGCAGCCCCCGCGCTTTACACGTCGAGGTCCTTCCACCGCCTCGATCGCCGCGAGAAGAGCAGCATCCCCACGAGCGACGCGACCCCGACCGCCGCGAACGAGTACCAGATCTCGTAGGGCTGATAGGTGTCCCAGAGCAGGCGAGTGGCCTCGGTCGCGTCGATCTGCAGCACCTCCTGGAGCTTCCGGAAGGCCTCCTGGCGCGACACCCCGAGGAGCTCCGGGAGCGACGCCACGTCGCCGTTCCAGGACTTCCCGCTGGCGAAATCGGTCTTCTCGGCGAGATAACGCAGGGCCAGCGTGGCCTTCTCGCCGCGCGTGCCATACAGGATCCCCGCCATCTGCGCGCCGATCGCCGGGCCGATCGCCGCCGGGATGTTCACGTAGCCGAGGTAGAGCGCCTTCTTCCCCTTCGGCGCGATGAGCGAGAAATACTCGCTCTTCTTCGGGCCGGTCAGCATCTCTCCGATGGAGAAGAGCAGGATGCCCAGGAAGAGGACATAGAGCGACGCCGCGGTCCCGGAGACGAGGATACCGCCGATGGCGACGAGGATACCCAGCGTCATCGCCGAGAGCACCTTCATCCTCGCCACCAGGTACGAGAAGGGGACCAGGAGGAGGACGATGCACACCGCGTTCACGTTGAGCACGTTCTCCTGCTTCAGCTGCACCCCGCGCGGATCCTTGACGTCGAGCCACGAGGACGGGAGCCAGGGGTTGTTCTGCACGAACGAGGTGCTGCTGATCCAGTCCGTGTAGAAGTTCGGCATCAGGTCCCAGAGCTGGTACATCATCAACCAGAACCCCGAGAGCAGCAGGATCACGGTGATGAGCCGCGCGTCCCAGATGTTCTTGATGGTGTCCCTGAAGACCCGCCACGCATCGGCGGTCTTGTCGGCGCCGGAGTCGACCTCCCGGTAGGTGAACAGCATCAGGAAGTTCAGGGAGATGATGGCGGCGCAGCCGTAGAACACCCACGGCCAGCCCATCCCGTGGAGATAGCCGGCGAGCGGCGGGCCGATCGCCGCGCCCACGTTCACGAGCCAGTAGAAGAGCCCCCAGCCGACGGACGAGTTCGACTTGTCCATCGACTGGGCCAGCGTGCCCTGGATCCCTGGCTTGAACAGGGCCGTGCCGGTCGCGAGGACGACCACGCCGAGCAGAAAGCCGGTGAAGCTCCGCTGCGTCGCCATCAGCAGATAGCCGATGATCTTCAGCCAGACCGTGATGAAGATCGTGCGCTTGTAGCCGTACCGGTCCGCGTAACCGCCGGTGATCATCGGGAGCAGGGACTGGATGAGGGCCCAGACCATGTAAATGGTGCCCTTGTCCTGCTGGCTGAAGTGGAGCCCTCCTGGCTCGTCGGCCTGGGCGATGTAGATGGGCATGACCACGCGCACGCCGTAATAAGCGAGCCGTTCCCACATTTCCATGGTGCAGCCCATCCAGAAGGAGCGCGGCAAGCTCCTGATGGTCTGAGCAAAGGAGAGCTTCGGCGGGACCTCGGTGGCCGGCTCGCTCACGACTGCATTCGTCATTTCATGCTCCTCACGCCCCACGCGCCGCTGGCGGCGCGCCGGCCCTCGTACCACACCGAAAGCGGCACACATATCGGGATCACGAGCGCGATCCGCTGCCCTCCGTCGCAGACGATGGCCAAGCTACCCCCGGAGAGGATCGGTAATTGAATTCACGAATCGACACTGAAGCTCATCGAGCAGGCTGGACCGTGGAAGCGGGGGCCGGACCGTGTTCGTCACGGCGGGCCGCAGGTGGTGGCCCTATTGGCCCCGGAGTGATCCCCATGAAGGCGGGAAAACGGGAAGATCATTGATCTTTTCTTCGCACCTCCTCGCCTTCATGTTCAAGTCCGGCCGCCACCGGGCCGTATCCCTCGCGATCCGCGGCGAGCGGGTGCCTCGCCACGGCGCGGCGCGCTCCACGACCGCCACCTGCCCCGGGATCGGGCAGCCGCCCCCTCCTCGAGCCAGCGGTTTGCCTCGCAGACCGCCCGCAGGGCAGGCGCCCGCTGCGCGGCGCTCCAGCTCGGCGGCCGGCGAGTCTTTGCCTGCCGCCGCGTCCTGGTGGTAGGGCAAACCGGTGATGCACGCGCGGCGAAGCGGCGATCGATCCGGCGAGACCGCGCTGGAGCAGGCGATTGCGCGCTTCCTCACCTACCTCACGGCCGAGCGACGGGCGTCGCGCCACACCGTGGCCGCCTACCGGCGCGATCTCGAGCAGCTCGCGCGCTTCGCCCGCGAGAAGGCGGCTGCGAACGCCGAGCGCCGCCCCGCGCCGGCGCGCGGCAAGGCGCTGGCCGCCAGCAAGACCACGGCCGCCCGCAAGGCTCCAGCCGCGCGCGACGACACGGCAGCGAGCGAGGAGACGGCGGTGGAGGACCTCGACGTGCTCCTCCTGCGCAGCTGGCTTGGCTCGCTCGCGCGCACCCACGCGCCCGCCTCGATCGCGCGCAAGGTGGGCGCCGCCCGCTCCCTGCTCCGGTTCCTGGAGCGGCGCGGCGAGATCGACAGGAACGCGGCCGCCCAGCTCGCCCTGCCCAAGGTCCGGCGCCCCTTGCCGACCTTCCTCGACGTCGACGCCGCCGCCGAGGTCATGGAGATCCCCGGCGCCGAGACGGCCGAAGGGCTCCGCGACCGCGCCATCCTGGAGACCCTCTACGGCGCCGGCCTGCGCGTCTCCGAGCTCTGCGGGCTCGACCTCGCCCACGTCGACCGGCAGTCGGCCGACAGGGCCTCGGCGCGCGTCATCGGCAAGGGCGACAAGGAGCGGATCGTCCCGCTGGGCTCCCACGCCCTCGCCGCCATCGAGCGCTATCTCCAGCGGCGCGACGAGCTCGCCGATCCGACGACCGGCGCCCGCGACCCGCGCGCGCTCTTCCTGTCCCGCCGCGGCGCGCGCATCGGCGTGCGCCGCGTCCAGGCCCTCGTCCAGCGCTACGGCGCGCTCGGCGCCGGCCGGGCCGACCTGCACCCGCACGCGCTCCGGCACACCTGCGCGACCCACCTGCTCGACGGCGGCGCCGACCTCCGCGCCATCCAGAAGCTGCTCGGGCACGCCTCGCTCGCCACCACGCAGCGGTACACGCACGTGTCGATCGATCACCTGCTCAAGGTCTACGACGCCGCCCACCCCATGGCGCGGAAGCGGAGCCCGGCGTGACGCGCCCCCCCAGCTCGCCGGGGCCCGCGGTCCCGACGCTGGCCCGCGCGTGGGCAGGACGGCTCGCCAGGAGCGCCCTCGGCGCCAGCGTCTTCGGCGTCCTGGCCGCGTCGCTCGACGCCGGGTGGGCCCTGACCGGCGCCGGCGACGACCCCGCCTTCCAGCTCGCGACCTACCTCGCCGACGTCGGGGTGTTCGCGCCGGTCGCGCTCGCCGTCGGCCTGCTCGGCGGCCTCGGCGCAATCGTTGTCGACCCGTCGCACCCGCCGTCGCCGGCCACGCTCGTCGGCTCGCTTCGTGTGCGGGCGATCGGCCGGCCCGCCGACATCGCGGCGTTCGTGCCGCTCGCGGTGCTCGCGGCCTTCCTCTGGATGACCCTGTGCGCGCACCTCGCCCGCGCGGTGCTCGGGCTCGAGGCCGCCCCGCTGCTCGTCGGCACCGCCGTGGCCGCGGGCTCGCTCGGCCTCGGCCTCATCGCCGGCCTCGCCGTCCTCGCCCTGACGCCGCCGCTCCGGCGCGCGCTCGCCAACGCCAGCGACGGGCGGCCGGCCTGCGTCGACCCGGCGGTGACGGGCGGCGTCGCGCTCGGGATCGCCGCGTCCCTGTTCGCGCTCGGGGTCGCGACGGGCGGCGTCTCCGGCGAGGGCGGCTTCCTCGGCATCTACGGCGTCTTCAAGCGCCCCGAGCTCGACCTCCGCGCGCCGGCGCTCCTGCTCGTCGTCGCGCTCGCCGCCTTCCTCGCGCCGGCCGCCGTCCGGACGGTGCGCGCCCCTGTCGCGCTCCTCGTCGCGCTGCTGCCGCTCGCGCTCACCGCGCGCGCCGCCTCGGCGCTCAACGCGGAGCCCGCGGTGGGCCAGGCGCTCGAGCGCGGCGCGCCCGTCGGGGGCAAGAGCCTCGCGATCCTGCGCCGCCTCGCCGACCGCGACGGCGACCGCTCGGCCGCGCTCTTCGGCGGCGGCGACTGCGACGACCGCGACGCGCGCGTCCACCCGCTGGCCGAGGAGATCCTCGACAACGGCATCGACGACGACTGCTCCGGCGGCGATCTGACGGCCGCGGCCCTCGCCGCGCTCGCCCCCGCCCCGGAGGCGGCCGCGCGCGCCGAGGCGCCCGCGGCGCGCCTGCCGGCGGACCTGAACGTCGTGCTCATCACGATCGACACGCTCCGCTGGGACCTCGGCTATGCGGGCAACCCGCGGCCCGTGTCGCCGAACCTCGACGCCCTCGCGGCCCGCTCCACGGTGTTCGAGCGCGCGTACGCGCTCGCGTCGTACACGGGCAAGAGCATCGGCCCGATGCTCATCGGCAAGTACGGGAGCGAGACCCACAGAAACTGGGGTCATTTCAACAAGTTCGGCGAGGAGGACACGTTCGTCGCCGAGCGCCTGAAGGGGGCGGGGGTGCGCACGATGAGCGTGCACGGGCACCGCTATTTCGGCAGCTTCGGCGGGCTCGATCGCGGCTTTGACGTGGTGGACATGTCCGCGGCGCCGCCCGAGGGGGCGCCGTGGGACGTCGACAACAAGGCGACGAGCCCCGCGCTGACCGACGCGGCGCTGCGGCTGCTCGGGTCGCCCGAGAACACGGGCGGGCGCTTCTTCCTGTGGGTCCATTACCTCGACCCGCACGCCGACTATCTCCGGCACAAGGACGTGCCCGACTTCGGCGCGGCGTCGCAGCGGGACCTCTACGACGGCGAGGTGGCGTTCACGGACAGGCACATCGGCCGGCTGCTCGACGCGATCGCGGCGGCGCCCTTCGGCGGGCGCACGGCGATCGTCGTGACGAGCGATCACGGCGAGGCGTTCGGCGAGCACAAGATGTTCCGCCACGGCTTCGAGCTGTGGGAGGAGCTCGTGCGCGTGCCGCTGCTCGTCCATGTGCCGGGCGCGGCGCCGTCGCGGGTCTCGGCGCGGCGCAGCCTCATCGACGTCGCGCCGACGCTGCTCGACGTGACGCGGGTCCCTGGCCCGGCCGAGGGCGCGCCGGCGACCGACTTCCTGTCCGGCGCGTCGCTCCTGCCCGACGTGTTCCTCGCCCCCGGCGAGCAGGCCGCGGCGCGCGACGTGCTGATCGACATGCCGGCCGGGCCGTACAACGACGCGCGGCGGTCGTTCCTCCGCGGCGACATGAAGCTGACGATCTCGGGCGGCGCCCGGTTCGAGCTCTACGACCTGGCGGGCGACCCGGAGGAGCGGAAGAACCTCTGGGGGACGCCGGCGGCGAAGGAGATCGAGCCGTATTACGCGGCGATGCGGGCGCGCCTCCGCGAGATCCGCGTGACCGGCGCGCGGAAGTAGCCGGCGCGCGGAGGTGACCGCACCGGCGCAAGCGGCTGGTGCAGCTCGCGCTCGTGACCGCGATGGCGGACGGCGGGTGACGGCAGCGGAGGTGGACGCAGTGGGGGCGCTCGACCGGGCGCTCGGCGTGCGCGAACAGGGCATGGGCGTGCTCCGCCTCGTGGCGCGCGGCCATCGAAGCCGAGGCGGCGGGAGACGCCCCAGCCGAGCGTCGCGCACCGCCGGGGCGGAACTCCTTGCGTCCACCGGGGTGCAGCGGCCCGCCGATGGCACCGAGTCTTCTCAGTTGAGCGGATCCTCGCGCAACTTGAGTGAGCTCTTGCGCAGCCCCCTCCTTCGCGTCCCACGTCAGGCAGCCACTTGAGCCTTGCCGCCGCGCTCTCGCGCTGGCGCGGCACACGACTTGCTCTGTCAGCTTGAACCAACGACCCGTGACGGGCGACCGGCACCACCTCTGCTCTACCCACCATGCAGGAGACCGAAATGTTCTACCGCAAGACGGCATGTGCTCCCAACGAGCTAGCGAAACTTGGCTTCCTCGCCGCGCTCGGCGGCGCCCTCGTCGCCTGCGTCGCGCCCGACGGCACGGCGCCGGAGGACGTGATCGAGGTCGAGCGCGCAGAAGCAGCGACTGCAGCGCTGTTCCCTGCCGCCATCAGCGGGACCCACCCCGGCTATGTTGTCTCCGCGCCCACGGACGAGGCGAACCGATGCGCGCTCGATCCCGTTTATGACATCGACGTCGCGCTCGCCCTCAATCCGAACTACGTCGTCGCGTACCGCAGTGGCAAGTCCGCCTGCGGGGTCCCCGCGCCGACGAACCACGACGGCGAGCTCATCCACCGGCAGGGAATCCAGCGGCTCCACCGGGACGGGAAGAACTATCTCCTCGTCAGCGCCTCGACGCGCGACGGCGTCGAGGCGGGCTTCGAGGTGGTCGAGATGGGCTCGCGGGTCGGAAACGCGGCCCTTGGATCCGGCGGGGTGACACCCACCACCGCGCCCAACTGCGCGGATCACGTCGTGAGCCACACAGGCTATCCCTATCCTGACCTGCGCGATCACGCAGGCGGGCTTCAGGTCCTCGGCCGCTACGCCGCGGTCGCGCTGGAGGATATCAGCAACGATAACAACGCAGGTTTTCTGGTGGCAGATCTCGCCAATCCGGCGAGCCCGACGCGGGGCCCCCTCATCACCCGCCAGCGCGGGGACAGGAAGGAAGCGGGGAGCGTGGCGATGACGCGGCTCAACGACGGGACCTACATGACGATGGTCTTCGGCCACGGCGCGAGCGACGTGGAGGTGTTCGTGTCCAATGGCACCACGATGTCGCTGACCTCGTCGTTCTGGACGTCGAAATGGCGGGAGACGACGCCCGGCAACTTCCCATCCTATCAGAACATCCAGCTCGTCACGCGCTGCGACGGCCGGCTCTACGCGCTGGGGACGCACAACCAGAGTGGGAGCGACGACTGGGCGGACCTCTGGCAGGTGACGCTGTCGACAGACGGCAACTACAACCCCACCTTCACCAAGGTCGCGAACGCGAACGTCTTCTGTCGCAGCGCCAACACCGGCGACACCCGCTATTGCAACTTCAGCGCGGGTGGCGGCGCCTACGTCGCCGGCAACGGTCGAATGATCGTCTATGGCGTCGAGCATTACGACGACGCCTACCCCGGAAATGGCCATGGGGTGAAGGTGCGAGAATTTGCCACGAACTGACCAGCCGTCGGGGGCGCGGGAGGCGGCGGCGGCGGCGCCGGGGGTGGATGCGTGGAGGAGCCGCCGGCGGGCGACCCCCTGGACCTGTCGCTCCTCGACGACATGGAAGATGGCGACGGCACCATCATCCCCCTGGAAGATGCCGAGAACCCTCGACGAGGGCTCTGGTGCTCGGGGAACGATGACATGGGTACGCAATGCCCGCACGGAACGAGCCGTTCTTCTGCACCACGAGCCGACCACGAGCGCCGTCATCTCGCCCCTGCGACGCGCAGCACGTCAAACCGGAGCTGGTCGCGAGCTTGCATGAGCAGCGAGCAGCGCATCGCCCAGGTTGCCGGCGGGGAGCGGGACGGTCTGCTCGCGTTGCACGAGGCGATGCTCAAAAGAAGGGACTACGTCATGTTCTCGAACCAGCACTTCAGCCGATCGGTCTCCATCACGTCAGCGCGGGAGGGACGGCGCGGCGCGCGCACTCTGGGATTGATGCTCACGGCGCTGAGCCTCGCGGGCACCGCATCTGCCGCGCGCCCCTTGCCGCCGCCCGGCCAGGGCGAGCCGGAGATCGACCCCGTCGATCCCTCGACACAATCGCCCGCGGCCCCCTCGGGTATCAGCGTCGGCACGCGCACCGCGACGACGGTGGCGCTGTCCTTCCGCGATTCGTCGCGCTACGAAACGGGCTATCAACTGCAGCGGCGCGCCGAGGGATCGAGCAGCTGGGTGACGCGCCGCAGTTTTGGCGCCCTGAGCTCGACCGCGACCGCCAGCTTCACCGATTCGGGCCTCACCCCGGATACGCCCTATTGCTATCGTGTGCGCGCGTACAACCAGAACGGCCAGCGCTACTCGCCGGAGCGCTGCGTGTTCTCGCGCGACGGCCAGGGGTTTCGCGTCTGGCGGGCGCAGCTCGAGGTGCGCGTGGCCGATCGCGGCGACGCCAACACGGATGACCCGGTGTTCGCGCGTCTGAACGGCGGCGCCGTGCCGTCCGGCAACATCACGTACATGGACTACGGGCGTGACGACTTCGAGCGCGGCAGCACGTTCAGGTACGACCTGAATCTCGACTCCATCGACGACATCGGGGACATCACGCAGATCACCCTGTCCAAGGACGGCGATGACGCTCTCTGCGTACAGGGCTTCTCGCTCCTGGTGAACGGCATAGAGGTCTTCGATCGCGACTTCGGGGCTGCATCCAGCTGCCACTGGCTCGACACCGGCGGCGGCTATTCCCCGACGCTCACCGTCAGCCACGCGGCGCTACGCGCCCATCCGGCCTGGGCGGGCTACAATCACACCGCCGCCCAGTTTCTGCTGGCGTTCGGCATCCGCAACGAGGAGCTGGTGAGCCGGGTCGAGGCCCTGATCGGTGACTCGCTGCACGGGGAAGACCTGCACTGGGGCCACCTGTACGGCCCTGCCGTGGAGATCAGCCGCGGGTGCCCGGCGAGCGAAGCCGAGTGCACGAGGGCGCACGTCGACCTCGATCTGGCCTACGCCACCTGGCTGCCCGACCCCGAGGTGGACGTCGATTTCGATTTGGATTTCGTGTGCGCTGACGGCGCGCTCGGCATCGTCACGAGCAACCTCGAGGTCGATGCGGACTCCGATTGGTACTACGAGATCCTGGGGCTCGGCCTCCTCGAGATATTGGACTATAAGGTTCGGCGGGGCGTGGAGGCAGCCTGGGAGGACATCTCGCAGGAGCTCGACGTCGGCGCGGAGTGCCGCGTCAACGTGACACCCGACGGTGGCCTCTCGATCGAGGCCGCGCCGAGCTCGGGCGGGCTCCACATGCAACCGGGGCTCGAGGTCCTCGAGGGCGCGGTCAATTCACTGGGCGTGCGCCCCTGATCGACTCCGCCGCGGGGTCCTGTCCTCAGAGGCCCGGTGGCCGGCAGGCTCCGGACGTTGCCAGCGCAGGCGCTGGCGACGCGGGTGCAGCGGGCCGAGGCACGTGCCCCGGGCACGATTCAGGTGTCGCAGCGCGGGCCGGGGGTTTGGGCGTCACGAGAGAGCGCCACGACGAGCGAGGCGCGACCACGCCATGGTATCTCACAAGCGGGATCTTCGGCGGAGGGATCAAAGCCGCGAGCCGGGCCATGAACTCCATGGGACTCGGCTCGGCCGGGCGGCGGTGCCGTTCGTGTTGATCGGCCTCGGGCTCTGGATCCTGTCGGACGCCCTCGCGCTCCTTCGTCCGGCGGGCGCGGGCGGCCCGTGAGCCGCCCGCGCCGCGCGGCCCGGATCCGCAGCGGCGCAAGCGGCGGGAGCCAATCGCGCTCGTGATCGCGATGGCCCGGCGTGCCTCAGGTCCCCTCGCTCCCCGTGTTCTTCAAGGAGGCGCTACCCCCCGCGTGAAGGCTCGGCGTGCCCGCGGCGCGCGTCGGCTCGCGCTCGCAGGCGACGTCGTGCAGCCCAAGCCGCGCGGCGGCCAGCGCGCTCTCACGGCGAGCTGGACCGGCAGCCGGTGCAGCAGGTGGACGAGCACTCGAGCCGCGCGGGCCGCTGCGCACTGAATGGAATGGCGTGTGGTTCCGCTGAGCAATGGGCATGTGCAGGCGCTCATCGAAGAGGGGTTCAACGCGTACCACAGCGCCCCGGCGGGCAAGGTGGCGACGGCGCTCCTCGCGCTCGCTCGATCGGTCCTGGACGAGGCGACCCCTGGATGGCAGAACGAGCCTGAAGCTCCTGAAACCCGTCAGCCGATCTGTCGCATCTCACCCCTCGAGGAAGCGATGAACCGCTGGGCCTGTGGCGACGAGGAAGGGCGACGGCGCGTACTTACAATCCTGGACGCGATGGGCGCCAAGGACCCCGCCGCCCGCGCCGCGCACGCGGTCCTGGCCTGGGCCGCGCAGGTGTACGAGCTCGCGACGAGAGCGGGTATACGTGGCTAGCTTCGCGGATCGGCTGAGGCCGGCGCCGAGGCCCGGGACGCTGCGCATTGCGCAAGGCGCCGCCCAGCTTGCGCGGGTTCCTGCGCAACCAGCGCAGGAACCCGCGCTCGCGCCGCTCGGCACCGCGTCCGCGGAGCACTTCGCCAGGTTCGGCCGTCGATGCGTGTCGTGGCACGGAGCGTGTTTTCAAGATGGGTCTCCTCAGACACCTGGGGCCACAAAGGATCGCACCATGACCGACAAAATGCACCGGCTCCTCACCAACCATCCTCGTCGAACGTACCGCGCCGCGTCGCTGCTCACCGCGGCGTTCATGATGGGCTGCAGCGCCGAGTCGACCGACGCGGACGACGCCACCCCTCTCGACCAGCCCTTGGCTGCCGGTGGGCTGCGCTTCGCGAGCGAACACGACGCCCTCGGGTGGGTCGCCAGGCGGGCCGAAGAGCTGGAGATGGGCACCACGACGGTCGAACGGGACGAAGGCGGCCGGATCATCAAGGTGGCCGGCGTATCGATCGGCTCACCCGAGGAGATCGCCCTGACGAAGGCGCAATTGATAGGCGAGCTGGGGGGCGCCGACCACACGGTCGAGATCGCGGGGGAGCGCTTTCTCCTGGAAGACCATGAGTCCGGGGTGGGGGTGGCGGCGGCCGCGCTCTGCAACGGCGGCCTCTGCACGAAGGACGAATCGTTCAAGAACGACTACGTCTTTTATCGAGAGCTCGGCAGCCGAACCTCGGTGACGTCAGGGGGGTTCGAGACCCAGCGCAAGACCCTCCAGGGCACCGGGGAGTACGAGTGCGTGGACCTGCCGGGGCCCCTGCCCGTCACCTGCAACGGCTCCTGCTATTATTCGGCCGGCTGCCCTTCGGGTTTCACGAAAGAGAGCTCCGTCGGCTACCCCACGTGCAGGACGACCTGCGTCGGCCAGGTGCGAAACGTGACGCTCTCGATTTCCATCGCGGGCTTCGAGTTCTTCGAGTCGAGCGCCATTCTCGTCCCCTCCATTCCGGAGCGAAGCGGCTCGACCCACGACTCGAGCCTCGAGGTCAAATACTGGGAGTATGGCATCGGCATCGACTCCGTGATCTCCGACGCCGACGGCCTGTGCGGCTCGCACTCGACGTCGGGCCCGGACGGGTTCGTCGTCGCCAAGAGCCACTGGGGCAGCGTGCCCAGCGGTTGCCTGTAGCGCCAGCTCGGAGCTCGCGGCCGCAGGTCCGGCGCTCCCGCGCTCGCCCGCGGCGCTCCCGCGCTTCGCCCCTGGCGCTCCTCGCCGCGCTCTCCCGCCTCCCCGTTCTGCGGTAGCCTCTCCCGGGTGGTGGCCTAATTTGAACATGAAGGCGGGAAGGCGGGAAGGCGGGCGATCACCTCGGTGCGAGCCGGTCAGCGATGTCGGTGCACGTGGCGTCGTCCACGGCCTGGCAGTTGCTCAGCCCTGACCACGGCACCCAGACACACCCCTCCTCGGAGTCTTCCTCGCACGCTTCTTCCATGGACGCAGGGATCTCGACATCACAGATCTGATGCGGAGACGGCGCCTCCCACGTGTCGGCCTGGCAGGGCGGTTCGTCGGGGGCTCCGCAGTGCCTCTCGCGGGTCTGCACGAGCGCGGTGCCGTCGCCCAGCACCACGATGAGCGACTCTGTCTCGTCGATGTACGGTCCGGGGGTATCGAGCGCCTCGAGGACGCCCGTGCCGCCCGAAAGCAGGAGCCTGGCCGCACACTCGAGCGCATCTCGTGGTTCCGCGGCGAGGTGCCGCGAGATCTTGTCACAGCTCGGCTCAAGGCCGCATGCGAACAGGTCGGGCGCTGTCTCGGGCGCGCTCACGTCGCCGCCGCCTTCGCCGGAGGGCTCGGTCCCGGTATCCGGCTCGGGATCGCCCGAGCCGTCGACTGCGCCCGAGCAGGCGGTGACGAACGGAATCTGTGCGGCGACCAGCAAGAGCGCGACCCAGGCGAGTCGATGTGCTTTCATGATCCTCATCTTTCCAATGAGTGGCGGATCCGTCCGGAAGTGGGGAGCCGCCCTCGAGCGCGGTCACTGCAAACTGCGTGCTCGTCTGCCCCAGGGGATCGCGATCACGCCGCCGCACTCGATCTGGCGCTGCCCACGAGATGCGCCAGCGTGGAGCAAGGGCCCGGAGCACGCAGCGCGGCGAGATCGGACCGCTCGCCGGTTGACTCACTTTGACACATATTGACAGATCGGGAGCGCGCGCCGAGCGACGGGCCCCCTGTCGCACGCGCGACGCTCGCCTCCGAGCGCGCCGTCGTGTTCGGAAGTTTGTAGCACCACGACTTCCCCCCTTTTGGACGAGCAACCACCTTCGCTGGCAGCAGGCGTTCCAACTTCGGGTACGTCACCCACGTGTCGGAAGGCTTTTCGTAGCTCCATCCGAGACCGGCGTCACAGACGCTGCCACATCTCTCCAAAGGAGTCATGAAGCATCAGGCCACCAAAGCCACCGTCTCGTCTCACAAGCCAGGCCTTCACGATCGCGACAGTTTCGCCTGTGCGGGGGACACGATGATTCGGAAGCGGCTCCGCGGGCGCCGCCCTGCCGGTGTCCATGACACTTGCAGCAAGCACTCGGCTCGATCGTAAGCAGAGGGCGCCCAGCCCGACGCTGCACGAAGCGCGGAGACGGCCATGACGCCCGC
Source organism: Sorangium sp. So ce590 (assembly GCF_051521365.1). Lineage (NCBI taxonomy): Bacteria > Pseudomonadati > Myxococcota > Polyangiales > Polyangiaceae > Sorangium > Sorangium sp. So ce590. The sequence continues at coordinate 10,167,691 of NZ_CP150346.1, forward strand.
TTTCCCGGCATCGCGTTGTTCCACAGGTGGCTCCGAGCATCTATCGAACCGCTGCTGGAGGTGGCCTGGTCCCTCGGTCGACCCCCACGCCGCCCTGGCCGCCCTCCCGCCGCGCCCCCCCGCGCCGCCCCGATCTGCGGTAGCCTCTCCCGGCCCCATGAGCGACCTCCGCCAGCCCGCCGAGACAAAGTACGAACACGAGCTCGCCGCCCTCGCCGCCGAGGACACCGCGCCGAGGCCGCCCGGGTGGCGCCTCTCGCCGAGGGCCGTGGAGACCTACATCCTCGGGAGCGACAAGCCCGTCGGCGGCGTCGCGATCACCCCCAAGTACATCGGCGATCGCGCCCTCGTGCAGGTCGCCCTCGCGACCCTCGCCTCCGACCGCGCCCTGATGCTCGTCGGCGAGCCGGGCACCGCGAAGAGCTGGCTCTCCGAGCACCTCTCGGCGGCCATCAGCGGCACGAGCGCGCTCGTCGTCCAGGGGACCGCGGGCACCAGCGAGGAGCACGTCAAATACGGCTGGAACTACGCCCTCCTCCTCGCCGAAGGGCCGTCGCAGAAGGCGCTCGTCCCCTCGCCCATCCTCCGCGCCATGCGCGACGGGCGGTTCGCGCGCTTCGAGGAGATCACCCGCACCTCGCCGGAGATCCAGGACGCGCTCATCTCCATCCTGTCCGAGAAGCAGATCGCCGTCCCGGAGCTCGACCAGGTGGCCTCCGCCCAGCGCGGCTTCAACCTCATCGCCACCGCCAACACCCGCGACCGCGGCGTCAACGAGATGAGCGCCGCCCTCAAGCGCCGCTTCAACTTCATCACCGTCCCGGTCGTCGACGACCTCGAGCAGGAGATCCGCATCGTGCAGAAGCGCGAGGCCGAGCTCCGCGGCGACTACCAGGTCGGCGTGGAGCCGCCGGCCGAGCTGGCCAAGCTGCTCGTCACGCTGTTCCAGGAGCTCCGCGCCGGCGTCACGAAGGACGGCAAGACAAAGGTGAAGGCCCCGGGCTCCGTCCTGTCGACCGCGGAGGCCATCAGCGTGCTCTTCAACAGCGGCATCCTCGCGCAGCACTTCGGCACCGGGAAGGTGACCGCCGACGACCTCTCCCGCTCGCTCCTCGGCGCCGTGACAAAGGAGGGCGGCGAGGACCTCAAGGCGGTCCGCGAGTACTGCGAGACCGTCGCCAAGGGGCGCACCGGGCTCTGGAAGGAGTTCTACGCCGCCGCCAGGAAGCGCCTCGCGCCCTGAAGGAGCCCCGATGGACCTGGCCCGGCTCGCCGCCGTCCACCTCTTCCCGGTGCGTCACCACTCGCCGCGCTCCAGCGCGACGCTGCGCGCCTACCTCGACGAGGTGCGCCCGAAGGCGATCTTCGTCGAGGGCCCGAGCGACGCGACGCCGCTCCTCGAGGCGCTCGTCGACCCGAAGACCGTCCCGCCCGTCGCGATCCTCGGCTACCGCACCGACGGGACGCCCGCGTCGTCCCTGTGGCCGTTCGCCGCCTACTCGCCCGAGTACGTCGCCGTGAAATGGGCCTTCGAGCACGGCGTGCGCGTCGAGCTCATCGACGTCCCCGTCGGCATGACGCTCGCGCCGTTCGAGGGCGCCACGGTCGGCCACGACGACGTCGAGGATCCCGGCGGCCACGAGCGCGAGAGCGAGGCGGAGCGCGGCGGAGACGGGGACGGCGAGGGCGAGGGCGACGACGGCGCGGCGGGGGCGCAGGAGAGCCTCTACGACGCGTGCGCGAGGGCCCGGGGCTTCCGCTCGTTCGAGGAGTTCTGGGAGGCCTCGTTCGAGGCGCCCCGCTACGAACCCGGGCCGTTCCGCGAGGCGCTCCTCGCGTACGCGGACCTCGTGCGCGGCGACGGAGACCGGCTTGTCCACCGGGCGCGCGACGCGTACATGGCGCGATGCATCCTCGAGCGCATGGGGCCGGACCTCGCCCCGCACGAGGTCGCGGCCGTGCTCGGCGCGGCGCACGCCGCGGCGTTCGTGGCGCGCGACGTCGATCCCGGGCTGGAGGCGCGGCTGCCGGCGCCGGTGCCGTGCGCCGTGACGCTGATCCCGTTCAGCTTTCCGCGGCTCTCCGAGCAGCTCGGCTACGGCGCGGGCAACCGGGCGCCGCAGTACTACCAGCGCGCGCACGACGCGGGCGGCGACTTCCGGCGCGCCACCCTCGAGGTGCTGATCGACTTCACCGAGCACCTCCGCCTCCGCGGCTTCATGGCCTCGCTCGCCGACACCATCGAGGCCTTCCGCCTCGCGGTCACGCTCGCCGAGCTCCGCGGCAAGGCGGAGCCCGGCCTCGACGAGGTGCGCGAGGCGACGATCGCCACGATGTGCCGCGGCGACGCCACGCACGTCGACGGGTTCCTGTGGCCGGCGGTCATCGGGCGCAACGTGGGTCGCGTCGGGGGCGGCATCGGCAAGAACTCGCTCCAGGAGGAGTTCTGGCGCGAGGTGCGCGAGCGCAGGCTCCCCGCCACGGACGCGCCCGAGTCGTTCCGGCTGTCGCTCACCAACGCGGTGGAGGTCGGCACGAGCGTGCTCCTGCACCGGCTCCGCATCGCGAAGATCCCCTACGCGGCCTACGCCGGCGCGCGGCGCGCCGGGGGCGGGGCCAGGCGGCGGGGCCAGGCGGCGCAGGAGACGCCGCCGGACGAGCTGCTCGGGCAGCTCAGCGAGACCTGGGAGGCGCAGTGGACGCCGTCCACCGACGTGGCGCTCGTCGAGAAGATCGTCCTCGGCGACACGCTGGAGCAGGTGGCGACGCGGCTGCTCGAGGAGGACCTCGCGGCGTGCCACACGACCGGCGAGGCCGCCGACGTGCTCTTGAACGGCGTGCTCGCGTCCAGCGCCCGCGCGGTGGCCGCGGCGCTCAGGGCGTGCGACCAGTTCGCCGCGGGCGACAGCGATCTGCCGTCGCTCGCCCGGGCGTGCCGCGCCTTCGCGGGGCTCGCGTCGTTCGGGTCGTCGCGGTCGCTGTCGTCGCTCGGCGACGGGGTGATCGCGCCGATGCTCGAGAAGACGTTCGCGCGCGCGGTCTTGCGCGTGCACGGGGGCTGCACGGGCAGCGACGAGGCGGTCGCCGCGGCCAAGGACGCGCTGCGCACGCTGCACGACGTGGCGCTGTCGCAGCCGATCGTCGACCGCGCGGCGTGGCTCGCCGCGGCGCGAGGGCTCGTGGACAGCGACGCGGTGAACCCGTCGGCGTCCGGCATGGCCTGCGGGCTGCTCTATCTGGCGCAGGCGATCGACGACGCCGAGGTGGCGCGGATCGTCGGCCTGCGGCTCGGAGGCGCGACCCCGCCCGACGCGGCGGCGTCGTTCCTGGCCGGCTTCCTCGAGGTGAACGCGCTCGTGCTCGTGAAGAGCCGCCCCGTTGTCGAGGCGCTCGACGCCTTCCTCGGGGCCATCGCGCCCGAGCGCTTCAAGGACACGCTCCCGGTCCTGCGGCGCGCGTTCGCGGCGCTCGGGGCGACCGAGCGGCGGTACCTGCTCGAGAACGTGCTCGCGGCGCGCAAGCTCGGGGACAAGGCCCGCGCCGCGCAGGCCGTGCTGCTGGAGAAGGACCGCGAGAAGCTGAAGGAGATGAGCGAGGACCTCTCCCAGGCGATGGACGATCTCGACGATCTGCTCTGACGGCGGGCTCTAGCGACGCGACCCGCCCACGAGGTCGCCGACCCGGGCCTCGCCATCACGCGACTTGCGGGATCGGAGCGCTTGCGGCGCGATATCGCGTCAACGGAGCTGGGCGCACGGCGGCGTCGGCCCTGGCGGGGGCGGGCGAGAGGCGAGGCCCGGCGATAGGAACACGCGGGCCCGGCGGGGTAGCTGCTGCCCGCCGGGGTCCGCGTCATTCGGGGCACGCCGGCTTCGCCGGCGGCTGGGTCTCCGAGCGACCCTCTGGAGCGCCAACCGGTCTGGCACAAAGCCCGCGAAGACAGCGGACGAGCGTGCCCGCCGTCGTGTGAAATCGCCGCGGATTCAACCTTCCGCCGCAGCAAACCGGTCGGCGCTCTACTAGGAGATGCCCCCCGTCCAGATGGCCACCTTCCGCGTCGGCGCGGTGCTGTGCTCGAAGGTGCGAGCCGTCATCGAGAAGCGATAGGTACCGCCGGGGGTCACACCGGTGCCGACCATCGGCGGCTGGCACGTCCCCGCAGTCCAATGGCCGTTTTCCTCCATGGAGAACTGGTGCACCCAGCTTCCGCTGATCCACTTGAACACGTCCCCCTGGACCCAACTATCTTCGCAGGCCGCTTGCGTGGTCGGAACGCTGTCGGCCCAGTACATGTTGGCGATCGCCACACCTCCAACGTTGAGGATGCTGTTCACGTCGACCACCACGCCCTTGTAGCAGGAGGTCGTGCTGTACGTCTGGGCCGAGACCCAGTCGGCAGAGCCGGTGAAGGATTCCGTGGCGGCAGCGCCGGCGCATTCGACCCCGATCGCTTGCTCCGTCTCGCCCAGGTCCTCCTCGAAGGCCTCGCCTTCCGCGCTCCCGAGACAGCCCGAGAGCACCAGCCCGCTCATGCAGAGCGACACGACACCCATGCGCGACATGATTCCTTCGATTTTCATTGTAATTGTCCCAATCTATATTCGTCGACGATCGTTATCCCGAAGCCACGTGAAGTGTCACCGTTCGTGGTGGCCCGAGCGCTCGATCTGCTCATGAGGAACACGCATCCGTGAACGCGACAGGCCTGGCACATCCGTCGTCTTCAACGACGCTCCAGACCGGCCGCCTCGGACGTATAGCAATCCGCGCGCCATCGCCGGGAGCGCGGCTCAGGCCCCGATCGGCCGCGTCCAGCGCCCCCCTTGGCGGCGCTTTGCGGGCACCTCGGCCAGCTCGGCGCCGGTCGCTCTCCACCTGGGCAAGCACGGGCACATCGCGATGGACGAGGCACAAATCGAGCGGGATCGTGCACGATCCTGACGGCGGAGATCTCCTTGTCGCCGGGGAGCGGTCCCCGAGCGACCGCCTCGCCCGGCGTCCGGCGCTCGCTCCGTCGCACGACGGCGCCCGGTCGTGCCCGAGCCGTGACATGTCACGGATCGAGCGTGACATGTCACGGATCGAGCGTGACATGTCACACGGACACGGCCGACCTCGTCGCGCATGTCGCCCGCGACCTCCGCGCCGAGACATCTCGGTCTGACAATGGCACAAGCGCGGTCGCGGGGAATGAACCCGTCCTTCGGCAGAGGCCCGAATGTCACGCCATCGCAGAGATGCGAATAGCCCTTCGGGAGAGCCTCTCGGCGCGGCGACCCCGACGATCTGAATGCGCCGACGTGAGCACCCCCACGGCTTCGTTCATCAACGATGATCGGTCACTGGTCGCCACGGACGTACAACACGATCTCCTGCTACAAGGCCGTGGTGGTCGACGTGGACGACCATGAGCCGATTTCGCCCCGACCACGCCGAGGCGCTCGCGGCGTCATGGCGGGGCGCGGCGAAGCCCTGACGCGGCGCTTCCAGTCTCACCCCGATACCGGGACTATACTCGCGTCGTGCCCACCGCCGACGAGATCACGAAGCACCACGAGCCCGCGCCCGATCGAGACCCCTGGGTGAACGGCCCACCCGAGCCTCGGCCGATCGTCATCGTCGACTACGACGAGCGCTGGCCGCGGCTGTTCGACCTGGTAGAGCGGAAGATCCGCGCCGCCCTCGGCGACGCCGCGCTCGCGATCGAGCACGTCGGCTCGACCTCGGTGAAGGGGCTCCCCGCCAAGCCGACGATCGACGTCGACCTCACCGTCGCCGATCCGACGGACGAGCTCGCGTACGTCCCCGCCCTGTCGAGCGCCGGATTCGCGCTGGTCATCCGCGAGCCGGAGTGGCACGAGCACCGGTGCTTCCAGCTCGCCGAGCCGAGCAGCAACGTGCATGTCTTCGGCCCCGGCTGCCCGGAGGTGATCCGGCACCGCATGTTCCGGAAGTGGCTCACGGATCATCCGGAGGATCTCGATCTCTACCGCCGCGCGAAGCTCGCGGCCGCGGCCGAGATCTCGGCGGGGAGCGGCGTGGTGATGGACTACAACAAGCGCAAGGAGCCCGTGATTCGCGCCATCTACGAGCGGATGTTCCGCGCGCACGGCCTCCACCGCTGACGGCCGGCCGGACGGCTCGCGCATGGGATCGTCGTCCCCGACGGCGGCTTTGCGGCACGCGCCCGCCAGGCGAAGAGGCCGATCGTCCTGCGCGAGAGCGCTCCCGCGCCGTGGGCAAGGCGCGAAACGACGGAGGGGAAATGAATGAGAAGGAGATAGCGTCGTTGTGCCCTTGCTCGAACCATGCCCCCACGGACTCCACAGAGGAGCCCGGATCGTGCCCGATTCGCTTGATTCCTGAGGTTTTTTTCTGGATCTAGCTCTCTATCATCTTGTTATTTGAACCATTTCTCTAGATTTAGCTTCAAATAAGCCAGATTTTAGCGTCGATATTCTAGATTGAGCTCGCTTCTTTCTAGAAACCAAGTCGAATTCTCTAGATTATGTTGACTTTTGTCTTGATTGTTGCCTAGGATGTCTCGATGCCCCTGGTCCCCACGCCCCCCGTCGCCCCGCGCGGTTACAGCGCCGTCGAGCTGGCGCGCGCCGCCGGCGTGAGCACCGGCACGATCAAGCACTGGATCGTGGAGGGGCTGATGGACAAGCCCGCGTTCCGCGGCCCCCGCACGACGTACGGCCGCGAGCACCTCGTGCGGGCGCTCGCGATCAAGAAGCTGCGCGAGCACAACCTGCTGCTCCCGGAGATCAAGCGGAAGCTCGCCGAGATACCGCTCGAGGAGCTGGCGAAGGAGGTGCTGCCGCCGGAGCCGCCCGCGAGCGCGGCGCCCGGCGCGGGGAAGCACGCGGACGCGGCGGAGCTCGGTCGAGCGTGGCGGCGCGTGGAGCTGATGCCGGGGCTGGAGCTGCACGTGCGCGCGGACGCAGGCGCGGTGGTGCACCGGATGGCGACGGAGATCCGCGAGACGTACGGGTGTGAGCGCGAGGAAGGGTGACGAGGAAGAGGACCGGCGCAGGAGCCGGCGGAGGGAGGGGCCTCGCTGCGGATCGCGGAGGGCCGGGGCCAGGCCCGCCTCCGGCGCGGCGCGCTGCGCGGCTGCGTCGGCGACCCGGGGGTGACTTCGCAGGAGGAGCTGGAAGGACACGGAGCGCGGGAAGGAGAGAGACCGCAAGGGCGCGAGAGGAGCTGAGCGCTCCGGCACAGAAAGGCTCAGGGATGCACACGCGACCTTCAGCGACGCGGCGAAACCACGCGATCCGCGGGATCCACGAGCTTGGCCCAGCGTTTGCGCTCGGCGCCCCCGAGAGGTGCGCTCATGTCGAGATATTTGGCGATGGTTTGCGTTTGTCTGCTGGCGTCCGCCTGCGGCGATGACAGGACGGCGGCGGGCCCGGCCGGCTCCACGAGCAGCTCCGCCGGCGGCGGCGGCCAGGGCGGTGACGGCGGCTCCGACGGAGGGCCGGACGGCAGCAGCAGCGGCGGCGGCGGCGGCGGCGGCAGCGGCGACGTCGATTGCTCGGCGTTCGACAACGACGAGGCGGGAACCCGGGTGACGTTCACGGTGACCAACCACCGCGCGACGCCCCTCTATTACCGCTATCACGAGTGCTTCGAGCGCTTCCGCATCGGTCCCGAGGGCGGGCGCCTCGGAACGGCGGAGTTCCGGGACCTTCAGTTGACCTGCGAAGCGGCCCAGACGGAGGGCCCTTGGCCGTACGACTGCGACGACGACACCGCGATCCAGATCGCCGCCGGACAGAGCGCGATCTTCCATTGGGCCGGTCTGCTGTACGAGCCCCAGCAGATGCCCATCGCCTGCGTGCACCCGGACCATCCTCCATTCGCCGAGAACTGCCAGCGCGCCGTCGCCGTACAGCCCGGAGCGTTCGAGTTCGCCCTCGAGCTCTTCGGCGCCGCCACGTGTGAAGACGGCTCGTGCGCGTCCCCCATCGATCCGTTCACCGTCGAGCAGGGTTTCACGTACCCGGACGACACGGCGGTCGCGATCGCAGTCGACTGACGTCGCGACGTCGAGCGAGCCCGCAGCGCAGTTTGGGTCCGTAGGCACACGTCACCCCAGGCGAGCCGTGTTGACCCTGCGGTGCTCCTGCGTGGGCCCACGCCGCGCTTCCTCGGGCGCTCCGGCTTTCTTTCCCGATGAATCAGCGGGCGCGGTCGGCTCACTCCTCCTGGCCGGACCGCGACCACCCGCCGAGCCTGACGCCAGGCGTCCGCTCCAGGAACGCCCGCACGCCGGGCGGCGGGGACGCCCACGCCGCGAGGCGCGCCGGCGTCCTCCCGATCGGCACCACCGCCGAGCGCGTGTAGGAGCTCCATTCCCCGTCACTGCAGGCATAGCAGACGGCTCGCGCGAGCTGCGCGGTCAGCCGGAGCGCCCCCCGGGCGTTGTAGGTTGGCGCGACCTGCACGAGCTCCGGGGCGTCCCGCTCTCGCCACGCGACCTCCACGTCGTGCTCGTTCTGGTCGAGGAGCACCTCGGCCGCGCTCTGCAGCGCAGGCGCGTCGGACACCTCGGCGAGCAGGTCGACGGCCGCGCCCTTCTCGGCGTCCCACGCCACGAACGCCACGCCCTCGAAGCCGTGCGCCCCGCAAAGGTCGGTGTACGTCCGCTCCTCGATGAACAGGTACGGCCCCACGCTCCCGACCAGCGCGGTCGTGTGGTGGATCTCGTTGCTCTCATCCCCGTCCGGCGGCGTGATCACCTCCTGCCGCTCGCTCTTCCCGCGCAGCACGAGCTCCCCGCGGATCGCCGTGCCCTCGCCCGGCTCGCGCATCCCCCCGAGCCCGAGCTCGCAGGCCGAGGTCGCCACCTGCTCCTCGCGCATTTCCCATTGCCACTCCCCTCGCCGGGTCGCCACGACGATCCCGGGCTCCTCGCGGATCACCGCGCCGCCCTCCGCGACATGCCATGTCCGCGGCGCCCCATCGCGCGCGCTGCCCCAGACCAGGACCACCCCGCCGGACGCGGCGTTCCCCTCCGCCTGGGCCTCGGACGGGCGCGCGGCCGGCGCGCGCGGGATCTCGAGGGCAACGGGAAGTACGGGCTGCGGCCGGGCGGCACAGCCGGAGAACAGCGTCAGCAAAGCGATCAGCGCAGCGGATCGAGAGCACGGCATGCCAGCCCGGAGGAGCACGGCGCGTGCCGCGGAGCGCCGCCTGGAAAGCCCGGGCCGCGCCTGCGGCAGGTGTCGTCGCAGGCCCACGCCGCGTGGCAGGCCGGCCCCATCACGGGCCCGGCCTCGTCACGACCCAGCCTGCCCATCGTCGTCACCTCGGGTGCTCCTCGAAGAAATCGAGCAGCCGCTCGCCCGCATGGTCAAGGACGTTCCTCTCAGCTGCGCGATACTATCCATGCACCCGCCCAAAGAGAGAACGGGACAAGGCGCGTCGTGCGCGCCAGACGTCGGTATAGCCTCTCTTTCACGAAGATCGCGGGCGTTCGGCGCTCCTGGCTTCGCGCGAACCATCGCGCGATGCTAACCCACAGGCCCAATGCACCCGCTGATCTCCACGCACGCGGAGGGCCCGAGGACGGGCAGCTCTCCCCTGCAGCCCTCTCCGCGGCGACAGCCCAGGCGCTCGTCGCCGTGGGCACGCGAGCCCGCCACGGCTCTCCTCATCGTCCTCGTGGCGGGCGCCGCGCTCGCTGCCTGCGCGAAGGGCACCGGCGCGCCGAAGGGACGCGAGGCGGCGCCGGAGCGCGACGGCGCCTGCGCGGATCCAGAAAAGCCCAGGGCGTACTTCTATCCTGCGGAGAACCGGACGGACTACGCGCCTGACGACCCCTGGAAAGACGGCTGCGCCATGCTCGTGCCAGATCATCTGTTCTGCTGCCCGGAGAAGATCCCCGAGAAGCCGATGTGATGCAGCACACCGAAGCGGCCCCACCTGCCCGGCAGGGCAGGGAGACCCGCCGGCCCGCCATGGGGGCCATCGCCGGTGCCGCAAAATGCAGCATGTCGTACTTTGCGGCGGCCTCGAGCGGATGGCTCGGCGCGCGCCGCCTGCGCTACGACGTCGGGCATGAAGCTCGCGCGCAAGCTGACGCTCGCCCTGGTCTTCGGGGTCTTCCTTGTCCTCGCGCTGAGCGCCTATGTCCAGGTCCGCAAAGAGGCCAGGATCTTCGAGAAGGACGTGCAGCGGGACCACCACACGATGGGCCGCGCGCTCGCCGCGGCCGTCACGGAGGTGTGGCGCTCCGAGGGGTCGGCGCGGGCGCTGCGCCTGGTCGAGGACGCCAACGAGCGCGAGCGCCAGGTGGACGTCCGGTGGGTCTGGCTCGACGAGCAGGCCGACGAGGCCCATCGACCGCGCCTTTCGCCCGAGCTGCTCGCCCCCGCCTCGAAGGGGCAAGCGGTCGTGCACAGGATCCCCCGCGGAGACGTGGAGATGCTCGTCACCTGCGTGCCCGTGCCGGTGCCCGGCGACCGCGTCGGCGCGCTGGAGCTCTCCGAGTCGCTGGCAGGAGCGCGCCAGACCATCCGGAGCATGATCCTGAGCACGACCGTCACGACGGCCGCCCTGACGCTGGTATGCGGGTTGCTTACGACGTCCCTCGGCGTCGGGCTCGTGGGACGTCCCATGCGAACGCTGATCGACCAGGCGCGGAGGATCGGCGCCGGCGATCTCTCCCGACGCCTGTCGCTGCACCAGAAAGACGAGATCGGCGAGCTCGGACGGGAAATGAACGCGATGTGCGATCGCCTCGCCGCGGCGAATCAGAAGCTCGAATCCGAGGCGGCGGCGCGGCTCGCCGCGCTCCAGCAGCTCCGCCACGCCGAGCGGCTCGCCACGGTCGGCAAGCTCGCGTCCGGCATCGCACACGAGCTGGGCGCGCCCCTCCAGGTCGTCGCGGGGCGCGCACGCATGCTGGTCGACGGGGACGTCTCGGGAGACGAGGTGCCGGCCAACGGACAGATCATCCTCGAGCAGTCGCAGCGGATGACCCAGATCATCCGCCAGCTGCTCGATTTCGCCCGGCGCCGCAGCGCGCAGATGCAGGAGACCCCGCTGAGGAGCGTCCTCCGCAGCACGTTCACGATGCTGAGGCCGCTGGCGGAGAAGCAGGGCGTCACGATCGTTCAGGAAGGCGACGCGCCGGAGCTTGTCGTCCACGCAGACGCCGACCAGCTCCAGCAGGCGCTCACGAATGTGGTGGTCAACGCCATCCAGGCCATGCCGTCCGGCGGCACGCTGGCGGTCGGCGTCCGGGCGGAGCGCGCCAGTCCCCCCGACAACCCGGGAGGTGCAGAGGGCGAGTACGTCGCGCTGTCCGTTTGCGACGAGGGAGTGGGCATACCGGCAGACGTCCTCGAGCACATCTTCGAGCCGTTCTTCACGACAAAGCCCGTCGGCGAAGGGACCGGGCTCGGCCTGTCGGTCGCCTACGGCATCATCAAGGAGCACGGCGGCTGGATCCATGTCGACAGCCAGGTCGGCTCCGGGAGCCGCTTCACGATGGTCCTGCCGCAGGGGAAGCCATGAGCGGGCGCGTCCTGATCGTCGACGACGAGCGCGGCGTCTGCGAGCTCCTCGACGCCGGGCTCAAGAAGCGGGGGTTCCGGACGGCATGGCGCACGTCGGCCGCCGAGGCGCTCGAGCTCCTCGGCGTCGAGGACTTCGACGTCGTGGTCACCGACATGACCATGCGCGGCATGAACGGCCTCGAGCTCTGCGAGCGGATCGTCCAGAACCGGCCCGATCTGCCGGTCATCGTCATCACCGCGTTCGGCAGCCTCGACACCGCCACATCGGCCATCCGCGCCGGCGCGTACGACTTCGTGACAAAGCCGTTCGAGCTCGACGCGCTCCGGCTGACCGTCGAGCGCGCCCTGCGCCACCGCGCCCTCCGCGAGGAGGTCCGCCGCCTGCGGCGCGCCGTGGCCGACCCCCGCGGCTACGAGCAGATCCTCAGCGGCAGCCCGGGGATGAGGAGCGTGTTCGACCTGCTCGATCGGGTCGCCGACTCCGAGACATCGATCCTCATCACGGGAGAGAGCGGGACCGGCAAAGAGCTCGTCGCCCGCGCCGTGCACAAGCGCAGCCGGCGGGGCGAGGGCGCGTTCGTGGCGGTGAACTGCGCGGCGGTCCCGGACGCCCTCCTCGAGAGCGAGCTCTTCGGCCACGCGCGGGGCGCGTTCACCGACGCCAAGGGCGCGAGGAGCGGCCTGTTCGCGCGGGCCCACGGCGGGACCCTGTTCCTCGACGAGATCGGCGAGCTGCCCGTCGGGCTCCAGCCGAAGCTCCTGCGCGCCCTCCAGGAGCGCGTCGTCCGGCCCGTCGGCGGCGATGAGGAGATGCCGGTGGACGTCCGGCTCATCGCCGCGACAAACCGCGACCTGGAGACCGCGATCGAGGAGCGCCGCTTCCGCGAGGATCTCTATTACCGGATCAACGTGGTTCACGTCGACCTGCCGCCGCTCCGCTCCCGCGGCGCCGACGTGCTGCTGCTCGCGCAGCACTTCCTCGAGCACTTCGCGGCCGTCAAGGCGAGGCCGATCCAGGGCCTCTCGGCGCCCGCCGCCGAGAGGCTCATGGCCTACGCGTGGCCCGGCAACGTCCGCGAGCTCCAGAACTGCATCGAGCGGGCGGTCGCGCTCGCGCGGTACGACCAGCTCACGGTCGACGATCTCCCCGAGAAGATTCGCACCTACCGGCGCTCTCACGTGCTGGTCTCCAGCGACGACCCGGCCGAGCTCGTGCCCATGGAGGAGGTCGAGCGACGCTACATCCTGCGCGTCCTGGAGGTGGTCGGCGGAAACAAGAGCCAGGCAGCGCAGATCCTGGGCTTCGATCGGGCGACCCTGTACCGGAAGCTCGAGCGGTACGGCATGCGCACAGGGCGCGCGAGCGACCCGAAGCCGTGACCCGCCCCGCGTCGCGAGGGCGGTGATCGCCGGCGCCGCCTCGCGGCGTCGACTCCGCCCGCTCGTCGCGCTGTCGCAGAACGCAACACCCATGGCGCCGCGCGGCGAGCGAGATGGCCCGCGAACACACGCGATCTGCGCTCATGGCATGAGGCCTGCCTGAAGCCGGGCGCGAACATGAGCCACACCACGGCGGAGTCGGCTGCTCCGGGCCGGAGGGTGCCTGTCGACTGGATCGCGCTCGCGAACGCGTTCGACAACATCGCCCGGGGCGTGCGTCACTTCCTTCACCTCGACACGGGCGCCGTGATCCGGCTGAACGAGCGGCTCGTCGACCCCGCCACGCGCGCGCGCATCGAGGAGGCCCCGGGGTGCGTGGTCATCGAGGCCATCGCCGCGCGGGACCAGTACCGGTGGCTGGAGGCGTTCATTCCGACGGTGGACGACGTGGAGCTCCGGCGGGCGCTGCTCCACGGCATGCAGGGCCCGGGATCGTTCCGGCGGTTCAAGGCCGCGCTCGCGGCGAGGCCGGAGCATCTCCGCCGCTGGCGCGCCTTCCGGAAGGAGCAGATCCGGGTCGCCATCGTCCGGTGGTTCCACGCCCGCGGCCTGACCCCCGTCCCGCTCGAGCACGCCTCGCCGGACGCGAGCGCCGGGCCGCCGAGCTCCCGCGCCGTCGACTCGGCGCGCCAGGAGCTTTACTCCGCGGCGGACAGCCTCTCTCCCCACGACCTCCAGGCGCTGACGTCGCTCGCGGAGTACCTGCGCGCGGCGCGCTCGGTGCTGCGGATCCCCGCGGACTCCTCGATGGGAGACGCGGCGCGGGCCGCCGGCCTGGTCCCTTGACGCGGACCGTGGGGGCTCGACGCTGAACGGCCCGAGGCGCCGCTGCCCCCCGGCGGGGGAGTACTTCAGCGCGTTCGACAGGAGGTTGTTCAGCACCTGCTCGATCCGCGTCGCATCGCAGCAGACGAGCACCGGTGTCTCCGGGAGCGAGAGCTGGATCCTCCCCGGATGCAACATCGCTCCCACCAGGAGAGAGCGAAGCGCAGAGGCCCAGTAAGCAGCGACGCCATGCAGGGATGAAGGTGAAGCGCGCGGCGCCCGCCCGGCTCCCCGCCCCTCCGCGCTCGCGCTCCGATCGGCGTGATCCAGCTCGGTCCACTGGACGGTGATCCCCGTTTCCCCGACACTGCCCGCGATGCCTGCCCGCCCCCCCCGCAAGCCGCCGCCCGCCCCCGCCGGACCCGCAGGCGCGCCGGACGACCTCACCGACAGCGATCGCGACGCGCTCCTGCGCTGGCGGCTCGCGCTCGGCGCGGAGGCCGAGCGGGTCGACCCGCGCCTCTCGCTCGGCGCGCTCGGCGGCGCGGCGCCCGCCCTCCACGTCGACCCACGGCGGCTCGGCGATCTCGACAAGGCCCTCTCGTTCATCTACGACGAGCGCGCCGGGAACCTCGGCGGCTCGCGGCCGTACGTGCCCGAGTGGCTGTCCGCCGTGCGCGAGTTCTTCAGCCACGACATCGTCGCGCTCGTCCAGAAGGACGCCATCGAGAGGAAGGGGCTGACTCAGCTCCTCTTCGAGCCCGAGACGCTGCCCTTCCTCGAGAAGAACGTCGAGCTCGTCGCCACCCTCATGAGCGCGAGAGGCCTCATCCCCGACGCCGCCCGGGAGACCGCCCGGCAGATCGTGCGCGAGGTCGTCGACGAGGTGCGGCGCGCGCTGGAGTCCGAGGTCCGCACCGCCGTCCTCGGCGCGCTGCGCCGGAACACGACGAGCCCGCTGCGCGTGCTCAGGAACCTCGACTGGAAGCGCACCATCCGCAAGAACCTCAAAGGATGGGACGCGGAGCGGCGCCGCATCGTCCCCGACAAGCTCTATTTCTGGGCGAACCAGACGCGAAGACACGAGTGGGACGTCGCCATCCTCGTCGACCAGTCGGGCTCGATGGGCGAGAGCGTCGTTTACAGCTCCATCATGGCCGCGATCTTCGCGTCGCTCGACGTCCTCCGCACACGGCTCCTCTTCTTCGACACCGAGGTCGTCGACGTGACACCGATGCTCGTCGATCCGGTCGACGTGCTGTTCACGGCGCAGCTCGGCGGCGGCACCGACATCAACCGCGCCGTGGCCTACGCCCAGGCGAACTTCATCGAGCGCCCCGAGAAGACGCTGCTCATCCTGATCACCGACCTCTTCGAGGGCGGCAACGCCGAGGAGCTCGTCGCCCGGATGCGCCAGCTCGCCGACAGCAAGGTGAAGTCGATCTGCCTGCTCGCGCTGTCCGACAGCGGCAAGCCCTCGTACGACCACGAGATGGCGCAGAAGCTCGCCGCCCTCGGGACCCCCTGCTTCGGCTGCACGCCGAAGCTCCTCGTGAAGGTGGTGGAGCGGCTGATGAGAGGACAGGACCTCGGCGCGCTGCTCGACGCCGAGGCGCGCTGAAAGCACGGAGGCACAGAGGACACAGAGGTTCTTGTCTCTCCTCTGCGTCGTCTGTGCCTCCGTGGCCGCCCCTCAGGCGCCCGAAACCGACCGGCGCGGCTGCGAACGCCGGCGACGCCGCGCCCTGGACATCCGCGGCCGCGTCGGCCGCGTCAGCGCGCGCGACGGACCGCGTTGGCGGTGCGCTCGTCCGCCCGCCGGGCGGCGGCGCGCTTTCGCGGCGTGGCGCCCCGGGCAGCGCTCGCGGAGACCCGACGGCGGGTACCGGCCGCGCGAACCACCGCTTCGAGCGAGGATGACTGGCCCATGAGAGAACCAGTGCTGATCGAGGGGCCGACTAGGCTGATAGAAAGTTTCACTTGAACTACCGATGTGGTGGCAGACCGATCACGTCGCTCAGCGGAGGGCTCGTCAACCTATAAACTGTTTCGATCTTTTACGCAGCGTCACCGTGCGGAGATCACGAGCCCTGAGCGCCCGTCCGGACGTGAAACTGTCCACCCGGGAGATCCACTCGCCTTCCGCCGTCTCACGGCGGACGTACGCACACACGACGGAGGCACGAAGGCACGGGTCTGGGTTCGCTCCGTGCCTCCGTGTCTCCATCGTGATCGGCAAGGGACTGCCCCGGGAGGTTGCACCGGGCGCTCTGTCACGAACATGTTGCACGATGCAGGCCAACCATCGCGGGATGCCGGCGTCGCCCGTTTTCCCGCGACGGCCGTGGGCCGCCTTTCATGGTTGAAACCACCGGTTGCAACCATGGCGCAACGGAGCGGCGTGCCTGCCTCCGGGGGCGCCTGGCGCCCTCAGGAGAGTGCCTCTCAGCCGGCAGGACCGGTCAACGATGATCCAGGGCGCTCGCCCAGCGGCCCCGACGATCCAGCCGCGCGGGGCGGGAGCGGCAACGCCACCTGGAACCGCGCCCCCATGCCCGGCGCGCTCTCGACCTGGATGCTCCCGCCGTGGGCCCTGAGGATCTGGTCCACGATGTACAGGCCGACGCCCAGGCCCCCGTACGAGCTTGTAGGTGCCGCCCGCTCGAAGCGGCCGAAGATCCGGGCGATGTACTCCTGGGCGATCCCGATGCCCTGATCCATCACCTGGAGCACCGCGGACTTGCCGTCGACCGAGATCCGCAGCTGGATCGGCTTGCCGCGGCCGTACTTCATGGCGTTCATGAGCAGGTTGGTGATCACCTGATCGATGCGCAGGCGGTCCCACCGGCCGACCGCCGCCTGCGGGATGTCCAGGTCGAGCGAGCAGCCGGCGCGCTCCAGCTCGATTTCGAGGCGGCTCGCCACGTCGCGCGCCACGTCGCACAGGTCCACGTCCTCGAGGCTCAGCTCGAGCTGGCCGCTGTTGATGCGCGTCACGTCGAGCAGCGTGTCGATGAGCCGCGTGAGCCGCTCGATCTGCCCCTCCGCCTGGGCGAGCTTCGCGAGCACCTGCTCCGCCGGCAGCCCGCCGTCCGAGCGGACGAGGGCGCGGATGAGGCCCTGGACCTGCAAGATGAGCGCGCTGAGCGGCGTCCTGAGCTCGTGCGAGGCGACCGCCACGAAATCCTCGCGGATCTGCACGGCCTCGCGCGTGAGCCGCAGCAGGCGGGCGTTCTCGAGGCAGAGCGCCGCGCGCTGGGCGACGTCGAGGGCGACCGCGAAATCGGGGGGCTCGAAGCGCTCCCCCGGCTCCACCCAGACCATGCTGAGCGCGCCGAGCACGTTGCCGCGCGTGACGAGCGGCACGCACAGGTAGCTCATGGCCCCGATCTCCTGGATCACGGCCGGATCGTCGATGTCGAGCGCCCTGGCGACGTCGCGCGGGGCGCACTCGACGCGCAGATCGGGGCGGCCGCTCGTCAGCACCGCGCCCACGCCCTGCTCGGTCAGGGGGAGCTCCCGCGGGGCGAACCGCCCCGCGAACCGCGCCGCCTCGCGGCCCCGGTGCGCGGCGGCGAGCCTGCGCGCGCCGCCCTCCCTGCGCAGGTCGAGCACGCACCAGGTGCAGATGCGCTCCGACGCGAGGCGCACAAGGGCCGTCGCGACGCTGTCCTCGTCGAGCGACGCCGAGAACGAGCTCGACGCCTCGGCGAGCAGCTCCGAGCGGCGCACCGCGGACTCGGCCTCCGCGCGGGCCGCCCGCTCGCGCGTCAGGAGGTGAATGCGCTCCTGCTCGTGGCGCTTGCTGTCGTCGATGTCGGTGAAGCTGCCGAGCCAGCCGACCACGCGCTTCCAGACATCCCGCTCCGGGACCGCGTGGCAAAGGTGCCACCGGTAGACCCCCTGACGGGACCTGAGGCGACACTCGCCCTGGAGGGGCTCGCCGGACTCGACGCAGCGCCGCCACTTGCTGACGAACTGGTTCAGGTCGTTCGGGTGCACAGCGGCCTGCCAGCCCCAGCCGCGGAGCGCCTCGAACGCGAGCCCCGTGTACTCCAGCCAGCGCGAGCTCACGTAGTCGACGCCGCCGTCGAGCTTCGCCGTGAAGACGCACTGCGGGATGGCGTCGGCCAGGTTCTGGTACCTCGCCTGGGCGGCGCGCCGGAGGTCCTCGACCTCGGCGTCGCGCCGCCGCTGCTCCGCCTTGCGCAGGAGCTCCGCCTGCTCCTTGATCTGCTCGCCGCGCCGGTGGAGCTCGACGAAGACGGCGACCTTCGCCTGGACGACCTCCGGCTCGAGCGGCTTCAGCAGGTAGTCGACGCCGCCGACCGCGTACGCCTTGTAGATGGCCGAGAGGTCGTCCGTCGCCGCGGTCAGGAAGATGATCGGCGTGTGGCGCGACCGCTCCCGCTGCTTCACCAGCGAGGCCACCTCGAAGCCGTCGATGTCGGGCAGCCGCACGTCGAGCAGGAGGACCGCGAAGTCCTCGGACAGGATCCTGAGGAGCGCGTCCTTCCCGCTCGCGGCGGTCACGAGGCGGTAGCTCTCGTCGACAAGGATCGCCTTGAGCGCCGCCAGGTTCTCGGGCTGGTCGTCGACGAGGAGGATGCTTGTCGTCTCTGGCGCGGAGGACACCGTGCGGCTCCGTGGCTCAATCCGGCTGCAGCCAGTGCAGCATGACCGACATCAGCCGCCCCTCGTCCACGGGCTTGGCCACGAAGTCGTTCAGGCCGGCGTCCAGGCACTTCTGCCTGTCCTCCGGCATCGCCTTGGCCGTCACCGCGATGATCGGCAGCTCGTTGAAGCGGGGATCGCTCCGGATCTCGCGCGTCGCCTCGTAACCGTCGAGCTCGGGCATCATGATGTCCATGAGCACGATATCGATGCTCGCTTCGGCCTCGCGCAGGAGCTCGATGCCGTGCCGCGCGTTCTCGGCCAGGAGCACCTGCGCCCCGCGCCTCTCGAGCAGGCTCGTGATGGCGAAGACGTTGCGCGCGTCATCGTCGATGACGAGCACGCTCCGCCCCGTGAGCGCGACCGAGGAGGAGCCGTTCGTGAGCAGCGGCGGGATCGGCTCGGGCAGCTCGGGGCGCGCCGGCTTCATGACCTTCTGCTCCGGCCGCTCCGCCGGCAGGTAGAGGGTGAATTTGCTGCCGAGCCCGGGCGTGCTGTTCAGCGAGATCTCGCCGCCGAGCAGGCTGGCCAGCTCGCGGCTGATCGTCAGGCCGAGGCCCGTGCCGCCGTAGGTGCGGCTGGTGGAGGCGTCGGCCTGCTGGAACGCGTCGAAGATGAGCGTCTGCTTCTCCGTCGGGATGCCGATGCCCGTGTCGGTGACGGCGAACGCCAGGACGGTCTTCGCCTTGATGAGCGTCTCCCGCTTGAACGTGAGCCCCCGGCTGGCCAGCTCGATCTCGAGCGAGATCCGCCCGGACGACGTGAACTTGAAGGCGTTCGACAGGAGGTTCTTCAGGATCTGCTGGAGCCGCTGCAGGTCGGTCATGATCGTCGAGGGCACGCCGGTGGCGACCCGGACCCAGAACTCGAGCTCCTTCTGCTCCGCGATCTGCCGGAAGCTCCGCTCGACGTACTCCGCGAGCTCGGACAGCGACACCCGCTGGGTCTTCACGTCGATCTTGCCGGCCTCGATCTTCGACAGATCGAGGATCTCGTTGATGAGCTGGAGGAGGTCCTGCCCCGCGGCGGCGATCGTCTTCGCGTATTCGACCTGCTTCGGCGTGAGCGTGTGCTCCTCGTTGTCCGCGAGGATCCTGGCGAGGATGAGCAGGCTGTTGAGCGGCGTGCGCAGCTCGTGCGACATGTTCGCGAGGAACTCGGACTTGTACTTCGAGGTGCGCGACAGCTCCCTGGCCTTCTCCTCCAGGGAGGCGCTGGCGCGCGCGATCTCGCGGTTCTTGATCTCGAGCTCAGACGCCTTCTCCTCCAGCTCCTGCGAGCGCGAGCCGAGCTCGGTGTTGGACCGCTGGAGCTCCTGGAGCAGCTCCTCCGTCCTCATGCTGGCGCCGATCATGTTGAACACGACGCCGATCGACTGCGTGAGCTGCTCGAGGAACGTGAGGTGGATGGGCGTGAAGTTCTGGAAGCTCGCCAGCTCGATGACCGCCTTGAGGCCGCCCTCGAAGAGCACCGGCAGGACGCAGATGTTGCGCGGCGGCGCGTCGCCGAGGCCCGAGCTCACCCGGATGTAGTCGTCCGGCAGATCCGTGACGACGATGCTCTTCTTCTCGAGGCCGCACTGCCCGACGAGCCCCTCGCCCAGCGCGAACCGGTTGGAGATGCCCTTGCGCTTCTGGAATGCGTAGCTCGACGTGAGCTTCAGCGTCGGGTTCTTGTCCTCGGACTCCAGCACGTAGAAGGCCCCGTGCTGCGCCGAGACGAGCGGGGTGACCTCGGACATGATGAGGCGGGAGAGCGCCTCGATCGTCCGCTGCCCGGCCATCATCCCGGAGAAGCGCGCCAGGTTCGTCTTCAGCCAGTCCTGCTCCTGGTTGGCGCGCGTCGTGTCTCGCAGGTTCGAGATCATCTGGTTGATGTTGTCCTTCAGCTGAAGGACCTCGCCCTGCGCCTCGACGGAGATCGCCCGCGTCAGGTCGCCCTTGGTCACGGCGGTCGCGACCTCGGCGATGGCGCGCACCTGCGTGGAGAGGTTGCCGGCGAGCTGGTTCACGTTGTCGGTGAGGTCCCTCCACGTGCCGGCCGCGCCGGGCACCTTGGCCTGGCCGCCGAGCTTGCCCTCGATGCCGACCTCGCGCGCGACCGTCGTCACCTGCTCGGCGAAGACGCGCAGCGTGTAGGTCATGTCGTTGACGGTGTCGGCCAGCGACGCGATCTCGCCCTTGGCCTCCAGGGCGAGCTTCTGGCGCAGGTCGCCGTTCGCGACCGCGGTCACGACCTTGGCGATGCCGCGCACCTGCGAGGTGAGGTTCGAGGCCATGACGTTGACGTTCTCGGTCAGGTCCTTCCAGGTCCCGGACACCCCGGGCACCTGCGCCTGGCCGCCGAGCTTGCCCTCGGTGCCCACCTCGCGCGCCACGCGCGTCACCTCCGCGGCGAACGCGCGCAGCTGATCGACCATCTTGTTGATGGTGTCCTTCAGCTCGAGGATCTCCCCCTTCGCCTCGACCGTGATCTTCTGGGACAGGTCGCCGCTCGCGACCGCCTTCGTGACGAGGGCGATGTTGCGCACCTGGTTCGTCAGGTTGCCGGCGAGCTGGTTCACGTTGTCGGTGAGGTCCTTCCACGTGCCGGCGACGCCGGGCACCTGCGCCTGACCGCCGAGCTTGCCGTCCGTGCCGACCTCGCGCGCGACGCGCGTCACCTCCGCGGCGAACGCGCGCAGCTGATCGACCATCTTGTTGATGGTGTCCTTCAGCTCGAGGATCTCCCCCTTCGCCTCGACCGCGATCTTCTGGGACAGGTCGCCGCTCGCGACCGCCTTCGTGACGAGGGCGATGTTGCGCACCTGGTTGGTCAGGTTGCCCGCGAGGACGTTCACGTTGTCGGTGAGGTCCTTCCACGTGCCGCTGACGCCCCGCACCTCGGCCTGCGCCCCGAGCTTGCCCTCGGTGCCCACCTCGCGCGCCACGCGCGTCACCTCCGACGCGAACGCGCGCAGCTGCTCCACCATCTTGTTGATGGTGTCCTTCAGCTCGAGGATCTCGCCCCGCGCCTCGGCGGTGATCTTCTGCGAGAGATCGCCCTTGGCGACGGCCGTCGTCACCAGGGCGATGTTGCGCACCTGGTTGGTCAGGTTGCCGGCGAGCTGGTTCACGTTGTCGGTGAGGTCCTTCCACGTGCCGGCGACGCCGGGCACCTGCGCCTGACCGCCGAGCTTGCCGTCCGTGCCGACCTCGCGCGCGACGCGCGTCACCTCCGCGGCGAACGTCCGCAGCTGCTCCACCATCTTGTTGATGGTGTTCTTCAGCTCGAGGATCTCCCCCTTCGCCTCGACCGTGATCTGCTTCGACAGGTCGCCGTTCGCGACCGCCGTCGTCACGACCGCGATGTTGCGCACCTGGTTGGTCAGGTTGCCCGCGAGGACGTTCACGTTGTCGGTGAGGTCCTTCCACGTCCCGCTGACGCCCCGCACCTCGGCCTGCGCACCGAGCTTGCCCTCGGTGCCCACCTCGCGCGCCACGCGCGTCACCTCCGACGCGAACGCGCGCAGCTGCTCCACCATCTTGTTGATGGTGTTCTTCAGCTCGAGGATCTCCCCCTTCGCCTCGACCGTGATCTGCTTCGACAGGTCGCCGTTCGCGACCGCCGTCGTCACGACCGCGATGTTGCGCACCTGGTTGGTCAGGTTGCCCGCGAGGACGTTCACGTTGTCGGTGAGGTCCTTCCACGTGCCGCTGACGCCCCGCACCTCGGCCTGCGCACCGAGCTTGCCCTCGGTGCCCACCTCGCGCGCCACGCGCGTCACCTCCGACGCGAACGCGCGCAGCTGCTCCACCATCTTGTTGATGGTGTTCTTCAGCTCGAGGATCTCCCCCTTCGCCTCGACCGTGATCTGCTTCGACAGGTCGCCGTTCGCGACCGCCGTCGTCACGACCGCGATGTTGCGCACCTGGTTGGTCAGGTTGCCAGCGAGGACGTTCACGTTGTCGGTGAGGTCCTTCCACGTGCCGCTGACGCCCTGCACCTCGGCCTGCGCACCGAGCTTGCCCTCGGTGCCCACCTCGCGCGCCACGCGCGTGATCTCCGAGCCGACGGTCTGCAGCTGCTGGACGACGTCGTTCACCTCGTCGGCGATCTGACCGATCGTCCCCGGCACCTCGCCGATGCCGACGCGCGCGGAGAAGTTGCCCGCCTTCACCGCCTTGAGCACCTCCAGGATCGCCTGGAGCTGCATCTCCCGCACATCCAGGTGGGTCCCGACGGCGCCGCCCTTGCGGGACGGCGGCTTCTTCTTGCTCGCGCCGCTCCCGCTCTTGTCCTTCGAGCTCGCGGCGATGTTGTTCGGTTGCATGAATACCTTCCTGAGGACGAGTGCGCGCCTGGAAATCTCGATCCCGCCTGGGCTGTTCGGGCCTCGACGAGGCCGGGGAAGGGCGGCGTCACGAGGCCTTTGTGCGCCGCGCTCTCACGATTTGCCGCGGCGCAGAACTTCTTCGACCTGTCGCTGGAGACGAGCGTGCTCGATGTCGCGAGCGCGGCGCTCGAGCGCGCGCCGCATGCGAGAGCTTAGCTCATCGGAACGGAAAGGCTTCGAGAGGTAATCGGAGGCGCCGACGCGGAGGGCGCGCATCCCCGTTTCCACGGAGCCGAACGCGGTGATGGCGATGATCGCCAGGGACGGGTCGTGCTCCTTGGCTCGCGCGATCAGCTCGATGCCGTCCATGCCCGGCATGCGGATATCCGTGATCAGCAGCTCGAATTTGCCGGACGGGAGCAGTCGGAGGCCCGACAGAGCATCGGCGACGTGCGTCGCCTGATAACCGTGGTCCGTTGCGATGTCAACGACGAACCGGCCAAGGTCATCGTCGTCCTCGACAATCAACACGTTCGGTGAGCTCGAACTCATCCTTTCTGTCCTTCCTCTATGCCCCCTGTGCTCGCCACCAGATTCATCTCGGGGTTCGCCTTCAACCCCACTGCTGGGCTCGTCTTCATGTCCATTGCTGAGCTCGTCTTCATGTCCACTGCCGAGCTCGCCTCTGCGCTCGCCTTCCTGCTCTCCGGCGAGCCGGAGGGTATCGTGGGCAGGATGACCCGGAAGAGCGCCCCGCCGGTCGACGAGGAGGCGACCTCGACGGATCCGCCCGCCTCCTCGACGATGCCGTGGACGATGGCGAGGCCAAGGCCGCTCCCGCCGCGGGTCGCCTTCGTCGTGAAGAACGGCTCGAAGATCTGGGCCGCGTCCTCCGCGCGGACCCCGGGCCCCGCGTCCTCGACCTCGAAGCACACGGCGCGAGACCCCGCCGGGCCCTCGCACTCGTGGAGCACGCGCACCACGAGCTCGCCTCCGCCGTCCTGAGCCTCGATGGCGTTCAGGCATAGATTGAACACCACCTGAAACAGGCGATCGGAGTCGAGGGCGACGCGCGCCCACGCGCCGCGGTCGCGCGGGCACAGGACGCTCGTCTCGACGTCGCGCTTCCTGCACTCCGGGCCCAGGAAGGCGACAACGTCGTCGATCACGCGCCGGAGATCGCTGTCCTCCTGCTGCGACCGCGACGGCCGAGCGAGGGAGACGAGGCGGGAGACGACGCGCGTTATCCGCTCGGACTGCCGCGCGATCGTCTCCAGCTCGGCGCGCAGGTGCTCCGGGCACCCGGGCAGGTCGGCCGCGCGGCGCGCGCGGCCCTGGATCACGTTCAGCGGCGACCCGATCTCGTGGCCGAGCGACGTCGCCACCTGCCCCGCGGCGGCGAGCGCCTGCGCCTGCTGCAACCTGCGCTCCACGTTCACCCGCGCCGCCTCCTCCCGCTCGGCGCGCTCCCGGGCTTCCCGCAGCGACCACGTCATCGTGTTGAAGGCATGGGCCAGGCGCGACAGCTCCTCCGCGCCCTTCTCGGGCACGGCCGCGTCGAGATCCCCGCTGGCCACGCGCTCGGCCCCGGAGAGGATGGCCCTCGCCGGGAGCGCGACGGTGAAGCGCCCCACGAGCCCGGCCACGATCGCGCTGATCAGCAGCAGCACGACGCCAGTCGCCGCCAGGCCCTGATTCAACGTGTCCTCCAGCACCTCGATGTAGTGGCGGTCGCGCACCAGGACCGCGACCAGGGGCGGATTGGCGTTGCTCGGCTGGATGGAGACGGTGCGGATCAGCACCGATTGTCCGACCAGACGGGCAGGCTCCTCGATGTCTCCGCCCTCGCGGAACGACCGATAGGCGAACGCCTCGAGGCGCTCCGCCTCCCGCTTGACCCCCTCCGTGATGAAGACCGCCTCGCCTTCCCTTGTGAACGCGGCGACGCCCAGGATGCGCTCGGCGCTCGCGAAGTGCTCGGCGCGCCGCCGGACGAGCGCGATGTCCTTGCGCTGCAGCGCGCTCTCGACGAACGCCTGGAGCAGGGTGGCGTAGTTGCGGAGCTCCGCCGTGGCCTCGTCCCGCAGGACCTGTTTGCGGTGCGCCGAGGCGAACACGCCATACAGCAGGATCGCCATCGCGATAGGGACGACGAGCGACAACCAGACCTGGTGCGCTAGCCTCATCCCCGCGGGTCGGCGCTGGTGCTGCAGGGCCATACGACGATCCCCCGCGGCGCCCAGAGGACGCCACCGCGTTGACGCCCCGCGTCATCGGCGGGTTCCGATCGTGCGAAGCCCTCGGATCACATCACCATTTGCCCCGATCGGCAAGGCCTTCCTGGCGCTCGACAGAGGCATTCATCGCGCGACCGCGCCACACGAGCGCTCGACATCAGGCTCTCCCTGAGCGGAGCACTGGATCTGGCGGACTCCTCCGTGACATCGGTCACGCGTCCTTGCGTACCGGCGCGGCCCGCGGCCGCGCGCGCTTCGCCCCGCCGCCGCGCGCTGCGCTCTCCTCGAGCAGCTCCCCCCACCGCGAGATCGCCTGCGCCACATCGCCGAACCCCCGCCCGGCGTCGGTCAGCTCGTACTCCACGCGGACGGGCGGGCCCGGCAGCACGCGCCGCACCACGAGGCCGAGCGCCTCGAGCTCCTTCAGCCGGCTGGAGAGCATCCGATCGCTGATCGCGTCGAGCCGCTCGCCGATCTCGCCGAAGCGGAGCGCGCCCTCCTCGAGCGTCGCGATGATGAGGCCGTTCCAGGGCTTGGCGAGCACGGCCATCGCCGCCTGGAACCTGTCGCAGAGGTGCTGGCAAGAGTGCTTCATTCCACGACCCTTGCCACAGCATGACCGCTTCACTACCAAAAAGGAAGCCCCTTGACACGAGGTAGTATGGATTCATGATGCTCGCCGAACGGATGCTACTTCCCTTTCGGAAGCTACATCTTCTTTGCAAGGAGCATCGATCGTGACCACCGCCTCTGACCTGCTGTTCAGCCCCTTCGCGCTCGGTCCCCTGTCGCTGCCGAACCGCCTCGTGATGGCGCCGATGACGCGCTGCCGCGCGGACGGCCACGTGCCGACCGAGCTCCACGCGCGGTATTACGAGCAGCGGGCCTCGGCAGGCCTCATCGTCACCGAGGCCACGCAGGTCAGCCCGCAGGGCATCGGATATCTCCGCACGCCGGGCATCCACACCGACGCGCAGGTCGAGGGGTGGCGGCTCGTGACGGACGCGGTCCACCGGGCTGGGGGGCGCATCGTCGCGCAGCTCTGGCACGTCGGGCGGTCGTCCCATGTCTCGTTCCAGCCGAACCGGCAAGCGCCGGTGTCGTCCTCGGCCATCGCCATCCGCAAGGGCCATGCGCACACGGCCGAGGGCCCGCAGCCGTACAGCACCCCGCGCGCCCTGGAGACGGACGAGGTCCCCGGCGTCGTCGCGCAGTTCGAGCACGGGGCGCGCCAGGCCAAGGCCGCCGGCTTCGATGGGGTCGAGCTCCACGCGGCGAACGGCTACATCATCGATCAGTTCCTCCGCGACGGCGTGAACCGGAGGACCGACCGGTACGGCGGCTCGATCCAGAACCGGGCGCGGTTCCTGCTCGAGGTCACCGACGCCGTGACCGGCGTGTTCGGCGCGGACCGGGTCGGCGTGCGGGTCTCGCCGACGGGCGACTACAACGACATGAGCGACTCCGATCCGAAGGCGCTCTTCGGCCACGTCGCCGCCGAGCTCTCCGCGCGCAAGCTCGTCTATCTGCACGTCGTGGAGCCGACCTCCGGCGAGCCGCCGGACGCCCCGGGGCGGGTGACGCCCCTCCTGCGCGAGCGGTTCCGCGGCGCCCTCGTCGTGAACGGCGGCTACACGCGGGAGGCCGCCGAGCAAGCGCTGCGCTCCGGCGTGGCGGACCTCGTCTCCTTCGGCGTGCCGTTCCTGGCCAACCCCGATCTGCCCGAGCGCCTGTCGCGCCGGGCGCCGCTCAACGCGCCCGACGTCGCGACCTTCTACTCCGACGGCCCGCGCGGCTACGTCGACTACCCGCGCCTCGGCGAGGCGCAGGCGGCCAGCGCCGCGAGCTGACCTGATGGCCTGAGGACGCCGTGGCCAGATGACCTGATCCCGAGAACCGCGCTCTCGAGCGGCAGCGAGGGCCAGGAGCCCCCGCGCCGCTGCCCATGATAGGCTTCCAGGCCGATGTCGGCCGCCGCTCCCTTGCTCCCGGACGATGAGATCCACCTGGCGCTCTGCCCGGCGCGCTCGCCCGCGGAGGCCCCGTGAGCGCGGCGCCGGGCGAGGTGCAACGCATCGGGGCCGCCGAGCTCCGGGCGTTCATCCAGGACGCGGGGGAGCTCAAGAAGGGCACGCTGCTCTACGACGGCGGGCAGCTCCTGAACCTGGCGCGCCACGAGAACAAGCTATTCTGCGACGCCAGGGGCTCGGGGGCCTCGCCCTACAAGGTGACGCTCGTCTACAGCGACGCGCCGGCGCCCGCGTTCAAGGGGCGCTGCACCTGCCCGGCGCGGGCCTTCAGCACCGCGTTCTGCAAGCACGCGGCGGCGCTGCTCGTCGCCTGGGCGCGCGCGCCCGAGTCGTTCGTCGTGAGCGACGCGGCGCCCCCCGGCGCCCCGGGCGGGGAGAGAGCGCGCAAGAGCGTGAAGAAGGGGGCCGCGAACGCGCAGGCCCTGATGAAGTCGGGCGTCGAGCAGGTCAGCACGCTCGTGCGCGAGCTCGGCGTGGCCGGCGTCGCGACGATCGGGGCCGACCGCATCGAGCAGATGGAGAAGCTCGCCGAGGGCCTCCGGGAGAACCGCCTCCGGCGGCTCTCGGCCCGGACGCTCGACCTCGCCGCGCTGCTTCGCGGACAGGCCGCAGGCGCCGGACAGGCCGCGGGCGCTCGACAGGCCGCGGGCGCTCGCCGCCACGCGCTCCCGGCGGTCGCCTACGCGAACCTGATGGCCGACCTCCTGCTCACCGCCCGCAAGCTCGAGAAGCACCTCGCGGGCGAGCCGCTCGACGACCGCCACGTCGAGGAGCTCGTCGGCAAGACGTGGAAGGCGTCCGACCGGATGCCCGCGGACGGGCTCACGCTCGTCGAGTACGCCTTCTCGACGCGGACAACGAGCGACGATTTCGTCATCCGGGAGAGCCGATTCATCGACCTCGAGTCCGGCCGGCACTTCAGCGAAAAGCAGATCCTCCCCGCCTTCATGGCGAAGCGAACCGAGCCGAAGCGGAGCTTCGCCGGCGAGGTGCTCGCCGGGCCGCGCGCGACGACCTACCCCGGCTACCCGCCGCTCCGCCTCGACTTCACCGATCTCGGCGACAAGCGCCCGCTCGACACAGGCGCCCTCGAGGCCGTCCTCGCGCGGGCGCTGCCCGACGTCGGCGCGGCGCTCGCGGCCCTCCAGGAGCACCGCAAGGACGTCTTCGCGCCCGACCTCGTGCCCGTCGCCGTGCTCACCGACACGCTCTTCGCGCGCGGCGCGCGGCTCTCGGCGGTCGACGACAAGGGGGAGGCGCTCCACCTGCCCGACGATCCGGCGCTCGAGGAGCGGCTCGCCGGCTCGCTCCGCGACGCCCGGCTCCGCGCGCTGCTCGGCGACGTCGGGATCGACGCCGCCCTGCCCGTCCTGTGGCCGCTCGCCGCGATCGTCGAGGGCCCGCTCGGCCTCTCGCTGCTCCCGGTCATCGAGCAGGGGGCCGCGGCGCGGACCGGGCCGCTGGAGGGCTCCGCGTGGAACGCCGCCGCCCGCGAGGCGGGCGCCTCGCCCGCGGCCATCGCGCTCGGCGAGGTCCGCGAGGAGCTCGCCGAGGCGCTCGCCACCGGCCTGACCGGGCTCAGCGCGCGCGTGACGGACCCGCTCGCCGAGCGGCTCCGCGACCTCCGCCTCGAGAAGCAGGCCGCGCTGCTCCAGAGCCTGCCGCAGAAGCCCGAGCCGGCCGACCGGCTCGACGACTTCATCAAGCTCTACCAGGTGCTCGAGATGGCGCTCGTGCGCCTCGCCGGCGCGACCCACATCGATCGCGCCGGCGAGGGCAAGGCGATCGAGCGCGTGCCGACCTACGAGAGCGTCGTCGTGGCGCGGCCCGACGAGACGCACCCCCCGGACGAGGTGGCGCGGCGCCGGGCCGCGGGCGCGATGAGCCGCTACGTCGCCGCGGTCCACCACGCGCGCTACTACGCGTCGCTGCCGGCGAGCGAGCTCGTGCAGAGCATCTTCCCGATCTGGGCCGACGGCACCGCGACGCCGACGATCGCGAGGACGTTCGCGCCGCTCGGGGCCGAGGCGATCGCCGCCGCCGAGAAGGCGCTCACGGTGAAGGCGGGCCGCGTGGCGAAGCTGACCGCGGTGCGGGTGCTGCAGGCGGTCGTCCAGCACGGCGGCCCGGCCCGCGGCGAGGCGGCGGCGATGCTCGGCAAGGTCGCGGAGCACGCCAAGGACGCCGGCCTGCGGGCGCTCGCCCGCGACGCGCTGGACGCGATCGACGCGGAGCCGTCGGCCGGGTCGGGCGGCGCCGCGGTGCGCGCGCGCCGCGCCGCGCGGATGGATCGGGTGCAGGAGCTCGCGAAGACGCTCGGCGCGGCGCCGACAAAGGAGGAGCGGGGCGAGGCGCTCAAGGCGCTCGCCGAGCTGGGCGACCTCGCCGCGCTCCCGGCGCTCCGCCGCGCCTTCTACGCGGACGCCTCCCGCGACGTGCGCGAGGAGGCCGCCTACGCGCTCGCCCAGCTCGGCGACGTCGAGATGGTCGAGACCTTCGTGCGGATGCTGGCGGGCCGCGGCAAGGACGAGCGGGAGGCGAAGATCGCCGCGTACGCGCTCGGCTACCTGGGCGACGTCCGCGGGCTGAGCGAGCTCCTGTCGGCCTACGCCGAGGGGTACAAGCCCGGCATCGTGGCGGACGCGATCCGCGCGTTCGGCCCCGTGGCGCTCGCGCCGCTCGTGGATCTCATCGAGGCGCGGCCGGAGCTCGCGAAGCGGGCGGCGGCGCTCGACGCGCTGAAGAAGATGGACGACGCCGCGGTGGCGGGCTGCCTGCTCGAGCGGATCGAGGCGCGGCGCGGCGGCGACGATCTCGCCGAGAAGGCGCAGCTCTACCTGAAGCTCGCCGACGTGCACCCGCACAGCCGGCGCGAGGTCGCGACCGCGATCATGGCGGCGCTCGCCGCGGTGGACGGCAAGGAGGCGCAGGCGGCCGTCAAGGCGGCGCAGCGGGCCCTCGGCGTCGTCAAGCGCAGCAAGTAGCCGGCCGCCGTCCGGTCACATCGCGATCTGCACGGAGAGCTCGGCGCGTGGCCGGCCTCCGCCAGGCCACATCGCGATCTGCGCGCCTCGCCGCCTCTCCGCCCCACCGTGAAGGCGGCCAGAAAGCCGGCGAGTTTCGCTAAGGTAGCTCCACGAGTCTCCAGTACTTGTTGAGCGCTGCCATGAGCTCGACGAAGCTGAGGAACGTGACGGGCTTGAGGAGATAGCCGGCCACGTTGAGGTTGAAGGCCCCCACCTTGTCACGGTCGTCGTTCGAGGTGGTCAGCACGACAACCGACGTGGCCACGAGATCCGGATCGGCCCGCAGCTCGCGCAGGAACTCGATGCCGTTCATCTTCGGCATGTTCAGGTCGAGCAGGATCAGCCGGCGCTCCACCGGGATGACGCCGCTGCGCAGGATCTCGAGGGCCTCGACCCCGTTGCCAGCGATCCAGAGGGGGTTCGAGATGTTGTTGCGCTGGAACGCCCGGCGGACGTTCATCACATCGACCTCGTCATCCTCGACGAGGAGGATGTTGAGGAGCTTTTCTTCAACGTTCATTGTCTCCTGGATCTCCTTGGCGAGGAGGGCGTGAACGTCAACCTCCGCGCGATGGCCGCCGCGGCAATTATCATGGCAAGACGGCGGCGGCCGCGGAGGTTTCGCGGCCGCCGGTGTGCCGGGGCGCGCTCCGACCTGCCCGCACCCGCGCGGGCTCCTCGAAATATTCCATCGCTCGAGCTTGGACCGCCGTTTCGCCCGGTTCAACTCCAGCAAGGAGCTTCCGTACCTCTGCCGAGCTTGCCAGTGGCGCTCGCCGGACGCGGCAGCGCCGGGCTTCAGGAGTCGCTCGGATCACGCTTCTGCCAGGTGAAGCGGAAGGAAGCCGGTGATCTTCTCGGCCGCCGGGTTCATGAAAGGCGCGACCGTCCCCTCGTCCCGAACATGCTGGGTCATCGCTCGTCCTGGTGGTCGCCTCTTGTTTGGAGGCTGGATAAGGCCTGCGCTCCGGGAATTGAAGGGCAGAACGCGTGATGGCCTGTTTGGGCCCGGAGAGGCTCGCAGGTGAGGAGGGAGCGCGCCAAGGCAGGAAGATCCTTGATCTTCCCCCGCTCGCTTTCCTGCCGCTGTCCGGGCGCTCCGGGCGCTCCGGTCGCGCCGAGGTTTCGCGCCGGGGTTCGTTCGGGAGCGGTTGTGTCTTGCCGCGCTCGCTCGTGCGCTCGGGTCAGCTCGCCCGGGGCCGCTGTCGCCACAGGGTCATCAGCACCCGCCCCACCTGGACTATGCGGCCGACGCGCCCGTTCGGGCTCGTGTCCGCCGCGCGGTACGGCTCCGCGCGGTACGGCTCGGCGCGGTACGTCGGGCCCGGCGGCGCCGCCTCTCGCGCGGCGGCTGCGCCGTCCGAGGCCGGGGATGCCGAGACCGACGCCGGCCCGAGGCGCCTGTCGAGGTGCACCTCGACCGCCTCGCCGACCAGGTTGCTCACGTCGCGGTCCTGCTCGATGCAGTGGAGCAGCAGCCGGTCCGCGAGCGGATCGGGGAGGTAGACGGTCACCGCGCGCCGCGCGCGGCCGTCGTTCCCGACGAGCACCGCCGGGACGGCCGGCGGCTCCGAGGTGGTGGCGAGCGCCTGGGGCTCGGCGGCCGCGCTCGCCTGCAGTGGCGCCGCGGGCGGCTCGGCGGCCGGCTGCGCTTCCGGCGCTCGCTCCTGCTTCGCCTCGGCCGGCCTGTCGTCGTCGTGCGCTCGCTTGTCTGCGGCGGGCCGCGACTTCAGGGCGTCGTGGGCCGGTTTGCCGTCGGTGCTGCCTGCGACGAACGCGTCGGCCTTTTCAGGCGACGGCGGCTTTCTTAGCGAGACCGCGACTTGCTTTTTCGCCATGATGAAGCTTCTCCAGTTCTTCGAGAAGGTGGGTGATCTCTCTGGCCGCGGCGTCGCGCGGCGCGTAGCCCGTCACCCCTTGCCCGCAGGCGAGGGACTCCTGGTAGGCAATGCGATAGCCGAGCTCCGTGGAGAGCACCGGCAGGCCCGAGGTCTCGAGCACCGCGCGCGCCGATTTGCCGAGCGCCGTGCGGCCCTGCTTGCGCGTGATGAGGATGCAGCCCTTGAGCGCGCTCCGCAGCGCCGCGGCCTCGCGGAACACCTCGATCGCGGCGGTGAGGGCCCAGGCGTCCGCGGCCGTGGGGCCGCAAGGGTAGATGGCCACGTCGGCGACCATCAGCGCCGACCGCGCGATCTCGCCGTGACGCGGGGGACAGTCGATGACGGTGAGGTCGTACGCGGCGGCGACGTCCGGCAGCTGCCCCGGCTTGTGCATCGAGGCCCCCATGGCCATGACGGTCGGGATCTCGTGCCCCGCCTCGGCGGCCACGTCGCCCCACGTGCGGACGGTCCCCTGGGGATCGGCGTCGACGAGCAGCACGCGGCGGCCGTTCGCCAGCGCGGCCACGGCGAGGCTCACGGCCGTGGTGCTCTTGCCGATCCCACCTTTCTGTCCGGTGAGCGCGATGATCATAAGTCCTCCCCCTAGCAGAACCTGCGCGGCGCGGTCCACTTTCTTGCAAGCGCCCACACGGCTGCTGCACCGCCATCGGAAGGGAATTCCCTACGCTGGCGTCGATTTTTCGGTGCTGTCGACGGGTTGGCCGGCACATCGCAAGAGGTGGTTCAGCTCTCTTTCGGGCCGGACGATCCTCTTCCCCCACGTCACCTGGACGCCATAAGGACACCCTGTCCAGATGCGCGTCCGGCGCGCGCGAGGGAGGGCACCTCGCGTGCGCCCGCGGGGCCTCGTCAGCACCGGAAGCGTGCGGCTCGGGCGAGCGGGCGAGCCGGAGCCCCGGGCGAGCAGGGCATCGAGGCCCAGGTGCGGCGGACAGCGGCCAGGCTCGCCCCCGAGCTCGGATGGGCGATCGTACAGAACGACGGCTGATCGAGCGGAGGGCTCCCCGACGACGGTCAGCTCGGCGGCGCGGCCTTCGACTCCACGTTCTGCTTCATCGCGCCGAGCCCCTTCTCGAAGTCAGCACCGACCCTCTTGTCCATGTCCATGAATAGCCCGAATGCTTCCGCCTCTTTCGGTCGTTCTCCTGCTTCAGGCGCAGCGCCCGATCAGGCCATGCTGGCGAGCTTCACCTGGTATGCTGCCCATTGTCGGATGATCGCGACGAAGGCGCCCCGCCTGGCCTCGAGGTCATCGAGGCTGGTGAACGTGACGATCGCCCGGTCAGCAGACAACCACTTCAGCAGGCCCGCCGCATCGTCGATCGACTGGCTGAGGGTGGATTCCGCACGCACGTTGGCCCCGTGGTGCAGCACGACCTGGACCGCGCCTTTGGCCCGGACGTTGGCCGTGGCGAACCATCCGTGGCAATAGAAGCTCGCTGAATTCCACTTGATCCCCTCGGTGATCGCCGGGTCGACCCCGAGGATGGCGCTCCGAATCGCCACGACCACGGCTTTGAGCGGGTGCTCCAGCGCAGCCAGGTAGGCCGTCACTGCGGCGGAGTCATCGTGTTCGCTGGTGGACGGAGCACGCGTCCCGCCGCTTCGCCGTTTCTTCGCCTCTTCCTGCGCTCCCTTTTTCATGACATCTTCCCTTCTCTCTGCATGAAGTCCATCGTACACGCCTCTTCGCGTGCGTCGCGCTTCGCGCGTGCAGAGCGCGGTCGAGCCCGCTGCGTCTCGCCAGCGCCCAGGGTCGCCTGACCACCGCCCCCGGCCGTGTGGAGCAGGGACGCTCGGGAAATTGCGGACCTCTGTGACAGCTCGACCCAGCCCGCGCTGTCACAGAGGTCCGCGTCGAGCGGACGGCGGACGACCACCATGTGTGCCCGGAAGGGCTCCTGATCCCCGGGGGCCCGTCAGCGCGATTGAATTCCACCTCACGCGCTCGGCTCAGCCCTCTCCCTCCCTCGCTTGTCGCTCGTCGGTCGTCCTCGACACCGGCCGCCGGCCCACGTTACCTTGAGGACGAACGATGACGAGCACAGCGACTGCCCCCGGATCCCCTGGGCTCCCCACGAGCTACATGAGCGCTGTCCGCAGCGCGCCTTTCGCGGTGATCGAGTGCGCGGGAAATCTCGACGATCTCGTGGTCGTCGCGTGGAATGACGAGGCAGAACGCCTCTTTGGAACTACCGCTGACGAAGCGGTGGGCCGCCGCCTCACGGACACGATCTTGAGCGCACCGGACGCCGAGGCCTGGCGGCGCTCGCTCGGGCAGGCGAGCGCCCCGCTGCGCTGCACCCATGCCCGCAAGGACGGGCGCATTATCGTGTGCGAGTGGCGACATGCGCCCGTGGTCGACGACGGCGGCGAGCCGATTCGGCTGCTCTGCTTCGGGCAGGATGTCACGGAGCAGGTCAAGGCCGTCGAGGTGCTGAGGGAGAGCGACGTCATCCTCCGGGCCATCCTCGGCGCCGTGGACACGGCCGTGACCCGGATGGATCGGGATGGCGTCTGCACCTTCCACGAGGGCAAGATGCTCCAGTCCCTCGGCCTGAAGCCGGGCCAGTTCATCGGCATGAACGTGTTCGACGAGCCTCCCACGCCGATGGACATGGAGCCGATGCGAAGAGCGGTCCGGGGCGAGCTCGTCCGCACCCACGTCGAGGCGTTCGAGATGGCCTGGGAGACGTGGGTCATCCCGGTCCGCGACGCCCGCGGGGAGCCCGACGGCGCGGTCAGCTTCACGCTCGACGGCACGGAGGCGAAGCTCAGGGAAGACGAGCTGAAGTCGCGGCTCGAGATCATCGAGCGCCAGCAAAACGTGATCCGCGACCTGTCGACGCCCATCATCGAGGTCTGGGACAGCGTGCTGACCCTCCCGATGGTGGGCGTCGTCGACAGCAAGAGGGCCGCCGATGTGATGGACGACCTCCTGGCCGCCATCGTGGACAAGCAGGCCCGCTTCGCGATCCTGGACCTCACCGGGGTCGAGTTCGTCGACACGAAGACAGCGAGTTATCTCATCGAGCTCGTCCGCGCCATCCGGCTCCTGGGCGCCGAGGGGGTCATCACGGGCATCCGGTCCAGCGTGGCGCAGACGATGGTCTCCCTCGGGCTCGACCTGTCGGGCATCGCGACCGTGGGGAACCTCCGCGCGGGCCTCAAGCTCTGCATGAAGCGCCTTTCGGCGAGCGACGCGGCGTCGTCCGGCGCGCCGGCGCGCAACCCGGCCGGAGGCGCCGCGCCGAGGCCCGCGGCGGGCGGCACAGGCTGAAGCCGAGGGCAGGAGGCCGGCCTCGCGGGTCGGGCGGACCGCGCCGCCGCCCCGAAGTTCGCGTTTGCGTCGGCGATCCCAGGCCCGTAAGGAACGGCGGACAGGCACCGCCGCGCGCGGCGCCGGGAGACGCCGATCGTGACCACCCAGCCCCGCAGCCCCAGGAACGTCGGCCAGCGCGCAACGAGCCCTCGCAGCCCTCGCCGCGCCGGGTGCGCCCCCGTCGCGCGCCAGGCCGAGTGCGCCCCCGTCGCGCGCCAGGCCGGGTGCGCCCCCGTCGCGCGCCAGGCCGCCCTGGCGCTCGCCCTGGCGCTCGCCGGCGCCGCGCCGGCCGCGTGCGCGCCGCGGGGGGCCGCGGCGCCTGCGGCCGTCGAGGCGCCGCTCCCCGCCGCGTTCGGCGCCGCGCTGGAGGCCGAGATCGCGAGCTCCGCCGCGGCGGCGCCGTACCTCGCCGCCATCGAGCGCGCCGTCGACGCGCCGAGCGACGAGGGCGCGCTCGCCACCGTGATCGCGTCGCTCGACGCGCTCGTCTTCGGCGCCGGCACCGCGAGCGGCCCCGCCCCCGACGCCTCGGCGATCGCCTTCCGCTCGCGCGAGGCGCTCCCCGAGGTCACCCGCCGCCTCCAGCGCGCCTGGGCGTTCGCCGACGTCGCCGGCCGCGGCGCGCCGGAGATGCCGTTCGTGCGCGGCGCGCTCGCGGCCGCCCTCCACCGCATCGCCCTCCACGTGGGCGACGAGGCCGCGGCGGCGACGTGGAGCGCGCGCCGCGGCTGCGCGGGCGAGGCCGCCCTCGTCGGCCCGCTCGACCCGACCCCGCTCCAGAGCCTCGCTCGCCCCTCGCCGGTGAGCTCCGCGCCGGGCGCCCCGCTCGCGCGGTCCTACCCGGGGATCGCGCCGTTCGCGAGGGCCACCTCGCCGATCGTGGTCCGCGCCGACGCCTGCGCGATCCCCGTCGACGCGGTGAGCGCCCTCCAGGGCACGCGCGCCGTGGTCGTCGACCTCCACAACCCGATCGCCCAGCGCGTGAGCCTCGCGCTCGCCTCGTCGTCCGCCGCCGTGCTCGAGGTGGGCGGCGTGCTCGCCCTCCAGCGCGACTACGCGGCGGGCGGCGCGCAGGTCACGCGCCTCGCGACGGTGGAGGCCCAGCCGGGGACGCTGCGCGTCGTCGTGCGCGTGGCGCAGAAGGGCGACGGCAGCGACGTCGAGCTCAGCGCGTGGGGCGAGAACGGCCTCCCGCTCCGCGCCCGCGCGCCGCGCCCCGGCGCCGCCGCGTCCGCGACCGCGGCGCGGCCCGCCGCGGTGAGCCTCGTCCCGGCCCCGGCGGCGGGCGGCGCCCCCGGCGATCGGCTCGGCCCCGCGGGCGTCGACGTCGCGGCCGCGGCGCTGCTCGCGCTCGGCGACGCGCGCGCGGCGGAGCACCTCCTCGACCCGGACGGCGACGGCCGCCTCCGCCAGGGCGGCGCGCCCTCGTCGGCCTCCGCGCCGGCCTCCGCGCCTCGCTCGTCGCCGGCCTCCGCGCCGCCCTCGCCGCGCCACGATCTGCTCTACGCGCGCGCCATCCGCCGCGTGGGCGATCTGCCCGAGACCAAGGTCGTCGAGCGCACCCGCGCCGCCGTCGAGCGCGTGCTCGCCGCGTGGCCCGCGTCGTGGGAGGCGCGCCTCTACAGGGCGGAGCTCGCCGAGCGCCGCGGCGGCCAGGGCGAGGGCACCATGGACGCGCTCCGGGAGCTCGGGGTGAAGGTCGCCCCGCCCGGCCCGGCCGGCCCGAGCGCGCCCGGGGTCGCAGACGCCGACCGGATGGTCCTCGCGGAGCTCGCGGTGACCGCCCGCCGCGCCGGCGTCACCGACGTCGCCGAGGCCGCGTACGAGAGGCTCGCCGCGGCGGCGCCGGGCTCGGCGTTGCTCGCCGCGGTCGACGACCGCATCCACGGCCGCGCCGGGGTCGACGCGGTCAAGGCCGCCTGCGGCGGCGGGCTCGATCGCTCGAGCAACGCGTGCCTGGGCGCGCTCCTCGGCGCGAGCGACCGCCCCGCGGTCCTCGCCGAGATCCAGCGGCTGCGCCGGCTCCGCCGCGCGCCGGGCGCCCTGCGCGAGGTCGAGCTGCGCGAGCGCGTCGCCCGCGGCGATCTGCGCGGCGCGCTCGCCGTGTACGACGCCATGCCGCCGGGCGAGCGCGTGATGCTGGAGGCGCTCGGCCTCGCCGCCGGCCGCGGCGACGGCCGCGCGGTGCGGGGCCGCCTCGCCCGCGACCGCATGACGGCGCGCGACGCCGCCGCCGGGATCGGCCCCATCTCCCGCGCGCTCGGCCTCACGCCGGACCCGGCGCCGCCGCTCGAGGTCGAGGGGCGCAAGCTCGTGCTGGAGGACCAGGCGAAGGCGTTCCTGCCCGGCGCCGCGACCGCGGTGCTCCGCCACGTCGAGCGGTTCACGATCTCGCCCGACGGGCTCGTCCACTACGTGACGTACGACCTCCGGCGCGTCTCCGGCACCACGGACGTCGCCCAGGGCGCGGTCGCCTACGGCCCGCTCATCGAGGGCCGCGGCATGGCGCGGCTGCTGCGCCGCCGCATCCACAAGCGCGACGGCCGCATCCTCGCGCCCGACGCCGCGTCGAACGCCGCGCAGGAGCACAGCGACCTCTCGCAGCTCGAGCAGGGCGACTACGTCGAGCAGATCACCGAGGGGTACGCGCTGCCGGGCGACGGCGGCCAGCTCGTCATCGACACGTGGGATCTGCTCCCCGAGCGCACCAGCGTCCGCGAGGCGACGATCGAGGTCCGCCGCCCGTCGTCGCTCCCGCTCGCTGTCTGGTCGCACCCGCTGCTCGGCGCCGCGGAGGAGCGCGTCGAGGGCGCCTCCAAGGTCAGCGTCTGGCGCATCAAGGACCAGCCGCCGCGGCGCATCGAGGACGGCGTGCCGCGCATGGAGATGGGCGTCGGCGTCAGCCTGGGGACGCAGACCTGGAGCCACGTGGCCGCGGCGATCGACGAGAACCTCCGCGCGCTCTCGGACCGCGACCCGACCATGACCCGGTGGGCGCGCGAGGCGGCGGGCCCCGAGCGGGCGCCGTCGCCCGCGCTGCTCGAGCGCGTCGTCGCGGCCGCGGGCAAGGCGGTGAAGGTCGCCGGCGGCGCCGAGCTCTCGGATTTCGCGGCGCTCATGGGCGGCGGCCCGCAGCGCACGACGGCGCGCACGATGATCGAGCTCGGCCAGGGCAGCCGGTCGTGGGTCGTCTACCGCGCCCTGCGCGAGCTCGGCGTGCGCGCCGATCTCGCGATCGCCGAGACCGAGCCGTTCAGCTCGTCGGCCGAGTTCCCGCCGCACGCCGGGCGCTTCCGCCACCCGCTCGTCATCGCGCGCCTGCCGGGCGGCGACGTGTGGATCGACGCCGACGTCGAGGGCCCGCCGCTCCCGCCCGGGCGCATCAGCCCCGAGCTGCGCGGCCGCGCCGCCATGCTGCCGGGCGGCGAGCTCGTCACGGTGGCCGGGACGAGCGGCGAG
Organism: Sorangium sp. So ce590; assembly: GCF_051521365.1. Classification (NCBI taxonomy): domain Bacteria; kingdom Pseudomonadati; phylum Myxococcota; order Polyangiales; family Polyangiaceae; genus Sorangium; species Sorangium sp. So ce590. The sequence continues at coordinate 10,206,391 of NZ_CP150346.1, forward strand.
ACCGGCGACGAGGTCGACCTGCGGCTCACCGTCAACGTGCAGGGTAACGCTTCGGGATCGTTCACGATTCTGCTGCACGGCCGGGCGGCGCAGGCGCTCTCGGAGGCGTTCGAGACGGTGGTCGGCACGGCGCGGCGCGAGATGCTCCGGGGCGTCGTGCTCGGCTGGCTCCCGTGGGCCGACGTCGAGGACGTCACGGTCTCGTCGACCGAGGGCTCGTGGGAGGTCGCGCTCCGCGCCGCCGTGACGATCCACGGCTTCGCGCGGCCGGAGGGCAAGGACGCCGCGGCGTGGACGCTGCCGGGGCTGGAGCCGGTGCACCTCGTGTTCCCGCGCGCGTTCACGGGCACGCTCGGCGCCACGTACGCCTCGCGCGGGGCGCGCAAGAGCGCGCTCGCGATCGAGACCGCGCTCCAGTACCACGTGCGCCGCCGGATCGAGCTGCCGGAGGGCTACGCGGTCCTGCGCGCGCCCGAGGGCGTGCGGGTCGAGCACGCGGGCCTCGCGGCGTCGCGCAAGGGCAGCTACGGCGCGGTGATCGAGGAGGATTTCGCGATGAGCTTGCCGACGGGGACGGTGTCGACAGACGAGTACAAGGCGTTCGTCGAGCGGGTGCAGGCGGTCGACAGCGGCTTCATGGCGGGCATCCGGGTGGCGCGGCCGGCGCCGCCGGCGAGCGGCGCGCAGAAGCCGGCGGCGCGGCCGCAGGGACCGGAGAAGAAGCCCTGAGCCTCGACGTCCGCGAGTCGGTCCCGCTGGCCCCGCTCACGACGCTCGGCGTGGGCGGCCCGGCGCGCTTCTTCGCCGAGGCCGAAGGCGGCGCCGCGGTGGTCGAGGCGTTCCGCTTCGCCGAGGCCCGCGGCGTGCCGCTGTTCGTGCTGGGCGGTGGCTCGAACCTGCTGGTCGCCGACCGCGGCGTCGACGCGCTGGTGCTGCGCGTCCGCGTCCGCGGGGTCGAGGTCGTGGGCGCGGAGGGCGGCGAAGGCGGGCGGGGCCCGAGCCTCCTCGTGCGCGCGGGGGCGGGCGAGGGCTGGGACGGCCTCGTGGCGCGGGCGGTCGCCGAGGGCTGGGCGGGGGTCGAGTGTCTGTCGGGGATCCCTGGGGACGTCGGCGCCACGCCGATCCAGAACGTGGGCGCTTACGGCCAGGAGGTCGCCGAGACGATCGCCGAGGTGGGGGCGATCGACCGCGCGACGGGGGCGGCCGCCGTCCTTTCCGGAGCGGACTGCGGGTTCGGGTACCGCGACAGCCGGTTCAAGCGCGCGTGGCGCGGGCGGTATGTCATCACGGCGGTCACGTTCGCGCTGCGCCCCGGGGGCGCCGCGGCGGTCCGCTACCCCGAGCTCCAGCGGGCGCTCGCCGCGCCTGCGGCGGGGGCCGCGCCGCCGCTCGCCGAGGTGCGCAGCGCGGTGATCGCGCTCCGCCGCGGCAAGTCGATGGTGCTCGATCCGGGGGACGAGAACGGCCGGAGCGCGGGGTCGTTCTTCATGAACCCGACGCTCGATGCGGGCGCGGCGGCGGGCGTGCTCGCGCGCATCGAGGCGGCGGGCGTGCTCGCGCCCGGCGAGGCGATCCCGCGGTATCCGGCGGGCGGCGGCCGGGTGAAGCTGTCGGCCGCCTGGCTCATCGAGCGCGCCGGCTTCGCGAAGGGGACGCGCCACGGCGCCGCGGGCATCTCGACGCGCCACACGCTCGCGCTGGTCAACCGCGGCGGCGCCACCGCGGCCGAGCTCCTCGATCTCGCGCGGCGCGTGCGGCGCGGGGTGCTCGACCGGTTCGGCGTGGCGCTCTCGGCCGAGCCCGATCTCGTGGGGTTTGCGCCCGGCGAGACCGACGATCTGGCCAGCGGCGCCCACGCGGCCGACCCGGCGGGTTGAGCGGCCGAGCACGGTGAGCAGCGTCCGAGCGTCCGGGTGGTGGGCGCATTGGCCCGGAGAGATGTCACATGAAGGCGGGAAGGCGGGAAGATCATTGATGATTTTCTTCCCGCCTCCCCGCCTTCATGTTCAAATGTCCCCGCCACCCGCGTCCGGCTCTGCGAGAGGGGCCCACGGGCGACCGGGGCCCCGCGATGTTCCGCGGCTGCGGGCCATCGCGGGGCCTTCTGCGTTTCAGCGCCCGCGGCGGCGCGCGAAGAGGACGCCCAGGGCCAGGAGGGCCGCGAAGCCGCGTCCGCTGTTCTCCGTGGATCCGCCTGCGGCGCTGCAGCCGCCGCCCGGCTCTTCGCCGCCGCCGGTGCTGCCGGTGCCGCTCACGCCACCCATACCGCCCTGACCGCCGGAACCGGCCATTCCGCCGGTGCCGCCGCCCGCGCCGCCCATTCCGCCGGCCCCGCCCATTCCGCCGCCGCTTCCGCCCATTCCGCCGGTGCCGCCGCCCGCGCCGCCCATTCCGCCGGTGCCGCCGCCCGCGCCGCCCATTCCGCCGGTGCCGCCGCCCGCGCCGCCCATTCCGCCGGCCCCGCCCATTCCGCCGGCGCCGCCGCTGCCGCCCATTCCGCCGGCGCCACCCGCGCCTCCGGCCCCGCCCATTCCGCCGGCGCCACCCGCGCCGCCGGCCTCGCCCATTCCGCCAGCGCCTCCGCCCGCGCCGCCCATTCCGCCGGCCCCGCCCATTCCGCCGGAGCCGCCCGCGCCGCCGCTTCCGCCGCTGCCCTCCGGGGTGACGCCGCCCTCGTAAATCTCCGCGCTTTCATGCGCCTCGGGGTCGCCGTCTCCGGACGAACAACCTGCCCGCAACCCCCCGAAGACCAGGACGCGATTGCCATCGAGCAGCACGGACCACGGAGCGTCGCGTAGCCTGCTCAGGTTCTGCACCGTCGACCAGCCATTCGTCACGGGGTTGTACACAGCGGCGCTGCGGAGGGTGCACTCGTTGCCTCCTGTCCATTCCTTGCCGCCCGCGATGAGCACCATTCCGTTTCCGAGCAGCGTGGCCGTGTGACGTCGGCGCGCGACGTCCAGGGGCCCGGTCACGGTCCAGTCATTCGTCGCCGGCTCGTAGACCTGCGCGTGCGGGACGTTCCGTCCGCCCGTGACCAGCACCCGACCATCGCCGAGCAGCGTCGCCGTGAAATCGGCGGGCGGCATGAGCAACGCCTGCGTGGGCGTCCAGGTGTTCGTGGCCGGGTCATACCGATCGGCGCCGTCGCCGCTCACCACGAGCACGCCGCCGTCGAGCAGCCTCGTCGCCTTGTGCCCGGAATGCGCGAAGGTCAGCGTCCCGGCCGGGGAGAACGTCCCCGTGGCCGGATCGAAAAGCTCCGCCGTCGCCGGATTGCCCGCGCCGCCGCTCACCAGCACCTTCCCGTCGTGCAAGAGGACCGCCGAATGCCGCGAGCGCGAGGCGCCGAGCGAGCCCGTCGCAGACCAGGATCTCGTCGTCGGATCGTAAAGCTCGGCGACCGCCGTCCCGCCGCCCACGGCGAGGATACGATCGTCAGGGAGCCCCACGAGAACGACGCTCGGATCGTGGTGCGCGACCATCGTGCCGGTGAGCGTCCACGTCGTGCTCACCGGATCGTAGACCTCGGCCGTCGACGGAGAATCACCGCCCACGACGAGGATCTCGCCGGTCGAGACCCGGATCGACGCGGCCTTGCGGCGCGCCTGCGAGAGCGGCGCGACGTCGCTCCAGGCGTTCGTCGCCGGATCGTAGAGGTTGGCGGACAGCGTATCGTTCCAGTCGTTGTCGTACCCGCCGGCCACGAGCACGCGGCCATCGGCGAGCTCGGCCCACGTGCCGTCGTGCCGCGGCACGGGCATGTTCCCGGCGGGCGTCCACGCGGGCTGACAGCCGACGGGCGACTCCCCGACGCAAGCGCCCGCCTGGCAGACGCCGTTCGCCGTGCAGCCGTCGGCGCTGCCGCAAACGGCGCCGCTCAGCGGCGTGCAGGTGCCATTCGCCGACGCGCCCGCGCTCACCGCGCACGCGTCGCACGAGCCCGCGTCACACGCGGCATCGCAGCAGACCCCGTCGACGCAGAAGCCGCTCGCGCATTCGCCCGCAAAGAGGCAAGAATCGCCCGGGGCCGCGAGGGTCAGCCGCTCGACGCTCGTGCTCCCGCCGCCGGCCAAGAGCACCCGTCCGTCCGCGAGCGCCGTGGCGGTGTGGCCGCTCCGGTCCGCGTTCAGGTACTTGCCGAGCGACCACCTCCCGCTCGCCGGATCGTAGACCTCCGTGAGCGCGCCGCCGCCGGCGACAAGCACCCGGCCATCGGCGAGCGGCGTGGCCGTGTGCTTGTGATGGGTGACGTTCATCGGCGTCGCGGTCGTCCAGGTATTGCTCGCCGGATCGTAGAGCGCCGCGCTGCGGTTCGTGGAGGAGAACCCCTCACCGCCGTAATCGGTGTAGCCGCCGGCCACGAGCACCTTGCCATTCCCGAGGAGCGCCGCGGTGTGCCCTTCCCGATTCTGGATCGAGCCCGCGGCGGTCCACGTGCCCGTGGCCGGATCGTAGAGCTCCGCGCTGCCGATGGGGTCGCCGGAGGCGTCCACCCCGGCCACCGCGAGGACCTTGCCGCTCGGCAGGAGCGTGGCCGTGTGGGAGGAGCGCACCTGCGCCATCGACCCCGCGGCGGTCCACGTATTCGTGACGGGATCGAAGATCTCGCTCGACCTCATCACCCACTCTTCGAACTCGCCGGCGGCCACGAGGATCCGGCCATCGGGCAGGAGCGTCGCGGTGTGGCGCTCGCGCGGCGTGAGGAGCGGCGCGGCGAGCGTCCACGTGCCCGTGGTGGGGTTGTAGATCTCGACGGCGTCGGTCATGCCGCCGGCCACGACGACCCTGCCGTCCGGAAGGAGCGTCGCGGTATGGCCCGTGTGCGGCGTGCTCATCGGCGCGACGAGCGTCCATGTATCCGTGCCGGGGTCGTACACCTCCGCCGTGGCGCTCGCTCCGCCGGCCACGAGGACCTTCCCGTCGAACAAGCGTGTCGCCGTGTGCCCGCTCCGGCCGACGTTCATCGGCGGCGCCACGTCCCAGCGCGGCGCCGTGAGCGCGGCGGCGGCCGCCCCGATGCCGTGCTCCTTTGCGTGGCTTCGCGGGACATCGGCGCCAGTGCATCCGAGCGCCGCGACGAGCGGCGCGACGAGGAGGACGGGGGCGAGGCGGCGTAACAGTGAGACGGATCGCATGCCAGACGATAGCGGCCTCAACGTTTTGAAAACAAGACAAAGCGACAGCCGCGAGATGGGTCGACACACGCTGTCCGTCATCATCGAAACGGAGAGCGGGTCCCACATCTCCGCGCTGCGGCAGCAGGGGATTCCCCAGGTGTTCTACGGCTCTCGCGCGGCGGGCTTCAGCAACGTATAGAAGCCGAACCCCAGCGTGTCGCGGCCCCACGTGAGGTACGCGTCATGCCAGGCGCGAACGCGATCGGCCATCGCCGGCGTATCCGGGTCGGTCGGGTTCGCCTCGACGTGCCGCTCGACGGCGGCGCAATAACGGCCCTCGTACTCGTCCCACTCGTCGTCGCTCGCGCACGCGGTCGACAGCACACGAAAGCCCACCTCCCGCGCGACGCGTGCATTTCCGGCGTGCGTAGTCATCTCGTCCTCGGTCGCCCCGCCGAGCGCTTCGAGGTAGCCGGGCTCGGGCCGTCGCCTCCAGAAACCGTCGGCGAACAGCGCCACGCCGCCGGGGACGAGGCGCGCGTACGCCCAGCGGAGCGCCTCCGCGAACGTGCCCACCGCCTGGCTCGATCCCATGCAGACGACGGCATCGAAGCGCGCCACGTCGCCCACCACGTCGGCGAGCGCCCTGTCCACGAAACGCACGCGCGTATCGAGGCCACGTCGCGAAGCCTCCGCGCGCGCAGCGGCGATGAAGGCCCCGTTGAGATCGACGCCGAGGCCGGAGGCCGGAGAGCGCTCGACCAGGTCGAGGAGAAACCCGGCCCGACCGCAGCCGATATCGAGCACCTCCGCGCCTTCGCGGAGCGCGAGCCCGTCGACGAGCCGCGCGGCCTTCTCCGCCGAGAGCGGGGAGAGGTAGCGGTGCGTCGCGTGGGCGATGGTCGTGAACTTCAGCCGATCCGGGACGGGCATGGTCGGCGCATCATGGCACGAAACGGGCGTTCCGTGACGTTCACCGCGGCTTCAGGACGAGCGCCCTGCTCCGCCAGCCCACGCGGTTCGTGAAGTAGATGTGGGCGATGCACGACTCTTGCCGCCCGGTGAAGCCCTCACCATTGTACACGGCGAGGTCGCATTCCCTGAGCTCCCGCGAGATCGGCGAACTCGGCGACGAGGCGGAGCGCCTCGCCCCCGGCGCCGTCGGTCCCGTACTCCACGTACACGGTGCCGTAGACCTCGCGGCCGTGGGCGAGGGGCACCACGAGCCCGGTGGACGCGCCCGACGCCTCGAGGCTCTCGAGGAGCGTGAAGCGCGGCGCGTCGGTCTCCCGGGACAGGCGGACGATCTGCCGCGTCTCGATGGCCTGCCGCACGAGGCCGCGGCTGGACCTGCGCTCCTCGTCGGTGATCGTCGCTCGATATCTCCACTCCTTGTGGTTGCCGTTCGCGTCATAGAACAGCTCCCGCAGCCGCGGCTGCGTCTCGGCCACCACGAGCTCGTCCACCTGGTTCGCCGCGTGCGGCCGCGGGCCGGTGTAGCGGTACTCGTTCCGGTACGTCCTCTCCCGGATCGGGTAGTCCAGCCGCCACTGTCCCGGGCCACTCGGCACGTACCAGGCGACCTCCTGCCCCTTCTTCTTCACGTTCCCGAGGACGTTCATAGGTACGCGATGTCCAGCGCGTACCACTGCTGCTCGTTTCCCCGCTCCTGGTAGGTCCCCGACGCCTCGGTCAGCTGATAGAGGTCGTCGTACGCGAACCGCTGCTCGGTCGTCGCGACCATCACGGCCCCACCGAGCGACTCGTCGAACGGCGCCTCCGACGCCGTGTCGGGCACGAGCCGGGCGACCGGCACCGGCGCTCCATCGATCCTCGCGCCGCCCAGCGCCCCGCTGCTCCCGGCCGCTTCCTTCTGGAAGAGCGCGACGTAGATTGGCTCGCCGGCCTCGACCTCCAGGTCCACCGCCACGGGCAGCGCGGTTCCGGCGCTGCTCGGCGCCACGTACAGCTGCTTGTACAGCAGCCGATGCACCCCCTGCACCAGCAGCGTCACCGGCGTCGTCCCCGGTACGAACAGCAACCCCTCGAGCCGCACCGCCCCCGTCTCCGGCGCGATCCAGGGCGCGCGGCGCGCTCCCGGCGTCCACCGCTGCACCGGCATCGCCACGTACGGCTGCTGCTGGATCAGCGCCACCGGCAGCGGCGCGTCCTCGGCCGTGTCGCTGTCCAGCTTGCAGCCGGCGCGACCGTTCGGCTGCATCGCGCACTGCGCAGGCCCGCAGCGCCGCTCGCCGCTCTGCCGGTCAGCGCGGCAGTACGTCCGATACTCCACCGCCGGCGCCCATGCGACGCGCGCCGGGTCGTCGGGCACGTCCGACTTCACCCGGAACCACAGCCGATCGCCCTCCTTGACCCCGATCAGCCCGTTCGCATTGCCGTGCAGCCGTCCCGCGAGCGCCAGCACCCCGGCCTCCGCGCTCACCACGTCCTCGCATCTAGAACTTCTGCGGACAGATGTGGTGCCGCTGCATCTTCACCGGCGCAAGCAGTGCTCGGGGCGCACCCCCTGCAGCATGGATTTCAGTTCATGAACGGGCGAAGGTCCCAGACTTCCATAAGGTGCAGCTCCGTATCACCCACGACCGTCATTGTGTAGTCCCCGGCGTCGATCTCCGCGACCTGACCCGCTTTCACCGTGACCTCCTCGTCACGCCTCACTGTGCATGCGCCGGCCAGCACGAACCACTTGGCAGCGCGCGTGCGGCCCGGAAACGTCGTACCGGGTGGATACTTGTGCTCCGCAATGCGGAACGACGCCGCCCCATACGTCTGCCTTATGAATGCCGGGGTCATCGGCTCGTTCGTGTACGGCCAGTTCTCTACTCTCATGAGTGTTCTCGCTCGCCAGAAGCCGATCCCGTACTTGGGAAGGCTTGAATGCCGATCTGAAGGCTCTCGAGACTGGGCATGAAGTGACCGCTGTGAGGCACGATCTTCATGCCCACAACCCTCCCGCCGGCTGCAGCGATCTCCGCCTGGCCGGCTGCCAAGTATGTCGCCGTGGTCGCGTTGTTGCGCGCGTCCGTCACCCGCACCAGCTCGCCCACCGGGTTGTGCTCGTACCGCGTCACGATCGGCTGCCCCACCTCGTCGATCGTGTTCCACTCCTCCACCGCCGCGATCCGCCCGCCCACGTCCCGGTAGGTGTTACGCGACTTGCCGTTCGCGTCGATCACCGTCTCCTGGAACATGAGCTGCCCATCGAGCTGCACAAGGTCGTGCTCGACCCACGTCCGCGCGTACCCAGCCGTTGCGGTGCTCGCTGTCGTAGCGAATGGCGAGCGCCGGCTGGAGCCTGTTGCGCCCCGGCGGGACCTCGATCGCGTGGCTCAGGTGCGCCGAGCCGCTCGAGCTCGCCTCCGGCGGCGCGATCAGCGTCACCCCGGCGAGCGGGCTGCCGAGCGCGAGCCCCTTGATGCTGCTCGGATCGAACGAGCGCGCCCCCGGCGCGTCGGGCATCGCCAGCGTCGCACCGATGAAATCGGTGAAGTGGTCGGTCAGGCTCGCCAGCTTGCCCTTCGCGGCCTCGCCGGCCCGCTCGACGCCCTGCCAGGTGCCGAACGACTCGTCGAAATAGAAGCCCATCACGTGCTGCGCCGTCATCCCCGGTGGAATGGCGTGCTCGTCATACGGCAGCGTCAGCCGCACCGGCTTCTTGAACCTGAGGCCATGCGGCCCGAAGCGATAGGCCTTCCCTCCGGGCGTGACGTTGACCATCGCGCGCCCCATCGGCCGCACCTCGCCCTCGGGCAGCGGCCGGATCGTGATCCGCACCGGCTCGTCCACCGCCCCCTCGGGGATCTCCAGGACAGCCCCCGCGAACGCCACCACCCGCGCCCTGCGCGCCCCCCTCCTCGATGGGCACCTGCGGCCTCTTCCTGGAACCCTGACAGCTGCGCACGCCGATCGTCGCAGCAGCATTTGGACGCCTGGCCCACGCGGAACGTTGTTGACATCGCCTGCCCATTCGCCACCATCACCCGGTTACGCTCAACCAGGAGGGAGCTCATGCCCCAGAGACGCACCGTGAAGAACTCATCCAAGCCCACGTCCTCCAAGGTCCAGTCGTCGAGCAAGACGCCCGCCCCCAGGACAAAACGCTTGGCCTCTCCGGCCCACGGTCCCACCAGCGAGGAGGCGCTCCTCGCGCTGGACCCGATCTACGCGACAGGTCCCGACATGCCGGTGAGCGTCGCGGAGCGCGAGCTCACCTCGCTGGCGCGCCTCGCGCAGGCGCAAGAGGCGCGCCTCTCCAGGATCGGGATCACCGCCGACAAGATGGCTCTCCTCGCGCGCTTCGCCCGACGCCTCGGCGCGCTCGAGAAGGCCTGGCAGAAGGCGCGCGGCGCCGTGAAGCTCACGTCGGCGCAGCGGAGGCTCCGCGACGAGGCCGAGGCGCTCGACGCGAAGCTCGTGGCCGGCGGCCGCTGGGGCTGCCGGAACGACGCCGCCGCCCAGGCCGAGCTCTCGCGCATCGCCGAGGGCTCCGGCCTGGCCGATATCATCCAGGACCTCCGCGATCTCGTCGACTTCTGGGACGAACACGAGGGCGCGCTCGGCGTGACCGATATCACGAGGAAGGATCTCGACAGGGCCAAGGCGCTCGCCGATGCGCTCGAAGACGCCGCCGCCAACGAGGCCTCCGACGCGAGCGCCGCGCACGCGCTGGAGCTCCGCAACCGCTGCTTCTGGGCCGCCGACGAGCTCGCAAAGGAGATCCGCGAAGGCGGCCGTTACGCCTTCCGCGATCAGCCCAAGATCGCGGCCAGGTTCGTGTCGCGCCACCGGACGACCCTGAACCGGCGCTCCCGCCGAAAGGCCAAGGCCGCCGAGCCCCTCGCCGCCCCGGAAATATAGCGTCTCCCGCGCCGGCCCCTATCGCTCCCGCGCCCGCCCCTATCGCTCCCGCGCCCGCCCCTATCGCTCCCGCGCCCGCCCCTATCGCTCCCGCGCCCGCCCCTATCGCTCCCGCGCCCGCCCCTGTCGCTCCCGCGCCCGCCCCTGTCGCTCCCGCGCCCGCCCCTGTCGCGCTCTCCTCTCTTCACATCCTCGGCGGTCTTCTCTTCTTCACCTCCGCTCCCCTCCGCTTCCCCCGCTCGACGCGTCGAGCCCGCACGGGCGCCGCTTCGCCCCCGACGCGCGCCTCCGTCGCGCGCGTTCCCGGCGCCGAGGCGAGCCTTGCGCAGCGGCCTCCCCTGCGCTTTGATGGCCGCCGGCCCCATAAGAGGTGAACCGTACATGACGACCCTTGGCGAGCTTCGCGTGCGCATCGACAGCATCGACGATCGGATCCTCGATCTCCTCGCCCAGCGGGCCGAGGTGGCCGTCGAGGTCGCACACGCGAAGCGCGCAGCGAACGCCACGCAGTTTCACGATCCAGAGCGCGAGCGGCGCGTGCTCGACCGCCTCCAGGCGAAGGGCGCGGGCCGCTTCCCGCGCGACGCCATCCGGGTCGTCTTCCGGGAGGTGATGAGCGCCTGTCTGGCGCTCGAAGAGCCCATGAAGGTGGCCTTTCCAGGGACCGAGGGCGCCTTCGCCGAGGTCGCCGCGCGCCACCTCTTCGGGCTGGCGGCGCGCTACCGGGAGACGGGCACCATCGAGGGCGTCTTCGACGCGGTGCGCGCGGGCGAGGCGGCCTGCGGCGTCGTCCCCGTCGAGAGCTCGACGGACGGCTCGGTGACCCTGACCGCCGACGCCCTGATCGAGAGCGACCTCCAGATCCGGCAGGAGCTCGTGCTCGACGTCGCGTATTGCCTGTTCAGCAAGGCGGAGGGGCTGAGCGGCGTCACCCGGGTCCACGGGCACTCGCACGCGCTCTCGCAGTGCCGCCTCTGGCTCGCGAAGCACCTCCCCGGCGCGCAGATCATCCAGACCGTCTCCGCCGCCGCGGCGGCGCACGAGGCCGTCAGCGACCCGGCCGCGGCGGCGGTCGGCAACCGCGGCGCGGGCGAGCTCTACGGGCTGCCGCTCCTCCGCGAGCGCATCCACGACCGCCCCGAGAACGCGACCCGCTTCATCGTCATCGCCCCGGTCGACGCGCCGCCCACCAGCGCGGACAAGACATCGATCGTCTTCTCCGTGCAGGAGGAGCCCGGCGCGCTCCGACGGGTGCTCGCCATCTTCGACGACGCGGCCATCAACCTGACCCGGATCGAGTCTCGTCCGAGCCGGCAAAAGCACTGGGACTACGTCTTTCTCGTCGACCTGGAGGGGCACCGGAGCGACCCGCGCGTCGCCGAGGCGGTCGAGCGGCTGCGCGCCCGCTGCGAGATGGTGAAGGTGCTCGGGAGCTACCCCCGGTCGGCCGGAACGCGCTGAGGCCCCGAGGGCGGCTGTCCCGACGCCTCAGCCCTGCTGTGCTCGTCTCGACTCCGCTGCTCGGGCCCGCCCGGCAGGGGGATGGTGCCCCGGAGGGAACGATGATATTTTCCGCAGCCCGTGCCGGCTGCGTCGCTCGCGCTCGCCCTCCGCGCTGCCCGAATGGCCGGCAGCGCGGTCGCGTGCGCGCTCCTCGCGCTGCCGGCGGCGGCGGCGGCCGCGCCCCGCGCCGCCCGCGGGCCGGTGCTCGTCCTCGCGGCCTTCCCCGGCGCCGGCAGCATCGACCAGCGGGCCATTGCCCTCGTCGCGGCCCGTATCCGCCCGCTCGGCGTCCGCCTCCAGGTCATCCGCCCCGGCGCGCCGAGGTCCGCGCTGCAAACGCTCCTCCCCGACGCCCGCGCCCTCGCCGACGCATGGGACGCGCGGGGCGTGCTCTGGATCGACGCCGGGTCGAGCGGCGAGCTCGCCCTGTACGTGGTCGAGCGCGGCGGCGATCAGGTCTACGGCCGCCGCATCCCGGTCCCGCCCGGGCAGACAGCGACGGCCCTCGAGTCGCTCGCCAGCATCGCCGGCGCGGTCGCCGAGGAGCTCCGCGAGGGGCGCGTCGCCGGCCTGACCGAGGTCGAGGTGGGCGTCGCCGCGGCCGCAGCGACGCCGGCGGCCCCGCCCGAGCCCGCCGCCCCTGCGCCCGCGGCGCCCCTCGCAGCGCCCGCAGACGCAGCGCCGCGCCCGCGAACGCCCGCGGTCGAGCCGGGCGCCCAGCCCGAAGCGCCCCGGCTGCCCGCGCTGGCCGTGCAGGTCGGCTACACCGGCGCGAGCTTCAGCGGCGAGGCGCCCTGGCAGAGCGCCGCCGCGCTCCGCGCCTCCTGGGCGCCGGTGGATCAGGCCGTGATCGGCCTGGGCTACGACCTGATCCCTCCGGCCACCCTCGGCGACGAGCGGGCGGCGTTCGAGCTCGTGCGTCACCCCGTGATCGCCTCGGGTCAGCTCCGGTTCAGGCTCCCGCTCGGCTTCGACCTGCAGCTCGGAGCGCGCGCCAGCGTCGATATCGTCGAGCGCATCCCCAGGCCTTCCGCGCAGCCCACCGCGCCGCCGCCGCCGGCCCGGTCGCTGCCCGCCCGGCCGCCGCCGCCGCCGCGGCGGCGGGGCCAGGGGCCGCTGCCGGGCTTCCCCCCCTGGCAGTGGCCGCATGTGGCTCCGCAGCAGCTGCCTCCGCCGGAGCCCCGGACCGATGTGCTCTTCAGCGTCGCGCCGGTCGCGGAGCTCGGGTATCCGCTCACCGGGTGGCTTCGCCTCAAGACGATGCTGGGCGTGGACTTCCTCCTGACGCGGCCCGACGCCTCCGTGCACCCGGACCTCGCGCTCCAGCCCGACCCGGTGCGGTTCCTCGCCGGCCTCGGCCTGGAGCTCGGCCTCGCCCCGCCGGCGGCCGAGGGCGTGGTCAGGCCATGATCGCCCGCGCCGCGTGACGCGACAGCGAAAGAAGTTTGACCCGGTTCGGCCCGGGCGCCGCACCAGGTCACGGCGATGGACGCTGAGCGCACACGAGCTCTTCGCGCGAGCCTCGGACCGTTTTCCGAGCCGCGACTGGCCAGCTCCATGACCCGCCCCCCTCCCTGCCCGTCACCCGCCGTGCCCGAGCCGCTCGACCTCGACCGGATGCGCCACGCCGGCGCGGGCGATCCGCGGGCGCAGGCCTGGCTCATGGCCCGCGTGATCCCGCGGGTCCGCCGGATCGCGCGGACGTTCCTCCGCAGCTCGGCCGACGCCGACGACGCCGCGCAGCTCGCCCTGCTCGCGATCCTGGAGAGCGCCTCGACCTACCGCGGCGAGGCCGCCGTCGAGGCCTGGGCCAGGCGCGTCGCCGTCCGGACGATCCTTCGCTACGTCAAGCAGCAGCGCCGGGATGGCGCCCCTGTCGCGCCGGAGAGCGCGATCGACGAGGAGATCGCCCAGGCGCCGCACCAACCCCCGTTCGAGGCCCTCCCGCGCGAGACGCGCGCGTACCTCGACGAGCTGCCGGAGGCGCAGCGCTACGCGATCCTCCTGCACCATGCGCTCGATTACTCGATCGAGGAGATCGCCGGAATGACCGAGGTCAGCCCCGACACGGTGAAGAGCAGGCTGCGCCTCGGGATCGGCGCGCTCCGCAAGCAGGTGCGCCAGGACATCGCCGTCGGCCGGAAGAGAGCATCATGACAGCGACCCAGAAGCCCGAGATCGATCTGGACCGCCTGCCCGCCATCTTCGCCGCCGAGGCGCGTGGCACGCCGATCCGCCCGGAGGACGCGGAGCTCCTCCGCCTCGCCGAGCAGGAGGACCCCGAGCTCCGCGGCGAGGCGCGGCTCTGGGCTGCGATCGGCAAGCTCGGCGACGAGCGCGGCGACGGCCGCGAGCTCAGCGACGCCGCCATGCTGGAGCGGGTGCTCGTGCGCGCCCACATGGAGCCCGCGCCCCGGAGCACGGCGAGGCCGCGGCCGACGCTGCGGCGAGGGCTCGCGGGGACGATCGCAGGCGTGGCCGTCGCCGCGACCCTCCTTGTCGCGCTCGCGGCGGAGCTGATCGACGGGCCCGCGCAGGCGCCCCCGCCGCCCGCGCCGGGCGGGAGCGAGGCGCTCGATCCGAACGGCGCGCTGCCCGCCCCAGGCTCCCCCGCGCCCACGCCGCCGGGAGAGCCCTCGCCGGGCGCCGGCGCGGCCGCCGCCCCGAACGAGCCGCCCCCCGGCGCGGCCGCCGCCCCGAACGAGCCGCCCCCCGGCGCGGCCGCCGCCCCGAGCGAGCCGCCCCCCGGCGCGGCCGTGGTGGCCAGCGAGCCCGCGGCCACCGGCGCCGGCGAGGCCCGGGATCGCGCCCCGCAGCCGCCCAGGCCGCGCGCGGAGGGGCCCACGGGGGGCCCCCAGGCGCTGCTCCTGCGCGCCCAGGCCCGGCTCGGGGAGGGGAAGAACGCCGAGGCGAGCGCCGCGTACCGCGCCCTGCTCGCGCAGCACCCTTCCAGCCCCGAGGCGCGGGCGGCGCTCGTGTCGCTCGGCCAGCTCGCGCTCCACCAGGGCAAGGCGGCCGAGGCGCTCGGCCACTTCGAACGCTACCTCGCCGGCCCCGGCGGCCCCCTCGCGGCGGAGGCCCGGGTCGGGCGGGTGCATTGCCTGCGCCGGCTCGGGCGGAGGGCCGACGAGCGCGCGGCCATCGCCGACTTCCTCGCCCGGCACGGCGAGAGCGTCCACGCGCCGCGGCTGCGCGCACGCCTGTCCGAGCTCGGCGGCAAGTGAGCGCGGGCGCGACGTCCGCAAAAAAGATTGACCCCCGATCCTACGACATCGCCACCAGGCCATCAAAATGTCGCAAAAAGTCCGCAATATTGTAAAATTCCCGTCCCGATGCAGAGGGTGCGCCGGCGTCCTCGTCGGGCTCATGAGCTTCCTGTCTCTCGGCTGCTCGTCCTCGGCGGCGGGCACCGGCGACCCGCCGGACCCTGGGGGCTCCGGCGGATCCGGGGGGTCGGACGGCGCGACCGGCGACCCCACGCGCCTCGTCGGCGCCTTCCAGGTGCGCTCGCTGCCAGGCGACGCGCCGGAGACGCCCGGCAGCGCGTCGGTGCTCGGGAAGATCTACGACGGGCCCACGCCCTCTCAGATCGTCTGGGAGCTCGCGACCGAGGAGGGGAGCTGCCGGCTCCTCACGCCGCGCGTCCCGTTCTGCAACGAGCCCTGCGGGGGCAGCGCCGTGTGCGTGGAGGACGACACGTGCCAGGCCTACCCGGCCGCGCACAGCGCCGGAGACATGACGGTGACCGGCCTGAACCTCGAGTCGGGCGAGGCGGCCTTCGTCATGAAACCCGTGGCGAACAATTACCAGCCGCCCGCCGGCGCGAAGCTCGGCTATCCGCCTGCCGACGAGGGACAGGCGGTCCGCTTCGAGGCGAGCGGCGATTACTTCAACGCCTTCGCGGTGGAGGCCAAGGGCGTGAGCCCCCTCGAGCTCCTGAACGACACGATCCGCATCGAGCCCGACAAGGCCGTGCAGCTCACGTGGACGCCGCCGGGGCAGGCCGGCATCTCCACGCTCCGCGTGACGCTCGATATCAGCCATCACGGGGGCACGAAGGGGAAGATCGAGTGCGTCGCCGAGGACACCGGCTCGCTCGATCTGCCGGCGTCGCTCGTCACGCAGCTCCTCGACCTCGGCGTGGCGGGCTTCCCGTCGATCGTCGCCACGCGCGAGTCCGTGGGCTCCACGACGATCTCGCCCGGCCGGGTCGATCTGGTCATCTCATCGCAGATCGAGCGACCGGTGGAGGTCGTGGGGCTCACCTCGTGCAACGACAGCTCGCAGTGCCCCGACGGCCAGACCTGCCAGAGCGATCTCACCTGCCAATGAGCCTCGCCGATCACGGCGCGACCGACAGTCCAGCTTACAAAGACAAGGAAACGAGACCATGACACGCGCTTATCACCCCGTGCTGCTCCCTCTCACCATGGCGCTGCTCCCTCACGTGCTCGGCTGCTCCGGCGGCGACACGGACGCCTCGAGCGACGGAGCGACCAGCACATCGTCGAGCTCCGGCGGCGGCTCCGGGGCCACCGGCGGCGGCACCACGGCGACCACCGGCGGCGGCACCACCGCGACCACCGGCGGCACCACGGCGACCACCGGCGGCGGCACCACCGCGACCACCGGCGGCGGCACCACGGCGACCACCGGCGGCGGGACGACCGAGAAATTCAGCTTCTTCGTGACCAGCATCGTCGCCATGCAGGAGCTGTCGGGCTCCCAGGACGGCTTCGGGGGCGATCTCCGCTTCGGGGAGACGGGCCCGGGCGCCGGTCTCCGCGGCGCGGACAAGATCTGCGCGACGATCGCCGAGAAGAGCCTTCCGGGCGCGGGGGGCAAGACGTGGCGCGCGTTCCTGAGCGCCACGGCAGGGGAGGACGGCAAGCGGGTCGACGCGATCGACCGGATCGGCGAGGGGCCCTGGTACGACCGGCTCGGACGGTTGATCGCCAGCAACAAAGAGGCGCTGCTCGACGAGCGCCCCACCGGGGCCGACGAGGGGCTCGCCGACGATCTGCCGAACGAGGACGGCGTCCCCAACCACCAGCCCGATCCGAGCCAGCCCGAGGTGGACAACCACGACACCTTGACGGGGAGCGACGACAAGGGGCGGCTCTATGGCTCGACGGCCACGTGCAGCGACTGGACGAGCGCGGCGGCGGACAGGAACTCGAAACCGCGCCTCGGACACTCGTGGCCGAGGAACTTCGGCGGCGGCGGGCCCGGCGGCCCGGGCGGCGGCGGGTTCAACATGGCCCACTGGATGTCGGCCCACGACGCGGCGGGGTGCACCCCGGGCGTCAACCTCGTGGACGCAGGGGGACCGGCGCAGGGCGCGACGAGCGTCGGATCCGGCGGCGGTTACGGCGGGATCTACTGCTTCGCCCTGACGCCCTGACGCAAGCTTGCCAGCGCGCGCCGCCCCTCGGTCACCTTACTTGTCTCAGGAGGATTCATGGTTCAAGGCAATCGCATCTCGTCGCTCCTCGCGCTCGCCCTGCTCTCCGCTGTGCTGCCGGGCGCGTGCGGCGGCTCGTCCGACGGTGTCGGCGTGACCGGGGAGGTCTGCGAACGCAAGAGCGACGACGGCTCGACGGAGTTCCTGAAGCGCGTGGGGTGCGCCGCGGACTTCGAGGCGCTGGCGTCGGCGCCCATCGACGCCACCTTGCCCGGCGCGCGGTCGGTCAAGGTGGTGATGGATATGGCCGACCAGAACGCGCTGTATTTCCAGAACAGCGTGCTCTACGAGGTCCACTACGCCTTCATCTCGTCGCACCTCTCCGGCGGCGAGCTGCCCTACGTCCCTCCCCTCTCCGAGTTCAACACGACCGAGTACTTCACGCCGGACCGCCGCTTCGTCCTCGGCGCGGTGACGCATTACGCGGGCCCCGGCGTGTGGGCGCTCGAGCTCTCCCCCTACGACACCGCGTCTGCGGACATGATCACCACCCTGTTCAGGGCGGTGCAGGGGGCCTCGTTCTTCGGATCGAAGCTCGCCTTCCACCCCACGTCGGAGGCCGTGGCGGCCGAGGCGAAGAAGCTCCCCGCCGACATCCCCGTGGTCAGCACCGGCGATCTCTACGCCGGGATCGACTACCAGCCGCTCTCGCTGGGCACGGCGATGGGGCGGCTCCGCTTCGCGAGGGCGGCGGAGCTCGGCGCGAAGTACCTGTCCCACCAGGACATCGTTGTGCTCGACGAGGCGCCCAACGACATCTCGGTCGTCCAGGGGATCATCACCGAGGCGTTCCAGACGCCGCTCTCGCACGTCAACGTGCTCTCCCAGAACCGGCGCACGCCCAACATGGGGCTGCGCGACGCGATGAGCCACCCGGAGCTGCTCGCGCTGAAGGACAAGCTCGTCGAGCTCACGGCGGGGCCGTCGTCCTGGAGCGTCCGCGAGGTCACCGAGGCGGAGGCCGAGGCGTTCTGGGAGGCGCACAAGCCCGAGCCCGTCACGCTCCCCGAGCTGGATCTGACGGTCACCGATCTGCGCGACATCAAGGAGGTGACCCCCGATCCGCCGGACGGCGAGCCGCTCCGGGACGCGATCAAGAAGGCCGTCCTCGCCTTCGGCGGCAAGGCGGCCCACTACTCGATCCTGGCGAGGATCCCCGAGGTCCCGATCCAGAAGGCGTTCTCCATCCCGATCTACTACTACGACCTGTTCATGAAGCAGAACGGCTTCTACGAGCAGATCGATGCGCTGCTCGCCGACGCGCAGTTCAACACCGACCCGGCGGTCCGCGACAAGGCGCTGAAGGCGCTCCGCGACGCGATGAAGAGCGCGCCCGTCGACGTCGAGCTCCAGGACCTCCTCAAGGCGAAGATCGAGGCGGAGTATGCCGGGCACCCGGTGCGCTTCCGCACCAGCACGAACAGCGAGGATCTCGACGGGTTCCCGTGCGCCGGCTGCTACGACTCGAACACGGGCGATCCGACCGACTGGGAGGACGTCCTCGACGCCATCCGCAAGACGTACGCGAGCGCCTGGAAGCTCCGCACCTTCGATGAGCGCACCTATTACGGCATCGATCACAGGACCATCGCGATGGCCTTGCTCGTGCACCACAATTTCCCGGACGAGGAGGCGAACGGCGTGGCCATCACGAACAACCCGTTCGACACGACCGGGGTCCAGCCCGCCTTCTACGTCAACGTGCAATCGGGCGGCGACGTGGAGGTCGTGGCCCCGCCCGCCGGCGTGACGAACGACGCGTTCCTCTACTTCTTCGGCCAGCCGAACCAGCCCATCACCTACATGACGCACTCGAGCCTCATGCCCGAGGGCCAGAGGGTTTTGACGGCGGCGCAGGTCCACCAGCTCGGCGTGGCGCTCGACGCCATCCACACCCGGTTCTCTCCCGCCTACGGGCCCGCGGGGGGCAACAACGGCTGGTACGCGATGGACGTGGAGTTCAAGTTCGACGACGACGCGAGCCCGGACGAGCCGCCGACGCTCTACGTCAAGCAAGCGCGCCCCTACCCCGGCCGCGGGGCTGCCGCCGCCGCGCCGTGACCCGGGCGCGCGCGTCACGGCGGGCGGACGCCGCGGGAACGCGGTATCACGAGGGATGCCTCACACAGAAGCGGGAACCATGAGCTCGGGGCGCGCTCCCACGGCCGCCCTCTCCCTCCTCCTCGTCGTGGCGAGCCAGAGCGGCTGTCCGGTCGACAAGGAGACCGGCGAGGCGGTCTTCGATCGGACGAAGCTGCACACGATCGCCATCACCGTCGACGGGGCCCACCTGAACCAGCTCGCCACGGACCTCGAGGCCCGCGTCCCGTGCACGCTGAGCTACGACGGCGAGGTCGTCCGCGGCGCCGGCATCCGGCAGAAGGGCAACAAGCTCGTGGAGCTCGAGGACAAGCCGAGCTTCAGCATCAAGATCGACGAGTTCGATGAAGAGGCGGAGCTCGACGGGCTCAAGAAGCTCTTGCTGAACAACGCCAAGCAGGACTCGGCCTTTCTGCGCGAGCAGATCGGCGGGGATCTGCACGACCGCGCCGGGGTGCCGGCCGCGCGCACCGCGCACGCGGTGGTGAGCCTGAACGGCGTCGACAAGGGCATCTACGTCGTCACCGAGGCCCTCGACAAGCGGTTCCTGAGGCGCCATTTCGGCGAGGTGAACGACGAGGGCGCGCTCTACGAGGGGCCGTGCTGCGGCGACTTCGTCGACGATCTCGGCGCCGCCGAGCTCGACGGCGGGGAAGACAAGGGCGCGGCGGCGCTCCGCGCGCTCGCCGCCGCCATCCGCGACACGCCGGACGAGCAGCTCGCGGCGAAGCTGAGCCAGCACCTCGACCTGGATCGGTTCATCACGAGCTTCGCCCTCGAGGCGCTCGTCGGCCACTGGGACGGCTACGCGTACCGGGCGAACAACTATTACATGTACAAGAACCCGGCCGACGGGCGCTTCGTGTTCATGCCCCATGGCATGGATCGCATCCTGGACGACCCGC
Source organism: Sorangium sp. So ce590 (assembly GCF_051521365.1). Taxonomy (NCBI): domain Bacteria; kingdom Pseudomonadati; phylum Myxococcota; order Polyangiales; family Polyangiaceae; genus Sorangium; species Sorangium sp. So ce590. Next base: position 10,226,361 of record NZ_CP150346.1, read on the forward strand.
GTTTCGACACCGAGACGGCGCCCGTCGCCGTGCTCCCGCGCCGGATCCGCGAGATACCGGCGCTCGACGAGCGATTCCGCGCCGAGCTCGCCCGCATCGCGAGCGCGGCGTGGGACGAGCCCGCCGCGCTCGCGGCCATCGATCAGGCGGCGCAGCTGATCGGCGCGGCCAGCGCCGGCGAGGCGACCCGGGACGATCAGCGCGAGTTCGCCGAGCACGCGGGCGCGCTCCGGGAGGCCCTGAAGCTGCGCCGCACCCTGATCGATCCCGCGATCGTGTGCGGCGACGGCGACGTCGGAGGGCTCGAGTCGTGCGATGACGGCAACACGGCAGGGGGCGACGGGTGCAGCGCAGGGTGTCGCGTCGAGCCCTGACCGCAAGCCGCCCTCCCTGTTGGGTAGTTGTCAAATTTGAACATGAAGGCGGAGCGCGAGACCGCCATAGAGCGGCGGCGATCCTGGCGGACCGCCGGAGCCGTGCTCCTGCTCAGGCCGGCCGCGCGCGGCCCGGGTGAGGCTCCGCCGGCCCCGTGCTATGAGGGCCGCCATGCCGAACGCCGCCGGCGACATCGATGTGGAGGCGCTGAACGACCGCCTCGCCCGGGAGCACCCGATCGACGACTACTACGAGCGCGCCCCGCTGCCGATCCGGCTCATCGAGCGCGAGCGGCTCGCCATCATCCGCGACATGCTCGGCGACTGCACAGGCCTCGAGCTCGCCGAGGTCGGCTCGGGCGGCGGGCACGTGCTGCGGATGTTCCCGCGGGCGCGCATCACGGCGATCGACGTCTCCGACGTCTTCCTCGACACCGCCCGCAAGAACCTCGCAGGCTACGACGCCCGCTTCCTCAAGGGCGAGGTCGAAGCGCTCGACCTGCCCGCCGCGAGCTTCGACCGCATCATCTGCACCGAGGTCCTGGAGCACACGGTCGATCCCGCCGCCGTCCTCGCGGAGATCGCCCGCCTCCTGCGCCCCGGCGGGGTGGCCGCGATCACGGTGCCGAACGACCCGCTCATCGCGCGGCTGAAGGGCATCGTCCGCCGCACGCCCGTCGGCTACCTCCTGCGCGACCGCATCCAGTGGGGCGGCGACGTCTACCACCTGCACACGTGGACTCCGGACGAGTTCGGCCGCCTCCTCGCGCGCCATCTGCGCGTGACCGAGCGCCGCGCGGCGCCCCACGGCGCGCTGCCGATCCGCGCGTGCTTCCGCTGCGTCCCCCCGTGACGCCCGCCGTGCATCCGGGCTGCCCCGAGCGCCCGTCGCCCTGCTGCGGGCGCCCCTTCCAGGCAAGATAGGCGAACACCCCATGTCCGACCCCCGATCCGAGCTTCCTCCGGAGACCCCGATCGAGCTCTCCGTCATCGTGCCCTGTCTGAACGAGGAGCTGAACATCCCCGAGCTCACCGAGCGCGTCCTCGGCGTCTTCCGCGAAGGGGGCCTCACGGGGGAGCTCCTCCTCGTCGACGACGGCTCGACCGACGGCACCGCCACGACGATCCGCGCGCTCATGGCCGCGCACCCCGGGCTCGTGGCGGGGTGCTTCCACCCGCAGAACCGCGGCATCACCGCGGCGTGGCGCACCGGCGCGGCCTCCGCGCGCGGCAAGCTCGTCGCCATCATCGACGCCGATCTCCAGTACCAGCCCGAGGACCTCCTGCGCCTCCGGCGCGAGCTCTACGAGCACAGCGTCGATGTCGTCCAGGGCTGGAGGAGCGCCGTCGGGCGGCGCATGGACCGCCGCTACCACCTGAGCCGCGGGTTCAACACCCTGCTGAACACAACCTTCGGGATGTCGCTGCACGACAACAAGAGCGGCTTCGTGATGTGCGCGCGCGAGGTGTTCCAGGATCTGCTGACGTACAAGGGCAGCTATTTCTACTGGCAGTCGTTCATCCTGGTCGCCGCCCACGCCAAGGGCTACTCGTACAAGGAGGTCGAGACGCTCTTCGAGCAGCGCCGTCAGGGCGTCTCCTTCCTCGACCAGCAGGCGGCCAGCGCCGTGGCCAAGTCGTTCTACGACCTCGGCAAGGCGGTCTGGGAGTACCGCGTGGACCGGATCCCGGCGGACGTGGCCACGCAGTACCTCCGCCTCCACCCGGTGGTCGACCGCTCGCCGGAGCGCGATCCGCTCACCACGGCGAAGTGGCGCGCGTACCTCGGCGCGTTCAACCACACCCACTGGATGATCACGCGCGACGTCGAGCACTACTACGATACGCTCCGCAAGACGCAGTGGCTCACGCCGGCGCAGACCCGCGAGCTCCAGGACGAGAAGCTGCGGCGGCTGCTCCGCCACTGCTATCGCAACGTGCCCTATTACCGCGCTCGCATGCAGGAGCTCAAGCTCCGGCCCGAGGACATCCGCGGCCAGGAGGACCTGCACAAGCTGCCGTTCCTCACCAAGGCCGATATCCGGCGGCACCTCTATTTCGATATCATGTCGGAGAACCACGACAAGTCGCAGGTCCTCAAGATCACGACGAGCGGCTCCACCGGCGAGCCCTTCGTCTGCTACGCCGACCGGGCGCAGCTCGAGTTCCGCTGGGCGGCGACGCTCCGGGCGCAGGAGTGGACGGGCTACCGCTTCGGCGACCCGACGGTGCGGCTGTGGCACCAGACGATCGGGATGACCCGGTGGCAGGCGGCCCGCGAGCGCGCGGACGCCATCCTGTCGAACCGGACGTTCATCCCCATCTTCGAGCTGTCCGACGACAACCTGGGCAAGATGATCGAGCGGATCGCCGGCGTGCAGCCGGTGCTCATGGACGGCTATGCCGAGGCGCTCGATTTCCTGGCGCATTACGTGAAGAGCACCGGCAAGGTCGCGGCCCGGCCGCGCGCGATCATGTCGAGCGCGCAGACGCTGCCGCTGCCGAGCCGCCGGCTCATCGAGGAGGCGTTCGGCTGCAAGGTCTTCGACAAGTACGGCAGCCGCGAGTTCTCGGGCATCGCGTACGAGTGCGACGCGCACGAGGGCCACCACGTGGTGGCCGAGGGGTACCTCGTCGAGATCCTCCGCGACGGGCGCCCCGCGGAGCCCGGGGAGATCGGAGAGGTGGTGATCACCGATCTCAACAACTTCTGCATGCCTTTCGTCCGCTATCGCATCGGCGATCTCGCCGAGGCGATGGACCCGGCCGTGCCGTGCCCCTGCGGCCGCGGGGCGCCGCGCGTGGGCCGCATCGAGGGGCGGGTCCAGTCCATCATCCGTGGGACGGACGGGCGCTATCTCCCCGGCACGTTCTTCGCGCATTACCTGAAGGAGTTCGATTATGCGATCAAGCGCTTCCAGGTGGTGCAGGAGGAGCGCGACGCCATCACGTTCCGCGTCGTCAAGGGCGGGCGGTACTCGCCGCAGGTGCTGGACGAGGTGCTCGCCGTGTTCCGCCGTTACCTGGGCGAGCGGATGCGCATCGAGGTCGAGTTCGCGGACGACATCGCGCTCGTCCGCACGGGCAAGCACCTCGCGAGCGTCTCGCGGCTGAACGTCGACTTCCAGCGCGCCGCGCCGGTGGAGATCCTGTCGTCCAGCCAGAACGGCGCGGGCGGCTGAGAGGGGCGCTCCCGGTGGCACCGACGATGAACCGCGTGGTGACCGTATCGAGGCCGGGCCTCGGCTACGCCGATCGCGCGCCGTACGGCCCGCCGGGCCCGGTCTACGAGGCGGTCGAGGCGCTCTTCCGCCGGCTCGGCCTCGACGCGGCGCGCGCCGGCACGCCGGCGTGGAACCCGCTCGGCGACCTGATCGCGCCGGGCGACCGCGTCATCATCAAGCCGAACCTCGTCTCGTCGAAGAACCTGCACCAGAAGATCACGGGCGAGCGGCTCGCCGCCTCCAGCACGCACGGCTCGCTCCTCCGGCCGGTGCTCGACTATGCGCTCCGCGCCGCCGGTCCGCGCGGGCGGGTGCGCGTCGTCGACTCGCCGGTCGAGGGGTGCGAGATCGAGAAGGTGGCCGGCCCGCTCGGCATCTTCGAGGTCATCGATCACCTGAAGGCCCAGGGCCATGACGTCGATTTCATCGACCTGCGGTATTTCCGGGTCGCGCCGGTGTTCGCGCTGGACGACGTGCGCCGCCTCGGCCGCTCGTGGAACCTCGGGCTGCTGCTCCGGCGCCGCCTGCCCGGCGACCCCCGGGGCTACCGGGTGGTCGATCTCGGCCGCGGCAGCTTCTTCGCCGGCGCGAGCGCCCCGCGCCCCGGCGCGCTGCGGTTCCACCGGAGCCATTACACGACGCCGGTGCCGCACCATACCGAGCAGCGGCACGAGTACAGCATTCCCCAGACGTTGCTCGACGCGGATGTCGTCATCAACCTTCCCAAGCTGAAGACGCACAAGAAGACCGGGGTCACGCTCTCGCTGAAGAGCGTGATCGGGTTGACCAACGAGAAGTACTGGCTCCCGCACTTCACCGAGGGCGATCCGTCGGTGGGCGGCGACGAGTTCGATCGGCCGCAAGGCATGGGCGACGCGGTGGAGAACAAGCTCAGCCGGCTCCCGCTCCCGGGCGATCACTCGCTCGTCGCGCGCGCGCCGCGGCTCGGTGCGCCGCCGAAGGTCATCGATGGGAGCTGGGAGGGGAACAACACGCTCTGGCGGACCATCCTGGATCTCAACCGCATCCTGTTCTTCGCGGACCGGGAGGGCGCGCTGCGCGGCGAGCCGCAGCGGCGGTATCTGACGATCGTGGACGGCATCGTCGCCGGCGAGGGGGAGGGGCCGCTCGGCGCGACGCCGGTGCGCGCAGGGCTCCTGATAGGCGGGTTCGACCCGAGCGTGGTCGACGGGATCGCGTCGCAGGGGATGGGCTTCGATCCGGCGCGGATACCGCTCGTGCGCGAGTCGCTGGGCGGGGCGCTGCTCCCTGGCAGCCGCCTGGACGAGGTCGAGCACATCGTCGACGGCCCCGCGCCGGCGTACCTGTTCAAGCCGCCGCGGAGCTGGCCGTCGCTGCGCCCCCCTCGGGATCCAGGATAGCCGCGCGCCGCTTTTCTGATTGACGTCGGCCATGTGAACGTTCACAATCTGGGTTCCAGGTATTCCTTCGTCTTGCTCTGGACAGGCCGGCATCTGCACCGGGCCTGCGTCCTCGTGCGCGTTCACCTTGACGGTCGGGCTCTGCGGAGCTCGCTGGCCCGATTGGGCATCCCTCTGGAGATTAGCAATGATCAATCCCCTCGATTTGCCCCGCCGACCGCTGACCCCGTGCCGTTCCATGCTTCGATTCTCGGCCCTCGGCTGTGCGCTCGCCGCGCTCGCCGGTTGCGCCAGCGACACGTCGGACGGGCAGGAGCCCCCTGGGACGGGTGGCGCCGGCGGCACGACGGGCGCAGGCGTCACGACGGGCGCGGGCGTCACGACGGGCGCGGGCGTCACGACGGGCGCAGGCGGGTCGATCCCCAGCACGAGCACGGCAAGCGCGACGGGCACGGGCGGCGACATGACGGCGACCGGGAGCGGTGGCTCTCCGGCGGCCGGTAGCGGCGGTGGCGGTGGCGGCCCGACGGTGACCTGCGACTTGCCCACCACGTACAAGTGGAAGTCGGGGCCGCCGGTGATCGGCCCCAAGCCGCCTGCTGGCCGCACCTTCGCCTCCGTCAAAGACCCGACGATCGTGTTCTTCGAGAACAAGTACCACGTATTTGCCACCGTCTTCGACACCACGTCGGGCAACGGCGGGTGGCAGTCGGTGTACCTGAATTTCACGGACTTCTCTCAGGCGAACGCCGCTACGCAGAACTACATGGGGGGCTGGCCCACCGGCAGCACGGTCGCTCCCCAGGTCTTCTATTTCCGGCCGCACAACAAGTGGTACCTCATCTACCAGTGGAACGGCCGGTACTCGACCAACGACGACATCAACAACATGAACGGCTGGAGTCGTCCCCAAACGCTGCTCCGAGGCGAGCCAGGTCAGATGGGGAACACCCTCGGCGCGCTGGATTTCTGGGTCATCTGCGACGACGACAACTGCCACCTCTTCTTCTCGCGGGACGACGGGAAGCTCTACCGCTCCAAGGTCAGCATCGACAAGTTCCCGAACTTCGATGGTTATGAGGTCGTCATGACGGCTCCCAGCTCGGGGCTCTTGTTCGAAGCCAGCAATGTCTACAAGGTGGACGGTTCGAACAAGTACCTGCTCCTGGTGGAGGCGTTCGACAACAGCCCTCGCTTCTTCAGGTCGTGGACCTCCGAGAGCCTCGATGGGCCTTGGGCCCCCTTGGCGGATACAAAGGCGAAGCCCTTCGCCGGCCCGGCCAACGTGACGTTCGAAGGCGGCGACTGGACCGACGACATCAGCCACGGCGAGCTGGTCCGCTCCGGGCACGACGAGAAAATGACCCTCGATCCGTGCGACCTGCGGTTCCTCTACCAGGGGAGAGATCCGAGCGTTGGTGGGGAGTACGGCCGCCTGCCCTACAAGCTCGGACTGTTGACGCTCGATAAGTAGCACGGCCGGCGTCAATCAAAATTGACCGGCGCGCGGCGTTCCTCGCTCCCCTCGCTCAGCGCGGGGGAGCGGGTCGCGCGCCCATTCATCGTCTCTTCGACGGCGCCGGATCGAGCTCCGGATAGCGCCGGAAGATGCCGTCTTCGTTGAACGGTATCCGCCGATCCGAGGCCAGGTAGGCCGCGATCCGCGGGCGCTCGGCCACGCGGTCGTGCAGCGCGACGAGCGTGGGGATCTTGGGCGCGAAGGCGGCCATGGCGTGCGGGAACGCGTAGCGGAGGCCCTCGATGATCTGGAACATCGAGAGATCGACGTAGGACATCGCGCCTCCCAGGAGGTGGCGGCCGCCGTGGCGATCGAGGACGCGCTCGAAATAGCCGAGGAACTTGGGCATGCGCTCGGCGAGGAAGGCCTCTGTCCGGCGGAGGGCCTCGGGCTTCTGGTCCTCGTAATAGAGATCGACGGAGATGGGGTGATGGGCGTCGTGCACCTCGGCGACCAGATCGGCGATGGTGAGCTGGATCTGGTGGGCGCCGAGCCTGCTCGCCTCGTCGTCGGGCGCGAGGCCGAGGCGCGGGCCGAGGTAGAAGAGGATGTTGGCCACCTGTGCGATCACGAGGTCCCCTGCGCGGAGGAACGGCGGCGCGAAGGGCTCGAGCGCGAGGGCGTGGCTCTTCATGAGCTTCTGCATGGCGGCGACGCCGCCGTGCTTCGCCGCGGGCAGGCGGGCGACGTCGGCATAGGGGGCGCCGGCGTCCTCGAGCGCGAGGCGCACGAACTCGCCTCGACCCTGAATACCCGGCCAGTAATACAGCTCGTACGTCGGTGCCTTCATGCCGGGTAGCTCGCACCGGCGAAGGTCCCGGTCAATGGGCGCGCCGCCGGGCGGTCGGCCGGGTCCGGCGCGGGCACGCGACCGGAGCCTGCTCGGGCCCAAGGCCATGCCGGCGTGAGCCGCTTCAGGCGCCGGAGAATCTAGCCGGACGACTCCCGACGACCGGCCATCACGGCGAACGCCCCCTTGGCCTCGTCCCATTCGAACAGCTCGGCCTGACCGACGTCATAGAACCAGGCGTGAAGCTCGATCTCACCGCTCGCGAGCCGCTCGCGCACCAGCGGAAACTGCCGGAGATTGTCGAGCTGGCGCACGGTCGCGGCGCGCGCCGCGTCGTCCACGTCGGCGTGCCCCGACAGATCGCCCGACGCCGCCGGGATCTCCACGAGCCAGCGCTTGAGCGTCGGCAGCTCGTCAGGCACGTGCCCGCTCTTCACGGCCTTGACGGCGCCACAGGACGAGTGCCCGCAGATCACGATATTGCGCACGCCCAGCACGCCGACCGCATATTCGACAGCCGCTCCCTCACCCGGCCGCGTCGACTCGCTCGGGGGCGACACCATCGCGCCGAGGGCACGCACGATGAATAGCTCGCCCGGGTGCGTGCCCGTGAGCATCGAGGGCGTGATCCTGCTGTCGACGCACGTCACGAAGAGCGTGTGCGGGTGCTGCCCGTCGGCGAGCTGGTCGAAGAGCGGCGTGTAATGCTCGCGCACCTCGATCCGGAACCGCTCGAGGTTCGCGACCACCTGCGCGCGCATCCCGAACGCGCGCGCTTGCCCGAGGACCGCATCGACATCTCGGTCCGTGACGGCCAGGCGTCCGGCGAGGAGATCCCCGCGATCGGCCGCGAGCAGCTTGTCGCGGCAGGCCGGAGAGGCGCCGAGGACGACGACGCGAACGCCGCGAAGGACCAGGTCGGCCACGAGCGAGAGGAAGCGCTCGCAGCCGGTCAGGTCCATCACCTGCACCCCGCGAATATCGAGGATCACGCCCGCCGTCGGGTCGAGCGTGGCCAGGCGCCGGCGCGTCGCTTCGAGCTCGAGCACCACGAGGAACGTGATGGGGCCGCTGAAGTTGACCTGGTGCGGAGCGCCCGCGCTGCCCTGGTGAACCGCGGCGCGGAAGCGAGCGATGCGCCACAAGGCCAGCGCCAGCGTCGCCAGGAGCCCGACCTCGATCCCGCGCAAGAGGCCGCCGAAGAGCATCACGAGCGCGGTCGCCACGAGCACCACCGCCGCGGAGCGCGAGATGCGATAGACGGCGACGAGCGGCCGAAGATCGAGCAGCGGCACGGCGATCGCGATGACGACGCCGGCCAGCGCGGCGAGCGGCACGAGGCGATCGACCACCAGGACGACCGCGGCGAGCGCCGCGCCGAAGAGGGCATGAAAGAGCGCCGCGGCGCGGTGGAGGCCGCCCGCGGCGCGCACAACGGACGAGCGCGCGATAGACCCGGCCGCCGGGACGCTGCCGAGCAGCGACAGGAGGATGTTCGCGAGCCCGTAGCCGACCATCTCCTGATCGAAGTCAGGCCGCGCGCCGGGCACGCGCTCCTCTTCGGCGCTCGCCGAGAGCAGCGTCTCCATCGAGGCGAGCGCGAAGAGGACGAGCGCGGCCCGACCGAACTGCGCCATGCCGTGCGCGGGCTCGCTGGGCCACGGACCGAGCGGCAGCGCGAAGGCCATATCGGACAGCGTGGGGAGATCCAGGTTCGCCAGGTGGGTGAGCCCGGCGCACGCCGCGATCGCGAGCAGCGCGACAGGGGCGCGCCGCGCGTAGCGGGCCCCCAGCCACGTGGCCGCGCCCGCGAACACGGCCATCGCGAGCGCCGGAGCGCGCGCGCCGCCGAGGTGCGCGCCGATTCGGTCGAGCACGCGCAGCGGGTCGAGGTCCGTGGACGTCGCGAAGCCGAGCGCGTCGGGCAGGCTCTGGAGGACGAGCAGCGCGCCGAGGCCCAGCACGAAGCCGTGCACGACGCTCAGCGGCACGAGGCGAGCGAAGCGGCCGACCCCGAGCATGCCGAGGAGGAGCTGCAGGAGGCCGCATATCGCGCCCGCGAACGCGAGGGTGGCCGCCCCGTAGTCGCGGGCGATGTCGGCGAGCGCGAAGCCCATCGCGAGGCCCGGCCCGGCGAGGCCGAGCCTCGTGCCGCCGAGGAGCGCGACCACGGCGCTGCCGACGACGGCGCAGGTCAGCGCGGCCGCAGGGGGCAGCCCGGCGTGGTGCGCGGTGAGCAGGGCCAGCGCGAACGAGGGGCCGAGGGCCGCGGCGCCCGCGACGGCGTCGCTCCACCGCGTCGCGCGGTGAGACGCCTCGCGCCATGACGGGAGGAGCGCGCGCAGGCCGAGATCCGGCCGCGGCATCAGCAAGGGCTTCTGCCGGTCGCTCATGGCGCGCAGGATGCCTGGAAGGACGTGGCGGGCGGAAGCTCGAAATGCGCTCGCGGGTCGACGTATCCGACTCGCACCGTCATCGTGGGCCTTCATCCCTGCTCGCCGAAGATCCGCCGCCGAGGCACCCGACGAGACCCATCACTGGACGGATTGACCGAGAGCAGGGTGGGCGGCAATCCCGGGTCGCCGCGCCACGAACCAGCAAGAGGACGGCGCAACGCGAGCTCCGCGGCGCCGAGGATCGGACCGTCAGAACAGCAGCCGAACGCCACCGCCGAGCGGGCCGATCTGGAGCTGAGCCTGCGCCTTTGCGCGATCGATGTTGATCTGACCCGTGATCCAGAGCGGTACGCCCGTGGCGGCCATGGCGCCTCCGAGGCCCATGAGCACGGTGGGAAAGACCCACGCACGAGACGAGCAGTCGCAGAGATCGTCGTCGCCCGGTCGGGTGAGGAAGTACATGCCTGCTCCCACGGCGCCCAGGGCCAGCCCACCCACGGCGAGACCGGTGCCCACGTCGCGCCGGGTGGCGTCGATGGGGGCGGCCGGCGCCGTCGGCTCGGCCTGCGCGTTGCCCGCGAGCAGCAGGATCAACCCGAACGCGGCGCATCGCATGTCTGCGAGGATCGCTGGTCGCGGCGCGCCCGTCAAGCCGAGCGACGGCGCCGGCCTCCGCCGGTGCCAGAGGCGCCGCCCTCCAGTCGCGCGTTCCGAAGAGCAGGCCGCCCAGGGATCCCAAACGCGCTTGCGCGCCGATCACACCGTGGGTCCAAGGCGAGCCTCATGCTCCCCGAGCCACGCCTCCCCGCGCGCCGTATCCACGCCGAATCGCCGTAGCCCAGGAAGAACCACGAGCCGCATCGTCTCGCTGAAGATTCGCCTGCTCTCGCCGCGTCCGAGCGCGCCGAGGCCCGACAGCGCATCTTGCGCCGGATCCTCGGCCTCCGCCGAGAAGAGCACCTCCGCGGCGACGGTGCCCGCGAGCATCGCCGGGAGGTACGCGCCGATCACGTCTCCGACGCCGCGCTCCCGCTCGGCCGCGAGGTGCGCCCAGCCGAGGCGTGCGTGGTCGATCTCGTCGCGCAGGATGCGATGCATGTTCTCCCGCACGACGGGATCGGCCGCCCGCGAGACGAGCTCGCCGAGCAGCGCCGCGCTGAGGGTCTCGGTGATGCACGACATCGCGACGACCTCGTAAAGGACACGCTCCCGGGCCCCGAGCCCGCGCGGCCCGACCTCCCGCGCCGGAGGCGCCGGGCCGAGCGCAACCGGCTCGCCGCCGAGCTCGCGCACGAGCGCCGCGCATTGCTCTGCATGGCGCCGCTCGTCGGAGGCCGCGTCGCGCGCCATCGTGACGACCGGGCCCACGGCGCCCACGGCCGCGAGCTCGTCCCCGAGCCGCGAGAAGCGCGACGCCGCCTCGAGCTCGGCGCGCGCCCTCCGCCGCCAGACCCGCGCCGCCGAGGCGCGCACCGCCGCGCGATCCACGTCAGTCACCGCAGCACCCCACTCCGTCGTTCGCAGCGGCGCAGAACCCCGCGCAGCAAGGCTCGTCGTTGTTGCAGCCGTCCATCCAGCAGCACGGGCAGCCGCAAGGATCTTTCGGCTCGCCGGGAAATTCGAGGACGGTGCATTGCGGGCCGCCCCCGCCGCCCCCCGTTCCGCTCGTCGCGCCGCCGCCGCTGCCCGCCGTCGCCCCCGCGCCGCCGCCGCCTTGGGCTCCCGAGCCGCCCGTCGCGTCCTCGCCGCCATGGCCGCCGCTGCCCGCCGTCGCCCCCGCGCCGCCGCCGCCTTGGGCTCCCGAGCCGCCCGCCGCGTCCTCGCCGCCATGGCCGCCCGCCCCGCTCACCGCCCCCGGCGCGCCGCCGCCGTCGCCGCCGCTCCCACCGCCGGCCTGCTGCCCACACGCCCCGAGGCCGAGCGACGCACCACCGAGGACCACCACGCTGAAAAGTCTTTCGAGCTTCATCACACCCTCCAGATCAAGCAAGGCACAACGAAGGACCGCCGCGCCGCTGCCCGGCGCTCCCCCGTCGTGACACGCTCAGCATGCAGGCCATCTCGCGTCCTGTGAATCGAAACTTTCAGCATAGTATTGTTCGGCGGGGCCGAACGATGCTCTCTCGACCGAGGTCCCCCGCCCGCGCGAGCCTGCCCGACCTCGGCGCGCCGCTCTTCGATCGGACGACCGCCGCGCCGCGCTCACGCCCGCCGCCGCTGAAGGCTGAAGGCCCGTGGGGTGCTGAGCTGAGCTGCTGAGCGGGCGCTGTCACGGCGGTGTACCAGCGCGACGGCGCGGTGTCATGGCCGCGTGCCAGCGCGGTGTCATGGCCGCGTGGCACCACCCCGAGATGGATATCGCCTATCTCTCGTTCGCGAACGGCGGGCCGGACCCCGATGGGGCGAACGAGAGCGTGGTCAGCTGGATGATGAGCCAGCCCGCGTACCGGCGGACCACGGGCGGGTGCAAGGACGACCCCGCGCTCGTGACGGGAGTGCAGCGCTTCTGGGACGAGAAGCACAACCGCCGAGAGCGCCTCGATCAGGCACCGCCGCCTCCGCCACTCCCGCCTCCGCCACCAGAGCCGCCGGCCCCAGGGAGGCTACAACAGAGCTCGGTTTCATTCCGACCGTCGACGCAATCTGGACCCATCCCAAACGGACTCGCACTGGGTGCGCAGTACCAGCCTTCCGGGTGTTCTGGGTGATCGACCGCGCAAGCGGCGGACAGGTCGGGATCGTCATAGCAATACTCCGTTGTGCTGGTGATCGAACTGCTGACGGCGTCCCCCGCGCTGACGCTCGAGCTCGTGGCCGCTGCGCCGCCCGTTCCGGGCGTGGAGCCGCCTCCGTCATCTCCGCAGGCACAAAGAAGAAGCCCGAAGAGGGCGATTGTAGCCAAAGATTCCAAGTGCATCGACAGATCTCCTTGACTAACCGCCGGAGCCGCCGTTCGACGTGTCGGGCCCCAGCCCGACGCCCCCGTCTCCGCCCCAGGCCCCGGCTCCGCCCTGGCCTCCGGTTGTCTGCCAGCCCCCGGTTGCGCCCGCGCCGCCTTCTCCGCTCCCACCGTAGTATTCGCTCGGATCCTCGTAGACATCGATGCTGACGTTCAGCTTGCCGTTGAGCCACAGGGCGGCGTCCCCGATACCGAACTGATACTGAGCCCAGGTCGTCGCGCTTCGCGCGGCGCTGTCCAGCGAGCGCCGACGGCGAGGAGCGTCGACCGCGGTCCAGCACGGGGCAGGCCCCGCTCAGGCTGCGGGGGGAGCGCGGATCTGCGTTGCGTGAGCGCGTACCACGTCGGGGTCGGCAACGACGTCTCGCTCGACGCGACGTCCTAGCCCGCGCGCGCGTAGCGACTCGGGGGCTGGCCGACGTGTCGGCTGAACGCGGTGCTGAAGGTGCTCGCCGAGCCGTAGCCGACGCGCTCGGCGACCTCGGCGATCCCGAGATCCTGGCGGCGGAGCAGATCCCTCGCGACGGCCATGCGCCAGGCGAGCAGGTATTCCATCGGCGGCTGGCCCACGGTGCGGGTGAAGCGCTCGAAGAACGTCGAGCGCGAGAGGGCCGCGGTCTTCGCGAGCTCGGCCACCGTCCACGAACGCGCGAGCTGAGCGTGCATCTGCCGTATCGCCGACGCGAGCCGCGGATCGGCCAACCCCCGCAGGAGCCCCGGAGGCGCGTCCTCGGCCGAGGTCGACCGCAGCGCTTCGATGAGCAGCACCTCCACGAGCCGCGTGAGGACGAGGTCGCGACCCGATCTCTGCTCGTTCGATTCGTCGCCTACGAGCCGCACCAGCGCCGAGAGCCGCTCGACGCCGCGCACGTGCAGCAGCGCCGGCAGCAGCGACACGAGCAGCGCCGCGTCAGGCGAGTCGAAGATGAAGTAGCCGCCGAGCAGCCGCACGTCGGGGCGTCCACCGCGCGTGCCGTGGCGGACCTCACCCGTCGGCGCGGGCGCCACCTTCGGGTCGATGCGCTCCGGCCTCACCGGCTCGAAGCCCGACAGGGTGAAGCCCGGCGTCGCCGGCAGGAGCACGAAGTCGCCCGCCTCGAGCGTCAGGGCGCGCTCGCCGTCGACAGCGAGACGACAGCTGCCCTCCACCACGGCGCAGAAGCTCGGCTGGCCGAAGTCCGAGTAGCGAACACCCCAGCGGCCGGCGCCGCTGATGCCCTTCGAGAGCACGGTGCGCGGCTGGAGCAGCGCGATGACCTCCGAGAGAGGGTCGTTCATGTCCGGACTCTAGCAAACGAAATGTGGACTCTCAATTGTAGATAGTCCAGCGCCCCGCGGCTATGTTCCCCCCATGAACGCCGCGCTCGTCGCGGCAAAGGAATGGATATGAAGACCGTGCTCATCACTGGTTGCTCCTCGGGCTATGGCCTCGAGACCGCGCGCCACTTCCACGCGCAGGGCTGGAACGTGGTCGCCACGATGCGAACGCCGCGCGAGGACGTGCTGCCGCGGTCGGACCGGCTGCGCGTGGTGGCGCTCGACGTGACGAAGCCCGCCAGCATTGCGGCCGCGCTCGAGGCGAGCGGGCCCATCGACGTTCTCGTCAACAACGCCGGCATCGGGCTCATGGGCGCCTTCGAGGCCACGCCGATGACCACGGTGCGCGAGGTGTTCGAGACAAACACCCTCGGCGTGATGGCCATGACGCAAGCCGTGCTGCCCGGGTTCCGCGCGCGGAGATCGGGCGTGGTGGTGAACGTGACCTCGAGCGCGACGCTCGCGCCGATGCCGCTCGTCGCCGTGTACACCGCGAGCAAGATGGCCATCGAGGGGTTCAGCGCGTCGCTCGCGTTCGAGCTCGAGGCCTTCGACGTGCGCGTGAAGCTCGTCGAGCCGGGCTACGCCCCGACGACGCGCTTCACGAGCAACGGGGGAGCCCGCATGGAAGGGCTGATTCCCGACGCCTACGCGCCCTTCGCACAGCGTATCTTCGCCTCCTTCGGGCAGCCGGCGCTTGTGACGAGCGAGTCCGACGTGGCCGAAGCGGTGTGGCGCGCCGCGAACGACGCATCGGGGCAGCTCCGGTTCCCGGCCGGGCCCGACGCGGTGGCGCTGGCTCGGGCGAGCTGAGCAACTCGATGGGGCGTTGGCGGCGGCGTGGCGGGAAGGAGATGAGCGGTGTGGCCCGCGTCGCCGTCGCGCGGGGATCGCCGGCAGGCGCACGCCGCGAGCGGTGCGCCTGCCGGGAGGCGGTTCACCTGGGGATGAACACGCAGCACCCGACGACGCAGCTGTAGCCGTCGGAGCACCCGGCGCTGCAGGGCTCCGCGCACGTCGGGTCAGGCTCGCCCTCGCCGCCGCTGCCGTCGGAGCCGCCCTCGCCCGTGCCGCCGTCGGGGTCGCCGCCGCTGCTATCGGAGCCGCCCTCGCCGCTCTCGCCCGTGCCGCCGTCGTGACCGCCGCAGCCCCCCTCGCCGCCGTCGCTGCCGCCCGGGTCGCCGGAGCCGCTGCCGGGGCCGTCATCGCAGTGGCCGGGGCCGATGCCGCCCTCGTTGAAGTCGGCGAGCTTGCCCGACAGCGAGACGGCCTCGTCGGCCGCGGCGCCGCGCTTCACGCCGTACGGAAGCTTGCCGTCAGCATCCTTGTTGGCGGCCATCCACGCCTCGGCGTCGGCGAGCGCCCCGTCGAGGGCAGCGTCGCTCGCGCCGCTCGCCACGTTGAGCCGCGCGGCGATGAGCTGGTGGCCCAGGATCAGGCTGGTGTCGCCCTTCGGGGGCGTCCGGAAGAGCTCGAGCAGCTCCTCCTGGGAGTACTCCACGCCGCCGAGGGTGAGCTTCGACGTCGGCCAGCTCTCCTCGTGGTTCTTCCAGTAGCCCTGGGTGAGCGTGCAGCCGTCGCCCTCGGGCGTGGGCTGACTCACGACCACGTTGGCGCTCCCCTCGGCGAGGCCATCGGTGGCGCCCAGCCCGCAGCCGGCGAGGGCGGCTCCGACCAGCGACAGACAGCCCACAAGCATCATCCTGCCAAGCGTCATGCGTCCTCCTGAAGTTACTCATCAGCGAAGCTCGCCCCTCGCGAGGAGCAAACCACCGACATCGTGCGTGCAGAGCGGCCGGCGTCGGGCCGATCGGGAGGCACCGGCGGCCCCCGATCGACGGGGACCACGACCTCGATCGGATTGAACCAGCGACAGTCGTGACGAGCCGCGCTCTCGGTCCTTCAGTGCCGGCCTGAGCTCGGCGCGGCTCATGTTTTTATTGTCGCCTGCAGATCAAAGCTCGTTCCCGGCCGAGTGAATCTTTCCTTCGTCATCGCACGAGCGACTCAGGTCACTTCAGTCCATACCGATCCATCTTGTTGAGCAGCCCCTGGCGCGACAGCCCGAGCCGCACCGACGCCTGGCTCCTGTTCCCCTGGGTCGCCCGGAGCGCGGCGGCGATCTCCCGCCGCTCCAGCGCCGCGATCTTCTCTTCCAGCGTCGCCCCCTCGGCCGGCTCGTCGCCCGCCGCCGCCGCGGGCGCGCCGCCTCGCCGCGCCGGCGAGAGGTCCTCCTCGAGGATCTCTCCCCTGCCCCCGGCCATCACGAGCGCGCGCTGCATCTCGTGCCGGAGCTCGCGCAGGTTGCCCGGCCAGTCGCAGGCCTCGAGCCGCCGCATCGCGCCGGGCGAGATCGCCGTCACGGGCGAGCGCGGCACGAGCGCGCGCGACACGTTCAGGAAATGCTGCGCGAGCAGCGGCAGGTCCCCCACGCGATCCGCGAGCCGCGGCAAGGCGATCTCGATCCCGCGCACGCGCCAGTAGAGATCGTCGCGAAAGGTCTTGTTCGCGACCATCGACTCCAGCGCCCTGTGGGTGGCCGACACGATGCGGACGTCCACGGTCACCGGGCGCGCCGCGCCGACCGGCAGGATCTCCCCCGTCTCGAGCACCCGCAGGAGCTTCACCTGCAGCGCCGGATCCATGTCGCCGAGCTCGTCGAGGAACAGAGTCCCTCCGTCCGCCTCGACGAACAGGCCGGGAGCGTCCTTGATCGCGCCCGTGAAGGCGCCCTTGCGGTGGCCGAACAGCGTCGACTCCAGCAGGGTCGGCGCGAGCGCGCCGCAGTTGACCGCGATGAACGGCTTGCCCTTCCGCCGGCTCCTCGCGTGCAGGTAATGGGCGAACACCTCCTTGCCCGTCCCGGATTCGCCCGTGATGAGCACCGGCACGTCGGTCGGCGCCGCGCGCTCGCACAGCGTCTTCGCCTCGAGGAACGCCGGCGACTGGCCGAGCAGCGCCGAGGCGTCGCCCTCGCGGGCGGTGAGCGAGCGCTCCAGCTCCGCCACCCGGTCCTCCAGCGCGAGGCGCGCCGCCGCGCGCGCGACCACGGCGAGCAGCACGTCCGGGTCGACGGGCTTGGCCAGGAAGTCATACGCGCCGCGCTCGACGAGCCGCAGGGCGAGCGGGGTCTCGCCCGCGCCGGAGACGACGATCACCTTGGCCGCGGGCCGCTCGGCGAGGATCTTCTCCGCGAGCGCGGCGCCCTCCTCGGGGCGGCCCGACGGCGGCAGCATCAGGTCGAGCACGACGAGGCGCGCGCTCGTGCGGCGGAGCTCCGCGAGGGCCTTCGGGGCGGCCCCAGCCTCGGCGACCGCGTACCCGTCCAGCGAGAGGAGCTCGCGGTAGGCGTCGCGGAAGCCCGGATCGTCGTCGATGAGCAGGACAGTGTCGGTCACGGGTGACCGTACCGCGTCGCCCGGGCGCGGATCCAGGCCTGTCTTGGGCGCGGCCGGCGAGCCGCCGAGCTGCTCAGCCATCGCGCCGTCGAGGGAACGGCGGCTCACCACCCCCTGCGCCCGCGCGATGTCCGTGCCGAGATGATCGCCTCCTTGCGACGCGCCTCTGGCTTGACGTGCCGAGGGCCGGGCCGCAGAGCCAGCACACCGAAGATCATGGGGAGCCGGCTATTCGTCCGCAAACCGATATCGGTCATGAAAAAAGAGCTGGAGGGGGAGCACCGCCTCCGGCGCGCCCTCGGACCGCTGCAGCTCACGAGCCTCGGGATCGGCGCCATCATCGGGACAGGCATCTTCGTACTCACCGGTCAGGCCGCGCACGACAAGGCAGGTCCCTCGCTGATGCTGTCCTTCGTTGTCGCGGGGATGGCCTGCGTGTTCGCGGCCCTCTGTTACGCGGAGTTCGCGGCGATGGTGCCGATCGCGGGCTCGGCCTACACGTACGCGTACGCGACGCTCGGCGAGCTGCCGGCGTGGATCATCGGGTGGGACCTCATCCTCGAGTACGCCGTCGGCGCCGCCGCCGTGGCGCACGGGTGGTCCCACTATTTCCAGGACTTCATCGGGATCTTCGGGGTAGCGCTGCCAAGGGAGCTCAGGAGCGCGCCGTTCGACTACGATCCAGCGCTCGGCGAGATCGTGTCCACGGGGTCGATCCTCGATCTCCCCGCCAGCCTCGTGACGGCCGGGGTCACGATGGTGCTGCTCAAGGGCATCCGCGAGAGCGCGACCTTCAACGCCGTGATCGTCGCGCTCAAGCTCGCGGTCGTGCTCTTCGTCATCGCCGTCGGCGCGTTCCACGTCGACCCGGGCAACTGGCGGCCGTTCGCGCCGTTCGGGTTCGGGGGGCTCAGCTTCTTCGGTCACACGATCTTCGGCGAGATCGGCAAAGGGGGCGAGCCGCTCGGGATGCTCGCCGGCGCCGCGACCATCTTCTTCGCTTACCTCGGGTTCGATGCGGTCTCGACCCACGCCGAGGAGGCGAAGCACCCGCAGCGCGATCTCCCCATCGGCATCGTGGCCTCGCTCATCATCTGCACCGTGCTCTACGTCGCCGTCGCGGCGATCCTGACGGGCATGGTGCCCTACACCGAGCTGAGCATCGACGCGCCGGTCTCCGACGCCTTCGCGCGCGTCGGCCTCCCGTGGGCGCAGTTCATCATCTCTCTCGGGGCGGTCGCGGGGATCACCTCCGTGCTGCTCGTGCTCATGAACAGCCAGCCGCGCGTGCTGCTCGCCATCGCCCGCGACGGGCTCCTGCCCAGGAGATTCTTCGGAGCGGTGCACCCGGTCTTCAAGACGCCGTGGAAGTCCACCCTCGTCACCGGGTTCGTGGTCGCCACCCTCTCGGCGCTCCTCCCGCTGCGGATCCTGGCGGAGCTCGTCAATATCGGGACGCTCCTTGCTTTCCTGTTCGTCTGCGCGGCGGTCCTGGTCATGCGCCGGGCGGCGCCGGACGCGCCGCGCCCGTTCCGGGTGCCGCTCTATCCGCTCACCCCGATCCTCGGGATCGTGATCTGTCTCCTCCTCATGTTCTCGCTGCCCACCGAGAACTGGCTGCGCCTCGCCATCTGGCTCCTCCTCGGGTTCGCGGTCTACTTCGGCTACAGCCGCAAGCACAGCGCGATGACGGCGAGCCAGTGACGCCGCGGCGCGCCGCGCGCTCCCCGGCAGGGCGCGCCCCACGTTCCTCGGTCGATCGCGGCGCGCACCGCGCAGAGGCAAGGATTCGCGAAGCGAGCCGCCTGCGGCTACGCGGTCCGCGCGCGCACGAACTGCTCGAAGACAAGGAGCGTGACGCTCGTGTGGGCGCCGCTCTCCGCGAGGACGCGCTTCACCCGCTGCCCGTCGAGCCCGGCGCTCCCGGCCCCGAGGCGCGGCAGCGCGATCCGGTCGATCCCCGCTTTCGCCGCGAGCTCCACCATCGTCTTCAGGGATCGCGAAAGGGCCGGCAGGGTCGCCTTTTTTGCCTCGCTCTCCTGGATCGCGAGGCAATAGACCGTGTCCATGCCCTCGCTCCACGTGAAGACGTCCCCGAGCGTCGGCCTGCGCTCGGCGCAGCGCTGGGCGTAAGCCTCGAGCATCCGCGGCCACCGCTTCTTGAAGGCGACGGAGACCCCCGCGTCCATGGTCCCCGCGCAGTTGCAACCGTGGGCGTAGGCGCGCACCCCGTCGGTGTGGAGGATGTCGCCCTTGGTGAAGATCGTCGGCACGGAGGGCACACTACCCGATCCGCGGCGGGGCGAGCGGCTCATCGCGATCGGGCCCGAGGCTCACGCCAGGCAGACGCCCGTCCTCGGGGGGTTATCGAGCTCGTCCTGGATGAGGTCGCCGAGCGCCGTGCTCGGGGTGCTCGCGCCAAGGCCGCCCTCCTCGGCGTGCCCTGGATCGTCGCAGGAACATCACGATGGCGCTCGCCATCAAGGCACCTGGCGCTCCGATGCCCCTGCGGTCGAGGGGGCGCCCGGTGCGGCCGACGGCGCATCCGCCCGGCGGGTCGCCGTCGAAGCCCGCCGCCGGCGTGGCGCCTTCGCCCGCGACAGGCACCTCTCCGTCGGCGTTCTCCTCGATCCAGCGGCCGTATGCGGGCACGAGCGTGTAGATCCCGCCGTCTCCGCAGTCGGGGCCGGCGGGCGAGCCGAGCGCGCGGACGCTGATGCCGAGGAGGTGCGGCTCTCCCGCGATCATGAGGCACGCAGGCCCGCCCGAATCCCCAGAGCAGCTGTCCGGCGACCCGGGAGCGCCGGCCGAGAGCTCGGTCGCGTTCCGCTCCTGGAAGGGCGTCTCGCCGACGTACAGCGCGCCGGAGGGCTGGCCAGGCTCGCCCCGGGCGCCGTAGCCGGCGATCACGACCTGTGCGCCCTCGTCCAGCAGGCCGTCCAGCGCCCCGGGCGGGACCAGCGGAACCGGGCTCATCGTCGTCACCGGGGTCTCCAGCAGCAAGAGCGCGATGTCCTCCGCCCGGGCGAGCTTCCTCGCGCCGATCGTGCCAGGCGCCGGGAAGTCCTCGTGTCGGACGACCTTGCGAACACGGAAGATCTGCTCGGGCGACGCGTCGGTCACGTCGAGCGCGCCCGCCGCCACCCGCAGGTTCGCGGACCCGAGCTCGGCGAGGACCTCCCCGGTGACCTCGTCCTGCAGCACGACGCAGTGGGCCGCGGTGACGACACAGCTCGGGGAGATGAGGACGCCCGAGCACTCCTGGACACCCTCGCTGTCCAGCACGGCGACGGCGCCGAAGAGGGCGTCGGGGGTCGCCGGTCTCCCGTCCTTGATCGCGAGAGGCTGCTCCTCCACGGGGTCTCCGGGCAGGGCGTGCGAGCACCCCGCGAACCCGCCGAGGGCCGCGCAGGCGAGAGCGACGAGGCGTGGGCTCATGTCACGCAGGCTCCGGGCTCACGGCGCGCCGGGCTCGAATGCCCGGCGCGCCGCGCCGTCGGGATCGGTTACTGGCACTCCGGGACGTCGGAGCAGGACTGCTTCGACAGGCGGATGCCGTCGACGACCGGCACCCCGGCGAAGAACGCCGAGCACTTCGCGGCCGCCCAGATCCCGATCGTCTTGAACGTGTGGCACGACCAGTTCGCCGAGAAGGAGACGCTCGCGCGACAGCAGTACGTCGACGCCCTCTGGGACGAGTCGCCGGACTCGGAGACCCGCTCGGCGGCCGAGAGCCAGCTCGAGCGCAGCTCCGTGAGCCGGGCGTCGAGGGTCCCCTCCGCGTGCTGCCGCTCCATCTCGAGCAGGACGGGATCGTAGGACTGGAAGTAGAGCTCCATCGCGTCCGACCCGGCCGCGAGCAGGTCTCCGGAGGCGGCCCCCTCCTGGAGGAGCTCGATCAAGGTCTGGACCTGGCTCTGCTGCCGGATCGGCTGCGCCTTGGACCAGGCCTCGGCCCATTCGGCCGAGAGCGTCCCCGAGGCCAGCCGCGCCTCCAGCTCGACGCCGATGTTCTCCACGGTCCGCAGCAACAGGGCCGGCGTGACGGCCGCCGACGCCTCGACCTGCGGCGCGGGCGGGTCGCTCTCCGTCTCCGTGGCGTCACCCGAGCCGCAAGCGGCGGAGAGCGTCGCGATCAGCATGGTCAGGGCAAGTGCGAGCTTCTTCTTCATCTGGATCTCCTGCAACCGGTCGTGGCCTGTCAGGCCGAAACAGCGCTACGACGAGCGTGTAACACGCGCTCGCGAAAGCCCGAGTTCCACTTCGCGACAGGCGATGTACAGAATGCGCCAGGGTGCCGTGGCAACGCAAATGTGCAACCACACTGCGACGAGCTCGGGCGGTCAGCGGCAGAAGAGGAACCTGCAGTTCCCGGAAGCGCACTGGTTGTCCTTTGTGCACGCCGCGCCTCGGCTGCGCTTGTTGACGCACTCGCCCTCGTTGGTGCCCCAGCCACAGAACTGGTTCGCGGCGCAGTGCGCGTCGGAGCGGCAAAGGCACGTCTGGGTGAGATCGCCGCAGCGGTTGCTGGGGCACTCCTCGTTCACCCGGCACCCCTGGCCGATGGTCTTCGAGCCAGGCGTGTAACACCAGCCCGCGCCGGCGATCAGCCCCCCGCAGCGGCCGGACGCGCACTCGCCGTCGCGCGTGCACATCTGATGATCGGCCTTCTTCGGCTCGCAGGCGTTGTCGCCCCCGATGCCAGGCGTCTTCCGCGCGCAGCGGAGGCCGCTGCCGCAATCGGCGTCGTCGTTGCAGACGCAGCGCCCCGGGATCGCGTTGCAGGCGACGGCCGTGCACTGGCCGCTCTCGCACTCCTCATCGAACCGGCAGCTCCCTCCCAGCGCCTGGAACCCCGGGCAGTAGGCCGCGCCGCACTTCCTTGGGTAGGCGAGCTCCCGCTGCTCCGACGTCGCGAAGGGGGCGACGCCGCTCTCGTCGAGATCGGTGGCGGGATCGGCCATCCCGGCCCGCGGCCCCTGCGCGCGCTCCCACATGCGGAGAAAGGACTCGGTCGACGATCTCAGGCCCGTCGTGTCCACGCCCAGGCGATCCAGGTCGGCCACGAGGTCGGGCAGCATCCCCTCGTGAGCCAGGCCCTTCTCGTCGAACTCCGTTCCCAGGGGGCCGGGCCCCTGCGCGCGCTGGTCCCAGGCCTGGCAATCGGCCTCGGCCTGGAACGCCGCCGAGCAGGCGCCGTCCTCGCCGAAGCGCGGCCGGGTCTGCTGGATGAAGCCGTTGAGATCGGCCCCGAAGGCCATGGGGACCTTCAGGCCGAGCCGCCCGTACTCGTAGGCCTGGGCGAAGGAGCGCGAGGAGCCCTGGCAGCTGTTCTCGACCGAGCTGCGGGTGTACTGCCGGGTCTCGTCGTGCGCGGTGCGCAGGCCGAAGATGCCGCCGGTCTGCCGGAGCATCCGGATCACCCGCGCCGGCGTGGACTTCTCCTTCTCCGCCACCGCCGGGCCCATGATCTCCCGGAAGTGACCGTGGGAGATATAGATCGGGTAATAGTCGCGCGCCTGCGCCAGCTGGAACACCCGATCCACGCCCCGCTCCGCCAGGTGCGCGACGTCGATCAGCATTCCCCGGTCCATCATCTCGCCGACGAGCGCATCGCCGAGCGGCGTCAGCCCGCGCATGTTGCGGCAGCTCGCGTCGACATCCATGCCCAGCGTGACCCCCGCGAGGGTGGCGTCGCAGTCGGTGTCGATGAAGCAGTTCTCGGTGTACTGCGCGAACTGGAAGATCGGGTTGTGCAGCGCCGCCCCGCCGAAGGCGTTGTCCATCTGGTGCACCGGCTGGAGCGTCCGGACCCCCAGGGCGTGGTACCTGTCGAGCTGCGCGCGCATCTTCGCCGCGTCGACGTCGCGGCCGAACAGGTGGCTTGCCTCGATGGACAGCACCACGGCCAGCTTGCCCGCCCCGATGATCTGCCGGGCGTGCGCCGGCGAGAGCGCGACGTCCATCCAGCCGGCGTTTCGCGCGACAAGCGCGTGGGTCATCTGGAGCTGGAGGTCGACGTCGACCATCTCGTCGCACGCCCGCGCGCCGTTCTGCGCCGGCAAAATCGAGCAGAGCCAGTCGAAGCTCACCGCCGACATGACGATGAGGCTCAGCCCGCGATCGTGGGCCGCGCGCAGCCAGCTCACATGACCTTGCTGGTGAGCGATGGTGTCCCAGCGCGGCCACCCCTCGGAGAGGTGCTTTCGCTGGAGGTGAAGCCCTGTGTCGCCCTCCGTCCCTTCGGTCTTGCCGATCGCCTCCGAGCCGAGGACGCCGCCGCCCAGCCCGAGCAGCGCCGACAGCGCGCCGCTGCTCGCGAGATCCAGCATCGCCGACTGAGGGCACCGGTCCAGGAGCGCGCTGAGGTCCTGTCGCACGCGGGCGTGATCGCTCCCTGGAATGCCGCCGTCGCAATCCTCCAGGGCGCCGTCGTGCTTGCCGTGCAGCCATCGGCCCCCGAACGCCTCCTCCGACATCATGTGGAAGTGCAGGTCCGCGAACCCGCTCACCGGGGGTGAGCCGAGCGCGGCCGGGGCGGGGACAGGGCTCGACGCGGCGACGCCGGCGGAGAGGCCGCTCCAGACGACAGGACGCCCGAGATCGTCCGTGGGGTCTTGCCCGCTGGCCGGCGGGGTCGTTCCGGAGTCGCACCCGGACGTCATGAGGGCGAAGGCGGCCAGGGCCGCGGTCGCGAAGGGGCGCGCGCCGCGCCCGCGACGCCGGTCGGGCGCCGGGTCGGGTCGAGGCGATCGAGCACGTGTCACGCAATGGTCAAGGAAGGTCATCGGTGGCGCAGCCCGGGGGGTTCGGTTGTGGGTGTCCCAGGCTCTCAGAGCGCCAAGTTAGCTCAGGTATCGCCGGGTCGAGCGCGCGACAGATTTACATTTTGCGACACGCTCTCATAATGCGCCATCGTGCCGGCTCGAGGTTCGGGATCCACGGAGTTCTTGCGGGCCCTGGTGACAGCGGCAGCGCGAGACGGGCTCGAGGCCGAGGACGTTCGGCGCGTGATCGCGCTCCCCAGCGGCTTCCTGGAGAAGCGGGGCGCTCGCGTGTCCATCGCCATGGTCCGCCGCGTGTGGAGCGGGCTCACGGACCCCCGGGCGGCCGGTCCTCTCCTGGGCCTCCGCGCCGCCCGGCAGCTCCCGCTGGGGAGCCTCGACCTCCTCGATTACCTCTCGATGGCCAGCACGACGGGCGCAGAAGCGTTCTCGCACCTGACACGTTATCTGCCGCTGCTCGCGGATGCCGGGCGCGTCTGGACCGAATCCGATGGGCAGAGCTTCCGGTTCCGTCACGATGCGCCCGGCGGCGTCCCCTCGCTGGCGGAGCTGCTGCTCGGGCTGGTCGTCGCGCGTTCCCACGCGCTGTTCGGGCCGGCCCACGCGCCGCGCCGGGTCCAGTTCGCGCACGCTCCCCTCGCCGCGGCCAGCAGGTATGAAGAGGTCCTCGGCGTCCCGGTGCAGTTCGGGGGCCGCTTCGACGAGATCGTCTTCGATCGCGACATCGCCCGGGCGCCGATCGCCAGCCAGGACCCGCAGCTCAGGTGCATCCTTGTTGCGCAGGCGGAGGAAGCGCTCTCTCGCCTTGACGTCTGCGGGAGAGTCGCGCACGATGAAGAGTTTGTCCCTGCCTTCCGGCACGCCCTGGCGCTGGCGCTCGACGCGGGCGACGCCAGCCTGGCGCGCATCGGCGAGAGCTTCGGGATGAGCGCGCGGACGTTGCAGCGCCGGCTGGCCGCGGCGCACGTCAGCCACCGGGAGCTCTTGCAGCAGCTGCGGCTGGAGCGGGCGCGGCAAGCGCTGGGGGCTGCCCAGCTCAAGGCGGTGTCTCATGAGCTCGGCTATTCGAGCCCCAGCGCCTTCCACCGCGCGTTCAAGCGGTGGACGGGGCTGACCCCCGGCGCCGCGGCCGAGGGCGGCGCCTCGCCGCCGGCGGGACGGAGCGGCGGCAAGAGGCAGCGGGGGGCCGGGGAGCCGCCCGCGCCGCCGGCGGGCGCGTGACGGTCGCCGTGGCAGGCCCGACGCGCTGATCCCGCGTCACCGCGGAACGCGCGGGCGCGCGGCGCCTGGCGGGTTTTGTCACCCCCTGGCGCGCTTTGTCGCCTTCGCGGCCCGCCCGAAGGCAGCTAGTCCAGGTCATCACGGGAGACCGCCAGCCGCTCCGCGAGCGCGCCCGGCGGACGACCGCGTCACGTCCGCTCATCTCGGCCGACCAGGCCGTCGGGGTTGATTCAATGACAGCTCGTAGGTCCGTGCTGATACGTCAGCTCATTCAATCACGGGACGCCCTCGTGATTTCCAGTCGCGCAGGGCGCCTCCCACTCCTCTTCTGCCTGGGCATCGTCGCCGCCGCCTGCGAGGGCGGCGCGGACGACCCGAGCGAGCCCATTGGCGATGCGCAGCAAGCGCTCTGCGCAGCCGACGATCTGGGCTGCCAGAACGGCGCCCCGAGCTGGCCGAAGTGGTCTCAGCAGCCCGATCGGCCGGACCCGGTCTTCCAGGAGTTCGAGACCGGCTCGGGCGCCGGGAGCGCGTCGAGCAGCGCCTCCACCGGCAGCGCGTCGAGCAGCGCCTCCACCGGCAGCGCGTCGAGCAGCGCCTCCACCGGCAGCGCGTCGAGCAGCGCCTCCACCGGCGCGAGCGGGGCCGGCGGCGGCTCCGGCGTCGAGTTCAAGGTCAAGGCGTGCGACCCGAACCAGCTCGGCAAGATGCCGGAGAGCCCCAACCCGAAGGGCGCCGACCTGCAGAACATCACGACGAACTTCCACGTCCTGCAGTCGATGCAGCTCCTCTCGTCGATCGTCAACAAGACGTCCGAGGCGATCAACAAGTTCGAGACGGAGACGATCGAGGACGCGGACAAGGGCAATTGCATCTGCACCCAGCGCGTGGCCGCCGAGTGCCTGGACGTCATCCAGCAGGACAAGACGACCTACGAGGAGTGCTCCGACTTCTGCGACCCGGTCACGACGCCGGCGAACGACTGCAGCACCGGGGTGCTCGTCTGGCTCGCCAACGACATCCAGCAGAGCGAAGCGGGCAAGGCCAAATGGGCCCTCAGCACGATCAAGTGGCTCGACAAGATCGCCGGCGAGATCGCCGACGGGCGCTTCGCGGATTTCCTGGAGCAGTTCGGCGGCGAGCTCTCGAACGCCACGGAGCTGCTCGCGAAGATCCAGTGTTACATCGACCTGTACACCGAGGGATACCACCTCGGCAGCTACTCCGAGCAGCGGCCTGATCTGCACATGTGCATCCCCTGGGCCGGGCACGGCGCGTACGCCACGCTGGCCGAGAGCGGCAACGGCAAGTGGGGCATCGGCGGCCGCTACACGTCGCACAACCTGAGCAAGGAGCGACGCGCCCAGATGCGCACCGGCGGCTTCGCCGTCACGGCGTTCGGTGAGACGCTGAGCATCCTCCCGGGGATGGAGTTCGACATGCAGCTCGACGGCTACAAGTGGTTCAACCGCGAAGCCCCCCTCGGCATCGCGGCCTTCGGCCACTCGGGCGGCGGGGGCTTGAGCCTCTCCGCCGCCAAGAAGAACGGGGTCTTCTACCTCGCGGACGAGGATCAGACCGAATCGCTCGACACCGACCACGACGGCCGGGTGTCTCCGCAGGAGTTCCTCATCGGGACCTACATGCCGTTCTCCTACACGGCGGACTACACGCCGAGCGGCGCTCCGAGCCCGGCCACCTGGCCCAGGGACGCGGCGGAGCCGGTCGAGGGCTGGGAGGGGCGCTCCGCCGCCGTCATGGCCGCTGCGCTCAACCTGGATCTGCAGATGAAGCCGATCGAGAAGGAGCTGACGAAGATCCCGCTCCCCCCGGTCCCCGGCGCGTTCCTCATCCCGTATTTCCGGCTCGGCGCCGGGGTCAAGTGGTACGACGAGGCCTATTTCATGCGCAAGCGCCTGCAGGAGGCGCTCAACAAGCACACGAACCACAAGATCGAGAACGTCGATTTCGATCGCAACATGCACCCGTTCCAGGCGCCGGACGTGACGGCCGAGGCGGGGACGGAGGTCTCGGT
This sequence comes from Sorangium sp. So ce590, assembly GCF_051521365.1. NCBI lineage: Bacteria > Pseudomonadati > Myxococcota > Polyangiales > Polyangiaceae > Sorangium > Sorangium sp. So ce590. The sequence goes on from NZ_CP150346.1 coordinate 10,253,761, forward strand.
GCGCCCGGAGATCGGCGCGAAGCTCTTCCTCGGTGTGCCGCTCGGCAAGCGGCTGAAGGTCGGCGTGGAGGCGAGCATCGGCTTCTCCGTGGATCTCAAGCCGAGCGGCTCCGGCGGCGTGGTCGACCTCAACACCGCGCTCGAGCAGGCGCTGGTGAACAGCAACCCCGACGAGGACCTCGAGTGCAAGCCGGTCTTCAACTACAAAGATCAGACCTACTGCTCGAACCGGCTCGTCGAGGAGTCCGGGCTCAACCTCGGCTGCTCCCCGCTCGACACGAACAACTCCTGCTGCATCTCCTTCGTCGCGGGCGGCCGCGCCTGCATCGACGACTGGACGGGCATCACCCAGGCGCTGTGCGACCCGGGCGAGCTCTCGTACGAGCTGTTCTCGACCTTCCTGAAGGAGAAGACGGCCAAGCAGCTCAAGAGCGCCTTCCAGCAAGGCTTCACCGCCCAGTGGAACGCGAACAAGACCTGTGACGAGTGCAACAGCGACGGCACCTGCACGACGAACGTGCGCAGCGACGATCTCCGCGACATCTCGGGCTGCCAGAAGCACGGCGTCTGCTGCCTCCCCGTGACGTCGTCGCCCTTCGGCCAGGCCGGGCTGCGCAGCCTCGTGAACGGCACGTACACGCAGGCCCGCTTCCTCCAGGCCGGCGACCTGGCCCACGATCCGGCCACGCGCCTGCTCTACGTCGCGGACCGGACGGCCGTTCGCCGCATCGACCTGGCGAGCGGCGCGGTGACGACGATCGCGGGATCGAGCGCCTCGGGCTCCACCGACGGCGTGGGCACCGCCGCGCGGTTCAACACGATCTCGGGCATCACGCTCCATAACGGCGCGCTGTACATCGCGGATCGCGGCGGCCGCACGGTCCGCAAGCTCACGCTGAGCAGCGGCCAGGTCACGACGGTGGTCGACCGCGCGGTGCTCGGCACGCCGCGCGACGTGGCCGTGGACGGAGGCGGCCTGTACGTCACCGACAGCGGGGCCCGCACGCTGATCCGCATCGATCTGGCGACGAGCGCCGCCACCGTCGTCGCCGGCCAGCCCTCGTCGTCCGGAAACGTCGACGGCGTGGGATCGGCCGCCCGGTTCGCCGAGCCGGCCGGCATCGTCGCCGACGGGCGCGGCAACCTGTACATCGCCGACGCGTTCAACCACGCGCTGCGCCGGTTCGAGATCGCGACCGCGACGGTCACCACCGTGGCCGGCAACGGCACCGCGGGCTCCGCGGACGGCGTGGGGACGGCCGCTCGGCTCACCTCCCCGCAGGCGCTCGCGACCGACGGCTCCGGCAGCGTGTTCATCGGCGAAGGCAACAGGCCCGGCCGCATCCGGCGCTTCGATCCGGCGCTCGGCGCCACCGCCACGATCGCCGGCTCGCCTGGCACCGTGTGGCTGGACGGGCTGGCCGAGGACGCCATCTTCGAGCTGCCCGGGGGCGTCGCCGTGCTGCCCTCCGGCGACATCTACGTGAGCGACACGCTGCCGTCGACGGTCCGCAAGATCGCCAGCGACTGCGACGCGTCCGTCCCGGGAGCCGTCGAGTACGACCTCACGGAGGCCGAGTGCCCCGGCACCTTCGGCGCGTACCGCTGCGTGACCGAGACCCGGAGCGATGTCGTCGAGTGGCGGGGCCCCGGGTGCCATCCGCTCCACGCCGGCTTCCAGTCCGCGTGCGGCTGCGCGTCGGACGCCGACTGCGGGAGCGGCGAGACCTGCGACACGGTGAAGAAGCTGTGCGCCGTCGGCGGCACGCCGGTCGAGTGCCTGTGCAGCGCGAACCCGAACCCGACCTGCGCGAGCGAGCCAGGCCGCACGTGCGTCGAGGGGGCGTGCACCCGCCGCTGCAACTACAACGCTGCCACCGCGGACACCGCCTGCGGCTACGGTCAGGTCTGCACGCCCGACGGCGCGTGCGCGCCGCAGGCCGGCGCCCAGTACGCCGAGCAGGTGATCTGGGGGATGAAGAACCAGGAGGCGCCCGCCCACGCGATCGCCACCTACGGCATGAGCGAGATCGAGCTGATCGCCGCGCTCAACGCCGGCATCCACGTCGGCCTCGAGGTGAAGCTGTTCAAGAAGCCGAAGAAGTTCACGCTCTGGGACTGGCGCCGCTCCTGGGACATCGGCTCGGTCGAGAAGGCCTGGTTCCAGCCCGGGCTCGAGGCCACGTACCAGTGGGACAGCACGTCGCTCGGCCAGGTGACGAACTACCAGCCGGACGAGGTGACCCGCTATGCGACGGTCACGTCGGAGACAGGCGACTTCCTCTCGTGGTGCAAGGACGAGCTGCCGCTCTACCCCGAGGACCCGCTGCCCCCCACCACGGACGCCGTCACGGGCAGCGTGCAGGAGGTCATCGACTTCGGCTTCAACCTGGGAGAGCAGGTGTCCACGATGGAGAACCTCTGCATCGACGGTCGGCCCATGATGGAGTGGCTGCAGGACCAGGACGCGCTCGCCGAGGCGTTCGTGACCGGGACCTGCTCCTACGTCGGACTGGTGAGCGGCCTGCGCGGCAACCTCAATTTCCCGTGCCAGGAGGCGCACCTGTACCTGCTCATGCACTGGGGCTGCCTCGACACGCAGCGCTCCGCCATCTCCAACCAGCTGCGGCTGGGCGCCTTCAGCGGCGCGATCATCAACAACCCGACGCCCACGTTCGACCCGGCGGCGCTGCTGTACAACACGAGCGACGGATTCGAGGCGTCGAACCTCGTGCACCGGAGCGCCCTCGCCGAGGCGTGGCTCGCCGAGGTGGAGGCCTGCTTCGACGACCACTCCGAGGACACCGTGCCTTGCACGTGCATCGACGACGCGGATTGCACGACGGGACCGGGGCAGACCTGCGTGAGCGGGACGTGCCAGGGCCCCGAGGACGACGTCATCCAGTGCTCCGTCGTGAAGAACGCGGGCGTGACCGTCGAGCGCTGCTGCGGCGACGGCGTGCAGCAGGCGTCCGAGCAGTGCGACGACGGCAATGCGCAGAACGGCGACGGCTGCTCGTCGAGCTGCAAGCCGGAGACGAAGGGCGCGTGCTGCCGGTCCCTGGCCTGCACCGATCTCGGCACGGGCGGCATCAATTCCAGCGCGAGCTGCCGCGAGGCCGGCGGCTACTTCGTGAGCGGTCACAGCTGCGCCGAGATCGACGCCTGCGGGGCCGAGCCCATCGGCTCCTGCACAGAGCCCGACGGGACGTGTCACACGCCGACCTACGAGGCGCAGTGCGACGCGGTGAGCGGCGTGTTCGTCGTCGGCGGCCACTGCGAGAACGAGCCGGAGCGGGTGACGCTGCAGCCCGGCAGCGCCGGCATCGACGCGACAATCACCAGCCTGGGCGCGGGCGTCGGGACCAACAACGGGAGCTCCCCGAACATGACGGCGGGGGTGTGGACCGCCGGCGGTACCAGTTACGTGAACCGGAGCCTGTTCCGCTTCGATCTGTCGACCATCCCGGCGGGCTCCACGATCGAGCGGGCGCGCCTCAGCCTCTACGCCGATCCCGACGCGCGCATCTACGGCCAGGGCACCGCGAACGGCCTGCTCCCGGGGCACTCGACGTATGGCGGCTCCAACGCCTTCCTGCTCCAGCGCGTCACCTCGGCGTGGCAGGAGAACACCGTGACCTGGGCCAACCAGCCCACGGCCACGTCGCTTCACCAAGTGCTCCTGCCGCAGAGCACGTCGAACGGTCAGGATTACGCGGGCGTGGACGTGACCGAGCTCGTGCGGGACATGCTGAGCGCGCCCGCGAGCAACCACGGCTTCCTGATGCGTCTCGAGAGTGAGGTGGTGAACTACCGGGAGGTCTCGTTCATGTCGAGCGACAACGCGAACGCCGCGCGGCTCCCCAAGCTCGATGTGGTGTTCCGGAGACCCTGATCGCCGGCGCGCTCAACCTTTGGTTTTGATCAAGATTGCAGAAGGATTGGAGACCATGAGAACGTCATTCAGAATCTTCGCGGCCGTCGCCGGCGGCCTCCTCACGAGCGTGGCGGGGGTGTCCACGGCGCGGGCGCAGGTCGCCCCGCTCGACACAAACCATGTGCTGGTCATCGACCGGTCCGGCAGCATGTCCGGCGACCGCATCGAGCTCGCGAAGAAGGCGGCCAAGATCTACTGGAACACGCTCGTATCGAGCAACGTGCCCGCGTCGCAGTCGTTCACCGAGCTGCTCGGCGTGGCGAGCTACGCCGACACCTCGTCCATCACGTACCCCATGACGGCGCTCCCGGCGTCCGGCCTGGAGTCCGCGGTCGACGCGCTCGTCGCGAGCGGGGTGACCTCGATCGGGTCCGGCCTGGAGGAGGCGCTCGGCATGCTGGTCGCCGAGAGCCCGACAAAGAGCGCGCGCGAGTGCGTCATCCTGCTGTCCGACGGGCAGCACAACACGCCGCCGGCCCCGAGCGACTTCTACACGGCCTATTACAGCCGCGTGGACGAGGTCCACTCGATCGCGCTCGGGTCGGGGGCGGACGAGTCGATGATGAGCGACATCGCGGCCAACTACGGGTTCTCGCCCGGGGTCTACCTGCGCGCCGACAGCGACACCGCGATCGACCAGCTGGAGCTGATCGGCGCGTTCAACCGCATGGCGAACGATTGCCGTGACGGCGGCATGATCGATCAGGTGCTGACGCAGGTCCCGCCGCAGTCGACGTCGTGCGCAGACACGCTGGTCTCGGCGGCTCAGATCGTGGATTTCACGATGATCTTCGTCGGCGCGGCCGCGCCGGACGTGTACTTGCAGCCCCCGCAGGGGCACCCGACGCCCGTGATCACCGAGACGAACTTCGCCACGTCGGGCTCCGACATGACCTTCTTCTCGGCCGAGAGCTTCAAGCGCTTCTCCCTGAACCTGACCGAGTCCTACGAGGAGGGGTTCTGGCAGTTCTGCGCGGTCAACAGCTCGGATCAGCCCCTCTACCTCTACTCCGCGGTGTCGACCCTGGCCGATCCGATCACGCTCGACGTCACGGCGAGCACGCTGAACGTCGGGGCGGCGCCGCTCATCGTGGAGGCCGAGGTGAGCCACCTGGGCAGCCCGCTGGTGGGCGCCGCGCTCAGAGCGGAGATCACCGGTCCGAGCGGCGCGGTCACGATCCTGTCGCTCCATGACGACGGCTCCGCCGTGCACGGCGACACGACGCACCAGGACGGCGTTTACTCGATGAAGGTCGACCAGTTCACCGAGACGGGGAGCCACGACGTCACGGTGTTCGCGGACTACGTCGGCAGCGCCACCGTGCCGATGTTCACGCGGCAGCACACGTTCGGCTTCTACAAGGACCCCACGCCGTCCACGCCCGTCTGCCAGAGCCTCGGGGCGATGAGCACGGCGATCGTCACCTCGATCAACGGGTCAGCGTGCTTCCAGATCGATCGGGCGAGCCTCCCGACCACCTGGACGCCGGCGACCCTGACGCTGCAGATGAGCCCGGCGGACGGCGTCCCGCTGAACGGCGTCAGCGTGTCGGCCAACGGCGGAGCGCCCCAGAACGCCCCGGCGAACAGCTGGTCCGCGCTGACCACGATCCCGTTCCCGGGCACCGCGAACGACGTTGTCTATCAGGTGAACACGACGGGCAACAGGCAGCTTCAGATTCAATGGTATCCGTGACGCTGCGCGGCGGCCTCGGCGCGCCGCGCCTTCGATCGATCATGTCCCGCGCGCGGGCGTAGAGTCCCTTTCTCTCAGGACCGCCGGTGCGCTCCGGCTCACCGGCGGCGCAGCGCGCGGGACACCGAGCGCGCGCTCGCATAGCCGAGCCCGGCGGCGAGCGTGCGTCTCGTGGGGTTGGACGAGGCTAGATAGTGGTTCGCGAGCTCGGTTCGTACTTCCATCAAGAGAGCGCGATGCGACGTGCCCTGCTCTCGCAAGAGCCGCTGGACGGTCCGCGAGCTCACGCCGAGGTGCTCGGCGACACGATCGATGTTCGGGTTGCCCGCGGCGACGCAGATCTGGAGGGCCAGTCGGACGTCGTTCACGAAGCTCGACGGAGCGGCGGCCGCCGCCGGCGTCTCGCCGACCTTGCTGTTCGCCCGGAGCCGTGCCTCCGCGCAGTCCTCGAGGACCTCACAGAGGCGCGGCTCGGCGGAATGGAAGGGCAGCTGCAGGAGCTCCCGATCGAAGACCAGCTCGTCGCAGGGGGCATCGAACTCGACCCGCGCGTCGAAGATCCGCTCGTACTCGCCGCCGACGCGCTCGCGGCCGTGCCGGAAGCGCACGGCCAGCGGGCGGATGTGCTCACCGGAGAACGTCCGCGCCCGGAGCACCATCAAGCTGGAGAGGAGATCCGCGACGGCAGGCACGCCGTCCGGCGAGAAATGGCGGAAATGCGCGCGGCGACCGGTCACCTGCAGGCCCAGGACGCCCGCATTGGCGAGCAGCGGCGCAAAGCGGATGAAGCGGTCCAGCGCTTCGCCGAAGCTGCTGCTGCTCCGTGTCAGATAATCCAAGAGGTCGAGCGAGCCGACGTCGAGCTGCTCCGCGGCGTGCAGCCCGATCAGCGGATCGCCGCTCACCTCCTCGGCGGAGGACCAGATCTGCCGCGCCGCGCGGAGCGAGATCGGCAGCCCGCGCTGGCGGAGCGCCCCCGGCGGGAGCCCGGAGTTTCGCAGGACCGCGTCGATCGGTAGACCGAGCTTGGGCGCTGCCGAGAGAAGGAGCAGGACGAAGTCAGAGAACGCGGACGGAGCTAGCGCCTTGACCAAGATTCCTCACGAGCACAAATAATTCGAGGGTAATCGCCGAGACGGTCGGGAGCAACCCGGATCCTGGCGCGCCGTGCGGCCCCGGCGAGTCCCCCTCGCCGCCGGGGGCCGGGCAAGCCCGGTCAGACCTCTCTCTCGCGCAACCCGGGACGAGCCCGAGCGGCGCGGCCCCACCTCACCCCGCCGCCTCCGCCGCCCTCTCAGGCCACCGCGCCTCGAAGCGCGCGCCGCCTCCGCCTCCCTGGGCGACGCGCTCGTGGCGCAGCGTGCCCCCGTGCCGCTCCAGCCAGCGCGCCGCGACGGCCAGGCCGAGCCCCGTGCCCGGGTGCCTCGCGTCTCGCCCCCGCCCCGTCACGAACGGCTGGAACAGCATCGCCTCGATCTCGGCCGGCACCCCCGGGCCGTTGTCCTCCACGCGCACGACCACGAAGCCGCCCTCGCCGCGCGTGACGACCGCCCGGATCCGCCCCTCGGCGCTCCCTTCGAGCGCGATGGCCGCGTTCTGCAGCAGCGCCGTCGCGACGTCGAGGAAGGCCCCGCGGTCGGCCTCGACGAAGATCGGCCCGCCCGTCTCGGGCGCGATCTCGATCGGCGGCGCGCCCTCGCCGACGATCTGCCGGACGTGGCTCGCCGCGAGCCGCAGCGTGGAGAGCGCGTCGACCTCGCTCACCTCGAGCGGCCGCGGGCGGCTGTAGCGGAGCAGATCGTCGAGGAACCGCTTGGCCCGGTCGACCTGGCCGCGCAGCGAGGCCACGGTCTCGGGCTTCGCGCCCTGCCGCTCGAGCAGCTTCGTCTGGGCGGCGATGACCCCGAGCGGATTGCGGATCTCGTGCGCCACCGCGCTCGCGAGCCGGCCGAGCTCGGCGAGCCGCTCGGCCTGGTCGGCGCGCACCTCGACGCGCTCGATCTCCTCGGCGAGATCGCGGACGCCGATCGGCCTCTTGAACATCCGGCGCCCGAGGTGCTCCACGACGAGCAAGCGCAGCGGGTCGGACGGGAGCGCGACGAGGAAGGTGACGAAGACGAGCCAGGCGAGCGACGCGCCGCCGCCGGGCGCGAGCGCGGGCAGGATCTTGAAGAAGACGACGAGCCCGAGCGACGAGAGGAACGCCGTGAGGCCGGCGTAGGCGAGCGCCTGCGCGAAGACGCGGCGGGAGCGCCCGAGCTCGCCGATGAGCACCGCGTAGGCCACGAGCAGGATGGCGAGGAGGAGGACCGGCGCGCCGAGGAGCACGTCCCCGAGCCCATGCACACGCAGCACCACGAGGAAGCCGCCCCCGAGCGTCGCGAGCACGCTGCCGAAGAAGAGCGCGGCGATGCGCCGCTGCTGGAGCCCCCGGGCCGCGAGCGCCGCGCGCCCGAGCCGGACGCCGACCGCGACCGCGGCGAGGCCCATGACGACGGCGAGCGGGAGGAACAGCGGGCCCGGCGAGCGGGCGGCAGGGCCGTAGAGCAGGCGCGGGGAGACGGCCCCGAGCAGCGTCACCGCGGCGCTCACGGCGTAGGCCGCGGCGACGGGGCGGCGCGAGGCGCCGGCGACGTCGGCGTAAGCGTGGGCGAGGCCCGCGGCGACGATGATCCCGCTCGGGAGGACGTGCTCGGCGAGGGCGACCGTGCCCTCGGTCTCGAGCAGGATGAGCCCTGTGACCCAGAAGGCGAGGAAGAAGCAGAGGGCGACGAGGCCGCGGCCCACGTTGCGCCCGAGGCGCAGCGCGGTGACCGCGACGGTCACGGCCACGGCCCAGAGCGGGTAGTACGCGAGGGCGACAAGGGGTCTCACGGGGGCCTCGGCGATCGGGAGGCCCCGACGATAGCGCCGAACGCCGCGGCCGCGCGACGTATCCACGCCGTGGACAGCGGCGTGCCCACGACCTGGGCACGGCGGCCCGGCGCCGCGCCGGGCGCCCCCTCGGCGGGGCCGTATCGGAGAGGGGCTGTCGCGCCCGCGCCGCCTCGCCTCAGTGCACCCGCATCCCCGGCTTCGCCCCCGAGTCGGGCGAAAGGAGGTGCACCGTCTCGTCCCCCGCCGCCAGCACCATCCCCTCGCTGAGGCCGAACTTCATCTTCCGCGGCGCCAGGTTGGCGCACACGATGACGAGCCTCCCGACCAGGTCCTCCGGCTTGTAGTGCGCCTTGATCCCGGCAAACACCGTTCGCCGCGCCTCTCCGCCGAGCGAGACGGTCAGCTTGAGCAGCTTCTTCGCCTCGGGCACGTGCTCCGCCGCGACGATGCGCGCCACGCGCAGGTCGACCTTGGTGAAGTCGTCGATCGTGCACTCCGGCGCGAGCGGCTCCCTGGCGAGCGCCGCGCCGTCGTCCTCGGCGGCCGCGCCCCCGCCGGCCGCCTGGCCCGCAGCCGGCGTCTCCGCCGCCACGACCGCGGCCGGCGTCCCCGCCCCGCCCGCCGCCGCCTCCTCGGCCGGGCGGCTCTCCGTGATCATCTTCTCCACTGCAGCCGGATCGACCCGCTTCATGAGGTGCTCATACGCGGCCACCGGCGTCCCCACAAGCGGCGTCTTCGCGAGCTCCCACCGGTCCATCGGGCACCCGAGCAGCCGCGCGACGCCGTCGGCGAGCCTCGGCACCACGGGCGCCAGGTAGATCACGATCTGCCGGAACAGGTTGAGCGCCACGGTGCACACGGCCTGCACCTCGGCCGCCTTCTCCGGCTGCTTCGCCAGCGCCCACGGCTGCATCCGGTCGACATACTCGTTCGCCCGATCCGCCAGCGACACGATGATCCTCGTCGCCCTCGCGTAGTCGAACGCCGCGTACGCCGCCCCGATCGCGTCCGCCTCCGCCGCGGCCGCCGCGAACAGCCCCCCGTCGTCCGGATAGGCCGCCGACAGGCCCGTCTGGGCCACGAAGCGCGATGATCGGCTCGCCAGGTTCACGACCTTGTTCACGAGCTCGGCGTTCACCTTGTTCACGAGCTCTTCCAGGTTCAGGTCGATGTCGTCGACCTTCGAGCTCAGCTTGCTCGCGTAGTAATAACGCAGGTACGCCGGGTCGAGGTGCTTCAGGTACGTCGAGGCCAGCACGAACGTGCCTTTGCTCTTCGACATCTTCTCTCCGTTGACCGTCAGGAACCCGTGCACCTGCACGCGAGACGGCAGCGAGAAGCGCGCGGCCCTGAGCATCGCCGGCCAGAAGAGCGTGTGAAAATAGACGATATCCTTCCCGATGACGTGGACGATCTCGGTCTCCTCGGATCGCCACCAGTCGTCGAACGCCTCGCCTTCCCGGTCGCACCACTCCTTGCTTGCGGCCATGTACCCGATCGGCGCGTCGAACCAGACATACCAGTAGTTCCCTGGCGCGTCGGGGATCTCGAACCCGAAATACGGCGCAGGGCGCGATACGTCCCAGTCGCGCAGGGGCTCCGACAGGAAGTGGCCCGCGAGGTAGTTCGCGATCTCCTTCGGCATCCGCCCCTCGCCCTGCGTCCAGGTCGAGAGGAACGGCCGCTCCGGCTCGATGGCCACCATGAGGTGCTGCGCGCTGCGCACCTCGGGCCGCGCGCCCGTGAGCGCGCTCCTCGGCTCGACGAGATCCGTGGCGGCGTAGGTCGAGCCGCACCGGTCGCAGCTGTCGCCGTACTGGTCCCCGGCCCCGCACTTCGGGCAGGTGCCCTTGACGAAGCGATCCGCCAGGAACATGCCCTCCTTCGGGTCGAAGAGCTGCGTGACGTCCTTCGTGGTCACCATGCCGCGCTCGCGCAGCGACGCCCAGATCTGCTCGCACAGCGCCCGGTTCGCGGGCGAGTTCGTGCTGCCGTAATGGTCGAACCGGATCTGGAACGCCGCGAAATCACGCTGGTGCGCCGCGCTCATGCCGGCGATGACGTCGGCCTCGCTCCGCCCCTCCTGCCTCGCGCGGATCATGATGGCCGTGCCGTGGGTGTCGTCGGCGCACAGGTAGATGCACCTCCGCCCGATCATGCGCCAGTAGCGCGCGAGGATGTCGGTCTGCGTGTACTCGACGAGGTGGCCGATATGGATGTGCCCGTTGGCGTAGGGGAGCGCGCTGGTGAGCAGGAGCCGTTTCATGCTGCGCTCGACTTTGCACGAGATCCCGGCCGGATGCGAGCGGCCGATGCGGCGCGGCGCGCCGGCGCCTGGCCGAGCCGCCCCGCGCGGAGGCGACTCCGGGCCTCCACCCTTGGACGGAGCGGGCAACCGCCTTAGATACCCGATGAACCGAGCGACGTGGAGGGGACCATGACATCGAAGCGCCAGCAGCAGCAACAACGTGGCAAGCGCGGAGAAACGCGGGCGCTGGAGGCCCAGCCCCTCCTGCGCCAGCGGAGCAGAGAGATCCAGCCTTTCGGGACGATCGTGGAGTATCCGCTATCGCTCGACGCGAAGAAGCGCGCGGCGAGCGTCAAGATGCTCAATCAGATCCTGGCCGACACCCTCGTCCTCCGCGATCTCTACAAGAAGCACCACTGGCAGGTGTCCGGGCCGACCTTCTACCCGCTGCACCTGCTCTTCGACAAGCATTTCAAGGAGCAGACCGCGCTCATCGACCTGCTCGGCGAGCGCGTGCAGACCCTGGGCGGCATCGCCGTCGCCATGGCGCACGACGTCGCGGAGATGACGAAGGTCGAGCGGCCGCCCCGCGGCCGCGAGCAGGTGCCCGCCCAGCTGTCGCGCCTCCTCGACGCGCACGAGAGGATCCTCGCGGAGACGCGCGAGGCGGTGAAGCTCACGACCGAGAACCGCGACGACGGCACCGCCGACCTGCTCATGAGCGACGTCCTCCGCACGAACGAGATGCACGTGTGGTTCCTGTCCGAGCACCTCGTCGACACGCCCCTCGTCCGCGCCACCTGAGCCCCGGCCCGCCCTCGCCCGCGCCACACAGGCAACCGGCCAGACCGCTCGCGCGGGCCCGCCGCCGACCCCCTCCACCCGCCGACGCCTCCGGCCCTCCCTCGAAATCGACAGGGCGCGCGTAACCTTTCCGGGCCCCCGATCGTGGTACCGCCAGGAAAGGGGAATCGTGATGAGAACTACAAAAGACGTGGTGGTGGTCGGCGGCGGGCTCGCGGGCCTCGCGGCGGCGACGTACCTTGGACGGGCGGGTCGGTCCGTCGCCCTCGTCGAGAAGGCGCACGCGCCGGGCGGCCGCGCGGTCACGCAGGAGAGCCACGGCTTCTCGCTGAACCTCGGCGCCCACGCGCTCTACCGCGGCGGCGCGGCGCAGGAGGTGCTCCGCGAGCTCGGGGTCCGGTACACGGGCGCGCCGCCGCCCGCGTCGGGCGCGTTCGCGTTCGACCGCGGCGCCTTCCACACCCTGCCGTCCGGCGCCCTGTCGCTCCTCACGACGGGCCTCTTCGGACTCGCCGCGAAGCTCGAGATGGGCCGCGTCCTCGGCGGCCTCGCCGCGCTGAGCCCCGCGCCGCTCGCGGCGGTCCCTGTCTCGGCCTGGCTCCGCGACGCCTTCCGGACGCCCGAGGTGCGCCGCTTCATCGGCATGCTCGTCCGGCTGACGACCTACTGCGCCGACGCCGATCGCCAGAGCGCCGGCGCCGCGCTCGCCCAGGTGCAGCTCGCCCTGAGCCAGGGCGTGCTCTACCTCGACGGCGGCTGGCAGACGCTCGTCGACGGCCTGCGCGGCGCCGTGGAGGCGGCCGGCGTCGAGATCCTCACCGGCGCGCGGGCGACGCGCGTCGCCGTCGAGGGCGGCGCCGTCTCCTTCGTGGAGCTCGCGAACGGCGACCGCCTCGGCGCCGGCGCCGTCCTGCTCGCCGCGAGCCCGCGCGCCGCCGCCGCGCTCGCGCCCGACGTCCCGGAGCTCGCCGCGCACGCCGAGCGCGCCGTCCCGGTCCGCGCCGCGTGCCTCGACGTCGCGCTGTCCCGGCTGCCTCGCCCGCGCTTCCGCTTCGTGATGGGCATCGACCGCCCCCTCTACCTGTCGCTCCACTCCGGGGTCGCGCGGCTCGCCCCCGAGGGCGGCGCCGTCTTCCACGCCGCCCAGTACGGCCCCGAGCTCGCCGGCGGCGACGCCGAACGCGAGCTCCAGGACCTCCTCGAGCGCGCGCAGCCGGGCTACCGCGACGTGCTCGTCGAGCGCCGCTTCCTGCCCTCGCTCGTCGTCTCCAACGCCGTGGTCGCCGCCGAGGGGGGCGGCTACGCGGGGCGCCCCGGCGTCCGCGTCCCGGAGGTCGACGGGCTCTTTCTCGCGGGCGACTGGGTCGGATCGACGGGCATGCTCGCCGACGCGAGCCTCGGCAGCGCGCGGGACGCCGCCGCGGCCGTGCTCGCGCGCCGGGCGCTCGACCGCGCGGCGTGACGGGGTTACCCGGGCGCTCCATGAGCAGCTCCACGGCCTCCTCCGCCTCCTCGGCCCCCGGCGCGGCGCTCGCCCCTCCCCCGAGCTTCGTCGCCGCGAGCTACCGCGAGCACGAGCGCTTCCTCTGGGCGCTCTCCTACCGGCTCACCGGCAGCGCCGCCGACGCGGACGACATCGTGCAGGAGACGTTCGTCCGCGCGCTGGAGCGCCCGCCCGCGCGCACGGACGAGCCTGTGCGCCCGTGGCTCGCGCGCGTCGCGCTCAACCTCGGCCGCGACGCCCTCCGGCGCCGCAAGCGCTGCGCCTACGACGGCCCGTGGCTCCCCTCGCCGATCGAGGCGGAGCCCGAGCCGCCGTCGTTCGAGATCCCTGGCGAGGACGGCACCGAGGGCCGCTACGATCTCCTCGAGAGCGCGTCCTTCGCCTTCCTGATCGCGCTCGAGGCGCTCACCCCGCGGCAGCGCGCCGTGCTCCTGCTCCGCGACGTCTTCGACTACTCGGTGCAGGAGACCGCCGACGCGCTCGGCCTGTCGGAGGCCAGCGTGAAGACGACGCACCACCGCGCCCGCCGCGCGCTCGAGCCGTACGAGCGCGAGCGCTGCCGCCCCTCGCCCGAGCTCGTCGAGCGGTCGGGCGCGGCGCTCATGCGCTTCCTGCAGGCCCTGGCGACGCAGGACATCCCCGCCGTCGAGGCCCTGCTCAGCGAGGGCGTCCGCGTCCTCAACGACGCGGACGGCGAGTACAAGGCGGCGCGCCGGATCGTCGCCGGCCCGAACCGGGTCGCGCGGCTCTTCATCGGCCTGCTGCGGCACGAGGGCGGCGGGGAGCCCCGTCACGACATCCGCCTCCTCAACGGCCTCCCGGCGCTCGTCCTCGAGCGCCGGGCCGGCGCGGACAGGCTGGCTCCGAGGTACGTCCTCCGCTGCGACGTCGACGCGCGCGGCCGCATCACGGAGATCCACGTCGTGCTCGCCTCGCGCAAGCTGACGGCCGTGAGGGCGCTCACCCCGTGAGCGCGGCGGCGAGAGAGCGCGTCGAGGAGACAGCCCCTGCCGGCCGAGCACTGGAGTGAGTCATATCGCGGGGCGTGCTTCGGCCGGCGAAGTCAAACCTGTCCCCGCAAGGTAGCGCCGGCCCGCGCTCATGTCCACGGCGGAGCAGGCCGCTCGCTAGGCCGTTTTGCCGGCTCCCTGTCCCCGTTCCGCCCGTTCCTTGTGCGCCTCTCCGATGAAGTGGCGAACCTCTTTATCGATGGCGGCGATCGCCACTCCCTTGAAGGGGCGCAGGAGGAACGGCACGTCGAGATCGACGTCCACGGCGCCGGGGCGGAGCTCCATGCTGCCTTTCAGCTTGACCCCCTTCACCGAGAAGCCGAGCTCGGCGCGCTTCTCGTCGCGCCACACGAGGAAGGGCTCGAACTCCGCGTACCGCTCTCGGTATTGCGCGATCGCTCGTTCGGTGGCCACCTTCGCCTCGCCGTCGTTCAGGTCGTGCTCAATCGTGTGCTTCATGATGGGACCTCGCAGTTCGTATGGGGGCACATCGCGAGAATCGGCCAGGAGACCTTCCGCCGCGGGCGTCCGCTCGCAGCTTCGGCGCCCGGCCGATTTCCATCGGTGAGATATCACGGATGCGCCGAGCTCGCGGCCCTCCGGGGCACGCGATGACTCACTTCTGTGCTCTGTGGCATTTCGCCACGAGGCGAAATTGCAGGTGCCTGTGGGCTCGTGCACAGCAGCGGGACGGCGCGCGGGGCGGGTCGTTGCGCTCGCGCATCGGCCACCTCGCCGACGCGAGCCCTGATCGGACGAGCTCCTCGCGGCGCTCGAGGATCGCTTCCGCGCCGAGGAGGAGGCGGCCGAGGTCCAGCTCCGCCGCGCCCGGCACCGGGTCATCCGGGCGCGCGCCCGCGCGAGCGGCGCCGACGGCGGCCAGCCGAGGTCGTCGCTCCCCTGAGCCGGCCCTCCACGCCGGAGCGCGCCCCGCCCCGGTCTGCCTCCAGTGGCCAGTGGTCACCGCGCCCGGCCTCGCGTAAAGACAACCGCCGCCGTGGACCTCCTGTATTTCGCGCTGCTCTGCTCCGTGCTCATTTTCGTGCACGAGCTCGGCCACTTCGTGTGCGCGAAGATCTTCGGTGTGAAGGTCCTCACCTTCTCGATCGGCTTCGGCCCCCGGGTGCTGCGCCTGCGGGGCCGGGAGACGGAGTACTGCATCGCGCTCCTGCCCCTCGGCGGCTTCGTGAAGATGCTCGAGGAGAACCGGCAGGAGGCCGTGCTCCCCGAGGATCGCAAGCGCACCTTCGAGTCCCAGGCGCTCTGGAAGCGCGTGATCATCGTCATGGCCGGCCCGGCGATGAACGTGCTCTTCCCGGTGCTCCTCTACTTCGCCGTCTTCATCGGGGAGACCCGCTTCGTCCCGCCGACGGTCGGCGTGGTCCTGCCGGGGCACCCGGCCGAGGGCCGGCTCCTCCCGGGCGATCGCATCCTCGAGGTGGACGGCGAGCGCGTCAGCACCTTCGCCGAGCTCCACCGCATCGTCACCAAGAGCCCGAACCAGGAGCTCCGGCTCAAGGTGTTCCGCAACAAGGAGCACGTCGAGGTCACGGTCGTCCCGGAGGAGAAGGTCGTCCAGAAGCCGCTCGAGATCGTCGACCGGGTGGGTGAGATCGGCATCAAGCCGAGCCGCCCAGCCGCCGTGGTCGGCGTCTCGCGGCCCGACTCGCCGGCGTTCCGCGCCGGGCTGCGCACGTTCGACGTGGTGACGGAGGTGCGCGGCACGCCCGTGAAGACCTTCGGCGACGTGGAGCGCGCGCTCGAGGACAACCGCGGCGCCACGGTGCCGGTCACGTACCTGCGCCCGGTCCCTGTGTCGCGCGCGCTCGGCGGGCTGGCCGAGCTCGCCGTCTACGAGTCGGGCGTCGCCGCGCTGACCCCGGAGGCCGGCCACGGCGACCTGCTCGCGCGGACCGGCATCGAGCCGGCCGATCTCTACGTCGCCGAGGTGCCCCAGGGCTCGGCCGAGTGGGACGCCGAGCTCCGGCCGGGCGATCGCATCACCGAGGTCGACGGGGTCGAGGTCACCGCCTGGTCGACGTTCGTCGAGCTGCTGTTCGCGGCGCCCGATCGGCCGCACGTCATCACGTGGCAGCGCTCGGGCCAGCGCAAGAGCGGCACCATCGAGCTCCGGCGCGAGGACTGGGTCGACGAGTACGGCCAGCATCGCCCGCGCTTCTACCTGCGCGCGTCGAACTGGTCGCCGATGGTGGCCGAGCCTTATGTCGAGAGCCCGTCCGCGTTCCGGTTCGCCCTGGAGAGCGCCGTCGACGAGACGTACGACGTCATCCGGTTCATCGTGGTCGGGATCGTCCGCATCATGGAGGGCAAGGTCAGCATCTCCACGCTGGGCGGCCCCATCACGGTGTACGACGTCATCGGCGAGGAGGGCGCGAAGGGCGTCAGCTATTTCGTCTGGGCGATGGCGGTCATCTCGATCAACCTGGGGCTCATCAACCTGCTGCCCATTCCCGTGCTCGACGGCGGTCATCTCCTGTTCTTCACGTTCGAGGCCGTGCTGCGGCGCCCGCTGCCGCTGCGCGTCCGCGAGATCGCGAGCCTGGTCGGGCTCGTTGTGCTCATCGGCCTGATGGGCATCGCCTTCAAGAATGACGTCGAGCGCCGCTGGGACGTGATCCAGGGGCAGTTCAAGGAGCTCGTTGACTGACCGGGCAAAAGGGGACGGGCGTGACGGCGGCGGCGCCGCGCAGCGCCCGAGGGAGAGCGCGCCGCGCGCGGTCGCGGCGCGCGTGCTCGCGCGGGTGTGGGCCTCGGACGCGTTCGCCTCGGCGGCCCTCGACGCCGAGCTGCGCCGCGCCCCGGCGCTCGATCCGCGGGACGTGGGCCTCGCGACCGAGCTCGTCTACGGCGTCCTGCGCGCGCAGGTGGCGCTCGAGGCGCGGATCGCCGAGTTCGCCGCGAAGAGCCGCTGGACGACGGATCCGCTGGTGCGCGCGCACGTGCTGATGGGCGCGTACTCGCTGTGCTTCCTCGATCGAGTCCCCCCGTTCGCGGCCGTCTCCGAGGCGGTGGACGGCGCCCAGGCGGCCGGCGGGCCGCGCGTCGGCGCGTTCGCGAACGCCGTGCTGCGCAGGCTCGCCGCGGCGATGGAGGCCGGCGGTCGCCCGCCGCTCGCGGGCGCGGTGGTCGCGTCGGCGCCGGGGTGGCTGCGGGGGGCCCTGCGCCGCTCGCTCGGCCGCGCGGCGGCCGAGGCGTTCCTGTCGGCCGGCCCGGTGCCGCCGCCGACCGGCCTTTGCCTTGCGCCCGGCGAGGACCGCGACGCGTGGCTCGAGGCGCTGCGGGGCGCCGCGCCCGCCGCGTCGTTCGAGGCGGGGCGCGTCTCGCCGGCCGCCATCGTCGCGCGCGGCGCGGGCGATCTCCGGCGGCTCCCCGGCTTCGGCGCGGCGTGGATCGGCCAGGAGGAGGGGGCGCAGGCGCTCGCGCTCGCGCTCGGCGCGCGCCCTGGCGAGCGGGTGCTCGACGCCTGCGCCGGCCGGGGCAACAAGTCGTGGATCCTGTCGCGCGCGGTGCTCCCCGGGGGCGCCGTGGACGCGGCGGACCTGTATCCCGCGAAGCTCTCGCAGCTCCGCGCGACGCTGAGCGCGCCGCCGGCGAGCGCCGAGGGCGCGGAGGGCGCCGGCGCGCAGGTGGGCGATGCGCAGGCCCGCGATGCGCAGCCCAGCGGGGCGCAGGCCCGCGATGCGCAGCCCAGCGGGGCGCAGGCCGGCGCGCCTGGCGGGCTGGAGCGGGCCGCTGCGTTCGTCCGCGAGACCTACGCCGTGGACTGGACGGTGGGCGCGGGCGACGTCCCCGAGGGCTACGACCGGGTGCTCGTCGACGCCCCCTGCTCCGGGGTCGGCACGCTGCGGCGGCGCCCGGAGATCGCGCTCCGGCGCGACGCGGACGACCTTCCGCGCCTCGCGGATCTCCAGGTCGCGATCGCGCGACGCGCCGCGACGCGCGCCCGGGACGGTGGCCGGCTCGTGTTCGCCGTGTGCAGCGTGCTGCGCGAGGAGTGCGAGGCCGTGGCGACGCGGCTCGCGGCCCCGGCGGAGGACGACCTCGGCGTCCGGCTCGAGCCGGCGCCGTTCGACGCGGAGATCGCGCGGGAGCTTTCGGGCGGCGGGGACGCGTTCCGCCTGCTGCCGCACGTGCACGGCACGGACGGGTATTTCGCGGCGATGTTCATCGTGCGGCGGTGACGGCGCGCTCGCGTCCGCCGTCCTTCGGCGTTGCGGACGTCCTTCGCCGCGGTCGCGAGCTCCTTTGCATGCTCGCCGATCTTGCCAGCGAGGAGCTCGAGCGCATGGGTCGCGTGCTCGTCCTCATCATCGAGCGTGGCGTGGTGCGCGTCCTTCGAGGATGTCTTCTTGGTGGCCATCCCGCGCCAGCTAACGAGCGATTGAATGCGATCTCTGCTCCCCACGCGATCGCTACGCCGATTTCGCCGCCGCAAATTTCGGCGCTCTTTCAGGGAGTTGCAGCGGACGTCCCGAACCCGAGGTCATCGTCGCCAAGCCATCTCAACTTGGCTCCGGCGGGGGCAAGCGTGGCGAGGATTGGCGGCACGATCCAGCATGCTGCGAGAAACGCCTGCTGTTCGTCGACACCGTAAGAGTGGCGAGAGTACGGCTCGTCGAATCCACTGATCTCAACCAGCGCACGGAAGTCTCCGCCCGGAAGGGGATCGGGCTCTGGAAGCCCGATGCGAACAACGACGTTGTGTACGTCGTTCGAGCCGGGCAGCGTCATTTCGAGGGTGCGCTTTAGCGCTCTGGTGGCTGCGTGAGTACTCATTGCTCTAGTCCTTACACCTTTTGATGCACTTGATTTCTTCGCAATGCTGCCAACAAGAGCTGCTGGTCGAGCTTGAGCTCGTCACCCACCGACACGAGCCGCACGACTGCGCGCCGGAGCCCCTTCCAACCCCAGAAGCTTCTTCACACCGATCCTTGGCCTCGTCCAGACTCGCGTGCTCGCCCTGGTACCGCGTCGTGCAGCTACCTGCCGCGCCCTGGTTGTTGCAGGCAGCCGAACCGGCCGTCCACGCGACCGTACATTCCACCGTTCGTGAGCACGGATCCCCATCGAAGCCCGTGTGATTTGCGGCTCCAGCGGCACATACCCGAAGCCCCCGACCCCTCCAGTCGGAGTGATGATGCCGCCGCCGGCACCTTCGTTTCCATGACCTCGGACATAGCACTCTCCTACATCGTAATTGCACGCGACGAGACCGAAGCACAGAACAACAAATAGCTTGCTCATCTCGGCTTACCTCGCCGTTCGATCGTAGACCCCTACACCGGCCCCTGGAACGATGCTGAGCATGTTGTGGACTTCGAGCCGGAAGTCCCCCTCGCCGCGCCAGACCCATCCGGCGAAGGGGCTCACCGCGAGCCTGGGTTCGAACCCGACCTGGATCCCGCCCACGCTCACTCCGCCGCTGAACTCGAGTGCGTGCGCCGACGCCGGAACAACGACGAGCGCACAGGCGTAGAGCAGCAGACAGAGCTTGCCGTGGATGCCGATTGACATGACGGAAGCCCTGCCCCAGTCGCGACCCGCGACGTGACGACGCGCATTTTTTCTGGGCGTGGCTTGAGCGTCAAGAGCAACGTCGGCGGGTAGATCGCGATGCGCGTGCATCGATTCGTCCCGGGCGGCGCTGGTGCGCACGGTTGCGCGACGGGAATGGTCGTCCGCCACGTGGTTGACGAACACCCGCCACCAGGAACCGGCCGCGCTACGGCCCGTTGTCTCCCCGCTACGGCCCGTTGTCTCCCCGCGGCAGCCCATTGTCTCCCCGGAGATCATCGCTCCGCCGTGCCCCGGCGCCGCCGCGAGCCTCACGCCGCCGCGTCCCGGTATCGCCTGCATCGCGCCGCCCAATCCGGGCCTCGAGACGGTCGCCTCGGACGCGCGTCCCGAGGTGGACCGCATCTCACCGCCGGACCTGGACGCGCTCGCGCTGGTCCTGGCGATCGCGGTCGTGGCCCTGCGCCGATGAACGCCCCGGCCGGCGCGCCGCCGGGGCCTCACCGCCTTGCCCCGCCGCACGCCTCCGGGCAGGCTCCGGTCATGGGCCAGCCCGCCGAGAAGCAGCGCCGCGCCACGTACGCCGACCTGGAAGCCGTGCCGCCGAACAGGGTGGCGGAGCTCATCCGCGGCACCCTGCACGTGTTCCCGCGGCCGGCGCCGCGGCACTCCAGGGCCGAGAGCGCGCTGCAGGGGGAGCTCTTCGGCCCGTTCGACCGCGGGCGCGGCGGGCCTGGCGGCTGGCTCATCCTGGTCGAACCCGAGCTGCACTTCCCCGACCCCGCGGCGCCTGGCGCGATCGACGCGCTCGTGCCCGACCTCGCCGGCTGGCGCCGCGAACGCATGCCAGAGCTGCCCGAAACGGCCTATTTCTCGCTCGCTCCGGACTGGATCTGCGAGGTCCTGAGCGCATCCACGGAGGGCGTCGACCGCGACGAGAAGATGCCCGTCTATGCGCGTGAGGGGGTGCGGCACGCGTGGCTTGTCGACCCGATCGCGCGGACGCTCGAGGTGCACGTGCTCGGCCAGGATCGTCGCTGGGGGCCCGCGGTGGTCCACCGCGACGCCGCGCGCGTTCGCGCCGAGCCGTTCGATGCCATCGAGCTCGATCTCTCCGTGCTCTGGGCGACGTAGGAGGCCGCCGCGCCGGCGAGGGCGGCGGTGACGCGCCATGCCTCGAGTTCCCGGCCGCGGCGCTTCAGCACATCAGACGTTGCTGTCTCGATGACGCTGTCGCAGCACGCCAGTATCGCAGCGCTGTACCGTGCCGCGCGCGTGTGAGAGGATCGCTCTCCTCATGAAGAGGATCAAGCTCAAGCTTCACAGCGACGAGTACCACCTCAGCGCCGTCGGCTACCTGTTCGAGGACCCCGCGCCCGCCGGGGATCCGGCCGGCGTGCGGCCGTTCTCGATCCGCAACACGGTCTTCCCCGAGTTCGATCTGGAGCCGGGTAACTACGTATTCCGTTTCAGGATCCGGAACGGCAGCGGCAAGTTCCAGATCTTCGCCTTCGACCCCAAGACGAACCAGAGCACCCGCGCGGAATACGACACGTCGACCGGCGCCGAGGCCCTCACGTTCAAGTTCACGGTGGCGCCATGAGGACATCCCTGCTGCTCCAGCGCACCGCAGCGCTGCTGTCTCTCTCGCTCTCGCTGGCGGCGCCCGCGCGCGCCCAGGGCGTGGCGCAGCCGTCGGCGCCGGCGCCGCCGGTCGCCCCGCCCGCCCCCACGGCGCCTGTCGCCCCCGCGCCGCCCGTCCCGCCCGCCGCCGCCCCGAGCGCGCCCGCGGCCCCGTCGCCGGACGCCGGCGCGGCCCCGGCGCCCGCGCAGCCGGGCCGCGCCATCGCGCCGATCTCGCCCGTCTCGCCCGCCGCCGGCGCGCCCATCTCGCCCGTCTCGCCCGCCGCCGGCGCGCCCATCTCGCCCATCGCGCCGGCCGACACGGGCCGCGAGCTCGTCTATCTCGTGCCTGCCGAGGTCACGGGCAGCTCCGGGGGCGCGGCGGTCGCGCGGGTCGGCTTCGGGGTGCTGGCCGGCTTCGGCGAGGTGACCGATCCGACGGCGTGGGACGTGAGCACCGTGCTCGAGGCCGAGGTCGCCACCGAGGACGGGCTGGCCACGCTGATCGGCCTCTCGAACCCCGACGAGACGGCCCAGGCGCCGATCGGGAGCCTTCGCCTGTCGGCCTCGTTCGCGCGCCTTGACTTCGAGGGCGAGGGCAGCTCGGCGTATCCGCCGCTGGTCCTCTACGTCGGCGGCGCGGTCGGCCGCACCCGGTTCAGCTACCTCGGCCCGGGCCCCGAGCGGCGCGACACGAGCCTGCCGCCGACCTACGAGCCGCGCGAGCTCACCGCCGTGCCCTGGAGCGTCGGCGCCGCGGCCGTCTACGTCGGCGACGGCGGGAAGAAGCTCGCCCCGACGATCGAGGGGCAGATCGCGTTCGCGTCGCGCTGGAGCGCGTCGACCGACACGCTCGAGTGGTGCGAGCCCGCGGGCGACGTCGTCCGCGGCCTCGATCCGGTCACCCAGTCGACGACCTTCGCCCCGGCCTCGCGCTGCAAGCGCGAGGTGCTCGGCGCGCCGAGGCAGAGCCAGGAGCTCACCGTCGCGGCGCACGCCGGGCTCGTCGACAAGGCAGCGGGCGCCACGTTCCGCGCGGCGTTCGGCACGCGGGTCGCGGTCGCGCTCAACGACGACGCGCCCGCCGACGTGCGCATCAGCCTGCGCGCCCCGGTCTACGTGACGCTGGCGCGCGCGCCGGAAGGGACGAAGTACCGCGGGCTCATCCGGCTGATGCCGGCGCTCAGCGTGATCCGGCGCTCGACCGGCGAGACGGACGTCGGCGGCATGCTCGAGATCAGCTTCCTCGGCCAGCGCGCGATGTTCTCGGACAGCTACACGGATCTCTGACGGAAGGCGGCGGGCCGCGCAGTCGACGCGGCCCGCCGCGGCGGGCCCGGGCGCCCGGCCCGATCCCGCACTTTCTTGGCCCACCTCCCCAGCATCCGCTACCGACGCACGAGAGCAGCGGAGGTGGACCCGGAAGTATCGGGTGAATCGCCGCGGCTCGCTAGGGAGACAGCGATGGGCCCGAGCGCGGCGTACAAGGTGGAGGGGCTTTGCGACGGGGTGCCGGCGCCGAGCGGCGCGGAGGGGCGCAGACAGGAGCATCAGAGCCTCTGCAACGCCCCCACGATGCCGTTCAGCTCGCACCCGAGCCTCGTGGTGGAGGAGCCGACGGAGTCGAGGCCCTGGTGTGTCGACCACGGCGGCTGGCTCGAGGCGATGAGCACGGTCGCGCTGTGGCGCGCGCTGGAGGTGGGGGAGCTCGCCCACAGCACGCGCGTGTGGCGCGAGGGCCTCGAGTGCTGGACGGCCGCCGGCGAGGTGAAGGCGCTCGGCTGGACCATCTCCCAGCCGCCCCCGCCCCACGAGGTGCCCGCCGTCTCCGCCGCGAGCGAGGGGCCCGAGTCCACCGGCCCGCTCAGCTTCGCGTTGACCCCCGACGATCTCCGGTCTGTCGCGCCGCGCCACCACCGGGGCGGCCCTGCGAGGCCTCGCGACGAGCGCGCGGACGCCTTCCCCCTCGGCCCGTTCCCGCTGGCCGAGGCGGCGGCGCGGCACGAGACCCCTCCGCCGCCGATTTCGCTCGAGATCCCTTCGTGTTTCCCGGCGGTCCCCTCGTTTCCGCCCGACACGCTCCCGAGCCCCGGGGCTCCGGTGCCTGGCGCCGCGCAGCTCGGGTCCGGGCCGGCGCGCGGCGGGCGTGACGCGGACCAGGCGCCGCGCGGGCGCGCGTCGGGCACCTGGTCGCGGCTCGCGCGGCGCGCCCGCGCCTCTCGCAGCGCGGTCTCGCTCGCTGCGGGCAGCGCGGCGAGCGTGCTCGTGCTGGGCCTCTCGGTGCTGAGCGCGCTCGCCCCCGCGACCGCGCCCCCGAGAGCCGCGGTCGCGCCGGCGGCGCGCCTCGGCGTCGCCCAGGGCGTCGCGGCGGCCGCCGCCGAGGCCTTCCTGCCTGCCCCGGAGCTCGCCGGGGCGGCCCGCGCCGCGGCCCCTTCTGCCGCGGCGCCCGGGCCAACCCCGGTAACCGGGGTGCCCGAGGGCGCCCGCGCGGCCTTGGAAGGGGGCGCCGATGCGCCAGCGCTGCCGCCGCAGGGGACGGAGAAGGCTCCTCCGGCCGGCGCGAAGCCGGCGCCCGTGGGTCGCCGTGAGCGCGGGCAGTTCCGCCTGCGGCGAGGTCGGTCCGAGGGGGACGCCGCGCGTGGCGGCGGCCGTCCGGGCCGCGCACCCGGCTCGTCGGTCGGGACGGGTGCCATTCTGCGCGACTCGCGCTAAGGTGCGCGCCGCGCGGCGGTCGGCTCCGATCCGCGGCACTCCGGCGTCGTTCAAGGGCAGGACGGGGGACTTTGAATCCCCTAATCGTGGTTCGAATCCACGCGCCGGAACCAATCGAGCGCCCGCGCTCTCTGAGGGGGGATCGTGATGGGCGATCTCCATCGAGCGCACGGGAGCGCCTCCGGCGCGGCCGCACGGCGTCGCTGGCGCGTCGGGCGCCGCTGCCTGCTCGCTATTGTCTGGCGCGGTCGAGCCGGGGTTGTTTACCGTGGTCTCACCGAAGGCTCTGCGCCTGCCGCGGGGCGGGGGCGAGACCCTGGATCCTGGAGGACCGGACGGCGTGGCGAGCGATGAAGGGGACCGCGTACGCGGATCCCCGCCCCATGCAGATGCGGACCGCGTACGCGGATCCCCGCCCCATGCAGATGCGGACCGCGTACGCGGATCCCCGCCCCATGCAGATGCGGACCGCGTACGCGGCGCGTCGCCCCGTGCAGATGCGGACCGCGTACGCGGCGCGTCGCCCCGTGCAGATGCGGACCGCGTACGCGGCGCGTCGCCCCATGCAGATGCGGACCGCGTACGCGGCGCGTCGCCCCATGCAGATGCGGACCGCGTACGCGGCGCGTCGACCCGTGCAGATGCGGACCGCGGCGCCTCGATCCGTGCAGGCGCGGCTCGCGGCGTCCCGATTCCTGTGGGCGTGGAGCCCGAGCGCGAGCCCACGGCGCCCGTCGAGATGAACGAGGCCCAGTTCATCGCGCGGCTCGTCGCGCGTGATGAGAGCGCGTTCAACGAGCTCGTGATCATGTACGAGCGCCGCGTGTTCGCGCTCGTCTACCGCATGCTCGGCCGGCGCGACGAGGCCGAGGACCTGTCCCAGGAAGTCTTCGTGCAGGTCTTCAAGGCGATCGACCAGTTCCGCGGCGAATCGAAGCTCTCGACCTGGATTTACCGCATCGCCGTGAACCTCTGTAAGAACCGGACGAAGTACCTCTCGCGGCGGCACGCCGACGCCCAGGACGACGTCGACGCCATGGCCGAGCGGGTGCCGCTGTCTGCCGCGAAGGGCGTGAGCGTCGGCGATGTGAGCCGCCCCGACGAGCTCGTCGAGGGGATGCAGCTCGAGGCGGTCGTGAAGCACGCCATCGGCCAGCTCGATCCCGAGTTCCGGGAGGCGCTCATCCTTCGCGACGTCGAGGACATGTCCTACGAAGAGATCGCCTCGGTGACGGGTTTACCGGACGGGACTGTGAAGAGCCGGATCCATCGCGCGCGCGGGCAGCTCCGCGCGCTGGTCGAGAAGGTGATGGGCGAGAAGGTGAGAGGCGGGAAATGAGCGGAGCGGACGACCCCAGGCGTGCGGGGCAAGCCGAGGAGCCGGCCGCTTCGGGCGTGGAGAGCGGCAGCCATCCCACGCCGCCCCCCGCGGAGGTGTCGCGCGACACCTCCGCGCCGCCGCGCGACACCTCCGCGCCGCCGCGCGACACCTCCGCGCCGCCGCGCGACACCTCCGCGCCGCCGCGCGACACCTCCGCGCCGCCGCGCGACCTGCCCGACGACGCTGATCTGCCTGACGACGGCGATCTTCCGCTGGTCGACGAGATCGATCTACGCGAGTTGGTCCGCGGCGCCATGCGCGCGCCCCCTGCGGCGCCGCCGGGCTTGCTCCGCGGTGTGCAGCGGCGGATCCGCACGCGCTCACGCGGCAAGTTCTACGGGGACGGCTGGAGCACTGCGCGCTCGCCGCGCTCGACCTACCTGATGACGAGCCTGTTCATGCTTGGCCTCATCGCCTTCGTCTTCCTCGTCCTGGTCCCCTGGAGCGGCGGCGCTCTTCCCTGAGCGGCGCCCTCCCCTGAGCGCCGCTCCCCCGGACTGCCGTTTGCCGAGCGGCGGTCACCCGCACAGGAGACGGGCCCAGATCGGCGTTTTCGGCGCGGAGGCGTACTCCAGTACGCCGAGCACCGAAAACGTCGAGGTGGGCCCGTATCCGCAGCGGGTGCCCGCCGCTCACTGGGTCCAGCGGACGAGGACGCAGGTGACGTTGTCGGGGCCGCCGTTCTCGTTCGCGCGCTCGATCAGCTTCGCGGTCGCGACCTGGATGTCCTGGTGCTCGATCAGGATGTGGGCCATCTCGGCGTCGCTCACCGGGCCGGAGAGACCGTCGGAGCAGAGGATGTAGGTGTCGTTCAGCTGCGGCACCTCGAAGCGGGTGTCGACCTTGACCGTGTCCTTCATGCCGAGCGCGCGCACAATCACGTTCTTGTGCGGGAAGTTCGCGATCTCCTCCGGCGTGAGCCGCTTCATCTTGATGTAGTCGTTGAGGAGCGAGTGGTCCTCGGTGAGCATCTCGAGCCGACCCTCGCGGAAGCGGTAGACCCGGCTGTCGCCGACGTGGGCGACGTAGACGCCGTCGTTCGCCGTGAAGATGCCGACGAACGTCGTCCCCATTCCCCGCTTCTTCGCCTCGCGCTGCGCCGTCTCGTAAATACGCAGGTTGGCGAGCTTGATGCCCGTGATCAGGCGGTTCTCTTCATAGCCCTTGGACCTGTCCATCTTGTAGGGCCAGGTCCGCTCCGGGTCGTCCTGCGTCTGGGCGAAGAAGTCCTGCATCGCCTCGACAGCCATCTTCGACGCGACCTCGCCCGACGCATGCCCCCCCATCCCATCGGCGACCATGAAGAGGCCGTACTCCACCATGATGCCGAAGTTGTCCTCGTTGTGGTTGCGCTTGCGCCCGACGTTCGTCTCGCCGGCCACTTCGATTCGAAACGTTTGGGACACGGATCACCCGATCGAAGGCCCCGCGCGAGGCGCGAGGCCGAATGAGAACCGCGAGCGCCCCGATAGAGCCGCTCAAGCCCGATCCTGGAGGTTCGGTTGACGCAGTGTCAACCGGATCGCGCCCGAGCGCCGAGCTTATAGAATCCCGGCGGGGGCCCACATCATTTTTCGCTTACTTGCGGTACTCTTCGGTGGCCCGGCCGCTCGAGCTCGGCGGCGGCAGCTCGGCCTCGGGCATCTTCGTCGCGGCGGCCTTCGGGTCCGGGGCGGCGCGGAGCAGCACCGTGACCTGCCGGTACTTCCCGCCGCTCAGCAAGGTCAGAGGGACCTTCTCGCCGATCGCGTGCGTGCGGATCGCGTCGGCGAGCGCCTCGGGGCTGGTGACGGGCACGCCGCCGACCGCGAGGATCATGTCGCTCGTCGCGCGATCGCCGCCCTTCAGGCGGGCCTCGTCCGCGGGGCTCCCGGGGTGGACCACCGTGACCCGGACCCCCTTGGCCACCGGCGCGGCCTCGCTGATCCCCTGGATCCCGAGCCACCCCGCGGGCTGCACCGCCGCCTTCGGCACGGCGCGGAGGAACCCCCGGATCGCGCGGATCGGCGCGCCGAAGGCGACCGGCGTGCAGGGCTTGCCCTCGTTCGGAGCGCAGCCGCGGCCGAGGACCGCGACCACGCGGCCGTCCTCGTCGAGGATCGGCGCGCCCAGATCGAGCGGCGAGATGCGCGACCCGAGCTCGATCGCGTCGTCGAGCTGCCGGTCGTCGCCGCCGAGGAGCGTCCGGCGCGATCGCAGCACGAGCGGGACGGCCGCGACCTTGCCGCGCGCCGCCGAGAACGAGCGGATCTGCGCGTCCGGCCGCACCGGATCGCGCGACGAGGCGGTGAGCCCCTCGGTCCACCTGCCGGTCTGCGGCACGAGCAGCGCGAGATCCCACACGCGGTCGTGGTGGCCGAGCTTCACCCGGACGGTGGTCCCGTCGGCGAGGCGCGCCGTGAGGTCGTTGCCCGCGCCGAGCGGCGAGAGCGCCGTCAGGATACGCCCGTCGCCGGCGAGCACCGCGCCGAGGCCGAGGACCTGCCCGCCCCGCTCGACGATCGCCACGCCGCGCGCGGCGCGCTCCTCGACCGACGGCTCCGCCTTGTCCCGGTCCCTGTCCTTCTCGGCCGGGCCCCGCTTCGGATCCACCGGGGCCGCCTTCCTCTCCTTCACGCCCACGTCGGCGCGGGCCGGGAGCACCCCCCGATTGCGCGCCTTCTGGGCCGGCGGCGGCGCCTCGTCCTCCGCCTCCTCCTGAGCTGGCTCCTCGTCCGGCGCGCCCTGCGCGAGCGCCGCGGGCGAGGCGAGCGCGCCGGCGAGCGACGCGGCGAGGGCGAACGCCAGCGACCGTCTCCATCGCTTCACAGGCGACGTGTCAACGGGAGCGCTCGACCCGGCCCCCCCGGGCACGGTGGCCTTCGCGAAAACAGACGGGCTTGTCTCATTCATAAGCGCGGCTCCTGAGGCGACCTGCCGATTCTGCTGCGGCTGGGATCGTATTGCAAAAGGCAAAGGCCGGACCGCCCTGTACGGTGGGATCGGGCACCGGAGCCCGCCGGGGGCGGGGGCGAAAAAAATCCGGTCACGAACGCGGGGGACGGGGGCACATGGCCGGCGATGAGGCAGCGATGGCAGCTGGGTTAGCGCTCGTAGGGGCGGGGGTCGACGCGCGGACCGAGGGCGACACGCGGACCGAGGGCGACGCGCGGGCGGACGAGGCCCGGGCGATCGAGGGGCTGATCGGGGCAGGCGACTTCCGGGAAGCGCTGTCGCGGTGTGCGAGGGCCTACGCCATGCCGCTGGGCCGGCTGTGCATGGCGTTCACCGGGTCGCAGGCCGAGAGCGAGGAGCTGGTGCAGGAGACGCTGCTCGCGGCGTTCGATGCCTTCCCCCAGTACCGCGCCGAGGGGAGCGTGCGGGCCTGGCTCTTCGGGATCGCGCGGCGCATCTGCGGGCGGCACACGGAGCTCAGGGCGCGGCGCGAGGCGCGGCTGCGGCTCGTGCACGACACGCGGCCGCGGCCGGATGCGAGCGAGCTCGCGCTGGAGCGCGAGCGGGCCGAGCGCGCCCGCGCCGCGCTCTCGCGGCTCAAGCCGAGCGAGCGCGAGGCGGTGGTGCTGCGGTTCGACGCGGGGCTCTCCTTCAAGGAGGTGGCCATCGCGTGCGGGATCGACGAGGCGGCGGCGCGCAAGCGGGTCAGCCGCGCGCTGGTGCGGCTCAGGGCCGATCTGGGCGAGGAGTGAGGGCGATGAGCGCGACAGGAACGGGTTCGGCTGGGCTGTGCGGCGAGGTCGAGGAGCAGCTCGCGGAGGTGCTCGACGGGACGGCGCGGCCGGCGCTGTACGAGCACATCGCCGGCTGCGACGCGTGCCGCGACCTGCGCCACGACGCGACGCGGGCCGCGGAGCTCGCGGCCGCGGCGGGCGCGGACTTCCGGCCGGCGGGCGACTTCGCCGAGGCGCTGCTCCGGCGGCTCGAGGCGGCGCGGCCCCCGGAGGGCGCGTCGAGCGGCGCCGTCCTCAAGGCGGTGCCCGAGGCGCGCACCGGGGAGGCGCGCACGGGCGAGATGCGCGCGGGGGAGGCGCTGGCGGACGCGCGCGCAGGCGACATGACCGACGCGCGCACCGCCGTCATGACCGACGCGCGCACCGCCGTCATGACCGACGCGCGCACCGCCGACATGACCGACGCGCGCACGGGCAGCTCGCCCGCCGGCGCGCACGCCGGCGGAGCGCGCCCCTCCAGCCCGGAGCGGGCCGCACCGGCGCCGCGCCGCGCGCGAGGCGCCGTCTTCGGGCGGCGCTCGGCCATCGGCGCCGCCGCCCTGGCCGCCGCGGCGGCGATGACGGCCGGGGTCGTCCTGCTGCGCAGCGGCGAGGAGACGCCGGCCGTCGCCGTGACCGCGGGCGCGCCGTGGTCGGGCAAGGTCGCCTCGGTCTCGCGCGCGTCGGCCGACAAGTCGGGCGGCCTCGAGGCGTGCGACGCCGCGGGCGCCTGCGCGCCGCTCGCCGCGGGCGCGGCGCTCCCGGAGGGCGCGATCCTGCGCACCGACACGCGGACGCGCGCGCACCTCGCGCTCGCGGACGGCTCCGCGCTCGCCATCGACCGCGGCTCGCGCGTGTGGGTCGCCGGCGACGCCCGCCGCGCGCGGGTCGAAGCCGGCGCCGTCGTCCTCGACGTCGCCCCGGCCCCCGGAGCGCCGCCCGCGCGCATCCAGGTGCCGCACGGCGAGATCGAGGTGCTCGGGACGAAGCTCGCGGTCACCGCGAGCGCCGGGCGCGCCTCGGTCGAGGTCGCGCGCGGCGCCGTGCGCGTCACCGGCGAGCAGGGCGAGCCCGTCGAGGTGCGCGCCGGCGAGGAGGCGACGCTCGCGAAGGGCGCCGCGCCGGAGGTCGCGATCGCGACCTCGATCGCCGACACGCTTTCGTGGAGCGACCGCTCCGCCGAGGAGGCCGACGCGCCGGCGCTCCGCGGCCTCGGCGAGCTCAGGGCGCGCAAGCCGGGCGCGACGCAGGAAAAGGAGCGGGCCGTGCGGCTCGCGAAGCACGCGGTCAAGGTGCGGATCGTCGACGTCGTCGCCCGGACGGAGATCGACGAGACCTTCGCCAACGACACCGACGAGGAGCTCGAGGGCATCTTCCGCTTCCCGCTCCCGCCGGGCGCCCAGATCGAGCGGCTCGCGCTCGAGGTGGACGGCAAGCTCATCGAGGGCGCGTTCGTCGACCGCGACCGCGGGGCCGCGATCTGGCGCGGCGTCCTCCAGAACGCCGCCCCCAAGGCGCCCAAGCCGCGCGAGGAGATCATCTGGGTCCCGGGCCCGTGGCGCGACCCCGCGCTGCTCGAGTGGCAGCGCGGCGGCCGGTTCGAGCTCCGCATCTTCCCCATCCCGAAGCGCGGCTCGCGCCGCGTCGTGCTCACCTACACGCAGCTCGTCGAGCAGTCGGGCGGCGTCCGGCGCTTCACCTACCCGCTCGCGCACGACCAGAGCGGCACGACGAACATCGGCGACTTCTCGCTCGACCTCCAGGTGCTCGGCCACGACCGGGCGTTCGGCGTCGAGACGCGCGGCTACGAGCTCGCCGCCGCGCCCGCGGAGGGCGCGGCCGACCGGCGCGCGCTGCACGCCCAGGGGTTCACGCCGGCCGGCGACCTCACGGTCGAGTACGCGCTCCCCGATCGCGCTCGGCCGGTCACCGCGTGGGCCTACCGGATGCCTCCCGCCGCGGCGCCGCAGCCGCCCGCGCTCCGCGCCGCGGGCGCGCCGAAGAACGCCGGCGCGGCGAAGGGCGACGGCGCGGAGCACGAGGCGTCGCTCGCCGCG
Organism: Sorangium sp. So ce590; assembly: GCF_051521365.1. Taxonomy (NCBI): domain Bacteria; kingdom Pseudomonadati; phylum Myxococcota; order Polyangiales; family Polyangiaceae; genus Sorangium; species Sorangium sp. So ce590. Next base: position 10,284,852 of record NZ_CP150346.1, read on the forward strand.
GCGCGGGCCATCGCCAGCGACACGTCGCCCTACGTCGCGATCGCGATCCGGCCCCGGCTCCCCCGCTGGGAGGAGACGACCTCGCGGCGCCACGCGATCGTCGTCGACTCGAGCCGGTCCATGGTCGGCGAGCGCTTCGCCCGCGCGACGCGGCTCGCCTCGTCGATCGTCCGCGAGATGGACCGGCGCGACGAGGTCGTCGTGATCGCGTGCGACACGCTCTGCCGCTCCCTCGGCGAGGGCGGCCAGGGCGGCGCCGCGCGGCCCATGGCCCCCGGCGCCGCGTCGGCGGGCGAGGTCGAGCGCTTCCTCGGGGGCATCGAGCCCGACGGCGGCAGCGATCTCGCCGCCGCGATGATCGCCGCGCGCGCCGCCGCCGGCCCGCTCGACGGCAAGGAGCTCCGGATCCTCTACCTCGGCGACGGCACGCCCTCGGTCGGCCCGACGCGCCCCCTCCACATCGAGGCCGCGGTGCGCGGCGCCGTCCCCGCGGACGGCGCCGCCGTGATCGCGGTCGCGCTCGGGAGCGACGCGGACACGACGTCGCTCAGGGCGCTCGCGCGGGGCGGCGGCGGGGTGATGGTCCCCTACGTGCCCGGCCAGAAGGTCGCGAGCGCGGCGCAGTCGGTCCTCGGCGCCGCCTACGGCCTCGCGCTGCGCGATCCGGAGCTCGAGCTGCCGCCCGGCCTCACCCAGGTCACGCCGGCGCGGCTCGACCCGATCCGCGCCGGCGGCGAGGCGCTCGTCGTGGCCCGGATGAGCTCCGGCGCCGACGTCACCGGCGCGATCCGCCTCCGGGGCCGCGTCTCGGGCGAGCGCTTCGAGCAGACCTACCCCGTGAGCATCGTCGCCGGCACGGGCGCGGGCAACGCCTTCGTCCCGCGCCTCTACGCCGCGGCGAAGATCGCGGAGCTCGAGGAGACCGGCGGCGACGCGCAGAAGCCCGCGATCATCGAGCTGTCGCGGCGCTTCTCCGTGGCGAGCCGGTTCACGTCGCTGCTCGTCCTGGAGAGCGAGGCGATGTTCAAGGCGTTCGGCCTCGAGCGGGACGGCATCGCCTCCGCCTTCACGGGCGAGGAGCAGGCCCAGGGCGTGAGCGCGGGCGCCGAGGGGGAGCAGCCCGACGACGCGGCGGACGAGAGCGCTGCGGAGGAGAGGAAAGGGGCCGGGCACGCGGGGGACCTCGGCCTGTCGGGCAGCGGCTTCGGCGGCGGCGGCCGCGGCTGGGCGCAGGGGAACGCAGCGCCGGCTCGCAGGTCGGCTGGCGCCGCCGCCCCCTCGCGGCCCGCCCGCCCCCTCCCCGACATGCCCGCGAACCCGTTCGAACCGCTCTCGGCCCCGCTCGACGGCGCCCCGCCGGCGCCGGCGCCGACGACCGCCGCCCCCACGGTGCCGCCGTCGGCGGAGCCCTTCCCCGGCGACCGCGCCCGGAAGGCCGCGCGCGATGACGCCGAGGAATGGTCGCGCCCGCGGCCGCGGCGGATGATCCCGATGCGCCGGGTGTTCGATCGCAAGGTGAGCTTCGACGCGACGAACACGCTCGCGCCCGGGAGCGCCGCGAAGACGGCGGAGGCCGAGGCGACGCTCGCCGCGGCCCCAGACAGCCGCGACAGGACAGCGGGCCTCTACGCGCTCTACGCCACGACCGGCCGGCTCGGCGAGGCCCAGGAGCTGACCGCGCGCTGGAGCGGGCGCGACGCGCTCGACCCCGACGCGCTCATCGCCCGCGCCGACCTCGCGGCCCGCCAGGGCGATCGCGATCGCGCGGTGCGCATCCTCGGGGGCCTCGCCGACGTGCGCCCCGGCGACCGGGCGATCCAGACGCGCCTCGCCGAGCTCTGGGACGCGGCGGGCCGGCCCGCGTACGCGTGCCAGCACCGGGTGGCGCTCGCCGACCTCGCGCCCGCCGACGCGAAGCTCGTCGCCGCCGCGGTCCGGTGCGCCGGCGAGGGCGGCATGAGCGAGCTCGCGGGCCAGCTCCGCCGCGACCTGACCTCGGACGTCCGGGCGGCGGTCGACAGCCGGCTCGCGCGGCCGGACGCGCCGCCGTCCGCGGACCTGCCCGGCGACGTGCGGCTCAGCGCCGAGTGGACCGGCGGCGCCGACCTCGACCTCGCGCTCATCGACGCGCAGGGGCGGCGCCTCTCCTGGATGGGCTCCCCCCTCGGGCCGCTGGGTGTACGCTCGCGCGACGCGACGAGCACGCGCTCGGAGTCGCTCGCGCTGCGGAGCCTCCCCAGGGGGAGCTACATCGTCGAGATCGCGCGCGCGTCGGCCGGCGACGGCGCCTCGCCGTCCGCCCTCTCCGGCGCGCTCGGCGCCGTGCGCGGCGAGCTGACCCTTCGCCTCGCGGGAGAGACCCGCAAGGTGCCCTTCACGCTCGAGGGCGCGCGCGTCGAGCTCGGCACGGTGCGCGTCTTCTTCACCTCCCGCCTGGTGCCGGTCGACGACTGACAAGCGCGCCGCTCTGACGGGAGTGACCCCCGCCCACGCGCTGCCCCCTTGTCTGAACACCCCTCCCGACGCATCGCCTGAACAGCCTTTCCGGCGCACGCCCGGGCGCGCTCGCCCGGGGATCGAAAGGATCCCCCGCCGCGCTCGTGTCGCGAGGAGATCCCCGATACAGTTTCGACATGAATCCGCTCGTCCCGGACTTCATCCTCGAACAGGACGCCGAAGGGCAATACGCGGGAGCCGTTGACGCGGCGGTCCTGCATGTATCGCTGCCGGCCGTCGTGGAGCTCGCCGAGCAGATGATCGCGCGTCAGGCGATCGATCCGGACGCGCTGCGCGCGCTCTTCGATCCGCTCTTCGAGGCCGTGCACCAGTCGGGCGGGTTCGTCGCGGCGTTCTCGCCCGGCGGCGGGTTCACCGCGCTCTTCCCCGATCGGCCGGGGCGGAACGTCACCCGGCACGCGCGCAGCGCGGCCCTCGCGATGCGGCGCAACCTCCTGGAGCTCGCCGCGCGGCGCGCGCTCGGCGCCGGCGGCGCGCAGATGCCGTTCAGGATCGGGCTCGCGTGGGGCTCGGTCCACTGGACGATCGTGCGGATCGCCCACGATCGCGCTTATTTCCTGCTCTACGGCCCCGCGGTCGAGGCCTGCCAGGCGACCGATCGCGGGGTGGACGACAGCGAGCTCCACCTCGATCGCAGCTTCCGCGAGCGGCTCCCCTCGGCCCGGGAGAGCGTGGCGGAGCTCGACGAGGCGGATCTCCTGACCGAGCCCCCCTCGCTGACGGTCGACGCGACCCCGACGGACGCGGACGCCGAGGCGTTCCTGCCGCCGGGCGCGGGAGATCTCGCCCCGCAGGGCGAGATCCGCGAGGTGACGACGGTCTCGCTCTCGCTCGATCGGGTGGCGAGCCCGACGGAGCTCATTCAACAGCTGCACGAGATCGCGGCGATGTACGGCGCCACGTTCGCCGGCATGAAGGTGACGGAGCGCGGCTTCGGCGCGCTGTTCTACTTCGGCGTGCCCGTCGCGCACGAGAGCGATCACGATCGCGCCCTCGACTTCGCGCTCGAGCTCAAGAGCAACGGCCTCGGCGTGCCCCGCCTCGCGGTGGGCATCACCCGCGCGCGCTGCCTGGTCGGCTTCTTCGGCGCCGGGGGTCGCCGCGAGTTCGCCTGCCTCGGCCGCGCCGTCCACCTCGCCGCGCAGATCGCGCGCAAGGGCGCGCCGTCGTCGATCTGGGCGGACGAGCGCGCGTTCCTCGCGGGCGAGGCGAGCCACCAGTGGTCGACCGAGAACATCTTCCGGTTCGACGGGTTCGACCTGCCGATCCTCGTCTACTCGCTCGAGCGGCGGCGCATCGCCGTGCAGGAGGAGTTCTACGATCTCGGCCCGATCGGCCGCGAGGCCGAGCTCGACCGGCTCACGCGCGCGCTCGAGCCCACCTTCGCCGGGCGCTCCGCCGGGGTCGTGTACATCCTCGGCGAGGCCGGCATCGGCAAGAGCTACCTCGTGCACAGCTACCGCCACCAGCGCTCGCAGCTCATGGACATGCGCCCGCTCCTGTGGATCGAGGCCCGCTGCGATCAGACGCTGAAGGCCCCGCTCTACGCGTTCGAGTTCGCGCTCAAGGAGTACCTCGGCATCTCGTCCGAGATCGGCCAGCGCGCGAAGCAGGCGGGGCTCGATCTCGCGCTCCAGCTCCTCCTGGAGCGGCTGCCCGAGGCCTGGACCGAGGTGCGGCAGGGGATCGACGGGTCGCGCGAGGCGCTCGCGCGGCTGCTCAGGCTGCGGGGCGAGGAGCCGGCGACGCCGGAGGCCGAGGCCGGGCGGCGCGACGAGGCCCTCGCGGCGCTCTCCGCGCTGCTCGTCGCCGAGAGCTCGCTGCAGCCGGTGGTCGTGCACCTCGACGACGCGCAGTGGGCGGATCCGACCTCGCTCGAGGCGGTGCGCGCGATCACGTCCGCCTGCCGGGATCTGCCGCTCGCGGTGATCTGCTCGGCGCGGCCAGCGAGCGAGGGGGGGGACGTCCGCATCCCGCTCGACGCCGGCATCCCGTCGCAGGTCATCGAGCTCGCGCCGCTGCCGCAGGAGCGGCTGCACGCGCTCGCGGAGCCGTTCTTCGGCGGCCCGATCCCCACGATGCTCGAGTCGCTGCTCGGCCAGACCGCGGGCGGCAACCCGTTCTTCGCGCAGGAGATCCTCGCGTACTGGCTGGAGGACGGCCGCTACGGGTCGACCCACGAGGCCGCGCGATCGAGCCGGTTCATGCCGCCGCGGACCGTGAACAGCCTGCTCGTCGCCCGGCTCGATCGGCTGGAGCCGCGGATGCGGCAGACGGTCATCTCCGCGGCGGTGCTGGGGCGCGAGTTCGACACGCGCGTGCTCGCCCGGATGATCCCGGACGCCTCGGCCCTCGTGGAGGGCCTGCGCTTCGGCGAGGCGCAGCGGATCTGGTCGCGGATGGGGGAGCACCGCTTCGAGTTCTGCACGGTGCTGATCCGCGACGCGGCGTACGGGATGCAGCCGAAGGCGGCGGCGGAGCGGCAGCACCGCCTCGCGGCCGAGGCGATCGAGGCCGTGTACGGCGACGATCTCGAGGACCAGCGCGCGGCGCTCGACAGCCACCGGAAGCTCGCGGGCTGAGCGCGCCCGGCGGCTCTGGCCAGCGGCGCGTGGAACCCCCTCGACGCCGCTTGCGAAGTGCGGCAACGGTCTGCGCATGAGCACGGCCCATCAAGAGGCTCACGCGGCCGCGGCGCACGACGTGAGCGACCACCACGGCTTCGACGGGGAGCCCGCCCGCGCGCTGCCGGCCGACGAGCCGCCGACCCCGAGCTGGCTCCCCCCGCTGGGGCTCGCGCTCTTCGCGGTGGCGGGCGTCACGTTCCTCGTGATGAGCAGCGACGGCAGCGCCGCGGATCAGGCCGCACCGACCGGCGCGCGCCCGGCGCCGGCCGATGCCCGCCCGGCGACCGCGGTGGGCGCGCGCCCGGCGCCTGGGGCCAACGCGCGCCCGGCGCCTGGAGCCGACGCGCGCCCGGCGGGAGCGCGCCCGGTCGCGCCGACCGGGCCCGCGTCGGGGCCCGCCGCGGAGACCCTGCGCGCGGCGGCCGAGCGCGCGAGGGAAGGCGGCGCCGCGGCCCCCGCCGCGCCGGGACCGGCGAACCTGCGCAAGCTGACGCCCCAGGAGGTGGACGCCGTGCGCAAGCGTATGGATGCGCGGCAGAAGGACGCCGCGAAGGCGCCGCCGCCGGCTCCGCCGAAGTGAGCGAGCCGGTGGTGGACACCGCCGCCGCGCGGATGCGCACGGTGCTCGTGCTCGGCGCGGGCACGATGGGCCAGGGGATCGCGCAGGTCACGGCGATCGCCGGCTACGTGACGCGCCTCCACGACGTGGACGCCGCGCGCATCGGCGCGGCGATCGAGGACATCAAGCGCGCGACCGATCGCCTCGTGCAGAAGGGCAAGATGCTCAACGAGGCGCGCAGCGAGATGATCGGGATGCTGGTCGCGTCGCCGGATCTCGCGCGCGCGGCGGCGGACGCCGATCTCGTGATCGAGGCGGTGCCCGAGCGGATGGACCTCAAGGTGGAGGTGCTCGGCCGGGCGAAGGCGGCGGCGCCGGAGGGGGCGCTGCTCGGCTCGAACACGTCGAGCCTGAGCATCACGGAGCTCGGCCGCCGGCTCGGGGCGGGCGCGCGCACGGTCGGCCTGCACTTCTTCAACCCGCCGCCGGTGATGGAGCTGCTCGAGGTGGTGCGGGGGCTGGAGACCGACGAGGCGACGGTGACGGCGGCGGTGTCGGTGGCGAGGCGCCTGGCCAAGACGCCGATCGTGGTGAGCGACACGCCCGGCTTCGCGACGAGCCGGCTGGGCGTGGCGCTCGGCGCGGAGGCGATGCGGATGCTCGAGTCCGGGGTGGCGTCGGTGGTCGACATCGATCGCGCGATGGAGCTCGGGTACCGGCACCCGATGGGGCCGCTGAAGCTGACGGACCTCGTGGGGCTGGACGTGCGGCTCGCGATCCTGGAGCACCTGCACCGCGAGGTGGGGGAGCAGTTCCGGCCGCCGGTGATCCTGCGGCAGATGGTGCGGGCGGGGAAGCTCGGGAAGAAGACGGGAGAGGGGTTCTACCGGTGGACCGAGGCGGGGGCCCAACCCGTCGAGGGCGGCGGCCGGCGCCAGCTCCTAAAGTAAAGGGAGGGTGGTCGAGAGGGCAGCGGGGGTGGCGTCCGGCTCGTCACACCACGCGAAGAAGGAAGAGGTTGATTCCCCCGAAGTTCGATGACCGCTTGATTCGCTCATCCTCTTCACGCGCCGCCTCGCGTCCCCTGTTTCAATGCGACTCTGCGAGGATAACGGAGGCAGCCTGCTCGATCTGGAGTGGCCACGTTCCTCGCGCGGCTCGACGCCCTCGAGAGCGGCGCCGGCCCGGACCGCGTCGGGACGAAGCAGAGCGACAAGAAGGCCGTCACTTTCCTCGCGACCCGCGGCCTCGACAAGGACGAGCGCAAGCGCCTCAGAGGCCTTGTCGACGTGGCGCTCGGCCCGACATCCCCTCTTCCCGAGCAAACCGAGCTCCCCGAGATTGCGCGCCGGCGCGCGCGCGAGATCCGGCGGCGGAGACCTTTGCGTGCGCGTCCGAACCCCTCAAGCGTACCATCGAGGCCCTCGCGCACGCAACGACGGGCCTCCACCCCCCATACCGGCACCTCGCGCGCGCCGCGCCTGCCCCGGCGGAAGCGCAGGCCATCCAACGCGCGCGCGACGCGCGGCGCCCGCCGCGCGCAGCCGAGGACGCGCTACCGGTTCCGCGTGTCCTTCTTGGCGTTCTCTTCCGCCTCTTTCTGGCGCTCGGCCTCGCGCTGGACGATGCGCTCCTTGACCGCGACGTAGTCCTTCTCGTCCTTCACCCGCCGGTCGATCTGCTTCTGCCGCTCGGTCGCCGTCGCCGGATAACCGCCCGCCTTGGGATTGCTGGTCAGGAACGCGCCGTAGGCCCCCCACGCCTCCCTCGCTGCCTGCCAGCTCTTCTGACGCTCGCGAAGATCCGCGAGGCAGAAGAGCACCTTGGCCTGAAGCTCGTCCGGACCCTTCTTGCCGAGCGCCGTCGTCCAGGCCGCCTCGGCCTCCGCCGCATTGCCCGACTCGAGCATCGCCTCGCCGAGACGGTAAAAGCCGAGCATCTTCGAGGGATCCAGCTTGATCGCCTCCTGGAACCCTGCGATCGCGCCGGGGATGTCGCGCGCCACGAACGAGGCCTGACCCTTCAGGATCTGCTCCGTGTACGGGCTGATACCGCTGCGCCCGCTCGGATCCTTGCGCGGCGGCGAGGAAGCGGCAGGCGCAGCCTCCGGCGACTGCTGGGCGGCGACCGGTGCCACAGAGACGACGACAGCGAGAGCGAGCGACGCGATGACAGCAAGCGAGCGGTCCTGCATGCCCGCCAAGGTACCGCAGCCACGGCCCGGAGGGGAAACCTTGCTGCACAGGCCAGCGACGGTCTCCGCCGCCCCGGGAGCAGGGAGGCTCGCGGCGGCACCCCGGCGCGACACGCCACCGACCGCGCGAAACCGGCCGGCGCGCCGTCGATGCCGCGGCCCCAGTTACCTCCGCCGAGGCCTGAACGGGTCCGGCGGCTGCCCGGCATCCGGCGGGCGCCCGGCGTCCACCGGCGGCCAGCCGGCGTCCGGCCAGCCCGCGTCCGCCGGCGGCCACCCTCCATCCGGGCGCCCCGCATCCACCGGCGGCCACCCTCCATCCGGCGGACCCGCATCCGCCGGCGGCCAGCCCGCGTCCGGCCACCCCGCGTCCGCCGGCAACCCGCCAGCGTCCGCAGAGCCCCCCGCGTCCGCCGGCGACCTCCCCGCATCCGCCTGCAGACCCCCGTCGACCGCCGCCGGGCTCGGCGCGCTCAGCGATACAAGCCGGCCGTCAGGCCCCGGCGGCCAGAGGAAACGCTCCTCCACGCCCGTCTTCCGGTCCACGAGCCTGGCCCAGCTCGCGCGCGGGTTGTCCGCCATCTGCACGCGGAGCCGCGCCGTCACCCCCTGATCGAACGTCGGCCGGCGCAGCAGGACGCTCGTCGGACGCTCGGGCGCGTCGCCCGTGAGCGGCACGTCGAAGCGGACCCGATCGAGCAGCTCCTGGCCGACGTGAAGCTCGATCGCAAACCGGCCCATCACGCGCGCCGTCGCCGCAGGCCGGTCGAGCGTCACCGAGCGCACACGAGAGATCGAGCTCCTGCCCTTCGCGTACTGCACCTCGAAGACCCACTGCTTCGCGCTGGGCCGCACGGCAGGATCCGGCGCATACCCGGCGCGGGGCGGCGGCGCCTTGGGCTCGGCCACGGCAATCACGCCGGCGGCAGCAAGCGCAAGGCCGGCAAGGGTCGCCAGGGCGGCACGGGCGAGAGGGCGAGACGAGGTCATCGGGCACCGGAAGGAGCCCCCGGCGGCAAGACCGCCTCGGGCGTCGCAGTCAGCACCTCTTCCCACGCGGAGCCGTCGCCGTCGAGCGCCCCCCAGAGATCCCGGAGCTCGTCGGGGACCGGCGAAAGCGCCGTGCGCTCCTCGCCCGCCTCGTCCGGCACCGTGACGCGCAAGGCGTGCAGCGCAATGCGCGAGAGCGGGAGCACGCGGCCCCGCGCCGTGGTCAAGGACCGCGCGCCGCCATGGTCGCGGTCGCCCAGGAGCGGCGCCCCCGCATGCGCCGCATGCACCCGGAGCTGGTGCGTGCGGCCCGTCACCGGATCCAGACGGAGCAGCGTGGCCGCCGCCGCGCCGCCGCCGGCCGAGGCGACCGCACGATAACGCGTCGCCGCCTGCTTCGCGCCGGCGCCGCCCACCGCAGGCAGGCTGCGCCCGCCACGCGACCGCGCCGCGCCGATGGGCGCATCCCACGTGCCCGCCCCCTCGACTCGACCCCCGGCCACGCCGACGTACACCCGCGCGATGCGCCCCGCCTCGCGCATCGCCGCGAGATGCCGCTGGCCCCGCGGGCCCGTCGCGCACAGCACCGCGCCGCTCACGCCGACGTCGAGCCGCGAGGCCGCGTGCGGCGGCGCGCGCAGGCCGAGCAGCTCGGCGACCTCCGTGATCAAGGACCGCGTGCCCCGGCGCTCCGGCGCCGTCGGCAACGCCGCCGGCTTCGACACGACAAGGATCTCCCCCCAGCGCGCCAGCACCTCCACCGGCGGCGCCCCCGGCGCGTCGCGCCGCGCCGGCCACACGGCGAGCTCGTCGCCGGGGACCACCGCGTCGTCAGGCCGCGCGCGCCGCGCGTTCAAAAAGGCGCGCCCCTCCGCCGCCGCGCCCGCGAAACCCCGGGAGGCGCCCCCCATGCGCTCGAGGACGTCCGCCACCGTGGGGCCGTCGGACGGGCCGACCTGGAAGCGCGCCGCGGTCATCCGGGCCGCGCAGCGAGCCGCGCCGCGCCGTCGCCCAGCGCGCCCCCGGCAGCGCCGTTCGACGACGGCGGCGCGGCGCGCTCGTCGAGGCGCTCGACCACGCCGCGATCGCCGTCGACCCGCAGCCGGTCGCCCGTCTTGATCGCCAGCGTCACGCCGGGCACGTTCACCACCGCAGGGATGCCGTACTCGCGCGCGACGATCGAGGCGTGCGACATGGGGCCGCCGAGCTCGGTCACGACCGCGGCGGCCACCAGGAACAGCGGCGAGAGGCCGACGTCGGTCGTGCGCGCGACCAGCACCTCGCCCGGCTCCACCGCGTCGAGCGCGGGCGCCCCCGGCTCGAGCACACGCGCCCGGCCCTCGACGACGCCAGGGCTCGCCGGCAGCCCGAGGAGACGGACCCCCGACGCAGGCGGCAGCACGACCGGCGGCGGCCGGCCGATGAACGTGGCCGGAGGATCGGGGCGGGCGGCGTCGCGCAGGTGCTCGGCGCGGCGCAGCCGCACGACGTGGCCCACGTCGGCCCGGCCGCTGGAGAGCGCGGTCACGAGCTCCTCGTAGGTGCAGAAGAAGACGCTCCCGGGGAGCAGCGAGGGCTCGATGCGCCGGAGCCGCCGGTCGATGTCGAGCGCGACCTTCCGCAGCATGCCGAGCACGCGGGCCACCCACGTGCGCATGCGCTCCCGCAGGCGCACGTAGCGCTGCGCGCGGCCGACCAGCGCGCGCAGCAGCGCGAGCTCCACCCGCGAGATGCGCGTCTCGAGCATCGCCATCTCGCGGTCGGCGAGCGCGCGGGCACGCGCCAGCGCGCGCTCCGGATCGCCGGGCGCCCCGCGCAGCGACGCGGTGAGCATCGCGATGACCGGCGCCGGGTCCTCCCGCCAGCGCGGCGTCGCGAGCTCCGCCTCGCGCACGGCGCGGTCGCCGTGCGCGTCGAGGAACCGCGCGAGCGCGTCGCGCGCCGGCCCCTCGGGCAGATCGCGCGGCCCCCTCACCTCGCCGGCGAGCAGCCGCTCGCGCGACGCCCGATCCAGCATGACGAGCTCCGCCACCCGGGCGAGCTCGATGCCCGGCCCCGCGCTGTCGAGCTCGCGCACGCCGCCCGCGAGCACCTGGGCCAGGTGCTCGACGTTGGTCTCGGCGCGCCCGGCCGGATCGTCGAAGGGCGCCTCGCCGGAGGCCGAGCGCGCGGAGGCGCGGCGGCCCGCGACCCGCTCCAGCGCCCTGCACAGCGCGAGGTGGCTCGCGAGCGACGCCGACGCGCAGTGCAGCATCAGCGTGCCGGTCCGCTCGAGCAGCAGGAAGACGCTGCGCAGCGTGGTGCCGATGGCGTCGTCCGGCAGGAGCGTCATGTCGAGCTCGGAGAGGGCGCGCTGCGCCCAGAGCGCCTCGCCCTCGTAGGCCGAGACCTCGCGCTCGAGCCGCGCGTGCCGGAGGAGGAGCCGCGGCCCGGTGAGCGGCAGCCGCGCATAGAAGCGGCGCCGCGAGACGCCCGCGCTCTGCTGGGCGAGCCGCGCGATGAGCTGCTCGCTCGCCCCGCCGCTCATGCCGAGCAGCGCCCGCGGCGAGAGCCCCGGGACCTGCGCCGCGATCTGCATGAAGGCGGTCAGGTTGAGGTAGAAGCGCCCGTACACGTTGGCGACGAGGCGCGCGCCGCGCGGCGCGCGGCAGCCGAGCGCCGCGAACGCCTCGCGGAAGCCCCGGTCGGAGAACGCGCGCGCCACCGACCAGGTGAGCGGCGTCGCCGCCCCGGGGAGCGCCTCGCCCACGTTCGCGCGCGACCAGATCGTGTCGGCGCCGCCCCCCTCGGGGAAGCCGCCGCCGCTCACCGGGCGCACCTGGAGCAGCCACACCCGCCGCGCCTCCGGCGAGGGCGCCGCCGGCGGGGAAGAGCCGTCCGCTGGCGAGGGCGAGCCGTCCGCCGGCGAGGGCGAGCCGTCCGCCGGCGAGGGCGAGCCGTCCGCCGGCGAGGGCGAGCCGTCCGCCGGCGAGGGCGAGCCGTCCGCCGCGGCGTCCGCGGGCGGGCGGCCGGGGTCCTCCCCCTCGACCGCGAACTCCACGTCGAACGGGCCCTTGCCGCCCTGCTCGAGCCGCTCGGCGAGCTCGACGAGCTGCCGCAGCGCGGCCTCGCCGAGCGCGGGCTGCTCGGCGCGCGCCGCGGGCACCGGGACCTCCTCGAGCCCCGTCGCGCCCACGACGAGCGCGCGCCGCTTCTGCGCCACCGCCGACGCGACGACCCTGCCGCCGTCGCGCGCGACCCGGAGGGTGTCGGCCGCCACGGCGCCGTCGACGACCGGCGCGCCGAGCCCGAGCGTGGCGTTCACGAGCCGCTCGCCGGCGCGCCAGTGCTCGCCCTCGAGCCCGGGCGGGGGCGCGGTGAAGAGCACGCCCGCAGCCTCGGCGCGCACCATCACCTGCAGCACGACCGCCATCGCGGCGTCGCGGACGCCGGCGTGCGCGAGGTAGGCGAGCGCGCGCGGCAGGAAGGCGCTCGCCCAGACCTGCCGGATCGCGGCGTCGAGCTCGGCGTCGCCGCGCACGCCGAGCACCGACGTCGCGAGCCCCGCCATCGACGTCTCGTCGCTGTCCTCGCACGTGGCGCTGGACCGCACCGCGAGGCCCCACGGCGCCTCCGGCGCGACGGCCTGCCAGAGCGCCCCCAGCGCGGCCGAGAGCGTCTCGGGCAGCGGCTCGCTCAGGATACGGTCGCGCGCCCGCGCCGCCCTGTCGACGCCCACCTTCGTGCCCGAGAGCCGGATCAGCGTGGCGAGGTCGTGCCCCCGCGGCAGCTGCCGGTCGACGAGCTCCGTGAAGCACCGCGCGTCGAGCACCCAGCCGCGCGGCACCGGGAAGCCGTCGCGCAGCAGGCGACCGAGCGAGGCCGCCTTGCCGCCGACGCGCTTCGCGCTCGTGCTACGGCGCTGGCCGGCGCTCTCGAGCGGCTTCAGCCACTCGCGCACGGAGGGCGGGTCGGTCGCGCTGTCGGCGCGGGCGATGCGTGTCGGGTCGGCCACGTCGTTGCCGAGGAAGTAACACGGTTCGGCGGCCTGGGTCAGGGGCTTGTGACGCCCCGACCGCCACGATCACGGCGCGCGCAACCCGCGCAGGACGCGCTCGTGCCAGAGCACCATTTCCACGCCGCCAGGCCCACGATTCCAGGCATAGTCGTGCGGTCCGGGCACAATGCGCAGCTCGTGGCCGATGCCGTCCTGCCGCAGCCGATCGCTGATCGCCTGGATGGCGGGCAGGAAGGGATCGGCCTCGCTCGACACGAGCCGCAGCGCGACCGCGCGGCGGGTGAGGGCCCGGCGCGCGAGCGCGGAGAACATCTCCGCCTCGCTCGCCCGCACGGCCGGCTGGAGGGCGCCGACCGCGCCGAAGACCTCGGGGTGCGACAGGCCGACGAGCAGCGCGAGGCGGCCGCCGAGGCTCACGCCGTCGATCCCCGTGGCCTCGCGCGCCGCCTGGCAGCCGCTCTCGGCGCGCGCCCGCGGCAGGAGCCGCTCGACGACGAACCGCCCGAAGGCCGCGGCCCCCTCGGCGGAGCGGTCGCGGAGGTCGGGCGTGAACGGCGTGGCGATGCACAGCCCGCGGTAGGGGCGCTCGCCGAGCGAGGCGTTGAGCTGCGCGAGCCGCTCGCGCGTGACCATCTGCCCGAGGTCGTCCGGCGTGAGCGGCGGCGAGAGGATCTGCTGGAGGGTCGCGTCGAGGCCGTAGTCGTCGCGCCATCCGCGCGCGCCGGCCTCGGGGCCTCGCACCGCCTCCCCGCGCCCGTGCAGCGCGACGAGCAGCGGCAGCGGCGCCGCGGCCTCGGGCGCGAGGAGCAGCGCGCGCTGCGGGCCTTCGCCCTCGGAGGCCGGCTCGAAGGCGAGCTCCTTCCAGCGGGAGGGGGCCGCTTCCGCCGCCGCGGGCTCCGGCGGGGGCGGCGAGCTCTTGCGCCGGCACGAGGGCGCGGCGAGCGCGGCGAGGCCGAGCAGCGCGCGCCGGCGCGAGAGCGGGCAGGTCGTCGTTCCGGACATCGGCGGCGAGGGTAGCAGCGGGGGATGCGGGCGCCGGTGACGGCCGTCGTCCGATCAGCTGCCGGAAGGGCTGAAGAGGATAGGATAGGTCACGGTCACGATGCCCGCGTCCGGCGGCGGGAACGACAGCCCGTAGAACGACCGCACCACGCAGGAGACCACCCCGGCGTCCGGCAGATCGGAGCCGCCGTTCTGCACGCTCGAGACCGCTCCGTCGCGGCCGATCGAGAAGCCGACCGACACGCGCCCGGTGAGGTTCGGGCTGTTGCGCAGCCCGTTCTCGTAGCAGAGCCGGAAGCGGCCGAAGTTCTGCCGCACGATGCGCTGGATGACCTCGGGCGGGATCCGGCCCGACACCGAGGGCGACCCGACCCGCATCCGCGGCGCGCTCACCTTGTGGCCAGGGCCGTTGACGAAGCGCGAGGCGCCGGTGCCCGGGCCGAAGCCCTGCCCGTCGCCGAGGCCGTTGCCGTGGCCGATGGTGCCGAGGGGCCCCATCCCGATGCCCGTGAAGCGCCCGTCGCCGCCCTCGCCGACGCCGCTCAGCCCGAGGCCGCCCACGCCGCCCGACTCGTCGATCGTCTCGCCCCACAGGTTGCCGATCACGCTCTTCGCCCCGTTGCCGAGCGTGTCGACGCCGCCCCAGGGCGCCGATAGCGCGTTCGGATCGCCGCCGAGGCCCGCCTGGAGCAGGCCGATCACGCCGAACCGCGCCGCGTCGTCGAGCGCCTGCGCCCGCGAGATCCGCACGTCGGCGTTGTCCTTCGGACCTTCGATATCGAAGCGCCCGCCCGTCTTCCGGCTCGTCGCGCTGCCGGCCTTGCCCGACTCGCCGATCGCGGCCGCGCCGGTGCCACCTTCCCGCTCGCTCGGGCGGGTCGCCTCGGCGCCGTCGTTCGCCTCGGGCTGCTCCCGCTCGGCGGTCGCCGCGAGCGCCTGCGCCATCAGGTACGCCTGCTCCGCGCTCACGCCGCCGTCGTCGGCCATGGCGAGCGGGGGCATGAACGCGGCCATGGTCCCGAGCAGGCCGACGTGGAGCAGCGTCGAGAGCGCGGTGAACGGCAAGCTCCTGCGGTCGAGGCTCGCGTTGCCCGCGACGCGGCGGCCTGCCCCGCCCACGGCGACCTCGAAGCCGAAGCCGCCGAGATCGAGCCTCGCGCGCGCGCCGAGCGGCAGCGCGATCCGCCGCGCCCCGTCGAGCGCGGCGCACGGCGCGGCGCGGCCCGTCGCGATCGCCTGCGCGACCGTCATCTTGCAGCTCCCGATCTCGACCATCCCCGACGTGCCCGGCGGGATCACGGCGCTCACCTCGCCGTCGTCGCCGACGAGCACGAGCGGCGCCCTCGCCGCGCCCAGCCGCTCCGCCGGGACGAAGAAGTCGCACGCGCCCTCGGCGCCGTCCTGCTCGCCCACATAGAAGGAACGCGGCGGGGTCAGGTGCGCCACGTGGAGCAGGTTGCTCCCCCACCGGATGAGCACCTCGACGGACAGCGCCTCGGTCTCGCACTCCGCGGCGGGCACCTCGGGCGCGGTCTTGACCAGCGCGTACGTATACGAGCCCTCCGGCGCGTCCGCGGGCACCTCGGGATCGCAGGCCGGAGACGCGCTGAAGGGCAGGTTGCCGAGAAACGGATTCGGCGATGCCATGCTCGGAGCCAACTTGAACGTATCCATCTGAGGCCAGCCCTTTCCCTGCTCCCGCGCGCGGCGTGAACCGCGCAGCGAGCGGTCTGAATGCAGCGAGCCCGCGAGAGCCCGCGCCCTGGTGCTCCCCGGCGCACGCGCGGCGAGCTTCACCGCTCTCTGCGTGCGCCGCGGAGCACCGCGTCCACGCCCGGGATCGACAGCGCGCCCGGCCCCAGGTTCCGGACCCGCAACGCGATTTTCAGCGGCGAGATCGCGCCCAGGGCGTTGAATAAATTCCAGATTGCCGGCCCGGCCCCGCGCCTCCCGGTACGCCGGCTTGCCCCCGCCCTCGTCGAGCACCCCCCTTGAGGGGCAGGCGCCGACGTCCGGGCCGCGGGTGCGTGCGGAGAACACCTCGGTGAGGCGCGGAACAGGCATGGAGTCGCCGCGAAACAGAGTCGTCATGTTCCGTTGCTCTCCGCTTAACCGCGCCGCGCCCGCCGGCGCTGAAGCGTGAAGAGGCGATCTGGTGGAGCAGCCGACAGCGCACCAGACTCCGTCGCTCCGCGCCGCCGGACGGAACGGGATGCGCGGGGGGATCCCGAGCCGTGCAATCGGCAGGACACGGGAGTTGGGGTAGCCGCGCCCCCGCCCTCGTGCGTATGATGAACGGCATGGGTGCGACCAGGAGCAGCGGTCAAGACCCGCTCATCGGCGCCACGATCGCCGATCGATATCGCATCGTCTCGCTCATCGCGCGCGGGGGTATGGGGAAGGTCTACAGGGCCGAGCAATCGGCGCTGGGCCGGATCTGCGCCCTCAAGCTCCTCGTTCCCGACGAGCGCCGCGAGCAAGATCCGGAGTTCTTCCGGCGCTTTTCACGCGAGGCCGCGACCGCGGCGAGGCTCACCCACCCGAACTCGGTCACCGTCTTTGATTACGGCCGGGACGAACCACGCGGCATTTACTTCATCGCGATGGAGTACATCGCCGGTCGCACGCTGCATCGGGTGCTCCACGACGAGGGTGCGCTCCCGGAGGCCCGCGCGAGCCGCGTCGCGCGGCAGATCTGCCGCGCGCTCGCCGAGGCGCACTACCTCGGCCTCGTGCACCGCGATCTCAAGCCGAGCAATGTGCTCCTCGTCGACCAGGGAGACGAGAAGGACTTCGTGAAGGTGCTCGACTTCGGCCTGGTCAAGGACGTCTCGGGGCAGCAGCAGGACGATCTGACCCAGAAGGGCCTGTTCATCGGCTCTCCCAAGTACACAGCGCCGGAGCAGGCGATGGGCCACGAGCTCTCGTCGCGCGCGGACATCTACGCGCTCGGCGTCCTGCTCTACGAGATGCTCTGCGGCAAGGTGCCGTTCGACAAGAAGGTGCCCACGGCGACCCTCATGGCCCACGTCAGCGAGCCGCCTCCGCCGCTCGCCGGGCGCGCTCAGGCCGCGGCCGTGTCGCCGGCGATGGAAGCGCTCGTGATGCGGTGTCTCGAGAAGAGCCCGGACAGGCGCTTCCAGTCGATGAAGGAGTGTCTCACCGCGCTGAAGAGCGCGGCGGGCGAGCCGATCGACCTCACGCGGGCCTCGGTGCCCGATCGCCTGCCCGCCTCGCAGCCCGGCGGCGCGCTGCCCTCGGCGCCGTCGATCTCGGCGCCGCGCATCCCGGCGCCCTCTCCCTCGCCGAACGAGCCGGGCGCGCCGCCTCGCGCGGCGCCGAGCGAGCCCGCCGCGCCGCCTCGCTCGCTGCAGAGCGACTCGCTCTCTCCTCCGCAGGCGCCCCCGACCTTCAGCGGGTCCGTCGGCCCTCCTCGTCAACCGCCGGTGTCCGTCTACTTCGTGGCGCTCGTCGCGGCGCTCTTGGGCGGGGGCATCGTGCTGGCGCTCACCGGGCACGTGCGCGGCCGCGGGCCGGACGCCGCGAGCGCCCCTGCAGCCGTCCAGCCCGCCCCCGTGCCGCTCGCCGTGCCCGCCGAGGCGCCGGGCAGAGAGCCCGGCGCGGCGGCCGAGTTCAGGATCGTGAGGATCGAGAGCGCCCCGCCCGGCGCCCGCGTGTCCGACCGCGGGACGGAGGTCTGCCTGGCGACCCCGTGCCGGCTCGTGCTGCAGGGCGCCGGGACGACGGCCGAGTACCAGCTCACGCTGACCAAGCCCGGCTACAGGTCGACCGTGCTCGCCGTCCGTCCCGAGGACGAGACCGCCTCGGCGGAGCTCGAGGCGCTCGCCGCCGCCCCGGCGGCCTCGGCGCCGAGCCCGCAGGCCACGGCGAGCGCGCCTCCGGAGCCGGCTCCGCCGGCCGAGCCGTCGAGCGCCGAGCCACCGAGCACCGAGCCGCCGAGCGCAGCCGAGCCCAGCGTCGCCCTGCCGACCGCGGCCGCCCTGCCGGAGCCTCCGGCGACCGCGCCCGGCGCGGTGCCAGCTGCGCCGGCGCCTGCCGCCCCCGAGATCCTGCGTTTCCAGGAGGGGATGACGCGCCCCGCGCCGATCACCGCGCCCGCGGTCGTCTACACGCGGCAGGCGCGGCAGGCGCGGGTCGAGGGGACCGTCCTCGCCAAGTGTGTGGTGACGACGGCCGGCAGCCTCACCGGCTGCCGGATCGTCAAGGGCGTGCCCCACATGAACGAGGCGGTCCTCGAGGCGCTCGCGGCGAGCCGCTACAAGCCGGTCACCTACCAGGGCCGGCCCGTCAACGTCGACTACGTGTTCTCGATCAAGCTCGTGCTGCCCTGAGGCGCTGGCGGAGGCCGTCCCTCGCGGTGCCCCGTGTCGTCGCGGTGCATCGTGTCGTCGCAGTGGACGCTCGGCGGCCGTGGAGCCATGGAAGCACCTCATGAGGACCGCCGACCTCCTGCTCGCAGCCGCAACCTTGTCGCTCGC
This sequence comes from Sorangium sp. So ce590, assembly GCF_051521365.1. Lineage (NCBI taxonomy): Bacteria > Pseudomonadati > Myxococcota > Polyangiales > Polyangiaceae > Sorangium > Sorangium sp. So ce590. The sequence continues at coordinate 10,303,237 of NZ_CP150346.1, forward strand.
CGCGGGCTGCCGCGGCGGCGCCGGCAGCGAGCCTGCTCAGCCTATCCCGCACGTCACGCCGATCGACACGCGCGCCCCCGAAGGGCCGGCGGCGGACGACGAGCCGCCCACGCCGCGGCCCCCGAAGGAGGCGGATCCCACGAGCACCGACACGTTCGAAGGCACCGCGGGCGCCACCGACAAGCCGCGCGCCGGCGCGAAGGTCGCGATCCTGCGCGACGTGCGCGCGGCCCGGCACGAGCATTACGACCGCGTCGTGTTCGAGTTCGAGGGGGACACGGTGCCGGGCTACCACGTCGACTACATCGACAAGCCGGTGCGGCAGTGCGGCTCGGGCGAGGCGACCGAGATCGCCGGCGACGGATGGCTCGCCGTGCGCATGACCCCCGCCGCGGCGCATACGGACGCGGGAAAGGCCACGATCCCGTTCCGCGAGAGGAAGCTCGCGCTCGGCGTGGCCCTGGAGCTCGAGCGGACGTGCGACTTCGAGGCCGAGGTGACGTGGGTGCTCGGGGTCTCGTCGCCGAACAAGTACCGCGTCCTCGAGCTGACCAAGCCGGCGCGGCTCGTCGTCGACGTGAAGCACTGACGAGGACGGCGGCGGCGCCCGCGGGCTCACCGCGCCGCCGGCGGGCCGGCACCGGCGGCGGCGCGCCGTCCGCCGATCAGCCGCCCAGCGCGGGCCCGGCTTCCGCGTGGTGTACCGGCGGAGACGCCTCCGCCGCCCTCGGCGGGGGCAGCCGGCGCGGCGGCACGACGACGTGCTTCGGCGGGGCGGCGGGACCGCTCGACGGCCGCGGGATGTTGTAGACGCGCCGCGCCTGGATCGCCGTGGATCGCAGGCCGTTGGCCCGCTTGATCGCCTCCACGGTGGTGCCGTACTTCCGGGCCAGCGAGCCCAGCGTCTGCCCCTTCTTCGCGGTGTGACGCACGTAGTACGCCGTCGGCTTGATCACCCCGCGCTTCACGAGCAACGAATACGCGCGCACCGCCGACTCCTGCGCGATCGGGCTGTAGAACCGGATGTGGATGTGGTTCGCGTGCCCGCGGGCATGACGGATGAGCGGGCGCGGCTTCCTCGACCCGTACTGGAAGACGTCGTCGAGCCAGCCCTTGTCCTCGCCGATCTTCAGCGCGTGCTCCTTGAGCAGCCGCTGCACGCTTGTGTCGATGAGGATGAGCTCCACGTCGGACTCGGTGACGAGCGCCCGGACGAAGGCCCAGGTGCGCTCTCGATCGAGGTTCGCCGCCGTGGCCCGCTGGTACCAGCGGTGCCGCGCGTCGAGGAAATAGCTGATGTCGACGTCGCGCCCGGCCTGGTGGCTCTTGTGCGGCGAGAGGTGGCCGCCGTCCCGGTCGCTGATGTGCCCGATGTAGAGCTTCGGGCTCCCCGGGAACTGCCGGTGCACCTCCCCGATCGCCCGGTCGAGCGCGTCGACCGTCTCGCGCGTCCCCCAGGCATGGCCCGGGTCGACGAGCTCCCACCGGTCGCTCTCGGGCATCCGGATGCCGTTGAACAGCGCGCCCGCGTTGGTGGCGCCCACCGACATCGGCCCCAGCGCCGCCGGGTCCTTCGAGAGCAGCTCCTCGATCTGGGCCTCGGTCATCGCCGCGAGCGGCGAGTGCGCACGAGCGCCGGTGCCCGGCTCCGCCGCCAGGTCCAGGCCGTCGTCGTTCTCCCCGTCGTCGTCGTCCACCTCGTCTTCGTGCGCGGGCGCGGCCTCCCCCGCCGCTGTCCCGGACGCCGGCGCGCCGGAGCTCGGCTCCGCGGAGGCCGCGGCGACCACGCGCAGCAGGCTGTCCTTGGACCGCGCCGCCTCCGGCGCCCTCCCGGCGCAGCCCGCGAGAACGAGGGCGCAGAGGACGGAAACCATGCTGCTGCGGCCCATCGCGGGGCCACTATACCGGCACGAAGAAGTCACGCCAACCGCGCCACGCGGCGCGCAGCGCCCTTCGCGCGACGTGTGTTCAGCGCCGGGGCGCTGCGCAGCCCTGCTCGCGCCCGCGCACGAGGGCGTTGCCGCCGGCGCGCCGGCGGCTACATGCTGCCCTCGTGCAACGGTCCCAGCGGAGCGGCGGCCCCGATCGGGCAGCCCGGGGGGCAGCCGCGCCGGCGCCGCCGCCGGACGACGCGCCGCGTCCGCACGACCGCGGCGAGCGCCCGGGCGGGCCCGACGAGCGCCCGGGCGGGCCCGGCGAGCGCCAGCCGGGCGGCGGGGGCCAGCAGAGGCTCTTCTCGGCCAGGGAGGTGGCGGGCGACGGGTCCGCGACGGTCGAGGGCGAGGTCGTCCGCGTCACCTACGAGAGCGAGTCGAGCGGCTTCCGGGTGCTGCGGGTGGAGGTCACCGCCGGCGCCGCGCCGGAGGTCTGGGTCGGGGTGTTCCCGCAGGTCGGCCCCGGCACGCGCGTGCGCGCGACGGGGCGGTACACGCGCGATCCGAAGCACGGCGAGCAGCTCAAGGTCGAGACCCTGCTGCCGATCGCCCCCGCCACGCTCGATGGGCTCGAGCGCTACCTCGGGTCCGGCATGGTGCAGGGCATCGGCCCCGCCTACGCGAAGCGGATCGTGGAGGCGTTCGGCACCGAGACGCTGGAGATCCTCGACCGCTCGCCGGAGCGGCTCGCCGAGGTCCCCGGGCTCGGCCAGCGGAGGGCGCAGGCGGTCGCGAAGGCGTGGGCGGCGCAGCGGGCGATCGGGGCCATCATGATCTTCCTCCAGGCGCACGGCGCCTCCCCGGCGCTGGCGAGCCGCATCTACAGGCGGTTCGGCCCCCACGCGATCGACATCGTCTCCCGCTCCCCGTACCGGCTCGCGCTCGACGTGTGGGGCATCGGCTTCAAGACCGCCGACCGGATCGCGCGCTCGATCGGCATCCGGGCCGACTCGCCGGAGCGGGCGCAGGCGGGCGTGCTGCAGACGCTGGTCGATCTGTCGACGCGCGGGCACACGCTCGCGGAGCGGCCGGAGCTCGCGGAGCTCGCCGCGGCGATGCTCGAGCGCGACGCCGCCGAGGCCGACAGCGCGATCGACGCGCTCGTGGCGAGCGGCCACGCGCGGCTCGAGACGCTGCCGACCGGCGAGGTGGCCGTCTACCCGAAGGACCTCTACGAGGCCGAGGTGCGGCTCGCGCGGCGGATGCGCTCGCTGCTGGGGGGCGACGAGGACGACGCGGCGGGCGACGCGCGCCTCGTGGAGGGCATCGACGGGGCAATCACCGCGTTCGAGGCGAAGACGAACGTGTCGCTCGCGCCCGCGCAGCGGGACGCCGTGGAGCAGGCGGCGCGGAACAAGGTGCTGGTCATCACGGGCGGCCCGGGCGTCGGCAAGACGACCATCGTCCGGGCCATCCTGGCGCTCTTCGATCGCGCCCGGCTCCCGGTGCGGCTCGCCGCGCCGACGGGCCGCGCGGCCAAGCGGATGAGCGAGGCGACCGGTCGCGAGGCGGTCACGCTCCACCGCCTCCTGGAGTTCGATCCGAAGCAGCGCAAGTTCGGGCGCCAGCGAGGCCGCCCGATCGAGGCGGGGGCGATCGTGGTCGACGAGGCGTCGATGCTCGATCTGGCGCTCGCCGACGCGCTCCTCCAGGCCACGTCCGACGCGGCGCGGCTCGTGCTTGTGGGCGACGTCGATCAGCTGCCGTCGGTCGGGCCCGGCGCGGTGCTGCGGGACGTGATCGCCTCGGGTCAGGTGCCGACGGTGCGGCTCACGCAGATCTTCCGGCAGGCCGAGGGCAGCCTCATCGTCCAGAACGCGCACCGGATCCACGACGGCCTGCCCCCGGAGGGCGCGCGCGGGCCCGGCGGCGAGTTCTATGTGATCGAGCGGACCGAAGCCGAGGCGGCGGCGGAGCTGATCCTCCACCTCGTGACGGAGCGCATCGCCAAGGGGTTCGGGCTGGACCCGCGGCGGGACGTGCAGGTGCTGACGCCGATGCACAAGGGCGAGGCCGGGGCGATCGCCCTGAACGCGCGGATGCAGGCGGCGCTGAACCCCGAGGGCCCGAGCGTCACGCGTGGCGCGCGGACGTTGCGGCTCGGCGACAAGGTGATGCAGCTCCGCAACGACTACGACCGCGAGGTCTACAACGGCGATGTCGGGTTCATCACGGACGTGAACGCCGAGGAGCGGAAGCTCCTGGTGCGCTTCGACGATCGCGAGGTCGGCTACGAGGAAGCGGAGCTCGACGAGCTGACGCTCGCCTACGCGACGAGCATCCACAAGAGCCAGGGGAGCGAGTATCCGGCGGTGATCGTGCCGATCCTCACCCAGCATTTCGTCATGCTCTCGCGGAACCTCATCTACACGGCGGTGACCCGCGGCAAGCGGCTCGTGGTGCTCGTCGCGGATCCGCGGGCCGTGTCGCTGGCGCTGGCGGAGACCCGAAAGGAGGAGCGCCGCACCCACCTCGCGGAGCGGCTGCGCAGCGCGACGCCGGAGCGCTCCGGCTCGGCGCGCGAGCTCAAGCCGGCCCTCGCCGCCGGCCCGCGACTCGACTAGGACGGCGCGCGGAGAGGGCGAGCGACATGGGCGTCCGTGACGGCGACAGCGACAGCGAGCAGGACAGCGATCACACGAGCGACCGCGAGCCGCGCGGCACCGCGACAGCGGCGGCGACGCAGGCCGCAGCGCGGCTGGTTCGGAGCGCGGCAAGCGCGGTAAAATTCACTGGAATCACGGGTGAAAGCATGAGCGGACCCAGCGCGGCGAGGGGCCGCGCCCTGCGAGCTCCCCCGTTGCCCGGCTGGGCCCTCCCTGCTAGCGTTCGCGCCCCTTCTACACGAACTACGGCCCCCATCATTTCGGCGCGCAGGGTACCGGGGCGAGGCTGGGTGATTCCTGCGCCTCGGCGCGCGTGGGGGAGAGATCTCGGAGCATCGACGATGACGACCAACGGACAGCAGCAGGCGGCTGGGCTCAACATCACCGGCGGGGCAGCGATCGTCGCGCCCGTGAGCGCGTTCCCGAACGGTGTGCCGGGGAACGCGCTCATCGTCATCCCGGTGAACAAGCCGACCGATGAGCTGAAGGGCATGATCGAGAAGGGCCCCGCGGCGGTGACCCTCGATCAGATGTGGCAGCTCCTCGGCTTCAACGGGCCGGCGGTGCAGGTTCAGGACGATCAGGGACGACCGATCGCGATCGGCCTGGAGGACCTGCTCGCCGGCCTCGAGAAGCACTGGACCGAGCAGCCTGACGACCTGAACCGCGGGCGCATCTACGCGCAGGAGCTCCTCAAGCACAACCGGGTGCAGCGCGCCGAGCAGGTGCTCTCGAAGGTGGTCGCGAAGGGCGGCACGGGCGACGACTGGCTCGCGCTCGGCATCGCGCAGCTCTCGCAGGACAAGCACGACAAGGCCGAGGGGACGCTGAAGGGCGCGCAGAACCTGCTCAAGGACAACCCCTACCCCTCGCTGCACCTCGCGAAGCTCTACCAGGCGCGCAAGGACGACGCGAAGGAGCGCGAGTACATCGAGAAGGCGATCGCGATCGACGTCGAGTGTATCGACGCGTGGGCCTACCTCTTCCAGTACCTGAAGCAGCGCGGGGACGAGGCGAGCGCGGTCGAAGAGATCGAGAAGTTCTCGGCCGACAAGAAGACGCCGGCGCCGTACATCGCGATCCAGGGCTTCTACGCGAGCAGCGAGGAGACGCGCGACAAGGCGGTCGAGTACGCCAAGAAGGCGGTCGCGCAGAACCCGGACAGCCCGCTGGCGCTGCTCTGCCTGTCGGCGCTGTACGGGCAGAAGAACGACCTCGAGGCGGTGGTCCGCCTGCTCCAGCCGCACGAGGCGAAGATGAGCCGCGACGTGCGCCTGGCCAACAACTACTTCGAGGCGCTGTTCCAGTCGCGCCAGCTCGAGAAGGTGACCAAGCTGCTGAATGCGCTCGCAGGCTCTCCGAACAAGGAGGTCAAGCAGTTCGCCATCGAGCGCTCGCGCGCCGTCGCGCAGTACCTGCAGCAGCAGCAGCAGCAGCTCTCCGCCGCGGCCCAGCCGGCGCAGCGCAAGAGCTGACAGGCAAAGGCGCGGGGGAGCGCTGCGCGGCGCTCCTCCGCTGCCCGCCGGCGCTCGCCGTCCCTCCTGCGCTCAGCGACCGAAGGCGCGGCGGATGGCTTCGGCGATGCCGCCGCCCCGCAGGCCGTCGGCTTCCAGGCGGTCCGTCGCCGCCCGCTTCACATCCTCGGGCGCCTGTCCCATGGCGAACGAACGCCCCGCGACCTCGAACATCGGCAGGTCGTTGAGCCAGTCGCCGACGACGACCACGTCCGACGTCGAGCAGCCATAGTGCTCCGCGAGCCACGCGATCGCCGTCCCCTTCGTCGGCCCCGCCGCGCGGACCAGCATGGCGAAGACGCTCGTGTGGCCGTCGTGCAGGAGCGGGAACGAGACGACGAAGGCTGAGTCACCTAGCTCGGAGCGGACCTCCTCGACGGCGCCCCTGACCTGCAGCTCGGTCCCGATCGCCACCAGCGCGAGCAGCCCATGCTCGTGCTCCCAGTACGGGTGCGACGAGACGCGCTCGACCTCGGCGATCGCGTTCGACCAGCCTCGGACGTAGTGGAGGTGCGGCGTGCCGGTCGCGTCGTGGACGATGCTGTCCTGCGCGAAGAGGAACGAAGCCGTCGCGTGCCGCTCGGTGATCGAGCGCAGGACGGCCGCCTCGGCGCCCGAGATCGTGCGCGAGTACAGGTGCGCATCGCCCTCGGTGTGCACGATGTGGCTGCCGTCGACGCACGCGATGGGGCCGACCACGCCGATCCGCCGCGCGACCTCGCGCGTCCCCGAGTACAGGCGCCCGGTCGCGATCGAGACCGGGATGCCCGCGCTCTGGAGCCGCTGGATGGCGAGGAAATCTTCCTCGTGGATGGAGCCATCACGACGGACCAGGGTCCCGTCGACGTCGAGGGCGAGGAGCTTGTAGATCGTCACCGCGCTTGAATGGATCGTGAGCGCGCGGAGCGCAGCAGGCGGGACGCGAGGGGACGGATCAAGAGGCCATCCCCGGGAGGAGAATTCAGGAAGCCGGGTAGACCGACACCTTTTTCTTGGTGTTGGACTTCCATTCGTACTTCACGACGCCATCGACGAGGGCGAAGAGCGTGAAGTCGCGGCCCGTGCCGACGTTCTGGCCGGCGTGGATCGAGGAGCCGACCTGCCGGACCAGGATGTTGCCAGCGCGCACCGGCGCACCGGCATACACCTTCACCCCGCGACGCTGCGAGTTCGAGTCGCGGCCGTTCCTGGAGGAGCCGCCGCCCTTTTTATGAGCCATGTCTACTTCTCCTGCTAGGCGGTGATGCCGGTGATCTTGAGCTCGGTGTACGGCTGACGATGACCGTTCTTGCGGCGGTAGTTCTTCCGGCGCTTGAACTTGAAGACCACGATCTTCTTGCCGCGGTCCTGCCCGGTGATCTCGGCAGCGACGGAGGCGCCGCTCACGAGGGGCTTGCCAATCTTGGGGGCGTCACCGCCGACAAGGAGCACCTCGCTGAAGGTGACCTTGTCGCCGGCATTGCCGGCAAGCTTCTCGACCCGGAGCTTCTGACCTTCGGCGACCCGATACTGCTTGCCGCCCGTCTTGATGACCGCGTACATGGTGCGTCTTCCTCAACCTGGGGACCGCGATCCCTCACGTTACGCCACGCAATGACCCTCAATTGAGGGCCCGGTGAGCAAGGGAGCGGCAGTATACGGACCTTCTCCGGCTTGGCAAGAGGTTCGCAGCGCCGCCTGCCAGGATCTTCGCCCGGAGGGCCAGCCCTGCGCCTTCGCGGCGGCAGAGCCCGGCAAGAACGCGGCGCCCGCGCGGCCCGGATCGCGCGCCCGGTCACGGTCGCGCTCGCCTCGCGCCCTGGTGCGCTCCCTCACGCCTTGGTGAAGACGAACGTCTCGTCGGTCACGTCGACCTGCATCGTCTGACCGGGCTGGTATCCGCCGGCCAGGATCGTCTCGGCGAGCGGGTTCTGGAGCTCGCGCAGGATCGCCCGCTTCAGCGGGCGCGCGCCGAGGCTGGGCTCGTAGCCGAGGTCGACGAGCCGCGCCTTCGCGGCGTCCGTGAGGGCGAGGCGGATCTCCTTGTCCGTGAGCAGCTGCTCCAGGCGGCGGAGCTGGATGTCCACGATGCCCCGGAGATCATCCTTGCTGAGCGCCTTGAAGACGACGATGTCGTCGATCCGGTTCAGGAACTCCGGCCGGAAGAACCCGCGCAGCTCCTCGAGCAGGACGTCGCGGATCGCCTCGCGGCCGTCCTCCGTGGTCCAGAGCTTGGCGTCGGTCTCGAGCACGCGCTTCGACCCGATGTTCGAGGTCATGATGACGACCGTGTTCGAGAAGTCGGCGAGCCGCCCGCGGCCGTCCGTCAGCCGGCCGTCGTCGAGGATCTGGAGCAGCAGGTTGAACACGTCCGCGTGCGCCTTCTCGACCTCGTCGAACAGCAGCACGCTGTACGGCCGGCGTCGGGCTGCCTCGGTGAGGAAGCCGCCCTGCTCGCTGTCCGCGTAGCCCGGGGGCGCCCCGATCAGGCGCTGGGCCATGTGGCGCTCCATGAACTCGCTCATGTCCATGCGCGTCAGCGCCTGCTCGTCGTCGAACAGGAACTCGGCGAGCGCCTTCGCGAGCTCCGTCTTGCCGACGCCGCTCGGTCCGAGGAACAGGAACGAGCCGATCGGCTTGCCCGGATCGCGCAGGCCCACGCGCCCGCGGCGCACCGCCTTCGCGATGGCGCGCACCGCCTCGTCCTGGCCGACCACCCGCTGCGCGAGGCGCTCCTCCATCTTGAGGAGCTTCTCGGCCTCGCCCTCGAGCATCTTGGCCACCGGGATGCCGGTCCAGTCGTTGAGCGTCGCCGCCACGTCCGACTCGCTGACGACGTTCGAGGTCGGCGCGACCCCCTCCCGCTGCGCGGCCTCCTCGGCGGCCTGGAGCCGCCGCTTGAGCTCCGGGATGGTGACGTGCTCGAGCTCACCGATCCTGGCGAACGCCTTGTCGCGCTGGGCGGCCTTCAGCGCGTCCGTCGCGGCGACGAGCTCCCGGCGGATGGCCTGGCACGCGGCGATGACGCCGCGGCGCGACGCATTGCGGCTGCGCATCGACGACGCCTTCGGCTCGATCTCCGCGAGCTCCGCCTCCAGCCGCGCGCGGGTCTGGACGCTGAGCTTGTCGTCGTCGTCCGCGAGCGCGGCGATCTGGGCGCGGAGCGCGTCGACACGCCGGAGCAGCGAATCGACCTCGGCCGGCACCCCGTCGACCTCCACCCGCTTTCGGGCGGACGTCTCGTCGAGCAGATCCACGGCGGTGTCGGGGAGCGCGCGGTCCGAGATGTACCGCTTGGCCAGCGCGACCGCCGAGGCGATGGCGCTCTCCCCCACGCGGACGCGGTGGTGGGCCTCGTACTTCGTCGCGATCCCGCGCAGGATCTCCGTCGCCTGGTCGATGCTCGGCGCCTCCAGCGTGATCGTCGAGAACCGCCGGATGATCCCGGGGTCGCGCTCGTTGATCTTGCGCACGCCCTCCGGCGTCGTGGTGGCGATGATCCGGATCTCCCCGCGCGACAGGAGCGGCTTCAGGAGCTCTCCGACGCCGGCGCCCTGCACCCCTTGCCCGAAGAGCGCGTCGAGGTCCTCGACCACGAGGATGCTCTCGGCGTCCTGCTCGCCGCGCAGGCGGTCGACCAGGACCTTGAGGCGCTGCTCGATCTCGCCGCGGAGCTTCGCCCCGGCGACGAGCGCGCCGGTGTCGAGCTCGTAGAGGTGGGCCCCCGCCAGGTTCGTGGGCACGTCGCCGTGGGCGATCCGGTCGGCCAGGCCCCGGATGATCGCGGTCTTGCCCACGCCGGGCTCACCGACGATGAGCGGGTGGTTCTTGAACCGTCGCTCGAGGATCTGCAGCAGGCGGCGCGCCTCGACGTCGCGCCCGATGACCGGATCGAAGCGCCCTTCGCGGGCGTCGGCGACGAGGTCGCGGGTGTAGGGCGCGGGCTGCCCGGGCTCGGACGCGCTGGACGGTGAGGGCGAGGGCTCCCGCGAGGCCGCCTCCAGCGCCCCGAGGTGCGGCCGGAACGCGCCGGGGCCGATGCCGAACGAGGAGAGGATCTCCCCCGCAGGCCCGCGGATCTCCTGCGCGAGCGCGTGGAGCAGGTGCTCGATGCCCACATTCGCCGACTTGTCCCGGGTCGCTTCCCGCTCGGCGCGCCCGAGGAGGTCGAGCAGCCGCGGGCTCACGTACGCCACCCCGCTGCCCGCCTTGGATTGCTTCTTCAGCGCGTTCTCGGCGAGCTGGAGCACCTCGTTCGGGTCGGCGCCGGCCCGCCGAAACACCTCGGATACCCCCCGGTCACGCTCCAGCAACCTCATCAGCAGGTGCAGCGGCGTGACCTCGGCGTGCTGGCGCTCGTCCGCGATCTGCTGAGCGCCGGCGACGACCTGCTTCGCGTCGCTGGTATAGCGATCGAGGTGAATCGTCCCCTCTTTCTCGGCCATGCGCGCAGCCTACCGCAAGGTGGAGCCCTGTGCGCTTGCATCTTTGGCCGCTCCGAGAAAGGAAAGAGGGCGAGATGCCCATGCAAGCAGCCGAAGTCACCCTCTACGTCACCGACTACTGCGGATACTGCACCATGGCGAAGCGCCTGCTGACCCAGAAGCAGGTGAGCTTCACGCAGATCAACGTGGAGGATCGCGACGACCTCCGCGCCTGGCTGGTCAAGGCCTCCGGGCAGCGGACGGTTCCCCAGATCTTCATCAACGGCGTCAGCGTCGGCGGCTTCAGCGAGCTCTCGGCCCTGGAGAAGCAGGGCGAGCTCGATCCGCGCCTTGGCGAGGCGCCGGGCGCGGACGCACCTGCCATGCCGCGCTGAAGGGCGAGGGCTCCGATGTGCGACGGCGCCCGGCGCCGGGCGCACCCCTGGCCGCCCCCGCTGGCGAGGGTGCACCCTGGATGGCGTAGGTGATAAGCTGCCGCGCGGGGACGGGGCGTAGCTTTCTTTGATACGGTTCGTCCATAGGGCCTCATGGGCGTCGCCCGCCCCTTCGCCCACCCCCCGAGCCGCAACCGCCATGCCTAGCAGCACCGACACCCCTGCCGCAGCGACTCAGCCGGTCGAGGGCGCGCTCGTCGGAAAGCGGGTCCAGAAGTACGAAATCGTACGGACGATCGGGCGTGGCGGGATGGGCATGGTCTACGAGGCGCTCAACACCGCCATTGGCAAGCGCGTCGCGATGAAGTTCGTCGACGCCGAGCTCGCGCAGAACAAGGACGCCGTCGCCCGGTTCCACCGCGAGGCGCAGGCGGCGAGCGCCGTCGAGAGCGCGCACATCGTCGAGATCTTCGACTCCGGCTTCGCCGACGACGTCCCGTTCCTCGTCATGGAGCTGCTCCGCGGCGAGGACCTCGGCCACCGCATCCGGCGCTGCGGCAGGATCGAGCTCGGCGAGGCGCTCCACGTGACCGCGCAGATCCTCCGCGGCCTCCACCGAGCGCACGAGGCGGGCATCATCCACCGCGATCTCAAGCCGGACAACATCTTCCTCGTCGACCGCGACGACGACCCGAACTTCGCCAAGATCCTGGATTTCGGCATCTCGAAGGTGCGCCGCACCGATGGCGTGCCGGCCCACACGTTGACCCGGCAGGGCACGGTGCTCGGCACGCCGTTCTACATGTCGCCCGAGCAGGCGCAGGCGTTGCCCGACGTGGACGGCAGGACCGATCTCTGGGCGGTCGGCGCGATCCTCTACGAGTGTCTCACCGGGCACCCGCCGCACAGCGGCAGCTCGTACGAGCAGGTCATCGTCAACATCTGCATGAAAGACGCGCAGGATGTGCGGATGAGCAACCCGGCCGTCCCCGAGCCGATCGCGCGCGTCATCGCGAGGGCGCTCACGCGGGAGAGGGACGCGAGGTTCTCTTCCGCGCGGGATTTCCTGGACGCGCTGGTCGCGGGGGCCGGCGGGCTCCTCGGGGCGCGGCGCAGCTCGAGCGACGAGCTCGGGGCGCACACGACGAGCGCTCCTGGCATGCCCGGGCAGACACCGGTGAAGCACACGCCGGGCGACCCGAACATCGCGCTGGATCCGACGCTCGAGGTGCACGGCAGCGGCTCGAAGGTGGGCTGGTCGAGCAACGGGCGCACGGGCGCGCGCGGGCCGCGGCGGCTCGCGCTCGCCGCGGTGGCGCTTGTCTCGCTGGTCGGCGGGCTCGCCGGCGCGGTCCATCACGCGCGCCGCTCGCCGGCGGCGCGCACGGAGGCCGCCGCGCCGGCGCCGCCTACCCAGGTCTCCGTCGAGCTCCTGACGAACGCCGAAGGCGCGCGCTTCACCGTCGACGGCGTGGCGCTGGCCGATCGCACGCTGCGCGGTCGCGCGGGCGAGACGAAGCGGGTGCGGATCGAGGCCTCCGGATACACGCCCGTGGACAAGGAGGTGACGCTCCAGGCCGGCAGGGCCCCGATCGAGGTCCTGCTCCACCCGCTGCCGGCGGCCGCGGAGCCGGCGCCCACCGCGGCCGCGGAGCCGGCGCCAGCGCCCACCGCGCCCGCCCCGGCGCCCAAGGCCGCGCCGAGCGCGAAGAAGACGGCGACGCTCCCCTTCGCGGCGCGTCCCAGGACCACGGGCACCGGCGCAAAGACCGCCGCGCCGGGTCAGGTCGCGCCGGACGTCGCGACCTCGAAGCCCGCGGGGGTCGCGGCTGGTTTGCAGCTCAAGGTCGACTGAGGCGGGCTTGCGCAGATCGCACGGACGACTCCCGCTCGCGCTCTGCGCGGCGATCCTCGGCCTGGCGGCGCAGCTCTCGCCGGCGCTCGCGCAGGTCGAGCCGTACCGGCAGCACATGGAGAACGGCATCAAGCTGTTCCAGGACCGGAACTACCGGGCGGCGATCGCCGAGTTCGAGGCGGCCTACAAGGAGAAGCCGAAGGCCAGCCCGCTCTTCAACATCGCGCTCGCCGAGAAGGCCATCTTCAACTACCCGAGGGCCATCGCGGCGCTCGAGCGCGCGCTCGCGCAGCACCGCGACACGATGGACGAGGGCGACGAGCGGACGGCGCGCAGCGCCATCGAGGAGATGCGCGCGCTGCTCGCCCATCTCACGATCGAGCTCAGCCCGCCGGACGCCACGCTGATCATCGACGGCGAGGAGCAACCGCCCTCGTCCTCGGGGACGCGGGTCGTGGAGCTCGGGCCGGGGGTGCACCGCATCGGCGCGCGGGCCAAGGGCCATGCGAGCGCCGATCAGAGCATTACCGTGGTGAGCGGCGAGCGCGACAAGAAGGTGAAGCTGACGCTGGCACCGGAAAAGACGCCCGTGACCGCGACGCCGCAGCCGTTCACGCCGCCGCCTCCCCCGCCCCCGCCCCCGCCGCGGCCGGTGCCCCTCTCGTTCGCGCCGCAGGGGTACTACGTGATCGGCGCGGCGTCGCTGCTCTGGCCGATCGGCCATCCGCGCGCGTTCCCGATGCCGGAGGCGAACAGCGGCGGCGCCGGCTCGATCCGGGTGGGTTACCGCGTGAACACCCCCGCGGCGTTCGACGTGATGTTCCAGTACGCGAACATTGCGACCGGGTCGGACCACCCCGGCTACCAGAACGCGAGCTACACGCTCGGCTCGACGCGCGTCGGGCTGAACGTCCGCCTGATGACCCCGGGGCAGACCTGGCGGTTCGTGGGCTCGATCGGGGGCGGTCTCACCTACGACGACGTGAGCTTCGACAGCATCAAGACGCCCGCGGGGGACATCTGCGAGGGCCGGTGCCAGCCCGCTGCAGGGGTGAACGCGTTCGTGTTCTCCGAGGTCGGCGTCGAGCTGGACCTCGGCGGCGTGCTCCTCGGGTTCTCGCTGGACAGCTACTTCCAGTCGTCGCGCGGCATCAGCTACAAGGACGGCGACGACGACATCCCGCTCTACTCGGCCTTGCTGCTGCAGCTGGGCGGCAGCCTGCACGCCGGCTACGCGTTCTGGTGATCGGGCCGGCCCGAGCCCGGGCGGTTGCCCGTTCCATCCTTGTTCCGTCGCTTGGCGGATGTATCCTCGCACCCCCTCGCGGTGAGTCGGAGGCGGTTCGCCGTCCTCTCCAGCGGGGGTCGGAGATCGGCCTTCGCCGTCTCTTTCAACATGGGTCGGGGATCGGCCTTCGCCGTCTCTTTCAACATGGGTCGGGGATCGGCCTTCGCCGTCCCCTCAAGAGGTGACCATGTCGCAGGATGCCATCACGTCGTTGCTGAAGGAGACGCGCCGGTTCGAGCCGCCGGCCGAGTTCGCGCGCCGTGCGCGCGTCGGCGCGCAGGAGACCTACGAGGCGCTCTACCGCGAGAGCATCGAGCAGCCGGACGCGTTCTGGCGCCGGGAGTCGAGCGACCTCGTGTTCCGCACGCCGTGGACCGAGATCAGCGACGGGTCGCTGCTGCACGCCAAGTGGTTCCTCGGCGCGACCCTCAACATCACCGAGAGCTGCCTCGATCGCCACCTGACGACCGCCACCAAGAACAAGGCCGCGATCATCTGGGAGGGCGAGCACGGCGCCACGCGCACGCTGACCTACGCCCAGCTCCACCGCGAGACGCTGCTGCTCGCGAACGCGCTCAAGCGGCTGGGCATCGAGAAGGGGGACCGGGTCGCGATCTACATGGGCATGGTCCCCGAGGTCGCCGTCGCGATGCTCGCCTGCGCGCGCCTCGGCGCGGTGCACACGGTGGTCTTCGGCGGCTTCGCCGCGGACGCGCTCCGCGACCGCATCCACGACTGCCAGGCCAAGCTCGTCATCACGCAGGACGGCGCGTACCGGCGCGGGCAGGTCGTGCCGCTGAAGGCGACCGTCGACAAGGCGCTCGCGCAGCCGCAGGCGAAGAGCGCGACGCGCGTCGTCGTGTACCAGCACCTCGGCAGCGAGCGCTGCGAGGTGCAGATGACCGAGGGCCGCGACGTCTTCTGGCACGACCTGCTCGCCCAGGCCGCGCCCTCCTGCGAGCCCACCGTCGTCGACGCCGAGCACCCGCTGTTCATCCTCTACACGAGCGGATCGACCGGGAAACCCAAGGGGGTGCTCCACACGACCGCCGGCTACCTGGTCGGCGTGCACGTCACGACGAAGTACGTCTTCGATCTGCGCGACGACGACGTCTACTGGTGCACCGCCGACGTCGGCTGGGTGACGGGCCACAGCTACATCGTGTACGGCCCGCTCTCGAACGGCGCGACGTGCCTCATGTACGAGGGCGCGCCGAACTTCCCCGACTGGGGCCGCTTCTGGCGGCTCATCGAGAAGCACGGTGTGACCATCCTCTACACCGCCCCCACGGCCATCCGCGCCTTCATGCGGCAGGGCGACGAGTGGCCCGCGAAGAGCGATCTGTCGAGCCTCAGGCTCCTCGGCTCGGTCGGCGAGCCGATCAACCCCGAGGCGTGGATCTGGTACCACCGGACCATCGGCGGCGGCCGCTGCCCCATCGTGGACACCTGGTGGCAGACGGAGACCGGGGCGATCATGATGACCACGCTGCCCGGCGCGACGCCCGCGAAGCCGGGGTCGACCGGGCTGCCGATATTCGGCGTCGTGCCCGAGGTCGTCACGAAGGACGGCAAACCGGTCGCCCCGGGCGAGGGCGGGCTGCTCGTCCTGAAGCAGGCGTGGCCGTCGATCCTGCGCACGGTGTGGGGCGACGATGAGCGCTTCCGCAAGCAGTACTTCAGCGACGTCGAGGGCTGCTACTTCACCGGCGACGGCGCTCGCCGCGACGACGACGGCTATTTCTGGGTCGTCGGCCGCATCGACGACGTGCTGAATGTGGCCGGCCACCGCATCGGGACGGCCGAGATCGAGAGCGCGCTCGTCTCTCATCCCGCCGTCGCGGAGGCGGCCGCGGTCGGTCGACCGGACGAGCTCAAGGGGCAGGCGCTCGTGGTGTTCGTCTCGCTCCGGCCGGGGGCCACGGCCGGACCGGAGCTCCAGGCGAAGCTCGCCGAGCACGTCGCCAAGGAGATCGGCAAGTTCGCGCGCCCCGACACCATCCGCTTCGCGGACGCGCTGCCGAAGACCCGCAGCGGCAAGATCATGCGCCGGCTGCTGAAGGACGTCGCCGCCGGCCGGGAGCTGACCGGCGACACCTCGACGCTCGAGGACCTGAACGTCATGGCGAAGCTCCGGCAGCAGGAAGACGAGTGAGATCCGCGGCGGCGCAGGGGCACGGTCATGCCCCTGCGACCGGCGCGACGCACCGCGCGTGAGGGGGGAAGCGCTGGCTCACCAGCGAGGGGGCGGGGTGCCCACGGAAGAGCTCGATCCTGCGGCTCTTCCCCCGTCCTCGGCCAGGGCACGGCGACGTCGGCCTACGGCCGGCGACCCATCGCCCATGCTCGACTCACCTCGTTCGCGCCGGAGAATTTGATCCCCCGCATCGGCGCGGAGGATAATCTGTGGTGAGGCGCTTTTGGAGCTCGAAGCTGGAACCGTCGTCGCGAACCGGTACCGCATCATCCGCCAGCTCGGCCGTGGCGGGATGGGTGAGGTGTTCGCCGCGGAGAACATCCGCACCGGCCGCCAGGTGGCGATCAAGCTCCTGCGCGCCGACTCCAAGGCCAAGTCGTCCGCCGCCGAGCGGTTCCGGCGCGAGGCGCGCGCCGCGGGCTCCATCAACAGCGACCACGTCACCGAGATCCTCGACGTCGAGGAGGACCTCGATCACGGCATCGTCCTCGTCTTCGAGCTGCTCGAAGGCGAGTCGCTGATCGAGCGGCTGAAGCGGACGGGACCGATCAGGTTCGAGGAGCTGCACCCGATCATCGAGCAGGTCTGGATGGGCCTCGCCGACGCCCACCGCGCCGGGATCATCCACCGCGATCTGAAGCCGTCGAACGTGTACCTCGAGGCGCGACCCGACGGATCCACGCGGGTCAAGATCCTCGACTTCGGCATCTCCAAGCTGCCGCGGGAGATGGGAGGAGAGACCCTCACCGAGATGGGGCAGAGCCTCGGCACGTTCTCGTTCATGCCGCCCGAGCAGATCGGCAAGGCGAAGACGGTCGACCACCGCGCGGACATCTACGCCTGCGCCACGATGATCTTCCAATCGATGAGCGGTCAGCTGCCGTACCAGGCGCGCAACCTGCTCATCATGGTCGAGATGAAGCAGAAGGCCGACGCGCGGAGGCTCGCCGAGGCGATGGACGGACCGGTCGATCCGCGGCTCGAGGCGTTCCTCGCCAAGGGGCTGGCGCGGGAGCCCGCGGACCGGTTCCAGAGCGCGATCGAGGGGCTCACCGCGTGGCGGGAGCTGCGGCCGGCGAAGCGCGCCAGCCAGCCGACCACCAGCCCCCGCAGCTCCAGGGTGCCCAGCAGCAACGCATCGGGCCATGCGCTCGGTACGCCCCTCCCGCCCCCGCACTCGACCTACAAACCCCCGTCCTCCGGCGCGATCAGGCTCCCGGTGCCGCCAGCCGACTCCATCTTGATCCGCACGGCCACCGACCCAGGGGCACAGCCGCCGCTCGAGGCCGTCGCGCGCCAGCCCAGCGAGCCTGCTCTCGCGACCCACCACCCCGTCGGCGAGCCGGCGCTCCCGCACGGCGAGGTCCAGCGCCCGTCCTACGCGGCCGTCGGGCAGCCGGTGGCTCCGTCCATGCAATGGACCGGTCCGAACGGCACCATGGTGCTGAACAACGCGGCCGGAGAGCTCCTGCCCCCGATCGTATCTCCCCCCGTGTCGCCGCGGACGCTGCCGGATTTCTCCGAGGACAGCTCGGCCGGGTCGAGCAGCCAGGGTCCGACGCTCGTCTACAAGCCCATGCGGCCGACCCTGGGCTCGGGGCTCCCTGCCCCCGGCGAGCCGGAGTCGATCGAGCAGCGGCCGGCCGCGACCCCGCCGCCGCGGACGTTTCGGACCATCGTCTACGTGCTGGCGGCGCTCCTGTTTGCGGTCGTGGGCTTCCTCCTCATGGGGATGGCCCTCGAGTACATGAACATGCCGAAATAGTCGGCGCGCCGGGGCTCCGCGTCGGGCCTGTCCGGCGCCGCCGCGCGGCCGCGGCCGGAGCGGCTCAGAGCAGCGCGTCCGCGGCGCGGCCCTGGGCCGGCGCGCCGCCGGCGGGCAGGACGATCCGGAACCGCGTGCCCCCCGCCTCGCGCGGCTCGCACGAGATCGTGCCGCCGTGCGCCTCGATGATGTCCCGCGTCACCGCGAGCCCGAGCCCCGTCCCGCGCTGCTTGGTCGTGAAGAAGGGGTCGAAGATGGACGCTCGCAGCTCCTCCGGCACGCCGGGGCCCATGTCGTCGACCGCGATGCTCGCCGCGCCGCTCGAGAAGCTGACGCTCACCACGATCTCGCCGCCCTTGGGCATCGCCTCGCGCGCGTTGCGGAGCAGGTTCAGGAGCGCCTGCCGGAGCTGCGACTCATCGAGGAGGATCTCGGGCCCCTCCTCCTCCACCTCGACGCGGACCGCGATGCCGGCGCGGTCGAGCTCGGGCCGCACGAACGCCACGAGCTCCTGCACCAGATCGTCCACCCGCTCCGGCACAAGCCGCGGGCGAGGGCGGCGGGCGACGCTGAGGTACTGCTCCGCGATGCGCGACAGGCGGTCGACCTCGGCCCGGATGGCGGCGACGAGCTGCGCCGACTCCTTCATCACGGGCCTGAGCTCCGCGTCGGGCGTCCCCGCGGCGGAGGCGCGCGCCACCTCCTCCTCGAGCAGCTCGAGGTTCAGCCCGATCGACGACAGCGGGTTCCTGATCTCGTGCGTGACGTGCGCCGCCATCTTCCCGATCGCCGCCAGCCGCTCGGCGTTCACGAGCTCGGCGCGCGCGCGGCGGATCGCGGCGACCATGCCCTCGAACGTCGTCGCGAGCTCGCCGATCTCGTCGTTCGTCGCGAGCACTTGCTTCGGGGTGAGGTCGCCGCGCGCGACCGCGTTCGCCCGCCCGGTGACCGCGGTGAGCGGGGCCAGCACGCGCCGCGCGTACAGCGACATCACCGCGCCGACGAGCAGCGTCAGCACGCCCAGCCCGAGGAGCAGGTGCATCGAGCGCTCCTCCCGCCGCTTCGCCTCGACGGTGAGGCTCTCCATCTGCTCCTCGACGCGGCTCTTGATGGCCCGCAGCCGCTGCGCGCCCTCGACCTCGCGCTTGACCAGCTCGTCCCGCGTGCGCTCGGCGAGCTCGCGGTTGCCGACGGCGAGCGCCTGGAACAGCTGCGAGAACCGCTCCGGGCTGGCGCCCACGAGCCGCTCGATCGCCGTCACCTCGACCGCGATCTCGTCGCTGAACCGGCGCACGCCCGACGAGGCGCCCGCCTGCCCGACGCCGGCGTCTCCGCCGGCCGCCTTCTCGTCGGCGGCGAGCGCCCTGGCGGCGTCCTTGACGATCGAGAAGGCGAGCGGCCGGGTCCGCCGAGCGGTCTCGATCCACTCGCGCACGTCGCCGGGGTTCTTGGCGGCGGTGATGTGGTTGAGCTGGGCGTTGAAGACGTTCTGCTCGGCCAGGACCTCGCCGATGCGGAGCAGCAGCGGGACGTACCCGGCGCGCAGCAGCTGGGCGTCGCGCGACGCTGCCCGCAGCGCCTGGACGCTCCAGCCGACGGTCAACGCGAAGGCGGCGAGCACCACGAGGTAGCTCGCGAGGAGCCTCCCCGCGACGGTGCGCCGCTTGCGGGGCGCCGGCCCGTCCTGGCCCGCCGCGCCGCCGCGCGCCTCGTCCACGGCGGGCGCCGGCGCGGTCATCGCGGCGCGACGGCCCGCGCGATCAGGGTCGCGAGGTCTTCCGCCGGCTCGCCCCGGGTCCTGAACCGCCGGAGGCTCTGCGCGCAGTGGGTCACGAGCAGCCCGCCGCCGAGCGCGCGGTGCTCCGCGATCCTGCCGTCGGCGATGGCGGCGGACGAGGCGGGGCGCGTGGCGGGCACGAGGCCGCCGCCGCCGCTGCAGTCGGCGTGCTCGCGGCGGTGGATGAACTCCTCGGGCGGCCGCCCCGTGATGCGGGCGAGGATCTCCCGGGGCGCGTCGTAGCGATCGAGGCCGCGCCCGAGCTGGCAGGGGTCGTGGTAGCGCACCCGCCGCTCCGACGTCGACCGCTGCAGCCGGTCGAGCGACGCCAGCGCGAGATCGACGAACAGCTCCGGGGTCTTCACGCTCACGCCCGCGCGCGGGTACTCGACGCGCACGGCGCGCGCGCACCCGGGGTCGACCGCGACGAAGCGCTCTCCCGGCGCGATCTCGGCGGCGAGCCGCCGCGCGGCGGCCTCGAAGCCCGGCCGGTCGCCGGCGTACAGGAGCGGCAACCCGCAGCAGGCGCGCACCGGGCGGACCGGGGCGCCGGTCAGCGCTTCGGTGGCTTCGAGCGCATCGCGGGCGACGTCCGGCGCGTGCCGCTCGTAGCCACAGCCGAGCAGCACGTGGACCGCAGCCGGCGCGGCCGCGGCCGCCCGGGAGCGCGCATCGGCCTCGCCGGCCCGGCCGGCCTCGCGGGCCAGGAAGCGCTCCGCGACGCGCCTGGCCCCCTCCGGCGCGAGGCCGCGCGCGAAGAACTCCGCGCGCGCGTCGGTCAGCACGGTGGCCACCTCGTTCTTGTGATCGCAGCGCTCGCGGCACGCGTAGCAGGCGGAGCAGGCCCAGGCCGGATCCGCGTGGGGCGCGTCGAGCGGCACATCGCCGCGCGCGGCGAAGTACGCCATCGACATCTTGCCCCACGGCGTGACCGTCTCGTTCGCCTCGACGTTCGACACGGGGCAGGCGGCGCGGGAGAGCTTGGGGCAGTAGACGCACTTCTCGAGCGACGTCCGGTGCGGCTCGAGGAGCTTCAGGCGGAGCTGGGACACCGTTCGAGTCTCTCCATGGGATGCGCCTCGCGCAAGCGGCGAGGGCGCGTCAGGCGCCCGAGCCGTTGCTGGACGAGCGTCGACCTCGCTCGTTCACGGGTGGTGATGAGCCCGCCGGCCTGCGGCGGGGGATGCCCTCGTGGACGACCGGCGCGGCCTCCACGCCCTGCTTGGGCGCCGGGCTGCCGCCCTGCTTGGGCGCCGGGCTGCCGCCCTGCTTGGGCGCCGGGCTGCCGTCCCTCGAGGCCAGCTGGGGCTGCCCCCCCGCCGCGGCCGAAGGCCGCAACGGCGCGCTCTCCTGGGGCAGGCGGATCGTGAACTTCGCGCCCTTGTCGGACGACGCGACCGCGATGGTCCCCGCGTGCTCGTCGACGATCTTCTTCACGATCGCGAGCCCGAGCCCGGTACCGCCGCGCTTGCCCGATGTGACGAACGACTGGAAGAGCCGGCTCTGGACCTCCTTGGGGATCCCCTTGCCCGTGTCGGCGACGCTGATCGCGAGATCGCCCCCGTCGCGGTAGGCGCGGATGGTCACCGTGCCCCCGCCTGGCCGCATCGCCTCGACCGCGTTGCGGACCAGGTTGTGCAGGAGCCGCGTCATCTTCGCCTCGTCGAACCGCGCCGTCCCCCGGTCCTCGAGCTCCAGGGAGAGCCTCACGCCGGTCCCGGCGAGCTCGTGTTCCAGCTGCTTCTCGATGTCGCCGAAGAACTTGGTCAGGTAGACCTTGCGCACCAGGATGCTCCGCTCGCCGCGCGCGAACTCCAGCACCTCGCGCTGCATCGCGCTGATCACGTCGAACTGCTTCAGGATCAGCCGCGCGTGATCTTCCCTCGTCGCCGCGTCGGGGGCGCTGGCCATGAGCTGGACGTAGCCGCTGATCACCGTGAGCGGCGTGCGCACGTCGTGCATCACCCCCGAGAGCAGGCGCCCGATCGTGGTGAGCCGCTCGCTCTGCTCCCGCTCGAGGCGCGACCGGAACAGCCGCAGCGCGGTCGACGCGTTCGCCGACACGAGCCGCAAGAGCGCGCGCTCGTCCTTCGAAAAGCCGTGGGGTTTCCTGGAGTTGTAGAGCGCCATGGCGCCGATCGGCACCGCGTCCTCGCCCTCGAGCGGCACGGCGATCGCCGTTCGCAGGTCCGCCCCGAGCAGCTGGGCGAGCCGGGGCGAGACCGGCGTGTCGCCCAGCGCGTCGCCCGCGCCTTCGCGCGAGAAGAACACAGCCTCGTTGTGCACCATGGCGTGCCCGACCACCCCCTCGCCGCGGCGCATGGCGATGCGCTTCACCGCCGGCCGCCGGGGAGCCGCGCCCACGACGCCCTCCGGCTCCTCGTCCGGCGCGGACGAGCGGGGCGGCGGGCCGCCGTCCTCGAACGCGGTGAAGTCGAAGAAATACAGGGCCAGGCCGCCCTCGATCTCGTCGACGAGCATGCCCCCCGCGCGCGCCTCGCACGCCCTGCCGGCCTCCGTGATGACCGCGCGCGCGAGGTCCTCCATCGTGGTCGCGCGGCCCATCGCGCTCTCGAGCTCGAAGAGCAGCTTGAGGTCGCTCACGCGGTGCTCGAGCTGCTCCTTCGTCTCCACGAGCTGCGTGTTCTTCTGGATCACCGAGAGGAACAGCCGCGAGTTGTCGATCGAGACGGCCGCCTGCGTCGCCAGCGCGCTCAGGAGCTCCTCGTCGTGGACCGAGAACTCCCCTTCCCCGTGCTTGTTCAGGACCTGGATGACCCCGATGGTCCGGCCGACGTGGTTCTTCATCGGCGCGGCGAGGATCGAGCGGGTGCGGTACCCCGTCACCTCGTCCCACTCGCGCTGGAACCTGCGGTCCCGGTAAGCGTCCTTCACACGGACGGTGCGCCCGATCTTGGCGACGTGGCCGGCGATCCCGGCGCCGACGGGCAGCTCGATCGCGCGCGCCTCCTCGCCGATGACGATCCGCGAGAACAGCCGCTGCCGCTGCTCGTCGAGCAGGTAGAGGGTCGCCCGGTCCGCGTCGAGCAGCTCGGTGATCTTGTTCAGGATGAGCGCGAGAAGCTGGTCGAGATCCAGGGTGCTGCCGAGCGCGAGCCCGACATCCCGGAGCGCCTGCACGGTCTTGTCACTTTGGGCAAGGCGCGCCTCGAGCTCTTGTATCCGAGCCTGAAGCGCTTTCGTGCGTTGTTCCGCCTTCGCGGTCACCAGGAGACGCTAACACGACTTCGTCCGCAGAAGCGCGCGCGGTCCCCTGCGCGATCCGTTCGTCCCGCAGAGAGCGCTCCCTACGACGGCCGGGAGCGCCCCTAGGACGAACCGCTACTGGTTCATGCTCTCGAGGAATTCCTGATTGGTTTCGGTGCGGCTCACCTTGTCCAGGAGGAATTCCATCGAGTCGATGACGTTGAGGGGGTGCAGCAGCTGGCGGAGCAGCCAGACGCGCTGGAGGATCCACTCCGGCAGCAGCAGCTCTTCCTTGCGGGTCGCGCTCTTGTTGATGTCGAGGCAGGGGAAGATCCGCTTCTCCATCAGCTTGCGATCGAGGTGGATCTCGCTGTTACCGGTCCCCTTGAACTCCTCGAAGATGACCTCGTCCATGCGCGAGCCCGTGTCGACGAGCGCGGTGGCGACGATGGTCAGCGACCCGCCTTCCTCGACGTTGCGCGCGGCGCCGAAGAACCGCTTCGGCTTGTGCAGCGCGTTCGAGTCGACGCCGCCGGACAGGATCTTGCCGCTCGGCGGGACGACCGTGTTGTAGGCGCGCGCCAGGCGGGTGATCGAGTCGAGCAGGATCACGACGTCGTGCTTGTGCTCGACGAGGCGCTTCGCCTTCTCGATCACCATCTCGGCCACCTGCACGTGCCGCGTCGCCGGCTCGTCGAAGGTCGAGCTGATCACCTCGCCCTTCACGGTGCGCTGCATGTCGGTCACCTCTTCCGGGCGCTCGTCGATGAGCAGCACGATCAGGGTCGTGTCCGGGTGGTTCGCCGAGATCGCGTTGGCGATCTGCTGGAGCAGCACCGTCTTGCCGGCGCGGGGCGGCGAGACGATGAGGCAGCGCTGCCCTTTGCCGATCGGGCAGAGCATGTCGATGATGCGCGTCGAGAAGCTCTTCGTCCCGTTCTCGATGTTGAACTTCTGCTGCGGATAGAGCGGCGTCAGGTTGTCGAACAGGATCTTGTCGCGGGCGACCTCGGGGGGCTCGCCGTTGATCTTGTCGACCTTGAGCAGCGCGAAGTACGCCTCGCGCTCCTTGGGCGGCCGGATCGAGCCGCTGACGCTGTCGCCGGTGCGGAGGTTGAAGCGCCGGATCTGGGACGGCGAGACGTAGATGTCGTCCGGGCCCGGCAGGTAGTTGTAGTCCGGCGCCCGGAGGAAGCCGAAGCCGTCGGGCAGGCATTCGAGCACGCCCTCGCCGTAGACCGGCTGGTCCTGCGCCGCGTGGGCCTGCAGGAGCGCGAAGATGACCTCCTGCTTGCGCAGCCCGGCAGCGCCCTCGATGTTGAGCCCCTTCGCCATCTGGACGAGCTCGGCCATCGGTTTCTGCTTCAGTTCCCTGAGGTGCATGAGTCGGAAAGCTCCAGGATGCGACAGCGCGCGCCCTGTCAAGGGCCGTGGAGGCCGTCGGTCGATGGTTTCTGTTTGAGGGGTCTAGCGGGTCGAGCCCGAGGCGGGGCCGAGCATGTCGTCGATGTCGGCGGGTCGCCAGGGGGAAGAGGGCTCGCCTCGTAACCGGCGCCCCTCACGTTCATGTCGCTCGATCGGCGGGCTGCGCTTGCCGATCGGGCGGCGACTCTATCAAGCGCGTTTGCTCTGTCAATGCGCGCCGGGAACCACGGACGCGGGGTCGACCACGCCGCGCGCACGGAACGGCGGGGGCGAACTGCCTGTGGCGCCCCGGCGCTGCCCGAGGTTGCCTCCCCCGGAGTGCGCGGCTAAGTCAAGCTGGTTCCATGGGGCTCAAACAGGTGCAGCTGTTCGTCCGCGGTCGCGTCCAGGGCGTCTTTTTTCGTGCCTCCACGCAGCGCGAAGCCAAGCGGCTCGGCCTCACCGGCTGGGTGAAAAACCGCTCCGATGGCAGCGTCGAGGTGCTCGCCGAGGGGGAGGAGGACGAGCTCAAGGAGCTCATCGCGTGGGCGAACCGCGGCCCGAGCGCGGCGCGCGTCGAGCGTGTCGATGTCCGGTGGCGCGGCTTCTCGGGCGATTTCTTCGACTTTCGCATCACGGATTGAGGCGCTTGGCACGCAGCTCGTCGGATCCGAGGAGCGCAGGCGCGCGGCCGTCGCGGCGAGGCGGCGCGGCGTGCGCGTGGCTCATCCTGCTCAGCGTGATCGCGGCCGCGCCGCTCGCGCCGCCCCTTTCGCACGCCGCCGCGCAGCGCGACGCTGGCGCCGCCGCGCCGGCCTCGTCGGCGCTCCCGGAGCTCCCGCGCCTCGCCCCGATCGCCCGTCCGGAGCCCGACATCACCGCCGTCCGCGAGCTCGATCGCGTGCTCGACCAGATCACGTCGCAGGACGCCCGCTCACGCGAGAGCGTCCGCGCGTCCCTTGACGAGCCGATCTCCGGCATCGTCGATGCGGTTCGGCTCCGGGTGCAGGACATCCGCGGTTCGATCGATCGCAACGCGGCGCCCCGCGTGCTCGCGGAGGCGCGCAGAGAGGGGCGCAAGGCGCTGAAGGGCGACAAGGGCGATGACGCGCGCGACGACAAGAAGAAGGGCGCGGACGCGAAGGACGCCAAGGGCGCGAAGAAGAGCGCGGGCGACGAGAAGGACGCCAAGGGCGCGAAGAAGAGCGCGGGCGACGACAAGAAGGACGCCAAGGGCGCGAAGAAGGGCAGCGGCGACGACAAGAAGGACGCCAAGGCCGACCAGGGCGCGAAGAAGGGCGCCGGCGACGAGAAGGACGAGGCCGAGGGCGACTGGCTGGACTTCATGCTCGCCGTGCCTCGGCCGCGCGACAGCGCGTGGCGCGATATCGTGAAGCTGCTCGCGATGGAGCGGATGCTCGTCGCTGCGGGCACGACGCCGGCGATCCGCGAGCTCATCGCGCTGCACGCCTATTTCGGCGAGCTGCTCCGCATCGATCTCCAGCGGCAGATCGCCAAGCTGCGCGACAAGGCGGTCCCCGCGCTGATCGAGGCGCGCCAGCACGACGCCAAGATCGTCCAGCGCTGGGCCAACAAGCAGCTCGATCTGCTCGGCCGGGCGATCCCCGGCGAGGCGATCGCGTCGAACGACACGCAGATCCTCGCCGACGTCCTCCGCGCGTACGGCCGCGTCCGGGACGTGGACGCCATGCGCGTGATCCTGAGCTTCTGCAACAGCGACCGCGCGCGGCTGCGCGACGCTGCGCGCGAGGCCATCTCTGCGATCGGCGAGCCCGGCGTCTGGCAGCTCCGCGACGCCTACCTGAACCTCACGGGCGACAAGCCGCCGCGCGACTGGTCGTGGGACCGGATCGCGCGCGAGCTCTTCGCGACGTACGATCGCGCTCGCCTCGCCGAGGTGTACAACCTGATGGACGAGGGTGTCGCCGCGGCGAGCGCGAACAAGCTCGCCGAAGCGACCGACGCGTTCGACCGGGTCCTCGCCCGCGCGCCACTCTTCGAGCGCCGCAAGGAGATGGTGGGGGCCTACGTCGAGCGGGCGAAGTCGCTGCCGGCCGACCGGCGCGAGGACGCGCTCACGATGCTGCGCAAGGCGCTGCGCCTCGACCCGACCGGCGAGCACGCGGGGAAGATCGAGGCCGAGATCGCCTACCACGAGGGCGTGCTCCTCATCGATCGCGGCACGCCGGACAAGTTCGTGCTCGAGCGCGCGCTCGAGCTCGACCCAGGCCACGCCGGGGCGAGGGCGGCGCTCGTGTCCCTCGGGGACAAGGTCGCCGAGCGGAAGAGCCAGAAGAACCGCTACATCGCCGCGGGAGCGGTGGGGTTCGTCGCCCTGCTCGCGATGTTCTTCCTTGCCCGACGCCGGAGCGATCCGGCGCCGTCTCGACAGCAGCCCAGCTCCGCTCCGCCGCAACCGCCGGCGTCTCCCGGCCCGGAGCCGCCTCGAGAGCCCGCCTGCGCGGCACCGCCGCAACCGCCGGCGCCTGCCGAACCGGCGCTGTCCCCGGGGCAGGACGGCGCCCCACCTCGGGATGCCCCGGCGTCATCCGATCCGGCGCTGCCGGCTGACCCGGCGCCGTCTGCCGCCGCCTCGGAGGCAACCCCTGCCCTTCCGGTCGAACAGATCGAGCCGGCAGAACCGCGAAACGACGACGCACCTGAAGCCGGAGCGCTCAACCGCTGAGCCACGGTACGCGCCCCGCTTGACACTGGTGCAATAATTTTATTGTGTTGGTGCAGTCGCGGCACCTCACCTGGACCGCTCCGAGCGAGTTCGCGACATCGAGAGGCCGGCGCGCTGCTCGCGCATCGGCCCACAACGCAGAGACGCCGGCGGAGCTCATGGCTCCCCCGGCGTCTCTGCAACTGCGCCGGCGCTACCGGGCGCCAGCCTGTATCCGGCTCAGCCGGCGGTCGTCGCCGGGGTCGCCGGCTCCGCTGCGGCGACCGGCTCGGCCGCCTGCGCGGGTGCGTCGTCCTCCACCGGAGGTGCGTCGATGAACTCGATGAGGCTCATCGGCGCGTTGTCGCCGCGACGCGGCCCGAGCTTGATGATCCGCGTGTAGCCACCCGGCCGCCCCTCGAAGCGCTTCGAGAGATCGATCATCACCTTCGCGATGATATCGACCTTCTTGCCATCGGTCTCGACCCCCCAGCGAGGGATGTAGCTGCCCACGAGCCGCTCGGCGTGAAGCCGGCGCGCTCTGTCGCCGGGGCTGAGCTCCGTGTGCGCGGTATACGCGACCTTGCCGAGCCGCGTCGCCTTGGTGATGAGCCGCTCGGCCACGCGCCGCAGCTCCTTCGCCTTGGCGTCGGTCGTCTCGATCCGCTCGTGGGTGATCAGGTTCGCCGTCAGGTTGCGAAGCATCGCCCTGCGACTGGAGGTATCCCGACCAAACTGCCTGCCCGCTTTCTTGTGACGCATGACGTTCCCTCAGTACCGACTCACGCCTGCGCCTGCTGCGCCTTCCAGCGCTCGAGGAGCTGCGGCCAGTTGTCGATCTTCATCCCGAGCGAGAGCCCCATGTTCGCGAGGATCTCTTTGATTTCCTTCAGCGACTTGCGGCCGAAGTTCTTGGTCTTGAGCATGTCCTGCTCGGTGCGCTGCACCAGCTCGCCGATGAGCGTGATGTTCGCGTTCTGCAAGCAGTTCGCGGAGCGGACGCTGAGCTCGAGCTCCTCGACGGAGCGGAACAGGTTCTCGTTGAGCGGCTCGTCGTCGCTCATCACGGCCTGGTAGCTCGTCTCCTCGCTCTCCTCGAAGTTGACCCAGATGGAGAGCTGCTCCTTGAGGATCTTCGCCGCGAAGGCGACCGCATCCGCCGGCGAGACGGAGCCGTTGGTCCAGACCTCGAGCGTGAGCTTGTCATAGTCGGTCACCTGCCCGACGCGGGCGTTCTGCACGGTGTAGTTCACCTTGCGGATAGGCGAGAACAGCGCGTCGATCGGGATCGTCCCGATGGGCATGGTCGGCGTCTTGTTCCGCTCGGCGGGCACGTAGCCGCGGCCCACGTTCACCGTGAGCTCCATCGAGAGCGGGCCCTTCTTGTCGAGCACGGCGACCAGGTGGTCGGGGTTGAGCACCGACAGCCCATCCACCAGCTGGATGTCGCGCGCGTACACGGGCCCCGGCCCCTCGCGATCGATCCGCACCGAGTACGTCTTCGGGGTCGCCGCCTTGAAGACGACCTCCTTCACGTTGAGGATGATGTCGCTGACGTCCTCGACCACGTCCGGCACGGTGGTGAACTCGTGCAGCGCGCCCTCGATGCGGATGGCCGTCGCAGCCGCCCCCTGGAGGGAGGAGAGCAGCACGCGACGCAGCGAGTTCCCGATCGTGATCCCGAAGCCGCGCTCCAGGGGCTCACACGTGAACTTGGCGTAGAACTGGGTCCCGCTGTCCGCGTCGATCGAGATGCCCTTGGGCCGGATCAGATCGCGCCAGTTACGGGCGATCATCGTGAGATTCGGGTTGTTCATCGTCATGGCGATCTCCTTCCTTCATGAGGTTTGCGCGGAGGTCTCACGCCGCGGCCGCACTCGACCGGACGGCGTCGCCTCCTGCCCGCATTCGTGGCTCCATTCGCCTGCGCGCCCGCGCGCAGGACAGCGACGCGGAGGGGAGCCCGCAGCGAACGACCGCCCCCTGCAAGGTGCGGTCGTGACGCTGCCCTCCCCCGCGCCGCCCTCGCGATCAGCGCGAGTAGTACTCGACGACGAGCTGCTCGCGAATCTCGGGCTCGTTGAGATCTTCGCGGATCGGAGCGCCCTTGACCGCTCCGGTGAACGCCGCGCGATCCACCTCGATCCAGCTCGCGACCGGGCGCTTGTCCGCGCCCCCGACGGACGCGAGGACGCTCTTGAACTTGCGCGCCCCCTCGGTGAGGTCGATCCGATCACCGGCCCGCACCACGTAGCTCGGGATGTCCAGCCGCTTGCCGTTCACATGAACGTGCCCGTGCCGGACGAGCTGACGCGCTTCGGCGCGAGACGAGCCGAAGCCCATCCGGTGCACGACGTTGTCGAGGCGCCGCTCCAGCAGCGCGAGCATCTCCTCGCCCGTCCGGCCCTTGCGCCGGTTGGCCTCCTGGAAATACCCGCTGAACTGCCGCTCGAGCACGCCGTAGATGCGCCGCACCTTTTGCTTCTCGCGCAGGCGCACCGCGTACTCGCTCAGCTTGATGCGCCCCTGGCCGTGCTGGCCGGGCGGATACGGGCGCCGCGTGTACGCGCACTTCTCGGAATAGCACCGCTCTCCCTTGAGGTAGAGCTTCATCCCCTCGCGGCGGCAGAGCTTGCAGACCGGACCAATGTAGCGAGCCATCGTGAATTACCTCAAACCCTGCGCCGCTTCGGCGGCCGGCAACCGTTGTGGGGGATCGGCGTGACGTCGCGGATCAGCGTCACCTTGAAACCCGCGGTCTGGAGCGCGCGGAGCGCGCTCTCGCGCCCGGCCCCCGGGCCCTTCACGAACACGGCGACCGAGCGCATCCCGTGCTCCTGCGCCCGCCGCGCGGCCTCTTCCGCCGCCAGCTGCGCGGCGAACGGCGTCGACTTGCGCGATCCCTTGAAGCCGCGAGCGCCAGCGGACGACCACGCGATCGCGTTGCCGTTGATGTCCGTGATCGTCACGACCGTGTTGTTGAAGGTCGACTGAATGTGCGCGATGCCCGCGGACACATTCTTCCTGACCTTCTTCTTCTGCTTGGTCTTGGTGTTGGTGGCAGCCGTCTTCGCTTGCGCCATGGCGTCCTAATCCCCGCTCGTCACTTGGCCGCGGCCGGACGCCGCTGCAACATGCCCTTGCGCGGACCCTTCCGGGTGCGCGCGTTCGTGTGCGTCCTCTGCCCGTTCGCCGGGAGGCCGCGCCGGTGGCGAAGCCCGCGGTAGCAGCCGAGGTCCATGAGCCGCTTGATGTTGAGCTGCACCTCGCGCCGCAGGTCGCCCTCGACCTTGTACTCGGCGTCCAAGAGGTCGCGGATCGCCTTCACCTCAGCGTCGCTGAGCTCCTCGACCCGCTTGTCCTGCGGGATGTTGGTCCTCTCGCAGATTCGCAACGAGAGGGTCCGCCCGATGCCGTAGAGGTACGGCAGGGCGTAGGCGACATGCTTCCGACGCGGGAGATCGACACCAGCGATACGAGCCATGGTTACTCCAAACCGAAACGGGGGCGGGCTTCCGCCGAAAGAGCTAGTTCCCCTGGCGCTGCTTGTGGCGGGGGTTCTCGCAGATGATCCGAACGACACCACGCCGCCGCACCACCTTGCACTTGTCGCAGATCTTCTTGACGCTCGGGCGCACCTTCACGGGGAGCCTCCAGATTCCTCAGAATACGTTATTTATGCCGGTACGTGATCCGGCCTCGGCTCGGGTCGTACGGCGAGACCTCGACGGTCACGCGGTCGCCCGGCAGAATCTTGATGTAGTACTGCCGCATCCGGCCGCTGATGGTCGCGAGGACGCCCAGGCCGTTGTCCGCCTTCACGCGAAACATGGCGTTCGGCAGGGCCTCTTGAACCACGCCGTCGAACTCGAGCTTGTCGCCCTTCGGTTCTTTCGGCGGTCTGGTCTGTCTATTACGCCTCATTCTCCACCCGAGCCCGATCGGCCGATGGCCGACAGTACCCTGTGCGTAACTTCGTCTGGCTTCCCGACCCCGTCGACGCGATGCAGCAGCTGCTTCTGCTCGTAGAACGGAAGCAGGGCAGCCGTCATCGCCTCGTAGGCATCGAGACGCTTGGTAACAGCCTCGGGCCGATCATCGGCCCGATGCTCTAGCTCCGCACCGGGGGGCGGCGGATTATAAACGAGATGATATATCTGTCCACTGCGTTTGTCAGTCCGGCGATGGATCAGCCGTTCCTCCAGCAGAGGGCGCGGAACGTCCAGCTGGAGCACCGCGTCGATCCGCCTGCCGCCCTGACTGGCGAGGAGCTCGTCGAGCGCGTTCGCCTGAGGCACAGTCCTGGGAAATCCGTCCAGAAGGAAACCGTCGACGCAGTCGGGCTCGGCCGTCCGCCGAGCGATGAGGCCGATGACGGCCTCATCCGGCAGGAGCCCGCCAGAGTCCATGATGTCCAGGTGACGCTTCTCCAGCGTACCTGCCCGCTTCGCCTCACGCAGCATGTCGCCGGTCGAGATCTGCGGGATACCGAAGCGTGCGCACAGCAGCTTCGCCTGCGTACCCTTCCCAGCTCCAGGAGGCCCCACCAGAACCAAGATCATTTGCCCTCCATCACGCTTCCGGGAGCCTGCGGCCCCGGATACGGGTGGCACCGGGGCCCGTCAGCCCCTCATAGCTCCGCGTGATCAGGTGCGCCTCCAGCTGGTTCACCGTGTCGAGCGCGACGCCCACGACGATCATGAGCGACGTGCCGCCGAAGCCAAAGGGGATACGCAGCAGGTTGCCGACGATCGAGGGAACCACGCACACCGCGGCGACGTAGAGCGCGCCGCCCACGGTGATCCGCTGGATCACCCGGTGGATGTAGTCCGCCGTCTGCTTGCCTGGCCGGATCCCGGGGATGTTTGCCTGCTGCTTCTTCAGGTTCTCGGCGACGTCCACCGGCTGGAACGTCACGTTCGTGTAGAAGAAGCAGAAGAAGATGATGAGCAGCGCGTAACCGGTATTGAAGACCCAGTCCCCCCGGTTGATGATCGCCTGGATCTGCTCGGCTCCGGGCACGTTCATGTTCGCGAGCGTCTGCGGGAACATCAGCAGCGACGACGCGAAGATGGGGGGGATGGTCCCCGCAGTGTTCACCTTGAGCGGCAGGTGGGCCGTCTGCCCGCCATAGACGCGGCGGCCGACCTGGCGCCGCGAGTACACGATCGGGATCTGACGCCTGCCGTTCTCGAAGAACGCGATGACCCCGATGACGAGCACGATGAACGTGGCGATCGCGGCCATCGACAGCGGCTGGAGATCGCCGGCGTTCTGCGCGAAGTAGTTGCCGATCTCCCCGGGGATGCTGGTGATGATGCTCGCGAAGATCAGGAGCGAGACGCCGTTCGAGACGCCGCGCTCGGTGATCTGCTCGCCGATCCACATCAGGAACGCGGTCCCGGTCGTCAGCGTGATGACCGTCATCAGCTGGAAGCCGATGCCAGGGTGGTTCACGATGCCGGCGCCCGTCTCGCTGCTCGACAGGCCCTCCAGCATCTTCGCGATCGAGAAGGACTGGAACAGCGAGAGGGCGACGGTGCCGTAACGCGTGTACTGATCGAGCCGGCGACGCCCCTGCTCGCCCTCTTTCCTCAGCTCGTCGATGGGCTTGTACACCATGCCCATGAGCTGCATGATGATCGATGCCGAGATGTACGGCATGATCCCAAGCGCGAAGATCGACAGGTTCTCCAGGGCTCCGCCGGAGAACATGTTCAGGAAGCCGACGAGCCCGCCGGACTGCTTCGCGACGTACTGTCGCATCGCGTTCCGGTCCACACCCGGGGTCGTCACGAAGACGCCGACCCGGTAGACCGCGAGCATCACCAGCGTGAAGATCACGCGTCGCCGGAGCTCGGGGATCTTGTGGAAGTTGGTGATTCCCGCGAGGCTGGCCATAGGCGATCCTGGACTCCGGCTTGAAGGGTGCGCCTGCGCGCTGGCTACGAGGACGAGGAGTCCGTCGCGTTGTCCTGGGACGCGGGCGACGCGAGCACGACCGCCTTGCCCCCCGCCTTCTCGATCTTCTCGATCGCTCCCTTGGAGAAGCGATGCGCGATCACCGTGAGCTTCTTCGTGAGCTCACCGTTGCCGAGGATCTTCAGGACGTCGAACCGACCCTGCACGAGGCGGTTCGCATGGAGCGCGATCAGATCGACCTGAACGCCGTCGTCGAACGCCTCGAGGGCGCCGACGTTGACGTTGACCACAATGTCCGCGAGCGGATTCCGGAAGCCACGCTTCGGGAGGCGACGCTGGATCGGCGTCTGTCCACCCTGGAAGTGCTTCTTGTTGATGTTGCCGCCCGCCCGAGCCTTCTGCCCTTTTTGTCCGCGGCCAGACGTCTTGCCGACGCCCGACCCCACGCCGCGGCCAACGCGGAGCCTCTTGGTTACGGCGCCCTCAGGGGCTTGGAGCTTAGAAAGGATGTCCATGTTTCACACTTCCGTACGCGGCAACTCCGCTGGAATGACGATCTCGCTTCTCAGGACTTCGGGGAGGCTGCCTCGTCGGCGACCTCCTCCACCTCGACGAGGTGGAGGATCTTCTTCACCATGCCACGGAACGAGGGCGTGTTCGCGACGACCACCTCGGACCCCGGCCCACGCAGACCGAGGCCCTTGATGACCTTGCGGGTGTGCTCGACCAAGCCGATGTTGCTGGCCTTCTGGCGTACGCGGAGCTTCACTGCGAGCCTCCTTCGCCACCACCGCCCTGCGCCTGCGGCTGCGGCTGCGCCGCGCCGCCCGGCCCCCCGGGGGGCGCCACGCTCGCGCGCCGGCGGCCCGCGGTGTTCGTGCCGCCGCGGCGCTGGTAGTCGAGCGAGTCGAGCTGCATCGACCGCTTCCCGGCGACGCTCTCCGGGCTCTTCAGCCCGCGGAGCGCCGCGACGGTCGCGTGCACGACGTTGTGCGGGTTGCTCGTGCCGAGCGACTTCGACAGCACGTCGTGGATCCCCGCCGACTCGACGACGGCGCGAACCGCGCCGCCGGCGATGACGCCCGTCCCAGGGCTCGCCGGCTTCAGCAGGACCTTGCCCGCCCCGACGTGACCGAACGAGTCGTGCGGGATCGTCACACCGTCCAGCGGGATGCGGAACAGGTTCTTGCGAGCCTGATCGTTCCCCTTGCGGATGGCCTCCGGCACCTCGTTGGCCTTGCCCAGGCCGACGCCCACGTGCCCCGCCTCGTCGCCCACCACGACCAGCGCCGAGAAGCTGAAACGCCGGCCGCCCTTGACGACCTTGGCGACGCGGTTGATGTGGATGACTCGCTCTTTCAGCTTCTCTTCGTCGACATGATCGAACGCCATAACCCGTCCTCTATCACGTTCTCCGCCGCGGCAGTTGACCGCGCCCGCCACCCTTCACCATCAGGGCAGCGGCTGTGGGAGTCAGAAATCGAGACCTGCCTCGCGGGCCGCCTGGGCGAGGGCGCTCACGCGCCCGTGATACAGATAGCCGTTGCGGTCGAAGACCACCTTGCCGATCTGCTTCTCTTTGCAGATCTTCGCGAGCAGCGCCCCGACCTTCTTCGCCGCCTCGACCTTGTTGTCCTCGTCGAGGGAGCCCTTCAGGTCCTTCGACAGCGTCGAAGCGTGGGCGAGGGTCTTGCCGCTCACGTCGTCGATGACCTGCGCGTAGATGTGCTTCGAGCTGCGGAAGACGCTGAGGCGCGGGCGCTCCGGCGTCCCCTCGACCTTCTTGCGGATACGGAGCTTCCGGCGCTCCCGACCGACGATTTTCATGCCCATGACCGTCTCGTCCCTCGGTGCAGCGGCGTACCCGCCGCTGCTCGCCTTTACTTCTTGCCGCCCTTGCCGGCCTTGCCAGCCTTCTCCCGCACGCGCTCGCCGCGGTAACGCACGCCCTTGCCGCCGTACGGCTCCGGCGGCCTGAAGCCGCGGATCGTAGCGGCCGTCTGCCCGATGAGCTCCTTGTCCGCACCCGCCAGGACGAGGACCGTGCCCTTCGAGTCCGCCGGGATCGCCGCGGTGAGACCCGTCGGCACCGCGAAGGTCACCGGATGCGAGAAGCCGAGGGCGAAGTTCAGCGTCGTGCCCTTGAGCTCGACGCGATAGCCGGTCCCCTTGAGCTCGAGCGTCCGCTCGTACCCCTCGGCGACGCCCTTCACCATCGCGGCCAGGAGCGCTCGCGCGAGCCCCTGGAGGCGCGATCCGTCGCGTCCAGGCGCCGCTGAGCTCACGAGCAGCTTGCCCCCGTCGAGCTTGACGTCCACCTTGTCGGTGAACGCGCGGGAGAGCTGCCCCTTCGGGCCCTTGACGTCGATCTTCCGGCCGCTGACGGTCGCGGTGACCCCCTTCGGCAGATCGATCGGACGCTTGCCGACGCGCGACGTCTTCGTCGCGAGGCGGCTGTCACCGTTCGCGTTGCCCTTCGCGGGCTGGGCTGCGTTCGCCTGAGCTTCCATCACCACACCTCGCAGAGCAGCTCGCCGCCCATCTTCAGGCGGCGCGCATCCCTGTCGCTCATGAGCCCGCGGGACGTGCTCAGGATCGAGATCCCGAGCCCGCTGAACACGCGCGGGATCCTGTCGTGGCGCACGTACACGCGGCGCCCGGGGCGGGAGACGCGGCGCACGCCGTCGATCGCGCTCTGGCGGTCGCGCCCGTACTTGAGCACGATCGTCAGCTTCTTGGGACCCTCGCCCTCGGTCTCGCGCACGTCGGCGATGAAGCCCTCGGACTTGAGGATCTCCGCAACCGCAGCCTTGATGCGGCTCGCGGGGACCTCGGTCCGGTCGTGCCGCGCGAGCGCCGCGTTGCGAATGCGGGTCAGCATGTCGGCGATGGGATCGGTCATCATAGAATCACCAGCTGGCCTTGATCACACCAGGGAGCTCACCACGGAGCGCGAACAGCCGAAGGCAGACACGGCAGAGCTCGAAGTCGCGGTAGTAAGCGCGCGAGCGCCCGCACACCTTGCAACGGTTCTTTTGCCGCGTAGAAAACTTCGGCGGACGGTTCAGCTTCGCAAACTCTTTTGCACGGGCCATCGAAAATCCCTCAATGCCGGAACGGGATGCCAAGCTCGGTGAGGAGCGCGCGTCCTTCTTCGTCCGTCTTCGCCGTGGTCACGAACGAGATGTTGAGCCCCTTCACGACATCGATCTTGTCGTAGTCGATCTCGGGGAAGATGATCTGCTCGCGCAGGCCCATCGTGAAGTTGCCCTTGCCGTCGAACCCCTTCGGGCTGACGCCCTTGAAGTCGCGGACGCGCGGCAGGGAGAACGCGATCAGGCGATCCACGAACTCCCACATCCGCTCGGCGCGCAGGGTCACCATCACCCCGATGGGCAGGTTCTCGCGCAGCTTGAAGGTCGCGATCGACTTACGGGCACGGGTCACCACCGGCTTCTGGCCGGAGATCGCCCGCATGTCCTCGACAGCCGAGTCGATGATCTTCGGGTTCTGCACCGCGGCGCCGAGCCCCATGTTGATCACCACCTTCTGCAGGCGGGGCACCATCATCGGGTTCTTGTAGCCGAACCGCTTCGTGAGCGCGGCCGTCGCGCTCTTCTGGTAGTGCGCGCGCAGCCGCGGGGTGTAGTTCGGGTCGCGCGGGCGCACCTCGGCCGGCGCGGAGGGCTCGGCCTCCGCGCCCTTGCTCTTGGCGCCCCTGGCTTCCTTGCTCTTGGCGGGCGCCTGCGGCTTGGCCTGCTGCGACTGCTTGGGCTTGTCCTTGCCCTTGCCGCCGTCCTTGGCCGCCTTGTCCTTGTCCTTCTTGTCCGCCATGGCTAGCCCACACCGATCGCGCTGCCGCTCTTGCCGACGCGCGTCTTCTTGCCGTCCTCACCGACGCGGACCTTCACACGCGTCGGCTTGCCCGTCGCCGGATCGACCGGCATGACATTCGAGGCGTGAATCGGCGCCTCCTTGACGATCTTCCCGCCCTCCTGGTTGCGCGGCGTGGGCCGCTGATGGCGGGTCACCGTGTTCAGGCCCTCCACCACCACGCGCTCCTCGTCGGCGAGGATCCTGGTGATGCGGCCCTGCTTCCCCTGCTCCTTGCCGCTGATGACCTGCACGAGGTCACCGACCCTGAGGCGCTTCATCAGAGGACCTCCGGCGCGAGCGAGATGATCTTCATGAACTTCTTCGCGCGAAGCTCGCGAGCGACCGGCCCGAAGATGCGGGTGCCGATCGGCTCCTTCTCCTTGTTGATGAGGACCGCGCTGTTCCCATCAAACTTGATGTAGCTGCCGTCCGAGCGGAGGTACTCCCGGGCGGTGCGGACGACGACGGCGCGCGCCGTGTCCCCCTTCTTCACCTTGGTCCCCGGCAACGCCTCCTTGATCGAGACGACGATGACGTCGCCGAGGGCGGCGTACTTGCGGCGCGAGCCGCCGAGCACCTTGATGCACTTCACGATTCGGGCGCCGGAGTTGTCCGCGACCTCGAGATGCGTCGACACCTGGATCATGGCGTTACTCCTCCACCGGCCGTGCAACGAGCTTGGTCACGAGCCACCGCTTGTCGCGGGAGATCGGCCTGTGCTCCATGATCTCGACACGATCGCCCACCTTGTACTGGTTCGTCTCGTCGTGCGCCTTGTAGCGCTCCCGCTGACGGACGTACTTCTTGTACACAGGGTCGAGCGCGTTCCGGATGACCTCGACGGTGACCGTCTTGTTCATCTTGTCGCTGGTGACCTTGCCGACCAGCTTGCGCCGGAAGCCGTGCGCCTTCGCCTCGGTCTCGGCCTGCGCAGGCGCCGCGGCTGCCAGCTCGGGCGCCGCAGCGACCGGCTGCTGGTTCTCTGCCTTCTTCTTCGCCATGGCTACGCCTTCTCCTCGGCGCGCGTGCGCTGCGTGAGGATCGTCTTCACCCGCGCGAGATCCCGCTTCGCCTTGCGGATCGTCGCCGTGTCGTTCAGCCGATTCGTAAAATTCTTGAACCGCGCCTCGAACAGGCCCGCCGCCAGCGACTTCTCGAGCTCGCGCAGGTGCTCGGTGGTGCGTTCACGCAAATCCTTCGCCTTCATCGCCTACCTCACGTCAGCCCACGGACGAGGAACTTGCATTGCATCGGGAGCTTGTGCGACGCGAGGCGGAACGCCTCCTTCGCAATCTCCTCGGTCACGCCGCTGATCTCGTACATCACGCGGCCCGGCTTCACGACGGCGCACCACTCCTCGGGCGCGCCCTTGCCCCCGCCCATGCGGACCTCGAGCGGCTTCTTCGTCACCGGACGGTCCGGGAAGATGCGGATCCAGAGCTTGCCCGCGCGCTTCACGTGCCGCTGGATCGCCATACGAGCCGCCTCGATCTGCCGCGAGGTGACGCGGGCAGGCTCGATGCACTGGAGCGCGAAGTCGCCGAAGGAGACATCGCTGCCCGTCATGGCGAGGCCGCGGTTGTTCCCCTTCTGCATCTTGCGGAACTTGGTTCGCTTCGGAGACAGCATTCTGCAATCCCTCTACTGGATCCGGCGCGCCTTACGCTGCAGGACCTCGCCCTTGAACATCCAGACCTTCACGCCGATGATGCCGACCTTCGTCTTCGCCTCGGCCAGGCCGAACTCGATGTCGGCGCGGAGCGTGTGCAGCGGCACCCGCCCCTCGCGGTAGGTCTCGACGCGGCTCATCTCGCTGCCGCCGAGCCTGCCGGCGCAGCGCACGCGGATGCCCTTCGCGCCGAACTTCATCGCGGTGGCCACCGCCTTCTTCATCGCCCGGCGGAACGCGATCCGGCGCTCGAGCTGCGTCGCGATGTTCTCGGCGACGAGCTGCGCGTTGGTCTCGGCCTTCCGGACCTCCTGCACGTCGATGAACACCTCGTTGTCCGTGAACGAGGACACGCCGGGGAAGAGGGTCTCGCC
The DNA here is from genome assembly GCF_051521365.1 of Sorangium sp. So ce590. Lineage (NCBI taxonomy): Bacteria > Pseudomonadati > Myxococcota > Polyangiales > Polyangiaceae > Sorangium > Sorangium sp. So ce590. Next base: position 10,342,109 of record NZ_CP150346.1, read on the forward strand.
CTTCGAGGCGGTGCCGACGTTGCCGCTCTTCAGCGTCTCGATCCCCTTGCCGCCCTTGCCGATCACCATGCCGGGGCGGGCGGTGAAGACGATCACCTTCGCGCGGTTCGCGGCGCGCTCGATCTCCACGCCGGCGATGTTCGCGTTGTAGAGGTACTGCTTGATCGCGCGCTTGATGCGGATGTCCTGGTGGAGCCACTTCTGATACGCGGCGCCGTCCTCGTACCACTTGCTGCTCCACGTCTTGATGACACCGACGCGGAAGCCATACGGATGGGTCTTTTGTCCCATATCGGCAGGTCCTCTACTTACTTTCTCTCGTCGACTTCGATGACGATGTGCGACACGCCCTTGGTGATTCGGGTCGCACGGCCCATCGCGCGCGGCCGCCAGCGGCGGTTAAACTTGTTGGGCCCCTTGTCGACGGTGGCCTTGCTGATGAAGAGCGCATCGATGTCGGCGCCCGCCTGCTGGGCGTTCGCGACCGCGCTCTCGATGATCTTCCGCAGGACGGGGGCGCCGCTCTTCTGCGTGAACGAGAGCAGCTGGATCGCCTCGTCCGCGTCGCGACCCCGGACGAGATCGGCGATCATGCGTGCCTTGCGCGGGGCAATCCGCGAAAACATCGCACTGGCTTTGCTTACCATTCGAGATACCTCGCGACACCGGCGGGCGGAGTTACTCCGTACCGGGTTTCGGTTCTCTTCGAACCGGTTGCACCGTCGTACGCCTCCGGTCCCAACCCGACGTCCATCGACGTGATCCCCCTTCGCGTCACCGGGGGGGTTCCCGCGGCGGCCGAAGGGGCGGAGCTGAGATCGAAGCGCCGTTACGGCTCTTCTACTGGGAGACCGGGAGGACACCCGATCGCCCGGGAAAACGGAGCGCGGTGATTACCAGCGGGAGGCTCCGCACGCAAGCGCGATCCTTCCGCATCCTTTCAGTTTGTTTCTCGCGCTCGATCGACCTGAGCAATTTTTCAGATCTTCCTGAACGGACGTCCGGGGGCGCCGCCGCGCGTCGCGCGTCGTCCGTTGCCCAGTCGTCGCCCTCGTGTCCGGCCGGCCGCCTGGAGCGGGCGCGGTCGCTCACGGTCTCGAAACTTGTTCTTGACATGGAAGAAACATCGATGAAACAAGCCGTCCCCCGCGGCATGAGCCGGCGAGGACCGGGCGGGTCCGCGATGTTTCGACGTCCTGCGGCTCGACCAGGGCGAAGAACAGGATTGCGAGGGGAGTGGGAGAGCACCAGGCTCCGTCGAACGTACCAGGCCGGGGGGCTCTTCCCTGACATTTTAGGAGGCAACGTGACCATGCTTGCTCGTCATCGCCATTCTTTCCTCGCGCTTACCTTGATCTTGCCCGCCCTCTACGGCGGCTGCGTCGTGACCACGGAGGACACCGACAACGACGCGGACCAGGCGACCGGCTCCGGCGTCAGCACCAGCTCCTCCACTGGCGGAGGCGACGGAGGAGAAGGCGGCCAGGGCGGCGACGGCGGCGACGGAGGAGAAGGCGGCCAGGGCGGTGACGGCGGCGACGGAGGAGAAGGCGGCCAGGGCGGCACCGGCGCATGCGTCGAGGCCGAGGACGCTGCAGTCACTGTCGCCGACTGCGATGACCTGAACATCGCGCCCGCCCAGGGGGCGACGAGCCAGTGCGGCGACACCCGCGACCAGGTCCCCTTCGGCTACGCGGTCTGCAAGCGCGCCTTCGCCATCTACGCCGAGAGCCACGTCGAGGACCTCCTGGACTGCCTGAGCGACATCGGCGTGGAGCGCGCGTGCGACGACCCGCCGGTCAACGCGTGCGTCAAGCGCATGTACGATAATGCCTGCACCGGCCAGTCCGTCGGCGACTGCGACGTTATCGCCAGCTCCTGCGGCACCGACCCGTTCGACGCGGCGACGTGCGCCGCCCAGCTGAACCCCATCAGCGAGGCCGGCTTTACGGAGCTCGTCGAGTGCATGAACGACAACCTCGACGTCACCTGCCAGCAAGCGTACGACGGGTGCCTCGTCGAGGTCATCAGCGTGGAGTGAACGGGTCACCGCCGCGGAGGCGAGGCCAGGACATGGCCCCGGCCCGCTTTGCTCTCGCGGTTCTTTTCCTGCGACATCCAACGTGCACCAGCTGAACTCTGGGCCTCTCCCCAGCTCGCGCCCACCTTAGTGCCCCGGCGTACGCCCCCTCTCCTGTACGCGCCTTCGGGGGACCCCTGAGGGCGGTATTCGGTTGCAAAAAAGATGACGGGAAGGGATCCTCGGCTCCGCCGTGGCCAAGGATCTCTCCCGCCCGCGTGTGGCAACTTCCCTTCCGCGTTCGTCGGGGGCGCGTCCATACCGCGGCGGCGCCCTGCTTCTTCTGGTGGTCACCTCGGCTGGCTGCGCGCCGGGCTCGACGACAGCGGAGCAGATCACGCCGCGCGTGGTGGCGCGAGCGCCGCTCGAAGGCACCGCCGCCGTCCTCACGGAGCGGCCCGTCAAGGCGAAGGGGAGCACGCTCGCGACCGTCAAGGACAGCGCCGCGATCGCGTCCGTGATGGAGCCCGAGACCGGCGCCGCCCAGGTGTCCTCGTCGACCGACAGCGCGCGCTGTCCGGCCGAGATGGCCCTCGTCGAAGATCGCGTGTGCGTCGACCGCTGGGAGGGCTCTCTGGTCGAGCTGACGCCCAGCGGCGAGCGCCCCTGGTCGCCCTTCGATCCGATCGATGGCAGCGAGCGCCGCGTCCGCGCCGTGTCCTGGCCGGGCGTCATCCCGCAGGGCTACATCAGCGGGATGCAGGCGAAGCGGGCGTGCGCGGCGTCGAGCAAGCGCCTGTGCACATCGAACGAGTGGGTGAGCGCCTGCCGAGGCCCCGAGGACACGATCTTTCCCTACGGCACGAGCCGCCAGCTGGGGGTGTGCAACGACGACGAGCGACCGGTGCACCCGGTCGCCGAGATCGCGGCGCTGCTCGATATCAAGTCCGAGGAGCTCTGGACGACGGCGATGAACAACCCGCTCATCAACCAGCTGTCCCACGCGCTGCTCCCGACGGGCCAGCGCGCGGGGTGCACCAACGGCTACGGCGTGTTCGACATGGTCGGCAACCTCCACGAGTGGGTCGATGATCCGCGCGGCACCTTCCGTGGCGGCTATTTCATGGACACGACGCGCAACGGCGAGGGGTGCAAGTACTCGACAACCGCGCACTCCTTCGGCTACCACGACTACTCGACCGGCTTCCGCTGCTGCATGGATCCGGAGCCGGCTGATTAGTGCTGGCCGCACGGCGTGCGGCCGACGGTAGAGCGGCCGCGAGGCGGACGCGGTGCTCGGGGCGACGCGGCGGAGAATCCAGGCGTACGCCCCGCGCGCGTCCCGCCCCGGAGCGGTGGCCCGCGCTCCGGCTGGGCCGCTCGCGCGCGGCGCGAGCGAGCGCGCGAGTCAACGGCAGCCCGGCGATGCAGCGCAGGAATCCAAGGCGACACAAGCGAAGAGAGTGCCGATGCTCGACTCCGGAGTGAGCGCGGCGGCGCGGCGCCGCGCTGCCGCGACCGCCCTTGCCGCCCTTCTGGCGATCGGGTGCAGGAAAAAAGAAAAAGCAGAGCCCATCAACGTCCAGCCGCCCCCGGGCGCGGCGTCCGCGGATGAGCTCACCACCGCCATTGGCCAGGCACGTGGCATCGACTCGGCGCTCGCGCCGTCCTCGACCCGATGGCGACGGGTGTTCGTGCTGGACGACAAGCGTGCGGTGGTGACAGGAGAAGTCGAGAACGAGGCGATCGCGCTCGTGACCGAGAACGCAGGCAGGACCTGGCGCTCTCTGCGGCGCCTCCGCGAGGGGTGGTCCACCTGGTCGGTCGGCGCCGACGGCGCCACCGTGCTCACCGCCGGCCCGCGCGGCCAGGCTCCCCCGAAGGGCGCGCGCGGCGCTGCAGGGACGCCGCCCGCGGTGGACCCGCCAAGCCTCTTCTTCGCGCCGTTCGAGGCGAACGAGCTCTCGGCGCCCGCGCCGGTCGCGCTGCCCGAGATGGGCCGCGGAGCGCGGCCGCTGGCGAGCTCCGTGCCTGCGGTGCTGTCGGCCGAGAGCGCCGTGCTGCTCGTCGAGCCGAAGCCCCGGCGCGCGACCCTCGTCTATGCGGGGCCGCCCGGCGCCGCGCCGGTGCCGCCGGTCCAGCTCCCCGCGCAGGAACAAGCGCTGCCCGTGCCGTATGGCCGCCCGCCGGCGATCCTGTCGGTGCGCGGGCGCAGCCTCCTCGCGCGACCCGTCCCCGAACCGGGGAGGCCGCTCGACGCGCCCCGGATCATCGAGGGACTCGCGATGAGCCCAGCGGCTACGGCCGCGCTCTCCGCGATACCCGCGTGCGACTTCGCCGGGTGGTCGATCCAGCTCGTGCCTCAGCCGCCCGACAAGACCGCCGTGGTCGCCATCTCGGCGACGCAGACAGCCGTGCTGAAGCTCCCGGCGAAAGCCGCACCCGGAGCCGCGGTCGGCTGTGCAGCCGATCGGATCATGGTCGAGGTCATCGCACCCACAACCGGAGCGCACACGCTCGCGACGTGCACCCTCGAAGGGACCTGCGTCCTCGCCGAGAAGCCGCCATTTCGCCCCTGGATGGAGCCGCACGAACGGTCTGTCGCTCTGGCGCCCACACGCGAGGGAGTCGTGGCGGTGCTGACGTCCCGCGCCGCAGCGCGATGGGGGCTCCATATCGCGCAATCGCCGGAAGGAGGTAATATCTACGACGTCCCCAGGGTAATCGGCGAAGACACGGGCGAGCGCGGCCGTATCGAGCTCGGAGCGCTCCTCTCCTTCGGAAATCGACTCTTGATGCTCCTCCAGGCAGACGTCACCGGGACATCGCGTCGCGGATGGTACGTCACGGCCTCCGAGGACAGCGGGCTCACCTGGAGCCCGCCCTGAGCTCCGTCTCGAACGGGATAGCCATTCTGAACGCGGCGCGTCAGCAAAGCCTCCATCCGATCTGACCGCTGCGTGCGCAGCGGTCTCCAGACCTACTTCGCTGGAGCGGCCGCCTGAGCGACGCGCTTGCGTCCCTTGACGCTCGGCTTCTTCACAGGCGCAGGTCCCGCCGCGGTCTTGCGCGCGTTCGCGCTCGCCTGCTCGGCGGTCTTCGCGTCGCCTGCATAGCGGGCGAAGCGACGATCGCCCCCCTGGAAAATCCGCTTCTCCAGCTTGAGCTCCTTCAGCGCTGCGGCGGCGCGCGTCTGCGGGATACCCGCCTGCTTCGCCACCTCGCTCGCGCTGACGCCCGAGCTCGCCTTGACGACGCGCTCGACCGCGTCAAGCGTCTCCTGACGCTCCGCCGAGGCGGCCGGCGACTTGCGCGGGCGGCCAGGCCGGCGCTTCGGCGCGGCGCCACGCTTGGCCGCGACGGAAGACGGTTTGGACTGGACCGCTCCAGGGCGGGCACGCGAACGGCTGCGGCGCGGCGCCGGAGCCGCAACCGGAACCAACGGCGCTCCCCCCGTCACGGCGCCCAGCTGATTCTTGACGAGCGCGAGGATCGCCTCGTCCGGCATTTTCCGCACGAGGTTTACAATCTGCTGTGAAAAGGCATCGGTCGCCATGTGCTCTCCCTCGTCGCCGAATCCAGCTCGGCGGTTGGGTACGACTATGCCGTTGCCACTTGCCTGGTCAAGCGAATTGAGGATAGCCGGCCGTCTTTTCTTTCAATAGGCGCTGCGGGCGGGCTCAATCGGAGAGCTCATTGGACGGCCACGAACGGCTGGGCTGCTTTGCTCGACACGAGCCGAGCGACGAAGCGCCCCACGCGCGTCGATTGATAGCCGAGACCCCTCCCCCGCGCAGGACGGCCCGGGCCGCGCCAATCCCCTCAGCCCCGCTCACGATGCACCGCGGCATTGCGTGTCTCGGGTGCTCGCGGCAGGTCGGGTAAGCACTGTATGAGAACCAAGCAACCCCGCTCCCTCGATCAGGCCCGTCACGGGCGGCAATGCGGGCACGCGCACAACCGCGAGGCGCATCGACCCCGGCCTGGGCCTGCCCACCCCAATCATTGAGGCGCCCGGAGCCGGGTGCGAGCGCCTGGCGGCCACACACAGGCGGCCAGCGCGTGGCTACATTGCACGCCCCGGGCGCACGACTGACCTATGCAGGGGCGTGATACGATGCCGCCCGCGGGAGGGCGCGGCGGGGGGGCTTCGCTATGAGCGCCGGAGGGGGAGGAACCAGGGTCGACCCGTGAGCGCCTCGCCTCACGGTCCACGGGGCCACGTGCTCTCGCCGAGACCACTTTTCCTGTCCGCCCGCGGCGCGACCCCGGCGTCTATGCTCGCGCGCCTGCTTCGAGCCCCGCTGCGCCGGAGCAAGTCGCCAACAGCGCGCCGCGAGCCGCTGGTCGAGCTCTTCGCACGACATCCGCTCATCTCCGCGGGATAGCGCTGCCCCCGTGCTCGACCGCGTCCTGATCGACAGCCAACCCGCCGAGCTCTTCGGATTGACGACTCCACGTCGGCGTCGCCCCGATCCGAGGCACGCTCTCTCGCGCAGCACCGATCTCGGCATCAACCCGCGAAGCTTCGGCCCGCGGGCGGCGCGAGGTGGCCACATGGATCCCGTCGCGCCCGGCCGGCCGGCGCGTGTACGCGCGGCCGGTCGGCAGACCTTTCGTTACATAGGAGAGCGCCGAGGAGAGCTCATCGCCCTGCTCGGCCTCGCCGCTCGAGCTCTCTCGAGAGAGCTCAGCCTTCGGCCCGGTGCTTTCGAGCGCGGCGCGCGGGTCGCACCCCGGGGTGCACGTCCTCTACGACATTGGCGCCCGCCCCAATTGGAGGAGTAGGAGGGACGGCGGGGAGCCGGCCCGCTCCGCCTCGACTTCTTCAAACGCCTTCCTGTCCATATCCACGCCGACCCAGAATCCACGCCGACCCAGAATCCACGCCGGCCCCGGTCGACGCCGGCCCGGCGGTCGGACGAGATTGCCCAGCCGCCGACAATCCGTTGACATGCGCGTCCGCCGCGGAGAACGATGCGCGCATGGCGCTGGTACGCGTGCTCGAACCCGAGGTGATGGATACCGACGAGGACGCGCGGGCCTACGACAGCATGGACCACGCCGCCGTGAACACGGCGTTCTGCGACGCTCTCCTCTCCCACGTCCCCGATCTCGCATACGCCCTCGACGTCGGCACAGGGACGTGCCTGTTGCCCATCGAGCTTTGCAGGCGCGTGCCGACAGCGCGGATCAAGGCGATCGATCTCTCCGCCTCGATGCTCGATCTCGGGCGCCGCCACGTCGAGCAGGCCGGGCTCACCGGCGCGATCGCGCTCGCCCTCGAGGACGCCACGGCGCTGCCCGAACCGGACGCGACCTTTTCAGCCGTTTTTTCGAACAGCATCGTCCATCACATCCCGGAGCCGACGCGGGTCATGCGCGCGATGCTCCGCGTCCTCCGACCCGGCGGGGTCCTGTTCGTGCGAGATCTGGTCCGTCCGGACGACGAGGCGTCGGTGGCGGCCCTCGTCGGTGCGTATGCAGCAAACGATACGGCATACCAGCGGGCCCTCTTCGACGCATCGCTGCGCGCCGCGCTCTCGCTCGTGGAGGTCCGGGCAATCCTGCGCTCGCTCGGGATTCCCCCCGCATGCGCGCAGATGACGAGCGACCGGCACTGGACCCTGGCGTTCCGCACGGCCCCCTGATCCGGAGGCGCCGCGCCTCGACGATGCCGTCCCGTCAAATCGACGGGACGGCCGGCCCGGCACGTAATAAAAGCGTCCGCGTGAACGCCACCGGAACACGAGCCCGCCGGACGCGCGGCGGTGCCCCCGCGCTCCTCCTGTCCTTCGCCATCGCGCTCCTCGCGGCCTGCGAGGAGAGCCCGCCGCGCCCGGGCGAACCGGAGCGACCAGCGCCCCCGCCGCCCCAGCCGAGCGCGGCGGCCGCGCCGCCCGCGGCCAGCTCGGCCGCCGCGGAGCTGCCGAGCGCAGGCGCGGAGGGAGACGCGGGCGATCCCAAGGGCGCGCCCGCATGGCAGGGGACGTGGGAAGGGCGCTACGACGCCAAGAAAGGCAGCGTCGTGCTGCCCCCCAAGGTCAAGGACGCCGTGCGCCAGAAGGACGACGGCAAGCTGGCCACCGGCCCAGGAACGGTGACGCTGACCGTCGAGCCGAGCGGTGAGCTGAAGGGCACCGCGAAGGGCGCGCTCGGCGACGCGACGATCGTCGGAAAGGTCGAGGACGGCATGGTCCGCGCCTCGGTCTTCCCCGAAGATCCGCGCGCGCCGAACGCGATGACCGGCATCCTCGTCGGCGAGCTGAAGGAGAACGTCATCGACGGCCGGCTCCGGGTGACCGGGCCCGACGCCATGCTCGTGCGGGAATCCCCCGTGGAGCTGAAGAAGAAATGATCAGCTCCGCTGGATGAGAACGCCGGCGCCGGCGTCTCGTCCAGCGGCGTCGCGCGTCAGCTCGCTCCGCCGGCTCCGCCCGACTCGCCCGCCGCTCGGCCCTGCGGTGCAGCCCCGGCCTCGCCGCCGGCGCCGCCGCGGCCGCGACCCGCCTCGCTCCGTCGCTCCTCGCGCAGGCGGGCCACCTCGGCGTCCCGCTGCTCGTACGCCACGATGATCCGCTGCACGAGCGGGTGGCGCACGACGTCGACCTCGGTGAACGAGCAGATCGCGATCCCCTCGATCCCCGCGAGCAGCTCGCGCGCCTCGGCGAGGCCGCTGCGCGCGCCGTGCGGGAGATCGACCTGCGTGACGTCGCCGGTCACCACGGCGCGCGAGGCGTAGCCGAGGCGCGTGAGGAACATGCGCATCTGGTCGCTCGTCGCGTTCTGCGCCTCGTCGAGGATGACGAAGCAATCGTTGAGCGTGCGGCCGCGCATGAAGGCGAGCGGGGCGACCTCGATCTGACCGCGCGTCACGAGGCCTTGCGCCTTGTCCGCGTCCATCATGTCATGGAGCGCGTCGTAGAGCGGGCGCAGGTAAGGATTCACCTTCTCGGCGAGATCGCCGGGCAGGAAGCCGAGCCGCTCTCCCGCCTCGACGGCCGGACGGGTCAGGATGATCCGCTTGACGCGGCGCTCGAGCAGCGCGTGGACCGCCATGGCCATCGCGAGGTACGTCTTGCCCGTCCCCGCCGGCCCGATGCCGAACGTCATGTCGTGCGATCGGATCGCCTGGATATAGCGCTTCTGCGCCAGCCCCTTCGCCGAGATCGGCCGGCGGCGCGCCGAGATGAGGACGACGTCCTCGAACAGATCGCGCAGGGTCATCCCCGGGTCGTCCCGGAGCGCCTGCACCCCGCGGACGTAGTCCTGCGGGTCGAGGACCACGCCGCTCCTCAACATCTGCGCGGCCTCGGCCAGGCACCGCTCGGCGAGCGCGACCTTGTCCGCGTCCCCGGCGAGCCGGATCGTGTTGCCGCGGACGCCCGACTCGATGCCAAGAGTGCGCGCGATGAGCTTGAGATTCTCGTTCCCTGGCCCGGCGAGGGCCACCAAGGTGCTGTTGTCGAGCACCTCGACATCCGCCGTGATCCGCACGCTGGTCGTCATCGCGTGATCCTTCCCCGCCTTTGCCCCGGCGCTCCGCCGCCGGTACGTGCCGTCCTCCCATGAACGGGCCCTTGACTACACCCATCTCTCACGCGACTGTCCTGCCCGCTCGCCCTGTGACCTACACGGAATCGTAACGTCCTGGTCATAATCTCGCGGTGAAATACGAGTGGTATCGGGCGCGCGGGCGAGCCGCGCACAGGGAGAACTGCATGAGGTTAGCTACATCGGCGCTGCTGGGCATGACTGTTACGCTGTCGGGCCTTTCGGCGCTAGCACAGCCTGGGCCCCAGGGCCCAGCGCAACCGGCGCCGGCGCCGCCCGCCGACGCGGTGCCGCCCGCCGGCGCGGTGCCGCCCGCCGACGCGGTGCCGCCCGCCGACGCGGTGCCGCCGCCGCCCGCTACCGCCCCGCCGCCGGATCCGGCGCCGCCACCGGCAGCGCAGCTACCGCCTCCGCCTCCTCCTGGAGCGGCAGCGGCCGCCGCGGTGCCGCCGCCGCCGGCGCAGGTGTTCGCGCCGACCGCCGAGGCCGCGGTCGTGACGGAGCAGCAGCCGCTGGCCGGCTGGCACGGCGGCTTCTTCCTGCGGGACGCCAGCGACACCTTCCGGCTGTACCCGAAGGGGCGGATCCACCTCGATTTCGCCAGCAGCTTCGGCAGCGGGGTCTCGGACGTGAAGGCGGCCGACGGCGGGAACGCGTTGCAGCCGCGCTTCTTCGTCCGTCGTGCGCGGCTGGAGCTCGACGGCGAATTCCTGAAACGATGGTCGTTCAAGCTCGACGTCGACTTCGCCGGCCAGCCGCTCGGGAACGCCAACGGCAGGAGCGAGACCTCCGCCGCGCCGGCGGGCGCCGAGCCGACGGCCGAGACGGCGCGCTTCGCCGCGGTCCAGAGCACGAGCGCGAGCGCCTCGCTCGCCGACGTCTGGATCAACTACTCGGTCATGCCGGCGCTGAACTTCATGTTCGGACAGTTCAACTCCCCCTTCGGGATGGAGATCCAGACGAGCAGCAACAGCATCACGTTCATGGAGCGCAACATCGCGATGCGCAGCTTCGCCCACCCGGAGGGCAAGAGCATCGGGTTGATGGCGTGGGGCGACGTCGCCGACAAGATGTTCTCCTACGGCATCGGCGTGGTCGCCGGCGACGGCCAGAACCGGCCGGGCGTCGATGCGCCGCCCGATTTCATCGGCCGCGTGTTCGCCCGCCCGTTCGCCGGCGACAAGAAGGGGCTGCTCGCCAAGGCGCAGATCGGCGTCAGCGCACAGCACGGGGAGCGCGACCAGGGCTACGTGGGCTACGACTACGCGCCCATCAGGACGGGGCAGGGGTACACGCTCTGGGGCGGCGGCTACAGGGATTCGCTGCAGCGGCAGGTCCACGTCATCCCGTCGGGGGCGCAGAACGCGATCGGCGGCGAGCTCCGGCTGCCCATCAAGTGGGTCGAGCTCCGGGCCGAGGCGTATTACCTCGCGAACAACACCCGCGAGGCGGTGGAGGGCTATCAGCTCACCAACACCGAGCGGCTCGGCCAGGTGAACGGCCTCGCGTGGTACGTGCAGCTGTCCGCATGGCCCGTGGGCGACGCTTTCGTCACCGGCGACCCCGGGTACAGCCCGCGCCCCGCGAAGGTCGATCTGGCGAAGGAGCCCGAGAAGCCGAGGTCGGGGCTCGAGGTCGCGGCGCTGCTCGCGGGGATCCATGCGACGTACGACGGCGCGTCCCGCCACGGCAGCACGCACGACGAGAACACGCCGGGCGCCGAGGGCGGGCCGGGCACCGACCTCAAGGTCATGCAGCTCGGCCTCGGCGCCAACTACTGGCATACAAAGAACGTGCGGCTCAGCGTGAATTACAACGCCTACCTGACGCCGGGCAGCGGCTCGGACGAGAACCTCCTCCGGGTGCCGGGCAACACCTTGAAGCGGGCCGACGCGCACGCGCTGCACGAGCTCGGCGCCCGGCTCGGCCTGTCGTTCTAGCCCCGCAGCGCCGCCCTCTCCGCCGCGGCCGGCGCTCCGGCCGCGGCCCTCGATCGTTTGCCCTCAAACGAAATTTGCCGCCAGGGCATCTTGGGCGCGCGGCCCGCGGGACGCAGGCAGGCGGATGGGGCGCCTCAATTTTGGCCCAGGGCACCGCAGCAGGGTACCCGTCGGGCCATGCGCGAGATGCGTCAGTGGATCGCCGTCGGTGCAGCGGTGGGGCTCGTGGCCGTGACCCTCCCCATGCTGCGCGAGCACGACGTAGAGCTCGGAGGGCTGCTCGCCAAGAAGACGATCGCCGGCGCGCCGAAGATCACACGGACCGTGACGCCGCCGCCGCTCACGGACCTTGACCTCACGCGCATCGACGACCGGAGGAGCCCGCCGACGGCGCCGGCGCACACCGGCCGCGTCGCGGAGCTGACCCTCGACCCGATGTACCAGCGCGCGGCGATCGGCTTCCTGCGGGCAGGCCAGGTCCCGGAGGGCGCGGTCGTGATGACCGATATCCGCACCGGGAAGGTGCTCGTCTGGGCGAGCTACGTGCACGAGGGCGCGCTGCACGACGTCGCCGCCGAGGCCACCGCGCCGTCGGCGAGCATCTTCAAGGTCGTGACCGGCACCGCCCTCATGGAGGCCGGCCTGAGCCCGAGCACGAAGCAGTGTTATTCGGGCGGCGAGCACTCGATCCGGCCGGCCGACATGATCGACAACAAGCGACGCGACAAGTACTGCGCGACGCTCACGCAGGCGATGGGCCGGAGCATCAACACGGTGTTCGCGCGGCTCGCCGCCAAGAACCTCGACCACGAGAAGCTCGGCGCCGTGGCCGCGAAGCTCGGATGGGGACAGGACACGCCGTTCGACGTCAAGATCGCGGCGAGCACGATCTCGCTGCCGGAGGACGACCTCGGCTTCGCGCGCACCGCGGCCGGCTTCTGGAACACGACGCTGTCGCCGTTCCAGGGGGCGAACCTGGCGACCATCGTCGCCAACGGCGGCGAGATGATCCGGCTCCACGTCGTGTCGAGCGTGAAGGACGAAATCGGCGAGATCTACCAGGGCGCGAGCGAGCGGCAGGTGCTCAAGCGGGTGATGGACGAGAGCACGGCGAGCGCGGTCACCGCGATGATGGAAGCGACGGTGGATAACGGCACGAGCTACCGCTCGTTCCACGATCGCAACGGTCGCGCCTACCTCCCGGATATCCGCGTCGCCGGCAAGACCGGGACGCTCACGAAGCCGGGGCCCGAGGGGCCCTTCTACACCTGGTTTGTCGGCTTCGCCCCGAGCCGCAAACCGGAGGTCGCGATCTCCGTGATGGTCGCCAACGCCCCGAAATGGCGAGTGAAAGCGACAAACGTCGCGTGCGACATGCTCCGCACCTACTTCGCGGACAAGGGCGCGCCCGGCGTGACCGATCCGAGCAACCGGGCCAGCTCCACCGCCCATCGGCGATGACGCGGACACCTGGGCGAGCCGCTGAGCCGCGATGCGCCAGGCCCGACCTGGCGCGCTACGCGGCGCAGCAGCGGCCGAGCACAGGGAGGAGCGCCCGGACCGAGGCGACGCGACCGCCAGCGCGGCCCGACCGGGCTGGATGTCAGACAAACCACGCCGTGGGCTGCGTGACCCTGCCTCAAGGCTGAGATCGTTCGCCAGAATTCCGCCCTGAGCGCGATCCGGCGATGATGACGCGCGGTCGATGTGCCTGCTCGACGGCTGGCAGGGTTTGCAGGACCGTTGTACGCCCGCGAGGACGATCGATTTATAGAACTTTTCCGCCCAGGACCGGCCCCCCACCACCTGCTCGCCGTCCGCGGTGCGAAGGTCCGGGCCGCTCCGATGCAGCCGGACACCCTGGGCCAGGGTGGGACCTAGTTGCGAGGGCTGCTGCTTGTGCAGCTTGTGCTCGGCCGAGATCTGCGTGCTAGCATCTCTGTTGTGCAGGTTGTGCTCCGCAAGCTCGGCCGGGGATCGCGCGCAGTCGTTGGCCGGCTCGTCCGTGCACCACGGAAAGGCTCGGTCATCGTCATCGAGTTCTCCGACGGAATGCATGAATACGTGACGACGCCGGTCAAGCGCGTGTTGCGTCTCGCCGGGCGCGAAGTCTTCTACATAGAGACCGTGAACTCCCGGTACCGCCTCGAGGTGCGCGGCCGCGAGGTCGCGCTGGACGGCGCGGTCGGCGGCTGAGCGCAGCCGGATGCGCCTGGAGCCGCGCGAACCCCGCGCCTGATGTAACGGCCCGCAGCCCTGCGCCCTGCGAACCACGGCTTGCCAACGGGCGGCCTGCCGGAGCGCCCTACTGCACACTCGTCTAGCGCAAGAACTGCGTTTCCGAGCGCATTGCCCCTTGCGCTTCCATTCGCGCTTGGGCAAAGTCCCGCTCCCTTTGAGGGGCCCCGCGGTAGGCCATCCACCGGTGCAGGATGGGGCTCGCCTGGCGAGCTGTCGTCACGATGCCGCGCCCGCGCCCCGACCGTGAGGAGATTGAAGCAGATGGGCAAGCGCGATCGCCGCCAGTCGATGAAGATGAAGCGCCGCAAGGCGCAGACGGCCAAGAAGGAACGCGCCAAGCGCAGCAAGCTGTCGCGGGCCACGACCGAGGTCGCCGGCAAGGCGAAGAAGCCCCGCGCCTCCAAGGGCGCCGCCGCTCCCGCGAGCCCTTCGCCGGCTTCCTGACGGGTGCATGGCCGGTCCGCCGGCCACACGCGGGGCCGCCGCTGCGGAGCGGCCCGAGCGATCACCGATGTCCCGCCCGCGCCGCGCTGTCCCAGCGCACGGCCTAGAGTCGCCCGGTCCAGCGGCGGCGCTCACTCATCACGAATGACACGCGTGTGGAGGCTCAGGCCGGGTTGCCGGTCCGGGTCGCTCGCGCTCGTCGCCTCGCCGGCTGCCTTCTCCTGCGGCGGGGGCTCGCCGAGGAGCCCGGTGTCGCCGCTTCGTCGCTCCTCGCCGACCAGCTCCCAGTGGCCTCGCTCGTCGCGCCAGCGCTGCGCGACCCGGGTGGCGCGGACCGTGGCCTCGTCGTTCCGCAGCCAGAGGACATCGAGGTAGACCTCGGCCTCGTCGCGCTGGGTCATCTCGAAGCCGCCGAACTCCACGTCGACGACCCGGAGGCGCGTGCCCCAGTCCGCGTGGCGGCTCATGAAGTCCTGGCGCGCCTTCGACCCGACGCGCTCGAGCGCCACATCCATGCGGCCGAACCGGGCCGCCGTGTTCATCTCGAGCGCCGCCTCGGTGAGGCGCTGGGAGCTGCTCGGGACGATGCCGCAGCCGGCGAGGTGGACGAGGCTCAGGGCGAGGAGGAAGCGGCGCATGGCCGAGCACCGTGGGCGAAGGGGTCGGCACGGGCAAAGTTTCCGGCCGGCGCGCGGCGCTCAGAACGAGTTCGTCGCGACGAAGTAGAGCTGGCCGCCGGGGATCGCGAGCGGGCTCAGGCCGTACGCGTACCCGAAGCGCAGCTGCGAAGAGAGGAAGTACCCGAGCGTCAGGCTCAGCCACACCTCGCCGCCGATCGAGGTGTGCAGCTGCGGCGAGTAGAGCAGGCTCTTCTGCGTGAAGAGCGCGATGTCGTCCGTCTCGAAGCGGTTGAATGCGCCGCCGTGGTCGAGGAAGACGCTCGCGTCGATGCGGCGCAGGTAGAGCGGCAGCGTCGAGAGGCCGCGATCGGGCTGCAGGAGGGGCACGCGGTACTCGAACGTCTGCGAGAAGTACGAGCGACCCGCCATCACGCCCGGCGCATAGCCGCGGAGCGTGAACGAGCTATTCGTGACCCCGGTGAGCAGGGTGTCGACGAGCGTGAGGTTCTCGAGATCGTACCCGCCGACCGCGTAGGTGGCGCCGCGAGAGAAGTTGCCGCCGGAGACCGCCCCGGCGACGCGGAATGCGAGGGTGTGGTCGCCGGACCAGGGCATCGCGACGTACGCGCTGAGGGCCGTCGAGAACGCGTAGGTCGTATAGCTGCTGGCCGTCTCCGGGCCGGCGTAATCGAGGCCAGCGTTGAGCGAGAGCCCGCGCCGCGCGCCGGCAGCGTCGATCGAGCCCTCGGCGTTCGAGAACCCATAGCCGATGTGCGCGAGGTTCAGCGTGCCCTGCGGCGGGAGGACGGTCCGGGGCGCGTACGGGTCAAGCTTGTTGCCGATGGGGAGCTGCCCCTTGAAGGCGACGCTGCTGAACGATGCGCTCAGGTTCTGCCGCGAGAACTCGCCGCGGATCGGGTAGCTGACGCCCGAGACGATCCCGATCGATCGCTCGTCGTAGGTGACGTTGCGGCCGTTGATGCGGTAGCCGCTGCGCGGCGACATGGCGTAGTACGCGCGGACGCCGAGATCGATGGGCAACCGCCCGTAGGTGTACCCGAAGAGGACGGTCGGGGCCGGCGCGTCCGGCTGCACGGTGAGCTCGCCGAAGACCCCGTGGCGACCGACGATGTCGGAGCCGGTCACGCTCACGGTCAGCGCGTTCGATCCATAGCTCCCGGGCGCGTAGTCGAGCGTGATCGCGCGCGGCGCGAGCGTCGGAAACGGGCTGTAGGGGGAGCGATCGAGCCGCACCGCCGAGGGCTCGGTCGCGGGATCGGGGCGGTCGGTCGGGGGCGGCGGCGCCGGGAGGAAGCGCGCCGGGTCGAGCGGCATGACGAAGAGGTCGTGGCCGCGGGAGGTATATCCGACATAGACAAGCGTCTTTCCATCGGGGCTGATCGCCGGATGGAAGGCCCCGAGTCTGACGTTGGTGACCTGCCGCAGCGTGCCGGCCGAGAGCGCGTAGGCGTAGACGTTGTGGATGCCGGTGCGGTCGGAGGTGAAATAAAGCGTCTCGCCGTCGGGCGACCAGACCGGGCTCATCTCGGTGGCGCGATCGCGCGTCACCTGGCGGTAGCTGCCTGTGGCGACGTCCACCACGCGGATGTCGCGGTAGCCGCCGGCGGTCCAGACGCTGTAGGCGAGGCGCTTGCCGTCGGGAGAGAACGACGGGGAGTAGGCCTGCTCGAAGCGTGCGCTCGGCACGAGATCGCGCCGCTCCGAGAGCGTGCCGTCCCGGGAGAGCCGCGCGATCTCCAGGTAGCGGGTGCCCTTGCTGTTGAGCGAGAAGGCGACGAGATCTCCGGTCGGGCTCACGTCGGGGGCCGAGGATCGGAGGCCGCGCGTCAGCCGGCGCCGCGCGGGCTCGTCGCCGTCGGGCGCCTCTTCGCCGCGCGGGAGGAAGACCAGGTCGTGTCGATAGTACTGATTGCGCCACGGCATGAGGGCCGTGAAGATCAGGTCGCCGGCCGGCGTGAACGCCGGTCGCGAGGCCGCGTTGGTGCGCGCGACAAGCGCCTCCTGGCGCTCGGCCCCGGGCGCGGGCGCGGCGAGCGAGAGGCGGTAGATGCCGGGGCGGGTGCGGCCGTCGTCGCGGAAGTAGACGATCTCGTCCGCCGCGGTCCGGCGCGCGACGGGCGGAACGAACCGCGGGTAATAGACGGTGCGGCCGTGATGGGTGAGCCGCGTGCCTTCGCGGAGGCCGCGCGCCTCGACGGCCGCCAGCTGCTCCCGGTAGAGCCGGCGGAGGTGGTCCTTCCAGCCCTCGTAGAGCTCGACGTAGGTCTTGCCGGTCACGCGGCGGACGGCGCGGTTGATCCCCCACGGGATGAGCGACGCGCCGTAGTCGGCGGAGACGGCGCGCATCGTGTTGGGCCCGTAGACGTCGATGATCCAGCCCAGGAACCTCGATCCGTAGAGGTACCAGAGGGTGCCCTGCGGCCAGCGGAACGGGGAGCTCGAGATCTGATCGAGCCCCGCGATGTTGTCGTCGAGCACGTCGGCGCGCAGGTACATGTCGAACGTGGTCGAGCGCATCCGGCCGCCGCTCGTGTGGTTGCTCTCGCTCACGACGGCGAGCCCCTCGATGATCCACCGCGGCTGCACCTGGTTCGGCGAGAACGACTTGCCCACGATCGCGTTCAGGATCGCGGGGATCCCGGAGGTGTTGTCGATGTGCGCGATGTGCGTGAACTCGTGCGTGAGCAAGTCGAGGTACCAGTCGTCGTAGTCGCCGAGCGTCGACATGTCCTCGGGCCCCGACACGAGGAGGTGGATCGCGTTGTAGGGGAGCGTGCCGGCCGATCCGTTCGCGTTCTCCGAGTCGTCGGTGATCACGATCTCGGTGCGGCCCTGCGGGGCGTAGCCGAGCGTGTGCTCGACGCGTCCGTAGATCGTCTCGGCGAGCGAGGCGATGCGCGCCGCGATGGGCTCGAGACCCTGCGGATGGTGCACGCGGAAGTGCGCGGTCTCGAAGGTCCAGAACGCGAGATCGGGGTCGCCTGTCGCCCGGGCAGGACGCGGCGCGAGGAGCAGCAGCGCCGCGAGGGCGACGGAGGAGAGGACGGAGGCTACGCGGTGGAGCGACCGGCTCGCTCGCGAGCCGGGGCGCGCGGTAGAACGATTCACCAGAGATCGAGGCGACGTTGCGGCGTCAGAGGTCGTCGTAGAAGAGCGGCTCCCTGTTGCGCGTGAACCGGGAGACGAGCTGGCGGCCCTCCGCCGAGATCTGCGTGATCCTGGCGCCGAAGCCCGGCTCGGCCGAGTCCTTCGAACCGCCGGCCTCGCGCGTCCACCGGACCGTCGCCAGCGCGGCGAACTCGTAGTCGCCCGGCAGGCGGACACGCAGGCTCACGACGGAGCCGGTCGGCGGGATCTTGTAGGTCGCAACGAAGATGCCCCCGTGCTCGATGACATCGTTGCCAGCGAGGCCCTTGTAAAAATTCGACGGGGTCAAAGCGCCGAGCTCGACGTCGACGACGGCGGCGGGCGTGCGGTTGTCGACAGACGGCTGCGTGGCCTGGGGCGGCGGTGCTCGGCGCGCGTCCGCAGCCGGGCGGGAGGCGGCCGGGTGAGCGGGCGGGGCGGGCGCCGGCACATGCCGTGACGGCTGCGGCGAGGGCAGCGTCTGCTGGAGGGGCGCGGGGGCGGCCACCGCGACGGGCGCAGGGGCGGCCACCGCGACGGGCGCAGCGGCCACCACCGCGACGGGCGCAGGGGCGGCCACCGCGACGGGCGCAGGGGCGGCCACCGCGACGGGCGCAGGGGCGGCCACCGCGACGGGCGCAGGGGCGGCCACCGCGACGGGCGGCGGTGCCACCGCGACGGGCGCAGGGGCGGCCACCGCGACGGACGCAGGGGCGGCCACCGGAGCCGGCGCTGCGGCGGCCTGCGCTCTGCTCAGCGCGTGCACCTTGCTCAGCGAGGAGGCGACGTGATCCATCAACACATCGATCACCGGATCCGCCACCGTGATCCCCTGCAGACGGTTCAGGACGTCGCGCACGTGGGCGAGCGCGATCTCGCTGCCGTCGAGGGTCTGCCCCCCGGAGCGCTCGATGCGGTGCATGATGCCCATCGCCTGCGCAATCGGCTCGGCGAGCGCCTCGATTTCCGGCGACACTCCCCCGTTCGACTGGAGCGCATTGAGCGCCGATGCAAGCAGTTCGCGGGCGCTTTTCGCAAGCTGCGCGGGTTCCGACATGAATCCTCCGAGGGGCGCATCCTACGCGGTCGCGCGCGCGTAGGTTCAGGATTCGATGGCCCGCGCGCCGGCCAGGCGACCCCGCCGGCGCCAACGCCGCCTGCCGAGCGCGCCCCGGCCGGCGGTCACCCGCTCGGCGCCCCCGACGCGCCCGACGAAACGAGCGCCGCGAGCTCGCCCGCCGACGCCGGCTCGCCATCGATCTCCCCCTCCAGCAGCGCGACGGCCGTGTCGCCGGTCCGCACGAGGACCACCCCGCCCTCAGCCACCGCCTCGCCCGGCGCGAGCGCCTCGGGGAACCTCGGCGCCGGCGCCGCCCGCAGCACAATGACGCAGACGCCCTCGATTTCGGTCCACGCCCCCGGCGCCGGCGCGAGGGCGCGGACGTGCCGCAGCACGCGCTCGGTCGGCCAGGTCCAGCAGATGGCGCACGCCTCGTCGTCCGGCGCGGGCGCCTCCGTCGCGAGCGCCGGATCCTGAGCGACGCCAGCCACCTCCTCGCCGCGCGCGAACCGGGCGACCGTACGTCGCAGGACGCGCAGGCTCGGCCGGTCCAGGGCGCGGGCGAGCTGCCACGCGGTCCACGCCGGATCGATGAGGAGCCTCTCCTGCTCCAGGATGTCGCCGGTGTCGTACTCCGCCTCGATCCGGTGCGCCGTGACGCCGCTCTCGGCGTCGCCCGAGGCGATCGCCCAGAAGGTCGGATCCGGCCCGCGATGACGCGGGAGCAGCGAGGGGTGCACGCCGATGCCGCCGAGCCGCGCCGCCGTCACGAGCGACATCGGCAGGCGCGTGGTCCAGAACCAGCTGACGAGGAGGTCGGGCGCGAGCGCCTCGACGCGCGACCCGAGCTCGGGGCGCCCGACGTCGGGGCGCAAGAGGAGGCGCGCGCCGAAGAGCCGTCGGGCGCGGCGGAGCCCCACCGCGTCGGCGCGGCTGATCGCGGCCAGGGCGATCTCGTGGCCGTCGCCGTGGAGCAGCAGCGCGGCCAGCGGGAGGCCGAAAAAGACGACCCGGAGAGGACGCTCGCCCGGGCGTCGGCCGAAAAGTTTTCCGTGTCCGAGCAGGCTGATAGGTGAAGGGTCCGATGGCGGCGCCCCCTCCGCAAGGCTCATTTCGTCCGGCGCTCCGGCCCGGTCACCGCTACGACGCGTCCGCCGCGCGACGGCCAATCCTCGTCTTCGAGGACGTATATAAGTCCTACCGCGCGGATCAGCCGGTGCTCCGCGGGATGTCGCTGTCGATCGAGCGAGGCGAGTTCGTGTTCATCACCGGCCCGAGCGGCTCGGGCAAGAGCACGCTCCTCCGGCTCGTGCACCGCACCGAGCGCGTCGACGACGGCCGGATCCTGTTCCTCGGCCGGGACATCGCGCGCCTGACCGACGCGTCGATCCCCGCGCTCCGGCGCAATATCGGCTTCGTGTTCCAGGATTTCAAGCTGGTCCCGAGCTGGACGGTCTTCGACAACGTGGCGATCGCGCTCGAGGTGCTCGGCCTCCCGTCGCGCCTGCTCCGGACCCGGGTAGGCGAGGCGCTCGAGCGTGTCGGTCTGTCGGGACGCGGCGGTGACCGGGCGCAGGTGCTGAGCGGCGGCGAGCAGCAGCGCGTCGCGATCGCGCGGGCGATCGTCGGGGAGCCGGCGCTGATCCTCGCGGACGAGCCCACGGGCAACCTCGACCCGCAGCTCGCGATCGATCTGCTCGGGCTGTTCGAGGACATCCACGAGATCGGCACGACGGTCCTGTTCGCGACGCACGACCGAACGCTGCTCGACGTGCGCCCGCGGCGCGTCGTGGTGCTCGACGACGGGAAGGCGACGGACGTGCCGCACGGCCTCGGGTCCGGCGGCGAGCTCGTCGGCGGCGGCGACGACGAGGACGAGATGGACAGCGGCGTGCGCGGCGCTGCGTAGCGCCGAGCGCTCCGCCTCATGCGACGGGGATAAAGGGAACGGGATGCAGACCAGCGAGCGTGACGATGGGCGGAGATGGCTTCGCACCTGGCGGGCCGGGAGGAGCGACTGGCGCCTGCAGGCGCTGTCGATCTTCTCGCTCGCGGTTGCATTCGTCTGCCTCGCGTCGGCCCTCCTCGTGGTCACGAACCTCATGGCCGTGCGCGATCGCTGGTCGCGCGCGGGCCGCGCCACGATCTACCTGCTCGACAGCGCGACCGAGGCGGAGACCGCGGAGCTCACCCGCGCGCTCGAGCGCACGGAGGGGGTCAAGAAGGTCCGGCTCGTGACGAGCGCCGAGGCGCGCCGCGAGGTGGTGCACGACGACGGCGACAAGGCCCTCGCCGCGCTGCCCCTGAGCGCGTTCCCCGCGTCCCTCGAGGTCGGCTTCACCGAGGAGATCTCCGACGAGGCGCTCGCGTCGATGACCGTGAAGCTGCGCGCCCTGCCGGCCGTGGACACGGTGGAGACCTACCAGCGCTGGACGGAGCGGCTCTCGTCGCTCCTCGGCGGCGGCGTGGCCGCGAGCACCTGCCTCGCGGCGATCGTCCTCTGCGCCGTCGTCAGCGTCATCGGCTCGACGATGCGCCTCCTCTTGCACCGCCGGAAGATCGAGGTCGAGGTGCTGAAGCTCGTCGGCGCGACCGACGGCTTCGTGCGTCGGCCGTTCATCGTCGAGGGCGCGACGCAAGGCGCGGCCGGCGCGGCCGGCGCGCTGCTGATGCTGGGCGCGCTGTTCATGATGGTGCGGGGCCGCTTCGATCACGAGCTCGCCAACCTGCTCGGCGTCTCGCCGTCGTTCCTGCCCTGGCCGGTCGCGCTCGGGATGGTCGCCCTCGGCGCCACGCTCGGCGCCGCGACCGCGGTGCTCACGCTGCGCAAGATGGTGGCCGTGTGAGGCGCCGCGCCCGGCTCGCGCCGATCGCGCTGGCGCTCCTGACCGGCGCGGCGACCAGCGGCGCCGAGATCTCGGCGGCCCCCCCGTCCTCCGTGGGGACGCGGGCCGCGGCGCCGGCGGCGCGCCCGAGCTCGGCGCTGGCGGAGAACGATCTCGACCGGCTGCTCGCGAAGCTCGACGCCGAGGAGAAGTCGCTGCGCGCGGAGCTCGACTCCATCGGCCCCGCGCTCGATCTCACCCGCCGCCGGATGGTCGCGCGCGGCCGCGCATACTACCGCCACATCCGCGCCGGCTTCCTCCCGGTGGGCGGCGGGTTCGACGCGCTGGTCGACCACGCCGCCCGCGTGGAGCGCACCCGGCTCGCCTTGGAGCGTGACCTCGCCCGCGAGGCCGAGCTGACCCGGCGCAGCGCCGAGCTCGCGGATCGGCTCACGCACCTCGGCGCGGAGCGCGCGCCCCTCGAGGTGCACCGCGAGGCGATGAACCGCGCGCGGGTCGCGCTGGCCCAGGAGGAGGAGCGCCGCGCCGCGTTCGGGCGCGCGTTCGAGACGAGCGTGCGCCCCGACTACCTCGCGATCTACGGCGCGGACACCGGGCCCGCCGAGCTCGATCGCCGCGCCGGCTTCCGCTCGCTCCTGGGTCGGCTCCCCTTCCCGATCGCCGGCCGCGCGGAGGTGCGCAAGGTGTCGCGCCGCGGCGCCGGCGGGCCCGGCGTCGAGCTCACCGCGCTGGACGGCGCGCCGGTCCGCAGCGTGGCCGCGGGGCGGGTGGCCTTCGCCGACACCTACGCGGACTACGGGCTCACCGTGATCGTCGATCACGGCGAGCGGCACTACTCGGTGTACGCGAGCCTCGGCGCCGTGGACGTGCGCGCCGGCGATCAACTCCCGGGCGGGGCGCGGGTGGGCACGGTCGCGAGCGGGCCGGACGGCGCGAAGCTCTACTTCGAGCTGCGTCGCGGCGCCGACGTGATCGACCCGGGCCCCTGGTTCGGGATGTAGCGCCGCCGGGCCGCAGGGCGCCTCGCGCGCCGCCGCGAGGCGAGCCCGTGCGTCGCCCGAGTTGTGCTAAGGCGGCCCTCGTGAATCGCCCTGACGGCCGCGCCCTCGACGCCCACCGCCCCGTGGAGATGATCCTCGGGTTCCACCGCAACGCCGAGGGCTCCGTCCTCTACCGCGCCGGGAGGACGGTCGTGCTCTGCACGGCGTCGGTCGAGCCCACGGTGCCCGCCTGGATGATGGGCAAGGGCAAGGGCTGGCTCACGGCCGAGTACCAGATGCACCCGCGATCGAGCCCGGTCCGCAGGGAGCCGCGCGACGGGCGGGGCAAGGCCCCGAGCGGGCGCACGCAGGAGATCCAGCGGCTCATCGGGCGCGCGCTCCGGGCGGCGATCGATCCGAAGCAGCTCGGCGAGCAGACGATCACGATCGACTGCGACATCCTCGAGGCGGACGGGGGCACGCGGACCGCGTCGATCACCGCCGGGTTCGTGGCGCTCGCGCTGGCGCTCGACCGGATGCGCGCGGCCGGGTCGCTCGAGGGGCCGGTGCTCCGCGATCAGGTGGCGGCGATCAGCGTGGGCCACCTTCCGGGCGGGCTCGCCCTCGATCTCGTGTACACCGAGGACAGCGCGGCGCGCGTCGACATGAACGTCGTGGCGACGGCGGTCGGCTCGGTCGTCGAGGTCCAGGCGACGGCCGAGGACGAGGCCATCCCCCGGACGGAGCTCGACAGCATGATCGACCTCGCGCTCGCGGGCGTGGCGTCGCTCGCGAGCGCGCAGCACCGCGCGCTGAGCGACGCCGGCGTCGAGCTCTCCGCGCTATTCCAGACGGACCACTGGAGGGTCGCGTGAGCCGGGAGCCGCTGCGCCTGCTCGCCGCGACCTCGAACCGGGGGAAGCTCGCCGAGCTGCGATCGCTGCTCGCCGATCTCCCGATCGAGGTGCTCTCGCTGGCGGAGGTGCTGCCGGACGCGCCGCCGGTGGTCGAGGACGGCGCGACGTTCCTGGACAACGCGCTCCTCAAGGTGCGCGCCGGCGCGCTCCGATCGCAGATGGTGACGCTCGCCGAGGACTCGGGGCTCGAGGTGGACGCGCTCGGCGGCCGGCCGGGCGTGCGGTCCGCCCGCTTCGCGGGGGAGAGCGCGACCGACGCGGAGAACAACGAGGCGCTGCTCTCGGCGCTCGCGCACATGGCCGACGACCCCCGTCGAGCGCGCTTCCGTTGCGTGATGGTGCTGCTCGATCCGCGGTCGGAAGAGCAACCCGTCGTGACCGAAGGGCGCTGCGAGGGATGGATCGGCCGAGAGCCCAGGGGTACGGGCGGCTTCGGCTACGACCCGCTGTTCGTCGTGGAAGCGTACGGACGGACGATGGCCGAGCTCGACGAGGCCGAGAAGAACCGCGTGAGCCACCGCGGCAGGGCCGCGCAGGCGATGCGATCCGCGCTCGAGGCGCTGGTCGCGCGGCGGTAGGCGGTGCGCCTCCGGCGGAGGCGCCCGACGGCGGTTGACCCCGTCCGGGACCGCTTGTAATCGCGACCGGAGGCACCCAGGTACCACCGGGTGATCGGATCCCCTGATGAAGCAGGATTGGAAGGCCGTCGGAAGCTACGGGACCGTCGGTCTCGAGGTGGTGCTTTGCATCATGCTCGGCCTGTTCGTCGGCCGCTGGCTCGACGCGAAGCTCGGGACGGATCCGTTCCTCTCGGTGCTCTGGTTCTTCTTCGGCCTCGGCGCCGCCGGCAAGGCGGTCCACCGGGCGTGGAAGGAGATGCAGATCGCTGCTGCGAGGGAGGAGCGCGAGCAAGGGAACCCCGCGCCGATGTTCGACGACCGCAAGGCGCGACAGGACGAGCGCGCGCCGGACGGCGACCGCCGGGCGGACTCGAGCGATGTCGTCCCCTACCCCGACGAGCGGCCGCCCGCGAAGGAGCACGATGAGCGCTGAGCGAAGACCCGAGACGCGCGACGGCGAGCCGCCGCACGAGGAGCCCGACGCAGACGGACCGCCCGGCCTCGGGGACGCGACGATGCGGGCCGTGCTCCGCTGGGTCGCCGGCACCGCCGCGGTCCTGTCCGTGGCCGCGCTGCTCGCGTACGGCGCGCGCGCGGCGCTCGGCGTCGGCATCGGGGGCGCCATCGCCACGGCGAACCTGTACGTCTTCGCGCGCATCGTCGACGCGTTCCTCTCGCGCAGGGGCCACACCGTCTCGTGGACGCTGATCGCGATGGTGAAGCTCACCGGCCTGATGGGCGGCGTCTGGCTCATCCTGAAGAGCGATCTCGTCTCGGGGGTCGCCCTGATGGTCGGCTACGCCTCGCTCGTGGTCGGCATCAGCCTCGGGACCCTGTTCGGGCCGAAGCCCCCGGCAGACGGGGCCCCGCCGAGCGCTCGCCGCTGAGCCCCCGCGGCGACCGGCGCCGCCGCGAGCGACCCGCGCGCGATGCGACGGCGACTCGGCGCGCTCCGGGGTGCCCACCGTGAAGGAGTTGTGGTAGAGGCGAGGCCCCCTCGACCGAGGGCGGACTCCCCCAAGGCGCGCCGGCGCGCGCGGCCGTGCCGGCACAGCCGCGCGGCTGCCAGCGCGGCGCATCGACGACGAAAGCCATGCCTGAGCACACAGGGTTCCTCACGTACCTCCTGGCGCAGCTCCCCGGACTCCGGGAGAACGCTCGCAACATCGGCAAGACGTTCATCGGTCACCACACGGTGGACTACCGCGGGACCGAGCCGATCTTCATGAGCCTCCTGATCATGGTGCTGTTCGTGCTGCTCGCCAGCGAGGTGCGCGGACAGTACCGGCGCCTGAACGAGTCCGTGGTCCCCGAGGACAAGCTCACGCTGCGCACGTTCTTCGAGGCGTTCTTCGGCTACTTCTACGGGATGGCTCGGGATGTGATGGGGCCCGAGAACGCGAAGCGGTACTTCCCGCTCATCGGGGGCTCGGCCGCGTTCATCTTCTTCTCGAACGCGTCGGCGCTCATCCCGGGGGTGAACCCGCCGACCTCGAACCTGAACGTCACGATCGGGTGCGCGGTCGTGGTGTTCGTCCTCTTCAACTACTACGGGCTGAAGGAGAACGGCTGGGGCTACATCGCCCACCTCGCCGGGCCGAAGTGGTACCTGGCGCCGCTCGTCTTCCCCATCGAGGTCATCTCCACCTGCGTCCGCCCGGTCACGCTCTCGATCCGGCTCATGCTCAACATCGGGGTCGACCACCTCGTGGCGAGCATCTTCCTCGGGCTCATCGCGCTGCTCGTCCCGGTGCCGCTCATGTTCCTGGCGATCATCATCATCGTCGTGCAGACGCTGGTGTTCTGTCTGCTGAGTTGCATCTACATCGGGCTCGCAACGGAGAAGGCGGACCATCACTGATCGCTGCGCCTGATCGCTCGCTCAGGGATCACCCGGCGCCGCGGAGAACGGCGCTGGAGGATGAAGAGAAGGCTAGCCAGCCCTCGAAAATCGGATTAGAGGGGCCCCGCTGTCGATGGGTTGCCCCAGAGCGGTGGGTGGATCGCGCGAGCGCACCCCCTACCGAGCAGTCGAAGAGGTCCCGGGAGAGATCCCCGGTTCTCGAGGGGGTACCGCCCGCGCGGCCCCCGACCCACGCAGATGTTACGCATGCAGCCCCGCGCGGGCTGTGTGGCTTGAAAGGAGCAGATTCGGATGTCGCTGAAGAGCAAGCTGTCGCTGTCCGCCGTTGTCGGCACTGCGCTGGTACTGGTTCCCGCTATGGCGCTGGCGCAGGATGGCGCGGCGTCGAACAAGTACGACGCGAACTCGTGGCTCGCCGTCGCTGCCGGATTCGCGATCGGCATCGCTGCCCTCGGCGGCACCATGGGCCAGGGGCGTGCCGCTGCCGCCGCCCTGGAGGGCATCTCCCGGAACCCGGGCGCTGCGGCCCGGATCCAGACCCCGATGATCCTCGGCCTGGCGCTCATCGAGTCGCTCGTGCTCCTCTCCTGGGTCATCGCCTTCTTCCTCCAGGGCAAGATCGCCCCCTGAGCCAGCGCTGGCCGCGCCCCCTGGGTCCGGCTCCGCTGCTCCTTTCCCGCCCCTTCCTGCTGCGCCGGCCGAGCGCTCCTTCGATGGAGCCTCGCCAGCGCGCGCATTCCCGCCCGCGCACAGACCCATCGCCCTCGCTGCCAGGCCCGTGCGCATGGCAGCGAGCCCCGCACGGGCCCGCCTCGCCGCGGCTTACGTGACCCGTCTCGCGCGGTCGCGGCCTGCCGCTATCGCACGCGCACCACGGTGCCCGGCTCGTGCGCCGTGGGGAGGACGGCCGTCCAGCCGGCGGGGAGCCGGGGCGACGTCCACCAGAACAGCCGCTGCGCGTCGAGCGGGGCCAGGTTCACGCAGCCGTGGCTCCGCACCTGGCCGAACGAGCGATGCCAGAACGCGCCGTGCAGACCGACCCCCTTCGAGAAATACTGCACGTAGGGGACGTCCTCCATCCGGTAATAGCGATCGGCGCCCTCGTCCTCGAGGTTGTCCATGTCCGAGGTGAGCAGCTTGGCCCAGATCCGGGACGTACCGGCGGGCGTGGCGCGCGACGACCCGGGCGCGCCCTTGCCGGTCGAGACGAGCGTCGCGAACACGGGGCGACGCCCCTCGTAGGCCACGAGCGTCTGCGTCGAACGCTCGACGTCGATCCAGCGCTCGCCCGCATCGGCGTCGACCTCGGGCGGCGGCGGCGCCACCGACGGGCGCCGGAGATCGCGGATCGAGATCCACGCCGCCGCGTCGCCGTCCGCGATGCGCGCGAGCTTGCCCGAGGCGCCCTGCGCCTCCTCGAGATAGGAGACGACGTCGAACCGCGCCTTGCTCTGCTCGGTCCGCGTGAAGCCCGCCCCGGCCCGCGTGAAGAGCGGAGCCCTCTCGGACACGACCCACGCGATCGCGATCTGCGCGGCGTCCGGAGGGACGTCCACCCCGTGGAAGGCGAAGGCGCGCACCGGGCCGAGATCGCGCATCGGCACCCAGAAGCCGCTGTTCGTGCGGCCGTACCGCGCCCCGCCGAGGGCCCGCTCCTCGACGATCGCTACCGCGAAGCCGGGCTCGAGCTGCGCGTCCGGCGCGTCGATGTCGGCCGCGTCGGCGCGGCGGTAGCCGAAGGACCCATCGGGGCCGACGAAGTAGTAGCGGTACGGGAGCCCGTCCGGCACCTCGCGCCACGTGCGCACGAACGGGCTGATCGGGGCTGCGGCGGAGAGCTCGACGGCGTCGTCGCAGACCCAGGCCGCGGCGCCGACCTCGAGCCAGCGTCCAAGGCAGCCGTCGCCGCGCCGGGCCGCGAAGAGGGGCAGCTGCACGTTGCGATCGACGGAGCCGCGCCGGCGCGGGCTCCCGCCCGGCGCGTCGAACAGCGGCTGATCGCGCTTGAGCACGCGCGCGCTCTTGACCCAGGCCGGGAGCGGGGCGTCGCCCGCCGGGACCCACGGCGGCAGCTGCGAAGCGAGGACCGCCCCGCCCCAGATCGCCGCGCCGAGGAGGACCCCCGCCGCGCCGACCCGCAGCGCGCCGCGGCGCTCGCGCCGCAGCGAGCCGCGGCGCAGCTCCCGCAAGCCCGCCGCGGCGCCTCCACGCTTCACCATCTCGCGAGATCCGGCGGAGACGACGGGCCTGCCGCGGTCAGCGGTAGGAGAAGCGCACTTCGTGATCGCAGATCCGGAAGAGGTCGCCCTCGACGATGGCCTTCCGGGCGATGCGCTGGCCGTTGTACTCGACGCCGTTCGTCGAGCCCATGTCGACCATGTAGTACTGGCCGTTCAGGAACTCGACCATGGCGTGCTGGCGCGACACGTTCGGGTCCTTGATCGTCAGATCGCTCGACTGCTTGCCGCGCCCGATGATGAACCGGTCCTTGTTCACCACGAACCGCTGCCCCGCGTAGAACGCGGCGAGCGCCGGGCCGGCGGGGATCTGGTTCGGCATCCCCATGGCCATCGGCGGCGGGCCCGGCATGCTGCTCGCTGCCTGCGGCGGAACGCCGTACGGCGGCGGCGCCATCGGTGGTCCCATGGGCGAGGCGTACCCGGCGGCGCTGCTCAGCGGCGGCGGCGGCCCCGAGCGGCTCACCGAGCCGCCGGGCATGCTCGGGCGCCCGCCGGGGTTCGTGGCCTGCGACGGGAGCGGCGGCGGCGCGCCGAGGCGGGTCACGCTGGTCGGCGGCGGCGGGCCGCCGATGCGGCCCGGGATGGGCGGCGGAACGGGCAAGCTGGGCCGCTTCCCGCCGGCACTGCTGCTGCCGGGCGGCGGCGGCGGCGGCGGCGGCGCGCCCGGTCGGACCGGCGGTGGCGGCGGCGGCGTGAGCGCCGGCACCGGCGTCGGCCCCGGCCCCACGGGGGACACGCCGTACGGCGGCGACGGCGCGCCATAGGCAGACGCGATGGCCGGGGCACCGTAGGCCGCCCCCGCGGGCGGCTGCTGCTGCAGGGCGACCATCGAAGGCCCGCCCGGTCCGAAGGGCGGCGGCGAGCCGGGCGTCACCAGCCCGGGCGGCGGGGGCGTCGCGGCCGGAGGCACCGCGCTGGGCTGATGAGCGTGCGGGACCGCCTGGTGTCCGGAGCCGGGCGCCGCGTCGACCCTCGCGGGCGGCGGAAAAGGCGTTCGCGGGCTGTAGCTTCGCTGCCGCGCGTACTGCTTCATCGACTCGTTGATGAGGTAGTCGATGGAGCACTCGAGCTCGCGCGCCATCTGCTCGAACGTCTCCCAAAGGACATCGCGACACTGGAACGTCCGTGCGCTTTTCTTGTTCGGATCCGCGCTCATCTCTACCCAACGATATCGGAGGATGAATTGCGCTGGGAAGCCTCCTCCCGGCCTCTTCCCTGCAAGCACCTGATGGCGCTGGACCGCGCCGAAAGCGCGCTGCGACCGCAAACATGTCCGCGCGAGATCCGCTGAGAGCCCGCGCAGCCCGCCGTGAAACCCGCGTCCCGGCCGCCCTTCGTGGCGAGGGCGAAGCGCCGCGGGCCCGGCGCGAAGGGCCGCGCTGGCATCGCGGCGCGATCGCCCGAAGATGCCACGTGCTGCGCCGGCGCTCGCGTCACTTCTTCTCGCCCTTCTCGATCTCCGGCTTCCGCTCCTGCATGGCCGGCTCGATGCAGTACTGAACGAACTCGCCGACGGTCTTCACTTCCCTGAGCTCACGCTCGTTCGACCCCTCTTTCGACACCTCGCACGCCCACTTGCAGTCCGGATCGGCCTCGCAGACCGGCGCGCGCGTGGTGTCGCCCTCGAGCGCCTTGACCGCCGGGAGATCGGCGATCGTGCCGAACGTGAAGTAGTAGGCGATCGCGCTCGTGCGCGCCGGCGCCGAGCCCGCGGCGAAGTGGTTCTTCAGGGCCTCGAGGGGCGAGCCCTCCTTCAGATCGCCGAACGCCGCGCCGTACGTGAGCGCCTCGGGCATGGCGAACCCCTTGCTGTCGGGGAGCCTGCTCATGAACTCGTCAATGTGCTTGACCGTCGACATCTTCAGGATGGTCGCGGCGGCGGCGCGGCGGATCTTCCACTTGTCGGTCTTGAACAGGCCGTAGAGCTTCTCGACGACGAGCTCGCGCGGCATCTCGCCGACGCGGCGGAAGGCCTGGTCGAGCACCACGTCGGGCGCGTCCGCGGTGGCGATCTCGAGGATGCGCTGGATGTCGCTCGGGTTGTTGCGGTCGAGCCGGCCTTCGAGCGCGGCGAGGGCGGCCTGGCGGCGCTTCTCGGGCTGCTCCTTGTTGGCCGCGAACCCGAGGAGGAAGTCGACCGACGGCCTGCCGCCGAGCTTCTTCATCGAGCCGAAGACCCGGAAGAGCTCCTCCTCCTGGTACTGCGCGAGCTGCGCCTCGAACTGCTTCTCGGTGGGCGCGAGCTTCGACGCGGCGTTCGCCGCCTGGAGCTCGGGCTTCTTGGCGTCGACCCACTCGCTGGAGGTGACGAACTTCGCGATGGAGACGAGGTTCGCCGAGGCGGCTTCCTTCGTCGGCGGGTCGCCGTACTCGGCCACGAGCGACGCCATCTGGTCGAGCCGCTTCGCCTCGCGGGTCATGAGCTTCGGCAGCCCGGCCACCGCGGGGGGGCCGATGAAGCGCAGGAGCTGCTCCATCCCGTAGGCCTGCGAGCGGTCCTCGAGCCGGTGCTCGAAGTCCGCCATCGCCCAGTCGATGAGCGCGGCCTTGAGCCCCTCCTTCAGCGCCTCGTCCGCGATGATCACGGTCCGATCCGACGTGAGCATCGCGTACGCGGCGTCCTTGTAGGGGAACGACGTGTCCGGCGGGCGCGCCTGCCCCGGCTGCGCGACGGGCGGCGGCTTCCTCAGCTCGGCGATGATCGACGGCACGAGCGCGGCCACGATGGACTGCCGGGCCTCCGGCGCCATGGTCGCGAGGGTCTCGACCATGATGCCGATGCCCACGCGCCGGCCCTGCCGCGGCTTCATGCGGATGAGCGACGTGGCCGCCTCGATGCGGAGCGAGTCGTCGTATTTGTCGTGAAACAGCACCGCCCTGAGCTTGTCCGGCCCGTGCGCCGTCGACTCCCACCGATGGATGTCGTTCTCGTTGACGCGGCACCCGCTGGTCGCGAGCCCCACGCCAGCGGTCGCGAGGCACAGCAAAAGAAGGCCTGCAGCGCCGCCGCGCCGCCCTGCTCGTTCGACAGTTTCCATGCACGTCCCAGGAGGGTCGGGATGGTACCGCCCGCAGCGCTCTGTTTGAAAGAATTTCAAGGCCGGGAAGAAGGGAGCTCGAACAAAGTTTGCGCGAAATCCGGCCAGAACTCCAGCGCGGCGGCGCCCTCCGCTCCCTGACAGGCCTCCCAGACTTCTTGCCCCCGGGGTGGAGTGCGCATATGTGAGCAAGGTAGGTTTAGGTAGGCATGAACGTCCCTTTGTTCGCTCCTCGCCGTGCCCAGCCCGTCGCCGGCCTTGGCGAGCCCTTGCGGTCCGGGGCGCGTGGCGCCGCACGGACCAGCCCGGCGGGGGTCGCGGGGCCTGCGGCGCCGCAGGGGCACAGCTATGCCCGCGATGCGGCGGCGCTGGTCCTTCTGGTCTCCGCCTTGTACAGCGCGCTGGCGCTCGCCTCGTTTCGTGCGGATCCGCTGCGCCTGGAGGTCTCGGGCGACGACTGGGTGGGGCCGGTAGGCGCGGCGCTCGCGGGGGCGTCGGTCGAGGCGGTCGGGGTCATCGCGTGGTTCGTCCCGCTGGAGCTCGCGCTGCTCGCGATGCCGCTGCTCGGGGCGAAGCGCTCGATCGCCAGCCTGTTCCGGCTGAGCGGCGACATCGTGGTGGTCATCGTGCTCGCGGCGCTCGCGCACGTCGCGTTCCCGCTGGCGGTCGCGTTCGGCGCGATGCCGCTCGGCGGGGCCGTGGGCGAGCTGTTCGGGGAGGTGCTGCGCGCGCTCTTCTCGAACATCGGATCATACATCATCGGGCTCACCGTCGTCGCGCTCATCCTGATGGGCCGGGCGACGTTCTCGTTCATCGAGCTGGCGCACCGGGCCGAGCAGCTCGCGGTGGTGATCGCCGCGCGCGTCGCCGGCTGGGCGCGCGCGCTCTTCGGGGCGTGGGCCGCGGCGCGCGACCTGGAGCGGCGGGAGGGCGCCTCGGCGAAGGAAGCGCCGCCGATCATCGCGCGCAACTCGAGCCCCGACGCGATCATCGCCGCGCTGGCGGACGACGCCGACGAGCCGCTCTCGGATCCCGCCGCGAGGAGCACGCCCGTCGAGCCGGCCCACGTCGAGGCGCCGGCGCTCGACCTCTGGAAGAGCGCGCCGACGAGCGCTGCCCCCGAGGAGCCGGCGGCCCCGCCGAAGCCGCGACGCGGGCGGAAGGCGCAGGCCAAAGAGCCGCGCGAGGCGGCGCAGCAGGACGCCGAGGCGAGCGAGGCGGTGATCCACGGCGGCGAGGTGGTGCCGTACAGCGCCGAGCCGCACGAGGTGGTGATCCACGGCGGCGAGGCGCACGAGGTGGTGCTGCGCGGCGCCGAACCGCGCGACGCAGCGGAGCAGGTCGACGAGCCGCTCGACGCAGCGGAGCAGGTCGACGAGCCGCTCGACGCAGCGGAGCAGGTCGACGAGCCGCGCCAGCTGGTGATGCGCAGCGCCGAGCCGCGCGAGGGTGCACGGCGCGCCGCCGAGCCGCGCGAGGGTGCGCAGCGTCGGGCTGCGCGGGGTAGAGCCGCGCCCCCGAGAGAGCCGCGCGGCGCCGCCGTCCCGGAGGAGGACGACGATTCGCCGTTCGGAGGCGAGGCTCACCTCTTCGATGGGGATGCGCACCTGGACGAGGACGACGCGGTGGATCACGCGGCGCTCGTTGTGGCCGACGAGGAGATGTCGACCGCGTTCGCTGAGCCGGAAGCGCTCGACGTGCCCACGCCGTCGCCCATCCTGCCCGTGCGCGGGCCGCGCGAGCTGCCGCTGCGCGAGCCGGACGCCAGGCCCGCGCACCGCGAGCTGCCCCCGCGCGAGCCGGACGCGAGGCCCGCGCACCGCGAGCTGCCTCCGCGCGAGCTGTCCCCGCGCGAGCCGAACGCGAGGCCCGCGCACCGCGAGCTGCCCCCGCGCGAGCTGCCGCTGCGCGAGCCGGACGCCAGGCCCGCGCACCGCGAGCCGCCGCTCGCCGGCGGGCCGGAGCGACCGCGCGGCGCCGCGCCGCGCGCCCCGACCATCGTCGATACGAGCCGCGAGCTCGTGAGCGAGAAGCCCGCCGTGGTGAAGGTCGTCCCGGCCGCCGGGGCGGGCTTCCGCCTGCCGATGACGGACATGCTCGATGCGGCCGCGGGCGGACGCCTCCAGCTCGACGCGGATCAGCTCAAGGCGACCGCGCAGCTCCTCGAGAAGACGCTCGCCGACTACGGCGTCAGCGGGAAGGTCGAGGAGATCCACCCCGGTCCGACCGTCACGACGTTCGAGGTCTCGCCCGCCGCCGGCACCAAGGTCTCGAAGGTGGCAGGCCTCGCGGACGACCTCGCGCTCGGCCTCTCGCGCAAGGTCCGCATCGTCGCCCCCATCCCCGGGAAGAACCGGATCGGCTTCGAGATCCCGAACGAGCACCGCCAGCCCGTCAACCTGCGCGAGCTCGTCGAGGATCGCCGCTTCCTCGAGATGAAGGCGCCGCTGCCGTGCGTGCTCGGCCGCGACATCATCGGGACGCCGTACTTCGCCGACCTCGCGTCGATGCCGCACGTCATCGTCGCGGGCGCGACCGGCGCGGGCAAGAGCGTCGGGCTCAACGTGATGCTGGTGAGCCTGCTCTTCCGCAAGACGCCGGACGAGCTCCGGCTCCTGATGATCGATCCCAAGGTCGTCGAGCTCGCGCCCTTCGACCGCATCCCGCACCTGCTCCTGCCGGTCGTGACGGACATGAAGCAGGCGGCGAACGCGCTCAAGTGGGCCGTCGACGAGATGGAGCGCCGGTACCAGCTCTTCGCGAACGCGGGGACGAAGAACATCACGACCTACAACGCCTGGGTCGAGCGCGTGCAGCGCGGCGAGGCGCGCCCGCCGAGGCCCCCGGCCAAGGTGAGCGCGATCGGCGCAGACGGGCTCGAGGTGGAGATCGACGCCGCGAAGGACGGGTCGGACGCCGCGCTGCCGGAGAAGATCCCGTTCATCGTGATCGTGGTCGACGAGTTCGCCGATCTGATGATGCAGCAGGGCAAGGACGTGGAGGCGAGCGTGGCGCGGCTCGCGCAGAAGGCGCGCGCCGCGGGCATGCACGTGATCCTGGCGACGCAGCGGCCGAGCGTCGACGTGATCACCGGCATGATCAAGGCGAACTTCCCCACGCGCATCGCCTTCCGGGTCGCGCAGAAGGTGGACAGCCGCACGATCCTCGACGAGCAGGGCGCCGAGCACCTGCTCGGCCGCGGCGACATGCTGATCAAGATGAACGGCTCGAACGACACGCGCCGCGTCCAGTGCCCGTTCTGCTCCGAGGAGGAGGTCCAGAAGATCACCGACTTCCTCCGGCTCCAGGGCGAGCCGGTCTACGACGAGGCGATCCTCCGGCCCCGGGACGACGAGGGCGAGGAGCCCGACACCGCCGACGCGGAGGCCGATCCCATGTACGACGCCGCGGTGCGGATCGTGGCCGATACCCGGCGCTGCTCGACCTCGTGGCTGCAGCGCAAGCTCGGCGTCGGCTACAACCGCGCGGCCAAGCTGGTCGAGGCCATGGAGAAGCGCGGGCTCGTCGGACCGGCGAACGGCGCCAAGGATCGCGAGGTGCTGATCGCGCCGATCTGACCCTTGTGCAATTGCTCTTGACGCCGTTTCGTAACGCGTGCTGGCACGCCGTCGACCTGCGCGCGCGGTCCAGATCGGATGTTGAGGAGAGCACAGCGCCGGCCTTTCCGCCGCCGAGGCTGCGCGCCGGCGTAGCGGTTCTTTTGACTTTCCCGTTCGAATGCTTCATGGAGCACGCAGGATGGCGCCTGAGGAAACGCGCACGCGTCTGATCGCCCAGATCGCGAGCCTCCTGAAAGAAGGGACGATGCCCGCAGACGCCCGCGCAGCGGGGCTGACGCTCATCGGCTGGCTTGCGAGGCGCATGCCCGGAGAGGCGGCGTCGCGGGACGGTGTCGAGGAGATGCGCCGTCGCGCAGCGGTCCTGAGCTGCCCGCCGCGACGCATGGGCGGGCGGCGGTCCACCTGAGCGGGCGGCGCTGAGCGGGCCACAGGCACCGCGCGCTCAGATGCCGTACGCGGCGCGGATCCTGCCGGCGATCTGGCCGACTGCCCCTACGGGAGCGCGGCGCTCGCCTTGAGTTTACGGGGCATCACGCCGGCCCCGCGGGTACGCGCCAGCGCCCTGGGGGCCGGCGGCCGCGCACGGCGACGAGAGGACCGAAAGCGACATCAGTATCGTAATTTGTACGAGCCGTATCGAGCGCGGCTAAGCTCTTGGTGGCGCGGCTTTCCGCGCCGTGGGGCTCGCGCGACGTTCGAACCTGGACGTCGGCTCGCTCGGTATCATGGGTAAACGGCCGCAGTGGGGCCTGTGATAGGTGGTGTTGCTCATGGCGAACCGCGTGGTCGCCCTCCCCGAACCGCACCCGAATGACGATGAAGATGTCGTGTGGGGGATCTCCACGGCCAGCGCGCTGTGGGCGCGCGGCGAGCGGCGCGACGCCATCGTGTGGCTGCGACGCGCGGCCGACGCGGCCGGGGCGGTCGGGCAGCCGTTCCGCGCCTCGGAGCTCGGGCTGTGCGCGACGGCGCTCGAGGAGGTGATGGCCTCGGAGGTCGGGCAGCCGAGCGATCCCGATCTCCTGGAGACGATCACCGGCGAGGACGACGACGAACCGTCCCCTTCCGATGAGGAAGCCGACGAAGCTCCTCCGTCCGATGAGCAGACCTGGCGCCGCCGCATCTCGCTCGGCGCAGAGCTGCGCGCGTCGATGCCCTCGATCGAGATCGACCTGTTCGAGCCGCTGTCGGAGCCGGAGCTGGCCGCCGAAGCGGAGCGCCCGCCGGCGCCGTCGCGGCCGGCGCCGAAGCTTCATCCGGGCGCGACGGAAGGGCCGGCCGCCGCGGGCCGACCGATCGCGCCGTTTCCCCCCGCGCCTACCGGGCATTCGCAGGGAAGCGCGTCGCAGCCCCCGCCTCCCCCGCCGCCCATGGCGCATCGGCCGACACAGCAGCCGCCGGGCGGTGCTTTCCCGCAGCCTGCGCCGCCCGTGCAGCAGCCGACGCCCTTCGCGCCGGCGGCGCCGCGCTCGCAGCCGCCCGCGGCGCCGTATGCGCAGCCGCAGGCCGCGCCGTACGCGCAGCCGCCGACGCGGGTCGCCCCCTCCACACCGCCGCCGGCGCCCAACGTCCAGGCCGGCGCCCTTTATCGGAGTCAACCACCGCCGGCACCTCCGCTACCTGTCGCGCCGGCGGCGAACGCCATCCCGCCACTGCCTCCACCGCCAGGGTCTCCGTCGTTCAAGCCGCAGATCACCGCGGACCCGCATTGGCTCGCCGCGCAGGCCCAGGCGCAGAGCGCGCAGCCGCCCGCCCCGGTACCGCCGCCGGCCGTACCGCGGGGAGCATCCCTGCGGCCATCGTCGGCCCCCCCTCGCCCTTCCCCGGCACCGGTGCTGCAGGAGCCGCCGGCCGCCCTGGCCTCGTTGCCGGAGCGCGGCCGGGCCGACGCCGCGATGAGCCCCCCGCCGCCCCCGCGCCGCGCCGGGGCACGCGCCACGAGCGAGCCGCCGCCCGCGGCGCCGCTGCCTCCGTCAACGTCCTCCGCGCTTCCGGCAGCAGCTCTCGCCGCGCCACAACCGCCGAGGCTCATCGTGGAGCCGCATTCGCCGCCAGCGCCAGGAAGCGCCGCGCCCGCGTCGACACCGCCGCACCCGCCATCCTTCGGGCCGCCGCCGGCGCCGCCCATCGGGCCGCCGCCGGCGCCGCCCATCGGGCCGCCGCCGGCGCCGCCCGTCGGGCTTCCACCGGTGCCGCACCCACCGTCGTTCGCGCCCCCGCGCGCGCAGCCTCCGCCCGCGCCGCGCCCGCAACCGCTGCCTCCACCCGCTGCGTCGCTGCACCCGCAGGTGCTGGCCCCGCCAGCGTCGCCGCAGTCGGTCGCGCCGCCGCTGCCGCCGCCGGCTGCACTGCCGCCGCCCGCCGCGCCGCCGCACCCGCCGACGCTGCCTCCGCCGGCGCCGCCCCCGCTCGCGACAACCGCTTCCGCTGCGCCGCCGCCCCCGCCGCCGGCTGCACTGCCGCCGCCCGCCGCGCCGCCGCACCCGCCGACGCTGCCTCCGCCGGCGCCGCCCCCGCTCGCGACAACCGCTTCCGCTGCGCCGCCGCACCCGCCGCCCGCTGCACCGCCGCTTCCGCCGCCCGCCGCGCCGCCGCACCCGCCGACGCTGCCTCTGTCGGTGCCGCCGCCGTCACCCACGCTGACCTCCGCCGCGCCTGTGCCGCCTGCGGCGCCACTTCCGCCGCCGGTGGCGCAGTCGCCGTCTGCGCCGGCATCCGTTGCGCCTCCGCCTCCGGCGCCCGTGGCGCAGCCGCTGGCCGCGCCGCCGTCCGCCGCCGCGCCGTCCGCGCCGCCGCCCGCCGCGCCTCCGGCCTCCACCGCGTCGTTGCCGCTCTCGACATCGCCGCACGTCCCGAGCCCGGCAGCGCCCACCGAGCAGCACGCGCCCGACGACGTCGTCGGCGAGATCCTCGTCGAGGATCAGGTCCCGACGCCCGCCCCGGCCCGCACAGACACGGCCGCTCCGGCGCTCGCAACGGCTGGCTCGAAAAGGAAGCCCCGGGAGCCGATCCTCGATCCGTGGTCCGACGACGCGGAGACAGCCGCGCCACCTCGGCCTCCCCAGGAAACCATCACGCCGAGCGGCGACACGTACCTCGTGGCTCGCAGGCCTCCCTCGACGCCGCAGGCCGGAGACGAGGAGGAGGTCATCACCTCGGCAGCACCGCTCGATCTGACGCTCAAGCGGAAACCGAATTCCGCGCGACCTCCCGCGCCACCGGCGCCCGCAGCGCCACGCCCCCGCGCAGCGACGCCAACCGAAAGCGAGCCGCCCGGACACCTCGGAGCCTCCGCCGACGACGTTCCCTCGAAGGGCGCCGGCGCGCCCGCGATCCCTGCCGGGAAGCTCGAGCCTCCTGCGAGCACGGAAGCGCCTCTCCCGGCCTCGACGCCCGACGGGACCGTCATCATCGAGCTCTCCGACCACGATCTCGACGCTCCTGCATCGTCGCGGCTCGACAGCCCATTCCCCGCGCCGCAGGCAGCGGGGCAGGACGGCGACCTGCTGACGACGGCCGGCCTGCCGCTCGGCGAGCCCACCTCCGGCGGCGCCGCGGACCCGGCGCAGCGCCCGCTCGATCTCGGTGCAGCGACCGCCGAGCCCGACGCGGAAGAAGAGCTGCTCGACGACGCGGACATCGCGCTCGAGGAGGAGCCCGCGGCCCAGGCGGCCGCTGGCGAGCCGCTGCCGGCGCTCGCTGCCGACGCCCGCGCGACGGCGGCGGTCGACGCCCCCCTCACGACCGACGCGGCGCGGCCCGAGGCGCCGGCGATGGAGGGGCCCGGAGCGGACGCAGGCGAGGCCGTCGACCTCGCCAGGGTGGCGCTCGACGCACCGCACGGAGCGCCTCCGGACGCAGGAACGATCGCGGCCCTCGACATCGACCCGGAGATCGCGCCGGCTCTGCCGCAGCCGGACGCGGCCAGCGCCGCGCGGGCCGCCGCCGGGGCCGCGGCCCTCACCGGCCGTGACCTCGAGCAGATCGAGGCGTTCGCCGATCTACCCGAGGAGACGCACGACGAGCTCGCGCTCGCAGCGCACGTGGAAGACCTCGCGTCCGACGAGGAGCTCGCCGTCTACGGCGCAGCGCTTGTGCTCAGCGGCAGCGCCGCCGTGTGCGCGAACATCGTCGACACGCCCGCCGAGCGCGCCGCCATCAGGGCGCTCGTGCCGTCCCGCGGCACGCTCGCGGAAGGCATCCCGCTGCGCGTGGTCGCCGGCGCGGGCGGCGCGCGGGTGGCGATCTGGGACCAGGCGACCATCGACAACGCGCTCCGCACCTGCCCCTGGGTCGTCGACGAGCTGCGCACCGTCGCAGACCGGCTCCAGTCGCTCGCTGGCGCCACGATGGGGCCGCTCGGCGAGCTCGAGGAGACGCTGCTGCGCCGGGTCTTCGACCGGCTCCGCCTGCGCAACCTGGAGCCCGGCGAGCAGCTGATCCACGCCGGCAATCCCATACCCGGGCTCGTGATCGTCGGCGCCGGCGCGCTGGAGCTGGTCGCGGAGCGATCGCAGGCGATCGCCGGCACCACGAGGCCCGGTGAGCTCCTGTTCGCCTCCGAGCTGCTCGGAGGCCAGCCAGCGCCGACGATCGCGCGCGCGGCCGGATGCGGCGCGCTCGTGCTCATCGCCGACCACCCCGTGCTGCGCGAGCTGTTCGAGAGCACGCCCGAGCTGCTCTCCATCCTCGCGCAGTCCATCTCGCTGAACGCC
This sequence comes from Sorangium sp. So ce590, assembly GCF_051521365.1. Classification (NCBI taxonomy): domain Bacteria; kingdom Pseudomonadati; phylum Myxococcota; order Polyangiales; family Polyangiaceae; genus Sorangium; species Sorangium sp. So ce590. The sequence continues at coordinate 10,381,936 of NZ_CP150346.1, forward strand.
CAGGGCAGCTGAAACGGCAGGAGAACCGACGCCGTGCACGGGTGGGCAGGCCGGCCGCGTCGCCGGCGGCACGCCCGCGCGCCAAGGCGCGACGTGGGCACGGCTGCCCGAGGGCCGCGAGCCGCGCCCGAGCCGCGCCTAGAGTCGGCCTCGGCCTCTCACCGGACGCAGCGGCCGTGCGCGCGCGGCCTCCTGCTCCAGCTCGACGGCCTCGGTGGGCTCCTCGTCCTCGTTGAGCTGCCAGACGAGCTCGCTGTTGCCCTGCGCTCCGGCGAAGCGGAGCCCGAACCACTTGGCGCTCGGCGAGATCGTCGGCCTGCCCTCCGCGGTCGCGCGCGGGAAGCGGATGCGGAACGCCTGCCGCCACACCGTGTTGTACGGGAAGTAGGTCCGCTCGAGCGCGTTCGGCTTCGTGATCGCGACGATCTCCTCGGGCGCCGTCTCGTTCCCCGTGTCGTCGATCAGCCGGACGATCCACGCGCTGTTCGGCGTCGAGAGGTCGTTGTGCTTGCGCTCGCCCCCGAAGATCGCGACGAAGAACTGGTGGCGCTGGCGCGTCTCCTCCAGCGTCTTCTCGAGGAGCTTCTGCCGCTGCTCGATCGTGAGCCGGTAGTCCTGCGCGTAGCGGGCCACGTAGGCCCAGCGGAAGTCCCACGACTCGAAGGTCGCGGTGGCGGTGAGGAAGTTGTCGAGCTCCGAGAGCGCGAACAGGTGCTCCGTGCGCGTCCACGTGCGCAGCACGTTCTCGTAGTCCGTCGCGACGTACTCGCGGGGCCCCTCGTTCAGGCTGACGAGCTGGGTCGAGCAGCCGGTCGATCCGAGGAGCGCCGCGACAACCAGACCGCGCCGGAGCCATGCTGCAGTGACCACGCGGCCAGGGTACCCAGCAGCCGCGCTGGATGCACGCACTCGAACGAGATCCCCGCGCCGTCGCCCGCGGGAGCGCGCGGCGAGCTCCCCCTCGCGCGTGGACGCGCGTGGACGCGCCCGCCGCGCGCTCACCGGGGCGCCCATGGCGCATCCGTCGGGAAGGTGAACCCGACGCTGAGCCGCGCGGCGTAGTACCAGGCGACGTCGCCGCGCAGCGGGGTCGCGACCGGCAGGAGCACGCTCAGCGCCGGCTGCACGTTCGCCAGGATGAAGCGGATGCTCGGCGAGATCGCGAACGTCGCGCGCTTGTCGTCCGGCAGGTCCTGCGTCAGCTGGTAGACCTCCCACAGCTCCAGGCCCACCCCGACCGGCCGCGCGAGCCGGTAGCCGAAGTAGAACGCGGTGTGCGCCGTGAGGTCGGTGCGGCGCTCGCCGGACCTCAGGCCGCGCACGACAAGCGACCAGTCGATGCCCTGCCTGAGCTGGAAGATGAACGGCCCGGTGATGTGCCGCATGTCGAACCAGGGGCGGAACGTCAGCGTGAGCTCCCGGAAGCGCGTCTCGTCCCACGGCCGCACCACGCGCGCCGTCCGCAGCACCTCGGCCTCGGCGGGCGAGACGTCGCGCGGGACCGGGAGCACGATGCCGAAGCCTCCCCCGGACGCGAGCCCGCGCACGCTCGACCAGACGCCCCGCCCGTAGAGCTCGGGGCTCCCGAGCAGGATCGAGCGCTCGACCCCCGGGACGCTCGCGGCGGCGCTGTCATGCACCGCGCCGACGAACCACTTGCGGGGAACGAGCGGCACCTCCATCTCGCCGTGCGAGTACCAGGCGTAGGCGTTCCTGCCGCCCGCCCGGCTCGTCGCCTCGGGCTCGATCACGGCCGCCGTGTACTCGAAGGTGAAGGTCGGGTCGCGCAGCGTGAGCCCAGGGAGCGTCGGAGGCGCGGGGACGTCGAAGACCGCCTGCTCTTCCTCGTCGGACCACCCGCCCGAGCCCGGCGGCGCAGCCAGCGCGGCGCCCGTCCCGCCGGCCAGAGCGAGGAACGAGAGGCACGCCGCCGCGCGGGCGAGGCGCCCGGCCGACGCCCGAACCCGCGCGGGCAGCCTCGATACCACGAGGAAACGCGGCTCGACGCTACTTCGACCCGAGGCCGAAATCGTTCGCCGTGACGTAGAGCATCAGCCCGATCAGCATGAACACGCCGACCAGGTGGATGTGCGCCTCGATGCGGGCGTTCGGCCGGCGCCGCGTGGCGGCCTCGTAGAACAGGAACATCAGGCGGCCGCCGTCCAGGGCCGGGAACGGGATCAGGTTGAACGCGCCGAGGTAGGCCGAGAGCAGGCCGAGCCACTCGAGCCCCTCGGCCCAGCCGCGCTTGGCCGCGTACGCCGTCTCCTCGATCATCCGCTTCGGGCCACCGAGCTCACCCTCGACCTTGCCCGTCAGGTACTGGCCGAGCCCGACGACCAGGCTCTGCACGACCTTCGGCGGCTTCGTCACGGCGAGCAGCGCGGCCTCCTTCGCGGTCACCGGCGCCGAGCGGGTCGGCCCGATGGACATCACGCCGATCTTGCCCGAGCCGTTCTCGTTTGTCGGGGTGACCTTGGCCTGGACGCGCTCGCCGGCGCGCTCCACGACGATGTCGAGCGGCCGGCCTGGGCTGTGGGAGATGATCTCCGCCATCTTCTCCCAGTCCTGGACCGGGGTCCCGTCGATCTCGACGATGCGGTCGCCGTCCTTGAGGTTGGCCGCCGCCGCCGGCATCCCGGCGACGACGCCGATGTCCGTCAGGCGGTAGGGCTTGCCGCCCGTCATCAGGCTCGCGAAGAAGAGCACCGACGCGAACAGGTAGTTGGCGAGCGGACCGGCGAAGATCGCGGCGATCCGGCCCATCAGGCTCGCGTTCGCGTAGCTGCCCTTGTCCTCGGGGTCGATCTCCTCGAGCGGGTTCATCCCCGCGATCTGCACGTACGCGAGGAAGGGGATCATCGCGACCTGGAACACGGTGGGGCCGTGCTTCACCGGGTCGTGACGCCAGAGCCGCACGCGGACCTTGTCCGCGGCGGTCGTGAACCAGAAGTACCCGTCCTTCGGGACAACCTTGAAGAAGGTGGGGCCGAAGCCGATCGAGAACTTCAGGACGCGCATCCCGTAGGCGCGCGCGGCGAAATAGTGCCCTCCCTCGTGGACCACCATGAGCAGGGCGAGCCCGAGGATGCCTACGAAATACCAGCCGACCATCTCCGGCTAGTCTAACCAGGGTGGGCCCCATCCGCACGTGCGCGATGTCCGCCCCGTACGCCTACCCCGGCAAGATCCTGCCGCCCACGGCGGAGTCCGGGCGCTCCGCCCCTCGGACCCGCGAGCAGCAGGGCAGCGCCGGGGCGGCCCAGCCCGCCGGAGGACCGGCGCCGAGCAGCTCAGCCGACGAAGAACGACACGCCAACGCTGAAGAAAGGATAGCCGATCCGCATGGTCAGCGAGAGGTTGTCGTTGAAGTGGTACCGGCCGCCGACCATGGTGACGAAATCGAGCCACACGTCGTTGTAGAACCCATCGGTCCGGATGACAGCGCCGACATCCGCGAACGCGCTCCACTTATCGTTGAAGAAGAAGTTCCACTGCATGGTGACCGGACTCCAGATGGTGAAGTCGCGGCGGCAGTACGTGCAGTTGGTGAAATCCAGGCCGAACGAGATGCCGACAGTGTTGTTGAGCCTCGGGATGAAAGCCGGATCGGCGAGCTCGATGGTGGCCCTGAAGCCGAGGCCGAACTCGGGGTCGCCGAAGTTGTCGTAGTACCTGTTGTACCCGCGCCGCAGACCGTAGTCGCGGTGCAAGAAGACGAAGTTCCCGTGCGGCTCGAGCTCGGCCGCGTAATCGGGGTGATCGTTCGGATTCTTGATGTTCGCCTGCGCTTCGGGCGCGAGCGTCAGGAGGGTGGCGCCAGCGAGAGCGACACTCACGAGCGAGGGGAGCGCTTTCATGAGCTCTTCGTACCAAAGGAACGGCAGCGAAGGAAGCGAACGGCCACGGGCCCGGGTCATGACAGCCGCCGCTGGGAGGCGATGTCGCACCTCGCGCGGCGCGCTGCGCCCCGAGCGGAGCGCGCCGCGGCGCCGGGCGCGAGCCCTCGACGCCACGCGACCACGTCTAGCTGAGCCGCGCGCTTCGGAGTAAACAGAGCGCGGCGCCGCATCAGCCCGCGTGCTGCGGCGGGCGCGGCCTTCCCCGGAGCGTCGAGATGAGAGGAACGACAAGCGTCATCCAGCTGGCCCGTGGGTGCGCGCGCATCGGCGGCGCGCTCGTCGCGGCCGCCGCGCTCGTCGCGGCCGCCGCGCTCGCCTGCAGCGCCACGATCCAGGTCGCGGGGCCGCCGTCCGAGGAGCCGGGGCGGCCGCCGGCGCCGCAGAAGAAGCCGCCCGCGCCGGCCCAGGCCCCCGCGCCGCCGGAGCCGCCCTTGCCCGCGGCTGTCGAGCCGTTCGTGAAGACGCAGGACTCCGACGCGTGGGTGAGCCAGACGCTGAAGCTGCAGAGACGGTACGAGCGCGTCCTCGTCGTCGGCGCGCCGGCCCCCGCCGTGATCCGCGTCGCCTCGCTCGATCTGAACGCGCGCGACGCCGCTGCCGAGCCGCAGGAGCTCGCGGTCACGCGCGCGTTCGCCACGCTCCAGGACGCCGCGGACGCGGCCCGGGGCGGCGACCTCATCGCGGTGTTGCCCGGCGCCTACGCGGGGTTCTCGCTCGGCGACAAGCCGAGCGCCGGTCAGGAGCGCTACATCCATTTCAAGGCGATGGGGCGCCCGGGCGAGGTCGTGATCCACCGGGGATGCGCCGCCGACCCGAACTGGATGATCTACCTGAAGAGGGCGCACCACGTGGTGATCGAGGGCTTCCGCCTCGCCGGCAGCAGCGGGCCCGGCAGGCAGAGCGCGGGCACGCCGAAGGCGGGGATCATGATCGACGGCGCGTTCGGCGAGACCGGCAGGCTGGCGCACCACATCGCGCTCGTCGGGAACTTCTCTCATCACCATCGGACATGGGGGTTTCACTCCACCGACAGCCACACCGTCCTCCTGCAGGACAACCTGTTCGCCTTCTCTGCCGCCGAGCACGGCGCCTACGTGTCCGACGGCTCGGACAACTACGTGGTTCGTCGCAACGTGTTCTTCGGCAACAGCGCGAGCGGGTTCCAGGCGAACCTCGATCCGGAGGCCTCGCTCGACGCGGTGCTGGAGCACCCGTCGTTCCGGGGCTATCCGCGCAGGGAGCCGACCCGCGCCTGGGCCGCGGGGCTGATGAAGATCGCGACGGACCGGTTCGGCGAGCACGGGTTTCCGGACGGCCGGGGCGTGAACTTCATCATCGAGCAGAACGTCATCAACGGCAACGGGCGCCTGGGCGGCGGGGCGATCAACCTCGCCGGGGCGTCGGACTCCGTCATCCAGAACAACCTCATCTACGGCAACCTCGGCAGCGGGATCGCGCAGTGGGACAACGGGAACCCGTTCGACCAGGCCTATGTGGAGCCGGGCCCGCGCTCTCCGGAGCAGGTGAGCGGCCCCGACGCGCTGCCGCTCTGGGGCTGCCACAACAACCTGATCCGCAACAACACCGTGGTCATGAACAGCAGGGGCCGGCCCGCGCTCCAGTGCGGCAACGGGAGCTGGGGTTGCCGGCTGCGGAACAACATCTTCGTCAGCGACGACTCGCCCTCGATCGAGGTGCTGAGCACGAGCATCTACCGGTTCGACGCGGGCCACAACGTGGTGACCCAGGTGAGCTACGGCGGGATGCCGAACGGGCTGAAGCGCCTCGCGGCGGCGCTGCCGGAGACGCGGGCGATCACGGGCATCACGCGCGCGCGGCTCGCGGCGGAGGTGGTGCGCGCGGGCGAGGAGCCGTGGGTGATCGTGGAGGGGAGCTGGTGGAAGCTCAACCCGAGCCGCCCGGATTTCAGGCCGAAGCGGTCGTCGAAGATGCTGCTCGGGCAAGGCGACGCGCGCGAGGTGCCGTCGCGGGATCTGCTCGGCCAGAAGCGCGGCGGCGCGGATCTCGGGGCGTTGTCGCCGGGGCCGCCCTGAGGGGCGCGGCGGCGCGGCCGGCGGGGGCCGCCGGCGGCCGTTGACGACGCGGCCGGCGGGGCGAGGCGATGAGCGCGACCGCCGATCGCGCGCAGCAGCGCGCCGGGCGCGTGTACACTCCACCTCGTGCCGTCCGCGCCGCGCCGCGATCGCCTCCGGGATCGCCTCTCTCGCCTCCGGGCCTGCCTGTCGACGAGGTCCTCGCTCCCCCGGCGCTCTCGGTCACGACGCGCGAATCCAGGCTTGCTCGCCGCCCTGGCATGGCTCACCGCGTGCACCGGGCCGGGCGAGGGCGGCGACAGCCCGGCGACGAAGGTGGACGCCCCTGGCCAGGTGCACGCGGCGCACGCCGCCGAGGGGACGGCTCCCGCCGCGCCGGCGCCTGTCGGCAGCGCGCACGCCGCGCCGGCGCCTGCAAGCAGCGCGCACGCCGGCGCGGCCATCCTGGGCGGCGCAGCCCCCGAGCCCGCGCCGATCGCCGGCAGCGCGAGCGCCGCCCCGGCCGAGGCGCCTCCGCCCGGCCCGGCCGGCGCCGCGCCCGCCGTCTTCCCTCCGCAACCGCTCGGGCTCCCGCTGGCGCTCGGGCCTTGCCCGGCCGACATGGCCCTCGTCGGCGGCTTCTGCATCGACCGGTACGAGGCGCACCTGGTCACAGACGCCGGCGGGGAGCTCGCCGTCCACCCGCACTTCAAGCGGCCCGAGGCGGGCGTCCGCTACGTCGCCCGCAGCGAGGCCGGCGTCTTTCCGCAGGCGTACATCAGCCGCGTCGAGGCCGCCGCCGCGTGCGCCGCCGCCGGCAAGCGCCTCTGCACGCGGCGCGAGTGGCAGCGCGCCTGCCGCGGCAACGGCGTCCACCGCTACCCCTACGGCCCTCACGGCGAGCGCGGGCGGTGCAACACCGGCAAACCCCACCTCCTGAGAGAGCTCTTCGGCGACCACCCGCCGGGCGGGTGGAGCTACGAGCGGCACTTCAACAGCCCCGAGCTCGACCAGAAGCCGGGCTTCCTGGCGCGGAGCGGCGATCACGCCGGCTGCGCCAGCGAGCTCGGCGTCCACGACATGGTCGGGAACCTGCACGAGTGGGTCAGCGACATGGTCGATCACGAGCTCGTGATGCGCATGCAGACCGAGGGCGTGGCGCGCCGCGACCAGCCCTGGCACGAGGGCGGCGGCGTGTTCATGGGCGGCTTCTTCAGCACGACCAGCGAGCTCGGCCCCGGGTGCTACTTCACCACGATCGCCCACGAGCCCGCCTATCACGACTACTCCACGGGATTCCGCTGCTGCGACAGCGTCGATGTGCCGGCAGCGCCGGAGTCGGGCGGTGCGATCAAGCGCGACGGCGGCTGACGGGGCGGCTGTCCTCAAGCCACGACAGAAACAGGGCACCTCCTCCAGATATCCGCCCTCTCGAGGACCACGAGCGCGGCGGTGACGACGGGAGAGGCGCGCAGCGCCCGCTCCACCTCACGCCGCGAACATCCGGTCGAGCACCGTCCTCGGCGCCCCGCCCTGCAGGATCGTCTCGAGCGCCTCGAACACGCCGCCGTCCACCTTCCGCGCCCTCGCGAACGCCACGACGCGCGGGATCAGCGGGATCGCCTCCACGCGCAGCCTGGCCTCCGCGACGGCCTCGTCGAGCGTCCGCCCGCGCGCGAGGGCCTTGCCGAGGATCACCTCGGGGCGGCTCTCGAGCCGGATCGAGGCGAGCAGGTCGCCGTAGCCGCCGAGCCCCAGCATCGTCCGCTCCTCGGCGCCGGCCGCGGCGGCGATGCGCGCCGCGCCGTCGACCGCCCTCGAGATGAGCGCGGCGAGCAGCCCGGGCCCGGCGCCCGCCTGCTCGGCGAAGCCGACGCCGACCGCGACGCAGCCGACCAGCGCCGACGCCCACTCCAGGCCCTGCAGATCCGGCGTCGTGTAGACGCGGAGCGCGTCGGACTGGAACGCCGCGGTCACCGCGGCGTGCACCTCGGGGAACCGCGAGCCGCACACCATCGCCGAGGGGCGGCCCTCCCGCAGCTCGTCCTCCTGGATCGGGCCGCCCAGCGCGCCCACCCGGCGCGCCGGGGTCTCCTCGCGCACAAGGTCCGAGACGGTCTTCAGCGCCTCGCCCTCGAGGCCGCGCACGCCGTGGATCACGAGGTGCGAGCCGTCCATGTGATCGCCGAGCGCGCGCAGCGCCGTCCGGGCCGCGTTCGACGGCACCGCGATGACGAGCAGCCGCGCCCGGGCGACCTCCGCGTGGTCCCGCACGATCCGCGGGCCGTCGTTGATCTGCGGGTGCTCGCGGCGCGAGAACAGGAGGACCTCGGCCCCGGTGCGGCTCGCCGCGAGCGCCAGCGCCACGCCCCAGAAGCCGCCGCCGATGACCCCGACCGAAGGCGCCGGACGCGCGCTCACTGGCCACCCCCGGCGCCGTTCATCGAGCCCGCGCGCGCGCCCGCGGCGCCGCCGCGCGACGAGGCCGCGCCGCGGTCGTCCAGCGGCGGCGGCAGCGAGGAGGGCGGGAGCGGCGGGAGCGGCGGCTGGACCTGCAGGCCGGAAGGGACGCCGGGCGGCGCGATCACGTCCCACGCCACCCCGTGGGCGGCGAGGCGGTTCTGGTAGTAAAAGAGCAGGTTCGTGTCGCAGATGGCGATGCCGTCGGGCCGCGAGTCGAGCACCGGCGACGAGTGGTAGCCCGCGAAGGCGCGCAGCGCGCGCTCGACGATGTCCCCGCCCGAGCCGAGCCGGACGTCCTCGCCCAGCACGATGCACCCCTTCTGCTCGAGCGCGCGCAGGCGCTCGCACAGGGCCATCACGTCGGCCGCGAGGTCGTCGCGCGGCACCGTGAGCACGTCGCGCTGGCGGAGCACCGTGAAGAGATCCGCGGCCGGCGCGTGGCCGCGAAGCCGGGCGAAGCTCGCCGCCGCGACGACGTGCGTCGCCATGACGACCGTGTCGCGCGCGTACGCCCGGCAGATCTCCTCGCCGAGCTCGCGGGCGTACTGGACGTCACGCGCCGCGTCGATGACCGCGACGCCGTCCTGGTTCTTCACGTAGCTCGCCGGGTCGACCTCGCGGCCGCGCGCGTCGAACGAGCGGCCGAGCTCGTCGACCCGGTTGCCGAACGGATCGAGCGGCTCCGAGAAGCGGATGACCACCGCGGCGTTCATCGCGAGGAGCTTGCGGAGGAACGAGGCGATCCGGCCAATCCGGCTCGACTCATCGTCCTCGATGATGAACCGGCCCTTGCCGGCCTCGGAGAGGAAATCGGCGATGAGCGTCTCGGCCTCGAGCGTGATGAGGTAGTTGATCGTGGCCGGGACGAAGAAGACGCGGCGTTCGCGGCCGCTGAGCAGCGTCCGCGTGTAGGCCTCGAAGGCGCTGCCGACCAGGCCCAGCTTGAGCTTCCGCTCGATGCCGCCCGAGCGCGACCGCGTGCCCCCGGGGAAGAACAGCGAGTGGTAGCCGCGCTCCAGGAGCACGCCCGAGTACGTCTTCAGCACGTCCTTGTAGAGGTTGTGCCGGATGCGCCGATCCACGCGGTAGGCGCCGAGGTTGTGCATGAAGAACGAGAGGACCGGGTTCGTGAACAGGTTCTTGCCGGCGCCGTAGGTGGCGGGCGGCAGGCCGGCGCGCTCGAGGGCGTAGCCGAACACGATCGAGTCCATGTTCGACAGGTGCGTCGGGACGTAGACCGCGGTGCCGCGCTGCACGAGCGACCGGAGCTTCGCGAGCGGGCCCTGCACGAGCACCCGGTCGGCGAGCAGCTCCAGGCTGATGAGCTTGCGCGGGTCGCGGACCACGGTCACGAGCTTGCGCGGCGCGAGCAGGGCGCTCACGACCGGCGGCAGGAGCCGCGAGGACAGCTGGTAGACGCGCGGGTCGAAGTTCCCCGCGATGTCCCACGCGTGCTCCTCGGCGAGCTCCCGCAGGCGGCGGCGGCGCTCCGCGTCGTGCATGCGGCCGAGCGAGCGGGCGAGCCGCTGCCACTCGGCGAGCTCGCGGATGTCCTGCGGCTTCCGGGACCCCTCGAGCCGCTTCGTCTCCTGGTACGCCGCCTCGTTCATGGCGAGCAGCGGATCCCTCGTGGCGCCGAGGACCCGATCGACCACGGTACGCACGATCTCGTCGCGCGCGTCGTTGAACCCGAAGATGGGAGCGCGGGAGTCCATGGGCCTAGTCGTATAGAAATCAGGCCGCGGGCGCGAGCGGAATGCGGCCGTGCGCGACGTCGTCAGTCAGCGGTAATCGTCCTTCGCGCGCCGCACGGCGGCGAACACGTCGGGCAGCGTGGGCCCCGGGAAGCGGGCCTGCACGGATCGCTCGCTGCAGCGCAGGAACGGGTTCGTCGCGAGCTCCTCGGCGATGGTGCTCCCGACCGTGGGCTCGCCGCGCTCGCGCGCCGCGCGGGCGGCCGCGAGCTTCTTGCGGATGGCCTCGTTCTCGGGCTCGACCGTCTCGGCGAAGCGGAGATTGTTCACGGTGTACTCGTGACCGCAGAAGACGCGCATGTGCACCGGGAGGGCGGCGAGCTTGGAGAGCGAGGCGTGCATCACCTCGGGTGTGCCCTCGAACATGCGGCCGCAGCCGCCGATGAAGAGCGTGTCGCCGGTGAACACAACGTCCTCGACGCAATAGGAGACGGCGCCGAGCGTGTGGCCGGGGACGTGCAGCGGCCGGAGCGTGAGGCCGGCGATCTCGACCGGCTTGCCCTCCTCGACGTGCTCCGTCTGCGCGGGCACGCGCCCGACGTCGCTCGCGTGCGCGTAGACGGGGAGGTCGCCGTAGCGCTGGCGGAGCGCCTCGTTGCCGCCGACGTGATCGTGGTGGTGGTGCGTGTTGACGATGGCGACCAGGCGGAGCTGCTCGCGGTCGAGCGCCGCGACGACCGGCTCGGCCTCCGACGGGTCGATGACGATCGCCTCGCGCCGCCCGTCCGCGGCCACGAGGTAGGCGTAGTTGTCGCTGAGGCAGGGCACGGTGAGGATGCGCATGGGCGAGAAATATAGTGCGGCGCATGCGGGGAGCCTGTGAAAAACTCGGGGCAGAGAACGTAAAGAGAACGTAAAGAGAACGTTCAAGAGGACGTGATGGGGCGCGCTTGTCGACCTCGATCGGATCCGCGCGCGGGAGGATAACGCTGGCGGGTCGCCTCGCGCCGTGACGCGCGCGCCGTCGTGTGGCAGAGGGGCCGTGCATGGCGTCCGCCGAGCCCTCTGTCCGCTACCGCATCGGCGTCGATGAGAACGGCCTCGGCCCGCGGCTCGGTCCGATGGTGGTGACGGCCGTCCTCTCGCGCGTCACCGAGGCCGGCTGGCAGACCGCCGGCCGCGCGCCCCGCGGCGCCCTCGCGCAGCGGCTCGGCGACTCGAAGCAGCTCGTCGCGCACGGGGACGTCTCGCTCGGCGAGGCGTGGGCCCGCGCGCTCGTCGCGCGCGGCTGCGGCCGCACCGCGACGGCCGGCGACCCGTCGTCGGTCGACGAGCTGCTCCACGCCGTCTCGCTCGACGACCGCGCCGCGCTGCGCGCGCTCTGCCCGGGCCACGTCGAGGCGCAGTGCTGGTCGACGGAGGGCGAGGCGTTCACCGCGCCCGACAAGCTGCTACGCACGGTCTGCCGCGACCTCGACAAGCTCGCGGGGAAGGGGGTCGAGATCGTCGCCGTGCGCTCGATGCTGCTCTGCGTGAAGCGGATGAACGACGGGGTACGCGCCGGGAAGAACCGGTTCGTGCTCGATCTCCACGCGATGGAGCGCCTCATCCTCGAGCTCGGCGGCCTCGCCGGCGCCGAGGTCTTCGCGGTGTGCGGCAAGGTCGGCGGCTTCGGCAAATACGGGTCTGCGTTCGGCCCGCTCGCCGGGAGGCTGCACCTCGTGCTCGAGGAGGGCCGCGCCCGCAGCGCCTACCACTTTCCCGGCCTCGGCGAGATCGCGTTCGTCCGCGACAGCGACGCCTCGGATCTTTGCGTCGCGATGGCGTCGATGGTGGGCAAGTACGTCCGCGAGGCGCTGATGGAGCGGGTCGCGCGCCATTACCAGCGCGCGGTCCCGGGCCTGCACGGAGCGAGCGGCTACCACGATCCGGTGACCTCGGCGTTCATCGGGGCGACCCGGCTCGTCCGTCGCGCGCGCGAGATCCCCGACGACTGCTTCGAGCGGCGCGCCGCCGAGGGGAACGCCTCGCTCGAGCGCGGCGGCCCGTGAGGTCGAGTCCGGCGCCGCGCTAGGCGGGCGCTGCGCCAGGCGGCGCGCGCCGCGCCCGCGAAACCGGCGGCCCCGCGCGGCGTAGGAGGGGTGGATGCGCTACCCTCGACCGGCCAGGTGGAAGATGAATTGGCTCCGCGCTGCTCGTCTGCTCTTCGCGCTCATGCTCGTCGCGTCCGCCGCCCTGATCGCGTGCTGGCGCACGGGCGCTGCGGGGGACGCGAGCAAGACTGCCCTGGTATCCAAGGAGGCTGTGACGATGTCGGACAGAAGCTATCGCAAACCGTCGGATGAGGAGCTGCGCAAGCGGCTCACGCCGCTCGCGTACGAGGTCACCCAGCACGACGCGACCGAGCCGCCGTTCCGCAACGCCTTCTGGAACAGCCACGAGGCGGGCCTCTACGTGGATGTCGCGAGCGGCGAGCCGCTCTTTTCATCGGTCGACAAGTTCGACTCGGGCACCGGCTGGCCGAGCTTCACGCGCCCCGTCGCGCCGGAGCGGGTCGTGGAGCGCTCCGACAGGGCCCACGGGATGGTCCGGACGGAGGTGCGCTCCAAGGCCGGCGACTCGCACCTCGGGCACGTCTTCGAGGACGGGCCCCGGCCGAGCGGGCTGCGTTACTGCATCAACTCTGCGTCCCTCCGGTTCATCCCGCTGGATCGCCTCGAGGCCGAGGGCTACGGCGCCTACCGTGCCCTGTTCGAGGGTCGGAGCGGCGCGCCGGCGGAGCAGGCCGGCGCGAACTCCTGCGCGCTCCCCGCGCCTGGAGAGGCGGCCGGCTGCGAGACGACGCTGGAGACAGCCATCCTGGCGGGCGGCTGCTTCTGGGGGATGGAGGAGCTCCTCCGGCAGATCCCCGGCGTCCTCGAGACGGAGGTCGGTTATGCCGGCGGCCGGACGAAGGAGCCGACCTATGAGGACGTGAAGACCGGAGTGACGGGCCACGCCGAGTCGGTGCGCATCGTCTTCGATCCAGCGAAGCTGTCGTATGCCGAGCTGCTCGAGAAATGGTTCTTCCGCATGCACGATCCGACGACACAGAACCGCCAGGGCAACGATGTCGGCACGCAGTACCGCTCGGCCATCTTCGTCACGACGCCCGAGCAGCGCCGCATCGCCGAGGAGGTGAAGGCGCGCGTGGGGCAGAGCGGCAAGTGGCGCGCGCCGCTCGTGACAGAGATCGTGGAGGCCGGGCCGTTCACCCGCGCCGAGGAGTATCACCAGAAGTACCTGGAGAAGTCCCCGGGCGGGTACACGTGCCATTACATGCGCGATTGACGCAGAGCGTCATCACGTCAAGAACCAGCAAAAAATCGAGGGGTGGCGGGGAGGCTGAGAGCTCCACGCCTCCGTGAAATGTTTCGAGCGGTCCGCTGCGCGACAGCGGTTTCCGCCCACCTCTGCTCCGTGCAGAGCGGAGCGGCGGGCCTCCGCACAGGAGACGGGCCCAGATCGGCGTTTTCGGCGCGCAAGCGCACCCCGGTGCGCTGAGCACCGAAAACGCCGAGGTGGGCCCGTATCCGAAGCGGGTGACCGTCGCTCAGCGGTTCGCGATGTGGATCGCCGTGCCCATGGCGTGGGCGGCGGCTTCCATCAGCGACTCGCCGAGGGTCGGGTGGGGGTGGATCGTGAGCGAGATGTCCTCGAGGAAGGCCGCCATCTCGAGCGAGAGGGACGCCTCGCTGATCATCGTGCTGGCCTCCGGTCCGACGATGTGGACGCCGAGCACCTGCTTCGTCTTCTTGTCGGCGACGATCTTCGCGAACCCCTCGGTCTCGTTCATGGCCATGGCCTTGCCGAGCACCGAGAACGGGAACTTGCCGACGACGATCTCGATGCCCTTCGCCTTCGCCTCCGCCTCGGTGAGCCCCACCGTCGCGATCTCCGGATCGGTGAAGATCGCGCCCGGGATCGCGACCCAGTCCTTCGCGGCCTTGTGCCCCGCGATGACCTCGGCGACGATCTCGCCCTCCTTCGTCGCCTTGTGCGCGAGCAGGGGCGGCCCGCTGACGTCGCCCACGGCGTAGATCGACGGCACGTTGGTGCGGCACGTCTTGTCCGTCGGGATGAAGCCGCGCTGATCGACCGTCACGCCGACCTTCTCGAGGCCGAGCCCCTTCGAGCTCGGCCTCATGCCGACGGCGACCAGCACCGTGTCGACGACGATCGTCTGCTCCTTGCCCTCGATCTGGATCTTCACCCCGACCGAGCCGTCCTTCTGCTTCTCGTACCCGATCGCCTTGGCGTTCTTGTGGATCGTGCCGCCGCGCTTCAGGATCTTGCGCTCGACGAGCTTTGTGCAGTCGGGGTCGACGCCCGTGAGCAGCTCCGGCAGCGCCTCGACCACGGTGAGCTGGGAGCCGAACGCCTGGTAGACCATGCCGAGCTCGAGGCCGATGACGCCGCCGCCGATCACGAGCAGCCGCTTCGGGATGCGGCGCAGGCTCACCGCCTCCTTCGCGCCGATGATCGCGTCGCCGTCGAACTTGAACGTCGGGATCTCGATGGTGGTCGAGCCGGTCGCGATGACGATCCCCTTGGTCGCCTCGATCTGCTCCACCGAGCCGTCCGGCAAGGTCACGTCCACGCGCTTCGGCCCGACGATCGTGGCGGTGCCGGCGAGCAGGTCGGCGCCGTTGCCCTTGAGCAGCGACCTGACGCCGCCGGTGAGCTTCTTGACGATGCCTTCCTTCCAGTCCTGCATCTGGTTGGCGTCGAGCTCGACGCCGCTGACCTTGATCCCCATCGTGGCGCCGGCCTGCGACTTCTCGTAGAGGTGGGCGGCGGCGATGAGCGCCTTGGAGGGGATGCAGCCCCAGTTGAGGCAGACGCCGCCGGGCTGCTCCTTCTCGATGCAGAGCGTCTTCTGCTTGAGCTGAGCCAGCCGGATGGCGCAGGGGTAACCGCCGGGGCCGGCTCCGATCACGATTGCGTCGTAGGTCTTCATCCTTGTCCTTGTTGTGCGCTTCGGAGACTGGGATTAGGGGCGCCGGGGTCCGTCAGGCAAGCCCCTCGCTGACCAGCCCGGAGGCCGCGCCCGCGACCGCGAGCCGTACCCTGGGTGCCCGGGGCTTACACGACCTCGCACCGAGGGGAAATCCCTCCCGTGGTCAGCGTCCGCCGCCGTGCGCGGGCGCTTTCGGGGAGCGCAGGAGCTCCGCGCGCTGCTCGCGCAGGTGCCAGGGCAGCTCCGCGTAGACGTCCTCGAACAGGGTCTCGCGGGCGGGCGGGTCCATCGCCTCGACCTCCGCGACGGCGGCGGCGATCTCGGCGTTGAGCTCCGCCTCGAGGGAGGCCTCCGCGGCGTCGTCGAGGAGGCCGCGGACGACGAGGTGGCGCCCGAGGCGCAGCAGCGGGTCGCGCTGCGTCCAGCGATCGACCTCCTCCTGCGACCGGTACCGGCTCGGGTCGTCGCTCGAGGAGTGCGCGCCGACGCGGTAAGTGAGCGCCTCGATGAAGCTGGGGCCGCCGCCGGCCCGGGCCCGCGCGACCGCCTCGGAGACGGCGCGGTAGACGGCGATGACGTCGTTGCCGTCGACCCGCACCGACGGGACGCCGTAGGCCCGCCCCTTGATGGCGATCGTCCTGGAGGCCGTCTGCCGGTCGGTCGGCACGCTGATCGCCCAGTGGTTATTCTGGCAGATCATCACGCAGGGCGCCTTGAAGACCCCCGCGAAGTTCATCGCGCTGTGGAAGTCGGGCTCGCTCGTCGCGCCGTCGCCCATGAACCCCACCACCACCGTGCTGTCGCGCCGCAGCTTCGCGGCCCATGCGGCGCCGACCGCCTGCGGGATCTGCGGGCCGATGCAGCTCGACCAGGACACCTGGTTCACCTGCCGGCCGCTCATGTGAGACGGCATCTGGCGCCCCTTGAGGAGGTCGCCCGAGTTGCCGAAGATCTGGGCCACGTACGTGCGGAGCGGGAAGCCGCGCACCAGCATCATCACGCTCTCGCGCAGCGCGGGGAAGATCCAGTCCGTCGGATCGAGCGCGAGCGCGGTGGCGATCGGCGTCGCCTCCTGGCCGGTGCACGCGCCGTAGAAGCCGACCCGACCCTGCCGCTGGAGCAGGAGCATGCGCGCGTCGAGCAGCCTGAGGCGCTTGATCTCGCGGTAGGTGCGCAACAGCAGCGCGTCGGTCAGGCCGGGATCGGTCGCGGGATCCAGCGTTCCGTCGTCGCGAAGGACGCTGAGCAAGCCCTCGTCGTCGCCCTCCCCCGCGCGGGGCGGCGGCGCGTCGGCGGCGGGCCTGGTCGAGGCGCCGGGCGGCGTGGCTTCCAGCTCGCTCATGACCGGACCATACCGCGAAATGGCGGCGATCGCGGCCCCTTCGGCTCGCCGGCGCGAGCCCGCTCACCCCGGTCGCCCGCCGGAGCGAAGCGGCTCACACGCGTCGCGCCGCGCTCAGGCGAGGAGGACGCGGAACATCCGCTTGCTGTCGGAGAGGTAGTAATAGGCGGCGCGGTCGGCGTCGCCCATCAGATCGAGGATGGCGCGCTCCATCTGATCCGGGCTCAGCGTGTTGGACACCTCCCAGGTGCTGGGTGTGACCTCGTCGCCCTGCCACGGTCCGGCGCACAGCGCGACGAGGCGGGCCCGGTTCGCCTCGTCGGCGATCGAGAAGGTGAGGATGTAATCGTGGTTGACGAAGCCGCTATAGAGCTTGTTGTCACGCGGCATCTGGGTTCTCCCTGTCGTGGTCGCGACGCGGCGGCGCCTCGTGCTGCGGTCGTCGGGTCGGCACCCTCGCACCGGCGCCCGCGGCGACGGCGCAGGTCGGGGGCGTCGATGTCCTCACCGCGGGCCGGGCGGCAGCGGAGCGGCCGCGTCCTCGTCGTCCTGCTCGGGGCGACGCGCGCCGAGCGTGAAGACGTGCAGCACGACCAGGCTCGCGCCGAGGAACACCTCCGACCGGCCCACGAGCTCGGCGCGGCGATGGGCGCGCTCGAGCTCCATGCCGAGCTCCCCCTCGCCGCGCCGGGCGCCCTCGCGGTGGAGCGCCGCGATGCGGGGCGTGAGCGCCAGGCCGACGTACGCGGCGCACCCGGCCATCACCATGGCGATGACCCGGCGCACGCGGGCCGCGCGGCTCGCGCCCTGACGGCCAGCCGCCCAGGTGCGCGCCACCTCCGCGCCGAGGAGGATCACCGCGGCGCCGAGCGCGAGCTGATCGAAGCGGGAGAAGGCCGCGCTCATCGCGTCACCGGAGAAGGGGGTCGGGGTGAGCCGGAAGACGAACGGCGCGGCGCAGGCGCCCAGCGCCACGAGGCCGCCGGCCCAGGCCCCCGCCGCGAGCGCGGCCACGCTCGCGGCCGCGCGATCGATCAAGAAGCGGCGCGACGCGGCGCGCTCCTCGGGGCTCGGGGCGAGGTCGGCCTCGCTGAACTGGGCTTCATCGTTCATGCATCCACCTCGGAAGCGATGGCGGCGAGCGCCTCCTCGACGGCCCCCTGATCGGCCTTCCGCGCGTCGCCCCGCATCGCCGCGATCGCCGCGCGGGCGGTCGCGAGGCGAGCGCGACCGGCGGCCGCGACGGCGAGCGTGCGCCGGTGGCGGTCCCACGCGCCGAGCTCGCTCAAGATCTCGCGGATCGCGCGCTCGTGGCCCATCCGCGCGAGCGCGACGCGCGCGTGCCAGCGCAGCGGGTCCCGACCGAGGCCGAGCCTCAGCCCGAAGACGCGCCGCTCGAGCGCGCTCCGGGAACCGGAGAGGCCGAGCTCGCCGCAGAGCTCGATCGCGGCGGCCTCGTCCTCGTGGTCGACCCCGCGGAGCTTGCCACCCACGATCTCGACGAGCACCGCGTGGCCCGCCGGATCGCCGAAGCGCGCGGTGACGACCGCCGCCGCTGCCCGGACGAGCGGCGACGCGTGGCCGAGCAGCGCGCTCGCCCGCGCCAGGCTCGCCGGAGGGAGCTCGCCGTTGAGCTCCCCCAGCTCCTCGAACATCCGCAGGGCGATGTGGCAGACGAGCGGATCGTCGTCGTGCGAGGCCTGCATGACGGCGTCGAGCGCATCGGCCGGCTCGGCGCAGACGCGGGGGAACGCGATCACCGCCTGGAAGCGGACCTCGGGCCGCTCGTCCGAGAGGGCGCGCCGGAGCCGCCCCGTAGCGCGCGCGTCGCCGATCTCGCCGAGCGCCGTGATCGCCATCTGCCGGACGTTGGGATCCACGTCCTCGACGGCGAGGAGCAGCGCGGGCAGCGCCTCGACGGCCTTCGTGTCGGCGAGGGCGATGGCCGCTGCCGCGCGCACCGCCGCGTGCCCATCGGCGCGCAGCGCGCCCTCGATCGCGCACAGGACCTGCTCCCGCGCCTCCGCGGCATATGGGACGAGGTCGCTCACGGCCCCCACGCGCACAGCGGGCTTCTGCGAGGCGACGTCGCGCAGCGCAGCCTCGAACGTCCTCTTCGCGGGAGCCGATCCGAACACGCGGCCCACGCTAGCACGGTCGACGCGCGACGCCGGACCGCACGGCGCAGCGCTCAGCCTCCGCCAGCGCCGCCCTCACCGCCAGCGCCGCCCTCGCCCCCCTCACCGCCGGCGCCGCCCTCACCGCCAGCGCCGCCCTCACCGCCAGCGCCGCCCGAGCCGCCCTCGCCCCCCGAGCCGCCGGCGCCGCCCTCGCCCCCGGGCGTGTAGGGAGTCCACGCGGGCTGCTCAGGAGCGGCCCTGCAGACACCGGGCCCGCTCTCGCCATCGTCCAGCGGCTCGCCGGGCGCGCTCGGGGTAGAGGACGGATCCGGCAGGCACGCCTTCGAGCTCTCCGGCTCGGAGTCGACGATCGCGGCGTTGCGCTCGCCCGGCGGGATCGCCGCGGCGCCCCGGATATCGCGCAGCGCGACGCACGAGTAGCCGCTGCGGCAGTCGTCGTCGTCGTCGCAGGTGGCCATGCAGAACGTGCGCTCGAAGCGCGGCCAGCGGACGTTCTCGAGCTCGTCGCACGCCTGATCCAGCACCGGGTTGAACGCGACGCAGACGCTGCTGCCGTAGCAGCTGTCCGGCTCGCAGTTGAAGACCGTGCAGTAGCCGCCGGGCTGCGTGCCATCGCAGAAGAGCTGCTGCTCGTTCTGCACGCAATCGAGCGACGTGATGCACGCATCGCCGATCTGCGGGCCGCATCCGGCGAGCAGCGAGGAGACGCCGAGGACGACGAGCAGGAGGGCGGGCCCGGTGAGGCGAAGCATCGAGGAGGGCCGCTTAGTACCGGCAGGGGCGCCCGCGCGCAAGCGTGCGCGGGCGCCATCGCGCGGAACTTGCGCCCGCTTCCGCCCGAATTGACACCGTGCGGTCAGGCCTCTAGAAACGAGCGGACCGGGGTTGACCCGGAGAATGAAGCAAAGGCCATGGCGACTTACATCACCGAAGACTGCATCAACTGCGGCGCCTGCGAGCCGGAATGCCCGAACGAAGCCATCAGCGAGGGCGACGAGATCTACGTGATCGATCCGGAGCTCTGCACGGAGTGCGTCGGCTTTTACGACCACGAAGCGTGCCAGGCCGTGTGCCCGGTCGAGTGCTGCCTGCCCAATCCGCAAATCGTGGAGACCGAGGAAGCGCTCATCGCGCGCGCCATCAAGCTGCACCCGGACGATGCCGAGCTGCAGAAGCGGGCTGCCGCCAACGACTACCCCTCGCGCTTCCGCAAGTAGAGCAGCTTTTCGAGCCCCTTCGCGTCGCCTCTCGGGCCGCGCTCCCCATGTCTCCGCCGGCACCGTCGGTTCAATGCGGCGCCCGGGTCATACCGTGATCCGGCGCTGGGTCGCAACGCTCCTCGCAGGCGCCTGCGCGGGCTGCCATGGCAGCGGTCCGCTGCTCCATCCGGCCCACGTGCTCCGCCCGGGCAACGTGAGCTTCGGCGCGGGCCTGTCGGGCGACCTGATCGTCGCCGGAGCGACGGTCGCCCCGCCGGAGGCAGGCGCGAGCGCCGGCGACCCGGCTGCGACGGAGGGCGCCGCGCGGCGGAAGCTCTCCGAGATCACGGTGTCGCCGGGCGTCGCGCCCTGGGCCAGCGCCCGCGTCGGGATCGACGGCGGGAACGAGGCCGGGCTGACGTACACGGGGCGCGCCCTCCGGCTCGACGGACGCCATGCGTTCCCGCTCGGCGAGGCGGCCCTGTCGCTCGGGCTCGGCGCCTCGGCGCTCTTCGCGGGCGCTCCGAGCCCGAGCGCGGGCTCGATCGCGGCGGGGAGCGACGTCTACGGCGCGGGGATCGACGTCCCGCTCCTGCTCGGCTTCCGCTCGGACGCGGATCTCTTTGCGCTCTGGTTCGGTCCGCGGCTCGGGCTCGATCTCCTGAGCGGCGAGGTGCGGCTGCCCGCCGGCTCGGCGACCCAGGGGCCCCTCGTCGACGCATCCGGTCAGCACCTCCGGGTCGGGTTCGTGCTGGGCGTGCGCGCCGGGTTCCGACACGTACATGTCGCCCTGGAGGCTACAGCAACGTACCATCACGCCATGGGCGAGATCGGCGGGGTTCCGGTCGCCCTCGATCAGGGCACCGTCGCCCCGGGCGGCGGCCTCACGGTCACCTTCTGACCTGGCCGTAAAGCCGTAGAAAAAATCGAATTTCTTGCATTTTCTGTGGGCAGCGCAGGTGCTTGCCCGGCCGGAGGACCGGCCTTAGACTCGGATCTATGCGTCCCTACGGCGCCCTCTCCACCTCATGCCTCCTCGCCGTTGCGGCTCTCGTCGGCTGTTCGGCGCCTGTCGCGGGCGACGCGGCCGACGTCAGCGGGGTGGTCACCCAGGGGGTCGTGCGCGTCGAGCGCGCGATCAACCTGAGCCGGGACGCCGCCACCGCCCCCGTCGAGCTCGACGAGGCGGCGCTGCCGGTCGCGGCCGACGAGAGCGCGTCGTCGGTCACCAACGTCCTGGCGAAGTTCATGCGCCTCTCTTCCGCGATGGATCCCGAGCTCGCCGAGGGGGCGGTCGGCCAGGCGTTCGTCCTCCCGACCGCCGGCAGCTGCATGGTCCTCTCGCCCGCCGCCGAGGATGACGCGGCGAGCAGCTTCAGCTCCCTCAGCCCGATCGAGCTCCTCGACGCGGGCGACGTGACGATGCGGACCGACAGCACCCAAATGCCGCTCGCCGCCCGCGCATTCCCCGACGTGGGCGCCCTGGTCTTCGGCGTGTTCTACACGTCGCGCGACGCCACCAGCGATCTGCCGGCGCCGGCGCGGTACGTCTTCGAGAGCTCGGGCTCGGGGCAGCTCGACCGGTTCGCCTTCGAGGCCGACGCCCCCGCCGGTCCCGAGGACGTGCGGGTGGGCGACGCCGATCTGGCCGACTTGGTCGAGCTCGACGCCGGGGTCGGCGCGGTGGTGCAGTGGCGCCCGGACGAGGGCGGTGAGGCCGACCGGGCGCGCGACGTCATCTACATCGACGTGACCTCGGCGCACGGCGCGACCGTGCGGTGCGCGTTCAAGGACACGGGGAGGGGCGTGATCCCGGGCTCCTTGCTGGATCCGTCGACGCTCGGCCCCCTGCCCGCGAGCGCGACGCTCGCCGTGCACCGCACGCGGCAGGTGCCGTTCAGCGCCTCGGGGATCGATCTCGGCGAGGTGCGCTTCGACCTCTCCGTGAACGGCCGCGCGCGCATCGCCGCGCGCTGACGGTTGGGCGGCCGACCTCGGGGTGGCGTACGAGGACCTGCGACGGCGCGCGGACGAGCTCGCCGCGATCGGGCAGCGCGAGCGCGGCGCCGCGCTCCTCGTGGCGGCCGGCGATCGCGCGGGCGCGTCGGAGCTGCTCGAGCGGGTCTGCGATTTCGCCGGCGCGGCCAGGGAGGCGCTCGCCGCCGAGGACCCGGCCCGCGCCGCGCTGATGGCCGCGCTCGGCGGCGACGACGCGCTCGCGCGCGAGGCGCTCGACGAGCTCTCGATCACAGCGCCCCGGGACGCCGCGCTGCGCGTCGCCGCCGACCTCGCGGCGCGCGGGTTCCCCCGCCACGCCGGCGCGCTGTTCGCGGCGCTCGGCGACCACGCCGCGGCAGCGGAGGCGTTCACCGCGGCACAGGACGCGCGCCGCGCCGCCGAGAGCTTCGAGCTCGCCGGCCGCCCCGCGGACGGCGCGCGCGTGCTCGAGGCCGCGCTCCGCCGCCGCCCGGGCGACGCGGCGGCGTGGCTCGCGCTCGGCGAGCTCCTCGCGCGCCACGGCCGCGCCGAGGCCGCGGTGCGGGCGCTGCAGCATCTGCCGCCCGCCTCCGCGGAGCGCGCCCGCGCGCTGCCGCTGCTCTGCCGCTGCCTGGGCGACCTCGGGCTCGAGGACGCCGCGCAGACCGTGCGCGACGAGCTCTCCCGGCTCGACCCGCGCAGCCAGGAGGCGCGCTCGTCGCCGGCCGTCGCTCCCGGTGGCCCCGCGGCGGCGCCCTCTCCTGCCGGCGCCGCGCCCGCAGGGCCGCTCCTCTTCGGGCGCTACGAGACCCTGCGCGAGGTCACGGCCACGCATCACGCGCGCGTGGTGGAGGCGCGCGACCGGATCACGGCGGAGCGCGTCGCCGTGAAGATCTTCGCGGGCGCGGCGTTCGGAGCGGGCCGCGACGCGCTGCTCCGGTTCGAGCGCGAGGCGCGGGCCCTCGCCCAGCTCCGGCATCCGAACGTCGTCGCGCTCCGCGCCTATCACCCCGAGGGGCCCGCGATGGTGCTCGCCTGGATGGCCGGCGGCTCCCTGATCGACCGGCTCCGGGGGGAGCCGGTCGCGCCCGCGCGCGCCGTCGAGATCGCCTGCGCGCTCCTGTCCGCGCTCGGCGAGGCGCACCGGCTCGGCATCCTTCACCGCGACGTGAAGCCGAGCAACGTGCTCTTCGACGAGATCGGGACGGCGCACCTCGCGGACTTCGGGGCGGCGCACCTCGGCGATCTCTCGACGACCGCGACGGCGGGCGCGATCGGGACGTTCGCGTACATGTCGCCTGAGCAGCGGATGGGGCGGCCGGCGACGCTGGCGAGCGATCTGTACGGCGCCGGCGCGGTGCTCGCCGAGCTGCTCACCGGAGAGCCGCCCGCGCCCGCCGTGGGCGGGCACCTCGATCCGGCGCCGAGCGAGGTCCACCCGGATCTCACGGCGGCCCACGACGCCATCGTGGCGGCGCTGCTCGCGGAGGACCCCGCCGCGCGCCCGGCCGACGCGTTCGAGGCGCGGCGCGCGATCACCGCGCTCCCCTGGCCGGAGAGCCCGCGGCCGCGGCGGTCGCGCGCGAGCGCCCGGCCTCGGTCGAGCGAGGCGCCGCCCCCCACGACGACGCGGCTCGCGGCGACGCTCGAGGTCGGCGACGGCCGGGACACGGAGGGGCGATGGCGCGACGCCTGGCTCGATCGCGACGTGCTCGTGCTGCAGCTCGACGACGCGACCCTCGCCCGGGCCCGGGCGTTCGCGCGCGCCGGCCACCCGGCCCTGCCGTCCGTCCTGCGGGTCGACCTCGCCGCCGGCGAGGTCTGGGTGGCGCCGCCCCAGGGCCGCGCGCTCGCCGACGAGGGCCGCGCCCTGACCAGGGGCCAGCGGGCGCGCCTCGGCGAGGCCATCGCGGCGCTCCACGCGGCGGGAGGCGCGCACGGGTGCATCGACGGCCAGCACCTCTACCTGCACGACGGCGAGATCGCGCTGGCCTACCCGCGCGAGGCTGCCGGCGGCGTGGAGGAGCTGGCAGCGCGGGATCTCGCCGCGCTCGAGGAGCTCGACAGGAACGCGCTGGACGAGCCCTAGAACGCACAGGTGGGGTACTTGCCGTCGGCTCGCTTGGTGATGTCGTAACAGCAGTAGTCGCCGTCGAAGTCGGGCTCGCTGTCGACCGACTGGACCTCGCCGCCGCAGCTGGAGCCGCCGAAGTAGTCGAGCGCTTCCTCCTGAGCGGGGCACTCCCCCTCGAGCTCGGTCCACTCGAAGCACCCGACCTTGTCGCACCCCGTCGCCGCGAAGGAGAGCGCCAGGGCTGCGAGCGGAAGGGCCCGGACCGGACAACGCGCGAGGGCCGAACGGATCGTCGAGATCATGGATTCTCCCGGGGTCGGGCGCTGCTCGCGCCGCGGGCGAGCATACTCCGGTTCGGACGAAGCCGGCTGTCCTGGAGAGACGTCGGGCGCGCAGAGCACGCTTACGTCACGCGTCGGCGCAGAGCGTCGCGCGCCGCGACGGACGCCGCGCCGCCTGGTCGAGCCGCGCCGGCTGGAGTACACGACAGCATGACGACGGGAGCGCAAGGGGCCCGGAGGGTGCGCGCGCCGCGCGGGAGCGAGCGGAGCTGCAAGGGGTGGATCCAGGAGGCGGCGCTCCGGATGATCCACAACAACCTGGATCCGGAGGTCGCGGAGCGGCCAGACGACCTCGTGGTCTACGGCGGCACCGGGAAGGCCGCGCGATCGTGGGAGGCGTTCGACGTGATCGTCCGCGAGCTCCGGGAGCTCGAGGACGACGAGACGCTCCTCGTGCAGTCGGGCAAGGCGGTGGGCCGCTTCCGCACGCACCCGGACGCGCCCCGCGTGCTCCTCGCGAACTCGAACCTCGTGGGCCGGTGGGCGACGTGGGACGAGTTCCGGCGGCTCGAGGCGCTCGGCCTGACCATGTACGGGCAGATGACCGCGGGCTCCTGGATCTACATCGGCTCGCAGGGCATCGTGCAGGGCACCTACGAGACGTTCGTCGCCGCGCGCAAGGCGCACGCGGCGCGCGCCCCGGGCGGCGGCCGCTGGGTGCTCACCGCGGGGCTCGGCGGCATGGGCGGCGCGCAGCCGCTCGCCGCGACCATGGCGGGCATCGCCTGCCTCGGCGTCGAGATCGACCCGGCGCGCATCGAGAAGCGGCTCCGCACCCGCTACGTCGACGAGCGCATCGACGACATCGATCGCGCCCTCGAGGCCGTCCTCGAGAGCGTCCGGCGCGGGACGCCGCGCTCGATCGCCCTCTGCGGCAACGCCGCCGACGTCTATCCGGAGCTCGTCCGCCGCGGCGTCACGCCGGACCTCGTCACCGAGCAGACCGCGGCGCACGATCCGCTCGTCGGCTACGTCCCGCCGGGGCTCACGCTGGAGCAGGCGGCGGAGCTGCGCGCCCGCGACCCCTCGGCGTACGTCGCGCGCGCGAAGGCGGGGATGCGGATCGAGGTCGAGGCGATGCTCGCGATGCAGCAGCGCGGGGCCGAGGTCTTCGACTACGGCAACAACATCCGGACCTGCGCGATGGAGGCGGGCTGCCAGGACGCGTTCGCGATCCCCGGCTTCGTGCCGGCGTACGTGCGCGAGCTGTTCTGCCAGGGCAAGGGCCCGTTCCGGTGGGTCGCGCTGTCGGGCGATCCCGAGGACATCCTCGCCACCGACCGCGCGGTGCTCGAGGCGGTCCCGGGCGATCCCGACCTCCGGCGCTGGATCGAGCTCGCCGAGCAGAAGATCGCGTTCCAGGGGCTCCCGTCCCGGATCTGCTGGCTCGGCTACGGCGACCGCGCGAAGGTCGGGCTCGCGTTCAACGAGCTCGTGCGCACCGGCCGGGTGAAGGCGCCGCTCGTGATCGGGCGCGACCACCTCGACTGCGGGTCGGTCGCGTCCCCGTTCCGCGAGACCGAGGCGATGAAGGACGGCTCGGACGCGATCGCCGACTGGGCGATCCTCAACGCGCTCGCGAACACGGCCGGCGGCGCGTCGTGGGTCAGCTTCCACCACGGCGGCGGCGTCGGGATCGGCAACTCGCTGCACGCCGGGATGGTGATCGTCGCCGACGGCACCGAAGCCGCCCGGCGGAGGCTCGAGCGCGTGCTCACCGTCGATCCGGGGATGGGGATCATCCGGCACGCCGACGCGGGATACGAGACGGCGATCCGCGTTGCAGACGAGAAGGGCGTACGGGTGCCGCACCGGGCGAGGTGAGCGCGCCGAGCAGCGCGGCGCATACGAGCCATGCCGCAGGGCCACGATCGCCCCGAGGCGCTCCGCTCTCGCGCGGGCGTCAGCCTCGCGAGGTGCGCGGCTTTCCCTTCCTCGGCGGCCGGGCATCGACGGGGAGCGGCGACGCCCCCGCCGGCTCCGGCGCGCCCCTGAGGCCGCGCAGCCGCGCGATCTCCTCCGTGTAGCCGCGTCGCTCCCTGGAGAGCGGCGGCAGCTCGACAACCGCCGGCACGCGCGCGAGCCGCGCGTCGTTCGCGAGGCGCCAGAACGGCACGAGCCCCATCTCCCCGTCGCCGATGCGCTCGTGCCGATCGACCCGCTGCCCGAGCGCCGCCTTCGAGTCGTTCACGTGCATGCACCGCAGCCGATCCATGCCGAGCAGCCGGTCGAAGTCGCCGAAGAACCGCTCGTAGCCGGCCTCGCTCCGGAGATCGTGCCCCGCCGCGAAGGCGTGCTGCGTGTCGATGCAGACCCCGAGCCGCGCCCCCTCCGGCCCGGCGCGCTCGATCATCGCGGCGATCTGATCGATGCGGTCGCCGAGCGTCGACCCTTGCCCGGCCATGTTCTCGATGCACAGCTGCGCGCGGAGCCCCTTCCCCCGCGAGAGCACGATCGCGAGGCTCTCGCCGATGCGGTCGAGGCCGGCCTCCTCGCCGAGGCCGCGGTGCGCGCCCGGGTGGAACACCACGAAGTCGATCCCGAGCGCGTCGCACCGCGCGAGCTCCTGGAACAGCGCTTCCCGCGAGCGCTCCAGGATCGAGGCGTCGTCGGCGCACAGGTTGATGAGGTAGCTCGCGTGGGCGAGCGTGGGGCCCGCGCCGGCCCACGCCGCGCGTGCGGCGCGAAACGCGGCGATCTGATCCGCGCTCAGCGCGGGCTCCCGCCACTGGCCCGAGACCTTGGTGAAGATTTGCAGCGCCTCGCAGCGGTCCTCCCCCGCCAGCGCGATCGCGCGGTAAAGGCCGCCGGCCACGGACTCATGCGCCCCGAAGATCATCGGCCGCACTGCTTGGGTCGCGTCCCCCGCGACGGCAAGACATTCCGCCGAACACGCCCGATCTGCCACGGCTTCCGCCGGCCACGCGCGAATGCGATCGCCGGAGCACGTCGTCCGATCCTCCGCAACGACCCCAATTCTGCGAGCAAACGTGCGAGCAAACCCCGTGCCCGGAGGGCGCGAACCCCGGTTCGCGGCACCTCACCCTTGACGCGTTCCGGCCCAGGCGCGAATTGAGCGGCCTTCCTGGAGTCTCGATGAGCCATATGGGTGTTACGAACGGAGCCGGCGCCCGAGGGGCGGAGCCGGGGTCGCCGGGTGGAGCCAAGGGCGAGGAAACCGCGGTGGTCCCGCCGCTGGTGCCGTCTCAGGTGTTCGCCGGCAAGCGGCTCGTGGTGGTCGGAGGCACCGGGTTCCTCGGCAAGGTCTGGCTGGCCATGCTGCTCGCCAGGTTCCCGGAGATCGACCACATCTACCTGCTCGTCCGATCGAAGGAGAACCAGTCGCCGGAAGAGCGCTTCTGGTCGCAGATCGCGACCTCGCCGGTGTTCGACCCGATCCGCGAGCAGCACCCGGGGCCCGCCTTCGAGGCGTACCTGCGGCAGAAGATCACCCCGATGAACGGCAACGTCGGCCTGCCGCTGCTCGGGCTCGACGCCCGCGTCGGGGAGCTCACGGGCAAGATCGCCGCGGTCGTGAACGTGGCCGGGGTCGTCGACTTCAACCCCCCGCTCGACGAGGCGCTCGAGGTCAACGCGTTCGGCATCAGCAACATCGTCGAGCTCGCGCGGACCCTCGGGGCCAAGGTGATGCACACGAGCACCTGCTTCGTCGCAGGGTACCGCTCCGGGCTCATCGAGGAGAACCACCCGGCCGAGATCCCGTTCCCCCGCGCCGCAGGCGAGACGTGGTTCGGCGCCGCCTGTCCGAAGCGCACGCTCGATCGATCGCACTGGGACCCGCAGCGCGAGATCAGCGAGTGCCTCGACCTCGTGAAGCAGGCGCGCCAGCGTTGCGAGGACGCCTTCCGGCAGAGCGCCTTCCTCGACGAGGCCAAGGCCAACCTGGCCGCGCGCGGCGAGCCGGGCCGCGGCAGCGCGCTCGACAACGAGCTCGCCAGGGTGAAGCGCAAGTTCATCAAGGACCGGCTCGTCGAGGCCGGCAAGGAGCGCGCGCTCTTCTGGGGGTGGACCAACATCTACACCTACACGAAGAGCATCGGCGAGCAGGTCCTCGCGAGCTCCGGGCTCCCCTTCACCATCGTCCGCCCCGCCGTCGTCGAGACCGCCGTCGAGTTCCCGTTCTGCGGCTGGAACGAGGGGATCAACACCTCGGCGCCCTACCTCTACCTCGCCTCGAAGGGGCAGGTGCAGTTCCCCGGCGACCACGACGTGCGGCTCGACCTCATCCCGGTCGACATGACCGCGAGCGGCATGATCGCCTCGCTCTGCGAGCTCATCGAGGGCCGCGCGGCCGCCGTGTACCAGTACGGGACGACCGACACGAACGGCTGCCGCGTGGACCGCTACCTGGAGCTCGCCGGGCTCTACAAGCGGCGGCAGGTCTTCGAGGGGAAGAAGACCTCACTCTTCGACATCGTGTCCTCCCGCTTCGAGCCGCGCGGGCTGAGCCGGCAGCAGTACAACGCGCACGGCGCGCGCGCCATCGAGGGCGCGCTCCGCGGCCTGGGGAGCCTGCTCAAGACGGCGGGCGTCGGCCCCGCCGCCGCCCTCCTCAAGCCGGCCGCCGCCGCGCTGGAGAACGCCGCCAGGACCGAGCAGAAGACGGCGACCCTCCTCGAGGTCTTCATGCCGTTCGTCGCGGAGGCGGACTGGGTCTACTCCTGCGCCAACACGCGCGCGGCGATGGCCCGCATGCCGCCCGAGGAGCGGGCGCGCTTCGTCTGGGCGCCCGAGAAGATCGACTGGCGCGACTACATCTGGAACGTCCACCTGCCCGGCCTGGAGAAGTGGGCCTTCCCGCTCATGGAGAACATGCTCCGCCGGGAGATCAAGGCGCTCCGGCCCTACGACAGCCTGGTCGACCTGCTCGACGAGGTCGCCGAGCGCTTCGATCATGCGCTCTCCCTGCAGCGGATCGAGCAGGACGGGCTCTCGCGCACGAGCTACCGCGAGCTCCGCGACGCGGCCTGCCAGACGGCCGCGCGCCTCGCCGCGCTCGGCGTCCGCCGCGGCGATCGCGTGGCGCTCTCCGGCGCGAACCAGCCGTCGTGGCCCGTCGCCTTCTTCGGCATCCTCCGCGCAGGCGCCGTCGCCGTCCCGCTCGACCCGGGGCTCGACGCGGGCGCGTTCGCGGCCATCGTCCGCTCGTCGACGGCGAAGGTCGTCCTCTGGGACAGCGACGTCGAGGAGAAGCTCGGCGCCGAGGTGCGCGCGGCGCTGCCGAACCTGTACGCCTTCGACCTCGTCGGCTTCGCTGAGGGCCGCGTGGCCGGCCTGGGACCGGCGTCCGGCGAGGGGCTCGCGCCCCCGGACGTGCGCGTGGGCAGCGAGGACGTCGCGAGCATGGTCTACACGAGCGGCACGACCGGGGAGCCGAAGGGCGTGCTGCTCACGCACGGCAACTTCACGGCGCTCCTCGCCTCCCTCGCCCCGCTGTTCCCGCTCAAGGCGAGCGACCGCGTGCTCAGCGTGCTGCCGCTCCACCAGACCTTCGAGGTCACCTGCGGCCTGCTCCTGCCGCTGTCGCAGGGCGCGCGGATCATCTACCTCGACGAGGTCTCGGCCGACGGGGTGAGCGACGGGCTGAAGAGGGCCCGCATCACGGCGATGGTCGGCGTGCCGGCGCTCTGGCAGATGCTGGAGCGCCAGATCGTCGCCCGGGCGAAGGAGCAGGGGCCCGCCGCGGCCGCCGCGTTCAGCTGGGCCATGGAGCTGAACCGCATGCTCGGCAAGCGCTTCGGGCTGAACATGGGGCGGCTCTTCTTCGGCAACGTCCACGAGGCGCTCGGCGGCAACGTCCGGTTCCTCATCTCCGGCGGCGCGGCGCTCCCCAGGGACACGGCCGCCGTGTTCAAGGGGCTCGGCCTGCCGCTCGCCGAGGGCTACGGCCTGACCGAGGCGGCGCCGCTCCTGACCGTCGCCAAGCCGTCGCCGACGGTGAGCCCTGGGAACGTGGGCAAGCCGATCCCCGGCGTGCAGATCAAGATCGCGGACCCGGACGCGAACGGCGTCGGCGAGGTGCTCGCGCGCGGCCCCAACGTCATGAAGGGCTACGCCGACGACCCCGGCGCGACCCAGACCGCGCTCGACGCGGACGGGTGGCTGCACACGGGCGATCTCGGCAAGCTCGACAAGCAAGGGCGGCTCGTCCTCGTCGGCCGGCAGAGCGAGGTCATCACCGCGGCGAAGGGCGAGAACGTGTACCCGGCCGACGTCGAGCGCCTGCTCGGCAAGGTCAAGCACGTCAAGGAGCTCGCGATCGTCGGGATCGACAACGGCCGCGGCGGCGAGCAGGTCGCCTGCCTCGCCGTCCCCGCAGCGCCGAGCGCGAAGGACGGAGGCGGCGACGAGGCGCTCGCGTGGGCAGCGCAGCACGAGCGCGCGCTCGATGCGCTCCGCACGGCGATCCAGGCGCTGCCCAAGCCGTGCCACCCCATGGCCCTGCACCTCCACGACGCCGAGCTGCCGCGCACCGCGTCCGGCCAGGTGAAGCGCTCCGAGGTGAAGGCGATCGTCGCGCACCTCGCCGCCGAGGCCGCCACGGCGTCCGAGGCGGGCGCGGGGGCGCTCGCGCACGACGCCGCCGGCGCCGCGATCGCGGAGCCGAACGCGCACAAGCCGGGCGAGGAGCCCCTCCACATCCCCCGCCCCGTGGCCGACTTCGCCAAGCACTGGATGAACAAGGTCCAGTCCGGCTTCTACGGGAACCTCATGCGCCCGAAGGTCTACGGGCGCGCGTTCATCCCGCACAACCGCAACACGATCGTCATCTCGAACCACGCGAGCCACCTCGACATGGGGCTCGTGAAGTTCGCGCTGGGCAGCTACGGCGACGGCATCGTCTCGCTCGCCGCCCAGGACTACTTCTTCGAGGGCAACCGCTGGCGGCGCGCCTACTTCGAGAACCTCACGAACCTGGCGCCCTTCGACCGCAAGGGCGGCCTCCGCACGGCGCTGCGCCAGACCGGCGAGATCCTCGACCGCGGGCGGACCGTGCTGCTCTTCCCCGAGGGCACGCGCAGCCCCGACGGCAGCATCCTGGAGTTCAAGCCGGCGATCGGGCACCTCGCGCTCACGCACAACGTCGACATCCTGCCCCTCTACCTGGGCGGCACCTTCGAGGCGCTCCCCAAGGGGCGCAGCGTCCCGATCCGCCGCGACCTCGTCGCGCGCATCGGGCCGCCGCTCGAGATCGGCGACCTCCGGCGGCTCACCGCCGGGATGAAGTACGCGGTGGCCTGCCGCAGGGTCGCGGAGCTCACGCAGCTCGCCGTGATCAAGCTCAGGGACGGCGGCGCGCTCGACCTGCGCCGGGTCGAGAGCATCGATCAGGCCGCCACAACGAAGGAGCACCCGCTCACGGTCCTGTTCCGCGAGCTCGAGGCGAAGTACGTGGCCGGGCGGGTCACCCAGCCGCTCACCTACTACGTCACGCTCGGGGCGGAGGAGGAGGCGAAGTGGACGCTGCGGATCGATCCGGCCAGCTGCGAGGCGCGGATCGGCAAGCCGAGCCAGCAGGCCGACTGCGTCCTCAAAACAACGCCGGAGATCTTCACCAAGATCGTCCGCGAGGCCTACACACCGAGCCCGATGGAGTTCATGACGGGCCTCGTGAAATCGAACGACATCTCCCTCCTCCAGACCTTCCAGAAGGTTTTCGACCTCGCATGAGCCGCTATCTCGTCACCGGCGCGACCGGTTTCCTGGGCTCGCACCTCGTCTCGGCGCTGCGCGGGGCGGGCCACGACGTCGTGGCGCTCTGCCGGGCGGAGGCGCCCGCGCTCGCCGAGCAAGGCGTGTCGCTCCGCCGCGGAGACATCCTCGACGCGGCGTCGGTCCGCGGCGCCGCCGAGGGCTGCGAGGGGCTCTTCCACTGCGCCGGGCGCGTCTCGCGGCGCCGCGAGGACGCCGAGGTGCTCTACCGGACCCACGTCGAGGGGACCAAGATCACCCTCGACGCCTGCCGCGACGCGGGGGTGAGGCGCGCGGTGATCGCGAGCACGAGCGGCGTCGTCGCGGTGAGCACGGATCCGAACGACGTCCGCGACGAGACGGCCGAGCCGCCGATCGAGCTCATCGCCGGCTGGCCCTACTACCGCTCGAAGCTGTACGCCGAGCGCGCGGCCTTCGATCGCAACGGGCCCGGGTTCGAGGTCGTCGCCGTCAACCCGAGCATCCTGCTCGGTCCGGGCGACGTCCACGGCGCGTCGACGGGGGACGTCGTGAGCTTCCTCGAGCGCCGGCTCCCCTTCACCCCCGCGGGCGGCCTCTCCTTCGTCGACGCCCGCGACGCGGCGCAGGGCATGGCGCTGGCGATGGAGAGGGGCCGCCCGGGCGAGCGCTACCTGCTCGGCGCCGCCAACATGAGCCTGGACGTCTTCTTCCGCCGCCTCTCGCGCATCTCGGGCGTCCCGGCCCCTGCCCTGCGGCTGCCGCGGAGCATCGCGCTCGCCAAGGCGGGCGCGCACCTCATCGAGCGGGCGCGGAAGCGGCTGCCGTTCGATCTGCCGGTCGACCCGGTGTCGGCCGCGATGGGCCAGCACTTCTGGTACCTCGACGCGACGAAGGCGCGGCGCGAGCTCGGCTGGACGCCCCGCGACCCGCTCGAGACGCTCGCGGACACCGTCGCCGATCTGCGCGCGCGCGGCGTGGTCTGGCCGCAGGCGTAGGCGGCGCGGCCTCGTATCGGGCGGCCGGACGCGGCTCAGACGGCCCGGCGCAGGGGGGTCGGCGGGAACAGGTCCTTCATGTCGAGCGGGAGCTGACCGCGGAACCCCTCGATCTCGCCGGCGGACACGCTGTCCGCGACCGCCTCGCAGATCGCCTGCAGCACGAAGCCGGCGGCCTCGCGGTCCATGCGGAGCTCGCGCGCGACGTCGGCCTCGATGGTCGCGGTCGTGATGCGCTTGTCGGGCCCGTCGAGGAACGGCTCGAGCGACGGGTGGAGCCTGGAGGGGAGCTGCGCGATGAGGTGCCGCGCCTCCTGGGGCGTCACCCGGCGGCAGAGGCAGCCGAGGGCGATCTGGAGCGCGAGCTCGGCGCGGTCGCGCTGCTGGAGGCCGCTGTGGCGCTCGACGGCGTGGAGCAGACGGCCATAGGCGCTGTCCGCGCGCGCCTTGCGCCGGGTGAGGGCCCGCACGCGGCCGTGCGAGCGCTCCGGGCGCGCGGTCCCCTCGGGGTGCGTCGCGCCCTCCGGCTTGAACCGGGCGGCCACCTCGAGCTGCGCCCTGACGATCGAGCCGGCGGTCGCGGCGTCGATGACCCCGTCGGCGAGCAGGTCGTCGAGGGTCACGAGGCCAACGGGTCGCCCTTGCTCGGTCACCGGCACCCGGCGACACGCATGCTCGCGCATGGTGCGCACGGCGTCGTCGATCGATGCGTCGACCTCGACCGTCGCGATCTCGTCCGACATGATGTCGCGCAGCATCGTGCTGCGCGCGTCGAGGTCGCCTGCCACGATCTCCAGCGCGATGTCACGATCGGTCACGATGCCGGTGAGGCGCTGGCCATCGTGGACCAGGACCGAGCCGACGTGGTTGTCCATCATCGCCCTCACGGCGTCGTAAGCGGTCGAGCGCGGGCTCAGAACGATCATCCGCGGGCGTCGGTACTCTTCGAGCGACATGGCGAGTCCCTCCCCTGGGCAGCATCTTCTCGTGTGAGCATGCGCGCGTGCGCGCGTGCGTCGAGGACACAGCTAGCCAGAACGGTACCAACCGAGAGGGCGCGGCTGCCCTCGCCCGGCGGTCGTGCGTGCCCTCGTCGATTTGTAAATACTATTTAGTAAATGGCTTGCCGGCGGCGCGCCGCCCCGCGCCGCCCCGCGCCGCCGGCGCGCCGCCCCGCGCCGCCGGCGCTCAGCGCGCCTGCTTGGCCGCCGGCGCGACGGGCACGAGCCTCACCATCCGGTGCAGGAGCCCGTCGACCCGCTGCAGCCAGCTGCGCCAGGCGGCGTACTGGGCCACCGGGAGGGTCGAGCGGTCGATGATCACCCGCTCCTTCACCACCACCGCGTTCTTGCCCGGCACCTTCGTGAACGAGATCGTCGCGCGGCCGAACTCGCCGCCGTCCTCATCGCCGCCCGGCGGGAGCTCGGCGAACGCGTACCCCGCGGGGGCGACGATCGTGATCGTCCGGTTGTGGTGCCGCGGGGCGATGCTCGGCGGCAGGACCACGGGCAGCGTGCGCTTCACGAGCGGCGCGAGCTGCGACGTCATCGTGGACGTGCCCGAGAGCGGCACCGCGAGCTCCGCGCCCTCGCGGCGGGCGAGCCCCTCGGAGCGCGCCTCGTACTCGAGGGACGCCGCCCCGTGCGCGAGATCGGCCTGGAACGCCACCTTGGGCTTCACGTCGACGGTGGGGAACCAGCCGTACGCGAGGTACTGCTCGACCCACTGCGCGCGCGCGTCGGCCTCCGCCAGGTTCGACCGGAGCTCGAAGGCCGCGTCGCCGATGTGCCGCTCCTTCGCGACGAGCTCGCCCGCGCCGGAGGGGAGCAGCGCGATGGTCCACGCGGCGTCGACGCCGTGATCGGCCGGCGAGCTCGCCGGCGTCTCCACGATCTTCGGCGGCCCATCGTCGACGAACAGCGCCAGCGTGCGCGCATCCATCGCCGGCAGCGGCCCGAGCCGGCTCTGCGGGCTCGTCGCGTCGAGCCACAGCCCCGGCGCGCCGCCTGTGCCCGGGAGGTACGCGATGCCGTGATCGAACACCGGGATCGCCGCCACCTCGCTCCGGAGCAGCGAGGGCTGGCCCGTGTACCGCGTCTGCACCAGCACCTCCGTCGCCTCGACGCCGATCGACTTGAGCAGCGTGATGAGCAGCATCGCCTTGTCGTCGCAGTCGCCCTGGCGCCGCGCCAGGAGCTCCTGCGGGCGGTTCGGCAGCCACCACTCGCCCGAGACGAAGTTCACGTAGCGGATGTCGTCGGCCACGAAGTCGAAGAGCGCCCGCAGCTTGTCCTCGCGCGTGGTCTTGCCCTTCGTGAGCTCGGCGGCGAGCCGGCGGACCTGATCGTCGGGCTCGGTGAAGCCGGCGATCGCGCCCCGGTACCACTCCCGGAAGTCGTGCCAGCCGTGGAACGTGGAGCCGACGACGACCGGCAGCACCTCGGCGAGGTGCGGGGCGAGCGGCTCCTCGGGCACCTCGGGCGGGTCGTCCCAGATGAACCGCGTCACCTGGCGGCCGTCCTTCTCGGACCGGAGCACCCGCTCCGCCTTGCCGTTCAGCACGTCGATCGCCAGGGGATCGTTCTTCGGCGAGTCGACGACGACCTCGTTGTAAAGGATCGGGCGCGTGTCGGTCGAGCCGACGTAGTCGATGAAATAGAACGGCGCGTCGCCCCGGCGACCGACGGGGCCCGGGGTCCACGCGCGCACCGCGACCTCCACCACGTCGCCGGTCTCGAGTTTGGGCCAGCGCACGAACGGCCGCTGCCCGCCCGCGCCCTGCTCGTCCGGCGGCGAGACCGTGCCGTCCTTGCGGTGCACGCGCGCGAACAGGAGCTCGGTGTCCTCCGCCTCGGCGGGGATGTCGCGCTCGTAGAGGTCCTGATCGGTGCGCGGCTCGATGACGATCTCGCGCGCGTAGTGCATGAGCTGCGAGACGCGCTTGTCCGGGTGGTACGTCACGACGCGCACCCAGTGGAGCTGCCGGTCGGCCACCTCGCCCTTCCGCGCCGGGGTCTGCCGCGCGCGCGTGATGAAGACGCCGGGCGCGACGAGGTGCTGCTCGTCACGCATGCGCCGCCGGTCCGGCGCGCCGGCCGCGCCCTCGCCGAGGCGGAGCGCGAGCTCGGCCTTGAGGAACGGATCGCCGGGCGCGAGATCGCGCGCCCGCGCGAGCGCGCCGTGGGCGAGCGCGGCCGCCGCGGCGCTCGCGTCGCCCTGCCGGACCGCGGCGAGCGCCTGGAACGCGGCGGGCTGGTTCGGCGCGACCTGCGCGGCGTACGACAGCACCTCGCGCGCCCACGCGACGCGGCCCGCGTCGTGGAGCGCGCGGCCGATGCGGATGACGTCCTCGGCCGACGTCTGCTGCGCGAGCGCGCCGGCGGCCGAGAGCTCCAGCGCGGCGCCGCCCTCGGGCTCGAACGCGAGCACGTAGCGCGCGCCCCGCGACTCGGGCGCGATCTCGGCGAGCCGGCGCGCGGCCTGCAGCTCGAGCGCCGGGTCGAGCCGGGCCGCTGCCGCGATCTCCTGCCAGACGACGACCGGCGTCCGGTCCTTCTGCTCGCGCAGGACCGCGAGCAGCTCCTCGAGCCCGGCCCGCGTGAACCCCGACGTCCCGAGCTTCTTCTCGACGAGCCCGCGGAGGACGCGCGCCTCGGGGTCGCGCGCCGAGCGCAGCGGGTCCTCGCGCAGCGCGGCGGCCGCCCAGTCGACGCGGTCCGAGGCGAGGTGCGCCGCGACGAGCCGGCGCTGCGCGAAGGCGGCGGTGGCCCGGTCCTTCTCGGCGAGGCCGCGGGCGCGCGCGGCCTCGAGCCAGCCGCTGCGGTTCGCGCCGAACGGGGACACCCACCCCGCCAGGGCGAGCGCGTCGGCGGAGATCCCCGGAGCCCGCGTCACGCGGTCGAGCAGGCCGGGCGCGCGGGGCGAGCGCTGATCGTCGGCGCCCCCGAGCGTGCGCGCCACGACGGACGTGAGGGTCTGATCCAGGGGCTGCGCCGCGCCCGCGTCGAGCGCCCTGTCGAGCGCCGTCGCGACGGCGGTCGCCGAGCGTACGGCCGGGGACGCGGCCGGGGGCAGCGCGAGCTTCGTGAGGTCCGACGAGGTCGCGAGCGCCACCGGCCGGCGCTGCTCGTCGGTGAAGCGCACGCGGACGCGCCCCTCGTCGGAGACGGCCCCGGTGCACACCTTGAGGGCGAGCAGGTGATCACCCGCGGGCGCCTCGATCCGCGCGGCGATGCGGTCGAGCACGAGCCGCTGGTGGGCCGCGTCGCTCGCGGCGACGTCGGCGCCGTTCCACGCGAGCCGGACGGCGCCGGTCGCGGCGACGTGGGCGAGGATCGGCTTGCGATCGAGCGCGGCGGGGACGGTCACGCGCGAGGCGAGGTAGGTGCAGCTCTCGGCGCGGGGATGGATGTAGAGGTCGAGCGGCACGCCGCGCGCGGTCGCCGCGGCGGGCAGCACCCGGCGCCACGCGACGTCGTACACGCCCCAGGCGTAGTGGGCGCTCATGTCCGAGAAGCGCTGGCCTTCCGCCTCGGGCCCCTCGCGGCGCGCGAGCCCGCCGCCCGAGTTGTCCTGGAACGGCCCGAGGATGGCGAACGCCTTCACGAGCCCCGAAGGGTCCGGGGGCGCGTCGTACGAGACGGCGCGCGCGCCGGGCCACGTCGGCGCCGGAGGCGCGGGGGCGAGCGAGGCCGCGAGCCAGCGCGCCTCGTCGGCGAGCGCCGAGGGCGACGCCGCGATCTGCTCGAGGCCTTCCCGCGCGCGGCCCTGCGCCGCGCGATCGGAGAGGGCCGCCGCGATCACGAGCCCGGCGAGCGCGTCCTCGCCGCCCCGCCGCGCCCGGGCCAGCGCGGCGCCGAGCATCTCGTCGGGCGTCGCGGCGGTCCACCGCAGCGCGGGCGCGATGCGCGAGCGCTTCTCGGTCGCGCGCGCGCTGCCCGCCGCCGGGGCGCTCGGGTCGACCTTCGCGCCGCTCGGGCGCCGCGCCGGCGCGCTGCCCGCCGCCGGGGCGCTCGGGTCGACCTTCGCGCCGCCCGGGCGCGGCGCCTGCGCGCTGCCCGCCGCGGGAACGACGGAGATCGCGAGCAGCGCCGCGATGCATCCGCCCCGGCGCGCCGCGCGCCCCTCGCGTCGATCTCGTCCTCGTCGATCGCGTCGATCGCGTCGATCTTCCCCCGGCGAGCTCCGCTCCATCGATCCTCGCTTCCAGGCCACGGCATAGCGCGTGCCCGATCGCGGCGCGAGCGCGGCGATCGGCGCGCTGGGTTGCGCGGAGCGGCCGCCCCCCGGCGTGAAGCCGTACGCGAATTTGGCCGGCGAGCGCGCGGCCCACTAGCCTGCTCGCATGCGCCGTGCGTCACGATGGGTGCTCTCGGCGGTGATGGCCCTGACCACGCTCACGGTCTTGCCAGCGTCGACCTTCGCCCGCGACACGAAGGTCGAGTGGAAGAGCGTCGACGTGACCGTGGGCGAAGGCCAGGCCCGGCGGGCGCGCTCGCTGCGCGGCATGCTCTCCAGCGCCGCGAAGAAGGCGGACTTCGGCAAGGCGCGCTCGGTCGTGCTGAGCGCGCGCGTCGTCGAGTTCACCTCGACCACGCGGGGCGACGTCCACCGCGTGAGCTGCACCATCGTCGGCCGCGTCGTCGGCGGCCCCACCGCCCGCTCGCGCATCTCGTTCGGCGGCAGGCCATCCGAGCGACAGGCGCTGGAGAAGCAGGTGCTCACGATGGTCGCCAACGGCGTCGTCGGCAGGCTCGCCTCGATCGTCCGCGCCCGCGCCGAGGCGCAGGACTGAGCCGACCGGCCCCGCGCGCGAGGTCCCGCCGCGTCGCGCTCGACCTCCCCCGGGATCTGGATTACACGGCCCGCACATCATGGAGCTGGACCGGATGGTGAGCGAGCTCTTCCAGGAGGAGGAGCTCGCCCGCGAGATGGCGAGGAAGCTGATGGCGATGGCGCAGCGCTCCGCGGACGAGGCGAGCGCCGAGCGCGGGAGCCTGCTCGCGTTCCTCCGCGGTCCGATGGAGCGGCACATGCGCTACGAAGAGGCCTCGATCTTCCCCCATTTCCAGGCCCGCGGGCTCACCGAGGAGGTCCAGGTCGCGCTGAAGCAGCACGCCGCCGTGCGCGAGGCGACCGAGGCGCTGGCGAGCGTCGCGCAGGCCGACGTCGCAAGGAGCATCGTCAATGTCGCCCGGCTGCTCCTGCACCATACAAATTTCGAGGGCGACTACATTTATCCGGAGCTCACCCGCGACGAATGGCGCGAGCTGATGAAGGAAACCGTTCGTCAGGGGATCTGAGGTGGCACGCAGGAACTCGACACGGATGTTCCCCTCGACGTAGGCTTTTGCCGTCGTGTCTACCGCAGCAGGTCAGGTGCTGAGCGAGCGCTACCGCCTCATCCGACCCGTGGGGCAGGGCGCGCAAGCCTCGGTGTGGGTCGCTGAGCACCTGGCGCTCGGCACCCAGGTCGCCGTCAAGCTCATCGATCCCGAGCTCGCGAAGCAGGAGGACGCGCGCGAGCGGTTCCGCCGCGAGGCGACGGCTGCAGCCCAGCTGCGCAGCACGCACGTCGTGCAGATCCTCGATCACGGCATCGAGGGGGAGCAGCCGTTCATCGTGATGGAGCTGCTCGAGGGCGAGGACCTCTTCGATCGGCTCGCGAGCCGGCGCCGCCTCTCGCTCCAGGAGACATCGAAGATCGTGACGCAGGTCGCGCGCGCGCTCACCCGCGCGCACGGGGCCGGCATCGTGCACCGCGACCTCAAGCCGGAGAATTTCTACCTCTGCGCGAACGAGGACGACGAGGTCGTCAAGATCCTCGACTTCGGCATCGCCAAGGTGGGGCACGGGAAGCGGGCCGCCCAGCGCACCACGGTCGGCACGCTCATGGGCACGCCGCACTACATGAGCCCGGAGCAGGTGAAGGGGCTCCGGGAGGTCGACCACCGCGCCGACCTCTGGGCGCTCGGCGTGATCGTCTACCAGTGCGTGACGGGCGAGCTCCCGTTCGACAGCGAGGGGGTCGGCGACCTGCTGATCAAGATCTCGCTCGGCGAGATCCCGGTCCCCTCGAGGGTGAACCCGGAGCTGCCGCCGAGCTTCGACGCGTGGTTCGCGCGCGCGTGCGACCGCGAGCCGGGACGGCGCTTCAGCAGCGCGCGCGATCTCGCGGAGTCGCTCGCCCGCATCGCCGAGCTGTCGGCCGAGACGGCGAGCAGCCCGAGCTCGCCGCGGCCGCCGCCGATGCCGCCCCGCGCCTCGCCGACGCGCCCTCCGGCGGCCCCGCCGCGGCCGGCGACGGGCTCGACGATCCCCAAGGCGCCGCCGCTTCCCCGGATGGCCGACCCTGCAGGCGCCGCCTCGACGCGAGCGTTCGAGCGACGGCCGAGCGAGCACGCCACCGACACGGCGGCTGCTCCGCTGTCGGTCAGACCGAGCGCGCGGGTCCCCGCGCGACCCAGCGAGCGACCTCCGACGCCGCCGCGGCTCACCGAACGGCCTCCGCTCAGCGAGCGCTCGCCGCTGTCGGCTCGGCCCGGTGAGCGGCCGCCTCCGGCGCCGCCGCGGCTCACCGAGCGGCCTGCTCCGGCGCCGCCGCGGCTCACCGAGCGGCCGCCTCCGGCGCCGCCGCGGGCCACCGAGCGGCCGCAGGCGTCGCCTCTGGCTCAGGTGAGCGAGCAGCCGCCGGCCTCGTCCCACCGCGGCGAGCGGCCGCCGCTCAGCGAGCGCTCGCCGCTGTCGCCTCGGCGCGGCGATCGACCTCCGGCGCCGCCGCGCAGCGACAGCGCGTCGCAGAGGCCGCCGCTCTCCACAGGCACGCCACGCTCCACGGGCACGCCGCTCTCCGCGCCGCCGAGCAACACGTCGCCCGCGGTGGCGGACGGCGTCGAGGCCCCTTCAGGCTCGCCGCCGGCGCTGGCGCGCAGCGAGACGCCCCGGGAGGCAGCCGACAGCGCGCCCTCGCTCGTCGACGTCGACATCGAGGAGTTCGAAGAAGACCCGATCGACACCGACGTGGACGAACCCTGGATGGCGCCGGCCGTAGCCGCGGCGCTCGGTCCACGAGCCGACGCGACGCCCGCCTCCGGAGAGCCCGCCCCCCAGGCAACGGCCGAGCCCGCAGCCCACGCGTCGGCCGAGCCCGCAGCCCACGCGTCGGCCGAACCCGCAGCAGCCCACGCGCCGGCCGAGCCGGCGATGCCGGCGCACGAGAGCGGCGTGCCCCTCGCGCCGAGCGCGCCGGCCGAGCCTGCGATGCCGGCGCACGAGAGCGGCGTGCCCCTCGCGCCGAGCGCGCCGGCCGAGCCGCCGCTCGCCGCGCAGACGCCGCGCGCGCTCTCGCCGCAGGAGGCCCACCCAACGGCGCACGAGCGCGAGGCGCCGCCGAGCCACGAGCTGCCGGAGCAGCCCCGCGACGGCGCCGGGCGAGCCGCCGTCGGGGAAGCCGCGGCCGTGGCGTCCGCGCCCCCCGCATCGCTGCGCGCGCCGCGCTCGCTCGAGCAGCCGGTCGCGCCTGCCGCTGCCCCGCCGGATCGCGCCGTGCCCTCCGGCCAGACGCCGGAACACTGGATGAAGGCCTCCAGCGTGAGCGGGCTGGCGCATGAGGGGGAGCTTCCGGAGTTCGACCCTGGCTCACACCGGCGCCGGCGCGTTCGCTGGACAGCGATCGTGCTGGTCGCTGTCGCGGGCGTCGTCGCGTGGCAGGTCCTCCGCTCGCAGCGCCTGCCGCAGAGCACGCCGGCAGCCGAGAGCGAGACCCCGCCGCCCGCCGTCGCGACGGAGCCCGCGCCGCCGCAGGAGCCGGCGCCCCAGCCCAGCGCCACGGCGCCCGCCGCGTCGG
The DNA here is from genome assembly GCF_051521365.1 of Sorangium sp. So ce590. Classification (NCBI taxonomy): domain Bacteria; kingdom Pseudomonadati; phylum Myxococcota; order Polyangiales; family Polyangiaceae; genus Sorangium; species Sorangium sp. So ce590. Next base: position 10,423,636 of record NZ_CP150346.1, read on the forward strand.
CGGCCCCGACGGCGCAGCCTTCGGCCAGCGCCACCGCGACGGCGCCGCCGCGGAAGCGGCGCCCGCCGCCGCCGCCGAAGAAGCCGCGGAAAGAGCCGGCCAAGGTGGACGACCTGACGATCGAGATCCCGACGCCGCCCCCGGAGCCGTCCGACGAAGAGCGGACGTCACCAGCGGAGTCGCCGCCTCCGGCCGCGTCGCCTCCCCAGGAAGAACCGGCCCCGCAGGCAGAGTGAAGAGCCCGGCGGGCTCTTCGTCGCCACGGCGCCCGCCTATCCGTGGCTGTTCAGCGATCACGACCGGGCGCTCCAGCATTTCCGCCGATACACCGTGAGGAGCTTCCGCGACGCGCTGCCTTCCGGCTTCCACGTGGAGGCGTGCGGGCCGAGCGTCTCGACAAGACCTCCCGCGCAACCAGGGACGAGCCTGGGCGACGCGTTGCTACGCGGCACCAGCCGCACGGTTCTGGCGGCCACGCCTCGATAGCTTCGTGATACGGGTGCGCGCCATGACTGGGCAAGACGCCGCGACGCCCGCTGATCCCGCCGCCTCCCGCCGCAAAGCCGTGCGCTGGACTGCCCGCCTCGCGCCGTTCGCCATCCTGATCGCGATGTTCGGCCTGCTGCAGTGGGGCCACCGCGACGACTCGCCCACCGAGGACGAGTGGGCGCACACGATACGCGGGATCGCCTGGTGGCAGACCTCGGACATGCGGCTCAACTACGCCCACCCGCCGCTCGGGAACGCGATCACCGCCATCCCCCTCGCGCTCATGAAGGGCAACGCGGACGTCACGTCGTTCCGGCACTGGAAGGACGCGAACACCGGGCGCGTCGCCCTCGACTACATCAAGCAGGACTACGCGCGGGCGCGCGAGCAGCTCTTCCGGGCCCGGCTCATGATCATGCTGATGGCCGTGGCCCTCGCCGCCTACGTGTGGCTCTGGAGCCGCTGGTTCTGGGGCGAGCGGGCCGCGCTGGCCGCGCTGGTCCTCGTCGCGTTCAACCCGACGATCATCGCCCAGGGCCGGTACGTCACCACCGATCTCCCGGCGGGGCTGGCGACGATGCTCGCCGTGGGCGAGTTCGCCCGGTATGCGAGCGGGCGAGCCGGCAGGTGGTCGCTCGTGACCATGACGCTCGCCATCGGGGCGGCCGCCGTCACCAAGTACAGCGGCCTGCTCCTCGTGCCGATCCTGGGCGCGATCGGGGTCCTCCTGGCCGCGACCGGCCGCGGCCGGTTCGAGGGGAAGCCCGCCGCCCGCCGCTTCAGAGAGCTCGGCCTCCACGCCCTCGTGGCGGGCGTGGGATTGCTCCTTGTCATCAACGCCATTTACAAGTTCGACGATACGGGCATGTCGGTGCGGGACATCCTCGCTGCCATCGAGCCGCAATATCAGGTCTCGCAGCGGTACAAGCAGCATCTGATGGAGAGGCACTCGCTCGTGCGGTTCCTGCCTGCGGACCTGCGGATTCCGCTCCCGTACACGTATCTCTTCGGCATGGCGTCCGTGACCGCGCTCAACGCCGGCGGGTTCACGTCGTACTTCCTCGGCGAGGTCGTCCGGATGGGTAGCTGGGCCTATTTCCCGGTGATGCTCCTCATCAAGAACCCGCCCGCCACGTTGCTCCTGCTGCTCGCCGGGACGGCGCTCGCGCTGCGGCACGCCCGTTCCCTCTCGCTCCGCTCCGTCTCCGTCGAGGTGATCGCCACCGGGGCGACGGCACTGCTGCTCCTCGCCTCGTTCATGCGGGCCAACCTCAGCATGGGCGTCCGGCACGCCATGCCGATCATGCCGCTCCTCGCCGTGCTCGCGGCGCGCGCCTTCGACAGGCTCTGGGCGCTCACCTCCTCGCGCCGTCCTGCCCAGCTCGCGCTCGCGGGCCTCGTGGGGAGCACTGCGCTGAGCGCGCTCCTCGCCGCACCGCACTTCCTCGGTTACTTCAACCTGTTCGTCGGCGGCGCGCTCGGTGGCTACAAGATCAGCATCTACGGCGAGGACTGGGGGCAGGATCGCGCCGCGCTGGCGAAGTACGCCAAGGAGCACGACATCCAGCCGCTCTATTACAACTACCAGAGCGACACGCGCCGCCTCGAGTGGGAGTACTTCCGCGTTCCGTACAAGCGCTTCGGCTGCGAGACGGTGCCCAAACCCGGCACATGGGTCGCGCTGCACGCCCTAACGCTCAAGACCGCGCCAAAGAAATGCTACACGGTGATCCGCGGACGCGAGCCGGACGTGGAGATCAACCACCACATCTATCTCTACCGGATCCCGCCCGCCCCAGCGAACCCCTGAAACCACGAACGGAGCGACTCGCGGCGTCAGGGGAATGCCATCGTGACCGATTGAAGATGTGGTGCTTCGAGCCGATTTTCCCGCCATCCGAAGGGTTGCAGAACGTCGGCGTGCTCTCGGCTCTCCTGGACCCCCACGCATCCTCAGGTCGCCCGCTCTGCTGTGCGCTGACGCCATTGCGGACCATCATTCCCGACGCGCAGATCCGCCATGCAGCCTACCCCTACCGTGAGCCCGGTCTCCGGGTGGAAGTGGTCCGAGGCGCCCAGAGCGGCGCCGAGGCGTCTGGCGCTAGTTGAGCAATTTCTTCGAGAGGTGCTTGACCGCCTCCTGCGCCGCGTTTCGCAGCGCGACCTCAACCGCCTTGGAGGACGTGTCGCCGCGCACGAGGATGGCGCAGTTGTCCCCTTCGGCCTCGAATGATGCGAGGGGGAGCTCCGTCGCCGCCTCTGCAGCGCGGATCGGCACCTGCACAGCAAGCGAGCCGACCTCGAGCTCCACGAACCCCACCAGCTCCGACTTGGATAGGTTCTGCATGCTTCGAACGTGAGTCGTCCGCAGGGGCTTAGCAAGGTCAGGTTTTTCCTGCTTGTCGGTGGGATTGAGCTCCACCTGAAGGGGCGGAGCACGCACTCGTCAAGCACCTCCGCTGGGCGCCGTCGGCAGCGATGTGGACAGCGGACGCGCGACGCGCGGCGTGCGACGCGGTGCGCGCCGGCCCCGGCGCCGCGCCGCCATGCTCGTCTCGCCCGTCGCGCGCCTCGCGCGCTTCCGCACGGATGACCGCGCTCGCGTCAGTTCTTCAGGGATGTCAGCTGGTCGGCCATGATGCTGCGGTGGTTGCGGTAGACCTGGAGCACGATGGCCAGCGCGATCGCCGCCTCGCTCGCCGCGAGGACGATGATGAAGACCGTGAACACCTGGCCAGACACACCGCCCGCGACGAAGTGCTCGAACGCGACGAAGTTGAGCGCGGCGGCGTTGAGGATGAGCTCGACCCCGAGGAGGATGCCCACCGCGTTCTTCCGCGTCATGACGGTGAACAGCCCGAGGCCGAAGAGCGCCGCGGCGACGCTGAGGTAATGGATGAGCCCGATCTCCTCCATCGCCTACTCCCTCTCCCAGCCGCGCCGGACGGCCCGGCGCGCGAGCACGACCGCGCCGATCATGGCGCCGAGCAGGATGATCGAGCCGAGCTCGAAGGGGAGCAGGTACTCGCCGAGGAACGCATGCCCGAGCTTGGCGGTGGACGGCATCGCCGGCTTGGCCTCGGCGGGCCAGGGGGTCTGGGTCGCCACCCGGCCGAGCACCAGGAGCACCGCCGTGACCAGGACGAACGCCACGGCGGGCCGGCCGCGCGGGTTCGAGACCTTCATCTCCGCGATGCGGCTCGTGAGCATCACGGCGAAGAGGATCAGGACGAGCGTGCCGCCGACATAGACGAGCACCTGCGTCGCCGCGAGGAAATCGGCCGACAGCGTGACGTAGAGCCCCGCAATGCCGAGGAACGTGCCGAGCAGGGCCAGCGCGGAGTGGATGATGTTCCTGGAGAACGCCACGAACCCGGCGGAGCCGAGCGTCAGCGCCGCAAGCCCGAGGAAGACGAGTGCACTCAGGGAGGGCATGTGGTGAGGGCAGCGACGTTAGACCGCCGCCCACCGCCCTTCAAGGGCGACGCCCCTCGATGCGCGACGCCCTCGCTCAGGCGCCCGCTCCAGCCTCCCCGCCCGCGGCTTCCGCGCCCGCGGCCTCCGGGTCCTCGGCGCCCTTCTTCCGGGCGCGCTCCCGGCGCCAGATGGCGCGCAGCTCCTCCAGCGCGGCGGGGTTGTCGCGCATGGCGCGCTCGCGGGCCTCGCGGGCGTGAGGCCCGTACTCGCCGACAGGCACCTCGCCGAGGTCCTTCGGCGCCTTGTACAGCGGGACCAGCCCCTCGGGGATGAAGCGGAAGGTGAGGTGGTCGAGCGTCGGCGCCGCCCCCTCGAACTCGCGGGTATGGCGGATCGCGCCGGTCGACTCGTTCTTGCACGCCTCGACGCAGAGGCCGCAGTACATGCACTTGCCCATGTCGATGTCGAAGCGGCTCATCGCCTGCTTCTTCGTCGCCGGGTCCTTCTCCAGGTCGATCGCGATGCACTCGATGGGGCACGCGCGCTCGCAGCGCTTGCAGCCGGTGCAGATGTCCATCTGCACCTCGAGGAAGCCGCGGTAGCGCGGCGGGAGCATCTCGCTCACGGGCCGATCCGTCTTGTCGGGATACTGGACGGTGATGGGCTCCCGGAACAGATGGGAGAACGTGACCGCCATCCCTTCCAGGATGGTATTGGCCGCGCTGGAGATGCTCTTGATGTACTGGGCGAGATCCATGGCCGGTGCCTCTCCGGGACCTGACGCGCTCGGACACACCGCCCGAAGGAGCGGGGCGCCACGCCAAGCAGGCTAGCAGATCCCCGGCTCGCGGCGTCCGGTCCGCGCGACGCCGTCCGCTCCGGACCTCCGCCGACGGCGCCGCACTGCGTCCACGGTCGCGTCCGATCGTCGTCGCGCCGGGCAGGAACCCGCGGAGAGCGTGGAGCGCGCGGAGGACCTGTCCTCTCCTGTTGACGCGCCCCCCGGGTGGCGATCATGGTCGTGTGATGACGCAGCTCCCCTTATCGGGAACGTTCACCGCCCTCGTCACGCCCTTCACGCCCGATGGCGAAGCCGTCGACTTCGAAGCGCTGGATGCGCTCGTCGAGGCGCAGATCGCGGGCGGCGTCAGCGGGCTCGTGCCGTGCGGGACCACGGGCGAGTCGCCGACCCTGAGCGAAGCGGAGACGACCGCGGTCATCGCGCGCGTCGTCGAGGCGGCGCGCGGCCGCGTGCCGGTGATCGCGGGGACGGGCTCGTTCTCGACGAAGAAGACGATCGAGGCCTCGCGCGCCGCGCTCACCGCGGGCGCGGGGGCCGTGATGATCGTGATGCCGTACTACAACAAGCCCTCGCAGGACGGGCTCCGCGAGCACGTGCTGGCCGTGGCCAGGGCCGTCTCGGGGCCGATCGTTCTCTACAACATCCCGGGGCGAACGGGGGTCGATCTCTCCGCCGAGGCGACCGAGCGCATCTGCGCCGCCGCGCCGAACGTCGTCGCGATCAAGGACGCCACGGGCAACGTGCTCCGCTGCCAGGAGCTCGTGCGGCGCCTCGGCGACCGGCTCACGGTCCTGTGCGGCGACGACGCGCTGACGCTCGCGATGATGGCGCTCGGCGCGCAGGGCGTCATCAGCGTCACGTCGAACGTGCTGCCGCGCGAGACGAGCGCGGTGCCCCGGCGGTTCCTGGCCGGCGACCCCGCGGGCGCGCGGGCGGCCCACCTCGCGCTGCTGGAGCTGCACGGGCTCATGTTCCTCGAGCCGAACCCCTCCCCGGCCAAGGCCGCGCTGGCCGCCCTGGGCCGCATGAGCCCCGCCGTCCGGATGCCCCTCTCGCCGGCCGGCGAGGCGACACGGCAGCAGATCGTCGACGCGATGAAGCGGATCGAGGCGAGGCGCGAGGCGACGTGAAATCGAACGGCGATCATCGAGGCGTAACGATGGGCGCGCTGATGGAGGCTGCCCGGGAAGAAGAGGCCCGCTTGCTGAAGATCGCTGTCCACGGCGCGAGCGGCAAGATGGGGCAGGCGATCGTCCGGCTCGCCGCGGACGAGCGCGCGCAGATCGTGGGCGCGATCGTGTCGCGCGGCTCCTCCGGCGTCGGCCGCGACGTCGGCGAGCTCGCGGGGACGGGCAACCTCGGCGTCGCGATGAGCGACGACACCAGCGCCGGGCTGCTCGGCGCGGACGTGGTCATCGACTTCTCGCGGCCCGAGGCGCTCCCCCGGCTCCTGCACCTCGCGATGCGGGCCAAGGTCGCCGTGGTCAGCGGCACGACGCGGCTCGACAGCACGTGCGAGCGGCTCCTCGACGAGACGGCGCAGCACGTCCCGGTCCTCTGGTCGCCGAACACGAGCATCGGCATCCACGTGCTCGCGGAGATCGCGGCGAGCGCGGCGCGCCGGCTCGGGCCCGGCTACGACATCGAGATCGTCGAGGTGCACCATCGCGCCAAGGTGGACGCCCCGAGCGGCACGGCGGTGCGGCTCGCCGACGCGCTGCGCGCGGCCCGCGGCGGGGCCGGCGAGGCGGCCACGGCGCTCGCCGACGTGCACGGCCGCGAGGGCAACGTCGGCCCCCGGAAGGCGAACGAGCTCGGGATCTTCGCCGTGCGCGGCGGAGACGTCATCGGCGACCACACGGTCCACCTGCTCGGCCCCGGCGAGCGCATCGAGCTCACGCACCGCGCCACGAGCCGCGACCTCTTCGCGCGCGGCGCGCTGCGCGCGGCGTGGCACCTGCGCGGCAAGCCGCCCGGCCGGTACACGATGGCCGACGTGATCGAAGGCTGACGGCGGCGCCGCCGGGGCGCTGCCGGGCCGACGACCGGCGATCGGTGCTCCGGCGCGCCGCGCGGACAGCCACAAGGTGGTCAGCGGCGTATCGCCGCACTAGGCTGCCGCGCTCGTATGGAGACGCTCGCTGCGCGGATCGCACGTGCCGGTCCTTTGCCGGACAGGGACGCGGTGGGCTGGGTCGTCCGCCTGGCGAAGCGCGTCGAGAGCCTGCACGCGCGGGGGACCGTGCACGGCCGCCTGTCGGCCGCGTGCGTGATCATGGAGGACGAGCGGTGCGCGTCGCGGGGATGGCTCTCCGATCCGCTCGAGACGCCGGCCTTCGTGAGCTACCGCTCGCCGGAGCGCGCCGCGGGAGAGGGGCCGTCGCGACGGGACGACACGTGGGCGCTCGCGGTCACCCTGTACGAGGCGCTCTCGGGGACGCTCCCCTTCCCTGCCGAGAGCGACCTGGAGCTCCGCCGCAAGCAGAGGGAGGGCGCCGCGCCGCGGGTGACGCCGCCGGGCGCGGCGGGCGACGCGCTGTGGCGCGTCCTCGATCAGGCGCTCGCGCGCGACGCGGAGCAGCGGATCGTCGAGGTGGCAGCGCTCCGTCACGCGCTGGAGGCGGCGCGGCCGAGCGACGGCCTGGGGGAGCTGCCGCCGCTCGATGAGCACGCGGTCGTGGAGCCGGCGAGGACCGTGCCGGCGCCGCGCCCGTCGAGCAGCGGCATGCGGGGCGCGTCGAGCTCGCAGCCGCCGCGTGGGAGCTCGCCGCCGCGCGAAAGCTCGCCGCCGCGCGGGAGCTCCAGCTCGCTGCCGCCGCGCGGGAGCTCCAGCTCGCAGCCGCCGCATCGCAGGAGCTCGCTGCCGCCTACAAGCGCGAACTCGACGGGGCGCCGGACGCCGGTGCCGCTCCACGGACTCGCGACGCTGGGTCTCCGGTCGACGGTCGGCACGCCGATCACCCCGGTTCCCGAGGCGCCAGATCGCGCCTCGAAGGCGCCAGCGGCCTCGCCTGCCGCGTCGCCGGGGCACGCCGGCGCTCCAGGGACGGACGCCTCCAGCCGCCCGCCCAAGGCGGCTGTTCCGGCCGCACCGCCGGCCCTTCCGATGCCGCCGGCCCTTCCGATGCCGCCGGAGCAGCCACCCTTCCCGCCCGCGCACGCGGAGCAGCCGCCCCTACCGGCCGCAGCGACGGAGCAGTCGCCCCTTGTACAAGCGCTGACGGAGCAGTCGCCCCTCCCGCCCACGCACGCGAAACGACCGCCTCTCTCGCCCGCGCCGTTCGCCGACGCAGACGAACCGGAGAACCTGCAGCCTGTCCGCGATCAGGCCGCGCTCGTGGACGACGAGTTGCCGCCGGATCCGTCCGCGCGGACGACCGACGGCGCCGGCGCGCACGTCGGCGTGCCCGATGCGCCGCGCGCCCCAGCGCCCCATCCAGGCGCACGCCGCAAGACGCCCTCCGCGGCGCGGCGGGTGGCCGCGCTGGCCCTGTGCGCCGTGCTCTTCGCGGGCGCCGTCGCGGCGGCCTGGTCCTGGCTGCGCCACCGCGATGCCGCGCCGCCACAGCCGTCCCTTCCGGCCGTGGCTGCCGGATCGGACGCCGCTCCTGCCGCCTGCGCCGCCCCCGCCGCGCCGAGCGCCCCCGCCGCCGAGGGCGCGGGCGACGCGTCCCCGGGCGACGCGGCCGCGCCGGAGCCGGTGGACGCCGGCGCGGCGAGCGCGGCGCCGGACGCTGCAGACACGGCGGACTTCGCCGTCTGCGCGTCGACGCTCTTTCCGGGCAAGAGCGTCGACGCCGCGATCGCGGGCCAGCTGTCGTTCCTCTGCACCGAGGTCGACCCGATGAAGGGCGTCGCGGCGCTCAAGGGCCACCTCGCCAGGGCCGCCGGGGCCAAGGGAGCGTCGAACGCGACGAAGGAATGGGCCGTGCTCGGCTGGCACGACATGGCGACCCTCGCCGCCCTGCGAGCCCGCTGCTGTCACGCCCCGCCCCCCCTCGCGCTGCCGCGCGCGCCGGAGGGCTGCCTCCCGCTCGACAAGGCGCTGAACGACCTCGGCGCGGCCGTCGCGTCCGCGTCTGCGCCGGACGATCGGGCGGTCGCGAAGGCGACCCGGCGGTACACGCGGGCAGCCGAGTGCGTCGCGCGCGTCGGCGCGGCGACCTGGTACGGCCGCAAGAACAAGCCGAACGGAGGAGAGGTGACCGCCTTCAAGAAGGTGCTCGCGCGCGCTCTCCGGCGCGCGGCTCAGGACCGCTGAGCCGCGCAAGTCAGGTTGAGCCGCGCTCGGCCTGGTGGGGGCAGGCGGGCCGCGCGGCCAGGCGACTCGGCCCGCGCGCGGCCAGACCAGACCGGACCGGACCAGCCGGGCGCGCGCAGCGCAGCCCGATCGCTCGACCGCCTCGCCGGACGGGCGGTTCTGGGCTAGCGTCCGCGGTCCCATGTCCAACGAAGCGAGCGATCTCCTGCTCGAAATCGGCGTCGAGGAGCTCCCCTCGTCGTTTGTCGAGGCCGCGCTCCGCGCGCTCCCGGATCTCGCGACGAAGCGCCTCGCAGAGCTCCGGCTCCGCCACGGCGCGATGCGCGCGCTCGGCACCCCGCGGCGGCTCGCGCTGCTCGTCTCCGGGATCGCGGCGCGCCAGCCCGACCTCGAGGAGGAGGTCACCGGCCCGCCGGTCAAGGCGGCCTTCAAGGACGGCGCCCCCACGAAGGCGGCCGAGGCGTTCGCGCAGAAGCTCGGCTGCGCCGTCGCCGATCTGCGCCGCGTCCAGGGGCCGAAGGGCGAGTACCTCGCGGGCACGCGGCGCGAGGCTGGCAGGCCCGCGGCCGACCTCCTCCCGGAGGTCCTGACGTCGCTCATCGCGGCGATTCCCTTCCGCAAGTCGATGCGCTGGGGGAAGGGTGAGTTCGCGTTCGGCCGCCCCATCCAGTGGCTTGTCGCGCTCTCCGGCGCCGAGCTCATCCCCGTCGAGATCGCCGGCGTCCGCAGCGGGCGCACGAGCCGCGGCCACCGCTTCCTCGCGCCGGGCGAGATCGCGCTCGGCGCGGCCAGCGACTACGTCGAGGCGATGCGCGCGGCGCACGTGCTCGTCGACCCGGGCGAGCGCGCGCGCCTGATGCGCGAGCGCCTGCTCGCCGCGGCGCGGGACGCCGGCGGGGTGCTGATCGAGGACGACTTCCTCATCGGCGAGAACCTGTCCCTCGTCGAGGAGCCCCACGTCATCGTCGGCAGCTTCGAGGAGCGGTTCCTCGAGCTGCCGGAGCGGGTGATCCTCGAGGTCGCGCGCGGGCACCAGCGCTACTTCGGCGTCCGCGACGCGAAGACGGGCGCGCTGCTCCCGAGGTACCTGGCGGTCGTCAACACCGCGGAGGCGCCCGAGAAGATCAAGAGCGGCAACGACAAGACGATGCGCGCGCGCCTCTCGGACGCGCAGTTCTTCTACCGGGAGGACGTCAAGCTCCCGCTCGAGAGCCGCCGCGAGAAGCTCGGCGGGATCGTGTTCCAGAAGCGGCTCGGCAGCGTGCTCGCGAAGGCCGAGCGCGTCGAGCGGCTCGCCCGCGAGCTCGGCCTGCTGCTGATGCTGCCCGAGCCGACGCTCATGGCGGCCGCCTCGGGCGCGCACCTCGCGAAGTGCGATCTCGTCGCGCTGATGGTGGGCGAGTTCCCCGAGCTGCAGGGCGAGATGGGCCGCGCCTACGCGCTGGCCCAGGGGGTCAGCCCCGACGTCGCCGACGTCATCCGCGATCACTACCTGCCGAAGGGCGCCGCGGACGCGACCGCGCCGACGCACGCCGGCGCGCTGGTGGCGATCGCCGATCGGCTCGACACGCTCGTCGGCTGCTTCGCGGTCGGGCTCATCCCCACGAGCACGGCCGACCCGTACGGGCTGCGCCGCGCCTGCCTCGGCGTGCTGCGCACGCTCCTGGATCGCGACCTCGATCTGCGCCTCGGCGCCGCGTTCAGCGCCGCGTACGACGGCTACGCCGGCGTGAAGCTCGACGTCGCGCGCGAGGAGCTCGCGGCGCGCCTCGGCGAGTTCTTCGCCGAGCGGCTGCGGGGCCTGCTCTCCGATCGGCTCCCGCAGGACGCGGTCCTCGCGTGTCTCCGCGTCGCCGCGGATCGCCCGCTCGATCTCCGGGCGCGCGTGCGCGCGATCGACGCGCTCAGCCCCGAGACCCGCGCCCGGGTCGGCGAGGTGTTCAAGCGGGCGACCAACATCGCCGACAAGGCGCCGCCCGGCGAGCCGGTCGCGCCGTTCGGCCAGGACGTGCACTCGAGCGAGACGGCGCTCTTCGCGGGCTACCTCAAGCTGCGCGAGCAGATCGCGTCGGACGTGCAGAGCGGCGCGTACGACGCTGCGTTCAAGGCGGTGGCGGACTTCGCGCCGCTGCTGCACCAGTACTTCATCGACGTGTTCGTGATGACCGACGACGCGGCCGTGCGGGACAACCGCCTGCGGCTGATGCGCGCCCTGTCGGAGACGTGCGCGAGCCTGGCGAGGCTCGAGCTGCTCGGCGAGGCGCCGCGCGCGGCGTCCTAGCGGACGAGCGGGGCCGATGCGGCGGGGCGGCACCGCTTTGCCCGGCGGGGGGCAGGGTGAATTGCGCCGCGTGCCCGGCGGGGGTGCGACAGCCCGGGACCACGAGCTGCCCCGCGCGCCCGGCGCGAGCGCGACCGCCGGGGGGCCGCGAGAGCGACGCGCCGCGAAGGGCGGTGGTCAGCGTCGGTGCCTGTCACAATCGAGCCACAGGATTCTCTCGACCGAAGTCTCTCGGATATCGAAATACGCGCTTGCCGCAAAGCGTCCCCAGGAGACCGGCGCCGATGAGCAGAGCCCAGGCCGTGGCGAGCTCAGACCGTGAAGCCGCCATCGACGGAGATCGTCGCGCCGGTGATGAAACGCCCGCTCTCCCCGGCAAGGTGAGCGACCGTGGCGGCGATATCGTCGCTGGTGCCGTAGTGGCCGACGGCGAGCAGGCTCCGCTGCTTGTCGGCGCCCGCGCCGTCAGCCGGGTTCATGTCCGTGTCGATCGGGCCCGGCTGGACGAGGTTGGCTGTGATGCCGCGCGGCCCGAGATCGCGGGCCAGGCCCTTTGTGAGGCCCACCAGCGCCGCCTTGCTCATCGAATACAGGGTGGTGCCCGGCCCCGGCGCCCGATCCGCGAGGCAGCTGCCGATGCTGATGATGCGCCCGCCCGCCCCCATGTACCGCGCCGCGGCCTGGGCGGCGAGGAAGGCGGCCCGCACGTGAATCGACAGCGTCCGGTCCACGTCCTCGAGCGTCACGGCCTCCAGCGGCCCCATGAGGGCGATACCGGCGTTGTTGACCAGGACGTCCAGCCGGCCAAGCTCGGCCATCGTCCGCTCGACGGCGCGGACGACCTGCGCCGGATCCACGCTGTCCGCCGCGATCGCCAGCCCCCGCCGGCCAGCCGCCTCGACCTCGGCGACCACCCCGCGCCCCCTCTCGGGAGCGCTCACGTACGTCAGCGCCACATCCGCCCCGTCCCGCGCCAGCCGCTTGACGATCGCCGCGCCAATCCCGCGGCTGCCTCCGGTCACAAGCGCCACCTTGCCAGCAAGCTCCAGCATGTCTACCTCATTTCTGTGTCGATCAGCACAGAACGTATACGTCGCAGGGCGGACGGACGTCAACCGATTTATTTACCGATCGGCACAGAAAGGTCCGCGTGATGGCCAGACGGGGGCGCCCGCGCGGTTTCGATCGGGCCGCCGCCTTGCGGCGGGCGATGGAGGTGTTCTGGGAGCGCGGCTACGAGGGCACGTCGCTCAGCGATCTCACGGCCGCGATGGGCATCAACTCGCCGAGCCTTTACGCTGCGTTCGGCTGCAAGGAGGCGCTGTTTCGCGAGGCGGTGGCGCTCTACGACGAGGTCGAGGGCGCGGCGGCGAGCCGCGCGCTCCGCGAGGAGCCGACGGCGCGCAGGGCGGTCGAGGCGATGCTGCGCAGCAACGTGGAGGCGTACGCGCACCCGGAGAAGCCGAGCGGCTGCATGATCGTGCTCGCCGCGACGCTCGGCACGCCGGAGAGCGAGGGCGTGCGCGGCCACCTCGCCGCGTGCCGGCGGGGCGCGCTCGACGCGCTCCGCAAGCGGCTGGATCGCGGCGTCTGCGAGGGCGATCTGCCGCCGGGCACCGACACGGCGGCGCTCGCCGCCTTCTACACCACGGTGCTCCAGGGCCTCTCCATCCAGGCCCGCGACGGCGCCTCGCGCGAGGCCCTGGAGACGATCGTCGACTGCGCCATGGCCGCCTGGGACACGCTGGCGCGGCCGCGCGCCGCGGTCTGACCCGGGGACGGCACGCCGCCGGCCGACGTCCAGGTCTCCCGCCCTCGGTGGCGTTACAGGATCTGGACCCCGGCGGGTCGCTTCGTGCCCTTCTCGCGCTTCGGCTTCTTCTCCAGCCCGAGCTGCCGCCCGATCGCCTTGCGCGCCTCTCGCGCGAGCTTCCGGACCTGCTTCGCCTCTTCCTGGGTGATCACGCCGTCCTTGGCAGCCCTGTCCACGGCCGCGCGCACCTTGGCCTGGACGTCGTCGAGCGCCTTCCGGACCTCGGCGCGGCGCGCGGCCGGGACGCCGCGCTTCTCCATCTTCGCCTCGGCCTTCGCGCGCTGCTTCGCGATCTTCTCGTCGACCCGCTTGCTGAACCTGGCAGCGTCCTGCGGGAACCGGGGCGCGCCCTTGCCCCGGCCGTGACGCGGCGCCTTCGCGGCCGCCGCGGTGGTCTCCTCGGCAGCGGCGGCGGCCGGGGCGGCGACCGCCGTGAGGGCGGCGAGCGCGGCGAGCGTTGATGCGATGCGAGCGAGCTTGTTCATCATCCTGCCTCTCGAGATGACACCGTGCGGTGCGAGATCGGGTCGCGTCCACGAGCCGAGGCCCCCAGGGGCCGCGCGCTCGGCCCGTGTGACGTGGCCCGAGCGACGGTATTCCCCCCGCGCGTGAATCGCCAGTCCGGTGCGGTTCTTGGCCACCTCCTCGGAACGGAGCGCTGCAAACGCTGCTCCCTGAGCATCGATGTATTGCGCATCGCGGCTTTACAATGCCGCGTGCCAGCCAAGCAGCAGACGCCGCCTCCCGTGGATTCCCAGGTGTGGCTGTCCTGACCGCCCACCCCCTTTCACCTCGATCCGCCGCGTTTCGCCGTGATCGCCTTATTTTGCCCTGATCGCGATCCGCCCATTTCACCCTGATCGCGGTCAGCCCCCCCCGCTCGCCCCGATCGGGAGACCCGGCCCGCGGCCCGGCGGCGCGGTCAGGCTTGCCAGATCGCCAGCAGCCAGACCGCGACCCCGGCCGCGCACACCGCGAGCCCCGGCGCGGCCCGCGGCCACACCCACTGGCCCGTCACGGTGACCGCGCGCCGCACCACCCAGATGGCGCCCGCGACCCACGCCACGAAGGCCGCCACGAGCGCGACGACCCAGCCGACCCGCGGCGCGTCGTCGCGCGCGAGCGCCGCCATGTGCTCCCGCGCGATCGCGGCCGCAGGCTCGGTCCGGGTGCCCGGCGGGCGCGGCGCGGCCGCCGAGAGCCGGGCGATCGCCGCGTTGGCCTGCTCCAGCTCCTCCGCGTGCGGCGTCGTGAGCCACCGCGTCTCCAGGGCGGCCGTGCGCACCGCGCGCCAGGCGAAGAGCGCCGTGTCGGCCCGGCCGAGGCCCTCCGCCGCCGTCGCGAGCGCGATCAGCCGCTCGTAGGCCACGCGGACGTGCGGGGCGCCGGGGGCGTACCAGCCCGCCGCGCGCCGGGCGTGGAGCGCCGCCGCGTGCGGATCGCCGGCGCGCAGGGCGGCCGTGCTCTCGGCGATCTCCCCCTCGCCCGCGACCACCACGCGCAGCGACGCCGCGCCGAGGAGGAAACCGGCGACAGCGAAGCCGCGCGCGACGCCGAGCACGACCGAGAGCTTCACAGAAAGTCGCGCTTCTTGAAGACGAACGCCGCCACCGCCAGGAGGCCGAGCACCCAGCCGGCGCACGTGATCGCCGCCCAGCCGAGGTAGACGAGGAGGTTCGCGTCGACGACCTCGCCCGCGAGCAGCGGGCGGGGCGGCACGTACATCTGCAGGTTGGGCACGACCCTGGAGAGGGCGCGCCCCGCAGCGCTGATCTGAGGGCCGAAGTACTTCACCGGCAGCCGGGCGAGCGAGTCGGCGTTGCGCCCCACGAGGAAGACGCCCAGCGTGAGCAAGGAGGACAGGAACGGCGTCGAGAACGACGAGAACAGCGTGGCCACGGCCGCGACGATGCCGATCTCGAGGAACGCGAGCGCGCTGCCGGCGAGGACGACCCGCCGCTCCGTGGGGACGCCGGCCGAGAGGAGCACGCCAAGGACGAGGAAGACCGCCGACCACGGGATGAACCCGTACGTGCGCGCCCGCGGAGAACGCCACGCCGCGAGGCCGAGCACCGCGAGCGAGGCGGCCCCGGCGCCCGCGACGAGCGCAAGCGGGCGGCCGGCCAGGACGGCGCTGATCAGCAGCACCAGCCCGGTGTCGGCCAGGATGAACACCGCGAGCGTGAGCAACGTGCCGAGGTACTTGCCGACGAGGTACTCGCCGCGACGGACCGGGCGCGCCAGGATCGGGAAGATCGTCTTCTGCTCGAGCTCGCGGTACAGCGACGTCGCGCCGATGATGACCGCGACCGCGATGCTGAACAGCGAGATCGACGCGACGCCGAGGTCGCTGACGACGCGCGCCCCGTTGCGGAGCGTGTAGGCGCCCACGATGATCGAGTAGAAAGCGACCGCGAAGGCGACGCCCGCAAGGCCGATGAGGATGCGCGCACGAAGCGATTCCCGGTAGGTGTTGAGGGCGATCGCGGAGATGCGGCCGAACATCGGGGCGACGTTAGCAAGGGTGAGGGGGAGCTTGCAAAGGGCCGCGGGTCAGGGTTCGACGGCGTCGACGACCCTCACGTCGAGGAACCACAGGCCATGCGCCAGCGCGTGGCCGTCGATCTGGAGGTAATAGACGCCCGGATCGAGCACGAGATCGAGGAAGCTGCGCTGGGGGTCCGTACCGATGGTGCAGGAAAGCGGCATTTCGGTGCCGGGACAGCCCGGGCCGCGGCGGACCGAGAGCAGCGTCTCGTAGGCCGAGCCGGCCATGTCGAGCACGACCCGCCTGCGCGCGGTGAGCGTGAGCTTCAGGAGCTGGTCCCGGGCGCCGCGATCGTCGGTGCCGGCGCGGTCGCAGCCCGCGTCGAAGTCCGCGGCGGCGTTTGTCGTGTTGCCCTGGAAGAAGCCGCCCGTCTCCGGGATCTCCAGCGCGCCCTCGCAGGCGTCGGAGAAGGGGACCAGGGTGGGCGGCGCCGCCGGCCGGACGAAGGCCGTCACGCTCACGGGCTGGCCGAGCTGCGCCTCCGCCACGACGCGGTACGAGCCCGGAGCGACGCCGCGCCGCGCGCTCCGGAGCGGGCTGACGGCGCCCTCGCCGCACGCGAGCCGGTCGTCCGCGCCGCCGCACGCCGGCAAGGACAGGGCGATCGAGCCTGTGTCGCCGGCCGACAGCCGCTCGACGAGGAGCACGTCGGACGCGACCGGCAGCTCGAGCGCGTACACGGCGTCGACGGCCGACGGGCCGCAGCCGAGATCGACGTCGTCCTGGTGGCCGAGCAGCGAGACCGAGACCGTCCGGTTCGGCGCGAGCACGGCCGCCTCCGCGCAGGCCTCGTCCGGCGGCGGATCGGTCGGCGGCGCGAGCTCCAGCGTGACGAGCGCCGAGGTGGGGGCCGTCGCGGAGACCGCGACGGCGTAGGACCCCGCGGGCAGCGCGCGCCGGAAGAGGTGCGGCGCCGCCGCCGTCTGGCAGGTGAGCTCGTCCTCGGGCAGCGCGCACGCCGCGGACCGCAGCGAGAGCGAGGGCTCGCCGTCGCCGTCGGTCGAGATCGCGTAGAGGTCGACGTCCCGGGGCTCCGTGAGCTCGAACGTGTAGACGAGCTCCCCGAGGTCGGTCTCGCACGCGGTCCCGAGATCCCGGGCGGCGTCGAGGATCGTCGCCAGGACCGGCTCGCCCGGCTCGAGGAGCGCCGCGGTGCCGCACGTCTCGTTCTCGGGCGCCGGCGAGGGCGGCAGGAAGGCGACGTCGAGGACGACCGGCGCGCCCTCCGCGGTCGTCACGTAGACCGGCAGCGCGGTCGCGCGCTCCGGATCGCCGAGGCCGCGGCCCCGGAGCTTCGCGAGCTTGCCGCCGTCCGCGCCGGGGAACGGGCGCCCGCACGCGAGCTCCGTCGCGGCGTCGCCGCACTGGCCGGCGAGCGTCACGGCGACGTCGGTGCCCTCGGTCCGCGCGGTCACCTGCACGTCGACCGGCGGCCCCGGCGGCAGGAGCACCGCGGCCACGACGTCGTGCGTGCTCATCGGACGGGGCAGGCCGCACGAGCTCGCGTAATGGAAGCCAGCGCCCGCGGTCGTCATCGCGTACGAGCCCGGCGCCGAGATCTCCAGCGCGTCGGCGCACGTGTCGTGCTCCGGCGACACGCAGTCGTCCTCGTCAACGCGCCCGTCGCAGTCGTCGTCCCGGTCGTTCCCGCAGACCTCGGGCTGCGACGAGGACACCGCGGGATCGGCGTCGTCGCAGTCGCCCCCGCCGCAGTGCGCGTCGGGATCGCCGTCGAGGTCGGCGTCGCGCGGCGCGCTCGAGCACGTCCTGGTCGGCTCATCGCAGGCGTCGATCGTGCAGGTGCTCCCGTCGCCGCAAGCGATGGGCTCGCCGGGCAAGCAGCCGAGGCGCGGGTTGCAGCGCTCGACGCCGTCGCAGTAGACGTCGTTCTGGCACGCGCTGTCGTCCGGCGTGAAGCGGCACCGGCCTGCGGAGGTGTCACAGGCGTCGAAGGTGCAGGGAAATCCGTCCTCGCACTGGTCGTCGTCGACGCACGGGCCGCCGAGCGTCGGGTCCGCAGGAGCTTGCCCGCCTCCTGCGCCGCCCGCGCCGCCCTCGCCGCCGGCCCCGCCGGCTCCGCCCGCCGACGGGAAGGGGCTCGGGGCGCTCGAGCCGCAGGCGGCGCTCGCCAGCGCCGCCGTCGCGGCGGCGCCACAGAGGAGAACAAGACGCGTCAAGGAGGAAGAAGTGCGAGTCCGCATCGAACGAGGTGAGCGGCAATGAGCGTAGCAGGGCACCGCCACGTCTGGCATCATGTCGCGCGATTCCGCGGAGCGTGGCGGATAGAGGGAAAAACAGGGTGACCAGCGACAGATTGACCCGACCCGAGCTCACGTGGCTGCTGGCCCAGGAGGCGCGCAGCGCCGCCCAGAAGCTCCGCCAGGGCGTGGGGATGATCGCGACCGAGACCTCGCCGCCACCGACTCCATCGCCGGACGACAGCGCGGGCGGCGTGGAGAGCACGCTCAACCGGCTCGACGAGGCCGTGACCATGCTCGCCTCGCTCCACGGCCGGCCCATGCCCCGCGGGCGGCGCGGCCGCGTCGACCTGACCGCGCTGCTCTGGGAGGTCGCGCCCGAGGCGCGCGTGCAGATCGAGATGGGCGAAGGGACGACGGTGTTCGGCGACGAGACCGAGCTCCGGCGGATGCTCCAGGTGCTCATCGCCCAGGGCGGCGATCCCACGAGCCAGACCGGGGCGCCCGAGGTGAGCATCCAGCGCGTCGGCGCCGAGGTGAGCGTGCGGGTCAACCTCGGGCCGGAGACGCCGGTGAACTGCGAGACCGAGCGGGTGTGGCTGTCGCGGATGGCGCTGCGCTACGGCGGCCGGATGGAGCTCGACGGGCTGATGCAGACGCTGACCTTGCCCGCCGAGGTCGACCTCCAGCGCCTCGAGCTCGAGAGCCTGAAGAAGGAGCTGGCCGCGGCGCAGGCGCAGGGCGAGGCCTACGCGCGCGAGCTCGCCGCGGTCTTCTCGCGGGTCGAGGGCGAGCGCGAGCGCGGCTCGCTGGCCGGCGTCGTGTCGCGGCTGAGCGGCAGCGACCCGGTGTCGCACCTGCCGCCGAGCGGCGACAGCCTCGCGGTGCTCGTGGCCGCGGTGCGGGTGCTCGGGACCCAGCTGCGCGGCATCCTGTCGGCGATCGGGCGGGACATCGCGCCGCTCCGGTCGCACGGCGGCGACGCCGGAGAGACGGCGTCCTCGGTGGGGCGCCACGTGACGGCGGCATCGGAAATCGTGAGTGATCTCGCCAGGTTGGGCTCGTGTCCGCTCCACGAGTTCCCGCGCCACTGCGACGTCGCCGACGTGCTGCGCGACGTGGTGAAGGACGACCTCGCGCGCGCGGCCCGCCACGACGTGCGCGTGGTGGTCGAGGCGCCGGAGAGCGCGCAGGAGGTGGTGCCGCAGGGCGCGCTCACGGTGCTGCTGCACGTGCTGCTCGATCACGCCATCAGCGCGTCCCCGCCGGGCAGCGAGGTGGTCGTCACCCTCGTCGAGGGGCCGGGCGGGGTCGAGATCACATTCGACGACGCGGGGCCGCCGCTGCCGGCGGCGGCGCGGAGCGTGGTGCTGAGCCGCGACTTCGAGGCGGTCGCGCAGGGAAGACCGCCGGCGGTGCCGCTCATCGCGGCGCACGCGATCGCGGCGCACACGAGCTACGGAATCGTCATCGAGGACGGGCCGCGGGGGGAGACGCGGGTGCGGCTCACGATCCCGAGGGCGGGTTAGCTCCGGACTGCCCGGCGCTCGGAGCCCCTGTTCGCCGCGCGGCGCGGGGGCCCCGAGCGCCTACGGTCTGAGATATCGAGTCGGATGGCGTCGCTTCCGTGTTGGCTTGGCCGGGGACGGGCCGGGGCGATACGGGTCTCGTGGAGAGCGGGCCGTCATCTGAGGAACGAGCTCGCCGGGAAGTCGACGTCGATGTTGAGCTCAGCGCCCCTCACGATGTCGATCTCCTCCAGCGGCAGCGTCGTGGTGACAGGGCGGTCGTCGCCCCGCGCAACGAGCGTCGCATACGCCTTGTACTCGTCGGGCGGAAGATCCACCGTCATGATGAAGTCCTCGCAGCGCGCATACTCCCTCGCCACCTCGCGGCTGCCACGGTAGATGATCAGCTCGAAATCGGCGCCACCACGGCTATGCCGGTCGCAGGCCCGCGCCTCGCTCTGGCGGCTCACCGTCCACTGCACCGTCAGGCTCCCCACGTCCGGACGCGGCCGGGGTCGTGCATCCTCTCTCACGTCGAAGACGCACCCCAGGGCCAGAAAGCTCGACAGCGCGAGACCGCAGAGGGGAAAGACGCTCTTCTCCTGATTCATCCTCGAACCCGTCCTTTCACAGCTGCACAACCATCAACGCGGCGTGTAGAAGCGGCGCCCCCGCTCGCGCGGATAGCTCAGCTCACGCTCCGGCACATACCGCGGCGACGTCCGGAACGTCTGTCGGTAACGCCTGAGCTCCGGCGGCTCCCTCTCGAAGACGACCCAGCCCCGGTTCGTCGGGTAAAACCACCGGCCGTCGACCAGATACGCATAGGTGCCGCGGAAAAAGACGCGCGGATGGGCCGCGATCTCCACCGGGACGACCTCGGCGCGCACCGCCGGGTAGCCGGACACGACAAACCCCTCGGTCGCGATCGTGCCCAGACATCCCATGAGCAGCGAGGCGCCGGCCGCGAGCGCGAGCGGCGCGAGCGCGGACCTCATCATCGCGAGACACCTGGGCCGCCTTCGCACGGGCGAAGTCACGTTGTTGCTCTGCTTCACGTCATTGCTCCTCGGACCGCAGATCAGCAACGCGAGTGCCAGCGCGACTCGGCACCTCCGGCGACGGGCGTTCAGCGGGGCGCGCCGAGCGCGCCGGCGAGCGCGAGCGCGCGCTGGATCTCCGCCGACGTCACGAGGCCGATCACGTGCTCCCCCTCGTCGAGCACCGCGACCGCGCTCGCCTCGCCGCTCGCCAGCGCGTCGAACGAGCGGGACGCGTCGTCGCCGGCGCGCGCCCTCGGCACATTGACGGACATCACGGCGCCGACCGTCTCCGGCGCGACGCCGCGCCCGAGCTTTTGCGCGAGATCCCAGACCGTGACGACGCCGATCTCCCGGCGCCCCTCGCCTTCCCGGGGATCGTCGATGACCCGCGCGCCGACCAGGTTGTGGCGCAAGAGCCGCTCCGCCACCGCGCGAGGGCTCTCGTCCGCATACGCGTCGCCGATCCGATCGGTCATCAAACGCAGGACCGGAATGCCGCGGAGGAGATCGTGCGTGCTCGAGCGCACCTGCTCGGCCGAGGCGCCCATGTAGACGAACACGGCGATGAGCACCAGGATGACGTTCCACGAGAGCAGGCCGAAGAGCCCGAAGACCACCGCCATCATCTTGCCGATCGTGGTCGCGACCCGCGTCGCGCGCGCCCGCCCGATGCGGCGCAGGAGCAGCCCCCTCAGCACCCGGCCGCCATCCATCGGGAACGCCGGCAGCAGGTTGAACGCGCCGAGGATCGCGTTCATGATCGCGAAGGCCAGGAGCGCCACGCCGACCTCCGCCGGCGCAGGGAGCAGGCGATAGGCGCCGTAGCTGCCGAGCGCGATTACGAAGCTCATCAGCGGCCCGGCGAACGCCATCCACGCCTCATGCTCGGGATCGTCGCGCTCCATCAGCGAGACGCCGCCCAGCATCATCAGCGTGATCGAGCGCACCCGGATCCCGTTCTTGAGCGCGACGAGCGAGTGGGCCAGCTCGTGCGCCAGCACGGCGACGAACAGACCGACCGCCAGGATCGCCCCCCAGGCGAGCGGCGGCAGGCGCAGCGCCTCGCGCGGGATCTCGAGCGACGCCGCGATGAAAGAGAACTGCGACGCCGCCACGTACGCGACGAACGGCAGAAAAATCAGCAAGGAGATGTGCAGCCGGATCGGGATTCCTCGGATGCGCAGGACTGTCAGCCCCTGGTCGAACATATGCCTCCTGATCCCGGGTACAGATGGGGCCGACAAGCACCTTCGCAAGCCGCCGAGACGGCGCCGGCGCATGGAAATCAGGGCCTCTTCGCAGATGCGCGGCGCAATGCAGAGGCCCACGCAGCGCCTGGACGGACTCCAGCGCACGCGCGCGTCCGTCCCAGGCGGGACCCGGCGCGAGGAGCACGCATTCGAGGACGCGCAGCGCAGCGCGGCGCCCCCACCGGCCGCGGATTGGCGTAGCTTTGTGTGACCGAGGTCGTCATGCGCCAGCGTGTCCCCGATGCATTGATGGCAGCGAGCACCAAAGAGCTCACGCGGGTCGAGCTCACGGTCCTGGAATCATCGATCTCGGGCGGCGTGCCCAGGGACCTCACGGGCCATGTGTTCGCGATCGGTCCTGTCGGCTCGGTGGACGGCGGACTGCCCAGGGCGGACGGCGCGCCGATCCTCAATGGCAATGGGATGATCTATCGGCTCGACTTCGGCGGCGGCAGCGCGGTCCGGCTGACCTCGAGGCTCGCGCGATCCCCCTGCCACCACGCGGACGCCGCCTCGCGCCCCGGCACGCGCTTCGAGGCGCTCGGCTTCCGCGACGCGGGGCTGCTCCGCTTCTCGCCCCACCTCGGCCAGCGGAACCACCTCAATCACGCGTTCGTGCCGATGCACGCGCCCCGCGCGCCCGCACGCCTCCTCGTCACGGGCGACACGGGGAGGCCCTACGAGATCGACCCTGCGACGCTCGAGCTCGTCACGCCGGTCGGGCGCAACAGCACGTGGTACCCGGCGGCGCCCGTCGATCACCCCTTTCCGATGACGCTGGCGACCGCGCACCCGTGCTTCGACGCGGAGCGGGGTGAGCTCCTCACCGTCAACTATGGCCGCTCGCTCCTCCACCTGTTCGCCGCGTCGCTGCCGCGGCTCGACGAGCTCGCCGCGCTGCCGCGCTCCTGGGATCGACTCGCGTCGGCGGCCGCGTCGATGGTCGAGCAGCAGCTGCTCCGGCCGAGCGCGGATCGGCTCGAGCTCTTCGCGAAGCGCGCGCTCGAGCTCCTGCCCGCGCGCTTCCGCCCGAGCGCGCCGCCCGGCCCGGGCGACCTCCTCGCGCGGCAGGCGGCGCGCTTCGGCGGGGTCCCGCTCGACGAGGCGGCGGGCGACTTCGTGCACCTCCTGCGCTGGGACGGCCACAACGAGCCGGAGCGGCACGCGCTCCTCCTGCCGGGCGGCGCGCCGGTGCGCATCGAGCAGAGCGTGCACCAGCTCGGACTGACGCGGCGCTGGGTCGTGCTGGCGGACACGGCCTTCCGGATCGGGCTGGAGAGCGTGGCCTGCCAGAGCCCCGGGGAGAGCCCCGGGGTCGATCGCCTCCTCCGGTCGCTGCTCACGATGCCCCACGAGCCGAGCACGACGTTCTACCTGGTCCGGCGGGACGCGCTCCGGCCGGGCGGCGGATCCGTCGTCGTGAAGAAGGTCGTCGTCCCGCTGGAGACGCTCCATTTCCTCGTCGACTACGAGGACGCGGGCGACCGCATCACCGTGCACGCGGCGCACAACTGCGCGACCGACCACGCCGAGTGGCTCCGGCCCTACGACCGGCACGCGGCCGACAGGACGCCGGCGCCGCCGCGGCTCCGCGGGCTGTCCCCGACCGGGCAGGCGGACGTGAACCGCATCGGCCGGTACACCCTGGACGCGGCGGCCGAGCGCGTCGTGGATCAGGCGGTGTTCGCCGATCCTGCGCGGGCGCTCGGCCTCGGCCTCTACGCGTACCGGGAGGCGGGCCCGTCGTGGATGCCGCCCGATCGCATCGAGAACGTCTACTGGCGCGGCTGCGGCATCTGGGACGAGCTCTCGACCGAGTTCATCGACCGGCTCTACGCGGCGCACCCGCACAGGTCGCTGCCGATGGCGGCGCTCCGGCGGATGCGCGCGGAGGGCGGGCACCCCGACAGCCTGTTCCGGTTCAACCACCGCGCGATGCGGATCGAGGATCGCTACGAGTTCCCGCAGCGCGCCGTGGGGTGCTGGCTCAGCTCGCTGCAGTTCGTGCCGCGGCGCGGCGGCAGCGGGGCAGATACGGACGGGTACGTGGTCGCGCTCGTCACGACGCCGCAGCGCGCGGAGGTCTGGATCTTCGACGCGACGAACCTGGCGCGAGGGCCGCTCTGCAAGCTGGGGCACCCGGCCTTCCGGCCAGGGCTCACGCTCCACACGGCGTGGCTCAACGCGGCCCCGCCGTGGAGAGCTGGATACAAGGTGCCAGTGCGCGAGGACTACGAGGATTTCGTGGCCGAGGCCCCGCTCGACCAGGTGAAGGCGCTGTTCGAGGAGGCGGTCTATCCGCGGTTCGCCTGAGCCGCCCTTGCAAACCCTTGTCGAGACAGCTCGAGCCGACGCTCCACCACCGCCGATCGGCCAGCGCCGAGCGCGCTGATTCGCCGTAGTTCGCCGTAGCTCGACCGCCTGGCGCGCGCGACGGGCGTCTCGAGCGCCGGGCGGCAAACAGCGCTTCACGCCCTGACGCGTTGACGCCGTTCACCGCCTGCCGCCCGGGAGGTTACGTCCGCGCTGCGCCCCGCGCGGGCTGCCGCGGACACGCGACCGGGCCGGAAGCGCTGGCGCGCGAACGGAAGCGCGCAACGACGCGAACCGACGGCGCCGCGACGCCGGTGCGATGATGTCGCGGAGGGAACGAGGGTGACGACGGCGGACGTTTCCGACCGGAGTCGAGGTCTCCGCTTTCACGGGTAAACGGATGCACAAACGTGTCGGAACGCCCGGCGCTGAGCAGGCAGGGCGCAGCGCGCACGTCTCCCTCGGACGGCGCGATCGATTGCGTCGGCGCTGCGCGGAGCCCGTGGTTTCTCTGGGTCCGGCGGGAGGTTCCATCTATTTTGAGAACACGTGCGCTCGCCGCGGCCGCTGCGCGCGACCGCGTCACGGCGCGCCAATCGCGGTGCGCCGCGCGCGAGGGCCTCGGCGCGCGGCTCTCTTCCCGCGCAAAGGCCTGCGACGAGGGGCATCGATCCCCTCCTCCATCGCGAAAGCGGCGCCGCGCGGCTGCCGCGGCGCGCGCGCGGCGCGCCTCGACCGGGCCCATCGAGATCGAATCGTGGAGAAATACAAAGGGAGCGCAGATCCGAGGAGCGCCTAATTCGCGAACGCCATCCGCGAATTCATGCGATTTCGGAGCGGCAGCCTCTGCACAGAGGCGCGAGGCACACAGCCTGCTCTGAGGTGAGCCAAGGTGTTCGGGGGCCGCAAGGCTCATCAGGGACACCGGGGAGGACCAATGATCTCGATTCACGGCAAGATGATGGGTCTCGCGATGGTGCTGACGCTCGGGGCCGGGTGCGCGGTCGGCGCGGATGAGGACTTCGACCTGGATGAGGATAGCGTCGACGCCACGAGCGAGGCGCTGGAAGAGGCCGAGCGCGGCGGGTACGCGTCGCAGTCGCAGGCGCAGGTCGGCCAGATGGGGCCCAGCAAGCTCGGTCTGCCCCCGAGCAAGGGTCTGCCCTCGAAGGGTGTCCCGATGCCCGGCAAGGGCGAGCTGCTCGGCAAGGGCGAGCTCCTGCCCGGCAAGGGTCACTTCCCGACGAAGGGTGGCCTGCCGAGCAAGGGCCTCCCGGGCAAGGGCGGCTATGCCACGCAAGGCCCGGCGCAGATCAGCCAGGGCGCGGTGGGCCAGTTGCAGGACCTCTCGCAGGCGCAGATCGGCCAGCTGGGCCCCGGCGCGCAGGCGCAGATCGGACAGCTGGGCGTCGGGCAGACGGGCGGCATGGTGGGGCAGGAGACCGGGCAGCGTGACGGCGAGCGCTGCTTCGGCGGCTTCGGCGGCTTCGGCGGCTTCGGCGGCTGCGGCTGCGGGCTGACGGCGGTCACGACGTCGATCACCAGCTTCATCCCGAGCTTCGGGTTCGGCGGGTTCGGCGGCTGCTGCGGCGGGTTCGGCGGGTTCGGCGGGTTCGGCGGGTTCGGCATCTGATCTCGCTCTGACCGCACCGCGCCGGCCGGCGCCGGAGGCTCCGCCTCTCTGGATCCCGCGGCGCCGCTCCGGCCCTCCTCAATCGCTGTTGCTCCCGGGCGCCGGCAGCCTGGGGTTGGATATCCCAGGCTGCCGGTAGCTGCTCTCTCCCCTCCACCGCTCGCGCAGGAGCCGCCCCACCGCTCGCCGGTGGGGAGCGCGCGAGACCCCGACCCCTTCAGCCGCCCTGACCGAGCGCGCGATCCAGGTAGAACGCCGCGCTGATCAGCCCGAGGTGGGTGAACGCCTGCGGGAAGTTGCCGAGGAGCTCTCCGCTCGGCCCGATCTCCTCGGAGTACAACCCGAGGTGGTTGGCGTATGTGAGCATCTTCTCGAAGATGAAGCGCGCCTCGTGGAGGCGGCCGGAGCGCGCCAGCGCCTCGACGAGCCAGAAGGTGCAGATGCTGAACGTGCCCTCCTTGCCGCTCAGGCCGTCGCCGGCGCCCTTGCCGAGCTCGTAGCGGTGAACGAGCGTGTCGCTCGCGAGCTCCCCGAGCGTGCGGTCGATCGTGCCGAGGATGCGCGGATCGGTGGGAGAGATGAAGCGCATGAGCGACATGAGCAGGTTGCTCGCGTCGAGCGCCTTCGAGCCGAAGGACTGCACGAACGTCCTCCGCTCCGCGTCCCAGCCGTGCGTCATGATCGCCTCGTAGATGGCGTCGCGCGTGCGCGCGATGCGCGGGCGATCGAGCGGCAGCGAGCGCTTGTCGGCGAGCCGCAGGGTCCGGTCGAGGGCGACCCAGCACTGGAGCTTCGAGTAGACGAACTGCCGCTTGCCCCCGCGCACCTCCCAGATGCTCTCGTCCGTCTGCTCCCAGTTCTGACACACCCAGGTCGCCATGCGCTGGAGCTCACGCCAGAAGTCGTAGGAGATGGGCGACCCGTACTTGTCGAACAGGTACACCGAGTCGATGAGCTCGCCGTAGATGTCGAGCTGGAGCTGCGCTGTCGCCCCGTTGCCGACCCGGACCGGCCGCGACCCGCGGTAGCCGTCGAGGTGGGTCAGCGCGAGCTCGGGCAGCTCGTGGCGCCCCTCGATGCTGTACATGAGCTGGAGCGGCCCGGTGGGGCCGTCCTCCTCGGAGACGCGGGCGCTCAGAAACTCCATGAAGCGCGCGGCCTCCTCGGTGTAGCCGAGCCGGAGAAAGGCGTAGAGGGTGAACGCGGCGTCGCGCACCCAGACGTAGCGGTAGTCCCAGTTGCGGGCCCCGCCGATCTCCTCGGGCAGGCTGGTGGTCGCCGCGGCGACGATCGCGCCTGTCGGCTCGAACGTGAGCAGCTTGAGGACGAGGGCCGACCGGTCGACCATCTCGCGCCAGCGCCCCTTGTAGCGCGACTTGCCGAGCCACTTCCGCCAGAAGTCGACCGTGCGCCGGAGGGCGTCCTCGCCGTCGATCGGCCTGGAGAGGAGGCCGTCGCTCGCCGTCCAGTCCTCGACCTGGCGCAGCGAGAACGTGGCCGACTCGCCGGGCTGCAGCACGAAGTCGGCGGTCACCCCGCCGGCGCCGTCGCTCGTCAGGGGAACCGGGCTGATCAGCGCGAGGTCGAGGCCATCCGAGTCGAAGACGGCGCCGCGCGGATCGTCGAGGAGGAGGCGGTGGGGGCGGCGGGCGAAGTCCATCGCAGGGCGGCAGGAGAGCCGGAAGCGCACCGCGCCGCGGACGGCCCGCGCGACGCGGACGATCTGGTGCATCCCGCGGCGGTAGTCGCCGTACGTGTCCCGGTGGATCGGCATGAAATCGCAGACCTCGCCGACCCCGTCCACGTCGAGGAAGCGCGTGAGGAGCACGTTTGTGTCGGGCATGTACATCTGCTTGCGCGACGTGGTGTGCGCCGCCGCGAGCGCGAAGCTGCCGCCCTGCTTGTCGTCCAGGATGGCCGCGAACACGCTCGGCGAGTCGAAGTGGGGCAGACAGCACCAGTCGATGGAGCCATCCATCCCGACCAGCGCAACAGAGTGCAGGTCGCCGATGATGCCGTAGGACTCGATGGGCTTGTAGGGCATCGCCTGTTCATAGCGCCGGCCCGGCCGAGAGGAACAGCCCCCGCCGCGATCATCCGCGGTTTCTGCCGTCACGACCGCGGCGGCAGCCGCGAGAGCTTCCGCTGGAGCGAGCGCCGGTGCATCCTGAGCTTGCGCGCCGCCTCCGAGATGTTCCCCTCGCTGTCGGCGAGCACACGCTGGAGGTACTCCCACTCCACGCGCTCGAGCGACGGCAGGTCCTCGTCGCCGTTCGCCGTCGGGGCGAAGCCGAGCAGCGAGCGCGCGCACCGGGCCGCGTCCACCGGCTTGGTCAGGTAATCCACGGCGCCCGCCCGGATCGCCGCCACCGCGTTCGCGATCGTGCCGTACCCCGTGAACACAACGATGCGGATGCCGTCATCCAGGCTCCGCAGCGTCCCCACGAGGTCGATCCCGCTCTGCCCGGGCATCCGGACGTCGACGAGCGCGTACTCGAACACGTGCTCGCGCGCCATCGCCGCGGCCTCCTCCGCGCTGCCGGCGAGGAACACCGCGAACCCGTGCTTGACGAGCGCCTGCCCGAGCGCCGACCGGAAGGTCGCGTCGTCGTCGACGATGAGCAGCGTCGGCTCGCCGGCGGGCTCCGTGCTCACGGGTCCACCGGCGCGAGGCGCAGGGCGACGCGCGTGCCGGCCGGCTGCCTCGCCGACACCGTGAGGCGCCCGCCGACCTGCTCGATGAGCGTCCGCACGAGGTAGAGCCCGAGGCCCATCCCCTCGCCGGGCGCCTTGGTCGTCACGAACGGCTCGCCGAGCCGCCCCTCCAGGCCCGCCGGGACGCCCGCCCCCCCGTCCTCGACGCTGATCACCGGCGCGCCGCCCTCGTCCCCGACGGTGACAACGATCGGCCCCGCGGCCGCGGAGGCCGGCCCGAGCGCCGCGAGCGCGTTGTCGAGCAGGGCGAACAGCGCCGCCTCGATGTCGGCCGCGTCGAGCGGCACCGTGCGCCGCGGCGCGAGGTCGCCGCGCACCTCGACGGCGACGCCGGGGTGCGCCGCCCGCCACGCCTCGACGCCGCGCAGGGCCGCCGCGCCGACCTCGACCCCGGCGCGCAGCTCGTCCGCCCGGACGTCCGCCCGCATGCGCGCGATCACGACGCGGCAGCGCTCGACCTGCTCCGCGATCGTCCGGGCGCGACGCTTCGCGGCGTCGGTCGCCTCCGGGTCGTGGAGGCTCTCCCCGGCGAGCACCGCGATCGTCCCGAGCGGGGTGCCGAGCTCGTGCGCGGTGCCGGCGGCGAGCGCGCCGAGGGCCTGGAAGCGCGAGGCCTCCTCCGCGCGCCGGCGGAGCGCCGCGTTCTCGGCCGCGCTCTCGTCGAGCGCGCGGCGGACCTTGAGGAGCACGTAGGCGACGAGCGACGAGCTCAGGACGAAGGCGAGGAGCATCCCGTAGAGGTGGGCCGAGAAGGCGCCGTGCTCCGGGTGGCTCGGGCAGCACGCGCCGGTGGGGAGCGCGAAGAGCGCCGCGAACAGGCACGCCGCGAGCGCCGCGAGCGCGAAGGTCGTCCGCGCCGGCAGGAGCGCCGCGGCGAGCGCGACGTGCACGAAGAAGAGGGCGCTGAACGGGTTGCCCGCGCCGCCCGACGCGGCGAGGACCCCCGCGATCGCGACGAGGTCGAGGGCCACGACGCCGGCGACGAGCGCGCTCTGCGCGCCCTTCTCGGACCGCACCCGCCGGGCGAGGGCGAGGTTGAGCCCGCCGGCCAGCACGAGGATGGGCACGGCGATGCCGTACCGGACGTGGTAGCCGAACAGCGCCTCGTCGACGATCAGGGTCGCCGCGAGCAGCGCGAACACCGCCCAGCGCAATCCGACGAGCCACCGGAGGACGATCCCGCCCGCCGGCGCCCGATCCAGGGAAGCGTCGTGCGTCACGGCCGAGACTATAGCGCGAAAGCCGGGAGGACCGCGCTCAAGACGGCGAGAGCGCGCAAAGGCGCCTCGCTGCGCCAGCGATGGAGGAGGCATCGATCTCCGCCGCATGCAGGAGCTCGGCTGGGCTGCCCGAGCCGGGCATCTCCCTCACGGCGAGGTGCACGACGCGCGCGGCGACAGGCTCCTCGCCAGCCAGGCTCTCGAGCACGGCGTCGCCCAGGCCGCCCTCGGCCCAGTGATCCTCCACGACGATGGCGTTTCCAGCCGTCGCCCGCACCGCCGCGCGGATGCCGGCGGCGTCGATCGGCTTGACGCAGTAGGCGTCGACGACTCGAGCGGAGAGCCCGCTCGCCTCGAGCGCTGCGTGGGCCTTCAACGCTTCGTGGACGGTGATGCCGGCCGCGATGATCGTCACGTGATCGTGGGGCGCCTCGCGCAGCACCTTGCTCCCCCCGATGGGAAACGGTTCGGTCGAACCGTACAGGACAGGCGTCTTCTCGCGCGTCGTTCGGAGGTAGACGATGCCCTCCTGGTCGGCCATGGCGGCGACGAGCCGCGCGGTCTGATTGGCGCAGCACGGATAGAGCACGGTGCTCCCGTGGACGGCGCGCATCATGGCCAGATCCTCGAGCCCCATCTGCGACGGGCCGTCCTCGCCGATGGATACGCCCGCGTGCGAGCCGCAGAGGCGGATATCGGCCCTCGACACAGCGGCCATCCGGACGAAATCGTAGGCGCGCGAGAGGAAGGCGGCGAACGTCGACGCGAAGGGCGACCAGCGCCGGACGCTCATCCCGACGGCGGCGGCCACCATCTGCTGTTCGCTGATGAACATCTCGAAGTAGCGGTCGGGGTGAGCCTTCGCGAACTCCTGGGCGAAGGTCGAGTTGTTGACCTCGCCGTCCAGGGCGACGATGTCCGCGCGCGCAGCGCCGAGCGCCTTGAGCGCGTCGCCGTAGGCTCTCCGCGTCGCGACGTCCGTGGAGCGCTCGTAAGTGGGGAGCCTCAGAGGCTCGGTGGTGGGCCGCGGAGCAGGCTGACCCGGCGCCGGCGCCTCGGGCTCGATCACGATGTCGCGCACACCTCCAAGCTCTTCGATCGCCTTCGCGCACTGCGCCTCGTCGAGCGCCTTCCCGTGCCAGCCGTCCTTGTCCTCGACGAGGGACACGCCTCTTCCCTTCATCGTGCGCGCGACGATCAGCGCGGGGACATCCGGCGCGCGGAGGGCCTCGGCATAGGCGGCGGAGATGGCGGATGGATCGTGGCCGTCGATCTCCAGGGCACGCCAGCCGAACGCGCGGGCACGCTCCGCATAGGCCGCGGAGTTCCAGCCGAGGGGGGTCTGTCCGCGTTGCCCCAGACGGTTCATGTCGAGGATGGCAATGATGTTGCCGAGCTGATAGTGGCGCGCGTGGTCGAAGGCCTCCCAGATGGATCCCTCGGACATCTCGCTGTCGCCGAGCAACACCCAGACACGGTAGGGGATCTTCTCGAGATACTTCCCGGAGAGCGCGATCCCGACGCCGAAGGGGAGCCCCTGACCCAGGGAGCCGGTCGCCACATCGACCCAGGGGAGCGTCGGCACCGGGTGCCCTTCCAGCCGGCTCCGGAAGCGCCGGAACGACAGGAGCTCCGCGTCCGAGATGACGCCCGCCGCCTTGAACATCGCGTAGAGCAGAGGGGAGGCATGACCCTTCGAAAAGATCACGTGATCGTTGTTCGGGTTCTCCGGATGGCCCAGGTCCCAGCGGAGGTAGTCGCAGAGGAGCACCGCCATGAGATCGGCCGCCGACAGGCTGGAGGTCGGGTGACCGGAGCCGGCCCTCGTCGAGGCGCGGAGGCTATCGACGCGAAGCTGCTGAGCGAGCTCACGAGGATCGTGCGCCTGCTCGGTGCTCCTCCGGCGTCGCTCCCCGGTCCGGTCGTCTCCACCGCGCGATCCGTGCTCACGCGGAGGCGCGTCGTGGGGCACGTGGGTCGACCTCTCGCCGGGCGGCGCGGGCGAGCGGCCCTTCTCGGCCCTCGGCATCTGCTCTCGATCATCCTGCGCAGGCGCCCCCCTGGGACGGCTCGGCATAGCATCTTTCAGGGGGCTGCGTACGTGCTTTGGCCGTCTCTTCTCGGGCGGCTTGGGGACCTCTTGCGCCATGGCTGCACCTGACCTCGCCGTTTTGATGCAAGCAGGGTTGATGCAACCAGGGTGCCACCGCGTACGAAGCGTGCATCTGGCTGGCGGGCACGAGCCTGCTCACCGCGGCCGGAGCACGGAGAACAGCGCGCGCGGGCGCGCCACCACGCGGGCGTGGGCAGGCAGCCGGAGCCAGGGGGTTGACAAGCACGCGCCCCGCGCAGGCTGGTGCGCAACCGTGCACGCGCTGGGCGGTCCGACCCACGTCATCGGGAAGTTCCGACCTGAATTCCGTCTGGCATCGAATCCCATCATCAGAAGAATCGTTCGCGCTGTCGCGTTGCTCGTTCAGAGCGCGCAGGGGTATGAGCAAAAGGCCATGGCTGCTGGGCATCGTGAAGGTCAGCTGGCGACGGACGGCGCAACGCCTCCGCCCGACTTCAGCGATCGAACTGAACATGCTGCCAACGGAAAGCTGATGAGGGTTCTCGGGACCGGCGCGCTACTCGTGGGCGCGACGGCGGGCGTGGGCACCCTTCTCTACGTGTGGTTGCCGAACGACACACAGTTCGGGCTGGGAACGCATGGCGTGGGGGTTCGCGTGCGATGGTGAGCGCCGGCGACGCAGCCGCGGGCCATCGCCGGTGTGTCTCATGAAGCGCGGGATGGGTGGCTCGACAACCACGCGCTCCGTCCGCAAGAGCCGCCATGTCTTCCGTCTCGTCCCCGCGTGAGAGAGAGTGTACGCTGAGCGCGATGAAAGAAGCGGTATTCGGGCTTTTGCTCGCCGGCCTGGGGCCAGCGGTGACGCCGCCGGAACACGTTGTCTCCGACCCTCTGGATTGTGTGAGAATTTTGGTCGCGATGGCACAATGCAACCCGGCGACTGTCTGGGTCGCGGGCGTTCGGTGAGCGCTATCCAAGCACGCCCGGATGATGTATAGACAGGAACCGTTACGGCGCCGTGGCACGATTCCGCGTGTGTCGGGTGTGCTCGCATGACCAGGGTGGCGTATGCGCGGTCCTCGATCTGCAACTTATGTTTTGTCGTGGGTGGCGCTGTTCCTTGGGCTGTTCGCGACCGCTTACGCGCACGCGGCGGACCCTCCCGAGCGGCCTCGCGAACGCTCCCGGCCCGTCAAAGAGCTCATCCGTGAGGCCGACGCGGCAGTGGCTCGCCTCGATATCGCGCGGGCCCGGGAGCTGTGGGCCGAGGTCTACGAGATCGAGCGGTCGAACGTCGCGATGTGCACCCTGGGGCAGCTCGACGCGCGGATGGGCCGCTGGGCGGACGCCACCGTGGAGCTGTCGCAGTGCGTCGACCAGATGCCGGCCCCGCGCACGAAGCAGCAGCGGAGCCTGTACGAGCAGCGTCACGCCGACCTCGCCCGTGCCCGGCGGCGGGTGGGCGAGGTGGTCCTCGTGCCGCCGCCCGGCGTCGTGGGCATGCTCGTGAACGGCCGCGGGGTGAAGGACGGCCGCCGCGTCTACGTGGCGCCCGGCCAGCACGAGGTGACAGCCGTCGGGGAGGATGGGCAGGTCGCGCGCGCGAGCGTGAAGGTGGATGCGGGCGAGTCGAAGCCGGTGCCGCTCACGTTCGACAAGCCGGCGCCGGCCCCGGAGGACCGCGCGCAGGCGCCGAAGGGGGCTTCTGGGCCTCGGGCTCCAGGACCTGCGGCGCCGCCGAAGGGACCGCCGCAGGGGGCAGCCCGGCCAGGGCCGGATCTCCGGATGGTCGTCACAGGCACGATGGCCTCCGCTGGGTTGATGGTCACGGGCGCTGTGTGCCTGCAGAGCGCGCAGGGGTATAAGCAGGAGGCGATGGCGGCCTGGGATCGAGCTGACAGCGGGCAGACGGAGGACACGACGTTTCGGCCTGAGTACAACGAAGTCATTGACAAGGCCGCCACCGGGAAGCTGATGAGCGTCCTCGGGACCAGCGCGCTCGTCGCGGGGGCGATGGCGGGCGTGGCCACCGTCGTGTACGTCTGGTTGCCGAACGACACGCAGATCCGGGCGGGAACCCACGGCGCAGCGGTACGGATTCGATGGTGAGCGCCGGCTACGCCACTGCGTGCACATCCTCGGTGTGCCTCGTGAAGCTCGCACGGGGGATCGACTGATGCGACCGATGATCTGCCTGGCTCTCTCCGCGATGACGCTGCTCGCGTGTGAAAACGAATCATTTGTCCCGCTGATAACCCCGCCACCCTACACGATCCCCGTGCTGTGGATGTGGATTGGGCCGAAGGACGAGGCGCCACCCTGCGCCGACGGCCAGCCGCCCCGGTGGGAGGGATGGATGCCCGAAGAGCCGCTGGAACCATGCGACGAGTGCGCTTGCGGCCCGGCCGCGTGCGAGCTGCCCTTCAAGCTGAGCGCGGACGCCCTGAGCTGCCCCGGCGGTGGGAGCTCGGTGAGTGTCGATGCCGGCAACGGATGGGATGGGACGTGCGCCGCGCTGCCATCGCCCGTCGCGCCCGATGAGCTCGCGTCGGTTCTCTACGACCCGCCGGCGCTCTCGCCGTGCACGCCCTCGGAGACGCCCGAGCCGCCGCCGGTCGCTGCGAGGTTCGTCCGGGTGTGCGCCGGCGACACCGACCACGAGCCGCCGGGGTTCATCGCCTGCATGCAGGCCGCCAGCGACGGCACGTGCTGGGATGGATATACCCGACACGAGTTCTTCGAGGAGCTGATCGACGACCGCGCCTGCGCTCCGTGTGAGTGCGGTCCGCCGGCGGGAGGCACGTGCGTCGCCGAGCTCATCTTGTACGGGGACAGCGCGTGCAATGACCGCGTGGGTGCGGCGCTCTCCGCCAGCCTGGGGGAGATGCCCTGCGCGGACATCCGCTCGTCCGTGCCGCTCAGCGCCGTGCGCGCCTCGCTCGTGGAGGCGGAGCCAGGCGCCTGCTCCCCCAGCGTTCCGGCCGTCATCGGCACCCTGGAGCGACGCGAGCCTCACGTCGTATGCTCCTTGCCCGAAACCTAGGGCAGTCCATGCGGCCTAGGAGGACATGCATGTTGAGTATCCGGCGCACGCTCCTGCTCATGCTATCGCTTCCTGCGGTGGCATGCGAGAACTATCCGGACATCGCAGGGAAAGCGTCCGTCCTTCTCGACGAAGAAACCCTGGCTCTAGACACCGGCGATGATGGGCAGCGGTTCGCGAAAACGGGAGAGCAGTGGTCCACTGCGTGCAATGTGAAATACGGCGGGTTGTCGATGACCCTGGAGCGCGCGCGCAATGGCGATCCGCCTCTCAAGATGGTCGCACTGCTCGTCAGCAAGGAGAGAGATGATGGAGAGCTCGCTCCGAACGTCATCGCAGAGCTGAAAAAACAGCGCTATGCCGGGTTTTGCGACGTCGTGGCGACGGTCGGCAGCGATCCGCACGACGTGGAGTTCTCGGCGGCCGACTGCGAGCTCCAGCGGGCCCTCGACGGCCATCCCGCGTTGCTCGTCTCCGCCTTGTTTCACGTCAAGGAGTGCGAGAACGAGTAGGTCACCGCCGGCTCGGGCACGCCGTGCGCCCGCGGCGGGGCACGCGCGCTCTCCTGAACCGGAGGCAGGGGCGCCGCGGCGAGCGCGGCGCGGGCGAGCCCGCGGCCGCGGACGCCCCGGCGCTTCGCCGCCTCAGCCTTCCTCGGCCGGCGCCGCCTCGCTCGGCGCGGCGCCCTTCGCGGGCCGGCCGCCGCCGCGGAAGGTCGACAGGAAGTCGAGCAGCGACTTGTAG
This sequence comes from Sorangium sp. So ce590, assembly GCF_051521365.1. NCBI lineage: Bacteria > Pseudomonadati > Myxococcota > Polyangiales > Polyangiaceae > Sorangium > Sorangium sp. So ce590. The sequence goes on from NZ_CP150346.1 coordinate 10,458,988, forward strand.
CGGAGCGGCATCTCCGGGTGATCCTCGGCGAGCGCGCTGATGCGCCGCGCGATCTTCTGGAGCATCCCGATCCCCTCGTGGTCGAGGACGAGCCGCTGGTGGTAAGCGGACATGTAGACCGCCTCCAGCACGGCCTCGCGCGCGGAGAGCTCCTTGTGCGCCGCCTGCACGCGCAGGAGGTCGTCCGGGCCGACGTCCTTCACCCGGAGCACGTCGGCGTCCTCTTCCACGAGCTCGGCGACGTCATCGAGCAGGTTGATGTAGCCGGGGAGCGCGCGGCGGAGCCGCTGCACCTCGGACGTCTTGAGCGTCGGCTTGTACGCGACGCCTACGAGCGCGGCGAGCTCGCCCGCGCTGATCACCTTCGCCTTCTTCGTCGCCCGCGCCGCGCCGTTCTTCTTCCCCGCTGCGGTCGCCGCCCGCGCCGCGCCGGCTTTCTTCGCCGCCGTCGCCGCGCCGTTCTTCTTCCCCGCTGCGGTCGCCGCCCGCGCCGCGCCGGCTTTCTTCGCCGCCGCCGCCGCGCCGTTCTTCTTCCCCGCTGCCGTCGCCTTCTTGATGGTTGCCATCTCCGCCTCCCTCGACCCGATGCTGTGCTGCTCGGGGTGGACGATGGTATTCTTCCCGAACGGAAGCCGTCCAGGAAGTCAGGGAGGCGCTCCGCCCGGCCGCCGGGGACTTGAGGCCCGTGCCGCGGGCATTGACCTCCCAGCGGGGAGCCTCAAGTCCCCCGACGCGGGCAAGAACCTCCCAGCGGGGGGCGAAAACATCCCCTCAGGGGAGGTTAGCCTTCACTGCCAAGCATGCTCTGTCGTCGCGTCGGTGCTACACGGCCGGGATGACCAGCCGAACGAACGAACGTGTCATCCAGGCCATGGCCGACGCGGCGCACCTTGCGCCTGACAGGTTTACCGTAGAGCTCGATCGGGGAGAGTACATCCTCAATCATCCTGACTCGCAAACGTGGAGTGAAGATGTGCGCGCAGCCGTCGTTCGGGCGGCGAAGACGGTGCTCCCACCCGGGTCGCGCGCCTCACTCATGTAAACTCTGCCCCCGCCGCGCCGCCGCGGAGGTCGAGGTGCGTCGGCGCGCGGTGTTGGGGTCCTCGAGCGTGGAGCGTCCGCGGCGTGGAGGCGGACACCGGCGAGCTCGAGGCCGTCGTTGTCCACCTCGTCGAGCTTGGAGGAGCGACGCGGGTGAAGGCGAACGTCGGCGAGCTCGGGATCGCGCCGGCGTCGAGCGCGGAGCGTCCGCGGCGATGTCCACCTGGTCAAGGTGTGCGTCGGACGAGCGCGGTGCCGTCATCCTCGTCCATCTGGCTAAGCTCGGGCGCGGTGCCGACGACGAGGAGCACAGGCGTGAGCTCGGCGCGGCCCCTCTCCGCCGCTCGGGTCGCAGAGGTCGAAGCGCACGCCGCGCAAGGGCGATACTGTCGCATCAGTCAAGCTGAATCGTCGCGGCGCTGCGGGTTTGTTCGCGAGGGCTGTTCGCCAACCATCCGGTTGACGAACACTCGCGCCGCGTAGACGTATGCGCACCTGCGCCGCCCGGGACGCGTCGATCCACGTGCATTGTGATTTGATCGCCGAATTTCTCATTGATACCCACGTCATGCCCAGAAAGATCGTGCTCGCACTCACATCGCGTGTCGCGGCTCGGCCAGGGCTTCCACCATGTCCATGCGCTTACTCGGCAAGATCGGCTTGCTCTACCTCGGTGCGCTCGTCGTGGTTCCGGCGCCAGCACAGGCGCTCGAGTTCAACGGCGGCGTGAGCGTGGGCGGGATCCAGGTCGGGATCGAACCCAAGATTGCCGTGAGCCCCTTCGCCGCGTGGCTCTGGCGCCGCGAGGGGGACTTCCGGCTCGAAGTCCACAACATGCTCAGCATCGTTCCGGGGGCAGGTGTCGGGGTCTACGACCGAACGGCAGTCACTCTTGGGTATGCCACGAAGACAACCACCGTCAGCCTCGGGCCGTCCCTGGCGATCTACTCGATGCCGGTATGTGGTGCCGTGATCTGTGACCGCGTGGTGGGGGTTGCTCCAGGCGGCCGCGCCCAGTCCGACTGGTACTTCGCCGGGCCCTTGGGCGTATCCACCAGCGTCCATGTGGACTGGGCTGGCGGCAGTAGTCGCGCTCTTCCTGGAAGTCTGGTCGTGATGGTGACCGCTGGACCCATTTGGAGATTTGAGGTAAAGTCAAGATGAACAGGATATTTTTTGTTCTCTGCTTCGGTCTCACGGCGTGTAATTACGATGTGGGAGAGTGCTATGTCCGGGGTGAGGGAAACGAAGGTGCCGGGGGCAGCATCATCACCCCGACAGGAGGGGTTGGAGGCTTCGGGCATGTGCCGCTGGAGCCGCAAAGTCACACGGGCCTCGGTGGGGATCCGTGCTCGCAAACAGTGGAGTGCACGGTCACGTGGAAGGCTGGTTCGGCTGTCTGCAATAACCAGGGCGCGTCAGGTAGCTGCACGACACTGTATCAGGGCGAGCACGCGAGCTTGGACGAGGCCGAGGATCGATGCGAAGACGCCTCTGGGGTGCGAAACAGCTCCGGTGCGCAGTCGTGCGGCTCGTGTCGGTGGGCGACCGGCGCGCGGAATGACTGTTTGGAGCACTGCAAGGACCTCTGCTTACAGGTATGGGAAAGTTGCCGCAAGGATTGCCCCAGGGGGGACAAAAATTGCCTGGCTGAATGCACGAACGATCTCAGTGTTTGTAATCGCAACTGCGATAGAAAGTGCAGATGAACATGATCGAGCTGAAGTATCGATTTAATGGCGACGTATCGCGGGATATCACTGTGCGATTGTTCGATGTCAAGCAGGCGCGCGATGCCGACGATTCCGCGCCTTGGGATATCGGCGTAACGATCACGTGGGGAGCAGAGATCGCATTCGATCACCCGCTAGCCGGCGCGGATCCGCTCCACGCTGTGGAGCTGGCTGCTCAGTATGCGTCCAAGTACATCCGCGGCCGAGCGGAAGATGAGGGCGGTACGCTCGAACCGCCGATCACTCCCTGAAGAAAGAACATCGCCGGCGAGGCCATCGAGGGCGATCTCGGCGCCGCGCATGCGTGCCATGGCGTACTGCGTTCTACGGGGCATGGATATCGCGGAGGTCGAATTCGCATATAAGCTGAAGCGTACTGTTCGACTCGTCATCGTGCTGGAAAATCCTACGACTGGCCAAGAGCTTCGGTTCGAGTCATCGGCAATCTGGGATGCCGAAGTTTTGCGTCATGTCGGCATCACGACACTGGGCAAGAGGCCGGTTTTGCACGGATACTACGCTTTCGCATCCTGAAGCTTGAAGGCTGCCCAACAGGCCACTGGTGCCGACGGCGCTTCGCGCCGCGGCACACCGGTAGCCGGTAAATCGTTGGGCGCAACCAGGACGAGAGATGCCCCGAGGGGCAGCGCTCACCGCGGCCGGAGCACGGAGAACAGCGCGCGCGGGAGCGGGTCCAGCGTCCCCTGGTAGACGGTCTCGACGCTGGAGAGGACCTCGAAATCAGCCCCGAAGATCTCGCGGAGCTCCTCGGGAGAGAACCGGTACGGCCCCTGTTCCCGCGGCTCCAGCACGCTGAAGCACTTGAGGAAGCAGAGCCCTCCGGGCGCGACGAGCCGCTTCAGCGCGCGCACGTAATCGCCCCTCCGGGCCGGCGGGAGGCAATGGAAACAGCCGCGGTCGAAGACGACATCGAACCGCTCGTCGAGCCGGCTGTCCAGGATATCGTCCTGCACGAAACGCACGGCGGCGCCTCGCTGCGCCGCCTGCGCCGCCGCCTGCTCGATGGCGGCGTGCGAGAGGTCGGTGCCGGTGACGTCGAACCCGCGCTCGGCCAGCGCGAACGCCTGCGTGGCCGGGCCCGTGCCGAGATCGAGCGCCCGCCCGCGGGCGACCTGCCAGCGCTCGAGCGCCTGCCCGAGATCGGGATCCAGGCCCGCGTGGTACCAGGGCAGGCTCTCTGCCGGGGTGCTTCGATACAGCTCTTGCCAGTCCGGGAAGTTTCGCTGTTCGCTCATGTCCACCGTTATAGTCCGCCGGAGCGGCGCTGCACTCCGGGCGTTCTCGTGTAGGCTCCGGCGCGTGCAGAGGCGCGGGTGCGGAGGGGCAGGGCGATGAGGATCACGTGCGTGGGCGGCGGGCCGGCGGGCCTCTACTTCGCGCTGCTCGCGAAGCAGCGCGACCCGCGGCGCGAGGTGGTCGTCGTGGAGCGGAACCGGCCCGACGACACCTTCGGCTTCGGGGTCGTGTTCTCGGACGCGACGCTCGACGGCCTCGAAGGCGCCGACCGCCCGAGCTACGACGCGATCCGGAGCAGCCTCGCCCACTGGAACGAGCTCCACGCGCACATCGGCGGGCGCGTCCTCGTCTCGACGGGGCACGGCTTCAGCGGCCTGTCGCGCCGGAAGCTGCTCGCGATCCTCCAGGACCGGGCGCGGGAGCTCGGCGTCGTCCTGCGCTTCGAGGAGGAGGTGACGGACGCGGCCGAGGCCCTCGCCGGGAGCGATCTCGTTGTCGCCGCCGACGGGGTGAACAGCCGGATCCGCGAGCGCTTCGCCGACCGGTTCGGGCCGCGCATCGACGTCCGCCCGAACCGCTTCGTCTGGCTCGGCACGACGTTCCCGTTCGACGCGTTCACCTTCTATTTCGAGGAGAACCGACACGGCCTCTTCCGGGTGCACGCGTACCGCTACGAGCCGGACCGCTCGACGTTCATCGTCGAGTGCCGCGAGGAGACGTTCCGGCGGGCGGGCCTCGACCGCGCGAGCGAGGACGAGACGATCGCGTACTTCGAGGAGCTCTTCGAAGACAAGCTCCGGGGGCACCGGCTGCTCAAGAACAGGAGCGTGTGGCGGAGCTTCCCCACGGTGCACAACGAGCGCTGGAGCGCGGGCAACGTGGTGCTGCTCGGGGACGCCGCGCACACGGCGCACTTCTCGATCGGCTCGGGGACGAAGCTCGCGCTCGAGGACGCCATCGCGCTCGCCGAGAGCCTGGGGCGAAGCCCGGGCGTGCCGGAGGCGCTCGCCGCCTACGAGGCGGAGCGCAAGCCCAAGGTGCTCGCGTTCCAGCGGGCCGCGCAGGTGAGCCTCCTGTGGTTCGAGAACACCGAGCGCTACATGGCGCTCGACCCGGTGGAGCTCATGTTCAGCCTGCTGACGCGGAGCCTGCGGGTGACGCACGAGGGGCTGAAGGCGCGCGATCCGGCGTTCGTGCGCGAGGTGGACGCGCACGTCGCGAGCAAGGCGGAGGCGCAGTCGGGGGTGCGCGTCGCCGCCGGCGGCGGCGATCCGCCGCCGCCGATGTTCACGCCGTTCCGGCTGCGGTCGCTCGTGCTGGAGAACCGGGTCGTCGTGTCGCCGATGTGCCAGTACTCGGCGGAGGACGGGCGGATCGACGACTGGCACCTCGTGCACCTGGGCAGCCGGGCGCTCGGCGGGGCGGGGCTCGTGATCACCGAGATGACCGACGTGAGCGCCGAGGGGCGCATCACGCCGGGCTGCGCGGGGCTCTACCGCCCCGACCACGCCGAGGGGTGGCGGCGCGTGGTCGATTTCGTCCACGCGCGCTCCCGGGCCAGGATCGGCGTCCAGCTGGCCCACGCGGGGCGCAAGGGCGCGACAAAGCGGATGTGGGAGGGCATGGACGAGCCGCTCGAGCGCGACGGGTGGCCGCTCCTCAGCGCCTCCGCCATCCCGTACCTCCCGGAGAGCCAGGTCCCGAAGGCGATGGATCGCGGGGACATGAATCAGGTGATCTCGGACTTCGTGCAGGCGGCGAGGAGGGCGGACGAGGCCGGGTTCGACCTTATCGAGCTGCACTGCGCGCACGGCTATCTGCTGGCGAGCTTCATCTCGCCGCTCACGAACCGGCGCGACGACGCCTACGGCGGGCCGATCGAGCGCCGGATGCGCTATCCGCTCGAGGTGTTCGACGCGGTGCGGGCGGCGTGGCCGGCGGACAAGCCGATGAGCGTCCGCATCTCGGCGACCGACTGGGCGCCGGGCGGGCTCACGACGGACGATCTCGTGGCGCTCGCGACGATGCTGCGGGAGCACGGCGCCGACATCCTCCATGTGTCGGCGGGGCAGACGGACCCCTCCGGAAAGCCCGAGTACGGCCGGCTGTTCCAGACGCCGCTCTCGGAGCTCGTGCGGCTCTCGGCGAAGGTGCCGACGATCGCGGTGGGCAACATCCAGAGCTACGCGGACGTGAACAGCATCATCGCGGCCGGGAGAGCCGACCTGTGCGCGCTCGCGCGGGCGCACCTCTACGACCCGTACTGGACGCGGCACGCCGCCGCGGAGCAGGGGTTCGACATGGAGTGGCCGCCTCAGTACCGGTCGGTCGAGAGGTACACGCTCCGCATGCGGTGACCTGCGCGGGGCGAGGTCTCACCGCGCGGGGCGCCGCCGCGCGGCTCGGCGGATCGCGCCAGAAAAAGTCGAGGCCGGGCCTTGATCCTCACGCTACGTGAGGACCTAGCCTCCGGGGCATGGACGTCCTCCCCCGCCCTGGAAACAGGGGAAGCATCATGCGTTCAGCACCGTTGAAAGTCGGCGATCTCGCCAGGCAGACCGGCCTCTCCGTCCGCACGCTCCACTACTACGAGGAGATCGGCCTGCTCTCCCCGTCGCATCGCACGGCGTCGGGGCACCGGATGTACGCGGCGGGCGACGTCGCCCGGCTCCAGCAGATCAAGTCGTTGCGCGAGCTCGGCTTCAGCCTGGAGCAGATCACCGCGTGTCTGGACAAGCCGGGCTTCTCACCGCTGCAGACGATCGAGCTGCACCTGTCGCGGCTGCGCGAGCAGATCGCGCTGGAGCAGAAGCTCTGCGCGCGGCTCGAGGGGCTGGCGCACGTGCTGCGCGCGGGAGAGGACGTCTCTGTGGAGCAGCTCCTTCAAACCATCGAGGTGATGACCATGATCGAGGCGTACTACACCCCAGAGCAGCTCGCGGAGCTCAAGCAGCGCGCGGAGGCGATCGGCCCGGAGAAGATGCGCGAGGCGGAGCGCGCGTGGAAGACGATCTACGATGACATGCGGGCGGAGATGCAGAAGGGCTCCGATCCGAAGAGCGAGCCAGTGCAGCAGATCGTGAAGCGCATGCGGGTCCTCATCGACGCGTTCACGGGGAAGAACCCCGAGATCGAGAGATCGCTCAACCGGATGCGCCAGCAGGAGCCGGCGATGAGGGACCAGCACGGGATGGATCCCGAGTTGCACGAGTTCATCGGCAAGGCGATGCGCTAGATCGCCCGCCTGAGCGTCGCGACCGTGCGCGCCGTGCGGGGCGCCAGACCGCACACATCGTGATGTGGCCTTTGTGCCGCGTGTGGCAATTCGCCCCACGCGCGGAGGTGGAGCCGGCACGCGCCCGGCGCGAGCGGTATTCCCGGGCGAGGACGCGGGCGGGCTGACAGCTCCCGTGCCCCGTCCCCCCGCCCGGCGCCCGGCCTGGCACTCGCATTGCTCTCTCACGGGCGGCCACCCCGGCGTATGCTGCCCAGGAAGAACGCAACGGCGCCTCGTGCGCCCCTGCAGTGAAGGTCCGTCATGTACCTGCCCGGAAAAGAGATCCGCTGGAAGGATTTTCTGAACGATCTCAAGCAGGAATGGGTCAAGGACAAGATCGACACCGTCGCTGCTGCGCTGACCTTCTTCGGCGTCCTCTCGATCTTCCCGTTCCTGCTCTTCGCTGTCGCCCTCGCCGGTCTGGTCATCGATCCGGCCGAGTCCGCGCGGCTGGTGCGCGAGCTCTACCAGATGGCCCCGCCCGCCGTGGCCAACATCCTGGGCGAGCGCATCCAGGCGCTCACCGAGGGGCAGAGCCCGGCGATCTTGACGGTCGGCGCGCTCGGCGCGGTCTGGGCGGCCTCTGGCGGCGTTGTCGCGCTCATGGACGCGCTCAACTCCGCCTACGGGGTCGAGGACAGCCGGTCGTTCGTCAGGCGCCGCGGGATTGCCCTCCTGGTCACGCTCGGCGGCGCCGTCCTGCTGACGGTCGCCTCGGCGATCGCGGTGGCCACGCCGGCGGTCACCGAGCACCTCGGCCCCCTCGCGACGCCGATCCTCTGGCTGCGCGTGCCGGTCTCGGCGCTCATCGTGATGGCCGTCCTGGCGGCGCTCTATTACGTGCTCCCCGACGTCGAGCAGAAGTTCAAGTTCATCACGCCCGGGTCGGTCGTGGCGGTCGTGATCTGGGCCATCGCCTCCCTGGGCTTCTCCTTCTATGTCAGCCGGTTCGGCAGCTACGAGGTGAGCTACGGCGCGCTCGGCGGCGTCATCATCCTCCTCATGTGGATGTGGATCTCCTCGATGGCGGTGCTCCTCGGGGCCGAGATCAACGCCATCATCGAGCACCGCTCGCCGGACGGGAAGCGCACCGGCGCCAAGGATGCCAGCGACACGGGGGTGGACATCCCCGAGGCCGCGAAGGAGGCGTGCCAAGGGACCGCGCTCCCGGCCAGCGCCGGCCGTCCCCCGCGCGACACGGGCGCTGGCGGCGACGCCGCGCTCCCCGACCCCGTCCGCTCGGGCCGCTCGGAGCTCCATCGGGGGAGGGCGTAATCGACGCCGCCTCTCCTCTTCACCTCGGCATTCACCTCGGCATTCACCTCGACACCTCGGCTGTGATTGCACCTCGGCCGCCACTTCATCTCGGCTGCCGCCGTCGCGGCCGCCGGGGCCCGCCCTTCGGGTCTCCCCCTGTTCACCGGAGCCTCCTGCATGCCGCATAGAGTCATCGCTTCCACGTCGCTGTTCGTGTTCGTGTTGATCGGCTCGCTCGCCGCGGGCTGCCAGAGCGCCCCGAGCGGCGCGCCCACGACCCCGGCGCCGGCCGGAGCCGGCAGGGGCGCCGAGGCCGTCGGCACGCCGGACCAGGAGGTCGGCCCAGGGGGGAGCAATCCGGTCGGCGCCGGGGGCGCGCCGGGCACGGGCAGCCAGCAGGGCTGCATCGACGGCCCGCTCCTCAAGTATGTGGGGCAGAGCCCGGACCAGTGCGCCCGGATGCGCTTCGTCTGCGAGCCGGGCTGGACCTACTTCAGCGACGATTGCGGCTGCGGTTGCACGAAGCAGCCGTGATCCGGGGCGAGCCCCCGCGGGGCCACGGCGGAGATCGCGCGCGGCGTTACCTACCTGCTGGCGGGCGGCGCGCGCGTCGCTCCACAAAAACACCTCGCGCCGGGCGGCCTGCGGCATCTAGCATCGGGGCCCGCATGCGCCCCCTCCTCATCGTGAATCCCCAGTCCAGCGGCGGAAATACGGGCAAGCTCTTCGACGGGATGCAGACGCCCATCCGGCGCATCCTTGGCGAGGTCGACATCGTGCGCACGGAGCGCCCGCGCCACGCCGTCGACCTCGCGCGGGAGGCCGCGCTCGACGGGCGCGAGACGGTCGTGGCGGTCGGCGGGGACGGCAGCGTCAGCGAGGTGGTGAACGGCCTCATGCAGGCGAGGGACGTGGGCGCCGCCGGCACCCGGCTCGGGATCATCGGCGCGGGCACGGGCGGCGATCTCTGCAGGACGCTGAAGCTGAACCACCGGCTCGACCGTTACTGCACGGCGATCGCGAGCGGCATCGCGCGCCCGATGGATGTGGGCCGCTTCTCGTACGAGACGCACGACGGCCGGCGAGCCGAGGCGTTCTTCGTCAACGTGCTCTCCGCGGGGATGAGCGGGCTCGTGGATCAGATCGTCAGCGAGACGACGCGGGTGCTCGGCAACTCGCTCGCGTACACGATGGCCTCGCTCCGCGGCCTCGTCCGCAGCCGCGTCGGCCGGGTGCGCTGCGTGGCGACGCTGCGCGGGGAGCGGCGCGAGATGGAGCTCACGACGCGCACCGTGGGCATCTGCAACGGCCGGTTCTTCGGCGCGGGCATGCAGATCGCGCCGATGGCGCGGGCCGACGACGGCGTGTTCGACGTCATCGACCTGGGCGGCGCGCCCCACCTGCGCTTCGCCGCCGTGTCGACCGGCATGTACACGGGCGCGCACATCCGCCACCCGGACGTCCGCCACTTCCAGTGCGATCGCATCGAGCTCACGCTCCTGAACCGCGACGTCGAGCGGGCGTTCCTGCTCGACGTGGACGGCGAGCCGCTCGGACGGCTACCGCTCACGGTCACGATCGAGCCGAAGGCGATCGAGGTCCTGGCGCCGGCGGATTGAGCGAGGGCGGCGAGGGGCAGCGCCGCGGCGGGAGGCGAGCGCGGCGCGTGCCCGGTTGGACGAAGCCGCTTCGTGGCAGCTGCTGTCGCATCCTGAAACGCCGTCGTAGCGACACCGCGAGCCGCGCCCGGAGCGAAGGGCCCCGCGCCCCGTCGACCGCGCCCGGTGCCCCGATTGCAGGCAGCTCCTCGCGAATCTGCACCCGAAGTGGGGTGGGCCTACACTGGATACGATCCAAGAAGGCTATCCTGCGCTGACCGGGAAGAAGGGGGCGAAGAGGGGGATCGGCGAGCGCGCGACCTTCTCGAGCTCGAAGGATCCGAGCTGGATCAAAGGCCCGCTTCCCGAGGGCGTGAGCTACCAGCGTCACAAAAACCACGAGAGGCCCGTGTGATATGAGCACGCGGATGGCAGATGTGTTGAACATCATCCTGGAGAAGCTGTCCGAGCACGCGCGGCGCACGCTGACTGCCGGGGGCGCGCATATCGAAGAGGCTGGCCGTGTGGACGAAGCATCGCTCCGGGCCGTCCTGCGCGGCAAGGGGCTCCCGGAGCTCGACTCCGCGCTCCAGTTTCACCGTGACGTCGGCGGCCTCTCTGTGCTCGGGCTCTCGCTCACCTTCTCGTCAGCGCGCCAGATAGTGCACTGGCCGGCCAGGCGAACGCCCGACGGAGAAGTTGCCGTCCCGGTCGGCTGCAGCCGAGGAGCCGTGTACTTCATCGATGCCCGCGGCGTGCTCCACCGGATGCGCGCCGCGCCGCGAGACAAGGAGCTCACCCCGGTGGCCACGAGCTCCTGGACGCTGCTCGAGAAGATCGCCCTTCTCGCCAGCGTCGAGCCGCTCGCGAAAGGGGTGCTGCGCTTGCGACTCCGGCCGTACGTGGGTGCGGCGCTCGCAGGAGCGCTCGGGGCGAAGCCGGCCGTCGAGGCCACGGACGGCTTTCACCGCTTCTTCCGCCGCGGCTCGCTCGTCATCGCTGACGGACACCCGCTCCGGGACGAGGGGAAGAGCGACACGCTCGTGTGGACCCCCGTCCTGGAGGACGCGGTCGCCGCGCTGCGCGCCGCGGGCTCGGCGTGCAAAGCGATAGGCGCCGAGCTCACGATAGCCGCCGCCGAGCTGCAGATCGAACCGCCGAGGAGCGCGCCGGTGGCGCCGTCCCCCGAGGTGCTCCTCGAAGGCGGCGCGGTCGCGCTCCTCGCGGGCGCTGGGGAGGAGGGCACCTCCGGCCATGTGTGGGCGCCGCCAGGGCCTCCGCGTCTGGAGCAAACACGGCTCTTCGCGGGCACGCTGCTGTCCTGGGAGACGGTCGACGCTCGCGGTGCGCGCATCCGTGATTTTACCCGAGCCGAGGACATGCTGCGCCCGCTGCTCACGCCGCGCGCCGTCCGTGGGCTCTTGCGGCTCAGCGCGCGCGTTGACCCCCGGCGCCAGGGCGAGCGGGCCGCGCTCGAGCACCTGCTCTCCTGCTGGGAGCTGCCGGCGCACGAGGCGGCGCTCGACTTCGAAGAGCGCCTGGGCGGCCTCCGCTTCGCCAACTTGCAGTGGGGGCCGTTCGGCATCGTCGGCGCGTGGCCGGACCGGCCAGCGGCGAAGGAGGCCGAGAGCGTGGACGAGGGCCAGCTCGTCCCGATCGGCGCCGAGATCCTGGGCAGCGTGAGCTACGCCGTCGACGCCGAGGGCGCGGTTCACCTGGAGGACGAGCACCTGGAGCCCACGCCGATCGCCGGGTCCTGGCGGGTGTGCCTCGAGCGCCTCGGCGCCGCCAGCGCGGACGAGGACGAGTTCCCGTGCTCCTGCCAGATCAAGGCGTGTGTCGGCCTGGCGATCGCGGCTGCGCTGGGTGCCGTGCCGGTGCCGGAGGGCACGGACCAGCATGCCTCGATGTGGTACCGCGACGGCGTCTCGGTGAACGAGGTCGCGGGAGACCCCTACAACCGCGAGCCACGGACAACGGTCGCTGCGTGCAGCGAGGGAGACCTGGTGCTCGCCCTCCAGGTGGCGCTCCAGGTTGCTCCCGACGCCGCCGTCGCGGTGTTCGGTGTGAAGGGAGATCCGTCGCCGCCCGCGCCGGAGGAGCCCGTCGTGGTGCGCGCGCGGCTCTGGGGCGACACGTGGGACAAGACGGAGCGCGAGCTGTGCATCTACGGTGGGCCCGAGCGCTACCGCTTCGTCTGGCGCTGAAGCGCCGTCGCGCGGCTTCAGCAACTTCCCGCAGGCTGGATCCCCTCCAGCACCTTCACGACCTTCGCGACGTTGCTGACCCATGCGGAAGGTTGGCCGGGCCTTGCTCCGGGGTTGGCCCCGCAGGCTTCGACGATGGACGCTCCAGGATGGAATGATGGCCGTCCCATCATTCCATGGTGGCGAAGCCATCATCGACCTTGAACGCGCCAGGGGGACTCCATGGCCCCCTGAACCAAGACGAAGAAGACGCCAGTGCTTCTCCGCGGAGAGCTCGTCCAAGCTTACCGGAAGCGTCTCCGCGAGACGGGCGCGCTCCGCGACGGGCAGCTTCAGGGCTTCGGTTTCCAGCTCGGGAAGGTTCACCGGGGGGATTGTACGGCGTGGCTCACGTATCGCCGCGACAACTCCGCGGTGGACTCCGCTGCTCCCGTGCTCTCCGCGGGCGGCGTCATGGACCCGGAGTACGCCGTCATCGTTTTCCCGGGGAGCTGAGGGATCGGAGAGCGCCTCACGGCGCGAGCGCGGCGGCGGTGGAGCTGAGCTTGCAGTTCACCGGCAGGCTCAGGGCGATCTCTTCGAGCGAGACGACGCGCTGGTCGATGTCGCCCGGAGGCGAGCAGTCCACGATCGCGAGAGGAGCCTTGTCCGACTCGGCGATCTTCGCGAGCTGACGGGCCCTCTCCGTCCACAGCTCCAGGAGCTTCGGGCGGAGCTTCTCGGCGTCCTTCAGCAGGGGACGCGGCGCGGAGAAGCCGAGGTCGACGCCCGTCTCGGAGGACTTCATGGCCGCGACGAGATCGCGCGTCGCCGCAACGAGCGACACCCATAGACCGCTCCGTGCCCAGTAGTCCTGCTCCGCCGCGAGAGCGACGTCGATCGAGCCGTCGACGCGAACCACGTAGACGGCCGGTTCGCCGAGCTCGCTCCCGTCCGCGGACGTGGACACTCCGCGCATCTTGCTCGTGACCGGGGAGCCGGCGGCCTCCCCGAGCCGCTGCGTGATCGCCTGCGCGCGCGTCTTGAGATCCGCCAGGATCGCGCGCGGATCGGCGCCGCGGCCCGTGAGCACGAACGTGATCTCGATCGTATCGGGCCGGACGACGAAGCCGCCCGGGCTCGCCCTCGGAGACACCGCGCTGACGGCGCCCATGCCGCTCGACAGGGACGATCCGACCGACGCGGAGTAGCCCGTCGACGCCGAGGGATGCGAGGACGCGGCGCCGGACGATCCCAGGCACCCGAGCGTGTGGAGGGCGAGGAAGGAGGGAACGACGAGCTGGAGGACGCGCATGGCGGCGCAGCATAATCTCCGCGGAGCCTGGCAGCGAGGAGCCTGGGCGCCCACGGCAGGGCGGCCGCGCCGAGGATGCGCGGCCGGCACCGGGGAGGCCGAGCACCATCTCGAGTCTGCGGCGGAGCCCGCGTGCGCCTGTGCTGGTCTCCTTGACAAGGCGGGGTAGGCCTCGGATATGCTATCTTTTCACGATGCGTGGAGGCGGCACGACGCGGTGGGGTCGGGGGTCAAGGCGCTCCACGTGGGGGCGGCGATCAGCGGCCCTGAGGACTGATGACGCCGCGAGGGCCGTCGTCGGTGATGTGGGCGTAGATCGTCGTCGCTCGCACATCCTTGTGGCCGAGCAATATCTAAATCGTCCGGATGTCGGTGTCCGCCTCGAGCAGGTGCGTCGCGAAGCTGTGGGCGAGCGTATGGCATGGCGTTCGCCTGGCGAGCCCCTCCGCGCGTCCGGCAGAAGCTGTGGCGCAGACCGTGAATATTAACTACCCATCATCCCGAGAGAGTCATGGAAGAACATGCCAAATCCCGAGGACGGAAGGCGCGCGTCGCGGAGCGCTCACTGGACTCGAACTCCTCGGAACCGGCTGCACCTACTCCGACGAAAAAGCGAACCGGCCAGGTCGATACCGTTGGCGAGTTGCTCTATTGGTCGTACGCCTGTCTCGCGGCCGCGTGTGCCGCTGAGAAGGCTGGGATCGCGCGCTACGACACTCGCTGCTGGATGATCCGCGCAAAGCTGTTCAAGGGGCTTCGTGCGGGCACCATGAAGGTCGGTTCGCTCTTCGCCGATGTTCGCGACATGCCGAGTGATCGTTGCGTCTACTGCGGCGCTACGCCGCCGCCAAAGCTCCATGGTGACCATCTGATCCCTAGACATCGAGGTGGTCCCGAATCAGGCGACAACTTGGTCTGGGCGTGCCGCTCCTGCAACAGCAGCAAAAATGCACGAGACCTGCTCGAGTGGTACGCGTCCAAGGAGAAGTTTCCTCCCTTGCTCTTGTTGCGCCGATATCTGAAACTCGCGATGGCGGAGGCGGACGCACGCCAAATCATGGGCACGAATCTCGTGGACAGGCCATCGGTGACGTTCTCGATTGAGCACGTCCCCGTAAAATATCCCCAACCCAGCGAATTCCGTGGCATGAAGTGAGCGCCCGACCAGCGGCATCGCGACCGTCCGCGCGGAGGCGGTTACGGCCGAGCACCATCTCGCTCAGGGGGTAGCCAGCGCTACGCGGGCGGGTGCCAGCCCACCTGGGCCCAGCGCCGGCGTGCGGTGACGATCGTCATCCGTCGAGCTGCTCATGAGGTCACGTGGCGTCGGCCGGCACGTGACCGAACAGCCGGCGCGCGCAATCGCGCCCGTACAGTCTCACCGTAAGGCGGACGCGAAGCTCCTGGTCGTCCGCCCCTGGGTGGCGAGCACGGATGCTCGCGACGGCCAGCTCACGGACCGCCTGGCTCAGCCGAATCGCAGCCTCGAGCCGCTTTTCCGGAGGCATGCGCCGGAGCAGCTCATGGTAGCGTGCATCCGCGTGCGGCGAGGTGTCGACCATCGACATACAGCATGAGCCTAGCAAGAACCGCTCGCACGGGAAGCGCTCGCCGCCGGTCCCTGGCGAGGCGGGCGGGCGCGCGGACGGTCGGGGGTTTACGCCCCCTGAGCGCGACGATCAGCGTCGTCTCCGTCCGTCGAGCGTCGCGCGAAGCACCAGGAGCATCACCTGATCCTTGGGACGGGTGAGCTTCTCCTTGATCGCGATGAGCCGTTCGAGCGTGATGACGCGTATCGGAATTTCGCCGAGATCCAACTCCTCGCTATCGGCCAAGAGCTCCTCCTACGACGTCTCTTCCTCGATCGTGCCCAGAAGATCGAGCGCTCCCATGTTGCGCTCCGTGAATCACGGCGGCGACGCCACCGACGACGATGAAGTCGACTTGATGCCGGGCGAGCACCCCGAGCAGATCAACGATCTTCGTCGACGCGGGCATGCGGCTCTCGCGCGAGCGTAACGAAGTCGATGTGGGCCTGGAGGGTGGCGATCCGTTCTGCTGGAGTGAGGCTCAGCATCCAGCGGATGAGCGTGAGGTCGACACCGTCATCGTTGTAGACCGGAGGCGTCGCTTCAGGATCGACCATCGTGGATGGAGCGTACCCTGCTTTGCTGCGATGGACGAGCCCCGGCCTCGCGGCGAACCGCTGCGCACCAACTCGTCATCTCGGCCAGATCGCCGCCAGCTCGAGCTCCACCGCGTTGAACAGCTCGGCCCTCACCTTCCCTTATCGGGTCGCGGGACGAGGTGGAACGCCGGCTCATCCAGGAGCCCCCGGCCGCCGGGCCCGCCGTCGCCGACGGTCGTGCGTCGGGCTCACGCTACCGGGCGCCCGGTGAGGACGCCGGCGCGCCGGTGGTCGCCGGAGGCGGCGCGCCGGTGCGGGTCGACCGGGGCGCGGTACCCTGGGTGGGGCGCGCGTGGCTTCACGTGCTTCGGAGCCCGTGCCGCGCCGGAGGGGTGCGGAGCTGCCGGCCGGGGCGGTGTGCTGGAGGGATGCGCAGGGGCGCAGCCTTCCGCGAGGACCTACTCGCGATGGGCTACTCGTGGACGGCGGCGTAGCGGCCGCTGGGCGTGACGACGACGTGGGCGGTGAGCGGGACGTGCAGCTCCGCGGAGAGGTGGCGCAGCTCCAGGGTCATCGCTTCGTCCTCGCGGGTGGGCGTGGGGTCGCCGCTGGGGTGGTTATGGGCGAGGACGAAGCTCTGGGCGGCCATGTCCAGCGCGGTGCGCAGGATGGTGGCGCGGCCGGCGTAGAGGGCGTCATCGGAACCGCGGGCGAGCAGGCGCGTCTCGCGGACGCGGCCGTGGCTGTCGAGCGCCGCGATCCAGAGCTCCTCGTGGACGAGCGAAGCGAGCCTCGGGCCGAAGTAACGCGCCACGCGGGCGGCGTCGGTGAGGAGCGCTCCTCGGCGCGCGCGGGCGGCGTGGTAGCGGCGGCCGAGCTCGAAGGCGGCGGCGAGCCGGGTCGCGTCGAACAGCGTGATCTGAGTGCGCTCGGCGAGGGCCACGGGAGAGAGGCGACCAAGGGAGGGGAGAGCGGCCGTGCCGAGGATGCGCGGGCCGACGCCGGGCAGGCCGAGCACCATCTCGACGAGGGCGGCCTCGGTCGCGGTCGGCAGCTCGGCCGCCGTCTCGGCGGGGGCGTCGACGGGGGCGCGGCTCATCGGGGCCACCTCCGAAAGCGGGTGAGGGCGCGGGCGAAGAGGCGGCGCGCGAGGCGGAGGCGGGTGGCGAGCGTGGGGCGCGGGAGCGAGAGGGAGGCGGCGATCTCGAGCGAAGAAAGGCCGGTGGCGGCGAGCGACAGCGACGCTCTGCGGATCGCATCTGAGATCCGCGCTGAACTCATTGGCACCAGCACATGAATAGGGCCATGCTTCTATTCCGGTCACATACGTCGAAGAGCGACGGCGTGCCGACCGCGTCGTCGGCGACCGGGGCGACCAGCAGGCTGCCCTCGTCGACCAGCCCCTCGCGCCGCATCGCGCCGTTGATCGGGCCAGCCCCCTCGCGCAGCAGCACGCGGACGCCGAACGTGGCGGCGAGCTTCCCGAGGGCGGTGGCGAGGTGCACGTCGCCACCGCCCTCGCGGTCCGCCCCGTCCCGCTGCGCGCGCCGGCGACAGGTTACGACACGCCGCGCTCCCGCAACTGCGCTACGTACTCGTCCAACACGCCGAATGACGCGATATTGCGCTGCACCCAGTGCAGCGCCGCCTGCTGATCCTGCAGACCGAAGATCCCCGAGCCGTCGAGTCCGCGGTACCCGAAGAACCCGAAGAACCCGAAGAGGCCGAGCCGGAAGTTGATCGTCACGACGACGACATCGCCGCCAACGGCGAGCCGACGGGCATCCAGGACGCTGCCCGCGCCGGTGGCTCAGGAGCCGGTCGTCGCGAGCAGCTCCCTGGCGTCGCTGACGACCGCAGCACGGCGGATCCAGCGGTCCAGCTCGGCGAGGTCGGTGCTCGCGAGGACGCGCTCCCGGACCTCGGCAGGGACCTCCAGCCCGCGGGCCTCGAGGACGGCGATCACGTCGTGCGCCTTGGCTTCGAGGATCCCCTGCTCCCGGCCCTTTTCCATGCCCTTTTCCATGCCCTCCTTGCGGCCCTTGGCCACGTAGCTGCGCGCGAAGTCACTCTGAAACTCGTATCCGCTCTTCATCATCGCCTCCAACGTCCGCCTCGCCGCTGCGTTCAACGAGGATAGCACCAGGTCCCCGTACACGGCGCGGCGCTCCTCATCGAGCCCGGCCGCCGCTCCCAGGAACGCCACGCCGATCGCCTCCCCTGCCTCGCCTTGCCCGTGCGCCATCGCCGAGAGCACGACCACCTCGGGCGCCGCCTTCGCCTGCTCGGCGTCGATGACGACCGGGACGCCCGCCGGCCCGAGCACCAGCGGCATCAGCGTCAAGCCGGGGTGGCCCGCGTCGATCGGCCGCGCGCACCACCGCGCGATCTCCGGGTCGATCGTGACAATCAGCAGCCACGTCGGGCAGCGGTGCCGGGCCCGCGTCTGCGTGACGTACACCGGCCAGACGTACGGCTTGTCCGGATCCACGCCGAGCTGGACCTCGACGACGATGGCCATCGCGGGCCGCTGCTGCTCGCCGAGCAGCATCACGAGGATGACGTCCGCCCGGCGGTCCGACGGCATCACCTCCGTCAGGTCGGAGGACTCGACGCGCGCCTCCGTGAAGGTCGGCACCGGCTGACCGAGCGCGTCCTGGAGCATCTCGGCGGCCAGCGTCGGCCGGTTCTTGAACAGCTCCACCAGGGCTTCATGGGTCACTGAGGGCATCGGGTCGTCTCTCGGGTGGTTGCAGCCACGCTGAATTCTCGAGCGGCGCGCCAAACCCATGCGTACGGGCCGCAGGGGCCGGAGCAGCCGCCTCCTCCTCTTCAATTCCGGGCACCTCCCTCGGGTGGTCACGCCGTGTGACCTGCGCGCGCTCTGACGCCTGGGCACGTCACCCACCGCCCCGTGGCCCGCGCGTGCTGCTCGTCCGCTCTGCCTCGCGCTCCGCGACGACATCCCGAATCGCGTCGTCCCCGGACTTCCCCGGATCACCATTGACGCCCGCTGGATCTTTTCAGGCGGGCGTCGCGGCGGACGCGCACCATTGCGCCCGTCGCGAGGGTGCTGAATCCGTGCTGGAGGTCGACCGGATCTTTCTCCGGGGTTGACCCAGCAGGCTTCGACGATGAACGCTCCAGGATGGAATGATGGCTGACCCATCATTCCTTGCTGGCGAAGCCATCATCGACCTTGAACCCGCCAGGAGGACTCCATGGCAACCCGAACGACGAAGCAGACGACGAAGAAGAAGAGCCCGAGCCCCACCACGAAGCCGAGCAGCACCAGGCCGGCCAGGCCGCCGAGCACCCGCGAGGTGGCCGACATGCTGGGCGTGACGCTCTCGCCGCCGCTCAAGCCCGAGCAGACCGCGCGGCTGCGCAAGGCGCTGCCGACCCGGGTTGAGCGCCCCGGCTTTCCCGGCGTCCCTTCCTGCCGCAGCCGCTCCGCACGCCCGGTCCGCTGATGTATCGTCGGCGTATGGCCCGTACCGCCCCGGTCCCGAACATCCCTGCCATTCCCGGCATGAACCCCGGCGTCTTCGTGATGGGGGGGCGGAGGCGGTGGCGGAGGCTCCGGCGGTCGTAAAGGCAACGGCGCGGGCGACGGCCAGGGCGGCAGCGGCAGTGGCGGAGGCGATGGCGCAGACGGTGGCGGCAAGGGCGCCGGCTCGTGCGGCACCGGCTCGACCGATGGCGGTGGGTGCCCGAACCATCATGGCTCCGGCACGAGCGGCAGGATGTCGCGCGGCGATCCCGTCGACGTGGTGACCGGGCGCGTCTTCACTGTGCCGGCCGTCGACGTCTCCTTTCCCGGCCCCCTGCCGCTCGTCATCGAGCGTACGTACTCGAGCAGCGCGCGCGACCGCGATGTCGGCATCGGGTTCGGGTGGACCCACTCGCTCGCCTGGCAGCTCCTGCTCCGCCGCGGATCGCTCCGTATCCTCTCGTTCGACGGCATCGAGCACGACATCGGTAAGGTGCCGCCGGGGACGGGGATCATCGGCCCTCACGGCTGGGTCGTCCACCGCGAAGGGACCGGCTTCCGGCTCGATCTCGCCGATGGGCGGCACCTGATCTTCGGCGCGCACGTCGTCTCCGACGAGGGCGAGCGTTACCTGCTGACGGTGATCGGCGACCAAGCGCAGAACCGCATCGTCCTCGCCTATGATCGTGGTCTTCTCATCGAGGTGACGGACGCCTCGGGCCGTGTCGTCCGCGTGCTGCGCGGGCGGGACGGCCGCATCGCCGCCTTTGAGGCGAAAAACACCGTCGCCCAGGGGAGGCGGGTCGCGTTCGCCCGCTACGCGTACGACGCGGATGGCAGGCTCACGGAGGTGGAGGACGCCGACCGACACGTCACGCGGTACGCGTACGACCAGAGCAATCGATTGATCGTCGTACACGGACCCGACGGGCCTCATGTTCTCTTTTCGGTACGACGGCGAAAGCCGGTGCATCGAGACGTGGGGCGAGTACCCCGGCAAGGCAGATCCGAGCCTGGCTGACGACGTCCCCGACATGCTTGCGGATCACGTCACCAGGGCCAAGGGGATCCTTCACACGAAGCTCGAATACTCAGGGGACGGTTACTGCGAGGTCGTCGACTCGGTGGCTCTCCACCGGTACTTCGGCAACACGCACGGGCTGGTCGACAAGGCAGTGACCCCGCTCGGCGTCTTTGACCGCACCTACGACCGGCGAGGCTCTCTCACCTCGTTCACCGATCCCCTCGGGGCGC
Organism: Sorangium sp. So ce590; assembly: GCF_051521365.1. Lineage (NCBI taxonomy): Bacteria > Pseudomonadati > Myxococcota > Polyangiales > Polyangiaceae > Sorangium > Sorangium sp. So ce590. Next base: position 10,479,527 of record NZ_CP150346.1, read on the forward strand.
GGACGACCTGGAAGCGCGACGTCATGGGGCGCGAGCTGGAAGTCGTGGACCCGCTTGGCCGTCGCACCGTGATCGCGCGCGACGCGTTGGGCGAGATCACTGCGGTCATCGGACCGGACGGGGAAACGACCCGCGTCGAGCGCGGAGGCGACACCCTGTTCTGGACCGATCCGATCGGCGCCACCTGCTCGGTTCGCTTCGATCCACGAGGCCTGCCCGTCGAGGTCCGCTGGCCCGATGGCAGGATGCTCGTCTTCCACCGCGACGCGCAGGGTAATGTCGTCGAGCACATCGACGAGGCGGGCGCGCAAACACGGGCGCGCTACGACGCGTGGGGCCGATGCGTCGAGATCTGGGATGCGCGCGGCGGACGGACGGCGTTCAGCTACTCCGACGGGGGGCGCCTCCTGTCCATGACCTCGCCGGACGGGTCGGTCGAGCGCTACGCCTACGACGGCGCCGGCAACCTCGTGCGCATCACCGAGCCCGATGGTCAGATGACGCGAATGTACTATGCAGGGCTTCACAAGCCCGTTCGCATCGAGAGGCCGAACGGCGAAGTGACCGAGCTGAAGTACAACCGCGAAGGATGGCTCATGCGCATCACGAACGGCCGGGGCGAGGTGCACAGCTACGAGAGGAACCTCGCCGGGCTCGTCGTCAGCGAACGCACGTTCGACGGCCGCGTCCTGCGGTACGGCTACGACCCGATGGGCAGGGTGGTGTGGTTCAGGAACGGGCAAGGAGAGCGCACCGAGTACGAACGTGATCTCGCGGGGCAGCTCACGAAGCGGACCTTCGACGATGGAACAGAGGAATCGTTCGAGTACAATGGGCGCGGCGAGATCGTCTTCGCCGTGAACGCCGCGGGTCGCTTCGCGTTCGACAGAAACGAAAGAGGATGGATCGTCGCCGAGACACAGGACGTCGCGGGCGCTCCTGTCACGGTGCACGTCGATTACCGGAACACCGGAGAGGTTGCCGCTCGCCGCACCTCGCTCGGCCACGCGGCGCAGTGGTCCTACGACTTCGCGCGGCAGCAGGTGGCACTCTTCCTCGACGGGCACGCCGAGGCCGTGTCCAGCCTCGATCCCTCGGGGCGCGAGCTGACGCGCTCGCTCAAGAGCGGAGCGCGGATTGACATGGCGTACGACGCGTTCGGGCGCCTCGCCGCACGGCGGATCGTGGCGAGCGCCCCCGGCGTCGCGGGCAGGGACCTCTCCCTGGAGCCCGCCTGGGTCGGTAGGTTGCCGCCGGGGACGGTGTACGCCGAGAGGCGCCGGTACGCGCCGACCGGCCTCCTCCAGGAACACTGGACCGCACGCGGTGGAACCATGCAGTACGCCTACGATCCGGTCGGCCAGCTCGCCCAGGTGCTCCGTGATGGGCGCGAGGTAGCCTCGTTTCGTTATGATCTCGCGGGTAACCTGCACGACGTCACGCGCGGGGCTCCGCCGCGCTCGTACGCGGCCGGCGGGAGGATCGAGCGTGCTGGAGACGCCGAGTACACGTGGGACGACGACGGTCGCCTCACCATGAAGCGCACGCGCTCGCCGTCAGGCGAGGAGGAGATCACGCGGTATCGCTGGTCCGCGTCGGGCATGCTGGCGAGGGTCGAACGCCCCGATGGCCTGATCGTCGCGTTCGAGTACGATCCGTTTGGCAGGCGCGTCGCCAAGCGGCTCCTGGCCCGCGCAGTGGACGCGTCCGAGCGCGTGCTCGAGGCGACGCGCTTCGTCTGGGATGGCGGGGCGCTCGTGCATGAGATCCGCCGCAGGGCCGACGCCAAAGGCAACCCAATCGTCGACGAACGAACCTACGTGTTCGAGCACGGCAAGACCGTCCCTGTCGCGCACCGCGAAGCGCACGCCAAGGGCGGGACGCGCACCGTGTCGGCGTGGTGGCATTACCTGAACGACGACTCCGGCGCGCCCGAGGTGCTCGTCGGATCGGATGGGCAGATCGGCTGCGAGCTCACGCGCGACCCGTGGGGTTCCGCCACAGCGGCGGAAGGCGCTCGGACGAGCACGCCGCTGCGCTTCCGGGGTCAATACGCGGACGAGGAGACCGGGCTCTCGTACAACAGGTATCGCTACTACGACCCTGGCCTCGGCCGGTACATCAGCGCCGATCCGCTCGGGATCGAGGGCGGCCTCAACGTGTTCGCGTACGCGGCGAACTGCCCGACCTCGGCGGTCGACGTCGAGGGGCTGATGTACTCGGTCATCAAGGACCGCCAGGGGAACATCGTCGCCGATGGACATAATCAAAACACGGGTCGGCCCCTTCCGCCGTCGCACAGCGCCGTTCCTGACGGCAAACCTTGCGCCGAGCGATCGGCGCTGACCAACCTGGCACATCGGCTGGGCCCTGGCGCCACGAAAGCGGACATTGCCAAGGTCTTCCAGGAGGAAGGCTACACGTTGGAGACGTACGAAGGCAATGCGGACAACTACAAGCGTGGAAAGCGAGTGGCAGCCAATCCCTGCCCCGTCTGCAAGGCGATGCTGAAAGAGATGGGGATCCCACACACCTCTGTCCAGGGACACCCGCCGACCCGACCTGGGAAAACCGCTCCTTGGAACGGCGAGTCGACCTATAATCCTGCCACCGCGAAGATTTTCAATGGAGCACGATGAGCACACGCACGTGCGCGGAGGGGGCGGAGGGGATCGACGACTCGGCTGACGGTCCGGAGCTTGCTGCGAGACGGGGTGCCCTCGAATCCTTGCGCGGTCCGCAGGGAGGCTACGCGCGGTCGCATCGCGGGCTTGCCGCGTTCTGGCGGACTATCGCGGAAGAGGTCCTCGTTCGGCCGACTCCGCCGGAGATGCTCTCGTTGCTCGCACGACTTGACGACTGGCTTGCCGGCGGGCCTGCCTGCGCCTTGGCGGTGAGCGCCGATCCGGGGGCACGTACGGCCCTCCTGGCGCGGTGGGCGATATCGATCGTGGAGCGCAAGGCAGCCGAGGTGGTCTTTGTGCCAGTAAGTCCGTGCTTTGGGACCGCGGTCGAACGCGATATGCTGAAGCTGTTCTTCGGCTTATTTCGGAGCTCAACAACGGCGATCTTCAGTCGGCCGCGGAGTCCCGAGGAGCTGATGCTGTCAATCCGAATGGCGCTGCGGAGCGTCGACTCGGTCTCCTCGGTTCCCAACGAGGAATGTCCCCAGCTGCTCGTGATCGTGGACGGGGTCGAGCGGGCGGCAGATGGTTGGCCGCACAGGCGAATGCCATTCTTGGGTGAGGCCTATGATGGGGCGCACATCATTGTCTCCACCAGCCCGGAGAGCTCTTCCGCGCGCGGTCTGGGCCTGCATGAACGCCTCGCCTGGTCTCCGGAGCAGACGAGCCTTTTCTTGCTTGCCGGCGAGAGCGACGCTTCGCGAGAATCGACGCCCGCGCGGCCAATCGCCGAGAAAACTGACGAGATGGAACCCTCGTTGATCCGCTTCTTCGATGCACTTGGGACGGTGCTCGCTCCCGTATCGAACGATGATCTCGTCTCGGCAGTCGGCTTGGATGCGACCGGGCTCGAAGCTTTCAAGAACGGGCCGCATTCTGCCCACAGGCTCGTCCTGCTGAGCGACGATGAAAAATATTCCTTCCGCGATGATGCGAGCCGTGCAAGTTGGACAATGGACCCGGACAAGGTCGCGTCCGTTGAGGATACTATCATCGGGAGGGGTCTGGCGGCGCTCACGGGCGGAGCGGTCTTGCCCGATGCGTGGCCGCCGTATCTCGTGGAGTATCTGGGCGCCCATATGAAGCGGCGCTCTGTCTCTGTGTCTGAACTGATGAGGCTCGTGTCGCCCGAGTGGCTCCAGATCTGGATGAGCCGTCCCGGAGGCTTGGTCGGGTTCACCACCGACGCTCGTCGCGCACGCTACGCCGCCGAGGACGCGCTCATCGAAGCGTGCAGTCCAGAGTGCGCTGGAGCAGCCGAGCACGAAAGGGCAACGCTGGCCTGCGCCATTGTTCGATGCGCGCTGGTCGAAGGAGCTTTGTTCGCGAAAGAGGGAAGTCACGAGGAAGTAGACTACCGAACAACACCTTATGTTGAATCATCGGTCGATCTGAAGAAGCCGGCTGGAGCTGCGCGCGAGCGTGCCGAGGCGCTTGTGACGCTAGCTTCCGCGTTGACAGGCTCGGAGCAGCAGTTGGTTCAGCGGTGGGCAACAGATGCGTGCGCAGGTCTTGGCGAGATCGTTCCCCGGCCGATCCCTTGCGTGGCGACGGACCAGAGCGCAGCGGACCCTGAGCGCACCCGTCGGATCCGCGCGGGCGCGAAGCACGAGGAGGTCGACGGGTACCTGTCGAGAGACCTGGTGATTCGGCCCACGGACCTCTCGCCCGAGGAAGCTTGGGGCCTGGCGGAGAGCCGAGAAGGGGAATCGCGGATGGTCGCCTTCGCGGGCATCTTGCCCGATCTTCCCCAGGAGATGCGCGAGAAGGCCGTACGAGAGGTCATGACCGCATACTGCGCGCACGGCGACCGGCTGGCGCTGCGCATTCTGGCGGCATGCGCGCCCTGGATGGCCCTTGCCGATGCAGCCAGGGTCCTCTGCAACGAGCTCGGGAACGACTGGACAGATGAATATCCCGGGATGCTGGTGGGCTTCGGCAGCCTCACCGAGCTCTCTCCGCTCTTGCGACGACTGGGTGGCACAGCGGCGCTCGTGGGCGCCGCCCGCGCGATCGCCGACGTGGGCCGGTGGCTACCGTAGCCAGCGATGCGTCCTGCAGGACACCGAGTCCTTGGACGGCTTCCGGAGGCCGTGCGCGCTCAGCAGCCGGTCGTCGCGAGCAGCTCCCTGGCGTCGCCGACGGATGCAGCACGGCGGATCCAGCGGTCCAGCTCGGCCACGTCGGTGCACGCGAGGACGCGCTCCCGGACCTCGGCAGGGACCTCCAGCCCGCGGGCCTCGAGGACGGCGAGCACGGCCTGCGCCTTGCCTTCGACGATCCCCTCCTTCCGGCCCTTTTCCATGCCCTCCTTGCGGCCCTTCGCCACATAGCTGCGCGCGAAGTCACTCTGAAACTCGTATCCGCTCTTCATCATCGCCTCCAACGTCCGCCTCGCCGCACCGTTCAGCGAGGATAGCACCAGGTCCCCGTACACGGCGCGGCGCTCCTCATCGAGCCCGGTTGCCGCCCCGAGGAACGCCACGCCGATCGCCTCCCCCGCCTCGCCCCGCCCGTGCGCCATGGCCGAGAGCACCACCACCTCGGGCGCCGCCCTCGCCTGCTCGGCGTCGGTGACGACCGGGACGCCCGCTGGCCCGAGCACCAGCGGCATCAGCGTCCAGCCGGGGTGGCCCGTCTCGATCGGCCGCGAGCACCACCGCGCGATCCCGGCGTCGATCGTCACGACCAGCAGCCACGTCGGGCAGCGGTGCCGGGCCCGCGTCTGCGTGACGTACACCGGCCAGACGTACGGCTTGTCCGGATCCACGCCGAGCTGGACCTCGACGACGATGGCCATCGCGGGCCGCTGCTGCTCGCCGACCAGCAGGACGACGATGACGTCCGCCCTCCGGTCCGACGGCATCACCTCCGTCAGGTCGGAGGACTCGACGCGCGCCTCCGTGAAGGCCGGCACCGGCTGGCCGAGCGCGTCCTGGAGCATCTCGGCGGCCAGCGTCGGTCGGTTCTTGAACAGCTCCACCAGGGCTTCATGGGTCACAGAGGGCATCGGGTCGTCTCTCGGGTGGTTGCAGCCATGCTGAGTTCTCCAGCGGCGCGCCAGGCCCATGGGTACGGGTCGCAGGGGCCGGAGCAGCCGCCTCCACCTCTTCAGTTCCGGGCACCTCCCTCGATTGGTCACGCCGTGTGACCTGCGCGCGCTCTGACGCCTGGGCACGTCACCCACGGCCCCGTGGCCCGCGCGTGCCGCTCGTCCGCTCTGCCTCGCGCTCCGCGACGACGTCGCGCGAGGCCATCGCGCACTCCGTCTACCGCAGCCTGTTCGAGCAGCGGATGCAGGTCGACGACCGCGCCATGAAGAGGCTCGAGAAGATCGCCCGCCGCATCAACGCCCTCAAGGAAGACGACCGCGACCTGCCGGGCCGCTCGACCCGCCCCACTGGACCGACGCGGCCGACCTGGCCGACCTGCTCCTCGCGCTCTCCCAGGGCCACGGCCGGCCCCCCCTCGGCGACGACGCCTTCGACCCCCTCGCCGAGTTCGACTTCAGCATCCGCCGCCACCCGCTCGCCGGCCCGACCTGGTGATCGCAAGGCACGCCTCGGTCCGGCGCTGCCGTCGTGGTAGCCTGGTCACGATGCGCAACGCTGACGAGCTCCGGCGGTTCGCTCGCCAGGGCTGGGCGGCCGCCCAGCGCGACAAGGAGCTCTACTGGCGCGACTGGAAGAGGCAGCACGGCCCAGCCGCCGGGATCCGGATCGCCGATGAGCTCCGCAAGCAAGTCCTCGCGCAAAAGCCCGGCTGGCCGGGCGAAGAAGAACGCGGCGAAGACCTCGCCACGCACCTCCGCGTCCTCGAGGCCCTCGACCGCGTCCCGCCCCGCCGCCGTCGCCCTGCTCGCTGACCTCGCCGCGGCGCTGCGGCGGCGCCGCCTCCGCTGGTACGTCTTCGGCGCGCAGGCCGCCGTGGCCTACGGCAGGCCCCGCATGACGGCGGACGTCGACGTCACCATCGACCTCGCGCAGACCAGCGCGCTCACCCTCGTGGACGACCTCTCGCGCGCGGGCTTCGACCTGCGGATCCACCTCGGCGAGGACTTCCTCCGCGAAGCCCGCCTGCTCCCGCTCGTGCACCGCTCGACCAGCATGCCCATCGACGTGGTGATCGCGGCGTCGAGCCTGCACATCGAGTTCCTGGCGCGCCGCAGGCTGATCGACCTCGGCGGCGTGCGCGTGCCGATGATCAGCCCGGAAGACCTGGTCGTCACCAAGGTCCTGGCCGGCCGCCCCAAGGACCTCGAGGACGTGCGCGGCGTGCTGCTCGAGCAGCACGACCTCGACCTCGATCGCATCCGCGAGCTCCTCGGCGAGCTCGAGGCCGCCCTCGGCGAGGACAAGCTGCTCCGCCGCCTCGAGCGTCTGATCCGCACAGCACGCGCCACCGCCGTACGCCGGCAATGAGATGAGCGGGCCAATCCCGCGGTTCGGTCCAGGGCGACACCGGACGCGGCGCGCGCCAGCGCAGAGCGCCCACCGGAGGCGCGGCATAGGGGATGGATCGTTCCCGCGGAAGGCGGGTCGAAGACGCCCGGATGGAGTTACCCTCCCGTGCGATGAAGCTATATTTTGCGCCTCGCACCCGCTCGGTTCGCCCCCGTTGGCTGCTGGAAGAGCTCGAGGTGCCGTATGACCTCGTGAGGCTCGACCTCCCGAAGCAGGAGAACCAGACGCCTGACTATCTCGCCGTGAGCCCGCTCGGCGAGGTCCCCGCGCTCGTCGACGGAGAGCTCACGCTCCTCGAGCCGTCGGCCATCTGCCTCTATCTCGCGGACCGCTTCCCGGAGAAACAGCTCGCGCCGCCGCCGGGCTCGACCGAGCGCGGCGCGTACTATCAATGGCTGCTCTTCGCCGAGGCGACCCTCGCTCCCGTGGTGATGGCGCTCCACGGGCACGCGCAGCTGCCCGAGGAGCAGAAGACCGCCGTGCATGCGCAGGAGGCGCTCGCCAAGCACCACGCTCGACTCAGCGCGCTGCTCGATGTCGTCGACGCTGAGGTCGAAGACCGCGACTTCCTCGCCGCGGGCCACTTCACCGCCGCGGATCTGGTGATGGCGTCGATCCTGCATATCGTGAACCACCTGAAGCTGCTCGAGGACCGGCCGCGGCTGATGAAGTACGTCTATCTGCACTGCCAGCGTCCGGCATCCAGACGGGCGGTGTCGTAGCGAGGAGGCTAGCTTGTCCATCGCCGAGGAGGGCTGTCATCGATCACAGCAGCCACGGACGCCTACCACATCAGGTTCCGCAAGGTGCTCGAGCACATCGACGCGGGCTCGCCCAGTCGCGGCGCGAGCCCTTGTGATCACGGCGCAAGGGGCGCTTCGAGCTCAGCCAGGTCGTCGCCGGCCTCGCGCGCTGTCGTTCAGGGAGGGCGATGAATCGAGGCTGCGCCGGAGCGGCGCAGCCGGGGGCGAGACCACCCTTACGGTCTCACGGGCAGGCGGCCACGCACGTGGCGAACGCGGCGCACCCCTCGCTGGCGCTGCATCCCGTCTCGACCGTCCCGATGCAAGCGTCTTCGGCCTCGAGCCCGTCAACGCAGTTCAGGCACGCCTCGTTCCCCTCGATCGCCCGCAGGTCGCCGGATCCATCGTCCCCGCAGACGTCGGTCTCAGGATCCGTCGTGTCGCAGGCGCTGGCGCACGTCGCGCCCTCCGCACAGCCGCAGGTGTCGAGCGTCAGCTGGAGGAACTCAAGGGCCCCCGCCGTGTGGTCCTCGAAGCACTGCGTGGGGCAGTCGCCGCCGCCGCCCTCGCCGCCCTCGCCGCCGCCGCCGCCGTCGCCGCCCGTGCCCGTCGAGCTCGGCCCCGACGAGGAGGAGGAGGTGGTGGTGCCGGACGCGCCGCCCCCACCGCCCGCCCCGCCGTCCCCCCCCGAGCCGCCGTCATCCGAACAGGCCGCCACCGCGCACACCGTGACCAGAATCGCTGCAAAGTTGAGGCTCTTCATCGAGATTGCTCCTGACAATAACGGTTACGCTGCTCCGACTCGGACGAAACGGCGAACACCGCCGCTCCCGCAGAGCGTCTTCTCACGCTCTGGCACCGTGCCATGGCACCGGACATCTACCTACACCAGAATTTTACAGGATGGTATCTGCCGCGTGCGCGACGGCATCTCGACGAGAATGGCCTGACAAAACCTGCTTCCGGTGAGCGCCGTCGCGCGCCTGCGGTGCGCTCCAGCGCCGGCCGCAGGTGCCCAGGCCGCTGGGCGGAGCAGCGCAAGACGGCTCACCCGCGCGTGATCGCCCGCCGCTGCAGCAGGGACAGGCGGCCGCCCGCGAACGCCCACTCGATGTCCTGCGTGCCGCCGAACGCCGCCTCGCACGCCGCGGCCAGCGCCTCGAGCGCGGCGAGCCGCGGGTCGTCGAGGCACAGCGCCGCAGCACGGGCGGGCTCCACCGCGACCTCCCTCGTGCCACCCTGCTCGGCCCACAGGATCGCGAGATCCTTCTCGCCCGCCCGCCGCTCGAGCACGCGCCCGCCGCGCGCCATCCGGTAGCTGTCCGGGGTCACGAGGCCCGCGACCACCGCCTCGCCGAGGCCCCAGGTCGCCTCGACGACGCGCTCGTCGGCGCCCGTCACCGGGTTCCGCGTGAACAGCACCCCCGCGCAATCGGCCTGCACGAGCCGCTGCACGACGATCGCCATGCGCGGCTCCGGCGGGAGCCCGAGCCGCCGCCGGTAGGCCAGCGCCGCGTCGGTGCGCGCCGAGCCGTGCACCTTGTGGACGGCCTGGAGCAGCCCCTCGCGGGTCCGCACGTTGAGCTCGGTCGCGTGCTGCCCCGCGAAGCTCGCCGAGACGCCGTCCTCGCCGATGCCGGACGACCGCACGGCCACGGGCCCGTCGAGCTCGCCGAACGCCTCGACGAGCCGGCCCACGGCCGCGGCCTCCCCGGCGACGACGCGCTCGACGAGCGCCGCCGACAGCGCCCATCCCGGCGGCACCGGCAGGCCGCCCCGGCGCGCCTGCCCGAGCTGCGCCGCCTTGCCCCCGAAGTCCTCCTCGCGCAGCTCCTCGTCGAGGCGCGCGATCAAGGCGACGCCTCCTGCGCGCGGCGCTCCGCCGGCCGCCCGAGGATCGTCACCTCGCCGGCCGCCCCGTCGACGCGCACGCGCGCCCCGTCCGGGATCGTCACCGTCGCCTCCCGCGTGCCGACGACGCCGGGGATGCCGTACTCGCGCGCGACGATCGCCGCGTGGCAGAGCTGCCCGCCCCGATCGGTCACGATCGCGCCGAGCAGCGGGAGCACGACGTTGAACGACGCCGACGTCGCGCGCGTCACGAGCACGTCCCCCTGCTGGATCCTCCCGAAGTCGTCCGGGCTGATCACGACCCGCGCCGTGCCCTCGTACACGCCCTCGTTGATGGAGAGGCCGCGGACGGCCGTGTCGGTGTTGCTGGCCTCGGCGTCCTTGAACACGCTCTGCGTGATCGCGTCGACGGCCCTCGCCGCGCGGCGCGCCGGGGCGGGGAAGACGTCGAGCGGCGGCGGCGGTGCGGGGGGCACGTTCAGCCACGGGGGAGCGTCGGCGAGGGTCGCCGTCTCGCGCCAGCGCGCGCGCGCGGCGATCTCCGCGGCGGACGGCGTCCGCCGGTCGCGCAGGAGGCCGATCATCTCCTCGAGCGCGAGATCGGCGGCGTGCTCGGGGTCGTCGACCTTGCCGGCGGCGGCGAGGCGGCGCCCCGCCTCGAGGACGGCCCGGCGCGCGAGCCCGGTGCCCCAGCTGTCCGAGTAGAGCGCCCGCTCGTCGCGGAGGCGGTTCGTGAGGCGCGCCTCGCCGAGCAGCTCGTCGAACTGCGCGCGGTGGGCCGCGGGCACGCGCTCCCGCAGCGCCTTCTCCTTGGCCTCGCGCGCGGCGCGCGACCCGGCCCCGCGGTCGCCCTCGACCGCCGCCCGGATCGCCCGTACGAGCACGTCGGGCAGCTCGCCGCCCGTCTTGTCGGACACGTCGTAGCCCACCGTGCGGAAGCGCACGAGGTCGAGGTAAGCGCGCGTCGCCGGCCCCACGTCGCCGTCCAGGGCCGCGAGCGCGTCGAGCGTCGCCTGCGGGTCGCCCTTCCTGGCGAGCGCCTCGCGGCCCGCCGCGCTCGCGCGCAGGGCCCTGGCGAGGGCCTCGAGCTCCTCGGTCGCCACGCCCTTCGCGAGCGGCGTGCTCCCCTGCAGCAGCGCGAGCGCCTCGCCGGGGCTCGCTCCGGTCCACGCGCCGACGTGCGCGAGGTAGTCGCCCGCCGGCAGGACGCCGGCGAAGTTGTAGCGGTGATGCAGGGCGATCATGTCCTCCATGTGCGCCTGGGCGCGACGCAGGTGCGCGATCAGCGCGTCCGTGTCGAGCTGGGCGGGATCGATCGCCTGGACGGCGAGGTTCTTGTCGGTGGCGCGCGGCCGGTCGACGCGGTCCCACCGGTCGAGGTCCTCGCGCCACAGCTTCCCCTCGAACGCCCGGCGGCTCTGCCGGATGCGCGCGCGCATGCGCGGGTGCAGGCGCAGGAGGAGCCACAGCGCGAGCTTCGGCGGCGGCCCGCTCGCCCCCTCGGACGCGCCGTGTATCACGGGCTGCGAGTACATGAAGCCGTTGACGACGGCTGGCTTGAAGTGGCTCAACAGGAGCCCGTAGCGCGCCGAGCCCTCGGCGAAGCCCCTCGGCATCCCGCGCGTGAACGGCTCGACCGCGAACCGGGTGACCGGCCGCAGGAAATGGGCCCGCTCGATCTCCCAGGGGCCCGGGCCCGGGGCCACGAACCTGACTCCGTTGACGCTCGGCTCTCTCTTCATCATCGCTGGACCACCTCGACCCCCGCGCTGCGCCCGTACGAGCCACCGTGTCGCCTCGGGGACGACGGCGACGTCTCGGTGGCACAGCGGTCACGACGTCATGGCGGCCGAAGGTAGAGGTGGCTATCCCGTCGGTCCAGCCCCCGACGCACCGCGGAGCAGGCCGACCATCGGACGGTTCGTGCGTGCGAGCGTGTGCGATGACCGCTCCGATCGGCCCGAGGTGGGTCGAGGGGGTAGCGCGCGCCGGTCTGCTCGACCCGCTAGAGCGACTTCAGGTACTCCACGAGATCGCGCTTCTGCTGGGGAGTGAGCCCCAGAGCGAAGCGCTCGTCGTAGCTTTGCACGACGTCCAGCAGCGTCGCGAAGCGACCATCGTGGTAGAAGCGACCCTTGTTCTCCGGCCGCATGAACAGCCCTCGTTCCCGGATGAAGAGCCCGGCGAGGTTCATTGTCTTGTACGAGTTGCCGGGCGCGCGGTTCGCCTGGAAGGCGTCGATGCGCATCTCCTCGGGCGTGTGCAGGTTCCAGCCGGCATCGGTCCAGAGCGGCTCGTTGTGGCAGCGGGCGCAGTCGGCCTGGCCGGTGAACAGCGCGTGACCGCGCTCGGCGGCGCGCGGGTCGAAATCGATGCCCGGCGCCGGCTTCGGCGAGGGGAGGGCGAGCTGGTAGAAGTGGAGCGCCGGGAGCTTCGACGTGACGAGATCGTCCTCCGGATCGACGGTCACGTGCCCGAGCCCGAACTCCGCCGCGATCGGGTACTTGACCTCATCGTCGAGCCTTGGATCGAAGAAATTGCCTCGTCCATGCATCTCGTTCACGGCGACGAACGTGTTCCAGTAGGGCACCGACCCCCAGTTGCCCGTCCAGGTGTGCTCGTTGACTCCGGCCATGTCGTAGGCGTTGGGGAGCAGGGTCGCCGCGGACCTTCCGTCGGGCTGGAACGCCTTTCCGTCGAGGATCAGCTGGGCGTCGAACTTGCCCGGTCCCCAGCTGCGGAGGACTGTCCTCACGTCCTCGTCGTCGATGCTCGAGTCCACCACCTGGAGCAGGGTGACGAACGGCTGGAGGTTCGGGGCCGAGGCGATGATCCCGCCGACGTCCAGGTCGCGGTTGGCCCAGCCGTCGAGTCGTTCGCCGACGCCGCGAGCCACGGAGTCGTTGACCGTCGAGTGACAGAAGGCGCACTGGAGGCCTATCGAGATCAGATCGCCGCGGCGGTCGAAGAAGCCGGTCACCCCGACGATCGCGTCGAGCCGCAGGAGGCGCAGCGTGACAGCGGGATCGTCGAGGTTCACCCGGCCACGCGCGATCTGGTCCCGGAGCCGCGACGGCAGCGCGTCCGCGTCGACCTTCAGCCCGAGCTCGAGCGCCTGAGCCGGCGTCACGCCGGCGATCGTCTCGTGCAACCGGAGCTGGCCGCCCCAGAACTGCTCATCCCCGAACGTGTCGAACCGGAAGATCTCCCGGCCCCGCTCGAGCATCCTGCGCGCGTTTCGCTCCGTGATGGCGTCGAAGTCGCCGAACCGCGCGTGGCGCAGATCGTCCCCGGCGGGGGCGACGTGCTCTGTTCCCTCTTCCCGGTCGGCCGAGCTGCAAGCGAACGCGGCCAGGCCGAACGGAACTGTCGCTCCAGCAAGCACGAACAGCGTGGTGAGATACGTCTTCATGGCAAGACCTTTCGGTATCTTCGCGACATGTAGCGAATCCGAAAGTGACTTACGCTCACCGTACCGGGCAAGTACGAGATTCCATGATCATCCCATCAGGCGAGCAGATCGAATGTCGTGCCTCGATCAACGACAGGCGTCGAAAACATAAGTGTTCATCGCGGCAGTGAATTCGCTGGTTCGCGGACCGGCCGTCCACGTCAGACCTCCGGGGAGCCGGGCTGCCCGGCAACCCCTCCCGCGGGCGCTAATTCCCCGCGCTCTCTTCTTTCCGCGCCGGCGGCAGCCGCGGCAGCCCTGGAGGCGGCCGATACCCCGGCTTACGGTACGACATGATCGGGATCGCCTCGTTCTTGTACGCCGCGCTCTCCCCCGGCTTCGGGCACTGATCCCGCACCCAGTAGACATCGAACGCGACGATCTCGTCCTCCGGCCGGCCGGTGCGCTCGTGGTACCGTAGCAGGTAGTCCTGGAGCCCGGGCTTGCGGAACGCCTTGTTCCGATCGAGCCGGATCCGGTTGAAATAGTCCTGCTGGATCTGCCCGAGCCCGAGCCCCCGCGCGTCGGAGAGATCGAGATCGGGCGTGAGCCCCGTGAACGGATCCACGTGCCGGCCTTCGACGGTGATCGCGTCGACGCTGATCGACCCGTCCTCGGTGATCGGATTCGGAGCGAACATCCCCCACCCCTGGAGGAGGCGCGGATAGACGATCGTCGCCTGCACGATCTTCGGCTGGGGATGCTTGAGAAAGGCCGGCACGCTCTTGTTCTCGTTGATGGCCTGGCTCACGGCGCAGAGCCCGAGGTACGCGACCAGCGCCTCCCGCGCGATCACCCGGCCGCGCGCGAGCTTCTCCGAGAGCGGCGACGGGCCCTCCATCGCCGCCGCCCTCGCGCGCGGCGGCCGCGTCAGGCCGAAGAACCTCGCGATCGCGTCGCGCCGCCGCGATGCGACCGCGAGCAGCGCGCCGGGCGCGCCGAGGCAGAGCGCCCAGACCAGCGGGCGCGCAAAGCGGCCTCCGGGGAGCGCCTGCAGGATCTCGCGCAGCGCCGCGGCCCCCCGGAACACCCGGGCGTGCGCGACGTCGCCCGCCTCGCGCACCTCGAAGAGCTCCGGCCGGGGCTCCCCTCCCCCGGCCGCCTCCGCGTCCGCGGCGACCGCCGCGCGCGCCTCCTCGAACCGGAGCAGCTCGAGGCCGTCGAGCCGGACAAGGAGCCGCATGAACGCGAAGGCGAGCGGCGAGCTGCCGTCATAGACGACGACCCTCTGCGCCGCGCGGCGGCGATACCACCGCTCGAGAGCGTCCCAGTGCTGCGACGTCGGCAAGAGGAACGACCAGCCGATCATGAACCACGAGAAGGGGCCGAGGCGCATCATCACCCCGAACGAGCCGTGCAGGCCCCACATCGCCAGCATCGCCAGCGCGCGCGTGAAGCGGCGGCCGTAGGGCGAGAGGATCCAGGCCACGAGCAGCGCCTCGACCACGAGGACTCCCCAGGTGAGCCCCCGCTTCCCCCAGAGAGGGATGTACTCCCGCGCGACGACCGCGAGCCCCGTCACCATGCGGTCGAGGTGCAGGACGTAATGCACCGTCTCGCCGCGACGCCAGATCTGGCCCGACTTGTTGACGACGTTGAAATAATAGATGGTCGCCAGGTTGAGGATCGCGAGGAGCACGATCCCCGAGACGTACGGGCGCTCGGCCCACGCGGGGCGGCTCCTGTCCGCGAGATCCGCGGCCGTTCGCTCCCGCCGCTCGCGGAAGGAGCGGATCAGCGCGTCGACCGAGAAGCGCCTGCCGGTCGGCATGAACATCGCCCAGCAGGTGATGAGGTTCACGACGACATAGCCGCCGTTCTCGATCATGACGATCCGGTTGTCCCTGCTCGTCACGAGGAGGAAGGACAGGATCGAGAACAGCCGCGTGTGCCAGCCGACGAAGAAGCAGAGGAAGCAGAAGAGCGAGAGCGCGAACGCGACGTGGACCTCTTCTATCGACGAGAACGCGTGATACAGGCTGAAGTTGAATCCGCTGCTCGGGTGGAAGAGGTGGTAGTGGTTGGTGAGCACCCCGTCGTTGCTGTAGATCCAGCTCGCCTCGGCCCAGTGGCGCACGCAGTCGCTCGCCAGGAGGAAGCCGAGCACCAGCCTGAACAGGCCGAGCGTGCGGACGTCGATTGTGCAGTAGTGCTCCTTGATCCAGCGCCCCACGCGCCGGAGGCGCCCCTCGGCCGTCGGCTTCGGGGCTCCGGCGGGCGGCCTGGGCGGCGCGCTCTCCTCCGGCGCGCCCTCGCCCGCCGGCGCGCTCTCCTCCGGCGCGCCCTCGCCCGCCGGCGCGCTCTCCTCGGCCGCGCCCTCGCCCGCCGGCGCGCTCTCCTCGGCCGCGCCGCGATCCGCGGCGCTCGGGTCCTCGTCAGGCCCACGCATGCGAGCGCCTCAGTTCGACTTGTTCGGTCGGATGAGGCCCGGCGCGAGGGGCGGCATGCGCTCGCCCAGCTTCCCCGTGCCTCCCCGCGAGTGCGAGAACAGCTTCTCCCGCTCGAAGGTGGCTGACGCGGGCGCGCCGGGCGCGGGGGTCAGCGCCGTGACCCAGTACGCATCGTAACCCGACAGCGCCATCTCGCGCGCCCCGCCGGCCGCGAGGGGCCCGCCCTTCGCGAGGTAGTCGCGGAAGGCGCGCTGGAAATCGGAATACTCCGGCCGCCGGACGCGATCGAGGTAATCGGACCAGAGCTGGCCGAGCCGCGCCCCCGGGTGCCCGGCGGGCTGCAGCCGCGGCTCCTCCCCGGTCAGCGGATCGATCGGCTTGTGCGCGCGCGTCTGGCCGTCGATCACCAGCAGCGCGTTGCTCCGCGGCGGCTCGGGCGCCATCACGTCCCACCGCGCCATCATGCGCGGCCACGACGCCACGCCGGCGAGCACCCTCCCCTGCGGGACGGCGGCCGCGCCGGGCAACGGGTTCTCCTTCGCCGTCTGCGCCAGCATCGCGGCGAGCACCACGAGCACCGCCACCTCGCGCAGCGACCCCAGCACGAGGCGCGCCACCCGCACCGCCGGCGCAGGCCTGCCCGGAGCGGCGCCCTCATCGTCGCCGTCCGCGTGGCCCTCGTCGAACAGCGGCATCCCGCACGCCTGCTTGCCGAGGAGCACGCTGATCTGGTGCCTGCGCTTCGCGACCACCTCGTAGAGCACGTCCAGGAGGTGCGAGATGCCCGGCAGCTTGAGCGGCCAGGCGAGCCAGCCGAGCGGCAACGCCAGGAGCCCCTCGGTCACCGCCGCGCCCTTCGCGTACACGCGCCCGTTCCGGTCGACCGCGAGCACCGTCTGCTCGACGAGCTCCGCCGTGACCTCCTTCGGCATCGGCACGAGCTCCGTGGCGCCCGTCTGGTTGCGGACATAGAGCTCGTCGAGCGCGACGTTGCCCTGGAAGGCCACGTGCCCGCGCAGATCGAGCCGCTTGATCAGGCGGCACAGCATGAGGCAGAGGCCGCAGTCGGCGTCGTACACCAGCGTGCGCGCCCGCCGCTCGTTCCACGAGCGCTCGTAGACGTCCCAGAGCTCGCCCGGCAGGACGAGCGGCGCAGCGGCGGCGAGCGCCCAGCCGAACATCCCGAGATCGAAGAAGATCCCGAGGATCAGCCCGTGCACCAGCATCAGCGCGGCGGCGACCCCGCGCGTCCAGCGGAAGAGCGCGGGGACGAAGAGGAGCGCCGGGATCGCGAGCTGCATGGCCCACGTGCCCAACGTGAGCCCGCGCAGCGTGCCGAGCGGCAGGGCGTCGCGGAGCCAGATGCCCGCGTCGCTCGCCAGGCGCTCGGCGTGGAGCGCATAGTAGAACGCCGTCCCGTCGCGCCACGCCTCGCCGCGCTGCTGGAGCGCCGTACAGAGGTAGATGAGCGCGAGCTGCAGCAGCACCGCCAGCGCGGCGAGCGACGTCGGCGACCATCCCGGCAGGCGCCCGGCCTCGATCTCGGCCTCCGAGGCCCTCGACCGGTCGTTCAGCTCCGTGTCGCGCTGCTCGTCCCGGAGCGCCAGCGAGGCGCGGAGGCTGTCGAGCGAGAGGCGGTTCCCGCAGGGCAGGAAGGCGGTGAACGCGAGGAGCGCGATCGCCGCGTAGTTGCCGGCGTTCTCGAGCAGGATGTTCCTCGACGTCAGGCTCGTGAGCGTGACGAGCGCGAGGACGTGGAAGACGCGCGTCCGGTAGCCGAGCAGGAACAGCGCGTAGACGACGAGCGCGAGCGCGAAGGCGAATTGGGCCTCTCCCACCGTCGAGAAGGCGTGGAGCAGGCTGAAGACCTGCTCCTTTCCGCGGAGGTTGAAGAGGTGGTTGTGGTTCGGGAGGACGCCCTCGTTCGAGTAGAAGTCCCGCACCCACCGCCACCGCGCGAGGAGATCGGCGATGAGGACCAGCCCGAAGGTGATGCGAAACAGCCCGAGCGAACGGGCGTCGATGCGCAAGAAGTGATCGCGAAGTGATTTCACGGAGAGTCCTCGACCCGGAATCCGTAATCCGATGCATGCTCGAGCTCGGGGACGCTCGGCTGGCGAAGTAGCAAGGAGCGCACTGTCCAGAGATCGCCGAAGACGCGGTAGCGCAGCGCGGTCTGGTCGAGGTAGTCGACGCCCGCGGAGCCGCCCGTGCCGGTGCGCCGGCCGATCACCCGCTCGACCATCCGCGCGTGGCGCTGCCGCCAGATGAGCATGGCCTGCTCCATCTCCAGGACGCGGTCGAGCACCTCGCGCGGCCACGCGAGCCGGGGCAGCTCGCGGTAGCTCTCGATGAAGACGATCGCCGCGCGGACGGCCCGGCGCCTCTCGCAGGTGGCCGCGTCGGCGCCCGGGTCGTCCTCGGCGAGCAGGAACGCCTCGGCGTTCGCGTTCTCGGCCTCGTACCGCGCGCGGAGCCGCTCGACGTCCGCCGGGGTGAGCGCCTTGTCGATCGCGATCTGGACCCGGCGCTCGTTCTCCTCGCGCATCGAGCGCATGTAGCTGCGCAGGAAGCACACGACCCCACCCGGCTCGCTCGATCCGTCGATCGGCGTCCGCGACAGCCACTCGTACAGGTAGTGCTTGAGGCTCGGCCCGCTCGCGAGCCGCGCCTCAAGCCGGCGCGTCGCCGACGACGGCGAGCCGTCCGCGGTCTTGAGCGCCTCCTTGTAGCTCCCCTCCCGGCCGAGCGGGATCCGGACCTCGTCGTCGAGCCCCATCAGGACCTCGATCTCGCGCAGCTGCGCCGACTGGAAGCCGCTCGCGGGGATGAGGCGATCCCGGAAATCCAGGTAATCACGCGTGGTTAGCGTCTCCATCACCCGGAAGTGCTGGATCGCCTGCTCGAAGATGGTGACGACCCGCCTGAACGAGCGCGCCGCGGAGGCGAGCTTCTGATCGGGCACCGGGTTCTGGCGGAAGAGCTCACGCGCCGAGGTGAGCTCCCGGAGGATGAGCTTGAACCAGAGCTCGTAGATCTGGTGGACGACGATGAACAGGGCCTCGTCGTTGCCGACCTTCTGCTCGTCGTCGTCGAATCCACCCTGGAGGGCGAGCAGCTCCTCGACGTGGATATATTCCCAGTAGTTCATGTCGGTGGCGATCGCTGGACGTGCCGCCGGGGGAGCTCGCGCGGCGTGCCCGCGGCGCATCCTGCGCCGGCTCCACGAGCGGCGCCCGGAGTCTACTTCCCGCCCCCCCGGAAACGGAAGTGCGCCGGCGCCGCGCGCACGGAAAGCGCGCCCGGTCCGGAGGGCGGTTTCACGGGCACGGCGCGCCTTCCACCGGCGCGGTCCATGCCCGGCGCGCTCACGGCGCGCCCGCGGGGCCGGGCGGCGGCTCGGCGGGCGGCGGCTCGGCCGGCGCGCGCCGCAGGCCGTCGGGGCCCATGTCGAAGGGCGGCGCATAGCTCGTGAGCTCGGCCCGCTCGTAGCTCGCGCCGCTCGCGGCCTCGATCGCCACCACGCCGACGTCCGGGCAGTACGTCGACACGAAGCGCGCCGGCCTGTCGCCGAGGCGCTCCTCGACGGTCTGCACGCACCCCGTGAACCGGCCCGCGGGCACCTCGATCGCCGCGTCGACCGCGGCGATCCGGGCGCGGCCGCCGTGCTCGCCGGTCCACGTCGTGCCGGGCGCGATCGGCTCCTTGAGCACGAAGACGCCCGTGTCGCTGCGGATCACGCCCTCGGGGGTGAACTCGAAGCGCTTCGCCCCCGAGGGGAACCGGAGCTCGCCGCGGCGCCCGTCCGCGCGGTGCACGCGCGCGACGAGGAGGCCCTGCTCCCCGCGCTCGCTCAGGGTCGCGTAGTGGTAGATATGCCCGTCGACGAGCGGGAAGTAGCGCTCGGCCGGCGTGCCCGACGTGGCGCCCTTCTGCCCGTCGGGCGCCGCGTTCCACGCCGCGGGCCGCGCCGGGCCGGCGGCGCCCCCGCAGCCGATCAGCGCGAGCGCGAGGGCGGCGAGCCGCCGCGGGCCGGGGCGGCCGGAGGGGCGATCGATCTCGGGGCTCACCGCGCTGCCTCCTCGGCCGTCACGGGCGGGGTCGTCACGGGGACACGTGGCTGTGGGACCAGTACCAGAGCGACAGGAACGCGAGCAGCGCGATGGCCGCGAGGAGCAGGGCGACGGCGAGCGGGTCGGGGTCGATCCGGCGCAGCAGCGCCCGCGCTGCGCGGCGGACGCGGACGCGCTCGCCCTCGGCGTCCTCGGCGTCGTCGCGCTGGGCCTGGCTCTCGCCGGGAGGCCGGGAAGAATGTCTCTTCGCCGAAGGCACGCCGCGGAGGTCGTCGGGCTCGGCCCCGCTCAGGAGCCGCTTCGCGCCGGCCCGGACGAGCGCGTAGTCGCCGCGCTCGAACGCCTGCTCGAGGCGCTCGAGCTCGGGATCGCGCGGGATCGCCGGCGCGGCGCTGCCCGGCGGCGACGCCGCCGCGCCGCGCTGCCTCGCGCGCTTCTTCGTCCGGCGCCGCGGCTCGGCGTCGGCGGACCCGCCCGGCGGGGAGCCCGGCTCCGGCTCGGCCGGCGCAGGCCGGTCGGCGGCGACCGGCTCGCGCCCGTCGGCATCCGCCGGCGCAGGCCGGTCGGCGTCGGCCGGCTCTGGACCGTCGGCGTCGGCCGGCGCCCTGTCCGTCACGTGCAGCTCTCGGTGGTGATGAAGGCCATGGCCGAACCCCTGGGCGGATTGTCGAGACGCGGCAGGCTACCGGAACCCGGGCCCGCGTGCCCCAAAAAAGCCCAGGAAAACACGGGATCGGCCGGCGCGGCGCGGCCTACCGCCGGTTCCGGTCCCGGTCGACCTCCATGGGCTCCGGGCGGTCTCTCCAGGGGACGGCCGCCTCGCCCTCGCCGCTCACCACGCAGCGGAGCGCCTCGCACGCGGCCCGGTAGTACGCCTTGCGGCCACAGCCGACGGCCTTGAACTGGCCGCCGATCTGCTCCTCGACGCGGACGTCCTTGTCGGCGCAGTCGAGGTCGGACGTGGCGCGCGCCCGGACCATCGGCATCGCGTTCGACGGCACGTTGGCCACGCTGCACGCCGGCGAGAGCGCGCCGGCGAGAAGGGCGGCGAAGGGGACGAGGGCGGCGACGGAAGAAGGGCGCACGGCCTGAGCGTAATCCACCGATCCGCCTGAAATCCCCAGAAATGAACCACGGATCAGAACTGGAAGTACACGAACGGCACGGCGGCCGCGCTCGCCGCCTCGTGGAGTCCGACCGCGACGAGGAACAGCAGCGCGCCCTGGAGCGGCGCCGGCGCCGCGACGAAGGCGCCGCGGGCGCGCTCGTAGAGGCGCTCCGGCACGTAGTGGGACAGGAGCGCGACCCCGAGGAGCGCGACGAGCGCGGGCGGCAGGTTCGGGTGGAAGGTCGTCAGCGTGCCGATCTGCCGCAGGATGAGCACGGCCTGCGAGAAGGTCGGCACGCGGAAGAAGATCCACGCGAAGCAGACGTAGTGGAACGTCAGCAGCACGCACAGCACGTGGACCGGGAACGAGCGCGCGCGCGACGCCGTCGACCCCTCGCGCGCGCCCTCACCGCCCGGGCGGCGGCGGTCCACGGCGCGCTGGAAGGCGCGCGTCACGGCGAGGCCCAGGCCGTGGAGGAAGCCCCAGAAGACGAAGCTCCACGACGCCCCGTGCCAGAGGCCGCCGAGCAGCATCGTGATCATCAGGTTGCGGTACGTCGCGAGCTCCGAGCCGCGGTTGCCGCCGAGCGGGATGTACAGGTAGTCGCGGAGCCACGTGGAGAGCGAGATGTGCCAGCGGCGCCAGAAATCGGCGAGGTTCCGGGCCTTGTACGGCGCGTCGAAGTTCTTCGGGAACCGCACCCCGAGCAGCAGCGCCGAGCCGATCGCGATGTCGGTGTAGCCCGAGAAATCGCAGTAGATCTGCGCGGCGTAGCCGTAGACGCCCGCGAGGACCTCCAGGGCCGAGTAGTTCTCCGGGCGCTCGAAGACGCGGTCGACGAGGTTGAGCGCGAGCTGGTCCGAGAGGACGACCTTCTTCACGAGGCCGAGCGCGACGAGGAACAGCCCCTCGCCGCTCTCGTCGCGGGTGAGGCTCGGGGCGCGCTCGAACTGCGGGAGCAGGTCGCGCGGGCGCACGATGGGGCCGGCGACGAGGTGCGGGAAGAAGGCGACGAAGAGCAGGTAGCGGAGGTAGCTCTTGTGGGGCGGGAGCTCGCCCCGGTACACGTCGATGACGTAGCTCATCGACTCGAACGTGAAGAACGAGATGCCCACCGGCGGCAGGAGCACCCGGAACGCGTGACCGACGCTCGCCGGCTCGCCCGTGAGCAGGGCGCGCAGCGCCTCGACGTTCTCGATCGCGAAGTTCCAGTACTTGAAGAACCCCAGGAACCCGAGGTTCAGCGCCACGGTGGCGATGAGCATCGCGCGCCGCGCCCGGGGCCTCGGCTCGCGGGCGATCGCGCGGGCGAGCAGGAAATCGACGGTGGACGAGGCGAAGATGAGCGGCAGGTAGCGCCAGTCCCAGGCCGCGTAGAAGCCGTAGCTCACGAGGAGCAGGAACACGAGGCGCGCCCGGATGCCGGCGAACCGCACGAGCGCCCACGATCCAACGAAGACGGCGGCGAAGAACTCGGCGTAGCGGAGGGTATTGAAGAGCACGGCCGGTCGGATCCCGGGTCAGGCGGGGGCCAGGGGGCGCGGCGCGCGGCAGGGCCGAGCGCGTTGTCGGAGGGCGGGCTACCCGGGCGCCCGGGCGGCGGAGCGCCGTCTACCACGGGGCGCGCCGCGCGGTTGAGCTTGCGGCGCGACGCGATGTTGAACGGGGCCCCGCGTCGTGCCAAGGATGGAGCCGATGCTGGGTCGCCTGATCCTCGGGGTTGTGAAGGGGCTCATCGTGGGGGGCTTGCTGGGGTTCGGGCTGGCCAAGCTCGGCTTCGCGGCGCCCATCGCGATCGTCGCCTACGTGGCCGCGGCGCTCGCCGGGGTCCTGGTGGGGCTCGTCGCGGGCAAGCCCATCTGGGCCAAGGACGCGAAGATCGAGGCGGGGATGAAGGCCTTCGTCGGGGCGCTGCTCGGCGTCGGCCTGATGTACGCCGCGCGCCGGTGGCTGACCTTCCCGGTGCCGGTGCCGCTCGGCGAGCTCGGGGGCGCGAACCTGTCGCTCGGCGAGGCCGCGGGGAGCGCCGGCACGTTCGGCGGCCTCGCGATCACGTCGCTCGCCGCGATCGCCGCGCTGCTCGGCGGCTTCTACGAGGCCGACAACGGCCCGTCGGACGAGGAGAAGCCGGGCGCGACGCCGGAGGTGAAGGCGGCGGGCAACAACAAGCGCATCGCGGCGTCCGCCGCGGCCGTCGACGTCGACGACGACGTCGACGTCGAGCCCGAGAAGAAGCGCTCGAAGAAGTAGCCTGTGCCTGTCGCGCGGGCGCTCCTCTATGCGGCCTCGCTCGGCGCGCTCGCGCTTGTCGCGCGGTCGCTGCTCGTCGCGCCGGTGTCCATCGCGGTCGCCTGCGCGGCGGCCGTCGGGTACCTGGCGCTCGTCCTGTGCGGGGTCTTCTTCCTCGGGCTCGGCATGTTCGTCGACGTGGTGAAGCGCGGCCCGCCCGGCGCGCGGGGCGTCGCGCTCACGTTCGACGACGGGCCGAGCCCGGAGCACACGCCGCGGGTCCTCGCGCTGCTGGACGAGGCGGGCGTGAAGGCGACGTTCTTCGTCATCGGCCGCAAGGCCGAGGCCCACCCGGAGCTCGTCCGCGAGATCGCGGCGCGGGGCCACGCCGTCGCGCTGCACAGCCACGCGCACGACCGGCTCTTCTCGCTGCGCTCGGCCCGCTACGTCGAGCGCGACCTCCGGCGGGGCCTCGACGTCATCGAGCGGATCACCGGCGCCCGCCCCGCGCTGTTCAGGCCGCCTGTCGGCCACACGAGCCCGCGCATGGCCCGCGTGGTCGACGCGCTCGACCTCGACGTAATCGGCTGGTCGGCGCGGGGGTTCGACGGGCTCGCCGGGGCGACCCCCGAGGCGGTGGCGGCCCGGGTCATCCCGGGGCTCCGCGACGGGGCCATCGTGCTGCTCCACGATGCGGCCGAGCGCGACGACCACGCGCCCGCGGGGGTCGCGGCGCTCCCGCGCATCCTCGCGGCGATGAGCCAGCGCAACCTGGTCGGGGTCCGCGTCGACGCCTGGCTCGACGAAGGCGCCGGGGACGACGCGCCGCCCTAGACCATTTCGCTCAGGTGGCGCTACGCTCCGTCCGATGGCTGCGCCGGTGAGTCTGACGCTTTTTGCGCATATCGTCGCCAGACCGGAGGACGAGCTCGACCTCGCCGAGGCGGCGCTCCTCATCGACGACGCCGCGTACCCGGGGCTCGACATCCCCCGCTACCTCGGCGTGCTCGACCAGCTCGGCGGCGAGGCGCGCCGCGCGCTCGAGCGCCCCCTGCGCGCCGCCGAGGCGACGCCTGGCAGCGGCCCGAGCGAGCAGCTGCTCCGCTGGTTCTACGGCGAGCTCGGGTTCCACGGGAACGCGGGGGACTACTACGACCCGAAGAACAGCTACCTGCACGAGGTCCTGGATCGCCGGACGGGCATCCCCATCACGCTGGCCGTCGTGCTCCTCGAGGTGTGCTGGCGGGCGGGCCTGGATGCGCAGGGCGTCTCGTTCCCGGGTCACTTCCTGGTGAGGACGCCGGTCCGCGGCGGCATGCTGCTCATCGATCCGTTCGAGGGCCGCCTGCTCGGCCGGGACGACCTGCGCGCGCTGCACACCCGCACCACCGGCGCCAAGAGCGAACCGGACCCGCGGCTGCTGGTGCCGGCGCAGAAGCGGCAGATCCTCGTGCGCATGCTGAACAACCTGCGCTCGATCTACTCGAGCCGCTCGGACGCGGCGCGGCTGCGCGGCGTGCTCGAGCGGATCCAGGTGCTCGCGCCGACCGAGGAGCTGCGCAAGGAGCTCGATCAGCTCGGCGGCGAGCGGCCGTGGCCGACGCTGGGGCGCGGGGTGAACTGACGGGGCGACGGGGCGGGAGGACGGGGAGCCGCAGGCGCTCATGGGCGCGTGGCGCCCCGTGCGCAGGGGCATGACAGACCCGACCCCGCAGCCGGTCAGAGCTGCTCGGCGTGCTCGGAGAGATAGGCGGCCACACCCGCGGTCGAGGCCGTCATGCCATGCTCGCCTCTCCGCCATCCGGCCGGGCAGACCTCGCCGTGCTGCTCGTGAAACTGGAGCGCATCGACCAGCCGGATCAGCTCGTCCATGTCGCGCCCGAGCGGCAGGTCATTGACGATCGCGGAGCGCACGACGCCGTCCCGGTCGACGAGGAACGCCGCGCGAAGGGCCACGCCGTCGTCGTTCTCGACGCCGTAGGCGCGGCAGATCTCGTGCTTCACGTCGGCCGCCAGGGTGAAGCGGACCGGCCCGATGCCGCCGCGCTCCACGGGGGTCTCGCGCCAGGCGTGGTGCGTGTATTCAGAGTCGATCGAGACCCCGATGACCTCGACGTTGCGCTCGCGGAACGCCTCGACCCGGTGGTCGAGCGCGATCAGCTCCGAGGGGCAGACGAAGGTGAAGTCGAGGGGATAGAATACGAGGAGACCATATCTCGACTCGATGGCCTTCGAGAAGCGGAACGCGGCGGTGATCGAGCCGTCCGGCAGGACAGCGGCGCAGGAGAAATCAGGGGCTTTTTTCCCCACCAGCACGGTCATATCCATTCCTTTCATCGAAGATCGGCGACAGACGACAGCATCGGAGCGCGGGCGGCCGGCGCGCTGTCCGCGCCGAGGCCCAGGGCAAGCTCGTCCACCGTCTCGCGCGGGAGCGCGACGGTCTCGATCTCGCCCGCGTAGTGGACGCCCAGGTGGACATCCACGCTCCGCTCGAGCAGCGCGCGGGCGGCGTCGCGGTCGAGCGGGAACCGCAGGTATTGCACGGGGCAAGAGGGGTCGTGCACGGGGGAGAGCAGCTCGGCGGCGACCCTCCGCTCGCCGAGCATCAGCAGCACCACGGCTTGCCCCGCGACGAGCCCCTCGATCAGGGCCTGACCCGCGACCCAGGGGCCGCCCTGGATCATGAGCGTGGCGGTGATCTCACCGGCCCTCGGGATGAGGCGGTCGTACTCCGCGACCTCCTCCTCGACGCGCTCGAGCCTCACGGGGCGCTCGAGCCAGAGCATCTCCTGGATGTGGTAGAGGACCGTCTCGCGCGACTCGAACAGGACCGAGACGTGGAGCCCGACGGCCACGCGGCGCCGGCGCTTCAGCTCGATGATGCGGCCACGGTACCTGGCGCGCACGATGCCGTAGGCGTCGGTGGAGAGGAGATCTGCGGCGGCGAAGACAGGGGTCATCGAATCACCTCATCCCGGCTCAGAGCGAGCTCACGAAAACGAGCACGGAGGCGCGATCGGCGGCAGGGAGCGCGCGGAACGCCTCGCGCGAGGGTTCGGCCTCGCCGCCATGGCCGTGCCAGAGGACGGCCTCAGCGGCTCTCCGGGCGCGGTGCGCTCCCAGCGAGCACCAGAGTCGGCACCAGCGCACACGCCAAGAAGCTCCTGGTCATCCTGCCTCAATCCCCGGATGTCCCGGCGAGCGAGGCTCGACGGGACATCCGGAGTAGCACTGGCCCCTTCAGGATGTAAATGAAATTCACTTTCATTTTCAAAAAAAGGCCGACCGGGCCGACCTGCCGGCCGCGCGGAGGTGGGTCGTGAAGGCCCTGACGTCTCCGAGACGTCTGGAGGAGCTGCGGAAGGAGCTGGACCAGAAGCGCCACCGCCGCGCGGTCAGGCTCTGCCTGCACGGCCTCGTGCTGCCGCCCTTCCACGGAGAGCTCGCGGTCGCCTCGTGGTGGATCCCTGGCGCCGTCGAGGCGTAGCGCCCTCCCGCCGCGTCACCCTCCGCGCGGCCCCACCCCCGGCAGCAGCACAACGAACCGCGCACCGCCCTCGGCCCCTGGCTCGACCCCGATCGAGCCGCCCGCGACCTCGATGAGCCCGCGGCACACAGCGAGCCCGAGCCCCGTCCCCTCGCCGACCTCCTTGGTCGTGATGAACGGCTCGAACAGCGTCTCGCGCACCGCCTCGGCGATCCCCGGCCCGTTGTCCTCGACCTCGATCCGCGCCCCCCCGCCCGCGCCCCGCGACGCGCGCACCACCACGCGCCCCCCGGCGCGCGGCACCGCGTCGGCCGCGTTCAGGAGCAGGTTCAGGAGCACCTGCACGAGCCGCCCGTGCGACAGCGGGACGGGCGGCACGTCGGGCGCGACGTCCCGCAGGAGCTCGACCGCGCGGAACTCCCTCTGCGGCGCCACGAGCGAGACGACGTCCTCGATCGCCTCCGTCACCGAGCCGGAGGGCTCCTCCCCGGCCTGCTCCGCGCCGCGCGCCGCCGGCCGCGCGAAGTCGAGCAGGTCGCGCAGGATCTTGTGGATGCGCTCCGTCTCGCGCTTCATCCGCTCGACGAACTCGCGCTCCTCGTCCGGCGTGAGGCCCCCGGCCAGCAGCAGCTCCTGGAAGCCGAGGATCGCCGCGATCGGGTTGCCGATCTCGTGCGCGAGCCCCGCCGCCAGCCGCCCCACGGACGCGAGCCGCTCCGAGCGGACCAGCCGCTCCTGCGCGCTCTTCAGGTCCGCCGCGTAGCGCTCGACCTCCGCGATCTTCGCCCGCAGCGACTCCTCGTCCGCCCGGAGGCGGCCCGTCATGAGCGCGAGGCTCGCCCCGAGCTCCCCGAGCTCCCGCGCGCCGGCCCGCGGCACCTCGAGGTCGCGCGCCCCGCCGGCCACGCGGCGCGCGGCCTCCGACAGCGCGTCGACCGGCCGCACCACGAGGCGCGTCATCGCGATGTACGCGAACACGAGCAGCGCCAGCGCCACCACCCCCGTGTAGAGCGCCACGATCCGGACGAGCGGCGCGGCGGGCACCGTCGACGGGTCGGTCGGCACAAGCACGGCCACGGAGCCCACCTGCGGCGGCCGCGCGGCGTCGGCCTCCGGCGCGCGCGCCGGATCCGCGCGCGGCGCCGCCTCGCGCGCTTGCTCCGGGACGATGACCAGGATCGCGCCGCCCCGCGCGGTGCGCGCCGCCCTCAGCACCTCCGCGCCCGCCTCGACGGAGGCCGGCAGCGCCGCCGCCGCCTCCGGCTCGCCGGCGCGGTCGACGAGCGCGCCCGCCGCGTCGTAGACGCCGATCGCCGACGCTCCATCCGGCCCGAGCTGCGCCTCGAGCAGCAGCGAGAGCTCCGGCGCGGACCGGCTCACCCGCGCCGCGGCGACGTGCCCGGCGATCGCGCGGCCGATCGCGCGGGCGCTCGACGCGCGCGCGCCGCCCATCGTGGCCCGCGTGAGGTTCGCGACGGCGAAGAAGAGCGGCACGAACGCGAGCACGAGCAGCGCGCCGAGCGCGAACAAGAGCTGAAGCCGGATCCCGAGCCGCACGTGTGTCCCTGCCCCTCGGCGCCATCCTCGCCCAGGTCGCCCCCGATCGCACCCGGCAGGCGCGGATCCACGCCGCACGCGCGCCGCGGGGAGATCCGGCGCGGTGCCGCCCGGGTGAGCTGGGCTGTCGATCGCCGCCCGCCCGCCCGCCGCCCGCCGCCCGCCGCCCGCCCGCCGCGACGGAGCCCCGGCCAGATCTGCCGTGCGCCGAGGGAGACCTGCGCAGGCTCCGGGAGCGGCCGCCGCACCGGCGCGCTGCGGCGCCCATGCTAGCCTGACACGTGGGCTGTCCAGCGAGCGACGTCCAGGATCAGACGAGGAACGGGCCTCGGGAGCAACCGGTCTCAGACCATCAGGGCCCGGCGCGCGCCGAGGACGAGCCGGGCACGCCGGCCGAGGACGCGTGGACGCCGGCGCTCCTCGGCGCGCTGGACGCGCTGGCCTGGGAGGTCTCCGGCGACGCGCTCGAGCTGTCGGTGGTGCGCGCGCCGGCGAGGGAGCTGTTCGGGCACGCCGCCGAGCGCTGGGCGGCCGATGACCGGCTCTTCTGGCGACAGCAGCACCCGGAAGACCGCCCGCGGCTGCTCGCCATCGCGCGCAAGGTCCTCGCGGAGGGGGGGACCGAGCGCATCGAGCACCGCTTCATCGCCGCGGACGGCCGCACGGTGTGGCTGAGCAGCGAGCTCGCCCGCCGCGACGCCCCCGCCGGCAGGGTGCCCGTCGCCCGCGGCCTCTCCACCAACGTGACGCGGGCGAAGGTCGCGGAGGAGGCGCTCCGCGAGAGCGAGGAGCGGGCGCAGGCGCTGCTCGAGTCGACCGAGCAGGGGATCTATGGGCTCGATCGCGCGGGCCGGTGCACGTTCGCCAACGGGGCCTGCGTGCGGCTGCTCGGGTACCGCGACGAGGCGGAGCTCGCCGGGCGCACCATGCACCAGCTCGTCCACCACACGCGCGAGAGCGGCGCGCCGCTGCCCGAGTCGGAGTGCCGGATCTGCCACACGCTCCGGAGCGGCGAGCCCACGCACCTCGCCGGCGAGCTGCTCTTTCGCGCGGACGGGACGACCTTCCCCGTCGAGTGCTGGTCCCGCCCCGTCCGCCGGCAAGGCGAGACCGTCGGCGCCATCATCACGTTCGTCGACATCACCGAGCGGAAGCGGAGCGAGCAGCTGCTCGCCGCCCAGGCGCTCATGAGCGCGCTCCGGGCCGAGGTGGGCGCGGCGCTGTCCCACCCCGGCACGATGCGCGAGCTCCTGCAGCGCGGAGCCGAGGCGATCCGGGGACACCTCGGCGCGGCGTTCGCCCGCATCTGGCTGCTCGACGAGCGCGAGCAGGTGCTGGAGCTCCACGCGAGCGCGGGGATGTACACGCACCTCGACGGGCGCCACAGCCGCATCCCCGTGGGCAGCTACAAGATCGGCCGCATCGCGAGCGAGCTCCGGCCGCACATGACGAACGACGTCCTGCACGACCCCCAGGTGAGCGAGAAGGACTGGGCGCGGCGCGAGGGCATGGTGTCCTTCGCCGGCTACCCCTTGGTCGTCGAGGATCGACTCATCGGCGTCATGGCGATGTTCGCGCGGAGCCCCCTGCACGAGCAGGTGCTCGAGGCGCTCGGGACGATCGCCGACATGGTCGCCCAGGGGATCGAGCGCAAGCGCGCCGAGGAGGCGCTCCAGGAGAGCGAGGCCAGGCGCGCCGCCGAGTACGCCGTCCTGCGGCGCATCATCGAGCAGAGCGGCGACGGGATCGTCATGGTGGACGAGCACGGCGTCGTCCGCCTGATGAACCCGGAGGCCGAGCGGCAGCTCGGGCCGGCGACGGAGCTCCCGCTGGACGCGTGGGCGCGGGCGACGGGCATCTCCACGCCGGAGGGCGCCCCGATGTCCGCCGCGGAGACGCCGCTCCACCGCGCCCTGCACGGCGAGAAGGTGGAGAGCGTCCGCTGGCAGGTCCGGCGGCCGGACGGCCTGGCGCGCGTCCTCTCCGCGAGCGCGTCCCCGCTGCGCCGCGCGGACGGCGCGCCCGCCGGCGCGGTGATGAACACCCGCGACGAGACGGAGCAGCTCCGGCTGGAGGAGGAGCGCGAGCGGCTGCTCCGGAGCCTCCAGGAGGCGGTCCAGGTGCGCGACGAGTTCCTCTCCATCGCGTCGCACGAGCTCAAGACGCCGCTCACCGCGCTCCTCCTCCAGGTGGAGAGCCTCCGCCGGGCGATCCGGCTCGGCCAGTTCCCCCAGGACACGGCGCGGCTCGACGCCAAGCTCTCGACCATCCACCGGAGCGTCTTCCGGCTGAGCGATCTCGTGAATGAGCTGCTCGACGTCTCCCGGATCTCGGCGCGGGGCCTGCCGCTCCACGTCGAGGACTTCGACCTCGTGGCGCTGCTCCGCGAGAGCATCGAGCGGTTCGAGGAGGTGGCGCGCCGGGGCTCGTCCATCCGGCTGCTCGGGAGCCCGGAGGTCCTCGTGCGCTGGGATCGCGCCCGCATGGAGCAGGTGGTCACGAACCTCCTGTCGAACGCCGTGAAGTACGGCGCCGGCGCCCCCATCGACGTGCACGTCGAGGCCGACGCGGAGCGGATCCGGTTCGACGTGCAGGATCGAGGCATCGGCATCGCGACCGGCGACCAGGCGCGCATCTTCGAGCGGTTCCAGCGCGCGGCGTCGGTGATGCACTACGGCGGGTTCGGCCTCGGCCTCTGGATCGTGCGGCTCATCGTGGAGCAGCACGGGGGCGCCGTGCGGGTGGAGAGCGCGCCGGGGCGCGGCGCGACCTTCTCGGTCGAGCTGCCCCGCGCCGTCGCGGGGGCCGGCGCGCCGGCGGAGGGCGGCATGCCGCCGGCGCCGGGGCCCGGGGGTGGGTAGGTAGATAGATAGAGGCGGATGGTCGCAGCGGGCGCGCCCAGCAAGGGGAGACAGGAAGCGGTGAGGATCTCGCGGGGTGGGAGATCAGGAGAGCTGGACCGGATCGAGGGCGAGATGGCCGGCGTGGGCGAAGAGGCCGCATAGCCAGGCGGGAGGTACCCGGTAGCCGGTCGGGCCGGTGAAGGTCGCCGGGCTTTTATGGACGCATAGGCGCGTAGCTGGACCGGTGCCTCGCCTCCAGGATGCCGAGTGGTGCCCACGCGGGCGGCGGGCCGGCACCGCCCCGCATCCAGCGTCGTCGACCCCGGCGAAAGCCGCAAGTGACCACGGCCATGGCGATGCGCGGGCGGTGCCCGTTCTGACGCTCAGACCACACGCTCGACGCCACGTGTCCCTCCATCTCCCTGCGCAGGATGTGGCTCCATCCTCGCGGTTACGCTCAGACATATTAACCCGCTGGCCGTGCGACCGCCAAACCATTTTCTCTAATCTTCTTCAAGTATGCAAAAGACCTCATCTCGGGACAATCGAGAACAGCCTCCTGAAAGACCGCAGGCGGACAATAGTCGTGAGCATCAATGTAGTGAGCAATCAAACTCGGAGCGACGTACACCACAGCTTCGTCACGCGCAGGAACAAATAGATTATTCGCTCCGACAGAGATCGCCACATCTTCAAACCGAAGCTCGGCTGCCCCTCCAGTGAAGCGGCAGTAGGGGCATGGCTGACGTCCCGCAAGAGCAACAGGTTGCCATGGATTGGAGAGAAGACGCATCAGCGCTCCAAAAAACTCTTTTGACACAGGTCCTGTTGCAAACGAATGCCCTGACTCATGCCACCCGACCGCCCGCAGAATATCTTGCCAGCGGCCAAAGTAATCACATCGACTCAGCTCTGGATAGTAAACCACAACCCCTCCAATTCTCACAGCCCGGGCTTGACACTACTGCGGGAAGTTGCCCCGGATCGGCAGAAAAACCGCCATGGCGCCAAGGTCGCCAAGGAGAGAGGACGTGCCGTCCCGGCGTTTTCCCCTCTCATTATTCCACCGCCAGATCTCGTAGCGGAAGATCGCTTTATACTCCGGCCAGGTGTCCGCTTCCTCGAGATCTTCATTGGACCCGTGGACCACCATCACGGCGTTCTCGCTCGCGCCGTCTCCGTCGATGTCAACTGGCTGCGCCAGGGACAGGTCGCCGATGTCTGACACATCGAAGGAGCCCGAGAGCGGCATCTCGGGGCCTCCGATGTGGATGCGGCGCTGGCCGTTACCATCCGCGTACACCACGTCGTCGTCGCCGTCGCCGTCGACGTCCAGCACCAGCAACTGTGATCCAGCGGCCAGCGAGTCACCACCGAACGACGTCGATTTCTCTTCGAACCGATCTCCGCCGAACTCACGCGCGTACGAGCAGCCGCCCGCCGTCCCGCAGCGCGTCACGGTCGTCAGCCGCGAGTAGCCGGTGTCGGGGCTGGTCTCGTAACCTAGCGAGTAGGTCCATACCGTGGCCTTGGCGTCGGGATTCGGCGCCTTCATCTCGATTGAGTCGAGCAGCTCGTCCCAGCGATACGTCTCGCCGCTCACGCGGCGCGCGATTGGATCGGGGCGTTCCTTGTAGTTGAAGACAACCTCGCGCTGCGCCTCGGCGCCGCTGTTGTGAAAGGCGTACTGGATCGACTGGACGATGGGAGGCGCCGTGTCTTTGTACGTATACTGGGCGATGTTCCCCGAGCGATCGTGCTCCTCGGCGAGCGGAAAACTATCCGTCTTGTCGTCGCCCTGGTCATACGTCCTTCCATAGTACCGGATCCGGTGATCTTTCAGGTATACCATCCAGTTGAAGTCCGAGTCGCCGAGGCGCACCATCTTGGCGATCATGTCGTTCTCGGTGCGGAACTCGAACGCTCCGATCTGCACCATCAACGCGCCGTCGAGGCAGAGCCGCTCGCCTTCCACGGCGATAACATCGGTCGCCATGGTCACGTCGCACCGGTGGATCGCCGAGAGCCCGCCGACGTTCCAGCCGACGCCGAGTGGGCCGTTGCCCGCGCGGCTCGAGTACTCGAGAGAGAGAGCTGCGGCGTCACCTCGCCGCGCCCCGGGGGAACCTCGATCGGCAACGAGTAGTGATAGGACCCGTCTGCCTGCACCCCGCCAGATCCCGGCAGGTAGTCGCGCGCGGTCGCCGGCAGGATGTGCGCGGCGGGCGAGAGGTCGGTGAACTCATACGCTGGGCCGGGCGGGATGTAGGTCTGCTGCTGCGCGACCTGCGCGACCTGCGGAATCTCGCTGTCGCCGTGACAACCGGCGAAGCTGGCCATCGCGATGCATGTGCCCAGGAGGTATGCCGCGGAGCGTGCGCTTACGAAGGCCTCACGCCTAGCACTACTGCGGGAAGTTGCCCCGGATCGGCAGAAAAACCGCCATGGCGCCAAGGTCGCCAAGGAGAGAGAGGACGTGCCGTCCCGGCGTTTTCCCCTCTCATTTCCCTGGTTTCTTGGCGCCCTTGGCGCCTTGGCGGTTCGCTTCCGTGTCCGACTTCCCGCAGTAGTGCTAGGTGTCGTGACACGCCTTGATGATCGCGGCGCGCGCGGCTCGAGTCCGTTGGAACGGCTTGCTTCATCGTCCCGCGAAGCCTCGCGAGGCGCAGGCGGTCGAACCTTCGATCTTGGTTTATCGCTGATCACAAGACTCTCCTCATCAAGGTGGATGCTCAGAACGCGGCAAGAACAAGCGAAACGCCGCGCACGGGGCGCCCCCACGCGATCTCCCCTCGGCGCGGAGGAGCCCCCACGCGTGCATGAGGGCAAGTGGACCCGAGCGCGCCCCGCGCTCATGGCAAAGCAGCCCACGTGCCAGCGCTCGAGGCAGCCTCGATCAAGAAAACCCAGGCGACGACGGCTCCTCGCGGGGCTGCGCTGCTATTCCAGAGCGGTCCGCGGACCGTCCGTGAACCGTCCGCGGACGCTCCGCTCCGCACCCAGGCGGACGGCGTTACCTCTCGCGCCCCTTTTCGGCGATCGCGATCTCCCGCTGGCGCAGCTTCAGCCCTCGCTTCGATACCCTGAGGCGCACCGACATGGCATCGAGATCGCCGGCGCACTCGTCGTGGCAGCGCGTGAGCTCGTCCTCCGGGATGTCGGCCGCCTTGCGCACGTGCGGGCTGCGCTCGATGAGCCGGTAGAGGGTGGTGCGCGACACGCCGAGCGCCGCCGGCGCGGGTCCGATCGACCACTGGCTGTCGCGGAGCGCCGCGATCAGGGCGTCCTCGTCGACCTCCCGCTCCTGGCCTCGCGCCTCCGGCTCGCCGGCGGGGACGTCCACGTCGCGCGTCTCGGCCAATCGCGGTGCATCCGACGGGGGCCTCGCCGGCTGGCGCGCCTGCTCCAGCATCCGCTCCAGGCTCTCGTCGACGACGATGACGTCGGAGCCGCGACTGGAGATCACGAGCTGCCGCGCGACATTCCGGAGCTGGCGCACGTTGCCGGGCCACCCGTGCTGGAGCAACCGCACCATGAGCGCTCGATGGAACCACGGCAGGACGCCGTCCGCGGGCGGCTCCAGCCGGGACGTCTCCCCGACGCGCGCGAGTTCCTCGCGGAGGAAGTGAAGCAGCAGGCGGGTCTCCCCGGAGGTCGAGCCCGCTCAGCGTCTCCACCTGGTGCCATGAGCCCCGCAGCGAGAGCTCCGCAGGGGCGGTCTGCTCGCCGTGCATCTCCTCGGTCCTCCCCGCCGTGAGCGCGGACGCCTGAGCGACGGTCCCAAGGCCATCGCCGCCCCTGCTCTCACGGCTGCACCGGCGCTGAGACACGAGCCGTCACCCTATCGCCGAGCGCCTGATGCTCGTCCAGTCGTTGGTTGGTCGGCGCACAATTGCGACCTCCCGCGCGGCCTTCCAGCGGACGACCAACGCCGATCACTGTCGTGCTCCGCTCTCGACTACCCACACGCTCAAGGACGCACCTTGTCCCCGGCTCTCGCCCGTTTCCCCCGCCGGCCGGTCGCCCGGCCGCCCGCAGCCGAGAACTGGGCCCTCGGGATCGGCCTCTGGTAGCCGCATGCGAGCCCATGGCCAACCTGGTGCTCGCCGTGCTCACCGCCCGCCGTATCGCGCGCAACGCGGCGCCGCTCGCGTGCGCCCTGGCCCTCGGGGGGCTCGTGGTCCTCGACGCGGCCGAGCGCCTGCCGCAGGTCGCGGCCGCGGCGGCGCTGCTCGTGCTGGTCGCGGCGCTCGTCCAGCGGGCGTGGCGGCGCGCGGCCGCCATCGAGGCGAGCGCGCGGCTCGACCTCGAGGTCGGCGCCCTCCTCGTCGTCGCGACGTTCGCCGCGGTCCTCCGCCTCGACGGCTCGCTCGACGGCGACGCCCACGCCGCCCTCTACGTCGTCATCGCCCTCGTGAGCGCCTTCGCCCGCCCCGCGGCGTCGCTCCTCGTCGCGATCGCCGCCGCCGCCCTCGAGATCGCCGTCCGCTCGGCCATGGCCGCGCGCGGCGCGCCGATCGCCTGGGGCGCCGCCGCGCCGCACATCGGCTTCATGGCCGTCTTCTCGCTGCTGAACGCGGCCGTCCTCCGCGCCGAGATCAGCCGCGTCCGGAAGGCCTCCCACACCCGCCTCCAGGCCGAGATCGAGCGGCTCCGCGACGACGCGCGCAGCTACCGCCTGCTCTCCGCCCCGGCCCAGGCGCGCGGCGTGGCCCAGAAGGGCGACGACGAGCGGCTCGCCCGCTCCGGCGTCGAGGAGATCCACCAGTCGGTGCTCTTCGCGCTCCGCCTCCTGCGCGAGTCGCTGGACCTCTACACCGCGATGCTCCTCTGGCAGAACGACGCCGGCACGCACCTGCGCATCAGCGAGCTCGCGAGCGACGCCCCGAACCTCTCGGAGGGCCCGTTCCTCTCGGGCGACGGCGTCTTCGGCGCGGCGATCACGCAGCGCGCGCCGGTCGTCATCGGGGGCCTCAAGCCCGGCTACAAGATCCCCTACTACGTCGGCCCCTCCCCGGTGCGCGCCGTCTGCGCGCTGCCGGTGTTCGAGCACGGCAAGCTCCGCGGCGTGCTCGTCGTCGATCGCGTCGAGGACCGGCCGTTCTCGCCGCGGGAGCTCGAGCTCATCGACGAGGCGTGCCGCTACGCCGTGCGCGCCATCCAGAACGAGCGCGTCTTCGTCCAGCTCGAGCGCGCCAAGGTGGAGCAGGGCAAGCTCTACCGCGCCGCCGAGGCGCTCGGCGCCGCCACCACCGAGCCCGGCGTCATCGAGGCGGGCGTCACGAGCGCCCGCGAGATCACGTCGGTCGATTTCGCGGCGGTGACGCTGTACGACGAGGCGCAGAAGGTCCACGAGATCCGCGCCGTGAGCGGCGACGGGGGCGCCGAGCTGACCGGGCAGCGCTTCCGCCACAACGCCGGGCTCGTCTCGATGGTGCTGCAGAACCGGCACCCGCTGCCGTACCGCGGCGAGTACGACGAGAAGCGGCAGATCGTCTTCACCCGCCGCGTGACGCCGCCGTCGATGCCGTCGATCATCGTGCTCCCGCTGGTCGTGCACGACCGGCCGCTCGGCACGCTGGTCCTCGGCTCGCGGCGGCGCGCGGCCTTCACCGACTCGGTGCGGAGCACGCTCGAGGTCCTCGCGAGCCACATGGCTGTGTCGCTCTCGAACGCGCGGATGATGCGGCGCCTCGAGGAGCTCGCGACGATGGACGGGCTCACCGGGCTGCTCAACAAGCGGGCGATGCTCGAGGTGGCCGACCAGAAGATCACGGCGGCGCGGCGGTTCTCGCGGCGGCTCTCGGTGCTCGTGACCGACATCGACCACTTCAAGAAGGTGAACGACACGTACGGCCACGACGTGGGCGACGTGATCATCAAGGGGCTCGGCGACGTGCTCCGGCGCGCGAAGCGCACGACCGACGCGGTCGCGCGCTTCGGCGGCGAGGAGTTCGTGGTGATCTGCGAGGAGACGGACGCGCGCGGCGCGATGCTGCTCGCCGAGCGCGTGCGCGAGGAGCTCGAGCGGACGACGTTCCACGCGGCCGGGAGCGGCGGCCCGGTGCAGTGCCAGGTCACCTGCTCGATCGGGATCGCCACCTACCCCGAGGCGGGCAGCACGTGGGAGGAGCTCTTCAAGGCCGCGGACGAGTCGCTCTACGTCTCGAAGCGGTCGGGCCGGAACCGCTCCACGGCGTGGTCGCCGGCGATCCGGTCGGGCAGCGGGCACCCACCCGCGGCCGAGGCGACAGCGCCGGCGATGCCCGCGGCGGAGGCGAGCACGACGGCCAGGCCCCCGGCGGCGAGCACGACGGCCAGGCCACCGGCGGCGAGCACGACGGCCAGGCCACCGGCGGCGAGCACGACGGCCAGGCCACCGGCGGCGAGCACGACGGTCAGGCCGCCGGCGTCGGCGAGCACGACGGCCAGGCCACCGGCCCCGGCGAGCACGACGAGCAGGCCCCCGCCGGCGAGCACGACGGTCAGGCCACCGGCCCCGGCGAGCACGACGATCAGGCCACCGGCCCCCGCGCCCGCGCCGCAGCGCAGGCCGTCTGCGGCGGGCGGCGGCCCGGCGCCCGCGGGGCACGACGGCGCACCGCCCGGCGGGAAGCGCGCCGCGACCGCCTCGCTCTCGCCGACGCCGGCCAGGACGCCCGGTGAGGCCGAGCCTCGGAGCAAGCCGAGGCGTCCGCCGGAGGTCGATCCCACGAGCAAGCCGAAGACCGCGGCCTGAGGGGGCGCGCCGCTTGCGGCGCCAGCGCGGCGGGAACATAAGCCACCTCGGCGCGGCAAGGCGAAGCCAAGGAGGCGCGATGAGCTCGGACCCGGATCGCGACGACCCGAAGGAGGATCTCAAGCAGGGGCTGAGCCTGCTCTGGCGCGCGGCGCGCAAGACGGCCGTGGACCTGCGCAAGGACATCGATCGCACGAGCGTCGGCAAGGCGATCGACGACGCCGGGCGCGAGCTCGTGCGGGCGGCGTCCAACGTGGTCGGCCGGCTCGGCGCCGAGCTGAGCAAGGAGCCGCCGCCGGCGCCGCCACGCGAGGACCGCCCCGAGGGCGGCGGCGGGCCCGACGCCCCCGCGGCGCGGCCCACCGGACCCACCCCGGAGGATCCCGGGTTCCGCATCGCCGTCGACCCGGAGGACAAGGACGAGAAGCCCCGCTGAGGGCGGCTTCACGGGGGATCGGGCGCGGTCGTGGGGCGCTCGGGGCGCTGCGCGGCGAGCGCCGCGGCGGTGAGCCCGTCGGCCTGCACCACGCACGCCTGGACCGGCCGGCCCAGCGACGCGCGCCCCGCCACGGCCCCGCGCTGCGCGTCGAGGAACGAGATCCCGCCGCGCGCGTCGCACAGCGCGAAGCCGCCGACATAGGCCGCCCCGCCGAGGAAGTCCGCCTCTCCCGCGTGGGCCCACGCGAGCTCGCCCGAGCGCGCGTCGAGGCCGACGGCGGCCCGGTAGTACGTCGCCGCGAAGCGCTCCGCCTCGACGCCGGGCGGCCCGGACGCGCGGGGGCGGGCATAGAGCCGCGCCCTGTCCTCGGCCGAGCCGATGGGCGCGAGCACCTCGGTCCCGTCGGTCATCCAGACCGGCGCCCCGGGCAGCTCGCGCGCTGGCAGCCGCGCCGTCGACGCGCGCCCGGCCGCGCCGAGCCCGATGGCCTCGTCGAGGCGCGTCGCCGCCGCGCCGCCGCCGAAGAAGACGGCGCCGCCGAGCAGGAAGGCGCGGCTCACCTCGGTGCGGAGGAGCGCCCGCGCCACCTCGCCGCCCGTCTGCAGGTCGAAGACGGTGACGTACCGCCCCTGCCAGGGCAGGAACGCGTAGCGCCCCACGACGGCCGGCACGCCGATGGTGGCGGAGTCCTCGATCTGGCGCTGCACCATCCCGTCGTGGCCGATGGCGAGCACCACGCTCAGGGTGCCGGTGGTCGACACGAGCGACACAACGGTGGTCTCTCCGTCGTCGCCCGCGCCGCGGAGCCTGCCGCCGGCCCTCCGCGTCCAGAGCAGCCGGCCTGTGCGCGCGTCGAGCGCGAACAGCTCGCCCTGGCCGAGCCCGACGACGACGCTCCCCGCGACGGCCGGCCGCGCGTCGAGCGGGTGCGTGAAGGTCCACGCCGGGCCGCCGCCAAGGGGCACCCCGACGAGCTGGCGCGCCCCTGAGCCCGCGACGACGCCGACCGCCACGTCGGCGCCGAGGGGGACGGGCCTGCCCGCGAAGCGCTGCTGGAAGGCCGCGATGCCGGCGCCGCCGTCGTCCTTCCAGCGCGGGTCGAAGGCCTCGCCCTGCGTCTGTCCGCCGCCGCACGCGGCGGACAGCGCCGCCAGCGCCGTGCCCGCCGCGACGACGAGCGCGCGGGCGCGGGCGGCGGCGCGGGGCGAGCGCGGGGGTCGCATGCGAGGTGTCCTGCGGCGGTCGTAGCGCGGCTCCGGTTGGTCGAGCAAGGAAGCGCCGGGGCGGCCGGGGGCGACGCCAGCGCATGAGGGGTGCGGCGAGCTACCCCCGCTCGGGTTCCGCGCGGTCTTGACGTCGCCGAGCGGCGGCGGCGTCCTCTCGCCGGCCGGCGCCGTCTTCTTCGGCGACGGCGCAGCTGCCAGCGCGCGAGCTGCCCGGGGCGCCGGTCTGGATGACCGACGGGACCGAGGTGCGACGCCCCGGTCCCCTCGAAGTAGTACACCGACCCGCCGACGCAGACGAAGTAACAGACCTGCAGCGACACGCTGCCGTCGTGGCTCTCCGAGCGCCGGAAGCCCACCGCGTCGCCGCTCCCCATGAACGCGTACTCCAGCGGATCGAGGTCCACTCCCCAGTCGCCGGCCGGCCAGTGCTCCTCCGCCGCGAACCGCGCGCCGAGGTTCAGCTGCACCCGGAAGAACGCCTCTTCCGGCGCCTTCATCACCTTGTCCGGCAGCCCATCGCCGTTCACGTCCACGAAGTCCACGATCGTGCGCGCCGTCGTGCGCGTGTAGCCGATCCCCGCGCCCACGCTCGCGCTCACCCCGCCGCTGGAGCCGCCCGCGCTCGCCCCGAATCCGATGCTCTGCGCCCCCGTGTCCTCCAGCCGCACCGCCTCCGGGCCCGCTGCGTCCGAGAAGAAGCCCAGCACCTCGCCGAGCGCATCGTTCAGCGCGCCCGCGTTGAAGCTCGTCTTGTTGAACGCGTCCCGCTGCCACGGCACCGGCGCCGTGAACCGGTAGCCGAGGTTCAGCGCCACCGTCATCTGCCCGCTCTCGGGGTTCTGCGCCACCTGGTCGATAAGCCCATCGCCGTTCGACCTCCAGGTCCACCGCCACGGGCAGCGCGGTTCCGGCGCTGCTCGGCGCCACATACGACTGCTTGTACAGCAGCCGGTGCACGCCCTGCTCGGCGACCGCGTCGTCGGGCAGCACGCGCGCTCGTGGGCGAAAGGCCAGGTCATCGAGGCGCCCGAGCACCGCGCCGCTCTGCTCGCCCCCAAGGCGTGGGCGCGCAACGGCAAACGGCGCGACCGCCTGCGAGCCGAGGTCCCCCAGGTCGAAGAGCTCATGCGCCTCTGGCTCGCCGACGGGCGCAACGTCGGGTCGCTGGTGGCGCGTACGCAGAAGCTGCTCGACCTCTACGGCGCCCGCGTGCTCGCGGCCGCGGTCGACGAGCTGCTCAGGATAAGGAAGCCACGACTTTGGCGCGCTGGCCATCTTGTGCGAACAGAGCCGCGCGCGCCCGCGCCCGGTGCTGCAGATCGAGCTCGGACCCCACGTCATCGACCGCGACGTCATCCCCCACGACCTCGGAGGCTACGATGACGACGCAGAATGACCCGCCGAGGCGCTCCGCGCCCTCGGGTTTCGCGCCTCCGCTGAAGCCATCCGTGCGCTCATCACGCATGCCACGAGGAGCAAGATGTCACCCGCAGAGCTCTGTCTGGAGCTCGCCACGCTCGACAAGCGCGAGCGCGACCAGAGAAACCTCGCGGCGCGCGCCAAGGACGCGACGCTCGGCCCGGTCAAGCCGCTCGACCGCTTCGACTGGTCCCATCCCCGCCAGATCGATCGGGAGCTGTTCGAGGAGAGGCACGAGACGCTCGGCTTCATCGCCCGCGGCGACAACGTCCTGTTGCGCGGCCAGGCGGGCGTCGGCAAGAGCACGCTCGCCAAGCACCTCGGCTTCGCCGCGCTCGCCAAGGGTCACACCGCGCGCATCACGACCCTCTCGGCGGCGCTCGCGGATCTGCTCAGGCACGAGACGCTCCCCGCGATCGAGCGGCGCTTGCGCCGATACACCGGGCCTGATCTATTGATCTTGGACGAGCTCGGCTACGTGCACTGCGACGCGAGCGCGGCGGACCTCTTGTTTCGCATCGTCAGCAAGAGGCACGAGAGCCGCGCCGTCGTGATCACGACGAAATCCTCCCACAAGCAGTGGGGCACGGTATTTGGAGACGCGCCGTGCCTCGGTGCGCTCATCGATCGCTTCGCCCAGCACTGCCACGTGCTCGACATCGACGCCGACTCGTGGCGCGACGAGGAGCGGCTGGAGAAGAAAGGCCGCGCGCCCAGGCCGCGGCGGTGACGAGCCGGAGCCCGGGCGCGATCTCGTCAGCCGGTGGCGAGATCGCGCCCTGAACCCGCGGGTCGTGATGGCCGTCTACACTCTGTAAACTTGCGGCGGACAGCGCGGGGGCGCACACAAGAGGGGCCCACTTCGCGGCACGACGCTTGCGACGGCGACCTCCAACACACTCCGGGCAAGCGCCGCGCCGCGTCCCCTGCTCGGGTGATTCCATCGCGCGCTCACCGCTTCGGTCGCACCGGCCTCGGGGCGCCCGACAGCTTCGCTCTCGCGCGCTGTGTCGGACTCAGCCCGGCAACACTGCCTTCAATCGACCAGCCAGCGCCGGCACATCTTGCGGCCCTAGCGGATACCACTGCAGTGCTCCAGGCGCGACGGTACAGAACTCATCCCAGTCGCCAGAAAATTCCTCATTCACGGCTTCAAGAGCGGCAGCTGCGATGGGGATCTCCGTTGCGTCCAGCGTCAGAGCCGGACGTAGTGCCGCTCTGCTTGCGATCAATCCAGGGGTCCACGCCGAGCCTCGATTCCACAATCCAGCGCCCTCAAGAAGCCGCATCCATCGCGCCGACAGCACTTCGCTCAGGCGCTCACCTGCACTCTTGTCCGTTCCTATCAAGCTTTTCGCCTTCGCGTTCGTGAACGGCCACTCCGCCAGTGCGAACAGCGCCGCGACCACCAACGCGGACTCGCCACCTGTCAACGCCACTGTCTTCTCCGACATATCCATATCTCACCACGCGCTCTGATCAGAAGACGGCTCCACCGCTCTCCTGGATGAAGCGCCCCATGTACCGCAGCGCACGCGCGCCGCGCTGACTCGGCGCGCTCTCCACCATCTCGCGCAAAAACCATCAATTATCGCACGCAAATTCAATGTTCATGAAACCTGACCCTTAACATCGATACTACGGCACAGGAAGCAGACAAATTCCTCTTCTGCATCGGTCACCCTGTAAGATAGACCTTCCCAGCCGCGACCGCTTATATCCTCCACGACAAGCAGCACCAACTCCGTCAACGCAACCGATTCACCACTAAACTTGAGCTGCGCAACACCATCAAACACAATATCGATCTCTTTGTCGTTTTTCGGATCGCGCAACCGAACCATCAACATCAAACTTGAGTCTTCGCCCTCCCCAAACTCTCGCTCGATCTCTAGCCGCACCACATACCCCATCGACGCAAGCGGCTTTGTTTTTGTCAGCGATTCATTCGTCATTATGGCTTATACTCTCCAGGAACGTGACTTTTGACCTCTTGCGCGGCAGCACCGGACCTCGACCAGTCATATACATCATGATGCGTATCCGGAATTCCTTGCGCCTTGTCGCCTGCGTTGTAGTCGGCCCGTCCAACCATTCGCCCATATTCGTCATAGTGAGCTTTCCAGGGTTCCACTCGACCTTGGTCGTTTAGGCCCTCCCTCCGGGCGTGACGTTGACCATCGCACGCCCCATCGGCCGCACTTCGCCCTCGGGCAGCGGCCGGATCGTGATCCGCACCGGCTCGTCCACCGCCCCCTCGGGAATCTCCAGGACAGCCCCCTCGAACGCCACCACCCGCGCCTTGTCGGGGAGCACCACCTCGCCATGGGGCGCCCCCACGTCCTCGACAAGCGGCGCGTCGAACCGAGGCCCCAGCAACAGGCCTCCGACACCGTCGCTCGGCAGCCGCAAAGGGATCGCCGAGAGCGCCACCCCGCCGCCCGGAGGCGACAGCGGCAACAGCCGCGGCTCCGGAGGCCCGGCCAGCGCAATGCCCTCGTGCCCCCGCCCGAGCAGCAACATCACAGCACAAAACACCACGAGACGAACAAGCCAGCGCGCCTGTCGCATTCGAGATCCCCCCCACGCAACGTCTGTTGGCTGGCGCACAGGGACCCACGGTCCGAACACACCGTGTCAACACGCAATCGAAGAAAGCAATAAAAGCGCGTCGCCCTCTTCTATGGGCGCAAGCCGCCTGTTCCTGGAACCCTGACAGCTGCGCACGCCGATCGTCGCAGCAGCATTCGGACGTCTGGCCCACGCGGAACGCTGTTGACAGATCCTGACCACCGCGCCCGTCGCCGTCCCGGAGCCAGGCCCGGGAGCATAACCGGGCCCCGCGCTCGATCCTCCCACCCCCGCGCTCGATCCTCCCACCCCCGCGCTCGATCCTCCCGCCCCCGCGCCCGGTCCTCGAAGGGGGCGTGCTAGAAGGCCGCGTGCACTTCACCATCTGTCACGAGCTCGACGCGCCCCTCGACGCCATCGAGCTCGCCGTGCTCTCGCCGGAGCTCGGGCCGCGGCTGGCCAGGAAGGTCGCCTCCATCGAGAGCGTCGTCACGATCGAGCACGCGATCCACGACGGCGAGCTCCTCCGCGTCCTCCGCTTCCAGGCGAGCGCGCCGCTGCCGATCTTCAAGGGCTATCCCGTCGCCAAGGACGCCATGTCCTGGGAGGAGCGCTCGACCTACCGGCTCTCCGATCACGCCTCCACCTGGCAGGTGAGCCCGAAGGAGCAGTGGCGCAGCTACTTCCGCTCCGCGGGCACATACCAGCTCGAGCGCCTGCCCGAGGGACGCACCCGCCGCCGCGTCGACGGCGACATCGAGATCCGGCTGCGCCTGCTCGGCCCGCTCGTCGAGCGCCTCGCCCTCGCCGAGGTCCAGCGGACGTACGACGCCGAAGCGGATACGCTCCGGGAGCTCGTCAGCGCATGAACGACCTACCCCGCCCCCAG
This sequence comes from Sorangium sp. So ce590, assembly GCF_051521365.1. Classification (NCBI taxonomy): domain Bacteria; kingdom Pseudomonadati; phylum Myxococcota; order Polyangiales; family Polyangiaceae; genus Sorangium; species Sorangium sp. So ce590. The sequence goes on from NZ_CP150346.1 coordinate 10,523,693, forward strand.
AGCCCCGCCCGCCGTGCCCCCTTCGCCCGCGCCGCCGCCGCGCTCCTCGGCGTGTACGCGACCGCCGCGCTCGCCGCGCTCGCCGCGCCGACCGCCGCGCTCGCCGCGCCGACCGACGGGCCCTCGCAGCCGATCCCGGATCCGGGCAAGGCCGTCGCCAGCAGCGACGACACCTCGGCCATCGCGGTGAACCCCGCGAACCTCTCCTTCCTGCCAGGCACCGAGCTCCGGTGGACCTGGGTCTCCACGGGCTCGGCCTCGCCGCTGCCGGCGCGCGGCCACTCGATCGCGCTCGGCGTGCCGCTCTGGTACGTGTCGACCGGCCTGCGCTTCGACTTCCTCGACCCGCCCGAGGCCGCGGCGGCGCCGCTCGACAGCGCCGCGCGCTGGGTCCGCTGGGGGCTCGCGCTCGACACAGGCCCGGGCTTCGCGTTCGGGACGACGCTCGGCTGGGGCAGCTCCGACGCGCCGGCGCTCGACGGGTACTTCTCGCTCACGAGCGGCGTCACCCTCCGGCCCACCACCTGGCTCTCGCTCTCGGCCGTCGCGCGGGACTGGAACCGCCCCGAGAGCCGCCTCCGCGTGGCCATCGAGCGCAGCTACGATCTCGGCATCGCCGTGCGACCCGTGGGCGGCCGGCGCGCGCTCGAGATCGGGCTCGAGACCGCCTACGTCGAGGACAGCGACCCCGACGAGAGCGGCGCCTGGACGCCGCGGGCCACGCTCGGCCTGCGGGTGCCCTACGTCGGCACGCTCCGGGGCGACGTGACGCTGCGCGACCTCGCGGCCGACGGCGGCCCGCACATCGCGGCCATGGCCGGGCTCGACGTCAACGTCGGCGAGCTGCAGGTCTCCGCCGGCGGCGTCTTCGGCGACGCCGTCACGAAGAACGGCACCGGCTTCTACACGGGCGTCGCGCTCCGCAGCTTCTCCGAGCCGGGCGTCCAGCTGCCGGCCCGCGTCGTCCGCGTCCGCCTCGACTCGACCCCGGGCGTCCGCAGGCACACCCGGTTCCTCCAGCAGCTCTGGCGCCTCGCCGAGGACCCGGAGGTCTCCGGGGTCGCGCTCGTGCTCCGCGCCGAGCCGGCCAGCTCGCTCGCCCACGCCGAGGAGGTCGCCGACGCGATCCGCAACCTGCGGAGCCACGGCAAGAAGGTCCTCTGCCACCTCGAGGACGCCGGCGGGCGCTCGCTCCACGTGTGCTCGCACGCCGACGCCATCGCGATGAACCCCGCGGGGGGCCTGCGCTTCTCCGGCATCTCGTCGAGCTACTTCTACTTCGGCGGGCTCCTGAAGAAGCTCGGCGTGCAGGCCGACATCGTCCGCATCGGCGCGCACAAGCTCGCCGCCGAGCAGTTCGCCCGCGAGGGCAGCACCCAGGTCGGCAAGGACGACCACCAGGCGCTGATCGATCAGCTCTCCGGCGCCTTCCTCGGCGCGGTGAGCGCCGGGCGCCGCATCCCCGTCGAGGAGCTCGAGCGGCGGCTCGCGCGCGGCCCGTTCCTCGCGCAGGAGGCGCGGCAGAGCGGCCTCGTCGACATGCTCGCCTACGACGACGAGCTCGGCCGCGTCGTCGACGAGGTGATGGGCCGCGCCTCCCGCGTCGTCGACGATGACCCGGGCGACGAGGCGCCCGAGCGCTGGGGCTACTCGCCCAAGATCGCGCTCGTCTACCTCGACGGCGACATGATCGACGGCGAGAGCCGGTCGATCCCGCTGCTCGGCGTCAAGCTCGCGGGCTCGTACACGGTCGCGGGCGCGCTGCGCCGCGCGCGCGAGGACCGCAACGTCCGCGCGGTCGTGCTCCGCGTCGAGACCGGCGGGGGCTCGACGCTCGCGGCGGACGTCATCCTCCGCGAGGCGATCCTCACGGCGCGCGTGAAGCCGCTCATCGTCTCGATGGGCTCGCAGGCCGCGAGCGGCGGCTACTACGCGTCCGTCGCCGGCGGCACCCTCTTCGCGACCCGCTCCACGATCACCGGCTCCATCGGCATCTTCTACGGGAAGGTCGACGTCACCGGGCTGCTGCAGAAGCTCGGCGTCGGCCTCGAGACGTTCCGCTCCTCGCCGCGCGCCGACGCCGAGTCGCTCTACAGGCCGTTCACCGACGACGAGCGCGAGCAGCTCGGCGTCAAGGTCAAGCAGCTCTACGACCGGTTCGTCGCCCGCGTCGCCGAGGGCCGGCGCATGCGGCCCGACGAGGTCGACGCCCTGGCGCGCGGGCGCGTGTGGACCGGCGCCCAGGCCCTGGAGCGCCGGCTCATCGATCGCATCGGCGGGCTCCGGGAGGCGCTCGCCGAGGCGCGCCGGCTGGGCCGGCTGCCCGACGACGCGCCCGTCCTGTCGCTCCCCGAGGAGGACACGTCGCTCCTCGGCTACGCCCTCAGCCTCGTCGGCTTCTCGGCGCAGGCCCAGGGCGAGCTCGCGACGGCGACCCTCCCGCCCGTGATGCTCGACGCCGCGCGCGCCCTCACGCCGTTCCTCGTTTTCGGCGCCGACAGGCCGCTCGCGCGCAGCGAGTTCGCCGGGGAGATCTCGTTCGGCGCCCCCACCACGGCCCGCGAGGACGCGCCCCGAGGGCCCGCGCCGCGCGCGCAGCCCGCGCCGCGTGCGCTAGGGGAGCGCTGAGCCCATGGAGAAGGCCGAGGCCGCCGGCCCGCCGCTCCTCGACGCCCGCGCCGCGCGCATCGCCGTCGACGACGTTGTCGCGATCGACGCGCTCACCGCCGAGGCGCGCGGCGATCGCGTGCTCTGCGCCGGCGACGCCGGCGCGCTCTTCGCGGCGCTCACCGGCATCCCGTTCTCGGCCGTCCGCGCGCCGGCGCCGGGCGCCGCGGCGGACGACGCGACCGACGCGGCGCCCGGCGAGGCGCGCGTCGTCGCCGGGCGCCTCGAGGTCGCGGGCCGCGACGTCGCGCGCTCCGCGCACCGCGCCGCGAGCGGGGCGGCGCCGCTCGATCCGCCGCTGCCGCTCGCGTGGACCGCGGACGCCTACGTCGCCTGGAGCGCGCGGCTCGCCGGGGCCTCGGCGCGCGCGGCCGCCGAGATGGCGCCGCCCGCCCTGGCGCGGGTCGGCCTCGCGGCCGCCCGCAAGCGCACGCTCCGATCGCTGGCGCTGCCCGAGCGCCGCGCGCTCGTCCTCGCCCAGGCGATCGTGACGGCGCCGGCCGTGCTGATCGCCGAGGATCCACTCGTCGGCCTCGACGACGGCGCCGCCGGCTTCGTCCTGGCCGCGCTCGCGGGCGCCACCGAGGGCCGCGGCGCGCTGCTCACGGCGGCGCGCCTCGACGTCGAGGGCCCGCGGGGCGTCCTGGTCCGCGGCGCCACCGACGTGCTCGTGCTCGCCGGCGGCGAGCTCGCCTTCTCGGGCACCTTCGCGGAGGTCGCCGCCGGGGGCCGCGTCTACACCCTCACCGTCCGCAGCAACGCGGAGCTCCTCCGCGAGGAGCTCGCCGCCCGGGGCATCGCGCTGCGGGGAGGGCCGGCGCGCTTCTCGGCCGCGCTGCCCGAGGGCGCGACGACCCGCGACGTCGTCCTGGCCGCCACGCGCTGCCGCGCGGCGATCGTCGAGCTCACCCCCCTCTTCTGAGGGCCTTGGGTCGAGCGTCCACCGGAGCGCAGGCCAAGCAGCGGCTGTGGTGCTCGGCGCTGGAGCCGCTCCGCGGGCGACGATCCCGGGGCGAGACGGCGCTCGGGCCGCTCCCCGGGCGACGATCCCGGGGCGAGACGGCGCTCGGGCCGCTCCGCGGACGACGATCCCGGGGCGAGACGGCGCTCGGGCCGTCGGAAAGGCGAGAGCCGGCGGCGACGGCGCCACCGAACGCTTCGGAAGGGCTGCGCCCGCGGCGACGGCCGAGGGGAACGGCTCGGAACGCGGCTCGCCGCGGGATCATCGCGTTTCCCGGCCGTGGCAGCGCGATTTTGGGGAGCGTGGGGGCCGCTTTCAGGCTCGGCCGGCGGTCAGCCGCCTTCGAGCGGCAGAGGAGGTTCGGGCGAGGGGGGCGCCTCGGGGGGGAGCGCGTCGTCCTCCTCGGCCGCGGTCCGGCCGGGCCTGCGGCCGGACGGGCGCACCTTGGCGGCGAGATCCTCGAGGCCGGCGAACGTGAAGCTCGCGGCGAGCAGCGCGGCGCCCTGGCCGAAGCTCTTGTCGCTCTTGCGCAGGGCGTTCTGCTTCGCGCGCAGCGTCGCCTCCTTCTCGCGCTCCTCGGTCGCGACCTTCGCGAGCGCCTTCTTGAGCGCCGGCAGCTCGGCCGCGATCTCGTCGGCGAGCGCGGCGCGATCGAGCTTCATCGACGCGCGTCTCGGCTTCGGGAGCTTGATCTCCGCGTCCCGCAGGGCGCTCGCGACCCGCTCGCCGCTCGTCACGAGCACGGAGGGGTCCTCGGGCACGGCCCCGTCCAGCAGCAGCTTGCGCAGGCCCGCCGGCCCGAACGCCGCATCGATGGCGGCGCGCCCGTCGACGAGCACCGAGCGCAACCGGGCGGCCGCCTCGTCGCGCGCCTCGCGGGGCGCCGCATCGTCGGCGAGCTCGCGCTCGTGCGCGTCGTCGGCCGCCACGAGCGCGGCCGTGTCCGCGGCGAGCCGGCGCGCGACGAGGCGCATGAGCAACGCCACGTCGGGCATCTTCTCGCCGGACCTCAGGAAGGGCGCGAGCTCTGCCGCGGTCCCCTTCGCGCTCTCGTCCGCGTGCGTCTCGGCCGACGCGGCCACGGCGCGGCTGGACTTGTCCCTGTCGGTCACCAATTTCGACGCCATGCATCCCCCCTTCCTCGTGAAGCGCGGCCGGAACGGCCGCGACATGGCCCGACAGGCTCGTCGATCCGCGAGCGCATCGCAAGAGCCTGCCCGTTCGCCGTGGGCCGGCGGCGCCCCACCGAGCAACCGCGTCGCGGCGACCGTGGCCACGCTCTTGCAGGGCGGCACGTGCCAGTTTGCAGGCCATGGGCCCCCCTACGGCGTTCACCCCTTATCCCGGGGCGGTCGCGCTCGGGGATTCGGAGCTTGGGGAATGGAAGTTTGATTCGCCGTAGCCTCGGCCGTCCGCCATAGGTGCCCGAGCTCATCGCAGGCGCGGGCCAGGCGCTTGTACGCGGTCGAGACCGGGAGCGAGAGCTGCGTCGCGATCTCGTTCATCGGCACCCCAGCCAGGTACCGCGTGAGCACGTCGCGCAGCTCGGGGGGGATCTGGTGAATGAGGGCGCGCGCGTGCTGGCGTCGCGACACGTCCTCGACGAGCTCCAGCGCCGTCGGGCTCTCGTCGGGCATCTCGGGATCTGGCTCGGTGCCTGGCCGTTCCCGTGGGCGGCGCTTGAACTTCTCGTGATAGTGCGACGCCGTGAAGACCGCGATTCGGTTCTGCCATCGATCGGCCGGCGAGCGCTCTGCGTCGTAATTGCCCCATGTCTTGAGCATCTGCTCCAGGACATCTTGCGCCACGTCGTGCACGTCTGATGACGGAACACCCAGGCGGACAAGCCATCGAGTCAGGCGCCCGAGGGCGCGATCCGAAAGAAGGACGTCAATCCCAGGATAGCGACTGCCCCTCTTCGCCATGCTCTCATTGTGTCACAAATGCGACAGCGTGTAAAGGCCGATGCGCCAATTTCCGTGAGCACCGTGCGCGGGAGCGCCGCGCCAGCCCCCGCAGCTCGGAGAGCACGCCGAGCAGGAGCGCCGTCGCGACGCACACCGAGAGCGTCGACCGGCCATCCCTGGCCAGGCGTTCACCCGCGTCAGCGACGAGCCTCGCCGCGCCCACCACCGCGCAGGCGGTGCGACTCGGGGAGCAGGCGGACCCGACCTCGCAACACCTCTCGATTTCCAATTTGGGGCTCCTCACGGTGTCGCAAATGTGACATAGTGTCCCGACGCGGTCCAGTCCGCTTGGCTCGTTCCCCGACCACCCCACCCGGGGGACAGCGCCGACGCGTGGCGCGTTCAAGGCCGGCCGGGCCGCGCTTTGTCCGGAGGTGCCTATGACATGGGCTCAGGTACATGAGATATTACGCATCAACGCCGGTGTGCTCGCGCTCGGTCTGCTTGTCTCTGTTCTCGTCATCGCCGGTCTCGTCGGGGAGCTCGCCCTCGCGAACCGAAGGCTCGGCAGAGCCAGAGGCGAGCGGGATGCCGCGGTCGAGCGCGAGCGCGCGGCGAAAGAAACGGTCGGTGCGATTCAGAACTGGGACGTGGAGGAGATGCGGCGTCTCCTTGGGTTGTTCGTGACGACCGCCGATGCCATGGTCGCCGAGATCGACGAGTTTCGCGGTCGATCCGTGCCGTCTCCGGCGGAAGCCTTCAGGCTGCTCTGCCGCGGGGACGACGATTGGCAGACCCGATTTGCTTATGCATCTGGCCTGTCCCCCGGTGCCGCGGCGGCCGTCATGGACGGGCGTCGCGCCATCAACGAAAGGATGGCGCGGCACCTCGCGGATTTCACGGGGGTCTCTGTCAACGCGTGGCTCATGCTCTCCCGCATCCATGGCGCCTATCGCCTGCTCTCGGAGACGACCATGGTTCGCACGCGCGACGCCCTCACGGCTGCGATCTCGCGTCGTCGTGCCGCGTTCACCGAGCTGGCCGAGCTCCCCGGCGCCCCCGCTCCCGCCGACAGCGCCGAGCCGCCGCCCGCCCCGGTCAAGGCGTCGGCGCCACCGCCCGTGCCGACGGTGCGCCCGGGCGAGCCGCCTCCCCCGCCGATCGCGCCGCCGCCGCCCACGGTCCCGGCGCCGCCCGCTGGCGAGCGGCGCAGGCCGTGGAGGCCGGCCGATGATCGCCAGGCCGCCGTGCGCGCCGCCGCGCTGACCGAGCTCCCCGTGCTGAGCGAGCCCGACGAGGGAGATGAGCCCACCTCGCAATTCCGACCGGATCGCACCCTGCCCGGCGTGGGCCTGTCGTAGTGTCGTAAAAGCGACACTGCGCCTCCGCTCTTCCGCGCACGGGTCGCGCTCGCGTACCATGCGCCCGTGCCCTCGCAGCCCGACGAGATCCTCCGTCACCGCGTCGAGCTGCTGGCGCGCTCGCCGGTGCTCCAGCGTGGGAGCCCCGACACGTTGACCCGGATCGCCAGCGCCACCACGACCGCGCGGGCCGAGGGGCCCGATCCGCTCTACTCCGAGGGGAGCCCCGCGCTGCACGTGCTGCTGCTCGTCCGCGGGGCCGTCCGGCTCGATGCGACGATCCGCGGGCGCACCGTGCCGACCGGGTGGCACCGCGGCGGGGAGCTCATCGGAGAGGAAGCCGCGTATGACCCCACGTACCGCGCCACGGCGGTCCCGCTCAGCCCGACGTCGATCGTCCAGCTGCCGGCCGGCGCCCTGCGCGCGGCGCTCGCGTCCGATGCAGCGCTCGCGATCGCGTGGGGGCACCTGGCGCATGAGCGCTTGGTCGAGACGCAGCTGCGCCTGGGCGCGCTCGCCGCGAAAACGCATGTTCGTCTCGCGGGCTTCCTGCTGGATTACGCGCGCCGTTTCGGCAGCAAGGAGCCCGAGACGAACAAGCTCTTGCTGGTCGATCGGCCGACCGCCTCGCAGATCGCCGCATATCTCGGGGTCGTGAGGCAAACGGTTCAGAAGGACTATGACAAGTTGGAGGAGCTCGGCGGAATCCTGCGCGTGAGCGGCGGCCTGTACCTCCATCCCGCGGTGCTCGAGCGCATCGCCGACCAGGAAGGCCCGCCCTCGAGCAGGTGAATCGAGTCGCGGACCCGCTCCCGGTGTCGAGCTGAGGTACAAACGACGGTCGAGAGCGGGCCTTTTGCGCACCGGTCGCGCTCGTGTACGCTACGCGCGTGCCTCCGCTCCCCGACGACGCCCTGCGTGACCGCGTCGAGCTGCTCGCGCGCTCGCCGGTCCTCAAGCGGGCGAGCGCCGACACGCTGATCCAGATCGCGAGCGCCGGGAGCACGGCGCAGACCGAGGGGCCCGACCCGATCTACACCGAGGGGAGCCCCGCGGCCTACGCGCTGCTCCTCGTCCGCGGCACCGTCCGGCTCGACGCCACGATCACCGAGCGCACGGTGCCGATCGGGTGGTACCGCGCCAGGGAGATCATCGGCGACGAAGCCGTCTATGAGATCACGTACCGCACGACGGCAATCGCGCTCAGCCCGGTCATGCTCGTGCGACTGCCGGCTCGTGCCCTGCGCGCCGCCCTCGCCTCGGATGCCGAGCTCAACTTCGCGTGGGGGAATGAGCAGCACCGGCGCATGGTCGAGACCCAGCTGCGGCTCGGCTCGCTCGGGGCGACGACGCACGTGCGGCTCGCCGCGTTCTTGCTCAACTACGCTCGCCGATTCGGCGCCGAGCGGGCCGGCGCAAACCACATCGTCCTCGACGAAAAGCCGACCGCCTCTCAAATCGCCGCGTATCTCGGCGTCGTCCGGCAGACGGTCCAGAGGGACCTCGACAAGCTCGAGGCGCTCCACGCGATCGAGCGAGGGAGCGGCGGCGCCCTGCACCTCTTCCCGGAGGTCCTCGCGCGCATCGCCGGCGACGAGGGGCCGCCGTCGAGCAGGTAGCGCCGGGATCATTCGTTCTACACGGGCGCGTGGTTGGATATCGTAAGGAGTTGATGAAGGATGGCTCTCCCGTAGGACCTGTGCGCCACGCCGCCATTTCGTAATCCAGATCGCCTTTACGTTGGCGCGGATAATTTTCCTAAAAATCGAACAACCCGGTCTCGAAATACAAATAGAGGATCGGGGACAGCCGGCAAAGCCACGGGGGAGGGAGACTCCCAATCTCCCCCGTGGTTTTTTGCGTTTTCTTGCGGTAACCTCGCCAACATGCGTCGCCTTGGTGTGTGTCTGGCTGTCCTCCTCGCGTCGGCGGGCGCGCATGCCGCGCCGTCGCGGCGCGGCATGCGCGAGCAGACGATCCAGGCGGCCAACCGAGCTGTCGGGGAGCGGCGCTTGGCCGACGCTCGCGAGCTCTGGCGGGCGCTGTGGGAGGCCGAGCAGGCGCCGGAGGCCGCTTGTAACATTGGACAGCTGTCGAGCCGCATGGGCGAGCTCGTCACGGCCCGGGAGTACCTGGCGATCTGCGTGCGCCTGGACCCCCGCGAGGCGCACAGGATCGAGCTCGCGCGGGTCGAGGCGCGGCTCGGGCGCCTGATCGTCCGTGCAGATCCCGGCGTGACCGTGCGCGTGGACGGGCAAGAGCTCGAGCCCGGGGCACGCGAGACGTGGGTGCGAGCCGGCGACCATCTCGTGGAGATCGAGCGCGCAGGGCGGCGTGCGTCTGCTCCCGTGCTTGTGCCTGCGGGCGAGCGTCGGCAGGTGACGCTCGAGCTGCCCCCGGAGCGGCCCGCCAGCCCCCCGGAGCGGCCCGCCCGCGCTGCGCACCGGCCGCCTCCGCCGCCCGCGCCGGGCCCGACGTGGCCGATCTATGTCGGCCTGGTTGGCGCCGCCGCTGCCGCCGTGGCCGGCGGGACCGCGCTCGCGATAGCGGAGGACAGGCGCGTCACCGCGTTCCGGCGCGCGCGCCAGCTCAGCCCGACGAACGGATGCATCGCGCCGCGGCCCGGTTGTGACGAGGTGACCGAGACCGCGGAGGAGCATTTCACGCTTCGCACGGTCGCGATAGGCGCGTTCATCGGCGCCGCGGTCCTCGGCGCCGGAACGGGGGTTTATTGGTACGTTCGGCCCGATGGCGCATCCGTGGCAGTGGCACGCCGATGGTGATTCCGGGTTACGAGATCAGCGATCGGATCGACGCGCCTCCGCCGCTCCAAGGCTGGCAATGCACCAAGGAGAGCGAACCGTGGTGCATCTACGCGGCGCCCCAAGGTGACACAGGCTTTTCAGAGCGCCTGGAGCGCCTGCGGCGCGTAAAGCTTCCGTGGTCACCGGCCATCGTCGATGGAGGGATGACTGAAGAGGGCTGCCCGTACGTCGTCACCGAGCCAGCAGGGACGCCTGTTTCCCTGTCGGGTGGATGGCAGGGGATCGCAGAGATGCTTCGTCACGCCCTGAACGCTGCGGGGGCGCTGTCAGCCGCTCACGAGATGGGCGTGTGTCATGGGGACCTGACGCTCGAGTCTCTGAGCCTCGACGCGCGGGGTGAAGTGCGCATCGCGCGGCTTGGATTCTTGGCGCTGTTCCGGGTCGAGCTCTGTGAGACGCATCGGCCCCAGGCGCCCGAAGTGCTGAGGCGCGGCTATCCGACTGGCCCGCAGGACGATGTCTACAGCCTGGCGGCGATCATGGATCGTGTCGTGCGTGATCGCCTGCCGGCGGGCACCGTTCTCCCTGCGCCGCTCGCCGAGCTCATCGCGAGGGGAACGGCGGAGCACCACGAGGAGCGTTACACCGACATGCTCGAGCTCTTCGATCGTTTGCGAGACGCATCGACAGAGGTGCTCGCGGCCCAGCCCGTCGTGCCAGACGATCGCGATACGTTCCTCGTCGAGAGGGACGACGGGCCGAAGACGCCCCGCGGCCCATCGAGCCGGGAGACGGTCCCGGCGTCGATAGAAATACGAGCCGTGCGGCGCGGGGCCGCGCCGCACCCGGCGTCGTCGGTCCCCGAGCTCCCCGCGCAGCCCTCCCGTGTGACGGGCCCCGTGGCCGTCGTTGCGCTCGGCCTCGCAGCGCTGGCGCTCGGGACCGCTGCGAGCCTGGTTGTGCTGCTCCGCCCGTCGCCCATCGTTGTGCAGGTACCTGCGCCGGCCGCTGCACCGCCGCCGTCCGCCACGGCGCCGCCCGCGAAAGCGGAGCCGGCGCCCGCCGCCGCGCCGACGCCCCCGGCCTCGTCCCCTGCGCCGCCCCCCCGGCGAAGAACGCGCACGCCGACGGAGGAGCTTTGCGAGTCCGAAGGATGGTATTCGTGCACGATGCCTCGGCCAGCTAGGAGGTGACATGTCATTCCGCATCATCGCGTCCGCCGTCGTGACGGCGATATGGTTTACGATACCGTTGGCGTGCCAGTCTCCATATACGTATCTCAACTGCGGCGAAACCAACGATTGCCACACTGACGCTCAGAACGCTCCCGGGACAGTCTGTGTAGATGAAGTCTGCACATGCCAAAGCCGGACCCAGGTCATCTGCTGCGACTTCAAGCAGGCCGACGATCCGGATTGTGAGCTCGCGTGCCGCCCTTGCTGGTCATGTCCCGAGGGCACCAGGGGCTGCGAGGGCGCGGACTTTGAATGCCGTTCGCCTGCTGATTGCGCCCCCGTACCCACCACTTGCCCGAACGTTAGCTCGTGCGAGCTCGGGCGATGCGGGCACACCTTCCAGGCCGGGACGACGGAAGTCCAAAAGTTGGGGGACTGCATGCGTCGGAGGTGTGACGGGGTGGGCGTCGTCGAGTATGTCGTCGATCTCACCGACAAGCATGATGACGGCAACGATTGCACGGTTGACCAGTGCGACGACAGCGGACCAACCCATCAGGTTCACCCGGACGGCACAGGCTGCAGAGGTGGCAAGGGCTACTGCGTCGCCGGCCAGTGCGTGGAATGCATGTACCAGGCCGATTGCGCGATCACAGCCAACGCTGTCTGCGAACAGCACATGTGCGTCCCAGCGAGTTGCATCGACAACCGCCTTGGCAGCGACGAGACGGACACCGATTGCGGCGGCCCCTGCGTGCCGTGCGCGAACGGCGCGAAGTGCAATATTGACGCGGACTGCTCGTCGGGCGCCTGCAAAGCCGGGCGCTGCGGCGCCCCCACCGCCAGCGACGGGCGGGCGAACGGCAGCGAGACGGGCGTGGATTGCGGCGGCCGTGACGCGCCTGCATGCTCCGGCGGTGAGCGCTGCGCGAATCACCGGGACTGCATGAGCGGCGTGTGCATCGGCAACGTGTGCCGCGCGCCGACGTGCACCGACGGCACGCAGAACGGCGAGGAGACCGGCATAGACTGCGGCGGCTCCTGCCCCGCCGCGTGCGAGTAGTCCGGCGTCGATTGAGACGCGATCGTGAATGGGAAAATGCTCGCTCTTCGTCGAAACCCAGGCCGAAAAATTCCGCGAACTTACGGTCGTCACCGTCGTGGCTGTGGGGATTGTAGGCAACCCGCAGGATTGTCCGAGGCCCTGTGACCAAGCTCGATTTTGAGCTTGTCCATAGGCCACGCAGTCTCCACAACCAGTGCTCCAACTAGCGTGCGCAGGGGCGGTCGCTCTCGCCCGTCAGGGTGTGAAGTGACGCCTGCGCGCTGGGGGTGCCGCATGCTCGACGTGACCCAGAACTCGGCCGATGGAGCCAACCCTGCGAGATCATTCGGCCCGACTTCTGACGAAGAGCCGGAGATCTACCTGGGAGAGGGGGATGTCGGCCGCCAGATGCGGTATGCGTCCGAAGAAGGAAATGACTTTCTGTTTACTGTTGGGTCCCGACGAGCGACTGACAGGGGCCGTTGCAGTGAAGAACATGCGGTTCGGTGAGCAGAAGACCGTCCCGCGCGGCAATAGGTGGTGTCCTAATTTGAGGACTCTTGTATCCAACGGTAACCGCCGTTCGATCGTAGCCCCCTACGCGTGCCCCCGGAATGATGCTGAGCATGTTGTGGACCTCGATCCGAAAGTCTCTCTCTTTTCGCTAGAGTCAGCCGGCGAAGGGACTCACTGCAAGCCTGGGCTCGATCCCGACCTGGATCCCGCCCACGCTCACGCCACCGCTGAACTCGAGTGCTTGTGCAGGCGCCGGAACACTGACGAGCGCACAGGCACTGCCGCACAGCACGAGCGCGCTCGCCCTCCCCCTCAGCCCGTGCCCCATGCCTTCCCCTGATTCCGGATGTTCCTCTCACCGGAGGGGCCGCGTCAACGGCAACCTAGACCCGCATCACGTCCTCGTTGTCCATGACCGCGACAAGGTCTGCACCCCGCGCCAGCGCCGCAGCTCCCGGACGACCAGCCCATGCCCACCCTGATCGGTCGACGCGATCAGGCGGGAAAGCATGTCATCGACCCGGCGGGCGCTGCTGTAACCGGCCGCGAACGCCAGCCCATGACGCGACGGGTCACACCGGCCGCGCTGCGCGTTACGGAACTGCACCACCTCGCGCAGCGTGTTCAGCTCGTGCCGCGCCAGGAACGCGAAGACGCCGCTGTTCAGCGCGTTGCCGATGACCACCTTCGTCCACGGGTCCGCCCAGTCGATCGCCTCGGCGTCGGGCGGGGGCGGCGGTGTCCAATCACCAGCGCCCAACGTCGCCCCCTCCACCTGCGCGGCCGCCCCGAGCTCGCCAGCGTCCACCTCTACCCCGCGCCGCGCGGTCTGCTCCGGGGCCATGTAGCGCAACGTCTTGGGCGACGTGCCCGAGCTCGGCCGGGTGGACAGCAACGGCGCCGAGTTCGCTGACATGCGCCTGCCGGATGCGCTATCCTTGCAACGCCATGGCACACTCACCTGAATGGCTCTCCATCTGCACCGAAGGCCTCGACTTGGCAGCGCAAGATGCCGCAAACCTTGAGATCCACCTACTGAAGAGCTCGGATGACATCGAAGCGCGCGTAAAGTTGCTCGGGTTCTATTTCACGAGCCCGAACGATGACGCACAGAAGCGACGAGCAGACCACATTCACTGGCTAATCGCATATCGCCCAGAAATCCACCTTGCTGCCTTCGCGCGCATCCACCCGGAACAACACCCCGATGCATACAATGAGGGGAAACGCCTCTGGCTGAGCACGGTATCCAACAGCCCCAACGACCTCGCGGTCCTCAGGAACGCCGGCAGCTTTCTTGCGTCAGGAGATCCAGACATAACCGAAGATCTGTACAAACGAGGAGCCACAATCGAACCAGACGAGTCAGCCTGGCGGCAGCGCCTAGGAGGGCTGCACTTCAGCTCCAGCATTGGCTCGACTTCGAGCGAGGAGCGCACACGAATTGCGCGCGAAGCACTCGCGGAATACGAAGCGGCACTCACACTTGAGCGCTGTTCGCTAGAAGCGCTCGGAATCCTCATGGACATCGTTGCAGCGGCGATCATGTCTGAGAGCTACCAGAGGGCAACCGAAGCCGCAGCGCGACTACTTGCCGACGCCGAGGATCACGCCGATACGTTTCAGCACGGCAATGCCGTACATCTCGCACACATCGCCCTAGGGAAAGTCGCGCTAGCACGTGGTGAACCAGCCAGCGCAGCAGCACACCTGCGAGCCGCGAGCGAGGTCCGCGGCTCGCCACAACTCAAATCATTTGGACCCGATCTCGAGCTCGCATCCCAATTGCTCGCCATCGGACAGCGAGACGCTGTCACGCACTACATCGACGGTTGCAAGAGGTTTTGGGAGAGTGGCGCGTCATTGCTGGAAAAGTGGACGCTCGCCATCGGTCGCGGCGAAACACCAGATTTCTCAAAGCGCTGAACGACGGTTTGAATAGTGAACCAGCCCGTCCACGACGGCTGCGTCGAGCATCGGCTCGATGCTCCCTTCTGGCGCAGGCGGCATGCCTGCTGTGTCGGCCGAGTGTCAACCGCGCGCCATGGATCTGGACCGAGCCACTACCCGACCGGACCCACCCGTCGACGTGCGCCATGATCCCTGCCGGGTAATGCTCAACTTTGAGCCGGAGTGCTCAAGTTTGCCCGTTCGGCGTAGCGACTAGGGATCTCGCCGCGTAGGTTCGGCCGGAAGTAGTGCAGCCCGCGGGTGTCTCACCACCCCGGGCTGCGTGGCCGAACCCGGCGACAACGAGGTCCGACAGTGCAGCGATACCTGATCCCACCACGACGGTGGGCAAGGCGGACGTGTACCCACACGCCGCGCGTACCACCGAACCCCCTCCCTCTCCCTCACCCCGGACGAGACCCGACGGCTGCGCGCCGCCCTGCGCGGCATCAAGGCCCGGCTGGTCACCTGGCGCGCCGTCTCCGAGGCCATGGACGGCGTGAACATTCGCACGCTGTGCCGCGTCGCCTGCGGCGCCGAACGCGGTTCGCCCGGGCTCGTCCTGCTGGCCGCTCGCGTCGCCAAGACGACCGTGGAGCGCATCCTGGCGCCCGGCGTGGTTGTCGCTGACCGCTGCCCGAGCTGCGGGAGGTCTGGGTGAAGCGCCCGCGGAAGGGGGCTCGCCGCCCGCCTGCCGCGCGACATCGAAGCCTGCGACCGACGATCCAGGCGATCCTTGCGGAGCGCAGCGTCATCCTCGCCGTGCTGATCGCGAGCGGCGTCGCGTCGCGCGACCGTGCCGACGTGGAGCAGCAGGTGCTCATGGGCGCGTGGCGCTCCGTGCGGCGCGGCATGTACCGGCCGGACTCCGCAGACGACACCCGCAAGGCGCTCCGGAAGTGGCTCTACGGCATCTCCTGGCGCAAGGCCGGGCACTACATCACCAGCGCGTGGGTGCGGCGTGCGGTGCTTCATGCGCAGCCTCTCGGCTGGCTCCGCGAGCCCGTCGGGCCGAGCCTGGAGGCGCAGCTCCAGGCGCGCGAGGTGCTGGAGGCGCTCGCCAGCCTGCCGCCGTGGCAAGCCGAGGCGCTGCTCTCCGTGGACGATCCGGAGTCGCTCGTCGCGTACGCCAAGCGGCGCGGCATGAACCCGTCGAGCGCGGCCAGCCGCTTGCGCATCGCCCGGGAAGCGCTGGCCTTGCGGCTGAAGAGGTGGCACCGATGAACCACCCCGACTTCAAGCAACGCGTGCTGACCAGCGAGGACCTCTCCCTCATCGCCGGAGGGGTCCCCGCGCACGACGACTTCCCAGGCGTGCGCCCCTGGAACCGTGACAAGCTCTGGGCCGCCGTCCTCCGCGCCTTCCTCGACGCGAGGACCAAGGCCGAACGCGAAGCGGCCCAGCAGGCGCTCGGCGCCATCCAGACGCTCGACAGCATCGATCTGCTCTTCGTGCGGCACGACAAGTAGGCGTCTCGACGTACGCGCGGCGGCACCGGATGGGCCCACACACGGCGCTCAGCCGGCTCAGGATCGCCCGCGAAGCGCTGGCGCTGAAGCTCCGGCGCTGAAGCTCCGGCGGTGGCGCCGACGAGCAAGCCCAGGAGCGGCGCCACCGTCCGACTGACGGCCGAACGCGAACGCCACGTCCGCGCTAAGCGCTCAAAACTACAGCACAATGTAGTCGTTAGCAGAAACTAACAACTGAGCATTTACGCTCAAAACTAAATAGGGCATGATGCCCCAGGGCGCCGGGCGTGTCGCGATCGCTTGACGATCGGAGCGACGCGTGTGTAGGGTGCCCCCGGCAACTGACGCCGCCTAGGTAGCGGATAAGACAAAGGCCAGCGGGTTACGACCGCCAGCCCCCGTCCCGACACCGAAGCGTCGTCACGATGGATCGAGCCCATCGCGTCCGAATCTGTATCTAGACTAAGCTAGGTACAGACGTCAAGGGGCTTGATCCGCTTTTTGCCAGCGGAGCAATCATGGCCCCTCGGCGTCGTAATAAGTCGGTCCATTCACAGACCTCGACTGCTCATCATCCTCTCCTCAAGCTCCCGTTCGACACTCCGAACGAGTCACGTGGCGAACCGCCGCGTGTGAAGCTGCACCGTCCAATGAGGCAGCTTTTTCTGCCCTTCATTGGTCCGGCCTTTCCTCCGCCCATCAATCCGAGCCTGCGTCGCGTAGAGCGACCGCGACACTATCGGTGCCTCTAGTCGTCCAGGTCGCTGAACAATGACAGCTGCACCCCCCGCCTCGGCTTCGGGGCGGGGGGTGGCTTTGACGGCGGCTCCGGCTCTGTGGGCGCCACAGGCGCAGCCGGGGCGGAGCCGACGAGCCGGAGAAAGCCCCGGCCGTTCGGCAAGGCTCTGGCGGGCGTCGTAGGCGCTCCGGCGGGCAGTTCCGGCAGCTTCAGCGCCTTCGGCTTCGGCTTCGGCGGCTCCGTGGGTGCCTCGGAGAGCGCCGCGGTGACGAGCCCCTCGATGCTCCAGACGTGATCGGTCAGCCCGGCCTCCATGGCGGGCGTCACACGGTGCGCCTCGTGCGGGCGGCAGAAGTTGTAGAACGCCATGTGCAACGCGACGGCCGCCTTGTGGTGCGGGAGGCGCTTGCTGAACCCGTTGCAGAGCCGGGTGAACCGGCGGATGTGCATCCGGATCATGAGGTTCTGCCGCTCGATGTGGCTCGTGCTGGCGCGGTTCATGTCGGGCACCCCGAACACGGGCGTCTTCGTGATAAACGGCTCGCGCGGCGGCTCGTAGCGGTGGTCATCGTCCTTGCGGGCCTTCCGGTTGTAGCGCTTGACGACCTGGGCGTAGTCGACCGAACCCGCGAGCGCGAACGATGAGCCGACCGCAGCGACGTAGGGCGCCCAGCCGTCACTGTAGAGCTGCGGGACCGTGACCAACCGAGCGTGCAGATCGGCGATGAACGCGCTCGTGTTCTCCTCATCGCGCTTCCCGACGCGGTAGCTGATGACCAGCTTCGACGCGCTCGCCATGCCGACGAAGGTGTACGCATCGCCGCGCTCCGCAGGATCAGTGTCCGTCACCCGAGACTGCTTTTTCCGGACGTAGCTCCAGATCTCGTCCACCTGGATCGTTCGACAGTCGACGTCGCGCACGAGCCGGTTGTGCAGCTGCTCGCAGCCCTCGCCGACGCGCAGCAGCAGCGACAGGATCGCCGGTTGGCTCACGCCGGTGAGCCGCGACGTGGGGCGGATGCCCGCCCCCTCGACGAGATGAGCGACGACCTCGACGCGCTTCGCCGTGGGCAGCACGTGTGCCATGCAGGGTCTTGTCTCTCCGCCTGGGCCGGCCCATCATGCGGCTGCGACGCGCGCTCTGTGGGCCACCACAGGGTGTGTTGCAGCCCCGTCTCGGGTTCCAGCCGAGGCGAGGCGCTTTGCTAAGTACCCTGCAAGGTAGCACTAAAAGCCTATGTTTCACGGCATTTCGGTGCGGATAGGACACGCACTGTCATAGCCAGAGCGCGTGATCGCAGCCTGTTTAACGGCTCTTCGGCACGATGGCACCTGACCAACCGGACGCGCGGCCCGCGTGGTAGGCTCGTCGCATGCGCGTGCGGATCACACTGGAAAACGTCGGTCACACCATGTCAAAGCTCATCGAGCTACCCGAGCCGCCGAAGGTTGGCGATGTTGTCACCGTCGACCGCGGTCGTCAGCGCGTCGTCGGTCGCGTCGAGCGCGAACCGGAGACCGACGTACACGTGGTCAGTCTGACGGAAGACGAGTACGACCTGGAGATCTACCTACATCCGCGCATACACCTTGAGCACCTTGCGGGGATGAAGGAGGACGGGTGGGAGATCGAAGGCGAGGAGGATCTCAGGCGAGAGCTCCGCGAGCGACTCTCACCTCAAGGCGGTCCAGGGCCCATTGCTCAAAATTGAGCACTACCCCCTGCCGCCGCAGCAGAGGGCCTCGCCGAGCTCGCTTGGTCAACGCGCCCGCCTGAAGGGTGCGCCGTGTCGATCCCTCGCTCGACCCGAGTTCGCCGGCATCTACCGCGGCGCTCGCACTGTGTGCACCGGCGCCATGTAGCGACGCCAGCAACGGCCCTCGAGCTTGTCCGTGGCACGCTTGATCTTGCCTGCACGGCCCGGAGCTCGCGGTGCTGAGCAGCGGCGTCCACTCACCGGCGCCCGAGTTACCCCTCGACTCCGCGGCCGCGCCTCGACCTCCGCGCCCGCGCCGCCGCGGAGGAGGCGTTGCCGCGCTCGCCTCGAGCTCCTCGCCGGCCACGCGCCCGAGCTCGGCCAGATCGACGGCGGCCGCGCTAAGCTCGCCGACGCCCGCCTCGACCTCCGCGCCCGCGCCGCCGCGGAGGGGGCGCCGCCGAGTTCGCCTCGAGCTCCTTGCGGCAGCGCGCCCGAACTCGGGCAAGTCGATGGCGGATGCCAGGGAAGGGCTACAGTTCTCAGTTCACCGTGCGTTTCGCCAAATTTTATACAATGCTCATCGTTCACAATCCCTGAGACATTTTCCGTTTTCCTCGTTACACTCGTGCATGCAATTCTTATCTCCCTTCGGACATCGATTTATACAATCGACGTTAATCCTGTCGCAACGCTGCCTGCACTTTTCAACCGGATCGCCATTCGCCCCATTCACCCACCGACACGAGCCGCACGACTGCGCACCGGATCCGTTTCGAACCCCAGAGGATTCTTCGCATCGATCCTTGGCCTCGTCCAAGCTCGCGTGCTCGCCATGATACAGTGTCGTGCAGCTACCTGACGCGCCCTGGTTATTGCAGACAGCCGAACCAGCCTTCCACGTGACCGTGCACTCCACTGTTTGCGAGCACGGATCCCCGCCGAGGCCCGTGTGACTTTGCGGCTCCAGTGGCACATACCACCCGAAGCCTCCAACCCCTCCTGTCGGGGTGATGATGCTGCCCCCGGCACCTTCGTTTCCCTCACCCCGGACGTAGCACTCTCCCACATCGTAATTACACGCCGTGAGACCGAAACAGAGAACAACAAATATTCTGTTCATCTTGACTTTACCTTAAATCTCCAAATGGGTCCAGTGGTCGCCATCACGACCAGACTTCCAGGAAGAACGCGACTGCTGCCGCCAGCCCAGTCCACATGGACACTGGTGGACACGCCCAAGGGCCCGGCGAAGTACCAGTCGGACTGGGCGCGGCCGCCTGGAGCAACCCCCACCACGCGGTCACAGATCACGGCACCACATACCGGCATCGAGTAGATCGCCAGGGACGGCCCGAGGCTGACGGTGGTTGTCTTCGTGGCATACCCAAGAGTGACTGCCGTTCGGTCGTAGACCCCGACACCTGCCCCTGGAACGATGCTGAGCATGTTGTGGACTTCGAGCCGGAAGTCGCCCTCGCTGCGCCAGAGCCACGCGGCGAAGGGGCTCACGGCAATCTTGGGTTCGATCCCGACCTGGATCCCGCCCACACTCACGCCGCCGTTGAACTCGAGTGCCTGTGCTGGCGCCGGAACCACGACGAGCGCACCGACGTAGAGCAAGCCGATCTTGCCGAGTAAGCGCATGGACATGGTGGAGGCCCTGGCCGAGTCGCGACAGGCGATGTGAGTGCGAGCACGATCTTTCTGGACATGACGTGGGCGTCAAAGAGAAATTCGGCGAGTAGATCACAATGCACGTGAATCGACGCGTCCCGGGCGGCACAGGCGCGCAGGCGGTTACGCGGTGCGAGTGTTCGTCAACCATGGGGTTGGCGAACACCCGCCGCTCAGAACCCCGCAGCGCCGCGACGATTCGGCTTGACTATGGCGACGTATCGCGATCGCGCGACGTGCGCCTCGACCACTGCCAGCCGTAGCGGCGGAAAGGGGCCGCGCCGAGATCACGCCCGGTGCCGAGCTCGCCGGCGTCCACCTCGACCCCGCAGCGAGCTCGCACCCGTGCTCCTCGTCGCCGGCATCGCGCCCGAGCTCGGCCAGGTCGATGGCGCGCACCGAGCTGGCCGACATCCGCCTCAGCGGCGCGCCTGCTGCGCTCAGGCGTCGACCAGGGCGAGCATCGCGAGGAGCTGGTCCTGACGCACGGCCAGAGAGCCGCTCCGCGGGCGACGATCCCGGGGCGAGACGGCGCTCGGGCCGCTCCGCGGGCGACGATCCCGGGGCGAGACGGCGCTCGGGCCGTCGGAAAGGCGAGATCCGGCGGCACCGGCGCCGCCGAACGCTTCGGAACGGCTGCGCCCGCGGCGACGGCCGAGGGGAACGGCTCGGAACGCGGCTCGCCGCGGGATCATCGCGTTTCCCGGCCGTGGCAGCGCGATTTGGGGGAGCGTGGGGGGGACGCCTTCGGGCTCGCCCTCGCCCTTTCGCCGTCTCCCCTCTCCGCCGGCTCACCCGCCCTCGCCTCCGCTCTCTCCGCTCTCTCCGCCGCGCGCCGGCATCGCCACCCGTTCGCCACCCGCCGGGCGCCGTAGTACCGTGCGCGCGATGTCATCCGAACCCGCCGCGAACCCGCCGTCCGCCGCTCAGGTCACCCCGGGCGGCCCGCCTCCCGGAGGTCGACTCGCCGTGCTCACCGCGTTCGCGGTGGGCGCCTCGTGGATCCCGGTCCCGGTCCTCCCCGATCGGATGCTCCTGCGCATCCGCGGGGCCATCGTCCAGGACACGGTCGCCCGCCACGGCCTCAGCCTCACCACCGACGCGCGCGCCCTGCTCACCCAGCCCGGCGCGGATCAGACCCCGTTCCGCAAGGCCGCGCAGCTCGTCACGAAGGAGGTCCTCCGGCGGCTCAACCCGGCCCTCGCGCTCGCGGCGGCCGCGCGCGGCCTCGAGGTCTACGCCCTCGGCCACCTCCTGAACCGCTACATCACGCGCGTCCGGCGGACCAGCGCCGTCCGCATCCACGCCGAGGAGGCGCGCTGGATCCGCGACGCCGTCGATCGCGCCGTGCGGCGCGCGCTGTCCCCCTCGCTCCGCGCGAGCGTCACCATCCTGCCGAGCGGCGCGGAGGACCTGCGCGACGAGTTCACGCGCTGGATCGACGCGTTCCTGCTCGCGGGCGCCGCCGCCCCCGAGTACATCGAGCGCCGCCTCGACGCGGCCTTCGACGAGATCGCCGCCGCCGGCCTCCCCCATGACTGAGCACGAGGAACGCACCGCCGCGAAGGGCGCCGCCACGGGCCGCCACGCGGCCGACGCCGCAGCCCGCCACGCGGGCGTCGCCGCGCCCGCGCCCGAGCCCGACCCAGAGGGCGCGCGCGCCGCGCTCGAGCGCTGCCGCCGCGTCATCATCAAGATCGGCTCGAAGAGCCTGTCGGGCGACGCCTGGGACCGGCTCGCCGTCGAGGTGGCCGCGCTCCGCGCCCGCCCCGGCCGGAGCCTCGTCATCGTGTCGAGCGGCGCCATCGCCCTCGGCGTGGCGAAGCTCGGGCTGAAGGCGCGCCCGAAGGACATGGCCTGGCTCCAGGCCGCGGCCGCGGCCGGCCAGAGCGTGCTGATGCAGCGCTACGAGGAGGCCTTCGGCAAGGTGGGCCTGCTCGTCGCGCAGGTGCTCCTCACGCACGCCGACCTCGCGGACCGCACCCGCACCAACAACGCGAGGAACGCCCTCGCCGCGCTGCTCGAGGCGGGCGCCATCCCGATCATCAACGAGAACGACGCCGTCGCGGTCGAGGAGATCAAGTTCGGCGACAACGACCAGCTCGCCGCGATGGTGACCCCGCTCTGCGAGGCCGATCTCCTGATCCTCCTCTCGGACGTCGAGGGCCTGCTCGACGGCGACGGGCGCCGCGTGCCGTTCGTGCGCAGCGTCGCCCGCGAGGCGCGGCACCTCGCCGGCGCCTCGACCTCCGGCGTCGGCACCGGCGGCATGGCCAGCAAGGTGGAGGCCGCGCGCCGCGCCACGCTCGCGGGCTCGCACGTGGTCATCGCCGCCGCCCGCGAGCCGGGCATCATCACGAGCATCCTCGCGGGCGAGGACGTCGGCACCCTCTTCGCCGCCGTGCCGCAGCGGCTCAACGCGCGCAAGCACTGGATCGCCTACACGCTGCGCCCGCGCGGCGCGATCCTCGTCGACCGGGGCGCCGCCGAGGCGATCGCCTCGAAGAACCGGAGCATCCTCGCCGTCGGCGTCCTCGGCGTGCGCGGCACCTTCCTCCCGGGCGACGCCGTGGCCGTCTTCGACCCGGAGGGCACCGAGATCGCGCGCGGGCTCGCGCGGATGTCCGCCGGCGACGCGGCGCGCATCGCGCGGAAGAAGCGCGACGAGTCCGGCGACGACGTCGTCGTCCACCGCGACGACCTCGTGGTGCTCCCGAGCGAGTAGCCCCGCCGCCGTCCAGGCCGCCCTGTGGGTGAACCGCCCCCCCGATCGCGCGTCCTTCGCAGCTCGCGGGAACCTTCGCGCCGCCCGGCTGTCGCTCGGTCTTGTCAGCAGTTCCAGTCTGCTTCCTGGAGGTCGGGTGATGCGCTTCGGGTTGTTCGTCGCCAACGGCGTGGTGCTCGCGGGGGTCATCTGGACGGTCGGGCTCGCGCCGAGCGTCAAGGCGTCGCAGCTGCTGCCGCCGCGCGCCACGGCGGGGCTCGGCGAGCTCGCGGCGCTCGAGGCCCGCTACGCCGCGGGCCGGACGCCGGCGAGCGTCACCGCGCTCGCCGCGGCCTACCTCGAGCGCGAGCAGCCGGGCCTCGCCTCCTCCGCGCTCGACGCCGCCCCCCGCGAGGTGCGCGAGCTCCCGGAGGCGGCGCACCTCTCGGCGCGCGCGCTGCTCCGCCGCGGTCGCGTCCGCGACGCGCTCGCCGCGGCCGAGCAGGCCTCGGCGGCCTGCGCGAACGGCGGCTGTCCCGCGTGGCTCGAGGCGAAGTCCGAGCGCCAGCGCGCGTTCCTCGAGCAGCTCGTCGCCGCGGGCGTCGAGGACCCGCAGATCGACGCGACCACCGTGCGCGCCGCCTACGAGCGCAGCGCGAGCGAGGTGCGCCTCGTCGCGATGCGCTGAACGCAGCGCACCGAGGGCACGTCAACGACGGCCGAGGCGACACGATCTCGACGCGCGCGTCGGAATGATTCTGCCCGGAACCAATCTGTTTGGTCTGGCTGGACAGGGTGGCAGTCGGGCGGAAGGCGCATGTGACAGCGCGGCGGCGCGACCGCGAAGCGCCGGCGAGATCGACGATCGTCGAGGTCGTATCCAAGCTTGGAAACCCTGTCGATGTCGAATGACGGTCACCTTCTCATGTCGTAGCCTTGGGTCTTGTTCGGCGCGTCGACACCGGGGGCGCTGTCCGATTGAACAACCGGTTGCGCTTGGGAGGGTCTCCCTCAGGTGGAACAGCCGCAAGCTTGCACGCTGGGCGCCTCGTCGGCCGCATGGGCAGGGTTGTACCGACGCGGCGCCGTGGTCGCCGCCGCGCTCGCCCTCACCGCCGCCGCGGGCTGCGCGGCGCCGATCACCAACGCGGGGCTGCCGATCCCCGCGGCGAAGCCGGGCCAGGAGCAGCGCCCGTTCCAGCTGCGGCCTCCGTTCGAGCTGGCGACGAACGAGGACGCGATCGTGCGGATCGTCACCGACGTGACCTGCACGGGGACGCTCATCACCGAGGACCTCGTGCTCACCGCGCACCACTGCGTCGCGGCGCGCGACGAGAACGGCAGGACGCTGCGCCGCGATCAGGAGCCCGAGGCCATCTCGATCGAGCTCGGGGGCGACCACCTGCCCTGGGGCGACGTCACGGTCCGCGCGGTGGTGTCGCCGGACTGCGGGTACACGTCGGGCGAGGGCGACATCGCCCTCCTCGTGCTGTCGCGCCGCCTGATCGGGATCCCGACCCTCGCGCCGCGGATCGAGGCCGTGCCGGGGTCCAGCGAGCACGTGACGCCCTACGGCTTCGGCCGCTGCGCGCTCTCGCGCTCCCCGGTCCACCTCGTGCCGCGGCCGGGCGGCACGATCGACACGGTGGGCCCCGGGCACTTCGTCGCGACCACCTCGATCTGCCCCGGCGACTCGGGGGGGCCTGCGCGCAGCGACATGGGGGGCGACGTCGTCGGCGTGATCTCGTCGAGCGTGATGGACGGCGACGAGACCACGACCGGCACCTCGTACTTCAGCCGCCTCGACGTGTGGCCCGAGCTCTTCTCCGCCGCCCGCGAGATCGCGGCGGGCGCGAGCCCGAGCGAGCTGCCGCCGTACCGGAGCTGCCTGCGTTGACGGGGCCGCGGCGTCCGCGAGCCTGCCTTGTTCGCCGCCCGCGGCCGCCGCTGCGCTAGGCTGCGGGGCCGCATGCGGAAGCTGTTCAACGGGCTGCTCTGGATCCTGGGGACCTTGCTGGTGATCGGCGTCGTGCTCCGCGCGCTCGTCCTCGACGTCTGGAGGGTGCCGGACGACCCGAGCCTCGGCGCCTCGATCGCGCCGAGCCTCGCCCCGGGCGACGTGGTCGTCGTGCTGACGCGGGGCACGCCCGGCTTCGGCGAGCTGGTGCGGTGCCCGGATCCCGAGACCCCCGGCAGCCACATCGTGGGCCGGATCGCGGGCGTGCCGGGCGACACGGTCGAGGTCGACCACAGCACCCTCGTCGTGAACGGGCAGCGCTACGACGCCGAGGTCGCGTGCACCGAGCCGAAGCTGAAGATCAACGACCCGGCCACGGGCAACGCGGTCCCGATCTCGTGCGACATGGTGATGATGGGCCCCGGCCTTCACCTGCGGGCGACCGGACGCAGGCCTCCGCGCGAGCGCCGCCACCGCGTGGAGGTGCGGCCCGACACGGTCTTCCTCCTGAGCGACAACCGGAGCTACCACGACGACTCGCGCGACTTCGGCCTGCAGCCGCGCGCCGCGTGCAGCCAGCGGATCGTCTTCCGTCTGCTGGGCGCCGGGGGCTGGAGCGACGACGAGCGCCGCTTCACCTTCGTGCGCTGACGGCCCCGGCGGCCCGCGAGCGCGCCGGCGGCCGCGAAAGCGCCGGCGGCCCACGAAAGCGCCGGCGGCCCACGAAACGGACCGTCTTCCAGGCGAAAGCCCTGGCTCTGCGTCAGCTCGTGCTTGACCCCTCCGCTCTCCGACGTCTAGAACCGTGGTTCTCTCCACCCGGGTCATGGATCCAGCGCGAGCAGCGGGCCGGGTCCCGCGCCCGGGCTCGCTTCATCGGTCGGAGGTCCGCCCAGGCGGCCTTCCACTGGCGCGGGTCGGAGAACCGCGATCCGCGGTCCTCCAATGCACCGAGGAGACGTTTGCACACAGAACAGCACGAGATCGGCATCGTCTGTGGCCAGTGCGACCTGTGGTGCCCGATGGGCACCGCGCGTTGTTCTGAGTGCGCGAACGACTTGGCCCTGTTCACGCCGCGCCGGGCGGGCGCGCAGGCCGCATCGGGCCGGCGCTCTCCGACGCCCGCCGCCGGCAGCGGAAGCGTGAAGGCGGAGGCCCGGCTCGATCCGACGGGCTCGCGCGGCGCGGGGCGGAGCCCCAAGACCACCTCGTCCAAGAGCGAATTCGCCGAACTCTCCCAGGAGGAGCTGATGGAGCAAGCCCGTAACTACGTCTGCCGTTCCTGCTCGAGCGGAGTTCCCTCGGGCCACAAGTTCTGCGGGAGGTGCGGAACGGCGGTCCCGCCCGAGATCCTCAACGCGCAGACGCTGTTCTTCGGGGACATGCAGAACCCGGCGAAGGCGAAGCTGATCCTCATCCGCGGCGAGGGCATGGACGGCCTCTCCTTCCACCTCAAGGCCGAGCAGCACATCGTCGGCCGCAACGGGCAGCTCGTCTTCCCGGACGATCCGTTCGTCTCGCCGAAGCACGCGAACTTCTTCTACCGCGACGGCAAGCTCGTCGTGCGCGACGAGGGCTCGCTGAACGGCGTGTACATCCGCGTGCGCGGCACGATCGACATCACGCCGGGCGACACCTTCCTCGCGGGCGAGCAGCTCTTCCGGCTCGATCCGACGCCGCGCGCCTCGGACGGCCAGGACACGGACGGGACCTTCTTCTACTCCTCGCCCAAGCACCCGAGCCCGTTCCGCCTCACGCAGGTGCTCCAGGGCGGCGCGGTCGGCATGACCGTCTGCGCGCGCGGCAGCTCGCTGCAGATCGGGCGCGAGGGCGGCGACCTGAACTTCCCCGTCGACCTGTACATGTCGGGCTCGCACTGCCGCCTCGAGGAGCACAACGGCAAGTTCACGCTGACCGACCTCAACAGCCGCAACGGCACGTACGTGCGCATCAAGAGCGAGCGCGAGCTCGCCCACGGCGACTACCTCTTCATCGGCCGCAAGCTCCTGCGCGTCGAGCTCAACACGAACTAGTGCTCGCCGCCCGCGCGCGGCCGCGCCGGAGCGATCTCCTCCGGGGGGCGTCTCGTCCGTGACCTCCGCTCGCTGGCCGCTCGACGTCTTCCGCGCCGGACCGGTCGCCGCGGGCGCGAAGCTGTGGCGCAGCCGTGGCCAGCTCCACGTGACGCTCATCGCCAAGGCCACCTTCGCGATGGTGCCCGGCGGCGACGCGCGGCGGATCGAGCCGCTGGAGGTGATCCGGAGCGAGGCCTACACGCGGGGCCACCCGATGAAGCCGCTCCTCGCGGCGAGCGAGCTCGCGCCGTGGCTGGAGCGCGCGGAGGTGGTGCTCACCGGGCACGCGTGGGCGCCGGGCGGGGCGCCGACGCGGCGGATGCCGGTGCGGCTCGCGGTCCTGCGCGGAACGACGGCGCTCGTCGACAAGCGCCTCGAGGTCGTGGGCGATCGGGCGGCCTCGATTGTGTCGCCGGCGCCGGAGCCCGAGCCGTTCCTGAAGATGCCGATCGAGTACCAGCGCGCCTGGGGCGGGCCCGGCGATCCGGAGAACCCCTTCGGCGTCGGCGCGTTCGAGGACACGGGCGGCGCGATCGCGCTGCCCAACCTGCTGCCGCCCGGCGGGCGGCGCGCGGCGATCGGGCTCGGGCCCATCCCGTCCATCGTGCCGAGCCGGGCGCGCCTGCTCCGCGGCCTGGCGCGCGGGGGGCTGGAGGGGATCGCGTCGATCCCGGAGGATTTCGACTGGTCGTACTTCCAGTCGGCGCCTCTGGATCAGCGGTTCGACCGGGTGCTCGGCGGCGAGGAGATCGTGCTGGAGGGCCTGAGCCCGCGTCACCCGACGCTCGCCACGCGCCTGCCGGCGCTGCGGGCGCTCGCGACGATTCACCTGCCGAACGGCGCGCAGCGGTGGTTGTCGCTCGCGGGCGACATGCTGATCGTGCACGCCGACGCCGAGCGCTGCGCGGTGGTCTTCCGCGGGAGCTTCCAGGTGGCCTCGGAGGAGGCGCTCTCGGCGCTGCGCGTCTCGGTGGGCGTGGAGGTAGGGGGCCAGCCGGTGCCGTGGCCGAGCCTCGCCGAGGTGCTCGCGGGCGCGCCGCTCGCGGAGGCGGCGCCGGAGACCGTGAAGCTGACGGACTGGAGCACGACGGTGACCCTCGCCGACGAGGACATCGTGGACGCGCCGGAGAGCGTGGCGGCCGCGCGAGGGCATCCGCTCGGGAGCACGCAGCCGGTCGCGGACACGCACCCGCTCGAGCGCACGTTCTCGCTCGATGACACGCTGCCGCCGGGGAGCGAGGCGCGATCGCGCGCGGCGGAGGCAGCGCTCCCGCCCGCGGCGCGGATCCGGGGTGAGGGCCATCACGACGCGGTGCACGCGCCGTTTCCGATCGCGCCTGCGGGGGAGCGGGGCGAGCGGGAGAGCGGCGAGCGGGAGAGCGCGCCGTGGGCGGAGCGCAGCGCGACGGCGATCCCGGTGCCCGCGTCGCCGCTGGAGGGCACGGTCGATCTGCGCGTGCCGAGCGCGGCGCCTGCGCCGGATGCGACGCCCGCGCCCGTCGCGGCGCCTGCGCCGGATGCGGCGCCCGCGCCCGTCGCGGCGCCTGAGCCCGTCGCGGCGCCTGCGCCGGATGCAGCGCCTGCGCCCGTCGCGGCGCCCGCGCCCGTCGCGGCGCCTGAGCCCGTGCGGAAGCAGGAGCGGCCCGATCTCGTCGGCAGCCTGTACAGGCGCTTCCGCAAGGACTGAGCCGGAACATGGATGGAGGGACCAGCATGTCGGAGGGAGCCGTGGTTCGGGAGCGCGCCGCGTCCGTGCGCGCCGAGGAGTACCTGGGGCCAGCGCACGTGCTGGAGGTCCACGGGCAGACGGTGAGGGTCGAGCTGCCGGAAGGGGAGAGCGCAGAGGCGACGATGGCGCTGGCGATCCCTTACGCAGCAGCGGTGGGCGACGTGCTCCTGGTGATCGGCCGCGGCGCGCGCTTCTATGTCATCGGCGTCCTGCACGGGACGGGCAAGGTGACGCTGGAGCTCCAGGGCGACGTCGACGTCCGCGCCGCAGGCGGGGCGCTGCGGCTCTCCGGAGACCGTGGGGTGGAGCTCCGGGGGCCTGAGGTGGACCTCTACGGCGACAAGGTGCGGGTGTTCGCGGGAGAGCTGGTGCAGAAGGCGGCGTCGCTCTACCAGCGCGTCACGGACCTGTTCAGCCTGCACGCGCGGGAGAGCCACACGGTGGTGGACGGGTCCGCGACGACCAGGGCGCGCCGCGCGACCGTGCTGACCGAGGAGACGATGACGATCAACGGGAAGGAGATCCACCTGGGGTAGCCCCCGAGATGCGCGCGGCGCGCGCGTGGCGGACGTCGATGCGCCGGCAGCGACCCTCGCGGACGGCAACGGTTGCCACGCACATGCCGGCTTGGCGAGGCGGGCCTGCCGATCACCGCGCTCAGCGCCGGCACCCGCCAAGCAGCCGGGTCCTACAGATTTCCTGGACGGGGGGGAACGTAGTCGGTTCCCCCGTGATCCCACTTGTACTTGTTATCGGACTGCTTGCTACCCAGGTCCACCACGTAGGGCGTGACCCTGCCGTCGGGTTGCTGGACATAGATGAATCCAATGCCCCGCGATCCGCCCGAGAGGTGCTGGTGCGACATATGTCCTTCGGCGGCGCGACGATGCCGGTCATTGAGCTGGCCGAGCGCGAGCTCTCTCAGGATCCGCTCGCCCTCGGGTGACACCCCGACATCGTCC
The DNA here is from genome assembly GCF_051521365.1 of Sorangium sp. So ce590. Taxonomy (NCBI): domain Bacteria; kingdom Pseudomonadati; phylum Myxococcota; order Polyangiales; family Polyangiaceae; genus Sorangium; species Sorangium sp. So ce590. The sequence goes on from NZ_CP150346.1 coordinate 10,553,049, forward strand.
TCGGTGATCCCATTCAGGTACTGCACCGGGTTCATATCCCAGGTGCCAGAGTTGTTCGGGTCGAAGCGATCGCGCCGGACGACGATGGCCTGAGCGCGCGCGTTCGCCGCGTTTTGCTCGACCGCGAGGGCAGCTTGCAACCCCTGGAGATCTTGCCTGGTACGAGCCTGTTGCCCACTGCCCCGGAAGTGGGCTTCTGTAGCGGCGCTGAGGCGGGCGAGCCGGTCCTTGGCCCAGTCGCGCAGCTGAGGATCAGCGGATCTCGTCGCCCTCGCGAGCTCACGCTTCAGGTGGTTAGCCAACCCAACCAGAGCTTGATACTCGATCTCTCCCGGCGACAGCGCCGGGGCCGGCGCAGGCATCGGCGCCGGCCCCGGCGCAGGCATCGGCGCAGGCATCGGCGCAGGGGCCGGCGCAGGCATTGGCGCAGGGGCCGGCGCAGGCATTGGCGCAGGGGCCGGCGCAGGCATTGGCGCAGGGGCCGGCGCAGGCATTGGCGCAGGGGCCGGCGCAGGGATCGGCGCCGGCGCAGGCATCGGCGCAGGGGCCGGTGGCTGAGAAGCCTCCCCTCCCCAATACCAACGGACCAAGGCTCCGCCGGCACCTCCTACCAGCATGCCCAGGCCCGCGCCGACCGGGCCCGCAACCATCGCCCCCACGACCCCGAGGACGGTCGCGGGGGTCCCCAGGGTCACCGCCGTCTGCGTGGAGGGCAGGTGAGCGGTGACCGAAAGCGTTCTGGTGGCAGCGATTCCCCCACCAGCCGTCGCGCTGTTGCACGGTATCGATGTGCCGCCCGGGCTATTCTGCTTCTTCTTCTTCTTCCCCACGGCTACTCCCCCGCGGCCGCCTCGTCGCGCTCCGGGCCCACCCCCACCCCCTGCACCTCCACCCCGCCCGGCAGCGTCACCCGCACCGCCGCCGCCATCCGCGCGCCCCCCTCGCCCGCGCACAGCGCCTGCCCCACCCCCTTGCCGTGGGTCCTCTCCCCGGCGATCACCGCCCGCCCGTGCGCCCGCAGGCACCCCGCGAACAGCTCCGCCGCCGACGCGGTCCCGCGGTTCACCAGGATCGTCACGGGCACCGCATACGGCCTCTCCTGCCGCGACCGAAACACCATCTCGTCCCCGTCGCCGTCCGTCACCGTCGCCACGACGCTGCCCGCCGGCAGGAAATCCCCCGCGAGCTCCACGAACGCCCGCAGCTCTCCCCCCGGGTTGTCGCGCAGGTCGATCACGAGCTCCCGCATCCCCTCCGCCTCGAGCGCCCGCATCGCCCGGTACACGAGCGCCGGCACGTCCAGCGAGAACACCCGGATCCGGATCCGCCCGATCCCGTCGCCGAGCAGCGCGTGCGCCACGTTCCCTGCGCCAGGGAGCACCGCCTCCGGCGTCGCCGCGCAGGTGTAGAACACGTTCACCGCGCTCGGCACCAGCACCGCGCCCACCGCGTTGTTCCCGGCGTTCCCGGTGGTCGGGCAGGTGAGGTTGATCGCCGGCAGCCCCTCGATGGTCACCTTGGCATTGCCGGTCACATAGGCCCCGACATCCATGTAGAGCGGGTGCGCCACCCCGGGCTCCATCCCGAAGGTCATCGGGATGGTCGTGCCGAGGTTCAGCGCGTTCATCATCGATACCTTCACCTTCACCGAGAAATTCACCGCCATCGCGTTGAGCGCGAAGTTCGGGTACGGAATGGGCACCACCACCGGCCCCACCGGCGTCAGGCACACGTCCGGAAACCCGATGCTCATCCCGGCGCCGTTGTTGCTCGCAGGTAGCATTCTCTCCGCTCCTTCCCCCGCTGTTACCGGGGCGCTCGCGGGGGCGCGTACGCCTCCGCCTCCAGCCGATCGACGTCCGTCCGGCGCGCGCCGAGGAGCTTCGCGCCGGAGAAGCGCGCGCCCCTGTCGCGCAGGTTGTGCAGGTTGGCGCCGCCCAGATCGGCCTCGCTGAAATCCGCCTCCTCCACCTGCGCGTGCGACAGGTTGGCGCGCTCGAGCCGCGCCGAGAGGAAGAGCGCGCCGCGGGCCTCGGCGTGGTCGAGCATGGCGTCCCGCAGGTCGGCGGCGGCGAGGTTCGCGCGCTCGAGATCCGCCCGGGTGAACGTGGCGTACCGGAGCATCGCCTGCGAGAGCTTCGCCCCGCGCAGCGAGGCGCCGCCGAAATACGCGGCCTTCGCCACGACCCTGGCCAGGCTCGCGCCGTCCAGCGCGGCCTCGCGCAGCCTGGCCTGCGTCAGGATGGATCCCTCGAAATCGGCGCCGCGCAGGTTCGCTCTCGAGAAATCGCTGCCCATGAAATCGCAATCGCGGAGGCTCATCCGCTCGAGGTTCGCCTCCATGAAGGCGCAGCGGTGCACGGTGAGGCCGGAGAAGGAGACGGCGCGCAGATCCACGCCGGTGAAATCGACGCGATCGAAGACGGTCTTGTCGAGCACGGCGCACTCGAGCGCGACCTCGCGCAGGAGCGCCTGCTGGAGCACCGCGCGCGTGAGGTTCGCGCGCGAGAGCCGCGCCCGGTCGAGGATGCAGCGGACGAGGCGCGCGGCCGTGAGATCGGCCCCCTCGAGATCGGCCTCGATGAGGATCACCGACTCCAGATCGCGGCCCGAGAGATCCACGCCGCGGAGGATCGAGCGCGAGAGATCGCAGCCGAGGAAGCTCGCGCCACGGAGGTCCGCGCCGGTGAGATCGCAGTCCGAGAGGATGGAGCGCTCGAGGCGGGCGCCGCGGAGGCTCGCGCCGCGCAGATCGGCGCCGCGCAGCGAGCAGAGGGAGAGGTCGGCGCCCGCGAGGTCGAGCCCGGAGAGGTCCGCGCCTTCGAGGTCGCTCCCGGCGAGGTCCTTGCCCACGAGCTCGGGCCGGCCGAGCCTGGCCTCGTCGAGGACCACGCCGTGCATGCGTCTCGGGAAGCGCGCGCCGCGGAGATCGGCCCTGACGAAGACCGCGCGATCGAGCTCCGCGCCCTCGAGGTCCGCGCCGCCGAGATCGGCCCCGACGAAGGCGCTGGCCTCGACGCGGGCGCGGGTGAGGCGCGCGCCGCGGAGGTTCGCGCGGGTGAAGGAGGCGCGGGCGACGCGAGCCTCCGTGAGATCCGCGCCCTCGAGGTTGGCGAGGTCGAGGCGCGAGCCCGAGAGGGTCGCGCCGGCGAGCCGCGCGCCGGACCAGTCCGAGCCCACCGCCTCGACCTCGGCGATCGTCGCGCCGGAGAGATCGGCGCGGGCGAGGCGCTGGTAAGAGAGCTTCGCCCGGGTGATCCGCGCGCCGGCGAGCCGCGCGCCCTCGAGGGTCGAGCCGAGCACGAGCGCGCCGTCCAGCGCGCAGCCCTCGAGATCCGCCTCGCGCAGGTCGCATTCGACGAAGTGCGCGCCCGAGAGGGCGCTGCCCGCGAGCTGCGCGCCGCGCAGGCTGGTGCGGAGGAACTTGACGCCGGAGAGATCGAGGTTCGTGAGATCCCGGCCCAGGAGGTCGAGGCCGTCGAGGCGGGCGCCGTGGAGCGGCGCGCCGGCGCGGATGCGCTCGAAGAGCTCCTTGGCCGTCTTCATGCGCGCTCCAGGCTGGAGCGCCGCAGGTTCGCCCCCGTGAAATCGCAGCCGGCGGCGCTCGCGCCGTCGAGCCGGGCGCCGTACAGGCTGGAGCCGGCGAAGGAGGCGCCGTCGAGGCGGGCCTTGCCGAGGTCGGCGCCGAAGAGGTCGGCCTGCGCGAGATCGGCGCGCTCGAGGGAGGCCCGGTAGAACCGGCTCTCGCGCAGCACCGCGCAGGCGAAGCGCGCGCCCCGGGCGGAGGCCCCGGAGAGGTGCGCCCGGGGGAGGACGGCGTACCGGAGGTCGGCGCCGTCGAGCTTCGCCCGGAGCAGCGCCGCGCCTTCGCCGCGCGCTTCCACGAGCGTCGCGCGCTCCAGATCGGCGTCGGAGAAGCTCGTGCGCGGCAAGGACGCGCCCGTGAGATCCGCGCCCTTTGCGGACGAGCCCGCGCACATGCACCCGACGAGCGTCGCGCCCCGCAAGGAGGCGCCATCGAGCTTCGCCGCCTGGAGGACGGCGCCCTCGAGGTGGAGCTCGTCCCCGTCGATCTCGCGGAGATCGGCCTCGTCGAGCAGCGCGCCGCGCCCGCGCGCCCTGGCCAGGCGGGCGCGCGCGAGCGAGGCGCGGGTGAGGATCGCCTGGTCGAGGGCGGCGCCGCGCAGATCGACGCCCGCGGCGCGCGCGCCGGTGAGGTTGGCCTGGGAGAGATCGGCGCCGGAGAGATCGGCGCCCGAGAGGTTCGCCTCGAACAGCACGGCCCGCGAGAGGTCGGCGCCCGAGAGGTTCGCCCCCGAGAGGTCGGCGCCCGAGAGGAGCGCGCCGGAGAGCTTCGCCCCGGAGAGATCGCGGCCCGAGAGATCCCGCCCCGAGAGGTCCTGCCCCGACAGATCGACGCCGGGGCCGGGCTCGGGCGGCGGCGCCGCGGGCTCACCGGGGAGCCGGTAGCCGGGGACGATCTCGCGGAGGCGGGGCTCGCGAAGCAGCGCGTCGAGGCGCTCGACGCCTTCGAGCTTCGTCCCGCGCGCGGCCGCGTCCTGCTTGAGCTTCTCGACGCGCTCGATGAGCGCGGCGAGCGCGCCCCCCATCGGGACCCGCGGCGTCCCCGCGGGCGTGGCCGGGAGGTAAGCGGCCTGCCGCTGGGCGGGCAGCCGCGCGAGCGCCTGGGCGATGCTGCGGTCGAGGTCCACGCCCTCGGGGGTGCGCAGCGCCCGGAGCTTCGCGACGAGCTGTCGCACGCGCTCCTGCTCGGGCGCGTGGAGCCCGCCGAGCCGCTCCGCGAGGAGCCGGGTCACGGGATCCGCCTCGACCGCCGGCGCCGGCGGCGGCGCGCCGTCGCGGACGAGATCGTAGGCCTCGCGCATCTCCGGCGGGAGATCCTCGAGGCCGCGCGGATCACGGGCGAGCTGCGCGAGCTCCTCCCGGTACTGCTCGAGCGGCAGCGGCGCGGCCGAGAGCGGCTCGGCGCCGATGACGGCGGCGCGCAGATCGGTGAGGTCGTCCTCGGCCACCTCCGCGTGGCCGCGCCAGGTGAGGGTCACGAGGCCGGCGTCCGGCTCGACGAACAGGGTGTCGAGGCTCATCGCAGCGTCCTGCACGCGGCCCCGCGCGTCCTCGACGACCACGCGGATCCGGAGGCCAGGCAGGCGAAACGAGGCGGTCTGCGCGGCGGGGTGGAGGTGGAGGAGCGTGACCTCCTCGTCGCCGCGCAGGTAGCCCGGGAGGCGTTGATCCGGCGGGGCGGCCTGGAAATAGGTCCAGTCGAAGTCCTCGGCGGTCCACGGGGCGCGCGTCTGCTTGTACGAGGGGCCGTACTCCTTGCCGAGCTTGCGGCGGCGCTCGGGCGCGTCGGGGTGGAGCGGCCCGAAGGGCGCGGGGACCGGGCGGCCCTCGCGCGGCGCCGGGACCATCTGCGATTTCGACCACGTCCCGATCGCGAAGCCCACGGGGTGCTCGCGGGGCAGGTCGCCGGCAGGCGGGCGGCATGCGCCGCGGAGGAGCAGATCGGCGGCCGGCTTCCAGTCGGCGAAATCGCCGGGATAGGTGCATTCGCCCTCGCGCTCGCCGCCTTCGCCCTCGAAGGTCTCGGCCGTGAGCGCTCCCTGGGCCAGCGGGCCCTCCACCGGCGCGAGCGGCTCGCCCGGGCGGAGCGAGAAGCGGCCGCGGACGATGAGGACCACCTCCGGCTGCGGCGGCCTGCGCGAGCAGATCTTTGTGCCGAAGCGGAAGGGCGTGAGATTCCGGGTCTGCATCAGAACAGGTTGATGACGCCGGACATCAGGTTGTACGCCCCGGTGCTCACCGATTCGGCCGACGAGACGCTGGAGCAGATGTTCTTCACGTTGGTGCGGAACTGGGAGAGCTCCTGCCGGTTGGTCAGGTTGAGCTCTGCCTTCGGGCCCATGTTGATCGAGACCCCCGCGGTGAGCGAGACCTCGAGCAGGGCCGCGATCGTCAGCTCGACAAGGCCGCCGATCGTGACCTCCTCGGTGGCGCCGATGGTGATCGACGCCGCGTTGCCGATGGTGATGTCGCTTACATCGCCGATGGTCACCGACTGCACACTGCCGATCGTCGTATCCGAGACCAGCGCGGCGGTCGTCGTGCTGGAGACGGTGCTCGCGGTGGTGTCGTCGCTGACGGTCGTGGCGGTCGTGGTGCTGGAGATCGTCTGCGCGGTGGTCTCGTCGGCGATCGAGGTCGCCGTCGTCTTGCTGGCGATCGTATCAGCCCACGTCTCGTCGAGGATCTGCGGCACCGGGCAGGCGGCGGAGCCGGTGTACGACTCGATCCGCTGCGCCCACGTGGAGCTCAGGCAGGTGGGGTTCGGGCGCTCGGCCGTGGGGGCCTCGGAGCCGGTGACGCTGGTCTGTTTGTTACCGTAGAATCGATCGAACGTGTCGCCGTGGTAGGTGGTGTCGACGTCGCCCTTCTCGGTCTTCTCGGTGACCTTCCATGTGCCGTTGTAGTTCTGGACCCATTCGATGGTTGTGGCGGCGGTCCAGAGATCGGTGGCGTCCTGGATATGGCCGCCGGAGACGTCCCAGCCGGCCTTGTCGTCCTGCCGGCCGAGGACGAGCATGCGGTAGTTGCCCTGGATGACCTCGACCTTGTCGCCGCGCGTGGTGGTGATGCGATTGCCGTCGGAGTGGTCGCGCCAGCCGCCCTTGGAGTGCAGCTTCGCGGTCTCGGCCTGGCGCTCGGCCTCGGGGATGAAGCCCGGGCAGCCGTCGCGCGTGCGGGTGTCGTCGATGAACGACGTGACCAGGGCGGCGAGGTCCTCGCCGCTCGCCTTCGGCGCGCCCGGGTTGGCGGCGAGGCCCGGGTCCTTGACCGCGCCGAGGCGCAGGTAGGAGCCCATCGCCTCGGCCTCGGCCCCGGCGTTGTTGAAGTTCGGGACCTCGATGAGGAGGTACTTCCCGCTGATACCGTCACCCTCGCGCGTACCCATGCGTGCCTCCGCATCGGGTACGGTAACAAGCGAGCCGCGGAGGAGGCGCAAGGATGAACGGGCAGCCGACCGAAACCCTGATGTGCAGCGAGCCGAGCGACGCCCGGCCGTGCGGCGAACCGACGGCCGCGACAGCGCACCGCGCGCCGAGCGCCCTCCAGATCGGCCCGGAGTCGACCGCTGCCCGCATTCGCGAGGCGCCCGGCGCAGGGCCGCCGTGCACGGAGCCGAGCGCGCCCGCGGCGTGCGCAGCGAGACCGGAGGAGGCGCCCGGGCCGGCGGCGGAGACGCCCGGGCCGGGGGCGGAGACGCCCGGGCCGGCGGCGGAGACGCCCGGGCCGGGGGCGGAAGAGGCCGCTGCGCCGCCGCCTGCGAGCGACGAGGGCGTCGCCGTGGCCCAGGCGCGCGCGCGCGGCGCGGGGCCGGGCGAGGTCTCGCCGTCGCCGAGGGCGAGCGTCTCGGGCTCGAGGGATCTCCCGCCCCCCGCCGGCGGCCTGCCGACGTCGGATCACCTGCCGTTCCCGGCGCTGGATGCGGCGGAATCAGCGCTCCGCGCGGCGCGCCTCCGGCCGATCGACCCGCTGCAGGACGCGAGGGCCGCGCTGCAGGACGCGAGGGCCGCGCTCCGGGACCGGGCGCGGCAAAGCCCCGTCCTGCGGCTCGATTCGCCGGATTTCGATTGCGGCCATGTCCGGGTGCGCGAGGTGCGCGGCGCCGAGGCCGTCGGCCAGCTCTTCTCGTTCGACATCGACGTCGTGTGCAGCGACGAGGCCGAGCTCCCGATCGAGCAGGTGCTCGGGGCGACAGCGTCGCTCGTGTTCGAGGTCCAGGGCGCGGACGAACGGACCGTGTACGGGATGATCGCCGCGATCGAGGACGGGCACGAGACCGAGACCGCCTTCCGCTCCTACCGGCTCCGGCTCGTGCCGCGGGCGTTCCGCGCGACGCTGGTGGAGCTCCAGCAGGTCTTCCTCGACATCAGCGTGCCGGAGCTCATCCAGCAGAAGCTCGCGATGGTGGGGCTCGGGCCCGACGACGTGATGATGCGCCTCTACCGCGCTCACCCGGACCGGGAGATGATCGTCCAGTACAAGGAGACGGATCTGGCCTTCATCTCGCGGCTCGCCGAGCACCTCGGGATCTCCTTCTTCTTCGAGCACGAGTCGGGGCGCGACGTGATGGTCTTCACCGACGAGCAGACGGGCTTCCAGCCGCTGCCGGGCGGCGACGCGGTGGTGTTCCGGACGCGGGGCGAGCGGCGCGACGTGTTCGAGCTCAAGGAGCAGGCCAGGGCCTTCCCCGCGACGTACGTCATGCAGGAGTACAACTACCGGACTCCCAGGCTCGATCTCACGGGAGCGCACGAGTCGGCGGCGGGCCTCGGGGGCGGGGTGGTCGAGGTCGGCGCCCATCACAAGACGCCGGAGGAGGGCCAGCTGCTGGCGCAGATCCGCGCCGAGGAGCGCGCCTCATCGGGCCGCTATTTCGAGTGCCGGAGCGACGAGCTGCGGCTGATCCCGGGGGCCGTCTTCGCGCTCGAGGGCCACCCGCGGCTCGACGGGCAGCGGTTCCTTGTCGTGGAGGTGGAGCACCGCGCGGCGCAGCCGGTGGCCATCGAGGGCGGGGCCGGGCGCGAGGAGGAGTATGTCAATCGCGCGCGGCTTGTGCGCGCCGAGCAGGCCTATCGCCCCCCGCGGGCGACGCCGCGGCCGAAGATCCACGGGGTGGTGACGGCGCTCGTCGAGCCGCTCCCGGACGGGGAGATCGGGCAGACGTCGCCGATCGACGAGCAGGGGCGCTACCGGGTGCGCTTCCATTTCGACGCGGGGGATCCCGCGTCCCGCGCGTTCCCCTCGCGGCTCGTGCGGATGATCCAGCCGCACGCCGGGCCGAATTACGGCGTCCATTTCCCGCTCAAGCCCGGGATCGAGGTGCTGATGGTCTTCGTGGACGGAGACCCCGATCGGCCGATGATCGTGGGCGCCGCGCCCAACCCGATCACGCCGTCGCCGGTGACCCGGGAGGTGAGCCTGATGCACCGGATCGAGACGTCGACCGGCATCCTCATCGAGATGAGGGACTGCCCGCCGCGAGGATGACGCCGCGCGCGCCCCCGGCGACCCGAGCGGCGCTCAGCGCTTGCGGGTGGCGCGGCTGCTCAGCCGGCTGATCGCGTCGCCCGCGGCCCAGGCGACGCGGGCGGCCGCGTTGAGCGAGCGGACCACCGCCTCGGGCACCTGCGCGATCAGCCGCTCGAGATCGACGGGGCCGTCGATCGACGGCAGGAGCTGCTCCATCAGCTCGGCGAACAGGTCGTACTTGCGCGACAGGTCGTCGAGCCGCGCGCGCATCGCGTCGGCCTCCGGGCCCTCCGCGTCGCCGAGCAGCGCGAGCGCGCGCCGAGCGAGGGAGCGCTTGTCCTGCACCACGCGGCGCAGGCGGCCGAGGTAGGCGCCGACGATCACGTCGGGGTACTTGCCGCGCAGCGCGAACGAGTCGTGCCGCGCGCCCGACTCCCGCCGGCGCTCGATGATCCCGGCCGCCTCGAGGCCGCGCAGGTTCGCGAAGATGTTGCTCTTGGAGCGGCCGAGCTCCTGGCTGAGCTCATCCATCGAGCGCGGCACGTCCGCCAGGTAGAGGGCCGCGACGACCTGCCCTCCGAGCCGCGTGATGCCGGGGAACGAGGCCGCGATCTCGGCGCCGACCCCCTCGAGCAGCGCCTGTCGCGCGGCCGCGACCCGCTCGTCCGAGGCTCGGCCGTCGCCCCCTTCGCTCGCTGCGGGCGGCTGCGGCGGCTGCGCGGTCGGCGACGTCGGCCTGCGGGCGGTCATGATGGGTGACTCACATAACGATCTTTCGGGAAAGCGCCAAGCGGCGAGCGTGCCCCGCGCTCCCGGTACGCGCCCCGCATGCGCCCCCTGCGCCGCGTCCCGCGCGCGCCCTACGCGTCCCTGCCCGATTGCCCCGCCGCCGGAGCCCGCTCAGGAATCGTCGGTGCAGAGGCCCGCGAAGCCGCCGCGCGGCTGCCCTTTGAAGATCTCGACCGGGCACCCGCCCCAGCGCGAGACCATCTCGCCCACGTCGACGGCCAGGCTGCTCGACCAGTCCCGCGCCCCGTCGAAGCGGGCCCGGATGATCCCGTTCGGGTCGATGATCCACGTCTCCGGGAAGAGCTGCGTGCCGTACTTGTCCAGCACGACCTTGGACTCGGGGTCGAAGAGGACCGGGAACGGCGGATCCCCGTTCAGGGCCACCTTGAGCGCGTCCCGCACGTCGTCCGGCCCCTCGTCGGTCGAGACCGTGAGGACGACGATATCGTTGCGCGACCGGGCGATCCGACCGAGCTCCGCGAGCGCCGGCATCTCCTCGAGGCACGGGCCGCAGGTCTTGGTCCAGAAGTTCAAGAAGACCGTCTTGCCCCGGAAGGACGACAGGCGGACGGGCTTGCCGTTCATGTCCGGCAGCTCGAAGTCCGGCGCGAGCCGGTCGCGGCCGGCGTACGCGGGGCGCAGCGCACACATGGCCTTGCAGCCGGTGCTGCGCTGGTCATTCTGCGCCGCGTGCACGAAGCCGTACACGGCCACGGCAGCGACGAGGATGAAGAGGATCTGCGCGATTGTCGTCCACTTCACGAGGGTGGCCATAGCCTAGCGCGACGCGGGGTGAAAGCCGGCCGAACCGTCCCGGCGCGACAGAATGTCACCCCGGGCTGGAGAGCAGCCGCTCGAGCCGCTGCTCGTCGACGCGGTATTTCATGATCTTCCGCCCCTCCAGCTCGACAACGGGGACCTCCCAGTCGTACAGCGCTCGCTTCTCCGGGCCGGCCTCGCGGTCCAGGTCGACGACGGCGAGCTCGAACGGGAGGCGGGCGCGCACGCGCTCGAGCGCGGCGTGGGCGTCGTCGCAGAGGTGGCAGCGCTCGCGCGTGAACAGCGTCAGCCTCTTCATCGGCTCCTCCGGGGCGGTGGCCGCCCCGCTCACCCCGCCGCCAGGAGCGGCAGGCTCTGGCGGCGCGGCGGCTCCGGCCGCTTGATCTTCTCGAACGCGCGCTCGTAGTCGCGGAACGAGCCGCCCGCGTGCACCGCCTGCATCAGCGCGCGCCCCTCGGCCTCGCCGCCGGCGGCGAGCACCGCCTCGACCCACGCCCAGCGCGCGCTCGTGGCCCGCACGTCGGCGCGGCCGCGCAGCCCACGGCGGAGCCGGTCGAGCCGCTTGTTCACGACGCCGATCCCCGCGAAGGGCGCGCCGTGGAGCGGCGTGTTGCGCTTCGGGCAGAAGGGCGCGATCCCGAGCGCGACCGGCGCGATCCGGGAGAGCTCCGTGACGAACGCGACGCACTCGTCGACGTCGTCGTCGGTCTCGCCGGGGACGCCGACCATGAGGTACAGCTTGAGCCGGTTCATCCCGTGCTGCCGCGCGAGCTCGGCCGCCCGCTGGAGGTGCTTGGGCCGCGCGCGCCGCTCGAGGGTCTCGCGGACGCGCTCGCTCGTGCCGTCCATCGCCGTCGTGAGCGTCTTGTAGCCCGCGAGCCGCAGCGCGCCGACGAACTCGTCGGTCAGCCGGTCCGGCCGGAGGCTGCTCAGCCCGACCTCGCAGCCCCGCTCGGCGAGCGACCGGACCACCTCGACGATCTTCGGGTGATCGCTGACCGCGGCGCCGACGAGGCCGACGCGCCGCGCGTCCTCGGGGATGAGCTCGAGGAGGCGCTCCTTCGGGACGATGCGCATGCCGCCGTTGGTCGAGCGGCGCATCACGCAGTAGGTGCACCCGCGCGAGCAGCCCCGCTCCGCCTCGATGAGGAACATGTTCGAGAGCTCGGTCTCCTCGGCGCGGATCGGCGACCAGGCGGGCAGGAGCGCGTTGTCGCACTGGGCGACCGGGGGCATCTCCGCGCCGTGGCGCGCGGGGACGAAGACGTGGGGGACGCGCGCCAGCTCGTCGAGCGCCGCCTCGCGCGAGGGGGCCTCCCGCAGCAGGCGGAGCACGTCCACCGCCAGGGTGTCGGCCTCGCCCATGAGGATCGCGTCGGCGAACACCGCGAGCGGCAGCGGGTTCGAGAACGTGAGCGGACCGCCCGCGAGGACGAACGGGTGGCGGCCGTCGCGCTCGTCCCGGAGCGCCGGCAGCCCCGCGAGCTCGAGCAGGCGGACGACCCCGGCGAGCTCGAGCTCGTAGGCCACCGAGAGCGCGATGACCGGAAAGTCGGAGAGCGGGCGGAGCCCCTCGTACGTGACCGGAGCGCTCTCCACGCCGGAGGCGCCCGGGCCCTCGTCGTCCGGCAGGAAGGCGCGCTCGCACGCCATCCCGGGCTCGGCCTGGATCATCTTGTAGATCTGGAGGAAGCCGAGCGAGCTCATGCCAGCCCGGTACGGGGACGGGTAAGACAGCGCGACGCGGAAGGGCGCCTGCTTGTCGATACGACCGATCTCGCTCGCGAGCCGGCGGCGGATCGTTGTCGTCATCGCGCTACGAGACATCGACGGAGCGTCCCTCAGGGGCCGTTCAGGCGCAAGGACGCCCGGTCCGGCGCCGGGCTCGGCGGCTGGCCTGGGCGGGACCAGAGGACGCGCTCGCCGTCGGTCTCCCAGACCAGGGCGCCGCCGCGGTCCATGCGCGCGATCGCCACGCCGCGGGCCGACAGGCGGGAGAGCACCTCGGGGCTCGGGTGCCCGAAGCGGTTGCGGACGCCGCAGGACACGGCGGCGACCGAGGGGTCGACGGCCGCGAGGAGCGCCGCGCCGGTCGAGGTCCGGCTGCCGTGGTGCCCCACCTTGAGCAGGTCGGCGCGGAGCGCGGCGCCGTGATGCGCCACGAGCGCGTCCTCGGTCTCGTGCTCCGCGTCGCCCACGAGCAGCGCGGAACGGGCCCCGTAGGTGATGCGCAGAATGAAGGAGTTGTCGTTGGCCCCGCGGTCGGGGTGGAGGTCGGGGCACGGCGCGAGCACCTCGATCGTCGCCCCGGAGAGCACCCGCGGCCTGCCGCACAGCGAGGCGGGCCGCACGATGGACACGCCGCGCCGGCGCAGGTCCGAGAGCAGCCTTGCGTACACGGGGCCCGCGCCCTCGGCCTCGCCCTGGCCGGTGTCCCAGAGCTCGCCGACCTCCACGCCCTCGACCACGGCGGGCAGGCCCCCGAAGTGATCCGGGTGCGGGTGCGAGAGGACGACCGCGTCGAGGCGCGCGCGGCGGCGCGATCGCAAGAGCGGCCGGATGACGCGCGCGCCCGGATCGACCGGGCTGCCCACGAAGCCGCCCGCGTCGACGAGCATCGCGCCGCCCTCGGGCAGGTCGATCAGGATGGCGTCGCCTTGGCCCACGTCGAGGACGTTGACGCGCAGCGCGCCGCGCGGCGCGCCGGCGCGCACGGCGACGACCTCGAGCAGCAGCCACGCGGCGGCGCCGGCCGCGAGCGCGGCGAGCCGGCGGCCGCGCCGCTCCGCGGCCCACGCGAGCGCGATCGCGGCGGCGAGCGCGGCCAGCTGGGCGGGCGACGGCTCGGGCAGGCGCAGCACCGCGCCGGTCTCCGCCGAGGCGCGGGCGACGGCGCGCACCGCGAGCAGCGCGCCCGACCCGACGAGCGCGCACCCGCGCTCGACCGGCGGCGCCCACCAGAGCACCGCGTGCGCGAGGCAGAACGGGAGCGCCGCCAGCTCGCCGATCGGCGCGGCGACCACGTTCGCCGCCACGCCGAGCAGCGGGAACGTCTCGCCGGTCATGAGCAGCAGCGGCGCGCACCCGAACATGGCGGCGAGCGTCGTCGCGAGGGGCGCGAGGAGCTTGCGCGCCAGCGCGCGCGGCGACGCGCCGAGCCCCCCGCCCTCGGCGCCGCCGTCGCCGCGCCCTCGCTCGCCGGGGACGAGCGCCGCGGCGAGCGGCCGCTGCAGCCAGAGCAGCCCGGCTGTCGCGGCCGCGGAGAGGCCGAACGAGAGATCGCACGCGACGAGCGGATCGACCGCGGCGGCGCCCGCGAGCGACAGGGCGAAGTTGCGGACGCCCACCGGACGGAGGCCCAGGAGCCGGGCGCCCATCGCGCAGCTGAGCATCGCCGCGGCGCGCATCGCCGATCCGCCGCCGCCGGCGAAGTCGGCGTAGAGCCACGCGGCCGGCACGCACAGGGCCGCGGTGATGCGGCCCGCGTCCCACCGCGCCGCGATCGGGCCGACGCGGACGAGGATCGCGCGCAGAACAGCGGCGAAGCCCGCCACCGCGAGGATCAGGTGCGTCCCCGACACCGCGAGCAGGTGCGCGAGGCCGCTCTCGCGGAAGGCGTCCTGGTCCTCGGGCGCGAGGTCGGTCTCGCCGAGCACGAGCGCGCGCCCGAGCGCGACAGCGTCGGGGTGGAACGTGGCCTCGATGCGCGCCCGCACGCGGCCCCGCGCGCGGTCGACGGCGGCCCCGATCGATCGCCCCTCCACGGTCCGCCGCGCGTCGACGATCGTCCCGCTCGCGACGATCCCGCTCCGCGCGATCGCGGCGGTCGCGTCGCGGAGCCCCTCGTTGCGGAACAGGTGGATCGGCGCGAGATCCACGACGATCTCGAGCCGGTCTCCGCGCGCGAGATCCAGCGGGGCCCCGTAGAGGCGCGCCCGGAGCGGCCCCGGCAGGGCTCGCCCGCCGCACGTCCCACCGGTGAGCTCCACGTCGATGCGCGAGGCCGGCGCCTCGCCCGCCTGCCGCTGCGCCGCCCCGACCACGACGGGCGAGCTGACGATCGCGGCCGTCACCTCGCAGCGCGCCGGCGGATGCAGCAGCGCGGCGGCGCCATCGTAGACGCCGCCCGCGCCGTCGAGCAGCGCGCGGGCGCGGAGGCCGCCGGCGACGAGCGCCACCGCGGCGGCGGCGAGCGCCGCGTGGCCGGCCCGACGGCGGAGCGCCGCCGCGGCGAGCGCCGCGCCGAGCGCCGTGGCCAGCGGAGAGAGCGCGAGCGGCGCGCCCGCGGCGAGCGCGAGCCCGAAGAGCAGGACCGGATCGATCACGGCCGCACCGCCCCGCAACACCCGGACCGCTCACGTTTCCACGGCTTTTCACGGCGGAGCCGGTCGCCGCGCCCCTGGCGCCGCCATGGCGGTCCGGGGCTCGTCGGTTACCTGATGAATCTGAAAGGCCTCTGGAACGGTCTCTCGATGTAGTGCATGCAACGAGCCGAATCGCTCATCGCGCCGGGCGCGCGTGCATGACCGCACATTCCCCTCTAGAATCATCTGCTCGGCGCGGCGCCTCGCGGCTCGCACCTACATTGCAGTACTTGGAGGCTCTCGATGTCGTTTTGCTCGCCCAGAGTCACCTTGATTCTTGCCCTGGGACTCGCTTCAACAGCGTGCAGCTCGGCCCTGGAGGAGCCCCCTGACGAGATCGGAGAGACGCGCGATGCCATCCAGGACGGTTATCTGGACAGCGGCGACAGGGCCGTCGTGGGCATCTACAACGCTGAGA
This sequence comes from Sorangium sp. So ce590, assembly GCF_051521365.1. Taxonomy (NCBI): domain Bacteria; kingdom Pseudomonadati; phylum Myxococcota; order Polyangiales; family Polyangiaceae; genus Sorangium; species Sorangium sp. So ce590. Next base: position 10,568,454 of record NZ_CP150346.1, read on the forward strand.
TCGGCGCGATATGTACCGGTAGCCTGATCGCCCCGAACGTGGTGCTGACGGCCCGGCACTGCGTCTCGGACATGGCCAATGAGCTCGACGGCCAGATCACCTGCCGTTCCACGACGTTCACGGATACGCACCTGGCGCGGCGGATCTTCGCGACGACCGACGCCGAGATCGGCACGTCCGCACGCTACTACGGCGGCAGCGAGCTCGTGCTGCTCCCCGGCAGCGGGGCGGACAGGTTCTGCGGCAACGACCAGGCGATCCTGATCCTGGACGAGCTGGTCCCGGAGAGCGAGGCCGTGCCGCTCGTGCCGCGCGTCGATGTGCCGCTCGCCAAGGGCGAGGAGTATTATGCGGTCGGCTTCGGGGCGACGAACGACATGAGCACCGGCGCGGGCCTGCGGCGACGCCGCGACAACCTCTTCATCGACTGCGTGTCCGACGGCTGCCCGGCGTCCGTGGTGAAGCCGACCGAGTGGGTCGGGGACACGGGCATCTGCGAGGGGGACTCGGGCGGGCCCAGCCTCGATCTGATGCACCGCGTGATCGGCGTGACGTCGCGCGGGGCCGAGCGCTGCGAGTATCCGATTTACGGCTATGTGTACGGCTGGGCGGAATGGATCAAGGAGGCGACCCTGCATGCCGCCAGGCTCGGAGGGTACGAGGCGCCCCGCTGGGCGAGCGGCTTCCCCACCGATCCCGTCTACTCGGCGGAGGTCGGCGCCGCCTGCACGCAGCCGGAGCAGTGCTTGACGAACGCTTGCCTCGACGGCTACTGCACCCGCCCGTGCAGCGAGGTCGCGACGTGCCCGAGCGGCTACAGCTGCAACGAAGAGCCCGGCTTCTGCGCGAAGCTCCCGGAGCCGCCGCTCGAGGACGACGGTGCCGATGAGGACGACGCATGGAGCGGGTCGTGCAGCATCCACTCGAGGCCTGACCCGACAAAGCCGGTCCCCTGGCTGCTCGGCGCGGCGGGCCTGGGCGCCGTGGCGGGCCTGCGGCGGCGCCGCCGGGAGCGGCTTGGCTGAAGGGCGGAGCGCGTCTTCTTCTCGCGCGCAGGGCACCGCGCTTTCTCGCGCGCAGGGCACCGCGCTCCGGCGGCGAGCAGCGCTCGCGGCGCTCGCCGCGGTCGCGCTCGCGGCGTGCGGGCGCCGGGCCCCGGCGGCGCAGGGCGGAGCGCGCGTCGTCTCCCTGTCGCCGAGCACCACCGAGGCGGTCTGCGCGATCGGGGCCGGCGCGGCCCTCGTCGGCCGCTCCCGCCACTGCGACCACCCGCCCGAGGTGCTCCGCCTGCCCAGCGTCGGCGGCTACGCCGATCCGAGCATCGAGGCGATCATCGCGCTCTCGCCGACCCTCGTCGTCGGCGCCCGCGGCCCCGCGGGGCCGGCGCTGGACGAGACGCTGCGCGGGCACGGGATCGCGACCTGCTTCCCCGAGACCGAGTCGCTCGCCCAGATCGAGGCGATGCTCGCGGAGCTCGGCCGGCGGCTCGACGCGGCCCCCGGCGCCGAGCAAGCGATCGGCCGGATCCACGCCCGCCGCCAGGCGGTCGAGCAGGCCGTGAAGGAGATGCCGCGCGTCCGGGTCGCCATGCTGTTCGATACCTCACCCATCTTCGCCGCGGGTCCCGGCAGCTTCGCCGATGAGCTCCTCCGGCTCGCCGACGGCGAGAACGTGATCACCCGCGGCGGCGCCTATCCGTCGATCAGCGTCGAGCACCTGCTCGCGCTGGATCCCGATGTGCTGCTCGACGGCACCGGCGAGGCCGGCGGGCTGGGCGCCTCCAGGCTGGCGATGCTCCGGGACGCGCTCGGCTGGAGATCCCTGCGCGCCGTGCGCGAGGGGCGCGTGCGCCCGCTCCGCACCGACGTCGTGCTGCGCCCGGGGCCGCGCATCGGCGACGGGCTCGCCGCCGTCGCCCGGGCGCTCCACGGCGACGCGCTGGCGCTCCCCGACGCGGCGGCCGTCCCCGGCTCGCGGGACGGCGGCGCGGCCCCCGCGCCCCCTTCGCCCTCTTCGCCCCCGAGCGCGCCGTGACCCGCGTCCGCGCCGACGCGCTGCTCGTCGCCCGGAAGCTCGCCGGCTCGCGCACCGAGGCGCAGGCGCTGATCATGGCCGGCAAGGTCACCTCGGGGCCGCGCCGCATCGACAAGCCGGGCACGCTGCTCCCCGAGGACGCCGAGGTGAACGTCGCCTCGGGCCCGCGGTTCGTCTCGCGCGGCGGCGACAAGCTCGATCACGCGCTCGCGGCCTTCGCGGCGCACGGCCTCGACGTCGCCGGGAAGACGTGCGTCGACGTGGGCGCCTCGACCGGGGGCTTCACCGACTGCCTGCTCCAGCGCGGCGCGGCGCGGGTGTTCGCGGTCGACGTCGGCTACGGCCAGCTCGCCAGCAAGCTGCGCGCCGATCCGCGCGTCGAGGTGCGCGATCGGGTCAACGCGCGCGAGCTCCAGCGGGAGGACTTCGACAGCCCCATCGATCTCGTCGTTGTCGACGCGTCCTTCATCAGCATTTCCCGGCTCATCGACGCGATCGCCCGCCTGCTCCGCCCCTCGGGCGACCTCGTTGCGCTCATCAAGCCGCAGTTCGAGGCGGGCCGCGAGGCCGCCGCCCGCGGGCGCGGCGTCATCCGTGACGAGGCGACCCGCCTCGCGGCGATCGCCGAGGCGCGCCAGGCCATCGAGGCCGCGGGCTTCTCGGTCGTCGGCGAGGCCGACAGCGCGGTGCGCGGGCCGAAGGGGAACGTCGAGCACTTCGTCCATGCGCGCCGCGCCGGCTAGCCTCGCTCCGCCCCGCGCCGTCTAGCCCCTGCGCGGGCTCGACCGCCGGAATCCGTGGAGAATCGAACACTTGAGATGCCCCGCGCCCGGCGCACCGCGGCCCGACATAGCTGACGTGCCGCGTAGACAATGGTAGACGCGATGAGTACACGCGCTCTGGGCCGCTGCGTGGGCGGCCATGGCCACCGGCGGGCGACCCACACGCGAGGCGGCCCGGCGACAGGGAGGACGACAATATGCTCGGACGACGGGGTTTGGTGAGGATGATCGCCGGGGCGCTCGCGCTGAGCGCGATGGCGCTCGGCTGCGGCAAGACGAGCGAGGGTTCGGGCGGCGACCCGGCCAAGCACGCGAAGGACGACCCCGAGTGGAAGGTCGGCGCCTACTTCAGCCTCTCGGGCGAGGAGACGGCGTTCGGCGTCGACTCGAAGGAGGGTGTCGATCTCGCCATCGACGAGATCAACAAGGCGGGCGGGGTCAAGGGCAAGCCGATCAACGTCCTCTACGAGGACAACAAGTCGAAGCCCGAGGAGGCGACCAACAAGGTCCTGCAGCTGATCGACCGGGATCACGTGCTCGCCCTCCTCGGCGAGGTCGCCTCGTCCCGGTCGCGCGCCGGCGGCATCGTCGCCAACAAGAAGAAGGTGCCGATGATCTCGCCGTCGTCCACGAACCCGGACGTGACGAAGGTCGGCCCCTTCGTGTTCCGCGCCTGCTTCACGGACGACGTGCAGGGCCAGATGGGCGCGCAGTTCATCGTGAACACGCTCGGCAAGAAGAAGGTGGGGCTCTTCTTCGCCTCCGACGACCTCTACTCGTCGGGCCTCGCCAACGAGTTCCGCGCCGAGGTGAAGCGCCTAGGCGGCGAGATCGTCATGGAGAAGAGCTTCCTCAAGAAGGAGACAAACTTCACGACGTACATCAACGAGCTCAAGTCGGCGAACCCCGAGATGATCTACGCGCCGATCTATTACACGAGCATGGCCCCCATCGCGCGGCAGGCCAAGGCCGCGGGCGTGCCGGGGAACATGTTCGTCGGCAGCGATGGGTGGGACGCGAACGAGCTCCTGCGCGACGCCGCGGAGGAGCTGGAAGGCGCGTACTTCACGAACCACTACGCGCCGGACGTCCCCTGGCCCAACTCGCAGGCGTTCGTGAAGAAGTACAAGGAGCGCTACAACCGCACGCCGTCGAGCATGGCTGCCCAGGCCTACGACGCTGCCGGGCTGCTCGCCGACGCGATGGGCCGCGCCAAGACGATGACGCCGGACGACATCCGGCAGGCCATCCAGGACACAAAGGGTTTCCAGGGCGCGACGGGGGTCATCACCATCGACGCGAATCGCAACGCCGACAAGCCGGTCGTGATTGTCCGGATCAAGGACAAGCAGTTTACCTACTACGCCACGGTCAACGAGAAGGGCGCGAAGCAGTAGTGCTCGTGCCCGCGCGCTCGCTCGGCGCGCGGTGAAGGGGTCTCCATGGAGAAGATCGTGAGTGCCCTGATCACGGGGCTCGCCCAGGGGTCGATGATCGCCCTCGTCGCCCTCGGCTACACGATGGTTTACGGCATCCTCAAGCTCATCAACTTCGCTCATAGCGAGGTCTTCATGATGGGCGCCTTCGCCGGGCTCTTCGGGATCACGGCGTTCGGCGCCCAGGACGCGCCGCTGGTCGCCGGCGTGGCCGGCACCCTCTTCGCGATGGCCTTCACGGCGGTCCTCGGGGTCGTTGTCGAGAAGGTGGCTTACGCGCCGCTGCGATCCCGGGGGCGGGGCCTCGCGAACACCCGAATCACGCCGCTCGTCACGGCGCTCGCGATGAGCGTCCTCCTCCAGAACCTGGCGCAGCTCCTCTTCACCGCCCGCTACCGCGGCTATCCTCAGCTCCTGCCGATCGAGCACACGCGCAAGGTGATCTTCGTCACCTCGATCCTCGTGATGATCGGCCTGGAGGTGCTCGTGCGGCGCACCTGGACGGGCAAGGCGATGCGCGCGCTCAGCGTGAACGTCGAGGCCGCCCGGCTGATGGGCGTCCGCACGAGCCGCATCATCGCGCTCACCTTCGTCACGGGCTCGATGCTCGCGGCGGTGGGCGCGGTGCTCTACTGCCTCGATCAGTCGCAGGTGTACCCCACGATGGGCGTGGTGATCGGCAACCGCGCCTTCGTGGCGGCGGTCATCGGCGGTATCGGCAACATCACGGGCGCGATGCTCGGGGGCATGCTGATCGGGATCATCGGCGAGATGACGAAGCTCACGCCCTACTCCGGCTTGCAGGACGTCCTCGTGTTCGCGGTGCTGATCGCGGTGCTGCTCGTGAAGCCGACCGGGCTGCTCGGCACGACCGGGACCGAGAAGGTGTAGCGCTGCGCCGGCGCGTCGGCCGGCGATCGGCCGACGCGCCGGCGCGCCGCTCGTCGCTGCGGTATGCTCGGCGCATGCGACGCCTCGCTCTCGTCGTGCCGCTCTCGCTGCTCGCGGCGTGCGCCGCGACGCCCCCTGCCAACTGGGCCCGCGGCGGCGCGCTGCTCGACATCCCGCGGGCGCGCTGGGTCCACGGGAGCCTCGCGGTCGACATCGCGCCGGACGGCAAGATCTTCGTGAACGGCGAGCACCAGCTGAGCGTGGATCGCGGCGGGCGGGTGTTCGGCCTGGAGGCCGAGCCGCTGGCGCTGCTCGAGCCGGACGGCCGGGTCATTGGCCCGAACGACGACGCGCTGGGCCAGGTCGGCGTGCTGCACGCGTCGCTGCCGGGCGAGGCGAACGCGTGGCTCACGGTCGCCCAGAACGGCCCGGTGATCCGCTACGCCGAGGAGGGCGAGCGGGAGCCGTTCGGCGTCTGGCTGGGGTGCGAGGTGACGCCGCGCGCGCACCAGACCTGCACGCTGATCACGCACCTGCTCGGGATGCGCATCCGCAAGCTGGAGCGGCAGACCACGACGGCGCCGGTGGGCGTGGGGTTCGGGTCGGGCTTCGGGCTCGGGTTCGGGGCGGGATCGCCTTTCCCCTGAGCGCGGTCCTCGGCGACGTCGGGTACACGCCGCTCTATTTCAGCAGCCAGCCGAACAGCATCCTCTTCGTCGTGTCGCGGGCGACCGCGGCGATCGAGTCGACGAGCGGGATCTCCTTCGGGCACACCTCGACGCAGTTCTGCGACTTGCCGCAATCGGTGATCCCGCCCTCGCTCATCACGGACTCCAGGCGCTCGCCCTCGCGCATCGCCCCGGAAGGATGCATGTTGTAGAGCCGCACCAGGTTGATCGCGAAGGCGCCGACGAACTTCGTCCCGTCGTTGTACTGCGGGCACGCCTCGACACAGCAGCCGCACGTCATGCAGCGGGAGAGCGAATACCGCTCCTCCTGCCGCTCCGGCGACTCGCGTGGACCCGGGCCGAGCTCGTGCGTGCCGTCGATGTCGATCCACGCGCGGACCCGCTTCATGTCCTCGAACATCCGGCTCCGGTCGACGAGCAGGTCGCGCACGAGCGGGAACTTGGACATGGGCTCCAGCGTGATCACCTCGCCCTTCGGCGCGAGCTGGTCGACGAGCGCCGAGCAGGCCTGACGGACCCGGCCGTTGACCACCATCGTGCACGCGCCGCACACCTCCTCCAGACACACCGCCTCCCAGACGACCGGAGCCACCTCCTTGCCGTCCACGGTCCGCGGATCCCGCTGGATCTGCTGCAGCGCGCTGATCACGTTCATCTGCGGCAGGTAGGGGACCTTGAACTCCTCCCAGCGCCGCGACTCCGGCCGATCCGCGGTGTCCTGCCGCCGCACGCGCAGGTGCACAAGCCGGCCCTCGCCCCGCGCCTGCGCCGCCACCCCGTTCGCCTCGTCTCCGCTCGCCTTGGCCATCCTACACGCTCTTCTGCGACAGCTTCCCTGTCGCCTGCGCGCTCGCCGCGCCCGCCTGCTCGTACTTGCGCTCCCGCGGCGCCACCAGCGACGTGTCCACCGCGTCGGTCACGTGGACCGACTGGCCGGCGCACGTCGTGTCGAACGCGCGGAGGAACCTCACGGCGCCCTTCTCCTCGTGGCGCGCCAGCGTCGTGCGCAGCCACTCGGCGTCGTTCCGCACCGGGAACTCCGGCTTGTAGTGCGCCCCGCGCGACTCGTCGCGGTTCCTCGCCCCCTGCGCGATGACCCGCGCGAGCACCAGCATGTTCTCGAGGTGCCGCACGAACTGCGCCCCCTGGTTCACCCGCGAGGCCGTGTCCGTGCTCTTGATCCGCCCCGCCCGCTCCTCGAGCTCGCCGAGCTTCTCGAGCACCCGGTCGAGCGCGGCGTTGTCGCGCTCGATCGTGCAGTCGCGCAGCATCATCTCGCCGAGCTCCTGGTGCAGCCGGTACGCGTTCTCCGGCTGCTTCGCCTCCTGGTTCTGCGTCAGGATGCGCTGGTAGCCGGCCTCGGCGCGCTTCTCGGCCTTGTCGAAGATCGAGCGCGGCAGGTCCAGGGCGCTCCGCTTGATGCTCCGCTGATAGCTCGCCACCGCCGGACCGCACACGAGGCCGCCGTAGACGCACGAGAGCAGCGAGTTGGCGCCGAGCCGGTTGGCCCCGTGATACTGGTAGTCCACCTCGCCCACCGCGTAGAGCCCCGGGATGCTCGTCGCGTGATTGCGCGGCGACCCCACCTTGAGCGAGCCCCGCGCGTCCGCCTCGTAGTCGACCCACAGGCCGCCCATCGTGTAGTGGACCGCCGGGAAGACCTTCATCGGGTTCTTGTACGGGTCGGTGCCCGCGAACTTCTCGTAGATCTCGAGGATGCCCGCGAGCTTCGCCCGGAGGAACTTCTCGTCCTTGTGGGTCAGGTCGAGGTAGACCTCGTTCTCGTTCCGGCCCGTCGCGGCGTTCCAGATGCCGCGCCCCTCGTGGAAGCACGTCCGGAAGATCGCGCGCGCCGCGATGTCGCGGGGGACGAGGTTGCCGTAGCCGGGGTACATCCGCTCGAGGAGATAGTCGCGCTCCTTCTCGGGGATGTCGCGCGCGCTCCGCGCGTCGGTCTTGCCCTTCGGCACCCAGACGCGGCCGCCCTCGCCGCGCGCGCTCTCCGAGATGAGCCGCAGCTTGTCGGCGCCAGGGATCGCCGTCGGGTGCACCTGGACGAACTCGCCGTTCGCGTACACGGCGCCCTGCTGGTAGACCGCCGACGCGGCCGTCCCCGTGCAGATGACGCTCAGCGTGGAGCGGCCGAAGACGACGCCGCTGCCGCCCGTCGCGAGCACGACCGCGTCGCCGGTAAACGCGCGGATCTGCATCGTTTTCAGGTCCTGCGCGACGCAGCCGACGCACGTGCCGGAGTCGTCGAGGATCGCCTCGATGAAGTCCCAGAACTCGTGCTTCCGGACCATCTTCTCGCCCGGGATCGACACGCCGTGCTCGTCGGTCACGTCGGCGAGCTCGAAGCGCCGCACCTGCTCGTCGAGCGCGTAGAGCAGCTGCTGCCCCGTCGTCGCGCCGGCGAACGCCGTGCGGTGGAACAGCGTGCCGCCGAAGCGGCGGAAGTCGAGCAGGCCCTCGGGCGTCCGGTTGAACGGCACGCCCATGCGATCGAGCATGTTGACGATGCCGGGCGCGGCCTCCGCCATCCCCTTGATCGGCGGCTGGTTCGCGAGAAAATCGCCGCCGTACGCCGTCTCCTCGAGGTGCACCTGGGGGCTGTCCCCCTCGCCCTTCGTGTTCACCGAGGCGTTGATGCCGCCCTGCGCGCACGCCGAGTGCGAGCGCTTCACCGGCACGAGGGAGATGAGGTCGACAGGGACCTTCGCCTCGCACAGCTTGATCACCGTCATCAGGCCGGCGAGCCCGCCCCCGACGACGATCACGCGCCGAACCTTCCCCCCCTCGCTCCTCGTCGTGCTCTTCGCGGCCATGTTCGCTCTCGATGCTCCCGCGCCGCTCCCCATCGGGGCGCGGCCGATACGATGGTCAGTGCGAGGCCGGCGCGACCAGCGCGGCGCGCCCGGGCCCGGCCGACGCGATCTCGGCGCACGTGCGGGCCCCCTCCGCGGCCGGGCTCGGCGTCCCGGGGAACGGCGCGCCGGTCGCGAAGTAGATGACCGTGTTGGCGCCGAGCACGAAGACCAGGAGGCCCAGCGCGCCGAAGACCACCGCGGCCATCCGCTGCGCCCGCCGCGACACGGTGACCCCCCACGAGAAGCAGAAGCCCCAGAGGCCGTTGGCGAAGTGGAACACGCTCGCCGCGATGCCGAAGATGTAGACGAGCGCGATCACCGGGACGCCGCTCACCGTCGACGCCATGTCGGCGCACAGCCGCGGGTAGAACTCCTCGGGCGCCATCCGCCCGAGCCACTTCTGCGCCCAGTACTGCCAGAGGTGGAACGCGATGAACGCGAACGCGAGCACCCCCGTGACCCGCTGCATCGTGTACATCCAGTTGCGCGAGAACGTGTAGCTGCCGACGTTCGGCTTGCCCTCGAGCACCAGCTTGACCCCGTAGAGGGCGTGGAACGCGAGCGGCAGCACGACGAGCCCGAGCTCGAGCACCGGCAGGTACGGCATGTGCGAGATCTCGGCGACCGCCGCGTCGAACCGCTCCTGCCCCTGGAGCGCCTTCGCGTTCGTCCAGAAATGGAAGAGCAGGAAACCGCCCACGGGGAGGGCGCCGGTGAGAGAATGCAGCTTGCGAAGGAGAAAGGACCGGCGGCTCTTGTGAAAGAGCGATCTGGCGGGGGTTGCCTCGGACACGCTGACCTCGATGGAAGGCGGGCGCCGCCGGTGTATGGGATGCCCCGGGTGACGTCAAGGTGAACGCAGTCGACACTTCGGGCCGATTTCCCGCTGCCTTCGGCGCACCGACCGTCAGCGCGGAGTCCGGGCGCGCCGCGCGGCGACCGCTGCTCGCGCGTGTGTCGGCGATCACGAGCGCGGCGCTGCTCGCGGCGGCGATCGCCGTCGCCGGCTGCGGCGCGCAGGACGGCGCTGCGGCGATGAGCCCGGCGCTCGGCGGGTCGCCCGCGGCCCAGGCGGAGCTGCACCGCGTCCTCGCGCGCTTCGAGAACGGCGCGCGCGCGGAGCGCATCGCGCTCGAGCCGGAGCTCCTCGCCTTCCGCGACCGCTACGCGGGCGACGATCTCGCGCGCGTCGCGGCCGCCCACCTCGCGTGGATCGCGCTGGAGCGAGGGGACCTCCGCCGCGCCGAGGCGCTCGCGGCCGAGGTCGAGGCCGGGGGGCCGGGCCCGACCGCGGACCTCGCGCGCGTGCTCCGCGGCGCGGCGCTCCGGCGCGCCGGCAAGCCGAGGCCCGCCTTCGGGGTGCTGCGCCCGCTGGTGAGCAAGATGATCGACGCGTACGTGCGCTCGCTCCTCAACGAGGAGGTCACGGCCGCCGCGATGGAGGCGGGCGCGTGGACGCAGGCGGTCGAGCTGATGAGCGTCTGGCTGCGCGAGGCGGACGACGACGACCGCGCCGCCGTCCGGGCGCAGATCGGGGCGCTCCTGCGCAAGGTGCCCATCGCCCACCTCGTCAGCGCGATGCGCGCCGGCCAGGCCGCCGGCGAGGTCGTGGACCCGCAGGTCGACCTGCGCTCGCTGGTCGCCGAGCGCCTCGCGATCGTCGCCCGCGAGCGCCGCGACGTCGCGCTCGCGAAGGAGCTGCTCGACCGGGCCGGCGCGCTGCTCGGCAGCCAGGGCGACGCGATCTCGGAGCTCGCGGCCGGCGCGGGGACCGCGCGCGTCGAGCCCCCCACGGTCGGCCTGCTGCTCTCGACGCGCACGTCCGAGTCGCGCCGGCGGGGCGTCGAGATGGCCGCCGGCGTGGCGCACGGGCTCGGGCTGCTGCGGCCGGGGTCGGACGCGCGGCTCGTGAGCCGCGACGACGGCGGCGAGGGCAGCGTCGACGAGGCGCTGAGCAGCCTCACCGCCGAGGGCGCCGCGGTGCTCATCGCCGGCTCGGATCGAGATCAGGCGACCGCGGCGGCGAGGTTCGCGCGGGCGAACGCGATCCCGGTGCTGCTCGTGCACCCGCCGGAGCCGGCGGCGCTCGACGGGGCGTTCGTCTTCGTCGTGGGCGAGGAGCCCGCGAGGGGCATCGAGGTGCTCGTCGCCGCGCTCGCGGAGCGGGGCGCGAAGCCGGTGGCGCTCGTGGGCGGCGAGGCCGGCGCCCGGAAGGACGCGGCGGCCTCGCCGCCGGGCGCGGCCGCCGGGGGCGCTCCGACCGCAGCGCTCGCCGAGCGCGGCATCGCGCTCGCGCTGCCCTGCGACGGGACCTTCGATCCGCGCGCCCTCCGGCCGCCGGCCATCCGAGGGGTGATCCTGGCCGGGGACGGGCCCTGCGCAGAGCAGGCGCTCCGCGCCGCCCCGCGCACGGTGACGATCGCGCTCGGCTTCGAGGCGGCCGTGCCGCCGCCGCCGGGGTCGCTCGTCGCGACGGCGGGGCTCTTCCCGTTCGTCGCGGCGCCCGCGGGCGCGCAGCCTCCGCCGCACGCGGGCGATCCGGGGGCGCCCGCGGGCCCGCCGGCCGCGCTCGGGGTGTGGCTCGCCACCCACCCGTCGCCGCCGAGCTTCTGGGCGGCGCTCGGGCGCGACGCCGGCGTCCTCGCCTGGGCCGGCGTGCAGCGGCTGCCGAAGACGGGCACCGAGGACCCGGCCGAGGTGAAGGCGCGGCGCCTCGCGGCGACGACCGCCGTGAGCCACGCGACGGCCGAGCTCTGGACCACGACGGCGACCGGCTTCGGCGGAAAGCGCGTGCTGCCGAGGGGGGTCGCGTACCGCGAGATCGAGAAAGCGCGATGAGCGGAGCGAGCCGCCGGAACGTCGCCTGGCCGCCGCGCGGGGCTCGCGCCGCGCGGCGTGGAGAGCGTGCCGCCGCGTCGTCCTGGGGCTGCTCCGGCGTCCCGGCGGGCGTAGCATGGCGCCGCATGATCCGCCGAGCCCTCTCCTGTGCCGCCGCCGCCGCGCTGACGGCGATCGCCCCGGCCGCGTTCGCCGACCGCGTGGCGGTGCTCCCCGCGCGCGGAGGCACCGACGAGGCCGCCCGGAGCGCCGCTCAGGCCGAGGTCGCGCGCGGGCTCGCCGCCCTCGGCCACACCCCGGTGCCGGACGGCGCGGTGGCGGCCGCGCTCAAGGGCGTCGCCGACGGCATCGCCGACACCACGGACGAGTACCGCGCCGTGGGCGCGCGGACGGGCGCGGACTGGGTCCTGAGCGGCACCGTCGAGCCTGCGGTCACGACCTCCCGGGTCGAGCTCACCGCGTACCTCGCCTCGACGGGCCGGGTCGAGTCGGTCGCGCGGGAGGTCGATCGGGGGAAGGAGGCCCAGCAGACGCAGGAGATGCTGGCGGTGCTCCTCCGCCCCGAGGGCGTCGGCATCGGCGAGCTCCCCTGGGAGCGCCCCGCGGGCTCCACGCCGGCGGGCGCGCCGCCTCCTGCCACGCCCCCGTCCGCGGGCGGGTCCGCCGTGCTGCCGCCGGTGCCTGCGCCGCCGCCGGCGCCGCCCGCGAAGGAGGTGCAGATGGCGTACCCGCTCGGGCCCGATCGCGTCTGGCCTGCGTACACGGGCGGGCGCCGGCTCGCCCTCTCCGCGTCGCTCGGGGCGGCCGTGGCGGCGGCGCGCCTGCCGGGCGCGAGCGGCAGCGCGGCCTCGCTGGTCGGCACGGCGCGCGTGGCCTACGCGGCCTCGGATCGCGGGCTCGAGCTGTTCGCCGGCGGCGGCGGGAACCTGGCCGGCCCGTTCGCCGCCTGGATCGAGGGCGGCGCGCGCCTGATGCTGACGCCCAGCCTGACGCCCGAGGGCGGCGCGTGGCGCGCGTTCCCGCTCCACGTCGGCCCCGCGCTCCACGCCGGCGCGTTCTTCCGGTCGGGCGCCGGCGTCGTGGGGCCCGGCGGCGCGACGTACCGCGGCGACCTTGAGGTGCGCCCGGTGATCGGGGCGTCGCTCGACGTCGTGCTCGCGCTGAGCTCCTCGGTGCAGCTCGAGGCCCAGCTCGGCAACCTCCGGTGGGTCCCCGCGGGGGACGGCTCGCTGCTCCTGCTCGGCGCGACGCTCGGCGCGGGGGCCCGGTTCTGACGCATGCGCATCGAGCTGCCGAGCCGCCGCAGCACCATCCGCCTCGCGCGCGCGCTCGCCGGCCGCCTCGCGGGCGGCGATCTGGTGATCCTGGCCGGCGACCTGGGCGCCGGGAAGACGTTCTTCGCCCGCGCCCTCTGCCGCGCGCTCGGCGTGCCGCCGGAGCTGCCGGTCACCAGCCCGACCTTCACGCTGGTCCACGAGCACGACGGCCGCGTCCCGATCGCGCACGCCGACGCCTACCGCCTCGGCGGCGCGTCCGCTGCGGAGGGCGCGCGCGGCGGCGCGGAGGAAGAGCTCGCCCAGCTCGGGCTGCGCGAGCGCCGCGCGGAGGGGGCGCTCGTCGTGGTGGAGTGGGGCGAGCCGTTCGTGGAGGCGCTCGGCGGCGACGCGCTCCTGATCCACCTCGCCGTCCACGAGGACCCGGGCGCGCCGGGGCGCGCCGCCGAGATCAGGGCGACCGGCGCGCGGAGCGGCGAGGTGCTCGCGGCGCTCGAGGTCGAGCTGCTCCCATAGGCTCGGCGGGGATGTGGCCGCAGGCAAGCGGTTCGGTCGAGGTGCCGCCGCGTGGCTCGAAGGCGCGATGCGCCTTGGGCGAGGGCGATTCTCAGGCGCCGCTTCAGCCGAGCTGCCGGAGCTTCTTTTCCAGGTAATAGGCTGCAACCTGGCAGTAGGGCGGCAAAAGACCGGTACCCTCCGGAGTCGACGAAAGCTCCAGCAGCGCCTTCACGCGTGCGGCCCTCGGCGCTTTCTTCTGAAATTCAGACCGGAGAGCATCGATCACGGCCCTCCGGTTCCGTTGAAGGCGCGCGATGTTGAGGTTCAGATGCTCGATCTGCGCTTCAGCGCTGGCGCGCATCGCGGGCTCCAGGCCGCGCGCGGGTCGCATCTCCCCCTGGTTCGTATAGGAGAACATCGATCTGACGTCGGGCGGAGACGCCGCCGGGTTCAGCTCGAGCCGTTGCTCCTCTCTCGGGAGATGTCCGCGATAGGTGTCGCAGTGATAGCGTTCGCGGTGATCTCCTCCGCCATCGTGGATGCCCACATCGCCCAGGCAGACCCCGAGGAGGTTGTCCCAGTCGAACACCAGCTCCGGCGACAGCGCGCGCGTCTTGAAGTGCTCGACCTTCATGCCTTCGGCGCTCGGCGGTCCCGGCAGCCGGGACATGCAGTACGCGCAGAGCCCGTGCTGCTCCTTGAACGCGTGCTCCCGCATCTGCTGCCTCTGCGCCCCGTACACCGAGCTCCAGGCCGCGCCGGGCGTGCCCCGGAGGTCGGCCAGGCAAGCAGGCTCGCGGTCCTTCTCAATCCGGCGCATCGCCGGTCTCCGCCATGGAGAGCTCCCATCGCGCGGCGACGATCTGAGCGTCGTCCTCGCCGAGGAGGCCCGACAGCTCCGCCAGCAGCGACTTCGCTTCCACGAGCTGGCCGTCATCGATCAACCGCGCCAGCTCGTCGAGCTTCTCCCGCGTTTCCTTCAGGCGTGACGGGGCGCCGAGGATGTCCTCCAGGATGGTGTTGGCGTCCTTGCCCGCGATCCTCTCGATCCGGTGCGCCTGGTGATCCGGGTCGAGGAGACGCACCGAGCCGCGCGGGGCTGCGGACATCACCTGAGGCGAGTGCGTCGTCACGACGAACTGGAGGCCCGGGAAGGCTTGAAGGAGATCGTCGAGCACGCGCCATTGCCACGCGGGGTGGAGGTGGAGATCCACCTCGTCGATGAGCACGACGCCTGTCGCCCGCGCAGGGGCTTCGGCGCCGAGCTGCGGGTTGAGCTGCGTTGCGCGCCACGCAATGTCCGCCGCCACCGCGATGAGGTTTCGCTGGCCATCGGAGAGGGCCCCGAAGGGCAGGGAGGAGCCGTCCATGAAATCAATGCGCAGCTCCTGGTGGTTGGCGCTGTAATAGATCCGGCGAGCGCCCTCGAGGCAAGCGCAGGCCGCTGCGCTCACCCCCTCCAGCTCGGGGCTTCGCACCTCGGTGAGCGGGCGCCCCTCCTCCGCGGCGCGAGCGAGACGCTGGACGCGATCCTCCTCGCGCCATGCCATCCAGGCCTCGAACCCCTTCTGGTCGGACGCGGCCTCGAGCGCGGCCCGGTAGCCTTGAAGCCTGGACTTCAGGCTCGCCTTCTCGGGGTTCCTGTCCCGCTTGTGGTGCCAGAGCCGACCTGTTCCGTAGTAGGCGAGCACCGGGAGCGCGATGGGCTCGGCGCCCGATATCGCATCCTCGATGCCACGAGGCATGAATCGGGTCGCCTCCAGTGGACCTACCCGACCGGACTGGGTGACGCTCGTCGTCGTGCGGCCGTCTGCACCGCCGAGCTCCCTCGCCCACGCCACGCGGCCCAGCGGGGTTTCACCGCCCGCTTCGACGCGCACCGGGTAGCATGTCGTCATGCTCGGGACGCCGCCGTGCATCGTGGTCACGAAGCGCGCCGCCGATTTCGGGATCGCGCGATCGTCCCGGCTCGCCTTGAAGAAGCTCAGCCACGCTCCCAGCGCCACCGCCAGCCCTTCGAGCACGGTCGTCTTGCCCGTCCCGTTGCGGCCGACGAGCACCGTGAGCCGCGGCTCCAGGTGCAGCGCGAACCGCTCGAAGGCGCGGAAGTTGGTCAGCCGGATCTCGTCGATTCGCATCGAGGCTCGACGGGTGATACGCGCTGAAAACTCGGGGAGCTAGCGGTTTTCGCCAGGATCGCCGAGCTCGCTGGTCGCCACCCCGGGCAGGTCGAGCGCCGAGATGACCGCGTCCTCCATCGCCTCTCGCCGGTGTGCCACGCCTCCACCCATGGCGGAGCCAGGCACCACCGCAAGGTGCGAAGGCAGCACCGCAGGGTACGAAGGCACCGCCGCGACGGCGCAGCCCGGCCCCGTGCGGCGCCCCGGAGCCGCCACCGCCGGACGCCTGCCCCCGAGGTCCGCTCCGCAGCCGGCTCTCTGCTACCGGCGTCTCCTGGGCGGACAGGACGGCACCAGGGGGCAAGCGGGCTGCGCCGCACCTCGCGCGCCCGACCCCGTGCGCGGCGGCGTTGCATGATACA
Organism: Sorangium sp. So ce590; assembly: GCF_051521365.1. NCBI lineage: Bacteria > Pseudomonadati > Myxococcota > Polyangiales > Polyangiaceae > Sorangium > Sorangium sp. So ce590. Next base: position 10,584,305 of record NZ_CP150346.1, read on the forward strand.
AGAGCGCACGGTGAAGGAAGGCGCGGAAACCAGCCGCAGCGAGCTGCTCAACAAGGCGCTGGAGCCGGTCCTCGCGTTCCTCGACAACATCGGCAACATCGTCACGCTGACGTTCCAGACGCTCCTCTGGCTCGTGCGCCCGCCGTTTCGCCCCGCGCAGTTCCTGGCGGCGATGGACTTCATGGGCGCGCAGTCGGTCTTCATCGTCGGCCTGACCGGCGTCTTCAGCGGCATGGTCGTGACGCTGCAGACGTCCTACGCGCTGCGCGCGTTCAGCGCCGAGGGCCGCGTCGGCGGCCTCGTCGCGGTCTCGCTCGCCCGCGAGCTCGCGCCGGTCTTCTCGGCGATCATGGTCACCGCCCGCGCCGGCAGCGCCATGGCCGCGGAGCTCGGCAACATGCGCGTCACCGAGCAGATCGACGCGATCGCGACGATGGGCGTGAGCCCGGTGCAGTACCTGCTCTCGCCCCGGCTGTTCGCCGCGACGGTGATGCTGCCGCTGCTCTGCATCCTGTACACGAGCGTCGGCATGTGCGGCTCGTACCTCGTCGCCGTGCTCTGGCTCGGCGGCGACGCGGGCTCGTTCTTCCAGAGCGTCCGCGACTTCGCCCTGCCCAGCGACATCTCGATGGGGCTCATCAAGGCGTGCGTCTTCGGCTTCATCGTCTCGTCGGTCTCGTGCCGCCACGGCTTCTTCGCCTCGGGCGGCGCGCGCGGCGTCGGCGTCGCGACCACGCGGGCGGTCGTCGAGAGCTGCGTCACCGTGCTCGTCACGAACTACATCCTGACGCAGCTGCTGCTCGACATGTGACCCGAGGCGGCCCGCCCCTCCCTCGTCGCGCGCGCCGCGCGCTCGGGGAGGGGGTTTGCCGTCTGGCGCGTGCTCGCTCGGCTGCGGACCGCGCCGGGACGAAGCAGAGCGACAAGAAGGCCGTCGCTCTCCTCGCGACCCGCAAGGTGCCCCAGCACAAGACCCCCGCCGCGCCCGCCGCGCCCGCCGCGCCCGCCGATCCGGCCGACGACACCGACACGACCGACCTGGAGCAACCCGGCACACCAACGAGACCTTCCGGCGCGCTCCGGAGGCTTCCGTCGCCGAAAGCGTGCGTCCGACGCCCCTGCGCGCACGCCTCGGCTCCCATCTCACGGCGATTGGCCTTCTGGGCCTCTGGTCGGGCGCGCGCTTCGAAAAGAGCTGACGTTCGCGGTCGATCACGCCCCCCTTGGTATCCACGGTAGGCCCCCGGAGAGGGTGTGCGTCGCGCGGGGTGGGGACGGGCTGATGTTTGAGCCCAATTGACGTCCTGTGTCCGGCCTGCGCAGCAGGCCGGGCACAGGACGTCCCAGGCGAGTTCTGCCCGTCCCTGCCCCGCGCGACGCACACCCTCTCCGGGGGCCGGCCACCTCGGCGAGCCTTCCCCCCGGATCCACCCCCGCGCTCGGCTGGCGCGTCCCTACCTCCAGGAGCCAGGCGCCTCCGGCTCCCGCAGCGCAATCAGCGCCGGCGACAGCTGCACCGGGTACCGCGCCGGCGCGCGCAGGTGCGCGACCCCGTGCGGGAGCAGCTCGCGCCCGGCGATGGAGCGCTCGCGCCCGGCGCTCGGCGGCTCCGGCGACTCCAGCGCGCGGCCGCCGCGCATCACCGCCCGCGCGAGCGGCGCGAGCCTCGCGGCCCCGAGCGCGCGCGGCGCCAGCATCCGCTCGTGCGCGAGGTGGATCACGTCGCAGGCCGCGCGCCCCGCCTCGTCGTAGTAGCGCGCCACCATCTTGCGCCCCGCGATCACGTCGCCGCGATCGCTCGTCCCCTGCCGCAGCGCCCACGCGCCCGACTCCTCGAGCGCCACGAGCTCGTAGCGCACCGCCGGCAGGCCGCCCTCGGGCTCGGCGAGCCCCGTGGCGATCCAGCCGCCGGCGCTCGTGCCCACGCGCCTCGCCTCGAGGAGCGTCGCCTCCTCCTCGTGGCCCCCGAGGTCGACCATCCGGTCGGCGTACCAGGGCCAGCGGCCTTCGAGCGGCGACGGCGGCGGCGCGAGCTCGCCGAGATCGATCCCCACCTCGCCGCGGAACGGGACGCCGAGCGCCGTGGCCGCGAGCGCGCTCGTCGTCGCCGACGCGCCGCCCACGTGCGCCGCGCGGGCGAGCGCCAGCGCCTCGTCGGCGAACGGCACCCGCGCCGACGACCCGTCGACGACCGCGCCGCCGTCCGAGGCGACGAGGAGCCGCGCCGCCCGCGTCGCCACGGCCGTGCCCCGGCCGAGCGCCGGCACGAGCAGCGCGCCGGCGAGCAGCGCCTCGATGAACGGCCCCTCCACCGTGACCACCGGCGTGCCCGGGAAGGCGATCGTCCCGTCGGGCATCGCGTCGATGTCGATCGAGATCGGCGCGTCGGCGAGCCGCTCCACGAGCGCGTCGCTCAGGCCGCAGACCTCGCGCGCCGCGAAGACCGCCCCCGCGTCGAGGCGCGCCCCGTCCAGCGCGAGCGCCTCGAGCGCCGCCTCGACGCCGGCGACCACGAGGAAGCCCGCGTGGGGCGGCATCGCCGTGAACGCGAGCTCGAAGCTCGCGCGCCGCTCGGCGACCCCCGCCTGGAGCAGGCGATCGGCGTCGAGCAGCGCGCGTCCGTCGGTGAGCAGCGGGCTCGCTCGCAGCATCGCCGCCGGCATCGGGCCCCGCTCAGAGCCGCGCGGCCAGCCTGCGGGTGCCGGCGACCGTCGAGGCCTCGTCGAAGAGGAACGGCAGGATCACGGTCGGCAGGTCGAGCTCACGGCGCAGGCGGGCCAGGCTCTCGTGCTGCACCGACTCGCGCATCGCCCGGCGCGCGCCGGCCACGATCGCGCTCTCGGCGGTGTCCGCCGCCCGCGCCGGCGCCGCGATGTCGAGCCGCCCCGGATCGACAAGCAGCGCCCGCCGCTCCTCGGGCGAGAACAGCGGCGGCAGCACGCTGTTGATGATCAGCCGGTGGACCGGCAGGCCGAGCTCGCCCCGGATCTCCGCCACGAGCTCGACGGTCTCGGTGGCCGGCATCTCCTCCGGGAGCGTCACCACGACGACCCCGCTCCGCGCGGGATCCCTGAACATCGTCCACGCCGCCTCGGCGTCCCGGCGCAGGATGCCCGGCGGCGCCACGTCGAGGATCACCTTGGGCACGCGCAGCATGTCCATGCCGTGCCCGGTCGCGGGCGCGTCGAGCAGGACCACATCGAAGCGGGGAGAGCCGTCCGGGAGCAGCTCGGTCGTGTGGAACCAGGCCTTGCCGAGCATCGCCCACTCGAACAGCCCGGGCACCGCGCGGAAGAAGGTGCGCGTGTACTTGTTGTCGAACACGAGATCGGCCGCGGCCCGCACCTTGAGGACCATCTCGCCGTACTCCCGCAGCGCCTTGTCCGGCGAGATGTTCACCGCCCACACGCCCTCGGCCACCTGGGTGACCTCCTGGCCGATCGGCTTCGTGCCGAGGATGGCCGAGAGCCGCTCCTTCGTGTTGCACATCGCGACGAGGACGCGCTTGCCGCGGGCGGCGAAGGCGAGGGCGAGGGCGCCGGAGATCGTCGTCTTCCCGACGCCTCCCTTGCCGGTCACGAACAGGAAGCGCCGGCGCTCGAGCTCCGGCAGATCCTGGCCGAGCCCGCCCGCTTGCAAGGCTAGATGGGCGCTGGTCATTTCCGCGTCAGCGGAGTTAGGCGCAAGCTCAGGCGAAGGCAACCCGGATCAGGGAAACGGGCTCTGCTATCCATCGCCCATGCGCATCACCGAGCGACACCTCGAACCGCTGAACCGACGCTTCCAGGGCGCGTCGCCCGTCGAGCTCCTCCGCTTCGTCCGCGAGTCCTTCGGTCCCCGCGCGGCCATCATGAGCAGCATGCAGCGGGCCGGGACCGCGCTGTGCCACATGGCCGACCGGGCCGGGCTCCCCTTCGACGTGATCTTCGTCGACACCGGCGTGCTCCACGCCGAGACGCTCGCCACCCGCGGCGAGCTCGCGCGGACCCACCCGAACCTGCGCGTCGTGACGCTCTCGCCCGAGCGCACCTTCGCGCAGCAGACGCGCGAGGAGGGGCTGCTCTACCTCTCGAAGGAGGGCCAGGAGCGGTGCTGCGACCTCCGCAAGTCGGCCCCGCTGAACGCCATCCGGGGCCGCTACGACGCGTTCGTCGCGGCGCTCCGGCGGGGCGAGGGCGGCGCCCGCGCCAAGGTCGCGCCGTTCGGGCTCGACCCGGCGAACAACGTGCTCCGCGTCCACCCGTTCGCCTCGCTGAGCGGCGAGGCGCTCGACGCGCACTTCGCCGCGCACCCGGACGCGATCGAGAACCCGCTGCACGCCATGGGCTTCCGCACCATCGGCTGCTTCCCGTGCACGACGCCCGTGCTGCCCGACGAGCCCGAGCGCGCCGGGCGCTGGCGCCACCTGGCGAGCGTCGAATACTGCGGGATCAACCCGGTCGACCGGGGCGAGACCGACGGCGGCATCGAGCTCGACGACCGGTACGAGCGCCTCTTCGCGACGTGACGATTCGCCTGCGAACACCGGTTCGCGGCAGCTCGATCTTGACTCAAACGGGATGCAGGGAGATTTGCCCTGCATGCCGGCGAGCTACTTCGACGTAGACGGCACCCTGGTCACGACCAACCTCGTGCACCCGACGGTGTTCTACATGCTGAACCAGCCGACGCCGATGCACAGCCTTGCGAAGCTCGGCCGCGCTCTGGTGAAGGCGCCCTGGATGGCGATGGCGGAGCTCCAGGATCGGCGCCTCTTCAACGAGCTGCTCTTCAGCTCGTTCGACGGCGTCTCCGAGGATCGCCTCGTCGCGCTCGCCGAGGAGGCGTTCGCGAAGGTGCTCAAGCCGGCCATCTACGGCAAGGCGCGGGACCTCGTGAAGTGCAGCCTCGACAAGGGGCACGAGGTCGTCCTGATCTCCGGCGCGCTGGATTTCCTGATGCAGCGGCTCGCCGAGCACCTCGGCGCGACCGGCATCATCGCGAACCGCCTCGAGGTGAAGGACGGGTTCGCGACGGGGAAGCTCCTGCGCCCCGTGGTGGCCGGGCCCGAGAAGGCGCGCCTCATCCGCGAGCACGCGCACGCGCGCGGGCACGACCTCGACGAGTGCTTCGCCTACTCGGACAGCTACTCGGACGTCCCGATGCTCTCGGTCGTCGGCTACCCGGCGGCGGTGAACCCGGACCGCAAGCTGAAGCTGCTCGCGCAGGCCTACCACTGGCCGATCCTCCACCTCGCCGCATGACCCCCGCCCCCGCCGGACGGCGGGGAGCCACGCCACAGCCCAACACGTCGCACCCCCTGCTCTGAAAGCCCCATGAGCCATCCTTGCGTCGTCACGCTAGACAGCCGCAGCGCCCCCCGGGTGCTCTTCTCAGGCGACCAGCTGGTCGAGGTCGACCTGCCCACCGGCACCCGGGTGCTCTACGCGAAGCCGCCCATCGAGCCGCTGAAGGACGTCGACGCCGCGATCCGCTACGCGATCAACCACCCGTACAACTCGGAGCCGCTCTACGCGAAGCTCCGCCCGGGGATGAAGGTCACGATCGCGGTGGACGACATCTCGCTGCCGCTGCCCCCGATGAAGCGGCCTGACATCCGCGAGCGGGTGCTCACCATCGTGCTCGACCTGCTCTCGGACTACGGCGTCGACGACGTGGAGATCATCATCGCCACGAGCGTCCACCGGCGGATGAAGGACTGGGAGGTCCGCCACATCGTCGGCGACAGGATCTTCAACGCCTACTGGCCGAAGAAGCTCTACAACCACGACGCCGAGAACCTCGCCAACATGAAGCACATCGGCACGACCGACATGGGCGAGGAGGTCGAGCTCAACAAGCGCGCGGTCGACAGCGATCTCGTGATCTACGTGAACCTGAACCTCGTGCCGATGGACGGCGGGCACAAGTCGGTCTCGGTCGGCCTGTGCGGGTACAGGAGCCTGCGCGCGCACCACAACCCGCGGGTGATGCGCGACTGCTACTCGTACATGGATCCGAAGAGCTCCGCGCTGCACACGAGCGTCGAGCGCATGGGCCGGCTGGCCAACAAGAAGCTCAACGTCTTCACGATCGAGACGACGATCAACAACCGCATGTTCGATCGCCCGCTCGAGTTCCTCGCCCGGAACGAGGACGACCTGAGCGCGGGCGAGAAGAGCGCGCTGCGCGCCCTCCGCTTCACGCTGTCGAAGGTGCCGCAGCCCGCGCGCCAGGCGATCTTCCAGCGCGTCCCGTCGCCGTACGGCGTGACCGGGGTGTTCGCCGGCGAGACCGAGGCCGTCCACGAGCACACGCTGAAGCGCAGCTTCGACCAGTACCTCGTCCCGGTCACGGGCCAGGCCGACATCCTGGTCACGGGCATCCCGTACATCAGCCCGTACAACGTGAACTCGTTCCTGAACCCGCTGCTCGTGCAGGTGATGGCGAACGGCTACATGTTCAACCTCTACCGGGGCGCGCCGATGCTCAAGAAGGGGGGGACGATGATCATCCTCCACCCCTGCACCGACCTGTTCGACAACGAGCACCACGCCCCGTACATCGAGTTCGTCCACCGGCTGCTGCCGGAGACGCGCGACGCGATGGAGCTGCACAAGCGGTACGAGAAGAAGTTCTCGGAGAACCCGGCGTACATCGAGATGTACCGCTTCGGGCACGCGTACCACCCGACCCACCCGTTCTTCATGTGGTACTGGGGCGAGGCGGGCCGGCAGCACATCGGCCGGATGATCGTGGTCGGCGCCGACAACGAGTACATCCCGCAGCTGCTCGGCTGGGAGACGGCGCGCACGATGGATGAGGCGCTCCGGATGGCGAAGCAGTCGGCCCCGGCCACGCCGGAGATCATGGCCCTCCACAGCCCGCCGATCTTCATGGCCGACATGACGGCGTAGCGGGCGCGCCGCCCGCGGGAGGAGCCACCATGCGGCTGCACCTCATCGACGGCACGTACGAGCTCTTCCGGGCCCATTTCTCGAAGCGGCCCGGGCACCGCGCGCCCACCGGCTGGGACGCGAAGGCGACGGTGGGCGTCGTCGCCTCGCTCCTCGCGCTCGTGCACCAGGCGGACGAGGAGGTCACGCACCTCGCGGTCGCCTTCGACAACCCGATCCGCTCGTTCAGGAACGACCTGTTCGCCGGGTACAAGAGCGACGAGGGCATGGATCCCGTGCTGCGCGGGCAGTTCGATCCGGTCGAGGAGGCGTGCCGCGCGGCCGCTTCGAGGCGTGGTGCGACGCGATGGACGTGCGCACGCTGAGGTCGCGGCCGACGCGCTGGGCGCCGGAGGCGTGAGCGGAGCGCGGCCCGCGGGCCTCCATCAAGGCGGCTTCTTTTCCGGGGCCCTGAGCTCGGCGAGCACGCGCTCGCGGAGGAGCGGCACGGGCGGCGAACCGTGCGCGAGGAGCGCGTCGTGGAAGCGGCGAAGCGAGAACGCCGGGCCGAGGGCCGCCTTCGCCTCCTCCCGGAGCTTCAGGATCTGGATCTTGCCGAGCGTGTAGGCGAAGTAGCCGGGGTCGAACGTCGCGCGCACCGCCTGCTCCCGCGCCGTCGCGCGATCCTGGAAGCAGTCGTCGACGAAGCGGCGCTCGGCCTCGTCGAGCCCCATGCCCTCGGCGTGCACGCCGAGCGACGCGACCACCCTGCAGTTGCGCAGCAGCGCGTCCGTGAGCTGACCGAGCCGGCTCTGCGGGTCCTCCTTGCCGAACCCTTCCTCGATCATCATCTGCTCGGCGTAGTGGGCCCAGCCCTCGACGAACGAGTAGCTCCCGAACATCCTCTGCGCCTCGGTCGGCGCGCGGTTCTCCCACAGGCCCTGGACGAAGTGCCCCGGGTAGACCTCGTGCACGGTCGTCGAGACCAGCGTCCCGCGCGACATCACGTACTCTTCCCGCTCCTTCCTGGGCCAGGAGGGGTCGGGCTTCGTGATGTAGTAGAACGCCTCGAGCCCCTTCCGCTCGAACGGCCCCGGCGCGTCGAGGAACGCGGAGTTCCAGCGCATGTACGGCGGCGTCTCCTTCACGAGCGCCCGCTCGTCGGACGGGAGGCTCACGAGCCCCCGGTCGACGACGAACCTGCGCGACGCCTCCATCACCCGCGTCGCCTCGGCGAGGAGCTGCTCCGCCCTCGGCCGGGTGACCTTCACCTTCCGGGCGAGCTCCTGGTAGGCCGCCTTGTTCGCCGCGAGGTCCTCCTCGCCCATCTTCTTGAGCTCGGCGAGCGGGATCGAGAGCCCCTCCTGCGCGAGGAGGAGCTTCCTGTACCGCGCCTCCCCGAGCACGTGGCTCGCGTCGCCCTTCGGCAGCTCGACCCTGGCCAGGTGCTCGGCGAGCCCCTCCGCCGCGCCGGCGAGCGCCGCGTTCGTCTGCTCGAAATCAGCCTGGAAGGCGGCGTCGCCCGCGCCCTCGAGCAGCTTCACGACGTCGCCGCGCAGGTACTCGGCGTAGCCCCGGAAGATCTTCACGGCGACCTCGACCACCGGCTTCGGCAGCGGGCTCGCGAGGTTCTCGAGGATGCGCGGCACCTGGGCCAGCGCCGCCTTCTCGTGCTCGAGGAGGCGCCTCGCGCGCTCGGGCAGCGGCGCATACGCGCGATCGAGGTAGTGGTTCACGCCGAACAGCTCGCCGTAGAATTGCGGCTGCCGGCGCCAGTCCTCGAGGTCCCTGCCGTGGAAGAGCTTGAGGTCGATCTGCTGGAGGATGAGCGCGCGGTCGAGCGCCTCGTCGGGGGAGAGCGCCGCGGCGTCGATCGCGGCGAGGGCCGCGCGATCCCGCGCAAGGCGCGCGAGCCTCCGCTCGATCGCCGCGGCGGAGTAGTCGCCGACCTTGCCGTCTTGGTCGTGCAGCCCGCGCGAGCGCGCGAACGCCGGCTCGTCCGTCACCCACTCGCGCAGGATCCGGTCGCGCAGCGCCGCGAACGGCTCCCGCGGCGCCTCCAGCGGCCGCGCGGGCTCCACGGGCGCCGCGGCCGCCGGGGGCGCGGCGGCGGGCGGGCTCGCGCCCGTGGAGGGAGGCGGCGCCGAGGCGCCCCCGCTGCAGGCGGCGAGCGGCGCGAGCAGCGCGGCGAGCGCCGCGAGGCGACGCGGGCGGCGGACGGGTGGGGTTGCAGGGGCGGCCATCACGGGCCGTGAGCCTGTCAAACCGGCCTGTGCTGGTCAACGGCGCAGGCTAGTCGCGGAGCGCTCGATCGATGATCGCGTCCACGTGCGAGAGCGCGTGGTCGAGGTCGAAGCAGCGCGCGATTTCGTCCGGGGCGAGCAGCGCGGCGACGTCGGCGTCGGCGGCGAGGTTGTCGCGGAAGCGGCCCTCGCCCGCGATGGCGCGCATCGCGCAGCGCTGCACGAGCTCGTAGGCCGCCTGCCGCGGCCTGCCCTTCTGGACGAGCGACAGCAGCACCGCCTCGCTGAAGAAGAGCTCGCCCGTGCGGTCGAGGTTCTCGCGCATCCTCTCGGGGTAGACGACCAGCCCGTCGACGAGCCCCGCGGCGCGGTCGAGCATGAACCCGAGCGTCGAGGTCGCGTCGGGCGCGATCATCCGCTCGACCGACGAGTGCGAGATGTCGCGCTCGTGCCACAGCGACACGTTCTCGAGCGCGGGGATCACGGCCGCGCGCACGATGCGCGCGAGGCCGCACAGGTTCTCGCTGAGGATGGGGTTGCGCTTGTGGGGCATCGCGCTCGATCCCTTCTGGCCCACGGAGAAGCGCTCCTCCGCCTCGCGGACCTCGGTGCGCTGCCAGTGCCGCACGTTGGTCGCGAGCCGCTCGATGCCCGCCGCGATGAGCGAGAGCGCGGCGAAGAACTCGGCGTGGCGGTCGCGCGCGACGATCTGCGTCGAGACCGTCTCGGGGCGCAGGCCCAGGGCGGCGAGCGCGCGCTCCTCGATGCGCGGCGACAGGTGCGCGTACGTCCCGACGGCGCCGGCGATCTTCCCGACCGCGATCGCCTGGCGCGCGGCGAGCAGGCGCGCCCTTCCGCGCTTCATCTCCGCGAGGTGGCCCGCGAGCGCCAGGCCGAACGTGACCGGCTCGGCCGCGATGCCGTGGCTCCTGCCGATCATCGGGGTGCGCCGGTGCTCGTCGGCGCGCCGCGCGAGCGCGTCGCAGAGCTTGTCGAGCCGGGCCGAGAGCAGGTCCGCCGCGCGGACGAGCTGGATCGCGAGGCTCGTGTCGAGCACGTCGCTCGAGGTCATCCCCCGGTGCAGCCACCGCGCTCCCTCGCCCGCCAGCTCCTCGACGTGCGTCAGGAAGGCGATGACGTCGTGCTTGACCGTGCGCTCGATCGACTCGATCCGCTCCGGATCGAGCGAGAGCTGCTTCGCCCGGATCCCTCTCGCGATGCCATCGGGCACGAGCCCTTCGGCCTCCATCGCCTCGCAGGCGGCGAGCTCCACCTCGAGCCAGGTCGAGAATCGGGTGGCGGGCGACCAGAGATCTTCGAATTCGGACGGGGTGTAGCGGGGGATCATGGGCGGGACGCTGCGAAGGTCTGGAGGGTGCGTCAAGGATGGAGTGGGTCGGGGCACGCGCTCGCCGTCGCAACGGGCCGTACGGCGCTTGCGGTCGCGCGGCGCGTTGCAAACGTTTGCGCGCGATGCCGACCGAAGCACCGGCGCCCGCGCACGCCCATCTGGGCAGGCCGGTCGCCTGTCCGCCGCCCCGGGAGAGCGACGCCGCGCCGGAGACGCTGCCCGCGGGGGCGAGCGAGCCGACCGGAACCGCCAGGGCGCCCGCGGGCCACCCGGGCGAGCCTGGCCGGGGCGAGCCGGAGGGGCGCGCCGGCGAGGTCGCCGCCCCCGTGAGCGAGCCGGCCCGCGCGACCGCGCGCGCCGCTCGCCTCCTGAAGCCGTACATCGTGGTGGTCGCGATGGACCTGTCGGAGCCGGGCGGGCGGGCGTGGCGCTTCGCCTTCGACCTGGCGGCGCTCCGGGGCGAGACCGAGATCCACGCCGTGGTCGTCGGCCCGCGGCAGGTCGCCCCCGCGGTGCGCGACGTGACGGTGCCGGGCGCGTCGTCGCCGCCGCCCTCGCTCCGGGTGCTCCAGCACCGCTTCGCCGACGGCCAGGCCCGGCTCATGGCGATGCACTTCCGCACGGGCCGCCCCGACCGGGCCATCGTCTCGCTCGCCCGGGAGCTCAGCGCCGATCTCATCGTCGTGGCCACGCACCCGCAGTCGCCGCTCCAGCGGCTGTTCGGCGGCTCGACCGCCGATCGGATCGTGCGAAACGCGCCGTGCCCGGTCGTCGTCGTGCGCCCCAAGGAGGACGACGACGCCGACGCGGCCGAGTACGACCCGAGGCTGCGCTGACGCCGCCGCGCGCTGGACGCCGGCGGCGCGCTCGACGTCGCCGCCCGCCCGCGACCTACCGCGCGCTGGACGCCGGCGGCGCGCCGGCCTGCGCCGCCGGCCCGAGCTTGTCGGGCGCGACGACCCCCTCGGTCGTGCCCCCTTCGCGCGTGTCGGCGTACCCCCACGCCACGCCGGCGGCGTCAACGAGGATGTTGTTCGCGTCGCCGATCGGCATCGGGTCCAGCACGACCGCGTGCCCGCGCCGCGCGAGGTCGTCGAGGGCGGCCCGCGGCGGCGGCGTCAGCCGCTCGACGCGCACCCGGTCCGGCAGCCACTGGTGGTGGATGCGCGCGCGGCGGACCGCCTCGTCGATGGTCATCCCGTGGTCGACCAGGTTGCGGAGCACCTGGGCCACGGTGTTCGGGATGGTATCGCCGCCGGGCGAGCCGAGGAGGAGCGCTACCCTGTCGTCCCGGCTCACGAGCGTGGGCGTCATCGAGCTCGCCATGCGCTTGCCCGGCGCGACCGCGTTGATGCCTGTCTCCGAGAACGCGCCCATCGCGTTGCCGAGCAGGATGCCCGTCCCGGGGATCACGATCTTCGCGCCGAAGCTCGCCGACTGCGTGGTCGTGCACGAGACCGCGTTGCCCTGCGCGTCGATCACCGAGAAGTGCGTCGTCTGCGGGGACTCCGGCGCGAGCGCGCCCGCCGCGCTCGCGATCTCGCCCGCCGGCGTGGCGCGCTCCGGGTCGATGGGCGGCGTGCGGCGCATGAGGGCGCTCCCGTCGAGGAGCCTCGCGAGCAGCTGCGCCGTCTCGGGCGGGACGAAATCCGGGTCGGCGCTCACCTTTCGCCGGTCGGCGTAGGCTCGCTTCGCCGCCTCGACGAACAGGTGCAGCGACAGCCCGGAGTCTGCGGGGGCCTCGTGGGCCTTGAGCCTCTCCAGCGTGAGCATGATCTCGGCGAGCGCGACGCCGCCCATCGACGGGGGCGGCATCGTGTCGACGGTGAAGCCGCGGTACGAGAACCGGAGCGGCGGGCGCCACTTCGCCTGGTAGGCGCGCAGGTCGCCCTCGCTGATGTGGCCGCCGTGCTCGCGCATGGCGGCGGCGATCTTCCGGGCGATCGCGCCCTCGTAGAACGCGCGCGGGCCCTCGGTGGCGAGCGTCTCCAGGGTGCGGGCGAGATCGAGCTGGCGCACCAGCTCGCCCTGGGCGAGCGGCGCCTTGCCCCGCCCCCAGATGGCGCTCGCGGCCCGGTCGGTCTTCAGCCGGGGCCAGGACCAGCGCAGCGTCAGCGCCTGCCGCGCGCCGAGGCGGTGCCCCTTGCGCGCGAGGGAGATCGCGGGGGCCAGCAGCTCGGCGAGCGGCCGAGTGCCGAACCGCTCGTGCGCCAGGGCGAGGCCGGCGACCGAGCCCGGGACGCCGGCCGACGCGTAGCCGTACGCGCCGGCGCGCACCATGGCCATGTTCGACGCGGTGGTCACGGACGCGGGCGCGGCCTCGCGGAAGTCGATCGCCTGCGTCTCGCCGTTCGCGAGGCGGACCATCATGAAGCCACCGCCGCCGATGTTGCCCGCGCTCGGGTGGGTCACCGCCAGCGCGAACGCGACGGCGACCGCCGCGTCGATCGCGTTGCCCCCGCGCCGCAGCACGTCGGCGCCGGCGCGCGTCGCGTGCTCCTCGACCGAGGTCACGAGCCCGGCGTCGCCGCGCACCGCCCGCGCGCCGCCCGAGGCGAGCGCGATCGGCGGATCCGGGGGCAACGGCGCCGGATCCGCCACGGCGGCCGCCGGCGGCGCCGGGGCGCTCGCGGCCTTCGGCGCCGCGGCGGCGCTGGCGTGGGCCGGCGCGGCGGACGTCGCGGGCGCCGCCGCGGGTGGGGCGGGCGGCGTGCGGGCCTCGCAGCCGGCGAGCAGCGCGAGGGCGAGCACCCAGCGCGGCCTCGAACGACGATGCAGGGTCATCAAGGTGGGCGCGAATCTACTACGGTGCCGGAGAAACCCAGGCCCGGCCGCGCGGGGCGCCCCGGCCTGGAGGATGGATGCACGAGGCGAGGGTGCGCTCCCCCGCGGCGCGCGACAGGCCGTGGAGGAGCCTCCGTCTGGAGGCGCCTCCACGGCCTCGCCTGCGCCGTCAGGTGCGCCGGACCTCGCTCAGGACCGCTTGCGACGGCGCGCGGCGGCCACGCCCGCGCCCGCGACGAGCGCCGCGAGCCCGGTGCCCGCGAACGGCGCGGACGAGGACGACCCCGGCGCGGCGGCGCAGGAGACGCTGGCCTCGGCCTCGGCGTGGGCCTCGACCTCGATCTCCAGCGTGCTCAGGTACTCCAGGCAGTCCTGCAGGCTCCCGACGACATCGACATACTGGCCGTTGCAGAACAGGGCGCCTTCCGGCTGCGTGCACCGCGCCTCACACCCGCCCTGGAGATCGACCGTGCATTCCGCATTGCAGTCGATGTCGCACTTGAAGTTCGCCTCGGCCTTGCACTCCCCGGAGCAGCTCGCATCACACTTGGCCTGGCAATCCGCGCTCGGCGGCGTCACCTCGCAGCTCGCGCTGCACTCGCCGTCGCAGCTCGCCTTGCACGCCCCCTCGCACTCCGCCTGCGCGCTGCCCCCGCTGGCCTCCGCCGAGCACTTGCCGCTGCAGTCCGCCTTGCAGCTCGCCGAGCAGCTCGCCCTGCAGTCGAACTTCCCGGGATCGACTTCGCACTTGGCGGAGCAATCCCCGGAGCACTCGACGTTGCATTCGGCGGTCGCGCTGGCGTTGCAATCGCCCTCGCACTTCCCGGCGCACGCCGCCGTGAGGTTGACCGGCTCGCAGCTCGCGGTGCACCCGCCCGAGGTGCGAAATTCACATGCTGCGCTCGCAGCGAGCTGGACATTTCCACAAGCCTCCGGGCCGGGCGCCGCCGACGCGGTGGAAGTGATGGCCAGGGGAACAGCAAAAGTAAATACGCTTACAACAAGCTGAGCAATAGTCCGTCGCATGTCAATTCTCCTGGGTTGGGAGCGCGGGATCCGCGTGTGGTCTCCGCGGGTATTGCAATCGGACGACCAGCACCACCCCTTGAAGCATTTCCCAGGAAAAAAGTCTCTACGGTCGTGCTCGCCCCGCCGTGGCGTGTCGCCGAGTTCACGGCGCGCCGAGGCGACATGCCATACTGCGCGCATGTCCGGGCTGGTGAGAGGACATGCGGCCTGGTGATCATCGGCTCACAGTGTCGGCGATCTGCCCGGCTCCGTAGCGCGCCACCACGCCCTTGCGGGCCCTGCCCGGCGTCGGTCGGCTAAGGAAGTCCCCGCCGACCGCCCAGAAGGCCCCCTTCCCGTCGGCCCAGACGGCGTGGAGGTCGGCATACGGCTCGTCCGTGAACTCGTCGATCCAGGCCCCGCCGACGAGGCGCTGCTTGAGGCCTCCGTAGCCGACGATCGCCACCTCGCCCGGACGGCCGCAGGCGACGCCGTTCACGTCGTTGGTGAGCTCTATCTCGAGCCGGCGCCACGCCTCGCCGTCCGAGCGGAGCACGTCTCTCCCGCCGACGGCGTACACCTCGTCACGGCTGCAGCCGGCGGCCGTGAACAAGGTGCCCTGCGCGATCGGCGGATCGGACTGCAATTCCCAGGTCTTGCCCGCGCGATGCCAGATCACGCCGAACTCGCCGACGGCATAGAGGTCGTCGGACGACTCGCCCCAGATCTTGTAGAGCGCGCGGCCGGGCTCCTCGGGCAACGCCTCTCTCGACCATGCGCTGCCGTCCCAGTGAAGGACAATATCCTTCTCCCCCTCCGCGCCGCTGCCGGGCGTGCCGCCCACGGCCCAGGCATCGTCGGGAGCGAACGCGATTACGCCCCACAGCGTAGCGACCGTCCCGGTGTCGTACCTCGTGAAGGCCTCGCCGTCCCATCGCACGGCGCGGCCGAGCTCGCCGACCATCCAGACGTCCTTCGGACCGGAGCCGGCCACCCACCAGAAGGTCTCCTCTCCGCCCGCCGGGAGCTCACGCCACGTCGACCCATCGTAATGCAGCGCGAGCGACGCGAGCCCCGTGTTGCCGAGCGGCCCCCCCACGGCGAACACGTCGTCCGGCGCCGTCCCCCAGATCGACAGGACCGCCCGATCGAGATCGCCCTCGTCGAGCAGCACGCGCCACGCCGGCGGTCCGTCATCCGGCGGTGGCGTCACAGGATTGTCGGGGCAGCCGGCGAGGGCGGCCGCCCCGAGCGCCATCGCGACAACGGGGTGCAGGCAGGTGCGCATCGGGGTCAAGACCAGGCTGGAGCGAGCTCGAGCGATCCTGTCGGTGCGCGCTGAGCGCGCGCGGCGGTCCGGGAGCTCAGTTGCAGAACACGTCGTCCTGCTTCGGATAGTAGTAGACGAAGATGTTGCAGTGCTCGTTCTTCTCGACGATCGGGCCGAACGTGTAGCAGCAATCGAGCTGCTCTTCGGAGGTCTCGTTCTTTGTCACGTCGTACTCGTCGAGGCCGCTGCACCCCACGGCGGGGTCCGGCGGCTGCCACTCGTAGGTGCAGCCGTACCAGACGCCGCCGTTCTTCGGGAGCTCCAGGTCGAGCTCCGGTGAGGTGAGCATCGGCGGGTCGTCCCACGAGCTCGAGGTGTAGAAGAGCTCGGAGGCCGGGGGCGTGCCGATCGTCGTGCCATCCCACGTGTACATGTCGAAGCGCGTGCCCCGGCTGTGAAAATGGCCGTTGGCGCCGATGATCTTCACGGGAGATGGGCTGCTGATCTGGCAGGAGCCCTCGAACGTGGGCCGCGGGTTCGACTGGCAGACACGGATGGACTGCTTTGTCGCGAAGACGGTGCCCATCTCCGCCGTCACCTCCTCGGTGGGCAGCGCCCAGAAGTTCACCCGGACGCGGCCTACTGCCTGGGGGGTCTTCTGCGACGTCGCGTTCACGTAGTGCGTTTGCAGCATGAGCCACTCGTCGGGCCCAAGGACGTTCGCGACGCCCTCGGGGAACTCCCAGTCGAGCCGCCCGTCCTGCTGCGAGTTCGCGAGGAGCGGCCAGTCGGCCCAGTTGGGGCTCTTGAAGCACTCCCCCACGCCGTCCTGGTTCTTCTGAAGGAGCCCGCCTTCCGGCCCCAACCCCTTGATGGTCCGCACGCGGAAGATGTTCATGTGGTGCGAGCCGTCGCGCTGCGCGATCTGCACCCGGTGGAGGTTCACGGGCGCGTCCGGGTCGAGCCCGTTCGACGCGGCGAGGTCGCGGACCTTGAAGAAATAGCAGTCCTGCTGCTCGACCCCCGGCGGCACCTCGATGTCCTCCGTCTGCATCTGGAAGCCCTCGCCCGCCGGAGGCGGATCGAGCAGCGACTCGTCCACCGCCGGCCCCGGGGCGGGGCTCGGGCGGTCGTCAATGCAGGCGACAGCACCCAGCACAAGCAAACCAAGCGTCAGCGGTCGAGCAGCCATGAGTCCCTCCAGGCAATGCAGCAGCAATGATGGAGATATACACCGTTGGGCAATTTCATGACCCTGATGTCACGAGGCCAGCAGGGTTCCGACGGGGGCCAGGCCGTCGTGGCTGAACGGGGACAGAAGCTGCTAGGATGTGGGAGAGGTTCAACCATGGCGGCGCCCAAGAAATGCGGTCCACACACGGAGCTTGCCTCGAATGAGGCGACGCGCGTCACCCGGTGCGGGTGCGGTACCGTCCACGTGACACTCCTCGGCCCCGGCGTGACGTTTCGCATGCCGGCTGACGCGTTCCGCGGCGTCGCCTCCGGGGTCAAGGCGGCGGCCGAGCGGCTTGACGACGACCCCCGTTTCGGCACGACCGCCATCAATTAACTTGCGCGCCTGCCGCGGAGCGGCCTACCAGTTGCTTCGCCGCCGAGCATCCCTCTCCTCGGATGGCGGCGGGTCGAACGAGGGCGCCTGGCGTGTACGACGACGACGCGGAGCACTGGGTCGGCAAGACGTTCGCTGGAACGTGGTGGATCGAGCGCGTGCTCGGCACCGGCGGCATGGGGAGCGTGCTGCTCGGACGGGCGGCGGACGGCTCGCACGTCGCGCTGAAGGTGCTGCACCCGGAGCTCAACGCGATAGCGGAGGTGCGGAAGCGCTTCCTGCGCGAGGGCTTCATCGGGAACACGCTCGGCGGAGCGGACGCGGTGCCCGGCGTGGTGCGCGTGCTCGGCTCCGGCGAGACGCCGGAGGGGCTCGCGTACCTGACCATGGAGGCGCTCCAGGGCGAGACGCTCTTCGATCGGATGGCGCGCACCGGGACGATGCCGCCCGGCGAGGTGCTCGCGCTCGCGGACCAGGTCCTCGAGACGCTGGCGATCGCGCACGCGCGCGGCGTCGTGCACCGCGATCTCAAGCCCGAGAACATCCACCTCGGCAACGACGGCCGCGTTCGCATGCTCGATTTCGGCATCGCGCGCGTCGTCGACGGGCTCACCGGCCTGCCCGAGAAGACCGCGACGAAGACCGGCATGATCATGGGCACGGCGACGTACATGGCGCCGGAGCAGGCGACGGGCCTCATCCACGACATCGACGGGCGGACGGATCTCTTCGGGGTCGGGGCGACGATGTTCCGCCTGCTCTCGGGCCGGCAGGTGCACGGCGAGGTGACGGAGGCGATGGAGGTCATCGCTGCCGCGACCGAGCCGGCGCCGCCGCTCGCCTCGGTGACGCCCGGGATCTCGCCCGCCGTCGCGGCCGTGGTCGATCGCTCGCTGGCGTTCATCAAGTTCCACCGCTACCCCAACGCCGAGACGATGCGCGCGGACGTCCGTACGGTGCTCGCCGGCCGGCCGCCCCCGTACGCGCAGGCCGTCCTCGAGGGGCGGATCCGCGCCGGCCAGCCGCTGTCGCAGCCGGCGCCGCCGCTGACGCCGCCCTCGCCCGGCGGCGTGTCGCCGAGCGCTCGCCCGCAGCCGACCGTGGTGGAGCCCGCCGCGCCCCCCGTCCATTCGATGAGCCGGCCGGAGCGCACGCTCGACGACAGCGCGACGGTGCCCCGCGGCGCCGGCACGCCGCTCACGCAATGGTCGACGGGCAAGCTGCTCTTGCTCGTCGGCAGCGCCTCGCTCGCCACGGGCGTCATCGTGGCGGTGATCGTCGTCCTGCTGCTGCTGAGCTGCTGACGGGCCGCGAGGGGTCCGCCGCCGGCAAGCGCGGCGGCTCGCGTGGCAGGCAGGGCTCGAGGGCTGCAGGCGGGACCGCGGGGGCCCCGCCGCGGTCAGGCGCGGTCGTCGAGCGGCGTGTAGTCGATGGCGTTCTCGCCCGTGTAGATCTGCCGCGGGCGGCCGATCTTGCCGCTCGGATCGTCGTTCATCTCCTTCCAGTGGGCAATCCAGCCGGGGAGGCGACCGAGCGCGAACATGACGGTGAACATGTTCGTGGGGAAGCCGAGCGCGCGGTAGATGATGCCGCTGTAGAAGTCGACGTTCGGGTAGAGCTTCCGCTCGACGAAGTACGGATCCCGCAGCGCGGTCTCCTCGAGCCGCTGCGCGATGTCGAGCAGCGGATCCTTGATGCCGAGCTTCGCCAGGATCTTGTCGGCGGCCGCCTTGATGAGGACGGCGCGCGGGTCGTAGTTCTTGTAGACGCGGTGGCCGAAGCCCATCAGGCGGAAGCCCGAGGTCTTGTCCTTCGCGAGCTTGATGAACTTCGAGACGTCGCCGCCGTCGGAGCGGATCGCCTCGAGCATCGTCACGACCTCCTGGTTCGCGCCGCCGTGGAGCGGGCCCCACAGCGCGCAGATGCCCGCGGCGACCGAGGCGAAGAGGTTCGCCTTCGAGCTGCCGACGAGGCGCACCGTCGACGTCGAGCAGTTCTGCTCGTGATCGGCGTGCAGGATGAGGAGCAGGTTCAGCACCTTCACGATGTCCTCGTCGATCTCGTACGGCTCCGCCGGGACCGAGAACATCATGTTGAGGAAATTCGCGCAGTACGAGAGCGAGTTGTGCGGGTAGACGAACGGCTGGCCGATCGACTTCTTGAACGAGAACGCGGCGATCGTGCGCACCTTGGAGAGCAGCCTCGCGATCGTGATGTCGAGGTGGTCGGTGTTCTTCACGTCGATCGCTTCCGGGTAGTAGCTCGACAGGGAGAGCACCATCGCGGACAGGATCGCCATCGGGTGCGCCGTCGACGGGTAGCCGTCGAAGAAGCGCTTCATGTCCTCGTGGATGAGCGAGTGCCGGGTGAGCAGCGTCGAGAACCGCGACAGCTCGCTCTTGCTCGGCAGCTTGCCGTAAATCAGGAGGTACGAGGTCTCCACGAAGGTCGACTTCTCGCCGAGCTGCTCGATCGGGATGCCGCGGTAGCGGAGGACGCCCTTCTCCCCATCAAGGAACGTGATGGAGCTGGTGGTCGAGGCCGTGTTGACGAAGGCCGGGTCGATGCAGACGTACCCGGTCTTCGAGCGAAGGGATGCGACATCGATCGCCTTCTCCCCTTCGGTGCCCGTGATCACAGGCAGCTCGATCGTTTGCTCCACACCGTTCTTATTCAGCGTAAACTTCGCGGTCTCCTGCACGCCTCCTCCTTCCGCCGCAGCGCGGCGTAAGCTATCACGAGCTGAGGGCAGATTTCTTCCTCAAGAAATGAGGTGATGCGATTGAACGAGACGGTCGTGCGGGGGGAGCTGGTCCATCACCCGGAGGCGCCTCGGCTCGCGGCCGAGGTGCGGCGGGTCCACGGGCGTTACGCCGACGAGGTCATCGCTCGTCACCGGCTCTGCCCGTTCATGCGCGACGCCGCAACCGGATTCGGACGCTTTTACGTCCTGATCGATCGCGAGCCTGTCCTGGAGACGGCGCTGGCGGCCGTGCTGGAGGCCGAGTCCGCGGTCGTCCACCTGGTTTTCCCGTGCATCCACACTCCGTCGCCCCAGTTCGAGCGGTTCGCGTCGCGCCTGGGTGAACAGCTGCGGCGGCTGCGCAACCCCGCGCCGGTGCTGGCCGCGTTCCACCCCGAGATGGCGGGGGACGAGACCAACTCGCACCGGCTCGTCGGCCTCCTCCGGCACGCGCCGGACCCGTTCGTGCAGATGATTCCAGAGGGGTTGAACCATTCGGGGACCGTCCTCGCCGGGGCGGGCGTCGAGCCTGTGGCCGACCCTGCCGAGGACAATTACCGGCGCCTTCAAGGGGCAGGGATCGCCGAGGTCAAGGCCAGGCTCGCCGAGATCATGGCGGATCGCGACGCGAGCTATGCGCCCTTCCTGGCGCGGCTCGGGTTGGCCCGCCCCGGCCCGCGCTTCGGCCCCCCGTCTCGCTAGCGCTCGGGCGTCCGGCGCGCCGGCGGGCTCGGCCCTTCCGACCCGGCCCTGGCCTCGCGCTCGGCCATCAGCGGCATCAGATACGGGAAGCCGGCCGCCATCGTGTCGAGGTTGGGATCGATCTGGGCGGCCAGCCAGAAGAGGAGCACGCAGGCGCGCTCGACGTAGAACCAGTCCTCGGGGTACTCGAACGAGCGCATCAGCTCCTGGAGCTCACCGCGCTCGAGCTCGGGATCGGCCAGCTTCTCCAGCTGCTCGGGGCGGGCGCGCATCAGCGCCGCCGGCGTGCGATCCCGGATCTTGAGCAGCTTCGCGAAATAGGCCTTCACGGTCCGCTCGAGCAGCGCGTCGTTGCCCCCGGGCGCGGCAAAGCCCATCCGCCGGAAGCCGCGGACGACCGCCGCGTCGTCCTGCGCGAAGATGCCCTTCAGGATGTCGAGCAGCCCGTCGATGAGCTCGCCCCGGGCCTCGCAGATCGCGCCGAAGTCGAGGACGACGAGGCGAAAGCCGCCGCCCTCCTCCGCGCTCCGCGCGGCGACGAGGAAGTTCCCCGGGTGCGGATCGGCGTGGAAGAAGCGATCCGCGAAGAGCATCTTGTAGAAGGCCTGCACGAGCCGGAGCGCCACGTCCGAGGGCTCCACGCCCGCGCTCCGCAGCGCGTCGAGGCGGGTGATCTTGATGCCCTCCATGAACGTCATCGTGAGCACGTCGCGCGTGGTGAGCTCGTGGATGACCTCCGGGAACGCGACGCCGGCGTCCCCCTCGAAGTTCTCCGCCATCCGCTCCATGCACGCGGCCTCGTGCAGGTAGTCGGTCTCGCGGCGGAGCAGGTCGACGAGCGACTCGTGCACCCGCTCGATGCGCCCGACCGGGACGAACCGCTTGTAGACAAGGATGGCGAGGCGCAGGACGCGCAGATCGACGGCGATGATCCCGCGGATGCCCGGGTAGAGGAACTTCACCGCGACCTTGCGGCCGTCGCGGAGGCGCGCGACGTGGACCTGCCCCAGCGACGCGGCCGCGAGCGGCGCGCGCTCGATCGACGCGAACAGCTCGCTCGCCGAGCGACCGAAGCTCGCGCGCAGCGCGGCCTCGAGATCGCTGAAGGGGTGGGGCGGGACCTGGTCCTGGAGCTGCTCGAGCTCCTTGCCGTAGGCCCGAGGAAGGAAGCCGCCCATGATGGACAGCACCTGGCCGAGCTTGATGAAGACGCCCCGCAGCTTGAGCATGGCGCGCAGCAGGCGTCGGGCGTTGTTCTGATCGACCCGGGCGCGGCGGGCGGTGAGCCAGCCAGGCAGCTCACGCGCGGCGCGGCCACGCCCGAGGCGCATCGCGAACACCCGCCCGAGCCCCAGCTGGATCAGGTAGCTCGTCAGGATGACCGAGAATGTAAACAGCGCGCGGAGGAGTCGGACGGCGAGCGTCATGTGCGGCAGAGCAGCCGCACCATGCTACCGCAGGGGCTGCGCGGGGCCAGCCATGCTCGCTCCCCGGGGACGATTGGGTCCCGGAGAGGGGGCCGCCGCGGGCCTTCGCCGCGTCCAGGAGCCCTCCAGCGAGCCGGATCGGCTCAGGACAGCGAGTCCTTGATCGCCTTGATGGGGCGAGCGCGGACCGACTTGCTGGCCGGCTTGGCCGCGAACGTCATCGGCTGCTTCGTGAACGGGTTGATCCCCTCACGCGCCTTGGTGGCGGGCTTCTTGATGACGCGGAACTTCGCGAAGCCGGGCATCGTGAAGATGCCGTTCTTCTTGAGCTCCTTGTACGCGATGTCGGTCAGCGACTCGAGGATCGCCTTGACCTGCTTGCGCGAGACCTCGTTCTCGTTCGCCTCGACCACCGCGTTGATCAGCGCGCTCTTGCTGAGCGACGCGCTCTTCTTCCCGTCGGTCTTCTTCGCCGCCATGTTCATTCCTCCTGAGGTTTGTGCCTCTTGCGCGCCAAAGGAAACACAACGGCCGCCGCAGATCCAGTGTCGAATCATCGATCGGAGCTACAAAAAAAGGGGTTTCTTGCCCCGGGGGGCGCGTCGCTCCGGCGGAAGGACCGCCGGGGGGCCCTGAGGCGGGTCGCCAAAACCCCAGTAAAACGGCCGAGATCGCCCCTTCTTCAGGCCTCATGCGCCCGCCGCGAGGGCGGCCCGACGCCGGGCGCTCGGGGTAGGAGATCACCCGATCCCCTTCCGTTGAAGGCGATCCCGGTCGCGCGCGCGCACCCTCGTCGAGTCGAGCGCCCTCGGCCGATAGCCCTCCTCCACCCCACGCCGCCCCGCGCGCGCGCTCGCGCCGCGCCGCGCCGACCCGCCGATACCGGGCCTGCCCGCGGCGCGTCACGCGCCTAGCGGCGGCTCACCGCCGAGCCCGCGCCCCACTTCCGCTTGGTGGAGAGCCCGAGGATCGTCAGCGACTGCGGCGCCTGGGCGAACTCCATGACGTCGCCGAAGCCGACGTTCACCGAGTGGATCGGCCCGTCGAAGAAGAGCTTCGCGTCGTGCGTCTTGCTCCGCACGACGAGCGAGGAGCCCGGCTGGATCAGCGCGTGGCGGAAGCGGTACGCCTCGCCGTGGGGGGTGTAGGGCTCGCGCACGACGAGCTGGAGGCACTTCGAGGTGAGCGGCAGGACGCGCCCGCCGGCGGAGCGCTGCGCGGCCGTGGAGCCGGCTGCGGGGCCGATCCAGAAGCCGCTCGACTTCTGCTCCTCCTCCGCCTTGCCGAGCCGGATCACGTAGCGCGACGTGGCCGCGGGGGAGCTGTGACAGAAGAGCGCGTCGTTCAGGACGCGCGCCGTGGCGAGCTTGTCGTTCACCGTGACCTGCATGCGGGCGAGCACGGCCCTGCGGAGCGAGCCGCGCAGCGCCTTCGCGATGGCGTCCGCCGCGTCGCCGCTCGTCGCGCCGCAGAAGAAGCCGACCGAGTGGCCCGGCGCGCTGTTGATGCCGAGGATCGGCACGTCGCCGACGTTGTGGGACGCGCTGAGGAGCGTCCCGTCGCCGCCGACCGTGATCACGAGGTCGAGCTCGCCCGCCTCGAAGGACTGCCCCGCGCCGGCGAGGACCTCGATGTGGACGCCGAGATCGTCGAGCGCCGCCTTGACCTCGCGCACCGTCTGCTCGTGCGCCTCGTGCGACGCCTTGAGGCGCCCGACGGCGGCGTCGCCGGCCTCGATGAGCCGCGTGATGCGCGGGTCCTTCCGCTCCTCGCGGTAGATCCTCCAGGCAGAGCGCTTCACGACGAGCGCGACGCGGGGGGGACGCCGCTGCGCGGGCGCGAGAGGTTGTTCCGGCATCAGAGCTCCGCGAGGCGCCGGAGCGCCACTTCCGTCTTCGCGTCCTCGATCACGCCGCGCCGGGTGAGCTCGATCGCCGCGTCGAGCGGGACGGCCACGATGGCGGCGAACCGCTCGAGCGGGGAGCCGTCCTCGAGGGGCGCGCCCTGGCGCGCAGGATCGACCTCGACGTGAAAGTAGAAGTGCCGCTCGCCCACCATGCCCGGCGCCGGGAACGACGATGGACCGAGCGGCTGGAGCTCCGACGGGGGCACGTC
Organism: Sorangium sp. So ce590; assembly: GCF_051521365.1. Classification (NCBI taxonomy): domain Bacteria; kingdom Pseudomonadati; phylum Myxococcota; order Polyangiales; family Polyangiaceae; genus Sorangium; species Sorangium sp. So ce590. Next base: position 10,608,393 of record NZ_CP150346.1, read on the forward strand.
GAAGCCCACCTCTTCGAGCAGCTCGCGCGCGGCCGAGCGCTTCAGGCCCTCGGGGCTCCGCTCGTCGAGCTCGACGAGCCCGGCGGGCAGCTCCCAGAGCGCGCCGAGCGTCGGCGCCTCCGGGAACGGGCACACCTCGGGCGAACGGGTCGCGGCCGGTGGCCGGAGCGCCGAGCGGAGATAGACATGGCGGCGCCCGTCCGCGTCGCGGTAATGCGGGGCGATCACCACCGCATCGAGGCGCTCGCGATCGACGCTGTCGTAGGTGAACGGGTCGCTCAGCGAGCCGTCCGGGAACTCGACGCGGAACACCTGGCGTCGCACGTTGAGGAAACCAGGGCCGTCCAGCGAGGGGATCGTCCGGACCAGCCTGAGCGCGAGCTTCGGAAAGGGAGGTAGCCGCATGCGTGGAGGCGCAAAGCATAGCGCCAAACGACCGCCGATCGCGATGCAGCCGCGCCCCGATCGCGCTGCGCGTCCGCCGCATGCGCCGACCTCACGCCGGGGCCCGCGCGGACCGCGGCGGTCCGGGGGAAGGTCCCCCCGGCGAGCCGATGACGCATGGCGTGGCACGCAGGCGCCCGGAGGGCTTCAGCCGAGCAACCCCCGCGCCCTGGCGATCGCCTCGATCTCCGGGCGACGCCGCTCGAGCTCCGGGACGTCCTTGACCGGGAGGAAGCGCGAGGCGAGCCCCTCGCGCGGCACGCGCAAGAACCGGGGCTCGAGCGCCGCCGTGACCTCGCCGAGGAGCCGCTCGAACTGGATCGCCTTCCGCTCCCCGATCTTCTTCTCGACCTCGACGTACGTCCACTCCATCGCGAGCGCGTCGAGCGCCGCGGCGCTGGCGATGAACGTGTTCGTGTTGAAGACCCGCACGACGTCCGGATCGAAGCCGCGGGGGAGGCGGAACTCCTCGGTGATGATGCGCTTTCCGTTCCACCGGACGGGCCCGCCGCCCCGGTCCGCGCCGACCTTGTCGACGACCTCGACCGTGAGCGGCTCGCCGTGGGCGAGGTGCCACCCGAGGAGGGCCGGGTCGACGGTCGCGCCGAGGTTGTCGAGGTTGGCGATCCAGACCGTCTTGCCGCCGCGCTCGAGGAAGCGGGCGAGCAGGCCGCTCCGGCGGAGCGCGTCCGGCAGATCGCCGTGGCCGGTGGCGTAGACGCTCGGCTCGCGCTGCTCGTCGAGGAACAGCGCGCCCTCGGGCGTCAGGCGGAGCGAGACGTCCTGCTCGAAGGTGGCGCACCGCGCGCCGTCGAGGCGCGGGCCGAGGGCGTCGCGGATCGGCTGCTCGGTGGCCTCGCTCGTCATGAGCCAGAGCGGCACGTGGGCGCCGAGGCGGTTCGCCAGCCGCTCGAGGTGCGCGTTCTCGCCCAGCCGGAGGTCGAGGAACGTCCGGCCGGGGAGCGCCTCCACGAGCGCCTTGACCACGCCGCCCATCCGGGTCGCCATCCCGCCGGCGAGGACGCAGAGGGCCACCTCGCCCGCCGAGAGCGCAGCGAGCCCGCGCTCGCGCAGGCGCCCGTGCTCGGCCGTCCCCTCGGCCGGCGCCGACGAGAGGTCGCCCGGGGCCGGCGGCTCGACGCGGCCGGGCAGCCGGTTGCGGGCGTCCCGCTCCACGCCGAGGGTCGCCGCCCACCGCACCAGGCGGGACCCGTCGAAGCCTCGGTCATGCAAGCGCTTCAGGAGAGGCGCAGGAAGAGAGGAGATCTGCTGTGCGAGGGACACCGATTTTCCAAAGCACGGCCAGAACGGCCCGGCAATACGGCACGCGGCCCCGCCCGCACGGACGCGGCCCCGGGCTCAGCGGAGCACGAGGACCCAGACGTCGTAGAGCGCGTGGGTCCAGACGGCCGGCGCGAAGCCGCGGAAGACGTAGATCCCCGTGAGCACGAGCCCGCACACCATGCGGAACACGAACGAGGGGAGGTTCCAGGGATCGCCCATCGAGCCGACGTAGTGCCAGCCGGAGAAGACGGCGGCGGCCACGACCGCCCACCCGACCAGCAGCACCACCCCCTGGACCCCTCTGCCGAAGAGGAGCTTGATCGCGAGCGCGCCCAGCCCGTAGAGGCCTGCCCGGAAGGCGATCTCCTCATAAAAGCCGGCGCCGAGCGACATCACGACCCCGATGAAGATGTCGTTGGAAGCCACGGGCGGGCCGAGCCGGAGGGAGCCGACGACGTACGAGCCGGCGAAGCGCATCAGGATGGCGTAGAGCGCGCCCTCGACGGCGAGCAGCGCGAAGCGCCTCGTCTGGAGGGCGTGGCCGCGGCCGAGGACGGAGAGGACGATGACGAACACGGCGCCGACGGCGACCGTGAGGCCCGCGTAGAGCGGGAGGCTGTGCTTGGCGAGCGCGCGGAGCTCGGCGGTGACCGGATCCGCCGCGTTGCGGATGGGGAGGAAGGCGACGCCGAGGTGGTAGAGGACGAAGATCGGCATCGTCAGCGCGAGGTCGGTCAGCGCATCGCTCTTCGCCGTGGGCTTGTCGCCGGGCGGGGCCGCCCCCGGCCGGGCGGGCTCCGGCCCGGCGCCGAGCATCAGGACGGCCTCAGCCGATACACGATCACAAGCACCTCGGCGGACCACATGACGAGGTTCAGCACGAAGGGGGTGTCCCGGAGGATCTCCTGGGTGGGGCTCTCGGCCTTGCCGCTGCCGGCCACGAGCTGGAGGAACCGGATCACCCCGAAGAGCGGGTGGATCGTCGTCAGCCAGAGGTACGGGTTCTGGAAGAAGCGCTGCGTGTCGTGATCGAGCGTGTACGCGAGGTAGGTGGCGATGGTGGCGACGCCGGTCACGGCGAGCGCCGCCGTCAGGGCGCCGGGCGTGTAGGCGTCCAGCGCCGCGCGCTGCTTCGAGGCGTTGACGGAAGCGAGCTCGTGGCGGCGCTTGCCGAAGCCGAGGAAGAGCGCGAGCAGGGCGGTGCAGGCGATCATGAAGCCGGAGAGCGGCGTCCTCGTCGCGAAGCCGCCGGCGAGCACGCGCAGCACGAAGAAGACCGCGATGCAGCCGACGTCGAGGTACGCGACCTTCTTGAGCCGGAACGAGTAGGCGACGTTGAGGACGTAGTAGCTGGCGGCGACAAGCGCGAAGAGCGGCGGGCCGAGCAAGCTGGCCCCGAGCGCGATGACCGCGAGGCCGACCGCCATCGCCTTGGCGACCGGGATCGGCACGCGCCCCGAGGCGATCGGCCGGAAACGCTTGACCGGGTGGACCCGGTCGGCCTCGGCGTCGACGATGTCGTTCAGGATGTAGACGGCGCCGGCGAGCAGGCAGAAGATCGCGAACGCCCCGATCGCGCTCGTGATGATCGAGGGGTGGGTCAGGTGCTTGGCGAACACCACCGGGGCGAGGACGAAGAGGTTCTTCACCCACTGGTGCGGGCGCATCGCCCGGATCATCCCGCGCACCCGCCAGAGCAGCGTCCCCTTCGGCGAGTCGGGCAGGAGGGGCGGCTGCGCGATCAGGCTGCCCGAAGGGGGCCCGCTCTCCGGCGGACGGGAGCTCGGCCCCCCCGGACGAGAGCTCGGCACGCCGCTCCGTGGAGGCGACGATGTGGGCTTGCCGGCGGGGACGGAGCTCATCGCGGCGGGTGAGGCGCCCTGCTCAGCCGGCGCCTGTTGGTCCAGCGCTCCGGCGTCCGGGCGAGCATCGGCGCCCGGCGTCTCTTGCGCAGGGAAGGCCGGGGCACTGTGGCGAAAAAGGGGACCCGAGGCGGTCACGGCGGCCGGAGCATACCCGGGAGCACCGGTCCCGGCCATTCCGCGGCAGGCAAAAGAGCAGGAACGTGGACGCTCGGAACCGAGCGGCGGCGACAGGCCCTGCCCCCTGGCTCAGGCGACGAACCCGCAGCGAACGTGGCGCAGCGCACCGGGCCCCGCGGGCCGGCGACGCGCGTCGGCGAATCCGAGTTCGCACCGGCCACGCCGGCTCGTGGAACGCCGTGGAACGCAAAATGCGCATCCGCGCAGGCTGGCCGTAACCTCGTGCTACCATCGCCCGTGATGACATCAGCGCTCTCGGTCGCGCGTGAAGCTTCGCCTATTCTTCTGAAGCTTCGCTCTGCCGTCGAGCAGGCCCTCGAAGGGAAGCCAGAGGCGGTCGAGCTGGCGCTCATCGCGCTGCTCGCCCGGGGCCATGTCCTCATCGAGGACGTGCCCGGCGTGGGCAAGACGACGCTGGCACGCGCGCTGGCGAAGGCCGTGGGGGGCGAGCTCCGTCGCGTCCAGTTCACCAGCGATCTCCTGCCGAGCGACGTCCTCGGGGTGAGCGTCTTCGATCAGCGGATCGGGCAGTTCGTCTTCCGCCAGGGGCCGATCTTCGCGAACGTCCTGCTCGCAGACGAGATCAACCGGGCGAGCCCGCGGACCCAGTCGGCGCTGCTCGAGGCGATGAACGAGGGGCAGGTGTCCATCGAGGGGACGGCGACGCCGCTGCCGGATCCGTTCTTCGTGCTCGCGACCCAGAACCCGCAGGATTTCGCCGGCACCTTTCCGCTGCCGGAGTCGCAGCTCGACCGGTTCATGGTGCGGATCCGGATCGGGTACCCGCCGCCGCAGGTCGAGATGCGGCTGCTCCTCCAGGGCGGCGAGCCCGATCGCGCGCGGAACGTGCCGCAGATCATCGATCCCGCCCAGCTCGTGGTGCTGCAGCGCGAGGTCGATCGCGTCGAGCTCGACTCGTCGCTCGCGACCTACCTGCAGGCGATACTCGCGGCCACGCGATCGAGCCCGACCCTCTCGCTGGGCGCGTCGCCGCGCGCCGGCATGAACCTGGCCCGCGCGGCCCGGGGGCGCGCCGTCCTCTGCGGGCGCTCGTACTGTATTGCGGACGACATCCATGACCTCGCGGTCGCCGTACTGGCGCACCGGGTCCGGCTCTCGGCTCACGCGGAGGGCTACATGCCGACCCGCGACGAGTGCGAGGCGGCGGTGCGCGACCTTGTGGCGCGGGTGCCGGTCCCGCTCTGAGGGGGGCGATGGGCGCAGAAGACCGGGAGCGGGGATCTCTCAGCGGCAGCTCCCGCGGCGCCGACCGTGCCGACGCCGCGGTGCGCAGCGCCGTCCGGCCGAGCCGGCCGAGGCGCGAGCGGCCCCTGCTCGAGCAGCGCCCGCTGCGGCCCTCGCGCGAGGAGGCGGCGTCGTCGTGGGCGAAGGTCCTGTTCGCCCTGCGGCCGCCCCGGAAGCTCAAGTTCACCCGGGAGGGGAAGTACTACCTCGGGATCACGCTGGGCGTCGGCTTCGCGGCGATCAACACGGGCAACAACCTCCTCTACCTGCTGCTCGGGATGCTGCTGTCGCTGATCGTCGTCTCCGGCGTGATGAGCGACCTGTCGCTCCGACACCTCACCGTCACCCGGCGGCTCCCGGCCCGCGCGCAGGTAGGCCGGGCGCACCTCGTCGAGATCGAGGTCTACAACCACAAGAAGCGCGTGCCGTCGTACGCGATCGAGGTCGAGGACCTGCGCGCCGGTCAGCCGGCCGATAAGCGCTGCTTCTTCCTGAAGATCAGCCCGTCCAGCGCGCAGGTGGCCGCCTACCGGCGGACGCCGGCGAAGCGCGGCCGCGACCGGCACACCGGGTTCCGCATCGCGACCCGCTTTCCCTTCGGGCTGTTCGAGAAGTCGCGCGAGGTCGAGGCCGAGGGGGATCTCATCATCTATCCCGCCGTCGATCCGGTGCGGCTCCCGGTCGAGGACGCGGGGCGGCGCGAGGGCGGCGCGAGCCTCAGCGGGCGCGGGGGCGGCGACGAGACCTTCGGGCTGCGGCCGATGCGCGACGGGGACGATCCGCGCGATATCTACTGGAAAAAGAGCACGATGCGCGACCAGCTGGTGCTGCGCGAGCGGGCCCGGGAGACGCGGCCCGACGTGCAGATCGTCATCGACACGGTGCGCCCGACCGGGGAAGGCGACGGGTTCGCGCAGGCCTTCGAGCGCAGGATCCGCGAGGCGGCCTCGCGCGCCGTCGCCCACATCAAGCGCGGCGACGCCGTGGTCGTCGCGACGACGCTGGGCGAGCGGGTGCGCGGTGACCGCAACCTCGGCTCCGACGGGATCCTCAGGTTCCTGGCGCTGCTCGACGCGGTGGACGAGGCGCGGGTGTCGGAGCTCAGCGCCGAGCGCGCCGCCCGGACATCCCTGCGGCAGGCCTCCAGCCCGGGCCCCACCAGCGGCGAGCGCCGCGCCGGCACGCCGAGGAGCGCCCCATGAGATTCGGGTTGGTGCACCGGGTCATGACCGACGCGCTCGCGGCGCTCGGCGTCATCGCCCTCGTCGCGAGCGGGCAGTTCAACCGCTATGTGAGCTGGGCCATCCTCATCGGCCTCGCGCTCGCGCTCGTCGTGCGCGAGTCGTGGCAGCGGCACCCGGCGCTCCGCCACCTCGACACGGGCGTCCTCCTGGTCGTCATCGCCGTCCAGGTGGTCCGCATCGTGGCCACCGACGCGAGCGTGCTCGACGTGCTCGTGGAGTTCGCCGCGGCGCTGCAGATCATCCGGCTCGCGACGCGCAAGGGGGCGGCGCACGACCAGCAGGTCATCGTGCTCGCGCTCCTGCACCTCATCGCCGGGACCGTCCTCGGCGGCGGCCTCGGCTACGGGCTGTGCTTCATCGGCGTGCTCGTCGTCGCCCCCGGCGCGCTCGTGCTCAGCCACCTGCGGCGCGAGGTCGAGGGCAACTACCGGCAGGGGGCGCGCGACCGGACCGGGCTGCCCGTGGACGTGCCGCGCATCCTGCGCTCCAGGCGGGTCGTCGGGCGCTCGTTCCTGGCCGTCACCTGCCTGCTCTCGATCCCGATCTTCGTCTTCACCGCGCTCCTGTTCGTCATCTTCCCGCGCGTCGGCCTCTCGCTGCTCCTGCTGAACCGCGGCCACACGGGGCGGATGATCGGCTTCTCGGGCAAGGTCGACCTGGGCGCGGTCGGCGTGCTGCGCAGCGATCCCAAGCTGGCCATGCGGGTCGAGATCCCCGAGCTCCCGGAGCCGCCGCCGCCGCGCCTCACCATGCACCTGCGCGGCACCGCGCTCGACGCGTACGACGGCCGCACCTGGACCCAGAGCGAGACGTTCAAGCGCCCGACCGAGAGCGACGGGGGGCTCGTGCCGCTCGAGCGGTACCCGGACCCGACGGTCGATCCGGTGATGCGCATCGATCTGGAGCCGATCGATCCACCCGTGATCTTCCTCCCGCCGAACGCGACGGGGCTCCGGTTCAAGAACCGCGGGCAGCTCGGGGTCGACGTGAGCGCGCTGGCCCACCGCGGGCCCGAGGGCGAGTTCAGGTACCAGCCCCTGGACGACCGTGGGCTCGTCTACGACGTCTTCCTGTCGCGAAAGCGGTCGCCGACGTTCCAGCGCCTCCCGGGGGGCGAGCGACGGCGTTACCTGGAGCTCCCCAAGGATCTGCCGCCGCGCGTCGTCGAGCTCGCCCAGCAATGGACGCAGGGAATCGAGCGTCCGGCCGACCAGGCGCGGGCGATCCAGGAGCGCCTGCGCACGGAGTACCGGTACGACCTCGCGTCGCCGTCAGGGGCGGACCCGCATCCGCTCGATCACTTCCTGTTCGAGTCGAAGCGCGGGCACTGCGAGTTCTACTCGACGGCGATGGCGATCCTGCTGCGCGCGGTGGATGTGCCGACGCGCAACGTGACCGGCTTCGTCGGCGGCACCTACAACCGCTTCGGCCGGTTCTATGCGGTGCGCCAGGGTGACGCGCACTCGTGGGTCGAGGTGTACCTCGACGGCGAGGGGTGGCAGACGTTCGACCCGACCCCGCCGGCCGACGCGGCGCCGAAGAGCGAGCTTGTCGGGGTCTGGGCGTACCTCCGCGACTTCATCGAGGCGACGAGCCAGCGCTGGGACAGGCACATCGTCGGCTACGACCTGAACCAGCAGGTGAGCCTGCTCCAGACGCTCACGTCGCGCTACCGGAGGTCCGGCTCGAGCGGCGACGTCGCGCTGTCGCGCCCGCGGCTCCTCGCCGTCGCCGCCGTCGCGCTCGCGCTGGGCGGCGGCCTGCTCTACTGGCGCTTCCGCCGCGGGCGCCGCGGGCGCGAGGAGTCGCGCGGGGACGGGGGGCGGACCCCGAGCGCGATCCTGGCGATCGCGCTCTACGAGAGCCTGGAGGCCGCCATGCTCGCGCAGGGCGTGCCGCGCCCGCCCAGCATGCCGCCGCTGCGCCACGCCGAGGCGCTGGAGCTCACGGACCACCCGCTGGCGCGCGAGATCCTGCTGCTCACGCAGGTCTACCTGCACGCCCGCTTCGGCGGGGCGAAGCTCACCGAGGACGACAGCCGCGACTTCGAGCAGCGGGTCAAGGCGCTGCGCCTGGCCGATCGCCGCGCGCTCTCGGCGAGCGGGCTCCACGCGTCGCCCTGATCGCGGCCGGGACGCCTGCTCTCAGCGGCGCCGCACGGGGCGCTTCGCGATGAACGCCTGGCGGATGCCGGTGACGGCGCGGCGGCTCGGACCGCCGGAGACGAACGGGTCCCCGGGGGCGAGCTCGCGCAGCCGATCCATGAACGACTGCGCCACGACGCGCTCGCCCAGCAGGCTGACGACGTTCGACTGGCCCCGCATCGTGGACGCGAGGACGGCCGCCGTCGACGTGTCCGGCACCGCGGCGACCGAGAGCGACTCCAGCACCCGCCGGATCGGCACGATCGACTGCGCGGTCGCCAGCTTGCGATCCGAGGCGCCGAGCGGCTGCGGGGCGTACTCGAGCCAGATCCCGGCGACGTTCAGGTGGCCGAGGAGCCTCTTCGACCAGCGCGGATCGAGCTCCACGTAGAGGGGCCGGACGTCGGCCAGCGTCGAGAGCGCGAACTCGCTGGGCTCGCCCGCGAGCGCGAAGTCGCGCAGGAGCGGCGCGAGCCTGCGCTCGTCGGCGAGCAGGCTCGCCGCGACCTGGCCGCGATCGAGCAGCGGGATCGGGACCACGAGGACGTCCGGCCGCTCGCCGCGCGTGATCCGCGCCGCCCAGACCCGCCATGCGATCGCCGGCGATCGCACGAGGATCGCGGAGCTGGGATCGAGGCTCCCGTACGCCTCGTCGGTCCAGACCTCGGCGGCCGTCTGCTCGCTCCGGTCGGCGGCGAAGCCGGCCTCCTCGCTCGTCAGCGCGACGAGCGTCAGCTGGAAGACGACGAGCAGCACGGCGCCGCTCCGCGAGAACGGCACGCGCGTGTCGAGCAGCGCCCGGACCGCCGCGTGCGCGCCGAGCGCCGAGCCGACGGCGATCGCCGCGACCGCGAGCGAGCGCAGCGGGGTGAGCGGATCCGCGGAGAGCACGCCGGCCGCGCGCGCGGGCAGGAGGGTGTCGAGCGCGAGCAGCACCAGGAACGGCGCGACGAGCCACCGCGCGCGCGGGCGCAGGAGCGAGAGCGCGAGCCCGGCCGCGGCGATGAGCAGGGAGACGACGCCGATCTCGCGGCTCCACGCGGCGAGCGCCGTGGTGCGCGCGCTCGCGACGTCGAGGGCAGCGAGGCTCCCGGTCGTGAGCGCGCGGCCGATGTCGGTCCAGGCGCGCGGCGCGAGCGGCCGGAGCACGAGCGGCGCGAGCAGGAGCGCGGCCGTGAGCACCCCCGCGCCGGCGGCGGCGCCCAGCATGCGCCGCGGCGGGCCGCCGGCGGCCTGCGCCGCGGGGGACGGGCCGCCGAGGCCACGGCGGGCGAGGAACATCGCGTACGACGCCGCCAGCGCGGCGAGGCCCGCGGGCGGGCTCTCGGCGAAGGTGGCCCCGAGGAGCGCGCCGAGCCCGATCCACGCGCGCCCCGCGTGCCGGGCCTGCTCGGCGCAGTTCGACGCGAGCGCGAGCGTCACGAGCGCGCAGCAGGTGGCGAGCATGGCGCCGCCGCCGACCGTCGCCTCCCGCTGCCAGGTGGGCGACAGCGCCGCCGTGAGGACGGCGATCGCCGACAGCACGGAGGCGAGCCGCGGGCTCACGGCGCCGCCGGGCGCGCCCGGAGCCGATCGCGCCGCGGCGGGGGTCGCGTCGGCCGCGCCGCCGCGGAGCTTGCGGAGGAGCGCGAGCCCCGGGAGGGGCGCTGGCCGCGCGGACTCCAGGAGGAGCCGGCGGACCATCTCGTAGAGCAGGCGCGACGCGAGCGCGAGCGCGAGCGCCGACCCGAGGGCGGTGCGGAAGGTGCGAGGCCCCAGCGGGAGCAGGCTCAGCGCCTGCGAGAGCGCCGTCGAGAGGCCGCCGCCCACCCCGACCGCGACGAGGCCGAGGTCCCGGACGGCCGTGAGATCTTCACGCCACTGCCCCGAAGACGCGGCGCGGGCCAGCGAGAGCCCGAAGGGCAGCGCGGCCGACACGAAGGCGAGCGACCGTTCGAGCCAGCAGCGTTTCTCCTCGGAGCTCACCGGGCGGCCATGCCAGATCGGCCGCGCGCGGGCCAAGTTCCGGCGCGCGGCCCGGCCGCGCCGCGTCGGCGGCGCGCGGGGCCGATCCCGCGCGTCGCCGACGCGCGATCATACGGAGAGGCGGGCAACGTCGACCTGGGCTAGAGTCGCCGCTTCCCACGGAAACTCGGAGGTCGGCTCGTGTCCCGTTTCATCGATGAGCTCAAGAGGACGCACCGCTGCGGCGATCTGCGCACGGCGGACATCGGCAAGGAGGTCATCCTCTTCGGCTGGGTGGCGCACCGCCGCGATTTCGGCGGCTGCGTGTTCATCGACCTGCGCGATCGCGAAGGGATCACGCAGGTCGTCTTCGACGCCGGCTACGACGCGGGGTCGGTGAAGCGCGCGCCGGCGCTCGAGGGGTCGGGCGAGCCCTACTCGACGCCGGAGCAGCTCGCCGCGTCGCTGAAGCTGGCCGAGACGGTGCGCCGCGAGTGGGTCATCGGCGTGCGCGGCGTCGTCGTCCACCGGGGCGAGCAGAACGTGAACCCGAAGCTCGCGACCGGCGATGTCGAGGTGCGCGTGGCCGAGGCCGTGGCCTTCAACCGCGCCGACAACCCTCCCTTCTCGATCGAGGACGACATCCGAACCGACGAGGAGATCCGGCTCCAGCACCGGTACCTCGACCTCCGCCGGGCCCCGCTCCAGCGGGCGCTGCGGATGCGCCACGAGGTCAACCGGACGACGCGGAACTACCTGTCGGACCAGGGCTGCCTCGAGCTCGAGACGCCCTTCCTCGTGAAGTACACGCCGGGCGGGGCGCGCAACTTCCTCGTCCCCTCGCGGATCTCGGCCGGCAAGTTCTACGCGCTCGCCGAGAGCCCGCAGCTCTACAAGCAGCTCTTCATGGTCGCGGGCTTCGACCGCTACTTCCAGATCGTGAAGTGCTTCCGGGACGAGGACCTGCGCATCGACCGGCAGCCGGAGTTCACCCAGATCGACGTCGAGCTGTCGTTCGTGAACCAGGACGACGTCTTCCGCCTGATGGAGGGGCTCGTCTTCGCGGTGTTCAAGACCGCCCTCGGCAAGGACCTCGCCGAGCTCTACCCGACGGGCCGCTTCCCGCAGATGCCGTACGCCGAGTCGATGGCGCGCTTCGGCAACGACAAGCCCGACCTCCGCTTCGGGATCGAGCACACCGACCTCACCGAGCTCATCATCGAGCACGGCGGCGGCGGCGTGCCCTTCTGGGTGGAGCTGGCCGAGAAGTTCCGGTCGGGCAAGCTGCGGCGCGACCTGCCGGCCGAGATCGTGAAGGGGCTCGTCATCCCGGCGAGCGCCAACCTGTCCCGGCAGCAGACCGAGGAGCTCGAGCGCGGGCTCCGCGACGTGAAGGGCTTCCGGGGGCTCGCGCGCGCCAAGCTCGCCGAGGACGGCTCCTGGACGCAGTCTCCCCTCTCGAAGTCGATCACGCCGGAGCTCCGGCAGAAGCTGAACGCGGCGCTCGGCGCCAAGCCGGGCGACATCCTCTGCTTCCAGTTCGGCAACGCCGCGGTGGTGCACACCGTGATGGCGAAGCTCCGCGTCGACGTCGCCAAGAAGATCGGGCTCATCCCGGAGTACGGGCATGGCGACCAGTGGCGGTTCCTCTGGGTGACGAACCCACCCCTGTTCGATTACGACGAGGACACGGGGCGCTGGTCCGCCGCGCACCACGCGTTCACGCGGCCCATCGACGAGCACGTGGCGCTGCTCGAGAGCGATCCGGCGCGGGTCGAGTGCTATCGTTACGATCTCGTGCTGAACGGGTTCGAGGTCGGCGGCGGCTCGATCCGGCTGCACGACCCCGACGTGCAGGCGCGCGTCTTCCAGACGCTGGGCATCGACGAGCGCGACGCGCGCGACAAGTTCGGGTTCCTCCTGGACGCGCTCCGCAGCGGCGCGCCGCCGCACGGCGGCATCGCGCTCGGCATGGATCGGCTCGCGATGCTGCTCAGCGGCGCGCCGACGCTGCGGGACGTGATCCCGTTCCCGAAGACAAACCAGGGCACCGACCAGATGACCGGCGCGCCCGTGCTCGTCGACGCCGCGCAGCTCGCCGAGCTGCACGTGAAGGCGGTCGCGCCCGCGGACACCCGGCCGGGCGCGACGGGCACCGGCAGCGCCGGCGCCTGATGCCGGGCCGGGGGACGCGAGCGCGATCCGGTGCGTCGACGGCGGCGCTCCGGCGCGCCGCCGTCGACGCGCTCACTGTGCTCTGCCTCGCCGCGCGCCCCGCGCCGCCGCGCCCCCTGGCCTTTATGTTTGCAGGCCGCGCACTTCTGGTAGGGTAGGGCCTGATCCTTCACCATGGCCTCCCCGGCGCGCGTCCTCGTTGTAGATGACAGCCCGACCATCCTGAAGGTCGTCAGCGCCATCCTGGCCCGCCATGGGTTCGACCCGACCGTGGCGCGCGACGGGCTCGCGGGGATCGAGCTCATCAAGAAGGGGCCGAAATACGACCTCGTCCTCCTCGATTTCGTGATGCCGAGGATGAACGGCTACGCCTTCTGCCGGGAGCTGCGGTCGAACCCGCTGCACCGCACGGTCCCCGTCGTCCTGATGAGCGCCAAGGGCGACAAGATCCGGGGGCAGTTCGTCCAGCAGACCGGCGCCGTCGACGCGATCACCAAGCCGTTCGACGCGCGCGCGCTGGTCGCGGTGATCGAGGGTGCGCTCGCGAAGACGGCGGAGGGGCGCGCGCGGCCCGTGCCCGAGGGCGCGAAGATGCCCGACGAGGACATGATCGCCGAGAGCGTGCGGCCGAGCCTCCTCGCCCGGAACATGCGCCAGCGCACCGGGGTCGACCTCGCGCAGCAGCTGGCGACGGTGATGACGCCGGCGATCATGAGCCTGGCGCCCGAGTCGCGGACGAACGAGGCGGCCGTGATGCAGGCGGTCGCCCGCGTGATGACGAACGAGGTGGTCTCCAGGCTGACCCTGACGCTCCGCGACCTCGACACGCCCCCGGAGGCGAAGGAGGTGATGAGCGGCGACGTCTCGGCGATCCCGCTCGCCGAGATCCTCCAGCTGCTCCAGATGCAGCGGCAGACGGGCGTGCTCCGGGTGGCAACGAATCGCGCGTCGGTCACGATCTCCATCCGCCAGGGGCTCATCGATCTCGTGCAGGCGCGCAACTCGTCGGACGAGTTCAAGCTCGGGCGCTACTTCATCGAGCGCGGGCTCGTGACGCGGGAGCGGCTCGAGGCGCTGCTCCGCGTGAAGATGCCGCAGACGCTGCTCGGCCAGGTGCTCGTCGAGGCGGACGTCGCGACGAACGACGATCTCATCGCCGTGCTGGAGCGCCAGTCGAGCGAGCTGATCTACGAGGTGCTGCGCTGGCCCTACGGGCGCTTCTCGTTCACGCGCGAGCCGTTCCGCCCCGAGGTCGAGCAGGCGCGCCTCGGCCTCGCCGTGTCCGCGCTGGTGCTCGAGGGGTTCCGGCGCGTCGACGAGTGGCGGCTCATGGAGGGGACGATCAACTTCGACCAGGTGGTGGTCGTGGACCAGGTCGCGCTCGACGGCGTCGGCTCGGGCAAGCTGACGCGCACCGAGGAGCTCGTGCTCGGGGCGGTCAACGGCTCACGCACGGTGAACGAGGTGATCAAGGAGAGCGCGGTCGGCTCGTTCGACGCGATCAAGACGATCTACCAGTTCCTGCAGTCGCGCGTGCTGAGGACCCGGGCCGCCTGAGGCGAGCGCCGGCGGCGGGGCCACGCGCGCGCGGCGCATCTGGACGACGCGCGCAACACATCCGGACACGCCACCGCGCGGCGCGCCCTGACGAGGCCCCGCGGCGCGCGTCGCCCGCGCCGGCCTTCCGCCTGCGATGCTCCGGCGCGCTGCTCGCCTCGGCGCGGCGCGTCCAGCGCGGCGGCATCCGCCGCCGGTGAGTCGTCCGCACGCGAAGCTCAGGCCGCCTCACAACGGGCGTAGCGCTGAGCGGGATCGCGGCGGAGAGGGCGGGATTCGAACCCGCGGATCAGTTTCCCGATCGCACGCTTAGCAAGCGTGTGCCTTCAGCCACTCGGCCACCTCTCCTGGTCTCCAGGAGGATCCGCCCGGCCAGCGCTCAGCGCAGGGCCCAGTGCGGACCTCGAAGCTTCGACAGTAAAAAGAACGTTGACTCGACAGACGCTCGGCGCGGGCCGTCGAGGGAGCGGCAACATACCAAAGAGCCTGTCGCCGTGCACAGAAGATCGTGCTGGGAAGCGTCGGCGGCGACCGATACCTCCAGGGGACGGGACGGCGGCCCGGCACGGCGAGCTGCCGGGCTCGACCCGAGGTCCTCGGGCCAGCCAGGTGAGGAGGGGGGCCGCACCTGCCCAGGGAGCTCGCCATGCAGCTCAACTACATGATATTACTTGTATTTTTACCAATTTTCCCGCCTTTCGACCGAGCCCGACCACCCACCGGCCGGAGCGGAGCAGGCGTCCGCCCGGCGGCTGCGCCCGCCGTCAAGGTCATTGCGGCACGCCGTAGGTCAGGACGAACAGCACGGCGCTGAGCGCCGCGCAGACCCCCCACGCCCGGGTCGCGCTGCGCGCCAGGAAGGCACCGCACATCGCCGTCACCCAGAGCGGCACAACGAGCGCGAAGCCGAGGACGCCCGGCGTGTCCCCGGGGAGCGGCGCAAACCGCGCAACGCACGCGCTCGCCAGGATGGCGACCGGGAGCGTCCCGACCAGCGCCGCCAGCTGGCGCAGGGTGGCGTCGCGCCGGGCGAGCCGGTCGCTAGCCATGACACGCTCCTGCGAACGACAGCGCGGCGACCGCGGGAGGGCACAGGAGCGCAAGGCCCCACGCGGCGCGCGGCCACAGGGGCGCGAGCAGGACGAACAGGCTCGCGGCGCAGAGGAGCGCGGCAAAGGGGACGAGGTACGCCGCGGGGCCGGCCTCGATCCGGCGCCACAGCCCCACCGACAGCGAGAAGGAGACGGCGGCCAGGACGCGGGCCGCGATGCGCCATGCGCGCCTCCCGCGCAGCCGCGACGCGATGCCGAACGGAACGCGCTCCGGCCGCGCCGCGTGGAGCAAGGCGAAGGCGAGATACGCCGCGAGCAGCGACGCGATCTCAACCATGGGACGCCGTCTGGCCCCTGGCCATGAGCCCCGCCCCGCCATGGGCCAGCGACGCCCGCGGCTCGTCCTGCGTCGCCTGCCGGGGCGCCGCGCGCCGCGAGGCCGCCCGGCGAAGCGCCCAGGCCGAGGCGCAGAGCGCCGCAGCCACCAGGAGGAGCGCGACGTCGACCGCGACGACCGCCCCGAGCTTCGGCCCCGCGCCGAAGAGCCCCGCGCCCGACCAGCGCGCCGCGAGCGCGGGGACAGGCAGCAGCAGGAGCCCCGCGAGCCCGATCTGCCGCCACCAGAGGCGCCCGCCGTCGCGCGCGGCGAGCGCCCACGTGATGCAGAGCCCGAGCGCCGCGAGGAACGTGAGCTCCTCGGCCGCCATGCGGCCCGCCCAGTCGAGCGGGAGCGCCCGGCTCGCCAGGAAGAGCGCCGCGATCGCGACGAGGGTCCCCGCGCCGAAGCCCACGGTGAGCCGCGCGAGGAGGCGGTTGCCCAGGCTCTCGCGTCGCGCCTCCCGTCGCGCGAGCCAGATCCAGTTGCCGGTGAGGATCGTGGCGCACGTCGCCACGGAGAGCACGAGGAACAGGATGCGCAGGGCGACGCCGCCGAAATCGGCGTAGTGAAGGCCGTAGATCCAGCGAATCACGTCGCTGCGAGCGCCCTCGGCGCCCGGCATGTCGAGGGAGAGGACCGCGCCGTCGGTCGCCCGCAGGCGCACGATGCCGCTCCCGAACGGAACCCCCTCGACCGGCCCGCGGAGTTCGACCGTCCCGCTATCGAGGCCGTGATGCCGGATACGGTACCTCTCGGGCACGAACCGGGGCTCCGCCGCGCGCGCGCGCGCCGTGAGCTCGTCCAGGGTGAGGCCGCGCGCGGGCGCCCCTGGCGCCGGCTCGTCCACGTACGACGCCCCCCAGGCCACCCGGTCCGCCCGCGCGGCGTCCCCGCCGAACACGGGACCCGTGAACACCTGCACGAGCACCCCCAGGAAAATGAAGAACGCGCCTGTGTACGCGTACAGGACCTGAAACGGCAGCCCTATCACGCCGAGCACCTTGTGCATGTCCGACCACAGGACACGGCGCGTCTTGTCCGGCCGGAACCGATGAAACTGCCGGACGATGTCCTTCAGGTGGATGAGCACGCCGGTCGCCAGCGCGAGCAGGAGCGCGACGCACAGGATACCGGCCACATAGAACAGCCACATGCCGGTCGCTCGATGCCAGAGGTAGTGCAGGTCGTAGAGGAAGTCGGACAGCCGCTCGCGCTCGGGCACGAGCCCCTCGTGGATCCACGACAGGACGCTCTCGCCCTGCGAGCGGTAGAGGATCCGCGCGGCGCCCAGTCCATCCTGCGGCAGATCGAGCCAGAGCTCCTCAGGCGTGGCGGGAGCGGCGGCGAGCCCCTGTTCGAGCGTGGCCTGGAGCCCCACCTGCTCGACGGACGAGCGCTGCTGGGTCAGGGGCTCCTCCCACACCGCGAGCTGCCTCCGGAAGAGCGTGATCCCCCCCGACAGGAACATGACGTAGAGCAAGAGCCCACCGATCACGCCGGCCCATGCGTGCACGTCCCAGAAGGTCGTGAAGGCATGGCGGGAGAGCTTCTTGGCCATGTCGGGGTCTCCTGTCTCGCGTGAGCGCGCGTCCTTTACCGTACCTTCGATACACCGTGCAGGAATCCCGGCACCGTCATGGCGCGCCTGGGGCCCCCCTCCGCCGTGAGCTCGATGAGCGTGCTCTCGGCGTAGTCGTCCGTCGTCTCGGTCCCGAAGACCCGGCCATCGACCTGGAACCAGAGGACGTCCGAGGTCATGGGGCTCAGCTCGTCGATCCGAGCCGCTTCACCCGTGGCGGTGTCCCAGCGCCACCACTGCCACACCTGCTGGCTCGTGAGATCCGAGGTCACGCTGTCGGCTTCGACCGTGGCGGCGCTCTCGTCGAACACCCGGAGGAAGATGCTGTCGCCGCCGCCCGGGATGGGCTCGCCGGCGATCGCGCCGTCGGTCAGCTCGCCCAGGGCCATGAGGTAGTCCTGGTCGAAGGCGTCCGCGTCCTCCTGCACACGCAGCGCGCACGGCTCGGTCGGCAGCCGCTCGAGCAGGTGGGCCGCCCCCGCGAGCGCCGAGCTCACGAAATACGCGTCCCCCGAGGCGGTCTCGACGGGCTGCGTGATCCCGCCGCAACGCTCGTCGACGTCGACCCGCACGAGGGTGTCCGTCTTCGTGTCGATCACGACGAGCCCCGTCTCCTCGAGGATCGTGTCGTTCTGCTCCCAGTCGAACCATCCGACCGAGAAGAGGAGGCTGTCCCCGCGCAGGATCGACCCGTAGCTGTACAGCGCCAGGTAGCCCTGGCGCGCGGTCTCCGGCAGCTCGATGGTCCCCTCGATCTTCATCGCAGTGGGGTTCAAGACGATGAGCTGTTCGTTGTGGCGGTCCGGATAGTACGCCTTCGTCGGAGAGACGAAGTACAGGGTGGGCCAGAGATCCTGCACGCCGAGGGGCCGCAGGCTGACGCTCGTTCCCCCCTCGAGCGCGCCTTGCTCGTCGAGCGTGTAGCGCGAGATCGTCGGCGCGTCGCCGCCGCCGATGGCGACCCAGTCGAGGTCCTCGAACCCGTAGAGCTTGGCCGAGCCCGGAACCTCGAGCGCCTGGGACAGGTCGATCTCCGTGCCTTGATCGAGCGACGGGACTACGTGGAAATAAGCCGTCGTCGAGGTGTCGTCCCAGACGCGTGTCCCCACCACGAACGCTGGCCCGCCCGCGCCCCCGCCGCCGCTCGGGTTCGGCTCTCCTCCACCACCGCCGCCGCTGCCGCTCGGGTTCGGCTCGTCGTCCCCGCAGCCGCTGTTGCCCAGCGCCACGACGAGCAGCCCGATCGCGAGGAGCGTGGTGCCCGCGCGCCTCGATGCCAGCGTGTTGTTCCAGATGACTCTCATCACTTCTCCTGACGATCCATCACATCTCCAGCATGGCCTTGGAAAAGAAAGCCCGTCCGGGCCGCTGGACACCGTAGAAATCGAAGGCGGGCTCGTCGGTGAGGTTGTGGGCTTCGACGGTGAAGCTCAGGGTTCGCGGCGCGAGGCGCGCGACGTAGGTGAGCGCGAGCGAGTGCAGGAGCTGCGAGGGAACGCTCGCCTTGTCCTCGCGCCGCCCGTTGCGCTCCCAGCCGAGGAAGTACCCGTGCACGTAACGCGTGTCCCAGGTGAGCGCGAGCTCGTCGCGCGGCGCGGCGACCTCGCGGAGCTGCACGCGCGCCGACCCGTTGGCGAAGAGCCACGGCCGGTTCGGCATCCGCTGCCCCGCATAGCGGGCGAAGGTCCCTTCCTCGGCCGTGTTGCGGAGGTCATCGTACGTGACGTTGCCGTCGAGGACGACGTGCTCGCCAGGCGACGTCCAGCGAGCGGACGCCTCGACCCCCAGCGCCCGCGCCGAAAAGACGTTGTCGTACTGGGAGATCTTCCCGTTGCCGAGCAGCACGATGAGGTCCTCGGCCGCGCGGAGATAGCCGTTCGCCTCGAGCCGCCACGCGCCCGTCGCGCTGTCGGGGGCGTCGAACGTGACACCGATGTTCGCGTTGTGGCTCGCCTCGGGCAAGAGATCGAGCTTGGCGCGGATCAGCGCCCCGTCGCCGAACACCTCGTCGGGGCGCGGGAGCCGCCTCGCCCACTCGTAGGACGCCTTGGCATAGAGCCACTCGCCGAAGCGGTAGCGCAGGCCGTCGCCGACGCCGAGGCGATGGGTGTCGCGATCCCGCCGGCGGAAGCGGTCGGCGAGCCCCTGGACGCTCTCCTCCAGGCGCAAGAACTGCACATACTGCTTCACGAAGAGGACGTTCTCCAGGCGGTCGTCGAGCAGGTTGAGCTGGTGCTCGGCGCCGTGAACCCAGTTGACGAGCCCGCGATCGGCCGTGAGCGGGTCGCGGCCCTCGGGGTTCGCCTGCCTGCGCTCGTCTCCCGTGCGCGTGACGAACATCGGCGAGACGGAGAGCTGCAGCGCGTGCTCGGGGTGGGGCCGAAAGCGGAGGTTCAACCGTCCATAGCCGCTGTGCTCCCAGAACACCTGGTCCCGCGGCTTTGTGTCATCCTCGCCCGGCTTGCCGCCGGGGCTGCAGTGACCATACCAGTCGTAGGTGCACTCGCTGACATCGAGGAAGGTGGCGCGCCCGTACGCGTAACCGCCGATCGCCTCGATGGCGACGCCGCGGCCGAGCGGCTGCTCGTACCGGAGCGCCACACCCGTCGTGGTCTCGCCGTTCGTGACCTCGCCGTAAGGCACCTTCATGACGCCGAGCTTGTGCTGATGCTCCTTATCGTACGCCGTGAGAAAGGCGCGCAGGAGCAGCCGCCGCGCCCAGGACCGGTTCACGAAGCCGAGCTCGACGCCTCCGCCCGCCGCCCGATAGGCATCATGGAAGCGGTAGACGCGGGCCGGGTGCTCGACGAAATCGGAGTCCGGCACGTCGACCGTCACGGGATAGTCGTTCCGCGCGTAGTCGAGGAAGCCGCTCACGCGGGCAAGGAAGCCGCTCGGCTCGTGCAGGTGGCGCGCCGTGGCGGCGAGCCGATGGGTGTCGAAGGACCCGACCTCGTAGGACGCGGCGCCGTGGGTGCCGCGCACGTCCTGGTCGGTGACCAGGTTGACGGCGCCGCCCAGCGCGTCAGCGCCGAGGCGCACCGGGACCACGCCGCGGTAGATCTCGACGCGGTCGATCAAATTGACAGGCACGTTCGCGATGCCGAACGGGAACCCGGCGAAATCGAGCGGCACGCCGTCGACAAAGAAGCGAATCTGGTCGTTCGAGAGGCCGTTGAGCGAGAAGCGCGTCGAGGACCCGAGGCCGCCGCTGCGCCGCACGCCGACGCCCTCGGTGCGGGCGAGCACCTCACCCATGTCGGCGGTCCTCTGCTTCGCCTGCCCGGTCTCGATGACCTTGATCGCCTGCGCGGACTGCCGGAGGCGCTCGGCCATGGCACCGCCGCGCACGGTCACCTCGACGGGCACAGCGTCCTTCGCCTGGCCGGGCCTCGCGGCCGGCGCGGGACGGGGCCCTCCCGTGCGCGTGGCCGCGACCCCGGTGCCCCCCTCCGCCGAGGAAGAGGGCTCGGCCGGGGACTCCTCGGGGGGACGAAACTCGTAGGCGTAGAGGATCCGTGAAGCGACCGGCGTGCCGCCCCGGCGCGCCGGCGTGAAGCGGAACCGGAGCGCCGCGGCCCTGGCCGCCTCGTCGAAGCCGCGGCCCATCGGCTCCACGACCTCGGCCTCGGCCACGCGCCCCGCCGCATCGATCAGGAGCTTCAGCACGACCCTGCCCTCCTGTCGTGCCGCCCGAGCCTCCGGCGGGACCTCGGCCTCGGCGCCCCCGACGAGCTGCGGCGGCTCGATCCGCCCGTCCCCCGCGCCAAACGGCGAGCGCTCGTCCACCGCCGCGCCGACAGCAGGCGCGCGCGCGCTCGCCCCACCGTCGCCCTCCACGCGTCCAGGGCCGTCCGGCACCCCGCCCTCCTGAGCGCGCGCCGGCGCAGGCACGCCCGGCAGCAGGAAGACCATCACGCCTGCAAGGAAGCCTCGAAGAACGAGAGAACGTCGCGTCACCGCATCAACCTTCGGCCTCGAGCGCGCTGCGGTGCGTCGGGGGTGGAGGAACCGGGCAGGCATCCATGGCCGTGATCTCTGCGGTACCCGAACTGAAAACCCAAATCAATTTCATCTTCACCGTAGAACCGCCGTTCAGAGCGTTTTTTCTTGACGGACCCCGGATCGGTGTTCCATACAACCGCCGCCAAGAAATTAATAATCGTTTTCATTTTCAACAACAAGACGACAGGTGCGTGATGCGGCCGCGGCACCAGGCCTGACGGCCCGCGCTCATAACACGACGCGTCATGAGCGCGGGCCACCAGGCCTGGTGAGCGAGCCTACCTCGCTGTCGGGCTTTCTTTTCGGTCTGGAGCTGAGGTGGCGATGGAGTCGAACCGATCCCATGGGCGTGCGATCAGCGATCGCGGCGCGGCCGAGCCCGCGACGCTTGTCGCGCTGCTCCGGCGTCGCGCGGAGCAGCGCCCGTCCGCGCACGCCTATACCTTCCTGCTCGACGGGGAGACGGACGCTCGCGCGATGACGTACGGCGCGCTGGATCGGCGGGCGCGCGCGCTGGCCGCGGAGCTCCAGACCGGCGCGCAGGCGGGGGAGCGCGCGCTGCTCCTGGTGCCGCCAGGGCTCGACTTCATCGCCGCCTTCTTCGGCTGCCTCTACGCGGGGCTCATCGCGGTGCCGGTCCCGCTGCCCCAGCGGAAGAGCGGGCTGCTCCGCGTGCTGGCCATCGTGCGCGACTGCCGCCCGAGCGTCGTGCTCACCACCGAGGCGTTCCTCGGCGCCGTGGCGATGCTCCGCGACGATCCGAGCCTCGCCGAGCTGAGCCACCTGCGCTGCATGGCCGTCGACACGGTCCGGGACGGCCAGGAAGACGCCTGGCGAGCGCCGCGCGTGACGGCCGAGACCGTGGCGTTCCTCCAGTACACCTCGGGCTCGACCGGGACGCCCAAGGGCGTGGTGCTCACGCACGGCAACCTGCTGCGCAACGAGCTCCTGATCCAGCGCGCGTTCGCGCACACCGAGGAGAGCGTGATCGTCGGGTGGCTGCCGCCGCACCACGACATGGGGCTCATCGGCAACATCCTGCAGCCGCTCTACGTGGGCGCGCCGTGCATCCAGCTCTCGCCCGAGCAGTTCCTGATGCGGCCGCGGCGCTGGCTCGACGCGATCTCGCGCTACCGGGCCACGACGAGCGGCGGACCGAACTTCGCGTACGAGCTGTGCCTCCGCAAGATCCCCCCGGATCAGCGGGGAGGGCTCGACCTCGGATCATGGAAGGTGGCCTTCAACGGGGCCGAGCCGATCCGGGCAGCGACGCTCGACCGCTTCGCCGAGGCGTTCGCGCCGGCCGGGTTCCGGCGCGCCGCGTTCTATCCCTGCTACGGGCTGGCCGAGGCGACGCTGCTCGTCAGCGGCGGAGCGGCGGACGCGCCGCCGGTCGTGCGCGCGGTCGACCGCGCCGCGCTGGAGCAGGGGCGCGCCGTGCTCGATCCGCGCGATCCGCAAGCCGGTCTCACCCTGGTGGGCTGCGGGGGCTCGCCGGCCGACGACGCGGTGCTGATCGTCGATCCCGAGGCGCACCGGCCCTGCGAGGGCGAGCGGGTCGGGGAGATCTGGGTGGCCGGTGCGAGCGTGGCCCAGGGCTACTGGGAGCGGCCGGAGGACACGACAGCGACGTTCGAAGCGCGGCTGTCCACGGGAGAAGGGCCGTTCCTGCGGACCGGCGATCTCGGGTTCCTCTCGCGCGGCGAGCTCTACGTGACCGGCCGGCTCAAGGACTTGATCATCGTCCGCGGGCGCAACCTCTACCCGCAGGACATCGAGCTCACCGCCGAGGGGAGCCATCCGGGCCTCCGCGCCGGCGGCGGCGCGGCGTTCTCCGTGGACGTGGACGGCGAGGAGCGCGTCGTCATCGTCCAGGAGCTCGGACGGCGCGCCTCGACGGCGACGGATCCGGCGGAGCTCGGCGCGGCGATCCAGGGCGCGGTGGCCGATCGGCACGAGGTCGCGGTCCACGCGGTCGTGCTCATCAAGCCGGGGAGCCTGCCGCGGACGACGAGCGGCAAGGTGCAACGGAGGGCGTGCCGCGGCCGGTTCCTGGACGGCTCCCTGGACGCCGTCTGGCGATCGACGCTCGACGCGCCGGCGGGCGCCGAGGCCGAGATCGCCGAGCCGCCGCTGACCGCGCTGGAGACCACGCTGGCAGACATCTGGGCCGAGGTGCTGGGACGCGCGCGGGTCGGCCGGTGCGAGGAGTTCCTGAGCCTGGGCGGCGATTCGCTGCGGGCCATGCAGGTGAGCGGCCGGGTGAGCGAGGCCCTGGGCATCGACGTGGGGCCGGCGCAGCTCTTCGAGTCGACGACGGTCGCCGCGCTGGCGGCCTGGATCGAGGCCAGGCAGGGCGCCGCGCCCGCGGGCGGATCGACGGCCGGCGCCGCGCCGCTCACGCCGGGTGACCGGCCGGAGCGACTGCCGCTGTCCCTCGTGCAAGAGCGCCTGTGGTTCCTCGAGCACCTGGTCGCCGGGGCGCCCGTCTACCATATCGCGGCGGCCCTGCGGCTCTCCGGTGCCCTCGATACGAGCGCCCTGGAGCAGGCGGTGACCGCGCTCGCGGCCCGCCACGAGGCGCTGCGCACGAGCTTTCCGTCGGTCGCAGGGCAGCCCGTCCAGAGGATCGCGCTGCCCGGGAAGGTCGCGCTGCCGATCAACGACCTGAGCGCGCTCGCCGAGGAGGACCGGGAGCCGGCGCTGCAAGCGCTCCTTCGCGAGGAGGCGCGGCGCGCGTTCGACCTCGCCGAGGCGCCGCCCGTGCGCTGGACGCTCGTCCGCGAGGGCGAGCGCGAGCACGCGCTGGCGCTCACCTGCCATCACCTGATCGCGGACGGCTGGTCGATGAACGTGCTCCTGCGGGAGCTGTCGGCGCTGTACGGCGCCCTCTCGGCGGGGCGCTCTCCGGAGCTCACGCCGCTCCCGGTCCAGCCAGCGGATCACGCGCTGTGGCAGCGCCGGGCGGAGCAGGGGGCGACGCGCGAACGGGAGCTCTCGTACTGGCGCGAACGGCTGAAGGGACCTGTGCCGCCCCTCGAGCTCCCCACGGATCGACCGCGGCCCTCGGTCCAGACCTACGCGGGCGCGCGCGAGGAGCTCGCGCTGCCGCCGGAGCTCGTGGCGCGGCTGACCACCCTCGGGCGGCGGGCGGGCGCGACCCTGTTCACGACGGTGGCAGCAGGGCTGTTCGCGCTGCTGCACCGGTACACGGGCCAGAGCGATGTCTGCATCGGCACGCCGGTCGCCGCGCGGCCGCGGGCGGCCCTGGAGGGCGTCGTCGGGTGCTTCCTTAACACGCTGGCGCTGCGCGTCGACCTGACCGGGAATCCGCGCGTCGCGGAGCTCATCGCCCGCGTCCGGGCGGCGGTCACCGAGGGGCAAGCGCACCAGGAGGCGCCGTTCGAGCGGGTGCTGGAGGCGCTGTCCCTCGAGCGGAGCCTCAGCCACACACCGCTGTTCAACGTGATGCTCGCCATGGATCCGGCGCCCGAGCAGGCGGCGGAGATCCCCGGCCTGTCGATCGGCGCGCAGCGGGTGGACACGGGGACAGCCCAGTTCGATCTGGCGCTCAACCTGACCCCGGACGGCCAGGGAGCGCGCGGCGCCTGGGAATACAACACCGACCTCTTCGACAGGACCACGGTGGCGCGCATGGCGCGGCACCTCGTCGCGATCCTCGAGGGCTTCGTCGCCGCGCCGGAGGCCCGGCTGTCCGATCTGCCGATGATGGATGCGGACGAGCAAAGGCAGATCGTGGCCGGCTGGAACGCGACCGAGCGGGCGTATCCGGACGAGCGGCTCGTGCACGAGCTGTTCGAGGCGCAGGCCGAGCGGACGCCCGACGCGGTGGCTGTCCTCTTCGGCGAGCGGCGGCTGAGCTATCGAGAGCTCGACGCGCGCGCCAACCGAGTGGCCCACGCCCTGCGGCGCCGCGGCGTCGGGCCCGATGTGCTCGTGGCCATCGCCGCAGAGCGCTCGGTCGAGCTGGTCGTCGGGCTGCTCGGCATCCTCAAGGCCGGCGGCGCCTACGTGCCCATCGACCCGGATTACCCCGCCGACCGCATCGCCTTCATGCTCGACGACGCCGCCGCCGCCGTCCTGCTCAGCCAGTGGCCCGTCGCCTCGCGCCTCCCGGCCCACCGCGCAGAGGTGCTCTGCCTCGACGCCGATCGCGCCCAGATCGACCGAGAGCCCGCCGCCAAACCCGCCGTGACGCTCTCGCCCGACAACCTCGCTTACACCATCTACACCTCGGGCTCGACCGGGCGGCCCAAGGGCGCAGGCAACAGCCACCGCGGCCTGCTCAACCGGCTGCAGTGGATGCAGGAGCGCTTCGGGCTCACCGCCGAAGATCGGGTGTTGCAAAAGACGCCCTTCAGCTTCGATGTCTCGGTCTGGGAGCTCTTCTGGCCCTTGATGACCGGCGCGGGACTCGTCGTCGCGAGGCCCGGCGATCACCGCGACGGCGAGCGGCTCATCGACCTCATCACCCGCCACGCCGTCACCACCCTGCACTTCGTCCCGCCCATGCTCCAGGCCTTCCTGGAGACGCCCGGCGCCGCCTCGTGCAGGTCGCTGCGCCGGGTCGTCTGCAGCGGTGAGGCGCTGCCGGCCGAGCTCGCGCGCAGGTGCTTCGAGCGGCTGCCGGACGCCGAGCTGCACAATCTGTACGGGCCCACGGAGGCGTCCATCGATGTCACCGCCTGGGCCTGCCAGCCACACGACACATCCGCCTCGGTGCCCATCGGGACCCCCATCGCCAACACCCAGATCTACCTGCTCGACCGCCACGGTCAGCCGGTCCCGGTGGGCGTGGCCGGAGAGCTGTACATCGGCGGCGTCGGGCTCGCGCGCGGCTATCACCAGAGGCCCGCCCTCACCGCCGAGCGCTTCGTGCCCGATCCGTTCGGCGCCGCGCCCGGAGGGCGGCTGTACCGCACCGGGGATCTCGCTCGACACAGGCCCGACGGGGCCGTCGAGTTCCTCGGGCGCCTCGACCACCAGGTCAAGATCCGCGGGCTGCGCGTCGAGCTCGGCGAGATCGAGGCGCGCCTGCTCCAGCACCCCGGCGTCGGCGAGGCCGTCGTCCTCGCCCGCGACACAGCGCACGGAGGCAAGCGCCTCGTCGCCTACGTCGCCGGCCAGGGCGGCGCCGCGCCGGAGCCGGCGTCGCTGCGGGACTTTCTCGCCGACGCGCTCCCGGCCTACATGGTGCCAGCGCCCATCCTCGTGCTGGAGCGGCTGCCGCTGTCGCCGAACGGCAAGGTCGACCGCCGCGCGCTCCCCGCGCCCGAGCTGGTCGACGCGCCGGCCAGGGTCACGACGCCGCCACGAACCGACCTCGAGCGCGCCATCGCGGCGATCTGGAGAGACGTCCTCTCGGCCCCGCAGGTCGGCGTTGACGACAACTTCTTCGATCTGGGCGGACACTCGCTCTCGCTGGCCAAGGTCCACAGCCGCCTGCGCGAGGAGCTCGGCCGCGCGCTGCCGATGCTCGTCCTGTTTCAACACCCCACCATCGCGTCGCTCGCAGCGGCCTTGAGCCAGGAAGCCAGCGAGCCGGCGCCCGAGGAGGGAGAGCGGAGCGCCGAGCGGGCGAGCGCCGGACAGCAGCGGCGCGGGGAGATCTTCGCGCGACGGCGCGGCGGGCGCGGCGAGCAGGAGACAAAGAAGTGACACCGAGCAGCGGCGAATCCCGCACGGGCCTGGAGCTCGCGATCATCGGCATGGCCGGGCGGTTCCCGGGCGCGCGAGACGTGGCGGCGTTCTGGCAAAACCTCTGCGCAGGCGTCGAGTCCGTCTCGCTCCTCACCGACGAGGAGCTCCTCGCCGCGGGCGTGGACCCGGCGCAGATCGCGCGGCCCGACTACGTGCGGGCGCGCGCGGTGCTCGGCGACATCGACCTGTTCGACGCCGAGCTCTTCGGGTTCACGCCGCGCGAGGCCGCCGCGCTGGACCCGCAGCACCGGCTGTTCCTGGAGTGCGCGTGGGAGGCGTTCGAGAACGCCGGGATCGACCCGGAGCGCGCGCGCGGGCCGGTCGGCGTCTACGCCGGATCGAGCCTGAGCGGGTACCTGGCCCACCTCTTCCCCGACGGGCCGCGGCTGCAGTCGGCGGCCGACGTCGCGGCGCTCCTCGCGCTCGACAAGGACTTCCTGACGACCCGCGTGTCGTACAAGCTGAACCTGCAGGGGCCGAGCATCGCGGTGCAGACGGCCTGCTCCACGTCGCTCGTCGCCGTGCACCTGGCCTGCCAGGGGCTGCTCACCGGCGAGTGCGATCTCGCGCTGGCCGGCGGCGTCTCGATCGGCGTCCCGCAGAAGGTCGGGTACCTCTACCAGGAAGGCGC
Organism: Sorangium sp. So ce590; assembly: GCF_051521365.1. NCBI lineage: Bacteria > Pseudomonadati > Myxococcota > Polyangiales > Polyangiaceae > Sorangium > Sorangium sp. So ce590. The sequence continues at coordinate 10,635,839 of NZ_CP150346.1, forward strand.
GATCGCGTCGCCCGACGGCCACTGCCGCGCCTTCGACGCGGAGGCCCGCGGCACCGTCGGCGGCAGCGGCGTGGGCGTGGTCCTCCTCAAGCGGCTCGACGACGCGATCGCCGATCGGGACGCGATCGTCGCGGTGATCAAGGGGTCCGCCGTCAACAACGACGGCCGGGCCAAGGTCGGCTACACCGCGCCGCGCGTCGAGGGCCAGGCCGGCGTGATCCGCGCCGCCCACACGGCCGCGGGCGTCGAGGCGGACTCCATCGCCTACGTGGAGGGGCACGGCACCGGGACGCCGCTCGGCGATCCGATCGAGATCGCCGCGCTGACCCAGGCCTTCCGGGCCACGACCGACCGGAGAGGGTTCTGCGCGATCGGCTCGGTGAAGAGCAACGTCGGGCACCTGGACGCGGCCGCGGGCGTGACCGGGCTGATCAAGGCGGCGCTCACCGTGGCGCACGGGCGCATCCCGCCCAGCCTGCACTTCCGCGCCCCCAACCCCGCGCTCGACCTCGAGAACAGCCCGTTCTACGTGGCCGCCGAGCTCACGGCGTGGACGCCCACGGTCGCGCCGCGCCGCGCCGGGGTGAGCGCCTTCGGGCTCGGCGGGACCAACGCGCACGTCGTCCTCGAGCAGGCGCCGCCCCGGCCGGAGGCGGACCCGCCGCGGCCGTGCGAGCTCCTCGTGCTGTCAGCCCGGTCGAGCGCGTCGCTCGAGCGCCTGACCGACGCGCTCGCGGAGCACGTGGCGACGCACGCAGACCTCGAGCTCGGCGACGTCGCGCACACGCAGCAGCTCGGGCGCCGGGCCTTCGCCCACCGCCGCGCGGTCGTGTGCCGCTCGCGGGAGGAGGCGGCGCGGGCGCTCCGCGATCGCAGCGGCGCGCTGCACACGGGCGAGGCCGTGGCCGGGCCGCGGCCGGTCGCGTTCCTGTTCCCCGGGCAGGGCACCCACCGAGCGAACATGGGGCGCGATCCGTACGAGACCGAGCCGGTGTTCAGGGCCGAGGTCGACGCCTGCGCGTGGCGGCTCGAGCGCCACCTGGGCACGGACATCCGGGGGCTGCTGTTCCCCGCGCCCGCGGAGCTCGAGGACGCCACGGAGCGCCTCGACCGCACGTCGATGACGCAGCCGGCCCTCTTCGTCGTCGAGTACGCGCTCGCGCGGCTGTGGATGGCCTGGGGCCTGACCCCGGACGCGATGCTGGGGCACAGCGTGGGCGAGTACGTGGCGGCGTGCGTGGCCGGGTGCCTGTCGCTCGACGACGCCCTCTCGCTGGTCGCGGCGCGGGGGCGGCTGATGGAGGCGACGCCGGACGGGGCGATGCTCGCTGTGTCGGCGTCCGAGGCCGAGGTGGCGGGCTGGGTCGGCGACGAGGTCGCGCTGGCCGCCGTCAACGGGCCGCGGCAGTGCGTGCTGTCGGGCCGGGCGGCGGCGATCCAGCGGGTCGAGCGCGAGGCGGCGGGCCGCGGGATCGAGGTCCGCCGGCTGCGCACGTCGCGCGCGTTCCACTCCCACCTGATGGAGGGCGCCCTCGCCGGGTTCGGCGAGGCGGTGGGCAGGGTGACGCTGCGCGCGCCGCGGATCCCGTGGGTCTCGAACGTGACCGGGACCTGGATCAGCGCGGCCGAGGCGCAGGACCCGGGCTACTGGGTGCGGCACCTGCGGAGCACGGTCCGCTTCGCGGAGGGCGTGGCGGCCTTGCGGGAGCAGCCGGAGCGGATTTTTCTAGAGGTCGGGCCGGGGCAGACGCTCACGGCGCTGGGACGGCAGCTCGCGGCGGGGTCGCTGGCGCTGGCGTCGCTGCCCGCGGTCCGCGAACCGGGAGCGGCGGGCGCGGCGCTGCTCGACACGGTCGGGCAGCTCTGGGTGGCCGGCGCTCCGGTGAACTGGGCCGGCCTGCAGGCGGGACGGCGCCGACGGCGCGTGGCGCTGCCGGCAACCCCGTTCGAGCGAAAACGGTACTGGCTGGACCGCCCCGAGACGACGGGGCGAGGGGTCGGGCCAACCTCAACCTCGGTCGGGCCAACCTCAACCCCGGTCGGCTCGACCTCAACCCCGGTCGGCTCAACCCCGGTCGGCTCAACCTCAACCTCGGTCGGCTCAACCCCGGTCGGCTCAACCTCAACCTCGGTCGGCTCAACCCCGGTCGGCTCAACCTCGGTCGGGCCAACCTCAACCCGGACGTCTGATCTGGGCGGATTTTTCTATGTACCCTCGTGGAAGCGCGCCCCGCTGGAACCGCTTCCGCCCGGAGGCGACGAGGCGCACTGGGTCGTCTTCGCGGACCAGGTGGAGATCGGCCTCCGGATCGTGGAGCGGCTGGAACGCGCCGGCCGGCGGGTCACCCGGGTCAGGAGCGGCGAGCGCTTCGAACGCCTGACCGAGCACGCCTTCACGCTTCGCCCGGATCAGCCCGAGGACTACGCCGCGCTGGCCCGGGAGCTCGGTACGAGCGCAGGGCGGCCCGCGCGGATCGTGCACGCCTTCAGCCTCGACGGCGCGCGCGACGCGCAGCTCGACCCCGGCGCGCTCCAGGATGCGCAGCGCCGGGGCTCGATGAGCCTGCTCTGGCTCGCGCGGACGCTGGGCAAGCTGCCGGGAGGCGCCCACCTGGTCGCGCTCGCCAGCGGCCTGCACGACCTGACCGGACGAGAAACCCTGCGCCCGGAGCACGCCACGCTGCTCGGGATCTGCCGGAGCATCCCGCTGGAGTACCCGCTCGTCCGCTGCCGCATGATCGACCTCGAGGCCGCCCGCCCAGACGCCGCGGAGGTCGATGGGGTCGTCGAGCGGATCCTCGCGGAGGCGCGATCCGACGCCGACGCCCCCGTCGTCTCGTACCGCGGGCCCCACCGCTGGATACCCACCGTCGAGCAGGTCCCGCTGAAGGCGGCGCAGGGAACGCCCCCCCTGCTGCGAGAGCGCGGCGTCTACCTCATCACCGGCGGGCTGGGCGGCGTCGGGCTATGGCTCGCGGACTACCTCGCCCGCACCACGCGCGCACGGCTGATCCTCACGAGCCGCTCGGCTCCCACCGACGAGCAGCGCCTGCGGCTGCAGGCGCTCGAGCAGGCCGGCGCCGAGGTGGTGGCGCTGCGCGCCGACGTCACCGACGCGGCGCAGATGCGCGCCGCCGCGCGCGAGGCGATCGATCGGTTCGGCGCCCTGCACGGCGTGATCCACGCAGCCGGGGTCGCGGGCGGCGGGCTCATCGAGCGGCTGACGGCGGACGCGCTCGACGCGGAGCTGGCCCCGAAGGCGCTCGGCGCGCTCGCGCTCGACGAGATCGCGCGCTCCTTCCAGCCCGACTTCGTCCTGCTCTGCTCCTCGGTCACCGCGCTGAGCGGCGGCCTCGCGCGGGCAGGCTACGCGGCCGCCAACGCGTTCCTCGACGCGTTCGCGCAATCCTGCGCGCGCCGCGCAGGGCCGTACACGGTCTCCGTCAACCTCGATCGCTGGCGAAACGTCGGCATGGCGGCCCGCGCCGAAGCGCGCCTCCTCGCCCTGGGGCTCGACGACGTGATCCTCGACGGGATGAGCCCGGAGGAAGGGCAGCAGGTCTTCCACCGCGTCCTCAGCCAGGCGGCGCTGCCGCAGGTGATCGTCTCGGTCCGCCCGCTCCACGGCCTGCCCAGCGACGACGAGGGCGCCGCACTGGCCAGGCGGCTCGGCGCGGGCAACGCCGCCGCGGCCGACCGCAGCCGCGAGCCGCCCGGGCGCGCCGGAGCAGCGACCGCCAGCGCCGCCGAGCGCCCCTCGCCCGAGGCGGTGACGGCGCAGGTGACGGCGATCTGGGCGCGGGCGTTCGGCCTCGATCCCATCGACCCCGGGAAGGATTTCTTCGCGCTCGGCGGCGAGTCGCTCCTCGCCCTGCAGATCCTCAACCGCATCCGGGAGACGTTCCAGGTGGAGGTGCCGCTCCGCGAGTTCTTCGAGCGGCCGACGGTGGCCGCGCTCGCGGAGCGCGTCCACATGGCGCGAGGGCAAGCGCCCGCGAGCCCCGAGCCGGCGCTGATCGCGCTGCCCCGGACCGCGCGGCGGCGCCCAGGCGCCGAGGGCGCGCAGGCGCCGGCGCGCCCGGACGGCGAGCCGGTCCCCTCGAAGGAACCGAAGGAGAACGGGTGATGAGCGTGCTCGGCTTCCTCGTGCGCCGCGCCTTCCGGCCCCTCCTGCTCGCCATCGCCACAGGCGTGATCAGCGGGCTCTCCGGCGCCGGCATCATCGCGCTCGTCCAGGACGCGCTCTCCGCAGACGGCCGCCCCGCCGCGCAGCTGGCGTGGGCGTTCGCGGGGCTCGCCGTCCTCGGCGTGCTGAGCAAGGCCGTCTCCCAGGTGCTCCTGACCCGGCTGGGACAGGCCATGATCGCGGAGCTTCGCCTGCAGCTCAGCCGGCGCATCCTCGAAGCGCCGCTGCGCCGCGTCGAGCAGCTCGGCCCCCACCGGCTCCTGGCGGCGCTCAACGACGATCCGGCCGTCATCACGCAGGCGTACGTCGTCCTGCCCCTCCTGTGCGTCAACGTGGCCACCGTCCTCGGCTGCCTGGCCTATATCGGGCGGATCTCGTGGCCGGCGCTGGCGATCGTGCTCGGCGCCATGGGGATCGGCGCCGTGCTCTTCCGGGCGCACGACCGGCGCGCGATCCGCTCCTTCGCGCGCGCCCGCGAGACGAGCGACGCCCTGTTCCAGCACTTCCGCGGGCTGACGAGCGGGATCAAGGAGCTCAAGATGCACGGCGGGCGCGGGCGGGCGTTCCTCTACGACGCCCTCGGCGGCAGCCTCGCGACGTACCAGCGGGACTTCGTGGCGGGCACGACCGAGTTCTCCATCGCGATCGGCTGGGGCACGCTGCTCTTCTACGCCGTCCTCGGGCTCACGCTGTTCGCTCTCCCGGCCTGGGCAGGGCTGACGGCGCCGGCGATGTCCGGCGTGGTGCTGGCGATGCTCTTCCTGCTGACGCCGTTCGCGCAGACGGTCGAGCTCCTGCCAGCCGTCGGGCGGGCCAGCATCGCGCTCTCGAAGGTGAGCGAGCTCGGCCTCGCGCTGACGCCGGAGATCGAAGCACCGCAGGCGCCGCCGCGCGCGGAAGGCGCGGAGGGCGCGCGCGCAGCCTGGGAGCGCATCGAGCTCTGCGGCGTCACGCACCGTTATTACCGCGAGAAGGAAGACGGGAGCTTCCAGCTCGGGCCCATCGATCTGACCTTCAAGCCCGGCGAGATCGTGTACCTCGTGGGCGGCAACGGCAGCGGCAAGACGACGCTGTCCCTGCTGCTCCTCGGCCTCTACACGCCGGAGTCCGGCGAGATCCGGCTCGACGGCGTGCCCGTCGACGACGCGCGTCGCGAACCGTATCGACAGCTCTTCTCGGTCGTCTTCGCGGAATACTACCTCTTCGAGCAGCTGCTCGGCCTGAGCGGCCCCGGCGTCGACGAGCGCGCCCGACGCTACCTCGAGCGGCTGCAGCTCGATCACCGGGTGCGCGTCGAGGAGGGCGCCCTCCGCGTGAGCGGGCTGTCGCAGGGGCAGCGCAAGCGCCTCGCCCTGCTCACCGCCTACCTGGAGGACCGGCCGTTCTACGTCTTCGACGAGTGGGCTTCCGACCAGGACCCGCAGTTCCGGAAGATCTTCTACACGGAGCTCCTGCCGGAGCTCCGGGCGAGGGGCAAGACCGTCCTCGTGATCACGCACGACGACCAGTACTTCGCGCTCGCGGATCGCTGCCTGCGGCTCGACTTCGGCCGCCTGACCGAGCTGCCCGCGGCCCCCGCCATGACCGGCGTGGAGCCGCGAGCGGCGCGGGAAGCGCACGCCGCGAGCGCCCGCGTCGACGAGGGCGGCCGGGCCCGATCCGCGCAGGCTCTCCGCCTCCAGCTCGAGCAGCAGGCCGCGCTGGAGACGGGCGTCCGCGGTCACGAGGCCTTGAAGGCGACGGAGCACGAGGTATGAGGCGCAACGTCCGCTCACGCCTCCTCTCGGCGCTCATCCCGCTGGCGATCGCCGGCTGCGCGGAGGCCCCCCAGGGCGCCACCCGCGCCCCGGCGCCGCGCGCCGGCAGCGCGGTGACCGTGTCCGGCCTCGAGGACGCGGTGACGATCGCGTCCGATCGCCTGGGGATCCCCGCGATCCGCGCCGCCTCGCGGCAGGACGCCCTCCGGGCCCTCGGCTTCGTCACGGCGCGCGATCGGCTGTTCCAGCTGGACCTGCTCCGGCGGAGCAGCGGAGGACGGCTCGCGGAGGTCCTCGGGCGCGATCTGCTGGAGGCCGACACCCGGCAGCGGCTGTACGGCGTCCCGCAGGCCGCGGCGGCGATCCTGGCGCGCCTGCCCGGCAGCCAGCGCGCCGCGCTCGACGCGTACGCCGAGGGCGTCAACGCCTATCTCCGCGGCGCGGAGACGCTGCCTGTCGAGCTTCGCCAGCTGGGCTATCGGCCCGAGCCGTGGCGCCCCGAGGACAGCGTCCTCGTCGTGCTGGAGATGTTTCGAGCCCTCAGCGCGACCGAGGACGCGGAGCGGATGCACACGGTCCTGACACGCAGCCTCCCGAAGGGCGTGACGTCCTTCCTGCTCGAGGACACCGACCCTTACACGAAGGCGCTGCTCGGCGCGCAGGCGCCGGCGTCGCCGCCGCTGCCGGTCGAGGAGCTGCGGGCGCTCGTGGCGCAGAGCCGGAGGACGCGGGCGCCGAGCGCGGGCGTGCTCGGCGAGGACGCGGGCGAGGCGCCGGTCGGCTCGAACGGCTGGGCGGTGGCCGGCCAGAGGACGCGAGACGGCCGCGCCATCGTCGCGAACGACATGCACCTGGAGCTCGGCGTTCCCAACATCTGGTATCGCGCGGAGCTCCGTTATGGCGACAGCGAGCTCGCGGGCGTCGTGCTGCCCGGCGTGCCCGTCCTCATCGTGGGGACGAACCGCCATGTCGCCTGGGCCATGACCAACCTGATGGGCGACGTGATGGACCTCGTCCGGATCGAGGTCCACCCCGAGCGCCCCGACGCGTACCGGACGCCCTCCGGCTGGGAGCGGTTCGACGTCGCGCAGGAGACGATCAAGGTCCGCGGCGGGCCCGACACAACCGTCACGGTCCGCAGGACCATCTGGGGGCCTGTCGCGCCGCGGCCGCTCCTCGGAGGGCCGGTCGCGATCCGCTGGACAGCGCTCGATCCGGAGGGGGTCGACCTCGGGCTCCTCGAGATGGATCGGGCCCGGAGCGTCGACGAGGCGGCCGACGTGGTGAACGCCGCCGGCGGGCCCGGGTGCAACGTGCTGCTCGCGGATCGGCGCGGCCGCGTCGCGTGGACGGTGACCGGGCGCATGCCCCGGCGGCGCGGGCTCGACGGCGCGGTCAGCGTCTCCTGGGCGGACGGGCGCGCGGGCTGGGACGGTTACCTGCCCCCCGCGGCGCTGCCGCGCGTCGTGGATCCGCCGTCGGGGTTCGTCGTCAACGCCAACCACCGCATGCCGCTCGCCGAGGGCGCGCCGGTGCTCGGCCGCGATTACGCGCACGGCTACCGCGCCTACCGCATCACCGAACGCCTGCGCGAGGCGCGCCCTGTCGCCGAGGCGGACCTGCTGGCGGTGCAGCTCGATACGCGGGCCGAGCACTTCGGCTTCTACCGCGACCTCGCGCTGCGCGCGCTCGGCGAGGAGGCCGCGTCGAGGCGGCCTGCGCTCGCCGAGGCGCGGCGCGCGCTGACGGCGTGGGACGGCCGGGCGGACGCGTCCAGCGTCGGGCTGCCGCTCCTTTCGCGGTTCCGGCGCGCCCTGGCCGACGAGGTGTTCGCCGCGTGGCTCGCCCCGAGCCGCGCCGCGGAGCCGACCCTGGAGCTCGATCTGCCCGACATCGACACGCCCTTGCGGCGCGCGCTCGACGAGCGGTCGCCCGATCTCGTGCCGGCGCCGGAGGGCGGCTGGGACGCCTTCGTCCTCGCGGCGCTGGAGAGGGCCATGACGACGCTCCGGCAGGAGCACGGCGCACGGCCCCTCGATCAGCTCGAGTGGGGCGCGGTGAACCGGGTGCGGATCGCGCACCCGCTCGGCGCGAGCCCGGAGCTCGCCGCGCGCCTCAACATGCCCGACGAGCCGCTCCCGGGGTGCGGCTCCTGCGTGCGCCTGGCGAGCCGCAGGTTCGGCGCCAGCGAGCGGCTCGTCGTCTCGCCGGGGCACGAGACGGAGGGAATCCTGCACATGCCGGCCGGGCAATCCGGCGACCCGACGTCGCCCCACTACCGCGATCAGCAGCGCGCGTGGGTCGACGGGCGCCCGCTGCCGCTCCTGGCGGGCCCGGCCGCGCACACGCTCACGCTCGTTCCCGAGCGCCGATGACATCGAACACCACATCTCGAACGGAGGAGTCCATGGCCAGCGAAGAGCACGAAGACAGCACCATTTACAAAGTCGTCGTGAACCACGAGGAGCAGTACTCGATATGGCCCGAGTACCGGGAAAACCCGGTCGGCTGGCGCGACGCGGGCAAGGCCGGCAGCAAGGCGGAGTGCCTCGATCACATCAAGGAGGTCTGGACCGACATGCGGCCGCTCAGCCTGCGCAAGCAGATGGAAGAGGGACAGGGGTCGTGAGCGACTCGAGCGCGCTGACCACGTCAGAGGCGACGCCCGAGTCGCCCGAGGGCGCCGCGCGGAGCGAGGCGGCGGGACTCTCGCGGTCGTGCTTCCCCGGCGGCGCGCTGCCGCTCGTCGTGAGCCCGCTCGGCCGCGGCGACGCGTCCAGCGTCCCCGCGCTCGCCGCGGCCATCCGGGCGTGCGCGGACGAGGAGCTGACCCGGCACGGAGCGGTGCTGTTCCGCGGCTTCCCGGTCCGATCGCTCGCCGATTTTCACGCCTTCGTCCGGCTCGTGACGCCGGAGCTCCTCGACTACACGTTCGGGTCGACGCCGCGCTCCCACGTGCAGGACCGGATCTACACGTCGACGGAGTACCCCGCTCACCAGCACATCCCTCTTCACAACGAGCAGTCGTACACGCTCGATTGGCCGCTCAAGATCTGGTTTCACTGCGCGCAGGCCGCGCTCGAGGGCGGCAGCACCCCGCTCGCGGACAGCCGCGAGGTCTTCCGGCGCATCCCGGCCCGGATACGGGAGCGCTTTGCGGCGAAGAAGGTGATGTACGTCCGCAACTACGGGAACGGCCTGGACCTGCCGTGGCAGAAGGTCTTCGGCACGAACGACCGGGCCGAGGTCGAGCGCTTCTGCCGGGCGGCAGGCATCGAGTGCGTGTGGAAGGCCGACGGCGAGCTGCGCACACGCCAGGTGTGCCAGGCCGTGGCCACCCACCCGCGCACCGGAGAGCACGTGTGGTTCAACCAGGCCCACCTGTTCCACGTCTCCAACCTGGAGCCGGCCGCGCGAGAGGCGCTCCTCTCGATCTTCGCCGAGGAAGACCTGCCCCGCAACGCGCTGTATGGAGACGGATCGCCCATCGAGGGCGCCGCGCTCGACGAGATCCGCGAGGTGTACGGGCAGCTCGCCGTGGAGTTCGCCTGGCGAGAGGGGGACGTGCTCCTCGCGGACAACATGCTTGTCGCCCACGGGCGCGCGCCCTTCCGCGGCCCGCGCAAGGTCCTTGTCGCCATGGCCGAGCCGTACCGGGCCAAAGCCTCCTGAGGTTCTTTCATGCGTGAGGATGTCTTCGTTTTTCCGATGAGCTTCGCCCAGGAGCGGCTGTGGTTCCTCGCCCAGCTCGAGCCGGAGAGCGCTTCTTACAACCTGGCCACGGCCGTGCGGCTCACCGGATCGCTCGACGTCGCCGCGGTGGAGCGGTGCCTCTCCGAGATCGTGCGCCGGCACGAGATCCTGCGCACGACGTTCGCCGTCGTCGACGGGCAGCCCTCCCAGATCGTCCAGCCCGACGGGGCGGCGCGGCTCGAGCGGCTCGACCTCGGCGTCCTGCCGCCGGCGCAGCGAGACGCGGAGGTCCGGCGCCTGATCGAGCGCGAGGCGCGGCGGCCGTTCGACCTCACGAGCGGCCCGCTCCTCCGGCTCACGCTCCTGCGGCTCGGATCGGAAGAGCACGTCCTCCTGTGGGTGGTCCACCACATCGTCTTCGACGGGTGGTCCACGAGCCTGGTCCTCGGCGAGTTCGCCGCGCTCTACACGGCGTTCGTCGCGGGCCGGCCCGCCCCGCTCGCCGATCCGGCGCTCCAGTACGCGGACTTCGCGCACTGGCAGCGCCAGCGCGTCGAGGGCGGATTGCTCGAGACCCAGCTCGCCTACTGGACGAGGCAGCTGGCAGGACAGCCGGGGGTGCTGGAGCTGCCCACGGATCGCCCCCGGCCGGCGACCCAGCGCTACCAAGGAGCGCGGCGCTTCTTCCGCGTGCCCGGCGCGCTCGCCGCGGAGCTCGGCGCCCTGGCGCGGCGCGAGGAGACGACCCTGTTCGCGGTGCTGACGGCGGCGTTCCAGGCCCTCCTCGCCCGCCACGCGGGGACCTCCGACGTCAGCGTGGGCACGCCGGTGACGAACCGGAGCCGGGCCGAGCTGGAAGGGCTCGTCGGCTGCTTCGCCAACACCGTCGTGCTCCGCACCGATCTGTCCGGGGATCCTTCGTTCGCGCAGCTGCTCGGCCGGGTCACGCGGACCGTGCGCGCGGCGCAGACGCACCAGGAGGTGCCGTTCGACCAGGTGGTGGAGGCCGTGAGCCCGGTCCGCGACCTGAGCCACGCGCCGCTCTGCCAGGTGATGTTCGCGCTCCAGCCGGTGCTCCGGCAGACGCTCGAGATCCCGGGCCTCGGGGTGCGCCTGCTCGATCTGGACGTGGGCGGCGCCCAGTTCGATCTGTCGCTCGACGTCGCGCCCGACGAGGACGGGCTGGCGGCCGCCCTCGAATACGACACCGACCTGTTCGACGAGGCCACGATCGCGCGGATGGCCGACCACCTCCTGCGCCTGCTCGCAGGCGCGGCGGCGAGCCCCGGGGCGCGCCTGTCGGAGCTGCCGATGCTCGCCGCCGAGGAGCAGCGGCAGGTGCTCGGGTGGAGGACGACAGGGGCGCTCCGCGCGACCCCGCGCGCCGTCCACCGGATGTTCGAGGAGCAGGCCGCGCGCGCGCCCGAGGCGACGGCCGTCGTCCACGAGGCGCAGCAGATCACGTACGGCGAGCTCGATCGGAGGGCCAACCAGCTGGCGCAGCTCCTCCGGCGGCGAGGCGTGGGGCCGGAGGTCCGCGTGGGCCTCTGCCTGCCGCGCTCGATCGAGATGATCGCCGCGGTGCTGGGCGTACTGAAGGCGGGCGGGGCCTACGTCCCGCTCGATCCCAACCTCCCGCGGGAGCGGGTCGCCGCGATGATCGACGGCGCCGGGATCCGCGTGGTGATCGCCCAGGGCGACGCGGCGGCCGAGCAGCCCCCCGGCGTGGCGGTGATCCGGCTCGACGCCTCCTTCACGTGCGTGCGCCTCGAGCCCTCCGCGCCGCCGGCCGGCGAGCCGGCGCCCGAGCAGACGGCCTACATTCTCTACACGTCCGGCTCAACCGGGACGCCCAAGGGCGTCGTGGTCCCGCACCGGGCGATCGCGAGCTTCGTCGACGTCGCGGCGGGGGTCTACGAGATCTCGTCGCGCGACCGGGTGCTGCAGTTCGCGTCGCTGAGCTTCGACGCGAGCGCGGAGGAGATCTTCCCGTGCCTCGCGCGAGGCGCGACGCTCGTGCTGCGCACCGAGGCGATGCTCGAGTCGGTCGCCGGGTTCCTCGCGGCGTGCGGCGCGTGGGGCGTGACCGCGGCGGTGCTGCCGACCATGTACTGGCACCGCATCGTCGCGGAGCTCGGCGAGGGCGCGGCCCTGCCGCCGCGCCTCCGGCAGATCGTCATCACCGGCGAGGCGGCCTTGCCCGAGCGGGTGAGCGCCTGGCGGGCGTCGCCCGACGCCGCGCGCGTCCGCCTGCTGAACGCCTACGGCCCGACCGAGACCACCGTGACCGCGACGGTCGGCAACCTGTCGGCCGCCGTGGACCCGCGCGAGGCGTGGGCGGTCCCCATCGGCCGGCCGCTCGCGAACACGCGCGCGTACGTGCTCGATCCCGCCGGGAAACCGGCGCCGGCCGGCGTCGTCGGAGAGCTGTACCTCGGAGGCCAGGGGCTCGCGCGCGGGTACTGGGCGCGCCCGGATCTGACCGCGGAGCGCTTCGTCCCGGATCCCTTCGCGGACCGGCCAGGAGAGCGGCTCTACCGGACGGGGGACCGGGCGCGGTGGCGCGCGGACGGGCAGCTCGAGTTCGCCGGCCGCGTGGATCACCAGGTGAAGCTGCGCGGCTTCCGGATCGAGCCCGGGGAGATCGAAGCGCGGCTCGGCGAGCAGCCCGGGGTGCGCGAGGCGGTCGTGATCGTGCGGCAGGATCGGCCGGAGGAGCGGCGGCTCGTGGCGTACGTCGCGGCCAGCGCGGACGTGGCGCCGGAGGAGCTGCGACGCGCGCTCAAGGAGCAGGTGCCGGACTACATGGTGCCGTCGGCGTTCGTGGTGCTGGAGGAGCTGCCCCACACGCCCTACGGGAAGATCGACCGGCGCGCGCTGCCGGCGCCGGCCGCGCCGAGCGGCGAGGCGGCGACGCCGCGCACCGAGGCCGAGGTGGCGCTCGCGGGGATCTGGGCGGCGCTCCTGGGACGGCCGGCGGTCGGGATCCAGGAGAACTTCTTCGAGCTGGGCGGCGACTCGATCCTGGCGCTCCAGGTCGTCTCCCGCGCGCGGGCCGCGGGCCTCGCGCTCACGCCGCGGCAGCTCTTCCAGCACCAGACGATCGTCGATCTGGCCGCGGTGGCGGCGCTGGCCGCGGTGGCGGCGCCGGCGCCGGCGCCGGTCGCGGAGCTCGCCGGCGACGCGCCGCTCACGCCGATCCAGCGCTGGTTCTTCGAGCTGGGCGGGCCGAACCCGCACCACTGGAACCAGACGGTGCTGCTCGAGCTGCGGCAGCGGATCTCCGTCGAGGCGCTCACGGCCGCGGTCCAGGCCACGGCCGACCACCACGGCGCGCTGCGGCTGCGGTTCACGCGCGAGGCGGGCGGATGGCGCCAGCGCACCGCGGGATCGGCGGGCGCGGCGGTCGCGCGGGTCGACCTGTCGGACCTCCCCGCCGAGGCGCAGGCCGCGGCGCTGGCCAGGGCGGCGGGGGAGCACCAGGCCCAGCTCCACCTGGCCGAGGGGCCGCTCCTCCGCGCGGTGCTGTTCGATCTGGGCCCGGAGCGCCCGGGCCGCCTCCTCCTTGTCGCGCACCACCTCGTGGTCGACGCGGTCTCGTGGCGGATCCTGCTCGAGGATCTCCAGACCGCCTACCGGCAGCTCGGCAGCGGCGAGGCGATCCGGCTGCCGGAAGAGACCCTCTCCTTCGGCGAGTTCGCCCGGCGCCTGTGCGCGCACGCCCGATCCGAGGCGGCGGCGCGGCAGGCCGAGGCGTGGCTCGCCGCGAGCCGCCCCACGGCGGCGCTGCCCGCGGACGATCCGGCCGGCGGGTCGCTCGAGGCGGAGACCGTCCATCTGACCCAGTTCCTCGCCGCCGAGGACACGCGCGCGCTGCTGCAGGCGACGCCCGCGTACCGGATGCGCGTGGACGAGATCCTGCTCGCGGCCTTCGCCGGGGCGCTCTCGCGGTGGACGGGCGATCCGGCCGTGCGCATCGACCTGGAGGGGCACGGGCGCGACGCGCTCGACGACGTGGATCTCTCCCGGGCGGTCGGGTGGTTCACGAGCATCTACCCCGTCCGGCTGGAGGTCCCGGCCGGCGCGGCGCCCGACGGCGTGCTCAAGGCGACGAAGGAGCAGCTCCGCGCCGTCCCCCGGGGCGGCGCCTCGTACGGGGTGCTCCGGTACCTGAGCGAGGACGAGCGCGCGGCGCGGCTGCGCGAGCACGCGGCGCCGCAGGTGAGCTTCAACTACCTCGGGCAGTGGGACGACCTCTTCGCGTCGAGCCCGCTGTTCGCGCACGCCGAGGGCGACGTCGGGCGCGCCCAGGATTTGCGCACGCCGCGGGGCTACGAGCTGGAGGTCGACGCGGCCATCGTCGACGGGCGCCTCCGCGTGATGTGGAATCACAGCGGCGCCCGCTACCGGCCCGAGACGATCGCGCGGCTCAGCGAGGACTTCGCGGCGCGGCTGCGCGCTCTCGTCGCGCACTGCCTGGCGCCGGACAGCGGAGGGTACACGCCCTCGGACTTCCCCCTCGCGCGGCTCGACCAGGCCAGGCTGGACCGCCTGCTGGGGGCCGGCCGCGACGTCGAGGACGTCTATCCCTTGAGCCCGCTCCAGCAAGGGCTGCTCTTCCACAGCCTGTGGGAGCCCGGCTCCGGCGTCTACGTCGAGCAGGTGACGTGCCGGCTGGAGGGCGCGCTCGACGTGGACGCGTTCCGCAGGGCCTGGGAGGCCGTGGTCCACCACCACGGCGTCCTGCGCACGACCTTCGCGTGGGAAGGGGCCGACGAGCCGCTCCAGGTCGTGCGGCGCGGGGGCGCGGTGGAGGCGGTGGCGATCGAGATCGAGGACCTCCGCGGCGCCGGGGACGAGGAGCACCTGGCGCGGGTGGCCGCCCGGGTCGACGCGGATCGCGCGAGGGGCTTCGATCTGGCGCGGGGCCCGCTGATGCGCGTCTCGCTCCTGCGCCTCGGGGACGAGGCGTACCACGTGCTCTGGAGCCACCATCACCTGCTCCTCGACGGGTGGGCGGCGTCCCTCGTGCTGCAGGACGCCTTCGTCGCCTACGACGCCCTGCGCAGCGGCCGCGCGATCGCGCTGTCGGCTCGCCGGCGCTATCGCGAGCACATCGCGTGGCTGCGCGAGCGGGACGCCAGCGCCGAGGAGCCGTTCTGGCGAGGCGCGCTCTCGGGCTTCAGCGCGGCGACGCCGCTGCCCCTCGACCGCGTGACGCGCGAGGCGTCGACCGACGAGGCGCCCGGGTACGGGGCGAAGATCGTCGCGCTGTCCGGGTCGGCCACGGCGCGGCTCGTGCGCTTCGCGCAGCAGCACCGCGTGACGACGAGCACGCTCGTCCAGGCCGCCTGGGCGCTCCTGCTCAGCCGATCCGCCCGCAGCGACGACGTGCTCTTCGGGATCACGGTGGCCGGGAGGTCGGCTCCGCTGGCCGGGATCGAGGCGATGGTGGGGCTCTTCATCAACACCCTGCCCCTGCGCGTGGCCGTGCCGCAGGCCGCCACCGTCGCGAGCTGGCTGCGCGATCTCCAGAAGACGATCACCGAGCTCGGCGCCCACGAGCACACGCCGCTCGCGCAGACGCGGACGTACAGCGCGATCCCGGCGGGACAGCCGCTGTTCGAGAGCTTGCTCGTCTTCGAGAACTATCCCACCGATCCTCGGACCCAGGAGGGATTGCCCGGCCTCGGCGTCCGCGACGTCTCGTTCGCGGACCAGACAAACTACCCGCTCACCCTGGGCGTCCTGCCGGGAGGCCAGCTCCAGCTCCGCCTGTCCTATGACCGGCGGCGATTCGACGAGGAGACCGCTTCCCGCCTGCTCGGCCTCGTGGAAGGGGCGCTCCGGCAGCTCACCCGCCGCCCCGAGGCGCCCGTCGGCGAGCTCTCGCTCCCCGGCGAGCTGGAGTCCCGGCGCGTCGTGACGGAGTGGAACGCGACCGAGCGCGCATATCCGGACGGGCGGCGCGTCCACGAGCTCTTCGAGGCGCAGGCCGAGCGAGCGCCGGACGCCGTGGCCGTTATCTTCGAGGAGAAGCGGCTGAGCTATCGAGAGCTGAACGAGCGCGCCAATCAGGTGGCGCGCGCGCTCAGGCGGCGCGGGGTCGGGCCGGACGGGCTCGTGGCCATCGCGGCGGAGCGCTCGATCGAGATGGTCGTCGGGCTGCTCGGCGTCCTGAAGGCGGGCGGGGCGTACGTGCCGATCGACCCGGAGTATCCCGCCGATCGGATCGCCTTCATGCTCGAGGACGCGGGGGCGCCGGTCTTGCTGAGCCAGCGGCCCGTCGCGTCGCGCCTGCCCGCGCACCGCGCCGAGGTGCTTTGCCTGGACGAAGGCCGCGCCGAGATCGACAGGGAGCCGACAGGCAATCTCGCGACCCCGGTGTCGCCGGACAACCTCGCTTACACCATCTACACCTCGGGCTCGACCGGGCGGCCCAAGGGCGCCGGCAACAGCCACCGTGGCCTGCTCAACCGCCTGCAGTGGATGCAGGAGCGGTACGGGCTGACCGCGGAAGACCGCGTATTGCAGAAGACGCCGTACAGCTTCGACGTCTCGGTGTGGGAGTTCTTCTGGCCCTTGATGACCGGCGCGGGCCTCGTCGTCGCGAGGCCCGGCGACCACCGCGACGGCGAGCGGCTCGTTGAGCTGATCACGCGCCACGGCGTGACCACGCTGCACTTCGTCCCCCCCATGCTCCAGGCGTTCCTCGAGACGGCCGGGGCGGCGTCGTGCCTGTCGCTGCGGCGGGTCATCTGCAGCGGCGAGGCGCTGCCTTCGGAGCTCGCGCGGCGGTTCTTCGAGCGGCTGGGCGCCGAGCTCCACAACCTCTATGGACCGACCGAGGCATCCATCGATGTGACCTCCTGGGCCTGCCGGCGAGACGACGCCTCGGTGCCCATCGGACACCCGATCGCCAACACGCAGGTCTACCTGCTCGATCGCCACGGCCACCCGGCGCCGGTGGGCGTCGCCGGGGAGCTGTACATCGGCGGCGTCGGGCTCGCGCGCGGCTATCACCAGAGGCCCGCGCTGACCGCGGAGCGCTTCGTGCCCGATCCGTTCGGGTCCACGCCCGGCGGACGGCTGTACCGGACAGGAGACCTGGCCCGCCACAGGCCCGACGGAGCCATCGAGTTCCTCGGCCGCCTCGACCACCAGGTCAAGATCCGCGGCCTGCGCGTCGAGCTCGGCGAGATCGAGGCGCGCTTGCTCCAGCACCCGGATGTCCAGGAGGCCGTCGTTGTCGCGCGCGACGAGGCCCACGGCGGCAAGCGCCTCGTCGCCTATGTGGCCGGCCGCGACGGGTCGGCCCTCGACCCGGAGGCGCTGCGCGGGTGGGTCGGCGAGGCGCTCCCGGCGTACATGGTGCCGGCGCCGATGGTCGTGCTCGAGCGACTGCCGCTCTCCCCGAACGGCAAGGTCGACCGCCGCGCCCTGCCCGCGCCCGAGGCGGCGGCGCTCGGCCATCGCCCCTACG
Organism: Sorangium sp. So ce590; assembly: GCF_051521365.1. Lineage (NCBI taxonomy): Bacteria > Pseudomonadati > Myxococcota > Polyangiales > Polyangiaceae > Sorangium > Sorangium sp. So ce590. The sequence continues at coordinate 10,652,958 of NZ_CP150346.1, forward strand.
TCGCGCCCCGGACCGAGGCGGAGCGGATCCTCGCGGAGGTCTGGGCGGAGGTGCTGCACCGCGCGCAGGTCGGCGTCGAGGACAACTTCTTCGAGCTGGGCGGCGACTCGATCGTCACCCTGCAGGTCATCGCGCGCGCCGCCCAGCGGGGGCTGCGCCTCTCGCCCAAGCTGCTCTTCGAGCACCCGACCGTGGCCGAGGCCGCGGCGCAGCTGACCGTGACAGCCGCGCCGATGGAGGCGCCGCCCGCGCCGCCGCCCGCCCCCGAGTCCCCCGATGCCGGCCTCTCCGCGGAAGAGTGGAGCGATCTCCTCGACGAGCTCCAAAGGTGAACCGTGTCTACCAAGCCTGATCCCTCTGCCAACATCGAAAGCGTCTATCCCCTCTCCCCCATGCAGGAGGGGATGCTGTTCCACACGCTCCTCCGCCCGTCCTCGGGCGTCTACCTCATGCAGAATCGCTATCGCATCGATGGAGATCTGCAGATCGACGCGTTCGAGCGGGGCTGGCGAGAGGTGGTGGCGCGACACGCGATCCTGCGCACCTCCTTCGTCTGGAGGAGCCAGAAGCGCCCGCTCCAGGTCGTCCACAAGGCGGTGGAGCTGCCGTTCGAGGTGCTCGACTACCGGGGCCTCACCGCAGAGGCCCAGGAGGCGCGCATCTCCATGGAGCTCCGCGACGAGCTCGACCGGGGGCTCGACTTCGGCAAGGCGCCGGTGATGCGCCTCCGCCTCGTCCGGCTGGGCGACCGGACTCACGAGCTCGTCCACAGCTTCCACCACATCCTCCTCGACGAGTGGTGCACGTCGCTCCTGATGATGGACTTCCTCGCACACTACGAGGCGCTGGTCCGGGGCGACGCGTCGCGCCCGGCGCCCGCGCGCCCCTACCGCGATTACATCGACTGGCTCGGGCGGCGAGACGTCCCGGCCGCAGAGGCGTTCTGGCGGGGCGCCCTCGAGGGCTTCGGGGCCCCGACGCCGCTCGGGTTCGAGGAGCGCTCCGCCGACGCGGCGGCCGCGGATCACGGCGAGATCGACGACCTCGTGATCCGGCTCGGCGCGGCGCCCACGGCCGCGCTGCGCGCGCTCGCCCCGCGCCATCGCCTCACGCTCAACACGATAGTCCAGGGCGCCTGGGCCCTGCTCCTCAGCCATTACAGCGGCGAGCCCGAGGTGCTCTTCGGCGTCACCGTCGCCGGGCGTCCCCCGGAGCTGCCTGGGGTCGAGTCCATCCTGGGCCTCTTCATCAACACGCTGCCGCTGCGCGTCCCGGTCCCCCCGGACAAGCCGCTCCTGCCGTGGCTCGCCGCGCTCCTCGATCGGAACCTGGCGCTGCGGCAGCACGAGCACACGCCGCTCGTGGACATCCAGCGCTGGAGCGCGATCGAGCGCGGACAGCCGCTGTTCCAGAGCCTCTTCGTGTTCGAGAACGCGCCGGTCGACCCCGCGCTCCGCGAGGGGCGGATCGTCTTCCGGGTCGGAGACGTCCGCGACCGCGTCCACACGAACTTCCCGCTCACGATCATGTCGTGGCCCGACGCCGAGCTGCCCCTCAAGCTCTCCTACGATCGGTCGCGCGTCCGGCCCGAGCTCGCCGCGCGCCTGCTCGGGCACCTCGGCGCGCTCCTCGAGGGCATGGCCGCGCGGCCCGACGCGCGCCTCGGCGATCTGCCGCACCTCACGCCGGCCGAGCGGCAGCAGGCGCTCGTCGCGTGGAACACGACGCCCGCGGCCCCGGAGGACCTCTCCTCCTACGCCGCGCGCTTCCGCGCCCAGGTCGCGCGGACCCCCGACGCCGTCGCCGTGTCCTGCGCGGATCGGCGGCTGACCTACGCCGCGCTGAACCGCGACGCCAACCGCGCGGCGCACGCGCTGCGCGCGCGTGGCATCCACCCCGAGCAGCGGGTGGCGCTGCTCGACGAGCGGGGCATCCCGCTGCTCACCATGATCCTCGCCGTGTTCAAGGCCGGCGGGGCGTACGTGCCGCTCGATCCCGCCTACCCGGCCGAGCGCGTGGCGCAGATCCTCGCGTCGAGCGAGCCCCGCGTCGTGCTGACGCGCGATCGGCACCGCGGCGCTTTGGAAAGAGCCATTACTATGCTGCCCGAGGCGCGCCGGCCGGCGATCGCGACCCTCGAGGGCGCCCTCGACGAGGCCTCGTCCGACGAGGACCCGGAGGAGCGCGGCGGACCGGGGCACCTCGCCTACGTCATCTACACGAGCGGCTCCACCGGGGTGCCCAAGGGCGCGATGGTCGAGCGGCGCGGGATGCTCAACAACATGCTGAGCAAGATCCCGCGGCTCGGCCTCGCGGCGGGCGACGTCATCGCGCAGACGGCGTCGCCGTGCTTCGACATCTCGGTCTGGCAGTTCCTCACCGCCCTGCTCTTCGGGGGCACGGTCGACATCGTGCCCGACGAGATCACGCGCGATCCGGCGCGCCTGCTCGAGCACGTCGAGCGCCGGGGGATCGCCGTCGCCGAGGTCGTCCCCGCCGTGCTCCAGGGCATGCTGGACGCGGCCCTCGAGCGCCCCGCGCCGCCGGCCCTCGCGCGGCTGCGCTGGATCCTGCCGACCGGCGAGGCGCTCCCCGCCGCGCTCGCCCGGGCGTGGCTCGACCGCTACCCGGCGGTGCCCCTCATGAACGCGTACGGGCCCGCGGAGTGCTCGGACGACGTGGCGCTGCACCCCATCACCGCGCCGCCCGCGGCGCACGAGACCGAGGTCCCGATCGGGCGGCCGGTGGACGGCCTCCGGCTCTACGTCCTGGACCACCTGCTCGCCCCGTCGCCGGTCGGCGTGGGCGGCGAGCTCTACGTGGGCGGCATCGGCGTCGGGCGCGGCTACCTCGGCGAGCCGGGCCGGACCGCCGCCGCGTTCCTCCCCGACCCTTTCAGCCAGGCGCCGGGGCGCCGGCTCTACCGGACCGGGGATCTCGGTCGCTACCGAGGAGACGGCACGATCGAGTTCGCCGGCCGGCGGGACCACCAGGTCAAGCTGCGGGGCTACCGCATCGAGCTCGGCGAGATCGAGGCGCGGCTCGCCGAGCACCCCGCCGTGCAGGAGGCCGCGGTGCTCGTCCGCGAGGACCGACCGGGCGTGCGGCGGCTCGTCGCCTACGCGGCCGCAGGCGCTGCGGCGCCGGCCGCGGAGGCGCTGCGCGCGTGGCTCGCGGAGCGCCTGCCCGAGTACATGGTGCCGGCGGCCTTCGTGTTCCTGCCGGCGCTCCCCCGCACGCCGAACGGCAAGGTGGACCGGCGCGCGCTGCCCGCCCCCGAGTCCGGCGACGCGCGGAGCCACGTGGCGCCGCGCACGGCGACCGAGGAGCTGCTCGCCGGGATCTGGGCCGAGGTGCTGGGCGTGGAGCGGGTCTCCGCGGAGGACTCGTTCTTCGACCTCGGCGGCCACTCGCTGCTCTTGACGCAGGTCCTCTCGCGCGTGCGCCGCGTGCTCGACGTCGAGCTCCCGCTCCGCGCGCTCTTCGAGACGCCGACGGTGGCCGCCCAGGCGCGCGCCGTCGAGGCGGCCCGGCGCGGCCCGCTGGCCCCGCCGGCGCCGCCGCTCCTCGCCGCGCCGCGGAGCGGCCCGCCGCCGCTCTCCTTCGCGCAGGAGCGCCTGTGGTTCCTCTCCGAGCTCGAGGAGACCGCGGCTTCCTACAACGTCCCGGCGGCGGTGCGCCTGCTCGGGCCGCTCGACGTGGCCCGCCTCGAGCGCAGCTTCGCCGCGGTGGTCCGCCGCCACGAGTCCCTGCGCGCCACGTTCGAGGAGCGCGACGGCCGGGCGGTGGCGGTCATCCACGCCGAGCAGCCGGTGACGTTCTCCGCCGTGGACCTCGGCGCCGTGCCCGAGGAGTCGCGCGAGGCCGAGGCGCTGCGGCTGCTCGAGGAGCAAGCCCGCCGGCCCTTCGACCTCCGCCGCGGGCCGCTGCTCCGGATCGCGCTCGCGCGCCTCGGCGAGCGCGAGCACCTCCTGCTCGTCGTCCTCCACCACATCGTGTCGGACGGATGGTCGATGAACGTCCTCGTCCGCGAGGTGGCGGAGCTCTACGCCGCCGACGCGGAGGGGCGCGCCGCGGCGCTCCCGGCGCTCCCGATCCAGTACGCCGACTACGCCCGGTGGCAGCGCGGGTGGCTCACGGAGACGGCGCTCGACCGAGAGCTCGCGTACGTCCGCCAGCGGCTCGGCGCGGAGCCGCCGGCGCTGCGGCTGCCCACCGACAAGCCGCGCCCCGCCGCGCGGTCCTACCGGGGCGCCCGCCTCGACTTCGCGCTCCCGCGCGAGCTCTCCGCCGCGCTCGGCGCGCTCGCGCGCGGCCAGGGCGTCACGACGTTCATGCTGCTCCTCGCCGCGTTCCAGGCGCTGATGGCGCAGAGGAGCGGCCAGACGGACCTCTGCATCGGGACGCCGATCGCGGGCCGCACGCGCGTCGAGGTCGAGGGGCTCATCGGGCTCTTCGTCAACACGCTCGTGCTGCGGGCGGACCTCGCGGGGGACCCGCGCTTCACCGATCTCCTCTCGCGGACGCGGGAAGAGGTGCTGGCCGCGCAGGCGCACCAGGACCTGCCGTTCGAGCAGCTCGTGAAGGCGCTCCGGCCGGCGCGGGATCTCGGCAGCACCCCGCTGTTCCAGGTGATGTTCTCGCTCCAGGAGGCCTCGCGGCGCGCGCTCCCGCTCGCCGACCTCGAGCTCCGGCCCGTCGAGGTGGATCCGGGCAGCGCGCAGTTCGACCTCTCGCTCCACATGGCGACCGCGCCGGAGGGGCTGAGCGGCTCGTTCGAGTACAGCACGGAGCTCTTCGAGGAGGGCACGATCCGCCGCATGGCGGACGACCTCCGCGCCGTGCTGGAGGCGATCGTGGCGCGGCCGACCGCGCGGCTCGGCGAGCTGCCGCTGCCGGCGGCGCCGGCCCCGACGCAGCCCGAGCCGCCCGAGGCGGCGCCGCCGGCGGACGCGGTCCGCGAGGCGGCGCCGCCGGCGGACGCGGGAGGAGCGCCCCTGGACGCCGCTCCCGCCACGGAGGTCGAGGCGCAGCTCGCCGAGATCTGGGCCGCGGTGCTGGGCCGCGAGCGCGTCGGCCGCGACGACAACTTCTTCGAGCTCGGCGGCGACTCGATCCTGAGCCTGCAGGTCGTGTCGCGCGCGAAGCAGGCGGGCCTCCGCCTGACGGCGCGCCAGATGTTCCAGCACCAGACCCTCGCGGAGCTCTCGGCCGCCGCGGGCGTCGCCTCGGCCGCGGCGGCGCCCGGGGAGGAGCCGGCGACGGGCGACGTGCCCCTGACCCCGATCCAGCGGCGGTTCTTCGCGCGCGATCTGCCGAACCCCCATCACTGGAACCAGGCGCTCCTGCTCACGGTCGACGAGCCCCTCGACGGGCCGGCCCTGGAGGCGGCAGCGCAGGCGCTCCTGCGCCACCACGACGCCCTGCGGCTGCGCTACGTGCCGGAGGGAGACGCGTGGCGCCAGACGCACGCGCCCGGCGAGCCCGAGGCCGTCGCGCATCGGGCGGACCTCTCCAGGGTGCCCGAGGCCGACCTGCCGCGGGTGATCGAGGCGCACGCGTCCCGCTGGCAGGCGAGCCTGGACCTGACGGCGGGGCCGGTGCTCCGCGTGGTCGGGTTCGACCTTGGCGCCGGCCGGCCGGGACGGCTCTTGCTGGCCGCGCACCACCTCGTCGTCGACGGCGTGTCGTGGCGGATCCTCCTCGACGATCTCCAGACCGCCTACGACCAGGCCCGCCGCGGGGCGCCGGCGCAGCTGCCCGGCAGGACCACCTCGTTCAAGCGGTGGGCGGAGCGCCTGGAGGCCGCGGCGCAGGACGCCGCCCTCCAGGAAGAAGCGGCCTTCTGGCTCGGGCTCCCCTGGGACCGGGCGGCGCCGCTGCCGGTCGACACGCCGGCGGGGGATCGCGCGGAGACGGCAATGGCCACGGTCAAGGCGGGTCTGAGCGGGGCCGAGACGCGATCGCTGCTGGAGGCCGTCTCGGACGCGTACCGGACGCGCGTCGACGAGGTCTTGCTGGCCGGGCTGGCCCTGGCGCTCGGGCGGTGGACCGGGCAGCGCGTGGCGGCGATCGAGGTCGAGGGCCACGGGCGCGAGGCGCTCGACGGCGAAGACCTGGACCTGTCGCGTACGGTCGGCTGGTTCACGAGCGCCTACCCGGTGCTGCTCGAGGTCGCGCCGGACGCGGCGCCGGGCGCCGTGCTCAGGACGGTGAAGGAGCAGCTCCGCCGCATCCCGCGGCGCGGCCTCCCCTACGGCGCGGTGCGGGAGCTCGGGACGGGGGCGATCGCGGACCGGCTGCGCCGCCTGCCGACGCCCGGCGTCGGGTTCAACTACCTGGGGCAGTGGGACCAGGTGGTGGGCGCCGGCGCGCGGTTCTCCCTGGCCGCGGAGTCGCCCGGCGCCGAGCACGACCCGGGCAGCCCGCTCGCGTACGAGCTCGAGATCGACGCGGCGGTGTACGACGGCCGCCTCGAGGCGACCTTCCGCTACAGCGCCGCGCGGTACCGGCAGGAGACGGTCGCGGCGGTCAGCGCGCTGTGGCGCGACGCGCTGAGAGAGCTGATCGCGCACTGCCTGTCTCCTGACGCCGGCGGCTACACGCCGTCGGACTTCACCGACGTCGCGCTCGCGTCGGACGAGCTGGACTCCATCCTGCAAGCCCTGGACTGACGCCATGACGAACAAGAAGAAAGACGTTGAGTCGATTCACTATCTCTCCCCGCTCCAGCAGGGATTGCTCTTTCACGCGGTCTCGGATCGCGCCGCCGACCCGTACTTCGTCCAGACGGCCTTTCTCCTGGAGGGGCGGCTCGAACTCGACATCTTCGAGCGCGCCTGGCAGGCGCTCGCGGAGCGGCACCCCATCCTGCGCACCGGCTTCGTCTGGGAGGGCGTGAACAGGCCGGTGCAGGTCGTCCGCCCGCGGGCGACGATCCCCCTTTCGCGGCACGACCTCCGCGGGCTCGCCGCGCGCGAGCGCGAGGAGGCCCTCGTCGAGCTCATGGCCGCGGACCGGCGCGCCGGCTTCGACCTGCTGAAGGCGCCCCTCATGCGGCTCACGGTGGCCCGGGCCGAGGAGGAGGCCTTCTATTTCATCAACAGCCATCACCACCTCCTGCTCGACGGGTGGAGCTTCGCCCTCCTGCTGAGAGAGGCGCTGTTCGTTTACAAGGCACTCGCGCGGGGCGCGGCGCCCGAGCTGCCGCGGCCGCGCCCGTACCGGGAGTACCTCACGTGGGTGCAGGCCCAGGACGAAGGCGCCGCCGAGCGGTTCTTCCGCGGCGCGCTGGCCGGGTTCCGGGCGCCGACGCCGCTCCCGCTGGAGGCGGGGCCGGCGGCCGCCGCCGGCGACGGCGCGTTCCCCTGCGCCGAGCAGGCGCTCCGCTTCTCGCGGGCCGAGACGGAGGCGCTCGCGGCCTGCGCGCGCCGCCTGCGCGTCACGCTGAACACCCTCGTGCAGGGCGCGTGGGCCCTCCTGCTCTCCCGGCACAGCGGAGAGGCCGACGTTGTCTTCGGCTCCACGGTGTCGGGCCGCCCCCCGGAGCTCCCCGGCTCCGAGGCCATCGTCGGCGTGATGATCAACACCTTGCCTGTGCGGGTCCACGTGGACGAGCACGAGCCGCTCGCCGCCTGGCTCTCGCGGCTGCAGGACCGGAACAGCGAGCTGCGCCAGTACGAGTGGACCCCCCTGTCCAACGTCCAGCGCTGGAGCGAGGTGCCAGGCGGGCGGTCGCTCTTCGACACCCTGGTGGTGTTCGACAGCTACCCCGAGGAGGACGTGAGCGGCATCCCCATGGACGTTCGCGTCCGCGCCCTGCCCCGGCCCGGCGGCGGGCGCGTCGGCGACGCCTTGCTCACCGCCGGGCGCAACAACTACCCGGCGTCGCTCATCGTCGAGCCGTCGAGCGAGCTCGGGCTCATCCTGAGCTACGAGCGCCGGCGCCTCACGCACGAGGCCGCGGCCAGCCTGCTCGGCCAGTGCCGCGCGCTGCTCGAGGTGATGGCGGCGCGGCCGGACGCCCGGCTGGCCGAGCTGCCCCTCGTGGGCGGCGCGGAGCGGCGGCGCCTGCTCTCCGAGTGGAACGCGACGGCCGCCGACTTCCCGCCGGCCTGCGTCCACGAGCTCTTCGCGGCGCACGCCGCCGCGCGGCCCGACGCCCTGGCGGTCGTCTGCGAAGAGACGGCGCTGACCTACCGGGAGCTCGACCGGCAGACGAACCAGCTGGCGCGGAGGCTGCGGGCGCTCGGCGTCGGGCCCGAGGACCGGGTCGTCCTGTGCATCGAGCGCTCGGCGGAGCTGATCCTCGCGCTGCTCGGCGTGCTCAAGGCCGGCGCCGCGTACGTGCCCGTCGACCCGAAATTCCCGCGCGAGCGGCTGCGCGCCGTCGTGGAGGACAGCGGCGCGAAGGTCGTGATCACCCAGGCGTCATGGGCCGGCGCGTTCGACGGGCCGGGGCCGGCGCTGCTCTTCCTCGACCGCGACGCGGTCAGCCTCGCGACCGAGCCGGCCGGGCCGCTCGGCGCGACGGCCCGGCCGGAGAACCTGGCCTACCTCATCTACACCTCGGGCTCGACCGGGCGCCCGAAGGGCGTGGCCGTCGAGCACCGGCACCTCGTGAACTACGTGCGCGGCGTGCTCACGCGGCTGCCCCTCGCCGAGGGCGGCGGCATGGCGCTCGTCTCGACCGTGGCGGCGGACCTCGGGCACACGTCGCTCTTCGGCGCGCTCTGCTCGGGCCGCGCGCTGCACGTCCTGTCCGAGGCGCGGATCTTCGATCCCGACGCCACCGCCGAGTACATGAGCCGTCACGGGGTCGACGCGCTCAAGATCGTCCCCAGCCACCTCACCGCGCTCCTCGAGGCCGCGCAGCCCGAGCGCGTGCTGCCCGCGCGCTGCCTCGTGCTCGGCGGGGAAGCCTCGAGCTGGGAGCTCATCGACCGCATCCGCGCGCTCTCGCCGGGGTGCACCGTCCTGAATCATTACGGTCCCACGGAAACCACTGTGGGCTCGCTTACATGGCAGTTCGATGCCGCGGGCGGCCGATCCGCAGCGACCGTGCCCATCGGCCGGCCGCTCCCGAACACCCAGGCGTATGTCCTTGGTGTAAATTTCGAGCCGGTGCCGGTGGGTGTGCCCGGGGAGCTCTACCTGGGCGGGGCCGGCGTGACGCGTGGCTACCACGCGCGCCCCGAGCTGACGGCGGAGCGCTTCGTCCCGGATCCGTTCGGGGGCGCCCCGGGCGGCCGCCTGTACCGCACCGGGGATCGGGCGCGCCTCCGGGCGGACGGCGCGATCGAGTTCCTCGGGCGCACCGACCACCAGATCAAGCTGCGCGGCCACCGCGTCGAGCTCGGCGAGATCGAGGCCCGCCTGCGCGAGCAGCCCGAGGTGCGCGAGGCGGTCGTGGCGGCGCGGGACGCCGGCGGGACCACGCGCCTCGTGGCCTACGTCGTCGGCCGGGAGGCGGCGGCGCCCGACGTCGCGGCGCTCCGCGGCCGGCTCGCGCTGGGGCTCCCCGACATCATGGTGCCCGCCGTGATCGTGGCGCTGCCCGCGCTGCCGCTCACCGCGAACGGCAAGATCGACCGCGCGGCGCTGCCCGAGCCCGGGCGGGCGGGCGCGCCGGAGGCCGCCGGCTTCGTCGCGCCGCGGAGCGAGGTCGAGGCTACGCTCGCCCAGATCTGGGCCGAGATCCTGCGCGTGGAGCGGGTCGGCATCCACGACAACTTCTTCGCCCTCGGCGGCGACTCCATCCGGAGCCTCCAGGTCATCGCGCGCGCCAACCAGCGCGGCGTCAAGCTGAGCCCGAAGGATCTGTTCGACCACCCCACCGTGGCCGGCGCCGCGGCGGTCGCGCGCTCCGCCGCGGCGCCGGTCGCGGCCGCGGGCGCCGCCGCCGTCGCGGGCCCGGACCCGACCTGCGCGCCGCAGGGAGAGCCGCCCGGGGCGACGCCTCCGCGGTTCGCGCTGAGCGGCCTCACGCAGGACGAGCTCGCGCGCAACCTGCCGGACCCGGCGGGGCTCGATGACGTCTACCCGCTCTCGCCGATGCAGGAGGGGATGCTCTTCCACACCCTGCTGAACCCGGGCTCGGGCATCTACCTGATGCAGCAGCACTACGTGTGGCACGGCGCGCTCGACGCCGGCCTCGTCATCGAGGCCTGGCGGCGGGTGGCGGCGCGGCACCCCATCCTGAGGACCTCCTTCGTCTGGAAGGATCTCGAGCGACCGCTCCAGATCGTCCACCGGCAGGTCGACCTCTCCGACGTCATCCACGTCCTCGACTGGCGCGACGAGACCGAGGCCGAGCAGGAGCGGCGCCTCGCCGAGACGCTCGAGGCCGAGCTCGCCGAGGGGCTCGACATGACGCGCGCGCCGCTCCTGCGGCTCCGGCTGATCCGCGTGCGGGAGGACGCCTACCGCATCGTGCGGAGCTTCCACCACATCCTCACGGACGACTGGTGCTTCTCCGTGCTGATGATGGAGTGCCTGTCGTACTACGCGGCCCTGATCGAGGACCGCTCGCTGGAGCTGCCCGAGCCGCGCCCCTACCGCGACTACATCGCCTGGCTTGCGCGGCAGGACCTCCCGGCGGCCGAGCGGTTCTGGCGCGAGGAGCTCCGCGGCTTCGCGGAGCCGACGCCCCTCGGCGTGGACCGGATCCTCCCCGACGGGGCCGCGCCGCCCGCGGGGGCCGGGGTGAGCGACGCGTTCGTCGAGCTGCCGCCGGCCTTGACCGAGGCGCTCCTCGGCCTCGCGCACAAGCACGGGCTGACGCCCAACACCCTTGTGCAAGGGGCCTGGGCGCTCCTCCTGAGCCGCTACAGCGGCCGGCGCGACGTCGTGTTCGGCGTGACCGTGGCGGGCCGCCCGACCGATCTGCCCGGCGTGGAGTCGATCGTGGGCCTCTTCATCAACAGCCTGCCGCTGCGGGTGCGCGTCTCGCCCGAGCAGCCGCTCCTCCCGTGGCTCAAGGGCCTCCTGGCCCACAACTACCGGATCCGCGAGGTCGAGTATCCGCCGCTCGTGGAGATCCAGCGGTGGAGCGAGCTCCCCAAGGGACAGGCGCTCTTCGACAGCCTCCTCGTCTTCGAGAACGCGCCGAAGGACCCCCGCCTCGGAGAGCAGGTGGGCGACGTCCGCCTCTCCTACGAGCAGGACCGGGTCCACACGAACTACCCGATGACGGTCGTGGCCTACCCGGGCGCGGGGCTCGGGATCCGGCTCTCGTACGACCGGCGCCTGTTCGCTCACGACGCCGTCGAGCGGATGCTCGGCCACCTGGTCCAGCTCCTCTCGGAGATGGCCCGCCGCCCGGAGGCGCGGCTGGGCGACCTCGCGCTCCTGGGTGAGCGCGAGCGCCGGCAGCTGCTCCTGGAGTGGAACAGCACGAGGAGCGCGGAGCCCGCCGCGCCGAGCTACGTGTCGCTGTTCGAGGCCCAGGCGCGAAGGACGCCCGACGCCGAGGCGGTCACCTGCCGCGGGCGCCGGCTCACCTACGCGGCCCTGAACCGCGCCGCCGACCAGGTGGCCCACGCACTGCGGGCCCAGGGGGTCGGTCCGGACACGATCGTCGCCGTGCTGGAGTCGCGCGACATCGAGCTGGTCGTCGCGCTGCTCGGCGTGCTCAAGGCCGGCGGCGCGTATCTCCCGCTCGATCCCCACCAGCCGGAGCAGCGCATCGCCGGGGTCGTCGAGGCGAGCCGCGCGCCCGTGGTCGTGACCTCGGAGGCGTGGGTCCCGCGGCTCGCGAAGGCGCTCGCGCACCTGCCGGAGCCAGCCCGGCCTCGGTTCGTGACGCGCGAGCGCCTCGCCGCGCAGCGCGGGCCCGCGCCCGTGCCCGTCGACGACCTCCCGCGGCTCGCCGGCCCCGGCCACCTCGCCTACGTCATCTACACGAGCGGATCGACCGGCGCGCCGAAGGGGGCGATGGTCGAGCACGCCGGGATGCTCAACAACGTGTGGGGGAAGATCCCCGCGCTCGAGCTCGGCGCCTCAGACGTCATCGGCCAGACAGCGTCCCAGTGCTTCGACATCTCGGTGTGGCAGCTGCTGACGGCGCTGCTCTGCGGCGGCCGCGTGCACATCGTCCCCGACGAGATCGTGGGCGATCCGCGGCGCCTGCTGGAGGAGGCCGAGGCGCAGGGGATCACGGTCCTCGAGCTGGTCCCGTCGCTCCTGCGGGAGCTCGTGGGGGCCGACGAGGACGCGCCGCGCCTCGCGCGCCTGCGGTGGATGCTGCCCACCGGCGAGGCCCTGACGCCCGACCTCTGCCGCCGATGGTTCGCGCGGTACCCCCGCGTCCCGCTCATGAACGCCTACGGGCCGGCCGAGTGCGCCGACGACGTCGCGCTGCACGCGATCACGGCGGCCCCGGGGCCCGAGCTCGTCCACGTGCCCATCGGCCGGCCCGTGCCCAACGTGAAGCTCTACGTCGTGACGGGCGACGACCTCGCGCCCGTCGGCGTGACCGGCGAGATCTGCGTCACGGGCATCGGCGTGGGGCGAGGCTACCTGAACGACCCCGCCCGGACCGCCGAGGCCTTCGTGCCCGACCCCTTCGGCGACGTGCCCGGCGCGCGCATGTACCGGACCGGCGATCTCGGCCGGCGCCTCGCGGACGGCACCCTCGAGTTCTCGGGGCGGCGGGATCACCAGGTGAAGATCCGCGGCTTCCGCATCGAGCTCGGGGAGATCGAGGCGCGCCTCGCGCAGCACCCGGAGGTCCGCGAGGCCGTGGTCGCGGTCCGGGAGGAGCGCTCCTCCGGCAAGCGGCTCGTCGCCTACGTCGTCGGCGAAGGCGGCGCGCCCCCGGCGCCGGAGCGCCTGCGCGATTTCCTGAAGGAGACGCTGCCCGACTACATGGTGCCGCCCGTGTTCGTCGCCCTGTCCGCGCTGCCGCTCACCCCGAACGGCAAGGTGGACCGCAAGGCCCTGCCGGCGCCGGAGGCGCCCGCGGCCGATCCGGGAGGCGCCGCGGCAGGCGCCCCCACGACGCCGACCGAGGAGGCCCTCGCCGGGATCTGGGCGGAGGTGCTGGGGCTCGATCGGGTCGGCGTCCACACCGGCTTCTTCGAGCTGGGCGGGCACTCGCTCCTCGCCACGCAGGTGGTGTCGCGCGTGCGCAAGGCGCTCGGCGTCGAGCTGCCGCTCCGCAGCCTGTTCGATCACCCCACCGTGGCGGAGCTCGCCGGCGACGTCGATCGACGCCGCGGCCCGCGCGCCGGCGCGCCGGCGGCCGGGGCGCCGCCGCTCGTCCCGGCGCCGCGGCAGGGGCCGCTGCCGCTCTCGTTCGCGCAGCAGCGCCTGTGGTTCCTGGCCCAGCTCGAGCCCGACAGCGCCGGGTACAACATGACCGCCGCCGTGCGCGTCGAGGGGGCGCTCGACGTCGCGGGGCTAAGGGACAGCCTTACCGCGCTCGTCCGGCGCCACGAGTCGCTGCGGACCACGTTCGGCGTGGCCTCGGGCGAGCCGGTGCAGGTGATCGCCCCCGAGGGCGCGCCGGCGTTCGAGGTGGTGGACCTGTCGGCGACGCCCGCCGCGGAGCACGGCGCGGCGGTCCAGCGCCTGGCCGAAGGCCGCGCGGAGCGGCCGTTCGACCTCGGTCGTGGCCCGCTCCTGCGGGTGACCGCGATCAGGCTCCGCGACGACGAGCTCGTGCTGGTCATCGTCGTCCACCACATCGTGGCGGACGGCTGGACCATGAACGTGCTGGTCGCGGAGCTGGCCGAGCTGTACGTGGCGGCGAGGGCCGGGCGCCCGCCGGCGCTGCGGCCGCTGCCGGTCCAGTACGCGGACTTCGCCGTCTGGCAGCGGCAGTGGATCCGGGGCGCGACCCGCGAGGCGCTGCTCGGCGCCTGGCGCGAGCGGCTCTCCGGGCACCCGCCGGCGCTCGATCTGCGCCCGGATCACCCGCGGCCCGCCGCGCCGAGCTACCGCGGCGCGCGCCACACGATCGCGGTGGACCGCGCGCTCTCCGACGCCCTGCGCGCGCTCGGCCGGCGCGAGGGCGCGACCCTCTTCATGACGCTGCTCGCGGCGTTCAAGGTCATGCTCCTCGGGCGCACGGGCCAGAGCGACGTCCTCGTCGGGACCGACGTCGCGGGCCGCAACCGCGCGGAGACCGAGGGGCTCATCGGGTTCTTCGTCAACCTGCTGGTCCTGCGCACGGACCTCGGCGGCCTGCCGACGTTCCGGGAGCTCCTTCAGCGGGTCCGGGAGGTCACGCTCGACGCGTACGCGCACCAGGATCTGCCGTTCGAGCAGGTCGTCGACGCCGTGCGGCCGGCCCGCGAGCCCGGCCGCCACCCCCTCGTGCAGACGCTGTTCGTGCTGCAGAACGTGCCGGCGTCCGAGATCTCGCTGCCCGGGATCCGCATCAGCCCCGTGGATCTCGACCGTGAGGTGTCGCGGTTCGACCTCGGCGTGTTCGTCGAGGAGACGGACGAGGGGCTCACGTGCGCGTGGAAGTACCGCGCCGATCTGTTCGAGCCGCCGACGATCGCAGCGATGGCGGCCCACTTCATGGCCGTGCTGCGGGCCATCGTGGACGACCCCGACCGCCGCGTGACGGCGCTCGCGGCAGCCGAGAGGAAGGAGCGCACCGTGGAAGGACGCGCGCGCGACGAGGGCCGGCTCCGGAGCCTCAAGCGCATCACCCCCCGCAAGGTGGACGTGGGTCCCAGCGCGCTCGTCGCGACGAGCACGATGGACGCCGGGCCGCTGCCGCTTGTCGTGAAGCCGGCGGTGGACGACGTGGAGCTCGCGGCCTGGGCCCGCGAGGAGCGGGCGTTCGTCGAGGCGCAGCTGCTCCGGCACGGGGCCGTCCTGTTCCGCGGCTTCCCGATCCGGTCGGTCCCGGAATTCGAGCAGGTCGCGCAGGCCATCTGCGGCGAGCTGTTCGGCGAGTACGGCGACCTTCCGCGGGAGAAGACCGGGCAGCACATCTACAGCTCCACGCCGTACCCGGCCGACAAGGCCATCCTGTTCCACAACGAGAGCTCGCACCTCCCGCGCTGGCCGATGAAGCAGTGGTTCTACTGCGTGCAGGCCGCGCCGGAGGGCGGCGCGACGCCGATCGTCGACTGCCGCCGGCTCCACGAGGCGCTCGCGCCGGACGTCCGCGAGCGCTTCCGGCGGACGGGGCTGCTCTACGTGCGCAACTTCACGCCGGGCTTCGACGTGAGCTGGCAGGACTTCTTCCACACGACGGATCCCGCGGTCGTGGAGGAGCGCTGCCGCGCGGGCGGCATGCGGTGCGCGTGGCTCGCGGGCGGCCGGCTGCGGATCGGCCAGCGCGGCCCGGCCGTGCTCTCGCACCCGAAGACGGGAGAGC
Organism: Sorangium sp. So ce590; assembly: GCF_051521365.1. Lineage (NCBI taxonomy): Bacteria > Pseudomonadati > Myxococcota > Polyangiales > Polyangiaceae > Sorangium > Sorangium sp. So ce590. The sequence goes on from NZ_CP150346.1 coordinate 10,668,298, forward strand.
AGGTGTTCTTCAACCAGGTCCAGCTGCACCACCCGGCGTACCTGGAGGCGCCGGTGCGCGAGTCGCTCCTGGCGATGCTCGGCGAGGAGTGGCTGCCCCGCAACGTGGTCTACGGCGACGGCGCGCCGATCGAGGCGGAGACGACCCGCGCGCTCGGCGAGGCCTACGAGCGCTGCGCCGTGCGGTTCCCGTGGCAGGAGGGCGACGTCATCCTGCTCGACAACATGCTCGTGGCCCACGCCCGCGACCCGTTCTCGGGCCCGCGGAAGATCGTGGTCGCCATGGGCGAGATGATGACGGCCGAGCGGGCGACGCAGGCGGCCCAGGGCGCGGTGGCGACATGACGACGCAGGTCACCGAGCTCGGGCCGACCGTTCAGGGCGTGCGCCTCTCGCCGCAGCAGCGGCGCCTGTGGGCGCTCCACCGGAGCGGGACCGCGGTGTGCACGCGCGGGCTGATCCGGCTGGAGGGAAACCTCGATGCCGCGCGGCTGGCCGATGCCCTCGGCCAGGTCGTCGCGCGGCACGAGATCCTGCGGACGACGTTCCGCCGGGATCCGCGCCTCAAGTTCCCGCTGCAGGCCGCCTGCGGGGCGGCGCCCGCGTGGCGCCGCGTGGATCTGGGCGGCCGCGCGGCCGGCGAGCAGCAGGCGCACGTCGATGGGCTCTGGCGCGAGGCCGCGCGGCTCGAGCTCGACCTCGAGCGCGGGCCGCTGCTTCACGTCTGGCTGGTGCGCCGCGCCGACCGGCTGCACGACCTGCTCGTCGCCGCGCCCGCGCTCTGCGCCGACGCGTGGACGATGGACCTGCTGTTCGGCGAGCTGGCCGAGGCCTACGCCGGCGCCGGCGAGCGAGGCGCGAGCGGCGAGGAGCCGGTGCAGTACGCCCAGTTTGCCGAGTGGCAGAACGATCTCGTCGGCTCGGCGGAGGGCGCGCCGGCGCCTCCGGGGGTGCCCGTCGTCCTCCCGTTCGAGGGCGCCGCCGGGGAGGGCGGCGCCTCCGGCGAGGCCGTCGAGATCGACGTCGACGCCGCGCTGCTCGACCGGCTGGAGTCGCTGGCCCGCGGCGAGGGCGCCTCGCTCTCGTCGGTCCTGCTCGCGGCCTTCCAGGTCCACCTCGCGCGCCTCACCGGGTCGCGGGAGCTCGTCGTCGCCGTGGCCTCGACCGGGCGGACGATCGAGGACGTCCAGGAGGTCATGGGCCCGGTGGCCAGGTGGCTCCCGGTGCCGTGCCGCGTGGACGACGCGCAGCGGTTCGCCGAGCTTGTGCGCCGGGCTCAAGCCGGCGTCGAGGAGGCGACAGAGGAAGCCGAGGAGCGCTGGAACCCCGACCTGCCGGCGGACGGCGCGGGGCCCGGGAGCACCGTCGGCTTCGAGTTCTCCTCGCTCCCGGAGCCCCGGGCGGCGGGGGGCCTCGCGTGGCACGTCGAGCGCCGGTGCACGGGCGCGGGCGGGCTCAAGCTCGCGCTCTCGGCCCAGCGCGGGCGAGGCCGCGTGCGCCTCTCGCTCTGGCACGACGCGCGCCGGTGCGGGGCGGAGGGCGTCCTGGGCCTGGCCGAGCAGTACCGTGCGCTGCTCGGCAGCGCGGCCGGGGCCTGGTCGGCGCCCGTGGAGCGCCTCGGCCTGCTCGGCCCTTCGGAGCGGGCGCGGCGGCTCTCGGCGGGCCGGGGGGCGGCGCACGACGCCGCGCCGCCGCGGTGCCTGCATGCGTCGTTCGAGGCGCACGCGGCGCGGCAGCCCGATGCGCTGGCCGTTGTCGCGGGCGACAGGCGGCTGACCTACGGTGAGCTGAACCGGCAGGCCAACCGGCTCGCCCACCATCTCCGCCGGCGCGGCGTCGGCGGCGGCAGCCCGGTCGGCCTCTGCTGCGAGCGATCCGTGGACATGATCGCGGGCCTCCTGGGCATCCTCAAGGCCGGAGGGGCCTACGTACCGCTCGACCCGCACGCCCCCGCGCAGCGGCTCGCCCAGCAGATCCGGCGCGCGGGCTTCTCCGTCCTGCTCACGAACGCGCCTGCCCGCGCCCGGCTGCCGGACACCGACTGCGCCGTCCTCTCGCTCGACGACGCGGCGTTGCTCGACGGCGAGCCCGCCGCCGACCCGGCCGCGCCGGTGCTGCTCGACGACATCGCGTCCGTCGTCTTCACGTCGGGCTCGACCGGCGAGCCCAAGGGCGTCGCCGTGACGCACCGCGGCATCGCCAGCTACACCCGCTCTGTGTGCGAGGCGCTCGGGATCGAGGCGGGCCTGCATTTCGCGACCGTCTCGACGTTGAGCGCCGATCTCGGCAACACGAGCCTCTTCGGCGCGCTCGCCTCGGGCGGGTGCCTCCACGTGATCGGCTACGAGACGGCCACCGACGGCAGGCTCTTCTCGGAGTACTACCGGCGCTGGCCGATCGACGTGCTGAAGATCGTGCCGTCGCACCTGAGCGCGCTCCTCGACACCGGCGAGGGGGCGGCGGTGCTGCCGCGGCGGCTCCTCGTGCTGGGCGGAGAGGCGCTGCCGTTCGCCCTCATCGAGCGGATCGCGGCGCTCTCGAGCGGCTGCGCTGTGGCGAACCACTACGGGCCGACCGAGACGACGGTGGGCGCGCTCGTGCAGCCGCTCGGCGCGCTGCGTGACCGGCGCGGGTGCGCCTCGGTGCCGATCGGCCGCCCCCTCGCCAACGCCGAGGCGTACGTCCTCGACGAGCGCCTCGAGCCGGCGCCGGCGGGCACGGTGGGCGAGCTCTACCTGGGCGGCGCCGGCCTCGCGCGCGGGTACCTCGGCCAGCCGGATCTGACCGCGGAGCGGTTCGTGCCGCACCCCTTCGGCGTGGGCGCGCGCCTCTACCGGACGGGCGATCGGGCGCGGTACCGGCCCGACGGCGCCATCGAGTTCATGGGTCGGCGCGATCACCAGGTGAAGATCCGCGGCTATCGCGTGGAGCTCGGGGAGATCGAGGCGCGCGTCCGGGAGCACCCCGCGGTGGGGCAGGCGGTCGTCATCGCCCGGGAGGACGGCGCGGGCGGGCCGACCCTCGTCGCGTACGTGGTGCCCCGGGAGGGGGCGCTCGACGAGGCCGCGCTGCGCGGGTTCCTCAGGGATCGGCTCCCCGAGTACATGCACCCGAGCGACGTCGTGCTGCTCCACGCGCTGCCCCTGACCGCCAACGGGAAGGTGGATCGCAAGGCGCTGCCCAGCCCTGCCGCGCGGCGGCGGCGCGCGTACGTCGCGCCTCGCACGCCGGTCGAGGAGGCGCTCGCGCGCATCTGGGCCGACGTGCTGGGGCGCCCGCAGATCGGCGTCGAGGACAGCTTCTTCGACCTCGGCGGGCACTCGCTGATGGCGATCCCGCTGATGCACCGGATCCAGCAGGCGCTCGGCGGCTCCCTGTCGTTGATGGCGATCTTCGAGGCGCCGACCGTCGCGGGGCTCGCCCGACTGCTCGCGGACGAGCGCCCGGCGTCGAGCGTCGTCGTGCTCCGCGCGGGCGGGTCGCGCCCTCCCCTCTTCTGCGTGGACGCAACAGGCCTGCACGTCATGGCCTACCAGGGCCTCGCCGCAGCCATGAGCGACGAGCAGCCCGTGCTCGGGCTCGATCTGGGCCCATCGCTCGCGCGTGAGGCCGGGGCGCTCTCGCTCCCTCGGATCGTCGAGCGGCTCTCGCGCGAGATCCGGGAGCGGCAGGCGCGCGGGCCGTATCGCCTCCTCGGGTGGTCGATGGGCGGCGTGCTGGCGCTCGCCATCGCCCGGGCGCTGGAGGAGCAGGGCGAGCGGGTCGCCTTCCTCGGCCTGCTGGACACGCAGCCGCGCACGCGGCTCTACGCGGCGGGCGAGCCGGATGTCGTCGAGGAGCTGGCGGCGTACATCGATCAGGGCCGCAGCGCGGAGCTGCTCGCGCTCGCGCCGGCGGAGCTCGACGCGCTGCGGGCGCGGCTGAAGGGGCTGAGCGACGACGACCGGGTGGCGGAGGCCGTGCGCTGGGCGCAGGCCCGCGGCTTCGCGTCGAGCGACATCCCGCCCGCCGCCTATCACCACCGGTACGCGCTGCTTCGAGGCGCGGCCCTGCTCACGAACGATCTGCCGCCGCGGTGCGTCGCGGCGCCGATCCATGCGTGGTGGAGCGCCGAGACGCTCGCGTACCACGGCGGCCCGCCCATGGACTGGCAGCGCACCACGTCGGGCGCGGTGCACACGGCGGATCTCCCCGGCGATCACATCGCCGCCGTGCAGGGGGCCGACGTGCATGCGCGCGTGCGCGCGGCCCTGGAGGTCCTGGACATCGATGAACGCGCCCTAGAGCGCTCGGAATCAAACAACCCTTCTCCCTAGGGAGCATCCGATGAGCTTGTCGACAGTATCCAGTTTGCCTGCATTCGACCCGTCGCCGCTGTCGTCCAGACCGACGCACATGGCGAGCCTCGCCGCCGAGCTGGCCGAGCGCCACCGGCGGCGCGCCCTGTACGATTTCGACGATCACCCGCTGCTCGAGCGGCAGCGGCAGCGGGAGTCGAACGCCCGCACGTACCCGCGGCGCTTGCCGCTGGCGCTCTCGCGCGCGCAGGGCGTGTACGTGGAGGACGTGCTCGGGCGCGTGTTCATCGATTGTCTGGCCGGGGCTGGCACCCTGGCGCTCGGGCACAACCACCCGGCGGTGATCGAGGTCCTGGAGAGCACGCTGCGCTCCGGTCTGCCGCTGCACGCGCTCGATTTCACCACGCCGGTCAAGGACCGCTTCATGCAAGACGTGCTCGGCGTGCTGCCGGCCAGCGTCGCCCGCCATGCGCGGATCCAGTTCTGCGGCCCCACCGGGGCTGACGCCGTGGAAGCCGCGCTGAAGCTGGTCAAGACGGCCACCGGGCGCGGGACGGTGCTCGCATTTCAGGGCGCGTACCACGGCATGACGCACGGCGCGCTCACCCTGATGGGCAATCTCGGGCCCAAGGTCGCGCTCGGCTCCAGCCTGCAAGGCGTGCAGTTCCTGCCGTATCCGTACGAGTACCGCTGCCCGTTCGGGCTCGGCGGCAGTGCTGGCATCGCGGCCTCGCTCGCGTACATCGACAACCTGCTGTCCGATCCGGAGAGCGGCGTGCCCAGGCCTGCGGCCATCATTCTTGAAGCGATCCAGGGCGAGGGGGGCATGATCCCGGCGCCGCCGGCCTGGTTGAAGGGGCTGCGGGGGCTGGCGACGCGCCATGACATCCCCTTGATCCTCGACGAGGTGCAGTCGGGGTTCGGCCGCACCGGGCGCATGTTCGCGTTCGAGCACGCCGGCATCGAGCCGGACGTGCTGGTCCTCTCCAAGGCGCTTGGTGGCGGGCTGCCGATGTCGGTGGTGGTGTATCACGAGCGCCTCGACACCTGGCGACCGGGCGCCCACGCGGGCACGTTTCGCGGCAACCAGCTCGCGATGGCGGCGGGCTCGGCCACGATCTCGGTCTTGCGCGCCGAGCGCCTCGACGCGGCGGCCGCGGAGCTCGGCGCGCGGCTCCAGCTGCAGCTTGCCGCGCTCGGCAAGGAGCTCGCGTGCATCGGCGAGGTGCGCGGGCGCGGCCTGATGATCGGCGTGGAGCTCGTCGACGCGGCGGCCATGCCCGACGCGCTCGGGGCGCGCCCTGCCCACCCCGATCTCGCCGCGCGGGTGCAGCGCGAGTGCCTGCGGCGCGGGCTCATCGTGGAGCTCGGCGGCCGCCACGGGAGCGTTGTGCGGTTCCTCCCGCCGCTCATCATCACGGCGGCTCAGATCGACGAGGTGGCGAGGCTCTTCGGTCAGGCGCTCGCGGCGTCCTGCCAGTAGCTGCCCGGGGCCTTCTCCTGGGGCGGAGGGGCCGGGGCCGCGGGCGTCGGGCCGCGCGTCGGCCGCGGGTGTCGGGCCGCGCGTCTCAGCGCTGCGCGCGGCCGAGGACGAACCGGCTGCTCGCCGGCTCGGAGAAGGTCGTCCACACGAGCGCGGCGCCGTCGCCCGCCGGCGCGATCTCGAGCCAGGACAGCCCGGTCGGCTCTCGCGCGAAGGCGTACCGAGGGACGGCGAGCGACCCATCGGCGTCCACGTGGAAGAGGCTCACCTGCGTCGCGCCGTCCTCGACGAGCGCCACGATGGCGCGGCCGTTCGACACGGCGATCGCGTGCTCCTGCGTGGCCTTCGCCGCGTCGCGCGTCGCGATCGGCACGGGGGTGCCGGCCGGCGCCGCCTGTCCGTCGAGCCAGCCGACCTCGAAGCGCTCGCCGTCGTGCCACACGCCGCCCACCCGGTCGGCCCCGGCGGGCGCGAGCGCCACGTCACGGATGCCGGCGATCTCGCGCGCCGCGCCGACCGTGCCCGACGCGTCGATCGGCACGAGGACGGTCGTCGGCGCGCCCTGGCCGCCGTCGCTGGCGAGCGCCCCGGCGGACACGACAAACCCCGGATCCGCGAAGGCTGCTGCGGTCATCTCGCCGTAGGCCGCGTCGGCGACGGTCGATTGCCATGTTGCCTCGCCTGCCTCGTCGAGCAGCTCGGCGACGATCTTCGCCGGCGCCGCCGCGACATCGGTGCTCGCATAGACGAGCAGCGGCGCTGCGCCGGGCCTCGCCGCGAGCACCGGGTACGTGGCGTTCGCGATGGTGCGCGACGAAAGCTCGTTTCCGTCCCGATCGAGGCGGAGGAGGCGCAGCGCGGGGCCGTCGCCCCCGCCGCCGATCGCCATGACGAAGCCTCCGGGGCTCGGCGCGAGCGCCACGCGCAGCGCCGAGGGGGCGTCCACGCAATCCCACCGGCGCTCCAGATCGAGGCCTGTCGAGAAGCGGGCGAAGTGGATGGTGTCGTCGAAGCTCAGCCATGCCGCGGCGAGGCCTTGTTCGTCGCTCGCGATCGCGATATCGCCGACGTTGTACCCGTCGATGCGCGGCCGCGCGCACGCGAGCTGGTGGGGTGCCCCGAGGCAAGAGTCGCAGTCACGGACATCGATCGAGCAGACGTCGCTGCATGCGAGGCGGCCTCCCGCGTATCCCAGTGAGCTGCACGTCTCGCTGACGTCGCCGTCGCACGCCTCGGTCACGTCGCTGCACTGGACCGGGCTGCCGTCGGAGCTCGAGCAAACCTCGCACGTATCCTTCACGCCATTGCCGCAGCGCTGCGCGTCGGTATCGCATACAGCGGAGAGCTCGGGCGCGCTGCAGGTGTCGGGGAACGGCTCGGCTCCGCCCGAGCCGCCGGAGCCGCCGGAGCCGCCCGTGTTGCCCGGGTCCCGGTCGATCTCGACCGAGCCGCAGGCGCCGAGCGTTGTCGCGAGCAAAGGCGCCATCGCGCACAGACAGGTTCTCGTTCGCATACCTGCTCCCGCTGCAACGACCGAGCCAGCGAGGGGAGCAGCGGAGCGCACGGGGCCTGGGCTTGCGGGGCTTCGAATTGGCTTCGAGCCGAGCGCGAGGCCTCGTGCCTCATGGCACACGGTGGCGCACGGCTGAACCGGGCTTGCGGCGCATTCTGTGCCTTGGAGCGACAGGGATGCGCGAAAGGAGGGGCGTGTTCAAACAAGAGCAGAGTCCGCGCGATCCGCCGTGAAACGCCGAGGATCGTGACGAGAGCCGGCCCGATGTCGCGCTCGATCCTGCGCCGCGTGGGGTTCCAGGAGCTCGCCGAGCTCGATTTCCTCGTGGATCGATTCGGCTGATGTGGGAGCTCGGCTTGTGTGCGAGGGGCCTTGAGGCTCTCGTCACCACGCGGTCGCGCGCTCAGGAGCCGGTCGTGGCGAGGAGCTCCCGGGCGTCGCTGACGACGGCGGCGCGGCGTACCCAGCGGTCCAGCTCGGCGATGTCGGTGCTCGCGAGGACGCGCTCCCGCACCTCGGCGGGGACCTCCAGGCCGCGGGCCTCGAGGAAGGTGAGCACATCGTGTGCCTTGGTCTTCAGGGTACCCTCGCGCATCCCTTCCTCCCTACCCTTCGCCACGTAGCTACGCGCGAATTCACTCTGAAACTCGTATCCGCTCTTCATCATCGCCTCCAACATCCGCCTCGCCGCTGCGTTCAGCGAGGATAGCACCAGGTCCCCGTACAAGGCCCGGCGCTCCTCATCCAGCCCCGCTGCGGCCGCCAGGAACGCCACGCCGATCGCCTCCGCCGCATCACCCTGCCCGTGCGCCATCGCCGAAAGCACGGACACCTCGGGCGCTGCCTTCGCCTGCTCGGCGTCCGTGACGACCGGAACGCCCGCTGGCCCGAGCACCAGCGGTTTCAACGTCCAGTCGGGGTGCCCCGTGTCGATCGGCCGCGAGCACCACCGCGCCATCACCGCGTCGATCGTCACGACGAGCAGCCGGGTCGGGCAACGGTGCCGGGCCCTCGTCTGCGTGACATACACCGGCCAGACATACGGTTTGTCCGGATCCACGCCGAGCTGGACCTCGACGACAATCGCCATCGCGGGCCGCTGCTGCTCGCCGACCAGCAGCACGACGATGACGTCCGCCCTCCGGTCCGAGGGCATCACCTCCGTCAGGTCGGAGGACTCGACGCGCGCCTCCGTGAAGGCCGGTACCGGCTGGCCGAGCGCGTCTTGCAGCATCTCGGCGGCCAGCGTCGGCCGGTTCTTGAACAGCTCCACCAGGGCTTCGTGGGTCACTGAGGGCATCGGTAGTCTCTCGGTCATTTGCAGTCATACTGGATTTCAAGCAGCCTCTCTGGCTCTTGTGGACGGTTCCACAGGGGCCCGAGCAGCCACCTCCCAGTTCTAAATTCCGAGCAGACCGGTGAGGTCGTCACGCCTTGTGACCTGCGTGTACCCCGACGTCACAGGGCACGGGGCTCCACGAGAGGGCTCTCGGGGCCAAGCGAGGAGCTGATCCCGCGAAGCGCTCCGTCGCGCTAACCGCCGCTCCTCTGCAGGAGCGCGCCGCGCACCGCGCGCAGCCCCTCTGGCAAGCTCGCGTAGCGCGGTATCGCATACCGCTCGCACACCACATCCACGTTGCCTTTGCGCCAGAACGCCTCCGGGCAGACGACATGCATCTTCCCGGTGCGACCGAACAGGCCGAGCTCCAGCAGGCTGATCGGCGCCTTCGAGCCCGGCGCGAGGTACATCAGGATGACGTCCGCCTCCTCGAGCCCGCGAAGCTCCCACGCGACCTGCTCGACGAAGCTCGGGTTATCGAGGCTCTGCGCCCAGTCCGGCTCCCACCGCTCCCGCCGCGGGTTGAGGATCATCACGTCGAGGTCGGCGAGCTCCTGCACGACGCCCGCCTGCCACGGCTCGGCCTGGCCGTTATCGATGGATCCGGCGAGAAAGAGCCTCGGAGTCGTCGCGCCGTCGAACGGCCGCGGCGCCAGCACCTCGATCATGAGAAAGACCTCGCCGGTGAGAGCCCGTCGTGAGAACCCGTTGACCTCGCCCGCGCCGCGCTGATCCGCCGCGTCACCCGGCCGGACCGCGCCCCCCCGCCCCGTGCCCGCAGCCGGGCCTCGGCGCCGGCTCGCCCTTCGCCGGTGCCGGCGGTACCGGGCCGCACGAGCAGTCGAGGCAGCCGTGCTCGGCGCAGGTCCCGCACGACGCGGCCACCTGCTTGCGGAGGGCCTCGCGGGCGCGGAAGAGGCGCACCGCCGCGTTGTTCGCGGTGATCGACGCCTCCTCGGCGAAGGCCTGGACCGACAGCCCGTCGACCTCCACGCGCTGGAGCGCGGCGGCGTACTCGGGCTTCAGCGTGGTGGCCAGCGTCCGGACGCACTGGCACACGGTGCGGTGCTCCACCTGGGGCTCGGCCACCTCGTCGAGCTCGGCGGCCAGCGCGGCCATCGCCCGCTCCGACGCCCCCTTTCGCCGGAAATAGTCCACCACGGCGTTCCGAAGGGTCCGATAGAACCACGCCGTGGCGGACTCGTCATTGCGCAGGCTGTCAATGCGGCCGATGCCCCGCACGAACGCGTCCTGCAGGATGTCCTCGGCGACCGCCCGGTCGCCGACCTTGCGCTCCAGGAAACGCAGGAACTCCCGATGGCTCTCGACAAGGGTCGCGACGACCTCTGCCGAGCCCGCAGGCTCGGCGCCTTCCGGGGTTCGCTCGGGCTCCCTCATGGCGCACCAGGCTATCCTCGAGGCCCGCCTTCCGCCACCCACCACCCCGCCACCGCGCCCGCCGCCACCGCGCCTTCCGCGCCACCCCGCCACCGCGACGCGACGCGAGCACCCCGGCAGCCGCGTCACAAAGGGATGGCCGGCGTGACCGGCCGGGTCACAATGTCCGCCTCACCAGGAACTTGGAGGTAGACGTGATGCTTCAGAGGGTGCTCGTCCTGTCCAGCGTGGGACTTGTGTCGGCCTGCTCCGGGGCAGACCCGGACGTCGCGCCGACGTCCGCGCTAGTCTGTCAGGCCTCGCCGGATTGCGCCCCTGCGCCCGAAACGCCCCTGTGCGACCAGGTGCGCGGCGAGTGCGTCGCCCTCCCGCCTGGATCCCCGATCGGCGTGAAGGACGGCAGTCCGTCCTCGGTCGCGCTCGTGCCCGTCCACGAGCCGGACAGGCAGCGTGAGCCGACCGATCTCGACTTCAACCCTGAGCGGCCCGAAGAGCTCTGGGTCGTCAACCGCAAGGACGACAGCGTGATCATCATCACGAGGCCCGGCGCGCCGGACAGCACGTCGATCCGCCTCCGTGACCCCGCCGCAACGCACTTCATGGACCGCCCGCCGGCGATCGCCTTCGGCCACGCAGGCACGTTCGGGGTCTGCGGCGACAACGACAACGGCGGCAATGACTTCATGGGTCCGTCGCTCTTCTCGTCGGACCTCACGATCTTCGCGGAAGCGACGCCCGACGGCCTCGGCTCGCACCTCGACATGCTCCACTCCAGCCCCTTCTGCAAGGGCATCGCGCACGAGGCGTTCAACGTCTACTGGGTCTTCAACGGCCACGACCTCGCGCTCGACCGGTACAACTTCGCCCGCGATCACGGCCCCGGGCACGACGACCACGCCGACGGCGAGATCTACCGCTATGCCGCCGGCGAGGTGCTCGGGATCGACGAGGCGCCGAGCCACATCTTCTACAACGCCGAGGACCGGCACCTCTACGTCGCCGACACCGGCCACCGGCGGCTGCTGAAGCTGGATACGGCGAGCGGCACGCGCGGAGCGGACTTCGACGGGCAGGAGCCGGTCGAGGCGCGCAGGCACGTCGATGGGGCCACGCTGGTCGAGCTCGTCCCCCCGGGGACGCTCGAGGTGCCGAGCGGGATCGAGGTCCACGAGGGCCTCGTCTTCGCCACCGATCATGCCACGAGCCGGTTCTATGCCTTCGACCTGACAGGGCAGCTGGTCCGCACCCTGGATACAGGGCTGCCGGCCGGGTCGCTCGCCGGGTTCACCTTCGGGCCGGACGGCAAGATCTACTTCACCGATCTGCTGTCGAGCCGCGTTTACCGCATCGATCCCATCCTGTAAGCGCTCGACCGATCGACCCACCGTTCGATCGACGTCAGGGCGCTTGTGACCCGATCGGTCACACTTGCCCTCGGCGAGCGGCGTTCAGCCCGCCTGCCCGAACCGCCGCAGCCGGAGGGAGCTGAGGAGCACCGAGACGCTCGACAGGCTCATGGCCGCGCTCGCGAGGACCGGCGACAGGAGCCAGCCGGTCAGCGGGTAGAGCGCGCCGGCGGCGATCGGGATGCCGACCACGTTGTAGATGAACGCCCAGAAGAGGTTCCGGCGGATGGTCCGCAGCGTCGCGCGCGAGAGCCCGAGCGCGGTCGGCAGGGCGGCGATGCCGCCGCGGAGCAGCGCCACGTCGGCCGCCGCGACCGCGATGTCGGTGCCGCTCGCGACAGCGATCCCCACGTGGGCGCCGGCGAGGGCGGGCGCATCGTTGATGCCGTCGCCGACCATCGCGACAATGCGCCCGCGCTCCCGCTCCTCGCGCACGATGCGCGCCTTGTCCTCGGGGCGGACCTCGGCGAACACCTCGTCGATCCCGAGCTGCCGCGCCACCGCGCGCGCCGTGGCCTCGCGGTCGCCGGTCACCATGGCGACGCGCACGCCGAGCCGGCGCAGCGCGGCCACGGCCTCCGCGGCCTCGGGGATCGGCAGGTCGGCGACCGCGACGAGACCGGCGAGCCGGCCCTCGACGGCGACGAACGACGGGGTGTTCCCGTGCGCGGCGAGGCCCTGGGCGAGCTCCTCGAGCGGCGCGGCGTCGATCCCGAGCTCGGCGAGGTATCGGGCGGTGCCGATGCGCACCTCGCGCCCGTCGACGCGGGCGACCACGCCGCGGCCGGCGTCGGCGCGGAAGCCCTCGGGCGCGGAGAGCGGGAGACCGCGGGCGCGCGCGCCCTCGACAAGCGCCCTGGCGACCGGGTGCTCGCTGCCGAGCTCCGCCGACCCGACAAGGCGCAGGAGCTCGTCCTCCGGGATGCCCGCCAGCGCCTTCACCGCCGCGAGCTGCGGCCGCCCCGCGGTGAGCGTGCCCGTCTTGTCCACGAGGACGGTATCGACGCGGCTCGCGGCCTCGAGCGCCGTGCCGCCCTTCACGAGCACGCCGAGCTCGGCGCCGCGGCCTGTGCCCACGGCCACGGCCGCGGGCGTCGCGAGGCCGAGGGCGCACGGACAGGCGATCACGAGGACGGCGACGAACCGCTCGACCGCCGCGGCGAGCCCCGCCGCGCTCGGATCCACGATCAGCCAGGCGACGAACGCGACGGCGGCGATGCCGAGGACCACCGGGACGAAGACGCCGCTCACCGTGTCGGCGAGGCGCGCGATCGGCGCCTTCGAGCCCTGCGCCTGCTCGACCGCCTCGACGATGCGGGCGAGCGCGGTCCCGGCGCCGGTCCTCGTGATCCGCACGGTGAGCTGCCCGCTCTGGTTGAGCGTGCCGCCGACCACGGGCGCGCCCGCGCCCTTGTCGACGGGGAGGCCCTCGCCGGTGAGCATCGACTCGTCGACCGCGGAGGCGCCGGCGACGACCTCGCCGTCGCTCGGCATACGCTCTCCCGGGCGGACGCGGACGAGATCGCCGGGCGCGAGCTCGGCGGCCGGGATCTCCTCCTCCAGGTCGCCGCGCAGGCGCCGCGCCGTCCTCGGCTGGAGCGCGACGAGCCCGCGCACGGCGTCGGTGAGCCGCCTGCGGGCGCGCGTCTCGAGGAGCTTGCCGAGCAGGACGAAGGTGATGATGGCCCCGGCGGCCTCGAAGTAGACGTGCGGCTGTGCGCCGTGCCCGGCGTGGGGGAAGAGCTGCGGCGCGACGACCGCGATCGCCGAGTAGACCCACGCGGCGCCGGTCCCGAGGGCCACGAGCGTGTTCATGTCGGCCGCCCGGTGCCGGAGCGCGGCCCAGGCGAGCCGGAAGAACCTGCGTCCCGGGCCGAAGACCACCGCGGTCGCGAGGGCGAGCTGGAGGAGGCGGCCGCCCGCGCTTTCCGCGCCCGGGATGCGGCCGTGCGACATGCCGAGGACGAGCAGCGGGGCCGACAGGGCGAGCGCGACAAGGAAGTCCCGCCAGAGAGCGCGTCGCTCGCGGTCGAGGCTCTCCTCGGCGGCGCCCGCCCGGCCGGCCAGCGCGACGGCGGCGCCGGCCGGCTCGGCGGGGCGCTCCGGGACGCCGTAGCCGGCGCGCTCGATGGCGGCGACGAGCGCCTCCGCAGGCGCGGCGGCGGGATCGAACGTGATTGTGGCCGTAGCGGTCACAAGGTTGACCTTCGCGTCGCGGACGCCGTCTGTCGCGAGCAGGGCGCGCTCGACGCGGCGGACGCAGGCGGCGCAGGTCATCCCCTCGACGGGCAGGTCGACGCGGCGGGCGGCGGCGTCCTCGGTGTCCTGGGGGGCGGGAACGGAGACGGATGCGGTCGACATGATCACCTCGCTGTCGACCGGCAGACGCACGGCCGCCCCGCGCATTACAGCGAGCGCGCCGGAGCGCACCGCCCGGGCGGCTGCGCCGGGGCTCGTGGCCCGAGCGCTCGGGATGACCCGAGCCCCCGGCGCCCGGGGTACGATGCCGGCATGAGCGCCGCGCCCCCCCGCAGTCTGCTTCGCCGGATCACCGAGACGAGCGCCCCTGCGTCGGCGGTCTTGATCCGCCTCGCCGTGGGCAGCGTCTTTCTGTCCGAAGGGATCCAGAAGTTCCTCTTCCCGGCCGAGATCGGCGCCGGCCGCTTCGCCAAGATCGGCCTCCCCGCGCCGGAGGTCCTCGGCCCCTTCGTCGGTGCCGTCGAGATCGCCTGCGGATCGCTCGTCCTCCTCGGCCTCGCGACGCGCCTCGCGGCCGTGCCGCTGATCGTCACCATGCTGGTCGCGATCACGACGACGAAGGTTCCTATCCTCCTGAAGCGCGGATTCTGGGCCATGGCACACGAGTCGCGCACCGACTGGGCGATGCTGCTCGGGGCGCTGTTCCTGCTGCTCGTCGGTGCGGGCGGGCTCTCGCTCGACGCGCGGCTCGCCCGGTCCGAGACCCAGCGGCGCCCCCGGTAGCGGCCGGCCGCGTGGAGCGGCGCTGGCCGCCCCTGGCAGCCGAGCATCACCCGGCGCTGCCCGGTGGCGCCGGCGCGACGCTCACTCGCCGCCCGCCGCCGCGCCGGCCTCCGGCCTGCCGAGCAGCGCATCCAGCTCGGCCTCGCCCCTGTCCTCCGCTCCCCTGCCCCACCGGCGGCGCAGCCACTCGGCCGCGTCGTCGAAGAGCGAGTAGGCCACCGGCACCGCGAGCAGCGTGAGGACCAGGGAGAGCGACTGCCCGCCGAGAACGATGGCCCCGGTCGTCCGGTTCTGGCCCGAGCCGACGCCGTGCGACAGCACGAGCGGGATCATGCCGGCGACGAAGGCGATCGTCGTCATGAGGATCGGCCGGAGCCGGTCCTTGTTCGCCTGCAGGATCGCCTGGAGCCGCGGCATCCCCTCGGCCCGCAGGTGGTTCGTGTGGTCGATCTGGAGGATCGCGTTCTTCTTCACCACGCCGAAGAGGACGAGGAGGCCGAGCCCCGAGAAGAGGTTCAGCGACTGGTCGAAGAGCTTGAGCGAGATCAGCGCGAACGGGACCGTGAGCGGCAGCGAGAGCAGGATTGTGATCGGGTGGAGCCACGACTCGAACTGCGCCGCGAGGATCAGGTACATGAACACGAACGCGAGGCCGATGACGACGACGAAGCTCGTCGCCGTGCTCGCCGTGTTCTTGGAGCTCCCCACCGGCTGCGTGGAGTAGCCCGCCGGCATCTTCTGCTCGGCGATGATCCTGTCGAGCGCCGCCTGCACCGCCGTGTCGCCGACGCCGGGCGCGGCGTTCGCGCTGATCGTGATCTGCCGGCGCCGGCCGAGGCGGCCGATCGACGAGGGCCCGCTGTCGGGCTCCATCGCGACCACGCCGTGGAGCGGGACGGCGCCGTGCTTGGACGAGGGCACCGTGAGGAACGACAGGCTCTCGGCGCCTTCGCGGTGCTTCGCGTCGGCGCGCATGCGGACCTCGTACTGCTCGCCGGCCTCCGAGTACGTCGAGACCTTGAGCCCGCCGACGAAGAGCTGGAGCGCGCCGGCCACGTCGGCCACCTGGACGCCGAGATCCGCGGCGCGGTCGCGATCGATGATCGCGCGGAGCTCGGGCTTGCCGACGACGAGGCTGTTGTCGACGTCCACGGCGCCGGGGACCTTGCGCAGCTCGTCTGTGATGCGCGTCGCGTACTCGCCCAGGCGGTCGAGATCCGGCCCCTGGAGCGCCACCTGGATCCGCGCCGACGACTGGCCGCCGGACGAGATCGCCTGCACCTCGCCGGCCGTGGCGCGCAGCTCGGGCGGCAGCTTCGCGAGGATCTCGCCGCGCGCCCTCTGCATGATCTCGAGCTGCCCGAGCGCGCGCTGCTCCGGGTCCACGAGCATCACGTAGATCTTGGCGACGTTTCCGGCCTGCTGCTCCCCCTCCCCGACGGTCATGAGCGTGCTCGTGACGCCCGGGAGCCGGCGGACGTCGTCGGCGATCCGCTCGGCGATGAGGCGGGTCGAGGTGAGGCTCGTCCCCTCCGGCGCGCGCAGGTTGATCTCGAATTGCGCCTGATCGTCCTCCGGGAGGAAGCCGGCCGGCAGCGTCTTGGCGATGGGGCCGCACGAGCCGAGCACCGCCACGGACGCGACGACGATCACCCAGCGGCGCGCCATCACCCACGCGAGCGCGGCCATGTAGGCGCGCTCGATCGGCCGGTAGAAGACGTCGACCGCGCGCTCCAGGATCGGGGGCTTCGCGTGCGCGTCCTTTCGCTTGTGCCCCGACAGCCACCGCGCGGCGAGCGAGGGCGTGAGGGAGAAGCTGACGATCAGCGAGACCCCGATGGCGAACGCCATCGTGAGGCCGAAGCTCTTGAGGAAGCGCCCCACCATGCCGGGCATGAACGCGACCGGGATGAAGACCGCCATGAGCGAGAGGGTGGTCGCGAGCACCGCGAGGCCGATCTCCTTCGTCGCCAGGACGGCGGCCGGGAACGGCTTCATGCCCTTCTCGTCGATGTAGCGGACGATGTTCTCGAGCACGACGATGGCGTCGTCGATCACGATGCCGACGGCGAGCGCGAGCGCGAGGAGCGTGAGGAAGTTGAGCGTGAAGCCGGCGATCCACATGACCGCGAACGTCCCGACGACCGAGATCGGGATCGCGAGCGCCGCGATCAGGGTGCTGCGGGCGTTGCCGAGGAAGAGGAGCACCACCACCGCGGCGAGGAGGGCGCCGAGCACGAGGTGCTCCTTCACGGCGGCGATGCCCGTGCGGATCACGCGCGAGCCGTCGCGCACGACCTCGATCTTCGTCCCCTCGGGCAGCGAGCGCTGCACCTCGGCGAGGCGCTCCCTCACGGTGTCGACGACGGTGACGGTGTTCTGGCCTGACTGCTTGACGATGGACAGGAGGACGGTGCGCCGCCGGTCGAGCTGGGCCCACGTCTTCTCCTCGGCGCGGCCGTCCTCGACGCGGGCGACGTCCGCGAGGCGCACGGCATGCCCGTCCTGCTCTCGGAGGACGATGCGGCCGAGGGCCTCGGGCGAGTCGACGCGCCCCATCACGCGGAGCGTGAGGTCCTCGGGGCCGGTCTCGACGCTGCCGCCCGGCGTCATCAGGTTCTGCGCCGCGATCGCGCGCTGCACCTCGGCCGCCGTGATCCCCTGCGCCCGCAGGGCGATCGGGTCGAGCCAGACGTTGATCTGCCGGTTCTGCGCGCCGATCAGGTTGACCTGACCGACGCCGGAGATGCCCTCGATCTGCCGGCGCACCTGCTTGTCGGCGATCTCGCTGAGCTCGCGGATCGGCCGGTCCGACTCGACGGAGACGAGCAGGACCGGGGCCGCGCCGAGGTCGATCCGGCTCACGATCGGCGGATCGACGCCCCTGGGCAGGCTGGGCAGGACGGCGTTGATCTTGTCGCGCACCTCCTGGGCCGCGACGTCGGCGTCCTTCTCCAGCTCGAAGCCGACGACGACCTGGCTCACGCCCTGGGTCGACGTCGAGCGGAGGTCCTCGATGCCGCTGATGGTGTTCACGGCGCCCTCGATCCGGTCGGAGATCTCGGTCTCCACCTCCTCGGGCGCCGCGCCGTCGAGGCGCGTCGTGACGACGACGTACGGGACGTCGATGTTCGGGAACTGGTCGAGGCCGAGCCGGGTGTAGCCGGCGGCGCCGAGGACCACGATGACCAGCATGAGGACCGACGCGAAGACCGGCCTCTTGACGCAGACACGGGCGAGCCACTGCATGACGACCTCACTCCACGGCTTGGCCGTTCTGGAGCTCCTCGGACGGCTTCATCACGATGGCGTCGCCCGCGCGGACGCCGCGGAGGACGGCCACGACGTCGCCCTTCTCCACGCCGATCTGCACGACGCGCTCCTCGATCCGGCGATCGACGACGGCGAAGAGGTGCGCGCGCCCCTCCTTCGAGACGATGGCGGACCGCGGCACCACCGGGCCGGGCGCCTCGCCGGTGGCGAGCGCGATCGACGCGAACATCCCCGGCCGCAGCGCGCCGTCGGGGTCCTGCACCTCGGCCTCGGCGACGAGATCGCGCGTGGCCTCGCGGACCGCGGCGCCGATCCAGCGCACGGTGCCCGGGAACGAGCGCCCCGGGTACGCCGGCACGGTGAAGGTCAGCGCGCCGCCGGTCGTGACGGCGGCGAGGCTCGCCTCCGGCACGGTGAACGAGAGGCGCAGCGCGCCCTTCGAGACGAGCGCGACGACCCGGGAGTCGTGGCGGACGTACTCGCCGACGTCGACGAAGCGCTCGGTGACCCTCCCGTCGAACGGCGCGCGGATCTGGCCGTCGCCGACGCTCTGCGCGGCGGCGCGCGCGCGGGCGGCGGCGGCCGCGACCGAGAGCGGGGCGCTCCGGCACTGGTCGGCGATCCTGTCGTGCTCGACCCGGGAGATCGCGCCGTTCTCGACCAGCGCCCTGTAGCGCTCGCACTCGCGCTTCGCCGTCTCCTCCTGCGCGCGGGTCAGGGCGGCGTTCGCCTGGGCCTCCGCGGCGGTGAGCGCGGCGGCGCGGACGTCGAGGCGCGCGAGCAGGTCGCCCTTCTTCACCTCGTCGCCGCGCTCGACGAAGGTCTCGAGCACGCGGCCGGCCGCGTTGGCGGCGAGGTCGGTCTGCCGCTCCCCGCGCAGCGTGCCGGTGAGCGCGAGGGTGCGCGGCATGGGCTCCTCGCGCACCGCCGCGGTCTCGACGCGGAGCGGCGGCGCGGTCGCCTCGGTCGCGCTCTCGGCGCTGGCCTTGGACGCGCAGCCCGCCGTGGAGGCGGCGAGCGCGGCGAGCAGAAGGAAGCTTTCGGCGCGGCGTTTCGTCGTGGCGTGGTTCAAGGATTCCTCGCGGAGGGATCGGTCACGGGGCGGCCTCACGCTCGGGCGGAGCACGACGTCGCGCGCGGACAGCGCGCCGCGCCGTCCGCGCGTTCCGCCGTCGCCCGGACCTCGGCCCCGCGGCGCGGCCGCGCGGCACCCCGATTATCGCAACCGATGGTTGCGGTGGGTATAACACGGCCGGGACCGACCGCAACAACCAGTTGCCATCATCGCAACCAAGAGAGGCGATGGCGGGCCGCGTCATGAAAATTGCGCTGGCGTGTGCCGCGTGACGGAACTTGAATGAAGGGTCGATGCAGGCGGCGACGGCGAAACGGACGGCGAAGCGGGTCTCCACGAAGAGGCGCGCGCTCGTGCGCGGCGAGCCGGTCGTGCGCGGCATCCTCGCGGCCGCGCTGGAGGAGCTCGCGAGCGCGGGCTACCGCGCGCTCCGGATCGAGGACGTGGCGACGCGCGCGGGGGTGAACAAGACCACCGTCTACCGGCGCTGGCCGACGAAGGAGGACCTCGTACGCGCCGCGCTCCTGTCGATCACGGACGAGAAGATCATCCCCCCGAACACGGGCTCGATCCGCGGGGATCTCATCGCGCTCGGGCGCGCGATCGTCGAGATCCAGACGTCAGCGGTGGGGCAGAGCCTCTTTCACGTGTTCCTCGCGGAGGGCCTCGACTCGGAGCTCATGGCCATCGCCCGCTCGTTGCGCGCCGTCCAGGAGGGCGGAATACGGGCGATCGTCGAGAGCGCCGTCGCGCGGGGCGAGCTCGCGCCGAGCGACGAGCCGATGCTCCCGTGCGAGCTCCTCGCGGCTTACCTCAAGCACAAGATGATCGAGGATCGCGCGGGCGTCGACGAGGCGCAGCTCGCGCGCGTCGTCGACGTGATCCTCCTCGGGGTGCTGCGCCCGGCGAGGCGGAAGCAGGCCTGAGCCGGCCGGGCGCGGGGGCGGCGCGCGCGGCGGCGGGTCAGACGGCGAGGGCCTTCCAGCGGCCGCGCGCGAAGGCGACGGCGAGGAGGGCGCTGCGGCAGATCCAGTCGGCGGTGCTGCCCATCCAGACGCCGGCGAGCCCGTGGCCGAGGGTCACCGCGAACAGCCACGTCCCGCCGACCCGGACGAGCAACGAGCAGACCAGCGTGACGGCGAGCACGGTCCGGGTGTCGCCGGCGCCGCGGAGCCCCGTCCCCATGACGGTGGCGAACGCCATGAACGGCTGCGCCACGGCGGCCACGGGGAGCGCGCGCTCTCCGAGGGCGAGGAGCTCGGGGTCGCTGGAGAACGCGAGCAGGAGCGGGCGCGGGGCGAGCACGAACAGGACGCCGAACGCGGAGAGGACGACGATGGCCATGAGGGCCGCGACGAGCCCGACCCGCGCCGCGTCGCGGGGGCTGCGCGCGCCGAGGCGCTGCGCCATGAGCGCCCCGGCGGCGATGCCGAACCCTTCGGCGGAGAGGAAGCAGACCGACTCGACGGCGATGAGCGCCTGGTTCGCGGCCATCGCGGTGGCGCCGAGCAGCCCGATGATGGCGACGAACCCCGTGTAGCCGGCGTGGTAGACGGAGCGCTCGGCGAACGCCGGCAGCGCGACCCGGAGGACCCGCCCGAGCGCCGCGGCGTTCGCCTGCCGGGCGGCCCGCGCGTCGGCGGCCGGCGCTGACCGCAGGGGCAGCGGGCTCGCGGGCGACACGAGCGCCGCGGTGAGCAGCAGCGCCTCGGTCGCCATGGTGCACGCCACGCCGACGGCCGCGCCGCGCACGCCGAGCGCGGGCAGCCCGAGGTGGCCGAAGATCAGGACGGCGCTGACCGCCACGTTGACGACGTTGCCGATCGCGGCCACGGAGAGCGGCGTCCTCGTGTCGCCGACGCCCTGCAGCGCCGACGCCGCGGCGGCCTCGACGAACGCGAACGGCAGGGCCGGCAGCACGATCTCGAGGTAGGCGATCGCCTGCTCGACGACCTCGGCGCCGGCGTGCGGGAAGAGCGCGCGGAGCAGCGGGCCGCAGGCGACGAGCAGCGGCAGCGCGACCGCCGCCCCGAGCGCGAGCGCGAAGACCAGCGACGCGCGCGCGGCGGCGGCGGCGGCGGCGCGGTCGCCGGCGCCCACGCTGCGCGCGACGACGGCGAGCGTGCCGGCGGAGGTGGCGCTGAAGACGGAGACGATGGTCCACGTGAGCGTCCCGCAGATCTGCATCGAGGCGAGCGCTGTCGTGGAGTAGCGCCCGACCATGCCGCGCCCGACGAGGAAGACCAGCGTCAGCAGCAGCATGTGCGCGATCGCGGGCCAGGCGAGCCGCCACACCTGGCCCGTCAGCGCCGCGCCTTCCGGTTCGCTTGTCACGAGAAGTTCGATCCTCCGGGCTCAGCCGCGCCCCGCCGCCTCGGTGGATATCACCTGCCGAGGTGCGCTCCACCCGACGAGGACGCGAGGCGGGCGAAGGCCGTGCGCCGCGCCGGACGGACTGAGTTGTTCGGGGCGACCCGAGCCCGAGCGCGGTGGTCGGGGCGGTCTCGGCGCGCGCCCGTCCGCGATGATCCCGAGCGCGCAAGGAGGCGCAGGCGTCCGGCACGCACGCCCTCTCCAGTCTACATTTTGTTGCAAATGCAATTATTGTGCATTAATTCGAGCGCGCGCCAACCCGGCGCCCGGCCGATGCGCCGCGACCGCGGAGGCATCTCGATCACCCCCACGCCCCACGTGGGCAGGCGCCCCTGCCCGCGCTGGAGCGCGCCGATGCTGGAGAGAGAGGACTCGACGTGACGCGAAAGCTCCCTGTGACCGTGCTGTCCGGCTTCCTGGGCGCCGGCAAGACCACGCTGCTCAACCACGTCCTCGCGAACCGCGACGCGCTGCGCGTCGCCGTGATCGTCAACGACATGAGCGAGGTCAATGTCGACGCCGCGCTCGTCCGGGGCGGGGGCGCGGCGCTGCGCCGCGTGGAGGAGCGGCTCGTCGAGATGTCGAACGGCTGCATCTGCTGCACGCTCCGGGAGGATCTCCTGGTCGAGGTGGCCCGTCTGGCGGCGGAGGGGCGCTTCGACTACCTGCTGATCGAGTCGACGGGCATCTCGGAGCCGCTCCCGGTCGCCGAGACGTTCACCTTCGACGATCCCGCGACGGGCAAGCGCCTCTCGGAGGTCGCCCGGCTCGACACGCTCGTCACCGTCGTCGACGCGCAGCGGTTCCTCGCGGACTGGACGAGCGCCGACGACCTGCGCGCGCGCGAGGCCGCGCTGGGCGACGACGACGAGCGCACGGTCGCGGATCTGCTCGTCGAGCAGGTCGAGTTCGCGAACGTGCTCGTGCTCAACAAGACGGATCTCGTGAGCGATGACGAGGTCGAGCGGCTCACGGCGATGCTCCTGCACCTGAACCCCGGCGCCAGGATCGTCAGGGCCTGCCGCGGCCGGATCGATCCTCGCGAGATCCTCGGCACCGGGCGCTTCGACTTCGAGGCAGCGGCGCGCTCGCCCGGCTGGATGCGGGAGCTGCGCGGCGAGCACGTGCCCGAGACCGAGGCGTACGGCATCGAGAGCTTCGTCTACCGCGCTGACCGCCCGATGCACCCGGAGCGGCTCTGGACGTTCATCCACGGCGCGGCCGCCTGGGATGGAGTGCTCCGCTCGAAGGGGTTCTTCTGGCTCGCAACCCGCGTGGACATCACGGGCGCCTGGTCGCAGGCGGGCGGCGCCGCCTCGTTCGAGGCGGCGGGCCGCTGGTACGCGGCCCTGCCCGAGGAGCTGCGCTCGGAGGACGACGAGAGGGGTGCCGTGTGGCACCCGGTCTGGGGCGACCGGCGGCAGGAGATCGTCTTCATCGGCGTCGACATGACCCGAGAGGCGCTCACGCGCGGCCTCGACGCCTGCTTGCTCACCCCCGAAGAGATGGCCGCGGGGCCCTCCGGCTGGAGCCGATTCGAGGATCCTTTCCCGGCGTGGCAGGACGAGAGAGAGGAAGAGGAGGAAGAGGAGGAAGAGAGAGAGGAAGAGAGAGAGGCCGAGCCGGCGCAGCTCCTCGTGTCGTGAGGCGCTCCAGGCTGGGTGACCGGCTCATCCCTCGGCGGCGGGCTCGCTACGGCGCAGCGCGCCCGCTCTCACGGCACGACCGCGAGCGCCGGGGCTGTGTTTACTTGCCGCCTCCCTTCGAGATCTTCCCTTCCGTGAAGGCCACGTGCTTGCGGGCGATGGGATCGTACTTCTTCATCTGCATCTTCTCCGTCATCGTCCGCTTGTTCTTCGTCGTGTAGTAGCAGTGACCGGTCCCCGCAGATGAGACGAGCTTGATGGTATCGCGCACGAGGTGCCTCCTTGTGGCCGCCAGGCGGCAGGCCCCGGTCCGCGGCGATGGCGGCGGATCGGCGGGCCTGCTGGATGCGACAGCGTTACCTCGATCTCGCCGTTGATGCAACCAAATTGCATTAACTGCGCGCTCCGTGGCGTCGTGCTCCATGGCGCGTTCGACGCTGGATCGCTCAAGGGCGAGGCGTGGCCAGGCAACCGAGGCCAAGGCGCGGTGCACCAGTCGCGTTCATGCGTAAATGAAATGAACTCTGCTCGACCCTCCCAGCCTTGACGTGAGGCTCCCTGGCGCGGAATCTCATGCAGTGAGCTGTGAAGCAGGCGAGCAGAAGCCTGCGTTTGCGTCAGCGAACAACGTCGTTCATACCCGAGGAAACAGGAGGTCCCCGATGCGCTACGAAAAGCCTGAGTTCGTCGAGATCAAGATGGACGCGGAGATCGGCTCGTACCAGAGCGACTTCGACCCTGTTCCGGTCAATTTCACGCGCCCGGCTCCGGCCGAGCGCCAAGGCGCCGAGGGCAAGGCGGAGTAAGGGCTCCGCAGCGAGCACTGGAATGCGCCTCTGCGTCCTGGGTTCGTCCGCCGGCGGCGGCCTGCCGCAATGGAACTGCGCCTGCGCGAACTGCGTGGAGGCGCGCCGCGGCTCCGCGCGCGTCCGCCCTCGCACCCAGGACGCGCTCGCGCTCGGGGTGGGCGACGGCGGCTGGTTTCTCGTCAACGCGTCCCCCGACGTTCACCGGCAGATCGAGGCCTTTTCGCCGCTGCACCCGCGGGCGGGCAGGGCCTCGCCCATCGCGGGGGTGATCCTCACGAACGGCGATCTCGATCATGCGCTGGGCCTCTTCTCCCTGCGCGAGAACACGCCGCTCGTGATCTACGCGACCGAGGCCGTCTACCGGGGCCTCACGGAGGGCAACGCCCTCTTCCGCACGCTCCAGCGCTTCCCCGGGCAGACCACGTGGCGGCGCCTCGAGCTGGAGCAGCCCGCGGAGCTCACCGGGCCGGACGGCGCGAAGGCCGGGGTGACGGTGGTCCCGGTCGCGCTGCCGGGCAAGGCGCCAAAGCACCTCGAGGGCCTCGCCCCGCCCTCGCCGGAGGACAACATCGGCCTCTGGGTCCGCGACGCGGCGAGCGGGCGCGTTGCCGCCATCGCGACGGCCGTGGGGGCCGCCGGCGGCTACGTGCCGCGCCTCGACGGCGTGGACGTCTGCTTCTTCGACGGCACCTTCTGGTCGAGCGACGAGCTCGTGCGCCTCGGGCTCGGCCAGGCCCGGGCCGAGGACATGGCGCACCTGCCCATCGGCGGCGACGGCGGGAGCCTGAGGCTGCTCGCGGGCGTCGCCGCGCGACGGAAGATCTACACCCATATCAACAACACAAATCCGATCCTCGTCGAGGGCTCGCCCGAGCGGCGCGCCGTGGAGGAGGCGGGCTGGGAGGTGGCCGCCGACGGCCTTGTGATCGACCTATGAACGACGAGCCGCTCTCCCGGGAAGCGTTCATTGCGCGGCTGCGCGACGAGGGCGCCCGGCGCTACCACGACAACCACAGCTTCCACCAGCGGATGCACCGCGGCGAGCTCTCGCGCCGCCAGATCCAGGGATGGGTGCTCAACCGTTACTATTACCAGACGCGGATCCCGATCAAGGACGCGCTCCTCCTCTCGAAGAGCGAGGACCCGTCGTTCCGGCGGCTCTGGATCCACCGCATCGTCGATCACGACGGCGCGCGCGAGGGCGAGGGTGGGCTCGCGCTGTGGCTGCGGCTCGCGGAGGGCGTGGGGCTCGACCGCGATGAGGTCGCGCGTCTGACCCGGGTGCTGCCCGCGGTGCGCTTCGCCTGCGACGCCTACGTGACGCTTGTGCGCGAGCGCAGCCTGCTCGAGGCGGTGGCCTCGTCGCTCACGGAGTTACTCGCGCCGGCTCTCATGTCCCGGCGCGTCGTCGCCTGGGAGCAACACTATCCCTGGGTCGACAGGGCCACGCTCGACTACTTCCGCGACCGGGTGACGCGCGCCCGCGTCGACTCGACCGAGGCGATCGATTACGTCACGGCGCGCGCGACGACGCGCGCCGCCCAGGAAGCGTGTGTCGCTGCGCTCATCACGAAATGCGACATCCTCTGGGCGATGCTCGATGCCATCGCGGCGGCCTACGAGCCCGAAGCGTGAGGCCGAGATGCCCCTCGCGCCCGGCGACCGGCTGATCCTCGCGAGCAAGGCGCGGCTCGTGCGGGACCGCTCCTCGGGCCGCGAGATCGTGCTCTATCCGGAGCGCGGCCTCGCGCTGAACCCGGTGGCCGCGGCGGTGGCCGTGCGCCTCGACGGCGCGCGCACCGTGGCCGCGATCGCCGCCGAGGTGGCGGCCTCCTTCGCCGCCGCGCGGCCGGACGAGGTGGAGCGCGACGTGCTCGCCTTCCTGGAGGAGCTCGCGGAGCGCGGGCTGCTCGAGGAGCGAGACGCCGCGCGGACCGTCGTCGAGGACGCCGCCGCGCGCGGCGCGCTGCCAGGGGCAGAGGCCGTGTCCGCTCCTGAGGGCGGCGCGGCGGGAGACGCCGCGTTGGGCGGTGCGGCGGGAGACGCCGCGTTGGGCGGTGCGGCGGGAGACGCCGCGTTGCACCGCCCCTATACGCTGATCGCGGAGCTCACCCACCGCTGTCCGCTGCGCTGTCCGTACTGCTCGAACCCGATGGAGCTCTCGGGCGCCGCCGGCGAGCTCTCGACGGAGACGTGGTGTCGCGTCTTCGCCGAGGCCGCCGAGCTCGGGGTGATGCAGCTCCACCTCACGGGCGGCGAGCCGCTCGCCCGGCGCGACCTCGAGGCGCTCGTCCGCGGGGCGCGCGGCGCCGGGCTGTACACGAACCTCATCACCTCCGGGGTCCCGCTCGCGCGCGAGCGCCTCGCGGCGCTGCGCGCGGCGGGGCTCGACAACGTGCAGCTCAGCGTCCAGGACGCCGACGCGGAGCGCGCTGACCGCATCGCCGGGTACGCGGCCTTCGACCCCAAGCTCGCGGTGGCCGGGTGGGTCAAGGCCGAGGGCTTGCCGCTCACGGTGAACGTTGTGCTGCACCGGGAGAACATCGAGCACGTCCCGGCGATCGTCGCGCTCGCCGAGCGGCTCGGGGCCGACCGGCTCGAGCTCGCCAATACGCAGTACCTCGGCTGGGCGCTCGCGAACCGCGAGGTGCTCCTGCCGACGCGGGATCAGCTCGAGCGCGCGTTCGCCGTCGCCTCGGCGGCGCGCGAACGGCTGCTCGGCCGGATGGAGATGGTCTTCGTCACGCCGGACTACTACGCCGCATGGCCGCGGGCCTGCATGGACGGCTGGGCGCGCCGTTACCTGCATATTGCGCCGGACGGCCTGGTGCTGCCTTGCCATGCGGCGCACACGATCCCGGGGCTGCGCTTCGAGACCGTGCGCGAGCGGTCGCTCGGCTGGATCTGGCGCGAGGCGCCGAGCATGAACCGCTTCCGCGGCGATGCGTGGATGGCGCCGTCGTGCCGGGGCTGCGACCGCCGCGAGGTCGATTTCGGGGGCTGCCGCTGCCAGGCCTACCACCTCACCGGGGACGCCGCCGCGACGGACCCGGCCTGCTCGCTTTCGCCGGCGCACGGGGTCGTCGAGGAGGCCCGGCTCCGCGCCGCCTCGGCTGCCTCGGCGCAGGGGGAGCCTCGTTATCTGCACCGCGGCGCGCCCCAGGTCCACCGCGGCGCGCCCCGTTGAGCTCCCGCGCGGCCAGGCCCTACGCCGTGCTCGGCGTGGTCGCCGTCGGCACGTGGATGTCCGCGCTCGGCAGCAGCCTGATCAACGTCGCGGTGCCGCTCGTCCGCCGGGACCTCGGGGTCGACATCGGCGCCGCGAGCTGGGTGCTCGCGGCCTACTCGCTCTCCGTGAGCGCGCTGCTCTTGCCGTTCGGCCGCCTCGGCGATCGTCACGGCAAGGGGCGCGTGTACACCGTGGGGTTCGGCGTCTTCGGCGTGGGCTCGGCGCTCTCTGCGCTCGCGCCCACGCTCGGGTCGCTCGTCGCCGCGCGCGCCCTCCAGGGCGCGGGGGCCGCCATGCTGATGGCGAACGGCCCGGCGCTCACCACCGCCGCGTTCCCGCCCGCGCAGCGCGGCCGCGCGCTCGGTTTGCAGGCGACGGCGACGTACCTGGGGCTCTCCCTTGGACCGTCGATCGGCGGCTGGCTCGCGCAGAACGCCGGATGGCATGCGGCCTTCTGGGTCAACCTGCCGATCGCCCTTGCGGGAGGGCACCTCGCCCGGTCGCTCGTGTGGAGCGGACCGGCCGGCGCGACGCTGGGCATCGGGGATGTCGGCCGCGGCGCGGGCTCAGCGTCGATTGCGGCCACGGGCGCGGCGTCGGCTCGGCCCGCGCTCGACGCGCGCGGGCGGCCTTTCCCGTGGGCGAGCGCGCTCCTCTTCGGCCCGGCGATCGCCGTGCTCCTCGTCGCCCTCACGCGCGGCCAGCGCTGGGGCTTTCAGAGCCCCAGGGTCGTCAGCCTCCTCGCCCTGGGCGCGGTGCTCGCCGCGGCGTTCGTGCGGGTGGAGAGGCGCAGCCCCGCACCGCTGATCTCGGGCGCCCTCCTCGCGCAGCCAGCGCTCGTGCGCGGGCTCGTCGCCGCCTTTCTCCAGTACGCAGCGGTGTATGTGATGCTGTTCCTCCTGCCGTTCTACTTGCAGGGTCAGCTCGCGATGCGCGCCGCGGAGGCGGGCCTGGTGATGACGGTGCAGCCCGCGGTGATGGCGGTGATCACCGCCACGAGCGGCTGGCTCTCGGACCGCATCGGCACGCGCGGACCGGCGCTCGCGGGCATGACGGCGCTCGCCGTGGGCCTCGCGTGCGTGGCCCTGCTCGGCCCCCGGCCCGAGCGCGTGAGCCTGCTCGCCGCGCTCGGGCTGGTGGGGCTCGGCTCGGGGCTGTTCACCGCGCCGAACAACAGCCGCATCCTGGGCGCGGCGCCGCGCGATCAGCAGGGCACCGCCGCGGGTCTGCTCGCCGAGGCGCGCAACGTGGGAATGCTGTGCGGCGTGGCGGCCTCCGGGGCGATGTTCGCCGCGCTCGGCGGTGGGGAGCCGGTCGAGGCGGCGGAGAGCGGCGCGCTCGGCGCGGCGTTCCGGGGGACGATGCTCGCCGCGTCGGCGCTCGCGGCCCTGGGCGCGGGCGTGAGCGCGGCGCGGTGGTCTCCGCGCGCGGGGGCGGCGGGGCCACCCTGACAGCAACCCCGGATCTGTGTAGATCCTTCCATCGTGCCCCCGCTCTCGATACGCGCCGACGCCCGCGTGCACCCCTTCCGGCCAGGAGCAAACGAGCGATGAGCTCCTCAGAACCTTTGGCAGCCTCCGGGACGGCGCGCGCGCCGACCGAGGCGACGACCGACCGCCCCGATGCCAACCGCATCGCCCTGCGCGCGCTGCGATCTCTCCTCGACGCCGCCGCGCCGATGGATCTCACCGTCGAGGGAGCGCCGGTTCACATTGCAGTCGAACGCCTCCCCTCCGCGCCGTGGCCGGCGCGAGGGCTGGAGGGGCTCGACCAAGACGCCGACGGGCCCTTGCCGCGCGCCGTGCGCCTGAGGTGCACCTGGCCGGGCGGCAGCACCGAGCTGCTCTTCAGCGCGGCCTGGTGGCAGACGAAGGGCGCTTACCGGCACCTCGTGGGCATCAAGATCAACGTCGTGTCGACCAACCGCGAGATCGTGTGGACCACGGTGGCGCTCCGGCTGCGCGATCGGCTGAACGGCGAGGTCGTGCCCGTTCCCGCCTTGTTCGCGACCTGGCGGCGAAAGGACGAGGACTTCGAGGAGAAATTCCGCCAGAGGAGCCTGCCCTTGAAGGCCGCCGTCGAGCGCGCCGGATTGCCCCTCGTATCGCCCTGGAACATGGAGGTATTCTCCATTCGCCTGCCCGGCGGCGAGGTCCTGCCCTCGCCCGAGGAGGGCTTTCGACGGCTCGCGCACCTCGCCTTGCTCAAGCTGCCCTTCTTCCTCCGCGACGGCGAGGAAGGCATCGAAGGCAACCCTCCGTTCGACCTCGCCGCGCTTGCCGCCGCGCACGGCGAGCGCCAGGGCAAGCCCGCCGCAGACCCGGCCGTCGCGGAGGTCGTCGAGCCCGCGCGCAGGCCACCCGACGACGCGCGGCGCGATGGAATCTGGCCGCTGCCGGGAGGGGTTCGACACTACAAGCAGACGCTCGACACGCTCCTCTCGGAGCTGCGCGACCGCCGGCTGCCGGAGGCGGAGTTCTTCGCGCTGCTGCGCGATCGGTACGAAGCCACGGGGGAGGCGGCGCGGCGAGGCTACATCAATCTGCTCCTCTACCTTGGCGTCGTAAGGCTCTCCGACGACCGCCTCGAGCTCACGCCCGAAGGGGAGTCGTATCTGGAGGACCCGCAGCCACGGGCTCTCTTCGAGCGCCTTCACGCGACGTACACCGGATTTCTGGAAATTCTCATCATCGCGAAGACCCTGGGTCGGATGGACACGACCAGCGCGAGGAACCTCTTGACGGCGCTCCTCGACAAGGACTGGAGAACGGACAACCAGGTATCCTTCCGCCGAAACTGGCTCCTGTCGCTCGGGGCTACGGAGCGTCAGGGCGACGGCGACGCGCTGACGGATCTCGGCCGCCAGATTCTCGCCGATCACGCGGCAGAAGAGGCCCGCATTCGGGGGCGGCTGGACGAGCTGCTCGCCGATCGCAGCATCCTCGGCGACAGCGTCGTGACCGGAGGCGACGTGGACGAAGACCTGGTGACCGCGCCAGGGACGACCACGCCCCCGCTGCCCGATCCGCATGCGAGCACGGCGCCCTCGGCCTGGTTTGATGAAACCCTCGATCTGACGACCGAGCTCGCCGGTCCCTTCGCCTCCACGCTCGAGCTTCCGGCCGGCCTGCTCGCCCAGGCCTGCGCTGCCCTCTCGGCGGGCAAGCACCTGCTCTTCGTCGGCCCACCCGGCACGGGCAAGACGCAGCTCGCCCAGTCGCTCGTGAAAGCCGCCGCGAACGACGGCTATTGCACGGGCGCCTTCGTGGCCACGGCGTCGGCCGATTGGACCACGTTCGACACGATCGGCGGCTATGCGCTGCAGCAGAACAACACATTGACCTTCCGGCCGGGGGTGTTCCTCCGCGCCGTCGAGCGATATCAGTGGCTCGTGATCGACGAGCTGAACCGGGCCGATGTCGACCGCGCCTTCGGTGAGCTGATGACGGTCCTGTCGGGGCACGCCATCGACACCGCCCTCCTTCACGAGGACGGCAGAACCATATCGATCGGGTCAAGCGAGTCCCACATCTATCGCGTGTCGCCGACATTCCGGGTGATCGCCACCATGAACACCTGGGACAAGACCTCGCTCTTCCGCCTGTCATACGCGGTGCAGCGGCGCTTCGCGATGATCCACGTCGACGCCCCCGACGAGGCGACCTATGCGCGCCTGCTCGAGGCGCACGCGCGCCGCGAGGGCGTCGCGCCGCCGCTGCCCGAGGGCGCCCTCGGGCAGCTAACGCGGCTATTCAGCGCATCGGGCCTGCTCGCCCACCGCGCGATCGGCCCCGCCGTGGCGCTCGACATGGTGCACTACATGCGGCGCCGACAGGCCTCTGGAGATGGGCTCGCAGAGGCCATGGCCATGTATCTCTTGCCGCAGCTCGAGGGTTTACCGCAGGAACCGGCGGCGAAGGTCCTCCGGGTCCTTCTCTCGAGCCTCACGGGCTGGACGTCGTCGGAGGCAGCGGCCCGACTGCGGCGTCGTTATGAGGAGCTCTTTCCGCACCAGACCTTCGGCGAGCCATGAGCAACGGAGCCTGGGAAGCGTTCGTCCGCGCCCATTTCCCGGGCTACCTCTTGCCGAGCTCGCGGGTCGAGGCCATCACGGTCGAGGAGGCGGCGCGATTCCTCGCGCGGCTCACGGGAAGGAACCATGAGCTCGCCTTGCTCCGCGCCGCGGGCACGCTGGCGCCGCGGATCGCCGAGCTGCGCGCTTTCGCCATGCAGCTCTTGCCCGACCTCGCGCGGAACCTGCCTTCCCGGGTCGACGTCACGACGCGCGACTGGCGAGGCGGTTTTCGGGGCCGGCTCGACGTCCGGCGGACTTCCTATCAACAGGCCAGCGGAGATCGCTCGCGCTACGTGACGCAGGCGCGGGATCCGAGCTTCGCCCTGCCCGAGAACATCCTCGTTCGCGCGGTGGCCGAGCGGTTGCTCCGGCTCCTGGTCGACCTGCGCAAGGCGCAGGTGCTAGCGAAGCACGGGTGGGGCGCCGACGCGCAGGGAGCCGAGGGCGAGCTGAGGCGGATCTTGAACACGACCGCGCTGCGTGAGGTGCCCTCGGAGCCCATCACGCCGCAGCACGAGCTCGGCGCGCAGGCAGCGGTGCACCGCGGCTATGGCGCGGCGCTCGCGTGGCACAAGGCGCTGCGGAATGGCCTCGACGCGACCGACGCGACTGCCATCGCCGCCATGCTCGCCGAGGGCGCGCTGACGCCCATCGAGGAGCACACGCGCTTCGAGATTGCGGTGGTGATTCGGCTCCTGCAGGCGCTCTGGAACAAGCTTGAGGCGGCGCAGGGGCCGAAGGGCGAGCGCTTTGAGTTCCATCGGTCCCTGGTGCATGCGAAGCGCGACGAAGTGGCGTCGTTCGAGCGAGGCGACGGCGCGCGCGTGCGGGTCTACTACAATCAATGTCACCTCGACCCAGGCCCGCGTGATCAAGGGGCGAGGCACTACATGGGCGGGCGTGCCGGACGCCTGCGGCCTGACATCACCGTGGTCGTCGACAAGGATGGACGGCGGCGGGCCGCGGTGGTCGAGATAAAGCTGACCGAAGATTCGAGCTACATCCTCCAGGGCTTTCACGAGGCCATCGTGTATCGATGGGAATACGCTGGGGATCTGCGTGGGTGGCCGAAGGCGATCCTGGTGACGTCGGCGGATGTGCCGGGCGCGGTGCGGCTGGGGGATGATGTCATCGCGGTGGGGTGGAGCAAGTGGGTGCCGGAGGCGGTGGTGGATGGGCTCCTGGACGGGGTGTGAGGCAGAACGTGCACCGACGCCATCAGCGCTCGACACGCCCACTCCCGCGCCCCTGCTCGACGCGGGGAGAGGGTGTTCATATTAGCTTCGCCCATCCCGGATGCTGGACGAATCCATCGCCCCGTTTCTCCCGTCCTGGCTCGTGCGCCTCGACGCACCCCCTTCGAGCCGTGACCCTCGGGGCCTGCAAGCGCACGCCATGGTGCAAGCCGATCGGCCCTTGCCGGGTCTCAATGTCTTCACCTCGCGAGCCCGCTACTATACCTTCCTCTGCTGGGCTCTCTCGCGCGCGCAGGCCGATGCGTCGCCGCGCGCGCACCTCGAGCGCGTACTCCGCCTAGAGCGCCTCCTCGTCCTCTGCGAGGGTCTGCAGCACGAGGACGATCCTCTCACGTGCGGCTACATCGGCCGTCGGCGCGGTCGCCGCTTCGTCTCCGAGCGCAGGGGCGCGGGGCTGTGGGAGCTGCCGACGCGTGTCCTCAAGAACCAGGTGTCGAACGGCGCGCTGCGCCTCTACCGCACCTCGCTCGCGAGCTTGGGCCTCGGCCTGCGCCTCACCGACCGCGGACAGCAGCTCGCGAGCCAGCTCGAGAAGGTGATCGACGAAGACGTCGTCGGCTGGGCGCTCGAGGGCGGCACGCAGCAGCAGAAGCGGCGCGGCACCCTCCTCGGCGCTGGCGCGCGCATGTGCCCGAGCAGCCGCATAGGCGCCTACGAGCGGCGTTACCTCGTCGCGGCCCTCTTCGGCGCTGACGGCAACGGCATCGAGCGGCGCGAGACGGTGCAGGTTCTGTTCGAGCATAGACGGCTCGGCTTCGCATCCGTGGGCAACGACTCGACCGACAACGACGCGGACCGTCATCACGGACGACGGCGGCAAGCCCGCGCTGCTTGACGCCTTGACGAGGCCTATCCCTGGACGCAAACATCGCGAGCCATCTCACGTCTAAGCCCGGGACCAGGAACCTGCCGTGCCAGAAATTTGCCAGAACCTGCGTCCAGACCTGTCCGCGCCTGTCCACCCCCGTCCACGTCCTGGACCGCGTGAACTACCCGACATCCTTGCAGAAACCAGCGGAGGAGAAGGGATTCGAACCCCTGGTTGAGTTGCCCCAACGGCGGTTTTCAAAACCGCTGCCTTCGACCGCTCGGCCACTCCTCCAAATACTCAGAACGACTTACTTTTGTGCCTCCTCTGGCGCCGCCTGTCAACGCCGCCGTGCCGGCCGTTGCCTATCTCGCGCCCATCTCGCGCCAGAGCGCCGGCCGGGCCAGGCTAGGGCGCCAGCTTCTCCGTGAGCACGATCCTCGCCGCCGGGTAGGCGAGCGAGAGCACGAGCTCGACCTCCTCGGCGCCGTGGAGGCTGCGCGAATTCTGGGGCGCAGCGCAGCGCAGCGCGAGCGCCGCGGCGTCGATCGGGATCCATCATGGCCCCGTGACGTTCACCGCCGCCCTCGCCACGAGATCATCGAGGTCATGCCTGCAGAGCGCGCTCGCCGGCAACGTCGCCTCGGCCAGCTCGACGAGCCGCGCGTGATGGGTGAAGAAGAGGATCTGCGTCCGCTGCGACAGCTCCCCGAGGACCTCGAGCGCGGCGCGCGCGCGCGCGTCGTCGAAATGGATGAGCACGTCGTCGAGCACCAGCGGCAATGGCTCGCTCCTCGTGAAGTACTGCTCCAGGCTCGCCACCCGGAGCGCCAGGAAGAGCTGATCGCGCGTCCCGTCGGACAGCGCCCTCACCTCCACCGGATCCCCGGCCCTCGGCACGCACCGGAGCACGGGCCGATCGTGATCGTCGTGATCCCCCCGCAGCCCCGAGAACGTACCCAGCGATAGCCTCGCGAACAGCTCGCTCGCCCGCCGTACCAGCGGCCCCTGGTTCTTCTCGCGGTATTGCTCCATCGCCCGCCGTAGCAGGTCCGCCGCGAGCTTCGCCCGCGCATAGTCGTCGACCAGCGCGCTGATCGACGCCAGGTGCTGCTCCGCCCGCGTCAGCTCCTCCGCCGCCAGGTCGCTCCCATCCATCGAGAGCAGCCGCTGCCGGAGCTGCCCCACCTCCTCGTTCACCCGCGTCCGCTCCTGATCCAGGTCCGCGATCTGCCGCTCCACGTCCACCCGATCCTGCGCAAGCGCATCCGCGTTCGTCCCGCGGCACGCCTCCAGGAGCGCCTCCACGCTGAGCCCCTCGCCGATCGTCGAGAGCCGCGTCTCGACGATCTCCCGATCTTGCCGGAGCTTCCGCGCCACGGCCGATCGATCCTCCGCGACGACGAGCTCGGACACGTCCTGGGCCCGGGC
This sequence comes from Sorangium sp. So ce590, assembly GCF_051521365.1. NCBI lineage: Bacteria > Pseudomonadati > Myxococcota > Polyangiales > Polyangiaceae > Sorangium > Sorangium sp. So ce590. The sequence goes on from NZ_CP150346.1 coordinate 10,702,691, forward strand.
TTCCTCCATGAGCTGCTTGAGCGCGCGCTCCGCCCCTCGCCGTTTCTCCCGCGTGGCGAGCAGGTCCTGCTGCTTCTCCTTGGACTCCTTCTCGAGCGCCTGCTTGAGCTGCCGGTTCGTCTCCCCATCCTTGGACCGCTCCAGCAGCGCCGCCGCCGCCTGCTCCAGCGGAATGCCCGCGAGATCCGGCGCCGTGAGCCGCGCCAGCCCCTCGACCTGCACCTTGAAATCGGCCGCATCGCGCTCGATCCCCGCGATGCGCCGCCGCCGGTCCCGGGCCCCCTCCCCCTGTCGGGCGAGCTCCGCGCGCAGCTTCAGCACCTCCTCGGCTTCCTCGATCCCGGTCGCGGCCGACACCTCGAGCGCCAGCATCACCGCCGACCACTGCTCGGCCCACGCCGCCTGTTCCCGCTGCAGCCGCGCGAGCGCGCCGGAGAGCCCCTCGAGCTCGACCTCCCCCCGGCGCACCTCTTTCACGACCGCTTCCCGCTCCCGCTGCGCTTTCCCCTCCCGCTCCACCACCTCACGCGCATGCGCGACGAGCGCGAGCAACCCGTCCCGCGGCCCAGCTGCCACGCCGAGCGCCTCCAGCGCCGCAGCGAGCGCCTCCCGATGCCCCTCGATGCGCTCCCTCTGGGCCTGCTCCCGCCGCCGCACCTCCTCGAGCCTCGCCTTGTCCTCCACGAGCTTCTGGTAGCGCCCCAGGAAGGCCAGCATCTCCCCCGGAGAGCGCGGCGCGATCCCCGCCGCCAGCCAGGCGGCTTGCCACTGCCTCTGCTCCTCTTCCTCCGTCGTCCGTGCCCGCTCCGCCGCGGTCACGGACTCCTCGATGCCGCGCGCCGCCCGATCGCGATCGGCCGAGAGCGTCGCGAACTTCGCCACCCGATCCGCCTCTCTCCTGAGCCGATCCGACAGCTCATCCGCCCGCCGCACGCTCGCCTCGTGATGATGCGCGATCTCGCTCGCCGAGAGCCCCGCCCCGGCCGCCCCCTCCTCCGCCGGCTCCCCCAGCCACGCCTGCCGCACCCGCTTCCAGTGCCCCTCGCGCTCGCGCCGCGCCGTCACCAGGTCCCCCTCCATGGGCACCTCCTCGCCGCGCCGCAACGCCTCGATCTCGCGCTCCAGCTCCCCGAAGCGCTCCTTGCGCTCTGCCAGCGAGTGAGCGAGCGACTTCCGCTCGGTGTCCCGAGCGGCGAAGTCACGAGCAAACCTCTCCACCGTCTCGGGGATCGGCACCGGCAGCGCGCCCACCTTCTCGAGCGAGAGCCGCGCCACCCCGAGCGCCGAGAGCCCGGCTTCAAGCCGCGCCGCCATCGCCGTCGCCTCGCCGCGCAGCTCACCGAGGACCTTCTCCAGATCCCCGTCTCGCTGCGCGATCTCGTGCGTGCGCACGAGCGCCGTCACATCCACCGGAGCGCGCAGGGCCGCGAGCTTGCTCCGCTCGCCCCCGAGCTTGTCCTCCGCCTCGGAGAGCCCCTTCGCCGCCCCGGCGAGGTCGCGCTCGAGCCCGATGCGCTGCTTGAGCAGCGCCCGGACCCGCGCCTCCATGCTCGACGGAACAGCGAGGCTCCCCACCTCCTCCACGGGCACGCGCCGCCCGAGCCGTCCGAGGAGCGACTCGATGGTGTCTTCGATCTGGCGCAGCTCGCCGCGGAGCCGAGGCAAATCCACCCCCGCCGCCTTCTTGTGGTTGCCGAGCCCGTCCTGGATCGCCGTGATCGACGCCCCCTGCGCGAGCAGCGCCTCCGGCACCGGCAACCGGTCCATCTGCGCGGTCAGATCCGCGATCTCGCGGCCGAGCCGCTCCTCGCGCGGCTCCGTCTCCGCGAGCGTGCTCTCGGCCTTCCGCCGCGCCTCGGGCGCCGTCTCGGGCAAGAACACCGCGCCCTCATGCTCCTTCAGCATCCCGAGGATCCTGTCCCGCTCCGCGATGGGCACCAGCGCCTGCGCCGTGCGCGACAGATGCCTGTGCCTCGCCTGGAGATCGGAGAGCTCCCTGGCCAGGGTCGCGGCGCGCGCCTGCCCACCTGCGAGATCCTTCTGGAGCTGCTCCCACTCCTTGGCCGGCTGGGACCGATCCGCGGCTCCCTTCTTCGCGCTCTTGTGGCTCTCGAGCGCGGCGTTGAGCTTCTTCTTGTGCTTCCCGAGCGGCGTGAAGATCTCGTCCGCCTGCGCGTCGAGCTTCTCCAGCACCGCGTGCACGCGCGTGCCCCCGAGCCCGGCCGCGAACAGGCTCTCTCCGAGATCGCCGCCTCCCTTGAGCAGCGCCTCGCCGCCGTCCACGAGCGCCCCGTGGGAGAGGCCGAACATCACCTTGTACTGCTCCTCCGTCACCCCGCCGAGCAACGCCTGCAGCTGCCCCTCGTCCACCGGCTGCTCGGCGGGATCCAGCAACGTCTGCTTGAGCCCCTTGCGCCGGACGAGCTGCAAGGTCCGCCCGTCCTCGGCCGCGAGGAGCGCGCCCACCCGGAGCTTCTTGTAGTCTCGATCGTGCGCGTCCTGGGTGTCCTTGGGCATTTCGAAGAGAAACCCCAGCACCGCCCGCAGCGTCGTGCTCTTGCCGACCGCGTTCGACCCGAAGATCACGTGCAGCGCGCGCGGCTTCGCCGAGAAATCCAGCGACAGCCCGGTGAAAGGCCCGTACCTCAGGAGATCGAGCGAGAGGATCTTCACGACGCGTCCTCACCTGCGAAGAGCAGCGGCAGCAGGGTATCGGGCAGCTCCCGGACGAGCTGCCGGAGCGCCGTCCGATCGAGCTTCCCTCCGCCTTCGAGGTGGTCGAGCTCCGCCGGCAGCTTCTTGCGCAAGGGCTCGAGCCCGCTCAGCAGCCTGTCGATCTCGGCGTCGTCCTCGCAGAGGGTGCGGAGCTGCCGGTAAAGCCCGCCCACGGCCTCATCGCCGAGGCTCGCTTCCGCATCGAGCGGGTTCCGGGTGCGGAAGCTGATCTTCTCGACCCAGATCTCGCCCGCGTCGCTCGCCGCGCTGCGCACCTCGCTCCGGTACTTCTCGGGCTCGCGCGAGAGCGCCCCGTGCGCCCGCGTCGCCCCCGTCACCTCGATCCGCGCGGCCACGATCCTCTCCTCCGCCGCGTCCGCCTCGCGCGCCAGGGCCTCGCGGCACAGCTCGATCACATCATCGACCGACGACGCCATGCGCGCGTCCACCGCGCACCGCACCCAGCGCAGCGCGTCCAGGGTCCGGGGCTCGACCCCCACGATCCGCCCCTCGTCCACGGTCACCAGCGTCGCGCCCTTCTTCCCCGTCTCGCGCGCATGCCTGCCCTGCAGGTTCCCGGGGAACACGATCCACGGCGACTCGTGGAGCACCTCGCGCGCGTGCACATGCCCGAGCGCCCAGTAATCGTATCTCCTCGCCACGAGGTCGCTCACCGAGCACGGGGCATACGATTGATGCCCTTCGCGACCGCTCGCGCACGTATGCAGCAAGCCCACGTTGAAATACCCCTCCCGCGGCGCGGGATAGGCGACGGAGAGGTCCTCCGTGGTATCGGCCTTCTCGTAGCTCCGACCGTGCACGGCCACGCCGAGATCATCTAGCGTGATCGTCTCCGGCTTCTTCGCCGACAGCTCGCGCACGCCCTCCGGCAACCGCAGGATCTTGCTCCGCGCGTCGTGATTGCCACGCACGATGAACACCCGGATACCCGCTTCGCGCAGGCGTGACATCTGCTTCGCGAAGAAGAGCCCCGTGTTGTAATCGGTCCAGTCGCCGTCGTAGAGATCGCCGGCGATGAGCAGGAAGGCCACCTTTTCCTCGATGCACTGCGCCACGAGGTTCTCGAGCGCGCGCCGCGTCGCCCCGCGAAGCTTGTCCACCGGCGCCCCGTCGTACCGATCGAGGCCCCGCAGGGGGCTATCGAGATGGATGTCCGCTGCGTGAAAGAACTTCATGCGGCCCCCGGTCCGCGCTGCTCTTTACCGCGCGATGGCGCGACCGTAGCAGTCTTCCCTGGGGACGTGAAGCGCCACGCGGCTTCGTCATCGCCACGATCTTCTCTGACCGAGCGGGGCGAGCGGGAGCAACACCTCTCCGAGGTGAATGTCGTCCGCTCCGGGATCGCCGGGCGAGCGGCGCGGACGTTTCCTGCGAGGAGGCGAGATGAGACGTGATGTGGTGGCTCACGCGGCGGGGTCATCCGCTCTCCTGTTCTCGCGCGCGCTGGCCGAGCGCACGCGCGAGGCTCACGCCGCTGGCGATGAGCCCGACATGGCTGAACGCCTGGGGAAAGTTCCCGACGCTCTGCGAGCCGCCACCCCCGATCCGCTCGACGGACCGCCGTGCAGCGACGAGCTCGACGGGCGCGGATGCGCCTTCTGGGCGCTGCGATAGGCGGGCCGCAGGTGGGCGTGGTGCTTGCTCAGCTCCCCGACGGACGCTCGCGTGAGCGCGGGCCAGCCTCGTCGAAATCCGGTCGATGGGGAAATCCAAGGAGGTTCAGCGATGCCTGCTCTCGTTGTCGGTCTGTTGCTCCTCGCGCTGCTCATGGCGGGGATCTGGGTGACATTCGGCCTGCTCGGGATGGCGGTGACGCTCGTCGTCGCCGGCATCGTCGGCTGGGTAGCCGATCGGCTCGTGCCCGGCGAGCTGCCCTATGGGTGGCTTGGCGCGATCGTGGCGGGGCTGCTCGGGAGCTGGCTCGGCAGCCTGTTGTTCGGGCCTGTCGGGCCGTCAGCCGGCGGGATTCCGGTGCTCCCCGCGCTTGCGGGAGCGGTGATCCTGGCGTTCGCGTACGATGTGCTCCACAAACGGCTCTCACGCGCTCGGCCGTGAGCGTGGCGCCGGCGCAGCCGTCGCCGATGCGGCCGAACGCGCGCTCTCTGCAGCGCCGTCGACCTCCGGGCCTGTGCGGCGCAACGGACGTACCGGGGCACCGCTCGACGTTGCCCAGCCCCCACGCGTGAGCAGAGCGGCTACTTCCGTCCCCGGCTCTCCGCCCCCGCTCCCCCCGTCGCCTTCCCCCCAACCTCGCCCTTCATCACCTCCGCCAGCCACGTCTTCGCCCCCGCGCACGTCCCCACCGCGCTGGCCTCCCCTCCCCCGCGCCGCTCGTACGGCCCCGCGACGACCGCCACGTCGCCCCCGCGCGCCGTCCACGCGATCGGCCCGAGCGACGCGCGCTGCTGGCACGTCTTCCCGAAGCGGCGCTCGAGCACCTTCCGCGCCTCGGCCGCGTCGCCCGCGCTGTCGAACCGCATCCGCCACGCGAGCGCGAACGCGCGCCGCGTCGGGTCCTGCGGATCGTCCCGCTGCACCACCGCAACCCGGTCCCCGCCCCACCCGGCCGCCGCGCCGATGGCCGCCTCGCGGTGCGCGTACGCCGCGAACGCGATGCGCAGCGCCTGCTCGCCCATCACGTCGTCGAACACGACGCGGTACCCTGGACCGAGCGCCGCGGCGGTCGGGACCGCCACCTCGACGGCGGGCTCGCGCGCGGCGAGCTTCTCGGGGTGCAGCAGCTGCTCGGTCGTCTCCGGCAGCGCGCGCCAGACCGCGTCCACCGAGGCCCAGCCGCCGTCCCTGCGCAGCGCCTGCACGAACGCGAAGCCGTCTGTGTACGGCGCGCCCAGCGACTCCTGCAGCACGAGCGGCGTATCGCCCACGGACGACAGCGCCGTCGACATCGCCACGAGCTTCCGGAGCGTCGACTCGTCCATCTGGAACGCCGAGCCGACCAGCACATCGAACATCGCGCTCATCGCCTCGCCCTCGATGAGCGCGTGCGTGGCCGCCAGGCGATCGCTGTCGCCGGGCCTGAACTGGAGCAGCTTCCCCAGCGAGAAGCTCTGGTCCTGGAGCGCGTGGACGAGCTCATGCGCCAGCGTCTCCTCGGCCTCGGTCTCGCTGAGATCGTCGACGAGGTACATCGTCGCGTCGTCCGGCTCGTAGAAGCCCGCGATGCGTCCCTCGAGCAGGCGGTACATCCCGGCGGTGAAGTCGTAGTCGGCCGGGATGAGCTCGAGCGCCGCGAGCACCTCGCGCTGATGATCCAGCACGCCCTCGGGGATCTCGCGCTCCACGTGCGCGCGCACCCGCGCCAGGATCTCGCCGCGGGTGAGCACGCGGCTCCGCACCTCGCGGAGCACCGGCAGGCCGCGCGCCTTCGCCAGGCGGGCGAGCACGCGCGCGATCTCCTCCTTGGTCAGCCGGGCCGCATCGTCGTCGAGCTCGCCCTCGCCGACCGGATTGGCGCCCTCGGCCGGCGGGAGCGCGGCCGATCCCGCGGGGCGCGCCGCGTCCGGGACCTGCGCTCGTGGCGGCGCTGCAGGCGCAGCCGGCTGCGCGCAGCCGGCCAGCACGGCCGTCCCGACGAGCGCCGCCGCGCCGCACGCCGCGGCCCTCGCCGTCGCGCAGCGCGCAGCGCTCGCCGCGGGGGCGTTGCGCCGGGTCAAAGCTGCTCCCCGGCGGGCGCGCGGATCGCCCGGATCGCCTCCGCATACCGCGCCACACGCGCGTCGAACGACAGCTCCTCGCCCGGCGCCGCGGCGCCGAACACGGCCGAGCCGGCGACGAGCGCCGTCGCCCCGGCGGCGATGACCTGCCCGGACGTCGACGGCGCGATGCCGCCGTCGACCTCGAGCGCGATGTCCAGGCCCGCCTGATCGATCGCCTGACGCAGGCTCCGCAGCTTGGGGAGCGTGGCCGGGATGAACCGCTGGCCACCGAACCCGGGGTTGACGCTCATCACCAGCACCAGATCCAGGTCGGGCAGCACGTACCGGATCGACTCTTCCGAGGTGTGGGGGTTCAGCACGACGCCGGGGCGCGCTCCCGCGTCCCGGATCTGCTGGATCGTCCGGTGCAGGTGCGGCGACGCCTCCACGTGGACCGAGATCCGGTCGGCGCCGGCGGCCGCGAACTCGTCCACGTAGCGCTCGGGCTCGACGATCATCAGGTGCACGTCGAGAGGAAGACGCGTCGCGGCGCGGACCGCGCGAACGATGAGCGGTCCGATCGTAATATTTGGCACAAACCGGCCATCCATCACATCGACGTGAATCCAGTCGGCGCCGGCGGCCTCGGCGGCTCGCACTTCCTCCGCGAGACGACCGAAGTCAGCCGACAGGATCGACGGAGCGACGATGATTTTGTCGTGACGCACGGTGTAGCGCTAGCAGGCGTGACGCGCGGCGGCTAGCGGGGCATCACGAGCGTGCTTACGAGGAGGCCGGCGCGGCTGCTAGGCTGCGCAGGTCTGCGCGAGATGTTCGTGCCATCCGCGGCGACGCTGCAGATCGAAGGCTGGATCCCGAACCGTTCGAGTGAGGTGATGCATGGAGACACGGCCGCTGACGAAGCCCGACTACGACCGGATCGTGGGCGAGATCGATCGGTGGTGGGCAGGCCCAACCAGCGCGCTCGCGCACCCGATCTACTTCTACGAGCTCGGGCGGCTCGCCCGCGTCGTCGAGGATCACGGGTTGCTTGTCGGCTTCCTGCTCGGGTTCAGGTGTCCGGACGCGGCGATCGGGTACGTGCACCTCGTCGGCATTCATCCCGACTACCGCCGCCGCGGCGTCGGCAGGATGCTCTACGCAGCGTTCGAGGAGGACTGCCGCCGCGAGGGTTGCCGGCAGCTCAAGGCGATCACGACCCTGGGCAACGAGGGCTCCGTGCGCTTCCACGCGGCGGTCGGCTGGTCGGCGGCCGAGGTCGAGGACTACGCCGGGCCTGGGCGCCCGCGGATCGTGTTCACCAAGGATCTCTAGCGCGGCTCGCGCCAGGTGCGCCCGGCGGCAGCGCGGCCGCGAGACGGGCGCACGGCTCGGAGCGACGTGGCGACGTGACCGAGGGGACGGGGCTCGGGGGGGCGCATCCCGCGGCGACGAGACGGCCGGCGAGCCGGCAGGGCGTCGCGAGCGCTAGCGTTGACGTCCTCATGTTGCGGCGTACGCTCTCGGTGGGTACATCGGCTCGGGGCCGCGAGGTGGAGCGATGCGAGTAGGCGAGCATGTTCGCGAGGTGTTGGTGGGCGTTGTCGGGTCGGCCGCCGCGGTCGCCCTCGGTGCAACCCCGTGAACCACAGCGCTGACTTGATCGCGCAGCTGCGCGAGATCGGCCTGTTCGGCGGCCTCGGCGATCACGTCCTCCATGGACTCGCCGACTCGCTGGAGCTGCTCGAGCTGCAGCCGGGGGCCGTCGCCTTTCGCGAGGGCGACAGCGGCCGCGAGATGTTCGTGCTGCTCGCGGGGGAGATGGAAGTGCTCAAGCGGTCGAAGCGCGACGTCGAGTCGCGGATCGCGGTCCTGGGGCCGAGCGACTGGTTCGGCGAGATGTCGATCCTCGACGTGATGCCGCGCTCGGCGACCGTGCGAGCCATCGCCCCGTCGCGCTTGATGCGCATCACCGCTCACGATCTCGACGCGCTCTACCGGCGCGATCTCAAGTCGTACACCCTCCTGGTGCTGAACATTGCGCGCGAGATGTCGCGCCGCCTTCGCGTGGCGGACAGCCTCCTCGCCGAGCTCGTCGCGAACATGCTCGACGAGTACACGCGGCCACGGCGACCTGGGATCTGAGCCGCGCGCTCGCGGCGTCGAGCCGCCACGCGCTCGCGGCGTCGCAGGGCGAAGCTGACGGCGTGCGGTGGCGGCTGAGGGCGCGGGGAGAACGTTTCAAGAGCCCGCTGCCGGGCGTACCTCGGAGCTCAGCGCCGCCGCCAGGCTACGAGGCTGCGTCGAGCGCTCGACGTCGTGGCGCCTGGCCCATCCGTCGCCTCACGCGCCGCCCTGGCCAAGCGCGCCACCGGCGCCGGCTTCGCCACCGGCGCCGCCTCCGCCACCCGCGCCGGCTTCGCCATCCGCGCCGCCTTCGCCGCCTTCGCCGCCCGCGCCACCCGCGCCGGCTTCGCCATCCGCGCCGCCTCCGCCGCCCGCGCCGTCTCCGGCACCCGCGCCGGCGTGGCCGCCCGAGTTGGTCGCGCCGCCGGTGCCGGATGCACCCGTGCCAGCGGCACCGGTTGAACCGGCGTTGCCCGAGCCGGCCTCGCCGGCGCTCAGACCGCCCCCGTCGCCATCATCATGGGGGTCGTCTTCGGCGCGTCCCCCTCCGGCCCCGGTCGCGCCGAGGTCATCGCAGTCCGCGCACCCGATACCCGAGAGGGGAGGCTCGGGCTGCGGGTTGAAGCCACAGCCCGCGAGCACCACCCCGAACAAAAGGACGACAAGCTTGCGCATAAGCTCTCTCCTCATAGCACCCTGCGCAGTCCCCTGCCGCTTGCGCAGCGCCCTCGTCCGCGGGAGCGCGGCGTCGAGCGCGATCAGCCGTCTGCTGTCGCTCGCCGCCTGCCACCCGGCTGGCGCCGCCGTCAAGGTCGGGCGGCGCGCTAGCTCAGCCGCAGTTCACACCTCCAGCGCCCCCTTCGCCGCAGGGCTCGCCGCCCGCGCCACCGGTGCCGTCCTCGCCGCCTCCGCCACCCGCGCCACCGGTGCCGTCCTCGCCGCCTCCGCCACCCGCGCCACCGGTGCCGTCCTCGCCGCCTCCGCCGCCCGCGCCACCGGTGCCGTCCTCGCCGCCTCCGCCGCCCGCGCCACCGGTGCCGCCCTCGCCGCCAGCGCCGCCCGCGCCACCCGCGCCGCCCGCGCCGCCAGAGCCGCCCGTGCCCGTGCCGGTGGTGGTACCCGCGGCGCTGGAGCCGCCCCCTCCTCCGGCGCCCGATGGGTTGGGAAAGCCAGCCCCAGCGCCAGCGTCACTGCCACCTGCACCCGTGCTGCCGGCTCCGGTGACGGTAGACCCCGGCGGATCGGGGTCCTGGAACGGCGGTTCGGGCTGCGGGTTGAACGTGCATCCAACCGCGATGAGCAGGGTAGACAACAGCAGGCTTCGCATGGCGGGTACGCACGCGTATAGCAACTCACGTGCCACGAGAAACCCCCTGGAAGTACTGCGATCCGGGGGTGATTGACGCGGTCCACAGGCACACTCTGGCACGCCGCCCGGGCGGGTGGATCCGACACCTTGCGCCGGCCTCTGCCACGGCCCGCGCTGCCGTGTCCGGTGCAGGGCGCGCCCTCGTGTCCGCGAGCAGCAGCTCGCGGTATCGTGGGGCGTGATTTCTGAAGACCTGGAGAACGTCGCACCGCGGCTCGAAGAGGTACGGCGCCGGATCGCAGGCGCCGCTGCGCGCGCCGGGCGGGGGCCCGAGGAGGTCCGGCTCATCGCTGTGTCCAAGGGAAAACCCGCGGAGGCCATCCGCGCCGCCTACGCCGCCGGGCAGCGCGATTTCGGCGAGAGCTACGCGCAGGAGCTCGTCGAGAAAGCCGAGGCGCTCGCCGACCTCGACGGGCTCGTGTGGCACGCTATCGGCCGGCTCCAGAGGAACAAGGCGAAGCACGTCGTGCGCGTCGCGCAGGTCGTGCACTCCGTCGATCGCGAGGACCTCGCCGTCGAGCTCGACAGGCGCGCGGCCGCGCTCAACCGGACGCTCGACGTCCTGCTCGAGGTCAACGTCGGCGGCGAGGCCTCCAAGGGCGGCTGTGCGCCCGGCGATCTCGCGCCGCTCGTCGGCGCCGTGGCCCGGTGCGCGCACCTCCGGCCGGTCGGCCTCATGACCATCGCGCCGTTCCTCGACGACCCGGCCGACGTCCTCCCGTTCTTCGCGCAGCTGCGCGCCCTGCGGGACGCGCACGGCGGCCAGGCCGTGCTGCCCGAGCTCTCGATGGGCATGTCGCACGATTTCGAGGCAGCCATCGCCGAAGGCGCCACGCTCGTCCGCGTCGGCACCGCCATCTTCGGAGCCCGCGGATAGCGCCGGCGCGCCGCGCGCGGCGCAACCCCGGCGCGGCATGCCGGCCCCGGGCTGGTTCCCCGCGCCCGCCGCAGCGGCCTCATTCCGCCGACCACGCGCTCTTTTTCCTCCTGCGCCCCTCGGACAAGGCGCGCCGGGACGTTAAGCTCCCCGCGTGTTGCAGGCGAAGGCGGCGAGCAAGCCCTCCTCGGTCAGCGGCGGCGTCCGCGCAGCGACGGCGCGGCCCGCGCCGTCGCGCCTCGGCGCGGCCGTCCGTATCGGCGCCCTCGCGAGCGCTGCGGCCTGCGCGCCGCTCGTGCTCGGGTGCGGGCCGGGCGCGATGCCTGCCTCGGTGCGCCACCCGCTCGTGGGCAGCGCCGCGCCGGAGTTCCACGCGGAGTCGACGGCGGCGGTCACCGTGGGCGTGCCCGGCACCCGGAGGACGCGGGTCACCGTGATCGACTTCTGGGCGTCCTGGTGCGCGTCGTGCAGCCGGACCATGCCGGCGCTCGACGAGCTCTGGCGCGACCGCAAGGCGGACGGGGTGGCGATGATCGGCGTGAACGTCGACGCCTCGGAGGCCGCCGCCGAGGCGGCCGCGTACGAGCTCGGCGCGACGTTCCCCATCGTCGCGGACCTCGATCAGCGGCTCAGCGGGACCTACGGCGTCGCGCAGGTCCCCCTCACGTTCGTGGTCGACGGCGCGGGCACGGTGCGCTGGGTCGGGCGCGATCCGGCGAGCGCGCGCCGCGCCGTGGAGGTCCTGCTCTCGGAACGGTCATCCAACCCGCGCGCGCGGTCGGCCTTCGAATGAGCGCGCCCCGCGGCGGGGGAGGCGGCGGCCCGCGGCGGCGGCCCGCGGGCGAGGAGCCGACCCTCTTCGACGCCGCCCGACAGCGCGATCCGGAGCTCCGGGCCACGGTGCCCCTCGCCGAGCGCATGCGCCCGCGCTCGCTCGCGGACATGATCGGCCAGGGCCACCTCCTCGGCGAGGGCAAGCTGCTCGCGCGCGCGATCGCCGCCGACCGGATCCCCTCGATGATCCTGTGGGGCCCGCCGGGCGCCGGCAAGACGACGCTGGCGCGCGTCGTCGCGCACACGACGAACGCCCGCTTCGTCCCCTTCAACGCCGTGCTGGGCGGCGTGCCGGAGCTCCGCGAGATCCTCGCCCAGGCGCGCACCGCGCGCTCGTACGAGGGCAAGCGCACGATCCTGTTCGTCGACGAGATCCACCGCTTCAACAAGGCCCAGCAGGACGCGTTCCTCCCGCACGTCGAGGACGGGACGATCACCCTGATCGGGGCGACCACCGAGAACCCTTCGTTCGCGGTGAACGCGCCGCTCCTCTCCCGCTGCAAGGTCTTCCGCCTCCAGGGCCTCGAGGCCCCGGAGCTCGTCGAGCTCCTGCGCCGCGCCATCGACGCGCCCACCGGGCTCGCCGGCGCGGTCGCGGCCGACGACGACGCGCTCTCGGCGATCGCGGCGCTCGCGCAGGGCGACGCGCGCAGGGCGCTCACCACGCTGGAGGTCGCCGCGGACGAGGCGGTGCGCGCGGGCGCCGCCACGATCACGCGCGAGCTCATCGCCGGCGCGAGCGAGCACAAGACGCTGCTCTACGACAAGGCCGGCGAGGAGCACTACAACGTCATCAGCGCCTTCATCAAGTCGATGCGCGGCTCCGATCCCGACGCCGCCGTCTACTGGCTGATGCGCATGATCGAGGCCGGCGACGACCCGCTCTTCCTGCTGCGCCGGATGATGATCTTCGCCTCCGAGGACATCGGCAACGCCGACCCGCGCGCCCTGGAGCTCGCCGTCGCGGCGGACGCCGCGTTCCGGCGGATGGGGATGCCGGAGGGCCTCTACCCGCTCACGCAGGCGGCGCTGTACCTCGCCACGGCCCCGAAATCGAACGCGTGCAAGTCGGCCTGGCAGTCGGCGCAGGCCGCCGTACGCGAGCACGGCGCGCTGCCGGTCCCGCTCACGCTGCGCAACGCCGTCACGCGGCTGATGCGCGACGAGGGCTACGGCGAGGGCTACCGTTACGCGCACGACGAGCCGGGCGGCGTCGCGGTGGGCGAGGCGTACCTGCCCGAGCCGATCGCCGGCAGCCGGTTCTACGAGCCGACCGACCGCGGCTACGAGCGGACGATCGGCGAGCGCCTCCGCCGGATCCGCGGCGAGGGCGGGGGAGAGGGCGGCTGAGGCGCGGCGCGCGCCGCCGCCCTCATGGCGTCACGCGTCGTCGTCGCCGTCGAGCGCCTGCTGGAGCTCGCTCAGCGCGTGCTGATCTCCCTTGCTGCGCGCGACCCCGATGCCGTCGCTCAGCCAGGAGCGCCCCTCGTCGCGGCGGCCTGCCTTCACCAGCATCGTCCCGCACATGAGGTACATCGGCACGTAGCTCGGGTCGATCGCCCGGAGCGCGCCGAACGTCGCGAGCGCGTCGTCGTGGCGTCCCTGCCCCGCGTACTCCAGCGCGAGCGCGTACCAGTGGAACGGGTCCTTCGACCCGCCCTGGGTCATCTTCTCGAGCATCAGCAGCCGCTTGCTCACGTCGCCTCCACAACGCCGATGAACGGCAGGTTTCGATAGCGCTCGGCCCAGTCGAGCCCGTAGCCGACGACGAACTTGTCCTCGATCGTGAAGCCCAGGTAGTCGATCGGCACCTCGACCCGCGCGCGGGCCGGCTTGTGCAGGAGCGCGCAGACCTTCACGCTGTTCGGCATCCTCGTGCGGAAGAGCTGGAGCAGGTGCGAGATCGTGAGGCCCGTATCGACGATGTCCTCGATGAGGAGGATGTCCTCGCCCTCGATCGGGCGCGTCAGGTCCTGCGTGATCTGGACGACGCCGGTGGAGGCCGTGCCCTCGCCATAGCTGCGCACGCCGAGGAACTCGATGCGCACCGGGAGGTCGATGTGGCGCGCGATGTCGGCGGTGAACACGAAGCTCCCCTTGAGCACCGAGACGAGCACGAGCCGCCGCTCCGCGTAGTCGCTGGTGATCTGGGCGCCGAGGTCGCGCACGCGGGCGCCGATCTGCTCGGCGGACAGGAGCGTCCGGACGTTCGCCATGGCGCCCGCTAGCATCGCGGCGCCCCCGCCACCAGCGCCGAGGCGCGTCCCTCGTCACCTGCGCGCCGCCGACCGTTCCCCATCCCTTGCGTTCCAGGTCGCGCGGCCGCTCCGCCGCCCCGGTCGAAAGTGGGTTAATCTCGGTGCCTCCCGCGATGCCGCCCCTTCCTCCGCTTCCTCCGCCCGATGCGCCCCCGCACCTCACCTCGCGCACCCCGCTGGCCGTCCGCTTCTGCGAGACGGATCTGATGGGCATCGTCCACCACGCGAACTATCTCGTCTACCTGGAGGCTGGCCGCATCGACTGGCTGCAGCGCCGCGGGATCTCCTACGAGGAGATGGTCCGGCGCGACCTTCACCTCGCTGTCGCGGAGCTGCGGATCAAGTACCGCCAGGCGGCGCGGTTCGGCGACAACCTCGTGGTCGAGACGACCTGCCGCGAGATCCACAGGGTGACCGCGCGCTTCAGCTACCGCGTCCTCCGGGGCGAGGAGGTGATCTGCGACGGCGACATCCTCCTCGCGTGCCTCGGATCGAGCCTCACGCTGACGCGGATCCCGGACGACATCGCCGCGCTGCTGTCGAGCCCCGAGACGACGACCGGCAGCTAGCGGCGTCCGCTCAGTCGCCCTCCGCCGCGCCTGCGTCGGCCCCGCTGCGCACGAGGCGCGCCGGCATCTCGACCGTCTGCGGCGGCTCGATGCTCTCGCCGAGGAACGTGCGCCACTGGACGACGTAGCGCCCGCGCAGGGGCCCGGCGACGTAGCGCTCGCTCATCGGCGGCACCGCGACCGCGGGGATGCCGTCGACGAGCAGGTAGAACAGCGCGTCGGTCTGATTGACCGCGACGAAGCCCTCGCCGGGCGCGCCCGGGTCGACGCTCGCGGGCAGCGGGAGCGGCTCTTCCCGGATGGCCGCGAGCTCGTCGCGCGTCAGGAAGACGCCGCCCTGCGCCGACGGGAGCCCCGCGGCGGCGTACGCCGCGCCCGGGGGCGGCATGAGCATGTCGGTCGAGATCAGGTCGGTGCGCCGGTCGACCGACGTGACCTCGAACGCGACGCCGCCGCCGCTCTGCCAGGCGTAGTTCGCGTAGAGCGGCACCTCGCCGGCCACGCACTCGGGCGACTTCGGGTCGACGCCGAGGATCTCCAGCAGCGCCCGGCAGAGCAGGGGCCCCCCTTCGCCGGCCTCGGGCACCCTGCCGAGCTCGAGGTACAGCGCGCCGAGGCTCGCGTGCATCTCGATCTTGCGGACGTCGATCTCGAGCCGCTTGCCTTCACCGACCGGGCGCGCCGAGCCGGCCGACAGCGGCGTCACGTCGACGCGCCGCTCGCCGAGCAGCGTGCGGAGCGCCCCCGGCGGCACGACCCGGTACTGGGTCAAGGCCGGCCAGAGCAGGACCTCCCCGTGGACGTCGTGGCGGGCGCGGAGCTCCGAGCCGGAGGGCAACGGGAGCGCCCGCGACGTGAACTGGACCCGCATGCGCCCCGTCTCGGCGAGATCGACCTTCCACGTCAGCTCGGTGAGCCGCTGCGCCGCGTGGATCCCGGCGGCAGCCACCTCGGGCGCCTTGGGGGGCTGCGGCACGTCGCGCCAGCGGAAGGCCGCCGCGAGCGTGACGCCCGGGAGCTCGCGGGACGAGAGCGTGTCCTCCGGCAGGGGGGTCGCGGGCGGCAGCGGCAGCGGCAGCGGCGACTGCTGGCTCGCCTCGGACATGATGATCCGGCCGTAGTCGTCCGACACGAGCTTCGCGCTCGCCTCGGCCGCCGAGGCGTCGAGCAAGTCCGGCGTCTCGTTCGCGAGCGGCGCGGGGAGGATCCTCGCGTTCGGGCTCGCCCCGGCCTCCACGAGATCGGCGGGCTGGTGGCGCGACGGCTCGCACCCGGCGGCGGCGAGCAGCAGGCCGACGGCGGCGACGCGCGCGCTGATCACGGCTCCCGCTCGAAGGTGTGGATCACCTGCACCCGCCGGTCGAGCGGCGGCGGGTCGGGCGCGTACTGCGTGTCCACGAAGACCGCGGTGCAGCGGGGATGGCAGGCCACGAGCAGGTTGCAGTTCGCCGCCTCGTTGTCGAACACCGCGATGACGCGCCCGAGCCGGGAGAGCTGCGGGGCGACGCTCCGCTTGAACTCGGTGTCGGGCATCTCGAACCTCGGCTTCACGACGAGCTCCGTGCCGATGACCCCGATGGGGAAGCCGAGGTCGCGCAGGCTCGCGAACGAGCCGAGCGCCATGTTCGGGAGGTCGCGCCCGGTGAGGTACACGAGCGTCGCCCCCGCCGCGTGGCAGTCGCGCGCGTACTGGCTCGCGCCCGGCACCTCGACGTCGTGCCGGATGTGCGGATCGTTGAAGAAGCGGGCCTTCCAGAACTCGAAGGCGTGCAGATGGAGCGACTCGTCGTCGACGCCGAGCCGGCGCAGGTTGTCCTGGAACCCGTACCCGATGCCCTCGGGCGCCGCGTGCTCGAGGAGGGCGGCGGCGTGCGGGTGCTTGCGGCGCCACTCCTCCGCGAGCTCGTGGAGGATCGCGACCACCCGCGGCCGGTTGTCCATGAGGGTGCCGTCGAGATCGAAGACGATCACGGGAGGCCCCTCGGACCGGTCGGCCGCCCGCTCGACGATGGAGTTCAGGAGCCGCGTCCGCTCGAGGGGGACGAGGCGCTTCTCGTGGAACAGCGTGCTCAAGGTCGTCGCGCCGCGAAGGAGCGCGTCTTCCGCGCTGCTCCTCCGGCGGAACCCTAGCGCGAACTCGCCCTCCCCAGAAGCCGCGGCATCCACCCCCGTGGCCGGAGCGCGTTATGTCCGTAAGTGTGCAGAAATATCCTACATTGTTGGCCCCGCTGTTCCGCTTTTCGTAGCATTTTCTACACCGGGGACCCCGAGACCCCCCGAAGGAAGGCCCATGCAGAACCGCATCATGACCGCTCTGGCCCTGGCGATGGCGCTGACCGCTGTGTCGGGCTGCTCGAAGACCCCTCGCGATCGCCTTCAGGGGCGCTGGTATGGCGACTCCATCGAGAACGCCCCCGTCGAACAGCTCACGAAGGCGACCGGATGGGTCAAGGGGACGGCGCTCGAGTTCAACGGCAGCAAGGTCACGGTGACCGTGCCCGCGGAGACGCCGCGCAGCGGCACCTTCAAGGTGGCCAAGGCGGAGGGCGATCAGGTGACCGTCGCGTTCCTCCGTCCCGAGGGCGGGCTCGATCAAGCGGAGTTCCGCTTCGCCACGGATCACACGCTGCGCTGGGAGATCGGCGACGGCCGCGCGATCGTGCTGGCCAAGGCGAAGAACTGAGATCGGGTGGCGCGCGCCGCCGCGCCCCCGCGCCGCGCCCCCTCCTGAGCCGCTGCCGGGCCCCTCGGCCGGCCGAGGGCCCTGCCACGCGGCCGCCTACCGCCGTACCCGCTCCCGCCGCACCCGCGTGAGCCACCGCGTCTCGCCGCGCTCGCCGTCGCGCGCGAGCAGCACCACGACGTCCTCCGAGAGCGGCCCGGTGAGGCGCCGCCGCGCCTCCTCGATGGAGCGCACCTCGGCGCCGTTCACGGACAGGAGCCGATCGCCGGGCTCGATCCCGGCCTCCTCCGCCTCGCTCGCCGGAGGCACCGACACCACGGTCACGGTCCGGCGCGCCTCGCCGAGCGTCACCGCCAGGCTCCCCGCGCCCTTCGGGTCCTGCCGCGCGCCGCCGCCCGGCAGCGCGATCCTGACCCGGTCGATCGTCCTGCCGGCCCGGACCTGCACCGGCTGCGACTCGGCGCGCCCGAGCTCCGCGCTGTACGCCTCGAGCACCGCCGTGCCCTCGGGCAGGCCGCCGAGCTGGAACCGCCCGTCCCGGTCGGTGGTCACGACGCCCGGCGGCAGCGGGCCGAGCGGCAGGTACGTCGGCACGCGGTCGCGCGCGACGCGGGCCCCTGCGACCGGATCGCCGCGCTGATCGACGACCTGGCCGGCGACCTCTCCTGCCTCGAACAGGTCGATGCGCCCGAGGTCCGTGGGGCGATCGGGATCGCCGGCGAGGGTGACCCGCAGCGTCGCCGGCGCGAACCCGTCGCGGGTCACCGTCACGCGGAACTGGCCCGGCGCGAGGTCTCCGAGCGTGAAGGCGCCCTCCGCGTCGCTCGTGGCGCGGCGCGGCCCGGTCGGCGAGAACAGCGTGATCCGCGCGCCCTCGAGCCGCTCGCGCCCGCCGCGCCCGGTCACGGTGCCGGTGGCCTTGAGGGCGGCGCTCATCTCGAGCCGCAGCGCCTTCGGCGCGGCGTCGACCTGCTCGACGCGCGAGGACCTGCCGGAGCGCACGAGGCTGATCCGGAGCGGGAGGCCGGCGGCGTCGGGCAGCCTCGCGTCGCCGTCGTCGTCCGTGAAGAGCGTCTTGCGGAGCGGAACGGCGACGTCGAGCGAGAGGACGCGCACCTCCACGCGGTCGATCGGGTAGCCGCGATCGTCGGTGACGTGGAGGGCCACCGCCTCGCGCACCTTCGGGAGGACGACCTCGATCTCCTTGCGATCGCGCTCCGGGACCTCGACGACGAGCCGCGCCACGACGTCGCCGGGCGACTCGGGCCGGGAGACCGAGACGAGCACCTCGTCGGGGACCGCGGCGAAGGCGAACGTGCCGTCGTCCGCGGAGTACGTCACCCGCTCGAGCGAGCCGGCGGTCGCGGCCAGCTCGACGCGCGCGCCGGCGACCGGCCTGCGGTCCTCCTCGAGGACGCGGCCCTCGAGCAGGCCGCCCTGGCGCATCACCACGCGCACATGGGCCTCGCCGCCCGGCTGCAGCGTCACGATCTCGCTGGACGTCTCCACGTACTCCGGGTGGCGGACGATGGCGTGGACGCGCCCCGGGGTGAC
This sequence comes from Sorangium sp. So ce590, assembly GCF_051521365.1. NCBI lineage: Bacteria > Pseudomonadati > Myxococcota > Polyangiales > Polyangiaceae > Sorangium > Sorangium sp. So ce590. The sequence continues at coordinate 10,721,354 of NZ_CP150346.1, forward strand.
GGGCTCGGCCCGGAAGGTGCCGTCGGCGCGCGTGACCCACGGGTCGCCGGACCGCGCCGCGGCGGCCGGGACGAACGCGTCGCCGCGCGGCAGATCCGGGATGGGGCCGGGCATGACCCCGAGCTCTCCCGCCGGGATGAGCGGCGCTGGACCGGGCAGGGCGCGCTCGAAGTGCTCGTCCCTGAACTCGGACATCGCGGTCGTCTCGTCGATGGGCATCCCGTCGGCGTCGGCCCCGACGATCTCGAGGGTCGCGCCCGGGACCGGGTAGCCGCGGTCGTCCACGACCTCGCCCACGAGCGCGCCGCCGCGGAGCAGCGGGATGCGGACCTCGGCGGCGCCTGCGTCGACCTGCACGGCGTTCCTCGGCACGAAGCCGGCCGCCAGGGCCGACGCGCTCGCGTACCCCGGCGCGATCGGCCCGAGCGTCACGGATCCGTCGTCGCCCGTGCGCCCGTGCAGCGGGAACGCCGACAGGCCCTGCTCGACGAGCACGACGTTCGCGCCCTTCACGGCCGGCGCGTCCTCGCCGTCGCCGTCGGTCACGAGGAGGCGCACGTGGCGGCCGGGCCCGAGGACGAGCTTCACCTCCTTGCCCTCGCCGCGCCTCACGGGCACGGCGAGCGCGGTCGCGCTCACGGCGGCGCCGCGCCGCGCCTTGAGATCGTACACCCCGTCGCGGAGCCCGGCGATCCTCGCGGCGCCGGTCGCGTCGGTGGTCGTGCTGCGCGCCGGCCACAGGCCGGTGCCGGCGGCGAGCACGGTCGCGCCGCCTGCGGGCTGCCCCTCCGCGTCCACCACCCGGACCGTGAGCGCGCCGAGCCGATCCATGCGGAGCCTGAGCGGCACCGGCCCGGGCACGATGCCCGTCCGCACGGTGTCCTCGAAGCCGAGCGCCGACGCGCGGACGACGTAGGGCGCCGCGCCGAGCCGCTCGAACCGCGCGCGGCCCCCCTCGGCGGTCGTCGCGACGAAGGGGAGGGGATCGGCGGTCGCGACCGTGACCTCGGCGCCGTCGATCGGGCGCTCCGCCTCGTCGACGACCAGCACGTCCAGCACCTTCGCGGGCCGCAGCACGAGGTCGACGGCGCGCGGCCCCGGCTCCAGCGCGAGGCGCGTCGAGGCGCGAGCCCGCTCCGCGCCGTACGCCATGATCCACGCCTCCCCGGACGGCAGCCCGGCGAAGCGAGCCTCGCCCGCCAAATCGGTCCTCTGCTCGCCGGCGAAGTACGCCCGGTCCTCGCGCAGCGCGAAGACGCGCACCGTGGCGTCCTGGAGCGGGCGCCCCTGCTCGTCGCGCACCGTGGCGGTGAGATCGGCCGCGCGCCCTTCGACCCAGGCGGGCACCGGCGGCGCGGGGATCGACGCCTGCGGCAGGAACCGCGGGCCCAGGTCGCGCAGCGTGGTCGCTGCGAGGAAGCAGACCAGCGCGGCGATCGCGGCCAGGACGGCATCGAGCCGCGACCGGCGCTCGGGCCGGTCGGCTTCGGCTGCGGGTTGCTTGTCCTGCTCGGCCACGGCCTGGATCTCTACTCCGGATCCGCGAGAACGCCGAACCTCCGGGGACCGTTCCCGCGGGCGGGGTCCGCCCCCGGTCGATGTCGCCGGCTCAGGCCTGGCGACCGCGGTGCTGCTCGATCACGGCCAGGATCTCCTCCTCGGCGAGGATGTGGTCCGTGGCCTTGGCCTTCACCAGGATGGCGTCGACGAGCTCCTTCGAGGGCTCGATCTTCCGCTGCCTGAGCCAGTAGTTCACGTTGGAGGCGCCGGACATGTAGCCCACGCAGATCTCCTGCTTCCGGCCGAACATGCCTGCCGGGACGCCGGAGTAGATCCGGTCGGCCATCCAGGAGTCGCCCTTCGCCTCGGCCTTGATGATGGCCGCCGCGTGCACGCCGGTGGCCGTGCGGAAGGCGTCCCGTCCGACCAGGGGGTAATTGATGGGGACCTCCCAGCCGACCGCCTGCGCGGCCGTCGTGCAGTACTCGAGGAGGTGGGTGAGGTCCTGGTGCTCGAGGAGGCCGAGGAGCTTCATGTTGAGCAGGATGAGCTCCATGGCGGCGTTGCCGACGCGCTCGCCGATGCCGAGGGCGGTGCCGTGCACCCGGTCCGCGCCGAACTGGAGCGCCCAGATCGCGTTCTCGAGCGCGAGCCCGCGGTCGTTGTGGCCGTGCCAGTCGATGCCGACCGAGGCCCCGGCCCCGGCGACGATGGCGCGCGTGAAGTTGATGAGGTTGCGGACCCCGTCGGGCGTCGCGTGCCCGACGGTGTCGCACAGGCACAGCCGGGACGCGCCGTGGTCGATGGCGACCTTGAAGAGCGTCGCCAGCACCTCGGGGCGCGAGCGCGTCGTGTCTTCCGTGACGTAGGCGACCGGCAGCCCGGCCTTCACGCCCGCGTCGATCGCGTCGGCGCTGCGCTGGGCGATGAGGTCGACGTCCCATGCCTCCGCGAGCTGCCGGATCGGGCTCGATCCGATGAAGGCGTAGATCTCGACCGGGATCCCCGCGCGCTGCGAGATCTCGATCATCGGCGTGATGTCCGAGACGACCGTGCGGCCTGCGCAAGCGATGCGGAGGGGCAGGTGGTTGTCTGCCACCTCCTTGCACATCCGGAGCACGTCCTCGAAGGCCCGCTGCGAGCTGCCGGGCAGGCCGACGTCGGCGATCTGGATGCCGACCTTGGCCATCAGGTGGAGCAGCTTGAGCTTGCTCTCGATGTTCGGGTCGGCGACGGAGGGATTCTGCAGGCCATCGCGCAGGGTCTCGTCGAAGAAGCCGATCTCCTTCGGAATGACGCGCCCGACGCGGCCCACCTCGTTCCAGTCGTAGATGAGATCGGTCGGGCGGATAGCGGCGGCAGCGATCGCCATGCTCTGAGTATAGTGCGCCGTTCTCAACGCCGAGCCTGAAACGAAGCTCTTCCGGCGCGCTCGACATGACGCGCGGCGCAGGCGAAGACGCGGAGAACGACGCTGGTGACTCCGTGATGCATGCTCCGTCACATCGCGGTCGCGCGGAGGATCCGAGCACGCGGGCCGGCGGCGACGACGAGCGCGGCCGGCGCCTGCGAGCGCGCAGGCCGGCATCGACGCCGGCGGGGCAGGGTGCAGCCCCGTCAGAAAAAGCGCCGGGGCCAGGACGGGGCAGACGATCGCGAGCGCCACGCGCACAGCAGCGCGCGTTCAGCGGCGGTGAAGGCTGAATTGGCGGGCGCGGTGCGCTGGCCCTGCGCGCCTGGCAAGCCTAAGCTTCCGGCCACAACGATGTGGCAATCCCTCCCTGAGTTCGGGACCGGCGTCCTTTACGCCATTCTGGTGACCGCGGCGTATACCTTCGCCGTCGGGCTCGCGTCGGCGCGCGGGCGACCGCGGCTGCTGCAGGCGGCGCGGCTCGGCGCGTACGGCACGATCGCGCTGGTCGGCCTCGCGGTGCTCGTGCTGGCGTACGCCTTCGTCAGCCACGACTTCCGCATCGCCTACGTCGCCCAGTACAGCGACCGGTCGATGAGCACGCCGTACCTCATCGCGGCGCTCTGGGGCGGGCAGGACGGCTCGCTGCTCTGGTGGATGTTCCTGACCGCGCTGTTCGCGGGAGGCTGCGTCGTCTGGCTGCAGCGCCGGTACCTGGAGCTCCAGCCCTACGTCATCGCGACGCTGATGAGCGTCCTCATCTTCTTCGCAGCGCTGATGATCTTCGCGGTGAACCCGTTCCGCACGAGCGTGGCGGGCGCCCCGATCGACGGCAACGGGCTGAACTACCAGCTGCGCAATTTCTACATGATCATCCACCCGCCGAGCCTCTACATCGGCTTCACGAGCGCGGCGGTCCCATTCGCCTTCGCGATCGCCGCCCTCGCCACGGGCCGGCTCGACAGCGAGTGGATCGTGGCGACGCGGAAGTGGATGCTCTTCTCCTGGCTGTTCCTCTCCATCGGCAACGTGCTCGGGATGCTGTGGGCTTACGAGGAGCTCGGCTGGGGCGGCCCGTGGGCGTGGGATCCGGTCGAGAACGCCGCGTTCCTCCCGTGGCTCACGGCGAGCGCCTACGTGCACTCGACGATGATCCAGGAGCGCCGCGGCATGCTGAAGGTGTGGAACGTCTCGCTCATCTGCGGGACGTTCTTCCTCACCATCTTCGGCACCTGGCTCACGCGGTCGGGCCTCATCGCGAGCGTGCACTCCTTTGCCCAGTCCGGCATCGGCATCTGGTTCGTCGGCTTCATGGCCGTGATCCTGGCGACGTGCACCGCGCTGATCGTCTACCGCCTGCCGCGGCTGCGCAGCGACGGGCAGTTCGAGTCGCTCTTGTCGCGCGAGGCCGCGTTCCTCCTCAACAACTGGGGCCTCTTCAGCATCATGATCTTCATCGCGGTCGCGACCGTATGGCCGCGCATCAGCGAGTGGCTGCTCGATCAGAAGTCGACGCTGGGGCCGACGTTCTACAACATGTGGCTCCCTCCGGTCGCCCTCGTGGTCTTCTTGATGATGGGCGTCGCGCCGCTGCTCGGGTGGCGGAAGACGTCGCCGGAGCTCTTCCGGAAGAGCTTCCGCTGGCCGGTGCTGGCCACGGTCGTCACGGTGGCGCTCCACCTCTCGCTCGGGAAGAAGGTGGGCTTCGCCCCGTTCGTCGCCGTGGACCCGATCTACCCCGGCCAGCTCGGCGCCGCGCTCGCGAAGCTCGCGTCGACCTACCCGTTCATCACGGTGGCGATCGCCTCGTTCAACGTCGCCGTCGTCATCCAGGAGTTCGCCCGCGGCATCGCGGCGCGGCAGAAGCGCGGGGGCGAGTCGCTCTTCACCTCGTTCTACAACCTGATCGCCAGGTCGCGGCGCCGCTACGGCGGCTACATCGTGCACGTTGGCATCGCGGTGATGTTCATCGGGTTCGCCGGCCGCGCGTGGGGCGTCGACAAGGAGATCAGCCTCCGCCCGGGCGAGGCCGTGGAGATCGAGGAGTACCGCCTCGTCTACGCCGGTCCGCGCATGGAGGTCGACAGCGAGAAGCGGATGGTCTTCGCCGACCTCGACGTCGAGCGACACGGCACGCCGGTCGGCCGGATCAGCCCGGCGAAGTACATCTACAAGGCGACCCCCGAGGCGCCGTCGACCGAGGTCGCCCGGCACATCACGCTCAAGAACGACCTCTACGTGATCATCGGGATGGCGAACCCCCAGACCAAGGTCGCTTCCTTCCAGCTGCACGTGAACAACCTGATCTCGTTCATGTGGTTCGGCGCGGGGATCCTCGTCCTCGGGGCGCTCATCGCGATGTGGCCCGACATCGTGCTCGAGGAGGCCGGCGCGTTCGGCTATGTCCGGGCGGGAGGGTCGGTCGTGGCGTCCGTCGTGTTCGCCTTCCTGCTCGCCGGCGGCCCGTCGCAGGCCTACGGACGCCCCATCCAGGAGAGGCTCGGGCCGCCGATCCTGCAGGCGCCAGGCGACGTCGACGACGACGACGCCCGCGCCCCCGCCTCCGGCGCGTCCGTTCATCCCGGGCGGGCGCCGGCGATCGGTGCAATGCTCCCGACCGCTGCCGAGCCCAGGCAGCCAGCCTTCGAATGAGCCGCACACGACACCTTATCCACGGCATCACCCTCCTCGCCGCAGGCGTCATCGCCCTCGTCGTCCTGCTGCGCTCGCCGGAGTTCGCTCACGGCCAGCAGCTCGGGGAGGGGATGCAGCGCTCGGGCACCGTCGGCATCCAGAGCGACGACGAGCGCAAGCTCTTCTGGAGCGTGATCTGCACGTGCGGCTGCCCGCGTGAGACCCTCGGGACGTGCACCTGCGGCTTCGCCCACGAGCGCCGTGATGAGCTCCGCGCGGCGCTCGCGTCGGGGCTCTCGGTGGAGGCCATCAAGGCCGCCTACGCCGAGCGCTTCGGGGCGGAGGCGCTGTCCGTACCGCCGAACAAGGGCAGCCAGCGGCTGATCTACCTCCTCCCGCTCGGCGCTATCCTGGGCGGCGCCGGCGTCGTCATCATGACGCTGCGCCGCTGGAAGCGGCGCAGCGACGAGGCGGGCGCCGCCGGCGAGCGATCCCGGAAGGGCGTTGTCCCCGGCGCGCGCGACGATTACGACGACAAGCTCGACGAGGAGCTCAAGAACCTCGACCGCGAAGACCGCGCATGAGTGCCGAAACGTCCGCCAAAAGCGCCGCCACGGCCACGGCCCACGCGGCCGTGATCCGGGGCTCTGACTCGCCGCTCGAGCGGCAAATCGTTCACTACGCCCGCTTCGGGGCGCCGCTCGTGGCGCTCGTCGGCGCCGGCGTCGCGGGGCTCGTCGCCGGGCCGCCCGCGGCGATCCTCGTGCTCGCCGGCGGCGCGCTCGTCGCCGTGATCGCCATCTTCTGGGCGAGCCTGCGCGTGCTGCTCGGGGAGACGCCGCTGAGCGGCGCCGACGCGTACGCCATCGGCGCGCCGCGCGCAGAGGAGGAGCAAAAGCAGGCCGTCCTGCGCGCGCTCAAGGACCTGGAGTTCGAGCGGAGCGTCGGGAAGATCAGCGACGAGGACTACGCCGAGCTGGTCGCGAAGTACCGCGCCGAGGCGAAGCGGCTGCTCCGCGTGCTGGACACCGACGCGCAGCCGCGGCGCGAGCAGGTCGCCGCGCTCGTGGCGAGCCACCTCCGGCGCGCCGGGCTGCAGGACGACGGCGGCGTGGACGCCCCGGGGCAGGGCGAGGACGCGGCCGCGAGCGCGCCGGAGGGCGCCGCCGCCGCGCCGGAGGGCGCCGTCACGGAGGCCAGACCGGCGAAGCAGGAGCGCGTTCCGGAGCCGGCGGCGGACGGCGAGAGCGACCTGGCCGCGGCGGCGGAGGAGCGCGAGGCGGCGCAGGCGCTGGCGTGCGCGGCCTGCGGCACGCTGAACGACGAAGACGCCGTGTTTTGCAAGAAGTGCGGGACGAAGTGCGCGGCCGGCGCGCCGCTGGCCGACCCGGCTGCGACGGACGAGGCCGTGGCCGGCGTCGACGAGAACGACAGCAGGAGGGCGTTGTGATGCGCTGGACCAGGTACACCCCGCTGGCCGCGATCGCCTCGCTGAGCATGACCGCCGCGCACGCGGCGCAGGCGCAGCCGGCTGCTCCGGCCCCGCCCGCGGCGGCCGCCGCCTCGGCGCAGCCCGCGGCGGGCAAGGCGGCTTCCGCGCAGCCCGCGGCGCCCAAGCAGGATGCGAAGACGCTGGCGCCGAGCGCGGCGAAGCCGCCGGCGGGGGCCGCGGCTGCCGGGAGCGCGAGCCCCGCTGCAGCCTCGACGGCTGGGGCGGACGCGGGCGCCCCCGACGCCGCGGGCGCTCTGCCGCCGGGCCATCCCGAGGTCGGGCAGGAGCTGCCTTCCGGTCACCCTCCGGTGGGAAAGCCTCCCGCGAGAGACGCGGCATCCCGGCGCGCTTCCGAGGCGGCGACCGGCCTGTTCGAGGCGCCCGAGGACACGGCCCGGGAAGACGCCGCCCTCCCGCCCGGCGTCCTCGTGCTCACCGTGCAGGACGCGGACGGCAGGCCCGTCCCTCGCATCCCGGTCGACGTCGACATCATGCAGAGCTCGGTGACGAAGGGCGACTCGCGCGAGCGCGTGAAGCGAGAGACGGACGACGCGGGCACCGTCCGGCTCGAGAGCCTCACGATCGGCGGCGGCACGAGCTACGGCATCTCGGTCACGCGCGACGGCGGCACGTTCTCGCTGCCGCATTTCGGGCTCAGCGCCGAGGCCGGCAAGCGCGCCGTGCTCCACGTCTACGAGGCCACGTCGGACGTGAACAACCTGCTGGTCGGGACGCAGGGCATCATCTACCTCCAGCTCCGGCAGGACTCCATCTCGGTGGAGCAGCTGTTCCAGGTCTACAACCTCGGCCGCGTCGCCTGGCTGCCCAACGAGACGTTCGCCCTCCCGCCCGACTACAAGGCGTTCAACAAGACCGAGAGCATGGACGAGGTGCGCTTCGAGGAGGTCAAGGGCACCGGTGCGGCGCTGCGCGGCACCGTGAGCCCCGGCCGGCACGAGGGCCAGTTCCGCTGGCAGGTCCCGCTCAATATGGAAGAGCGCCAGACGATCCGCATCGAGCTGCCGCCGCGCATGGCCCAGATGCGCGTGATGGCCGAGGCGTCGAAGTCGATGACGCTGAACGTCGCCGGCTTCCCGGCGGCGCAGCGCACCCAGAACCGGGACGGCAAGAAGATCCTGATCACCGAGCGGCAGGGCACCCGCGTGGAAGGCGGGCTGAAGACCCTCGAGATCACGCTCGGCGGGCTGCCGACGCCCAGCGTGGGCCGATGGATCGCGCTCCTCCTGGCCGGCGCCGCCGTGATCGGCGGGGCCGCGATGAACCTGGCCCGTCGGCGCGACGAAGACCGCGGGCCCGACGACGAGGAGCGGCGAGAGCTGATCGAGGCGCGCGACGCGCTGCTCGACGAGTTCGTCGAGCTCGAGCGCGCGCGCAAGCGGGGCGACGTCGGTCCGAAGACGTACGATCGCATCCGGGGGGCGCTCCTCGACGCGCTCGCGCGCCTCGTGGCCATGATCGAAGCGAAGCCGGCGCACGCGAAGGCCGCCGGCTCGCGCGAGCCGGCCGGCGCGCGGCGGAAGGCGGACGCTGCCGGGTCGCCGCCCCCCTGAGGTGGGGGCAGCACCGGGTGCCGGAGGGGCGGCCGGCTGGAAGGCCGGTCTCGCTGCGGGCGCAGCCCTCCTGATCGTCGGCATCGCCGCGCTCGCCCGCCATCGCGCCGGACCGCCGGCGCGCTGCGCGCCGGGGATGGTCGCGCTCGGCCCGCGGTGTTGCGGCGAGGGCCAGCGCCTCGAGGCTGACCGCTGCGCCGGCGCGCCGAGCCGCTGCGGCGCAGGCCTCGCGCCGACCCCCGCCGGCTGCGTCGCGCCGAGCGCGACCGTACGCATCCCCGCCGGGACGCTGCGGCTCGGTCCGAGCGACTGGGAAGCTCAGGGCGTCGTCGAGGCGCGCGAGGTGTTCGTCCCGGCGTTCGCGCTCGACGCGTTCGAGGTCACCGAGCAGCGCTACGCCGCCTGCCTTGCGGCCGGCGCGTGCGCCTCGCTGGCGCTGCGCGATGAGCCAGGCCTCCCGGTGACGAGGATCACCCTGGAGGAGTCCGCCCGCTACTGTGCCTTTGCGGGCGGGGCGCTCCCTTCGCGGGATCAGCTGGCCTTCGCTGCGGCGGGCCCCTCGAGCCGGCGGTACCCGTGGGGCGACACGGGCGCGGTCTGCCGGCGCGTCGCCTTCGGCTTGCGGGCGGGCCCATGCGGATGGGGCGCGACGGGCCCGGAGCTCGCCGGCTCGCGCCCTGACGGCGCCGCTCTGCACGCGGGCGGGCGCGTGTTCGACCTGGCCGGCAATGTCGCCGAGTGGGCGGCCCCGGATCGGCCCGAGGACGGGGTCTCGGGGGCTCACGGCGGATCGTGGGCCGACGAGGCAGCTGCGGCGCTCCGCACCTGGAATCGGCAGCTTGTTCCGGTACTCACTCGCTCGCCGGATCTCGGCTTCCGGTGCGTCTATCCTCCTTGAGCGCACGCCGCGCCCCTCGCGCGCCGCGTTGGAGGGGGAGAGGGGAGGGGAGAGGGGAAGGGGAGGAGGCCGACGACCGATCTCAAAACAGTCCGGAAACGCGCTCCGTCTGGTCCGGATTGGGTTACAGTTCCACTTCCCAATGGCTGTCGCGCTTCTCTCGATCGGCACCGAGCTCACCCGCGGCGAGATCCTCAACACCAACGCGGCCTGGCTCGCTGCCGAGCTCACCGCAGCGGGCTTCACGGTCAGCGAGTCCACGACCGTCGACGATGACGTCGATCGCATCGCCGCCGCCGTCCGCCAGCTCGCGGGCGCGCACCGGCTGGTGATCGCCACCGGCGGTCTGGGTCCCACCACGGACGACCTCACCCCGCTCGCCGCAGCGCGCGCGACAGGCACCGACCTCGTGCGCGACGACAGCACGTTGCTCGCCATCCGCCGCCGCGTCGAGAGCCGTGGCAAGACGATGAACGCGGGTCACGAGAAGCAGGCCGACGTCCCTTCCGGCTCGGAGATACTGCCGAACTCGTCCGGCACCGCGCCCGGCTTCGGGATCCACCTCGGCGAGTCCACGGTCTTCTTCCTGCCGGGCGTGCCGCGGGAGATGAAGAGCATGTTCACCGAGCAGATCTTGCCGCGCGTGCGGCCGGCCGCTCCGAACAACACCTTCCAGGTCCGCCTTCGCACCTACAGTCTGCCCGAGTCCGCGCTGGGCGAGCTCCTGAAGGGCGTGGAGGAGGCCTATCCCGGCATCACGCTTGGCTACCGCGTGCATTACCCGGAGGTCGACGTGAAGGTCCACGCTCACGCCGCCACGCACTCGATGGCGCACGAGCTGGCGTTGAGGGCGACGGCCGATGTCCGTGGGCGGCTCGGCACGGCCGTGTACGGGGAGGGGGACGACGCCTTCCCGGAGATGGTCGGGCGCTCCGTGCGCGCCCGCGGCTGGCGGCTCGCCGTCTCGGAGTCGTGCACTGGCGGGCTGATCTCTCACCTGCTCACGAGCTACCCGGCGAGCGACTACCTGGTCGGCGCCGCCGTCACGTACGCGAACAGCGCCAAGACGCGGCTGCTCGGCGTCGCGGAGGACACCCTGCGCGGCCACGGCGCGGTGTCGGCCGAGGTCGCCGCCGAGATGGCCCAGGGCGTCCGCCGCCTCTGCGAGGTCGACGTCGCCATCTCGGTCACCGGCATCGCCGGACCGACCGGCGGCACGGCGACCAAGCCGGTCGGCCTTTGCTACTGGGCTGTGTCGCACCCCGGCGGCCTCGTCGTGCGCGACCGCGTGTTCTCGGGGGATCGCGAAGAGGTCCAGCTCGGCGCCGCCTACGCCGTCCTGGACCTCCTCCGCCGCATCGCCGGCAATCTCCCCGAGCGCTGACGCGGGCTGACGACCGTCAGTTGGGCGCCGCGCGCGTGAACGTGAGCGCGCCGCCCGCTCGGTCGATCTGCACCGTGTCGCCCTGCTTGAACTCGCCGCCGAGGATCCGCTTCGCGAGCTCGTCCTCGATGCTCCTCTGGATGGCGCGCTTCAGCGGCCTTGCGCCGTACTGCGGATCCCACCCCTGCTCGATGAGGTAGCCCTTCGCCTCCGACGAGATGGTGAACAGGAGCCCGCGCCGATCCAGGCGCCTTCGCAGCAGACCGAGCTGGATATCGACGATCTTCTCCATCTGCTCGCGCTCCAGCCGCCGGAACACGATGAGATCGTCCAGGCGATTCAGGAACTCGGGGCGGAAGTGCCTCCGCACCTCCTCGACGACGGCCCTCCTCACGAGCTCGGCCTTCTCTTCCGCCGGCAGGTTCGCGCGCTCCTCGATGGCCGCGGCCGCGGGCGTCCCGAGGTTGGATGTCAGGATGATGATCGTGTTCTTGAAATCGACCGTGTGCCCCTGCCCATCGGTCAGGCGCCCGTCGTCGAGCACCTGGAGGAGCGTGTTCCAGATGTCCGGGTGCGCCTTCTCGATCTCGTCGAACAGCACCACGCTGTACGGCCGCCGGCGCACCGGCTCCGTGAGCTGGCCGCCCTCCTCGTAGCCGACGTACCCGGGCGGCGCGCCGATCAGGCGGGCCACCGCGTGGCGCTCCCCGTACTCGCTCATATCGAGCCGCACCATGGCCCGCTCGTCGTCGAAGAGGATCTCGGCGAGCGCGCGCGCGAGCTCGGTCTTGCCGACGCCGGTCGGCCCGAGGAACAGGAACGACCCGATCGGCCGCCGCTCGTCCCCGAGGCCTGCCCTCGAGCGCCGGATGGCGTTCGACACCGCGCGGAGCGCGTCCTCCTGCCCGACGACGCGCCGGCGCAGCTCGTCCTCCAGGCGCAGGAGCTTCTGCATCTCGCTCTCGAGCATCTTGGACACGGGGATCCCGGTCCACTTCGAGACGACCGCGGCGATGTCCTCGTCGGTGACCTCCTCCTTCAGGTAGCTCTCCTTCGACTGCACCTGCGCGAGCGTGGCGCGGATCGCCTCGAGCTTCTTCTCGATCTCCGGGATCCTGCCGTAATGGATCTCCGCGGCGCGCCCGAGGTCGCCGGCGCGCTTCAGGCGCTCCTCCTCCAGCTTGAGCTCCTCGATCTGCGGCTTGAGCTGGCGCAGCTCGGAGATGAGCTCCTTCTCTCGCATCCACTGCGCCCGCATCGCGTCGCGCTGCCCCTGGAGATCGGCGATCTCGCGCCGCACCTCGTCGAGGCGCGCCTTGCTCGCCTTGTCGCTCTCGCGCTTCAGCGCCTGCTCCTCCATCTGCAGCTTGAGCAGATCGCGCTCCACCTGGTCGATCGGCGTGGGCAGGCTGTCGATCTCCATGCGGATCTTCGACGCCGCCTCGTCCACGAGGTCGATCGCCTTGTCGGGCAGGAACCGCTCGGTGATGTACCGATTCGACAGCACCGCGGCGGCCACGAGCGCTGCGTCCTGGATGCGGATCCCGTGGTGGACCTCGTACTTCTCCTTGAGGCCTCGCAGGATGGCGATCGTGTCCTCGACGCTGGGCTGCGCGACGAGCACCTGCTGGAACCGCCGCTCCAGCGCCGCGTCCTTCTCGATCCGCTTCCGGTACTCGTCGAGGGTGGTCGCGCCGATGCACCGCAGCTCGCCGCGCGCGAGCGCGGGCTTCAGCATGTTGGCCGCGTCCATGGCGCCCTCCGCCGCGCCGGCGCCCACCAGCGTGTGGAGCTCGTCGATGAACAGGACGATGCGCCCGTTCGAGCCCTCGATCTCCTTGAGCACCGCCTTCAGCCGGTCCTCGAACTCGCCGCGGAACTTCGAGCCCGCGACCATCGCGGCGAGGTCGAGCGCGGCGACGGTCTTGTCCTTGAGCGACTCCGGCACGTCTCCCGCCACGATCCGGTGCGCGAGGCCCTCGACGATGGCCGTCTTGCCGACGCCGGGCTCACCGATGAGCACCGGGTTGTTTTTTGTGCGCCGCGAGAGCACCTGAATCACGCGCCGGATCTCCTCGTCTCGGCCGATCACCGGATCGATCTTGCCCTGTCGGGCGAGCTTCGTGAGATCGCGCGTGTACTTCTCGAGCGCCTGGAACTTCCCCTCGGGGTCCCGGTCCGTCACGCGCTGGTTGCCGCGCACGGCCGCGAGCGACGCGAGGAGCTTGTCGTACGACAGCCCTGCTCGCTCGAAGATCGACTGGATCTCCTTGTCGGCCTTGATCCCGGCGAGCAGGACGTGCTCTGTCGAGATGTACTCGTCCTTGAGCGCCTTCGCCTCGTCCTCGGCCTTTTGCAGCACCGTGAGCGCGCGCCGCGACAGGTTCGGCTCGGCGCCGCCGCTCACGCGAGGGTAGGTGTCGATCTTCGCGTCGAGGAGGCGCAGCAACCCTGCCGGATCGGCGCCTGCCTTCTGCACAAGGGGAGCGCCGACGCCGCCGTCCTGGCCGACGATCGCCCGCACGATGTGCTCGGGATAGAGCTCGGGATTTCCCCGGCGGCTGCCGAAATCGACAGCCTCTCGTATGGCCTCTTGGGCCTTCGTCGTCATTCGCTCGATTCTCATGGCCCCTCGAAGCTAAGGCGCGCGCCTTGGCTAGCAAGGGGCCGACCAGGCAAGGGGCTTGCCAGAGATACCGAGCGGACGCATCCGGTGATCGATGCAGCGCCAGCGCCGCGTCAACCCCAGGTCCGCGCGACCCGCGCGCGGCGCCGCGCAGGAACCGCGCGCCGGATGCAGGATCAGATGTCGAGGTTCTTCACGTTGAGCGCGTTCTGCTCGATGAAGTTGCGCCGCGGCTCGACCTGATCCCCCATGAGGATCGTGAAGAGCTCGTCCGTCTTCACCGCATCGTCGATGCGGACCTGGAGGAGGGTCCGCGCGTCCGGGTTCATCGTCGTTTCCCAGAGCTCATCGGCGTTCATCTCGCCGAGGCCCTTGTAACGGCTGATCGCGATACCCTTCTTGCCCCGCTCTTCGATGTACTCGACCAGCGTCTCGCCGTTCTCGATGGTCTCCTCGCCGCTCGAGGTGCGGGCCCGGTACGGCGGCGCGCCGATGGACCGGAGGTCCTGCTCGATCGACCAGGCCTCCTGGTACTCCGGCGAATTCACCAGCTCCCAGTCGATGACGCTCCTTCGAGCGCTCGCGCCGGGTCGCGGCACGACCTCGATCCGGCTCGTCCCGTGCTCGGTGTCCCGGGGCGTCGCCAGCGTGAGCGGGAACAGGTCCGGATAGCGCTGCTTCAGGTAGGCCCGGAGCTCGTCGGCGGCCGCGGCGACCTTCTTTGTCTCCCGCAGGTCGTCGCGCCCGAGCCCGCTCGACCTCAGGACCGCGGCCACGATCCGGGCGTCACAGCGCTTGTCGATGTTGGACAGCACGGCGCGGAACCGCTTCAGCCGCTGCGCGAGGCGGTAGAGCGGCTGGCCGAGGATGCCCGTCTGCGCGCCGCTGGCGACGATCTCGAGCCCGTCCACGGCGTTGCCCACGAGGAACTCGTCCAGCGCGGCCTGGTCCTTCAGGTACAGGTCCCGCTTGCCCTTGCGCACGCGGTAGAGGGGCGGCTGCGCGATGAACAGATACCCCTTCTCCATGATCTCGGGCATCTGCCGGAAGAAGAAGGTCAGGAGCAGCGTGCGGATATGGGAGCCGTCGACGTCGGCGTCCGTCATCAGGATGATCTTCTGGTAGCGGAGCTTGTCGATCTCGAAGCCGCCGGCGTCGTTGATCCCGCAGCCGAGGGCGGTGATCAGCGTGCCGACCTCGGCGGAGCTCAGCATCCGGTCGAGCCGCGCCCGCTCGACGTTGAGGATCTTGCCCTTCAGCGGGAGGATCGCCTGGAAGTGCCGGTCGCGCCCCATCTTGGCGCTGCCGCCGGCGCTCTCGCCCTCGACGATGTAGATCTCGCTCTTCTCCGGGTCCTTGGACTGGCAGTCGGCGAGCTTGCCCGAGAGCGACGTCACGTCGAGCGAGCCCTTGCGGATCACCTCGCGGGCCTTGCGGGCCGCCTCGCGCGCCTTCGCCGCGACGACCGCCTTCTCGATGATCTTCTTCGCGCTCTGCGGGTTCTCCTCGAAGTACTGCCCGAGCTTGTCGCTGACGGCGGCCTCGACGATGCCTTTGACCTCGCTGGAGACGAGCTTGGATTTCGTCTGCGAGTCGAACGACGGGTCCGGGTGCTTGATGCTGAGCACGCACGTCAGGCCCTCGCGCGCGTCCTCGCCCTGCAGGCCCTGCTTCAGCTCCTTGAAGAGGTTGTGCGCGCTCCCGTAGTTGTTGATCGTCTTCGTGAGCGCGGCGCGGAGCCCGGTGAGGTGCGTGCCGCCGTCCCTGTTGTGGACGTTGTTCGTGTAACAGAAGATCGCCTCCGTGTAGGAGCCGTTCCACTGCAGCGCGACCTCCACGCCGACCGGCGGCGCCCCCGGGCTCCCGCGGCCGTTCGTGGCCTCGCTCCCGGCGCTCATCTCATGCTGCGAGATGAAGCTGATCACCTCCTCGTGAATCGGCTCCTTGGTCTTGTTGAGGAGCGCCACGAACTCCGCGATGCCGCCCTTGTACTCGTAGGCTTCGACTCTCCCGTCGGGGCGCTGGTCGTGGAGGTGGATGACGAGCCCGGCGTTCAGGAACGCGAGCTCGCGCAGGCGGCTCGCGAGGATGTCGAAGCTGAACTCGACCGCGCTGAAGATGACCGGATCGGGCTTGAAGGTGATCTTCGTCCCCGTCTTGTCCGTCACGCCGATCGGCTTGAGCGGCGCCTTCGGCACGCCTCGGGCGTACTCCTGGAACCAGAGCTTTCCCTCGCGCTTGATCTCGAGCTTCAGCCACTCGGAGACGGCGTTCACGGCGCTCACGCCGACGCCGTGCAGGCCCGCAGAGACCTTGTAGCTGGAATTGTCGAACTTGCCGCCGGCGTGGAGGACGGTCATGACGACCTCTGCGGCGCTCACGCCCTTGGCGTGCATCCCGACCGGGATCCCGCGGCCGTTGTCCTCGATCGACACCGAGCCGTCGAAGTGGACGGTGATCCTGATCTCCGTGCAGGCGCCGGCGAGGTGCTCATCGACGGCGTTGTCGACGGCTTCCCACACGAGGTGGTGCAGCCCCGATCCGTCATGCACATCGCCGATGTACATGCCGGGGCGCTTTCGCACCGCTTCAAGGCCTTCGAGCGCCGTGATGCTGTGGGCGTCATACGACGCCTTGGTGAGGTCGGTCGGCTGGCTCAGGGTGGGTTCCGTCATCATCGGTCCTGGTGGCGCGCCCGCCGCCTCTCACCGGGGGCGCAGAGCGGCGGAGGCCGCTCGGATTGCCGGGTTTCTTGCAGTGGAGGGGCCGGCTCGGTGGCAGCTCGTCAGGTGGGACCCGGGGTGCCGCGGCCGCGGCGCCGGATCGGTTCCGAGGGCACGAACGATCATGCGCGGACCGCTCGTCGATGCCCCGTAAAGACTGCGGAAATGTAGCCGAAATCAGCGGCTCGGGCAAGCGTTTCGCCGAGTCCGGAAGCCTCGTAACACCGTATTTTCAGCGCCCGGCGCGGGCGCGTCCGGAGCGCCCCAACTCGTGGGCTGGGGGGGCGATCAACGCGTCTGGCGGCGCTCATGGGTCGCGGCGGGACTTGGCGCGCATCCGCCCTTCAGCGTCCGCTCGGTAAGCGCCCGCGCGCCCTCGACGCACGTCAGCTGAGCGCGCCGCCTTCAACGTGAAAATCGCGCCGCTCCGACGGAGCGACGCCCGGCGTGACGATGAGATCGCGCCGCGTGGTCGTCAGGAACACCTGTCCACGCGCCATTCCGAGGAACGTGAACAGCGCGGCCGTCCGGTCGGGATCGAGCTCGCTCGACACGTCGTCCAGCAGAAGAATGGGCTCTACGCCCCGAACGGACGCAATGGCAGCGGTCTCGGCCGCCTTGAGCGAGAGGGTGAGGGCCCTGTGTTGCCCCTGGGAGGCGACCACGCGGGCGGGGTGCCCATCGAGCTCGAGCAGCAGGTCGTCGCGGTGGGGGCCGAAGCCGGCGCTCGGCCGGTGGGCGTCGCGCCGGCGGTGTTCGCGCAGCGTCTCGCGCGCCTGCTGGGCGTCGCTGGTGCCTCCCGGCGCGTAGCGGGCCGCCAGGATCAGGTCCGGCGCGGCGATGCGGGTGAAGGCGCGCGTGAGCTCCGGCGCCAGCGCCTCGACGGCGGCCTCGCGGGCGCGGGTCAGCGCCGCGCCGTGGACGGCGCAGAGCTCCTCGAAGGCGTCGAGCTCGGCGCCCGCCTGCGTGGACCCGCTCCCGCCGCGTTGGAGCACCTCGTGGCGCGCGCGGAGCGCCTGCGCGTAGCGGGCGCGGTGGTCGGCGCTCTGCGGATCCATGAAGAGCGCCAGCCGATCGAGCAGCGTGCGCCGCGCGCTCGCGGGCCCGGTCGACAGCGCGAGCTCCTCCGCGTGGAACGCGACGACCGGCGAGCGCGTCGCGAAGCTCGCCAGGCTCGGGGGCCGGTTGCCGTCGATCCGCACGACGCACCGCTTCTGCTCGACGGCGGCGGTCTGCTCGCGCCCGAGGGGCGGCAGCGCGTCCCGTCGCTCGACGAAGCGCGCCCGCGCGCTCGTGACGTCGGCGCCGTGGCGCACGAGCTCGGCCGCGCGGTGGGTGCGGAAGCTGCGCGAGGTGGCCGCGAAGTAGATGGCCTCGAGCAGGCTCGTCTTGCCTTGACCGTTGTTGCCGGCGATCACGTTGAGGCGCGGCGCGGGCTCGACGTCCACGCGGCCGAGGTTCCGGAACTCCCGGATCTGGAGCCGCTCGAGCAGCAGGCTCGGGAGGCGTCCCTGGAGCTCGTCGGTGGGCGCGCTCAAATCCGCATCGGCATGATGACGGCGACGTAGCTCTGCTGGTTCGACTCGCTGCCGGGCCGGAGCACGGCGGGGTCGAGCTCCCCGGAGATGCCGAGGACGACCTCGTCGTCGTCGATGGAGGCGAGGACGTCGAGGAAGTACTTGGCGTTGAAGCCGATGGTGACCTCGGGGCCGTTGTAGTCGACGGCCAGCTCGTCGAAGCCGGCGCCGGTGTCCGGGCTCTCGCTGGTGATCCGGAGGGTGCCGGGCGCGATCGACAGCTTGACGCCGCCGGTGCGGTCGTTGGCGGCGAGCGCGATGGCGCGGAGGGCCTCGGCGAACGCGACGCGGGGCGCGCGGACCGAGCGCTCGGTGACCGAGGGGATGACCTGCTGGTAGGGGGGGAACTGCGCGTCGACGAGCTTCACCGAGAATTGCATCCCGGCGATGTTGAAGAACGCGTTCGGCCCGCTCTGGGTGATGGCGACCATCGGGGTCTCCTTCTCGGCGCGCGCCTCCTCGGCGAGGCGGCGGAGCTCCGTGATCGCCTTGAGCGGGATGAGCATGGTGGCCGTGGCGGAGCTGCCGGAGACGGTCGCCTCCATCTTGGACAGGCGGTGGCCGTCGGTGGTGACCATCCTGACGCGGTCGCCGGCCCACTCGAACAGGGCGCTGTTGACGTGCGCGCGCGTCTCGTCGGTGGAGATCGAGAAGTGCGTCCTGGTGATCAGGAGCGCGAGCTGCTCGACGGGGAGCTCCAGCGAGGGCGCGTCGTGCGCCGGGACGGGCAGCTGCGGGAACTCCGAGCCGGGGAGGCCGGGGAGCGTGTAGCGCCGGGGTGATCCGACGGCCTTGAGCGACGTGTGCGCGCCCTCGGTGGTGGTGATCTGGATCGGGCCATCGGGCATGGCTTTCACGCGCTCGAGCAGGTCCCTGGCCGGGACCGCGACGGTGCCGCCGGTCTTGATGTCCGCGTGCGTCTGGCCGGTGACCCCGATGTACAGGTCGGTCGCGGCGACGCGGACGGCGTTGCCCTCGGCGGCGAGCAGGACGTTGGCGAGCGCCGGCATGGCGCTCTTCTTGTCCGCCACGCCTTGGCAGCGTGCAACGAGGCGAAGCAGATCTTTCTTGGGGATCACAAGGTCCATAGCCGACTCCGGAGCTGCTCCCTTTAGCAGGGTTATCGCCCGGGCGTGCCTCGGAAATGAGCGCTCCCGTGACCTTGCGGGACGCCTCTCTCTTCCATGAAATAGATAAATAAAGACAACGTCTTCGTCGTAGGTGCTGTGGAGGGCGGGGATAACTCAGATTTCACAATAAATACGAACAGTTAGAAGCTAGCGCCCTGGGGTAAATGGACCGTGCTCAGGGGTAGGTGGACAGGGGAGAGCTGGCGGGCGGCGAGTCTCCCCCGTTTTGCCCCCAGGGTTCCCGACGGGGTTATCCCCAAGATCCCCGGGGTGGGTGCGGGAATGTAGAACCGAGCGCGACGGGGCACGCGTTGACCTGATGCGCTGTGCAGTTCCGAGCAGCACCCGGATGGAGTATTGCAAAATGTACGGACTTGAGTTCGGTGCGGTGCATCCACTGCGGTAACCACCACGACGGTGCGGCGGTCGTGTGTCCGGCGACCGGGCTCGTGGTTGCGTCGTGCGAGGCGCCCTCGTCGTCCGGTGGGCGGGCTGCTGCGGCTCCGTTGCAGCCCGTTCCACGGCCGGCTGCGCCGCCGAGATCGGCGGCTCCCGCATCGAGCGGACTGCCGCCCCCGGGGGGAGCGCCGCCTTCATCGAGGTCGGCGCCTCCGTCGCCGAGGGGGGGGCCGAGCTCAGCCACGCGCGGCGCGCCGGCGCCGCGTCCCGAGCAGCGCGCCGTGGCGTCGCGCGCACCGCCGCCTGTCCGTGCGGATGACGCGCGGATCGAAGCGTGGTCGGAGAGCCATCGGGTGGGTGCGTCGTCGGGGCGCTCGCTGCTCGGCCACGTGATCGGCGACAAGTACGGGGTCACCGCCATCATCGGGGAGGGCGGCATGGGCGCGGTCTACGAGGCCGAGCACCTCCAGATCGGTCGGCTGGTTGCCGTCAAGGTGATGCATCCGCGGGAGACCCAGAAGCACGAGGCGATCTCCAGATTGGAGCACGAGGCGCGGGTCGCGGGGCGGATCGGTCATCCGAACATCTGCGAGGTCTACGACATGGGGTGGCTCTATGACGGCAGCCCCTACCTTGTGATGGAACGCCTGCACGGTGAGACCCTGGCGCAGCGTCTCGAGCGCTGCCGGGTCGTGCCGCCGAGCGAGCTCGTAGACATCATGCTTCAGGTGCTCTCGGCGCTGGTGACGGCACATGAGCGGGGGATTGTCCACCGTGACCTGAAGCCGGAGAACATCTTCCTTTCGGAGCGTGCCGGCATGTTGCCGGTTGCCAAGCTGCTCGATTTCGGCATCTCCCGGGCGTCCGGAATGGATGGGATGGCGATGGATCTGACCCGCACCGGCATGGTGATGGGCACGCCGTACTACATGGCGCCCGAGCAGGCTCGAGGGGACGCGGAGCTTGACCACCGGCTCGATCTATGGGCTGTGGGCGTGATCCTCTACGAGGCGCTGACCGGCCAGCGCCCGTTCGTGGCGCGCAATTACAACGCGCTGCTCGTCCAGATCCTGACGCTCTGGCACCGCCCTGTGACAGCGCTCGATCCGACGACGCCGCCCGGGCTCTCGCGCCTTGTGGATCGCGCCTTGGCGAAGGAGCGCGAGGAGCGCTTCCAGAGCGCCCGGGAGTTCCAGATGGCGCTGCGGCGGTTCAAGAACCAGGTCCCTATGTCACAGAAGCGCCGGCTGGAGGGCGTGGCGGTCCAGAGCATCGTCGAGGATCGGAACGACGATGGGACGATGACGTTCGCGCGGCTTGGGGGCGAGCAGGACACCGGCGATCCTGGTCGATTCGTCGTCGCGGGCGCTCACCCTGAGCCGGAGGCGGCGAGGAAGGGACCTCGAGTCACGGACGGCGGCAACGGGGTCCAGCTGCGTCACAGCGCGTGGTCGCCACCGGCGATCGGCGCATCGAGCGACCGGGGCGCTGTACGCAGGCGGAGCGAGCCGGTCGCCGAGGTGGTGGACGGACAGTTCCGGGACGACGAGGCGGAGGATCGTCCGACGATCCCGTCGCTGCCCCCGCTCGATCGGGGCACGGATCTCTCGGACGATACGGAGGCGACCCTGGTTGATCCGCCTGCGTTCCCGGAGGACATGACCACCGTCGTTCGGGGTGAAGGTCGCACGCGAGGCGGCGGCCAGAGCTGACCGCGGTGTGGAGCGCAGAAGCGAGGTGAGCGCAGTGGATGCGATCGAGCGCGTGGTGGCGCGTGGCGTCGTGAAGACGTACGGAACGACGGCGGCGCTGCGTGGCGTGAGCGCGACCGTCGAGTCGGGGCGGTTGACCCTCATCGAGGGGGCGAACGGATCAGGCAAGTCGACGCTGCTCGGCATCCTGGGCACCGTGATTCGTCCCACGTCGGGTGCTGTCACCTACGAGCCGCTGGGGGACGACGCGGGGCTGGTTCGCCGCACCATCGGCTGGTTGTCGCACGAGTCGCTGGCGTACCCCGATCTTTCCGGCCGGCAGAACGTCGAGCTGGCGGCCGGTTTCCATGGTCTGGACGCGCACGAGGCGTGGCGCCGCGCGGAGGAGCGCTTCGAGCTGGGGACCTTCGCGTTGCGACCGCTGCGCACGTGCTCGCGCGGCCAGCGGCAGCGCATCGCGCTCGCGCGAGCGCTGGTTCACCATCCCTCCCTGGTCTTGCTGGACGAGCCCACGACGGGCCTGGACCGCTCTGGTGTCGCGCGGCTCCTCACGGTCGTGGACGCGGAGGTCGCGCGGGGCGCCGCTGTGGTTGTGGTCTCGCACGAGCCGGACGTCTTCCGGCATCGAGCTGCCGCTCGTCTCGTGCTGGAGCGGGGTCGGGTCGTCACCGAGTCGACCTGAGCCGGCGAGGAAGCAGCCCGGGCAGTTTCACGTGAAACAAGGTCGTCGCCCTCGTCTGCTGGCTGCTGAGCCCATCGTGCCCGACAGCGGCGACTCGCGCTGAAACGATGAGTGAGCCGGGGTGCCGCACCGGGCTCGTGAGAGGCAAGCGTCCGAGACGCCGACGCTTTCAGTCGAGGAGCAGCAACACCGCCGGGCTCGGCTGCACTTCTGCCGATTCGTCCCGGTGAGAGGGCCGCTTCGGGGTTGGCCACCCGGACACGTGCGCGAGAGCTTTCGGCGTCGAGAGCAAGCTCATCCTGTGCGCTCGGCGGAGTCTTTCGGTCGCAGCGAGGAGGCGGGGCAGGTGAGTGCGCGCGGTGAGAACCGGACCCTGTAGGTGGCCACCCGGATCCGCGGAAATTGGACGCGAACTGGCCCCCGGAGATAGCCCGCCCGTAAAATTGCGGGCGTCGGCGTGACAGCGTGGGGGCGCGCCGATCATCGCGACCACAACCGGGTGTACCGGGAGAGGCGCCGCGAGGCCGAGCGTGCCGCCGAGCACGCCGCCGCGCGCGAAGGCGGCAGCGAGACCCCGCCGCCGCCTTCGCCTCGCTGCGTGACGGATCAGGCTGCCGAGAAGTTGGCCTTTGAGGTCACCGTCGCTCCGCCCGAGAGCGCGCCCACCGCAGACACACCGGCCGCGTCGCACTCGGCAGGAGATGCAATCGATGGATACGACGATGGTGAGATTGTCCCCGGAGCCGACGCGCACGCGCCTGCTCATCACGCAGGGACCGAAGGACATCGGCAAGGTGATCCTGCCGCCGGCGCCGCTCGTCCACCCGCGCGCGGCGGCGACGTTGCTCGAAGGGCTCTCGCTCTTTGTGGGAGAGCGGCTCTGCGTTGTGCTGTGTGTGGACGAGCAATCGACCTCGTCGTGCGAGCTCGGCCTCCTCGACGGCCTCGGCTACGGCGAGCGCAACGTCTTTTACGAGGTAGGCGTGGCTGCACGCGTGTCACCCGCCCGTCGTCGCGCGGCGCGCGCCCTGCGGCTGCCGGGCGACTTCCGTGACCTGAGGCAACTGTCGTGGGAGTGGTCGCGATGACGATCGATCGACAGACCGAGGCCGAGATCCGCCGTCTCTACTTCAGCGAGCACTGGAAGAAGGGCACGATCGCGGAGCAGCTCGGCCTGCACCACGACGTCGTGGACCGTGTCGTCGGTCCCCACGGCCCCTCGCCGAAGGACGGGGGGCCGCGCCCGAGCGTGCTCGACGCCTATCAGGGCTTTGTGCTGAGCACGCTCGATCTTCATCCGACGCTGGTCGCGACACGCCTGTACGACATGATCGTCGAGCGCGGCTACACCGGCAGCATCCGGACGCTCCGGCGCTTCGTGCTCCTGAATCGTCCGGCGCCAAGGCACGAGGTCTACCTGCGCATCGAGACGCTTGCGGGCGAGCAGTCGCAGATCGAGTGGGCCCACGTCGGCAAGCTCCGCGTCGCCGGCGGGGTGCGCCCGCTCTACTGCTTCGTGCTTTTGCTGCGCTACTCGCGCGCGATCTGGGCAGAGCTCGTGCTCGAGCAGACGACGGCGAGCCTTGTCCGCTCGCTCGTGCGCGCGGCAGAGTACTTCGGCGGTGTCACGCACGAGTGGCTCTTCGACAATCCGAAGAGCATCGTCGCGGCGCGAGAGGGCAGCGCGCTGCGCTTCCAAACCGAGCTCATCGAGCTCGCCTCGCAGCTGCACGTCGCGCTGCGCGCCTGCCGGGTGCGCAAGCCCACCGACAAGGGCGGCGTCGAGCGGGCGATTCGCTACTTGAAGACACGCTTCTTTCCGGCGCGCACGATCCCCTCGATCGAGAGCGGCAACGCGGCGCTGCTCCACTTCCTCGAGACGGTCGCGATGCAGCGCCGGCACCCGACCCAGAAGGACCGGACCGTCGGGGAGGTCTTCGCCGAGGAGAAGGCGCGGCTGCTGCCGCTGCCGGGCGCCACGATCCCGACCGAGCTCGTGACGAGCGTGCCCGCGGACAAGACCGCCTTCGTGTCTTTCGACGGCAACCGCTACTCGGTCCTTCCTGAGGCTGCGGATCGCACTCTGCGGCTCGTCGCGACCGACGTCGAGGTGCGCCTGCTCGACGAGGGCCGCGTCGTCGGGCAGCACGCGCGCTCGTGGGCGAAAGGCCAGGTCATCGAAGCATCCGAGCACCGCGCCGCGTTGCTCGCCATCAAGGCGGGGGCGCGCGATGGCAAGCGGCGCGACCGGCTCCGCGCCGAGGTCCCCCAGGTCGAAGCGCTCATGCGCCTCTGGCTCGCCGACGGACGCAATGTCGGGTCGCTGGTGGCGCGGACAACCAAGCTGCTCGACCTCTACGGCGCCCGCGTGCTCGCGGTCGCGGTCGAAGACCTGCTCAAGAAGGGAAGCCACGACTACGGCGCGCTGGCCATTTTGTGCGAACAGAGCCGCGCGCGCCCGCGCCCTGTGCTGCCAATCGAGCTCGGGCCCCACGTCGTCGACCGTGACGTCATCCCCCACGATCTCGGAAGCTACGATGACGACCGAGAATGACCCCGCCGAGGCGCTCCGCGCCCTGGGATTCCGCGCCTCCCCGGAAGCCATCCGTGCGCTCATCACGCACGCGACGAAGAGCAAGATGTCGCCCGCAGAGCTCTGTCTGGAACTCGCCACGCTCGACAAGCGCGAGCGCGACCAGAGAAACCTCGCGGCGCGCACCAAGGACGCGACGCTCGGTCCGGTCAAGCCGCTCGATCGCTTCGTCTGCCGGAAAGCCGGGGGCTCAGGCAAGTCCGGCGGGGTTCCCGCACCCCGCGACGAGCTTGGGCGACATGAGCATGCTCGACCCGAGGTTGACGGCAGGCCTGATGACCTCGGAGAGCAGGGTGATTCAACCGTCCTCGGCCGAGACCCGGCGGACGTCGAACCAGACGCTCGTCCGCAGCTCCGAGCGCGATCGCATTCCTACATGCCGAGTCGCGCCAAGGTGAGCGCGGCGGCAGCAAGCGACGCCGGCGCTGTGGGGAGGGCACGCGGCATCACAACGCCATCCCGAGCAATGCCCAGCATCTCGAGCTCCCCCGTGTTGGTCCCGGTCGATGCGTCAGGTGCTGCCGGCGGGTTCAGCACCACCAGGGCTGGCGGCAGGCCAGGGGCGAGCGCGCGCAGGGCCAGCATGCAGCTGGCCACTTCATGAAGGATGCCGAGCCGGTCGAGGCCGACAAGCACGACGGCGTCAGGAGCGAGCGCGCGCACGAGATCTGCGTTCGTCACGCCCGGCCCCAGAGGGGAGAGGAGGGCGCCGGCGCTCTCGATGATCACCAAGGGAGCCTGCTGCCTGTCGACCCACGCGGCCACGAGATCCAACGAGATGCCTCGGGCGCAGCGGCGTGCCGCCAGATGGGGCGAGAGCGGCTCCAGAAAGCGGTACGGCGCCGGCTCGGGCTGGACCGAGCTGACCAGGGCGAGCTGATCGGCGTCGCTCGTCGAGAGGCCGTTCACGCCCGACTCGATGGGCTTCAAGCCGCAGACCTTGTCGCCGCGAGCTGCCAGCGCGGCGACGAGCGCCACCGATGCGTGCGTCTTGCCTACCCCGGTCCCCGTTCCGACCACCGCGACCCGGAGCTGCCCTGTTTCACGTGAAACAGGACGGCCCCTCATCGGAGCGCCTCGCGGAACCCTGCGAGGGCGCGCACCACGTCGACCTCCGACAGGGACGCGCTGGCCGTGATGCGGAGCCGCGAGGTGCCCGCCGGCACCGTCGGCGGTCGGATCGCCTGGACAAGGATGCCCTCCCGCGCGAGGCGCTGGGACATCTCCACCGCGGCACCCGGCGACTTCAAGATCCACGGCAGGATAGGGCCCGATGAACCCGGGAGCAGCGGGGCGCCCAGCGCGTGCAGGCCCGCGCGGAGCTGGCGCGTGATCATGGCCAGGCGCGCCCGAGCGGCATCGTCAGCAGAGGCACGACGGACGCGGTCCACCGACGCCAGGGCCACCATGGGGCTGATGCCGGTCGAGAAAACGAAGCTCCTGGCGCGATTCCACAGGTAGGTCCGCAGCGTCGTGGAGCCCGCGACGAAGGCGCCGTGGAGCCCGAGCGACTTGCCGAGCGTGCCGATGAGCACGTCAGGGCGAACGCCAGTCTCGGCGCAAAGGCCAGCGCCGCGCGGCCCACAGATGCCAAGGGCATGCGCCTCGTCCACCACCAGCGCGGCGTCGTGATGGTCGCACAGCGCGCGGAGACGGCGCAGGTCGGGGTTGTCGCCATCCATGCTGAAGAGCGATTCGGTCACGACCCACCGGCAGCGAGCGCCGCGGCTGCGCACGAGAGCGCTCTCGACCGCCTCGACGTCAACATGGCGAACCACCTCGACCGCCGCTCCCGACAGACGGCAGCCGTCGATCAGCGACGCGTGGTTCAGGGCGTCCGAGACGATGACATCCCCCGGCCTGGCCAGCGCGGTGACGGTCCCGACGTTGGCCGCGTACCCCGAAGAGAACAGGAGCGCCGCGTCCATCTCCAGCCACGCAGCGATCTCTCGCTCGGCCATCAAGTGGGCCTCGTGCGTCCCGCTGACGAGGCGGGACGCGCCCGCACCGCTCGCGGCCCCGCCTTCCGAGGACCAGGGGAGAGCGGCGTAGCCGAGATAGTCGTTGGAGCACAGCACCAGCATCCCGGCGACAGGCGGGGCGGCCGCAGGCATGCGCAGCAAGCCCGCGCGTTCCAGCTCGGAGAGCTCGTCCTGCAGGTGCCGGAGGGCACTCACGCCATCGGGCGTCGACGCGTGGGGAAGGGGAGCTTCATCCATGGATGCAGGCATGCCATCTCCAGTCAGCAGCAGGGCCGTCACCAGGGACGCCCGGGCGGTTGAAGGGGCTCCGGCTCAGGGCGTGCTGCCGTTCGCTTCACCCGAAGACGGCGATTCCGGGCCGGCGCCGAGCACCGCGTCCACCCGCTGCAGGATCCGCCCGAACGCATCCCGCGCGCGCCCGGCGACCAGGGCCGTCCGGGTTCGCTCCTGCTCCAGGTCGTGCGCGAGCGCGATGGCGGCCAGCAACATGGCCTGGGGGGTCACAGAGCGGCCGGCGGGCACAACGGTGGCGAGCTTCTGATCCACGACAGCAGCGAGCCGCTGGAGCTCCTCATCGCTCGCGGAAGTCACCACGCGGTAGGTCTGACCCCCCACCCGTAGCTGCACGGTGCGGCGCGCCATAGCCCCCGGACGCTACCACGAACCCCGCCAGACGCGCAGAGCGGCATGCACTGTGCGATGTGCGAACGGAGCGATCCGCGCCGTGACCAACGTGGCAATCGAGCGCCGGATCGAGCGCCGGCGAACCGCGAGACCCGCGCCGAGATCTGGCCGGAAACCCCGGAGACGAGCCCCGGACAACCGCGCTGAACAGCGCCGATCGCAGAATTCGAGCGCGCTCCCTGGCAGCGCCCTGTAGCATCGCCCCATCATGGCTACGGCGGGCCGCCCAGCTGCCTTGATTGCCGCCCTCCTGGGGGTCGTCCTCGTGCACGGCACTGCCCGCGCCGAACCCCAGGCGAGCGCCGGCGTCACCCTCGGCCTCGCCGGCGCCGGCCTCGAACGGCGGCTGTGGGACACCACCGTCTTTCACGCTGGGCTGCGGGGAGACGTCCTGTTCGGCCGCACCGCCAACGACGACTTCGGCGTCGGACCCTATGCCGAGGTGCTCACCCACGCCTTCGACGAGCTCCAGGCCGGCGCGGGCGTCTCGGCGCTCGTTCCGGTCCTCGACTCGTTCCCGCTGGTCCTCTCCGCAGGGATGTACGGCCGGTGGAGCGACGACGCGAAGGCCGTGGAGCCGGGGATCGCCGCCGGCGTCTTCTGGGGGGTCCGCAGCTACAACTTCCACTCGCGCTACGCGATGAGCACAGGGCTGCTCGCCCAGATGCGGCTCGGGCTCGGCGACTCGAAGGAAACCGCGGTCGTCCTCGCCGCCCAGGTCGACCTCGCGCTGCTCGGCCTCCCGTTCGTCTATCTGTTCAATGCGATGAAGGGACCGTCACCCGAGGCAGCCCCGGTGCGCCGCGCTGAAGCGACGCCGTGACGGCGCTTCGAGTCAGCGCCCGGGGGAGGGCTCCTGGCTCCACCCGCCAGCCATCCCCGGCGGGATCGCCGGGGCACGGCGCTACAGGCGCCTGGCTTTGTAGTCCTCGCAGGTCGTACCCAGGTCGCGGCAGTCAATCGGGCCCCGCCTGCCGGAGCAGGTACGCTCGATCTCGTCGAGTTCCTGGCACACCTTCTCCGTGGAGCCTGTGCAGCAGTTTTCCGGGTGTGTGACGCACGGGCTACAGTCGAAGCAGACCCGGACAGGGTAGGACCACTCGGCGGTCTCGACCTCCTGGCCGCCCAGCGTCCTGCCCCGCACCACCACCGTCGCCACGACCTCGATGTCGCGGCGCCCGAGCTCCGCGGACCGGCGGCCCAGGCTATCCATCGTGGCACCGTCGATCAGGAGGACCTGGGTGCAGTTGTAGCCGGGGTCGTCGCCCGTCCCCGGGTCGACCAGGCCCGTGATCGGAACCACGTACCCCTCCGTCACGGGGTTGCCCGCGAGGTCGGCGACGCGGACCTCGGCTTCGTAGAGCTGGACACGCGACGTCTCGGTGCGGAGCACGTCCGAGTCGCCGCGCTGCACGATCTGGTTGCCCACGAGGAGCGTCGCCGAGTGGCTTAAATTGAACGCGGCATCGACGGAGTCCTCGGTCATGAACTCCTCGCCAGGGCCGCAGGCCACCGTGCAGTCCTCCGTCGGCGCCATGCGCATGCGGATGAACAGGCTGCTCTCGTTGCTGGCGCATGCGGACGCGAGCAGACCACCCGACGCCGCGAGCAGCGCGAGCGCACACAACCTCCTCGCAAGGCCGGACGTCGCGGCCACCGACCCTTGTCCTTCATCAGTCATGGCAAACGCCTCCACCGCGGAAATGAGCATCAGCGGCGACCATCGAGAACCGCCGGCGCAAGTCGCCCCTGCCGGATCGTGTTGCGCGAGCCGCGCCCACGACCTGGTCGAAAAGAGTAGCGGGTCAGCCCGCCGAGCGGCAAATTCGCGGTGGCCGTCCGCCGAGCGACGCTGCCGCGGCTCGCGGGAACCACGCGTGAGCTCCAGATACGCTACGATGGCAACGGCCAGATGAGCAAACCCGAGGAGAGCGATCCCGTCGGTTCATGGAGTCGCCTCGCGATCACCGAGCGCGCCGAAGGCGTGCGCATCTCGGTCCAGGTGCGCCCCAGGTCGTCGCGCTCGGCCATCGCCGGGGTGCGCGAGGGGGCGCTCGACGTGTCGCTGGCCGCGCCGCCCGTCGACGGCGCCGCCAACGCGGAGCTCGTCAAGCTGCTCGCGCGCGCGCTCGACGTGCGCCAGAGCGATATCCAGATCGCCCTCGGCGCGAGCGGCAGGAGCAAGGTCGTCGCCGTCCGCGGGCTCAACGAGACCGAGGCGCGAATGCGGCTCTCCGGAGCGAAGCGATGAGGGACAACGTCGTCCGGTTCGAGAAGTGGGAAGGTCTTGGCAACGACTTCATCCTCGTCGAGGCGGTCCCGATGACCGCCGAGGCGGCGCGGCGCCTGTGCGACAGGCGGTTCGGCGTCGGCGCCGACGGCGTGCTGGTCATCGATCGCGAGCGACCCCGCATGCACGTCTGGAACGCCGACGGGAGCCGCCCCGAGATGTGCGGCAACGGCATCCGCTGCGTCGCGGCCTACCTCGTCTCCCGAGGGACACCCCAGAAGGCGATCACCATCGCGACCGACGCCGGCGACAAGCGCTGCGAGGTCACCCGGGCAGGCGATCGCTTCGACGTGCTCGTCGGCATGGGCCGCGCCCGCATGGGCGAGCCGCTCGCGGTCACCGCGCTCGGCGCGGAGCACCGGTTCGCCACCGTGGACGTCGGCAACCCGCACGCCGTGACGTTCGATCCCTACACCGAGGACGCGATCGACGCGCTCGGGCCGATCGTCGCGACCACGCCGGCCGAGGGCATCAACGTCGAGTTCTGCCGCGTTCGACCGGCCGAGACGGGCGAGGCGGCGTGCATCGACGTGACCGTCTGGGAGCGCGGGGTGGGCCGGACGCTGGCGTGCGGCACGGGCGCCTGCGCCGTGGCCGCCGCGGCGTGCGCGCAGGGCCGCGCACCGTACGGATCGCCCGTCCGCGTGGTGCTGCCGGGCGGCTCGCTGCGCGTGACCGTGGCCGCCGGATCCCTGGAGCTGCTCATGCAAGGCCCGGCGCGCCGGGCGTTCTCGGGCGAGGTGGTGATCGCGTGACCACCTCGCTCGAGGGGGTCTGGAGCCCAAACCGGGCGCCGGTCCACGAGATCTCGCTCAAGGTGCTCGCCGTCATCGCCGACGAGGCGACCCATACGCTGTTCTCGCGGGTCGTCACGTCGGACGAGCTGATGCTCGCCAGCGAGCTCTCGGAGGGGATCGCCCTGGCCGAGGCCGGCGCGCCCGACGTCGCCTTCATCGATGTCGGGCTCGGCGACGGGGCGGGCCTCGCCATGGTTCACCATCTGAAGGCCCTCGCGCCCGAGGCGACCGTCTTCGCGCTGGCGACGCGGGCAGAGCTCGAGGCGGGCGCCCACGCGGTCGCGCTCGGCGGCGCCGGGCTCTTCCTCCTGCCGCTCGGCGGAGACGAGGTGCTGAACGCGGTCGGCTCGGTGCGGGTGCGCTTCGCGGAGCGGGCCCTCCGGATGCAGCTCGAACAGGAGTCGGCGCGCAGCGCGCGCGCGGCCGGGTGGATCGCCCGCGTGGCCGAGCTCGCCGACGCGCGCGACCGCAACGCGGCGGCCCAGCAGCTCGCCGAGGTGTTCGTCGAGGCGACCGCCGCGGCCGCGGCCGCCGTGTACCTGACGGTCGGCGAGCGCTCCACCGAGCTGGCCCGCTCGGCGCTGACCGGGCCCCTCGACCGCGCGCCGGCCTACGGGAGCGAGGCAGACATCCTCGACTTCGCCCGGCGCGAGCAGCTGGTCGTCGTCCCGCTCGCCCTCCGCAGGGTGTCGGCGGGGCACCTCCTGCTCCAGAAGGAGCCCGGTCGCAGCTCGGCGTTCCCCTCGGTCAGGCGCCCGGACAGCAGCGCCTCCACGTCCCGGCGCGCTCCGCTCCTCGACGGCCTCGTCAAGCTGCTCGCCACGCAGGCGACGACGGCGCTCGCCCTGCTCGGCGAACGCGAGCGCTCGGCCGGCGGCGCCGCGATGAAGGATCCGGCGACGAGCGCCTACTCGTTCGCCTACTACGTCGACGTCGCCGGCCGGGAGATCGACAAGGCCAAGCGGCACGGCCGCCGGTTCACGATCGCCACCATCGTGATCGAGCCCGACGCGGCGGCCGTACCGGAGCGCCCGGACGACCTCGCCTTCTGGCGGGCCACGCCGCCGCCCCCCTCGAACACGCTCAACCCGGGTCAAGTCGCCGAGCACCTGCTCCGCGCCGTGCGCGACACCGACATCCTGGCCCGCGTCGACGAGAACGAGTTCCACCTGCTCATGCCCGAGACCGCCGGGCTGGAGGCGCACGCCTGCCACCGCCGGATGCTCTCGCGCGTCGCCGGGAGCGAGAAGCGGGCCGGGTACTTGCCGAAGGGGTTGCTCGTCGGGGTCGCCACGTTCCCGCACGACGGCCAGGGGCTCGCGCAGCTGCTTCGCATCGCCCGGCGGCGCGCCGACGCCACAAAGTCCTCGATCATGCACCGCATCCCCCAGGATCGGCGGACCATCGGCGAGGTCTTCAGCCTGCTCGTGCGCGAGGCCCCGAGCGCCGAGGGTCCCTCCGCGATCTCGGCGCCCAGGGCGCTCGACCTGTCGGTGTCCGATACGGTCCTGCTCACGACGTCGGTGGTCCGCAACGCGCTCCGCGGGGGGGCCGTGTTCATCCTTGTCGCCCATCACGACGGGCTCAGCCTCGGCGCTCAGGTGAAGGCGCTGCTGGCCTCGCCGCGCGACGACGTGGTGGTGCACGCCCTCGACCTGCGATCTTCGCCGGGATGCGACGACATCGAGGCGCTCTGCGTCCTCGCGGAGCACGGCGCGTACGCCCTCGTCGGGCGGAACCAGGGGGGCTTCGTGAAGGGTATCCACGCCGCCGATCCGCTGCTCGCGGACTTCCTCGCCGAGCGGCTCGGCCGCGCGGCCGGGCTGCGGGTCTTCGGCTGACTCGGAGGGCGCCGTCCAGTGTCTCGCAGGGTGCTGTTGGTTGATTCGGATGTGGACGCGCTCGGCGCGCTCGCGTCGGCGTTGAGGGCGCGCGGCCTGACGGTGAACAACGCGAACGGCGCCTTCGAGGCCGTGGAGCAGGCGTTCAAGCGCCGGCCCGACGTCGTGCTCGCCGCCAGGGCGATCGACGAGGACAGCGCGCTCGCGGACGCGTTCGCCGCCGTCCCCGACCTCGCCGACACGCCGATCCTGTTCGTCGTCGACGGCGCCGAGGGCGATCTCGGCCCCGACGACGTCCTGCGTGGCGACGTCGATCACATCGTCTCGCGCATCACCGAGGCCTCGCCGCGCGGCTCCAAGCCGACGCCGCTGCAGGAGATCCGCGGCGACCTCCAGCAGGTGCCGCTCGTCGACCTGCTCCAGCTGCTCGCGATGAACCGCCGGAGCGGCGTCCTCGGGATCACCACGCCGATCGGCGCCGGCGAGCTCCGGCTCTCGGCGGGGGAGGTGATCGACGCCGTCTACCGCCTCCTCGAAGGGGAGAAGGCGCTCTACCGGCTGCTCGGGGAGCGCGACGGCCACTTCGCGTTCTCCCCCGGCGAGCCGACGAGCGCGCGCCGGCTCATGGTGCCGACATCGCGGCTCCTGATGGAGGCGCTCCACCAGGTCGACGAGGTCCAGCGCCGGCGCATCGAGCTCGCGCCGGCCGGCGAGGCCTTCCTGGTGACCGAGCCGTCGAGCGACGATCTCGACCTGCCGCCCCTCCACAGCCACGAGACCTTCAACGTCGGCGCGGCCTCCGGGGGCACCGAGGTCGCGGCGGACGAGGCGAGCGCCGCGACCTCGGTGCCCGACATCACCGCGCCGATGCCGACCAGCGCGGCGCGCGGGAGCCGCGGTGGATCGATGCCGCCGCCGCCGCCGACGCTCCGCGCGGCCGAGTCGACCGCGCTCAAGCTCGAGGCGATGCGCTTCCCGACGGCGCCGCCTTCGTCGCTCGGGGAGCCGACGGAGCGCGGGGTCGTGGCCGAGAAGCTCACGGCGCTGCTCCAGATGCCGCACAACCTGGACGAGCTGCTCGACGAGATCGGCGCGCCGGATCTGCTGATCCTGGAGGTCCTGATGGAGCTCACCGCGGCCGGGAAGATCCGCCGCATCTCGCTCGCCGACCTCACAACGCCGTTCGCCCCGCCGGAGCACTTTCCGGTGCTCCGGTCCCTTGTGACGCGCCTGGCCCGGCCGGGCTTCGCGCCGCCGCCGCACCTCGTCATCGCGGCGAGCGCGCGCCGCATGACGATGCTCTCCCACGCCGTCCGCCGCATCGCGGACGCCGTCGTCCCGGCCGAGCCGCCGCCGCACGCGCCGCTCCCGAGGCCGCTCGGCGTGATCCGGCTCGGTGACGGGGTCGAGCTCGCCCTGATCGGGCTCCCCACCGAGGAGAGCTTCGCCCCCACCTGGGCGCTCGCCCTGCACGGCGCGGCCGCGGTCGTCCGGCTCGGGGACGCCAGGGAGGACGCGCTGGCGGCGCACTGCGAGGCGCTGGAGCTCCTGCTGCTCGACGCAGAAGCCATGTTGGGGCCGC
The DNA here is from genome assembly GCF_051521365.1 of Sorangium sp. So ce590. NCBI lineage: Bacteria > Pseudomonadati > Myxococcota > Polyangiales > Polyangiaceae > Sorangium > Sorangium sp. So ce590. The sequence continues at coordinate 10,754,862 of NZ_CP150346.1, forward strand.
TCGATCTCGCCTCTCCAGGACAGATCACGCTGCTGGTGCGCGCCGCGCTCGAGGCCGCCGCAGGGGTGTGAACAGCTGACACGAGGGCCGATTCGAACGGATCTTCCGAGGTTTCTCGCCTCGAAAACAGCCTCCGTATCGGTGGCTTGCAGGGTTGCAAGGGCGCGTTTCTGCTATCGTCGCAGACGCCTCGCTCTGCAGTTCGGCGAGGAGAGGAGCGAGCGTGCTTATCGGAGTCCCCAGGGAGATCAAGACACGTGAGTACCGCGTCGGCATGACCCCCGCGGGCATCCGGGCCATGGTGGGGCACGGGCACAGGGTCCTCGTGGAGTCCGGCGCCGGCGAGGGCAGCGGGCTCTCGGACGAAGCCTACGTGCGGGCGGGCGCCGTCATCGCACGATCGGCAGCGGAGGCGTGGAGCGCCGACATGGTCGTGAAGGTGAAGGAGCCGCTCCCCTCCGAGTACGGCCACTTCCGCCAGGGTCTTCTCCTCTATACCTACCTGCACCTGGCCGCCGAGCCCGATCTCACGAGGGAGCTCACCAGGCGCGGCGTGACCGGCATCGCGTACGAGACGATCCAGCACGAGGACGGCTCGCTGCCGCTGCTCCGTCCCATGAGCGAGGTGGCCGGCAGGATGGCGGTCCAGGTCGGCGCCTCGTGCCTCGAGAAGGAGCGGGGCGGCAAGGGCGTGCTCCTCGGCGGCGTGCCGGGGACGCGGCGCGGCCGCGTGACGATCCTCGGCGGCGGCGTGGTCGGGCGGAACGCGGCGACCATCGCGGTCGGCATGGGGGCGCAGGTCACCGTGCTCGACGTGCGCGCCGAGACGATGAGCTACCTCGAGGACGTGTTCGGCGGCGCGATCGAGACGCTCTACTCCAACGCGGAGAACATCGAGACGATGTGCGAGCGGGCCGATCTCGTGATCGGCGCGGTGCTCGTGCCCGGCGCCAAGGCGCCCCTGCTCGTGACCGAGGACCACATCCGCTGCATGGAGAAGGGGACCGTCGTGGTCGACGTCGCCGTGGATCAGGGGGGCTGCATCGCGACGTGCCGACCGACGACCCACGACAACCCGACCTACGAGGTGCACGGGGTCGTCCACTACTGCGTCGCCAACATGCCCGGCGCGGTGTCGCACACGAGCACCTGGGCGCTGACGAACACGACGATCGGCTATGCGGTGGCGATCGCCAACCAGGGCATCGCCGCCGCCGCCAGGGCCGACCAGGCGGTGGCGCTCGGCATCAACACCCACGGCGGACACGTGACCTACGGCCCCGTCGCCGCAACCCACCGGCTGGAGTACGTGCCGGTCGAACGCGCGCTCGGCTGAGCCTGGAACGCAACCCCGTGGCAACCGGAAAGAAGAAGAAGATCGCGATCATCGGCGGCGACGGCATCGGCCCGTCCGTCACCGCGGAGGCCAGGCTCCTGCTCGAGCTCTACCAGGCCCGCGCCGGGCTGCCGATCGACCTCTGGGAGCTCGACCTCGGCGCCGACAGGTACCTGCGTGACGGGACGACCTTCCCGAACCAGATCCAGGTGGCGATCCAGCGCGAGTGCTCGGCGGTGCTCCTCGGCGCGCTCGGCGATCCCCGCGTGCCGAACCTCGAGCACGCGCGCGACATCCTCTTCGGGATGCGCTTCGGTTACGACCTCTACGCCAACGTGAGGCCCGTCCGGGCGCTGTCCGACCGGCTCGTCCCGCTCAAGGGCCGCGCGGCGAAGGACATCGACTTCGTCGTGTTCCGCGAGAACACCGAGGGCATCTACGTGGGGATGGGCGGCCAGTTCAAGCGAGGTACCCCCGACGAGGTCGCGATCAATGAGGACGTAAATACGAGGAAGGGGGTCGAGCGGATCATCCGCGCGGCCTTCGACTACGCGCGCGCGAGCGGGCGGACGCGGGTCACGATGGCGGACAAGTCGAACGCGATGCGGCACGCGCACGAGCTGTGGCTGCGGGTCTTTCACGAGGTGCGCGCCCAGTACCCCGAGATCCAGTCGAACCACGTCTACGTGGACGCCCTGTGCCTGTACCTCATCCAGGATCCGTCGCAGTTCCAGGTGATCGTGACGAACAACCTGTTCGGCGACATCGTGACCGATCTCGGCGCGGCGCTGCAGGGCGGGCTCGGCATGGCCGCGAGCGCGAACGTGCACGCGTCCGATCCGGCGCGGGTCGCGCTGTTCGAGCCGGTCCACGGGTCGGCGCCGCCGCTCGCCGGCAAGGACGTGGCGAACCCGTTCGCGGCGATGCTCACCGCCGGGCTGCTCCTCGCCCACCTCGGGTGGCCCGAGGAGGAGCGCCGCATCGAGCGCTGGGTCTCCCAGGCGCTCGACCAGGGGAAGTGCACGGCCGATGTCGGCGGCACGCTCGGCACGCAGGCCGCAGGGGCCTGGGTCCGGGAGCAGATCGCCGCGGAGCTGGGCGCTCAATGAGGTGACGCCGGCGCCCTGGCCCGGTGACCGCGCGGGCTCGATCGCCGAGAAGTTCGGGTGTCCGATCCTCCTGTGATACGGGACCGCCAATGGGCGTAGGATCGAGGGCGGTGGAGCACGCGGGGCCGCGGAGCAATGCAGCGGGCGAGGCTCGGCACGAGCGGCTGGGCGGGGCGCGGGCCGAGTTCGTGGCGAACCTGGGTCGCCGCGTGGCCGAGCTCCGCACGATGGTCCGGCGGATCGAGGCGGACGACGATGCGCCGCGGCTCGCGGAGGAGCTGAAGCGGCGCCTGCACTCGCTCAGCGCCGGGGCGCGGCTCCTGCGCTTCGCGCGCGTCGCCGAGCGGCTCGCCGAAGGAGAGTCGCAGCTCATCGGCCCGAGCGGCGGCCGGCCGAGCGGCGAGGTCACCGCGGCGCTGCGGAAGATGCTCGAGGAGCTGCCCGCCCTGGCATGGGGGCAGTCGGCGATCGGCGAGCAGGTGGAGGCGCCGCGCGCGCAGGCGGTGGCGCAGCGCGCGCACGCTGCCGGACCGGCGAGCGCGCGCTGCGCCGGGCAGGAGGCCGCGGACGCAGGCGCCGCGCAGGGCAAGAGCACGACCTGGATCGCGGGCGTGAGCCATGGGCGCGCGCTCGTCGCCGAGCCGCTCACGCTCGATGACGACGAGGAGGCGAGCGCGCGCGCGTCCTCGCCGCGCAGCGCGGAGCAGGCGCTCTCCGCCGAGGCGCCGGAGGCCGCGTCGCTCGCGGCGTCGATCACGGTGCTGGTCGTGGGCGGCGCGCCGCTCGCCGGGGCGCTCGATCCGGGGAGCGCCGGCGCCGGGCCGTCGTTCGAGGTGGAGCGCACCGACGACGTGGACACGGCGATCGATCTGGCGCGCGCCTTCGCGCCGGACGTGGTCCTGCTCGACGCGGATCTGCCGGGCGCGCGCGGGCTCGCGGAGGCGCTCGCCGCCGACCCGCTGACCGAGCTCTGCCCGGTCGTCGCCGTCGGGCGCTTCGCCCGACCGGAGGACGCGGCCCCGTACATTGCGCTCGGCGCCGCGCGCGCGCTCGCGAAGCCGGCGTCACCCGACGCGCTCCGGCGCGCCGCCGCGGAGGCCGCGGCGATCTGCGTGCGCTCTGACGACACGCGCGCCGCGCGCGGGCCGCTCGGGGCCGTCAGCCTCGACGAGCTCGGGGCGCGCCTCGCCGAGGAGCTGCGCCGCGGGCTCTGCGACGCCGCCGAGCCGAGGAGCCGCGGGGAGCACGTGGATCTCGGCGACGGCGCCGAGGTCCTCGCGGCGCTCTGGGGCGCGGTGGCGCGCATCCGCGATCTCGTGACGATCCGCTCGCACGGCGGCGTGCGGTTCTCGTCGAACGGTCCGGAGGGCGCGCTGCCGCTCGCGCCGTGGATGACCGCGCCGAGCGCGCCCGAGGGCGACCGATCGAGGCTGCACAGCGAGATCCGCGCGAAGGCGCCGGCGCGCGGGATCGCCGCGTCCGCCGCGGCGCCGGTCGACGCGGCGCTCGACGCGATGGACATCGTGGTCGCGGACGACGATCCGGCGGTGACGTGGTTCCTCGCCGGCGTGCTCCGGGCCGCGGGGGCGAACGTGCACGAGGCGCACGACGGGGCGCGGGCGCTCGACCTCGCGTACCAGACGACGCCGGATCTGGTCGTGAGCGACGTGCTCATGCCGCGCCTCGACGGCTTCGCCCTCTGCCGGGCGCTCAAGCGCGACGTGGCGCTGCGCGACGTGCCGGTCATCCTGCTGTCCTGGAAGGAAGACCTGCTCCAGCGGCTCCGCGAGCTCGGCGCCCAGGCCGACGGCTACCTCCGCAAGGAGGCGAGCGCCGCGGCCTTCGTGCAGCGGGTGAACGAGGTCCTGCGGGGCAGGCGGCGCGTGGCCGAGCGCATCGCGACCGGCGGTGAGGTCCGCGGGCGGCTCGACGGCATGACGACGCGGACGCTGCTGTCGCTCGCGTGCGCGCGCCGGCCTGACGCGCTCGTGTCGGTGCGCGACGCCGCGTTCCTGTACGAGGTGCTGATCAAGGACGGCCGCCCCGCCGGCGCGACCCGGACGGCGCAGGACGGGACGTTCCATCGCGGCCCCGCGGTGCTCGCGGCGCTGCTCGGCGTCGGCTCCGGCCGCTTCGCGGTGGCGTCCGCGCCGGAGGGCGAGCTCGAGGCGCCGCCGCGCCCCGGGTTCGAGGGGACGCTCGCAGAGCAGCTCGTGCCCGCGATCGCCGCGGCGCGGGCGGCACAGCGGCTGCTCCACGGGCCGCCCCTCATGCGAGCCGAGCGCGTCATCCTCGATCTGGAGGGGATGGGCGCCACCATCGACGCGACGCCCGAGCCGGCGCGGGCGCTCCTGAAGGCGCTCGCCCGGGGGACCTCGCCGCGATCGGTGATCACCTCGGGTGAGTTCGCCGCGAGCCTCGTCGAGGACGTGCTGAACGACGTCGCGGCGCGCGGCGGCGTGCGGCGCGTGATCGGCCGCGAGGGAGAGGACCTGCTCTCGCCCGCCGTGATCCACGAGGAGGAGACGCTCCGCGGCGTGCGACGCGCCCCGGAGCAGGCTGCTCCGGTCGTGGCGCTGCTGCCGGAGCTCGGCGGCGACGCCGCCGCGTCATCGCGCGCCCCGGTCGAGCTCGCCGAGGACCAGCTCACGGTGGTGCCCGGCTCGGTGGCGCCGATCTCGGCGGTGTCCTCGCCCAGCTCGGCGGCTTCGATCCCGGTGATGTCGGTGGTGTCAGCGCCCGGCTCGGCGGCGTCCATCCCGGTGGTGTCGGTCGACGGCGACGACGAGACCGTCGCGGTTGCGAGCGTGCTCAGGGCGGAGGCGAGGGCGCTGGCGAGCGCCAAAATTCCGAGTGATTTCGCAGAGATCCAGGGCGATGTGGTCAGCGCGCGCGCGACATGGACCCCGCCGGCCGAGGCCGCGACCCTCGCGAGCGCGACGCCGGCCGTGGCGGGCGTCCGGCCGGCGCCGCGCCAGCCGGACGCCACGTTGCCCGCGCTGGAGTACCCGAGGCCCGAGCGGCTCGTCACGCTCGGCTCGCTCCCGCCGCCCCCGGTCGCCGAGGAGCCGGCTCCGGCGCCCACGGCGCTGAGGGCGCCCGTGCCCTCCGCAGCGCGAGGCGCGGCGTCGGCCCCCGCGCCCTCCGTCGACGAGTCGCCCACGCCGCGCCGGGTGCGCCGGCCGTCCGCCTACGTGCCCACGCCGCCGCCGCCCGCCCGCGACAACCGCATGACCATGTGGGTCCTCTTCGCGGTGGCGGCGTTCGTGTTCGCGGTGGCCGCGCGGCTGTCGCGCGATCACGAGCTGCAGAGCGCCCCGCCGCCCGCCCAGCCGCCGAGCCCGTCAGCGGCAGAGGTTCAGGTCGCCGCGACGCCGGGCGCTGCCGCGGCGGCCGCCGCCGCCACGGCGGGCGCTGCCGCAGCGCCGCCGGCCGTGGCGGCCGCCGGACCGATCGGCGAGACGACGGCCAACCCCGTGCTCCCCGAGGATCTGCCGCTCGCCGCCGAGCACAAGGTCCCCGAGGGGCACGGCATGCTGGAGGTGATCGCCGGGTCGGGCGACACGCTCTTCGTGGACGGGCGGAAGGTGGGCACCGGCAGCGCCAAGCTGCCGCTCGCGCCGAAGGACGGCGTCTACGAGATCCGGGCGAAGCTCCGGGACGAGGAGCGGGTGCGCTTCGCGCTCGTCAAGGCGGGCCGCCTCACCCGGCTCCGCATCGCGCCGCCGTGGCGCCGCTGACCGCGCCGGAGGCGCCGCCCCCGCCGTCGAATCAGCTCGCGCTGCCCCGGGTGCCCAACCAGAGGCAGGAAACGCCGCTCGTGGTAGAGCACGCCCCGTGCGCGCCCGCGTGATCCGACCCAGCCACCCCTCTGCCGCGCTCACGCTCCTCTCCGCCGCGGCCGCGCTCCTCTCCGGCTGCACCGGGTGCGAGACGTCGACCCGCGATCTTCCGGCCGGCGCCGCCGCGGCGTCGGCGAGCCCCGCAGCGCCGCAGCTGCCCCCGGCCCGCGACCTCGTGCACCTCGTCGACGAGCTGCCCAACTGCGACATCGAGCACCGAGGGCTCCTGTTCGATACAGGCGTCGGCGCCCTCCTCGGCCGCTTCGCCTGGCAGGGGACCGTGCCCACCGGCATCCAGGCGGTCGAGCACGCTGGATCCACCTGGGCGCGCATCTCGAACCGACAGATCAAGCTCACGTTCGTCCTGCCGTCCGCGAGCCCCATCTTCGTGTCCGCCCGCGCGGTCGGCCTCGCCTCCCGGTACGCCACCATCTCCCTCGACGACCAGCTCCTCGGGACCCTCCGCTTCCAGCGCGACCAGATCCGGATCGCCTCGACCCCGACCACCACGCTCCCCGCCGACCCCGGCCTGCACACCCTCACGATCCGGTTCTCCGGCCGGCTCCGCGCAGGGGAGGCGTTTGCCGACGTCGACTGGGTCCGCGTGGGCATCCCCGACGAGGACCCGAGCACCTACGGCCCTCCGACCCTGCGCGACGTCGTCGCGCCCGCCGCGGCGCTGTCGGGCGTCCCGCACCGGTCCATCGCGCTGCGCGCCCCGGGCGCCGTCCGCTGCGCCTTCCGCCCCTCCAGGCTGACCCGCCTCCGCACGGCCGTCGGCGCGCAGGGCTCCGCGGAAGGCGACGCCGAGATCCGCGTCCTGCGCGACGGCCAGGAGCCCCTCGTGATCCATCGCGTCCACGTCGAGGGCGGCGACAAGGCGACCTGGACCGACATCGAGCTGCCGCTCGCGCCCTTCGCGGGCTCCCTCATCTCCCTCGAGCTCCGCGCCGCCGCCGCGGCCCGCGGCGGACGCATCCTCTTCGGCGACCCCGTCCTCGCCGGATCGCCGGAGCCCCCGCCGTCGGTGCCCGCGGCGCGCGCCGTCGTGATCGTCGCCCTGAACGGGGTCGAGCGGCCCGATCTGCCTCCCTGGAGCGGTCGCCCGGAGCCGCACCTCGCCACGCTGTCCGAGCTCGCCACGTCGGCGACGACGTTCGATCACCACCGGGGCCCGAGCACCGTCGTGTCCGCCGTGATCGCGTCGCTGCTCACCGGACTGCCGCCGCCAGCCCATACGGTCACCGATACAGGGGCCCGCCTCCCCGGCCGCATGACCACCATCGGCGCCATCGCGAGCGACAGCAGCATCCGGACCGGCTTCTTCACCGGTGTCCCCACCACCTTCCGGGCGTTCGGCTTCGGACCCGGCTGGTCCCGCGTCCTCGAGCACCCCCCGACCAGCGGCGAGCCGGCCACCACCCCGATCGACGCCGCCGCCGCCTGGATCAGCGAGACCGTCCGCCAGGACGCCGGGAACCGCCTGCTCGCGTTCGTCCACGCGCGCGGCGGCCACCCGCCCTGGGAAGTCGGTCCGAAGGAGCTGAACGCCCTCAAGCCCGCCGACTACGCCGGCCCGATCGAGCCGCGCCGCGCCGCCCAGGTGCTGGCCAGGCTGCGCAACCGGCGCCGCGACGTCCTCAGCCCCGACGATCGGGACCGGATCCGCGACCTCTTTTCCATCGCGCTCGCCGGCCAGGACCGCGCCCTCGGCAACCTCATCGGGACCCTCAAGACCGCCGGGCTGTGGGACGAGACCCTCTTCATCGTCACCGGCGACCTGGCCAGCGGGCGCTCCGACGCCACGCTCTACGCCGAGAGCCTCGACCTCCAAGAGCCGGTCCTGGCGCTCCCGCTTTATGTCCACTTTCCCGGCGACCTTTACGCCGGCCAGCGCGTCTCTGCCCCGACCGAGATCATCGACATCGCGCGCACCGCGGTCGCCTCCCTCGGCCTCTCGTTCGCCCGCAAACAGCTCGGGGAGGATCTTGCGGCCGTCGCCTCGGGCCTCGAGGGCGTCGAGCGCGACCCCCAGATCGCCGCCCTCGGCGATCGTTACTCCACGCGCTGGGGTAACCTCGTGCTTTCGGGGCGGCTCGGTGTTCCACCCTTTCTCTGCGACCTCGACGTGGACCCAACCTGCGCCTTCAACCGCCGCGAGGTGATGCCGCTCGCCACCGTGTCGCTCTTCAGACGCACCGTGACGTTCGACCTGTCCCTGCGCGCGCCCGCGGCGCAACGGGAGCCGGCCACGATCGACGCGGAGACGGCGGCCGTGCTCAACGTATGGGGCGCACAATGAGGCCCGCGCGACGCAGCGCCCGCGCGCAGACGACAGCCCGCTGACGGCGCCCGGGCGGCGCGCCGGCGCCGGGCGCGGGCGTCCGCGACATCGCGCAGGCCGCGCGCGATCGCGCTCCGCGACGTCATGATGCCCCGCTGCGAGGCAGCGTGCCCCGCTCCGCGCTCCCGGCGGCGCCCGCGCGCGGGGTCGAGATCGACGTACGCCCGCGCCCGCGCGTGCGCGTCATGCGCCCGCCGCGCGTGCGTCAGCGTGCGCGTGATGCGCTCGCTCCGCGCGCGCCGGGCGCCTGGCATGCTTCGCGCAAACGCCGCAGACCGCACAGGCAAAGCGCCTCGATGGCGCTTCATCTTTCCGTGAGAGGAGTCCCCGCATGAAGGCGACCGACCTATTGAAGGAGCAGCACCAGGAAGTCGACGAGCTCTTCGAGCGCATCGCGCAGGCTGACAGCAACGAGATCAGCGCGCTCCGCGACGAGCTCGTGGCGAGCCTCGTCGGCCACACGGCCATCGAGGAGGAGCTCTTCTACCCCCAGGCCCGGGAGGCGCTCGGCTCTTCCCCCCTGATCCCGACCTCGTACGAGGAGCACTCCCTCGTCGAGATCATGTTGCAGAAATTGCTCAGCACCAAGCCGGGTGACGAAACCTTTCACGCCAGGCTGAGTGTGCTCAAGGAGCTCGTGCAGCACCACGTCGAGGAGGAGGAGAAGAAGCTCTTCCCCCAGGTCGAGAACGCCATGGGCGCCGAGCGCCTCGAGGAGCTCGGCGCACGCCTGGAGGCGCGCTTCGACCAGGTGCGCGAGGGCGACGTCGAGGCGCTCCTGAGCAAGCTCGTCGCGAAGAGCATGCCCGCCGCCACCGCCCGCCGCACGCGGGCGGCGAAGCCGGCGGCGCGCAAGGCGGCGACCAAGCGTCCGCCCGCGAAGCGCGCATCGACGCAGCGCGCCGAGCCGGCGCGCGGCGCCCAGAAGGGCCGTCGCGGCGGCGGCGCCGCGACCGGACGGAAGAAGGCGGCGGACGCGGCGCCGGCGAAGACCGGGCGAGCCGCGCCCACGCGCAAGGCGAGCCGGCCGACGACGAGCCGGCCTGCAAAGACGAGCCGCACGGGCCGCAAGGGCGGTCGCACGAGCAGCGCCTCCGCGCGCTGAGATCGCCGTGCACCGGCGAATGCCGGTGAACGTCAGCGACGCGGGGTCCGTCCGGGGGAGACGGCGGGCCCCGCGGCGCGATCCAGGTCGAAGAGCGGCAGCGTGCCGCCGGCCTTCGGGGCAGCCGCCTTCGAGGGGCTGGCCTTCGGGGCAGCGGCCTCCGCCACGGCCTCCTGCAGCAGGGCAGGGTCGTCGTGGCCGACCGAGTTGACCCGCGGCGACACGGCGCGCGCCGCGAGGGAGCCGCGGGGCGCCGGCCGGAGCAACGCCTCGGCCCGCTCCGCGTCCGCGCCCTCGCCGGCGCCGAGCCAGAGATCGACGTCCTCGGGCTCCAGGAGGACCGGCATGCGGTCGTGGACCGGCGCCACGTCGGCGCTCGCCTCGGTGGTCAGGATCGTGAAGCGGAGGTCGAGCTCCCCCGTGTCGGGGTCCTTCGCCGGCTGGTACAGCCCGGCCAGGCGCAGCAGCCCGCCCCCCGCCGGGTGGAACCACGTCGGCCGCCGCGCGCCCTTCGGCCCGGTCCACTCGTAAAAGCCGTCCGCCGGCACCACGCAGCGGTGCGCCGCGAACGCCCCGCGGAACGTCGGCTTCGTCCGCGCGCTCTCGGCCCGCGCGTTGGCGAGCAGCGAAGGCGCCGCGCCGCCCCTGGCGAAGCGCCCCGCGAAGCCCCAGGTCCCCGGCACGAGCTCTCGCTGGCCGCCCTGCGCGCGCAGCACAGGGTGGACGGTCGAGGGAGCGATGTTGTACCGGGGCCGGTAGAGCGCGGCCGCCCTCGGGTCGGCGACGATCACCCGAGCGGTGCCGCCGCCCGCGGCGCCTGCACCGACGGCCGCCTCCAGCATCGCCACGAGGGACGCAAAGTCCGGAACGGCGAGAGTGAAACGCGCGCACATAACACTAGATTAGCGCCTTCGGCGCGCCTACAAGGCGCTTCGGACGTTGGAGGAGGCCGCATGGTCGACAGCTTTGGCACGAAGAGCACGCTGACGGTTCAAGCCGATACATACACCTACTACAAGCTCACCTCGCTGGCGCAGGGCGGCGCTTCGCTCGACAAGCTCCCCTTCTCGCTCCGCATTCTCCTGGAGAACCTCCTCCGCCACGAGGACGGGCGCGTCGTGCGCAAGGAGCACGTGGAGGCCGTCCTCAACTGGGACCCGAAGGCCGGCCCCTCGCAGGAGATCGCCTTCCACCCCGCGCGCGTGCTGCTCCAGGACTTCACCGGCGTCCCGGCCGTGGTCGACCTCGCGGCCATGCGCGAGGCGCTCGCGAAGCTCGGCGGCGACTCGCTCAAGATCAACCCGCTCCAGCCCGTCGACCTCGTGATCGACCACTCGGTCCAGGTCGACAAGTTTGCGTCGACGACGGCCCTGAAGGTCAACGCGGCGCTCGAGTTCGAGCGCAACGAGGAGCGCTACGCCTTCCTCCGCTGGGGGGCGCAGGCGTTCACGAACTTCCGCGTGGTGCCGCCCGACCAGGGCATCTGCCACCAGATCAACCTGGAGTACCTCGCGGGCGCCGTCATGCGGCAGGGCTCGCTGGCCTACCCGGATACGCTCGTCGGCACCGACTCGCACACCACGATGATCAACGGGCTCGGCGTCGTCGGCTGGGGCGTCGGCGGCATCGAGGCCGAGGCGGCGATGCTCGGCCAGCCGCTCTCGATGCTCATCCCCGAGGTCGTGGGCTTCAAGCTCCACGGCAGCCTGCCCGAGGGCGCCACCGCGACCGATCTCGTCCTCACGGTGACGCAGATGCTGCGGCAGAGGAAGGTCGTCGGGAAATTCGTCGAGTTCTACGGCCCCGGCCTGAGCGCGCTCTCGCTCCCGGACCGCGCCACGATCGCCAACATGGCGCCCGAGTACGGCGCCACCATCGGCTTCTTCCCCGTCGACGACGAGACGATCGCCTACCTGCGCTTCACCGGCCGGCCCGCCCCGCTCGTCGCGCTCGTCGAGGCCTACTACAAGGCGCAGGGTCTGTTCCGCACGGACAGCACCCCGGACCCGGTCTTCAGCGACACGCTCTCGCTCGACCTCGGCGACGTCGAGCCGTCGCTCGCCGGCCCGAAGCGGCCGCAGGACCGCGTCCCGCTCCGCGACGCGAAGCGGGCCTTCCGCGCCTCGCTCCAGGGCATGCTCGAGAAGGAGTTCGCCGCCGTCGACGCGACCGCGGTGAAGGCGTTCCTCGAGGAGGACACCGGCGCCGCCGCCGCGCGCGCGCCCGCGCTCGAGAAGCTCATGCGTCCGGCGGAGATCACCGAGGGCGACACGCGCTACACGCTGCGCCACGGCTCGGTCGTGATCGCCGCGATCACGTCGTGCACCAACACCTCGAACCCGGCGGTCATGCTCGGCGCGGGCCTCCTCGCGAAGAAGGCCGTCGAGCGCGGGCTCACGGTGAAGCCGTGGGTGAAGACCTCGCTCGCCCCCGGGTCGAAGGTCGTCAGCGACTATCTGCGCCAGGCGGGGCTCCTGCCGTACCTCGAGGCGCTCGGCTTCCACCTTGTCGGCTACGGCTGCACGACGTGCATCGGCAACTCCGGGCCGCTGCCGGACGTGATCGGCGACACGGTCCGCAACAACGATCTCGTCGTGGCGAGCGTCCTCTCCGGCAACCGCAACTTCGAGGGCCGCATCAACCAGCACGTGCGGATGAACTTCCTCGCCTCGCCGCCGCTCGTCGTCGCCTACGCGCTGCGCGGCGACGTCGACGCCGACCTCTTCAAGGAGCCGGTCGGCACCGATCGCAACGGCGATCCGGTGTACCTCAAGGACATCTGGCCGAGCTCGTCCGAGGTCAACGAGGCCATCCGCACGGCGGTGCGGCCCGAGCAGTTCCAGGCGCAGTACGAGAACGTGTTCGCCGGCGACGAGGAGTGGCAGAAGCTCTCGATCCCGAGCGGCCAGACGTTCGTGTGGGACGAGGCCTCGACGTACGTGCGCAGGCCGCCGTTCTTCGAGGGGCTGTCGAAGGATCCGGAGCCGCTCCACGACATCCAGGGCGCGCGCGTGCTCGCGCTGCTCGGGGACTCGGTGACGACCGACCACATCTCGCCGGCCGGCAACATCGCCAAGAACAGCCCCGCCGCGAAGTACCTGGGCGAGCACGGCGTCGCGCCCGCCGACTTCAACTCGTACGGCGCCCGCCGCGGCAACCACGAGGTGATGATGCGCGGCACGTTCGCGAACATCCGCCTCAAGAACCTGCTGCGCCCGGGCGAGGAGGGCGGCATCACCGTGCACCTGCCCGACGGGGAGAAGACGACGATCTACGACGCGGCCATGCGGTACAAGGCGGAGAAGGTGCCGCTGCTCGTGATCGCCGGCGCCGAGTACGGCACCGGGTCGTCGCGCGACTGGGCGGCCAAGGGGACGAAGCTGCTCGGCGTGCGCGGGGTCATCGCGAAGAGCTTCGAGCGCATCCACCGGTCGAACCTGGTCGGCATGGGCGTGCTCCCGCTCGAGTTCGCGCCGGGCGAGGACGCGGGGACGCTCGGGCTCACCGGGCGCGAGGTGTTCAAGATCGACGGCATCTCGGACAACCTCACGCCGGGCAAGAAGCTCAGCGTCGTCGCGATCGGGGAAGGCGGGAAGACGACGACGTTCACCGTCACCGCGCGCATCGATACGCCGAACGAGGTCGACTACTACCAGCACGGCGGCATCCTCCAGTTCGTGCTGCGCAGCCTGGGCGCCACGGCCTAGCGCCGCCTCACACGCCGCTCCCCGCCCACCCGGTCCGGCGGGGAGCGGACCCCCTCCCGAATGCGGAGCGGCGCGTCGCGGCTGCTGACGCGCGTGCAGGCTTCGGCTAGACCCTGGGGCATGCTCGATCCCCGCTACGTCGCAGATCACCTCGGTGAGGTGCGCGCGGCGCTTGCTCGTCGCTCGCCCGCCGCCGCCGCCACCCTCGGAGACGACTTCGCCTCCACGGTCAGCACGCGCCGGTCGAAGGTCCAGGAGCTCGAGCGGTGGCAGGCGGAGCGCAACGCGGCGAACGACGCGATGGCGCGCCTCGACAAGAAGTCGCCGGAGTTCGCGCAGAAGCGCGACGAGCTGAAGGGCCTGTCCGCGAGGATCAAGGAGGCCGAGCAGGTCGTCTCCGAGCTCGAGAAGGGGATGACCGAGCTGCTCTCCGGCGTCCCCAACCTGCCGGATCCGTCGGTGCCCGACGGCGCCGGAGAGCAGGACAACGTGGTCGTCAGGACGTGGGGCGAGAAGCCGAGCTTCTCGTTCACGCCGAAGTCCCACTGGGACATCGGCACGGCCCTCGGCATCCTCGACTTCGAGCGCGCGGCGAAGCTCTCGGGCGCGCGGTTCACGGTGCTGATGGGCGCGGCCGCCCGCCTCGAGCGGGCGCTCATCTCGTTCATGCTCGACCTGCACACGCGCGAACAGGGCTATCTCGAGGTGCTGCCGCCGTTCCTGGTCAAGGACTCGGCCCTGTTCGGCACGGGCCAGCTGCCCAAGTTCGCCGAGGACCTGTTCAAGACGCAGAAGAGCGACCCGGAGCGGGCGTACGACCTCTACCTCATCCCGACGGCGGAGGTCCCGGTCACGAACCTCCACGCGGACGAGATCCTCGACGGCGCGTCGCTGCCGATCGCCTACGCGGCGTACACGCCGTGCTTCCGCAGCGAGGCGGGCAGCCACGGGCGCGACGTGCGGGGGCTCATCCGGCAGCACCAGTTCGACAAGGTCGAGCTCGTGCGGTTCTCGGCGCCGGACGACTCGCCCCGCCAGCACGAGCTGCTCACCTCGCACGCCGAGGAGGTGCTGAAGCGCCTCGGCCTCCACTACCGCGTCTCCGCGCTCTGCGCCGGCGATCTCGGCTTCGGCGCGCAGAAGACGTACGACCTGGAGGTGTGGCTGCCCGGCCAGGGGGGCTACCGCGAGATCTCGAGCTGCTCGAACTTCGGCGATTTCCAGGCGCGCCGCGCCCAGATCCGCTACCGGCCGGAGCCGAAGGCGAAGCCGCGGCTGGTGCACACGATGAACGGGTCGGCGCTCGCCGTGGGGCGGACGGTGATCGCGATCCTCGAGCAGTACCAGCAGGCGGACGGGACGGTGGTCGTGCCGGAGCCGCTCCGGGCGTTCATGGGCTGCGAGGTCCTCCGCGGCAGGTAGCAGCGATGGCAGCGGACGAGGAGGCCAAGCGCGAGCTCCCGGAGTCGAGGGGCGCGCGCGACGGGGGCGAGGGCGAGCGCCGCTCGCAGGTCCCGGAGTCGAGGGGCGAGCGCCGCTCGCAGGTCCCGGAGTCGAGGGGTGAGCGCCGCTCGCAGGTCCCGGAGTCGAGGGGCGAGGGCGAGCGCCGCTCGCAGGTCCACGCGCCGCCGAGCCACGCGGAGACGTCCATGGCGCTCGCGCGCCGGCGGCTGCTCGAGCTCTGCAAGCGGCACAAGGACGAGCTGATCGACGACTGGATCGAGAACGTGCTGGCGCTGCCGCCGGAGCGCGGCCGGTACACCGACCGGCCCGTGGGCGAGGTGACGGAGAACGTGCGCTCCTGGCTCGCCGCCTTCACCAGGATCCTCGAGGACGGCAGCGAGACCCTGCTCGACGAGTTCATCACGCACCTCGTCGAGCAGCGCTACGCGACCGGGTACTCCATCAGCGGTCCGCTGATCGCCGCCTCCGAGTTCCGCACCGCGGTCGCGGGCGTCCTCGACACGACGCACGACGACGCGGACGGCACGTCTTCCATCGACGTGCTCCGCGCCGTGGACGCGCTGCTGCTCCAGTTCGAGCACCGCTTCGCCGAGGCGTACGCCCAGCGCTCGCTGTTCGCCTCCGAGGAGCGCTACCGCGAGATCGTCGAGCTCTCGTCCGACGTCCTCGCGACGATCGACCAGGAGGGGATGCTGACGCGGCTGAACGTGCGGTTCGAGGTGCTCTTCGGGCACTCGCGGCAGGCGTGGATCGGCCGGCCGATCACCGCGCTCGCGGTCGCGGCGGACGTGCCGGCGCTGCGCGCCCTCGTGATGTCCGCGTCCCGGTCCGAGGCGCCCCGGGAGGCCGCCATCCGCTGCGCGACGCGCGCCGGGCTGACCAAGGTGATGACGGTCCGGATCACGCGGCTCTACGGCGAGGACGCCTCGCTCGCGCTCATGCGCGACGTCACCGAGGAGGTCGCGCGCCGCGCGCAGATCCTCCACAGCGAGAAGCTCGCCTCGATCGGCCAGGTCGCGGCGAGCGTCGCGCACGAGCTCAACAACCCCATGGCGTGGGTGATGGCGAACCTGGAGCAGATCCGGAGCGGGGCGCACAAGCTCGTCTCGGCGGCGCGCCCCGTCGCGTCGGGCTCCTACGAGGACCTGCTTCGCGCCATCGATCTCATCGACAGGTCCTGCCACGAGGCGCTCGCCGGCGTCGAGCGGATGCGCGACATCGTGACGGACCTCAACCTCTTCTCGAGCAGCAGCGAGCGCAAGCCCGAGCGGGTCGATCTGGTCGACGTGATCGAGCTCGCGCTGCGCATGACGGGGCCGCAGCTCAGCCAGCTCTGCCGCATCGAGCGCCACTACGGCGAGATGCCCCCGCTGGTCGGCTACCCGGGCAAGCTCTCGCAGGTGTTCGTGAACCTGTTCATCAACGCGGCGCAGGCGATGCCGAACCGCCCGCGCGACGAGAACATGGTGCGCGTGACGGCGCGCTTCGACGACGGGGTCCACCACGTCGAGGTGGAGGACAACGCGCGCGGCATGACCCCCGAGGTCGTCGAGCGGATCTTCGACCCGTTCTTCACGACGAAGGAGGAGAGCGCCCGCCCGGGGATCGGGCTCTGGGTGTCGCGCAACATCGTCGAGGAGCAGCAGGGCACGATGACGGTGTCGAGCAAGCCCGGCATCGGCACCATCTTCACGATCCGGCTGACCGGCCTCAACCCCGCGGATCTGCCCGCGCTGCGCCCGCCGCCGGAGCCGCCGCGCGCCTCGTCGCGCGGGACGATCCTGTTCGTGGACGACGAGCCGATGCTCCTCAACGCGTTCGCCCGCGCGTTCGAGGAGCGGCACGAGGTGCTCGTGGCGAAGAGCGGCCACGAGGCGCTCGACCTCCTGCGGGACCGCGGCGGCCGGATCGACGCGATCGTCTGCGATCTCCTGATGCCGCAGATGAGCGGGATGGCCCTCTACGACGAGATCGGCGAGCGGTTCCCGCAGCTCCAGCCGAAGATGGCCTTCATGTCGGGCGGCGCGTTCACGCCGACCGCGCGCGCGTTCGTGGAGCGGGTGGACAACGCGAAGATCGCGAAGCCGATCTCGCTCGACGACCTGGAGCGGGTGATCGCCGATCTCCTCAGCGGCGGGCAGAAGCGGGGGCACTAGGTGGCGGGCGCGAAGGCGAGCGCGATGCGGGAGCGGGCGAACCACGCGCGCTACCGGCCGGGGCAGCGGGAGGGCTTCTACGAGAGCTTCTTCCTGCGCGCGAACCATCCGACGCGGCCGCTCGCCTTCTGGATCCGGTACACGCTCTTCAGCCCGGCCGGGCGGCCCGAGGCCGCGGAGGGCGAGCTCTGGGCCATCTACTTCGACGGCGAGTCGGGGCGCCACGCGGTCGCCAAGCGCGAGGTCCCGTTCGCCGGGCGTTGCTCGTTCGCCCGCGACGCGCTGTCGGTCGACATCGACGGCGCCCGGCTGCGCCCCGGCAGGCTCGCCGGCGCGGCGGGCGAGGGGGAGGACGCCATCTCCTGGGACCTCGCGTACGAGGGCGGCGGGGAGCCGCTCCTGCTGCTCCCGGCGGCCCTCTACGACGCCCCGCTGCCGAAGGCGAAGGCGCTTGTCGGGGCGCCGCTGGCCGTCTACAGCGGCGTCCTCCGGGCCTCCGGGCGCGACGTGGACGTCTCGGGGTGGGTGGGCAGCCAGAACCACAACTGGGGGACGAAGCACACGGACCTCTACGCCTGGGGGCAGGTCGCCGGGTTCGACAGCCACCCGGACAGCTTTCTCGAGGTCGCCACGGCCCGCCTCAAGGTCGGGCCGTTCTGGACGCCGAGCATGACGCCGCTGGTCTTGCGGCACCGGGGCGAGGAGATCGCGCTGAGCTCGCTGGTCCAGGCGGTCCGCGCCGAGGCCTCATTCGACTACTTCACCTGGCGCTTCCGGACCGAGACCGATCGGCTGAGCGTCGAGGGGCAGATCACCGCGCGCGCCGGCGACGTCGTGGGCCTCGCCTACAGGAACCCCCCCGGCGGCGTGAAGCACTGTCTGAACACGAAGATCGGGGCCTGCAGCGTCACCCTGCGGCGGAAGAGCCTGGGCCGCGAGGTCGGGAGCGAGACCCTGACGACGGCGCGGCGCGCGGCGTTCGAGATCCTCACGGACGACCGCAGCCACGGCGTGACGATCCGCGCCTGATCCGCGCCGGACGCTCTGGGCGGCGCGCTGCGCGCGGGCGGCCGGGGCGGCGCGCCTGCGCGGGCGCCGCCTGCGCGGGACGTGCTGCGCGCCCGGCGCGGAGTCGGCTAAAGAGATCCGGGAACGCCACCGCACGAAAGGCGGACGCCATGAGCCTCAAGCACCCCCGGACCCTCCTCGTTGCACTGGACAGCTCTCCCAGGGCGCCGCTCATCCTCGCCGAGGGCGTCGATCTCGCGCAGAAGCTCGGCGGCAAACTCGTGCTCGTCCGCGGCATCGGGCTGCACCACACCCTCCCAGCCGAGGCGCTGAACGAGTCGCCGACGCGCGTCCCCGAGATCCTGGAGCGGGGCGACCGGGAGGAGCTCGCGCAGCTCGCGCGCGACGTGCCGCCCGAGCTCCTCGCGAAGATCGTGGTCCACGTCGGCGTCGCCTGGGAGGTCATCTGCCGGACGGCCGACGAGGAGAACGCGGACCTCATCGTGATCGGGTCGCACGGCTACTCGGGCATCGACAAGGTGCTCGGGACGACGGCGGCGAAGGTCGTGAACCACACGAGCCGGTCGGTGCTCGTGGTGCGCGACAAGCCGTCGGACTGAGGAGGCCTCCGGCCTCAAGGGAGCTTGGCGATGAGCTCCTCGCTCAGCTTCGGCTGGTCGATCTTGCCAAACCAGATCCGCCAGGTGGCCTTCATGAAATCGATGCCGCCCACCGTCGCGGTCCCGCCGCCGGCGACCTTGATGGTGGTCGCCTTCGCGCGCGCGTCGTACTCGATGGTGACCTCCGCTCCCGCCTTGAGTCCGCCCTCGAACGCCGAGACGAACCTCGCGACCTTCGCCTGATCGGCATAACCGTTCAACGCATAGGCGTCCGTCAGCGCCTTGACCGTGCTCTCGCGGTCGACGTCGCGCAGCATCGTCCAGACGAACTTCTTCCCCGTATCCATGTCGATGACGGCCTGCGTGGACCTCGCGGCCGGGAGCTCATCCATGTAGTGGCTGATCCGATAGACGTCGATGCTGGCCGTGCCGACAGTCTTCACGCGGACGCCGGTGCCCGTGAGCGTGTAGCCCGGTAAAGCGAAGAGGCTCGCGACAGCCAGGAAGATCGCCGCGAACGCGGCGAGAAAAGCTGGAGACTTGCTACGTGCGAGTTTCATCGGATCGACCTCCTCCGGCATCGCCGCGCGGCGCGGCGCATCGTGTCCGGGCGCCGCGCTCCGGCGCTCGCCCAATCGTCATCGTGAATGAGCAAGACCCGGACCATCGGCGGAGGGACGTTGGGAGTCGCGGCGCTCGCGAGATCTCGAGATGTGCCATGGAGTCAGGCACGGACGACCCATGAGGTGTGCTCGGAGGGGGCTCCGGAGGCCGGGCAGCGGATCTCGCGGCCGGGTGAGGGCGGGCGGAGGCGGCGCCGGGGCGAGCTCTCCCTGAGATCTTTTTTCGGGCAGGTCCGTAGAAGTCGCGCGCTGCGGGGGTCGAGGAGATCGCGGCGGAGGACGCGAGTCCCCCGTGGGCGGCGCCTTGGCTTGCGGCGGAAGGAGCTTCTCGATGCGGACGATGCTCGCGGGATTGCTGATGGGATTTGCGGCTCTGGGCTGCGCGGCCGGCGCGGCGGCGCCTCCGGGGACGAGCGCTGCGGCCGCGGGGGTCGCGCCGGGCATGGAGGCGCGGCTGGAGGGCGCGCAGGCGGCCGCCGCGGCCCCGGGGGCGGCCGGGCCCACCGCGGCGGTGGCGGCCGGGCCCGCGGCGGCCGAGGCGCCGGCGTCCCGGCCGGAGGGGGCCCGCGAGGCGAGCCGGGGCGTCTGGATCGGCGCCGCGGGCGCGAGCGACTTCGTGCTGCCGGGGACGCGCGAGACGCAGCTCGGGGTGTGGGTCGACGTCCCGGCGATCCGCCGCGGGGCGCGCGCGCCGGCCGCAATCGCGCTGCTCGTCGACGCCTCCGGCTCGATGCAAGGCGCGAAGATGGACCACGCCCGCGCCGCGGCGCAGGCGTTCGTCGACCGGCTGCCCGACGGCGACGTTGTCTCGCTCGCGTCGTTCGCCGACGCCGCGCAGGAGCGCGTGGCGCCCACCGTGCTCGGCCCCGCCACGCGCCCCGCGGTGGCGCGCGCCATCGCCGCGCTCGGCCCCGAGGGCAGCACCAACCTCTTCGAGGGCCTCCGGCTCGCGGAGCGGCACGCGGCCACGGCGCCGTCGACGCACGCCGTCCGGCGCGTGGTGCTCATCTCGGACGGCCAGGCGAACATCGGGCCCTCGTCCCCCGACATCCTCGGCGCGCTCGCCCAGCGCGGCGCGGCCCACGGGGTGCAGATCACGTCGATCGGGGTGGGCGCCGACTACGACGAGCGCACGCTCAACGCGCTCGCCATCGGCTCCAGCGGCCGGCTGTACCACCTCACCGAGGCGCGCCAGATGTCGTCCGTCCTCGAGCGCGAGCTCGCCCTGCTCCAGACGACCGCGGCGACGGGCGCCTTCGTCGAGATCGTCCCGGCGCCCGGCGTGGAGCTGATCGGCGTCCCGAGCGAGCGCACCGACCGGTCCGGCGACACGATCCGGGTGCTCCTCGGCACGATGTTCGGCGGGCAGCACCGCGAGATGCTCGTGCGGGTGCGGGTCACCGCGCCGGCCGACGGCTCCCACCCGCTCGCGAGCGTGCGGCTCCACTTCCGCGACCCCGAGAACGGCAACGTCCCGCGCGTGCACGAGGTGGTGGCCCGCTACGACGTGACGAGCGACGCGGCCCTGGTCGCCGCGCACGAGAACGAGAGGACCCAGACCCTCGCCGCGGTGATCGAGACGGGCATGATGCAGCTCGACGCGGCCCAGGACGTGAGCTCGGGCGACTTCGGCGCGGCCGAGGCGAAGCTCGCCGCGGCGGAGGATCGGCTCCGGCAGCAGGCTGCGCGCGCGCGGTCGGCCAAGGAGAAGGCGCGCGCCGCCGACGCGGCCTCGGCGGTGGCGAGCGCGCGAAAGACCGCCCGCGCGGCCGCGGCGGCCCCGCCGGCGGCGCGGCGCATGGATGCCCTCCAGATGAACGGCGCCTCCCCGGTCTGGGCGGGCCGCTGAGCGGCGATCGGAGCGCCGTCTGCGCCCTCCCATCCATGATGGACCGTCGAGGTGTCCACTCCCATCCATGATGGACCGTCGAGGTGTCCATCATGGATGGGTTGACCGAGCTCTGCGCACACCCTGGCAGACGATCACGGTTGATGAGCCAATCAACGTTGATTGATAAGTACACCATGGATCCACATTGATACACCTCGCGTGGGCCCTCGACACGGGGGGTCGCGCGCGACATTGTCCCGGGCCGTCCGACATCTCACCTCCCTGGGCACTCGACCCCCCATGAACCCCAACGCCTTCCCGGAGTCGCGCGCCGGCGCCGTGCGTGAGCTCTGGCCGCTCGACCCGGCCGTCACCTTCCTGAACCATGGCTCGTTCGGCGCCTGCCCGCGCCCGGTGCTCGCGGCGCAGCAGCGCTACCGCGACCAGCTCGAGCGCGAGCCGGTCCGCTTCTTTCTCCGCGAGCTCGAGCCGCTGCTCGACGCGGCCCGAGGGGAGCTCGCCGCGTTCGTCGGCGCCGACCCGGAAGACCTCGCGTTCGTGCCCAGCGCGACCGCCGGGGTCAACACGGTGCTGCGGTCGCTCTCGCTCGGTCCCGACGACGAGCTCTGCGTCACCGATCACGGGTACAACGCCTGCCGCAATGCGATCGAGGCCGTCGCGGCCCGCGCCGGGGCGCGCGTCGTTGTGGCGCCGGTGCCGTTCCCGATCGTGGCGCCCGAGCGGGTGGTCGAGGCGGTGCTCGCGCGGGTGGGGCCGCGGACGCGGCTCGTCCTGGTCGACCACGTGACGAGCCCGACCGGGCTCGTGTTCCCGGTCGCCGCGCTGTCCGCCGAGCTCGCTGGCCGCGGCGTGGACGTCCTCGTCGACGGGGCGCACGCGCCCGGCATGCTGCCGCTCGACCTCCGCGCCCTCGGGGCGGCCTATTACACAGGCAACTGCCACAAATGGATCTGCGCGCCGAAGGGCGCGGCGTTCCTCCACGTGCGGCGGGACAGGCAGGGCTCGGTTCGCCCGCTCTGCATCAGCCACGGCGCCAACTCGCCGCGCGCTGACCGGTCGCGCTTCCTGCTCGAGTTCGACTGGACGGGCACCTGGGATCCGAGCGCGGCCCTCTGCATCGCGGACGCGATCCGCGCGATGGGAGCGCTCCTGCCCGGCGGCTGGCCCGCGCTCCGGGCGCACAACCGGGCGACGGCGCTCGCCGCGCGCGACCTGCTCTGCGGGGCGCTCGGCTGCCCGCCGCCGAGCCCCGACGCGATGATCGGCGCGCTCGCGACGGTGCCGCTCCCCGACGCGCCGTCGTCGCCGCTGCGCCTCGACCCGCTCCAGGACGCGCTCCTCGAGCGGTGGGGGATCGAGGTGCCGGTGTTCGCCTGGCCCGCGTCCCCGCGGCGGTTCCTCCGGATCTCGGCGCAGATCTACAACGACAGGCCGCAGTACGAGCGGCTCGCGGCGGCGCTCTCGGCGCTGCTGTAGCGCCGCGCGCACGCCGCCGTGTGGAGCCGCGTCTCGGGCCGCCGCTCCACGGCGGCGTGCGCGCGGTGCTCGCCTCGTTCTCGAGGCATCGCCCGGGTTCGACGCCGCGGCGGGCTGCCCGGGCGCGGCCGCGCTTCGTGCGCGCGGTGCTCGTCGGAGCCGACCGCGCGCGCCTTCCGAGACGATAGGATGCGCGCTCCAAGGAGACACGATGCAACGTCGAATCCTGGTCTTGTCCTCGCTTTCCTGGCTGGCGGCGGCGACGCTCGCGGCCGCGCCGACCGTCGCGCAGCCCGCGACGCCTCGCCCGGCGACGCGCCCGGCGCCCACCTCCTCGGCGCCGGCGGGAGCGCCGCCGAGTCCTTCCGCGCGAGCGGGGACGCCTCCAGCGCCTGGCGCGCCGCAGCCGACGCCTGGCGCGCCGCAGCCGGCGTCTGGCGCAGCATCCGGCGCGCCGCAGCCGGCGCCTGGCGCGCCGCAGCCAGCATCCGGCGCGCCGCAGCCGCCCGTCCTGGTGCCCGGCGCGCCGCAGCCGCCCGCGAGCCCTGTGCCGGCAGCGCCCGGGGCGCCGGCAGCGGCCGCACCTGGGCCGGAGGGATCACTGCCCGCGCCGGGAGCTGCCGAGCTGCCCGCGGGCGCCGAGCTGCCTGCGGGCGCCGAGCTGCCCGCGGGCGCCGAGCCGCCCGCCGAGGCGCCGGCCGAGCCCGCGGTAACCCTGAAGCGCGGCACGGAGACCTGGTCCACGTCCCTCTCAAACTCCGAGCTGGGGCCGCCGCCCGCTCCCGCGCCGGACCCCGCCCGCGCGCTTGACGGGGGGAGCGTCCCGCGCGGCCGGCGCGGGGCGATCGGCGTGGAGACCTCGTCGTTCACCGGCGGCGACAGCGACGTCTCCGGGCTCGCGATCGCCCTCTTTGCCCGCGTGCCGTTCGCCGAGCACACGTTCCTCGACGTCCGCGTCCCCTTCGGGCTCGCAATGGATGAGCGGACCGACGCCGTGCTCGGCAACGTGATGCTCGGTGCCCACCACGTCGGTCGCGTCGGCCGGACGCTCTGGCTCACGGTGGGCGGCGCCGTCGGGCTGGCGACGCTCTCGGGCCAGACCCACGACCACGACAGCTACGAGCCGGTCGGCGCGAGCCGGGCCTACTGGGACCTCCACGAATACTTCCCGAGCATCCTCCCGATCCACGCGCGCCTCGGCGCCGAGGCCCACGTCGGCCCGCTGATCGCGCGCGCCCAGATCGAGCCGGTGCTCTACATCCCGCTCGGCCGCAACGACGAGTACGAGGTCGCCATCCAGCACGCCGCCGAGCTCCAGATCGGCCATGGGATCGGCGGCGGCGTGCGCGTGCAGGGCATGGCGCTTGTCACGTTCGACAACGTGGACATCCGGCACGCCGTCGCGCGCAATCTCTACGTCCTCGCCCTCGAGCCGTTCCTCGCGATGGAGCGCAAGGCCGCGTTCGTCCGAGCGGGCCTGCTGCTTCCCTTCGACGAGGAGCTCGGCCCGCCGCTCGACCACACCTGGGGCTTCCACTTCACCGCGGGGGTCCGCACGGACTGAGGCCCTCGGCTGTCGAGTCGTGCGGCGGCTGTCGAGTCGTGCGGCGGCTGTCGAGTCGTGCGGCGGCTGCTGCCCGGCTACGCGCCTCGGGCGCGCGTCGCCTCGCCGATCGCGTGGGTGATGTGCCCCTCCAGCTCGCCCGCGGGCAGCTGCTCGGACTCCACGACGACGAGGCGCGCTCCCGCGTCCTCCGCGAGCAGCTCGAACGTCCGCGGCGCGCGGTCGTGCAGGTGGCTCGGCAGGACGATCGCCAGCGGGCGGAGGCGGACCGCGATCCCCCAGGCCGACGCCGCCTCGCAGGAGCGGACAAGGAAACGAGCGCGCGCCGCAACCCTGCGGCAACGGACCAGGAAACCGGGGCTGCAGTCGAGCGCCAGTACGATGGGAATCCGGATCAACTGACTGCTGCTACTAGGGGGCTCCGACATAGGAAGATGCTACTCCAGCGAAGCGCTATTGCGCGTCCTCTTATCCCGCATAACCGATACAGAGCTTTCCCGAAATAGAAAACAACAAGGTCGCCAGCTCATGTAAGCAGTCACGCGTTCGTTTGGTGTATTGGATAACGTTCTGTGAGAGCAGGATATTTGAAATGAACGCTGCGAGAAGGAAGGACCCTGCGCACGGCTGCCCACGCGGCCGGGTGCGCAAATTCGTCGAGAAAGTTGGCCCATCTTCAGCGAGTGATGCCCTGACCGATCGCGCGTCGATGAAATGATGTACCGAGGACGGAGTCCATCCCGGTGGCTGAGGCACACCCGGACGGATGAAGTCGGCGTGCACGTAGTAGACGCCGCTCGGGACGTAGGATGTGAAGCCAGCGTCCACGAGAGCGTCGTACAGGATGGCTTGCGTTCACCCGTCACGCCGGCGAAACGGTCGTCGTGGCGCGACGGCGCCTCGAGCCCGCCGAGGTTGCCGCACCTCAAGGAAGTTGGCGCGCATACGTAAAGGAGATCGCGTGTCGTCGCGATGCGGCGCGCGCGCCGCGCCAGCGCGGCCATGTTCCCGGGTCGCCTCCCCGCCGCCACGGCCCGCCGCCCTCGTCGAGCGCCCCGAGCTCTCGACCGCGCGCCGCGCTCGGGGCAGCCAGCAGGACATGCTCCTTCTCACCAACCACCATGTGCTCGCTGAGCTCCCGGTGACTGAACCGGTTAACTTGCTCACAGATGCTCGCGTGTGGGTCCGGTCCACGCCCGAATGTTTCCACCAGGTTGCGGGGAGCGCGGGCGGCGGTGGCGCGCCGTGGGAGCAATCCTCGTCCGAAACGTCCGGAGCCGTCCCCAGGCCGGCGGCTGCGGGGCAGGGGCGACGGGGAGAGGTCGAGAGAGATGGCGGTGTCGAGCTGGCAGCTGCAATAAGAGGCCAACTATATCATTTCATCGCCCGGAGAGAACAGCGCCTGGCAGCGGACATCATGGCGCCGGTCGCGCCGGGTGGACGACAATCTCGCAGGCAGGGGCGGAGTCGATCCTGTAGCGTTGCTGGATTTTTACAGCACTGTCCGCTGCAAGCGGGGTATTCCCCGGGGGCGGCATGGACGCCCAGGTCCGCCGACAGCGTGGCTATGCGGGCCGGGGAGGCGGCGCGCGCGCCGAGAGCGTGGTGCGCTGGCCCCGGAGCACGCTCGAAGGAGATCGAGAGGTTGGGAAGAACACCGAGCCTTCTCCTCATCCTCCGCTCGTGGCGGTTCAGAGGCGGCACCCCCGCGGCGGGCACGACCCGCCGGCGCCGTCGTGGGGTGGAGCTCCGAGCGCAGCGGCGCCGCGCGCGCGGCCGCCGGGGTCGGTCCCGGGAAGCCGCCGGGGTCGGTCCCGGGAAGCCGCCGGGGTCGGTCCCGGGAAGCCGCCGGGGTCGGTCCCGGGAAGGCGAGCGCCCCGGCCGGTGAGGCGGCTTGCCCGGCGCGCGGCGCCGGCGGCAGCGCGGCGGCTCGAGAACGGCCCGCTCGCCGGGAGGACGCTGGGGCGCACATGGTATATGCCGGCCCCATGGCGCAGGTGCACGGCGGCAAGCTCGTCTCGAAGGCGCTCGCGAGACACGGGGTGACCCACCTCTTCACCCTGTGCGGCGGACACATCCAGGCGATCTATGACGGGTGCCTGGACGACGGCATCCGCGTCGTCGACGTGCGGCACGAGCAGACGGCCGGCCACGCCGCCGACGGGTACGCGCGGGTCACCGGGAGGCCAGGGGTGTGCGCGGTCACCGCGGGACCGGGCGTCACGGACGTGGTGACGGCCGTCGCCAACGCGCAGCGCGCGGGGATCCCGATGGTGGTGATCGGCGGCGCCGGCCCGCGCGCCCTCGCCGACATGGGCTCGCTGCAGGACATGAACCACGTCGAGCTGATGCGCCCCATCTCGAAGTGGAGCGCCGCCGTCCCCTCGACCGACCGCATCCAGGAGTACGTGGACTCGGCCTTCCGCGTCGCCCAGGCGAACGTGCCAGGCCCGGTCTTCCTCGAGATGCCGCTCGACCTCCTGATGGGCTTCGCAGGCGACGAGGCGCCGGCCACCGCGCCCATGGCCCCGGCCCGCCCCGGCGGCGACCCGGCCGCCGTCGCGCGCGCCGCGACCCTGCTGAGGGAGGCCGAGCGGCCCATGTTCATCGTCGGGAGCCAGCTCCGCTGGTCGCCGCGGCGGGACGCGCTGCGCCGCTTCGCCGACGCCGTGAAGGCGCCCTTCTACCTGAACGGCATGGCCCGCGGCGCGCTGCCCCACGCCCACCCGGGGCTGATGAGCCGCTCGCGCCGCTTCGCGCTCTCGCAGACCGATCTCTGCGTGGTGCTCGGCACGCCCTTCGACTTCCGGCTCGAGTACGGCCGCGCGATCGGCCCGGCCGCGAAGGTCGTCCAGATCGATCTCGACGGCAGCGAGCTCGGCAGGAACCGCCGCGTGGACCTCGGGATCGACGGGGACAGCGGCGTCGTGCTGGAGCAGCTGCTCGCGGAGGTGACCGAGAAGTCGGCCGAGCCGTGGCTCTCGGCCGTGCGCGAGGCCGAGGAGCGGTCGCGCGCGAAGATGCTGGCCGAGATCGCGAGCGACGGCGATCCGCCGAACCCGCTGCGCGTCTGCGCGGAGATCGGCAAGCGGCTCGGCAAGCACGACATCGTCATCGGCGACGGCGGCGACTTCGTCGCCACGGCCGCGAACGTGCTGAAGCTCGAGTGGCCGCAGCTCTGGATGGACCCAGGCCCGCTCGGGACCCTCGGCGTCGGACCGGGCTACGCGATGGCGGCCAAGCTCGCGCGGCCCGAGGCCAACGTGGTGCTCGTGTACGGCGACGGCTCGTTCGGGTTCCACGCGCTCGAGTTCGAGGCGATGGTGCGCCAGGGGATCCCCGTCGTGAGCGTGATCGGGAACGACGCGGCCTGGACGCAGATCCGGCGCGGGCAGGTCGAGATCTACGGCGAGGGCCGCGCGCCCGCGACGTCGCTCGACCTCACCCGGTACGACCGCGTGGTGGAGGCGCTCGGCGGCTTCGGGGCCTGGGTCGAGCGCGTCGAGGAGCTCGGGCCCGCGCTGGACGAGGCGTTCCGGTGCGGCAGGCCCGCGTGCGTCAACGTGAAGATCGCGAAGAGCGACTTCCGCAAGGGCGCCATCAGCGTCTGATCCCGTGGAGCTCCGGTTCATCTCCCCCGACCTGCAGAGCCTCGACGAGCTCGACTCCGAGGTGCTCGCGTGCGCCCCCTTCAGCGACGCGCTGCCCGCCCACGGCGTGGCCGGCCTCTGCGACTGGCGGCTCGGCGGCCGGCTCTCGGAGCTGAGGCGGCAGGGCCTGATCACCTGCGAGCTCGGCGAGGTCGTGATGATCCCGTGCAAGCCGCGCATGGCCTTCGACAAGCTCGTCCTGTTCGGCGCCGGCCGGCGCGACGCGTTCGACGAGGCGATCTTCCGCGAGGTCGTGCGCCGGATGCTCGCGACGATGGGCGGGCTCTGCACGCGCGTCGCCGTGGTGGAGCTGCCGGGGCGGCACGACGGGCTCATCCCCGCCGAGCAGGCGGCCGACGCGCTCCTCGACTGCGCGGGCAGGGAGCGCGGCGACAACGTGTGGACGCTGGTCGAGCGCGCCGAGGGCCGGCAGCAGATCACGCAGCACATGATCGAGCAGCGCCGCCGGGTGCGGCGGGTGCTGTAGCGCGCGCGGCGCGGGCGCGTCAGGCGAGCGTCTTCGGCAGGTCGACGGTGAACGTCGCCCCGTCGCCCGGGCGGCTGTCGACCTCGATCGTCGCCCCGAGCGCGTCGGCGATCTGCCGCACGATCCACAGCCCCATGCCGAAGCCGCTGTAGTTCTCGCTGGAGACGGCGCGCTCGAAGCGCTCGAAGATGCGGGCCTGCTGGTCCGGCGCGATGCCGATGCCGCGATCCCGCACCACCAGGCGGGCGCGATCCCCGAGGTCCCGGACCGCGACGTCGATGGGCTTGCCGGCGCCGTACTTGATGGCGTTCGAGAGGAGGTTCGTGACGATCTGATCGAGGCGCAGGCGGTCCCACCGGCCGACGATCGAGGCGGAGGCCGACAGGTCGACCGGGCAGCCCGCCGCGGAGAGCTCGTCGCGGAACCGATCCAGCACGTCGTTCACCGTGGCCGCCAGATCGACGTCCTCGAGCTCGATCTGCAGGCGGCCCGCGGAGATGCGCGAGATGTCGAGCAGGTTCGTGATGAGCCGGGCGAGCCGCTCGACCTGCCGCTTGATCATCTCGAGCCGCGGCGTCGCGCGCTCGGCCGTGAGATCGCCGCGCTTGCCGGCGCGCAGCAGGCCGTCGACCTGCAGCTGCATGGGCGTGAGCGGCGTGCGGAGCTCGTGGGAGGCGATCGTGAGAAACTCGTCGCGCGCGCGCACGGCGAGCTTCGCCTCGCGGTAGAGCCGGGCGTTGTCGACGGCCAGGGCCGCGCGCCGCGCGAGATCCTGCGCGAGATCGAGATCGACGGCGTCGTAGCGCCGGTGGGTCGAGGCGAACGAGAGCGTGCCCAGCGTCCGGCCGCGCGCGGTCAGCGGGACCGCGAGGTGCGAGGCGAGGGAGAGCGAGCGCAGCGCCTCGTAGTGCGCCTGATCGAAGGAGATCGCGCGGACGAACGAGTCGGTCACCCGGGGGATGAGCTCCGGCTGCGCCGTGCGCAGGACCTTGCCGATCCCGCGCCCGGCGGAGTCGGCCGTGAGCTTGCCGAGGAGCTCGGTCGCCGCCGCCATCGATTGATCCGCGTGGGCGGTCACCTGCCGCTCGAGCGCGCCGGACTCGTCCTGCAGGAGGAGCACGCAGATCTGGGCGAAATCAGGGAGCGCGACGCGGACCACGCGCCGCAACGTCTCCTCGAAGTCCAGCGACTCGCCGAGGATCTGCCCGGCCGAGACGAGGATGCGCTGCGCCTCGTGGACCCGGCGGCGCTCGGTCACGTCGCGGGTGACCTTCGCGAAGCCGCGCAGGCGCCCGGCCTCGTCGAAGAGGACGCTGATCACCTCGTTCGCCCAGTAGCGCGTGCCGTCCTTGCGGACGCGGTAGCCCTCCTGGACCGAGCGGCCGGTCTCCACCGTGCACTCGAGCTCCGCGGCGGGCCTGCCGAGCTCGATGTCCTCCGGCGGGAAGAGGACCGAGCAGTGACGGCCGAGGATCTCGTCCTCGCGGTAGCCGTTGATCCGCTCGGCGCCCGGGTTCCAGCTGGCGATGCGGCCCGCGGGATCGAGCATGAAGATGGCGTAGTCCTGCACGCCCTCGACGATGAGGCGGAACCGCTCCTCGCTCTGCTTGAGGCGCCGGTCGGCGCGCGCCTCGGCCGCCTCCATCTCCCGGCGCAGGAGGAGCTCGCGCATCCTGCGGTTCTCGTCCTCGTAGTGCTTGCGGCGCAGCTGCGCGCGCAGGCGCGCCTTGAGCACGGTGAGCTCGCCCGTCTTCGTGACGAAGTCGTCGGCGCCGGCCGAGAGGGCGTCGAGGATCGCCTTGTGGTCGTCCCGGCCGGTGAGCATGAGGAGCGGGATCGACCGCCACGCGGCGTTCGCCTTGATGCGGAGGCACGTGGCCGGACCCGACAGCCCCGGCATCACCATGTCGAGCAGGATCCCGTCGACGCGCGCCGCCGTGAGCCGCGCGAGCGCCTCCTCCCCCGAGTGGGCGAGCACCGCGACGTAGCCCTCGTCGCGCATCGCCGCCGCGACCTGGTGCAGGTACGTGGGGCTGTCGTCCACGATGAGGATGCGATGAGGCGGGTTGTCCGACGGGTGGATCATGGGAGCCTCCCAGGCAGGCTCCGGTCAGCGAGGGCAGCCGCCACGGCGGACCGCACGGTCGTGGCTGAACCGGCGCTGCACCCGCCGATGCCCCCCCGCGGCGCCCCCACCCTCATTGGCCACCCGTGCAGGTTGGCATGCCTTCTCCCCCGGCCGTCGTGAGAAGCCTACCTGGCCCGATGCATTTTGCGTACAGCATCCTTTTTCTACCAGACGCCAACCGCTCGCAACGTTGCACCCCCCACGGTCCACCGGAATCCCAGCCACGAGCCCACCCGATCGTCCGGGCGGGCTGGGCTGCCCACAAGCAGCATACGGGCGTTTCTGTACGGTGAATCAGGCAAATGGCGATTGACAGTCGCCCAGTCGGCTGAATTTGGTGCCCAGTCGGCCGACTCGATGCCTTCTGGAGAATCGCGGCTCCACGGCGCTGCGCGCGCCTCGACGAGTGCGCGGCGCGAGGCGGAGCTCACCGCCTCTCCGGAGCCTCGGGTGAAGCGCTGAGCTGCGGGGGTCGGCGAGAGACGGCCCGGAGAGCGAGAGTCCGTCACTTCTCGTCGATGAGCCCGATCATCCGGCGGGCTCATCGGGCGGACCGGCGGCGCGCGCGACCTGGTCGGGGCGGACCGCGGCCGGCTCGAAGCGCTGCGACGACGCCAGCATGGGGGCCTCCTCAGCGACCCCGGAGCATGCTCCGGGGATCCGCGCTCGGCCCCCCTCTCATCGTGTCGGCGATCGCCTGGTGGAAGCGCTCGAGCCGCTGGTCCGCCGCGTGGAATACGGTCCCCTCCGGATACCTCCCTTCCGCGTCGGCGACGCCCGCCGGGACGCCGGTGATGATCTCGATGCCCTCCTCGACCGAGCTCACCTCGAACACGTGGAAGCGGCCGGCCTCGATCGCCGTGATGACGTCGCCCCGCAGCATGAGCGCGTCGCGGTTGGCGCTCGGGATCAGCACGCCCTGCTCGCCCGTCAGGCCCTTGGCGGCGCACAGATCGAAGAAGGCCTCGATCTTCTCGTTGATGCCGCCGACGGGCTGGATGCTCCCCTGCTGGTCGATGCTGCCCGTCGCGGCGAGCTCCTGCAGGATCGGGACGCCGGAGAGCGCCGACAGGAGCGCGTACAGCTCGCTCGACGAGGCGCTGTCGCCCTCGATCGGCTCGTAGGTCTGCTCGAAGACGAGCGAGGCCCCGAACGACAGCGGGCGGCGCTGGGCGAACCGGTCCGCGAGGAAGCCCGTGAGGACGAGCACGCCCTTGCTGTGGAGCGGGCCGGACATCTCGACCTCGCGCGCGATGTTCACCGGGCCCTCGCGGCCCGGGTAGACGACCGCCGTCACCCGGCAGGGGCGGCCGAACGTCTGCGGGCCGTCCGACAGGACCGAGATCGCGTTGACCTGCCCGACGCGCCGGCCGGTCACGTCGATGCGGATCGTCCCGTCGGAGAGCATCTCGTGCACGTGGTCGCGGAAATGGCTGCCGCGGCGGCGGGCCGACTCGAGCGCCTCGTTGACCTCGGGGCCGTCGATGACCTTGCGGCCGCGGCGCTGGGCCCGGTAGCCGGCCTCGGTCGCGACCTCGGCGATGATCCCGAGCTGCGCGCTCACCTTGGTCTGGCTCTCCGCGAGCCGGCCGCCGTGGAAGAGGAGCGCGGTCACGCCGTCGGCCGTGATCGGCGGCAGGCCGCGATCGTGCGCGAAGCCGGCGAGGAACACGGGGTAGGTGAGCAGCGCCTGGTCGAGCGAGATCGTCGTCTCGAAGCGCGCCTGCACCTTGAAGAGCTGCGAGAACTCGGGATCGGCGTCGTGCAGGTCCTGGTAGAGCTGCGGGTTCGTGACGAGGACGACCTTCACGTCGATCGGGATCGGCGGGAAGAGCAGCTCCTCCGAGGTGCCGCGGAAGTACGACGGGTTGTGCTCGGGCACGATGAACTTGCCGGCGAGGAGGCAGGCCTTGAGCTGCTCGTAGAGCGCCTCGTTCTTGAGGAGCGCGCCCGCGGGCAGGATGAGGAAGCCGCCGGCCGCCTCGTGGAGCGCGCCCGCGACGGCGAAGCCAGGCTCCGGCGGGAAGCCGGAGTCGGGCGGCGCGTGGGTGCGGCCGAAGAGGGCGCTCAGCGTGGGGTAGGGGACCTCCACGACGGGGGCGCCGGAGTCGGGCGTGTGCTCGGTGAGCAGCGTCGGGACGACCACGCCGCGCGGCAGGGTGCCGCCGCCCTCCTCGCCGCGCGCCTCGTCGACGAGCAGGCGGAACTCCTTCGACACGACCGTCTCGACGTCCGCGAGGAAGGCGCTGATGTCGTCGCGCCCCTCGAAGCGCGCGCGCACCGGCTGGAAACAGCCCTTCACGCCGTCGCTGAGCAGCTGCTTCACGACGCCGCGCAGCTCGACGTCGGCCTCGTCCTGCACCGTGGCGAGCCGCATCTCGAACTCCTCGATGGAGCCGGCGATGGTGAGCAGGGCCTCGCTGTCCGGCGAGGTCGAGGCGTCCTGGATCGAGGTGATCTGCACCTCGTCGTCGCCGCGGACGAGGTCGAGGCCGAGCTCGCGCGCCGCGGACTTGAGCTGCTCCTCGAGCCGCCGCTCCTCCGCGTTGACCCGGCGCTGGATCTTGCCGCGCGCCTGCTTGAAGCGCTCGCCCTCGGTCGCGCCGCGCAGGGCGTCGACGAGCTTCTCGTGGAGCTCCTCCATCGCCTCGACGAAGGGGCGCCCCTCGCCCGGGGGGAGCGACAGGACCGTCGGCTCGCTCGGGCGGTGGGGGTTCGGCAAGAGGAGGATGTCGTCGGGCGTGGGGCGGCTCGCGGCGATGCGCTTCGCGACGGCGCGGGCGCAGAACGTGCGGCCCGTGCCCGGCGCGCCGACGACGACGACGTGGAAGCGGGGCTGGCGGATGTCGAGACCGAAGGCGAGCGCGGCGAGGGCGCGCTCCTGCGAGCCGATGCCTGCAGACAGCGGCGCGACCTCCTCCGTCGAGGAGAAGCGGAAGCTCTGGGGCTCGACGATCTTGCGGCACTCGCTGGCGGGCAGCTTCCGGGAGACCATGGCGGCGCACGATAGCGCCTTTCGCCGCTCGTTGGCGTGGCGCCCGACCGGCGGGGCGCCGGCGCGCCGATCCGCGCCGGCGAGCGCGCCGGAGCGCGCGCGGGGAGCGCGCTCTATCGCCGCAGGACCATCACCGGGCAGGGGGCGCCGCAGAGCACGTCGCGGAAGACGCCGCCGTGGTGATCCTCGAGCTGCCCGTGCCAGACCAGCACCACGAGATCGCTCGCCAGCTGGCCGGCGAACCGCAGGATCTCGGCCGCCGGCTCGCCCTTGCCGAGGAAGAACCGCGTGGCGACGTCGTGGGGGCAGTGGCCGATCGCGCTCAGGAACCGGCCCAGGAACTCCTCGGTGAACGCGGGCCACTCATGGTGGGGCTGGTCGACGTACAGCGGCGCCACCATCGCGCCCGGCTCGGAGGGCGCCGGCGCCGAGACGGGCGGTGCGTCGTCGTCGGCCTCCTTCCGCGGCGAGGCGCAGCCGACCATCACGATGTCGAGCTCGGCGCCGAGCCTGCGGGCGAGCTCTCCGGCGGGGGCGATGGCGGCGGCCGTGCTGGGGGTCCCGTCGAGCGGCAGGAGGATGCGCTCCAGCCGCGACGACGACCGGGTCGCCGGGCCGATGACGACGACCCCGTAGGCGGCGGCCTCCAGCGCGCGCGCGGCGAGCCGGCCGACGCCCAGGCGCTCGTCCAGGAGCTCCTCCGGCTCGGAGGCCACCACCACGATCGAGGCCCCGTGGCCCCTCGCCGCCAACGCGAGCGCGCCCGGCGGATCCTCGCTCGCCGCGACCTGCAGCACCACGCCCTGCAGCGCCTCCGGGGCGACCCCGAGGTGGGCGGGCACCTCGCTCGCGTCAATCGGCTCGAAGCAGACGAGGAGCCCGTGCAGCGGCGCCTGGAACGCGCCGGCGATGATCCGCCCGAGCCCGAGGGCGTCGAGGTGGGCGCGGCGGCCGTGGAGCGCGACGAGCACGTTCCTGCTCCGCGCGCCGCTCTCCGGCGAGGCCTCGTCGCCCCCCTCGCGCGCCCCGATCAACGGCTCGGCCTCGGCGGCCGGCCCGGACAGCGCCCCGCGTTCGCCGAGAGACCCATCGCGCACAGCGCTCAGCATGTCGTGACCTCCTCCCATGGCTGGAACCGGCCGCCGATCCGCCGCGTGGCATAGCGGCGCCCCGGCTCGGCCAGCACGGCCGAGGCGGGCGCGCCCGCGTCCAGCTGGCCGATCGGCAGCGGCGCGCTCCCCTCGAGCGCGACCTCCACCGCGCCGTCCTCCACGTGGATCTCGAGCGCGCGCCCTCGCCAGAAGATCGGGATCTTGAGGTGCCGCCAGCCCGGAAGCAGGTGCGGCTCGATGGCGATCGCCTCGTCCTCGCCCGCGCTGGGCGGCGCGTGAGGGAGCTGCTGCGAGAGCGCGCTCCGCGGCACCCGCGTGACGCCGGCGACGCCGAACGCGACCGCCTGCCAGAGGCTGCCCATCGCGGCGATGTGCACGCCTACCGCGGCGTTGCCCATCGTGTTGCTAAGATCGATGTCGGCGGTCTGGTCGAAGTAGCGCTCGGCGTGCGCGTGGAGATCGAGCCGGGCGGCGACGAGCGCGTGCATGCCCGGGCTCAGCGAGCTCCCGTGGGCGGTGCGCGGCTCGTAGTAGAGGAAGTTGTCGCGCCGAGCGCCCGCGGGCACCGCGCTCCAGAGCAGCGCGAGGAGCTGCACGACGTCTGCCTGCTTCACCACCTGGCAGGCCTGCGTCCGCTCGCGCCCGAGCAGCACGTCGATCGGCGCGCTGCGCACGGCGTAGTCGGCGATCGAGAACGGCTCGAGGCGGAAGTAGCCCGCGAACTGCTCGATCAGGCCCGTGCGCGGGTCGATCCCGAGGACCATGCGATCCGCGACGTCGCGAAAGCGGTCGACCTCCTCGGGCCGGAGGTCGAGCCGCGCGAGCACGTCGCCCCGCGCGACGCCGCGCCGGACGACGTCCGCGGCGGCGCGGAGGTTGTACCGCGCCATCCAGTTCGTGAACGCGTTGTCGTCGACGGCCTCGTGGTACTCGTCCGGCCCGATGACCCGCCGGATGTGGGCGAGGCCGTCCGCCCCGATCTCGGCGCGGCTCGCCCAGAAGCGCGCGGTCTCGATGAGGATCTCGGCCCCCTCGCCGCGCTCGAAGTCGAGATCGCCGGTCGCGCGGCCGTAAGCGTGCGCCGCGTAGGCGACGTCGGCGCTGATGTGGTGCTCCTGCTCGCCGGAGAGCACCCGGGTCACCTCGCCGAACGGCGTGACGACGAGCGGCGGCGTCGTCTCGTCGCCCGTGTCCGCCGACTCCCACGCGTAGAGGGCGCCCTCGTAGCCGAGCGCCTTCGCCTTGCGGCGCGCGCCCGCCAGGGTGCGGTGCCTGTACAGCATCAGCGCGCGCGCGGCCTCGGGGTAGCAGTGCGTGTAGAAGGGGACGAGGAAGATATCGGTGTCCCAGAAGACGTGGCCGCGGTACGCCTCCCCGCTGAGCGCGCGCGCGCCGATGGAGCAGCGCGGGTCGTCCGGGTTCGCGGCGCCGATGAGGTGGTACAGGGCGAACCGGAGCGCCCGCTCGATCTTCGGAGCGCCGTCGATCTCGACGTCGGCGCGGCGCCAGCGCTCTGCCCACGCGCGCGCGTGCTCGCCGAGCACGTCGTCCATGGCGCGCCGCGAGAGCTCCGCCTGGAGCGCCTCGCCCGCCTCGCGCGGCGCGGGCGCTTCGCGCGACGTGTGCAGCGTCGTCGTCCGGAAGAGGCGGCGCGGCTCGGCGACGCGGACGCTGATGTCGCAGCGCTCGGCGATGGAGCGCGCGCCCTCGGTGCGCTCGCAGCACGCGCCCTCCCCGGCCTCGGGCGGGGGCGAGCCCTCGGCGGCCTGCCCCGGGAGCACGCGCAGGTGCGAGGTCATCGCGGTCTCGAGCCCGCCGCGCGTGTGCCCGACGAGGAGCAGGCTGTCCGCGCTCGCGTCCGCCGTGAAGCGCTCCCAGTGCGCCGCGCCGCTCGCGCTCTTCACGTCGCCGCTCAGGATCGCGTCGACGCGGATCGTGCCGGTGAAGTTCAGGGGGGCGACGCTGAGCGCCTCGACGAGGACATGGCGGTTCGCGAGCGACGCCGCGTGGAGCGTGTGCAGGTGCGTGAGGTGCCCCGCCTCGCCGCGCCGCAGGCACTCGCGCAGCAGCACGCCGCGCCGCATGTCGAGCGCGCGGAGGTGGTGCAGCACGCCGCTCGTCTCCGCGGAGAACGACTCGCCCTCGATGGTGACGCTCAGCCGGCCCCAGTCGGGGGCGATCACGAGCTCCGGGACGCGGCTCACGTCGGCCGAGGGCTCGAATGCGCCCGCGATGAACGTCGCCGGCCGCGACACGCGCGAGCCCTCCGGGAGCGACGCGCGCGAGCCGATGTAGCCGTTGGCGATCGCGAGCAGCGACTCGATCTCGTGCTCGCGCGCCACGTCGAACCCCGGCTCCTCGATGGACCACGCGGCGTCGCGCGGCGCCGCGAGCGGGCCGAGCTCCCGGTCGAGCTCGCGCTGGAGCGCGAGGATCTCGCCGAGCCGCTGCGCGCCGGCCGTCGCGTGGATCGCGCCGGCGAGCTCGGGCGCGTCGCGCAGCCCGCGGGCGTCCGCGGCCGGCGCGCCCCCGCCCGGGTCCGGCGAGATCGCGAGCCAGTCGTGCCGCGCGATGCGGAGCGGCGCGATCACCTGCGCGAGCAGCGCGGCGACCGCGGAGCGCCCGTGCGGCTCCGCCCTGTCGACCAGCGCGATCGCGGCGCCGCGGCGATCGAAGCCGTAGAGCTCCGCGCCCCCGAGCGCGCCGACGAAGAGCCGCCTGCGGTTCTCCGGCCGCACGACGCGCTCGAGCCGCCGCGCGAGGTGGGGCACGCCCTCGCGGGCGAGGAGCGCCACGCGCGCCCCCACCGCGAGCAGCGCCGCAGCCGCGTCGGCCGCCTCCGGGAGGAGGCTCGCGTCGATCGCGATGAAGCGGAAGCGGTGGTGCAGCTCGGCCGGCAGCCTGGTCGCGGCCGCCGGCGGGCTCGCGAGGCCCGGGCTGCCCGGCCCGCCTCGCGTGAGGGCAGGCGGCCCGGCGGCGCTGTCTAGGAGTGACGACATCCCCGGCTTCCCCCGGGGACCACGGTACGCGAGGAGCGTGCCGCCGCGCCTGTGCAGGCCGGGAGCAGGGAGGGGCGCGGCGGCGGTGGGCTAGCGCTGCACGGTGCCGGTCAGCCGAGCGAGCACCACGAGGAGGCGGTCGACGTCGAACGGCTTCGCGAGCACGCCGGCCACGGCGCCGCGAATGCTGGGCTCGCTCACCCCGGAGAGCAGGAGGACTGGCACCTCGACGCCCGCCGCGGCGAGCGCGGCGAGGAACTCATCGCCGGTCATCTCGGGCATCACGTAGTCGAGCAGCACGGCCCGCGGCCGGTCGCCGCGGGCGAGACGATCGAGCGCCTCCAGCGGTCGTGTGAACCCCTGAACGCGGTAGCCCTCGTCGGAGAGCAGGTCCATCAGCGATTCGACGAGCGCGGGGTCGTCGTCGACGATGAAGATCTCCGCGCGCGCGAGCGGCGAGGCGCCGGCCAGGCATGGAGAAGGGCCTGGCGAGCTCATCCAATTCCTCTCGATCGCTGGCCTTTTCGGCGCATGAGACGCGCAAAGGATAACAGACGGCCGCCGCGACGGCATGGGGCATGCCGCGGCGTCGCGTCGTGGCGCCTCCCACGCCGCAGATCTCCACTGAGCTCCGAAACTCGCTCAGGACGGAGTTTTCCTTATCAATTGGGCTTGCCGCCGCGCCGTTGCTTGCAGATCGTTGAGCACCTGATACCCCTGTAAGGTTCCTCCCAGGACGACCCGAGCAGCTTGACTTGGACTGCTTGCGGGTATCGAATTGTGGCCCGAAGGACACTCCAATCCCCCTGTGGTCATCATGGCGGAAACCCCTGCTAGCAAGCTGCACATTTATCTGATCGACGATCATCCGGTCGTCCGCGAAGGCTTCGCTCGAGCGCTCTCGGACGAGCCCGACATGGTCGTCGTGGGCCAGGCCGGGACAGCAGCCGACGCCTTGCGCGAAACGGCGAGCTGCAAGCCGGACGTGGTGCTTGTCGATCTCAACATCCCCGACCGGGACGGCATCGAGCTGCTCGGGGCGCTGAGAGCGCAGCTGCCGCAGGCGAAGCTGCTCGTGCTGAGCGGCTACGACGACGAGTTCCGCGTCGCCGAGGCGCTGCGCGCCGGGGCGCAGGGATACCTCGTGAAGACCTCGAAGCTCGAGGAGGTCGTCGAGGGCATCCGCCGGATCGCGACGGGCGGCGCGCCGCTGTCCTCGAGCATCGCGGGCGCGGTCGTGCGGGCGATGCGCAAGCCGGCGAGCGAGGGCTCCGGCGGCCTCGACGCGCTGACGCCGCGCGAGCGCCAGGTGCTCCGGCTGCTCGCGGCCGGCGTGTCGACGCGCGAGACGGCCGCGCGGCTCACGATCAGCCCGAAGACGGTGGAGACCCACCGCGTGCGCATCTACGCGAAGCTCGGATGTAAGAGCGCGGTCGAGCTGACCCGCATCGCGGTCCGCACCGGGCTCATCGAGGCGTAGTCCGGCCGCTGTCACGGCGCGGGCGCGCGCCCCCTCTCACTTCGTGGGAGCGGGGCGTTTCGATTTCCGCCTCCCCGGAGGCGCCAAGCTCGCGCTCGCTCGGCGCTTCGCGTCCTCGAGCAGGCGATCGATCCGCACGCCGTCGATGGTGAGCCCATCGATCTTGCAGCCGACGATCGTGACGTCGCGGAGGTCCGACGCCTCGATCCGAGCGCCGCGCAGGCTCGCGCCGGACCACCGGGTCTCCGCGGCGTCGGTGTCGTCGATGCGTGCGCCGCGCAGGTCCACGTCATCGAGCTCGGCCTTCGCGAGGGCGACGTTGTGGAGGCGTGCGCCGCGCAGGTCGACGTCGTCGAGCTCGGCCGCCGCGAGCGCGGCATTGTGGAGGCGTGCGCCGCGCAGGTCGACGTCGTCGAAATCGGCCTTCGTGAGGGCGACGTTGTGGAGGCGCGCGCCGCGCAGGTCGACGTCGTCGAAATCGGCCTTCGTGAGGGCGACGTTGTGGAGGCGCGCGCCGCGCAGGTCGACGTCGTCGAAATCGGCCCCGGTGAGCGTCGATCCATGAAAGCGCTCCGGCCTCGGCGGCTGGACGACCTGGTCCTCCGCGGCGTCCGCGCTCGCCGGCGCGATGGGGGGCTTCTTGACCATGGAGCCATGCTAGCGCTAGGCGCAGGCCGCGCGCTTGCGCCGCCCGGAGAGCCATGAACGCCCACGCCGCCTTCGTGCCCCACCACGCCCTCGTCACCGCGCCCGCCGCGGCGCCTGCCCGCTGGATGCTCGTGCTGCACGGCATCTTCGGCTCCGGCGCCAACTGGCGCACCTTCGTCCGGCGCCTCGCCGACGCCCAGACCGCCGGCGGCGCGCCCGGCGCCGCGGCCCGGCCGTGGGGCTTCATCCTTGTCGACCTGCGGGCCCACGGCATGTCGCAGAGCCCGCCTGCGCCGCACACCATCGCGGCGGCGGCCGACGACCTGCTCCGGCTGGGCGACCGCCTCGGCCTCGATGTCCGCGGCGTCATGGGCCACTCGTTCGGCGGCAAGGTGGCCCTCGCCTACCTCGAGCGCCGGCCCGAGGGCATCGAGCGCGGCTTCCTCCTCGACGTCGATCCGAGCGCCAGGCCCGCCGGCGAGAGCGGCTCGGAGAGCCCCGGCGTGCTCGAGCTGCTCCGCGCGATCCCGCAGCCGATCGCGTCGCGCGAGGCGTTCCTGGAGGCGGTGCAGGCCGCCGGGTTGAGCCGCGGCATCGCCGAGTGGCTGGCGATGAACGTCCGCCGCGACGGCGACGGCTTTCGCATCCGGCTCGACCTCGACGTCCTGAACGAGCTGCTCACCGACTACTTCGCCCGCGATCTGTGGCACGTCCTGGAGGACCCGCCGGCGCCGCCCGGCCCGGGGGTCGAGGCGCGGCGCATCCATGTCGTCCTCGGCGGCAGGTCGGCGTCGATCCCGCCGGCGTCGCGCGCCCGCTTCGAGGCGCTCTCGGCGCGCGCGCCCTGGCTCTCGGTCCACGTCCTCCCGCGCGCCGGTCACTGGCTCCACGTCGACGATCCGGACGGCCTCTTCGACGTGATCCGGGCGGCCCTGTGACCGGCGCTCCCCTGTCCCCGGTGAACGGGGTGAACGGCGCGCGCGCCCCCGGATCCAGGCTTTCCGTCCTGCTGTCCATCCATTATCGGTGAGGGGACCCATGCGCATCGCGTCCTGGAACGTGAACTCCATCCGCACGCGGCTCGAGCAGCTCACGAGCTGGCTGGTCCGCGCCGCGCCCGATGTCGTCTGCATGCAGGAGACGAAGGTCGAGGACGGCAGCTTCCCCGAGGCCGCGCTCTCCGAGGTGGGCTACCGGTCGGTCATCTTCGGCCAGAAGTCCTACAACGGCGTCGCGATCGCCGCGCGCTTCGGCCTGTCGGTGGACGACGTGAAGAAGGGCCTCGACGGCGACGAGGAAGACGTCGCCCGGCGGATGCTGTCGGCCACGGTCGAGGGGATCCGGATCATCAACGTCTACGTGCCCAACGGGCAGGCGGTGGGCACGCCGGCGTTCGCCTACAAGCTCGCCTGGCTGGAGCGGCTCCGGCGCGAGCTCGAGGCGAGCTACCGGCCCGATCAGGAGATCCTGATCTGCGGCGACTTCAACGTGGCGCCCGAGGCCATCGACGTCGCCGAGCCGAAGAAGTGGGAAGGGCAGGTGCTCTTCCATCCGGACGAGCGGGCGGCGCTGGGTCGCCTGATGGAGTGGGGGCTCGTGGACGCGTTCCGCGCCTGTCACCCCGCCAAGGCGGCGTACAGCTGGTGGGATTACCGGATGGGCGCGTTCCGGCGCAACAAGGGCCTCCGGATCGACCTCGCGCTGCTGACGCGGCCGCTCGCCGCGCGATGCACCGATGTGTCGATCGACACGCGCCCGCGGGAGCTCCAGCGCCCTTCCGATCACGCGCCGGTCGTGGTGGAGCTCGCGGACGGCGCGGCGCCGCCCGGGGCCGTGCCGGCGGCCTGAGCGCGGCGGGGCGTCAGCGGGGGGCGTCCGCGGCGGCGGCGCTCGCTGACGGCGCGGACGAGGCGGCGGCGCCCACTGCCGGCGCGGACGCGGCGGCGGCGCCCGCTGCCGGCGCGGACGCGGCGGGCGCGCTGGCGTCGAGCGGCTTCTTCGCTTCGTCGGCGGCGCACGCCGGGCGGGCGAGCGACTCCTCGATGCAGGCGGCGCGCATCGACGGGGGGCACATCACGCGGATGTGGAAGTGGTCGTTGTGCAGATCGGCGTCCCTGGGGCTCATCATCGCGGCGGCGGCCCGGGTCCGGAGCTCCGCCGGGACGCGCTTCTTCGCGGCGTGGGCGAGCAGCCGCGCCTTCAGCGCGTCGGTCACGAACAGGTACTTGACCCTTGCCTGCCGGTCCTGGAGCAGCGCCTCGACGAGCGCCCAGTTGCGCTTGTCGTCGAACCGCGCCCCGGGGAGGCCGATGGCGTTGCCCCTGTCGTCGAACGCCACGAACCGGTCGGTGCGCAGCGTCCTGCCCTTCGAGTTCACGACGTAGAACCCGACGTCGACGTCGCGCCCCGTCTGGTGGGAGTTGTGCCCGTCGAGCGGGCCCCCCGTCCTGGCCGAGAGATCTCCGACGAGCAGCGCGGAGTCGCCGTGCTTCTTGGCCACCTGGAAGGCGGCGCGCCGCAGGGCCTTCACGAGCACGGGCAGCCCCCATGTCCTGGCGCCCTCGCGCGTCTTGAGGTGCCTCGACGACCGGAGCCGCACCGCGCCGGTCAACCGTCCCCGGTTGGGCGCCCCCTTCGACAGCAGCCTGTGCTCGTCGGCCTCGGCGGCGGTGCCGCGGCGCGCCGCGCGGGAGGTCTCGTCCCGCTTCGCCGCGCGCTTCTTGCTCGCGCGGTCCGCGGCCTTCCCCTTCGCCCCGGCGCTCCGTGCCGCCCGCGCTCCGCCCTCATCGCCGGCCGAGCTCCGGCGCGCGGCGGAGCGCTTGCCCTGCGGGCGCCTGTCCGGCTGCTGCTCCGCCGAGGCCGGCTGTGTGCTCGCCGGGGCGCCCAGGGCCGGCGTCGCGACCGAGAGCGCGAGCGCGAGAAGGAGCGCGGCGACAGGACCCCGGGAGGCGAAGCCGCGGCGAGAGAGCGGGCGAAGCAACGGCATGACCGGGGGCGGACCCTACCCGCGGCGCGGCGGGCAGAGAAATTCTTTCGCGGTCACACGCCGCCGGCGGCGAGGCGAGGCGAGGCGGAAGGCGTGGGCGCGAGGGGCGCTCCGCCGGCTGCGGCAGGTGGAGGTGCGCCGCGCCGCGCGGGCGAGCTCATGGGAGCGTCCGTCCAGGCTCACCGGAGACGGCGGCCTGAGAATTGCGCGTCAGGTCGCTTCATCGCCTTGACACAACGGCTCCGGTGCGGTTAGAAGCGTTCCGCGTGCCTCGCCGAGGGGCGCGCAGGAGCGCCCGTAGCTCAGCTGGATAGAGCGTCGGACTTCGAATCCGAAAGTCGCCTGTTCGAATCAGGCCGGGCGTACCGGGCTCAACGGACGACGCAAGCGATCCGGCCAGATCCCGGGACTGTTTCAGAATCCATCGGTTTGACAACTCATCCGGGCCATTAGCTCAATTGGTAGAGCAGTGGACTCTTAATCCATTGGCTGAAGGTTCAAGTCCTTCATGGCCCACCCGAGATGACTGAGGAGCCCTGGCCGCTGCGAGAAGCGGTTGGGACAGATGCTCGAAAGCCCGAGACCCCATGGGTCGCCGGGCTTTCGGCGTTCTGGGGTGCCCTTTTACCTGTCCGTCCGCTTCGGCTCACGGGCGCCGAACGGCGGGGGCAGCGTGCTCGCCCGACCGAGCCGCGTCCGGGCCTCCTCGCGTTCGGACGCTGGTCGTCCAGGCGCTGCGGGCGGCGGAGCTCGAAGTCCACGCCCACGATGATCACGTTGCGCAGGACACCCCCGACGCCGCGCGGCTCGTCGAGGTTGGCCGCCGCGGCTGGGCGTCCTGACCTCCGTGTCTGGCGGTGCGGCTCGGCTCGGGCCGCCGGTCGGAGGCTGTCGAGAGCCTCCCGGGAGAGTTGAAACTCAACCCGGAGGCTGTCGAGAGCCTCCCGGGAGAGTTGAAACTCAACCCGGAGGCTGTCGAGAGCCTCCCGGGAGAGTTGAAACTCAACCCGGAGGCTGTCGAGAGCCTCCCGGGAGAGTTGAAACTCGACCCGGAGGCTGCCGGGAGGGCTTTGCCTTGGATCCGGGTTCTTGGGCGGGGTTGCGAGGCGAGCGGGCGGCTTCTAACCAATCCGTCTGGTCCCTTCATCCATTGACTGAAGGTTCAAGTCCCTCATGGCCCACCCGAAATGATTGAAGAATGCAGCCAGCCCGAGAGGCCGGTTGCGACAGCCGGGACAGCGGCCGGGACAATCGAAGAAGCCGCACGGGACAGATGCTCGAAGGCCGGACGACCCAGGGGGTGTCGGGCTTTCAGCGGCTCATCACCTCAAGAACAGATGATAGGCCGCGTTCCTTGTCTCTTCGATGAACGGGTAACCGAGCGCGGTGAGAAAACGGTCGAACTCGTTGTATTCGGCCTCCGGGACCTGCAACGCGGCGAGGACTCGCCCGAAGGCGGCGCCGTGGTTGCGGTAATGGAACAGGCTGATGTTCCAGCGCCCGCCGATGTGCGTGAGGAATTGCATCAGCGCCCCGGGGCGCTCCGGGAACTCGAAGCGCAGGAGCCGCTCGTTGGCTGTCGGGGCGCGCCCGCCGACCATGTAGCGCACGTGCAACTTGGCCATCTCGTCCATGCTGAGGTCGATGACCGGAAGCTTTGCGTCGTGGAGGCGCTCCAGCACCTCGTCGCGCTGCTTGCGCCCGTGCGCCAGGCCCACGCCGACGAAGATCTGCGCCTCGTCCGCGCGTCCAAAACGATAATTGAACTCCGTGATGGTCGCGCGCCCGAGCAGCTGGCAGAACTCACGGAACGCGCCCGGTCGCTCCGGAATGGTGACCGCGAACAGCGCCTCGCGCTGCTCGCCCAGCTCTGCCCGCTCGACAACGTGCCGCAGGCGGTCGAAGTTCATGTTCGC
Source organism: Sorangium sp. So ce590 (assembly GCF_051521365.1). Lineage (NCBI taxonomy): Bacteria > Pseudomonadati > Myxococcota > Polyangiales > Polyangiaceae > Sorangium > Sorangium sp. So ce590. Next base: position 10,799,469 of record NZ_CP150346.1, read on the forward strand.
ACCGCTGAGGATCGCCACAAGCGTCTTTCCGTCCAGGCCTTCGCGCTCGACGTACGCCTTGAGTCCCGCGACCGCCAGCGCGCCCGACGGTTCGGCGATCGAGCGCGTGTCGTCGAAGATGTCCTTGATGGCGGCGCAGATGGCGTCGGTGTCCACCACGATCACGTCATCCACGCACCGCCGGGCGATGCGAAACGGCTCCTCGCCCACCTGACGGACCGCCACGCCGTCGGCGAACAGCCCGACCTGACTCAGCCGCACCCGCTCGCCCGCGTCGAGCGCCGCGCGCAGACTCGCGGCGTCGTCCGGCTCCACGCCGATGACCTTGATCTCGGGGTACAGGTGCTTGATATACGCGCCGATTCCGGCGATCAGCCCGCCGCCGCCCACGGGCACGAAGATGGCGTCCAGCGGTCCGCGATGCTGGCGCATGATCTCCATGGCGATGGTGCCCTGACCCGCGATCACGTCCGGGTCGTCGTACGGGTGCACGAAGGTCAGCCCCTCGCGCTCTTCGAGCGCCTTGGCGTGGGCGTAGGCTTCGTCGTAGGAATCCCCGATCAGCTCGATCTCCGCGCCGAGCGCACGCACGGCGTCGACCTTGATCCGGGGCGTCGTGGTCGGCATCACGATGCAGGCGCGGATGCCGAGCCGCTGAGCGGCCAGCGCCACCCCCTGCGCGTGGTTGCCCGCGGATGCGGCGATCACGCCGCGCGCCTTCTCGGCCGCGCTCAGCGAGGAGATCTTGTTGTAGGCGCCGCGCAGCTTGAAGGAGAAGACGGGCTGCAGATCCTCGCGCTTGATCAGCACGCGATTGCCCAGGCGCGCGGAGAGCCGCGGCGCATCCTCCAGGGGGCTTTCCTGGGCCACGTCGTAGACGCGGGCGCGCAGGATCCGCTCGAGATAACCGCTTGGGGTCATTGGGCGCCGAAACTACGGTCCTCCGCGCGCGTCGTCAACTCGCTCGTGGAACACCCCTCAGGGATCAGGCCAGCTGCGCTCGCGCGCGTCGCGTATCCGCACCTCGAGCGAGACGGAGCCTGCGGACCCGCGCTCGCGAGCGCGCAGCGGGCCTCGGCGCGGAGGGGACGTCGGGAGGCGGGCGGCGCGTCTCATCGAGGGCTCCACTGGTCCGCGAGTTGCATTAGGCGCGGAGCGAGATGTCGTTGCTCACGATACCCAGGATCAGCGCCGCCGAGCTCATGACCGAGAACCCCCGGACCGTGCGGGTCGACGACCCCATCGCCGAGGCGGTGGACGTGCTCCAGACGACGGACTTCCGCCACCTGCCGGTCCTCGACGAGCAGGGGGAGCTGGTCGGGATGCTCAGCGATCGCGATCTGCGAGGGCTCCAGTTGCCCTACTCGGCGAACGCCGCCGTGGTTGACGCAGGGCAACAGAAGACCGGCGTGCCGGTGTCCACGATGCCGGTATCCACGATCATGAGCGGCAATGTCGTGAGCGTCGGTCCCGACGCGGACATGACCGAGCTCATGGAGCTCATGCTCGAGCACAAGATCGGCGCGCTCCCGGTCGTCGACGCAGAAGGCGCGCTGCTCGGCATCGTCAGCTATGTGGACATCTTTCGCAGGATCCTCGGGGAGGCGTGACTCGCCGCCCCCTTCGCGCACGACGCGCACGACGCGCACAGCAGCCTCGCTCGACGGCCGTCACGTACGGCGGCCGCGGCGGTGTCAGGTGCCCGCTCACGGGAGCCCGAGCAGCCCGCTCCCCTGGTAGACGACGAACGCCGCGACGTACGCCGCCGCGTAGCTGTAGGCGAGGACGAACGCCGGCCAGCGCCATGTCTTCGTCTCGCGGCGGATCGCCGCCACGGTGCTCATGCACTGGCAGGCCAGGACGAAGAACGCGAGCAGCGCGAGCCCCGTGCGGCTCGAGTACGCGTGCGTCCCGTCCGGGCGCCTCGCCTCGCGGATCCGCTCGGCGAGCGGCGCGGGCTCGTCGTCGGCGCCCTCGACGCCGAAGATGACGCCCATCGTGCCGACCATGACCTCGCGCGCGCCGAACGAGCCGATGAGGCCGACGTTGATGCGCCAGTCGAAGCCGAGCGGCGCGGTCACCGGCTCGAGCGCGCGCCCCACGCTGCCGGCGATGCTCGACTCGAGCGAAGCAGCCTCCGCGAGCTCGGCCGCGGCGGTCGGCGGCTCCGGCGCCGCGGCGCCCGGCATGGGGATCTTCAGCAGCACCCACAGCACGGCCGAGACGGCCAGGATCACGGTCCCGACCTCGCGCGTGAACCGCCACGCCGCCTGGGCCCCCTTGCGGACCACGAACCGCGGCTCGGGGCTGCGGTAGGCCGGCATCTCGAGCACCATGGGGAGCGAACGTCCGCGGGTCGCCGTGCGCCGCAGCAGGAGCGAGGCGACGAGCCCGGAGAGGATGCCGGCGACGTACAGCGCGACGAAGAGCAGCGCCTGCACCCACGCGCCGTGGGCGGCGAAGAAGGTCGTCAGGAGGAGCCCGTAGGTCGGGATCCGCGCGGAGCAGGCCATGAGCGGCAGGACGAGGATCGCCGTGAGCCGCTCGCGCGGATCGCGGAGGATGCGCGTCGCGTGCACGGCGGGCACCGCGCACGCATGCCCCATCAGGAGCGGGACGAACGCCCGGCCGCTCAGCCCCATCAGCTGGAGGAGGCGGTCGACGAGGAAGGCGCCGCGCGCGAGGTAGCCGCTCGCCTCGAGCAGCTCCATGGCGACCGTGAGGATCACGATCTGCGGCATGAAGGCGAGCACCGTCCCCGCGCCGCCGAGCAGGCCGTCGACGACGAACGAGGCGGCGAGCCCCCCGCCGAGGGCGCGGGACACGAGGCCGCCGAGCTGTCCGATCGCGGCGTCGAGCGCCTCGGTGACCGGGGTGGCGACGAGGAACACGGCGGCGAAGAGGAGCGCCATGAGCCCGAGGAACAGGACCGGACCGGCCGCCGGGTGGAGCAGCACGGCGTCCGCGCGCGCGGTGAACGTCCTCCGTCGCTCCGCGGCGGCGTCGTGGCGCGTCGCCTCGAGGGTCGCGTCGCGCGCGATGGCGTCCGGGTCCCACGTCGCAGCGCCGGGGGCCTGCGCGGCGCCCGCGGCGATCGCGTCGAGCCGCGCGGCGATCGCGTCGAGCACGGCGCCGCGCGCGGCCGGGTCTCTCGCGCTCACGAGCAGCACGGGCAGGCCGATGGCGCGCTCGAGGGCGCCGAGGTCGAGCCGGCGCCCCTCGCCCTCCAGCACGTCGCGCTGGGTGGCGACGACGAGCGGCGCGAGCCCGCGCCGCACGAGCTCGCGGGTGAGCCGCAGGCCGAGCGCGAGCTGCGTCGCGTCCAGCACCTGGACGACGAGGCGCGGCCGCCCGCCCTCGCCCGTGCGGTCGAGGAAGCGGCGCGCGACGCCCTCGTCCGTCGCGGGGTCGACGACGGACTCGATCGAGTAAAGCCCGGGGAGATCCGCGATCGTCACGGCCGTCCCGCCGGCGAGGCGGACGTCGGCGGTGAGGATGTCGACCGTGATGCCGGGGAAGTTGCCGACGTGCGCGCTGCTGCCGGTCAGCCGGTTGAAGAGCGACGACTTGCCCGAGTTCGGCCGCCCCAGGAGCGCGACGAGCGGGCGTTCTGCCGCCGCCGGGGGGCGCTCCGTGCGGGCATCGGCGAGCGCGGCGGTCATGTGATCCGCCTGGGTGCGGCGAGGGGCGCGACGAGGATCGAGCGCGCGAGCCCCGCGTTGATGGCGAGCTCGCCGCCGGAGCCGGTGCGCACATGGAGCGGGCCGCCGAACGCCGCGCGCCGGATCACCGTGAGCGTCTGGCCGGAGCCGAGCCCCATCGCGCCGAGCCAGCCGGCGAGATCCGCCTCGAGGCCGACCTCGATCACGACCACCCGCTGGCCGGTGCTCGCTTTCGCGAGCGGGCTCGCAGCCACGGCGGCGCGCGCATCGTGCGCCGCCGTGGCCATGTCGGCAACGCCGTCGGCAACGCCGACCGAACCCAGGTTGGGGATGTCCAAGTTCACACCGAGGTGGGGAGAGCCGCCGGAGACCACGTGTCTTCGAGTATATTGAAAATCAATTTCATCATCCAGAGAATTGTGAACGGAGTTGACCGGGGTGTCGAGGCGTCTCTCGACCGGACTCGGCGTGTGGTGCCCGGGGGCGTGGCCATCGGCGCCGCCCCCCCGGGGCCGGCTGGGCGACGCCGCCCTCGTGTCCGGCGTGTCCGGCGGCGTCGGGCGGCACGGGATCGCGGTGCGGATCCCCGTGGAGCCTGCGGTCCTGAGCGCGCGAAGCATTCGGGGCGCGGAGAGAGCCCGGCCTTCTGCGCCGTGTCGGCTGCGAACGACGCGGCGCAGCAAGCGGGCACCCATGCCGAGGCCTGCCGGTCCGTCCTGGCTTCGGGTCCTCGGTTGCCGCCTTCTCCCGGCTCGGATGGCTGCTGGAGCTCGGGTCCCGTTTTCGACGCGGCCGGTCCACCGGCCGGCCACTGGCCGGCTCGGCCACGCCCTCTCGCCGCCGCTCTCCGCAGGATACCGACGGATCCCCGCCAGTTCCACGCCCATCGCCCGGGCACGCATCCTGCTCTCGCGCGCGGCTCGCCTCGCGACCCGCGCGGCTCGAAGGCAGGAGTGTCAAGTGTCCAGTTCAAAACAGCCCAAGTCTCCCTCTCGCTGGCAGCGCGCCGCAGCGCGCAGCCTTCTCCTCATCGGATTGCTCGGACCGGGCGGGCTCGCCGCCGGGTGCTACGCCTCCGATGACGCCGCGCCCGGCGACGAATCCGGGGAGGCCGCCGGGGCGCTCACGCTGCCCGCAGGGAGCCAGTTTCACGACCTCTACATGGTCGCCCACGAGGACGACGACCTGCTGTTCATGAGCCCGGACGTGCGTGAGAGCATTCGCGCCGGGCACACCGTGCGCACGGTCTATCTCACGGCCGGCGACGCCGGCGACACGAGCGCCTACTGGAAGGACGGGCGCGAGGCGGGCATCCGCGCGGCGTATGCGCTCATGGCCGGCGTGGCCAACCGCTGGACCGCCAGCGTCGATACGGTGAATGGAAAGCCCACCTACCGCTTCACGCTCGACGGCAACGGCCGCGTCTCGGTCGTCTTCCTGCGCTTGCCCGACGGCGGCGGCGGCGACGGCTTCGCCTCCCCCTCGGGCGACACCGACTGTAACCGCCCGGGTTACAAGAGCCTGCGCAACCTGTGGAACGATACAACGGGCGCCTCCACGGTCCCGGTGCTCGGCACGTGGGGCAGCTGCGCCGGCACCACCTACACGAAGAGCGAGCTCGGCGCGGTCCTGCGCTCGCTCGTGCAGGGCTTCGCCCCGACGCGCATGCACATCCAGGACCTGAGCGACCTCTACGGCGGCGACCACTCCGACCACGTCCACGCGGCGAAGTTCGCGTTCAATGCGCACCACGCCTACGCGCCGGAGCACCAGCTCGTCGTGCACCGCGACTACAACATCGCGAACGAGGAGGAGAACCTCTCGGCGCAGCAAAAGGCGGACAAGACCGACGTCTTCTGCACCTACGCGGCGCATGACACGCATATCGGCGACTGCTCGACCTACGGCGACGGCGCGCACGGCTCATGGCTGGGCAGCCAGTACCAGAGCGCCCAGATCACGGTTGCCGACGGGTGGCTCGCCGGCCTGTCGGACAAGTGCCTCGACCTCCCGGGCGGCAAGACGACGAACGGCACCACGCTCCAGATCCGGGACTGCGCCGGCGTGCCCAACCAGAGATGGACGCTCAAGGGCGGCAAGATCCAGCTCACCGGCACGGACAAGTGCGTCGATCTCCGCGGCGCGGACACAACGAACGGCACGCCCGTCCAGATCTGGGACTGCGTCGACGTGCCCAACCAGAAATGGACCCTCACGAGCGACGGCATGCTGCGCGGGCTGGACGGCAAATGCCTCGACGTGAGGGGCGCCAATCCGGCCAACGGTACGGTCGTCCAGGTCTGGGATTGCGTCGCGCAGCCGGCGAGCGGCGGCGGTCTGGAGGTCGTCCCGCAGCAGAGCTGGACCCCGCGCTTCGGTGCGGTGACCGGCTGGACGAGCGGGGGCCTGCTCAGCGACGGCGACGCGTCCGGGCTCTACGGGGCCTTCTCGTACTACTATGGCTCGGTCCGCCTCGGCGACGTGAACGGCGATCACCTGGCGGACGTCTGCGGCCGCCGCCCCGACGGCGTTTACTGCGCCCTGAACCAGGGCGGCGCCGGCTTCGGCGCCCCCGCGCTCTACACAGCCGAGTTCAGCGACGCGCGCGGCTGGGCCACCGAGATGCACGGCATGACGCTCATGCTCGGGGACGTGGATCACGACGGCCGCGCCGACGTCTGCGGGCGCGGCGGCGCCGGCATCCTCTGCGCGACAGCGAACGCGACCGGCACCGCCTTCGTGCCCGACTTCCGCGCCTGGACCCCGTCGTTCTCGAACGCGACCGAGTTCGCGGCCGGCGCGCAGTACTATGGCTCGCTGCGCCTCGTGGACGTGGACGGCGACGGCTACGCCGACGTCTGCGGCCGCGGCGCCGGCGGCATCCAGTGCGCGATCAACGACCAGCGCCGCGCCTTCCGGCCCGCCGCCACGTGGCTCGGCACCGAGTACCTCGACGCGCTCGGCTGGAGCGTGGAGCGGCACGGCATGACCCTCGCGTTCGGTGACATCAACGGCGACGGTCGCGCCGACGTGTGCGGCCGCGGCGCCGCCAAGATCATCTGCGCCACCGGCAAGGCCGGCGGCGGCGGCTTCGAGGACCCGCGCAGGTGGTCGCTGCGGAGCGATTTCGCCGACACCGGGACCCCGACCGGCTGGGACGCGTCGCGCGCCTATTACGGATCCATCCGCCTCGGCGACATCAATGGAGACGGCTACGCCGACGTGTGCGGTCGCAGCCCCACAGGCCTTGTCTGCGGCCTGTCGAGCGGCAGCGGCTTCGACCGCGTGCGCCCGGTCCTGCCGCAGGACTACACGAACGCCGCGGGCTGGGGCCTCGACCGCCACGGGATGACGCTGGAGCTCGCCGACCTCGACGGCGACGGCGCGCTCGACGTGTGCGGCCGCGGCGCCGCCGCCATCCTCTGCGCCCACGCCCGGTAGCGCTCCCGGACCTCCACGCCGCCCGGATCGCGCGGGCAGGGGACGTCCTTTGCCCATCTCCACGGGCGGCACGCCCACGGCAGGGCGCGGGGCCAGCGCCGCGCCCCGGCGTGCTCGTCGCGCGCGCGCAGGGACGCCACGGAGATCTCGGCGGCAGCGAGGACGCCGTTCCGGCACCTTGCTCGAAGCGAGCGCCCCCGTGACGTCACGGCCGCCTCAGGGCACGCCGTGGTCTCCCGCGCCGGCCGCCCCGCCTGGCCGCATCTGCGCGACCTGCTGACATGCGGCGGCGCAGCGGCGGCACTCGTCGGCGCAGGCCTTCATCTGCGCGTCGCCCGCGAACCTGTCGCAGCTCTGGGCGCAGAGCTCGCAGATGCTCGCGCACGCGGCCGTGACCTGGTTGTGCTGCGGCGAGCCGCGCAGCAGCATCGTCCCGGCCGTCTCGCAGATCTCGGCGCAGTCCTGCATGAGCCGCATGTGAAAAGGCTCCACGTGGGATCCTCCCACCTGGAGGCAGTGCTGGAGCGTCTGGACGCAGATCGACTGGCAGCTCTGGGCCTCGCTGGCCGTGTCCTGGAAAGCCTTGCTCAGGGTGATCCCCTTGTGCGCCATGTGTTCCTCCCTTGATTCAGCGGTGCTTCTCGATCTCTCGTGAGCTCATCTCCTGCGCGCGCACGACATGAGCTCGACGGGCAGGGCGCCAGGCTCCCCGAGTCTTCCCGGTCCGTCACGTCGGACTGCACCGTATACCCGGCTCAGATGGAAGCTGAACGATCTCCGACGTCGTGGATGCGTTCATGCCATATCGCCCGCCGATGCGTCCAGGTTGCTCGCAGAGCACCTCGAGCGAGATCGGGTGACCACCGGTCGAGAGTCGACGACGAATGATGCTACTGGCCGTGACCTCATCGACCAGGTTTGCCTGTTGGAGTGACCAGGCTCACCTTGGTCACGTCTTTACTCCTCGGACGTCTGTCCGACGTGGGTTCGAGCTCGTCGCCGGAGGCTCGCGTTTCTTGCTATGATGGGCATTACGCCCGATTTCGTGCATGATGACGCGGTCGTGTCGTCGGGTGGGTGTCGACGAGGTCGTTCCGGACATGAAGGCTCCCCTCTCCATGCAAGCCGCAGGTGAACCGCCCGCGATCGAGCCGAGCGCGCAGATCCCGAAGCCGCGGGTGGAGTGGGTCGATTACGCGAAGGGCATCTGCATCTTCTTCGTCGTGATGCTGCACGCGAATGACGTCGCGCAGGAGCAGATGCACGAGATCGGCTGGCTCGAGGAGGTCGTCAAGTTCGCCCAGCCGTTCCGCATGCCCGACTTCTTCTTGATCGCCGGCCTTTTCCTGGCGAGCGCGCTGCGCCGGCCGTGGCGGCGCTACCTCGACACAAAGGTCGTGCACTTCCTCTACTTCTATCTGCTGTGGATGACGCTGCGCTTCGTGGTCGTGGACCTCGATCACCTGGTCCGCGCGGACGACGCCACCGCGCGCGGGGTCGTGCTGGCCTACTTCCGGCGCTGGATCGATCCGATCGGCACGCTGTGGTTCATCCACATGCTGCCGATCTTCTTCGTCGTGACCCGCCTGACGCGATCGGTCCCGCCGTGGGGGATGTGGCTCGGCGCCGTGGCGCTCCACAGCGCGCAGATCGAGACCGAGTGGACCGTGATCAACCAGTTCGCGTCACGGTACGTGTACTTCTACTCGGGGTACGTGCTCGCGCCGCACGTGTTCCGGATCGCCGCGTGGGCGCATGCGCGCGCGGGCGCGGCGTTGGGCTACCTGGTGTGCTGGGGCGTCATCAACGGTCTCATGGTCGCTGCGGCCTGGGCGGAGCTGCCGATCGTGAGCCTCGCGCTCGGCTACGCGGGGGCGCTCGGGGTGATCCTCTCCGCGGTGATGCTGTCGAAGCTGTCGTGGACCGGGCCGCTGCGGTACCTCGGCCAAAACTCGATCGTCGTGTACCTGGGTGACTTCTGGGTCTGCCGGATCGTGGTCCGGGCGCTGGCCCCGATGATCGGCGATGTCGGAGCGCTCGCGCTGGCCTCGACGGTGCTCACCACGATCGGGACGGTCATCCTGTGGCGCGTGACGCTGCGCACCCCGGGGCGCTTCATGTACGTGCGGCCCCGCTGGCATCCCGCTGCTTTTGGCGCCCAGTCTCATGGGCGCCTGCGGCGCTCGAGCTGACGAGGGGCCGGGCGGCACGCTTCGTGGTTCACCGGGCTCATGGGAGAGCCAGCGGGGCAGCAGGGGGACGGACGCGGTGAAAAGCACCCATCCACGATACGGGTCGCCCTTATCGCGTCCGTCGCCGCGCTGGGCGGCTTCCTGTTCGGGTTCGACACCGCCGTGATCAACGGTGCCGTCGGCGCGCTGGAGAGGATGTTCAGCGCGCACACGGTCGCGGTCGGCCTGTCCGTGTCCTCGGCGCTGCTCGGCGCGGCCGTCGGCGCGGTGGTCGCGGGCAGGCTGGCCGATCGCTACGGCCGGACACGGACCATGCTGGTGAACTCGCTTGTCTTCGTCGTCAGCGCGGCGGGCTCGGGGGCGGCGCTCTCGCCCTGGGACTTCAGCGCGTGGAGGGTGCTCGGGGGCGTGGCCATCGGCGCGGCCAGCGTCGTCGCTCCGGCGTACATCGCCGAGATCGCGCCGGCTCACCTGCGCGGCCGCCTCGGATCGCTCCAGCAGCTCGCGATCGTGCTCGGCATCTTCGTCGCCCTGCTCGGCGATTACGCCATCGCGACGTCCGCGGGCTCGGCGGCGAACCCGTTCTGGCTCGGGGCCAGCGCCTGGCGATGGATGTTCTGGAGCGCCATCCCACCGGCGCTCCTTTATGGGATCGGCGCGCTGCTGATCCCCGAGTCCCCGCGTTATCTCGTGGCGAGGGGCCGTGTGACCGAGGCGCTCGTCGTGCTTCGTGGCCTCCTCGGCGCGGCCGCCCAGGCGAAGCTCCTCGAGATCCAGAGGACGCTCTCGTCCGAGCACCGGCCCAGGCTCGCGGACCTGCGGGGGCGCTCAGGGCTGCTCCGCATCGTCTGGATCGGCATCGGCCTGTCGGCGTTCCAGCAGCTCGTGGGCATCAACGTCATCTTCTATTACTCGAGCGTCCTCTGGCAGGCGGTCGGGTTCTCCGAGCGAAGCGCCCTCGCGATCACGGTCATCACCGGCGTCACGAACATCGTGACCACCCTCCTCGCCATCGCGACCGTCGACCGCGTCGGGCGCAGGCCGCTGCTCATCGCGGGCTCGATCGGCATGGCGCTGACGCTCGGCACCCTGGCGGCCGTGTTCGCCGCCGCGGGCGAGGACGCCGCGGGCAACCCCGTGCTGAGGGGCGCTGCCGGCCCCATCGCGCTCCTCGCGGCCAATCTCTACGTCTTCTGCTTCGGTGCGTCCTGGGGTCCGGTGACGTGGGTGCTGCTCGGGGAGATGTTCGAGAACCGCATCCGCGCCCTCGCCCTCTCGATCGCGGCGGCCGCGCAATGGCTGGCGAACTTCCTCGTGACCGCCACGTTCCCCGTGCTCAAGGTGGCCGGCCTGGGCATCGCCTACGGGCTCTATACGGCCGCGGCGGCGGCCTCGCTCGTGTTCGTCATCGCCTTCATCCCCGAGACGAAGGGCAAGGAGCTCGAGGAGATGTGATCGCCGGCGCCAGGGCCGGCGCGGCCGAGATCCGTCGCGCCGGGAACCCGCTTCTCGTCTAGACTGCCGGTCGATGGTCGAGCTAGCCAGGCACGTCGACCCGGACCAGGCGCGGCAGGCACCCCCGGAGAGACCTACCCGACGCTGCCCCGTGTGCGCCGTCCGGTACCCGCTCGACTTCCTCGTCTGCCCCATCGACGCGACCGCGCTGGAGCTCCAGGGCGTGACCGCGACCGACCCGATGGTCGGCGAGCTGCTCGCCGGGAGCTTCTGCATCACCGGCGTGATCGGCGCGGGCGGCATGGGCCGCGTCTACGTCGCCGAGCACATCCGCCTGCCGAAGCGCTTCGCCGTCAAGGTGCCGCACGAGCACTTCGCCAGCCACCGGGAGGCGATGGCCCGCTTCGAGCGCGAGGCGCAGACGATCGCGCGCGTCGGCAACGAGCACGTGATCGAGGTGGTGGACATCGTGCGCCTCAAGGACGGGCGCCCGTGCATGGTGACCGAGCTGCTCAACGGCGAGGATCTCGGCGGCCTCCTCGACCAGGTCGGCAAGCTGCCGCTCCCGACCGCCATCACCATCTCGCGCCAGGTCTGCCGGGGCCTCGCCGCAGCCCACGCGACCGGCGTCGTCCACCGCGACCTCAAGCCGTCGAACCTGTTCCTCGTCCGGCGCGAGGGGGGCAGCATCCACGTGAAGATCCTCGACTTCGGGGTCGCCAAGGTGCTCGACGGCGCCGATCTCACCCGCACGGGCTCGGTGGTCGGCACGCCGCAGTACATGGCGCCGGAGCAGGCGCGAGGCTCGGCCGAGGTCGACTCCCGCGCCGACATCTACGCGGTCGGCGCCGTGCTGTACCGCATGCTCACGGGCGAGCGCCCCTTCCCCGAGGAGGAGCCGGCCCGGACGATGATCCGCCTGCTCACCGAGGATCCGCGGCGCCCGCGCGACATCGACAAGACCATCCCGGAGGGGATCGAGGCGCTGATCCAGCGCGCCATGGCCCGGACGCGCGAGGACCGGCCGCCCTCCGCGCAGGAGCTCGACCGCCTGCTCGCCGACTTCGACATGCAGGACCCGTTCGGGCCCGCGCGCGCGCTCGGCACCACGGCCATGACCGACGGCGCGCCGAACGACGAGAGCGCCACGGTCGTCATCCCCAACGCCCAGGGCAGCCAGAGCGCGGACGGCGTGACGCGCAGGGCGCGGCGCGCGCGGCCGGTCGCGCTGCTGCTGTCCATCGCGGTGAGCCTCGCCGCGGGCGCGGCGGTCTTCACGAGCGCCGCGATGGCCCTCCGCAGGGTCTACGGCGTCACCGAGCGGCGGGCGCTCAGCGAGACGGAGATGCTCATCGCCGCGGGCGTCGCGGGGGCGCTCTCGTTCTTCGCGTTCACCGCGACGATCCGGGTCCTCATCGGGCGCTGGCGGAGCGCGCCGGCCATGGAGCGCCTCGGCAAGGGCCTCGTGGCCGCGCTCGCGTGGCTGTTCCTCTCGTGCGGCGTCCTCGCGCTCGGCGTCGCCGCCTACAACGCATTCGCGCTGCCGATCCCGGCCCTGGGGCTCGCCCCGACCGACTGGCTCGGCTGGCTCGACATCGGCGCGATCGCCCTGCCGGCCCTGATCGCGCTCGTCGCGCTCGTCGTGGCGCTGCGGCGCGTGACCCGCGTGTCCTAGCGAGCTTGTCAACCGGGGTTGGATCGGCGAGATCCCCGTGCCCGCCAGGCACCCCACGAGGAGGCGAGATCATGTCCGCACGATTCAGGCCCGAGGTGTACGCCGTCGATTTCGGGACCTCCAACTCGCTGCTCTCGGCGGCCAGCGCGGAGGCGACCTGCCCGCCCATCCCGCTCGACGGCGCGGCGGCCGACCCCACCGTCCTCCGGAGCCTGCTGTTCTTCGGGCAGCAGCAATTCTCCTGCGGCGCGGCGGCGATCGGCGACTTCGTCGCGAACGGCATGCAAGGCCGCTTCATCCGCTCGATCAAGAAGTACCTCCCCGACCGGAGCTTCTCCGGCACGCAGATCGGGCACCGGCTCGTGACCATCGAGGACCTGATCGGCCGCTTCCTGCGGGAGATGCGCGAGCGGGCGAACCGCCACTTCGACGCGGACGTCGCGCGCGTCGTGCTGGGCAGGCCGGCGAAGTTCTCGACCGACCCGGCGGAGGACCGCCTCGCCGAGGAGCGGCTCGAGCGGGCGGCGCGCATCGCCGGCTTTCGCGACGTCTTCTTCTGCCCCGAGCCGGTCGCCGCGGCGCACGACTTCCACCTGGAGCTCGACCGCGGGGCCGTCGTCCTCGTCGCCGATTTCGGCGGAGGGACGTCCGATTACACGATCGTGCGGATGCGGCCGGAGGGGTTCGCGCCGTCCGACGTGCTCTCGCTCGGCGGCGTCTCCGTCGCGGGGGACGCGCTCGACGGCAGCGTCATGCGCCACAAGATCGCCCGCCACTTCGGCGCGGAGGTCACCTACCGCGTCCCGCTCGGCTCGAACCAGCTGACCATGCCCCGGCCCATCGTCGAGAAGCTCTGTTCCCCGGCCGACATGACGGTGCTCCAGCACCGCGATGTCCTCACCTTCCTCCGCGACGTGAAGGCGTGGTCCCTCGGGTCCGAGGATCGGCAGCGCATGGATAACCTGCTCTGCCTCGTGGAAGACTCGCTCGCTTTCCGGCTCTTCGAGGAGATCGAGCGCAGCAAGTGCGCGCTGTCCGGCGAGGCGGTCACGGAGTTCCGCTTCGATTATCCGTCAATGCACATCCGCGAGCGCATCGCGCGGGAGGAGTTCGACGCCGGGAGCGAGCGGCAGATCGACGCGATCCTCCGCGCGCTCGACCAGACGGTGCAGGACGCCGGCGTGTCGTTCGATGGGATCGACGTCGTGTGCTGCACGGGCGGGACCGCCAGGGTGCCAGCCCTCCGGCGCGGCATCGAGCGGCGGTTCGGTCAGGGCAAGGTGCGGCAGCTGCGCAGCTTCCACTCGGTCGTGCAGGGGCTCGCCGAGCGCGCGCGCAGCATCGCCGCCGCGTCCGCCTGAGCGGCCGCGCCCTCGCCCGGCGAGGGCGCGGCCGCGCCGGGCGAGGGCGCGGCGCCGCCGAGCCAGCGGGGATCGCCCTCGACGACCCACGGGTATGCCTCGTGGAGCGCGCGCTCCATCAGGCCGCCGTAGCTGTGGCCGGCGCCCTCGGCGTGCAGGACGCGCGTGGTCACGCCGCCGCGCTCGAGCATCGCCTGCGTCTTGCGCGCCTGCGCCGCGCAGTCGGCCCCCCCGCACGCGAGCAGCACCCGCGCGCCGCCGCCGCCGCGAAAGCGCCGGGCGGTGCCCAGCGTCCATTCGCCGAAGCCGCCGTATCCGCCCTCGATCAGCGCCGCCCGGGCGAAGCGCGCGGGGTGCCCGGGCAAGAGCAGCGCGCCCATGATCGCGCCCTGCGAGTACCCGGCATAGACCGGGTCGCGGAGATCCACCCGATCCCCGAAGCGCGTCGACAGCGCCGAGACGGCCGCGGCGACCTCGCGGCTCAGCGCGTGGTGGTCCGGGTAGTAGAAGATCCGCCCGCCGTCCGGCGCCCGGGCGTCGATGGGCTTGCCGCGCGGGCAGAGCACGAACCCGGCCCCTCGCACCATCGGGCGCCAGAGCTCGCAGTGCCACTCGGGCCGATCGCCCGCGCCGTGCGCGACCACGAGCACGGGCCGCGGCCCCTCGCCGCGCGGCGTCACGACCACCGCAGATCCGAAGCCGGGGACCTCGATCTCGAGGAGCGCAGGCGCCTCCGCAGGCGGCGGAGGCTCCGGCGCCGGCTCGACGTCGTCTCCCGGGCCGCCCTCCGGCGGGGCGATGGGCGCATCGCTCCGGCCGACAGGGGCGGCGAGCGGCGGGCGCGCGCACCCCTCGGCGAAGGTCGTGAGCAGGAGGCCCAGCAAGAGCGCCCCTCGCGGGCCGCAGGTCGGCAGCGGTCGTCGGATCGTCGCGCTCGTCGCGCTCATCGCGCGTCAGAGCCTGAACACCCTCGACACGAGAATCAAGAACCGGAGGACACGCCCTGTCCCGAAAATCATCGAGGACCTTCGGGAGCTCGCGATCGCCGCCGGAGCTCACCGCCGCTCTCGAGCCCGTGCTCGCATCGGCTCGACGCGCGCCAGGCGGGCTCAGCGACGGCGGCCCCGGGCATCGCGTCAGGTGTCAGGCGGCGACGAGAACGATGCGGCTCACCTCGGGGGGCGCCCCGATGCGCGCGGGCGGCCCGGCGGTGCCGAAGCCGCGGTTGATGTAGAGGTGCGCGCTGCCGCGCTGGTAGAGCCCGGCCACATAGCCGTGGGGGAGCACCAGGTCGGCGGGCCGGACGAGCGGGTTCACCTGGCCGCCGTGGGTATGGCCGCTGAGCTGCAAGGCCACCTCGCCGGACGCGTCCGGGAAGAACACCGGGTTGTGGCAGAGCAGCACGCGCGGCAGGTCGCGGGGGACGTCCGCGAGCGCGCGGCCGAGGTCGGGGCCGCCGCCGGGCACGCGCCCTCGCGCCCACACGTCGTCGACGCCGAGCAGCGCGAAGGCGCCGCCGACCCCTCCCACGACGCTCCCCCGGTTGCTCAGCACGCGGGCGCCGCCGCGCTCCAGCGCGTCGAGCGCCGCGTCGATGCCGGCGAAATGGTCATGGTTGCCCGGGATCGCCGCGACCCCCTCCCGGGCGAGCGGGCCCAGTCGCCGAGTGAGCCGCCCGAGGTGCTCCGCATACGTCGGATTGAAATCGATGAGATCGCCCGTCATCACCACGAGATCGCCGCGCGCCTTGCGCACGAGATCCTCGGCGGCGCGCATCTCCGGCTCACCCACGAACAGCCCGAGATGGATGTCGGACAGCTGCACGATCGTGAAGCCGTCCAGGCTGCGCGGCAGGCCCGGTATCGGGATGGCGACCTCTTCAATGACGTAGTCGTGTCGCCCGACCAGGGCGCCATACACCGCGCTGCCGCCGCCGATGAGGAAGGCGGAGCCGACGGCCCCGTTCGCGAGAAATGCGCGGCGGGGGAGCGCCGGCGGCGCGAGCTGCGGCGAGAGCGGCGCGCCCGCGTCGCCGCCGTCCTCGTGCGCCCCTCGCTCGCCAGGGCGGTGCGCCTCGTCCGCGGGGCGCGCGTCGGCTCGGGCGCGCCCGAGCGCCGCGCGCCCGAGCCGCGCGATCAGGTGCCCGAGGTCCACGACGGCGAGCAGGACCGCGGAGAGCAGGACGCCGAGCGAGAGGATGCTGCTCACGAGCACCACCCCGCGGAGCACGCCCTCGGGCAGCACGCCCCGCCAGAGCCGCGCGGAGATCATCGCGAGCATGCCGGTGGCGAGCAGGCAGGCCAGCACGCGCCGGCCGCGCAGGCCCAGGCCGAGCAGGCCGGAGGCGCGCCGGTGCACGTACAGGCCAAGGGCCCCGAGGACGACGAGGAGGATCAGCGAGACGACGACGAAGCGCATGGCGGGCTCTGCGGGGCAGGGGGGGATCGAAGCCTAACCGATCGGTGGCGACCAGCCAGAAGCCGCTCGGTGACGGCCAGGCGACGGGCGCGCCTGCGGACAGCGTCCCTCGACACGCGCTCCGCTCGACGCGGCCGGCCGGCGAGCCCACTCGCCGTCACGTCATGAGCGCCGGCCGCATCAAGGCCCTCGCGCGGGCCGCGGACGAGCGCCGCTCTCCCCCCGATCACGGCACGACGCGCCCCCGGCGCGGTGCGTCTCAAAGTGCCACCCTGCGTCACTGCACGTCCGACTCGCCGCGCAACCCGAGCGCACTGCCGCTCAGAGCGGTGAGCTCACCGTGACTCGCCGCGCAACCCGAGCACACTGCCGTTCAGAGAGGGTGAGCTCACCGTCGGTGACGTACCTGGAAATCAACTCGAAACAGTTCTCGTTGTCTGCCATGTCACTTTGACAGCCAGGCCGCGCCGACCCGTCGAGTGGATTGCGCGATGCGTTGGGGCCGGGGGCCATCCTCTCCCAGCGTGGTTTCCCCGTGCGAAACAGCCTTACGGGCCGTTGTTGGACGCGCCATCCGACGCGCTCGCGACGCGCTCGCGACGCGCGTCAAAACGTCGCAAATCGAGAGGCGGCGGACATTTCTATTCGCTGTGAAAAAATAACCGCACGGCAGATTACGATGGAGCCACGCTGGCATGGCATAGCCGTCGTTTGTCCTTGCCCCTGCGAAACCCTTGGTCTAGGCTCGGCACGCTATTTTTGATACGTTGGATTTGCCTGGTTTCTTCAGTGACGTAGGTGAAAGGCTTAATATGCTGAGAAGGAATTCGCATCAGCTCGGGTTGGCAAAGTGGGTTGCGGTCCTCCTCACGACCGCCTCTTTTGCGGCGTGCTCGGGCGACGGGGGCGACGGGAGCAGCAACGGAGACGGCGGCGCGGGCGCGGGCACCCCGACGGGCAGCGGCGCGGGCGCGGGCACCCCGACGGGCGCTGGCGCGGGCACCCCGACGGGCAGCGGCGCTGGCGCGGGCACCCCGACGGGCAGCGGCGCTGGCGCGGGCACCCCGACGGGCAGCGGCGCTGGCGCCGGCACCCCCACGAGCTCGACGGCGGCGGGCGGCAGCAACTGCTCCGGACCGATCGACATCTCGCCGGTGGCCGGCAACCCGTTCGCCGGTGGGCGGCTGTTCGTGGATCCGGAGTACGTCGCGAAGGTCCAGACGTCGATCGACATGACGACGGACGCGGCCCTCGTCGCGAAGATGAAGAAGGTCCAGGAGATCCCGACCGCGTTCTGGCTCGACAGGATCGCGGCGGTCGACCGCCTCGAGGGGCACCTCGACGCCGCGCTCGCGCTCCAGAACCAGCTCTGCGAGCCGGTCGTTCCGGTCATCGTCGTGTACGACCTGCCGAACCGCGACTGCTTCGCCGAGGCGTCGAACGGCGAGCTCAAGCTCAATGAAAACGGCACCGAGCGGTACCAGAACGAGTTCATCAAGCCGATCAAGGCGATCCTCGCCGCTCGCCCGAACCAGCGCATCATCGCGATCATCGAGCCCGACTCGCTCCCCAACATCGCGACGAACCTGGGCGGGAAGCGATGCGATGACGCCACGGCGGCGTCCTACGAGTCGAACGTCGCGCACGCGCTCAAGGAGCTCAACATGCCGCACGTGTACCAGTACATCGACGCGGCGCACTCGGGCTGGCTCGGCTGGGAGGACAACCAGAAGAAGGGCGCCGAGATCTTCGCCAGGGTCATCAAGGCCGCCGGAAGCCCGTCCGGCGTCCGCGGCTTCGCGACCAACGTCGCGAACTACACGCAGCTCAGCTATAGCTCGGAGAGCTACGATCAGCAGGACAACCCCTGCTTCGGCGAGTACGACTATGTCGATGCCATGGCCTCGGCGCTGGCGGCTGAAGGCCTCGCGGACAAGCACTTCATCATCGACACGAGCCGCAACGGCGTCGGCAACATCCGGGATGACTGGGGCCTCTGGTGCAACAACAAGGGCGCCGGCATGGGCCAGCGGCCCAAGGCGAACCCGGGCGGCGCGACGCGCCTCGATGCCTTCTACTGGGTCAAGCCGCCGGGTGACTCCGACGGTGTTGGCCAGGAGGGCCAGCCGCGCTACGACCTGTTCTGCGGCAAGGCCAACGCAGACACGCGCGCGCCGCAGGCGGGGTACTGGTTCCACGAGTACTTCGTGGAGTGCGTGAAGAACGCCAATCCGCCGCTCTGATCGGCGTCCGCGCCGGGCTCTGGTCCCGTGACCGACGTCGCGAGCGGCCAGAGCCTGCGGTGACGAGCGCGCTCGGCTGAGCGCGCGACGGCGGCCGGGGCAGGCGAGGAGCGTAGAAAAAGGGGTCTACCCGCCCGCGGGCCGCGCGGCCGGCTGGAGGGTAGACCCCTTGGGAAAACGCTCCTCGCCTGTCCCGGCCGCCGCGCTTTTTTTGTCGAGCTCACCAGCGCAGGAGGCCCGCCGCCCGCGGGCTGACGAACGACCGCCGCGCCGGGGCGCGGCGAGCCGTGGCAGGGTGACGCGCGATGCACGACTCCATCACGCTCGACCAGCTGCGCACGTTCATCGCGGTCGCCGACGAGGGCAGCTTCTCGGCCGCGGCCAGGAAGCTCCACCGCGTCCAGTCGGCCGTGAGCCACGCGATGGCCAACCTGGAGAGCCAGCTCGGGGTCGTCCTCTGGGACCGATCGACGAGGATCCCGGCGCTCACGGAGCAGGGCCGCGTCCTGCTCGGCGCCGCCCGGCGGGTGTGCGCCGACGCGGACGCGCTCAGCAGCGCCGCGCAGCGGCTCGCCGGCGGCCTCGACCCGCTCGTCTCGCTCTGCGTCGACGCTGTCTTTCCGCTCTCCGCGCTCGTCGATCTCTGCGTCGAGTTCGCGCGCGTCTACCCCACCGTGGAGCTCGTCGTGCACACCGAGACGATGGCCGCCGTCGCCGAGCGGGTGCTCGACGGGACATGCCAGCTCGGGGTCGTGGGGCCGGCGGCGGCGGCCCAGGGTCTCGAGCGCCGTCACCTCACGTCCGTGCGCATGGTGCCAGTCGCCGGCAAGACGCACCCGCTCGCCGCCGCGCAGCAGCACGCCGGGCGCGTCGCGACCGAGCAGCTGCGCGAGCACGTGCAGATCGTGCTGAGCGAGCGCGGCGGGGCGCGCTCGCCGGAGCAGGCCGTGCTGTCCCCCCGCACCTGGCGTGTCGTCGATCTCCAGACCAAGCGAGAGCTCCTGTGCGCAGGGCTCGGCTGGGGAAACCTGCCAGAGCACATGATCCGCGACGATCTCGGGGCCGGCCGTCTGGTCCGCGTCCGGCCGGAGGCGTGGGGGGATGACGAGCACCTCCTGTCGCTCGCCGTGGTCCACCGGCCGGGGCTCGTGCTGGGCCCCGCGGGGCAGTGGGTGCTGAAGCGCCTCGTCGAGCTCTGCCGCGAGCACGTGGGGGGCCCGCGCGCGGGGGGCCCGGAAGCGCCGCGTTGACCGCGGCCACGGCGGCCGTCCGCGGGGAGCGCGGGCGTCAGCGCGACAGCCGCGAGACCAGCTCGTTCACGCGGATCGCGGCCGCGACGCTCCCTGTGTCATGGGCGTAGTCCATGGCCGCGAACAGGTGGGTCTGCTCGAGGTCGAGCCGCTCCGGGGAGCGCTCGAGGAGCGCCACGTAGTGCTCGAAGAAGCGGCCCTGATCGAACCGCGTGCGCTTCATGAGGGCGTGGCGCACGGTCGCGTGCAGCGCGAAGCGGCCCGCGAGCGGCTCCTGCACCAGCCGGAAGCGGCGGAGCGACGCGAGGGCGTCGCCGGCGCTCCGCCCCGCCCGCGCGAGCTGCGCGAGGGAGCCCTCGTCGATGTGGTCGCCGTTCGAGTGCGCCAGCACCGCGAGCATCCGCCGCGCCGGCGGCGAGAGCCCGCGGAAGACCCAGGCGACGAGCAGGCCGACCTCGGGGAGGTCGTCCTCGTGATCGATGACCTGCACGCGGTCGACGCCGCCCGACACGAGCCAGCGGTGGAGCTCGGCGACGTCGGCCGCGCCGCCCTCGACGATGGCGTCGGCGAGCTCCAGGGAGACCGGGTTCCAGCGGAGCAGGCGGGTCAGCGAGGCGACCGCGGGGAAGGGGCTCTGCCCCGAGGTCACGAGGGGCGCGATGACCGGGAAGATGGAGACGCCGGCCACGAGGCAGCGCCGCGCCGTGATGACCCACGTCACCGCCTCGTCGCGGAGGCCGTCGAGCAGCTCGGCGACGGCGCGGTCGTGCTCGTGGTTGTCGAGCACGATGAGCATCTCGCCGAGCGCCCGCAGGCGGCGCCGCAGCGCCGGCAGCGAGGGCGACGGCCCGGCCCCGAAGCGGAGCGACAGCATCCCGAGCAGGGTGCGCGCGTCCCAGGCGCCGACCCGGAACCAGTGGATCCCGCCGGGGAGCTCGGCCGCGAGCTTGTGCCCGAGCGCGCACGCGAGCGTCGACTTGCCGCTGCCGCCCGTGCCGACGAGCGCGATGCGCGTCGGGCGCGCCGCGCGGAGGGTCGCCATGAGCGTCGCGAGCTCGCGGCGCCGGCCGTGCAGGGAGGAGGGGCGGGGAGGGAACACGAGCGGCGAGGCGGTCATCCCCGCGCGAGCGTACCAAAAACCGCGCGGGGAGCCGGCCCTTGTCGCGGCCGCCGCGCGTTCACCCGCGCGGGCGCGCCGCGCGCAGGAGCCGCTCGATCGCGCGGGAGATCGGCTCCGGCGACATCGAGGAGAGGTGGAGGCGGCGGAGCCCCTCTCCCTCGCGGCTCAGGAACAGCGCCGGCACGCCGTGGACCTGGAGGCGTGCGGCCTCGGCCCGCGCGGCCTCCAGCTGCCGCACGACCTCCCCGCTGTCGCGCTGCGCCATCGCCCGCGCCGCGTCCACGCCCGGCAGCTCGGCGGCGATGCGCAGCAGGAGCTCGTCCGTGACCGGCGGGCGCTCGCGCGCCTGGATCCGGAAGAAGTGGTCGACGAACTCCCAGAGCCGGCCCTGCATGCCGACCGCCGCGGCCATGCGCGCGGCCTGCACGGAGCCCGGCCCGAGGAACGTGAGGTTCCGGAACACGAGCTTCACCTGCCTCGTGCGCACGTGGCGGTCGAGGATCACGGGCAGGACCTCGAGCGCGTAATCCCGGCAATGCGAGCAGCGGAGATCCGAGAACTCGACAAGCGTGATCGGCGCGCCCGGATCCCCGAGGACGACGCCGTCCTGGGGAATGCCGGAATAGAGGTCGAGGCCCGTACTGATGGCGCCGGTGGCCTCTTGTTCCGGCTCTTCTCCGGCGCCGTGGCAGGCCGAGATCCCGAGCAGGATCGCGGCGATCAAGGCGCCGCGCCGCGCCGCGGAGCCAGGGTGTGAGTTGCGTGGATGAGCGAGTGCGTGTCGTTCGAACGTCTGGAGCTTCATTCGAGGACACACGGCACGAACCGTACCTCCGCGCGGCGCTGCGCCGGGAATCCTTTCACGCGCATCCCGGTAAAGCGTGCTGGGGGAGGAGCTCCGGGCGAGGAAGGACTCCTCTCCAGCGCGCCGCGCGTCGCCCGCCGCGGCGGCGCTCCTCCCGGGGCCGCCGCCGCGGCCCTCGCGCGCCTCGGCGTCGGGGCTCTTGCCTGCACCCCGTCCTATCCGCAATGCTCGCGCGGATCCCGCGTGTCCTCGGAATGCCCTCAGCTCGGCGCCTCCCTGCGCTGCGACCGTGAACGGGTCGACGCCTGCTCCCCGCGCGACCGCGCGAGGGAGGAGGGCGCGCTCGGCGAGCTCCGCCGCCAGCCCGCGCCGCCTGGCCACGGCGTGGCCAGGCAGCTCCGCGAGCAGGCGCAGGGCGCGCTCGGCGAGCTCCTCCGCGGCTTTCAGTCGACCGATCCGCAGGGCGGCGACGCGGCCTCCAGCGGCTCCGCCGCGGGCCGGCGGCACCTCCGCGCCGGCCTCGTGACCGCGTTGATGCGGCTCATCCTCCTCCTCTACGCCGAGGCGCGCGGGCTGCTCGCCGGCGCGGAAGGCGGCGGCGCCCCGCTGGCGCGGCTCTTCGAGGAGCTCCAGGAGGAGCGGCGGCGGGGCGGCGACCTCGGGCATCGCCACGGCGCGTGGGCGCGCGTCGCGGCGCTCTTCCGTGCGCTCCTCGACCGCGGTCCCGGGGGCGCGCGCGGCGGCCTCTGCGACCCGGACGCGCACCCCTTCCTGGACGGTCGACCCTCGCTCAGCGACGGCGTGCTCCACCGCGTGCTCGCGGCGCTCCTCGCACATGACGGCGCGCCGGTGCGCTACGGCGAGCTCGAGGTCGAGCACCTCGGCACGCTCTACGAGGGCCTGCTCGCCTTCGATCTCGAGATCGCCGAGGGCGAGTCGATGGCGCTCCTGCCGTCCCACGCGGTCGTCGACCTGGAGGCGCTCCTCGCCCTCCCGGGCGGCGAGCGCCTCGCGCGGCTCGAGGAGGTGGCGGACCTCAGGCTCGGCGCGCGCCTCGCCGCCAGCGTGGCCGCGGCGGGCAGCGTGGCCGAGCTGTCACAGGCGCTCGCGCGCCGCGCTTCCCCGCGGCAACCGGGCCGGATCGCGCGGGGCACGCTCTATCTCCAGCCGGGGCAGCTCCGGCGGCGCGCGGGCTCGTACTACACGCCGCGGGACATCACGCGCCACGTCGTCGAGCGCACGCTGTCGCCGCTGCTCGCGAGGGCCGGCGGGCCGCCGGCGGCGGACGACATCCTGGCGCTCGCGGTGTGCGATCCCGCGATGGGCTCCGGCGCGTTCCTTGTGGAGGCGTGCCGCCAGCTCGCCGCGCACCTCGCCGCCGCCTGGCAGCGCGCCGGCGCGACGCCGGGCCTCGCCCCCGGGGAGCCGCCGCTCCGCCGCGCGATGGCGCTCGTGGCCGAGCGCTGTCTGTACGGGGTCGACCTCGACCCGCTCGCGGTCGACCTCGCCAGGCTCTCGCTCTGGCTCGTCGTGCAGGACGCGGACCTTCCGCCGAGCCTCCTCGATGGGAAGCTCCGCTGCGGCGACAGCCTCATCGGCGCCGAGCGCGCGGAGATCGGCGCGTTCCCGGCCGCGGCGTGGACGCGCGGCGGGCACGCGGACGCCGCCGGGGAGCGCCGCGCGCGGCGGTCCCTGCCGCGGCGAGCTCCTGCGCGCCGGTCGCCGGCGCGCGCCGAGGGGGCGTCCTGCGACGGCGTCGAGCGCGTCGAGGAAGCGCCCTGCGACGGCGTCGAGCGCGCCGAGGGGGCGCCCTGCGATGGCCCCGAGCGCGCCGGGGGCGCGGATCAGGCGGCGCTCGACGCCTGGATGGCCCTGTGGTTCTGGCCGTCCGAAGGTGAGCTCGAGGCCCTGGCGCCGGGGCCGGCCGCGTTCGCCCGCTACATGGCCGCGGCGGGCGATCCGGCCGATCCGCGGGCGGCGGTGTCGCGCCGCATCGCCGAGGGGCGCCGGTTCCTGCACTGGGAGCTCGCGTTCCCCGGCGCCTTCGATCGCGCCGAGCCCGGCTTCGACGCCGTGATCGGCAACCCGCCCTGGGTCGCGTACGTCGGCCGCGCGGCGCAGCCGATCGCGCCCGAGGTCTTCAACCTCTACCTCCGGCGGAACCCGGCCTTCCACGGCTACCGCTCGCTGCACGGCCTGTTCGTGCACCGGGCTGCGTCGCTGCTCCGGCCGGGCGGGCGGCTCGGCCTCGTCATCCCCACGTCGGTGTCGGACCTCGATGGATACCGCCCCACGCGGCGCGCGCACGACGCGCTCTGCGCCGTCGACCCCGACCTCCCGAGCTTCGGCAGCGACGCGTTCGAGGGCGTCTTCCAGCCGTGCATGGGCCTCCTCTCGACCCGCGTCGCGCCCGCGTCCCCCCGGGCTGCGGCGAGCGCCTCCTGCTGGCCGCTCGCGCGCTCGGATCTCGACGGCGTGTCCCGGCGGCTCCTCGAGCGGCTCGGCGCGCTCAGCCCGCTGCCGGCCGCGCTGTTCGGGGAGCGCGGCTTCCAGACGTCGGCCGAGGACGCCGAGCGCATCCGGCGCGCGGACGTCCCCGTGCCGCCGTACACCTGCCCCATCCGCGAGGGCACCGACGTGGGCGAGCTCATCGCGCGCGCGCCGCGCCACCACGTCGATCGCGCGGGCGTGAAGGGCCGCTTCCGGAAGGACGAGGACTGGAAGGCGGTGCGGCTGCTCATCCGCCAGACCGCCCGCTACCCGATCGCCGCGCTGAGCGACGGCCTCCCGTTTCGCAACTCGATCCTGGCCGGCTTCTGCGACGCCACCTGGAGCGAGTTCGCGCTGCTCTGCTACCTCAACTCCTCTCCTGTGCGCTGGTGGCATTACACCCGACACCGGGATGCGCGCGAGGGCATGCCGCAGGTGAAGATCGCGCACCTGCGGGCGATCCCGGCGCCCCCGCCGGCGCGGGCCGACCTGATCGGCGCGCTCGACGCGCTCGGGCGGGAGCTCGGCCCGGCGAACGCAGGCCTGCCGGCCGAGGCGCGGCGCCACCTGGACGGCGTGGTGGCGAACATGCTGGAGATGACCGAGGAAGAGCGGAGCTGCGTCGCGCGCTGGGCGGCGGCGACGCCCCTCCCGCGGCCGGACGGCTGAGCGGCGTCCGGCGGGGCGCGCTCTTCGTTATCAGTAGCCGCCGTCGAAGCCGGGCGCGTCCTTCAGGTTGAACAGGACGCTGCGGAGATCATCCAGCTCGAACGGCTTTTCGATGACCGCCGAGGCGCCCAGGCTCCGTGCGGCCGCGCGGAGGCGGGGATCGCCGAACGCCGTGATCAGGATGACCGGTGGCCGGCGTCTCAGCTCGGCGAGGCCCTCCAGGATCTCCATCCCCGAGAAGCAGGGCATCTGGATATCGCTGACGATCGCGTCGATCGGCTCCGGGGGTTCCTTCCCACCGAGCCAGGGCGCCACCTTGTCGAGCAGCTCGAGGCCATTGCGCGCCTCGGACACCTCGAACCCGTCGCGGCGGAGCGCCATCGCGAGCGTTGAGCGCATGTCGTCGTCGTCTTCGGCCAGGACAATATGCTGGCCTTTACCGAACAAACCGCAAGGCGGGACCAAGGGCTTATCGCCAATCCAGCTTTCGGTCAGGTTCATGGCAGCTTCTCCATTCTTCTGGCCCGCCCCAGGTGGACCTTTCGGGCCGTCTACCGCGGTCCTCGGAGCTCAGCCCCACCTGAATTGCAGCGCCCGTGCCATGCTGTCCTGCTTTGCGGTGGAGCGGGCTCGACGAGGTCATCGCGCTCGCGGGGCGCGCCGCTGTCCGCGGCGTAAGCCGTGCCAGCAGGAGCCACGTCCCGTGCGGTAGGGGCAATTTGTCGCGCAAGGGGCAGAACACGCCCATCGCTGGGGCACTCCGGTCCCCTGCCCCGACGGGGCCGGTGCGTCGTGGCGTGGTCGCGATTCACCATCGCGCGCAGGGTCGTTCCACTCGCAGCGGGAGCGCCGGTGCGTCGCGTGTCAGGGCCGGCGATCTACCTGCGCCCGGAGGCCGTTGGCCGGAGAGGTCGGCGACCTTGGAACAGCCGGAACGGTCGCGGGGTCGAGGGCGCCTTCAGAGAGATGAGGCGGCCTCTCGTTGACGGGCTCGTTCGGTGGGAAGGAGCGGGGAGGGGGAGGAACAGGGGAGGGGGAGGGGCCAGCGCCGTCACGCTCGAGTCAGGTCGCTCGGGCGGGCGCTGGCCCAGGGACGCCGGCGCTTATCGGTCAGCGGCAGCCGCGGTCGTTGTCGCGGTCATTCCGGTCGTTGTCGCAGTCCAGGTCATCGCGGTGCGGCGCGCAGAGGTAGCCGTTGTTGTACTTGTCGAGCTTCTCGGCGAGCGGCTCGCCGATCTCCCACGGGGAGTTCTTACCCTTGTCCTTGACGTTGCCGCCGAGCGGGTACTTCTTGAGCCACGCATCCGCCTTGGCGATGGTGTCCTCAATGCAGCTCGACTGGTTGCCGATACCGACGTTGAGCTTGGCGACGATGAGGTGCTTCGCGATGATGTACGTGACGTCGCCCTTGGTCGGACGGCTGATGATGTCGAGGAGCTCGGACTTCGTGTACGTCTTGCCGCCGATCGTCAGCTTCGAGACCTTCCACGCGCCCGCGTGGTTCTTCCAGTAGCCGGGGGAGCCGGTGCCGGGGGACGCGCACTGGCAGGAGCCGCAGTCGGCCGCGCAGCTCGAGCAGTTCTCGACGCCCGCCTGGCAGACTCCATCGCCGCAGACCGGCGCGCACGCGCCGCAGTCGGCCGCGCAGCTCCCGCAGGTCTCACCGACCTCGCAGACGCCGCTGCCGCAGACCGGCGGGCAGATGCCGCAGTCGCTCGGGCACTCGAGGCAGCTCTCGCCGGCCTCGCAGCTGTCGTTGCCGCAGACCGCGGGGCAAGCGCCGCAGTCGCCGGCGCAGTTCGCGCAGTCCTCGCCGTTCTCGCAGACGTTGTTGCCGCAGACCGCGGGGCAGGCGCCGCAGTCGTCCGAGCAGGTGCCGCAGTCCTCGCCGGCCTCGCACGTGTCGTTGCCGCACACGGGCGGGCAGGCGCCGCAGTCGTCCGAGCAGCTCCCGCAGCTCTCGCTCGCGTCGCAGGTGCCGTCGCCGCAGACGGGCGCGCAGACGTCGCAGTCGGTGCTGCAGCTCCCGCAGTCCTCGCCGATCTCGCAGGTGCCGTTGCCGCAGACGGGCGGGCAGATGCCGCAGTCGACGGCGCAGGTGGAGCAGCTCTCGTCGCCGCCGCAGACGCCGTTGCCGCAGGAGAGCTGGTAGCCGAAGTCCGCGTCGAGGAGGTCCTGGGCCCAGCCGAGCACGACCGTGCCGACGTTGTCGAGCCCGCCGTCCGGGTCGGCCGTCTGCTCTTGTCCGGCGAGCGGACCGCTCGTCATGAAGTTGTCGGAGGTGATGACCACCGAGTAGGTGCCCGCCGAGAGCGTGTCGAAGAGGTAGAAGCCAGGCTGGCCGGTGTAGGGGCTGTTGCCGGTGAGGGTGAAGTCGAGCAGCTGGTCGCCCTGGAACAGCTCGACGCGGACGCCGTTGACGCCGAGCTCGCCCGTCTCCGGCTCGTAGAGCCCGTCGGCGTCGCTGTCGAGCCAGACGGTGTCGCCGATCGACGAGTACGTCACGTACCCGAAGTCGGCGTCGGTCACGTTCTCTCCCGCGTCGAGGGACACGGCGAGCGGCTCGTCGTCGGTGGTAAGGAAGTGCCCGAGCGGCAGCGTCGCGTCGTCGATGGCGACGACATAACAGCCCGCTTCGACGTCGCTGAAGCGGTAGACGCCTGTCGCGCCGGTCGCGGTCGTCTGGAGGGCGGCGCCGTCGGCCGAGCCGTCGCAGTTCGTGTCGGCGAAGAGGTCGACGACGACGTCGGAGATGCCGGGCTCGGAGGCATCCTCGACGCCGTCGGCGTTCGCGTCGAACCACACCTTGTCGCCGATCGTGCCCTTTGGCGCCGTGTAACAGACCTCGAGGAGCGGGCGGTACGAAGGGTCGGTGTGGGCGCTGCCTTTGTAAGATGTCTTTCCGGAGGAGCTCTCCTCGAGGAGGATCCCGTAGCTCGGCGAGACGCCGCCCACCCAGTCCTGCACGAGCCCGGTGAGGTCGACCGAGCTCCATCCTGTGACGTTGGGCACGAACGAGGTGAACGTGGTGGGGTCGATGCCGCCGAGGTTGTTCCAGGTGACGTCCCCCTCGTTCCAGGGGGCGAGCACCTGGTGGACGTACACGGTCTGGGCCGTGCTCGTGTAGGTCAGGGCGTAGAACTTGGCCGACGTGACGAGCGAGCCGGCGGGGATGGGGCTCAGATCGAAGCGGAAGAGGGCGCGCTTCTCGCCGACGGTGCTGGAGTAGCCGGTGTTCACTTCATGGGGGGACGGGACGTGATAGCTCGGGGCAAGGCTCCAGATCTCGGCGTTGTAGATGTCGCCCAGGACACCCCGCTTGATCACGGTGCACGTGGGGGATGGCGAAGAGGTGTTGGCGAGGCTGGTGGCGGCGATGAACAGGGTGGCGAGCGCGGCGGATGAGGCGATTGCGACTTGCTTCATTTGTAGCTCCTTGAGGTCCTCACGGGTGAACCATTGCTGGAGCGTCATCCGGATGGCAGGTACCATGACACACGGGTCAGGCGAGGTCGGTTTCGCGGGCTCCTATCGGACTGCGCCCCGCGGGCTGATCAGGATCAGATCAGGTACGCGGGCGCTTTGGCTTCGATCGGAGAGCGGATGCGCAAAGGGACAGTGTTCAAACTAGCAACTCACTACTGGAAGTGTCCAGATCTTTTTTCTGGGAGACACAAGAAAACCACCGAGGTGCGCAGTGACAATTTTGGGACGTGCGGTGACGCTTTTGGGCCGTTTGCGTTCCGTGAAGAGGAGCGCTGGCACGAGGGAGATCCGCAGCATGGGTTGATGGGCGCGGGATGGGTGCGTGGCGGGTGCGGCGGCGCGTTTCGACACCTCGCACACCTCGCACGCTCTGCGTCCTCCGCGCGCGTCGCGGCCCTCTCCAGCCCTCATGTCGGCCAGGGGCTGAACAGGATCGGATCAGGCACGCGGGGGTGTCTGACGAGATTTGATGCAGAGCGCGCACAGGACCATTTTTCAAGATAACGAATCTCTGTTTCGCCTGTCTAGACCCTTTTCGAGGCGCGCTGCTTTTTCATGTGTTGGGGCCTGCGTCGGGAGGGCCCTGCCGCGCGTCGGGTTGGGTGCTCGCTGCGTTCTCGCCCGCGCTCTCGCCTCGTCCGCGTCCTCGCCGCCCTGGGCGAGGACGCACGGAGCGAGCGAGCCGCCTCAGGCCGCGAGCCTGCCGGCTGCCGTCCGTGCGCGGGCGCTGCTAGGGTTCGGCTGTGGGACGCCCGCTGCTCGCCTCGCCGGCCCTGCTCCTCGCGTCGCTCGCGTCGCTCGTCGTTCCGGGCACGGGCGCGGCGCAGGGCCAGCCGACGCTGGGCGGGGCCTGGACCGCGAGCGCGCTCTCCGAACAGTGGTCGGTCGACGCGTGGGGGGAGGCGTGCGGGCCCAGGCCGCGCCCGCAGGGCGCCCCGGGCGGCGGCGTGCAGATCCAGCAGCACGGCTCGGAGCTCTCGATCTCGGGCGCCGGACGGTCGTGGAGCACCGCCGAGTGCTGGGAGCAGATGCCCGGGCTCGCGCGCAGCAAGCACTCGGCCTCCGGCGACGCGCGCTCCTGGCAGACGCGCTGCACGACGCCGCCGAACGACCCCCGCCGGGCGGTCGTCACCACGACGACGCAGGCGACCGACACCAGCATCAACATGGTCGAGACGGGGCAGTACGAGTTCATCATCCAGAACACGACCTGCAGCGCCTCCGTGACGAGGACGCGGTCCTACACGCTGGTCCGGCGCGAGGGCGAGGCGCCCCCCGCGGCGAGCGCTCCGCCCATCGCGAGCGCTCCGCCCATCGCGAGCGCTCCGCCCATCGCGAGCGCTCGGCCCGCCGCGCCCGCCGCCTCCGAGAAGAAGCCCGCCGCCTCGCGCACCTGCGACGCCCCCGGCGATCCGGCGCGCCTCGAGGTCACGCCGTCGCGCAAGCTCATGCGGCCGGGCGAGCGCTTCCAGTTCCGCGCGCTGGTCATGGATGCGGCAGGGTGCGCGGTCCCGACGAGGCCCGCGTGGTCGATCGCGTCCGGGCCGCTCGCGTCCGCCGCGACGGTCGACGCGACCGGCGCCCTCTCGCTCGGCGCCGACGCGGGCGAGGGGACCCTCGGCCTCGTGGCGACCGTCGCCGGCAAGGGCGTGACCGTCGCGATCGAGGTGACGAGCCCCGACCGGTACGACGCGCTCCTCGCCACGAGCGGGCTCAACGAGGCCGGCGAGAGCGATCAGGCCGCCGTCGTGGTGATCGCGGCCGGCACCATCGGCGGGCGCACCACCTCGGGCGAGGACCTGGGGCGCCAGCGCAAGAACCTGTTCGTCGCCATCGTGGGCGGGGTCGCCGCCTGCCTCGGGTTTGCGGGGTTGATCCTGCTTCGCCGCGGGCGCCGGCGCGCCGGCGGCGAGCTCGAAGGCCCCGCCTCGACGGGCGGCGCCCTCGGCGGGGAGCGCGGCGGCGCCGGGGCCGAGGATGCGCCCGCGTCCTCCGGTGCCGCGCTCGCGGCGCCGGCCGCGGGCGGCGCCGGGCCGGTCGGGCCGGTCGGGCCGGCGCCGCGGGCTCGCGGAAAGATCTGCCCTACCTGCGGCGAGCGCTATCCGGGCGAGGCGATGTTCTGCGGGAAAGACGGCACGCAGCTGCTCTTGCTCAACTGATCGCGTCGCCCTTGCGCGTCGCGCGGGCATGGGCGCGCGCTGCGTCATCCCGCTGCGCCGCGCCGGCGGCGATCACAAAAAAAGCCGGCTCCTTGATCGGTCTCGCGCGCTGCCGCTATCCTCAGTCAACCGACCGGGCCGCGTGATTGTGCGCGTGTGTGGTCGTTGAACCCATGCCCGCACGCCGGAACGGGAAGGGCGCCAGTCGCATGAAGATTACGTGTGAGTCGTGCCAGGCCAAGTACACGATTGCCGACGAGAAAGTCGTCGGCAAGACGGTCAAGATCAAATGCAAGAAATGCAACCACGCGATGGTCGTCCACGCCGCGAATGAGGCGGCCCCGGCCCCGTCGCAGGACGCGACGGTGGGGCAGCAGGGCGACCTCTCGGAGGACGCCGACGCGAAGCTCGACGCCGGCGGCCCGTCCTCGTCGGCGGCGCCCGACACGTGGACCGTCAACGTCGCCGAGGGCGACGAGCGGACCATGACGACCGCCCAGCTCGTGACCGAGTACGCCCGCGGAGCGCTCAGCAACGAGACCTACGTCTGGAAAGAGGGGATGACCGACTGGCTGCCGCTCGCCAGCGTCCCCGAGCTCAAAGAGCAATTTTCCACCCAGGCGGATGCGGCGTCGGCTACGGCGGCCGCTGCGGCGGCTCCAGCGGCCGCGACGCCTGCTCCTTCTGCTGCGGCGGTGCCCGCGCCTGCCGCGGTGCCCGCGGCCGCAGCGGTGCCCGCGCCTGCGGCGGTGCCTGCGGCCGCAGCGGTGCCCGCGCCTGCGGCGGTGCCTGCGCCGGCGGCGGCGCCGATCCCCGTGGCTCCGGCGCCGGCCGGGCTCAGGTTCGGCCCCGAGGGGACCGTGGTGATGAAGGACTCGAAGCGCGCGCTGAACCAGCTCGGTATCGCGCCGTCGGCGTCGGCAGCTCCGGCGCCGGACGGCGGGGCGGCGGCAGCGCCGGCCGCAGCCGCCGCGGCTGCTCCGGCCGCGCGTCGCCCGGGCCGCGCGGCCGCGGTCGACCTCTTCAGCGCCGCCGAGCGGGACGCCGAGTCGGCCGCGCCTGCCCCGCTGCCCGGCGCCGATCGCCAGGTGGGCGAGCGCAACGAGAATTCCGTCCTCTTCTCGCTCTCGGCGCTCACCGCGACCGAGAACGCGGCCAAGCAGCAGGACGATGACGCCCCGCTGGGCCGGCGTCCCTCGAGCCGCCCCGCGAAGAACAACGGGCGCACCGGCTACGACGACCTGCTGAACCTCGGTGGCGGCGCGATCGCCTCCGCGCCGATGCTCGCGCCGCCCCCCCTTCTTGCGCCGGTGACGGACTCGCTGCCACCGCCGTCGATGTCGGTCCCGGCCAAGGCGTCGGTGCCGCCCTCGCCGCTCCTGCCGCTCTCCCCGATCGCGGCGCCGGATGCCTCGGCGAAGAAGGGCCGCATGGGCCTGATCGCCGCCGCGGTCGCCGCGGTCGTGCTGATCGGCGGCGTCGCCTTCTTCTTCATGCAGTCGCCGAAGGAGGAGGCGTCCACGACCACGCCGGAGCAGACGAACACCACCGCCGCCGAGGTGCCGAGCCCGGCGGCAACGCCGGCGCCGGCGCCGACACCGACCGAGACGGCGGCCGCCACGCCGCCCCCCGCCGAGACGGCGGCGCCGGCCGCCGAGGAGCCCGCCGCGGCGGAGCCGACGCCGGATCAGCCGTCGCCCGTCGCGGCCGAGAAGCCGGCGGAGAGGGCGAAGCCGGCGTCTGCGCCCGCCGCCGCGGCGGACAAGCCGGCTGCGCAGAAGCCCGCGCCGGAGGCGGCGCCCTCCGGAGGCGGCGAGTTCAACCGCGGCGCCGCGAGCTCGGCGCTCGGCTCGGCAGCGGGCTCTGCCAAGAGCTGCAAGAAGGCCGGCGGGCCGACGGGCACCGGGAAGGTCAAGGTCACCTTCGCGCCGAGCGGCAATGTCACGTCGGCCGAGGTTCAGGGCGCGCCGTTCGCTGGAACGAGCGTCGGCGGCTGCGTGGCCAGGTTGTTCCGCAGCGCGCGCGTGCCCGCCTTCGGCGGCGGGCCGGTCGCGGTCAGCAAGTCGTTCACCATCAACTGAGCTCGGCCGGAACCCGAGCGCTCTCCGCGCGGCCGGGCTCCCGCTCGCGCCTCCAGCAGCGTCGGAGCGCTACGCCCGGCGCCGCCTGCAGAGGAGCCCCGCCAGCGCGAGCCCCGCGAGCCAGCCGGCGCTCCCATCCCGGCCTCGCGGGCTCGTCGCGCAGGCGCCGAACATGCCGCTCCCGGCAGCATAGAAGTCCTCGGGCTCCACGGTGACCTCGGTCGGCGGCGCGCCGGCGCCGGCGCCGTTGCCGTCGGTCGGGTCGTCGCTGACCGGCGCGCCGAGCGCGCCCGCCGCGGCGATCCGCGCCTGGTTCTTGATGACGTTCGGCGCGTCCGCGTCGACCGTGACCTCGAAGCGCACCGAGACGCTCCCGTCGACAGGGATGCTGCCGCCCTGCGCGCCGTCCGCCCCCTCGCCCAGCCGGAACGTGACGGTCCGCGTCTGCGGATCGTACTCGCCGAGGTCGTCTCCCGGACTGTCCGTCTGGGGACCGGCGTTCGGCCCGTCGACGATCGAGAGCGAGCCCGGGACGAACGTCACACCGGGAGGCAGCGCGTCGGTCAGCACCGCACCCACGGCGTCGTCATTGCCGGTGTTCGACGCCGTGATGACGTATTCGATGGCGTCGCCGCGGTAGGTCGGCAGCCCGCCGATGTCCCTCGCCACCTTGCTCGACTTGCTGAAGTCGGGCCCGAAGTTGGAGATCGACGTCACCCACCCCGCGAGGAAATAGAGCTCCTGGCTGCTCGTGGCGACGAGCGTCGCCCGATTGTTCCCCGGCTTGAGCTTCGCGCTCACATCCACGATGTCGATGTCGACCCCCGACATGCTCTGGGGCGTGCCCGCGATCCTCGGGAGATCACCCTCCACCGACACCGGCTCTCCGAGGGCCGATCGGGTGCTGTTGAAGAAGTTGTCCGCGGGGTTCATCGCGTCGCTCAGCGCCTCGGCCGCGTCGGGCTTCCCGGGGTTCTGGGGGTTGAAGAACACGCTGTCGCCCGAGTTCGTGTTGTCGCCCTCGAACGCGACGATGCCCAGCTTCGCGGTGAAGCCGGCGTCAGGCACCTTGAAGCCCGAGAGCTCGACCCGCTGCGAGTTCCCCTCGGAGACCCGGTCGAGCCCGTCGAACAGCGCGAGGTTGCGCATCGGCGATCTCGGCGCCTCGTAGAACACCACCATCCACCACGCCACGAAGACCACATCGTCGTCGCTGTTCCTGACGTCGACGACGTCCACGCCGCCCACCCGGTAGGCCCCCGCGCCGCTCTCCTTCACGATCGAGGTGATGTCGGCGACCGACTGGTAGTTGTGCGACTCGTTGGGCTTCCCCTGGTTGATCACCGTCTCGACCGAGTCGATCGAGGTGACCGTGCCGTCGAAGCCGCCCTCGTGGTGGAGATCGACGTCGGGATCCGCGCCGGCGGTGTTGCGCGCCGCCCAGTACAGGAACGCGTGCGTCACCGTCGCTCCCTCGGGCAGCGTCAGCACCGCCGTCGTGCGCGCCATCTCCGGGGCGATATCGAGGTTCGCCTCCGCCCTGCCGTCAGCGGGCGAGTCGGAGCGCCAGAAGAGATCAGGCCCCGATTCGACGATCGATGTGCCGCAGTCGCCGACCGTGCCCTCCTTGGGCCTCGGCGTCGAAGAGCGGCACTCCTGCCCGAGCGAGCTCCCGATGAGGGCGAAGTCGCCCTGCTGATCGACCTGTACGCGCAGCTTGGGCTCGGCCGTCGCGCTGGCGGTCGTGAGGCCAATCAGCGTGAGAGACGCGAGCCCGGTGACGCCTAACTGCTTTCTCATCGATCCTCTCCGGTTTCGACCTGCGGCTTGTACGCGGCCTTCTTGATGATGTTGAACTGGACACGGCGGTTCCGCTGCCGCCCCGCCTCCGTCGCGTTGTCGTCGAGGGGCTGCTCCCGGCCGTAGCCCAGGGCGGTCAGCCGCGTCGAGTCGATGCCGCGGCGGACCAGCGCCGCCATGACGGAGTTGGCGCGGTTATGCGACAGGACCTTGTTGTGCTCGTCGGTGCCCCGATCGTCGGTGTGGCCCTGGATCTCGATGAGCACGATCTCCGGGTGCTCCTCCAGCACCTGCGCGACCTCGTCGAGCAGCGGATCGCTCACCGGCTTGATGGTGGCCTTGTTCGTGTCGAACTGCACCTGCTGGAGGATCACGACGTTCTTGTCCGTCACCCGCACCGCCTTCGGGCAGCCGTGCTTCTCGGGGTCCGGATCCGCGAAGCCCTTCTCCCTCGGGCAGGCGTCCTCGTCGTCGCGGAACAGGTCGCCGTCCGTGTCGCGCGGGCAGCCGTTGTTCGTCGGGTCCTTCGAGCGGAACCCCTTCACCTCGGGGCAGGCGTCATCGCTGTCGGGCACGCCGTCCTCGTCCTGGTCCGGCGGGCAGCCGTTCTTGCGCGGATCGTCGCTGCGCACGCCCGGCACGAGCGGGCACGCGTCGTCGGCGTCGGCGATGCCGTCGTCGTCGCGGTCCGGCGGCGGCGGGCAGCCGTTCTTGCGCGGATCGTCGCTGCGCGCGCCCGGCACGAGCGGGCACGCGTCTTCGGCGTCGACGATGCCGTCGTTGTCGCGGTCGGGCGGCGGCGGGCAGCCGTGCTTGCGCGGGTCGTCGCTGCGCACGCCCGGCACCTTCGGGCAGGCGTCCTCGGGATCGGGGACGCCGTCCCTGTCCGCGTCCCGCGGCTGCTCCGGCGTGAAGGCGGCCATGGCGACGAAGCGCAGGTCGGGCGTCCCGAGCCCCGAGGTGAGCCCCGGCCCGACGCCGATGCCGGCCTCGAGGAACGGGAGGAACCGATACCGCGCGTCGAGGAGGAGCTCCGCGTTGATCGAGCGAGCGCTGATGTCCTCGAGCACCATCGCGGTGCTGAGCTCCGGCCCCACCTGGAGCCGGCCGTCGGCGGCGAGGAGCCCGACGCCGCCGCCCAGGGTGAGCATCGTCCCCTGCGCCACGCCGCCGAACGACTGGGAGCGCCGGATCTCGGTGCCCAGCGAGGTCGACCAGACAAGCCGCTCCAGGCGGCCGCCGGCGGCGACGTAAGGCATCGCGCGGACGCTCCCGTCGCTCACGAACGAGTCGTCCGCGCCGGTGGGCAGCCAGAGGTACGCGCCGACCGCGAGCTGGAGCGGGTCGTGGTACGTGCCATAGACCTGCACGCGCGCGCCGAGCCGCAGGTCGCCGAGCTCCGCGCCGCTCGGGGACGCGAACTCGCGGCCGCCGCCGTTCGGGCTCTCTCCCGACTGGAGCGCGGTGAGCGGCGCGTCGAGATCGAAGCTCACCTTGTTCCAGAGCGGGAGCGACGCGTTGAGCCGGAACGTGAGCTGATCGCTGACGACCGCGCCGATCTCGGCGCCGTCGCGCTCGCGCCGCAGGACGAGCGGATTGCTCGCGTAATCGGTCAGCAGCATCACGTGGGGCGTCAGGTGGCCTGGCGCGAACGGCGACGGTACGCTGAACATGCGGTCCCCGGCCGGCGCCGGGACGAAGCGGCTCAGGGCCATACCCTCGGGCTTGACGGGCGCGTCCTGCGCGCGGGCGGGCGCGGCGGCGAGGGCGGCCAGCGCGACCGCCAGCGAGCAGAAAGACCGAGATCTCATGAGGGGGCACACCCTGCGTCGGCGAATTTCGCATGACGAGTTAAGCCGCTGTCACGGACCAGTATACCGGCCGGCAACTGCGGAGTCTTGGGCAACGAGCGACGTGGGCTACATCTTCGTAGGACTTGCGCGCACCTCCCCGGACCCTCTGAACGAACGAGAGGTGGCCGCGCGGGGATGGGCAAGGAGGCGGCTCCGCTCGCAGGCACGACCCGATGCTACGTCATGCGGTCCGCCACCGGAAGCGCAGCGCGACGCCCGCCGCCAGGCGCGCGTCCCCCGGCGGCAGGGCCGGCGCGACATCCGCAGAGCAGGTATGTCTCTCCGTTCACGAACGCCTCTGTCTACACAGCAAGACAAGACACGATGGCGGAGCGGCGCACGCGGGTCGAAGAGCCGATGTCGCGCGCCGCGGGGCCCGAGGCGCCGAACACCGATTCAATGTGGGGTGGAAATTTGCACCACGATTGGCTTCGGGGAGGAGGTCGTCGCTGCGCCGGGGATTGTGGAGCGCCGCGCCGTCGGGGCGGGCGGCGCGCGGTCCGGTCGCGACCGAGGCCCGCCGGCGGTGGCGGTTCGTGTTCGAGTGCCTGCGCTCCAGACGCCGAACGGCTATGGTTGGCGGGACATCGCGATGGGCATCCTCCTCAAGCGCGCGCTCGACCAGGCGGCGGTCTGGCACCGAGCACAGAAGCGCAAGTATCCGAACGCCGACGTCCCCTACATCAGCCACCTCGCCGGTGTCGCGGTCCTGCTCGCGCGCCACGGCTTCGACGACGAGGTGGTCGCGGCCGGCGCGCTGCACGACGCCATGGAGGACCAGGGCGTCACGTTCGACGAGCTGGTCCAGCACTTCGGCGAGCGCGTCGCCACGCTCGTCCGCCACGTGACCGAGCAGGACAGGTCGCTTCCCTGGGAGGACAGGAAGCGGCTCTATCTCGAGGCGTTTCCCGGAAAGCCCTGGGAAGCACAGGCGATCACGCTGGCGGACAAGATAGACAACCTCCAGTCCATCATCGTCTGCTCGCGCGAGCACGGCGATCCGTGGCCGATGTTCAAGCGCGGCAGGGAGGTGCAGGTCGCCAGGTTCGAAGAGCTGCGCGCGATGGGCCGAGCGCTGGCGCCGCACCCGCTCGTCGACGAGTACGAGGCCGTGCTCGACGAGCTCCTGTCGACGGGCTGAGCGCCCGCGCCCCGGAGCGCGCGACGCGCGCAGGGCCCGCCGCCGGGGCGGGAGGTCGGTTCACGGCCAGGAGATCCTGCAGATCGAGACCTCGGAGACAGGGTGTGTCTCGAACGTGAACGAGGTGACGACGCCGAAGTCGCCGCCGTCTGCCAGAGCGCACCATGGACGGTGAGGAGATCCGCGCCGGCACCGTCGAGCTCCGCCGGGCCCACGCCCCGCCCTGTGCCAGTTCGAGCGCGCGCCCCCCATGCGCTCCCTATCAGGTGAGCACGACAAGCACCTTCCCGGCCGTCCCGGACGAGCAATAACCGCCCTGCTCTCCGGGTCGCGCGGCGTCCCGACGCGGGCTGCGCGCGCGCTGATAGCCGCTCACCGGCACATGGGATGCACCGTCGTGCCGAGAGCTCTCCAAGGAGGGACCGATGAAGCTGCTGTCTCCGCGACTCCATGGGTACGTCGATTATGCGGTCGTCGTCCTGCTCGCGTTCGCGCCGCTCGCGCTCGGCTTCGGGCCGGTGCCGACGGCGGTCTCCTCTGTCGCCGCCCTGACGCACCTCGCCCTGACGCTGCTCTCCGACCAACCGTTCGGCGCCGCCAGGAAGATCCCGTTTCCGGTGCACGGAGCGCTGGAGTCCTCCCTCGGTGTCGGTCTCGTCGCCTCGCCCTGGCTGTTCGGTTTCTCCGCCGAGGGCCCGGCGCGGATCTTCTCCGTGGTCACCGGGCTCGCGCTGTTGCTCGTCGTCCTCGCGACGAGGTACACGGCCGGCATCCTCTCGCGGCCGGAGCCCTACGACCGCTACGATCGTTGAGCCGCGCGGGCGGCGCTCAGCCGGCGGCGGCCTGCGCCGCCTGCGCCTCGCGCATCACCTCGGACCAGGCCGGATCCGGGCGCGACACCTCCAGGGCGATCGCCAGCGGATCCTCGCCGGCCTCGATGGCGAGGCGCGCCGCAGCAGAGCCGGTGAGCAGATCGAAGGCCGGGATCGTGTCGACGTACTCGTAACGCTCGGTGCGGAAACGGAACTGCTCGGGCTGCTGCCTGAAGGCAAACGCGGTGAGCGCGAGGTAGGTGGCGACTGGACGGAAGGTGCGCGGGTCGGTGACGTGGACCTGGACGCCGCCGCAGGTCTTGCCGGCGTGCTTCTGGAAGGTGGGCCGGAAGGTGAGCGGCCGCGCGATGAACCCGAGCAGCCCCGTGGACGCGAGGCGCGCGGCGAGATCGCGGCCGTCGAGCCAGGGCGCGCCGACGATCTCGAAGGGGCGCGTCGTGCCGCGGCCCTCCGACAGGTTCGTCCCCTCGATCAGGCAGCCGCCCGGATAGACGAGCGCTGTGTCCGTCGCCGGCATGTTGGGCGAGGGGAGGACGAACGGACGATCCCACTCGGCGGCGAGCGCCTCGCGGCGATGTTCCTCGACCGCCACGACCTGCAGGCCGCAGGCGACGTCGCCGAGCGGGATGCCCTCGCGCCGCGCGAAGAGCGCGACCAGCTCGCCCATCGTGAGCGAATGGCGGATCGGCACGGGCTCGAGGCCCACGAACGAGAGGAATCCAGGCGCCTGCGTCGCGCCCTCGACGCTCTCCAGCGCGCAGCCGACGGGGTTCGGCCGGTCGAGCAGCACGACGTGCACGCCCGCCGCGTGGGCCGCCCGCAGCGCGAGCAGCGCCGTCCAGACGAACGTGTAATAGCGCGCGCCGACGTCGGCGAGATCGATGAGGAGCAGGTCGATCTCCGCGAGATCGGCCGCGGAAGGCGAGAGATCCTCGAAGCGATCGCCGTACAGGCTGACGATGCGCGCGCCGGAGCGCGCGTCGACGGCGCTCGTCACCGACGCCATGTCCTGCGCCTCGCCGCCATAGCCGTGCTCCGGGCCGAAGAAGAGGCGCGGGCGCACGCCGAGGTGCTCGAGGACGAACGCGATGTGGGTGAGGTCGCGATCGACGCTCGCCGGGTGCGCAAGGACCCCCAGGCGAGCCGATCGGATGCGCTGGAGCTGCGAGAGATCCGGGAGACGGTCGAGTCCGATGTGCACGGTACCCTGACTACCAAGCCGAGCGCGGGTAGTCCATTTGTCCGCGTCGGATTTTCCGGGGGCGCCGGCGCGGGTCAGCGCTTGAGGGCGGCGTAGAACGCGGCGCCCCGGCGCTGGACCCGGACGAGGAGCTCGCCGTCGCGCGCGGCCTCCTCGACCTCGGCGGCTGTCGGCGCCCGGCGGCTGTCGGCCTCCAGGATCACGTCGCCCGGACGGAGGCCGGCGCGCTCGGCGGGCGAGTCGTTCGCCACGATGGCCACGCGCGCGAGCGATCGGCCCTCGCCGCGCTCGCCGCGCTCGCCGCGCGGGGCCGGTACGTCGTGCAGCGTGAGGCCGAGGCCCGGGTGCGGGGCGGGCGCGCGCTGCACCGGGAGCGCCGGCGGCGCCGGCTCGTTCCGCGGGGCGAGCGTCACCCGGGTCTGGTATCGCTGGCCGCCGCGCACGACCTCGACCGGCAGCGTCTCGCCGACGTTGTGGTTGAAGAGCTCGCGGATGACGTCCTGCGCGTCGCGCGTCGGCCTGGCCGCGACCGACGTGATCACGTCGCCCGGCTGGAGGTTCGACCTGGCCGCTGGGCCGCTCGGGTTGACGGCGTTGACGAGCGCGCCGGCCCGGGGCGGGTTCGGCATCACCGCCGCGAGCTGGGGCGTGAGGTCCTGCAGCCCGACGCCGATCCAGGCGCGCTCGACGCGGCCGTGCCGGAGCAGCTGCTCGGCCACGCGCCGGGCCATGCTCGCCGGCACCGCCAGCCCGATGCCTTGCCCCCGGCTCACCACCATCGTGTTGATGCCGAGCACGCGGCCGTCGAGGTCGACGAGCGGTCCGCCCGAGTTGCCGGGGTTGATGCTCGCGTCGGTCTGGAGGTAGTCCTCCACGTCGTTCACGCCGACGCCGCCCCGCCCCTTGGCGCTGAGCACGCCGGTGGTGACCGTGTGGCCGAGGCCGAAGGGGGAGCCGATCGCGACCACCCAGGCGCCGACGCGCGCGGCGTCGCTGTCGGCGAACGTCGCCGTGGGGAGGGCCTTCGCGTCGATGCGGAGCACGGCGAGATCGGTCGCGGGATCGCGGCCCGCCACGCGGCCGGCGAACATGCGGCCGTCGCGGAGCCGGACGGTGATCGCGCGGGCCCCGTCGATGACGTGGTCGTTCGTGAGGATGCCGCCGTCCGGGGAGAAGAGGACGCCCGAGCCGAGCCCGCGGCGCTGGCCGCCGTCGCGGAACCAGCGCAGCGGCGAGGAGACGTCCTCGCCGACGGCGACCTCGATCTGGACGACCGCGGGACCGACCTTGTCGACGACATCGGCGAAGGCCTCGCCGAGGCGGCGCAGATCCGCCGCGCCGGCGCTGGAGGCGGCGGCGCGGGACGGCGGGGGCGCCGCCTTCTGCGGGGCCGAGGGCGCGCTGAGGGGCGCCGCCGCCGGCGCCGCGGGCGGCTGGGCGCCCGCGAGCGACGGGAGCCCAAGGGCAGGGATGAGCAGGGCGAGGGATGCAGTCAGCCGACGCGAGTTCATGCTTCCTCCAGCGCGTGGGAGAGGTCCTGTCCGCGGTCCGCGGAGCGGGGTGCCCGGCAGCGAGGCAAGAGAGGTAAGACGGGAAGCGCTCGCGAACGCAACCTTCTGGCGCGCGGAAAGCGCGCGGGTCACGGATCGGGCAGAAGGGGCGCTCCCGCCCCGGGCCGCGCGCTCGCCTCGTGCCCGGCATCCGCCCCGGGCCGCGCGCTCGCCTCGCCCTCGGCGTTCGTCTCGGCACCCGGCTCCGCGGGTGCGGCGTCGCCCGGTGATGTGGTGTCCGCCGGCGCGGCGTCGCCCTCCAAGGACCCGCCCGACGGGCCGGTCGGCCAGGGATCCTGGCCGTCGTCGCGCAGGTGGATGTGCTCCAGGTACAGCCCGTCCGGCGGCGCCGTGATCCCGGCGTCGCGCCGGTCGAGCGACGCGAGCGCGCGGGCGATCGCGCCGGGGGCGAGGTAGCCGCGCGCCACGTCCATCAAGGTGCCGACAAGGATGC
This sequence comes from Sorangium sp. So ce590, assembly GCF_051521365.1. Classification (NCBI taxonomy): domain Bacteria; kingdom Pseudomonadati; phylum Myxococcota; order Polyangiales; family Polyangiaceae; genus Sorangium; species Sorangium sp. So ce590. Next base: position 10,840,808 of record NZ_CP150346.1, read on the forward strand.
GCACCATGTTGTGCAGAAACGCGTTCCCCTCGACGTCGATCCGGACGAGGCGCGGGTCCGCAGGGTCGAGCGACAGCTCGATGCCGTACAGCGTGCGCACCGTGCTCGTCCGCTCGTCCGCGCTCGTCCGGAACGCCGCGAAGTCGTGGGTGCCCTTCGCGGCGGGCGCCTCTGCGCGCGCCCGCTCGATCGCGTCGTCGGTGAGACCCTCGACCCGCCAGGCGCGGCGGACGAGGAACGGATCGCGGACCAGATCCCGGAGGACCAGGTAGCGGTAGCGCTTGCGGAGGCTCTCGAAGCGGGGCGAGTACCCGACGCGCACGACGGCGGCGCGCCGGATCACGATCTCGTCCGGGAGGTGGCGCGCGGTCGCGAGGACCCAGCCGCGCGGCGGCAGCGGCGCCGCCGTGTCGAAGGCGACGCGCTGGTCGTGGGCGTGGACGCCCGCGTCGGTGCGGCTCGCGCCGCGGATCTCGCGGATGGCCGGGTCGACGGCGCGCAGCGCGCCGAGCAGCTCTCCCGAGACCGTGCGCTGGTCGCGCTGGCGGGCGAAGCCCGCGAACGGGCGCCCATCATAGGCGACCGAGAGCAGGATCCCCCGGCTGGAAGCGGCACTCCTCGCCACGGCGCGATGGATGCGCGCGGCCTAGCCGCCGCTCCCCCCGCCGCCGTCCGAGCCGCCAGCGCCCGAGCCGCCGTCGCCCCCGGAGCCGCCGTCGCCCCCCGAGCCGCCGTTGCCCCCCGAGCCGCCGTCGCCCCCCGAGCCGCCGTCGCCCCCCGAGCTGCTCGCCGACGTCGTGCTGGCCGAGGAGGTCAGGGACGCATACCCCCTGGCGCACTCCGGGTTGACCAGGCCCTCTGCGTTCTTGCAGCACTCCGCGGGGTCCGCCTGCGCGCCGTTCACCATGCAGTACGGGAGCCGATGGCACCCATCCGGGTCGTCCACGATTCCCTGCTCGCTGTCGAGGTTGTCGGTGCAGGTCGGGGTGGTGCCTTCCTCGACGCGGCACGCGGCGCTCGGCAGCGCGAGCGCGAGGAGGAGCAAGCTGGCCATCCGGAGGGGGAGCATTCGCATCGACGGCTTCCTATTGCTTGATGGTGAAGTTGATCGGAACGTTCACCACGACGCATCCGCTCTGCGGCGGAGGCAGTGATTTGCCGCGGAAACGTCCAAGGACGCAAGACGCAATCTCGCCCGATCCCACCGTATCGTTGAGAATCGAGGCGCTGCACACCGCGCCCGTCGAGGCGACCTGCACGCTCACCGTCAGCTTGCCGGAGACCTCCGAGGTGCGCAGTGCGCGGTTATAACAACCCTGCGCCGAGCGGGCGAGCCCGAGGACGGCGGAGTCGAGCGCGGGCGAGCTGGCGCCGTCGCCGCACTTGCCGGAGCAAGGCGACTTGCCGGTCGTGGCCGGGCCCTGCCCCGACGCGACCTTGCCAGCGTCCACGCCGGCATCCTCGACCTCGTCGATGGGCGGCGGCGGGGGGGGCGCGAAGAGCGGCGGCGGATCCGCGGACTTCGTCTCGGTGCGGGCAGCGGCGGTGGGCGCCGCGGACGACGCGTCCGGTTCCGGGCGCAGCTTCCAGTAAAGCAGGCCCGCCATGAGCGCGGCAAGGACGACCATTCCTGCGATGTAAGGCCCAGGATTACCCGATTTGCCCGGGATCTGCTGGGACGACGGGGGCATCGATGCGGACACGTTGAGAAGTCCTCCCGGAGAGGCGCGCGGGGGCCGGCCGCTTCGGCGGGGCCATCGTGTGCCGGAGCCGAGACGCGGGCGCGTCCGGCGGGGCGAGTCTACAAGGGCGGGCAGGGAAGCGCGCCAGGAAACTGGATGCGCCACGGATGAACATGTTGGGTCCGCGCGGACGGCTGCTCGGCGCGCAGGCGGGGTATCCGGTGCGCGCAGCGGGCTGCCCCAGCGCGCTGCTCGGCGCGCGTCGAGCGCCTGGAGACGGCTCAGCGCGTGTAGAACGACACCGCGGTGTCACCGTAGGTGCGGACCGCAGCGCAGGTGAGCCCGGCGATCTCCGGGGAAGGATCGCGGCGCGCGTGCTCGAGGACGAGGCGCCCGGTCGGGGCGAGCAGGCCGAGCGGCCCGGCGAGGCGCGCGGCCGCGGCGGCGGCCTGGGTCAGGGCGGCGTAGGGCGGATCGAGCAGCGCGAGATCGAAGGGGCCTTCGTCGCGGAGCAGATCGAGCGCGCGCTCGACAGGGAGCGGGACGACGCGCGCCGCCTCGGCGAGGCCGAGCGCGGCGAGGTTCTCGCGGAGCGTGGCGAGCGCGGGCCGGCCGCTCTCGACGAAGACCGCGCGCCGCGCGCCGCGCGAGAGCGCCTCGATGCCGAGCGCGCCGGTGCCGGCGTAGATGTCGCAGATGAGCGCGCCGGTGACGTCGCCGAGCGAGGAGAAGAGCGCCTCGCGCACGCGATCCGCGGTCGGCCGCGTGCCCTCGCCGCGCGGCGCGGCGAGCCTCCGTCCGCCGAGCCGGCCGGCGATCACCCGCATGATCGTCGCCTCTGGCCGGGCTCCCGACGAGCGGAACGAAGGGCGGGGCTCACCAGCGGTACGTCACGTCGAGGCTGCCCGCGTCGAGGCCGATGCTGGGCTGCACGGTCCAGCCGGTGCGCTCCCCGCTCCGGCTGTCGCTCGTCACGAACAGGTAGGCGCCGAGGCCCGCGGAGACCACCGCCAGCGGGTAGAAGACGTACTGGAGCCCCATGAACGTGTCCGTCCTCTCGCAGAGCCGGATGCCCGCGTCGGCCGTCCTCGTGTCGGCGGTGACGTCGCTCCGGATGGCCTCGCGCTGCGCGGGCGCGCACACGTCCTCGACCTCGGTGAGGAACAGCCCTCGGTAGGCCGTGTACCGCGGGTCGCCCTGGATGCTCGCGACCTGGACCGAGCTGATGACGGCGACGGTCCCGAACACCGCCCCGGCGCCGAGGCCGATGAACCCGCCCATCCGCTTCCAGTTGGACTGCGACGGCTCGGCGGGCATCTGGCTGAGCGCGACGTCGGTCGTGGCCACGGGCAGGACCACGACCGACGCCTCGGAGTCGAGGTAGCCGGACGACTTGACGCGCACCCTGTGCGGCCCGGCCGTGACCGTGAAGGTCGCCTCGCCGTTCTGCACGTTGCCGGCCGGTTTCCCGTCGATGAGGACGCTCGCCTGCGCGGCGCCCGTCCTCACGCGGAGCGAGCCCTCCGGCTGCCCGCCGGTCAGCGCCGCGACCGCGTCCGCCGCGATCTTGCGGAGCGGTTCGTCGTTGGCCTCGGTGAGGTTCGCGCTGTGCTTCACCGGGACGCTCCTGACCGGCTTCCCGCGGGTCCAGAGGTGCAGGGCGCCCTCCACGTTGGTGTCGCTCTTGTGGAGCACGCCCCAGAGATAGCGGTCGCTCTTGATCTGGTCGGCGATGCGCGTCTGGCAGCCCGCGTCGGGCACATCTTCGCACTGCAGCGAGAGCGTCAGGACCTCCAGCGAGAAATCCCCCTCGCCGACCGACCACCCCGGGGTCTCCTTGACGGCGGAGCGGAGCGCCTGGGTCAGCGCGCCTGCCTGGTCGTACGCGTCGTCGGTCCGGAGGGCGACGACGGTGATCGGCAGGGCGGCGGGCGACGGCTCCGCCGCCCGGGCGGCCTCGCTGCAGGCGAGGCACGCGGAGACGGCCAGCATGGCAGCGAGGCCGGTTCTCTGTGCGCGCGTCATCATGCGGTCCTGGGCTCCACGGGGCCCAACTTACCCGGCCGGCGGCCAGGAACGCAATCCGACGGACCGACGGACCGACGGACGGACTGACGAGCCGACGAGCCGACGAGCCGGCGCCGTGGCGAGCGTTTTTCGTTTCACCCACGATTGCGCTGTGTCAGAGCACCCTTGGCGTCGGCCCCGCGCTGCAGCGCGGCACGGGCGCTCCTCCGCGTGGTCCATGAAGGTCCCCCGAACCATCTTCCGCGAGTACGACATCCGCGGCGACGCCGAGCGCGACCTCAGCAGCGAGCTTGCCCGTGAGCTCGGCGCCGCGTTCGCCGGCCTCCTGCAGACCTCCCTCGAATCGCACCTCGTCACCCGGTCGGCCAACGGGCCCCGTCCTCGGGTCGCCGTTTGCCGCGACGGCCGCCTCTCGAGCGACCGGCTGTTCTCCGCGCTCACGGACGGCCTGCGCGCGGGCGGCGCCGACGTGATCTCGGCCGGCGTCGGGCCGACGCCGCTGCTCTACTTCGCGGCGCACCACCTGCACGCGGACGGCGCGATCATGATCACGGCGAGCCACAACCCGGCGCCGGACAACGGGTTCAAGCTCATGCGCGGCAAGGCCTCGTTCTTCGGCCAGGAGATCCAGGGGCTCGCCGATGCCATCGAGGAGGGCCTGGGCGCCGCAGGTGCGGCGGGAGGCGGCGCGCTCACCGAGGTCGACCTCGCGGCCGACTACATCGACGCGGTGCGCGCCGCGGCCCGCCTGTCCCGCACCGACGTCCGCTTCGTGGTGGACGCCGGCAACGGCGCGGCCGGCCCGCTCGGCGTCCGCACGCTCACGGCGCTCGGCTTCTCGCCGGACGCGCTCTTCTGCGACATCGACGGCCGGTTCCCGAACCACCACCCGGACCCGACGGTGCCCGAGAACCTCGAGGCGCTCCGCGCCCGCGTGCTCTCGACAGGCGCCGCGCTCGGCGTCGCGTGGGACGGCGACGGCGACCGGGTCGGCGTCGTCGACGAGCGCGGCGAGGTGATCTGGGGGGACAAGCTGCTGCTCCTGTTCGCGCGGTCGCTCCTCGCGGAGCGCCCCGGCTCGGCCGTGCTCGGCGAGGTGAAGTGCTCCGAGACGCTCTACGCGGACATCGCCGCGCGCGGAGGGCGCCCCATCCTCTGGAAGACGGGCCATTCGCTCATCAAGACCAAGATGAAAGAGGAGGGCGCCGTGCTCGCGGGCGAGATGAGCGGGCACATGTTCTTCGCCGACCGGTGGTTCGGGTTCGACGACGCGGTCTATGCGACGGTCCGCCTGCTCGAGATCGTGGCCCGGGAGCAACGGCCGCTCGGCGAGCTGCTCGCGGACGTGCCCCTGACCTTCGCCACCCCCGAGATCCGGGTCGACTGCCCCGACGCCGTGAAGTTCGAGGTCGTGCGCCGCGTGACCGAGCACTTCCGCCGCGTCCGTCCGGTGGTGGACATCGACGGCGCGCGCATCGACTTCGGCGGCGGGGCCTGGGGCCTCTGCCGCGCTTCGAACACCGGTCCGATCCTGGTGCTGCGGTTCGAGGCCCGCTCGGTCGCGGACCGCGACGCGGTCCGCGCCGAGGTCGAGGCCGTCGTCTCCGCCGCTGTCCGCGACGCCGTCGCCGCCCCGCTCCCGTGACAAAGCCCGACGTCGAGCCGCAGAACGAGCCCTGGACGATCCGCCGCGTGATCGCCTGGGCCTCGGGCGATCTGAGGAAGCGCGGCGCGTCCTCGGCGCGCCTCGACGCCGAGCTCCTGCTCGGCAAGGTGCTGGGCATCGATCGCGTCGGGCTGCTCATCGACGCCGAGCGGCCGCTCGACAGGGACGAGCTCGCCGCCTACCGGGACCTGCACCAGCGCCGCCGCGCCGGCGAGCCGGTCGCCTACCTGCTCGGTGTGCGGGAGTTCTACGGCCGCCCGTTCCGCGTCGATCCGCGCGTGCTCATCCCGCGCCCCGACACCGAGATCCTTGTCGAGGTCGGCCTCGCCCGGACGAGGCACGTCGCGCTCTCCGCGCGCGTGCTCGATCTGTGCACCGGGTCCGGCTGCGTCGCGGTGAGCCTCGCCTGCGAGCGGCCCACCAGCCGCGTCCTCGGGATCGACATCTCGGACGGGGCGCTCGCCGTCGCCCGCGAGAACGCGCTCCGCCTCGGCGCCGTCAACGCGGGGTTCCTGCGCTCGGATCTCTTCGCCGGCGTGCCGTCCGGCCTCCGCTTCGATCTGATCACGGCGAACCCGCCGTACATCCCGGACCAGGACGTGGCCGCGCTGCAGATCGACATCCGCGGCTACGAGCCGCACCTCGCGCTGGCGGGGGGGGCCGACGGGCTCGCCTTCACGCGCCGCATCGTCGCGGGCGCGCCGGCGCTGCTCGCCGGCGGCGGCGTGCTGGCGGTGGAGGTCGAGGCCGGCAAGGCGGGCGAGGTCGCCGAGCTCTTCGCGGCGGCGGGGCTCGTCGACGTCACGAGGAGCCTCGACTACGGCGGGCACGAGCGCGTCGTCTCCGGCGTCCTGCCCTGATCGCCCGCCGCGCGGGGCGGGGCGGAGACTGGGCGGCGGCCGCGCAGCGCGCGCGCGCCTTCGCGAGGATGGGGCTGGCGCGCCGTATGCACCGCGTGACGCGGGTCGGTGGCGGGGGCTCCGCGGCATTCCGTGTGCCGGCGGCTGTCTGCTCCGCTCCCGAGCGCGTTCACCCTGTGAGGCGGAGAGGTGTCCCATGAGGCAGTTGGATCCCAGGCCCGAGAGCTCGACGGCCGATCTCGTCAAGGAGGCGATCGTCGAGGCCAGGGAGCTGATAGAGGTCGAGGTCGCGCTGGCGCGCGACGAGATCAACCAGGAGATCTCGCGGGCGAAGGCGTCGGGTGTCGCGATCGGCGTGGCGGCTGCCGCGGCGCTGCTCGGGGTGGCGCTGGTGCTCGTCGCGATCGCGCTGGCGATCTCGCCGGGGCCGCTCCCGGCGCTGCTGATCGGGCTCGCGCTGATCGCGCTGGCGATCGTGGTGGGCATCGTGGGCTACGAGCGCGCGCCGAGGAAGCCGCTCGAGCGGACGCGCGGCCGGCTCGGGTCGGACGTCCGGCTGGTCCGGGAGCGCGTCGTATGAAGGGGCTGAACGGCCAGCGGGAGGAGTTCGAGCGGAAGGCGGACGAGCTGCGCGACCGGCTGCTGCACACGATCGAGGTGATCGATCGGCGGCGCCACGCGCTGCTCGACGTGAAGACCCAGGTGCGCCGGCACGGCGCCGGGGTGGCCACCGGAGGGCTCCTGCTCGCGATCGTGGGCGGCGCGGCGGTGATCGCGCTGGTCCGGGGGGCGCGGGCGCGCGGCGAGCGGCTGCGGGGCCAGCGGGTCCGCGCGCTCGTCCGCTTCTGGCGGCACCCGGACTGGGTGGCGCCGCGCGGGAAGCCGAGCGTGCCGCGCGAGATCGGGCGGAAGATCCTGGTGGGCGCGGTGTCCTTCGCGGCGATGCAGCTCATCCGGCGCGGGATCCGGCTCACGCTGGCGCCGCCGACGCGGGAGGTGCTCGTGCGGCGGCCGCCGCCGGAACTGCAAGCGTAGCATGGTGCGGGGAGCGCTGCGATCGCGGCGCCAGGAGCGCTCGGCCTGCGGCGGCGGCGGTCGGCTCAAGGGCCGGTGTAAAGGGCGGTGCGCCAGCCCAGGTAGAAGCCTGGCTGGCGTACGGACGTGCTCCAGGTGTAATCGGCGTAGAGCCACGGCCCCATCGACACCTTCCAGAGCCGGATCCCCTCGTAGAACACGCCGCCTCCGATGCGAGCCGGGAGAGCGCCGTCGATGACGTCGGTGTCGCTGTCGTCCGGGGTCGTGTAGGCCACGCCGGTGCCGGCGTCGAAGATGACGCCCACCTCTCTCCAGCGCTCCCCCAGCGAGAAGAGCGGGAATACCTCGGTGTGGAACATGAACCCGCCGGCCAGGGAGCCATGGTCCGCGGCGCTCAGGGCGTGCCCGCCGAACGCGCCGCCGAACGTGAGCCAGTCCGCGAGCACGCCGCCGAGCCAGACGTAACCCCCGCCGCCGATCCCGACGCCTGTCTCGGTGTAGTGTCGCTGGAATCCTATCTTCTGAACATCGTTCGGGAATCCGGCGGCGCTCCCGAGCGACAGGCCGCCGGCGATCCCTGCGGTGAACCCGGCGCGCCGCACCGCTGGCCTGGGGGCGAAGAGCGGGTCGGCGGCGGGCGTCCCTCCGGACGGCGCCGGCTGCGCCGCGGCGGTGGCGTGGAGCAGGCTGAGGCCAAGCAGCGCCGGAAGCGCGGCCGCGCGCTGGAGGGGGAGAGGCGTCGCCATGGGCTCCCTTTCCTATACGATGACGGGGGCCCCGGCATCGCAATCTGGCGGTTCATCGCAGACGGGCGCGGAGCCCTCGGCGCGCGCGGTCGCGCCTTGCCCCCGCGCACCGGTCCGGCGCGCCCACACGCCGGGTCGCCGGGCGCACCTACCGTCATGTCACGCGCGATCCTCAGCCGACCTCTTCACGGGCTTCGCTGGTACCTTGGTCGCCACCTGCCTGGGCGACTCGGGTGCCGTCATCGTGCCTGTCTTGCCCGCCCTCTCCCCGGAGCGCTTCTATCGCGCGGAGCTCCGCCTGGCTGATCCCGAGGCGCCACGCCTCTGCATGGCGTTCCTCGACCTCGTCGCGCCGCGTGAAGCCCTCGGTCCGGGCCGCGAACATGCTCACGTCGCTCATGCCCCCGAAGTCGACGCCGCGGCTCCGCGTCCCGCGCGGCGCCGTCGCTCCCACGGTGACCGACGTATCGCTCCTCACGCGTGTGACGTAATGGGCGACCTCGTTCTGGGATCGCCCATCGAGCGAGCGCACTTCGTCCTTGATCGAATCCCACGCGTCCGGCCCCTCGAGCTCCGCGTTCACCGCGGCTGCTGCGAGCACGAACGGTCCGACGGCTGCTCCGACGTGCCCGGCGCCGGCGGCTATCTCGGGGATGGATCGACTCCGCGGACTAGGCGCCAGCGGATCCGGCAGCCGCTCCGGTGTGTCGCGTCGTGCGGAGCTCAAGGTGAAGAGGTGCTCCAGCGCATTGGCGCTCGCGTCCCGCTTCGTCAGGTGCGCCAGTCCGAAGCGCAGCGCGAGGGTCTTCAGGATCGACGTGTGATCATAGACCGTGCTATCGACGCGATTCTTGGGGATGAGCGGAGAGATGATCACGGCCGGCACGCGCGGCCCCAGCCGCTTGAAGTCGAACGCGCCGCTCGCGGAGCCATCCTCCGGCGCCGGCGCCGCGGGCGGCGGGACATGGTCGAAGAACCCGCCGTGCTCGTCGAAGACGATGATGAGCGCGCTGCGCTGCCATACGTGCGGCGACGCCCGGATCGCTTCATAGACGTCCTTCACGAGGGCCTCGGCGCTCATCATATCGCTGATGGGGTGCATCGAGTTCCCTCGGGAAAAGTCGCTCAAGATGGCGTCGTAGCGCGGCTCGATGAAGACGTACCGCGGCAGGAACGGCCTCTTCTGCAGCTCCCACGCGAACTGCGAGAACTCCTTCATCTCGGCTCCGAACGCGGAGATGCCATCCAGGAGGACGCTCATGTTCTCGACGCGATCATGCACGAAGATGGTCCACGGGATGCGCTTCTGACGGAGCCGACCGAAGATGTGGCCGTTCCTGAAGTCGTAGCCGTCGATGGTGCGCAGCGCGATCTGCCCATGGCCCGGGCTGTCGGCGATTCCACCCGACGTGGCTGCATGGGCGAACATGCGGTTCGGAAACGTCGGCCCCGGCACGGAGCTGAACCAGCGGTCGCAGACGACGAACTCCTTGGCAAGCGAGGTCAGCACCCGGAGGTGACCTGGCCCGACGCAACGAACGGCATCCTCCATGGTCGGGTCCGTGCCGTCTCGGTCCGCGATGAAGCCGTCCATCGTGATGTTCCGATCGGAGTAGGGCCCATGATGGCTCGGCCCACAGAGCTGCCGCTTCACGTCCCCGAGCTCATGGGGGATATCGCGTGTCAGGCGGTTCAGGGCGCGGTTGATGTTCTCGTCGATCTGAACCAGCTCGCCCGACCTGTTCTTGACGAAGAACCTCTTGCCAATGAGCCCGTCGACGCTGACCCTCTGCCCGGTCGTCGCGCTGATGCCCGAGATGCCAGAGAGACCGAAGATGTGGTCGAACGATCGATTTTCGAGCATGAGCACGAAGAAGTGCTGTACGTCGTTCAGCGCCACTGGAATCCTCCTGGAGGGCGTCGATCTGCTCTCGATGACCGCTCCGACCGGGCGCGCTCTGCCCTGCCGGATGCCCACCATCGGCAGCGTGAGCGCGCCGCTCCACACCATCGATGAGGGGCGTCGACGAGGTGCGGAACACCTCCTGCTGTCGGAGATTCCAGGTCTTCCACATGACCTCCCGGCCCATGGCCGGCAGCATCCCACGGTTCATACCAGAGCCTCGTCGCGCATGAGAAGCGCGTTCGACCGAGCACGCCGCGAACTCGCCTGCCCTGTCGGCCGGGGCACGGTATGCTTGTCGCACCATGAAGGCCTCCCCCTGCCTGCTCCTCACGGCGCTTCTCGCTGGCGCCTGCGGAGGCTCCGAGGCACACCGATCGGGTCCCACCATGACCGCAAGCTCCTCACTGCTCCCCGCTGCGGCCAGCGCCGCGCCGCCGCCCGCCGCCCCTGACCGCCCCGCGTACCCGCCCACCCGCGCCGTTCCGGTGAAGTACGCCGTCCATGGAGTCGAGATCACCGATCCGTACCGCTGGCTCGAAAAGGGCGATGCGCCGGAGGTGAAGGAGTGGATGCAGGCTCAGGACGCGTTCACGCGCGCCGAGCTCGCGCGGCTCCCCGAGCGGGACGCGATCGCGTCGAGGCTCAAGCAGCTCTTCTACATCGACACGGTCTCCGCGCCGCGCCACCGCCGGGGCCGATACTTCCTGAGCCGGAGGCACGCGACGAAAGAGAAGTCGATTGTCTACTGGAAGGAAGGAAAGGGCGGCGAGGAGCGCCCGCTGCTCGACCCGAACAGCTGGTCTGACGACGGCAGCGTCTCGCTGGGCGGGTGGGAAGTCTCGTGGGATGGCAAGAACGTCGCCTACAAGATCCAGAAGAACAACTCGGATGAAGCGACCCTGCATGTGATGGATGTCGCGTCCGGCAAGCGCTCCGAGGTGGACGTCATCGAAGGGGGCAAGTACGCGTACGCGTCGTGGACGCCCTCCGGCGACGGCTTCTATTACGTCTGGCTCCCCACCGACCCGTCGATCCCGGTCGCCGATCGGCCCGGCTACGCCGAGGTGCGCTTCCACCGGCTCGGCCAGGATCCGAAGCAGGATCGCGTGGTGCGCGGCAGGACGGGCGATCCGAAGACCTTCCTCGGCGCGGCCCTGTCCAAGGATGGCCGCTTCCTCGTGCTCACCGTCGCCCACGGGTGGACCTCGACCGACGTCTACTTTCGCGATCTCCGCAGGCCGGGCGGGCAGGCCGTGGACAGGCCGCTCGCCGTCGGGCGCGACGCGCACTACAGCGTCGAGGTCTACAAGGATCGGTTCTACGTCCACACCGACGAGGGCGCGCCCCATTACCGCCTCTTCGAGGTCGACCCGGCCCGGCCGGAGCGCGCCGCGTGGAAGGAGATCGTCCCGGAGCGCCCTGACGCCATCCTGGACAGCTTCTCCATCCTGGGTGGGCACCTCGCGCTGGGCTACCTCAAGGACGCCTCCAGCCGGGTCGAGGTGCGCTCGCTCGACGGCAAGCTCGTCCGCGAGGTCCCGCTGCCCGGTATCGGCACCGTGGGCGGCCCGTCCGGGCTGCCCGACGAGGACGAGGCGTATTTCTCGTTCGAGTCCTACACCTCGCCCCCGGAGATCCACGCGACCTCGATCAAGACGGGCCAGGCCGCGCTCTACGCGCGCATCGAGGTGCCTGTCGACCCGTCGCCGTTCACCGTCGAGCAGACCTTCTTCCCGTCCAAGGACGGCACGAAGATCTCGATGTTCATCGTCCGTCGCAAGGACATGAAGAAGGACGGGAGCTCGCGCGCGCTGCTCTACGGCTACGGAGGGTTCCAGATGTCGCAGACCCCCTCGTTCACCGCCTCGATGTATCCGTGGCTCGAGCGGGGCGGCGTGTACGCGGTGGCGAACCTGCGCGGCGGCGGCGAGTACGGCGAGGCGTGGCACCGGGACGGCATGCTGCTCAAGAAGCAGAACGTCTTCGACGACTTCATCGCCGCCGCGGAGCACCTGGTCCGCGAGGGATATACGCAGCCGGAGCGGCTGGCCATCCAGGGCGGCTCGAACGGCGGCCTGCTCGTCGGCGCCGCGCTCACCCAGCGGCCAGATCTGTTCGGGGCCGTCCTCTGCGGCGTCCCCCTGCTCGACATGGTCCGATACCACCTGTTCGGGTCCGGCAAGACGTGGATCAGCGAGTATGGGTCCGCCGACGATCCGGAGCAGCTCAAGGCGCTCTACGCCTACTCGCCCTATCACCGCATCAAGCCGGGAACGAGGTACCCGGAGGTCCTCCTGCTGTCGGCCGACAGCGACGATCGGGTCGATCCGATGCACGCGCGCAAGTTCGCCGCGGCGCTCCAGGCGGCGAGCTCGGGCGGCCGGGTCCTGCTCCGCATCGAGCGGAACGCCGGGCACGGCGGCGCGGACCTCATCAAGGCGGCCGTCGCGAAGGGGGCCGACCAGCTCTCCTTCGCGCTGTGGGCCACGAACGCGCCGGCGCCGGCGAGCCGATGAGGCGCGACGGGCGCGAGGCGTGACGGGCGTGAGGCCCGACGGACAGGCTTGCGGCTCCGCGCCGCGACGGCTAACAACGCCCGGCCGTGCGAATGCTTCACCCCGGAGCCGGGTCCTCGCGGCCCGGGCCTTTGACCTCGCGCCCCCTCGCCGCCGCTGTCGCGGCGCTGGTGGAGGAGGGGACGCGCGCGCCGCTCGCGGAGCTCTCCGATCCTGCGGCGGTCCTCGCCGGGCTCATGGATCTGCACGGCAGCGTCTCGCTCGCGCGCGAGCTCTCGATCCTCGACCGCCCCGCCGCGCCGCCCCCGCCGGCGGCCGAAGGCGCGCGCGCCGAGGTCCGGGCGCTCGCCGCGGATCGCCTCGGTGAGCTCGCGGCGGCGCTCGACCACGTGTTCGCCACGCCGTTCCACCGGCGGAACAAGCTGCCCGACGCGGCGGCGGTGCTCGCGACGCTGGAGCTGACCGGGGTGCTGTCCGCGCGCGCCGCGCACGAGCGGGCGGCGCGCGGCGGACGCCCGCTCGCGTCCGCGGTCGGCCAGCTCTGGGAGCCGTTCGGCGAGCTCACAAGCCGCGCCCTCGGCCGCATCCGGCTCGAGACGCGCACGCTGCGCGAGGAGCTCGCGCCGTCGCTGCGGGCGCTCGGCCCGGACGCCGCGCGGCTCGAGCGGTTCGACGCGGTGATCGCCGCCGCCACCCAGAAGCGGCGCGAGCGCGCCCTCGCCGAGCTCGTCCCCGGGCTCGCGCGCGCCTTCGCGCGGGGCCTCCGCGCGGCCGTTGTCGCGCTGCCGGAGGTGGTCGAGATCGAGCACGTGGCGGGCTGGTTCGCGCGGGAGCAGTGGCTCGGCCGGGAGCTCCAGCGCATGGAGCTCGTGGTCCAGGCGGTGCTCGCGCACGAGGCGGGCCGGCTGCTCGCGCTTGTCGACGGGGCTGCGGCGGCGGGCGCGCCCGCGTAGCCCGTGAGGGGCTTCACGATGCGGCTCGCGACGGCGCGGCAGTGGACGACGCGGCTCCTGGTGCTCCTCACCGGGGGGGTCGGTCTCGCCCTGGTGGGGCGCGCGGCGCTCGCCTACCGCGGGACGGATCCGCTCGCGTACCGCCTCGTGCAGCTGATCGCGCTCGGGCTCGCGCTCGGCACCCTCGAGCTGTTCGTGCGCGCGGGTCGGGCCGCCCGGATCGAGCGCGAGCTCGCCGCGCTGCCGCGGCCGGCGACGCGGGCGGCGATCGAGCAGACCAGCGCGCCGCTCCGATCGATGCTCGAGGCGCGGGTCGCCGGCGCGGCGCTGGCTCCGGCCGGCGCGACGTTCGCCTCGTACCTCGTCGGGCTGCTCGTGATGATCGGGCTGCTCGGCACGTTCCTCGGCCTGTTCGAGACGCTGCAAGGGGCGCGCGAGGCGCTGACCCTGAGCGCCGACGTCGACGCGCTGCGGGGGAGCCTGGCCGCGCCGCTGCAGGGCCTGTCGCGCGCGTTCGGCACCTCGGCGGCGGGCGTGTCCGCGTCGGGGGCGCTGGGGCTCGGCGCCGTGATCGCGCGCCGCGCCGAGGCGGCGGCCGTGGCCGCGCTCCAGGCCTACGCGGCGGGCCCGCTCGCGGCGCTGACGGTCGCGGGGCGACAGCTCGCGGCGCTGGAAGCGCTCGCGCGGCAAGGCGAGGCGCTCCCCGCCGCGGCGGCGTCGCTGCGCGAGGCCACCTCCCGGCTCGAGCGCCTCGAGGAGCGGCTCGTGGCCGTCCAGGTCGAGGGGGCGCGCCAGGCCGCCGCCTCGTTCACGGCGGCCGCGGCCGAGATCCGTGGCGACATCGCGTCGGGCCTCCGGCAGACAGCCGACGTCGCGGCCGGCGTGGTGAGGCCCCTCCTTGTCGAGGCGGTGGACCGCGCCGGCGCGGTGGCGGGCGGCGCGCTGCAGGCGGTCGAGCGGCGCCTCGACGAGGAGTCGCGCGCACGGCGGGAGGCGGACGCCGCGTCGGCGGCGCGGCTGGAGGGTCAGGCGGAGCGGTTGGCCGGGGTGGTGGGAGAGGCGATCGAGCGTCTGGAGCAGGCGCAGGCGGCGCGGGGCGCGGAGGCGGCGTCGCGGCAGGCGGAGCAGGACGCGGCGCGCGCGGCGCACCTGAGGGCGCTGGGCGAGGCGCTGGCGGGGCCGCTGACGGAGGCGGCGCGCGCGGCGCAGGCGGCGCCGGAGGCGGCGGCGCGGCTGATCGGGGAGGCGTCGGAGCGGCTGTCGGCGCGGGCGGAGGCGGACGCGGCGCGGGACGCGCGGCTGGACGCGCTGCTGGAGAAGCTGTCGGAGGCGACGGCGGGGATGTGGGGCAGCGCGCGGGAGCAGGCCGAGCGTGTGGCGGCGCTGGCGGAGGCGGCGGAGCGGGGCGCGGCGGAGCGCGAGGAGCGGGCCGAGGCGCGGGTGGCGGCGCTGGGCGAGGCGGCGCGGGCGCTGCTGGCGGAGCAGGCGGCGCGGCTCCTGGCGTTCGAGGAGCGGCTCGACGGCGCGCGGCGGGAGGCGGCCGACGGGCTGGCCGAGCGGCTCAGCGCCCACGCCAGCGGCCTGGGCGAGCGGCTGGAGCGGATGGAAGAGGGCGTCGCGTCGCGGCTGGAGCGGACGGAAGGGGGCGTCGCGTCGCGGCTGGAGCGGATGGAGGAGGGGGCGGCGAAGCGCTTCGAGCGGCTCGACCGGGAGGCTGCGGCGCGCCGGCGCGAGCTCGAGACCGCGTCGGCGTCGCGGCTGGAGGGCCAGGCGGAGCGGTTGGCCGGGGTGGTGGGGGAGGCGATCGAGCGTCTGGAGCAGGCGCAGGCGGCGCGGGGCGCGGAGGCGGCGTCGCGGCAGGCGGAGCAGGACGCGGCGCGCGCGGCGCACCTGAGGGCGCTGGGCGAGGCGCTGGCGGGGCCGCTGACGGAGGCGGCGCGCGCGGCGCAGGCGGCGCCGGAGGCGGCGGCGCGGCTGATCGGGGAGGCGTCGGAGCGGCTGTCGGCGCGGGCGGAGGCGGACGCGGCGCGGGACGCGCGGCTGGACGCGCTGCTGGAGAGGCTGTCGGAGGCGACGGCGGGGATGTGGGGCAGCGCGCGGGAGCAGGCGGAGCGTGTGGCGGCGCTGGCGGAGGCGGCGGAGCGGGGCGCGGCGGAGCGCGAGGAGCGGGCCGAGGCGCGGGTGGCGGCGCTGGGCGAGGCGGCGCGGGCGCTGCTGGCGGAGCAGGCGGCGCGGCTCCTGGCGTTCGAGGAGCGGCTCGACGGCGCGCGGCGGGAGGCGGCCGACGGGCTGGCCGAGCGGCTCAGCGCCCACGCCAGCGGCCTTGGCGAGCGGCTGGAGCGGATGGAAGAGGGCGTCGCGTCGCGGCTGGAGCGGACGGAAGGGGGCGTCGCGTCGCGGCTGGAGCGGATGGAGGAGGGCGCGGCGAAGCGCTTCGAGCGGCTCGACCGGGAGGCTGCGGCGCGCCGGCGCGAGCTCGAGACCGCGTCGGCGTCGCGGCTGGAGGGCCAGGCGGAGCGGTTGGCCGGGGTGGTGGGGGAGGCGATCGAGCGTCTGGAGCAGGCGCAGGCGGCGCGGGGCGCGGAAGCGGCGTCGCGGCAGGCGGAGCAGGACGCGGCGCGCGCGGCGCACCTGAGGGCGCTGGGCGAGGCGCTGGCGGGGCCGCTGACGGAGGCGGCGCGCGCGGCGCAGGCGGCGCCGGAGGCGGCGGCGCGGCTGATCGGGGAGGCGTCGGAGCGGCTGTCGGCGCGGGCGGAGGCGGACGCGGCGCGGGACGCGCGGCTGGACGCGCTGCTGGAGAGGCTGTCGGAGGCGACGGCGGGGATGTGGGGCAGCGCGCGGGAGCAGGCCGAGCGTGTGGCGGCGCTGGCGGAGGCGGCGGAGCGGGGCGCGGCGGAGCGCGAGGAGCGGGCCGAGGCGCGGGTGGCGGCGCTGGGCGAGGCGGCGCGGGCGCTGCTGGCGGAGCAGGCGGCGCGGCTCCTGGCGTTCGAGGAGCGGCTCGACGGCGCGCGGCGGGAGGCGGCCGACGGGCTGGCCGAGCGGCTCAGCGCCCACGCCCGCGGGCTCGGGGAGAGCCTCGAGGCGACCGCGGCGGTGGCGCGCGAGGCGTCGGAGCTCGTGCGCGCCGGCGGCGCCGAGATGACGGCCGTGGCCGAGATGTTCACCGTCGCTGTCGACCGTTACCGCGACGCCAGCGATCGCTGGCTGAACAGCCTCGGCGCGATCGAGGACGCGATCGAGCGACGTGAGCACGGCGAGGCGACGGACCTCCTCGGCGCCTACCTCGACCAGACCCGCGAGGTCTTCGATCACTCGCTGCAGTTCCAGCGCGAGCTCTTCGCGGAGCTGCGGGCGCTGAGGAGCAGGACGAGCTGATGGGCCGCTCCTCGCCTCCGTCTGCTCCTGGCGCCTCGCGCCCCGAGGTCGTCCGCTCCACGGATTGCCGTGAGAGCGCGCCGGTCTCCGCCCTGGCGCCCGCCGCGAGAGCCGAGCGATGTCCCTGATGTCGGCCGAGGACGAGGCGCCCGAGCAGGCGGCGGTGTGGCCCGTCTTCGGCGACCTCATGGCCTGCCTCTTCGGCCTCTTCGTGCTCTTTTTCGTCTGGGCGATCTCGTTCCAGGTCGACCTGGCCCGCGATCTGGCCGCCGAGCGTGCCACCCGCGCAACGGAGCGCGCGCGCCTGGAGACGCTCGAGCGCGCCCTGGCCGGACCGCTCGCCGAGGGCAGGATCACGCTGACGGAGGGGCGCATCGGGATCCGCGGGAGCATCCTGTTCGAGCTCAACTCGGCCGAGCTTCAACCGGAGGGCATCGCGCTGCTCCGCGCCCTGGCCGATCCGCTCAAGGCGTACCTGGCCCACCATGACGAGCTCATCATGGTGAGCGGCTTCACGGACGACCGGCCCCTTACGAGCTCGTCCCGTGGCTATGCCGACAACTGGGAGCTCTCGGCGCAGCGCGCGCTCACGGTGACGCGCGCGCTCGCTGTGGGCGGTGTTCCCGACACGGCGCTGTTCGCGGCCGGTTTCGGCGAGCGGCACCCGGTGGCGCCCAACGACACAAGCGAGAACCGGGCGAAGAACCGTCGCGTGGAGATCTCGCCCATCCCGCGGCGCGGCGCGCCCTGATGACGTCCACGTTGAATTTTTCTCTCGCGGTGGATCTCCAATCCCAACCCGGGTCGCCCGCCGCCGCGGCCCCTCAACCCGGGTCGCCCGCCGCCGCGGCCCCCCAACCCGGGTCGTCCGCCGCCGCCGCGCGCCTCGCGGCCCTCCGCGCCGCCGGCGCCCACCGCTTCGATCCGGCCAGCTATCGCTTCGTCGAGGCGCTCCTCGAGCGCGCCCGCGCCCTCGACGGCGGCGCCCGCGCGCGCCTCGACGCCCGCGCCTCTGCGCGGCTCACGGCGCTCGAGGCCGCCTTCCACGGCGCGCGCGCCGTCGCCGAGGCCGAGCTCCGCGCCCTCGCCGACGCCGGCGTCCCCGACGGCGGGGAGCTCGCTGCGGCGCTCTCGCTCGGCGAGCTCCCCGCCGTCGTGAGGGCCGCGCGCCGCCGCCTGCGCGCGCTCGCCGCCGGGCGGCAGACGACCGCCGTGCCCTCGCTCGCGCGCCTCCGCGGCGAGGCCTCCGCGCGCGACATGCGCCTGCCCGAGCCGCTCGCGCGCGAGCTCGCCGCGCTCCCGTGCGACGGCGACGTCGTCGAGCGCCGGGTGAAGCGGCAAGCCCAGGCGCTCAGCAACGCGCTCTCCACGGCGCTGTTCCACGAGTCGCTGGTGAGCGCCCGCGCGACGCTCGCCGTCGCCCGCGCGGCCGACAACGTGCCCGAGGACGCCGGCCCCTACAACGCCCAGGTCCTCGCCTCCCGGGCCCTCTGCGCCGCCGAGCGGCTCTCGGCGCACTACCTGCGCGCGCTCGTCGCCAGCCTCCAGGATCTCGGCGCCCTCTCCGCCGCGCTCGAGCCGCCGCCCGAAAAGTCCACCCGGAAGAAGGCCGCCCCGCGAAATACCGGCGATACCGCCCCGCGCCGCCGGTTCGCCCCGTCCTCCCGAAAAAAAGAATCTCTTTTCCGTGGATCGCGTTAGGTAAGAAGTCGCCATGCCTCGCTCGCCAGGCCGAACGCTCGCTGCCCTCGCGCTGTCCCTGCTCGCCGCCTCCTGCTCGTCCGCGCCCGAAAAGGTGCAGAGCGGGCCGTCGACGCCGCCGCTCAAGCAGTGCGGCACCGAGGTCGTCAAGCACGGTAACGGCTACAACGGCGCGGCGCGCGAGTGCATCTGGCAGGCGTACAGGAACCGCGAGCCGTCCGAGTTCACGACGACGCGGTACACAATCGAAGGCGACCCCGTCACCTACCGCCTCGAGGTCACCCTCACCGGCGTCGTCGTCGTCGTGGACAGCAAGGATCGCTACGCTCTCCAGGGCGTGTTCCGTCACGCCTGCCGCAACCTCGAGCGCATCATGCAGGAGGGCAGCGAGGACCGGTTCGGCTTCGCGCTCAGCGCGTGCTCCGGCGGCGGCGCCGATCGGTTCGCGGTCCCTTGACGCGCCCGCCGCGGCCTCGGGGTGGCGCGCGCCGATCGCCCCGGCAGCCCGCAGGCCCCGCGCGGCTCCGCGCGGCCTCGGGGCGGCGCCGCCGCAGTGCGAGACGTTGGAAACGGAACGGCAACGCGCGCGCAGCGCACGGGACAGCCGAGCCCCGCCCGGACAGCCGCGGGCGGGCGCGGCCCGAGGCCTGATCTGGTGGACGCGACCGATCCTTGCCGCGTAGGCTCCCTGAGAGCAGTTGAAGCGGGCAGCCAGATGAGCAGACGATGCGTCCTGTGTCGCGCGATCGGTTCGATCCAGGCGCCGGAAGGGCGCGGATGACGGCGGATGCGCGCCCGTCGTTCGGCAGTTCGGCAGCGCGTGCCTGAGAGCAAGCTGGAGGGTAGCGCCGTGCAGCGTCACCTCGTTTTTGAAGCCGCCGGGATCACCCACCCTGGCATGGTCCGGGAAACGAACGAGGACAGCTTCGCGCTCCTCGAGCCGCGGGGGCTGTTCCTCGTGGCCGACGGCATGGGAGGGCGCGCCGCCGGGGAGGTCGCCTCGCGGATGGCGATCGACACCGTGCGTGATTTCTTCGACGATCCGGACTCCACCTGGCCTGTCGCGGTCAGCGTGGGGCCGGTCACGACGCGGGGCTCGGAGGCCCGCTACATCGATCAGGGGCTCCCGCTGCTCGTCGCGGGCATCCAGCTCGCGAACGGCCGCATCTTCTCCGCGGCGCGGCGCGACCGGGAGAAGCGCGGGATGGGCACGACGTTCGCCGCCGCGCTCGTGCGCGACGGCTTCATCGCCGTCGCGCACGTGGGCGACAGCCGCGTATACCGCCTCCGCGATCACCGCCTCGAGCAGCTCACCCGGGACCACTCGCTGGTCAACGAGTGCATCCGGCTCGGCCACCTCCTCCCCGAGCAGGCCAGCTCGTTCCCGCTCCAGCACGTGATCACCCGCGCGCTCGGCACCGACGAGGCGGTCGAGGTGGAGACGCGGATCGACGCCGTCGAGGGCGGGGATGTCCTGCTGCTCTGCTCGGACGGCCTGTCCGGCGTGGTGTCCGCGCAAGATATCGCAAGTATCCTGGACGAGGGCGCCGACCTCGCCGACATCACGTCGCGGCTCGTCAAGCGCGCCAATGAGAACGGCGGCCCCGATAACGTCACCTGCGTTGTCGTGCGCTGGCGCGCTTCTCCCGGCGGCCCGGCCAGGCGCTGAGCTGCGCGCTCCCCTGACATGGGTCGCCGCGCGCATTGCGCGTGGCTTCCCTGTTTTTCCATAGAACATCGCGTGCCGGAGAGCGCGCCACCGTGTTAATGGCGGTGAGCAATCCAATGGGCGCGCGAACGAACGGATCCACACAGTCGCAATCCATCGTCTCCACCTCCCGGAGCGCGGGGCTGGCCAGGTCGGGAAAGGGCAGGGCGCCGCGCCCGCAGCCGGCCGCGCCCGACCTCGGGCAGGCGGAGCCGCGGCCGGCGCTCAAGCTCCTCGACGCGGCGCGCGAGCCGGATTTCATCGAGGTGCTCGGGTCGCGGGAGCACAACCTCCGCATCGACCGGCTGGAGGTCCCGAAGCGGAGGCTCGTGGTGTTCACGGGGGTGAGCGGCTCGGGCAAATCGAGCCTGGCGTTCGACACGCTCTACGCCGAGGGGCAGCGGCGTTACGTCGAGACGCTGAGCTCGTACGCCCGGCAGTTCCTGGGTCAGCTCGATCGGCCGCAGGTCGAGCACCTGCGCGGCCTGTCGCCGACCATTGCCATCGAGCAGAAGAGCGCATCGAGCAACCCGCGCTCCACGGTCGGCACCATCACCGAGGTCTACGATTACCTGCGCGTGCTCTATGCGCGCGCCGGCGAGCAGCATTGTCATCTCTGCGGCAAGCCGGTGAAGGCGCAGAGCTCGGAGCAGATCGTCGACGAGCTCCTCGGCATGCCGGAGGGGACGAAGTTCGTGCTGTTCGCGCCGCTCGTGACGCACCGGAAGGGGGAGTTCAAGGACCTCTTCGAGGAGCTCCGGGGCCGCGGCTTCGTGCGGATCGAGATCGACGGGGCGCAGCACCGGCTCGACGAGGCGCCGCGGCTCGACAAGAAGCTCAAGCACACCATCGCGCTCGTTGTCGACCGGCTGGTCGTGCGGGCGGACGAGCGACAGCGCATCACCGAGGGGGTCGAGCTCGCGCTCCAGGAGGGGCGCGGCGAGCTCCGGGTCGAGGTCCAGGCCGACGACGCGCCGGCCGCGCGGCGGCGGCGTCCGGGCGCCCCGCTGCTGTTCAGCGCCGCGCGCTCCTGCTGCGGCCAGAGCTTCCCCGAGCTCTCGCCGCAGAGCTTCTCGTTCAACAGCCCGCTCGGCATGTGCGGCGCCTGCAATGGCCTCGGCACCCGCCTGGAGATCGATCCGGCCCTCGTGGTCCCGGACCCCGCGCTGTCGCTCCGGGAGGGCGCCATCGCCCCCTGGGCGTCGGCCATGGCGCGCGGCGAGGGCTGGACGTTCCGCATCATCGACGCCGTGGCCAAGGCGTGCTCCGTCGACCTCGACGTGCCCTGGCGCAAGCTCGGGGCGAAGAAGCAGGAGATGGTGCTCCATGGCCTCTCGGGCAAGCGCATCGCGGTGACGTGGGGGAAGGAGGGGACCGAGACCCACGGCACCTGGGGCATCAAGTTCGAGGGCGTGATTCCCAGCCTGATGCGCAGGTTCCAGCAGTCGTCGTCCGAGTCGGCGCGGGAGGCTTACCGCAAGTTCATGAGCGAGCGGCCGTGCGACGCCTGCGGCTCCAGGAGGATGCGCCCCGAGTCGCTCTCGGTGCGCGTCGCGGACAAGGGGATCGCCGACGTCACCGGGATGACGGTGAAGGACGCGTTCGACCATTTCGCCCGGCTGGAGCTCCCGGGCAACCGGCAGAAGATCACGGAGGGGGTGCGGCGGGAGATCACGAGCCGGCTCAACTTTCTCCTGAACGTGGGCCTCGACTACCTGACGCTCGATCGCGCGGGGCCGACGCTGAGCGGCGGCGAGGCGCAGCGCATCCGGCTGGCGAGCCAGCTCGGCAGCGAGCTCTCGGGGGTGATGTACGTGCTCGACGAGCCGAGCATCGGCCTGCACCAGCGGGACAACCAGCGCCTCATCGAGACGCTGCGGCGCCTCAGGGATTTGGGCAACACGGTGCTGGTGGTGGAGCACGACGAGGAGACGATCCGGGCCGCCGATTACGTGGTGGATTTCGGCCCCGGGGCGGGGCACCTCGGCGGCCGGGTGATGGCCGCGGGGACGCCCGAGGAGATCGAGCGTCACCCGGAGAGCCTGACGGGCGCGTACCTCGCGGGGCGCGCGCGCATCGAGGTGCCCGAGGCGCGGCGCGCGCCGCGCGGGTGGCTGGAGATCCTGGGCGCGTCCGAGCACAACCTGAGGAACATCGATGTCCGGTTCCCGCTCGGGGTGCTGCTCGCGGTGACCGGGGTGAGCGGCGCGGGCAAGAGCTCGCTGGTGAACGGCATCCTCCTGCCGGCGCTCGGCCGGGCGCTCCACAACAGCACCGAGCCGGTCGGCGCGCACCGCGCGATCAAGGGGCTCCAGGCGCTCGACAAGGTGATCGCGATCGACCAGAAGCCGATCGGCCGCACCCCGCGCTCGAACCCCGGGACGTACACGAAGGCGTTCGACCAGATCCGCGAGATCTTCGCCGAGCTGCCGGAGTCGCGGACGCGCGGCTATGGTCCGGGGCGGTTCAGCTTCAACGTGAAGGGCGGGCGCTGCGAGGCGTGCAGCGGTGACGGCGTGGTGAAGGTGGAGATGCACTTCCTCGCCGACGTCTACGTCCCCTGCGAGGTGTGCGCCGGCAAGCGGTACAGCGCGCAGACGCTCGCGGTGCGGTACAAGGGCAAGAGCATCGCTGACATCCTGGACACCAGCATCGAGGACTGCGTGCGGCTCTTCGAGCACCACGTGGCGCTGCGGCGGGTCCTCGACACGCTGGTCGAGGTCGGCCTCGGATACATGAAGATCGGCCAGAGCGCGCCGACGATGAGCGGCGGCGAGGCGCAGCGCGTGAAGCTGAGCCGCGAGCTCGGCAAGAGCCAGACGGGGCGCACGCTCTACGTGCTCGACGAGCCCACGACGGGCCTGCATTTCGAGGACATCCGCAAGCTCCTTGGCGTGCTCCACCGGCTGGTCGAGGCGGGGAACACGGTGGTGGTCATCGAGCACAGCCTCGACGTCATCAAGTGCGCCGACTGGGTTGTCGACCTCGGCCCCGAGGGCGGCGCCGGCGGCGGCCAGGTCATCGCCGAGGGGACGCCGGAGGCCGTCGCGAACGTCCCGGCCTCGTACACGGGGCAGTTCCTGCGACCGCTGCTGGCGGCTCGCTAACACCTCGTCTCGTCACCCAGAACCGTCCCTGGTGTGATCAGGGTATCCCAGCGTTCCAAAGCTTCTGGAACTCCGTTGTATCCCTGTTTGGCGACTACAGTGGATTTGTTCGACGTGCTTGCGTCGGAGCCTAAAAAAGCGTAGCCGGGATCGATACACACCGCGTGTCCCGGGGTGCGAACGCGCCCGACCGTTTACGTCAGCAATCAGCAATCCACTGTAATTCTCATGCCAGCCGGGCTGTCGCACAGGCCCCTGTGCTCGAAGTCCGTTGACGGGAGGGCCCATGCAGATCTCGAAGCACTCTCTATTTCTCGGCCTAGGACTGTGGGTGGGCGCCGTCTCCGCGGCCGCGTGCTCCGCCAGCGGCTCTTCCGCGGGCCCCCCTGGGCCTGAAAGCACCACCACCACCACCACCGGCGGCGGCCCGGGCGACGGCGGCTCGACGAGCGCCGGCACCAGCGGCACGGGTGACGATATCGGCATCGGTACCGGCGGCGGTGACGCCCCCGGCCCCGAGCTGACGGGCGACCCGAAGACGTGCGCGGAGGCCGCCGCGAACAAGTCCTATATCGGGTGCGATTTCTGGCCCACGGTCACCGCGAACATCGTCTGGTCGATCTTCGACTATGCGGTCGTCGTCGCGAACGCCGGCGACGAGGTGGCCGAGGTCGAGGTGACGCGCGACGGCGCTGCGATGGCGCACGCCGAGGTCCAGCCCAACAGCCTGGCCAAGATCTATCTCCCCTGGGTCCCCGAGCTGAAGGGCCCCGACGCCTCCAAGTGCGCCTCGGGCAAATCGATCACCGGCTCCGTTCGCGTGGACGGCGGCGCCTACCACCTCGTCTCGACCAGGCCGGTCACGGTCTATCAATTCAACGCGCTCGAGTACAAGGGCGCTGGGGGCCCGGACGGGAAGGACTGGTCCTCCTGTCCTGGCCTTCAGACGTGCCCTTCCAGCGGGGACGCCTACGGCTGCTTCTCGTTCACCAACGACGCCTCGCTGCTCCTGCCGAGCACCGCGATGACGGGCAACTACCGCATCACCGGCCAGCAGGGCTGGAGGGAGGTGGCATCGGGCGCCTACATGGTCATCACCGGCACCCAGGATGGTACCAGCGTCACGGTGAGCGTCGCTCAGGGCGGCGCGGTGATCGCGGGCGGCGGCATCCCTGCGACGCCCGGCGGCGGTAACTTCACCGTCGAGCTCGACGAGGGCGACGTCGTCGAGGTCCTCGGACACCCGAACAACGATCTCAGCGGCAGCCTCGTCACCGCGACGAAGCCCGTCCAGGTGCTGACGGGCATGCCGTGCACGCAGGCGCCGGTCGGCTACGCGGCCTGCGACCACATCGAGGAGTCGGTGTTCCCGGCCGAGACCCTGGGCAAGCGGTACTTCGTCACGGTCCCGACCTCGCCCGGCGGCAAGGTCTTCGGCCACATCGTGCGCCTCTATGGCAACGTCGACGGCACGGCGCTGACCTACCCCTCCGGCCGGCCGGATGGCGCGCCGACCTCGATCGACGCCGGCCAGGTCGTCGACCTCAGCGTCGTGAGGAGCGATTTCGAGATCGTGGGAGATCACGAGTTCGCGGTCAGCACGTTCATGCTGGGCGCCGAGATCGTCGACCGCGACACCGACGCTCCCGACCAGAAGGGCGACCCCTCGCAGAGCCACGCCACCGCGGTCGAGCAGTACCGCACCAAGTACATCTTCCTCGCGCCCAGCGACTACGACGAGAGCTACGTCGACATCATCCAGCCCGTCGACGCCACGATCACGCTCGACGACGCCGCCGTCGACGTCGCGCCGACCCCGATCGGCGACGGCTCCGGCTTCGGCGTCGCGCGCGTCCGGCTCGGCCCGGGCAACGACGGCGCTCACGTGCTGACCGCCTCGGCCCCCGTCGGCATCCAGGTGATCGGCTACGGCTCCTACACGAGCTACCAGTACCCGGGCGGGCTCAACCTCGTCGCCATCGCGCCGCCGCCGCCCCCGCCCAACTGATCCTGGACACCGTCGGTCGCTCCGCCGGCCCGAGAGGGTCCAGCTGCGACCCGAGATCGCGGTGCGCCCCGGTGTGGCGGCGCGCCGCGGCGGCGGCCGGTACGCGCCTCGCGGATTGTCTTCCCCTGCCGCCTGACCTAGCAGGCACCGCATGACGGCCAAGCAGCGCGTCACGGCCCGGAGCGCCGCGCTCTTCGTCGTCCTGGCCAGCCTCGCCTTCGCCTCGAGCGGCCCGCTCGCCCGGTACGCGCGCCCGGTCCACCCGCTCTTCATCGCCTTCGGCCGGGTCGCCCTCGCCGCGGTCGCGCTCTCCCTGCTCGACCTGCGCGGGATCGCCCGCTCCGCGGCCGCCCTCTCGCTGCGCCAGCGCGCCGCCGTCCTGACGGCGGGCCTGCTGCTCGCCGTCCACTTCGCGCTGTTCCTCTGGGGGCTCGACCGCACCTCCCTCGCCGCGGCGCTCTCGCTCATCTCGCTCGAGCCGCTCGCCGTCGTGCTCTGCGCATGGGCGTTCTTCCGTGTCCGCCCCACGCGCTCCGAGCAGGCCGGCGTGCTGCTCGCCACCGCCGGCGCGGTCGTCATCGCGAGCGCGTCCGGCGCCGGCGATCACCGGCTCTCGGGCGACCTCATGGTCGTCGGCGCCACCGTCCTCTACGGCCTCTACGTGTCCTTCGCCCGGGCGCTCCGGGACGCGCTGCCGGCGCGCAGCTACGCGGCGCTCGTCTACGCGAGCGCCGCGGTCTTCCTCGCCGCGGCGCTCCCCGCCGCGCCCGGCGCCCTCGAGGGCGTCGCCCCGCCGCCGGCCCACGCCGCCGTCGCCATCGTCGCGCTCGCGCTCGTCCCCACCCTCGTCGGCCACACCGCGGTGCAGGCCGCGGCGCGCCGCATGTCCCCGTCCATCGTCGCGCTCGTGTCCCCCGGCGAGACGCTGGGCGGGATCGTCATCGGCGCCCTGTGGCTCGACGCCCTCCCCACGGCCGCCGAGATCGCCGGCGCCGGGATCATCCTCGCCGGCGCCACCGTCGCCATCTTCGGATCGAGCCCGCCCGCGGCCGGCAGTGCAGGCTGACGCGCCCCTCCGCTCCGGCTCCGCCAGGACGGAAGTCGCCGGCGCGCGCCGCTCCGGTCGGATTCCTCGGCACGAAGAGGCGGATTCGCAGGAGAGCCGCCGGCGCGCGCTTGACGGTCGATGATTCGATAGAACGCTCTCCCCATGTACGGTGAGCTGTTTCGAAACATCCTGTTTCCTCTCTACGAGACCCGTTTGAGGGGCAGGGAGACCCTGAAACACCTGGAGGAGATCGAGCGCTCCCAGTGGCGCTCGGAAGACGAGGTTCGCGACCTCGGCTTCCGGCGGATGCTCGCGGCCCTCCATTTCGCCGAGCAGAACGTCCCGTTCTACAGGGCTCGGTTCGCCGAGCACGGCGTGCGCGTCGCCTCGGTGAAGGCGCCAGAGGACCTCCTGCGGCTCCCCGTCCTCACGCGGGCCGACCTCCGCGCCCACGGGCCGGAGCTCCTCGCCGAGGGCTTCGTCGGCCGGCTCTACTCGAGCGGCACGGGAGGCTCCACCGGGGAGCCTGTGCAGTTCCGCTTCGACCACCGCACCTACGAGCGCCGCGTCGCGGCCGCCATGCGGTCCGACGGGTGGGCGGGCGCCCGGCTCGGCGACCGGGAGCTTCACCTGTGGAGCACCCAGTTCGGGGAGACGCTCGCGAAGAAGGCCAAGCGCTCCCTGCACGAGGCCGTCCTCCGCAAGAAGATGATCAGCGCCTTCGATCTGTCCGAAGCGCGGTTCGCCGCGCTGCTCGACGAGATCGCGCGGTACCGGCCGCAGCTCATCGTCGGCTACACGAGCGCGCTGTACCAGGCGGCGCGCTACGCGCTCGCGGAGGGGCGCGCGCTCCCCGCCCCGCGCGGCATCGTCACGAGCGCGGAGCGGCTCTTCGCGCACCAGCGCGAGGCGATCGAGCGCGCGTTCGGCGCGCCGGTGTTCGACCGGTACGGCTGCCGGGAGCTCATGCTGATCGCCGCCGAGTGCGAGCGGCACGAGGGCAAGCACATCAACCTGGAGGGCGTGTACGTCGAGCTGCTCCGCGACGGGCGGCACGCCCTCCCGGGCGAGGCGGGCGAGGTCGTCGTGACCGACCTCGTCTGCCGATCGATGCCGCTCATCCGCTACAAGAACCAGGACGTCGCGATCGCCGCCGGCGCGCCGTGCGCGTGCGGCCGCGGGCTGCCGATGCTCGCCTCGGTGGAGGGCCGCGTCCTCGACCTCCTCGTCGGCCCCGACGGCCAGCTGCTCGCGGGGGAGCTCTTCCCGCACCTCATCAAGGACCAGCCGACGATCGCCCGCTACCAGGTCCACCAGGACCGGCGGCGCGCGATCACGGTCCGGCTCGTGCCCGGCAAGGGCTTCCAGCCCGAGACCGCGCGGCTCATCGAGCGCACCGTCCGGCAGCACCTCGGCGAGCGCGCGGAGATCTGCGTCCAGATCGTCGACCACATCCCCCTCACGAGCGCCGGCAAGCACCGCGTCACCCTCTCGGAGGTCCCGATCCAGCTGAGCCGGCGACCCGCGGCGTGAGGCGCGCGGGCGCGCGGGCCGCGAGGAGGAGGTCCGGCAGCCCGATCGTGTCGGCGCCCGCCGCGTCGCGCGCGCCTCTACGGCGAGCTTTCTACAGAGCTGCTGGAGTTGCCTGGCGGCTTTTGTCCTGCGGCCTGCTCACCGGCGCGCCGCCCGGCGCCCGATGGCCCGAAGCGCTGGCGGAGCCGCGCGGTCCAGGGTATTGGGCAGAGCAGTACGATGTCCGACGTGCAGAGACCGCTTCCGCCGAAGAAGGACGTCGCGCTGGCCCTCCTCGAGCGAGAGCCGAGCGTGTTCATCCACCTCGACCCGCGCCGGCCCGGTGTCTCCGTCCCCAAGTGGTTCACGGGGCAGCCGCAGCTGATCCTCCAGGTCGGCATGAACATGGCGATCGCCATCCCCGACCTGAAGGTGGACGACGACGGGATCAGCTGCACCCTCTCGTTCAACCGCGCGCCGTTCTGGTGCCGCTTGCCGTGGCACGCGATCTGGGCGCTCGTGAGCGAGGACCAGCGGGGCATGGTGTGGCCCGAGGACATCCCGGCCGATCTCGCCGCGCAGAAGCAGCAGCGTCCCGGCGTGGCCCCGCCGCAGAAGCCCGCCAAGCGGCCGCGCCCCCGGCTCGCCGCCGTGGCGCCCCCGAGCGGCGACGACGAGCGGAGCGACGACGCGGCGGACGAGGCGCGCCGTCCCGAGCTCGAGCCCGTGGAGCCCGCCGAGCGCCGCGGCGCGAGCGAGCCCTCGGCGCGGGACGCCGGCGCGCCCGTGAGGACGCTCGCGGCGGTGCCCGCGCCGGTGCCCGCGCCGGCCCTTGCGCCGGTGCGCTCCACCGAGGAGAGCGAAGACGACGATTCCGGTAGCTCCGGTGAGCCCGAGCCCCGACAGCGCCAGGGAGCGGGCAAGCCGAAGCGCGAGCTACCCCCCTATTTGCGGGTCATCAAGTAACGCTACTGCTTGACGGTACGGCCCGGCCAAATCAACTGTGGCCCGGCCATGCCTCGACCGTTGAAGCGCGTCATCACGGCGCTCGTGCTCCTCGGCGGCGTCGTCGCCCTCGAGTTCGGCTTCGAGACCCTGATGCCGGACGCCGCCTGGCGGCAGCTCGCCCTGTTCGCGATGGTCAACGTCATCGCGGCGCTCTCGCTCAACGTCATCAACGGCATGGCCGGCCAGTTCTCGATTGGCCACGCCGGCTTCGTCGGCATCGGCGCGTACACCGGGGCCATCGTCTCCGGCAACCTGCACCAGCAGCTCGGCGGCGGCGATCCCCTCTTCGGCAACTCGTTCCTCGTGATGCCCCCGGCGCTCCTCGCGTCCGGGCTCGTCGCGGCCCTCTTCGGCCTCGTGGTCGGCCTGCCGAGCCTCCGGCTGCGCGGCGACTACCTCGCCATCGTGACCCTCGGGTTCGCCGAGATCTTCCGCCTGACGATCGCCACGGCGACGACCGGCGCCGCCGAGCAGGGGACGGTCGGCAGGCTGCTCGGGGCGCTCGGCGGCCCGATCGGCTACGCCGGCCCCGACGACACCGGCGTCCCGCAGTACGGCGGCCCGTTCTGGATCTTCGGCGCCGTCGTGCTCGCGACCCTCATCGCCTGGCGGCTGAAGTTCTCCGGCTGGGGCCGCGCGTTGCGCGCGCTCCGCGAGGACGAGATCGCCTCCGCCGCGGTGGGCGTCGACCCGACGCGCTACAAGGTCACCTCGTTCGTCATCTCCGCGGCCGGCGGCGGCATCGCCGGCGGCCTGCTCGCCTCGATGCGCGACGGCAACCCGACGATCCAGCCGGACCAGTTCACGTTCAGCTACTCGTTCGACGCCATCACGATGGTGATCCTCGGCGGCTCGGGCAGCGTCACCGGGTCGATCGTGGGCGGCGTGCTCGTGACCTTCACGGTCAAGCTCATCGAGCAGCTCCAGGGCCTCGACAGCGTCCTCGCGCTGAAGGCGGCCTACCCCGCGCTCGATCTGAACGCCCTGAGGATGGTGCTCTACGCGGGCATCCTCATCGGGCTGATGATCCTGCGCCCCGAGGGGCTCTTCGGCGAGCGCGAGCTCTTCGGCCGGCGCGCGTCGCGCGCGAGGCGCCCTCCGGTCGGGCCGGCCGAGCCCGTCCCCGCCACGATCGGCGCCGAGGCGGCCGCCGCGCACCCGGGCGCCCCGCCGGAGGAGCAGCCGCCCGGCACCGCCCTCGAGCACGAGGTCAAGCCGACCGGGAGGGAGTTCGAGTGAGCCTCGATCTGCAGCAAGTGACCAAGCGGTTCGGCGGCCTGCGGGCCGTCGGCGGCGTCTCGTTCTCCGTGCCGGATCGCTCGATCTTCGGGCTCATCGGCCCGAACGGCGCCGGCAAGACGACGGTGTTCAACCTGATCACCGGCGTCTACAAGCACGACGAGGGCTCGATCCGCTTCGGCGGGACCGACCTCGCGCCGCTCAGGCCGAGCCAGATCGCGCGCCTCGGCATCGCTCGCACGTTCCAGAACATCCGCCTGTTCGGCCAGCTCACGGTGCTCGAGAACGTGCTCGTCGCCTGCGAGAACCTGCGCAGGTCGACGCTCACCTCCGCCCTGCTCCGCTCGCCGTTCTTCTACGAGGACGAGCGGGAGATGACCGAGCGCGCGCTCTCGCTGCTCTCGGTGTTCAAGCTCGAGGAGATGGCCGACGAGATCTCGACGTCGCTCTCCTACGGCAACCAGCGCCGCCTCGAGATCGCCCGGGCGATGATGCTCAAGCCGAAGGTGCTCCTGCTCGACGAGCCGGCGGCGGGCATGAACTACGGCGAGGCCGAGGGGCTCAAGCAGCAGATCCGCTGGCTGCGCGACACCTTCGACATCACGGTCGTGCTGGTCGAGCACAACATGCAGGTCGTGATGGGGGTGTGCGAGGAGATCCACGTCCTCGACCACGGCGAGACCATCTCGCACGGCACCCCGGAGGCCGTGCGCAGGGACCCGAAGGTCCTCGCCGCCTACCTCGGCGAGGAGGTCGAAGACGAGGCCGCGGCCCGCCCCGCGGCCGCTGCGGCGGCAGAGGAGCCCGCATGAAGACATCGCATCCGACGCGGCAGCCCCCCTCGGTGGCGCCCGGCGAGCGCCTGCTCGTCGTCGACGATCTCGCGGTCAGCTACGGCGGCATCCGGGCGCTCAAGGGCGTCAGCCTCGAGGTGCGGCGCGGCGAGGTCGTCGCGATGATCGGCGCGAACGGCGCCGGCAAGACGACCACGCTGAAGACGATCGTCCGCCTGTTGCCGATCGCCTCCGGCCGCATCCGCTATGACGGCAAGGACCTCGCGTCCATCTCGACCGAGGAGCTCGTCGCCGTCGGCGTCTCGCTCGTCCCCGAGGGGCGGGCGATCTTCTCGAATCTCACCGTCCGCGAGAACCTCGATCTCGGCGCGTGGTGCCACAAGGACGGCCCCACCATGGCAGAGACCGTCGATGACGTGGTGAAGCTCTTCCCCCGCCTCGGCGAGCGCATGCACCAGCACGGCGGCACGCTCTCCGGCGGCGAGCAGCAGATGCTCGCGATCGGCCGCGCCATGATGGCGCGCCCGGCCATGCTGCTCCTCGACGAGCCCTCGCTCGGCATCGCGCCGCGGCTCGTCGCCGACATCTTCGAGTCGATCGCCAAGATCGCGGCGTCAGGAACTACCGTACTCCTCGTCGAGCAAAACACCCGACTCGCCCTCAAGTACTCGACGCGCGCCTACGTGCTCCGTACTGGGCAGATCGCCATGAGCGGCGACTCCAGGGATCTCGCGGCGAACGAAGAGATCCGCGCGGCCTATCTCGGCGGCTGAGCCCCCGCCGGACCCGCGCGGATGGCGCGCGGGTCGCGGAGACGACAGGGGGGAAGCGCTGATGTTTCAAGCGCGTATCAACGCGTCGCGTGATGCGATGAAGCGCGATTGATATCGCGCTTTGTCGCCGATGGAGTATGGTTTCTCTGGGCGCGGCGATGGCGATCTCGTCTTCGTGGTCGCGGTCAGACCCAGCCGCCAACGGGGGAACCTTATGGAGATTGAGAGCACGACCCGAGTTCTGGTGATCGACGGCGACGCCAGCAACTCCCTGCCGCTCGTCGACTTCCTCTCATCCCGGGACTACACGGTGGAGACGTGCTGCGGGCTCGGCCATGCGCGTGACGTGCTTGCCCGCTGGCGTCCTCACGTGATGGTGCTCGTGCCCCGGGAGGAGGCGGAGCTCCACAATGAGATGGAGGCGCTCCGCCGCATGTCGCCGCGCGTGCCCGTCGTGGTGCTCACGCTCGCGGTCGGCCCCGAGCTGATCCTGGACATGGAGGCGTTCGCGCCCACGGTGCCCGCGTGCCCGTCGCGCGGCCTCGCCTACATCGAGTCGGCGGTGGCGGACGCGTCGGCCATGGGCTGAGCGGCCGCTCGCCGCATGGGCCCGCGCTCGGCGCGGGCCGGGGCGGGCTGCGCGCCTCGTCTCGGCGCGCTTCAGGCGGGCGGCTCGATGCCGTCCGGCAGCCCGTCGAAGAACTCCTCCACCACGGACGCGAGCCAGGCGCGCACCGGTCCGGTCGCGCACAGGCTCCGCACGAGCGGCCAGAGCGCGGCCGCGAGCGCGTCGAAGTCGAGCGCGGGCGCGATCCCGAGGCGCCCCAGCGCCTCGCCGAGCGGCTCGCGCGCGTGCGCGGCGACGAACGCCGCGATCGCCTCGCTGGTCCGCGTCCGGATCGGCCGGTCCCGGAGCACCTGCGCGGCGACGTCGGCCCCGAGCTCCTCGGCGAGCGCCGAGCTCGTCGCGTCGAGCTGACCGATGAGCGCGCAGATCTCCTGCTCCAGCACCCACGTCGCGACGTGCCTGCGCAGGCCGATGAACTCGGGCGTGTCGCCCCTGGCGACGACGATGTCGTGCACCTGGCGCATCGCCGTGCGCGAGAACCCCTGCAAGAAGCGGCGGATCTCGGGCTCGAGCCGCCGCTCGAAGTCGCCCCGCAGGGTGCCCATCGTCTTGCCGACCCCGCCGAGGCCGAAGGGGGAGATCCGCTTGAGCAGCGCCGGCAGGCCCCACTCGGCGAAGAACGGGTTCACCTTCTCGGAGAACTCCTTCAGCGTGTCGTACAGCACATCGCGCATCACCGCGTCGAGCGCCGCGCTCTCGAGCACCTCGCGCACGAGCCGCTCGGGGACGATCTTCGGCTGCTCCAGGATGCGATCGAGCTTGTCGCGCGCCCCCTCCGGCATCAGCTCCTTCGCGCGCCGCCGCTCGGCGCGCGCCGCCGCGACCAGCGCCGCGAGCGCCGCGGCGGCCGCGGGCCGGACCGCCCGCCGGAGCGACTCCTCCGCCGCCAGCGCGTCGAGCGCCCGCGCGACCGCCCCCGCCTCGATGAGCTCGCCGAGCGGCGTCGCGAGCAGCGCCGCGAAGCCGGCGGGCAGGCGCTCGCGGAAGTCCCGCGCGGCGGCCTCCGAGACGAGCCGCGCCTCGAGGAACGCGATCTGGCGGGCCTTCAGTTCATTAAGCAACGCGCGGCTCATCGGCAACCGATAGCCCCGGGCTCCCGCGGGCGCCAGGCGCAGATGACCCCGGACCCCCGGCGGCGCCGCTCCTGGACAGGCCTCAAAACCCCCACAGCACTGTGAATCTGCCCATCAGGTGAGCGCCGTACTTATTGAACAAGGCCTCGGGCAGCCCTTACGAAAAACACCTTACCTGGAGCAGCGGTATCGGGGGATCACCGTACCTGGTGCGTCGCTCGCGCACGCGCGTTCGTACAGCGAACCTGCGGCCAGCGCCGCGCGCCCGGGCGAAGCGGGATTGTCGGTGATTGTCATTTTCCAGGGGGAACGACTCGGCCTCAAGTCAACTTTTCGCGTCTCGCGACAGAGAGTTGCAAGGAATTACAAGTGCATGACAACTTCGGATTCGGCGGATGGTACGCGTTCGTTACCCGCCGGCATCTGCAGGAGTGGGGACCGGCAAACTCGCCCGATCCCACGGCTGCCCGGCAACCCTGGCGGTAGGTGCTCCCGATGCTCTCGATGTTGCTCTGTGTGCTCTACTTCGGCGTGCTGCTCGGTCTCAGCGCCTACGGCCTGCACCGACTGCACCTCGTGGTCCTCTGTCGCTTCAACCGCGAGAAGATCGTGCGCGCGCAGGAGGTCGCGGCCCTGACGGATCGCGATCTCCCGCCGGTGACGATCCAGCTCCCGCTCTTCAACGAGTCGACGGTCGCGGCGCGGCTGCTCGATGCGGTCGCGAGGATGGATTACCCGCGCGACAAGCTCGAGATCCAGGTGCTCGACGACTCGACGGACGAGACGCAGGGCCTCGTGCGCGCGCACGTCGAGCGGCTCCGCGCGCAGGGCATCGACGCGGTGTACCTGCACCGCACGGATCGCGTCGGCTACAAGGCGGGGGCCCTCGACGAGGGCCTCAAGGTCGCGAAGGGCGAGCTCGTCGCGATCTTCGACGCCGACTTCATCCCGCAGCCGGGCTTCGTCCGGTCGATCGTCGGCCACTTCGAGGATCCGACGGTCGGCATGGTCCAGACGCGGTGGGGGCACCTGAACCGCGACGTCTCGATCCTCACGCAGGTGCAGGCGCTCATGCTCGACGGCCACCACCTCGTCGAGAACCGCGCGCGCTTCGGCGCCGGCCTCCTGTTCAACTTCTCCGGCACCGGCGGGATGTGGCGCAAGGACGCCATCCGCGAGGCGGGCGGCTGGCAGCACGACACGCTGACCGAGGACCTCGACCTGTCGTACCGGGCGCAGCTCGCGGGCTACCGCTTCATCTACCGCGAGGATGTCGTCTCGCCGGCGGAGCTCCCCGAGGACATCTCGGCGCTGCGCGCGCAGCAGTACCGCTGGGCGAAGGGGACGGTGCAGACCGCGCGCAAGCTGATGGCGAGGGTGCTCGGCGCGAAGCTCTCGCGGGGGCAGCGGCTCGAGGCGTTCTTCCACCTCACGCCGCACTTCGCCTACCCGCTCCTGGTCCTGCTGAGCATCCTCCTCCTGCCGGCGCTCGTCCTGTTCCCCGCCGCCGACACGCTGACGATGGTCGCCATCGACCTGCCGCTCTGCACGGCGACGACTGGATCGCTCGCGGCGTTCTACATGCTGGCCGAGACGGCGCAGGGCCGCTCGCGCTGGGGCGCGGTCGTGCGCCTGCCGATGCTCATCGCGCTCGGGACGGGGCTCGCGCCGCACCTGTCGAAGGCCGTGATCGAGGGGATCCGCAGCATGTCGGGCGAGTTCGTGCGGACCCCGAAGCAGGGCGACAACAAGGGCCGGTACAGGGTGCGCACGGACCTGCCGCTGACCGAGGCGGTGCTCGCCGTGCTGTCCTGCGGCGCGGTGGTTGCGTCCGTCCAGACGGGGCACTACTTCGCCACGCCGTTCGCGGTGCTCTTCGCCGTCGGCTATTTCTACGTCGCGGCCATGGTCGCCCAGGAGCAGTTCGCGCGCCGCCGCGACGCGGCGTCGGGCGCGCCGGTCGCCGCCTGGAACGACGCGCGGCCGGGCGATGCGGCCGTGGTCGGCGCCTGGTCCAGGCAGGCGACGAAGGAGCGGCCTCTCGGCGACCTCGCCGCCTGAGCGGTTCGCCGCCGCGAGCCCATGCCCCGCGGCCGCGCCGGAATCCTGCCGGGTTTCCGGCCGCGGCCCCGAGGCGGGCCGGCGCGAGGCGCTTGTCTCGTCGTGGCGGGCTGGGCTCCGAGCCCCCGGAGGCGCTGGCTCCGAGCCCCCGGAGGGCTGGCTCCGGGCACCGCGCCCGCTGGAGGACTGCACGAAGCGGGCCCGACGCTCATCGGGCGAAGCCTGCGTAACCCCCTAGACCTCCCCGACGCAGGCTGGCATCCTGCCCCCAAGCCGGTCGGGGGACCGCACGCGGCTTCCTGAACGGTCTTCAGGGGTTGCGGCGTGTCCCCCCCTTCTGCAAGGGCGATGGGGGTCTCATGACGAAAGCCGAAATCGTTCAGGCGGTCTACTCCCGCCTCGGGGGGTTCTCGAAGAAGGAGTCTGCCGATCTGGTGGATCTCGTGTTCGAGACCATGAAGGAAACCCTGGGGCGCGGGGAGAAGATCAAGATCTCTGGATTCGGCAACTTCGTGCTGCGCGACAAGCGCCAGCGGCAGGGCCGCAATCCCCAGACCGGCGACCCGATCCTGATCACGGAGCGACGGGTCCTGAACTTCAAGGCGAGCCAGATCTTGAAGCAGGCCCTCAACCCGCGCGAGACGGCCTCGGCCGCCGAGGAGTAGACCGCTTGGCGGTGCGCCAGCAGCTTCCGGCGAAGCTGTACTATCGGATCGGCGAGGTGGCCGGCATCGTGGGGGTCGAGCCGCACGTGCTCCGGTATTGGGAGACGGAGTTCCGCTCCGTCCGCCCGCAGAAGTCGGCGAAGGGGCAGCGGGTCTACAGCCGGCGCGACGTCGAGACGCTCCTCAAGGTCAAGGAGCTCCTCTATTCGCACCGCTTCACGATCGCGGGGGCGCGTCGCAAGCTGCGCGAGGGCGGCATCGAGCCGCCGCCCCCCGACGCGGGCGCGAGCCATGAGGAGGTGCAGCGGATGCGCACGGCGCTCGTCGAGATCCGCACCGAGGTGCTCGCGTTGATGGATGAGCTCGAGCGCGCCTGAGCTTCACGGCGTGGCGCCGGGCCTCGCGCTGCGCCTCTCGTTGCCTGCCGGGGCGCGCGATGCGCCGCATGCGGTGCTGCCCGCGATCGACGTCTCGGCGATCGCGGGGGCGAAGGTGACGCTCCGGCGGGGCGTCGAGGCGGACGGCCTCTCGCTGCGCGCGGTCTGCGCGACGGCCCCGTCGCGGCAGTGGGTGACCGGCCTGGAGGAGCTGGTGCTCGATCGGGCGTCGGGGCTCGTGCGCGGCGGCCTCGGGGTGGCGATCGAGCGGTGGGAAGCGGGGCCGATCCGCGCGCATTCACAGCGGTTCGAGCAGCCGTTCGAGGCGGCGGGGAGGGCGGGCGAGCGCGCGGTGGCGATCCGCGGGCGGCACGTGCTCGGCTTTGCCGGGAGCGAGCACGACGCGGCGCTCTGCAGCGTGGTCTGTCTGGAGGAGCCGGCGCAGGGCGCGGGCGCCCGGTGCGGCGCGCTGCTCGGCGCGACGGAGATCGAGGGCGCGTTCACGGCGCCGCCGGAGCCGGGGGTGCTCGTGCGGGCGATCTTCTTCGCCGCGGAGGAGCCGCTTACCGCGATCGCGGCGCTCGGGGTGCTCGCGGCGGCAGGCGTGGCCGTCGTGCTGGCGCGCCGCCCTCACCCCCGCCCTTGAGCGGCGCTCGCCCGCTTCGGATACGGGCCCACCTCGACGTCTTCGGTGCTCGGCGCACTGGAGTGCGCCTGTGCGCCGAAGACGCCGATCTGGGCCCGTCTCCTGTGCGGGCGGGCGCCGCTCTGCGCAGCGGGAATTTTGCTGGATTTACCTGGAGTTACGGGGATCAGAACGGGATGTCGTCGTCGTTGCCGCCGCCGTAACCGCCGCCGCCGAAGTCGTCCGGAGGAGGGCCGGCATCCGGCGCCGCAGGTGCCGGGCGACCGCCGCCGCCGCCACCGCCACCGCCGCCGCGGTTGTAGCCGCCGCCGGCCGGGCGACCGCCGCCACCGCCGCCGGTGTAGCCGCCGCCGCCACCGCTGTAGCCGGCGCCGCCGCCGCCGGAGTAGCCGCCGCCGGGGTCAGCGCCGAACCCGCCCGCGTCGTCGTTGGCGACGCCGCGACCGCGACCCCCGCCCGTCAGCAGGACGTTGTTCGCGACCACCTCGGTCTTGTAGCGCTTGTTGCCATCCCGGTCGTCGTAGCTCGACGTGCGGAGCGAGCCCTCGATGAAGATCGAGGAGCCTTTGCTGAGGATCTTGCCCAAGGCCTCGGCGCGCTTGCCCCAGATCACGACATTGTGCCAGTCCGTCCGTTCTTTCCGGACCTTGTCGCGGTCCAGGTACGATTCGGTCGTCGCGAGCCGCAGGTTCAAGACGGCCTGCCCTCCCTGGGTGAACCGGAGCTCGGGGTCGGCGCCCAGGTTGCCGAGCAGCATCACACGATTCAAGCCTTCGGCCATCTTGACTCCTTCCGTAGGAGCGGTTCAGCGCACGTTGCGCTGAACGAAAGTCGCCTGTTTCACTCCCCCATGGGCGCCGACGCGTCAAGGGCTCGCGGCGCGCGCAGATGCACGGGCGATGCACGCGGCGCGCCCGCGCGGGGGAGCCGGCGCCGCCTCGGTCCGGACGGCGAGGTGCCCGGGGCCGCTCACCCGCCCGCCCCGCTCTGCACGAGGAGATCGGCCAGAAAGAAGCGGGCGATCGTGAAGTAGAGGAGGATCCCGAGGACGTCCACGAGGCTCGCGATGAACGGCGTGGAGCTGGTCGCCGGATCGAGGCCGATACGCCGGAGCAGGAGCGGGAGCATCGCGCCCACCGTGCAGCCCATGAGGACGATCGCCATCAGCGTCGCGCCGATCGTCAGGACGAAGCCGGTGCCGTCGCCCCAGAGCCAGACGCGGAGCATGCCGATGACGGAGAGCATAAGGCCAAGCACGACCGCCTGCCCGAGCTCGCGGACGAGCACGCTCGACCAGTCGCCGACGCGCACATCGCCGACGGCGAGGCCGCGGATGATGAGCGACGACGACTGCGAGCCGGAGTTGCCGCCCGTCGAGATGAGCAGCGGCACGTAGTAAGCGAGCGTCGCGACGGCCTTGAGGTCGTCCTCGTAACGCCGGAGCACCTCGCCGGTCATGAACTCGCCGACGAACAGCACGGCGAGCCAGGGGGCGCGCTTCTGGATGAACGTCCAGAAGCTCGTCTTGAAGTAGCTCTCGTCGATGGGACCCACCGCGCCGAGCCGCTGCATGTCCTCGGACTGCTCCTCCGTGAGGACATCCATCACGTCGTCGACGGTGATGACGCCGAGCAGCTTCCGGTCCGCGGAGAGCACCGGCAGCGCGTTGAAGTCGTACTTCGCCATGGTCCGCGCGACCTCTTCCTGGTCGGTCTCGGGGCTGACGGCGAAGACGTTCTCGGTCATGACGTTCGCGAGCTTCTCGGAGGGCGAGGCGAGCAGCAGATCGCGCAGCGAGACGACGCCGATGAGGTGCCCCCGATCCGAGACGATGTACACGTAATAGATGGTCTCGGCGTCCTCGCCGACGGCGCGGATCCGCTCGATCACGTCGGCGACCGTGAGGTGGATGCCCACCGACACGTAATCGGTGGTCATGAGGCCGCCGGCGCTGTCCTCGGGCCATTTGGCGAGCTCCTCGACCTCGGCGGCGGCCTCGGGGTCGACCTTCTCCAGCGTCGAGAGCAGCGTGCCGCTGACCTGGTCCGGCAGGGCCTCGATGAGATCGGTGCGGTCGTCGGCCGCCATCTCGGAGACGATGGGCGCGATGCTCTCGACGCCCATCTGCTCGACCAGGGCCTCCTGGGTCTCGCCGTCGAGGCGCTCGAAGATGGGCGCGGCGTCCTCGGCCTTGAGCGCCTTCAGGACCGTCGCCGCCTCGGCGTCGTCCAGCAGGCCGATGAGATCGGCGAGGTCCTCGTCGTGGATCTCGTCCAGGAGGTCGGCGAGCTGCGCCGGATCCTCGGCA
Source organism: Sorangium sp. So ce590 (assembly GCF_051521365.1). Taxonomy (NCBI): domain Bacteria; kingdom Pseudomonadati; phylum Myxococcota; order Polyangiales; family Polyangiaceae; genus Sorangium; species Sorangium sp. So ce590. Next base: position 10,880,231 of record NZ_CP150346.1, read on the forward strand.
AGGAGCTGCCGTACCTCCGGGACCATGGCGACAGCGACGCGCAACATGCTCGGGCACTGACCACAACTCGGCCCTGCTGGGAAGCGGCAAACCCCGGCCGGCGCGGGGGGACGCGATCAGGCCAGCGCGCTCCCTTCGACCGAGGTTGAGGCGACCGGGGTTGAGGCGGAGGCGGCCGACCGGGGTTGCGCGGCCGAGGCAATCACGGCGCCGCCAGCCGATCGTTTCCCGGCCGACCGACCCAGGTTGAGCAAGGAAGAAGGTGTGGAAAGGTAGGATGTAGCCTACTGCGTTGGCACCGCGCAATCAAGTTGACGGCGCAGCCCAGCGCGGAGATGGAGATCCTCGAAGCGCGGCGGCGGCATCTCGTTTGCTACGACGCCCTCCGGCGGGTCCGAGCGGGCCGGCAGGTCGAATTGACAGCGTTCCGGTCGGGTCCTTAGCATCGAGCTCCCGTCGAGCCGCGGATCGCCTGCGGAAGTCGGTCGTGGGCCCGTGGACGACGGGCCCTTTCAGTGGCTTGACCGCCGCGCAACTGGATCGGTGGTCGAAAGGAAAGTCCAATGATGACGCGGATTGAGCGTGAGAGGAGGCGCCCGTGGAGGGGCGCGGCGAGGCTCGCCATGGCGGGCCTCCTGGTAGCGGGCACAGGCAGCGCCTTCGGATGTCTGAACCGCCCCATCGCCACGAACGAGCCCCGCACGACGTCGACGATCGTCGAGCGGCTGACCCAGAGCTCGGTCGACAAGATCGACCTCCTCCTGGCCATCGACAACTCGGGCTCGATGGCCGACAAGCAGGACATCCTCGCCACCGCGATCCCCGACCTCGTGCAGGGTCTCGTCAACCCGCGCTGCATCCACAAGAACGGCACGGAGCCTTCCAGGACGGTCTCGTCGCCGAACGACGACTGCGATCCGGACTTCATGCGCGAGTTCGAGCCGGTCAAGGACATCCACATCGGCATCATCAGCTCGAGCCTCGGCGGCTACGGCTCGGCCGCTTGCCCGAAGTCGTTGAGCATCTCGAACGTGGACATGGGGCACCTCCTCGCGCGCGAGAGCGAGGACGACACCACGAACAACCTCCCGACCTACCTTGACCATGGCTTCCTGGCCTGGGACCCCGATCAGAAGCGCGGCAAGGGTGGAGAGCCGAACGTGCCCGACCCGGACGACGGCGAGGCGGACATCCTGGGCGACACGAACGCCGACCTCAACAACACGTCGCTCGTCGAGCAGCTCAGGGCGATGGTCAAGGGCACGGGGCAGTCCGGCTGCGGCTTCGAGGCGCAGCTCGAGAGCGTGTACCGATTCCTCGTCGACCCGGAGCCGTACGAGAGGATCGAGATCCAGGAAGAGAGCAAGAACATCGTGCTGGTGGGCACGGATCCGGTCGTCATCGAGCAACGCAGCCGGTTTCTCCGGCCGAGCTCCCTCCTCGCCATCATCATGCTCAGCGACGAGAACGACTGCTCGATCCGCGCGGAGAGCCGCAACTACCTCGTCGCCGAGACCAATGGGCGCATGTGGCGGCCGCGCTCCGAGTGCGCCGAAAAGCCGAACGACCCGTGCTGCAGGTCGTGTAGCCAGAAACAGGAAGGCTGCCCGGTCGACCCGGCATGCACGGGCACGGACGGCTACCCCGCCTTGCTGAGCAAGGAGGAGGATCCGGTCAACTCCCGCTGCTGGGACCAGAAGCGCCGGTTCGGCTTCGACTTCCTCCAGCCGATCGATCGCTACCGGCGCGGCTTCACCGAGGCCCGCGTCAAGAACCGCCAGGGCGATCTCGTCCCGAACCCGATCTTCAGCGATCTCGATCCGACCGACACCGACTCCTCCGTCCGCGATCCCGGGCTCGTCTTCTTCGCCGGCATCGTCGGTGTGCCGTGGCAGGACATCGCGCGCCAGAACGAGCGGGGCGAGCCGGACCTCCTGGCCGGCCTCAACGAGAACAACGAGCCGGTCGGCGGGTTCAAGAACGCGACCGAGCTCGGCGCCCCGCTGCTCGACAACGCGTTCAGCAGCACCTGGGAGCTCATCCTCGGCGACCCCGCGAACCACCAGCCGCCGAAGGATCCCTTCATGGTCGAGTCGATGGCGCCGCGCTCGGGCATGAACCCGATCACCGGCGACGCGATCGTCACGCCGGAGCAGCCGGGCTGGAACGGCATCAACGGCCGGGAGTACACGATCCCGCCGAAGAGCGGCGATCTCCAGTACGCGTGCATCTTCGATCTCCCCCAGTCGAAATCCTGCGAGGGGAGCAGCCAGAGCTGCGACTGCAGGGCGGGCGAGGTGCCGAACGACAACCCGCTGTGCCAGCCGGAGGGCACGAACAGTCAGGAGGACACGGCGCCCAGGACGACGACGCAGATCAAGGCGAAGGCCTACCCGGGCCTCCGCGAGCTGCAGCTCATCCGGGAGCTCGGGCCCCAGGGCATCGTCGGCTCGGTATGCCCGGCCCAGCTCGACAACGACAGGGGGGCCGACTACGGCTACCGGCCGGCGATCGGCGCCATCATCGATCGCCTGAAGACCGTGCTCGGCGGCCAGTGCCTCCCGCGCACCTTGACCCCCGACGCTAAAAAGCAGGTCCCCTGCCTGATCCTCGAGGCGCGCAACTCGCAGGGCCAGTGCACCTGCGACAAGCCGCTGGGGCGCGCCGAGGTGCCCCCGGGTTCGGAGCGCGAGGCCGCGAAGGACGAGGTGCTCTCCCTCGACATCGCGAAGGTCTCCGGCTGGGACTGCGTGTGCGAGATCCAGCAGCTCGAGGGTGTGAACGAGGGCGAGCCGGCCGTCGAGTGCAGGACCAACCCCAACGAGAACGTCGAGTCCGGCGGTCAGGCGGTGCACGGGTGGTGCTACGTCGACCCGTCGATCCGGCTCGGCGAGCCGACCATCGTCGCCGACTGCCCGTCGACCGAGCAGCGCAAGATCCGGTTCACGAACGAGGGCGACGCCCAGACGGGGGCCACGCTGTTCATCACCTGCTCCGGCGAGTAGGCTGACGGCTGACTGACCCGGCGCGCGGGGCCGATCGCGAGATCGCGCCCCGCGCCGCCTTTTGTGGCCCCGGAGGGGCTCCGTCGAGCCGGCCGGCAGGGCGCTCGCGGGGCCCGTCGGGTTTGTGCTAAGACCGCACTCCGTCGTGGCGGCACGCAAGAAGATCCTGATCATCGAGGACGAGCCTCACATCGTGCTGGGGCTGACGGATGCCCTCGAGTTCGAGGGCTTCTCGGTGGCATCGGCCTCGAAGGGGAAGGACGGCGTGCAGCTCGCGCGGCAGGAGAAGCCGGACGCGATCCTCCTCGACCTCATGCTCCCCGACACCAACGGCTTCAAGGTCTGCGAGGACCTGCGCCGCTGGGACGCGTTCGTGCCGATCATCATGCTGACGGCCCGCGGCCAGGAGATCGACAAGATCCGCGGCCTCGACGCGGGCGCCGACGACTACGTGACCAAGCCGTTCAGCGTGGGCGAGCTCATCGCGCGGCTGCGCGCCCTCTTCCGCCGCGCCGCCCGGCCGGCCGAGGCGCCGGTCGAGGTGTTCACCATCGGCAACGTGCAGGTCAACATGACCGCCCACACGGTCTCGCGTGGCTCGCGGTCGGATCAGCTGTCGTTCTACGAGGTCGAGCTCCTGCGCCTCCTGCACGAGCGCCTGGGCCAGCCGGTCTCGCGCGAGGAGATCCTCCAGAAGATCTGGGGGATCGAGGCCGGGCCGTCGAACCGCACGGTCGACAACTTCATCGTCAAGCTGCGCAAGAAGGTCGAGCGCTCGCCCGACAAGCCGGAGCACATCCTCACGGTCTACGGCTTCGGCTACAAGCTCGCGCCCTGACGCAGCGGCAGCACGTTGCGCAGGTCGCACGGCACCGTCACCGCGGCGTCGGTGATGCGCTTCGGGTCGAGATCCGAGAGGCGCGCGCCCTCGCGGAGCTGCCGCGCCTCGAGGTGCAGCCGGACGAGGCCCAGGCTGCCGGTTTCGCCGGCGTACCCGACCACGTCCCCCGCGTCGAGGCGCGCGCCCGCCACGACGCCGGGGCCAGGGCGATCGAGGTGGCCGTGGAGCACGACGACCCTGCGCACGCGATCCACGTCGCGCGCCTCGCGCACGTCGTGCGCCGTGGCGACCGTGATCCCGGACAGCTCGCCGACGAAGACGACCTCGGCCTTCCCCTCCTGGCCCTCGAGCCTCAGCGCCGCCACCCGCTCGCCCCGCGCCGCCGCGATCTCGACCCCGCCGGCCCAGGACGGCGGCTCGGGCCGCGCGGCGCCGATTGCGGCCACGGGGCCCGCTGGAGGCGGCGCGCCCGCCTGGGCTGGAGCGCCCTCGACGAGGAGGAACCCGGGCGGCTGATCCGGCGCGCCGATCGGGAACGCATACGCGGCCGCGCTCGCCGGACGCTCGGGGCGGCGGGGGATGTGCTCGTAGGCCTGGCCGCGCGCGCCTGCCCCGGCGGGACGCGCCCCGGCCGGGCCGGAGAGCGCCGCCGCGCCGCCTTCGGGGAGCGGCGCGCCCGGCGCGGGCAGCGGGATGCACGCGGCGCCCTCCGGCACGGTGCGGGGGCCGCAGAGCGCCGCCGCGCCCGCCGCGCCGCGGGCTGCGGCCGCCGGAGGGACGATCGCGGGCGGCGGCGGCGCGGGGTCGTCGAGACCGCCGAGCGCAAGGACGAGGGCGGACGCGGCCGCGCCGCGCACGAGCGGGGAAGGGGAGACCGCCGCCCTCGTCGGGCGGGCTTGCGGTGAGCCGGACGCGCGCATGCCTCGAACGGTCTACCGTATCGCGCGCGGCTGGCGAGCGCGATACGGCGCCGCCGGGCCGGCGTGGCCGTGCCCCGCCGTGGACGGGAATCCGCGGGGAACAGGCCCTTGCTGCCTGCCAGCTTGCGGAGGCGGCGCGCTGTTGATAGCTCCTCTTCGTGCAAAATCGCCAAGCTATCGAGACGACCCTGAACAAGCTGTTCGACGCGGAGCGCACGGCTCGCCGGCTCCACGACGATCTGGCCGCCATGCCCGGCGATGCGTTGCTGGACGTCCTCACCGCAGCGATCGCGAGCGCGACGCGCGAGAACGATGAGGACGAGGCGGCGCTCCGGCTGGTGCGCATCGCGTCGCTGCTCGGCGAGCACGAGGGCCCGCGCGCGCTCGACGCCCTCATCGACGTGCTCGCCGCGGAGCACCCCGAGGCGCGGCAGGCGGCGGGCGAGGAGATCGAGCTGCTCGCCTACGACCGGTTCAAGGAGGTCGCGCAGGCGATCGAGCGGGCGCTCAAGCGACTGCCGCTCGGGTCGTCCGCGCTGCCGGAGCTGCCGTACCTCATCGCCGAGGTGCCGGAGCCGGGCGTGCCGAAGCTGCTCGGCCAGTTCCTTGGCCACAAGGATCCGGACGCGGTGGCGGCGGCGATCGAGACCCTTGTCGAGATCGGCGACCCGGCGCACGCGCCGCTGATCCAGCCGCTGCTCGGCGACATGCGCACGGTCGAGCTGGCGGACGACGGCGGCGAAGACGCGACGTCGGAGGTCACGATCGGTGAGCTCGCCGAAGAGGCGCTCGGTCTGCTCGCGCCCTACGACGAGGAGGAAGAGGACGGGGTCGCCTGATGATCGGCCCGCCGCTGAGCGCGGCGGACGCCGTGTTGTTCGAGCACGCGGTCGTCCCGCGCTACATCTCGTTCTTCGCCTCGCTGGCGGTCGACATGCTGCTGCCCTCCGAGGCGGCGCGCATCGTCCACCTCGGCTGCCGGAGCGGCTTCCCCGACGCGATCGTGGCCGACAAGCTGCCCGGCGCGACCCTGGTGGGCGTGGACGGGTCCGCCGCCGCGCTCGATCTCGCGCGCGCCAAGGCGGCGCTGTTCTCCGGGATGAACGCGAGCTACGTGCTCGCCGACGCCCTGCCGACGCCGCTGCCGGACGCGAGCTTCAGCCACGCGTTCACGCTGCACCCGGTCTGCCGCCCGGATGAGCGGGCGCAGCTCCTCGCCGAGCTGCACCGGGTCCTGGTCCCCGGCGGCCAGGCGCTCATCGCGCTGCCGCTGCGCGGCTCGTTCCCGGAGGTGGCCGACATCGCGCGGGAGTGCGCGCTCAAGCAGGACCTCTCGGAGCTCGGCGCGGCGGTCGACGCCGCCTCCGCCAGCCGTCCGACCCTCGAGACCATCGCCGAGGAGATCGAGGGCGCGGGGTTCGACGAGGTCGAGGTCGACGTCCAGCTCATCGCGGTGTCGTTCGACAGCGGACGCGAGTTCCTCGAGGACCCCATCTCGAGACTGATGGTGATCCCCGAGGCGACGGCGATGCTCGATCTCGAGCCGCAGATCATCGACTCGATGCTCAAGTACCTGCACCACGCGGTCTCGAAGTACTGGTCCGAGGGCGTGTTCGAGCTGACCGTGAACGTCGGGTGCGCGAGCGCGCGGCGGCCGCTCGGCTGACGATCGACCCCGAGCGCCGGGCCGGGCGATCGAGGCGCGGCCGGCGCTAGCGGTCGTGCCCGCCGCCGCGGAGGCCGAGCTCGTCGAGCCCGGCGAGCGCCGCGAGCGAGACCGGGTGGTACGGGGGCCGCGGCGTGATCGGCTTCTGGACGTCGCCCCCGCGCTCCTCGATGAGCCGCGCGCAGAGCGCGAGGCACCACTTGCCCTGGCACCAGCCGGTGCCGAAGCCCGTGTAGCGCTTGACGGACTCGATGTCCTTGTAGCCGCGCTCCATCGCGGCCTCGAGCTCGTGCAGGGTGACGTCCTCGCAGCGGCAGACGAGCGTCTTCATCGACCTAGTCGCCCTCGTACTCGCAGCGCGCGTCGCAGGTCTCGAAGATGGTGACCCGGTTCAAGGACGGCAGCGACGGCGCGAGGCGGCTCCAGATCCACCGGGCGAGCACCTCGCTCGTCGGGTTCTCCAGCCCGGGGACATCGTTCAGGTAATGGTGATCGAGCAGGTCGTGGAGGGGAGCCCAGGCCTCGTAGAGGTGGCTGTAGTCGATGAACCACCCCGTCTCCTCGTTCACGGGGCCGCGGATCGCGACCTCGACCTTGAAGCTGTGACCGTGGAGGCGCGCGCACTTGTGCCCCTGCGGCACCTTGGGAAGGCGGTGGGCGGCCTCGAAGCGGAACTCATGCACGAGACGGACGTTCATTGGAGCAGCGGTCATGGGGCGGGCGCAGCGAGGCGTCAACGCCCGGCGGCCTCGCGGGGGGCGGCGGCGCGAGGTCCGGGGTTCCCTCGAGGGGCTCGAGCGGCTATATCCCCGGCCATGCCGCAAAAGCCCGCAGTGAGAGCCAAGAAGAAGCGACGCGACACGAAGCGCCTGGCGAACTGGCGCGCCAAGAAGGCGCTGCAGAGCGCCCAGGAAACGGCGCCGGCCAATCCGGCCGCCGCCGCGCAGCCCAGCAGCTGAGCCGCGAGCACCGGCCCTGGCCGGTGCTCAGCTCGCCGGCTCGTCCTCTCCGTCGTCGTCCGGCTCCGGCCCGGGCGAGGAGAACCCTTTGCGCCGCGCAGCGCGGACGGTCGCGACCTCGGCGCGGGACGGGTTGATCACCAGAAAGCCGTGGTCCGCGTCGAGGAGCGCGACGTCGCCCGGTGACGCCCAGCGGAACGCGCCCGCCACGTCCACGATCGACGGCACGCCGAGCAGCTGGAGCAGCACGAGCGAGCGCGGCCCGGACCGGTCGCTGAGCACGACGCCGACCGGGTTGGCCCGGGCGGAGATCAGGAGATCGAACACCGTCAGCTGGTCGCCGACGAGGACCGCCTTCGACGGGAGCTCGGCCCGGGCGTCCGGGGTCGCCAGCATCAGGATCGCGTCGCAGAGGTCCTCGATGTCGCGGGCGCGGTCCTGCAAGAACGGGTCGCCGACGATCCCGTTGGCGGCTCGCGCCACCTCGCGGGCGACCGTCCCGAGCGCCTGCGCGACGCTCTGCCCGCCGGCCGCGAGCTCGAAGGCGCGCGCGCGCAGGCGGCCGTCGCCGATCATCAGGAGGTAGGTCGAGAGGAACGCCGCGTCCTGCGCGAGCCTCCGCTCCGCCGCGCGCGCGTGGAGGTCGACGAGCGCCTTCTCCGCGATGTCGAAGGCGAGCCGCAGGAGCTTCGGATCGCCGCGGCCCCGCTGCGGGCCGAGCGACGAGCTGGCCGGCCGCCGCAGGGCCGCGATCGCCCCGAGCGCGCGACCCGGGAGGACGGGCAACCCCGGCAGCGTGACCTTGCGCGTGCCCCCGCCCGTGCGCCGCCGCCGCTCGCGCAGCTCGTCGAGCACCTGCGCGTGGCGCGCGCCGGCCGCGATCGGCGCCGTCAGGGCCATGAGGAGCTCGACGTCCCGCGCCGTGAAGGCGCGATCCCCCGCCCGCTGCACGACCAGGGCGCCGAGCGGACGGCCGCTGCCCAGGATGGGGGCTGCCAGGAAGACCGGGAACCGCTCCTCGTGGAGCTCCGGGAACGCGCGGTAGCGCTCGTGCTCGGTCGCCTGGACGACCGAGATCGGGCGCAGGCACTCGACCGCCATGCCCGTGATGCCCTGACCGACCGAGAGCCGCACCGTGCCGCGCGCCTCGCGCGGGAAGCCGACGTTGCCGCGCAGCACGAGCTCGTCGCCGTCGCCCTCGAGGAGGTACAGCGACGCCACGTCGGCGCCGAGGATCGCGGCGATCCGCTGCGGCGCCTCGTCGAGGAGGAGCGACAGCGGCATCGGCTTCGCCACGAAGGCCAGGTACTCGATGACGAGATCCAGGCGCTCGTCGCGGCGTACCTGGATCCTGGCGGAGGTGACCGACGGCGGCGCGTCCTCGTCCTCGGCATCCATACGACGATCGCTATCACACACGGTCGCCCGAGCGCACCTCGCACGCACCAGCGCCCGGGTCGCGCGGCGGTCCAGGCGGCTTCGGCGGCACGACGGGCGCGCTTTCAACGTGCCGCCCGCCCGCCTCGGCGCGGCCGGCGGCAGGTCACCGGACGTCAGAGCGTCCGCAGATCGACCGGGCCGTCCAGGGGCGGGCGCTGCATCCACCCCAGCGCCGAGACCCGCGCGCGCGGCGCCGCGGCGGACGCGGCGCGCGCGAGCTGCCCGCCGCCGCCCGCGCCGATCGCGGTGATCGCGCCGCGGATCGGCGCGAGCAGCGCCGGAGCCGCCTCGGCGCTGCTCGCCGCGACGTGGACGACGCGCGCCGCGGGCGGCAGCAGCAGCGACCGCGGCGCCAGATCCACGCCGACCCCGTGCCCTTCGCCCTCCCAGAACGAGCCGACAGCCTCGAGGGTCGCCCGGTACATGGCCACCTCGGCGCGCGCGGCGCCGTCGAGCGGCCCGCGCGGGACGCGCGCGCCTGCCGCTGCGAGCGCCGCGTGCAGGGCGCGCGCGAGCGCCTCCGCGCGCTCGGCCGGGCCCTCCACCAGCGCGAAGCGCGGCGACAGGCAGCCGCGCTGATCGAACGGCACGACGTCGTCGGCGATGTCCCGCGCCGCCTCGTCGAGGCGCGCGTCGGGGCCGACCACGGCGAGCCCGAGGCCGGCGCCGTGCCCGCGCACGAGCGCGCCGCGGCCGGCCTGGACCCGCAGCGTCGCCACGGTCCGGTCCGAGCCGTAGATGTGCAGCTCGGCGCGCGGCGCATCGCCGGGCGCGCCCTCGCCGGCCGCCTGCGCTCCGGCGTCCCCGAGCGCGACGTCCGCGACAAGCGCGATGGCGCCGCCTTCGCGGCCGAAGCCCTCGTCGGCCTGCAGCGCGCGCACGAGGAGCTCCGCGACGACGGGATCGCGGCGAGACGGGCGCACGAAGACCTCCGGCGCCGTCGCCGCCGCGACGGCGATGGCCCGCAGCGGCGCCGTGCAGACGTTGGCGGCGAGGACCACGTGGCAGCGGCGCGCGCGCCCCGAGGTCGCCACGAGCGCGTCGAGCTCGCCGCGGCTCGGCGCGACCTCGAGGTGGCGGCCGAGCGCGAGCTCCACGCCCTCGGGGGAGAGGCCGCTCGTGGAAGGCAGCCGCCGGCGCGCCTCCTCGCCCAGCGGATCGCGCGCGTCCGCGATCCTCGCCGCCGCGGCGATCACGCGCTCGACCCGGCGGCGCCGCGCCGCGCCCTCGTCCATCACGGGTCGCCGCCGAGCATCTGGTCGATCGCGATCGAGCAGCCGCGCGGCGGCGCCCCGGACGCGCGGCCCAGGAGCTCGACGCCCTCGTCGGTGACGCGCACGCGATCGGCGGTCTGGAGGGCGACGGCCGAGTCGACGTTCGCGAGATCGACGATCCGCGCGAGCCCGATCTCGCCCGCGGGGAGCGGCGCGAGCGTCCCCGGGTCGACCGCGGTGACCCGCGTCCAGGGCGGCGCGAGGTAGAGCCCCGGCGCGGGGCCCTGTCTGCCGGCGAGCGCCGCCGCGAGGGTGCCCTCGTAGAGCTGGCTGGAGAGCTCCGTCATGCCGTACTCGCCCACGACGTGCGAGAGGGGCACCCCGAGCGACCGCGCGATCGACGCCCGCAGCTCCTCCGCGGGCACCTCGCGCGAGCGGCCCTTGTAGCCGCCGGTCTGCATGACGCGGCTCCCTTCGGGCAGCAGCGTCGCGCCCTCGGGCAGCTGCGCCTCGAGCAAGTGGACGAACGCGAACGATGTGCCGAGCACGATCGCCGGCTCGCCCGAGGCGCGCGCCTCGCCGCACGCGCGGGCGAACCCCGCGGCGTCGAGCTCGCCGTCGCGCACGTGCCAGCTCGCCGGCCCCGCGAGGCGCGCGGCGAAGCGATCGATCATGAACCCGAGCGACGAGTCCGGGACCTCGTCGAGCGGCGGCGCGAGGACGAGCGCCCGGAGCCGCGCGCCGTCGGGCCACAGGAGGCGCTCCCCCCAGGCGACCGCGGCGAGCTCGTACGTCGCCGTGGTGCGGAACGGGTGCTCGCCGCGGGACGCCGCGCCGAGGGAGGTCCCGCTCGTGCGGAAGACGCGCTCGTCCGCCCCGGCTGGGTGGGCCGCGACGCGCGCGAACCGGAAGACGTCGCACGGCACCGCGGGGATCTGCGCCGCGCGCTCCATCGCGTCGACGTCCGCGCCGCGCGCCTTGAAGAGGCGGGCGACCGGCGCGCAATGCGCGGCCTGGTGCCGGGCGAGGGCGACCGCGAGCGCATCGAACGTCTCCGGGAGCGCGGCGTCCGCCCCGCGCTCGCCCTGCCGAGGAGAGGCCGCCGCCGCCCGGCCGGCGCCGGGCGAGCCCGCCCTGTCGCGGAGGAGCGACGCCTCGATGAACGCCCGCGCGCGGCGGTGCAGCGCCTCGCTCTGATCGATCGGTCCCACGGGACCGGGATAGCACGCGCCGGCCGCGTCTAGGTCGAGAGCACGCGCGCCAGCGCGCCGGCCGCGGCCGACAGCAGCGCCTCGGGGATGGTGAGCGCCGGCGTCAGCGTCAGCGTCTCGCCGCGCACCCCGCCCGTGAGGACCAGGTAGCCCTCGGCCAGCATCCCGCGCATGGCCCGCAGCCCGAGCTCGGCGCTCTCCAGCTCCACGCCGACCATGAGCCCGGCGCCTCGCACGTCGACGACGCCCGCGCCGCGCCGGAGCGCCTCCCGGAGCATCTCCTGGAAACGCGCGCCCACGTCGCGCGAGCGCGCCGCCAGCTGGCCTGCGCCCAGGGCGTCGAGCGTCGCGAGCGCGGCGCTCGAGGCGAGGGGCGATCCGGAGTGCGTCGAGGTGTGGACCACCTCTCCCTCGCGCGCCCACGCGCGCATGATCGGCTCGGGCGCGACGCACGCGGAGATGGGGAGCCCGCCGCCGAGCCCCTTGCCGAAGCAGAGGATGTCCACCGGCGCCCCGAGCGCTCCCGTGCGCGTCATCGCCCCCGACCGACCGAGGCCGGTCCAGATCTCGTCCGCGATCACGAGCGCCCCGTGCCGGTGCGCCGCGTCGCAGAGCGCGCTCAGGAACGCGTCGGGCGGAACGACGCAGCCGCCCCGCCCGAGGATCGGCTCGAGGAGGATCGCGCCGACCTCGCCGCCGCGCAGCGCCGCCTCGACGGCGTCGAGCGAGCGCGCGGCCCCCGCCTCGTCGCGCGGGTACGGCGCGAACGTCACGCGCTGGTTGAGCTGCTCCGCGAAGGGGGCGCGGTAGCTCTCGCGCAGCCCGCACGCCGCGAGCGGCGCGTACCCGAGGCCGTGGTACGCGCCCTCGAAGGCGACGAGCCCCGGCCGCCCGGTCGCGAGCGCCGCCGTCTTGATGGCCGCGGTGATCGCGTCGCTGCCGCTCTGGCCGAGCAGCGCCATGGGCGCGGGCCCGGGGTGCAGCGCCGCGAGGCGCTCCAGCAGGGTGATCTTCACGTCGGCCGAGTACACGTCGCCGAGGGCGAGCGTCAGCCGCGACAGCTGCTCCTCCGCCGCGCGCCGCACGGGCGCCGCCGCGTGGCCGAGCAGCAGCGCGCCGAAGCCCGCGCACAGGTCGACGTAGCGGTTGCCGTCGACGTCGCACACGTTCGCGCCGTGCCCGTGCGACAGCACGATCGTCAGCATATCGGCGCCGCTCTTCTGCGCCCGCGTCTCGCGGCGCCGGCCGAACGCGGGGCACTCGACGCGCTCGAGCCGCTCGAGGGCGCTCCGCGATCGGGGACCAGGCGGCGGCACCAGGATCTCGGGCAGCGCGGCGCCGCCCTCCGCGCCCGGCGCCGCCGGCAGCGGCAGCTCGCTGTTCGGCATCGTCGTTCCTCCGCCGGGATCTAGCGCGCCCGCGGCCCGGAGCTCAGGCGCAAACCCGGTTTCTCCCGCTGTTCTTCGCGTGGTAGAGCCGCTCGTCGGCGCGCTTGATGAGGTCGTTCGCGGTGCGATCGCCCTCCTGCAGCAGCGCCACACCGACGCTGATCGTCACGCGGATGCTGTCGGCCTGGAAGACGAAGAGGTGCTCCGCGACCTTCTGTCGCAGCGTCTCGCCGAGCGCCGCGGCGCCCTCGATGGACGTCTCGGGCAGGATGATGGCGAACTCCTCGCCGCCGTACCGCGCAAAGACCTCATCGCGGCGGATGCGGCTCTGCACGATGCGCGCGACCTCCTTCAACACGAAATCGCCGGCCAGGTGGCCGTGGACATCGTTGATGCGCTTGAAGTGGTCGATGTCGAACAGGAGGATCGCGAGGTCCCGCTCGTGCCGGCGGCCGCGGATGATCTCGCGCTCGAGCGCCTCGTAGAGGTAGCGCTTGTTGTGGATCTGCGTGAGACCATCGATGATGGTCATCCGGTAGATCTCTTCGTGGTATTGCGCCTCCACGTCGGCGCCGGACAGGAATTTGAAGATCGTGGGGCCGATCTTCACCCTGTCTCCGTTCTTCAGCACCACCTCGCGGGAGATCTGCTCATCGTTGCAGTACGTCCCGTTGGTGCTCCCGTCGTCGACGACCATCCAGGCGCTCGGCCGCTGCTCGAAATGGGCGTGCCGCCGTGAGACGGAGTCGCCGTCGAGCACGATGTGGTTGTCCGCCCCCCGGCCGACCCGCGTCGGGTTGTTCTCCAGCACGAACCGCTTGCCGAGCAGCGTGGGCTCCTTCGTGTAGATCACGACCAGGCAGTCGGTCGTGTTCTTGCTGCCGCCGCCCGGTGGGGGCTGGACCACCTGCGTTACACGAGTCTTTTCGTCGAAGTCACTCACGCGCGCTCAGCCCAACCCGTCGTGCGACCTAGCCTCGACATCGTTCGAGCTCTTCCCGAGACGGAACCTACCGGGGCGCGGCTCTGCAGTCGCGACCCGACGGCTCGATATGCCCTAGCTCGCCCAACGTCAAAGCGTACTGACATGCCCCGACTCCCGTCAAGACGGCCATCCAGGCGGAGCCGTCTTCGATGCTTCCTCCGCCTTCCCGACCCGACAACGGCGCACGTCGCCCTCTGCGCTCCGTCGTACCCTTCCACGCTCTCGGCTTGTTCCCCGCACGCCGTCCACCCCTCGCCGCCGCTTGCTCTGCACTGCATCGCCTGTGCTCGCTGACGCGCCTTGTGGGGCGTTGTGCGCTTGTATCGCAGTGGAGGCGCCGCCCCTGTCTCTCGTGCAGCCCGCGCTGCCGTCGATGCGGCTCTCTCTATGCGTTTCCCGGGCGCGCCGCCACCCATCCGGCGAGCCGTTGAGCCGGCAAGGGAGAGAATGGTTCGCTGGAGCACGATGTGTCTGTTCGGCTGGCATGCCCGCGTGCGGGGATGAGGCTCTGTGAGTTCTGCCTCAAAACCAGGGCGCATCACAACGCTGAACTGAGCGCTGCGCACGCCGCGACCGCGCTGCGCGCGGGCCTCTTTGCGAGCCGTGCCGGTTGGTTGACTTGGCATACGGGGTGCGTAGGATAGACCTGCGTCGCGGCGGAGACCTTCCCCCCCCAGGTCCGTCGCGACGTTTTTCATTTCAGGCTGCCCGTGGCCATCTCCACCCCCGGCGCGGCCGCGTGTTCCTTCCTGGGATGATTCCCGGAACAGCTCGTTCCTCGGCTAGCGATCATGCTCCGTCGCTGCTGGAACGGTTTGCCTCGAAAGGCATCAACGGGCCCAGCCGGAGAAGGCGTCGAGAAACCGACCTCGGCAGCAAGCAGAGTATTGACGAAGCGAGCCCTGCCGGGCGGGTGCCGGCGCGAGAGCCCGGGCGGCGTCGGTCACGAGGGCGACGGGAGCGTCGCGCGCAGCTCGCCGCCATCGAATACCCAGAGCTCGCCCGGTCGCCCCTGGGTCCAGGCTTCGTTGGCCGTCAGCGGCGTCGTCGCGACCACGGCGACGCGATCCTTCGGGGTCGTGACCGCGGAGAAGTCGACGCGGATGTCGTCGTCCACGAGCGTCGCGATGCCGAACGGGGCTTTGCGGACGACGTAGCAGAGCCGGGTCGCGCAGCGGGCGAAGAGGTGGCGCCCGTCGCCGAGCAGGAAGTTGAACGTGCCGTCTCGGCCGAGCTCGCCGCCCAGCGTCGCGATCGCCTCCCAGAGCTCGCTGGTCCGGCGCGGGTAGCCGGGGAACGCGCTGCGGAGCCCCTCCAGCAGGTAACAGAACGCGTGCTCGCTGTCGGTCGTGCCGATGGGGTTGAAGCGGCCCAGCGCGCGGCGCCGGACGCGGCGCAGCGTGCCGTTGTGCGCGAAGACCCAGTGGCGTCCCCAGAGCTCCCGCACGAACGGGTGCGTGTTGGCGAGCAGGACGTCGCCGCGGGTGCGGCGCCGGATGTGGCCGATCGCGAGCAGCGTCTTGATCGGGGTCTCGCCGAGGAACCGCGCCAGCGGGCTGTCGCAGGCGGCGCTCGGGTCGAGGAAGACGCGCGCCGCGCGCCCCTCGAAGAACGCGAGGCCCCACCCGTCGGCGTGGGGCCCGGTGCGGCCGCCCCGGTGCCGGAGGCCGTTGAACGAAAAGACGATGTCGGTGGGGACGTTGCACTCCATCCCGAGGAGCTCGCACATGCTCGAAGCGAGACCATATCACCCCGGGAGGGGTGAGGCGCAGCGTCAACGATCGGGCTCGCCCTGCAGCGACGCGCGCGGGATGGAGTGGACGAGATCGATGACCGCCTTCACGGTGTCGACCGGCGTCTCCGGGATGATGCCGTGGCCGAGGTTGAAGATGTGCCCCGCGCGCCCGCCGGCCTCGGCGAGCACCGCCCGCGCGCGGCGCTCGGCGACGGCGCGCGGCGCGCAGAGCAGCAGCGGATCGAGGTTGCCCTGCACGGCGCGGTCGTGGCCGATGCGCTGCCACGCCTTGTCGAGCGGCGTGCGCCAGTCGACGCCGATCACCGTGCCGCCGGCGTCGCGCTGCGCCTCGAGGAGCGCCCCGGTGTTCGTGCCGAAGTGGATGACCGGGACCCCGGTCGCCTCGAGATCGCGGAGGATGTACCGCACGTGCGGCTGCACGTGCTCGCGGTAGTCGTCGATCGAGAGCGAGCCGACCCACGAGTCGAACAGCTGCACGGCCTGCGCGCCGGCGGCGACCTGGGCGCGCAGCAGGCGGCGGACGACCTCGGAGATCTTGCCCATGAGCGCCGACCACGCCTCGGGATCGCTCCACATCAGCTGCTTCGTGAGCCGGTAATCGCTCGATTTGCCCCCCTCGACGAGGTAGCTCGCCATGGTGAACGGCGCGCCGGCGAAGCCGATGAGCGGCGTCTTGCCGTCCAGCTCCTTGCGGATGAGGCGCACGGCGTCGAGCACGTAGCCGAGGCCCTCCTCGGGCTCGAACACGCGCAGCCGCTCGATGCCGGCCCGGTCGCGCACCGGCTCGTGGATGACCGGCCCCTCGCCCTTCGCGAACTCGAAGGGGGCGCCCATGGGCTCGAGCGGCAGCAGGATGTCGGCGAAGAGGATCGCCGCGTCCATCCCGAGCCGCAGCGGCTGGAGGGTCACCTCGAG
Organism: Sorangium sp. So ce590; assembly: GCF_051521365.1. Lineage (NCBI taxonomy): Bacteria > Pseudomonadati > Myxococcota > Polyangiales > Polyangiaceae > Sorangium > Sorangium sp. So ce590. The sequence goes on from NZ_CP150346.1 coordinate 10,896,531, forward strand.
GGCGAGCTCGGGCGTCTTGCAGATCTCGAGGAGCGTGTATTTCTTCCTGAGCTCGCGGTACTCGGCCATGTACCGGCCGGCCTGGCGCATGAACCATATGGGCGTCACATCGGTCGGCTCACGCCGGCAGGCGCGCAGGAAGCGATCGTGCATGAAAGGCTCCAGGATGGGTCGAGGGGGCGCCCTCGGGGCGTACCTTCATGTCCGTTCAGCCATCTCCCGGCAACGGGTTTCTGGGAGCGCCGGGCCGTGGCTTTCCGGGAACGCCTGACAGTGTATTTTTGGGAGCGCGGCGTCCGACCCGGGGGTGGGCGGGCCAAGGGGCGACCCAAGCACCGGGCCTTGCGCCGTGTAGACTAGGAATCTATGGCGCGTCCTTCCAGACCTCCCGGCTTTGACATGACGTACAGGCCCGAGAAGCGCATCGCGTTCGGGCCGCCGATGAAGGAGCGCATCCCGGCGCTGCTCTACCTCGGCTTCGCCCTCACCGCCTCGGCGGTGATCTTCTATGGCCAGAACGCTCCTTCGAGCTCGCGGATCTTCCAGTACGTCGTCGAGGGGGATCGCCATCGGCTCGTCCCATCGAGCGTGTGCGCCATCATCCTGTGCGTGAGCGCGCTCGCGATGGTGCTGCGCGAGCAGATGCGCGGCGTGATCGTGCACCCGGACGGGATCGAGCTGCGTGAGCTGCTCGGGTTCGGGCTGCCGCGCGTGCGGCGCTTCGCCTGGTCGCAGATCGACCGCATGGCGGTGCCCTCCGCGCAATCGACGGCCCGCGCCGCCGGCGCGGCCAACGAGGGCAAGCTGGCGAGCAACATCCGGCTGGATCTCTGGGACGGGTCCCGCACCTGGCTGCCGGACGTGGGAGACAGGATCGCGCTGTCGGTGATGCTGGAGCGGGTGGCCCTGGCGCGGGCGATCCCGATCGAGGGGGGGACCGGGCTGATGGACGACCTCGGCAGCCCCCTCCAGGACGACGGCTGACCTGGCCTAGGCCGCGCTCGCGCCGGCCTTCCGCTGCGCGAACTCCTCGCGCACGCCCCTCCGCAGCTCGGGATCGAGCAGGAGATCCGCGCACGTCATCGCCATCGCCTTGGCGGCGATCAGCATCGAGTCCTGGCCGGAAGCGCTCGCCGCCTTGGCGGCGAACGCGTGCTGGTGGCAGGTCGTCTCTCCCTTGCCGCAGATCGCGATCCACGGGTGAATGGCGGGGAGCGCGTGGGACACGTCGCCCATGTCGGTCGAGCCGGTGCCGACGGCGGGGTCCATCTCGACCGGCGAGCGGCCGAGGGCGCGCAGGTGCTCGCCGAAGCGGCGCGCCATTTTCCGGTTGTTGACCATGTTCTTGTAGCCGCCCTGGTCGACGAGCGTGAGCTCCACGCCGCTCGCCATGGCCGCGCCGCGGGCGCAGCGCTCGACGATCCCCCGCACGCGGGCGAGCTCGTCGGTGTCGAGGGCGCGGACCGAGAACTCGGCCACCGCGACCTCCGGGATGATGTTGACCGCCTGGCCGCCGTTCTTGATGAACCCGTGCACCCGGACGCCGTCGCGGAAGTGGACGCGCTGGCCGTCGATCAGCCGGAAGGTGTCGAGGCAGGCCGTGAGCGCGCTGTTCCCGTCCCACGGCGCGAGCGCGGCGTGCGACGGCTTGCCGTGGAACTGGAGCTCGAGCCAGGAGCTGGCCAGCGTGTCATGGGCGAGCAGGTCGCGGTCGAACGGGTGGAACATCATCGCGGCGTCGACGCCCTCGAAGGCGCCCGCCTCGAGCAGCCGGATCTTGCCGCCGCCCCCCTCCTCGGCGGGCGTCCCGACCAGATCGATGGTGCCGGCCACGGCGCCCTTCTGCCGGGCCAGCGCGAGGAAGGCGCCGAGCGCCCCCGCGGCGATCAGGTTGTGCCCGCAGGCGTGGCCGATCTCCGGGAGGGCGTCGTACTCGGCGAGGATGGCGAGGTGGGGGCCCTGGCCCTGCCCGATGCGCGCGCGCAGCGAGGTGGGCATGCCGGCGAGCCCGCGCTCGACCTGGATGCCGTTCTTCTCGACGGCCTCGGCGAGCCACGCCGCGGCCTTGTGCTCCTCGAACCGGAGCTCGGGGCTCGCGTGGATGCGCGCGGCGATCTCGCGGAGCTCCGGGGAGAGGTCGTCGATGTCACGCGGGATGCGGCTCGGGTCGAGGCTCATGGGCGGGCAATACTACCCTGGATCCGCGCGCCTCGCCTGGGCCATGGTGGCGCCGGCGGAGGAGCTCCGCCGCCGGCGCCCGTCCGCGACGATGCCGCGCGGTCGGGCGTCCTCGCGGTTCTCACGGAATCAGGATCCTCGAATGGTCGGACTGCGCTGCTCCTCGCTCCTCCTCGGCCTCGCGGCGATGCTCGCGCCGCCCGCGCTCGCCGCGTGTGACGCTCCGCGCGCGCGTCAGGAGGCTCCGCCGGCGGCCTCGAGCGCGGCGCGTGCGCCGGATCGGGGCGCGGCGGCGCAGGCAGAGCCCGCCCGCGTCGCGGTCGAGGCGAGGGCGATGGGGACGAGCCTGCTCCTCGCCGCCTACACGAGCGCGGCGATGGACGAGGCAGCGATCAGGGCCAGGCTGGAAAAGGCGATCGCCGAGATCCGCAGGCTCGAGGGGCTCATGACGACCTGGCGGCCGGAGAGCGAGCTGTCGAGGGTCAACGCGGTGGCCGGGGAGGGCGCCGTGGAGGTGAGCCCGGAGTCGCTCGCCGTGATCGAGAAGAGCCTCTGGATCAGCGAGCGCTCCGGGGGGGTCTTCGACATCACCTTCGAGGCGATGCACGGGCTCTGGAAGTTCGATGAGGACATCGACGACAACGTGCCGCGGAGGGACGATGTCGAGCGGGCGCGGGCGCTCATCGATTACAGGCAGATCAAGCTCGATCGCGCGAAGCGCACGGTGATGCTCGGGAAGCCGGGAATGCGGATGAGCCTCGGGGGGATCGCGAAGGGCTACGCCGTCGACGCCGCGGCGCGGGTGCTGCGGGCGGAGGGGCTCTCGTCGTTCTTCGTCCAGGCAGGCGGGGACCTCTACATCGCCGGGAAGAAGCCGGATGGGTCACCATGGCGGGCGGGTATCCGGGATCCGCGCGGCAAGGACGCGAGCGACTACTTCGCGATGATCGAGGTCGAGGACCACGCGTTCTCGACGGCGGGCGACTACGAGCGGAGCTTCATCAAGGATGCCCGGCGCTACCACCACATCATCGATCCGCGGACGGGATTCCCGGCGTCCGAGAGCCGGAGCGTCACCATCTGGGCGAAGGACGCGCTGACCGCGGACGCGGTCGACGACGCGGTGTTCATCCTGGGGGCCGAGAAGGGGCTCGCGCTCGTCGAGTCGATCGAGGACTGCGGGGCGGTGATCGTCGACCGGAGCAACAAGGTGTGGGTGTCGAAGCGGCTCGGCGGGAAGGTCGAGGTGCTCCGCCAGCCGACGGATGGGCTGTAGGTGGGGCTGGCGCCGGGGACGCGCTGCGGGGGGAGGGCGCCTTCGTGCGCGGAGGGAGGCTGGAGGCGGGCGCCTCGCGATGTGCGGCGCTTCAGCCCTCGAAGAGCTCGTCCAGCGTCCTGGCGGCGAGGATCCGCTCGGCCCATACCGCGAGCCGCTCGCCGGACGCAGCGAGGATCTGCTCCCGCCTCGCCTCGGGCACGTCTCCGAACCGCGTCCGGAGCTGGTGCAGCAGCACGGCACGCTGGCCCTCGTCGAGCCCCGCGCGCCGCCCCTCGTCGAGCCCTGCGCGCCGCCCCTCGTCGAGCCCTGCGCGCCGCCCCTCGTCGAGCGCCGCCTGGCGCTCGCGGGCCTTGATGGCCTCGATCTCGGGGTTGCCCTTGCGCTCCAGCGCGCGGACGACCTCACGCTCGGCCGCCGCGCCGTCGAGCAATGCGCGGACGGGGACCGGACGGACCAGGCACGGATCCTCGAGCGTCGCGTCAGGCGTGAGCGGCACGAACCGCCCCTCGGCCGCCGACCATTCGGCGACCTCGTCGCGCTTGACGAAGAGGGCGAAGACGCGGCGCACGCCCCGGGCGAGGAGATCCTCGGCCTTCTCGCGCACGTCCCGCATCGATTGCTCGTTGACGATCTCGAACGAGAGCTCTTCCAGGTACCGGCGCCCCGTCGCCGGATCGGTCCCCGCCCTGCGGATGGAGAGGTCGGTGGCGAAATCCGAGCCCTCGGCGACGCGGGTGATGAGATCGGCCGCGCCGATGTAGCCGGGCCGAAGGTGCGGCGCGATCAGGAAATCCAGCCGCACCTGCTGCTCGGCGTGGGGCTCGAGCGCCGGCGCCGCGACGACCTTGCGCCCGCGGATCAGCTCGTCGCGCGTCACCTCCGGCACCACGAGGTGCTCATCCACGGCCGGGAAATGCGCCCGCCGCGTCTCCGCAGGCGGGAGCTTGGCCGCCGCGCCGCCCCGGGCGGCCGGGGCGAGCAGGAGCGCGGCACCGGTCGGCTTCGGATCCATGAGGACAAGGCTAGCACGACGGCGGTCCCACGAGCCTCGCCGCCGCGCCAGCGCGCGCCGCGGGGCCGCTCCCGGAGCGCGCGCCGTCACCGCCGCTCGCGGCCGTCACCGCCGCCCGCGGCCGTCACCGCCCCCGGTACACCGGCTTCCGCTTCTCGGCGAACGCGCGCAGCGCCTCGAGCCGATCCTCGCTGCGCAGCGTCTCGTCGTAGTGCACCCGCTCGATCTCGAGGCCGAGATCCAGCGGCACGTCGTAGCCGTCCTCGATCGCCCGGAGCGCCGCCGCCTGCGCGATGGGCGCGCCGCGCGCGATCGGCTCGATCCACGCGATCGCGTCGTCGACCACCGGCGTCCCCTCGGGCGATACCCGGTTCACGAGCCCCCAGGCGAGCGCCTCGGCCGCGGTGAGCTTCCTGCCGAGCAGGATCATCTCCTTCGCCCGCGCCTCGCCGACGACCCGCGGCAGCCGCTGCGTGCCGCCCGCGCCCGGGATGATGCCGAGCGACGTCTCCGGCAACGCGAGCTCGACGTGCGGCGCCGCCACCCGGAGATCGCAGAGCAGCGCGAGCTCCAGCCCCCCGCCGAACGCGACCCCGTTGATCGCCGCGATCACGGGCTTCGGGCTCCGCGCGAGCACCCCGAGCTCCGTCCGGTACAGCCCCACCTGCCGGCGGACGTCGTCCGGGCTCATGCCCTGCCGCTCCTTGAGGTCGGCGCCGGCGCAGAACGCCTTGTCTCCGGCGCCCGTGATCACGAGCGCCCGCACCTCCGGATCGTCCACGAGCTCGCGCCCGAGGCGCCCGAAGGCGAGCAGCGCGTCGCGGGAGAGCGCGTTGCGGCGATCCGCCCGATCGAGGGTGAGCACCGCGACCGCGCCGCGCCGGTCGAGCTTCACGGGAGAGGCGTCCGACATGGAGCCTCCCTAGCCGACGAGAGCGGCGCGGCAAAGAGGCGCCCTCACTTGGCGTCGGCCGCCTTCTTGGCCTTGGTCCCCGTCGCCTCGAGCTTGCCCAGCCGCGCCCGGATCTCCGCGTTGTCGCGCCGCAGCGCCTCGAGCTCGTCCCGCAGCCGGTCCAGCTCGCGCTTGCCCGCCCCGCCGAGATCGCGGAGCACCTCGCGGATCCGCCGCCGCACCCGGCCGTCGAGATCGCGGTCGAGCTGCCGCTGGAGCGCGCCGCGCGACCGGCCGTCGGCGAGATCGCCCAGCGCGCGCGCGACGTCGACCCGGAGGTACGGATCCGGCTGATCGAGCAGCTCCTCGAGGAGCTCGCGCGTCCGCCGATCGGTCGAGAGCTTCGGCAACGCCAGGATCGCCGCGCGGCGCCCCCGCGTCGGGATGCCGTAGCGCGTGCGGGCCGTCAGGTGCGGCACGGCGCGCTCGTCGCGCAGGTTCGCCAGCCCGTCGATCACGCCGCAGCGGATGACCTCGCCCCAGGAGGGACGGTCGAGCAGGTCGATCAGCGTGTCGAACCCCGCGCTCTGCCGCGTCGCCCCGAGCGCCCGCGCCGCCTCGGCCTGGACCAGGTAGCTCGCGTCGCGCAGGGCGAGCCGGCCGAGGAGCTCCGCCGCCCTGGACGACCTGAAGCTGCCCAGGGCGCTCGTGACCGCCCGCCTCACCTTCGGGTGCTCGACGCCCGCGTTGCCCTCGAGCAGCGCGAACGCCGCGCTCGACTGGAGCGCGGCGAGCGCGCTCGCCGCGGCGGCGCGCACCCCCCAGAACTCGCTCGCGCCGGAGAGCGACTGCCCGAGCGCCCGCGTCGTCGGCGGGTCGTCGCGCCGCGAGAGCGGCTTCGCGGCGAGCATGCGGCCGCGCGCCGTCGGCGCGTGGGCGAGCTGCGCCCGCAGCAGATCGGCCGGCGCGTCGATCTTGACCTCCCCCAGGATCCTGAGGTCCGGATCCACCACGACGAAGCGAGGACGCCGCGGGAGCGGGATGACGAAGGTGTGCGCCTGCTGGTCCACCCGCCGCACCTCGCGGCGCACGCTCGAGCCCTTGCCGTCCGCGAAGCCGAAATCGAGCACCAGGTCGAACGCGAAGACAGGCGGCGTCGAGGCGTCCGGCTGGAGCGCGTGCTCCCGGCTGGGGTGCTGCCCGGCCGCCTGCGTCTGCTTCACGGTGACGGTGCACTGATCGCCCTCGAGCTCGATCTTCACGTCGAGCTCGGGGTGTCCGGCGCGGAAGACCCACTGCTCGAAGAAGCGCTCCAGCGACTTGCCGCTCACGTCCTCGAACGCGCGGGCGAGATCCCGTGTCTCCACGACCCCGCGCGCGTGGCGCGTCAGGTAGGTGCTCACCCCGCGCCAGAAGAGCTCGTCTCCGAGCTCCCGGCGGAGCAGGTGCAGCACGAGCCCGCCCTTCTCGTAGAGGTGTCGATCGAAGACGTCGAGCGGCGCCTCGTAGTCCTGGCAGACGATGGGCCGCCGGTAACGCCCGCGCGCCTCGCCCAGGTACGCGTCGAGATCGGCCTTCACGCTGTGATCGTACTCGTCGGCGCCGAGGTGGTGCTCCCGATAGACGTGCTCCATGAAGGTGGCGAATCCCTCGTTGAGCCAGCCGTGCGACCAGTCGCGGCACGTCACGAGATCGCCGAACCACTGGTGCGCGAGCTCGTGCGCGATGAGGTCGTCCGACGAGATGTCGAGCGCCGCCCGCTCGTCGAGCAGGATGTGCTCGTACATCGTGGTGGCGGTCGTGTTCTCCATCCCGCCGAAGATGAAGTCGCTCACCACCACCTGCGCGTAGCGACGGAACGGATACTTGACGCCGAGCTTCTCGCTGAAGTGACGGATCATGTCCGGCGTGCGCGCGAACGTGCGGCGGCCGTCCTCCTCGCGCCCCCTCGGCACGAAGTACGCGAGCGGGATGTCGAGCGCCGCGTCGTCGATGCGGGCGAAATCGCCGGCGACCAGCGTGAACAGGTAGCTCGGGTGGGGCTCGTCCAGCCGGTAGTGGAAGACGCCCGCCTTCTGCGACCTCGCGTCGCCCTCGAGCTCGCCGTTCGACAGGCAGTACCAGCCCGGCGGCACCTCCGCGCGGAGCTCGGTCGTCTGCTTGATATGGGGCTTGTCGATGCAGGGGAAGATGTGGCGCGCGTCCTCGTCCTGGCACTGCGTCCAGACCTGGCGCGGGCGGTCGGGGACGTGCTCGTCCGGCTCGAGGAAATAGAGCCCCCGCCGCGGCGTCGCCCGGTACCGGACCAGGATCGACACCTCGGCCTCGTCGAGCGGCACGGCCACGCGGAGCGTCTCGCCGTCGTACGTGTGCTCGGCCGGGTGGAACGCGCCGCTCGCCGCCTTGCCCGCGCCGCGCCGGGGCTTCGCCGCGCGCCCGGCGCCGGCGCTGATCTCGACCGCCTCCAGATCGAAGCCGACGGCGTCGAGCGCGATCTCGCGCGCGGCAGGGTCGACGCGGACCGCATCGAGCCGCGCCGTGCCGTGGATCGAGCGCTCCGCGACGTCGAGCGCGAGATCGAGGGCGAGGTGGCGGATCGTGAACGGGCGCGAGCGCTCGTAGACGCGCCTCGTCCCGGCGAGCGCGAAGGGGCGGGACGCGAGCGCGAACTCGGACGACGAGAGCGCGGAACCGCAGGCACAGCGCGAATGAAGCCGGTACTCTAGGGACATCTCGGCGGAGTTTCCCCGCGCGGCGCCCGGCGCTGCAAGGAAGAACTCATGCGCCGGAGCGGGCGGCCGGGCGGTTCAGGTCGTCTTGAGGCCGTCGAGCACCTCGAGCGCGAGCTCGTACTTGCCGAGCGGCGGCATCAGGTAGGCCCCCTGCACCCGGTCGCGCACCGAGAAGAGCATCTCGCGGGCGATCTTGACCCCCTCCTTGCGCGCCTCGGGTCCGGCTGGCACCTTGCGCATGCGCTCGCGGATCTCCTCGGGGATCTGCATGCCAGGCACCTCGTTGTGGAGGAACTCGGCGTTCTTGTAGCTCACCAGCGGGAGCACGCCGACCAGCACCGGCATCCCCAGGTGCTCGATGCGCCGCAGCACCTTCTCGAGGAGATCCTGGTGGAAGATGGGCTGCGTCATGATGATGTCGGCCCCCGCGGCGCGCTTGCGCTCCAGGCGCGCGACCTCCTTGTCGAGGTCCGGGGCGCCGGGCTCGAGCCCCGTGGCGAGCAGGAACGACGTCTTGCCGCCCGGGATCGGCTTGCCAGCCGGGTCGAGGCCGCGGTTCATCGTGCTCGCCATGTTGAGCAGCCCGATCGAGTCGAGGTCGTAGACGGCCGTCGCCTCCGGGTAGTCGCCGACCTTCGGCGGATCGCCCGTGATGATGACGAGGTTCTTGATGCCGATCGCGTGGGCGCCGAGCAGGTGCGCCATCTGGCCGATGAGGTTCCGGTCGCGGCCGCAGACATGCAGGATCGGCTCGATGCCGTAGCGCTGCACAAGGAGCGAGCAGAAGGCGAGGTTCGTCATCCGCGCGGTGGCGCGCGGGCCGTCGGCGACGTTCACGACGTCGACGCCGCTGTCGATGAGCATCTTCGCCGCGCTGAGCGCGCTCTCGGGGCTCAGGCCCGGCGCCGGGTTCACCTCGACGGAGACCACGAACTTGCCCGCCGCGATCTTCGCCGCGAGGGGGCTCCGCTCGCCGAGCGGCGTGGGCTCGCTCCCCGTGGGCGCGTCCATCGTGACGTGCGGGCGCGAGGCGATCTCGGGCACGGCGCCGCCCCGGAGCATGCGGGCCGACTTGGCCATCCACTTGACGTGCTCCGGCGTGGTGCCGCAGCAGCCGCCGATCATCACGGCGCCCGCCTGGATCATGCGGCGGGAGAAGACGTCGAAGTACTCGGGCGTCGCCATGTAGAGCAGGCGGCCGTCGACCGTGCGGGGCAAGCCCGCGTTCGGCTGCACGCAGAGCGGGAGCCCCGCGGTCGCCATCCGCTCCGCCATGGCGAGCGACAGCTGCGGGCCGTCGCCGCAGTTGACGCCGAGCAGGTCGACGCCCCAGTCCCGCAGCGTCCGGGCGACGCGCTCCGGCTCGCTGCCGTCGGCCACGACGCCGCTCGTGTCGAACGTCATCGACGCGAGCACCGGGAGCCCCGGCGCGGCGCTCCGCGCCGCCTCGATGGCGAGCTTGATCTCGTCAAGATGGCGAAATGTTTCAAGAACCAGGAGGTCCACGCCCCCCTCGGCGAGCGCGCCGGCCTGCTCGGCGAACGTGCCGGCCGCGGCGGCGAGGTCGTCGCGCGTGGCCACGCCGGGCACGAGCCCGGTCGGGCCGATCGAGCCGGCGACGTAGGCGTCGCCGCCCGCGATCTCGCGCGCGATGCGCGCGCCCGCGAGGTTGAAGTTGCGCACCTCGTTGACGAGCCCGTACCGCTCGAGGCGGAACCTGTTCGCGCCGAAGGTGTTCGTCTCGATGACGTTCGCGCCCGCCGCGAGGTAGTCGGCGTGGACCTTCTTCACGAGATCGGGGCGCGCGACGTTGAGCTGCTCGAAGTTCTGGGTGACGAACACCCCGCGCTCGTAGAGCAGCGAGCCCATCGCGCCGTCGAACACGAGGATCGAGCGCCGGATCGCGTCGAGGAGCGGGGCCTCTGGTCTCGTGCGGGACATGGGGCGCATCGTAGGGTCGGTCCGGCTTCTCAGGAAGGGGGCGCTGCGCGGTTGACGTCGCGGTTGACGTCGCGGTTGACGTCGCGGTCAGGATCTCGGTAGGCAGATCTCGAGATGAGCACGCCCCGATGGCTTCACGCATTCGCCCTGGCGGTCTCCGCCGCTGCTCCGCTCCTCGCCGCCTCCTCGCCGGCGCACGCCTGGGATCCGGTGGTGCACCGCTCGGACGCGGGCGTGGATCTCTACCTGTGGAGCGCCCGCGTCCTCGGCGCGTCGATCGCCGCCGTCCCCTTCATCCAGTTCGAGCCGACGCCCGATCTGTTCATCAACCTCAAGTTCCCGCTGGCGCTCTCCCTGAACGGCCCGGGGGATCTCGAGGATCCGCGCGACGGCCAGTCGCGCGCGGGGCTCGGCAACCCGACGTTCACGCTCTACTACTCGGACAGCAAGCGCAAGCTCACGTGGTACGCGGGCGGGCGCGCCGGGCTGCCGCTCGGCGTGGTCGACGACTACGACTGGCGCTGGGCCACGGCCTATGCGTCGGGGGCGATGGCCTATTACGATCTGCACCTCTGGGCGGCCGACGCGCTCCCGATCGGCGGGCTCGGCGGTATCGAGTACCGCTTCGGGCGCCCCTTCGTGCTCAGGGCGGGCGGCGACCTCACGTTCTTCGTCCCGGTGGGCGACGGTGGCCAGCGCGGGTCCTTCGGCGGTTCGGGCGATCTCGACGTGGTGTTCCAGGCGAAGATCGAGCCGGAGTTCCAGAGCCGCGCCGGCTTCGGTGGCGGCATGGCGCTCCAGACCGTGTGGGTCCCGTCCTCGGTCGCAGATGACCGGGGGCAGGTCTCGCTGCTGCCGTATTTCGTGTATGACAGCCAGAAGAGCTTCTTCATGCGGGCGGGCGCGCTCCTCGCGCTGGACGCGCCGCTCGGACCGGCCTTCGACCGGGGGAGGATGGCGTCGCTCTACCTGCAGTTCGGTGGGCACATCGACTAGCGCGCCGGGCGGCTCGACAGGGCGAGGGATGAACTGCAGGGGCACAGGTGCCGTGTCGGGCAGGACGGCGCCGCCGGCGCGCTCGCCCAGGCCCCTCGCCGTCATGGAGGCTCGAACATGACCCGTCGCCGCGCCATCGCCTGGGGCGCCGCCGCCGTCGCCCTGGTGGCCCTCGCGCTCCTCACGTTCCTGCTGAACCGGCCTCCGCCGGACACGACGCCCGAGGGCGCCTATCTCCGCATCGCTTACCGCCTCGGCGCCAACGATCTGCGCACGTGCTTCTCGTACCTCGAGGACCGGGCGCAGCACGCGGCCTACACCATCCGGGACTACCGGCTGAAGGCGAGCGAGCGGATCGAGGCGAGCTACCCGGAGCCGGAGCGCACACGCCTGCTCGAGCAGTACCGCGCGCACGCGATGGCCGAGGACGGGGCGGACGTGTGGGTCGACATCGCCGCGAAGCAGGGCTTCGCCGCGCGCCTCCGGCGCGATCTGTCCGGCGTCGCGAAGGTGGAGGTGACGGGCGAGCGGGCCACGGTCGAGACGGCGCGCGGCACGCGGTACCCGTTCCGGCGGCGGGACAACGGCATCTGGGGGCTCACGCTCTTCACGGCGGAGCTCGTGGCCGAGGCCGAGCGGGCCGCGCGGGACTGGGACGTCGTGGAGAAGGCGGCGCTCGATTACGAGCGGGGGCGGTGAACAGGCGCCGCCGGAGCGCGGTGCTCGTGGGCGATCGCTCGGCCGGGGCAGGGAGCGCACCCTCGTGGAGCTGAGCCGCGCGGACGCTTCGGCGATCGATCCAGAGGCCAGAGCCGCAGCGCTGCGAGAGCTCGGCGTGGACCCGGGCGCCTGGCTGGCGAGCGGGACCGAGGCAGAGGTCTACGGCTTGACCGACGAGCGCGTCCTCAAGCTCTATGCGGATCCCGGCCGGGCCGGCAAGATCGAGGTGCTGAGGAGGTTCTATGACTCCCTGCGCGGTGAAGGGCTGACCTTCGCGCTTCCGCGGATATACGACGTCACGCCCATTCGAGGGCTGCTGGCCGTCATCGAGCGCCGGATCGAGGGGGAGCCGCTCTCCGAGCTGCTCCCTGATCTCGATGCCGAAGCCGCGCTCACGGCGCGAGAGCGCTACATCGACGCTGTCACGGCCCTGGCGGAGCTCAAATCACCTCACGGCGTGTCGCAGTACCTCCTGCTCGACGCGTCCGGGGCGAGCAGCGCGCGGGCGCAGGGCTGGTATGAGTTCGTCTACCGCCTCGCAGAGATCAAGATAGAGCGGCAGCGGGCTTCCCTGGAGGCCGACGTGGTCGATCTCTCCGCCAAGCAGGCCCGGCTCCGCGAGCTCTACCTCGGCCAGAGGTACGATGGCCCGCTGTGCGTCGTGCACGGGGACTTCTTCCCGGGAAATGTGCTGATGCGCGACGCCGAGAGGGTGGCCGGCGTCATCGATTTCGGGAGCTTCACCATGTTCGGTGACCCCTTGTATGATGTCTCTCTCGCGTGCGTGCTCTTCGATATGTACGGACCTGAGAGATCGTCGGTCCGTGACGAGCTGATCGCTGTCGCGTTGCGCAAGGTCGGCGCGGATGAAGAGGGGAAGCTCTATCGTTACGCGATGGCCTATGCGCTCATGTCATGTGACCTGTACTCCGGCGCGGAGGGGTTGCGCCAGGATGGTCACTACAGGTGGGCCGTGGATCTGCTGAACACGGAGTCTTGCTGGCAGCGCATGGCGTGATCGCACCGCGGACCCCGCCGCTCACCCCTTCGCGATCCGCCCGAGCGCCTCGTCCGCCGACAGCAGCACCTGCTCCCACTCGTCCAGCGCGTTCGGCCAGTGCGGCGCGAAGCGCAGCACGCCGTCCGGGATCGCGCAGGCGATCCCGAGGCGGGTGATCTCGCGGTAGAGCTCCACCACCGAGGCGCCGCCCGGCGGCCTCACCCCGAGCGCGCACCCTCGCAAGGCCGGATCCGCCGCGCGGAGGCTCTCCCAGCCGCGCTCCCGCAGCGCCTCCTCGAGCGGATCCAGGAAGCGGTTCGCGTGCTCGTGGATCCGCTCGACCCCGATCTGCAGGATCAGGTCCACCGCCGCCTCGAGCCCGGCGTAGCCCGCCGCGTTGAGGTTGCCCCCCTCCACGAAGTCGGCGCGCTGCCGGATCGGCCGGTCGTACCGGAGCTTGCCCGGGCCCTGGAACAGGAAGCTCACGCCGTCCTCGTGGCTCAGCCAGCCCGCCACCGCCGGCCGGAGCGCCGGCAGACGCTCGCGGCGGATGTAGAGGAAACCCGTGCCCTCCAGCCCCATCAGCCACTTGTGCCCGCCGCACGCGAGGTAGTCGACCCCGGCCGCCTCGACGTCCACCGGCGTCGCGCCGACCGCCTGCACGGCGTCCACGCACAGCTCGGCGCCGTGCGCGCGGCAGAGCGCGCCGATCGCCGCGAGCGGCATCCGGAGGCCCGTCTGGAACTGCACCGCGCTCACCGCGACGAGCCGCGCGCCGCGCCGGAGCTCGTCCTCGAGCCGGGCGAGGCCCGAGCCGCTGCCGTCCGCGAAGCCGCCGAGCGGCAGGAAGACGACCTCCAGGTCGAAGAGCGCCGCCGCGCGCTGCCACGGGGTCACGTTCGCCGGGAACTCCCCCTCGAAGAGGATCACCCGGTCGCGCGGCCGCCACGGCAGGCACAGGGCGATGTCGGTGAGCCCGCGCGTCGTGCTCTGCACGAGCGCGATGTCGTCAGCCGCCGCGCCGATGAGCCGGCCGAGCTTCTCCCGCAGGCGGAGCCGCTGCGCGCTCCACGCCGGGAACGCGGCCGCCCCCTGCGCGGCGTAGTCGTCGAGCAGCGCGATCATCGCGAGGCGCACCGGCCGCGACGGGGGCGAGATCCCCGCGTGGTTCACGTAGACGAGCGGCGCGAGGTGCGGGAACAGGCCGCGGTCGCCGAGCTTCGCGGCGAAGGCCCGAGCGTCATCGATTTCGGCGGTGTGTCGCATCGGCTGGCTTCCCCCGGCGCTCGCCGCGGACCTTGGCGAGGTAGCGCGGCGGCGCGCCCTTGCCGGCCGCCGGCGGCACGAGGCAGTGCGGCTTCGTGCCGATGAGATCACCGCGGCCCGCCTTGATCAAGGCCTCCCGCGCCTCGTCGTGGTGCGCCGCGTCCCAGTAGAGCAAGAGCGCCTTCTGGAGCTTCTTCTCGCGGAGATCCTTCGCCGTGTACACAGGCTCGCGCGTGAGCGGGTCGATCCCCGTGTGGTACATGCACGCGGCCATCGACATCGGCGTCGGGATGAAGTCCTGCACCTGGCGCGGCCGCATCCCGTTCTTCTTCAGGTACACGGCGAGATCGACCATGTCCCGGAGCGTCGAGCCGGGGTGCCCCGAGATGAAGTAGGGCACGAGGAACTGGTTCTTCCCGGCCTCCTCGCTCGCGCACCGGAACTGCTCGGCGAAGCGCTCGTAGCTCTCGATGCCCGGCTTCTTCATCTTGTCGAGCACGTCCTTCTTGCTGTGCTCCGGGGCGACCGAGAGCTGGCCGCCCGTGTGGTGCGCGGCGAGCTCCTCGATGAACTCGGGCGACCGCTCGGCGAGGTCGTAGCGCACGCCGGAGGCGATGAAGACCTTCTTGATCCCCTCCTCCTCGCGCACCGCCTTCATCAGCTTGAGCAGCGGGCCGTGGTCGGTGTTCAGGTTCTCGCAGACCTCCGGGAAGACGCACGAGAGCCGCCGGCAGGCGTTCTCGATCGCCTCGTCCTTGCACCGCATCTGGTACATGTTCGCGGTCGGCCCGCCGAGGTCGCTGAGCACGCCGCGGAAGCCGTCCATGCGCCGGAGCGCCCGCACCTCGCGCAGGATGCTGTCCGCCGAGCGCGACTGGATCACCCGGCCCTCGTGCTCCGTGATCGAGCAGAACGTGCACCCGCCGAAGCAGCCGCGCATCGTGACGACCGAGTGCTTCACCGTCTCGTAGGCCGGGATCGGCGCGTCGTACGACCAGTGCGGCACCCGCGTGAACGGCAGGTCGTAGAGCGCGTCCATTTGCCCCGTCTCGAGCGGGAACGCCGGCGGGTTGAAGTACACAGCCTCCGCGCCGTGCGCCTGGAGCAGCGGCCGCGCATTGCCGGGGTTCGTCTCGAACTGGAACGCCCGCGACATCTCGGCGAACGCGCCCCGGTCCGCCGCCACCTCCTCGTAGCTCGGGAGGAGCACAGTTTTTCCGTCCGAGACGTAACGTGAGCCCTCGATCGGCTCCCACTCGCCCTTGCGCATGGGGAAGGCGGTGCCCCGGACGTCGCGGATGGACCGGACGGGCTCGCCGCGCCGGAGGCGGTCGGCGACTTCCCAGACGGCCTTCTCGCCCATGCCGAAGATGAGCAGGTCGGCCTTGGCGTCGAGCAGGACCGAGCGGCGGACCTGGTCGGACCAGTAGTCGTAGTGGGCGATGCGGCGCAGGGACGCCTCGATGCCGCCGAGGACGATGGGGACGCCGGGGAACGCCTGGCGGCAGAGGTTGGCGTAGACGATCGAGGCCCGGTTGGGGCGGAGGCCCACCTGTCCGCCCGGCGAGTACTGGTCCTCGCTGCGGACCTTCTTCTGGGCGGTGAGCTTGTTCAGCATCGAGTCGAGGTTGCCGGCGGTGACCCCGACCATGAGCCGGGGCACGCCCATCCGCAGCAGGTCGCTCGGGTCCTGGTAGCGGGGCTGGGAGATGACGCCGACGCGGAAGCCGCGCCCCTCGAGGAAGCGGCCGATGATCGCCGCGCCGAACGCGGGGTGGTCGACGTAGGCGTCGCCGTTGACGAGCAGGATGTCGAGCGCGTCCCAGCCCCGCGCGCGCATCTCCTCGCGGGTCGTCGGCAGGAACGCGGTGAGGTCGCGAGCGGCGGCGCCGGCGCTGCGGCGGAGCTGGAGGAGGGGCACGGCGCCGTCACCCTACGGGTCGGGAGAGCGGTCGGCAAGGGGGCGGCCGCGGCGGCGCCGGCCGGTCGGCCAGGGAAATTCCGCGGCTCGGGGCGAGCTTCGGGGGCGGGGGAGGCGGAAAAGGCGCGGCCGAGGCCGGCGCCCGGGGGGCGGGCCGGCGGGCGCCGCCCGCGTTTTCGCCGGCAAAACGCGCAAATTGCACGACACCCCGCCAGCAGATCACGAATTCGTGTGGACGGAGCATCGAATCTCCGGGGGCGACAGGAGGGCTGGCTCGCCGGGGGCGGGCTCGGGGCCGCGCGGGAGTCGCTCGGTGCGAGTCACGCGGCTGCCATAAAAACACTGCAATAACGCGCGGTTACGCGGCGAGGGGGCCGGTTCCCAAACGACTCGGAATGAGGGTTCGTAAAAATTATATGTGGAATCTCAATCCGACGATGCTCTTCGCGCCAAACATCAAAGCTTCGTTGTGCTGCACGAGGTAGGTGTTCCTTTCCTTCGCAGGACGCTCCGCGGGTATGGCGTCGACCCTCACGATCTCGAGGACGTGCTGCACGACATCCTCCTCGCGGCCTACCGCGGTCTGGAGGGCTTCGACGCGAGCCGCCTGCTGCGCGCCGCCCTGGGGTTGCGCGACGAGGACGAGGTGGGCGGTAGCCAGCCGGTGCCGTTCAGCGCGGTGCTTCCCTATGTGAGCCGCCTGCGGGCGCGGCGGGCGTGGGACCCGCTGTACCGGTGGCTCTTCGGGATCGCGTGGCGGCAGATAACCCACTACCGGCAGCGGGCGTTCCGGCGCCGCGAGATCCCGGTGGGCCTGCAGGGCGGCAGCTCGATCTTCGCCGGCGTCGACAGGCGCCCCCGCCTGGAGCAGCGGGTCGAAGCGACGGAGCGGGCCGAGGTGATCGACCTGCTGCTCGCGAGCCTCGTCCCGCAGCGGCGCGTCATGCTGGTGATGCACGACATGCTCGAGATCCCGGTCGTGGAGATCGCCCGGGAGCTGCAGATCAACGCGAACACGGCCCAGAACCGCCTCCGGCTGGCCCGGGAGGACTTCCGGGCGGCGGTGAAGCGGCTCGGCCCGGAGCAGCGGAGCGCGCTGCGCCTCGGCGAGACGCCGTTCGCCGCCGAGGCGACGACGCGCCGCCGGCCGGCGCCCCGGCGGCGCGGGTAGAGTAGTGTTCGACCGCGGCGGGCACGGCGATCGGGAGCAACGAAGATCCTCCCGATCCACACGTCCGTCGTCCGCCATCCTTCTTCGTGCCCGTCATCCGGCTCTCGTGACCGCCGGTCTCTCGCGAGCGGGCGACCGGCTTCCTCGCCCGGCGCGCCGGTGCCGGCGAATCATGGATCCATGGGGTGAAAGCCCCGAAGCCGCAGAAGATCGAACATGATGCTGCCGTTCGCCTCCTGCTCGTCGACGGTGACATCGAAGCTGAGCCCATGCTTCGGATCGACGGTGCCCCCGGACGCATCGCAATCGCAAACGCGGTATCTACACAAGTCGTCTCGCCGAGCGTCGTCGTGAGGTGGAGGTCCCACGCCCCGCGCTCGTTCCGGGACACCACCGCGCGCGCCTTCAGCGGCGGCTCGCCGTTCGCCTCGAACGGCCGCCCGACGCGCTGCTCGATCTCGGCCAGCACGTGCCCTCGATCCACGCATTCCCCGGGCGCGATTCAGCTCGTTCGAGCGGTCGTTGGCGGTACGAATGGGAGCGCTTCAGATCGTCGCTCTCATGAGCTGGCTTGTTCCACCATGGATGGCAGCACGGCGCCGGCCGCCGGTTCACCTCGGGAGCACGCCCTCGGGCCACTGGGTGCGGGCGTCGTGTTTTACGTCGGGCAGCTGCTTTGGCAGCAGGGCGCCGCGCAGGTCGGCGCCGCGCAGGTCGGCGTAGCTCAGGTCGGCGTCGCGCAGGTCGGCTCCGGTCAGCGCTGCGCCGTCGAAGCGGGCGGCGGCGAAGTAGGCGCCGAGGCGGGCGCCATTCAGCCGGGCGCCGGCGAAGATCGTCCGATGGCACTTGCAGCCGGTGAAGTCGGCGCCGCTCAGGTCGGCGTTGCGGAAGACGGTGTCGAACAGGTCGACGCCGCGCAGATCGGCGCCGGCGAGGGTGGCCCCGGTGAAGTCGAGCACCGCCATCAGGTGCTCGCGCAGATCGAGGCCCGCGAGATCGATGCCCTGCAGCGCGGTCGGAAAGTCCTCGCCGCGGACCTCGACGTAGCGCCGGCGCCAGGCGTTCCAGCGCGCGGCCGCCTGCTTCACCTCGCCACGCAGGAGGGCGCGCGCCTCGTCGGGGGTCGGCAGCAACAGCTTGGCGAGCGCGGCTTCGCCGAGCGTCTCGAACGTCGCGCCCTTGGCGGCGAGCGTCTTGACCACCACGGCGGAGGGCCGCTCGCCGAGCGCGAGGTGGGTGACGCGGGCGTCCGGCTTGCTCGCTACCTCTCCGCCGAGCTCCTTCACCGTCGATTCGCGGAAGTCGGGGCTGGTCGACTTGAAGCGTCCGGCGAACAGGAAGCGCGTCCCGGCGAGGCGCTGCTCGAACGCGGGGGCCGGCGCCGCCGCCCGGCTCGCCTCGCCGGGATCGGGGGCGAGCAGGATCGGCTCGCCGACCTCCGGCTGGGCGGGCCCGAGGTCCTCCAC
Organism: Sorangium sp. So ce590; assembly: GCF_051521365.1. NCBI lineage: Bacteria > Pseudomonadati > Myxococcota > Polyangiales > Polyangiaceae > Sorangium > Sorangium sp. So ce590. The sequence continues at coordinate 10,915,105 of NZ_CP150346.1, forward strand.
CACGACGTCGCCGCTCGGGCCGACGTGCGCCACGTCGTCGCCGAGCGTCGCCAGCGGCAGCGCCTTGCGCGTGTCCGGCGGCCACACGTCGATGTCGTCGGAGTCGAGCCAGCGCGCGCGGGCCGGGTCGGTGAGGTCGACCCGCAGCAATCGCCCGGCGGAGTCGGCGACCACGAGCCGAGCGCCGCCGACGAACGCGGCTTGCCCCAATCGCACGCCCGGGCGCTCGAGGCGGGCGAGGGTCTCGCCGTTGCGCGGGTCGACGATCAGGAGCGAGCTCTCGGGGCTGTAGTGATTGAGGCTGGCGTCGACGCTGACGGCGAGGATGCCGCGCCCGGACACCGCGAGCCCGCGCACGAGCGTGGTCGAGCCGCCGCTGTCGAGGGGGATGTCGCGGATCGCCGCCGGCGCGGCGCCGAGCCGCCACAGGTGCAGGGCCTCGTCGGCGGTGGCGAGCCAGGCGTCTTGCGGGCCGAACGCGCAGGCCCGCGCCTCGCCGGCGTGCGGCAGCGCGGCGAGGCGGACGCCCCGCTGCAGGTCCCACAGCTCGACGTGGTCCTGGGCCGGCACCGCGAGCAGCGCCTCGCCGCGCGACAGGGCGAGCGGGCCCGAGGCGTGGTTGGAGAGCTCGAAGCTCGCGGATTGCGCCGCGTCGAGCGCGTCGCCGACGAAGATCCGACGATGGTCGAGCCGCACGAGCTGGCCCGACGACAGGCCGCGCTGGTCGGTCGGGGTGAAGCCGGCGGCGATGGCGGTCGATCGGCCGGTGGCGCGGTCCCAGGCGACGCAGGTGCTGTGTGACGCGGCCGCGACGGCGCGAGGCGTGAGCGCGAGCCTGACGATCGGCGCCGGCGCGGCGTCCTCGACCCGCGGCTGGCCGGTCTCGGCCGACCACACGCTCAGGGCGCCGGTGGTCGAGCCGGTGGCGAGCCAGCGACCGTCGGGCGACAGGGCGGTGAGCGAGCCCTGGGCGTGGCGCAGCGGCACGGCGATGGCGAGCTCCTGGCCGCCGCCCGCGACGCGCCACGCCCGCAGCATGTGCTCGTTGCCCAGCGAGAAGGCGCGCGCACCGTCGGGCGAGACGGCGACCCAGCGACAACCCGCGTCGCCGCCGGCGGCGAACTCGTGCCGGCCGCCGAACCGCGGCACCGGCTTCAGGCCCGGCAGCTGCCACAGCTCGACCTTGCCGACGCCGTGACCGACGAGCAGGTAGTCGCCCGCGGGCGAGAAGGCGAGCGCCAGCACCTTGGTGCTCTTGCGCTTGGCCAGCTCGGCGCCGCTGCGCGCGTCGTACAGGCGAACCGTGCCCTTGGCCGAGCCGGTCGCGAGCATGCGGCCGTTGCTGCTGAAGGCGAAGGCGTACAGGTCGCCGTCCGGCTCCTCGATGGCGCGGGCGACGGCCCCGCGCGCGGCGTCTCGCACCTCCGCCTTCGACCCCGCAACGGTGATGAGCGACGCTCCGTCGGGGCTGACCGCGGCGAGGTGCAGCGGTTGTTCGCCGGTCACGGTCCAGACGACCTGCGCGTCGGCGGACAGGCGACGGATCCTGCCCCACGTCGAGACGACGAGCCCGCCGTCGGGCAGGACGCGGAGGTCTCGCCACACGCCGTCGAGCTCGCGCCGGGCAGCGACTGCGCCGGTGTCGACGGCGAAGGTCAGCCAGCGCGTGGCGCCTTGACCGGCGGCGAGCGCCTCCAGGAGGCGCGAGTCGGGCGAAAAGCCGATGCCCGTAAATTCGCCGGGGGCGTTGAAGCAGGAGGCGCCGTAGTCACGACGTGCGGTCATGCGGGTTGCGGTCTATCCGAGGCGGGCGGGGAAATCCAGGGCGAGGACGAGAGTGGATGGTGCGAGGGAGTGGTCCGCCGGGGCGGCCAGAAAGAAGCCTCGCGCGCCGGGCGCCGGATATGGCATGACCGCGCGGGCCCTCGCGCCTGCGGACCACCGACGATGGACCTCCTCTTCGATCTCGACGGCACCCTGACCGAGCCGGCGCTCGGCATCATCCTCTGTTTTCAGCACGCCTTGCAGAAGATGGGGAGGGCGGCGCCGGACGCCGGGCGCCTGCGGCGCCTCATCGGGCCGCCGCTGCGCTCCGGGCTGGCCGAGCTCCTGGCGACGGACGACGCGGCGCTGATCGAGGAGGCGCTCGGGCATTTTCGCGAGCGCTTCGCGACGACTGGCATGTTCGAGAACGAGGTGTATCCCGATGTCCCGGCCGGGCTCGCGGGGCTGGGCGCGGCGGGACACCGGCTCTGGGTGGTGACGTCGAAGCCGGGGGTGTACGCCCAGCGGATCGTCGAGCACTTCGGGCTCGCGCGGCATTTCCGCGATGTCTACGGGGCCGAGCTGTCCGGGGAGCGCTCGGAGAAAGGCGAGCTGATCCGCCATGTCCTCGAGCGCGAAGGCCTGGATCCGCGGCGCACGTGGATGATCGGCGACCGCAGGTTCGATGTCGCCGGCGGCCGCGCCAACGGGACGTCGACCGTGGGCGTGCTGTGGGGCCACGGCTCGGAGGAGGAGCTGCGGGGGGCGGGCGCCGACAGGGTGGTCGCCAGCGTGGCGGAGCTCCTGGCCTGCTTGTAGCGCTGAATTCGAGCCTCCTTGCGCCTGTGCTGGTGGCCTGCCGGGGCGCGCGCCAGCGCGACGGCGCTGTAGCCGCGCGGGGCGACGGGGGGCGTGGGGACCAGGGGGATCGAGACATCCTGGCCAAAAAACAAGACAAAAATCGACGAAATCTAGAGAATAAGCCCGATGATCCAGGTCGATTCGGGCTCCATCCAGAATTTTGTCGCTCGAATCAGGCTAATTCAAAGCGAGATCCAGAAAATCGACTCAATAAACAAGATAAATACACCCTGAAACTAGAAAAATAGCTCAGGAATCGAGCGAATCGGGTCGTTCCGGGGATGGACGGCCGAGCACGCCTGGCTCGGGCCGGCGCTCGACTCGGATCACCTGCCGGTCGTCGCGGACCTGCGATGGGTCGGCGCTGAGTAGACCGGGCTACGCCGGTGACCGGGACGGTCCGCCGGCAACGATTGCTGACCTCGGCGCGCGGAGGAAGGCAGAGGTCGCCGAGCCGCGTGACCTCTTGCGGCCTTGATCCCATCGATCGACCTGGCCCGCTCCCTGCAAAAGGCGCTCGCTCACCACGTCAGCATCAAGCGACGGTGACCGATGCATCCATTTATGGAGGATACTATGAAGCTACGTACACTGTCTCGAGGGTTGGGTGTTGCTTGGTGGACGGACAAAGCCGATCGCGGTGCGACGATGTATGGCGTGGCAAACGGCTCCAGCTGGGTCGCGATACCGGCACTGGCAGCCTATCCAGCGAGGGCCATCGCCAGTAATCCTTTGCCGCGTGAATGCATTCCCAAGCGGGTGACGACAAGGCGAAAGGATCCCTCTCCCCGGACGAGGACGATCGCCTCCTGCGGAGCCAAGCGCTCCGCCTGCGCTTCCGGATCCACTCACCTGGGCGACGCGGTCCCGGCCCCCACGGCCGCCGCCGCCCGCCACCTCGCCCCCGCTCCTACTCGTACTGGACCGACTCCGCCGCGTTGCTCCGCCCCGCGCTCCGGGCCGGGTAGAGCGACGCCCCGAGCGCCACCGCCGTCGCCCCGAGCGCCGTGAGCAGACCGTACTCCAGCGGGATGGTGAGCTCGACCTCGAAGCTCGACACCGTGCGCAGCGCGCCGAGCGCCGCCGCGCCCAGCGGGATCCCGAGCAGGACCGCCAGCACACCGCCCAGCGCGCCCACCAGCGCCCCCTCCATCAGCACCATCCGCCGGACCTGCCCCGCCGTCATCCCGAGCACGCGGTGCAGCGCGAGCTCACGCCGCCGCGCGTGCAGCGCCAGGACCATCTGGTTTGCCACGCCGATCGCGGCGAGCACCGTCGTGAAGCCGAGGATCATGTCGAAGATCACGAAGTCACGCCCGGTCGCCTTCCGGCGCACCGCCTCGAGCTCGACCCCCGTCTGCATCCGGATGTCGCGCGCGGGCGGCACGTCGGCCAGGAGCTCGCCCCAGGGCGGCGTCGCCGGGCCGCCCCGCGCCGCCGCCGCCCCGGTCACCGGATCGGCGAGCGCCACCGTGTGGCCGATCGCGAGCACGTACGGCGAGATGACCGGGAAGTCGGCCGCCTCGATGACCGCGTAGGTGCGCAGGTTGCGGTACGCGCCGGGCGCGTGGACATAGCCCAGCTCGTCGGTGACGCCGACGATCTCGAACCGCCGCGCGCCGGCGCGGCCGCTCACCTCGAGCTGATCGCCGGGGCCGACGCCGAAGCGGCGGGACATCATCGTGGAGACGATCGCCTTGCCCGGGCCGAAGCGGCGGGCGAGCGCGATCGACTCGGGGCGGCCGGTGGCCTCGGCGAGCGCGCGGAGCTCGTCGGCCGGGACCGCATGGACGACGTTGGGCCACGGCGTGCGGCTCGAGAAGCGCGCCGCGACGAGGCGCGGCGGCAGGCTCGGCAGGAGACGCTCGGCGTGGCCGAGCGGCTCGTCCGGGTAGAGGAACGCGTAGGGCGCGAGGGCGCGGCCCGCCCAGGCCGAGACCTCCTGCTTGAGCGCCCCCGTGGCGATGTGCAGCGCGAGCAGGAGGGCGAAGACCATCATCACGCCGCCGACGCTCCAGGCGAGCTCGTGGCCGCTGTGCTCGACGCGGCGCCGGAGCAGCAGGCGCTCGGCGGCCCAGCGGCGCGGCGCGAGGCGGACGGCGAGCGCGCCGAGGCGCGCGACGAGATCCGGGACGAAGACGATGGCCGCGAGGAACGCCGCGCAGACGAGGCCGGCCTCGAGGACGAAGAAGGCGAACAGGGGCACGGACTGCCGGAAGAAGGGGCGGAGCAGGCCGTAGACGAGCACCATGAACGGCAGCGCGAGCAGCATGACGCCGCGCATGCGGCGCCGCTGCTCGGCCCCGCCCTCGAGGAAGCGCGGGCGCAGGGCGCGCGCGATGTCGAGGCGGAGCGCGTCGCGCACCGGGCGGAGCACGCCGAGCAGCGCGGTGAGGGCGCCGGTGCCGCAGACGAGCAGCATGGCGCTCCAGGGCAGGCGGATCGCGTGGAGCGGGATGCGCGCGCGGCCGGTCGTCGTGATGCCCGCCTTCGCGGCGAGGTACGCGAGCGGGATCGACCCGAGCAGGCCGAGCGCCGCGCCGGCCAGGCCGAGCAGCAAGGCCTCGAAGACGAAGACCGCCGCCACCTGCGGGGGCAGCGCGCCGGCGCTGCGCAGGAGGGCGATCTCGCGGCGGCGGCGCTCGACGGCGACGTTGAAGGTGAAGAACACGATGAGGGCGCCGACGAGGAACGCGGAGAGCGAGCCGAGGCGGATCGCCGACCGCATGATCTCGTAGTCCTCGTGCGTCTCCTCCTGGGCGTCGGCCGCGGCGATGAGCGTGCCGTCCGGGCGGAGGCCGCTCAGGGCGACGGTCTGCTCGGTGAAGACGGGGAGATCGGGGTTCGTGACGGCGCTGCGCGCCTCGACGGCGCGCGTGCCGACGTCGAGGATGAGGACGACGTTGACCGTGGCCGTGCCGAGGGCGACGCCGAGCAGGGCGGCCATCGCGCCGAAGCGATCGGCGCGCAGGTTGCGCAGGGCGAGCATCCGGACGAGCGGCTGGAAGAGGGCGCGGAGGAGGAGCATTCAGATGCCGAGCTCCTTCAGCCGATCGTGGACGGCGGCCGAGGTCACGGCGGGGCCCGCGAGGGCGGCGTCGTGCAGGAGGAGGCCGTCGCGCATGAACACGACGCGGTGGGCGCGGGCGGCGTCCTCGGCGTTGTGCGTGACGAGGAGCATGGCGCTCCCGGCGTCGCGGAGGGCGTCGGCGAGCAGCGCCATGATGCGGCGGCCGGTCGCGATGTTGACGTTGCCGGTCGGCTCGTCAGCGAGCACGAGCGCCGGGCGGCGGACGAGCGCGCGCGCGATGGAGATGAGCTGCATCTCGCCGCCCGACATTTGCGAGGGCAGGTGCTCGGCGCGGGCGCGCATGCCGACGTGATCGAGCATGCGCGAGGCGGCGTCGTGGTCCGGCGCGGCGCCGTCGATGAGGTACGGCAGGACGATGTTCTCGTAGCCGGTGAGGGTCGGGACGAGGTTGAAGAACTGGTAGACGATGCCGACGCGGCGGCGGCGCAGGAGGGTCCGCCCGTGCTCGTCGAGGGCGGCCATGTCCTCGCCGAGGACGCGGATCTCGCCGCGATCGGGGGACTCGAGGCCCGCGACGCACGAGAGCAGCGTGCTCTTGCCGACGCCGGAAGGGCCCATGATCGCGCACATCTCGCCGGCGTGGATGTCGAGGTCGACGCCCCGGAGCACCTCGATCGGCGTCGCGCCGAGCGCGTGGGACTTGTGGAGGTTGCGGACGCGGAGGACGGGTTGGTCGGAGCTCACGGGAGGATCGCGATCTGTCTACAGCATCTGCGCGCACGCGGTGAGCGTCGCCGCTCAGAACACGACCTTGAGGTGCCCGCCCACCGTCGTGAGCACCAGCGTGTACGTCCCGTTGCCGAGGTCGTAGTCGGACTCGGTCACCGTGCGCGGCAGGATGCCCTGCACGCGGACGTCGCCCGAGAGCGAGACGCGATCGCTCAGCGTGAGGACGCCGCCGACGTCGCCGATCAGCCGGTGGTTGTCGGGAGAGGCCACGTCGATCGTGCTGTCCGGCGAGGCCGGCGACTGATAGCCGACCGACGCGGTCGCGAGCAGCGCCTCGCTCAGCCGGTACTTGGCGCCGACCTCCAGCCACATCGTGTCGTTCCACCGGCGCGGCAAGGTCACGGTGACGCTATCGGCGATCCCGAGCTTCGGCTGGGCGAGATCCGGTGAGGAGGCCTTGACCACGAACGCCTCGATGTCCGAATAGAGCACGTACGACAGGAGGCCATCGACGCTGAGCTTGTCGTTTACCCGGTAGCCGACGCCCGCGGTGAGCCGCTTGGGGAGCGTGAACGAGAGCTCCGCGTCGCCCTCGACGAGGGGCTTGTAGCGCAGGCCCTGCTCGGCCAGGTCCTGCGTGAAGAACGGGTGGTTCATGTCGATGGCGAACTTGCCCTTGTACCGCATCGCGGCGCTGTGCTGGTACGTCAGGCCGAAGCGCAGGTCCTTGTTCGGGTTGAAGGCGAGCCCGAGGTGGAAGGAGGCGCCGTGCGATAATGCCTGCTTGAGCGCGATGGGGCGCGCGAGGACGTCGAGCTCGCGCAGCTCGGACGGCGTCGTCGGGCCGAAGTCGTTGTCCTGCTTGAGGTAGGCGAGGCCGTCGCGGAACTCCTTCAGGCTGGCGAAGTCCTGCACCTTCGAGAGCTCGGCCAGGCCGCCGACGTACGACACGCCGGCGCCGAGCGAGAGCTGGTCGGTCACCCGGAGCCCGGCGGCCACCGTGAGCGAGCTGGCGACGATGAACGCCTGCTGGAGCTGCCAGCGCTGCGCGCCGTCCGGGAAGCTGAGCGCCGCGGCATAAGGGACGTACAGGCCGACGCCCACCGTGAGGCGCTTCGGGAGGACCGGGATCGCCAGGAAGGCGTTGCCCGTCGGCGCGACCGGCGTCGTCGAGACCTCCTCGGCCGCGCCGGCCTTGCCGGGGGCGACGTTCGTCGGATCGAGCGGGAGCTTGAACTGGAGGGTGTCCGGCGTCTGGTACGCGCCGCGCCGCTCGCGCTTGTAGGTGGCGTGGCCGACGATGAGCCCCGCGCCGAGGAGGAGCTCCGGCCGCTCGACGCCCGCGAGGGCAGCCGGGTTCCAGTAGACGGCGGCGGCGTCGGACGTCGTGGGGCCCGAGACGCCGCTCGTCACCCAGGGCGCGTCGATGCCCGAGGCGCGCGCGTCGCCCGCCGTCCCGCAGACGAGGCCTGTCGCGAGCGCGAGCGCGGCGAGTCCACGTCCTGTCCATTGATGACGCGCACGCGCACGGGCACGGGGCCGCGGGGTCGGCAGAGCTCCTGTCATGACACGGGTCCTCACGGTGGGGGGGCCGATCACTGGATCCGGGTGAGGGTGAGTGAGAGGCGATGGGCGCTCGGCTTGTCGCCGATCTTGATCTCGTAGCGGCGTCCCTCGTCGTCCGCGAAATACAGCGTATCTCCTGGCTTGACCTCCACCTTCTCGTGGAGCGCATCGCCGTCGATCTCCTCGGTCGTCGATACCTTCTTCGTGAGCGCGCCGTCGGCGAAGAAGCCCGGGCTCTCGTACGCGTAGTCGCGCACGCGCGCGCCCTCGGCGTCCTTGCGGATGTCGTCGGGCGCGACGAAGTAGAGGTAATCCCGCTGGCCGGCGACGCCGCTCTCGGTGCTCGGCTGGTAGAGGTAGAAGTCCGCGTCGCCGGCGGCGTTGTCGTTGAGCTCGATCGCCATTTCCTTGAGGACCGCCGGATCCCTCGCGAGGTTCTCCTTGATGCTCGCGACGAGATCCTCGGTCTTCACGCCGACCGGGACGTCGCGGAGCGTCACCTCGAGGTCGGCCTCCCCCTCGGCGAGGCCGCCGTCGTGCAGCCGCGCCTGGGCCACCTCGAGGAGGATGTCCCAGAAGTAGGACGGCGCGGGCGGCGGATCCTCGAGGACGATGCTGCTGTCGACGCTGATCTCGGTCCATCCGGTGTCATCGACGCAGACCTTCACCGGCTGGAAGTCGCTCGTGGACGTGCCCTGGGGCCCGTAGCTTGCGCAATGGTCCTCGATTCGCGCTGCCCTGAGCTCGCCGGCGCGGGCGAGGATGTGCTCGAACTCCCAGAGCGGCCGCTCCCAGACGGGCGAATCGCCGCGCGGCGCGGGCTCCCGGCTCGTGCCGCCCGGCAGGTACGTCGCGCTCTCGGGGATGGCCAGGGTCAGCTCACCGATGCTGAGGTTTTTGGCCAGGTTGTCGAGCACGAGCCAGTCCGGCTCGCTGAAATCGAACAGGGTGTCTATCTGGCCGGGCGTGCTGTTGACGCTCGCGACGTCGGCCCTCGTCGCGTCGACTCCCTTGTACGGGAGGGCGTTGACGTCGACCCGGACCGTCATCGTGAAGTCGTCGAGGGCCGCCTTCACCCCGGAGGCGGCCTTGATGAAGCCGGGGTGCTTTGCTCCGCCCGGGTCGTCCGGATCGAGCGGCGCCGGGCCGAACTGCTCGGCGAGGCCGGCGAAGTCGGTGACCACGTCGTAGAGCGTGACGGGGATCGCGTGAGGCGCGACGGGGTAGATGCCGTCCGGGTGCTCGTCGTTCGGCGGTCCCCTGCGGCGCTGGGTGTTCGGGTGGGTGCTGACGAGGTTCTCCAGGACGGCCTGCGCCGTGATCTGGACGGGGATGAGCCGCTCGTTGCCGGCCGCGCCCACGAGGTCCGCGAGGATCTTCGACGTCGGGAGCCCGACGGCGTTGCCGACGCCGAGCAGGCCCTCGAGGCTCGTGCCGCGGAGATCGGCGTTCTCGGGCGTCATGTTCAGGAGTCCGACGAGGTTCTTCGACGCGGGCGGGAGCGCGTCGATCTCGGCGGGGGGCATGTACATGACCTTGAGCAGCGCGTTCTCGATGAGGGCCGCGATGTCGAGATCGAGCAGCCATATCCCCTCGAGCGTGGGCCGCGGGATGGCCTTGAGCTCGTCGAGCGTCAGCGTCTTGGCGAAGCCCCTCGCGTCGAACCGCAGGAACTCGAGCGTGAGGGCGCGGCTCTCGTCCACGCCGAGCGCCGCCGGGGGCGGCGGCTGCTCCACGGTGACGGCGTCGACGCAGCCGGGCAGCGCGCAGGCGAGGGCGGCGGCGGCCAGGGGGGCGAGCCGGGCGAGCCGGCGGCAAGGGGGGGCGGCGGGGCGGATGCTGTCTCGCGCTTCCATGATCAGAGCCTCTCCACGTCGGCGGTGATCTCCACCGGATCGTCGCTGTCGGGCACGTGGAAGCGGACCTCGTGGACGGCGCCCTCGTCGTCCTGCATGTACAGCGTGGTCTCGCCCGGCGGCAGCCTGTATTTCTCGTGTGCTGTGTCGGCGAGGCCCTCGAGCTCCTTCTTCGAGACCTTGCTCGCCTCGTCGAGGTCCGGGCTCGTGAAGAAGCCGGGCCTCTCGTACGTGTAGGCGCGCGGGGCCTCCGAGCTTTGATCCGAAGGCCGGAGGTCGCCCTCGGCAACGAAGAAGAGCGTTGGCGCGCCGCCCGGCGCGCCACGGTCGTAGAAGAAGTCGAGCGCGTCGTTGTTGACCCAGTACCTGCCGAGGATGATCTCGGCGATCTCCTTGGCCTGGCTCTGCAGGGTCGGGCGGAGGTCGGCGAGGATCTCGTCGGCGGTCAGGCCGATGCTGACGTTGTGGAGCGCGTAGACCGGTTGGGCGGCACCTTCCACGATCTCGGGGGTGCCGTCGCCGGTCGGGTCGTGGATCGCGGCCTGGCCGACCTCGGTGAGCAGCTCCCAGAAGAACTGCGACGGCGGTATTGGGGGCGGTTGGTCGGAAACCAAGTCGGTGAAGGCCGTCCAGCCGCGCGGGTCGCCGGCCTGGCCGATGGTCACGCCCACCCGGCACGTCCCGCTCAGGCGGAAGTAGCACCCCGTGAAGGGCACACGCTCACCATACGTGAGGTAAGCCGCCTTGCCCACGATGTGCTCCATCATGAACGGAGGGGTGGACCATACCGTGCTGGAGCCGACCGGCATGTCTGGACGGTTCTCCTTGCAGGCTGGCGCCACGGCCTCGGTGCACGCCTCCACCTCGGTGGGGAGCTCGCGCAGCGCGATGCGCATATCGATCGTTGGTGTCGGGGCGATGCCGCTGATCTGGAGCTTCTCCGGGTCGGTGAAGTCGAACCGGAGCGGCGCGTCGCCGTCCCGGAGGAACATGTCACCGCCGCCCTTCGAGAGGTCGACGCCCGAGACCCTGCGCAGGCCGGACTCGGCGACGACGCGCATCCGGAAATCGGGCAGCAGGACGTCGCTTTTCGTCGTGAAGGTCTCATCGTCCGGCACGAGCACGCCTGGATGATCCCCGCTGGGCCCGAGCTTCTCGGACAGCGGCTGGAGATCGAACAGGGCCTCGTAGAGGCTGACAGACATCCTCACGCCATCCGGATTGGCGATGGCCGGGTGCGTGCCGAGCAGCTGCTGCTGGAGGGCGAGGATGAGCTTGGGTATCGGCACGAAGGGGGCCGTCCGGTTGTCGCGCACGGCCGCCGGATCCGGCTGGACCGCCAGATCGAGGGTGATGCTATCGGCGAGGACGTCAGCGAAGTCGAACGCGAAGGTGCCGGGGTTGTCCTCGAAGATCGCCTGCAGCCCCGCGAGCGACGTCCCCTTCACATTGGCGTTGGCGGGCGTCATGCTGAGCAGCCGGACGAGCGCGAACTCCGGCGACGTCCGCCACGCCGCCCCGAAGCTCTGGCCGAGCGGGGTGAGCGCGCAGTCGTGGCCGGGGCTCGCGCTGTCGTTCCGCCACGAGGTCCCGCACGCGTTCTGGATCTGATCGAGCGCGCTCCGGAGCAGGCCTGTCGTGTCGACGTTGAGGATCGTGATCTGCTTGGCGCCGTCCTCGCCGAAGACCTGGAGCGCCTTCTGCTTGTCGAGCTCCAGGACGACCGACGGGACCTCCGCGTCGTCGATGCGCAGGCGGAACCGGTTCGGCTCCTCGATGACGGGGCCGCCGCCGGCGCCGCCCTCGCCACCACCACCCCCGCCGCCTGCGGCCCCGCTGCCGCCGCCTCCGCCGCCGCTGCACGCGGCGAGCGCGGCGAGCGCGGCGGGCAGCAAGAGGGGAACACGGCCGCCGAGCGCGGGGCCGCGCCGGGAGGAGGGAGCAAGCGGGGAGTGCGTCATGAGGGCTCCTCGTCGTGGGACCTGCTCGAGATCCACAGGAAGAGACGCCCGATGCTACCCAACTTCGACGCGCCGGCGCGACAAAGAGATCGCGCCGCGACGACGCGGAGAGCGCGATCCGCGACGACGCCAGGAACGCCGGGACACATGTCGGTGTCCCCCGGTGTCCTCTCGTTTTTCCGCCGCCGCCGGCGGGGCAGCGGTCTGCGCTACGTGCCTTCGCGATCGTTCTGCACGTCCGCTGCCGCCGCCGCCTGCTCGTCCGCCCCGGTCGCCTGCACGTCCGCTGCCGCCGCCGCCTGCTCGTCCGCCCCGGTCGCCTGCACGTCCGCTGCCGCCGCCGCCTGCTCGTCCGATGCGGCCGTCCGAGCGCTTGCCGCCGCCATGGACGGCTCGTGCGGCGCATCCGCGGGCGGGGGCCGCATGGACGATGACGTCGCGCCCACGAGCTCGCGCGTCCGGTCGAACAGCGCGCGCAACTGGGCGAGGCCCGGCTTGCGCTTGCGGGCGGCGATCGCGAGCACCTCCTCGCGGACCGCGGCGTTGATCGGGGTCGCGATGTCGAGCGCCGCGCCGCGCTCGACGACCTCGCCGTTCAGGAAGTCGACAGCGGGCGGGCGGCCGCGCTCGATGGCGGCGAGCATCGACGAGCGCATGCGGCGGTAGCGCGCGCCGACCGCGAGGAGCAGCGCGTGCTTCGCGAACAGGCCCGGCGAGCCCGCCGCGGTGCGCTCGGCGTCGGTGAGCGCGATCCAGTCGAGATCGAGCGTCCCCGCCACCTTCTCGAGGCGCACGCCGATCGCGCGCGAGACCTGCACGGTCTCGGTCATGATCTCCAGCGCGAGGCGGCGGACGAAGCGGTGCCTGAGGAGCGCGCCGAGGCGATCGCCGCCGACGGTGCCGAGCGACGAGATGGCGCAGTTGATGGCGAGCTTCGACCAGCGCGCGCCGGCGAGGTTGTCGGTGACGGTCGTCGCGCCGATCGCCTCGAGGAGGCGCGCGAGCTCGTCGAGGCGCGGATCGCGCGCGCCGTCGAGCCGACCGAGGACGAAGCCGCCGCTCGAGGTGCGGTCGTACACGCCGGGCTCGACCATCGAGGCGCCCCACGCGACGATGCCCCCGAAGGTGCGCTCCGGGCCGGCGATGCGGGCGATGCGCTCCTCGCAGAGGCCGTTCTGGAGGCAGATCATCGCGCCCGACGGGGCGAGGTGCGCGACAACGCCGCGCGCCGCCTCCTCGACCTGCGGCGGCTGCGTCGCGAGGACGACGTAATCGAAGGGGCGGGTGTCCGGGCCGAGCTCGCGCACCGCGCGGCCGCGGACCGTGCCCGGGCTCGCCTCGCCGCGCACCCGGAAGCCGCCGGCGTTGATGGCGTCCGCGATGAGGGGGTTCGTCGTGAACGCCGTGACGTCGTGCCCCTGCTCGTAGAGGTGCGCGGCGACGATGCCGCCGATCCCGCCGCAGCCGACGACCAGCAGGCGGGGAGCAGAGGAAGCGCGGGCAGCGGACGAGCTCGGCGCAAGCTCGCCGGGTGAATCGATGAAGCTCATGAGAGATCCCTTACCACCGCTGCGGCGCGGGCTCGACGGGCTCGAGGGGAGCGGCATGGGGGGACAGTGGGGTCGGACACAGAGGAGAGCGACCGCCGGGGAGGTGGCTCCGCAGGAGAGCGATGACGGGGTGCGTCGATTCGTGGCACCGCCGCCGGTATTGACCTTCAAATACCGATCGAGGCCGGCTTCCTCGCTCGCAGCGCCGAGCAGCGTCAAGAGTGCATGGGCGATGGCCGCGAGCAGCAGCAGGCGATCGCGCCGACCGGCGCTGTGGATGTGCGTGGCGGAGAGGCCCATCCCGAAGTGGTCGTGCCGGTGGCTCGCCGCGGCGCTGAGGTCGCTGTGAGCGACCCCTCGCCTCCGCCCCGAGCTCCTCCAGCGCCGCCCTGACCGCGGCTGATCGTGGGCTTGCGGAACTGGGTGCAGTCCAATTTGCCGCGCTCGTTCCCGCGCGAGCTCGCCTTGCGCGTCACCTCGGGGATCATGAAGCCGCGCGCCCCGGCTGTCCTGGCGGCCGCCTCCAGAGGACATTCAGATCACAGCGGCCTTCCGTGGTTTTCGTGACGCTGGTAGCTCGCGCCCGAGCGCTCAGGCGAAGGACTTGATGAGCACCGCCTGCGAGTACACGGCCACGAGGCCCGCGCGCTCCAGGTTGCGCTGCGAGGTGCTCCCCGCCTCCGTGACCGAGTAGGCGAGATCGCACCCCGCGAGGGGGTCTCCCGCGCGGCGGCGCTGGGCGGCGCGGCCCTGGATTCCCACGTCGCACGGGAGAAGCTGCCCAGAAGCGGCGTCGGCTCCACCGAGGTCGGCGGTGCTACCGTGCTCGCCATGCGTCTGGCCGTCCCGCTCTCGACCCCGCCCTCGATCACGCGTCGAGCGTTCCTGCGCAGCGCCGCCGCGGGCGCGGTCGGGCTCGGGGCCGCCGACGGCCTCCTCGTCGAGCCCCGCTGGCTGGAGATCACCCGCCACGACATCCACGTCGCCGGACTCCCGCGCTCCCTCGATGGCTTCACCATCGCTCAGCTCACCGACGTTCACCTCACGTCGATCAGCGGTTTGCACGAGTCCGTCCTCGCCGCGGTGCAGGAGGTCGCTCCGCAGCTCGTCGTCCTGACCGGCGACGTCATCGACGCGGAGGCCTCGCTGGGCGCGCTCACGGACCTCTGCAAGGGCGTCGAGGGCTCCGGGCGGAAGGTCCTCGCGACGCTCGGCAACTGGGAGCACTGGGGCAAGGTCCCGATCGAGGGGCTCCACGAGGCCTATGCGCGCGGCGGCGCGAGGCTGCTCGGCAATGAGCACACCCGGCTGCCGGAGGGCCTCGTCGTGGCCGCGACCGACGATTTCTGCAGCGGTCACCACGACGTCGTCCCGGCGCTCCGGCACCTCCCGAACGGCCCGGCGCGCCTCTTCCTGACGCACGCGCCCGGCCTCCTCGACGAGGTGCCGCCCGGGGCGCCTCGCTTCGACCTCGCCCTGAGCGGCCATACCCACGGCGGCCAGGTGCGCCCGCTCGGCTTCTCGGTCGCGGTGCCGCCCGGCTCGGGGCGCTTCGTCGCCGGCCCCTACGAGACGCGCGCGGGCCCCGCCTACGTGAGCCGTGGCATCGGCACGAGCGTCGTCCCGGCGCGCTTCCTTTGCCGGCCGGAGCTGCCGGTCTTCCGCCTCGTGCAGGGCTGAGGAGCGCCGGAGCGCCCCTCCCGCTACCCCGCGCGGCAGGAAAGGAGCTCGCCGTGCGTCCGCCGCACCGGCCCCTCGGCGCCCCGGCGCTTCGGGCGCCGAGGCGCGGTGTTCAGCTCGCGCTGGGGTCGGCGATGCGGCCGACGAACAGGAGGCTGCCCGTCGCGTTGTCGCGGATGAGGAACAGGAAGGGACTCACGAGCGCGAGCGACGCCGGCTGGGGCGCCGACTCGTCGCCGACGATGACCGCGGTCGCGGCCGCCGCCTCGGTGCCGGCCTCGTTCACGCCGACGAACGCCTTGTGGAGGACGTCCTGGATGTAGGGCTGTCCCGTGGCGTTGATCCCGGTGAAGTCCGCGACGCCGGACGTGAACGCGATCTCCATCCCCATCGCCTTCAGCGTGTCCTTGAGGCTCAGCTCGTAGTCGAATTTGAACCTGGGCATCGTTGTGTCGACCAGGTGCTCGCTCATCGCGCCGACGATGCCGTCGACCTTCGCCGCGTCGAGCGACGCCTCGAACGCGTCGAGCGTGCCCTTCTCCGGCAGGAGAAGCACCATCGACAGCTCGCCCCCGTCGTAGGGCATCGCGACCGCCTTGTAGCCGTCGCCCTCGGCGTACGGCATCTCCAGGTTGGCGTGCATCAGGGGCACGGTCACGTCGGTCCCGTCGGCCTTCTCGAACTGGCCGTCCTCCGTCGCGGTGGGCTCGAAGGGGGTGCGCCACGCCGCGTTGAAATAGATGGCGTTCGTCAGGACAAGCACTGTCTCGGGGGTGATCGCCTCGACGGGCACCAGCTTCTCGATCTTGCCCTCGGTCCTGTCGCTGACCCAGCCGTTGATGAGATCGACCGCGTCCTGCGGGTGGTCCACGAAGTCCACGACGTGCATTCCGGCGCCGTAGTTCAGCCCGAGCGTGTCCAGGAAGGGCGCCTCGAACGGGTAGCCGATCTGCCCCCAGAGCGCGTTCACGACGTTGAGGCGGAAGCCCGCTCCGTCGGCGCCCTGGGCGCCCTGACCGCGGCTCTCGAGCTCCTGGTCGATCCAGTTGAACGCCGGGTGGAGCCTGTCCTGCCCGAGGTCGAAGTGCATCGTATCAGCCATGGCCTCCTCGGTCTCGCCCTTCGCGCCGGCCCACGTCATCGCGAGCGCCGTCGAGATGCTGTAAGGCGAGTAGAAGACGTTGCCCGGCTTCTGGCGGAGCTGCTTGTAGAGGTCGAGCGAGAAGGCGGAGTTGCCCGAGACGAGCGCGGCCCTGTCCTCCGCGGGCACGTCCGGGGTCGAGATGCGCTGTTTGTCCGAGGCGACCACACATCCGGGCTTGTCGGCGTCGTGGCACGCCTCGCCCCCCGGGTCGGGGTTCGGTTTCTCGTTCGGCTCGGTTGTCGTCTCGCAACCGAGGATCGCGGCCAGAGACAGGACGAAGGGGGGAGCACAGGTTCGAAGGGTTCGCAGCATGCCGCTCGCCGAGCATCCGCCGTGCCGCCCCGGCCCCGAACGCGGGCTCCTGTGTCTCCGAGGCGACACGCGCGGCGCGTCCGAGCCGCCGCGCACCGCGCGCGCCCGACCCCTGACATCCGGCGAAAGAACTGGCACGGTCTGGCACAAGATCCCGGCCCGAGCCGGGAGCAGGCGGGCGCGAGCGATGGTATCCATCGCTCGAAGGGAGCGTGGAGCCCTACTCTTCGACTTCTTCCTTTGGGCTGCTCGCCCCGGCATCCACCCTCCGGAGGACGGCGAGGACCGCTCTTTCCAGGATGCGCTTCGACCTCAGCATCTCGCGCTCCGCGGTGCCCTCCTGGCCCTCGATGGCGATCGCGTTCGCGTCTCGAAAGTCAACCGTGTGATAGGCGGAGTCGCCGCTCTCCTCTTGGACCACGAGGGTGTTGAAGTCGCCACGCGTGATGTCGCAGTTGATGTTCCACTGCGGGTGGCCATCTGGCCCCGGATCGGGATTCAGGTAAAGACGGAGCTGGGGAAGCTTGATACACGGGTTGTTGTTGTACTTGTTGACGTAAGTGCATCGCTCGCCTGACTCGAGGATGTAGCGCTTCACCCGGTCCAGGTTGCCCTTGCTGAGGGTTTGCCGCTCCGATGAAGGTGTCGTGTTCTTCATGCAGCTTGCCTGTGCTCCTGCGAGGGCGACGAGCGGCATGAACAGCATGGCCACCCTTGCGATCACCGAGGAAGCGTTCATGAACGGCCCGACCAGAGGATCCCGGAGACGAAGCCAGCCGCCGAGGTGGCTGCGCGAGGGCGAGCCCAGCGCTCACAGACCGAAGAATGCCACCGCTCGCGCGGGCGTGTCGAGCTCGCCCGCCGTCCGGCCGAGCAGGCGCGGGAGCTCCGCCGAGGGGGCCCTCGCGGGCCGCGGCGGGCCGCGGCGGGACGTCATCCGTGGCGCCCCCGGACGCGAACCGTGATGTAATGGCCGTGCGCACCCCCGGGCAGCGGCTGCCGGGGACCACGCCGCGGTGCCCCCCTTGAGCGACTCTGCCCCGAAAGCGACGATCGCCGTGCTCGAGCGGAACCGCGTCGTCGGCCAGCGGATCGCCCGCGTCATGTCGGCCGCCGCCGGCATGCAGGACGTGCCCGTGGCCGGCGACCCCGCCGAGCTGCGCGCGCGGCTGTCCGAACGACCCCTGCTGCTCGGCTGCGACGCCGCCGATCTCGACCTCGCGCTCGAGTGGGCGGCCGAGCGCTACCCCAGCCTGCAGCTCCTCGTGTGGACCTCCGGCAGCACCGACGCGGTCCTCCACGCCGCCCTGAAGGAGCCGCGGCTCTCCAGCATCGTCGGCTGGCCGAGCTTCGCCTCGATGCCCCGGCCGTGGGAGATCGCGCTCGCCGTCCGCCGCATCGTCAAGCCGCTCGCGCTCCCGCCCCGCCTCTCCGACCTGCTCTCCTGGGGCGCCACCATCGTGAAATGGCGCCCCCGCACGAGCGAGGACCGGGACCGCACCGTCACGGAGGTCGCGCACTGGGCCGAGCGCGCCGGCGCCCCCGCGCGCGTCGCCGAGCGGCTCGCCGCGCTCGCCCACGAGCTGCTCATGAACGCCATGTACGACGCGCCCGTCGATGGCCGCGGGCGCCCGCGCTACACCCACGACCGGCGGTGCGACCTCGTGCTCGAGGAGAACGAGATCCCCACGCTCCGGCTCGGCACCGACGGCGCCCACATCGCGCTCCAGGCCCACGACCCGTTCGGCGGCCTGCGGCGACACCACGTCTTCGAGGGCATCACGCGCGGCCTGAGCGCCCGCGGCGCGGACTCCACCCGCGCCTCGGTGCTCGACACCTCGCGCGGCGGCGCCGGCCTCGGCATGCTCAAGATCTACGCGGCCGGCGCGGTGCTGGTCATCGACGTCTCGCCCACCGCCTCGACCCTGGTCACCTCGTTCTGGGACCTCGACGTGAACCCGCGCGAGTTCCGCTCCCTCCCCGCATCCATCCACTTCTTCGAGCGCTCCACGCCGGCGATGGAGACGCTGGAGCGGCCCGAGTGGTAGCGCGCAGGCTCGCCGCGCGCCCAGCGCAGCCCGGCCGAGAGGGACGCCATGGCTGAGATCGATCCGCTCCTCGCACGGCAGCTCAGGCGCCTCGGCCTGGAGGACCTCGGCGAGCCGCCCGACAGGGAGACCTGGAACAAGGTCGTCGCGCGCATCAGCGAGCATTACCGCCACGTCGCCGACGACAGGAGCCTGCTCACCCGGTCGCTCGACCTCTCGACGAACGAGATGGGCGCGCTCCATCGCAAGCTGCTCGCCGAGCGCGACCGCCTCCGCAGCGTCGTCGTCGCCATCGGGGACGCGCTGACCATCTTCCACGACGCCGCCAGCTCGCAGGTCGAGCCGGCGCGGCCGCTCGACGTCGACTCGACCATCTCCATGGCCAAGCGGCGCTTCGCGACAAAGCTCAGCGATCTGCTCTCCCTGAGCGGCGCGGCGCCGGGCAGCGACACCGAGGGCGCCGCCCCGGCGAGCGAGGCGGACGAGGCGATCCACGAGGTCCGCGTCCAGCTCGTCGCGCTCGGGGACCGGCTCGTGCAGCTGCTCCACGACACCGCCGAGCGGGCGTCGCTGAAGAAGCAGCTCGAGGTCGCGCGCGCCGTCCAGCAGATGCTCGTGCCGAGCGACGACGTCATCGAGCGGCGCTCGCTGCGGCTCGCCGGCCACTTCCAGCCCGCGGCGGAGTGCGGCGGCGACTGGTGGACCTTCCACGACCTGCCGGACGGCAAGCTGCTCACGGTCATCGGCGACGTGACAGGGCACGGCATCTCCTCCGCGATCATCACGGGGGCGGCGAAGGCCGCGTGCGACATCGCGCGCACGTTCGTGCGGGAGGAGCTCGGCGTCGCGCAGCTGCTCCGGCTCATGAACTGCTCGATCTTC
This sequence comes from Sorangium sp. So ce590, assembly GCF_051521365.1. Lineage (NCBI taxonomy): Bacteria > Pseudomonadati > Myxococcota > Polyangiales > Polyangiaceae > Sorangium > Sorangium sp. So ce590. The sequence goes on from NZ_CP150346.1 coordinate 10,934,489, forward strand.
GAGGCGGGGAAGCAGAAGTTTTTGATGACCTGCGCGGCGTGCATCTTCGATCCGGCGGCCCGCTCGCTCTCCCTCGCGAACGCGGGCCACCCGTTCCCGTACCTCGTCAGGAACAACACCCTCCGCCAGCTCGCCGCGCAGGGCTCGCCGCTCGGGGCAGCGCGCTCGGCCGAGTACGCGGCGAGCACCGTGCAGCTGGAGGGCGGCGATGCCCTCCTCTGGTTCACCGACGGCGTGACCGAGTGCGAGAACGCGTCGAGCGAGCAGTTCACCGAGAGGCGGCTGCGCGCGCTCTTCCAGAGCGTCGCGACGTACGCGCCCGAGGAGGCGAGGGACGCGATCGTCGGGGCGGTCTCCCGGTTCCGCGGCGAGCGCTCGCTCGACGACGACATGACGCTCGTCGTGGCCCGCGTGCTGTAGCCTCAGGGGGACGAGCCCCATGATCCTCGAGACGTTCCATTACGATCGAGACACGAAGAAGTGGTCCGTTCGGGTGCTGCCCGTGCTCGACAGCGACCGGACGCTGGTGCTCGTGTTCGGCGCGCCGGAGTTCCTGGACGACCCGGGAGCGATCCGTGAGCTGCGACGGGCGTACCCGAGATCGCACATGGTGGGGTGCTCGAGCGCGGGGGAGATCGCGGGCACGTCGGTGCGCGACGGGACGCTGTCGGTGGCGGTGGCGCGTTTCGAGCGGACGGCGCTGTCGGCGGCGCAGGTGGAGGTGGCGAGCGCGTCGGGGTCGTTCGCGGCGGGGCAGGCGCTTGCGCGCAAGCTGGACCGGCCGGGGCTGCGCGGAGTGCTCGTGCTGTCGGAGGGGCTGGGGGTGAACGGCAGCCAGCTCGTGGCGGGGATGAACGCGGTGCTGCCGGAGTCGGTGGTGGTGACCGGGGGGCTGTCGGGGGACGGGACGCGGTTTCAGCGGACGTGGGTGTGCATCGGGGACACGGTGCGGAGCGGGGTCGTGGCGGCGGTGGGGCTGTACGGCGAGCACGTGGTGATCCAGCACGGGTCCAAGGGGGGCTGGGACAAGTTCGGTCCGGAGCGGGTGGTGACGCGCTCTGCGGGGAACGTGCTGTACGAGGTGGACGGCAGGCCGGCGCTGTCGCTGTACAAGGAGTACCTCGGGGACAAGGCGTCGGAGCTGCCGGCGTCGGCGCTGCTGTTCCCGCTGTCGCTGCGCGCGACGGCGCGGGACGAGAAGTTCCTCGTGCGCACGGTGCTGGCGGTGGACCACGAGCGGCAGTCGATGACGTTCGCGGGGGACGTGCCGGAAGGCCACCTCGTGCAGCTGATGAAGGCGGACTTCGAGCGGCTGATCGGGGGGGCGGAGCAGGCGGCGCGGGCGGCGAGCGAGGCGGGCCGGGCGGCGGCGCCGGCGGTGGCGGGCGAGAGCGCGCTGGCGATCGCGATCAGCTGCGTGGGTCGGCGGATCGTGCTGGGCGACCGGGCCGAGGAGGAGGTCGAGGCGGTGGTGGGTGTGCTGCCGCGGGGCACGCAGGTGACGGGGTTCTACTCGTACGGGGAGATCTCGCCCTACGCCGCCGGCCACTGCGACCTGCACAACCAGACCATGACCCTCACCGTCCTCTCCGAGGTGAGCTCCCCGCTGCTCGTCCGTGGCGAAGGCCCGCGGGAGCGAAGACCGCGCCCCCCGAAGGGGACGCCGGCCGTGGCCGCCCGCGTCGTCGCGCAGCCGGCGGGCGGGATGGCGGAGTTCGAGGAGCTCGAGGTCGCGTCCGATACCCACTTCGACCCGCTGTCGCTCGTGTCGCCGGCGTCGGGCGCGGCGCCCGGGATGCGGCGCGAGACGTTCTCGTTCTCGCGCGAGACTGGCAAGTGGTCGGTGCGGGCGCTGCCCGCGCTCGACAGCGACCGGACGCTGGTGCTCGTGTTCGGCGCGCCGGAGTTCCTGGACGACCCGGGAGCGATCCGTGAGCTGCGGCGGGCGTACCCGAGATCGCACATGGTGGGGTGCTCGAGCGCGGGGGAGATCGCGGGCACGTCGGTGCGCGACGGGACGCTGTCGGTGGCGGTGGCGCGTTTCGAGCGGACGGCGCTGTCGGCGGCGCAGGTGGAGGTGGCGAGCGCGTCGGGGTCGTTCGCGGCGGGGCAGGCGCTTGCGCGCAAGCTGGACCGGCCGGGGCTGCGCGGAGTGCTCGTGCTGTCGGAGGGGCTGGGGGTGAACGGCAGCCAGCTCGTGGCGGGGATGAACGCGGTGCTGCCGGAGTCGGTGGTGGTGACCGGGGGGCTGTCGGGGGACGGGACGCGGTTTCAGCGGACGTGGGTGTGCATCGGGGACACGGTGCGGAGCGGGGTCGTGGCGGCGGTGGGGCTGTACGGCGAGCACGTGGTGATCCAGCACGGGTCCAAGGGGGGCTGGGACAAGTTCGGTCCGGAGCGGGTGGTGACGCGCTCTGCGGGGAACGTGCTGTACGAGGTGGACGGCAGGCCGGCGCTGTCGCTGTACAAGGAGTACCTCGGGGACAAGGCGTCGGAGCTGCCGGCGTCGGCGCTGCTGTTCCCGCTGTCGCTGCGCGCGACGGCGCGGGACGAGAAGTTCCTCGTGCGCACGGTGCTGGCGGTGGACCACGAGCGGCAGTCGATGACGTTCGCGGGGGACGTGCCGGAAGGCCACCTCGTGCAGCTGATGAAGGCGGACTTCGAGCGGCTGATCGGGGGGGCGGAGCAGGCGGCGCGGGCGGCGAGCGAGGCGGGCCGGGCGGCGGCGCCGGCGGTGGCGGGCGAGAGCGCGCTGGCGATCGCGATCAGCTGCGTGGGTCGGCGGATCGTGCTGGGCGACCGGGCCGAGGAGGAGGTCGAGGCGGTGGTGGGCGTGCTGCCGCGGGGCACGCAGGTGACGGGGTTCTACTCGTACGGGGAGATCTCGCCCTACGCCGCCGGCCACTGCGACCTGCACAACCAGACCATGACCCTCACCGTCCTCTCCGAGGCGCCCGCCCCGCTGCCGAGGAGCGAGCGCGCCGCGCCGGGGACGCTGCGCGCGGCGCACGACGGCGGCGAGGAGGCGCGGCCGGCCGTCGCGGAGGCGTGGCCGGCCGTCGAGGAGGTGCGACCGACCGTCCGCGTGGCGCCGAACGGCCGCCGGGCGTCGCGCCCGCTGATCCCCGCGCCCCCCTCGGCGCCTGTCTCGTCGGCGCGCATGCCCACCACCGTGGATCGGTCGTCGCTGTCCGCCTGGTCGCAGCGCGTCGCGCCGACGCGGTGCGTGCCGCCCGCCGGCGCCTCCGGCCGCCTCGACAGCCTCGTGTTCGACAGGCGCAGGATCGGCGAGGTCCTCGTCGTCCGGCTCGCCGGGCGCATGACCGAGGCGTTCAAGGGAGCGGCGCTCGCCCGGGAGCTCGACGGCAGGGTCCTGCTCGATCTCGCCGGCGTCGAGCGGATCACGTCGTTCGGCGTCCGCGAGTGGCTCCAGATGATCCAGGCGGCCCAGCCCCGCCTCCGCGCCCTCTACCTCGCGCGCTGCTCCGAGCCGGTCGTCAACCAGCTCAGCATGATCCGGCGGTTCGCCGGGAACGGGCAGGTCGTCTCGTTCTACGCGCCCTACTGCTGCGAGTCGTGCGGCGCCCAGTTCGAGCGGCTCGTCGACTGCGCCCTCGACGCGGCCGCGCTCGCCGAGGGCAAGCCGCCCGAGGCGGTGTGCCCGCGCTGCCGCGGCGCCGGCGCCTTCGACGACGACGCGGAGACCTACTTCGGGTTCGTCGCCCAGCACGGCACCGGCGCCATCCCGCCGGACGTGCGGGAGGTCCTCCTCGAGCTCGAGAAGGGCGACGAGCCGTCGGGCGGCGACGCGGTGGAGAAGTCCGTCGAGGGGCGCGTCACGCGGCTCAAGGTGGGGAGCACGCTGACCGCCTCGCTCCGCTGGAGCCGCATCATCGACGGCCTCGAGGGCCAGGTCGTCTTCGACCTCAGCGGCGTCCCCGGGGTCACCGCCGACGGCGCGGCGCGCTTCGAGTCGGCGCTCCACAAGCTCGAGGGCGCCGTCGAGGCGGTCCGCATCGAGGGCTGTCCCCCGCTGCTGGCCGAGCGCGTGGCGCGCCCCTCCTGGCCGCAGCTCGCGCGGATCGAGTCCGCGGTCGTCGAGGGCCGCTGCGCGTCCTGCAGCGCGCTCCGGACGGCGCTCGTCGAGGTCGACAAGCACGCGGACCTGCTCCGCGGCGGCAAGGATCCGCGCGTCACCTGCAAGCGCTGCAACACGCCGCTCGCCTTCGACGGCTCCCGCTCGCTGCTCTCGCTGCTCGCCGCCCACGCGGCGCGCCCGCCCTCGGCCCCGCCGCCGGCCCTGCCTCCGTCGAGCGCCTCGCCGCAGCCGGCCGCTGCGGCGGCGCCGCCGCCGCAGCCCGGCGCGGGCGCCAGCGCGGCGTTCGTCGCGCTGCTCGTCGGGGTGGCGCTCGTGGCCGCCGGCTTCGCGGTCTGGCGCGCCGGGCCGCGCGCCTCGATCGCGGGCGTCGCGGCGCCGGCGGCGCCCGCCGCGGCGCCCGCGGCCTCGGCGGCCCCGGCGGTCCCGGCGGCGCCCGCGATGGCCACGCGCGCGCCGGCGCCCTCGGCGAGCGGCCGAGCGCGGGCGGGCTGGTCTGTCATCGACGATCTCCCGCCCGCGTGGGTGGAGCGGCCGTTCGTCATCGAGGGCGACAGCGTCTTCGTCGTCGGCCGCGGCGGCCCCGCGGCCGACGACGCGGACGCGCTCGCGGCGGCGCGCAGCAGCGCGATCGAGCGCCTCACGTCCGGCCTCGCCGCCGAGCTCGCGAGCTCACCCCTTGTCGGGCTGGTGGCCCTGCACCCGCCGGCCGAGACCCGGCCCGAGCAGCGCGCGGAGGTCGTCGAGCGCATCGCCCGGCGCTTCCTTGCCCAGGTCGGGTCGTTCGCGACGCCCGAGCGCGTCGACGCCGTCGTGCGGCGGGAAGGCGGCCGCGTCCTCGCGTTCGCGCGCTACAGGCTGCCGCGGCGGAGCTTCGACGCGGCCGCGGAGAGCTACCGCCAGACGGCCACGTTTCAGGGGCTCACCGTGGCGCGCTTCTTCCCCCAGCTCGAGGCGAGCGCGCGCACCTCCGGCGAGCTCGTCGTCGTCGCCGCTCCGCGCCCGCGGCGCGGCGCGGAGCCGGGGATCGCCGCGGGGGACATCGTGCTCGCGGTCGATGAGCGCCCGGTCCACTCGGTCGAGGCCTTCGGGAAGACCGCGGCGGACGCGTGGGCGCGCACCCCGGCCGATGGTACGATGGCCCTCCAGATCGAGTCGCGCGGTGAGCGCCGCACCGTCCGCTTCGCGAAGTCCCAGGCCGAAGGCCCTCGATGAGCACCATGATCGCCTGCCGCGCTCCTTCCGAAGTGACGCTGCCGGCCCGCACGGCGGAGGCGAGCGCATGACCGAGCGCCACGCCGCCGGCCCCCTGAGCGCCGGATCGCGCCGCCTCGCCTCGCTCGGCAGGTACCGCCTGCTCAAGAAGATCGGCATGGGCGGGATGGCCGAGATCTGGGTGGCCTCCGTCGCGGGCATCTCGGGCGTGAAGAAGATCTGCGTCGTCAAGCGGATCCTCCCGCACCTCATCGACAGCCCCGAGTTCGTGCGGATGTTCCTCGATGAGGCCCGCATCGCCGCCACCCTGGACCACCCCAACCTGGTCCAGATGTACGACATCGAGGAGGTCGACGGCGTCCCGGTGATCGCCATGGAGTACCTCCACGGCGAGGACCTCAGGACGGTCAAGAAGTCGCTCCGGTCGGCGAACCGGCGGATGCCGTTCGAGCACGCGATCACCATCGCGGCCGGCGTCGCGGCCGGGCTCCACTACGCGCACGAGAAGGTCGGCTTCGACGGCAGGCCGCTCGACATCGTCCACCGCGACGTGTCCCCGCACAACGTGTTCGTCACGTACGACGGGGCCGTGAAGATCCTCGACTTCGGGATCGCCAAGGCGGCGAACCGCGTCAACGAGACGCGCGACGGCGCGCTCAAGGGCAAGGTCCCGTACATGTCGCCCGAGCAGTGCACGAGCGAGCAGCTCGATCGCCGGAGCGACATCTACTCGGTCGGCATCCTGCTCTACGAGATGTCGACGGGCAGCCGGCTGTTCCGGCGCGGCGTCACCGAGTTCGAGCTGATGCGGGCGATCGTCGAGGACCCGGTGCTGCCGCCGATCCAGGTGTGCAGCGACTACCCGCCGGAGCTCCAGCGGATCGTGCTCAAGTGCCTGGAGCGGGACCGGGAGAGGCGGTACGCGACCGCGCGGGACCTCCAGATCGACCTCGAGGCCTTCGCCCGGGAGGAGCGGCTCGCCACCTCGTCGCTGGCCCTATCGTCGTTCATGGCGGAGCTGTTCGGCCAGCGGGTGGAGGCGTGGCGGGGCGCGCTCTCCTCGGAGGCGGACCTCCTCTCGCACATCGTCCAGAAGCAGGAGTCGATCCAGAACGACGACTCGTTCGCGGGCGAGCTGGACGTCGTGGCCCCGGCGCCGCAGGGCGCGCTCAGCACCGAGCGCCCCGGCGGGGTCGCCACGAAGCTGTCGGCGCCGCTCTTTGCGGCGTCGCGGCTCGGGTCCGCGCAGGACCTGGATTCGCCGCCGCCGCGCTCGCGGAGGCACCCGTCGCCGTCGCTCGTGGACGCCGTCTCCGGGGCCGAGCCCGAGGGGGCGCACGGGCCCCGGGCCCTCACGGTGACAAAGCGCCGGCTGGGCAGCCTGCTGATCGTCTCGCTGTCGGGGCGGATGACCGAGGAGCTCCAGGGGCTCGCCGTCGCGCGGGGCATCTCGGGCCGCGTGCTCTTCGATCTGGGCGGGGTGCAGCGGGTCACGTCGTTCGGCGTGCGCGAGTGGATGGCGATGCTGGCCGAGGTCTCGCTGAACGCGTCCGAGGTCTACATCGGCCGCTGTACCGAGCCGATCGTCAACCAGGTCAGCATGATCCGCCGCTTCTTCGGCGACGGGCGCGTCGTGTCCTTCTACGGCCCGTACCGGTGCGAGCGCTGCGGCGCCACGTTCGATCGGCTGTTCGACTGCGACAGGGACGCGCACCTGGTCAGGACGCACGAGCCGCCCGCGAGCCCCTGCCCGCGCTGCGGCGGGGCGGCGGTGTTCGACGACGACGCCGAGAGCTACTTCGCGTTCGCGGTCAGCCACGCGGGGATCCAGCTGCCCGAGGACGTGCGGGTCGCGCTCGACGAGATCGCGCGGCTCGACGCCGGGACCCGCGAGGCGATCGAGAAGACGGTGGACGAGCGCGGGACGCGCATCCGCGTGCGCGGAAAGCTCGACGCGCACGTCCGGTGGAAGCGCGCGCTCGACGGGATCGAGGGGGATCTGGTCCTCGATCTCACCGGGGGGGCGGGGGTGACGCCCGAGGGGGCGCGGGCGCTCGAGCTGTCGCTCCGCGCGCTGGGCGACGAGGTGACGTCGATCCAGATCGAGGGCTGTCCTGTCGCGCTGCTCGAGCACCTCGCCTCGGCGGCGCCCCCGCTGCGGGCGGTCGTGGCCTCGGCGCTCGTCGACGGCGCCTGCGAGCGGTGCAATGCGCCCCGGCAGACGCTGCTCGACGTGAGGGAGGCCGCCCAGGCCGCGCTCGAGGACCGGGAGCCGTACATGCCGTGCAAGCGGTGCAACGCGCCGCTCTCGTTCCTGCCGCTCCGGCCGGCGCTGAAGCGGCTAGGCGCCGCGCTGGAGCCGCCGCACGCGCCCTCCAGGATGCCCGCGCCGGCGGCGGCGACGATGCGCTCGGCCGCCGTGGGGACGGCGCTGACGGCAGCGGCAGCGGGGGCGCCGGGGGCGAGCGCGCCGGCTTCGGCGGCAGCGGTGGCAGCGGGGGCGCCGGCGTCGCGGGGGCTGGCTTCAGGGGCAGCGGGGGCGCCGTCGTCCGGGGTGGCGACGGCGCGCCGGCGTGCGCGGGCCGCGACCGCCTCCGCGGCCGGCGGCCCCGGCGCGCGGTGGGCGTTCGCGGCGGTCGGGGCGGCGGCGGCGCTGCTGATCCTCAGCGTGGGCTTCGCGTACCTCGGCTGGGGCCGCCCGCGCCCCGCCGCCGGGGCGGCCACGGCGCCCGCGGCGAGCGCGGGGTGGCGCGCGGCGCCCGCGGCGAGCGCGGGGTGGCGCGCGGCGCCGCCGGCCGACGAGATGCCTCCCTGGATGCAGCAGCCGTTCGCCGCCGAGGGCGACGCGATCTTCGTGGTCGGCGAGGGCACCGGCGAGACCCGCGAGGCGGCGCTGTCGGCCGCGCGCGCCGACGCGATCTCGCGGCTCGCGAGCAACGTCGTGCCCGCGCTCGCGGGGTCGCAGGCGTATGGCTTCCTCCAGGCGCGCGGCGGCGGCGCGCGGCGGGCCGGCATGGCGGAGGCCGAGGCGAGCCGGTACCTGAAGCAAGTCGGCGCGTTCGCCACCCCCGAGCGCGTCGACGCGCGCTTCCAGGAGCGCGACGGCGCCGTGATGGCCGTCGCGCGCTACCGCATGCGCAAGGAGAGCTTCGACGCGGCCGTGCAGAGCTACCGGCGCACCGTGAGCGCGTTCGGGCTGACGGCGGCGCCCATCTTCCCCCTGCTCGAAGGCGAGCTGAAGACGAGCGGCGACGCCGTGGTGGTGGCCGTGGACGACAGCAGCCCCGCCGCCTCCGCCGGCGTCCGCGTCGGCGACGTGGTGGTGGCCGTCAACGGCCGGCCGCTCGCCAACTTTGACGCGTTGCGTTATGGGCTGCTGAACGCGCAGGAGAACGCCGCGGTCGAGCTCACGATCGAGTCGGGCGGCGCGCGGCGGACGGTTGAGATCAAGAAGGCGAGCGGGGTGCAGAGAGGCGGCTGAGCCGGCCATTGCGATAGGGTGGGCATTGCGGCGCGGCGCTCTCGGTCGGAGGCTTTGGACATGCGCGGCCTGGAAGAGATCCAAGGGCTGGAGGTCGGCACCCTGATCGCTGGCAAGTACCGCGTGGATCGCCTGCTCGACAAGGGGGCGATGGGCGCGGTGGTCGCCGCGACCCACATGGAGCTCGGTGAGCTCCGGGCGATCAAGCTGCTGTTGCCGGCCACCGCCGCCGACCCGGAGATGTGCGGGCGTTTCCTCCGGGAGGCGCGGATCGCGGCGCGGCTCAAGAGCGAGCATGCGGTCAAGGTGCACGACGTCGGGCGGCTCGAGAGCGGGCTGCCCTTCCTGGTGATGGAGTTCCTCGACGGCCGCGATCTCCGGGTCCTCCGCAAGAAGCGGGGCCCGCTGCCGATCGAGGAGGCGACGCTCTACGTGATCCAGGCCTGCGACGCGCTCGCGGAGGCCCACGCGATGGGGCTCGTGCACCGCGACGTGAAGCCGGCCAACCTCTTCTTGACGCACACCCGCGAGGGCATGCCGTGCATCAAGGTGCTCGACTTCGGGATCTCCAAGGTATCGGAGGCGGCGTCGCTGGGGGTCGCCGAGATGCGGACGAGCACGGGCCAGATGCTCGGGACGCCGCACTACATGCCTCCCGAGCAGATGCGCGGGCAGCGCGACGTCGACGCGCGCGCGGACATCTGGGCGGTCGGCTCGCTGCTTTACGTCCTGCTCACGGGCCGGTATCCGATGCACGCCCGCTCGGTCCAGACGGTCTCGCTCGTGCTCGGCGGCCAGTTCGTGCCGCCGCTGCCGTCGAAGGTCCGCCGCGGGCTCACGCCGGAGATCGATCCGATCATCATGCGGTGTCTCGAGAGGGACCGCGACAGGCGCTGGCCCGACCTGGCGGAGCTCGTGCTGGCGCTCCGCCCGTTCGCGCCGCCCGCTGCCCAGCCGCTCGTCGAGCGCATCGAGCGCGTGCTCCGCGGGGGCCTGCGCGACTCGCTGGCCGGCGCGCACGCCGGCGTGGACGGCATCGACGCGGGGGAGCGCGGCCCGATCTCCGTGGCCACGGGCTCCGGTCCGTCGCCGGGCGGCGTGGCGTTCGCGCTGCGAACGGAGGGGCCGTCTCCCCCGGCTCCGCCGCCCTCGGCTCCAGGCGCGGAGGTCGGTCCTGGGGAGCCGAGCGAGGCCGTCACCGTGCGGGACAGGCCGTGCGTGCCGGCGGAGGCCGGTCCCGTGGCGCGGGGGGAGGGGGGCACCGCGCCGGCGGGGCCGCGGGTCGAGGAGGCCTCCGAGAGGGCGCTCGCCGACCCGGACTTGCCCGACAGGGACTCCTTGGTGTCGTGGGAGCGGCGGCTGCGCTCGCCTCCCCGGGCGCCCTTCGTCCTGGCGGCGGTGGCGGCGGTGATCGTCGCCGTGCTGCTCATGAGCGGCAGGAGCCTCCCGGCTCCCGGCTCGGCCCCGCGGGAGCAAGGGAACTTGGTCAGCGCTCCTCCTCGGTGACACGGGAGCGGGCGACTCCCGTGCTGCCGGGGAGGGGGCTCCGAGGCGCGGAGCGCCGCCGGAGGATGGATTCAACGTGTCAGTGGTACAGCGCGGCGGCCCGCGTCACTTGCTCTGCGCGATGACGCCGCAGCCGATGCGCCCTCCGGCGTTGCCGGCGGGCTGGCTGCCGTCGTCCTGCTTCTCGTGGACGATGATGGCGCGGCCGAGGAAGCTGTTCGGGGCGCCCTGCTTGAGATTGGCGCCGTGGGCGACGATCTCGTGGGTGCCGGTCCCATCGGGCTTGACCTCGATGTTGCCGAGATCGCCGAGGTGGCGAGCCGAGGCGTCGGGGAGGCCGTGCGGGTGGTTATCGGGGTTGTAGTGCGCGCCCGCGCTCTTCGCGTCCGGCGCGCTGCAGTCGCCGGTCTCGTGCACGTGCACGGCGATCTTGCCCTTGGGAGCGCCCGAGACCTGGATGGCGACCTTCACGCCGCCCTCGACCTCGGTGAAGGTCGCGGAGCCCTTCAGCTTCGACTTGGTCCGCGCCTCGATGGGCACCTCGACGGTCACGGGCGGCGCGGGCGCGGGCGCGGCGCTGTCGCCCTGCGGGGGGCTGGCCGCGGCCTCCGGCGCCGGCGCGGGCGCAGCGGGCGTCTCGGGCGCGGGCTGCGTCGGCTGGGCGGGTACGTCGGGGACCGCGGGGGCCGGCTCGGGCGCGCCGCCGCAGGCGGCAACGACCAGGACGAACGAGGCGAGCAGCGAGAGGGGATAGGCCGGTTTCATCACAGCGGAGACCTCCATGTTTGTGAGGCGTTGAACCACCGCCGTCTCGTAGAGCGGACCCGGCGAGCGATCAACCGGAGAGCCCGACAATCGTCCACCGCCGCGAGCACCCGTCCCGATTCGTCCCCACGCTCCGCGCAGGCCGCAGGCCCGGGGAGCCCCTCCCGGCTCGGGCCCCGGAGCTGAAATGAACGAGGCGCGGAGTCCACCTCCGCGCCTCTGACGAGCTCAGCCGCGCGAGCTCACTGCGCGGGCGGGCAGCCGATGGGCTCGGTGCCGATCACGACGTCATCGATCCACATCGTGCGGGGCTCGTCGGCCTGATAGGACTCCCAGCCGAAGCCGATGCTCGTGAACTCCGGCGCGGTCCACTCGAAGCTCTCCACCCCGTTGGCGCAGCCCTGGCCGGTCCCGGACATCTTGAGCTCGGCGATCTCCGCGCCGTTCAGCCAGAAGCGCATCTCGTTGTTCGGTCCGTCGAAGCTGAACTCGACGCACGTCCACTGGCCGACCGGGAGCACCTTCCCCTCGGCGTGATGCCAGCAGTCCGTCGCCGGCGCCGTCGGCGGACTGCTCCATTGCCCGGGCGTATCGTAGTTCGCCATGAGCTGGCTGCCGCCATCGATCGGATGCTGGCCGCCGTAGCGGTACACGGCGGTGTAGGGCATCCCCTCGAACTCCTTGCCCGGAACGACGCCCGCGCCGTCGGCGATGGTCCAGTGCACGTCCGTGTCAGGCGCGGCATCGAGGAAGTACATCATGCGGCCATGGATGACGTTCCCCTCGACGGGCAAGGCGGTCGCGTCCTTGAACTGGATCATGGCGGACTTGTAGTTGTTGTCTCCCGAGCTCTCGGGCGTGGTCACCTTGATCGACTTGGTGCCGCTGTACGCCATGGCCGTGTCGACCGAGACGGCGGAGCCCTCCATGGCCGTGTAGACTTCCCACTTGCCGCCGGGCGCGCCCTGGGCCTCGTACGACTCGAAGTCGTCGCAGAGCAGCGCCCCATCGGCACAGGCCGAGTCGCCGCCGCCGTCGCCGCCCGCGCCCGCGCCGCCCGTACCGGTGGTCGCGCCGCCGCCGTCGCCGCCCGTACCGGTGGTCGCGCCGCCGCCGCCGCCGCCCGCGCCGGTGCCGGTCGAGGTCGACGCCCCCGTCGTGTCGCCGTCGTCATCCGAGCACGCGGCTGCGCCCACTCCCGATGTCACGAGCAGGCCCAGCAAGGTAATGCAATGTCGAAGCTTCATGTTCGTCCTGTCCTCCGCGGCGACTATTGCACGAGCGCCTTGCGTGGTTCAAGAACGAATGATTTCGACGGATCACCCGATCCACGGGCTCGATCTCGCGTGGCCCCGCGGGCGCGGCGCAACCCGGTCACGCTCGAAGCACCCTTGAAGAGCCGGCCTCTCCGCTGCCTCCAGCGAGCGTGAGCCCTCAGGCCCCGCCGCCGTCGGTTCGCGCCGTGTCTGCGCTCACCAAGATCGCCTCCGGCGCCATGGCATAGAGCTTCTCCTCTCCCTGCTTGCCCCGGATCCGCACTAGCGCGGGCATCGCCCCTGCCGGGCTCCCGGCCGCGGCGAACGTCGCCTCGTCCATCAGCAGGCCACCGGGCTTCGCGTGCGCCTGAATCCGAAACGCGGTGTTCACGCGATCGCCGATGATCGTGAACTCCCGCCTGCCGCTCGACCCGATGCTCGCCAGGAGGACTGGCCCTGTCGAGAGCCCGAGCCGCGTCGGGAAGGCGGGCCGGCCCTGCGAGCGCTGGTGTTCGTTGAAGGCCGCGATGCTCCGCTGGATCCCCTGCGCCGCCGCGAGCGCGTCCGGCGCGCTCCGGAAGAACGCGAGCATGCCGTCGCCCACGTACTTGTCGACCTCGCCCTTGTGGTCGTAGACGACCTGCGCCACCGTCGCCATGTACAGGCTGAGATCCGCGAGCAGCGGCCCCGGCTCCTCCTGCTCCGAGAGCCGCACGAACTCCTCGATGTCGCTGACCAGCACCGTCAGCACCTCGCGCGCCGGCGCGCTCGGCCGGTTCGACGACACGCTCTCCTCGATGCTCTCCCACGCCCTGTCGGAGAGGTACCCGCGCAGCGCCGCTTGCATCTGGCGGACCTGCGCGTAGCGGTCCTCGAGCTCCTTGCGCTGCCGATCGAGCTCCCGGCGCTGCCGGTGCAGGAGCAGCTGCGTCGCCACCCGCGCCAGCACCTCGCGCAGCTCGAACGGCTTCGTCACGTAATCGACGCCGCCCGCGTCGAACGCCATCACCTTGTCGCCGATGCCGGTCATCGCGCTCAGGAAGATGACCGGGATGTCCGCCGTCCGAGCGTCCCCCTTCAGCCGCCGGCACACCTCGTAGCCGTCCATGTGGGGCATGCTCACGTCGAGCAGGATGAGGTCCGGCGGCGCCGCCGCCGCCGACATCAGCGCCATCGCGCCGCTGATCGCCGCCCGCACCTCGTACCCCTGCGCCGTCAGCATCGAGGTCAGGAGCGACAGGTTCGCCGGCATGTCGTCCACGATCAGGATGTTGGCGGGCTCGTCCCTGGGGCGCTCCGGCCGCGCGCCCGGGGCCGTCCCGCGAGGTGCGGGCTTTGCGTCGGTGTCCGTCATGACGGCTCCTCCTCGTCAGCGCTCGATAGCGCCAAGATGCTGTCGAAGCGATACCCTCGCGCGAGCTCGGCCACCGCCCCCGCGAGCTCCGCGTCCTCCGGCCGGAACCGGTCGATGGCCGCCTGGACGGCCTTGGCGTCGAGCCGCGTCGCCGCCCGCCGGAGGTCCTTGCGCAGCGACGCGGGCAGCCCGGCCGCCGCGCGCGCGAGGTCGACCGCCGGCGCCGCGGGCGCGGGCCGCCGCTCCGCGGGGCGATCCTCGTGGTCGAAGCGGGCCCCGAGGTGCTTCGTCAGGAGGTCGAAGATGTCCGCGTCGCGGAACGGCTTGCTCACGAAATCGTCGCACCCGGCCTCCGTCGCGAGCGACCGGTTCTGCTCGAACGCGCTCGCGGTCATCGCGACCACGACCGTCTCCCGCCCCCGCGGGCTCGACTTGATGCGGGTCGCCGCCTCGTAGCCGTCGAGCAGCGGCATGCGGAGGTCGAGCAGGACGAGGTGCGGCGCCCACGTCTCCCACTGGGCCACGGCGCCGAGCCCGTTTGTCGCGCTGCGCACCTCGACGCCCACCGAGTCGAGCAGCTTCAGCAGGCAGTGGCGCACGTCCCACCGGTCGTCGACCACGAGCACGCGGTACCTCGGCTGGCCCGGCGAGAGCCCGACGACCCGCCGCGTCGGCGGACGGCGCGCCCCGCCGCCGGATGGCGCGTCGCCTTCGTCGGCCAGCGTGAGGCGCACGTCGAAGCGGAGCGTCGTCCCGCGGCCGAGCTGGCTCTCGACCTGCATGTCGCCCCCCATCATCCGCACGATGCGCCGGCTGATGTGCAGGCCGAGGCCGGTGCCCTCGCCGGACCGCCGCCCGGCCGCCGTCTGCGCGAACGCCTCGAAGAGCTCCTCGATCTCCTCCCTGGCCATGCCCCGGCCGGTGTCGATCACCTCGAACGACACCCGCGTCCGCGCCGCCGCCGCGCCGTCGGGCGCGCCGGTCCCGCGCCGCGCCCACACGCGCAGCGTCACCGCGCCCCGGGGCGTGAACTTGAGCGCGTTGCCGAGCAGGTTGATGAGCACCTGCCGGAGCTTCCCCTCGTCGCCGTGGACGTGCTGCGGCACGTCCTGCTCGCGCTCCACGGTGAGCGTGAGCCCTCGCTTCTGCGCCTCGACAGCGAACATCTCGGAGAGCCCCGAGAGCATGGCGTGGAGGTCGAAGTCGGCGTCGGCGAGCGTCATCCGGCCGGCCTCGATCTTCGCCATCTCGAGGATGTCGTTCACGAGGCCGAGCAGGTGCTCGCCGCTCTTGCAGATGACCGCGAGGTTCTCGCGGTGCCGGTCGCCGAGCGAGAGGTCGCGCTCCATGAGCTGCGCGAAGCCGAGGATCGAGTTGAGCGGCGTCCTGAGCTCGTGGCTCATGTTGGCGAGGAACGCGCTCTTCGCCCGGCTCGCCGCCTCGGCCTCGGCCCGCGCCCTGCGCGCCTCCTCCTCGGCCCGCCGCGCCTCGACGAGCTCCTCGTCGAGCCGCAGCGAAGCGGCGCGGCTCACCGCGAGCTCCTCGGCCTTGCGATCGAGCTCGCGCTCGCGGGCGAGGAGCCGCCGGCGGACCGCCCAGAGGGCGATCACAAGGAGGGTCCCGACGACCACCGAGGCGGAGATCCCGACCAGCTGCATGCGATAAGCCCCCACCCACCTGCTGCGCGGCGGGATGGACCGGAGCGCCGATCCCGTCCGAAGGCAACGCTCAGCGTACAGGAGTTCGGGACAGGGCGTGGGGCCCGCGTTCGGCGGCGCCGCGCGGCTCCGCCGACGGAACGGCTCGCTCGTCAGGCGGACCACGGAATCGCTCCGCCGCGGCGCGGCGCGGTCGTCGCTGCGCTGCGACCCGGGTGTACCTGCTCGCGCGCCGCCGGCGCTACCGCGCGCCGCCGTCGCCCGGCCTCGTCCGCTGCCGCGGCGTGATGACCGCGTCCGGCGGCGGCGCGGCGGCGTCTCCGCGCGGCGGCGCGGTGCCCTCGAGCGCGGGCGGCTGCGGCGCGGGCGCAGGCGGCTCTCTTGGCGAGAGCGACGGCTGGCGCAGGCCGCGCAGCGAGGCGAGCCGGTCGACGAGGGCGCCGGCCTCCTCGGCCGACAGCCTGACGCGGGCGTGGAGCGCCTTGCCCTCGGCGGCGATCGCGATGCGCTCGAGCACGCCCCCGAGGCCGATGAGCCGCGTCGCGAGGTCCTCCGCGCGCGCGTCGCGGGCGGCGCTCAGCTGTGCGCCGAGCTCGGCGCAGGGGGCCTCGGCGTCGCAGAGGACGGCGGCGTGGACGGCGATCTCGGGGCCGAGCGCGACGGCGGCGCCGCCGGAGACGATCGACGCCGCGGGCGACCTGCCGGCGCCGCTCAGCGCGAGCTCGCGCCCGAGCTCGGCGCGCTGCTCGGGCGTGAGGACCACGGTGACGCGCGCCGCGCCCTCGCCCACCGCGCGGGCGATGGCGTCGTGCGCGGCGCTCGCGCCGACGGTCGCCGCGCGCCCGTCGGCCGCGTCGACCATGGCGCGCAGGTACGCGCCGCCGCCGAGCAGGATCGGCCCGCCGGGGCGCACCGCGATCTCGCCGCGGCCCTCGGCGCTCGCGTCCCGCACCGCGCGGAAGCTGCCGAGCGCGGCGACGACGGGCCGCCCGCCGCGGGCATCGATCACCTTCGAGGCGCACGCGAGCAGCGCCTCGTCCTGAACGGCGCCGGCCGCGACGAGCCCGAAGTCGCCGGGATCGCCCGCTGCCGGGATGGCGATGGCGACCTCGGTGAGCCCGGCCATCGGGTCGAAGCCGCACACGTCGCGCACCCTGCCGAGCCCCGGGATCTCGCGCTCCTCGCGCAGGAACGAGGCGAACGCGGGCGAGGCGCGCAGCGCCGGCAGATCGAGCGTCGCCACGAGCAGCGCGCCCGCCGGCACGGCGTCGAGCGCGCGGGGCGCGGCGGGGGGGCTCTCCTGCCGCCGGCCGACGAGCCAGGCGAGCCCGCCGCCGAGCAGGACCCCGGCGAGCAGGAGGACGAGGCCGTCTCTGGTCCGCGTCTGCACGCGCGACCCGTTAGCACACGGGCACCGCGGGCGCCCCGGCGCGCGGCGGCTACGCTCCGCTGCGCCGCCGCGGCGACCAGCGCGTCCCGCGGACGACGTCGAACACGGGCACGGTCACGTTGAAATTCCAGCGCTTCATGAGCCGCGGGTCGTGGTGCCGCCGGTGGTGCTCGCGGAGCCGCGCGAGCCCCGGGACGCGGTACACCGGGCTGTCCGGCGGCAGGTGATACGCGAGGTGCATCCACTCGTAGCTGACGAAGAACGCCATCGCCGTCGCGAGCCCGAGCAGCGCCGCGTCCCGCGAGAACACGAGGCCCGCCCCCGCGGCGAGCGGCAGCAGCAGGGCGAGGACCAGGAGCGCCGAGTAGGGCGGCATCAGCACGAGCCAGAGCTCGCGGGCGCTCCGCAGCGCCATGTCGTCGGCGGTGAAGGCGAGGTGGTGCTCGCGCTCGTGCCGCTCGCACAGCCCGCCGAGCAGCGGCGCCCGCCGGTGCAGCACCGACCTGTGCGCCCACCACTCGAAGGCGAAGGCGAGCAGCAGCGTCGCCGGAACCGCGAGGAGCTCGACCGCCTCGACCGCGTCGACGAGCCCCACCGCCGCCGCGAGCACGAGGGCGCCGAGCGCCGTGGGGGCCGCGAGGTGGAGCGCCGGGGAGTACCCGCGCGGGATCCGCGCCGCGATCTCCGCGCGCCGCGGCGGCCGCGGTGGAGCCGGCTCGTGCACAGCCATCGAAAAACTATGAATTCCAACAAAACAGAACGCAAGCGCGGGCGGGGCCGCCGGCGAGGGGGCGCGCTCAGCTTTCCTGGCGCTCTTCCTGCGGCTCCGCGCTGTCCTCGGGCGCGCCTCCGTCCCCCGCGGGCGCGTTCCGCTCGAACAGCCCGCCGATGGCCTCGCCGATGCGGCCGATCTTCGCGGCGAGCAGCACCACGATGAGCAGGAAGGCCGCCAGGGCGATCTCGTTGTGGGAAGCGCCGAGCACCATGTGCCGAGGTCTACCACGCGGCGCGCGCTGCGGGGCCGCAGCCGCGGCCAGGCGCTCGCGGCGCGGCGGCGCCGGGCGCGCCCTGCGGCGGGAACACCCGAGGGGCCGCGAACACGTTTGACAGCCCGCCTGCGACCGTTGACAGTCCAGGCGAACCGGGGGCCTGAGTGCTGCTCCGCTGGGCCGCCGCCACGAGATGACCGCCGTGTCCGAGCTCCGCGACGACCACGAAGCCGTGCAGGCGCGCCTGCGCGCGGGCACCATCCTCGTGGCCGACGGCTCGGCGGAGGGCGCGGCGATCGGCGCGGCGCTGCGGGGCCGGGGCTTCGAGGTGATCGCGGCGCCGATCGACGAGCTCGAGGCGCGCCTCGCGCGCGACGCGCCGCGCGTGGTGATCGTCGATATCGACGAGCCCGGCACCATCGAGGCGCTCGAGCGGCTCTACCTCCGGGCGGGCGGCGTCGCTGCGTCCGTGCTCCTCGTGGGCGATCCGGTCCGCTCGGCGGAGCTCGATCCGCAGCTGTTCGGGCAGGTCTTCGAGCGCCCGGTCGACATCGCCGAGCTCGCCGCGCACGTGAGCGCGGTCGCGGAGCCGGGGCGCTTCCGCGGGGAGCATGCCGCCGCGGCGGCGGACTACCCGGGCCCATTCGACGACGAGGTCCCGTCGAACCCGGACTTCTCCAGCGATCTCGACCGGCTCGACGTCGGCTCGGTGCTGCCGCCGCCGGAGGACGGCGCGGAGGTCGGTCCGCGGCTCCTGCCGGCGCGGATCAGCCCGGAGCTCGAGGAGATCCTCGTCGCCGCCGAGCAGCGGGTCACGGCGAAGGCGCGCCCGTCGAGCATCCCGGCGGCCGAGGAGGACGTCGACCTGATGCTGTCGCCGGAGCTGCTCTCGGCCCTCGACGAGCCGCTCGATCCGGAGGAGGACGAGCCGCGCACCGGCGCGAGCGCGGGCCAGGCGCCGCTGCCCGCCGGCTCGGGCTCGCAGCGGAGGGGCAGCTCCGACCCGTACGGCGCCGCGGCCGCTCCGCACCCGTCGGCCACGCGCGCCGAGAACACCGGGCCCGGCGACCTCCTCGCCGAGCTCGCCGAGCCGGGCGAGGACGAGCACGACGACGAGCTCCACGCCGATCCGTCGCTCGACGCGGCGTACGCGACGAAGCGCGCCGGGCCCGAGCTCGCGGCGTTCTCGATCGACCGGGAGGGGCACCTGCTCGGCAGGGAGGAGCGCGATCAGGGCGCCTCCGCGCGTCGGAGCGGCGGGCGCGACGCCGCGCCGCAGACCCCGCGCGACGCGGGCCGGCCCCCCGGCTTCGGGTCGCCGCCGCCGCGCGTCGAGGCCGCGTGGGAGCGGTCGCCCTCCCCCGCGCCGCGCGAGGAGCCCGCGTGGGACCGCGCGCCGCCGGGCCCCGCGCGCGGCGAGGACCTCGACTGGGTGCGCGCCCCGTCCGGTCGGATCGAGCCGAGCCGCCGCCAGCGCTACACCGAGCCGCCGCCGACCCGGTCGCGCGGCGCCCGCGACCCGCGCGCGCCCGGCTTTCCGCCGCCTCCGCAGCCCGCGCCGGGCGTCGCGTTCGTGTCGCCGCCCTCGGTCGAGGTGAGGACCGCGCTGCTGCCGCCGGGGGGCGGCGGGGCCGAGCCCGAGCCGCTGCCGCCTGGGCCCGCGCCGGTCCGCTCCGCCGCCGCGGGGCGCGCCCCGGTGCCCGCCGGCGGGCCTGCCACGGTGGGCGCGGGGACGCCCGGGCGCGGTTTCCTCCCGCCGATCTCGCCCGCCGCGCCGGGCTCGTTCGGCCGCATGCCGCTGTCTGCGCCGTCGTCCATGGCGATCTCCGGCGCAGCCTTCCGTGGGCCCGCGCCGCCCATGCCTCCCATGCCGGCGGTGCCCTCCGCGCCCGCCACGGTCAGCACGGGCGCGCTCGGTCACGCTCCGCTGCCGCAGCTCGACGACGAGGCGCCGATCTCCAGCGGCGCCTCCTCGACCACGGTGCTCGGCCCGGGCGACGCGCCGCGCGCGCTCGCCCGCGCGGTGGGCAGCCGCTCTTCCGGCGCTCTCGCGATCACGACCGAGGAGGGCGCGCGGCGCATCGTCCTGCACGAGGGCGATCTCGTCACGGCCGGCTCGAGCATCCCGGACGAGACGCTGCTCGCCTTCCTCGTCGGGCGGGGCGACATGGAGCGCGAGGTCGCGACGCGGCTCGCGGGCAAGCTCCCCGCGTCGGGCCGGCACGCCGGCGCGGCGCTCATCGCGCACGGCCACCTCGGCCAGGACGACCTCTGGCCGGTCCTGCGCGCGCACGCCGAGTGGGTCATCGGCCACGTCGTGCTCATCGAGGCCGGCACGTGCGATCTGGAGGCCGAGCCCCCGGGCCGCCTCAAGGCCGAGCCGAACGTCTTCGGCGGCGCGACCGGCGCCGAGGTCTTCGTCGAGACGATCCGCCGTGTGATCGCCCCCGAGGTCGCCCTGCGCCGCCTCGGCGGCCCCGGCGCGCGCCTCGACGACGGGGTCCGGCGCAACCTGCTCGGCGAGTGCGCGCTCCGGCGCGAGGAGGAGGAGCTCGTGCGCACCGCGCGCGGCAGGAGCGTCGGCGAGCTCGTGGGCGCGGCGGAGCCCGAGAACGCGAGCGTCGTCTACGCGCTCGTCTGCCTGGAGGTGCTCGACGTCCTCATCCCGCCGTCGATCACCGAGGCGCCGCCCCCGCCGGTCGAGGATCCGCTCGACGAGGAGGCGATCCGGCAGCGCGTCCGGGCGCGGCTCGCGCTGGTCGAGGACGGCGACTATTTCTCGATCCTGGGCATCGCGCGCGACGCGACGAACTACGAGATCCGCCGCGCGTACCTCGCGCTCAGGAAGGCGTTCGAGCCGTCCACCCTGCTCACGGCCGCGACCGTGGACCTGCTCGACGACGTGCGGCTGGTCATCGAGGTGCTCGACGAGGCCTACGAGATCCTGCGCGAGCCGCACCGGCGCGAGCGGTACAGGCGGGCGATCGAGGCGGGGCCGCCGTAGCCGGCGGGCCCTTCAGCTGGAGCACGCGGCATAACGCCGCTCGCCGGCCCGCGCGATCGCGTCCACAACGACCTCGCCCTGCTCGACGCCGACGAGCGCCGCGGACCCCTCCTCCAGCTGGCCGCGCAGGATCAGCTCCGCGAGCGGCGCCTCGATGAGCCGCCCGATCGTGCGCTTCATCGGCCGGGCGCCGAGCTCGGGATCGAACCCGCCGGCGTCGAGCAGCGCGTCGATCGCCTCCGGCTCGACCTCGAGCTCCACGCCGCGCGCCTCGAGCTCGCGCTCGAGGCCGCCCAGCAGGCGGCGCGTGATCTCGGCGACGTCCGCCCGCGTGAGCGGCGCGAAGCTGAGGACCTCGTCGATGCGGTTGTAGAGCTCGGGCGGGAGCGTGGCGCGGGCCGCGGAGAGCATCGCCTCGCCGAGGCGCTCGGGCGTCACGGCCGCGGAGGCGCGCGCGAAGCCGACGGAGCGCTCGGATCGGAGCGCGCCGGCCTCCGCCGCGCCGAGGTTCGAGGTCATCACGAGGACCGTGTTCGTGAAGTCGACCCGCCGGCCGCGGCCGTCGGTCAGGCGGCCCTCGTCGAAGACCTGAAGGAACGCCTCGAGCACGTCGCGGTGCGCCTTCTCGATCTCGTCGAGCAGCACCACCTGGTAGGGCCGCCGCCGCACCGCCTCGGTGAGCTGGCCGCCCGCCTCGTGGCCGACGTAGCCCGGCGGCGCGCCGACCAGGCGCGCGACCGCGTGCGACTCGGCGTACTCCGAGAAATCCAGCCGCGTCATGGCGTCCGGCGAGTGGAACAGCGCCTCGGCGATCGCCTTCGCCGTCTCCGTCTTGCCCACGCCGGTCGGGCCGAGCAGGAGGAACGACCCGATCGGGCGGCGCGCGCGCAGGCCGGCCGCGTTCCGGCGCAGCACCCGGGCGATGCGCGCGAGCACCTCGCCGTGGCCCACGACCCGGTCGGCGAGCAGCGTCTCCAGCGAGAGCATCCGCTCGCGGTCGGTCTCGAGCAGCCGCTCGACCGGGAGATCGGCGAGCTCGGCGACCACCTCGGCGACCTCGGCGGGCCCCACCTGCCGCGCGGGCTCGCGGAGCTGGGCGCGGGCGCTCGCGGGCGCTCGCGCGCGCCGGCGGGTGCGCGCGCCCGCGAGGTCGAGGATCGAGAGCGCCTTGTCGGGCAGCGCGCGCCCCGGCAGGTAGCGCACCGACCAGGCGACGGCCGAGGCCAGCGCCTCGTCGGTGAACGCGAGCCCGTGGTGCGCGCCGAGCCCGACCGCGACGCTCTGGAGCAGCAGGAACGCCTCGTCCTCCTCGGGCTCGTCGATCTCGACGATCGTGAAGCGCCGCGCGAGCGCCGGGTCGACCTCGATGCTCTTCCGGTACTCCTCGGGCGTGGCGGTGCCGATCAGCGTGAGCTCGCCGCGGGCGAGCGCGAGCTTGAGCTCGGCCATCGCCTCGTCGAGCGCGCCGCTGCCGAAGAGCTCCGACATGCCGTCGATGAACAGGATCACCCGCCCGCCCGCCTCGCGGAGCTCCGCCCGCAGCGTGGACAGGCGCTCGCTCAGCGCGCCGCGCGCGCCCGTGCCGGCGAGCAGCTCCGAGGGCACGAGCTCGACGACGATGCGCGGCTCCCGCTCCTCGAACGCGAGCCGGTGCGCGATGCCGCGCGCCACCGAGGTCTTCCCCACGCCCGCCGGGCCGAGGAGGCAGGGGTTGTTGGCGTTGCGCTTGGCCAGCACGTCGAGCGCCTGCTCGATCTCGCGCTCGCGCCCGACGATCGGCTCGAGCTCCCCCTGCGCCGCCGCGAGCGCGAGGTTGTGGCCGAGCGAGGTGAGGGCCGGAAAGCGCCCGCGGTCGAGGGTGAAGCGCGCCGCGACGGCGCTCGCGGCGGCCGAGAGCGCCGCGATCGGCCGCCCCGCGGGCGAGGCGGCCGGGACGGCGGGCGAGGCCAGCGCGTCGTCCGCCAGGAGCGAGCGCCGGGGCGCGGGCGCGAGGGCCGCGGCCGGCTCGGCGGGGAGGGGCGCCTCGCCTGCGCCCGGGGCCGCGATGGGCCGGGGGCGCGGCGGCGGGAACAGCGGCACGGTGACGCCCGGGCCGGCGCCCTTCGACGACCGCGGCTCCGGCGCGGCGGCGCCCTTCGACGGCCGCAGCTCCGGCACGGCGACGCCGGCGAGCTTCGACGGCCGCAGCTCCGGCACGGCGACGCCGGCGCCCCTGGCCGGCCGCGGCTCGGCCGGCATGCGCGACGTGCGCTCCGGCCCATCGCCCTCGCCGCGGGCGCGGCGCGCCGGCGACGCCTTGGCCGGCGCGGCCGGCTTCTCCGGCGCGCCGCCGTCGTGGAACCCCCGCGCGGGGGTCCGCCGCGCCTGCACGACGCCGAGCGCGATCTGGAGCGCGGAGGTCCGCAGCCGCGCGAGGTCGACCCCCGACTGCGTGAGCGCCCGGTGGGCGGCCGAGCTGCGGTCGGACAGCAGCGCGAGCAGCAGGTGGAGCGCCGCGGGCTCCTTCGCCGTCGCGCGCTTCGCGACGTCGCGCGCGCCCCCCATCGCCCGGCCGATCGGGTCGGGCCCCTCGTCGTCGACCGAGCGGGTCGCCTTGAGCAGGGCCTCGTCGTCGAGCCGCCGATCGTGGAGCAGGTCCGCTGCGGGGCCTCCGCTCAGGGCGATGGCCGCGAGGAGGTGCACGCTCGACAGGCGCTCCTTGCGCTGGGCGGCGAGGTCCTGCGCGAGCTTACGCAGCGTGACGAGCTCGGCGTGGGAGCGAGGGCTGGTCATCCTTGCAGAGGTCTCCGATCCCCCGGTTCGCACGCCTGGAGAGGGCGGGCCAAATTTCGGGCCCGAGGTCCCCTGCGCGGCCGTTGCGCCCTTCGCCGGCGCTGTGCGACCCTGAGCCGCTTCACCCTACCTCTGGAGGTACTCATGGCAGACCCCTACATCGATCCGTTCGAGACCAAGGCGTACGGGAAGTTCGCGCGTGAGCAGATGGCTTCGGTGTTGATGGGCAAGATCGCCGCGCTTGACGGTGTGATCGAGTTCGCCGTCGACAAGCAGCTCCTCGCCGATCAGGCGATGGCGGACGTGCTCGACCGGCAGCCGAAGCCGGCGCCTGAGCTCGACTCTGCCGCTGTCCTCGCGGAGGCGCGCGACGTGGTGACGCGCTTCGCGTCCTACCTCGACTCGCTGAAGGGCCGCCCCGTCGACCCGAAGCTGTTCTTCCGCGGCGAGGTGCCGAGCGTCCTCGCGCGCCGCCGGCTCACCAAGCTCACCGCCGGCGTCGGGCACATCGTGGAGGAGCTCGCGCGACAGAAGGCGAAGATCCGCGGGGCGGAGATGTGGCTCGAGGAGATCGGCGAGGTGCACGAGAAGCTCTCGCGTCTCGAGAAGCAGCAGCGGGCTTCCCGGGTCGAGAAGCTCGAGGTCGGCCCCGAGGTCGGCGCCGCCCGCAGGGCGTGGCTCGCGGTCTACGACGCCAACAAGCTGCTGGTCCGGGGGCTGCTCGCCCACCTGGGCAAGCCCGAGCTGCTCCCGCTGATCTTCGACGACCTTGCCGAGGTCCACCGCGTGAGCGGCGTGTCGGACGAGCTGCCCGCCGAACCCGGGGCCGCCCCCCCCGGCGGCGCCACCGCGCCTGGGACGCCGGCGGCCCAGCCCGACGCCTGATTCCAGCGATCCGGCCCTCGCAACGCTTGCTGCAAGCGTTGCGACGGCGACTCGGAGGTCGAGTCGGCGATTTCAACGCTTGAAAGGCCGACTCGGCGCGCGAGTGGCTGCTTTCAAGGCTTGAAGGCGGCTGCTGGGATCCTCGGAACCCTGCCCCGAGCCTTGAAAAGGCCCGCTCGGATTTCGAGCGACCGCTTTCACGCCTTGAAAGCGGCCGCTGTGATCGCGAGGAGCCGCCTTCCACGACCGGCCCTCGCGGCCGGCGCAGGCCTCCACA
This sequence comes from Sorangium sp. So ce590, assembly GCF_051521365.1. Taxonomy (NCBI): domain Bacteria; kingdom Pseudomonadati; phylum Myxococcota; order Polyangiales; family Polyangiaceae; genus Sorangium; species Sorangium sp. So ce590. The sequence goes on from NZ_CP150346.1 coordinate 10,959,137, forward strand.
CCGACGTGGAAGGCAGCAGGAAACCCGCGAAGCTAGCCACGTACACCCGCTCTCGTCGCGAGCTCGTACACCTGCGCGGCCCAGGCCAGGACCGCGTGCGCGGCGCGGGCGGCGGACGCATCGGCGCCGGATGGAAAGTCGTCGATCGCGGTCATCTTGAGCACGGGAGCCACGGCGAGCGTGCAGGACAGCGTGATCGTTGCCGGCGACGGCAAGGACGGGGAGCCGGGAGAGGACGCGGACACCGAGCGGGCGACGGACGGCGTCGTAGGTAACAACGGCGCGAACGCCTGTACTGTGGACGCCGCCGTGGGCGCCCTTCCGGTGGTCACCGTGTGCGGCGACGGCATCGAGTCGACGGGCGGCTACGGCGGTGACGGCGGACTCGACGCCGGCGGCGATGGCGCACCGGGACAGCCGGCGCTCGCGGAGGATCCCAAGCGCGACAGCCACGCGGGGCTCGGCGCGGATCAAACGCGATGCACCGACCCTGGCGATGGCGCAGACGGCGCCGACGGTGGTCGTGCGGATGGCGCCTTGGGTCCAGGCTTCCTCCGCGACGATGGATGGATCGGTGTCCGTGGTAAGGACGGGACGAAGGGCGGCGTCGGCTATGGCGGCGGCGGTGGTGGCGGCAGCAAGTCGCGCGGGGAGATGTTTGCGTGTCCGACAAGCCGACCCCAAAGTGGTGCGGCCGGCGGCTCGGGGGGAAGCGGGGGTTGCGGCGGCAAGGGAGGCTGGGGCGGCGGCTATGGCGGCGCGAGCATCGGTATCGTCGCGCTGGAGGGCACGGACCTGACCGTCGCCAACACCGACGTGTTCACCGGCGATGGCGGCCAGGGCGGGGTCGGCGGAACGGGCCAACCGGGCGGCGCTGGTCAGCTGGGCGCTCACGGAGGCGTGGGTTTTGTTGATGCAATGTGGAGTGCATGCAAGGGCGGCGCGGGAGGTCACGGCGGTCGCGGAGGCGATGCCGGCGGCGGGCTGGGCGGCGCGTCCGTCGGCATCGCCTACGTGGTGCCCAACTTCGCCGTTCGACCCCGGGACCACCATTGTCCCCGGAGACCCCGGTAACGGTGGCCTCGCGGGGAACGCCGGCACGGAGAACGAGGTGGGCACAGGGAAACCCGGCCCACGAGCTCCTCTGTATGCCTTCCCGGCGGCGAGCGAGCCGATCCATTGAATCGCGCCGCGCGACACGCGGCCATCGAGGGATGCCCATGAACCTGAATCCCGCGATCCTCATCGTCGTTGCTCTGCCGCTCGCCTCGGCCGGCTGCGGGACCGCACCGGGGGTGGACGACCCGAAGGGTGCGCCGCCGTGCGACGGACCCTCGACGTGTGGAGGCGATCCGGTCCCCGAGTCCGTCTGCCTGCAGCAGCTTGCGAAGGGTCAGCTGGTCGACGGCTGCGGCGTGTTCGTCAACCATCCGTTTTTCGGCGGTGACGACGCGAACCCCGGCACGAAGGACAGGCCGGTTCGTTCCCTCCAGCGCGGCATCGAGCTTGCGCGCACCGGGCGCGGTCGCGTGTTCGCCACCAGCGATGGCTTCGAGGAGTCCATCACGCTCCCCTCCGGGGTGGATATCTACGGAGGCTTCAATGTCGTCGATTGGGAACCCCTGAAGGACACTCCACGCCCGTCGCAGGGCATGAGCAAAGTCCTTCCCTCGGTCGGGCAGATCGCGCTCATCGTCGAGCCGGCCCACGCCGGCGACACGGGGGCCGCGGACGGGGTCTCGATCATCGATCACATGTTCTTCAGCAGCCAAATGCATGTCGGGATGATCGTTCGGTCGGGCACCGCGGTGGAGATCGTCGGAAGCTGGATCGAATCCGACTACGGATTGGGGGGCCACGATGGAGACAAATCGCCGGGCCGGGCAGTGTCGGGGCCGGACGGGCAGGTTGGGGGAGACGCGTGCTCCGCGGCGACGGTCCCGGGTGGGGTTCGGGCGGTGAACTCCTGCGAGGGAGGGATCCCGCGCGCCGGTGGCAAGGGGGGCGACGGGCTCGCCGACGGCGCCGGAGACGGGGAGGACGGCGAGCCCGTACCCGAGCCGAACCCACAGCACGAGGGCTTGGAGGATCTGGCGACCGGGCAGACGGGGATTGTTACAGCGGCGCCACCGGGAAAAGCGGCATGTGGGGCGCCGCGGCGCTGCGGGGAAGGGCCGCGGGCGGCTCGACGAGACCGGATGGCACGGCGACGGGGCCGGCGACGGCGCCCGGGGGATGCCGGGCCAAGGCGGCGGCGGGGGCGGCGGGCGTCGCGGTGGGCTCGCGGTGTGCGGCGTGGCCACCAAGGGCACCAAGGGCGGCGCCGGCGGCGGCTCCGGAGGCGCGGGCGGTTGCGGGGGGCGGGGCGGCCGAGGGGGCGGGAACGCGCAGCCGAGCATCGCGATCGTGGCGCTCCACGCGAAGGTGACGGTGCGCGATAGCTTCATCATCAGCAACGACGGGGGCCAAGGCGGAGACGGCGGGGAGCCGGAAGAAGGCGGCAAAGCCGGCCGAGGCGCTCCAGGAGGCGCCTTGGGGGACGGCATGTGGTCCTGCCAGGGGGGGCAGCGGCGGCCCCGGAGGCGACGGCGGCTACGGCGGCCCCGGGCGCGGCGGCGACTCGATCGGCATCGCAACCCTCGACGAGGACCAGCTGACGCTGGAGGGGGTCACCTGGGAGATCGGGTTGCCGGGCCCGGGTGGCACGAGCTGGGACTGGTCGGGCGACGTGATCACGGGGGAGGACGGCATCGCCGTCGAGACGCTTCGGTTTCCTGAATAGCCGAAGTCACGTCATGGGAGAACGGCACGGACCTCCACGACGGCTACCACGATTGCAGGAAGGCAGGCAGCGAAGCGAACGGCCGTGACGCCAGGAAACCATGGGAGTAGGAGGGGACATGCCGGGACGGCCCTCCCGCTCTCCTCTTGGCGATCTCGGCGGCTTTTCTGCTGATCGGGGCAACTTCCAGCCGTCGTGCTACGACGAAGCCACGGGCTCCGAGTTCACGGGCCAACTCGCCAGGAAGCTCATGGCCCAGCCGACCATGGCGGCCGGCGGCTCGCCGTCACCGTCCCACGAGGCGACCAGCGCTTCGAGCGCGCGCGTGGCAGCTTCGAACTCGCGCTTGGCAGCGATGCCCCATGGAGTCATCGGCGGCTCAAGGAGCACGCGAATCTTCGCGAGCGCCTCGATCAACTCGTCCTTGCGAAGGACTCCATCCGTCTCCACCACGCAGTAGCAAGAACCGCTCTGCCGCTCTGGCATCAGGGGCCACAAGATGCAGTAGAGCGCCGTGAGCACCGTGAGCACCGCGATGAGCGGCTGTGTCAGGTTGCTCGCCTCGATCTGCGCACCGGGTGCCGGCTCATCAGACGGCGATGGCTCCACCCACCTGTGCTGGTCCGTGAACAGGCAGTCGTAGAGTCTGGCCTCCCCGGGGAGACGCAGGCCCGGCATCACATCGGGCACGAGCACGGTCCCGATCTCCGGCGGCATGCGCTCGCAACCGAAGGTCGCTTCGATGTCGCCGGAAATCCACTCCGCGCATGGCTGCTCATCGGGCAACAGATCGAAGGTGGCATATTCCCTCCCGATGATGGCGAACTTTTGTCCATCGTCCGGACGAGCGACGAACCTCGGATCGAACGGGCTGCGCGGAACGATGAAATGTAGGCCTAGAAACTTGACCGAGAACGAGTCCCTCGTTTGCTTCACGATGTCGATCGTGCGCGAGCTATGGACGATGTAGTAAGGAACCAGAAAGCTCACATGGAACCACAGCGTTCGCCCCGTGGACTCCGGCATGTCGATCGAAAAAGAGTAACACGCGTCGCAGCCTCCGCCGGGGAGATGCAGCGAATGGTTCATGAACCTACCAGGGAATCCGTCTTGGATGCGACGCCGCAGGGAGCGCCATCGGTCGCCCTTCGATGCCTGGATCCTCGCGCGCACGAGCCGGTCGTGCTCCTTGGTCTCCGCGCATAGCTGGACATCGATATCGCCGTCATCCATAATCCCGACCCCACGGGGATAGTATTGATAGACGATATCGAGTAGCTCATCAACGTTGTGTTTCATAGACTCGCAATCCTGGAACCGATGTGTCTGCTCTGTCCATCCAATAGCGTGCTCGGCCACGCGGGCGGCATCCACCCAGGGGAACCCAGGGGAACAGCTACGGATCCACCCAAGTCCACACGACCGAGAAGAGGCACACGTAGATCGTCGCCTCGCCCATCATCAAGCCATCCATGTCCACATCCGGCACCACCTCGTTCCCGAGCTCCGGCGGGATCGGCTGGTAGCCGGGGTACGTGGCCTCGATCTCTTCTGCGACCGCCGCCGGTATCTCGTCGGGCTCGCCCCGACTGTGGATTCCATAATAGGGCCCGAGGAGGCTCACGTGGAAGCTGAGCGAAGCCCTGTCGCTGAGCGAGGGAACGGGCCCCGAGTCCTGGGGGCGATAGATGCGGGCCGAGTACGCCGGGTCGATCCCCCCCGCAAACAGGTTGAGCGACTCGTTCTGAAGGCTGTATCGAACCCCCAGTCTGTCAATCATGGCCTCCCAGGTTGGGTACTCTGCTCGCCCGCGGTTTGCGGCTTCCACCAGGCGGCGGTGCTCCTCCGTGTCGTCGTAGACGGGTTCGTTGGAAGGTACATAGATGCGCATGATTTTCTGCACGCCCCGCGGGTAGAAGCGGTAGACGACGTCGAGCAGCTCGGAGCGATTTATCTTCATGGATTCGTCACCCTGGCTCCGAGTCCCGGGTACGTGGACCTGAACGCCGCGTCCGCATTCTTGGCAAACGCTTTGCAGAAGATCCCCTGCGGGAGGTCGTAATCCATGACGTTCGCGACCGCCTCCGCAATCTCTTCACTGAGGCTGGCTGCAAGGCCCGGATCGATTAGCCCCATCTTCTCAGTCCGGATCGGCATTTTGATCGTGAGAGGGCAGCTCCAGCTCTCGACCGGATGCGGGACAGTGAGTTTCCTGAAATTCAGGTTGGCCCTGGCCTCTTGCCACCCTCCGACTTTACCTGTGCCTGGGTCATTGACGGTGGTAACAAACGGGAAGTCCCCGGGATCGAAGTCTACGTATACCCAAGGGGCCATTCCAGGCGGCGGGCACTTCGAACTGCATGCATCGCTACAGCTCAAGGCGATCGCTCCGTCTCCGGCTGTGTCGCCGACTTCGGGGCACGGGTCTGGCGGGCTCGTCGGGCTCTCTGTCGGCCTCTCCGCGCTGTCGCTGTCGCTCGGTCTCTCCTCTTCGTCTTCGAGTTCCCACTCGTTGCACGCGATCTTGCGCTCGCCGCCACCCTGCGGGTCGGCCCCGAAGTCACCGGATGCGGCGGAGGTGTAGATGGGGCGGGGCTCCGAGCCTGGACCGGCACCTGCGCCCGAAGTTCTTTCCCCGACAGGATAGCAGTCTCCTATCGTCCAGTTGCACGCCGCCAGCGCCCAAGCCGCGATGACCAAGATCAATAATAGAACTTTTCTCACGTTCATTTCTCACTCCATCGAAGCACAGGACCAGCAACAACGACGACGGACACATGGCCCGGGAGCACCAGGCTGCCCCGACCGACCCAATCCACGTTGACGCTCACCGACACCCCCAGCGGTCCGGCGACGTACGCGTTGGTCTGCGCGTGGCCGCCTACGGCCAAGCCACCGACGCGGCCGCACAAGGTGACGCCGCACGCCGGCATGACGTAGAACGCGACAGACGGCCCCGCGCTGACGTTGCCGTCCTTCCACGCGTACCCGATGTCAACCGAGGTCTGGTTGTAGACCCCGGGCCCGTCCTCCTGGGTCGGGGGTAGGATCGTGCACAGGTCGTGCACCGTGAACAGGAGGTCTCGCTGGATGGGCCACGATATGCCCGCGTGCGGTCCCACCGCGAGGCGCGGAATGGTACCGGCCTGGAGCCACCCGAGGCTCACACCGGCGCTCAGTTCGTACGCTACCGCTTGCGCCGGTACGACGACGAGCGGGGGGACGACCAGGACCACCCATGGGATCCGCCGGCTTCCTGTGCCCACCGTCCCCTTCTCCCCTCTCCGCAACCGACGACCAACGTGGCGACGCGGGCCATTCTTCTGATGACAGGATCGGGCGTCAAACGGAATCCAGGCGAGAACACCACCATGGACGTGGGTCGTACCGTCCAGAGCGTGCGCCATCGCGCACCGGCCTGCGAGGCGCGAGCGCTCGTCGGCCTCCTGGCAGCGGCGCCACCTCCGCAGCGTTGAGCAGGGCAGCTGGTTCTTGGAAGGCGCTCGCCGCGGAGGCGGGCGGCGGAGCGCGGCCCGCTCCGGTGATGGGCTATCAGGCGGGAGGAACCATGACCGCAGGTCGCGAGCCGTTCACGGCGACGCCTCCGCGGGCTCCTCGTCGACGTCTTCGTCGTTGGCCTCCTCGTCGGCCTCTCTATCGGGCGCGCCCGCGCCCCCCCCAGGCGTGGCCGGCGCAGCGGATCGTCGATCTCGCGGCCGAGTGAGTCAGCGCGAAGAATCGCGAAGAATATGGAGGGGGTCAGATGATCAGGATGACATCGATATCGCTGTCCGACGGGAGCGCGCTCCCCGCGGGCACGTGAGGCGCGTTGGCCGGCGCCAGGCGGAGCGCGCCGCACGACCGCGGCCCCGAGCTCTCGGGCGGAGGTCCGCCGTCGGTCGAGCTGCCCGGCGGCTCGCCGTGCGCGCGCTCCGCGCAGCCGGCGATCGCGGCGCGGACCGCGCGGAAGACGCTCTCCGCGTCGAGCCCGCCGAGCTCCCGAGCCGCCCTGGCGAGGCTGTCGTCGACGCATCGGGCGCACGGCGTCGAGCTGGCCGCGAGCCGCACGACGAGCGTGGTCTCCGGGCAGCCGGGCTCTGCCTTGTTGAAGGGCACGGCGAGCGCCGAGCCCCTGCCCACATCGACGCTGACGAGCACGTTGTCGCCGTCGCGCACAACCAAGGTTTCACGCGGGCGTCGGCCGCTCACGCGTTCTGGAGCTGACTCACGATGGCTTGTGTTGACAAGGATCCACAGGCGATCGGAGCTCGCCTGTCCGCTCTTCTCCACCGCGTCGCTGGTGCGGCCTTCTGCCATTCGCTCGCCCTCCGAGGAGGCGAACCTATCGCCGCCGGAGGCGGACGGCGATGGGCCTTCCGGACAGACAATGTCCTCACCCGCGGGTCCGCCGGGGACGCTGCTGCGCCCGCGTGAACGCGGCCGATCCGCGGGTGCTCGCTGCGTCCGTTGCGCCATCCGGCGCGAGGCGGTAAGCACAACCACCGAGCGGAGGGCGAAGCGTGGATGAGCCGGAGCGACGCAACGAGGACCCGGAGCAGGGCGCGGGCGAAGGTGGAGCGGACCGCGCGTCGTTCGGTATCCTGTTCCTCGCGGCGGCGTTCGCGCTCGCGCTCCTGCTGACCGTGGTGGGGCTCCTGGCGTTCGCGGCGATGAGCCCGCGGTCGCCGGCGCCGTCCGAGCTGCGCGGCGAGCGGGCCGGCGCCGATCCCGTGCTGCACGGCGGCGCTTCACCGGCGGCCTGAGGGGGCGCGAGCGCAGCGCCGAGCTCGACCGGTGCGTGGGCGCGCGCCTGCCGCGCGAGCTCGGCACGGCGCGCGGAGACGCTAGCCGCAGGTCTTCTGGACGATGCCGAGCAGCGCGCCGAAGTCGACGGGCTTCTTCAGGTAGGCCGTGCCCTCGGGCGGGACGTCGTGGCCGGAGACGATGGTCACCGGGATGGCCGCGAGCGCATGCACCTGCTTCAAGGCGGCGAGCATCTCCTCGCCGGTCATCACCGGCATCATCAGGTCGAGCAGGATGAGCCCGGGCGGCGGGTCTGCCTCGTGCAGCAGATCGAGCGCCTCCCTGCCGTTGCTGGCGCAGTAGACATCGTAGCCCGAGGCTTCGAGCATCTCGCGGAGCAGCTCGCGGAGCTCGGCGTCGTCGTCGACCAGGAGGACGGGGGCGCGCGGATTCGAGGGAATCGGCGTCGGGCGCGGCGCGCCGAGCCCGTCGGTTGGCCGTGGTTCACTCATTTCTGTCACCTCTCCCGGACTGCGCAAGCACGTCGAAGCGATAGCAGGCGCAGGCCGCGCACGCATTGCATGCTCTCAGCATCTTCGGATCTTCTCCAGAACCATGGTTCCGGGCTGCGCGAGGCGGCGCTGGCTCCGCGCCCGAGCAGGGGGCGAGGGACGTGGCCGGAGCACGGGCGCCGCGAGCGAAGCCATGCGAAGCGCCGAGGGTTACGGGAGTTGCGTCGCGGGTCAAGCCTCTCGGCTCGCCGGAACCGACACGGCGTCCGTCACGCCGCCGCCGCTGCCGCCGCGCCCGCTGCCCTCGCCACCCTCGCCGTCCGCGCCCTCCAGGGCTCCGGACCGGAACCCGAGCGCGCGCGCCTGCGCGGGGCGCGTATGGCGACGGCGCCAGACCACCGCGTCGAGCAGGTAGTGGGTCGCCTGGGGGAGCGCGAGCAGCGGCACGAGCAGCGCCCGCGCGCGGGGGCCGAGGAGCGGCTCGTCCACGGCGCCGCCGAAGAGCTCCGGCTGGTCGTGCCAGACGAGCCGATCCCAGAGCATCTCCTCGGCGAACGCGAGCGCCAGCGCGAACCCGAGGAAGGCGAGGAGCCCGCCGGCGACGAGCCGCGCGAGCAGCGAGCGCGGCGCCTCGCGGGCCCGCTCCCGCGCGTACGCGAAGACGAGCGCCATGTACGGCACCCCGTGGACGATCACGTTCGTGACCGTGAACTGGAAGTCGCTGTCGGTGGCGACGATGCCGACGTACCAGGTCGCCGCGGTCGTCGCGACGACCACGTGCTTGCCGAGGTTGAGCGGCGCGCGCGCGACGCAGGCCCGCTGGATCGCGCGGGCGACGTACGCGACGGCGAGCGCGGCGTACACCGCGCCGAGCGGGCCCACCGCGGCCGCGAGCCGCGGGGAGCTCACGAAGTCGCCGTCCACGAACCACCGGAACGCGCGCGGCGGGTGCGCGTGCCAGTAGAGGAGCGGCCACCCGGTCGCCGCGTAGATGAGCGCGTCGTCGAGGAAGCGATCGACGCGCGAGCGCTCGCCCGCGAGCGCTCGGTAGATGGCGACCCACCCGACCTGCTGGCGCACGAAGTGGATCACGGCGGCGTAGGCGAGCGCGCGCCAGAACGTCAGCTCGGAGGCGAGGTGCAGCGCGACACCGGCGGCGTAGCAGGCGAGCGGCACGGCGGCGTAGAGCGCCGGGTGGCGGCGGAGCTCCTCGGGATCGAGGTACGTGCGGAAGAGCGTCGTGTGCACGTGCGCCACGTCGACGCCGACCACGAAGAGCAGGAAGCCCCAGGTCGGGAGCGCGCCCCCCGAGGAGAGCGCCGCGAGGGCGAGCGCGACCGCCGCGGAGCCGCCGAACACCGCGAGGTCGACGCCGCGGCCCCACAGGAAGGCGCCGCGGGCCGCGCCGCGCCGCCCGGCCGGCAGCGCGCCCAGGAGGTCGGGCCCGGCGGTGGCCAACGCCGAGACCCGCGCGTCAGCCGTGGATGGCCGCCGAGATGATCCAGGCGAGGCCCAGGATCACCGAGCCGATCACGATCGCGAGCGCCGTGTTCTGGTCCTCCTCGATCTCCTTGCGGATGGAGAACGGGGTCAGCTTCGTGATCAGCATGAACGCCAGCAGGAAGACGATCAGCCCCACGGCGACGAAGACGAGCGTGCCGACTACGGCTTTCATCAGGTTTTGAACGTCGGGCATCGGCGGTTCTCTCGGAGCTCGGGGCGGCGCGCGGCGCGCGCTCGTGACCTCGGGGGCTGCGGCGTGAGCCTACGCGAGACCGCCGACCGCGTGAAGCGCGGTCGCAGCGCCGCGCGGCGGGCGCGCCCGGCCGGCGACGTGCTATCGCCCTGCCGTGTCCACGACCGTGAGCCGATCCCTGCTCCGCGGTGCCCTCACGGCCGGGCTCGCGGCGCTCGGCCTGCTGAGCGCAGGCGCGCCCCCTCCCGCCGCCGCCGCGCCGCCGTCCGGCAAGCCCGCGCCCGCCGCGGAGGCGAAGCCCGCGCCCGCCGCCGCGAAGCCTCCGCGGGCCGCCGCCGCGAAGCCTCCGCGGGCCGCCGCCGCGAAGCCTCCGCGGGCCGCCGCCGCGAAGCCTCCGCGGGCCGTCGCGCGCCCGCGGCGCGCCGCCGCTGCCGCGCCGAAGGGCGCCGCGGCACCCCCGGCGGAGGCGCCGATCGAGCTCGCGATCCCCGTCGAGCGGGCCACGCTCCAGAACGGGCTGCGCGTCGTGCTGAGCCCCGACAAGAGCTCGCCCACGGTCGCGGTGGCCGTCACGTACGACGCCGGCTCGCGCGACGAGCCGAGCGGCAGGAGCGGCGTCGCGCGCCTCGTGATGGGCATGATGGCCCGGGGCAGCCGCAACGTGGCCGCGGGCGAGCACCAGCGCCTCGTGGCCGAGCGCGGCGGCGAGCTCCACGCCGAGACGGAGGTCGACCGCACCACCTACACCGAGACGCTGCCCGCGAACGAGCTCGCGCTGGCGCTGTGGCTCGAGGCCGATCGCATGAGGTCGCTCGACCTGAGCGCGCAGGGCTTCGAGGCCCAGCGCCGGGACGCGCAGGAGCGCCGCGGCGCGATCCTCGGCGCCGCCTACGGCCAGGGCGGGATCCGGCTGCGCCAGCTCGCCTTCCAGGGGTACTGGCCCCACGAGCACCCGGCGCTCGGCGACGCGGACGACCTCGCGGGCGCCGAGCTCTCCTGGGCCCGCGACTTCCACGCCGCCCACTACGGCCCGAACCGGGCGGTGCTCGCCATTGCCGGCGGCTTCGACGCCGGCGAGGCCATGGAGCTCGTGCACAGGTACTTCGACGGCATCCCCGCCGTCTCCGCCGCGCCCTTCAAGGACGTCCCGTTCCCCGAGCAGACGAGCCAGCGCACCGGCGTCGTCAGGGACAGCGCCGCCCGCGCTCCGGCCATCCTCTACGGGTGGGCCGTCCCGCCGCGCGCGCACGCGGATCACCACGCGCTCTCGCTCGCGGCCTTCCTGCTCGGCGCCGGCGACAGCGCGCGCCTCGAGGCGCTCCTCGTCGGGGACAAGGCCGTCGCGCGGTCGGTGCGGGTCGCGATGGGCGGCCACCGCGGGCCCGATCTCTTCTCCATCGACGTGCGGCTCGCCGAGGACGCCCGGGTCGGCGACGTCGAGAAGCTGATCGAGGGCGAGATCCGGTCGCTCGGGACGGCGGGGCCGCCTCCGGCCGAGCTGACGAAGGCGCGCCGGCTGCTCCAGTCGGCGTTCGTGTCGGGCCTCGCGGGCGCGAGCGCGCGCGCGAGGGCGCTCGCCGAGCACGAGCTCCTCTTCGGGGACGCCGCCCACCTGAACGGGGAGCTCGCCCGCTACTTCGCGGTGACCCGGGAGGACGTGCAGCGCGTCGTGCGCGATCACCTCGGCCCGACGCGCCGGACCATCGTGGAGATCTACCCCCCCGCCATCCCGGGAGCCGCCCCGCCGCCGCGGGCGCCCAGGCGCGCGCTGGCCGGCGCGCACGCCGCGCCCGGCAAGGGCCAGGAGAAGGCCGCGCCGGGCAAGGGCCAGGAGAAGGCCGCGCCGGGCAAGGGTGAGGCGAAGCCGCGCGGCGCGGCGGCCCGGCCCGCGGCGAAGAAGAAGCCGGCGAAGACGGCGAAACCCAGGAAGAAGTGACGTCATGAGCGAGCGAAGCAACCGACGCGAACGGCGCGGGCGACGGACGGCGCGCCCCTGGCTCTCCTGGGCGGCGGCGCTCGCCGCGGCCGCTGTGTGCGGCTGCGCTCCCGCCGTGAGCGCGCCGCGGCCGCCCGCGCAGGCGGCCGCGCCGGCGAAGGACGCGGAGGCGGCGCCGCCGCCCGAGGTCGCGCGCCGCGAGCCGCCTCCGCCGTCCGGCCCCGCGCGCCCCGCGCGCATGCCCGCGATCGCCTGGGCCGAGCTCCCGGGCGGCCTGAGCGTCGCCACGGCGGTGAACCGCGCGCTGCCGCTCGTGGAGGTCCGGGTGGTCGTCCACGGCGGGTCCGCGGCCGACGGCGAGCGCACGGGGCTCGCGGCGCTCACCGGCCAGCTCCTCCTGCGCGGCGGCGCCGGCAACCTCCCCGGCCGCGAGGTGCTCGCGCGCCTCGAGTCGCTCGGCGCCTCCCTCGGGGTGGACACCGGCCTCGACGCGACGGTGTTCGGCCTGCGCGCGCCCCGCGATCGCCTCGCCGAGGCGATCGCGCTGCTCGGGCTCGTCGTGCAGCGGCCGCGCCTCGACGCCGCGGAGCTCGCCAAGCTGAAGGCCCGCGCCGCCGAGGCGGCGAGGGATCGCGCCCACGCGGACGGCCGCTGGGGCGCGATGATGATCCTCTTCCGCGACCTCTACGCGCTCCCGACCGAGCTGCACCCCTACGCCTCGTTCGGCGCGACCGCGGCGGAGCTCCCGAAGATCACCGCCGCCGACTGCCGCGCCTTCCACTCCGCGTGGTACGTCCCGAAGAACACCGTGGTCGTGGTGGCGGGCGACACGACGCCCGAGGCCGCGCGCGCCGCCGTCGAGAAGGCCTTCGCCGACCGGCGCGAAGGCGAGCCTCCGGCGCTCTCGTTCACCGATCCGATGCCCCCGAGGTCGCTCAAGCTCACGGTCATCGATCGCCCGAAGAGCGCCGAGAGCGAGCTCTTCCTCGGCGTCCTCGGCCCCGAGCGCGGCGCCCCGGAGTGGCCCGCGCTCGCGGTCGCGGGCCAGGTGCTCGGCGGCCCCTCGGGGCGCTTCTCGCGCGACCTCCTCGAGCCGCGCGGCGCGGCGCGCGCGGCGTCCGCGACGACGCTCGACGTCGCGCGCGGCCCGGTCCCGCTCCTGGCCCACGCGAGCGTTCCGGCGGCGCGCGCGGGCCTCGCCGCGCAGGCGATGCTCGAGCACGTCGAGCGGCTCGCGGCCACGGCGCCGTCGCAGGAGGAGGTCGACGCGGCGGCGCGGCGGCTCGCGGGCGGCCTCGGCCTCGGCATCGAGACGGCCGCGGGGCTCGCGGACGAGATCGCGAGGCTGCAGGTGCTCGACCTGCCGGACGACCATCACGACGGCTACCGCAAGGAGCTCCGGGACATAACGCCGGCCCTCGCCGGCAAGGTCGCGGCCGATCACGTGCGGTCGTCGCGCGCCGCGATCGTCGCCGTGGGCGACGCCGAGGTGATCGGCCCGATGCTGAGCCGCTTCGGCGACGTCAAGGTGGTCGACCCGACCCGCGCCTTCGAGCGGAAGCGCACGATCCCGCGGGACTCGAGCGCCTCGTCCGCTCCGGGGCAGGCCCCGGCGCGGGAGCAGCCGTGACCGCCGCCGGGCGCCGCGGGGGGCCGCGCGCTCCTCGGGGGAGGCGCGCTCCGCGGGCGGCCGCCCTGGCGCTCGCGGCGGGGCTCGCGGCCGCGTCCTTCCCGGGCCGCACGGGGGCGCAGCCGAGGCCTGCGCCGGTGGCCCCCGCGAAGGCGGGGCCGAGGCTGCCTGCGGGGCAGCTCGACGGCGCGACCTACGACTACGAGCGCCCGCCTGCCCCGGCGAGCGGCGCGGCGCTGCAGGGCGCAGCGCAGGCCGGGGCTGCCGCGGCGAGCGCGGTGCCGCCGGAGCAGCGCTGGCTGGGCCGGGCGTTCGTGCACCGCCTGGCGGCCGCCGACCCCGCGCGGCCGCTGCCGATCCTCGTGTTCCTGCACGGCACCAACGCGGCGCAGATCAAGTACCGCTGGATGGGGGGCGGCCAGGAGGGCGATCTCCGCCGGATCGCGGCGGAGCTCATGGAGGCAGGCCGGATCCCGCCGATCCTCGTCGCGGCGCCGAGCGCCGTGCTCCCGGCGGCCGTGGCGGTGGCGCGGACGAGCTGGCCGGCCTTCGACCTGGACGTGTTCCTCGACGCCACCGCCGCGCGGCTGCGCGGCGTCGCGACGCTCGACCGCACGCGCGTCGTCGTCGCCGGCCACTCCGGCGGCGGCTGCAACAGCGCGGGCGGCGTCGCGACCGCCCTGCGCGCGTCCACGCCCGTGCACGCGGCGCTCGTTGTCGACACGTGCATGGATGTCGACATCGCGCTCCCCTTCGCGCGGTCGTCGCCGACCACGCATGTCGTCGTGTCGTGGCAGACGATGACCTGGGCCAGGCGCCCCATCAGCGACTTCCGCCGCGCCTTCCAGAGCGGCGTCGAGGCGCATCCTGCCGCGCCCGGCGTGCTCCGCGAGCTCGAGCAGCTCCAGCCGACGGAGCCCATGCCGCACGACGCCATGGTGCCCCTGGTGCTGCGGCGGTGGTTGCCGCCGCTGCTCTCGCCGGAGGCCGCGCCGAGCGTCCCCTGCGTCTCGCCGTGACCGCCCCGGGGCACGGCGCCTCGTGCGCCGTGCCCGCGCGAGGCGCCGCGGCAACGCGACGCGGAAAAAAAAAGAGCGCCCGTCCGACGGTGGGGGGGGGGAAACCGTCCCTCAGGCGCTCGGTGTCCCGTAGAAGCAGGAGCTGGGCCAGGGGCTTCCTGACGAGACATCGTGAGTTTGCGCAGGCTTCTCGGGGGTCGGGCTTTCGTTTTGGCCGGGGCGGGTTTCGTTGGTGAAGTACGGCACCCCCGGCGCGCCTGTCGCATCTGCACGGCGGCGCTCGTCTGGGCGCCTCGCGCCTGGCGGTGCCGGGGGCTATGCGGGGCGGTAGGGGGTGCCGGGGCCGGCTCCTACGCGGCGCGCCTTGGCCACGCGCCTCGCCTGCTGCCGGATGTGCTCCACGGCCTTCTCGAAGAACGGCTCGGGGGAGGCCTTGCTGACGGTGATCTGGTCTCCGCCGATGAGGACGACGAGGAGGCCCCTGTCGGTCCTGCCCACCGCGAAGAAGTCGACGGTGAACGGCAGCTCGTCCTCGACGGTGAGGGACAGCTGGCACTTCAGGACCTCGCCGACGCCGGGCTGATTCTCGACGATGAACCGCTGCAGCAGCCCGTTGGCCTGGCCATCGCCGGCGATCCGGTTGAGCGCCCACTTGTCCCTCGGCCAGGCCAGGTGGTCCCGCAGCTCGTATATCCAGAGCAAGAGCTCCTCCGCGACCTGGCCGATCGCCGCCTTGGACGCCTCATAGGACAGCTTGATCTGCTCGTATTTCGTCATCGGGACTCCATCGCTCTCCGGCGTGCACGTCGAGGCTACCAGAACGCCGCGCCCCGCCGCACGCAGATCGGGCCTGTCGACCTCGCCGACGCCGCGTGATCCGAGGGCGCGCCTGCCCGCGCCGCGCCAGGCGCTCATCGGGGCGCTCGCGCGCCCGGGGCGGCGTCGGAGCCCGTCGACCGTCCACACCGGCGGCGGCTCCATGACCCCCGGGAGGCCGAGGACCACACAACCAACCGGCTTGAGATCGTGAACCTCCGCGAGCGCGCCGAGATCGCCTCGATGGCAGTCGACGCCACGGCGCTCGCCCCCGTGAGATCTCATGTCATGGGTGTTCCCGGACTCCGGGTTGTACCGGACACCCTCCAGCGCTCGTCGATCCAGGGCGTCGCAGCTCGAGGGCGCCCTCTCGCCCCGGGCCGCGCGCGCTCAGGCGTATTGCTGCAGCAGCGCGCCGCGCATCGGGTTGTCGCACGCCCCCACGGCGGCGCGGAGCGCGTCCCTGTCGACCGGCACCCGGCGCAGGCTGACGTCGACCGCGCCGCCGCGCGCCTCCACGATCGCGTACTCGGCGTGGTGCAGCAGCGTCGGCGGCCCGCCGTTCGCGTACTCCTTGAACGGGAGCCCGACGCTCCCCGGGTTCACGAGGAGCGTGCCGCGGTGCTGGCGGAGCATCTGGAGGTGCGTGTGCCCTCCGGCCATCACCGTCGCCGCGTGGCCGTCGAGGCGGCGATCCAGCTCCTCGGGCGGCGTGTTCGAGAGGAGGTCCTCCATGTGAGACCGGGGCGAGCCGTGAAACAGGAGGAGCGTCGCGTGAGCGTCGAGCGGGATCGTGAGGCGCGCCTGGAACGTGCGCAGGAAGCCGAGGTCGTCCTCGGACAGCTGGTCACGGCACCAGTCCACCGCGTCGACCACGATGGGCGCCTCGGTGTAGGCGCGGATCAGCCCCGGATCCAGCATGAACTCATCGTGATTGCCGAGGATGCACGGACACCCGAGCTCCCGCAGCATGTCCAGGATGGCTCGAGGTCGCGGCCCCAGCGTCGCGACGTCCCCGAGGCAGATCACCTGATCGACGCCGGCCTCCTGGATGCTGGCCAGCACGGCCCTGAGCGCCACTTCATTGCCGTGAATATCGGAAATCAGGGCGATGCGCATGGGAGGACCTCTCTGCGGGCGCCATGGGGACGCTGGAGCGGCCTTCGGCGCCGCGGCGGCGCGGCGGTTGGCTGAGCTACAGCTTGTCAGGCTAGACCATGTCCGGCGGCACCTCCAGCGCCTCGCGGCCGCCCGCGCGAGGCCCGTGGTCCCGCGTGGGCAGCTCGGTTGGGGTCGATGGACACAGGCGTGGTCCTCGCGCGAGGTCCCCCTGCACCCTGGGGACCGCCAGCACGTAGGATGGGCCCATGCGCTCCGGCGGCTTCGAGCCGCGCTCAGCGAGGGCGCTCGACCGCGACAGGCGACGGCCGCTCCGCGACGTCCAGGCCGACGCCGAGCTGCCCCTCGGTGTCCTCACCCCAGCAGCGGCTCGGGCGCCGGGAGGTCGCGCGTCACCGGGTAGTGGTCGGATTTGAACATGAAGGCGGGAAGGCGGGAAGGCGGGAAGAAAAGATCAATGATCTTACCGCCTTCCCGCCTTCATGTGAACTCTCTCTGGGCAAATGAGACCACTACCCGTCACCGGGAGGTCCGGCACAGGCGAAATCCAATCGTCGGATCACTCGCTCGATCGGGCCGGTGCCCCATGCGGAACGAGACCCGCACGGCCCACGCGCAATCGGCCCACGAGCCCCCGCGGAGCACACGTTGCTTCGCCTTGCCGGGGCCCGTGGGGGACACGCGCGGGCTCTCGCAGTAATACGCGGCGTCGTATCCGTCGCTCGTCCATTCGCGGACGCCGCCGCTCATGCCGTGAAGGCCGTACCCGTTCGGCCGGAATTCCTGGGGCGGACGGATCGAGAAGGCCTCGAATCGGCCGAAGTCGCAGCGCTCGGCCGTGGGCGGGTCGTCCCCCCAGGGATAACGATGGCCGACGAGCCCGCCGCGCGCGGCCTTTTCCCACTCGGCCTCCGTGGGCAAACGGTAGGTCACCCGTTCGTTCGAGAGCACCTTGCCGAGCTCGTTCGCCTGGGCCCACGAGACAGCGACCATCGGCTTCTGGTCGTACGTCCAGGGGCGCTTGCCGTCCTTCCGGGCGACATCACCGAAGAGCTCTGTCGACGTCACGCGCTGCCCGCCGCGCAGCCATTCTTTCTCGGGGGCGTGCGCGTGCCAGTCGCGGGCGCGGATCGTCTCGCTTTCACAATACTGGCGGCGAATCTTGTGATCGTTGCTGAGGCCGAACCGGTCCCTGTCGAACTCTCCCGCCTTCTTGCCCTCCATCGGCCTCTGCGGGGGCATACCATCGGGCGGAGGGGGCCAGCCGAGGAGCGCGTTGTAGGCGGACCAGGTGATGGGGACCTCCGTCATCCAGAATGCGTCGAGCTCGACCGAATGCACCGGTTGCTCGTCGGGGTCGCCGTCCTCCGCGCCCATCCGGAACGGTCCCGCGGGCACGTATCGAAACACGAGGCCATGCTCCTCGATACGCAGCCGATCGAGCAGGAGGGCACGCGCGGAGGCGAGCTCGGGATCCGCGGGTTCGAGGCCGAAGGCGGCGTCGCAGGCTATGGCAGCCCTCTCGGGCTGGCCGGCCGCGGCGAGGTTCGCGGCGAGGGTCAAGAGCTCGGCGGCCGAGGGCAAAACACGATCGGCCGAGAGGAGCCATCCGGTGTCGAGCGCGGTCATGCGAGCCTCCGCTGAGCGCGAAGCACGGTGAGGGGATTGCGGCGAACCGGCACGGTCTCGTGCTCGGCAAGCCAAGGATCGGGGGCATTGACGTCTCCGGCCATGACGAGCGAACGAGCCCGGCAGCCGCCGCCGAACGTCGCCGTGCCCGTGCCATCCCCGGGCAAACCACGGATTCTGCGGAGTCGTTCGCCCTCGCTCCAGATACGATCGAACGGCGTGCGGCGGACGTTGTCCGCGACGAACGTCGGCCCGAGGAAGCTGCATGGATTGACGTCGCCCCCGACGGAGATGGAGCAAACGGTATTGCCCGCGCCGCACCCCCAGTTGTCGTGGACGACGGCCTGGGAATCACGGCGGCTCTTCGGGGAAAACGGGTCGATCGCGCGCGCCTCGGCGGGGCGGCCCGCCTCGTCGGCCCCGAGGGTCCAGATCGCGTCGAGCGCGCGCTCGTAATCGCCGAACGACGGCCAGAGCTCCTCCCGCGCCTCGGCCGAGCCCACGGGATACAGCGGCCGGAACACGGCCGTGTGCGCGCCCGCCCGCGCGGCGAGCTCGGCGAACGCCCGCGCCTCGTCGGCGTTGTGCCGCATGACGGTGAACGCGAGCGAGAATCGCGCGTGCGCCCGGAGCATGGCGAGCTTCTCCAGCACCCGATCGAACGTCCCCGCCCCGCGGACCCCATCGTTCGTCGCGGCCGTCGCCCCGTCGAGGGAGACGTTGAGCCAGACGAGCGACCGCTCGCCGAGCTTCTTCGCGATCTCCTCGGTGAGCAGGAGCGCATTCGTCGTGAGGCACGGGTGCAGGCCGTGGCCGGTGGCGAGATCGAGGATATCGAAGAGGTCCTTGCGAAGCAGCGGCTCGCCGCCCGTGAGGCCGAGGCGGAACGAGCCCATGCGGGCGAGGGTGCCGAAGAGCACGTCGAGCTCGGCGAGCGTGAGCGGGGGCTCGCGCCGCGGAAGCTCGCCGGCAAAACAATGCGAGCAGGTCAAGTTGCACGAGGCCGCGACCTCGAGGTGCACGGCGAGCGGACCCGCGAGGTGATCGGCCGGCGGCACGACGTCGAGGGTCTCGCCGTCGAAGCGCAGATCGTGGGTGAAGAAGTCCCTCCGATAAAACGCGGCGGCGAACGCGCCGAGCGCGTCTTTCCGCTCGGGCGGGGCGTCGTCGATCATCGCGCCCATCGAGGTCGTGCGGGCGCGGAGGAGGACGCCGGTCGCCTCGTGGTCGAAGGGCAGATACCGCGAGCTTCGCCTGTCGAAGACGGTCGACCCGAAGAACTGCGGCACGAGCACGAGCGGCGGCCGCGGGCTCACGCGGCACCTCCCAGCGCGAGCTCGAAGGTGCAACGCACCCAGAGCGGGCCCGTCTGTCCGGGCAAACCCACGACGCGGGCGCCCGTCTCCTGCACCTGCCCGAGGTGCCAATCCTTCGAGGGATCCTCGATCGCCGCGCTCGCCTGGACGAGGGCCGGCCAGCCGCTGTCGTCGAAGTCCGGCAGGCGCCAGGCATCGAATTCCGGCGGCTTCGTCGCCCCGACCATCACGGCGCCCGCGCCGGAGAGGAGCTCGATCTTGCGGCCGATCGACCGCGAACGTTCGGGCTCGAAGCTCCCCTTCGCGTCGTCGGAGTAACCGAGCGCGAGCGCGAGCTGCGGCGGCAATCCCCCCTTGGGCCGCACGCAGAGCGCGAGCACGTGCCGGCCGGCGCGCGCGTCGACGCGGCTCGATGCGAAGGGCGCGCCGTCGAAGAAGAGCTCCGCCTCGCCCGTCGTCCAGAGCCACAGGCGCAGCGGGAGCGCCTCGAGCGGGTCGATCCACCGCAGGATCGCGCCTCCACAGCCCGCCGGCACCTCGCAGCTCGAGTACTCCTCGAGCACGAGCCGACCCGACGACTTCTCGTATCGCGACAGCGTGTTGACCTGAACCTCCCGCTTCTTCTTCGGCATTCGCCGACATTATCACGCATGCGCACGGGCGCCGCGCGCTGGCGGGGGGCTGCATGGCCGGTGTTGCGTCCGGCGTCGGCTCCTCACGTCGGCCTCTGCGGCTGGAGCGCATGCGATTTTCGTCAAGGCAGCCTGCACACGTAGGGCAGCTCGGCGTAGCAGGGCATATCGTTCCACTGCCCGCCGGCCCAGCTCGCCAGCTCCACGCAGTGCTCTCCGTCGCCGGCGTTGTTCGGCTCGCCGCCCGTCCACCGCTCGTGGTCGTACGGTGTGCCGTCGGTCCACGCGAAGTCCCCCTCGGACGCCGCGTCGGTGAGCCCGATCCACCAGTCGCCCGGCTGGATCGCGTCGGCGCTCGAGACCACGAGATCCTGCGTCTCCTCGTCGTGGATGGACACGAGGTGCCCGCCCTGCGCGATGCAGTCGAGCTCCGCGTCCGCCCACGTCGCGGGCGCGAAGCAGAACGCCAGCGAGCCGCCCTCCGGAAGCGGCCGCGGGGCGCAATGCGGGCACGATGGCTCGTTGTCCACGAGCCCGTCACAGTCGTTGTCGATCAGGTCGCACAGCTCGGGGGCGCCCGGGTACACCGAGGCATCGCCGTCGTTGCAGTCCTCGTCGCAGCCGGACGAGAGGTCGCCGTCCGCGTCGAGCCCCGAGGAGTCCACGCAGGCGAGCTGCGTCCGCACGCTGGCAGGACGGTCGTTCAGGAAAGCGATGGTGGCGTCGATGTGCTCGCCGACGTCATCGGGGCTCACGTCCCGGCGCGGATCCTCGAGCACGTCGGCCCAGATCAGGGTGCGCGCCGCCTCGGCGTCGCGCGCCAGGTCGAGCTCCGACGCGCGCTCGAGGACGCGCTCGAACGCCGCTGCGAGCGCCTGCCGGCACGGCGGTGAGGCGGTGCACATCCGCTGGAGGCGGGCCTCGCCGCCGAAGGGATAGAGATCGTCCGTGAAGGTCTGGTCGAGGCCCCACGGCAGGAAGGTCCAGCGGCCGTCGTCCGGGCGCCGCGCGATGAAGTAGTTGTTGCGCAGCCAGGCATAGCCGTCCCAGTGGCCGATGAAGGTCTCCGTGGCCGCGAACGCAAGGTAGCGCTCCATGTCGATGTGCTGCGAGGCCTCGGCGAGGAACGTGTCCGGGCTCGTCATGTCGTCGAGCGCGTCCACGAGATCATAGAGATCGGCGAACGCGACGTCATCGCCGTTGTCCTGGTCGAAGGTCTCGACGCTCGAGCGCTCGAGATCGCTCCCGTAAGCCCCCTCGTACAGGTTTCCCCCGTGGTCGCCGAACCATCGATCCAGAAAGCGAGGGTTATCCGCTGCCTCGACGGTGGCATACAGGCCGTAGAGCGAGCCGTTCAGCCAGACCGTCGCGTGGGCCGAGCGCGGCGCGGGCACATCCATCGCGCGGAACAGGGCGTAGGCCAGGCGCTCGTGGATCATGCTCCGATCCTGGACCATGTTGTTGAGCGCGAGCTTCTCCACCCCGAGCAGGGTCTGGTCGTCGGTGAACTCGTCGAATTTCAGCAGGAATGCGGCCTTGTCGTCCAGGGTCCGGAACGAACCGTGGGCGCCCTTGAGCCGCACGCCGACGTCGGCGAGCTCGACCACCTCGCCGTCCATCGTCACCGTGAGCTGCCCGGCGACGTACTCGTCGGGCGTGGCGTTGAGCCGATCGATCGACGCCTGCGACAGCGCGATCTCGAACCGCGGGAGGCTCGTTCCGGCGAAGAGCGGCTCTGCAGGATCCGGTGGCGGTAGCTCCTCCCCGCCGGCGCCGCCGGCGCCGCTTCCGTCGCCCGCGCCGCCCAGGCCGCCGGCACCGGCGTCGCCGCCGGAGCCTGAGCTGCCCACGCTGGTGCCGTCCGGCCGGGGATCCTCCGCGGCATCGCCGCAGGCGACGAGCAGCGCAATGGACATCGCGAGCGGACCGGTCCAGTTCCAGGAACGTGGGGATGACTTTCTCACGGTCATTCTCTTTTACATGGGCTGCTCGCTCCTCGCACGTCTCCTCGAGTCGACGTGCATCGAGAGATCTCACGTCCGCCTTCGAAACATCCGGAGAGGCTCTCGCCTGGTTCGGTCGCGCAGCAACCTCCCGAGCACCGGGCCCGCGATGCCCCCGCCGATGAGCGCCGCCGGCCGCGCACCTCGCCGTGTCATCCCGCCACCTCCACCTTGTCCCCGGGTCAGCAGGGGTAGGACTACCTACGTGAACCTGCAGGACGGCCTGCAGGGAGCCGTCGCGCGGCTATCGAAAGGCGGCGCCGGCGCGGAGCGCATGGACGGAGAGCACCTCGGGTCGACCTCGTCCCCGGCACGAATTTGGCGAATCCAACCGGGGTACCTCGCTGGAATCGTGGCAAAATGAAGGCGCCAGGTTCAGACGTGCGGGCTACGGGCATTCCCGCCGGGAATGCCCACAGAGCACCGCATTGCGCGGGCTCGACGTCAGCAAGCCGCACGGACGCCACAAACATCGGATGAGATGGGAGCGGAACCATGAACGACGATGCAGCAGCACGGATTCCCTCGAGCACCGGCCGACAGCGCTTCAACGAGATCACGAATGCCATGTATCTCTTTCACGCGACGTGCACGGCGGCGAGCCTCGGGCTCGCGGACGCGATCGGCGACGCGCCCACGCGCGTGGACGACATCGCGGCGCGGCTCGGGCTGCACGGCCCGTCGCTCTATCGCATGCTCCGGGCGCTCGCGGCGAACGGGATTTTCGAGGAGCTCGGCGACAGCCGCTTTCAGCACACCGAGCTGTCGAGGCGCCTCCGGAGCGATCACCCCTTCAGCCTGCGCGCCCTCGCCGAGTTCTTCCGCTCGCCGGTCCAGCAGGATGCATGGGGCGGGCTCGTGGACGCGATCCGCGATGGCAAGGCGGGCTTCACGCATCGCCGCGGCAAGACGATCTACGAGCACCTCCGCGCCGACGCCGCCGACAGCGCGCTGTTCAACCGCGCCATGCTCGACCACTCGCTGGAGGGCTCGGCGATGGCCGCGCAGGCCTATACCAGGTTCGGGGAAGTGAGCTCGGTGCTCGACGTGGGAGGTGGACTGGGCACGCTCGCCTCCGCGATCGTGAAGGCCCACCCCCACGTGCGCGCCACGGTGCTCGATCTCCCGCACCTCGAGCCCTCCGCCACGCGCTACCTGCAAGAGGCCGGCGTGGGCGATCGGGTGAGCTTCCATCCGGGGGACTTCTTCGAGGCGGTGCCCGGCGGCCACGATCTGTACATCGTCAAGCACTGCCTCTGGAACTGGGGGGACGACGAGTGCTCCCGGATCCTGCGCGTCATCCGGCGCGCGATCGGCGACGCGAACGGCGCGCGGCTGCTCATCATGGAGCAGATCCTCCAGCCGTCCAACCTCGCGCGGGCGGCCCTCGCCGACGTCCTCATGCTCACGATCAGCGCCGGCGGCCGGTGCCGGAGCGACGGTGAATACAGGGAGCTCACGCGGGAGGCCGGCTTCCACCTCGATTCGGTCCTCCAGCTGGAGGACATCGCCATAGCCGAGCTCCTCCCCGTCTGACCCGGCGCGTGCCCTCGTCCCCGTCGGAGGCCCGTCGGAGGCCCATCGGAGGCCCGTCGGAGGCCCGTCGGAGGCCCGTCGGAGGCGCCGCCCCTAGCGCGCGGCCATCACTGACCAGCTTCCGCGAACATGTTCGTGTTGCCAGTCTGGTAGGCGATCTCGAACCTCACCTGCTTGATCCTCCAGCCATCCACTTGCCTGGTCAACCCATAGCGGTAGTGCCCCGCGACCATCCACTCCTCGCCGCCCGGCGCGCGCGCGAACCGGTGATAAGCGCGCACATGGCACTCGGCGGAGGCCTCCTCGCCGCTCACCTCGACGTCGATGGGGCCGAGGAAGTGCTGCGAAACGTCGATCGCGCCATGAAATTTCTTCCACGCCGCCAGCATGTCGTCCGCCTTCTGCAAGGCCGCCTCGCCCCCGAGGATCGATGTGAAATCGTTCAAGACGACATCCGCGTAGAGGTTGCGGACCTCGTCCCATCGCCGCCGGTCGATGTTGTGGGCGGCACGGGTGATGACGTTCTGGATCGCTCGCGCTTCCTTCAGATCTTCGGCCATATATCGGTCCTTTCGGCGGCAGGTTTCACGCCCCCCTCAACCAGAGAGCCGTCAACGCCGATGCGCCGGCCCGGTCGAGCCAGGGGCTCGCGCGGCGCTCAGCCTGGTCATGTTCGCCGTACAGGCGAGCACGAGCTCGACGTGCGCGCGCACCCCGGTCACGAGCGTCGCGTCGTCGACGTAAAATGCTGGATTGTGATTGCTGGCTGCCGTCGTCACGTCCGCGAGACCACGGGTGGGGGGCTCGCGGACGGCGCGCAGGCCTTCGAGCGCTCGGGCTTCCCCGCGGCTACGCCTTCGGGGCCCGGGGCGTGAACTCCCAGACGAACTTCCCCTTGCCCTTGTTCTGATCCGCCGGCGTCAGGAGGAGCCCATCGATCGACTCGACGACGCAGCTCGTCACCTCCTTCGATGCGGTGGTGCCCTCCGGCTCGACGACGATGTCCGTGAGGCGGCCGCTGTCCTCGAGCACGAGAAAGCTGACGGTGACCTTCCCCTCGGCGGCGGGATTCCGGGCGAGCTCCGCGTCGTAACACGACCGGATCTGCTCCTCTCGCGTCGCGAGCAGCGCGGCCGTGTCGTCGCGGTACATCTCCGGGCTCCGCACGGCGAAGGAGCACCCTGCGGACGCGCTCGACGAGGCGACCAGGACCATACCGAAGAGCCATTGCTTCATGCGCGCCTCCTTGCCGGGAGCAGCGTTCGTGGATCGACCCCGGATCAGCATCTACTGCCCTTCCCCCGCGGCCTTCGCGGTGTCCTGCTCGACGATGTTGAACTCGACCCGGCGGTTCTTCTCACGCCCCTCCTCCGACTCGTTGTCCGCGATGGGCTTTGTCTCGCCGAAGCCCTTGGCGGTGAGCATGCTCTGAGGGATCCCGTGCTGGACGAGGAACTCCATCACGGCCTTCGAGCGGCGATCCGAGAGCTTCATGTTGTGATCGTCCGCACCGTCGGAGCTCGCGTGCCCCTCGATGGCGATCTTCTTGATATGCGGGTGCTTCTTGATCGTGTCGACGACCTCGTTGAGCAGGCTGTGCGACTCCACCCGGATCCCCGCCTTGTTGTGCTCGAAGAGGATCTTCTCGTTGATGACGATCTTGTCCTCCGTCACCTCCACGCGCTTCTTCTCGGGCGGCGGGGGCGGGGGCGGCGGGGGCGGCTGGCCGACGACGGTGAACGCCCGTCCCCCTTCGAACGCTGTGATGCCGCCGCAGGCCGCCGAGCCAAGGCTCACGCCCACGAGCAGGGCGAGGGCGATGCGAGGCCCGAGGGCCGTGGGGCGCCGCGACACGCGATGGGCGCCGGGCCAGGAGCGAGGGCCCGGATGGCGCCTCGCGCTTCGGTTGTCGGAGAGTTCGTTCATGGTCGAGACTCCATGGGCCGCTGTCATGGGCCCAGGTCGCTGGGTGGCGCGCTCAGCGCGAGCACGACGAATACCCCGGATACGGGTGGGGTCGGCTCGCGGGCGAGCTCCATGCCGCGCACCCTAGCCCAGATCGGGCGCGGCGAGCTAGCCCGGATTTTCACCAAAATGGCCCCACTTCAGCTCGCTGGCGACACCGTCGCTGACCCCGGATCCCCCGGGTGGGAAGCTGCTTCGCTCCAGGTCGCGTCCCCCTGAACGACGCCAGATCGGCGCTGCGTCAGCCGATTTTCTCCTGTGAAAATCCAGCCTGACCGCACCGAGCCGCCGCAGAATGCGGCATGCTGCATTCTGCGGCACGATGGTGGAGACACCTCGGCGGGGACGAGCTTCCCGCGTCAGGAGCAGGACGAGGATGGCGTAGCCCACCTTCGCCGTGGCCTCGAACCGTGTCCGCGTCGGCCTGGCCGGAGCTCCCCTGCGCTCGATGAGGGCCCGCGGCTCCCGGGGGCTCGGCCATGTCGGGCCCCGATCCGTGCCTCACGCGCCGAGCTCGAAGAGCTGCATCGCCACCAGCGCGACGCAATCGGGCTCGCGCGAATCCGACACGATCTGACGGAGCTCGTGGAAATACCGCACATGCAAGGCGTGCAGCCGCTCGAGGTCACAGCGCGCGACGCTGACCAGGTTGTAGGAATACAGGCCCGGATCGCCGCGACGCTGCCGGCGCGCGGCGACGTCGAGCCAGTGCGATTTCAATCGTTGCCGCGGCTCGGCGGCGCCTCGGGTCATGTCGACCGTCTCGGCCGTGGCGGCGTACCGGCCCTCGCGCCATCGGACCAGACCCGCCCGCGACAGGGCTTCGAGGCACGCGCGCACCTCGTCGTCCGGGAGCCGGAGGCGAGCGGCGACCCAGGCGTCGTCGTGGCAGGGGAGGGCCGCGTAGCTCGCGAGCTCGAGGACGCGCAGGACGGCGTGAGACCAGGGGAGCTCCGTCGCTATCCGGCGGCGCTCCTCGAGCACACGGAAGTCGCGCGCCACCGAGGGCAGCTGGCCCGGGTGGACGAAGAGGGCGAGGAAGTCGAGGAGCCTGTCGGTTGTCGCGTCGACGAGGGCCAGCACGTCGGGGAGCCGGGGCTGGGATGTGCCCGCGATGAAGCGCGACACCTGGGACGCGCTGCGCCCGATACGGGCGCCGATCTCGGCGTTGCTCAGGCCCCCCTTGACGACCTGAAAGAGGGTGGCCGTGAGGGCCGGGTCGGAGACGGCGACGTCCCCGCCGAGGGCCGACTCCTGGCGCACGAAATCCGAGAGCGCCCGGTGGACGTCGACGCCGTTGTACGCCGCGACGCGCAGCAGGGTCGGGAACGTGGGAAAGCGCCGCCCGGACTCCCAGCCGAAGGCGACGTTCGTGCCGTACCCGAGCCGGACGCTCAGCTGCCGCTGCGAGCGTTGGCCGCGGAGCGCTCGGCAGAAATCCTTTGCGATTTCATCGTACTGCGCGCTCTTGTATCGCATATATGCATCGATGTTAGCATAATAGCGCGATAGATAATGCGTATTTGCGCTACGCGGCGCTTGCGCTGGCTCCTGCGCTGCGACAGGTGGATGGCGAAGGAGGCTTCGATGAACGTACGATTGGCTTGCTGGCTGCTGGTGGGGCTGCTCGTGGGGTGCGCTCACGCCGGGGGACAGACGGGGGAGGTCGCCGCCGATCCCTGCGACTCGTTCCCGGAGGTGGCGGGCCAGTTCGTGGAGCATGGCCTCGTCGACCCGACGCCCCTCGGTGTGAGCGGCCAGGAGGCCATCGATGCGACAGGCGGGGCCGGGAGCTTCGACGTGGCATGGGCCAACGGAACGACGAGCGCCGTGAGCTGGTCCCTCGCCGCCGACACCGAGAGCTCGCCGGTTGTGGCGTACATCGACCGCAGCAGCGCGTGCGCCGACGCGTATCTGCAGATCCTCGTGCTCGGGCATCTATCGAGCGCCGACGGCATTCTCCACCACGATCAGCGCGGGGCGCTCCATCGGGGCGACGACGGGGCCACGCACCTTCGCTTGTTCTTCTCCTTCGACGAGAACCCGTTCCCGGACGTGTACGCCGGTGGTGGGTCGGGGGACAGCTGCGCGGGGTGCAGCGGCGCCTTCGAGCTCTCCGTCGAATCGCGCTGGGAGGCGGGCGAGTCGACCCCTCGGGGCCATGTGTACCTGAGCGAGCACGGGACGCTGCTCGGCGAAGTCGGCACCTTCTGAGGCCGATCGCTCACCGCGGGGCCGGCGCGCGCGCCACGCGGCCGCCCACGACCACCATGTCGATCGGCGTGTCGACGAGCGAGCGATCGGGCGAGAGATCGCGGCCGAGGACCGTCAGATCGGCGACGTAGCCGGGCGCGATCCGGCCCCTCTGGCCCTCGGCGAAGGCCGCATACGCGGGCGCCGCGGTGAAGGCCAGGAGCGCCTCGTCGAGGTCGAGCCGCTCCGCAGGCATCCACCCGCCCGGGGGCTGGCCCGCGAGATCCTGCCGGGTCACGGCCGCGTAGAGGCCGAGCAGCGGCGAGACCTCCTCCACCGGGAAATCCGAGCCGAACACGACGCGCGCGCCCGACGAGAGCAGCGACCGCCAGGCGTAAGCGCCCTTCAGGCGACGGGCGCCGAGCCGCGCGGGCGCCCACGGCATGTCGCTCGTCGCGTGCGTCGGCTGCATCGAGGCGATCACGCCGAGCGCCGAGAAGCGCGGCAGATCGTCGGGCGAGACGATCTGCGCGTGCTCCACGCGGAACCGCAGCGCCGCGGCCCGCCCCGGGCCGAGCGCCTCGAGCGCGTCGAGCACGGCGCGGTTGGCGCGGTCGCCGATCGCGTGCACCGCGAGCTGGAAGCCCGCGTCCGCGACGAGCCGCGCCGCGCGCGCGAGCGCCTCGCGATCCATCAGCAGGAGCCCCTTCGTCGAGGGCTCGTCCGCGTACGGCTCGAGGAGCGCCGCGCCGCGCGAGCCGAGCGCGCCGTCGGCGTAGAGCTTGACCCCGCGCAGCACGAACATCGCCGTGCCCGTCGCGTCGACGTCGGGCGCGCGCCCCCCGAGCCCCTCGAGCCTTCCCTCGCCAGCGAGGTACGCGTGGACGCGGATCGGCAGCCGCCCGGCGGCGGCGAGCGCGCGGTAGACCGCCACGGTCTCGTCGTCGATGCCCATCTCGTGCACGCCCGTGAGCCCGGACGAGAGCGCCTCCTCGGCCGCGCGCAGGATGCGCCGCTCGCGCACGGCGGGCGGGTCGGCCGGAATCTGGGCCTCGACGAGGCCCATCGCGTTGTCGACGAAGATGCCCGTCGGCTCGCCCGCCGCGTCGCGCAGGACGCGCCCGCCCGGCGGATCCTGCGTGTCTTTGCCGACCCCGG
Organism: Sorangium sp. So ce590; assembly: GCF_051521365.1. Taxonomy (NCBI): domain Bacteria; kingdom Pseudomonadati; phylum Myxococcota; order Polyangiales; family Polyangiaceae; genus Sorangium; species Sorangium sp. So ce590. The sequence continues at coordinate 10,987,822 of NZ_CP150346.1, forward strand.
CCGCGCGCATCGCCGCCGCGTTCGCCCAGAGCGCGTGCCCGTCGACGCGGCGCAACGCCACCGGATGCTCCGGCGCCGCCGCGTCGAGCGGGGCGTGCGTGGGGAACGCGGCGCCCGGCCAGAGGTTCTGATCCCAGCCGCGCCCGGTGATCCACTCGCCCTTCGTGCGGGCCTTCGCCGCCTCGGCCACGACCGCCGCCGCCGCCTCCGCGCTCTTCGTGCCGCGCACGCTCAGCGTCTCCAGCGCGACCCCGAGCCCGTAGAGATGGCCATGCCCGTCGACGAGCCCGGGCACGACCGCGCGCCCCGGCAGGTCCACGACGCGCGTCCCCGGCCCGACGAAGGCCTTCGTGTCGGCCGCGCTGCCCACGAAGACGATCCGCTCGCCGCGCACGGCGACCGCCTCGGCGCGCGGCTTCGCGGGGTCCATCGTCCGGACGACGCCGGCCGTGATCACGAGATCTGCGGGCGTCGAGGGCGTCGCCGTCGTGGCGGGCGGTCCCGCAGACGCAGAGCCGAGAGCGAGGCTGCCGAGGAGGCTCAGGAGCGTCGCTCGGAGCACGTTCGACATGAGCGCCACCCTAGCACCCGCGCGCGGCGCGCAACGGCGCCTCGAAATTCTGCTCTCTTCAGGCGTCTTCAGCCCGCTCGTCGATCCAGGCTAGGTGGGCGGGACGAAGGGAGGCAGGTCGACGAGCGGGCGCAGGAACAGGCCCTGTTCGGGCTCGGCGTACACGACGACCGGCGTTCGGCCGCGCAGGAACGAGAGCTGCAGCGGTGATGCCAGCGCGGGCGCCGGGCCGGCCACGTCGGGCCGGCTGGCGTCGACGAAGGACCACGCCTCCGCGCGCCGCGCGAGCACCGCCGCGCTCCCGCGCTGATCGACGGCGACGAACGCCTCGTCGACGGAGGCATCGGCCAGGCACGTCAGCTCCGTTGTCTGGTGGGCGAACGCGTCGTCCTCGGTGAGCGACCACGACCACAGGGCGTGGAGCCGGCCGCGCGGGGTGGCCACCGCGACGAGGGCCGCACCAACCGAGCAGCCTCCTGCCCCGAGCTGCGCCGCGGCGGCGAGCAGATGGCCGGGGAGCCCTCGTCGCGCAAGCGCAGGAGCTCGGCATCGGGGGCCCCGGGGGTAGGCCCGGCCGCCGGCGCGGGCTGCTGGGCGATCGAGGTCAGGCGCATCCGTCCCGCGTCGCGATCGTTCCAGCGCATCCTCCATGTCCTTGATGAACTTGCGCTGCCCCCGACCGGTGAATTCACTCGGTGGCTTGGACGCGAGGATGCGCGCCGCCACCGTCTTGGCGGCGGCGTTCATGTGCGGGCGCAGGCTGGGGTACGGTCGCGTGGCCTCCCCGGTCCACCACGCCTTCACCGCGCTCCAGCTCGGCTCGGGCGCGGGCGCGTCGGGGAGCGGCGCCGCCGGAGCCCAGGTGTCGATCCATGGGTTGATCGAGCCGGTGCTCGACTGGGCATCCGCCTTTGTGACGAGCTTGTGCACCGCGGCGTACTCGGCCGCCAGCTCTCGGACGGCGGGCGAGCGTCGTGCGTGGGGGTGACGCTCCGCTCGAAGAGCGGCAATCGGGAGAAGGTCGTCCTGGAACGGCGCCGACGAGCTCGCCGACCGGCGATAGCTCGGCCTCGGGAAGCAAGGCTGGCGGCGGGCGCATGCCGACCGCATTCGACCTCGCGCGGCGACTTCAGCGGCCTCGATGGCGAGGCCCGCGGAGCTTCAGGTGTGCCCGACGGATAGCAGCTCGACTTGCTCGAACCCATTCACCGTGAAGGACATGCGGTGGTAGCTCCCCAGATAGATCTCCCACTGGTCCCCCCCACTATGGAGCTTCGCGCACTTGATGTGCAGCTCCGTGGCGGCGGCGAACGGACCTCTGGTCGGCACGAGGGCGAGCCACTCGTTGAGCTTTGTTTCCTCGGAGCTCATGAGCCCCGCCTTCGAGAGCTGCTTCTCGTACCTCTTCTCCGCGGTAATCGTCCAGACCACGTCCGCCTCCTGTCCCCCCAGGCCAAGTCGTCGCGGGGGCCGAAATTATCGTGGCCCGTACGAAAGCTGTCAAGCGCGCCCCGCGCCGCTCGGGGCTTTCGGGATCGCTCGGCATGGCGGTCCACATGCGCCGGCCGGGCTGGCGTTCGTTGCGAGCGTTGCAAGAGGCACGCCGGGCGGCCGACGATGCCTTTTCGACGGTTGCACCGCCCGGCGCCGGCGCGATGCCGGCGCCGCCTCGATACGCTCGTGGGCGAGCTGCGCTGACCGGTTATTTCAAATAGGCGCCGCAGCGCCCGTCGCCGTCATCGACATCTTTCGCCGTCGCCTTTCCTGGAGGGAACGCCCCGCGGTCGCAGAGGGCCGCGAGGATGTCGAGGAGCTCCTGCGCCATCTCCTTGCCTGTGCTCCCGCGGACCTGACGGCCCATGGGCGAGCCCGGCTGCCCGTTCAGGATCTTGTGCCAGTCCTCGTACGCCTTCTGCCGCGCGTGTGAGCCGAGCGAGTAGGCGCCGTCGTCGAAGAGCTCCTTCGTCCCGTCGTCGCCGTGGCACGAGGAGCAGCGGTCCTTGATGTGAGCCTTCCCGCGGGCGGCGTCGCCGCCCGGCAGGAGCGCGTAATGCCCTTGAGCCGGCGGCTTGAGCGTGAAGATCTGGTCGGGATGGGGGAGCGCGCCGTCGCGGACGCCGACAACGAACGCGGCCATGGCCTCGATCTGAGGGGGCGTGAGCACGTCGCCGTACGCGGGGATCTCGCGATCCCCCTTCGTGAACAGGAGGACGAGATCCTCTTGCGTCTCGCGTCCCCCGAGGAGGTTCCGCGAGACGGCGTACCCCTTCGCCATCGCGCTCGGTCCATAGATGCCCTCGCGCCCCTTGAGATCCCACCCGAAGAAGTTCTTGAGCCGATAGTCATGGCCAGCGTCGTTGTTCATCGCCTCCCCGGATCCGAGCTTCAGCGTCCCATTGGCCGAGGGACCGCCTTGACCATCCAGGGCCCCTTGGGTCTTCGAGCTATCGGGGACGAAGGCCGCAAACGGGGGTTTTTTTCCATAGAATTTGTCGAAGAGCCGGCCGCCGAGCGCCGTGTCGATGGAGGGCGTCGCCGGCGCGGGCAGCGCGGGGGCAGGGGCGGGTGTGGGATCTGCGGACGGCTGGGCCGGCTCGTTTGCCGGCGTGGCAGGGCCGCAGGCCGCGACGCAGGCGAGGAGCGCAGGGAGCGAGGCGGAGAGGGGTGCGCGACCTGGAGCGAGCGAGCGGTGGCGGGCACGGTTGAGCAAGACAGTCTCCTGGCGAGGGGGGATCACGCGGCCACTGTATTCACCTCCGGCCCGGCGCCGCAACGGCGACCGCTCGCGAGCCAGGGATACGTGGTCATCGCGCTGGAGCACACCTACGACGCGGCCGCGGTGGTGTTCCCCGACGGCACCGTCGCGCCAACCCAGGCGCGCGTGCCCGGCCCGGGAACGGACGAAGACGTGGCGTTCAAGACGCTCTGGGTCGGCGCCCGCGCGGCCGACGTGCGCTTCCTTCTCGACACCATGGCGGGCGCCACCTCCTCGCGGATTCCCGGCATCCTCGCCCGACATACCGACGCCGCGCAGGTGGGCGTGCTGGGCTTCTCGCCGGGAGGCGGGACCGCCGCCGAACGGGCGCCGCTGAAGAGATGAAGGTCAGGATGCCCGGAGCCGTGAGCGGTGCCAGGGTTACGAAGCCATGAAGCACTCGAACGAAGAGTTGGTGGGAGTAGTATATCGATATTACTCGCGTGAGGATCCGCGCTACAAGCGGACAGAGGAACATGGACGGCTGGCGGACGCCCGTCGTCGCGCCGGAGCCGATCGTGACCGCTGGCAAGGCATGCTAAATCGGATCGATGGCAAATTTCCGGGTCGTACGTTGATTGACCGTTCATACCGGACGTGGCAACCGACAGCCGCCTCTTGGGAGGGGCCACGCTCTACGATTGTCTGTTCTCAGATAGCTGGTAGGAACACCGTCGAGGCGGTCGGCGTGGCGCTCTCCGGCGAGCCAAGAAGCTCTGTCCTCCGTTCGCGCCGAGGACGCGGGCCCGTGAGCGCCGCGCTCAGGGCGCGAGCTTGACCGCGACCGGCGAGAGCTGCTCTTCGACCTCGCGGCCCACGCCGAGCTGTCCCTGGGTGTTCTCGCCCCAGCAGAGGACCTCGCCGGTCGTCCTCAGAGCGCACGTGTGGTAATAGCCGACGGCGAGCTGCGCCACGCCGTCGAGGGGCACGTCGACCGGCTGCGAGGACAGCCCAGCCTCGCCGTGGCCGAGGGGGCCGACCCCCCACATCTTGAGCGCTCGCGCCTCGCCGGACACCGCGCCGCTCCGCTCGCGGCCCACGTCGATGTGCGCCGCCCGAGGCACCACGACCAGCGTGGGCTCCAGCACGGGCCCGTACCGATCGGCGCCCACCGCGCCGTTGTAATCGTTGCCGAAGCAGTAGACCTCCACGCCCTTGCGCGCGCAGGTGTGCCGGTCGCCCGCGACCACCTCCTCGACGCCCGCGGCGAGCGGCGCGAGGACGGGCACCGGCGACGAGGCGCTCTCCTGCGAGCCGGTGCCGAGCTGGCCATCGAAGCTCCGGCCCCAGCAGAGCAGGCCTCCGTCGGAGGCCTTGATGGCGCAGGTATGATCCTGGCCGCTCGCGACCTGCCGGCTGTCGCTCCGGATGAGCGTCGGGGTGATGTACTCGGACTGCCCCGACTCCCCCTTGCCGAGCTGGCCCTCCTGGTGCGAGCCCCAGCAGTACAGCTCGTCGCCCATCTTCACCGCGCACGAGTGCGCTGCGCCGAGCGAGAGCTGCACGACGTTGATCAGGCTCGGCACCCGCGCCGGCGCGCTCGACGCGGGGTAGCCGCCGGTGCCGAGCTGCCCCGTCGTTCCGTGCCCCCAGCAGATGACCGTCGTGTCCTCCATGATCGCGCACGTGTGCGCGGGAGGGGGCGCGCTGGAGTCGCCCGAACGCAAGAACCCGCCGCCCGCCGCCACGTGGAGGGCCTTGCCGGGAAGGGCGACCTGCGCCGGGAAAGGGAAGACCAGGTCGCTCCCCGGCTTGCCCGACTCGCCGAACGTGTTCCTGCCCCAGCACCACACGCTGCCGTCCCGCCGGAGCGCGCAGGTGTGGGCATAGCCGGCCGAGATCTCGACCACGTCGTTGCAGAAGGCGCCCTCCTTCCCCTCCACGCACTCCGTCGCGCAGCGGTTGCCGCAGGCGCCGCAGTGCTCGAGGTCGCGCGCGAGCGCCTCGCAGCCCGGGGCCGCGGCGTCGCAGTCCAGGAAGCCGGTGTCGCAAGCGACGCCGCAGACGCCTGCCTCGCACGTGGGCGACGCGTTCTCCGCGGCGGGGCAGTCCTCCGGCGCGGCGCACGCGTCGCCGTGGCCGCCTGCGCCGCCTGCGCCTGCGCCGCCGCCGGTGCTTGCGCCCCCCGCGCCGCCGTGGCCCGCGCCGCCGCCCTCACCGCCCACGCCCGACGTGAAGTTGCGCTCGGAGGGCGAGCAGCCGGCGCAGAGCGCGATCGTGAGGAGCGCGAGCGAGGTCGTCGTCAAGCGGGGCATGTGCGTCATCGAAGCTCCTGAAGCGGCAGGTGTACCGGAGCAGCAGGTTGCTCCTGGAACAGCTTTTTACGCTGCCGCTCACGGCACGCAATGCTGGTCCGGCCGCCCGCAGCGCGGCCCGCTCGAGGCGCATGGGATCGTCGATGCCCGGAGCGACGAACCCGGCAAATCAGGCGCGCAGTGAGCCGGTGCGCGCAGCGGGCCGGGCGCGCAGGTCGAGGTCGCGCAGCGGGCCGGGCGCGCAGGTCGAGGTCGCGCAGCGGGCCGGGCGCGCAGGTCGAGGTCGCGGCGGGCTCCGGCCGGGAGATCGGGACCTGCTCCGAGGGCCGACATGAAGTAACCTCTCCCCCGCGCCGGCTCGACGCGGCGCGCCGCGCATGCGCCACGCCGAGAGCCCCCGCGAGATGACATGCAGCGCATGAGCCCCGACGACCGGGAACCCGGCGCAGCGGCCCTGTTCGACTGGAATCGCGCCGAGCCCGCGCCCGCGGAGCGCCGGCTGCCGCCGGGCGGCGTGCCGGCCGAGGCCTGGGCTGCGGCGTGCGCCGAGGCCGAGGCGTGGCTGCCCTTCGGCCGGGGAGCCCGGCCGGTCGAGGTGCTCGACGAGACGCTGCGCGACGGCATCCAGGGCGTCTCCACCGTCAACCCGCCGAGCGCGCACAAGATCGAGCTGCTCCACGCGATGGCGAGCATCGGCGTCGACGCGGTGAACCTCGGCATCCCGGCGGCCGGGCCGCGGCAGCTCGAGGACGCGTGCCTGCTCGCCCGGGAGATCGTCTCGTCCAGGCTGCCGCTCGCCCTGACCGCGGCCGCGCGCACGATCGCCGCGGACATCGAGGAGGTCGCCCGCGTCGCGGACCGCACGGGGGCGCCGATCGTTGTCTACGCGTTCATCGGCAGCTCGCCGATCCGGCACTTCGTCGAGGGGTGGGGGCCTGACTTCCTGGCCCGCAGCGTCGAGGCGGCCGGCCGGGCCGCCGCGGCGGCCGGCTTGCCCTTCTGCCTCGTCGCGGAGGACGCGACCCGCTCGCCGCCCGCCATGCTCGACACGCTCTTCCGCGCCGCCGTGGACGCCGGCGCGGCGCGCCTCTGTCTCTGCGACACGACCGGCCATGTCACCCCGCCGGGGGTCGCGGCGCTCGTCGCGTTCGCCCGGCGCGAGCTCGCCGCGCTGGGCGCGGCCCGGATCGAGCTCGACTGGCACGGCCACAACGATCGCGGCCTCGGCCTCGCCGCCGCGCTCTGGGCGGCGGCGTGCGGCGTCGAGCGGGTCCACGCCACGGCGCTCGGCGTCGGGGAGCGGGTGGGCAACAGCTGCCTCGAGCTGCTCATCGACAACCTCGGTCGCCTCGGCTCGCGCGCCCCGGTGCCGCGCGAGCGCCTCGCCGCGTACTGCGCGGTCGCCTCGCGCGCCCTCGCCTGGCCCATCCCGCCGGATCACCCCATCGCGGGGGCGCTCACCCGGGCGTGACGCCGCCGCCGTCGACGCGCGCCACGGCGGCGCGGACGATCGGCGCCGCGGGCGCGAGCGCGTCCGCGAGCTCGCCGACGCGGCCCGCCGCGCGCTCGGCGCGGGTCCACGCCGACGAGAAGCCGAGCGTGCCGGGCGGGTGGGCCGCGGCGAGGGCGATCGCCTGCCGCAGATCGTCGCCGACCGCGGCGATGGCGTGGAGATCTGCCACGCTCGCCCCGCGCGCGCGCGCCGCGGCGTAGAGCGCGCGCACGATGCCGAGCAGGTCGCGGGCGGCCTCCAGCGGGAACGGGTCGTGGCGGATCGAGAGCACGCCGGCCGCAGATCACGGATGCCGGGGCGCGGCGTCAAGCGGCGCGCTGTCCGGGTTGTCCAGCGCGAAAATTACAATGGCTCGGGAATTGCACTTGAAGAACGTCATGAACAACCGCGCCCATGAGCTCGCAAAGACGGACGTACCCGGCGGCGACGACGAGGACCCGCTGCCGCCCAACCCGGGCGACCCGGGCCCGGAGCAACCCGAGCCGCCGTCGCCCGACCCCACCGAGGACCCGCGCATCCCGCCGCAGGGCGACTTTCCGCGCGGGGTCTGACCCCCGGCGCGCGCCGGGGTGGGGCCGGGCTGTGATGATGCCATCCTGGCCATCACTGCTGTCCCCGCTGTGACCCTCTCCCATGGGCAATCGCGGCTGTCCCCGCTGTGACGGTGCCGCTCTGGCAATCGCTGCTGTCCCTGCTGCGGCAGCGGTGGGCTGGCAATGGATGCTGTCTTCCAGAGACGGCCCATCGGTAGTAATGTCGTTGTTAGCGCCAAACGCCGCGGCAGCGCCTCGCGCAATCAGACCCGGTTTCCGGCATGCCTGGCCCACGTCCACCTGCTCGTGCCGGGCGGTGGCCTCGCGCTTAGCGAGGAAGAACCGATCTCATCGGGGGCTTCTTGCAGGCCGACCACGGAGCCCTGGTCTGGGGAACTCGGGGAGGACTGCGCCATCCTGCCTGATCGCTTCGACTATCGAGAGCACCCCAGGAAGGAGGACGCCTTCCGCAGATTGCTCTCGCAGCTCCCGCCATGAGGCTGCGTCCGGTCCGAAGCCCGGGTAGCTGACGTTGAAAGAGGGACGCTCGGCATCAGACACCGTGACGCCCACGGATTCATCGCGACCGATAAACCCGATTGTGAGCATGCCGCCTTCTTGGCGGCATTGAACGCTCGATCCGAACCGAGAGCGAATCTCGCGTTTTGCTTCTGTCAGTGCTTCGCTCATGTCCACGTCTGCCTAACGACCGCGGGTGTGCTGCGGTGCGCCGCGCCGAGAGGCTCGGCGCGCCGTCGGCACCAGCCGCTTGTTGGGCGGCGCGTCCTCGGTCACTAATCTGAGTTTGGCCATGTCAGCACTCCTCGTCGGGGGTACGGGCCGAAACCCGAGACAGTAGAAAATGGCGCAGTCTCAGCCTCGATGAGCACGTGTACCCAGGCCTCGTGCGATTTCTTGAGGTGGGAGCGATCCACGACGAGAGGGACCTCGATGCGCCCATCGCGCAAGACCGACTCGATGAAGACCGCGTCCTCTTCGTCGATGCCGTGCATGGCGCCAGTCCCTCGATATTTGGGGCCCTCGAAGTGGGCATCGAGCTGCAGCCGACTCTCCTCGGCATCGAACGGGACGAAGACGCCCTCCAACTCGGGGTGTGTGCAGCAAACGCCGCATGTCTGATTCGTATACAGAACCCCGCTCGCGTGCTCGATGATGAGCCCCAGTCCCGCGTCATATAGTCGGATGAGCGCCGTCATCTCCATGTCCCGTGAGAACCCTGCGCCGCCTGCGAGGATCCAGATTCAGCCGGCCGATGTGGGCACGGAGCGGACGGGTGGGTCGCCCGACCTGAACCGCAGCCGCTGTGACGGTGCGGACCCCTCGGCCGCCCAACGACTTCAAGCTGGCATGGCTCACGCGCTGCGTCGAGCTGGCTGACAAGCTCCGTCGCTCGTGCAGGGTCCAGAGGCATCGATGCTGAACTTACCAGACTCGCCTTGGGAGAAGGAAGTTCAAACCCGAGGCGACGCCGCGCCGCTGGACGACGCCCGCTCGTGCGCTCCCGCCCAGTCTACTCCGAGCCCGCACTCATCCTCGTGCCTCTCGCAGCAATCCACGATGGCTGCGATGTTGCTCCTCTTCCCTGGCTTCTTACCCGGCCACCAGAGCGCGCCGCCTCGCCCCCGGGATACGCTCCAGGTTCCGCCCGTACGGTCCGGGCCTTTGCGCCAAGCCGCGGGCGCGGAGCAGCGCGGCGACGCTGGCGCGCGGCACGCGGCGTACCGTCGAGGCGTAACGCCCGTGTCGCGGGCCCGGCCGGCTGAATGGGGCGAGCCGCGGCTGCATCAGAGCCCCGTGCTACCCATGGAGGCCCCATGCATTCCCCTCGGACGCTCATCGGCTGTGCCGTTGCATCGTGGATGTCCCTCTCGACCACGGCCGCGCTGGCAGAGGTGGTCCTGGACCAGATCCAGTTCTATGGGCGGACCACCTGGAGAAAAGATTACAAGAGCGCGATATCCGATTTCAACACCATCGACGTCAGCATCGCTGCGATACCGCACGAAGATGTCTCCTTCGTCGAAGCGGAATACGCAGGGGTGACGACCCCGCTCACATTCAACGACTACAATCATCGTTACTACGCGAAAATCGACACGAGCACGGTACCCTACGGCCCTCACACCTTGACGTTCGTCGCGTACGACAAGCTCGGACAAGCGCGGACGAAGCAGTATACCGTGCATAAGTACGCGCCGCCCAGCGTCTGGGTGACGAGCCCGCGGCCAAACCGCACGCTCACCGGGGACACCCGCATCGCTGCGACGTGCGTCGGGATCCCTCCCTATTCCTGCACGCAGTTCAAGGCGCGCGTCCGGAGCCAGGTGCGCGATGAAGTGCTGGAGGGCGTCCCGTCGTCGGTGCCAGGGAGGATGGACGTGCTGCAATACCTGTCATCGCCGCTTCAGTCGGGCGAGGTGCTCACGGTCAGGCTCGAGGCCATGGACGGCGTGGGACCCGCCTGGAGCGGGACGCCGATCGGCGGGGGACCCGTCCTCTACGACGGGTCGCTCCCGCGCGCCTACGTCGAGCGGAGCCCGAAGCTCACCGCCGTCCAGCGCGCCCCCGGCGCCATCATCGATTTCGACGCGACGCGCGTCCTGTTCATCGATCACGGGCTCCAGGTCGGCGTCGTCGATCGCATGACTCAGCAGGTGACGTGGCTCACGGAGCTCACGCTCCACCATGAGTGGATGCACGAGCCCGGTCAGGGGGCGCTCACGCCGTCCGGCGTCGTCATGCAAGCTTGGTACGGATACGTCTTCATGTGGAAAGACGGCGCGCGGGACCAGACGCGCAGGAAGGGGCGGCTCGACGCGGTTGACGGCGATACGTTTCTGTGGACGGGGGCCGACGACGACGAGACCATCGTGCACACGATATCGACAGGCATCGCGACGAGCTTGGGGCTCGATCCCGGCAGCGCGTCGCAGTTCCAGGCGGACATCGCGGCGTCAGGCGGCATCTACTACAGCACGTACGAAGAGCCGTGGATCCACGGGCCGGGCGAGATCCGCCTCGGGAGCCATCCCGGCTACTTGCAACGGCCGATCACCGACGGGACGAACGTCGCCGGCCGGTGGTGGAATGGACCGGTGAGCTCGAGCTACCTCTACAAGGCCGATGGCGAGGAGGTGTTCCTCGGCGACTCCAGGACCGGCGATGCTGCAGGGCTGCTGCTGCACGCAGGGTATGCGGGCTACCTGAAGAGCGACGGGGCCGTCAACCAGGTGTGGCTGCGGACCCCCGCGGGCGACGAGTACCAGCTGAGCAACTTCGCAACGCCGAGCCAGTTCGATCAGCAGGAGTTGCGCATCGGGCACGACGGCATCAGCGATACCGGCGAGGTCATGTTCCTCAACGACGAGAAGCGTTACATCGGGCGGCCTGGGGCCGCCCCGGAGGAGATCAGCAGCGACCTCGGACACGGGCGCTGGTTCGATGGGGACTGGTACGTGACCATCGGTGACACGCTGTTCAAGGTGACGAGCACAGAGGCGCCGGCCTTCCATCTCGCCGCGTCGCCCGGCGAGGCGGCGCCCGTCGACGCCGAGGACGAGGAGCGGTACGACCTCACGCTCACCGCGCTCGCCCCGGGCGAGCCCATGGATCCATGGGCGCGAGCGGGGGACCTCCTCCACGAGCCCGGCGCCTCGCCGGCGTCATTGCGCGATCCGCGAGCCGCAACGCACACCGGCACCGGCGCGCCCGACGAGGCGCCGTCGGCCGCCGCCGCGTGCAGCGTCGGTCAGGCAGCCTGCTCGGGCCGCGGTGTCGCCCTCCTCTCCGCGGCGCTCCTTGGCCTCTCCCTCTCGCGGCGCCGTCGCGGGCAGAGGTAGCGGAGCAAATCCTGTACCCGTTTGGCTAGAGCCCATCCTGACGCCGAGCAGGCCAGGGACATAGGCTTGCCGTGCGATGCGAGGGCGACGGCAGGGCGCGGGCAACAACGACGTGACCGACGCGTTCTCTCCTCTGGTCAATGCCTTGTTCGCCGATACCAGGGACCGACAAACACCTTGCGGCATCGGAGGCGGCGTCGGCCAAGGGGCGGCGGCGGCGGTAGCAACGGGCGAAGTTCGGGCGCAGTGGGCGCTCGAGGAGACCGGGCTGCCATATCGAGTCCACGCGCTCGACCACACCGCCGGCGAGCTCGACAGCGACGCCTACGGCCGCATCAGCCCCTTCCACCAGGCGCCGGTCATCGACGACGACGGCTTCGTGGTGGCCGAAAGCATCCGCAAGACCGACCTGATGGAGCCCTTCCCGAGGCTCAAGGCCTACTACGAGCGCTGTCAGGCCCGCCCGGCGTGGCAGCGCACCCTTGGCCTCTACGCCGAGCGACTCGGCGTGAGCGTCGACGACATCCGCTAAGTTCCGCGCGATTGGCGAAGCCCCGGACAGAGGACTCTGGCACCTGGCCCGCGTGATCGACCACGATGAAGCGATCGTTCAGCTCGATCTCCGGGAAAAACGGCGGCTGAAGCGCTGTGCGCGCTCCGCTTCCTTTACAAACGGGTCCTCGACCTGCAGATACCCCGGCCCGAAGCGCTCGAGCGTGCCTGCCGGCCGGAGCACCTCCCACGGTTCTCTCGCGACAGGACGCGCTCACCTTCCGATCCCACCCCCTCGTGCCGCCCCCCCACGCATCGTGGAAAGATAGCGTATCCGAAGGCTGCCCCACCTTGTCAAGGAGACCGGCGCAGGACCGTGCGGGCCCTACACCGGACGAAGGCGCGAGTCTTGAGGCAAGGTCCGACTGCGGATGCCCGCATCCAGCTGATAGAGGATCGTGTCCAATCGACTGTTGCCCGCTTGACGAGCGGGCATCTGCTGCAAGACTTCGCGCACTTCAGAGGTGGCGTGCTCGATCGCCCAGCGAACCTCGCCATCACCGATGCTTGGATCGCCGGCGCGGCCGAGCTCGATTGCCAGTGCGGCATAGGCCGCTGGGCCGACAATGTGCTTTGTTTGGTGGACAGTCGCCAGCGGATGCGTGTAGGCGATCGCCGCTGCAAGGCTCGCGGCGCGAGCGGCGGCTGCTGCAGCGGGATCGCCGATCTCACGTGCAGCGGCATTCGCCTCCCAGGCAAGGGAGCGCAACTGAGCCGTGCGCTTTCCCCCACGGGCAAACCCCCGGATGCCTTCAATCGCCGCACGGGGCCGGGAATCTGAATCAGCATGCGTCTCATACACGGACAGCGCCCTCTCAGCGCAATCCGCTGCCCAGCTCCCAAGGGCCCTGAGTGACTCCAGGTTCAGCGTGATCGAGTTGGACTCACGACCCATCCTTATACCTTCTGACGTTACGGGTATCACAGGGCTACTCGCGTAGCCCGCGAGTGTGCGATCGTCGCCTTCTGTAACCTGCCCCTCCACGGAAAATCTCACGAATCGGCTCTGCGCTGGGGTCGCGGGAGGCGAGCTCGGCACGGTGACGGGCAGGCCGAGGCGAACGGGCTGGCTCGATCTGCCGGTGTGCCGGTGTTCCTTGTGTCGGTGGGGCCGCGGCGGGACGAGACAATCGTGCTTCGGGACGCGCTCGGCTGAGCGTCAGGCCGAGAGGCTCTTCATGTCGATCACGAAGCGGTAACGAACGTCGCCCTTCACGGTCCGCTCGTACGCCTCGTTGACCTGCTGGATCGGGATCACCTCCACGTCGGAGACGATCCCGCGCTCGCCGCAGTAATCGAGCATCTCCTGGGTCTCCTTGATCCCGCCGATCGCGGAGCCCGCGAACCGACGGCGGCCGAGGAGCAGGCCGAAGGCCCCGATCTCGAGCGGCTTCTCCGGCGCGCCCACGAGCACGAGCGTGCCGTCGCGCCGGAGCGTGCCGATGAGCGCGTTCACGTCGTGCGAGGCCGACACGGTGTCGAGGATGAAGTCGAACGAGCCCGCCGCCGAGGCGACCGCGCTCGGGTCGGTGCTCACGAGGAAGTGATTGGCGCCGAGCCTGCGCGCGTCGGCCTCCTTCCGCCTCGACGTGCTGATCACGGTGACCTCGGCGCCGAGCGACGCGGCGAACTTCACGCCCATGTGCCCGAGCCCGCCGAGGCCGACGACGGCGACCCTCTGCCCCGGGCCCACGTTCCAGTGGCGCAGGGGCGAGTAGGTCGTGATGCCGGCGCAGAGCAGCGGCGCCACGGCCGCGGGGTCGAGGCTCGTCGGCACGCGGAGCACGTAGTTCTCGTCCGTCACGAGGACATCGGAGTAGCCGCCGAACGTCGGCGTCTTGCCGTCCCTCTCCATGCCGTTGTACGTGGCGACCATCCCGCTCGCGCAGTACTGCTCGAGCCCCTCCTGGCAGGACCCGCAGACGCGGCACGAGTCGACGAAACAACCGACGCCGACGCGGTCTCCCTCGCGGAACTTCGTGACGCCCTTCCCGACGGCCTTCACGTGGCCGACGATCTCGTGGCCCGGCACCATGGGGTACATCGAATTGCCCCACTCGCCTCGGGCCTGATGAATGTCGGAATGGCAGATCCCGCAATGGGAGATCGCGATCACCACGTCGTGCTCGCCCGGCTCTCGCCGGTCGAACGAGAACGGAGCGAGGGGCGATTGTGCGTCTTGCGTGGCGTAGCCTCGTGCTCGAATCATCCGACCTGTGTACACGGAACGGCAAGGCGCGGCAACGGCAGGGGACGCAGGCTACGTGCCCGCTTCCTCGCTCGACGAGCGACGGGACGAGCTCCTCCACCGTCGCCGGCGCTCGAGCACACCCCGCAGGCTGTGGAGTGGAGGCGGCCTCATCGAGGAACAGCGAGAGCCGCCATTCTCTGTAAGAGAACGGCATCGCCCATTCGGCCGCAAAGTACGGGTCGGCGTGGTCGTTCTGGGACGTGTTCGTCTGGCCGAGTCGGTCGAACCCGACCCCCACTTCCAGGACCACGCTCCGCAGAGGGAAGATGGGGCCGAGGTAGCCCAGGCGCGCCGGTTTCGTTCGATCTGCACGACCCGTGGCAGGTGCGGTGCGAGCTCCACTTTATCCTCCTGGCTCGCACGGCGCAGTCGCCGCTGTGACCGCAACCCCCCGCCGGCGGCGACCCAGGTGCGCTGCAGCTCCCGCGTGGGACTTCCATGTCCCTGGATTCGTGTGTCATCATGGCCGATGCTCGCGGCGCTGGTTGTCGAATCGCCGCCGGCAAGATTCTCTTGGCTGCGAACAACGTGTGATCTGATCGCGAAAGGTGTTCCAATGAATCAAGGATCGTCTTCGGGGCGTCTGTCCAGGAGCGGCGTCGGGTGCTCCCTCTCTGTCTTTCTCTGTGCGCTCGTGCTCGCCGGTTGCGGCGGCATGGATCCCACCTCTTCATCCGAGGATGACGGATCCACGCCGAGCGGAGACGACGACATGAGCTGGGAGGAGTTCCAGGCGAACGCCCACCGCGACCCGGTGCGCGGGCTCTACACCCTCGACGGCGACGACCGGGGGCTCAACGAGGTGGAGCTGCGTGCCGTCTACGAGCGCTACGTCCAGACCGGCGTGCTCGTCGTGAAACCGCTCCGGCGGCGCTGACGACACCTCGCAGGGATACGTGGCCGGCGCGGTGCTACCCGCGATCTTCCTCGCGCCGCATCTTCACCGCGCACGCCTTGTACGAGGGCTGCCGGGAATACTGATCGAACGCCGGGAACGTCAGCTTGTTCGTGACCTCGTAGTGCATCGGGATGAAGATCTCCCCCGGCTGCACCGAGTTCGTGACGAACGCCCGCGCCTTGATCTCGGCGCGGCGCGACGCGATGACCACCCACTCGTTCATCTCGAACCCGAGCTTCTTCGCGTCGACCGGGCTCACCTCGACGTAGATCTCCTTCGGATAGAGCCGCTGCAGCACCGCCGACTTCTTGGTCCGCGTCTGCGTGTGCCACTGGCTGGAGCTCCCTCGCCCGGTGAGCAGCGTGAACGGATACTGCTCGTCGGTCGGCTCCGGCAGCTGGCGGGGCGCCTGGAAGGCGAACTTCGCCCTCTGATCCGGCCGGTAGTACTGGCCGTCCTCGAACAGCCGCCGCTCGTTCGTCTCGAAGGCCGCCCCCTCGGGGTAGGGCCACTGGATGCCCCCGCGCTCGTCGAGCATCGCGTAGTCGTCGATGCCGGTGATGTCGCACGGCTGCCCCTTCGAGAGCCGCTTCATGATCTGGAAGACGGCCTCGGGGCTCTTCCACTCCTCGAGCAGGTCGCCGCAGCCCCAGTACTGGGCCACGAGCTGGAAGATGTGGAAGTCGGCCAGCGCCTGGCCGGGCGCCCGCGCGACCTTCTTCACGAGGCCGATGCGCCGCTCCGAGTTGATGAACGTGCCCTCCTTCTCGGCCCACGAGGCCGCCGGGAGGACGAGGTGCGCGCGCTCCGCCGTCTCGGTCGTGGCATACATGTCCTGCACAACGAGGAACTCCAGGCGGCCGAGGAGCTCGTGCATGTCCTCCTGGTTGATCCAGGAGTGGGCCGGGTTCGTCGCGATGATCCAGAGGCCCTTGATCTTCCCCTTCAAGATGCCTTCGATGATCTGGTCGTAGGCCAGGCTGTTCCGGGTCGGGATGACCTCCTCCGGGATGTCGAGGAGCGCGGCGATCTTCTTCCGGTGCTCCTCCTTCGTGAAGTCGTGGCCGGCGAACAGGCCCGTCGTGTTGCTGAACATCCGCGAGCCCATCGCGTTGCACTGGCCCGTGATGGAGTTCGCCCCGGTCCCGGGCCGCCCGATGTTCCCCGTCATCAGCGCGAGGTTGATGATCGCCTGCGCGACCCGCACGCCCTCGTGGCTCTGGTTGACGCCCATCGTCCACCAGAACGACACCCGCTTTCCGCTGTGGATCGTCTCGGCGAACGACGCGAGCTGCTCCTCGCCGAGCCCCGTCGCCGCGGACACCCGCGCGGGCGTGAAGTCCTCGACGTGCGCCCTGAACTGCTCGAAATCGACGGTGTGCGCGTCGATGTAATCCTTGTCGATCCACCCGCGCTGGATGAGGATGTGCGCGATGCCGTAGAACAGCGTCAGATCCGATTTCGGCTTCAGCGCATAGTGCGCCGTCGCCGCCATCGCCGTCTCGGTCTTGCGCGGATCCACGACGAGGATCTCCGGACGGTTCTTGTTCTTGCACAGCCGCTCCCACATGATCGGGTGGGCGATGCAGAGGTTCGAGCCGACGAGCACCACGACGTCGGACTCCTCGAAATCGCGGTACGTGTAGGGCGGCGCGTCGAACCCGAACGACTCCTTGTAGGCGACCACCGAGGTCGCCATGCACTGCCGGGTGTTGCCGTCCCCGTGCAGCATGCCCATCCCGAACTTCGCGAGCGCCCCGAGGAAGGCCATCTCCTCGGTGACGATCTGCCCCGTGCTGATGAAGGCGACCGACGCCTTGCCGTGCGCCTCCTGGATCGCCTTGAACCTGTCGACGAACGTGCGCAGCGCGACGTCCCACTCCACCCGCTCCAGCTTCCCGCGCGCGTTCCTGAGGAGCGGCGTCGTGGCGCGGTCGCTCGCCCGGAGCGGCGTGAGCGCCTCCCAGCCCTTCGGGCACGCCATCCCCAGGTTGACGGGATAGTCGGTGTTCGGCGAGAGGTTGATCGCCTCGCCGTCCTTGAGGTGGACGTTCAGCCCGCACCCGGTCGAGCAGAAGCCGCACACGACCGTGGTCGTCTGATCCGGCTTCAGCCGCGCAGGCACCCTCCCGAGGCCGAACTCGCCGGGCGCGAGCAGCAGGTCGCGCGTCAGCGGCCCGTTGCGCTGCAGGAGGAGGTTGTCGGCCTTCTTCGGCTCCGCTGACGTCTTCTTTGCCTTTGCATCGCTCGCGTCGGTGGTCATCAGGAGAGCCCTCCGGGCATCTTGGAGGCGGGCGCGGCGGCGAAGAACAGATACCGCTCGAGGAACTCCCCCGCGAGGCAGAACACGAACGCCACGACCGCCATGGCCATCAAAGCTTCGGAGCTCACGCCGCTGTTCGGCGCCGAGAAGAGGCTGAGCGCGGGCAGGACGATGCCGCCGAGCGCGCCGCAGGCGAAGCGCCAGCCCGTCGCGCCCTTCAGCTCCCCCGCCATCAGGATCGCGCTCCGCTTGAGCGTCGAGTGGCTCCGCCGCCGGAGGTGCCGGAACATCGACAGCTCCACGGCCAGCTTGAGCGCCATCGACACGCACAGGAACGCGCTCAGCGCGCGGAAGCCGCGGGTCAGGAGCAGCGCCGCGTGCTCGCGGCTCAGGAGCAGCGCGACCATCAGGACCGTCGAGCTCCCGAGCACGGCCGCCGTGCCCGCGAACTTGAAGCCCGTCAGGCCCCCGCGCCAGTGCTCCCGCTGGGTCGCGGCGTACACCATCACCGAGCAGAACACGCCCAGCATCCCGCTCAGCGCGACCGCGTAGGACAGCGGCGTCTGCAACGGGCCGAGCGGCAAGAGCGGCGCGAGCGCCGGGATCGAGGGCACCCAGAACGAGGCCGCGTAGAGGGTCGCGGCGCCGGCGAAGAGCGAGAACCCGAGGATCTCCCGGCTGAGCCACGACGTCTTGAGCCCCAGGAACGCCCGGAACGCGTACTGCGGTCGACCGAGGTGCAAGAGGCTCGCATTCAGCGCCGCGAGCCCGAAGACGAGCGCGAAGGTGGCGCTGTGGCCGCCGAAATCCCGGGTCGCTTGCTCGCCGAGGAGCTCGTTGAGGGCCAGGTTCACGCAGAACGCGCCCACCGAGAGCTGCGTCAGCACGAGCATGGCGACGAGCGGAGGATGGGAGTGCTCCCGGCTCACCTGGTAGAAGTCCGCAGGCAGCATGTTGCGCGGGAGCGACTTCTTCGTCTTGTAGGTGGTCGTCGGGATCGTGATCTCCGGCGCCGCCGCGCCCGGCAGGAAGACGTTTGTCTGGCTCTCCTGCACGGCCTGCGCCTGATCGACCACCGTGATGCGGATGGCGCCGTTGGGGCACGACTGCACGCACGCCGGGGCCTCGTCGTTGGCCAGCCGGTCGCTGCACATATCGCACTTGCGCACGATCCCCCGCTCCGCGTTGAACTTCGGAGCGTCGTAGGGACACATCAGGACGCAGTACTGGCAGCCGATGCACTGATCATCGAGGTGCTTGACGATGCCGGTGACCGGGTCCTTCTCGTAGGCCTTGACCGGACAGCCCGTCATGCACGCCGGATCCAGGCAGTGGTGGCACGCCGTGGTCACGCTCTGCTGCGCCGGCGCCTGGGGCGTGCCGCCGTGGAGGAGCCCGACCGAGCGCCACACCTCGTCCTCGTCGAGGCCGTTCAGGCTGTGGCAGGCGGTGACGCACGCCTTGCACGCCGTGCAGGCGTCGAGGTCGACCTCGAAGGCGTACTGCTGCCCCGGCTTCGGCTTCTCGAAGGGGATGAGGTCGCGGTAGTACTTGGATTGAGCCGGGAGCGCGTGCTCCTCGTGGATCTTCGAGAATTTCTCGACCGCCGTGAGCTTCTGCTGGTCCGCGAGGAGCGCCTCCAGCAGGGTCTTGTTGCTGTCGTGGATCTTCGGCGGCGAGTTGATGATGGGCAAACGAAAATGAGTGTCCGACACCTTTGCAACGCTCATCGATAATCCCTGTCTACCCCGCGCGGAAACCCAGCCCGGAGGACTTCAAGAGACACACCGCGAACGGCGGCGTGCCCGTCGCGAAGAGAAAAGCGGCGCTGCCTCGCCAGCCCATCGGGTCAGCTCGCCGCGACGTACGGCTCTGCCGGGACCTGGACCTCGACGCGCCCGCCCCGGATCCGGGCAGGGTACACGGGGACGCGCACGCCCGGGTCGTCCAGGCACTGACCGGTGCGCAGGTCGAAGCTCTGCTTGTAGATCGGCGAGGCGATCTTGGGAATGCCCCCCTTGTCCCCGACGATGCCGCGCGAGAGGACGAACGCCTTGCTGAACGGGTCGAAGTTGCTGATGGCGTAGATCTCCTCGCCCTCGCCGACCCGGACCACCGCGACCTGGCGCCTCCCCACGAGCGCGCAGACGCCCGTGTTCGGGATGATGTCCTCGACCCCGCAAACCTCGACCCAGCCCTGGGTCGTGCCCTCGTTCCGGGGCGCTTCCGACGTGTGCAGCTCGTTCATGACGATCCCTCTCAGAAAAGGCCTGTCGACCCGCGGTCAGATCATCTCCTCGACGACGTTCGACTTCTCCTTCCAGGCCGCCGGGCGGTGCTGCGCCCGCTCGCTGACGAAGACGATGCTCCGGTCGGGCTCTCCGGCATTCACGAACGGGCGGAACTGCTTGAGCTTGTCGGCGTCGGAGACCGCGACCTTCCACTCGCACTCGTAGGTCGCGATGAGGTGGGCCATCTCCTTCTCGAGCTCCTCGCAGATCCCGAGCGAGTCCTCGATGATGACCTGCTTGAGGTAATCCATGCCGCCCTCGAGGTTGTTGAACCACGTGGCCGTGCGCTGGAGCCGATCCGCCGTGCGGATGTAGAACATCAGGAACCGATCGAGGTACTTGATGAGCGTCGCCTCGTCGAGATCCGCGGCGAAGAGCTGGGCGTGCTGCGGCTTCATCCCGCCGTTGCCGCAGAGGTAGAGGTTGTAGCCCTTCTCGGTCGCGATGATCCCGAAGTCCTTGCTCTGCGCCTCGGCGCACTCGCGCGCGCAGCCGGACACGGCGGACTTCAGCTTGTGGGGGCTGCGCAGCCCCTTGTAGCGGTTCTCGACCGCGACCGCGAAGCCCACCGAGTCCTGCACGCCGTAGCGGCACCAGGTGCTGCCCACGCACGACTTCACGGTGCGGAGCGCCTTGCCGTAGGCGTGCCCCGACTCGAAGCCGGCGGCGATGAGCTCGCCCCAGATGTCGGGCAGCTGCTCCAGCCGCGCGCCGAACAGGTCCACCCGCTGGCCGCCGGTGATCTTCGAGTACAGGCTGTACTTCTTCGCGACGTGCCCGAGGGCGATGAGCTGATCCGGCGTGATCTCGCCGGCCGGCACGCGCGGGACCACCGAGTAGGTGCCGTCCTTCTGGACGTTGGCCATGAAGCGATCGTTCGTGTCCTGGAGCGGCAGGTGCTTCTTGTTCAGGATGTGCTCGTTCCACGTCGAGGCGAGGATCGAGGCCACCGCCGGCTTGCAGATCTCGCACCCCTTGCCCTTGCCGTGGCGCTCGATCAGGTCGTCAAAGGTCTTGATCGCGTGGATCCGGACGAGGTGATAGAGCTCCTGCCGCGAGTAGTTGAAGTGCTCGCAGAGGTAGTTCGTCACCGCGACGCCCGCCTTCTTGAGCTCCTTCTTCAGGATGTCGGTGATCAGCGTGGTGCACGAGCCGCAGCCCGTGCCGGCCTTCGTGTGCCCCTTGATGGCGGCGACCGTGACGTGCTTGTCGTCGCAGATGGCCGAGCAGATGGCCTTCTTCGTGACGTTCAGGCACGAGCAGATCATGGCGGTGTCGGGCAGCGCCTCGACCCCGAAGCCCGCCGGCTTCGCGCCGTCGCGCGCGGTGACGATGAGCTCCTCGGGGTCCGGCGGGAGCACGATCTTGTTCTGCACGAGCTGGAGCAGCTGCCCGTAGTTCGAGGCGTCGCCGACCAGGATGCCGCCGAGGAGGTGCTTGCCGTCCGCGCTGACGACGAGCTTCTTGTAGACGTTCGACGCCGCGTTCATGAAGCTGACCACGCGCGCGCCGGGCTGCGTCGCGAACGCGTCGCCGAAGCTCGCGACGTCCACGCCCATCAGCTTGAGCTTGGTGCTCATGTCGAAGCCGTTGAAGGTCTCCTTCCCGCCGGTGAGGGCGTCGGCCGCGACCTTGGCCATGTGGTAGCCGGGCGCCACCAGGCCATAGAGCTGGTTGCTGTAACTGGCACACTCGCCGATCGCGTAGATGTCCGGATCGGACGTCTGACAGCGATCGTTGATGACGACGCCGCCGCGGTTGCCGATCGCGAGATCGCACGCCCTGGCGAGCTCGTCCCGCGGGCGGATGCCGGCGGAGAAGACGATCATGTCGGTCGCGAGATCGGTCTGGTCGGCGAAGAGCATCCTCGCCACGCGGCCGCGCTCGGCGACGATCTCGGTGGTCGAGGTGTTCGTGTGCACCTCCACGCCGAGCGACTCGATCTTCTGGCGGAGGATCGTGCCGCCGGCGTCGTCCACCTGGAGGGCCATCAGCCGCGGCGCGAACTCCACGACGTGGACCTGGAGGTCCATGTTCTTGAGCGCGTTGGCCGCCTCGAGCCCGAGCAGGCCGCCGCCGATGACCGTGCCGACCTTCGCGCCCTTCGCGTGGGCCGCCATGGCCTCGAGGTCGTCGATCGTGCGGTACACGAAGCAGCCCTTCGTGTCCTTGCCCTTGATCGGCGGGACGAACGGGTACGAGCCGGTGGCGAGGATGAGCTTGTCGTAATAGACCGTCTTCCCCTTCGCGGAGGTCACGGCCTTCTTGCGCCGGTCGATCGATACGGCCTTGTCGCCCAGGTGGACGTGGATCCCCGCCTCCTCGTAGAGGCCGGGCTTCACCATCGACAGGTCATCCGCCGACTTGCCGCTGAAGAAGGCAGACAGGTTCACCCGGTCATAGGCGAGCCGCGGCTCCTCGCAGAAGGTCGTGATGTTCCATTCGCGCAGGAAGCCGCCGAGAACCATGTTCTCGATGAACTTGTGCCCGACCATGCCGTTGCCGATGACGAGGAGGTCCTTCTTCTTGCTCATGAAACCCACCTTTGGACCCGGTGAGTCCTTCTCACCGTCACTGCCGTACTGCCGTCCGAGCGACGGCGCCCGGCCATATTCCCGGACCAGAAACTGTCTACTGTGGGCTCTGTTTCACAACTGTTTCGCAGGAATAAATTGTGTGCCCAGCGGCGCGCTCGATCCCGGACAATCCCTCTGTTTCCTGCGCGTTTCGCGGTCGCGAACGAGCGTAACAGGGCTCCGCGCGAGGGCGATCCGAACAGCGTCAATGAAAGGAAAAGGGCGATTCGCCCGGAACAGGAGGAGACTGTTTCGTGTGTGTGTCGCTCCGCCGGAGCGAAACCATTGCAACTCTGAAATGGCCGGCGGGCCGGTCACCCGCGCGGGGCGGCCTCGGCGACGAGGGCGAGCAGCTGCGCCGTCGCGACCGGCTTCGTGAGGTGGGCGTCGAAGCCTGCCTCGCGCGAGCGGCGGCGGTCCTGGTCCTGCCCGTAGCCGGACACGGCGGCGATGTAGGAGCGCCGGAGCTCGGGCTCGGCGCGCAGGCGCCGGACGACCTCGTAGCCGTCCATCCCGGGCAGGCCGAGGTCGAGCAGGACGAGCTCGGGCTTCGACGCGCGCGCGCTCTCGAGCGCCGCCGGGCCGTCGTACACCATCGAGACCGTGTGGCCGTGGAGCTGGAGGATGCGCCGCAGGCCCTCGGCGGCGTCGACGTTGTCGTCGACGAGGAGGACGCCCGCCCCGGAGCGCGGGATCTCGGTCGCGGGCGCCGCGGCGCTCTCCGCCGGCGCGCCCGCGAGGGGGAGCCAGACGCTGAGGGTGCTGCCCTCGCCGGGGCCGGGGCTCACCGCGTCGCAGGTGAGCGCGTCGGCGAGCGCCGCGGTGATGTGCTGGAGGCCGACCATGCGCCGGCCGCGCTGGGCCAGCCTGGAGACGAGCGCTGCCTTGGCCGGATCCGCGTGCGCGATGACCGGCGCGCGGAGGGTGCCGTCCGGATCGAGCGAGTGGACGGAGCAAAAGGCCGCCATCGAGGCGACGGCGAGCTCGGCGACGCGCCGGTAGCTCGTGTCGCGGTCGAGCACCGGATCGAGCAGGGCCGTCGCGTCGGCCAGCAAGCGACGGGCCTCCTCGGCGCGCTTCTGTTCGCTGATGTCCGCGACGAGCGTGAAGAAGCCGCGCACATCGCCGCTCGCGCCGAGGTGCGGAATGTACTGGATGCGGACGTGGCGCCTGCCGCCCCTGCGGTAAACGAGCCGAGACTCGAAATCTTGCGGTTTTCCGCCGAGCACCGCGTCGATGTGCGGCTTCACGACGGCGTACGCGGCGTCGCCGATCACCTCGCGCACCTGCCGGCCGGCGAGGGAGCCGTGCGCTTCACCGAACCAGCGCTCGTAGGCCTGGTTGACGGTGCCGTAGCGCTCGTCGTTATCGACATAGGAGATGAGCGCCGGCAGGGCGTCGAGCAAGCGCTGAATCTGCCCGGCTTCCAGCGTCGTGCTGGGCTCGGCGCCGGTGTTCCTGCCGGCGCTGGCTTGAGCCAGGGGGGGAGCGTCCGGCCTATGCATCTCGGCTCATGCTTATCCGCAAACCGTGCTGGCGGCCACATGTCGGCTGTCTGCGCTCCGGTTCGAGCATGCTATGGTCGCCGCCGATGCGGATCCTCATAGTCGGCGCGGGCGCGGTGGGTGGCTATTTCGGGGCGAGGCTCGCCCTCGCGGGGGAAGACGTCACCTTCGTCGCGCGGGGCGCGCACGCCGAGGCGATGCGGTCGCGCGGGCTCGTCATCCGCACGCCGTCGGGCGAGCTGCGCACGCCGCCGCTCCGCGTGACCCCGCTCGACGGGGCGCGCGGGCCGTTCGATCTGGCGCTCATCGCCGTGAAGTGGCCGTCTCTCCCCGCCGTGAGCGCGGAACTCCCCGGGCTGCTCGCCGCGGACGGCCTCGCCGCGCCCCTCCTGAACGGGCTCGACTCGGAGGACGCGGTCGCCCGCGAGGTCGGCGAGCCGCGCGTGATCGCCGCCATCGCGTACATGTCCGCGGGCCTCAGCGGCCCTGGCGAGATCGACACGCTCGCGCCGACGCGCGCCGGCCTCGCGCCGTACCGGCCCGGGCAGGAGGCGCGGGTCGAGGCGATCGCCGCGCTGCTCGAGCGCGCGGGCATCCCGGTGCGCCGGGGGTCGAGCTACCGCGCCATGCTCTGGGAGAAGATGGTCTGGAACGCCCCCTTCAACGCGATCTGCGCGCTGACCGGCCAGCGCGCCGGGGTGGCCGTGGAGCGGATGGAGGACCTCGCCCGGGCGGCGATGCTCGAGGTGATCGCGGTCGCGCGGGCGGAGGGGGCGGAGATCTCCGAGGCGACCGCGGACGCGATGATCGCCCTCACGCGCGCGGAGTTCCCGCTCACCGAGCCGTCGATGCTGCAGGACGTGCGCGCCGGCCGCGCGACAGAGGTCGAGATCCTCCAGGGCGCCGTGGTCGAGCGGGGGCGCCGGGCGGGCGTCGACACCCCGGTGCTGCGCACGCTCGCGGCCCTCGTTCGCGGCCTGTCGCCCCGGGCGAGCGCGCCGTCTGCCGCCGGGTAGGCCCCGGGCGCACGGCGGGGCGGGGGCGGGCTCGCGACGTCGCATCTCGGCTCAGAACACCGTCCTGACGGCGAGCCCCTTGCCCAGGGGGATGATCTGCACGGTCCCGACCTCGGTCACCGTGCGCTTCGCCGGGAAGATGAAGCCGCTCAGGATCTGCAGCGCGCCGATCGCCTGGCCGAGCCCGTTGGCCACGAGCAGCACCTTGTGGGTCGTCTCGGCGTTGCACTCCCGCTCGCCGCTGCACTCGCCGCGGGTGCCGAGGTCGATCCAGGGCCCCGCGATGGGCACCCAGAGCGCGCGGTCCGCGGGGTTGTCGCTGAACGTCGCCACGACGGTCGAGATCCCGTAGGTGGTGCCGAGCACGGCGACGCCGCTCCAGATGAGCCCGCGGTTCGGCACGGAATCGGTGATGGTGACCCTGTCGCGCGTCCTTTCCTGAGCGTGCGCGGTCGCGGTGAACCCGGTCGTCGCGGCCGCCACGACGGCGGCCGAGGTGAAGAGAGCGAGCTTGTTCATGCGGTCCTCCTGCCCGCACGGGCGTCTGAGCAAAGGGGATGCCGGCGCGGCGAGCGCCCCCGGCGTGGGTGTCTTCAACGCGCCCACGGCGCGCCACGCCGGGAGGGTCGTGTGGCGATCTGCCTCGCCTGAGACGGCGGGCCTCGTGCCTGGGCTGGTGGGGAGTGGACCCGGTGTTCCGGGTTCCTGGAAAACGAGAAAACGAGAAGGGGAGTGGGGCGTGAGGGTCATCCCATCTCTGGAGATCGAGATGGGATGAGACCCTGTCCGCGGATCGGCGGTCAGGCGCCGCCGGTGCCGCCCGCGCCGCCGGTGCCGCCCGCGCCGCCGGTGCCGGCCGTGCCGCCGGTGCCGCCCGCGCCGCCGGTGCCGGCCGTGCCGCCGGTGCCGCCCGCGCCGGTCGTGGCGCTGGCGCCGCCCTCCCCACCCGTGCCGCCGGTGCCGCCGGTGCCGCCGGTGCCGCCACCCTCGCCACCCTCGCCGCCCGCGCCGCCCTCGCCGCCCGCGCCGCCCGCGCCGCCCGCGCCGCCCGCGCCGCCCGCGCCGGCGTTGCTCAGCGGATACTTCGGGTCGAGGCAGAAGAAGCCGTCAGGCGTCTCGGCGCACTCATCCGGCGCCTTGCAGTCGTCGTTGTCCTCGCATTGCTTCGGCATGTTGATGAAGATGCAGTACCCGTTGTCCGGGAGACCGATGTTCTCGCAGCGGGAGTTGGGCAAGAGGCAATCGCTGTGCGCCGTACACGCCCTGGTGCAGACGCCGACGTCGCCGAGGCCGGCGTCTTGCGCGGAGTAAAGGCAGATGCCGTTCTCGAGCCCGCCGCAGTCGGACTCGAGAAGATCGCCGCCCAGGCCGCAGAACTGGGTGCATGCGCCGACGTCGCCGATGAAGCTTCCACACACTCCGGCGCACGGGTCCTCGTCGGCCTCGGCGTCGGCGTCGCAGGCGGCCCCCATCGGGAGCCCCTCGGTCGGCTCGTCGACGCAGATGCCCTGCCTGGGATCGCAGCTGCGGCCGGGGCACTGGCTGTCGGAGCCGCAGTTCGGCACGCAGACCGGCACGCCCTGCGTGTCCTTCTCGTCGCGCGGCACGCGCTGGCAACGCAGCTCGTCGCGGCCGTGGCACTTGAACGGGTCGAGCTCGTCGTCGAGGTACTCGATCGCCGGTTCTCCATAGTCGCAGCCCAGGACGCACAGTCCACCCAGGCAGACGCTGTCCCGACCTTCGCAGTCGCCGTCAGCGGTGCACGACGCCGTGCAGTACCCGCCCGAAGGACCGCCCTCCGGATCCGACTCCAGCAAGCACTCGCCGTCCGGGCCGCAGTCCGCGTCCTCCGTGCACTGGCTGCCGAGGTACTCGGCTCCGGGCGTGTTGGAGCCGGTGCTCACGGAGGATCCCGAGCCCGAGGAGGACGTTGTCGAGCTCGACGTGCCCCCGCCAGCGCCGTCGTCCGAGTCGTCACCGCCGCAACCTATAAAGCCTGCAGAGAAGGCGACCGAGGTGAGCAGGATCGCCGAAACGCGTTGTAATTTCATTACTGTCTCCTGAGCCAGGAGGCCCTGCCCACGTAGGGCGCGCCTTCATGTGATTTCGGGACAGTATCGGAAGCGGTGCTGCTTCGCCATACCGGACGAGCCGGGGCACCTCGACGCCGGGCCTCCGCGAAAGCGGATGACTCTCCGGCGAAGCGCCGCCATCAGGATCTCAATCGGAAGACTGGCGGCCTGGTTCAGGCGATACCCGACAGGGCGGTCAGGCGAGCTTCGCGGCTTCCGGCAGATACCGCACTGCCCTCCGATCGGCGCCGGTGAGCGGCCAGCGATACCGGAGATCGATCGCGGGCGCCCAGCCGGCGTGCGCCGGCGGCTCGTCGCGGGCGAGCAGGACCCAGATCTCGCGCCGATCCGCCGGCTCCTGCGCGGTGAGCGCCGCGCCGAGGGGCAGCCAGGCGTCCGGCGCGAGCGTCGCGCGGGAGAGCGCCACCTCGAACGACCTCCCGGCCCGCACGAGATCCTCGCCGCGCGCGCGCTCGACCCGGGGCGGCTTCTTGAGCTCGCCTTCCTGGACCAGCGTGCCTATCGCCGTCCGCAGGAATGCGACGCGCTTCTGCAGGGGCTCGACGAGGGTCACCTCCAGATCCGGCCGCAGCAGCGCGAGCGGCAGGCCGGGCGCGCCGGCCCCCGTGCCGACGTCGACGACGCGCCGCCCCTCGGGGACGTGCTCCGAGAGGAGCCGCGCGTCCGCGAGCATGAGGTCGGCGAGCTCGTCGGCGCTCCGCGCCGCCGTCAGATCGACCTTTGCGTTCCACCCCTGGACGAGCTCGAGCCAGCGCGCGAGCGCCTCGCCGGCGCGGGCAGGGAGGCTCGGCTCGCGGCCGGCGGGCACCGTGGCGATCTTCTCCGTCATCCGCGGCGCGGCGCCCAGGGTCATGGCCGCAGTGGAGCACAGGATCCGGGGCGGATGCACCCGGGGGCGCGGCGCGAGCCCGACGACGCCGCCCGGCGGCCGGCAAGGGTCGCATGGGCCCGGAGAGAGTTCCCATGAAGGCGGGAAGGTCCTTGAGCTTTTCTTCCCGCCTTCAGGGTCGAACAGGAGCACGACCCGCGCGCCGGCCGGCGCCGGGACGGCCCGAGGCCAGGGAGACCAGGAGCCCCGGCGAGCGCCTCCCGCGCACGTTGCCTGCGCGCTGCCGGGACGCAAAGCTCTCCCCGTGGACACCGTCTTCACCGTCGGCCACGGCACCCGCAGTCTGGAAGAGCTCGTCGAGCTGCTCGGCGAGGGGCCGGCCGACACGCTCGTCGACGTCCGGAGGTTCCCGGGATCCCGCCGGTCGCCGCACCTCGGCCGCGCCGCGCTCGCCGAGGCGCTGCCCCCGCTCGGGGTGACCTACGTCTTCCGCGGCGACACGCTGGGCGGCCGGCGGATCGGGCGGGAGGGCTCGCCCCACGTCGTCTGGGAGAACGCGAGCTTCCGGGCCTACGCCGACCACATGGAGACCGCCGCCTTCCAGCGCGCGCTCTCCGAGATGGAGGCGGAAGCCCGGGCGGGACGGCGCATGGCCCTCCTGTGCGCCGAGACGCTCTGGTGGCGTTGCCACCGCCGCCTCATCGCCGACGCCCTCGTCGCGCGCGGGCTCGCGGTCGTCCACCTGCTCGGCCCCGGCGCGCGGGCCCAGCACACGCTGAACCCCGCGGCGCGGATCGACGGCGCCGGTCACCTGATCTACGACGTCGGCGCCCAGCGCAGCCTGCCGCTCGGCGGCGGGTAGTGGTCCTGATTCGACCCTGAAGCGGGAAGAAGAACTCAGGGATCTTCCCGCCTTCCCGCCTTCATGGGAGCTCTCTCCGGGCCCATGCGACGCCGGTCGGCGCGCGCTACCTCATCGAGCGCAGCAGGTGGTCGAGCGCCCGGCGCTCCTCCGCGTCGGTGACCGACTTCAGCGCGCGGTTCACCTCGCCGACGGCGGCCGCCGCCAGCAGCGCGACGGCCGCGGGATCGGGCGAGCCGCGCGCGCGCAGCCACGCGAGCGCTTCGTGCTCGGTGTTGATGACGATGTGGCTCCGGCTGGCCTCGTAGCGGACCGGCCTCCCCGAGCGGCTCTCGACGACGGCGCGGACCGGGGAGCCCTCGAGGCCCATCCTGGCGATGGCCTCGCGGAGCGCCGCGGCGAGCGGGCCCTCGGCCGTCGCGCCCGGCCGCTCGGCCGCGGCGCCGAGCAGCGTCGCCGCCTCGCCGCCGATCAGGCCGCGCACGCTGCGCCATAGCGCGCCGACCCAGGCGCGTGCGCCGCTCGCGTCGAGCGCGCCCGCGGGGGCCTGGGCGCCGGATGCGCCCGCGGGAGCCTGGGCGCCGGTCGCGCCCGCGGGAGCCTCGTCGCCGGTCGCGCCCGCCGGAGCCTCGTCGCCGGCGGCCCCGAAGGCGCCCCCGACCGCCGTCGCGGCGCCCCCGACCTCCGCCGCGACGGCGCCGGCCGAGGCCGGCGGCGCCGCGGGTGCGCCGAGCTCGCGCAGCGCGCCCGGGGCGGCCCGGTGGCGCAGCACCTCGACGAGCGGCGAGCCGTCGTCGAGCAGCACGAACGCCGGCGTCCCCTCCGGGAAATCGCCGTCCGCGCTCCCGCGGCGATCGGTGATCCACAGGCAGCCGCTCGCCGCGAGCTCGGCGCGGACCGCCGCCGGGCCGACGATCTCCCCGTCGGCGGTCGGCGCGGCGAGCCTGCCGCCGGAGAGGCGGCCGAGCAGGTGCAGGTTCCACAGGTACGGCGCGGCGGCCGTCTCGTCCGAGACCTCGGCCGCCATCGAGGCCGCCGCCTCCATGGCGAGCTCCGCGACGGCCTCCCAGCGCTCCTCCTCCAGCGGCCACACGAGGAGCATCCCCTCGACCGGCGCGAGCCCGACGACGCCGCCGGCCCCCGCCTCGGCGAGCAGCGCGCGCGGCGTGAAGCCGCCGAGCGCTGCGACGTCGCCGCCCTCGAGGATCTCCGCGGAGGGCGCGCCGACGAGCACCCGCGGCGCGCGGGGCCACCGCGCGGGCAGCCAGAGCGCGCCGGTCACGAGCAGCGGCCGGGGCCGGGCGACGGCGGCGTCGAGCCACCGCGTCGCGAGCGCGTCCTCGGGCGGCGCGAGCCGGCCGCGCAGCCACCGCGCGGTCGCGTCGCGCACCGCCTGCCGGAGCCTCGCCGCGTCCGCGCCCGTCCTGAGCCCGTCGAAGGCGCGGTTCGGCTCGAGCGCGTCGTCGTTGACGGCCGCGCACAGGGGCCACCCGCTGCCGGCGCCGATCGCGCAGAGCGGCCGGCGCCCGACGTGCACCGCGATGCCGGCCGCGCCGGCGTGCTCCGGGGCGAGCAGGCCGATCTCGCCGTGCGCGGTCCGCGCGCCCTCCTGCTGGGCGAAGGGGAAGACGGCGAAGCACGCCGCGCGCGCGGCCGCGTCGAGGCCGATCACGGTGAGGGGCGGCGCCGCGAGGCGCTCCTCGGTCGCGCGATCGCGCGCGACGGTGTCGGTGATGTCCTTGACGAGCACGGCCGTCGCGAGCTGCAGCCGCTCGGGCTTGCTCAGCGCGAGGACCGGCCGCTCGTAGCGCTGCGTCGGGTAGGGCGGCGGCGTCGAGGTGCACAGCCACTCGGCGCGCGGATCGCGCCGGAGGTCGTCGAGCGACCGGTGGGTCCCCTCGATGTCGGGGAAGAGCGGCGCGCCCGCGGCGCCCGCGACGACGCGCTTGCCCTGGGCGAGCGTCCGCAGGAGCGCGCTGCGCGTGTGGCTCCGGGCGAACGGCGGCAGCTCGTCGAAGCGGGGTGCGAGCGAGATCAGGTGGCGGCCCGCGCCCTTCGCGAGGCGCGCCAGCAGCGCGCGCACCTCGTCCCGCGGCGGGTCCGCCGCGTCGGCGCGCGCGACGATCCGCAGCGGGATCGGCAGATCCACGTCGACGCGCCGCTCGGCGCCGTCGGGGTCGATGAAGCGCGCGTCCGACTCCGGCCCCTCGATGATCTCGAGCTCACCCTCGAGATCCCGCACGCCGAGCGCGGCGAGGCTCACCCGCAGGCTCGGGTGCGGCGGCGCGCCGGGCAGCGCCGGCGGGGCGCGCGGCGCGCCCGCGGCGTCGCCGCGCGCCCTGGGGTCCTGCGTCCTCCCGGCGCGCTTGAGGCGGCCCTGCTCGGTGGAGGCGCGGAGCCGCCGCGCCGGCAGCCCGCCTTGCGCCGGGAGGGCGCGGCCGCCGGCCCACCGCAGGAGCGCCGCGCGCTCGCGCGGCTCGCGGACGACGAGGGGGTGCCAGGCGAGCGTCTCGAAGCCGGGCGCCTCGTCGAGCACCGGGATCGGCGCCGGCGGCGGGTGCGTCCTGTCGAGGCTCTCGAGCGAGCACGCGACCTCCCGGCCGCGCGGATCGAGCATCACGAGCAGCGGCAGGCGCCGGATGCGCGCCGCGAGCTCGCCGAGGGCCGCCTCGACGGGCGCGCTCCGGGCTCGCTCCGCGAGCGCCCGCGCGCTCTCGAGGAGGTAGGCGATCAGGCGGGCGTCCGGTCGGCCGCGGTGGCGGAGCGGGTCGCCCCGCAGGCCGAGCCGCGCGCGCGCCGCGGCGTCGCCCTCCAGCGCGGCCACGAGCGCCTCGCAGAGCGCGCGCTCGACCGCGTGGACGGCGGCGTCGTTGCGCGGCGACAGGAGGCTGTTCCAGGCCCTGCCCGGCATCGCCGCGTCGTCGTCGATCGCGACGGCGGCGGGGCCGAGGAGCGGCGTCGCGGCCTCGAGGGTGGCGAGCGGCTGCGACGCGTGGTGCCACGCCTCGACCATCGCGTCGCCGGGCGTGGCGAGGGCGAGGAAGCCGGGGCCGGCGACCGCGAGGACCGGCGCGGGGGCTTCGCCTCTCGGCGCGACCTTCTCCAGCGACGCCGCGAGCGCGCGCCGCCGCGCCGGGCCCCGCGCCGCGAGCTCGTCCTCGCCGAGGAGCCCCGGCGCGTAGGGGACGAGCTCGCACTCCGGGAGCGCGGCGGCGAGCCAGTCGAGCTCGCGCTGCGAGGCGGCGAGCACGGGCCGCCGGTCGGCCGCGCGCCCCCGCGCATCGGGCGGCGCGGTGCAGAGGCCGCGCGCCGCCCTGGCGAGCGAGGCGAGGCCCTTCAGGCTCAGGAACCGGCCTGTCCCGAGCGTGGGCCAGAGCCGCGCCTCCAGGAGGCCGCCGAAGCGCGACGGCGCGAGGTCGTCCACGTCGCGCCGCCCGGCGCCGCCCCGGCGCCCCTGTCTGCGGTCGGGCGCGCCGAGGCGCTGCGGAGCGCAGAACATTGTGCCGATCGCGGCGCGCAGCGGGCCCCTCAGGCGAGCGAGCTCGCTCTCGGGCTGCGGCGCGCCCTGGTGCGCGGCCCTCGGACCGAAGCGCCGCCGCGCCTCGGCGTCGGCCGCGGCGAGCGCGACCCCCAGGGCGTGGCGGACCGCGCGCCAGAAGCGCGCGTCGCGCTCGACGCCGTCGTACGCGAAGCGCGGCCGCACGCGCCCCTCCCACGCGAGCGCGATCTCGACCGGCAGGGGGACGGCGGCGGGATCGAGCTCCACGGTCTCGAGGTGCCGCCCGTCCACGAACACCCGGACCTCGGCGCCCCTCCTCGGCTCGCCGTCGTCGGTGAAGACGGCGAGCTCGCCGCGCAGGCCGGCGAGCGTCCCCTCGTCCACGTTGAAGGCGGCGCGGAGCGCGTGCTCGGGGGCGGGCGGCACCACGGGCTCGCCGGTCGCGTGCAGGAGGAACGCCCTGCGGCGCCCTGCGCCGAGCTTCGCCTGCTCGAGCATCGCCTCCGCGTCGGCGAGCGGGAGCCCGGCGAGCGCGCGCTCGACGACCCCCCCGTGGCTCCAGATCACGTCGTGGGCCCAGGGGGAGAGCTCCTCCGGGAGCCTCGCGTCGCCGCGGTAGAGGAAGAGGGGCGACGCGTCGCGCGCGTCGAGCGACGCGAGCGACACCGGCCGCCCGTGCCCGTCGCGGAGCAGCGGGAGCTCGCGCACGGCCCGCGCCTCGGGGAGCAGCCTGGCGCCTGCGCGCGCCGCGCCGGTCGCGACGCACGCGAAGGCCGCGAGCGCGTCCTCGAGCCGGCCGCGGTCCTCGTCGACGACGATCACGCCCTCCGGGATCGCGCCCTCGCCGCGGAGCAGGGCGGTCAGCGCCTCGAGCGCGTCGAGCAGCGCGCCGCCCGCCGCGTCGCGGAGCCGCGCGCGGAGGGGCGCGTCCTCGCGCAGCGCCGAGCGCGACGCGTTGGTGGGCAGCTCGTCCGCGTCGACGACGAGGCGGACCGGGAGCTCGACGCCCTGGTAGGGCGCCGAGGGGAACCGCGGGTCGAAGCTCCAGCGCTCGCGGACGAGCTGCACGCCGTGCTCGAGGTAGTCGACGACAGGGAGGCCGGAGAGGGGGGGAGAGAAGGGCGCGGGGAGGGGCGTCGACAGAGGCGCGGAGAGGGGCGTCGAGAGAGGCGCAGAGAGGGCCGGCCCGCCCGCGGGATCGCGCGGCGCGACGATCTCCAGCGTGGCGCGGCGCGCGCCGTGCACGTGGAAGGGCACGCGCATGAGCACCGCGGGCTTGCCGCCCGGGGGTGCGCGGCGGAGCGGCTCGCCGGCGAGGGCGATCGGGATCGAGAAATCGCCGGTGGCCGCCGCCAGGTGGGCCAGCTCTGGCGGGGTGTCGCCGGTGATGGCCCGGCGCAGCACCGACCAGCCGAGTCGCCGCCGCACCTCGACGCGCAGGCCGGCCGCGGGCATCCCGGGCGGCCTCGGCACCTCGTCGCAGGCGGGGGCGGCGGCCGGCGCGAGGGCGCCTTCGGGCGCCTCGAGCAGGGCGGGCGTGAAGCGCACGCGCGTGCAGGTCGCCTCGGCTCTCTCGCCGGACGGCCCGCGGCCGGTCGTGAGCAGGTCGACGCGCGCCGGGCGCAGCCCGAGCGCCGCGTTCACGCCGAGCGCGAGCAGCCGGAGGCGCCGGGACGGCGCGTCGGGCGCGGCGTTGAGCACGTGGTCGAGGAGGCGCGCCAGGACGGGCGCGTCGGGCGGCTGTCCGTCGAAGGTCAGGACGACGTCGTCGGCGTCGTACTGGAGGTCGATCTGCGTCGCGCCGCCGGCCGCGGCGGCCCGGACGAGCTCGAGCAGGTAGAGGTCGAGGTCGACGAGCAGGTGTTCCCTGAGCTTCTGGACGGCGCGGCGGGCATCGACGCGGATCGCGCCGCGGGCGACGACGCGGCTCATCTCGGGAGCCCTCTTGGCGCGCCTGCGAGGGGCGGCGGGTTCGCCGCGAGGTCGAGGAGCCGGTCGCTGTCCTCGGGATCGAGCGGCCCCTTGGCCTCGACGAGCAGCGCGCGGGCGAGCAGGTTGCCGGCGGTCACGGGGTCGACGGCGGCGCGCCTGCGGGCGAGCGCCACGGTGTCGCTGGCGACGTTGAGGTAGAGGGCGTGCCGCGGCTCGAAGCGCGCCGCGCGCCGCACGACGTCGCGCGCGGCGTGGCAGCTCTGCTCGGGCCCGCCGCGCTCGCCGCCTGCGGGCAGGAGGATCCCGCCGCGCTCGCGGAGGGCGCCCTCGATCCGGCAGAGGCTCACCCGGGCGACCCCGTGCCGGGCGCGGGCGAGCGCGTCGGCGACCACCTGGAGCAGCGGCGCGTCGGCCGCGCGGGCGCTCTCCGGCTCCTCGCGCACGCGCAGGTAGGCCGCGCGCGCCTCCTCGATGCGCGCCGTCGGGAAGCACCGCTTGAGCAGCGCGACGGTGGCGGGGTGGTTGCACAGCACGACGGGCAGGCCGTCCTGCGCCATGGCCTCGGTCAGCGCGCCGGGCCGCTCGGCGACGAGCAGCGGCTCGCGCCCTCGCGCGAGCGCCCGCAGGCCGGCGCGTATCCGGTCGCCCGCGACGGCGCTCGCGAGCGGAAACGGGATCTCGTCCGGATCGAGCGCGGTCGGCGGCGACAGCGCCGCCTCGAGCATCGCCGCGTACGCGGCGGCGGCGGCGCCCTCGCCGGCGGCGGCGCCTGCTGCGGCCTGCGGCAGGCGCGCGGCGAGCTCGCGCCGGAGCGGCCCCTTGACGAGCTCGCGCACGCGGGCGAGCGCTTCCCAGAAGGCGTCCTCGCGGCGCACGTTGTCGCGGCTCAAGGTGTGCTGGAGGTGCGGGCTCATCACCTTGAACCGCACGCCCGAGAGCCCGCTGAAGAGCTCGTCCGTGGTCTCGAACAGGGTGAGGCCGCGGTTGTAGAAGCCGGCGAAGCTCTGGCCGTGCTCCGCGGCGGGCTCGCCGCCTCTCTGCTGTGCGAGGTGCTGAGCGCCGGCGGAGGGGCCGACAACGAAGGTCGTCTCCTCCTCGACGGCGGTCACGGAGACGGGCGCTGCGACCGAGAGCGGGGTATCGATGCGCTCGACGCTTGCGCGTGCGTTGCCTTCGTGGTCGGCGATGCTGAGGGCGATCTCGCACCTGGCGTGGCGGCACCAGCGGCGGAGCGCCGCCTGGGCGCGGCGGGCGTGTTCCACGAACGCCTCCCGGCTGAGCCGCTGGATGAGGGTCACCCGGGTGCCGCTGTCCTGGCGCGGGCCGGCGTCCTCGAGCTCGTAGCTCGTGTCGCTGCGCAGCCGGAGGCGCCATGCCTGTCCGTCGCGCCACGTCTCCACGTCGACCTCTTCCGGCTGGATGGCGAGCACCGAGACGAAGCCGACGCCGTATTTGCCGATCTTGCCGGGGTCGCCTTCCTTGGACGAGCTGAAGAGGGTGAGCAGCGGTCCCTCGATGTCCTCGCGGCTCATGCCGCACCCGTCGTCGGCGACCGAGGTGGCGCACGCGTCGGGCAGCGTCTCGACGCGCACGGCGATCTTCCGCGCGCCGGCGTCCATGCCGTTCTGGACGAGCTCGCGGAGAAAGGCGTACGGGTCGGCGAACTGCTGCACCATGTCCGCCACGGGGCCTGGGGGTGGCGCCGGGGGCGCGGCGCCGGGGGCGCGGAAGGATCGGTACGGGTCCATGCGCGCCTGCGAGGCTATCACACGGGGGAGGTGGGCCTCCGGGGCTGCTCGGAGCAACCACCACGCCTCGCCGCTGGGGCATCAGGGCTGCTCGACGCGCCCAGGCGGCGCTCCGCGCCGCCACGATAGGCCTCCTCTCCCGCCTGCGGGCGGGCATCACGGACGAGGTCGAGCACAACCCGAAGCTTCCGCCCGACCTCGACGCCCAGGTGTTCGGCTATCTGGACGAGCTCCATATCCCACGCGCCGCCGCGGCCAGGGTGAAGAAGGCGAAGCGGGCTGTGCCCAAGGCACCTGCGCCGCCCGCGCCGCCGGAGATTGCCTGAGCGTCCGCGCCCGTCCACGGCCGCTCGCGGTCGGCCTCCGGGCGATCTGGCCGGCTCGCTGACGACGAATGGCATCCTCTTCCGGGATGAGCCCGAGGCGAGCCTGAACCCGCAGCTGGTATCCCTGGTGTCGACATCCTTCTCGATCTGGGGAAGCGCGGTGTGCAGATCTTCGTGACGACGCACGATTCCCCGCTGTCTCATGAGCTATCGCTCCTCTCCCGAGTACCCGAAACAGCCCGATGTGGCGATCCGGTTCTTCGCGTTCCATCGGAAGGAGGCGCACGGCCCGGCGCATCGTCGATGCCGGTGATACCCTGGCCGATCTCACCTCCTCTGCGCCGCTCCTGTCCACGTAAGTCGAAACACCGTCGCTCTCGGCTCACCTCGCTCTACATCATGGCGGAGTGAGCCGCCCCGCCATCTCGTCGCGTAAGCCGGCATGCCGGTGCCGCTCGCCTTCTCTTCCCAATCGCCCGGCAGCCCTTCCCCGGTGTGCTTCGTCTGCGTTATATTCTCCCTTCTCTGCACTCGAGGAGATGTGGCACGAATGGAATCTTCCCCCGGCGCGTTGCTCGGCGAGTTTTTCGCCCGTTCTCCGGATCTGCTCTTCATCGCCTCGGCCGACGGAGCGCTGCTCCATCGGAGCGGTGGACTGCGTGAGGCGCTGGGCCCCGGGGTCGAGAGCGGCACGCCCCTCGCGGATCTCGCGCATCCGGACGATCGCGCCGCGCTCTCGGCGGCCTGGTCGGCGCTCCTCGGGGCGGATGAGCCCGTCTCCTTCAGCGTCCGCCTGCGCGACGGCGGCGGGTCCTACCGGCGCCTGACCTGCTGCGCCCGACGGTCGTCCGATCGCAGCGCCGTCCTCGGCTCGCTCCGGGCCGAGCCCGCGGCCGCCGCCGTCGAGCCGGCAGTCGACCAGGAGGAGCTGAAGACGCTCCGGCTCAAGGCGCGCATCCTCGACGGTATCGCCGAGCACGTGGATCCCATGACGATATGGGCGCTCGACCGCGACGGGATCTACGTCTATCACCAGGGCAAGGCGGTCGCGAAGGCCGGGTTCAAGCCGGGGCAGCACGTCGGGCACAGCTTGCTGGACCTCTATGGGGCCTCCATGGACGCCGCTGAGCTGCGGAAATGGTACGACGGCCAGGTACGCCGCGGCCGCGGCGAGGCGCACGGCGCCGACTGGGACAACTGGCTCATCCCGCTCCGCAGCGAGCCCGGCGATCGCGTCGACGGCGTGCTCGGGGTCTCGCTCGATGTGTCGGAGTCCAGGCTCGTCGAGAAGGAGCTGCGCATCCAGCTCGACCAGATCGCCGCGCAGCAGAAGGTGATCCGCGATCTCTCCACGCCGATCATCGAGGTCTGGGACGGCGTGCTCACGCTCCCCCTGGTCGGCACGGTCGACAGCATGCGCACCGCCGAGGTCATGGACAGCTTGCTCCAGCAGATCGTCGAGAAGCGGGCGAGCTTCGCCATCCTCGATCTCACCGGCGTCGAGGTCGTCGACACAAAGGTCGCGAGCCACCTCATCGAGCTCATCACCGCGATCCGGCTCCTCGGCGCGGACGGCATCGTCGCCGGCATCAAGCCGACAGTCGCCCAGACCATGGTCGCCCTCGGCCTCGACCTCTCCCAGCTCAACACGCAACGCAACCTGCGCGCCGCGCTCAACTACGCCATCCGGACCATGACCCGCGCCCAGGGCGCCGCCCTCGCCGCCAATCCGGCGCCCGGCAAGACGCGGGCCCTCTGAACGTCGCCCCCGCCGGCGCGCGTCCGCCCGGGGCTCGGCGCGCGGCTCACTCGTCCACGAGATCGAAGACGATGCCGCCCTGGGTCTTGATCCGGTGGGTCGACCGGTTGGCGCTGTTCACCGGCGAGGGCGTCAGCGGGTTGGGCGCGGCGCCCACGATCACCGGCCGATCGGGATCGCCGTTCACGAAGGCAATCAGCACCTCGGTCCCCGGCTTGAGCGGGAAATGCGTGCCGTAGTTCGCGCCGGCGTGGTTCTGGAGCATGCGCACCGGCCTGGACGACACGCCGCCGGCTGCCCCCGTGTCGAACAGGAACCGGATCAGGTACCTGCCCTGATCGTCGATCTGCGCGTCGTTGCCCCCGCCGCCCGGCCCCGCGTCCACCATCCCCGTGACGACGCCGCTGATCCGGGGGATCGGCGTGATGCGCGGCGGCCGATACGTGTTCTTGCTCGGGATCGCCCGGAAGGAGTTCACGTAGCGCTGGGGCGCGTCACCCCCGCCGCGGCCGCCGGCGGCCTGCGTCGCGCGGTGCTCCACCTCGACGAAGAGCAGGTCGAGCGGCTCCAGGTTCGGGTGCTCTTCCAGCATCGACCGCGCGCCCGCGCCGAGCGCGCACACAGCGCTCCTGCCCGTGTAGACGAGCTGCGTCGCCTGCCGCTCCTCGGCCCGGATCTGCGCCAGCTCCTTGCCCTCCCCCGGCGTCTTGTAGTGCCCGCCGAACTCGATCACGCCCCCCGCATACCCGGCGGGCAAGACGTGCTCCGACGTCAGATCGAGCATCGGTTGCCGGTAGTTGTAGTCGCGGGCCACATACACGCTCGGCACGAGCCGCGCTCTCGCCGCGATCTCGAAGACGTCCCGGGTCTCTCCGCGCTCGCGGAAGCGGACGGACTCGGCCCCGGCCGTGGGCTTGAACCCGCTGGCGCTGTCGGTGAAGACCATCGTGTCCTGCCCGTCCTGGTGGTCGAAGAAGAAGCTGATCCCGACGTGCTCGGCCAGGCGGCAGATGAAGGCGAAATCGGTCTCCTGGTACTGCACGACGAACTCCCGCGGCGCGTAGGTGCCCATCAGCCTGAATTCCACGTCGCTCCCGCTCAGGCCCACGAGCTCGAGCTTCTGCTGGATGAGCTCCGGCACGGCCTTGTGCATCGAGATCTCGGTGGTCTCGACGAGCGTCAGCCGGTGGGCGCGCGGGACGATGCGCAGCCGGTACGCCCGGTGATCGAGCAGCGTCGCGAGGTGATCGTGCACCTCGGCGACCATGCCGTGGATGCGCCGCAGCTCGACCCCGTCCCGCTCGAAGACGATCGCGACGGCCTCGCCGGTGAACGTCTGCCCGTCGACCGCGGCCTCGCTCGGACAGGCGACCTCGACGTCGAACGCGAAGAGCTGCGAGATGGCCTCGCGGCCCGACAGGCTGTTGAGCTGGAGGACGTCGGACGAGAAGCCGGCGAGCTCGAGTCGAATGTCTAGCGAATCGGATTGAGTGGTCATCGTCGCAGCTCCATCCATCGTGCTGTGGGAGTGGCTCTCCCGCCTCGGGGCGCCCTGCGCCGGGGCGTCCGGCGCGCTCTCGTTCGCGAGCTATCGTTTGCGGTCGAACCGTTCGTAAAGGCTCCTTCTCAATGAAGGTGACGGGGTGGGTAGCGCCGGGCGCTCCGGCGGAGGAGGCGGCGGCGGCCGGGGCGGCGGGGCCGCCGGCGGCTCGTCCGGCTCGAAGGACCGCGCCGGCGAGGCGCTGATCTCAGGCCTCGGCGGCGGAGGAGGCGGCGGCTCCGGCCGCGCGGGCTCGGGCGCCAGCGCGATCTCCGCTGCTTCCACGCGCGCGGGCGCGGGCTCCAGGTCGACCGCCGGCGCGGCGGGGTCGGAGCTCCCGGGCGCGCCGGCGCGCGCGTCCCAGTCGTCCTCGAACGAGAGCGCGAGCGTGCCCGAGCTCATGCGCTCATCGGCCGTGATCGGCTCACGGTCGATCCTCGACGGAGGCAGCGCGGCGCCCGGAGGCGCCGGCTGGAACGGCAGCGCAGGCTGGTCCGCCGCGCTGTCGTCCTGACCGGGCAGCAAGGCCAGCGTCGCGGTAGGAGACCCCTCCGGGTCTTCCGCCGAGGAGAGCGAGAGCGTCCCGGTGTCGAACCGGGCCGCCGGCGCCCCCGCGCCCGCCGCGCGCACGGCGATGTCGCCGGGAGGAGGCCCAGGACGAAACGGCGTCGCCGCCCTGACGAAGGCAGCCACCGCCGCGCCGCCGTCCGAGAGGCTCATCGTGCGCGCACCGGCGGGCGGAGCGGTCTGGGTCGCGTCGAGGCCGTCGGTGTCGTCGCCGTCGGCGCCCACGCCCCGCGCGCGGCCGGCCGCGTCGCCCGCCCGGGCGGGGCCGGGGGCCCCGGCGCCCGTGTCGGCCGGCCTCTCGGGCCACTCGAGCGGCTCTCCGGGGAGCTCGACCCCCGCCACGATGGAGGCCGCCGCGAGCGCAGCCTCGTCGGGCACGGCGAAGCTGCCCCGGAAGACGAGGGTGCACCGCTGCTCGTCGCCGTCGATGCGCAGCGTGTCCGCGCTCAGATCGAGCGGGGTACCCTCGCTCACGCCGAAGGCCGAGAGGCCGTGAATGCGCGCGCGGCCGCGCGCCTCGGGCAGCCGCGTCCGGAGGCGGGGCAGCGTGGGGTGCAGCCCCTGGAGCTCGATCCATTCCCCGCCGCGCAGGGTGCGCACCCGCTGATCGGGCGGCGCCGCCTGGTAATACGCCCACGCGAAGGCGTCGGGGATCTCGGCGATGGCGGCATCGAGCGCCTTGCGCGGGGTGGCGCCGAGCAGCCGCTTGCGCGCCGGCCAGGCGCGCGCGATCGGGCCGAAGCCGGCCGCGCGCGCCGGCTGGAGAGGATCGATGACGTTCGCCTCGGGATCGGACGGGTCGCCCGTGGCCCGCACGCCGAGGAAGTTCTCCTGCTCGTTCTCCCCGCGGAGCGCCCGCTCGTACACGAGCGGCATCCGCTGGAACCCGGCCCTGTCCTGGACGAGCAGCTCCTTGTCAAGGAGGACCTCGCTCTCGTCGGAGATCGTGAGTCGCACAGGCAGGGAGTGCACGGGCGCGCCCGGCGGCGGCGCATGGGCATGACCGGTGAAGAGCACGTCGGCGTGGTCCAGGTGCGGGGCCAGATCGCTCGTGAGCCGGACGCTCCGCCCCGGGTTGTTGCCGTGATGCACCTCCCCGGGGAGGATCTTCTGCGGCTCGACCCTCGGCATCTCGGCGTCTGCCGCGAAGGCGAAGGTGGCCTTGACGATCACGGTGATGCGGAGCTCGCCCCGGCACCGCCAGGCCACCGAGGTCGCTGCTGCTCCGTTCAGCGGCGTGACCCTCTCCGGCGCGGTCGTGCTGTTCGCCATTGCGCCGGTTTATAGCACAGCCGCCGTCACGACCCTGACCGATCGCGCGCCGCGCGGCCGCGTCCAGCCGATCTGCCGAGACGGCGGAGCGCAACAACTTGCCGCCGCACGGTGACCATGGCACCCACGGCAATCATGAAGCTGGCTGGAACCGCTCGTGCGGTGGCATCGGCGCTCGTCGTCCTCGTCATGATTGGCTCGTTCGGCTGCGACACGGTGGCCACGCTCGTCGCGCCCGCAGTCCCGGTGGTCATCGAGAAGGCGACCGCGCCCGGGGAGCCGGCCGCGCCCGAGGCTCCGGCCGCGCCCGAGCCGCCCGAGAGCCGGAAATGCTGCTTCCGGAGCGGCGAGAGCGTCGCGAAGGTGTGCGAGAGCCAGGAGCGCTGCTGTTCGGGCAGGTACGATCGCAGCGCGTGCGAGGATTCGGGCGGGCTCTGGTTCCAGAGCGCCGACGGCTGCGCCGGCGCCTGCTGAGGCGCGCGCGGGCGGTCACGTCGCGGCGCCGGGGGCGATCGCGCCGTGCGCTGGGGGGCCGATTGCGCCGTGCGCTGGGGGGCCGATCGCGCCGTGCGCTGGGGGGCCGATCGCGCCGTGAAGGCTGGCGCTCGTGGGGTCTGCCGGCGTACGAAGGGGCGTGCGCGAGCTCGACCCCGACGCCCTGCTCCGGCTCGTCCAGCGGGCCACGGGCCACGTGCCGTCGTCGCT
Source organism: Sorangium sp. So ce590 (assembly GCF_051521365.1). Classification (NCBI taxonomy): domain Bacteria; kingdom Pseudomonadati; phylum Myxococcota; order Polyangiales; family Polyangiaceae; genus Sorangium; species Sorangium sp. So ce590. The sequence continues at coordinate 11,029,793 of NZ_CP150346.1, forward strand.
GGTCCCGCTGCGCGGCGGCGTGTCGTGCCGGCGTTACCTGCGCGTCGTCACGCCGGCCGGCACGGCGGTCGCGATGTTCGCGCCGAGCGAGGAGGGGGAGGGCACGGCGGCCGGCGCCGCTGCTCCGCGGTGGCCGTTCCTGGAGGTGCACGCGCTGCTGCGCGAGCGCGGCGTCCGGGTGCCGGCGCTGCTCGCGGAGGACTGCGAGCACGGCCTGCTCCTCCTCGAGGACCTCGGGGACCGGACGCTCTCGGCCTTCGTCGAGCGCGAGCCCGCCCGTCGCGCCGAGGTCTACGCCCTGGCGGTGCGCGATCTCGCCCGGGCGCAGCGGGCGCTCGCGGCGCTCCCGCGCGGCTCGATCGTCGACGCCTGCGCGCTCGACGCGACGCTGCTGCGCTGGGAGCTCGACCATTTCCGCGCGTGGGCGCTCGACGCGCGCGGGCTCCGGCTCGACGACGCCGCGCGGGCCGAGTTCGACGCGCTCGCGGATCGCCTCGCCCGGCGCATCGCCGTGTGGCCGCGGGGCTTCGTCCACCGCGACTTCCAGAGCCGCAACCTGATGATCGTGGACGCGCCGGGCGGGGGCCTCGAGGTCGCCTGGCTCGACTTCCAGGACGCCCTCCTCGGCCCGCGCGCCTACGATCTGGCGACGCTCCTCAACGACAGCTTCCAGGACCTCGATCGACGGTTCGTCGAGGCGCGCCTCGACGACTACGCCGCGGCCGCCTCGCTCGATCGGCCGGGGCGCGACGCGCTCGGCCGGGAGTTCGAGCTGGTCACGGTCCAGCGCAAGCTCAAGGACGCCGGGCGCTTCGTCTTCATCGACCGCATCGGCGCGGATCCGGGCTACCTGCGCTACGTCGAGCCCGCGCTGGCGAGGGCGCGCGCGGCGCTCTCGCGGCTCGGCGACGACGGGGACATGCGCGCGCTGGCGCGGCTCATCGCGGCGGCGTGAGGGGAGAGTTCGACGCAAAGGCGCATCAGAGGTCCGACTCCTCGAGGAAGCGCTGGAGGAACGTGGACGCGCTCGGCTCTCCGGCTCTCGGAAAGCCGCCGAACACAGCGAACTGGTGCCATACCCACTCGGCGTTCAGATAGGTGTCCTTCTCGCTCTCCTCGAGCGAGGAGCACACGTGATCCCAGCGCGGACTCACCCCGGGGAGATAGCCGCTCTTGTCGGGCGGCAGGCTCGAGAGGCGCGCCACGTCCGCGTCGCCGGCGAGCCTCCGCCGGATCGCCGCGTTCGCGTCGAGCTGGTACCCGCCGGTCATCCGCAGCCGGCGCGAGGCGTCGCCGCTGTACCAGCGGAGGAGCGTGGCCTCGCTCCTCGCGATGCCGCGGGCGTCGAAGGCGAACACCTCGCTCACCCGTCCCAGGTTGGCGGCCAGCGCCTGCCACAGGGGTAGCCCGCCGGCGCTGAAGCCCGCGAGCCCCAGCTTCCCGAGCCGCGCCCCGCCCGGTCCGATCCCGATCTTCTGCGCGCCCCCGAGGAAGCGGAGCGCCGCCTCGGCGAGGCCGGGCAGGCTCGCGGTCGTCGCGGCGCCGAAGCTCGTCCCGCTCGGCCACGGGTGCAGCATGACCACCGCCTTGCCGCTCGCGGCGAGCGCCTCCTCGAAGCCGCAGCGGAGATACACCCAGCGGGACTGATCGCGCGGATCGCGCGCGAACACGTCGCGCGCCCAGAACGAGGCGTCCGGATCCGGGTCGGGCCCGAGCAGGTATCGATTCAGCCCGAACATCTCGTGGCGCTGATCGACCCGGGTATAGGCGTACCCTTCCGGCCGGTAGAACACGAGGGCCGAGATCCCGCCGTCCGGCGGCGCCTTGCAGGCCTCCGGGATGCTCGCGAACCAGATCTTCGGCTCTCCCGCGGTGGCGCCGAGGGCCACGAGCTCGGTGCCGGGCTGGTGCTCGCGCTGGTACTCGTCCGTGTACCTCGCGTAGGCCATCCAGAACGGGGTGATATCGACGAAATCGGTCCTGATCTGCGCGAGCGCGAGGCCCGGCGTCGACTTCACGTCGACGAGCGGGTGCGCTTGCCCGAGCGTCGGGTCCGGGGCGGGGTCGAGCGACGTCCCCCCGCCGGCGACGTCGAAGGCCTGCTCGACCGACAGGACCTCTTCCTGCAGGGCGGGGACGTCCTCGAAGGCGCCGAAGGCCGCGGAGAAGCGCGCGTTGAGCGCGACGCGCGCCGCGCCGGCGGGGATCGCGAACTCGCGCAGCCCCGGGCCCGCGGCGGCGAGGGGCAGCGGCGCGTCGTCGGCCGTCGCCTGCACCTCGGAGAGCGCATCCGGCAGCAGCGGGCTGCCCGCGTTGCGCCAGGTGACCCGGAGCTTCAGCGGCATGCGGCGCTCCGGACCGGACGACGCGCGCGCGGGGCGGCGGCCTGGGCGGACGTGGCCGGGCCGTCGCCGGCGAGGAGAGAGCGCTGCGGGGCGGGGGGCACGGTGCGCCGAGGATACCAAAAGGCGCGGGGCGCGGGAGAGCGCAACGGGGAGCGGGAGGAGAAGAGGGGGAGTCCGGAGGGGCTTTCGTCCCTCCGTGTCGCTCGGCGCATCGATGCGGGCTGGAGCGCCGCGCCGCCGAGAGGCGCTGCTTGCCTCGTCGGCCGGCGCGTCGCTCGTCGATCAGGGGTCAGCGCGAGCCGTTCGCGCAGTACCCGAACGAGATACCCGCTCCAGCGCTGACCTTGGCGCTCCAGCCCGATCCGACGAACACGAAGTCGGTGCCCGTCGTGGTGCCGCTGGCGCTCCAGAAGTCGCGGAGCGTGGCCCCCTTCGAGGGCACGTACGCCTTCCACGTGACGTTGGAGCCCGTCGTCGTCACGGTGACGTTGTTGCAGTAGCCGCCCGTCCACGTCGAGTTGGGGGTGATGGTGACACTCACGTTGCTGGGCTCGGCGCGCACGCCGCTCGTGCTTGTGCCGCCGCCGGAGCCGCCGCTGCCGCCGGAGCCGCCGGAGCCGCCGCTGCCGCCGGAGCCGCCGCTGCCGCCGGAGCCGCCGGAGCCGCCGGAGCCGCTGCTGGAGCTGCTGCTGCTGCTGGAGCTGCTGCTGCTGGAGCTGCTGCTGCTGCTGCTGCTGCTGCTGCTGGAGCTGCTGCTGCTGCTGGAGCTGTCGCCCTTCACGCGGGCGATGAAGCTGTCGTAGCCGGCGACATCGCCCGTCTGCGACAGCAGGACGATCGCGACGCCCATGTCGACGGCCTTGGCGACGTTGCTCTCGTTGAGCCAGGTGGAGTCGACGTTGATCGGGCCGCCGCCGAACGTGTACGCGTCGACGATGACGAGCGGCAGGCTGAGCGCGCGCGTGATCTCGCGGTAAGTGAAGTTGTCGATCTTGCCCTCGGTGAACGGGAACTGCTTGCCCGTGAGGCCGACGTACTTGACCACGCTGCGATCCCAGCCGTCGTAGAAGTCGCTGACCGAGGACGCCCACCGGGTGGCCGACGGGCTGAACCACGGGCTGAAGTCGATGACCACCTTGCACGAGGGGCAGCCCGACTTGATGGCGCCGAGGATCTGGTTGATGTAGTTGTCGGACTCCGTCTCCGTGAGCGCGTTCTGCTGCGCCGTCTGCGAGAACTGGTACCAGTCCGGCTCGATGTGGATCAGCGGCTCGACCGCCCTGCCGCCGAGGGCCGTGTTGATCCCCTGCGCCGCCTGCCTGTACTTGGTCACCATCGCGCCGATGTTGCTGCGCACGTACGCCGCGCCCCGCTGGCACAGCGGAGCGCCGGCGTCGCCGTCGCAGTCGCGGTCGGACCCGAGCCCCTTCTTCGTCATGTCCGTGGCGATGTAGCCGAAGAGGTAGGGCGTCTTCCCTTTGCTGACAATCTGCTGAAGCTTGCTCTGATGTGTGGAGGTGAAACCGTTCGACTGCAGCCAGTCGCCGACGGCGACCACATCGACATTCGCCGGCCCGGACGAGGGCGGCGACCAGGTCTGGCTCCACTGCGGAGCAACGCCGAAGCGCATCTGTGATGCCGCTGCGGCAGCTGCTGCCTCGTCGGCGAAAATCTCGTTCTCTTCCGAGACGCTGGAGCCGTCATCCGCGGCAACGATGCACCCGCCGAGGACGGCGACCATGCACGACACCGCTCCAGCACCCCAAAGCGAACCCTTGATCCTCGTCATTATGTCAATCTCCAAGTGGCCGCGCGGCTCGGCGCCGCGTCGGATTTTTCACTCCCGAGTGCCAGCTTCAGCTTGGCGCGGGGCACTTGATGAAGGTGCTCGGCGCAACTGCAACGGTCGGGCCATCATCTCTCGAGATCGGTGAATGCCGATTCATGGGCAGAATTTCGACGATGCCTGTCCGCGAGAGATGCTGAGTGACCGATGGAGTGGATCGCCGATCCGGGGCACGGATGATCCACCACGGATCCCCTGATTCCTCCGCCGAGAGCGAGGGAAAACAAGGGTAAATGCGGGCAGGTACGCGCAAAACACGCAAGACACGCAAGACGCGCAAGACACGCAAGACGCCGAACGCGCCCATCAGGGCATCAAAAGAAAATTCGAATCGAGGAAGGTCGGCTTCCCGTGCGAGACATGTTGTTCTGTCCGACATGTCCCGACATGCGAGCCCGACATGCGGGCCCGATGTGTGAAATGGTGTGTTGTCTGCCAGAAGTGCTTGAATTGCGGTCCTGGACGGGTAGAATGTAATACTTTTATCCAGCGAAGCGCTCCAGTAGTCTGCGTCGCATGTACGCGAACCGTGGAGTGAAGCGATGAGCTCGCCCGCGCTCATCGAGATCGAGGACGCCGAGGTGTACCGCGGCGATACGCGCGTCTTCGAGGGGCTGTCGCTGCGCATCGAGCAGGGGGAGAGCACCGCGATCCTCGGGCCCAACGGGGCCGGGAAATCGACGTTGCTCAGGCTGCTCTCGCGGGAGATCTACCCGGTCCACCGCGCGGGCTCGGGCGTGCGGATCCTCGGGCGAGAGAGGTGGGATGTCTTCGCGCTCCGGCGCCGGCTGGGGCTCGTGTCGTACGAGCTCCAGATGGCCTATCCGCGGGAGGTGCGGGGCCTCGACGTGGTGCTCTCCGGCTTCTTCGCGAGCGCCGGGCTGCACGAGCACGAGCCGCCGACGGGCGCGCAGCGCGGGCGGGCCGAGGCGGTGCTCCGCGAGCTCGGCGTGGCGCACCTCGGCGACAAGCCCATCGCGGAGATGTCCGCCGGCGAGCAGCGGCGCTGCCTGCTCGGGCGCGCGCTCGTGCACGATCCGGAGGCGCTGGTGCTCGACGAGCCGACCACGAGCCTCGACCTGAAGGCCGCGTTCGAGCTCGTCGACCTGCTCAGGCGCCTCGTGCGGCACGGCAAGACGCTGATCCTGGTGACGCACCACGTGCACGAGATCCCCCCGGAGATCGAGCGGGTCGTCCTGCTCGGCAAAGGCCGCGTCTTCGCCGACGGCCCGAAGCGCGAGGCGCTGACCGACGACAACCTGTCGCGCCTGTTCGACGTGCCGCTCTCCGTGGTCGAGCGCGACGGATTCTTCCAGGTCTTTCCCCGATCCTCCTGAGATACGGAGCCCCGGAGACATCGAGTCTCGCCTCGATCTGCCGTGCTCCTCCTCTGTGCCTCTGTGGCCCCTTCTCTCAGCAAGCCAGGGACAGCCCGGGCGACGCGGTGCTATCCGATCTCCACCTTGCTCCACATGTCTCGCCGCATCCGCTCCTTCCGCCGGTCGGTCCGGGTCACGAGCCGCGCCGCGCCCCAGGCGGCGAGCAGCTGGCCCTCCTGGCCGAGGCCGGGCAGCACGCTCCGGCCGACGAGCAGCGTCCGCTCGATGGGACCGCGGATCGGCTCGCCCGCGAGCCCGAGGTAGCCGGGCGGGTCGACCTCGAGCTGGCGCACCATCGGCTCCGCGCCCGGGGCGGCGCCCTTCAGCAGCGCCCGCTCGACCAGGCGGCGGCGCTGGCCGTCGTAGAGCCACACGGGCAGGCCGTCGTGCACCGAGTCGACGACCACGAGGTGGCGCTCGAGGAACGGGAGCTCGGCCGTGAGCGCGTCGAGCACCGCCTGGCGCGCCTCGAGCAACGACAGCGGGCTCCGGTCGGCGAGCAGGATCTCCGCCACGAGCAGCGTGTCGGTCGAGGGCGGCGGGAGATCGCAGCGCTGGAGGTGGATCACGGGGCGCAATGGCCCGGCCGGCCGCGTGTGGCGCGGCGAGCTCGGCCGCCCGTCGCCCGGCGCGCGCGGAGGCGGGGGCACGAGCGAGCGGCCGGCGGGCACGGACTGGAAGGGGAGCAGGAGCGCCTCGGGGCCGAGCGGCTCGGGCAAGCCCTCGCGGCGCACGATGAGCGACACGACGAAGCGGCCGACCGAGGAGGTGATGCGGGGCCACTCGCGCAGCGCGCGCTTGTGGATGCCCTCGCCGCCCGACAGGCTCGCGAGCGTCTCGCCATCCATGTCGGTGATCACGAAGCTGCTGCCGTTCGGGTGATCGTCGCCGTCGAGGAGGACCCCCGCCGCGGTGCCGCGGCGGACGTGGACCGACGCGGCGCGCTCGTCGAGGAGACAGCGGCCGCCGTGGGCGAGGATGCGCTCGACGAGGAACTCCTCGATCTCCTCCTCGCCGCGCGGGACCATCATCAGCCCGCGCGTCCACGCCCCGTGCAGGCGCGCCACCGCGAAGGGGGGCGGGAGCGCCGAGAGATCCGTGGCGAAGAGGACGGACTGCGTGACGATCGAGCGGAACAGGTGGCCGCGCGGGAACTCGACGAGCAGGTCGGCGTCGGGCTCGGCGCGCGCATAGGGGAGCATGGCGGCGTAACGCGCGGTCTCGCGCCGCTCCCAGAACGTGCCCGGCGGCCAGAGGGCGTCGTGCGAGAACGCGTCGTCGGCGGCGCCGTTGACGTGGGCGAGCTCGGCGTAGAGCTCGTCGACGACGCGCCGGAGCTCGGGGAACTCACGGTCGATCTCGCGGCCGAAGAGGACCATGTCGGGCGGCACGTCGAGGCGCCGGCGCGGCGCGACGACCTGCAGCATGGGCATGGCCGGGACGATGCGGCGCTTCCAGGTCTGCGACTGGGCGAGCTCGACGAGGAAGCGGCGCCACGCCGGCGAGGGCTCGGCGAGCATGGTGAAGGCGCGCCGGCGGAGGACGTGCTGGTCGAGGCGGTAGGTGGGCGGGCGCTCGCCGTGCCCGACGACCATCACCGTGAAGTCGCGCCGCGCGAGGAGCGCCGCGGCGGTGAGCGCGCCGATGGAGCGGCCGAGGACGATGACGTCGTAGTGCTTGTGGATCACGCCCCTTCCCCGACCGATTCGGGCGCGGGGCCGACCTGAGCGAGCCCGAGCGCGGTGTCGACGCCGGCGATCGTCGCGCGCGCCCGCCCGCCGGGCGCGGCGGACGGCGCGATCTGGAGGCGCCCCTCGGCGAGCCACGAGAGCGCGCGGACGAGCAGGGCGTGCTCCTGGACGAGGATGCGCGCGGCGAGGGCGTCGTGGTCGTCCCCCTCGAGGACGGGGACGGCGGCCTGCGCGAGGATGGGCCCGGTGTCGGTGCCGGCGTCCACGAGGTGGACGGTGCAGCCGGTGATGCGCACGCCGTGATCGAGCGCCTGCTGCTGGGCGTCCACGCCGGGGAAGGAGGGCAGGAGCGAGGGGTGGATGTTGACGACCCGGTGCGGGAAGGCGTCGAGGAAGGTCGTCGTGAGCAGGCGCATGAAGCCGGCGAGGACGACCCAGGTCGCGCCCGCCTCGCGGAGGGCCGCGACGGCGGCGGCGTCGAAGCCGTCGCGATCGGCGAACTCCTGGTGCGGGAGGACGCGCGTCGGGATGCCGGCGCGCTCGGCGCGCGCGAGGCCCTCCACGCCCGGCCGGTTGGAGATGACGAGCCGCACGCGGGCGTCGAGGTGGCCGGCGGCGATCGCGTCGAGGATCGCCTGGAGGTTGGAGCCGCGGCCGGAGATGAGGACGCCAAGATCGAGGGAGGGCATGGGGGGCAGATACTACGGCCGGGGCGGGCGCGGGAGAGATCCGGGGCGGCAGCGGCCGTCCGGCTCCGGAGCGGGGCCCGCCCGGAGCCACGGCGCGCCGCCCGCCGTGCGACCGGCCCGAGCGCGCCGCGTCTCGGCCCGCGGAGCGTCGCTTGCTGCCTCGCCGCGCCCGCCTATTCTCAGCTCATGGTCGCCGTCGCCCCGCTGTCCGCGCCCTCGACGTCCCCGTCCGGCCAGGGCGAGCAGCGCTTCGTGATGTCCAACGTCTCCTGGGACGAGTACGTCGCGCTGCGCAAGCTGCTCGACGATCACCCAGGGCTGCGGATGACCTACTGCGAAGGGGTGCTGGAGCTCATGAGCCCGTCGGCCGACCACGAGGATGTCAAGACGCGCATCGGGCGCCTCGTCGAGCTGTGGGCGCTGGCGCGCCGCGTTCGCGTCTACGGCTATGGCTCGACCACGTACCGCCGCAAGGCGAGGCAGCGCGGCCTGGAGCCCGACGAGTGCTACTGCGTCGGCAAGGTGAACAAGAAGCGGCCCGATATCGCGATCGAGGTGTTCATCACGAGCGGCGGCATCGACAAGCTCGACGTCTACCGCGGGCTTGAGGTGCCCGAGGTGTGGATCTGGAAGGATGGACGTATCTCGGTCCACCTGCTGGGGGAGGGCGGCTACGAGCAGGTCGAGCGGAGCGGGATGCTCCCCGAGCTCGATCTGGGAGAGCTCTCGGAGTGCGCGCGGATCCCCGATCAGGCCGACGCTGTCGACGCCTACTGGGAGCGGTTGACGCGGAGGGGCTGAGCGGCGAGAGCCGGCCTCACCCGGGGCCGGTCCACGATGGCCGGCCAACCTACCAATGCCGCGCCGCTCGGGTTAGGGTGGCGCCCGCCACGATGCCGGAACGCCCGCCCGAGCCGCCCCTGACCGCCGACGAGGCCGCGAAGCACCGCGCGATGTCCTACCTCGGGCGGGTCGTCTCGAAGCGGTACCGCATCGACGAGGTCATCGCCATGGGTGGCATGGGCGCGGTCTACCGCGGCGAGCACGTGCACATGCACAAGCGCGTCGCGATCAAGATCCTGCACCCCGACACCGAGCGGCTCCCCGAGCTCGTGCAGCGCTTCGAGCGCGAGGCGGTCGCCGGCGCCCACATCCAGCACCGGAACGTCGCGACCGCGACCGATTTCGGCGAGGCAGAAGACGGCTCGTTCTTCCTGGTCCTGGAGTACGTCCGCGGCACGACGCTCCACGAGATCATCCGGCGAGGGCCGATGCCCGCCGCGCGCGCCGCCCTGATCGCCAGGCAGCTCGCGGCGGGCCTCGGGGCGGCCCACGCGATGGGCATCGTCCACCGCGACGTGAAGCCGCGCAACGTGATGGTCGTCGAGCCGCAGGGCGATTTCGTGAAGCTCATCGACTTCGGCCTCGCGAAGGTGAGCGTCGACGAGCTGCGCCGATCCGCGGCGTCGCCGGAGTCCGTGCGGAGAGAAGGGGAGCCGCTCCCGGTCCGGCTCACCACGGCCGGGGTGATCTTCGGGACCATCGCCTACCTCGCCCCCGAGTCGGCGCTCGGGATGGATTTCGTCGACGAGCGGGCGGATCTCTATGCCCTCGGCCTGATCTTCTACGAGATGCTGGCCGGCAAGCATCCGTTCCTGGCCAAGGATCCGGTCGCGCTCTTCAACCAGCAGCGCAGCGCGCCCGTTCCGGCGATCGCCGAGCATGCGCCCGGCGTCGCGGTCCCGCCGGCCATCGAGGCGGTCGTGCGGCGCCTCCTGGAGAAGCAGCCGCGCGCCCGCTTCGAGGGCGCGGCGGAGCTGATCGCGGCGCTCGACGAGGCGTGCGCCGCGTCGGGGATCGTGATGGCCGAGCCCAGGGCGGAGATGGGGTCGAGGGCGGAGATGACGTCGGTGCCCGCGATCGCGGAGGCGGCGCGCGTGCCGAGCAACCGGCCGCCCCTGCCCAGCGCGCTGTCGCGCGAGCCCGAGGCCGGCTCCAGCGGCGCTTCGGCGATCGTCCTCGGGGATTCGTGCCTTGTCTCGCTGACGGATGTGGCGGACGAGCTGGAGCCGGCTGCGCAGCGGGCAGCCGGCGAGCCGGCCGGAAGCGGCGGGAGCGCGCCGGAGCCGGCGCGCGCGAGCGATTGGGCGCTGGTGGGGGCGACGGCGCCGGTGGAGGCGGCCGAGGACGAGGAAGACGCCGCCGGCGAGTCGCGGCCGACGCCGGTGCGCGACACGCCGACCCTCTTCGCCGAGCTGACGCGCGACTCGCGCCCGACCACGGTGGGCGGCGCGGCGTTCATGGCCCAGGTGGCGTTCTCGCGGGAGGAAGCCGCCGGCCGCGCAGCTTCCGAGGCCGAGGCCGAGGAGGAGCGGCTGTCGAGCGACTCGCGCCCGACCGCGGTGGGCGGCGCGGCGTTCATGGCCCAGGTGGCGTTCTCGCGGGAGGAAGCCGCCCGCGATGCCGCTGGCCCGCCGTCGCCGCGATCGCAGGAGCAAGCCGCGTCGAAGGAGCCGGCGTCGAAGGAGCCGGCGTCGAAGGAGCCGGCGTTGCAGGAGCCGGCGCCGCCGGTCTCGACGCCGCTGCCGCTGGAGGCGCCGTCTCTGGCGCCAGAGGAGCCGGCAGGGTCGCTCGAAGAGCCGGCGTCCAAGGAGCCGGCGGGGCCCACGTCCGCGCGGCAGCCGATGGCGGAGCCGTCGCCCGAGCCGTCGGAGCGTGGTCCGTCGGAGCCCTCGCCGAAGCAACCGTCGCTGCCGGGTACGGAGGAGCCGTCAGCGCGTGCAGCCGAGCGGGCGTCATCGAAGCCGCCGTCAGCGCCCGCAGCGGAGCGGGCGTCGTCTAAGCCGGCGTCGTCGACGCCGCCGTCAACGCCTGCAGCGGAGAGGGCGTCGTCTAAGCCGGCGTCGTCGACGCCGCCGTCAACGCCTGCAGCGGAGAGGGCGTCGTCTAAGCCGGCGTCATCGAAGCCGCCGTCAGCGCCCGCAGCGGAGCCGGCGCCCTCGAAGCCGCCGGCGCCCTCCGTGGAGGAGCCCGCATCGGCGAAGACACCAGCGCCGTCCGTCAAGGCGCAGCCGCCGGAGAAGGAGCCTCCGGCGGCTGCGCCGGCGTCGCTGCCGCCGGACGAGCCGCCCGCGGAGGAGGACGCGCCCGCGTCGGAGCCGACCTCCGAACGGATGAGCGGCTCGCGGCCTGCTTTCGCCCCGACGCTGCTGCGGGAGCTGGAGGCCGCCGAGGCGGAGCGCATCGCCCGGGAGCGCGAGGAAGAAGCCAGGCGGAAGCTCGCCGAGGAGACCGAGCGCGCCGCCCGGGAGCGCGAGGAGAAGGCCAGGCGGAAGCGCGCAGCCCAGGAAGCGCGCGCGTCGCGACCGAGTCACGCAGGCCTCGGCGGCCGCCTGGGCCGGATCGCCCCGTACCTGGGCGGCGTCCTCCTCGCCGCGGGCGTCATCGCAGCGCTCGCCGGCGGCGGGCGCGCCCCGCCCGAGCCGGACCCCCAGCTCGGCCAGACGAGCCCGCCCGCGAGCGCGCTCGCCACGAGCGAGCCCGCGCCGGCCGCCGCGGCGCCCGAGGCCGCTGCGCCGGCGACGACCGCCGTACCCGACGCGCCGGCCGAGCCTCCGCCCGACGACGCGGCTCGGAAGGCGCTCACCGATGCCTCCAGGGCGCGCCGGTGGGTGAAGGCCGCCGAGGCGCTCAACCTGCTCGCCGAGCGCGATCCGACCGCGCTGCGCGAGCGCGCGGTCGCGATCGCGGCGCGCAACGTCGCCATCGCCATCTCGAAGACGGGCGGCGAGCTCGCCGACAAGGTCTTCGACGCGCTCGCGAATCGCTTCGGGGCCGCTGGCCTCGACGTGCTCTACGAGATCGTCGAGACCCGCGGCCGCTCCACCCCGGCCACCCGCGCGGCGAAGCTGCTCCGCGATCCGGAGATCGCAGCCCGCGGGACGCCCGCCGTCCGGATCTCCTTCGAGCTGCGCGACGCCACGTGCGGCGAGAAGATGCCGTTCCTCGATCGCGCCGTCTCCGAGGGCGACCAGCGCACCCTGGTCGTGCTCGAGACGGCGGTGAGGCCCTGTTACAAGACGAACCGGACCATCGACGAGGCGATCAAGAAGCTGAGATCGCGGCTCGAAGACGGGTGAGCGCGGGCCGCGCCGGCCCCTTGCTCGTCGCGGCCCGCGCGCCGCGCCCAGCGCTCGCCGGCTCCCTCATCCGAACCGGACGCGCTCCTCGAAGGGCACGTCGCCGACCGACACCACCTCGCCGAGCACCCAGGCCCGCTCCCCGCTCCCGGCGAACGCCTCGATGGCCCGGTCCGCGGCGCCCTTCTCCACGACCGCGACAAGCCCGACGCCGAGGTTGAACGTGCGCCGCATCTCGGCCTCCTCGACCGGCCCGCCGCGCTGGAGCACCTGGAACACCGCCGGCCGCTGGTACGAGCCGAGGTCGAGCTGCGCGCCCAGCCCGTCCGGCAGCACGCGCGGGAGGTTCCCCGGCAGGCCGCCGCCCGTGATGTGCGACAGCCCCCGGACCGCATCGCCGCAGGCCGCGAGGAGCGCCGTGATCGCGCGGGCGTAGATGCGGGTCGGCGTGAGCAGCGCCTCCCCCACGGTCGCGCCGAGATCGTCCACGCGGTCGCTCATCCGGAGCCCCATCTCCTTCTCGAGCACCCGCCGCGCGAGCGAGAAGCCGTTCGAGTGCAGCCCGCTCGACGCCACGCCGATCACGGCGTCGCCGGCCGCGATCCGCTTGCCGTCGAGGATGCGCGAGCGCTCGACGACGCCCACGGCGAAGCCGGCGAGGTCGTACTCGCCCTCGGCGTACATTCCCGGAAGCTCGGCCGTCTCGCCGCCGATGAGCGCGCAGCCGGCCTGCTTGCAGCCCTCGGCGATGCCGCGCACCACCGCCTCGCCCACGTCCACGTCGAGCTTGCCCGTGCCGAAGTAGTCGAGAAAGAACAGCGGCCGCGCGCCGACCGTCACCACGTCGTTCACGCACATGGCGACGAGATCGATGCCGACCGTGTCGTGAACGCCCGTCGCGAACGCCACCTTCAGCTTGGTGCCGACCCCATCGGTGCCGCTGACCAGCACCGGCTCGGACAGGCCGCCCGGCAGCATGCACAGCCCGGCGAACCCGCCGACATCGCCCAGCACCTCGGGGATGCGCGTCGGCTTCGCGAGCCGCTTGATGCGCTCGACGAGCGCGTCCCCTGCATCGATATCGACCCCCGCTTCCCGGTATGTGACGCTCATGCGAGGCGCATCCCATACCTCGGCGGCAAAGGGAAGCGGGCTCGCTCCCGGCGAGGCCGCCGCGCCGGGAGCCGCGGCCGGCGAGCGCGGCGGCCATCCCGGCAGAGGCGCGCGGCGCTGCGCCGCCGCCACACGACGGCGCCGCGCCGCGCGGCCCCCCCCGAGCGCGGCCGCTCCTTGGCGCCTCGCGCCGCGGCCTGGTCGCCCGCGCCGCGGCGCGCATTCCCTTGCAGCGCATTCCCTTTATCGATGTGACTTTCTCGGTGGAGCTGACCGCATCCAGCCAATGCGGTTCCTCGCTGCGGAGCTGTCGTGAGCGGCTCTCCGGCCTTGTCTTCTGCGCCGCGGTCGACATTCTAGGCGCCATATGTCCGCCGCGTCCGATCCGTCGCCTGCCCTCGTCCTCGTCTCCGCCGCCGTCGTCATCGAGCGTGGCCGCGTGCTGCTCACGCAGCGCAAGGTGGGGGCCCACCTCGAGGGCGCGTGGGAGTTTCCGGGCGGCAAGGTCGAGGCCGGCGAGGATCCGCGGGACGCCCTCGTCCGCGAGCTGCGCGAGGAGATCGGCGTGGAGGCCCGCGTCGGCGACATCGTGGAGGTGACCTATCACCGCTACCCGGCGAAGCCGGTGCTGCTGCTCTTCTACGAGGCCTCCTTCGCCGAAGGGTCTCCCGCTCCGGCAGCGCTCGACGTCGCCGCCGTGCGCTGGGCCGAGGCGCCCGAGCTCCGGGACGAGCTCTTCCCGCCCGCCGACGTCGCGGTGCTCGCCAAGGTGCGCGCGCGCCTCGCGGGGGGCTCGTCTGGCGGGTGACCCGCCAGACGAGGGGCGTCCGCGAACCTCAGTAGGGATACCCGGGGATGTTCACGTCGATCGAATAGAGCGAGCCGCCCGCCGTGATGTAGAGCGTCTTCCGATCGGCCCCGCCGAAGGCGACGTTCGACGCCTTGCCCCCCACCTCGATGGTGCCGAGCCTCGCGCCGTCCGGCGCGAGGACCTCGACGCCGCGGAGCCACCCGACGTAGAGGTTGCCCGCGCAGTCGACGCCCATGCCGTCAGCGTCCTGGAGGTTCGAGGCGAACCCGGAGGAGGGGCCGGCCGCGCCGCCGTCGTCCAGCGCATACCGCCGGATCTGGCCGCCGAAATCGCCGGCGTAGAGCGTGCGCCCGTCGGGCGAGAGCGCGACGCCGTTCGGCTGGGCCATCGTGTCCACGACGCTCACCTCGCCGGACGGCGACACGCGGTACACGGCCGTCGGCAGCTCCGACCGGCCGGTGAGCTGGAACGCCGGATCGGTGAAATAGACGTTCCCGTCGGCCCGCACGGCGACATCGTTCGGCGAGTTGAACCGCTTGCCTTGATAGCCCTCGGCCACCGGGCGCCGCGCCTTCGTGCCGAGGTCGAACACGGAGATGCTGCGCGTGTCGTGGGTGCACGCGATCAGGTTCCCGTCCGTGGACAGGCCGAGACCGTTCGTCGAGCTGTTCTCGACGAACACCTCGAACGAGCCCGGAGGCGTGAACCGGCGGATCGTCGCCCGCGGGCCATTGAGCGGCGGCTGGTTCTCCTGCATGAGGTGAATCTCCGAGAAGAACAGCGCACCGAGCTCGGCGACCCAGACCGGCCCCTCGACGTAGTTGAACCCGCCGCGCACCTGCTGCGCCCTGCGGTTCGCCGGCAGCGGATCGGCCGCATACGGTCCTCCCGGGCAGATCCCCAGGTCGCCGCCCCCGCCGCTCCCGCCGCCCCCTCCTCCGAGCCCGCCCTCTCCGAGCCCGCCTCCGCCGCTCCCGCCGCCTGCGCCCGCGCTCTCGCCCCCTGCCCCGCTCGCCGTCGTCGCCCCGCTCGCCGTCGTCGCCCCGCTCGCCGTCGTCGCCCCGCTCGCGCCCGGGCCGCCGCTGCTCCCCGTGGCGATCTGGCCTCCGGTGGAGCCGCCCGGATCACCGCCCCCCTCCGACGAAGATCCGCCAGGATCGCCGCCGTCACCACAGCCGCTCGCGGCCGCGGACAAGATCCCCCATAGCAACAACGAAAATCGAGCTCTCATAAGCAAGGCCTCCACATCGAGATGCGCACAACGTGACTTACCACACGTCATCAGCCGGCTACGGCCACAACCGTCGCCGCCAGCCATGTAAGATGAAGCCATAGCCCATGACCAGGCGCATGAGCAGGGGTGCCCACTGGCTATATCTCTCTTCGGTGTTCGATGTTCCGCGGCTCATCCGGATGGCGTCTCCTGTCGGATCGGGTCACGTGGTGCTCCGCGGAGCTTGGGTGGTTTCCGGGGGGTGATGAGGGAGAGAGCCCGGCCGCGGGCGCTCACAGCGCAGGGGGGCAAGCCTCGCCGCGGACGTCGCCGAGCAGGCTCGCGAGCCGCTGGCGGGGCAGCTCGCCGACGGCGCGCTCCACCTCCTGCCCGGCGGCGTCGACGCTGAGGAACGTCGGCACGAAGCGTACGCCGTAACGTGCCGCGAGGGCCTGACCGCGCGGATCGTCGACCCGGATGCGCAGGACGGTGTCGGCCTCCTTGGTGCAGCGCGCTTCGAGCTCCTTCACGAGCGGCGCCATGCGCTCGCACACCGCGCAGTGCGCGCTCTCGAACTCGACAAGCCGGGGCTTTCCCTCGAGCAGCGGGACGTCGCCGTGCTCCACGACGCTCTCCGGGGCCGCGCACGCGCCGGCGGGGCCGCCGTCGCAGGGCGCGCTTGCAGCCACGGCCGCCGCGGGCGCCGGCGAGAGGGCGTCCAGACGGCCGGTCGCGAACGCGATGCCGAGGACCACGAGCAGCGCCCCCGTCACGCGCTGGAGGACCGGCGTGGCCGGCACCAGGCGACGCGCGAGCTCGACGGCCGTGGGCCCGGCGAAGGCCGCGACGACGAGCGGCGCGGCGAGGCCCGCGGCGTAAGCGCCGAGCTGGATCGCGCCGGTGAGCGGGCTGGCACCCGCGCCGGCCGCGTAGGTCAACGCGGCGCCGAGCACCGGGCCGACGCACGGCGTCCACCCTGCCGCGAAGGCGATCCCGAAGAGCATGCCTCCCCAGAAGCCGCCCGCGCCCGGGAGGCGGGAGAGGAGCGGGCGCGCCTCGCGCTCCAGCCACGGGAGGCGCAGCACACCGAGGAGCTTCGCGCCGAAGAGCACAAGGATCGCGCCGGACACGACGGTGAACGCGTGCCGATGGGGCGCGAGCGCCGCGGCGACCGCCGACGCGCCGGCGCCGAGCGCGACGAGCACGATCGCGAGGCCGATCGCGAAGCCGACGCCCGCGAGGCGCACGCTGCGCTTCGCCGCCGCGCGGTCTGGACCACCGAGCGCCCCGGCGCCGCCGAGGGCCGACAGGTAGACGGGGAGCATCGGGAGCACGCAGGGCGACGCGAACGTCAAGAGCCCTGCGCCAAAGAGCGTAAGCAATGAGCCGAGCGTCATGGGTCCTCGTGATGGCCGGGATCAGCGCCTGCCGAGCGCCGGCGCGAGCGCCGCCACGTCCACTTCGGCGACCGCGAGCACCGGCTGTTCCACGCTCCTCGCGCAGATCGCGTTGCCGAGCGGCCCCCGGGTGCACCCCACGCCGCGCCCTGCGAGCGCGCGCGCCGCCGTCGCGGCGTCGGAGCCGGGCGGCGGCACGAACACCGTGAGCGGCTTGTCCCCGCTCGCGTACATGAGCGCCGCCGTGCGCGTGCCCCCGATCTGGCAGAGGCGCGCCCCGAGAAGCCGCGCGCCGGACAGCGCCGGGACGGTCACCGCGTAGCCGAGCTTCCCCTCGAGCCATCCGGCGACGGCGCCCGGATCGGAGGACTCCAGGTCGCACGGGCGCTCGCGCGCGAAGCCACGCACGTGGTGGCTCACGAGCTCGTCTGCCATCGCCGCGCCCACGTCCCGGCTCGGGCTGGCGACGAGCAACGCGGCGGCCGCCGTGGCCGCGGCGAGGGCGGCCGTGATCACCCAGGGGCCGCGGCGCGGCGCGCGCGCCTTCCGCGCGGCGGCGGCCTCCGCCCGATCGCGCAGGCGTTTCGGGACCTCCCCGTCCGCCTTCGCGACGAGCGCGCGCCGCACGCTGCCGACGACCTCCACGGCGCGCCGGCAGGGCCCGCAACCGGCGACATGCGCCTCGATCCGCGCCGCGTCTTCGGTCGTCACCTCGCCGTCGTGCCACGCCGAAATGTTCTCGAACCACTCGCGGTTGCACCCTGCCATGACGTCTCCTCGTGCCGTTCGGAGAGGCCCTCGACAAGCGCCAGCCGCGCCCGCGAGAGCCGTGATCGCACCGTGCCCACGGGGCACGCCTGGAGCTCGGCGATCTCCTCGTAGGAAAGATCCTCGACCTCCCGTAGAAGCAACGCCTCGCGCCACTCCGGGGGCAGGCGCGCGAGCGCGCGCTCGACCTCGTCGGCGAAGCCGCGTTCGAGGAGCTCCGCCTCCAGATCGCCCCGCGGCTCCGGCACCGACTCGGCGCCGCGGCCGCCCTCGATCACCTCGAGGCGCTGCCGCGCGCCGCGCGTCGCGTTGAGCAGCACGGATCGCTCGATGCGGAGCAGCCACGCGCGCATGCGATCCTCGTCGCGCAGGTCGGCGTGCCGCTCGATCGCGCGCACGACCGTCGCCTGCGCCAGATCCTCGGCGTCCTGCTCGGAGCGCGTCAGGCGACGCGCCGCGCGCAGGAGGCACGGGAGCTCGGCGAGGAGCCGAGCGAGGAACGAGGTGTGGGGAGACGTGGGCATGGCTGGACCGGGAGCAGGAGGGCTTTGCCCCGCCTCGTTCGCCGGACACTCCCATGACACGGCGAGGCCCGCGAAAAGTTCCCGATCCTACGACCTGTCCGGTCAGGCGGTGATGCCGCCGTCGATCTTCAGCTGGGCGCCCGTGACGAAGGCGCCCTCGGGGCCGGCCAGGTACGCCACCATGCCGGCGATCTCGTCGTCCTTTCCGTAGCGCTGCACGGGGATCTGGCCTTTCAGCTCGGCGGCGAGCGGGCCGTCGGCCGGGTTCATGTCGGTGGCCACGGGGCCAGGCTGGACGTTGTTGACCGTGATGCCGCGCGGACCGAGCTCCCGGGCCCAGCCGCGTGTCAGGCCGGCGACCGCTGCCTTTGTCGCGGCATAGACGGCCATCCCGGGGATGTGCACTCCGTCGCTGCTGATGCTCCCGATGTTGATGATGCGCCCACCCTCGCCCATGTGGCGGACGGACTCCTGCGTGGCGGCGAAGAGGCCCCTGACGTTCACCGCCATGAGGCGATCGAACTCCTCCAGCGAGAACTGCTCGATGGGCGCGAGGGCGGCGACGCCGGCGTTGTTCACCAGCACGTCGAGCCGGCCGAAGATCTTCACCGTCTGGGCGACGGCGCTCCTGACCGCCTCGGCGTCGGCGCTGTCCGCCCGGAGAGCGATCGCCCTGCCGCCCGCCGCCTCGATGGCGTGCACCACCTCCGCTGCCTTCGCGGGCGACGCAGCATAGGTGAGGGCCACGGAGGCGCCCTCGTGCGCCAGGCGCCTGGCGATCGCCGCCCCGATACCCCGTGAACCCCCGGTGACCAGCGCAACCTTGCCCTTCAACGTAGTACCCATCGAGAGGATCTCCTTTTTTTTGGAACGATCGTTCCTGAAAAGGAAGCTAAGTAGGTTGCTGCTGTCCGTCAAGCGATTTATGGAACGGTCGTTATGAAAAAAGCGGCGGAGGGGGTCCAGCGGGGGCGAGGGCGGCCGCGCTGCTTCGATCAGGAGGCGGCGCTGGAGCGGGCCATGGTCCTGTTCTGGGACCGGGGGTACGAGGCGACGTCGCTCGACGAGCTGAGCGCGGCGATGGGCATCAGCCCGTCGAGCCTCTACGCGACGTTCGGGGGCAAGGAGCAGCTCTTCCGGGCGGCGGTCGATCGGTACCTCGTCAGGGGGGACGGGAACATGGGCCGCATCTTTGCCGAGGAGCCGACGGCCCGGGGCGCGGTGCAGCGGCTGATCGAGACGGCGGCCGACGAGTTCACCCGACCCGATCATCCGTCCGGCTGCATGATCGCGCTGGCCGGGACCCAGTGTTCCCCCGGCGCCCGGCCCGTACAGGACTTGCTGCGGGGGCACCGAGAGGGCTGGCGCGCCTCGCTCCAGGCGCGGATCCAGCGAGGCATCGAGGCCGGCGAGCTCGCGTCCGACACGGACGCCGCCGCGCTGGCCACGTTCTATTTGACCCTCATGCTGGGGATGTCGGTCCAGGCGCGGGACGGCACGTCACGGGAGGGCCTCAGCGCGGTCGCGGAGGCCGCGATGCGGGCATGGCCCGGCGCCCCGCGCGGTCCGTAGGCTCCCGCGCGTGCCGCCGCGCTCAGCCGGCGATGCCGGGCCGCCCGGGCGAGAAGGGCGACAGGTCCAGCGGCGGCTGCTCTCCCGCGATGAGCGCCGCGACGATCTTCGCGGTCACCGGGGCGAGGAGGACGCCGTTGCGGAAGTGCCCTGTCGCGAAGATCAGCTGGGCGATCTCTCCCTGTCCAAGGATCGGCAGCTCGTCGCTCGGGTGCGGCCGGAGGCCGGCCCACGTCCTGCCGAGCGGCGCGTCCTCGAGGGCGGGCACGAGCCGGAGCGCCGCGGTCAGGAGGTCGCGCACGGCCCGGGCGGTCACCGCGGGCACGAAGCCGACGAGCTCGACGGTCGCCCCCACGAGCACGCGCCCGTCGTCGCGCGGCGACAGGTAGCACCCGGGCCCGTAGACCACCTGCGTGAGCGGCGGCGACGCCGGCGTGAGCTCGACGATCTGCCCGCGCACCGGCCGCACCGCGGCGCGGGCGAGGCCGGACCCCTCGATCAGGGACGACCAGCTCCCCGCGGTCAGCACCGTCCAGTCCGCCTCGACCTGGGTCCCGTCCTCGAGCAGCGCGCCGCGCGCCCGCGCCCGATCGACGAGGATGCGCCGGACCGCCGCGCCCGCCCGGAACTGCACGCCGGCGCGCTCCGCCGCGATCCGCAGCGCGCGCATCAGCGACGGCGGATCGAGCCGCGCCTCGTCGACGAACCACGCGCCGCCGGCGACCTCGGCGCAGAGCGAAGGCACGCGCGCCCGGGCCCCGCCGCCGTCGCAGAGCTCCACCGCGAGGCCTGCCTCTCGTTGCCAGGCGACCTCGCGGGCGATCTCCTCGCGGCCCTGCTCGGTGAAGGCCACGCGGAGCGCGCCGCTCTGCCGGAAGCCCACGTCGACGCCGGTCGCCTCGGCGAGCGACGCGACGAGCTCCGGGTACAAGGCGCGGCTCGCGAGGCAGAGCCGCGCGAGGGGGCCGTCGCCCGCCGCCGTCTCGAGCTGAGGGCCGATGATCCCGGCCGCTGCCCAGGAAGCGCCCTCGCCCGGGTTGCGCTCGAGGACGCGAACGGAGAGCCCGCGCCGCGCGAGCGCGAGCGCCGAGGCGCACCCGGCCACGCCGCCCCCGATCACCACCACGTCGCTCATCGGCGCTTGCATAGCACGCTGGGCGCCGCGGGGAGCCGTGCGCGGAAGCGCTGCGGCTGGCTGGCAGGGGGTGAGCGATCAGGCCGTGTGAGCGCGCAGCGACCTACTCCGATGCCCCTCCACCGGTATCCTCGGCTGTCGCTGCGGGGTCGGGCACCTTCGCCGCGGTAGCGGGGTCCGCGGCCTTCGGCGCTTTCGCAATCTCAGGTGCCGCGGCCTCCGGCGCCTTCGCCGCGGCCTCCGGCGCCTTCGCCGCGGCCTCCGGCGCCTTCGCCGCGGCCTCCGGCGCTTTCGCCGTGGCCTCCGGCGCCTTCGCCGCGGCCTCCGGCGCCTTCGCCGCGGCCTCCGGCGCCTTCGCCGCCGCGCCCGCCTTCGCCTTCTTCTCCTTCGCCGCCTTCGCCTCGAGCGCGCCCGCCGCGACCGGCTCCCGCTTGCCGTGGCCGACCGCGCGCGGATCGCCGTACGGGAACGCCGCGCTGCCGCTCGCGTCGATCGGCTTGCGCGGGGCCTCCGGGTCGGTCGCCGGGCTCGGCGGCGGCGCGATCGGTCGCGGCGTGCGCAACCGGTTGCCCGGGCCGGCCTGCGTCCAGACCTGCACGTCGCCGAGCACGCGCGTCCGGTTCGCCATCCGCCGCTGGCCGCGCGCGCCGAGCAGCTTCTCCAGGAAGGTGAGCGGCGACGTCGCGCCGGGCTCCCCCTTCACCCAGCACGTGTAATCGCCGATCCCCGTGCCCCGGAACGTCTCGCGGCAGACCGCTATCCCGAGCTCGGCCGCGATGTCGCTGAGGAGCCGACCCGGCTCGGCCTCGACCGTCCTGTGCTCATTGACGAAGGTGACCCTGGGCATCGGTGGACAGGCAGCGTCCTGCCCCCCCGCGACGAGCGCGTCAAGAACCGGCGCTCGCGTCCCTCGTGTCCCGCACGCGGTGGAGCACGCGCGCGATCCCGAACAGGTTCCAGCCCGCGAACCCGAGGAACAGCGCGAACAGCGCGACCGCCCAGCGCGACGCGCGCGGCGAGCTGCCGTCGATGAGCAGCCAGGCGTCGCCGGTGACGGCCGTCCCCGTCTGCTCCTCCACCTCGGCGGCCAGCCGCGCGTGCCGGATGCCCGCGCTCTTGAACGGCACGAGCCGCCCGGCGAACGAGCTCGGCGGCACGAAGCGCGGCCCCTCGAACCCCTCCGGCACCCGGATCTCCACCCACACCCCCGGGTTGCCGGCCACCGGCGCCAGCCGGAACGAATCGCCCTCCGCGGCCCGGCCATACCGGATCGCGTCGCGCGTCCCGAGCAGGGCCACGGCCCGCACGTAGCGGTTCGCGAGATCCGCCGTGGGGCGCAGCGGCGCGAGCTCCCCCACGTCGACGGGCCGACCGGGCGACAGCGCGTAGCGCGCCTCCCCGAAGACGGCGATCGCCATCCACAGCGCGGCCACCGCGGTCACCGCCATCAGCACCACCGTGACCGTGCGCTCCTGCCTCGGCGGCGACGGCAGCGCGAGCAGCTCCGGATCCGGCCCCGTCACGTCGAGACCAGGGCCGCGCGGGCCGCGCGTCATGGATTCCAGGGTCGAGGTCGGGTCGGTGGGCACGCTTCGTCGAGTATACAGCCGGAGCGCCGGCCGCGGTGCAGGGAGCCGCGCCGCGCGCGCTCATCCTCATCCATCCCGCTCCCACGCGGGGGAATGCAGCGGGATGGATATGGCTGAGGATGAGAGCCTCGGAACAGGCCCGCCCTGTCCAAGACAACCCCGCCCCGGCGCGGTTCCGGTCGCCGCGCGCTTGCCCGCCCGCGGCGGCTTGCCTAGCCTAGCCGCGATGGCCCCGAAGAACGACAGCTCCATCGTCTGCCCGTCGTGCGGCGCGAACAACGCCTCCGTGACGGCGAGCGGGCGCTGCACCTCGTGCGGCACCCGGATGGGCTCGCTGCCGCCTTTCCGCGACTCCGAGCTCGACCGCCACCGCCGCTACCAGCAAGAGGGCTTCTCGATCCTCTGGTGCCTCATCGCCCTCGTCCTGCAGAGCGTGCTCACCGCGGCCCTCGTCGGCGGCCTCCCCATGATCGTGCAGCAGCTCGACTTCGAGGGGTCGAACGGGATGATCGTCGCCATCCCGGTGTGGTTCATCGGCGGCGTCCTCCTCGGCATGATCTCGCCCGGCAAGACCTTCCTCGAGCCGGTCGTCGCCTCGTTCCTCGTCGCGATCCCGACCGTCTTCTACCTCCTGCAGAGCCAGACCGTCCGGACGATGCCGCTCTTCATGTACGTGATCATGGCGCTCATCGGCGTGCTGTTCACGCTGATCGGCTCCTACCTCGGCGAGCGCATCCAGATGGGCCCGGCCCCCGCGAAGGCGGCCGACTGAGGACGCCCGGCGTGACGGGGAGCGCGGGGGCAGCAGGGACGGCGGCGCGGCGGATCGCGGCGGCGCTCGCCGCCCTCGCCGCGGTGGCGGCGGCCCCCGGGTGCGGCCGGTCGGCCGAGCGGCAGGAGGCGGACGCGCTCCTGCGCGCGATCGACGTCCTCCGCGACGCCCCGAGCGAGCCGCGCGCGGCGCGCGAGGCGCTGCTCGCGGAGCTCGAGCGGCAGCCCGCGTCGACCCCTCCCGCCGCGAGCGCCAGGGACACGTGCGCGCGGGCCTACCGCCTGCTGCTCGACGCGACGGCCGCCGAGGCGCGCGTGCGCGCCCTGCTCGAGGCGCCCGACGGGTCCGCCGGGCCCGGGGCGCTGTCCGAGCTCGCCGCGGCCGACGCCAAGGTCAAGGAGAGCGCCGAGATCATGCCGAAGTGCGCCGAGGCGCTCTCGAACCTCCGCCGCGCCGCCCGGCTCGGGATGTGACGGCCCGCGCCGCGGCGCGCCAGCCACGCCGGCGCCCTGGCCGCGCGCCGCCCGCGCCGCGGCGCCCGCGCCGCCCGCGGCGCCCGCGGCGCGCCGCCTGCCCCGCGCCGCGTTCCGCGCGCCGGGGTTGCGCGCCGCCGGCCCGCGCCGGGCGAGAGAGATCGCTTCCGGCAGGGCAAGGGATCCGCGCTCGCGGTCCCCTGTGCTAAGACCGCCCTGCCATGTTCGACACGCTGACACGGGGCTTTCGTCAGGCCAGAAACCGCCTCGCCGGGCTCACGGAGCTCACCGAGAGCAACATCGACGCCGCGCTCCGCGAGGTGAGGCTGAGCCTGCTCGAGGCCGACGTCGAGATCGGGGTGGTCAAGGCGTTCCTCGCCCGGGTCAAGCAGGCCGCGGTCGGCCGCACCCTGGAGACGCGCGTGAAGCACGCCGGCGAGCTCCACCAGGTCTCGGCGAGCGACCACTTCATCAAGATCTGCCACGACGAGCTCGAGGCGATGATGACCCACGAGGGCGACGAGATCGCCTGGGCCGACGGCGGCCCCACGGGCATCATGATGGTCGGCCTCCAGGGCTCCGGAAAGACGACGAGCTGCGCGAAGCTCTCGCGCTACCTCGAGAAGCAGGGGCGCAAGCCGCTGCTCGTCGCGGCCGACATGCAGCGCCCCGCGGCCGTCGAGCAGCTCAAGGTGCTCGGCGACCAGCTCAAGATCCCCGTCTTCAACCTCCCCGGCGAGTCGCCGGTCGCGATCTGCGCCGCGGCCCGCGCCGAGGCGAAGCGGCTCGGCCGCGACGTCATCATCTACGACACCGCCGGCCGCCTCGCGATCGACGAGCCGCTCATGCAGGAGCTCGCCCAGATCAAGGAGGCGACGTCGCCGGAGAACATCTTCCTCGTTGTCGACGCGATGATCGGCCAGGACGCCGTGAAGACGGCGCGCGGCTTCAACGAGCGGCTGTCGATCAGCGGCGTCGTGCTGACGAAGCTCGACGGCGACGCCCGCGGCGGCGCGGCGCTCAGCATCAAGGAGGTCACGGGCGCGCCGGTCCTCTTCAGCGGCATCGGCGAGACGGCGGACAAGCTCGAGCCGTTCCGCGCGGACGGCATGGCGAGCCGCGTCCTCGGCATGGGCGACGTCGTCGGCCTGATGCAGGACTTCGAGGAGGTCGTCGACCAGAAGAAGGCCGAGAAGGACGCCGCGCGGATGCTCCAGGGCGACTTCACGCTCGACGACTTCCTCGAGCAGGTGCGGATGATCCAGAAGATGGGGTCGCTGAAGGACCTCGTCGACAAGCTGCCCATCGGCGGCATGTTCCCGGGCGGCCTGCCGCAGGACGTCAACCTCGACGATCGGGAGCTCGTCCGCATCCAGGCGATCATCCAGTCGATGACGCCCTTCGAGAAGGGCGACCCGTACGCGCTGGTCCGTGAGCCGAAGCGGGTGGAGCGCATCTCCAAGGGCTCGGGTTCCAAGCCCGAGGCGGTGAGCGAGCTCGTCCAGAAGTTCCTCTTCATGCGCCAGATGATGAGCGGCCTCGGCCAGAACATGGGCCTGATGGGCAAGATCCCCGGCATGAAGCAGGCGGCCATGGCCAAGAACATGCGCGAGATGCAGAAGCAGATGATGGCCGGCGGCGGGATGCCGGGCATGCCCGGGATGCCGGGGATGGGGATGCCGGGGATGGGCTTCCCGGGGATGGGCTTTCCGGGGATGGGGATGCCGGGCATGGGCGGCTTCCCGGGCGCCGGCGCGGGCGGCCCGAACATGACGAAGATGAAGACGCTCAGCGCCAGCGAGCGCAACGCCAAGAAGTCGCAGCGCAAGCGCGAGCGCGACGCCCGCAAGAAGGGCCGGAAGTAGCGGCGGCCCGGATGCGCCGGCCCTGCAGTCAGCGGCGCGCTCTCGACCCTGCGCGCGCGCGGGCCCTCGGGCTGGCCGCTGTGGTCTTCGCCGCCTCGTGCTCCCGGGGCGGCGGGGGCGAGCAGGAGGCGGCGCCCGCGGGGGCCGCTGGCCGGGCGCCGGCGCCGGCGAGCAGCGGCGTGGGCGCCGGCCAGGGCCAGGGAAGACAGCCTGCCGCCGTGAAGGAGCTCTCGGTGCGCAAGCTCGCGCCCGGCGCGGCGGTCGCGATCGACGGCCGCCTGGACGAGCCGGCGTGGCAGACCGCGGCGAGGACTGGCCCGTTCGTCAACGTGGGCACGGGCCGCGAGGACCGGTCGCTGCCGACGCAGGGCGAGGCGCGGCTGCTCTGGGACGACGCGTTCCTCTACGTCGGCTTCGACGTCAGCGACGGGACGATCACCGGCGGCTTCCCGCAGGACGCGCGGGATCCGCACCTCTGGGAGCGGGACACCGTCGAGGTGATGATCGACCCCGACGGCGACGGCGACAACAAGGATTATTACGAGATCCAGATCAACCCGCAGAACCTCGTCTTCGACTCGCAGTTCGACGACTACAACGCTCCGAGGGGCGGCGCGAACGGGCCCTTCGGTCATGAGGCGTGGAGCGCGGGGCTCGCGAGCGCGGTGGTGCTGAGAGGGACGATCGACGACGACTCGGACGAGGACCGAGGGTACGTGGTCGAGGCGAAGATCCCGTGGCGCTCGTTCGCGAAGGCGAAGGCGGCGCCGCCGTCGCCCGGCGACGCGTGGCGGATGAACTTCTACGCCATGCAGAACAACGGCGGGGCGGCGTGGTCGCCCATCCTGGGGGAGGGGAACTTCCACCGGGCGCGGCGCTTCGGGCGCGTCCGCTTCGTCGGGTCGGGCGGGGAGACGGGCGGCGCGGGGGCGCGCGACGCCGGCGCGGCGCCCGCGATGGCGCCCTCGGCGGCGCCGCCCGGCGCGATGAGCGCAGAGCGGGCGACGCCGGGCGCGCGGGTGCCCTCCGCGTCGGCCGGTCCGAGGCCGGACTACCGGGCCGATCCGCCCGACCGCTGAGCTGCGCACCCGGCGTTTGTCTGAGGCGTGAGCCCTCGGTGAAAAAAAGGAGCAGAGGATGTTCACGAAGCTCGGACTCCGGAACTTCAAGGCCTGGCGTGGCGCACATGTGTTCGACCTCAAGCCGCTCACGCTGGTCCTCGGCGTCAACTCGGCCGGCAAGACGAGCCTGCTTCAGCCGCTCTTGCTCCTGAAGCAAACCGTCGAGTCGCCCGACCGGTCGCTGGCGCTCAACCTGGGCGGACAACCCGGTGAGATGCTGGACCTCGGCAGGCTCTCCGACGTCGTCTCCGGGGGCGATCGTCGCGCCGAGCTCGGGTTCCGCCTGACCTTCGGCCCGGTGAGCATCGGCAAGGGGGCCGAGCCACGCACGCTCGATTCCGTGGAGTACGAGGTGGATTATGGCGCCGCGGAGGATGAAATCCCCTGCGTGCAGCGGCTCTCGTACGTCACTGCTGGCGGCTCCTATGCTGTCGCACGCCAGCAAGACGGCACCTACGCGCTCTCCGCGCCGAGCGGCCCCTTGCCAGACGACCGGCGGACCCGGAGAGCCTACGAGCCCGAGCGCTCCGTCGGCTTCTCGGCCGATGCGGTCGCTGCCCTGGGCCCCGCGGGCGCGGACGCGCAGGATCTCGCGCTCGCGCTGACGCGGGAGCTCCAGCGGCTCGCCTACCTTGGGCCCCACCGGAGCGTGCCCACGCGCCACCACGCCTGGACGGGGCGTTCGGTCGGACAGCTCGGATCGAGCGGTGAGCACGCGATCCCGGCGCTGATCGCGAGCCTCGTCGGCCGCCACGCCGACGAGTCCGAGCGGGGCCGCCTCGTCGAGCAGGTCTCCGCAGGGCTCGCGCGGCTCGGGGTCGCGGACAAGATGGAGATCGAGCGCCACGCGACGACGTTCTTCCAGGTCATGATCACCTTCCAGGGCCATCGGACGAACCTGCTCGACGTCGGCTTCGGTGTCTCCCAAGTCCTGCCCGTGGTCACCTCGGCGTACTTCGCGCCCGAGGGCTCGACGGTGATCATGTCGGAGCCCGAGCTCCACCTGCACCCGCTGGCGCAATCGGCGCTCGGCGATCTGCTCGTCGACGCAACGCGAGAGCGCAGGGTGCAGTTCCTTGTGGAGACGCACTCGGAGCACCTCTTCCGGCGGATCCAGACCCTGATGGCCGAAGAGCGCATCACGCCGGACGAGTGCGCCATGTACTTTGCCAGGTGCGATGACGGAGAATCGGTGCTGGAGCCGCTCGAGGTGAACGAGTACGGGCGGGTCGCGAACTGGCCCGACAAGTTCTTCGGTGACACGGTGGGCGAGGTGGAGCGGCAGGTAGAGCGGATGCTCGACCGCATGGAGAAGGACGAGCGACGTGGCTGATCATGTCGTCGACACCAACGTGCTCATCGTCGCGAGCGCCGCCGATCCGGCCTCGCCGTTCAAGGACACCCACGTCCCCGCGAACGAGCGGAGGATCGTCTTCGCGTGGCTCAAAGATTTCCGTGGCGACCACGGGCGCGGCCTGATCATTGACAGCGCCCGCGGCATCCTGCGCGAGTACAAGAAGAAGCTGACGGCCCAGGACTACGGCCTCGTCGTGGCGATGGAGAAGCTGCGGACGGCGGCGTTCGTCTCCGTGGAGTACGACGGAGAGTACGCCGTCGTTCCCGAGGGGCTCGCGCGCTTCGACAACTCCGACAAGAAGCTCGTGGCGGCGCACCTCGCGCATCGTTCGGCCGGTGGTCGAAGCACCATCGTCAACGCGTGCGACACCGACTGGCACGAGCACGAAGAGGCCCTCTCCGCCGAGGGGGTCATCGTGGAGCAGCTCCTCCCCGGGTGGTGCCAGAGAGAGTTCTGGCGCAAGCACCCCGAAAAGGTGCCTCTTCTGGCAAACGGTGGAGAGCGCGGCGTCGCGACGACGGAAGCAACGACGGAGGAATGAGCGCTGCTTGACCGCCTTCGCGCCGCGCGGCCTCTCGGGTCGCCTCCCGCGAGGCCGGGCGACGAGGGCGCGGATGGCGCGCAGGCGCGCTTCGTGCCCTCGTCGCCCGGCCATGCGAGCTCCCCCGGCGTCACCCGCCGTCGCGCCCCGGCGAGGGAGGTCTGCGATGAACTCGCCGGGTTTCCGAGCCGGTCCCCCCGATCACTGCGCCATGCGCTAAGCTCCGCCCCCTGTGCCCGTCCTCACCGCTCACGATCTCCACAAATCCTTCGGTCCCCAGACCGTCCTCGATGGCGTCACGGTCAACATCCGCACGGGCGAGCGGGTCGGCCTGGTCGGCGTCAACGGCTCCGGCAAGAGCACGCTCGCCCGCATCCTCGCCGGCCTCGAGCAGCCCGACAGCGGCACCATCGCGCGCCGCCGCGGCGCCGAGATCGGCGTCCTCTCGCAGGACCCGGTCTTCGAGCCGTCCGACACCGCGCGCGACGTGGTGCTCGCCGGGCTCTCCGCGTGGTACGCGGCCAAGGCCCGCCACGACGAGGTGAGCCGGGCGCTCGCGGCCGGCACCGGGGACGCCGAGGCGCTCCTCGCCGAGCAGGCGGCCGTCGCGGCCGACATCGAGCGCCTCGGCGGATGGGACATGATGCACCGGGTCGACACCATCATCGGCCACGTCGGCGTCACCCGGCCCGACGCGCCCATGAGCGTGCTCAGCGGCGGCGACCGCCGGCGCGTCGCGCTCGCGCGCCTCCTCGTGTCGCGGCCCGCCCTCGCCGTGCTCGACGAGCCGAGCAACCACCTCGACGTCGAGACCGTCGAGTGGCTCGAGCGCTTCCTCGTCGACGAGCACCCCGGCGCGCTGCTCCTCATCACCCACGATCGCTACCTGCTCGACCGCGTCGCCGAGCGCACCCTCGAGATCGACAAGGGCAAGGTCTACAGCTACGACGGCGGCTACGAGGAGTACCTCGAGCAGAAGGCCGACCGCCTCGCCCTCGAGTCGCGCACCGAGTCGAACCGGCAGAACTTCCTGCGCACCGAGCTCGAGTGGCTCCGGCGGCAGCCGAAGGCGCGCACCGGCAAGCAGAAGGCGCGCATCCAGCGCGCGGAGACGACAAAATCCGCCCCGCCGCCGAAGGCCGAGCGGACAGCGCAGCTCTCGGTGGACTCGGTGCGCACCGGCAAGACCATCCTCGAGATGAAGAAGCTCGGCCTCGCGGTCGACGGCAAATGGCTCGTGCGCGGCCTCGACTTCTCCCTGACCAAGGGCGAGCGCGTCGGCATCGTCGGCCGCAACGGCACCGGCAAGACCACGATGCTCCGGGCGATCCTCGGCCAGCTCGACGCCGCCGGAGACGGCGCGGCCGCCGAGGGGCCCACGATGGAAGGCGAGGTCGTGCTCGGAAAGAACTCGAGCGTCGCCTACTTCGACCAGCACCGCAGCGGGCTCGACCTCGACAAGTCCATCTTCGAGAACATCGCGGGCTCGCATACGCGCGTCGAGATCGGCGGCCGATCCATGGACGTGCGCAGCTACCTGGAGCGGTTCCTCTTCGATCCGAACAAGGCGCGACAGCCGGTGGGCTCGCTCTCGGGCGGCGAGCGGGCGCGCGTCGCCCTGGCGAAGATGCTCACCCAGAGCGTCAACGTGATCATCCTCGACGAGCCCACGAACGACCTCGACGTGATGACCCTGGCCGCGCTCGAGGAGATGCTCATCGAGCTCGAGGGCTCGGCGCTCGTCGTGACCCACGACCGCTGGTTCCTGAACCGCGTCGCGACCTCGATCCTCGCGTTCGAGGGCGGCGGCCGCGTTGTGCGCTACGCCGGCAACTACGACGCCTACCGCGAGCAGCGCGCTCACGCCGCGCTCGCGGCGGAGGCCGACGCGCGGGCCGCGAAGGCGCAGGCGGCGGAGCCCCGGCCCGCGCAGGCGCAGGGAAAGACCGCCGCGCGCGGCGGGGACA
This sequence comes from Sorangium sp. So ce590, assembly GCF_051521365.1. Taxonomy (NCBI): domain Bacteria; kingdom Pseudomonadati; phylum Myxococcota; order Polyangiales; family Polyangiaceae; genus Sorangium; species Sorangium sp. So ce590. The sequence continues at coordinate 11,060,100 of NZ_CP150346.1, forward strand.
AGCCGAAGCTCTCGTTCGCCGAGCGGACCGAGCTCGAGGCCATCGTCGGACGGATCGACGTGGCCGAGCAGCAGGTCGTCGAGCTCGAGGCGAAGCTCGCCGATCCGACGCTCTACGCGAGCCGCGGCGCGGACGTCGCGGGGCTGCTCTCGGAGCTCGAGCGCGCCAAGCAGGAGGCCGCGCGCCTCGTCAGCCGGTGGGAGGAGCTCGAGACGAAGCGCGAGGCCGCCGGCAAGGCGTGACCGGCATGGCCGGCGTGACCGGCCGCGCCGGGCTCACGACGACCCTTGTCGGCGCCGCGCCGTCCGGCGACCATGGCCCCATGATGACCGTGTTCGAGGTGTACCTCGCCCCGGGGACAGCCGGCGCCGACCTGCTCACCGCCGAGGTGATGAGCGAGACGGGAGCGCAGGTCATGACGCTCCAGGAAGCAGAGCTTGTCGGCTTCCAGGGCCTGAAGACGCTGGACGGCGCCGGCGACGTCCGGCTCATCGCCGTGCGCGCGCGCGACGCCGCCTGGATCCATCGCTGTCTGGAGACCAGCGGGGCGGTGGCGTCGTTCCGGGCCCACCAGGTCGACTGAGCCGCCCCGGCACGATCCGCTCCCCCCCGGGTAGCCATGGCGTCCAGCCGATGAGCGCAGCCCGAGAGCTCCGGCGCTCGCCGCCGGCGTCCCTGATCCAGACGGTCGATCGCCACCGCGCGCAGGCCTGCCGGCGCCTCGACTCCGCCCGGCGCTCCGAGCTCGGCCAGTTCCTGACGCCCCCCCGGCTCGCCTCGTTCATGGCGTCGCTCTTCCAGCGCCTCGGCGGGTCGGTCCGCGTCCTGGATGCCGGCGCCGGCGTCGGCTCGCTCACGGCGGCGCTCGTCGCCGAGGCGTGCTCCCGGCCCGACGCGCCGACAGACATCCTCGCCGTCGGCTACGAGCTCGATCCGGCGCTGGTAAAGCATCTTTCCAAAGGCATGCGCGCTTGCCGCGACGCGTGCCGCGCGGCGGGCATCGCGTTCGACGGGCGCGCGGTCCGCGCGGACTTCATCGCCGCGGCCGTCGAGGAGCTCTCCCTGCCCGGGCCGCGGGCGCGCTTCACCCACGCGATCCTGAACCCGCCCTACAAGAAGCTCGGCGCCGGCTCGGCGGCCCGGCGCGCGCTCCGCCGCGCCGGGATCGAGGCGAACAACCTCTACGCTGCCTTCCTGGCGCTCGCGGTGCGCGTCCTCGAGCCCGGGGGCGAGCTCGTCGCCATCACGCCGAGGAGCTTCTGCAATGGTCCTTACTTCCGGGCCTTCCGCGAGCTGTTCCTCCGCGAGATGTCGCTCCGCCGGGTGCACGTCTTCGAGTCGCGCACGGCGGCGTTCGCGGAGGACGACATCCTGCAGGAGATCGTCGTCTTCTGCGGCGTGAAGGGCGCGCCGCCGGGCGCCGTGCTCATCTCGTCGAGCAACGGCCCGGACGACGGGCCGATCGTGGCGCGGCAGGTCCCCCACGCCGAGGTGGTGCGGCCGGGCGACCCCGAGCGCCTCATCCACGTCGTCCCGGATCAGGCAGGCAAGGACGTCGCGGACGCGTTTGCGAGGCTGCCCGCGCGCCTCGCGGATCTCGGCCTCTCGATCTCCACGGGCAAGGTCGTGGACTTCCGCGCCCGCGAGCTGCTCCGCCTGGACCCCGCGGCGGACACGGCGCCGCTGATCTACCCCGCGCACCTCGACGCGGGCGTCGTCCGCTGGCCGAGGCCCGGGAAGAAGCCGAACGCCCTGGTCGATTGCGCCGCGACAGCCCACCTCTGGATGCCGAGCGGGACCTATGTCGTCGTCAAGCGCTGCTCCTCGAAGGAGGAGCGCCGGCGCATCACGGCGGCCGTCTTCGATCCGGCGACGGTGCCCTGCGCGCGCGTGGGCTTCGAGAACCACCTCAACGTCTTTCACCGGAGCGGCGCCGGGCTGCCGCCGCTCCTCGCCCGCGGCCTGCGCGCCTTCCTGAGCTCCACGCTCGTGGACACGTATTTCCGGCAGTGGAGCGGCCACACGCAGGTGAACGCCGCCGACCTCCGGCGGCTCACGTATCCCGCGCTGGAGACGATCGAGCGGCTCGGCGCCCGCGCCGGCGATCGGGCCCTCGGCCAGCGCGAGATCGATCGCGCCGTCGAGGAGGCGCTCGGCGCGGGCGCGCGAGGCGTCATCCCCGAGGGCGAATCGGCGGGGATGCCGTGAATGCCAGTCCGGCCGCCTGACGCAGAGAACATGGCTTTCCGGCAAACGCGCTGAAGCCGGCGGGCCTCGCATGGGTCCTTTCCCGGCTCCGTGATGTAGAAGAATTTGAATCACAGAGGCACAGAGGACACAGAGGAGAGAACAAAGGATCTATGTGTCTTTATGGTTTCTTCTCACATGAAACCAGAAAAGAGCTCATGGGACGCGGCGCCGGGGCTGCTCGAGAGATGCGGTGTGGTTGCTTTGTCCAACGTCGATGGTAACAACACCGCATGTTTCATTCCTCTCTGCGTGGTAACGCGCTTTTCGCGCTCTTCGCCCTCTCCGCGCTCGCGCCAGGCTGCGGGTCGGAGCGCCCGCAAGCGGGCGACACGAAGCCTCCGGCCTCGGGGCCCGGCCAGGGGACGCCGTTCGAGAACCCCGGCGGGATGTGGATGCCCGAGCAGATGGGGCAGCACAAGGACAAGCTCGAGGCGCTCGGGCTCGAGATCGATCCGGCGTCGCTCACCGATCCCACGGCGGCCCCGCTCGGCGCGGTGGTGAGCCTGGGAGGCTGCTCGGCGTCGTTCGTCTCGCCCGACGGGCTCATCGCGACGAACCACCACTGCGCCACCAGGGCGCTCCAGTACAACTCCACCCCGGAGCAGGACCTCCTGACGAACGGCTACCTGGCGAGATCCCGCGCAGAAGAGCGCTGGGCCGGCCCCACCGCGCGCGTCCTCGTCACCCGCGGCTTCCGCGACGTCACCGGCGAGGTGCGGCGCGGGATCGAGGCGATCCAGGGCGATCTCGAGCGCTACGAGGAGATCGAGCGGCGCAAGAAACAGCTCGTGGCCGCGTGCGAGCAGGGGCGCCCGGAGATCCGTTGCTCCATCGCCGAGTATTTCGGCGGCGGCCAGGTCTCCTTGATCGAGCAGCTGGAGATCAAGGACGTCCGCATCGTGTATGCCCCGCACGAGGCCATCGGCAACTTCGGCGGGGATATCGACAACTGGCGCTGGCCACGTCACACCGGAGATTTCGCCTTCTTCAGGGCCTATGTCGGCAAGGACAACCGCCCCGCGGGCCACGCGGACGACAACGTGCCGTATCGCCCGGCGCACCACCTGAAGCTCGCCTCCGCGCCGCTCAACCAGGGCGACCTGGTGATGGTCGCCGGCTATCCCGGCACGACGAGCCGGCTCCGGACCGCGGCAGAGGTCGAGTCCGCCGTGTCATGGCAGTACCCGAAGCGGGTGTCGTTCTACGAGGAGTCGATCGCCCTCCTGGAGGAGCTCGGCAAGAACGACCCGGCGGTGCGCATCAAGGCGCATTCGTCTATCCAGGGCTACAGCAATTACCTGCTCAAGACGCGCGGTCTCCTCGAGGGGCTCGTCGAGGGCGGCCTGGCCAAGGAGAAGGCCAGGGTGGAGGACGAGCTCAAGGCCTGGATCGACGCCGAGCCGGAGCGCAAGGCGGCCTACGGCGGCGCGATCGAGAAGATCGCCGCGGCGCACGCCGAGCAGAGCAAGACGCGCGAGCACGACGCGGCCGTGTCCGAGATCCTCTCGTCCGCGAGGCTCCTCGACGCGGCCGTCACCCTCGTGCGCATGGCGGAGGAGCGGCCCAAGGCCGACGCCGAGCGCGACGCCGGGTACCAGGAGCGCAACTGGGAGCGGCTCGAGCAGGCGCAGGTGTCGCTGCAGAAGTCCTACGACCGCACCCTCGATCGGAGCGCCTTCAAGCTGGCCCTGAAGCGCGCGCTGCGGCTCGATCCGAAGGACAGGCCGGCGCTCGTCGGCAGCCTCGTGGGCGGGCAGGCGCCGACCGAGGCCGCCCTCGCCGCGGCGGTCGACGCCCTCTACGCCAAGACGGCGCTCGAGGACGCGGCGACCCGGGTCAAGCTGCTCAAGACGGCGACGATCGAGGCGCTCGGCGCGAGCCAGGATCCGATGATCCGCCTCGCCCTCTCGCTCGCGCCCGTCGACAAGGCCATCGAGGCCCGGGACAAGGCCTACGCCGGGGCGATGACCCTCGTGAAGCCCCGCTTCGTCGAGGCGCTCCGCGCGTACCGGGGCGGCATGCTGGCGCCCGACGCGAACGGCACCCTCCGCGTCACCTACGGCACCGTGCGGGGCTACCGCCCGGAGATCGACAAGCCGGTCTATCGCCCGTTCACCGCCCTCAGCGAGGTCGTGAAGAAGAGCACCGGCAAGCCGCCGTTCGACACCCCGGAGGCCCTGCTCGAGGCCGCGCGCGAGCGGCGGTTCGGCCCGTACGTGGATGACGACCTCGGCGAGGTCCCAGTCTGCTTCCTGAGCGATCTCGACATCACGAACGGCAACTCCGGCTCCGCCACGCTGAACGCGCGCGGCGAGCTCGTCGGCCTCGCCTTCGACGGCAACTACGAGGCGATGGCGTCCGACTGGCTCTTCATGCCGTCGATCACCCGGACCATCCACGTCGATCACCGCTACATGCAGTGGGTGATGGACGCGGTGTCCGGCGCGGACGCCGTGCTCAAGGAGATGGGCGGCACGCCGGCCATCGAGTGAGCGCGGCCCAGGCGGCGGCGCGCGATCGGCGCCGCCGCCGCGGGGCGTGCGTCCGTCGAGGCCGCGGCGCCGAGGGTCGGGGTCACGCGCCGGCGTCGTCGGACGTGACCCGCACGTCGCCCTCGGCCACGGTCCACAGGATCGACGTGCAGCTCCTCCCGAACGCCCGGTCGTGGGTGACAAGGAGCAGCGCGCCCGGGTAGTCGGCCAGGGCGCGCTCCAGCCGCTCGATCGACGGCAGATCGAGGTGGTTTGTCGGCTCGTCCAGCACCAGCGCCCACGCGTGCTGCCCGAGGCCGAGCGCGATCATCAGCTTCCGCGCCTCGCCAGGCGACGGCCGCGCCGACGCGAGCAGCCGCCCCGGCTCCACCCCGAGCGCCGCCACGAGCGACATCACCCGTCCGCGCTGCTCCGGGGGCAGGCGCCGGGCCGCGGCGATGAGCGCCTGCTCCTCCGCCTCTCCGAGCTCCTGCGGCACATACAGCACCTTCTCCCGCGGCACCCGCGCGCTCGCGAGCAGCGCCTTCACCAGCGTGGTCTTGCCGCCGCCGTTCGGGCCGGCGATCCGGATGCGGTCCTCGCGGCCGACGCCGAGCCGCACGCCCCGCAGCATCACGGGGCCATCGCCGCCGCCCGCGCGGACCTCGGGCGCGTCGAGCACGAACAGCCACGGCGCGGGCGACCGCTCGTAGCCGACGAACACGCTGCGCCCCACCGCCTTCTCGAGCTCGAGCTCCCCCGCCTCGGCCGACACCTTCTCGAGCTTGCGCCGCGTCACGCCCACGTTGCGCGACAGCCGCGCCTCGGCCGAGGACACGCGGTAGTCCGCCATCAGGCCCCGGGCGTCGCTGTCGTGCGGGCCCTTCATCCGCTTCCGCGTGCTCCGCGCCGCGTCCGCCGAGGCCTGCTCGCGCCGCTCCTCGCCGAGCCGGCGGCGGAGGTGCCGCTCCTCGGCGCGCAGCCGCTGGTGCGCCTCCTCGCGGCCGCGCGCCTCGGCCTCCCAGAGCTCCTTGGCGGCGCTGTACCCGCCGGGATAGAGCCGCGCCGCGGCCTGCTCGACCCGGATCGTGCCGACGGTCAGCGCGTCGAGGAGCTCGCGATCGTGCGAGACGCACGCGCCGATCCCCTTGAATCCGCCGAGCGCGCCGGCGAGCAGCGCCCGCGCGTCCGCGTCGATGTGGTTCGTCGGCTCGTCGAGCAGGAGCAGGTCCGGCTCGGCGGCGAGCGACGCGCCGATCTGCCACCGCTTGCGCTCGCCGGGCGACAGCGTGGCCCAGCGCCCGAGCTCCGCCGGATCGAGGTGGAGCTCGCCGCGCACCCTGCGCGCGAGGCCGTCCTCGGCCTCGGCCAGCGCACGGATCGCCGCGTCCGCGTGCTCCACGGCCTGCGGGCAGACCGCGATCGCCGCGCCCCGCGGCTCGATGCGCAGGCTCCCCGCGTCGGGCGCGAGCTCGCCGGCGAAGAGCCGGAGGAGCGTCGTCTTGCCGGCGCCGTTCGGCCCGACGATCCCGTACCAGCCGGGCGTCAGGCACAGATCGACGTCCCCGAGGACCGGGGACGCGTCGGAATAACAGAAAGAGAGACGATGCGCGCGCAACGACGACATACAAGCTCCTGAATCCGAGGGCCACGCGGCCCGGTCACGGGACGGGCAGGCTGCGTTGCGCGGGCAGGCTCATCCGACCTGGCGCGCTCGCGACCTGCGACGGAGACCGATTCAGGAGCTGATCTTCACCGGAGCACTCTCCTCTTGCGTCAGCGGCAGTGTGTAACAGGCCGCGACGGCCCGCGCAACCGAGGCTCCGTGGGGGTGGTGGGGGCATTGGCCCAGAGAGCTCCGTCGTGAGGTTGGGTGAGATCAGGGCCTCGGAGCAACTCCGTGCCTCGCGCGGCCAGGGAGCCGCCGTCGACCGGGAGCGCGGCGCCGGTCACGTGGCCCGCGCCCGCCGAGCAGAGCCACAGCGCGGCGCCGGCTTCCTCGTGAAACTACGCGGCGTCCGCGCCGAGGCCGCCCCGGATGAGTCGGACCACCTGCTGCGCGAGGCGGCGGCGGCGCCTCGGGCCGAGCTGCTTGCGCGGCGAGTCCGAGGCCAGCACCTCGTGGAGCTCGGCCCCGAGCTCCTGGAGCACGACATCGGTCAGCCCCGGGCCGATGACGGCGGCGACGAGGCGGGTCGCCACCTCCAGGCTCGTGTCGGTCGCGCGCAGGGCGCCGCTCGCGAGGCCCTGCGCGAGCAACGCCCGGAGCTCGGCGACGCCGGCCTCGCAGATCGCCCGGTGCAGGGCGCGCACCTCGACGTCCGCCGTCGGATCGGCGGCCGCGGCCGACAGGCGGGCGAGGCGCGGGTGCTCGACGAGGAACGCCATGCCTCGCTCGATCAGGGCCTCGAGGCGAGCCCAGAAGTCGCCCTCGAGGCACGCGGCGCCCACGAACTCGCGCTTGCGCCGCGGCGCCTCCTCGGTGAGCAGCCAGCGGTACAGATCGAGCTTGTCCTCGAAGTACTGATAGAAGCTGCCCTTCGGGATGCGGGCGCGGCGCGCGATCTGCGACAGCGACGCCTCGGCGTAGGTCCGATCGGCGAACTCCGCGATCGCCTCGCGCACGAGGCGGTCCCGCCGCTCCTCCGGAAGCCCGAAAAACGTGCTCTTCGGCATGCGACCGATCGGTCATATGACCGGTCGGTCGCATGGTCAAGGCATGCCGCCGGCGGCGGGTGGGAGCCGCGGCGTGCGCACGAAAGCGACGCTCGTCATCCCTTGCGCCGCCAGATGGGCGATGATGGCGGTGTGAGGGCGGATCCCGCCCCGCGCACCCCCTCCTTACCAAGGACCGATCCGTGACCAGCACCCAGCCGATGATCCAAGGAAGCGTGGCCCCTGGCTTCGAGCGCGTACGCGACGCGTTCGTCGAGAACCTCGCGCGACAGGACGAGGCCGGCGCGTCGTTCTGCGCTTACGTCGACGGCGTCGAGGTCGCCCACCTCTGGGGTGGCGAGGCCCGCCCCGGCGTCCCGTGGGCCGAGGACACGGTCGCGTGCGGGGCCTCGGTGGCCACGGGCGTCACAGCGCTGGTTGCGCAGCGGCTCGCGGACCAGGGGAAGCTCGACGTCGACGCGCCGGTCGCCGCGTACTGGCCGGAGTTCGCGGCCCAGGGCAAGGGCGGCATCACGGTGCGCATGGTGCTCAGCCACAAGGCGGGGCTGCCGTGGTTCCCCGACCCCGAGCTGCGCGTGCGCCTGGATCGCCCCGAGACGCTGCTCGACGCCGAGGTCATCGCGCGGCTCATCGAGGCGGCGCCGCCGGTCTGGGAGCCGGGGACGCAGTGCGGTTACCACTCGACCACCTACGGCTGGATCGTCGGCGAGGTCGTCCGTCGCATCACCGGCAAGAGCCTGGGGACCTACCTGCGCGACGAGATCGCGGGCCCGCTCGGGGCCGAGTACTGGATCGGGCTGCCCGAGGCCGAGCACCAGCGGGTCGCGTGGCTGATCCCCGATCCGATCACGGACACCGACCAGTTCTACAAGTTCGTCAACGCCGACTCGGCGCCCGGCAAGGCGATGTTCCTGAGCCCCGGCCGGCGCTTCGGGGACCTGCTCCGGGAGGGGATGAACCATCCGACGTTCTGGCGAGCGGAGCTCGCGTCCCGCAATGGAGTGGGGACCGCCCGCGGCATCGCCCGGCTGTACGCCCTGCTCGCCTCGGGGGGCGAGCTCGCGGGCACCCGGCTCGTCTCGGCCGACTCCACGGCTCGCCACACCGAGGTCCACTACGACGGGAACGACTGCATCTGGGGGAACCCGGTCCGGATCGGCCTCGGCTACATGCGGCCTTCGGCGAGCCTGGGCATGGGCCCGCACGACGAGGCCTTCGGCCACCCCGGGTTCGGCGGCGCGGTAGGCTTCGCGGATCCCGTCTCCCGGGTAGGGTTCGGGTTCCTCCCGAACCGGATGATCCTCGCGCTCACGACCGACGCGCGGGCCGAGGCGCTCGCGTCGGCGCTCTACGCGTGCCTGAAGACCACCGCCTGAGGGCCGGTCTGGGTCGCGCCTTCTCCATGAGCGCTCACGTGGCGCCGGGGAGATCCATGCTCGCCTGTTCCCGCGCTGCTCTCTCCCTCCCGCCGGCCTGTTGAAATCCGACCGCCATCGAGGGCTGCGGCCTCCGTGGCGTCGCACGACGTCCCGGGGCCCGCCGCGTCATCGACGCAGGGCACGTGACGCGGCCCGCGGCGCAGCGGGTCGAGCGACCCCCGCCATGGCCGCCGCGGCGACCACGTCCAGGAACGATGATCGCGCCCGGAGGGAGCGAGGCGTTCATCTTGCATGGCGAGCGGCCTCATCGTCGCGCAGTGCGGCGTCGCCGCGATGCACGTCACATCGCTACTGAACTACTTCGCCGTCAGCAGCTCCGGGAAAGCCATGAGCGTTCGATCCGACGCATGCTTCGAGCGCTCTCGCTGTTCAGGCGCGCTCCGTCCGGCGCGCCGCGGCGTCGCGTCCGGGCCGGGCGCCATGCATTCAGAGATGAAACCCGCGGCGACTCCAGATTTCATTGCTGCACAGTCGCTCCCGAGATCTCATGCGGATCCTACGGCGGTCACCGTACGCCCATCGCGCCGCCTTTCTACCGAATGGCCACTGCAGTGTCGTCCAGGTGCAGTAGGTCTCTTCGACGCCCGCTGGTGGAGCGCGCGCCGGCCGCGCAAGAATGTATTTTTGTTCACACGGGTTGTGTGCCGCGGCATGACCATCGCGTCTGCAGACTCGGTATCCTCGACGCTCCGAGCACGCGAAGGACGGCGTGGGTAGTTTCCGCACAAAGAATACAGTTGCGCATTCGTCCGCATGGTATACCATCCTGTCATCAGATGGAGGAGCACGGATGAACCATCGGACGCCGGCAGCGATGAAGAGAGCCTAGCGGCTCTCTCGTTTGCTCTGGTCTCATGATGCACCGGGAGATGCCCTCGCAGCAGTCCAGGCGATCGTGAGTCGTGCGCTCGCATCATCGCGAGCGCGGCGACGACCGAGGAACGGAGTCGTTTCGTGCGGGAACCGAGCCATTGGCTCGGGCTGCGCGGCGGCTGCCCAGCGCCTTGCTGGCGAGAGATGCGCCCAGGTGGCCACGCGCCGGAACCTTGCGGACGCGCGACCTGCGGCGTCCGGTTCGTGCTCTCTCCAGCGCCAGGCAAGCTGCTCTCCAAGGAGAGCCGACCCAACGCCATAGCGTCGCCCATCGGGGCATCTGAGGCAGCACGGCGCTGGCACCGCACGTTGAACGACGTGTGCCGCCGAGGCGCTGCGGCCGTGTCCTCCCCATCTCACAGGAAGAGCGCAATGAATCGATTGAACTTGTTTGCCCCCGACGTGCGGGAGAACCCGTACCCCTTCTATGCGACGCTGCGGCGCGAGTCGCCCGTGTGCCAGGTGGACCCGAACGGGATGTGGGTGGTCACCCGGTACGACGACATCGTCGCGGCGCTGAAGAACACGCAGGTGTTCTCGTCGGCGGGGCTGCGCGTCGCCTCCGAGCCACCTCACCTTCAGCGTCACAACCCCTTGTCCGACTCCCTGATCCTCGCAGATCCGCCGCGGCACAGCCAGCTGCGCAACCTCATCGGCCGCGCATTTACCGCCACCACGGTTGCGTCGCTGGAGACGCGGATGCGCTCGACGGCGGCGCGGCTCGCGGACGAGATGCTGCAGCGCCGCGTGGTCGACTTCGTTCCTGACTTTGCCCATCGAGCGCAGGCGAATGCCCTCGTCCAGCTGCTCGGACTAGATCCGTCGCTCCAGCCAAATTTTCAGCGCTGGACGACCGACATCCTCAGCGTCGCGGCTATCTCCCCGGACGATGAGAGGCGGATGCAGGACGTGCGCAGGTCCATCGACGAGATGGAGCAGTACATGAACGATCTCCTGGCGAGCCGTCGCCGCCAGCCGGGGGACGATCTGGTGAGTGGGCTGCTCCGGTCCCGGGTGAACGACTGCGCGCTCACCGACGAGGACCTGATGGGTTTTCTTTTCCTGCTCTTCGTGGCAGGGCTGGAGACTGCGGTGACGCTGATGACCCACATGGCGTTGATCCTTGCCCGGCTTCCGGGCTGGATGGATCGCTTACGGAAGGAGCTCGATCTCATACCGCACTTCATCGAGGAAGTGCTGCGATTCGAGCCTCCCGTGCACGCGACGATGCGACTGACACTGGCCGATACGGAGCTGTCTGGCGTGCGGCTGCCTGCCCATGCGGTCGTGGCGTTGCTCGTGGGCTCAGCGCTGCGCGACGAGGCGAAGTTCCAGGATCCCGATCTCTTTGAGCCGGCGCGCCGCGCGCAGGCGAGCCTGGCGTTCGGTCACGGTGCCCACGCCTGCATTGGAGCTTTTCTGGCCCGGGCGCAAGCCCGGGTCGTGCTCGAGGAGCTCCTGTCGCGATGCCGCCGCGTCGAGCTCCGCGCCGAGCGTCTCGACTGGAACGTATCCCTCAATACCCGTTGCCCGCTCGCGCTTCCCATCGAGGTGATCCCCGCCTGATCACATCGCCGCCTGCGCGCGGCTCATCACCGATGGATAGCAGAAGCAGAAGAGTCAATGTTTGCGTTGGAGTGTATGATGTCGTCCGGTCGAACCAGCGTTGTCGTAAGTAAAAACGAAGCCGACCGCTTCGAGTATCCGTTTCATGCGTCATGCCATCCCATGGTCGATATCACCGAGCGCCGCACGCTTCAGTGGGTGCGCCGGCTGAGGCTGGCACCCGACGAACGTGCGCTCTGGCGCATCAAGGCAGCGAACGTCGCTCACCTGGCGGGGTGGGTCTTTCCTTCAGCGAACGTGCAGATCTTGCAGCTGGCGTCCGACTTCACCGCCGTATTGTTCCTGCTGGACGATGCTTACGACGAGGGCGCGCTCAGCGCGGATCCTCAGGGGGTCGCGCGGCTGAACGAGAAATATCTGGGCGAGCTCTTCGGTTATGCTCAGGCGGACATGGACGACCCGCTGACGCGTGGGCTGGTCGACATCCGCGACAGGATCAGGGACGGTAACCCCCATTTCTTCCTGAACCGCTGGCTGTCGCATTTTCAGTACTACTACGAGGCGAACCTGTGGGAAGCGAACAACCGCATGCGCAGGAGGGTTCCGCGCCTCGACGAGTACGTCATGATGAGACGCTACAGCGGAGCGGTCTATCCCTACTGTGACCTGATCGAGCTGATGCTCGATCAGCCGCTGCCCCTGGAGATCGTCCAGCATCCGTTGCTCCGGAGCGTCCGCGAGATCTGCAACGATATCCTGTGCTGGACGAACGACTACTTCTCGCTCGAAAAGGAGCTGAGGTCGGGCGAGGTGCACAACCTGATCGTCGTACTCCGAGACAATGGCGGCGTCACGCTGGAGGAGGCCACCGCGCGCCTCAGGCACATGCACGACGAGCGGGTCACCTACTACCAGAACGTGAAGGACAAGGTGCTCTCGTTGTGGTCGACCAGCGGGATCCGTCAGTACCTGGACGCGACCGATGCCATGATCGCAGGCCATCAGCGCTGGGCGCTGGCAGCGCTTCGCTACTCCGAGCTATTGGGAGTCGACGCGCACGCCGGATAAGAGGGTTGCCTCCAGAGGTAGCCCGCCCCAGGGCCGCGCGGAGAGAGAACGAGCGCCGGAGGAGCGTCGAGCGCCGGCGGATGGCGGGCACCGGACGCCATCCGCCGGCGCTCGCGCCCTTCACGCGTGCAATCTCGCGGTGGTGCGCTTCATGGCATAGGCGATGCCCGCCTTGAGGTTGGCCCGCGTCTCTAGCGAGCCGAGATCCACCCCGAGCGCGACGAGGCTCTGCGCTACTGCGGGACGGAGTCCGGTCAGGATAGCCCGGCTGCCGAGCAGGCCCACCGCGTGGGCCAGGCTCATCAGCCTGCTCGCCACGGACGTGTCCACGCTCTTGACGCCGGTGACGTCGACGATGACGACCTTCGCGGCGCTGGCCGCGACGCCTTGCATCGCGGCCTCGATCATCTGCGCAGCCCGCTTGTCGTCGATGGTCCCGATGATGGGCATCACCATGATGTCATCGGTGATCGGAATGAACGGTGTCGACAGCTCGAGCAGCCGATCCCGTTGATTCCGGATAATCTCTTCCTGCATCTGGACGCGCTCCTCCTGCAGGAGGGCGCGCTCGGCGAGCTCCACCTGCAGCCTGTCGTTGACAGCGCGGAGCTGTTCGTTGGACAACCGGAGCTCCTCGGTGCGCGCGGAGACCTCCTTCTCGAGCCCCTCGTACATCTTCGCGTTCTCGATGGAGATCGCGATCTGCGACGAAAGGATGCCCAGGAGCTCGAGACGATCCTTCGTGAAGACGCCGGTCGACAGGTTGTTCTCGAGGTAGAGGACGCCGATCAGCCGGCCTTGACGCATAATAGGCGAGCAGAGCAGCGACTTCGGGCGCTTCTCTCGGATATACGGATCGGTAGAGAATCTGGCTTCCTCTGCCGCATTGTCCACCAGGACGCTCGTGTGCGTGCGCTGCACGTAGCTGATGAGCGAGCGCGGGGCTCTGCTGAACGAGTCCACGGGAACGCTCTTGAGCACGTGAGCTTGCTTCGGCTGCAAGGTTCCTTCCACCTCGATGAACAGGTTTTCGCCGCGCGCCAGCGCCAGCACGCCGGACTGAGCGGCGACGTTCTCGAGGACGATCGTCATGAGGCTTTCCAGCAGTTTCTCCAGGACGATCTCGCTCGCGACGGTCTGCGACGCCTTCACGACGCTGAGCAGGTCGAGGGCCGCCCCGTCGTGGCTCGACGTCACCGTCACCGACGTCGACTGCTCGGGTGTCCCCTCGAGGATGAGATGAGGGAAGGCGGACACCAGGCTCTGGCATTTCGCGCTGGCCCCCCAGAGCGCATAGCCCCGGTAGGCCAACGTCATGTAATGATGAGCGATTTCATTCCGGCCCATGATCCGGTAAAACGACGACGCCAGCTCGCACGCCAGCGCCTCGTGCTGAATATATCCATACCTCCGGGCACCCTCGATCGCTCGATCGTAGAGGGCCATCGCTCCCACCACGTCCTGCTTCACGCGCGCCAGCTCTGCGCTCACGAGATCATGTTTGTGGCGGTTGTTCTCCGGGGCAGAGCGCGCCCAGACTTCAAGCCGCCTCTGATTCTCGTGGACCCTGGAGAGCGCGGCGCCTCGCTCTCCCTCCGCCGCTGGGCTCAGCGCGGCGAGGATCGAGAGCGAGTAGTAGAAGTTGTGCTCGACGACGATGGCCATGCCGCCGACCGCATCCTGGTACTCCTCGGCCGCACGAAGGCAATCATACGCCTGCGCCGCGTGGCCGAAGTAGTACAGCTGCATCGCCTTCGCCAGGTGAAGCGAAAAAATAGAGGTCCTGCTCTGTCCCAGGCGTGGGATCATCGTGGTCTCGTCGAAGCTATCTCCGACGAGCCGCAGCTTCTCCACGGATGGATCCTGCAGGCTCTTCACGAGCTGTCTCCAGATGCTGCAGAAATAAAGCGAATATTGATAGCTCAGCTTCAGGGAGAGATCTGCGGAGTGCTTCATCCGCAGCTCGGTCGCCGCAAGCTCGTCTCCGACGAGGAACGAGTGCAACGAATGATGAATCGAGCTATGCAACGCGTACTCGATGTCGCCCGTATCCAAGCCGGCCTGCACCGCGTGCAGCAATGGAGCGATGGTCTCGCGCAGGTGCCGCTTCCAGTGGTAGATGAGCACGTGCACGGTGGAATGGATCTTGGATTCCAGGTCGACCGCGCCGAACTGACGGGTGAGATCGATGGCCAGCCCGCCGAGGGCGAAAGCTTGCTCGGTCTCGTTCATGAAGCATTGGACGACGCCGTAGATCAGATAAGCGAACCCGGCGAGGGGCGAGTTGCCGTGTCGCATGCAGATGTCCATCATCGTGAACGCGATCTGCGGAAGCAGGGCCGGCTGCGCGAGGTACACGGCCGTGGTTACCGTACACATGATGCGGATCGCTGCTCGCATGCGCTCATCTGTCATCGAGGGGAGCTTCGCCAGGCGAGCAGTGTCGACGTTCAGCGGTGGCGTGCCGCGCAGTGGAACATCGAGCATGGCGAGCACGCTCAAGGCCAGCTCGATGGCCTCGTGCATTCGGTTCTGTGATATACAGAACTGAATGCGCGTCTCGTAGACCCGGATCTTCTCCATCACGTCCCTGGCGTGGTCCACGGCGATCTTCGCGCACGCTTCCGCGCGCTCGAAGTTGATCGTCAGGTACTCCAGCTCGACGAGATCCGTGTAGATGGCGAGCGACAGATCGTGGTTCGTCTCCCATGAGTCCTCCGGCAAGAAGGCCGCCGCTGCGCGGAGGCACTGGACCCCGGGGCCGTACGCCGTGGAGCGCCTCGCCTTCTGGCCGGCCCTCAGGTTGAGCAGCGCCGCCTCGCAGCGCTCCTGCCGGTTCACGATCAGCGACGCCCCCATGTTGAGGTGCATCACGATGTCGTAGATCCGCTCCTCGATCGACTCGATCGGCGTCTCGCTGATCAGGAGCCGCCCGAGCTCGAGGTGGATCCTCTCCTGCTCCAGCTCCGTGAGCAGCTTGTAGGCCGCCTGCTGCACGCGGTCGTGCAGGAACTTGAGCCTGATCGAGCCCCCGTCCTCGTCGTCGAGGAAGCGCGCGAGCTTGTAGTCGTCGTCGATGGGCACGACGAGCCCCGCGTCCAGCGCATGCCAGATGTCCTCGTCGGTGGTGCGCCGGTCCTCGCGGTGGATGAGGGCGAGGATCTTCAGATCGAACTGGTTGCCGATGCACGCGGCGAGCTTCAGCACCCGCTGCGTCGACGCGCCCAGGCCCCGGATCCGCCGGACCATCAGCTCGACGACGTTGTCCGCGACGTCCATCCGCTCGATGTCGGCGAGGCTCCACTGCCAGGCGCCCGTCTCCGAGCTGAAGCGCAGGTGACCGTCGCGGGAGACGCTCTCGAGGTACTGGATCGTGAAGAACGGATTGCCGGCCGTCTTCGCGAAGATGATGTCCGAGAGCGGGCGACACTCCCCCGGAGGCGCGCCGAGCGTGTCGGACACGAGCTGGTTCACGTGCTCGGGCGCGAGCGGCCTCATCGTGACCGTGCGCACGCGCGCCTCGCTCCCCCGGAGCGCGCTCAGCATCATCATGAGCGGGTGCGCGTCGTCCACCTCGTTGTCCCGGTACGACCCGAGCAGCAGCAGGTGGCGGATGTCGGCGTCCTCCAGGAGGACGCTGATGAGGTTCAATGAGCCCGTGTCGGCCCACTGGAGATCGTCGAGGAACAGCACGAGCGCCCGCGTCTTCAGCGCGATCTCGCCGATGAAGTTCCGGAACGTCAGGTTGAACCGGTTCCGCGTCTCCATCGAGCCCAGGGCCGGGACGGGCGGCTGCTCGCCGACGATGAGCTCGATCTCCGGGATCACCTCGGCGATGACCCGGCCGTTCGGGGCGACCGCCGCGAGGATCCTCGCCCTCCAGTCGGCGAGCTCCTCCTTGCTCTCCGTGAGGATCTGCCGGACGATCTCCCGCAGCGCGGCGATCACGGCCGAATACGGGACGTTGCGCGTGAACTGGTCGAACTTGCCGGCGGCGAAGTAACCCCCCTGCTTCGCGATCGGCTTGTGGATCTCGCTCACGACCGCCGACTTGCCCACGCCGGAGTAGCCGGCCACGAGGACGAGCTCCGACTGGCCGCCCTCGGCCGCGCCCGGCCCTCCGCTGCTGATGCTCCCGAACGCCGAGAGGAGCGTGTCGACCTCCTCCTGCCGGCCGTAGAGCCGCTGCGATACCTGGAGCCGCGTGGGCCTGTCCTTCCTCCCGGGCACGAAGTCCAGCGCGGGCGTGCCGTGCTCGAGCATGTCGAGGCAGACCCTGAGATCCGCCTTGAGGCCGAAGGTGCTCTGATACCGCTCCTCCGCGGTCTTCGAGAGCAGCTTCATGATGACCCCGGAGAGCGCCTCCGGGATCTCCGGCCGGATCAGGCGCGGCGCGACGGGCGTCTTCGCGATGTGATGGTGCACGAGCTCCAGCGGATCCGTCGTCTCGAAGGGGAGGCGCCTCGTCGTGAGCTCGTAGAGCGTGACGCCGAGCGAATAATAGTCCGTGCGAAAGTCGATCGAGCGGTTCATCCGGCCCGTCTGCTCGGGCGAGATGTACTGCAGCGTGCCCTCGCCGGCCGTCCACGGGTCGACCACCGCCGCGCGCTCCCCCGGCAGGAGCGAGGCGATGGAAAAGTCCGTGAGCTTCGACGTGGTCACATCGCTGTCGACGATGATGTTGCTGGGCTTGATGTCCTTGTGGATGATGTTCCGCTCGTGGATGGCCCCGAGCGTGTCCGCGAGCTGGAGCGCTATCCTGACCGACCGCACGAGCCCGACGCCCTGACCATTGCCGCGCTCGTCGATGACCGCGCGCAGCGAGCGACCCGCGAAGTACTCCATGATGAGCGCGGCGTAATCGAGGCGGACCTCGAGGTCGTAGACCTTGACGACCCCCTCCAGATCGAGGTTCCGCGTGATCTCGTACTGGCGCTTCAGGATCGCGACGTTGCGGGTGCCATTGACACCCTTGCGGGCGACCTTGATGACGCACATCTCGCCCGTGCTCTTCTTCCGGCCGAGGTAGACGCTGCTGCGCGCGCCATCGTGCAGCGTGTCAAGCAGCTCGTGATTCAGTAGTTCCACCATGACAGCTACCCCCTGGGATGATTGAGGCGATCGATTGGGCGCGGCGGGTCGGTCGGTATCGAGAGGCAGGCCCCGGGGACACGGAGCGCCTCGGGGGCGCTGAGATCGGCTGCGTCGTCGGAAGCACGCGCGACCCGCCGGAGGAGCGACCATGCTCGGTGGGACGCATCACCGTAAGCAATCCAAACGAGCGCGTTGTGTCAAGGTCGAACCGCCGGTTCTCTACCGCACGGATCGTGCACTCTCACGTGGCGCCGCCGTCGAGACGCCGCGCGTCACGACAGCGGCGCGCGACTCGGTTCGAGCGCCTGGAGCGAATGCAACGCCTGCGTGTCCTCGTGGTGCGGGCGCACGGCACTCCGCAGCGACAGCGCGCTCGACGCCGTTGCGCTTCACGCGATGACGGCTTCACACAATGCGAGAGCCTCGATGCATTGGGCACACCCGCGGTGCCAGGATCGGCGCGATACACCAGGGTGGACGGAATTCCGTAGGGAAGGTCCTGATGTTTGCGGCGAGCTCGCGCGTCGACAGGCCATTGAACAGGAGGGGAGATACCGGGACGGCCCTTCCCCTCTCCTTTGGCGGCCTTGGCGGCCTTTCTACCGGTCCGGGGCGACTTCCTGCAGCCGTGCTACTTCCCGGCCGCCGCCTCGGAGCCCGGCCGCCGCGGCTCCCGCGCGCCCGCGAACGCGGCGCCCTCGCGGCCGATCGCCGGCGCGTCGGCGATGTGCCCGCGCTCGTCGAGGGTGTGGCCCATCGCGCCGAGCGCGCTCTTCAGCTCGTCGGGGAAGCCGCCCTTCTCGGCGAACAGCTTGTCGGGGTAGTCCTGGTGGTGGAAGCGCGGCGCGTTGACCGCCGTGGTCACGTCGAAGCCGAAATCGACCACGTTGGAGAGGATCTGGAAGACCGCGGTGAGGATCGTCGGGCCGCCCGCGGCGCCGAGCACGAGCTCCACGCGCCCGTCCTTCCCCGACACGATCGTGGGCGACATCGACGAGAGCATGCGCTTGCCGGGCGCGATGGAGTTGGCCTCCCCCTGCACGAGGCCGAACTGGTTCGCGGTGCCGGGCACGGCGGCGAAGTCGTCCATCTCGTTGTTCAGCACGAAGCCCGCGCCCGTCACCGTCACCCCCGCGCCGTACCAGCCGTTCAGCGTCGTCGTCAGCGCGACGGCGTTGCCCTGCGCGTCGACCACCGAGAAGTGCGTCGTGTGCGGGCCGCGGCCGCCCGAGTCCTTGGCGGCCGCGCCGCCGGTGAGCGCGTCGGTCGGCGTCGCGCGGTCCGGCGCGATCGTGGCGCGCTGCTTCTCCGCCCACGCGACCGAGAGCAGCTCCTCGACCGGGTTCTTCACGAAGTCGGGATCCCCGAGGATCTCGTTGCGCGCGATGAAGACGCGCCGCATCACCTCGGCGACAACGTGCACGTGCGACGGCGAGTGCCAGCCGAGCTTCGCGAGGTCGAGCCCATCGAGCTGGTGCGCGATCATCGCGAGGGCGAGGCCGCCCGACGAGGGGAGCGGCATCGAGACGACGCGGCGTCCGCGGTACTCGAACACGACCGGCTCGCGCCACTTCGCCTTGTAGCCCTTGAGGTCCGCGGCCGTGATGAGGCCCTTGCCGCGCCGCATCTCGGCGACGAGGAGCTCGGCGGTCTTGCCCTCGTAGAAGCCGGCGGGCCCCTTCTCGGCGATGCGCTCGAGCGTCGTCGCGAGCTCGGGCGACTTCCACGTCACGCCGACCTGGATGGGCGCGCCGCCCGGCAGGAACAGCGCGACCGAGGCCGGGAAGCGCGCGAGCTTGCTCGACGCCGCCTTGACCGTGGTCGCGAAGTTCTCGTCGACCGGGAAGCCCTCCCTCGCGAGCCGGATCGACGGCGCGATGAGCTCGGCCCAGGTCTTCTTCTTGGAGCCGAGCTTGTCGTACGCCTCCCAGAGCCCCGCCACGCTGCCGGGCACGCCGACCGCGAGGTGGCCGACGCGGGAGCTCTCCGTGGGCTTGCCGTCCTTGCCCCGGTACATGTCGTGGGTCGCCCTGGCCGGCGCGGTCTCGCGGAAATCGAGCGCGTGCTCCTTGTCCCCGAGGCGCGCGACCATGAACCCGCCGCCGCCGAGGTTGCCGGCCGTCGGGTGCACGACGGCGAGCGCGAACGCCGTCGCGACCGCCGCGTCGACCGCGTTGCCGCCCGAGGAGAGGACGTCCGCGCCCACCTTCGTGGCGAGCGCGGCGTCGCTGGAGACCATCGACGGGCCCCGCACCGGCGGCGCGCCCTCGGGGTAAGGCCACCCGGCCGGGAACCGCGACACCGGCGCGGCCGGCGCCGGCGCGGGCGCGGGCGCCGAGGCGGAGGCGCTCGGCGACGGGGGCGGCGGCGGCGCGGGCGGCGGCGGCGGGACGGCGGCCTCGCAGCCGGCGAGGAGGACGACGGCGAGCAGCCGATGCAAGGCGCGGAGCTTCATCGCGGCGGCTTATAACCCAGGCCCAGCGCCGCTCGAAGGATGGAGGCGCGGCCGCGCGGTGAATCGGATCCGGGTCCGAAGGCGGGAAGGCGGGAAGAAAAGACCAATGATTTTCACGTTTTCCAGCCTTCTCGCCTCCATGTGAGCGCTCTCCAGGCGAAAGCGACCCCGATCCGCAGCCGCGCGAGCGCGACCGGAGGCCGCTTCCGCCGGCGCGGCTTCCGGGGCGCGGCGCGATCCGGGCTCGCCCGTCGCCGTCGCGGATCGCGCGCCCGGGGAGCGTGCCGGGCGGTCGCGTGATCGCGGTCGCGCGCGACTTCTCCACCGCGCTCGCTCGCGCGCCGACGGATCAGGCGTCGTATCTTCAGCGCGCCGGCGCTTGGCGGGGCCGCGCGGCGCCGGCGCTTGGCGGGGCCGCGCGGCGCCGGGGGGCGCGCAGCCCTCGGGCGCTTGGCGGGGCCGCGCGGCGCCCCGTGCTCCGTAATCCGTCACAGCTGTTCGGGTTTCTGCTGATCGGCCGTACCGCTCTCCGGCGAGCCGGAGAGCAACGCACCGTACAGGGCGCGTGGAGCAGGGCGCCTTACCGAGGCGCCCGGAGACGCCTCTCGGCGCCGCGAAGTGTTCCGTGTTGGTCGTTGGCTTGGGGGCTTCGCCGCGCTTGGGTATGATCGGCCCCGGATGTTTCCGACGGAGCCCGCTCCCGAGACGATTGGGGCCTACAAGATCCTCCGGCGCCTGGCCGGTTCTGGGCCCACCAGCGTCTATCTCGGGCGGCTGGACGGCCCGCTGGGGTTTCGCCGCGTCTGCGTGCTGAAGCTCGTCCCGAATACGGCCGAGGGCGATCCGCGGTTCGCCGACGAGCTTGCCCGCGAGGCGTCGATCTGCGCCTCGATGAACCACCCGGCCATCGTGCGGATGTTCGACTTCTTCGAGCACGCCGGCCGGCTCGTGCTCGTGCTCGAGCACGTCGAGGGCGTAAACCTCAATCGGCTGCTCCAGCACCTCGCGGCGCGGCAGCAGAAGCTCGCCGACGCGGCGGTCTACTACCTGGTCCACTGCATCGCCGCCGCGCTCTCGCACGCGCACGGCGCGACCGACGAGCACGGCAGCCCCACGCCGGTCATTCATCGCAACCTCCACCCGGAGAACATCGTGATCGGGTGGGACGGGCAGGTGCGCCTGACCGGCTTCGGCATCGGCAAGATCCTCGGGCGCACGCCGGACACGATCGCGGGCGTGGTGAAGGGGGCGCCGGGCTACATGGCCCCCGAGCAGGTGCGCGCCGAGCGCGTCACGGTCAAGGCGGATATCTACGGCGTGGGGCTCCTGCTCTGGTCGCTGCTCTCGGGGCGGCGGCCGTCGGCGGACGGCACAAGGCCGCCCGGCATCGCGTCGATCCGCCCCGAGATCCCGCGCCCGATCGTGGCGCTGCTCGACACGGCCCTGGCGCCGTCGCCGGACGATCGGAAGATCACCTCTCAGGAGATCGAGCAGGCGCTCGCGAAGGTCGCCCGTCCGGAGAAGGGGAAGGCCGAGCTCGTGACGCGCGTGCAGTCCGCGCACGCGACGATCGAGATCGAGGACGCGGATCCCGAGGAGGACCGGCGGCCGACGATCCCGGTCAAGGGCAAGGGCGGGCAGACCGCGAGGCCCGCGGCCGACGCGGCGAGGCGGCTCGCGAAGGATCTCTTCGCGAAGGATCAGGCCGCGAGGGACGGCGCGGCCGCGAGGCTGCGGCCCGGCGGCGCGCAGGCGAAGACCGCGCCTCCCTCGGCGGCGGCGTCCGAGGCGCTGGCGGGGTCTGCGCGGCAGGACGGCAGGGCGACGACCCGCGCGTCGGGGCCCGATCCGATCACGATCCCGGTGCCGGCGAACCATGCGCCGCCTACCCCGGTCGTGCTGAGGGGCGAGGGGATGAAGGGCGTCGAGGGGCGGAAGCCCGCGCTGCCCGATCGCGAGACGTTCGGCCGGCTGTACGAGGCGTCGAGGCGCGCGGCGGAGCGCGACGCGGCGGCGGCCGAGGAGGTGCCGCCGGGAGGGGGGCCGGCGACGCTGCCCGAGGTCGAGCCGCTGTTCGAGGAGGACGACGCGACGATCCCGGGCACCGGCGCCGTGTCGGTCCGCTTCGAGCCGTCGATCTCCGCGATCCCGGAGGCGATCCGCTTCGGCCCGCCGCCGGCGCTTCCGGCGGATCTCACGCCGCCGTTCTTCGCGCCGCCGCCGCCGAAGCCGCCGTCCGGCTCGCCGGTGACGCCGTCCGGGGTGACGGTGCCCATGGGCACGACGGGCCTGACGCCGTCCGGGGTGACGGTGCCCATGGACGGCTCCTCGGGCCTGACGCCGCCCGGCGGGGTGCCGTACCCGAGCGCGGCGGTCCTGAACGGCCCCTCGGCGGAGTCGTCGCCGGCGGGCGCGCCGATGCGGCGCCAGCGCTCGCCCACGCTGGCGTGGCAGGCGCCGCGCTCGCTGTCGCCGGTCGGGACGATCGCGGTCTCGGCGATCACGGCGACGGTGGTGGCGGCGCTCTGGATCTACGTCGCGCGGCGGGAGCGGCCCGCGCCGGCCGCCGCTGCGTCGGCGGAGCAGGCGACGCAGATCGTCGAGCCCGTCGCCACCACGGCGGCGCCGGCGCCGAGCGCGCCGCCCTCCGTGAAGCGGCCCCCGAGCCCGAAGGCGCCTTCCGCGAAGGAGCTGGCGGCGAAGGAGGCCGCGGCGGCCAAGGAACTGACGGCGAAGGAGGCCGCGGCGGCGAAGGAGCTGGCGGCGAAGGAGGCCGCGGCGGCGAAGGAGCTGGCGGCGAAGGAGGCCGCGGCGGCGAAGGAGCTGGCGGCGAAGGAGGCCGCGGCGGCCAAGGAGGCCGCAGCGAAGGAGGCCGCGGCGGCGAAGGAAGCCGCGGCGGCGAAGGAGGCCGCGGCGGCGAAAGAGGCCGCGGCGAAGGCAGGGGTCAACCCCGCCACGCTGCCCAAGGGGCAGGGCGTGCTCAAGGTGGGTTTCCCCGAGCCGGGGAGCGTCTACGTGACGGGCAAGTTCGCGGGGGATGTCAACGTGCCGCTGACGGTGCGCTGCGGCCGCTTCTTCGTGCGCGTCGGCCGTCCCGGGAAGACGAAGTTCCCCGAGTGGTCCAGCGCAGGTGTGACGGCGCAGGTGCCCTGCCAGGGGGCCACGACCATCGATATCAAGCCAACCGCCCCACCGAAGGCGCGAAAGAAGCGGTAGCTCGGTGCCGGGGAGCGGTGCTCGGACGGCGCGGCTCCTCCTGGCAGCCCGCGCTGCGTCGCGGCTCGCCTGATCCCGCTCCCTCTCCGCGGCCGCGAGCCGCGCCTTCTGCTGGCGCTGCTCCGCCGCGAGCCGCTCTCACCGGGGCGTCGCGCTCATGCGGCCTCGGCCAGCGTCGACGGCACCTCCGGGAGCTCCCAGCCGCGCCTCCGGATCTCCTCGTTGATCCAGCGGATATGGCGCCGCTCGTCCTGCCAGTTCGCCTCCACCATCCGCCGGACCTCGTCCGGCAGATCGCTCGTGAGCGCGGAGGCATAGGCGTCGTTCGTGAGCTCCTCGTTGGCGCGCATGGCGACGAGCGCCGTCCGCTCCTCGCGCGCCGACAGCTCGGTATAGCGGCGAATGCACTGGCCACGATCGTCGGGCTCGTCGGTCGGCGCGGCGCCGAGCTCGTCCAGGAGCTCGCGCTCGTGCCGCTCGTGATCTGCCCGGAACCCTTCGAGCTGCTTCTTGATCTCCGGCGTCTTGCACACGTCGATCGCGAGGCGGTACGCCTCGGCGGCCGCCCTGTCGAGCAGGATCAACCCCATGATCTGCTCCAGGCCCGATGGATCGCCGAGCTCGCCGCCTCCCGAGGAGCGTGGCCTCTTCGCGGAGCCTGCCGCCGCCTCGGCCGCTTCTCCGGCGGCGGCCTCCGCCGAGGGCTCGGCCGCGCCGCCCAGCGAGCTGCCGCGCTGGAGCTTGTCGAGCAGCGCGTCGTCGATGCCCGGCACGTGGTGCAGGTCCTCCCAGCTCCGGATGGGACCGCGCTCGGTCCGGTGCTCGATGATGAGTCGAGCCCGCTCGCCGTCGATGCCCTCGATCATCAAGAGCTCTTTTTTCGTTGCCGTGTTCAGGTCGATGCGCGGTGTGCGCGATGCCTTGGTCATGGTCGAGCCTCCCCCGGCTGTTTGTAGCGCCGACGGAAGCCCGCCGAAAGCTGGCGTGACTGCCAATCCAGCGCTGCGCTCGATCGAGCGTCGCGCTTCAGCGCTGCACGCCTCGGCCGACCAGGCGAGGCGGCTATCGGCGAGCCGTTGCCACAGCTCCTCGACGCGCTCGAACCATCCTGATGCGATGGATGTGGAGACGTGAACGGCGACAAGCCTGGCGGCTCGCCGCTGGACTGATGTCCGGAGAAGCGCATCGTCGGAGCGGCTGTCGAGGGAGCCCATCGGTTCATCGAGGTGGAACCTCGAAAAATCGATACCGTTTTGGGCCGATGAATACGCACACCTCTCCGTTCGAGTAGTGGTACCAGCCGCCACGGACCAGAGACACGCTTCGGCACCGTCCGAGATCTCCAGGTCCGACGCTGGGTTTGAACGGGTGAGGCATCCTTGCGGCGCATGAATCCTGAGCGGATCGAGCGCGTCTGCCGATTCGCCGGCTGGCGCCGTTGACGGATTTTTCGTTCTGGCGTGCAATCAAGTGTCGATCAAGTGTCGATCAAGTATCGATTCATCGCGTCGTGCGTGGAGAGTCTCGATGGGTGCTGCGTGATGTTGCCGGTGCGAGCGCACATTCCGACCAGCATCGATGGGGGCTGCGCCGCTCGGTCCCCGCCACGATGCCGGCTGACTCCCGGCCAGGGCGCCGCGCTCTCAGGCTCCTCGCGCGCCCGCATCCCACGCCCTCCGCAGCGCCGCCGTCCGCGCGTGCTCCGGCACCCGCTCCACGAAGCTCGCTCGCCACGCCGGATCCGCGATCTTCCCCGCTCGCTCCCCGAGCCGCGCCTCCGCCTCCGCCAGCGCCGACCGCGCCCCCTCCCGGTCGCCGGCCGCCCAGAGCGCCTCGGCGTGGACCACCCGCACCAGCGCCTCGCCCTCTTCCAGCTGGCCGATCTCGCTCAGGATCTCCGCCGCCCGGCGCGCTTCCGCGAGCGCCTCGCCGCGCCTCCCGGCCGCGAGCAGGACGTCGGCGAGCGTCGCGAGCGCGTACGGCAAGAGCGGCCTCGCGAGCTCCAGCATCCCGACCGCGCGGCGCGCCTCCTCCTCGGCGCCCGCAAGGTCGCCGGCCGCATGCAGGGCGCCCGCCAGGTACGCGCGCGACGCACCCTCCATCCGCGGCTCCCGCATCGCCGCGAACGACCGCACCGCCTCGGCCTGCACCGCGCGCGCCTCGGCGAGCTCGCCGAGCCGCGCCAGCGCCACGCCGAGGTTCTGCCGCGCCGAGGCCGCGATGTTGCGCAACCCCATCCGCTCGGCGTCCGCGAGCGACACCCGCAACAGCGCCGCCGCCTCGCCGTACGCGCCGAGCTCGTTGCACGCGAAGCCCGCGTTCGCGCGCTGCCCGCACGCGCCCCGCAGATCCCCGCACCGGTCGAAGCACGCGATCGCCTCCTCCAGCCGCGCCCGATGCCGGTTGAGATCCCCCTCCACGAACAGCGCCGCCGCCGCGCCGCTCCACGCGATCGTGCCGGCGATCGGAGGGTCCGCCGCGAACCGATCCGCGACCCGCTCCACCCGCGCCATCAGCGAGCCGGCGTCGGCGTACCGGCCCGCGAGGAACAGCAGCGCCGCCGCCCACGCCACCGCGGCGACCTGCGCCGGCTCGGGCGCATCGTCCGACCAGCGCGCGACAAGCGCCGCGAGCGCCGACGTGAGCCGCTCCGGCCGGTTCAGCTTGAGCGTGGCCGTCATCGCCACCTTCAGCCCCGCGTACCAGCCCGGGCTCCCCTCGCGCAGCAGCGCCTGCGCCTCGGCCGCCCAGAGCGCCGCGTCCTCGAGCTCGCCGCGGAACCGGTGCGCCTCGGCCCGCGCGAGCGACACCGCCCCGAGCGGCTCGCCGGCCGCGCCGCAGCGGATCGCGCGGTCCGCCGACCGGATCACCCCGCCGAGATCGTTGCCCGAGAGCGCCTGCTCCGCCGCCCGCACGTAGCACGCCGCCGCCCGGCCGAGCTCCCCGCCGCGCTCGAAGTGCTCGGCCAGCACCGAGGCGTCGTGCTCGCCCGCGGCCTCGAGCCAGCCGCCCGCGAGCCGGTGGCCGAGCGCGCGATCCTCGTCGGTGAGCATGTCGTAGGCGGCCTCGCGCACGAGCGCGTGGCGAAAGGCGTACTCGGCCTCGCCCTTCAGGGCCGACTCGGGGCGGCGCGCGATCCACTCGCGCGCCGCGAGGCCCGAGAGCCACGCGTCGAGCGCGGGGGCGCGATCCTCCCCGCCGAGCAGCGTCTGGACCGCGCCCCGCCAGAACACCTGGCCGAGCACCGACGCCGCGCGCAGCACCCGCCGCTCCTCGGGCGCGAGCCCCTCGAGCCGCGACTGCACCATCGCGAGCACCGTGTCGGGCAGGTGATCGCCGCGCCCCTCGGCCACGGCGCGCACGAGCTCCTCCAGGAAGAACGCGTTCCCCGCGGCGCGCGCCACCACGCGCGCCACCGTGGCCTCGTCCGCCGCCGCGCCGAGCGCGCCGCGCACGAGCCGCTCGCACGCCTTCGGCGGCAGCGCGCCGAGGCGCATCGTCGTGGCCTCGGCGTCGGCCCAGAGCCGCGGGGAGAGCTCGTCGACCTCGGGCCTGGCGAAGCCCACCACGAGCAGCGGCCGGTCCGCGAGCAGCCGGAGCGCCGCGCCGACGTGATCCAGCGACGGCTGGTCGCCCCAGTGCAGGTCCTCGAGCAGCAGCAGCACCGGCTGCGCCCGGCACTCGGCGTCGAGGAAGTCGACGAAGGCGCGGCGCAGCTGGTCGCCCATCAGCACCGGATCGCGCCGCGCGGCGCGGAGCTGCACGCTCTCGTCGTCCGGGAACGGCGTCCCCACCATCGCCCCGAGGAACTCGGCCACGCGGCCGCGCTCCGCCTCGGCCACGTGGCGCGCCACGCGGTCCTTGAGCTTCTGCCGCCGCGCCTCGAGCGGCTCGCCGTCCTGGATCCGCGCGCTCTTCCGGAGGACCTGCCCGAGCAGCCCGAACGGCGCGCCCGCCCGCATCGGCTCGCCGCGGCCGAGCCAGATCTCGACCGGCGCGCCGCGATGCTCCGCGCGCCCCACGCGATCCTCGAGCTCCTTGCGCAGCCGCGACTTCCCGATGCCCGCGCCCGCGGTCACGAGGACGGCGCGGGCGGCCGGCTGGTCGACGCACTCGTCGAAGAGGTCCTCGAGGGCGCGCAGCTCGCGGTCCCGCCCCACGCAGGGCGTCCGCTTGCCGAGCAGGGTGCGCGCCGCCTCGGGCGCCTCCCGCTCGGCCCGGAGCAGCCCCCCGGCCGCCGCGCCCTCGACAACGAAGCGGCCCTCGAGCAGCCCCGCCGTCAGCGCATCGACGCGGATCGCCGGGGCCGCCTCGCCCGCCGCGCGGGCCCGCCGCGCGTCGTCGACGAGCCCGGCGGCGCGGTCGATCGCCTCGCCCGCGGACGACCGGCCGCGCACCCGGCCGCGCCCCGTCGCGAGCGCGATCGGCGCGCCCGGCAGGAGCGCCCTCATCGCGAGCGCGCAGCGGGCCGCCTGGCCGGCGTGGTCCATCGCGGCCCCGCCGGTGCTGGGGAGCCGCTGGCCCTCCTGCGCGCCCGGGCCTGCGCTCCGGGGCGCGCCCAGGAAGGTCACCATCCACGTCCGGTCGGCGAGGCGCTCGACCTCCCCGCCGTGCGCCGCGACCAGGGCGCGCAGCGCGGGCTCCTTGCCGTCCGGCGCCGCGACCCTCGGCACCTCGGCGACGAGCGTCCACGTCGACGGGTCCACCGCGGGTCGGCGGAGCTCTGGAGCCTCCTGGATCTTGGCGACCGCGCGCTGCGCCGCCGCCCCGTCAGGCGCCGCCGCCCCGGCGGCCTCCTCGCCGTCCTCGGCGCCCGCGAGCAGCACCGACAGGAACCGCTGCTCGCCCGCGGTCAGCGCCGGCTGCGCGCGGCTCTCGGGCGCCCGGAGCGCGCTCTGCTCCGGGCTGAGCGGGCTCATCGCCGCGAGCTCGGCCAGGAGCGCCGCGCCGTCCGCGGGGCGCCTCGCGGGCTCCCGGCTCAGCATGCGCTCGACGAGGACGTCGAGCGCGTCGGGCACGTCGGGCCGCTCGTCGCGCACCCGCGGGGGCGACGCGAGCAGCAGCTTCGCCAGCACCGCCATCGGGTTGTCCCCCGCGTAGGCCGGTTGGCCCGCGAGGCACTCGAAGAGCACGCACCCGAGGGAGAACACGTCGGCGCGCGCGTCGAGGTCGGCGCTCCCGCGCGCCTGCTCCGGGGCCATGTAGCCGAGCGTGCCCACGGTGGCGTTCGTGCGCGTGACGACCGCCGCGGCGGCCTGCGGCCGGGCGATGCCGAAGTCGATGAGCCTCGCCAGCTCGACGCGCCCCTCGCAGAGAAAGATGTTGCTCGGCTTGATGTCGCGGTGCACGACCCCGAGCGCGTGCATCGCGGCGAGCGCGCCGGCCATGCGCCGGACCAGCGCGAGGCTCTCGGCGAGCCCGAGCTCGGCGCGGGCGAGGCGGGCGGCGAGGTCCTCGCCCTCGAGCCACTCCATCACGAGGTACGGGCGCGAGCCCCCGGTGATCCCGTGCGCGATGTACCGGACGACCGCCGGGTCCTTGAGCTGGTCGAGGATCCTCGCCTCGCGGGCGAAGCGCGCGAGGTCGGCCTCCTGGCCGTGGTGGAGGATCTTCACCGCCACCGGCGCGCCGGTCCCGAGGTCGACGGCGCGGTAGATGGCGCCCATACCGCCGGCGCCCGTCTGGCGCTCGATCTCGAAGCGATCGGCGATCCGTTCCCCCGGCGTCATCGCCCGCGCGTACCATGCCGCCTGGACCGCGCGAAGCGCCGCGGCGCCCCGCCCCCGCGGGCCATCCCGGCGCAGCGCGCGAGGCCGCGCCCTCCGGACCGACGCCCGGTCGGCAGCGACGCCGCGGGCGCTCGCCCGTGGGCGCCCGCGTCAGTGCGCGGCGGTGCGCTCGTGCCGCCGCGCGACGGCCGCGATGGCGACGGCGATCAGCGCGGCGAGCAGGAACCCCCCGCCGAAGGCGAGGCCGATGACCCAGGGCTGGATCGCCCTCCCCAGGCCGTCCGCGAACCCCGTGGCGGCGGCGCGGCTCGCGCGCTCGATCGCGGCGCTCGAGCAGCCCGGGTCGTCGGCGGGGCAGCCTGCGAGCTGCTCCACGAGCTGCGCCGTCCCCTCACGCGCCACCGCCCTCGCCGCCGCGCCCGAGCCCTGCTCGACGAGGGTGACGAGCGCCCGGTCGTGCTGGAGGGCGCCCTGGACCACGGCGCTGCTCACCGCCTCGCTCGTCTGCGCGATCACCGGCTCCAGGCTCTCTGCCTGCCGCCCGATCTCCGCCGCGCCTGCCCGGACCGCGTCGTGGACGATGGCCCCGACGAGCGGCCGCTCGCGTTCCCGCGCGCCCTCGGCCCGCTCCTCGCCCGATCCTCCGGCGGGCGCGGCCCGGTCCTGCGCGCTGCGGTCGAGCGCCTCGAGCGTGCCGCGGGTCGCCTCCTTCGCGGCCTCACGGACGCACCCCGGGGCGAGCAGGAGGGAGGCGAGCAGCGCGGCCGCGGCCGCCCGGCCGGAGCGCGCCGCCTCGCCCGTGCGCGGCGCCGCGGGCGCCTCCGGTCCGGGAGAGAGCGAGCATTGCACAGCCGCGGTGGCCTTCATCAACCGTGCCCGCCGCGCGCCCGCGCGAGCTCGAGCTGCTCGACGTCTACGGAGCTGTCCTGACGGGAACGCCGATCGTCAACCTCGGATCCAACGAGCATGTCGCGTCGCCTCCCGCGCGCTCGCCTGACGTGCCGGCCGGCGCCTTTGCTCTATGCTGGGGCGTCATGCTCGACACGCGGGAGCTGCCCCTCCTCCGCGCCCTCGCGGCCCGGTATCCGACGACCGAGGCCGCGCTCTCCGAGATCGGCCACCTGCGGGCGATCCTGTCGCTTCCGAAGGGGACGGTGCACGTGGTCAGCGACGTCCACGGCGAGCACAGGAAGCTGAAGCACATCATCAACAACGCCTCGGGGAGCCTGCGGCCGCTTGTCGAGCGGGTCTTCGGCGACCGGCTCACGGCGGGCGAGAAGCGCGCGCTGCTCTCGGTCATCTACTATCCTCGCGAGAGCTACGCGCGGGTCGCGGCCGGCGGCGAGGCGGAGCGGCGGGCCTTCCTGCTCTGGACGCTCGCGCGCGAGGTCGAGGTCATCCGCGAGCTGTCGCTGCGCTACACGCTTCGCCAGGTGGAGCAAGCGTTCCCGGACGACATGCGCGGCCTGCTCCGCGAGCTCGTCTCGGCGCGCGCCGCTCTCGGCGAGGGCGGCTACCTCGACGCGCTCATCGACCCGTTCGTGCACCATTGTCGCGAGATCGAGATCCTGCGCGCCACGGCGCGCGTCATCCGGAATCTGACGGTCTTCGAGCTCGTCGTGGCGGGCGATCTCGGCGATCGCGGTCCCCGGCTGGACAAGGTGCTCGAGTACCTGATGCGCCAGCCGCGCGCGCGGGTCGCGTGGGGCAACCACGACGTGAGCTGGATGGGCGCCAGCCTCGGCCACGAGGCGCTCATCGCCACCGTGGTCCGCCTCTCGCTCCGGTACGGGCGCCTCGAGCAGCTCGAGGAGGGCTTCGGCATCCCGGTCGCCCCGATCGACCGGCTCGCGCGCACCGTCTATGCCGACGACCCGGCGGAGCGCTTCGCGGTGCGGGGCGACGGGCTGCGCGACGCGCTCCTCATGGCGCGGATGCAGAAGGCGATGGCGGTCCTGCAGTTCAAGCTGGAGGGCCAGCTCTGCCGGCGGCGCCCGGAGCTTGCCCTCGATCACCGGTGCTTGCTTCACCGCATCGACCCGCGCGCGGGGACGGTGTCGATCGATGGCGAGGTGTACCCGCTCCTCGACACGCGCTTTCCGACCGTCGATTTCGCCGATCCGTACGCGCTCACGCCGGAGGAGGCGTCGTGCATCGCGCTGCTCAAGGAGTCCTTCGTGAAGAGCCCTGTCCTGTCGCGCCGGATGCGCTGGATGGTGCAGCAGGGGACGACGTGGCTCCGGCGCGATCGGGCGCTCATCTTTCACGGCTGTGTCCCGGTGGACGGCGAGGGCGCGCTTCTCCCGTTCGTGGTCGACGGCGAGCCTCGTCGCGGCAGGGCGCTGTTCGACGCGCTGGAGCGCGTGGTGCGCCGGGCTTTCCGGGCGGGCGCGCAGGAGGACGTCGACCTGCTCTGGTACCTCTGGACCGGCCCGCTCTCGCCCATGTTCGGCAAGGACCGGATGACGACGTTCGAGTCCTATTTCGTGGCCGACGCGAGGACGCACAAGGAGACGAAGAACCCGTATTTCCACCTGATCCACGACGCCGGCTTCTGCGGCCGGGTGTGCCGCGAGTTTGGGCTGGACGAGGAGCGCGGGCTCATCGTGAACGGGCATGTGCCGGTGCGGGTCGAGCAGGGGGAGTCGCCGATCAAGGCGTCGCACCGCGCGGTGACGATCGACGGGGCGTTCTCGGAGGCCTACGGCGACAAGGGGTACACGCTCGTGCTCGAGGCGAGCGGGGTGCGGCTGGCGCAGCACCACCACTTCACGTCGGTCGAGCAGGCGGTGGAGGCGGGGGAGGACATCATCCCCGAGATCTCGGATGTGGAGGCCTACGAGGTCGAGCGCCGGGTGGGGGATACCGAGAAGGGGGAGGAGCTGGTGCGGGAGATCGAGATCCTGGAGCGGCTCATCGTGGCGTATCGAGACGGTGCGCTCCTGGAGCAGCCGAGGTGAGGCGAGGCGCGGCGGTTGCCGCCGCGCCGGGTCACGGGAGCTGGCCGTCCATGATCCACTGCTCGAGGACGAGCTCCTCAGCTCTCCTGAGAGGAGCTCGTCATTATGCGGGGGCCAGAGCTTCTTCTCGTCCTCGGGCAGGCCCTCGGACATCGACTTGGATGAGGAGGTACTCGACCCCGATGAGGTGCGCGTCCTTCGTGTTCCCGTCGAAGATCACACACTGCGTGAACTCTTCATTGATCCCTTTGCAATCGTGATGGGCCATCCATGCGATGGTCCGGGTTCTCCTTCATCACGTGGAATCCGTCCGGGTAGTGGTCGATCGCTCGCACGGGGCTCGGATCCTGGAGTGCTTCTGCGCCCTTCTCGAGGATCTCGAAAAACGCTCTTCCCGCCGGATCGCGGGGCAGGCCGTGGCCCTCCTGCGTCGGTTGTGGCGTTCTGCCACGGGTGAATTACCGCGCTGCGCCATCCCGTTTGCAACTTGCCGCGCGACTCGGACTATGGTTAACGGGTGGGCGTTCCAGGACGCGCCGTGTCATCCCGGCGCGCCGCGAGGGCCGCGCCAGGATCGAATTCATCGCCGCGCCGGCCGCGGCGCCGACGCGCGCCGCGCGCATCGAAGCGGCGATCGATCCCTCGTTCGCGGCGTGAGGGGGGCTTGCGTGCGGGTGGAGTCATGGATTAGAACATTCCCATTCTGTCTTATGTTGTCTTACACCCATCGCGTGGCGACCGGCCTGGAGCAGGGGGTGACCTCCGGGCCTCCGAGCACGAGGCCTGTTATCGGCCGTCCTGCTCGATTCGTTCGCGGGCGAACGGCGCGCGGGGCTCATCCCGATCGACGCTTTGCTTGACTGTCACGGTTCACCTCAGAGCCCATCCTTACATCTCATTGACATAGAGAGGGGAGCACCTATGCGCCTCACACGGTATTCGACATGGATCATGGCGGCGGCGGTTGTTCTCGCGCCGGCCGCCTGCGGGGACGACACGTCCGACAATCCGAGCAGCTCATCGACCGGAGCGGGCGCCGGCAGCGGCAGCGGCGGCAACGGCAGCGGCAGCGGCGGCAACGGCAACGGCAGCGGCGGCAACGGCAGCGGCGCGGGTGACAGCACCGGCGGCAACGGCAGCGGCGCCGGCGACAGCACCGGCGGCGGCGGCAGCGGCGCCGGCGACAGCGTGGGTCTCCTGCCCTGCGACGGCGGCTGGCCCGAGGTAGAGAGCGCGATCGCGAAGGATCCGGCCATCGAGGCGGCCGTCGCCGAGCTCCTCGGCCGGATGACCATCGAGGAGAAGGTCGGCCAGATGGTGCAGGCCGAGATCGGCTACATCACGCCGGAAGAGGTCAAGCAGTACCACATCGGCTCCGTGCTCAACGGCGGCGGCTCCTGGCCGGGCGGTAGCAAGAGCGCGTCGGCGGCGGACTGGGTCGCGCGCGCCGACGCCTTCTACAAGGCCTCGGTGGACACGTCCGGTGGCCGCGCGGGCATCCCGATCATCTGGGGCATCGACGCGGTGCACGGGAACAACAATGTCCGCGGCGCCACGCTCTTCCCGCACAACATCGGCCTGGGCGCGGCGAACGAGCCCGCGCTGCTCGAGCGCATCGGCGCCGCGACGGCCAAGGAGGTCGTCGCCACGGGGCTCGACTGGACCTTCGCGCCGACGCTCGCGACAGTCCGTGACGACCGGTGGGGCCGCACGTACGAGGCCTACTCCGAGGATCCGGAGATCGTGAACGCCTACGCCGGCCGGGTCGTGCAAGGCATCCAGGGCGCCGCGAACAGCCCGGATCTCTTCGGTGCTTCGCGCGTCATCGCGACGGCCAAGCATTT
This sequence comes from Sorangium sp. So ce590, assembly GCF_051521365.1. NCBI lineage: Bacteria > Pseudomonadati > Myxococcota > Polyangiales > Polyangiaceae > Sorangium > Sorangium sp. So ce590. The sequence continues at coordinate 11,093,741 of NZ_CP150346.1, forward strand.
CATCGGCGACGGCGGCACCGACAAGGGCGATGACCAGGGGAACTACCTCGGGTCCGACACCGAGCTGTGCGAGATCCACGGTCAGGGGTACATGTCCGCCATCCCGGCGGGCGCGCAGACGGTCATGGCGTCGTACAACCGCGTGCGCGGCGACAAGATGCACGGCAAGGGCGATCTGCTCACCGGGGTGCTGAAGGACAAGTTCCACTTCGACGGCTTCGTCATCGGCGACTGGAACGGTCATGGGCAGGTGAGCGGCTGCACGGACGACTCGTGCGCGGCCTCGATCAACGCCGGTGTGGACATGATCATGGTCCCGACCGCCTGGAAGGCGTTCTACACGAACACCCTCGCCCAGGCGAAGTCCGGCCAGATCAAGATGGAGCGGGTCGACGACGCCGTGACGAGGATCCTGCGCGTCAAGATGCGGGCCGGGCTCCTCGGCCCGAAGAAGACGAAGGGCGCCCCGTCGGAGCGGATGTTCGCGGGGGAGCAGTCGGTGCTCGGCGCCAGGGAGCACCGGGACCTCGCGCGCGAGGCGGTCAGGAAGTCGCTCGTGCTCCTGAAGAACGCGGGCTCGGTGCTCCCCCTCGCTCCGTCTGCGAAGGTGCTCGTCGCGGGCAAGTCTGCGGACAACCTCTCGAACCAGGCCGGCGGGTGGTCGCGGACGTGGCAGGGCACGGACAACTCGAACGCCGACTTCCCGGGCGCCACGTCCATCTATGCGGGGATCCAGGCGCTCGTGTCCGGGGGCGGCGGCCAGGCGATGCTGAGCGCCAACGGCGCCGCCGCCTCGTCGGGGAGCTTCGACGCGGCGATCGTGGTGATCGGCGAGACCCCCTACGCGGAGATGAAGGGCGATATCCAGCCCGGGAAGGACGCCGATGACAACATCGAGCACGCGAAGACGCTGGAGCACGCGCGCTTCCACCCGGAGGACCTCCAGGTGCTCCAGGCCATCCGTACGGCCGCGCCGACGCTGCCGATCGTGACGGTCTTCCTGTCGGGCCGCCCGCTCTACGTGAACAAGGAGCTGAACCTCTCCGACGCGTTCGTGGCGGCGTGGCTCCCGGGCTCCGAGGGCGGCGGCGTGGCCGACGTGCTGTTCGGTGCGCACGAGTTCCAGGGCAAGCTCTCGTTCTCCTGGCCCGGGAGCGAGTGCCAGCTCGTCAACCGCAACGACGGCCAGACGGCGCAGTTCCCCTACGGCTTCGGCCTGACCACGAAGGACCAGGACACGCTCGGCAAGCTCGCCGAGACGTCCACCGGGACCGCCTGCAACTGAGCCCTTCCCCCGTGCCGCTGCCGCTCGCCCGAGCGGCGGCGGCGCCCCTCATCGCTGCGTGGTGAGCACCACCTTGCCGGTGGTCGCGCGGGACGCGACCGCCGTCATGGCGGCCTTCGCGTCCGCCATCGGCAGCGCGGCGGAGACGAGCGGCTTGATCGCGCCCTTTCCATACATCGCATAGAGCGCGTCCTGCGCGCTCCGCGTCACGGCGGGCTCGGCGCGGCTGTAGGTGCCCCAGTAGACGCCGATGACCGCGTAGTTCTTGACGAGCAGGTGGTTTGCGCGCGCCGCGGGGAAGCGGCCTGAGGCGAAGCCGATCACCAGGATGCGGCCCTCGAAGGCGACGCACTTGGTGGACTGGTCGAAGACGTCTCCGCCGACGGGGTCGAAGATGATATCGGCCCCTCGGCCCGAGGTCCGCTCCTTGACGAGGGCGACGAAGTCCTCGTGCCGGTAGTCGATCGCGACGTCTGCCCCGAGCGCGCGGCAGACCGCCCCCTTCTCCTTTCCGCCGGCGGTCGCGATGACGGTCGCGCCGGCCGCCTTGGCGAGCTGGATCGCCGCGCTGCCGACGCCGCCTGCGCCGGCGTGCACGAGGACCGTGTCGCCGGGCTTGATGCCGGCGCGGCGGTGCAGCGCGAGGTAGCCTGTCTGGTACGTGATGGTCAGCGCCGCCGCGTCCTCGAACGGCATGCCGTCGGGGAGCGTGTATGTCGTGCGCGGGCCTGCGATCACGTGGGTCGCGTACCCTCCCGAGCCGGGCAGCGTCGCGGCCACGCGGGTGCCCGGCCGCAGCGACGGCTCGCGGCTCTCGACGACGACGCCGGCGACCTCGAAGCCGGGGATGAACGGCGGAGTCGGCTTGACCTGATGGGCGCCTGCCGTGAAGAGCACGTCGGGGAAGTTGATCGCGGAGGCGGCGATCTCGATCCGGACCTCCCCCTCGGCGAGCGGGGGGTCGTCCACCTCTTCCCAGACGAGGATCTCGGGGGAGCCGAAGGCGTGTCCGCGCCAGGCGTGCATGGTGCGCGGACCTTAGCAGAAAGCGCGAGAGCCGAGCCACAGAGGCGCATGCAAGCACAGAGCGCCTGTTCCTCATTCCCTCTGTGTCTCTGTATCTCTGTGGTATATATATCGTTCTGCTCCCCGATCGTCGCCGCTACACCCGATCAATCACATCGGGCTCGCGGCGCACCGGGGCCTCGGCTGTGCCAGGTCGGGCCGCCGCGGTCACGCCCCCTCGGGGTACCAGCACGCCACGCGGTGGCCGCTCCCGGGGACGAGCTCCTCGAGCGGCGGGATCTCGACGTCGCACTTGCCCTCTTCCGCCTTCCGGCAGCGCGGGTGGAACACGCAGCCCTCGGGCGGGTTGATCGCGCTCGCCGGCGCGCCCGGCAACAGGCGGCGCGCCTTGCCCCCTCGCTCGATCGACGGCGTCGCCTCGAAGAGCGCGCGCGTGTACGGGTGGTGCTGCTGCTCGACAACGCCTTGCGCCGGGCCGAGCTCCACGATCCGGCCGAGGTACATCACGGCGACGCGGTGGCTCACGTGCTGGATGACGCGGAGATCGTGCGAGATGAACAGGAGGCCGAGCGAGAGCTCGTCCTGGAGCTCCTCGAGCAGGTTGACGATCTGGGCCTGGACCGAGAGGTCGAGCGCGCTCACGGGCTCGTCGCACACGATGAAATCCGGGCGCACGGCGAGCGCCCTGGCGATCGCGACCCGCTGCCGCTGCCCGCCGGAGAGCTCGTGGGGGAAGCGCCCCATCATGTCCGGCCGCAGCCCGACCTTCTGGAGCACGCCCTCGACCATCGCGGTCTCCTCGTCGCGGCTCCGCGCGAGGCGGTGGATCACGAGGCCCTCGCCGACGATCTCGCGCAGCGTCATGCGCGGATTGAGCGAGCCGTACGGGTCCTGGAAGACGATCTGCATCCGCCGGCGCATGGTCCTGAGCGCGCGCGCCGAGAGGGCGGTGAGGTCCACGCCGTCGAAGAGGACGCGGCCGACCGTGGGCTCGATGAGCCGGATCGCGAGGCGCCCGAGGGTGCTCTTGCCGGAGCCCGACTCGCCGACCAGGCCGAGCGTCTCGCCGCGGTGGATGTGGAAGCTCACCCCGTCGACCGCCTGCACGAACGCCGGCTTCGCAAAGGGACCGCGCTGCACCGGGTACAGCTTCGAGAGCCCCTCCGCCTGGACGAGCGGCCGCTCGCCCCGCGCGCTGTCGAAGCGCATGCTCTCCGGGCGGCCGCTGTCGGGGCGGCCGCTGTCCGGACGCATGCTGTCCGGACGCATGCTGTCCGGGCGCGCCGCGCCGGCGCCGTCGCTCGGGCCGGGCGACGGGGAGGGCGGCGGGAGGCCGCTGTCGCGCGTCACGCGGCGCCCTCGTCGCCCGCGCGCCCCGGGCCTGCGAGGAGAAAGCACCGCGCCGCGTGGTGCCCCGCGCCGGGCGGGACGGCGTACATGTCCGGCGCCTCCACGCGGCAGCGATCGAACACGGCGTCGCAGCGGTCGCTGAAGCGGCAGCCGCGCGGCGGATCGCGCAGATCGGGGAGCCCGCCCGGGATGGTCGGCAGGCGCAGCGCCCGCTGGCCGCGCACGCGGGGCGGGCGGAACCCGCGCGCCGGGACGCTCCTGAGGAGCGAGCGCGTGTACGGGTGCGACGGCGCCGCGAGCACGTTGCGCGCCGGCCCTCGCTCCACGACGACGCCGGCGTAGAGGACGACGATCTCGTCCGCGAGCTCGCCGACCACCGCGAGGTCGTGCGCGATGAGCAGGAGGCTCATCGACGTCTCGGCCTTGAGCCGATCGAGGAGGTCCAGGATCTGCGCTTGCGTGGTCATGTCGAGCGCGGTGGTCGGCTCGTCGGCGATGAGCAGCGAGGGCCCTGCCGCGAGGGCCATCGCGATCATGACGCGCTGGCGCATCCCGCCGGACAGCTCGTGCGGATAGCTGTTCGCGCGCACCTCGGGCTCGGGGAAGCCGACCTTGCGCAGGAGGCTCACCGCGTAGAGCCGGGCGGCGCCGCGGGACATGGGCAGGTGCAGCCGGACGGCCTCGGCGATCTGGGCGCTGACCGTGTAGACGGGGTTCAGCGAGGTCATCGGCTCCTGGAAGATCATGCCGATCTTCCCGCCGCGCACGGCGCGCATCTCGCGCTCGCTCAGCGCGAGGAGGTCCTGGCCCTCGAGCTCGATCGCGCCGCCGTCGACGGCCGCGTAGGGCGCGGGCAGCAGCCGCAGGATGCTGAGCGCGGTCACCGTCTTGCCGCACCCCGACTCGCCGACGAGCGCGACGCTGCTCCCGCGCGGCACCGTGAACGACACGCCGTCGAGGGCGCGGGTGACGCGGCCGTCGGCGGTGAACGAGACGCGCAGGTCGCTCACCCGGAGCAGCGCGGGCGGCGGGGCCTCCCCGGGCGCCGGCGGCGGCGCGGCGCGGCGGAGCGGGAGTGGGCGCACGCTCGCCGTCGAGCGCTGGGTGACGGCGGGCTCGTCGTCGTCATCGTGGGGGCCGCGCGCGAGGGGCGGCGCGCCGGGGGTGAGCGGCGCGCCGGACGCGGGCGGCGCGCCGGGGGTGAGCGGCGCGCCGGACGCGGGCGGTGCGGCGGGCGGGGTGCTGGGCGTGGAGGGCCTGCGCCAGCCGCCGTCGTGGCGGATGAGGGGAAGGGGGAGCGAGTTCCGCGCGCCGAGGTCGTCGTCCTCGTCGCCCTCGTCGTCCTGGCCGGTGCTCACCGTACGTACACCTCGAGGAGGGGGCCGGCGCCCTGGGAGGTGCCCATCGAGTAGGCCGCCCCGACGGCGTCTTTGCCCGGCGCGAGGATGGCGATGCCGTGGTCGTCCTTGCGCCGCCTGGCCCAGTCGCGCACGAGCGAGGTGACGTCGATCCGCAGCGGCGTCGCCGGGCGGCGCCGCGCGATGGCGGCGGCTTCCGGGATCGACAGGCGCGGCTGCCGGCCCCACGTGGCCGTCTCGGAGCGCCACGGCTCGAGGATGCGCGCCACCTCCAGGGTGACCGCGCGCTCGGCGGGCGGCGCCAGCGGGGCTGGCTCCAGCAGGACGAAGGCGCTCGCGATGTCGGCGTCGACGCCGAAGGTCGGCGTGAACCGGAGCAGCAGCACGATGTCGCCGGTCCCGGCGCGCCCGAGCGCGATCGCGTCGGGGACGCCGGGCGTGGCCGCGGCGTCGCCGTTCTCCGCGATCACGGCCAGGTCTGCCGGCCGGAGCAGCAAGCGGCGCGCATCGATGGGCGAGGGGAGGGCGCTCGGCGGCCGGCAGCGCCCCGCGACGCAGTAGTGGGCGCCGCAGACGCCCGCGCCCGCGCAGACGCCCGCGTCCGTCGCGGGCGCGGCGCCGCAGCCCAGGAGCGGCGCCGCCGCGACGAGCAGGGCCACGGGCGCGAGGGCGGCGAGCAGACGCACGGCGGGGGCGACCATAGCAGAGGGCGGCCCCGCTGACAGGGGCGCGGCTCGCCGGGGGAGGCGAAGGCGCGGGGCGGCGCGGGTGGGGCTGCGGCGTGCCCGGGGCAGCGATCCGAGGCCCGGGAGAGGCTGCGGTGTGCGCCCGGGGCGCTGGGGGCCGGGCGGAGGGGAGGCGATGCCCCTCACGGGCGTTGCGATCCCTGTTGTCGGGCAGCGGCCGCTCTGCTGGGATGCCGTGTCGTGCGCGTTCGAGCCGTTACCTTCCTGAGGGCGCTCGTGATCGTGGCCTCCTTGCCCGCGGCGCTCGCTGCCTGCGGGAAGAATGCGCCGCTCGGGTCTCCGTGCCGCGCTGACGACGACTGCGCCTCCGGCCTCGCCTGCCACCGCGAGCAGTGTCTGCACGAGGGGAGCGCCCGGCGCCTCCGCGAGGAGGAGCAGCGCGCCTCCGCCGACGCCGGCGCGCGGAAGGTCGGCGACCGCATCGAGGTCGAGTGGAAGGGGTCGTACAAGCCGGCGATCGTCACCGGCGTCGTCGCCCGTGGCTCCTACCGGGTCCACTTCGAGGGCTACGACGCGCAGTGGGACGAGGTCGTGACCGAGGCGCGCATCAAGGGAGGCGCGCGATCGGGCCCGGGGCCGAGGACGGCCATCCCGGCGGCGAGCAGCTCGTCGCGCTGAGCGGCGGAAGGCCGGTTTCAGAGCACGCGCAGCTCGCCGGCGGGGACCGGAGACGGTGCCTCGAAAGCAGCTGAGCTGGTGGTGGCCGGATTTGAACATGAAGGCGGGGAGGCGGGAAGAAAAGATCAATGCCCTTCCCGCCTTCATGTGCATCACTCCGGAGCAAATAGGGCCACCACGTGCCGTGGAGCCGACGTCATCGAGTCCTCGCCGAGGCAAGGAGTGATCTTCGATATCGGGTAAGCCAGGTGAGCTGATTTATACAGCGACGGTACGATTCGGTCGCCATGCCGACGTGCTGTTCTCAGCCGGGCTCCCCGTGCTCCGTCGCGCGTCGCTGGCTCGACGCGAGCCAGCGGCGTGGCAGCCAGCGATCCGCGCCATGCGGTGATCAGAAGAGCGTGCTATGGGAATGTAGCCCCTGCCCCGAGCTGACGCCGGGGCGCGCACGTTCCGCCTTGCTTCGAAAGTTCGCCTCAGACCACGACGTGGCGCATCGCCGGAATGCCTCGGCGTGCGTCAGGTGCGCTCCACCTGAATGGCTGGTCACTCCATGAGCAAGACAATGCCGCCCGACACCGATCGATCGGTACCGTTCCACCGGCGTTCCCTCGCGGCGGGCGTGTCCGCGATGGCGCTCTTCTGTCTGACGGCGGTTGCCTGTACCGGGCAGCTCGGCGACGGCAGCTCTGACGACGGCACGCTGATCGACCCCGTCACGGGGCAGCCCACAGCGCAAGACTGCAGTGTCGCTCGAACGAGCCCCAGCGTCCTGCGCCGCCTGTCGCGGCTCGAGTACCAGCTGACGCTCCAGGACCTGTTCGAGCTCGCCGAGCCGCCCGTCGTCGACAGTATCCCGGAAGATACCGGTCAGGGCGGATTCCGGACGATCGCCGCCCTCCAGAACGTGTCGGATCAGCACCTTCGGGCCTACCTGGGGACGGCGGAGGCGCTCGGGCAGGAGCTCATGGCCGACGAGGCGCGCCGGGCCTCGGTGCTCGGCTGCGAGCCGGAGGCCTCCGATTGCCTCGAGCGCTTCGTGCAGCGCTTCGGCAAGCTCGCGTATCGGAGGCCGCTGTCCTCCGAGGAGGTGAGCGATCTGGTCGGGCGGGCGAGCGAGGTCGCGCAGGACAGGGCGGACGCGTTTCGCTTCGTCATCGAGGCGCTGCTCACCTCGCCCAGCTTCCTGTTCCGGATCGAGGTCGGCGCGACCGGCGCGGAGACGTCGCCCCTGTCGCCGCTCGAGCTCGCCTCCCGGCTGTCGTTCACGCTGTGGGGCCGGTCCCCGAGCGCAGCGCTCCTGTCGCGCGCAGAGGCCGGCGAGCTCGACACCCCGAAGGGGCTCCTCGCGGTCGCGGAGGAGATGGTCGAAGACGAGCGGACCCCGCGCTTCTACAACGCCTTCTTCAAGCAGTGGCTGACGTTCGAGCAGCTCCGCCCGCCGGCCAACCCGGACGCGTCGACGCCCGCCCTCCTGGGGGACATGATCACCGAGAGCGAGCTCCTGCTCGACGAGCACGCCTTCACCCCGGACGTCGACTTCTTCGACGCGCTCACCGCGAATCACACGTACATCAGCCCGGCGCTCGCGAAGTTCTATGGCATGGAGGCGCCGGACGACGGAATGACGCGCGTGGAGTTTCCGGACGACCACCACCGGGCGAACACCGGGCTGCTCACGCACGCCAGCCTGATCAGCGCCAAGAACGACGGCGACCTCATCTCCGTGCGCGGCCAGTGGCTCCGGCAGGCCTTTCTCTGCGAGAAGATCCATATCCCCGCCGGGCTCCTCGAGGAGCTGGAGAGCGAGCTCGCCGGGCTGAGCTACCTCGACGTCGTCAAGAAGCGCAACACGCAGGCCGGGTGCGCCGGCTGCCATGCGCGCATCGATCCGATCGGCGTCGGGTTCGCCCAGTACGACAAGCAGGGGCGGTACGACGGGAGCATCGCTATCGACGAGTTCGGGATCGAGCCGCGCCTCCAGGGCGCAGCCAACGAGTCGTTCGACTCGCTCGCCGCCCTGGCGGCGGAGCTCCGGCAGAGCCCGAAGCTGGCCGCGTGCGTCGCGGAGAAGCTGTTCACGTACACCCAGGGACGCGAGCCGGCGGTCGAGGATCGCTGCGCCATCGACGCCGCCGCGGAGAGCTTCGCGCAGGACGGCAACCGGTTCCGCTCCTTCCTGACCGCCATCGTGCAGTCTCCGGCGTTCCGGCTGCGAAGGGCGCCAGAGTGATGTGCTCGCAACCCGTCCGACCGATGATGGAAGAGGAGTGTCGCCAGTGAAGATCTCGAGAAGAGCTCTGCTCCGCGGCGCCGGCGTCGCGGTCGCCTTGCCGTTCCTCGACGCGATGCGACCGCAGCGCGCCAGCGCCGCGCCGGCGGATCCGAAGCGCTTCGTGGCCTTCTTCGTTCCCAACGGCACCGACCCCGGCGCGTGGCACCCGCGCACGGCGGGGCCGCTCTCGGCCGAGGGGCTGACGCCGGCCCTCGTGGACATGAAGGGCTTCGCCGCCGAGCGCGAGTGGCCGGCGGGCGATCCGATCTGGCGCGATGTCACGATGGTGTCCGACGTCGACCACCAGGTCATCTGCTCCGAGATCCACAGCCCGGCGATGGCGCTCTGCGCCCACACCGACGGCGGCGGACAGTCCGTCCCGCGCAAGGCCACGCTCGACCAGTACCTGGCCGATCACATCGCGGCCGAGACCCCTTACCGCAGCATCAACGTGTCGCCCACGGGCGACACGGCGGTCACACAGGGCTTCACCTCGTTCCGGGAGGGCGGTCAGGTCGAGGACGCCTTCCGCGACCCGTCCCGCCTGTTCGACACGCTCTTCAGCAACCTGGGCGAGCCGAGCGAGGGGATGGACGACATCCGGCGGCGCCGCGCCAGCGTCCTCGACTGGGTGAGAGAGGACGCAAGGCGGCTGAACCAGCGCCTCGGCGCGGCGGACCGGGCGCGCGTGGAGCAGCACCTCGAGTCGGTGTTCGAGCTGGAGAAGCAGATCCAGTCCACGACCCAGTCGAGCTGCACCGTCCCCGGCGAGCCCCCGCGGGGGCTCGACCTGCACGGCAAGTTCAAGCAGATGATCGATCTCGGGCTGCTCGCGCTCACCTGCGACCTGACGCGGGTGCTCGTCCTGCAGTACTCGAACAGCTGGGGCCTCGATTTCGCCGGTTACGACCTGCCCGACGGCGTGGGGGACTGGAGCGACCACTTCATCTCGCACAAGCTCGGCGACCGCGATCGCGCGACCGATCTCGACGGCCTGCCGCAAGCGGAGGCGATGCGCATCGCCAACGCCCGCGTCGTCCAGACCTCGCGGTTCAAGGTGCGCCGCTTCGCCTACCTGCTCAACGCGATGAAGGCCGCCACCACGGCGACAGGTAACCTCCTCGACGAGTCGCTCGTGCTCTACACGTCCGAGAACGGCGATGGCGACTCCCACGGTCGGAAGAACATGCCCATCATGCTGGCCGGACACGTGGGGGGCTTCCAGACAGGCCGCGCCGTCCGCGCGAACAACGCGCCTACCGGCGGGCTCCATTGCTCGATCATCAACTACTTCGGCGTCGAGCTGTCGAAGTACGGCGACCCGGCGAGCGGCCCGATCGCCGGTCTGTGAGCCCCGCGGCCGGCCGATCGACGAGGCGAGCGCAGGCTCGGCGCCGCCGCGCGCCTGCGCTCAGGTGATCTCGAATGCTCGTCGTGAATCCGCCCGTCAGTCGATCTGCAGGTGGTAGTGCGCGGGCGTCGTCTCCTCGATGACCAGGACGCCCCCGACCTCCGCGGTGCTCTCGAGGAACGCGCGCTTCTCCTTCGGCGACATGGTCCTGTTGCGCACGTCCACGGCGCCTCGGCGCAGGTGCGCAGAGACGTAGATCCCCCGGTCGATCTGGTCCTGGATGACGGCCTCCATGGCGGCGACCACCTGCTCCGGCGGCTTGCCCGAGCGCGCCTTGTATGCCTTCTTGATCTCCTGGATCGCCGCCTTGTTCCGGTAGAGCTTGAGGAGATCCTCGCCGAGCCTGAGCTTCGTGAACATCGCCCTGGCCTGTCGGTTCGCGTCGCGTGTCCCGCTCGTGATCACGAGGTGCTCGCGCGTGCGCCGCGCGTACTCCCGGTCGATCTGCTCGAGCTTCGCGGCGATCTTCGCGGGGAGCATCACGCCCGGCAGCACCTCGTACGGCGGCGGGGTCCACGGCTCCACGGGCACGGCCTTCCCGAGCGCCGTCAGGGGCGGCAGCTGCGCGCGCCGCTCCTCCTCCTCCGACGGCAGCTCGTCGCAGTCGAGCGACGGCGCGCCCGCCGGGGCGGCGCTTTTGGCGGCGACAGCGCGCGGGGGGCTCTGGGCTCGCGGGGCGGCGCTCGCCGGCGCGGCGGCAGTGCCGGTGTCAGGCCCATGGAGGCCGGGCAGATCGAGGCCGGGCAGATCGATGGAGTCGAGCTTCTCCCTGCATCCCGCGGCGCACAGCAGCGCGGCGGCGAGGGCGCACAGGCGCCACGTCGGCTCCCTGGAGCGCTCCGGGGCGGAGCTTCGGCGTGTCGGGGGGGGCATCGTCAAAGCCGGCGCAGCGTGCCACGGGGCGCGTCACGGGAGAAAAAAACGGCGACAGCGGGCGCGCGCGTCGGAGCACCGAGGCAGGAGCCTGCGAGGCGGGCGGGGCAGGAGGGCGCCATGGACGCCGAGCTCGAGAGACCGCGACGTGACCCTCGCCCTCGGGCCGTCCGCTCGCGGCCCTGACCGCCATCGATGCTGTCCCTTCGACGCACGCGGCGCCACATCGGCTAAACGGCGTCCATGCCCCACGTTCCCTTGACCGGCCGTGTCGCCCTCGTGACCGGCGCCGGTACGCGCCTCGGCGCTGCGACCGCCCGAGCGCTCGCAGCCGCGGGGGCCGACCTGGCCGTCCACTACGCCACGAGCGGCGCCGGCGCGGACGCCGTCGTCGACGAGGCGCGCTCGCTCGGCCGGCGCGCCGTCGCGCTCCAGGCGGACCTCTACGATCGCGAGGCGGTCGCCGCGCTGGCCCGTGCGGTGCTCGACTGGTCGTCCGGTCGGCTCGACCTGCTCGTCCACAACGCGGCGAACTTCGAGCGGGTCCCGCCGGCCGAGCTCTCCGCCGACGCCTGGGACCGCGCCATGGCGCTCAACGCCACCGCGCCGTACCTGCTCACGCTCGAGCTCGCTCCTGCGCTCCGCGCCTGCCACGGAAGCGTCGTCGCGGTCGTCTGTGTGAGCGCCGAGCGCCCGTGGAGGAACTACATCCCTTATTCGGTCTCCAAGGCCGCGCTCGCCCACCTCGTCCGCGGCCTCGCGGTGGGGCTTTCGCCTGACGTGCGCGTCAACGGCATCGCACCCGGGACAGTCCTGCCGCCCTCTTCCTACGACGAGGCCACGCTCGCTCGCCTTCGCGAGCGCATCCCGCTCCGGCGCCTCGGCGAGGCCGAAGACATCGCGCGCGCCGTGGTGTTCCTTGCTGAAAACGACTTCATCACCGGCCAGATCCTCGCGGTCGACGGCGGCGCTTCGGTCGCCTGAGGCGCCGCCGCCCGTAGGGGACGATCCGCGCGGCGGGTCGGGCGCGCGCTTTGGCTTGAACGACCCTGCCCGATCGACCCATAGTTTGAGCCCCATGAGCCATACGCCCGAGACCAGCGCCGCCCCTCTCCAGGCAGAGCCTGCCCCCAGCGCGCCCACCGGCAGCGGCCCGGCCGAGGCGCCCGTCGCTGCGGTCGCCGGTGCCGAGGCCAAGCCGGCCAGCCACGACTCGACGCTGCCGGAGGCCCTGATCGCGTTCATGCTGGACCGCTGGGCGCCGGCTCCCAGCGAGCTCCCCGAGCCGATCGCGCACGCCGAGGTGTTCGCTGCCCGCCGCCGCGCCCTCTCGAAGCTCTTCCCGGCGGAGACGCTCGTCCTCTCGACGGGGCACGAGAAGGTGCGCGCCAACGACACGCACTACCGCTTTCGCCCGGGCTCGGACTTCTTCTATCTGACGGGCAACCTCGAGCCTGACTGCGTGCTCGTCCTGCAGCCGCAGGAGGGGGGCGGGCACCGGGACATCCTCTTCGTCGAGCCGAACCCCGGGCGCAGCGACAAGACGTTCTTCACCGATCGCGCGAAGGGAGAGCTGTGGGTCGGCCCCCGCCTGGGCGTCGAGCAGAGCCGCGCGCGTTTCGGCGTCGACGAGTGCCGCGGGCTCCCCGAGCTGGACGCGTACCTGAGCGGCCTCGTCGGCACGGTGACGCGTCCGCACCGCGTGCTCCGCGGCATGTCCGAGCGCGTCGACAAGCTCCTCGCCCGGCACGATCGCGACAAGCAGCTCGGCGAGGCGCTCTCGGAGATGCGCCTCCTCAAGGACGCCCTCGAGGTCGAGGAGCTCGAGGCGGTCGTCGCGTCGACGAAGCGGGGCTTCGAGGACGTCATCCGTGCGCTCCCGCGGGGGCGGAGCGAGCGAGAGCTCGAGGGCGTCTTCAACCTGCGCGCCCGGGTGGAGGGCAACGACGTCGGCTACGGGACCATCGCCGCGTCGGGCCACCACGCCTGCATCCTGCACTGGACGAGGAACGACGGCGCGCTCGAGCCGGGCAAGCTCCTTCTGCTCGACGCCGGCGTCGAGGGGAACGCGCTCTACACCGCCGACATCACCCGGACGTTGCCGATCAACGGGAAGTTTTCCCCGGAGCAGCGCGAGATCTACGAGCTCGTGCTCGAGGCGCAGGAGGCGGCGATCAACGAGGTGAAGCCGGGCAACGATTTCATGGAGCCGAACCGCGCGGCGATGCGGGCGCTCGCCCGGGGGCTCGAGCGGCTCGGCATCCTGAGCGTCTCGGCCGAGGAGGCGCTCAGGGAAGACAAGCAGTTCTACCGCCGGTACTCGCTCCACAACGTGAGCCACATGCTGGGCCTCGACGTGCACGACTGCGCGCAGGCGCGGCAGCAGGTCTACAAGTTCGGCAAGCTCAAGCCGGGGATGGTGCTCACGGTGGAGCCTGGCCTGTACTTCCAGATCGATGACGAGACGGTCCCGGCCCGCTATCGCGGCATCGGCGTGCGCATCGAGGACGATATCCTCGTCACGGAGACCGGATATCGGAACCTGTCGATCGATATCCCGCGGACCGTGAGCGACGTGGAAGCGTGGATGGCCGGCCTGTGGGCGGCGGCGAGGTGATGTGAGCCGCGGGCCGGACGGCGCCGGGCGGGGATTCCGCTGACGCAGAGAGCCGCAGGGGAGGGCGCTGGAGACAGAGCGCGCGGGCAATCGGGCTCGTCAGAGAGCGTGCGGTACGGCGGCGGTGTGGGAGGTTGTCTGCGGGATGTCCTGAGGTCCAGGAACTCCGCGATCGCGAGGGGCCCTGCACCGCTGGAGACACGGCGGCCGCGTTCCGCAGCGGGCATGCGGGCGCGACGAGCGCGATCCGTCGGCGCCAGGCGCGGTACGTCGACGCCAGAGCGATGGCTGCTCGGGGATAGCGGCGCTACGCTGCCGAAGAGGAGACCCCTATGCACAAGTCTCGCCTTCAGCGTGGGTCAGGGACCGCCATTCACCCAGGCGGACGCGCGCTCGCGACGTCGCTGCTCGCGGCAGCGGCGCTGGTCGCCGTTGCCGGCGCGGCCAGGGCCGACGGAACGGACGGCCGAGGCGCCGGGGTCGCGCTCGCGGCGCGCTCTCCGGGGATGCTCGAGCCCCGTCTCCCTGGGTACGCCAACCCCGCGCTGCCCGTCGATGTCGATCGCTCGAACCGCTTCGATCTCCTGAGCGAGCCGGTCGCGACCGCGGGCGAGCCGCTGCACGGCCTAGCCTCCGAGCTCGACGAGACAAGCTACGACATCCCGGGGCAGATCGTCGTCGACGCGCGCGACGATCTCGACGACAGCGCGCTCGCGGCGCTCGCGCGCGACTTCTCGCTGAGCGTCGTGCCGACCGCGCTCGCCTCGGAGACCCGGATCCAGATCGCCACCGTGGACGGCCCGGTCAGCGCGGCCCTGCAGCGGCTCGCACAGGATCCGCGCGTGGAGGTGGCCGAGCCGCTCGCCTGGGTGCGCGCCTCGTTCGTCGCGAACGATCCGCTGCTGAAGGACCAGTGGCACATGGCGCGCGTGGGCGCCGAGCGCGCATGGGACTTCGCCACCGGCCGCGGGGTCACCGTCGCCGTGGTCGACACCGGCATCGCGTGTGAGACGCACGGGCCGTTCACCAAGGGCACCGACCTGGCCTCGACCGAGTGCGTGGAGGGGTGGAACTTCGTCAACAAGACGACCCACGCGAACGACGACCAGGGCCACGGCACGCACGTGGCGGGCACGATCGCGCAGTCGACCCACAACGGCCTCGGGGCCGTGGGGCTCGCGTTCCACGCGCGGCTCATGCCGGTCAAGGTGCTGAACGAGAGCGGCTGGGGCACGACCGCCGACGTGGCCGACGGCATCCGGTGGGCGGCCGAGCACGGCGCCGACGTCATCAACCTGAGCCTCGGCGGGCCGCGCAACTCCAAGGTCCTCCAGAGCGCGATCGACTACGCGATCTCGCGCGGCACGGTCGTCGTCGCGGCGGCCGGCAACACCGGCGGGCGCGTGCAGTACCCCGGCGCCTCCGACGGCGTCATCGGCGTGAGCGCCACCGACGCGAACGACAAGATCGCGAGGTTCTCCTCGCGCGGCCAGGGCGTCGACGTCGCGGCGCCCGGGGTGAACGTCACCCAGCAGACCATCTGCAACCGCGGGCGCGACAAGTGCGAGGGCTACCCGGTGTACAGCGGCACCTCGATGGCCGCGCCCCACGTGGCCGGCGCGGCGGCGCTGCTCGTGAGCCTCGGCGTGTCGGACCCGCGCGCGGTCGAGGACGCGCTCCGCTCAGGCGCGCGCAGGGTCGACGACTCCGACAGCGGCAGGCTCCTCTACGGGGCCGGCATCCTCGACGCCGCGAGCTCGGTCGTGCGCGTCACGCAGAGCCACATCGTCGTGCGGCTGCTCGCGCTGCTCGTGCTCGCGATGTGGGTCGGCCGCCGCGCCCGCAAGAAGGAGGCGAACGCCACGAGCCCGTGGCAGGCGAGCTTCCTCCTCCCGGCGCTCGCGGCGGGGCCGGGGCTGTTCTTCTTCGCGCCGTGGCTCCTGCCGCGCGTGGACCTCGTCGTCGACGTGCTGGCCCGGCCGATCGCCGACCTCGACCTGCTGATCGGCGCCTCGGTCCACCGCTGGCTGCCGCTCGCCAACGCGCTCATCCCGCTCGGCCTCACCTCGATCTTCTTCGGCGTGAAGAAGCTCCGGCCGGCGATCGCGGGCATCGCCGTCGGTACGGCGGCCTACCTCACGTCGGTCGTCGTGCTCGGTGAGGTCGCCGGCCCCCTCGGCCGGATGGCCCTCGTCGTCTGGTGCGCGGCCAACGCCGCAGCCTGCCTCTGGATCGCCCGGACGAACCTCTCCGCGCGCTGAGCCGGCGCGCGCCGCGCTCGCTCGTGGCCGGGCCAGGAGCCCAGCCGTTATGACCTCCCCGGCAAAACGAGCTAGGATGCCGGCCATGCGGCCCGGCACCTTGCTCCTACCCTTTGCGCTGCTCCTCGGGGCGTGCGGCGGCTCCTCCAGCGAGACGCCGTGGCCCGCCGAGCCGGAAAGCCCCGCGCTCGGCCCCACCGACGAGGCGGCGATCGCGCCGGTCGACGGGCGCGAGCGCCCCGAAGGCGTGGATGAGGGCTCGGCCGGCCAGGCCGACGCCGGCCGCTGAACCGGCGCGGAGGACGGCATGGTGGACAGCCGGACGGCGGGCACGCAGCGAAGGGCCTGGCTCTCCGCGGCCCTGCTGTCCGTGGCGCTGCTGGTCGCGCCGCTCCTCTTCTGGCTGCTCCTGCCGCGCCCCGACCCCGTGATGGCAGCGCGGCGCGAGCCCGCGACCGCGCTGCTCCCTGCGCCGCAGCCGGAGCTCGCGGAGCCGCGCGAGGTCGAGGTCGAGGCGCCGCAGCCGGCGCCGCCGCCGCCGCCGCCGCGCGAGACGACGGCCGCGCGCGCTGAGCCGGTCCGCGGCGTGGTCCTCGATTCGGAGGGCCGCCCCAGCGCAGGCGCCGTGGTCAGCTGCCGCGATGAGCCGGGCGTGTCGGCGAGCGCTGACGCCAGGGGGCGCTTCGAGCTGCCGCCCGAGGCCGACGGCTGCACCGCGACCGCGGCGCAGCCTCCGTTCGGCGAGGCCGAGCCCACGCGCCTCGCCGCGGGCCGCGACAACGTCCTCCACCTGATCGCCGCGGGGGCGATCGCGGGCGAGGTCGTGGATCAATCGGGCAGGCCCATCGAGGCGTACCTGCTGGCGATCGAGTCGTTCCAGCCGGCCGGATCCGGCGCGCGCGGGAGCATCGATGGCCGCGCGCGCAAGGTGTCCGATCCGGGCGGCGCGTTCCGGTTGGACGAGCTCGCGCCGGGCCGCTACGTGCTGACGGTGAGCGCGGCCGGCCGCCCGCCGACGCGGAGCCCGGCCGTCGACGTCGAGGCGGGCCGCGTCGCCGACCGCGTGAGGATCGTGCTGCCGCAGGGCGCGACGCTGAGGGGCAGGGTCGTCGACGCCGCGTCGCGCGCCCCGGTCGTCGAGGCCCAGGTCGAGCTCGACTCCGTGACCTCGTCCGGCGCGAACGCGATCTCGCTCTCGCTCACCGACGCGAACGGCGACTACGAGCTCCAGGGCGTGCCCGCGAGCGGCCCGTTCTCGGTGCGCGTGCGCCACGAGGAGTACATATCCAAGATCGTGTCCAGCCTCGACGCGCGCGGCGCGGGCTCGGTGCGCGCCGACATCGAGCTCCGCATGCTGGACGACGGCGGATCGCGCGAGGAGCTCACGGGCATCGGCGCGATGCTCTCGGCCTCGTCGAGCGGCGTCACGATCGCGGGCCTCATCGAGGGCGGGCCCGCGGTGTCTGCCGGGCTCGCGCAAGGCGACGTCATCGTCCGCATCGACGGCGAGAACGCGAGGGAGCTCCCGCTCGCCGACTGCATCCAGCGCCTCCGCGGCCCGGTGGGGACGCGCGTCACCGTCGGCGTCGAGCGCGAGGGGCGCGTCCTCGAGGTGACAATGCAGCGCGACGTCGTGGTTCGATGAACGGCCGCGCGCCGAGGTGCTAAGGGTCGATCCATGTCCATGCGCCCTACCGCGCTTCCCCCGGCCGGAGCTCCGGACGTCCTCTACCTGATCGACCTCTCGGGCTACGTCTTCCGCGCCTACCACGCGATCAGCCCGCTCTCGAGCCCGAGCGGCGAACCGACGCATGCGACGTACGGCACCGTCGCGATGCTCTCGAAGCTCGTGGACGAGCGCAAGCCCGCGTACCTCGGCGTGGCGATGGACTCCCCGGGCAAGACGTTCCGCGACGATCTCGACCCCCGCTACAAGGCCCACCGGCCCCCGCCGCCGCCCGATCTCGGGGTGCAGATGAGCCGGTGCCGGGAGATCGT
Source organism: Sorangium sp. So ce590 (assembly GCF_051521365.1). Classification (NCBI taxonomy): domain Bacteria; kingdom Pseudomonadati; phylum Myxococcota; order Polyangiales; family Polyangiaceae; genus Sorangium; species Sorangium sp. So ce590. The sequence continues at coordinate 11,111,559 of NZ_CP150346.1, forward strand.
CGAGGCGTACCGCATCCCGATCTTCATCCAGGAGGGGCTCGAGGCGGACGATCTCGTGGCCGTCACCGTTGCGCGGGCCAAGGAGCGGGGGCTGCGCGTGGTCATCGCGTCGAGCGACAAGGATCTCATGCAGCTCGTCGACGACGAGCGGGTGATGCTCTGGGACGCGATGCGCGACAAGGTCTACGGCCACCCCGAGGTCGTCGCGAAGTTCGGGGTGCCGCCGGAGCAGGTGCGCGACCTGCTCGCCCTCGTCGGCGACAGCTCGGACAACGTCCCCGGCGTCCCCGGCGTGGGCCTGAAGACGGCGGCCGAGCTGCTCGCGCAGTTCGGCTCGCTCTCGTCGATTTACGCCCGCCTGGACGAGGTGAAGAAGCCTCGCATCCGCGAGTCGCTCAAGCAGCACGAGGCCGACGCGCTCCTGTCGCAGAAGCTCGTGACGCTCGACGGCAGCGCGCCCGTCTCGCTCGATCTGGAGACGCTGCGCTACGGCGGCGCGGACACCGGCAGGCTCAGGGAGCTCTTCACCGAGCTCGGCTTCTCGCGCTTCCTGAAGGCCGTTCGCGCGCCCGAGCCCGCCGCGCGCGCGGCGACCTACCGGGTCATCGCGACGCGCGAGGAGCTCGAGGGCTTCGCGAGGTCCGCGCGCGCGGCCGGGCGCCTCGCCATCGACGTGCTCGCCACGAGCCGCGAGCCGATGAGCGCCCACGTCTGCGGCATCGCGCTCGCCTGCGAGCCGGGGCAGGCCGCCTACGTCCCGCTGGGCCATCGCTACCTCGGCGCGCCGGCCCAGCTCGCGATGAGCGACATCGACGCGGTGCTCGGCCCGCTGCTCGCCGACCCCGAGCTCCCGAAGGTGGGCCACGACGTCAAGTACTGCGAGGTGATCCTGCTGCGGCACCGCATCGGGCTTCTGGGGGTCGCCTTCGACACGATGCTGGCGAGCTACCTGCTCGATCCGGAGGGGAAGAACCAGCTCCACGAGCTCGCCGAGCGCGAGCTCGGCGCCAAGATGCAGACCCTCGACGAGGTGGTCCCGAAGCGCCGCGGGCAGGCGCAGCGCGCCCTCGACGAGATCGAGCTCGGCGAGGCCTCGACCTACGGGGCGGCGTTCGCCGACGTCGCGCTCTCGCTCACCGACCGGCTGCGCCCGCGGCTCCGCGCCGAGCGGCTCGAGGATCTGCTCATGCAGATCGAGCTGCCCCTCTCCGCGGTGCTCGCAGAGATGGAGCTCACGGGCGTCCTGGTCGACCCGCAGGCGCTCGCGCAGCTCGGCGCGAAGATGACGACCGAGCTCGCGGCGCTGGAGCAGAAGGCGCGCGAGATGGTGGGGCACGACATCAACCTGGCGTCACCGAAGCAGCTCGAGGCGGTGCTGTTCGACGAGCTCAAGCTGCGCTCCCAGCGCAAGACGAAGACCGGCCGCTCGACCGACGCCGACGTGCTCGAGGCGCTCTCGGAGGACCACCCGTTCCCCGGCGTGGTGCTCGAGCACCGCGTCATCGCGAAGCTCAAGGGCACGTACGTCGACGCGCTGCCGCGCCTCGTGCACCCGAGCACGGGCCGGATCCACACGCGCTGGAGCCAGGCCGTGGCCGCGACCGGGCGGCTCTCGTCGCAGGATCCGAACCTGCAGAACATCCCGATCCGCACGGAGCTCGGGCGGATGATCCGGCGCGCGTTCATCGCGCCGCCGGGCAGCGTGATCGTGAGCGCCGACTACTCCCAGATCGAGCTGCGCGTGCTCGCGCACCTGTCGAAGGATCCGGTGCTCGTCGACGCGTTCCGCACCGGGCAGGACGTGCACGTGCGCACCGCGATGGAGATCTTCGGCGTGGACGAGGCGGGGGTCACGGACGAGATGCGCCGCCGGAGCAAGACCATCAACTTCGGCGTGATCTACGGGATGGGCGAGTCGGCGCTCGCGAAGCGCCTCGACATCTCGCGCGCGGAGGCGGCGCGCTTCATCGACGCCTACTTTGCGCGCTACCGCGGCGTGCACGAGTTCATGGAGCGGACGATGGCCGAGGCGAAGCGCTCCGAGTCGGTGCGCACGCTGCTCGGCCGGCGCCGGTTGCTCCCGGATCTGCGCAGCAGCGACCGCATGCGCCGCGCCCAGGCCGAGCGCATCGCGCAGAACACCCCCATCCAGGGGACGGCGGCGGATCTCTTGAAGCTCGCGATGGTGCGCGTCCCGCGCCCCGTGGTCCCCGGCGCGCGCATGGTGCTCACGGTGCACGACGAGCTCGCGTTCGAGGTGCCGGCCGGGGCGGTGGACGAGGCGAAGGCCAGGGTGCGGGAGGCCATGGAGTCGGTCTTCCCGCTCGACGTGCCGCTCGTCGTCGACATCGGCCACGGCCCGACCTGGGCCGACGCCCACTGACGCTCGCGGACGCTGGGCCGACGCCACGGTGCGCCGCGATGACCAGGCCTGCGGCGGCACAAGGGCGCCGGCCGCGGCATCACGGCGATGAGTGGAGACAAAACGACGACGCCCGCTTCACCTTGCGGTGGAGCGGGGCGTACGTGCGGAGAGGTTGCCGCTCAGCTCGCGGCGGTCTTGGCGGCGACGCTCGCCTTGTGAAGGGCGAGGGCCAGGCGGCTCTTCACGCGCGACGCGCGCTTGGCGGGGATCGCCCCCTTCGACGCGGCGCGATCGAGCGCGCTCTCCGCGGCGGTGACCGGCGCGGTGGACTCCTGCGAGACGCCCTTCAGCGCGGTGCGCGCCTTCTTGACGACCGTGCGGAGCTCCGACTTGATGGCGCGGTTGCGCGCGGTCCTGGTGATGCGCTGGCGGTTGCGCTTTTCGGCGGATGCGTGATTGGCCATGAGAAAAGCTCTCCTACTTCTTCGCCTGCGCCTCGGTGGGCGTGGCAGCGCGCAGGGCGTCCGGCGCGTTCTGATCGTAACCCGCCGGATGGATCGGGAACTTGGGGGTGCCGTGCGCGCGTTCGAAGCGCTTGCGGACGGTGCCCGCAGAGCGCGCCTTGCGTTGACGGATGCGCTGGGTTTGCTGGGTCGCGGAAACCATGGGGGCGCGCATTCTACCTGCGGGCCCCCTCATGTCAACCTGGAGGTTGAGCCTCCCTGGGCTAGGGCCGGATCGTGGCGCTCACCGCGAACGACGGCTTCGAGAACGGGCCGACGTTCGCGCCCTTGAGCGCCGCCTGCACGCAGCTCGACTGGCCGTTCGCCGCCGCCCAGCCGCTGACGCTGACCTTGCTCACCTGGCCTGTCGACGAGAACGTGATCTGCGCGCGCGACACGTCGTCCGCGCCCGCCACGCACGCCCTCGCGTTGCCCATGACCGAGCCGAGCGCGGCCTGCACCGAGCCCTGCGACGGCTGCTCGGGGATGTTCTGCTGCCGGAGCGAGCCCGAGGCCGGCACCGGCGCCTCCGACACCACCGACGGCTGCTTCTCGCCGCCATCGCCCACGGCGGCCTGCATGGCGGAAGGCAAATCCCCCGGCTTGCCAGGCGCTGCCGGCGCCGCCGCCACCTTTCCCTGCTCCGGCTTCGGCGCGGCGGCGGGCGAGGCAGGCGCCGCGGGCGCCGCCGCGCCGGCGCCGACCGGTGCCGCTGGCGCCTTGGGCGCCGCCGCCAGCTTCTCCGCCGCTTCCACGGGCTGCGGCTCGGGCTGCGCGTTTTCTACCGGCGCGGCGGGCGCGGCGGCGACCGGGGCAGCAGGCTGTGCCGGCCGCTCCTCGCGCGGCGCGGCGGGCGCCAGGACGGCGGGTGGCGCTGCCGTCGTCGCGGCCGCCGTCTCCTGCGGCGACGGCGCCCTCGTCTTCACCACGACCGTCACCGCCGCGGCCAAGCCGAGGGCCGCGAGGGCCGCGCCGGCGATCATCCCGCCGGACCGCTGCTTCGCAGGAGCCTCGGCAACGGGCGCGGACGGGGCGCGCGGCCTCCTCACCGACACCGCCGCGACCGCGGCCGGCTTCTCGTCCTCGTCGAGCAGGTCGGCCGTGCCGGGCTGCGCCTTCTCGGCGGACTCCACCTGCTCCGGGGGCACCGACGCGCTGAGCCGGTTGAGATCGATGACGCCGGAGTCCTCGGTCACCCCCTCGGCCGGCCGCAACGAAGGCGACGACGCGCGCAGGGCGCCGGAGAGCGAGCCGCGCGCCGGCGGCATCGAGCCACGTCCCGAGGACGGCAGCGGCGTGGACAGCGGGCCGCGCCCGGACGGCAGCGGCGTCGAGAGCGCCGGGTTGCTCCCGGAAGCGCCGCTCATGCGACCCGGGGCCTGGCTGGCGCGCTCGGCGATCTCCTTCAGCGACGGACGTTTCTTCTCCGGGGGCCGTGAAGCGCTGCCGCCCGACAGGCGCGCTTCAGCCTTCGAGGCCCTGCCTGTTTCTGATCCGTCCGCCATGGTACTGCGTTCTCCTGCTGCGCGTACTTCGCGCAGAACGTCCCCCGTCTGCTCCTCGCCTGGCTCTGCGGCGAGGTCCGGGGCCGCGAGGAGGTCGGCCACCGCCGCGGTGTCCTCCGATCGCCGGGATAGGGCGACCTCGATGATGCGAGCTGCCCGCGTCTCCCACGCCGCCTCGTCGACGGCGGGGGCAGGCCAATCGTTGAGCATCCGATCGAGGTCGAGCTTGCTGGTGACGTTCATTCGGCGTCCCCTCCGAAACCGCGCTCCGCGAGGTAGACGCGGAGTTTGCGGCGCGCCTCGTGGACGCGCCAGGCAACTGTTCCCTCTGGACAGCCCAGGATTCTGGACGCGTCCTCGTGGGGCACGCCGTCGATGCACACGAGGATGAGCGTCGTCCGCAGCGTGTCCGAGAGCGTATCGATGCCGTCGCAGAGCGCGGCCGCGAGCTCGCGCCGCTGGGTCGTCGCGGCCGGATCGACGCCGTGGCTCGGGCGCGTCTCGAGCAGCAGCGCCTCGATCCGCGGATCGTCGGCGGGGGTCGAGTTTCTGCTCGGCTTGCGGGCCCGGATCATGTTGAGCGAGAGGTTCACGGCGATCCGGTAGAGCCAGGTGAAGGGCTCGCTCCGCCCGTCGAACCGATCGAGCGCCTGGTAGGCCCGGACGAAGGTTTCCTGGGTCACGTCCTCTGCCTCCGCGCCCGAGCGGACGAGGTGGAACGCCAGCCGGAAGATGCGCTTCTGATGTCGACGCACCAGCGCCCCGAACGCCTGGGCATCCCCGCCCCGGGCTTGATCGACGAGCTCACGATCGCTGGTCTTGGCCATCCTAGCCGCCTCGGGATGCGAATTGTCTCCCGCGCACGGACCACAGCGCTGCCGCGGACAGCTCTTCGCGACGGCCACTGACCGTCTCGACGAGAGAAGCCCCTCGCGGCGAGCCCTGCTTCGTGGAGGCGAAGCTGGACGATGAGGAGGCAAGTTCCACGTTCAGGCGCGCGAAGATAGCCGAACACTCCTCTTAGGACAAACCATGCGCCCCGGACCTTGGGCATCACGGCGCGACTTCGACGGGCCGGGCGATACGCCCGCGCCGGCGCGCCCCGAGCCGGCTGCGGCGTCCTGGCCGACGGGGCGCCGGGGCAGGCGCCGAGCCGAGCGCGGTCGCGCGCTGGCCGCGGCCGCCCGCGTCGCTGCTATGGTCGGCGGATGCGACGCTTCTCGAGCTGGATGCGCACCCTGGGGCTCATCGCTGCGGCCTTCGCGGGGGGGGCGGCGACTTCCCACCTCGCGGGCGCGAGCACACAGGCGCAGAGCCCCTACGCCCCGCTCGAGCAGCTCGCGCGCGTGCTCGTGCTCGTCGAGAACCATTACGTCGAGCCGGCACAGCGCAACAAAATCATCGACGGCGCCATCAAGGGAATGGTCGCGGAGCTCGACCCGCACTCCGCGTACATGAGCGCCTCCGAGTTCGCCCAGTTCCAGGAAGAGACAGGGGGGACGTTCGGCGGCGTCGGCATCGAGGTCGATGCCAAGGACGATCACATCACCGTGATCGCGCCGATCGAGGGCTCGCCGGCGGCGCGGGCGGGCATCCGCTCCGGCGACCAGATCATCGCGATCGACGGCCGCCCCGTGCGCGGCGAGCGCCTCGACAAGCTCGTCAAGATCATGCGCGGGCCCCCCGGCTCCCGGGTGAAGCTCACGATCCGCCGGCAGGGCGCGGCCGAGCCGCTCACGTTCGATCTCGCGCGGGAGCAGATCCACGTCACGAGCATCGCCGCGAAGCGCCTCGATCGGGACGTCGCGTACGTCCGCGTGAAGCAGTTCCAGGACGGCACCCACGAGGAGATGCTGCGCGCCGCGGCGAGGCTGCGCGCCGCGTCGAAGACGCCGCTGGCCGGGGTGATCCTCGATATGCGCAACAACCCCGGCGGCCTCGTCCACGAGGCGGAGGCCCTGGCCGACGAGTTCCTCTCGTCGGGGACGATCTACTCGACGCGCCAGCGCAACCAGGTCGTCGACGAGGCGAAGGCGCACGACGGCGGCGCGTTCGCCTCGCTGCCCGTCGTCGCGCTGGTGAACGAGTACTCCGCGAGCGCCGCCGAGCTCGTCGCGGGCGCCCTGCAGGACAGCGGGCGCGCCACGGTCGTCGGCGCGACGACCTTCGGCAAGGGGTCGGTGCAGACCATCTACGAGCTGCCCGGCGGCGCCGGGGTGAGGCTGACGACGATGCGCTACTACACGCCGAAGGGGCGCTCGATCCAGGCCCAGGGCATCCGGCCGGACATCGTCATCGAGAGCGCGCAGCAACAGGTCCCGGCCGCCATCCTCCGCGAGCAGGATCTCGAGGGGCACCTCCCCGCCGAGGGGTCGATCCGCGACGGCTCGCCGAGGGCCGTGCTCGTGGAGAAACGCGCGGAGGCCGCGGCGCGCGGCGTCGCGGGCGACGTGCCCGCCGATCCCAGCCGCGGGAGCGATTTCGCGCTCGCCGTCGGCTACCAGCAGCTCCTCCGCGCGATCCCGGCGGGCCGCTAGCGCAAGATCGCGCGCGGGGCGAGCTGCGCCGGCGCCCTCGCGTCGCGCGTCAGGCCTCGGCCCCGGCGCGGAGCCCGGTCGTCACCGCGTCGAGCACGGTGCGCGCCCTCCCGGCGAGGGTCGCCCCGGCCGCCAGGATCCCGGGGGCGGCGCGGACGCCCTCGCACCTCACGCCCACCGCCTCCAGCGCGCCCGGCCGCTCGCCGCGGGGCCACGCGATGACATCGAGCTCCGGGCCCTGCATGGAGCTCACCACGCCGAACGCGCCACGAGCGTCGCCCATCGTGACGGGCGCCTCGATCGAGAGCGTGAACGGCGCGGCGCCGCGGGCCGGGAGGTCGGGGCCGGCGCCGCGCTCGGGCGGGGTGTACGCGATGCCTCCACCGGCGAGACCGCCGACCGCCAGGATCACCGCGTCCGCGGCGAGCGGCACGTCCTCGCCCTCGATGTGGACCGCGACGCCTTCGCCCGGTTCCCCCGGTCCCCCGTGGCCACGACCCACCGCGCGCACGCGGCCGTGGCGCCGCTGCGCCCCGATCGCGACGAGCAGCGCGTTGCGCGCCGCCTCGAAGCGGAGCCCCGCCGGCGAGCCGGCGCCGATCAGCGCCTCGCCCACGGGGACGCCGAGGCGCGCCGCGAGCGCCTCGGCCCGCGGCGCGCGCGCGCCGAGCCAGGGGCCGAGCAGGATCGCCCCCGCGCCGCCCGCGCCCTCGAGCGCCTGCCGGAGCCGATCGAGGAGCCAGGAGAGCCGCGCCGGATCGTCGTGCCGGGCCGCGAGATCGCCGTCGGCGATCCGCCGCTCGTCGTCGAAGCGCAGCACCGGCGCGTCGACCGGCAGGAAGCGGAGCCCCCGCGCCCGGGCGAACGGCTCGTCCGTGAGCGCCTCCGCGAGCGCGTCGGCGTCCCACGCCGCGCGCGCCGCGCGCGGGATGAGGACGCGCGTGCGGCGGAGCGGGGTCAGATCGAGCAGCGCGCGATCCCTGCCGCGGGCGTGGCGGATCCGCCCGGCGACGGTCGCGAGGCGCACGCCGGTCGCCTGCGGCACGTCCCACAGGCCGAGCTCCGCCGCGAACTGCCTCATCGCCGGCGTGAGGTCGCCCGCGGGCAGGTCGCTGCCGAGCAGCCGCGCGGCCCGCTCGAGCTGCTCCCACGGGACGTCGTCCACCGCGCCGCCGGCGAGCGCCGTCTCACCGACGCCCGCCGAGATCACGGTGACCCGGGCCCCGCGCCGCGCCGCGCTCCACGCGGCGGCGAGCCCGGCGACGCCGGCGCCGATCACGAGGATCGATCGCGCCACGCTCTCTCCTCCGGCTCCCGCGCGGGGCGCGTCGACCGGCGATCGCCGTCCTCGCACGCCGCCGCGGTCATCTCGTCGTCCGCGGGCGCGCCGAGCTCCGACCGCACGCTGGCGATCGCGAGCGCCTCCTGCCTGGCCTGCTCCGGGCCGAGCGCGACGGCGCGCGTCATCGCCTGCCGCGAGAGGAACTCCATCGCCTGCCGCATCCCGTCGCGCGGCGGGAGCGAGAGCTCCTGCGCCACGATCTGCCCGCACCTCGCCGCGCAGCGCATGCCCCCGCACGCGCCGAGGCCGAGCCGGGTGCGGCGCGCGACGTCGGCCACGCTCCGGGCGAGCTCGTGCCGGAGGACGTAGCGCACCTCGGCCTCGATGACGGGCTCGCAGGGGCACACCGTCGCCGCCTCGCGCGGCCGCTCGCGCACCTGCTCCTCGATCCGGAGCGCGCGCGAGCCGTGCCGGTACACGAGCCGCCGCGCGGCCACCGCGTCGATCTCCAACCGCCGCGAGAGCGCGAGCGCGTCCACGGCGCGATCGCCGCCGGGCAGCGCGGTGGTATGCGTCACGCAGCGGGCGCCGAGGTTGAAGCGCCGCGCCAGGACGTCGGTCATCTCCTCGGCGAAGAGCCGGAAGCTGGCCAGCTTGCCGCCGATCATCGAGTAGATGCCCGGCGCGCCGTGCGCCGCGTGATCGATGACCTGGTGCTCGCGCGAGAGCGCGCCCTCGGTCGGTCCGTACGCGTAGAGCGTGGGCCGCACGCCCGCAAACGTGCCGATGGCGCGCGCCTCGTGGATCTGTGGGAACACGCGGGCGATGCCCTGGATCAGGTACCTGACCTCCTCGCTCGTCGCGCGGACCTGATCGAGATCGCCGTAGAAGTCGTCGTCGGTCGTGCCGACGACGCTCATGTTTTCCCAGGGCTCGAGGAAGATCTGACGGCCGTCGATCGTCTTCGACATGATCGCGTAGTTCGTGAGGCGCCGGTCGAACACGACGTGCACGCCCTTGCCGGGCCGCACCCGCGAGCTCGCGGCGGGGAGGCCCGCGAGCGACGCGGTGATCGGCGACCACGCCCCGGTCGCGTTCACGACCGTGCTCGTGCGGAGCCGCCCGCCCTCCCCGGTCACGCGGTCCCGGTAGCGGACGGCGACGACCTCGCCGGTGTCCTCGCGGCGCTCGATCCGCTCGACCGTGTGCCCCACGTACACCCTGGCCCCGCGCTCGATCGCGTCGACGGCGTTGGCGATGCAGAGCCGCGCTCCGTCGATCCCCCACTCGTCGAAGCTGAAGCCGCCCACGAGGTCTCCATGCAGCCCCGGCTCGAGCCTCCGGAGCTCGTCGGGCGACAGGCGCGCGTGCGGCTTGCCGCGCTTGAGCGGCTGGTACTTGTCGTACGCCTCGAAGAAGCCGTCGGCGAGCGTGTAGAGGACGCGCCCGTGCATCGCGTTCTCGAACGGAACGAGGAAGGGGATCCGGAAGAGCAGGTGCGGCGCGATCGCCTGGATGTGCCCCGAGTCGCGGCACGAGTTCTCGGTCACGTGCGGATCGCTGGTCAGGTACCTGAGCCCGCCGTGGATCATGCCGCTCGAGTTGCCGCTCGCGCCGAACGCGAGATCGTTGCGCTCGAAGAGGGCGACCTTCAGCCCCCGCTGCGATGCGTCACGCGCGACCCCCACGCCGTTCACACCGCCGCCGATGACCACGACGTCCACGTCGGTGTCGGCGCGGCGGGCTGGTCTTGTGGCGCTCGAAGGGAGGATCGTCACCTGCGGCGTATAGCATGCCAGAACTTTTCCACGAGCGGACCCAGCCTCGCGCGTGGCGCTGCAGATACCGGACGAGATCGGCCGTCAGCCGCGGATCCGGATCGCCCAGGTCAGCTTCGCGAGGCTGCGGAGCACGTTCGGGACGCGGCGCGTGAGGTTGATCGAGGGGCGCCGCTTCTCCAGCACGCGGACGGGGATCTCCTCGATCCGCAGGCCGGCCCGGTAGGCGCGGATGACGAACTCGCTGGCGAAGACGTCCTTGTCCACGACGCACTCGCGCGCGATCCCGAGGAGCGGCTCGCGCAGGAACGCCTTGAGCCCATGCGTGTCCGTCCCGCGGAAGCCGAGCGTGGCGCGGAGGAGCCCGTTGTACATCTGGCTCGCCGCGTGCCGCGCCCACGGGCGGTCGTCGCGCGCCCCCTGGATGAGCTTGGACCCGATCACCATGTCGACGCCCCCCGCCCCCAGCATCGCGATCGCATGGCGGTGAAAATCCACGTCGCAGAGGTCGATCTCGTCGCAGAGGACGAAGCGCCCGCGCGCCCGCTCGATGCCCGCGCGGAGCGCGGCCCCATAGTTCGGCTCGCCGATCGAGAAGTGCCGCACCTCTGCGTACTTGCGCTCGAGCTCACCGGCGATGGCGAGGGTCCCGTCGCGCGAGCCGTTCTCGGCGAGCAAGAGCTCCCACCGCCAGCCGAACGGCAACAGCCGCTCGCGCAGGTCCACGACGGCGGCGTGGAGGATCGCCTCTTCGTTGTAAACGGGGATGATGATGGAGATCTCCGGCGCTTCACCCGCGCCGCCGTGGCCGGGAGCCGCGGCGCTCACGGCGCGCCTCCGAGGAGCGCCTGCGCCCGGTGCGCCGCGTCGCGCCCGAAGTGGAGCGCGTCCTCCATCGAGGAGTAGTTCCACCCGCCGTAGCGCCCGCACGAGAGGATGCGCTGGCCATCGAGGAACGGCCGCACGGCCTCCAGCGCCCCGAAGTAGCTGTGATCGAACACGACGTACGCGTGGTCGATGCGGCGCAGCCGGGCGAAGCGGATGGCGCTCGGGGCGGGGATGAGGCCCATCTCGACGAGGCCCTCCGCGACGCGCGGGAGCAGCGCCGCGAGATCGGGCTCGGCGCGATCGGCGAGCTCGACGTAGAGGCCGGCCTTGCCCGGCGGGGCCATGTCGGCGGAGAAGTTCGAGTAGCAGCCCACGCGGTAAAACGGGTACTTCGCCTCCGGGACGTAGACCCAGTGCAGCGGCTTCCCGCACGGCGTGTCGAGCGCCACGTCGAGGTAGTGGAGGTGCGTGCAGCGCAGCCGGGAGGCCGCCTCGGCGACGGCTCGAGGGGCGTCCGAGAGGCGCCTCACGAGGGCGGGCAGCGGCGCGGACGACACGAGCACGTCGTACCGGACGATCTCGTCGTCGAACACGAGCTCGCGCGCGCGCCAGTCGATCGTCACGGGCGCGCGGCCGAGCTCGATCGCCGGCGTGCCCGCGTCCCGCGGCCGCTGCTCGGCGAGCGCCCGCGCGAGCCCGTGCGTCAGCTGCCCGATGCCGAGCCGCGGGTAGAGGAACTTCGCATTGTAGCCGAGCTCGCGGTCGTTCAGCCCGACCGCTCCGGCGAGCACGTCCTCGAGCTTCGGCAACGGGACGAAGCGGGAGCACCAGTCGGCGGTGATCTCGCTCGGGTGGACCCCCCAGAGGCGGCTGTTGTAGGGGATCATGAAGTGGCGGCTGATCCCCTCGCCGAAATGCGCCAGGCAGAACTCCTCGAAGTTCCTCGGCTGGGGCCGGTCCTGCGCGAAGCGCGCCTCGATGAAGCCACGGAGGCACTCGTAGGCGACGGCGGGCGGCAGGCCGAAGGTGTTCGCCTGGAACGGATACCGGGTGTACGTCCCGTTCGACCAGATCATCGAGCGCCGCTCGATCTCGAGAGGGTCAGGGCCCAGCCAGCCGAGCGCGAGCTCCCGGGTCGCGGGGTCGCGCAGGTGGAGGAGGTGCCCTGTCCGATCGAAGCGGAAGCCGTCGTCCTCGAGCGTGATCGCGTGGCCGCCCGGGCGCGGCAGGCGCTCGAACACCCGGTGCGGCACGCCGGCTCGCCCGAGGTGGTACGCGGCCGCCATGCCGGTCAAGCCGGCGCCGAGGATCGCGACGGGAACGCTGGAAATCGTGGGTCGGGTCATCGCTCGCGGCCCGGCCGCGGCCGCGAAGACACCACCTCCCCGGTGCGCCGTCAAGGCGCGGTGGCCCGCCCGGCGAGGCTCGCCCATGCTGGATTTCCCGCCCTCGGCGTGAGGCGGGCGGAGCTCCGCGCACGGCGGCGAAGAGCGCCGTTGGCGCCTCCGCTCAGAGGGACTAGGTGTGTGTCTTGTCCCGACGCGCGTGCCCTGCGCACCGGGGCGTCCGAGGTGCAGATGCCCATCCCCCGCCGCGAGTCGGTTCAAGTCACCGGGAGGATCCTCTACCTGACCGAGGACCCGGAGCTCCTGAAGCAGCAGCTGGCGGGCGGCGAGCTTCGCTTCGAGCCCGAGCAGCACAGGCTGATCGACAACATCTCGACCGACGAGCTCACGCCGGGGTGGGTCTGTTACTACTACGACGAGACGCTCGCCCGGTACTGCCTGGTCGGCCTGCGCGGTGGGCTCATCGAGCGCGACGCCATCAAGAACGGCGGCTTCGGCGTCATCGTCAGCGGGCGCTCGAAGGGGTGCGGCAGCTCGCGCGAGACGGCGCCGTACTCGGAGCGCGAGGCCGGGATCCAGCTCGTCGTCGCGCGCAGCATCGAGAAGATCTACGGCCAGAACTGCCAGAACATCGGGCTGCTCACGACGACCGACCTCTCGCTGCTCGACCGGCTCGCGCGGGGCGACGAGATCCCGATCGGCGAGTTCACCCGCGGGCTCGACCCGATCAGCGCCGACGTCGTCGAGTACGGCGGCCTCTTCGCCTACAACAAGGCGCGGATGGCCGGCGAGGTCTCGCCGCCGACGCTCGACACGCCGCCGCGGCCGATGACGCTGTGCGAGAAGATCATCGCGGCGCACGCGATCATGGACGTCATGGCGGGCAAGATCGGGGTCGCGGCGGTGAAGCCGGGGGACGCGCTCTTCGTCCGCACCGACGTGCGCTTCTCGCACGAGTACGTCACGCCGATGGCCGAGTCGCTCTTCCGGGCGGGCTTCGGGCCGGACGCGGTCGTCACCGGGCCGGAGAGCGTCTTCGCCTTCCGGGATCACCTCACGTTCCTCGACCGCGTGATGCCGGAGGCGCACCTGAAGCTCGGCCTGCGGGAGCAGGCGGCCTCGCTCGCGACGGTGCAGGAGGCCTTCACCGAGCGGCACGGGATCCAGCTGTACGGCGAGGTCGAGCGCGACGGCAGGACCGTGGGCTCGGAGGCCATCTGCCACAACAAGGTGATCGAGGAGCTCGCGCTGCCGGGGCAGGTCGTGGCCGGGACCGACTCGCACACCTGCATGGCGGGGGCGCTCGGGTGCTTCGCGTTCGGCGTCGGCTCGACCGACATGGCCAACGCGTGGCTCACGCGCGATGTCCGCGTCGCGGTGCCGCAGTCGGTGCGCTTCAACCTGACCGGGCGGCTCGGCGCGGGGGTCACCGCGAAGGACGTGATGCTGTTCCTGCTCTCGCAGCCGTTCTGGAAGACGGGCCAGGGCATCGGCAAGGTGCTCGAGTTCGCGGGCGACGGCGTCCGCGCGATGGGCCTCGACGAGCGGGCGACGCTCACCAACATGGCGGTCGAGGCGGGCGGCTTCACCGGCATCATCGAGGCCGACGAGGAGATCGTGCGCTACCTCGTCGAGCAGCGCGGGCTCGCCGCGGAGGACGTGCGCGCGCGCATCGTGCGCGCGGATCCCGGCGCGGAGTACATGGCCACGTTCGACATCGATCTCGCCGCGGTCGAGCCGATGGTCGCGACGCCCGGCGATCCGCGGAACGGCGTGCCGCTGCGGTCGCTCCACGAGGTCTCGGGCGGCGAGGTGAAGATCGACATCGCCTACGGAGGCTCGTGCACGGGCGGCAAGAAGGCCGACATGGACATGTACGCGTCGGTGCTGCGCCGTGCGGTGGAGCAGGGCAAGCGCGTCGCCGAGGGCGTGCACCTCTACATCCAGTTCGGCTCGCAGGACATCCGCCGCTACGCGGAGGCGAAGGGCTACCTCGAGATCTTCGAGAAGGCGGGCGCCGAGCTCGTCGACCCCTCCTGCGGGGCGTGCATCAAGGCCGGGCCCGGTGTATCCGACCGCAAGGAGCAGATCACGGTCTCGGCCATCAACCGGAATTTCCCGGGCCGAAGCGGCCCCGGCCAGGTCTACCTGGCCAGTCCCCTGGTCGTCGCGGCGAGCGCGATCGCGGGCAAAATCGCTTTCCCGCAGTCATGACGCAGAGCGCCTATCGCGGAGTTACATACATAGTGCCCGCAATCGGCATCATGGAAAAACGAATGCTTTCCACGGAAGTGCGCCGTACGGTAAGGTGATCTTCTGTGGCGGATCGGGAGGAGCCCCAAGAGCGTATGACCGACAAGGACACGCTGGCGAAAAACAACGAAGCCTCGAAGACGGACAAGCGGAAGCAAAGCCTCTACTTTCCGGAGTCGATGCTGCAGGAAATCAAGGAGGAAGCGGCGCGGCTCGATCGCTCGCTTTCTTGGGTTGTGCAGCGCGCGTGGAAGCTGGCGCGGATAGACATCAAAAAGCTTCCCAGTGTCAATGACGTGGCTGACGACGAGGACAGCGGCGACTAACATCGCCGCGAGCCTCGCGTAAGACGCGTCGCTCGGGGATCGATGGGTCGAGAGCTCTTCGCCGCCGGGAAGGACGGTACGCGGATCTATGTCCGCTACCGGGAAGGTCCCGGCGGCATCGGAAGCTTGGCCAGCGGGGTCGGGGCGGGCTCGGAACGCCTCACCGCGGTGCTCTGCGACGGGATCGCGTGCGACGGCTTCATCTGGAAGTACCTGTGGGACGACCTGGCCCGTACGGTCAACGTCGCCCACTGGAACTATCGCGGCCACGGGCGGAGCAGCCTGCCTGTCGATCCGAAGGCGGTCGAGCTCCGCGACCACGCGAGCGATCTCGCTGCGGTGCGCGCGGCGATCGGCGACGGCCCTGTGGTGCTGTTCGGGCACTCGATGGGTTGTCAGGTCATCCTGGAGCACCTGCGGACCCACCGCGAGGGGGTGCGCGGGCTCGTGTTGATCTGCGGCTCGTCCGGCAGGATCACGCACCACTTCAAAGGCACGGATGTGCTCGCACAGCTCTTGCCGCGGGTGATCGAGCAGGTTGACGCGTACCCGCACATCGCGCGCGCAATATGGAGCCGTGTGCCGGCGCCGATGGCGCTCCGGATCGCGCTGCTCGCCCGCGAGGTCGACGCGAGCGCGGTCACCCCGGCGGATCTGCTGCCGTACATGCGGCACATGGTCGACATCGACTTCTCGATGTTCCTCCACATGCTGCGCAGCGCCGGCGAGCACTCGACGCTCGATCTGCTCCCGCAGATCGATCTGCCCGCGCTCGTGATCGCCGGCGATCGCGACACGTTCACCCCGCCTCGCCTGGCCGAGGAGATGGCGGCGGCGCTGCCTCGCGGCGAGCTGATGATGGTGAGCGGCGGCACGCACGTCGTCCCGCTGGAGCGCAAGAAGATGGTCATCGAACGCGTGGAGCAGTTCCTGCTCGAGCGCGTCATCGCGAAGGACGGATGACCCGCCGCGCGCGAGGCGGGCGCGCGCCCGGACCGGCGCGCGGGCTGCTGCGACGCCTCGGCGGCGCGGCGTCGCGGGGCCTGCTCGTCGCGGGGGCGATGATCGCGGCCTCGTGCGCGCGGCCGTCGTCCGAACGCAGCGGCGTGGCCGCCGGCGCGCTCGCCGCGCTGGCCGAGAACGAGGTCGCGCCCGGCGCGCCCGCTGCGCGCTCGTCGGGCGAGCCGCCCGCGCCTCCAGCGCCGGGCGCTGGAGCCACGGGGGACGCGCAGCTCGCGCGCGCTGCGGGGGACGCGCACGTCGCGCGCGCGCTCCAGCGCTCGCCGCTGCGCGCGCTGCGGCTCACGGGCAAGCTGGCCGACGGTCGGTTCGAGGCGATCCTGGCGCTCGGCGCAGGCGCCGAAGGAGCGGCGCCGCGCGAGGTGAAGGTGAAGCTCGCGCCGGCGCAGAAGAAGGCCCCGCTCGCGTTCCGGCGCCCGGTCGCGTTCTATCGCCTCGCGAGGGCGCTCGGCGCGCACGTCGTGCCCGTCGCCGCAGCGCGCCGGATCGGCATCGGCGAGCTCGCGGCGCTCATCGGTCGCGAGCCGGACGCGCGCAAGCTCCTGCGTCGCTTCGCGGTCATGAACGACGGGACCGTCGACGCGCTGCTCCTCGCGCCCGCTCCGGGTCCACCCGGCCCGCGCTGGGCGTCGTCTCGCCGGCGATCGGTCCCGTTCGATGACGCGCCCGAGCTCGACGTCTGGGCGCGCTGGGCCCGCTCTCCGTCGCCAGCGCGCGGCGAGCGCACCTCGATCCTCCGCGATTACCTGGAGGTGCTCGCGCTCGACTACCTGGCCGGCAACGGGCTCCGGAAGGAGATCGTCCTCGACGTGGGCGCGGGGGCCCTCAGCCTGGAGGCCAACGCCAGCGCCTTCCCGCCGCACGTGAAGGCGCGCGAGCTGGATCGGCAGCTGGAGCGCCTGGTGGAGGCGGCGCGCTTCCCACGGGCGCTGCGCGACGCGCTCGCGCGGTTCGGACCCGAGGAGGCCGCCGCGGCGCTGCGCCCCGGCGGGTTCGAGGACGAGCTGGTGCCGCCGCGCGCCCTCGTCGAGCTTGAGGAGCGGAGGCAAGCGCTGCTCAGCCTGATCGAGGTGAAGATCGCCCACGGCGGAGAGGACGCCGTCCTCAGCCTCTAGCGCGGGTCCCTGCCGGAGCTCTGCCGCCGCGGCGCGCGATCGCCCGAGGCGCCGGCGTCGTTGCACCGAGCTCGGCTGCGCGGTCGCGCCGGACGCGCCTCGCGCGCCCCAGGGCGACCCGCACGAGCGCCTCGCCGCGCGCGCACCTTGATCTCCGGCGCCAGCGGGGCGATCACGTTGAACCGTGATCGACGTGGCGACCCTGCAGCGCTGGACGGAGGACATCGGCTACAGCGCCGAGCTGGCGAAGCCGTCGACCCTGCGCATCCGTCCGCGCGAGGAAGGGGTCGTCGAGCTCCCGCCGTTCTTCGTCCAGTGCACCGAGAACTGGGTCGTGCTCTCGATGTTCGGCGTGCTCGATCCGGTCGACACGGAGGGCCGCGACGAGGACGGAGCGAGGCTCACGCCCCTGGCCGAGGAGCTCGGCCAGATGCTCGGCGTGCTCCGTCACCTGCTCGAGGCCAACCGCGACATGCGCGTCGCCAAGTTCGCCCTCGACGAGCGGAACCAGATCCTGCTGTGCGCCGAGCTGCCCACCGAGTCGCTCGACCGCTCCGAGTTCGTCGATGCGGTCGAGCGGCTCATCGAGTACGCCACGACGTACCGGCACGCCTTGCTCGGCACCGACGCCTGACAGGTCGGGCACGGCCCGCGCCCTCACGCGATCACCGCTGCGTGATCACCACGCGGTGGTCGTCCCGGTAGGAGATGTTGCCCGACTCACCGCGGCAATCCCAGCAGGTCGCCCACGTGAGCCGCCGCCGCACGTAGCCGTTGAAGCCGAGCGCGATCGGCCCCGGCTCGCCCTTCAGCAGGAGCGACGACGCGATCCGGTAGCGATCTCCGGGGAGCTTCAGGAACGCGACGATGAACGTGTCGTCGTCGGACTTCCCCGTCACCACGAGCACCTCCTCGCCCGGCACCGGGTTCCAGAGCATCGGCGAGGTGGTGAGCGTCGTGTTCGGGGGCGGGCCCGCCCCGGGCTGGAGCGCCGGCGTGCCGCTCGGCGAGAGCCGCGTCCGGCCCCGGTTGAGCACGACGTTCACGTCGTCAGGCTCCTTGAAGAAGGAGACCTCCCCGCCGAGATCGCGGAGCTGCGGCACCGAAGCGAGCAGCTCGGCGACCTGCTGCGGCCCGATCTCCGCGCGCCGGAACGTCTGCTGCCACTGCGGCGACGGGATCGACGCCGCGTTCGGCGCGCCGTGGCAGCACCGGAAGCCGATGTCGTCGCCCGACGCGCTCGGATCGACCGCCGCGCGGCGCGCGCACCGGTGATCCACGCCGCTCGCGCTCGCCGTGGCCCCTCGCACGGCGGCGGCCTTGGGCTGGAGGTTCTCGATCGGCGCGACGTCGCTCGCGGTCCACTCGCGCAGCGCGGCCCCCATGCCGACGACGCCGAACCCGGACGCGCACGACGCCGGCGCCTTGGCGCACGCCGGGTCCCACGCGGCCCCACCCGCGTACGGCGTCCCCTCGGGGCCCTTGCACGCGCGCTCCCACTCGAGCTCGGCGCACAGCCGCCCGCCGGCCTGCTGGCAGAGCTCCGAGGCGCGCGCCCGCGTCACGCCGGTGAGCGGAGCCTGCGCGGGATCGTTCGGGTACAGGTAGCGATCGATGGTGAAGCCGCCCAGCTCGATGTCGAGCAACGCCGGCTCGAGCGTCGGATCGCGCCCCTTGTCCCCGGGCGTGCTCCCCGCGACGAGCTTCCCGGCGGGGATCTCGATGCGCGCCGGCCCCGCCGCCGCGGCGCCGGCCTGCGGCCTCGCGCTCGCGGCGGGCGACTCGTTCTCGGCCGCCTCGAGCACCTTCCCCGGCGGCGCGGGCGTCACCGGCGGGCCTCCGTCCGCGCGCTTCTCCCCGGCCTGCTGCTGCTGCTGCTCCGCGCGGCCGCAGCCGGACCCTCCGGCGATGCCGGTGGTGACGAGCAGGATCAGGGCAGCGGCGGGCGTCCTCGTCGGCACGGTTCCTCGAAAGCGCTCCGCCTTATGTCGCAGGACCCCTCGCCCGTCAAAGTGCCCGCGCTATGCTGGCCGGGATGGGGCAGGGCGTGAGCGACGCACCGGATCCGATGGCCTCGCAGATGGCGCAGCTCCTCGCCTGCAGCGATCTCGACGAGCTGCGCGAGATCGTGAAGCGGTGGGTCGCCGAGGCGCCGACCGAGGGCGTGCGCCGGCACTACCAGGAGCTCGGCGGGCGCCTCATCGATCTCAAGGCGGCGCTCTCCGAGAACCCCGTGCAACCCACGGTCGCGGAGCTCGAGCAGGCGCTCACGATGATGCTCCGGCTCGCGGCCTCGAGCCCGAGGACATGAGCCGCCGGTGATGCTCGCCGACTTCCCTCCGTGGTTCCTGCGCGCCTTCGCGCTCTGCTTCGGCCTGCTCTGGGGGAGCTTCCTCAACGTCGTCATCCACCGCGTCCCGCGCGAGCTCAGCGTCGTCCGGCCGGGCTCGCGCTGCCCCGCGTGCGGCACGCCGATCCGCGCCTTCGACAACATCCCCGTCCTCAGCTACCTCCTGCTGCGCGGCCGCGCCCGCTGCTGCGGCGCGCCGGTGTCGCCGCGGTATCCGCTCGTCGAGGCGGCGGGCGGCGTCCTGTCGCTCGCGATCGTCGAGCTCATCATCCTCCAGCTCCCCTGGTCGACGCCGATCCTCCACGCGCTCGCCACCTACACCGCCGATCTCGCGCTCGCGCTCGGGCTGCTCGCGGCGACGTTCATCGACCTCGAGCACATGTACATCCCCGACGCGATCACGATCGGCGGCGCGGTGCTCGGCGTCGCCACCGCGTCGCTGCGCTCGATGGGCTTCACCGACGCGCTCCTCGGCGCGGCCATCGGCTTCGCCGTCGTCTGGCTCCCGTTCGTCGTGCTCTACCCGCGGATCCGCGGCGGCCGCGTCGGCATGGGGCTCGGCGACGCGAAGCTCCTCATGCTGGCGGGCGCCTGGTTCGGCTGGGGGGGCGCCCTGTTCGTGCTCGGCGCCGGCGCCGTCCAGGGCTCGATCGTGGCGATCGGCATGCTGCTCGTGCGCGGGAGCATCGAGGAGCCCGAGGCGGTGCGCCTCGAGCGGGAGCAGATCCGCGCCGAGCTCGCGGCGATGTCCCCCGAGGAGCGCGCGGCCGCCGAGAAGGAGATCGCGCAGGATCCGCTCGCGGAGGCGCCCGGCGAGGGGTTCGGCCAGGCCCGCATCGCGTTCGGCCCGTTCCTCGCGCTCGCGACGCTGGAATGCCTGCTCGTCGGCCGCGACGTGCTCGACGCGTATTTCTCATGGATCGACGCTGGATGAAGGCCCAGCTCCGCCGCGCGCTCGCCCCGACCGCGCTGCTCCTCGCCCTCGCGGGCTGCGGCAGCTCGCTCCCGCTGCCTCCGACCGGCCCCCACCTGCCGAGCGAGCCCGCGGTGGTCGTGCCCTACCCGCCGCCGCCGGCGCGGGTCGAGATCATCTCGCCGCCCGAGGCGCCGGGCCTCGTCTGGATCGACGGCGAGTGGCAGTGGCGGAGCCGCCGCTGGGCGTGGCAGCCGGGGCGATGGGAGGCCGTCCCGCCGGGCGGGTATTTCGCTCCCACCGCCACCGTACGCCGCTCCGACGGATCGCTGGTGTGGTTCGCCGGGGTATGGCACGTGCCCGGCAAGAAGTGATCGACACCGCGGCCGTGCGATGGAAAGTCACCCCGTGCCGAGGTGCTCGACGCCGGCGCCCGCCGCCGCCCGGCGCCGGCGAGCCAGCTCGGCGCGCCGTCCCTTGCACGGATTGCACGGATCCATGAGCTCAGCCCCATGATGCTTGCCTGGTCGTTCGCAGCGCGCACACCCGACGAAATCGCCCGACTCCTCCGCGCTCTCGGCAAGCACCGGTACGTGCGCGAGGTCGATCATCGGCTCCACTGGTCCGTCGATCACGCCCTCGCCGAGCTGCCGGAGTTCGCGCCGCCCGCCGCCGCGTTCCAGGCGCGCCTGAAGAAAGAGCGCGGGATCGAGCTCGGCTCGCGCGATCCTTCGCTGTGGCGAGAGGCGAAGACCGAGGAAGTGATCGCGGCGCTCACGGCCTTCTGGGCCCCCGACGAGGCGGCGGAGCGCTACCGGGGCCGTCTGCTCGAGGTGCTCGCGCGGACGGGCCTCCCCGAGGCCCCCCACGCCCCCTTCGCGTCGGCCCCGAACGACCCTCCGCACCCGGAGCTCGTACTGCTCGACTGGGAGCTCTACCCCGTGGACGAGCTCGATGCGGACCGGCACGCCGGGGCGCTGGCCGCCATGGAGGAAGCCGAGGAAGCGGTGAACGCATCGGCGTCGATCTACAACGAAGGCCCCGTCCTCGCGGCGCCCGAGCTCTGCGGGGGTGCGCCGAACGGGCTGCTCGAGGACGACTTTCTCGTGTGGTCGGACGGCCCCTACAGCTACTCGGATTACGTGTTCCGCGGGGTCGCGAAGGCGGCCAAGCTCGTCGAGCCGCCCACGGGCTACAGGGATCTGTAAGCGCGTCCGTCGCGTCAGTACGGATCGGGCTTCGGCGGCGGGAGGGTCGGAGCCTCCTCGGCGGGTGAGGCGAGGGTCGGAGCCACCTTGGCCGGGGGCGCGCCGGGCTGCGCGGTCGCGGTGGCCCTGGCCGTGGGGGAGGGGGCCGGCCCCCGCTGCGTCTGGTGGAGCGTCACCTCGAGCTCGATGTCCCTGTCGAACACGAGCATCCGTCGCTGCGCGACGTGGCCTGGAGCGGAGATCTCGATCCGATGCGCCGCGCCGTCCTTGATGAGCTTGCCGTCGAAAGGATTCGAGGGGAGCGCTACCCCGTCGACGAGGATCTGCGCGCTGGTCGGGCTCGCCTTGATCGACGCGCGGAGGAGCGCAGCACCCGCCCCCGCGCGTCGGGCGCTGCTCTCGGCTGCCGGCGGGGAGAGCTCGGCGCTCGGCAGCGCCGGCGCAGACGTCGGCGCAGGCGGTGCGCTCTGGGCCGGCGGCGCGGTCATGCGGACGCTCTGCCGGCCCGGATCGCGCACCTTCAGGTACAGCGTCGCGGCGCCGATCAGCGCGATGACCGCTGCGGACGCGACGAGCGGCAGCCGCGAGCGCCGCGGCGCCGGCGCGGGCTGAGCGGCGGGGGCGGGCTCGGTCCGCACGACGGCGTGGAGCGTCGCCTGCGGCGGGCTCGAGCGGTGGAGCGGACGCGCAGGCGTCGGGGGCGAGGAGGTCGTGATCGCCCCCTCATCCGCGGAAGGATAGGAGTCGAGCGGCTCGCGCATCGGCAGCGAAGGCAGCTTCGACGCGCGGCCGGCGAGCTCCGCGCCTCCCGCGTCGGGGCCGTGCTCCCGCAGCTGCTTGAGCTGGCGATCGATGATCGCCCGGATCTCCGCCCGCTCGTTGGCGAACAGCTCGCCCATGAGCTCGCCGACCTGCTCGGCCGCCACCTGCTCTCTCCGGCGCTCCGCGTAGCGATCGAGCTCCGCGCGCAGATCGGCGGCCGTCGAATAGCGTCGGCTGGGCGAGCGGGCGAGCGCCTGGGCGCAGATGCGCGCGAGCTCGAAGGGCACGTCGGGGCGGGCGGACCGCACGTCCGGGATGTCCCGCATCAGGCGCGAGATGATCTGCGGATCCGTCAGGCCGCGCCAGAGGCGGCGGCCGGTGAGCACCTCCCAGAGGATGACGCCGGCCGAGAAGAGGTCCGCGCGCCGATCGATCTGGGAAGAGTGCGCGAACGCCTGCTCCGGCGCCATGTACGCGACCTTGCCCTTCAGCGTGCCGGCCTGCGTCTCGACGACACGGTGCGCCGCGAGCGCGATCCCGAAGTCGACGATCTTCACCTGACCGTCGTACGTGATGAAGATGTTGTGGGGGCTGACGTCGCGATGCACGACGTGGAGCGGCGTCCCGTCGTAGTCGACGAGCTCGTGGGCGTAGTGGAGGCCGGCCAGCACCTCGCTGAGGATCCACAGCGAGACGGCCAGCGGGATCGCGCGCTCCTGCTCGCGCGCGCGGGAGATCACCCGGCTGAGCGGCTGCCCGTCGAGGTACTCCATGGCGATGAAGTACTCGCCGTCCGCGAGGCCGACCTCGTTGGTCTGCACCACGTTGCGGTGGTTCAGCCGGGCGGCGAGGCGGGCCTCGTCGAGGAGCATGTCCCGGAACTCGGGCTCGTCGGCGATGTTGGGCCGCAGGCGCTTGATGACCTGCAGCTTGCTGAAGCCTGCCGGCCCCACCGCGACCGCCAGGTGCACGTCCGCCATGCCCCCGTGCCCGAGCGTCGCGATGAACCGATACTTGCCGAGGCTGCGCGGGTCCCGGTCGGGAGGGGACAGCGGCACATCCGGCGGCGCATCCCGGCCGACGGGGGTCGGCGCGTCGCGGTCCGGGCGCCGCATGGGGACCGTCGGCGGAGGCTCGGAGGACGCAGGGACGGGCAGCTGCCTGGACCGCAGGGTCCGCGTGTCGATCGTCGTCTGCACATGCTCCGGCGGGCCAGAGGCGGCGAGCTCGTTGCTGCGAGCGGAGTCCACCGCCCAGTCAGCCTCGTCGTTCGTCCCCTTGGGCTCGCTCACCGCAGAATGGTCCTGATCCAGCGACGTCCAGTCAAGCAGACCGCAGCGCGGGCAAGCGCTTGCATCGCATCGGGCGGGCGCCGATCGCGCTCGCCCATGACGGCGAGCCGGCATCCAGCCCAGAAGCCCTCGGCAACCCGACGCGGCGCCTGCTATTGTGAAAAATGTCACTCGCGGCGAGGTTCCTGTACCTGGGGGGAGGATGTGAGAAGCTCGCCCTGACTTGCGCACCATTTCTTGTGAAGAGGTAGCCGATGCCCTGTGACTCGATTCCGCGGCGCTTGCTGGGTCAGGCGAAGGCGCGGCCCGAGGCTCCAGCCCACTACGTCAAGGAGGGGGGGTTCTGGCGGATGACCAGCTTCCGGGAGTACGCGGGCGAGGTGCGGCGCGCCGGCAAGTCGCTCATCGCGCTCGGCGTCGCGCCGGGCGACAAGCTGAGCCTCCTCGGCTTCAACCGGCCCGAGTGGGTGGTGCTCCACGTGGCCGGCATGGCGATCGGGGGCGCTCCCGCGGGCATCTACACGACGTGCTCGCCCGAGGAGGTGCGCCACGTCGTGCACCATTCGGCCTCGAAGCTGGTGCTGGTCGAGAACAGGGACCAGCTCGAGAAGGTCCTCCGCCAGTGGGATCGGCTGCCGCAGCTCGCGTGGGTGGTGCTGATGCAGGGCGCGGCGCCGGAGGGCGATCCGCGGGTGCTGTCGTGGGACGAGTTCCTCGCCCGGGGCAGCCGGATCTCGGACGAGCTGCTCGAGCAGCGGCTCGACGCGCTCGAGCCGCGGGGGCTCGCGACGCTGCTCTACACCTCCGGGACGGTGGGGCCGCCGAAGGGGGTCATGCTGAGCCACGAGAACCTCACGAGCTCGGCCGACCTGGCGGCGCGCATCCTCCCGTTCTCGCCCTGGGACATCGGCCTGTCCTACCTGCCGCTGTCGCACATCGCCGAGCAGATGTTCACGATCCACATCCCGGCCTCGGTCGGCGCGGCCGTGTACTTCGCCGAGTCGATGGAGGCGCTCGCGGACAACCTCAGGGAGGTGCGTCCGACCGCCTTCTTCGGGGTCCCGCGCGTCTGGGAGAAGATGAGGGCCGGGATCGAAGCGAAGCTCTCCGGGGCGAAGGGCGTGCAGAAGCTCTCGCTCGAGCAGGCGCGGCGCGTCGGCCTCCAGCACAGCGAGCTCCGCGCGCGGGGCGAGAAGCCGGGGCCGTTGCTCGCGCTGCAGCACCGCCTCTTCGACAAGCTTGTCTACTCGAAGGTGAAGGCGGCCCTGGGGCTCGGCCGGGCGCACGTGTGCAGCAGCGGCGCGGCGCCCATCGCGAAGGAGCTCCTCGAGCTCTTCGCGTCGCTCGATATCCTGATCACCGAGGTCTACGGCCAGTCGGAGGTGACCGGCGCGACGAGCTACAACCTGTCGGGCAGGACGAAGCTCGGCTCCGTCGGCCCCGCGGTGCCGGGCCTGGACGTGAGGATCGCCGACGACGGCGAGATCCTCGTGAAGGGGCCGACCGTGTTCCTCGGCTACTACAAGGACGAGGAGGCGACGGCGCAGGCCCTCGTCGACGGCTGGCTCCACTCGGGGGATCTCGGCAGGTTCGACGAGGAGGGGTTCCTCCACATCACCGGGCGGAAGAAGGAGATCCTCATCACGGCCGGCGGAAAGAACGTCTCTCCCAAGAACATCGAGGAGGCGCTGAAGCGCCACGGTCTCATCGCCGAGGCGGTGGTCGTCGGCGACCGGCGCAGGTTCCTCACGGCCCTGCTCGTGCTGGCGCCCGACGCCGTGAAGCGCTTCGCGGCCGAGCGCGGGCAGAGCGGCGACCTCTCGCACGCGTCGCCGGAGATCCAAGAGGCCGTGCAGCGGGCCGTCGACGAGGTGAACGGCCAGCTCGCGCAGGTCGAGACGATCAAGAAATTCTCGATCCTGCCGCGCGGCTTCACCATCGAGGACGGCGAGCTCACGCCGACGCTGAAGATCAAGCGGCGCAACGTGAGCCAGAACTTTGCGCGCGAGATCGAGGCGATGTACGCCGAGTAATCATGCGCAACGAGCCTGCCACCGCCGTCTCTTTCGACTTTGGCCAGACCCTTGTGGAGCTCGACACCGGGCTGCTCTCCGCCCGCCTCGCGGAGCGGGGCATCGCCGCCTCCCGGGAGCAGCTGGACGGGGCGGTCGACGAGGGATGGCGCGCCTACAACGACGCGATCCTGCGCGGGCTCGGCGGGCACCCGTGGAAGATCATGATGCGCCGCCTGCTCGAGGCGGGCGGCGTGCCGGCCGGCGCGCTCGACGCGGCGGTCGACTGGCTCTGGACGGAGCAGCCCCGGAAGAACCTCTGGCGCCGGCCGATCGCCGGGATGATCGACGTCGTGGTCGAGCTCAGGCGGGCCGGCGTGCCGGTCGCGGTGCTGTCGAACTCGGAGGGTCGGCTCGCCGAGCTGGTCGAAGAGCTCGGCTGGTCTGCGCACTTCGTGGCGGTCGCGGATTCGGGGCGGCTCGGGTTCGAGAAGCCGGGCAGGGAGATCTTCGCGTGGACAGCCGAGCGCCTCGGCGCGCCGCTCGCCGCGGTGATCCACGTGGGCGACTCCCTCGCTGCAGATGTCGATGGCGCGCTCGCGGCAGGAATGCAGGCCGTCTGGTTCAAGGGCGATCCGCAGCGGGCGGGGCAGATGCCCCACGCCGAGCGCGTGGCCGTGTGCGACGGCGCGGATGCGCTGCGCGGCGCGCTCAGGACGTTCGGCGTGCGCTTCTAGGACGTTCGGCGTGCGCTTCTAGGCTGTCCACCCTCGTGCGCCAGCGCGAGGCTCCGCGCTCGCGGGCCCGTCAGGTGGGCGGTGGTCCGCAAGCGCGCAGCCGACGCGCAAGGCCACCGCGGGCGGCGCTCCCCCGGCGCCCTCTTTTCTGTGAGCACGAACGTCCCGGAAGGCGCCTCCGCCCCGCGCGCGTCGCGCGCGCTTCTCTCCGGGATCTCCCCGGCCTGCTGCCCCGCGCCGGTGCGCCGTCTCCGGATCGTGCAGCCGATGCACGTCTTTCGGGTGGTTCGGGCATTGCTGGAGACCGGCTCACGATGGTCGTCAAGGATGCAAGCATCGAAGAAGAGCCCGTGTTCGGGGAGCGGCAAGCGAACGTTCCCGCCGTCTTCCCTCGCGTCCTCAGCGAGGTCCGCCGCGCGGACGAGCGGCTCGTCTCGCTCGTGCAGGAGCGCCCCGTGGCCACGCTGTGCGTGGTGGCCGCGGTGGGATACCTGATCGGACGGGTCGTTACACGGCTGGGTTGAGGAGGTCACCATGACGGAAAGCGAGGTCGAGGCGACACGGGAGCGCGAGGCGCGGGAGAAGGTGAACGACGCGCTCGGCCGGCTCGACGCAACGGAGGTCACACGGGCGGTCTCGGCGTTCGCGCGGGAGAACCCGCATGTAGCGCTCGCTGCGGCGGCTGGGCTCGGGTTCCTGCTCGGCGGGGGCCTGACGCCGCGCGTGCTCAGCAGGCTCGGGTCCTTCGCGACCCGCAGCTATGTCAAGAGCACCTTCGCTCACGCCGTCGGAACCTTCCTCGACGAGCAGGCGCGATCCCAGGAACAGCTCGGATCGTCGCCCTGACGCCCCAGCACCTGCGGGTGGTGGCCCAGTTGGCCCCGGAGTGAATCCCACGAAGGCGGGAATGCAGGAAGATCATTGATCTTTTCTTCCCGCCTTCCCGCCTTCCCGCCTTCCCGCCTTCCCGCCTTCCCGCCTTCATGTTCAAATCCGGCCACCACCCACCTGCGCGTGCGCCTTCGGCGGCACCTGCGCCGCCCTCTTGCGGGATGCGCACCGCCCCACGTCGCGCCCGGCGTGCGCCGCCCGCGCGAGGCGTCGCCTCGGCCGCTGCGCGCCGGGCGTCCACGAGGTCGCGCCGCGCCGGGCGAGCGTCCTTCAGGCTTGGCGGCTGTACGTCTTGCGGATGCGTCGACCGCCGCTCTCGCTCAGCACCTCTTCGACGCTGCGGGACACGTCGGGCAGACACCGGACGGAGAGCACCGCGCCGCCGCCCGCGCTGCCGACCTCGTCGAGCCGCCGCGCCTCGTACTCGGGCAAGCGCGCGCCGAGCACGGCGCCCAGCAGGGTGCCGGCCGCGCCAGCGGCGCCCGCTCCGGCGAGGCACGCGACGATGGGCCCCGCCAGGAACGCATCGAGCCTCGGGATGATCAGCGCTCCTCCCGCCGTCATCGCGGCGAGCGCGCCCCCGACGAGCCCTCCGATCACGGCGCCCAAGGCGGCCCCTTCGGACGCCTTGCTGTGGATCGTCAGCTCGATCTCGTCCAGACGGGAGTGCTGCTTGGGCACCATGCTGATGTCCTCGGCCGCGACGCCCAGGGCGAGCAGGCGGCCAAGCGCGCCCGCGGCTTCCGTGCGGCCTGGGAAGAATGCAGTGAGCGTCCGGTAATACATCATTCGACGAGGGCCCCTGTGACGCGCTTCGCGAGGTGGCTCGTTCAATCCATCTGCTCTCGGAAAAGCATCGCTTGTGCCGCTCGGGCTGCGCAGATGTCGCTCGGCCGCCGGAAAGCGTTCGGGAAATGATGGAAGGCGCCGCGCCGCGCTGGGACGGTGCGGCGCCTTCGCGCCCTGCTCCGAGGGCTCGCTCAGCGAACGCCGAGGTCGTTGGCGAACGAGCGCTCCCCGGGGGGCGCGCTTGTGCTCTCCTGGATCTCGTCCTGAGCCCGCCGCGCGGCGCCCAGGGCGCGATCCTTGACCTTCTCGGCGCGCTCGCGCAGCCGGCCTGTGCTGTTGCGCAGCCGGCGGCGCGCCTCGTCACCCGAGGTCGGCGCGACCAGGACGCCGACCCCGACGCCGACCGCGACGCCGAGGCCGAGGCCGACCGAAACGGGAACGATCCAGTCGAGTGAGCTCCTTCTCCTGTAGGGGAACATGTCGGCCATGTAATTGACGAGATCGGTTGCCTTCATTGTGGCTCCGTCGGTTCGCACAGCGTTCGGGGCGCGAGCATCGCGTATCCCTCAGCGTGGATTCACGTGGCTGGAACAGTGACCGGCGGGACGTGAGGCAGCGCGCATGCCAAGGGCATATTGCGCACGGAGGGAGCAGGGCGCGCGGGCGCCCTGCCGTGGATACGAGCGCGGTGCGAGGAGCGCCGCGGCGCTAGCGGCAGAAGCCGTCGACGCAGACCCCGCCGTCGCTGCAGGATGTCTCGGGCTCGCACTCGCCGCCGAGGTTCTCGCTCGATCCGCACACCTGATGGACGCCGGAGAACGTCGTCACGGTCCTGCACTCGCTCAGCGAGGGCGACTGGTTGTCGCATGCGTTCGGGTTCGGCTGCTCGCACGAGATGTAGCAGCTGTGGTGCAGGCAGATCGACCCCGGCGCGCAGACGTCCTGCGCGCCATCCTCGCGGCACACGAAGTTGCTCGACTGATTCGGGATGCAGCCGTTCTCGACCCAGACGTCGCCCTCGGGGCAGTCGGCGCCGTCGCTCCTCGGAACGCAGGCGCCGTCGACGCAGACGGCGGCGGGGCCGCCGCAGTCGTCGGTGATGACGCAGGGCTGCGCAGGCTGGGAGCAGGTGCCGAGGGTTGCGTCGCAGCGGTAGCTGCTGGGGCAGTCGGCGTCCTCGCTGCAGGCCGGCGTGCATTTGCCCTCGACGCACTTGTCGTTGACCGGACACTGGGTCTGGTCGAAGCACTGGTCCTGAGGCGCGGTGCAGATGCCGCTCACGCAGAGGTAGTCAGCGCCGAGGCCGGCGCAGTCGGCGTCGGCGCCGCAGGCGGCCGGGGTCGCCGGGACGCAGGTCGCGGCGTCGCCGTTGCCTTCGCAGACATGGCCGTGGATGCACCCGAGGGGCTCGCCGCTCGGGAGGACCTGGTCGCAGCTGCCGGGCTGGCACGTGCCGTCCGGCGCGCAGGTCTCGCCCGCGGCACAGTCGTCGGGGTTGCCGCAGTACACCGCGCCGCCCCCTCCGCCGCCGCCGCTGCCGCCGCCGCCCTCCCCGGAGGAGCCGGTCGCGACGCACGAGGCGGTGCGATCGTCGGCGATCACGCACTCGAAGCCGCCGCTACACCCCCACGCGGTGCAGTCGCCGACGTGGCATTCGTTGTCCCGGCCGCAGGTCTCGTTGACCCCGCAGTCGGCCGGCTCCTCACAGCCGTTCGCGCTCGGGGCGCCGGACCCGCAGTCCTCTGCATCGCAGAAGTAGTCGCTGTCGGCGTCATCGTAGATGGGGCAACCCGCGAGGAGGGGCGCCAGCACGCTCGCGAGACCCAGCAGAGTAAGTCGCTTCATTCACCGTCTCCCGAAGGCATTCGGCCGCCCGGCGTCGAGGGGGGGCGCCCTCGCGCGTGACGGTCGCGACCGGACGAGCGTAGCAAGCGACATGCCCCGAACAAGCCCGGCGAGGCGCGGCGAATTTCGGCCGCTCGCGCGCGCGCCGTGAAGCCGCGTTCACGTCGGGATGTGGCCGCGCGCGGCGCGACCGTGCGCGACCCATGGGCCGCGCGACCCATGGGCCGCGCCTCGCGGAGGCCGGTTCGCAGCGACCGGGCGGGATGGCGCGGCGCGGCGCGGACCGCCTGGGGCGCGCAGGGGAACCCGTGCTACCGTTCCGCCGAGTTCCGGGCGGCCACCTCCGAGCGAGGGATCCCGGCAGGCTCGCGCCTGTGGGCCAGCCGTTCGCGAGGACACGGGGACCGGTCGAGCCGATGGATGTCACCTGCGAGCGTTGCAGCACCGAATACGAGTTCGACGACGCGCTCGTGTCGGAGCGCGGTACGACGGTCAAGTGCACGAACTGCGGCTACCAGTTCAAGGTGCGCCGCACCGACGGCGCCCTCCCCGAGCGGTGGGTGGTGCGCACCCTCGGCGGCAGGGAGCTCGAGTTCAAGATGCTCCGGGAACTCCAGGCGGCGATCGCCCAGGGCCAGATCACCCGCGATGACGTGATCTCGCGCGGCAACGCGCGGCCGCGTCGGCTCGGGTCGATCGCGGAGCTGGAGCCGTTCTTCAAGGGCCCGGGCAGCGTTGTCATGGCCGGGACCGCGCTGGGCATCGGCGGGCCTTCGCCGCTGGCCGGCCGCTCGAGGTCGCTGACGCCCCAGGGGCTCGGCGGCCCAGCGCCGGCGCAGACCGAGGTCTCGATCGCGATCCCGCTCCCGCGCGCGGAGCCGAGCGAGGAGGCCGGCCCCGAGTCCGTCCACGAGGCCGAGACGGTCGTGCGGGACGTGCGGGAGGTCCAGTCCGCGAAGGAGCGCCCCTCGCCGCGCCGCGCGACGATGCCCGCGGTCTACGAGCCCGATGCCGGCGCTCCGGCGCGGGCGATGCTCAAGCCGAGCGCGCTGCCCGGGGTCGTGGTGCCGCCGGAAGAGGCGCCGCCGCTGCCGGACGCGTACCCCGCGCGCCGGCAGGAGCCGCGGACGCTCCGCGGCGCCGGGGTCGCCGAGGTGCGCCACGGCAGCGTCAAGCCTGGGGCCGCCGACGCCGGCGGCGAAGCGCCGGGGCGGGCTGCCGGGCTCGCTCCGCTGCGGATCCCGAACAGCGTCCCGCCGCCGCGCGTCGAGCGCGCGGCCGCGTCTGCTCCCGCCGACGGCCAGGGAGAAGACGGCTCCGCGGCGAGGCGCGGCGGGGCGCCGCGCGCCGCCACGGAGGATCGCGCAGCGCGGAGGGCTGGGGCGCCGATGCCGCTTGTGTCGTCTGCCGACCCCGACGGGGGACCCTCGTACGCCGACGAAGGGGACGGGGAACCGCAGTTCACCTCGCTGCCCATGAGGAGGACCGGGATCGCGCGGTGGATCGTCGGCCTCATCGTCATCGGCCTCATGGTGGTGAGCGTCGCGACCCTCGGACCGAAGTACCTCAAGCCGGCCGCCCAGGCCCGGCCGGCGACGAGCGACGAGCGCGTCGCGACCCTGCTCGCCGACGGCGAGCGGAGCCTGACGGAGGGGGATCTCGAGACGGCGAGGGACAAGCTCGTCAAGGCGAGCGCGCTGGCCGAGGACGACCCGCGGGTCGCCGTGGCGCTGGCCCGGGTCGAGACGGTGAACGCGGACATGCGGTGGCTGCGGCTGCAGCTGCTCGCCGAGGACGATCCGGATCTGGACACGATGCGCCACGAGCTCCAGAGCGCGATCGACCGCGCTGGCAAGGCGGTCGACCACGCGCGGCGCGTCGCGCCCGAGGACGCCGAGGTGAACCGTGCCGCGATCGATCTGCTCCGCATGCAGGGGGACCTCGCCTCGGCGCGGCGGCTCGTCGGCGCGATCTCGGCCGAGAGCGCGCAGCCGGAGAACGCCCTCACGCTGGCCGCGCTCGATCTCGCGGAGGCCCAGCCGAGCTGGGCCGTGAAGCGGCTCCGGGCGGCGGCGAGCATCGAGCAGATCCCCGGGCGGGCGCGGGCGCTCCTCGTTGTCGCGCTCGCGCGGTCCGGCGATCTCGCGGCCGCGCGCGTCGAGAACGAGCGCTTGCTCGCCATGAGCCGGCCGCACCTGCTCGCGCGCCCGCTCCGGGCCTTCATCGACCGGATCGAGAAGGCGCAGGACGAGCCGAGCGGCGGCGCCGACCCGGTCTCGAGCGCGCGCCCGAAGAGCCCTCCGGCGGTCGCTCCCGAGCCGAGCCCGCCGGCCGCGCCGGCGCCGCCGGGGCGCGTCCGCCGGGTGGCGGAGCCGGACGACGGCCGCGTGCCGGACGACTACGTCGCCCCGGGCGGTACGATCGACACGAGCGACCTCCCCGGCGTGCACCCGCCGCCGACCGCCTCGCCGAGCACGACAGCGCCGGCGATCGACACCTCCGATCTGCCTGGGATCAAGCATGAGTAAGCGCCGAGCTCGACGGATGCGGTGGGCCGGTGCCGGCGTCCTCGCGGTGGCAGCATCGATGGCAGGGTGCACCGGGAGAGAGCGGGCGGCGTCGCTGCCGGCGCCGCCTGCCGGGCGCCTCGACGAGCCGGCGGTCATCGAGATCGATCTCTCGCGCGGGCTCCCCGAGAGCGCATCGGCGTCGCTCTTCGGCCCGCCCAGCGGCAGGACGCACGCGCAGCTCGTGCAGTCGTTGCGGGCGCTCTCCGAGGCCGATGGCGCGAAGGGCTTCCTCGTGCGGCTCGGGAGCGCGCGCCTCGGGTTCGCGCGGGCCCACGAGATCGGCCGGATCCTCGGCGACATCCGCAAGGCGGGGCGGCCGGTCGTGTGTCACGCGGACGAGTACAACAACGCGACGATGCTGCTGGCGGCCGCCGCCTGCAGCAAGCTCTGGCTGAGCCCGGCCGGGCAGGTCGACACGGTGGGGATCGCGGCGCAGCTGGTGTTCGCGAAGGGGCTCCTCGACAAGCTCAACGTGGACGTCGACTTCCTTCAGGTGGGGAAGTTCAAGGGCGCGAGCGAGCCGTTCACGCGCGAAGGGGCGAGCCCCGAGGCGCGCCAGTCGCTCCAGTCGGCGCTCGGCGGGCTGCGGGAGGCGTGGCTCTCGGGCATCGTGGAGGGGCGCGGCAAGCAGGAGCTCCGCGAGGCCGTCGAGGACGGCCCGTTCGCCCCGGAGGACGCGAAGGCGAGGGGGCTCGTGGATGAGCTCGGCGATCTCGAGGCCGCGATCGAGGACGCGAAGAAGCTCTCCGGCACCGAGATCTCCGTGCCGCGGTTCGGCGGCGCCCCGCGCGACCCGAGCCTGTCGCGGAGCCTCGTGGACGTGTTCCGCGCGATCTCCGGGGCGAGCACGCTGGGCACGCCGCACGTGGCGGTGGTCCCGGCGATCGGCGGCATCACCATGACCGCCAGAGGGGTGCCGCTCGGCTCGTCGGACGGGATCGGCGAGCGCGAGCTCGGACGGATCATCACGCGCCTCACGAAGGACACGAGCACGAAGGCGGTCGTGCTGCGGATCGATTCGCCCGGCGGGTCCGCGCTGGCCTCGGATCTGCTCTGGCAGAAGCTGATGCGGCTGCGGGAGGAGAAGCCGCTGGTCGTGTCGATCGGCGGCATGGCGGCGAGCGGCGGCTACTACCTCGCCTGCGCCGGCACCCAGGTCCTCGCCGAGCCGACGAGCATCATCGGCTCGATCGGCGTCGTGAGCGGCAAGTTCGCCGTCGGGAAGGCGCTTGCGCAGATCGGGATCAACGCAGAGACCGTCGCGGCCAACCCGGATCCGGAGCGGGCAGCGCGCGCCGCGTACATGTCGGCGCTCACGCCCTGGGACGAGCCCACCCGCGCCCGCGTGCTCGCCTCCATGGAGGCGGTTTACGACCTGTTCCTGAGGCGCATCACGGCGGGGCGGAACCTCCCGCTGGAGACGATCGCGCCGTCCGCGGAGGGGCGGATCTTCGGCGGGGTCGAGGCCCAGGGGCGCTCGCTCGTCGATGAGCTAGGCGGGCTGGAGCGGGCGGTAGCGCTCGCGCGCGAGCTCGCGAAGCTGCCCGCGGACGCGCCGGTCGAGATCGAGCAGGACGATGGAGGCCTGCTCGAGCTCCTGGCCACCGGCGACGAGGCCGGCGAGAACGCCGCGCGGACCCCGGACCGCGCGGCGCTCAAGGAGCGCGCGCGGGAGGAGATGGCGGGGGCCCTGCTGCCCGAGTGGCTCGGCGTCGCGCCGGAGGTGGGCACCTTCGCTGCCGCGATGGCGCCGCTCCTGGCCGGAGAGAGGGCGCTCACGGTGTTACCGTTCGCGGTGACGCTCCGGTAAGGCGCGAGATCGCACCGGAAGATTGGCCTTGTACCTCGGTCGTTCTGGTAGGCTGAGCGGATTCAGAATACCCGAAGCGGGTCGCCGAAATGAGCTCTTCACCTCCGGAACGGGCAGCATCAGCGTCGGGCGCGCGGAGGACGCTGCATTCGCCGGAGCTGATGGAACCAGCGGGGCCCGCCTCTGCGGGGCAGCTGGTCATCGGGGGCAGTCGATCCGTCGCGCCGGTGTCGCGCCACCGCGGTCCGCGCGCTGAAGAAGCCTACTGGCGCGCGCGCGTGGACGACCGCCGCGCCGCCGGCGACGCCCATGGGGAGCGCGAGGCGGCCCTCGCCCTCGCGAGGATCCTCGCCGCGCGCGGCGTCGAGCTCGACAAGGCGGCGGCGCTCGCGCGCCGAGCGCTCTCGCTGGGCGACGACCTCGCGATGAGGAGCGAGCTGGCCGGCTGGCTGGCGGGGCTGGGCGAGCCGGCCCTGGCCGCGGCGGCGCTGCGCGGCCTCCGCGATGACGCGCAGCCGCCCGGCGCGACGGCGCGGGTGCTGGTGAAGATCGCCGTGCTCCTGGCGCGCGCCAGCGACGTCGCGGGCGCGGTCGATGCGCTCGAAGAGGCGAGCGAGCTCGCCCCGGACGACGCGATGGCGAGCGAGCTGCTCGGCACGATCGCCGCCTGGGCGTCGGAGGAGGTGTTCCCCACGGTCGCGGCGAAGGCGTACCTGGAGGCGGCCAAGCGGCGCGAAGCCGCGCGGGAGCGGGAAGCGGCGTTCGAGGACCGCCTGCGCGCCTTCGAGATCGCCCCTCACGACGACACCGCCGCCAAGGCCATGGCCGCCGCGCTGTTCGTGCGCAGCCGGCACGGCGCCGCCGACGAGGTGCTCCGGGCGCACGCCGAAGCGCTCGCGGAGCGGGCGCCCGGGGGGGAGGCCTCTGCCCCCTCCGCGCTGCAGCGCGCGATGGCGGTCCACGGCCACCGGCTCCAGGGCGCGACGAGCGAGGGCGACTGGGCGCGCGCGGCCGGTTGCGTGCTCGACGCGGGCCTCGACGGCGAGGTCGACGGCGACGCAGCCCCCATGATCGACGAGGTGATCGAGCAGGCGGGGCTCTACGAGCTCGTGGCCGCGCGGCTCGAGATCCGGTCCGAGCAGCGGGTGGGGGGGCCGAGGGCCGAGGCGTACACGGCGCTTGCGCGGCTCTATGCCGGCCCGCTCGCGAGCCCGGACCGCGCCGTGGAGGCCTGGATCGAGGCCGCGGTGAGCGACTCCAGCAGCGCGGCGGCGCGCTCCGCGCTGCGCGAGCACGCGGCGACCCTGCACGACATGGCGCCCCTCGTCGAGGCGCTCATCCGCATCGGCGAGGGCTCGGACGCGAGGGCGCGAGAGGACGCGGCGGCGCGGATCGACGCGCTCTCGGAGCTCGCCCGCCTCGCGGAGGAGAAGATCGGCGACCCAGGCCTCGCGCAGTGGGCGTTCGAGACGCTGAAGAACGTCGGCGGCGACCCGGAGCGCTCCGCGGCGGGGCTCCAGCGGATCGCGGAGCGGCTCAAGGCGCAGGACGAGGCGCTCGCCGCGGCGCAGCGAGCGCTCCGCGGCGCGGACGCGGCCGAGGGGCGGATCGACGCGCTCCGCCGGCTCGTCGTGATCTACCGGGGTCGCCCGACCGAGCGCGCCGCCTACGAGGAGGCGCTCGTCGGGCTCTCGCGGGCGCTGCCGACCGACCGCGGCTGCCTCCTGGCGCTCGATCGGCTGAGCCGGCGGACCGGGGGCGGCGCCGCGCTCGACGCCCTGCTGCGCGCGCGGCTGGCCGAGGCGACGCAGCCGCCGTCCTCGGAGGCCGAGGGCGCGCGCTCCGCGAGGTCCGAGGCGATGCGCGTGCCCATGCTGACGCGGGTCGAGCTGGTGCGCGCCCGGCTGCTCCTGTCGGCGATCGCCCGGCGGCAAGGCCAGGACGCCCGCGCGCTCGACGAGGTGTCGCCGCTGCTCGGCGAGGCGCCGGGGCACCGCGGCGCCGCCAGCGCCGCGCTCGTGCTGGCCACGCGGACCGGGCGCCTGCGAGAGCGCGCCGACGCGATCGTGCAGCTCGCGGCGCCCGTCTGGCCGGCGCTGCGCGCGGTGCTGCTCGCGGTCGCCGCGGCGCTCTACGCGCGGGTGCGCGCCGCGCCGCTCTCGCGCGAGATCGCGGCGCTCGCCTGCGAGGCCGATCCGTCGTGCACGCGCGCCGCGGCCACGCTCGCGTCGATCTTCACGGCGGAGCTCGCCGCCGCCGCGGAGGCGGGCGAGGCGGCTCCGTTCGAGGTCGACCGCGCGGTCGTCGCCGCGATCGAGCGCTCGATCACCACGGTGTTCCCGCGCGGCGCGCTCTGCGACGGCCTCGCCAGGGCGCTGGAGGCGCTGGGCGAGCTGCCGCTCGCGCTCGCGTGGACACAGCGCTGGCTCGCGCTCCGGCCCGGGTGCCCTCAGGCGACCACGGAGCTCATCCGTCGCGCCGCGGTCGCCGGCGACGCGGCCCGGCTCTCGGACGCGCTCGCGTGGATCCTGGCGCAGCCCAAGCCGCTCGGCGAGATGGCGGCCCCGCTCGCGAGCGCGCTCCACGCCCTCTACGACCTCGATCCCTCCCGCGGCACGGCGCTCGCGAGGCGCTCGCTCGACGTCTTCGGTCCTCAGAATCCGCTCCTGCGCGAGCGGCTGCTCGAGCTCGCGCGCCACGCCGGCGATCCTCACCTCGCCGTGACCGTGCTCGAGCGGTGGCTGGCCGTCGAGATCACGGCGCCGCACGCCCCCGAGCTGATGTTGATGCTCGCCGACTGCCGCCTCGACGGCGGCGACCCCGACGGCGCGGCGCAGGAGCTCGCGCGCGCCGCCGCGGCGGTGGCCGACCCCCAGGAGGTCCTCGCGCGGGTCCAGCGCCTCGAGTCGTCGCTGCTCGACGCGAAGGGGCTGAGCTCCGACGGCGCCATCGCGCTGGTCGAGGCGAAGGCCCGGGCGTTCACCGCCCAGGGCGGCGACGCCGCGGAGGAGGCGGCGGCCGCGTGGCGCGAGCTCGGGAGCCTGCTCTGGGACCTGGCGGAGGATCATCGCGGCGCCGAGGCGGCGTTCTTCCGGGCGAGCGAGGTGGCGCCGAGCAGCGGGGCCGAGCGCTACGCGCGGGACATGTGCGAGTTCGCGGGTGTCGAGGCCGCGATCGACGCGATCGTCGCCCGCGCCGCCGAGGCGCGGGGCGAAGCGGAAGCGCAGCCCGCAGCGGCGGAGAGCAGGTGGTCGGGCGACGTCGGACCCGAGCGACGCCGGCGCGCCAACCTGCTGATCGAGGCCGCCAACCTCGCGCACGAGCATGGCTTGCCCGAGCGGGCGCTGGCCACGGCGGCGAGCGCGATCGAGCTCGATCCCCTCCGCGCCGACGCCGTCGCGCTCGTCGAGAAATCGGCCGACGCCGACGACGGCGTCGCCGTCCTTGACAAGACCTACCGGCTGCTCGCCGACGCGGCCCTGGGCTGCTACGGCCGCCGCGCGGCCCATTACCGCGCGGCGCGGCAGCTGGAGCGGCGCGGCGCCTTCGAGCTCGCGCTCTCGCACGCGGTGGCCAGCTTCGAGGCGGTGCCCACCGAGGGCACCTCGTACGTGCTGCTCGCGCGGCTGGCCGAGCACGCCGGCGAGCCCTCGGAGGCCGTGCGCGCGCTCGAGCGGGTGGCGGCGACCGCCGATCCGGCGTCGCGCAACGCCTGGCTGAAGCGCGCCGCGGCCCTCACCGGCCGCACGGAGGAGGGCCTCCGGCTGCGCCTCGACATCCTGCTCCGCGCGATGGTCGTGCGCCCGGATCCGGCGATCGTCGAGGACGTCGGCGCGGCCATCCGCGATCTCGTCGCGTGCACCGGGCAGCCGGAGGTCGAGGCCATCCGCTTCGACCGCGCGGTCAAGGCCAGCACCGCGAAGCTCGAGGGGCCCGAGGGGGCTCGCGCGGGGCTCGCGATGGCGCGCATCGCCGTCGAGGTCCTCGACGCGCCCGCGCTCGCGCTCGCCGCGATCGAGCGCGCGATGCTCGCCGACGGCGACATCGACGAGTTCCAGACGCTGCTCGACATCGTCGGCGAGCTCGCGCAGCAGACCGAGCCGGCGTCGCACCTCATCGCGGCGGTGTACGCCGCCGCGATGAGGCCGCACTCGAGCGTCGGTCCTGCCCTGCTCCGGTGGGCGAGCAAGCTCGCCGACGCGCTGAGCGTGCCGCCGGTCGCGGCGGCGCTGCTCGTGGAGGCGGCCCGGCGCGCGCCCGAGGACGACGCGCTCGCCTACGAGGCGGAGGCGGCGGTCGAGGCCACCGGCGACGAGGCGCTGAAGCGGTCTCTGGACGACGCCCTGCCCGTCGCGCGGCGCCTCGAGGCGCTGCTGCACCTCGCCGACAAGCACGAGCGCGAGGGAAAGCGCGCGGAGGCCACGGTCGCCCTGGAGCGGGCGCTCGCCGGCGGCCAGCTCCAGGGCGAGACGCGCGTCGAGGTCGTCACCCGGCTCCGGCGGCTGTACGCGGCCGAAGATCGCGGCGGCGATCTCCAGGCGCTCCTCGAGGCCGAGCTCGCGCGCGTGGACGTCACGGGCGCCGTCCGCCTCGAGATGACGCGCGAGCTCGCCGGCATCCTCGCCGCCGGCGGCGATCTCCACGCCGCGCTGGAGCTCCTCCTGGAGGCCGCGCAGAAGACGCCGTTCGACAAGGCGCACCTCGACGAGCTCATCCGGCTCGCCCGGCGCAGCGACGATCACCGGCAGCTCTTCGACGTGCTCACGCGCCTCCAGGGCGCCGCCGCCAGCGACGAGGAGCGGCTGCTCGTGCTGCGCGAGCTCGCGCCGCTGGCCCAGGAGCTCGGCGATCGCGGCACCGTGGTGGCGCTCTACGAGACGATCGCCCGGCTGGACCTCACCGACATGCACGCCCTCGAGGTCGTCGAGCAGGACGCGAGCGACCGCGGCGATCACGCCGCCGTCGCCGCCCTCCTCGCGCGCCGCATCGAGGCGGCTCCGCTGCCGGACACGCGGCGAGCGCTGCGGCTCCGGCGCGCCGCCCTGCTCGAGCAGCGCCTCGGCCTCCTCGACGAGGCGTGCGGCGAGCTGGAGTCCTTGCTCGCGGCGTCGCCGGACGACGTGAGCGCGCTCCGGTTCCTCGCGGACATCTACGAGCGGCTCGGGACGCCGCTCCGCGCCGCCCCGCTCTGGTGCAGGCTGGGCGATCTCGCGACCACCACCGACGAGCGGGCCGAGTACAACCTCCGCGCGTGCAGCAGCTACCTCGGCGGCGGGGATATCGAGTCCGCGAAGGACACCCTGGAGAGCGTCGCTCGCATCGCCCCGCGCGAGGCCGTGATCGAGCTCCGCGTCGAGATCGCCCGCCGGGAGGGGGACGGTCACGCGCTCGCCGCGGCGCTCGATCAGCTCGCCAGCGCGTCGCGCGACGCCCCCGAGCGGCGCGCGCAGCTGCTCGTCGAGGCGGCGCGCGCCACCTCGATGCTCGGCGACGACGCCACGGCCCTCGAGCGCGCCCGCCGGGCCGTGAAGCTCGCCCCGGACTCTCCCGACGCCGTCCTCGAGGCGCGCCGCATCGAGTATCGCCTGCGCGGGACCGGGACGCCGCGCGACGCGCAGGCCGCGGTGGAGGAGCTCGGGCGCATCGCGCCGCGCCTGCGCCCGGCGCACGTCGACCTTCACGCATTTCTGCTGGCCGAGACGCTCGACGTCATCCAGGGCCACGGCGCGGGCATGCGCGAGCTGACCCGGCGCCACGCCGAGGTCGGCCCGAGCACGCTGGTCGCGCTCGGCATGGCGGAGCGTCTGGCGCTGAAGCGGAACTTCTCCGCCGCCCTTCCGCTGTTCGAGCGCGCGCTCGGCGGCGAGCTCCAGGGCATGCGCGCGCGCGGCCGCGTCGCGCTCGCCGCCGCCGAGACCGCTCAGAACGCCGGCGAGCTCGAGGCGGCCGCGCGGCTCCTCGAGGAGGCCGCGGCGGAGCCGGAGACGCGCGCGCTGGCGCTGCGGCGCCAGCTGGAGCTCACGGCGGCCCGGGGCGAGCCCGAGGCCGCCCGCAAGGCCCTCGAAGAGCTCGTCGCGCAGAGCTCGGGGATCGACCGCGCGCGCGCGCTGATGCAGCTCGCGCGCCTGCACTCGGCGAGCGATCCGGAGCGCGCAGCGCAGATCCTCTCGCAGGCCACGGTGCTGGCGGGCTCGGATCGTTCGCTGGGGCTGAAGATCGCCGAGCTGAACGCCGAGCTGGCCAGCGAGCGGGCGACCTTGCCGCCCGAGGAGGTGCCTCACGCCACGCTGATCCGGGTCGTCGCCGCGGAGCCTGCCCCGGTGGCACCCGAGGCGCCGCCCGGCCTCTCCCCGGCGGCCGGCGGCGTCGCGCCGTCGAGCAGCCGTGCGCCGTCGAGCAGCCGCGCGCCGTCGAGCGACATCGCGCCGTCGAGCGGCGTCGCGCCGTCGAGCAGCCGCGCGCCGTCGAGCGGCAGCGCGCCGGCTTCCGGCAACCCGCACATCGATCTTGTCGAGCTCAACGATCCGCTCGACGAGTCGCTGATCGCCGCCGACGCGTCCCGGGCCAGCTCTCCCGCGCTATCGGACGACGAGCTGCTCGATGGGTCGGCGGTCACCCCGCCGGCCTCGCGGGCGCCGGCCCCCGGCGCTGCGGAGAGCAGCGGTGCGCGCCGCGGCGCCGCCTCGGGCCGCGCCGGCATCGGCGCGCAGCACGCTGCGCCGCCGGTCTCCGCCCCGCCGTCGCTCCAGCCGCCCTCCTCCGCGACGCGTCTCCTGACCACGTGGCCGCCGTCCGCGGCCGAGAGCTTCGAGGAGGCCGCGCTCTTCCGCGAGCTCGCCGCTGGCTCGTACGAGGCTGGCGAGCAGCTCATGGAGAGCTTCGCCCCGCGCGACGATCGCTCGCGCGAGGCGCTGGCGGTCCGCCGGATGCAGGCGCACCTGCGGCTCGGTGATCGGGGCACCCTCGAGCGCCTCCAGGCGGCCGCGATCGCCGACAAGAACATGACCTATGCCCGCGCCATCGAGCACGTGCTGCGCGCCTTCGAGGGCGACGAGCCGTCCGACCGACGCGGCGAGGGCGCCGTCTCGCCGCCGCTCCTCGCCGCGCAGCGCGACGCTCCGGAGCTCGTGAGCGCCCTGCTCTTCCGTGACCTGGACTCTCCGGTCAACGAGGCGCTCGCGCTCGTCTGGGAGACCGGGCTCTATCGCCGCGACGCGGCCCAGTCCGGGCTCGTCGCCTCCGAGCGGGTCCAGCCGACCTCGCCGACCCTGCTCGGTGAGCTCTACGGTGTCGTGGCCGGTCACCTCGGTCTCCTGCGCACCGCGCTCTACCACCAGCGCGCGCCGTCGCCTGCTCCGGCGTCGCCCGAGGGCCAGGTGATCCGGGTCAACCCGCCGGCCGTGCTGCTGCGGGGCGAGATCCGCGAGGACACCCCCGAGCTGCGTTACCTGCTCGGCGCTCACCTGGCCGGCGCCATGCCCGACTATGTCCTCGTGAACACCTGCGCCGAGGACGAGCTCCGCACGCTCCTCTCCGCGATCGTCGCCGCCTTCGGCCCGCTCGAGGACACCGCGTACAGCAGCCGCGGCAACCCGGCTGTGGTGCGGCTCGAGCAGAACCTCTGGCAGCTCATCCCCCCCCGCGCCGAGCGTCGCCTCCGCGAGATCTGCGACAGCGCCAGCAAGATGACCTACGAGGCGGCCGTCAAGATGACCCGCACCGCCATGCGTCGCGCCGGCCTCTTCGCCGCGGGCAACCTCGCCACCGCGGTGCACGCGACCCTCAAGGAGCGCGGCCTGGAGCTGGCTGCCCCGCTCTCCGAGCCCGAGGGGCTCGCCGCGGCGTGCGCGGCGTACCCGGAGATCGCCGATCTCGTACGCCTCGCCACGCGGATGGAGTACGCCGAAGCGCGATGGCAGCCCGGTACGGTGCCTTCGCTCCGGCGGCTCGACACGGGCAGCTCGCGCTTCCGTGCAGGCACGTAGGCGTCGAGGCTGCCGCCGCGCTGACGCCAGCGGCGACGAGGCTCCCTGCCCCGGACCGCGCGCCCCGCGGCGCCGGCACGGACCGTGTTGCCCCCCATCCACCCGAGGCCTCCCGTGTGCACGCCCACGTTTCACTCCGCTGCGACGATTGCGGCCTGGCCACCTCCG
This sequence comes from Sorangium sp. So ce590, assembly GCF_051521365.1. Taxonomy (NCBI): domain Bacteria; kingdom Pseudomonadati; phylum Myxococcota; order Polyangiales; family Polyangiaceae; genus Sorangium; species Sorangium sp. So ce590. The sequence continues at coordinate 11,153,749 of NZ_CP150346.1, forward strand.
CGCGTCCGCCTCAACGCGACAGCGCTGTCAGAGCCCCGCCGCCGGTTGCGCGCTGCTCAACCGACAGCAGGCGCGCTTCGCGCTGCCCGGAACGCCGGCGGCGAGCTGGCACGAACATCGCCTTCTCTTTCTAGCGTGATTTTTCCCTGCGCCTGCTCGGGTGCGGACCCGCTCGGGCACCGCGTGTTGCTCTCCTCAGCTCGACCGCTGCCGATCGCCGGCGTCCCGGCGGAGCCGTCGCGCTCCCTCACCGCGCCGGGACGGCGTGGGTGCGCGCTCTGCGCCGAGCGCGTCGCGCTCTCGGCGAGGAGGCCGCTGTGAGCGCGCGACCCGCCGTGCGTGCCTTGCTGCTCGCCTGCCTACCGGCCTCGGTGGCTTGCAGCATTCCCCTCGAGTCCATGGAGTCCGGCCCCACGAACGCCTGCGACTTGTCGGCCGAGTGTGGTCCGGGGGCGACCTGCGCGGATGTCAGCGGGCAGCGCGCGTGCGTCTCGACCAGCGCGCGCCTGGATGGGCTCATCCTGGAGATCCGGCCGCGCGCCTCGCGCGAGGTGGGCGCGGAGGTCTCCCATCTCCTCGACGTCGACGTGGGCAGCCGCTTTTCACCTGACGCTCCCGGCGGACAGGTGCATTCCCTCGATCTCGGGCTCCCCCCGCCTGCGCGCGTGGAGGTCACGCTGCGCCTGGGCGGCTCCTACTGCGACGGCCTCACCACCGGCGGGCAGTTCCCGGTGAAGGCCGAGTTCCGGCGCATCGCGCCCGTCCCGGGCCTGCCCACGCAGAGCTACTCGGCGCTCTCGGAGCCGAACGGCGACAGCCAGAGGTTCCAGCTCGCGATCCCTGCCGGCAGCTACCATCTCTACCTGGTCCCGCAGGCGCGCAGCGGCTGCCGCGACGTCCCCCCGCCGATCTTCCTGCCGAACCAGCTGGTCCCTGAGCAATGGACGCTCGGCATCAACGCCGAGGCTCCCGCCGTGCTCCAAGGCAGCCTGCAGGTGCCGGCGGGCGTGCGCGTCGACGGGTGGAAGCTCGATCTCGTCGAGCCGCTGACCGGCAGCGTCATCTCGCAGGTCGGCATCCTCCATCAGGGCGAGTCGGGCCCGCCGGGGACCGCATCGCGGGTCGAGTTCAGCGTGAAGTTCTACTGGCCCGACAGGGACGAGATCCCGCGCATTCGCCTGCGTCCCAGGGACGGCGAGCCGCGGCCGACGGTTTACTGGGGGCTCGAGGAGGTAGCGCTCCATGGGTCCACGGCGAACCTGGCCCTCTCGCTGCTCCAGCTCGACGCGGCGGCGCGCCGCGTGGAGGGCCGGACGCTCGACACGATGGACAACCCGGTGCCCTCGGCCGTCCGCATCCAGAGCGCGAACATCGACCAGGCCCCGACCGCCGCCTACAAGCTGGACACCGAGACGGACGCGAACGGCCTCTTCCGGGCCGACCTCCCGCCCGGCGAGTACGTCGTCTTCGCGCAGCCGATCAACGACACAACCAAGGCGAAAGCCAGGCAGCCGCTCAAGTTCGCCGCCGGCGACGACTGCTACTGCGGCCAGTCGGTCGTCCTCCCGGAGGCCGGGACGCTGCGCGGCCGCGTCCAGGGGCCCAAGGGCGAGTTGATGGATGGCGCGAGCGTGTTCGCGGTCCCCTCCCTCGGCGAGGGCACGACCTACCTCCATCAGGTGCTGACGCCCGAGCCGCTGCTGCCCCGGCAGGCGTCCGGGGTCCTGCGCGACGGCGCGTTCTCCATCCGCGCCGACCCCGGGGAGTTCGACTTCTCGGTCCGGCCGACGCCGGGCTCTGCCTACCCGTGGCTCGTCCGGCCGCGCCTCGTGGTCCCTGCGACGGACGCTGCGGTCACCGACCTCGAGCTCGCCATGCCGTATCCGGCCGTGCTCCAGGGCGTCGTCCGCGACGCGTCGGGCGCCGAGCTCGGCGACGCCGCGGTCGTGGCCTGGCTTCCGGTCGAGAGCAAGGCCGCGCAGGGGACGCTCACGGGGGTCATCCAGGTCGGCGAGACCCGGTCGGCGCCCGACGGCTCCTACGTCCTGCTGCTCCCCCCGTCGACGTCTCGGTGAAGTCGGAGCGAAAAAGGGCGGTACCAGCTCAGCGCGGAGCGAGATAGGCTAACGCCCGTGGCGCAGCCGACGCGCGATGGGATATCGGAGCCTTCAACAGACGATGGCCTGACCTTCGCGCCACCTCTGCGCGGCGATCCGGGACAGCGTACCGAGGAGGAGCGCGCGAGCGCGACGTCCCTACCGTCCGCGCACGAGCTCGCGGTCGCGCTGCACGAGGTCTCGAATGCGCTCACGGTCATCGTGGGTTGCGTCGAGCGGGCCCAGGGCGAGCAAGGCCCCGAGCTGAGCCGTGCGCTTGGCGTCGCCGTGTCGCGGGCGCGTGACGCTCGCCGCCTGATCCGGCGAGCCATCAGCGCCGACGCCGAGGGGCGTCCGGCCGGCGAGGTCGCGCCGACGGCGCTGGGCGAGCCGACGCGCCTGCTCGCCGATGTCGTCGACGATGCGGTGACCGGGCTCGATTCCGAGGCGCGCCGCTCGGCGATCGCGCTCCGCGCGGCGATCGATCCCGCCGTCGCGCGGACCTGCGTGAGCAACGGCGCCGCGGTGGTGCAGATCTTGACGAACCTGCTGCTCAACGCCGTCGCGCTCTCGCCCCGCGGCTCTGCTGTGCGCGTGGATGCCAGGCTCGACGGTGCTGCGGTGATCGTCGGCGTGGCCGATCAGGGGCCCGGGGTGCCGCTGTCGCGCCGCGCGACGCTGCTGAGCTCCGGCGTCTCGACGCGTCCGGGCGGGGCGGGCATCGGTCTCCGTCACTCTGCGGCGCTGGCCAGCGCCGCCGGCGGCGCGCTCACGCTCGCCCCGTCGGAGGAGGGCGCCCGCTTCGAGCTGCGCTGGCCCATCGAGGGCTTCGCGCCTGCCGACCGCCCGTCCGGCGGCGGAGAGGCCGAGGAGGCGCCGCCCGTGCCGCGGAGCAGGACGTCGCTGCTGCCGGGGGCGGTCCTCGACGGCGTGAGGATCCTGGTGGTCGAGGACGACGACGCGGTGGTGGATCTGCTCGACACGGCGCTCACCGCGCGCGGCGCGAGCATCGTCAGCGTGCAGAGCGCGCTCGAGCTGCCGGGCGCGCTCGCGTCCGGTCCGTTCCAGGCGGCGTTGCTCGACATCTCGCCGATCGAGCAGGACGTCCTCGGCACCGTCTCCGCCGTGCGCAGGGCCAACCCCGACGCGCGGCTCGTGGTGATGTCCGGCAGCGCCGTCGCCGCTCCCCTCCCTTCGAACTCCGGCGTGTCCTGGGTGCGCAAGCCGTTCGAGATCCGCGAGATCGTCGAGGCGCTCGTCCGCTGAGGGGCGCGCCTCGGGTCGCATCTCGGGTCGCGCCGCGCACCGAGGGATGGCCGCCGCCGCCGACGCCGCTCGGCCGGCACGCTGCGCTGGGCGGCGCGAGAACCGCGCCGCGGGACGGCTCCGAGAGGATTAGCTTGACTTCCCTGGCCAGCTGGGTAGGTTCCGTCCCGCAACGCACTCGCGAAGGTGGCGGAATTGGCAGACGCACTAGCTTGAGGTGCTAGCGGGTAACACCGTGGGGGTTCAAGTCCCCCCCTTCGCACTGCCTCTCACTCGACGCATCGTTCTTCAATCCTTGTACGCACCTGGCTGAGTGCGTTCCCACACGATTCGTGTGGAGTACCCGCGGTGCCGTCGTTGTATCTCGACGGGGCCGCTCGGTGCTGGAGATCGCGTCTGAGCCTCGACGGCCTGCCCTGGTACTGTTGAGCGGTCGTGTTTGCCCAGCTGGACGCCCGGCGGCGCCCGCGGGCTGCACATGCCCTCGGGCGAGGGGGGGTCCGGCCGAATGAAACCTTCGGCCGTGAGGCGGCCGGAGGCGGACGCATCGCGTCGTTGCTCCTTGTCGCCCTGCTTCAGCAGGGCACCTGGTCGCGCAGAGCGCTGCGCCTACTCTCGGCTGCCTGGCTCGGTCCGGTCGTGTTCGGCGCCCGTGCGCGGTTTCCGAGGAGCGTCGATACCCAGGTCGTCGCGAGGTCGCAGAGACCTCGCCGCGGCCGAGCTGCTCAGCATCGGCGATGCGGTGCGGCCTGTGCGCGAAGGCCTCGCCCTGGCGGTTGATCTCGGAGACGAGTTCATCACGGTCGATTTCGTCAATCGTGCTGAGAATTCCGGACGCTCGTTCGGAAAGATCTCTCGGGAAAAGCGGCGCGCGACGGACGAGACGGGCGCTTGACTGCCGTGCCACGAGAGGATGCTATGGGTGACAAATGAAACGACGCCGCGCTGGGCAAGCCAGCACGGCGGCGGCTCCCCCTCGATAGCGCGATGCATGCCATGCGGTTGTGCATCCTACGAGAGTGCTTGTCGCAGGCTCGGATCACGCCATCTTGCGTGGCGGCGCTGTTGTTTCTTGCTGCAAGCCTGGCTGTCGCTGAGCCAGGCCGTGCCGACCCACCTCGGCTCGACGACGTCGGGCCTTCGGTGGCGGCGGGGGGCAAGCCTGGCGTCGATGTCCAGGCGCTGATCCGCGTGGGAGACATCGCCCGCAACCAGGGAAGATGGGAGCGGGCGGAAGAGGCCTATTACCTCGCGTACAGGCTCGGCGTAGGCGGTAGGGTCCGCTGCGAATGGGGAATGGCGCTGCTCGCCCTCCGGCGGCATGTCGACGCCGCCATGGCCATCGACAGATGCCTCAAGGATCCGGGCGCGGGAACGGCCGCCGAGCGGCGCCGTTACACGGACGGCCTCGAGAGAGCCCGGCGCGAGGTGGGCCAGATCGACTTCGACTTGAGCCATCAGGGCGCGCTGATCACGATCGGCGCGGAGGTCCGGGACAGGGACGCGTCGACGACCGGCTATGTGTACGTCGAGCCTGGCGCGCACACGATCAAGGCCACGCTCCCCGGCTTCCTCGATGCCGAGCAAACCATCCAGGTGGAGAAGGGGAAGGCAGTCCAGGTCGTGCTCCGGTTCGTCGAGAGGCCCAAGGAGGCGCCGGCGCCCGCTCGCGCCTCGACCCAGCCCGCGACCCCCAGGAAGGCCGTGGCCAGGCCCCGGGCCAAGCCCCTGACCCGACCGGATCCGCCTGGGCCGTTCGACGGGATGGCGGGCGCGGCGCGGATCGGCGGGATCGGCGCCACCGCGCTCGCGCTCACCGGGGGCCTCGTCGCCTCGGGTCTCGCGGCGCAGTACGGCGAAGAGGCAGAGCGGCGCGCCGCTGTGCTCCGGCGGAACAACGACGACAGCTCCTGGATCTGCGCGTCGCCTTCGTCCAAGCACGCCGTGACATGCGCTGAGATCAACGATTTCTATGATGCGCACGAGATTGCCCGGGACGTCGCGACAGGCTTCTTCATCGGCGCGGGTGTCGTCGCCGCCGCGACGATCGGCGCGTTCATCTACGATGGCGTCGATCGGAGCCGGCGTCCTGTGCGTGTGGTGCCGATGATCAACGGCGATCAGGCCGGCATCTGGTTCAGCGGGGTGTGGTGAAGTGACCTCGATGCAGCGATCCATCCAGCGCACACGCTCGCGGCGCGCTGCCTTCGCGGAGGTCGTGGTCCTGATCCTGGCCTCCTGCGTCCTCGGCGCCGGGTGTGCCGAGGTCCCCTGCGGGCCTCGCCTGCGCTGTGAGCCGCCGCCGCCCGTCGAGGAACCGCCTTGTCCCAACGAACCCCAGGAGGGCCTTGAGGCGACGGACGCGTGCGGCGTCTTCGTCAGCTCGAGCATGGGCGACGATGGGCAGCCGGGGACGAGCGAAAAACCCGTCCAGACGATCGCGCGGGCCATCGAGCTCTTGGCCGAGAAGCCCGAGCGGCGTCCGAGGATCCATGCCTGTGGCGAACGCTTCCCCGAGGCCGTGCGCGTCCGCGGGACCCTGGAGATCTGGGGCGGGTTCGCGTGCAAGCGGAAGTGGATCCACAACGGTGGCGGGAGCAACACCGTGATCGAGCCCGGGCCGGACGAGATCCCGCTTGCGTTCGAAGCCGGCGCCATGACAACGGTCTTCGATCTGGTGGCACAGTCGGCGCCGGCCACGACGCCGGGCGGCTCCTCGATCGCGGCGATCGTGCTGGAGGGCGCCGGGGTCACCTTGCACCGCGGTGAGCTTGTCGCGGGCGACGGCGCGCGGGGCCACGACGGCGCGCCGGGCGAGCTGAAGCAGACGCCGGCCTGGACGGGGCGCCACGGCCGGTTCGGGCAGGACGCGTGTACCGGCGACTTCGTGTCCGGCGCCGACCCGGTGCAGAGCGCCTGTGAGCAAGGGGACTCGATCGGCGGATGGGGCGGTGATGGAACGATCGACCACGGAGCGCCCGGCGGCGACGGCGAGCTGATGCCGATCCCGAACCCCAGCGGCTTCGGCCTCGGTGGCCAAGGCGCCAGCCGCACCGACGATTGCTTGAACGGGCGCACCGGCGCGAACGGGCTCGACGGCGCGAACGGGCTGGGCGCGCGAGGCCTGGGCGCGTTCGACGCGCAAGGGCTCTACCGCGGGGTGAACGGCGGCGACGGCGGCGACGGGCTCCCCGGGCAGGGGGGCGGCGGCGGGGGTGGCACGCGGGCCGGCGCGATGTTCTGCGGCACCCCGCGCAAGGCCGGCGGCGCGGGCGGCGGCTCCGGCGGCTCGGGCGGCTGCGGCGGGCACGGCGGCCGCGGCGGCGGCCATGGGGGCGCGAGCATCGGCCTCTTGATCCTGAACGCGCGCGTGGACCTCCACGGCACCGAGATCGAAGCCGCGCGAGGCGGCGACGGCGGCCATGGCGGCCTCTTCCAGATCGGCGGTGCGCCTGGGCTCGGTGCGCCCGGCGGGCAGGGCTTCGGCGGTTCGCCCTTCGGGTGCTCCGGCGGCGACGGCGGCAAAGGGGGCAACGGCGGGCACGGCGGCGGAGGGCAGGGCGGGCCCTCGATCGCCATCGCCGTGGTGGGCGCATCGCTCCCGGGGGTGACGGGCGTTGAGTTCATGGTGGGAACGGGCGGCAAGGGCGGGCTTGGGGCGAACCCGAGCGTCCCTGGGTCCGCGGGCGACGATGGGCTGGCCCTCGGCGTGGCCGGCTTTCCCCAGTGAGCCGAGGAGGAACGGATGAATCGGTCGGCGCTCGTTGGTCTCGCGATGGTCGCGCTCGCGGCGGTCTCCTGCGGCGGCGACGGGGGCGACAACTCCCCCGTGGAGGTCGCGCCCGTCGACGTCCCGGAGCTGCTCGCGCGCGCCGGTCACAGCTGGGCCGATGACATCTCGGCTTCGACCCCTGGGATCCGTGAGCTCGTGTGCAAGGACGACGTCTGGTTCCCCGAGATCTACTCGGACCCGCTCGGGCGGCCGCGGATCGAGCGCATGGTGTTCGTTGCATGGGACATGCCCGCTGGCACGTTCAGAGGCTGGGATCTCGTGCAGAACGCGGCGGATCGCCACACCTGGTCGGCGGCGCTGTCCGCCGAGGAGGTGGGCTTCGGCTGCGACGAGCGCTTCACGACGGGCTTCTTCTTTCTGACCAGCTGGCCGGAAAACAACGTCTCTGTGCCCGTCGGCTTCCAGCGAGCCGAGCGTGGCGCCTTCTCCGACGCCATTCGATCCGATGACGGTGTGCTGGTCGAGCACTCGACCTGGATCGACAGCGACATGGCCAACGTGCCGGGGCCGGACAAGGCGACCTTCTACCTGCAGAACCTGTTCACGGGCGCCACGTTCAGCACCGACGTTCCAACCGAACGCGATTTGGACGGTTCTCCGGACTATTACGCCGCGCTCGAGGTCGATTACGGAGAGCTCGGCCTTGGCGCGATGACCGATGTGGTGGCCGGCGTGGCGTACAAGAGCGACGGCGCGGAGGTGATGAACCAGTGCCTTACCGTGCTAGCGACCTCACTCCCGTAGCGCGCGGTCGGGCTTCGGCGGGCGGAGGACCTCGCCGCGGCCGAGCTGTCCGGCGCCCGCGACGTGGGCCTGGGGCGAGCCCCAGCGTCCTTGCCGCTGCGGGCGACCATGGGCTGGCCATCGACGTGGGCACCTTTCCCCAGGGAGCCGAGGAGGAACGGATGAAGCGATCGAAGCTCGTTGGTCTCGCGATGGTCGCGCTCGCGGCGCTCTCGTGCGGCGACGACCCCCCGGACGTCGCGGAGCTGCTCGCGCGCGCCGGACACAGCAGCGACGATTACAACGTGGCTTCGAGCCTTGATCGTGGTCTCTGGTGCGAGGACGACGTCTGGCTCCCCGAGGTCTACTGGCCTGCGGGCGGGCGGCTGGTGCAGGCGCCCGCGTGGCCGCGGATCGAGCGCATTGTGTTCGTCGCATGGGACATGCGCGCTGGCACGCTCAGAGGCTGGGATCTCGTGCGCGACGAGGCGGACCGCACCTACTGGTCGGTTACGCTGTCCGCCGAGGAGGTGGGCTTCGGCTGCGAGGAGCGCTACTCGACGAGCTTCTTCTTGCTGGCCAGCTGGCCCGACAACAAGATCTCTCGAGCCATCGGCTTCAAGCGAACCGCTCCACGTGGCCTCGGGGGGGACGTTTTGTCCGAAGACGCTGTACTGGTCAACTATGGCACCACGGTCCGCCTCGAATGGGCCAACGTGCCGGCGCCGGACACGGCGACCTTCTACTTGAAGAACCTGTTCACGAGCGTCACGTTCAGCACCGACGTTTCAACCGAGCGCAACAATGCTGGGCATTATGATGCTCAGCTCGATGTTGATTACGGAGAGCTCGGCCTTGGCGCGATGACCGATGTGGCGACCGGCGTGGTGTACAAACGCGACGGCGTGGAGCTGACGAATCATTGCCTCACCGTGACGGACACGACGCTGCCGTAGCGCGCGGTCGGGGGGCGACGCGCGGAGGACCTCGCCGCGGCCGAGCTGTCCTACGCCCGCGACGTGGCCGAGCTCGCGCGTCATGGACCGCCATGGCCGCGGGGAGCACGGGCGTGCCTCGGACGAGCGACGGGACCGGGACGAGCGCCGATGGCGCCGTGAAGGCGTGCGCCCTGCGTCAGGACATCAGGCCGAGCGCGAAGAGCGCGTCGGACCAGAGCGGCCAGAGCGTGCGGTAGGGGTGGGTCGCCAGCACCACGCCGCCGCTCGGCAGGCGCCGGACGTAGAACCGGGCGTGGTCGACCAGGAACTCGAAGTGGTCGAGGGTGATCTCGACCTGCGAGAGGGGCGAGCCGTTGCCCGTCTCCGTGCCCTGCTCGTCGCGCCCCCTGAACGGGAGCGTCCGCTCGTAGATCTCGCGCGCGCGCGGCTCTGCGGCGCGCCACGCGCCATCGGGCTTCTCCGCCGCTGCTTCGAGCGCCTCGAGCAAGGCGGAAGGCGGAGTTTCCAGCGCCTTGAGGACGGCTGCACGGGAGAGCGAGCTCGAGTGCCCGGTGCTATGTCTCAGCGCAACGCACGCCCCAGGCGGCGCGGCTTCCACCCGCGCGTGGAGCGCTTCCAGCGACAGCCCCGCGGTGCGCGACACCCTGTCCTTGTCGTGGAGGCAGAGCCACGAGAGGGCGAGATCGCGCGCGATGTCGCGGGCGTCCGCGTTGTACGTCGCGCACAGGGCGACCGGCGCGAGCCAGGTCCGCGCCGTCGTGCAGCCGCCGGTCGGGACGCGCCCGCTCGCGTCCGGCGCGCAGAGGCGGAGCAGGACGTCCTCGATGTCTTCCAGCGCCATGTGCCACGCGAGCACGGCCTCGGCCTGCACGGAGCGCGGGCCCCTCCCCAGGGCGAGGTCCATGTGCATGGGGGAAAAGGCCTCGATCTGGCGGGCGTGCATGTGCATGGGACCCATCGGCTTGAGACGCTCGCTCCTGTCGGTGAAGCAGCGAAGGATGCAATGGACGAAGTGTTCGTAACTCAACGATGCGACGAAATAGGTTTCCGCGTCGGTGCGCCCGAAGTGGGCGCGGAGCATCGCGACCACCTCGTCCACGGAGGTCGTGTTGCATTCCGTATCGCGGTCCATGATCGCGCGCATACTGTACTGTGGCTCCTTGATGAGGGCCGAAAGCGCCGCGCCGAACGCATCGACCCTCTGTGCCTCGTCACACCAGGCGAAGAAAAACGGCCCTTCTCTCATCGTTCGATCATCCTCATGAGGTAGCCTGCGTCAGGACAGGAGGCCGAGCACGAAGAGCGCGTCGGCCCAGAGCGGCCAGAGCGTGCGGTAGGGGTGCGTGGCCAGCACCACGCCGCCGCTCGGGAGGCGGCGAACGTGGAAGGGGGCGTGCTCTTCCAGGAAGCGCGTGTGCTCGCGCGTCGTGATGTCTACCCAAAAGGCGGGTGGGACCTCCCCCGCGGCTTCGTCGTCGAGCTGGCGGCGTAGCTCCAGGAGCTCGCGCGCTTTTGGCTCGGCCACGCGCCACGCGTCGTCGGGCACCGCCGCGGCATCGAGCGCTTCGAGCAGGGTGGCCGGCGGCGTCGCGAGCGCCTTGAGCACGGTCTCTCGCGAGAGCGAGCCCGTGAGCTCGCTTGTGCTTTTCATGGGCACGCGCGCGCCGCGCGGCGCGGCGTCCACCCGCGCGCGGAGCGCCTCCAGCGAGTTGCCCGCGATGCGCGAGGCGCTCTCCTTGTCGTGGAGGCTCACCCACGAGAGGGCGAGGTCGCGCGCGAGCTCCGCGGCGTTCGCGTTGTAGGTCGCGCACATCTCGACCGGGGCGATCCAGTCCTCCTTGTCCGTGCACGCGCCGGTCGGCACGCGCCCGCTGGCGTCCGGCGCGCAGAGGCGCAGCAGGAGGTCCTCGACGTCGCCCTGGACCAGGTGGCAGGCGGCCGCGGCCTCGGCCTCCACGGAGCGGGGGCCTCTGCTCACGGCGATTTCATAGGGGTAAAAATCCCACTTGCGTTCGCCCGCCTTCAGCCCGAGCGGGCCGAAAGGACGGCGACGTTCGCTTTCCTCCGGGTAGCACGCGAGGCTGAAAATCATGTCGCGCTCGGAAGGGTTCAGCCTCATGCCGGACAGGATGTGGGCGCTCTTCAAACCTCCGAAGTGGGTGCGCACCATGGCGAGCACCTCGTCGATGGAGCGCGCCTCGCACGAGATGGTCGCGCTCATCATGAGGCTGGTGAGAGCCCCTGGGATGACCAGCGCGGACAGTGCCGCTGCGAGCGCATCGATCCGTTCTGGCTCGTCGCACCAGGCGAAGAATTGAGGTCCTGAATAGCTCATAGTCGGATCACCATGATGGGTTTGTCGAATCCCTCGATGGTAACGGTCTCGCCAGCGTCCCAATCGAACAGGTAGCCATCCTTGACGGTGAACTTCGTCGGCTTGAACTCCGCCCCCTGCTCCATGATGAGCTCGACCCGGGCCACGTCTCCATCGAGGCCCTTGTCCTTCAGCGCCTTCATCGCGTTCGTGAGCTGCTTGCGCACCGTGTCGACCTCGATCATCCCGCCCTTTGCCTCGCTCACGATTAGCTGGTGCCCCTTGGAGATCGACACGAAGTCGGGCGCCATCCCCTCGCTACCACCGGGGCTTGAGTGCTTCGGAATGCCGACCACTTCGCGCACGGCGTCGTCGCCGACCCCGATGAGCGATCGGCCATCGTCCACCAGGAACTTCGCTGCCTTCTTCTCGAAGATGTCCACCTTCTTGCGCTTCGTGACCGCCCCGCGGAGGTTCTTGTACCCCCGGACGCGGTTCGTCTTCACGATCTTGGCGAACGCCTCCTCGATCTCGGCGATCTCCCCGGCCACCCGGATCGCGGACGGCCTGAGCCCCCCGCTGGTCTTGACCACCCGCCACATCGGCCCGACCGCCCCGAGCCCGAAGCCCAGTCCCGAGAAGATCCGCTCCTCGTCGCTCAGCTCCTCTCCCGACGGCAAGCACCACGCCTTCCCCGTCACGGCCTCGCACAGGTCGAGCGCCGGCCCCACCACCGGCACGAAGCCGACTCCGATGCGCGTCGTCGCGTGCACCAGCGTCTGCATCACCTCCGCGTACGCCTCGAAGCCCTCGCCCACCGTCGACATCGCCCCCGCGAACGCGCTGATCGTCTGGTAGAGCTGCGTCTGCTCCAGGTCGAGCCCGTCCCCCCTCCACTGGTTCAGGCTGTCCTTCATCTGGTCCGCCAGCGCGTCGAACCTCGGCTTCAGCACCCTGTCCACCTGCGCCCGCAGGTCCGCCGGCACGGGCGAGTCCTCAAACCAGTCCGACGCATCCATGAACCGCCGCACGAACCCGGTGATCCGGTTCTGCGCCTTCAGGAACGCGTTCGTCTCCGCCAGCGACACCCCCATCCGGTCGCGCAGCGCGATCTCCAGCGCCGCGCTGTTCGCCCGCCACGCCCTCACGTTCGCCACGAAGTCCGCCCGAAGGACCACCACCCGGCCGCTCACGTCCGCCTCCAGCGCCGCGATCACGCCATCCGCGTACGCCGCGTACGGGTCCCTCCCCTCGTCGAACGCCCCGTCCACTGCCGAGATGTCCGGCACCTCGACCCACGGCACCGCGCTCTCGCCGAGCGCGTACGCCCCCGCGTCGTCCGGGTTCCACCCCTCGGCGCGCGCGTCCTGCGTCGCCAGGTCCGCCACCTCGTCCGCCTGCGCGCCGAACTCGTCCATCAGCCGCGCGAGCTCGTCCTCGAGATCGCTGACGCTCTTCTTCAGGTCGTCGACGAGCTGCTCCATCGCCGCCCGCGTCTCCGCGCCGACCGCGTCCTTGTACCGGTCGAGGATCGCGTCGAGATCGGTCCGCGAGATCTCGTCGAGCGGCCGGCTGACCAGGTCCTTCAGCTCGGTGTCGAGCTGCTGGAGCAGGTCCATCTTCTCCGCCAGGCGCGCCACCCGCGGCGCGTTCGCCACGAGCGCCTTGCGCTCCTTGGCGATCTCGGCCAGCAGGATCTCGATGTCGCGCGCGAGCGCCGGGTTGATCTCCGCGAGGCTCAGGTCGACCTCGGTGTTGCCGGAGAACTTCGCCCCGCTGCGCCGGACGTTGAAGAGCGGCTTGTTCAGTCCGAGCGGGACCGAGACGAGCGTCACCAGCTCGTGCGCGTCGGTGCACCAGTCGTCGCCGCCCGAGTTGGCGGCCACGAAATGGAACTCGTTCGCTCCCATTCCCAGCAGCACCGAGTCGAAGTCCGCCTCGGACCGGTGGCTGCGCGATCCATCGCCGTGGGTCACCAGCGTGCCCGGGACCTCGTAGGTAGGCAGCGGCGTGTCATTCACATGGAAGTACGCCCCTCCGTTGTCGGCGAGGGAAGCTCCCTCGCACGACGTGCTGGACTGCGTGCTGACCCAGTCGAGGCTATACGGCGTGCCGGCCCGCGCGAACGACGGCGACAGCACCGCCAGCGCTGTGACCAGCACGAGCCTCTGGAACACCGCGGCGCAGAAGCCACGCAGCGCAACATCCTTCGAGCCTCTCATGTCCCCTCCGCGTCGCGCACGGCGGCGTCATATGCCATCGCGGCGCCCTTCACGTCACCCGCCGCGAGCCTCGCCTCGGCCGCGTCGAGCGCCGCCGCGGCCATCCCCGTCTCCCGCAGCGCCGCGAGGCCCGCCGCGATCTTCCGCGGCAACCCCGTCCTGAGCTCGGCCTCCGCGGCGTCGAACCGCTCCCGAAGCGCCGCGCACCCGGCCTCGCGCCACGACGACCCCGCCGCCCCGCAGAGCGGCCGCAGCTGCACCAGCGCCGAGAGCTCCCCGCACCGCTCGGCCAGCAGCGGCAGCCCGAGCTTCTCGCTCACCGGCGGCGCCGCCGACAGCGCCGCGACCTGCGCGCGCGCACGCTCCCCGAAGGCGTCCGACGCCTTGCGGGTCCGCGCCCCTGCGATCGCCTCGCGCGCCCCCTCGTCCATCTGCGACACGCGGAGCGCCTGCCGGCGCAGCGTGATGCCGCCGAGCAGCGCCGCCGCCGTCGCGTCGCTCCGGGCCACCCGCCGCTGCACATAGCCCAGCATCGCGCTCAGCGACCGCAGCGCCCCCGAGGTCATGTCCGGCAGCACCGCGCCGTGCGTCGCGAGGAACTCCCTGTGCGGTGCCATCGCCTCGTCGAAGGAGGCCGCGAAGACCTGGAGCGCCGCCGACGACCTCAGGATCTCCGCGGCGAGCTCGCCGGGCGCCCGGCTCGCCTCGCGCGCCGCCGCGAGCACCGCCTGCTCCACGCCGTCGAGGCCGTCGATGTCCGACCGCGACGCCTGCTCCGAGAGCGCCGCGTAGGCCGCCGTCTCCGCCGCCTCGGTCGCGCGGTACCCCGCGAAGCGCGCCGCGACGCCCGCGTACTTCGATCGCAGCGGCGCGACGTCGCTCCGGGCCTGGTCGAAGACCGCCTGCACGACCGCCATCGCCTGCCTGTCGGCCGCGAGCGCGGCGACGAGCGGCTCCCTCTCGGCGCTTGCCTTGTCGATCATCGCCGCCTTGAAGCTGCCTGTCGCGTCGACCGGCGCCTGCGCGAGCAGCGCCCTCTGGCGGTCCGTCGCCTCGTCGAGCAGCGACGCGAGCTTGCCCGCGAGCGTCGCCCGCAGCGACTCGGCGTTCTTCGCGTCGTCTCGCACGTAGTCGATCGCCTCGTCTACATGGCGGAACCAGACGCCGAGCGAGTAGCTGCTCGCGACGATCTCCTCCAGCGTCTTGTTGGTCGGCCACGTGGCCCACACCTCGATGGGCAGCGCGCCATCCTTCTCGGCCTGGGTCCACGCGGCGCCAGGGCCCAGGTTCTCGCCCACGCAATGCTCCTCGCCGCCCACTGAGGCCGCGCAGAAGCTCCCGAACGTGGGGTCCTCGCGCTCCCACAAACACCCGGCCCCCGCCGCGCCAAGTGCCAGGGCGCCGACAGCCACTGCAAGGATCGTCCTCCGTCGCCACGGTTTCGATCTCTCGCTCATGCTCATTCCCTCCACCCCGCGATTTTTCTCGCCCATGCACGCTCGCCCGCACGTTCTCTAGACACAAGCGTCCTCACGAAAGCGGTAGGGCATTGCTCGGCCCTGGATCGCGCTCCGAGCGCCATGTCGTCCGTCTTCAACGCACGGACCGTCGCCGGACGGGGAGGCCGTCGCCTGGCGGCGGAGGAGTCCTCCGGTGCGTCCGACTCGTCGCGGCGCGGTTGGCCCTCCCTGATGAAGCCGTGGCGAGTGCTCCGGCGCGGTTCTGAGGGGCCATCGGCATGCTGGAATCCGGCCAGTTCGCCGCAGCTTCGAGCGACACGATGGGATAACGAGGGCGCGCCGCGGCACGACGAGCGCGGATGGCGCCCTGAAGACGTGCCCGTTGGCCGGATGCAGCAGACGGCCCGGTCCATTTCCTGGACGGCCCGGTCCATTTCCTGGACGGCCCGGTCCATTTCCTGGACGGCCCGGTCCATTTCCTGGACGACCCGGTCCATTTCCTGGACGGCCCGGTCCATTTCCTGGACGGCGCGCCTGGGTTCCTGGACGGCCCGGTCCATTTCCTGGACAACCCGCCTTGGTTCCTGGACGGCCCGGTCCATTTCCTGGACGGCGCCACGAACGTCCTGGACAGCACGGCGCCCTCGCCGCCGCCGTATTCTTGCTCTCCTCGGGGCTCCCGGTCGAGCGCTCTTGCCGCTCGTCGCTTCCATCTGTTAGCCAGAAGGCTTGGGGAGAGGCACTCTCCCCAGGAACAATCCCTCGGCACATCAGGAGATTCCGATGCCCAAAGCAAGGACCGATCTGGACCTGTGGATGAACGAGGCGCTCGCCTCTCCGGATACCAACGAGCTCTCCCTCTCCGTGCCCCTTCATGTGCTGTTCGGTGAAGCGGTCGACGTCGCGAGGTTCCACAAGAGCTACTGGAAGCCGGAGGTGAAGGACGGGAAGGTGGTGCGCCGCGGCCTCGAGATGGCGGCGAGCAAGAAGAAGAACGGGAACGCCCTGACCGCGAAGACCGGCGAGGAGATCCTCTCGCTCCAGCGCGCTGCCGTGGAGGCGGGCACGCGTTACCTGCTCGCCGTGGACCCGAAGAAGGCGAGCCCCTTCGAGCGCGGGCAGGTCGTCCTCGACGAGATCACCGCGACGCTCGAGTGGCTGTTCGACGATGGCGTCGAGGACGCGAACGACGCGAGGCTCACCAGGCTCGGACAGGCCCACGCGGGCGACCCCGCCACCGCCGACGCGCTCGCGCTGGCCCTGGACGACTATGCCGCCCTCGCAGCGCCCCACCGCGAGGCGATGGACGGCCTCGGCGGGTTCGACGTGGCCATGCTCGACGAGGCCAAGGAGCTCGCGGCCGGGCTCCGGGCGCACCCCACCCAGAGCGCTGGGCTCGGCGAAAAGGCGCGCGAGGCGCTCGTCCTCCGCAACAAGGTGATCGGGCTCCTGAACGCGCGGATGGCGACGGTGCGCGCGGCGGCGCGGTTCGTGTTCCGGGACCGGCCGGACATCGTGCGCGAGGTGACCAGCGCCTATGGGCGGCGGCGCCGGGCCGAGTCTGCGCGCCGGGCGAAGAAGAAGGCCGACGCGCCGCTGCCTCTTGTAAGCCCGATCTGAAGCGGCCGTAGCCCGCCGTCCCGCCCCGCGCCGCGTTCCTTCACCCAATGCACCGAGGACGGCGTCCCGAGATGGGATGTGTTCTGCCCGATCCTCATCGATACGCGATGGACTCGCCTTGAACGGCCTGTAAGTTGGCCCGCGCGAAGGGGGCCAGTCCGGATTGATCCCGACCTTCAGGGGTTCGTTATGCGGTTCGCGCTCAGGCAATGGTCACGTTGGCCCAGAGCGAGCTCACATGAAGGCGTGAAGGCAGGAAGATCCTTGGTCTCTTCTTCCTGCTTCCTGCCTTCACGCCTTCATGTTCAAATCGGACCCCTACCCTCCGACCGGCGGTAGCTCGGTCCCCGCGTTCTGCGAGGCGCGGGCCCTCCTTGACGCTCGTCCCATCCTCCTCCACCCTCGTGGCGGATGTTCCGCGTCCGGCGACCCCACCGTAACCGCAGCGCGATCCTTCGCTGGATCTGCGCCGCGCTCTCGGTGTTCCTCGTCGTCGGTCTCCTGGCTCAGGGACATACCTTCCAGGCGCTCGGCGTGGCGATCGCTTGCGAGCACCCGATGCTCGAGTCGTCCTCCGCCCATGACGCGGACGACGGGCATCCGGACAGCTCGCACGACGACTGTCCGCCCAGCTGCAACGACTGCGCTTGTGGCCGTATCCCCATGACGCTGTCCCTGGAGGAGGTGCTGCCCTACCTCCTCCTCGAGGCGTACGAGATCGCCGCATCGACGCCGCCCGAAATGCCTGGGCGCTGCCCCACCTGCCGCCTCGAACGGCCGCCCCGACGCCCGCGCGCTTGAGGCGCCCGCGTCAGGCATCGCATCCACGAGCACGGCAGCCGCGCTCGGGTGCGTGAGCGCCCCCGCGCCACGCCGCCCCGCGCTCGGCCCCCTCGCGCGATCCTGACCGGGCACAACCGCGGTTCTTCGCGCGAGCGCTCCACGCGCTCGAGGGCTGCCCGTCCATGCTCCATCCCTGCGTGCGTCGTCCGTTCGTCGCCTCCTCGATCGCCCTTTGCCTCCTGCTCCTCCTGCTGCTCGCGCCTGCGGCGGCGCGCGCCGCGGATCCGCCCCTCACCCGCGCCCGCGTCGCCGACCTCGCCCGCGCAGCGCCGAGCGCGCGCGTGGCCACGGCCGAGGCCGGCGTCTCCCGCGCCGCGACCTCGGCGGCCGGCGTGCTCTCGCTCGAGAACCCCGTGCTCACGGGGATGGGCGGCGTCCGGCTCAACCCCGACGGGAGCAAGCCGGCGGCCGCTGAAGCGTCCCTCGAGTGGCCGATCGAGCTCGGCGGTCAACGAGGCGGGCGCATCACCGCGGCGAAGGCCGAGCAGCGCGCCGCCGAGATCCACGCCGAGGACGGCCGGCGCCGCGTCCTGCTCGCCGCCCTGCTCCAGCACGCCCTCGTGCTCCGGGACGAGCGGCAGGTGCAGCTCGCCCGCGCGCGCGTCGCCCTCGCAGAGCGGCTCCACGCCGCGGCGGAGCGCCAGCGCAGGGCGGGCGAGGTGCCGGAGGTCGACGTCGCCCTGGCGCTGCTCCAGAAAGGACGCGACGTCGCAGCGGCGAAGGCGGCGGAAGGCACGCGGGACGCCGACAGGGCCGCGCTCCTCGCCCTGCTCGGCCTCACCTCGCCGGGCGCGCAGCGCCTCCCGGTGGAGGGGCCGCTCGTGCCTCCCGGCGAACCGCCGGCGCTCGCGTCGAGCCTCGGCGAGGTCGAGCGGCGCCCCGATGTCGGCGCCGCCGAGGCGTCGCTCGATGCCGCGCGCGCCAAGGCGGAGCGAGAGCGCTCGGCCAGGTGGCCGACCGTCAGCGTCATCGCCCAGGTCGAGCACGACGACGGCGCGAACATCGGCATGCTCGGCCTCGCGGTCCCGCTGCCGATCCTCAACGCCAACCGGGCCGGCGCCGCGACGGCCGCCGCGGAGATCGATGTCGCCCGGGCGCACGCCGACGCCGCGCGGGCCGGCGCCGTGGGCCAGATTCACCAGCTGTACGCGCGCTACCGGGCGACGAAGGAGGCCCTCCAGGCCCTCGCACCGACCGCCACCCTCATGGAGCAGGCGGCCGCGATCTCGGCGCGAGGGTACGAGCTCGGCGAGAAGGATCTCGCGAGCGTCCTCCTGGTGCGCCGCGAGGTCATCGAGACCGAGGCGGCGCTGCTGGAAGCCGAGCACGCCCACGCGGCGGCCAAGATCGAGCTCCTTGTCGCGGCGGGGAGGGCGCTCCGATGAGCGCTCCCCAGCGGAAGATCGAGCTCTCGCCGAAGGCGGTCGCCGTGATCGCTGCCGCGGTGCTGGCGCTCGTCGTCGCGGCCGTCGCCCTCACGGTGCTCATCGAGCATCGACGCCACGGGCACGAGGCTGGCCACGGAGACGAGGACGGGCACCACCACGGCGAAGGCGAGGCCCACGCCCACGGCGAAGGCGAGGACCACGCCCACGGCGAAGGCGAGGCCCACGCCCACGGCGAAGGCGAGGAGCACGCGCACGGCGAGGACCACGCCCACGGCGAGGGCAAAGGGCCCGCGCACGAGGCCGGGGAAGCGCACGCCCACGGCAGCGGCAGGGTCGAGCTCTCGCCCGCGATGATCCAGAACGCCGGGCTGGAGATCCTCACCGCCGGGCCGGGCAAGGTCGCCGTGACGGTCACGCTGCCCGGCGAGGTGGCGCTCAACGCCGAGGCCATCGCGCACGTCACGCCCCGGGTGCCGGGGACGGCGCGGGAGGTGAAGAAGCAGCTCGGCGACACGGTGAAGCGCGGAGAGGTGCTCGCCGTGCTCGACAGCCGCGAGCTGGCCGAGCTCCAGCGCGAGCTCCTGGCGGCCAAGGAGCGCCTCTCCCTCGCCGAGACGAGCTTCACGCGCCACGAGGCGCTCTGGAAGGAGCGGATCTCGGCCGAAAAGGAGTACCTGGCGGCCAAGCAGGCGGTCGCCGAGGCGCGGATCGAGCACCGGAGCGCCGCCCAGAAGCTCAGCGCCACCGCGGGCTCCGGCGCGACCCGGGGCACCGGCTACGCGCTGGTCGCCCCGATGGACGGCACCATCATCGAGAAGCACATCGCCATCGGCGAGGTCCTCAAGGAGGACACCCAGGTCTTCGTCATCGCCGACCTGTCCACGATCTGGGTCAACGTCACCGTCTACGCCAAGGATCTCAGCCGCGTGCAGGTCGGCCAGACGGCCTGGGTCAAGGCCGAGGGGATCGAGCAAGCCGCGCAGGGCACGCTGGCGTACCTGGGGCAGGTCGTCGACGAGCAGAACCGCTCCGCGGTGGCCCGCGTCATCCTCCAGAGCCCGGGCGCAGCCTGGCGCCCCGGGCTCTTCGCGACCGCCGACATCGCCGTCGAGGAGGTGGCCGCGCCGGTCGTCATCTCGGACGAGGCGATCCAGCGGATCGAGGGCAGGGAGGTCGCCTTCGTCGAGCAGCACGGCGGCTTCGAGGTCCGCCCGGTGAAGATCGGACGCCGGGGCATGAGCTCGCCGGGGTCCGGGGCGAAGGGCGCCGACAGGCGACCCGGAGCCCCGAGCGTCGAACACGCGCCGGTCGTCGAGATCCTGGCGGGGGTCGCCGCCGGCGAGCGCTACGCCGGCAAGAACAGCTTCATTCTCAAGGCGGAGCTCGGCAAGTCCGAAGCCGGCCACCAGCACTGAGGAGCGCGACGGCCCCATGCTCACCCTGCTCTCGCGGCTCCTTGCGCTCTCGGTGCGCCATCGCTTCCTCGTCGTCGCCCTCACGATCGCGGTCGGCGCGCTCGGGGCCTACAACTTCACGCGCCTGCCGATCGACGCGGTCCCGGACATCACCAACGTCCAGGTGCAGATCAACACCTCGGTGAAGGCGCTCTCCCCCGTGGAGGTCGAGCGTCAGATCACCTTCCCCATCGAGTGGGCCATGGGCGGGATCCCGGGCGTCCAGCAGGTGCGCTCGCTCTCCCGCTACGGGCTCTCCCAGGTGACGGTGATCTTCGAGGACGACACCGACATCTACTGGGCCAGGCAGCTCGTGGCCGAGCGCCTCGACGCCGCGAAGGAGAGCCTGCCGCCGGGGCTCGGCGAGCCGCAGCTCGGCCCGATCGCGACCGGCCTCGGCGAGATCTACATGTGGACGCTCGAGGCCGCGCCGGACGCCCGGCGGCCCGACGGGCAGCCGTACGACCTGACCGATCTACGCACGATCCAGGACTGGATCGTGCGGCCCCAGATCCGGACCGTGCCAGGGGTCACCGAGGTCAACTCGATCGGCGGCCATGAGCGGCTCTACCAGGTCTCGCCGGACCCGGCGAAGCTCGTCGGCTACGGGCTCTCGTTCCGCGACGTGCTCGAGGCGCTCGCGGCCAACAACGCCAACGCGGGCGGCGGGTACATCGAGCACAAGGGCGAGCAGTACCTCGTCCGCGCCACGGGCCTCGTGCAGAGCGAGGACGACATCCGGGGCATCATCGTCGGCGACCACGGCGAGGTGCCGATCCGGATCGAGGACGTCGCCGAGGTCGGCGTCGGCCGGGAGCTGCGCACGGGGGCGGCGACCGAGGACGGCGAGGAAGCGGTCATCGGCACGGCCATCATGCTCGTCGGGGAGAACGGCCGCGCCGTCTCCAGGCGCGTGGACGAGCAGATGAAGGCGGTCAACAAGTCCCTGCCCGAGGGCGTGACGGTCAAGACCATCTACGACCGCACCTACCTCGTCGACGCCACCCTGAGCACCGTGCGAGACAGCCTGCTCGAAGGGGCCGCGCTGGTCGTCGTGGTGCTCTTTCTCCTGCTCGGGAACCTCCGGGCCGCGCTGATCGCCGCGCTGGCGATCCCGTTCTCGATGCTGATCGCCGTCACAGGCATGGTCGAGGGCAAGATCAGCGGCAACCTGATGAGCCTCGGCGCCATCGACTTCGGGCTCATCGTCGACGGCTCGGTGATCATCGTCGAGAACTGCGTGCGGCGCTTCGCCGAGGAGCAGCGCCGGCTCGGGCGCGTGCTCACCCGGGACGAGCGGCTCGGCCTCGCCTACGACGCGTCCCAGGAGGTCCGCCAGGCGACGATCTTCGGTGAGCTCATCATCGCGATCGTCTACCTGCCCATCCTCACGCTGACGGGCATCGAGGGGAAGATGTTCCGGCCCATGGCGCAGACCGTCGTCCTGGCGCTCGCGGGGGCGACGATCCTGTCGATGACGTTCGTCCCGGCGCTCGTGGCGCTGCTCCTCACGGGCAGGGTGTCGGAGCAGGAGAACTTCCTCTTCCACCACGCGAAGCGCGCCTACGGCCGGGTGCTCGCCTGGGCGCTCTCCCACAAGCCGTTCGTCGTCGCCGCCGCAGGCGTCGTCCTCATCGCCTCCGGCCTGGTCGCCGCGGGGCTCGGCCGCGAGTTCGCGCCCAAGCTGAGCGAGGGCGCGCTCGCGCTCCAGCCGGCCCGCATCCCCTCGATCAGCCTCACGACGAGCGTGGCGATGCAGGCGCAGCTCGAGCGCCTGCTCAAGGAGCGGTTCCCGGACGAGATCGAGCACATCTTCGCCCGCACCGGGACGGCCGAGGTCGCGACCGATCCGATGGGCCCGAACGTCTCCGACACCTACCTGATGCTGAGGCCCCGGAGCGGATGGACGAAGGCGGCGACGCAGGAGGAGCTCGCCGAGGCCATCGAGGAGGTGATCCGGGAGCTGCCGGGGCAAAACTACGAGTTCAGCCAGCCGATCGAGCTCCGGTTCAACGAGCTCATCAGCGGCGTGCGGAGCGACGTCGCGATCAAGGTCTTCGGCGACGACCTCGAGGTGATGCTGAAAGAGGCGAGCAAGATCGGCGCCCTGCTGCGGGCGACGCCGGGCGCGGCCGACGTCAAGGTGGAGCAGGTCACGGGCTTGCCGGTGCTGACCATCGACGTGGATCGGCGCATGGTGGCGCGCTACGGGCTCAACGTCGCCGACGTGCAGGCGGTCGTCGAGGCCGCGATCGGCGGCGTGAGCGCCGGCGAGGTCTTCGAGGGCGACAAGCGCTTCGATCTCGTGCTCCGGCTCCCCGACGTCATCCGCCGCGACATCGGGGCGCTCGAGCGCCTCCCGATCCCGCTCCGGCGCAAGCAGGAGCACGCGCCCGGCCCGAGCGGTCCGACCCTCGCCGCGGCGGCGCGGGCGCCCGACCGGGCGGCGTTCGTGCCGCTCGGCGCGGTGGCGAACCTCCGCGTGGAAGAGGGCCCCAACCAGGTCAGCCGGGAGAGCGGCAAGCGCCGCGTCGTCGTCCAGTGCAACGTGCGCGGCCGCGACCTCGGCGGCTTCGTCGCCGACGCCGAGGAGCGGATCGACGCCGAGATCAAGCTCCCGCCGGGCTACTGGATGTCCTGGGGCGGCCAGTTCGAGAACCTGCTCGCCGCCGAGCGGCGCCTGGCCGTGGTGGTCCCGCTGGCGCTCGGGCTGATCTTCGGCCTGCTCTTCGTCTCCGTCGGGACGCTCGGCAACGCCGCCCTGATCTTCACCGGCGTCCCGCTGGCGCTCACCGGCGGCATCCTCGCGCTGTGGGGCCGCGGGCTCCCGATCTCGATCTCGGCGGCCGTGGGCTTCATCGCGCTCTCGGGGGTCGCGGTGCTGAACGGGCTCGTGATGGTGACGTTCATCGAGAACATGCGGCAGCGCGGCGAGGCGCTCGACGACGCCGTGCTCCACGGCTCGATCGCGCGGCTCCGCCCCGTGCTCATGACGGCGCTCGTCGCGGCGCTCGGCTTCGTCCCGATGGCGCTCGCCACCGGCACCGGCTCCGAGGTGCAGCGCCCGCTGGCGACGGTCGTCATCGGCGGGATCCTCTCCTCCACCACGCTCACGCTGGTCGTCCTGCCGGTCCTCTACCGGCTGACGCATCGACAGGGAGCGCCGAGGGCGCCCGCGGACGCGGGGACGGGCTCGGCGGGATGAGAGGACCGCGCGCATCGAGGCGCGACGCGATGACGGGCGCTCAGCTCGCCAGGGGCAGCGAGAAGTGGATCGTCGTCCCCTGGCCCGGGGTGCTCTCGACCGCCACGGTCCCGTGGTGCGCCTCGACGATGCCGCGCGCGATGTACAGGCCGAGCCCCGCGCCGGTGCGCGACTCCTGCGCGGCCTTCCAGTAGCGATCGAAGAGGTGCGGCTGATGCTCGGGCGGGATGCCCGGGCCCGTGTCGACCACGGAGAAGCGCGCGAGATCGCCGACCCGGCAGAGCGACACGCTCACCACGCCGCCCTTCGGCGTGAACTTCAGCGCGTTGCCGAGCAGGTTCGAGAAGACCTGCAGCACCCGATCCCGGTCGGCGAGGACCTCCAGGCCCGCGTCGAGCGGCCCCTGCGTCACCCGGCAGCCCTTCGCCTCGGCGAGCGACGCGGCGGCCTCGAGCGCCTCGCGGACGAGCGCCCCGCCCCGCTCCACCCGCGGCGACACGACGAGCCGCCCCGCCTCGATGCGCGACGCGTCGAGCAGATCCTCGATGAGCCGCGTCATGCGCTGGATCCCGCGGTCCATCCGGTCGACGAGCTGGACGGCGTCGTCCTCCTCGCCGTCCTTCCGCTGGAGCAGATCGCTCCGCAGCAGCGACGCCGTGATCGCGATCGTGTTGAGCGGGTTCCGGAGGTCGTGCGACACGATCGCGAGCAGGTCGTCCCGGGCGCGCGTCGCGGCCTGCGCCTCGTTGTACAGCCGCGCGTTCTCGAGGGCGACGGACGCCGACTGCGCGAGCTGGGTGAGCAGCACCTCGTCGCTCTCCACGAACGGCCCGTCGCGCCGGTCGAGCAGCTGGAGGCTCCCGATGCACTGGCCGTCCCGCCCGCGCAGCGGCGCCGCGACGAGCGAGCGCGGGTAGAGCTCTGCCGGCGCGCGCGACAGCACGTCGGCGCACGTGGGATCGCCCGCGATCTCGTCGCCCGTCAGCCGGACGCTCGCGCTCCTCCGCTCGATCAGGCCGCACGCGGTCTCGCGGATGCTGTCGCGGTCCTCCCGCGCGGCGTACTCCTCGGACATCGAGAGGCCCGTCAAAGGACGCTGCTCCACGCCCCGCGAGGCCAGCCGCGCGACCGCCACGTTCGCGTCGAGCAGCGCGCGCGCCTCCTCGGTGGTGCGCTGGATCAGCTCGTTCAGCGAGAGCGACCGGTGGATGCGCAGCGTCGCCTCGGTGAGCTGCGCGAGCTGGTTCGCGTGGCGAGCGAGCGCCCGCCGCGCCTCGTCCTCGCGGCGCTCCGCCTCGTTCAGCCGGAGGACGTAGCGCAGGCTCTGCACCAGCCGCTCGGGCGTCAGCAGGTTCTTCGGCACGTAGTCCGCCGCCCCCCGCTTCATCAGATCGACCGCCAGCGACTC
Organism: Sorangium sp. So ce590; assembly: GCF_051521365.1. NCBI lineage: Bacteria > Pseudomonadati > Myxococcota > Polyangiales > Polyangiaceae > Sorangium > Sorangium sp. So ce590. Next base: position 11,178,500 of record NZ_CP150346.1, read on the forward strand.
GTCGCCCTGCCCGGTCAGCATGATGAACGGCGCCGTGAGCTTCGCCTTGCGCGCTGCCTCGATCACCGTGAGCCCGTCGCCCCCGGGCAGGTAGAAATCGAGGAGCACACAGTCGATCTGCTGCTCGTACAGCACCGCGAGCGCCGAATCGACGGAATCGGCCTCCCTGATCTCGGCGTCGACGCGGCCGATCCGCAGCGCGCGCAAGATCGCGAACCGATCGACCGTGTCGTCGTCGACAACGAGGAGACGAACCGACCTATGGCTCAAGGCATCTCCACGAGCGTCCAGTACCGGTTCAGCGCCGTCATGAGCTCGACAAAGCTCAGAAAAGTCACCGGCTTCAGCAGGTAGCCGGCGACGTTCAGATCGTACGCGTCCACCTTGTCGCGATCGTCGTTCGAGGTGGTCAGCACGACGACAGGCGTCGCCCTCAGCGCCGCGTCGGACCGGAGCTCCCGGAGAAACTCGATGCCGTTCATCCTGGGCATATTCAGGTCGAGCAGGATGAGGCGCCGGTCTCTGGGCACCTGGGTGCCGCGCAGCAGGTCGAGCCCCTCCACCCCGTCGCCCGCGACCCAGAGCGGGTTCGTGATCTTGCCCCTCTCGAACGCTCTCCGCACGTTCATCACGTCGACGGTGTCGTCCTCTACCAGGATAATATTCAGGATTTTACCGTCCATCCTCGTCCTCGTTGAGGGGCAAAGCGCTGGCCCGTCGATAGCATACGAGAGCAACGCTGCACGTGCGCGGGGTGATGGCGACGGAGCTGGAGGCCGGCTCACTCGTTTCCGGGGGACGGAGAAACCGCAACCGGCCTGCTTCGCGCGGCTGACATTAACGTGGGCCTACGGCGCCGGGAAGAGCCGAGTGGAGATAGCGTGGGCTCGGGTGCCCCATGACGGCCGCCCGCGCCGGACGGCGCGCTCGCACGTGCCATGGGCCGCGCCCCGGGAGGCGCTACGGCCAGCTGCCGCGGGGGCCCGCGCGGCCGACGAGGTGCGCTACCGCCGTCACCAGGCTGCTCGGCTCGATGGGCTTGGCCAGGTGCATCTGGAAGCCGGCGGCGATCGCCTGACGGCGGTCCTCCATGCGCGTGTACGCGGTGAGCGCGAGCGCCGGCAGGCCGCTCGCGGGGACCTCGGCCCCCAGCGCGCGCAGCCGCCGCATCATCGCGTAACCGTCCTCGCCCGGCATGCCGATGTCGCTCACGAGCACGTCGAACTCCTCCGCGCGGAGCGCCGCGAGCGCCTCGCCGGCCGAGGCCGCCTCGCTCACCGAGGCCCCGGCGCGCACGAAGATGATGCCGAGCAGCTCGCGCGCGTCGGTCTCGTCGTCGACCACGAGCACCCGGATGCCCTCGAGCAAGCGGCGCGCGGCGCCCCCCGGCGCGTCGCTGTCCCGGTGCTGCGGGGACGGCAGCGACGCGTGCGCCTCGGCGCGGATCGGCAGCTGCACCCGGAAGCGCGCGCCCTTGCCCTCTCCGTCGCTCGCCGCGCTCACGCTGCCGCCCTGGGCCTCCGCCAGGTGCCGCACGATGGCCAGGCCGAGCCCCAGGCCGCCGTGGGCCCGGGTCACCCCCCCGTCCGCCTGACGGAACCGCTCGAACAGGAACGGCAGGAAGCTCGTCGGGATCCCCTCGCCGTTGTCCTCCACCTCGACCTCGAGCATGGCGTCGACGCGCCGGGCAATGGCCCGCACCTGCCCCCCCGAGGGCGTGAACTTCACCGCGTTCGTGAGCAGGTTCCACACGATCTGCTGGAGCCGATTGGCGTCGCCGAGGAAGATGCCCACGTCCTCGACGACCCAGGCGTTGACCGTGACGCCCTTCGCCAGCACCGCCGGTCGCACGAGATCGAGCGCCGTGGCGAGCACCTGCCGCACGTCGACCGGGTCGGTGCGGAGCTGCAGCTTCCCCGCGATGATCGTCGAGGCGTCGAGGACGTCCTCGATGAGCTGCGACTGCGCCTTCGCGTTGCGCTCGATCGTGGCGAGCCCCCGCTCGAGCGACTCGGTGTCCACCTCGCCCGTCCGGAGGATCCGCGCCCAGCCCAGGATCGACTGGAGCGGCGTCCTGAGCTCGTGCGACACCGTCGCGAGGAACTCGTCCTTGAGCTTGTTCAGCTGCTCGGCGTGCTGGCGCGCCTTCTGCTCCTGCTCGAGGAGCTGGGCGCGCTCGGCCTCCGAGCGCTTCTGCTCGGTGATGTCGTGGAACGAGACGCCCACCCCGTCGCCCAGGGCGACGGCGATGGCGCGGAACGTCTGCGGCGCCCCTTCATGCGCGCAGAAGAGCTCGATCCGGGCAGCCTCCCCGGTCTCCACCACGTGCGCGTACGTGTCAAAGGCGCTCGCGAGCGAGCTGCCCGTCATCTCCACCAGCATCCGCTTGCCCTCGAGATCCTTGCCGCGGCCGCCGACGATGGGCCCGGTGGCGGGGTTCACGTAGACCCACTCGAAATCGGAGATCGCGCCGGACGCGTCGCGCACGCTGCGCAGGATCATGAACCCGTCGGGCGACGCCTCCTTCACCGTGCGGAACCTCGCCTCGCTCGCCCGCAGCGCCTGCTCGATCGACTTCCGCTCCGTGATGTCGGTCGCCGTGCAGGTGATGCCGACGATCTCGCCCGCGTCGTCGGTCAGCGGCTCGATCGAGATGTCGAGGTGCTGCGTGCGCCCGCCGGCGTGCAGGGCGATCTCGCGCCGCTGGCCGACCCCGCTGGACAGCACCTCGCGCTTCGCCCGGTCGAGCGCCCTCGCGGCGTCCGGGTCCTCCAGCACCTCCGCGTCGGTCTTCCCGAGCACCTCGCGCTCCGACTTGCCGAACGAGTTGTGCATCCACGTGTAGCGGAGGTCCCGGTCCTGGTTGAACACCATGACCGGCGACCCCCGGAGCGCCTTGCGGAAGCGCTCCTCGTTCACGCGGAGCGCCTGCTCCGCGCGCAGGCGCTGGGTCACGCTCTGCTGGAGCTCGAGCGCGAGGCGCTCCGCCTTGCGGCGCGCGGCGATCTGCTCGGTCACCTCGAACGCCGTCGCCACGACGCCCTCCACGGCGCCGCTCACGTCGTGGACCGGATTGCACAGGACGTTGTACAGCCGCTCCACCACCTCGCCGGTCCAGTGCATGAGCCGCAGCGGGATCTCGCTCGCCACGCTCGGCGAGCCGCTCGCCATGACGGCCTCGAGCTGCGCGTGCAGCGCCTGCCCGCGGAGCTCCGGGACCGCCTCGACGAGCGGCTTGCCGAGCAGATCGTCGCGGCCGACCATCTGGCAGAAGAGCGGGTTCGCGAGCTCGAACACGAGATCGGCGCCCTTGAGGAGACAGATCGGCGCGGGCGCCTGGGCGAGCAGCGAGCCGCTCCTGCCCCGCTCGAGCTCGGTGCGCTTGCGCTCGGTCTCGAGCGCCGCCAGCTGGAGCCGGGTGTGCTCGCTGACCGCCTGGGCGATCCCCGCATCCACGCGCTCGGAGAGCGCCTCGACCTCGCTCAGACTCGGCGTGATCCCCGCCTCCTGGAGCTCGCGGAGGATGGATCGCCGGAGAACTCCATATTCGCGGACCATCACGTTCAGGTTGAACCCGTTCTCCCAGCGCATCTCCCCGTGCTCGCGCGCGGCCTCGTCGCTGCCGCTGGTGGACGCCCCCATCTCCAGGCTGGCGGCCACCTCGTCGAGGAAGCTCGGTAGCGAGTTGATGATCAGGGGCTTCGGCATGTCGCGCACCGCCGAGCTTCGCCTGCGCAGCTCGCCGACGAACCGCTCGATGATGGCCTCGCGGCGGGTCCTGATGAGCGTGGAGAGCGGGATCGTCATGGTCGGGTCGTTCGCGGCGTGGGGCCCATCCCGGCAGACATCGCCGTCAGGGGCCCGGGCGACCAGCGGGGAGCGGCCCTGGGTGACCTGGGACGCGGGTGGCGTCAGCGAGCACGACATATTCGGCGAGCTGGCCGAGCGCCACAAGGCGCCCCGCCAGCGCAGCCCGCGCGGCGACGGGCAGGCGACCGCCGCCTTCATGGGACAGCCGCCCGCGGTCCTCCGTCGAGGTCGGCCTCGACACGGGTGTTGAGCCGAGCCCGATTTTCCACGCACGCGCACAAGCCAAGGCGCGAGCAAGCGCTGTGCCGAGCTCGGACGGCCGGTGTTCGCGGTGATGTGCGGCGCGCGCTGTCACGAACGAGGCAATATGCCGCAGCTCCTCCGTCCGCTCCGGCCGCGCGACGGCGCCTGAAGCGGGCTGTGGGGCGTCGGGGGGATCCGCCGTCTTGAACGACGCGTTGGTCGACATGAGACGTCGCGGCACGGCGGCTGCAACACCGCTGGTTCGAGACCCTGGAACATCAACTCACCCGATCTGGAGGTTATCATGCTCAGTTGGAGTGTTGCGTTCTTCATCGTCGCGATCATCGCAGCCATCTTCGGTTTCGGCGGCATCGCCGCGAGCGCCGCGTCGGTGGCGAAGCTGCTCTTCGTGATCTTTCTCGTCCTGGCGGTCGTCTCCCTCGCGCTCGGCCGCCGCGCCCCGACCTGACGCCCCTGTGTCATCGATGTCGGCCTGCGCGCGCCCGGAGCGCACGATCGGGGCGATATGTCTCGCCGGGGGCGGGCGATCTCCGCGGTTCTGCGTGGCACGCCGGTCGCAACAGGCCCTGGCGAGACCCATCAGGGCGCCGGGAGATCGATCCCGGGCAGCTTCGATGGGGCTTTTCATGTCGTGATGTCGTGCCGGGCTGTTGCCCGGGCGCAAGGTCGGGCCAGAGCGGCAGACCGGAGGAGATCATCATGCTGACCGTCCGTACATTCCTTCCTATCGCCATCGTCATGAGCGTCTTCGCGGGCTGCGAGTCCCCCTCAGACGCGCAAGCCAAGGCCGAGCGCGCGCAGCGCGAGGCGGAGCAGAAGGCGGCGGAGGTCGCCGTCGACCTCGACAAGAAGGTCGCCGAGATCGACCAGCGGGCCGGGCGGGAGACCGACAACGCGCTCCGGGAGGCCGCGGAGAAGCTCAACAACGCTGCCCTGGAGGCCCGGGAGAAGACCGTGGACGCGCAGGCGGAGCTCCTGAAGGCGCGGGAGGACGTGCGCGCGTCCACGACGCGCAAGATCGAGGACCTGGAGAAGGACGTCTCCGAGCTCCGCGCCAGGGCCGAGAAGAAGCTGTCCAAGGACGACGTCGACACGATGGTGAGGGAGCTCCAGGACAAGTCGGAGGCCGTCCGCAGGAGCCTGCGCGACCTCGACGCCGCCACGAGCACGAACCTCGATCAGGTGAAGAAGGGCGTCGACCAGCGCGTGCAGGAGCTCGATCGCGCGATCCAGGAGGCGAAGCGGCGCGTCTGATCGCACCCCGCAGGCCTGACCCAGCAAGCTCAACACGAGGAGGACACGATGGATAACCAGAAGGCATCTCAGCAGAACCAGCCGGCGGACATCGAAGGCGAGGGCAACCCCACGGCCGATCGGCGTTACCGGGAAGGCGTGGAGAGGTCGGTGAAGGGCGGCAAGATCGAGGAGCACGCGGAGGAGGCCGCCCAGGCGCTGGATGGTCCCGAAGGCGACGAGCTGCGCGAAGCCCAGGAGGCGACGCGGCGCGGTCGACCCAGCTGATCCCGGCGAGCCAGCGATGATCCGCGAGCTCCGCTGCAACTCCTGTGGCCGCCGGTACATCTTCGTGTCGACGGCGGCCATTCCCTGCCGGGCCTGCGGCTCGGCCCTCGACGAGACGGAGCTCGAGCGCGGCGTCTACGAGCTCGCCTCGGACGACGCGCGGAGCGCCGCCTCGCCTGTCCCGTCGAGCCCGGCGGACACCATGGTCCCCGAGGATCTCGGCTACGGCGAGTCCCACGGGTACGGGCCCGCGCACGGCGGCCCGACTGGCCCCGGCGACGCGCCGGCGACCACCTCGTGAGCCCACCGGCCTCCCGCTGACCCCTGCAAACCACGATGACCCCGGGCTGCCCGGCCCGGGGGCGCGCCGCCGGGCGCGGGACCTGCCCGCGGAGCGTTGGATTGAAGGATGGGAGAGGAGGCTCGGCGAAGGGGCGCGCCGTCAGGCGTCAGGCCGCGGTCGCGGTGCGCTGGGCGGCGTGGCTCGAGCCGTGGGCGCGGCGGGAGTGGGCGATGAGCGCGTCAAACAGCTCCAGCATCTGCTGGCCGAGCCGCTCGTTCGTCTCCTCGCTCAGCTCCGCCTCGATCCACGGCAAGAGCTCCCGCTCTTCCTCGTCGATGTGGCGCAGGACGAGCTCCCTCAGGTTGGCGAGCTTGGCCTTGAAGCTCGGGTCCTCCGGCGCCGTGTTGACGACGCGCCGGATCTCGAACCGCGCGACCGTGTGCTCCTCGCAGGCCGCGCCGACGAGCTCCGGCTCGATCGCGAGCAGCTCCGGGAAGAGCACCACCTGCTCGGCGAGCATGTGCGCGAGCAGGTGCTTCGTGAGCTCGTCCGTCACCCGCCCGACATCGCCGATGCCCGAGATCGCCAGATCGAATAGCCTCTCGGCTTCGCGGTGCTGCCCCTTCAAGAGCTGTGTCGCTTTCATGCATTCTCCTCCCGGATACCGGACGTGGTATTGTTGTTTATCGAGGCGAAACAGGGACCTTGTTGTCCTCGCGCTGCGACCGGCTCAGGCCGCGGCGCGGGCCGCCAGGTGCGCGAGGCCGCGCAGCGGCTCGCCGCGGGGGCCCTCGAGCGAGAAGGTGACGGCGCCGCTGCTGCCGAGCAGCTCGCGCATCGTCAGCGACAGGCCCGCGAGCTCGTGAACCGCAGGGGCCTGCGCGTCCGAGCCGGGGCAGAGGACGACGCGCCTGACGCCGGGGAGCCCGCCGAGAACGGCGCGCATGAGCGAGGACCGGACCGTGAGCTTGTTCGCGGTCGAACCCGCGACGAACACAGCCGTGCTCACCGCGCCGAGGCGTCGGAGCTTCTCTTGCAACCGCGATTGAAACGTCGAGGGGGGCTCGTTGGGCAGCTGGACCACCGTCTCGACGTCGCGCGTCTGGGTGCTCAGCCAGGCGGCGCATTCGGTCCAGGGCGCGCCGGACTCAGCAACCAGCAGGCAGGTCTCTTCTCGGCGCTCGACCCTTCGCCCCCTCTTGTTCTTCATGAGACCCCCTCAAGCAACCCTCGTGCCGATTGGGCATATTCTGGATGCGCGCATGTCTGGGGCGCCAGATGTGACCTGTCGATGTGGAATTTCGCCTCTCACCGGCAACTCGGGCGGAGTTGACAGATTGACAGAACCAGGGCAGTCGAGGTGCTCAGGCCAACGCTGGCACGCGGCGCCGGCGCGTGACCGATGGCAAAATAGGGGCTTATCGCCCCATCCCGCTCGGCGCGCGGGTGTCCGTCGCAGGGAAGACCGCGAATTCCATTTTCTCCGCGAACGCCCCTTCCCCGCGTCGCCCGACAGCGGTCCTGCGCCGCCCTGCGCGCGTGCGCCCGAGCTCGCTGCCGACCGCGGGCTTCGCGCGGCCTCGCGCGCGCGGCCGCCGCCTGCGCTGCATCTGCGCGGGACCCGATACGTACGTTTGTCGCGGCCGCGCCCGCCCTCGGAGCGGCGCCCCCCGCCGCGCCGCCTCCCCGCGCGCACCGGAGAGGCGCGCGATGTGCATCACCGGGCGACGTGCTGTCAGCCTGTGGAAATCCAGGCAGCGGGTAACCCGGCCGGGGACGGCGACCGAGGGTGGTGGGGTCATTTGAACATGAAGGCGGGAAGGCGGGAAGAAAATCATCAATAATCTTCCCGACTTCCCGCCTTCATGTGACATCTCTCTGGGCAAATGCCCCCACCACCCGACCGAGAGCGCGGCCGCTCTCGGTGAGCGCGCGGCGGAGGAGGGAGCGCATCGGCGCCGCGTCCACGAGGCGCCGTAGGCAAGGTTGAGGCAGGAAATCGCACCTGTGGCGAAACGTCACGCTCGAAACACCGGGGATAAGCGGCCTGGGCTTGATGGCGCGATGTCTCCGTGGCACGTTCCCTGCAACTGCAGGCAGCGGTCGACCTAGTGAAGCTGCCGGGGAAGGACACGCGATGAGCGGCAGGATACTCGTCGTCGATGACGACGAAGCGACGTGCGATCTGGTCGAAGCCCTCCTCAAGAGGCAGGAATTCTCGGTGGCGGCGCGCACCTCCGCCAAGAGCGCGCTGGAGCTCGTGAGCGATGACGACTTCGACGTCGTGTTGACCGACGTCGGCATGAGCGAGATGAGCGGCATCGAGCTGTGCGAGCGCATCCTCGGCGCCCGGCCCGACATGCTCGTCATCGTCATGACGGCGCTCGGGAGCATGGAGACGGCGATCTCCTCGATGCGCGCGGGGGCGTTCGATTTCGTCACGAAGCCGCTCGACGCGAACCTCCTCGGCCTGACGGTCTCGCGCGCCGTCCAGCACCGGCGCCTCCGGTCCGAGGTGAAGCGCCTGCGTGAGGCGGCCCACGACGTCCAGCAGACAAAGGGCCTCGTCGGGCGCAGCCCCGCGATGAAGCGCGTCTACGACCTCATCGGGCGCGTCGCGCGGAGCGACGCCTCGGTCCTCGTGCATGGCGAGACGGGCACCGGCAAGGAGCTCATCGCGCGGGCGATCCACGAGGCCAGCGGCCGCCCCGGCCCCTTCGTGGCCGTCAACTGCGCCGCGGTGCCCCAGGCGCTCCTCGAGAGCGAGCTCTTCGGCCACGCGCGCGGCGCCTTCACCGACGCGAAGACCCAGCGCACCGGCCTGTTCCTGGAGGCGAGCGGCGGCACCATCTTCCTCGACGAGATCGGCGAGATGCCGCTCGAGGTCCAGCCGAAGCTGCTGCGCGCGCTCCAGGAGCGGAAGGTGCGCCCGGTCGGCTCGAACGCCGAGATCCCCTTCGACGCGCGCATCGTGACGGCGACGAACCGCGACCTCGAGACCGAGGTGTACGAGAAGCGGTTCCGCGAGGACCTCTTCTACCGCGTCAACGTCGTGAAGATCGACCTGCCGCCCCTGCGCGAGCGCGGGACGGACGTGCTCCACCTCGCGATGCATTTCCTCGAGAAGTTCTCCTCCAGGAGCGGCAAGGGCGTGCTCTCCCTGTCGACGGCGGCCGCGGAGAAGCTCACCGGCTACAACTGGCCTGGCAACGTGCGCGAGCTCGAGAACAGCATCGAGCGCGCGGTGGCCCTCGCGCGCTTCGAGCAGATCACGGTCGAGGACCTGCCGGACAAGGTCCAGGCCTACCGGCCCGACCGCTTCGTCGTCGCCGTCGACGAGCCGGCGGAGATCATGACGATGGACGAGCTCGAGAAGCGCTACATCAAGCGCGTGCTCGCGCTCGTCGGCGGCAACAAGTCGCGCGCCGCCCAGATGCTCGGGTTCGACCGGCGCACGCTGTACCGCAAGCTGGAGCGCTACGGGGAGCAGGATGGCCTGGGCGGAGACGAAGGCCCGGACAAGGACAAGGCTGCCTCTTCGCCGGGGTCGGCGAGCTCGTCGCTGAGCTGAGTTGAGGCGCGAGGTAAGGCGGAAGGAATGACGGAAAAGGCGCTCTCCGAGTCGGTCGACAAGCTGTTCGCGCGCACGGGGCACGACGTTCGAGGGCCGGCGGGCGTCGTGGCCGGCGCCCTCGACGAGCTGGAGCGCGCCCTCGGGGGCGAGACAACGGCCCGGAACGCGGCGTTCTTCACCATGGCGCGCCGGGGGGTGCGCCGCCTGCTGCGCCTCGCCGACCGCTACACCGCCGCGTCGGAGCTGTCGCGGCGGCTGGACGCCCCGATGCACGCGCTCGACCTCGAGGCGCTCGTCCGCCAGGCCGTCTCGGAGGCGTCGTTCGTCTATGGCAGGCGCCAGGTCACGGTGGCGCTCGACCTCGCGCCCCTGCGCGGCTCCGCGCACCCGGCCTCGATGACCGTGGCGCTCGCGGACGCGCTCATGCTCGCCCTGCGCGCCGCCCGCGCGCGGGTCGCCGTCGAGCTCTCGGCCCACGGCGACAAGGCGCGGGTGGTGCTCACGAGCGACGCGGACACGCCCTCGGTCGAGGAGCTCTTCCAGGCCTCGCTCTCGCCGGACGCGGACCCGTTCGACGAGGGCGCGCTGCCCGTCCGCGTGATCGACGGCGTGCTCAGGGCGCACGGCGGCACGGCGCGGGTCGAGCGCGCGGGCACGGAGACGCGGATCACCCTGGAATGGCCGCTGAACGAGGCGGGCGCCCGATGAGCGAGGAGCTGCCGCAGGTCCTCGTGCTGGACGACGACGACGACACGGCGTCGCTGCTCGGCATGGCGCTCCGCCGCCGCGGCTTCCGCGTGCTCGTGGCGAGCTCGTGCGAGGAGGGGCGCGCGATGCTCTCCGAGCACCCCGTCGACGCCCTGCTGACGGACGTGTCGCTGCCGGACGGCAGCGGCCTCGATCTCCTCGCGTCGCTCGTGAGCAAGCCGCGCGCGCTGGTCGTGGTGAGCGGCTTCGGCGGCGACGACGACCGCGAGAAGAGCCGGGCGGCCGGGGCGCACGTGCACCTGGTCAAGCCGGTCGACGTGACCCGGCTCGTGTCGACGCTCAACGAGCTGCTCGGCCGGCCGGGCTGAGCGCGCGCTCAGCCGTCGTTCACTTGTCGACGGACGCGTAGAACGAGACGCCCCGCCGGTTCTCGTCGAGGCGCAGCGGGTGCTGCAGCGCCGGCAGCGCCCGCTGGGCGCAGTCGAGGCGCTCGCAGGTCCGGCACGTGACGCCGACAGGGACGGCCGCGCCGACGTTGTCGAGGTCGATCCCGTCGGCGTAGACGAGCTCGCGGGCGTAGCGCACGTCGCAGCCCATGCCGATCGACTGCACCGTGTGGGGGACGTGGTAGCCGCCGCGGTCGCTGCGCACGGTGCGCGCGATGCAGAAGTAGACCGCGCCGTCGGGCATCTGAGAGAGCTGGATCCGGATCATGCCGGGGGTCATCAGGGCGGCGTGCACGTTCCAGCGGGGGCACGCGCCGCTGAACCGCGCGAAGCGGATGCCGGAGCCGCTGAAGCGCTTCGAGATGTTGCCCGCGATGTCGATGCGGACCATGTGCATCGGCACCCCCTCGGCGCCGGGGCGGCGGAGCGTCGTCAGCCGGTGGCACACCTGCTCGAAGCTCGTGCCGAAGCGGTGCGCGAGGAGCTCGATGTCGTACCGCTCGGCGCGCGCCGCCTCCAGGAACGGCTGGTACGGCATGAGGATCGCGGCGGCGAAGTAGTTGGCCAGCGCGACGCGCGCGAGCGCGCGGGACTCGGGGGTCGTGAGGTTCTCGTCGCGCAGGATGCGGTCGATCGCCGCCGACTGGGTGAGCAGCCCGAGCTGGTGCGCGAGCTGGAACCGGCGGCTCCGGGGCGGCAGCACCTCCGAGATGCTGAGCACGCGCCTGTCGGGGTCGTAGCGCCGCATCGCCTGGCGCTCGTCGGCGACCCGCACGATGCGCACCTCGATGCCGCGCGTCGCGTGGAGGTACCGGACGAGGCCGCGGTAAACGTCGTCCGCGTCGAGCTCCGCCTCGCGCCAGAGCGCCTCGGCGCCCTCCTCGATCTCCGGGAAGTGGTTCATCCGGCGCTGGATCAGGTCGCTCACCTCCTCGGACGGCAGGCGCGAGTTGTCGACCGCGACGAACCCGTCCCCCGCCAGCCGCTCCCCCAGCGTGTCCAGCGATTCCCGGGTCGTCGCGTATGTGCGGTAGAGCGTGAGCACCGCGCGCGCGGCGTTCGGTGACGTCGCGACGAGCTCGCGCAGATCGGCGTTCGTCAGCCCGTGGCTCTCGAAGATGGGATCGCCGAACACCTCGTGGAGATCGGCTGTCAGCCGTACGTCCTCTTCCGACGCGAAGTTCTGAAGGTCGAGCTGGAATATCTGGGCCAACCGGATGAGAAGTGGTGCGGTCAACGGACGCCGGTTGTTCTCTATCAAGTTCAGGTAGCTCGCCGAGACACCGAGGCGCTCCGCCAGATCGACCTGCGTCATGTGCTCGCGACGCCGGAGCGCACGGACCTTGGCTCCGAGAAGAGGTGCATCGGCCATGAGAACCCTCCCGAACGTAGCTGTGACTACTGGACGGACGTATAGGCGCGGCGCGCTGCCGTCAGAAATTTACAATAGTTTACACGTTGACTGGCTGTAAAGGCCTTTCGTCGACATCGTTATCCGCCTGCATTTCAAAGCGAAGTTGACGTTGAAACCCATTCGACAAACATAGGTTCGTTGTAACGACGCGCAGCGTTGCAGGAGATGTGGATGAGCCAGAATCATGCGACCTCGAACCTGAGCTTGCTCGCCCCCCGTGTTGCGGGCGACGCGTCCGTCCTCACGCCAGAGGCGCTTCGCTTCCTCGCGAGTCTTGGACGTAAGTTCGCTGACCGGGTACCGGCCCTGCTCGAGCGGCGGCGCGAGGTGCAGGCGCGGCTCGACGCGGGCGAGCGGTTCGATTTCCTCCGCGAGACGCGCGACGTGCGCGAGGCGGACTGGACGGTGGCGCCGCTGCCCGAGGACCTGCTCGACCGGCGCGTGGAGATCACCGGCCCCGTCGATCCCAAGATGATCATCAATGCCTTGAACTGCGGCGCGAGCGTGTTCATGGCGGACTTCGAGGACGCCACCTCGCCGACGTGGAAGAACCTCATCGAGGGGCAGGCGGCGCTGCGGCTCGCGGTGCGGCGCGAGCTCCGCCACGAGGATCCGGCCACGGGCAAGCGCTACGCCCTCGGCGACAGGCCCGCGACCCTGCTCGTGCGCCCGCGCGGCTGGCACCTCTGGGAGAAGCACGTCGAGATCGACGGAAAGCCGCTGCCGGGCGGGCTCTTCGATTTCGGGCTCTTCTTCTTCCACAACGCTCGTGAGCTCGTCCGCCGCGGTACCGGTCCTTACTTCTACCTGCCGAAGATGGAGAGTCACCTGGAGGCGCGGCTCTGGAACGATGTGTTCCTGTTCGCGCAGGATGCGCTCGGCCTGCCCACCGGCACGATCAAGGCGACCGTCCTCATCGAGACGCTCCCCGCGGCGTTCGAGATGGACGAGATCCTCTATGAGCTCCGCCAGCACTCGGCCGGGCTCAACTGTGGTCGCTGGGACTACATCTTCAGCTTCATCAAGAAGCTCCGGAACGACCCGGCCTGCGTGATGCCGGACCGGTCGCAGGTGACGATGGAGCAGCACTTCCTGCGCTCGTACACCCAGCTGCTCGTGAAGACCTGCCACCGCCGCGGCGTGCACGCGATGGGCGGCATGGCGGCGCAGATCCCGATCAAGAGCGACCCCGAGGCGAACCGCGCCGCGCTCGAGAAGGTGCGCGCCGACAAGCTGCGCGAGGTGAAGGACGGGCACGACGGCACCTGGGTGGCGCACCCGGCGCTCGTGCCGCTCGCGCGCGAGGTGTTCGACGCGCACATGCCCGCCGCGAACCAGATCGAGCGGAAGCGCGAGGACGTCAGCGTGACGGCGGCCGACCTCCTGCGCGTCCCGCCCGGCGCGCGCACCGAGGCCGGCCTGCGCCACAACATCCGCGTCGGCGTCCAGTACCTCGAGGCGTGGATCAGCGGCCTCGGCTGCGTCCCGCTCTACAACCTGATGGAGGACGCGGCCACCGCCGAGATCTCGCGCACCCAGGTCTGGCAGTGGATCCGCCACAGGGCGACGCTGGACGACGGCGCGCCGCTCACCGAGGAGCGCTTCCGCGCGGTCGTCGACGGCGAGATGGCCGCCCTGCGCGGCGCGCTCGGCGAGGCGCGCTTCGACGGCGGCCGCTTCGCCGACGCGCGCCGGCTCTTCGAGCGGCTGTCGGTCGGAGAGACCTTCGAGGAGTTCCTCACGCTGCCTGCTTACGAGCTCCTGATCTCGCGCGCCGGAGCGCACAGCTCGTGACGCGCAGCCAGCTTGTTTTGACGTCGACACAGCGGCAGCTGCCGCCCGCAACCCCAACGCACTAGGAGCCCAGTCATGTCCGCTGCCTTCCCGCTCAACACGTCGATCTCCGCCGATTCCCTGCACGCGACGCCGAGCGACGTCGCCCCCGGCCGATGGAGCGGCATCGTGCGCCCGTACTCCGAGGCCGACGTCGCGCGCCTCCGCGGCACCGTCCGTATCGAGCACACGCTCGCCACCCTCGGGGCCAAGCGGCTCTGGAACTTGATGCACAGCGAGCCCTACGTGGCGGCGCTCGGCGCCCTCACCGGCAACCAGGCGATGCAGCAGGTCCGGGCCGGGCTCAAGGCCATCTACCTGAGCGGGTGGCAGGTGGCGGCGGACAACAATGAGGCCGGGACCATGTACCCCGACCAGAGCCTGTATCCGGCCAACAGCGTCCCGACGCTCGTGCGCCGCATCAACCAGGCGCTCCTCCGCGCGGACCAGATCGAGAACGCCGAGGGCAAGGCGGGGCGCTACTGGCTCGCCCCCATCATGGCCGACGCCGAGGCCGGCTTCGGAGGGCCGCTGAACGCCTTCGAGCTCATGAAGGCCATGATCGAGGCGGGCGCCGCGGGCGTGCACTTCGAGGACCAGCTCGCCTCCGAGAAGAAGTGCGGGCACATGGGCGGCAAGGTCCTCGTCCCGACCAGCCAGTTCATCCGCACGCTCGTCGCGGCCCGCCTCGCCAGCGACGTCATGGGCGTGCCGACCGTCCTCGTCGCCCGCACCGACGCCGACAGCGCCAAGCTCATCACCTCGGACGTCGACCCGCGCGACAAGCCGTTCATCAGCGGCGCGCGCACGCCGGAGGGCTTCTATGTGCTGAAGGGCGGGCTCGATGCGGCCATCGCGCGCGGGCTCGCGTACGCGCCCTACGCCGACCTCGTCTGGTGCGAGACCTCGACGCCGGACCTCGACCAGGCGCGGCGCTTCGCGGAGGGGGTCCACAAGCAGTTCCCGGGCAAGCCGCTCGCCTACAACTGTTCTCCCTCGTTCAACTGGAAGAAGCACCTCGACGACGCGACCATCGCGCGCTTCCAGCGCGAGCTCGGCGCGATGGGGTACAAGTTCCAGTTCGTCACCCTCGCCGGGTTCCACGCGCTCAATCACAGCATGTTCGAGCTCGCCAGGCAGTACCAGCGCCGCGGGATGTCAGCGTACTCCGAGCTCCAGCAGGCCGAGTTCGCCGGCGAGCAGTTCGGCTACAGCGCCACGCGCCACCAGCGCGAGGTCGGGACGGGCTACTTCGACGAGGTCGCCCAGGTGATCTCGGGCGGCGCGGCGTCCACGCTGGCCCTGCACGAATCCACCGAGGCCGCCCAGTTCTGAGCGCCCGCGCCGCTCTGCCGCGCACGTCCGCGCGTCGTCCACGCCGTTCCTGGCCCGCCCGCGCTGCGTCGCCCGCGCCCGCCCCGAGGGGAGCGCCGCGCGCGGCGAGGGAGCGGGCCGCGCGGCGCCCTCTCCACGGTGGTCCAGGGGGGGCCGTTCGAGTAGGCTCCGCTCGGGCCGCGATACCCGGCTGCGCCCGGCCGCGTCGCCCGAGCCGAGGTGAAAACAGCTGTGACAACGCAGAGCCCCAGACCGAGCGACGCTGACAGCGGCGGCGCCGCGTCCAATTTCATCCGCAACATCATCGCCGAAGACCTCGCCGCAGGCAGGCACACGCGGGTCGTGACCCGGTTCCCGCCCGAGCCGAACGGATACCTGCACATCGGACATGCGAAGTCGATCCTGCTCAATTTCGGGCTGGCGGCCGACTTCGGGGGCGCGTGCCACCTGCGGTTCGACGACACGAACCCAGCGGCCGAGGACCTGGAGTATGTCGAGGCCATCCAGCGCGACGTGCGCTGGCTAGGCGGCGACTGGGGTGACAAGCTCTTCTTCGCGTCGGACTACTTCGAGCGGCTGTACGCGTTCGCGGTGGAGCTCATCCGGAAGGGCAAGGCGTACGTGTGCAGCCTGAGCGAGGCGGAGACCCGCGAGATGCGCGGCACCGTCACCGAGCCCGGGCGAGACAGCCCCTACAGGAACAGGTCCGTCGAGGAGAACCTGGAGCTCTTCGCCCGGATGAGAGCAGGGGAGTTCCCGGAGGGCGCGCACGTGCTCCGGGCCAGGATCGACATGGCCGCTCCCAACATGAAGATGCGCGATCCGCCGATCTACCGCATCAAGCGCGCGCGCCACTACCGGACGGGCGACGCCTGGTGCGTCTACCCGCTGTACGACTTCGCTCACAGCCTCTCCGACGCGATCGAGGGGATCACCCACTCGATCTGCACGCTGGAGTTCGAGAACAACCGGGAGCTCTACGACTGGTTCATCGAGAACCTCGACGTCCCGTCCCGCCCCCGGCAGTACGAGTTCGCGCGGCTCAACCTGAACTACACGGTGATGAGCAAGCGCAAGCTGCTCGGGCTCGTGAAGGGCGGCCACGTGACGGGCTGGGACGACCCGCGCATGCCCACCCTCGCCGGCCTCCGGCGCCGCGGCGTGACGCCCGAGGCCATCCGCTCCTTCTGCGAGGAGATCGGCGTCGCCAAGACGAACAGCATGGTCGACATCGCGAAGTTCGAGTCGTGCGTCCGCGACGACCTGAACCTCCGCGCCCCGCGCGTCATGGCCGTGCTGCGCCCGCTCCGCGTCGTCCTCGAGAACTACCCCGAGGGGCAGGTGGAGGAGATCGACGCGCCCTACTGGCCCGAGGACGTGCCGAAGCAGGGCTCCCGCAAGGTCCCTCTCTCCCGGGTGCTCTTCATCGAGCGCGACGACTTCCTCGAGGACCCGCCCAAGAAGTGGTTCCGGCTCGCGCCAGGGCAGCAGGTGCGACTCCGCTACGCCGGGTTCATCACCTGCCGCGAGGTGGTGAAAGATCCGACCACAGGAGAGGTGGTCGAGCTCCGGTGCACCTACGATCACCCCACGAAGAGCGGTGAGGCGCCCGACGGCCGCAAGCCGAAGGGGACGCTGCACTGGGTCTCGGCCACCCACGCGATCCCCGTCGAGGTCCGGCTCTACGACCGGCTCTTCGCGGTCGAGCGGCCGGACGCGGTCGAGGAAGGAAAGGACTTCCTGGATAATTTGAACACTGGTTCGCTGGCTGCCCTGACCGGATGCCGGGTGGAGCCGAGCCTGTCCACCATCGAGCGGGGCAGCCATGTCCAGTTCGAGCGCCAGGGGTTCTTCTTCGTGGATCCGGTCGACTCCGCGCCCGGCGCGCCGGTCTTCAACCGCACGGTGGCGCTCAAGGACTCGTGGTCGAAGCTGGCCGGCGAGAAGCCCGCTCCGGCCGCGGCGCCCGAGGGCGCGGCCGCGAAGGCGCCGCCGAGGCCGAAAGCCGAGCGCGCGACCTTCGAGGAGCGGCTCGCGCGGCTCGACCCGGCGCGCGCCGAGAAGGCCAGACGCCTCGTCGAGGCGCGCGGGATACCCGGCGACGACGCCCTCGTCCTGGCCGAGGACGACGGCCTCCTCCGGCTGTTCGAGGAGGCCGTGGCGGTCCACGACAACCCGAGGAGCGCCGCCAACTGGGTCATCCACTCGCTCTCGCGCGAGCTGAAGGACAGGAAGACAGGCGACCTGCCCTTCTCAGGTGCGCAGCTCGGCGAGCTCCTGGCGCTGATTGATGACGGGACGATTTCCGGAAAGATAGCGAAAGATGTACTCGCTGAGATAATGCAGCAGGGCGGTAGCCCGCGGGCCATCGTGGAACGCAGAGGGCTCCGGCAGGTGGCCGACGAAGGCGCCCTGGAGCGCATCGTCGACCAGATCATCGCCGGGCACCCCGGCGAGGTTTCCCGCTTTCGCGCCGGGAATACGAAGCTGATCGGGTTCTTCGTCGGCCAGGTCCTGAAGGCCTCCGGCGGCAAAGCGAACCCCGACCTGGTCAATACGCTGCTGACCAGGAAACTGGCGTAAATCTCCCACCCACACGCTGCTTCGCTTCCCCCCTGCTCGGGGTGCGCGGGAGTGCTGCGCTCTGCGTTGTCCCGCGCCCAGCACCTGACTACGTGATGCCTGTCATGGCAGTGTGGAGAAAGATATCCCGCAAAATGTCCATAAAATAATTGAACTTGAGAGATGGATTGGTGTAGATGAGATTAGGACTATGGAATCTGCACGCCAGTTCGCTCTCATCGTCTGCGTGGCGGTATCGTCCTCGCAGGTTGCTTGTATCGCGTCGACCGAGCTCGATGGGCTCGATGGCGAGGATGAGGCGGTGGCGGAGGTGCAGCAGGAGGTCGTGGTCTACAACGCGCTGACCCGCAACGCGCTGACCCGCAACGCGCTGACCCGCAACGCGCTGACCCGCAACGCGCTGACCCGCAACGCGCTGACCCGCAACGCGCTGATGGGCAATTCGCTCACGAGCGAGGCGCTCAGTGACCCCGAGGCGAGGGAGCTCCTCAGCTTCATCGTGAGCTGCGCTCTCCCCGAGCACGAGAGCGTCGAAGTCGACGTCGGCCGCAAGTCGTACTTCTTCGCCGGGGAGCTCGGGCTCGCGCCCGAGTGGGGCAAGAAGAACGGCTCGTGTGGCGAAAAGTGCCAGGAGTGGGTCTCGGCCTGCCTGCTCTCGCGCGTGAACTACCGCGGCGAGCATGTCATGATCTCGCTCCGCGGAAAGGACGACGCGCTCTCGTCCACGAAGAAGGAGCGCGACAGGTACGACGCGCCGGAGGCGACCTACTACGGCAACGTGTTCCTGGACACCCAGCGCCGCTTCGCGTGCCTCGCGCCCGGGAAGAGGTCGATCCCGCGCGTCTGCGGGCCCTCGCTCAACGGCTGCGTGGTCGACGTCGTGGGCGAATGTGAAGACGTGTGCGATGGGCCACGGCACGACGGCAGCTTCACGGACTGCCGCGACCGGGCGCCCGTCTTCACGCTCCCGTGCGGCACCGGCATCTTTCCGCGCGGCACCGACCGGTACAAGGCTTCGGTGAGCGTCTTCCTCGAGTAGCATCGCGCAGCGTGGAGTCCGGCGCTGTCCTCGCGAGCCGCTTCGTCGTCGAGCAGCAGGCTGCGGCCGGGGGGATGGGGACGGTCTACCGCGCCCACGACCGCCTCGACGGCCGCCCTGTCGCCCTCAAGCTCCTGCACAGCCGCGAGGCCTTCGACGTCGAGCGCTTCGAGCGCGAGTCGCAGATCCTCGCCGAGCTGAGCCACCCGGGGATCGTGCGGTACGTCACCCACGGCCGGACGGGCGCCGGCGACCACTACCTCGCCATGGAGTGGCTGGAGGGCGAGGACCTCGCGGCGTGCCTCGCGCGCCGGAAGCTCTCGCTCGCCGAGAGCCTCGGGGTGCTGCGCAGGACGGCGGACGCGCTCGCCTTCGCGCACTCGCGCGGGATCATCCACCGCGACGTCAAGCCGAGCAACATCTTCCTCGTCGCCGGCGACGTCGGCCAGCTCAAGCTCGTCGACTTCGGGATCGCGCGGCCCGACGGGGAGTCGCGGCGGCTCACCTACACGGGCGGGATCCTCGGGACGCCGGGGTACATCTCGCCCGAGCAGATCGAGAGCGGGAGCCCCCTCGACGCGCGCGCGGACGTGTTCTCGCTCGCGTGCGTGTTCTACGAGTGCATCGCGGGCCGCCCGGCCTTCGAGGGGGCGCACGTCATGGCGGCGCTCGCCAAGCTCCTGTTCCAGCAGACGCCCCGGCTGCGCGACGTCCGCGCGGACGTGCCGGAGCCGCTGGAGCTCCTCGTCGACCGGATGATGGCGAAGAACCCCGAGGAGCGGCCGCGCGACTGCGGCGACGTCGGGGTGCAGCTCGCGCAGATCGCGGAGGCGCTGGACGCCTGGGCGACGCCGCGGCCCGCCACCCTGGCGTCCCAGCGCGACTCGACCATGCGCTCGGCGCGGCCCCCGGGCTTCCTCACGCGCAGCGAGCAGCGGCTCGTGTCCCTCGTGCTCGCCGGCGAGCCGGACGACGTCGAGATGAGCGTGGCGGCGGCCGGCGGCGTGCCGAGCGCATCGGACGTCTCGAGCGTGCTGCAGGAGCTCTCGAACGAGGGCCCGGGCTCCGCGGTGCCGCGCTCGGAGGTGCGGGCGGCGGTGGAGCCCTACGGCGCCCACATCACCGAGATCTCGCGCGGGTCGCTCATCGCGATCCTCGCCGGCGCCGGGAGCGCCGTGGATCGGGCCGAGCGGGCGGCGCGGTGCGCGCTCGCCCTGCGCGCGCGGTTCCCGGGCATCCCGCTCGCGGTCGCGACGGGGCGCGGGGTGTCGTCGGCGAAGCTCATCGAGGGCGACGTGATCGACCGGGGGGTGCGCGCCCTGCGGGCGGCGCAGGGCGGGGTCGTCCGGCTCGACGACGTGACCGCCAGCGTCGTCGGCGGGCGGCTCAAGGTGGACTCGGACGAGAAGGGGCCGTTCCTCGCGAGCGAGACGGCGGCCGACGAGAGCACCCCCGTCCTCCTCGGCAAGCCGAGCCTGTGGGTCGGCCGCATCCGCGAGCTGTCGATGCTGGAGGGCGTGTTCTCCGGGTGCGTGAGCGAGTCGCTGGCGAGCGCGGTGCTCGTGCTCGGCGCGGCCGGGGCCGGCAAGTCGCGGCTTCGCCTGGAGTTCCTCACCCGGGTGCGGCGCCAGCTCGCGGGGCTGGAGATCCTCTCCGGCCGGGCCGAGTCGGTGGCCGCGGGGTCGCCGTTCGGCCTCATCGCGGACGCGATCCGCCGGACGGCGGGGATGCGCGAGGGCGAGCCGGTGGAGTCCCGGCGGCGCAAGCTGAAGCGCCGGCTGGGGCGCCACCTGAGAGGCGACGCGCTGAACCGGGTCGCGGCCTTCCTGGGCGAGCTCACGCGGACGCCGTTCCCCGACGGGGAGACGAGCGGGCTGCGCGCGGCGCGCGAGAACGCGATGCTGATGGCCGACGCGACGCGCGCGGCGTGGGAGGACTGGCTCGCCGCCGAGTGCGCGGCGCAGCCGGTGCTGCTCGTGCTCGAGGACCTGCAGTGGGGCGATCCGGCGACGGTGCGCCTCATCGACCAGACGCTCCGGAACCTCCGGGACCTGCCGCTCATGCTGCTCGCGCTCGCCCGACCCGAGGTCAGCAAGCAGTTCCCCGGCCTGTGGACCGACCGCGAGGTGCAGACGATCAAGCTCGGGCCGCTGCCGGCCAAGGCGAGCGAGCGGATGGTGCGGAGCGCGCTCGGCGAGGACATGTCCGCCGAGATCGTGGCGCGGGTCGTGGAGCGGGCCGACGGCAATCCGTTCTACCTGGAGGAGCTCATCCGCGCGGTCGCGGACGGCAAGGGGGACGTGCTGCCCGACTCGGTGCTGGGCACGGTCGAGGCGCGGCTCGACGCCGAGGGGCACGAGGCGAAGCGGGTGCTGCGGGCGGCGAGCATCTTCGGCGATCGCTTCTCGAAGCTCGCGGTGGCGGCGCTGCTCGGCGGCGCCACGCGCGTGAGGGAGACCGAGACGTGGCTCGACGCGCTGGCGGCGCGCGAGCTCATCGCGCCGGCCTCGACGCCGGGGTGGCTCATCCCGACCGACTACGTGTTCCGGCACGCGATCGTGCGCGAGGCCGCGTACGCGATGCTGACGGAGCCGGACCGCGCCCTCGGGCACAAGCTGGCCGGCGAGTGGCTCGAGCGCAGCGGGCACACCGACGCGATGGCGATGGCGGAGCACTTCCGGCTCGGCGGCGAGCCGGAGCGCGCGGTGAAGTGGTACCGGCGGGCCGCGGAGCAGGCGCTGGAGGCGAACGATCTGGCGAGCGCGCTCGCGCGCGCCGAGATGGGCATCAAGTGCGGGGCGGCCGACGAGGAGCTCGGGCGGCTGCGGCTGGTGGAGGCCGAGATCAGCCTGTGGCAGCAGGAGACGGCGCTCGCCGCGCAGCGCGGCACCGAGGCGGCGAGCCTCGTCCGGACCGGCAGCACGGCGTGGTTCCGCGCCATCGGGCAGGTGATCGTGGCGGAGGGGAAGCTCGGCCACTTCGATCGCGTCGAGGCGTGGGTGGCGCGGGCGGCCGAGGCCACGGGCGCGATGAGCGCCCGGATCATGTGCCTGTGCGAGGCCGCGACGTACCTGATCTTCGGCGGCCGCTACGCGGCGGCCGACAAGCTGATCCAGATGCTCGACGCTGTCGCGAGCGAGCCCGCGGGGCTCGATCCGCAGGCGGCGGGGCTCTACCAGCAGGCGCGCGCGATCCGGGCGCAGACGAAGGGCGACATCGGGGCGGCGCTGAGCGGGCTCACGGCGGCGGTCGCGGCGTTCGAGCAGGCCGGCGACCGCCGGAACGCCTGCGCGGTGCGCGAGAACCTGGGCTTCCTGTACTGCGAGCTCGGCGATTTCGAGGTGGCCGAGTCGGCGCTCCGGACGGCGCTCGCGGCCGCGCAGCGCATGGGCCTCGACGATCTGGAGACGGCCGCGCTCCAGAACCTCGGCTACGTCATCGCCCACCTCGGGCAGCTCGAGGAGGCGAAGCTCCTCGAGCTGCGCGCGGCCGCGGCGTTCCAGCAGCAGGGCGACCGGCGGATGGAGGGCGTGACGCTGACGTACCTGGCGAAGATCCTGCTGCTCTCGGGCGATCCCGCGGCCGCCGAGCGCGAGGCGCGCGCCGCGGTCGAGGCGCTGACGGTGGCGCCGCCGCTCCGCGCCGCCGCCGTCGCGGTGCTCTCGCGCGCGCTGCTCGCGCAGGGCCGCCGGGAGGAGGCGCTGCCGGCCGCGCGCGAGGCGTTCGCGCAGCTCGAGGCGGCGGGCTCGCTCGAGGAGGGCGAGTCGCTGGTGCGGCTCGCCTACGCCGAGGCGCTCGCCGCCGCGGGGGCCGAGCGCGAGGCGGCGGCGGCGCTCGCCGCCGCGCGCGAGCACCTGCTCAGCCGCGCGGAGAAGATCAGCGACCCGAGCTTCCGCGAGCGCTTCTTGACGTGCGTGCCCGACAACGCGAGGACCCTGGCGCTCGCCGGGTGACGCCTCAGGGGGCCTCGCCCCCGGCCGCGTGGAGCCGGGCGGGCGCGCCGGAGGGCCCGTGCGGTAGCCGGTGCGCTCACGCGGGCAGCGTCGGTCGATCCGAGGCGGCCTCTGCCGCTTCGCGCTCGGCGATGGCGGCGGCGTGGCGGCGCAGCCGGTCGGCCATCACGTTCGGGATGCGCTCCGCGGCCAGGAGCGCGGCGGCCAGCGCGCTGCGCGCGGCGGCGAGCCGGCCGCAGCGCAGCGCGGTGACCGCGCGGATCTCGAGCACCTCGATGTGCTCCTGGCCGACGGAGCTCTGCGCCGAGCGGTCCACGAGGGCGTCCCACGCGGCGTCGCTCCCGCCCCGCGTCGCCAGGTCGATCATGGCGCAGAGCACCTCCTCCGAGGGGCCCATCAGCGCGTCGGCGCGGCCCTCCGCGCGCGCCTGCTCCTGCATCTCGCGCATCCGCTCGAACAGCGCGCGGGCCTCGGCCTGCTCGCCGCAGTAGAAGAGGAAGCGGGCCTCGAGGAGCAGGGCGACCGGCCGGCACGTCCCGCAGAACCGGTGCTGCTCGATCTCGAGCGCGCGCTCGATGTGCGGCTTCGCCGCCGCGAGGTCGTCCATGAGGTAGAGGTACTCGCCGAGGTTGTACTCGCCGACCCGCTCCAGCCCGCTCTGGCCGAGCTCGCGTGCGAGCGACAGCACCCGCTCGAGGTCGGCGATCATCCGGGTCTTGTCGCCGCGGCACGCCCAGAGGAGCGCGCGGTTGTTCGTCACCGAGCCGAGGTGCAGCGTGTCGTGGTGCGCCTCGCAGAGCGCGATCGCCTGGCCGAGCGCCTCCTCGGCCTCGTCGAGCCGGCCGAGCCCCTGGAAGACGAAGCCGAGCATGAGCAGCGAGATGACCCGCGTCTCGTAGCCGTCGTCGCCGAGCGAGGAGGAGGCGGCCGCCGCCCGCTCGAGCGCGGCGGCCGCCTCCTCCTCGCGGCTGAAGCGGTGCAGCGAGCGCCCGACGCCGAGCGCGAGGCGCGCGGCGAGCGCCGGCGACAGCGCGATCCCGGCGGCGAGCGCGCCCGCCTCCTCGACGCGCTCCTCGGAGCTCTTGAACTCGTCCATCCAGTCGAGCGCCGTGGCCTCGTCGAGGAGGATGTCGATCTGCGCCGGGACGTCGCCCCGCGCGCGCGCGATGCTCCGCGCGCTGGCGAAGTCGGCGAGCGCGTCGTGGTAGCGGCCCAGGCGGTAGCGCATGAGGCCGCGGCCCCGGTGCGCGGCCGCGCGGTCGGGGCGCGCGCGGGCCGGCGCGCCGCCGTGCGCGGGGCGCGCCGGCCCGCGCCCGCCCGCGCTCGGGGCGGTCGGCTCGATCGGCTGCTCCAGCGCGCGACTGTAGAGCGTCTCCGCGTCGAGGTAGGCGTGCCGGGCGCGCGCGCGCTCGGCCAGGGTGAGGTAGGCGGCCTCGGCGACCTCGCCGAGGCCCGCCTGGGCCGCGTGGTACGCGAACGGGATGAGGCGCGCGTCCTTGAGGTGCGGCGCGTCGC
The DNA here is from genome assembly GCF_051521365.1 of Sorangium sp. So ce590. Taxonomy (NCBI): domain Bacteria; kingdom Pseudomonadati; phylum Myxococcota; order Polyangiales; family Polyangiaceae; genus Sorangium; species Sorangium sp. So ce590. The sequence goes on from NZ_CP150346.1 coordinate 11,202,778, forward strand.
GCTCGCCCACCTCGTCCCCGGAGGCGTCGCGGTGCAGCTTGAAGGCCGCGAGGTGGACGCGCCGGCGGAGCGGCTCGGGCGCGCCGCGGGACACCGCCTCGCGGACCAAGGCGTGGCGGAAGCCGATGCGGCCTCGCCGGTCCTGGACGAGCAGGCCCGCGGTGAGCAGCCGCTTCACGGCGACCTCGGCGTCGAGCGGGAGATCGTCGGCCTCGCCGTGCTCGTCGAGCCGCTGGAGCACGCCGGCCACCTCGGCGACGGCGACGTCGGGGCCGAGGAGCGCGATGAGGCGCGCGTGCGCCTGGAGCGCGGGCGGGAGCGCGTCGATCTCGCCGAGCGCGAGCCAGTCGAGGAGCGGCATGTCGGGGAGGCGATCGAGCTCGTCGGTGGCCAGGTACCAGGCGTCGCCCCTCGGGTGCCGGCGCACGATGCCCTCGCGCTTGAGGCCGCGCACGAGCTCGATGAGCAGGAGCGGGACGCCCTGCGCCCGCTCGACAAGGTGCGCGAGCGCGGGCTCGGGCACGTCCTCCGCGGGCAGGAGCAGCCGCCGGCAGAGGGCGATCGCGCTGTCGCGGTCGAGCGCCTCGAGGCGGTAGGTCTCGCGGCGCGCGGCGCGCTCGCCCCAGTCGGGGCGCGCGCTCTCGAAGGTCGGCCGCCCGAACGCGCAGATGAACAGCCGCGTCTGCGCCTCGGCGAGCGCCGCGTACTCGAGCGCGGCCAGCGCCGCGTCGTCCGCCGCGTGCGCGTCGTCGAGCACCACGAAGAGCGGCGTCCGGCGCGACCGCCGGCGGAGGGCCTCGCCGGCCGCCACGGTGAGCGCGGCGCGGAGCGCGCCCGGGGCCGCGGAGAGCGCGCGGAGCTCCGGGTAGCGCCCCTCGGCGACCGCGGCGTCGCTGATCCAGCCGAGCGCGAGCGCGACGGCGGCCCCGAGCCGCGCCTGCTGCGCGGCGCCGAGGCGGCGCCGGAGGAGCTCGCGGCCGCCGTCCGCCGGGGGGGACGACGGCAGCGAGAGCGCCTGCTGGAGGATCTCCCGGATGACGCGGTCCGCCCCGCCCGCGACCGGCTCGCCGGTCCGGAGCTCGATCACCTCGGCGCGGACGTCGAGCTCGCGCAGCCGCTGCACGAGGGCGCCGGCCAGGCGGCTCTTGCCGTGGCCGGCCACGCCGATGACGCTGGCGATGGTGGGCGTCGCGTTCTCCACGGCGTCGCGCGCGCCCGCGACAAGCGCGTCGAGGACCTCGCTCCGCCCGAAGAGCGGCTGGGAGCTCGTGTCGAACGCGGTGTCGGCGTCGGGCCGGGCGGAGGCCGGCCCGGGCTGGACGGAGGCCGGCCCGGGCGGGGGGAGGGAGTCGCCCGGGGGCTGCGAGCCGCTGTCGCCGAGCGCCGCCACGGCGGCCGGCGACAGGGCGAGCCCCGGGGGATCGCCCGGCGCGGAGCGATCGTGACGGTGGAAGAGCGGGCTCAGGAACCGCCGCGAGCCGTCGGGCCGCGCCTGGACGGACACGGACGCGACGTCGAGCAGCCCGCGCGAGAGGACGCGCTGCTGCTCGAGCTCGCGGCCGGCGTGCATCGCGCGGCGCAGCGGGCTCGCGCCGTCCGCGTGGTCGAAGACGGCGACGAAGCGGCTGCCCGCGGCGTGCGCGAGCTCGCCGCCGAGCGCGCTGAGCCGCCGCTGGAGGGCCACGACGTCGAGCTCGGCCTCGAAGAAGAGGAGCGCGACGGCGCGCCGCTCGACGCGGCGGGCGCTCGGCGGCGGCGGCTCCGTGTTGGGGCGCCGGAGGCGCGAGGGGCGGCGCTCCTGATCGCGCTCGAAGCTCTCCAGGGCGGCGCCGAGCGCCGCGGCGCTCTCGAAGCGCTGGCTCCTGTCCTTGACGAGGCACTGGAGCACGATCTCCTCGAGCGGGCGCGAGATCGGCGCGAGCGAGGAGGGGCGCGGCGGGCGGCGGCCCAGGTGGTCCTGCCGCACCAGGGCTGGGGGGCCCCAGAACGGCGGCTTGCCGGTGAGCAGCTCGAACAGCACGACGCCGAGGGCATAGAGGTCCGCGCGCGCGTCGACGTCGCCGCGGCCGTCGCACTGCTCGGGCGCCATGTACTCGGCGGTGCCGGGCGCGTCGCTCTCGGCGGTGATGCAAAGCGACGCGCCCGACACCGCCGCGAGGCCGAGATCGATGATGGTGGCGCGGTGCCCGCCGTCCCGGGCGGCCGCGGTGAACGGCGCGCCGGACAGGATGAAGAGGTTCTCCGGCTTGATGTCGCGGTGCACGTAGCCGCGCGCGTGGACCGCCTCGAGGGCCTGGAGCGCGGCGCGGACGAGGGAGCACGCCGCGCGCGCCGGCATCTGGCCGGCGACGCCGGACGCGACCATGCGGTCGGCGAGCGTCGGGCCGTCGAGGTACTCCATGACGAAGTACGGCAGCCCGGAGGGGAGCTGGCCGCACGCATGGACGACGGGCACGTGGGGCGGGCCGATGTCGTGGAGGGCGCGCATCTCCTCGACGAGGCGGACGCCGGCGTCGGGCCGGTCGGCGCGCGCGACCTTGATCGCCACGGTCGGACCGCCGTCCTCCGGCTCGGCCGCGAACACGGCCCCGAACCCGCCCGCGCCGGCGAGCCGGAGGCCGCGGTAGCCCGCGATGCTGGGCGGCGGCGCCTCGAAGAGCCAGCCGGCGCTGGAGTCGTCCGCGCCGCTCGGCGCGCCCGGCTCCGGGCCGGCCTGCCGCACCACCGGGCCGTGCTGCGGACACCCGGGATCCACGTGCGCGACCCGCCGGCCGCAGTCCCTGCACCGCGCGGCGAGCGCCCCGGCGCGGGCAACGCGTCCGTCTCGACGAGCATCGGGCAACATGGGGGCCTCAGGGCAGGAACGTCGTAATCACCGCGGACGACGACTCGCCACCATGGTTGGTGCAGCTCGGGCGATAGCCGCCGGCGGCGCTGAGCCCGCCGCACGCGAGATCGCATGAGCCCACGATGTGAATGTTCGGGCATTCCCGGACGTTGCCGTCGGCTCTGAGGAGCCCCGCGGCGCAGTCCCTGCCGAGGGCGCGAGAGCTCTCCGCGTTCGACTCGTTGTAGCAGGCATAGAAGCGGGGGGATCTCGTGAACAGGTTGCCCCAGAACGCGCCCTCCTCCCTCGGATACGACGAGACCTCGCTCCGGTCGGGGTACCTGAGGGCCACGTGTGGCCCGCGGGACGAGATCATCACCGAGATGCCAGCCCGGTTTGCGCGGGACGCCACGCAGGCCGAGATCCACGGCTTCCGGGAGGCGCTCAGCGGCTCGTCGCGCCAGCCCGGGGCGAGCCCGAGGTGCCCCGAGTAGACCTCCTCATGCAGCTCGCCGAGCTCGTCGTGCCACGAGAATCTGAGCGACTGCGATGGGTTCAGCGCGCAGCTGACAATGTATTGAAGGAGCTGCCTGGACATCGCGCCGAGCTCGCCTGGGTCGGTGATGGCGGTGATGGCGGTCTCCGCGAGGCTGCTCCCCTCGAGTCTGTTCGGGGCGAGCGCGCTCGGGTTGAGCGCGCTCGGGTTGAGCGCGTTCGGGTTGAGCGCGTTCGGGTTGAGCGCGTTGTAATTCCGGAGCGCACTTGAGACTTCTTCGACCGACCCCAACTCCGCAGGAAATCCGTCGCTGCCACCGCAGCACGGCAATGAGACCAACAGAAACATGCGCAGGTGCCGCGCGTGAATTCGCCTCTTCATCTGTTCCCCCCCATTCTGCTAGCAGATGGAATAGGCTACCGTCGGGATAACGATGGATTTACTGTACCACCAGGTGAAGCGACGTGTAGCGCCAACACGATCGTCCCGTGCTGGTAAAAACGTCGCTCGGGTGAGCCCTTAGTCGTATCGGGGGGGTTATGACACTGGATGCGATAGCAACGCGTGATAACGAGACGCGGGCATTCTCCCTGGAGGAGAGGTCGTTCTCCCGAGGCGAGCTGCCGTGCGGCGCGCGCGCGGGCAATTACAGCGTTGGAGCGCCCATCGCCCGGGGCGGATGTGGAGCTGTGTACGAGGCGAGACATGTCCAGACGGGCGCGCGTGTGGCGATGAAGGTGCTGCACGGGACGCTCGCCGCCTCGCCGAAGATGGTGAAGCGCTTCCTGCGCGAGATCGAGGTGGTGCGGCTGCTCAACCACCCTGGGATCGTCGAGATTCATGACGCCGGCGAGCTCCTGGACGGCCGGCCGTTCTACGTGATGGAGCACCTCGACGGGGTGACGCTCGACGTGCTCCTCCGGCAGGAGGGGAGGCTCTCGCCGGAGCAGGCGCTCGACCTGCTCGAGCCGGTCTGCTCGGCGCTCGACGCGGCGCACGCCGCCGGCATCATTCATCGCGACGTGAAGGGCAGCAACATCTTCGTCTCGCGGGGCGCGCCGCGGGCGGTCAAGCTGCTCGATTTCGGGATCGCCAAGCTGATGGAGCCCGACGAGGGGCTCAGCGGCTTCACCACGGCGGGGAGGGCGCCCGGCACGCTCACGATCATGGCGCCCGAGCAGATCCTCGGCGGCCCCCTCGACGCCCGCGTCGACGTGTATGCGCTCGGCGTCCTGCTCCACCGGCTCCTCACGGGCAAGCTCCCGTTCTACTCGCCGGACGCGGCCGAGCTGCTCCGGCAGCACCTGGAGGAGCCCGCGCCGCGCCCGAGCCGGCGGACCCCGTTGCCGCCCGCGCTCGACGCGGTCGTGCTGCGCTGCCTGGAGAAGCAGCCGGAGCACCGCTACCCGTCGGTGAAGAGCTTCCTCTGCACGCTCCGCGAGGCCGTGGGCGAGCCGACGTCGGGGCGGAGCAGCATGCCGGAGATCGAGGCCGACGCGATCGCGGTCTACCTCGACCTCCGGCTGCGCACCGACGCCGACGACATCGACGATACGCTCGCCGAGGAGCTCGGCCTCGTGCTCGACATCGCGGAGGAGCGCCTCCGCGACGCCGGGCTCACGCTGGTGTCCGTGACCGGCAGCGAGATCCTCGGCGTGCGGCTGCTCTCCGGCGAACCCGGGGTGGCGCTGCGGGAGCGCGCGGCGGTGATCGAGATCGCCGCCGCGCTCCACGAGGAGATCGGGCTGAGGAGCCGCCCGGACACGCTCGTGCACCCGAATCTGTGCCTGCACGCCGGGCGGGTCGTGGTGCGCTCGATGATCCACCCGGAGATCCTCGGCGGTGATCTGGCCCGGGTCGGCGCGTGGGCGCCGGTCGAGCCGGTGCACGGGCTCTGCGCGACGGAGGAGGCGGTCCGCGGGGTCGACGGGCTCGATCTCTCTCCGGGGCCGGGTGGCCTCGCGCGCATCGGCGAGCTCTCGGCGCAGGGCTCGTCGCCGGCGCCGACGCTGCGGAGCCGCGCGGTCTGAGGCGGCGGGCGCGTGGTCCTCGCCGCGCGCCGCGCGCCGCTCGGCGTTCCGCGACGTGCGGTGTCAGGGAAGCGACGGGCGCGCGCCCGGCGTGGACCCCCTGGCGGACTCGGGAGCTCCCGGAGTCGATATGACGACGCAAAAACGATCGTGAGGCGATTGCCGCTGGACGATAGATGCCATTATAAGGGCCGCCCGTGGGCGCCGGTCCGCGCCTCGCCGTTCCGGAAAGCTTTCATGTCCATGCGCCTCCAGCAAGCTATCCAGACCCTCCTTGATTCCGCCCCTCTCCTCCGCGATGCATCGAGCAGCGGCAACGTCCGGGTGCTCGCGTCGCTCCTCGGGCCAGCCTTTCGCGGCTTCGTCCAGCGCCGCGGCAAGGGCGTGGGCTCGACCGATATCTCGGTTGGATACGAGGCCAGCTTTAACTGGAGTTACGGGCGGGACGACCCCGACATGGCGAGGCTCTACCACCTGGCCAAGACGTCCCAGTGGAACGCGACGACCGACCTCGACTGGTCTCGGGACGTCGACTGGTTGGATCCGGCAATGCCGCTCTTGCCCGACAGCTGGATGCCGCCGTCCAAGCTGCCGAGCTGGGGCAGGCTCTCCGCGCGGGAGCGGGCGACGCAGCGCCACGGCCTCCTCTCCTGGATGCTGAGCCAGTTCCTGCACGGCGAGCAGGGCGCCCTGTTCGCGGCGTCGCAGGTCACCGAGTGCGTGCCCTCGCTCGACGCCAAGCTCTATGGGAGCACGCAGGTCGCCGACGAGGGGCGCCACGTCGAGGTGTTCCACGCCTACCTCACGCAGAAGCTGGAGAAGCTCTACGAGATCAACGACAACCTGTATGTCGTCATCGACGCGATCATGAGCGACGGGCGGTGGGACATGAAGTTCCTGGGGATGCAGATCATGATCGAGGGCCTCGCGCTCGGCGCGTTCGGCTCGATTCGCCAGGTGACGAGCGAGCCGCTCCTCAAGGACGTCCTGCGGTCGGTGATCACCGACGAGGCGCGTCACGTGCATTATGGAGTCCTCGCGCTGAGCAGGTTCTACCGCGAGGGCATAGGCGAGCGGGCGCGGAGGGAGCGGGAGGACTGGGCGTTCGAGCTGTCGCTCTTGCTCCGCAACCGGTTCCTGGCGCACGAGTTCTATGACGAGTTCTACGCACATCGCATGACGCGCTGCGCGTGGGATAAGCTCATGCTCGACAGCGACCTGATGGGGTTCTTCCGCCGGACGATGTTCAAGCGGATCGTCCCGAACCTGAAGCGGATCGGCCTGCTCTCCGGGCGGATCCGGCCGCGCTACGCCTCGATCGGGCTGCTCGAGTACGAGCACGGGCGGTCGGCCAGCGAGCTGACGGCCAAGGAGCTGCTCGACGACGCGTGAGACCGGGGCGGGCGAGGCCCGGGGGCGGCGCGCGCAGGGCGGACGCCCGCGCCGTCCTCCGGGGCGCGATCAGCAGGTGGCGCCGAGGCAGGCCGCGACCTCGACGGCGCACTGCTTCTGGATGCAGCTGAAGTCGCCGTTGCAGACGGGGAGCAACGGGAGGGCGCACGTCATGAACTGATCGACGAAGAACTGGACGTCGGCGCAGCCCCGCGACACGCAGTTCGAGACGCACGCCAGGCTGAAGGCCGGCGGCGACTGCTCGGTGTCGATGCACCGGGAGGCGCAGGCGATGACCTCCTGGCAGTCGGCGACCTCGCACGCGCCGCAGTCCGCCGGACAGACGGCGCACGTCTCGAAGCTCTCGCAGACGCCGTTCGGGCACACCGAGCACACGCCGCAGTCGCGCTGGCACGACGCGCACGTCTCCGTCCCCGAGCAGGCGCCGTCGCCGCAGGAGGCGCAGGCGCCGCAGTCCGCCGGGCACGAGAAGCAGCTCTCGATCCCGGCGTTGCACACCCCGTTGCCGCAGGGGGCGCAGGCGCCGCAGTCGGGGGCGCACGAGGAGCAGTCCTCCGACGCCGCGCAGAAGCCGTCGCCGCAGCCCGCGCACACGCCGCAGTCGGCCGGGCAGGTCAGGCACGTGTCGGCGCCGCTGCACGCGCCGTCGCCGCAGCTCGGACAGAGGCCGCAGTCGATCGGACAGCTCGAGCACGACTCGGGCCCCAGGTCGCAGGCGCCGTCGCCGCAGCTCGGACAGAGGCCGCAGTCCGAGGCGCAGTTGCCGCAGTTCTCGGGGCCCGCGCAGGCGCCGTCGCCGCACGCCCCGCAGACGCCGCAGTCGCTCGGGCAGCTCGAGCAGGTCTCGGCGCCGTTGCAGGCGCCGTCCCCGCACCCCTGGCAGCTGCCGCAGTCGGGGGCGCACGAGGAGCAGTCCTCCGCGCCGTCGCAGACGCCGTTGCCGCACGCCCAGGGATCGGCGCCGGACGAGCCGAAATCTTCCCATGTCTCGGTGCGGCCGCAGCCCGCGCCGAGCCCGGCGACCGCAGCGGCAACGAGCGCGGACCAGGCGAGGGCGCGCGCGGAGAAGAAGCCAGGGCGATGCCGCCCGGACCGCAGCAGGAAGCTCAGTCGGCTAGTGGTACCCATACGATCGGCCCCCGGGGCATGAGAGATCGGGTTGTAAGGAGGAGCGGAAGCGGCTCGCGGGTCGCGGCTGCGCCGCGCCGTCCACAAACGACGTGCGGACGGAACATACATGGAGAGCGTCGGCTGAAGGCGTCAAAGCACAGGCGCGCCGCCCTCGCCGTGCGGCCGGGGTGACGGGGGTGGGCGGCGGGCTACCGGGCTCGGCGTCCGGCCGGAGAGGCGGGACGGAGCCGCAGGCACAAAATGAAAGAGGGCGACGCCTCCGGAGAGGCGCCGCCCAAAGCACTCCGCGGTGCGCGCTTCACCCAGGAAGCGGCGCGCCGCGCAGGAGGCTCACTGCGCCGGAGCCGCCGCCGGGTCGGCCGCGGGGGCCGCCGGGTCGGCCGCGGGGGCCGCCGGGTCGGCCGCGGGGGCCGCCGGGTCGGCCGCGGGGGCCGCCGCCGGGTCGGTCGGCGCCGCCGACGGGTCGGTCGGCGCCGCAGGGCTGCCGCCGCAGGCGACGGCGAGAGACGAGACCGAGACGGCGACGAGCGCAAGAACGAGCTTGTTCATGGGAATCCTCCGAAATAGAGGGCGGCGAGGCCGCCCCCAAACAGCAGACGTATGAGCCGCACGTCGAAAATCCGGCGGCCACCCACCCAGACGCCGCAGGTCGACAGAACGGCTCACAGTTTTTTCGATGAGCCGCCCGGGCCCCACCAGGCGTCTAGAAAGCCGTGGGAAGCCCGGTGCGCACCCGGCTCTGCTCCGGACAGGAGCCGCCCGGGACGCGAGGCTCCGCTCTGGCCGAGCGGCCCGCTTCCCGCGGCGGCGTCTCGATCACACCCCAGCTGCTCCTTTTCAGGTACACGAACCCATGGCTGTGAGACCTCAGCGAGGGCGCCTGCGCCTTGTCGACCCGGCCGCCCCGGTGGCGGAGGCTCAGGCGGAGCTGGGTGAGGCAGGGTTCGCCCCGGAGGAGCGCGGCCGGAGCGAGCTCCAGCCCGGAAGCGCGCGCGGAGGGAACGCCGGGGACAGGCGGAGCGCCGTCGCGGGCGGGCCGGCGGAGCGAGGGGGAGGCCTTACGGAGCTGCCGGACGCGCAGCTCGTGGTGCTCGGCGCGCGGGGGGACGTGAACGCGCTCGAGCAGCTCTACCGGCGGCACGCGGCCTTCGCCATCCACCTCGCGGCGCGCATCGAGGGCTCGGCGCGCGACGTGGAGGACATCGTGCACGACGCGTTCCTCCGCGCCTTCGAGCGCCTGGGCGACCTCGTGGATCCCGCCGCCTTCCGCGCCTGGCTCGGCTCGATCGTCGTCCACAAGGTCCGCTCGCGGATGCGGCGCGCGCGGCTGCTCGGCGTGCTCGGGATGGGCAAGTCGAGCGAGCCGGTCGATCTCGACGCGCTCGCGAGCCCGGCCGCCTCTCCCCACGCGCGCGCGCAGATCGCGCAGATCTACGCCCTGCTCCAGACGCTGCCGGCCGACGACCGGATCGCGTGGATCCTCCGCTCGGTGGAGGGGCACGATCTCGAGACGGTCGCGCAGATGACCGACTGCTCGCTGGCCACCGTCAAGCGGCGGATTTCTCGGGCGCAACACTTCCTCGACGGTCACTTTGTGGATCCAACCAACAGCGAGGCGTCATCATGAGCCGGCGAGCGCTACCCCGGATTGCCCCCGCAGATCTGCGCGACCACGCGACCGAAGAGCGGATCGCGCGCGTCTGGGGCCGCATCGAGCACGACCTGGCGGCGCGCGAGCCGTCGTCGCCCCGCCGCGCGGGCGTGGCCGCGCTGCTCGCGGCGGCGACGTTCTCGGCGTTCGCCGGCGGCCTGTGGCTGGGCAAGGCGATCTGGAGCGACGGGCCGGCGGCGTCGGCGCCCACCGCCGTGGCGCCGGCCGACGACGCGCCGTCGCTCGTCGACGTGTTCGCCGCGGGCTCGCGGGGGCGCACCTTCCAGCTGCCGGGCGGCGGCACGATCTCGCTCACGGCGGGCACCACCGTCGAGGTCGTGCAGGCGGACGGCGGCGCGCTGACGCTGCGGCTCGTGCAGGGCGAGGCGTGGCTCGACACCGTGAGCGGGACGCGCTCGGCGGCGCTCTCGATCGTCGCCGGCGAGGCCCGGCTCGCCGCGGCGGCGGGCAGCGTGCTGCGCGTGAGGCACAACGTCGACGACATCGACATCAACGTCGCGGACGGGTCGGTCAAGCTCACGTCGCCGGCCGGCTCGCGGGAGCTCGGGCGCGGCGACGCCGAGGAGGGCGTGCCGATCCGGCAGCCCACGGCGGTCGTGGCGCCGCCGGAGCCCCGGCGAGCCCGCGTCGCGTCGCTGCCGCGCTCGAGCGCGGAGGTGGCGCCCATCGCCCCGCCGGTCGACGCGCCGGCCGCCGCGCCGGTCGCGGCGCCGGACTGGCGCGCGCGGTACAACGCGGGCAACGTCGCCGAGGCGCTGCAGAGCCTGAAGCAGCAGAGCGGCGGCGTCGACGGCGCCATCGCCTCCGCGAAGACGGCGAGGGAGCTGATGGACCTCAGCGATCTCTTGCGCGCGAAGGGCGGCGACCGCGCCGCCGCGATGCGCGCCTTCGCGCGCGTCGTCGAGGGGTTCCCGGCCGACGCCTACGCGCCGATCGCGGCCTACAAGCTCGGCGATATCTACGCCAGCATGGGCGAGCAGGCGCAGGCGGCGAAGTATTTCGGGCAGGCGCGCTCGCTGGCCCCCGAGGGCAACCTCGCGGAGGACTCGTTCTGCAAGCGCATCCGCACCGAGGTCGCCGCCGGGCACAAGGAAGAGGCCTCGCAGATGGCCAAGGAGTACGTGGCCACGTACCCGGACGGCCGGTGCGAGGACGTCCAGCGGATCGTCTCGGGCGAGGTGGAGGCCGAGGATGGGGAGGAGGAGGCCGCGCCGCCCCAGCCGCAGCCGGCCCCCGACGCGGCCCCCGCGCCGTGATCTGCCCGCGCCCCGCCTCGTCGCGATTCGCGTCCTGCTGAGCTCGGCCGACAGCCTTGACATCCCGCAGCGGTTCTGTGCTTGCTTGCCGAGCCGGAGAACCGCTGAGGATGACCACCGCCGTCCGCACCAGCTCCCTACCCGCTCGCAACGACGCTCAGGCCCTCCCGCCGTGGAAGCTTGTGTTGCCGAGAGGCGGCTATGTCTCCTCGATGGAGGCGCTCACCACGGCCATGGGCGTCCCGGGGTTCGTGCTGCTCGACCTGGGCACGCTGGCCGGCGGCCAGGACGCGCACCGCCTCCTCGGGCTGCGGTATCTGATCGCCAACGGCGAGGTGTGGAGGGCGCACTTCGGCTGGCAGCGCGCGCTGGAGGCGGCGCTGCGCAGGGAGCTGCTCGGCGAGGAGCGGGTGCAGGAGCTCCTGTCGGCGGCGGAGGGCCTCCTGTCGCGGCTCCGGGAGGCGCGCGCGTCGATCACGCCCGCGGACCGGGACGGGTTCGCTCGGTACCTGGAGGGCGGGCTGCTCCGGGCGCTGAAGCGCCGTGATTTCGAGGAGGAGCGCTTCCTCAAGTTCCTGATCCTGGAGCAGGACGTGCCCGCGCTCCGCGACCAGGCGGCGGAGCTCCTGCGCTCCCGGGCGGGCGAGCTCCTGCGGGACGACGCGCAGGTGCTGGATCTCCTCTACGCCGCGGTGCACCGGCTGGACAGCTATCCCGCCACGACGGTGAGCGCGGGCCAGCTCAAGTACGTCCTCGTGGCGGACAAGGGGGAGATGGGCGTGCGGGCCACGCGCGAGGCGATCGCCCTCGGCAAGATCCCCGTGGTCCTCTACAGCCTGAAGGACGACGACAACGCGCTGCAGGTGCGGATCGCGCTGGAGGGCGGCGGGTTCGCGGTGGGCCTCGAGGGGAGCTTCCGCGAGAGCTACGCGAACACCACCCAGATCGCGGACAAGGTGAGGGCCGAGTTCGAGCGGCGCTTCGAGGACGGGTGGCAGGAAGAGCTGTCGCGCGCGGGCCTCTACCCGGGATATGGCCCGCTCGCGGAGAACGCCGCGGCGATCCGGCACTTCCGGCAGAAGAACATCGTCTTCATCGGTCCGATGCAGGACGTCGTGGAGAACGCCGGCGACAAGCGCAAATTCCGCCTGATGGCCCAGGAGTTCGACGCGACGGCGGTGACGCCCGGGCTCGTCATCGACAGCGATGACCCCGACGAGATCCAGCGGATCATCCTGGAGACGCACGAAGCCGGGCGCTTCACCTTCCCGGGGCGGCTGAAGGCCGCCAACGGCGGCGGCGGGCGCGGGCAGGCGGTCATCCCGACCGCGGAGCAGGTGCCCCAGGCCATCCAGAAGGTCCTCGGCGAGATCAAGGCGTACAACTGGCAGCCGGGCGTGATGTTCGAGCAGAACATCCCGGAGACGATCCACCTGGAAGTGCAGGTGCTGCGGGATCGCTACGGCAACACGCGGCACTTCGGCATGCGCGACTGCAGCGAGCAGCGCGCGAGCCAGAAGATCCAGGAAGAGGCGCCGCCGGCCCTGCTCCGGCGGTATCCCGGCCTGGAAGACCGGATCTGCGGGCTCGCCGTGCAGATCGCGGAGCGCGTGGGCTACGTGGGCGCGGGCACCGTGGAGCTGATGTTCAAGGACGGGAAGTTCTACTTCCTGGAGATGAACACGCGTATCCAGGTGGAGCACCCCGTCAGCGAGGAGAGCTACGCCATCAAGCGGAAGCGGAGCCGCGTCCCGGTGAACCTCGTCGCGTGGCAGATCCGCATCGCCGACGGGCAGGCCATCGACTTCGAGCAGCAGCACGTGGTGCAGACGCACTGCAGCCGTGAGTTCCGCATCAACGCGGAGAGCTGGAACCCGGATCTCAGGGACTCCCGGGACGGCGGCAAGGGGCTGTTCCTGCCCAACGCCGGCGTCTTCGATCGCATCGCGCTCCCCGACGCCGGCCCGATCCGCGAGGCGCTCGAGGACAAGGGCCTCACCGACCTGAAGATCCGCTTCGACTGCGGCTTCGAGGCGGGGGACGTCCTGGTCAACAAGGACCCAACGTTCGGCAAGCTCATTGTCTCCGTGAGCAGCAAGGACCCGGACAGGGCCTATGAGCTGCTGCGGCTCGCGTCCCTCGAGGTGCTGAAGAAGATGAAGATCGAGGGGCGGCAGGTGCGACCCGACGGGACGCCGATCGCGGGCTCGCCCTTCAAGACGAACCTCCAGGATCACGTGCGCATCCTGAGGATGCCGCTGTTCAAGCGTCATTCGAACAACGATGGTCGAGGCCGTCACGTGAACTGGGTCGTGGCCGCGTTCCGCGAAGAGGCGTAGCCGGGGGAGATCGCCGCGCTCGGCGCGTGGCGCTCGTGGGGAGAGCGCTGACAGCGAAATATTACGGGTGCGCGCGGTCGCTCTCGATACGAGGGAGCGCCGTCGGGCAAGCGCAGCCCTGGCGAGCGGGTCACCGGCGAGTCACCGGCGACAAGAAAGAGGCAATCCAGACGGCAACGGGGTATGTGGCCAGGTACCCCGATGGCCGGTGCGAGGATGCCCAGCGGATCATCTCCGGCGTGGACGCGGCTGCAGAGGGAGGGCCTCGGCCGCCTGCCCCCGACGCGCGCCCGGCGCCGAGATCCATCTGCGCCCGCCCTCGTCGCGGCCGTCCTCCTGCTGGGCTCCGCCGCCCCCGCCGCGGCGGCCGAGCCGCGGGCGTTCGTGGCGGGCAGCGGCGGCGCCCCCGCGCCGAGCGCGCCGCCGCTGTCCGCCGCCACGGCGCCCATCGAGGTGCGCGTCGCGCTGTCGCGCGACGCGGCGGAGGAGGTCTCGAGCGTCCGCGTGCGGCGCCTGCTCGAGATCGAGCTCCCGGACAGCGCCGAGCTCGCCACCGATCCGGTCGGCCCGCTCGGCGACCGCGTGGCGAACGTGTGGATCGACCGGCCCACCGCGGCCCGCCTCGAGATCCAGGTGCGCCTCGACGGCCGCGCGGTCGTGCGGCGGCAGATCGCCGTCTCCGGCCTCACCTCGGACGTGGCCGCGCGCCTCGTCGCGATCGCCGCCTCCGAGATGATCCGCGCCGAGATGCGCCGGGCGCGCGCCCCGCGGCGCCCGCCGTCGCCGCGGCGCCCCACCCCGGACGAGGTCGAGCTCGCCTCGCGCGATCTCGACGCGCTGTCCGTCTCGGCCGGACCCTACGCGGCGGTCGTCACGGGCGGGCCGCAGGTGCTCGGCGGCGCCGGCCTGACGCTCGGCCTGCGGCGCCTGCGGCTCACCGAGTCGCTCTTTGCCCGCCTGCTGGCCACCCCGTCCGGCGGCGAGACGCTGCGCTGGCTCGAGGGCGGCCTCTCGGGCGATTACCGCTTCTGGCTCGCCGCCTCGTGGCGCCTGTCGATCGGCGCCACCGCGTCGGTCGCCTCGGTCAGGCTGCCTGCCGCCGCTTCCGTCGACGGCATCGCCGGCGAGCGCGACACGTGGTCCGCCCGCGCTGGCCTCGGGCTCGGCCTGGAGACCCGGCTGGGCGGCCCCGTGTGGCTCGGGCTCACGCTGGACCCCGGGGTGGTGCTCCGGCCGGCGCCTTACGAGGCCGCCGACGGCAAGGCGGGCGCCGTCGAGGGGGTCTGGCTTGGGGTCGGCCTCTCCCTCGCCACGGAGCGGCGCTCCTCGCCGCCGCGGTGAGGAGCGCGGCGCGGCGCCGCCCGCGGGCGCGGATCCGCGGTATCGTGCTCGCCGATGGATGACGAGATCCTGGAGCAGCTGCGCGAGCGCTACGCAGCAGAGGGCCTGATCGTCTTCGCGGGCGCGGGCGTGTCGGCGGCGGCGGGCATGCCCACCTGGAGACAGCTCGCCGAGAAGCTGCGCGACCGCGCGCGGAAGCGGAGCGCCGACCCCGCGGTCGTCGACGAGATCCAGCAGTACATCTCCTCGAACCAGCTCATCAACGCGCTCTCCGCCGCGAAGCTCGCGCTCGGGCCGCAGGACTTCAACTGGACCGTCGACAAGGAGCTCGACGACACCGGCCGCGACGTGCCCGAGGTGGCGCAGGCGATCGCCGCGCTCAAGCCGAAGCTCAAGGCGGTGCTCACCACCAACATCGACCGCTTCCTCGAGCGCGCGTTCCAGGGCGAGTGGCGCGTGATCGACCGGCCGGCGGCCGACGTCGTCATGGACAGGCGCTTCATCCTGAAGCTGCACGGCACGCTGCGCGCGTGGGACACCTGGGTGTTCTCGCGCGACCAGTACGACCGGGCGATCTTCGGCTCGCCCCTCCTCCAGGACGCGTTCGGCGCCCTCTACCGCGCGCATTCCATCCTGTTCGTGGGCTTCGGCCTCGCCGACGACAACATCGACCAGACGCTCGCCCGCGTGCGCGCGCTCGCGGGCGGGCAGCCGCCCATGCACTTCGCGCTGCTCCCGGAGGGCGTGCCGCCGTTCCGCCGCCGGCTGCTCGAGGAGTCGGGCATCCGCCTCATCCTCTACGAGAACCAGGCCGGCGATCACGCGGAGGTCGCGCAGGTCCTCCTCGGCCTGGAGCCGACCGCCGCGCCGCCGCCGCCCCCCCCGGCGCCGCGCGTCGCCACGCCGGCGCCGCACCCGGCGGTGAGCGCGCGCCCGACCGCCGCGCCGCCCGCGAACGCGCTCCCGGCCGCGGCGCGGCCGGTGCGCGTCTTCTTCTCCTACGCGTCGCGCGACGAGGAGCTCCTCGCGCGCCTCGAGGCGCACCTGAGCCCGCTCAGGCGCGAGGGGCTGATCGCGCCGTGGCACAGCGGGAAGATCGGCGCGGGCGAGGACCTGGAGCGCGCGATCGGCGAGCAGCTCGAGGCGGCCGATCTCGTCCTGCTCCTCGTGAGCGCCAGCTTCCTCGCGTCCGAGCAGGGCGACGCGCAGGTGACGCGCGCCATGGAGCGGCGGGCCGCGGGGCAGGCCGCGGTCGTGCCGATCCTGCTCCGCCCCTGCGACTGGGAGACGACGCGCTTCGCCGAGCTCCAGGCGGTGCCGCGGGACAGGAAGCCCGTGACCAAGTGGGCCGACGAGGACGAGGCGCTCCTCCAGGTGGTGCGGGAGATCCGCGCGCTCGTGACGAAGCTGCGCGCCTCGCTCAGGTGAGCTCGGGCGCCCTCGCCGGGGCGGCGGTTCCGCCGCGCAGCGCGCGTATTCCTCACTCTTCCGCCTCCCCGGCCCGTGAGGGATTGCCGCGGCCGGCGCCCGCGCGATGGGGGCCGGGCGGCCTCGTTCGCCCCGAGATCTCTCGCGCTTTTCTCGGGCTCTTCTGAGCCTCTGGCCTTGCCGCGCTGCGGCCGGCAGCGGG
The DNA here is from genome assembly GCF_051521365.1 of Sorangium sp. So ce590. NCBI lineage: Bacteria > Pseudomonadati > Myxococcota > Polyangiales > Polyangiaceae > Sorangium > Sorangium sp. So ce590. The sequence continues at coordinate 11,218,913 of NZ_CP150346.1, forward strand.
CGCGGATGCACATCGAGGCGCGCATGCGGCTTGCTTGGCCCGCTGGGCGGACAATGCGAACGAGCGGAGAGGTGGCCATCGTGAGCCCATTGCACAGAGAGCGGATGGTGACGGCGCGCGAGAGCAGCCAGCCCGAGGCACGGATCGCCGAAGAGGAGCCCCCGCCGGAGTCGGGCCGGCAGCCGGCCGTCTACACGGCGCGGGGCGGTCCGACCGGAGAGCCCTGGCCCGATCGCGCGCCCGCGCTCACGCCGGACGAGGCGCGCGAGCTGTCCGAGCGCTGGAGCGCGATCCAGGCGGGCTTCATCGAGGCGCCGCGGCAGGCGGTCGAGCAGGCCGACGCGCTCGTGACCGAGGTGATCCAGCGGGTCGTGCAGGGCTTCCGGGAGGAGCGCAGCGCGCTGCAGCGCCTGCTCGACGGCGAGCCCGGGCGCCCGGAGGTGTCGACGGAGGAGCTCCGGCTCGCCCTGCGCAGGTACAGGTCGCTGCTCGGGCGCCTGCTCGCCTTCTAGCGCAGCGCGGGCGCGCGACGTCCAGCGCAGCGCGGGCGTGCGACCGGGGCGTGCGCCCCCGCCCGCGGGTGGCGCCCTGTAGCGGGGGCTCTTCGCTTCTGGCATGGTCGCCGCCATGCTCGTCCGCAGTGCTCTCCCCTCGGTTCTACGCGGCCCGCAGCGCGACGCAGGCCGCCTGACCGGCGCCGCGCTCCGGCGCCGCGCCCCGGCGCTGCTCGGCGCCGCGCTCGCGCTGCTGCTCGGGTGCTCCGGCGCAGCGCAGGCCCCCGCCGCGCGCCCGGCGCGCGTCGTGAAGACGCCGCCCGGGCAGCCGAAGGCGCCGGAGGGGCCGCCGCTCCTGCCGGCCCAGGTCATCGCGGAGCTCGAGGGCGAGGACGCGACGCCCTACTTCGCCCGGCGAGGCGACGAGGCGCTCCTGCTCTACGCGGCGGGAGGCCGGTTGAGGACCCGCGTCATCGGCGCGGACGGGGCGCCGCGCGGGGACCTCGTCGACGCCGGGCCGGTCGCCGCCGACGTGCCCGTCGCCGCGCTCCGCGCCGGGCCGCAGGGCTACATCGCCGCGTGGATCGAGCAGATCGGGGGGAGCCGCGCGGTGCGCGTGCTCGCGCTCGACCCGGCCGGCAAGCCGGTCGCCCCGGCGAGCCCGGTCGCGCAGACGGCCGAGGAGATCACGTGGCTCGACGTGCTCCCGAACGCGAAGGGGGCGCTCGTGCTGTGGGAGATGCCGCGCGAGGACCAGGGCGGCGTGGCCCAGGGCGACGTCGACCGCGTCGACGTGGTGATGACGGTCGTGGCGCAGGACAAGGGCGCCGCGATCAGGCCGACGGCGCCCGCGTCGGTCGCGCGCGACGTGCTCGGGTGGCACGCGGTCGCCACAGCGCGCGGCGCGGCGGTCGCCCTCGTGCTCCCGCCGGCCGCACGGCCCCCGACGGCCCAGGGCAAGCCCGCGCGCAAGGCGGAAGCGGAGGACGCCGCCGACACCGAGAAGCTCGGATCCATCGCGCTCCTGGAGATCGACGCGGCCGGCAAGGTCTCGGCGCCGGTGGCCGTCAGCCCCGAGCCGACCGCGCAGATCGATCTCGAGATCGCCGCCGTCGGTGGGCGCTACCTGCTCACGTGGACCGACGAGCGGGACATCGACAGCGCCGTGTACCTCGCGGCGGTCGAGCCGGGCGGCAAGGTGGTCGTGGCGCCGCGGCAGGCGACGCCGCCGTCCGGCGAGCAGGCGCTCGTGTCGCTCGTCGCGCCCTCCGCCGGCGGCGGCCGGGCGCTGCTCGCGTGGGAGGACCAGCTGCGCCCCCGCGACGGCGGCGTGGAGGCCGGCGGGGCGGGGCGCCTCATCCACCTCGCGTCGGTGGGTCCCGACGGCGCGCTCGGCGCCGAGCGGGCGGCGCTCGTCTTCAGCGCGAGCGGGCCGCCCGACCTCGCGGCGGACGGCGACGGCTTCGCGGCGGTGACGCTCGCGCCCGCGAGGCTCAAGGCGGCCCGAGACGCGGCGGCCGCGCCGCCGATCTGGCCGACGTTCGTGCGCTTCGGCCCGGACCTCTCGGTGCGGGCGGCGGAGCCGGTGCGCGCCGCGCCGTTCGCGGCGACCGACGGCGTGCCGTACCTCGTGCGCGGGCTGAGCTGCCACAAGGGCGCGTGCGTGACGCTGGCGAGCGCGGCGGCCGGGGCCGGCCCGCAGCAGGGCGGCGCGGGCAAGGCGTCGAGCGCGGCGGGCGCGCGGACGCCGCTCGCGCTCGTGTCGCTGCCGGTGCGCGAGAGCGCGTGGCGCGCGCCCGCGTTCCGGGCGGACAAGGCGCCGCCGCCGCGCGCGACCGCGGTGCGCGCGCTCGCCGAGGGCGACCACCTCGCCAGGGTGGCGGCCGCCGAGCTCGACGGCGGCGCGGCGCTCGCGGCGTGGGTCACGTACTTCGTGGAGGGGGCGTCGGACGCGGCGCCGCGCGGGCAGGACCTCTCGGCGACGCTGGCGGTGCGCGCCGCGTCGCCGGGCGGCCTCGGCAAGGTGAACGTCCTCTCGCAGAAGGCGTCGTCGCTCGGCGGCGTCGCGATCGCGACGGCGCCGCCGCCCCCGGCCGATCCGAAGGGCAAGGGCGGCGCGTCTGCGGGCGAGAGCGTGATCGCGTGGGTCGCGCGCGAGCGGGGCGAGACGCAGGTCTACGTGACAAAGGTCGACGCGACGGGCGCGAAGCTCGCGCAGAAGAAGCTCACCACGGCGGCGCGAAAGAAGAAGGGCGGCGCCGCGAGCGAGGCGTCCGACGTGGCGATCGCCTACGACGGCGCGGGCGGCTTCATCGTCGCGTGGGTCGACACGCGCGACGGCAACGCCGAGGTGTACGCGGCGCGGGTGGACCGCGCGCTGAACAGGACGGTGCCGGACCGGCGCATCACGAACGCGCCGCTCGACGCGGCCGAGGTGCAGATCGCGGTGCGCGGCCAGGAGGCGTGGCTCGTGTGGTCGGACGCGCGGCCGGCGGGCGGCGCGGCCAGCGCGGGCGGCGAGGCCACGGGCGACGTGTTCTTCGCGCGGCTCGACGCGAAGACGCTGCAGCGGATCGGCGACGAGTCGCGCCTCCACGCGTCGCCCGAGCACTCGCGCAGCCCGGTGCTCGCGCCGCACGAGGGCGGCGTCCTCGTCGGCTGGGTCGACGAGCCGGCAGGGGAGGACGCGGCGGCCGGAGGGGGCTCGGCGGCTCGCGGGGGCTCGGCGGCTCGCGGGGGCGCGGCGGCCGGCGGGTCGGGCGGGCGCGCGTGGCTCGTGCGGCTCGACGACGGCGGCGCGGTGCAGGGCGCGCCGGTGGCGGTGGCCGGCCCGGACGGCACCCCGGTGTCGTCGATCGCGCTCGCGTGCGACGAGGTCTGCCGCGGCGTGCTCGCGTCGGCGCCTGGAGACTCGGTGGTGCTGAGCGCCTTCTCGCTGGCGCCCGGCGAGGCGGCGGCGCCCGCGCTGAAGCAGCTGGCGTGGCTGACGGGCAGCGCGTCGCAGGACGTGTCGCCGGTGTTCGCGGGGCGCTCCGGCGGGTCGCTGTTCTTTGCGGACGACGCGGTGAGCGGCTCGGGGCGCGTCCGGTGGATGACGATCGCGTGGCCGTGAGCGGCGCGGGTCGCGCGCGTCGTCGGCGCGCTGCGCCTGCGCGCGCGGGCGCGCTCCTCCTGGGGGTGCTGGCCTCGGCGCTCGGCTGCCCGGGGCCGCCGGAGGTGCCGGTCGCGCCGTCGGGCCGGGCGGCGGGCGCGGGCGTCTTGCCGGCCTGCAAGGAGAGCGGCTGCTCGCAGGCCGGGGCGCTGCTCGCGGCCGCGCGAGCGTTCAGCGACGTGCGGCACGACTACCTGCTCGACACGTCGAGCGCGATGGTGCCAGGCCGCGGGCTGTCGCGGAGCGCGGCGGGCGTGTTCTCGCCGGTCGGCCTCGCCTGCGCCCAGCCGAAGGCGGCGACGGGAGCGCCGGCATCCGCGGGAGCGCCGGCGGCCGCGGGAGCGCCGGCGGCCGCGGCGGCGCAGGGCGGGCCTGCGCCTGGGCAGGGCGAGCGCGCGATCGACTTCCGCTACGTGGGCATCGCGGTCGACTCGGTCCTCGTGGGCGCCGACGTCGATCTGCCGGCGTACTTCAGCGCCGGAGGCACGCTCGACAAGCGCCGGCTGCGGCTGGTCGCGATGGCGCTCGTCGCGGACGAGGATCCGCAGTTCTTCGACCCGACCGAGAGCGTCGTGCCGGCGCCGGGCGGCGGCTGCGCCTGCGGTCGCGCGACGCACTTCATCGGGGCCGTGAAGCGCGGCGCGATGGTCGCCTACGAGACGGACGTGACGGCCGGCGAGGCGCACGGCACCGCGATCGGCCTGTTCAAGGCCCGGATCGAGGCGGGGGACCGCCGCGTGACGATGACCTCGGTCGGCGAGCTGGCCATCGAGGGCGTCGAGGGCGCGCCGGTGGCGGGCGGGCCGGGCGGCGCGAAGGGCGGCGGGCAGGCGCTCGGCGCGCTGCGGATCGAGGTGAAGAAGGCGGTGCCGCTGGCGTACGCGATCTACCCGGTGGCGGACGTGTGCCGCTTCTCGCTCGCCGAGCCGGAGATCGCGCCGCTGCCGGTCGACCTCGGCGTGGTGCCGTACGGCGCCACCGGGACGGCGCAGGCGCTCATCACGAACCGGGCGCAGGTCGATGTCCGGGTGACGCACGGCGAGCGCACGGTCGAGGTGCCCGCGCACGGGAGCGCGGAGCTCACGTTCTCGTGGACGCCGGAGGGCGTGACGGCCGGCTGCGAGCGGCAGACGCGGCGGGACACGTTCGTCGTGCAGCCGAAGGACGCGGCCTCCCCGGTGGAGCCGCGCGAGCGGGCGGTCGTGGTGCCGCTGCAGGTCACGACGGGGATGCCGACCTTCTCGAAGCACGAGCCGATCGCGACCGAGATGGGGCGGTCGCCGGACTACGGGCGGGCGAGCGCCGACTGGACGTGCCCGGCCGGCTATGTGGTGGAGCAGTGCGAGCCGCAGCTGTCGAGCTGCCTGTCGTCGACCGGCAGCTGCAACGCGGAGGGCTACCGGCTCACGGCCGAGGCGACCGCGGACGGGCGCGGGTGCTCCTTCCGGTGCACGGGGCCGAGCTCGTCGATATGGGGCGACCACGGGTGCGCCTACACGGCGGCCATGGTGTGCCGGCTGGGGTGCAGCAAGTAGGGGCGGGCGGTGCGGTGGGCCGTGCGCGCTCCGCGGCGGCTTCGGCCTGGCGCGATCCGTTGTCGTGAACCGACCCGGCTTTGCGCGGCTCCGCCGCGGTGGCCGCGAAGAGAGCCGTCTCGCGGCGTTCAGCTGCAAAGGACGTGGGATTCTGCCCCTCGTGCCCATGGGGTGCCATAATTCCCTCCGATCCGGTGAAGACGACGCTGCTTGCGAGCACCCATTGGCTGATGGAGGAGGACGGCGACGGGCGCGTCGTGTGGCTCGCGCGCCAGCCGGAGCCCTTCGCCTCCATCGCGGAGCTCACGAGCGCCAACGCGGCAGTGCTGCGGTCGATCGCATCGCGACACCGGAGCGCCGGCATCGTCGTCGACATGCGTCAGGCGTCCGCGCGCAACGACGCCGCGTTCGAGAAGGCGATGCACGGCATGCGGGCACAGATCACGTCGAGCTTCGCGCGGACGGCGGTATTGGTTGGGACGCAGGCGGGCCTGCTGCAGGTGAGCCGCCTCACGCGCCAGGACGGCGCGACAAGCTTCGCGACCACGAGCGAGGCGGAGGCGCTCCACTTCGCCCGCGGCGAGTGGACCGAACCGTCGAGGGGTTGAGGACTCGAACGGTCGCTTGAGGAGCGATATCGTCCGTCGGCGGGGGCCAGCCCACAGCGGCGTTCTTGCGCGGTGGCAAGCTGGAGCTCGTGACGAGCTCGGGGGACGCGTTCGAAGCGCTACTACCTTCGTTGGAGGCGGGTCCACGGGCAACCTGTCGAACGTCGCCTGGAAGCTCGGCCTCGCCAGGATCGAGGGATAGGCGCTACTTCGAAGAAGCGGGCGATTCCCCCGCAGCCCGCGGGCTTCCTTCGATGAACTCGAGCGCCTCCGCGACGATCTCTCCGAGGTTTGGCGGCAGCCCTGCGCCGTGACGAGGAGCTGTCGCGCCGACGACCATGGAGGAGGCGATCGCGCCGGAACGCCGGCGGCAGCGGCGTCGGCGGCGGGGCGCTGCGCGACGGCCTCCGGCGAATGGCCTTCGGACCGATCTGCAGCGAGGAGCGCCATCAGGAGCAGCGCACACACGATCCCCCAGGTGCCGCGCGCGACGCGATCACCCATCGCGCCATGGAGCTTCCACATTGCGGCGCACGCGCCGCGGTACGGGCCCGGCGTCAGGGCGCGGCGTGTGCCGGGCTTGAACGCGCGCGTGGTCGAAGCGGGCGCGCCGCAGGCCCGGCGCGCTCGTCAACGCCGAGGGCTACCGGCTCACGGCGGAGGCGACCGCGGACGGGCGCGGGTGCGCGTTCCGGTGCACGGGGCCGAGCTCGTCGCTGTGGGTGACCACGGATGCTCCTACACGGGGCCATGGTGTGCCGGCTGGGGTGCAAGTAGGGCGGGACAGGGAGCCTCGCTCGTTCCCACCCGGCGGGTGCCCGAAGCGCGATCGCGCCCGGAGTGCGCCGGGCTTGACCGGAGGTGGTGGAGGACGTCCTTGGAAGTGCGCCGGGCTTGACCGGAGGTGGTGGAGGACGTCCTTGGAAGTGCGCCGGGCTTGACCGGAGGTGGTGGAGGACGTCCTTGGAGGTGCGCCGGGCTTGACCGGAGGTGGTGGAGGACGTCCTTGGAAGTGCGCCAGGCTTGACCGGAGGTGGTGGAGGACGTCCTTGGAAGTGCGCCGGGCTTGACCGGAGGTGGTGGAGGACGTCGCGGGAAGCGGTCAGCGCTTCGTCGAGGAGGGGCGCCGGTCGCGCGGCCGGTCGGGCACGCTCGACGGCAGGTCGCTCAACCCATAGTCTTTCCGTATGTCCGATAGAGCTCTCGGGGAGCTGCTGGAACCTCACAACGACATGTTGAAGGACATGGCACAGAGCCTCGCTGCGGGGGATCGCGCCAAGCTCATCGGTACCAGCGCGGCCCTGGTCGCCGCGCTCGCCACGGGCAACCCTCAGGTCGCGCTGCTCGCGCCGTTCGCGGAGAAGGCCGTCGCCTGCGCGTTCGGCAATGCCGCCGACGACATGTTCCGCCGCGAGCTCGCCGCCATGGAGAGAGAAGAGGACCGGCGGGCGTTCATCGCCCAGATCGGCGATGCCGTCGAGGCGCTGATCGGCCAGGCGCTCATCCAGATCGTACGCAGTCAGCACCGGGTCAAGGAGGAGGTGCTCGAAGCGCTCGGAGGCGTGCGCGAGGATCTCGCCGCCTTCCGGGAGCGATTCGGCGCGGAGCTCGGGGGCGCTGCGGCCCGCGTTGACCTGCAGGTGGTCACCGCCGGCGCCATCGGGGTGCGCGTGCGGGCCACGACGGGAAAACGCGTCTTCATCGCTCGCCAGGAGGTCTCCGGAGCCGGGAGCGTCGGCATTGACCTCGAGTGACGCCGGCTCGCGCCGCCCGTCGGTTACCGTCGGCACGCAGCTCGTCGGCGACGGCGGCACGGGGGTGCGGGTGAATGTCGTCGCGGGGCCGGATGCGCCGCGAAGCACACTGCCCAACTACAAGGCAGCGGCTGGTTTCGTGGGCAGAGCCGCCGAGCTCGCGGCGATCGACGACGCGCTTGCCGAGCGCGAAACGCCGCAAGTGCTCGTGCTTCACGGCTCGCCTGGCGTGGGCAAGACCTGGCTCGCCGTCGAGTACGCGAGCCGCTGCCATGCGAGCTACCCTGGCGGCACCTTCTTCGTCCGATGTGATCAGGCCCCTCCGCCGGATCTCGCGCGCCTGCTGGGAATCCTCGGCTTGCACCGCTTTGCAGACGAGCCGATCGAGGACCAGTGCCGGCGCGTGCTCGCGCATCTCGGGACCAAGCCCACGTTGCTCGTCTACGACAATGTACCCGACGAGCGAGCCCTCGCGGATTGGCTTCCGCCGGGGACCCTCGCGTGCCATGTCCTCGCCACCTCGACGCTCGCCTACTGGCCCCGGCCCTGGACCACCTTGACGGTCGGCCTGCTCGCCGACGGCGACGCGCGTCTCCTCGTCGGAGCGCTCGTGACGGATCCGCGCGCAGCGCAGCGCTATGCGGACGCGATCATCGCCAAGGGGCGTGGGGTTACCGTGGAGCTGTGCGCCGCAGCCAGGAGCGTCGACTACGAGACGCGCCGCGGCCGGGCCGGGGCCGTCCGCGCCGGGCTCGCCAGCGGCACCGAGTCGAGCTTCGGGGCTGCGTTCCGGATCCTCTCGGACGACGCCCGGCTGGTGCTCCGCGTCGCCTGTCTTTTCGAGATCGGGCGTATCCCGGCCGACGCGCTTCGCGCGCTCTTCGCTGGAGAGGGCTGGACAGATGAGCGGTTCGACCTTGCTCTGGACGCGGTGCACGACCGGACCCTGATCGTTACCACAGCCGATGTGCTCGATGTGCACCAGTGCGTGGCGCAGTTTGTTCGCGGGCAGCGTGCGCCGGAGATCCCCTTGTCCGTTCTGGAGCACCACGTCGAGGCCTTCATCGAGGCGGCGAGGCGATTCGACGAGCAGCCCGGGCAGCCGCAGCGGAGCGCGCGGCTCCTCGCCTACCCGGCGGACCTGCCCTTCTGGAAAGGGCTGCTGGCGGAGAGCTCGTTGCTGGAGTCGCTCGCTGACATGGCCGGTCGTGCACTCTGTACGGGTGGGCGGTTCGACGAGGCCCTGCCGTGGTGCGAGCGAGCCGTCGAGGCGAAGAAGAAGGGCGATGTTCACGGTCGTGTCGACCACGCAAGCCTGGGCAGCAGCCTTCACCTGGTGGGCCACTGTCACTCGAGCGCGGGGCGGTTCGACCAGGCGCTGCCGTGGTACGAGCGAGCCGTCGAAGCTGCGGAGAAGGGCGATGTCCACGGCCACGTGGACCACACAAGCCTGGGCATCAGCCTTCACCAGGTGGGCCACTGTCACTCGAGCGCGGGGCGATTCGACCAGGCGCTGCCGTGGTACGAGCGAGCCATCGAAGCTGCGGCGAAGGGCGACGTCCACGGTCGCGTGAACCACGCAAGTCTGGGCAAAAGTCTTCACCAGGTGGGCAACTGTCACTCGAGCGCGGGGCGGTTCGACCAGGCGCTGCCGTGGTACGAGCGAGCCATCGAAGCTGCGGAGAAGGGCGACGTCCACGGTCGCGTGAACCACGCAGGCCTGGGCAGCAGCCTTCACCAGGTGGGCCACTGTCACTCGAGCGCGGGGCGGTTCGACCAGGCGCTGCCGTGGTACGAGCGAGCCGTCGAAGCGAAGAAGAAGGGCGATGTCCACGGCCGCGTGGACCACGCAAGCCTGGGCATCAGCGTTCACCAGGTGGGCTACTGTCACTCGAGCGCGGGGCGATTCGACCAGGCGCTGCCGTGGTGCGAGCGAGCCGTCGAAGCTGCGGAGAAGGGCGATGTTCACGGCCGCGTGGACCACGCAAGCCTGGGCAGAAGCCTTCACCTGGTGGGCGACTGTCACTCGAGCGCGGGGCGGTTCGACCAGGCGCTGCCGTGGTACGAGCGAGCCGTCGAAGCTGCAGAGACGGGCGATGTCCACGGTCGCGTGGACCACGCAAGCCTGGGCATCAGCCTTCACCTGGTGGGCGACTGTCACTCGAGCGCGGGGCGGTTCGACCAGGCGCTGCCGTGGTACGAGCGAGCCGTCGAAGCGAAGAAGAAGGGCGATGTCCACGGCCGCATGGACCACGCAAGCCTGGGCATCAGCCTTCACCAGGTGGGCGACTGTCACTTGATCGCGGGGCGGTTCGACCAGGCGCTGCCGTGGTACGAGCGAGCCGTCGAAGCTGCGGAGAAGGGCGATGTCCACGGTCGCGTGGACCACGCAAGCCAGGGCAGAAGCCTTCACCAGGTGGGCGACTGTCACGCGATCACGGGGCGGTTCGACCAGGCGCTGCCGTGGTACGAGCGAGCCGTCGAAGCTGCAGAGACGGGCGATGTCCACGGTCGCGTGGACCACGCAAGCCTGGGCATCAGCCTTCACCAGGTGGGCGACTGTCACTCGAGCGCGGGGCGGTTCGACCAGGCGCTGCCGTGGTACGAGCGAGCCGTAGAAGCTGCGGAGAAGGGCGATGTCCACGGCCGCGTGGACCACGAAAGTCTGAGCAGAAGCCTTCACCAGGTGGGCGACTGTCACTCGAGCGCGGGGCGGTTCGACCAGGCGCTGCCGTGGTACGAGCGAGCCGTCGAAGCGAAGAAGAAGGGCGAGGTCCACGGCCGCACCGATTAGAATACTCGCTTGGCCTTGCGTGCGTCCCTGCGCTTGCGCACGCTGCTCGTGTAAGCCAGCATGTTGCCGTCCGGAGAGGCCGCCACGATCTCGGCGATCGGACCAGGAGGCGCCGTGTACTTGGACACGAGCTGGAAGCCGGCGACACCGTGCCCGCCGTCCTCACCGTGGCAGACATAGGCGGTACCGTGGCAGACATAGGCGGTGTCGGAGACCTCGCCCTCATCGAGCATCCCGTTGTCGTCGGCGTCGAGCCCGCCCGCGACCTTCTGCCCGCCGTTGGTGCAGTTCGGTCCGCTCGACTCGGGCGCGATGTCGATCAGCGCCCGCGACGCACCTTCGCCGTCAGCGCCGCTGTCGCCGCGTTCGCCCTCGGGGCCGTCCGCTCCCGGCCCACCGTCGAGCATGGCCTCCCCGCTGCGGGTGCTATATTTGCCGCCCTCCATGCTCGACAAGCTCGACATCGCCCGCGCCCTCCGCGAGATGGCCATGCTCCTCCAGCTCAAGGGAGAGAACCCCTACCGAGCGCGCGCCTACGAGACCGGCGCCCAGGCCCTCGAGGAGCTCACGGACGAACTCGGCGCGCTCATCAATGAAAAGCGGCTCACCGAGCTCAAGGGCATCGGCGCCGCGCTCGCCGCCCAGATCGCCGAGCTCTACAAGACAGGGCGCTCCGTGCAGCTCGAGCAGCTCCGCGCCGAGCTGCCCCGCGGCGTCCTCGAGCTCTCCCAGGTGCCGGGGATGACCCTCAAGCGGATGAAGGCGCTCCACGACGCGCTCGGCATCGGCAGCGTGGAGGAGCTCAAGACGGCCTGTCTCACCGGGAAGGTCCGCGCCGTGAAGGGCTTCGGGGCGAAGATCGAGTCGAGCCTCCTCGAGGGTATCCACCGCCACGAGACCCGCGACGAGCGCATCCTCCTCGTCGACGCCCTGGAGCTCGCCGAGCCGCTCCTCGCCCACGTCCGCGGGTGCGAGGCGACCGAGCAGGCCGACGTCGCAGGCGCGATCCGGCGCTGGGAAGAGACGGTGGCCGAGGTCGACATCGTGGCCGCGGCGGACGACGCCGCGCAGGTCGTCGACTGGTTCGCCCGGTTCCCGCGCGTCGCCGAGGTCGAGGAGCGCGGCGAGGCGCGGTGCAAGGTGAGGTTCTCGGGCGGCCTCAGGGGCGAGCTCCTCTGCGTGCCGCCCCGGTACTACGCCGCCGCGCTCCACCACAGGACGGGCGCGCCCGCGTACATCGAGGCGCTCGGCGCGCTCGCGCGCGAGCTGGGGCTCACCCTCGACGAGCGAGGGCTCCTCCGCGACGACAAGCGCCTCCCCGCGAAGACGGAAGAGGAGCTCTACAGGCACCTCGGCCTCCCGTACATCGCGCCCGAGCTCCGCGAGGGCGCGGAGGACATCATCGCTGCCGTCGCGCGCGACGACCGCGACGACGAGCTCATCGTGGAGGGTGAGCTCCAGGGCATTGTGCACTGCCACACGGTGTACTCCGACGGCAAGAACACGATAGAGGAGATGGCCCTGGAGGCCGAGGCGATGGGGATGAAATACCTCACCATCACCGATCACTCGCCCGCCGCCCACTACGCCGGCGGCGTCGGCCTCGACCGGCTGAAGCAGCAATGGGACGAGATCGCCCGCGTGCAGGAGCGCGTGAGCGTGAAGCTCCTCCGGGGCACCGAGTCCGATATCCTGGAGTCGGGGGAGCTCGATTATCCGGACGCGATCCTCGAGCAGCTCGACGTGATCATCGCGAGCATCCACTCGCGCATGAAGATGGACGCGGACCAGATGACGCGCCGGCTCGTGCGCGCGATGAGGCTGCCGGTCTTCAAGATCTGGGGGCACGCGCTCGGCCGGCTCATCCAGCGGCGCGAGCCGTTCGCGTGCCACGTCGAGGAGGTGCTCGACGCCGTGGCCGAGTCGAGGGCCGCCGTCGAGGTGAACGGGGACCCGTACCGCCTCGACATGGAGCCCCGGTGGATCAAGGAGGCGCGCAAGCGCGGTATCCGCTTCGTGATCTCGACCGACGCGCACTCGACGAACGCGCTCCACAACCTGCGCTTCGGCGTGGGGACCGCGCGGCGAGGCGGCCTCCGCCGGGGCGAGGTGCTGAACGCGCTCGGCCCGGCCGCGTTCAAGAAGGCCGTGCGGCCCGCCGCCTGACGCGCGGCGGCGCGACGCCGCGAGCGGCCGAGACATGAGAAGCACTATTTACTTTGTCGCGGCGTACACTCCCCCCGCGCGCCACGAGGGACAATCCATCCTAGCGGACCTGTGTCCGTTTTCCAGGGCTGCCCGCGTTGACCCGCGCGCGATGGCCGGCCGAGCGCCTCGACAGACGGTGCGCGTCGTGTGACCGTTGAGCTGCCATGACGACGCCGATGCCGACCCCTCCGCCCGCCGAGAACATCGTCTCTCTCATCGGCCGCACCCCGATGATCCAGGTCACTCAGCTCGACACCGGCCCGTGCGAGCTCTTTCTCAAGATGGAGAGCCAGAACCCCGGCGGCAGCATCAAGGATCGCATCGGCCTGTCGATGATCGAGGCGGCCGAGCGCGACGGCCAGCTCGGGGGCGAGCGGCGGCACGTTGTCGAGGCGACGGCGGGCAACACGGGCCTCGGCCTCGCGCTCGTCGCGGCGCGGAAGGGCTACCGGCTGACGCTCGTCATCCCCGACAAGATGAGCCAGGAGAAGATCTTTCACCTGAAGGCGCTCGGCGCGCACGTCGTGATGACGCGCTCCGACGTCGAGAAGGGCCACCCGAGCTACTACCAGGACCTCGCGGCCCGCATCGCGCGCGAAGAGGGCGCGTTCTACGTGAACCAGTTCGAGAACCCCGCGAACGCGCTCGCGCACGAGACCGGCACCGGCCCGGAGATCGACGCGCAGCTCGACCGCAGGATCGACGCGATGGTGTGCGGCGTCGGCTCCGGAGGCACCCTGACCGGGCTCTCGCGCTACTTCGCGGCGGCGCAGCCGCGCTGCGACATGGTGCTCGCCGACCCGGAGGGCTCGGTGCTGGCGGGCTACGTCAAGACGGGCAAGCTCGGCAAGGCGGGCTCGTGGCTCGTCGAGGGCATCGGCGAGGACTTCCTCCCCCCGATCCTGGACCTCTCCCGGGTCAAGCTCGCGTACACGATCTCCGACCGCGAGAGCCTTGAGACGGCGCGGCTGCTCCTCTCCAGGACGGGCATCCTCGCCGGCTCGTCCTCCGGGACGCTCCTCGCGGCGGCGCTGCGCTACTGCCGCGAGCAGTCGTCGCCCAAGCGCGTCTGCACGCTCGTGTGCGACAGCGGCAACAAGTACCTGTCGAAGATGTACAACGACTTCTGGATGGCCGATCAGGGCTTCACCGATCGCGAGCCGACAGGGGACCTGCGCGACGTGATCACGCGCCGCCACGCCGACAGGGCGGTGGTCACGGTGCAGCGGGCGGACGCGCTCCTCGTCGCCTATGCGAGGATGAAGCTCTACGATGTGTCGCAGCTCCCCGTCCTGGAGGACGGCAAGATCGTCGGCCTTGTGGACGAGTCGGATCTCCTCCTCGCGGCCGTCGACGACGTGACGCGCTTCCGCCAGCCCGTGGAGACGGCGATGACGACGCGGCTCAAGACGGTCGACGTGCAGACGCCGATCCGGGATCTCCTCCCGATGTTCGACGCGGGGCTCGTGCCGATCGTGACCGACGGCGACGAGTTCGTCGGGCTCGTCACCCGCATCGATCTGCTCAACTACCTGCGACGCCGGGTGAAGCTGCACGAGGTCTGAGCCGGCCTGACGCGACGGCCCGGCCGTGCGCCTTGTGGCGGGAGCGGGCCTGTGGTGACATGTGCGCCATGCAGAAGGCGCATGGAACCGGCGTTGTCAGTTTCCTTCAAGCGGGGGTCAGGGGGGCCGCGGCGTACGCGCTGTGCCCGGCGGCGCTCGCCCTGTCGGCGTGCGCGCCTGCCGCGGGGTCGCCGCCCGCCGCGGCGCCGTCGTCCGCGGCGCAGGCGGAGGGGGCGGCGCCGCCGTCCGCGGCGCAGGCCGTGCCCGCGCTCCTCGACATCGCCACGGCGCGGGTTGTCGACCTGACGCACCCGATCACGCCGGAGATGCCGCTGTATCCCGGCAACAAGCCCTATGCGTCGGAGACGCTCAGCACCGTCGAGAAGGACGCGTATTTCTCGAGCCGGTTCTCGATGGACGAGCACGCCGGGACGCACGTGGACGCGCCGGCGCACTTCAAGGCCGGGGCGCCGACCGTCGAGCAGATCGCGCCGGAGCAGCTCGTGGGGTCGGCGGCGGTCGTGGACGTGACGGCGAAGGTCGCGGCCAGCCCCGACCATCAGGTCACCGTGGACGATCTCCGGGGCTGGGAGGCGCGGCACGGGGCGCTCGGCGCGAGGCACATCGTGCTGATCCGGACGGGGTGGGGGGCCCGCTGGTCCGATCCGGCGAAGTACCTGAACCAGGACGCGCAGGGCGTGATGCACTTTCCCGGGGTCTCCGTGGAGGCGAGCCGCTATCTGCGCGAGCGCGGCGTGCGCTGCGTCGGCATCGACACGCTGTCGACCGATCCGGGGCCGAGCCAGTCGTTCGACCAGCACAAGGCGTTCCTCGGCGCCGGCGGCTACCACATCGAGAACCTGGCCAACCTGGAGCAGCTCCCCGAGGCCGGGGCGGTCGTGGTGGTCGCGCCGCTCCCGCTCACGCGCGGCAGCGGCGCGCCCGCCCGGGTGCTGGCGCTTGTGCCAGCCTCCGGCGTCCCGGGGAAGTAGGCGCGAGGCCGAGCGCCGGCGGTCACCCGCTTCGGATACGGGCCCACCTCGACGTTTTCGGTGCTCGGCGTACTGGAGTACGCCTCCGCGCCGAAAACGCCGATCTGGGCCCGTCTCCTGTGCGGGTGACCGCCGCTCTGCGCGGCATGTACCAGAGGGGGTGACCGGCGCTCTAAGGGAGGAAGACGGTGATCACGCGCGTGGTCGACTCCGGGATGCCGGTGAGGTTGTTGACGCAGCTCGGGTAGTACATGCCGCGCAGGTTGAGCTGCTGGCAGTAGCTGTGGCACGTCCCGCGGATGCTGATCATCCCGCATGGTATGGCGGCTCCGCTGCCGTCGAGGTGACCGGCGGCGCACTCTCGGGCGAGCGACCGCGCGTGGTCACGGTTGGCCTCGTTGAAGCAGGCGTTCAGATACGGGGAGGGGGCGAAGAGGTTGCCCCAGAAGGCGCCTTCCATTCGCGTGTAGGTCGAGAGCTCGGGTGAGTCGGTCTTGTCGATGGCCGAGTGGCTGCCCCGCGACGAGATCGTCACGGAGGCGCCGTACCAGTTCGTCCGCGACGCGAGGCACGCGGAGAGCCACTGCTGGTCGTTATGGCCGAGCGGCTTGTCGCTCCAGCTGGGCACGAGGCCGATGAGCCCCCAGTACTCCTCGTTACGAACCATGCCCGAGCCGTCGGTCCACGAGAAGCTGAACGACTGCGCGGGAGTGAACGCACAGCCGACCACATAGCTGAGGAGCTGGCGCGAGAGATCGCCCGCCTCCCCCGGGGCCTGGATCGCGCTCAGGGCGGCTGGGCTGAGGGCGCCGGGGTTGAGGGCGTTGGGATTGAGCGCGTTGGGGTTGAGGGCGTTGGGATTGAGGGCGTTGGGATTGAGGGCGTTGGGATTGAGCGCGTTGAGGTACTCAAGCGCATTAGGGGCAATTCCTACGAACCCCTCCTGTTCTTCCTGGTCCGTGACGCAGGACACAAGAAACACGAGCGCCAGCGCTGCGAAGTCAGCGGTGCTGATTCGGTACATGGTCGTCCCCCCTGTTCGTTCCTTCGCGGTCCCGTCGAAGGTCGAATTGGTTGTACCGAAGAATGGCCATCGATGTCCAGTGTTCGATAGAGCATCCGTGTGGAATCATTGAATCGTTGATTGCGAGTCTGCTCTGTCCAGAGCGTGGAGAGCGAGCGTGAGGCTGTGTGTCGCGTCGCGCGCCGCCGCTCGTCGCGCTTCGCCTCGAATCGAGCGAAGCGAGCGAAGCGTGATTGATGATCGAAATCTCACATCCCATGAAGGGACAACAGGACGAGGGCGAGCTGGCTGTGTGTCGTTGCCATGCGCTGTGCGACGGCATGCGCGCGCACGGAGCGGGGGAGCGACGGCGTGGGGCACAACGCTTACGAGCGCGCGCCGAAGCGGTCTTCAGCCGGCGTTATCGGGAAGGCACGTACGCGGGGGCGGGTGGGCGGTCGTCGAGGGGATCGGGCCTTCGCCCGGCTCAACCGGGGCCGACCTCGCCTCCGCCGCCGTGCGGGCCCTGCGCCGGCGGCGCGCCGGTCGGGTGAGGCTGCGGGCCCTGCGCCGGCGGCGCGCCGGTCGGAGGAGGATAAGGATGCATGGGGCCCGCCTGGAAGGACGGACGGAAGGTCGCCGCGGCGCGCCGCTGCTGCCGCCGGACGAGGGCGCGGAGGGCGTAGAACAGCGCCCCGCCGAGCGCCGCGAGGAGCAGCAAGGTGGGACCGGCCGCCGCCAGCAAGACCACGGCGCTCACGACGACAGTGCCCGCGTTCTCGACTCCCTCCCTGGCCGCGCGGGCGATCCTGCCGCCGGCGCCCACGGTCGGCTCCTCGCGGCGCGTCGTGATCGAGATCTTCACGGTCGCATAGGCGATCTGCCCCTCCAGCAACCGCTCCTGCGCCTCGATCTGCTCGATCGTCTCGCGCACGCTCCCGAGCTGCTTCTCGACGGCGACAACGTCCGCGAGGCTCCCGGTCCTGTCCGACAGGAGGTCGAGCAACCGCTTCTCCTGGGCGCGGGCGTTGCGCAGCCGCGCGCCGATGTCCGCGCGCTGCTCGGTCACGTCCTCGGCCTTCTCCGCGTCGGCGACCACCTCGCCGGCCGAGGCCACCACGGCGCGGAAGGCGCCGACCTTCGCCGAGGGGACCCGCGCCTCGAGCGACGCGCTGCGGTGGGGGCCGCCGTGCACCCTGGCCTCGCTCACGTAGCCGCCGTGCTCCTCGACCGCGGTCCGGAGCCGCTGTATCGCCGGGTCGAAGGCGTCGACGAGGATCGTTGTATCGACGGTGATCCGCATCGCGCGCTGGGCGAGCGGAGGCACCCCGGGCGCAGGCGCCTGCGCTTGCAGGTCGAGCGCCGCCGCCTGAAGGGGCGCAGGCGCGGACTCCCCCGGCGCCGAGCTCGAACGATCCGATCTGGCGCACGCGCCGGTCAGGGTCAGAGCCGAGAGCAACGCGACGGACAGGCTCGTTCGCAGGCGCATGCGGCCAGCATAGCGGTCGAGGGCAAGCGCGGCGAATGACGCGCACGAATCGGTCGCCGGGACGCGCGCCGAGCGGCCGCGGGCCCACCCCGAGCGGCCGCGGGCGCGAGAGGGGGCCCGGCGCGCTCATTGCGAGGCGGCCGCGGACCCATGTCGACAAGCAGAGCGGATGTCCGGGGATACGACGTGATCATCATCGGCGGAGGACCGGCCGGCCTCAGCGCGGCGCTCATCCTGGGGCGGTGCCGGAGGCGGGTCCTCGTGTGCGACTCGGGGCGGTACCGCAACCACGCCGCGCACGCGATGCACGGCTTCCTGTCGCGCGACGGGATCGCACCGTCCGAGCTCAGACGGATAGGGCGCGAGCAGCTTCAGCCCTACGGCGTCGAGATCCGGGAGGCGGCCGTCGCCGACGTCCGCCGCGAGGCGACGCGGTTCGAGGTGACGCTGGAAGGAGGCGAGCGCCTGCTCTGCCGCAAGCTGCTGCTCGCCACAGGGCTCGTCGACCGGCTGCCGGACGTTCCGGGCCTGCCCGCCATGTACGGCAAGAGCGTGCACCACTGCCCCTACTGCGACGGCTGGGAGGCGCGCGACAAGGCGATAGGCGTCTACGGACAGGGATGTACGGGGGTCTCGCTGGCCCTCAACATGAAGACGTGGAGCGATGACGTGATCCTGTTCACGGACGGTCCAGCGTCGCTGTCCAGGTCCGACGCGGGCCGGCTCGCGCGGCACGGGATCGGCGTGCGCGAGGAGCGGATCGCGCGGCTCGAGGGCAGGGACGGCATGCTCGAGCGCGTTGTGCTCGAGGACGGCAGCGCCGTGGAGCGCCGCTCGCTCTTCCTGAAGACGAAGCAGGAGCAGGGGGCGGATCTGGCCAGGAAGCTCCGCTGCAAGATCACGGAGGAACACGGCGTGGAGACGGCGGACAAGCACGAGGAGACGACCTGCGAAGGGGTCTTCGTGGCCGGAGATGCGTCGAAGGACGTGCTGCTCGCCATCATGGCCGCCGCCGAGGGCGCCGACGCGGCGTTCGGGGTCAATTGCGCCCTGCAGGAGGAGGATCTCGCGTAGCGAAGCCTGCAGTCGCAGCGCGTGTGGCGTTTTGCCTCGGGGTGTGATCCGTGGGTCGCCACGCGAGCGGCCGCCGGTACGCCGGCGATCTCCGGGCGATCAGCTCCCCCGGCCTGCAGCCCTCAATCGCCGCGGCCGCCCGGTCCGCGGCCGCGGCCGGGGTGCCCGGGCCCGTGCGGCGGCGGGCCGGGGCGCCTCCGCCGATCCGCCTCGAATTCCTCGTAGCGGGTGAGCTGCTCGGGCGTGAGCACGCTCTTCACGCGGGCATCGGTCCTGTCGCGGAGGGCGTCGAGCGCGGGGCGGCACTCGGAAAGAAGCCGGTCCCGCTCGACCTCGGCCTCGGCCAGGGTGGACCGGAGCTCGCGCACCTGGCGATCCGTGAGGTCGAGGTGGCGGCGCATCGCCCGGAGGCGGAACTGGGCGCGCGCCTCGGCCGGAGGACCCCGGAAGGTGGCCTCGAGGTCGCGCAGGGCCATGCCGCGGCCGAGCGCCGCGCCGGCGACGCCGCCGAAGAGGAACACGGCGGCGAGCACGGCCAGGGGCTTCCAGCGCGCGGGGGAGGGCGGGGGCGCGGGGTGCGGGGGCGCGGGGTGCGGGGGCGCGGGGTGCGGGGGCGCGGGGGGTACGGTCATTCGATCGCCTCGATGGTCTCCACGGAGGCCATGATCGCGCTGTCGACGTCGCGCTGCGTCCGCAGGAAGAAGAGGACGCTCGCGGCCGCCGCGAAGGCGGTGACCACGATGGCCGCGCGACCGGAGCGGACGATGCCGTCGGCCATCGCGGGGCGCGCGGGTGGGCGAGCGGCCGCCGCGGCGCGGAGGACGGCCTCGGTGAAGGCCGCGTCCGGCGCGAGGTCGTCGGTCGCGCGGGCGACGCGGGCCAGCGGGTCGTCGGCCGCCGCGGCGGCGCGCAGGACGGCCTCCGTGAAGCGGTCGTCGGCGTCGAGGCGGGCGGTCGCGGCCGCGAGGCGCGCGAGGTCCCGATCGAGCTCGGTCCGTTCGTCGTCGCGGTCAGGCATGCGGCGCCTCCTTCTCGGTCTGTCGCGCGCGGAGCGCCGCGCGGGCGCGCACCAAACGTTGCTCGACGGCGCCCTCGGAGCAACCGAGCGCGGCCGCGGCCTCCTTCGCGGGCAGCCCCTCGACGGCGACGAGGACGAGCGCGGCGCGCTCCTGGGGCGGCAGCGCGGCGAGCAGGGCGTCGAGCTCGCGCAGCGCGACGCGCGCCTCGGCGGACACGAGGCCGTCGAAGCGCGGCTCGGCCGGCGCCTCGCGCGGGGTGTCGCGGCGGCGCCGGAGGGCGTCGAGGCAGGCGTTCGTCACGATGCGGTACAGCCAGGTCTCCACCTTCGATCTCCCGTCGTAGCGCCCTTCGCGCAGGGCGCGGTAGGCATCGACGAACGCCTCCTGCAGGGCGTCCTCGGCCTCGGCGAGGTCGCCCACGATGCGCGCGGCGAGGCGGTACATCGGCGCGCGCGTGTGCTCGACGATCTGCCGGAAGGCCGCGTCATCGCCTCCGGCGACGCGCGCTGCGACGAGCCTGAGGTCGACGATCACGTTCCCCCGCGATTCTGCGCCCATGGCTCCGCGCGCGCCACCGGGACCGGCGCTCAGCGGCGCTCGGGGCCGCGCTCGCCGCCGCGGTCACCGCGGAAAGGGCCGCGCTCGCCGCGCTCGCCGCGGAAGTGGCCGCGCTCGCCGCGCTCGGGCCTGCCCGCGGCCGGGCCCTTCTCGAGGCGGTCGGCGAGCTCCTTGCGCTGCGCCTCGTCGAGGACCGGGACGATCGCGGCCAGCGCCTCGACGCTGCGGTCGAGGTGCGCCCGCGGGCCCATCTTCGCGTCCGCGGCCGGCAGGAACGCGCTCGCGTCGAAGCGATCGGCGGCGAACGTCTCGAGCCGTGCGCGCATCTCGGCGCGCTTCGCCGCGTGATCCCCGACCCGCGCGCTCCGGTCGGCGTCGCTCGGACGCATGCCCTCGAGGGCCTTGTCGATCTGCGCGCGCTGCTCGTCGCGCAGGTCGAGGCCTCGGAGGAGGTGGCCCAGCGGACCGCCCTTCATGCCGTGGCCGCCCTTCATGCCGTGGCCGCCCTTCATGCCGTGGCCGCCCTTCATGCCGTGGCCGCCCTTCATGCCGTGGCCGCCCATCCCGCCGCGTTCGCCGTCCGGGCCGCGGTGGTGCCGGCCGTCGGGCCCGCCGCGCCGGCCGCGCGCGCCCTTCTCTCCGCGCTCGTCCATCCTCGCGGCGATCGCGTCGACGAGCTGTCGGCGCTGCTCCTTCGTGAGCGTGGCGTGCAGGGTGCTCAGCGCCCCGGCGACGCGCGCCCGGCGCTCCTCGGCCGCGCGGCCCGCGTCGGGCAGCTTCGCCTCGATCGCCGCCCGATCGATCTTGCCCGCGCGCACGCCCTCGGCGAGCGCCGCGAAGACGGCCCCGTCCTTCGGGCGCGCCTTCGCGCCGTCGTGCAGGCCCTCGAAGGCGCCCTTGATCGTCGCCTTCTGCGCGTCCGAGAGATCGACCTCGTGGAGCGCTGCGCGCAGGAGGTGCTCCGGGCCGCCGTGGTGGCCGCCGAAGCCCTTCCGGTGGCCGCCGTCCTCCCCGTGGCGGCCGCCCTTCGACGGCCCCTGGGCGAGCGCCGCCTCGGCGGCCTCATCGCTCGGGGACGTGTCGCCCTGGCCCGTCTCCGCGGTGCAACCGGCCGCACCGACGAGCGCGCCGACGAGCGGCAAGATCCCACCAAGCCTCCACCAACGAGACTGCATCATGGACTCTTCTCCTGGGTCGCCCGCGTCGTGCCGAGCGGGTCGTTCATCCCTGGGACGCCGCCGGGCAGGGGCTCCCTACGAAGGTCCGCTTCTTTTTCCTGGAGGCGGGCCCGGCAGCTGGCGAGGCGCTCGTCGCCGCGGGCCCGCGCGGCCCGGCCTCACCGCACGCTGGTGATCAAATAGGTGCGCATCCCCTGCGGCGTGGAGACCTCGGCCTCGTCGCCCTCCGACAGGCCCAGCAGGGACGCGCCGAGCGGGCTCGTCGTGGCGAGGGTCTGCACCTCGATCCCCTCGAACTGCATGCGCTCGCCGCCGGCGGCCGGCAGCAGGAAGTAAAGAGCGCGCCGTTTCCCGCTCTCCAGCTCCACCAGCGCCGAGCTCTCGATGCCGGCGCCCGGGCCGAAATCGCGCGCCGCGAGGGCGCCGAGCTTCGCGAGCGCCTGCTCGAGCTGGAGCACGCGCTCGCTGTGGCCCCGCGCGACGTACGACGCCTCGGTGGCGCGCATGTCCTTGTCGCCCTCGGCGCGGTTCTCCTCGTGCGTGACGGCGCTGGCGGCGTCGCGCGCCCGCCCGGTCGAGCGCTCGAGCTCGCGAGTGAGCTGGTCCTTGATGGCCGCGAGCAACGCGCGCTTGTCGATGGCCGGAGGCATGAAGCACCCTACCAGACCGGGTCGCGGCGGTCACTCCGCCGTCAGCCAGGAGCGCTGCTCTCGACAAGGGATCGACTTCCCGGAGCGGCTCGGGCGGCTCGACGGCCGAGGCGTCGCGCTCGTCGGCGGGGCGCAGCGGGTGTCGAGGCCGGGGCACAGGGGGCGATGGCCGGTGTGGGTGAGCTTAGGGCGGCGCCTCGACCCCTCGAACGCCTTGATTCGGCCCGCCGCGGCGCCCCCTCAGACCCGGCGCAGCCGCTCCGCCGCGCGCTCCAGCGTCTCGTCCCGCTTGGCGAAGCAGAACCGCAGGACGGGTCCGGGCTCCACGCCGGAGAGGAACGGGGAGATCGGGATCGAGGCGACGCCGTGCTCGCGGATGAGGCGCAGCGCGAAGTCGGCGTCTCGCTCGGTCGTGATGGCGGAGTAGTCGAGCAGCTGAAAATACGTGCCCTCGCACGGCAGCGGGCGGAACCGCGAACCCTCGATGAGCCTCAGGAACCGATCCCGCTTCGCCTGGTAGAAGGGCGCGAGATCGGCGGCGAGCGGGTCGCGCATCACGACCTCGGCGTACGTGTGCTGGATGGCCGCGTTCACCGCGAACGTCACGAACTGGTGCGCCCGCTGGATCTCGGCCGAGAGCGGCTGCGGCGCCGCGCAATAGCCCACCTTCCAGCCGGTCGTGTGGTACGTCTTGCCGAAGGAGCTGATGACGACGGAGCGGTCGGAGAGCTCCGGGTACCGCGCGAGGCTCTCGTGCCGGCGCCCGTCGAAGAGGATGTGCTCGTACACCTCGTCGCCGACGACGATGACATCCCGCCCGTCGAGGACCCGCGCGAGCTCGCGCATGTCGTCGGCCGACAGCGCCGTTCCGGTCGGGTTGTGCGGCGAGTTGATGAGCAGGAGCCGCGTGCGCGGCGTGAGCGCGCGCCGCACCTCGTCCCAGTCGACGCGGTACTCCGGGAAGCGGAGCGTGACGAACACGGGCGTTCCGCCGTTCAGCTGCACGGCCGGCGCGTACGAGTCATAACAGGGCTGGAACAGGATGACCTCGTCCCCGGGCCGGACGAACGCGGTGATCGTGCTGAAGATGCCCTCGGTCGCGCCCGAGGTGATCGTGATCTCGGTCGCCGGATCGTAGCGGCGGCCATAGAGCCGCTCGATCTTCAGGGCCAGCGCCTCGAGCAGGGCCGGCACCCCCTGCATCGGGGCGTACTGGTTGTGGCCGGCGCGCATGTGGCGCGCGACAGCGTCGCAGAGCTCCGGCGCGCAGTCGAAATCTGGAAAGCCCTGCGACAGGTTGATGGCGCCGTGCTCGTTCGCGAGGCGCGTCATCACCGTGAAGATGCTGACGCCGGTCGACGGCAGCTTCGATGGGAACGCAGGCGTGGTCATGGAAGGCTCTATATCATCGCTTCTGCTCGGCCGCGCTCCCCGGCAGCGCCCCGCGGAGCGCGAGCGCCGCGACCGCCGCCGCCGAAGCCAGGCCGACCGACACGAGCAGGAGCCAGGGCGCCGCGCCGACCCTCCCGGAGCTCTCGTCGAAGAGCCGGCCGATGATCAGGTTGCCCGCCCCGGCGGAGAGCCCCGCCGCGAGATAGAAGATGCCGTAATGAACGCCCAGGCGGCGCTCTCCGGCGAGCAGCGGAATCATGTTCATCGTGAACGGATACGCGAGCATCATCCCGAAGGTGAGGATCGCCGTGCCCGCCAGCGCGGCCGCGGTCACGCCGGCGGCGTCCTCGACGCCGGCGAGGGACACGGCGGCGAGCGGAGCGAAGCCTGCCCCCATGACGGCGAGCCCGAGCGCGATCGATGCCGCGGGCGAGAGGCGCGCCTCGCTGAACGCCGCCACCCGGATCTGCAGCGCGATGACGAGCACGCTCGAGACCATGAACGCGGCGCTGACGCCCGTCTGGCTCGGGCTCACGCGCGCGAGCGCGAGCGGCAGCGCGAGGTACAGCTGATTGAACAGCACCGCATAGCCGCCCAGCGCGAACGAGAAGAGGAGAAACGGGCGGTTCGCCGCCGCCTCCTTCCAGTCCTGCCGCGCCGTGCGCGACGAGGCCGCCTCGCTGCCGCGCCGCTCCGGCAGCGCGAGGCGGAGCAGCGCCGCCCAGACGAGGAACAGCGCCGCGGACGCGAGCGCCAGCGGCCGGAACCCGGAGGAGAGCAGCGCGACCCCGAGGAGCGGCCCGAGGAGCGCGCCGACCTGCGAGAGCACCCCCGAGAGCGCGAACGCCATCGGTCGCTCCTCGCTGCCCACCGTGGCCAGGTACGCCTTGAGCGCCGGGGTGAACAGCGCCGCGGCGAGCCCGGTCAACACCGAGGCGGCGAGGAGCGTCGCCGGGTGGGACGCGAAGCCGAAGAGGGCAAACCCGGCGCTGCGGACGAGGCAACCCGTGACGATGATGGAGCGGTACTCACGACGATCCGCGAGCGCGCCGCCGATCAGGAAGAGGCCCTGCTGGCTGAGGTTGCGCAGCCCGAGGATGAGCCCGACCAGCGAGCCCTGGATGGCCAGGCCGCGGAGGTGGCCAGCCAGGTACGGCATGAGCATGTAGAAGCCGAGATTGAAGCCGAGATCGGTGAGCAGGAGGACCTTCACATCCCTGTCGACCGAGCGCAGCTTGGCGAGCGTCCCCGCGCTCGACGGGCGGCCGGGCGTCGGCGGCGGCATCGATCACTCCATCCGTACCGCGAGCTTCTGGTACGCCCACTCCGCCTTGCGACGCGCGCCGCGGCCGCTCCGATTCACGGCGATGACATGGCCGATGAAATCGTTGTTGTCCTCCGGCTCCCGCACCGTCTTGCCGACCACGTCGTCCACGACCAGGCGATGGATGTCGGGGTCGGCGTCGACCTCCGCGACCCCGTCGAGCTCGACGATGCGTCCCCCGCGCGGAGGGAGGAGGAAGTGGAGCGCCGCGCTCCTGATCCCTGTGGGCGCCGGCGTGGCGCTGGGCGCCCGGTCGAGCGACAGGTCGATGAGCACCTCGAACAGGTCGACGCCGGTCACGAGCTGGATGAGATCGAAGAGGAAGCTGCCGTCCATGCGGGCGTTGATCTCGACGAGCCTCGGTCCGTCCGGCGACAGCTTCACCTCGGTGTGCGCGAGCCCGTGGCCGTAGCCGACGGCGGTGAGCGCCTCGCAGACGAAGCCTTCGAGTCGGCGCGCGGTCTCGTCGGGGAGATCGGCGGGGTGCATGAGCGCCGACTCGATGAAGCGCGGATAGCCGACCAGGCTCTTGTCGGTCACGCCGAGCGCGGTGGTCCTGCCACGGAAGCTCACGGTCTCGACGCTGAACTCCTCGCCCCGAATGAATTCCTCGATCAGCGCCACGCCCGGACGCCGCTGCCCTCGGATGTTGACCGGCGGCCCGCTCACGGCCGAGAACGCCGCGCGGAGCCCGTCCGCGTCGCGGACGGCGACGACCTGCTCGCTGGCGCACAGGTCCACGGCCTTGATGACCACGGGGAAGCCGACCGAGCGCGCGAAATCGACGGCCGTGTCGACGTCATCGGTGGCGAGGAAGCGCGGCCCCGGCAGGCCGGCGCGCCGGCAGGCCTCGCGCATCAGGTGCTTCTCCCGCGCCACGCGCAGCGCCGCGGGCGGCGTGCCGGGGAGGCCGAGCTCGGCGGCGACCCTCGCCGCGGTCTCGAGATAGTAGTCGCACGTGGTGAGGACACCATCGTACCGCCGCTCGGCGTGGAGCGGTCGGAGCACGTCGAGGAGGCGCACGACGTCGTTCGTCTCGGCGACGATCACCTCGTCGGCCAAACCGAGCATCGGGTGCTCGTCCCCGACGCCCGCTCCCGTCCCGCGCGCGAGCAATCCAGCGCCGCGCGCCCAGCCGGTGTAGTGCTCTGGCTTGCGGCTCACGAACGTGAACCTGTGCCCGAGCTCCTTCAGCCTGCGCGGCAGCACGAGGCCGACCGAGCGCACCCAGCTCTCTACGATAAGCAAATTGGCCACGATGGTTCCTCCTTCAACGGCGCGCCGCCCGAGGAGGCGCGACCCCGATCATTCTCCCGGCCTCTCCGCGATGATCACCGAGTTGATCACCTCGTCGTGCGGGTGGATCTCCACGAGCGGCACGAACGGAGCCATGCCATGGATGTCGACCTCGGGATAAAGCAACGCGCGGAGGCGCCGTGAGCTACGGACCAGGAGCAGCGCTCCCGGGCGCATCGACGCGCAGAGATGGCGCAGCAGGCGCCCCTTCTCGCGCTCGTTCATGCCGACCAGCGCCGCGAGGAACACGCAGTCGAACTCCGAGAGATCCGCGCACGACATGGCGTCCGCGCGGATGAACGAGAGCCTGTCCGAGAGCCCGAGCCGCCGCGCGAGCGTCCGGGCCGAATCGCAGGCTTCCTCGTCGATATCGATGTTCGTCACCGTGAGGCCGTGACGCTCGGCGAGCAGCATCGAGGTGAACGGCAGCGGCCCGGAGCCGATGAACAGCACGCTCCCCGGCAGCGCGTCGCGCACGCCCCGCAGGGCCGAGAGCTCAAGCCTCGTCAGCTTCTCGTAGTTCGGCACGTAAGGAAACCGCTGGAGCTCGGCGGCCGGATCGGCGGCGGCGCCGATGCGCCGCGCCCAGTGGCGCTCCAGCTCGTACTCGCCGCGCGCGCAGACGCGCCACAGGGCCTCCCGGATCGCGTCCACGATCGGGTCCTCGAGGACGCTGTCGGCGTCGCGCCGCGAGCCGGACCTGGAGATGCTCACGAGCTCGCTGAACAGGTGATTCACCCGCTGGCTCGGCTCGAGCGAGCCCATCGTCGCGAGCTCCTGGTAGATGCGGTGAATGCGTGCCGACAGCGGTGATTCGATGGCAGTGCTCATGGTACCCTCCACGCTTCAACGGAGCCGTTCGTCCGGGATGCTGTTCATCGGCAAGGGCTCGACGCTCCCCTCGTAGGCTGGAGGGAGCATCGGGCGGAGCCGCGACGCGGCGCCCTCCGGGAAGCCCGCGGGCACACAGGGAAGCCGCTCGTCCATGCCGGTGCGGAGGCTGAAGCGGGCCCGGATGCACTCGGGGAGCTGCCGGAAGTCCGTCACGTACCAGAGGCTCAGCGCGGTGCGGTCCTCGTCGCTGTCATTGGCGTGGGCGGCGTGGAGGAGCCGCGCGTCGATGACCACCAGGTCGCCGGCCGCGACCGGGAGCGGCACCTCGTCCTCGTAGGACTGGAAGGCGGGCGAGCTCGGGTCGCGCATCCTCCGCAGATCGGGCGTGTACGAGTCGCGGAGGTGGTCGTGGAGCGGGTGGCGTTTGCGGTGGCTGCCCGGGATGACGCGGAGACAGCCGTTGCGGGGTGTCGTGTCGACGAGATAGTAGATGAGGATCAGCTCTTGCGGGTCCGGCGCGTACGCGCTGGGGTGATTCCAGGCCGTGCCGTCCTGGTGCCAGAACGTCCGCGGCGTCCTCGGCAGCTTGTTGAAGACGATCCCGTGCTCGTAGCGCGGATCGTCGAAGCCGAGGTGACGGAGCGCGGCGAGCGTCCGCGGGTGGTCGATGAGATCGACCGACTCCGGATCTCGCAGGATATCGAGGAGGCTGCCGATCGCGACGTGCTTCTCCCGGTACTCGTCGGAGCCCTGGGGGGCGAGGATCCGCCCCGCGAGCGCGCGGCACCGGCGCACCTCGCCCGGCCCGAGGGCGCCGGGGACCACGGTGTATCCCTGCGAGAGGAGGCGATCCCGCTCGGCCCGCCATCGCGGCGGATCCGGGAGAGGGCTCGCGATCGGCTCATCCATCCCATTCATGAGGGCTCCTTTCGGGGCATACTCGCCCCTTCGAACCACGAGGTCTCGGGCGCGCGGGCCTCTGGCCGCGGCGTCGCGTCGACGCGGCGGATGGCCCGCGGGAGCGCGGCGCCGAGCAGCGCGAGGACGCCGAGGAGCCCCGCGAGCGCGGAGATCTGCGCCGGCTGCCCGGCGCCCGCGAAGCGGTGGCGCGGGACGGCGTCGACGTCGAAGGCCGCGAGGCCCTTGCCCCTGAAGAGGAGCGGATAGACGTGCTGCTTCAGCTGCTCATGGTAGGCGGCGATGCTGTCCCGGAAGGCGAGCTCGGTGGCCATGTCCGTGCCCGCCATCCGGTCGAGCAGGAGCTGGAGCGCGAGGGGCGGCAAGGCGAGGGCCGCCCGCTCGGTCCAGCGCTCCCGGCGCGCGAGCGCCGTGTGATACGCCTCGACCTCCCGGGCGACGTGCGCGTCGCCCATCTCGTGCATGGCGTAGTACCAGGGCCAGGAGAAGCGGTCCTCCGGCACGGGGGTAGAGGCCCACTCGGGGCGCCGCGCGAAGAACGGATCGAGCGTGGCGCGCTTCGGCCGGTCCCAGCCCGCGTTCATCTCCTGGCGCTGCGCGAGCGTGAGCTCGACGCCGCCGCGGGCGGGAGAGGCGGTGAGGATCGCGAGGTTGACGATCGAGGGCAAGAGGACGCACCAGGCCATCCAGGCGCCCACGAGCGTGATGGCGTTCCACGCCGATGAGCGGCCCAGCGATGCGACGAGGAAGACGAGCACGAACCAGAGCGCGACGTACGCGAGCGAGGCGAGCGCGAAGGCGCCGGCGCGCGCGTCGAGCGGCAGGCCGAGCCAGGCGACGGCGAAGGCGAACAGCGCGAGCGCCACGGCGGAGACGAGCGCGGCGCGCAGCGCGAGCCGGACGGCGAGCAGGCGCGACAGGCGCGTCGGCTGGGAGCAGACGAGCGCCTCCGTGCCGAGGTCGTCGTCGCGCGAGCGGACATCGTAGCTCACGCCGATGATGAAGAGCGGGACGAGGAAGATGAGGACGAACCCGTAATCGAAGCTGCCGGCGAGCTGCTCGAGCGGATTGGCGATGTCCGTCTGGTAGAGCTGGGGCACGAGGCCGATGAAGCGCAGGTGACGGCTGTACGGGTGCACGTCGCGCAGCCCGGTCGACAGCGCCGTCCATTCGTTCGGTTCGTGCGCGATCGGCATCGCGAGGTGGTAGAGGACGAGGCCGAGGTCGTCGTGCGGCGCGTGGGTCTTGCGGAGATAGCCCTCCTCCTCCCTGAGCGCAGGCTCGAGCGCCGCGATGACCTCGCGCTCCGCGGCGACGCGGGCCGCGCCGTCCACGATGGCGGCGACGCCGGTCGCGAGCAGGAGAGAGGCGGTGACGAGGAGCACCCGCGCGCGGAGGAGCTGGCGGAGCTCGAGGCGAGCCCACGCGACGAACGGGCTCATGATGCCTCTCCGTGGCGACGGGTGAAGAGCACGACGCCGAGCGAGAGCGCCGCCGCCCACGCGAGCACGGCGAGGCCCGCGGGCGCGACGCGGGACAGCGCCCATCCGGCGGGAGGCCGCCTGTGCTCGAAGGGGGAGAGCTCGCTCCACTCGGCCCGATCGACCCGCTGCGCCCTGTCGTCGTGCCAGCGGATCCTGGTGATGTGCAGGTGGTTCAGGTGCTGGATGAAGGCGTAGCGGTGCGCCTCGGCCTGCTGCTCGAAGTCGACGAGGTGGTGGGCGTCGGTGCCGGCGAGCCCCATCGAGAACGACCGGATCGCGAGCAGCGGCGTGAACAGGCCCGCCCGGAGCGCCAGCCCGTCCTGGGCGCGGTGCGCGTCGAACAGGCGCGTGGTGTAGTCGTTGAACAGCGCGGTGGTGACCTTCTCCGCCTCGCGCATCACGACGCCGCCGTAGTTGACCGGGAGGTCCTCGACCCGCGACGCGCCGTGCTCGGCCAGGGTGCGGCGCTGCAGCTCCTGGAAGTGGGGATTCCCGGGATCGTGGCTGTCGCCGACGCCGCGCATGGCGCGCGCCAGATCGAGCTCGACCTGGGCCCGCGAGGGCGTCGGGTGGAGGCGGCTCGCGGCCTGGGTGGCGAGCCGCGGCACGACGATCCAGAGCGCGATCCACAGGCCGAGCAGCGTCAGGAGGGCGCCCTGCGCGCGGCGGTGGAAGGACGAGACGAGCACGCCGAGCGCCGTGCAGGCGGTCAGATAGACGGCATAGCCGCCCGCGAGGAGGCCGGCGCGCAGGAGCGTATCGCTGGAAGCGTCGAGGATGCCCGTGAACCGCGCGCCGGCGAGCGCGAGGGCGAGGAGCGGCGCGAGCCAGAGCGCGACCGCGAGCAGCGTCCCGAGGGCCTTGCCGGCGATGAGGACGCGCGCGTCCACGCCCTGGGAGACGGCGAGGGCCCATGTCCCTGCCTCGCGCTCGCCGGCGACGCTGGCGAAGGTCATGCAGAAGATGAGCAGCGGGAGCAGCACCTGGAGGACGAAGGCGGCGCTCGGGGTCCCGAAGCGCGCGAGCTCGCTCGACTGCGCGGCCTCGCTGAAGCTCAGCGCGTTGCGCTGGTGCGGCTCGAGGAAGAGGGAAGTGCCGGCGAAGGACTCGAGGCCTGGGTCGAAGAAGCCGAGCGGGCTCGGCGGCCGGAAGGCGAAGGAGCCGTAATGGGCGGCGCGGTGCGGGTGGCGATCGGGCTGGTCGACCCACTGGCGGTGGACGAGCTCCTGGAGGGCCGCGCGCTGGCGGGCCTCGCCTGTGTGGCGCGCCGCCTCGAGCAGGAACGCCGCGACGAGGAGCGCCGCGACGAGCGCGGCGGCGACGCGGAAGGTGCGGTTGCGGAACGCGCGGATCGCCTCGTGCCGCGCCGCTGTGAAGAGGGCTCTCATGCGCTGACTCCCTGAGGGGCTCGTCGGACCGCGGCGGTCTCAGAAGCTCAAGGTGCCAGTCACGTACGCCGAGCGAGCGTTGCCCGGGTTGTGCTGGGCCCCTGCGGCGCCGAAGTCCTTGTACCAGATGGACGTGTCGTACGACCGGTCGAGCAGGTTGTTCACCTCGACGCCGACCGAGAGGGCCTCGGTGACGTCATAGGCCGCGCTCGCGTTGATGACGACGTAGTCGCCGACCTTCCGCGAGCCGTTCTCCTCGGTGAGGTTCTCCTTGTTCAGGTAGTAATCGCCCTGCGCGTAGCAGAAGAGCGAGACGAGCAGCTCCTGCACGGGGCGCACGTCGACTCCACCCTTGGCGCTGAAGCTCGGGACATGGTCGAGCTCCTTGCCCTTGTTCGCGGCGAGCGCCGGCCCGGGCTCGACCTGCTCGGAGATGGCGCGGCTGAACGCGCCCCACACCGAGAGGAACCCGAACGGCCGCAGCGTGAGCTCGACGTCGAAGCCGCGCCGCATCGTCTCGCCGACGTTCTCGGCGTCGCCGGAGCCGTCGCCCTTGTCCCGCACCTCGCCGCTCGCGCGCTGCTCCCAGTAGGCGACGTGGCTCGTGATCCACGGGAAGACGCTCGACCTGTAGCCGATCTCCCATCCGTCGTTGATCGACGGATCGAGCGGCGCGCCCTGAACGGCATAGGCGCCCTTGCCGGTGCCGATCTGGAACGTGCGCCCGTAGTTGGCGTACAGACGCTGTCCCTTCACCGGCGTGACCATGACGCTCGCCTTCGGCTGCCAGATGAAGCCGTAGTCGTTGAGGTCGTGATCGACCCTGCGGGCCGCCTCGCCCTCGGGCTGCTCCAGGAAGCCGCCGGCGCCGGCCAGGCGGTCGGCCCGCAGCGCGGCCACCAGCTTGATCGGCTTGATCGGGCTCGCGCTCGCCTGCACGTAGGAGCCGGCGGCGTGAAGGGCGAAGTCCTCGTCGCGGAACGCGGCGCCCTGCCGCTGGCGATCGATCGTGGGGATGCGCTGGGTCCGGTTGTCCTGGAGCTGGTAGTCGACCCCCCACGCGACGGTGAGGCCGAGCGCCCGAGGGTCGCGCGCGCGGTACGTGAGGACGGAGATCGCGCCGTACTGCCTGTCGTTCTCGGCCCGCAGCTGCTGGTCGAGGTCGGGATCGAACTTCACCCACCGGTCCCGCAGGAACGCCTGCCCATAGCCCTTCAGCTGCCACGAGAGGCCCTGGGTGAGCTCGTGATCCAGGTGGACGCTCGCGTGGAGGGTCGTCTGCCGGCCGCCGTCGGTCGCCGCGTGGGCGGGCGACGCCGTGGGGCGCGCGCGCGCGTCCGCGGCCGACAGGTAGCCGGGGGCGTCCGCGTCGAGGAGCATGCCGCGCAGGATGAGCCCGACCCGGAGCCCCCTGGACGGCTCGTAAAACCACTTGGCCGAGCCGGCGACCCTGTCGGTCCTCGCGTGATCGCGGTAGTTGTCCGAGCCGCGGTACCCGGCGAAGTAGGTCTGGCTCAGGGCGTCGTGCTCGGTCGCGACGAGCACCTGGGGCTCGACGGTCCAGAAGCTCCCGGCGACGAGCCGGGCGATGCGCTCGCTCCCCGCCTTGCGGGTGATGACATGGATGTTGCCAGCGACGTTGTTCAGGCCGTAGCGCGGGTCGTTCGTGCCCTTGACGACCTCCATCCGCTCGATCTCGAGCGGGAAGACGGCCTTCATGTCGGGGAGGCCGACGTGGTGGCTGCTGGGGATGCCGTCGATGAGGAGCTTCGTGTGGGCGACGTCGCCCTGCGTGTTGAAGCCGCGGAGCCCCACGTCGGCGTTGATGATGCCCTGGTTGAAGGACTCGACGTAGACCGCCGGCACGCGCCGGAGCAGCTCGAGCGGCTCGGCCGTGCTCTGCCCCTGGATCACCTCGCCGCCGAGGATATCGACCGAGGTCACGACGTCGGCGCTGTCGAGCGGGCCGACCCGCTGGCCGATGACGACGACCTCCTCGCCGAGCGCGACGGAGGCGTCGGGCGCCGCGGTCTCTGGGGCGCCGGCCGGCGCGGCGCCTCCCGGGGGCGCCGCCGCGGCGGCGGGGGTCGAGAGGAGCGCGGCGAGCGCGGTGGCGAGGCCGGAGGCGCGCGCGCGCGGGGTCATGACAGGGCCTCGGGCGCAGGCGCGGCGGGCGCGCCGCCGCGCGGGGGGAGCGGGGGAGCCGCGTCGCCGGAGGGGTCGAAGTGCCGGCGGTACAGCGAGAGGACCTCGGCCTCGGACAGGCGGGCGGCGCTCGTGATCTCGACGAGCCGGCCGGCCTTCATGACGCCGATCCGGTGCGCGATGCTCGCGACGGCGCCGAGGTCGTGCGTCACCATCAGCACGGCGGCGCCGCGGTCGCCCTCGCGCCGGATCGCGGCGCAGAGCTCGCGGACGGCGCCCGGATCCAGCCCGGAGGTCGGCTCGTCGAGGAGCAGGGCGCTGGCGCTCTTCGCCTGCGAGAGGGCGAGGACGACCTTCTGCCGCATGCCCTTGGAGTAGCCGCTCGCCGCGCGATGCACGGCGCCCTCGGGCAGCCCGGCCGCGGTGAGCAGCCGCGAGAGCTCCGCGGAGGGAGGCACGCGCGCCTGCGACAGGCCGAGGAAATAAGCGAGGTTCTCGCCGCCGGTGAGGTGCGGGTAGAGCCGCACCTGCTCGGGCACGTAGGCGATCCGCCGCCGCGCCCCGATGGGATCGGGCTCCACGTGGGCGGAGCCCACGTAGGCGGCGCCGGAGGAAGGCCTCGTGAAGCCGAGAAACAGGCTCAGCGTGGTGGTCTTGCCCGCCCCGTTGGGGCCGAGGAGACAGAACACCTCTCCGGCCGGGACCTCGAGATCGAGCGCGTCGAGCGCGGGGACGCCCCCGTAGGTTTTCGAAAGCTTGTTCGCCGTGAGCATGACTGGGCAGCCGGGGCGATCGCCGCCGGAGCGCACCTTATGCGAGGCGGATAACTAAAAGTCAATTGCAAATGTGATGCAATTGCATGTGCTGCGCTTCTTCGTGTCATGGTCGACGCGGCGCGGCCGCAGATCGGCCGCCCCTCCCCAGGACGACGCGGCGCGAGGCCTGTTCGCCAGCGCGTCGCGGCGCGTCCGTGCGCTCTGGACGAGCGTGCGGGTCAACCCGGGGAGCGAGGGCGACCGCGCCCGGGCCTGGATCGAGGCCGGCGCGCCGCCCGACGCGGCGCGCCGGCTCCGCGCCGGCGAGCCGCGCGCGTGATAGCGTGCCTGCCGCCGGCGCGGGGGGGCGACGCTTCGTTCACCTCCGCGGGCGGCAGAGAGGGGACACCGTGCGTCTGAAGGACAAGATCGCGCTCATCACCGGGGCGAGCAGGGGGATCGGGAGGGCCAGCGCGCTCGCGCTGGGCCGCGAGGGGGCCGTCGTGGTCGGCGTGGCGCGCACCGCGGCGGACCTTTCCGCGCTCGAGCGGGACGTCCGCGCCGCGGGCGGCCGCGGGCTGATGATAGAGGCCGACGTCACCCGCGCGGCCTCCGTGGCTGCCTGTGTGGAGCGGACGGTCCGCGAGCTCGGGCGGATCGACATCCTCGTCAACAACGCGGGTATCGGCGGCTACCGGCCGTTCCTCGAGTGGTCCGAGGACGACTACGATCGCATCATGGCGACGAACATGAAGGGGACCTGGCTGTTCTGCCGTGAGGTCATCCCCCACATGCGCCGCCAGGGCGGCGGCCATATCGTCAATGTCGCCAGCGTCGCCGGCCTGCAGGGCTATCCGAACGAGGCCATCTACTGCGCGTCCAAGTTCGCGCAGGTCGGCCTGACGCAGGCGCTCGACCGCGAGTTCTGGCAGGAGAACATCAAGGTGAGCGCCGTCTGCCCGGGCGGCGTCGAGACCCACTTCGCGCTCGGCGACGGGCGCACCGCGGGCTCGGAGCGCATGCAGGGCTTCTCCACCGCGGAGGACGTGGCCGAGGCCGTGGTGCTCGCCGCGCTGCCGCGGGATCGCTCGCGCATCGTGCAGATCGTGATGCGGCCCATGAACGAGGCCACCTAGCGCGGGGCCCGGAGGCGGCGATCACCTCGCCCGTGTCATCGATCCCGGTGCAGGGGCGGGGGGGGCTGCTGGCGGCTCGAATGCGGGAACGGCTTCGTCCCGCACACGATGTAGCCGACGCTGCCGCCGGCGCTCGCGTACGTCCCCCGGGCGATGGCCTCTGCGTTCCTGTGGGCCGCGGCCAGCGCCGCCGCCCAGCACGCCTCGAACACGTGCTCCTCGCCGCCGCCGGCGAGGAAATAGCGATGCGTGTCGGACCGGCTCCAGATCCAGAAGTCGCGCCGGGCGAAGTCGGCTATCTCCTCCACGGTCGCGCGCTGCTCCGCGGACGCATAGGGCGGCAGGACCATGCTCGCCTTGTCGTTGAGATAGACCTGGATATCGAGGAGACCGTGCCTGGCGAAGAGCTCGGGGACGAGCTCGCCCAGCGAGCTGTGCCCTTCACCCAGAGCCGCCTTGCCCCGCTCGCACAGGAGCTGGAAGCGCACGAGGGTGAGGGTCTCCTCGACCGGCGCGTGCAGCACGGCCGCGTCGAGCAGGGCGCCGGCCAGGTTGTTCGGCTCGGCGGCGGCCACGAGCCCGCCCGGCCTGGCGACGCGGACCATCTCGGCGATCATCGCGGCCGGATCCGCGGCGTGGATCAGCACCGTCTGGCACGTCACGAGATCGAACGTGTCGCCCTCGAACGGCAGCTGCTCGGCGAGCCCGACCTGATAGCGATACCGCTCGGCCTCCCCGCGCGCCGCCGCGCGCTCGGCCGCCTTCTCGACCCAGACCGGATCGCGGTCGACGCCGGTGATGCGCGCCGCCCTGGGCAGGACGCCGCCGAGCACGCGCCCCCAGTGCCCGACGCCGCACCCGACATCGAGCACCTCGCGCACCCGGCTCAGGCCCCACCTCCGCGCGAGGAGCTCGACGTAATCGTGATTCCACCAGCCGTCGCGCGATTCGCCGAAGTACTCGGCCGAGTGCGAGGGGTGCTCGGCGAACTCATTTCCCATGACAAGGCACCTCGGGCGGACCTCACGAGAAGGTGTGGTCTCAACGTATCGCCTCCGGTGCGCCCGCCGCAACTCGTGCCCGATGCGAGAGCTCGCGCCGGCGCGCCGGAATGGCTCTGAGGCCGCCCACGGCGTGGGCGACGAACGCGCGCCGCCCGTCGGCCGAAGCGACGACCGCCCCGGGATCCCGCGCGAGCGGGAGCTCGCCGAGCCGCCGGAGGTCCGCGGTCGCGAAGCTGGTAAGCGCGGGGTTCCACCGGCTCGCGACGAGCAGCGTCGCGCGGTCCGGCGTCATCGCGAGCCCCACCGGCTCGGTCGCCACGGGCACCAGGCAGCGACGCGCGAGCGGGGCGGCGGCGCCGGTCGGATCGAGCACCTCGAGCAGGCCGCGGTCGCGCAGCGAGGCGACGACGCGGCCGTCGCCCAGCACGATCACCTGGGCGGGCCGGCCCGCGAGCGGGGTGCGCGCGAGCGCGGCGCGGGCGTCGAGGTCGACGGTGTGGATGGCGCGATCGTCCTCGTCGGCGACGAAGGCGAGGGTGCGGCCGCCGAGGTCCGCGAGGGCGACGCCGGAGCCGGCGTGGGTCGGATCGAGCGGCGCGGGCGCGGGGCCCGCGGTGCGCCGTGCGCAGGACGGCGGCGGCGTCGGTCCGGCGGCGGCGATGATCGGCGGCGTCGGTCCGGCGGCGGCGGCGCTCGGCGCCGGCGGGGCCGCGTCGCGCGGGCGGGGGGTGCAGGAGATCAGGAGGGCGAGGGCGGTCGGGGCGGCGGCTCTCATGCCCGGGCCGTCGGGCGAGCGGTCGAGCGTGTGACAGGCGCGTCGCCGAGGAGGGACCGTCTCCTCGGGTCGCCGGATCGATCGCGCGGATACCCCTGTTCTGCAGGATCGACAGCGCCCCCTCGGCGTGCTGACGCTGCGGAGGGCCCCGAGGGAGACGAGCGCAAGAATATCCGGCAGATCGACGTCCTCGGGCCGATCATGGGGCCCGGTTCCAGACCTGCAAGGACAAGGGCCTGGACGCCATCGAGCCCGACGAGGTCGACGGCTACGCCAATGACTCGGGGTTCCCCTTCACCTACGAAGACCAGATCGCCGACAGCCGATTCATCGCGGAGCTCGCCCACGGCATGGGCATGTCCGTCGGGCTCAAGGGCGCGTGCAGGAGAAGGGAAGGTTCGATGTCGAAGCGGTTGAGCCCCGGCGCTGTCGTCGCCGGGGGTGGTGCACGTGGAGCTCTGCTTCGCGCTCCCGCACGCCGATCATGGGGGAGATGATCATCGAGGCCGAGCGACGAGGAGAGCTGCGAGGCGGCGGATCGGGCGACGACCGAAGGCCGAAGAAGAGCGCTCGATCCTCGAGCGAGCCCGCGCGATCGGCCCGTGCGAGATCGAGGATGCGTTGCTCGATCTCGATCTCGGGGGCGAGGCGCTGGTCCGCTGGCTCGCGGAGCCGATACGCCCATCGTGAGCTCCTGCAGGAAGACAGGAGACCGGGCGCGCGACCGCAGAGCTGCGCCTGCGACACGCAGCGCCCGCCCATCCCGCCAGGGTTCGAAGCAGGCACAGCAATCATAACCATCGCTCGATTGCAACAGCCAAGTTGATCGAAATGGTCGAGGGACCTGCGTTGATGCGCATGCGCGCTGATGCGCGCGAGTCGCTCAACATGCATGCGCCGAGCCTTCCGGGAGCGCGCGAGACACCCACGGGCGCGCAGCATCGCGCGTGTCGGCGCGCGCCTGCACCCCATGGCGGCGCACGCCGGCGATGGCGATCTCCGAGCATGAAGGCGAGGAGAAAATCTCGATCATCTTCCCGCCTGCATGTCTCCCTCCCCGGTCCGCGCGGGCCACCACCCGGAGGCCGGTGCCCCTCGCAGCGATGGAGCTGGCGCCCACGCGCTGTCAAATGGTATCACCGGGGCACGGCTCGCTTTGTAGCTCGTGCTCGACCGTCCCAGCACCAAGGTCCTCCCGGCAGTCTCCTACCTGTTCGCACCTGGTGTCTTGACGGTGACCCGAGCTCGGTTCTTCACCCATCGCGAGAGGCCCGGGAGCGCGCCGGGCTCGCGACCTCTGGCCTTGTTGCAAGGAAGCAATGGATAACAGGCTCGCCTCGATCTCGTGTACGACGCTGCTGAACGGCACGCCCATGCCGATGGCGTTGCTCTCCGGCACGGGGGAGGTGGTCGCCTGTAACCCGGCCTGGGAGGGGCGCGTCGGTCCTCCCGGGCGGGTCCTCGAGCGCGTGCACGAGGACGATCGCGGCGAGCTGACGGCGCGGATGACGGCCGCGCGCGCCGCCGCGGGCAGCGTCTCCGCGACGGCGCGCCTCGTGGACGCCCGCGGCGAGACCACCCCGCTGCAATGGACCCTGTGGCGCGCCGACGACACGGCGCTCTGGGCCGCCGTGAAGCCCGATCGCGATGCGTGGGAGACGCAGGCGCGCGTCCTCGTCGACGTGTTCCAGACGATGGATGCGGTGATCTGGGCCTGCGACCGGGCGGGCACGCTTCAGGTCTCCGACGGCAATGGGCTCGCGAACCTCGGGCTCAAGCCGGGTCAGCTCATCGGAAAGACCATGCTCGAGCTCTACGGCGAGGGCGCGCAGGTCCACGAGCTGTGCAGGCGCGCGCTCGCCGGCGAGACGGTCCGCATGGACACCGTGGCCGACGGCGTGCACTGGATCGTGCACTACGCGCCCCGCCGCGGCGAGGACGGCGAGATCGATGGCGTGCAGACGCTCGGCATCAACCTGGCCGACCACGTCAACCTCGCCGCGCAGGCGGAGCTGCTCCGCGCGTGCATCAGCAGCATGCCGATCATCATCTGGGCGTTCGACAAGGACGGCGTCTGCGTGGTGGCGCAGGGCGGGGCGCTCGCGCAGGTCGGCGCGATGGAGCGAAACGGGCTGGGCAAGCACATGAGCGAGCTCTGCGGCAACACGGACGACGTGCGCGAGGCCTTCCAGCGCGCCCTCTCCGGCGAGGTCGCGCACGCCGAGCAGAACCGGCAAGACGGCGTCTGGCGGACCAGGTTCGTCCCCCAGAAGGACGTGCTCGGCGAGATCATCGGCGTCGGCGCCATCAGCGAGGACATCACGCAGCAGCGCCGCGTCGAGCAGCAGCTGCGAGAGCAGCTGCGGCTCACCCAGGATCAGCAGGAGTCGATCGCGCGGCTGTCGAGCCCGATCATCGAGGTCTGGCAGGACGTGCTCATCGTGCCCTTGATCGGCGCGGTCGACGCGGATCGCGCGGCGATGGTGATGGAGTCGCTGCTCGCGGCCGTCGTGGAGCGGCAGGCGGCCTTCGCCATCCTCGACCTCACCGGCATCGATTCGGTCGACACGACCACGGCGCAGCACCTGATCAAGATCACCAACGGGCTGACGCTGCTCGGCTGCCGGGCCGTGGTCACCGGCATCCGCCCGCCGGTCGCGCAGACGATGGTCGGGCTGGGCTTCGATCTCTCGCAGGTGTGCACGCTGCGCAGCCTGAAAGAGGCGCTCCGCTGGTGCATGCGCGAGGCGCGGCGCCGCTGAGGCGCCGCGCCGCGCCGCCCGCTCAGCCGGGGCTCGACGGATCCGCCGGATCCGTGCCGGCGTCGCGCTCGTCGCCGTCGCGAATGCCGTCGCCGTCGCGGTCGACGCCGCTCCGCGGGCCCGAGCCGGGCGGCATGCAGGTGTACGTCACCCGGTGCCCGGTGAGCACGGAGAACCAGCGCAGGCCGACGTCGCTCACCGGCGGGGCCGCGCTCCGATCGGTGGTGAACTGACCTCCTCCTGCATAGAGCAGGCCGATCTCCTCCAGGAAGAACGGCATCTTCGCCACGAGGTCGCACTCCCCGACCTCGGCGCGCTCGAGGAGCAGGTCGATCCGCGGCCAGGCCGCCGCCGCGTTGTGCGCGCCGAGCGTGACCTGCTGCCCGACGATCGGCGCGAGGTTCGTGTCGAACGCGAGCATGAAGTCGACGGCTTGCTGGCGCAGGATCACCCCGGAGGCGTCGAGCGGGAAGCCGTTCGGCGTGAAACCGCTCTCCTCGAACCCGATCGCCTGGTGGAAGCGGAAGAGCGTGTCCATGACCCCGTCGTGCATGAACCCGAAGCCGCGGATCTGGTCGCCCATGAACTCGTTGTCTCCGGGGTGGAAGAGGCTCGGGACCGCGGCCATGCCGAACATGCCGACCTTCTGGTACATGTTGCGCAGGTGAGGGTTCTTGAAGCTCTGACCGTTCTCCTGTCCGACGCTCGAGCCGTCCGACCCGAAGAAGCCGGGGAAAGGCTCGCCGACGTCGGCGTTCGCGTCGGGGTCCAGGCTGTGGCAAGAGGCGCATGAGAACGTGCCGTCGACGCCCTCGCGGACGAAGTGATCGCGCCCGGCCTGCTGGTCGGGGGTGAGGGAATTGTCGAGATTCCGGATCGGGTTCGGCGGATACGTCAGCT
This sequence comes from Sorangium sp. So ce590, assembly GCF_051521365.1. Classification (NCBI taxonomy): domain Bacteria; kingdom Pseudomonadati; phylum Myxococcota; order Polyangiales; family Polyangiaceae; genus Sorangium; species Sorangium sp. So ce590. The sequence goes on from NZ_CP150346.1 coordinate 11,259,098, forward strand.
GGAGGATGAAGTCGGTGAACGCCTCCATGTCGTCGTCCGGGATGGGCGCGTCCCGGCCGAGCAGGCCGGTGAAGCCGGCCTGGAATCGCCTGAACGCCGCGCGCTCGTCGAAGGACCCGCTGTCCGGCTGCGCGGTGGGCTCGTCGTTGCCGCCCGTGCGGTCGCCGCGCCAGTGCATCGGCCCGTGGTTGGCCATCCCGCGCAGGCTCTGGGTCGTCATCGGCCCCTTCATGGGCTTCAGCGTGGTGTCGGCGGGGAACGGCGGGTTGATGCTCGTGAACGGCCCAGCGTTCGTCTGGGTGGTCGCGTCCGGATTGCCGAGATCCCAGGCCAGGCTGTCGAGGTCGCCGAACACGTGGCAGCTCGCGCACGACGAGTCGCCGTGGCTCGACGTGAAGCTCGCGTCGTGGAGGAACACCCGCCCGCGGACCACGCTCTCCGGCTCGGGGTTGTGGAGCGCGATGTGCGCGGTCTCGGCGCGCGTCACGGTGTTGATGATCGAGATGGAGTTGTCGAAGCGCGTGAGCACGTACAGCCGGCCGCGCGGCTGATCGAGCGCGAGCCCGCTCGGCCCGCCGCCGCTGACCGGGATCTGGCTCGCCAGGCTCGGCGTGAAGGTGTCGCTCTCCAGCTCGGCCGTCGTGAAGACCCCGATCTTGCTCGACCCGAACGCGGCGACGTAGAGCTTCGACCCGTCGCTGGTCACCGCCATATCGACCGGCGTGGCGAGGCTCTTTGCGTTCTCCGGGTTGGGCACGGGGGCGCAGCACGTCGCGTAATCGATGTGCTTGTTCAGGTGCCGCGGCAGGGCCGCGCCGCCGCCGAGCACGGTGATCCGGCTCTCGTGCAGGTGTCCTCGGACGCTCGATCCGGCGAAGGTGCCCGGGCCCTCGAAGCGGTCGAGGTTGAACGCCTCGGTGTTGGAGACATAGACCTTCCCGTTCGCCGGGTTGACGACCATGTTGTAGAGGATGGTCCCCACGCCGGTGAAGAAGCCGGCGCTGCCGGGGCGCTGCTGCGGGGGGCTGGCCATGGCGTCGATGACGAAGACGTCCTTGTCCGGCAGCGAGAACCTGATCTCGTCGTCCCAGGGGCGGCCGAGGGTGTCGACCCAGTGGTCGCCGTCGTGGCGGACGATGAGCGATGTCGACGGCTGCGGCTCGCCGAGGAAGTTGGTGATCGGCGGCGGCAGTCCGCCGCCCTCCTCCACGAGCACGCGGTGGACGGCGGTCGTGCGATTGCCGGTGTGAAAGCCCGCGGCGTAGACCGAGGCCCCGTCCGGGCTGACCGCGAGCGCCCTCGGCGTGTCGGTGAAGAAGGTGAGGATCGTGAGGGGCGCGCCGCCGAGCGACGCGTCATTCACGACCGCGTTCGCGTTGAACACCCAGACGTCCGCGCGGCCGACCCCGGGCGTCGTCAGCTGCGGATCGAACGGCGCGTTCTGGCCCCGGTGGGCCGCGGTGATGAACGCGCGCGAGCGACCCGGGCCTGCGAAGACGATGTCGCGCGGCTCGTCCCCGACGAGGAGCGTGCGCACGAGCCGCGGGCGTGAGGGAAACGACACGTCGACGACGCTGACGCTGTCCGAGAGGTGATTGACGACCCACACCTCGTCGTTGCTGCGCGCGGCGACGGCGACGGGCTCGAGGCCCACGCTGACGGACGAGAGGTGCGAAAGGCCGCTCGAGGTGACGCGGAAGATCTCCAGGCGGTTGTCGGGTGTATTGGCCGCGAGCAGCAGCTTGCGGTCGGGCGAGAGCGCGAGCGGCCTCACCTGGCCGCTCTCGAAGAGCGTATACGACGGAGCCGCCTCCGCCCGGTGCCCGACCAAGAGGCACACGAAAACGGCGGCGGTGATGAGCAGGGAACTGAGAGAGCGTGGATGACGATGTAGGACCATCCTGACCTCCTTGCGGGGTAAAGGGGAGATTATCCCCTCAGCATAGAACCGCATGGCGGTGCCCTGGAATCAAGTGTTTATTGCATTCATTGATGCGCGCGGTCCCTCATTCGTGCCCGGCGCGGGCGGTGCTGAGGGATCGATATATGCATTGGTGGAACGAGCGGGCGCTCATTGGGGGGGACGCTCACGTCGGCCATGCCGGTGCGCCCCATCCACCGCCGGGGTGCGCCGCGCGCCTTGACGACGCGTAACAAATCGGTTACGCGTCTCCCCATGGACGGGGTTGCCCAGGCGCTCGCGGATCCGATCCGCCGGGAGATCCTGCGGATGCTGCGCGACCGCAGCGCCACGGCCGGCGCCATCGCCGGCGCGTTTCCGGTCAGCCGCCCAGCTGTCAGTCGGCACCTGCGTGTCCTGCGCGAGGCGGGCCTGGTGCGCGACGTCCAGTGCGGCCGCGAGCGCGAGTACCGCCTCGAGCTCGGCCCGCTCGCCGAGCTCGAGGCGTTCCTGCGAGCGCTGCACGCCGAGAGCCCGTGGCATCGCCGCTTTGACGCGCTCGAGACCGAGGTGCACCGCGTCGGCCGACAGCGGCGCATGGCGACCGCGACCCCATCCAGCAACGAAACGAAACGCAAGAAGGAGACAGCATGAGCCCCCGACCCACCGGCCGCGTCCGGAGCACGGCGACAGGCGCCGATCTCGTCATCATGCGCAGCTTCCGCGCTCCCATTGAAGACGTCTGGCAGAGCGTCACCGACTCCGAGAGCACGGCGCGCTGGATCGGCCCGTGGGACGGGGAGGCGGGGCCCGGGAAGACGGTGCGCCTGCAGATGGCGTTCGAGCAGGGGGCGCCGTGGTGCGACGTCTCGATCGAGGCGTGCGAGCCGCCGCATCGCGTCGCGCTCTCGGCGAAGGACGATTACGGCGCGTGGCGGCTCGAGCTGTCGCTCGCGGCGAAGGGCGAGACGACCGAGCTCACCTTCGTCCAGCACCTCACCGATCCCGCGCTCGCCGGCGATACAGGGCCTGGGTGGGAGTATTACCTCGACATGCTCGTCGCCTCCCGGCTCGGCGAGCCGCTGCCCAGCTTCGCCGACTACTACCCGGCGCAGCGCGATTATTACCTGGGCGACGCCCGTACGGAGGCATAGCCGATCACGGCGCGCGGGCGTACGGCGTGCCCGATCCTTGCTGCGGCGTCGCGCGCCTTGACGGCGTGGCGTTGCGCCTGAGAACAGGAGCCCATGCGGCAGACTACGAGCGTTCGCGCCCGAGCCCTGGTCGCCGCCGCGACGCCCGCGCCGCCATGGCGAGACCGAGCGTCGCGAGGACGACGGTTTCCAGGGGGCCGCCGAGCCCGGTCTGGCGCGCCGCGACAGCGCACCCGCTGGACGGCGGCGGCTCGCCGGCCGGAAGCTCGGGCGAGCCTGCCGCGAGTGCGCTCGTCACGCGCGCGTCCGAGCCGCCGGCCGTCCTCCTCGACAGGGCGGTGCGCGCGCCGCGCGCGCTCGTGAATGCCTCGCCGGCGCCGCTGGCGCCGCCGCCTTCGCCCTCGCCGCTCGACCCGTCGTCGACCTCGAACAGCGTGTTCCCCATCACCACGTACCAGGCGCCCTCGAACCAGCGTGCGTGTCCTAGACGCGAGCCTATCTCGCGCGGAGCGGCGCCCGGGGCGCCCAGGTAGCGTTTCGGCGGGTTGAGGAACATCACCTCGCCGGTGTCGCTGACGCCGTCGTGGCCCAGGCGCGCAGGCGGATCGTCGAGCTGGCTGGGGGTACTGAAGAAGCTGAGCTGGTGCTGCGCGCCGCTCGGGGTTCTCAGCCAGACCTGCTCCGAGCCGCGCGGGCCCTGGAGAAACGCGATATAGCCCGCGTGGAGCTGGTAGGCGCCCGTCTGGGCGCCCTCGGGGCGAGCGACAGGGGCGACACCGAGCGGCGCCTGCCCGGACGGGGTTGCGAGGATGGTTTTATGCTGACCGGAATTGAGGATCCTCGTGAACACCACATTGCGCCCGTCCGTCACGGGGCGCGTGATCTCCTCCGCGCTCGTTGCCAGCAGCGTGCTCGTTCCATTTCTGCGCGTGTAGAGTGACGAGCGGCCCTCCACATAGGCGAGGAGCCCGTCCTCGGCGACATCCAGCTTGGAGCGGTCCAGCGCGGCGCCGAGCGCGAGCTCGTCGGTGCCCGACGCAAGATCGCGCAGGTACGTGCCGCTCCCCGAGTACGCCATGTAATCGCCGCTCACGAAAGCGAGACGGCCGTGCTCCGCCAGCTTCAGCAGGGCGCCGTCGCGCCACTCGTACACGGTGCCCGCGCCACCCCCGCCGAGCCCCACCGGCACCTCGATCACGGCGCCGGCGCCGGTGAGAAACCCTCGCATGGTTTCGTTGAACTGGGACGGATAGGGCAACGGCACCTTGAGGATCCGCGTGATGACCCGTGTCGCTCGATCGAGCGAGAAGAACTCCAGTCGTGCGTTGACGAACAGGATCCTCGATCCATCGAAATCGAGGATCTGGCCGGGCATCTCCTCGATCGCCGTGAGCAGCGGGCTTGTCTCGACGTGGATCGTGGAGCCCGCGACGGTCATGCTGCTGAAGGTGTCGATGACATTGAATTCCAGCCCGAAGCGACGGCCGCTGAGCGCGCTGAGGTCGACGACGGTGTCGAGCGCCGCCGTGCCCCGCGCGAGTTCGACCGAGGTCGGCGGGGTCGTCGTATCGCGGAAGACGGCGAGGACCCGGATGGTGCAGTCCTCCGGGTGGTCGTCGACGCAGGTCGCGGCGAGCCGGAGCGCCGGATGGGCGACCGACTCGTGCCTCGGCGCCAGGATCTGGACGGTAGGCGGTTGGTCCTTGAGCACGGTGCGCTGCGCGGACACGCTGGTGCCCGTGACGTCGGTCGCCGTGACGGTCAGGATGTGCTCGCCGTACGGCAGCCCGAACATCGAGATGCCCGCCCTGTAGGTGGTGCCTCCGGTGTTCGTGAGGATCACGGAGCCCGCGCCGAGCTGCGCCGTGACACGCGCGATCTGGAGCGTGGAGCTCACCTGGACCTGGACGCTGACGCTCCCGTCGATCCATGCGCGCTGTCCGGGATACACGAATGTCACATCGATGGCCGCCCAGGCCGCGCGCGCAGGCAGCATGGCGAGCGCGCAGACCAGCGACATCAAGAGAACACGGATGGTTCGCATGCTTCTCCTCACCTCTCGCACCTCACCGGTGCGTACCTTCGGATCAGGAAAATTCTCCGCTTATCGGCGGTACGGCGGGTCGGGCGCGATGAAGGCGCCCGGCGCCGCCGCCGGGGCGCTCAGGGGCTCATCGTGGCGACGAAGACCTCGGTGCCGGCCGCCGCCGCCGCTCGTCGGCGGGTTGAAGGTAGCGACGTAGGCGTCGGTAGACCCTCCAGAGGGAATCGGACCGGTTCCGAAGTCCACGGGGCCGAACGCGCGGCCGGTGAGGGCGACCGTGCCGGTCGAGGACAGGCAGATATCCTCCACGTCGGCATCGAAGTTGATCGACCAGAGCTCCACCCCGCTCGCATCGAGCTTCGCAAGGCCGCGACCGGCGACGATGATGTCGCCGGCGGGATCGAGCACGATCCTGTCGCCGAAGCGGACCGAGCGGCCGAAGATAGGCTCGCCTGCGGCATCCAGCTTGACGAGGACGGAGCCGGCGGGGAGGGTCCCGCTGCCGAAGTCGATGGATCCATCCGTCTCGCCCGTGACGAGGATCTCGTCCTCCTCATTGATTGCCACCGCGTGCGCCGTCACGCCCTTATACAGGTCGGCCGAAGTGGACAGGAAATATTGCACCCAGAGCACATTGCCCGTCGGATCGTACTTGGAGACGATGAATCTGCTCGTATAGGGGGGGGCGGCGTTGGGGCTATCGGTCACCACCGCCACGGGGTTGCCAGCGCTGTCGAGCGCGAGGCGCGCATTGGTGTAAGATCCTGGTAGCGACTTCATCCAGAGGAGGGCCTTGGTCGCGGCGTCGATCTTCGCGAGGTAGGCGGTCTCCCACTGGAGGTGGACGACGTACATATTGCCAAGAGCATCGATGGCGATCTTCTCTACGGAGTGCACCCCCGGGAACGCATAGGGGCCGTTGCTCCAGATGTGGTTGCCGTCGGGGTCGAACTGGGCCACGAAGAAGGACGTGTCTTCGGCGGGGATGGGGCCCCCGCCCAGATCGGGGCCCGGGGCCCAAGGCGCGCCCGTGTACGTGCCGGTGAGGAGGACGTTGCCGTTCTCGTCGACGGTCACGGCACCTCCGCGCTCGTCGCGCTCGGTCCCGAAGCGCTGGCTCCAGAGCGTCGTGCCCGAGGGATCGAGCTTGAGAAAGAAGACGTCTGACTGTCCAGCGCTGGTCAGCGGGCCGGTACCGAAGTCGATGGTCCCGCTGAAGGAGCCCGAGACGTAGTAATTGCCGTAGGCGTCGCTCGCGATGGACCAGCCCTCGTCGGCGCCAGGGCCGCCGAAGCCTCGCGCCCACGGCGGCGGCTGAGCGCAGTGGGGCTCGCCGTCGCACCCGGCACCGCCGCCGCCGCCGCCGGTGCCGGGCGCGCCGCCGCCGCCGCCGGTGCCGGGCGCGCCTCCGTGGCCGCCGGTGCCGGGCGCACCGCCCTCACCGCCGTGGCCGCCGGTGCCGGGCGCGCCGCCGTCGCCGCCGGTGCCGGGCGCGCCTCCGTGGCCGCCGGTGCCGGGCGCACCGCCCTCACCGCCGTGGCCGCCGGTGCCGGGCGCGCCGCCGTCGCCGCCGGTGCCAGGCGCGCCGCCGTGGCCGCCGGTGCCGGGCGCGCCTCCGTGGCCGCCGGTGCCGGGCTCACCGCCGTGGCCGCCGGTGCCAGGCGCGCCGCCGTGGCCGCCGGTGCCGGGCTCACCGCCGTGGCCGCCGGTGCCAGGCGCGCCGCCGTGGCCGCCGGTGCCAGGCGCGCCGCCGTCACCGCCGGTGCCAGGCGCGCCGCCGTCACCGCTCGAGCCTCCTGCACCCTCCGCGACGCCGCCGCTGCCGCCTGTGCCATCTGCGCCGCCGTTATCCCCGCCGCGCCCGATGGGCTCGCACGCGGTGAGGCCGGCAAGGGCCGCGATGGTCAGGGCGGAAGCGCCCCTTGGGCGACCCCTGAGCCTCAAGCCACGACGTTCAATGGTTTCGGACATGTCGGCTTCGTTGCTCGACAGGAGCGCCGCGTTCATCCGGCCTCCACGAAAAGTGGTTCGCCCTCTCCCCCTGGCTCTTCAACCACGCGCCTTGCTACGCTGCGGTATCGTCCTGGCGGCGCTCGACGCAGGCCGGTAATGGGGTTTGAGCAGGCCAGAGGGGTTGCCATGGCGGATTCCAGTACAGTTGTTCTCGATGAGGCGATCTCGTCCGATGCCCTGCTGCTATCCAACCTCATCGAGCTGTACATTCACGATCTCAGCGACGTGTTCCCCGGCATAGAGTTGATGGCGGACGGGCGCTTCGGCTACGACAAGCTCCCTCTCTACTGGTCCGAGCGGGACCGCCGGTTCGCCTTCGTCCTTCGATGTGGCGGGCGCGTCGCGGGGTTCGTCCTGGCGACGCGGGGCTCACCGGCGGCGGCTGACCCGGATGTCCTCGATATCGCCGAGTTCTTCGTCCTGCGGCGATACCGCCGCTCCGGCGTGGGCCGCCGGGCGGCCGTCCTCCTCTGGCAGCGCATTCCGGGCAAGTGGACCGTGCGCGTCTCCGAGGGCAACGCAGGGGCCCTCGCGTTCTGGCGCGGCGTCGTCGCGGAGTTCACGAACGGCGCTGCGACGGAGTCGACGCGCCCTGGCCAGCCGCATGCCTGGCGGGTGTTCTCCTTCGAGAGCGTGCCCGAGCGCGTCGCCCTCTGACGCCGGTGTGGGCGGAGAGCGCGGGCCCGCGCGCTGGGCTATCTTCAGGGGACATGACCGCCGGCGACAAAGGCACGCCCAGAGGCCCCTCTCTGCGGATCGTCTGCGTGAACGACGTCTACTCGCTCGAGAACCTCCCTCGCCTCGCGAGCCTCGTGAGGCATCACGCCGCCGGGCCGGCGGATCGCTTCATCGCGGTGATGGCCGGCGACTTCCTCGCGCCGAGCCTGCTCTCGAGCCTCGATCACGGCAGGGGCATGGTCGACTGCATGAACGCGGTGCCGATCACGCACACCATCTTCGGCAACCACGAGGCCGACGTCGAGCTCCCGGAGCTCAGGGCGCGGGTGCGGGAGTTCCGGGGCACGTGGCTCAACACCAACATGCCCTCGTTCGCGCCGGCGCTGCCCACGCACGAGATCCTCGCCGTCTCGAGCCCCGGCGGGCGGACGGTCCGGGTCGGCCTCCTCGGCCTGCTCGTCCACGTGCAGGGCCTGTACCGGCGGGGCGCGTTCGGGGGGATCCCCATCGAGCCGGTCAACGAGACGGCCGTTCTCTGGACCCGCCGGCTCGTCCGCGAGGAGGGCTGCGCCTGCGTGATCCCGATAACGCACCAGAGCCGCGGCGAGGACCTCGCGCTCGCGCGGATGCAGCGCGACCCCCGCTTTCCCGTGATCCTCGGCGGCCACGAGCACGAGGTGCTCCTCGACGACGTCGACGGCTCTTGGGTCGTCAAGGCCGGCACCGACGCGGCGAGCGCGGCCGTCATCGATCTCGCGTGGCCTGCCGAGGCGCCGCCCGCCGGCGTGCCTGACCTGCCCGCGGTCACCGTCCGCATCGAGGACGTCGGCGGTTATCCCGAGGATCCGGCGATGCGCGCGCGCGTGGACCGCCACATGCAGCTCGTGCGCGACCTCGACGCGGCCACCCTCCTCCGGCTCCCGCCGGGGAGCGCGCTGTCGTCCGTCGGGGCGCGGACGCGGCAGACCTCGCTCGGGGCGCTCCTCTGCTCGCGGTTCCGGGACGCGCTCCAGGCGGACGGGTGCCTGTTCAACGGCGGCGGCATCCGCGGCGATCGCGCGTACCGGGAGCGCTTCACCTACGGGGATCTCAAGGCCGAGGTGCCCTTCAGCAACGAGCTGGTGGTGGTCCGCATGCCCGGCCGCGTCGTCCGCGAGGCCGTCGCCGCGTCGCGGTCGCGCGCCCCCGCCCAGCACGCCGGCTATCTCCAGATCGACGATCGCATGGCGATCGACGAGCGAGGCGTCCTGACCGCGATCGGCGGCCTCCCGCTGGTCGACGACCGCGCGTACCGGATCGTCCTCCCGCGCGCGCTCCTCGGCGGCATGGATGACGTCGCTCCGCTGGTCCGCTTCGCAGAGGAGCACCCCGAGGAGGTGCCGCCGGCGGACAGCGGCCGCGAGCCGAAGCTCGTCCTGGCCGAGTCGTTCGCCGTGGAGCTCTGGCGCCAGCTCGGCACCTTCGAGGCGATCGACGCCGACCGCGACGGCCGCATCTCGGCCGACGAGCTGAGGGCCGCTGTCTCCAGGGCGACCTCCGAGACGCCGTCCGAGGTGGTCGTCGGCGAGATGCTGAAGGCGCTCGACAGCGACGGGGACCGGTTCGTGACGCGCAGCGAATCCGGCGCGCTCGCGCCCGCGCCGGCCGCGGGGTCGCCCGGTCGATCCGACCCGTGAGGGCTCTCCTCGCAGAGGCGCCGCGGGTCCCGCCGCCGAACCGCTCGAAATTGTTCTCGTTAGACGCCTCTGGACGGAGGATCGAATTCGTCGAGCATTGTAGCGCTCTCCTGGCCCATCGCGGGATGTCCGTACGCGGCCGGAGCGCATCGTATGCCGATGCGCTCCGAGCGCTCCAGACCCGACTCCGACCCGGACCGCCAACACTGCCACGCGGGAGATGGGTGGCACCCGTCTCGCGGTGTACGTGCCTCCAGCAAGAGATGGGTGGCGCCCATCTCCCGGCGCGCCCGCGCTCGACGTCGTCTCGATGGAACAGCCGACGGGGCGCGTTGCTAGCTCAGGCCGCGCCGCGACGACGTGCGCCCGCGCGCCCTCACGCTCACTCGAAGTCGCAGAGCAGCGCTTCGTAGAACGCGTCGCTCATGAGGTAGTCTGCCCACCACGGCTCGACCGCCGTCGCGCCCCGGCGCTGCTGGAAGAGCACGAGATCGTCCAGCTCGCCGTCGTACCAGCCCCACAGGAAGCGGGCCCGCAGCACGTCCACGTTTCGCCTGCGGAGCTCGGCCACGGCGTCCTCGACCGACTCGTCGTCGAACTCGTCGACCAGCGCCTCCGCCTCGTCGATGATCTCGCCGAGGTAGGCGAGCCCCTTCTTGGTGAGCTCGAACCGCGCCTTGCGGCGGTTGACCTCGACGAGGTCCGCGTTCACGAGCTCCTGCAGGACGTCCTCCAGCGGGCTCAGCTCGGACGGCAGCACGAGGGGCATCTCCATGCCTCCGTCGGCGGGCTTCAGGTCCATCTTCTTCAGCACGTAGATGCCGGCATAAACCAGCTTCTGCTCGCGCGACACGACCGGCTGTCTGCGTCTATCGAACATCGTCTCACTCCGCGCTGTGCCAGGCCTCCGCCTCGAGGCGGATGTGCCGGCGACCGTCTTCGTCGGTGTCGAGCCACGCGTCGACGTCGCCGTCGGCGTAGTACACGGGGGTGAGCCCCGCCGCCTTCGGCCGACGGATGCGCGCGGCGTGGGGGTTGCACATGGCGAGCACGATGGCGTGCTCGCCGGAGAGCGCGGCCGGCAGCCAGCGCTCGAGGAACGCCGACAGGAGCACGGTCACCGAGTAGTCCTTCGCGACCTCCTCGACGAAGAACTCGAGCTCCACGTCATCGGGCAGCACCTCCGGCTCGTCCGCGGCGTGCACCGCCACGACGAGCGCGCCCGTCACCCGGAGCGGCTCGCGATCCGCGCGGCCGTCGAGCCAGAGCTCGGCCACCCGGCACCAGCCGAACTGCGTGGACTCCACGTCCGGCTGGTCGCGGTGCTGTTCGAGGTTCAGCAGCTCCAGCGCGGGACGGCCGCGGAACGGGAGCTCCGAGATGCTTCGCAGGGGCTGCATCGCGGCGGGCGGTGCGCTCTTCGGCAGGCGGCGCGGCTACGCGACGAGGCGCTCGGGCCTGCGGCCGCGCTCGCCGCGGCGGACGCCGAAGCGCGAGCCAGCGCCGGACTTGCCGCTCCCGAAGCGGCTGCCGCCCGCGTTGTTGTAGCGCCGCCCGGTCTGCGACGACTTGCTGCTGTCGACGCCGGACGAGTTCGAGGCGCGGTACGAGTCGCGCTGCGATCGGAGATCGGACGCGCGGTTGGGCGGCGTGGTGTACGGCTGCGTGTAGACCGGCACGTAGTTCGGGCGAAACGCCGACGAGAGCATCGAGCCGAGGATCATGCCGGACGCGATGCCCATCAACGGCGAGTGGTAGTAGCCGTAGGCGCCGTAACCGGACGTCTGGATCTGTGCGGTGCCTTCGCCGGAGACGTCACGGCGGATCGTGAACACCTTCTCGGGGTCCTGCACGCCGCCGTCGCCGTTCTTGTCGAAGAACCCGGTGACGACCTGCGTCTTGGCGTCCAGGTCCTGCACGGCCACGCTGATGACCTCGCTCCCCTGGTAGATCTCGTTGACGCGCCGCTCGAAGTCCTCGGGCCCCTCGGCGGTCTTGTACGCCTCGTTGATCTTGTCGAAGTCGAGGTCGACGTTCGTGTTCTCGGTGGTCGCCCACCGCTCGCCGGAGCGCTCGCTGGTGCCGCTCTTACCGCAACCGGAGGCCGCCACGGCGAAGGCCGTCAAAACCACGACAGGCAGGATGGTCTTCGTTTGCATTTAGGGGGATCTTTCTGGCGCCGTCGGGGGATTCCGTCAAGCCGTCGCCGAAGCCGGCGAGCCGCCAGGCCTCGGAGATCCGCGTTGCGGGGCCCGGACGGCCGGCGAGCCCGAAGACGCCGCCCGTCGCGCGGAGCCAGCGACGTAGGGCAGAACACAAAAACGGCCTCCGGCAGTCAAGTCAAGAAATTTCGTCCGCATCGATCGCGGTGGACATCCGAATTTTCTCAATTTCTACGACGAACCCGCCCATCCCGCTAAAATCCGTGTAATTACGAGTTCTTATGACAGTCCGACATGGGCACACCTGAAGCCGTCGGCCGAAATTACGCTGCGGACGGAATGTGCACCTTCTTCCCGGCGCGCTTCGCGTCGATGATGTGAGCCGTGTTGACGAGCCCGATGTGAGAGAACGCCTGCGGGAAATTGCCGAGCTGGCGACCCAGCTCAGGGCTGTACTCCTCGGCGAGCAGGCCGACGTCATTGCGGAGCGAAACCAGCCGAGCGAGGAGCGCCTCCGCGTCGTCCAGGCGACCGACCATCGCGTAGTTGTCGGCGAGCCAGAAGCTGCAGATCAGGAACGTCCCTTCGTGGCCCCGCAGTCCATCCACCCCCGTCTCGGTCGCGTAGCGCAGGACGAGACCCTCCCGGGTGAGGCCCTTCTCGATCGCTGCGACGGTGGACAGCATGCGCGGATCGTCGGCGGCCAGAAAGCCCATGTGCGGTATCAGGAGCACGCTGGCGTCGAGGGCGTCCGAGCCGTACGATTGCGTGAACGCGCCGATGCGCGCGTTGAATCCGCGCGTGAGCAGGTCGCTGCGGATCTCCTCGCGCAACGCGCGCCAGCGCTGGGTCCGCTTCCCCAGTCGATGCTGTCCGCCTACTCCGAACTCCTCGATCATGCGCACGGCGCGATCCACGGCCACCCAGGCCATCAGCTTCGAATGCGTGAAGTGTAGCTGTTTTGCCCCGCGGATCTCCCAGATGCCTTCGTCCGGCCGCTGCCAGGCCTTCTCGACGAAGTCGACGATCTCCACGATGGGGTCCCAGGTGTGCGGCAGATCCGGCAGCCCCTGCACGTGGGCATCATAAAGCGTGTTGAGCACCTCGCCGTAGACGTCGAGCTGAAACTGATCGTATGCGCCATTGCCGATCCGCACTGGCTTGGATTCCTCGTATCCCGGGAGCCACGGCAGCTCGATCTCGGTGAGCCGGTGCTCGCCGGCCACGCCGTACATGATCTGCAGCTGCGCAGGAGCGCCGGCCACCGCGCGCATGAGCCAGTCGCGCCACGCCTCGGCTTCCTCCAGGTACCCGCCGCGCATCAGCGCGTCGAGCGTGAGGGTGGAGTCCCGCAACCAGCAGTAGCGATAGTCCCAGTTGCGAACGCCGCCGAGATCCTCCGGCAAGGAGGTCGTCGGCGCCGCCACGATTCCGCCCGTGGGCGCATAGGTGAGCGCCTTCAGCGTGAGGAGCGACCGCACCACGGCGTCACGAAAGCGGCCCTGGTAGGGACAGCGGCTCGCCCACGCTCGCCAGTGATGCTCCGCTCGCGCGAGCTCCCGCTCCGCGTCGACGGGGTGGTCGGGGGCGTGCTCGTGCGACGGGAAGAAGGTGAGGGTGAACGGCAGGCGCTGCCCCGCGCGGACGATGAAGCTCGTCTCCAGTCGTGCGGCGTCCCAGTCGAGGTCGAGCGGCGCAGGGCTGCGGAACACGAGCGCAGCCGGTCCGGACGTGAGCGTGGCCCGGCCTCCATCGCACTGGATCCAGGGGATCAAGCGGCCATAGCCGAACCGCGCGATCAGATCGGAGTGCATCGGGACATGGCCCTCGATCCCCTCGACGATCCGGATGACGTCGTGCGCGGCGACAGCCTGGATCGCTTCGTCGACCTGGGCGGCATCGTGCGCGACGACCCCCGGAGGCATGAAATCGATCAACCGCGCCCGTCCGCTGTCACAGATGAACTCGGTCTCGAGGACCAGCGTGTCCGGCCGGTACCGTCGCTCCACGGCTCGTATCCTCGTCGCTGGCCGGAGCGCCCAGTACCCGTGGTCGTCATGGCCGAGCAGCCTCGCGAAACACGCGTCCGAGTCGATGCGCGGAAGGCACAGCCAGTCGAGCGAGCCGTTACGCGAGATCAAACCGACCGTCGTCGTGTCACCGATGAGACCATAATGTTCGATCGGAGTTGGCATGGCCAAACCATGCGCGCCGATGCCCGGCCCGCAAGCCTGGAGGCGAGCAGGGCACGCCCCTTGCTTCGCCGAAGCCGCGAAGGCGAGACTGGTAACCCGGAACCACGGAGCCATCATGCGGCAAGCAAGGGAGCTCATCGAGGCCCTCGTGATGGGGCGGTACGACGCCCGTTTGCGAGGCACGCGCAAGGTATGTGCTTTGCAGTTCACCGACGACGAGCGCGTCGCGGTGGAGGTCAACGATGGGTCGTTCGGCATCGCGCCCGAGGGCGCGCGCGAGGATTGTCAGCTCTCCTGCTCGCTCGACGACTTCTCGCGCATCGCTCGCGGCGAACAGAACCTGATCACCGCGATCATGCAGGGTCGCGTCGCAGCGCGAGGAGACCTGGCCATCGCGCAGATGTTCCAGAGCGTCTTCTGCCCGGGCGACGGACAGGCCGCCGAAGAGACGCCCCGGGGGACGAGCGAGCTCCCGAAGCGACGCGGGGGCTGATTATCGTCGGAGGGAGACATGGAACGTCAAGTGAGCATCCTGGACGGCGGAACGTTCGTCGTCAGCGACCTGCGCGGCAACATCGAACATTCCGTCAACCGCCCGCTCGGCCTCTTTCACCTCGATACGCGCTTTCTCTCCGAATGGATCTTGACGATCGACGGCGTCGTGCCGGCCGCGCTGTCCACCGACGACGTGCAGTACTTCCAGGCCCAGTTCTTCCTCGTCCCGAGGCCTGCGGCGATGTACGTCCAATCGACCCTGTCGGTCGTCCGGACCCGGTTTGCGGGCGACGGGTTCCACGAGGACCTCCTGCTCATGAACCACGACAAGTCCCCTGTCGATCTCGACGTCCGCATCCGAGCCGCCGCCGATTTCGCCGACCTGTTCGAGGTCAAGGACATGCTCGAGAAGAAAGGCGAGCACTATCACCGCATCGAGGACAACCGGCTCGTGCTCGGATACCGGCGCGAGCGCTTCGTGCGCGAGACATGGATCTCCGCATCGCAGCCCGCGCGGATCGAGCTGGGCGGCCTCGCCTTCCGGGTGCACATCGAGCCGCACGGCACCTGGAGCACCTGCCTCGACGTCCTGGCGGCGATCGACGGGCTGGAGGAGCAGCACAGCCGGGTGAAGTACGCCCACGGCGAGAGCCATGCGCGCCCGAACATCGGCACCAGCCTCGAGAGCTGGCTCGACAGGGCACCACGACTCATCACCTCGAACGATCCCCTCGCACGCACGTACCAGCGGAGCCTCATCGACCTGGCCGCGCTGCGCTTCTTCTCGAAGCTCATGCCGGACGCCGCCATACCGGCCGCTGGCCTGCCGTGGTTCATGGCGGCGTTCGGCCGCGACAGCGTCATCACGAGCCTGCAAGCGTTGCCGTTCGTCCCCGAGCTCTCGCGCTCCACGCTCCGCTACCTCGCGCGCCGCCAGGGCACCCGCCGGGACGACTTCCGGGACGAGGAGCCGGGGAAGATCCTCCACGAGGTCCGGTGGGGCGAGCTGACCGCCTTCGAAGAGCGGCCGCACTCGCCCTATTTCGGCGCTGCCGACTCGACGCCGCTCTTCCTGATCCTGCTCGACGAGTACGAGCGTTGGACCGGCGACGCGGAGCTCGTCCTGTCGATGGAGCACGCCGCGCGCGCGGCGCTTCAATGGATCGACGAATGGGGGGATCGGGATGGCGACGGGTACGTCGAGTACGACACGCGCAACCCCGCGACTGGCCTGGAGAACCAGTGCTGGAAGGACTCATGGGACTCCATCGTGTTTCACGACGGATCGCTCGCGCCGCGGCCTCTCGCGTGCTGTGAGATCCAGGGGTACGTCTACGACGCGAAGGTGCGGAGCGCCCGGCTCGCGCGCGAGGTCTGGCGGGACCCCGAGCTCGCGGCACGCCTGGAGCGAGAGGCGGAGGAGCTGAAACGTCGATTCAACCAGGACTTCTGGCTCGACGATCGCGGGTTCTTCGCGCTCGCCCTGGATGGCCAGAAGCGCAGGGTCGATTCCCTGACCTCGAACATCGGCCACTTGCTCTGGAGCGGCATCGTCGAGGAATCCAGGGCCGAACGGGTGGTCGAGCACCTCCTCGGCCCCCGCCTGTTCAGCGGTTGGGGTGTGCGTACCATGGCCGACGACGAAGGCGGGTACAACCCCATCGGCTATCACGTGGGTACGGTCTGGCCGCACGACAACTCGTTGATCGCGCTCGGGCTCCAGCGCTACGGCTTCAGCGTGGAGGCCGGGCGTGTCGCGACGGGCAACCTGGCGGCGGCTTCCTTCTTCCATTACCGCTTGCCCGAGGCGTTCGCCGGGTATCCGCGAGAGCTCACGAAGTTTCCGGTCGAGTATCCTACTGCGTGCAGCCCCCAGGCGTGGGCCGCCGGGGCTCCCCTGCTCTTTCTCCGCGTCTTGCTCGGGCTGGAGCCTATGGGCAACCGCCTGGTCGTCGATCCGGCGGTTCCTGCCGAGCTCGGGGAGATTCGACTCCTCGACATCCCTGGGCGCTGGGGCAGGAGCGACGCCTTCGGCCGCGCGCGTCCGGAGCCGGGCGCTCACAATCGAATTTGACCACGAGTCTCATCGATCATCAAAAGGCATCCGCCATGCCCGCTTTCGCCGACGACGTCGGCGACCTCACGCGGCTTTCAGGTTCACGGGCGACATCGGCTCCTGCCCGGAGAGAACGCGAACGACCTCGTTCGCCGCGAACCGCCGGACGAACTCGAGCGCCTCCTCGGAGTAGTAGGCCGCGTGGGGCGACAGGACGACATTATCGAGCGAGAAGAGCGGGCTCGCCGGCGTCCAGTCGCGCCGCTTCGCCGGCTCCTCGGCGATGTCGTCGAGCCCGGCGCCTGCGATCCACCCCTCCCGGAGCGCCCTGTGCAGAGCGTCGTCGTCGATGATGGGCCCGCGGGCGGTGTTCACGAGGATGGCTGTCGGCTTCATGCGCCGGAGCTCGCGCTCCCCGAGGAGACCACGCGTCTCGGACGTGAGCGGCGCCTGGACGACGACGTAGTCGGAGCTCTCCAGGAGCTCGTCGAAGGACACGGGGATAGCGCCGGCGGCGCGGATCTCGTCCGGGTCGAGAAAGGGGTCGTGAGCCGTCACGCGCACGCCGAAGCTCGCCATCCGCGCGCCGATACCCCGGGCGATCGCGCCGAACGACAGGAGGCCCAGGGTCGCCCCCCGCATCCGGTGGATGGGCCGGCCATCTTGCCAGGACCAGGATCCACCGCGCGTGGCGCGATCGTAAGCGGGCAGCTTGCGGGCGAGCGTGAGCAGGAGCGCCACGGCGTGGTCGGCGACCTCGTCGGCGCACCAATCGTTCGGCGCATTGGTCACGCGGATCCCGCGCTTCGTCGCCGCCGCGACGTCGACGGTGTCGACGCCGGTGCCGTACCGAGCGATGACCCGGCAGCGCTGGAGCCCCGAGATGGCTCGCTCCTTGACCTCTGCGTACTGCGTGAGCACGCCGACCGCGTCGCGCGCGGCGGCCACGACGTCCTCCTCGGTCTTGCATTGCGCGGCGACCACCTCCAGGCCGGCCGGTTCCATGATGGAGCGCTCGATATCGATATCGCCGAAATCGTGGTCCAGCACGACGACCGGCCCCGTCTGTTTCATGCTCATGGTTCTCACCTCAGCTCCCCGAGCCGTTCAGTGCGAGTGGCGAGGCAGCCCGCGAAGCTGAACGAGGTGCTGGTACCGGATGGCCGGCTCGAAGCACGCGCCGGTCGACAGCGGGCCGACCGAGCTCCGGTAGAGCTCCTGCCATGGAGTCTGGTCCTCGCAGTGCGACGGCGTGATGGACTTGCGGCGCTGCTCGATCTCGTCGTCGGAGAGCAGCACGTCCACGCGGCGACGGCGCAGATCGATCTGGATGCGATCCCCGGTCCGGAGCAGCGCGAGGCCGCCTCCCGTCGCGGACTCGGGCGACGCGTTCAGGATCGAGGGGCTGTCCGACGTACCGCTCTGGCGGCCGTCGCCGAGCGTCGGCAGCGACGTCACCCCGCGCCGGACCAGCGCGTCGGGCGGCTGCTGGTTCACGACCTCCGCGGAGCCCGGATAACCAACCGGCCCCGTGCCGCGCATGACGAGGATGCAGCTCTCGTCGATTCCGAGCGACGGGTCGTTGATGCGCGCGTGGTAATCCTCCGGCCCGTCGAAGACGACGGCCCGCGCCGTGAAGACGTCGGGGTGCTCGGGGTCCGACAGGTAGCGGTTGCGAAAGGCCTCGCAGATCACGCTCGTCTTCATGACGGCCGAGTCGAAGAGGTTCCCGCTCATGACGAGCAAGCCTGCCGCGGGGAGCAGGGGCTCTTCGTACGGTCGGATCACGTCGCGGTCGGTGGCGGCGGCGTTCGCCACGTTCTCCCCCACCGTGCGTCCGGAGACCGTGAGGGCATCCGCGTGGAGGCGGCCCGCGCGGAGCAGCTCGTTCATGACGGCGGGCGCGCCTCCCGCGCGATGGAAGTCCTCGCCCAGGACGCGCCCGGCGGGCTGGCAATCGACGAGCAAGGGCACGTCTTGCCCCACCCTCTGCCAATCGTCGTTGGTCAAGTCGACCCCGATATGGCGCGCGATGGCATTCATATGGATCGGACAGTTGGTCGACGCGCCGATCGCAGAGGCGACGGCGATGGCGTTCTCGAACGCCGCCTTGGTCATGATCGCGCTCGGCTTCAGGTCCTCGTGGACCATCTCCACGATCCGGCGTCCGGTCGCATACGCCATCTGCGCCCGCTCCCGGTGCGGCGCCGGGATCGCCGCGCATCCGGGCAACGACATCCCGACGGCCTCGGCGAGGACGTTCATCGACAGGGCCGTCCCCATGGTGTTGCAGTGTCCCGCGCTGGGCGCGGCCGCGGCGACCATGCCCATGAACTCCGCGTAATCGATCGCGCCGGCCGCCAGCAGCCTGCGCGCCTCCCAGATCACGAGCCCCGAGCCGGCGAGCTTCCCCTGGTAGTATCCGTTCAACATCGGCCCGCCCGAGAGCACGATCGCGGGCAGGTCGACCGTCGCTGCCGCCATCAGGCAGGACGGCGTCGTCTTGTCGCAGCCCGTCGTGAGCACCACGCCGTCGATCGGGTATCCGAAGAGCACCTCCACCAGCCCGAGGTACGCGAGGTTCCTGTCGAGGGCTGCGGTGGGCCTCTTGCCTGTCTCCTGGAGGGGGTGCGCCGGAAATTCCAGCGGGATCCCGCCGGCGTCGCGCACGCCCTCCTTGACCCGGACGGCCAGGCTCACATGGTGTCGGTTGCATGGCACGAGATCGCTCCCCGTCTGGGCGATCCCGATGATGGGGCGGCCGGCCTGGAGCTCTCCCAGGGTCAGCCCGAAGTTCAGGTAGCGCTCGACGTACAGCGCCGTCATCTCCGGATTGGTCTCGTCGTCCCACCACGCCTGGCTTCGCAGCTTTCGCCTCTGGCTCATCGCTCGTTCACTTTCTGCGATCCTGTGGCGCCGCGGCCCGCCCGGGAGCCGGGAGCCCTTCGTCGCGCGTCGCCGTGCCGGCCTCTGCGATCCGGATCACCGTCTTCACGCCGCCCCCTGGCTCTCGCAGCAAGGCCGGCACCTCGTCGAGCGCTACACGTCGCGTGATCACGCGTCGCACGGCGTCTGGAAACAGCATCAGGAACCGCTCGAGCATGCGAACGGCTTGCTCGTAGGACTCGCGGTCAGCGTTCACGGTCCCGAGCATCACCTGGTTCTGCAGGACGAGATCGCGCATCAAACCGGCTGCGTCGAAGCCGATCGCGGGCCTCGGGGCGGGGACGCCCGTGAGGATGAACACGCCGTTGGGCGCCAGCGCGGCAACGGTCTGGAACGCGAATTCGGGCACGCCGACCGCTTCGATGATCACATCGAACCGCCCGGCGCGGCGCACGAGCCCGTGGACGTCGGTGGAGGCGCTCGACACGTAGTCGGCGCCGATGCTGCGCACGAGCTGCGCCCGGTCGTCGTCATCCGGCTCCCTCGAGAAGACGACCGTTCGAGCTCCCCTCGCAACCAGGCCCATCGCCGTGAGCACGCCGATCGGTCCAGCGCCGAGGACCAGGCCCCGCGCCCGGCCATGATCCCATGGCAGGCGCGTCAGGATGGCGTCGAGCTGGGCGAACGCTTTGGCCGTGATGCTCAGCGGCTCGACGAGGGCGCCGAGCTCGCCGACCGCCGGTGGGACGGGAACGAGGTAGCATTCCTCCTCGACGACGAGCTCGGTCATGAAGCCGCCCGCCCCGCAGATACCGCGCTCGATGAACTCGCCCGTCGTGCAAAAGTCCTGACGCCCGGCGCGACAGGCAGGACACTCGACGCGGTGGCAGGGCCGGCGCACGGTCGGCACCACGAGATCTCCGGGACGAACGCGCTCCACGCCCTCACCCGTTCGCACGGCTTCCGCAACTGCCTCGTGTCCCAGCACGAGCCGGTCCGTCCCTGGAGGCGCGGATCCGTAGGCGAATCCCGCGATCTCTCGGTCCGTTCCGCACACGCCGACTTCGAGCATGCGAAGCAGCACGTGCCCGCGCGCCAGCGGCAGGGCATCGGGTCCGTCTTCCTCCACGAGACGCACCACCCTCTCGGCCATGAAGGCAGCAACTGATCTCACGCGTTCCCCTCCCCTGCGAGCATTTGCCCGCGCGCCGCCGCGCGATTGGCTCCATGGGTCGCCCGTACGAACGCGGCAAGCCCCCTCTGGGCAGACGGGTCCGCGACTCCCGGGCGACCGAGCGAATCGGCGACTCGGTCGCTCCGTGCGCGCTCAGCCGCGCCGAGCCGCTCGGCATCGAGACGCGGTCGCTGCTCCTCGCCGCGACCGAGCGCGACGGTCCGAGCTTCGCGTCCCGCGACGAGCACGCGGCCGCGGTTCGGTCTCTCTCCCGGGTTGGAGGCGGACAGTCGGCCGGCTACATTCCGAAAGGATATCGGGTCAGGTTGACTGTGCCGCTTTCGCGGACCAGCTGCAGGGCTTTCCCGTACTGGAGGAGGATGCCCAGCGCGTAGTGGAGCCGCTCGCGGATGCGCCCGTCGTCGGGCGATTGCGGCTCCGCCGGGTCGTTGAGGAGGTCGCGGACGTGGCGCACGATCACGTGGTCCGGGATGTAGCAGAGGTACGTGTTCTTGTAGCTGCTCATGCGCAGCTCGGCGATCGGGTAGGAGCCGCCCAGGCTCGCCGAGACCGCGACGATGAGCGCGGGCTTGTGCGCGAGCTCGCCCTTGGAGCAGAGGAGGAAGAAGTTCTTCAGCGCCGCGGGGACCATGCCGCTCCACTCCGGCGTCACGATCACGAAGGCGTCGGACGCGGTGAGCTCGGCGGAGATGGGGGACCAGAGGCGCTCCCATTTCTCCGAGGGCTGCCATGCCTCCGGGTCCCAGAGCGGCAGCGGGTTGTCGGCGAGATCGAGCACGTAGGTGGAGGAGACCTCCGCCGCCGACGTCAGCTGCTGCTGCACGTAGCGGGCGACCTTCCCCGATTCGGAACCATTGCGGTGACTACCTGAGATGACAGCGAGCTTCATGGGGCGTTGCATGCGGCGGGCGAGGGATCGCGCGGCGCTCCTGGCTATCGGTGGATTGAGGCGCGGGATGCTACCCCGGCCTCGCGCGTCGCGTCGAGTCGAGGATTCCGTCGGCGCGCGAGCTTTCGCCCCGCCGCCGCGCGCCGTCCACCGAGCGGCGGCGGTCGCGCTGGCCGGAGGGCGCCTCCGTGAAGGTGAGAAGATGGGAAGATCATTGAGCTTTCCCCCGCCTCCCCGCTCCCTGCGCGGCGCCGATCACCGCTGTCGAGAGGCGCTGTATCGAGCGGAAGTGGACGCGCGCGCAGGCGAGAGGCGACTCCGACCCACGGGGAGCCGCCGCCGCGCCGGCGCTGCCGAGGCGGACCGCGCCGGCTCGTTTCGGCAGCTGTCAGCGGCGCGCCGTTTGGTCTACGATGGCCGCGAAGCGCGCCGGACCGCCGGCACGCCGTTCGGCGGTCCGGCGGGGCGTCGCCGGGGGAGGGCGGGTGACAGCGACTCGAGATGAGCGGAAAGGCGCAGAGAATCCATCGATGTCCGGGGCAGGGAGCTCCGGCGAAGGCGGACCTCGACGCGAGCTCGACCGGGCTTCCGCGGAGCTGTTGGGCGAGCGCGACCTTCACCGCACGCTCGAGCTCGCGGGCGTGGCCGTCGCCACCGGGGAGCCGCCGACGGCGAGGATCCTCGCCGTCAGCCCGGAGTTTTGCGCGCTGACGGGCTACTCCGAGGCGGAGCTCCTCGAGCGCACCTTCGTCGACCTCACGCACCCCGATGATCGCTCGCGGGATCTCGCCATCTACCGCCGGGCGGTCGGCGGCGCGGATCGCGAGTGGCGCAGCGAGAAGCGGTTCGTCCGGAAGGACGGCGGCGTCCGGTGGGTCGTGGTTCGCGGCGTGGTGTTCAGGGACGAGCGCGGCAACGCGGTGCGCGCGGTCGGCGTGATCGACGACATCACCGAGCGCAAGCAGGCGGAGGAAGCGCTGCGCCGCAGCGAGGAGCGCTTCCGCGCGGCCCAGGAGCTCTCGCTCGACGCGTTCTTCGTGCTGCGCGCGGCGCGCGACGAGGGGGGCCGGGTCGCCGACTTCGTGTTCGAGTTCGCGAACCCGGCCGCCGGCCGGCTCCTCCGCAGGCCCGTGGAGGCGTTCGTCGGCCGGCGGCTCCTCGACGTGCTGCCCGACCAGCGGACGGAGCTGTTCCCGCTCTACGTGCGGGTGGTCGAGACCGGCGAGCCGCACGACATCGAGGTCGGGTACACGGCCGACGGGCACCGCATGTGGGTCCGCAACATGGCCGTGAAGGTCGGCGACGGCGTGGCGGTCTCCTGCAACGACATCAGCGCGCGCAAGCAGGCCGAGCAGGCGCTCCTGGACGCCGACCGCCGCAAGGACGAGTTCCTCGCGATGCTGGCGCACGAGCTCCGGAACCCGCTCTCGGCCATCCAGTTCGCGCTCCGCGTCTCGCAGATGCCCTCGGTGCCCGAGGCGCGGCGGGCGTGGGCGCAGGCGGTCATGCAGCGGCAGCTGGGCCAGCTCGGCCGCATCGTCGACGATCTGCTCGACGTCTCGCGGATCACCCGCGGCAAGATCACGCTGAAGCAGGAGCCGCTCGATCTCGGCCATGTCGTTTACCAGGCGGTGGCGGCGGTCGCGCCGCTGATCGACGCCTCCAAGCACGAGCTCACGCTCGACGTGGGGCCGCGGCCGCTCTCGGTGTTCGGCGACACCGCGCGCCTGGAGCAGGTGATCGTCAACCTGCTCACGAACGCCGCGAAATACACCCGCGAGGGCGGGCGGATCTGGCTCGCCGCGCGCCCGGAGGGGGCGGAGGTCGTCGTCCGGGTGAAGGACACGGGCTACGGCATTCCGGAGGAGATGCTGCCGCGCGTGTTCGACCTGTTCGAGCAGGCGCACCCGACGCTCGAGCGCGCGCGCGGTGGGCTCGGCATCGGGCTCACGCTGGTGAGGCGGCTCGTCGAGATGCACAGCGGCTCGGTGTCGGCCGCGAGCGAGGGCGAGGGCCGCGGCAGCGAGTTCACGGTGCGCCTGCCCGCCGCGGAGCCGCTGGGCGAGCCCGTGGGGGCGCTCGGGCCGGCCGCGAGCGCGCTCGCCCGCCGGATCCTCGTCGTGGACGACAACCGCGACCATGCGCTCGCCCTCGCCCTCCTCCTGGAGCAGGCGGGCCACGTGACCGCGCTGGCCCACGACGGTCCTGAAGCGCTGGAGGCGGCGCGCCGCTTCGCGCCCGAGGTGGTCCTGCTCGACATCGGCCTGCCGAAGATGGACGGCTACGAGGTCGCCCGGAGGATGCGGGGCGAGGCGGGCGCCGGGGCCCTGAGGATCGTCGCGTTCACGGGGTACGGGCAGCAGGACGATCTGCGCAGATCCAGGGAGGCCGGGTGCGATGCCCACCTGATCAAGCCGATCGCTCCCGAGGTGCTGTTCGCGCACATCGCGGGCGGCCAGCGATAGCGGGCCGCGGCGGGGTCGAGCGCGGCCGGGCGCCTCGCTACACGGTGCGCTGCCGCGGGGTCTCCTCGGCCTAGGGAGCGGCGCTCGCGCCCCCGGCGAGGGGCGACGTCTCCAGGTGCGCCAGGAGGTCGGCCGGGCCGTCGTACACGGCGATGGCTCCCGCGAGCGCGCTGTCGATCCAGCCGCCCGAGCGGAAGCCGATCGTGCGCAAGCCGGCCCGCGCTGCCGCCTCGACGTCGTAGGGCGTGTCGCCGATCATCACGACCTCCCCGGGCGGCAGCCTCAGGTCGTCGAGCGCCGCCTGCACGATGTCGGGATCCGGCTTGGATTGCTCGGCGTCGCTCGACGACGTGGCGCTCTCGATGACCCCGTCGGCGCCGGTGAGCTTGAGGAGCTCGCGGAGCTTCTCCTCCTGGGCCGAGCTCGCGATGACGATCCTGATGCCGCGGCGGTGGAGCTCCTCGAGCAGCTCCTTCGTGCCGGGGAAGGCCCGGAGCTCGGGCAGGAGCTGCTTCATGAAGATCTCCGAGCAGCGCCCGCTGATCCTCCTCCCTTCCGGGCTGTCGCTGGAGATCCCCGTCACCTTGGGGAGGAGCTTGTCGCCGCCCATCCCGATGAGCCGCCGCACCTCCTCGAAATGGACCTTGTGCCCGAACTCCTCCAGCGCATCGATCCAGGCGCGCGCATGCGCGTCGTTGCTGTCGACCAGGGTGCCGTCGACATCGAAAATTACGCCGCGAATGGATGCCATGACCCGGGACCTCTCCTGTTCGCGGCGTGACGGCGGCCGGGTTCCCGGACAGCGCTGCCAGGGGGCCGCTGGACTCCGGGCGGGCATCGAGCAATGCACATGCCGGGCGCGGCGGCGCGGCGCGGGCGCGCGCCGCTCACGTCGCCGCCGTGGCGACCTGGCAGGCTTGTGGCAGATCGCCCCGCGGCAGGCCGGCGGTCGCCGCGGGGACGCGATTGGGAAGCAGCGGTGCGAGCACGGAGCGGGGCGCGGGCGAGGGGAGTCGAGAGCCGGTTTCAGCGTCGACAGGCGCGACGGGATCTGATGGAAGTAGACGAGTTCGTAAGAGGGGCAGCGGGGGAGCTCACGTGCTGCTGTGCTGGTCCGGTGGAGAGCGCAATGGCGGATTGGGATCCTGCTCAGTACCTGAAGTTCGAGGACCAGAGGGCGCGTCCGGCGGTCGACCTGCTCGGCAGGGTCGACGTCGACGTGCCGGGCGAGATCGTCGATCTCGGCTGCGGGGCGGGCAACATCACCCGTCTCCTGGCGCAGCGCTTTCCGGACCGGGGGATCGTCGGGGTCGACAGCTCGCCGGAGATGCTGGCGAAGGCGCGCGCCGCGCTGCCGGGGGCGCGGTTCATCGAGGGCGATATCGCGCGCTTCGTGCCGCTCGCGCCGCCGGCGCTGATCTTCAGCAACGCCGCGCTCCACTGGCTGGATGACCACCCGGCGCTGTTTCCAGCGCTCCTCGGGCGGCTCGCGCGCGGCGGCGTGCTGGCGGTGCAGATGCCGAGGAACCACGGCGCGCCGTCGCACACGGCGATGGTGGAGGTGAGCAGGGGGCCGCGCTTCCGCGACAAGCTGGCGCCGGTGGTGCGGGAGAGCCCGGTCGCGGCGCCTGCGGCGTATTACAGCGTGCTGGCGCCGCACGCGGCGCGGGTCGACCTCTGGGAGACGGAGTACCTGCATGTCCTCGAGGGCGAGAGCCCGGTCGTCGAGTGGACCCTGGGGACGGCGCTGCGGCCGCTGCTCACGGTGCTCGATGAGGACGAACGGGCCGAGTTCCTGGAGGCGTACGGGAGGCGCCTGGCTGCGGCTTATCCGAAGGCCGCGGACGGGAAGACGCCATTTCCGTTCCGGAGGTTGTTCCTCGTCGCCAGGGCGAGGTGAGCGCCGGATTGCGCTGGTGCGGCGCGGGCGCTGCGATGGATCAGCGCGTGTACTCGATGGCGCCGACGCCCTCGGCCTGGGGGAGCACGGTCACGAGCGCCTGCGCCCCGAAGGAGCTCGACGAGAGGGAGGAGCGGACGACGACGAGCCATGTCTTGTCGCTCCTGCGCGCGACGAGGATGGCGCACCGTTCGCCCTGAGGCGTGCCCGCGCGCGCGTCGGCCTCCGCTACGACGCGCGCCTCGGAGGCGGCGCAGCCGTGGACGTCGAACTTGCGGTGCGACAGCGCGGTGAGCGCGACGCTCGCCGCCTTCGTGGCGCTCTCGTCCGCCGCCGGAGCGGCCGGGGCCGGCGCCGGGGCGCATCCGGAGGAGAGCGCTGCGAGGAGGGGGACCCATCGGGCGATCGTGCGTGTCACGGGCGATGTCGTATCGCGGCGGCGGCTCCGGGGGAAGCCCTGGTCGCGAGGGGGCCGGTCGGCGTCGCGCGAGATCTCTGGAGGGGAGCGCCAGGGCATTGCGGCCGCCGGCCTGCGGCCGCGGCGGAAGCGCGCGCTGGGCCGGTGCGCGCGAGACCGGACAGGCTTTTACGTGGTCGAGCCGTGATTCGTTTCACTCATTCGCATTTACGGGAACCAGGGTTGGAAGCCCTGCGCGCAGCTTGCCCATCTCCATAGCTCGCAGTAGCGTGCCGCCCATGCCGACGCTCGAGCACAACGGTCTCGTCGACATGTTCCGCGAGAAACCGTCGCTTGCGCCTCACTTCCTCGAGATCCTCTTCCATCTGGATCTCCCACCGTACACAACGGTTGCGGTGGTCGAGGGCTCGCTGGATCAGCTCGTTCCGGTCGAGTTTCGCGCCGACCTGGTGCTCGAGCTCCGCGATGGCAGCGGGGCGGTGGTGCTCTCCATCGTCCTCGAGGTTCAGCGCGACATCGATCGGCGCAAGGGCTACTCGTGGCCCGTCTACGTTGCGGTCGTGCGGGCGCAGAAGGAGTGCCAGGCCATCGTCCTGGTCGTAGCACCCGACGCCGAGGTGGCCGCCTGGGCCGCGCAGAAGATCGATCTGGGCCTGGGGCTTGGAACGGTCCAGCCGCTGGTGCTGGGGCCGGCGATCGTTCCTGAGGTGACGGATCAGGACGAGGCGGAAAAGGAGACGGAACTCGCCATCCTCTCGGCTGCGGCGCACGGCAACGGAGCGAACGGGCTCGCCGTGGTTCAGGCTGCGCTCGGCGCGCTCGGACGGTTCGACCACGAGCACGCGGCGGTGTACTTCCAGATCGTCTACAATGCGTTGCGTGAGCCCATGCGGAGGGCCCTGGAGGCGCTGATCATGGAACGGCAGACAGAAGGCAAGGCAACTTTCCCCCCGTTCGCCCAGCAGCTCATCGAGCGCGGCCGGATCGAGGGCATCCGCGAGGGCATCCGCGAGGGCAAGCTCGAGGGCATCCGCGAGGGGGAGCTCAACGGGAAGCGCGACACCTTGCTCAGGCTGGTCGCTCGTGCAGGCATTGCGCTCACCGACGACGACCGCGCGCGCATCGAGGCTTGCACGGATCCGGCGACCTTCGATCGCTGGGTCGATAACGTCCTCGGGGCAAAGAAGGCTTCGGACGTGCTCTCCTGACGCACCGGGGAGCCTCGCGGGTACCCGGACCTCTCCGTGCGTTCCCGCGCCGCGCGCTGGCTCGCCTGCTCCCGCTCCCCGCGCCGGCTGCAGAGAAAGGCCTCCAGGAGCGCCATTTCGAGAGCTCCAGTGTTTCGTGCGCCCGGTCCGAAATCCGCGCCTGACCCCGTTCTGCACGCGCCTGACGAGCATCCGCCAGGCCGACGTCGACGCGCTCACCCGCCCTCGGGTGGCTCCGGCGACTCCAGCGCCGCGAGCAGCGCGGTGAGCCCCTTCTTCAGCGAGGTCATCTGCTTCTGGCCCAGCGACCGCGTGAGCTCCTCCTCCAGCTCCTGCAGCACCCCGAGCCCGTGGAGCAGCGCCTTGAGCCCGTACGGCGTGAACCGCACCCGCTTCGCCCTCCGGTCCTCCGGATCGGGCGTCCGCTCCACGACGCCCATCGCCTCGAGCTCCTCCACGAGCTGACCCACCGCCTGCTTCGTCACCCGGGCGCGCTCCGCCAGATCGGTCAGCCGCGTGCCCTCGAGATCGATGTACGGCATGAGCGCGGTGTGCGCCCGGCGCACCCCGGGCGCGCCCCGCCGGGCGACGCGCGCCACCGCCCGCTCGTCGAGCAGCCGCGCCGAGCGAAGGAGGAGCTGGCCGAGGCTCGAGCGCTTGCGCTGGGCGAGCTCGGCGAGATCGCTGGGATCGAGGTCGTGCTTGGTCATAATGGTAAAGTTGCTTGACTAAATGGTCAAGCAACTTTACCAATTGGAGCATGCTGCGACAACTCGATCAAGCCCTCTGGGCCGCGGAAGACACGTTGAAGCTGCCAGGCCTCGGCATCCATTTCCCGGTGCGGTCTCCGGTCGTGCGCCTCGGGGACGGCGGGCTGATCCTCTTCTCGCCGCTCCCGGGCGTGG
Source organism: Sorangium sp. So ce590 (assembly GCF_051521365.1). Lineage (NCBI taxonomy): Bacteria > Pseudomonadati > Myxococcota > Polyangiales > Polyangiaceae > Sorangium > Sorangium sp. So ce590. The sequence goes on from NZ_CP150346.1 coordinate 11,287,337, forward strand.
AGCAGGTGGCGGGCGAGATCCGCGCGCTCGGGGAGGTGCGGGCGATCGTGGCGCCGAACCTGATGCACCACCTCGGCCTCGCGCCGGCGGCCCGGGCGTTCCCGGGGGCGCGGCTGTACGGCCCCCGGGGGCTCCGCGAGAAGTGCCCGGACGTGACGTTCACGGGCGTGCTCGACGGCGCGCCGGACCCGCTCTGGTCGGCGGAGATCGACCAGGTGGCGGTCGGCGGGGTGCCCAGGCTCGACGAGGTGGTCTTCTTCCACCGGCCCAGCAGGACGCTGTTTCTCTGGGATCTCTGCTTTCACATCACGCAGAGCGGGCACTTCCCGACGCGCCTCTTCATGCGCCTGAACGGGGCGTACGGGCGGTTCGGTCCGTCGCGCGTCGCGCGCTCGATGATGCGCGATCGCGCGGCGGTGGGCGCTGCGGTGAAGCAGATGCTCGCGTGGGCGCCGGAGCGCATCGTGGTGGCGCACGGCGACGTGATCGAGCGCGGCGGGCGGGCCGCGCTGGAGAGCGCGTTCGAGCGGATGCTGTGAGCTCCAGGGGCACGGGAGGCCACGGGGAAGCCACGCCGCGAATGCTCGCTGGCAGCGCACCCGGACACCGGCGCGTGGCCACCCCTCGGATGTCCGGGCCTACGCGGCCGTGAAGCGGCTTCGGGCCGAGGGGCGCGACACGTTCGCGGGGTCGATGACGGCGTTCTGGGTGCGTGAGCTGGTCGGGCCGAGGGGCGGCTCGGGGCCGCTCGCAGGCGCCCTGGTCGCGGCGCATCTTAGTCCGATCCGCGCAGCCAGCGCGACCGGCGCAGGCCGCCGCGGGCGCGCGTCCGGGACGACGGGCGCCAGGGCAGCGCCGCCTGCGGTCGCCGGTGACCCGATGAGCTTCCCTCAGTGTACCGGTCGCGGTCCGGCACGGGTAGCCGAGCTTTCCTCCGGCGTCGGAGGCGGTCCGGAAGCGGCTCCCGGCAAGCCCGCGGCCCCGCCCCAGGCGGCGGCGTTCGACAGGATCCTCCTCGAGATCGAAGTACTGAGCCCGGATCGGCTCATCTCCATCAAGATCGACATTCCTCGCGCCGGCTCCCAGCTGCTCGGCGTCCTGCCAGGCCTGCTCGCGCTGCGCCCCGCCATCGCCGGGGCCGCTCAGCTCATGATCCTCGCGCGGCCCCGGCCGCCGCGCGAGACACCTCGGCGATCGCCCCGAGCAGCGCGTCGCTCTGCTCCGGTGTGCCCACCGTGATCCGCAGCTTGTCGTGGAGGCGCGGCGCGTCCCAGTACCGCACGAAGATCGCCCGGTCGTACAGCGCCCGGTACATCGCCTGCGCCGACAGCCCCCCCGCCGGCGGCGTCGCCAGGACGAAGTTGCTCTGGCTCGGCGCCACCGTGAACCCCTGCGCGCGAAGCGCCGCGGTGAGCCGGGCGCGCTCCGCGATCACCCTCTCCCAGCTCGTCCTCGCCTCGTCCCGCGCGGACAGCGCCGCGATCGCCGCGGCCTGCGAGAGGATATCCGTGTTGTAGCTGTCGCGCGCCTTGTCGAGCGTCTCGATGAGCCGCGGGTGCCCGAGCCCGTACCCGAAGCGGAGCCCCGCGAGCGAGTACCCTTTGCTCAGCGTCCGCAAGAGCAGCACGTTGTCGAGCCCCCGCGCCGGGTCGAGCAGCGGCGTCGCGTCGGCCTCCGCGAAGTCGACGTACGCCTCGTCGATCAGGAGCACGCCGCGGAACGCCCGCGCGACGCGCTCGAGCTTGTCCAGCGGCTCGCGCCGCCCCGACGGCGCGTGCGGGTTGACGAGGAGCGCGAGCCGGCAGCCGCTGTCGTTCAGGCGGCTCGCGAAATCCTCCGGGACCGACCAGTCCTCCTCGAGCGGGACCTGGGTGAACGCCGTGCCATGGATCTCCGCGAGCACGTCATAGAGCGAATAGGTCGGGTACGTCTCGCCGAGGCCGCGGCCGCCGGGCTCGCAGAACACCGTCACCGCCATGCGCAGCAGCTCGTCGCCGCCGTTCGTGGCGATCACCTGCTCGGGCGACAGGCCGTGGAGCCTCGCCGCCGCCTCGCGGAACTGCTGCGCCCGGGGCGGCGGGTACCGGCGGAGCTGATCGGCCGAGACGCCCCGGATCGCCTCGAGCACCGCGCTCGGCGGCGGGTACGGGTTCTCGTTTGTGTTCAGCTTGACCACGTCGGCCCGCTGCGGCTGCTCACCGGGCGTATAGGGCGTGAGGCGGTGGATGTTGTCGCGTTCGTACAGCATGGGGATGGCCGTCCTCTCGCCCACTGTCTCGCCGGAGACAAGCGCCTCGTCGGGCGCGGCGCGCGGCCGCTCGATCCGGTCGTTCCCCGCGGAGCTCGCCGGCGGATGCGGACGGCGCTGCCCGGGTGCTCGTCGTTCCGGACGCGCGCGCGGCGGCCTGCGCCGGTCGCGCTGGCTGCGCGGATCGGACTAAGATGCGCCGCATGACCACGACGCCCGAGCCCGAAGCCTTCCTGGTCCTCTCCTGCCTCGGCCCTGACCGGACGGGCCTCGTCGCGGAGGTGACCCATTACCTGACCGAGCGCGGCGCCAACGTGGAGGACAGCCGCATGGCGGTGCTCGGCGGCGAGTTCGGCATCCTCCTGCTCGCGTCGGGGCCCCCCGCCGCGGTCGAGGCGGTGGAGCGCGACACCGGATCGCTCACCCGGGCGACGGGGCTCACGGTGCAGAGCCGCAGGACCAAGAGCCCCGAGTCGCACCGGCGCGCGGCGACGATCCCCTGCGTCATCTCCGTCGACGCGCTCGACCACGAGGGGATCGTCCGCGCCGTGTCGCGCGCGCTCCACGGCGCCGGCGTCAACATCGTCTCGCTCGAGACCTCCGCCTACGAGGCGCCCGTCACCGGCTCGCAGCTCTTCCGGATGGAGGCCCACGTCGACGTCCCCGTCGGGGTGTCGCTCGCCCAGCTCCGCAAGGCGATGGACACCGTCGCGGAGTCCGAGAACCTCGACATCGAGGTCCGCTCGCTCATCAAGGGCTGACGCGGCGACGTCCGCGCCGCCGGGGCCGGACGCCGGGCGCGCGGCGACCCCCGGTGCGGCGGCGAGCGCGGGTACGGCTCGGACTCCGGGGTACGGCGGCGCCCTCCCGGCGCGACAGCGCCCTTCCGGCGCGACAGCGCCCCCCGTGCAGCTGCGATCCGCCCGGGGAGCTCGCCGGGGCGACCTCGCGAGAACGCTCGCCACGCGCCCCGTGAGAACCGGTATCTTCATCGGCCATGCCCTTCAGCAATCTGAGCTCCCCCCGCAAGGTGCACGGCCTCGACGCGGAGATCCGAGGCGCCGCGTTCCTCGCGAGCCCCGGCCTGGTCGCGATGGTCTCGACCGATCCCGTGCGCCTCGGCGTCTGCCCGATCGGCGGCGCCGGCGCGAAGACGACGAACCTGTCGCTGTCCTCGGCGCACGACGTGGCGCTGCTCTCGAAGGACGTGGCCGTCGTGCGGAGCGAGGACGCGGTCTGGGCGCTGCTCGGCATCACCCACGGCCCGAAGCTCGATCAGGTCGGCCGGGACGCGCGGTACCTCGCGACGCGCCCGTCCGGAGAGACGGCGCTGGCGCTGGGCTGGGACGGCGGCGCGACGGAGCTGAAGCTCGACCGGATCGAGGTGAACGGCCGCACGTTCGCGGTGCGCGGCTCGGCGCGGGCGTTCGACCTGACCGAGACCGAGACGCACGCGGTGATGGACGTCGCCGGGGAGGGGGGCGAGCTCCGCGTCCACCCCGGCGCGACGCCCGAGCCGGGCCCGACGCTGCGCGCCGCGCTGCCGCGCGCGGCCCAGAACCTCGACCGGGTGCGCGGCGGCCCGAAGCTGACGGCGGTGTACAAGCGCGGCGCGAGCGCGGTCTGCGCGATCGTGCGGTCGTCCGGCAAGCTCGCGGCGAAGATGCTCGCCTTCGCCGATCCGGTCGCCGACGTGGCCGTCCTCGAGTCCAGCCTGTTCGCGTGCTTCGCCGACGGCCGCGTCGCGCTGTTCGACGGCGCCGCCATCGAGGCCGCCTCCGGCGCGCCGCTCGCGCCGACGGCCAGCGTCACGCTCGGCGCCCGCGGCGAGCCCGCCGTGCTCGTGGTCGCCGGCAAGGGGTCGCCGACCCTGTGGGTGGGCACGAGCGCCGGGGAGATCTGGAGCCTCGCCGTCGTGCGCAAGCAAGGCGGCTGAGGCGCGGCGCGCGCCGACGCCGGGGCGTGCTGCGCTGTGATGCGCGCGGGGCTCACGAGGCGCGCCTCGGCTCACGCCGCGCGCGCCGCGATCCGCCCCTCGACAAGCGCGTCCGGATCGACCTCGTCGAGCGTCGTCACGACGCGATCGGCCCCCGCGGCGGCCAGCAGCGCGTCGTCGTCGAGCCGCGCCACGCCGAGCGCGGTCATCCCGGCCGCCTTGGCGGCCTGCACCCCGGAGGGGGCGTCCTCGACGACGAGGCAGCGCGCCGGCGGCACGCCGAGCGCGCCCGCGGCGGCCAGGAACAGGTCCGGCGCCGGCTTTCCGTGCGCCACCGCAGCGCCGCAGAGGTCGGCGTCGAACAGGTCGAGCAGCGTCGCGCCCGGCGCGACGGGCGGGCGGCGGATGCGCTGCTGCTCGGCGAACGTGTCGGCGCGGATCCTCCGGAGGAGCTCGCTTGCGTTCCTGGACGACGACGCCGCCGCGATGGGCACGCCGCGCGCCTTGAGCCCCAGGATCAGCCGCATCGCGTCAGGGAAGACAACGAACTCCCCCGCCTCGATCTTCAGGAGCAGCATTGCCTGCTTGCGCTCGGCGTAGACCCGCGCGCGCGCCTCGGTGTCGGGCACGCCGAAGTAGTCGAGCGCCGCGCGCGCGCCGCTCTCGCGCGCCTTGCCGGCGACCTCGCCCTGGTAGACGGCCGTCGTGAACCGCTCGGGCGCGTAGCGCGTCTCGGGCGCGATCGCGCGCCACTCGGTCGCCATCAGCGCCTCCAGCGCCTCGCGCCAGGCGCGCTCGTGCGGCGAGTCGACAACCACCCCGTCCACGTCGAAGAGGACCCCCTCGAAACGCATGCCGCCGACATGGCGCCGGCGCGCCGTACCGGGAGCCCCGGGGCGCCCTGGCGATCCGATCGATGCGCCGCCTGCGCCGCCCGCGCCCGATCGCGCCTGCCTGCGTCAGCGATGCGCCGGCCGACGCCGCCAGCGGCGCCCGCCCGCCTCCCGCCGCCGCGCCGGGGGTGCTACCTTGGAAGCTCGTGCCGCCTGTTCGCACCGGAGCCCACCCCCACGCGACGCGCCTGCCGCGCGCGCTCGTCGTCCGCGACCCGGAGCCCGAGGAGCTCCGCGCGACAGTCGACTGGTCGGACTGGTACCTCGACGACTCGGACGGCATCGGCGCGTGGGGCGAGCACGACGAGGTCTCCCGCCTGCTCCTGTCCTCGATCGCGCAGCTCGCGCGCGAGCGCGGCTGGACCGACCACCACGCCGGCTCGGAGCGGTTCTTCGCCTGGGTGCGCGAGGAGCCGCTCGTGCGCGTCTCGCCGGACGTCTACCTCCTCGATCACCGGCCCGCGCCGCCGCTGCCCAAGCAATGGCAGACCTGGCTGCCCGGCCACCGGCCGCCGCGCTTCGCGCTCGAGATCGTGACGAGCGACTGGCAGAAGGCCTACGAGGATATCCCGCTCAAGTACTGCCAGCTCGGCTGTCCCGAGCTCGCGATCTTCGATCCGCAGGCCGCCGCGCAGCGGCCGCCCGCCGGCAGGGTGGCGCTCCAGGCCTACCGGCGCGACCCCGACGGCGCGTACGTCCGCGTCTACGCGGGCGCCGGCCCCGCGTGGAGCCCGGCGCTCGACAGCTGGCTCTGCGTCGTCGGCAGCGCGGCCGAGGCGCGGCTCCGGCTCGCGCGCGCGGGCGGCAAGGGCGAGCTCGTGTCCACCCAGGAAGAAGCCGCGGCGACCGACGCGCGCGCCCGGGAAGCGGCCGAGGCGCGGGTGCGCGAGCTCGAGGCGCGGGTGCGCGAGCTGGAGCAGCTGGATCCGCGATAACGCTCGTCGCGCGGAGCGCGGCGCCACAGCGCTGGACAGGAGCGCCGCGCCGGTTTTGGCGGCGCGCCGCGTTCGGCGGTAGGCTCGCGGCATGTGTCGAAACATCCGTCTTCTGTTCAACTTCGAGCCGCCGGCGACGGAGGAAGAGATCCGGGCGGCAGCCCTGCAGTACGTGCGCAAGGTGAGCGGGACCCGCAGCCCGAGCGGCAAGAACGTCGCCTGTTTCGAGCAAGCCGTCGACGACATCACCGCCGTCACGCGCCGGCTCGTCGAGTCGCTGGAGACAACGGCGCCGCCCAGGAACAAGGAAGTCGAGGCCGCAAAGGCCCGCGTCCGCAACGCGCGCCGCTTCGGCGCCTGACGCGCCGGTCCGCTCCCCTCGGGCGGCCGGCCGCAGCCCGGGCCGCCGAGCCTGGCTCTGGCCCTGCTGTTACGTTATGTTCGCGCGCATGGGCGACGCCGCCACCACCCGGCGCATGAGCGCTGCCGAGTATCTCGAGTGGGAGCGCGAGCAGGACGCGAAGCACGAGTATCACCTCGGCGAGGTCTTCGCGATGGCAGGCGGCAGCCCGCGGCACAACGTCCTCTCGAACGCTGTGGGCGCGGAGCTCCGCGCGGCCGTGCGCGGCAAGCCGTGCCATGTCCTGTCACCGGAACAGCGGATCTCCGCGAAGCAGGGGGAGCGCTACGTCTATGCGGATTCCGTCGTTGCGTGCGGCGGTGTACGGATGGAACCCGGCACCAGCGACGTGCTCGCGAATCCGAGCGTTGTCGGCGAGGTCCTGTCGCCCAGCGCCGAGGCGTACGACCGCGGTGAGAAGTGGGCAGCCTACCAGCGCATCCCGTCCCTCACGGACTACCTGCTCGTCTCGCAGCTCTCGGTGCGCGTCGAGCACTTCCGGCGCGAGGCCGACGGGTCCTGGCGCTACCGCGTGATCGAGGCGGGAGGCGCGATCACGCTCGCGAACGGCGCCACGTTTCCGGTCGATGCCATCTACGAGGGCGCCTTCGAGCTCGACGCCGGCTGAAGGGTGAGCGCGGCGGGCGCCCGGCGTCGCACCCGCCGCCCATCCGTGCCAGGATGCGGCCGGATCGTCGCATGGGAAACAACCTGGAGCGGGTCGTCGGGGTGCTCAACGGGGTCCTCGGCGACTACCTGAAGCGGACCAGCAACGGCCTCGCGACCGAGATGCGGCTCGTCCCCGACGGACACCCCGTGTCGCTCGCCAGGGCGGTCGCCGCGGGCGTCTCTGCCCAGGCCACGTCGCGCGTCGTCGTGCTCGTGCACGGGCTGATGAGCACCGAGGAGATCTGGACGATGCCGGACGGCGAGACGTACGGATCGCTCCTTGCGCGCGACCTCGGGTACACGCCGTTTTACGTGCGGTACAACAGCGGCCTCCGCGTCTCCGAGAACGGCGAAGCCCTGGATGTCCTCCTCGAGCAGCTCGTCTGCGCCCATCCTGCTCCCGTGGAGGAGCTGGTCCTCATCGGCCACAGCATGGGCGGCCTCGTCGCGCGCAGCGCCGCGCACGCGGCGAGCGACAGGGATCGAAGGTGGCTGCCCCTCGTCAAGCGCGCCTTCTATCTCGGCACACCGCACCTCGGCGCCCCGCTGGAGCGCTTTGGCAACGTGGTCACGTGGGCGCTCGCGAGCATCGACAATCCGTATACGAAGCTCATCGCCGACATCGTGAACCTCCGCAGCGGCGGGATGAAGGACCTGGCTTATGCCAACCTCCGCCGCGAGGACTGGGAGGGCGCCGGCGCGGACGCGTTGCTCCAGAATCGCCGCCATCCGGTGCCCCTGCTCCCCCACATTCGCCATCACCTCATCGCCGGCGCGCTCACGGCCGACCCGAGGCTCTCTCTCCTGTTCGGGGACGCGATGGTCTCGCTGCGGAGCGCCACGGGCCGGGCGGTCGCCGACGACCGGTGCTCGCCCTTCCCTCAAGAGCACGCGCGGGTCATGCCGTCGCTCGGACACCTGCGCCTGGCCCACGACCCGGACGTCTACGCGCAGATCCGCGCGTGGTGCGAGGAGGCGGTGTGATGGACCGGTGGCGCGGCCTGAAGGACCTCGTGCAGGACGCGGTCGACCACGGCTCCCGGAGCGTGGAGCGCCTGCAGAAGCACGCGGCGAAGCTGCCCTTCGACCTGCTGGAGCAGATTCCCCCGATCAAGACGCCCGTGAGGGGGATCCGCCTCATTCACGATACGACGGTGTCCGGCGTCCACGGGGCGATCCGCCTCGTCAACCGCGCCGTGGGGGGCACGGTGGATGTGGCCCTCTTCCTCGTGGAGCAGAGGACACGGCCGGCGGAGGCGCCGGACGGCAGCGCGGGCGCCGCGCCGGACGCGCCCTCCCGGAGCCCGGACGACGAGGTGACGTGAGCCCGGGCCGGGATCACCCCCTGCTCGACGGTGCGCGGATGCCCTTCGGCGGCTCGCCGCGCCTCGGCAGGGTCGCGCGCCACCGCGCGCGCAGGGCGCTCGGCTTCTCGCCGTAGCGCTCCTTCAGGAACGTGGCGCCGACCACGCGGTCCGTGCGGAAGGAGCGGAAGTCCTGGCGGAGCTCGCACCACGCCATGAGCATGCGCGTCGACTCGAGATACCCCACCACGACGGGCCACACGACGCGCTCGCTCTCGCGCCCCGCCTCGTCGCGGTAACGAAGCGCGATCTTCGTGCCGGCGCGGATCGACGCGCGCACCTCGGCCAGATCGAGCGCGTCGGGGGCCTGGTCCCACGCGGGGGGCGCGCCCGTCGCCGGCTCGAGCACGAACGGGCGCAGCCGCTCGGGGACCGTCGCGGCGATCTTCGCGATGAGGTCCTGCGCTGCCCGCTGCAGGGCGGCGTCCCCGCGGTGGGCGACCCACTGCGCGCCGAGGACCGCGACCTCGATCTCGTCGGGCGTCAGCATCAGCGGCGGCATGTCGAAGCCGCGCTCGAGCACGTAGCCGGTGCCCGCCTCGCCCCGGATCGGCACGCGCTGGGCGAGGAGATCCGCCACGTCGCGGTACACCGTGCGCTTCGACGTCTCGAGCTCCTCGGCGAGCGCCGCCGCGGTGACCGGCGACCGCTGCCGGCGCAGGATCTGAAGGATCTGGAACAGTCGATCGGCGCGTCGCACGAGGATGCTGACACAAGGTTGTCAGCAGGGCGGGGCTACATCAAGCGAGGTCCACGACGGACCCAAGCTCTCGGAGATTGCGCATGATCATCCTGTACGGTTTCGGCCCCCTGTTCGGCTTGCCGGAAGCCAGCCCCTACGTGACAAAGACAGAGGTCCAGCTCAAGCTCCTCGGCCTGCCTTACAGGAAGGAGCAGGCGCGGCTCGAGCAGTCGCCGAAGGGGCAGCTCCCCTTCATCGACGACGGCGGCGCGCGCATCGCCGACTCGCACTTCATCCGCGAGCACCTCGAGCGCAGGCACGGCAAGGATCTCGACGCCGGCCTCGACGCGCGGCAGCGCGCCGAGGCGTGGGCCATCGAGCGCATGCTCGAGAACCATTTCGCCGCGACCTCGGGGTACGCGCGCTGGCTCATCCCGGAGAACTTCGCGAAGGGCCCGGCGCACTTCGTCGACGGCGCGCCGGAGGAGCTGCGCCCGAAGCTGCGCGAGGAGCTCCTCGCGCGCGTCCGCGAGTCGTTCCGCGCGGTGGGCGTCGCACGGCACTCGGACGAGGAGGTCGTCGAGCTCGGCGTGCGCTCCCTGACCGCGCTCTCGGTGCTGCTCGGGGACAGGCCGTACCTCTTCGGCGGGCGCCCTGCGGGCGTCGACGCGACCGCCTTCGCGGTGCTGGCCGGCATTCTCACGCCGTTCTTCGACTCGCCGCTGCGGCGCAGGGCCGAGGGCTTCGCGAACCTCGTCGCGTACGCCGCGCGGCTGATGAGGGAGTTCTACCCGGATCACCCGTGGGAGGCGCCCCGGCCGGCGCGGCCGGGGGCCTGACCGCCGCGGCGCCCCGCGCGATGGGCGGGGCGCCGCGGCCTGCGTTCCGCCGCCCGGCGCTACTCCTCGGCGGGGGGAGCCGGCGCGGGCTCGGTCGGCGTGGGCGAGCCCACGGCGCCGCCGCCGCAGGCGGACCCCCACGAGGCCGGGGCAGGCAGGGGCAGCGACGCCACCGGCGTCGCGAGGTCGTCGAGCGCGTTCGCGATCACGCCGCCGAAGGAGATCGAGTAGACGTGGTCCTCGATGAACACGCCGCGCCGCACCTCGGCGCCGCCGTAGTAGCACCCCGACGTCGCGCTGAAGAAGCCGCTGTGGTCGACCGCGCCGAGGTGGCTGAACCCGTCGGCGATATCGACGTTGAAGAGCTCCAGCGTGCTCGCGACAGCGCCGGTCTCCCGATCGTAGCTCACGACCGGGAAGGCGAGCACGTCGCGCTCGCCGTAGTACGTGAACGCCTTGTGGTTGTGCTCGGCCTCCGAGTACGTGTAATCCCCATCGAGCGTCTCCTTGTGCAGGAGCGCCGGCGCCGACGGGTCCGTGACGTCGAAGATCTGCAGCGCCAGGCCGGTCACCACGCCGTTGTCGTCTCCATCCCTGCCGATCGCGAGGAGGTGCCCGTCGCCGAGCGGGTGCATGTACTCGCTGAAGCCGGGGATCTTGAGCTCGCCCGCGACCGAGGGCGACGCCGGGTCGGAGAGGTCGAGCACGAACAGCGGGTCGACCCGGAGGAACGTCACGACGTAGCCGCGATCCCCGAAGAACCGGGTCGATTGGATTCGCTCGCCGGGGGCCAGGTCGGTGACGGCGCCGATGCGCGCGAGCTCGGTCCCTTGCGCCTCGAGGACGAACACGCTGTTGCTGGTCGTCCACTCGGTCGCCGACCGCATCATCGCGGTCGTGGAGACGCGGAGCTTGCCGTTGTGCTCATCGAGCGAGAACTGGTTGAGGATCTGGCCGGGCACCGAGCCCGACGCGACGTACCGGGGCTGGCTCGGGTCGGCGACCAGATCGAACTTGTGCAGGTGCGTGGAGTCCAGGCTCACGCTCTCGTCGCCCTCCGGCGACGTCGGCTCCTGCCAGCCGCGCGCGGCGACATAGAGGGCGTCGTGGCTCGAATACACCGTGTCGGTGGCGCCGATGATCGAGGTCGACTCCGGCGCCTCGTCGAGGTCGGCGAGGTCGATCGACTCGATCTGCGTCAGGCCGTACGACGTCGTGCCCGCCTCCGGGACGTAGAAGTCCGCGCAGCTCGCGCCGAGCTCGGTGACCGTCTCGCCCTGCTTCTCGAAGCGGTACGGCAGCCACGCCGACAGCGGAGCGTCCTCGATGAGCGCCGTGTTCTCGGCGCGGAGCTGCTCGAACGCCGCGGTCCACGCCTCGGCCGTCTCGGGGTAGACGGTCAGGTTGGAGGGCCAGTAGTTGAGCGCGGGCCCGTGGGCGCCGCCGGTCAGCACCGTGCGGACGTTCTCGCCCGTGCGCCGCGCCGAGGCGTAGCCGCCCTCGAAGTAGAGCTCCTTGACCACGCTGGGGGCGCCGCTCGCGAGGCTCAGGACGGTGAGCTTCGTGAGCGGGGCGTAGACGTCGGGCGGCGGGGCGAAGTCGGTCGCCGGGTCCTCGGGGCTCGCGTCGCCGTCCGGCGGCACGGGCTCGGTCGGCGTCCCGTCGCCGTCCGGCGGCGGGGGCGCCGGCTTGTCGTCGCCGTCCGGCGGCGGGGGCGCCGGCATGTCGGCGCTGTCCGGCGGCTCGGCGCCCCCCGGAGACGGCATCGAGCCGCCGCCCTCGGCGGGGACCGGCGCATCGTCGTTTCCCGTCCCGGCGTTCGGCGAACCGGCGTTTGCGGGCACGCCGGCCATGCCGATGTCGATGAGCCGGTAGTCGTAGTACCCCGGCCGCGGCTCGACGCCCGCTGCCTCGTAGATCGGTGTCCCGTTGACCGACGAGTAGACGACGACCTGGTCGCCCGCCACGAACATCTCGAGGGGGCTGCCCTCGATCGCCAGCGAGCTGCCCACCGCGAGCGACGACGCGGGCCACGCGGCCAGCGTGTAGAAGCTCTCGCCGTGGAGGATGTAGAGGTTGTTGCCGTCGGTCTTGACGATATCCGCCTCATCGACGCCGGCGACCTGGGTGTTCGTGTCGGAGTGGGCCGGGCCGGCGCTGTCGTCCGCCGCCGCGCCCTCCCCGCTGCTTGCCCCGCTGTCGGACTGGGGCGGCGCCGGGGAAGGCGCGTCGGTGGGCGCCTCCGCCCCCCCGGGCGTCGCGCCGACGCCGCCTGCGTCGAAGCCGCCGCCGCGGATGTCGCCATACACGGCATAGCTCGCGATCATGGCGTCGATCTGGCCGTTCATCTTGGCGAGCGCGTCCTGCTTCAACAGCGCTTCGAGGTCGTCGCACGACTGAGCGCGGTGGAGCGGCGCGCGCTGCGACGTGGTCTCAGGTTCGCCGGACGAGGACCCCGCATCGCATCCGGCGGCGAGGAGGCCTGTTGCGATGAGAAGCCAGAGAGAGGAGTGGGCGCGGTGTGTTCGCATGGTGCCCGGCACCATGGCAAGGCCCGCGCCATCCGCCCGCTCGCTCGGATGGCCGCGAATCGCGGCGATCCGCGCGCCTGCGGGTTTGCCGCGCCGCGGCAAGCACGACATGCATGCACTGGCGAGGTCCGTCTGGCACACGTGTGCCATGGGGAGGGTGTGACTGGTTACTTCCACCGGCACGCGATGAGGCGGCCAGCGCGCTCAGAGGGGAACGGGCGCGGGGGGGATCTTGAACACGTCCCATGCGGGCGTGTGGTTGCTCGTGCCCGTGGTCTGGTTCCAGAGGTAGATCGACGGGTACGTGCGCACCGTCGTGCCCTCCACGACGACGCCGGTCACGTAGAGCTGCGAAGCCTTCTTGTTCGAGTCCTTCTGGAGCGCGTAGCCGTCGCGGGACGACGAGAAGATGACCCAGTAATAGGTCTTGCCGTCGACGGTCGTGGCCTCTGGCGACCACCTGGGCCAGCTGTTGTGGATCCCCGGGCTCGAGACCCCGAGGCAGGCCGGCGGGTCGTTGGCCGCGAGCCGCGTCGCCGCGCCGCCGGCGGAGGGGATGACATGGATGTCGGACGCGGGGTTATAATACATCTCTCCCGGGCCCGGCGTCCGGTTGAACGCGACAAGCTGGTCGTCGGGCGAGAAGGCCGGGTAATACTCGTTGAACGCCGGCTCCGCGGCGCCCTGCAGGGGTGTCGCCGCGCCGCCCTGCCGGTTGTTGTAGGGCACCGTGTAGAGATCGCCTGAGCCGGCGGCGATCCGCCCGTCCTTGCCGGCGTCGGTGGACACGTAGACGAGGGTGTTGCCGTCGTGGCTCCAGTCCGGCATCAGCGCCCCGCGCGGATCGCCCTCGCGCGCGATGAACCCGTAAGCGGTCCCCTCCGCGGCGGCCATCTCTTGCTGGACCAGGTTGGGGTTGGCGTCGAGGGGATAGGTCGGGACGGGCGACTCCAGGTCGAACCACGCGAGGCGCGCGTTCGGCATTGTGCTGTACGACCCGCCGTCCCAGACCGTGCCGCGATCTCTGCCATAGGAGGTGACGACGATGCGGTCTCCGGGGGAGAAGTGCGCTTGGGACATCTTGGGCGCGCCGAGCCAGGCCTGGGCCATCGCCTCCGAGCCGCCCGGCGTCATGTACGGGGGGACCTCGCCCACGGTGTCCTTCTGCACGGAGGCGATGGCGAGGCCCCAGGGCCAGTGATCCGTGAAGATGACGGACTCGCCGTCCGGCGTCGACGTGTGGCACCCGATGCACTTCACCGCGCCCTGGTCCCGGAGGCCGCCGTTCTCGGTCCTGCGGCCGCCCTGCTGCACCTGCTCGACCTTGAGCGCGTTGACGACGCCCTCCTCGCCCACGCCGAACCCTTCCAGCCACGCGTCCGCGGGCCCTTCGCCGATCGCCGCCCAGTACACCATGCTGCCGCCGGCCGGGGCCGGGGCGATGGTGATCGGCCCGGAGGTGCCCATCAGCGGCGCGCCCGGCGCGCTCGTCGACACCGAGCGGATCGTGAGGGTGATCGGCTCGTTGCGGACATGCGCGGCGAGGTTCTCCCACATGTCCTTGGGCATCTTCCATTCTCTGTTCGTCGTGTAGACGACCAGGTCGTTCTTCTCCCGGTCGGCGTGCACGCGGATCTCGAACAGGTCCTGCCCCTGCGGCGCGGTCCACCGGAACCGCGGCCGCAGCCAGTTGCTCGGGAAGAGCGCCCCGATCTCCGGCTCGGCGAGGCACGGCCCGCCCGGCGCGCCGCTGGCTGGATCGCCGAACAGCTCGGGCGCGTTCGCCGGCGGCGGCGTCCCGCGGTCGTCGAGCACCGGGGCCGCGGGGAAGTCCTCGCACACGTCACAGGGGGGCGGCTCGACGGGGCCGCCGCTGCCCACGTCGAAGATGTTGCCCGTCCCTGTGCCGATGTCGTCCGGGATCCCGCCCGAGCCGCCGGTGCCCTGGGGCTGCGGGGAGCCCCCCGAGCCTGCCGCGCAGGCGACCGCGCAGACAGAGCCGACAAATAGAGTCCCGATCCGTTGCTGCAAGGTTCTCATTCAGGTTCCTCCGTGCGCGCGCCCAGGGCTCGGTCCGCCCGGACCAGCACACCGCCCTGCCGGAGCGGTGATGCCGTCGGGATCCGCGGGTGCTCGCCTCCTCGCGCGCCCGAAGCGGGGCTGACGCGATGGTCGCGTGGGTACCGTGGTGCTGCTGCTTCGCCGCCGAGCTCCAGGGTGGACCAGCAGCGGATCGCGAGATCGCTCAGCGCGAGGCGCCGCCCCTTCCCGGCATGGACGATATGAAGAAAGATCTGAGCAGGTAGGAAGACAGGAACCTTTGTCCCTGTCAAGCCTGTCGCAGGACCCTGTCGCCCGAGGGGGCGCGCCGCGGGGCGTCGCGTTGTGGGTCATCGCGCCGCGGGCCCGCCGGGGTGCTAGTTTCCTCGAGTGGCATCGTCGAATCGGATCGGGTTCCCGCTCAACCCCCGGCGGTCGCCCCGCGCGCTCGTGCTCCGCGATCTATCGCCGGAGGAGGCCAGCGCCGCGATCGACTGGTCCGGCTGGTACTTGCCCGACGACGCGGAGCGCCATGGCAAGGCCGAGCGGTCCGGGATCGTCCGCCTGCTGCTCTCGGTGCTCGCGCAGCTCGCGCGCGAGCGCGGCTGGGTGGACTGGTACGCCGGCACCGACCACGCCTTCGCCTGGGTGCGGGGCGAGCCGCTGGTGCGCGTCCTGCCCGACCTCTACGTCCTCGAGCACCGCCCGTTGCCGCCGCTGCCGCGGCAGTGGCAGACGTGGCTGCCGGGCCATCGCCCGCCGCGGTTCGCGCTGGAGATCGTCTCCGGCGACTGGCGCCGGGCGTACGAGATCACGCCGGCCAAGTACTGGCAGCTCGGCTGTCCCGAGCTCCTGCTCTTCGATCCCGAGGCGGCCTCTGTCCGCGTGCCGCTCGCGGAGGAGCGGGTGCCGCTGCAGCTCTACCGCCGCGATCCGGACGGCACCTACCTGCGCGTCCACGCCGGCGCCGATCCTCTCTGGGTCGAGGCGTTCGACGCGCACGTCGTCGTGCTGAAGGACGGCCAGCACCCGACGTTGCGCGTCGCGCGGACCTCCCGCGCGACGGATCTCGTGCCCGCCGAGGAGGAGGCCCTGCGCGCCGAGGGCGAGGTGCGCGCCCAGGAGCAGCGCGCCCGCGTCGCGGAGCAGCGCGCCCGCGCCGCCGCCGAGGCGCGCGTGCGCGAGCTCGAGGCGCGCGTGCGCGACCTGGAGGCCCGCGTCGCGCGCCGGTGAGCGGCGCTCGTCGGCGCGGACCGGGCGCTACGCCGGCCGCAGGATCTGGCGCACCGAGTCCACGTCCGCGACCCGGTGCAGCACCGGCTGGAGGCCGGCGCCCGAGGCCTCGCCGAAGGCGCCGCTCGCGGCGACGGCGCGGGCGCGGGGGCCGTCGAGCACGAGGAACACGTCCCGGAGGCCTCCGGCGCCCGGCGCGTCGATCACGTCGACGATGCGCGAACGATCGAGGTGCAGCTCCTCCTCGCCCCGCTGGATGAGCACGCGCCGATCGGTGATGAGGTACCGCGTCCGCGCCGCGAGCCGCGCGGGGCG
Source organism: Sorangium sp. So ce590 (assembly GCF_051521365.1). NCBI lineage: Bacteria > Pseudomonadati > Myxococcota > Polyangiales > Polyangiaceae > Sorangium > Sorangium sp. So ce590. The sequence goes on from NZ_CP150346.1 coordinate 11,303,422, forward strand.
CACAACCGACGCATAGAGCATCGCCGCCCCTGCGGCGACGAGCAGCACGATCGTGAGCGAGAGGGAGGCGACGAGCGCCACGAAGGACACGCTCTCCCGATCCATGCCCGCCGCGGTCACGATGCGGATGCTCCGCACCGCGTGCGCCGCCGTGACCACCGCGAAGCTGCCGAGGAGCACGCCGAGCAGCACCGAGCCGACGCCGCGCAGGCCGCTCGGGAGCCACTTGTGCCAGCCGTCGGCCGGGTGCGCCGACCACAGCACCCGCTCGCCCTCGTCGAGGCGCTGCGAGAGCAGCCGGTGACCGTCGCCCGCGGGCGCCGACGGGACGACGCCCCGCAGGATCGCCCAGACGCGATCCGGGGCGGCGACGCCGTTCAGCACGATCGACAGGCGCCGGCGGAGCGCGCCCGTCGGCACCGCCCTCACGAGCTCGAGGTCGCCGACGCCAGGGTGCTTCGGATGCCAGTGGATGCGCGCGTAGCTGATCGACCGCCGCTCGATGGAGCGCCGGAGCTTCCCGCGCTGCACCACGATGTGCAGGTCGGTGAGCTGGTACTCGAGCTCCGAGCGCCACCAGCGCGGCAGGTAGCTGAACGCCACCGTGAGGCTCGCCATCCAGGCCGCGAAGGCGAGCAGGTGGGTCGGCGACGCGTCGAGCGCCTTGCTCACCACGATGGCGGACGCCGTGCTGATCGCGGAGGTGACGCCGCAGACCACCGCGCCCACGACGTAGAGGAGCGGCGTCGCGACGACCTTGGGACGTCCGGACCAGATCACCGTCTCATTGAACACCGAGTCGCGCATCTCGACGGTTCTCCGTTCGGGGTGAGCTGGCCGGCGCCGCCCCCGCGCGCGAGGGCGACCTCGGTAGGGTGAACCCGCCGGGCAGGGTCGTAAAGGGGCGTCCTCGCCTGCCGCTGCAGCGCGATCGGAGCGCGACCGGAGGCGATGTGCGGGAGCGACGTGCGGCGGCCCGTACGCAGCTGACCCGCGCCTCGGCTCAGCGCCGCTGCGGTGGGCCGTGCGCGGGCTTGCGCAGGCGCTTCAGCGTCTGCTCGCGCTCCCGCTCGCACTGCACGCGCCGCGCCTTGGCCAGCGGCAGCCAGTGATCGTTTCCCGGGGCGCGCGCGATGTACGACGCCCACGCATCCACGGCCCGCAGGTAGGCCTCCGCGCGCGCGGCGCCGAGCTCGGCGCTCCGCGCTGCGGCCCAGTGACCGACCGCGGCATACCAGGCCTCGTCGTACGGAGGCACGTAGAACCAGCCCGAGCCGTTGATCTGCTGGTCGTTCCGGTCGTAGGTCCTCGCGAGCCGGATGTGCTCGAGGGCGCCCTCCAGGTCGCCCGACCGGTCGAGCGCCACGGCGAGCCCCCAGAGCGTCGTCACGCCGTAGCGGAACATGTCGAGCGAGCCGAGCGCCGCCAGCGCGGCGCGGTAGCCCTCGACGGCGGAGGTGATGTCGCCGAGCGCCATGTACGCCTCGGCCTGGTTGGCCAGCAGCAGGGCCCGCGACGCCGCGTGCGGCTCGAGCGCGAGCGCCTCGTCGTACGCCTTGATCTCTTCCGTGTACCTGCCGAGCCGCGCATAGCAGACCGCGAGCGCGTGCCACGCGTCGGCCCGGGAGGGCGCCGGCGGGTGGGTGCGCAGGAGCCCCTCGAGCGTCGCGACCGCGCCCTGCACGTCGCCGAGGTGCTCCAGGATGTCGGCGTAGCGCAGCCGCACCGACGGAGCGCGCGAGGTCGCCGCGCCGGCGCGCTCGTACAGAGCGCGCGCCTCGCGCAGCCAGAGCGGGCCGATCTCCTCGACGCGTTCCAGGAGCGGCGAGCGCCGGAGCTGGTCGTACCGGGTGAGGAGCGCGTCGGCCTCGGAGATGAGCTCCGCGCGCTCGTCGGCCGCCGGATCCAGCGCGCGGGACCAGACGGTCGGCGCCGCGTGGAGGGGCGCCGCCGCGAGCGCGAACGAGAGGAGCGCCGCGAGGTCGGGCAGGCGCGGCCGCCCGGGCAAGCGCGGCCGCCGGCTCATCGCGCGCCCCCCGCGTTCGGCCCGGGCGGGGGAGCCGCGCCGCGCTCCCGCGGGGCGCGCGCGGCCGGTCCCCCCGCCGCAGCGCGCGCGGGCCGGTGGTCCCCTCCGCCGCCTCTCCGGAGCGCGTCGAGGCGCGCGCGCGCCGCCGTGGCCCACGCCCCCTGGCCACCGGCGCCCGACAGGTAGGCCTCCCAGCGCGCGATCGCCGCCGCCGTCATGGTCCGCTCCAGCGCGAGCGCCTCGAGGGCGAGCCTGTCCTCCGGGACCGCGAGGTAGTCGAGGGTGCGCAGGCGCGCCGCCGCGCTGGCGAGGTCGTCCGCGGCGTGCTCGCGCGCGGCGGCGCCGGCGTGCGGGTCGGCCGCGCGGGCGCGAGCCGCCGCCTGGGCGCGGTGGTCGGCCGCGCGGGCGCGGGCGGCCTCGGCGCGGGCGCGGGCGGCCGCCTGGGCGCGCTGATCGGCCCCGGCTGCCGCGTCGCCCGCGTCGCCTTCGAGCGCGGCGTCGGCCTGGGCCTTGTCGCCGGCGCGGTCGAGCGCGAGCGCGAGCGACAGCGTGACGTCGCGGGCGAGCTGCGTCTGCGTGCGCTGGCGCGCCTCGCGCAGGTAGGCGATCGCCTCGTCGAGGTCGCTGCGGGCGCCCTCGGCGGGCGCGCCGGCCGGCGGCTCCGTGGCCGCGGCGGCCATCGACAGGTGCGCCGCCTCGAGCAGCACGAGCGCGCGCTGGTCGGCGGTGCCGAGCAGGTCGATCCGCGGGATGAGCGCGCGGTAGATCGCGATCGCCTCGTCACGCTTGCCGGTGCGGGCGAGCGACCGGGCGAGATCGTGCAGCGTGTGCGGGTCCTCGACGCTGCGCGGGTCGATGCTCCGCGCGCGGTCGAAGGCGCGCGCGGCGTCCGCCGGCGAGCCGAGGGCGAGGGCGGCGCGCGCGAGCAGGACCTGCGGCGCGGCGCGCCCCGGCAGGATCTGGTCGGCGAGGCGCGCCGACGCGCGCGCCGCCTCGGCGTCGCCGCCGAGCTGCGCCTGACCGCGCGCGAGGAGGTCGCAGTAGCGCGGGAGCTCCGGAGCGCGCGCTCTCTCCCAGACGGTGGGTCCACGTGCGATGGCCCGGCGGGTCCGCGCCGAGCACTCGGGCGGCCGCCCTGCCGCCGCGGCGGCGGCGACGAGATCGCCGCTGCCCTGTCCGCCGTGCGCGGCGAGCGGGAGGGCCAGCAGGGCCGGGAGCAGCAGCGAACCGAGGTGCACGGCGGGAGTGTACCAGCGACGCCCACCGGAGGCCCACGTCGGACCCGAGGCGGCGGGCTGGGATCCGGTTGATCGGGCGGGCGATGGTCCGTTATGGTGCCCGGGGTGACAGCGCAACGGGGGGCGTTCGCGGGTCGTGTATCGCCGGACTCCGCAGCCTTGGTGCCTCGTGAGGCCAGAGGAGGATCGACATCATGGGCGAGGTGATTCGCAAGGATGCGCCTGCGGACGACATCATCGGTGACGTGCGCGCGACGCTCCAGAGCGCTTCGGCGAAGGGCGGGTCCCTCCGGGAGCTCGCCGAGCAGCGGCTCGTGCCCGTGCTGACGCTCTTCGACGGGGTGGAGGCCCAGCGCAACGCCGCGCGGTCCGAGGCGGAGCCGCTGCTCGCCAAGGTGGAGGCCGAGTCCGCGCGCGCCGACGACGCGCTCGGCAAGGTCGCCGACGACGTGTGGAACGCCGTGGGGCGCCCCTCCGCAGATCCTGCGCTGTCGATCCTGTTCCCCGGCGGCATGGCCTATTTCGCCGACCACGAGGACGGCGACATCACCGGGCAGCCGGATCGGCTGGAGGTGCTGGCGCAGCTGCTCGGCTCCGGGATTCACCCGAAGCTCAGCCTGGACAAGGCGCAGGCGGCGGCGGCCGAGGTGAAGTCGGCCGCCGCGGCGCTGCGCTCGACGGTCGAGGCGACCCGGCTCCCGCTCGAGCGGCTGAGCGTGCTCGATCGCATCCGCGCCGCGGTGGCGAAGAGCGCGCACATCGAACTCGTGCACCTGAAGCGCCTCTACAAGGCCGCCGGCTTCAGCGAGCCGGAGATCCACGGCGTGATCCCGGATCGCGGCCGGGCGCGGCGCCGGCTGTAGTACCTCGTCGCTCACGCTCGTCCCTGGATCCGGGAGAAGGCAGGCCCGAGGAGCCCGTCATTCGTCGTGCGGCGCGGGGGGGGGCGCGCCGTCGACGGTTCGGCCGCGCCGCGGCCCGTCAGACAGCGCCAGGCGTGGGCGTGCGCGGCGTTCGCTCCCTGCTGGCCAGGCTCACGGGCGATGGCCGGAATACGGGGGATACGGGCTGGGCGCGCCGGAGCCGAGCGACGTGCTGCGCCCGTAGGGCCCGTAGGGCGTGCGTGTGGACGAGTAAGGCGAGCTGCCGCCGTAATAAGGCGAGCTGCCGCCGTAATAAGGCGAGCTGCCGCCGTAATAAGGCGAGCTGCCGCCGTAATAAGGCGAGCTGCCGCCGTAATAAGGCGAGCTGCCGCCGTAGTAAGGCGCGCGAGTCGAATTGCCGTGCTCCGAGACGTACGGGGTACCGAGGAGCGGGAGGAGCGATATGGCGAACGTGAGGTGCCGCGACGTGGCGCTCCGGATATCGGGGACGAGGTGAGAGATCCCCGGGTGCAGCTCGGGCCCGACGACGACGATCTGCTCCTTGAGATGGACGAGGAACTCCTCGTGTCGACGGATCTGGAGGTTGACGTACGTCCAGTCGAATTGGCCCCCCGTGAGCCCTTCGAGGAACTGTTGATCCGCCGTGCCCTGCTCGATGACCGCCCGGCTGATCGAGTTTTCCTGCGGCACCACGCCGGTCTGTCCGAGCGCGGCCAGCAGCTGCTGGCTTGCGGCGGTGTGGTGCTCGAGCAGCTCCTGGGCGAGCTCGATGACGTACGCGTCCGTCGCGTGGATCAGGGCGGTCTGCGCCTCCGCGATCTGGAGCGCATCGAAGGCGGCGATCACCGCGGCGAGCTCCGGGATCGAGAGCGTGAAGGCCTGCGAGGCGGACTCGACCGCCTCTTCCGCGCGATCCTCGTCCGCCGCTGCGAGGTTACCGTCTTCCACCGCGACGGAGCAGGCGCTGGCTCCTCCGAGCGCCAGGCCTGCGATCCATGCAAAACGAAGAGAATCGATTCGAATGCTCATACTTCCCCCATGTCATTGACGGAAGCGGTGCCGGCGCTGGAGCGCTTGGCGGTGATGCCTGGCCCGCCCCGTCATGTATCTTGAGCTGCTCTGGGGATATGCAAGCGCGAGCTCATCAAAACGATGATTCTCACCAGCGCACAGGATCGGTTGAACCCTCCGCACCGCGCGACGGACCGGCGCGCAGGTGCCACTTCTCGAGGTCGCTGAACGGACGCCGTCGCTGCGGGGGCGGCGGCGACGGCGTCGTCACGGGAGGGCTGGCAGGGGCCGGGGAGCGGCGCTGTCGGGGGATCGGCGTGATGCCGTGCCCGATCTCGACGGAGGCGGCAGGGCGGACATCAACGCTTTTCCTGGAGGAAGGGTCGGAGCTCGGGCTCCCGGCGACCCGGGCGCGGGCGGGACGTCAGTCCGCGGACCTGGCCGGTTTGCGCGCCACGACGCCGACGGCGCCGTAGTAGATGCCCCACGCCGCCGGGTCGGCCGCGAACCGGGCGTAGCCGGCGAGATCTGCCTCGCTGATCCGCCCGGTGGCGAGGTACCTGTCCTGGAGCTGGGCGGCCGAGAGGCTCATGATCTCGGACAGCGGGTGGCCGCCCGGGCACAGCGGCACCTCGTTCTCGACGGCCTCGATGGCGAGCCCTCGCGACGTCAGGATCGCGGGCAGGCGCAGGCCGAGCCCCGGGTCCTTGCCGTCCGCCTGGTACATCGCGAGGATCGACTGATTGACCCGATCGAAGGCCTCGATATCCTGGCCCGACGCGCCCCTGGCCGCGGTGAAATCGGGCTCCTCGAGCACGAGGCGGCCGCCGGGCTTCAGCGCCGCGAGCATGGCGTCGAGGAGATCCTGGAAATCGGCGTTGTGGATGAGCACGTAGCGGGCGTGCACAAGATCGAAGCGGGCTGCGTGGAAGTTGAGCTGGCGGATATCGCCCTCGATGATCCGGACGCCCGGCAGCCGAGAAGCATCCATGAACCCGACATCGAGGTCGACCGCGACCACCTCGCCCTCGTGGCCGACGCGCTCGGTCATCCAGGAGGCGATCGACCCGGCGCCGGCTCCCACCTCGAGGCAGCTCCAGCCGGGGCCCATCCCGGACGCCTTGAGCAGGCGCCAGCTGCCGGGGTCGAAGAACCCCTCGATCCGCCGCAGGCGCTCCAGCTCTCGCGCACGCTCCGAACCCGCAAACACGTAGCTGCTCTGGGCCATAGGAATGGACATAATAGTCGATTCCGTGAAGGAAGAAGCGAACTTCTCCCGGCGTGCCTCGTCCGGGTACCTTCCGGTCGATCTGTTGAGCGACACACAGAGGGTGAGCTGTTCGGCGCAGGCTGAGCAGCCGCGCTCGTCCCGGGAATACGTCCAGGCGAGGGCCTTCACGGGGCCTGGAGGGCCGCGGGGGTGGGCGCGGCCCGGCGGCGCGCCGTGCCCGTGCGCCTGCTGCACACGACGGCGTCGTCGCCCTCCGGTCGGCCGCGCTCGCCGGCGCCCGGGGCCGCGCGCGCCTGGTGACGAAGTCGCCCGTCGAGCACCCGTCATGCGGGCATCGCGCTTGCGAGGCGCCCGCATGATCGGCTGGAACATGATCCCGGACCAACCCTCCGCTCCTGACACAATCGGCCCGCGCAATCCCTGCGATGCGGATCGGCTGCCGGACGGGGCAGCCCGGCGCGTGCTCGTGATCGGCGGAGGCGTCGCCGGGCTATCGGCCGCGCTGGAGCTCGCCGAGCGTGGGTATCAGGTGACGCTGAAAGAGGCCGCGGCTGTCCTGGGCGGCCGGCTGCACACGCGCGACGAGCGGCTGCGCACGGGCGCGTTTCGCGTGGAGCACGGACTCCACATGTGGTTCTGGCAGTATTACAATTCCTTCGACATCATCCGGCGCCTCGGTCGCGAGCGCTATTTCCGTCCGCTCGTGGAGGTCTACTACCAGTTCAAGACGTACAAGCCGGAGATCGTCCGCAGCGTCGGGCCGTATCCCTTCAACGTCCTCAATGTCGTAAGGGAATCGCCGAACCTGAGCGTCCTCGACGTGGCCGGCGCGCGGGGCGCGCTCGGCGAGCTGGTCGGGTACAACCACGACCTGAACTACCGCCGGTTCGATGACGAGACGTTTGACGCGTGGGGGAGGCGCACCCGGGTGAACCGCAGGTTCTGGGACATCGTCATGGGCCCTGTCGCGTCCGTGACGCTGAACGATCCGGCGAGGATCAGCGCGGCCGAGATGCTGCTCTACATGCACCTCTTCTTCCTCGGCCATCCGAAGGCGTTCCGGCGTTCGGTCGCGACCGTCGATCACGGCACGGCGCTCATCGATCCGTGGGGCGCGCGGCTCCGCTCGCTGGGAGCTTGCGTGGAGGTGAGCGCCCCCGTGGCCGGGCTGCGCCTCGAAGCGGGCCGCGCTGTCGGCGAGGTCGGCTCGCCGGGGCGCTACGACGCGGTCGTGCTCGCGTCCGACGTCGGAGGCCTCCACCGGATCCTCGCTGGGTCCGTGCCCTTCGACGCTGCGAGCGCGGCGGCGCTCACCGCCCTCCGCGCCCGCCTTGACCGGCTCGCCGTCGCGCCCGCGTACCACGTGCTCCGCGGCTGGTTCGACAAGCCCATCCGCCGGCGTCGGGTCGAGGCCGTGATCGAGACGCCGCAGCACCGCCCCATCAACCTGATCGCGATCTTCAGCATGCTGGAGGAGCAATCGGCCGCGTGGGCCCGCGAGCGAGGCGGCTCCGTCGTCGAGCTCCACCTCTACAACACTCCATGGCTCGGCGGCCTCGGCGCCGATGTCATTTACGAGTCCATCCGCGGCGAGGTGGAGGATGTCCTCCCCGAGCTCCGCGGAGCGCGCGCGCTCGACTTCTCGCTGGGCGCGTTCCAGAACTTCACCTCGCTCGAGGTGGGGCAGGGAAAGCAGCGCCCGACCAGCGATTTTGCGCTCCTCGCCGGCGTGCGAAACCTCGCGCTCGCCGGCGACTGGGTTCACACGAGGTACCCGTCCGCCCTCCTGGAGAGGGCTGTATCGACGGGGCGTGAAGCAGCGAATCACATCCTGTTCGCCGATCGCGTCCGGGAGGCGCCGCTCGCGACTGCCAGGAAGCACGGCCCTGGCCTCTTCCCGCGATTCGGATGAGCCAGGCCATTCAATGGTGGGCCGACGGTAGGCCCCCGGAGAGGGCGTTCGTCGGGCGGGGCGGGTCGATGTCCGAGCTTCACGTCACGGGAGCACCCGGCGCAGCGCGAACACGGCCAGCCCGCCCACCGCGAGCGTGGCCGCGCCGCTCAGGAGCTTCCGCGCCCTGGAAGGCGCCGGCAGGAACGCCGTGGCGCCGAGCGCCGCGAGCGGGGGCGACGTGCGCGCCGGCGACGACTCGGCGGCCAGCGGCGACGCGGCGGCGTGGATGGGCGAGGTCTCGGCGAACAGATCGAGCATCTCGCGCACGAACGCGGGCAGATCCTGCGGCCCGCGGCTCGACAGCCAGTTGCCGTCGCGCACCACCTCCTCGTCGCGCCAGACGCCGCCCGCGTGCACGATGTCGTCGCGGATGCCGGGCCAGGACGCGAGCTGCCGTCCGCTCACGAGCTCCGCCGACGCGAGCACCCAGGGGCCATGGCAGATCGTCGCGATCGGCTTCCGGAGGTCGTCGAACGCGCGCACGAACCGGCGCGCCTCCTCGCTCTGCCGGAGGAGATCCGGGTTGATGAACCCTCCCGGCAGGAGCAGCCCGTCGTACTCGGCCGGATCGGCCTCGGCGAGCGTCCGGTCCACGCGCACCCTCGCGCCGAGCTCGTGGAGGTTCATCCCGCGGATCTTGCCGTGACGGAGCGAGACGATGTCCACCGTCGCGCCCGCGGCGCGGAGCGCCTTCATCGGCACGGTCAGCTCGATCTGCTCGAACCCGTCCGCCACGAGCGCCGCGATGCGTTTGCCTGCAAGCTTCTTTCGTTCCCTCATGCTGCCCTCAACGGTTGGTCGATTGTGTCGTTGTGTCGTTCGGATCGCGCCAGGAGGTGCCTGTTCGTACTGCCCTGTTTGTTCCTCGGACATGTCTCCTCCGACGCACCCTAGAGCCGGCGCCCCGCTCCGCAACCGAGGCCAGCGCCGATTTCGTGGCCTGTGCGAGCCCAGCTGCGGGTGTCGCCCGCGGCTGACACACCAGCGTGTGTCGCTTCGCGACAGGCGGCTCATGGGTCCAGGAGGCGGGGGCGCCGTCACCTCGACAGGATCAGCCTCGGGCGGAGCCACAGGAGGCCTAGCACGGCGGGCACGAGGGCCGAGAGGCCGACGATCGCGGCGCGCAGGAGCCGCTTCTTCCCGCGCGGCTTCCATCCGCCGCTCACGGTGGTCCCTTCCGGCAGCGGCGTGAACAGGTTGCCGTTCGTCGCGTAGGCCGCGCGGTCGTGCTTCAGGTGCAGCCGGTCGACGCTCCGCGCGAGCAGGCGCTCGGCGAGGTCCGGCGCCACGAGGGACAGCAAGGCCAGCTGCCGGGCCGTGCTGCCCACGAAGACCTCCCGCCGGGGTGTCCGTGCCGTACGCACGATGGCGCGCGCCACGCGCTCCGGCGGGTACACCGGGGGCATGGCTATCGGCGTGCGCCCCGTGTAGTTGCCCGCGTGCTGGAAGAACGGTGTGTCGATGGTCGCGGGCAGGACGGTGGAGACGTGGATATCGCGGGCACGGAGCACCTCGAGCTCCTGCCTCAGGCTCTGGGAGAGGCCGCGGATCGCGTGCTTCGAGGCGACGTAGGCGCTGACGTAAGGCTCGGAGAGCCTCGACACCATCGAGCCGACATTGATGAGCACGCCGCTGCCCTGCCGCCGGAACTGGGCCAGGGCGGCGCGGGCGCCGTGGATGGTGCCGAACAGGTTGGTCTCGATGACGCGCCGGTAGGGCTCGGAGGGGGTCTGTTCGAACAGCCCGAAGAGCGTCACCGCCGCGTTGTTGACCCACACGTCGATCCGGCCGAACGCCTCGGTGGTGCGCCGCGCGATCTCCTGGACGGCGGCCTCGCTCGTCACATCGGCGACAACGACGAGGGCCTTGCCCCCGGCCTGCTCGCACTCGGCGGCGAGCTCGCGCAGCGGCTGCTCTCGCCTGGCGGCCAGCGTCACCGCGGCTCCGCGCCTGGCGAACTCCAGCGCTGTTGCGCGGCCGATGCCGCTCGATGCGCCCGTGATCACGACGACCGTATTCCGGAACTTTTCGCGCATGCCTCACCCCCTCCTCTGCGCCGCGTTGCGACGTTGCGCCGCGCGGCGAGCGGCCGCGCGCGGGCGCGGCGTGCTTTGCGGTCACAGGTGGTCCTGGCTTCATGCAAGCGCCGGGCAAGCCGCGTCCAGCCGTGAGGGCGGTTTGCGCCGCGCGGGCATCGACTCGCCCGCTCCGTTCCGTGCGCGGGCCAGCGCCTGCCGTCGAGCGCGCCCGCTCACGCCGGCCGGCGTCCGGGGGCCAGTCTGCGTCTCGAGCGCGCAGCGGTGCTCGATCGGGCGTGGCCCGATGCGCCGTTCCGGCCGTGTCTCGATCCCGACGGCAGGATCCGGCTCCAGCATGTCGAGCGTGGGACGCTACGCGGCCGGGCCCTTGGGTGGCCCTCGCGCGCATGGACGCGTCCGCAACGACGGCGGCTCGGCACGGGCCGCAAACGCAGACGACCTGGGGGACACATCATGCGAAGCATGTTTCTGGTAGTCATGGCCGCGCTGCCGCTCATGGCCTGCGGAGGCAGCCATCGTGGCGGACAATCGACCTCGCCGGGGGCCGGGCAGACGGGCGGAGAGACGCCCGGCGGCACCGAAGGAATGGGAGCACCCGAGAGCGGAGCTCCCGGCACGGAGACGACGCCTGAAGGAGAGATGGGAGCGCCGGAGGGAGGCGCCCGGGGCGGTGCAGGCACCCAGGGCGGCACGCACGAGTGGGGCAGCGGAACCGGCACGCCGGGCGGGACGACCGGAGGCACGCCGGGCGGAACCGGCGCCACGCCGGGTGGGACGACCGGAGGCACGCCGGGCGGAACCGGAACGCCGGGCGGCACGGGCACCCAGGGTGGCGGCTCCCGTACACCGGGCAGCGGTACCTACGACGGCAGCGGCACCCACGGCGGCAGCGGCACCCACGGCGGCAGCGGCACCCACGGCGGCAGCGGCACCCACGGCGGCAGCGGCACCCAGGGCGGTAGCCGCACGCCGGGCGGCGGATAACGTCGGTGAGCCGGCGCTCCCGTTAGCCCGCGATCCGCCGCGCCTGTCCCGGACCGAGATGCCGTAGCGCGCTGCTACGTGAACGCATTGCGCCGCAGGAGGGGCGGGTCGCGACCCTCGCCGACCGAGATCACGTCGACCGGCACGCCCGTCTCCTTCTCGACCAGCTGCACACGCTGCCGCGCCGCGCCGGCAGCTCGGTCAGCAGTCCTTTCCGGTCGCGGAGCCGTATGGCGCATGGTCGATGCGCTGCCCGCCATGACGATCTGGCTAGATCCCGATGAGAGGACTGCCGACGGCCTCGATGCATGGGTCGCCTATCATCTGGCCAATGGACGGGCCATCGCTCGGAGCTTGATACTCGACTGGGAGAAGCAGGCCCCTACCTCTTCAACGTAGCCCCCTCCTCCAACCCCTCCGACCAGGAATGAGCTACCACGGGCTGCGGCTGCGTTAAGCCGTCACCGACGCACGAACGCCGGCCGCGCGCCCGCGGGGGCCCCACACACCCGCCCGCGCCGCCCCCGGCGACGGACTTCCCGGCGGGGCGCGCCCGCGCAGGCGGCGCGCCCTCAGCCCTGCCGCATCACGCGAACGCGTTGCGCCGCACGATGGTCGCCTCGCGGTCCGCGCCGACCGACACCACGTCGACCGGCACCCCCGTCTCCCTCTCGACCAGCTCCACGTACTGCCGCGCCGCCGCCGGCAGCTCGGTCATCGAGCGGGCGGCGTCGATCGACTCGCTCCACTCGGTCACCGGCTCGAGCACCGGCTTCGCCGTCGCGATGTCGTCGATCGGGAACTCCCGCGTCCGCCCCGACGGCGTGTCGTACGCGACGCACACCTTGAGCTCCGGCATGCCCGTCAGCACGTCGAGCTTCGTGAGCGCGATCCCGTCCAGGCCGTTCACCCGCGCCGCGTAGCGCAGCGCCGGCAGGTCGAGCCAGCCGGTCCGCCGCGGGCGACCGGTCACCGAGCCGTACTCCCCGCCGACCGACCGCAGCCGCTCGCCCAGCGCGCCGCCGAGCTCCGTCGGGAACGGGCCCTCGCCCACGCGCGTGCAGTACGCCTTCGCCAGGCCGAGCACCCGGCGGATGCGCGTCGGGCCGACCCCGGCGCCCACGCACGCGCCCCCGGCGATCGCCGACGACGACGTGACGAACGGGAACGTGCCGTGATCGATGTCGAGCAGCGTCCCCTGCGCCCCCTCCAGCAGCACCCGCTCGCCGCGGCGGAGCGCCCCGTCGATGAGCTGCGACGTGTCGGCGAGCAGCGGCGTGATGCGCTTCGCCAGCGGCGTGAGCTCCTCGAGGATCGCGTCGAGCGACGGCGGCTCGCCGCCGAGCGCACGCAAGGTCGGCGTCCACGCCTCGATCGAGCGCGAGACGAGCTGCGCCAGCCGCTTCATGTCGCGCAGGTCGCCGAGCCGCGCCCCGCGCCGGGACGCCTTGTCCTCGTAGCACGGGCCGATGCCGCGCTTCGTCGTCCCGAGCCGCGCGCCGTCCGCCGCCGCCGCCTCGCGGAGCGAGTCGACGAGCGGGTGGTACGGCAGGATCAGGTGCGCGCGATCCGAGACGAACAGCCGCCCCTGCGTCGAGCAGCCCCGCGCCTCGACCGCGTCGATCTCGGAGACCAGCACCCCCGGGTCGACCACCATGCCCTGCGCCATCACGCACCGGGCGTTCGCGCGCAGGATGCCGCTCGGGATGAGCCGAACGATCAGCTTCTCCCCGCCCACCACCAGCGTGTGTCCGGCGTTGGGCCCGCCGGCGTAGCGCACCACGAGGTCGGCGCTCTCCGTGTAAAGGTCGACGACTTTGCCCTTGCCCTCGTCGCCCCACTGCGCGCCGACGATCACGATCGCGGTCATTCCGAAGCTCCTCCCGGATCACCTGGCCCGTCATCGGCCCGCTCGTACCTCCGAGCGGCTCCGTCCGGGTCCACGTCCGCCTTTACCCCAGGCTCGCTTGCCGAGCGAGCGTCTACTTGCCGCCCCGACGCGGCGCCCCCGTCTTCAGCACGATCGCCCGGGCCGCCGCGGCGTCGTCGAGGCCCGCCGGGACCACGCCGGCCTCGGACGCCCCGCCGCGCGGCGCCGCCTCGACAACGAGCGCCCCGTCCCGCTCGCGCACGAGGTGAGAGAACCGCCAGGACAGCGCATACCCCTCCGGATCCTGGTCCTCAGCGTGCACCACGACCGGGACGGCGAGCCCCCGCAGCGCCGCCGCGAGCGGCTCGGCGCGCTCCGGCGGCACCGAAAGGAGCACCCGCAGCGCCGGCTCGTCCGCCGCCCCCGCGACGTCGCGCGCCCAGGCCACCGCGTCGAGGTTCAAGGCGAAGCCGACGGCCGGCATCGGCAGGCCGAACCGGGAGAGCAGCCTGTCGTAGCGCCCGCCCGCCACGATCGGCTCCCCGGGGCCGTCGGCGAGCACATGGAAAATTGCACCCGTGTAGTAGGCGAGGCCGCGGAGCTCGCCGAGGTCGACCCGGAGCGCCGGGCCGAGCTCGGGGCTCTTCCTCGCCGCGTCCCAGAGCGCGCGCAGCTCGGCGAGCGGCGCCTCGGCGGGCGTGCCGGCGAGCAGGCCCGCGGCCCGGTGGAAGACCACGGCGCCGTCCGGGTCGGCCTCGCCGCCGCCCGCGAGGTCGGGGAGCGCGGCGATCGCCGCGACGATGCGGCGCGGAACGTCGGTCGCCCGCGGGCTGGCGAGCACGGCGGCGAGGCGCGACGCGTCCTTCAGCTCGAGCACCTCCGAGAGCTCGGCCGCGAGCCCCGCCGGGACCGCGTCGAGCAGCGCGCGCGCGATCATCGCGTGCCCGAGGTCCACCACGAAGTGCTCGAGGCCGGCCTCCCGCACCGCGGAGGCGGCCAGGCGGAGGATCTCCAGGTCGCCGCCGAGCGTGCTCACGCCGTACAGCTCGACGCCGGCCTGCGGGATCTGCCGGTGGCGCCGCGCCCGGCCCTGGCGTCGCCGCAGGACGGTGCCCTCGTAACAGAGGCGGATCGGGCGGGGCGCGTCGGCGAGGCGCGTGGCCACGAGCCGGGCGATCTGCGGGGTCATGTCCGGGCGGAGCGCGGCGACCTCGCCCGACTCGGGCTCGATGAAGCGCAGCACGTCCGCGGCCTCGAGGGTGCCGAGCCCGCGCTCGAGCACCTCGGCGAACTCGAACGCCGGCAGCGAGACCGGCTCGTAGCCGTACAGGACGAAGTGATCGAGCACGCGCCTGGCGAGCGCGCGGCGGCGCTGCGCCTCCTCCGGGAGGAGATCGCGCATGCCGGCGGGCAGCGGGTGCGCCAGCGCGCGCGGCGGCGCGGAGACGGACGGCGCTGGCCGGTCCACTTCGGGCGTCGGAGCGTGGCGGTCTTCCCCCTCGGGGGCTTCCCATCGCGGAGCGTCGCTGGACATCGTGGCCCCGCTTATACCGGCTGAGCACGCGGTGCGCACGCGGCGCGCACGTCCGTTGAGCTTGCCGTGGCAAGCCGTTTGCTGATCGGAGCGCACCACCGGGCCCGTGGGCCGGAAGCGCACGCGGCGCCCTCGACGGAGAGATGGCTCATGGCTCTGACCGCCGTTCCGACCGATGTTCCGAGCGCCAGCACGAGGCCCGAGACTCCTCTGGCGCCGTGCCGTCTCACCCCGTCCGGCGCGGTCGGGCCGCGCCCGGCGTCCCGGGCCGCGAGCGCGGGCCCGCTGGCCGAGGTGATCTGCAGGGCGAAAGAGGGGGACCGGGAGTCGCTCGACGAGCTCACGCGGCTCATCCGCCCGCACGTGGAGCGGCAGCTCGCGCGCTACCCCGTGTCCGACGAGGACCGGCTCGACCTCGTGCAGTCGACGCTGCTGCAGGTGGTGCGGACGATCCGCTCGTTCCGCGGCGACTCGAGCTTCACGACGTGGCTGTTCCGGGTGACGGCGAACGAGGCGCTCATGCTGATGCGGTCGCAGCGGCGGCAGCGCGCGCGCATCGTCGAGGGGCTCGACTTCGAGGAGCTCGGTCTGCTCCCGACGATGCGCAGCACGATCGGCGAGGACGACGCCGCGTCGGCGGCGGAGCGGGAGGCGTGCGTCCGCGAGGCGCTGTGCGAGCTGCCGGAGGACTACCGCGACGTGGTGCTCGCGCACTACCACGAGGATCTCGGCCTGCAGGAGATCGCGCAGAAGCTCGCGGTGAGCGAGAGCGCGGTGCGCTCGCGGCTCCACCGGGCGCGCGTGCGGCTGCGCGCGATCCTCAACGCGACCGCGTTCGGCCGGGAGATCGCCGAGGGCGTCGCGGCCTGAGGGCCGGGCGCGGGCGGGGCGCGGGCCGGCCGTGCGCGAAGGCTGACTGTGCGACGGCTGACTGTGCGACGGCTGACTGTGCGAAGGTTGACCGCTGCGAGGCCTGAGCGCTGCGAGGCCTGAGCGCGTGAAGCCTGACCGCGTGAAGGCGGACCGTGCGCCCGGCTGTGTGGGGGCTGACCGCGCGTGCGGCGCTAGCGGGTGGCGGAGATCCTGGCGGTCGCCTGGCGCCAGCGGCGGAGGACGTCCCAGAGCTCGTCCAGGGTGCGGAGGAGCACGTCCGGACGGGCGTCGAGGATCTCCTGCTCCGAGGCGAAGCCGCCCAGGACGGCGATCGACCGCGCGCCTGCGCGGCGCGCGCACTCGATGTCCTGGGGGCCGTCGCCGACCATCACCAGCCTGCGCGGCTGGATGTTGAGGAGCTGTGCGAGGTAGAGCAGCGGCGCGGGCGACGGCTTCTTGTCGGCGACGTCGCCGCCGGCGACCACGGCGTGGAAGCGCGCGCCGACCCCGAGCGCGGCGAGCACCGCGTCGGTTGTCGAGCGCGGCTTGTTCGTGCAGACGCAGATCGACAGATCGCCCACGTCCGCGAGCCTCTCGATCACGTCCTGCGCGCCCGGCATCCAGCGGGTGAAGTCGAGCGGGTGCTGCTCGTAGTACGTGAGAAAGTGCCGGAGGACCTCCTCCACGTCCTCGGACGACTCGGGGAGCTTGGCGGCGCGCGCGCACAGCGCGCGGGCGCCGTCGCCCACGTACTGGACGATCACCTGCGCCGGCAGCGGGGCCCGCCCGGTCGCCTCCAGCGCATGGTTCACCGCCGCCACGATGTCGCCTCGGCTGTCGATCAGCGTGCCGTCGAGATCGAACACGACCGCCGTGGGAGCAACCATCGTCCCAGAGCCTACGCCGGCGCCCTCGCTGACGGAAGGTGTGGCGAGCGCCGACGTCGCAGGTCGAGGAATGAAATGTGGCGGGACGATTCGGGCGTCGCTGCCGCCGACGGCTGAGCCCGCGAGGCGGTCGCGCGGCCAGGCCTGGGCCGGCTCCCCCGTCAGGGCGTAGGATGCCGGGCACCATGGACGGTGCGGCACGCATGCTCGCGTGGTTTGACCAGGCGCTCGCGCGCCACCAGCCGGACGACGCGCTCTCGTTCACCGAAGCGCAGGCGAGCTTCACCTCGGTGCTGACGGGCCTCATCGCGGTCGAGCGCGGCGGCGGCATGCTGTTCGGCATGGTCCTCTCCGGCGAGCACGTCGACGCGCTCGTGCGCGCGGCGCTCCCGGCGCTCTCGGAGGCGGTGCAGGCCTGGCGCGCGCACTTCGAGCGGCGCTACGGCGCGCGCGGCCGCAAGGAGGTCGCCCGCATCGCCGCCGCGCTCCGCTACGCGCCGTTCCTCGACCGCGGCCCCCTCCGCGCCGACCCGGCCGTCGACGAGGCGCTCGCGCAGCTCATCGCCGCTTGCCTCGACCCGCGCCGCGCCGCGCCGGGCGCGGGCGAGCCGGACGCGGCGCCCGCGGACGACGGGCTCGGCGACACGCTCCGCGGCGCCCTGGCGCGGGGGAGCGCCGCCTCCTCCGCGCCGCGCGCCGGCTGGTCCGTCGCGGTGAAGCCCCCCTCTGCGGATCGCCGGCGCGAGGTGGCCGAGGTCGAGGCGCTGCACGGGGCGCTTCACCCGCAGATCGAGGCGCTCTATGCCTCCCTCGACGGCCTCGCCCTGGTCGAGCCGGCCTCTGCGCCTTCCCGCGTGCCGTGGCCCGCTGTGTTCCCGTCGGCGGCGCTCGTCCTCGTGTCGCCGCTCGACTCGGTGATCGTCATCCGCAAATCGAGCTCGTCGAGCCCGATGGGAGAGATGCAGCTCCTCAAGCTCGCCCAGCTGCCAGGGCACCTCCTGTGCACGGAGTCCGACCGCGGCGTCGAGGTCAAGTGGACCGTGGCCATGTATCTCGCGGTCCGCGTGGGAACAGCGGAGATCTACCTGTCCGACGGTGACTATGGCTCTCCGACGCGCTTGCTCGCGCCCGATCTGGTGAGCTTCCTGCGCGCGCTCCGCGGCGCGGCGCCGCGGCTGGACGGCGTCCTCGCGGCCCTGGCGGAGGTGCTCGGCGGCGGGCCGTCGAACGCCGGCTGAGCCGCCGGCCGCGCCGACCGCGGGCCGGGCTCGTTCACCCCGAGCCGGCGCCGCCCGAGCCAGCCTCGTCGCCGGCGCCGCCCGGGCCGGCGGGCTCCTTTTCCGCAGCGACAGAGCCGCACGCGGCGAGCAGGCCAGTCGCGCCAACCAGAAGTGTCGTGACCCAAGAACTCACGAGCGTTCGCATTGCGCGATGTTCGCCTGGCCCGCACACGCCGGGATCGCCGAGCACGAAGCGGACGCGAGGCGCCGCGCGGACGGGCGGCGAGCTCCCTCAGGTCGCGGCGAGCGCGGCGACGAAGCGGTCGATCTCGGCCTCGTCGTTGTAATAGTGGACCGAGGCGCGCACCAGATCGGGAATCCCGCGCGCCTCGAAGTCGAGCAGCGTCCCCGAGGCGGTCGACACGCTGACGTGGATCGCCTGGGCGCCGAGCCGGGCCTTGACGGCCGCGGCGTCCTCGCCGTCCCGGGTGAAGGTCACGATGCCGCAGCGCTGCTCGCCGAGGTCGCGCACGGCGACCCCGGGGAGCTCGGCCAGCCGCGCGCGCAGGCGCTCGGCCAGCAGAGAGACCCTGTCGCGGATCGCGGGCAGGCCCAGCCGGAGCGCGTACTCGGCGGCTGCGCCGAGCCCGAGCCGGCCGGCGACGTAGCTCTCCCAGCTCTCGAAGCGCCGGGCGTCGGGCCGCAGCTCGTAGCGGTCCGGCGCGGTCCAGCGGGCCGCGTGGAGGTCGAGGAACGGCGGCTCCAGCCGGTCCAGCAGCGCGCGCCGGACATAGAGAAAGCCGGTGCCGCGCGGCCCGCGCAGGTACTTGCGCCCCGTCGCCGACAGGAGATCGCAGCCGATCGCCTCGACGTCGATCGGCAGCTGCCCCACCGACTGGCAGGCATCGAGCAGGAACGGCACGCCCGCCGCCCTGGCGCGGCCGCCGATCGCCTCCGCCGGGTTGACCAGCCCGCCGTTCGTGGGGACGTGGGTGATCGCGATCAGCTTGACCCGCTCGTCGAGCAGGCGATCGAGCGCGGACAGCGAGACCGCGCCGCGCTCGTCGCTCGGGATCGGGACGATCTCGGCGCCCGTGCGCCGCGCGACCTGCAGGAACGCGATGTAGTTCGAGGCGTACTCGGCCCGCGCGGTCAGGATGCGATCGCCCGGGCCGAAGCGGAGGGAGTAGAACGCCATGTCCCAGGCCCGCGTGGCGTTCTCGACAAGCGCGATCTCGTCCGGCGCCGCGCCGATGAGCCGCGCGATCGCGCCGTAGACCGCCTCGAGCCGCTCGCCCGCCTCCGCCTCCGCCTCCGCCTCGTAGCCGCCGATCGCCGCCTCGCGCCGCAGGTGCTCGACCACCGTGTCGACAACGACCGCCGGAGGCAGCGACGACCCCGCGTTGTTGAAGTGCAGGACGCCGGCGCAGCCCGGGGTGTCGCGGCGCAGCGCGGCGATATCCATCGTCATCACGTCATCTCCTCGGCAGGCCGACACGCTGCCGGCTGGCCGGCACCACGTCAATCGCGGCGACCGCCGGCCGCGGCCGCGGCTGTCGGCCGCGCCGGCTACTCCATCAGCCCGCTGCGCAGCTCGGTCGGGGAGTAGCCGAGCATGCGGCGGCAGGTCCGCGAGAAGTGCGCCAGGTCGGCGAACCCTGCCGTGTGGGCGGCGCCCGTGGCGTCGAGGCGCGCGAACGCCGCCAGCGCGACGAGGAGCCGGCGCCAGAGCTGGAACGTGCGGATCGGCAGCCCCACGTCGCGCACGAACAGCGCCTGCAGGTGCGCCTCGGAGATCCCGGCGCGCGCGAGCGCGAGGCGCCTGTCCGCGGCCGGATCGCGCAGCGCCTCGAGGACGCGGGCCACGCGGCCGTCCGGGGCGCGGGGCGGCGACTCCCGCGCGAGCCAGGCCGCGATCTCCCGCGCGAGGCCATCGAGGACGTCGGGGCGCGACAGCGACGCGCGGTGCGCCGCCACGGCCGCCTCGACGCGCGCGAGGAGGCGGCCCTCGAGCGGGCAGGCCCCGCCGCGCAGGCGCGCGTAGCTCGCCACGCGCGGCATCTCCTCGGGATCGACCAGGAGCCCGATCGTGGGCCCGGGGCTCGAGGCGGCGTGCCACCGATCCGGCGGCACCACGACCACGCGCCCGCGCACGACCGCGCCGCCCGGCTCGGGCACGGTCACCGTCACGTCGCTCTCCAGCCCGACCAGGACCGCCGCGCCGTGCTCGGCGTGGAGCGTCGACGCCATCGCCGTCGAGGCGCGCACCGCGAAGGCCTCCGCGATCACGGCGCCGATCCGGGTTTCGTTCAAGCGGCCCACGGCCCGGAATCCTACCCTGGCGCGCGAAGGAGGTCGTTAGAGATGAACCTGTTCTCGGACGAGATGCGACGAAACCCTTACCCCCTGTACGACCAGCTCCGGAGCGGCTCTCCGGTGCTCCACTATCCGCCCTCCGATGCGTGGATGATCTTCGACTACGAAGGGGTGAAGCGGGCGCTCCACGATCATGAAGCGTTCAGCTCCGTCGTGTCGCCGCCGGGCAACAGGACCTCCGAGTGGCTCATCTTCTCGGACCCGCCGCGCCACACCAAGCTGCGCGCGATCCTCCAGCGGGCCTTCACCCCGCGGGCCGTGGCGGCGCTCGAGCCGCGCATCCGCCAGCTGTCGCGCGGGCTCCTGGACCGCTCGATCGAGCGTGGCGAGATGGACCTTGTCGAGGACTACACGGTCCCGCTCCCCCTGCTCGTCATCGCCGAGATGCTCGGCGCGCCGATCGAGGACCAGCCGCGGTTCAAGCGCTGGAGCGACGTGATCCTGGACCTCGGCACCACGGTCTCGGGCAGCGAGGAGGCGGCCCGGGCGATCGCCGAGTTCGCCACGGTGACCGCCGAGATGCAGGCCTACCTGAGGGGCCTGCTCGCGCAGCGGCGGGCGGCGCCGCAGGACGATCTCCTGACCCGGCTCATCGACGCCGAGGTGGACGGAGAACGGCTGAACGAGGACGAGATCCTGGGCTTCTTCCAGCTCCTCCTCGTGGCCGGCCACGAGACGACAACGAACCTGCTCAGCAATGCCATCCTGTGCTTCCTCGAGCACAGGACCGAGCTCGCCCGCCTCCGTGCCGAGCCCGATCTCCTGCCCTCCGCGATCGAGGAGGTCCTGCGCTACCGCTCGCCGGTCCAGGTGATGTTCCGCGTGACGAAGCGCGATGTCCCGATGCACGGCCAGGTGATCCCGGCCGGCAAGCCGGTGCTGGCGATGATCGGCTCGGCAAACCGAGATCCAGAGCATTTTCGCGATCCTGGCCGCTTCGAGCTCGCGCGCGATCCCAACCCGCACCTCGCGTTCGGGCACGGGATCCACTTCTGCCTCGGGGCCCCGCTCTCGCGCCTCGAGGCCAGGATCGCGCTGTCGGATCTCGTCGCGCGGCTCACGGACCTCGAGCTCGCGAGCGACGCGCCGTGGGAGCCGCGCCGGGCGATCCACGTGCTCGGCCCGACCCGCCTGCCGATCCGCTTCGCGCCGGGGACGCGCCTCGCCCCGTCCGAGGAGTGAGCGCGCGTGCGTCGCTCGACGCGCGGCTCGCCCGGCTCTCCTGAGGTCTGCCGCTCTGATGCCTCCCGGCCGCACCCGCTGCGCGATCCGGCCGGAGCGGCCGTGCCCCCCATCACCGTCGGGACCGCGGCGCCGCTCGACCGGGGCCAGGCCGCGCGGCGCGGGCGCCGGCGGCGAGGCCTGGCCGTCGAGGGCACGAACGCGGGGTCTTCGCCGCGTTTCCCACCGCTGGCACCGCCATTGCTGATGCAGATCCCGTGCAGTCGAGCGGCCGACAGGACGGGCAGGCATGGAGAGCTCGATGAGAGAGCAGGCCTTCATCGAGGTCGTTGTTCCGCGCGAGAGGACGCCGGATGAAAAGCAGATCCTCCTCGACGAGCTCTATGGCCTCCGCCGCCGGATCTTCGAGGGCTCGCAGCGGAAGCGGAGCTTCGCCAGCCACGTCATCGAGGCCGGTACGGAGCACGGCGCGGTCATGCTCCGCCGGAGCGCGGGCGGGCAGATCGTCGGCTATTTCGCGATGGAGATCCTCGAGCGGGAGTCCTCCGGCGCGCGGATAGCGATCTTCCGCGGCGAGTCCGGCGCGCTCGGCCAGCGCCCCGGCGGCGATGTCGCCCTGCGCCTCGTCCTGGAGCGCCTGATCCGGTACATGCTCGCCCACCCGGGTCGACCCGTCTATTGCCTGTGCTCGCTGGCGCACCCGTCGAGCTACGCCCTGTTCTCGCGGTTCGTCGACATCACACACACGAGCCCGGCCGAGAGCCGGGCGGCGGGCGCCGACGCGCTCATGTCCGGGCTCGCCGCCTCGTTCGAGCTCGGGGCGAGCGAGCAGGGCAGCCCGTTCGTCTTCGAGGCCGGGCAGCGGGCGAGCGAGCCGGCCGACGGCTGCGACTTTCTGCACCTCTACGAGAACCCATCGGTCCGTTGCTTCGTGTCGGCGCACTCCGGCCCGGCGGAGGGGCGCGGGCTGATCACGCTCGTGCCGCTGAGCCTCGGCGGCATGGTGCGCGCGGCGGCGCGCCATGCAGGGCCGGAGGCGAAGCGCGGGTAGCCGTGGGGCCCTCGACCGCGGTCGAGCGGGCGGCCAAGGTGATCCAGCGCCCGGGCGGTGCGCGGGCCGGGTCAGCTCGCCAGCACGTCTGACAGGCTGTCGAGGAAGCGCTGGTTCTCGCGCTCGGTGCCGATGGTGACGCGCAGGCTGGTCGGCAGGTTGCCGAACGGCCGCACGATGACGCCCTTCCGGAGCAGGGCGTCGTAGACGGCGCGCGCCGGCCGCCCGACGTCGACGAGCACGAAGTTCGCCTGGCTCGGCGCCACCGACAGCCCGAGCCGGGTGAGCTCGCGCGTGAGCCGGTCGCGCTCGCGGAGGTTGAGCGCGCGGCTCTTCTCGACGTGCTCGGTGTCGTCGAGCGCCGCGAGGGCGGCTGCCTGCGCGATCGCGCTGACGTTGAACGGCGCGCGCACCCGGTTCAGGTAGCCGATGAGCTGGGCCGGGCCGACGGCGTAGCCGACGCGGAGGCCCGCGAGGCCGTAGATCTTCGAGAAGGTGCGCGTGACGATGAGCCGCTCGCGGAGCCCGCGGAGTCGGATGGAGTCCGGGAAATCCGCGGCGTCGGCGTACTCGATGTACGCCTCGTCCATGACGATGATGACCTCGGGCGGCACCTCCCTGAGCAGGCGCTCGACCGCGCCGCGGCCCACGTGCGTGCCGGTCGGGTTGTTCGGGTTCGCGACGAACAGGAGCCGTGTCTGCGGCGTGACGGCCGCGGCCATGGCCTCGAGGTCGTGCCGCAGGTCGCGCAGCGGCACGGCCGTGAACGGGGCGCCGTAGGCGAGCGCGGCGAGCTTGTAGACGATGAAGGCTGGGTCGGCGAAGACGATGTGCGACCCCGGCGTCGCGAAGGCGTGCACGATGAGGTCGAGCAGCTCGTTGGAGCCGTTGCCCTGGATGATCTCGCCCATGGTGACGCCGTGGACCGCCGCGAGCCGCTCGCGGAGCCGGTAGGCCGCCCCGTCCGGGTAGAAATGCATGCTCGCGAGCTCCCGGCGCACGGCCTCGACGGCGCGCGGGCTCGGGCCGAGCGCGTTCTCGTTCGAGGCGAGCTTCACGGCGTCGGTCACGCCGAGCTCGCGCGCGAGCTCATCGAGCGGCTTTCCTCCTTCGTACGGTACGAGCGTCTCGACGGTCGGAAGAACAAGCGCTGACATGGGGCGCACCCTATCACACCTCCGCCACGCCATGCGAGCGTGCGGCGCCATGTTGAACGCCAAGGCGCGAAGGCGCAGAGGCGCAAGAAGAGAGAGGGGAGATTCACCGCCAAGGCGCGAAGGCGCCAAGGCGCAAGAAAGAGAGGGGAGATTCACCGCCAAGGCGCAAAGGCGCAAGAAAGAGAGAATGGGGGCTTGCCAGAGGGCTCGCCGGCCCTAGCAGCGATGATCCCGCCGCCTCCACGAGGACCGCGGCTATCTCGTCCTCGCCCATCGCATCCCGCCTTTTTGCGCCATGGCGCCTTGGCGGTGAATCTCTCCTTCACGACCCTCTCAGCGACCCGGCCGCACGCTCTGCGCGAAATCGAGAGACCCCCCTGCTCGCGCGACAGACCCCCGCGAGCCGCCCCCGCAACACCTCGGGGTCGCTGCGCACCCCGAGCCGTGTGCACCGGTGGTCACGTAGTGTCATTTCGCAGGGTCTCCTGTAAACGTTCGGGCACACGTAGTGTCATTTCGCAGGGTCTCCTGTAAACGTTCGGGCACACGTCGTGTCATTTCGCAGGGTCTCCTGTAAACGTTCGGACACACGTCGTGTCACGTCGGAGCCCTTCTCCGAACCTCGGGACACACGTGGTGCCATCCCCCGCAGCCTGGCGGCGGTCCTCCCACCTCCCCACGGCTCCACCGCCCCCCTGCTCCCCGCGGGGCCCGCGCGGCGAGGTCTCCGGCGGCCTCACCGAGCGCCCGGCGCCGGGATCTGGCCTCCTCGCGTGTGCTCCGTGTGATACTCGCCGTCCCGATGAAACCCGGGGACATCGTCGCCGACCGCTTTCTGATCGAGCGCCTCGCCGGGTCGGGCGGGATGGGCTCCGTCTACCGCGCCCTCGACAGGCACACCGGCGAGACCGCCGCGCTCAAGGTCATGTCGGGCCGCGGCCTCGAGCACGGCGAGCGCTTCGCCCGCGAGGCGCAGGTCCTGGCCGAGCTGCGGCACCCGGGCATCGTCCGGTACATCGCGCAGGGCGCCACCGAGAGCGGGGAGCCGTGGCTCGCGCTGGAGTGGCTCGAGGGCGAGAGCCTCGCCGACCGGCTGCGCCGGCGCGGGCTCACCGTCAGCGAGAGCGTCACGCTCGGCCTCCGGATCGCCGAGGCCCTCGCCGAGGCCCACCGCAACAACATCGTCCACCGCGACCTCAAGCCGAGCAACCTCTACCTCGTCGACAAGGCCGTCGAGCAGGTCAAGCTCCTCGACTTCGGCATCGCTCGCCTCACGTCGCTCGCGCCCCTCACCATGACCGGCGTCGTCATGGGCACGCCGTTCTACATGGCGCCCGAGCAGGCGCGCGGCGAGCGCGCCGTCGGGACCCCGGCCGACGTGTTCGCCCTCGGCTGCGTCCTGTTCCACTGCCTCACCGGACGCCCGCCGTTCGTCGGAGACGACATCCACGCCGCCCTCCTCCGCGTCGTGCTCGACGAGGCACCCCGCCTCCGCGACATGCGCGCCGACATCCCCGAGAGCGTCGACGCCGCCGTCGCCCACATGCTCACCAAGGATCCGCACCAGAGGCCCGCGAACGGCGCCGCCGTCGCCCTCGAGCTGCTCCGCGTGGGCGAGATCCACAGCTCCCCCCCGGCGCCCGTGAGCCGGCGCGCGAGCGCGCTCACCACCGGCGAGCGGCGGACGCTCTGCCTGATGCTCGCCCGCATGGGGCCGCCCGAAGCACCGTCGTGGCAAGGGCCCACCATGCCGATGACCCTCCCGATGACCCTGCCCCTCGCGCGCACCGTCCCGGAGGACGAGGTGAAGCGCGTGGCCACGCGCTTCGGCGGGACCCTCCAGACCCTGCCAACGTTGACCGACGGGCTCCTGCTCATCACGCTCGAGGGGCGCGGCCTCATCACCGACCAGGCGGCGCGCGCGGCGCGGTGCGCGATCGAGGTGCGAGACCTCCTGCCCGGCGTGCAGATGGCCCTCGTCGCCGGCCGCGGCTCCGCGGACGACCGGCTCCCGATGGGGCCCACCATCGACCGCGCCGTGCGGCTGCTCGACCGCGCCGACGGCGGCTCCATCCGCCTCGACGAGGTGATGGCCGGCCTGCTCGACGCGCGCTTCGACGTGGACGGCGACGCGACAGGCCTCGTGCTCCGCGCCGAGCGCGACCTCGTCGAGGCGGCGCGCACGCTGCTCGGGCGGACGACGCCGTTCGTGGGGCGCGACCACGAGCTCGCCATCCTCGACGCCGTGCTCGACGAGTGCGTCTCCGAGCCGACCGCGCGCGCCGTGGTGATCACCGCGCCCGCGGGGCTCGGCAAGAGCCGGCTGCGCTACGAGTTCCTCCGCCGCGTCGAGGAGCGCGAGGAGCGCGTGCAGGTCTGGCTCGGCCACGCCGACCCGATGAGCGCCGGATCGCCGTTCGGGATGCTGCGCCAGATGCTCCGCCGCGAGGCCGGGCTCTCCGGCGGCGAGCCGCAGGAGGTCCAGGAGCAGCGCCTGCGCGCCCGCGTCGGCCGCACCCTCAGCGGCGGCGACCTCGCCCGCGTGACCGAGTTCCTCGGCGAGGTGGCGCGGATCCGCTTCTCCGACGAGGGGCGGGTCGAGCTGCGCGCCGCGCGGAGCGACCCGATGCTCATGGGCGACCAGATCCGCCGCGCCTGGGAGGACTTCGTGCTCGCCGAGTGCCGCGCCGAGCCGGTGCTCCTCGTGCTCGAGGACCTGCAGTGGGGCGACGTGCCCACCGTGAAGCTCATCGACGCGGCGCTCGCCCTCCGGGACCAGCCGCTCATGGTGCTCGCGCTCGCGCGGCCTGAGGTCGAGGCCGTCTTCCCGAAGGTGTGGGTCTCGCGCGGCGTGCAGGAGATCCGGCTGCGCGAGATCGGGCGCCGGGGGAGCGAGCGCCTCGTGCGCGAGGTGCTCGGCGACGCCGTGACGCCCGACCTCTGCGCGCGGCTGTGCGAGCGCGCCGGGGGCAACGCGTTCTACCTGGAAGAGCTCATCCGCGCCGCGGCGTCGGGGCGCACCGAGGCGCTGCCCGAGACCGTGCTGTCCATGGTGCAGGCCCGCCTGGAGTCGCTCGACGTCGAGGCGCGGCGGGTCCTCCGGGCGGCGAGCGTCTTCGGCCAGAAGTTCTGGCGCGGGGGGCTGATGGCGCTGCTCGGCGGCGAGCGCCGGGCCCCGCAGGTGGACGGGTGGCTCGCCGTGCTGGTCGATCGCGAGCTCATCGCGCGGCGGGGCGAGGGGAAGTTCCGGGGCGAGGACGAGTACGCGTTCCGGCACGCGCTCGTGCGCGAGGCGGCGTACGCGACGCTGACGGACGGGGACCGCGCGCTCGGCCACCTGCTCGCCGGCGAGTGGCTGGAGGCCGCGGACGAGCGCGACGCGGCGCTCCTGGCCGACCACTTCGCGCGCGGCGGCGACGCCGAGCGGGCGGTCATCTGGTTCCGGCGCGCGGCGGAGCAGGCGCTCGGGGCGAACGACTTCCGCGCCGCCATCCAGCGCGCCGAGCAGGGCGTCGCGAGCGCCGACGCGGACGGCGAGCTCTTCGCGGCGCTGCGCCTCGTCCAGGCCGAGGCGCACAAGTGGCTCGGCGAGGCCGCCGACGCCGAGCGGTGCGCCGTCATGGCGATGAAGGACTTCCCCAGGAAGAGCGCGCTCTGGTACGCGGCGGCCGCGGAGGCGGCGTCGATGCGCGTGCGCCTCGGCATGGGCGAGCGGCTCGCGGACCTCGTCGAGGAGCTCCGGGGCGGCAGGCCGAGCGGCGGGGAGCGCGGCGGCGCGCCGGACCTGCTCGACGAGGCGACCGGCGCCTCGGTGAGCGCGCTGGCGCGCATCGCCGGGTCGCTCCTGCACGGGGGCCAGTACGCCGCGGCGGAGGAGATCGTGCAGGAGCTCGCGCGGGTGGCGATGCCGCTCGCCGAGCGCGACGCGGCGGTGGCCGCGCGCATCCACGCGCTCCGGGCGTCGCGGGCGCTCTGCTACGGCGATCCGGCGGCGTCGCTCGAGTGCACCGAGCAGAGCATCCCGGCGTACCTCCAGACCGGGGACATCAGGAACGCGTGCCTGAGCCGGGTGAACGCGGCGCACTGCCTCGTGCAGCTCGGGGCGTACGGCCGCGCCGAGGCGGAGCTGCGCGACGCGCTCGCCGAGGCGGAGCGGCTGGGGCTCTACAACGTGGCGGCGTTCGCGAAGCAGAACCTGGGGCTGCTCTGGATCCAGCAGGGCGATCTCGGCGCGGCGCGCGCGGTCACGGCCGAGGCGGTGGAGGCGTTCGCGGCCCAGGCGAACCGGCGGCAGGAGGCGCGGTCGCGCGCGTACCTCGCGGCGATCCTGACCCGGCTCGGCCACCTCGAGGCGGCGGACAACGAGGCGGGCGCGGCCGTGGCGATGCTGGCGCACGTGCCGACCCTCCAGGCGCTCGCGCTCTCGGTGCGCGCGCGGGTGCTGCTCGAGCAGGGCCGCGCCCACGAGGCGCTGGAGGCGGCGCGGCGCGGGCTCGGGCTGCTCGTGTCGGTCGGCGGGACCGAGGAGGGCGAGGCGCAGATCCGGCTCGTGTACGCCGAGTCGCTCCGGGCCTCCGGCCACGACGAGGCGGCGCGCGAGGCGATCGCGGTGGCGATGCAGCGGCTCGTCGCGCGGGCGCAGCGCATCCACGACCCGGCGCGGCGGCAGAGCTTCTGCCAGGCCGTGCCGGAGAACGCCAAGACGTTCGCGCTGGCGGCGCTCTGGCAGCAAGAGGTGGAGCCTACCTTGCAATGAACTGAAGGGGACTGAAGGCGACTGAAGGCGAGTGAAGGCGAGTGAAGGCGAAGGCGTCGAGTCGCGGCCCGCGCGCGGCGCCGTGGCAAGGCGAGCTCGCTCGTGCGCCTCGCGCTGTGGCCGGACGGAGCGCCGCGGTCAGCGGTCGTGTCCGCTGACCGCCTGCGCTGGAAACGCCGTGATGTGGAGTTCCTTCACGACTCCTCCGTTGCCGCCCGCGGGCGTGCGCACGACGGCGTCCCGGCTGCCGCAGCTTGACTGTGGGTCGGAGGTCCGAAAGAATCCTCGGTCGGGTTATGTATTCAATGCTCTTCCGGAATGTGCTCTTTCCCCTTTACGAGACGAAACTCCGAAGGAGGGCGACGCTGACGTATTTCGAGGAGCTGCAGCGGTCCCAGTGGCGGCCGGAGGGCGAGCTGCGGGAGCTCAACTGGCGCAAGATGCTGGCGACCCTCCGCTTCGCCGAGCAGAACGTGCCCTTTTACCGGCGACGCTTCGCCGAGCACGGGGTGCGGGTCAAGGACGTGCATGCGCCGGGCGATCTCGTGCGTTTTCCGATCCTGACCAAGGCGGATCTACGCGCACACGGCGACGAGCTCATCGCCGAGGGGTGGAAAGGCAAGCTCTTCCGGAGCGGTACGGGCGGATCTACCGGGGAGCCGGCACGGTTCTTTTACGATCACACGACCTACGAGTGTCGTCAGGCCGCCGCCCTGCGCGCTGACGCGTGGGCCGGCGGTCGGATCGGGGACAAGGAGCTGTACATCTGGGGCATTCCGACCCACGAGCCCCGCTGGAAGAAGGTGAAGCGCACGCTGCACGAGGCGTTCCTCCGGAAGAAGACGGTCAGCGCGTGGAACCTGGCGGAGGCCCGGCTCGCGGGCGTGGTGGACGAGATCCTCCGCTACCAGCCCAACCTCGTTGTCGGCTACACGAGCCCGCTTTATTACACGGCGCGCTACGCGCTCGAGACGGGGCGCAGGCTGCCCACGCCGAAGGGGATCATCGCGACGGCGGAGCGGCTCTTCCCTCACCAGCGCGAGGTCATCGAGAAGGCGTTCCAGGCGCCTGTCTACGATCGCTACGGCTGCAGGGAGATGATGCTGATCGGCGCGGAGTGCGAGCGCCGCGAGGGCAAGCACCTCAACGTCGAGAACGTCTTCGTCGAGGTCCAGTGCGGCGATCGGCTCGCGCGGCCCGGCGAGCCGGGCGAGGTGATCCTGACCGACCTCCTGTGCCGGTCGATGCCGCTCATCCGCTACAAGAACGAGGACGTGGTGATCGCGGCGGACAGGTCCTGCTCGTGCGGCCGCGGGCTGCCGCTGCTCGCCTCGGTCGAGGGGCGGGTGCTCGACATGATCGTCGGGCCGGAGGGCCAGCTCCTGTCGGCCGTGTTCTTCCCCTACTTCTTCAAGGACAACCCGACGGTGGAGCGGTATCAGGTCCACCAGGACAAGTCGCGGGCGATCACGGTCCGGATCGTCCCCGGCGAGAGCTACAGGGCGGAGACGTCGGAGGCCATCCAGCGCGATCTGCGCCAGTTCCTGGGCGAGCGGGCGGACATCCGGGTCCAGCTCGTCGACGAGATCCCGGTCACCTCGGGCGGGAAGTTCCGCTTCACCGTGTCCGAGGTGCCGATCGAGTTCGGCAGCGGGGCCGCGGCGTGAACGGTGTTCCCGAGGTCCGGCCGGCGCGGGGCGTGGGACCGCGCGCCGCGCCGGGTCAGCCCGCGAAGGTCGCCCACGTCGTGCTGTCGCTCAACGTGGGCGGGCTCGAGCGGGTGGTGCTGCGGCTGCTCGAGCGGACGGCGCGCGACCGGTTCGCGCCGGTCGTGTGCGCGCTCCACGAGCCCGGCGCGCTGGCCGAGGAGCTCGCGCGGCTCGACGTGCCGCTCGTTGTGCTCGCGCGCAGGCCGGGCCTCGACCCGGGGCTGCCGGTGCGGCTGTCGGCGTGGCTGCGGCGCGAGGGGATCCGGCTTGTCCACACGCACAACCCGGGGCCGCACCTCTACGGCGCGCTGGCGGCGGGGCTCGCGCGGGCCGTGAGCTTGCCGGGCGGCGGCGGGCCGCGCGTCATCCACACGAAGCACGGGCGCAACTACCCGAAGCAGAGGCGGAAGGTGCTCGTCAACCGGCTGGCCGCGGCGCTGACGGACCGGGTGGTGGCGGTGAGCGACGACGCCCGCGCTGTCGCGCTCGAGGTGGAGCGGGTCGATCCGGCGAAGGTGGTGACGATCCTGAACGGCGTGGACACGGACGTGTTCCGGCCGGGCGACGCGGGCGCGGCGCGGGCGCGGCTCGGGGCGCCGGCGTCGGGCTACCACGTGGGGTGCGTCGCGCGGCTGTCGCCCGAGAAGGACCACGCGACGCTGCTCGCGGCGTTCGTGCGGCTCCGCGCGGTGCGGCCGGACGCGCACCTCTCGCTGATCGGCGACGGCCCGCTCCGGCCGGCGCTCGAGCAGCAGGCGGCGCGGCTCGGGCTCGGCGGTGCGGTCACGTTCACGGGGACGCGCGGCGACGTGGCGGAGCTGCTCCCGGCCTTCGACGTGTTCGCGCTCGCGTCGCTGACCGAGGGGATCTCGCTGACGCTGATCGAGGCGGCGGCGGTGGGGGTGCCGATCGTCGCGACGCGGGTGGGGGGCAACCCGGAGATCGTCGAGGAGGGCGAGACGGGGCTGCTCGTGGCGCCGGGCGCGCCGGAGACGCTGGCGGGAGCGCTCGAGGCGGTCGCGGTGCGGGGAGACCGCGCCGCGATGGGGATGCGGGGGCGGGCGCGGGTGGTCGAGCGGTTCGGGGTGGACCGGATGGTCCGGGCGTACGAAGAGCTGTATGCCGAGGTGCTCGGGGGGTAGCTCCCGCGGAACACGACAGCGAGCGTCTGATTTATAGGTGAACGCCCGGGTTCGGTTTCGTCCCCGCGGCACGCAGTCGCTGGTGGTGCTGTGCCACGGCTCGCCGTCGAGGCTGGTGATTGCCGTCGTCGCCGCAGGCGCGGGACCCAGGAGGGGCGACGTTGCGGACGCCATGCACACGGGATGCCTTGTCGGTCGTGCTCCACGGCCCGCGGGACGTCTTGTCCGGCGACGCGGCGCGGAGTAGCGTCCGCCACGCTCAGGAGGGAACCGTATGAGACCTCTGCGCGTCGCCGTGCTCGTTCCGCTCGTCGTCGGCTGCTCGATCATGGACCCAGAAGATCGCGCGGAGCTGAGACGTCAGATTGCGGCGATGCCGCACGACAGCCTGATGGAGATGAAGCGCTGGACCATGAACGAGCTGGCGAAGGAATGGTTGGAGACAAGGGACAAGAACGACCAGGTGGGCAAGGTAATCTGCCGCGACAACGAGGGCGGGCTATGGAGCGGTTGGTACGACCGCCCGCATCAGTTTATGACTGTTCGTGATATGATCAAGTGTCTTACGGAAAAGCCCGATTTGCCGTCGTACATTTTTTGCGCTGAGGAGTTTGCGCGCTACGTCGTGCCTTCCGCGCAGGGCGAAATCAAGGATCTGTTGCCCGCGTACACCGACATCGAGTGCAAGTATGTATGGGATTTCCGATACGAGCCCGAGAAGGTGGATCCGAAGATCGTCGATATAGATGCGATCGAATCGGATGATATCATCCAAGCCATGATCGCCCTTCCGGGGCCGCCTCCAGGGTGGGCTATTCCTCGGTTCGCGCCGCTCCTCTGCCCGCTCGGCGCAGGGGAGGGCTGGGGATGCCCTCCCAGACCGTCCGACTCGTTCCCTACGGGCGGAGAGCCCACAGACCCTCCTGGCGGGGATCAACCGTGAAACGGTATCTCGTCGCGCGCGAGGCGGGCAATGGGTCGGTCATGTTCAGGACCAAGGACCCACGAAAATGGAAGTCCTACCTCCAGAACCTGGGCGAGGTGTGCGGCACGGCATGGCGAGACGATCTGTCAGAGGAGGAGGAGCGCGCGTGGGCCGAGGCGCACCGGAAAGAGTTCCACCACTGGGTCGACGGCAGAGCCGCCCCGCCGTGGCCGATGCTGATCGCCGCCGTGAAGCGGGCGTTCGTTGCCGGCTATGGGGCTCTCGAGCGAAAGCCCACCACGGAGGCCGAGGCGCTCGCGCGCCTGGACAGGACCTATCTCTGGAAGCTGCTGACGGCCGAGGATGTGGCCCAGGGCCACGGCCCCGAGGCGCTCCGCGCCTTCCAGCGGGGCTTCCGGCTGGGACGAAGCGAGAGACCCTTCTCCACGAAGAGGAACATCCCCCGGATGGTGGATCCTCCCTATCACTGGTACCGCCAGCAGGCGGAGGCGAACTTGCTGGGCCCGAGCGCAGAACGCGAGCGAGCCCTCGTGGCCGCATGGCGCGCGAGCGGCGCGAGTCGCGAGGACGTGGAGGCGAGCCAGCGAGCACTGCGCGAGCTCCACGCGAGCGCCTGGCGCAAGGATGTGCCTGAGGAGGATCGCGCGTGGGCCGAGGCGTACCGCGAGACGTGCGCGCACTGGGTCACCGTCCACCGGCGCAGCGCGGTGGCGCAGAGCGCCTACGAGGCCTATCTCCGGAGCAGCGACGGAATCCTCGACGGGGAGCCTGCGCCCCCTTGGTCGAAGCGGCGCCACCGCGACTCGGAACCGTGGCGGTTCGTTGCAGATCGCGTCGAGGACGCGCCCGAGGACGAGAGCGAGCTCGCGACGGCCGAGGCGGCCGCGCGCGAGTACTGGGACGCGCGCTGGCGCGAGGCGCCGCCGTGGGACGGCGATCCGGACCAGGTCCACTGGCTCGCGGCGGTCCGCGCCGCGCGGACGACGTGGGCGGCGATGGCCGACCACCTCCCGAGGCCCTGGTAGCTTTACCCAAGACGCCCGTCGTCGTGGTCGTCGTGCTCCTGCCACCCGCCCGGCGGTCGTTTCACGAGGCCCTCACCTCTCGATCGCGTCCTTCGCTGTCGCGCTGTCGCGCGGTCGCGCTGTCGCGCTGTGCGCGTGGAGCGCAAGCACGCTGACCGCGTGCCGTTATTCCGATGGTTGCTGGGAAGCGCTGGACTGCGACCCCGATCTGGAGCCTCCGCCCGACCCGTGCAAGGGAGAGCCCGATACCGCGCCGGCGCTGGAGGAATGCGGGGTGTTCGTCAGCGCGTCGTCCGGCGACGACGGGAGCCCTGGCACGAAGGACGCGCCGGTGAAGACGTTGCAACACGCGATCGGGCTCGCCGCGCACGGACGAGGCGACGGCAAGCCGCCGACGCGGCGCGTGTACGCGTGCGGCGGGTCGTTCGAGGAGACGATCACGCTGCCTTCCGGGGTGGACCTCTGGGGCGCCCGTAGCTGTGCGAAGGGCGCGTGGTGGGACGCATGGTCGTACGTCGGGCCGGATGCGTCGACCGTCATCGCGCCGCCCGCGGGGATCCCGGTGGGCGCCCTCCCGGTCGTGACCGCGTGCGGCGACGGCATCGAGTCCACGGGCGGCTACGGGGGCGACGGCGGGCTCGAGGCGGGGAGCGACGGGGCGCCGGGGCAGCCGGAGCCGGCGGAGAATCCGGAGGGCACGGGCCGCGAGCGAGAAGGGTGGGTCGGTGTCCGGGGAACACCAAAATCGCTTGACGCCGTCCGTTTGCCCATGATGACTTGACAGGCAAGGGAGGTATTTCGTGGCAAAGTCCATCTCTTTCGATCCGACTCCATACCTGCGTCCTCCGAAGCTCGATGTGCGGCAGGCCGTCGCGCTCTCGATCGCGCTCCTCTCGGCGCTGCCCAGGGACGCGACCGGCGGCATGAAGCGCACGGCGCGCGCCGTGCGCAAGGCGACGCTCGCCATGACCAAGGCGTGGGACCAGAAGCGGCGCGCGGCCGGCGCCCCGAAGCCCGCGAGCAAGGCCAAGGCGGACCACCGTGTCGATACCGCCTGGGCCGCCCTGAAGATGCGCGTCGATGCCTGTGCCCTCTTGCCCGTCGACGCGCACCCGAGGGCCGAGCGAGCCAGGGAGATCTCGGGGGTGCTGTTCCCGGAAGGCCTCGAGTTCCTCACGCTCTCGATGGATCTCGAGTGGGCCGAGAGCAGCGCCCTCCTCAACCGGATCGCCGAGGACGACGCGCTCGGCAAGGACCTTGTCGCCATCACGGGCCCTGAGTTCTTGACCGAGGTGCGCGCCGCCCACGAGGCGTACGGCGAGGCCCTGGGGATCACGAAGGCGCACGAGACGCCGGCGGACGTGGCGGCCCTGCGCGAGCCGCTCCGGGAGCTCGTGGGCGCGATCGGCGATTACCTGCTTCAGGTCGTGGCCAGCGTCGATCGCGAGAGGCCGGAGACGGTCCAGCCGGCGCGCGCGGCGCTGGCCCCGCTGGACCGCCTGCGCCAGGCCGCCGCCCGGCGCGCGGCCGGCAAGAGCAGCAAGGGCGAGCCGGCCGAGGACGACGACGAGGCGCTCCCCGAGATCGAGCCCGACGCGCCGGTCCCGGACGTGCCGCAGTAGCCGCCGCGTTCGAAAGGAGCCTGCTGCGCCGCTCGCTCTTGCTCGTGGCGCCGCGGCAGCGCTCGCAGGCTGGGTGAGGGCCGGCGCATCGTGCTCCGCGCGGGGGCCAGTCCTTGTCCCTCACCCCGCGCGCCGCTCGCGTGCACGGGGCCTTGGACGACCTCGGATCCCTTCGGCTCGTTCAGGGGCACGGACTCGGAATATCTGCCCCTGTTCGGCTCAGCCGAGGTCAGAGGCTCGGCCGACTTTTGCGCCTTCAGTTTGTAGAAGGTTTCCGCCCCGTCCGACCCTGCCGGCCTTCAGTTTGTACAAGGCTGCGGCCTCGTCCGACCCTCGGCGTCTCGAACTTGTACAAGGTTCCGGTCTCGGTCGACCCCCGGGGTCTCGAAGTTGTACAAGGTTCCGGCCTCGGTCGACCCCCGGGGTCTCGAACTTGTACAAGGTTTTCGCCTCGGACGACCGTGCCTCCTTCAGGACGTCGGATCGAGCTTCACGCCCACGGTCCACGTGGCGCCACCCACGTCGTCCTTCACGGTCACACGCCCCGTGGCGACGTCGAGGTCGAACGCCGGATCGCCGCCGTTCGGGGTCGTGTTCCCGTCGTGGACGCGGACGACCTGGTCCCCCTCCACCGTGCACTCGGACACGCCGGTCGTGCCCGCGCCGTAGAGCACGCGGCCGCCGCACGCGAGGCGCGTGAGGCACTTGCCGCCTCGCGGGAGCGGCGAGACCTGCAGCGCGCACCTCGAGCCCGCCTTGGCCGGGCTCGGTCCCGTGGACTCGGTGACGCGCCCGGACCGGCGCAGCGCCATCCGGGTGACGTCGAGGAGCGGCTCCCCCGCGACGGGCGGGCTCTGGTAAGCCAGCATGAGCTCGACGCGGTACGCGGGCGCCGAGTCGCGCCAGACGGCGCCGGCCTTGCGGATGCTGTCGAGCGAGACCTCGGCCCGATCCCCGGCGCGCGAGCCCTTGTCCTCGTACGAGAGGGCATAAACCTGGGTGCCAGGCTCCGCGCCGGAGTCCTCCTCCACGCCGCTGCTGAACATCGACATGCCGTTGAGCGGATCGCGCGATCGATAGATCGGCTTCCCGCCGCAAACGACCTCGAGCGAGGGCACGCGGATGTCGTCGCCCGAGCTCGTGAGCTCCGCCTCGACGGTGCACCGTGCGCCGGCCGCGAGGGGGAGCCCCGTGGCGCGCGTGACGGCCGCGCTCCAGGTCGCGGTCGCGCGCCGCAACGGCCTCTCGGGCGCCGACGCGGCCGGCTCCGGCGGCGCCGGCGCGGGCGAAGGCGGCGCGGGGACAGGCTCGGCCGGCACGGCGGGGACCGGCCCCGGAACGTCGACGATCGCGTCCGACGCCGGCCGCATCAGCGCGTAGCCGGCGACCATGGCGCAGAGCCCCAGGCCCGCGAGCATCGCCAGGATCGGCACGGCCAGCGAGCGCCTCGGCCCCTCGCGCACCGCGTCGAGCTCGCGGCCGAGCTGGTCGAGCACGCGATGGGCCTCCGCCATCTGCCGCTCGATCTGCTCGACGCGCGCCGCCCGATCGTCGTCCCGGTGGCCCTCGAGCTCCTTCCTGGCCGCCGCGAGCTGCTCCTCGAGGCTGTCGACGCGCCCGCGCAGCGCGTCCCGTTCGTCGCGGTACCGCATCGCCCCACGATAGCACCGGGCTGCTCGCCCGATGGGGCAGCTCGCCCGATGCTCGGGCGCCCCCGAGAGCCTCGCGCCAGCGCCGCGGGCGACGGCGGCCGGAACGCAGGCGGCGCGTGGGCTCGCCATGTCCGCGGTCTGACGGTTCGCTCCGGATTCAGCGGCAGAACGCCAGAGTTCTCGCCCGGGGGGCCGGTGCAGCGTGTACCCTGGGGGGGCCCACAGAAGTCTTGGGAAGGGCGACCAGGTCGTGGAGCAGGAGGCCGTCGGAAATGGGTCAGGGTCGCCAGGGCAGGGGGGTGCCGTTGCCGGAGCAGTGGGGCGAGCTGCCCGGCGCCGCGGGGCGGCAGGCCAGGGGAAAGGCCGCCGGCCCCGAGGCGCGCCAGGCCGAGATCCAGCGCGGAGCGGCCAGCCCCCGCACCATCGGCGTCGTCGCCCCCTTCCTCTCCGGCGCGTTCTGGGGCCCTGTCATGATAGGCATTCATGCGTCGGCCCAGCAGCGCGGCCATCGCACGCTTGTGCTGCGCGGCACGCCGTCCGAGGTCCAGGCGCCCTCGCTCGCCAGGGAGCAGGTGGACGGGTGGATCGTCATCATCGAGTACGGGGGCCTCGAGGAGCTCGCCCGCGCGGGGGTCCCGTTCATCACCCTCGGCGCCCGCCCCGCCGACATCGCCTGTCCTGCCGTGCTCCCGGACAACCACGGCGGCGTCCGGAGCGCGGTGCTCCACCTGATCGAGCACGGGCACCGGCGCATCGCGTTCGTCGGCAGCTTCGACGCGTACGACGTGCGCGAGCGCCGCGACGCCTACAAGGACACGCTCGCCGAGGCGGGGATCCCCCTGGATCCCGATCTGGTCATCCCGTGCGATAACAACATGTACAGCGGAGGCCGCGCCGCCGCGCCGGCGCTCCTCGCGCAGCTGCCCGCGTGCACGGCGGCGGTCTTCGGGACCGACAAGAACGCGCTCGGGATGATGTCCGAGCTCAAGGCGGCCGGCGTCCGCATCCCCGAGGATCTGGCGATCATCGGCTTCGACGACGTCGTGGAGGCGCAGAGCGCCGACCCGCCGCTGACCACCGTGCGCCAGCGGTTCGAGATGATGGGGAGCGCCGCGTGCGATCTCATGGCGTCGATGATCGACGGCGAGCCCTTCCCGGCCGAGGGCGTGCGCACGGCGAACGCGCTGATCCTGCGGAGCTCGTGCGGATGCAATGTGATCCAGAACTTCCTCGACGCGGAGGACGCGGCGCCCGAGGAGGACGCCGGCAGGGTCGTGGCCCGGCAGATGGTCGAGCTGCTGATGCTGCCCCGGCCGCTCCCGCCCGAGCTGCCGCCAACGGCGGTATGGCCGGCGGTCACGCGGGTTGTCGACATGTATTTCTCGGTGCTCCGCGGCGCGGCGCCGGCGCCGGCCGCCGAGCTCGAGCGGGCCTATCGGCAGGCCGTCGACATCACGCCCGATGTGGGGGCGCTGCTGGCGACGGCGCGGCTGCTGGGCCAGCTCCCCGAGCGGCGCGGCGCGACCCTGGACGCCGCGGCCAGGCGGCGGGTGGACGACTTCCTGGAGCTCGCGCGCCTCGCGATCGCGCGGGCCCGGCTCGAGGCCGAGACCCGGTATCTCCACCAGCTCGGGGTGCTCGCGAGGACCAATTACGAGGTGAGCTTTGCCCTGCTCGGCGGCACCGAGCAGGAATACAGGTCGCTCTCGTGGCTCGAGACGACCACGGTGGTCTGGGGCTGCCTCGCCCTGTGGGAGGACCCGGCGGCGCGCACGGACCTCGTCGTCGCCGGCGCCTACAGCCGCGACGGCAGCCCGGTCCCCCCGGACGGCAGCCGCTGTCGGCTGGAGGCGTTTCCGCCGGCGGAGATGCTGCCGCCGTCGGCCAACGACGGCACGCACATGGTGATGCTGCTGCCGATACGCTCCGCCCGGCGCGACTGGGGGATCCTGGCGCTCGTCGGCTCGACCATCGTCGCGATGACCGGGGACGAGGGCACGGTGGCGATCTGGGGGACGCTGCTCGGCGCGGCGCTGGAGCGGGACGCGCTGCTTGAATCGCTGTCGGCGCGGCACGCGGATCTGCAGAAGGCGTACGGGATCGAGCGCGCGCTGTCGGAGACGGTGCGAGAGCTGGGCTGTCCGGTCATCCCGCTGCTGCCCGGCGTGCTGCTCGTGCCGCTGGTCGGGATGATCGACGGCGACCGCGCCCAGCAGGTGCTCGAGAAGGTGTCCGGGGGGGTGAGCCGACACAGGGCGTTCTGCGTGCTGCTCGACCTGACGGGCGTCCCGTTCGTGGATGCCCAGGTCGCCCACACCCTGGGGATGATCAGCCGGGCGGCCGCGCTGCTCGGGGCGCGGGTCTATCTGGTCGGTGTGCGTCCCGACATCGCGATGAGCCTCGTCGGCGTCGACCTCGGCGCGCTGGCCACGTTCTCGTCGCTGTCGGCGGCGCTCCGCGAGCTCGGGCCGGCGGGCGGGCGCGCGCGCAAGGCGAAGCGGGGCGCGCGGTAGGGCCTCTTCGCGTTCCACACCGCGCTCCCGAGATCGGCTAGGGATCGATCGGGCCTCCGGACGAGGGGGCTCGGCTGGACGTGGGCAAGCCCGTCCGGGAGGGAGCGCGAGGATGGGTCAGGGGGGCCGGGACAGCGGCATCGTGGTGCCGGAGCAGTGGGGCGAGCGTCCCGGCGCCCAGGGACGAGGGACCGGCTCGTCGCTCCCGCCGGCGCGGCGCAGCGACGCCCCGGGGCCGGGCTCGTCGCTCCCGCCGGCGCGGCGCAGCGACGCCCCGGGGCCGGGCTCGTCGCTCCCGCCGGCGCGGCGCAGCGACGCCCCGGGGCCGGAGGAGGGCCCGGGACGAGGGGCCGGCTCCTCGCTGCCTCCGACGCGGCGCACCGGCGCCCCGCCGCTCCACGGCACGGCGGCCGGCGCGGCGGACCGCCCGCGCACGGTCGGCGTCATCTCCCCCTTCCTCGACGGCACGTTCTGGAGCCCTGTCCTGCAGGGCATCCATGCGTCGGCCCAGCAGCGCGGGTTCCGCACGCTGGTGCTGCGCGGCACGCCGTTCGAGGTCCATGCGCCGTCGCTCGCCGGGGAGCAGGTGGACGGGTGGATGGTCCTGATCGAGCTGCACGGCATCGAGGCGCTCGCGCGCGCGGGGGTCCCGCTCATCACGGTCGGCACCCGCGCCGCCGAGGTCGACTGCCCGGCCGTGCTCCCGGACAACCGCAGCGGCATGCGGAGCGCGGTGCGCCACCTGATCGAGCACGGACACCGGCGCATCGCGTTCGTCGGCCACTTCGACGCGTACGACGTGCGCGAGCGCTTCGCGTCCTACAAGGACACGCTCGCCGAGGCGGGGATCGCGTTCGATCCGGAGCTGGTCATCCGGAGCGACAACAACTGGTACAGCGGCGGCCAGGGCGCCGCGCCGGCGCTCCTCGCGCGGCTGCCCGCGTGCACGGCGGCGGTCTTCGGGACCGACAAGAACGCGCTCGGGATGATGCCCCTGCTGAAGGCGGCGGGCGTCCGCGTCCCCGAGGATCTCGCCCTCGTCGGCTTCGACGACATCGTGGAGGCGGAGGGCGTCGATCCGCCGCTGACCACCGTGCGCCAGCGGTTCGAGATGATGGGGAGCGCCGCGTGCGATCTCATCGCGTCGATGATCGACGGCGAGCGCTCCCCGCCGGCGAGCGTGCACACGGCGAACGTGCTCGTCGTGCGGAGCTCGTGCGGGTGCAACACGGTCCAGGACTTCCTCGACACGGAGGACGGGGCGCCCGAGGAGGACGCCGGCGTCCTCGCCCGGCGGATGGTCGAGCTCTTGCTCCTGCCCCGGTCGCTCCCGCCCGACACCCCGCCCACCGACGTGTGGCCGGCGGTCACGTCGGTGATCGACGGCTATTTCGCGGCGCTCCGTGGCGCCGCGCTGCCCTCGGCGGTCGAGCTCGCGTGTGCCTGCCGGCAGGCGGTCGGCATCACGACCGATGTGGGCACCTTGCTGGCGGCGGTCCGCCTGCTGGGCCAGCTCCCCGAGCGGCGCGGCGCGCCCCTGGACGCCGCGGCCAGGCGGCGGGTGGAGGCGTTCCTGGAGCTCGCGCGCCTCGCGATCGCGCGGGCCCGGATCGAGGCCGAGACGCAGTACGTCCAGCAGCTCGGGGTGCTCGCGAGGACCAACCACGACGTGAGCTTTGCCCTGCTCGGCGGCACCCAGCAGGCGTCGCGGTCGCTCTCGTGGCTCGAGACGACCACGGCGGTCTGGAGCTGCCTCGCCCTGTGGGAGGACCCGGCGGCGCGCACGGACCTCGTCGTCGCCGGCGCCTACAGCCGCGACGGCAGCCCGACCCCGCCGATCGGCAGCCGCTGTCGGCTGGAGGCGTTTCCGCCGGCGGACATGCTGCCGCCGTCGGCCAACGACGGCACGCACATGGTGCTGCTGCTGCCGATACGCTCCGCCCGGCGCGACTGGGGGATCCTTGTGCTCATCGGCCCGACCCCCGTCGACATGGCCGGGGACGAGGGCACGGTGGCGATCTGGGGGACGCTGCTCGGCGCGGCGCTGGAGCGGGACGCGCTGCTTGAATCGCTGTCGGCGCAGCACGCGGATCTGCAGAAGGCGTACGGGATCGAGCGCGCGCTGTCGGAGACGGTGCGGGAGCTGGGCTGTCCGCTCATCCCGCTGCTGCCCGGCGTGCTGCTCGTGCCGCTGGTCGGGATGATCGACGGCGACCGCGCGCGGCAGGTGCTCGAGAAGGTGTCCGAGGGGGTGAGCCGACACAGGGCGTTCTGCGTGCTGCTCGACCTGACGGGCGTCCCGTTCGTGGACGCCCAGGTCGCGGATACGCTGGGCATGACGAGCCGGGCGGCCGCGCTGCTCGGGGCGCGGGTCTATCTGGTCGGCGTGCGCCCCGAGATCGCGATGAGCCTCGTCGGCGTCGACCTCGGCGTTCTGGCCACGTTCTCGTCGCTGTCGGCGGCGCTCCGCGAGCTCGGGCCGGCGGGCGGGCGGGCGCGCAAGACGAAGCGGCGCGCGCGGTAGGACATCGTCGCGTTCGGTCGCGCTCACATGTGCCCGGAGAGAGTTCACATGAAGGCGGGAAGGCGGGAAGATCATCAAGATTTTCTTCCCGCCTTCATGGGATTCACTCCGGGGCCAATCAGGCACCACCGCGCGGCGAGGCGCCTTGACGTGCCGCGACGCGGCTGGCGTAGAATCGGTCGGTGCTCGCCGTGCACTGCCCGCGCTGCGGGCGACCTGCGCCTGTATCGCTCGCCAGCCCGGATCTGATGGCGTGCGCCGCGTGCTCCTACCGCGGCCCGCCGCCCGGGGAGGCGGCGCAGGGCCTGCGCGCCGCGGCGCACGTCGTCTTCCAGACCGATGTTCGCCGGCGCCAGCTCTCGGACGCGCTGCGCCGGATGCTTGTCACGGCGTCGCAACGGCACGCGCGGCTCCTCGTGGTGTTCGCGCTCGCGTCGGTGCCGATCACGGCGTTTGCGGCGCTCCTCCTGCTCGGGCTCTGGGTCAGCCCCGACACCGAGGGGAACCTTGTGACCGGCGGCATGGTGGTGGCGTCGTGGCTCGGCACGGTCGGGGCGGGCGCGGCCGTGCTCGTGCTCGTGCGCCGCAGGCAGCGGCGGATCGAGGAGGCGTGCGCGGCGCGTCCGCCGGCGGTCCCGGGCGAGCCGGCGGCGTGCCACGTGTGCGGCGCGCCGCTCGGCGGGGGCGACGGCGCGATCGCGCGCTGCGGCTTCTGCGCCGCCGACAACCTCGTCGCGCCGGCCGTCCTCGAGCGCGTGCGCGCGCGGCAGGTCGTGATCTTGCAATCGTTCGAGCAGGCCGTGAGCGCCGAGCTCGCCTCGTTCGGCCGGGCGAC
This sequence comes from Sorangium sp. So ce590, assembly GCF_051521365.1. NCBI lineage: Bacteria > Pseudomonadati > Myxococcota > Polyangiales > Polyangiaceae > Sorangium > Sorangium sp. So ce590. The sequence goes on from NZ_CP150346.1 coordinate 11,345,663, forward strand.
GTCCGGCGCCGCCGCGGCGGTCGTGGCGACCGCGCTGGTCGTCCCGGTCGCCGCGTTCGTCCTCACCATCGCCGCCGTCCTTGTGGGCGAATCGCGGCGGCTGCCGATCGACGCCACCGTGCGCTACGTCGTCGTCAGCACGCCGGTGGGGCCGTGTGTCGGGAAGATTGCATCAGAAACGGATGGCGGGTTGGCGGTGCGGTTCGGGGGGTTCCGGCGCGCGGAGCTGCCCGAGGAGCAGGCGATCGCGCCGGGGGTGCCGGTCGAGGCCGTGTCGCCGGGGTCTCTCGTTGGCCGCTTCGTGACGGCGAAGAAGGGGGCGGGGGTCGTCGAGGAGGTGTTCTTGTCGCCGCTCACGGGCAACACCGCCGAGGTCCAGCGCGAGGACGGGACGTCGTTCACGAGCAGCGTCGCCGGGCTTTGCCTGGGCGGCGAGCTGCCGAGGTAATCCGCGGTAATCCGCTTCCATTTCGTGCGGTCCTGTTTCGTGCGGTCCTGTTTCGTGGAGCGCCGTTTCGTGCAGTGCCGTTTCGTGGCCGTGTCGCGCAATGGAGCTCGAACGGTCGATTGCCGTTCATCGAGAGTCGCCATGCGCAATCTGTCGTGACGGCGCTGGTCGCAATGCCGGCGAAGCTTTCGGCGGTCGATCCTGCGCGGCGGTGCGGGGGCGCTCGGTGCGCTCGCCGCGTTGCGGTTGCGAGAAGTTAGTTGTTCCGTGCCGGCTCCCTCCACGTATAGTGGCGGTGGTTGGGTTGGGCGTAGTTGGAATTCACACCCGGTGGAGACAAGATGAGCCAAGGTGGCTGGGGCGGATCAGGGGGCGGTCAGGGCGGCGGTGGTTACGGCCAGCCGCCGGGTGGCGGCGGCTACGGTCCGCCGCCGGGGCAGCCGCCGGGAGGCGGGGGTTACGGCCAGCCGCCGGGGCAGCCGCCGGGTGGCGGAGGGTACGGGCAGCCGCCGGGTGGCGGAGGTTACGGCCAGCCGCCGGGGCAGCCGCCGGGTGGCGGAGGTTACGGCCAGCCGCCGGGGCAGCCGCCGGGTGGCGGGGGTTACGGCCAGCCGCCGGGGCAGCCGGGCGGGGGTTACGGCCAGCCGCCGGGGCAGCCGGGCGGGGGTTACGGCCAGCCGCCGGGGCAGCCGGGCGGGGGCGGTTACGGTCAGCCGCCGGGGCAGCCGCCGGGTGGCGGAGGGTACGGCCAGCCGCCGGGGCAGCCGGGCGGGGGTTACGGCCAGCCGCCGGGGCAGCCCCCGGGCGGCGGCGGTTACGGTCAGCCGCCGGGGCAATCGCCGGGCGGCGGCGGTTACGGTCAGCCGCCGGGTGGAGGCGGCTATGGCCCACCCCCTGGCGGCCCGCCTCCTGGCGGCGGGGGGTATGGCCCGCCTCCCGGGGGTGGCGGCTGGGGTCAGCCTCCCGGCGGCGGCGGCTGGGGGCAGCCTCCGGGTGGCGGGGCGTTCGGCGCGCCTCCTGGCGGTGGGGGCTACGGTCCGCCACCGGGCGGCGGCCCTTACGGTGCGCCCCCTGGCATGGGCGACACGACGTCGTGGGGAGCGGGAGATGCGGCGTCGTTCGGCTGGGAGCGCATGAAGCGCGACCCGGCGGTCATCATCGGCGCCGTGGCCGTCGTCGGGTTCGCGGCGAACCTCCCCAACATCATTGGCGGTGGCATCCAGGCGGCGCTCGCGAGCGACGCGCCCGCCGTGGGGTCGGGCATCCAGAGCCTGATGCAGTTCGTTGGCCTCGTGGTGGGCAGCTACTTCGCCGGAGGCCTGTCCAGTCTCCTCCTGAAGGTGGCGCGTGGACAGCCGTACTCGTTCAACGACATCCTCGGCGGCGGGCGGTGGTTCTTGTCCATCCTGGGTGCCCAGATCCTGACCTTCCTGGCCGTCGCCGTCGGCATGGTCTTCCTGTTCGTTCCCGGCGTCATCCTCGCGCTCGGCCTGAGCATGACGAACATGTGCATCGTCGATAAGAATCTGGGCGCCATCGACGCGATGAAGGAAAGCTGGCGAATCACGACCGGCCACAAGGGCGGCATCTTCGTCTATGCCTTGCTCGTCTTCGCGCTCGTGCTGGCGGGCTTGCTCGCCTGCTGCCTCGGCACGCTCGTGGCCGGACCGGTCGCTGCCATCGGTTACACGTACATCTACCTGCGCCTGACCGGCCAGCCCACCGCAAGCTGAGCCCCCGGCGGCTCGCGTCCGCGCCTTCCCGGGCCTGGTCCACGCTCCTCCAGCGCTGCCACCGTCGATGATCGGAATGCCGGACCGGCGCCGTCCGGACTGAACGACCCATCTCCGCATCACCCGAGATCATCCAAGCTCGTCGCTGGCTGGTACTGCGAAGGCAGGCAGGCCTGAGGAGCCCCTGTCCGTCGCGACGCTGGAGGGCGCAAGCTGCCTCTGGTCCGGGAGATTTACTCGATCTCCACGCAGATGGAATCACCGAGCTCGCGAGAGTCGGTCGCGCGGAAGCCGCAACCGTAGCCTGGACCGTCAATGGAGCCCCCTCCAGCGATCCTCGCAATCCCCCAGTACCCGACGTGAGTGCATATCTCAGCCGAGTAGGCGGAGACGGTCGCGAAATCCACGTGCTCGAAGCCTTCCAGGCACTGACCTCCGCCTCTCACTGCCGCAAAGGTGGTCTCGCCGATGTCAAAGAGCTCGTAGTTGGGTTTGCAGAGTATGTAGTCGAGCTCGCGGGTATCTTCAGCATTATGCTGGCAGTTGTTCCACGGGCCATCCATCGAGTTCCCGTCTGCGATACGAAAGACTCCTGAATAGGGGAGTTCATTGCAGCCGGTGAATGCAAACGTCCAGAAGGCGTCGGCTATGGTCAACGGTGTGTATCCTGCGGGGCAAGTTTCTCCCTCGTATACTCCGAACTCCACCGCCTGAGCTTCAGCGGGGGCGCTCAGCGAGATGCCTCCGACGACAAGGCTGCAAATCAGGGCGCGCATGGGCTTCATGTGAGAGATGTATTTCATTTGTTCGCCAATATGTTGTTATGATGAGTTATGTTTCCAGGCCAAGCGCGTGGTCGAGCGCAGGGGTTCATCTGTGCATCCTGGTCACGCCGCGAGGTGCGTTGTGGGCTCCGCAGTGGAGAGCCCGTCCCGTGCTTCATCGGCCAGCGCGGAGGCATCATTCTCAAAAGCGGAAACGCTGTCAACGTCTGAGCGAGTGTGTCGTTTTGATGGATATCTATGGTTGAAGTGGAAATGGCAGTCTGATCCCAGTCACCCGGTCAGTAGAACAGGCCTTGCCTTCGGTTGGACTCTGGACTTCGCTCGTGGGTCCCAGAGCTCGGCGAGGCGCGTGCCGCTCGCGACGTCGTCTCCCTTCACCCGCAGCCCGAGGTCCGGAGACAGGCGCATCCGACCCGCCCCACGACCGCGCCAGGATCATGTCCAGAGTATGCGGCGACACGGTGGGCGACGCCAGACAGCGGGCTGGAACGGCGGCGTTCGAGAAATGAAACAGTGCTATCGCTGCTGCGGGGAGTCGCGCCGGGAAGCGAACCGCCAAGACGAAGAGGGCGCCAAGAAACCAGGGGATCGAGAGGGGGAATGCAGGGACAGCCCTTGGGTCGCGGGGCCATGTCGGCTTCAAGCGGCGCCTCCGTTGCTTCTGCTGGACCGGATGCGGTGCAACTTTGCGCTGTGGGCGAAGTCTCCGGCGGCGTACGGCGTGCGGCGTGCTGGTGCAGCCTGGACGCCGATCAAGTTGCCTGCTCCCTGTGATGATGAAAACTCATGCTCCTGTGCGTCCTGGCGCGGCCCACGCTCAGCAGCGCTACGCGAGCGCGCCGCGGCGTGTTTCGGTCGGACCTTGTCGCTGCTTCATCGCGTCCCGTTGCGCTCGCGACGCACGAAGAACCGCTCGATCGCGTCGAGCACCTGCAAGGCGCCGCGCGCCTCGGCGACGAGCTGGCGGTCGTCTTGCGTCTTCGCGTAGAGCTGAGCATCGAGCACGGCGCTCCACAGGCGCTCGCGGTTCCACGGCCGGACGGGGAACGGGAGGAGCGCCAGAGCCGCCTCGGCGATGGCGCTGAGGTCGGCCTCGGTCAGCACGACGTCCGTCAGGATCGGGGTGGGCGGCCTCGGCAGCTTCCTGCGGGCGCGTCTCCGCTTGGCTCGGTCGTTCATCGGCGCCTCCGGAGCTGGAGGGCCAGCGCCTCACGGGCGAGGCGGAGTCGGCTCGCCGCGGTCCCCGGGCGCATGCCGCTGGCCTTGGCGAACGCGACGAGCGAGCGGGGGTCGTCGACCGCGAGCAGGAGGTCGCGCTGCCAGGGCTTCAGCCTCTCGAAGGCCCGCAGCGTCTCGCGCGCGGCGACCTGCGCTTCGAGGCTCGGGCCGACGGGCTCGCGCAGCAACCCGAGCGGCTGCGCGTGGAGCACGGCACGGCGCACCCACGCGCTCCCGAGGTAGTGCCCGGTCTTGCGCCACGCGATGCCGTAGAGCCACGCGCGGAGCGCCTTGCGGGCGTCCTGCGCCAAGTCCGGCCGGTACATGCCGCGCTGCACGGACCGCCAGGCGCCGAGCAAGATGCCTTGCTCCACGTCGGCGCGGTCGCGCTGCGGCACGCCGCTCGCGATGAGCACGGCGACGATCACGGACCGCTCCGCGAGGATCGCCTCCATGCTCGGATGGGCCGCAGGATGCCGCCTCGCGAGCTCCTCATGCTCGGCACCCGCGCCGCGGCTGGTTTCGGTGCTGGACCGCCGTGATCGGCGGTGAAGGAAGCGATCGGGTTGATGGGTGGGGCTGTCGACGGACAGCGCGATCTCTTGGCCCTTTTCGGGCTGCGGACGTAACTTGCCCATGTCGGACCTCGTTCCTCGGGGTTCCGGCCACGCTCCCCGGTCGGTTGCCGCCGACGCGGGGAGCACTTTTTGGTGGTCCGTAGAGGCTACGCACAGGCCCTGCAGGCCGTCAACGAAATACAGACGATCGTCTGTTAATCCAACAAGACCGCGGCGCTACGTCTGCGAACGTGAGTAGCGCCCGAGTCAACACGGTGCTGAGGTACGTCGCGGCGAACGTCCGACGGATTCGGCTCAAGCGCGACATGACTCAAGAGGCGCTGGCCGAAGCCGCCGACCTCCATCTGACCTTCATTCAGCGCATCGAAGCCGGTCGGGTGAACCCGAGTGTTGGTGTTCTCGTCCAGCTCGCTGATGCGCTTGAGGTATCCCCAGGGCTCTTGCTCCGCCCGGCAACGATGCCAGAGGTAAAACGAGGTCGTCCGCGGAAGGCGCCGACAGGATAGGCGCCTTTCGTTCACGGTCGCCGCTGGTACCGCCGCGCGTCGCTCTCCGCTCCGAGCCGAGATAGCGCTGCAACGGCGTCGTCGTCGGACATGCCTGACTGCCCCGACATGATACGGGCGAGCTTCTCGCTGACGGTGAGCCCGGCGAGCGGCAAGGCGTGGCCGACGAGCGGAGCGTGCTCGGCGCGCTCCGCTTGCTCGGCGCGCTCGGCGTACTCCTTCGCGAGCGCGCCATGAGCTTGCGGCCGATCTTCAAGCTCGCGAAGGCGCCCGCGGCGGCCGCACAACGGAAGGTCGTCGGCCCAGTCGGCGACGTCTTCCCGTCGTGAGGCGCCGCCGGTTTCGCGGGCAGCATTCTCGTTCGCGACATCGCGCATCGAGTCCACCAAGTAGCGGGCGATGGTCGCGAATGCTTTGGACAGTTCATCCTGGGCAACAGGCTTTCTCAATGACACCTCCGAGGAACAGCACGATCCAGACGAGCGTCGCGGCACGGTCCTGCGGCGCGCCCGACGCAACGACCCGAGGCTCACGACGGGTGCCAGTTTGCAGCCTCATGGGGCCACCTGACGGCGTTTTTTGCAGGGTCATGGGGCCACCCCAAACGCAGCAGGATGGGGCCACCCGCGCGGGGGCGTGACCCAGTTTTTTGCAGGGTCATGGGGCCAGCTTCCACGGCTTTTTGCAGGGTCATGGGGCCAGCTCGGGACGCCGCGGTCGGGATCTGAGACGGGCTCCTCCCGACGACGGCGCGGGTCGCCGTCGGCAGGAGGCCCATGTCCTACCGAGAGCTGATCATGGTTGACATCAAGGAAATGCTTCGCCGTCGTGCGGCGGGGCAGAGCGCGCGTCACGTGGCGCGCGAGACGGGGTTCGACCGCAAGACCGTCGGCAGGTACTTCGCGGCTGCAGCAACGCTGCCACTGCCACGTGACCACGAGCCGACAGACGAGGAGATCCACGAAATCGCCCAGCGCGTGCAGTCGCGCCCGGTGCCCGACGCGAGCGAGGAGTGGAAGCAGCTCGCCGCGCATCGCGCGAGCATCGCGGCCTGGCTCGCCCAGAATCGGCCGCTGAAGCTGCAGAAGATCCACACGCTGCTCAAGCGCGACCGGGGCGTCACTGCAAGCTACGACACGCTCCGGCGCTTCGCCATGGAGGAGCTCGCGTGGCGCAAGAAGACGCCGACGGTTCGTGTCGCTGACACGGAGCCCGGCGAGGTCGCGCAGATCGACTTCGGCCTCATGGGCAGGCTGTTCGACCCCGCGACGCAGCGGGTTCGCAACCTGTGGGTGCTCGTGGTGACGCTCGTGTACAGCCGCTACCAGTTCGTGTGGCCGTCGTTCGAGCAGACCACCACGGCGGTGTGCACGGGCTTGGATGCGGCGTGGAGGTTCTTCGGCGCGATGGCGCGAGTGATCCTCCCGGACAACATGAAAGCCATCGTGTCGCGCGCCGACGAGCTCGCCCCCGTGCTCGTGCCGGCCTTCCTCGACTACGCGCAGGCCCGCGGACTGTTCGTGGATGCCGCGCGTGTCAGGTCACCGAGGGACAAGGCGCGTGTCGAGAACCAGGTCGCGTACGTGCGTGAGAGCTGGTTCGACGGCGAGTCGTTCACGAGCCTCGACGACGCGCGCGCGTCCGCTGAGCGGTGGTGTCGCGACGTCGCCGGCGCGCGCGTCCATGGCACGACGCGCGAGGTGCCGCGCGAGGTGTTCGAGTCGCGCGAGAGGAGCGCCATGAAGCCGGCTCCGGTAGCGCCCTTCGACGTGCCGCACTGGACCGACGCGAAGGTGCACCCCGATCATCACGTGCAGGTCCTCCGGTCGCTCTACAGCGTGCCCACGCGCCACGTCGGCAGCACCGTGCGCGTTCGCGCCGACCGCGCGTCGGTGAGGATCTACGCGGGCACGGAGCTCGTGAAGGTGCACGCGCGCGTCACGCCGGGCAAGCGCTCCACCGATCCGAGCGATTACCCAGTGGGCAAGGATGTTGCGGCGGTGCGCGACGTGGCTTCGCTCATCACCAGCGCGAAGAAGTGTGGAGTACACGTTGGCATCTACGCCGAGCGACTGCTCGCGGTGCCGCTACCCTGGACGCGCATGCGGCTCGTCTATGCGCTCCTGCGTCTGTGCAAGAAGTTCGGCAACGGCCGCGTCGAGGCGATCTGCCAGAGCGCGCTCGCGTTCGATGTCGTCGACGTGCAGCGCGTGGCACGCATGCTCGAGACGGCGAAGGCGCCAGCGTCGCCATCGACGGGTGAGCGGACGGTCATTCCGCTGCCCACGCCGCGGTTCGCGCGCAGCACGGAGCACTTCGCGACGCGCGCACCGGCGGCGACCGCGACGAAGGAGGAGTCGTGATGAGCTCGAACGAAGTCGACCCTGCTCTCGTCACGGTGCTCAAGCGCCTGCGCCTCGGCCGCCTCGCGACGACGTTGCGCGAGCGCATCCTGCTCGCCGAGAAGCAGTCGATGGGACACGAGGAGCTGTTGCTGATGCTGTTGACCGACGAGGTCGCGCGCCGCGACGCGAGCGCGACGGACAACCGCGTCCGCGTCGCCGGGCTCGATCCCAACATGCGCATCGAGCTCTGGGACAAGACCGCGAAGGTCAGCTTCGACAAGCGTCTGCTCGGTGGGCTCACGAGCCTGGGCTTCCTCGAAGAGCACAAGCACGTCGTCATCCTCGGCTCGGTCGGTGTGGGGAAGACCTATCTCGCGAATGCGCTCGGTCACCTTGCGTGCAAGCACGGCTACAGCGTGCGCTTCCTGCGCGCCGACGCGATGCTGCGCACGCTGCGCCAGAGCAGGCTCGACAACTCTCGCGACGCCGAGATGGTCGCGCTCACAACCGTCGACCTGCTCATCCTCGACGACTTCGCGCTCGAGGCCATGAACAAGGAAGAGAGCCGCGACGTGTACCAGCTCTTCCTCGAGCGCACGGGCAACGCTTCGATGATCGTCACGAGCAACCGCGACACGGCCGAGTGGCTTGCGATGTTCGACGACGTGCTGCTCGCGCAGAGCGCCATCGACAGGTTCAAGAACGCTGCGTTCGACTTCATCATCGAGGGCGAATCGTACAGGCCACGGCTCAAGCCGAAGCTTGACGAGAGCAACGCAGCCGCGCCGGCACCCGCGCGCAGCAAGCTGCCCACCCATCCACGCAGCAAGCGACGATGACAGCTGCGGCCTCGGCGAGGACGTCGATCCCGGGGCCGCGCCTCTGACCCCGCTGCTCCCCTTGTCATGCCTCGCCCACCGTCGCTGACGTGAACGCGGGCGCCGCCGGGGGCAGGATCAGCACGTCATGCTTGTCAAGGTCGCGGGACGGCCGGCGCCAGGTCCTAACAGGGCGACTCGGGGTGGCCCCATGACCCTGCAACAAAGAGAGACGTCGCCGGTCGCTTCGCGCCCGGCTCCGGCAACCTCGACGCGCTTCGCGGTCTCGGGCATGCTCAAGACCGATCACGTCGTCTCCCCCTGGCCCCATGACCCTGCAACGGGGTGGCCCCATGACCCTGCAACGTGGCAGACGGGTCCGGACACGCGCCCCTCCTGGCCGACGGCAACAGCCGACGCGGCCAGGCGACCGAAGACGAACGGGGGCGACTGGGCGCCCTCGGCTCAGGAGCCGTCAGCGCCTGACGCCGGTCAGGCTCCGGCGCTAGTCATACGCTCCGGCGCCCTGCCGGTCGACGCTGCATCCGAGTGCGACCGGAACCGCGCCACGAGGGCGAGCTGCGGCCAGGGCGAGGCACCGCGCCACCTTCGACCGTGAAGCCGGGCGGGGATCGAAGGAGGCTCCTTCCTTAAATCATGGGGCTCGAGATCGAAGGTGGTGTGATTCGTTGCGATGCAGAGCCCTGGGGTCCAGCGGCTCGGTCGAGGGGCCCACGTTCCGCGTCTTGGCCAGCCGATGCCGCGCCGGCCGCGCGATCTGGAGCACGCATACGAGGACGGGCTGAGCGGCGGGACGCCCCGCTGCCGCCGACCGTGATGTCGGGCAGGGGCCGACAGGGGCCCTCTCCCTAGATCATGGAGATCGAGGGTCCTGTGATCATTTGCAGGGCAGAGAGCGCGTGTGATTACATTATGGACGGAAGCGCAGGCGCTGGGGGCAGCATGCACGGGGTCAACGCCGCCGCCGTGGCGCGCTGGAGGGCAGAGGACGGCCTCGTTCACTGTCAGCATTCAGGGAGCCGAGCGCGTGGATGAACGGGGGCGACGGGTGACGCGGGGGCACAGAGCTCCACCGTGGGCACCAGGCCGGCGGAGCCGCCCCCGGGTCCGTGTCGGTGTGTTGTGCTGGTGCAGCCCAGACCTGAGTGATACCGAGCGAGCAGCCATGGCTGCGCGGGGGGGTGCAGGCGGCGGGGGCCCCGCGCTGTCGGTCGGGCGCCCACCCTAGCCGCGGCCACCAGCCAGACGGACTGCTCTTGACACGGGACGGTGTCTCCGCTGGTCTTGTAGAGCGGGATGGCCATGCGGGTAGCTGGAACGGAGGCGAGAACACAGAGTGTCAGAGACCGGCCGCATGGCTCACGACCCGATTGGCAGAGCGGAACACGACTTGAGCAGTCAAGAATCCCGCGCTCGGACCCCGTACCTGTCCCTCAACTGCGCGACGCGCAGCGCACGTCAAGGGTTCGGACCTATTAGGATTTTCGCGGAGCAGACCCTTGACGTGAGCCCGCACAGCGCCCGCCTCATCGCGGGGTGCAAGCGGGGGTTTGCCCATGATCCGTTCTGCCGGACCGGGTGCGATCCGAATGGGCGGTCCCTGAAACCAGAGAGATGGCGCCATGCTCCAGGGCGAAGCGGTGCGCTCACCCTCACCATTCCTTGTAGATTTAACTCGGACGGAGCTTGCTCGCCCTGCTCTCTTTCGCCACGTGCGTGCGCAACCACTTGCTAACGAAGAGCTCTAGGAACGGATGAACAACACCTGGGAACTTTCGAAACTCGATACCGTAACATTCGAGCACCTTGTAAACGCTCTGGCCCTCAAAGTCCTCGGTGCAGGCGTGACTGGCTTCGGACCTGGAGCAGATGCCGGGAGAGATGGCTACTTTGAAGGCAAGGCGCCTTACCCAAGCGTTTCACAGTCATGGAAAGGCATATGGTACATCCAGTCCAAGTTTCATTCACCAAACCTCACAAAGGATGCGCAGGCGTGGGTTCTTGAACAACTCAAGTTGGAGTTAGAGAAATTTCGTGACCCGCGCAGCGGACGCCAATGGCCGGATAACTGGATCTTTGCAACAAATGTCGACATCTCTGCTGGTAAAAATGGTGCCTTTGATAAAGCCAGAAAGCTTGTTGCCTCAGCACAACCTGAGCTTGCAAAACGATTCCACATCTGGGGCGGAAAGAAGATCGTTGACTTCCTCGGTCAGAATCAAGCGGTGGCAATCCGATACGGTCACTTTCTCACACCAGGGCATGTGCTATCTGCTCTGATTGAGAACCTAAATGACGATCGGGCCACAGTTGAGCAAATTGTACGCGCACTCGTTCTACAGGGTATCAAAGACCACAGGCGGACGAGGATCGAGCAAGCGGGATCCCGAGAAGATCAGCCCCCTGGAATAGAAACGCTTTTCGTCGATTTACCATTCATTGATCCTAAGCGTAAGATTAGTGGTGACGCATTAGAAACGCTTACTCATGCGGCCGCGCAATGTCATCGTTCCGATGAGACATATAAGTGGGATGACGAATGGCATCGTTGGCGAAGCCACCCCAGGCGCGCAGCTGTCTGGTTCGTTCGCGCGGGCCCAGGTAGGGGCAAGTCCACGATCGGCCAATTCTTCTGTCAGGTTCAGCGTGCGGCACTCCTTGCATATGACCCGACCTTCAAACGACGGCCAGAGGTTGATGAGATCGTTAACCAGGTACAAATGGCCGCGGAGAAACTCGGGGTATGGCCAAAGTATCCTAGAATTCCAATTTGGGTAGAGCTGAAGTCCTATGCTGCGTGGTTCGCCGAGCAACCGACGAGGGATCCAAAAGGCGTCCTAAGTTGGCTCGCTGCTGATCTCCGGCGAACTATCGAACTCAAAGTTCCAGTAGGAACGATCCAGCGAGCGCTGCGCCAGCGAAGCTGGGCTGTGGTTTTTGACGGCCTTGACGAGGTACCTTCAATCATTAAGGACGACATCGCCCACGAGGTTGTTCGGTTCGTTGAAGAATCGTCATTAGACTCAGATTTGATGACGTTGTGCACGTCACGACCGCAAGGTTATTCAGGACAGTTTGATGCGCTCGGAGGCGCGGTTGTCGAGCTCATTGATCTCGACCCTGATCGCGCACTCGAGTGTGCGAACCGAGTAGCTCGCATCGGTCGTACCGAGACTGAAGCAGATGCGGCACGCGCAGTACTCGAGGGATCGCTTCGCACCCCTGCTGTACGAGAAATCATGACAACGCCCTTGCAAGCCCATATCATGGCTGTGCTTGTGCGCAACGGCGCCCGTCCTCCCGAGCGGAAGTGGGATCTGTACGACTCCTTCTACAAAGTGATTAGAGAACGGGAGGCGAACCGGGATCTTCCAGACCCTAGGCTGAGAGCGCTGTTGCAGGGCGATCCACGAATCATCGATGGTGTGCATCAGCGTCTCGGCTTTCTTCTTCATGCCAAGGCTGAGACGGCTGCTGGAGCGGAAGCTAGTCTATCAAAATCAGAATTTAGGAAGCTAGTTCGGAATGTTGTTCAGCACTTCGGCACCCCTGGCGATCTGGACCATATGGTAGATGTAGTATTGCTTGCGGCGACCGACCGTTTGGTGCTGATTAACACGCCTGACAACGGATCCCACGTTCGTTTTGATGTACGAGCAATTCAGGAATTCTTTGCTGCTGAATTTATGTATGAGGATGTCGAGTCGCAGGAACTTCGTGCGCGATTGGAGGTTATTGCTGGCGATTCACATTGGCGTGAGGTCGTCCAGTTTTTGCTGGGTGCACTTGTCTCTACACGGCGACGCACTGAGCGAACGATCGCGTTCGACGTCCTCCGGTCGCTTGACCAGGGTCGAGACGAAATCGCACATCGTCCATTAGCCAGGCTGCTAGGCGTGGGAGCCATGCACGCCGCGTTGCTACTCATAAATGGTGTAGCGGAGAACGATCAGCAGATCAGAACACAACTGCGCGATGTACTTGAGCCGATCTCGGTTACCGGTGACTGGAGCGTCCTACGATCGATGCGAGGGCTACAAAGTACCCAAACTCTTGCATGGCTGTGGGGTTGGGCGAAGGAGCAGGCCCGGACTAAATCGAGCACAGAAGTGCAAGGCGCGGTAAGCATGTTGGCCTTGCTTTGCCACAAAAATCAACCTGACGAGGCAGATGTAATCGCATTCGGATCCTCTCTGCCAACGGACATTCTGGCACAGTTTGTTGATGAATTGTTGATTCAGCGGCAGATGGATGACAATAAGCTAAAAGAATGGGAACGGCGTATTGTCGGGATTCTCTTTGATCGCGAAGATCTTATTAGAAAGGCCCCGGGCTTTGTGGGGCGGGTCATCGGAGAAAACACGACTGCACGAGAGTCGTCGCTCCGCAATGGAGTAATGAAAAAAGTTGGTTCTATTGCTAGAGTCGATGGCATATTCAGGGTTCGCATCCAGGGATACGGAGTGCTCGTGGTTAACACCATTTCTCTGTCTTCGACAGGGCGGGAGATTCTGACAAAATATTCGCGAACGGGCAAAGGTGCCACTCCTCTTCTTCGTTGGCTGACTAGATTGATGGCGTCGTCCGTTGCTCCCACAGTGGCGGGTGCACGGGAACTTCTTGCCGAGGTCGGTGACACTTGGTACCCGATAGACGTGTTGCCCGATGAACTTACTCGTGGAATTCCGATACCGGTAGCGACGTGGGACCTGAGGCCGGATGCTTTTGCGGATCTTCTCGACGGGATGACGGACGATGAGTTTGCGTCAGGTCTTGCGAGTCGCTGTGTTGCCGGGGTAATACTGTCGAATTCAGGAACAAACGTATCAATTGTTAAAACTGGCAATTATCTGGAGAATGCGGATCGGCTTGCGTTCGCTCACCCAGAGATATTCCTGCGATATGTTGCATTTGCTTTCCGATCAAATGCGCAGCCTGATGAGCGGGTGCGCAATCTTGCGATACGTACTCTTGTTCAGAGACCCGAGTATGTGTCATGTGTTCATGCGCAACATTTGTTGCAGTTGCTTGAAAATGCGGATCCTGTGTTTCGACAAGTGCTATTGCAAACGGGTCCAAAGGTTCGCCTGGAATGCTTGTGGGGAGAAACCAAGGCTCCCAGCGTTGACATAAGCATGCCCAACGATCGTGGTCTGATCGTGCTGATGACGAATGCCATACTCTCGGAAATATTGATGAGAATCGATGGTCGCGCTGGCTTGTCTGCTGGTGGTACAGTCGATGAGTCTAGCTCGTCGCGAGAGAGTACCGCTCGTGTCTTTCCCGACCTTGTTTCGTTGCTTTCTGTTGCCGAAGAACCCACGGCATCGCTCGACATGCGATCCAGCGGCGTCTTGCTTGCTGCGCTGCACCCGAGCGGGGGTTTTGACATTCTCCTGAGATACAAGGGGCAACTAATCGCGTGGGCTGCCAGCGGCGTTGCGGTAGCTCCTGCTGTTGCGCTAATTGTCGAAGCAATTCATGCAGCCGAACGGCCTGAGATGTCCGGGCTTCTGTCGGCCCTTCTCGATGCTGATCCTGTTCACCGCTATTCCCACGTTCTTGTTATGGTAGTTCATCGCTGGCGCGAACGCTCACGCGCGCCTGTGACGGCTGGGCGTCATATCGATGTTTGGATGAGTTGATCGTTGCTGTCGATGGGTCCTTTGCTTCGAGCGCATGTGAGTAGTAACAAGAATGTAATCACGGGGTTCGGCGTCACCGCTTGAGCATGGCAGCGAGGCGCTTCCGCCCTCGGCGAAGCCGCCCGCAGGCGGCCCCAAGAGGCATCCCGCGGCTTCGAGCGACCTCTGACACCTGCTCCCCGCTCGCCGACGAGGATCAGCACCTACCGCTCCCGGGGCTCCACCACCCAGAGCAGGTCCAGGAAGGCGCGCGCCGCCGAGCGACGGGCCCCGGTCGGTGACCTGGGCCAGCGGATCGGAGACGGAGACGTCGCGGCGGCATTACGCCTTCTCGTGGCACCTCCGGCCTGGTGGACGCCTATAGCGTCCAGCGCGGCCGCGGTGGCGTTCAGGATGGATTCGAGATCGCGCGCGCCGGGCGCTGGCGAGGTCGACGACTGGCGCTACCCGCGGTCCCGCCTGCGTGGCGCTGAGGAACTCTGAGAGGGTGCGAGCGGCGATCTGCGCGGTCGCGAGGTCGCCCGCGGCGTGGGCAGCGGTGATGGTGTGCGTGAGGGTCGCGACGAGCGTCTGGCGCGGGCTGCTCACCACAGCCGTGGCCGGGGATGCTGCGGTCGTGACGGGACTCGCCGGAGCCGGTTCCTGCCCGGGCGCTGAGGGCACCGCCGGAAGCGTCACGGAATCGTCCGGCCGACCAGCGATCGCGGGGTTAGCGCCCACGATCGGCGGGTGGCCGCTGCCCTTGACCCCCTCAAAACCCACGCAAGCCGCCCGATTGCGCCGCTCCGCTCCCCCGCGCCGCGGGACGAACAGGCTCTCCTCGGCCGGGCAACTCGGCTCCACCTCCCGTCCCGCGCCGCAGAATCCCACATTCCGCCCCCCATCGAGCCCCCCGCTCCCCGCCCCCTCCTGTCCACGGCCGCTCCTCGCCGCGATCCCCCCTTTGTGACCCATGAATCCACGCCAGCGTCCGGCGCCTCCGTACCCTCTCTAAGGCCCGCGCCAGGTCAGATACCTACCGTGAGACAAAGCTCCTTGGATCGGATTGCGAGCCTCAAGACCGCATGTTAATCGGTGCCCCTCGGAGACTCCAGCGCAGCGAGGCGCGGAGCCGGGGGGAACATCGCGCGGCGCGCGGACGCTCTGTCCGCCGCGCCGTCCTGCGCCGCCCGCTCGCGAGGTGCTCTCTCGCGCCGCCCGCTGCTCGTCCAGACCGGAACGGAGCATGATATGCCTGACCATGTCCTGATCACAGGGGGCGCCGGATTCATCGGCTCCCACCTCGCCGACGAGCTCCTGCGCGCAGGGCACCGCGTCCGCGCCCTCGATAACCTCGTACCCCAGGTCCACGGCCCCGACCGGCGCCGGCCGGCCCACCTCGACCCGGCCGTCGAGCTCCTTGTCGGCGATGTCCGCGACCGCGACGCCGTGAGGCGCGCCCTCCGGGGCGTCGACGCGGTCGTCCACCTCGCCGCCGCGGTGGGCGTCGGACAGAGCATGTACCGCGTCGAGCGGTACACGTCCGTCAACGCCGTCGGCACCGCCGTGCTCACCGAGGCCCTCGCCGAGCAGCCCGTGCGAAGGCTCGTGATCGCCTCCAGCATGAGCGTCTACGGAGAAGGCCTCTACCGCCGGCAGAGCGGCGAGCTCGTCGCCCCGCGGAGCCGGCCCGTCGAGCAGCTGAAGCGCGGCGCCTTCGAGGTCTGCGCCGCGGACGGCGAGGCGCTCGTCCCCGTGCCGACGCCCGAGGACAAGATACCTGCCCTCGACTCCGTCTACGCGCTGTCCAAGTACGATCAAGAGCGGCTCTGCTTCATCGCCGGTCGCGCCTACGGCATCCCCGCCGTCGCGCTCCGCCTCTTCAACGTGTACGGCCCGCGCCAGGCGCTCTCCAACCCCTACACGGGCGCGCTCGCCATCTTCGCCGCGCGCCTGCTCAACAACCGTCCTCCGCTCGTCTTCGAGGACGGGCTCCAGCAGCGCGACTTCGTGAGCGTGCACGACGTCGCCGAGGCCTGCGTCAAGGCGCTCGCCGAGGACACCGCCGCCGCCGGCAAGGTGCTCAACATCGGCACCGGCCGCCCGCGCTCGATCCGCGACGTCGCCGAGGCGCTCTGCAAGGCGCTCGGCAAGCCCGAGATCGAGCCCGAGATCACCGGCCGGTGCCGCGTGGGGGACGTCCGGCACTGCTTCGCCGACACCCGCGAGGCGCGGCGCGTCCTCGGGTTCACGCCGTCCGTCCCGTTCGAGCGCGGGCTCCTCGAGCTCGCCGGCTGGATCGACGGGCAGATCGCGCGCGACGGCGCCGCCCAGGCGCGCGCCGAGCTCGAGGCGAGGGGGCTCTCGCTGTGACGCCGCCCGTCCTCATCACCGGCGGGGCCGGCTTCATCGGATCGAGCCTCGCCGATCGCCTCCTCCGCGAGGGGGAGCCGGTCCTCGTGCTCGACAACCTCTCGCGCGCGTTCGTCGAGCGGAACGTCGAGCTCCTCCGGCAGCGCCACGGCGCCGGCGTGGAGATCCTCCTGTGCGACATCCGCGACGCGCAGGCCGTGAGCGACGCCGTGCGGCGCGCCTCGTTCGTCTTTCACCTCGCCGCGCAGGTCGCCGTCACGCGGAGCATCTCGGACCCGGCGCTCGACTTCGAGGTGAACGCGCGCGGCACGCTCAACGTGCTCGAGGCGCTCCGGCGGCTCGACCGCCCGCCGCCGCTCCTCTTCGCCTCGACGAGCAAGGTCTACGGCGCGCTGCCCCACCTCGCGCTCGAGCGGCACGAGGACCGGGTGCGACCCCTCTGCGAGCGCGCGCGCGACCACGGCATCTCCGAGGCGCAGCCGCTCGATTTCCAGAGCCCCCACGCGTGCTCCAAGGGCGCCGCCGACCAGTACGTCCTCGATTACGCCCGCACCTTCGGCCTCGACGCCGCGGTGCTCCGGATGAGCTGCATCTACGGCCCCCGGCAGTTCGGCAGCGAGGACCAGGGGTGGATCGCCCACTTCGTCGGGCGCGCCATCC
The DNA here is from genome assembly GCF_051521365.1 of Sorangium sp. So ce590. Taxonomy (NCBI): domain Bacteria; kingdom Pseudomonadati; phylum Myxococcota; order Polyangiales; family Polyangiaceae; genus Sorangium; species Sorangium sp. So ce590. The sequence goes on from NZ_CP150346.1 coordinate 11,362,772, forward strand.
GCCGCGATCCGATCACCCTCCACGGCGACGGGCTGCAGGTCCGCGACGCGCTGTTCATCGAGGATCTCGTCGACGCCTTGCTGCTCGCGCGGCGCGAGCTCAAGCCCGCGTCGGGCTGCGCCTTCAACCTCGGGGGCGGCCCGGAGCGGGCGGTGAGCCTCGTCGAGCTGCTCGACCTCATCGCCGAGCTCGACGTCGAGGGGCGCCGCCCCGCCGTCTCGCTCGCCGCGCGGCGGCCGGGCGACCCGCCGTACTACGTCTCCGACTGCCGCGCCTTCCAGGCGCTCACCGGCTGGGCGCCGCGCGTCGCCCTCCGCGACGGGCTGCGCGCGCTCTATCAATGGCGCCTCGGGGTCGAGGAGCGCCTCGGGGCCGTCTACGCGGACGCGCCCGCGTCCGCCCGGCTGGGCCGCCTGGACCGGCGGCTGGGGGTCGCCTCGTGAAGGTCGCGCTTGTCAACCCGCCCTGGAGCTTCGACGGCAGCGTCTACCTCGGCTGCCGTGAGCCGCACCTGCCGCTCGAGCTCGGCTACGCGAAGGCGCTGCTCGAGCGCGCCGGCCACGAGGCCGCCCTCGTCGACGCCCAGGCGCGCGGGATCGACCTCGACGCCGTGCGCGCCGAGATCGCCGCGTTTCGCCCGGACATCACGGCGATCACCACGGCGCCGAGCTACCTCCTCTGGCGCTGCCCGCCGCCCGAGCTGCGCGTCCCCATGGCGGCGGCGGCCGCGCTGCGGGGCCACGGCGGCCTCCTCGTCGCGGTCGGGCCCCACGGCTCCACAACGCCCCGCGCGGCGCTCCGCAAGCTCGGCGTGGACGTCGTCGTCCTCGGCGAGTGCGAGGAGATCCTCGTCATGCTCGCGGGCGCGACCGGATCGCGCTTCTGGCAGATCCCGTCGATCGCCTACCGCAGGAACGGCATCGATCATGTGCAGGGCGGCCCCTACGCCGCCTGCGCGAGGACGCTGCCGGCGCTGCGGTGGGACGCCGCGACGATCGCGCGGCACGTCCACCACCACCACCGCTTCGACGCCGTGCCCGAGGGGCCGAGCGCCGAGATGGAGACCTCGCGCGGCTGCCCCCACCGCGGCGCCTCCTGCGCGAAGGAGAGCGCGCGCGACACGCTCCGGAAGCGCCCGCTCGAGACGGTGCTCGACGAACTCGACGCGCTCCTCGCCCAGGGCGTCCGCCACGTCTACTTCATCGACGAGGTGTTCCCGCCCGACAGGGCCCTCCTCGAGGCGCTCTGCGCGCGGGACGTCGTGTTCGGCGTCCAGCTCAGGATCGACGGCTGGTCGCGCGAGATGCTCGATCTCCTCGGCCGCGCGGGCTGCGTCTCGATCGAGGCCGGCGTCGAGAGCGCCTCGAACCAGGGGAGGGGCACGCTCGCCAGGCGGTGCAGCGCCTCGCCCGAGGAGATCACCGCGCTGCTCGTCCACGCCCGGCGGAGCGTGCCCTTCGTGCAGGCGAACCTGAGCCACGCCGGCGAAGGCGACCCGGCCGATGCGGCGGCGTGGCGGCAGCGCCTCCTCGGGCTCGGCGTGTGGGCGAACGAGCCCGTCCCGAGCTTCCCGTACCCCGGCTCTCCGGCGTACGCCCGGCGGTGGGGCGCGCCCGACGACGGCGCCTGGGAGCGTGCGCACGCCCATTACGTCGCCGAGCACCGGGCGTTCGGCGAACTGCAGGACAGCCGGCCGTTGCCGCTCACGGAGCTCGAGCATGGCGCGCGGTGACGGCGGCCTCTCCGGCGCGGCGGCGCTCCGGCCGCGGCCTGACCGCGTGCTGATGACGGCCGACACGCAGGGCGGCGTGTGGACCCACGCGCTCGAGCTCGCCGCGGCGCTCTCGCGCGCCGGCGTGGCCACGGCGCTCGCGGTCATGGGCGGGCCGCTGTCGCCCGGGGCGCGCGCGGCCGCGGCCGCGATCCCGGGGCTCGAGCTCGTCGAGAGCGCCTACCGGCTCGAGTGGATGGATGACCCGTGGGACGACGTCGCGGCCGCGGGGGGCTGGCTGCTCGACCTGGAGGAGCGGACGCGGCCCGACCTCGTCCACCTGAACGGGTACTGCCACGCGGCCCTGCCGTTCCGGGCGCCCCGCGTCGTCGTGGCGCACGCCTGCCTGCTGTCGTGGTGGCGCGCCGTCCACCGCCGGCCGGCGCCGGTCCGCTACGATCGCTACCGCGCGCGGGTCGCGGAGGGGCTCCGCGCCGCCGAGGCCGTCGTCGCGCCGAGCGCGTCCATGCTGAGCGCCCTCGCGGGCGAGTACGGCGCGCTCGGCCTCGGGCGCGGCCACGTCATCCCGCACGCGCGCGACAGGCGGCGGTTCCTGCCGGGGGCGAAGGAGCGGTTCGTCTTCGCGGCCGGCCGGCTCTGGGACGAGGCCAAGAACCTCGCGGCCCTCGAGAAGGTCGCGCCCCACCTCCCGTGGCCCGTGCTCGTGGCCGGGAGCGACGTCGCGTCGGGCGGCGTCGGCCGCCGCGCCGGGGAGAGCCTCTGCTCGCTCGGCTGGATGAGCGAAGGCGAACTCGCGTGGTGGATGGGGCGCGCCGCGATCTACGCCTTCCCGGCGCGGTACGCGCCGTTCGGCATGTCGGTCCTCGAGGCGGGCCTCTCCGGCTGCGCGCTCGTGCTCGGCGACCTGCCCAGCCTGCGCGAGGTCTGGGGCGACGCCGCCGTCTACGTCCCCGCGGACGATCCGGGCGCGCTCCTCGGCGCGCTCGCGCACCTCGTCCGGGACGTCGCGCGCCGCGAGGCGCTCGGCGCGCTCGCCCGCCGGCGCGCGGTGCGCTTCAGCCCGCGCGCGATGGCCCGCCGCTACCTCGAGGTCTACGCCGTCGCGCTCGCGGCCCGGCGGCCGGCCGCCTCCGAGGTCTGCCTTCCCTCGACGCCCACGCCCCGCGGGACACCATGCGAATAGCGCTCTTCTGCCACTCCCTGCTCTCCGACTGGGACCACGGGCACGCGCACTTCCTCCGCGGGATCGCGGCGGAGCTCGACGCGCGCGGCCACGACGTCCTCGCCTTCGAGCCGGCGGACGCCTTCAGCGCCGAGCGCCTCGTGGCCGCCCGCGGCCCGGCCGCGCTGCGCGAGGCCGCCGCCGTGTACCCCCGCCTCTGCCCGCGCCGCTATGCGCTCTCCACGCTGGACCTCGACGCCGCGCTCGCGGGCGTCGACGCCGTGCTCGTCCACGAGCGGAGCGACCCCGAGCTCGTGCGGCGCCTCGGCGAGCACCGCGCGCGCGCGGATCGGTATCGGCTGTTCTTCCATGACACGCACCACCGCCTGCTCACCGATCCGGCCGCGATCGTGCGGCGCGATCTCTCGGGGTACGACTGCGTGCTCGGCTTCGGAAAGAGCCTTTGCGATCTCTACCTGCGCCGCGGCGTCGCCCGGCGCGCCGTGGTGTGGCACGAGGCCGCCGACGCGCGCGTCTTCCGGCCGCTGCCGGGGGTCGAGAAGGAGCGCGATCTCGTGTGGATCGGCAACTGGGGGGACGGCGAGCGGGCGGCGGAGCTCCGCGAGTTCCTGATCGGGCCCGTGAAGGCGCTCGGGCTGCGCGCGCGCGTGCACGGGGTGGGTTATCCCGAGCACGCGCTCGCGGCGCTCGCGGACGCCGGCATCGAGCACGCCGGCTGGCTCCCCAACCACCGGGTCCCCGACGCCTTCGCGCGCGCGCGCGTCACGGTGCACGTCCCGCGGCGGCCGTACGCCGCGCTGCTCCCGGGCATCCCCACGATCCGGCCGTTCGAGGCGCTCGCGTGCGGGATCCCGCTCGTGAGCGCGCCGTGGACCGACGCCGAGCGCCTCTTCTCGCCCGGCCGCGACTACCTCGTCGCGCGCACCGGCGCGGAGATGACGGAGCACCTCCGCGCGCTCCTCGCGGACGCCGATTTCGCGCGCGGCGTCGCCGAGCACGGGCGCCGGACGGTGCTTTCGCGCCACACGTGCGCGCACCGCGCGGACACCCTGCTCGACCTCGTCGACGAGCTGCTCTTGCGGCCGTTCTACCGGCTCGCCGGCGACGAGGAGGAGGACGAGCTGGAGCGGAGCGGGGCGGCGTCCGGGGTTCGCCGCTGCGACCCGGCGCATCACCGGAGCCCGCCCGCGTGAGGCGCGGCGCGGGCGGGGGTCTCGGCGCTCCGCGAGGGGCGGGGTTGCGACAACGGAGGTGTTCCGATGGTGGATGCGAACGGGAGATCGGTGGGGAGGAGCATGCGCATCCTTGTGACGGGGGGCGCCGGCTTCGTCGGCTCGCACCTGTGCGAGCGGCTCCTCGCGGACGGCCATGAGGTCATCGCGCTCGACGACTTCTCGACGGGCTCGCCGGCCAACGTGGCCCACCTGATGCGCAGCAGGCGCTTCTGGCTCGTCGAGCGCGACGTGGCGCAGCCCTTCGATTACGAGATCGACAGGGTCTACAACCTGGCGTCGCCGGCGAGCCCCGCGCGCTATCAATGCGATCCGGTGCGCACCACGATCACGAACGTGGTGGGCACGCTGAACGCGCTCTCGTGCGCCGAGCGGCACGGCGCGCGGCTCTTGCAGGCGTCGACGAGCGAGGTGTACGGCGACCCGGAGGTGCACCCGCAGCCGGAGGGCTACCTCGGGCGGGTGAACCCGATCGGGGTGCGCGCCTGTTACGACGAGGGCAAGCGTTGCGCCGAGTCGCTGGTGATGGACTTCCACCGTCAGGGGCGGGCGTCGGGGCGGATCGCGCGGATCTTCAACACGTACGGTCCCCGGATGGCGCTCGACGACGGGCGCGCGGTGAGCAACTTCATCGTCCAGGCGCTCCGGGGAGAGGAGCTGACGGTCTACGGGAGCGGGTCGCAGACGCGGAGCTTCTGTTATGTCGACGATCTGGTCGAGGGGTGTGTGCGGCTGATGGAGCACCCGGTGGAGGTGGGGCCTGTCAACCTGGGCAATCCGGTGGAGGTGACGGTGCTCGAGCTGGCGCAGGAGATCGTGCGGCTCACGGGGAGCGCGAGCCGGATCGTCTACCGCCCGCTCCCGGAGGACGATCCGAGGCAGCGGCGTCCGGCGATCGAGCTGGCCCGGCGAAGCTTGGGGTTCGAGCCGCGGGTGGCGCTCCGGCAGGGGCTCTACGCGACGATCCAGAGCTTCCGGGCGGCGCTCCTGGGGGCGGGGGAGTGCCCGCGGCGGGGGGAGCCGGCGCTGGCGGGCTGACCGCCGACCCGGGGCGTGCCGGGGAGGTCCCCGCGGGACCGCGGCGCCGTGCTCCAGCCGCGCTACTGGGCTGGTTTGACCTGCGGATCCGTGCCGCGCACCAGGCGGAAAGCGTCGTCGGTCGCCTGCGTGTTCTGCGTCGTCACGATCTGGAGCTTGTCCCCCTCGCGCCGCGCGACGTGCACAAGGATGCCTTGCATGTCGGGCGCCGGTTGGCCGTCGGGCCGGAGGGCGCCTGTCAGCACCCATGCCCAGCGGACCACCGCGACGTCCGGCGCGACGAAGCGCGTCTCGACACGCACGCTCTCGAGGCGGCTCTGCCGGAAGACGGTCTTGTGAATGCCAACATGGCTGTCGCGGATGGCCGCGCGCCCGTGCCACCACATCCCGAAGATGTTCACGAAGTCCGCGTCCTCGGCGTTCATGGCAGCGAACGCATCCATGTCGTGCCGGTTCCAGGCGTCGTTGAACGCAGCGACGAGCTGCTCCCCCAGCGCCTGCTGCGTGCGCGCGTCGGGCGCCGCCGCGGCGGCCGGCGTCGCGGGCGTCGCGGGCGCGGGCGTCACCGGCGCGGAGGGCGGCGGCGAGGCCGGGGTGCACGCGAGCAAGAGGAGCGGCAGCGCAGCGGTGGCGAGGAAGCGATGCATCGGGTGCCATTACCTCCAGGCGGCGCGGGACTCAATCAGCGCTGCGTCTCGCTGACCGGGTGCTCGGGGCCGGGCCGCCCTTCCGCCAGCGTGTCCCCGAGGCGCTCCTGCGTCAGCCCCGGGCTGCTCGACAGCCGGGTCTCCGCGTGCGGGTCGTCCGATCGGGCGACCGACTCGGCGTGCGCCGTCTCGGGGCGCGCCTCGCTCAGGGGGTGATGGCTGCCGGGCCTCCCCGTGGCGAGCGTCGAGCCCTGACCGACGTCGGGCGGCGGCGCTGCGTGCAGCGGCCGCGGCGGGGGCGCTCCGGCCGCGCGCGGCGTGAAGAGGTCCGCCCAGTCCGGCAGGTGCCGCTGGAGCCGCAGGCGCTCGGCCTCGGGCAGCGCCTCGCCGATCACCTGGCACACGGCCTGGGCGTGCTCCATGCCGAAGCCGCGCGGGGCGCCCTCGCGACGGGCAACGCGGTCGTAGAGCTCATCGCGATCGAAGTCGCCCTGGTACGCCGCGCCGCGCACCGCGTCGGCGACCGGCCCCGGCAGCCCGCCCGCGACCGCGGCCGCCTCGTGCTCCAGCAGCCTCTCGCCCAGCGTCCGCGCGGTCGCCGCGATCGCGCGCTCGGCCTCGTCACGGCCCTCGAAGCCGGCGCGGCGCTGCACCTCCTCGACGAAGCGCTCGTATTCCATGATGCACCTCCTTGCTGAGCGCGATCTTGCGACGCCCGGGCCACGGCGGAACCCCGCGAGCCGTCGACACGCGATGCGATCCGCCGTTGTCGTGAGCCCCTGGGCGTTCCGCCGGCCTGCAGGTCGCGCCCGCCGGGTCTGGACGACCCTCCAGCCGACCTGCAGGTCGCGCCTGCCGGGGCCGAACCACCCGCGCGCGAGCCTCTATGCGGCGCGCCGCACGAGGGCGCGGCGGCCGCGGTCGGTCAGGGCGAAGTGGCCGTCGACGAGGCCCTCGGCGACGAGCTCGCGCGCCCAGCGCCAGGGCGGCTCGGTGCCCGGGCGCTCGAACCAGGCGCGCAGGGCGTCGAGCGCCTCGGCGGGCAGCTCGAAGTGCTCGCGGAAGGGCGGGAGCGCGCCGACCCGGAGCACCGTGCCCTCCGGATCGGCCGCGAGATCGAGGCCGAGGCGCCGATCGTAGACGGCGCCGTCGACCTCGATGTGCACGTCGCCGGCCTTCTCGCGCGCGACGGCCTCGGATCCGACCTCGGATCGGCCGCGGAAGACCAGCGGTGACACCGGCGGCGGCTCGTTCGGCGCCGGACCGCGCCAGTGCAGGTGATCGCGCCAGGCTTGCCGGAGCGCCTCGTCGGCGATCGCCTCGGCGAGCTCGCGCTCGAAGCGGCCCTCGATCTCGAGCATGCGCGCCTCGAGCTTGCGCCGGACGGACTCGGCGGTCGCCCGCTGGTGCTCGTTGTGAACGTGGTTGTGCTCGTGGACGATCGCCAGCAGCTCGTCGCGGCTGGGCGGTGGCTTGATCATGGGTGCCTCCGCTCCCTCCCTGGGGCCGGCGATCGCCCTCCGTGAGGGATGGATGCGTGAGGGCAGGGATGAAGGCTTCAGCCTCCATCGAAGGGAGCGACCCGACCGAGGTTGGGGTAGCCCCCCCCGTACAGCGAGCTCGGCCCCGCACAGGAAGCAGGGCCTGCCGCTCGCCGAGTCGATCATGGATCTTCGGGGGCTCGGGAAAGATGAGCTCTGTCACGACGTCGAAGTCGATCGCGGCGTCTTCCTGGTTGAGCTCACCGCCCCTTACGAGACAATTGCGTTTGTCAATGATGGGCGTGGGCGCCAGGCCGCAGAGGAACGGCACGCAATCCTTCTCGTGGTAATCCTCGTGGTAATCGATGTCGCCAGGTCGGGTCGCGGCTCGCCGCCGGTGCCCGCGAGCGCGCTCCGCGTCGCGCGCCGTCATGAAGCGGCTTCGCGCTTGACGATCGAACGCGGCTTCGGTGAGATTGTGCAATCTTCGCCACAGGAGCCCTCATGCGCCACCGTTTCTCAATCGTCGCCGCTTTGATCGTTGCTTCGCTCTCGCTCGGTGCGAGCGCCCGCGCCGATGACGGGCAGGACGAAGTCACGCTCAAGAGCGGCGGCACGATCCGGGGCACCGTCGTCTCGTCCGAACCTGGGGCGAGCGTGAAGATCATCGAGCTGGGCGACAAGGAGGTGCGCGTCATCCCGTGGTCCCAGGTGTCGGACGTCGAGCGCGGGAAGTTCGCGCCGAAGAGCGCCACGCAGCCGGGGTCCGCGGGGCCGGGCTACGGCGCCGCACCGCCGCCGCAGCCGCTCCCGGCCCCGGCACCGACGCTCGGCGCGCCCGGCGTGGTGAGGCTGCATGTCGAGAGCCCGAAGCCCGTGCGGGTGATCGAGGAACGCTCCACGACGGTCGGCGCTTACGGCGGCTACGGCTTTGCCGTCAAGCAGTTCCGGCCCGTCTGCGCCTCGCCGTGCGACAAGGTGATCGACGGCAGCGACGGGCGCCGGTTCTCGCTCTCGCCGGAGGATATGCCGCCGCCGGACCCGTTCACGGTCTCGCAGATGACGGGCGACGTCACGCTCCACGTCGCGCCCGGCAGCTACGGGCGCCACAGCGCGGGGTTCTGGCTGACTATCCTGGGTACCACCGCTGCGGTCTTGGGAGGCACCTTCCTTCTCGTGGACGCCACGAGCCCATCGTACGAGTACGACGACGCGGGCAACGAGATCCCCGACGAGGGTGGGGTCTCGACCCCGGGCCTCGTCACGCTCATCGGCGGCGGCGTGGCGCTCGTCGGCGGCATCGTGCTGCTCGCGACCTCGGGAACGTCGGTCACGCTCGAGCAGCGCGATGGGAAGCCGCCTGCCAAGGCGGCGCAGGTCAAGCCGCGCTACTGGCTGGGCGAGTTCTGATGCGTCCGCGCCGGCTCCACGGGCTCCTCGCGCTCTCGCTCGGCGCGGGCTGCGGCCCCGGCGCGGCGCCCGCCGGCCCTCCGCGCAGCCCCGAACAGCCCGCTGCGCCGGCGCCGCAGGCGAGGTTCACGCTCGGCGATCGCGCCATCGAGGAGGTCGTGCGCGCGGTGAGCACCGCGCGGCAGCTGTCGCCGAGGAGACCGGTCGTCGTCGAGCGGCTCGACCACGAGCGCTTCGTGGAGCGCCTGTTCGCCGGCCGCGACGCGGAGCCTTCGCCCGAGGGGGCGCTCAGCGCCGAGGCCGCGTTTCTGCTCGGCTTCAACTTCCTCCCGCAGCCCGGAGAGCGCGGCGGGCTCTCCACCGTCGACGAGGTGCTGAAAGAGCAGGTCGTCGGCTTCTACAGCCGCGCGACAGACAAGGTAGTCATCCCCGACGTGGCGCTCGCGTCCGAGGACGAGCTGCTCGAGCAACGGGCGGTGCTCGCGCACGAGGTGCAGCACGCGCTCCAGGCGCAGGTCTTTCCGCGCCCGCCCGAGGCGAGGAGCGCGGACGAGGCCATCGCGCAGCTCGCGCTCATCGAGGGCGACGCGATGGTGGCGATGGGCGCGTGGCTCGGCGCCGAGGCCGGCGCGCCGGTGGGGCGCACGCTGCGGCGGATCGTGGAGGTGACGAAGCGCGTCCCGCTCGCGAGCGTCACGCGCGGCGAGGCGGACACAAAGCTCGACAAGGCGCTCGACCTGACGAGAAAGCGCCTCGAGTTCCCCTACCGCAGCGGGATGCTCCTGGTCACCGACGTGTATCGCGCCGGCGGCTTCCCGCTCGTCGACAGGATGTACACGCGCTTCCCGCGCAGCACCGAGCAGGTGTTGCACCCCGAGAAGTACCTCGCGGGCGAGCCCCCGCGACCGTTCGCCGATCCCCGGCCGCCGCCGGGTTACGCGCTGTCCGCCGCCGACACGCTCGGCGAGCTCGACACGCGCATCCTCCTCGAGCGCTGCGTCGACGCCGAGATCGCCGAGCGCGCGGCCGCGGGCTGGGCGGGCGATCGCTTCGGCGTGTTCGCCGGGCCGGAGCGGCGCCTCGCGACGGCGTGGATCAGCGGGTGGGACACCGAGAAGGACGCGGAGGAGCTCGAGGCGACGCTCGGCCAGAGCGCGGCCTGCTGGCAGAAGAACGCGCTCGGGCTCGAGCAGGGCGACTACACGATCGCCGCCAGCATCGCCGTCCGCCGGCAGGGCAAGCTCGTCGCGTTCGTGCGCGGCTTTCCCGAGGGCGCCGGCGCCGCGCTCGCGTCGCAGCTCTTCACGCTCGCCGGCCCGGAGCCGAAGCCCACGCCGCTCACCGATCTCCCGATCCCGCCGCGCGTCCGCCTCCCCGAGCCCGAGCCGGGCCGCATCGAAGGCGACGTGTACCGCAACGGCTGGCTCGATGTCGTCGGCCGCGTGCCGCCGGGTATGCTTGGCCATGTGGGCGGCGACGTCGACTTCGTTGTCGAGCGGCCCGGCACGCTCGTGCGCGGCGGCATGTCGGTGTCCACGCGCATCACCAGCGATGCCGAGAACGAGAAGACGTTCGGCGAGGTGCAGGAGTCGTTCGTCCGCGATATCGCCGCGCTCTCCATGCGCGTCGAGGCGCTCGGCGGCGGCCCGGTGACGACGGCGCTCGGCGCGGGCGTCGCGCGAACGTGGCGGGTCGCCGGCACGCCGGTGGAGCTCCGGCTCGTGCTCGTCCCGATCTGCGCCGGTACCGGGTCGATCGTGTTCGTCCAAGCCTATGGCGATCCCTATGCGCGCGGCGTGCTCGACGGATGGATGGACAGCTTCCGCTGGACCGACGGGCGCAACCTCACCGCGTGTGACTTTCTCGATCCGAAGTAGCCTCCGCGTGACCGCGGCGACCCCGTGAGGCGCCGCGATCCAGCGCGGATCCGGGCGCCTCAGTCGTTCGGAACGGGGGGATGGCTTCAGCTCACGGGCGTCGAGCCCGGCGTCACGTCGAGGAACGAGCAGCCGGGGCAGGTCACATGGCAGCCTTCAGGCGATTGGAATCCTTCCAATAGATTGGCGTGAAGTCCAGCCTACGGGCGGCGCTGCTGCACGTTCCTCTCCGGATGCGCCGGGCCGGAGGCGCCGAGCGCGGCGGAGCAGGGTTCAACGAGCGGCTGGAGCGCCACGTGAAAGCGTTCCAGCAGGGCGCGGCGGCAGCGCGCGAGGGAGGAGAGAGCATGGCATCGAGACCGAAGAGGATCCTTGTCATCGGCAAGAGGGCCGATATTCTCGAGCGGAGCGTGGCAGCGCTGAAAAAGCAGGGGTACGCGGCGGTCGGCACGGTGAGCGAGTCACCGGACACGGAGTTCCACGCCGGCGACTTCGACCTCATCACCCTCGGCGGCGGCGTGGACGCCGCCACCCGGGAGCGCCTCCACGCGCGCTTCAAGGAGCAGAACAAGGACGTGATGGTGCTGGACGTGTACGCCCCGATCGCGGCCCAGCAGATCGCCTGGGCGCTCAGGAGATCTTCCGTCGAGGGAGAGCTCGGGAGCGCCTTCTCGGTGACGGAGGGGGATGACGCGATCGTCGCGCGCGCGACGATCGAGCGCGCCTGTACGCTGCGCCTCGACATCTACAGCTACCCCGGCTCCGCCCTGGAGCCGGAGGTCGCGCGCATCGTCGACACCTCCGTCACCCCGGGAACACACGAGTTCAGGTTCGAGAGCGAGCGGGCGCGTGACGGGTTCATGGCGGTGCTGACGTTGAACGGCGAGGAGCACCACCTGCACCGCCTGCGATAGCGCCCGGGATGAGCGGGGCCCGCCGAGTACGACGTCCTCGAGCTTCAGCGGCACCCACCGCCCGCCCTCGAGTCGGACCCTCCCGAGCGTCCTCAGCAAAGCATGGCGGGTGAGCTCTGCTTGCGGCCTGTGGTTCCTCGCGATGTGCCAGATGGCCCCCCGACATCACCCCCGAGGCGCCGCTCGCGGCGCAGGCCGATCCGGTCAGGCCGTGCTTCCGCCGTGCTCCGTGGCCGCGTCCGGCTCGGCGTGGGCGGCCCGCCACGCGTCCCGCAGCTGCCGGAGGAGGGTCGGGTACACGATGAAGCGGCGGAACGGCTCGATCAGCGCCATGTACGCGGAGGTCCACCGCGATACTGGCTTGACGTAGACAGCCCAGTACAGGCGGTGCCCCTCGGCCGTCGGCCTGATCGCCATGCAGGAGAACGCGTGGACGGTCGCGTTGCGGATCTCGCTCACGGCCTCGCCGTGGAGCACGTACAGCGCGCGGAACGGCCCCTCGCGCGTGCCGGGCTGCACGGACGACCGTCTCGCCAGCTCGGACGGAACCTGGTGCACATAGGACTCGGGGGGCAGGCCCTCCTCGACGGGATCCCAGCCAAAGAGCTTGCCGAGCGCGCCGCGGAGCCAGAACAGCGCGCGGACCAGCGCGCTCGAGGAGCCGCTCTCCGGGGGCCGCAAGAGCGCGCGGACGTCCTCGATCGTCCGCGCCGCGCCGCGCTGGCGACGGAGCGGACGTAGGGCCGGGGTGCACGCGAATCCACGGCCGCGCCGCCCAGCATCAACCACAATCTGCAAGGTCCACGGGGGGATTGTACCGCGTGGCTCGGAGGCTGCCCAGGCGCGCTTTTCCATCGGCATCGGCGAGGATATGCGGCGATGACGGACGGTCGCGCGGCCGGCGTAGAGGCCGTCGTCGACGCCGCGGGCGAGCAGGCGTGTCTCGCGGATGCGGCTGTGGCTGTCGAGCGCGGCGATCCAGAGCTCTTCGTGGACGAGGGACACGAGCCTCGGGCCGAAGTGCGCTGCCAGCGATCGGTTCTGCTCCTGCGTGGCGCGCCACCAGACGCGATCGGTGATCACGGCCGCCCACGCCGGGGCCGGCGAGTCGTACGCCTCGACCGGGTAGTGCGCCTCGACCTGCTCGGCCGCCTCGCCGAACGCCTCGACCAGCAGCTCACCGTAACGCTTCGGCGTCACGGGCGCGCCCGCGAGCTCGTGGAGCAGCGCGACGAACAGCCGGCCCTCGTCCTGCGTGGCGCCCGAGAGCAGCGACGCGATGGAACAACCCAGCCGCCGCCGGTGAGGTGAGCTGCGCGCTCGCGGCGAAGGCACCCCACGACGCGCCGACCAGGGTGACGTTGCCCGCATCGCCGCCGAACGCCGCGATATTGCGCTGCACCCAGTGGAGCGCCGCCTGCCGATCCTGCAGACCGAAGGTCCCTGAGCCGTCGAGTCCGGGGTATCCGAAGAACCCGAAGTTTCCGAGTCGGAAGTTGATCGTCACGACGACGACGTCGCCGCCAACGGCGAGCCGACAGGCATCGAAGACGCTGCCCGCGCCGGTGGCTCAGGAGCCGGTCGTCGCGAGCAGCTCCCTGGCGTCGCCGACGGATGCAGCGCGGCGGATCCAGCGGTCCAGCTCGGCCACGTCGGTGCTCGCGAGGACGCGCTCCCGGACCTCGGCAGGGACCTCTAGCCCGCGGGCATCGAGGACGGCGAGCACGGCCTGCGCCTTGGCTTCGAGGCGCCCCTTCTCCACGCCCTTGGCCACGTAGCTGCGCGCGAATTCGCTCTGAAATTCGTATCCGCTCTTCATCATCGCCTCCAACGTCCGCCTCGCCGCTGCGCTCAGCGAGGATAGCACCAGATCTCCGTAGACAGCGCGGCGCTCCTCGTCGAGGCCGGCAGCCGCCGCCAGGAACGCCACGCCGATCGCCTCCCCCGCCTCGCCCTGCCCGTGCGCCATCGCCGAGAGCACGACCACCTCGGGCGCCGCCCTCGCCTGCTCGGCATCGGTGACGACCGGGACGCCCGCGGGCCCGAGCACCAGCGGCGCCAGCGTCAAGCCGGGGTGGCCCATGTCGATCGACCGCGCGCTCCACCGCGCGATCTCCTCGTCCACCGTCACGGCCAGCAGCCACGTCGGGCAACGGTGCCGGGCCCGCGTCTGGGTGACGTACACCGGCCAGACGTACGGCTTGTCCGGGTCCACGCCGAGCTGGACCTCGACGACGATGGCCATCGCGGGCCGCTGCTGCTCGCCCACCAGCAGCACGACGATGACGTCCGCCCGGCGGTCCGAGGGAACGATCTCGGCGAGGTCGGAGGACTCGACGCGCGCCTCCGTGAAGGTCGGGACCCGCTGGCCGAGCGCGTCCTGGAGCATCTCGGCGGCCAGCGTCGGCCGGTTCTTGAACAGCTCCACCAGGGCTTCATGGGTCACAGAGGGCATCGGGTCGTCTCTCGGGTGGTTACAGCCACGCTGGACACGCTGGCTCTCCAGGCGGTATGCCAAGCTCATGCGTGGGGCCCGCAGGAGCCGGAGCAGCCGTGTCCTGCTCTTCAATTCCGGGCACCTCCCTCGAGTTGTCACGCCGTGTGACCTGCGTGCGCCCCGACACCAGGGCACGGGCCGACGAGAGTGGCGCTCGGGGTTGCGCGATCTTCCGCGAGCCTTGAAGCGATCTCCGGCGGCGACCCGACCCATCCGGAAAAACATGTGAAGATCGCCCTCCGGGCGCCTGGGTACACGCAGCGTGTCGTTCGTGGCTATCCGCCCGACAGGGCCCCCGCCAGCCGCTCCGCCAGGTCGCCCCTCGGCTCCACCCGCACGCGCTCCAGCCCCAGCCACGCGGCCATGGTCCGCAGCTCGCCCGCCAGCCGCTCCGGCGTCTGCGCGCCGGCCCAGGGCTCGGCGTGGCTCGCCTGCACGATCAGCACGCCCGCCTTGCGATCGGCCTTCAGGTCCACCCGCGCGGTGATCGCATCGCCCTCGAGGAACGGCAGCACGTAGTAGCCGTGGGTCCGCTTCTCCGCGGGGGTGTAGATCTCGAGCCGCACCCGCACGCCGAACATCCGCTCGGTGCGCTCGCGGAACCAGATCAGGTTGTCGAAGGGCGAGAGGAGGGCGCAGGCCTCGATCCGCCGCGGCCGCCGGGCGGCGGGATCGAGGAAGGCCGGCTCCCGCCAGCCCTTCACGCCCACCGGGATCAGCTCACCGGCTTCGACGAGCTCGGTGACCCGCGCCTTCGTCTCGGCGACCCCCATGCGGAAATAGTCCCGCAGGTCCCGCTCGGTCGCCACGCCCAGGGCCCGGGCGGCCATGCGGATCAGCGCGCGCTGGGCGTCCTCGCGCGCGGGCGTGGGCGCCTCGATCACCGCCCTGGGCAGCACCCTCTCCGGCAGGCCATACACCCTCTCGAAGGTCCCCCGCCGGGTGGCGGTCGTCAGCTCGCCGGTCCAGAACAGGCACTCGGCCGCCCGCTTGGCGTCGCTCCAGCCCCACCAGCCGCCCGGCCCCTTCATGCCGATCTCGAGCTCGGAGGCGGCCAGCAACCCGCGCTCGCGGATCTGTTCCAGCGCCCGGTCCACCACCGACCGGTGCTCGCGCAGGAAGCGCGCCACACCCTTCCAGACGCCCACCCCGTCGTGCGCGTCGGCCATCCGCCAGCGCAGCAGCGGCTGGGTGGTGAGCGGCAGCAGCGAGGCCTCGTGCGCCCAGTACTCGAACAGCGGTCGCTTCCTCGCCCACGCGAGCTCCTCCAGCATCGGCCGCGGATAGGCCCCCAGCCGCGAGAAGGCCGGCAGGTAATGGGTGCGCGAGACGACGTTGACGCTGTCGATCTGCACCACGCCCAGCCGCTCGATCAGCCGGGTCAGCTGCTGCTTCGTCGTCGCCGTCCCGGGTCGCTCCGCCCGGAAGCCCTGCGCCGCCAGCGCGATGCGCCGGGCCTCCGCCGCCGACAGGGTGTCCGTCATCCGCGCCTTCTGTCCGTTGGGGCCCGCACCCTAGAACCTGGAGCCCGAACAAGGAAAGAACAATATTGCGGCGCCGCCTCACCACGCCCCGTCGCGATGATGCTGAATCCGTGCGGGAGGATGAATACCCCAGCGCCCGAACCCCATCGGCAGATCCGCGACGCGAACAGGCGGCGCGCGAGGCGGAGCCGCGTGGCGTCCAGCTCGCGAACAGCTCGAGATGCCACACGAGGTGCGACCGACGGAGCGTTGGTGCTGACCCCGCCTGCGGCGCGGCAGCGGCTTGGATCGAAGCCGAGGGATCGTGTGAGGGCGACGTGTGGAGCCGCATCGAGCTCGTCGGAGCGACCCGACCGAGGTTGGGGTAGTCAACCCCGAGCGAGCGCGGGCAGGCCCGATGAGCCGACAGGCATCGACGACGCTGCCTGCGCCGGTGGTTCAGGAGCCGGTCGTCGCGAGCAGCTCCCTGGCGTCGCCGACGGATGCAGCGTGGCGGATCCAGCGGTCCAGCTCGGCGAGGTCGGTGCTCGCGAGGACGCGCTCCCGGACCTCGGCGGGGACCTCCTGCCCGCGGGCCTCGAGGAAGGCGAGCACGGCCTGCGCCTTGGCTTCGAGGAGCCCCTGCTGCCGGCCCTCCTTCCGGCCCTTCTCCACGCCCTCTTCCACGCCCTTCGCCACGTAGCTGCGCGCGAAGTCACTCTGAAACTCGTATCCGCTCTTCATCATCGCCTCCAACGTCCGCCTCGCCGCACCGTTCAACGAGGATAGCACCAGGTCCCCGTACACGGCGCGGCGCTCCTCATCGAGCCCGGCTGCCGCCGCCAGGAACGCCACGCCGATCGCCTCCGCCGCCTCCCCCCGCCCGTGCGCCATGGCCGAGAGCACGACCACCTCGGGCGCCGCCTTCGCCTGCTCGGCGTCGGTGACGACCGGGACGCCCTCGGGCCCGAGCACCAGCGGCGTCAGCGTCAAGCCGGGGTGGCCCGCGTCGATCGGCCGCGCGCGAGCGCCTGGAGCATGAACGTCATGAAGTCCGTCGACAGGAGCTTCGCCGCGCAGTGCCCCTTCAGCCCCGACGCGAGGACCAGCACCGCCATGGCAAGCCCGAGATCCTCGGAGGGCTCTCCGGGTGGGAACACGAACGTTCGCGCCGAGCTCTCGGGCGACCAGACGAGGAAATCTGCCTCCTCAGAAAAATTTGTGGGTGAGCCATTCGGGCTCCGGCAGGTTCCCGAGCGCGTGGTAGAGGGCGATCTCCGCGTGTTCGTAGGTCCGAAACCCATACGCTTTTCTGGTCGTGATCCTCGCTTTATTGTTCTCCGGTCGAACGCCGGGTCAATATGCCACTTTGGCCGCGGGGCGAGGGGGCTGGAGCGCGCCGGATGAGGGGCGGCGGTTCATTGCCTGCTGGCCGCCCTGCGTGGATTCGGACATACGGATCGCGAGCTCGACACACGCCGGACGATGAGCGCGCCGGCCGCCGTCGACGAGGCGAGAGCCGTCACCGCCAGCCAGCCCCACTGGGCGAAGAGCACGCCGCCCAGCGCGGCACCGAACGCCATGCCGACGAACATGCCGACGAAGAGCCGGTTTGTTGTGAACCGCTCCCGACCACCTGACCCGGGGTGAGCCATCACGGCCGCGCCCCGCGGTCAAAAACAAGGTTCCTTACCCGCCTCGATCCTGGGAAAGTGACGCTGTGGGCGCCTGGGGTCGATCAGGTACTCGCGCTCGCGATACTCGAAGTAGTCGAAATCGGCTGGGCGCGCGGTGCCCGACATGTCCTGGCACGCCATGCCGACGAACGCACCGGTGAAGTTCGGAAGGCCGGGCGCGGAGGCCTCATCCGAGAGGATGCTGGCGTCCAGGTGCTCGGGGAACCAGCTCCAGTCCGTACCGTTGAGGCTGTAGGCGAAGTAGAGCCGGTCGTGGTCGAGCTCGGCGCGCAGGTGCACGGGCGCGGTGTCCGGGATGGGGACGGGTGCGCTGAAGGCGTCCGCCATGACCCCATCCGGAATCGCCGACATGATCCGGATATAGCGCCCGACCGTCTCATCGTGCGAGATGTGCAGGTAATGGAACTTGCTCGCGTTGTAATAGCAGATGAGACCGGCCATCTGCTGATAATGCTCGGGCGCGAAGTCGACCGATGTGACCGCGGTGTAGCAGTGCGCCTGCTGGCGGCGTGCGACGAGCGACTGGCGGAACAGGCTGCCGAGCGTCTCGCGGCCGTAGAGCCGGAGATGACCGGGACGTGCGGTGAGGCTGAACAACTCGTCGGGGTAGGGCGAGCGCAGCCATTGGAGGTCGATCGGCAACCGCGGTGAATCGAAGTCCTCGCGCGCGGCTGGGGCGGGGAAGGGATGCGCGGGCAGGCCGGGGGCTGGGACCTCGACGCGCGGAATGTTTTCACCATCGGCCGTGCGAAGCCAGCCGTCGTCCGACCAGACCATCTTTTGGATCGCGGTCTCGCGGCCGAGCGTCGAGCGCCCGCGGTTCGGGATGGGACGGCTGCACAGGTGGACCATGTACACGTCGCCCGACTGCGTATCGCAAAGGTCAGCGTGGCCCGCGCGCTGCAGCTCTACGTCGGCGCGAGTGCGCGAGGTCAGGATGTACGTCTCGGGGTGCAGCTCGTACGGGCCGGTGAGGTCACGGGAGCGCGCCATGGTGACGGCGTGGCCCTGGTACGTGCCGCCCTCGGCGGTGATCAGGTAGTAGTAGCCGCCGCGCTTGTAGATGTGCGAACCTTCGGTGTAGCCGATCGGCGTGCCTTTGAAGATGTTCGTGACAGGCCCGATGAGCTTGCGCTCGGCGTGCGAGTACTCCTGGAGCACGATGCCGGCAAAGCGATTGTGGCCGGGCCGGTGGTCCCACAGCATGTTGCTCAGATACTTGCGGCCGTCGTCATCGTGGAACAGCGAGGGGTCGAAGCCACTCGAGTTGAGATAAACAGGATCCGACCACTCGCCGTCGATGGTGGGGCTGGTCACCAGGTAGTTGTGGAAGTCGCGCATCGACGCGCCGGATGCGCCGCCGACGCTGGTCCGGCCGTAGCGCTTCACGTCGGTGTAGATCAACCAGAACAGGCCATCCGCATACGTCAGGCACGGCGCCCAGACGCCGCACGAATCGCCGTCGCCAAGCAGGTTCAACTGGCTCGCGCGGTCGAGCGGACGCGAGAGCAGACGCCAGTGCACGAGGTCGCGCGAGTGGTGGATCTGCACGCCGGGGTACCACTCGAAGGTCGAGGTCGCGACGTAGTAGTCATCGCCGACGCGGACGATGGATGGATCGGGGTTGAAGCCCGGCAGGATCGGATTACGGATGACGGTATCAGGCATGGATGACTGGCTCACCGACGATGGTCCAGAGGACGTTCGCGCCGAGGATATCGAGAAACGGGGGGAAGGAAAAGTGAAACGATTCGAGGATGTCACGGGCGAATCGGCGCGCCCACTCCAGGTGACAGCGGGGTCCTTGCGCGATCCGCCTCCGTGCTGGAAAAGCGACGCTGCGAGCGGCTCGCTGCCGACGAGCGCGGTCTTCACGCCGGCGAGGTCGTCGGCCCTGGGCGCCTGCACCCTCGAGCGGCGCCGCCGGCTCGCCGGGACACCAACGGGAGCGGCGTGTGTACCTGATAGAGATCGATGCTGTTGCGGCCGAGGCGCGCAAGACTCGCGTCGAGCGAGGTGAGCAGGTTCCCGCTCCGCACTCCGCACCGTGAGAGGGCTGGGCGACCACCTCGTCGCGAAGACGACGTTGAGGGCAGCCGCAGTTCTCGATGGGTCATTGGTTGAGTTGGACATCGGGTCACCTGTCGCTGTTACAGGTGCGGTTGAAGCTGCTCGGCCGAGGGGCGGGAAGGCGCCTCCCTCGACTTGAGGTCTCGCCACCAAGGTGTCGGGGCATCGAGCTGCGAGGGTTCGATGACCTGGCCAAGGCTCGGTGTGACGACCCGTAGGCTCTGTTCGGCAGCGAGCCGCACGAGCGTCTCCGCAGGCTCATCCCATGCGTGGAGCGCAAGATCGAAGGTGCCCCAGTGCACCGGCAGCAAGGTCCCGCCGCCCAGCAGTTGGAACACCTTGAGCGCGTTCTCGGGGCCCAAGTGGATGGCCTCGAAGCCGGGGTGGAACGCGCCGATCTCGAGCATGACGAGGTCAAACGGCCCGTACGTCTCACCCGTCTCGCGGAACTGTTCGGTCAGCCCCGTGTCGCCCGAGAAGAAGACCTTGTGCCGATCTGACTGGATGATCCACGACGACCAGAGGGTCGTGTCCCGATCGTTCAGGCTGCGACCTGAGTAGTGCTGGCTCGGGGTCGCGATGAGGCGCAACCCGCGAACGTCGCATGATTCATCCCAGTCGAGCTCGTGAATGCGCTCTGGCGCAATTCCCAGCCGCTCGAGGTGCGCGCCCACCCCGAGCGACGTGACGATCGGGATCGCCGGCATGCGCGCGAGACCGGCGATCGTGGTCGCGCACAGGTGGTCGTAGTGGTCATGGGAGAGCACCACCGCATCGAGCGGCGGTACCTCCCCGAGCCCTGCCGGCACGGGGTGAAAGCGCCTCGGGCCCGCGAAGGAGACCGGGGATGCCCGCTCGCCGAAGACGGGATCGGTCAGGACTCGATAGCCGTCGATCTCGATGAGCACGGTGCTGTGGCCGAGCCACGTCGTGCGGAGCCCGGAGCTGACCGGACGCCCCCATGCTTCGTGGGGGCGCGTCGTCGGCAAGGAGGCCTTGGGCCGACGCTTGGCACCACCGGAGAGAAGCTCGGGAAGCACACGAAGGACGTCGCCTGTCCCCGCCCTCCACCGCCCCGCCGGATTGCGGAAACGGTCTCCATCGAACTGCTTCGAGGCGCGGACTCGTTCCAGCCGGAGACCACGAAAGTTCATGCCCCGTCTCCCGCTAGTCGAGCTGGGAATTGCGTCCGCACCATGCCCGGTCGGAGCAGTTGGCGAGCGCCGTCGTGCCCTCCAGCCGTCGCTGGAGTTCCTTCGTGAAGAGGATGTTCGCGAGTTTGGAGGTCGGACGACCTCGGCGCCTCGCCGCGCCGAGGGAGCGCGATCTCGGCGCCGATGCTGCGGGCCGCGCCGGTGACGAGCGCGGACTTACCGGCGAGCGGCAGCGGAGTCGTGGCGCTCATTTGCTCTGCTCGGGAAAGTGGGGACGCAGAGCAGCGGCAAAGAGGAGGTCGAGTATCCAGTCAGGCAGGATGCGCACCAAAGGGAGCAGCGCGGCCTCGCGGCCGATGGTGTAGCGAGTGCGCGGCTTGCGCGCCGTCACTGCCTTGGCGATCACCTTGGCCGCGGCGTCAGCGGGCAGGCCCGACTTGGTGTAAAACGCGGTCTGCGCGGTGATGGCTTGCACCAGCCCGCCGTAGCGCTGGCTTTGCTCGGGCGTCATGGCCGACGCGATCTCATTGGCGGTGGCGATCGCCCGGCCGGGCATCTCCGTGCGCACCGCGCCCGGTTCGACCACGACCACCTGGACGCCGAGCGGGGCGACTTCGCGTCGCAAGGAGTCACTGACGGCTTCGAGCGCGAACTTTGTACTTGCGTAAGGACCATAGGTGGCCCCGGCGATCTTGCCGCCCACGGAGCTGATGTTGACCACGCGACCCTTGCTGCGGATCAGGGCCGGCAGGAGTGTCTGGGTCACGACGATGTGGCCGAAGAGGTTCACCTCGAACAGGCGTCGCCACTCGTCGATCGCGAAGACCTCGACCGGCGCGTTGACGCCGATGGCGGCGTTGTTCACGAGCGCCCGCACTGCCCGGCGCTGCGGGTCTTCGCGCACCCGAGCAGCGAGCGCCTGGATGTGGTCCGGGCTGGTGATGTCGAGGATCAGCGGCTCGATACCCGGCCCCCGGATTGCGTCGGCATCGCGGTCGCGCCGGACACCCGCGAGGACGTGGAACCCCCGCCGGGCCAGTTCGCGTGCCGTGGCCGCGCCGATGCCGGTAGACGCACCGGTTATTATGGCGATCTCCTGGATTTCAGGTGACGCTGTCATGACCGCGCTCCTTTCTTCGACGAGCGAGGCGCGAAGCGCGCTGCGAGGAGCTGCGTCCGCTGCTCCAGCACCTCCACCGACGGTCGGCCCGCGAACAACCCGTCGAGCGCGAGGAGGAAGACCTCGGCGCTCGCCTCATCGCCCAGGATGGCGGCCACGCACTCGAGCGCGACCTTGCGATAAAGCGCCTCGCTCTCGGGATCGATTCGCTCGCACGCCTCGAGGAACTCGCTCCCCATCGGCGCCCCGACCATCTCGGCCCAGGGCTCGAGCGCCATCAGACGGCAGACGCTGAGCAAGCGCTCATAGGCGCTGCCCGGGCCGTTCGCCGCCTCCTTCGCGGCGGGGTGCCGAGAGACCAGCCAGTCCACGAAGACGGCCCGGTAGATGTCTTCTTTGTCCTTGAAGATCCGGTAGAGCAGCGTGCGCGAGAGGCCGGCGCGCCTGGCGATGTCCTCGAAGGCCGTCTTCGCGAAGCCGAAGTTGAGGAAGCACCAGCGCGCGGCGGTCAGGATCCTCGCGCGGCGGGCGGCTGCCTCGTCGTCTGTCATCGTCGCTGTCATGAAGACATTGTGACAATGAGAGCATATGTTGTCAAGATGTTCCAGGTGGCCCCAAGACTGGGCGGTCGGGGAGGTCTGTGTGCCGGCTGCCGGCCTCGCCTGTGCCTCGACGAGGGCGGCGTGCGCTCGCCATGACGGGGGCGGGTGGTGTGCCCAGCTACGCGGCGTCGACGCCGAACGCCATCGGTTCGCACGTTGGGTCGCGTGCGGGTGCTGCCGTTCGCGGGTGCGAGGGGAGGTTGAGATGATCGAGGATGCGGCGCACCGCCTCTGGGGACGGGCTCCGCCACCGCTTCAGCGACCAAGGCCCTGAGATCGTGGGCAGAGTTCGTGATCGGGGTCCGCAAAGAGATGTTCGAGGCGGATTCATGCGCCGTCGACCCGAGCGGGGACGCTATTCCGGATCGCGATCGGTGATACGATGATCGAGGTCGTCACCGGCCGCTCTCGCGACCCGAACCGGGCCGGGTCGGGTCGCCCTGGAGGCCCCGGGGTGCCCCCTCACCGGCGCGCAGCGCACCGGCCGGGATAAGCCACCGACACGCCCGCCGCGCTCGCGGCGCACGCGTTGCCGTACGTCTTGCCGTCACAGCCGCAGACCGGGACGAACTCCTTCGTGCACGCCTTCGGGATGGGCGCGCAGATGCCCGTCTGATCGGCCGCGCCGCACATCGCCTTGGGCTCGTACTCACAGAACAGACCGTGCTCGCAGTCGAGGCCGGCAATGCCGCCGCAGGCGCTCCCCTCGCCCCCGCCGCCCACCTTGAGCTCCTCCGCCCCGGACTCTATCGACTCGGAGGCGCCGTCGGTCGCCTCCACCTGACAGCCGGCGCCGAGCGGGACGAGCGAGAGCGCGAGCCAGAGGACGGATGCCATACGATGGTTCTTGATACGATCCTGAGCGTTCATGATGTTCCTTCCAGAATGCCTCACCGATCCTGGCGAGGCGATAGTCATGCACGAGCCGCTCCACCGGAGCGGAAAACGGCGCCCCGCGGCGACGTCCGGCGCGGCGGAGGCGTGATCCCCTTGGCAGGAGTCGGACCATGCGAGCCCTTCGGCTCACGCGCTCGGCCGCGGCGTCTGGGCTGTCCGGATCGAGCGAGGGCTCGCTCAGGTGAGCGAGCCCTCGCTCGATCTGCGCGGGGCCCCGCGCAGAGCACAGCGCGAGCGCGTCGGTGCCGAGCACGAGGTGCGCGGGTGGGTTCTCTTCGCCGAGGATCGCGAGCATCGCCCGGCCGGCCTTCGCGGGATCGCCGACCTGATTTCCGTGCCTCGCTCGTCGCGTCGCGCGGATCGGGTCCATCACCGCGTCGTAGTCCTTGATGCGACGCTCGGAGCGCACCAGCGAGCGCCCCGCCCAGTCGGTGCGGAAGCCGCCCGGCTCGATGCACGTGACGCCCGCGCCCTCGTGGCCGTAGCCCGCGTTGTTTACCAGCACGTCGATGCGTCCGAAGTCGCGCTGCACCTCGGAGACGAACGGGGTGATGGCCTCCGTGCTCGTCATCTCCAGGATGCGCCCGTGCGCGCGGCCTTTCGCCAGCGCCTCGAACGAAGCGCGCGCCTCCTCGGTGCGCACGGTGCCGATGACCTGATGCCCTTCCGCGAGCGCGGCCTCGGTGAAGGCGCGCCGGAGCCCGGTGCTGACGTCCGTGACGACGACTACCGCATCGCTCGACTTGCCCATGGTTCGTGCTCCTCGTGGTTGAAGACGCACCATCCATGCGACGCGAAGCAGGCAAAGAGAACAGCGAAGGCGCTACGAGGACTTTGAAGCTATAACTTCACAATCATGGGCGTCCCCGGACTTGACGGTGTCGAGCAGTTCCTCCTGGTCGCGGAGCTGGGCTCCTTCTCCGCCGCCGCGCGCAGGCTCGCCGTCTCGCCATCGGCGGTGAGCCTGGCCGTGCGGCACCTGGAACAGCGCCTCGGGACGGCGGCCGAGCCCCCGCGAGGTGGCCGGCAGCTGGGCGTGACGCTCTGTCAACCCAGGGCAGGTCCCGCAGTTGGGGCTTGACGCCTCCGAAGCGCCTGGACTTGCTCAGGCGTCAAACCTCCGCAGCCGAAGGATTTCAGCGTGTCGATCAAGGACCACCTCTCCCTCTCGCCCAAGGTCAGGAAAGCGCTCGCCGACGGCCGGCCGGTGGTGGCGCTGGAATCGACCATCATCACGCACGGCATGCCTTATCCGCAGAACCTCGAGATGGCGCAGCGCGTGGAGGCGGTGATCCGCTCGAACGGGGCCGTGCCGGCGACGATCGCCATCATGGACGGCAAGCTCAAGGTGGGCGTGAAGGCCGAAGATCTCGAGCGGCTGGCCAAGGCGGGCGGCAAGGCGGCGAAGGCCTCGCGGCGCGACGTGGCGGCGCTCCTGGTCTCGGGCGCGATGGCCGGAACGACCGTGGCGACCACGATGATGACGGCGGCCTGGGCCGGTATCCGGGTGTTCGCCACGGGCGGCATCGGCGGCGTGCATCGCGGGGCGGAGACGACCTTCGACATCTCCGCCGACCTCGAGGAGCTGAGCCAGACGCAGGTGGCGGTGGTCTGCGCGGGGGCCAAGGCGATCCTCGACATTCCCAAGACGCTGGAGACGCTGGAGACCCATGGCGTGCCGGTCCTGGGCTACAAGACCGAGGATTTCCCGGCCTTCTGGGCGCGGCAGAGCGGGCAGAAGGTGGACCACAGGGTCGATAGCGCCAAGGAAGCGGCCAGGGTCATCGCGCTGCAGTTCGAGCTCGGCATGGGTGGGGTCCTGGTGGCCAACCCGATCCCCGAAAGCCATGCCATGGACGCCAGGGCGATGGAGGCGCGGATCGAGGAGGCGATCAAGGGCGCCGAGGCAGAGGGCGTGAGCCGCAAGGACCTGACGCCGTTCCTCTTGAAGCGCATCTTCGAGCTCACCGAGGGCAAGAGCCTCATCGCCAATATCGCTCTGGTCGAGAACAACGCGGCAGTGGCGGCGGACATCGCGGTGGCGATGAGCAAGCTCGGGGCCAAGCCGAGGGCAAAGCCGAAGGCCACGGCATGAGCGAGGCCGACCGCGTGCTCCAGCCATTCATCGCAGGTTAGCTCTCGCTGACGGTCTGACGGATCGTTCGCCGACCTGGGTTCTCGGTGACGCGGGCCGAACGTCCTCGTGGTAACGTCGCCGGAGGGCGCCCTGAGACTACCCGAGCGCCTGAACCTCACCGGCCGATCCGCGACGCGAAAGTCCGGCGATGATCCAGGCGCGGAGAGGATCCGGCCGGCCCCGACGGGCTTGACTCCTGCCCCGGCCCGGCGACGATGCTGGCATTGCGCTCCACCTGGTCACCACCTGATTCGCGAGGAATGATGAAGCAACATGAACGCCTGGGCCCCCGCTTTGCTGCTATGGCGTGCTTGGCCACGGCTCCGGTGCTGGCTTGCTCCAGCACGACAGAAGGCGGATTGGCCCACGTCGCCAGTCCGCCGGCCGCCTCCCCGGCTCAAGTCGCCTCATCGACGGCTGACAGATCCGTCTGTGCTGCGCCGCTTCGAGTGCTTCTCTTTCCCTACGTCCCTTCATGCAAACCCAACGATTCGTTTGTTCACATGCGACTCCGCATGGAGCGCGAGTTCTTCGAGACGACGAAGCGCTGCGTGAGCATCACGGTGGCCGACCCGAACGACGCCCTCTACTCGCCGGATGTCCTGGCCAAGTACATGGGGACCAGCGAACCGCGCTTCGACGTCGTTGAGCTGGACACCCTTGTCCTTGGTGAAGTCAAGGACCGCGACGTCATCAAAGCCTGGCCCGCGGATGTCGATACAGGGGACTGGCTCGCGCCGGCGAGGGAAGCTTCTACCGTCGATTCGCAGATGTACGGGGTGCCCCACCTGATGTGCAGCGAGTTCATCCTCTCTCGAAGCAGGCAAGTCCTCGAGGCAAAGACGGCGGGCGATCTCGTGAAGGCCCTCAAGGCCTCTGGCGGCGCAGCGCCTTCATTGGTCGGAGATGCGGCTGGAAGCTGGACGTTGCCCAGCCTCTACCTCGACGCATGGCGGGATACATATCCCCAGAGAGATGTGGCGAACGCGATCTCCGCAACGCTGGACATGTCTGTCATCGGGTCCCTGAAGAGCACGCTCGGCCAATGCGAGGCCACCGGCTCCAACGTGTGCATCACCGCGGGCGGCAAGTACGACGACACCACCAAGGCTGCAGAGGAGTTCGGCCAAGGCCAGGCCGCGGCGACCTTCGGTTACTCGGAGCGTCTTCACGCTGCGCTCCGAGTCGCCAAGGACCCGGAGAACATCGGCATCGCGCCGGCGCCCTTTGGCGACGGTCGTAATCTTCTGCTGTTCACGGACGCCTTCGTGCTTCGAAAGGGTTGCGACGACGAGTGCATGGTCGCCGCGCGAAATTTTGTGAAATACATCAACGAGCCTGCCACAATGAAATGGTATCTGTTCGCGGAGGAGTGTGCCGAAAAGGTCCCTCCGCGGTACCTCATTCCTGCGACGAGGTCGGCCTTCGAGCTGCCGGAGGTGAAGGGTGACAGGTACTACGCTTCGATTCGAGGTGCCATCGAGGCCGGTGCGCCCTTTCCAAACCGTGGTCTCTACGCGGTCAGGAAGAAGATGCGAGACGACATTCTGAAGCAACTGAACGTCTCATCACCGCCCTGAGGAGAAAGACCATGGGATGGCTCTCCTCCTCGGGTCGGGAGGACTGCGCGAGAAGCCGCGCCGGGCCGGCCAGGCCGCCGCGCACCCGCGGGGTGGCCGACCTGCTACGATGGCAACCCGATGTGGAGTGCTGGACGAGGAGGCATGAGCGCGGCGCCGCGATCGCGCTCCGTTCACTGGCTCGATCACGCGGCCGCCGTCCTGTCGCGCCGCCGCCGGCTGTTCGCGGGCGGCTGGGGAGACGAGGGGGTGCTCGGCCGGCTGCCGGCCGTCGCGCGGTTCGCGGCGCCGCCGCGCGCGGCGGACGTCACCTGGGGTAGGGGGCGGCGGGCAGGGCCCCTCGAGGTGACCGACGGCTGGTTCGCGGCCGCGTGCCCCGGGCTGCCGCCCTGCGCGAGCACGGCGTTCGTGCGCCGCATCGCGCCGGCGGCGCCCGCGAAAGGTCGCCGGCGGCCGGTCTACGTGGCGCTGGCGGCGTCCGGCGAGGAGGGCTTCGCGGCCCGGACGCGGCTGTGGCGGCCGCTCGCCGCGCGCGAGGGCATCGAGGTGATCCTGCTGGAGAACGCCATGTACGGGCTGCGCCGGCCCGCGGGGCAGCGCGGCACGGCCATCCGCACGGTGGCCGAGCATCTGCTGATGAACCTCGCGACGGTGGAGGAGACGCGGGCGCTCGTGGAGCATCTCGCCTGCGAGGGGTACGAGCGCATCGGCGTCGTCGGCTTCAGCATGGGCGGGGTCTCGGCCGCGCTGGCGGCGGCGGTGACGGCGCGGCCGCTCGCGGTGGCGGTCCTCGGCGCGGGGCGCAGCGTCGTGCCGGTGTTCACCGAGGGGATGCTGTCGGTCAGCGTCGAGTTCGAGGCGCTGGGCGGGGCGTCGGCGGCGCGGGCTCGGCTCGGAGCGCTGTTCGGCGCCGCGGATCTCGACCGCCACCCGGCGCCGCGGCGGTCCGATGCCGTGGTCATCGTGGGCGGGCGCCACGACGGGTACGTGTTCCCCGAGCAGGTCGAGGAGCTCCACGCGCTCTGGAGGGCGAGCGAGCTCCGGTGGCTCGACACCGGGCACGCGGGCGCGGTCGTCTATCAAGGGGAGGCGCTCCGGCGCGCGGCGGTCGACGCGATGGAGCGGCTGGGGCCGTAGCGACAGCGCGACAGCGCGAGCCGACCCAGGTTGGGCCGCGCCGCCCCGTCGCGCAGCCCACGCCGGCCGCCGCTCAGCGCCGGTAGACGCGCACGTAGTCGACGAGCATCCGCTGCGGGAAGGACGTGGACCCGTTCGGCGATCCCGGCCAGTTGCCGCCGGCCGCCACGGGAATACCCGGGACCGTGCAGGCTGCCGTGGAGCGTCGACGGATCGTGGCCGACGTTCTCCATGATATCGATCTCGCCGCAGCTCGGCCTATTGATCGGCGCCCTGCGGCGTCGCGGAAATCACCATCGCCCCGCTCTCCTGGCGAACGTTCTCGAGCCGGTTCGTGTAGTGCTGCAGCTCGCTGTTGCCCCAGCCGTGGCCGCCGGTCTCGGCCGACCACTTCGAGCCGTCGATCGCCGACCCGCTCGGCCCGTTGAACTCGTCCGAGAAGACGAGGCGCCAGCCACGGAGATCACCCCCGAGGGATCGCGGGCGGCGCGTGCCCGGAGGCCACGCCGCGGCCGCTACGCCTAGGCGCGGCGCGGCGAGCGATCGCCTCGAGCGCCCTCCGGGCCTGCGCTTAGCGGACCCGCGCCGTGAAGAGCACGGACAGGGGCTCCGGGCTATGCTGCCGCGCCGCCAGCACGAGAGCGCATGACCCACCCCACGACAGCCTCAGCACCGATGGGCCCCGGCGCGCCCGCCCTGCGCCCTTACCAGCGCGCCGCCGTCGACGCCGTGCTCGCGGCCCGCAGACGCGGCGTCCGGCGCATGGTCGTGTGCCTCCCCACCGGCGCTGGCAAGACGGTCATCTTCTCCCATCTCGCCCGCCTCGCCAGGCGGCAGGTCCTCGTCCTCGCCCACCGCGAAGAGCTGCTCTTCCAGGCCAAGGACAAGATCGAGCGCGCCCTCGGCGGACAGGCCACGGTCGCCGTCGAGCAGGGCGACCTCCGCGCCTCGTCGGACGCGCGCGTCATCGTCTGTTCCATCCGCTCCCTCCACGAGAAGCGGCTGGAGCAGGTCACCGGCGGCCGCGATATCGGCCTCGTGATCTACGACGAATGCCACCACGCCCCCGCCGAGGACAACCGCCGCGTCCTCCGCCAGCTCGGCGCCTTCGACCCCGCGTGGACAGGCACCCTCCTCGGGTTCACCGCCACGACGGCCCGCGGCGACGGCAAGGGCCTCGACGAGGTCTTCGAGGCGATCGTCTACAGCCGCTCCCTCCCCGAGATGATCGCGGACGGCTATCTCGCCCCCCTCACCGGCTACCGCGTCGCCACCGCCACCGACCTCTCCCGCCTCGACGCCGGCGGCCTCGACTTCGCCACGGACGAGCTCGAGGACGCCGTCGACATGGAGGAGCGCAACGCGCTCGTCGCCCGCTCCATTCAAGAGCTCGCCCGCGATCGCCGCACCATCGCCTTCTGCGTCACGGTCGCGCACGCCAGGAACCTCTCGAAGGCGCTCAACCACCTCGGCGTCCGAGCCGCCTATGTCCACGGCGACATGCCTTCCGACCTCCGCGGCCGGGTCCTCGCCGATTTCCGGGAAGAGCGCGTCCAGGTCCTCACCAACGTCGCTGTCCTCACCGAGGGCTTCGACGACCCTGGCGTCTCCTGCATCGCGATGGCCCGCCCCACCCGCTCGGATGGGCTCTACGCCCAGTGCGTCGGGCGCGGCACCCGCCTCCATCCAGGCAAGAAGGATTGCCTCATCCTCGATTTCGTCGACCTCTCCTCGCTCCAGCTGTGCACGCTCCCCTCGCTCTTCGGCATGCCCCGCGACCTCGATCTCGAGGGCAGGGACGCCGCGGAGGCGGGCCGCTTCTATCGGCAGGTGGCCTTCGACTACCCCGGGTTCGAGGTCGAGGCGGGCCGCATCACGCTGCGCGAGATCCAGGAGCGCGCCGCGCACTTCGATCCCGTGAGCCTCCGCGTCGACCCCGAGGTGCTGGCCATCTCGCGCAATGCGTGGGCCTCTCTCGGCCGCTTCGGCCTGACGCTCCATTTCGAGAGGAAGCCTGGAGCGATCAGCGAGGTCGTCGTCCTTGCCCGCGGGGGTCGCGGGAAGCGGTGGCACGTCCTGCTGGATGGCAAGCTTGTCGAGCGCTTCGCCATCCTCGAGGAGGCGGTGGCCGCCGTCGATTACGAGGTCACGCGCCGCGGCCCTTCGGCCTGCGCTTCGGCGCGCCACGACGCGCCATGGCGCAGGGGAAAGCCCCCCGTGCCCCTGCCGGCCGAGCCCCCGAGGGGCCATGCCCCGCCGAGCACCCTGGAACAGGCCATGATCCTCGCGGTGTGGGCGAGGGTCACCGCGCCGCGCGAGAAGCGATGAGCCGGACACCCCGGCGGCGCTCGATCTGCCCGCGGAAATGAGCCTGCCGGATCGCTCCGCGGCGAGCGCCCGTGTAGGCTGCAGCGCCCGGTGGGCCGCGTGGCCCGCAGGCCGCGGAGGACCGCCATGATCACCCTCTACCAGGGCCCCGCCGCGTGGGGCATCCCGAACATCAGCCCGTTCTGCGTCAAGCTCGAGACCTGGCTGCGCATGGCCGGCCTCCCGTACGAGGTGCGCGCCGGCGACGTGCGCGGCGCGCCGAAGGGCAAGATCCCGCACGTCGAGATCGACGGCCGCAGGATGGGCGACTCGCAGCTCATCATCGAGCACCTGGAGCGCGTCCACGGCGACAGGCTCGACGCCCACCTTGCCCCCGAGGCGCGCGCGCGCGGCTACGTGATCCGGCGCATGCTCGACGAGGCGTTCTACTGGGTGGTCGTGTACGCGCGCTGGGTCGAGCCCGACGCGTGGGCGGTCTACCGCCCCATCATCCTGTCGCTCATGCCCCCGGTCATCGGCGGTCCGATCGTCGAGCTCATCCGCAGGAGGATAAAGAGTATGCTCCGCGCGCAGGGCACCGGGCTCCACAGCCGCGAGGAGGTTTACGAGATCGGCAAGGCGGACCTCACCGCGCTCGCCGCCCTGCTCGGCGACCAGCCCTTCATGCTCGGGGCCGAGCCGAGCTCCGTGGACGCGACCGTGTACGCGTTCCTCGTCAGCGTGCTGCGCTTCCCCGCCGACTCGCCGGTGAAGCGCCACGCCGAGGCCCAGCCGCACCTCGTCGCCTACTGCGAGCGTATGCGGCAGCGCTACTATGCCGACTGGAAGCCGGGCGCTTCGCGCGGAGAGTAGAGTAAGAGATAGGAGCTCATCCTCCGTGGAACATTGGACTGCTTTGATCCCGGGCGCGAGCATCGCCGGTCCCGCCCTCGTCTTGAGGCTCGCGCGCTACGGATTCCGGCCCGTCGTCGTGGAACGTGCCGACGCGCTCCGGCTTGGCGGGCAGAACATCGACGTCCGGGGCGCGGCGCGGAAGGTCGTCCGTGACAGCAGATCTCTGCTGAAACGAGAGGACCGGATCATGCGTCGTCTCGGTGATGGTCGGGGGCGCTCCGCGGCTTCTGTCTCGTCGTCGCTCTCGGCGCCGGGTTCTGGCTCCTGCGCCGTGGCGATCGCATAGACGTCGCCGGCATTCGCCCCGTGCGGCAAGGCACGAAGGTGGTCTGCCATCTCTTGCTTGCTGCGCCAGCGCTCGAACGTCAGCTGCTGGCTCTCGCCCAGCGCGATGTCGAAGCGGTGCGCGCCGAGGGTCGCGAGGTAGTCCAGACAGCGGTAGCTCACGTCACGCTGAATCGTGGTGAACTCGAAGGAGAGCGCCGGCAGCTGCCGGGTCAGGCCGGCGAGCACTTGGTCTTCGAAGCCCTCGACGTCGATCTTGATGAAGACCGGCGCGCCGTGCGTCGCGATCAGCTCGTCGAGCGTCGTCACGAGAACGTCGATCTGCCGGTCCCACACCTGTCCCTCCCAGCCGGGCTGACCGGCGGCCGCTGCGACGAAGGCGGGCGAGGCGGTGGTCACCGTGGGGTTCGCCGTGTTGACGTGCATGACGAGGCGGCCGGGCGCGGCGCCGCAGGCGGCTTCGACCAGGGTGACGTCGGGATCCGCGCCGTAGAGCGCGCGAAGGGCGCGCGCGCAGAGGGGCTGCGGCTCCAGCGCGACGACGCGCGCGCCGAGGCGGCGGAACGACGCGACGCGGTCGCCGACGTGCGCGCCGATGTCGAACGCGAGGTCGCCGGGCTTGAGAAAGCGCGCGTAGAGGCGATCCATCGCGGCGTCGCGGGCCGGGTCGCCGTAACCGATCGCGAGCGAGCGGCCGAGCGGGAGGAAGGCCGGATCTGTGCGGAGATCGGCAGGGCTGGGCACGGCTGGGCCTCCGGGGGCTGATTGTAGGGTTTGGGCCCGCGCCCGCAAGCGGGCCACGCGGGTTGTGTCGAGAGCCGCGGCGGCGGCGCACCCTGCGCTCCGGCTCGTCGACCGCCGCCTCAGCGCGACTTCCCGGAGGTCCCGGGGAAATCCTTGCGCTTGATCTTGGCGCGCCGGCCGTCGGGGTGGTGGAACACGATCCCCTCGGCGAGGTGGCCCGGGGAGAAGCGGCTCTCCAGGTGCGAGAACAGGCTGTGGAGGCCCTCATAGGTCCTCGCGACCTCGTCGTAGACGGGGATCTCGAGGTTGAACGGCACGCAGAGGTGCCTTGTCAGCCCGAGCGGGTTGCCCTGAATGCTCGGTCCGAGCGCCTCGGCCGAGTGCTCGCCGTCCGGCCAGCGCTGGAAGTCGGTCTCGCGAACCGCCTCGAAGATCCACTTGTCTTCCGGTCCGTGCTCGTCCGCGTCGACGTACCAGCCGTCGATGATTCCCTGCTGCTTCTGGAGCTTGCTCGGGTTCCTGCGCTTCTCGACCCGGACCACATGGCCCGAGCGAAGGGTCAGCCGCACGTTCGTGCCGTCGAGCTTCTCGGTGGGGCGGCCCTCGCCCGCAAAGACCCACTCGCAGCCCTGGCGGGGCCGCGGGAGCACCTTGAAGTCGTCGCCACGATCGAAGATCGTCGGAATCTTTTCCATGACCTGAATGCCCTTTCTCACGTGGCCGAGTAGCTCTTCCGGTGTGATGACGCCCCCGGCGAGGCCGCTCGCCAGGGCGCGCACGAGATCCGCGACAGAGGTGCTCGCCTCGAGCGCCACGCGCTTCAGCGCTTTCCGCTCCTCCGGCGAGACCCACGCAACCAGGCGTGACCAGCCGTCGGGCGGGACCCATGTCGAGAGCCGCTCTGGATCTTTCCTCGGTCTGCCGCGCGGACGGCCTGGTGCTGCTGTCACGGAGGGCAGGATGAGGCGGAATTTCTGTTGTGTCAATTGGCAAAACAGAAAATGGACGCGGCGCTCAGGTGCTTGCGACGATGGGGGAGCCCCGCCTAGATTCGCGCTCGCCTGCGCGCTTCTCCGTCACTGGGCCTCATCACGCGAAGCGCTCGTCGCGGTCGCTCTCCATCACCCGCATCACCCGCTCCTCTGGACGGGCATCACAGGTCAGTTGAGGATCCCTTGATTTCGTTCATCGCCGCCTTCGACCTGCCGGACGCGAACGACCGCGACCCTGCCGCGTTTCTTCGCCGTACGGCGCTGCTCATCGGCGAGCGGATGCCGTCGGTGGGGCCGGAGCCCCGGATCACGCTGGCGGTCCTGCCGGAGGTGGGCGGCGGGTGGGCGCTCCTCGTGCCGGAGCCGCGGCCGCGGCTCACCCTGATCGAGCAGGTGGTCACGGACACGCACGCTGTGCTGTTGTTCGGCGACCTCCAGGGCGAATCCAGGGCGTCGCCCGCGAGCGCCGTCCTCCGCGCCTGGACGTCGGGCGGCGGGGCCTCCGTGGCTGCGCTCGACGGCAACTTCTCCGCCATCATCGTCGACCGCGCGGAGCGCACGGTCGCGGTGATCTCGGATCTGCTCGGCCGCCGGGCGCTGCGCACCCTGCACGCGGGCGGGGTCCTCTACGTCTCTCCGCACGACGTCGCGCTCGCGGCGACCGGGGCGTGCCCTGTCGAGATCGATCGCGCCTCGGCGTGCTCGATCCTCGCGGCCGACTGGTCCATCGGCGGGCGGCCGCTGCTCGCGGGCGTCGAGCCGTGCGATCCTGCGCACTGGCTGCGCTTCCGGGGCGGCCGCCTGGAGCGGCTCGCCGCGCCGCTCGGGCTGTTCGAGCGCCGCGTCGATGCGCGTGACGCGGTCGCGGTCAGGGAGCGGACCGACCAGATCGTCGACACCATGCGCGAGAACACGCGCTTCGCCGCGGCGGGCTGCGACACGGTCCAGGCCGACCTGACCGCGGGCATCGACAGCCGCGCGGCCTTCGCGCTGCTCGCGTCGGTCGTGCCGGCGGAGCGCATCGTCGCCAGGACCACCGGCGCGGCCGACAGCCTCGACGTGCGCGTGGCCAGGCGCATCGCCGCCCTCTCGGGCGTGCGCCACGCGCACCGCGAGCTGGACATGCCCATCCACGATGATTTCAGCCGTCACGCGGATCTCATCGCGTTTCACATGAACGGCGACTCCAGCGCCAAGCGCGCCATCGACAGCTATCCGAGCTGGGACGACGAGCGCCCCCTGAACTTCGAGGGGGGCGGAGGCGAGATCTTCCGTGGCTATTACTACGCTCGCCCCGGCCAGTACCGGCGGGTGGCCAGCGCCAGCGCCGGCGACGTCGCGGCGTTCTTCGTCCGGAAGTGGCGCCGCCTGACCGCGCTGGGCTATCGCTCACCCGATATTCCGGCCGCCGTCCGCGAGCGCACGCTGGCGGTGGTCGAGGCGATGTTCCGGCGCTCGCCCGACCTGCACGACGTGCTCGATCAATTCTACCTCTTCGAGCGGTATGGCCGCTGGGGCGCGCTCACGTCGCGCTTCCTCTGGTGGAGGACCTTCACCCCGTACGCGAGCCCATCCGTCGTGCGGCTGGCGTTCAGCTTGCCCTCCCCGATAAGCACGCACGCGGCCCTCCACGACGCCATCGTGCGTCGCTTCTTGCCGTCCGCGCGCAGCATCCTCGTGAACAGCAACTCCCTGCTTCCGCTCCAGGGGGCCGGGCTCACGCGCCGGCTCG
This sequence comes from Sorangium sp. So ce590, assembly GCF_051521365.1. NCBI lineage: Bacteria > Pseudomonadati > Myxococcota > Polyangiales > Polyangiaceae > Sorangium > Sorangium sp. So ce590. The sequence goes on from NZ_CP150346.1 coordinate 11,397,615, forward strand.
CGCGCGATCTGCTCTATGTCACCGGCGAGATCTGGCGAGCGGCGGCGGCGTGGCGCGGCCGCTCGGTCAAGGAGCGCCGCTCGGCGGACGCCACGCGCGCCGACGCGATCGCGGGGCCGCTCCACGCCTACGCGCGCGACGTGCTCCTCTCGCGAGACAGCATCGCCGTGGATCTGCTCGGGCACGGGCCCGTCGCGCGCTTGCTGGACGAGCACAGGGCGCGCCGGCAGCACCTGGAGAGCCTGTGCAACCTCCTCGGCATCGAGCATTTCCGGCGCCTCGTCGTGTCCACCGCCGCGGCCGCATCCAGGCGCTGACGCCGGGTCACTCGGGACCGTCATCTCCGAGCACTGAACCTGCAGGTGGCGCCATCGAGGCGCCCTACCTGCTCAAGGCAGCTCCTCGACGCCCGCCCAGCGCTCGATCCCAACCTGCCTCGCCCCCTCCGCCTCCGCCGGCCAATACACGTCCTCTCGCGGGATCACGAGCGCTCCAGCTCCCCGGCCGCGCAGCACCTCCCTCTGCTCCGCCACGAGCTCCGAGATGTCCTCCACGCCCACCGTCCACTCCTCGGCGAACCGCCGCAGCATCGCGCCTCGCAGCCCGAGCTGGATCGCCCTCCGCGCGACCGGCGCGCCCGACGGATGGTGGTCCGGATCCCACTGAAGCCTCACGTCCGAGCGCTGGAGATCTCTCCTCCACGCCTCCTGGCTCGGGTACAGCTCGGGCACGAAGGCCGACGGCACCGCCGCCGAGAGGATCGCGTCGAACCCCGCGCGCTGGATCCGGATGGCCAGCACCGCCTCCTGGTCGGGCTTCGTGCCCCAGCCCGAGCGGTACATCATCCAGAGGAAGTTCGGCTTGATCCAGCTCATGCGGCCGAAGCTGAACTCCGGGCCTCCGAGCCGCCCGTGCAGCGCCGCGTGGCGCGCGATCGAAGGGCGATACGCCTGATAGACCACGATGGTTCCGGCGTCGAACTGCGCGAGGATGTGTCGCCCCGTGGCGGGCCAGCGGACGGCCTGCGCGTCGTACGGCTCGAGATCGAGCTTCTCCATCACTCCCTCTCCTGGTCTCTCTTCCGGCCCACCGCGAGCGAGCGACGCGGCGACCAACCACCTCGCGTATTACGTGTACTCCGTTCCCGACGACGAGATCCACCTCGCCCATGGGCGCGATCTCTCGGCGCCGGAAGCCGTCGTGTCGCTCGCGCCCTCAGCGAGCCCCGCGGCAGGGCCGCGTGCTAGAGCTCCGCCATGGAAGCGCTGGATCTCCGCGCGGACCAGCTCGCCTCGGCGGTCGGCGCGCGGCCTCTTCTGCTGCTCGCGCTGCTCCTGGCCGGGACGGTGGGGGTGCTCCTCGGGCTCGTCGCGGTCGCCCGCCTCTCCGAGCGCCACGCGCGGGCGCTGTGGGCGCGGGCCGCCCGGGCCTACAGCGCGGCGGCCGAGCACCCGGTCACGCAGCGGCTCTCGATCCGGTTCCCTGCGGTCGCGCGCGTGCTGCGCGAGCTCTCCGCGGCCGAGTACCTCGTGATCCACCTCGCCCTCGGCCTCGTGCTCACCCTGGCCGCGCTCGTGTTCGTCGCGCTCGCGGAGGCGGTGAGCGGCGGCGCGTCGATCGTTCAGGTCGATCTCGCGCTGGCGCGCGCGCTCCACGCGTCGTCGAGCAGCGCCGGCGTGACGGCGCTCCGCGCCTTCACGTACCTCGGCAGCGGCTGGGCGCTCACGGTGCTGGCGATCGTCGTGGCCGCGGTGCTGCTGAAGCGGCGGCAGCGCGTCCTCGCGGTCGGCTGGCTGATCGCCCTCGCCGGGAGCGGGCTCCTCAACCGGGCGCTCAAGGCCCTGTTCGCGCGGCCGCGGCCGCTGTTCGACGAGCCGCTCGCGGTCGCCATGGGGTGGAGCTTCCCGAGCGGACACTCCATGGGCACGTTCGTGACGTTCGGCATGCTCTCGTACCTCGCGATCCTGTTCCTCCGGACGCTCCGCGCTCGCGTGGCGTTCGTCGCGTTCGCGCTCGGCTGGACCGTGGCGATGGGCTTCAGCCGGATATACCTCGGCGTGCACTACCTGAGCGACGTGCTCGCGGGGTTCGCCGCGGGCGGCGTGTGGCTGGCCGTCTGCGTCTCGGGGATCGAGGTCGCGCGGCGCCGGCCGAGCAGGATCGACGGCCGACCGCCCGCCGGCTGAACGGCCGCGGCGCCCGCCGCCGCGGCTCACCGCTCCACAAGCACGAACCGCGTCTTCCCCTCCCGCCACGCCAGGAGCAGCACCGGCTGCTTCCCCGTCGCGTCGACCTCCTGCTTCAGCTGCTCGGGGCTCGTCACCGGCTTCCGGTTCGCCTCCAGGACGATGTCCCCCGGCATCAGCCCGGCCCGCGCGGCAGGGCTGCCCGGGCTCAGCCCCAGGACGAGCGCGCCCTTCACGTCGGCCGGGATCTCGAACCGCCGCCGCAGCTCGTCCGAGGGCGCGGCGATCTCGATCCCGAGCGCGCCCGTCGACGTCGGCGCCGGCGTGGGCGCCTCCGGCTTCGGCTCCGGCAGCTCGTCGAGGGTCGCGGTGAGCTCGAGGTTCCGCCCGTCGCGGAGCACGCGCATCTCCACCGGGGTGCCCGGCTTCGTCTCGGCGATGCGCATCCGCAGCTCGCGGCCGTCGGTCAGGTGCTCCCCGCGCAGCGCGACGATCACGTCGCCGCGCCGGAGGCCGGCCTTGTCGGCGGCGCTCCCGCCGGACACGTCGCTGACCACCGCGCCGCGCGTGTCCGGCGGGAGCCCGAGCGCCTCGGCGAGCGAGGGCGACACGTCCTGGATCGCGACGCCGAGCGCGCCGCGGATCACGCGGCCGTGCTCCACGATCTGCTCCATCACCGCGCGGGCGAGCTTCGAGGGTACGGCGAACCCGATCCCCTGGTTGCCCTGCGCGCCGCGCGCGAGGATGGCCGTGTTGATCCCGATCAGCTCGCCCGCCATGTTGATGAGCGCGCCCCCCGAGTTGCCCGGGTTGATGGCCGCGTCGGTCTGGAGGAAGTCCTCGTAATCGACGATCCCCATGTTGCCGCGGCCGACGGCGCTGATGATCCCCTGGGTGACGGTCTGGCCGATGCCGAACGGGTTGCCGATCGCGAGCGCGAAGTCCCCCACGCGCACCGCGTCCGAGTCGCCGAACGGCGCGAACGCGAACTCGCCCCCGTCGAGCTTCAGCACCGCGACGTCGGTCTTCGCGTCCACGCCGACGACCGTCGCCTTCATCTCCGGCCTGCCCGGCAGGGCGACGCGCACCTGACTGGCGTCCTGGACCACGTGCGCGTTGGTGATCACGTGGCCCTCGCGCGACACGATCACGCCCGACCCGACGCTCTGCTCGCGCTGCACGCGAGGGCTCGGCGGCTGGCCCTCCGGTCCGCGCTGGGCGTCTCCGTCCATCCCGAAGAACTCGCGGAAGTACGGGTTCGAGAAGAACGGGATGCGCTCGGGGACCGGCGGGCGCACGAACCGCACCGAGGAGACGTTCACGACCGCGGGGCTCACGCGCGACACGATCGGGGCGAACCCCTCCTGGAGCGAGACCGCCTCGCGGGCGGAGGGCGGCACGTCGAGCGGCCCCGGCGCAGGCGGGGTCGCCTCGGCCATCTGCTCGACCCGGCGCTCCCCCCGGTCCAGGCAGCCGAGCGGAAGCGCGGTGATCACGGCGAGAGAAAGAGCCCAGCGTGCATGCATGCCGGCGCCGCATTCATCTCCCGTGCCCCCGCCCGCCGCGTCCGGCCGCCGTCACGGCGCCTCCGGCCTTCGCGGCCGCACCGTGGTCTCCCCCGGCGGCTTCTCCAGGAGGGGCGGCCCGCCGACCGGCAGCCAGACCTCGAAGACCGCGCCCCCCTTCTGGGCCTTGCGGTAGCTGATCTCCCCGCCGTGCTCGAACACGATCCGCTGCGCGATCGCGAGCCCCAGCCCCGTCCCCTTCTCCTTGCTTGTCGCGTACGGCTCGAACAGGCGCGGCACCATGTCCTCGGCCACGCCCGGCCCGTTGTCGCGCACCACGATCCGCACGCGGTCGTTCGGCAGCGGGCCGATCGTCACCGAGACGCGCGGATCGCGCCGGATCGCGCCCGCCGCGTCCAGCCCGTTCTGGACCAGGTTCGTGAGCACCTGGATCATCTGGTCCCGGTCCGCGGACACCCTCGGGATCGGGTCGGCCACGAGCTCCACGCGCGCCGCCGCCGCGCCGCCCGTCCCGCGCGTCTCGGTGACCATCGCCTCGCCCGCCGGCGCGGCGTGCAGCGTGACCACCCCGCGCGCGACCGCCACGAGGTCGACCGGCTCCAGGTGGGGCGCGGGCAGCCGGGCGAACCGGGTGAACTCGGTCACGATGTTCGCGATCCGGTGCACCTCGTTCAGCACCGTCGACGTCGCCTCCTCGAAGTAGTCGTCGAACGCCGGATCCTCGCGCTGCCGCAGCCGCCGCAGCGTCTCCACCGCCGCGCGGATGGGCGCCAGCGGGTTCTTGATCTCGTGGGCGATCTGGCGCGCGACCTCGCGCCGCGCCGCGATCCGCTCGGTCGCCGCCAGGCGCTTGCGCATCGCGGCGAGCTCGTCGATCGTCGCGTTGAACGCCGCCGCGAGATCCGCGATCTCCCGCCCCCCGCGCCCCTCCACCCGCCGCGGCGCGCCGCTCATCACCTCGCGCGTCTCGTGGGCCAGCGCCGCGATCGGCCGCGACAGGCTGCGCGCCAGCACCACCGCGATCCCGAGCGCGATCGCCAGCACCGTGGCGCCGGTCAGGGCGATCGCGCGATCGAGCCGGGCCAGCGCCTGCTTCAGCGGCTCGCGCGACACCGAGGCGACCACGTCGAGGCCCGGGATCTCCGTGAAGTCGAGGACGCGCACCACCTCGGCCTCGCTGCTCCGGGGGGCGGGCCGCCCCTCGGTCGCCGCCGTGAGCCGCACGTGGTACGCGTCGCCGATCCGCGCGAGCACGGGGCCGATCCGCCGCGCCCCCACGAGGCCGATCGTCACCCCGTGGCGCGACAGGGCGCAGTGGACCTCCAGCGACGGCTCGCCCCCCGCCTTCGCGGGCCGGAGCCGCGGCGCGCCCCCGGGGGCCTTGATCAGCTCCGCGAGCCGCGGGTCGCGGGCGCCGATGCGCGAGGCGTCCTCGGCCGCGAGGACGCTCCCGTTGCTCGCCACGAGCGACAGATCGTCGAGGCGCAGCGCCTTGGCCTGGCTCGGGACCTGCCGGCGCAGCGCGATGCGGCTGCCCGGGTCCATCGCGTCCGGGTCGCCCTTGCCCCGCTCCAGCTCGACGTGGGCCTTGTCGACGAACGTGTCGTGCTGGCAGAGCGGCGGCAAGAGATCGCGCAGCGCCTCGGCCTCCCACGCGAGCTGCTGCCGGACGCCGGCGTGCGCCGCGGCGATCCGATCGGCGAAGCCGCTCTCGATGATCTCGCGCGACGCCTCGCGCAGGGTCAGGCCGACGAAGGCGGTCGCGATGATCGCGACGAGCCCGAAGGCGAGCAGGAGGCGAGCGGCGAGGGGCATGGCGGGGCGGCCGCGGCCGCATGGCCACCCCGGCGGCCAGGACGGCCGGGCGGCCGCCGCGGTCTGCGGCGGTGTTCAGGGGTCGGGCGTGGGGGGGACGGCGCCCGTGCCGAGCCCCCGCGGCGCGAACCTTCTCCGCCGCATCTCCGTGCATACGCGATCGGGTCGAGATCGTCCAAGTTCATCGCGACTTCCCCACACGCCGGGGCCTTACAGTGCGGCCCGACCCTGCGCCTCTGCCCAGGAGCGCTCGGTCCGCTGCTCACCCGCCGCCGGCGGCTCGCCGCGCTTCTGCCGCGCGCTCTCCTTGCACCGGGGGGCACTCGCCTCTTACGCTCGGTCGTCCTCGGGGTCGTCGGGTGCACGTTGGGCCACGCAAGCGCCGCTGCTCGATCGCGCTGGAACGCACGAAATGAACTCCAAGCTCGCCATCGCCATCGCCGTAATCCTCGCGTTTGCCGGCATCGGGTTGAGTCTCGCGTCGAAGTGGCTGACGGAGATCTCGAGCCAGCTGTTCATGCTGTTCGGCATCTTCGCGGGGGGAGCGGTGATCTACGCGAGCTTCGCGGGCAAGGGCGGCGTCCCCCTCGGGGGCCTGCGCGAAGCGCTCCGCGCGGCCGCGCGGGGCAAGCGCCCCAAGCTGCCCGAGGGCGCCCCCGCCGACGTCGCCGAGACCTACGAGCAGATCGCCGAGATCGCCGGCCGGCAGGTCGAGCTCGCGGAGGAGCGCCACGCGCTCGCGGAGGAGCGCGACAAGCTCGCGCGCGAGCGCGACGGCCTGAGCCGCGAGCGCGACGGGGTCGAGCGGCAGCGCGACGTCCTCGAGCGGGAGCGGGACACCCTGAGCCGCGAGCGCGACGGGCTCGTGAAGGAGCGCGACACCCTCGAGCGGGAGTGCGCGACGCTCACCCGCAAGGTGAACGACCTCGCGCAGCGGGGCCCCGACATCGACGTCGACGCGCTCGTCGACGCCGTGCTGCGCGCCACCGCCGGCGAGCGGGTGCGCGTCCCTCCGGGCGCGCCGCCCGAGCTCTCGCGCCTCTACACGGAGCTCACCGGCATCGCGGAGCGGATCACCCAGGCCGAGCTGCGCGACAAGCAGCGCCGGACGGAGCTGGCCCAGGCCACCGTGCTCCTCGACGAGCTCCTGCCCAAGCTCAGCGACGGCGTGAGCAGCGTCATGCACGCGAGCGAGCAGGCCACCGTCTACATCCGCGAGATGACGACCGCCCTCGCCAACATCGCCCAGTCGGTCGAGTCGCTCGCGTCGAGCGCCGAGGAGTCGAGCTCGAGCATCCTCGAGATGACGGCCACGAACGAGGAGGTCGCTGAGAACGTCGGCGAGCTCGGGTCGAGCGTGCGCGAGACGGTCTCGTCGATCGAGGAGATGGCGTACTCGATCCGCGAGGTCGCGAAGAACGTCGACGCCCTGGCGCTGACGGCCGAGGAGACGAGCTCCTCGATGAACCAGATGGACGTCTCGATCGACCAGGTCCAGTCGAACGCGAACGAGACGGCCCGGCTCTCGGAGGAGGTGGCGACCGACGCCGAGAAGGGCGCCGAGGCCATCCTGAAGACGATCGGCGAGATCTACCGCATCAAGGAGTCGAGCCAGGAGGCCGTGGCCGTCATCTCGAACCTCGGCTTCCGCATCGAGGCGATCGGGCAGATCCTGGCCGTCATCGACGACGTCGCCGAGCAGACGAACCTGCTCGCGCTGAACGCCGCGATCATCGCCGCCCAGGCCGGCGAGCACGGCAAGGGCTTCGCCGTCGTCGCCGACGAGATCAAGGACCTCGCCGAGCGCGCCGGCGGCAGCACGAAGGAGATCGCGGAGCTCATCAAGACGATCCAGTCCGAGTCGAAGAACGCGATCGCCGCCGTGGAGCGCGGCGCGCACAACGTCGACCGCGGCGTCGAGGTGTCGAACGAGGCCGAGCGGGCCCTGAAGAAGATCCTCGAGAGCTCGCAGAAGTCGACCAACATGGTGCGCGCCATCGCCCGCGCCACGGTCGAGCAGGCCAAGGGGTCGAAGCAGGTCACGGACGCGATCGGCCGCATCGCCGAGACGGTGCAGCAGATCGCCGCGGCCACGGCGGAGCAGGCGCGCGGCTCGGAGCTCATCATGAAGAGCGCGGAGAAGATGCGGACCATCACGCAGCACGTGGAGCGGTCGAGCCAGGAGCAGGCGCGCGGCGGGCGCCAGATCACGAGCGCGATCGAGCAGATCTCGAACATGGTCCACAGCCTCAACGCCTCGCACCGGAGCCAGACGCGCGGCGGCGAGCAGCTGGTCGAGGCCGGCAAGCGCATCGAGGAGGCGGCGCGGCAGCAGGATCAGGCGGTGCGGCAGCTCGTCAGCGCCGCCGAGCGGATGCGTCGCACGGCGGCGATTTGACCCCTCGCCGCCCTTCCGCGCAGAGGCAGCGTCGATGGCGTTGACGATCGTGGTGCTGGCGCCCGCCGGAGCGGGGAGGGAGGGCGGGGGCGAGCTCTCCCTGACCCTGGACGCGCCCCGCATCATCCTCGGCCGCGCGGAGGGCTGCGAGGTCCGCCTCCCCGACGCGACCGTGAGCCCCCGGCACGCGTCGATCCGGCAGCGCGGCGCCACCTACCTGCTCCTCGACGAGGGCAGCGACAACGGCACCTACCTCGGCAAGACGCGCATCGCCCCGCGCACGGCCATGCCGCTGCGCACCGGCGACCGCATCCGCATCGGGCGCGTGTGGCTCGCGCTCCGGATCGAGGCGGCGGTCCCGCAGGGAGCCCCGGCCGCGGCCGCCAGGGAGCTCGCCCTCGAGCTCGTCGCCCGCGGCCTGGCGGCTCAGGACGAGGATCCCACGCCGCGCGTCCTCGTCGTCGACGGCCCGGACCAGGGCCGCGTCCTGCGCCTTCCGGAGTCGGCGCGACCCTACTTCGTCGGGCGCGCCAAGGACACCGATCTTGGGCTCGACGACCCGGACGTATCCCGCCGTCATGTGGCCATTACGCGCAGGGGCGATCAATTCTCAGTTCAGGATCTCGGATCGCGCTCCGGCGCCTTGCTCGACGGCGTTCCGGTGCCTCAGTTCGATACGATCTGGCGTCCTGGACAGGTGCTCGCGATCTCGGCCGATCGGCTCGTATTCGAGCATCCGGCCGCCGAGGCGCTCGCGGAAATCGAGCGCAGCCCGTGCGAGCCGCTCCGTCCAGACGCGGTGTTCGACCCCCCTTTGACGGAAGAGCCCGCTGCGCCTTCCACGCCGACGCCTCCGCCTGCCTCCGCGAGCACGTTATCGCCGAACTCGCAGCCTGCAGCGGTGGCTCCTCGCCTCGCCCAGGGCGGCGGGTGGGGGTTCACGGAGGCGCTCATTGCGTTGCTCGCGCTGGGTGTGCTGGGTCTCAGCATTGCAGGACTCATGTGGATGCTTGGACGCGGTTAGCGTCTTGACGTCGCGCGCGCGCAGAGGTCGAAGAGCGCAGTCCCGGAGGGTGCGCATGCGTGCGATCCGAATGAGCGCTGAAGGCGAGATCGAGTACACCGAGGCGGAGCTGCAGGCGGAAGGGATCGGGTGCGGCGCGTTCGACCCGGGCGCAGCCGCGCTGGCCTTGCAGCGCATCCATGCGGAGCGTGGATGGACGGATCACGAGGAGGTCCGCCGCGACACGAGCAATCCTCGCGACGAGGCGGAGAGCGCGCGGGAGGCGGACGAGCATTGTCATCTCGGCGACGAGGTGCGGCTGTTCGTCGAGGGGCACGGCCTTTACGACATCCGCTGCACGGACGACGAGTGGCTGCGGATCTGGGTCGGCGCGGGAGATCTCGTGGTCGTGCCGGCGCGGCGTTACCACCGCTTCGTGGCGAGCAAGGCCGCGGCGCTCCGCTACCTGCAGCCGTTCGGCGGCCGTCACCTGCTCATGCAGCTCTACCGCGTGTCCGACGATCGGACGCGCGCCTTCTGATCTGGAGGCCCCGATGGCGCACCCTTACCGTCTCGTCACGTCCGCGACTCGGATCCCTGTCCCCGGCGGCAAGCTGATCGAGGAGCTCTTCGGCCGGGTGAACACCCGCACGGACGGCTTCAGCCTGGCGCACATGGTGGCCCCGCCGGGGTGGAGCGAGCCGGCGCAGACGCCCTCGTTCGGCGAGCTGACGCTCATGATCCGCGGCCGCATGCGGGTCGAGATCGCGGGCGAGACGGTCGACCTCGCTGCCGGCCAGGCCATCTGGACGGAGCCCGAACAGCGCGTCCGCTACAGCAACCCGTTCGACGAGGAGAGCGAGTACTTCGCCCTCTGCATACCGGCCTTCGCGCCGGACCTCGCGCGGCGCGACGCCGGATGAGCTCCGCCCCGCGGCGCGAGGGCGCGAGCGGCGCAGATCCTGGATCCCCGGTGCGCGCCGAGCGCGTACTATGTCCTATGCTCTTCGATCCCGCCGAGTTCCGGAAGGTGCTGGGCCAGTTTGCGACCGGGGTCACGCTCGTGACCACGGTGCAGGACGGCACGCCGCAGGCGATGACGGTGAACTCGTTCAGCGCCGTCTCGCTCGACCCGCCGCTCGTGCTGTTCTGCGCGGACCGGCGGTCGCGCACGAGCGCGGCCATCGAGGCGTCGGGCGTCTTCGCGGTGAACATCCTGCGGGAGCAGCAGCGGGACATCTCGGACCTGTTCGCCGGCAAGGGCACGGACATCGATCGGCAGGCGGTGCTCACCGAGGCGCACGTGGCCGACTCCGGCTGCCCGATCCTCAAGGACGTGCTCGCCTTCATCGACTGCAAGGTGGAGCACGCGTACGACGGGGGCGATCACATCATCTATGTCGGCCGCGCGCTCTCGTCAGGGCGGGGCGAGGCGGGCGCGCCGCTCCTGTATTACCGGGGCACGTACCAGGCGCTCGACGACGTCTGGCGGTGGCGTGACCGGTATGCCGCGAAGGAGCAGGCGACCCCGTTCCACGAGCTTGTCGACTTCTTCGATCGCATGCAGGCGGAGGGCCCTTATGCGACGCTCGTCGACGAGCTCGTCACGCTGCTCGACCCGGGCGTGGAGGATCGGTGTCTCGATCTCGGCTGCGGCACGGGCCGCCTGACGCGCGAGATGGGGCGCCGGTGCCACGAGGCGGTCGGGATCGACGCGACGGCGGCGATGGTGGAGCGCGCTGCGCAGCGGGCGAAGGCGCTCGGCCTGGACAACGTGACCTTTCGGGAGGCGCTCGCGACGCGGCTCCCGTTCCCCGACGCCTCGTTCGACGCGGTGACCTCGTCGAACCTGCTCCTGCACGTGCCCGAGCCCGGCCCGGTGCTGGCCGAGGCGGCGCGCGTGCTCCGCCCGGGCGGCCGCGTCGCGCTCCTGGAGCCTGCGCCGGGGATGAGCCGCGTCGCGATGGCCGGCTACCTGCGCAGCCACCGGTACAACCCGTCGACGGCCCACGCGATGCTCGCGTGGGCCGACGCGGCGGAGGCCACCTACCGCCACACCGAGGACCGGCTCAGCGCCGATCTGAGCGGCGCGGGCTTCGAGGTCGATCGCCGCGAGCGCAGGATGAACGGCCTCGCGCTGCTCTGGATCGCGCACAAGGCGTGAGCCAACGCCCGCAGGGGCTCACGCCGCCCGCCGGAGCCCCGCGTCCTCGACCAGCCGGGGCACCCAGTCCTCCGCGCCGATGGAGCGCATGTGGATGCCCGAGAGCCCCGGGATGTCGCGGAGCCCCCGGACGAGCTCCAGCGTGATCCGGTAGCTCTCCCCCTCGGCGTCGCCGCTCTGGCGCACGCGCTCGATCAGGTGCTCCGGGACCACGAGGCCCGGCACCTTCTGCAGGAAGCTCAGCCGATCCACGCCGGCGAACGGGAAGATCGCCGCGATGAAGTGCGCGCGCTCGTGGAGCCCGCGCTCGACCACCGCCGCCATCCAGCGGCGCATCGGCGCGAGCTCGAACACCGCCTGCACCTGGATGAAGCTCGCGCCCGCGTCGATCTTCGCGCTGAGCCGGTCCATCGCCCCGGCGATCGCCTGCTCCGCGCACGGGAAATCGATGGTCCCCACGTGGAAGTAAGGCGCCGGCGAGATGACGTCTCCGTTGAAGAGCTTCCCCTCGCGCGTCAGCCGGCGGGTCAGCTCGATCGCCGCGAAGCTGTCGACATCGCTCACCTCCTTGGCGTCGGGATCCGAGCCGATGGCGCACGGATAGCCGCCCAGGACGATGATGTTCGAGAGCCCGAGCGCCGCCATCCCGAGGAGGTCGCCCTGGAGGGCGATCTTGTTCTTGTGGCGGAGCGAGAACTGGAGCACCGGCTCGAGCCCCTCCTGCTTCACGAAATGGCCGACGGCCATGTTGGCGCAGCGCGCCTGGGAGAGCAGGTGATCATTGATCTGTACCACGTCGACATGCCCGGCCATGTTTCGGGCGTGCTTCAGCAGTTTTTCCAGGTCGTGGTGACGCGGGGGCGTCAGCTCGGCGGACACGAGGAACTGGCGCTCGCTGAGGAGGCGCTCCATCTTCGATTTCGACACCATAGGCTGCTCCTTCCGTCACTCGACGAACCTGAGGACCCGGACCTTGGCCCCGCTCTGGCCGCGGAATCGCGCGGCCGCGCTCGCGATGCGCGCCGCCTCCGCCCGCGCCAGGCTGCAGGGGAACCCGTACTTCTTGAAGACCCGCTCGCTCGCGAGTTCGAGCGCCTTCCGGCAACGCGACACGAAATCGTCGATTGTGTAGCTCTCCCCGACGTCGATGTGCTCTTTCACGACGAGCGACGGAGAGTAACAGACCTGGTGCTCGCCGCTCGGCCACTCGATCACGAAGCGCATCTCCGGCATACGTCGCTCTAGCTCCGGCGGGATCCCAGGAACTCGCGGTAGACGCCGGCCGCGATGCGCGCCGAGCGCTCCCACGTGTACCGCGCCGCGGCCTCGATGGCCGCGGCGCGCAGGCGCCGCCTCACGCCTTCCTCCAGGATAGCCTCCATGGCGCGCGCGAGATCCTCTGTTCTCGAGGGATCGACGAGCAGCGCGCTCTCGCCGTCTCGGAGGAACTCGGTGAAGGGAGGTTGAGCAGAGCTCACCACCGGCGCGCCCGAGGCCATCGCCTCGAGCAGGACGAGCCCGAACCCCTCGCGGACGGACGGGAAGACGAACGCGTCGGCCAGGCGGTAGAGCGGCGGGATCAGCGCGTCGGGGAGCACGCCCGCGAGGACGAGCGGCGGCGGCGGCGCGCTCGCCGGCGACGCGCCCGCCGGCCACACGCCGTGCTCCCGCGCGAGCGCCTCGAACTCGCGCTGGTAGGGCGCGTAATCGAACAGCGTCTCTCCGCCCGCGATGATCAGCTGGGCTCCGGGCAGCCGCCTCCGCACCGACAGGAACGCCTTGAGCAGGCCGATCGAGTTCTTGCGCGGCTCGACGCCGCCCACGGTCACGTAGAGCGGCGACCCCGTGGCGTTGAGCCGCGCCCGGAGCTCCGCGTCCCGTCCGTCCGGCGCCGGCGAGTAGCGCCGCAGGCTCACGCCGTTCGGGAGGATCGCCGCGTCGACGCCGAGATCGGCCCGGAGCGTCCTCCGCCACGCCTCGCTGACAACGAGGCACGCGTCCGCCTCGAGCACGGAGCGCTCCTGGCAGGCGCGCAGGTAGGGGCTGTCGTAGTCGTCGAGGTGGTGCACCGTCCGGAGGAAGTGGGGGACGCGCCCCTCGGCGCGCAGCGCCGCGAGCGCGTTCGCGCTGATGCAGTCCTGGGAGTGCCAGATGTCGTGCCGCGCCCCGAGGCGGCGCAGCCCGACCTCGAGCTCCGCGATGCGCTGCCTCACGACCGCGTCGATCCCCGTCGGCGGGGGCGCGGCGGGCACGAGGACGGCGGGGCAGCGCGGCGGCCTGTAGAAGCCGCCCTGGTCCTTGTTCAGCGCGTAGATGCAGACCTTGACGCCGAGGTCGTGGAGCGCCTCGGCGAGCTCCACCGTGTGCACGACGCCGCCGCGCGGCTTCGTCGAGTAGGTGAGGAGCGCGACCGAGAGCGGCGCGCCGGTGGCGGCGCCGGCGCTCGTCGCGCCGTCTGTCGCGCCGGCGCTCATCGCGCGCCCTCGCCCGCGAACCCGGTGAGCGGCTCGGCGGCGAGGTCCCAGAGCGTCTGCCGCTCGCCGGCGGCCTCCAGGGTGAGCCGCCGCGAGCCGTCGACGGCGCCGACCGCCGCGCTCGCGATGCCCCGCCGCGCGAACGCCGAGAGCACGTCGCCGGCGGCGTCGGGGCGCACGCTGAGCAGGAAGCCGTAGCTCGGGAACGCGAGCAGCCAGCTCGACAGATCGCGCACGTCGCGCGGCCGCGGGACGGCGGCGAGGTCGAGCACCGCGCCGGCGCCGGACGTCTCCAGGAGCATGAGCAGCGTCCCCGCGACGCCGCCCATGCTGATGTCCTTGCCCGCGTCGCACAGGCCCGCCTCGGCGAGGGCGGGCAGGACCTCGAGATCGCCGCGGAGCCGCGCCGGGTCCGTTCCCGTCGAGGCGTCCCAGAAGGGGTGCTCCGCGTGCATCTCGCCGCGCAGGTCGATCGCCGCGACGAGCACGTCGCCGGGGCGCGCCGCGAAGCTCGTGATGAGCCGCCGCGCGCGCCCCGCGATGGCCACGGCGAGGGCGTTGTAGGGGCTGCGCGCGCTCGTATGGCCTCCGACGATCGGCACCCCGTAGGCGCGCGACGCGGCGATCATGCCTTCCCAGACCGGCTCCAGCGCGCCGGCCGAGGTCCCCCAGACGACGTCGACCACGGCGATGGGGCGGCCGCCCATCGCGTAGATGTCGCTGATGTTGACCATCACGGCGCTGTAGCCCGCGAACCGCGGATCGCCTTCGAGGAACGCCGGCCAGATCCCCTCGGCGGCGAGGAGCAGGTAGCCGTCTCCGTCGGGGATGGCCGCGCAGTCGTCGCCGAGCGCCGCGGGCCGGTCGGCCGCGCTGCCCGCGCCCGGCTCGCCGGACAGGTACCGCGCCGGGATCTGCACGTCCCGCTTCGCGAGGATGCCGAGCGCGCCCCGCAGCTGGGCCGCGATGCCGGCGAGCATCAGCGGAACCTCTGCCCGGGCAGCGGGCGGGGCTCGTCGCCCGGCGGGTAGCTCGCGAGGTCGGCCTCCATCAGGTGGTGCGGGCGTTCGCGGTACGCCCGCTCCTCGAGCGAGCGCCAGCTCTGGCTCTCGAAGAACGGGACGTTGGCCGCCTGGACGAGCGCGAGGAACCGGTGGCACCCCCAGCCGTGGGCGGTGGTGACCGCCTTCTGCACGAGGCCGCGGCCGACCACGCCCTGCTTGCGGTGGGCGCGCTCGACGGCCAGCCGGCCGCCGTACCACAGGCCGGGCTCCGCCTCGTAGATGCGCACCGTGCCGACGACCGCCTCGCCGCCCGGCGCCCCGTGCTGCACGGCGGCGATGGGGAACGCGGAGGCGTCCCAGTCGTCCTCGTCGGTCGTCTTAAACAGCCCTTGCTCGTCGCAGAAGATGGCCCGGCGCAAGCGGAGGTACGCCAGATACGTGTCCCTGCTCTGCACAAGCTCGAAGCTGTAATGTGGCGTCATCGGAGCTCTCCGAGGTTGATGTCCATGCCGCGCCGGCCGCCGGCGGCGCCGCGGCCGGGCCTTCTGCCTCGAAGCCCGAGAGCCCCGAGCAGGCGCCGCAGCGGGCGCAGCCCGCCTTCACGTCGGTCGAGCGCAACCCCGACCGCGCCAGCAGCGGGCCGATGTGCGCGTAGAGCGCCCGCATGAAGTCCCCCGAGGGCGGCGCGCGATCGGCCGCGGGCGTCCCCGGGATGGACACGAGCGGGACGAGGAACGGATAGACCCCCATCGCGATGAGCCGCTCGCTCGCGTCGAGCAGCGAAGACAGCGAGTCGCCGAGCCCCGCGATGAGGTAGGTCGACACCTGCCCGCGCCCGAACACGCGCACGGCCGCCTCGAACGCCTCGAAGTACCGGGCCACGCTCACCTCGGCCTTGCCCGGCATCGCGGCCGCGCGCACCGCGTCCTCGACCGCCTCGAGGTGCATGCCCAGGCTGTCGACGCCGGCCGCGCGCATCCGGCCGAACCAGGCGAAATCGTCGGGCGGCTCGCACTGCGCCTGCACCGGCAGGTCGACGCGCGCCTTGATGCCGCGCGCGCAGTCGGCGAGGTGCGCCGCCCCGCGATCGGCCGACCGCGGCGTGCCCGTGGTCAGCGTCACGTGCCGCACCCCGTCGAGCCGCGCCGCCGCCTCGGCGACCTCGCCGAGCTGCTCCGGCGTCTTCTTCGCGGTGGTGCGCCCGGCCGCGAGCGACTGCCCGATCGCGCAGAACGCGCAGGCCGTCTCGCGCTCCGTGTACCGGATGCACGTCTGGAGCACCGTCGAGGCGAGCACGTCCGCCCCGTGCAACAGCGCGATCTTGGGGTAGGGGATGCCGTCCTCGGTCGAGAGGGCATAGAAGCGCGGCGCCTTCACGAGGGCGATCGGCGCGAGCTCCCTGCCGTCCCGCTCGACGGTCCCTGCCCCGTCGCGCCCGATCCGCGCCACGAACGGCGACGCCGCGGCCTGGTCGGTGTGGATCGGGATCATCACCGTGGCGCCGCGGAGCGTCGCCGCCACGTGCTGGGTCGGCCCCGCCCCGCCGCGGCGCGAGGTCCACGCCGCGCGGCGGCTTTCGCCCTCGCCGGACGCGGGCTCCTGCTGTGTCGCGGCGCCCGCGCCGGGGGCGCCCTCGGGGGCTTCAGCCAGCCTCAGGCCGAACGACTGGAGCTCGGTGATCAGCGTCTGGGTATCCATGGTCCACCGCCGCAGGATCGAGGGAGGAGGCCTTGGGGCTGCCCGGGCCGAGCGTTATCGAGCGCTCCGCCGTATCCATCCAAAGCCGCAGCAAGTCGGGTCGGGCGTAATGCCCTGCCGCATCCATCATCCGCTTTCGCTTCGTGATCAGGGCGAAGTCGAGGTCCGCGACGGCCATCCCCTCGCCGTCGGTCACCGGCGGGCACGCGTGCGCGCCCTCCGGCGTCACGATCGCCGTCATGCACCCGCCGCGCAGCGCGCCCTGCATCTGCTCGTTCGGCGCGACCTCCCCGACCTGCTCCGGCGTCAGGAAGGCCGTGGCGTTCACCACGAAGCAGCCCGACTCCAGCGCGTGGTGCCGGAGGGTCACCTCCATCTGCTCGGCGAAGATGGGCCCGACAAGGGAGCCGGGGAACTGGCTGCAATGGATCTGCTCGTGCTGCGCGATGAGCGCGAACCGCGCGAGCGGGTTGTAGTGCTCCCAGCAGGCGAGCGCGCCGAGCCTCCCGACCGCGGTGTCCACGGTCCTGAGCCCCGAGCCGTCGCCTTGCCCCCAGATCATCCGCTCGTGGTAGGTCGGCGTGATCTTGCGCCGGTGGAGCACCAGGGCGCCGTCCCTGTCGAAGACGAGCTGCGCGTTGTACAGCGTCCCGTGATCGCGCTCGTTCACGCCGAGCACCACGACCACCCCGTGCGCGCGCGCGGCGGCCGCCACGGCCCGCGTCACCGGGCCGGGGACGGTGACCGCCTCGTCGTAAAGGCGCATGTGCTCTTTCCCCATGGCGGGCGGCGGGAGCACGAAGGAGAAGTAGGGATAATACGGGACGACCGCCTCGGGGAAGACGCAGAGCTCGGCGCCCTCCTTCGCTGCCCTGGCGATCGCGGCGACGACTCGCTCGGTCGTCCCGTCCCGGCTGCCGAGGACGGGACTGAGCTGCACCGCGGCCGCCCGGACTTTGCGGTTGTACTCCATGGATGGCGCTCGGGTCAGAGCGTCCAGGAGTGGACAACGAACGCGTTGTCCCGGCGGTGGATCAGCTGGATGTCGAGCACGTCGAGCGGGCTGATGGGCTTGATGCCCGGGATCAGCGCGTGCTCGCCGTGGCCGTAGAGCGCCTGCAGCGCGAACCGGCACGCGTAGACCTTGCCGCCCTCCTCCATGAACCGGCCGATCTGCTGGTTCACGGCGAGGTGCCCGGAGAACGCCTCGCTGCCGAGCTTGGGAAAGCCGCGCTGCAGCCCCAGCGTGACGCCCGGCCCATACAGCAAGATGGATGTCTCAAACCCCTTACGCTGAAGGCGGATCGCCGTCAGCACGTTGACGAGGCCGATCGAGCCCTCGAAGGCCACGGTGTGAAAGGTAACCAGCGCCTTCTCTCCCGGCTTCGCCTTGACGTCTTCGAAGACCTTCTCCTCGTAATCGACCAGGAAGTCACCAGCGTTGTAGGCGGGATACGTCGGCTTCGGCATTGGTTACCTCTCTCCTAGAATGAGATAGTTGAGACCATAGCGGTTTTCTGGACGCAAGAAAAATGCAGGCGCCTTCCCCCTTTTTGAGCGGGTGTCCGCCGCGGAAGAGGTGCGATTGTGGGACATCGCGTCGATGCGAGCCTCGATTGTTTCGAGGGCTCGTCTCGGCGATTTCGAGGAGGTTTCGCGCGCGTGAACGTGGCTTGAGAGGTGTTTGGCGCTCGTGTGTCCGAGCGGCAAAGGCCGGCGGGGAATGCCGGTGGAGAGTCGCGCCCTCGGGCGCCCTGCTACCGCTGCTTCTTTCGCACCTTGGCGCTCTTGCCGCCCTTGGCGCTCTTGCTGCCCTTGGCGCTCTTGCTGCCCTTGGCGCTCTTGCTGCCCTTGGCGCTCTTGCTGGTCGTCATGCCCTTGGCGGGCATCGTGCGCTTGCTGGTCTTGACACGACGAGTTGGCCGTGCGTCCGCCGCCTCGCGCCGCGCGCGGCGCGGCTTCGCCTCGTCCGACGCCGCGCCTCCGGCGAGCCGCCGCCCGTAGATGGTGCGCCGGAGGATGGCCACGTCCTCGATCTGCACGAGCATCGCGTCGCCGATGGCGATCCGGTCCCCCGACCGGCGGCCGAGGACGCGCAGCCCCTCGTCGTCGATCTCGTACTGATCCGGGCCGAGCGACTCCATGCGAACGAGCACGTCGACGAACGGATCCTCGATGTTGACGTAGACGCCCGTCCCCACGATGGCCGTGACGGTGCCCTCGAAGGTGTCCCCGAGCCGGGAGCGCATGAGGAGCGCGCGGTGCAGGTCGACCACCTCGCGCTCCACCTCCATCGCCTTGCGCTCGCGCTCCGACGACGTGATGGCCGCCTCGCGCAGCCGCTCGATGGCCTCATCGCTCCTGTCGACGCTCTCGCCGCGCAGCACCGCGCGGATCGCCCGGTGCGCCGTGATGTCCGGGTATCGCCGGATGGGCGAGGTGAAGTGCAGGTAAGCGCTCGAGGCCAGACCGAAGTGGCCCACGTTGGCCACGTCGTACACCGCCTGCTTCATCGCGCGGAGCAGGAGCATGTGCAGCACCTGCTTCTGCGGGTGCGCGTCGAGCTTCTTCAGGAACACCGACAGCCGCTTCGGGTCGGTCGCGTCCTCCGGGTCGAACGCGAGCCCGAGCTCCCCGCACATCGTCGCGAAGCGCTCGAGCTTCGCCTGGTCCGGGGGCGCGTGGTACCGGAAGACGGTGGGGATGCGCTGGTCGACCACGAACTGCGCGCAGGTCTCGTTCGCCAGGAGCATCATCTCCTCGATGAGCTGATAGGCCTTCGCCACCCCGGGGTCGTGGCTGCGCTTCTGCACGTCGACGGGCGCGCCCGTCTCCGGGTCGAGCACCACCTTCGCCTCGGGCAGGTCGAGATCGAGCGCGCCGCGCCGCATCCGCTTGCCGCGGAGCAGCCGGGCGAGGTCCCACATCACCTGGAGGTCGGTCCTGAGCGCCTCGGCCTCCGGGCTGCGCGGCGGCTCGGGCGTGAAGCCGAGCGCGCGCGCCACGCCGGGGTAGGTGAGCTTCGCGATCGAGCGGATGTACCCCTCGATGACGCGGGCGCTCCGCACCGTCGCCGCCGCGTCGAGCTCGACCTCCACGCACAGGCAGAGCCGGATCACGCCCGGCAGCAGGGAGCACAGGTTCGACGACAGCGCCCGCGGCAGCATCGGGATCGCGCGATCGGGCAGGTAGATCGAGTTGCCCCGCCCGAGCGCCGTCTGGTCGAGCGCGCTGCCCGGCTGCACGTAGTGCGACACGTCGGCGATCGCGATCCAGACCCGGTAATAGCCGTTCTCCTCGCGGATCACCCAGACCGCGTCGTCGTGGTCGCGGGCGTCCTCCGGGTCGATCGTCGGCATGGGCAGGTGGGTGAGGTCCGTGCGCCCCTCGAGCGCCTCGGCCGGCACCTCGCCCCCGAACGCCTCGGCCTCGGCGATCGCCTCCGGCGCGTGCTCCTCCTCGATCCCCTCGCGCATCAGGATCTTGGCAACCTCCACGTTCGGGTCGCCCGGCGCCCCGAGCACGGCCTCGATCACGCCCTCCGGGTTCTCGTCGGGCAGGTCCGGGAAGCGGACGATCGACGCGACCGCCGCCGCGCCGTCCTCGGCGTCGGGCGGCAGGAGCGGCCCGCCCGGCTCGCGGGGCACGATCACGATCGGCCCGCGGACGCGCCCGTCATCCGGCTCGATCCAGGCGCTCCTGCCTCGCCGCCGCAGCACGCCCGCCACGCGCGCGTGACGCCGCTTGATGACGCGGACGATCTCCCCCTCCACGCCCCGGCGCGAGCGCGTCGCGATGCGCACCGCGACGGTGTCGCCGTGGAGCGCGCCGCCCATCGCCTCGGGCGAGATGTAGATGTCCTCGGCCGCCCCGCCGAGCGCCACGAAGCCGAAGCCGCGCGGGTTCACGGTCAGCGTCCCCTCCTGCTCGGCGCCGCGCGCCTCGACCTGCTGGCGGCTCGTGCGGAACCGCTGGCCGGGGAGGGCGACGATGCTGCCCTCCAGCGACAGCTCCTCGAGCAGCCGCTGCAGCTTCGTGTACCGGCTCGGATCGACCCCGAGGCGCTCGGCGATCTCGTTCGCGTGCAGGGCGCGCTTGAAGGAGGACAAGAGGTCGACCACGGCGACAACAGCCTCCCGGCGACGCGCGCCGGAGCCGGTGGTCGCGGAATCTCCGCGAGATGAGGAACCCATGAAACTCGACTAGCACGAGTCTCCTCTCGCTGGCTGTCTCCGCCCGGGTCCGGTATGCCTCGAGCCCACTTCTCTCGATCCGCCACGACCGATGCTGCTGAACTCGATCGCCCTGCTCCTCGCGCTGATGGTCCTCGTCTTCCTCGCCGGGAGGGGCAACGTCTTCGCGGTGCGTCCGGCCCGCGACAGACAGGCCGCGAGTGAATCCTTGGACGCTCCTCGGGCGGGCCCCGAGGCGCCTGCGCCCTCGGCCGAGCAGCGGCAGGCCGGATGCGTCCGGTTCTTCGTCACGCTCTTCCGCCTCGCGCTGTTCGTCGCCATCGCGGCGAGCGCGGCGCTCGTGGTCGAGTACCAGAACGCTGGCGACCCTGCGTTCTGCGGCGTCAGCTCGGGCTGCTTCGCCGTCCGGATCTCGCCGTACAGCCGGCTGTTCGGGGTCCCGCTGCCGAACCTCGGGCTCGCCGCCTACACCACGCTGCTCGCCGCCTCGCTGCTCGCGCGCGAGCGCTGGCACCACGTCGCGCTCGCGGCCGCGTCGGCCGCCGGGGGCCTCGGCGCCACGGTGCTCCTCGGGCTGCAGGCCTTCGCGCTCGGCGCGTTCTGCGCGTGGTGCGTCGCGGTCGATCTCGCCGCCGTCGCGGCCGCGGTCACGTCCGCCCTCGTCGCCTGGCAGGCGTGGCGCATGCCGCGCGCGGCGTTCGAGCGCGCCGCGCAGGGCGGGCTGCGGCGCACCACGGCGTGGGGCGCGGCCGCCGTGGCGGCGATCGGCCTGCCGTTCCTCTGGGGCAACCACCCGGTCATCCCGCCGCTCCCGCCGGAGCTCGCGGCGCTGCAGGAGCCCGGCAAGATCACGGTCGTCGCGTTCACCGACTTCGAGTGCCCCTTCTGTCGCAGGCTGCACCCCGAGATGACCAAGATGGAGGAGCCCTACGGCGACCGCCTGCGCCACGTGCGCAAGATGGTGCCGCTCCCCAGCCACCCCGGCGCGCTCCCCGCGGCGAAGGCCTACGTCTGCACGCCCGCGGAGAAGCGCGAGCAGGCCGCGGCGCTGCTCTACAGCGCGTCGTCCGGCAGGCTCACCGACGCGCGCGTCGCGTCCGTCCTCGCGCCGCTCGGGCTCTCCGTCACCGAGCTCCAGGCCTGCCTCGCCGCGCCGGAGACGCAGGCCGCCATCGACGCGGACGTCGCGCTGTATGGGCGGATGGAGGCGCGTGGTCTCCCCGCGACCTACGTCGGTCGGCGGCTCGTGGTGGGTTACAACCCCGATCGGCTCCGTGATGCGCTGCGCCGTGAGGCCGCCGGGGATCCGCTCAGCCTGCCGCTCCCGTGGCTCTTCGTCGCGCTCTTCGGGGTCTCCGCGGTCGCCGTGGTCGTCGGCGGCAGGGATCGCTCGGCGGGCCAGGGCAGCGCGCCGCCCTCGCCGCCCGAGCGATCGTGAGCCGCGCCGCGCCCGCTGCTGCCTTTCGCGGCTGGTCGGCGGGTGACAGAATAGCTCATGAGTGATCATCCAGAGCTAACCGCCAGGCTGCCGCTGGAGTTCTTCCGCCAGCTACCCAAGACCGATCTGCACGTCCACCTCGACGGCTCCCTGCGCCTCGAGACGATCATCGAGCTCGCCCGCAGCCACCGCGTCGAGCTCCCGACGTACGAGCCGCCCGAGCTGCGCAAGGTGATGAACCTGGGCCAGAACTGCGGCTCGCTCGTCGAGTACCTCAAGGCGTTCGACATCACGCTGCGCGTCCTGCAGACCGAGGAGGCGCTCTACCGCGTCGCCTACGAGCTCGCGGAGGACGCCGCGCGCGAGAACGTCCGTTACATGGAGGTCCGCTACTCGCCGATGCTGCACACCCGCCTCGGCCTGCGCCTCACGAGCGTGGTCGAGGCGGTGCTCTCCGGGCTCAGGGCGGCGCGCGACGCGCTGGGCATCGAGAGCAACGTCATCGTCTGCGGCATCCGCAACATCTCGCCGGAGTCGTCGCTCGAGATGGCGGAGCTCGCGGTGGCCTACAAGAGCCGCGGCGTGGTCGGGTTCGACCTCGCCGGGGCCGAGTACGACCACCCGGCGAAGCACCACAAGGCGGCGTTCCAGCTCGTGCGCCAGAACAACATCAACTGCACCATCCACGCCGGCGAGGCCTACGGCCCCGAGTCGATCGCGCAGGCGCTGCACGTCTGCGGTGCGCACCGGATCGGCCACGGCTGCCGCCTGCGCGAGGACGGCGGCCTGCTCCACTACATCAACGATCACCGGATCCCGCTCGAGTGCTGCCCGTCCTCGAACGTGCAGACCGGCGCGGTGCGCGACCTCGCCTCGCACCCGCTGAAGCTCTACCAGAGCCTCGGGTTGCGCGTGACGGTCAACACCGACAACCGGCTCGTCACCGACACGACGGTGTCGCACGAGCTCTGGCACTGCCACACGAAGATGGGATTCGGCCTGAAGGAGATCAAGTCGACCATCGTGGCCGGCTTCAAGAGCGCCTTCTTGCCGTTCCACATCAAGCAGGCGTACCTCCGCCGCGTCACCGACGAGCTCGAGCGCTTCTCCGCCGACGGCTCGATCCGCGCCGCCCCGCCCCAGGCGGCCCCTGGCTACGAGGTCCACGAGGTCCACGAGGTCGCCTCGCCCGACGGGAAGGACGGCAGGCAGGGGGCCCATGCGTCCGTGGAGAAGGCCGCCAACTGACGCGCCGCCGCCGCGCGGGCGGGGCTCAGCCGCCCTTCCACTCGGTCCGCTGCACCACGGGCAGCTGCAGCGCGCGCTCCCGGTCGAGATCGAGCGATCCGAGGTGAATCGCGATCGGGGACTGCACCCACTTGAAGATCGATCTCGAGAACAGGGTCGCGAACTTCTCGGCCCACGCCCCCAGCGCGGCGGGGTCCTTGTCGGGGAACAGGCTGGGGAGCGCGGTCGCCAGCTCGTCGGCGGCGAGCTTCTCCGCGCCGTAGAGGTAGAGGCACGCGTCGAGGACCTCGAACGGCATGAGCTCGGCTTCCCCGGACTGGTTCTCGGCGAGCTCGGGCCCCGCGGTCGTGGCGAGCGTCTGCTGGATGCCCTTGAAGCCGAAGCGCTGCGAGAGCCGCTCGAGCAGCGCGACGACCACGGTCTTCGGGACGTTGGCGATGACGCTGAACGCCCCCTCGAGATCGCCGCCCACCGTGGTGTAGCCGAGCGCCTTCTCGCTCATGTTGCCCGTCTGCAGGAACAGCGCGCCGCTCGTGTTCGCCCAGTTCCACATGCGCCCGCCGCGGATGCGCGCCTGCACGTTCTGCCTCGTGAGCTCGGTGAGCTGCCGGCCCTCGCCGACCATCGCCTGGGCGGCCTCGAGCTCCCGGGGGAACGCGTCCTCGATCGGGATCACCGCGAACGACGCCCCGAGCTCGTCGGCGATCTGCGCGGCGGCCCGGTGCGTCGCGTCGCTGGAGTAGCGCGAGGGCATGAAGAACGCGTGGAGCGACGTCTTCATCCGCTCGCGCAGCGCCTCCCCCTCGAGGTCCGGGTGGAGCAGCTGCACCGCGCGCCAGGCGACGAGCAGCGTGAGGAGCGAGTCGCGGCCGCCCGAGAGCGCGAGGCCGATGCTCTTGAAGGCGCCGATCTTGCGGTAGTAATCGGCGACGCCGAGCGCGAGCACGTCGTAGAAGTCGTCGAGCAGCTCGTCGCGCGCCGAGATCGCCGGCCGCGTCGCCGAGGGCAGGAACGGGGTCGTGCCCGGGGGCGGGGCGGGGTAGGCGAGGCGCGAGCGGTCCGCGGTCTCCCCGCCGATCCGGAGGACGTCCACCATGTGCGGGGAGGCGCGGCGGAACTCCTCGAGGTCGCTGCGCCAGGTGCTCGCCTCGCGGCGGCAGCGCGTCGTCCGGTCGAGGTCGACGACGGCGGTCGAGAACCCCTCGCGGAACCGCGGCGCGTCCAGCATCGGGCGGCCGTTCTGGTTGACGAACCCGCCGCCGTCGAAGACGAGCCCGTCGTTGCCGCCGACCAGGTTCGCGTAGGCGATCGTGCACTGGTTGTCCGCCGCGCGGGTCGCGATCATCTCGCGCCGCGTGCCGGTCACCCCGGCGCGGAACGGCGACGCCGAGATGTTGCAGACGATCTCGGCGCCCGCGTAGCAGCGGCGCCGCATCGGCCCGTCGGGCGACCAGATGTCCTCGCACACCTCGACGGCGATCGTCCCGAAATCGAAGGCGAAGATGCGGTCGCCGCAGAACACGCCGTCGGCGTCGAGCTCCATGAACGGCATGCCGCGCGAGAACGTCCGCGCCTCGTAGAAGATGTTGTACGTCGGCAGCTTCTCCTTCGGGGAGAAGGCGAGCACCTCGCCGGCGTGGACGATGGCGCCGGCGTTGAAGAGGTCTCCGCCCACGCCGACGGTCACCCCGATGACGAACACGGTGCGGAGCGACGCGGTCTCCTCGGCGAACCGGCGGAGCTCGCGCTGCTGGCTCGCGACGAACGCCGGCCACTGCACGAGGTCCTCGGGCGCGTAGCCGCCGATCACCTGCTCCGGGAAGACCGCCAGGGTGACGTCGTCGCGCGCCATCGAGCGGGCGAGCGCGAGGCATCGGTCCGTGTTCGAGCGGACGGCGCCGACGGTCGCGTTGACGCTGGCGATTCCGATCTTGACGAGTCGCATCGGGCGGCAGCCTAGCGCGGCAGCACGGCGCTGAGCAGGGTGAAGAGCTTGTCGAGCTCTCCGGGCGTCACGCGCCGGTTCGCCTTCACCCGGTCTCCCTCGGCGAAGAACCCGATCGGATCGACGACCCGGACCGTCACGACGGCGATGCGGAACGAGGTCGTTCGGTCGAACTCCTCGTTGAGGAAGGCCGCGTCGCGCGCGGCGTGCTCGCGGCTCTCGCTCGCGCCGTCGAGCGCGACAAGGGCGCCGCCGTCCTCTGTCAGCGTCACGGTGGCCTCGAGCGACCTCAGGGTGGGCGGCACGCGGGGCGCCTGGCGCGGGCCCTTCAGCGTCCGCGCCGGGTCGATCGCCGCGGCGATCGCGGCCTCCTCGCCGGTCGGGTCGGGGAAGCCGCCCGTGCCGATGAAGCGCCGCGCCTCGCGCGCCCGCGTCACCGGCAGCACCACGAGGAAGCTCGGCTCCACGGTCGCCACGACGCGCGTGTGCCCCTTGATGGTCACGCGCACGGCTGGCACGCCGAGCCCGCTCTCCTCGGTGCCCGGCGGCTGGCTGCGCGAGAGGAGCGTGTCGATCCCCGACTGAAGCCTCTCCGGCGGCACGTTGTGCTCGAGGACGATCACCGCCTCATGGACCGCGTCCGCTCGCGGCGCGGTGATGAAGGCGCGCTCGAGGTCCCGCTCTGGATCGAGGCCCGTGCCGGCGAGCACGGGGCCCCACAGATCGAGCGCCGCGAGCCGCGGCATGATGGGGTGGCCCCGGGTCCTGTCGGCGTAGACGAGCACCGAGACCTTCCCCCCGGCGATCGACTGCGCGATGGCGGCCGCGTTGCGCGGCCTCGGCGGCGGCGCCGTCTCCGCGCTGACCGGCGTCGTCGACGACGCGGAGCCGCACGCGACGACGGCGAGGGCGAGGCCGACGACGATGAGCCGCAGCGGCGGGAGGCGCATCGCGGCGAGGAGCCCTTGACGAACGGACGGCATCACCCGGGCGACGTTACCGGCACCTACTCCATCCTGCCAGCGGGGCAAGCCCTCCCCGCGGCGTGTCGACGCGCGTCCGCGCGGCGTCGCGTGCCCCTGCGTCGAGCCACCGATGTGGGGCGCGCCGCGGCGCGGCGACCCGGCGGCGATGCGAGAACGTGCGCGGGATCGCGGTCCGCCTCGCGCCTCGCGGCGGGTCGGCCATCCCTCTTCCTCGCGTCGGAACCTGGAGTAGGATGCCGCTCCCGCGGTTCACGCCGAGCCGTGCGCGCCGCAAGGATCCGTGTCTCGCGACGCTGCGGACGCGGAGCCCGACCCACGTTGAAGAGGAGTATCACCCCATGGCGGTCCGTCCTTCCGACCTGCACGCGATCCCCCTGTTCGAGAGAATCACGGAGGACCACCTCGACGAGCTGATGATGGCGTTCCAGCGCCAGGAGGTCCCATCCGGCCAGGTGCTCTTCGAGGCCGGGAGCGCGCCGACGCACTTGCTCCTCCTCGTCCAGGGCGAGGTCGCGCTGCTCGAGGGGGGCGAGACGCGCTTCCGGCTGAGCCCCATCTCGCCCATCGGCGAGCTCGGCGCGCTGACCGGCTTCCGGCGGACGACGACCGCGGTGACGACGCAGCCCTCGGAGATCTGGCGCATCGGCGTCGCCGAGCTGCGGGACTTCTTCGAGGAGCACGGGGACGTCGCGTACCCGTTCTACAACAACCTGCTCAACGTCGTGGCCGGCAAGATCCGGCGCGACGCGCGGCGGCTCGAGGAGGTGCGCGCGAACCTCATCCGCACGCAGAAGGCGATGAAGCGGCTGCTCGAGCTCGTGCTCGACAGCGAAGAGACGCCGCTGAGCAAGGTCATCTGCGCGACGCTCGAGGAGCTCATCGAGAAGAACCGGCGCTCTCACTACATGGTCGAGCCGGCGCACACGCTGAAGAGCTCCGTCCGGCTCGACAGCGGCGCGCTCGTCCCCGTCATCGAGCTCTCCGACGGCTGGCTGCGCCTCGCCGGGCTCCGCGACGCCGCGAAGGGCGCCCACTGGAGCGGCGTGCTCGTCCTGCCCGCGCGCGAGATCCCGGTGAGCGGGACCATCGATTCTGTCGACAACCACGGCGCGCTGGTGCAGCTCGATCTCCTGATCGACGAGTACGCCGCCGTGCTCCAGGACTACCTGACGCGCCTCCAGATGCTGGATTTCGTGGTGTGAGCTCGCGCCTCGCGGCCCGGCGCCGCTGCCGCCGCGCGGCCCGGCGCCGGGCCGCCTCGCTCTCCTCGCTGCTCCCGGACCGTTCCAGACCGTTGCGTCAGACCGTTGCCAGGGTCGTGCCCGGTGATCTACGGTTCGCGGAGCGCACGAACATCGGAGCGCTGAGCCGAAGTGGCGGAATGGCAGACGCGGCGGATTCAAAATCCGCTGTCCGCAAGGGCTTGTGGGTTCGAGTCCCACCTTCGGTACTGATGCGGAATCCTTGGACGAGGCGCACGAGCGCGGATCTCGTCCGCTGTTGATGAAATCGCTTGCAGTTCCGGGCCCTTCAGGCGGGGTGAGGGCGCCGGCGGTTGACCGTTGGGCGTCGTGCTCGCACGACGGCGCGGCGGGGGCCGGCCGTCCGTGACGCTGCGCGAGCTGGACGCCGCGCTCCGTCGGAACAGGGAGCCGTGAGGCTGCTACGCTCGGCGCGCATGGCGCGTCGGAGCGGAGGTATCGAGCGGCTGGGCGCGATGATCCAGCGGCAGTCCGCGCTCGCGGCGCCGGCGGAGGTCGACACCGCGCCGATGCCGTTCCGCGATTGGGAGGCCGCCGTGGGGTCCCGGATCGCCGCGCGCGCGCGGCCGCTCAAGCTGGAGCGCGGCGTCCTTCACGTCCGTGCGGCGAGCTCGACGTGGGCGCAGGAGCTCTCGATGCTCGGCGACGTCATCACCGCGCAGCTCCGGGCGCGCGGTCTCCCGGTGCAGTCGCTCCGTTTCCGCGTCGGCAAGGTGGAGGCGGTCGCGCGGCCGCCGTGGCGCGAGGAGGTCCGCTCGGCGCCGAAGGAGGCGCCGCTTCCGTTCGAGGTGCGGCGGGAACTCGGGAAGGTCGCGGACCCCGACCTGCGCGACGCGATCGCGAAGGCCGCCGCGACGAACCTCGGCTGGCAGCAAGCGGAGGCGAGCGCGCGCCCTCGCAACGCGCCGCCGCCGGCCCCCTCTGCGGCCTCGCCGCCCCCGCCCTCGCGTGCGACCGCGGCGCCGCCCCCGCGCGTGCCCTCGCGTGCGACCGCGGCGCCGGACGACGCGGCGGAGGCCGCTACTTCGCCGCGACGAGCCGCTCGAGACCCTCGATCCGCTGCATCAGGAACCGCTCGGTCGGACCGAACGAAGGAGCCATCCGGCGCAGGTCGTCGAGGTAGATCCTGAGCGGCTGGATATCGAGCGTCTTGACGCGGCGGACCACGGTGTAGAGCTCGTCGACGACGGGGCCGGGCAGCGGGCGGCGCGCGATCGTGAAGAGCTCGAACGCGTAGTTGACCCAGGTCCCCTTGGTCGTGGCGCCGGCGAGCCGGGCCGCGTAGCGCGCGGCGAGCTCCGCGGCGGGCATCTCCAGCGGCACGTTCGTCCGCGCGCGGCTCAGGATGTCGATCAGCACGGTCTGCAGGATGCGCTCGGCCTCCTCGCTCCGCCCCATCGCGAGCGCCTTGTCGGCGAGGCTCGCGAGCAGGCGCAGCGACTGGAAGCCCTTCGATCCGCCGTCGCCCGTCGGGCTCGTGAGCTCCGTCGGGTCGTCCGACATCTTGCGCATCTCGGTCAGCGCCATCGCGCCGAGCGTCGCCGTCGCGCGCCGGAACTCGACCCCGTAGGCGTCGTGGGGCCGCGACTCCTCGCCGCCGTAGAGCAGCATCTCCTGGCTGCCGATGATGATGCGGTCGCCGTCGGTCAGCTCGCGCTGGCCGGAGATGCGCGAGCCGTTGACGTACACGCCGTTCCTGCTCTCGAGATCGAGCACGGCCACGCCGTCGTTGCGCACCTGCAGCGTGGCGTGGCGGCGCGACACAAGCGGATCGTCGAGCGAGAGCTGGCAGTCGCCGCTCCGGCCAATCACGAAGGGCCCTTCGGGGAGCTCGAAATCGTGCGCCAAGTACCGGAGGCGGAAAGGCATGGTCTATTTCAGTGCGCCGAGGCGCTCGAGCCCTTCGATTCGCTGGAGGATGAACCGCTCCGCCGGGGTACGTTCTCCTGCACGCTCGCGGAGCCGCTTCGCATAGCCACGGAGAATCGACATGTCGACGGCCTTCACCTTGCGCAGGACACTATACAGCTCATCGACGAGGTAGGCGGGAAGCAGGAGCTCGAGCCGCGTATTCAGCTCGAAGATGTAGTTGATCCACGCCCCCCGGCCGGTGGCCGCCGCGAGCCGGGTGGCGTACGTGCTGGCCTTCTCGACCAGCTCGGGCTGGACGGCGCCGACGCCCCCCTCCCGCGCCTTGGTGAGGATGTCGGCCAGCGAGCGCTGGAGGATGCGCTCGGCCTCGTCGACCCGCCCCAGGGCGAGCGCCTTGTCGGCGACGCTGCCGATGAGGCTGAGCGCGTGCACGCGCTTGTCCGGGTGCTGCGGGATGAGCCCGGGCAGCGACCTGCGCGAGGCGATGGCCGTCGCGCCGTCGTCCTCGCCCGAGGACAGCTCGCTCATGTCGACCGTGCGCGCGTTCTGCTGCCTCGTCCAGAGCGGCGCGCTCCGCGGAGAGTGGGTCGAGCTCGGCTCGATCGCCCCGAGCAGGAACATCTCCTGCCCCCCGATCGCGATCTTGTCGCCGTCCGACAGGAGCTGGCGCCCCGTGATCCGGGTCCCGTTGATGAGCACGCCGTTGCGGCTGCCGAGATCCTCGATCGCGACGCCGCCCTCGCCCACGGTCAAGAGCGCGTGCTTGCGCGACACAAGCGGGTCGTCGAGCGACAGCTGGCAGTCGGCGCTCCGTCCGATGAAGAACTCGCCGAGCGGCACCTCGAGATCGTGGGCGAGGTAGCGCAATCGGATGCCCATGATCGAGCCATACCAACAGCCCAACAGGCCGTCAAAAGCCAGCTTCCGGGCTGCGTAGCAAAGGTTTGCAAGCCCACAAGACCGGTCTTGGACCGCGGACGGCGACGTCCGTTGCCGTCTTACAGTGTCGCACTGGTCGACGCCCCGCGCGGGCGGCCTGGTCGGAGGCGGGTCGGAGGCGGGTCGGAGCTCAGGGGTGGCTCGAGAGGACCCGGAGCAACGTGAGGATGAGCCGCGGATGCGCGAGGAGGCCGTAGATCTTGAGCTCCCCGCTGGCCACGAGCCGCGCGAGCTCGCGCAGGGGGCCGCTCTGGCGGCGGTGCAAGAGGCCCACCTTCGGGAGCCTGAGCCAGCGGTGGAACGCGATGTCGGGGAGCCGGCGCAGCGCCGCCTCGTCGCCGCAGAACGTGACGGTGGGGATCCCGATGGCGCCGTCATGGACGGTGAGGCGCCCGTGATCGAAGCGCATCGTCATCGACGTGCCGGTGTCCTGCGCGACGACGAGCACCGCGCCGCGCAGCGCCCGGAAATCGGACACGCGCCGCGGGTCACGGCCGAGGTGCTCGCGGATGAGCCGGCCGAAGTGGGCGGCGAGCGCGTTCTCCTCCGCGCCCGGGGCAAGATCGATGATGGGCTCCATGGTGTCGCGCTCTCGCCTCTGGAACGACGCCGCGCCGCCCCCCTCTCTCTGTGGCAGATGCGCTCCCCGGCAAGCCGCGTCGCCGCGCACCTCGGCGGACGGTCTGGGCGGCGATCGCGCGCCCTCGTGAGACGACGATAGGCACGACAGGCGGCCGAGGGTCAAGCGCCGCGCCGGCGCGCGCGGGCGCCGCGCCTCACCCGGCGGCGCGCGTTCCGTCCACCCCGATGTCGCGGCGGAGCACCTTGCCGTCGAAGTCGATCGCGCTCGCGGCGCGGAACGCGCGCTCCCGCGCCTCCGCGAGCGAGCCGCCCGCCGCGGTGACGGCGAGCACGCGGCCTCCCGCGGTCACGATCGCGCCGTCCCGCTCCGCCGTGCCCGCGTGGTTCACGAAGGCGCCCTCGACCGCCGCCGCGGCGTCGAGGCCGCGGATGGCGTCGCCGGTCACGGGCGCCGTGGGGTAGCCGCGCGCCGCGAGGACGACGGTGAGCGCGTGGCGGCCGGGGACGACGCGTGCCGCCCCGGGATCCAGCGCGCCCGCCGCGGCCGACGCGCAGAGCTCGGCGACGTCGCCCTCGAGGAGCTCCATCAGCGCCTCGCACTCGGGATCGCCGAAGCGGACGTTGTGCTCGAGCAGGATCGGATCCCCCGCGGGCGTGATCATCAGCCCCGCGAACAGCACCCCGCGGAAGGGCCTCCCTTCCGCCCGCATGCCGTCGATCGTCGGCCGGAGGATCTCGCGCTCGACGCGCGCGGCCAGGGCGGGGGTGACGCTGGCGCTCGGCGCGAACGCGCCCATGCCGCCGGTGTTCGGCCCGGTGTCGCCCTCGCCGACGCGCTTGTGATCGCGCGCCGCCGGCAGGACGAAGATCGCCTCGCCGTCGCTGAGGGCGTGCAGGCTGGCCTCTTCGCCCTGGATGGCGTCCTCCAGGATCACGGTCGCGCCGGCGTCGCCGAAGCGGCGATCCACGAGCATGTCCTTCGCCGCCGCGAGCGCCTCGTCGACGGTCGTCGCGACGACGACGCCCTTGCCGGCGCAGAGCCCGTCGGCCTTCACGACGATGGGCGCGCCGCGCTCGCGGATGATGCGGGTGGCCTCCTCGAAGGAGCGCGCGATCTGGAACGGCGCGGTCGGGATCCCGTGGCGCGCGGCGAACTCCTTCAGGAACGCCTTCGACCCCTCGAGGCGCGCCGCCTCGAGGCTCGGCCCGAAGACGGCGATGCCGGCGGCGGTGAGCGCGTCGGCGACGCCGGCGCAGAGGGGCGCCTCGGGGCCGATGACGACCAGGTCGGCGCGCTCGCGGACGGCGAGCCGGGTCGCCTCGTCGGGCGACAGGGCGGCGAGGTCGGCGCGGCGGATCGGCGCGCGGCCGGCGCCGCCTTGCGCCTGGGTGCCGGCGTTCCCGGGCGCCACGACGACCTCGGCGACCGAGGGCGATCGGGCGAACGCGCGGGCGAGGGCGTGCTCGCGCCCCCCCGAGCCGAGCACGAGGATGCGGCGATCTGACCGGGGTGGTTTCGCAGTGGAGCTCACGCACGCGCGCTACCACGCGGCGGCCCTCGCTGTCGAGGCGCCTCGCGCGGTCGCCGGTCCGCGAGAGGCGCCGCGGCGCCCGACATCGTGATAGAAGCGCCCGCAGGGCGCGCGGCGCGGCTCAGCCAGGGCCGCGGGCGCGCATCGCCGGGCCTCCTCGCGGGGTGACCGGAGGGCGGATCCCTGAACATTCTGGAGGGGACAGCGGGCGCGGATCCCTGGGCATCGAGGGGGCAGCGGGCGCGGATCCCCGTCGTGGAGACGAGCGATGACTCACCGAGCTTCGTGGGATGAATACTTCATGCGCATCGCCGAGGTCGTCGCGTCGCGGGCGACGTGCGACCGGAAGCACGTCGGCGCGGTGATCGTGCGCGACAAGAGCATCCTCGCGACCGGGTACAACGGCTCGATCCGGGGGCTGCCCCACTGCGACGAGGAGGGGCACCTCATCGAGGACGGCCACTGCGTGCGCACGATCCACGCGGAGGCCAACGCGATCATCCAGGCCGCGCGGAACGGGGTGCGGATCGATGGCGCGACGGTCTACGTCACGGCCTCGCCTTGCTGGGGGTGCTTCAAGATGATGGCGAACGCGGGGATCTCGCGCGTCGTCTTCGGCGAGTTCTACCGCGACGAGCGCATCTTCCGGTTCGCCACCGAGCTCGGGATCGAGCTCGCCCCGCTTTCGCCGCGCGAGACGCCCGCCTGAGGCGTTGCGCGCGCGGGCGCTCGGTTGAGCGAGCCCTCGCGCAACGCGCGCGGCGTCTTGCGCAACGCTCGGGCAACGCTCAGGCCTTGCGCGGCCGCGGCAGCCCGTACACGCGGATGCGCTCCACCAGCGTACGCCGCGAGATCCCGAGCAGCGCCGCGGCGCGCGTCTGGTTCCCCATGCACTGCTCGAGCGCCTGGACGATGCGCTCGCGCTCGTGGGCCTCCATGGTGTCGCGCAGCCGTGTGGGGCTCGCGCCCGCGCCGTCGATCACGCCTCTCGCGCCGTCGATCACGCCCCTCGCGCCGTCGGGCACGCCCCTCGCATTCACCTTCGCGTTCGGGGACGCGGCCGCCGAGGCGGGCGCCTGCGACGGGTGCACCGGAAGGCTAGGCTCATGCGATGGACGGGTGGGATCGGCGAGGGGGGAGAGGAGCAGGTGCTCCGGCCCGATGGGTGCCCCGTTGGCGAGGATCACCGCGCGCTCGACCACGTTGCGCAGCTCCCGGATGTTGCCTGGCCAGCTGTGGCGCTGGAGCGCGGCCAGGGCCGCCGGGGAGAGCGGAACGGCCGCGGCGCTCGCCTCGCTCGGGAAGAGCTCCTTCGTCGTGCGCTCCGCGAAGAGCTGCGCCAGCGCCGCGACCTCCCCGGGCCGCTCGCGCAGCGGCGGGATGGTGAGGGTCACGCCGTTCAGCCGGAAGTACAGGTCCTGCCGGAACGCGCCGCGGCTCACCTCGACCTCGAGGTTGCGGTGCGTCGCCGAGATGAAGCGGACGTCGATCTTCGTGGGGGTCAGGCCGCCGACCCGCATCACCTTCCGCTCCTCGATGACCCGGAGCAGCTTGGCCTGGATCGAGGGCGGCAGCTCGCCGATCTCGTCGAGGAACACCGTGCCCCCCTCGGCCGTCTCGAGCAGCCCCGGCTTCGCCCGGACGGCGCCGGTGAAGGCACCGCGCTCGTGGCCGAACAGCTCGCTCTCGAGCAGCGACTCGGAGAGCGCCACGCAGCTCAGGCGCAGGAGGGGCCGGCCCGCGCGCGGCGAGGCCCTGTGGATCGACTCGGCCAGCACCTCTTTGCCGGCGCCCGTCTCGCCGAGGAGCAGGATGTTGATGGGGCCCTTCGCGACGCGCTCGGCCAGCTCGTAGACGGCGCGCATCGCGTCGTCCTTGACGATGACGTCCTTGCGCGCGCCCCGCTCGCCGTCCTTCTGCCGGAGGATGACGCGCGCGGCGCCCAGGTAGATCACGTCGCCGGCCGAGAGCTCGACGGCGCCGTCCCGCGCGGGCTCGCCCTTGCCGACGTCGATGAGGCGCTCGGTCGCCGCGCTGCTGTGGCGGGTGCGCACGCGGGTCCCGTTGCTGCTGCCGAGGTCCTCGATCCGGAGCGGCGGGCCGAGGTGCAGCACCGCGTGCCGGCGCGACACCGAGGAGTCCGGGACGCAGAGGCCGGCGTCCTCGTCCCTGCCCAGGACGACGCTCCCGGAGCCTGGCAGCGGCCGCGTGCTCATCGAGCTCTGGGTGATGATCAGGACCTCGAGCGGGCCACCATCGCGGGAAAGAACTTCCGGCTCAGCCACATCGCACCCCAGAGTCGCGCCCGACGCCCGAGGACGCCCTTCCACTGCACGCGTGCGATCCGTCCCGGGGACCGCTGCGGCAGCTCGCGCAGGACGGTAGCCAGGACCGAGGGCGCGCCCTGCAGGCGGCTGCGTAGCACGGACGCGCGCGCAGGGCGACTGCTGTCGCGCTCGCTTTGCTCCCCCGGCTTCCGGCGGTGGCGCGGGGCGGCGATCGTCGCCTTGCGGAGGCGGCGCGCTCCCGGGGCCGCGGCCCGGGCGGTAGAATTTCCGCGGATGATCGCGGGAGACCCATTCGGCTGGGTGGGCAGCACCCTGGGCGGCAAGCTGCTGGTGGACGCCGTGGCCGGGGAGGGGGCGTTCGGCGTGGTCTACCGGGCGACGCACCTCGGCTTCCAGGAGCAGGTCGCGGTCAAGTGTTTGAAATTGCCAGCGAATTTCTCTACGGAAGAGCAGGCGTCGCTGCTCGACATGTTCGAGCGGGAGGCCCGGCTGCTGCACCGGCTCTCGCGCCGGACGACGGGCATCGTCCAGGCGCTCGACGTCTCCGCCGCGACCTCGCCGGAGGGCCACTGGACGCCGTACATCGTCATGGAGTGGCTCGAGGGGGAGACGCTCGCGCAGCACATCGACGCGCGTCGCGCCGCCGGGCGCGGGCCGCACCCCGTCGACGAGGCGATCGAGCTCCTCGCGCCGGCGGTGTCGGCGCTCGCGATGGCGCACGACGAGCGCGTCTCGCACCGCGACATCAAGCCGGCGAACCTGTTCCTCGTCGGTCCTCCCGGCGCGAGGACGATCAAGATCGTCGATTTCGGCATCGCCAAGGTGATCGACGCGTCGATGCCGCTGTCGAGGGCGCTCGTCGAGACGAGGCGATCGGCGGCGTCGGCGCCTGGCGGGGCCGCCTCCGACACGACGCAGGAGCTCGCGGTATCGCGGACGCTGCACGCGTTCACGCCGCTCTACGGCGCTCCGGAGCAGTTCAATCCGAGGCTGGGCGCGACCGGGCCCTGGACAGACGTGTTCGCGCTGGGGCTCATCCTGCTGCAGCTGGCCTCGGGGAAGCAGCCGATCGACGGGAGCGACTGGGCCGATCTCTACGTCGCCTGCGTCGACCCGCGCAGGCGGCCGTCCTTCGCGGGGCTGGGCGTCGAGGCGAGCGCTGAGCTCGAGGCGGTCATCGGGCGGGCCGTCGCGGTCGAGCCCGCTGCGCGCTTCCGGGACGCGCGGGAGCTCGGCGAGGCGCTCGCCGCCGCGCGCCGCGGCGCCGCGCCGAGGCCGGTCGATCCGATAGCGGTCACGCTGGCGAACGCCCATCGCGCGCCCGCGCCGGGCTGGAGCGCGCCGCGCCCCGCCCTCGCGGCGCCCGCGCGCGCCGCGAAGATCGCGCAGCCTGCGGGCGAGTACCGCGTCTGCACCGTGCTCTCGGCGGAGATCGTGGCCGGCGGCGACGGGCAAGCGCCGCTCGATCCGGAGCAGGAGATGGAGCTCCGCGAGGCCTGCCTCGAGCTCGTCCGCGAGCGCGTCGAGGGCCTCGGCGGCGTCGTGAACGGCCGGAGCGAGGGCGCCGTCACCGCGCTGTTCGGCGCGCCGCGCGCGAGCGACAACGACGCCGAGCGGGCCGTCCGCGCCGGGCTGGAGCTCGCCGCGATCGACGCCGCGTCGCTCCGCGTCCAGCTGCCGCCGGGGTGCCGGCCGGGGCTGCGCGTGGGCATCAGCACGGGGAGGCTGTTCGTGAGCGGCGCGGCCGGGCCGGGCGCCCCGGTCGACGCCTCCGGCGAGGCCATGAAGGCGGCCGCGCAGCTCCAGCAGGCCGCCGCGCCGGGCGCGGTGCTGATCGCGCAGCCCACGTTCCGGCAGGTGGCCGGGCTCTTCCAGGTCGAGCCGCAGGGTGGGGGAGTGCCGAGCTTCCGCGTCCTCAGGCCCGCGAGCGGATCGATCGCCGGGTCCGATTTCCTCGGCCAGGGCACCCGCTTCGTCGGGCGGGCGGCGGAGGTGCAGCGGCTCTCGGAGGCGCTGGAGACGGTCGTCGCGGAGCGGCGCGCGATGTTCGTCTCGGTGGTCGGCGCGGGCGGCATCGGGCGCAGCCGCCTCCTCTCGGAGATCCGGGCGACGGCCCTGTCGCAGGCGGACCCGTGCGTCGTGCTCGGCGCGGCGTGCTCCTCGCTGTCGATGGACGCGAGCTACCACCTCGCCGCGTCGCTCCTGCGCTCCCATTTCCGCGTGCAGGACGACGACGCGCGCGACGTCGTCCTGCGCAAGCTCAGGACGGGCGCCTCCGGGGCAGGCGCGGGCGGCGAGGCCGGCGGCGCGCCCCATCCGCTTGCCCTCGAGGACGCGCTGGCCGAGGTCGCGGCCGTGCTCTGCCCGCCCCGCCCGGCGCCCGTCGTGTCCGCGACGGCGATCGTCCCGGACGAGGGCGGCGCGGAGGTCAAGAAGCGGGTGGCCGCGGCCGTCGCGGTGCTCCTGCGGGCGATGGGCGCGCGCGGGGCCGTGGTCGTCCTGCTCGACGACATCCACTGGGCGGACGACGCCAGCCTCGATCTCTTCGACGACCTGGCCGTGCGCGTCTCGGACGCGCCGCTCCTCTTCGTCGGCGCAGCGCGGCCCGAGCTCTACGATCGGCGGCCGCACTGGGGCGAGGGGAAGGCGAGCCACGCGCGCCTCGATCTCGGCCCGCTGTCGCGGCGGCACGTCGAGGACATGGCCCGCGATCGCCTGCGCCTCGTCGCGCGCTGCTCTGCGGAGGCCATCCGCGCCCTGGCGGAGCGCGCCGAGGGCAACCCGCTCACGCTGACCGAGACGCTGTACCTGCTCATCGACGTCGGCGCGCTCGAGCGGCGCGCCGGCGAGCCGTGGATCCTGCACGAGGAGAAGCTCGCCCGGCTCTCCCTGCCGGCGACGATCCAGGGCATCGTCCAGGCGCGGCTCGATCGGCTCGACGGCGAGGCGCGGGCCGCCCTGGCGCAGGCGGCCGTGGTCGGCAGGACGTTCTGGAAGGGCGCGATCGATCACCTCCGCGGCGTCGCGCCGCTCGACGGCGGCGCCTCGAGCACCTCGGACGTGCTGCGCCGGCTCCGGGATCAGCAGCTCATCCGCGCGCGCGACGCGTCGATCTTCCCCGAGGACTGCGAGTACGTCTTCGCCGAGGCGGCGACCCAGGAGATCGCCTACGACACGCTGAGCCTCAAGGTGCGCCGCGCGATGCACCGCGCGGTCGCCTCGTGGCTCGACGGCCTGTCGGCGGCGCCGCGGGGGCCCGGGGAGGTCGGGGCGGCGCTCGCGGCGCTCCACCACGATCGCGGCGGCGACGCACGGAGCGCGGCGCTCGCCCACGCGCGCGCCGCGGCGGGCGCGTCGTCGCTCGGGCAGAACGCCGAGGCGCTGCGCCATTTCGAGCGGGCCCGGGAGATCCACGCGAGCGCCGGGGGCGGCGCCGCGGCGGTCGGCGCCGCGGCGCGCGCCCCGTCGGCGGCCGCGCCGGGGGGCGGCGAGCGCCGGCTGTTCGCCTGGCACGAGCGCGCAGGGCTCCTGCTCGACGTCGGCGACGCGCTCCGGCGGGCGGGCCGCCTCGACGAGGCGGAGCGCGCCTACCACGAGGCGCGGGCGCGGATCCTCCGCGTGGAGCGGCGCGCCGCCGCGCCGTCCTCGCACGACCCGAACGCGGCGCTGCTCTGGGATGCGCGCGCGGATTTCCGCCTCGCCCTCGCGCTCAAGGTGCGCGGCGCGACGGCCGAGGCGCGCGCGCTCGTCGAGGGGGCGATCGCGCTCGCGGAGCGCGGTGGGGCCGCCCCGGAGGCGCTCCCCATGGTCGGCCTGCTCGCGGCGCTCCACCGGCGCGACGGCGATCTCGACGCCTGCCGCGCTGTCGCGCTCCGGAGCCTGCGCGTCTGCTCGACGCTGCCGCCCGGCGACGGCCGCCGACGCGAGGCCGCGTCGCAGCTGCTCCTCGCGCTCGGGACGGTGTTCTACTCGCGCGGCCGGCTCGTGCAGGCCGAGCGCTGTTACCGCCAGGCCGCGCGCGCCGTCGACGAGCGCGCGTGCCCGCAGGCGCTGAGCTTCGCCCTGAACGGCGTCGCGGCGGTGCTGTTCGCGAGGGGCGATCTCGGCGGCGCCCGGGAGGTGTTCGCCCGCGCGCTCGCGCTGAAGGAGCGGCTCGGCGATCTCCAGGCGATCGCCTCGGGGCACAACAACCTCGCGGAGGTCGAGCTCCGGCTCTCGCGCCCGCACGCCGCGCTGGAGCACGCGCGGCGCGCGGTGATGCTGGGCGAGCAGTCCGGCGCCGGCGCCGACCTCCCGGACGCCTACCGCAACCTCGCCGCGGCGCTGCTCACGGCCGGCCACGTGGGCGAGGCGCTCGAGTCCGGCTGCACGGCGCTGCGCCTCGCCGAGGTGGGCGGCGGGCGCGTGTACCTCGCCGACGTGGCGCTCGGCCTCGCGAGGATCTGCCGCGCGGGCCTGCGCGACGCCTCGACACGCCCTCGCGCAGAGGCCGCCGCGGCGCAGCTCTCCGCCTCGCTTGTGGCGCATTTCGGCGAAGGCGAGCTCGCGGCGCGGGCGGACGAGTGCCGCGCGGTGCTCGCGCGGCCCTGAGGGGCGACCCTTTTCTGGTCAGGTAGCGCGGCGTGCCGCGTGGGAGACGTTCGTCATGATCAAGGCTTGGAATCAGGCAGCCCTCGTTTTGACCGCGGCGGCCGTGCTCGGCCCGGCGGCGCTCGGGTGCGCGTCGGACCCTGAACCGACGGGCGCGTGCCCGGGCGCGCGCGCCGCCTCCGGCGCGTGCATCGGCGTCCCCGCCGGAGCGCTCTGCGACGGCGACTTCTGCGCCGCTTCCGTCGACTGCGCCGAGGTGATCGAGATCGCGGGCGACGCGGCGCTCTCGCCGGCCGCCGACGCGGCTCGACCCGGGGCGTGCATCGCGCTCGGCCCCGGCGTCTATGGCCCGGTCGCTCTGCCTCCCGGCGTGAGCCTGCTGGGCCGGGGCGCCGGCTCCGTGTCGGTGGCGGCGGTCTCGCTCGCGGCCGGCGACGGCGCGGTCCTCCGCGGGCTCACGGTGCGAGAGGGCGGCGTGGCGCTCGCGGCCGGCGCGCGGGTGCGGATCGAGGCGGTGCGCGTCACCGGGAGCGCGTCCGACGGCGTGACGCTCGGCCTCGGCGCGTGGCTCGACGTCGTCGAGTCGGCGATCGAGGGCTCGGCGCGCTACGGCCTGAGCGCGTTCGACGCCGACCGCGTCTCCGTTGTGCGGTCCATCGTCTCCGGCTCGCGGGGTCCGGGTCTCTGGGCGCAGTGCACCGGCGGATGCGACTGCGAGGCGCAGGTGGAGCTCGAGGTCGAGGACGCGATCCTCCGCGACAACAAGGTGATCGGCGTGTCGCTCGTCGGGGTGCGCGCCGCGATGTCCCGCGTCGAGGTGAGCGGCAATGGCCTGAGCGGGTTCGACCCGAGCGGCGGCGTCTCGGTGTCCGGCTGCTCGATCCTCGACGCGGCGGCCCTCAGGGTCGCCGACAACAGCGGGTTCGGTCTCCTGATCGATCGCGCGAGCGCGTCCCTTGGCCTCGACGGCGAGGGCTTCGAGGTGAGCGGCAACCAGCCCGGGATCTGGATCCAGAACACGACGCCGGAGCAGGCCGTCGCGCTCCGGGGGGGCGTCCTCGAGAAGAACAGGGCCATCGGCCTGGGGATGAGCGGCGACGCGCGCGGCATCATCATCGACGGCATGCGCATCGCCGGGACCTTCGCCGACTCCGCCGTGGTGAGCGCGGGCGGCGAGCACTCCCAGGAGGTCGTGGGCGACGGCGTGAGCTGGCAGGAGCGGGCGCAGGCGTCGATCTCCGGGCTCGTCCTGAGCGGCAACGGGCTCGAGTCCAGCAATCCATCCGTCAGCCCGTCGCGCCGAGCGAGCGTGCTCATCGACGGCGACGTCGGCCCGGACAGCCGCATCGCGGCCGTCACGCTGGAGGGCGGCGACGAGGTGGCGGGCATCGTGCAGCAGCGCCTGCCCGCCGGCGGCGTCAGCCCGCTGCATGCCACGGATGTCCCGCGCATCACGACGAGCCCGGACGCGCTCTTCTCCGTGCCCGTCGCGCCCCTCGCGCCGGCGGCGCTCGAAGCCCCCTGATCGGCAGGCAGCGCCACGGCGTCGGGCTCCGGGACCGCGCCCCAGGTGGGTGCGGGAGAGTATCGAGCCCACAAAAAGCAAGTGGGCCCGCCACACTCGCTTTCCGCTACCGTTGCTCCCTTCCGGGCCTGGCGGGGTTCACGGCGCGCTGTCGGCGGACCCATGAAGTCCAGGCGCTGTCGCCTGACGCACGGACTTCGTAGTCGAACCTCCGCGCCGTGTCGAGCCCCATGGAGCGCGCGGCGGTGTTTCGTGGCTGCGGGCGTCGCGGCTCCGTGGCGAACTCCGCGCCTCCTCCCCGGGGGCTCCTCCAGGTGCCATCGGACTGCAGTCGGAGTGCAATTCAGAGAGCGGGAACGACGTGCGACGGCGCCGGAGCGGGCGTCGCACGGGACTTGCCTCGTACGGGAAGCCCCGTACGCTTGGAAGTGTCGTGGATCCGTTCGATTCCGAGGACGAGGGACGGGGCAGCCGGCTGATTTCGGTGCTGCTCTTCACCGGCTCTGCAGCGCTGGCGGCGGCCGCGCTCCAGTTCACCTGGCAGCAGCCGGTGATCATGATGGCGGTGCTGAGCGTGGTCCTCGCGTTCGCTGCGGCCCGCTGGCTCGCTCGCCGCAAGCTGCGCAGGCTGCTCCGCTCGGGCGATGTGCGCTCGGTGCTGCAGCGCTGGTCGCCGACGCTGCACCGCATCCCGCACCCCGCCACGATGGCTCCGCTCATGACGGCGACGGCGTTCGCTGCCTACGGCTGGGTCGAGAAGGCGCGGGCGGCCATGGCGGCTGCCGAGCGGGGGCCGGCGTGGGAGGCGGCCCTGGAGCACCGGCTCTTCGTGGACACGCTCCTCTGCACGTTCGAAGGCGATCTCGACACGGCCCTCGATCGGGCCGGTCGTCTGGAGCGCCTCCCGCTCCCGAAGGTCAGCGCTCCGTTCCGCGACCGGGTGGTCACCTTGCGGGTGGCCGCCGGCGCGCTCGCCCGCGCCTTCGCGCACACGAGCGTGCCAGGCGATCGCGCGCTGCTGGAGCGCGCGAGCGAGGTCAGCCCGCTCGTCTTCTGGGCCATGCGCTACGCCGCCGCCGTCATCGCCATCGACGAGGGCGAGCTCACCCGCGTCGGAGAGCTCCTCGCCGACGCGCCCTCGTGGCCGCAGGAGTCGACGTTCCGCGCCTTCCACGACGAGATCGCCGACCGCGCCGGCCTCCCCCGCCCGGTAAGCGCGTAGCGCGCCCGGTCGCCGCGCGCGGGCCGCGCGCGCAGCGCCGACCCGGGCCGCCGCTCTCTCGAGGCGGCGGCGCGCTCGCCCGAGGGCCCGCTCAGCCCTGGAACAGCGTGCGGAGGGTGCAGTAGGCGCGCGCGTCGGGGGCTGCGCTCGCGGCGTCTTCCGGCGGAGCCGGCACGAACGCGCCGAGCGCGCCGAGCGCGCCGTCGATCGCGAACGTGCGCAGCACGATCCTCGCCCGCGCGCCCGCGAAGCACGGCTTGCGGTAGGCGACCTCGACCCTTCGGGCGAGCACCGCCGTGCTGTGCCCGTGCGCCGCGAGGCGCCGGAGCGCGGCCTCCGCGAAGAGCCGCGGGTACACGAGCGAGTTCACGTGCTGGTTCGCGTCCGTGTGATCCAGGCCGAACGCGACGGAGACCGGATCCAGGGTCGGCTCCGCGTCGAACGGCTCCGCGCCCGCCGGCAGGCCCATCAGCGCCTCCGGCGAGCGCCACGCGTAGCGCTCCGCCGGCACCGGCGGCAGGTCCGGCGAGTCGAAGCGCAGCACCTTGCGCGCCCCGGGCTCGGCGAAGGGCCGCGTGAAGACGTGCTCCGCGAACACGCGGCCGACCTGGATCGGCTCGCCGGCGCCGGGCGGCGGTGGGCCGTAGGTCCGGCTGCGGCGCGCGGTGGCCGAGAGCCACATGGCCAGGATCAGCCGGTTCACCTCGGACGCGGCGTCCTCCGTGTGCGCGAGCTGGTAGCGGCCCTCGAGCTGCAGCGGCTCCCGCGCCGCGATCGGGCCGTCGCCGCCCTCGATGATGAGGCGGCTGAGGATCGGGATGATCCCCTGCGTGGTCATCAGCGCCTCGATGGGGCTCGCTCGCATGAGCTTCCAGACCGCGGGTCCGAGGCCGTGCGGCAGCGCGTCCAGCATCACCCGTCCGCTCTGGCTGACGTCTTCGAAGCGGAGGTGCATGACGGCGTTCGCCTGCTGCTGCGCGGGGACGTGCGGCTCGTCGGGGAAGTCGTGCATGGCCCCCTCTCCATAGCCGACGCTGCCGCGCGCCGCATGGTCGGGCGCGTGAACGGAAGCCGTGGCAGGCCGGGTCGCCGGCGCGCGCGTATGGTACGATCGCGGCGTGACGCTCCTGAAAATCGCCCACATCGGCAACCCCGTCCTCAGGCAGCGAGCGCGCGACGTCACGCTGGAAGAGCTCTCCTCTCCTGCCATGCAGGCGTTCATCGACGACCTTGTCGAGACGATGCGCGACGCGAACGGCGCGGGCATCGCCGCCACGCAGGTCCACGCGCCGGTGCGGATCTTCGCGGTCGAGGTGCAGAACAACCCGCGGTATCCGTACAAGCCGAACATCCCGCTCACGATCGTGGTCAATCCGGCGATCGAGCCGCTCACGCAGGAGACGTTCGAGAACTACGAAGGCTGCCTGAGCGTCCCGAACCTGAG
The DNA here is from genome assembly GCF_051521365.1 of Sorangium sp. So ce590. NCBI lineage: Bacteria > Pseudomonadati > Myxococcota > Polyangiales > Polyangiaceae > Sorangium > Sorangium sp. So ce590. The sequence goes on from NZ_CP150346.1 coordinate 11,440,949, forward strand.
GGGCGTTGTCGAGCGCACCACCGAGATCCGGCTGACCGGCCTGGATCGCGACGGGAAGCCGATCGATCGCGTCGTGCGCGGGCTGTCGGCGGGCACCTTCCAGCACGAGAAGGACCACGTCGACGGCGTGCTCTTCGTCGATCGCGTGAAGGATCCCCGCACGCTCTGCACCTGGGCGGAGTTCGATCGTTACCACAAGCAGCCCTTCATCGAGCGCATCGTCCCGTTCATCCAGCGGATGGGCGGCTGAGGTGCTTCGCCGCGCTGAGCCTGGTCGATGCCCGTGAGCGCTGCGCCGGCGGCGCGACGATCCCGCGCAGCGCGCGGGATCGTCGCGCTCTCGCTCGGCGCGTACGTCCTCCTGTCCCTGGCCGCGTGCGACCCCAGGGAGGCGACCACGGCCGCCGCGAAGGCGCCGGCTCCGGCCGAGCGCGCTCCGGCGGCGATCACCCTTCTCTACACGACCGACGAGCACGGGTGGCTCCTGCCCACCACCGAGAAGGACACGGTGCTCGGCGGCGCGGCCGAGATGCTGGCCGTGTGGATCTCGCGCGAGGGCCATTGCGCTGGCCCGGCGCCCGGGGCTTCGCCTCGTCTCCCTCCGTTGTCCGCCTGCCAGGACCCGTCGACGCTCGCGCTCTCCGGCGGCGACAACTGGACCGGCCCCGCGATCTCTTCCTATTTCATGGGGGCGCCGATGGCCGATGCGATGGCGCGCATGGGCTACGCCGCGTCGGCCTTCGGAAATCATGAGTTCGATTTCGGCAGGGGCGCCTTCCTCCACAACAGGACACGGTCCCGGGCCACCTACCTGGCGGCGAACCTGCGCGTGACGGATCCAGCGCTCTCCGCCTTCGCGCTGCCTTCCTTCGCCGTGTTCGAGCGGCGCGGCCTGCGCATCGGCGTCGTCGGCCTGGCGACGGCGCGCACCCGCGAGGCCGCGACGGCGAGCCGCTTCGAAGGCCTCGATTTCGAGGGCGAGGAAGCGGCGCTCGCGCGCGCCATCCCCGAGGCGTGGCGCGCCGAGCCGGACGCGCTCGTGCTCGTCGCCCACGAGTGCCAGGACGTGCTCGAGCCGATCCTCGCGCGTCACCCCGAGTGGCGCCTGTCGTTCGTCGGCGCCGGGCATTGCCACAGGAAGACCGAGCTGCGCGTGGGCGGCGTCCCGCTCGTCAACCCCGGCTGGCGGATGCGCAGCTACGCCCGTGTCTCGCTCGAGATCGATCCGCGTCGTCCGCTGCAGCAGCGCGTGGTGTCGGCCTCCACGGAGGTGGTCGACGTGGCCCACCCGGAGGGCGCGCCCGCGGTCCCGCCCGACGAGGCGCTCGTCAAGGCCACCGCAGGCTGGCAGCGCGCGCTGGACGCCGCGCTCGGCGAGCAGATCGGGTATTCGAGCGACGGAATGGAGCGCGACTCCGCCGAGATCCAGCGCTGGATCGCAGGGGCGTGGCGCGATCAGCTCGGGGTCGATCTCGCGATCCTGAACAAGGACGGTATCCGGCAGGCCGTCCCCAGGGGACCGATCACGAAAGCAACGGTGTTCTCCGTCCTCCCGTTCGACAACAAGCTGGTCATCTGCTCGCTCCGGGGCAGCGACATCCTCGAGACGCTCCGCCACCGCGATGCGGTGCTCGTCGGCCTATCGCCATCGGCCGGCGGTCGCTATGCCCTGTACGATGGGCGCTTGCTGGACGAGGACCGCCGCTACACCGTCGCGACGATCGATTTCCTCTACTACGGTGGGGACGGCTTTCGCTTCCAGGCCCAGGATCCTTCGCCGCGCTGGACGGGTCTTGACTGGCGTGCGCCGGTGATTGCGTGGACCCAGGCGCTCGGCACGAGCTCGAGCGCTCCGCTGGACGCGCGCTTCCGCTAGCTAGCGTCTAGCTGGCGTCCTGCCGCACGTCCCTCGACCAGCGCTGACGCGGGCGCGGGACGTGCGCTGGCAGGGTGGGCTCAGGAGCCGCCGCCGGTCCGCTCCTCGCGCTCGATCTGCTCCTGGTAGGCGACGCTGTAGCGCGCCCACGGGCGCAGCTTGAGGCGGCGATAGCCGATGGGCTCGCCGGTGCCCTCGCACATCCCGTACGTCCCTTCCTTCATCTTGACGAGCGCGCGGTCGATCTCGGCGAGCACCCGGACATCGCGCTCCAGGAGCTTCGATGTCAGCGAGGTCGCGCCCTCGGCGTTGGCCTCGTCCATCTCGTCACCCACCTCTCGCGAGACGTCGCGCTCCGCGTGCTGTCGCTCATCGATGTTGGCGACGAGGCTCGCCCGGCGCTCCTCGAGCGCCTGCTTGAGCTCGCTGAGCTGCTCCGGCGCCAGCTCGGGCAGATCGGAGTCGTCCGTATCGGGCGCCGCGCGGCGCACGGGCGGCCTCGGCATGGGGGCTGCCGTCGTGGCGTTTCCGGACATCTCCGGCCGCTCCGGGCTCGTTCCGTCGCGATTCGCACCTTCACGGTTGTTCATTTGTTTCCTCTCATCTCTCAAAGCAGCTGGGCAATTCGCGTACCGGTCTCGAACGTGGGCGGACGACGCACGCGCTGCGCGCGTCGTCCGGGGGACACGACCGAGCAGGAGCGGCCGTACCGGGCTGGGCTCCTGCCTGTGATAGCGCATCCGCGGGCTTATGGCTTCGTGATGCCGGCCATCTGGAGCCCCGCCGCGAGGAGCGCGCCGATGTCCTCGAGCACGGGCTTCGACACGTTGATCGAGAGCTCGGCGCGGGGCGCGGCGCCCCCCCGGCCCTGCGCCGTGAGGAACATCAGCCCTTCCCCTTTGTGGGGGAGCTTTGCCAGCGCTTCGCCGAAGCGCCGGGCTTCCGGGGGCAGCGCGACCGGCGCCGCGCCGGAACTGTCCAGCGTCGTGAGCACGCTCTGGAGCGTGCGGGTGATCGGGACGAGCGTCGAGAATCCACCCGAGACGAACTTTCCAGTCTTCAGCTTCTCGAGCCCTGGGCGCGACGCGAGCGTCTCGGTGTCGGGGGCGCCCGCTTTCACCGTGGCGAGCCGCCGCAGCAGCTCGCGCTTGTCGGGCCCGAACGCGATCCACGTCGTCTTCTCTTCACCCATGAGGAAGAGGTGCAGCGTCACCGTCATCTTGGGCTTCGGCTTGGCCTTGCCGGAGGGCGCCGGCTCTGCGTCGCCGTCGAGCGACGGCAGCTCCTTGGTGATCTGGATCTCGACGGCGAGCGACTTCGTCCCGAGCTCCTTCGGCGCCTGCACCGTCTTGACCGTCGGCAGCTCCTTCGGATCGATGTCGAGCTCCGGGAGCCGCTTGCGCAGCGCGGGCGTGTTGTAGGCGGTGACGACGTTCTTCAGGTACTTGATGTACGTGTCGGGCGCCTCCTCGAACCCGAACAGGTTCCAGCCGACGAAGCCGCCCATCATGCTGTCGAACACCTGGTTCGGCGACGGCTTCCCGGCCTTCGCGGCGGCAGGCAGCGCGTCGAAGTACCCGTGGGCGGACACGCTGGGCGCCTGGTTGATCGGCAGCGAGAGGACGTCGGCGAGCGCCTTGCGATCGGCGGGCTTTCCGATCTTCTCCTTCTCGAGCCACCCCTCGAGCATCGCGCCCAGCGTCTTCAGGATGCCGCCGTAGTGCGCCGGGTCGTAGCCGTGGTCGAAGAAGGCGCCGTGGCTGTCCTTCGGCGCGCGCCAGTAGAGCGCCGGCGCGGGCCCGGCGCGGTCCGCGCTGTCGGCCATCGTCTTCGCCAGCCACGACGACTGGCCCCGCAGCTCCAGGGCCGCGGTGAGGTTCACGCAGGACTGGTTGTCGACCTGGAGATCGACGACCGCCCTGCTCGCGTCGTTGATCAGCGCCTCGAGCTCTCCCTGGACGGCGGTGGTCGCGTCGGTGAGCGCCCGGTCGAACTGGGGCTGCCCGATCGAGAGCTGGCTCTGCGCGAGGATCGGGAGCCCGCCGAGCTGCTGCTTGGCCATGTCGCCGTACTTCGCGCTGAGCGGGACGAAGCGGACCTCGCCGTGGATGTCGCGCGCCTCGGGCGCGAGCGTCGGCAGCGTGCGCGCGAGGTAAGGCCCGAGGGTCGTCACATCCCGGTCCCGATCGCCGCAGAGGAGCCGCGCCGGCGTCGAGCCCGCGGACGCGGCGAGGAAGCAGCTCGACGACGCGCGCTCCTTGCCGCCGATCTTCCACATGCCCGGCTTCACCTCGGTGAGGGTGGCGCCGGTCTCGAGCGCGCCCCTGGCCCGCTCCAGCGACGTGAGCCCGAGCGACACGGCCGCGACCGGGTTGCCCCGCTTCGAGCTGTCGTCGAGCGCGACGATGAGGTGCACCGGCGCGTCGAGCGCGAGCACCGCGGCGAGCTGGTTCGTGTCGATGGAGGGGCTCACGAGCTCGCTCAGGACGCCCGCGGAGAGCCCCTGCGCGCCCGCCTCGGCGAGCGCCGGCGGCAGCCCGGCGCAGGTGGCGACGCTCGACAGCGTGGCCGCCGGGTTGCTCCAGCGGAGCACGCCCACGATGTCGGCGGGCTCGGCGACGGGGGATAAATCGAACGCGGGGCTCGCGGCCTGGGGAGGTCCGACCTTGACCTCTCCCTGTCCTCCTGTCGGCGCGGCAGGCGTGGGGGACGGCCCACAGGCGACGGGACCGGCCATCAGGACCAGGGTGGCGAGCGGCAGGAGGGTTCGCATGGGCGCCGGTTATACGGCTCCCGGACATCCGAGTCGACGCCCAAGGAGAGCGCGGTGGGGGGGAGTACGGCGGTCCGCGCCGACCTCCGGCTCCGGGGCTCGAGGCGCGCCACGCAAATGCAAACGAGCGCGGACGAAGCCGCGCTCGTTTCTCGTTGCGTCAGTTACGCCCGTCGAGGAGAGGAGCGCTCACCTCGCGGCGATCAGTTCGACTCTTCGAACTCCGCGTCGATGACCGAATCCTTCCCCTTGCCGCCGGCGGGCGGGGGCGGCTGGCCTCCCGGAGCGCCGGGCGCGGCGCCCCCGCCGTCCTGCGGCGGGCCGGCCTTCTCGTACATGACGCTCGCGATCCGGTGCGCCTCCTTCTCAAGCCGCTCCAGCGCCGTGGTCACGGCCGCGTCGTCCTGCTTCTCGATGGCCGACCGGCCCTCGGCGATGATCCCGTTCAGCGCCGAGACGTCGCCCTCCGGCAGCTTGTCCTTGTTCTCGCTGATCGTCTTCTCCAGCGTGTAACAGAGGTTGTCGAGCTTGTTGCGCCGCTCGATCTCCTCGCGGCGCCGCTTGTCCTCGGCCTCGTGCGACGCCGCCTCGCTGACCATCCGGTTGATCTCGTCTTCCTTCAGGCCGCCCGACGCCGTGATCGTGATGCGCTGATCCTTGCCGGTGGCGGTGTCCTTGGCGTGCACCGAGAGGATGCCGTTCGCGTCGATGTCGAACGTCACCTCGATCTTCGGGACGCCGCGGGGCGCCGGCATGATCCCTTCCAGGTGGAAGCGGCCCAGGGTCCGGTTGTAGCGGGCCTCGGTGCGCTCGCCCTGGAGGACGTGGACCTCGACGCTCGGCTGGCTGTCGGTCGCGGTCGAGAAGATCTCCTTCTTCTGCGTCGGGATCGTGGTGTTCCTCGAGATCATCACGGTCATCACGCCGCCGAGCGTCTCGACGCCGAGCGAGAGCGGCGTGACGTCGAGCAGCACGAGGTCCTTCACTTCGCCCGAGAGCACGCCCGCCTGGACCGCGGCGCCGACGGCCACGACCTCGTCCGGGTTCACGCCCTTGTGCGGCTCCTTGCCGAAGAACTTCTTGACCGTCTCCTGGACGAGCGGGGTGCGGGTCGAGCCGCCGACGAGGACGATCTCGTCGATCTGCTGCGGCGTCTTCTTCGCGTCGGCGAGCGCCTTGCGGGTCGGCTCGAGCGTGCGGTCGATGAGCGGCCGGATCATCTGCTCGAGCTTCGCCCGGGTGAGCTGCTTCTGGAGGTGCTTCGGCCCCGAGGCGTCTGCGGTCAAGAACGGCAGGTTGATCGTCGTCTCCTGCACGTTCGACAGCTCGATCTTCGCCTGCTCCGCGGCGTCCTTGAGCCGCTGCACGACCATCTTGTCGTTCGAGACGTCGATGCCCGTGTCCTTCTTGAACTCGGCCGCGAGCCAGTCCATCACGAGGTGGTCGACGTCGTCGCCGCCGAGGTGGGTGTCGCCGTTGGTCGAGATGACCTGCACGACGTTGTCGCCGACCTCGAGGATCGAGATGTCGAACGTGCCGCCGCCGAAGTCGTAGACGGCGATGACCTGCTCGTTCTTCTTGTCGAGCCCGTACGCGAGCGCGGCCGCCGTGGGCTCGTTGACGATGCGCTTCACCTCGAGCCCGGCGATGCGGCCGGCGTCCTTGGTGGCCTGCCGCTGCGCGTCGTTGAAGTAGGCCGGCACGGTGATGACGGCCTCGGTCACCTTCTCGCCGAGATAGTCCTCCGCGGCCTTCTTCAGCTTCTGCAGGACCTTCGCCGAGACCTCGGGCGGCGAGACCTGCTTGCCGCGCACCTCGATCGAGGCGTCGCCGTTCTTGCCCTTGCTGACCTTGTACGGGATGCGCTTCGACTCTTCCTGCACCTCCTCGAACCGGCGCCCCATGAAGCGCTTGACCGAGTAGATGGTGTTGGTGGGGTTCGTGACCGCCTGGCGCTTGGCGATCTGTCCAACGAGCACCTCGCCCTTGTCGTCCCAGGCCACGACGGACGGCGTGAGGCGTGAGCCTTCCTCATTCACGATGACCTTGGGCTCTTTGCCCTCCATCACCGCGACGACGCTGTTGGTCGTGCCGAGATCGATGCCGATGATCTTGCCCATGACGTTGAACCCTCCGAGAAGTGTTTGCGCGACGGCCTGGTAGCCGCGGGGGCGAGAAGACCCGACCGGCCAGCAGGGCTCGGCTGACAGCTGCCGCGAGCCCCTGCTCCAGAGCCGTCAAAAACCGCTGGGAATCCGGATACTTTCGCCGAATTTCGCGAGCTCGCTGGCCCGCGACCGCGAAACTAACCATGTGCACCCGAGCGTCAACGCCGCCTCTAGCAATTGCCGTGCGCGCGGCCCGGCCCGGCCCCCGGCCCTTGACCGGAGCGACCCCGAGCCGCAGGTAGGTCGTCCACCCCTCCGTGCTGCCCAGCGCTTCGTGCCGGTGTCCCGGTCCGATGTGCTGGTACGGAGCGGCGGGCTCCGCCGGCTACGCCAGGATCTCTCCGGCCGCTCTTTTCTCACGCATCTCGCCGCGCATCCCGCGCCGGACGCCCGGTCCGGGAGACACCGGCCGGGGAGATGGAAGCGCGGCGCGCCGGAGGGGTTTCTTGCGGTCCGAGACGCGCTGAGCTATAGGCGCCCTCCCTCGCAACACCCGAAGGACTCACCATGAAGCCCGGCATCCACCCCGAGTACAAGGACTCCACGATCACCTGCGCGTGCGGCGCCATCGTCGAGACCCGCTCCACCCGCGGCAGCTTTACCACCGACGTGTGCTCCGCCTGCCACCCGTTCTACACGGGCAAGCACAAGATCATGGACGTCGCCGGCCGCGTCGATCGCTTCCGCAGGAAGTACGGGACCGCTGCCAAGCCGGCGGGCTGATCGTCCACCCGACCCGACATCCCCGACATCCCTCCTTTTCAGGCACGTCCGTCACGCCGCACCACGCCCGGGGCGTGGCGGACGGCTCGGCGCGCCTCGAGCTCCCCGCGTCTCGCGAGCGGCCGAGCCGCGCAGGGCGGGCGGCCGAGACGTCGCGCTGCGGACGACGTCGCCCATCCACATTCGCGGCGCAGGTCGGCCGGGCGCGATGCGCCAGCCGCGTTATGCGCTAGATTGGAACGCGTATGAGCGATCAGCCTGCACGTCCGTATATCGGCGGCCAAGCGGTGATTGAAGGGGTCATGATGCGATCGCCGAGCTCGGTCGCCATCGTCTGCCGGCGCCGCTCGGGGGAGCTCGTCGTGCGCGAGCAGCCGATGACCGCGGTCTCGAAGGGGCCACGCACCTGGCCCTTCGTGCGGGGGGTCGCGACGCTCGTGGAGTCGCTGCGCCTCGGGTCCCAGGCGCTCCGGTGGTCTGCGGACCTCTACGAGCAGGATCTCTCGGCCGAAGAGGCGGCCGCGGCCAAGGGCCCGGCGTCCAAGCGAGCGAGCGCCGGACAGGCGAGCGGAGCGACCCTCACCTCGCTGGCGCTCAGCATGGCCGCGATCGCGACGCAGGACGCGGAGCCCGCGCAGATCTCGGGCAGCCCGGGCGCAGGCGGCGCGGACGGGAAGAAGCGGGGAGGGGGGATGGGCGTGATCCCGATCCTCTTCGCGGTCCTGCTCTTCGTGGCGGCGCCTCAGGCCGGCGCCGAGCTGGTCAACAAGCTCCTGGGCCTCGGGCTCGAGGTCACGTCGCCGGGGTTCCAGGCGATCACGGGCGTGGCGAAGCTGGCCATCGTCGTCACCTACCTCCTCCTGATCCGCCAGATCTCGGAGGTTCGGCGCGTTTTCCAGTACCACGGGGCGGAGCACAAGGCGATCTCCACCTACGAGGCGCTCGAGGCGCTCGAGGTCGAGAACGCGCGCCGGAAGACGGCCATGCACCCTCGTTGCGGGACGACGTTCCTGGTCATGGTGGCGCTCGTGTCGATCGTGGTGTTCTCGGTGGCCGGGGCGTCCCTCGGGGCGTTCCTGCCCAAGCTGCCCGGCGGCCGGTTCGTCGAGAGCGTCGGCTTCTTCCTGATGAAGCTGCCGTTCCTCCCGCTCATCGCCGCGGTGACCTTCGAGATCCAGCGGATCTTCGCGCGCTACTGCACCACCGGTCCGCTCCGTGCGCTGCTCTGGCCGGGGTTCCTGGTCCAGAAGATCACGACGGCGGAGCCCGACGATGCGCAGCTGGAGGTCGCCCTCGCCTCGCTCCGCGCGACGCTCTGGCGGGAGGAGTCGGTGGCCGCGCCGGCCCAGCCGGATCGGGTGTTCGAGGACTACTCCAAGCTGCTCGCCGACCCCGGCTACGCTGGCGCCCCCGGCTAGCGCGCACCGGCGCCGCCGCACGCCTCGCCGCCGCACGCCTCGCCGCCGCCGTCCAACTCCGCGCCGTCTTCGGATTGCAGATGCTACCTATCGCGAAACTCGAGGCGGTCCAGCGCCGCTTCCAGGAACTCGATCACCTCATGTGCAGCCCTGCGGTGCTCTCCGCGCCCGCCGAGCTCCAGCGCCTCAACCGCGAGCGGACCGAGCTCGAGCCGGTGGTCGCCGCCTTCGCTCGGTTGCGGGACGTCGAGCGCCGCATCGCCGAGGACCGGGAGGCGCTCAACGATCCCGACCTGGCCGAGCTCGTCCAGGCGGAGCTGCCCGAGCTCGAGCTCGAGCGGGAGCGGCTCGCCGGTGAGCTCGAGGTGCTCCTCCTGCCGAAGGACCCGAACGAGACGCGAAACACCGTGATCGAGATCCGGAGCGGCGAGGGCGGCGAGGAGGCGGCGCTGTTCGCCGCCGACCTCTTCCGCATGCTCTGCCGCTACGCGGAGACGAAGCGTTGGAAGGTCGAGGTGCTCAACCTGAGCGAGGCGTCGGCCGGTGGCTACAAGGAGGTCGCGGCGCTGATCACGGGGCAGGACGTCTTCTCCCACCTCCGTTACGAGGGCGGCGTTCACCGCGTGCAGCGCGTCCCCTCGACGGAGACGCAGGGGCGCATCCACACCTCGACCGCGACCGTCGCCGTCCTGCCCGAGGCGGACGAGGTCGACGTGCACATCGACGACAAGGACCTGGAGATCTCGATCGCCGCGTCGGGGGGCCCCGGCGGCCAGGGGGTCAACACGACGAACAGCGCCGTGCAGATCAAGCACTTGCCGACCGGCATGATCGTGAAGTGCCAGGACGAGCGCTCCCAGCTGAAGAACAAGGCGAAGGCGCTCAAGGTGCTCCGGAGCCGGCTGCTCGAGCTGGAGCAGCGCCGGCAGGAGGAGGCCCAGAGCGCCGAGCGAAGGACCATGGTCGGCACGGGGGAGCGCGCGCAGAAGGTGCGGACCTACAACTTCCCGCAGAACCGGGTGACGGATCACCGGATCGGCCTCACGCTGCACAAGCTCGACAAGATCATCGAAGGGGATCTCGACGAGCTCATCGGCGCGCTGCGCACGCACCGTCAGGCCGAGCTCCTGCGGCGCGGCGGGCTCTCGGAGGCCGCGGGCGCGGTGGGGCCCGCGACGTGAGGGCGTCGCCGCCCATCGATCTGGAGGCGCTGTTCGTCGCGCTCGTGCTGGCGCCGTCCACATTCTCGCGAAACCGCTTCTTCTCGCTTTACGCCGACCCGGCAGCGCGCAGGGTGCGGCGGCGGGCGGCGCTGCTCAGGAGCATCGTGCGGCAGCTGGTCGCCGGCGCGGTCCGCGCCGGGCTCGCGCCCGAGGCGAGCGGCGGCGCGCTGCTCACCTACGACGTGCCATCGCTCGGGCTGAAGCGCACCGCCGCGCTCGACGGCCTCGAGCTCGCAGTGCTCCGCATCGCGGTCGCGCGCGGGGCGGTCCCGCGAGCCGGGCAGCAGGACGGCGGGGGCGCTGCGCCGAGCCCGGCGGCGGGCGCCGCGTTGCCCGACGACCTGCTCCCGGAGCCAGCGGATACCTCTCGGATCGAGCGCGCGCTCGCCCGGCTGCTGCCCAGCGACGGGCACGGCGGAGCCGTGGAAAGTCCTCGGCAGGGAGAGCCGGGAGAGCCGGAGCCTGCGACCAGGACGATGCCTCGCGACCGGGAGCGGCGCGATACGCAAGCGCCCTAGCTCCGCTCGTCAGGCGTGCCGCGGCGAGGTGGCGGTCAGAAATCCTGATAGGGATTTCTGACGCGCGGTACGACGCGGTACTAGGAGACGACCATGTGCATCTTCTGCAAGATCGTGAACAAGGAGATCCCGTCGAAGGTCGTGCTCGAGGACGAGCACGTCTTCGCCTTCCACGACGTGAACCCGCAGGCGCCGACGCACGTGCTCGTCGTTCCGAAGCGCCACATCGCGGGGATGGCCGAGGCCGCGCCCGAGGACGAGGCCGTCCTCGGGCGGCTGCTGCTCGCCGCGCGGCGGGTGGCAGAGCTGACCGGCATCGCGGAGAGCGGCTTCAGGACCGTGGTGAACAGCGGCGCGAACGCCGGTCAGACGGTCTTCCACCTCCACGTCCACGTCATGGGCGGACGGCCCATGGCATGGCCCCCGGGCTGAATCCGGCCAGCACCGGGCGCGATCAGCGAACGTCGCGGGCGGCGCTCACCACCGCGTCGAGCCACGCTGCCTCGGCGTGGCCGAGCGGCGGCTGCCGCGGCAGTGAGGTCGGCAGCGCGCGGGGCCGCGACGCGCCGTGGGCGCGCAGGTGCACGGACGTGATGGCGCCGATGCGCCCGCCGACGCCGAGGAACAGCGCGAAGAGATCCGGGCCCACCGCGCGCCGCGGGGCGGGCCGCACCGCGAGCTCGCCGCCGGACGCGAGCCGCGCGGTGAAGCCGGCGACGAGGTGATCGACCGGGTCGCTCCACGGATCGGGCGCGCCGTGGGCGCCCGCCGCGATCCACGCGTCGAGCGTGAGCTCGCGCGAGGCCGCGTCGACGTCGAGCGCCAGGGTGAGGCCGCGCTGCGCGAGGGCGCGCTCGACCTCGCCGATGCGAGCGTCGCCGGCGGCGTGTACGAGCAGGGAGTCGCCGTCGATCACGGGCGCCGCGGGCGGCGGCGGGAGCGGGCGTCGCGCGGCGGGGGCGGCGTCGCGCGGGAGCAGGTTGCCAGGGTTCATGATGCCGGCAGGGTCGAAGACGCCCCGGAGCGCATGGATGACGTCAACGCCGAGGCCGAGCTCGGCGCCGAGCCGCGGCGCCTTGCTGCGGCCGACGCCGTGGTGATGCGAGAGCGTGCCGCCGGCGTCGATCGCGGCGTCCAGGGCCGCCCGCCAGGCTGCGTCGTACTTCGCCTCGGCCGCCGCGACGGTCGGCGCGCTGCCGGCGAAGGTGAAGTAGATGCTGCAGCCGTCCGGATAGGCGTGGGACAGGTGGGCCATCACGAAGACGTGGCGCCCGAGCGCCTTGCGCACCGACCGGTAGAGGGCGTCGAGGCGCGACCAGGGCGCGGCGACCTCCATCGTGTCGCTGAACGCGCCGGCCATGAAGACGGGCGCCTGGCGGTAGCTCACGCTGTAGCGGTGCGCGAGCCAGTGGCGCGCCGGCTCCTCGCCGAGCGGCCTGGCCCCGCCGCGCTCGGCGATCGCCGCGGCGCGGGCGAGATCGTCCGCGCTCGCGCGCGCCGTGCCCTCGAAGATGAGGATGAGCGTCGCGCCGCGGAGCGCGCGTGACCCGAGGGTGTCGACGACCTGGTTGAGGAGCCCCGGCGCGCGCAGCAGGCCGCGCAGCACGGTGGCGCCGGCCCCGGGGCCTCGCCCGGCGCGCGCCCGCGTGGCAGCCTCCTCGGACGGCGCATCGCCGGCATCGGCGTGGGCGCGCTGCCGGCGCACCGCGCCGAGTCGGGCCATGAAGGAGTCGAACGGGTCGTAGAGGCGCGAGACCGCCGGGCGAAGGCCGGCCTGGAACATCTCCCGCATCGCGTTCCATCCGGCCTCCAGGGTGGGAAAAGAGAAGGCGGCGAACGCGCGCGCCGGCGGGGCCGGATGCAGCCTGAGCGTCGCGGCGGTGACCACGCCGAGCACGCCCTCGCTGCCGATGAGGAGCGGCGTCAGATCCGGGCCGTGCGCGCGCCGATCGAGGCGGACGACCTCGCCGCGGCCGACGACGCACTCGAGCGACGCCACCATGTCCTCGATCTTGCCGTAGAGCCCGGAGCACTGGCCGGCGCTGCGCGCAGCGACCCAGCCGCCCACGGTCGAGCAGAGGATCGACGACGGGAAATGGCCGAGCGTGAAGCCCTCGGCGTTGAGCTCCTCCTCGAAGCGGATGCCGAGGGCGCCGGCCTCGATCTCGACCGAGGAGGCCTGCCGATCGAGCGAGCGGCGGCGGGAGAGCCGCTTCAGGTCGAGCACGACGGTGCGGTCGTCCGGCAGGACGCCGCCGCAGACGCCCGAGCCCGCGCCGAACGGCACGAGCGGGAGCCCCTCGTCCGCGCAGAAGCGGACCACCTGGGCGACCTCCTCGGTGGACGCCGGCCAGACGATCATCCCGGGCCGGTGCTCGGCGATGCGGCCCTCCGTCACGGCGAGGTGGTGCCGCGGCCAGAGATCGCGGGCATAGGCGATCTGATCGACGGGGGACGTGCTGCGCGGGATCCCCGGCAGCGCGCGCGAGATCGCGGCCTCGAAGCTCATGCGTCAGGAGGCCCTAGCGCCTCAGCTCCGCTCGGCAAGGATGATGAGCCGCGGCGACTCGGAGCCGAAGAAGACGCCCGGGTGCGAGGGATGGCCGGTCACCTCGGTGACCTTGAAGCCAGCTTCGTGGAGCATCTTGCCGAGCTCGTGCAGCCCGTAGAGGCGGATCGAGTAGTCGATCTCCCGCGAGCGGCCGTCCTCGAACATGACGGTGCGCTTCACCCTGAGCCGGCTCGTGAAGAAATCCACCTGCATCTCATCCATGCAGACGCAGCCGTCCCCCTCGAACCAGACCAGGCTCGGCTGGCGGGACGCCACGTAGTCGCGGTTGACGATGTCGAGCAGGAGCATGCCGCCCGCGCGGAGGGCGCGGCGGATGCGGGCGAGGACGTCCAGGTTCTTCTCGTCGTCGAAGTAGCCGAAGCTCGTCGACCAGCAGTAGACGCCGTCGAAGGTCTCCTCGAACGTCATCTCGCGCATGTCGCCCTGGAGGAAGTTCAGCTTCTGGCCGCGGTCCTGCGCGTCGTCGGCGGCGCGGGCGAGCATGGCGAGCGACAGGTCGTAGCCGACCACGCTGTAGCCGCGGCTCGCGATCTCGATCGCGTGGCTGCCCGCGCCGCACGCGAGGTCGAGGATCACCGCGCCCTTCTCGACGCCGAGCCGCTCCTCGATGAAATTGACCTCGCGGCGAACCACCTTGCTGTCGATCTTGTCGAGCGTGCGCAGGAAGTCGTCGCCGAAGAGCTCTTCCCACCACGGGCGCTTCCGGCGCGCGGCGGGCTCGGTCGAGGGACCGGAGTTCGGCTCATGCTCGATCGCCTTCGCGGCGGGCGGGGCAGGGGGAGCGGAGGGGCGCGCGGGCGCCGGCGCCTCGCCGTGCGGCGGCGGCGCGGACATGGGCGGCGGCACCGAGCTCGTGAACGTCGCGAGATCAGGCGAGGCCAGCGCATGCGCGCGCGGGCGCCGCGGCGGGGGCGGAGGCGGAGGCGGTGGCTTCTTGGGCTGCGCCGCCTGCGCGTCGGCCCGGGCGGCCCGGGCTTCGTCGGTCATCTCGGCGTCGCGCTCGGGCTCGACCTCCTCGAGATCGACATCGCTGCTCTTCGGCGGCAAGGTGCTGCGCGTCGTGTCGGCCTGCTCCGGCTCGCCTTCGCCTCCCGCGGGCGAGGCGCTCGAGGGCTCGGCCTTCGTGTCGTCGACCAGCTCGGGCTCCGGCTCGAGCTCCGCGAGCTCGTCCGCGGCCGACCCCGGCGGCCAGTCGAGCGGGCGCGCCTCGATCTCCGGCCCCGAGGGCTGCGGCCGTCGGGGCTCGGGCTGGAGGGAGTCGGAGGCGGCGTCGCGCGCCGTCGGCGGGCCCTCCTGGTACGGCTCGAGGCCCAGCGCGGTCTGGCGCTCCTGCGGCCGGATCCTGAACTGAAGCGGCGGCCACTCGTTCTCGGTCGGCTCGGTCAGCAGCGGCGGCTTGGCGGGCTCGGCCAGCGAGGTGACCGGCGGCAGGTTCGACTCGATGCTGAGGATCTGGAGCGGCCGGATCACCGCGACCGAATCCGGATCGATGAGGAGCCCCGGCGTCGGCATCGGCGGCACGCTGGAGGATTTCGGCGACGGGCGCGGGACCGCCCGCGGCGCGACCAGCTCCGCCAGGTTCGGCGGCGGCGCCGGCTTGCTGGCGGGCCTCGGCACCTCGAGCGCCGGGTCGCTGGGAGACCTGGCGGCGGCGTTCAGCCACCCGTCGTCCTCCACGTCGTCGAGCGCCGGCGATCGCGGCGTCGCCGTGTCCGCGGCGCCCTGGTCGTGCGCGGCGCCCTGGTCGTCGCCCTGTTGCGCCGCGTCTCCGGGCACGTTCACGAGCCGCCGCGAGCGGCGCCGCGCGGCCTTCGTGCTGTCGCCGCGCTCCACCTCCGCGGCCCGCTCCACCTCCGCGGCCAGCGATTGCCAGGCCCGCCTGGAGGTGGGCGTGGCCGGCAGGGGGGTGCCGTGCCGCGAGCGCTCCGTGGGCGGCCCGGCGATGCGCGGGTCGAGATCGAGATCCGGGATCTCCGAGAGCTGCCCGCCGGAGCTCCCGTCTGTCATGCCCGGGATGACGTCGAGGCGCGGCAGCGGCGTGGTCGTCGCGAGCTGCGGGCGCACGCTGGGCGTGCGATCGGGCCGTGGAGCGGACGAGCGCGCGGGGAGCGAGCCCTCTCCCTGCGGCGCGAGCGAGGCCGCGTTCCCTGCCTCGCCCGGCAGGGGCGCGCCGGGCTCTCCGGAGGCGCCGCCTTCCTGGGCGGGCGCAGCCAGGGGGTTGCGCGGCCGCTCGCTCGTCATTGCTCGCCCCCTCCGTCGAGCGGCTCACCGTAGAGGATCGGCCCCGGAGCCCTGCTCCAGGGGGGCGCCGCCCCGCGCTCCACGAACATGACCGCGGTGGAGCCGAGGTGGAACTTGCCGATCTCCTCGCCGCACTGGACCGGAAGGGCCGGCGCGAGCGTGTGCACGCCGAGCGGCACGTCGCGCGCGTCGACCGCGCTCACCGTGATCCGTCCGACGATCATCGCGCCCACCATCACGACCGTCACGCGCCCCTGGCGCTCGGTGTCGATCACGATCGCGACACGTCGGTTGCGCGCGAACAGCCCCGGGATGTGGCGCTCGCCGATCGCGTTCACGGGGAACAGCTCCCCCGGCATCGAGCGGATGAGGCTCACCTGGCCGGCGACGGGCGAATGGACCCGGTGGTAGTCGCGCGGTGAGAGGTAGACGACCGCGAACTGCCCGCCGTCGTAGCGCGAGGCCTCCGCGGGGTCGCCCACGAGGTCCTCGACGCGGTAAGGCTGCCCCTTGATGAGCAGGCGCCCGCCCTCGGTCACGGGGCCGAGCGCTGCGACGCGTCCGTCGGCGGGGCTGGTGATGGCTCCGGGATCGGAGCAGACAGGGCGCATCCCGTCGCGGAGCTTGCGCGTGAAGAACGCGTCGAAGCTCTCGTAGGGGCTCGTCAGCACCTCGGCAGCGTCCATGTCGACGCGGTACGCGCGCGCGTAGAGCTTGACCACCGCGTTCAAGACGGCGGCGGGTGCTCTGGCGTCGCAGAGGCGGCCAACGGCCCGGGTAATGCGCTCTCGCGGAAGCACCCGCAACAGCTGTGCGGCGGCGTAGGTGGCAACGGTCATTGTGCGGAGCGGTAACAATGCGGGGAAAAGAGCGGTGCAGGAATGCTAGGCCTCGGGAAGGACGTCGGTCAACGCTCGGGTCAGGCGAACCTCCACGCGCCGGCGCGATCCTCCCATCCAGCGAAGGAGCTCAGCCTTGACGCGACGCGCGACGCTCAGCGCGATCCGTGGCGCGACGCCAGGCCCGTCCCCCGCGCCCCACGTTTCTCCACGTCGTTGCGAGCGCGTCAACCGCGAAGCGCCGCTCCGCGCAAATGGAGGCGCGAGCGCGGGCAGACCGCGCCGCCCGTGCGCTCCATTCTGAAGCGCCGATCCGGAGACCGCGCTGCAGCTTGGAGCGACCCCTGCGAGGGCAGCAGAAAAGCGGAGCGGTTTCAAGTGCCTGCGTCCTGGCACGCCGCTCGCTGGAGATCGCTGAAGAGCGCTGGAGAGCGCCGAAGAGCGCCGAAGAGCGCCCAGGAGGCACGCGAGAACGATGGAGATCAGGTTCTGGGGAGTTCGCGGGAGCATCGCTTCGCCTGGGCCGGAGACGGCGGCGGTGGGCGGAAACACAAGCTGCGTGGAGGTCCGCTGCGGCTCGTCGCGGATCATCCTCGATGCAGGGACAGGCGTACGCAAGCTCGGAGACGCCCTGCTCCGGGAAGGGTCGGTCGAGGCCACGGTGCTGCTCTCCCACCTGCACTGGGACCACATCCAGGGCTTGCCGTTCTTCGTGCCGGCGTACCTGCCGAGCTCGAAGCTGTCGATCGTGGGCAGCACGCACGGGGTCGGGACCCTCCGCGAGGCGCTCTCGGCGCAGATGGCAGCGCCGAGCTTCCCGGTCCGGCTGGACGAGCTGGGCGCGCAGCTCGCCCTGCGGGAGGCGCGGCCGGGGGAGGCGCTCGATGCCGGGGAGGTCCACGTGCGCATCGCCAAGCTCAACCACCCGGGCGGCGTCCTCGCCTACCGCCTCGAGCACGCGGGCCGCAGCCTCGTCTACGCGACCGACACCGAGCACTACGCCTGCGTCGATCCGGCGCTGCGCGCGCTCGCGGACGGCGCCGACGTGCTCATCTACGACGCGCAGTACACCCCGGAGGAGTACCGCGGCGACGCAGGGCGATCGAGGGCCGGATGGGGGCACTCGACGTACATCGCGGGCGCCGAGATCGCGCGGGCGTGCGGCGCGCGGCAGCTCGTGCTCTTCCACCACGACCCGCAGCGGACGGACGCTGGCGTCGCCGAGATCGAGCGCCTCGCGCGCGAGCTCTTCCCTGCCTCGGTCGCCGCGCGCGAGGGGCTCTGCATCAACGTCGAGGCCCTCGCGCGGGCCGCGTGATGACGCGGATGACGACAGGGGCGGCGCCCTCTATGCTGGATCTTGCTCCGTTATCCATGTCGCGCCTCTCGCTGCTCGTCGATCTCGCCTCCCTCCTCGCCCGGGAGGTCGACTTCGACGCCCTCCTCGGCACGGCGTGCGAGCGGCTCGCGAAGGCGCTCCGCGCCGACCGCGCGACGATCTGGCTCGTCGACGCGGAGCGCGGCGATCTCGTGACGCGCGTCGCCCTGCTGCCCGAGCTCCCCGCGCTCAGGCAGCCGCTCGAGCGCGGCATCGCGGGGCACGTCGCCAGGACCGGCGAGGTCGTGCGCGTCGACGACGCCGCGCGCGATCCGCGCTTCGATCCGTCGGCCGACCGGGCGACGGGCTACACGACGCGCTCAATGCTCGTCGCGCCCATCCGCGAGGACGGCGCCGCGCCCATCCGCGGCGTCGTCCAGCTGCTGAACCGCGCGGGAGCGCCGTTCGATGAGGAGGACGAGCGCTACCTCGTCGCGCTCGCGACGCAGCTCGCCCGCGCGCTCATGCTGACGACGCTCCGCGCGGCCGAGGGCGGCGGGCCGGGGGTCGTGCTGCAGGGGCCGTTCAACCGGATCGTCGGCCGCAGCGAGCGGCTGGCCGCCGTGTACGAGAAGGTCCAGCTCGCGGCGCAGACCGACGCGACCGTGCTGCTCCGCGGGGAGACCGGCACCGGCAAGAGCCTGTTCGCGCGGGCGATCCACGTCAACTCGCGGCGACAGACGCGGCCCTTCGTCACCGTCGACTGCACGACGCTGCCGGCGCAGCTCGTCGAGAGCGAGCTCTTCGGCCACGAGCGCGGGGCGTTCACCGGCGCGGATCGGCGCGTGCCGGGCAAGGTGGAGCTCGCGGAGGGCGGCACGCTGTTCCTGGACGAGCTCGGGGACCTGCCGCTCGACATCCAGGGCAAGCTCCTCCGCTTCCTGCAGGATCGCTCCTTCGAGCGCGTCGGCGGTCGCCAGACGCTCCGCGCCGACGTGCGGGTCGTGTGCGCCACGCACTGCGACCTCGAGCGCTTCGTCGCCGAGGGCCGCTTCCGGAAGGATCTCTACTACCGCGCGCGCGTCGTCGAGATCGACCTGCCGGCCCTGCGCGAGCGCGGCCCCGAGGACGTCGAGACGCTGGCCCGCCACTTCGCGGACGTCTACGCGACGAGGTACGGAAGGCCCGCGCCGCGCTTCGATCTGGACGCGCTCCGCCACATCCGCGCCCATACCTGGCCGGGCAACGTGCGCGAGCTCGAGCACTGGGTCGAGAGCGCGATCGCCCTCGCGCCGGACGGCCGCATCTCCGCGGGGCACCTCCCGGCGCGCCGGCGCGAGGGCGCCCCGCCGCACACCGACGCGGTCCGCGAGGGCGACGAGCAGGTCGCGCTGCCGCTCGGCCTCACCCTCGACGAGGTGACGCGGCGCTACGTCGAGGCGATGGTCCGCGCGTGCGAGGGGAACAAGACCGAAGCGGCGAAGCGGCTCGGCGTCGGCAGGAACACCCTGGCGCGCGCGCTCCGCACGAAGAACTGAGGCCGCGGCGCGCCTCCGGCCGCGCGCTCGCGCCGCGCGGTGGCCGCCGCGGGCGCGCGGCTCGGAGCGCCGTGTACCCCGCGTCACTCCGGGGTCACACGGAATGCCACGCCGATGCCGGCGACCGCCGCGACGTCGGAGGCTTGCCACCTCTGGGCGGAGCCGACCTTCAGATGAGGGCGCGCCAGGGCGACATGCAGCTCGAGGAAGCTGCGCAGCTCCACGGTTCGCCAGAGGCCCCACTCGGCGCCCCCGCGCACGCCGGAGGTGAGTATCCAGGGGAGGTTGCTGTCGTCTGTCGGCTTCAGGTTCCCCGCGAGCGCCGCGTTGGCGACGCCGGACTGCAAGAAGTTGCACAAGAAAACGGCATCCCTGTGCCTGCAGAGCGACAGGAGGCCGACGCAGACGCTGCCCTCCGGCCCCATGATCGGGGTGTTGCTCGGATCGCTGCCCAGCGCCCAGAGCACGCGCGCCTCGACCGACATGGACACGTCGAGCCAGCGGAGGGTGGCGGCCAGCGAGGGGCCGAACGCCGTCGGGGGCATCAAGCCGAACGCCAGCACGGTCGACGTGCTGAGCTCGCCCACCGTGCGCGGCTCGCTTACCGTGCGCGGCTCCGAGACGCGTTGCGTGTCACCTGCGTACGCCCGAGCCGACAGAGCGAGGCTCAGCGCGACCATCAGGACGATGCGATCCGTGTTCGTCACCGCGCGACCGTAGGAGAGCGCTCCGGCGCGACGGAAGCCGAAGCGGGCGCGCTCGCGCAGAAACCGGCAAGCGTAGACCATTGCGCCGAGCGGCGGCGTTTGCCTCGTCTCGCTGTCTTTTCGACGCACGGGGCGCCGCCCGGTCGATCGAGGGAGCGCCGCGGGGGCGTCCCTTCGTCCTGACGGCCTCGGAGGTCGCCCGAGCTTCCGGCGCGCTAGCGCGCCCTGCGGCGCGCGGCCTCGCAGAGGGCCGACGAGATGGGGTCGCTGGGGAGCTCCGGCGGCAGCTTTTCCTCGCAGGCCACCTCGGGGCTCAGCGGGTCGAGCGCGGTGCCCGCCGAGAAGGCGCGCTCCGCGTCGGCGCCTCCGTGGAGCAGGCCGTGCAGCGACCACCACCGGCCATGGCGGCTGTTCACGTCCTCCACCTGCTCGACGAGCGGAGCGGCGCTCGCCCGCTCGCCCGAGGCCAGCAGGGCGGCGGCGAGGAAGCCGCGCACCGCCGGCTCACGCGGCGCGAGCGCCTGCGCGCGGGCGTGCTGGACCGCCGCGGCGGCGTGGTGGCCGCGATCGTGGAGCAGCTGGCCGAGGCGCACCCGCTTGGCGACCTCCTGCCGGTGCGGCATCTCCCCGCCCGGCGCCAGGTCGGGCGGCACGTCGGCCGGCACCGTGGCGAGGTAG
Organism: Sorangium sp. So ce590; assembly: GCF_051521365.1. NCBI lineage: Bacteria > Pseudomonadati > Myxococcota > Polyangiales > Polyangiaceae > Sorangium > Sorangium sp. So ce590. The sequence goes on from NZ_CP150346.1 coordinate 11,461,541, forward strand.
GCGCGCCAGCGCTTGTCCCAGGCCGCGAGGTCCGCGCCGGAGATCTCGGCGATCGCTCGCTCCAGGTCCGCGTCGCTGCTCGCGTCCTTGAGCCGGCGCAGGAGCTGCGGCAGCGCCGTGTCGCCCGCCTCCCTCGTCCAGTAACGGATGAAGCTCGCGACCTCGGCGAACACGATCGCCGCCTCCTCCGCGCTCGGGAGCATCGCGATCGAGGGGCCGATCTTGTCGAGCGGGCGCCCGAGGCCTTTCCGGATGCCGAGGACGGCGATCGCGTCCGCGGACGGCACGTCGTCCAGCGGGTCGGGCTCGCGCCAGCGGACCTCCTCGCGCTTGGCCACGCCCTCCTGCAGCCACAGCGGGGCGTTGTCGCGCGTCCCGCGCGAGAGCGCGAGGTGCGTTATCTCGTGCGCGAGCGTGTCCAGCCAGGGGTAGCCGTTCGGCGTCGCGCGCGGGGAGAGCATCGTCACCCGCCCCCACTTGGCGATGGCGACGGTGCCCGTCGTCCGCGCCGCGTCTTCGGGCAGGCCCGTCATCGCGGAGAGCGTGAACTGATCCCGGACGAGATCGATCCGCAGCGGCCGGAGGAGCTCGACCCCGAGGTCCTTCGCGAGCACGTCGCGCGTCTTCGCGGCGACCTCGACGAGGAGCGGCACGAGCGCGCGATCCTCGTCGTCCTGGAGCCGCACCCAGACGCCGCGCTCCTCGTCGTTCACGACGACCGTCGCCGCGGTGGCGCGGGCGCAGCCGCGCGCGATGTCCCCGAGCGCCGCGCCTTCCGCCGTCGCCGCGAGATCGGGGCGCGCGAGGATCGCCGACGCGGCGTCGCAGTCGCCCTCGTAGATGGCGAGCCGGCCGCGCTCGATCGCGAGCGCGGGGTCGGCTGGATCCGCCCCCTTCAGGATGTCCCGCGCCGCCGGGGCGTCGATCTCCAGGATCGCGGCCCGCGCCCGCACCGCGCGATCGAGATCGCCGACCGTGATGCGGCCGGACGCCGCCGTCGACACGGTCGCGAGCGCGCCGAGGATCACCGCCTTGAGGCCGCGCCTCGCCATGGCCGTCGCCCTGCGCGGAGCCCTGGCCGGGACCGCTGCACCGTCGATGCGCCTCATTTCAGGAGCCCCTCCGCGTAGCGCTTGACCGCCTCTCTCAGCCGCGGATCCGAGGCGCCCCCGAGCCCCTCGAGGACGCGCCGCCGGAACTCCTCGGGGCCCTTGTGCTTGTCCTTGTCCGGGATGTCGGCCTTCCTCGCCATGTTCCTCTCCCCTTCCGACTCGGCGTCGCCCTCCTGACCCTGGTCCTCGCTGCGCGACATCTCGAGCAGCCGCTGCGCGTCGCGCTGGCGCTCGTTGCCCTGCTCGCCGTTCCCCTCGGAGAGGGCGCGCTGCGCGTCGCGCATCGCCTCCTCGGCCTCGTCGAGGCGCTCGAGCATCTCCTCCGGCATGCGGCCGTCGCCGCGCTCGCCCCGCTTGCGCAGCTCGCGCGCGCGATCGGCGAGCGAGCCCTCGCGCTGGCTCGACCTCGCGAGGCCCTCCCGCGCCCGCTCCGCCGCAGCCCGTCGCAGCCTGCGCAGCGCCTCCTCGGCCCAGGCGAGCTCCTCGGCGAGCGCCTGCTGCGCCTCGGCGGCCTCGCGGCCGGCCCGCTCCTCGGGGAAGAAGCCGCCGCCCTGCGCGCCGAGCCGCTTCGCCTCGCCCAGCGAGCGCATCGCGCCCTGGCCGCTCTGGACCGCCTCCTCGGGGCGGACCTGCTCCAGCGCGCCGGCCATCGCCTCGGCCTGCTCCCTGCCAGCCGCCGCGGCGGACTCGGCCGAGCCCGGCGCCCCGCCCGGCTGCGGCAGATCCCGCACCGCCTCGCGGATCGCCTCCGCGTGCCGCTTCGCCTCCTCGCGGAGCGCCGCGGCGTCCTCGGGCCGCGACGCGCGCGTGAGCTCCTCGGCGACCGCGTTCACCTCGGCGGCGTGATCGCGCGCGAGCTCCTCGAGGTCCCGCTCGCTCTGCGCGACGCTCTCGTCGGCGCTCGAGGCCTCGCCGGGCTCGGGTCCGCGCGGCGCCCCGGACTCCACCCCGCCGCGGCCGCCGCCGCCGAACGAGGGCTCCGGCCGCCTGAGCCGCGCCGCGAGGTCGCGCGCCGCGAGCTCGGCGTGCATCCAGTCGCCGGCGCCGCGGGCGCGCGCGATCCTGCGCAGGTCGTTCGCGACGATCTCGCCGAGGTCGAGGCCGAGCTCGCCGATCTTGCTCAGCTCGACCCCCCCGCCGCCCAGCACCGTGACGGCCGCCTCGAGGCGGATCTCGCCGCCCCCGCGATCGCCGCCGCCGAGGAGCCCGGCCGCGGCCGCGGCCTCGTCCGCGACGTCGGCGAGCCGCTGCGCGACGGCCCGGGCGTCCCGGAAGCCGAGGCCGCGCAGGCCGGCGTCGAACGCGAGCAGCACGCCCTCGGTCTCGTCGAGCAGCCCCTGGTGCGCCGCGCGCGTGGTCGATCTCCGCTCGGCGGCGAGCGCCTCGTCGAGCCTCGCCAGCTGACCGCGCGCGAGCGACGCGATGCGCCCCCGCACCCGGAGCCCGCCGTAGTCGGCGGCGAGCGCCCGCTCGACCTCCGCCTTCGCGGTCGCCTGCACCTCGGCCTCGCGCGCCGCGTGCGCCGCGGCGCCGACCGCGTCCGGCGTCCTCTGGCCGATGCGGTCCGCGAGCAGGTCGGTGAGCGCGTCGCGCGCCTTCGCGAGCGCGACGTAGCGCCGCGCCTCGGGCTCGCCCACCTGCGGCGGGATGACCAGGATCGCCTCGCTCCTGCCCCACTTCGGGCCCTCGATCGGGTCGTTGTCGCGCGCCTCGATCCGCACCTCGATGGGCACGTACGTCCTGCGGAAGAACGGATCGCGCGCCCTGAGCTCGTAGCCTCCGCGGTCGATCTTCGCGTCCCCCGCCGGCCGCGAGAGCACCCGGCGCTCCTCCTTCGCGCCGGCGCGCAGGACGAGATCGACCTCGCGCAGGCCGTGATCGTCGGTGATCTCGTAGCGGAGCGGGATGCTGGGCTCGTCGAGGAGCCTGACCGTGCGCGGCGCGCCCTCGAGCGTGACGCGCGGCGCGTCGTCGGCGATCGACACGACGCGCTGCGCGTCGGCCTGCCGGACGCGCACCTGCCCGAAGCGCGCGGCCACCTGGAGGGTCGTCGAATCGCCGAGCGTCCAGCGGGCGATCACGCCGTCCTTGCCGTCGTCGACGAACGGGACCTCGGCGCCGCCGTCGGTCAGCACGAGCGCGCGGCCTCCCCGGATCGGGCGGCCGCGCATCGTGATCACGGTCCCCCGCGGCTGCATCGTCGTCGCGAACGGCAGGAGCACCTCCGTGCCCTCGTGCAGGTACTCGGGCGGCGTGGCCGTCATCTCGACGTCCTCGATCCACGGCAGATCGAGCGGCGCCTCGCCGCCGCGGGCGGCGAGGACGTCGAGCCCCTCGACGACGCGCGACGGCTCGATCGCGGCGGCCGCGAGCGCCGTCACGCCGAGGGCGAGGCCCGCGCTCGCCCACCGCGCGGCCGCCTGCTGCGCGCGCGCGAGGATGCGCGTCCGCGAGGCGCGGCCGAGCAGGCGCCGGAGGTGCAGGCCGGCGAGCTCCGGCGACCCGACCCGATCGTCGGCCGCGGCGCGATCCACGAGCGAGAGCGCCCTCAGGGTGGCGGCGCCGAGCGCCTCGTCCGCGCGGCCGATGATCTCGCGCACGGTGCGCCGGGCGTCGCCGCGCCGCCGCCGCGCGAGGATCGCCCGCGCGACGATCGCCGCGAGCAGCGCCGCGAGGCCGGCGCCGGCGAGCCCGCGGGCGAGCGGGGAGCCCACGCGCGCCACGTGCGCCGCGCCGAACAGCCCCGCGAAGGCCGCCGCGGTGAGCGCGCGGCGCGCGGAGGGATCCACCTCGGTGTCCCAGAGGGAGCGCAGCCGCGCGATGGACAGGGCCGGCGCCTCGTTATCCATGGAGAGGCAAGGGTAACCGGCGGAAGGAGGTGGTCCAGCGGATCGGTGGGATCCCCGGGGGGGTGAGCGCCTGGGCGATCAGACGTCGAGCTCGCCGTCGGTCATGAACCAGCTGTCCGGGTCGAGCAGCACGCGCCGCAGCTCGTCCGGGAAGCTGGGGTCGAGATGTACGATGAGCCACCGCGAGCCGACGCTCGGGGGGTGGGGGCGGGAGAAGAAGCCGAGCGCCCGCAGGCGCGCGCTGAACGAAGGGGGGGTCACGAGGAGCATCCCCACGGAGACGTGCCCCTCGCGCCGCATCGCCTGGCAGAACTCGAGGAGCAGGGCGTCGAGCAGGGGGCCGCTGTCCTCGCAGAACACGTCGGTCATCTCGACCTTGTTGTTCCGCACCGAGTAGACGGCGTAGCCGAGCAGCCGCCCGTCGTGCCTGTCGAGCATGCAGAAGAAGCGGTAGCGCGTGTTGCCGAGCTGCGCGTAGCGCCAGTTCAGGAACTGGGCGCTCCGCTCGCCGACGATCGGCGAGGGCTTCGCCCGCGACCACAGCTCGTCGAAGCGATGGTCGGCGGCGTCCACGAGCTCGGTGCGCACGCGGCTGCCCTTCGCGAGCAGCGCTGTGGTGTCCCGGAGCGCCATGGAGGCGTCGACGGCGCGCCCGGCGGCGCGCACCAGGGCGTTGTCCGGCTTCACCGTCGCTCGCTGCACGACGCGCTCGGCGGCCGTCGACAGCGCCTGCGTGAGGGGGGCTGGCGGGTCGCCCGGCGTCGCCGCCTCCCAGAGCGCGCGCCAGCGAGGGTGCGGGACCGCCGAGGCCGCCCGCTCCGCGACCCGCTGCACCACCGCGCTCACCGTGCTCCGCTGCTCCCCGGCCGACGAGGCGGCGAGCTCGCTCAGCTTGTACGCGGCCATGAGGGGGCGGACCCAGAGGGTGGAGTCCGCGATCTTCTTGTAGCCGGCGCGCTGGAAGATCGGGAATGACGCCTTGTTGGGGAAGCCGAACAGGAAGTCGACCCCGGCGTCGCGGCAGCCCTTCGCGAGCTCGCGCTGGATGCTCATGGCGGCCCCGGCGATGCGGTGCGCCCTGGTCACGCCGAAGTCGCCGAGCACGCCGGCCTTGAGCTTCCGCCCGCCGACGTGGACCTCGCGCGGGTAGAACGAGCCGCTGCCGATGATCTCCCGCTCCGGGCCGTGAAAGCCCATCCAGGTCCGCGGGGGGCCCGCCGGGTTCTGCTCCTGGAACCAGCGCATCCGCCGCTCCACGAGCTCCTGCGATACCTCGCCGTGGGCGAGGTTCTCTTTCCAGAGCTGCGCGAGGACGTCCCTGTGCTCTTCCGGCTGGATGCGGGCGGCGCTGTAGACCTTCTGCATGGCGTTCCGGTGCGCTCTCCTGGCGCGGCCGAGCGGCGCGCTGGGGCCGTCATGGCCGAAGGCGGCAAGGGCGTCAATCGTGCCTGGCCGGGGCTTCTCCGTTCACTTCGCCGTTCATCATCGACGACGCACGACGCGAGGGGGCGTTCCGCGCTGGGCGCAGCGAGGCGCGCGGGGCGACGGCATCATCACGGAACGAGGGTACACTCGCGCGATGTTCCGCCGCGCCATCGCCGCCGTCGCCTGGGTCTCGCTGATCTTCGCCCTGGCCTGCAGCTCTGCTCTCTCGCCGCCCCCTCCGGGCACCTCGCAGCCGAAGGCCGGCGGGGCCGCGGCGCAGCCGTCGGGGGCGGGCGCGCCGCTCGACGATGTCATGGTCGCGGAGGGCGACCCCGGGCCGGTGCCGGTGACCCGCGCCGATCCGGCGCGCGGCAGCCGGCTCGCGCCCGTGACGATCGTCGTGTTCTCCGATTTCGAGTGCCCCTTCTGCAAGCACCTGGACGGCACGCTGAGGCAGCTGGAGCGGCGCTACGGCCCGGACCAGCTGCGGATCGTGTGGAAGAACTTCCCGCTCGCCTTCCACAGGCAGGCTCGGCCGGCGGCCGAGGCGGGGATGGCGGTGTTCGCGCACGCCGGTCCCAGCGCCTTCTGGGCGTTTCACGACGCCATCTTCGGCGCGGACGAGCGGCTCTCGCCGGCGCTCGAGGCCGTGGCGCTCCGGCGGGCGGGGGTGACCCCCGGCCAGGTCAAACAGCTCGTTCAGCGGAGCGCGGCGGCGCAGAAGGTCGACGCCGACATGGCGCTCGCCGCGCGGCTCGGCGTGAACGGCACGCCGGCGTCGTTCATCAACGGCGTCGCCCTCGTCGGCGCGGAGTCGGCGGAGCGGTTCGCCGAGATCATCGACGCGCAGCTCGCCTCGGCGCGGGCGCTCCGCGCCGAGGGGACGCCGCCGGAGCAGGTGTACGCGGCGCTCACGAAGAAGAGCTTCGCCCCGCCCGCCGCGGAGCCCGAGGACGCCGAGGAGGAGGAAGAGCGCAGGACGGTGCACCTCGTGCCCGTCGGGGACTCGCCCGCGCGCGGCAAGGACACGGCGCTCGTCACGATGGTGCTGTTCAGCGACTACCAGTGTCCGTTCTGCAGGCGGATCACGCCGACGGTCGACAAGCTCGCGGCGCAGTACGGCGACAAGCTGCGCGTCGTCTGGAAGGACAACCCGCTGCCGTTCCACCCCCGCGCCGAGCCCGCTGCGGAGCTCGCGCGCGAGGCTCGGGCCCAGAAGGGGGACGCCGCCTTCTGGCAGGCCAATGACCGCCTCCTCGCCGTCGAGGCCAGCCTCGACGACGCGGCGCTCGAGGCCCTCGCCGCGGATCTCCGGCTGAACGTGGCGGCGGTGAAGCGCGCCATCGCCTCGCGCAAGCACGCGGCCAAGATCGAGGCCGACATGGAGCTCGCGGACGACCTCGGCGCCGCGGGGACCCCGCACTTCTTCATCAATGGACGCCGGCTCGTCGGCGCGCAGCCGCTCGAGAAGTTCCAGGCGCTCATCGACGAGGAGATCGCCAAGGCGGAGGCCATGGTCGTGGCGGGGACGCCGCGCGCGAAGGTCTACGAGTCCATCCAGAAGCAGGCTGTCCCGCCGGCGTCCCCGCCGAAGGTGTCCGTCCCGCCGCCGTCCAAGGGCCACCCCGGCAAGGGCGCGGCCGCCGGCAAGGTGGTCATCCAGATGTTCTCCGACTTCCAGTGTCCCTATTGCGCGCGCGGCGGCGCCACGATGGACGAGCTCATCAAGGCCTTCCCGGGCAAGGTCCGCGTGGTTTTCCGCCACCTGCCGCTCCCTTTCCACCCCGAAGCGCAGCTGGCGGCCGAAGCGGCCATGGAGGCGCTCGCGCAGCAGGGGCCGGCCGGCTTCTGGAAGATGCACGATCGGCTCTTCAAGGCCCATGACGCCTCGAACCTCGATCGCGCGGCCCTGGAGCAGCATGCCGCGAGCATCGGGCTCGACGCGGCGCGCTTCGCCCGGGCGCTCGACGAGCGCACCCATCGATCCGCGGTCGAGGCCGACGCGCAGACCGCGCGGAGCGCCGGCATCACCGGGACTCCCGGGTTCGTGATCAACGGTTACCTGGTCAGCGGAGCCCAGCCGCTCGCGAAATTCAAGAAGGTCGTGCGCCGCGCCCTCCGCGAAGCGAACTGAAGCGAAAGGAAGCGAAATGAAGCGAACTGAACGTAAACGCCCGTGAGCTGAACGCGGCCAGGCAGACCGAGCTTGGGCTGCGGGCTTCTGGCCTGGCGCTCGGTCGACTGGCCTTCCGTTCGCCATGCGCGTCTCTCGGGGCGCGTCCATCGGTATCGCCCGCCGAGCTCGTGATACCTTGTCCCAATGCCCAAACCGCGCGGTCGAGTAACCTCGGCCGAACCCAGGCGCACCGTCAAGGCATCGAGCGGGCGGGGGCGCGCGCAGCCTCGTGACAAGGCGGGCCAGCGCGGCGTCGCCGATGCGGGCCCGCCGGCCGCGCTGCGCGACAAGCAGGAGCGGTCGCCCGTCAGCGCGCGGGCCACGCCCAGGAAGGCGAAGGGGACCGCCGCGCTTGTGGAGGCCGCTCCGGCGGAGCGACGGGTCGCGCCGAAAAAGCGCGCTGTGACGGAGCGGCCGGCGCCGAGGAAGGGCGCCGCGACGGAGCGGCCGGCCGCGCCGAGGAAGGGCGCCGCGAGGGCGCGCGCCGACGAGCAGCCCCGCGCCGCGCCGCCTAAGCGACGACCTCGGACCGCGAAGGTCAAGAGCACCGCGAAGGTCAAGAGCGCCGCGAAGGTCAAGAGCACCGCGAAGGTCAAGAGCCAAGCGGGCGACGCGGAGCTCTCGCCTCCCCGTCCGCCGGAGCTCGACTGGGACGACACGCCGTCCGGCAGCGCCGAGGAAGCGCTCGCCCAGCGCTGGGCAGCGCGGGGCGAGGAGCTCTTCCAGCAGCTCGCCGATCACGGCGCCTCACAGCACGAGTACCGCGCCGACCTCAAGGAGGGGCGCTTCGTCTGGATCGCGCCGGGCGGCCGCGTGTCCGCCGAGGCGGGCGCGCGCCTGCTATGCAGCTGGTCGCGCGCCACGTCGGTCCTGGTCATGGCGTGGGCCGATCCGCTCGTCAGCAGCACGGGGATCGAGCGCTTCGACGGGATGCCCGCGGAGCAGGACAGCGTGGACGAGGAGGGCGCCTGGCAGATCGCGATGAGGTCGGCCGACGCCTGCGGCGCGGCGTACCTCTACCGCGTGTCCTCGCCGCAGGCCCTGTACTTCCTGGCGCTCGACGATCTGACGTTCTCGCCGAAGCGCGCCTCGTTCCACCCCGGCGCGCCGGTCGGCCTCGTGCTGCGCGCCATCGGCGAGATCCGCGAGGCGATCGCGTCCCGCGCCGAGCCCGCCGAGGTCATCCGCGACAGGATCTCCGCGCTCAGCGACTCGCTGTTCCACCAGGCCAGGTACGCCTACCGCGACACCGACTGGGTCGCGCGCCTCGACCGGACCGGCTCGTGCTTGATGCACCTCGCGAAGCGCATCCCGCGCGCGTGCTTCAGCGCGGTCGCGGCCGGCCAGCGCGTCGACGAGTGGCTCGAGCGCGAGCTCGCGCTCGAGCTGCTCAACGCGCTCTCGCTCATCGAGGACGAGTGGAGCCTGTTCGGCTGACGGGCCGCCGCGCCGCGCGGCTGAGCTCGCGCCGGCGCTCGGCCCCGTCCCCCACCGCCCCCCGCCAGCCCGGTGCGTGACCCGCGCGGCACCGCTCTTGAAAGGTCGAGAGGGGGCGGAGGTGAGGGGAGGCGGCGATGGGTCGAGCGAAGCTGTTCCAGGATCGCAGGGACGCCGGGCGCAGGCTCGCGCAGCTGCTCTCGGGGTACAGGAGCGAGGCGCCGCTCGTGCTCGGCCTGCCGCGAGGCGGCGTCGAGGTGGGCTACGAGGTGGCGCGCGCGCTGGGCGCGCCGCTCGATGTGTGGATCGTGCGCAAGCTCGGCGCACCCGGGCAGCCGGAGCTCGGCGTGGGCGCGATCTCCGAGGGGGGCGAGGTGTACATCGACCGGAGCCTCGTCGCGCTGCTCGGGATCACCGAGGCGGAGCTCGCCGAGGTCGCGGAGCAGCAGGCCGCCGAGGTGGAGCGGGGGGTGCGCCGGTTCCGGGGCGACAGGCCGATGCCCCTCATCGAGGGGCGGACGGTCATCGTCGTGGACGACGGCATCGCGACCGGCGGCACGGTGCGGGCCGCGCTGCGCGACCTGCGCAGGCGCTCGCCGAAGCGGCTCGTGCTCGCGGTGCCGGTCGCCGCGCCGTCGAGCCTGTCATCGCTCGGCCGCGAGGTCGACGGCATCGCGTGCATCGAGGAGGACCCCGGCCTCCAGGCGATCGGCGCCTACTACGAGGACTTCTCGCAGACCTCCGACGAGGCGGTCGTCCGGCTGCTCGCCGAGGCGCAGCGCGAGCTGCCGCCGCCCGAGGGCGCGGAGCGGCCGCTCTGCGTCCAGGCCGGGACGGCGGCGCTGCCCGGGGATCTCGCGGTCCCGGAGAGGGCGGTCGGCCTCGTGCTCTTCGCCCACGGCAGCGGCAGCGGCCGCAGGAGCCCTCGCAACCGCTCCGTCGCGGAGGCGCTCTGGCGATGGGAGCTGGCCACGCTGCTCTTCGACCTGCTCACCGAGGACGAGGCGGAGGAAGATCGCCGGAGCGCTCGCCTCCGCTTCGACGTGGACCTGCTCGCCCGGCGGCTGATCGGGGTGACGGACTGGGCGCTCGCGCGCCCCGAGCTCCGTCATCTCGGCGTCGGCTATTTCGGCGCCAGCACCGGCGCGGCGGCCGCGCTGATCGCGGCGGCGGCGCGGCCTCGCGCCGTGGGCGCCGTCGTGTCGCGCGGCGGCAGGCCCGATCTCGCGGGCGCGGCCCTGGCCAGGGTGCGGGCTCCGACGCTGCTCATCGTGGGCAGCGCGGACACCGCCGTGCTGGCGCTGAACCAGGACGCGCTCGCGCACCTCGCGGGCCCGCGCCGCCTCGCCGTCGTGCCGTCGGCGACGCACCTGTTCGAGGAGCCGGGCGCGCTCGCGGCGGTGGCCCGGCTCGCGGGGGAATGGTTCGCGCAGCACCTGTCCCCGAGGGGCGACGAGGCGCGGCCGTGACGCGGCGGCCGGCGACGCGGACGCCGGCCCGCGTCGCCTACTTCGAGAGCCAGACCGTGTAGGCGTGCGGCATGAACGGCGCATCGTCGGGATCGAACGGGCGGCTCCGGATCATGCTCCCCGCGTTGACGCCCACGAGGAGCAGCCCCGAGAGGCCGTCGAGCCCGACCACGGTGCGCTGCGCGCGGCTGCTGCCGAAGATGCCGGCCACCTCGACGCGGCCGGCCTCGGCGCCCCGCCTGTCGACCTTCACGATCGCCCAGCGGAACAGCGCGGGCAGCTCCCAGTCGGCCACGAAGGTGATCTCGGCCGCCTTGAGATCCGGCCGAGCGCTCGCGTCCTCGGCGGAGAGATCGAGCCACAGGTAGGTGGCGCCGGTCGGCTCGATCGGCCGCAGGGGCGCGACCCGCCGCGGGAGCGTGGCGTAGGGCAGCGACCACTCGAAGCGCACCCGGCCGAAGTCGCCGAACCGCTCGGCGTCGGACAGGTGGGCGCCGTCGCTGCGGCTGCCCAGGAACGCCCGCGCGATCGCGAACTCGAGGAGCAGGTCGTCGAGGTCCTTGCCGCGGGACCTGAGCGACGCCCGGAGCGCGTCGAACGTGTCGGGCTCGGCGCGGAAGCGCGCCGCGCCTGCGGGCGTGGACTGCGCCGCGATGGCGAGCAGCGACATCGCGACCTGCGCCGGCGTCCCGGTGCCGTAGGCGTCGTCGAGGTACCACGGGAAGAGCAGGGCGCCGTCGAGCGCGCCGAGCGCCGCGCCCGTCAGCGCCCGCTCGGGGGCGCGCTGGAAGGCGTCGATCGCGGCGAGCTCCTCGGCCGCGCAGGGCGCCGCGATCGCGGCGAGGTAGCTCGCGGCCATGGCGAGCGCGCCCTCCTCGGCCCCGGCGTCGAGGCGCACGGCGACGGCGTGCCCGAGCGCGTACGCCGCGTCGGACGCGCTCGGGCACCCGCCGCGCCCCGGCGCCGCGATGAGGGCGAACGCGCTCGCGGCGTCGAACCGCTCGCCGACCGCCCGCAGGTCGTGCCCGACGCGCGTGGGCCTGCGGTGCGGGCCGCGCTCCAGGTAGAGATCGTACGACGGGCTGCCGCCCCGCGCGCCGTCGGGGAGCGGCCGCGGCAGGCCGAGCGCGTCGTAGGCGCGCATCGCGGCCTCCAGGTGAGCGAGGCTCTCCAGGAGGGCGGCGCCGGGGACGTCCGCGGGCGCGTGCACGCACACCGGCAGCGTGAAGGAGCAGGCGCGCTGCGGGGCGTCGCGTTCGCCGGGGCGCTGCACCGGCGAGACCACGGGGCGGCCCTCGGCCGGCGGGCCGGCGGCCTCGTCGGGGGGCGCGCCAGGTTGCGCGCTCGACGCGGGCGGGCCGGTCGACGGCGCGTCCGGCGCGCGCGCTGCCGCCGCGTGGGGGCCGCCGAGGGACGCGATCAGCGCGATCAGCGCGAGCGCGCAGGGCGCCTTGCGCCGCGGCCGCTGCGGAGCAGGCGCGCGCTCCCGCCCCTGGGGTGGGGCGTGCGTGGGGCACGGTCTCGTGGGGAGCGCTACAGCCATCCGGAGGCCCGCGGGCGAGGTCTGCCCCCGCGATGGGGCCCTAGCTCATCGCACGAGCGGCGCCTCCTGCCCATCCCGGGATGCTCCACGCGGCCGGCTTGCGCGGCGCCGGGTCGGGCGGCCGGGCCGCGGAGCGTCCTGCGGATTGTACCGGTGTGACCGTGCCAGATACTGCCGAGCTCGTTGCATGGCTGTGCTCGGACGAGGAGGTGTTGAGCGGCCGAGGTACAAAGGATGTCTGGAAGATAAAATCGCGACTTCTCCTGTGGCGCAGCGGCTCACGCGTTGTGGTGCATGTGCGCCGAGCTCGTTCCAGTCCAGGGCTCGCTCAACGAGATGCACACCGCGAGCTACTCCTACGTGAACCAGGAGCTCGCGTCGTTCTGTGGCCTGGAGGCGCCGGGCGGGGCCGCGGACCAGGACGGCATGACGCGGGTCGACCTCACCGGGTCGAACCGGATGGGCATCCTCACGCTCGGCAGCGTCCTCCGCACCCACGGCGCGCCGCCGGGTCGTCGCCCGTGCACCGCGGCAAGTTCGTGCGCGAACAGCTCCTTTGCCAGCCGCTGCCGCCGCCGCCCGCGGGGCTCGACGTCAAGCCGCCATGGACCAGGCCGAGCTGGCATGGCCGCGTCCGCCCGGCCGGGCCCGCTCGGCCGCCAGGTGCGTGGCAAGCGACACGCCGAGCGCCAATTTGCCTTGAATTCTGCTATCCTGCGTACCCCCCGCCCGCCTCCAGGGCGGGGCGAAAGCCCAGGACGCCTCAATGACACATCCGCTTCACGACATCGTGCTTCCTGACAGCCGGCACGATTTCTTTCCCGTGGTGATCGAGATCCCGAAGGGATCGAAGTGCAAGTATGAGCTCGACAAGAAGACCGGGCTCTTGATGCTCGACCGCGTGCTCTACTCGTCTGTGCACTATCCCGCCAGCTACGGCTTCATCCCCCAGACGCACGCGGGCGACGGCGACCCGCTCGACGTCCTCGTCCTCATGCAGGAGCCGGTCGTGCCGCTCACGATCGTGCGGGCGCGCGCCATCGGCGGCTTCTTCATGCGCGACGACAAGGGCGTCGACGACAAGATCATCGCGGTCGCCGTCGACGACCCCTCCGTGGCCCATTACCTGACCCACGAGGAGCTGCCCCCGCACGTGACAAAGGAGCTCATGCGGTTCTTCATCGACTACAAGACGCTCGAGAACAAGCTCGCCGAGGTCGACACGATGTACGACAGGAAGCGGGCCCTGGAGGTCATCGAGGAGTCCGTCGCCAGCTATCGCTCGATCAGCGCCTGGTCCAAGGGCTGACGTGGCCGGGGTTGGGGGGCCCGGTCACAGAAGAGCACGGATGGATCGCTGCCGGGGTGGATCACGCTTCCTGGACTTTTTGGCGTCCACCCACGCGAAATCTCCGAAAAAATCCATAAACTGGCCCAGGACCCATGGGTAGCTCCTGAGAGACGGAGCGGCACACGGGTTGCTTAGTGGTTCTCCGTGGATCGCTTTTCGACACTCACGGGAAATGAGCAGCTCGGCGCGAGCCCCGAGGTCGAAGCGCGCCTGGCGATCCAGCGGCCCCGGTCCGGCTTCGACATCGAGGGCGGGCCGAGCTCGTTCGCGTGGCGGATGGCATCGTGAATTGGCTCGACGCAAAGCGTCGAACACGACTCTACCCCTGGAGAGCCAGCTCGGTCCGTCAGCGGAACCAGGCAGAAGCGCTGAGAGATCCGATAAAGATTCGGGAACAGAGCCGGGAACAGAGCCGGGAACAGAGTCGGGAACAGATTCGATAAAGAATGACGAGTTGCGTCAGGGCGCGTGAGAAATCACGCGAGTTATCGAGGCGACACCGCTTGATCGGGGCTTGACAACATGAGAGACATCAGCTTTTCTCAAGCAATGATGAGCACGCTTAACAGCTTGGTTTCGGCGAGGGCGTGTCGCCGCTATTCCGCGGTCGCGCTCCTCCTCGCCGGCCCGCTCGGTTGCTTGGGCAATCTGGGCGATGTTGACGGCACGGCCGTGGAGGAGGGGGAGGAGGAGAACAAGCCCGATCCCAACAACCCGCTGCCGACCGACGATCCGCCGCCGCAGCCGCACGACATCCCCAAGGTGTCGGCCTGCATGGTCGAGGACCTCAGCACCCCCGGCCCGCGCGTGGTGCGTCGCCTGACGGTGGACCAGTTCGAGGCCACCGTCCGCGATCTCTTCAAGGATCCGAGCGTCGCCCTCCCGAGCATCTTCAACGATCCGCAGGTGCTCGGGTTCACGGCCGACGCGAACGCGCTGGTGATCCGTGACCTGACGGCCCAGCAGATCATGGACTGGGCCGAGGCGACCGCCGAGTGGGCGGTGACGACCAAGCTCAGCAGCATCACCTCGGTCACCTGCAGGGCGACGGACGCCGCCTGCCGGGGCGAGTTCATCCGTGACTTCGGCCGCCGCGCGTTCCGCGAGAAGCTCTCGGACGACCGCGTCGCGTCCTACGACGCCCTGTTCGCGCCGGAGAAGACGTTCGAAGACGGCGCCAAGGTGGTCGTGAGCGCCATGCTGCAGTCGCCGTTCTTCCTGTACCGCCACGAGATCGGGACCGATGCCGGCGGCGCGGGCGTCTACGAGCTCACCCCGCACGAGATCGCGAACAACCTCTCGTACCTGCTGACCGGGACCATGCCGGACGAAGCGCTGCTGCAGGCCGCCGACGCGGCCGCCGCCCAGGGCACCACGCTGACCAGCGAGCAGATCTCCCAGCACGCGCTGCGCATCCTGGAGGACCCGGCGACCAGGCCGCTCGCCGAGGCGGAGATGATGCGGTTCATGCGCGGCTGGCTCCAGCTCAACCGCCTGGTCACCAGCGTGAAGGACAACACGGTCTTCCAGCTCCCGGACGCGCTGCGCAAGGACATGATGTCCGAGACGCAGGCGCTCATCCTGGACGCCGCGTTCACGCAGAACGGCACGTTCTCCAGCCTGCTGCAGGCGGACTACACGTACATCAACAGCGACCTGGCGGCGCACTACGGCCTTGGCGGGGCCGGCGGCACCGAGCTGACCCGGGTGCAGATCCCCCCCGGGCAGCGCGATCGGGGCATCCTGGCCCACGGCAGCTTCCTGACCGGGCACGGCGGCGCGAAGCTGTCCTCGCCCACCCAGCGCGGCAAGATGGTCCGCACCCGTCTCCTCTGCCAGCCGCTCGAGCCCCCGCCGCCCGGCGTCGATCCGAACGTCAAGCCCCTGGAGACCCCGGCGACCACGCGTGAGACGCTCGCGAATCACACCGCCGGTACCTGCAACGGCTGCCACAAGTACATGGACAACATCGGTGTCGGCTTCGAGCACTACGACACGTTCGGTCGGTGGCGGAACGACGAGAACGGGCTCCCCCTCGACGTGACCGGCACGATCATCGAGCCGCCCTCCGGGTCGGACTTCAATTTCAGCGGCGCGACCGAGCTGGCCGACTACCTCGCGGCGAGCGAGGACGTCAAGGCGTGCATGGTCCGTTACTGGTCGTACTACGCGTTCGGCGGCACCTGGCAGCAGGACGGCTGCACGTACGAGAAGGTCCAGCAAGAGGCGGCGGTCGACGAGTACCGCATAAAGAGCGTGTGGCTCGCGCTGACGCGCGCGCCGCACTTCACCCGCAGAGTCCAAGGTCCGTGACCCCACGGCTGCAAACAACGAAGAGATCGGTAGTCAGCGAAAGGATCGGTCATGCGCAGCCACAGCCGTAGGAACTTTATCAAGGGTGTCGGTGCCAGCCTGGGGGCCAGCCTCCTGTTCTCGCCGTTCTATGACTCCATCGCCAACGCGGCTCCCGGGAAGAAGCCGAAGCGGCTCCTGATCTTCTTCACCATGGGGACGGCTCCCGAGGTCTGGAAGCCGAAGAGCGTCTCCGGGGAGACCCCCACGTTCAGCGAGGCCACCTCGCCGCTCGAGCAGGTGAAGGAGCACATCGTGATGCTCGATGGCCTCCCCAGCGCGAGCCCCGGCAACAACCACGGGTCCGCCGACGGCATCACGGGGATGGGCTACTACAGCAGCGGCCCCTACGGGCTGATCTCGGTCGACCAGTTCATCCTGGAGAAGCTGAAGCCGGCGACGCCCTTCCCCTCGCTCCTGCTCGGCGCCGACACGAGCGGCGGCAAGACGGGGTTCTACAAGAACAACAACCTGGTGCCCATCGGCTCCCCGATGTCCGCCTACTCGACCGTGTTCTCGGGGGTGGGGCCGACGACCCCGATCCCCAACGACACCTCCGCCGAGGATCGGCTGCGCCGGCGCAAGAGCATCCTCGACAACCTCAAGGGCGAGATCACGACCCTCAAGGGGAACCTGGGCTCGGAGCAGAAGTACAAGCTGGATCTGCACCTCGAGTCGCTCCGCCAGATCGAGCAGCGGCTCTCGACCTCGATGCCCGGCGGAGGGGGACCTGGGAGCGGCGGCTGCTCCGTCCCGACAGCGCCCGCCGGCGATATGAGCAACGCGATGAAGGCCAACCAGCTTCATCTGGACATCATCGTCGGCTCCTTCGCGTGTGACATCACGCGGATCGCGGCGATCCAGTGGGGCTCGGATCAGATGATGAACGTGAATCTGCCGGAGATCGGCCTGGCCGACGAGGAGCACAACGGCCTGATCCACGGCAACGACCCCGGGCACGTGAAGCTGATCAAGCTCGAGAAGTGGCTGCACGAGCAGTTCGTCGGCGTCATCAAGAAGCTGAAGGAGCTGCCCGAGGCCGACGGCTCCGGCTCGCTCCTCGACAACACGCTCGTCGCCTGGTGCCGCGACATGGGCGACGCGCCGGCGCACACGCAGAACGAGATGAAGTTCGTCCTGGCGAGCGGCAACGGCGGCTACCTGAAGACGAGCCCCGGCGGCCGGTTCATCCAGAGCAGGGAGCGGCACGAGCGCGTGCTGCTCAGCCTGTGCGACGCGATGGGCGTCACGGACTACGCCGGCTTCGGCGATCCGGCCCTGTCGGCCAAATCGCCGCTCCCGGGCCTGGCGGCTACCTGAGAACAGGGGGCGCGGCCCTCCGCCGCGACAGGCGCGCCCCCACGCGCCTGTCGCGGCGAGCTCCGGGCGAGTGAAAGGGTCGTTCATGCGCAGCCATCATCGTAGAGCTTTTCTCAAAGGCCTCGGGGCCAGCGCAGGGGCCAGCTTCCTGTTCACGCCGTTCCTCGACTCCATCGCCCAGGCGGCGCCCGGGAAGAAGCCGAAGCGCCTCCTCCTGTTCTGCACGATGGGCACGGCGCCCCAGATCTGGAAGCCCGCGAGCGTCTCCGGCGAGACGCCCACGTTCAGCGAGTCCACGTCGCCGCTCGCGGACGTGAAGCAGCACGTCGTGCTCGTGGACGGCCTCCCCAGCGGGAATCCCGGGAACAACCACGGCGCCCCCGATGGCCTCACCGGGCTCGGCTTCAGCGACCCCGCCAAGCTGATCTCCGTCGATCAGTTCATCGCGGACAAGCTCGTCGCCGGCGGGACGAAGACGCTCATCCCCTCGCTCCTGCTCGGGGCCGAGAGCACGGTGAACAACGGGAGGTCGCCGTATTATCGCAAGGACAACCTGCCGACGATCGCTTCCCCCAAGTCCGCCTACACCACCCTGTTCGGCTCGGCGATCCCGTCGAACACCACCTCGGACGACCTGCTGCGCCGTCGCCGGAGCGTGCTCGACAACCTCAAGAGCGAGATCGCGACGCTCAAGGGGAACCTGGGTTCGGAGCAGAAGTACAAGCTGGATCTGCACCTCGACTCGATCCGGCAGCTCGAGGAGCGGCTGTCCAGCGCGCCCTCCGGCGAAGGCGGCGCCTGCGGCGCGCCGGCGACGCCCGCCGGCGATCCGAGCGACCCGCTGGCGGCCAACCTCTTGCACATGGATCTCATCGTCGGCGCGTTCGCGTGCGACATCACGCGGGTCGCCGCGATCCAGTGGGGCTCGGATCAGGCCATGACCGTCGAGCTCCCGGACATCGGGCTGCGAGGCGAGGAGCACGGCACCATGATCCACACCGGCGCCCCTGCGCACCTCGACCTGATCAAGCTGGAGAAGTGGCTGGCGCAGCGGTTCGTCGACCTCATCACGAAGCTGAAGGCGATCCCCGAGGCCGACGGCTCCGGGACGCTCTTCGACAACACGCTGATCGCCTGGTGCCGCGACATGGGCGACTCGCCGAACCACAACATGAACGAGATGAAGTTCGTCCTGGCGAGCGGCGAGGGCGGCTATCTGAAGACGAGCCCCGGCGGCCGTTACCTCAGGAGCAACGAGCGGCACGAGCGCGTGCTGCTCAGCCTGTGCGACGCGATGGGCGTCACGAGCTTCAGCGGCTTCGGCGATCCGAACCTCCAGGCCAAGTCGCCGCTCCCGGGCCTGGCCGCGAGCTGAGGCGGCCGGCGCGCGGCTCCCCCCGGAGCGGCCTTCGCCGGTCCCATGACCGCGCCGGCGCTGCCCGCGCCGGGGCGACCGTCGTCGATCCGTGTCCCTCGACCGGCGTACACTGGTCGTCATGACGACGAGCGCGCCGGCGGGGTACGAGGCGGAGCAACGGCGAGACGACCTGTCCGCGTACGCGCGGTACCTGGCCGCGATGGACGCGTCCATGCGCCAGAAGGTCGCGCTCACGGCCGCGCACCTCCTGTGCGAGGGCCGCGTCGCCGACATGGGGATGGGCTCGGGGCAGGGCAGCGCCGCGCTGGCCCAGCTCTACCCGCGCCTCGAGGTGATCGGCGTCGACATCGATCCCGCGGTCATCGAGCTCGCGCGCCGCGCTCATCGGCACCCGAACCTCAGCTTCCAGCTGGGCGACATCGCCACGGCGGTCTTCCCGCCCGAGAGCCTCGACGGGATCTTCGACTCGTCGGTGCTGCACCACGTGACCTCGTATGGCGGCTACCGCCACGCGAACGCCGCCGACGCGCTGGCGGCGCAGGTGGAGCAGCTCGCGCCGGGCGGGGTGCTGGTGGTGCGGGACTTCGTCGACCCGGGGCCGGAGCCGGTGCTGCTCGACGTGCCCGCCGACGACGGCGACGACGGCCCCGACCCCCGCAGCGCCTCGACCGCGGCGCTCCTCGACCGGTTCGCCGGCGAGTTTCGCTCGCTGTCGCCGGAGCCGGGGTTCCCGCTGGCGCGCGTGGCGCCGGCGCCGTCTGGCGCGCTCCCCGCGCCGCGCCCCGGGTGGCGCCGGTATCGGCTCACCCACAAGCATGCTGTCGAGTTCCTGTTGCGGAAGGATTACCGCGCCGACTGGGAAGCCGAGGTCAAGGAGGAGTACACCTACTTCTCGCAAGCGCAGTTCGAGGCGCTCTTCGCCCGCCTCGGCCTGCGCGTGCTGTCGTCCACGCCGCTGCGCAACCCCTGGATCGTGCGCAACCGGTTCGCCGGCCGCTTCGAGCTCCGGGACGCCGCGGGCGCGCGGCTGCCTTGTCCGCCCACGAACTACCTGATCGTCGGCGAGAAGGTGAAGGCCGGTCAGGGGGTCGCGTTCGGGCTCCGGCCGGCGGAGGGCCCTCCGCGGTTCCTGCGGATCGAGCATCACCAGGATCGCGCCACCGGATGGGTGTTCGATCTGGCGGCGCGGCCCCACCCCACGCTCGACATCTTGCCGTTCTTCTTCGCCGGCGAGACGGCGTACGTGCTGGCGAGGACGAGCTACCCGCGGCCGATCGCGCACGCCTGCCGCGAGGAGACGCCTCCCCTCGACGGCAGCGGTCCGGCCGACTACCTGGCCGAGCCGATCGCGGTGGTGCAGAGCGAGTTCCCGGTCGGGCACACGGTCGAGCGCGCGCTGGAGCGGGCGGCCGGCGTGCAGGCGGCGGCGATCCAGCGGATGATCCCGGGCACGACGTACTACCCGTCGCCGGGCGGCATCCTCGAGGAGGTGCGCTCGATGCTTGTGGAGGTCGAGCCCACGTTCGTGAACGCGCCCTCGGAGGACGTCTCCGGGTTCGCCACCTCGGGCCGCATCCGCGCCATCGAGGCGCGCCAGCTGCTGCGCGCCGCGCAGGTCGGAGGCCTGCCCGACGCGCGGCTCGAGCTGAACGTCTACGACCTGCTGGCGCGCTTCGGATTGCCGTTCGGGCCGTGGATCGGCGACGACATCGCGCTCCCCGAGGGGCGCGCCGATCCGCCCGGAGGGGGCGCGGCAGGCGCTGCCGACGCGGGCGTCGGCGGGGACGGCGGCGCGGTGGCCGTCGTGCGGCCGACGTCGCTGCGCGCCCTGCTCGAGCGCCCGAGCCGCCGGCGGTTCTCGCGGGTGGACCCGAGCGCCAGCACCGGGTTCCTCGAGGTGCGGCGCGCGCGCTTCGAGGAGCTGGCCGAGGGCGGCGCCGTGGTGGCCGCGCGCGAGCTCGAGTACGTGGTGCCGCGGCCGCTCGGCGCGCTGACCGTCTCGACCACGCTGCTCGCGCGCGCGCCGTCGGGAGAGGTGCTGCTCGGCGTCGACGACCATGACCTGCCCGCCGCCCAGAGCTTCTCGGGCAGCAGCGAGCTCCTTGTCGCGCCGGCGTGGCGGCTGCCGCGGAGCGCGCGCACCCTCGCGGACGCCGAGGCCTTCGTGCGGACAAGGCTCCGGGTCGAGTACGGCGTCGAGGCGGGGGAGGCCGTCGAGCTCGGA
This sequence comes from Sorangium sp. So ce590, assembly GCF_051521365.1. Classification (NCBI taxonomy): domain Bacteria; kingdom Pseudomonadati; phylum Myxococcota; order Polyangiales; family Polyangiaceae; genus Sorangium; species Sorangium sp. So ce590. Next base: position 11,482,177 of record NZ_CP150346.1, read on the forward strand.
GGTGCCTACCGCCCCTCGCCAGGGCTGACGCCGGAGCTTGTGCAGCCGCTCGCCTTCGTGGTCACCGCGGTGGCCGCGGAGGCGCCGGCTGCCCCGGCCGCCGCAGCGCCCCGGGTCGCGCCGGCGCCCGTCCCGGATCGGCGGCTGTACTGGGTGCCGCTGACCGAGCTGGTCGCGGGGCGGGAGCACCTGCCCGACGGTCACCTCCGGGTCGTGGCCCTGCGCGCCGCCCACGCGCTCGGCGCGGCGATCTCGCCGCCGCGCCCGCGGTGACGCGGCGCCGGCGCAGGCCACGCGCCGTCGTGTCGGTCCGATAGGCCACCTCGGACAACACGGCACAGATCGTCCCGCGGGCTCCTCCCCTGGTCGCCCCATCCGCCAGCGTCTCCACGAACATCGATGCTTCGCCGCCCGGCGCGCGCCGGGTGTCTCCCTCATGATGCCTCCGGGGAACGGCCGGGAGCGATCTCGGATTGTCACGGGCGGACGAAACTCTGCCTTCCGCGCCGGTGCGCGAAACGGACCCTCTCACGGCGCCAAGGATGAGCACAGGACGCCCTCCGAGCGCAGAGGTGGATTGCGTTCGAGCTGCCTGATGCCCGGACACAGCAATCGCGTGCGATGGGCGGCGGTCCCGAGACATCAGCGGCATTCGTCGCCATTCGTCGCATCGCGCCCCTCTCGCGCGCATTCAGCGCGCTTTCGCGCGATGCGCCGGGGTGCTGACGCATCGAAAGGCTGGCACGCCGCGCGCTTACAGCGCCGCACATTGCCGGCGATTGGTCGCCCCCGCAGCGCACAGCGGGACGGAAACCCCATGGACCTTATGAGCAATTCCCTGAAGATCGCGATGGCTGGCCTCTTGCCCACGAGCCGCTCCGTCCGCGGCGAGGCGCTCGGGCAGGACGCCCGGGCCGACGGCGGTCGGGCCAGCTCGTTCGTCGCGCTGCGCGCGCGCCTGCTCGCGAGCCCCAGCCTGGCCGGCGCGCTCAGCTTCATGCAGGGCACCACCCGCCCGTGGGAGCCCCACGAGCTCGCGGCGTGGCTGCACGAGCATGTCGTCGCTCCCGGCTGGATGAGAGCCCCGCGCGCGCTGCGCGAGCCGGGCGCGGAGACCGTGGAGCTCTGCGAGCTCGACGAGCGGCACCGCGAGGTCGCCGTGCTCACCGGGTGCGCGCGCCGGCGCGTGGCGCTCGCGCTGCTCGATTTCGTGGCGCCGAACCCCGAGCGCGGGTTCCTCCGCGCGGCGCTGTACAGCGCGCGCGTGCGGTGGAGCGTTGTCGGCGACCGCTCGGGCTGGCTCCCGGCGCCGCGCGAGAGCGACCTCCTGAGCGACATCGTGCTCAGCCTGCTCGCCGCCGAGATCCTCTCGGACGCGGAGCTCTACCGGAGCCACATGACCGTGTGCGCGGGGTGCGGCCGTGTCGCGTTCGCGCAGGAGGCGCGGCCGCGCGGCGCGGGCTGCCCCCGCTGCGACGGCGAGGTCAGGTGGCAGTCGCGCTGACACCGAGGGATCCAGCGCCGCCGACGCGGCGCCATCCCGGCGGCGCGCAGGATGAGATCGCCTGTCCGTCCCGCGTGCGTGGTCCAGCCGCCTGGAGCGGTATCTCCTCCTCCGAAGACAACGATTCCGGCAAAGAGGGTGTCGGGGTGAATCGGCCATGAACGAGTGCTGTGCTTGACGACTCGCTAGCGCCGCTCCAGGCTCGGCGCCGAGCCATGAGCCACGCCCGCCCCACGAGCGCCGAGATGGATGAGCTTGCCCGCGCAGCGCGGCGCGATGGGTTCTGTTTGATCAAGAACCTCATCCCGAAGGGCCTGCTGCTCTCGTGGCGTGAGGCCTTCGCGCCGCTCCTCGACGCGCACGTCGCGCGCGAGGGGCACCTCGAGAACCGGGGGCCGGGTCGCTACTACGTGACGCTCCCGTTCAAAGCCCCCTTCGCGGAGCCGCGCATCTACGAGGACGAGACGATCCTGGGCGTCGCCGAGCGCCTCATCGGGGCCGACATGACCATGGTCCAGCTCGCGACCGATACACCGCTCCTCGGGTCCGATTACCAGGATGTCCACCGCGACGCGCCACCGCTCTTCCCCGAGACCGGGGAGGAGACGCCTGCGTTCCAGCTCGCCGTCAACTTCCCCCTGGTCGACGTCACCGCCGAGAACGGCCCCATCGAGATCGCCCGCGGCACGCACATGCTCTCCAGGGCCGAGGGGATGCGGCGCCTCGAGCAGGGCGAGGTCGCGCTCGAGCCGGTCTCCATGGAGCTCGGCGACGTCATGGTCCGCGACGTTCGCGGCCTCCACCGCGGGACCCCGAACCGCTCGCGCGAGCCGCGGCCCATGGTGGTCATCGGCTACAGCCGCCGCTGGCTCTTCCGCCCGGAGGTCTCGATCCGGGTGCCCCGCGAGCGCCTCGCCCACCTGTCGGAGCGCGCGAAGCGCATGCTCCGCTTCAACCCCATCGTCGAGTCGCTCGACGGACCCGACGAGACCGAGGTCTACCAGGCCTTCGCGTACTGACGCGCGCCGTCGCTCGCGAAGGCCGCCCGCGGGGCCGCTCCTCGGCGACGTCTCGCCGCTCGGAGGCGCTGCCATGCGCCCCTCTCCCGCTTTGTAAACTATTGTAATTATTGAGAATATTGGATCAGGCGAGCGTGACGTGCGCGACCGCCTGATCCCTCAGCCAGGTGCGCTGCCGCCGCACGAAGACGCGCGTGGAGCGCACGATGGCCGGCGCGAGCTCCGCGGCCGGCAGGCCCCCTTCCAGGTGCTCGCGCACCTGCCGGTAGCCCACCGAGCCCATCGCCCGCGCGTCGCCGTAGCCGCGCGAAAGGAGCGAGCGGACCTCGTCCACCCAGCCCTGCTCCAGCCACCCGGCGACGCGGGCCGCGATGCGGCGGTCGAGCTCGGCGCGATCCCTGTGCACCGCCACCAGGCGCGCGGCGTGCCGGCGCTCCCGGAAGCCGTGCTCGGCGTGCCACGCGCTCTGCGTCCGGCCCGAGCGCTCGTAGATCTCCAGCGCCCGGCTCACGCGCACGAAATCGTTCGGCGCGAGGCGCGCCGCGCTCGCCGGATCCACCTCGGCGAGGCGCGCGTGGAGCGCGGCGCGCCCCTCGGCCTCGGCGACGGCGTGGTGGCGCGCGCGCACCTCGGGGTCGGCGGGCGGCGCGGGCGACAGGCCGAAGACCAGCGCCTTCACCCAGAGGAACGTGCCGCCGCAGACGATGGGCACCCGGCCCCGGCCGCGGATGTCGCCGAGCGCCGCCTCCGCGAGCTCCGCGAAGCGCTGGGCGTCGATCGCCTCCAGCGGATCGGCCGCGTCGATCAGGTGGTGCGGCGCGCGCGCCCGCTCGGCGGGCGTCGGCTTGCCGGAGCCGAGGTCGAACTCCCGGTAGATCTGCACGCTGTCGGCGCTCACCACCTCGCCGCCGAAGCGCTCCGCGAGCCGGATCGCGAGCTCGGTCTTGCCGCTCGCCGTCGGGCCGACGACGACGAGCAGCTCGCCTGGCGACGGCGGCGCGATCGTCTCCCACGACGGCGGCGCGACGGCCGCGCTCGCCTCCGGGGCGAGCTCGTGCTCCGCCTCGATCACCGCCGCCCCACGCGGTGCTCCAGCTCCGGCCAGCCGACGCGCATCACGATGGGCCGGCCGTGCGGGCAGTGGCCGGCGAAGTCGACCTCGTCGAGCGCCGTGAGCAGCGCGCGCGCCTCGTCCGGCGCCACCGGGTCGCCCGCGCGCAGCGAGCCGTGGCAGGCCATCGTCGCCAGCGCGAGGTCCACCGCGCCGGAGAAGGCGCGCTCGCCCGAGTGGCTCAGCTCGTCCACGAGATCGCGCACGAGGCGCTCGGGCGCCGCGCGGCGGAGCAGCGTCGGCACCGCGTGCACCGCGAGCTGCGCCGCGCCCGCCGGGCGGACGTCGAGCCCGAGCCGCGCGATCGCCTCCTGCGCCTCCTCGATCAGCGACACCTCCGAGGGCGCCGCCGGGACGATCACCGGGAAGAGCAGCTTCTGCGTCGCGACGTCGCGCCCGTCGTACGCCGCCCGCAGCCGGTGGAACGTCACGCGCTCCGCCGCCGCGTGCTGATCGAGGAAGTAGATCCCGTCCGGCCCCTCGCACACGAAGTAGGTGTTGCGCACCTGCGCGAGGAACCGCAGCGATTTCCAGGCGAGGGCGCGCTCGGCCGCGGCGAGCACGGGCCCGCTGCCGGTCGGGTACGGGACGGGCGGCGCGCCCGGCACCGACGCCGGCTGCTCGCCCGGCGCGCCCGGCGGCTCGCCCGCCCCGCCGCCCCGCTCGGCCAGCGCGACGTCGGCCCACGCCTCGAGCTGCACCGCCGCGCCCGCGCCGGACGGCGCGGCCTGGGGGCGCGCCGGCGGGACCCCGCCGAGGCCCCACGGGTCGGCCGGCGGCTCGCGCCGCTCGCCCGGCGCGCCCGCCGCGATCGGCTCCGCGGCGGGGCTGCTCGACCAGACCCAGGCGTCCGCAGGCGGCGGGGCCGCGTCCTCGAAGAGCTTGCCCTTCCGGCCCTGGAAGCCGCCGGGGGGCGGCGCGGGCAGGCCGAACGCCGCGGCCACCTGCGCGGCGACGATCTTGTAGAGCGCGTCGGCGACGGCGCGGCCGTCGGCGAAGCGGACCTCGGCCTTCTGCGGGTGGACGTTCACGTCGACGAGCTCGGGCGGCAGATCGATGAACACCGCGCCGATGGGGTACCGGCCCGGCTCGAGCACGCTGCCGTAGGCGAGCGCGATCGAGCGCGCCAGCGATCTGTCGCGCACGTGCCGGCCGTTCACGAACATCCAGAGCCAGCCGGCGCCCGAGCGGGCGCGCTCCGGCCGCGACACGAACGCCTCGACCGTCAGCGGCCCCCGCTGCCCCGCGCACGTCGCGAGCTCCTCGCCCGCGAGGATCGAGCGCACCCGCTCCGCGCGGCTCGCGGTGCGCAGCCACTCCCGCGCGACGCGCCCGTCGCGCGAGAGGATCAGCGTCACGCCGGGCTCGCCGAGCGCGACCGCCTGCGCGATCTCGGTCACGTGCGCCGACTCGGTCCCGACGGCGCGCAGGAACTTGCGCCGCGCTGGGACGTTGTAGAAGAGGTCGCGCACCTCGACCACGCTGCCGACGGCGCACCCGCAGGGGACGACCTGCGCCGCGCCGCCGCCCTCGATGCGGATCTCCGTCCCCTCGGACTCGCCGTCGCGCCGCGTGCGCAGCGAGAAGCGGCTCACCGAGGCGATGCTCGGGAGCGCCTCGCCGCGGAAGCCGAAGCTCTGGATGCAGCGGAGGTCGTCGAGCCGGGCGATCTTGCTCGTGGCGTGGCGGACCACCGCGAGCGCGGCGTCCTCGCGGCTCATCCCGGACCCGTCGTCAGCGATGCGCACCAGGCCGACGCCGCCGCCCTCGATGTCGACGCGGATGCGGCGCGCGCCCGCGTCGAGCGCGTTCTCGACGAGCTCCTTCACCACGCTCGCCGGCCGCTCGACCACCTCGCCCGCCGCGATCTGGTTGGCGAGGTCGTCCGGCAGGACGGCGACCCTGCGCTCCTCGGGCGTCGCGGGGTTCGAGCGAGGATCCGCGCCGGCGATCCTCTCCGCGGTGCTCATGGCTCGTCGCTGGGGTCGACCGTCCGGGCGACCGCCTGGAAGTACAGCTTTGTGCGCTCCCGCGTCATCGCCAGCGCGGCGGAGCCGAGGATGGCCAGCTCGAAGACCACGAAGCGCACCCGCTCGGCGGTCCACCAGAGGCCCGGGTTCGTGAGGCCCGCGCGCTCTGGGACGTCCGGCGGCAGGAGCGCCCCCGCCTGCGCCACCATGTCGATCCAGGCGCCGCGGACGCCCCGGGTAAGCGCGTACTCGACCGCGGCGAAGGCCAGGTTGGCGAAGAGGACCTGGAGCACGAAGCCGCGTGTGCCGGGCCGCCCGCCGAGCGCCAGCCCGCTCGCGATGACCAGGAGCCCCCCGAGGAGCACCTTCCCGATGCTGAGCGGAAAGGAGACGTCCTGGTGCAGGCTCAGGGCGCGCGCCTGGGCGGCCTCCAGCACGAGGTACGTGAACTGGAAGGGCTCGCCCTGGTCGCGCGCTTGCTCGGCCACGGCCATGACGTCGGGGGCCATGCCGTCGCGCAGGTACATGGCCGTCCCGCAGCCGGCCATGAACCCGCGCACGCCGATGAGCCAGGTAAGCAGCATGGCTGCGACCAGGTACCAGGGGCGCAGCGAGCGCGGGCGCGGTGGTCGGTGCGAGTCCACGTGGAGGCTGCCGTGTAGCACGTTCTGCGATCTCGCGCGCGGTCTTCCTGCGGTCTTCTCACTGACGCCTTACCCGCGGATCGCGGAGCGGGTAGCCTCGGAGCGCGAGGTGCCTGCGCGCCGGCGCAGGTGGCGCGGTGCGGCGGGGCTGTACTAGAACTTCGAGGACGAGGTCCTGGTGGCGAAGAGCAAGAGCGAGCCGCGAACGAAGCGAACGAAGGGGACCGGTGCGCCACAGCCCGCGGGGACGGCGAAGGCGGGTGCCCCGCCCGGGTCGGAGGACGAAGACGCGGGCCTCCGCGCCGACACGGACGCGGAAGCGGCCCCCCGGCCCGCCGCCAAGCGCCGCGCGCGCTCCTCGGCGAAGGGCGCCGGGAACGCGCGCGGCGAGGCGCAGCCCGCGGCCGGCGACGACGACGGCGCGCGCGAGGCGGACGACGACGAGGGCGACGCCGCGCCCGAGAGCGGCGCCGCGAGGGCCGGCGACGCCGACGAGGGCGACGTCGTCGAGGTCGTCGGCGAGGTCGTCGGCGAGGTCGTCGACGACGCGAACGTCGATCTGAACGACATCGAGCTCCCGCGCGTCGCGCGGGCCAAGGCCGGCGAGGGCCGCGGCGGGGACGCGGCGCTGTCTCGCACGGACCCGCTGCAGGCCTACCTGCGCGAGGTGCAGCGCCACCCGCTGCTCACGCCGGACGAGGAGAAGGAGCTGACGGTCAAGTACACGAAGACGCAGGACGTCGCGACCGCCGCGCGGCTCGTGACGGCGAACCTGCGGCTCGTGGTCAAGCTCGCGTACGAGTACCGGCGCGCCTACAAGAACATCATGGACCTCATCCAGGAGGGCAACATCGGCCTGATGCAGGCCGTGAAGCGCTACGACCCGTACCGCGGCGTCAAGCTCTCCTCGTACGCGGCCTGGTGGATCCGCGCGTACATCCTGCGCTTCATCCTCAACAACTGGCGCCTGGTGAAGCTCGGCACGACGCAGGCGCAGCGGAAGCTCTTCTTCAACCTCAACAAGGAGAAGGCGAGGCTCTCGGCGATGGGGATCGAGCCGACGGCGGCGGAGATCGCGAAGCGCCTGTCGGTCGAGGAGAAGGAGGTCGTCGACATGGACCGCCGCCTCTCGAGCGGCGAGGCGTCGCTCGACGCCCCGGTCGGCGATCTCGAGGGCCGGACGATCCCGCGCGTCGAGCTGCTCGTCTCGTCGGGGGCGAGCCCGGACATCGCGTTCGAGGCGAGGGAGATGGGCATGCTCGTCCACGATCGGCTCTCGAAGTTCCGCGAGACGCTCAAGGGCAAGGACGTGATCATCTTCGACAAGCGCATGGCCGCGGAGGACCCGCTCACGCTCCAGGAGCTCGGCAACGAGTTCGGCATCTCGCGCGAGCGCGTGCGCCAGCTCGAGGCGCGGCTCCAGTCGAAGCTGCGGACGTACCTCCAGGAGGAGCTCGGCGACGCCGTCGGAGCGGGCTAGGCCTTGTCGAGCGGCAGCGAGCAGGGTGGTGCGACGGGCCACGGGTGCCTCTACGTGGTCGCGACGCCGATCGGCAACCTCGGCGACGTCACGCTGCGCGCGGTCGAGACGCTGCGCGGGGCGGACCGGATCCTCGCGGAGGACACGCGGCGCGCTCGCGCGCTCCTCGGCCACCTCGGCGTCTCGGGCAAGCCGGTCGACCGGTTCGACGCGCACGCCTCCGAGGCGGACGCGGCGCGGGCGGCCGCGCGGCTCTCGGCGGGCGAGTCGATCGCGTTCATGACCGACGCCGGCACGCCGGTCGTGAGCGATCCGGGGACGGCGCTCGTGCGCGCGGCGAGGGAGGCCGGGGCGCGCGTCGTGGCGATCCCCGGACCGAGCGCGGTGATGGCGGCGGTGAGCGCGTCGGGGCTCGTGACGGGGGGCTTCCGCTTCGTCGGGTTCCTGCCCCGCGGCGGGCGCGAGCGGCGCGAGGCGCTGGCCCTCGTCACGTCGACGCCGGAGGCGGTCGTGCTGTTCGAGTCGCCGCGGCGCTTCCGCGAGACGCTCGCGGAGATGGCCGAGCGCATGCGCGGTCGTCGCGCGGTCGTCGCGCGCGAGCTGACGAAGGTGCACGAGGAGCTCCTGGGCGGCACCGTGGAGGAGCTCGCGGCGATGGAGCGGGAGTGGCTCGGCGAGATCACGCTTGTGCTCGCGCCCGCCGAGCCGGCCGCGGCGGGCGCGCGCCCGAGCGACGAGGAGCTCGACGCGCGCATCGACCGGGAGCTCGCCCAGGGGAGGCGGGCGAAGCACATCGCCGAGGAGCTGTCGGTGGAGCTCGGGCTACCGCGGCGGGAGCTCTACACGCGGGTGGTGGCGCGGCGGGGAGAGCCGGGCGGGTAGGCGAGGGATCCGGCCGCCGAGGCGCCGGGGACGCCGGTCACGTGTGCCGGCCCTGTCCGCGCGCCTTGAGGGCGTCGACCACGTGCTTGACGTCCTGCGCCCGATCGCGCGGCACGATCAGCAGCGCGTCGTCGGTCTCGACCACCACGAGGTCCTCCACGCCGACGAGCGCGATCACCCGGCGGTCGATCTCCGCGCGCGCGCCGCGCGCGTCGAAGCGCCCGCGGAGATCCACGACGTGGTTGCCCTGCGCGTCGATCAGCACCGACCCCGCGGGCGCGCTGTTGCCTCGCTCGTCCTTCTCGGCGAGCTCCCAGGCGCTCTGCCAGCTGCCCAGATCGCACCAGCCGAAATCGCCGGGCACAACGGCGAGCCCGGCGACGTGCTCCATCACGCCGTGATCGATGCTGACGGCCGGCAGGCGCGGGAACACCTGCAGGACCGCCTCCGCCTCGGCCGCGGCGCCCAGCGCGGCGGCGCGGTCGATTTCGTCGAGCCCCTCGGCGAGCGCCGGCAGGTGGGCGCGGATCGCGGCCCGCATGTCGCCCGCGCGGAAGATGAACATCCCCGCGTTCCAGAGGAAGCGGCCGCTCGCCACGAACTCCGCGGCGCGCTCGCGGCTCGGCTTCTCGACGAAGCGCAGCACCCTGCGGGGCGCCGCGCTCCTCGCGCCGGCCGCCTCCTCCGTTTCGATGTAGCCGAAGCCCGTCTCCGGGTGGGTCGGGCGGATGCCGATCGTCGTGATCGCGCCGCCCTGGGCCGAGGCGACGGCGGCCTGCAGCACCTCGAGGAACCGCGGCACGTCGGCGATGTGGTGATCGCTCGGCAGCACGACCACGACCGCCTCGGGATCGTCGCGCGCGATGGTGGCCGCCGCCCAGCCGATGCACGGCGCCGTGTTGCGCGGCGCCGGCTCGACGAGCAGGCGCCGCTCGGGGACCTCCGGCAGCGCGACCCGCGTGGGCGCCACGAGGTGCTGGCCGGTCGCGATCCAGATGCGCTCCCAGCCGGCGCTCCCCCCGCCGGCGCACAGCGGGAGCACCCGGCGCGCCGTCGCCGTGATGAGCGGCTCGCCGCCGACCAGCGGCAGGAGCTGCTTCGGGCGCGCCGCGCGCGACGCCGGCCAGAAGCGCGTGCCCGCGCCGCCGGCGAGGATCAGGACATGGACGGGGGCTGCGGTCGAGCTCATGAGCGAACGCCGGAGGTTACACGTCGAAGCTTACCGCAGGGCCGCGGCGCGGTGGCAGGGGGCCGCTCAGGTCAGGGCCGGCAGCGCGTGCGCGGAGGCCACCCTCGCGAGGCCGAGCGAGACGACCCACAGCGCGCTTCCCCTCCAGGGTCTGCCGGCTTGCCGCGCTTCATCTTTTCACCTACATATCACCCGTGGATCTGGCGCTCTCTCGCCCTGGGTGAGGGAGGGCGAGCCGAGCGAGGTTCCGTTCGATGTTGATGGCATATGCCAGCGTTGCCGCGTTCTTCCTGGTGGCGATCGGCTTCATCCTCGGCTCTCTGCTGTTCGGGAAGCTGCTGCGCCCCAACAACATGTACCCCGGGAAGGTCGAGACGTACGAGTGCGGGGAGGCGCCCGTCGGGCCCGCGTGGTTCAACTTCAACCCGCGTTTTTACATCATCGCGCTCGTCTACATCATCTTCGACGTCGAGATCGCCTTCATCTACCCGGTCGCGGCGGTGTTCAAGCGCTGGGTGGACCAGGGCAACGGGCTCTTCGCGCTGATCGAGATCTTCCTCTTCGTGGCCATCCTGATGCTCGGCTTCGTCTATGTCTGGGCGAAGGGCGATCTCGACTGGATCCGCGCCATCAAGGGCGATCCGCGCGGCGCTCAGAACGTGAGCAGCCGGTCCCGGGCGCGCGCGCCGCTCCTCGACGCGCGCGCGGGCGAGGGCGCGCCGGCGGGGCAGGCGGGGCAGGCGGGGCAGGCGGCGGTCGCCGACGGAGGTGCGGAGTCATGACATCGAACCTGAACCTGATGGCCCCGCCCCGCGGGTGGGAGGCCAAGTACGAGAGCGACGGCGGCGGCGTCATCACGACGAGCGTCGACCAGACGGTGAACTGGCTGCTCAACTGGGGGCGGTCGAACAGCGTCTGGTACATGCTCTTCGGCCTGGCCTGCTGCGCGATCGAGCTCATGCAGACCGGCGGCCCCCGCGGCGACCTCGAGCGCTTCGGCGCGGCCCCGCGGCCGAGCCCGCGGTCGAGCGATCTCTTCATCATCGCGGGGACGCTGACGTACAAGATGGCGCTCCGGGTGAAGCGCCTCTACGACCAGATGGCGGAGCCCCGCTTCGTCATCTCCATGGGCAGCTGCGCGAACTGCGGCGGCCTCTTCCAGTACGCCTACTCGGTCTGCAAGGGCGTGGATCAGATCATCCCGGTCGACGTCTATGTGCCCGGTTGCCCCCCGCGCCCCGAGGCGCTCCTCGAAGGGCTCCTGAAGATCCAGGAGAAGATCAAGAGCGAGCGGGTCCTCGACCGCCGCGGCGCGACGGGCGGCTGAGCCCTCTCCTCTCGCTGTTCGTCCTGCGCTCCCGCACCCCATGACACCCGAAGAGATCTTCCAGGCGCTCCAGGCGAAGCTCGGCGAAGACGCGGTCTTCGACCTCCACCCCGTGTCCGCGAAGGATCGCGACGCCTGGTTCCAGGTCGCGCCGGAGAAGATCCTGACCGTGTGCCATCACCTGCGTGAGGCGCCGGAGCTCGATTTCGATTACCTGGAGTGCATCACCGGGGTCGACTATCCGGATCTCAAGAAGATCGTTGTCGTCTATCACATCTACTCCTACGCGAAGAAGCGCCGGATCGTCCTCAAGGCGTTCCTCGACCGGGAGAGCCCGGCGATGCCGACCTTGGTCGACGTGTGGTCGGCGGCGAACTGGCAGGAGCGCGAGTGCTTCGACCTGCTCGGCGTGCGCTTCGAGGGGCACCCGGATCTCCGGCGCCTGCTCCTGCCCGACGACTGGGAGGGGCACCCGCTCCGCAAGGACTGGCAGGAGAAGGCGGACTACCACGGCATCCCGACGCAGCGGCCGAACCCCGTCGAGCTCTTCAAGATCAAGCTGCCGAAGAAGGACGCGGAGGCGTCATGAGCCAGGTCATCTTCAGCGTCGACCGCGGGGGCGCGGGCAACGAGCCGGAAGACGAGATGACCCTCAACATGGGGCCTCATCACCCGTCGACCCACGGGGTGCTCCGCTTCGTCATCTCGACGGACGGCGAGATCATCCGCAAGGCGGTGCCGGACGTCGGCTACCTGCACCGGAGCATCGAGAAGATCGGCGAGCGCTGCACCTACAGCGGCTTCATGCCGTACACGGACCGCGTCGACTACATCGCGGCGATGTTCGCCAACGAGGCCTGGGCGAGCGCCTGCGAGAAGCTGATGGGCATCGAGGTGCCGAAGCGGGCGCAGTACCTGCGCGTCATCTCCTGCGAGCTCAACCGGATCGGGAGCCACATGATCGCGCTCGGCGCGATGGCGATGGACGTCGGCGCGGTCACGCCCTTCCCGTGGGCGCTGCGCGAGCGCGAGTACATCAACGACTTCATCGAGGAGCTGTGCGGCGCGCGGCTCACGTTCAACTACCACCGCATCGGCGGCGTCTCGTTCGACCTGCCGGCGGGGTGGGCCGACAAGGTGAAGCGCTGGCTCGAGCGCTTCGAGCCGATCATGGTCGAGTTCGACCGGCTCATCAGCCTGAACGACATCTTCATCAAGCGGCTCGCCAACGTCGCCGTGGTCACGGCCGAGGAGGCGAAGGACTGGGGCCTCGTCGGCCCCAACCTGCGCGCGTCCGGCGTGAAGTGGGATCTCCGGAAGGAGGACGGCTACTCGGTCTATCCGGAGCTCGACTTCGACGTCCCCGTGGGCCGCGGGCGTTACGGCGCCGTGGGCGACTGCTGGGATCGGTTCTACGTCCGGGTCGAGGAGTGCCGCGAGTCGGCGAAGATCCTCCGCCAGGCGCTCGACAAGATCGACGAGCACCCGGAGGACGACCTCCTGGGCAAGCTGCCCAAGAAGATGAGGCCTGACGGGGAGGCCTACGCGCGGATCGAGAGCGCCCGCGGCGACATGGGCTGTTACGTGATCGGGCGGGGCGCGGAGGAGGCGTACCGGGCGCGGTTCCGGACGGGGAGCTTCACCGCGATGGCGATGATCGAGGCCAAGAGCCCCGGGCTATTCCTGGCCGATCTCGTGGCGCTCATCGCCAGCTTCGACGTCGTTGCGCCCGAGATCGACAGGTAGCCGGGGGAGGGAACGCCTCAGGGGCTCGCGCCGCCGGCCCTGCCCTCGGTCCCCTCGTCGAAGAGCTCCGGACACTTTTCGCTGAGGGCCTCGCACTCCGCAGGCAGCGCCCCGAGGTCCTCGAGGGTCGATGCACACGTGAGCGCCTTGAGGAGCTCGATCTGGCCGTTCGTGCAGGCCTTGAACTCGCCGACCGTGGCGGTACACCCCGCGATATTCTCCGCGGGGCATGTCCCCGGTCCCGGGGGCTCCTCCGGATCGCTCATGCACGCTTCCTTGGCGGCCTCGCAATCACCGCCGAGCGCGGCGGTGGCCATGCTCAAGAGCTCGCAGCTGTCCTCCTTCGAGAAGTCGGCCGACGCGGCGAGCTCGTCGCACAACGCCTGCGCCTCCTCGCCCGTCAGGGAGTCGAGCTGCTTGCCATCGTCGTCGCCCCCGGTCTCGCCGCCGGTGCCGCCGGTGCCGTCCGTGCCGCCGGTGCCGTTCGTGCCGCCGGTGCCGTCCGTGCCGCCGGTGCCATCCGTGCCGCCGGTGCCGCTGGTGCCGCTGGTGCCGCTGGTGCTGCTGGTGCCGCCGGTGCCGGCATTGCCCCCCTCGTCATCATCGCCGCACGCCACGAGCGCGAGCCCGACCATCAACATTCCAAGAAGCTTCATCCGTGTCATCGAGCGCTCCATCATCGAGAAAGTTCACCTGAGGGTCCGCGCGGCGCTCGAGGACGGCTCCGTTGAAGGAAGCGAGCGGGCTGCATCGTCGACCGGGCAGGCGCGCGGGGTGTGAACCTACTACGGCCCTGGTCGATCTTTACTTCCTTGTTGGAGGACGTATCCAGCATTCTGCGGCGCGAGCCTCTCCGTGCGCGGCCGATGCGACGTCCGGATCGCGTATCCCGGTGTCCGTCACGTCGCGCGCCGGCGCCTCTGCGGACGTGAGGGAGACCCCGGCGGCGCCGCCGGCTCCCCGCTGCGTCCGGCGTCCCACTGTGCGACGACGCGCTTCGGCGCCACGCGACGCCAGGCCCCCACGAGCAGCTCTTCCAGGAGCGTCCGGTCGACGCGGCGGAGCTCCACCCGCGTCCAGCCCTGGTGTCCCCAAGGCGTCACCGAGAAGACGTCCGGCTGCGCCTGCACCAGGCTGTCCTGCTCCTCCAGGGACAGCTTCAGGACGGCGCCCTCCTGCTCCACCCAGTGCGTCGCGAAGATCTTCCCTCGCACGCGGAACGACGGCTTGCCGAAGTGGTCCTGCTCCTCGGCCTCGGGCAGCGACAGCGCGAGCTTTCGAAGGTCGTCGGAAGAGATCATGGCGGTGTGCCTCGGCAAGGGGATGGGTCGTTGTCGTGAAGGGAGCTCAGGCCCGCGCTGCCTCGAAGACCCGGAAGAAGCTCGGCGTCTCTCGCACGCTCGTCACGCCGAGCCCCGCTGCCTCGAGCAGCGCGCGGTACTCGGCCTCCGTGCGCTCGCGTCCTCCCGTGTTCACGAGCATGTTGATATCGCTGAACGTGAGGACCCAGTCGAGGGCCGTGTTCCCGCGCTGGGCGGGGGAGGCGGGGGCGGGCGCCTCCACGACGAGCAGGCGCGCCGCGCCGGCCATCGCCTCGCGGCACTTGCCCAGGATCTGCAGGCTGCGGGCGTCGTCCCAGTCGTGGATCACGCTCTTGAGCACGTAGACGTCGGCGGCCGGAGGCGCCGTGTCGAAGCAGCTCCCGGCGACGAAGGAGGCGCGGTCGGCGACGCCGCGCGACGCGAACAGCTGGAGCGCTCCTCCGCGCGCGTGCTCGAGATCGAAGACGACCCCTTCCACGCCGGCATGGGCCTCCAGGATCGCGCAGAGCAGGGCGCCATAGCCGCCGCCCACATCGACCACCCGGCGCGCGCCGCGGAGATCGACGGCCCCGACGATGCCGGGCGCGACCCCTCGGGTGAGCTCCACCATGGCCTGGTGGAAGATCGCGGCGGCGGCCGGGTCGCGCGCCATCTCGTCGAAGTGCTCGGTCCCGGACGACGCCGCGGCGTCGCCGGCGCTCCACGCCATCCGGCCGGTGCGGACGCAGTCGGTCAAGCGGCCCCAGGCCTGCCACACGCCCGGCCCGCCCATCAGCCGAGACCACGCGCGCCGCGCGGTGGGGGAGCTCGTCTCGAGGCATCGCCCCATCTCGGTGAGCTCGAGCTGCTCCCCGCGCGCGGCGAGCAGCTCGAGCGTGACGAGCGCCCGGAGCAAGCGATCCGTCGCGTCGGGGTGCGTGCCGAGCCGCGCCGCGACCGCGCTGCTCGGAAGGGGCCCGTCGGCGAGGACGTCCGCGACGCCGAGCTCCGCGGCCGCGTGGACGACCTGCGGCACCCAGAGGCTCATGATCATCTGATTCAGGCGGAACGCAGGGGGAAGATTCGTGGGAGACCCGCTCGACATGGTGTTCGCTCCTTCGGGCCTACCGTGGGGGGCGCGACGCCGGGGGTATTGTAAAGATTTTACCTTGCTCGTAACGAGTTCGACCTTGTGGCGCCCGAGATCGATCGCCAGGCCCTGCGCCGCCTCGCGGCTCAGGTGCGGCGCTTCACTGCGCTGCCGGCCATCCTGGACGACCTGCTTGGCGCGCGGGCGCTGTCCCCCGTGCGCGTAGCGGAGGCCCGGGAATCCTCCGTGCACTTTCGAGAGCGTACGCGAGGAGGCGGTGGGGTCGTCCGAGATCGCCGCAGGACGCCGATCCCGGACCGCCCTGTCGCGCTCGATTCGATTTCTTCAACGCGGAGGGCGAGACCTACTGCCGTCTCTCCTATGCTTGCTGCTCTCCCGTCGCCCTCGACAACCCGTTCCTGGCGACCACGGAGGAGACCTGCGCGGAGTTCAGGTCCGTCCTGCAGAGCGCGAGCACGCTGCCGGTCCTGCGCGCGTCCGTCGCGGCAGGGCGCCTCGTCTATTACCCCGACAGGATGCGCGCCTGCATCGATCGACTGAACACCGCCGGGTGCGCCGCGACGGACACCGACTGGCCCTGCCTCTTTGATGCGTTCGAGGGGCAGGTGCCGCTCGGAGGAGAGTGCACCGTCGAGCACGACTGCGAGAACTGGCACTGCGTCAAGCCGGACCCCGACGCCGACGTGGGCACCTGCGCTCCGTGGGCGCCCGACGGCGCAACGTGCAAGACGTTTGGCGAGTGCGACAGCGGCCGGTGCGACATCTTCGGGACCGACACGTGCGGGCCGCGGCTCCCGGTGGGGAGCGAGTGCGTCCTGCATCCGGACTGCGAGACCTATAACTGCGTGGAGGACACTGGGCTGTGCGGGCCGTCGCTCGACGACAACGGATGTCCTGCCGACGGGCGGATGCTCGACAACAAGACGCCGGCGGGCAACTGGTACCGATGAGCGTCGGCCGGCGCATCGCCCCTCGCCGTACGGCCGCTGGATCGAGCGTCGAGGGCGGCGGCCCGGAGGTCGAGCCGCGCCGGCATGCGCGGTGTGGCGCGGGCGCCCGCCGTTCGATTACTCTACGCGCCCATGAGAAAGCGGAGCGGGCGCCTCGCGCCGATGGCCGACGTGTTCGCCGCGAGGAAGCGACAGGCCGTCCCCCATGAGTTCGTGCTCGAGGCGCTCGCGCCGCTCGGGCCCGTGACGCGCCCGATGTTCGGCTGCGTGGCTGTCTATGTGGAGGAGAAGATCGTCCTCATCCTGCGCGACAAGCCCGCGCCCTCGCAGGACAACGGCGTCTGGCTCGCCACGACCGAGGAGCACCACGCGGCCCTGCGCGCGGAGTTCCCGGGCATGCGGAGCATCGAGGTGCTCGGGGAGGGGGTGACCGGCTGGCAGGTGCTCCCGGCGGACGCGCCCGATTTCGAGGAGGCCGCGCTGCTGGCCTGCGCGCTCATCCGGGCCGGCGATCCGCGGATCGGGAAGGTGCCCGGAGAGCGGCGGAAGCGGCCCGCCTCGCCACGGGCCGAGACACCGGCGAAGGTGGCATCGAAGAAGCGGCCCGCCAAAAGGCGGCTGGGGCGCTCGCCGTGAAGAAGGCGGCGACGAAGCTGCGCCCGAAAAGGGCCGCGACCATCGCCGGTCCTCGCGAACGCGCATTCGTGCGATCGCTCACGTTTCGTGAAAAAGCTGAGTTGTATTGATGAGCTACAGATCCGCGGACCAGGACGCGTTGTGGTCTCGGGCGGGCGCGGTCGCGGAGGGACCAGGATGCGTTGTGGTCTCGGGCGAGCGGCCCCGCGTGCCCGGGCGCCTCAGCGCATCGCGTGGCTGCGGGTCATCCGGTTCGCGAACGTCGACAGGGTGAACGTGCCGATGCCAACGATCACCTCGAGCGCCTGCTCGGCGGTGAAGCCGGCGCGGAGGAAGGCGTCGAGCTCGGCGTCCGTCACGTGACCCCGCTCGCGCAGCGTCGCCTCGGTGAATGCGGCGAGCGCCTGGAGGCGAGCGTCGGGCACGGGCGTTCGCTCGAACAGCGCAGCGGCCACCGCGGGAGGAGCCCCCGCGCGGAGGAGCAGCCCGCGGTGCATCGTGCGGCAGAGATCGCAGCCGTTCTCGCCCGCGACCACCATCACCACGACCTCGCGCTCCATCGGCGAGAGGGTCGCCTCCTCGAAGAGGGCCAGGAGATCGTCGAAGGCACGGACCAGGAGCGGCGAGGTCGCGAAGCGGGCCACGGGCAGCGGCACGAAGCCGAACTTGCGCGCGGTCCGCTCCAGCGCAGGGCGGACCGCCGCGGGCGCGGTGTCGAGCGTGTGGGCGGGGAAATGAGGGGAAGGAGCGGGCTGGCTCATGAGGTGGACGTCCCTGGGTTATTGGTTGTCAATGCAATCAATTGGGTGTCGGAGCGCAGGGTCGAGGGCCGGCGCGGCGCTCAGCCCTCGGGCTCGAGGTTCGCGAGGAGGCGCTGCAGCGTGCGCCGGGTCGTGAGGAGGTCGTCCTCCGGGATGCCGGCGCGCAGCGCGTCGACCATGGCCATGGCCTCGCTCGACAGCGCCTTGCGCAGCTGGCGCCCGCGCGCCGTGAGGTAGACGAGCCGGGCGCGCCGGTCCGTCGGGTCCTGGCGGCGCGCGATCAGCCCGTCGCGATCCATGAGCGCCAGGATGCGGCTCATCGTGGGCACATCACGGAAGGTGCGCTCGGCGAGGTGCGTCTGCGTGACGCCCTCCTGCTCCCACAGCCGGACGAGCACCATCCATTGCTCGGGCGTGATCTCGACGCCATGGGCGCGGAAGCGCCGGTACATCGCGGCGCGGGACGCGAGGTACACGCGCGTCACCCAGTAGCCGAGCGCGTTGTCGAGGATGATCCCCCCCTCGGCCGTGAACTGGTCGCGCATGGTGGACCAAGCGTAACCCCGGCGTATTAGTTGTCAATGCAATTAATTGTCTCGCGCCCCGCGCTGGGGCGCGCCCGGGGCCGGAGCCCGAGGCGGGTGAGCGCGCCCCCGCCGCGCCGTGGCGTCACGCGCTCGTGACAGCTGTAACCCCTGTAACCCCGCGCTGTCGCGGGCGCGCGACACCCGGCCGAGGTGCCGCCCCGCGCGGCCCGCCCGCGCCCCCGCCCGGAAGCCCCGTTGCGCCGCCCGAGCGGGGCGCAGGGTCAGCCGGCGAGCGCCGCATGCGCGCGCGCCGGAGCTCCGGCACCGCGCTTGCGATGGGGGCTCGTCGACCCCGATCGGCACGCCAGCCGACTCACCCACTCCAGAGACGACAAGGAGAAGCATGACGACCATG
This sequence comes from Sorangium sp. So ce590, assembly GCF_051521365.1. NCBI lineage: Bacteria > Pseudomonadati > Myxococcota > Polyangiales > Polyangiaceae > Sorangium > Sorangium sp. So ce590. The sequence continues at coordinate 11,500,750 of NZ_CP150346.1, forward strand.
AACCTCGCCCACGTCCTCGCCTGCATGAGCTCTCTCTCCCTTGTGGCCTGCGTGGCCGGCGAACCGCGAGAGTCGCCCGGAGGGGCGCAGGGCCCGGACCTCGCCGACGCCGGCGCGCGAGACCCGCTCGGCGTCGATCTCGAGGCTGTGGGCCTCTCGGCGGGCGACACGCCCTGCGGCGACGACGCGCACGTCGCCTCGATCGCCGACAGGGTGGGCCGCTACCCACCACGCTGGGCCCCTGCCAGAGCACGGCGGTCTTCACGAACGTGCATTGCGACGCGATCGACGACTACGCTTCGGGCCCGGCGATCGCGGACTCGGTCTCCTGGTGCCGCGTCGGCCCCTTTGCCGGCGACGCGCAGCGCTCCGCCAGCTCCCAGGGCCTGCCGGACGCCTTCGAGGGCCGCCAGACCGTCGCCGCGTGCGGCACGGCGAGGACCAACCTCAAGGGCCATGTCAAGAAGGGGCTGAGCGGCGCGTGGGCCGTGCCCCCGGGGAAGAGCGTGAACATCAGCCCCGGCCACGTCGCGACCGTCGACGTTCACCACCACGACCTGATCGAGTACGACAACTTCGACACTCCCTACGGCGGCAGCGATCTGCGCTTCACCGTCACGCCGAGCGCGGGCGCCTGGTACCGCTACACCGGCGCTTACATCGAATACTTCCCGGTGCCCTGAATCGAAGCCCCCGCGATGGCGTCGCGCCGCACCGGCGCACGCCATCGAATGCCGCCCCGCGCGCCCTGGGCTCACGCCCCCCCGCTCGCAGCGGGACGGGGCGGCATTCTGCCAGGCAAGCTCGAGCGGTTCGCCCAGGTGGCCGGGCACGAGGCGGCCTCGCCGTCCTCGTGCCCGCCTTCCTCGTCCGAGGTCTACTCCAGGGCGTTGGCGAACGCGTTCTTCAGCTCGGAAGCGATGTCCCCCGACGACATCTCGCCGGAGTTGACGATGCCCACGGCATGGTAGCCCGACGGCAGGCGGATGACCGCGGAGCGGGCGTGGGTCGTCCTGAAGGCGTTCGGGACGCTCCCGCTGCGGTTCACCGGGTGCGAGCCGCCATGGTAGGGGCTCGCCTTCCAGCCGTAGAGGTCCTCGAGCTTCGCGCTCGCGATCTCGCTGGACCAGACGAGCCGATTGCTCCGCGTGGCCGAGGAGCCCGTGGGCGAATAGAGCGCGTCGTAGGTCGAGGGGCTGATGAATCCGCTGCTGTGCCCGAGGTACTGGAAGATCGAGGCGAACGCCTTCGACGAGTAGTACCAGCCGCCCTGCGCCTTGCAGTGCCCGGCGAGGACCTTCGAGTTGTAGATGACGCCGGCGTACGGATCGGTCTTCGTCGTGTACGCCCCTGCGATCGTCCACCCGTTGACCAGGATGCCGAGGGCGTTCGGATCCGGGTTGCAGGTGGCCGCGAGGTCGGGGTCGACAGGGTCGAAGATGTAGTGGCGGACGAACGTCTCGTACCACCACCCCATGGCCTGGATGATGTCGTTTCCCGTCGCGCTCCACCCGTTGTTCGCGACGGCGTTGTTGATCGCCGGCAGGTTGGCCGGGTTCCCGACGATCGGGACCAGGTACGTGAGCAGCTTGCTGTTGATGTTGTGGTAGCTCCGGACGCCGTAGTCGCTGTCCTCCACGGGGACCAGGAGCTGAACGAAGGGGTTCGCCGGATCCCCGCCTCGGATGCCGGACCTGTGCTGGAGGAGATCGCGGAACGTGATCTTCCGGTTCTCGACCGGGAGCGCGTTCTTCACCACCGCGGGCAGGTAGTTGCGGATCTCGTTGTCGAGGAAGCTGAGCACCTGCGGGGTGCTCTTCCCTTGCTCCTCCAGCACCTTCACGAGCAAGAGCCCGCCGACCATCTTTGTCGCGCTGCCCACGTTCGCGAGGACATTCCAGGTCATCGCGTTGGAGTGGGTCGCCGCTCCTCCGGACACGCCGTAGCGGAACCCGGTCGTGCGGACGAGCGTCGTGGAATATCCCTTCGTGCTTCCGAAGCGGCTCCGGATCTGATCCTCGTATTCATCGACGTTCAGCTGTGCGCCTCGAGCCGGCGCGCTGAGCCCCGCCGTCGCGGCGACGAGCGACACGGCTCCGAGGGCCTGGAAGAAGGCGCGGGGCTTCGAGCGGTGTAATGCGAACATGGGCTTCTCCTTGCGTGACATGGGGGTTGGACCCGCCGAGCCTGGCCCGGGAGGTCGAATGAGACATCCTCGCGAGGCGCGGAGCGGAGCGCCGAGCGGTCATGCGGTGGCAAAGCGCGCCGCGGTCACGGACAGGTGCTCGACGCGCGCCTTGGGCTGAGCGCCATGCACGCCGTGTGCCGGCGTGAGATGGCCGCTCCGACCGCGCCGTGGGTCAGGGACAGGCGCTCAGGGGCGAACGAGCGCCATCCGAATCGCACGCTCGACCGGAGAGGCGTCGTCGCGCCACGGGTCGAGCGCTTCCCTCGGCAGCAAGGGAGGTTGCGCGAGGAATCTGGGCCGGTCGCCGCGCAGGAGGGGCTGTGCCGCGTGAACGAGGAACGGGTGGCACAGGTACACCGTGCCAGCCGGTCCAGTCGCGACGGCCTCGGGGCGGTGCGACGACTCGGCGAAGTCGGTGCTGGCGAGCTCGCCGAGGGTCAGCCCCTCCGCTCCGTGAGGTTCGAGCCTTCGGACGATGTCGAAGTGCGAACCAACGCGAAGACGCGTCGGTGCATCTTTGTCACCGACGTCGGAGAAGAGGAAGAGCATGAGGAGCGCACGCCCCTTCGACGCCACGTTGGCCCGCCACTTGAGGAAGTCCGGCTCGCCCTCCGTTCCGAAGCTCACATCGATGTGCCAGCCGCAGTCGCCCGGATCGTCTGGCGAGGGGAAGCGGATCGGGAATGTGCCGAGGCTGCCGCGAGGCATCCAGCGTCCAGGCCCCACGAGCGCGTCGTAGGCCGCGTGCAGCTTCGGTGTGCTGGCCGCCTCACGGAAGAGCGGGTTCGGGATCTCGCCGACACGCACGACGGGGCGCGTCCAGGTGGAGGGCGCGTCCTCCGCACACCCGGTGGCGAGCCACAAGACGCGACGACATGCGTCGGCGAGCTCACGGGGGAAAGCTTCGTCGATCCGAACGAAGCCATCGTGGACGAACTGTTCAATCTGCGCTGCGGACAGCGCGAAATCATGATGAGGCATCTGAGATCTCCTGTTGTTCCAGCTCAAGGCACACGACTGCGCACGACGCGCGCGTCGCGGACGACCCATGAGCGCCGGGATGCGGCGCTCAGCCGAGCAGGAACACGGAGAACTTCATCATCGACGGAGTAGTAACGGACGGCTCGCAGTCCGTCAATGAAGGTCCGTCGTCTCGCCGAGGTCGCCGAGGCCCAGCTCCCGGCGGTTCGGCAGCACGGGCATCGCGCCGGGCGTCGACGACTGCGGGACGATGTAGAGGATGCCCGCGTCCTCGGCGATCGTCGGCCGTGGGCCGAGCTTCTGCGCCGCGCGTTCGCGCTCGCGAGGGGGCCCCGCGAGCCCGGGCGCGTCAGCGCATCATCACCACGACCTCGCGCTCCATCGGCGAGAGGGCGCGTGGGCGCGCTCGCGCCATGACATGTCACGGATCCAGCGTGACATGTCACGGGGGGCGGAACGGTCGGTGCTCGCGCGCAGGACGGATCCCGGAGGGTAACCCCTGCGCCCCGGGGGCAGCGTTCCTCGATGTACAGACTCGCCAGGATCTGGCAACGAGGAAAGGCTCTGAACAAAGGCCGCTCGGCTCGTTCGCATGGCTTCTTCCTGGTACGCTCTCCTCGTGTTTCCCGCGCCTGGTCCGATTGACGTCTTCATCTCGTACGCGGCCGCGAACGAGAAGCAGAAGGACGTGCTCAGAAAACATCTGTCGGCCCTGAAGCGCGAAGGGAAAGTCCGCACCTGGCACACCGGGCGCGTCGGGGTCGGGAGCGATCGAGACGCCGAGCTCGCGGCTCGCCTCGACGCGGCTCACCTCATCGTCCTTCTCGTCAGCGTCGATTACCTCGCCGCCGACGCGCAGTGGCGAGAGATGGAACGGGCGCTCGGGCGCCACAACGCTGGGCGGGCGCGGGTCATCCCCATCCTCCTCGACGCGTGCGACTGGGAGGGCACGCCGTTCTCCGCTCTGGCGCCGCTGCCCCCCAACGGCGTCCCCGTGATGTCGTGGGAGCGCGAGAGCGAGGCGTGGACCGCCGTGACGCTCGCCATCCGGGCCGCCGTCGCAGACTGCACGCACAGGACCACTGCGCCCACCCTGGTGGACACGAGCGCGCCGACGCGGCCGGCACACACGGCACGCACCGAGAGGACACTCGACACGTCCCCACCCGCTGCCGCCCTGCCCTCCGCGGGGACCGGCAGGGCCCCACCCGCGCGACACCGAGGCAGAGCCAGGGCCTCGACGGCAGCTCGCGCGCTGATGGCCATCGTCGTGCTGGGGCCGTTCGCGGCGGTCGCGCTCTTCATCGATCGATTCACCACGACAGGTCAGCCGGCAGGCGCGGCGGCGGCGGACGCGGGGCCGCCTGACGCGGGACCGACGGCGCGGCCGCGGACCCCGCCGCCGAGGACCGTGACCGCCGGCGAGCCGGAGCCGCGGCCGCCGCGCGGACCCTAGCGACGGTGTGACGACCCTCCCCAGCGCGAGCGCGCGCGCCGCAGGCGTGACCTGCGAGATTGTCACGCTCACTCCGCAGAGCCAGCGGGCGCCGGCGAACTGGGCAGGGGGCGAGGGCGCGGAAGGCGCTGCTGGCCGTGATGGACGCGCGAGGGGGACGGCCTCTCGCCGATCACCTTCGTCTCCAGCGCCGATGCCGGACACTTGACGCGGCCTGGGGGTAGTCGACAATGCGCCTATGGCGCGCACCGCTCCGGTCCCGAACATCCCCGCAATCCCTGGCATGAACCCCGGTGTGTGGATCATGGGCGGCGAGGGCGGAGGTGGGGGAGGCAATGGCCGCGGCGGGAGCGGCAGCGGCAATGGGCAAGGCGCCGGCGGTGGCAATGGAGGGAACGACGCGCAAGGGGGCGGCAAGGGCGCCGGATCGTGCGGTCCTGGCAGCGGGGCCGGCTGTCCCAACCCGTCCCACGGCGGCGGGGGCGGCACACACGCCGGCGACCCCATCGACCCGGTGACCGGCCGTGTCTACACGGTCCCTGCGGTCGATCTGGCGCTCCCAGGGCCGCTGCCGCTCGTGATCAAACGAACCTACAGCAGCACCGGCTCAGGTGAAGAGCACGTCCTCATGCGCAGCCCCGCGGGGCGGATCGTCGAGGAGCGGACCTTCGACGGTCGAACGATCCGATCCAAACACGATCTGCTCGGACGCATCGTTCAGAGCGAGAGCGGCTCCGGCGAGATCACCGAGTTCAAATACGACCCCGTCGGGCGGCTCGTCGAGCGGGCCTACGCAGACGGCACGGCGGAGCCGTTGAGTACGACGCGGTGGGACGCCTGCTGTGTGCAGAGTCCTCCGTGTCCGAGACGGTGTTCAGGTATGATGGCCGCGGACGGCTGGCTGCAGAGCTGCACCGGGTGAACGGCCATAACTACGTCGTCGAGAGCGCCTACGGTGCGGCCGGACATCGCACGCGCAGGAGCACCTCCTTAGGATACGTCGAGAGCATGGTGATCGGGCGCATCACGCACCAGCGGGTATTCCGCCCCGCGGGCCAGCCGCGCGTAGGCGAGCCTGCCTGGGCCGGTCCCAGGCCACCTGGGCTCACGGAAGAGCATTATCACGCGTACACGTCCGCGGGCGACCTTCAGGAGGAGTGGGGGCTCGTCGAGGGGCGCATGGGGTACACGTACGATCCGGTCTCGCAGGTCCTGTCCCGGGTGCCTCAGCGCGCGCGCCGAGCTCTTCGGCTACGACACGGCGGAGAACGTCCACGAGGCCGGTCCCCCGGCGCAGCTCTGCAGCCGGCCGTCCACCTCGGCTTTCGCTGACCGGAGGCGAGGCGGACCGCCATGTCAGATGCCATGATTGCCGTCTGGGAGACCTCGGGCTGGTCCGACGCGGAGGTCGGCGTCGCGGCCATCCACGCGCTCAGGGCCGACTGGGCCTCTCAGGAGCGGCTGCGGGAGCTCGCGCTCGCCGGGGAGCCTGTCGCGATCCGCGAGGCGGCCCTCCTCGCCGTGGCGCTCGCGCCGAGCAACCTGCCGGTGTTGCGCCAGGGTGTGATCGCGGCGCAGCACGAGGTGCGCGCCGCCTCGGTCGCCGGCCTGCGCGCGGATCCTCTGGCCCGACCGCTCGCGGCGCACCTCCTGGCGAGTGACCCGTCGTGCGGCGTGCGCGCGGCGGCGGCGACGTTGCTCGCCGGCGATCCCAGGTACACGCCCGCTCTGCGCCGGGCATTCGAGGCGCCGCTGCCGAACCCTGGCGTGGATCCGGAGGCACCTCGGCTCGAGGGCGCGCTGGTGCGTGCGCTGGTCAGAGAGCCGGCGGTCGTCGAGCAGGTGAAGGGTCGGCTCGCTGCGCTGGCGAGTGATGTCCGCGATCTCGTGCTCGAGCACCTGTGGGCACGTCCGGAGCAGCGCCCCGATGTGCGCGCCCTGCTCGCGCACGAGGCCGCCCTGGTTCGCGCGTCGGCAGCGCGGGCGCTGCGTCGCGATCCGGAGGCGGCGAGCGCGCTGCTCGACCTGGCCCGCGATCCGTCGCCGCTCGTCCGGGCGGCAGCGGTGTCCGTGCTCGGCTTCGATGCGGTGGCGGCGCAGGTGAGGGCAGGCCGGCTCGCGGACGCGAGCGAGCGCACGTCGGTGCGCGTGGCGATCGTGGAGACCCTGCGCGCCGGCGAGGAGGCGATGGTCCGAGCGCTGCTGTCCGATCCGAGCCCGACGCTCCGCGGGGTGGCCGCGTCCGCTCTGCGGGACGACGCGGCGTCCGTCGGGGCGCGTCGGGCCCTGCTCGAGGACGCCGCGCCGTTCGTGCGGGCGCGCGCCGTGAGCAGCCTCGCGCGTCAGGATGCGCTGTTCGACAGCGTCATGCCCTGCCTTGAAGATCCGGATCCCCACGTCCGCCGGGCCGCCATCGAGGTCCTCGGTCGATACCCGCCGGCGCTTTCGCTGCTCCGGCGGCACATCGATGCGCGCTCCCCGGTTGGACCAGCCGCGATGCAGGCGCTGCGCGACGAGCCGGAGTCGCTCCCGCTGCTGCGCACGCGCCTCCGTCCGGCCCGGCGCGTGGAGCGGCGGCGCAGGCTGCGCGACCTGGCCCGGGATCCCTCCTCGGTCGCGGGGGTGCGCGCGCTGCTCGACGACCCCGACGTGCTTGTCCGGGCCGATGCGGCCAGCGCGCTCGGCGACGCCCGGGATGAGGCGATCGTGCGCCGGCTCGACGATCCAGACCCGTGGTGGCGTGCGGTTGCGGTGAGGGCCGTCGCCGGGACGGCGGAAGCGCGGGAAGTGCTCCTGCGACGGCTCGGGGACGGCGACGGCGCCGTGCGCGCCGCGGCGGCGGAGGCGCTGGCCGGGGACGAGGCGGCGGCGCCGCGCATCCGGGAGCTCCTCGACGAGCCCGCCGCCGCGGTTCGCGCCGCGGCGATCACGGCGCTCGCGCGAGACGCGGGCTCCGTGGAGCGGATCGCCGCCACGCTGGACGAGCCCTCGGACATGGACGGGGATCCGGCGCAGCTCGGGGCGGCGCGGGCGATCGCCGGCCGGCCGGAGCTGGCGGGCCGGCTGCGCGCCCTCGTGGAGCGAGGCGACTACGCCGCCGAGGTGACCCGGGTCGCGCTGGAGTCGCTGGCACCCACGGACGCGCCCGTGGATACCCTCCTCGGGATGCTGGACGACGTCCAGGAACTCGATGCGCTGAGGCTCCCGGCCGCGAGGCTCCTCTGGGCCCAGGGTCAGCACCGCGCCGCGGTCATCGCCCGGATTGACGATCCCAGCCCCGCGCTCCGCGCCGCAGCGCTGGAGCTCCTCGGCGACGACGCGAGCGCCGTCGATCTCGCCCGGGCGCGCCTGCGCGACAGCGACGCGCGCGTGCGCGCCGCCGCTGCTGCCGCCCTGCGCCGCCGCACGCCCACGGACCGGGGTGTCGCGCTCGTCGAGCTCGCGGAGGAGACGCGGGTCGCGACGGAGGGCAGACTTCACGATGCTCCGGTCCTATCGCGATCGGAGCTGCGTTTGGAGGTCGACCCACGAAAAGACGCTGTGATCGCGTGGCTCTGTGCGCGGCTTGCGAGCGACGAACGTGGCGGGGCTATCGCGGCCGGCGCGGAGGTGGCGCGCTCGGAGGTGCCGTGGGGGGTCAAGGACGTGTACCTGGTGCGGCTGCCGTTCGATCAGGAGGAGGCCCCGCTCGCGGCCGGCGTGTTTCCGATGCACAACCTGATCGAGATCTCTGCGGTTGCGCGCCAGCTCACGGCCGAGAGGTCACCGTCGATCTGGCTCGTGTGTGCGGACGTCGCGTTCTCGGATCTGGCGCCGCCGGAGCTCGAACCGGGCACGGTTGCGTGGGGACCCACGTATTTCGGAGTGCGGATTTGCCGCTCGCACTAGCTCGTTCTGGCCGCATGAAGTGCGGTCAGGGCTGGGCGGCCGCTGGACGCGCGAGGCCGCCGCGACGAGGGCTCAGGGGCTCATGCCGGTGAGGTCGATCAGCGCGGCGCGGGCCCGGGTCGGGGTCGTCCCGGTGAACTGCTTCACGTCGCGCGCGAGGTGCGCCTGGTCGTAGTAGCCGAACCGCTGCGCGAGCTCCGCCCAGGTCCCCGAGGCGCCCGCCTTGAGGTGCTGCACCAGCCGGTCGAAGCGCACGAGGCGGGCGAGGAGCTTGGGGGGGACGCCGACGTTCTCGCGGAACAGGTCGATCACGTGCTTCTGGCTGTAGCCGAGCTCGCGCGCGAGCGCCCGCATGTCGACCGCGCCCCCGCGCTCCTCGATCCGCCGCACCGCCCACGGCACAACGCCGAGCTCGTGCCGCGCCTCGTCGACGCGCTCGCCGAGCGCGCGCTCGATCAGGTCGAAGCGCTCGTCCCAGGTGGGGAGCTCCTCGAGGCGCTCCGCCAGGCGGCCGTGCTTTCTGGGCAGGAGATCGCGGGCCGAGACCACGCGCCCGGTGAGCTCCGCCATCGGCACGCCGAAGAAGAGCCGCGCCCCGATGGGCGTGAGGTTCACCTGGAGCCCGCGCTGGAACCCGTCGTGCTCGGTCAGCGTGAAGGTGTCGCCGAGCCCGGCGACGAAGCCGCCCGGGTACAGGGCGTGGCGGCCGTCGGCCCCGGCGTCGAACACGCGAATCGGCGGTCCGAACTCGATGATGACGACGACCTGCGGCACCGGGAACTCGACCCGCCGCAGCGGCCCGGGCGCCTCCTCCGTGTAGCCGCTGTAGTCGCGGATGTAGGGGCGGAGCCGCGCCGCCGGGGGCCGGGTCGCGAGCTCCCAGCGGCTCTCACCGGACGTGCCTCCCGTGACCCGCGCACGCTGAGCCAGCGCTTGCATCGAGGGGCAAGCGTAACACGGGACCTCCGCGCCCCGCGCACCGGCGACCCGGATACGTCAGCGGGCGGTCTTACAGCACCTGAACCCGAGGTGGTAATTCACGTGCCACGCGTTCTCCATCGGCTCCACGTGCCAGCGTGGGCTGTAGGAGCAGTGGTCGGGGTACGTCTCCCGGCCCTTCGGCCGGGGCGCGTCGTGCGCGCGGGCGACCTCGACGTAGAACCAGGCGCTCCCCTTGAGCTGGCTGTACTGCTTGCCGTCGTCCCGGTCGCGGCGGGTCATGATCTCGGCCACGTTGCCGTGCTGATCGAAGACCCCGAACCGGGAGCGGCACGCCGGGTGAGCGCCCGCCGGCTCGGTGTCGGTCGCGCAGGTCTCGTAGGCGGAGCGCGCCGTGTCGGCGTCGCAGGGCTTGCCGTCGATGTCGCGCTGCCGCGCCTGCGTGTGGCAGACGGTGAGATCGAGCTCGTCGCCGTAGGCGTACGTCCTCGGCTGGCCGCCCTCCGGGTCGCCGCGGCACGCGAGGCTCCACTCGTCCTCGGTGCAGAGGCGCTTGCCCTGCAGGCTGCACACGGCCGCCGCCTGCGTCGGGCCCGCCCACACCATCGGCAGCTCGCACGGCTTGTTGGGGAACTCGAAGATGTCGATGCAGAACTCGGCCGGCCTCGGCTTCCCGCGCGCGTGCTTGAAGACGGGCACCATGTTCTCGTGGCCGCCGCAGCGCGCGCGCTGCTCCTCCGTCTGGAGGACGACGCCGCGGAGCCCCTCGAGACACTGCTCCTTCGAGCGCGTGTGCCGCGCGAGCGCCCTGTTGCCCTGGTTGATGCGCGACGGCCCGCCGGAGCCGAAGTTCTTCTCCAGGAAGAGCTCGGGGTTCTTGAACCTGCGCTCGCGCGCCGTGAGCTCCTTCAGCGAGAAGAGCCGCACCAGATCCTCGCGCTCCTCGTAGTGCGTCGCCATCGGATCCCCGGCCGGCGGCGCCGAGCCGCCGTCCGCCGGAGGAGCGCCGGCCTCGCCACCGGCCGGAGGCGCGCCGGCTGAGCCCGAGGCCGCAGGGCCAGCGGAGGCCGCGGGGCCCGCAGGGCCAGCGGAGGCCGCGGGGCCCGTCGCGGGCGCGGAGGGGCTCGCCGCGGGCGGCGCGGCGGCGTCGCCGCGGCCGCGATCGGCGTCGCCGCGGGAGCAGGCCGGCATGGCCGCGGCGAGCGCCGCGAGCGCGAGGCGCAGGGGACGGGAGCGCTGTGTCACGTGGGCGAGGTCAGAGGGTCGCAGCGACGATCTCGGAGAGGCTCGCCTCGTCGACGACGCCGGTCAGGTACGCCGCGACGTTCCCCTGCCGGTCGATCACCACGAGGCTCGGCAGCTTGTCCACCCCGTAACGGACCGACGCTTCCTTCGCGTCGTCGATGAGGATCGGATACGAGAGGCCCTTCTTGAGGGCGTATTCGCTGGCCACGTGGGGCGGGTCATCCACGTTGACGCCGAGCACCACGAGCCCCCTCTTCTCGTACCGGCGCGCAATCCGGTCGAGGATCGGCGCCTGGACCGCGCAGGGCCCGCACCAGGTGGCCCAGAAATCGAGGATCACCGGCTGGCCCTTGAGCTCGGCGAGCTGCATGCGCGCGCCGGGGTCGCCGTTGGCCGCGACCGGCAGCGTCACGTCGGGGGCCGCCGCGCCGACCATGCCCCCGACCCCGGGCGACAGCCGCGGCAGGATCGCAAGGCCGAAGAGCGCGCTCAGGGCGATGAGCACCGCGACTGCAGGGTAGAGAATCTTACCGGAATTGAACTCGGGTTCGGCCATACGGGGGCCTCGGCTTCATAGCAAATCTTTGGGCCTACGCCCGAGCGCCTCTGGTACGGTCCGGCGCCTCGACCGGCCGGGCGCTTCGTGCCCGGCCCGGGGTCGGAGGCGCAGCGCGGCCCGCCGCGCGACGCCGCCGCCGCCGCCGGTGGGGTCGGGAGCGCAGCGCGGCTCGCCGCGCGCTGCCACCGCCGTTCGGGTCACGTCGTCGCCCGCGCGCTGGAGGAACCATGCTGGATCGTCCGAATCTTTCACGAGAAAATCCCACGGGGCCGCGCGGACGGCGCCCACCGCCCGGGCTCCTTCCGGTCAAATGGGCGGCCAAGTGGCCCCCCGATGACAGCGATCTGCCCGGAGCTCCGCCGGCGCCCGGCGGCGGTGGCGGCGGCGGCGGCTTCGCGGACGACGGCAACTTCAAGCGCGGCCGGTTCAGCCCGGCGTCGATCGTGGTCGGCCTCCTCCTCGCGCTCGGCGCCGCGGGCGCCATCTGGTTCGGCGTCAAGCAGGAGAGCCAGAGGATGACGGTCGACGCCATCGCCAAGGAGAAGAAGAACATCTTCGTCCTGCCGAAGAACGACCAGCTGCCCCTCTGGCGCACGTGGGCCGCCTCGAACGCCGAGCCGTCGCTCCAGCAGGAGGCGCTCATGCAGCTCGCGTGGGCCGGCGACCCCGAGGGCATCACGCTCGCGACGAAGACGCTCTCGCTCCCGGACCACCGCGTGAAGGGCGTCGCCGCGCAGGTGCTCGCCTACTACGGCTCGCCCAAGGCCGACAGCGCCAAGCCCGCGCTGCTCGAGGCGCTCAAGGCCGCCGACGAGAGCGACCGGCCCCAGATCGTCTGGTCCCTCATCGAGCTGAAGGAGCCGGCCGCGTTCAAGGACGCGATGGACCAGTACCGGAAGGGGTTCCTCTCGAAGGTCGAGCGGCTCGGCGGCGGCATGGCCTTCGATCCCGAGAAGCTCGCCGGCCTCGTGTCGCTCGAGGAGCTCGCGAAGCTCGCGACCGACGAGAGCCCGTCGGTGCGGCAGCTCGTCGCGACGGTCCTGTCGCGCAACGCCGAGTCCAAGTGGACGAGCGCGCTGATCTCGCTCGTGAAGGACAAGGACGTCGAGGTCGCGCGCGAGGCCGCGAACGGCCTCGGGCGGATCGGCGACGAGACGGCGCGCGCCCCGCTCCTCGAGGCGCTGTCGAACGCCGACAAGGACAGCCGCCAGCGCTTCCTCGAGGCGCTGCGCGACGGCATCGGCGGCGAGGGGCTCGTCCTCGCCCTCGAGAGCGTGAAGACGGACCCCGAGGAGACGACCTGGTTCCAGACGAAGCAGATCATGGAGATGCTGCGCGAGCTCGCCGATCCGCGCTCGGCCGATCCGCTCGTGAAGTGGATCGAGGCCAAGAAGCCGCCGCTGCACTGGCAGGGCGAGGCGGGGACGCGGCTCGCCGAGGTCGGCGACATCCGCGGCGCCAGGTACATCGGCGAGCGGATGCTGGCCGACCCGCTCAAGCTCTACAAGCTCGAGAAGTTCTGGGAGGCGGACGAGGGCGGGCACCTGTCGCGCACCGACCTGCCGCGCGTCGTCGGCGCCCGCATGCTCGCCGACCTCGCCACGGTCCACGCCGACAAGAGCGCCGAGCTCAAGGCCGCGGCCGAGGCGCCGATCATCCTGTGGCTCAAGGATCGCCCGCAGCCGCACGCGAACGGCCTGCGCTTCCTCGCCACGATCCGCTCCGAGAAGATCCTGAAGGACATGCGCGACTGGGCCTTCCCGACGGATCCGCTCCCCAAGGAGGGGCAGCAGCCGCCGTTCCCGGCGGCGTTCGAGACCGCGCAGAGCGCGCTCCGGTACGTCGGGCGCATGAAGGACGAGCCCTCCTACCCGCGGCTGCTCGATCAGTTCAACCGGAAGAAGGACCCGAAGATGGACATCACCCAGGACGGGCTCCAGGGCGCGGGGCTCGCGATGATGGGGATGGCGCTCCGCGCGGTCGCCTACGGCGCGTCGCAGGGGCTCGCCGAGTGGGGCGACCCGCGCGCCGTCGAGCCGCTGACGAAGCTCATCGAGGACGAGATGTGGCACGAGGAGGCCCGCCAGGCCGCGTGCGAGGCGCTCGCCTGGTGCGCCGACGACAAGGCGATGATCGAGGTGGCGAAGAAGGCGAAGGAGTTCGCGAGCCAGAAGGAGCCGCGCAAGCAGCTCATCGGCGCCTGCTACGCGTCGTCGCTCGCGCTCCGCCCGGTGCCGAGCGCGGCCGGCGAGCTCGTCCCGCTGCTCGTGGCCGACGTCGATCCCGGGGTGCGCATGGCCATCGCGCGCGCCATCGGCATCGGCGGCTTCGACGAGGCGGTGCAGGGGCAGCTCTTCGAGAAGCTGAAGGACGTCGAGGTCCGGAACGCCGCGGCGCTCGCGCTCATCCTCGGCGGCACGAGCGACACCGCGGCGCGGACGGTCGCGATGTACGCCGACTTCGACAAGGCGGCGCTCGACGACCTCAAGGACCACTACTACCGCGCGTTCGGCTACTGGTCGGACGAGGACTTCAAGCGCGGCAACCTCTACCGGTACGTCGCGAACGCCGAGGCGATCACGCGGGTGAAGGTCGCCGAGGCGCCGCAGGAGTGGGCGCGGCAGCGGCTGCAGGCCCAGTTCGACAACCTGAAGTACGACAACGGCCCGCACTCCGAGACCCGCGTCGTGCTGCGCTACCGGCTCTACCAGGCGGCCAAGAGCGGCGACGGCGGGCAGAAGAAGGGCGCGATCGAGACGCTCAAGTTCATGAAGGAGAAGGGCGTGCTCATGGCCCTGCGGCACGAGCAGGGCGAGACCGGCGCGCTCGCGAAGCGCGCGTTCCACGAGCTCATGAACCCGAAGGCCACCGTGGCCGAGGACCTGAGCGCGCTCGCCCCGGCCACAAAGGCCGGGGGCGCCGGCGTGCAGTAGCGCGCGCAGCCCGGCGCGCGGCCGCGCCGCGCTCGGCCGCGCGATCCGGGGGCAGGAGGCCCGGGAGCTCTCGAGGGAGGTCGTCCTCCCCGGGGATCCCGGGCTTCCCTGTTTTTGTTCGGGCTGCGCGGCCGAGGCGATGTCCAGCGCGCATCGGGCTGGCCGGAGCGCCGGGTGTCCGGCGCGTGTCGGGCTGGACAAAACGCACGTTTCGGAAGAGTGTTCGCGCCGAGGTGCATCGTGGCTACCTGGCGTGATGAGCTCATCGAAGCCGTGAAATCGAAGGCGGAGCGCGAGGCGGAAGAGCTCGCGCGGCACAAGAAGCGGGTCGCCGAGGCGCTCGCGGCCGCGGAGTCGGCCGTGTCGCATGGGGCCGAGTCGCTGAAGTTCGCGCACGAAAAGCTGCAGGAGAAGGGGCAGCCCGTCGTGCTCTCGCAGGAGCCGGACAAGCACCGGATCGCGTTCGGCGAGTTCAGCCTGGCGCTGGAGCTCCTGCGCGACTCCGCGATCGTCCGGGTGACCTTCGGCGACGGCAAGCCGCGCGAGTTCGACTTCGCGAAGGACCGCCACATCGCGCCCGCCGACGTGGAGGAGTACATCGGCCGCCGCGCGCTCGAGCTGGTCCGCGCGGCGCAGAAGGCCGCGCCGTGGTGAGCGCCGAGCGCGCCTCGGCCCGTCCGACGCGCGCGGTGGGGCTCCGTTGCGGCTTCGTCGCGGGCCTGCTCGCCGCGCTCGCGGCCTGCGCGCCGCCGGCCGTGCCGCCCCGCGGGGCGAGCGCGCCGCCGGCCTCGCCGTCGGCCGCCGCCGTGGCGCCCTCGGCGCCGGCCTCGATCGACCTCGACCCCGCCGCGGAGGCGCGGATCAAGGCGGACGTCGCGTACCTCGCGTCGCCCGAGCTCGCGGGGCGCGGTACGGGCGAGCCGGGGGCCGAGCTCGCGGCCGATTTCATCGCGCGCCGGTTCGCCGAGCTCAAGATCTCGCCGCTGGGCGGGCAGGGGAGCGACGCGAAGGCGTACCGGCAGGTGTTCGACGCGCGGGTGGGCGCCGACGTGGCGCCGGCGGCGCTCGCGGTGCAGCGCGCGGGCCGGAAGCAGAGCGTCGAGGCCGGCAAGCTGGTCACGGCCGACGGGAGCGCGAGCGGCACGGTCACGGGGGCCGCGGTGCTCGTGGGCCATGGCGTGACCGCGGCGGCGCTCTCCTGGGACGACTACGGCGGCCGCGACATCGAGGGGAAGATCGCGATCGTGCTCGACGGCGTGCCCACGCTGGGCGGCGGCGCGGAGGCGACGGCGCACGCGGGGCCCGCGAAGGCCGGCGCGGCGCACGCGGGGACCGCGCAGGCCGGCGCGGCGCACGCGGGGACCGCGCAGGCCGGCGCGGCGCACGCGGGCCCGCACGGCGCAGCCGCGCACGCGGATCCGCATCACGCGCCGTCTCCGCGGCCGGCGGACGCGCTCCGCGACTTCGGCAGCGTCCGCTACAAGCTCCGCACCGCCCGCGAGCACAAGGCCGCCGGCGTGATCCTTGTCGCGGCGGGCGACGAGCTCCCGCGGGTGCCGGACGATGCCGCGAGCATGGGCATCCCGGCCGTGATGATCACGCGCTCCGCGGCCCGGGCGCTCTTCCCGACGGCCGGGCTCGCGCCGCCGGCGAAGCCCGCGGCCGCGAAGCAGGCCGCCGCGAAGGCCCCTGCGCCGAAGCCGCTCGACGGCATCACCGTCGAGATCACGACCCAGGTCACCCCGCGAACGGCGCCGGCGTCGAACGTGATCGGCCTGCTCCCGGCGCGGGACGGCTCCCCTCACGCCGGCGAGTACGTCGTCGTCGGGGCGCACTACGATCACCTCGGTCACGGGGGCAACGCGTACTCGCGCGCGCCCGGCGTGCACGCGGTGCACCCGGGCGCCGACGACAACGCCTCGGGGACCGCGATGCTCCTGGAGGTGGCGCGGCGGTTCGCCTCGCTCCCCGCGCGGCCGGACCGCAACCTGCTGTTCATCGCGTTCGGCGCCGAGGAGATCGGCACCATCGGCTCGCGCCACTTCGTCGATCACCCGCCGGCGCCGCTCGGGGGGATCAAGCCCGTCGTGGCCATGATCAACGCGGACATGGTGGGCCGGATGCAGAACGACAAGCTCCTCGTCGACGGCCTCGGCACCTCGCCCGACTGGAAGCCGATCGTGGACGACGCCGCCCGCGGGCTCGGCCTCGCGCTCGAGTTCGGCGCCGAGGGGTTCGGCGCGAGCGATCACACGTCGTTCACCGCGTCGCGCGTCCCGGTCGCCTTCCTGTTCACGGGCGCCCACGAGGACTACCACCGGCCGAGCGACACGGCGGACAAGATCAACGCCGCGGGCGTCTCGCGCTGCGCGGTGCTCGCGGCGCGGATGGCGCTCGCCCTGTCGCAGCGCGACGCGCGGATGGCCTTCACCGATCCGCCCGCCGATCCTCACCGCGGCGGGCGCGGCGGCTTCCGGGCGTCGCTCGGCACGCTGCCGGACTACGTGTACCAGGGGCCCGGCGTGAAGCTCACGGGCGTGCGGCCCGACGCGCCGGCCTCCCGCGCCGGGATGCAGGCGGGGGACGTGATCGTGCGCATCGGCGCCCACGCGGTCACGAACATCCACGACTTCATGTTCGCGCTCGGCGATCTCGAGCCGGGCCGCGAGGTCGAGATCGAGGTGGATCGCGGCGGCACCCGCGTGCCGCTCAAGGTCATCCCCGCCCCCGGCCGATGAGCCGGGGCCCCCGTCGCGCCGCGCCGCCGGCTGCTCCTCGTCGACGGCGCGGGGCCGTGCGCCGGCCCAGCGCGGGGTGCCTCGCCTTGCTGTGGAGCCTCGCGGCCGCGCTCCTCGCCTGCGATCGCCGCGAGCCCGCCCCGACCGACGCCGCGGTCCCCGCGAGCGCCGGCGCAGCGGCGGACGCCGAGCCTGCGCCACCTGACGACGCCGCCGCGGAGCTGCCCGACGCCGCCACGGAGCTGCCCGACGCCGCGGCGGCCCCGGATGGCGCGACAGCGGAGCCGCCGCCCGACGGCGGCTCGTCGGACGCCGGGCTGCCTGGCAGCTCCGAGGGGTGCCCGGACGACATGGTCCTCGTCGACGGCGACTACTGCCCCCTGGTCCAGCAGATCTGCCTGGAGCACCACAAGGAGTTCCTGAAGGACCAGGCGAGGCGGACGAACCCTTACGGCGAGACGGAGGGCTCGACGAGCGTCAGCGAGCGCTGCCTCGAGTACAGGCAGCCGACGGCGTGCCTCTCGAAGAAGCGCTCGCCGATGCGCTACTGCGTCGACCGGTACGAGTGGCCCAACGAGAAGGGCGAGCTCCCCGCGCTGCTCGTCTCGTGGCGCGAGGCCGCCAAGGCGTGCGAGGGCGCGGGCAAGCGCCTCTGCACCGAGGACGAGTTCAACTTCGCCTGCGAGGGCGAGGAGATGCTCCCGTACACGTACGGGTTCGCGCGCGACGCGACGAAGTGCAACATCGACCGGCCCTTCCGCCAGCGCCAGCTGACGCTCTACCGCTACGAGCGGTGCATGCGGCACCCCGAGTGCAAGGCGGAGCTCGAGCGGCTCGATCAGCGCGTCCCTGCCGGCTCGATGCCGGCGTGCGTGTCGCCGTTCGGCGCCTACGATCTCAACGGCAACATCAACGAGTGGGTCGTGCGGCCGGGCCGCAAGTCGCCGGACCGGAGCGGGCTCAAGGGCGGCTGGTGGGGCCCGATGCGCGGCCGCTGTCGCCCGACGGTGGGGTTCCACAAGGAAGAGGATTACGGGTACGAGCAAGGGTTTCGTTGCTGCAAGGATGCGGCTCCGCGGTGAGCGCGCGGTGGCGCCTTCATTTTGAGGGGCGCGTGGCCGCCGACCGGGGGTACGCTCGCCTCCAGCGGGCCCGCGGCGCGGCGCTCGCCGGCGAAGGGCCTGCGGTTGCTCCTCCGGGGGGCCAGGGCTCAGATCTCAGCGGCGGGTCGACCCGGCCCGTTGCCTACGCGGGGGAAAGCCCCGCATCTGCGGGAGACCTTGATGAAGCGATCCATGTGGTTCACCAGCGCGCGCTCGGCTGCGGCGGTCGTCCTTGCTCTCGGGGGCCTCGGGCTCCTGTCCTCCGCGTGCCGGGGCAGCGAGGCCGAGGATCCGTCGACCCAGCAGCAGAACGCCTACAACCAGCAGCCTGGCTACCAGCAGCCTGGCTACCAGCAGCCCGGGCAATATCAGCAGCCTGGGCAGTACCAGCAGCCTGGGCAGTACCAGCAGCCCGGCCAGTACCAGCAGCCCGGGCAATATCAGCAGCCTGGGCAGTACCAGCAGCCGGGCGCGCCCGCCCCGACGACGACGGCGCAGCCGAGCCCGCTCGCGCTCCCGTGTACGAACGACATGGTCTGCGGCACACACAAGTGCAACACGGCCCTGGGCAAGTGTGCCTTCCCCTGCGCCGCGAACACCGACTGTGCGGCGGGCTTCTCGTGCATGGGCGCCGGCTCGGCGACGGCGATCTGCGTCCCCGGCGGGCAGTAGGGAGCGGCTGAGGCCGGCCGCGCGAGGTGCGCGGCGGCGACCGGAGATCCGCAGGAGCCGCCTGTCGCGCCATCCCAGGGATCGGCTCGCGCCGAGGCAGCTGGCAGCCTCGCGGCAACCGGATCCGGTTGTGCCAGGGCAGCTGGCAGCCTCGCGGCAACCGGATCCGGTCGTGCCAGGGCAGCTGGCAGCCTCGCGGCAACCGGATCCGGTCGTGCCAGGGCAGCTGGCAGCCTCGCGGCAACCGGATCCGGTTGTGCCAGGGCAGCTGGCAGCCTCGCGGCAACCGGATCCGGTCGCCCTGGGGCAGCCGAGCTTGCCTCCGGCATCGGATCCGGTCGTGCCAGGGCAGCCGAGCTTGCCTCCGGCACCGGATCCGGTTGTGCGGGATAGCTCAGCTACCTGCCTGCGACCGGACCCCGTCCCGCCGGAGCAGCAGCTGCTCCGCATCCGAGCTGCTCCGCATCCGGAACCCCGGACAGACGCGGCCCCCGCAGAACGGCTTCGCCAGCGCTTGCGTACTTCCTACATCGGTCATCCATCGGCCCCGGCGACGCGCGCCGTCGAGTTCGTGTACAGCGCGCCGCAGTCGGGGGGCGCGTGTTCTACTCGCGCGGGATGGAGCTGGAGCTCCAAGGAATGGGAGCACGACTCAGGGCGGCGCGGCGGCGGACGGCTCCACCGTTTCGCGGGAGAAACCATCAAGCGAACAGATCGGGGCGCTGGGCGACGAAATCGCGCACGGTCGACGCGGGCCGCCCGAGGATCGCCTCGACGTCGTGGGTGAGGCGATCGTACCGATTGTCGGCGTGGAGGCGGGCCATGGTCGCGAGGTGCTCGAAGAGGTGATCGGGCAAGCCCCGACTCCGCAGCTCTTGATCGCGCCACGCTTCGAACGGGACGTCGACATAGTTGACGGTGCGATGGAGCGCATCTCCGTACTCTGCCGCCATGGCCTTCATGTCCAGCGATCGCGGCCCGGTCAGCTCGTATACCTTGCCGACGTGCGCCGTGGGGCTCGCCAGGATGGTGGCCACGACCTCTGCCACGTCGCGCGCGGCGATCGGCGAGGTTCGCCCCGCCCCGAAGGGGAGCCGGATCGTGGCGTCCGCGGCGATCGACTCGGCGGCCCAGGTCGAGAAGAAGGGGTTCTCGAGGAAGACCGTGGGCCTCACCTCCACGACGGGTAGGCCTGACCAGCTCAACACCTGCTCGGCGAGCCAGTGCTGGCGCTGCTGGGCAGAATCCGTCATATGGGTCAGGCTCATCTGCGAGACGGTCATCTGTGAGATGTTCACCAGCACCTCGAGGTCGCCGCGCGCCCGCGCGACGGCCGCGGCGAGGACCGTCGCCTCCAGGTAACGCGTGGACACGCTCATGCCGAAGTACATGCGCCGGCAGCCCTCGAGAGCGCGCGCGACGTCGGCGGCGCGGGTGAGATCGCCGATGACGATGTCCGCGCCGGTCGCTCGCAGCGGCGCGACGCGCTCGTCCTCGCGGTGGACGAGCGCTCGCACCGGCAGATCGCGCCGGCGCAGCAGCTCCACGATGGTGCGACCCACGCCGCCGATGCGGCCCGCGGCGCCCGTGACGAGGATGGAACCGGCCGTGGACATGAGCGCTCCCTCCAGCGCTCGGTGAGCGCTGGAAGCATCCATAGCTACCGCGTTCTCCGCGGCAAGCTGGCGATCCGGCCCGGCGAGGCAGCGACCGCGAGATCAGGCGCGTCGGAGCGCGTCGCCCTCCTCGTGTGCGCAGACCTAACGCCGACGCCGCCAGCTCGCCGGGCGGTTCGCGACGCGAAGGCGGTGCGGGAGAGCATCGAGCGGCTGCTCGACCCGAATTTCGATCGCGCGGCGATCGCGCGCGGCGAGCCGCTCGCGTCGGGCGCGAAGGCCGCCGCGGCGCACGCCTTCCCGTTCCTCTGATTGGGCGGCGAGGGCGCCTGTCGGGCAGGACGAGCGTGTCATCCCCCGCCCCGAGGCGGCGTCACTCCGCCCCGCCCTCGGATTCAGGCGGCTCGGCGCGGAAATGGCTCACGGCCTGAGCGCCCGCGGGCGCCTCCGGCGAGGCGGCCGGCCTGCGCTGGGCCGCGCCTGCGCACTTGTCGCTCCCCATGGCGAAGCTCCAGATGCTCGTCCAGAGCATGTCGAACTGGCTCTGATCGAAGCTGGATCGGGACTGGAAGAGGTCGTAGCCGCCGTAGTTCGGGTCGGTCCCGTCGCCGTCCTCCGGGCTGATGAATCGATAGTGGCCCATGACGTCGGCGTGATCGGCGTCGACAAGGAAGCTCTGCGACGCGTCCGGATAGACCATCGATACACAGTTGACGATCCCGTCGTTCATCGCCGGCGCGAGCGGCTCGAGCCGGGTCGGGTCGTCGAGCCGGGGGACGGCGCAGGGCGGTCCGAGGGCCGTGACCACCTCCGGATTCGTGATGTTGGCCGTGATGCCGTAAAAGATGCCAAAGGCGCCGAGGAACGCCCCGCCGGGATCGAGCTTCGCCCGGGTGACGATCGACCGGAGCGCGACGCCCCTCCGCTTGTAGTACCTGCTCAGGTCCTCCTCGACCTCCGCCCCGAGCTGGCTGGCTCTCCCCGCCTGTCTCGCGCTCTCGATGCAGCCCACGAGATCGCGCGGCCAGGCGCCGACGCCGCTCACGGGCTGGCCCGCCGCGAGCTGGCCTTGGCCTGCAGACGACAGCGGATCGAGATCCCCGAACACGTCGGCGTCCTCTGCGACGTGCAGCAGCCAGCGGAGCACGTTGTAGTACTCACCGCGCGCCTCGGCCCTGGCGAGGCCGTCGCACTCCGTGGCGTGGAAGCGTTCGAGCGTGTCGAGGGCGGCGCGGAAGATGCCGTCCGAGTAGCCGAGCGTCCGCAGGAGCGTCCTGATGTGGCGGGCCACGGCGCTCGCGTCCCTCGGGCGAGCCGCGCGGAGCCACAGGTGGAGGAGCGCGGCCGCGCCCGTGACGAGCGGCCTCCTCCGACGGAAATAGTGGGCGAGGTTCGTCCCGCGGTGCGGCGTCGAGAGGAACTGGATCGAGCAGATGCTCTCGAGGATGCTCTCCGCCGGGACGCCGTAGACCCGCTCGTGCCGCTCGCTCGCGGAGAGGAGCAGGAGCATGAGCGTCTTGATATCCCTGCCGCCGGTCGAGTGGCCCACGAGATGGAGGCTGTCCCGCTGGCCACGGCCGGCGTTCTCGTGGAACACCCCCTGCCTGAACCGATCCGCGAGCCAGCGGAGGAGCCCCTGCGCGCGGGTGTCCACGCTCGCCGTGGGCAGGTTCGGGAAGCAGTGCACCGAGAGCGGGCCCAGATAGGGCCCGGTGTCCGTCTTCCGGAGGACCTCGGTGACGCCGCAGTAATAGATGACCGAGCCCAGGATATCAAAGCCGGCAAAGCCGGGCACGAGCACGAGATGGCTTCTTGACTGACTCATGCCTTTCCCTCCCACATGGAACAGCCGGGAAGGTTAACGAAGCATCATAGTTCGGGGCAAGCGGAATCGTGGCGCTCGTGAACGACCCGAGGTTTCGGTCTCCACGCCGGCACGATAGCCCTTGATGCCGTCCAAGTCGTACGAGCGCGCAGGCTTCTGGCGATCTGCGCCGAGGCGGGGGCGCCGGGCAAGGCGCTGCGTCGTCGGGATACGCCGCCACGTGGAAGCTGCGCAGGTTGTAGAACGGGATCCCCGGGAGCTTGTCCGTGGTGTCGTAACACATGAGGTCGGCGTCTCCACGCGCGCTCTCGGCCCGCACGAGGCGACCCTCGCGATCGTAGCCGAGGCGGTTCAGCTCGCCGTTCGGACGGCCGCTCGCGCAGACCTCGTGCAGGCCTCCTATTTGTGCTCGCACGGCGAGCGCCAGGACGGCGAGATCCGAGGGTTGCGGAGAGGGGCCAGCTGTCGGTATGGTGCCACCATGCGCCCACTTAGGAGCTATCCAGTGCACAAGTTCTACTTCGTCCTCTCCGCTGCCTTCCTCGCGACCTTTGCGGCATGTTCGGATGAATCCGGTTCGAGCGGTACGAACGGGGACCCGGCCAGCAGCAGCGCTTCGACCAGCGGCGCTTCGACCAGCGGTGCCGGGGGCAGCGGCGCGTCGGGGAGCTCGGGCGTCGGAGGAGGCGGGGCTGGTGCGACGGGCGGATCGGGTGGCGCAGGCGAGGGCGGCACCGGGGCAGCAGGCGGGCCCGATGCCGGGTCCGGCGGGGACCCGGGCGGCACAGCGCTGGGCTTCTTCGTGTCCACCCCGAGCGACAGCGGGGGTGATCTGGGAGGGATCGCCGGCGCGGACGCGACTTGCCAGGCGCTGGCAGCCGAGGTGGGCGCCGGCAGCCGCACGTGGCGCGCGTACCTGAGCACGAGCACGGAGGATGCTCGTGATCGCATCGGGCAGGGGCCCTGGGTCAACGCCAAGGGCGTCACGGTGGCCGCCACGCTCGCGGAGCTGCACGCGCTGCCCGGGGGCAACGTGGACCTCTTCGTCGATCATCAGGGCAAGCCCATCAATGGTCAGTGGGCGGGCTCTCCCACGCCCAACGAGCACGACGTGCTCACCGGCTCGGCAGCGGACGGCACGGCCCTGGCCGACACGTGCAACGACTGGACGTCGTCCACCGCCACGCCCGGGCCGCAGGTGGGGCACGCCGACGGCCTCGGTCCGGGCATGAACGGCGCACCCCCCTACAACTCGTGGAACTCCGTGCACGCTCCCGCCGGCTGCAGCCAGCAGCAGCTCGTGGCGGTGGGCGGCGCCGGCCGGTTCTACTGCTTCGCCGCGGACTGAGAGCCGCTCCGAGCCCGGCTCAGGCGGTCACGCCGGGCTGGATCCCGTTCAGCGCCATCATCTTCTGCCGCTCGGCGTCCTTGTTGATGTCGCGGTACCGCTCGTCGAGCTTCGCGATATCGAGCCTCAGGATACGGCCGTACAGCGCGAAGGCGATGCCGACGATCGACGGGTGGCAGGCGGACTTCACCCGCTCATCGTAGTGGGGATACGCCGCCACGTGGAAGCTGCGCAGGTTGTAGAACGGGATCCCCGGGAACTTGTGGTGCTCGTTGTGGTACGTGACGTTGTTCCAGAGGAAATTCGTGACGTGCGCCCGGGTCCCGTAGGTGCGCGAGCTGTACGCGTCCTCCCCCGGGAGCATCTCGTAGTGCTCGATCATCGAGGTCGCGCTGGCGAGGATCGCGCCGAAGACGAACGGCAGGACGTAGAAGAAGAAGAACACCTGCCACGGCATGACCCAGAAGAAGAAGGCCATGAGGCCGTAGAAGCCGAGGAGCTCCAGGTTCATCCTGACGCGCTGGAGCGACGACAGCCGCTTCACGTACCGCGCCATGCAGCCGAGGAAGTAGAGCGGGTAGGCGAACGTGTAGACCGCGAGGAGCAGGAGCTTCGCGAGGACGGGGTTCCGCGTGTAGTCCGTGACGACGAAGTTGTCGACGTCAGGGTACGTGTTCGCGATCTTGTGATGATGAAGGTGGTAGTTCGTGTAGAGCGTCACGCTCATCCCGGTCGGCGCCCAGCAGAGCAGGGCGATGAGGTACGAGACGGGCTTCGAGCGCGAGCAGCTGCCGTGGACGGCGTCGTGCGCGACCGCGCCGAGGCCACGGACGAGGTTGGCGATCACGAACGAGCACGCGACCCCGATCGGGATGGCGAGCGCGTGGTGCTGCGTCGCGTACAGCACCCACGTCAGCGCGGCCCAGATGCCGAAATGAAGCGGTATCTTGAGCAGGTGAATCGGGTTGCGCTTGTAGGCAGCCTGCAGCAGCTCCCGCGGTACCGTATCCATGCCGGCCATACTGATCTCCGTGTTTCTCGCGCGTGCGCGGCCCGGAACTTCGCAAAAAAAGGGCGAGAAAACAAGAGCACGCCCGCTTTTTACCCCGGGGCGCGAAGGCTTTTACGCAGGGGCGCGCAGGCGCCGTCGACCGGACTTCGCGCCGCTTGAGGGGCGCGTCCACCGCCGCTAAGACGCGGCGATGGGGACTCGCATCGAAAAGGACAGCTTCGGGCCGATCGAGGTGCAAGCCGACCGCTACTGGGGGGCGCAGACGCAGCGCTCCCTCGAGAACTTCCGGATCGGCGGCGAGCGCTTCCCGCGGGAGATGATCGCCGCGCTCGCGACGGTCAAGAAGGCGGCCGCGCTCGTCAACCGCGACCTCGGGCTCCTGCCGGCCGACAGGTGCGGGCTCATCGCCGCGGCGGCCGACGAGGTGATCGAGGGGAAGCTCGACGACCATTTCCCGCTCGTCGTCTGGCAGACGGGGAGCGGCACCCAGACCAACATGAACGTGAACGAGGTCATCGGGAACCGCGCGATCGAGATGAGCGGCGGCGTGATGGGCTCGAAGTCGCCCGTTCACCCGAACGACGACGTGAACCGGTCGCAGAGCTCGAACGACGTGTTCCCGACGGCCATGCACGTCGTCGCCGCGCTCCAGATCGAGCGCCGCCTGCTCCCGGAGGTCCGGCGGCTCCGCGACACCCTGGCCCAGAAGAGCGCGGCGTTCGCCGACATCGTCAAGATCGGCCGCACGCACCTGCAGGACGCGACCCCGCTCACGCTCGGACAGGAGTTCTCCGGCTACGTGGCGCAGCTCGACGCCGGCGTCGCCGCGATCGAGCGGGCGCTCCCGCCGCTCCACGAGCTCGCGCTCGGGGGCACGGCGGTCGGGACGGGGCTCAACGCCCACCCGGAGTTCCCGGCGCGGGCGGCCGCCAAGATCGCCGAGCTCACCGGGGCGCCGTTCGTCACCGCGCCGAACAAGTTCCAGGCGCTCGCGTCGCACGACGCCCTCGTCGCGGCGCACGGCGCCCTGAAGACGCTCGCCTGCAGCCTGAACAAGATCGCGAACGACGTCCGCTGGCTCGCGAGCGGGCCGCGCTGCGGGATCGGCGAGATCACGATCCCCGAGAACGAGCCGGGCAGCTCGATCATGCCGGGCAAGGTGAACCCCACCCAGGCCGAGGCGATGACGATGCTGTGCGCGCAGGTGCTCGGCAACGACGTCGCGGTCGGCGTCGGCGGGGCGAGCGGCAACTTCGAGCTCAACGTGTACAAGCCGCTCATCATCCACAACGTGCTGCAGTCGATCCGGCTGCTCGCCGACGGCTGCGCGTCGTTCGACGAGCACTGCGCGCGCGGCATCGAGCCGAACCGCGAGCGGATCGCGCGCAACGTCCGCGAGAGCCTGATGCTGGTGACCGCGCTGAACCCGCTCGTGGGCTACGACAACGCCGCGAAGATCGCCAAGAAGGCGCACGCGGAAGGGAGCACCCTCCGCGAGGCGGCGCTCGCGCTCGGGCTCCTCGACGCGCGGACGTTCGACGAGGTCGTGAGGCCGGAGCGCATGATCGGCCCGTCGGCGGACAAGGGATGATCGTGGCGCGGGACGACCGCGCTTCTCCGCGAGCTCGCGAGCGCGCGAGTTCTCGTGTGAGTGCGCGCGTTTTCGTGCGAACGCGCGCGTTTTCGCGCGAGCGCGCGCGTTGACACCCTGTCGCGTCCTGGGATAGACGAACAGCGCCTGCCAGCGGCGCCGCTGCAGCTTCGCAGCGGCTCCCACCCTCGCCGCCGGCCGACACGGGATGCCGATGACACCTTGCGCATGGATGCGTGGCAGCGCGGATCCTCGGTGGTCCAGGGTGCGGCGGCGCGCAGGCGTCATCGCCTCGAGGGCCTGCGCCGCCGGAAGGTCCGTCGCCGCCGGAAGAGGCTGCGTCGCCGGAGAGTCCGTCGCCGCCGGAAGGGGCTGCATCGCCGCCGTCGTCTTCGTGGCCGCGGCGGCGCTCTGGTGTCCGCCGGCGGGCGCGCAGCCCAGCCGGCCGCTGCCGGTTCAGCCTCCGGCCGCCGACCCGCTCCCGGTGCTCCCGCCCGCCGCGCCGGCGCCCCCGGACCCGGCGCCGCCCGCCGGCGCCGCCCCGGTCGCGCCGCCCGCCGCCCCGACACCTGCCGCGCCGCCTACCGCCCCCGCGACACCGCCTGCCGCGGCCGCGCCGGGCGGTGCGGCCGCGCCGTCTGCTGACGCCGCCTTGCCACCTGCCGACGCCGTCTTGCCACCTGCCGGCGCCGCCTTGCCGCCGCCCGCCGGCGCCGCCTTGCCGCCCGCCGGCTCCGAGGCCGCGCCCGCATCCGACGGCGCGGCCGGCCCGCCGTTCCAGCTCAGCATCGGCCGGCTCTTGCTCTCCCCCCTCGTGCTCGTGCAGGCGCAGGCCGTGCCGTACGTCGGCGAGCACGCCTTCCTGCAGGCGGGCGACGTCGCCGAGGGGCAGGGGTTCCGCGTGCGGCGCGCCCGCGTCGGCTTCGCGGGGACGCTCGCCGGGTACGTGCCGTTCGCTGTCGCGGGCGAGCTCGCCGCGGGCGAAGACGCCGCTCCGCGGCTCTCCGAGGCGTGGATCGGCTACGCCCACTTCCCGTTCGCGCACCTCTATTTCGGCGCGCACGACGTGCCGTTCAGCCGCTCGGCGATGACGGGCGCCGGGGAGGGCGCGCTCATCGAGCGGCCCTTCGCCGTGCGCGCCATGGCGCCCTTCCGCCAGGTCGGCCTCCACGTCGAGGGGCACTTCCGCGACAGGACGTTCAGCTACTTCGCCGGCATGTTCAACGGCTTCCAGCGCTCGGATCAGTTCTTCACCGGCTACGTCGAGAACGCCGGGAGCCTCGGCAACCGCTTCGACCACGTCGCCTACGTCGCGCGGTTCGCCACCGAGCCGCTCGGCCCCCTCCCGCGCTCGACGCAGGACCTCGCCGTCTCGCGCCCCCGCGTCGGCGCGGGCGCGAGCTACTTCTTCAGCGACGGCGGGACGCGCGACATCCATGGCATCGGCGCCGACGTCCTGGTCCACGCCGCGGGCGCGCACGCGCTCGCCGAGCTCCTCTGGAACCAGAGCGACCCCGAGCGCGCCCCGACGCAGCCGCTCGGCCAGCTCGGCCCGATCACGTCGCTCGGCCTCGTCGGCGAGGTGGGCTACTTCGTGAGGCGCATCAAGCTCGGCGTGAGCGCGCGGTTCGAGTGGCTCGATCCCAACGTCGATCTCTCCGACGAGACCGACAGCTGGGCCCTCACCGCCGGCGCGAGCTACCACTTCATCGACAACGTGCTCAAGGCGCAGGCCGACTTCACCCACCGGCAGGAGATCCACGGCGTCGCGCTCGACAACGACGCCGTGGCGCTGCAGCTCCAGCTCAACCTCTAGCGGCCCACCATGCGCACCCGCCGCTCCGCCCCCGCCTTGCTCGCGCCGCTCGGCGCCGTCGGCCTCGTCGCCCTGGCCGGCTGCGACGAGCCGAACCTGCTGCGCGCCAAGCCGATCGACAACCGGTTCGAGCTGGTCGGCGGCCCTGTGGCGATGGCCGATGTCGGCGATTTCCTTCTGGAAAACGACCAGATCCGGGTCGCGATCCTCGGGCCGCGCCACTCGCCGGGGCCGGGCGTCTACGGCGGCTCGCTTGTCGACGCCGACCTGCGCCGCCCCGACCCGCGCTTCGCGAGCGCGTCGGGGCGCGATCGCTTCGCCGAGTCGTTCCCTGTCGCCAACCTGCTCGTGCCGGATCCGGGCGCCACCGAGGTCTTCGTGGCGCGCGACGGCTCCGACGGGCAGGAGGCGATCGTCCGGGTCGAGGGCGACGGCGGGTTCCTCTTCCACGCGCTCGGCGTGCTGAGGACCCAGGAGGACCTCCTCGGCCTCCTGTTCGACGGCCTCAAGCCGGACCTGCGCTTCCGCACCGACTACATCCTTCGCCCGGGTGATCGGTTCGTCACGATCCGCACGACGCTCCTCCTGCCGGACAGGGCGGCGGGGTGCCCGAGCGTCGGCTCCTGCGCGCTCGAGTGCGAGCACGGCCTCGCGGCGGGCAACGACGGCTGCCCCGCGTGCGCCTGCGGGGAGCCGCTCTCGCTCGACAACTACACGGGGCCCTCGGACATCTTCCGGGGCATCCTCGGCGACGACCGCACCAAGGGCCCCGAGCGGAAGGGCGGCATCGTCGCCGGCGATTTCGTCTTCTTCGGCAACCAGAACGACATCTTCGGCCCCGGCATCGGGTTCGACGAGGAGAAGGCGGTGTTCGAGGCCCTCTTCTCCGGCCGGGACACGTTCCAGCGGCCGCTCAGCTTCGACTTCGTGGCCGCGGCGGGCGGCGACGTCAGCTACGGCTACTTCACGAAGGCGCGCCCGGGCGACCCGCCCTCCACGGTCAACGTCCCGGTCTTCACGAGCGCGGCCACCGCCTTCCTGAGCGCCGGCAAGAGCTGCCTCGCCGCGGGCGACGACGACGAGGCGTGCGACAGCAAGCGGTCGTTCACCTACGAGCGCTACTTCGCCGTGGGCGAGGGTGACATCGCGAGCGTCGCCGAGGTGGTCCACGCCGCCCGCGGCACGGAGACCGGCGCGCTCGAGGGCGTGGTCCGGTGGCGGTCGACCGGCGAGCCCGTGCCGAACGCGCGCGTCCACGTCTTCCGCGACCCCGATCCGGGCGCGCGCTTCGCGAGCGTCGACGCGCTTGTCGAGGCGAACCTCGCGCGCTCGGGCGACGTGGGGCTCCTCGTTTCCATCGACGCCGACGTCGGGCTCGATCCGGTGGAGGACGGCGATTTCCACGCGCGACTCGTGCCCGGCGGCTACCTGCTCGTCGCGGAGAGCCCGGGGGGCACGGCGCTGTCCGCGCCGATCCGCGTCGCGCTCGGCGCCGGGGCCGCGGTCTCGGTCGCGGCGGACCTGCCGAGCCCTGCGCGCCTCGCGTACCGGGTCGTCGACGAGGGCGGCCGGCTCGCCCCCGCCAAGCTGACGTTCGTCGCGCTCGACGCCGCGGGGCAGCCGCGCGAGGGCGACGGCCTGCGGCGGGTCTACCTCGGCCACGGCCGCCTCGGCAGCGGCGTCCGGCAGATCGAGCGCTCGGCGACGGGCGACGGCTCGGTCGAGCTCGAGCCTGGCCGCTACCGTGTTCTCGTCACGCGCGGGCCCGAGTTCGGCCGGTTCGAGGTCCCGGACCTCGAGGTGCGCGCCGGGGAGATGCGGCGGATCGAGGCGGTCGTGCCGCGCGAGGTCGACACGACGGGCTGGATGTCGATCGACATGCACCTGCACCAGCGCCCGAGCTTCGACAGCGGCATGCCGCTCGAGGAGCGGGTGACCTCGGCGGTCGTCGAGGGGCTGGAGGTCGCGGTGGCGACCGATCACGACGTGCACACAGATCTCGAGCCTGCGGTGAAGCAGCTGGGGCTCGAGCCGTTCCTGAAGACGGCGATCGGCGCCGAGGTCTCGACGCTCGAGCTCGGGCATTTCATCGGCTTCCCGCTCCGTTACGACGAGCTCTCGGTGCCGGATCACGGCGTCTTCGACTGGGTTTGCCGCGCGGGCGGGGACGTGATGGACGGCATCCGCGGCACGGCGGCGGACGGGGAGGACGCGTTCATGATCGTCGCTCACCCGCGCGACGGGTTCATCGGGTACATCGACCAGCTCGGCGTCGACCCGTTCACGCTGGACCGGACGATCCCCACGCTCGAGGCGAGCAACCCGCTGTTCCAGGCGGGCAGCTGCGATTTCGACGCGATGGAGGTCTTCAACGCGAAGCGGTTCGATCTGCTCCGGACCCCCACGGTGCAGGAGGTGGTCGATTTCAACCGCTGCCTGTCCCGGATCGACGCTGCGGAGGACGAGGCGTCGCTCGGCGCGGCGTGCAGCGAGCTCCCCTCCGGCCTGCCGGCGTGCCGGCCTGGGGAGCGGTACGCGGTGTGCCAGCAGCGCGCCCGCTCGGCGCTCGCCTGGGCGGTCACGAAGCGGATCCTGACGAGGACGCCCGAGGAGCAGGAGGCGATCTGGGGGTTCGACAGGACCGCGGCCGAGGGGGAGGCGCTCTGTCGGGTCGGCGAGGGGGGAGCGGTCCCGGAGGAGGACGCGGATCGGCCGTGCACCTTCCATGCGGGCCAGGTCGACGACCTGTTCCGCTACCTCGATCACGGCTTCTTCCCGACGCAGATCGCGAGCAGCGACAGCCACGGCGCCTCGCCGGAGCCGGGCTTCCCGCGCACCTACTTCCGCTCGCCGACCGACCAGCCTGCGGCGATCGATCTCGGCGAGGTCACCGGGTCGCTGCGCGCCGGCAGCGCGTTCGCGACGTACGGTCCGTTCGTGCGCGCGGGCGTCGGCGGCGTGACGTTCGGCGGCGTGGCGCGGGTCGAGGGGGACACGGTGCCGCTCGATCTGCGGATCGAGACGGCGAGCTGGTTCGGCGTGGATCGCGTCGAGGTGTACATGAGCGGCCGGCTGGTCCGGGTGCTCGAGCCGGACGCGGGCCCCTCGGCGATCGTGGACGTCGACACGCGGCTCGAGCTGCCGGCGCCGCCGTCGGACGGCTGGGTCGTGGTGGTGGCGATGGGTCTCCGCGACGAGAACCTCCTCACGCCGGTCGCGTTGCCTGTGTCGTTCGGCGAGCTCCAGCTGCCGCGGGTCGCGAGCCTTGCGTTCACGCAGGTCGAGGCGCTCTCCCGGTTCTTCACGGCCTCTCCGCCGGTGCCCGACTGGTACCCGGTGGCGCCCTATGCGGTGACGAACCCCATCTTCCTGGATCGCGACGGCAACGGCGTTTACGACGCCCCGCGCGGCCCGCCTCCGTTCTGCGCGAGGCCGTGCGACCCGGCGGTGATCGACCCGTCGCAGTGCCCGCAAGGGCAGGAGTGCCTTCAGGAAGAGGCCGTCTGCGGGATCTTCGTGCTGGGGCGCTGCGAGGACAAGCAGGCGTCGCAGTAGCGCCCGGCGGGTGGGCGCGCGGCCGCGCCGACCTCCGGGGCGGCGGCGATGGATGGCGGAGCGCGCCGCGGGTTCAATGGGCCGCTCCGGCGCGGGGCGGCGCGAGCGCGTGGGCGACGGCGCTCTGCAGCGTCGAGTGGGCGACGATGCCGCGAAGGTCGATCCCTCCCTGCACGAGCGCGCGGGCGACCTCCGGCTGCATGCCGGTCAAGATCGCGCGCGCGCCGAGCAGCCGCAGCGCCGACGCGGTGCGGATCAGCGTGTCGGCGACCCCGGCGTCGACGTGCTTCAGGCCCGTGATGTCGATGATCACGACGGACGGGTTGTGGCGCTGGACGCCGACGAGGGTCGCCTCCAGCACCTGCGCGGCGCGCGCCGCGTCCATCGTCCCGATGAGCGGCATGACCAGGACACGATCGGTGATCGGGATGATGGGCGTCGCCATCTCGGAGAGGCGCAGGCGCTGCACCTCGATGACCTCCTCCTGGAGCGCCGCCCGGTCCTGCTCGGCGCGCTCGCGTTCGCGGAGCTCCTCGAGCAGCCGTTCATTGGTCCGGTTCAGCTCTTCTGCCTTCTGCGACAGGCGTTCGTTGACCGAGCAGAGCTCTTCGGTGCGTCGCTGCACCTCGCTCTCGAGCCGGTCGTTCATGGCGCGATGCCCCTCCGAGACCTCCTGCAGGCGACCGTAGAGCAGCGCGTTCTCGAGCGCCGCTGCGACCTGCGCGCCCAGGAGGCGGACCAGCTCGGCCTGCTCCGGGGTGAAGGCGCCGCTGGCGAGCGCGTTCTCGACGTACAGCACGCCCGTGAGCCGGTTCTGGTGGATGAGCGGAAGGCCCATCACCGACTTCGGCCGGCGCGCGGAGAGGTAAGGATCCGCCGCGAAGCGAGGGCTCGCCGCGGCGTCGTCCAGGATGACGAGCTCTCGCGTGCGGGCCACGTAGTGGACGATGCTGACCGGCAGATCCGAGGACTCCTCGAGCGGACGCCGGAGCTCCACCTCGATCGATTCAGGGTCGATCGTGATGGCCGCCTCGATGACCAGCCGTCCCTCGCGCGCGAGCACCAGGAAGCCGCGCTGGCCGCCGGCGCTCGAGAGAACGGCGCGCATCACGCGCTCGAGCGCCCTCCCGAGCACGAGCTCGCTGGAGATCGCGTGCGTCGCCTGCAGCACCGCCGCGACATCGACGAGCTTGTTGAGGAGCGGGTGGCTCACCGACACGGTGCTCGATCGAGAGAGGGTCTGATCGCGCTCCGCCGCGGGCGCTCGATCGACGGAAAGCGCGTCGAGCCCGTGCTGCCGGATCAGCCCCGCGGCCTTTCGTTCAGCCCCCCACTGCCGGTAGGCGTGCATCGCGGCGTTCAGGTAGAGCGTGGCGATGCGCCGCCGGCCCTTGCGAGCGTAGTACAGCCCGGCCAGCTCCGACGCGAGCGCTTCGTACTGTATGAACTCGCTCTGGCGGGCGGCGTCGATGGCGTCGTCGTAGAGCTCCATCGCCTCCCCGTCGCGGCCGGAGGTGCGCGCCATCTCGCCGAGGACCAGGAGGTGCTTCGCGCGGAAGTTGTCAGGGCACTGGCTCGCCCAGAGCTCGAGCTTCTCGAGCGACGCGGAGAGCGCCTCGGCGTGCCGCTGCCGCTCGCGCTCGTCGTGCTCGCCGAGCGCGATCAGCGTGAGCGCGAGATAGAAGTGGTATGTCGCCTCGATCGGCATCGCCATGACGGCCCCGAGGACGGGACGCGCCGCCTCCGCCGCAGCGAGCGCCGCCTCGGGGCGGCCGTGGGAATAGAGCAGGATGAGCCGGATGATATGATAGAAGGCGATGCCGCACCCGAAGCTCGCCCGGGTGAGCGCGGCCAGGCACTCCTCCTCGGCGAAGCCCTCCTCGTTCAGCGAGGCGTCGGCCTCCGTGAGCCCCTTCAGGCTGCGCAGAAACTGCTGCTCCAGGCGGATGGTCTCGAGGACGGCGTGATTGCCTGTCTTGCGCGCGAACGACGCGAAGCGCTCGGCGACGCGGTGGACCTCCGCCAGCGGATCGCCCTTCTCGTAGACCTGCCAGACGGTCTCGAAGGCGAGGTAGCTCGCGTACACGAGGTCGCCGGCCTCGAGGCACGCGAGGAACGCCCTCTCCAGGATGGGCAGGTCGTCCCGGATGTGATGGACCCAGAAGTTGATGTGATCGCCGTGGAGGTGCAGCAGCGTCCCCCGCAGCGCGATGTCCCCGAGCTTCTCGTTCAGGCGGATCGACATCTCCGAGAAGCGGAATCCAGAGGGGATATCGCCGAACGCCGAGACCAGCATGAACCCGTACACGCTGTAGGCGAAGCACGACGCCTCGGTGTTGCCGTGCCGCAGCGACAGGTTCAGCATCTTGAGCGCGATGAGCGGGAACACGCTTGGCCGCCCGATGTACGCGCAGGGCGCGCAGTCGGCGAGCAGGTGGATGACCGCGCGGATGTGCTCATCGGCGAGCAGCGGCGCGTGCAGGATGTCCTCGATGCTCCTGCCCGCCATGCTCTCGGGGATCTGCGCGATCTCGGCGGAGACCGCGGCGCCGATCTCCTCGCTCGTCTCAGGGATCTCGACGTCGAACAGGCGCAGCGCCTCCTGCCCCACGGTGACGCCCTCGTCGTAGCGGCCCGCGACCTGATAGAGCTTCATCCGCAGGCTCTGGACCCGTGCCCGATCGAGGTTTGACCGCGCCACGTCGAGCAGGCGCTGGAACAGCGCCTCGGCCTCGACGAAGCGGCCGCACAGGTACTCGCACTCGGCCGCCTCCAGCGTGAGCGCCCAGCGCAGCGCGTGGTCCCCCGAGGCGCCGTCGTCTCCGATCGCGCACCGTCCGGCGCTGAAGTACTCCGCCGCGGCCCCGTATGCGGTCGAGCCCTTGGCCTTCCTCCCGGCGCGCAGGTTCAGGCGCCCGAGCAGATCGCGCTCGCCGGGATCGGCGATGAGGGGGGCTCCGTAGTTCAGGTGGTTCACGATGTCGAAGAGCTGCTCTTCCTGCGGCTCCCCGCGTTGACTGGCCAGCATCAGGCGGCCGACGCGCAGGTGGGCGGCGCGCTTGTGCTCGTCCGCGATGAGCGCGTAGGCCGCCTGCTGGACGCGATCGTGCAAGAACTGGTAGGAGACGGCGAACGACGCCTCGCTCGCGGGCTCGTCGTGGGATTGCTCTCCCGGCTGCACGAGCCGGTAGTCTGCGTCGATGGGGAGCAGGAGCCCTTCCTGCATGGCCCCCCACAGGTCCTGCGCCGACTGCGCGGCAGGCTGCTCGGAGATCGTCGCGAGCGTGCGCAGATCGAACCTGTGCCCGATGCACGCGGCGAGCTGCAGGGCGCGCTGGGTGGGCGGCGAGAGCCTCTGCAGCTTGGCGATCATGAACTCGACGACGTTGTCCGTCACGGCCCGCGACTCGATGGCCGCGAGGTCCCATGCCCATTGGCCGATCTCCGGCTCGCAGCGGAGGAGCCCGTCGTCGCTCAACATCCGCAGGAACTGCCCGATGAAGAACGGGTTGCCCTGCGTCTTCCCGTGGATGAGCTCGGAGAGCTGCGCGACGTCCTGCGCCGTGCGTCCCAGGGCGTCCGAGACGAGCCCCGCCACGTCCTCCGGCGAGAGCGGCGCGAGGGGGATGTCCGTCACCGCCGCGTTCGCGGCCCGGATGGCGTCGAGGGTGATGATGAGCGGGTGCGCCGGGCTCACCTCGTTGTCGCGGTACGCCCCGACGACGAGGAGATGGCCCGTGTCGGGGTCGGTGAGAAGGAGCCGCAGCAGCCTGAGCGACGCCGGATCCGCCCATTGCAGGTCGTCGAGGAGCAGGACCAGCGGGTGCGACGGGGCGGTGAACACGCCGAGAAAGCTCCGGAACACCATGTCGAAGCGGTTCTGCGACTCGGAGGGGCCGAGGGCCGCGACGGCGGGCACCTCGCCGAGGATGAGCGCGAGCTCGGGGATGAGATCGACCAGGACCCCGGCGTTCGCGCCGAGCGCCGCGCCGAGCTCTGCTCTCCAGCGGGACAGCACCTCGGTCCGCTCGGAGAGGAAGTGCTGCACGAGCCCCCTGAACGCCTGGACGACCGAGGCGCAGGGCACGCCGCGATTCAGCTGATCGAATTTCCCGTGGGCGAAGTGGCCCCCGACCCTGGCGATCGCCTTGTAGGTCTCGTGGACCAGCGCGCTCTTGCCGACGCCGGAGTAGCCGGAGACGAGCACGAGCTCCGCGGCGCCGGCCCGGGCCCGCTCGAAGGCGGAAAGGAGCCGGTCCCGCTCCACGTCCCGGCCGTAGATCTTCTGCGGAACGCGCAGATCGTAGCTGCGATCGCTCCGCCCGATGGGGAAGGGACGGACCCTGCCCGTCTGCTCGAGGGAGCGCAGGCACTCCGCGAGGTCCACCTTGACGCCGTACGCGCTCTGGTAGCGGTCCTCGGGGGTCTTGGCGAGGAGCTTCATGACCACCTCGGACACCGGCTGAGGCACGTCCCCGCGACGCTCGTGCGGCGGGACGGGCGGCCGCGCGATGTGGCTGTAGATGACGTCGATCGGATCGGCGTCCGAGAACGGCAGCGCGCCGGTCAGCATTTCATACAAGGTGACGCCGAACGAGTAGAGATCCGCGCGGTAGTCGATGCCCCTGTTCATGCGCCCGGTCTGCTCGGGCGATATGTACGCGAGCGTCCCTTGCAGGGTGGAGACCGAGGTCGACTCCTGGAACTCCTGCTGGAGCCGCGACGCGGCGCCGAAGTCGATGAGCGTGGCGCGGCGGAGGTCTGAGCTGATGATGATGTTTCTTGGATTGATGTCCTTGTGCGTGATGTGGCAGCGGTGCACCGCGCCGATGGCGTCGGCGATGGCGACCGAGAGCGCCAGCGCCGTGCGTAGATCCGCCCGGCGATCGT
Organism: Sorangium sp. So ce590; assembly: GCF_051521365.1. Lineage (NCBI taxonomy): Bacteria > Pseudomonadati > Myxococcota > Polyangiales > Polyangiaceae > Sorangium > Sorangium sp. So ce590. The sequence continues at coordinate 11,537,105 of NZ_CP150346.1, forward strand.
GGAGGATTGCCCGCAGGGTCGTGCCCTCGACCGCCTCGGTGACGAGGGCGAGCCCGCCGCGCGTCCTCTCGAGCCCGCACACCCGCACCACGGCATCGAGGTCCAGATCGCGCAGCAGATGGAACTCGTGCCGTAATAGGGCGAGATCGCGGACGCTCGGGTGCTCACCCTTCAGCGTCTTGATGACGACCGGCCGCTGATCCGCGGCGCGGCGGCCGCGGTAAACGAGGGTCTTGCTGCCTTCATGGATCAGCTGCTCGACGACATGTCCCGCCAAATCGAACGATGCTGTGGTCATGCGTACTTGTGCTCGCGCTCGTGATGGCCCTGTCCGCCGCTGGCGTTTGCTCAACTACAGACCGAGAGCATCAGTATAGGAGAGTCCTCTGCGGGTTTGCGCGTCGAATGCAAATATCAGCGGATCGACGTGTGCTGCGTCACGCTCCCGCGTCGTGTCGCTCGTCGTTGAGCGTCACGCGGAGCGCTTGTCTAGAGTGCATCTCGTTGCATCGTCAGCGCACCTCGCGCGCCGGGGAGGTCGAGCTCTGGCGCTCGGCTCACCCCCCCTGCGAGGTGTGGATCATCGCGATCGGTGGGCCGCGATCGTCCTCGCGTCCCCGTGATCTCCCCTCGATGCGGCAGGATTTATGACGCGATGCGTTATGGTGGCTGCACGACCGCGAGGAGCCCTCGCGGCTGCGACGCCAGATCGAGCGTCGGGTCGACGAGGGCGCGGTAGGGCCCTCCGTTCAGCGACGCGACGACCTTGGCCGTGACGATCGGCCGCACCCCGAAGTCCTCCCGCCAGCGGTCGGCGACGTGGTGCGCGAAGTCGACGATCATGTCGGGCCGCGCGCTCATCTCTCCGAGCTGGCGATGGGTGAGCCACGCCTCGAGGTCGAGCGACTCGCGCACGCCGGTCCTCGGATCCAGCACGCGGATGTCGAGCTCGCTCACGTTCTTGTCGCGCAGCTTCATTCGCCACGAGAAGCGGTGTCCGGCCTCGTTCCAGGCGACGTCGCCCGGATAGACCCAGTGGCGGAGCGGCACCACGAGGTGGACAAGGAGATACCCGTGGAGCAGCGCGAGCGGCAGGGCGTGCCGCGGCGCCGCCGAGGGGACCTGGGCGCCGCCGCCCGGGCGGTCCGCGCCATTGAAGAGGAAGGGCAGCCGCCGCCTCGGCCACGAGGGATCTGCGAACAGCGCGAGCGAGGCGATCATCGCGTAGGGGAAGATCCCGATCTTGAACAGGAGAGCATTGGTGAGGTTGAACGCCACGGCGAGCGCCGCGCCGAGCGGGAAGGTACGTCGCGAGAAGAGCAGGAAGCCCATCGAGAGGTCGATGAGCAGCCCCGCATACGAGAGCGCGAGCCCCGCGGCCGGCGTGGCGAGGAGCGGCCCGACGAGGGGCGCGCCGCGGTGCTCGGCGAGCCACATCGTGAGCGGCTGTCCCCGGAGCCAGTCGCCGTTCAGCTTCGCGATGCCGCCGTAGAAGTAGACGAGCGCGATCTGGGCCTTCAGGGCGAAGAGGTAGAGGCGCGGCACGGTCTCCGCCGGCGCTCTCTGCCCCTCGTCGGCCGGCGAGGCGCGCCGCGCGCGGAGGCGATCGAGCGAGAGGGCGCGGTGCGCGGGGGCGGCGGCGAGCAGCAGGCCGAGGAGGCAGAGGAGATAGAGGTGGTTGAGGTACTGTGCCTTGTCGAGGAGGAAGACATACGTGAGCGCGGCGCAGAGGAGCGCGGCGCTCACCCGGTAGAAGAGCCCGACGGCGCAGAGGAGCGCGAGCACGAAGAGGGCGGCGAAGTGCCAGTACATCCCTGTCCCGCCCCAGGGGCGGATGAAGGGGACGAAGCTGAAGAAGAAGCCGGGCTCGATGTAATAGCGAGAGATCCGATCGTGGAGGACGTACCGGACGACCTCCCACGCGATCAGGGCGCCATAGCCGACGCGGAAGACGGCGAGCGAGGCGGCGTCGACCTCGGCGGTGAGGTGGGCCGCCCAGCGCCGCGTGAGGTCACTTTCAGTGCCCGTGCCCGTGCCCGTGCTCGTGCTTGTGCCCGTGCTTGTGCTTGTGCCCGTGCTTGTGCTTGTGCTTGCCGTGCACGTGGATGTGGACCGGTCGTCCGTCGTCGTCGTCGTCGTCGTCATCGTGGATCACCACCACGCCTGGGGTCGTCTTGACCTTCACGGCCACGTTCCACGTCGTCGCCACGATCACGCTCACGGCCGGCGCGCTCGGGCCGACCACGACGTGCACGCCGGGGCGATAGCCGACGAGCACCACGTCGGCGTGCGTCGGGTGCGCCACGACGACGGTGAGCTTCACGGGGTTCACCCTGGCCGCGACCGTGCCGACGCAGTAGAGGCCGTCGGGGCCGGGGGTCAGCAGGACGACCTCGGAGCTCGACCCCACGAAGCCGAGCTTGATCTTGCGGTCGCCGACGGGGATCGGCTTGAGGTTCGCGTCGAGGACATACACCCTCACCTGGCCAGAGGCCTTGTCCGCGACCACCTCGACGGTGTCGTCGCCGACCACCTGGATGATCCCGCCGTTCGGGCCCGTCTTGCCCGGCGGGATGGGCCGCCTCTCGGCCTTCCGCGCGCCCTCGACGAGGACCTTCGTGCCTCCTACGGGCACGTGGAGCGTGCCATTCCACGGGTTTCCGGCGACGACGACGTTGTACTTCACCTCGGTGAGATCGGCCTCGAGCTTGGGCCCGGCCGCGATGAGGAGCCCTGTCTTTGCGTCGAGCGCGAGCGGGACCTGCGCGTCGCCGTTCGGCCCTTTCCAGGTGAGCGTGCCGCTCACCTCCTTGTCGATGGGCTTGCCGTCAGGCGCCCTCACGATCGCCCTCACGGTGCCGTCGGGCGCGATCTCCCATCCGACCGAGCCGCCGTCGTGCTCCTCGGTCAACGGCTCTTCGAGGGCCACCGGGACGGCCTCGATCGACTCCTCGGTCACGGTGGCCTCGGCGGTGCTCTTGCACCCTGCCGCGAGGGAGCTGCCGGCGATCAGGGCGGTCAGGGCGACTACGGAAAGGACGCTCTTGGCGTGCATCAAAGCCTCCAAACCGAGGAGGCTATCGCAGGGGCTCCGCTGCGTCTGTACGAACCCTCTCGCTCGGCGGCGATGGGGGTCATGGGCGACGACATTGGGCGCGCGGAGACCACGTCTCCCGTGATCCTCGCTCGTGCGGCCCTGCGCGACGAGATTGTGAGCGTCGAAGGGGCCTTTGGCAGAGCGCCTCATGGGATGACGAGCGCTGTGGACGCTCGAGGCGGCTCGCCAGGCGCGATCGCGAGCGTTTGCGAATGCCTCTGGCGGCTCGCCAACGCGCCGCCGCGCGCCTCCGTAGGCCCCGGATCGTCCGCGCCGCCGGGCTTCCCTCCAGGGGCTCTTCGGGCTAGCGTCCCGGGCGAGCCCGTCCTGCCATGTCCCAGCGCGTCTATGTCGGCCTCATCGGATACGGCCTCGCCGGCGCCGTCTTCCACGCCCCCCTGATCCGGTCCATCCCTGGGCTGCGCCTCGCCGCCATCGCGACCCGCCGCGAGGGCCAGGTCATGACCGACCACTCGGGCGTCGCCGTGCATCCGACGCCCGAGGTGCTGATCGCCGAGCCCGGGATCGACCTCGTGGTGATCGCCTCGCCCAACGAGACCCACTTCCCGCTCGCGCGCGCCGCGCTCGATGCGGGCAAGCACGTGGTCGTCGACAAGCCGTTCACGATCACGAGCGCCGAGGCGGACGAGCTCATCGCGCTGGCCGCGCGCCGGGGCCGGCTCCTGTCGGTGTTCCAGAACCGCCGCTGGGACGCCGACTTCCTCACGGTGCGCCACTGCATCCAGCAGGGCCTGCTCGGCGAGGTGGCCTCGTACGAGGCGCACTTCGACCGCTTCCGCCCCGCCATCAAGCAAGGCTGGCGGGAGCAGGAGTCGCCGGGCTCGGGGATCCTGTACGACCTCGGCGCGCACCTGATCGATCAGGCCCTCGTGCTCTTCGGCCCGCCGCGCGCCGTCACCGCCGACCTCCTGGCGCAGCGGCCCGAGGCGCGCACCGTCGACTATTTCCACCTCACGCTCGACTACGGCAAGCGCCGGGTGATCGTGCGCTCCTCCACGCTGGTGAGCGAGCCCGGCCCGCGCTTCGCGGTCCACGGCGACGGCGGGAGCTTCCTCAAGCACGGGATCGACGGTCAGGAAGACGCCCTCAAGGCGGGCAAGCGCCCGGGCACGCCGGAGTGGGGGCGGGAGGACCCGCGCTGGTTCGGCACGCTGGTCACGGCGGGCGGCGAGCGCCGCGCGATCGAGAGCCTGCCCGGCGCGTACGAGGCCTATTACGAGGGCATCGCGGCGGCGATCCTCGACGGCGCCCCGCCGCCGGTGCGCGCCGAGGAGGCGCGCGATGTGATCCGCGTCATCGAGGCCGCGATGAAGAGCTCGGCCGAGCGGCGGACGATACAGCTCGGCGCGTGATCGGAGCGGCGCGCGCGCCGATCAAAGAAGGATAGGGGAGGCCCACGGCGAGCCCCCTCGCCGTGGGCCGGGCAGCTCGGAAGAGCGGCCTCTGTGCGGGAAGGATCAGCGCGCCGCCGCGAGCGCCGCCTGCATCGCGACGCCCATCTCGGCCGGCGTGGCGGCCACCTTGGCCCCCGCGGCCTCGAGCGCCGCGATCTTCTCGGCCGCGGTGCCCTCGCCGCCCGCGATGATCGCGCCGGCGTGGCCCATGCGCTTGCCCGGAGGCGCCGCGCGGCCGGCGATGAACGCGGCCACCGGCTTCTTCATGTTCTGCTTGATCCAGGCCGCGGCGCGCTGCTCGGCCGTCCCGCCGATCTCGCCGATCAGCACGACCCCGTGCGTGTCGGGATCCTGGTTGAAGAGCTCGAGCACGTCGATGAAGTCCATGCCGCCGACCGGATCGCCGCCGATGCCCACGCAGCTCGACTGGCCGATGCCGAGCGCGCTCAGCTGGCCGACCGCCTCGTAGGTCAGCGTCCCCGAGCGGGAGAGCACGCCGATGTGCCCCTTCTTGTGGATATGGCCCGGCATGATCCCGATCTTGCACTCGCCGGGCGTGATCACGCCGGGACAGTTCGGCCCGATGAGGCGCGCCGGCTTGCCGTCGAGGAAGCGACGCACGCGCACCATGTCGAGCACCGGCACGCCGTCGGTGATGCAGATGACGAGCTTGCAGCCCGCGTCCACGGCCTCGGTGATCGCGTCCGCGGCGCCGACCGGCGGGACGAAGATGCACGAGACGTCGGCGCCCTCGTTGCGCACGGCCTGCTCGACCGTGTCGAAGATCGGCACCTTGTCTTCGAAGCGCTGGCCGCCGCGACCGGGCGTCACGCCGGCGACGACCTTCGTCCCGTACTCGATGCAGGCGCGGGCGTGCTGCGACCCGTAGGCGCCCGTGATGCCCTGGAAGACGACCCGCGTGTCCTTGTTGACGAGGATGCTCATCGCTTGATTACTCTACCTTCAACGTGGACAGGAGCTCGGCAATCGCCGGTCGCTCGCTGCTCAACTGGGTTCGGGGCTCGGTGCTCGCGGGCGCCTAGGCGCCGCTCTGGGCCTTGCCGCCGCGCGTGGCGGCGACGATCTTCTGCGCGCCGTCGGCCATGGAGCTCGCCGACTGGATGGTCAGGCCGCTCTCGTCGAGCAGCTTGCGGCCGGCCTCGACGTTGGTCCCCTCGAGGCGGACCACGAGAGGCACCTTGAGCCCGAGCTCCTTCGCCGCGGCGATGACCCCGGCCGCCACGACGTCGCAGCGCATGATGCCGCCGAAGATGTTCACGAAGATGCCGCGGACCCGCTCGCTCCGGAGGATGATCTGGAACGCGGTCTTGACCTGCTCCTGCGTGGCGCCGCCGCCGACGTCGAGGAAGTTCGCCGGCTTGCCGCCGTAATGGAGGATGATGTCCATCGTCGCCATCGCGAGCCCGGCGCCGTTCACGAGGCAGCCGATGTCGCCGTCGAGCGACACGTAGGAGAGCCCGGACCGCTTCGCCTGGAGCTCGACCGGATCCTCCTCGTCGACGTCGCGCATGGCGTTCCACTCGGGGTGGCGGAACTCGGCGTTGTCGTCGAAGCTCACCTTCGCGTCGAGCGCAAAGACGTCTCCCGCGCGGGTCACGACGAGCGGGTTGATCTCGAGCAGCGAGCAGTCCTCCGCGGTGAAGCACGTGTAGAGCGAGGCCACGAGCTTCAGGAACTGGCGCTGCGTCTCCTTGGCCGTGAGCCCGAGCGCGATCGCGAGCTGCCGCCCCTGGTACGGGGCGAGGCCGAGCACCGGATCGATGAAGAGCTTGACGATCTTCTCCGGCGTGCTGTGGGCCACCTCCTCGATGTCCATGCCGCCCTCGGTCGAGGCGATCACCGCGACGCGGCGGCGCTCGCGATCGACGAGCATCGCGAAGTAGAGCTCGCGCGCGATGTCGAGGCCCTGCTCGATGTAGAGCCGCCGGACCTTCTGCCCCTCGGGGCCCGTCTGCTTGGTGACGAGCTGCATGCCGAGGATCTTCTCGGCGAGCGCGGTCGCTTCGGCGCTGCCGCCCTTGGCGACCTTCACGCCGCCGCCCTTGCCGCGGCCGCCCGCGTGGATCTGCGCCTTCACGACGACGACCGGGTTGCCGGTCTGGGCGATCAGCCGATCGGCGATCGGCGCCACCTCGCTCGCCTGGAAAGCGGGCTCCCCATTCGGTACCGGCACCCCGTAGCGGGCGAAGAGCTGCTTGCCTTGATACTCGTGGATTTTCATGAGAGGGGCCGCCACCCTATCACAAGGGTCGGCCCCGCGAGACGCGAAAAACAGGGTCGCCGGGCGTCAGTCGCGTCGCGCGTGGTCGCGTGGTCGCGTGGTCGCGTCGAGCTCGCTACGTTTCGAGTGTTTCGTGCCGACCCCCGCCCATCAATGGAAAAGTCCGGCGCTGCGGCGCTCGACGTCGTCTGCCTCCGTCGCTGTCAGGCGCCCGCCCTGACGCGTCGAGCGCCACAACGCCGCTCCCGTCTCGTCACTTGGCGGCGTACGGGGGCGGCTCGGGCCGCCGGAGGGCCACGAGGGCGAACAGGCCGGGCAGGATGTCGTCCTCGACCTTGGAGACCTTGCCTTCGAGGCTGATCTTGAGCTCGTCGAACGGCGTATAGGTGAGCCCGGCGCTCGCGGAGAGGCTCGGCTGGGGGGCGAACAGGAACGCAGAGAGCGCGCCCCCGGGCTCGTGGAGAGCCTGGACTCGAAAGAGCGGATGGATTGCCACCGTCGGAAGGATATTGGCGATGATCTCGCCTCCCACCCAGGGCTTCAGCTCGATCGCTCCGGCCTCGTCCGCCGCGCCGACCAGCCCGACGCTGCCATCGATCGACACCGACAGCGCCTCGGCCGGATAGAGCTCCAGGGCGACGACCGCCGAGTAGAAATCGATCGTCGGATAGAACGCCACGCCCGACCAGGTCGACCAGAGCGCCTGCATCGTGGTCAGGCCGGCGCCGAACGTGGGCGCGTCGACGTCGAGATCGAGGCCGCCGAAGACGTTGACCTCGTATCCATCGCCGAGGACGAGCCCGGGCTCGACGCCGAGCATCCGGCCAGGGACCGTGTTGATCATCGTCGAGAAGGTCGGGAAGTAGTTGATCCAGCTGTCCCAGTCCTCGATGCCAATCGCGTGCGAGACGATGCCGAGCCGGAGGTGGTAGTCCTCCCGGCCGATCTGGAGCATCGCCCACTCGGGAGGGCCGATCTTCAGCTCCTGCGCCGGCAGGGACCACTCGGGGTAGACGAACGCCGGCAGGCCGAACGCCGGCAGGCCGAGCGGCGCCGAGGTGGCCTGCATGTCGAGATCGAGCCGGAAATACAGCGACTCGCTCGCGAGCCGGAGCCCGACCTCGGCCTGGGCGACGGCGTCGAAGCGGTGGATCCCCGGAGGGTCGCGGTGCACGCCGGCGACGATGCTGGTCCCCCCTCCCACCCACATGTCGATGTCGGCCGGGAGCGCGGCGAAGTGCGTTAGCAGCTGGGCCTCCTCTCTCTGTGTCTCGGATGGGCGTCGATCTCGATCCGCGGGCGGCGAGCCGCGCGCCCGCGGCGATCACCGCTGCGCGCCGGTCGTCGCGGCCCGCAGGCGCTCGATCAGCGGGCGCACGACGTCGCTCCGCAGCTTGTACGACGCGCGATTCGCGATGAGAAGGGTGCTCACCTCGGTGACCGTCTCGAGCACCTCGAGGCGATTCTCGCGCAGCGTGGCGCCCGTCTCGACGATATCGACGATCAGGTGAGAGAGGCCGACGAGCGGCGCGAGCTCCACCGAGCCGTGGACGGGGATGATCTCCGCCACCACGCCCTTGCTCGCGAAGTGATCCCCGGCGATCCGCGGGTACTTCGTGGCGACGCGCGGCAGATCGGGGATGGGCGTGCCCTCCGGCCCGGCCACGACGAGGCGGCAGCGGCCGATCCCGAGATCGAGCGGCGTGTAGAGATCGTGACGGCGCTCGAGGAGCGTGTCGCGGCCGGAGACGCCGAGGTCGGCGGCCCCGTACTCGACGTAGGTCGGCACGTCGTCGGGCTTCAGGAATACGTACCGGAAGGCGCCGTCCGCGGTCGGCCGGACCAGGCGGCGATCGTTCTCCTGGAGCGGCGTGCTGTCGAGCCCGGCGCGCTGCACGAGCGGGATCAGGTCCTTCAGGATCCGCCCCTTGGGCACGGCGATGGTGAGCGGCTTCATCATCCGGCCCGCCCCTCGACCCGCGCCGTGTCGGCGCCGAGCTGCGCGAGCTTGCGCTCCATGAACTCGTAGCCGCGATCCAGGTGGTAGACGCGCAGCACCTCGGTCTCGCCCTCGGTCGCCACGAGCCCGGCGATGACGAGCGAGGCGCTCGCGCGCAGATCCGTCGCCATCACGGTCGCGCCCGACAGCGGCGCGCCGCCGTGGACGTGCGCCGTGTGGCCGTCCACGTCGATGTGCGCCCCCATGCGCGAGAGCTCGGGCACGTGCATGAAGCGGTTCTCGAAGATGGTCTCGACGATGCGCGACGTGCCCTGCGCGAGGCACATCAGGACCATGAACTGCGCCTGCATGTCGGTCGGGAAGCCCGGGTGCGGCGCGGTCGTGATGTCGACGGCGCGCAGCGGCCGGCCGTCGCGGCGGACGCGCACGCAGTCGCCCTCGCGGCCCACCTCGACGCCCGCCTGGCGGAGCTTGGCCGCGACCGCCTCGAGGTCCTCGAGCGGCGCGTTCTCGATCAGCACGTCGCCGCCGGCCGCGGCCGCCGCGACCATGTACGTGCCGGCCTCGATCCGATCCGAGATGATCGCGTGGTCGAACGGCTCGAGCTCGTCCGCGCCCTCGATGTGGATGACGTCCGTGCCGGCCCCGCTCACGCGCGCGCCCATCTTGTTGAGCACCCGGCCGAGCTCCTCGACCTCGGGCTCGCGGGCGCAGTTCACGAGCGTCGTGCGCCCCTTCGCGAGCGCGGCGGCCATCATCAGGTTCTCGGTGCCGGTCACCGTCGGCAGGTCGAACACGACCTCGGCGCCGCGCAGCCGCTTGCACTCGGCGACGATGTAGCCGCGCGACAGCCGGATCGTCGCGCCGAGGGCCTCGAGCCCCTTGAGGTGCTGATCCACCGGGCGCGTGCCGATCTGACAGCCGCCGGGGAGCGACACCTTGGCGCGGCCGAAGCGCGCGAGCAGCGGTCCGAGGACCATCACGCTCGCGCGCATCTGCTTGACGAGCTCGTAGGGGGCCTCGGGCCGCACGTTGTCGCCGGCGCCGACCCTGACGAGCGGCGGGGCGACCTCGACGTTGCGGCCGAGGAACCGGAGCAGCGCGGAGGTCGTGTCGATGTCGCGCAGCGCGGGCACGTTGCGGAGCAGGCTCTCGCCGTCGGAGAGCAGCGTCGCGCAGAGGATCGGCAGCGCCGCGTTCTTCGCGCCGCTGATGCGGATCTTGCCGGAGAGCGGCTTGCCGCCCCGGATCCGGATTGAGTCCATGCCCCGCTATCGCACAACCCGCGGCGGAACGCGATGTTTCGGGGACGCCGCCCGCCGCTCGCGTCCGGCGCGCGCCGCGCCGGGCCACCTGCCGCTTGCGTCCGGCGCGGCGCGCGCCGGGCCACCTGCCGCTTGCGTCCGGCGCGGCGCGCGCCGGACGACGGGCGCCCCGCTTTGCCCGGCGCTGGTCTAGTCTCCTCCGGCCATGCGACCGAGCGCCATCGCCCTGTCCTCGCTGCTCGCCGCCTCCGTGGTCTCGCCGGCCGCCGCCCAGCCGTCGGTGGACCTGCGCGGGTTCCGCGCCTCGATCGACCCCGGGGCCGGCGTCTACTCCGAGCCCGCCGCCACCCCGGACACGGGCGAGTGGAGCGCGAGCCTCTGGGGCTCGTACGCCTACCGCCCCATCGTGCTCCGCGATCCGGCCTCGGACGAGGTCCGCTTCGACGTCATCCGCCACCAGGTCAGCGCCGACTTCGCGGCCGGCGTGGGCATCGCGCGGCGCCTCCTCGTGGGGCTCACGCTGCCGGTGGTCCTCTACCAGGCCGGCGACGCGCCCAGGTCCGACGCCACGCGGGTGCTCGGCGACACGTGGGTCCCGGCGCAGGCGCTCGGCGATCTCGGCCTCGTCGGCAAGCTCACGCTCGTGCAGCCCACCGGCGGCGATCTCGGCGGGCTCGCGCTCGCGCTGCACGAGCGCTTCACGCTGCCGACGGGCGACGAGGCGTCGTTCGTGGGCGAGGGGAGCGTCACGAACGAGCTCCGGCTCCTCGCCGAGTACCGCCTGATCGCGTTCGGCGCGCACCTCGCGGCCGGGCTCAAGCTCCGCGCCGCCCAGGCCCGCTTCGCGTGCCAGGCGACCCCGGCCCCTGCCGCGGGCAGAGATCCGTGCCCCACGGTGTTCGGCCACGAGCTCCCCTTCGGCCTGGGCCTCTCGTTCCGGCCGCAGATCCTGGGCATCGACCCGGAGGGGCGCGCCACGATCTTCCTCGAGGCAAGCGGGCACCTGCCGCTCTCGCCGATCGCGCCGTTCGAGAACCAGGAGACGGCCGCGCTGGAGCTCGGCCTCGCGGCGCGCTACGCGATCGGCGACGTCTCGTTCCTGGGCGGCGTCGGCACCGCGCTGGTCGGCGGGGTCGGCACCACGCCGCTGCGCGCCGTCCTCTCGGTCGCGTGGACCCCGCGCGTCCACGACGCCGACGGCGACGGCGTCGACGACGAGGTCGATCAGTGCCGCGAGCTCGCCGAGGACCTCGATGGCTTCCAGGACGAGGACGGGTGCCCCGAGGGGGACAACGACGAGGACGGCGTCTTCGACGACGAGGACCGCTGCCCGACGCAGAAGGAAGACGAGGACGGCGTCGAGGACGAGGACGGATGCCCCGACCCGTGACGGCGGCGGGGACGGCGCCCCGGCGCGCGGGGGACGCGCGCCCGGACGAGCCCCGCGCGGCGCCCGCCCGGCGACGTCGTCGCTACAGCGCGGGGGCGCGCTGCACTAAGCTCCGGGTCTCCGCATGAGCGACGACGGCTACACGAAGCACGGCGGCGGCCGCCACGAGGGGCCCGCCCGCACCTCGCCGTACCCCCTGAGCCGGCTCTCCGCGCCGCACGACCTTGTCGACGTGGCGCGCGAGATCCAGCAAGCAGACGCGCTGCTCGGCGCGGTCACCGGCGGCAAGCTCGCGCAGATCGCCCGGCAGATCCGGTCGCTGCAGGAGCAGGCGCGGCAGGTCCTCGAGGCGGCGCAGCGCGACAGCGAGCTCCACCGGGCGTCGTGCAACTTCAAGAAGCGGCCCGGCCACGTCTACCACCTCTACCGGCGCGACGACGGCGTCCGCTACCTCTCGCTGCTCTCGCCCGAGGAGTGGGGCGGCTCGCCGCCGCACGCGTTCGAGGGCTCGTACCGGCTCGAGCTCGACATGTCGTGGACGCCGGCCGACGAGGCCGAAGCGCACGACGCCGAGGCCGGCGCGCTCGCGCGGCTCCTCGGCCGCGGCGAGTGACGATGCGCTCGCGCGCTCACGCGCCGATCCGGAGCAGGACCTTCCCGAACGAGGCGTTGCTGGCCACGTAAATGTGCGCTGCGGCTGCGTCGTCGATCGAGAAGATCCGGTCGATGACGGGCCGCACGGCGCGGCTCGCGAGCCACGGGGAGATGTTCCGCTCGAGCACCTGCGCCGCCGCGATCTTCTCCTCGAGCGGGCGCGAGCGGAGCACCGTGCCGATGAGCTCGACGCGCTTGCGCAGGAGCTCGCGCAGGTCGAGCTCCGCGGACGCGCCGGCCGTCAGCCCGACGAGCGCGATGCGGGCCTTCGCCGCGCACGCCCTGAGGTCCTCGCCGACATACGCGCCGCCGACGAGATCGAGCACCGCGTCGACCCCCGCGCCGCGCGTCGCCTTCAGCACCTCGTCGGCGAACTTCCCGCCCGACGCCGCGATCCCGGCGTGCAGCCCGAGCTCCCGGCAGCGGTCCAGCTTGTCCTGGGTGCGCGACGTCCCCACGACGAAGCACCCGAGCGCGCGCGCGATCTGGAGGCCGGCCGTCCCCACGCCGCTGCCGACCGCGTGCACGAGCACGCGCTCGCCGGGGGCGAGCCGGGCGCGCGTCACGAGCGCGTCGTAGGCGGTGACGAACGCCTCGGGGACCGCCGCCGCCTCCTCGTCGGAGAGCCCGTCCGGCACCGGCGCGACCTCGCGCTCGTGGGCGACGATCCGCTCGGCGTAGGCGCCGCCCGCGACGAGGCCGAAGACGCGATCGCCCGGCGCGAAGCGGCGCGCGCCCTTGCCCGCGGCCTCGATCACGCCGGCGTACTCGAGCCCCGGCACGTCCGGCGGCGCGCCCGGCGGCGCCGGGTACAGGCCGAGCCGCTGCAGCAGATCGGCGCGGTTCACCCCGGCGAAGCGGGCGGCGATGCGCACGTGCCCCTCGGGCACCTCGGGCGCGTCCACCTCGCGCACCTCGAGGACCTCGGGACCGCCCGGCTCACGAATGAAGACGGCTCGCATGTTCGATGCTCCACATGGACCGCTCAGTCTTCCATGGGCGGCGGGAGCACGCTCTTCCGGTAGAAGTACTCCACCTTCTCCGAGTCCGGATCGACCGGCTCGCCCGTCCGCTCGGCCGGCGCGCCGCCGCCCATGGCCGCGTCGATCTGCACCTGCTCGAGCGCGTCCATCATGGAGGCCGCGCTCGGGAAGCGCTCCTCGCGGTCGAGCGCGAGCGCGCGCATCGTCACGACGTCGAGCGAGTGCGGCACCTCCGGCCGCAGCATGCGCGGGCGGATCGGCTTGACGCGCTGGATCTCGGCGAGCAGCGCCGCCGGCGTCGGCGCCTTGAACGGCAGCTGCCCGGTGAGCATCACGTAGAGCAGCATGCCCACGGAGTAGAGGTCCGCGCGCGCGTCGAGATCGCGGACCCCCTGCGCCTGCTCCGGCGCCATGAAGGCGGGCGTGCCGGCCACCGCGTGGCTCCCCGCGGCGCCCGTCGAGACGAGGAACGACGCCGCCGACCCGGTGTTGAACGCCTCCGCGACGCCGAAATCGAGCACCTTCACGGTGAGCGGGCCGCGGTCGCCGCCGACGAGGCAGATGTTGTCCGGCTTGAGATCGCGGTGGAGGATGCCCTCGTTGTGCGTGACGACCAGGGCGCTCAGGACCTGGACGGCCACGTCCAGCACGACGGGAATGGGCATCGGGCGCTCGCGTCCGAGCCGCTCGGTGATTGTGTCGCCTTCCAGCCGCTCCATCACGAGGTAGGGCGTGCCGTCCTCGAGCACGCCCAGATCGTACACCTCGACGATGTTCGGATGGCCGAAGCGGCCGGCCACAGCGGCCTCGTTGTGGAAGCGGGCGATCGCCGTCTTGCTCTGCGCGTACTGGCCGCGGAGCGTCTTGATCGCGACCCGGCGCCGCAGGCCGATGTGGATCGCGTCATAGACCATCCCCATCCCGCCCTTCGCGATGACGCCGAGGATGCGGTACCGGTCGTGCAGAAGCCGGCCGACGAGCGGGGCCTCCTTCGTCGGCCGGGGCTGATCTGGGTCGATATCTGGCGGCAGCGGGCCGTCCATCGGCCACCCCGACTCGCCCCTGCTCGTCGGCGGCATCCGCGTCGAGGAGGGCGGGGCGATGCTCGGCGTGAGCGCCGTGCCGTGCACCGGGCACCTTTCGGTGTCCGACGGGTGCGGCAACCCGCACGCCTGGCATCGGATAAAGTGCTGCGGCGGCATCGGGGACCCGGTCAGAGTACGGGTACATCCGCCCATGCAGCAAGCTCGTTCAGGGACCAGCGTCCGGGCCGGGGGAACACGCCCACAGCGTGTGGTCGGGTAGCCAACGAATGTCATCTTCAGCAGCTGGGTTGGATCGGCTCGCAGCTTACGGTAGGCTGAGCTCAAACGTGCCGCAGCCGGTCCGGAAGCCAAGCCGACGAGCGCGGGCGGTGCCGCAGCGAGGGCAGGTCCCAGAATTTGCACCTGAACGTAAACCAGGACGTAAGTCGCAAATAGGTCGCACGTTAGCCGAACGTCAGGCGGCGCGTGATGGGCACGGGGTACGCTTTCCCCGAGCGCCAGCAGTGGGGGCCAGCGGGATGGGAAGGGGAAAGAGACACAGGCCATGAGCACGGCGGAGAAGCTTTCGGACGGTGCCTCGGCCAGCGGAGAGTCCGACCCGCTGCTGGGAAAGGTCTTGAATCAGAAGTTCAAGGTCCACTCCCTGCTCGCGACGGGCGGCATGGGCGTCATCTATCGCGGAGAGCAGATCGCCCTCGAGCGGCAGGTCGCGATCAAGGTCCTGACGCCAACGAACTCATCGAATCAAATCGACCCCAACTTTCATAAGCGCTTCTTCCTCGAGGCGAGCATCCTCGCCAGGCTCCAGCACCCGAACATCGTCACGGTCTTCGACTACGGCCGAGTCGAGAACATGGAGCCCGAGCGGTACTTCATGGCCATGGAGTTCCTCGAGGGCGAGACGCTCTTCCGGCGGCTGCGCAAGGCCGGCCGGCTGTCGGCGCCCGACGCGATGGGCGTCGCCCGGCAGATCGCGCGCGGGCTGCGCGAGGCGCACAAGCACGGGGTGGTGCACCGCGACCTGAAGCCGTCGAACGTCATGCTCGTCCCCGGCGAGGACATCGGGGAGCTCGTCAAGATCCTCGATTTCGGCCTCGTGAAGGTGCTCGCCGACGACTCGGAAGAGCTCACGCAGCAGGGCTCGTTCCTCGGCTCCCCGCGCTTCATGTCGCCCGAGCAGATCTCGCACGGCAAGGTCGATCTCCGGACCGACGTGTACTCGCTGGGCGTGATCGTCTATCAGATGCTCTGCGGGAAGGTCCCGTTCGAGGCGCAGAACTCGGTCCAGATCTTGATCGCCCACCTGCAGCAGCCCGTCCCGCGGATGCGCGAGCGCAACCCCGAGGCCGACGTGCCCGAGCCGCTCGAGGCGTTCGTGCTGCGCTGCCTGTCGAAGGAGCCGGACGGCCGCCCGGCCAACATGGAGGCCTTCATCCGTGGCCTCGGCGAGTGCGCGCAGGCGATGGGCCTGTCCCCGGCGTTCGGCTCGACGGGCCTCGTGACCATGGATTCCGGCGGGACCGGCAGGATGCCGACGCCGATGCCGCCCGTGCGCGTGATGACCGCGATCCCGGCGAGCCCCTCGCCGCCGTCGTCCTCCGGCTCGGCCTCGCAGGTGGACGACGCGTCGCTCGGCGCCGCCTCGCGCCCGGCCGACGCCGCGCCGCAGGGCCGCAAGGGCATCGTGCTCGTGGCGGCGGGGGTCCTCGCCGTCGCGGGCATCGGGATCGCGATGTCGCAGATGCGCTCCAGCGAGCCGGCGCCGCTCGCGACGCAGCCGGAGAAGCCGCAGGTCGCCCCGGCGCCGCCGCCGCCGCCGCCGCCCGCCGACGTCGGGACGTTCGTGCTGATGGTCGAGTCCATGCCCTCGGGCGCCGAGGTCCTGGAGGACGGCAAGCCCCTCGGGAACACGCCGCTCCAGCTCTCGATCTCGAACAGCTCGGTGCGCGCCAACCCGCGCCGGCTGACCGTCCGGCAGGAGGGATACGAGCCGTACTCGATCGTCCAGGGTCACTCGGATCAGTCGGTTCGCCTGGTCGCCACGCTCACGAAGCACGCGGCCGCGCCGACGAGCACGCCGGCCGCGCCCACGCCGCCGCCCCAGGCGGCTCCCGCGCCGCGACCCTACTCCGCGCGGCCGGCCCCGAGGCCCACGCCCTCTCCCGACGCGCCGCCCCCTCCTTCTCCCCGGCCGCTGGACATTCAAATCGAACGATGACCTTCCAGCGCCCCGCACGCCTCATCGCCGTCTCCCCGTCTGTCCTCTCGGCGCGGCCGCTCCGGGCGGATGTCCGTGCCGACGTGGAGGCGCCTCGTTCCAGGCTCTCCACCGAGGGGAACCCCCCGCGAGGCGCCGGTGTGCTGCGCTCTGCGGGACGGGCGCATGCGCGCCAGCCCGCGCAGCGGCACGACCAGCCCGCGCAGCGGCAGGCCCGCGCCGCGCGGGCTGGCGACGTCACCGCCGATCGAAGATCCCGGTATTCATCTGTTCCCGCCGGCAGTAGACTCCAGGCTCTGCGTCCCGCAGACGCGCTTCCCAGGCTGATTCCCAGCGGGATCCGTTGCTGAGGAGCAAGGAAATGAACCCGCTCGTCCCCGACTTCATCATCCAGCAAGACGCTCTCGGCAACACCGAGGGCAGCTTCACGGGGGCGGTGCTGATGATCGACATCCCCGGCTTCACCGAGCTCACGGAGAAGCTGATGCAGCACGGGCGCGCGGGCGCTGAGACGCTCGCGGGCACGCTCCGGTACTACTTCGACCCGCTCATCGCCGCGGTCCACCACGCCGGAGGCTTCATCACGAACTTCGCGGGCGACGCGTTCACGGCGCTGTTCCAGGACACGCCGGACCGCAAGGTCGCGGAGTACGTGCTCGGCGCGGCGCTCTCGATGCGCGATCTCTTCGCCGAGCACCCCGAGCGCGACACGCCCTTCGGCAGCTTCCCGTTCTCGTTCCGGATGGGGCTCGCGTGGGGCTCGGTCGAGTGGGGCATCGTCCGCATCTCCCCGGAGCGCGCTTACTACCACTTCCACGGGCAGGCGCTCGCCGCGTGCGTCGCGATCGAGCGGCAGGCGCAGAAGGGGGACATCCTCCTCGACCGCGCGCTCTGCGATCGCATCCCGCCCGCGAGCGCGAAGTACCACGGCGAGGGCGTCTACAAGCTCGGCGACGTGCCGGCGCCCAGGATGCCGCAGGTCCCGAGGAACCCGCCGCGCGGCGAGGGCACCTCCTTCGTGGCGAGGGGCGTCGCCGACATGCCCCCGGAGGGCGAGTTCCGCAACGTCACGAGCGTCTTCCTCTCGTTCGAGCAGATCCCGAGCTTCGCCGAGCTCACGCGCCTCCTCCACGAGCTCTCGGAGCTCTACGGCGGCACCTTCACCGGCATCGACGCGGGCGATCTCGGCATCGCCGCGCTGATCCACTTCGGCGCCCCGATCACCCACGAGAACGACAACGATCGCGCGCTCGACTTCGCGCTGGAGCTGAAGAAGCGCGGCCTCCGGCAGATGCGCCTCCGCGCGGGGATCACGCGCGACGTCCGCTACGCCGGCTTCAACGGCGGCACCGAGCGCAACGAGTTCGCGTGCATCGGCCGCGCGACGAACCTCGCCGCGCGCCTCGTCGCGAAGGCCCCCTGGTCGGCGATCTGGGCCGACGAGCAGGTCTTCCGCGCCGGCGAGACGAGCTACCAGTGGACGACGGAGAACATCTTCCGGTTCAAGGGCTTCGACCTGCCCATCCTCGTCTACTCGCTGGAGCGCCGCCGCATCTCGGTCCAGAAGGAGTTCTACGACCTCGGCCTCATCGGCCGCGAGGCGGAGATCGAGCAGCTCGCGCGCTACGTCGGGCCGATCTTCGAGGGCAAGCCGGCCGGGATCACCTACATCGACGGCGAGCCGGGGCTCGGGAAGAGCTACCTCGTGCAGCGCTTCCGCCACCGGTGCGAGGAGCACCAGACCGACCGGCCCTTCCTGTGGATCGACGCGCGCTGCGATCAGACGCTCCAGAGCTCGCTGAACGCGTTCGAGTTCGCGCTGAAGGAGTACTTCTGGGAGTCCTCCGCGCTCGGCAAGGAAGAGAAGCTCACGAACTTCGACGACGCGTTCGAGTACCTCCTCGAGCGGCTGCCCGAGAGCCAGGCCGCGCTGAAGCGCGAGCTCGACCGCGCGCGCTCGGTGTTCGCCGCGCTCATCGGCATCCGCTGGGAGGACTCGCCGTACGAGCGCCTGCACCCGAAGCTCCGGTACACGAGCACGCTCTCGGCGCTGAGCTTCGTGTTCCTCGCCGAGGCGTCGCTCCAGCCGGTGATCCTGCACCTCGAGGACGCGCACTGGGCCGACGAGGACTCGCTCGAGGCTGTGCGCGTGATCGCGCGCGCGTGCCGGGGGCTGCCGATCGCGATCATCTGCACGACGCGGCGCAAGGATGACGGCACCCCGGTGCGCATCCCGCTCGATCCCGGCATCTCCGAGAAGGTGATCGAGCTGAAGCCGCTGCCGCGCGAGCAGCTCCTCGCGCTCGCGGTCCCGTTCTTCGGCGGCCCGATGCCGGACATGCTCGCGACGCTCCTCTGCGAGACGGCGGGCGGCAACCCGTTCTTCGCGCAGGAGATCCTCGCCTACTGGCTCGAGGACGGGCGCTACGGATCGAGCTCGAGCTCCATCTCGATCTCGAACACGTTCATGCCGCCGAAGAACGTGAACAGCCTGCTCATCTCGCGGCTCGACCGGCTCGACGCGAAGGTGAAGCAGACGATCGTCGCCGCGGCCGTCCTCGGGCGCGAGTTCGACCTGCGCGTGCTCGCGCTGATGCTCCCCGACGCCGCCGTGCTCGAGGAGCACGTGCGCATCGGCGAGGCGCAGTGCATCTGGTCGCAGATGACGGAGCGGCGCTTCCAGTTCAGCAACGCGCTCCTCCGCAACGCGGCCTACGAGATGCAGTCGCGCGCGCGCCTGCAGGAACTCCACCGGCTCGCCGCCGAGGCGATCGAGAGCCTGTACGGCGACGACCTCGAGGACCAGCTCGTGGCGCTCGGGCGCCACTGGCGCCGCGCGGGCAAGGTGGATCACGCGCGCCGCTACTTCCTCGCGGGCGCGCGCAAGGCGGCCGCGCGCTACGCCCACGAGGAGGCGACGCGCCTCTACCGCGTCTACTTCAAGCTCTCGCCGGAGCCGACGCCCGAGAGCGTCGTCGTGCGCTACGAGTTCGCCCGCGACGTCCTCGAGGCGAGGGGGCGGTACCAGGAGGCGCGGCAGGAGCACATCCGCGTGCTCACCGACGCGCAGAAGCTCGGCGATCGCGGGTCGGAGTCGCTCGGCTTCCTCGGCCTGGGCCGCACGCACTGGGCGATGCAGCAGCCCGACGACGCGCGCACGTACTGGGAAGAGGGGCTGCGCGCCGCGCGCGAGGCGGGCAACCTGCCGACCGAGGGGCTCACGCTCGCGAGCCTCGGGATGGCCTACGCCGTCCAGGGCCGATACGACGCCGCCCGCACGCTCTACGCGCGCGCGATCACGGTCGAGCGGCAGATCGGCAACCGGCGCGAGGAGGCGAGGCTCCTCGCCGAGTTCGCGAAGCTGCACCGGCTGAGCGGCCACCCCGGCGAGGCGGAGGCCCTGCAGGAGCAGGCTGCGGCGATCGAGCGTGAGCTGGGTGCCTCTTGAGCCGGCGCGGGGGGCCGCGGTGCCCCCCGCCCGCCACGCCGCCAGCATCGTCGTCGCGACCCTCGCTGCCGCATACCTGCCCGGCTGCAGAATCGCTATGCTCGGCTCGCCTGCGGAGCGGCGCTAGCGCCGCTCCGGCCTAGAGCGGCGCGGATTTCGCCACATCGTCCGAGAGGTCTCTCAAGAGCATGACACAGCAGGAAGCAGGGGACGTTGCGGAGCCGGTGCGCGAGGAGCAGCGCGGGTCGGCGAAGCGGCTCAAGCTGGTCCAGGCGGCCCTGGCGGCCGCGGTCTCGGGGACGCTGGTCGTCACCTTCGACATCTCGCTGGCCGCGCTCGTGTTCACGCACGACTTCGCGGACCGGCTGTCGAAGGGGATCGGGATCTTCCTTGTCAGCTCCGTGATCGTCGGGGTGATCGTCGCCCTCCTCAGCTCCTTCCGCCCCGTCATCGCCGCCCCGCAGGAGGACGCCGCCGTCATCTTCGCCTCGATGGCCTCGGCCATCGCGGCGGGCGTCCACAAGATCGACCCGAACGCCGACGCGTTCCCGACGGTGATCGTCGCGATCGCGCTCACGTCGGTCGTCGCCGGCGGCTTCTTCCTGCTGCTCGGCATACTCCGCCTCGGGGTGCTCGTCCGCTTCATCCCCTATCCCGTGGCCGGCGGCTTCCTCGCCGGCGCCGGATGGTTGCTCGTCCAGGGGTCGCTCTCGGTCATGTCCGGCAAGCCGGCCACGCTGAACATGCTCCCCCACCTGTTCTCGAGCTCGCTGGACAAGGTCCTCACCGGCCTCGTGTTCGGCGTGCTCCTCGTGGCGCTCCTCCGGCGCTACACGAACCTGCTGCTCCTGCCGATCCTGCTCGTCGGGTCGACCGGCGTCTTCTACCTGATCCTCTACATCTCCGACTCCAACGTGACGCAGGCCTTCGCGGACGGGTGGCTCCTCGGGCCGTTCCCGCGCGAGGCGCTCTGGCCTCCCGTGGAGGTCGCCGACCTCAAGCAGGTGAACTGGCCGGTCCTGTTCGACAGCGGCGGCAACATGGTGGCGGTGACGGTCATGGCGGCCATCACCGTGCTCCTGAGCGCGTCCGGCGTGGAGCTCGCCACCGAGCAGGAGATCGACCTCGATCGAGAGCTGCGGGCCACCGGGGTCGCGAACATCGTCGGGAGCATGTTCGGGTGCGTCGTCGGGTACATGTCGATGCCCGAGTCGTCGATGAACTTCAAGACCGGCGCGAACACCCGGCTCGCGGGCCTCTTCGCGGCGTCGATCAGCGCCCTCGTGCTGGTCATCGGCGCCGACGCGATCAGCTATTACCCGCGCCCGGTGCTCGGGGGGCTCATCGCGTACCTCGGCTTCCACTTCCTGATCAACACGCTGTACGAGGGCTATTTCCGGCTGCGCCGGACCGAGTACCTCGTCGTGGTGCTCATCCTCCTCGTCGTCGCCGTCTGGGGCTTCCTCCTCGGCGTCGCCGTGGGGCTCGGGGTGTCGCTCATCCTGTTCGCGCTCAGCTACAGCCGCATCGAGGTGATCCGCAACGCCATCTCCGGCCTGCACCTCCGCAGCAACGTGGCCCGCAGCGACGGCGAGGAGATGACGCTGCTGGAGCGAGCCAAGCAGCTGTACATCCTCCAGCTCCAGGGCTATGTCTTCTTCGGGACGGCGTACAACCTCCTCGTCAGCGCTCAGCAGCGCATCCAGAGCACGGACGGGGAGATACGGTATCTGCTCCTCGACTTCCGGCACGTCAACGGGCTCGACTCCTCGGCCATCGCCAGCTTCCTCCGGCTCCGCCGGCTGGCGAAGGCGAACGGCGTGAGGCTCATCCTCACCGAGGTCCCGGCGGACATCAGAAACCACCTCGAGCGCGGCGAGGTCGTGATCGAGAACGACGACCAGTGCCGGATCTACCCGGATCTGGACCGCGGCCTGGAGGCGTGTGAGAACGAGATCATCCAGGAGGCGCCCCCGAGCATGCTGCCGCCGCCCATGCTCTTCTACGACCTCCAGGATGTCTTCAACGGCAGGCCGGAGATGCTCCGCTTTCTTAGCTACCTGGAGCGCGTCGAGGTCCCCGCGGGGTTCGACCTGTTCCGGCAAGGGGACATCTCGAAGGACCTATACCTCATCGAGGGCGGTGAGCTGACGGCGTGGCTCGAGATCGACGGGAAGAAGATAAAGCGGCTCCGCACCATGGGACCGGGCTCGGTGGTCGGGGAGTCAGGGCTTTACATGGGCGAGAAACGTTCTGCGACGGTGACCGCGAGCCGCCAGGTCACGCTCTACAGGCTGTCGGAGGAGGCGCTTCAGCGGCTCACCGCCGAGGCGCCCGAGCTGGCAGCCGCGTTTCACCACTTCGTGGTCACGTTGCTCGCGCGCCGAATCGTCCACTCGACTGGTCCTGTCAAATCATTGTTCAACTAGAGCGAAGAACGTCCAGTCACGCCGCGTTCCCGCGAGATGCCTTGAACAAGAAGGAGAAAGGACTGACTGATGCAATACAGACGTAGACCCCTGGTGCTTGTTTCGGTGCTGCTGGGGGTCCTTTCGCTCATGGCTTGCTCCAAGAAGGAGCCCCCGCCGGCGGGGCAGGACCCTGGAGCCGGCGCCAAACCAGCCGCGCCCGCCGAAGTAGGCGAGCTGAACCTGCTGATCTTCCCAGACTATATCGATGAGAAGATCGTCAAGGATTTCGAGGTTCTGACCAAGGCCCAGGTGCGGCTGACCCGATACGACTCCACCGAGGAGATGGAGAGCAAGCTGGCGTACGCGGGCGCGGAGAGCCAGTACGACGTCGTGATCATGGCCAGCCAGATCCTGCCCAGGATGGTGCGGCGCGGCCTGGTCAAGCCGCTGGAGCACGCGCAGATCCCGAACCTCAAGAACCTCGAGCCGCGGTTCTCCGGGGCCGGGTTCGACGACGGCAACAAGCACGGCGTGCCGTACCAGTGGGGCACCGTCGGCATCGTCTACAACAAGAAGAAGCTGCCCAACCTCGATCCTTCGTGGTCGGTGCTGCTCGATCCGAAGAAGGTGGCCGGTACGTTCGTGCTGCTCGACGAGCAGCGGGACATGCTCGGCTCGGTGCTCAAGTACAAGGGATTCTCGAGCAACACCACGAACGCGGACGAGATCCGCGAGGCCGGGACCGTCCTCAAGGACGTGAAGAAGCAGCCGAAGTGCCTCGGGTTCAAGGGCGGCGTGGGCGCCATGGAGGATGTCAGGGCGGGCTCCGTCGACATGGCGGTCGTCTGGAACGGGGACGCGCAGAAGGCCATCCAGGCGGACAAGGACCGCCTCGCCTTCGTGATCCCGAAGGAGGGCTCCGTCATCTGGGTCGACGTGATGACGATCGCGGCGAAGGCGCCTCACCCTGAGCTGGCCCACAAGTTCATCAATCACGTGCTCACGCCGGAGGGTGGCGCGCAGCTCTCGCTGTACACAAAGTACGCGTCGCCCAACGCCGCAGCGCAGGGCAAGCTGCCGCCGGAAGACCGCACGAACACGCTCATCTATCCGACGAAAGAGGTGTCGGATCGCCTCGAGCACCACCGCGACCTGGGCGAAGCGGCCAAGGTGTTTGACGAGGTCTGGACGGAAGTGAAGTCCCAGTGACTTCGCCGTGCCGTCGTCATCGATGGCAGCGCGGCGTGCCACCGCGGGCTCAGGGAGGCACCTGCGCCCACGTGGACGGACACGCACCCTCTGTAAAGTCTCCTCTCTGACCCTCCGAGACCAGCGGCGTGTGGGATCTGCTCCGGTCCCAGCGTCTCGTGTGAGGCGGAGCG
The DNA here is from genome assembly GCF_051521365.1 of Sorangium sp. So ce590. Taxonomy (NCBI): domain Bacteria; kingdom Pseudomonadati; phylum Myxococcota; order Polyangiales; family Polyangiaceae; genus Sorangium; species Sorangium sp. So ce590. The sequence continues at coordinate 11,560,616 of NZ_CP150346.1, forward strand.
CGACCTCGTGTGCGGCGCGCGGCGCGGACCGCTGGTCGGCGCCTGCGTGCGGTGCGTGCGGTGCGCATCGCACGCAGGCGCCGAGCCTGGATGCACAGTGGACACAATCGGAACGCGCGCCGTGAGATTACCGCACGATGCCGCGGAACGATGATAGGCTGGGCGTTATACCTGGGAGAAGCCCCTGATGAGCAGCCCTCTCGACCTTCCGTTTGCCGTTCATCCTCGTATCGAGACAGAACGCCTTGTACTGCGTGAGATCCAGGAATCCGATGCTGAGGCCCTGTTCTCCGTCTGTTCGGACGCTGAGTGGCTGAGGCTATGGGGCGCTCCCGTTCACAGAGAGGTCGCCGATACTCGGAAAATGATCGGCATGCTCAAGCGTGCGCACCAGGAGGGCTCGCAGCTCCGATGGGGTATCAGCATCCGGGGATCGGAGCACCTGATCGGCGCCGTAGGGTTCTATCGCTTCCTGATGCCGCACTATCGCGCCGAGATCACCTACGAGCAGGCGCGCACGTCGAGCGGCAAGGGGTACATGACGGAGGCGCTGCGCGCGGTCGTGCGGTTCGGGTTCGAGCAGCTCGACCTGCACACGATCGAGGCGGGCATCGACCCCGGGCACGGGCCCTCGCTCCGGGTCGCTGAGCGGCTCGGCTTCCAGCGGGAAGGGTACCTCCGGGAGAACTACTTCTTCCAGGGGAGTTTCTACGACACCATCCTGTGTACGCTGTTCAGCCCGAAGGCGGGGCAGCGGCCCTACAACAAGTAGCGGGGCTCCTGGTGGTTCTGTAGGATCTCAGGTCCGCTCGATGTGCCCGGCCCCCGGCAAGGGGGGTCGTCGCGCGGGGCGGGCGGTGGGCCGAACTCGCCTGGGGCGTCCTGTCCCCGTCGTGCGATGCACGACGGAGACAGGACGCCATTCGGGCTCAAACATCGGCCCATCGCCCACCCCGCGCGACGACCCCCCTCGCCGGGGGCCTGCCGTTTGTCCATGGAATGACCGTCCTCGGCGCCGGCAGGCGTCGACGAGCGCGGGGGCCGCATGACGGCGCGTGCGGCTCGCTTTCGCCTTCCGCGCTGGCAGGCGTCGATGAGCGTGGGCACCGCTTGATGGTGGGTGGTGCGGTCATTTGCCAAGAGAGATTCCACATGAAGGCGGGAAGGTGGGAAGATCATTCAGGTTTTCTTCCCGCCTTCCCGCCTTCCTGTTCAAATGACTGCACTACCTGATGGTGCGTGCCGCTCGCTTTCGCCTTCGGCGCTGGCAGGCGTCGACGAGCGCCGGGGGCGCTCGACGGTGCGGGCTGCTGGCTTCCGCCTGGCGGGGATGATCTCGGGGGGACAAAAAGACAGCGCCCCTCCGCTGGAAGGGGAGGGGCGCTTCGCGATGCAGGCAGCTGGCGAGGCCAGCGCCCGCGGTTCTCAGAGGCTCATGTTGAGCGAGGCGAGGAACGTACGGCCGTTCTGAGGCATCTTGGCGATCGTGTACTGCGCGGCCGTGGGCGCCGTGTAGCGCCAGTCGCCGACGTTGTAGACGCCGACGTTGTACCGGAGCCCGCCGACCTCCAGCTGCCCGGAGACCACGATGTCCCAGATCACCGCCGGCTCGGTCTTGGTCTGATTAGGCACGCCGTCCGGCGGAGGTGTCTCGCCCTCGTACGTCTTCACGTTGCGGTCGAACCGCGGCGCCTCGACCGTCAATCGCGACGCCAGGACGACCGCCTTCCCGAAGAGCGGGGCCGCGCCGCGGACCGATCCCATGTGCTCCGGTGAGTTCGGGACCTGGCGCAGCTTGTCCACGCCGTCCTCTTCCAGGTACTGCGCCTTCGCGTAGGAGTACGAGGCCGAGGCCATCCATCCCTGCCGCCACTCGCGGCGCAGCTCAGCCTCGCCGCCCACGACGAGGATGGGGTCCCCGGTGTTCCTGTATTGCGTCGGATCATCCACTGGGATCCCGCTCCCCTGCTGGAAGATCAAGTTGTCGAGGTGGTTCACGTAAGCGGCAGCGAGCATCGATACCGTGGAGGAGAGCCGGTGCGTGAACTCGATCTCTCCCGACCAGACAAATTCGGGCACGAGATCGTCCCCCTGCTTGTAGGTCACGTCAACACCCGTCCCGGCTTCGTTGAGCAAGGCGTACCCGTAGAACATCTCCTGGATGGACGGCGCCCGGAACGCGCGGCCGCCGGTGATCTTCAGGTTACCCTGCTCGTACGGCTTGGCGATGAGCGCGATCCGAGGACTCGGCACGACCTCGCCGAGCGTCGAGTAGTAGTCGAAGCGAGAGCCTGCCGAGATGCGGAGCCGCTCCGACGGGGTGATGTCGACGAGCGCGTACCCGGCGAAGATATTGTAAGGACGCTTGTCCTCTCGGTCCATTTTCGCGAGCTCGTCCGCCGCCTGCGACTCATTCAGACCCTCCAGGTTTGGCAGCGGCAGGTAAATGAACTCGTAGCACCCGGTGCCGTCGCAGACCGTGTCCAGGCCGCGCTGCGTGGCCTGGAAATGTATTTGTGCCTCGGCGCCAACGGTGACCTTCACCTGGGAGATCGGGCTGAACTCGACCCGCTGCTCCGCCAGAAGCCAGAGACCGTTGAAGTCTTCCTGGTCATGGATCTTGTCGAACCCCGGCGGCATCAACGCCGAGTCCGGGTCGTACCAGAGTTTGTCGCGGAAATTGTACCAGTTGAAGCTCGCGCGGGTGAGCGTCGCCAGTTTGTCTCCGAAGCGCGGCGCTAGCGAGAGCTCAACGAACCCGCGGGTGTCTCGATAGGTGGTATTGTCGCCGCCAAGCTGAGTCGTGGCGACGCCGTTCGGGAGCGTCTTCCAGCGGGAGTTCAGGTACGCCTGCGCCGAGAACGACTTCATCCAGAGCCGGCCCTGGAATGTCCCGACGTTGAACTTGTCCGTATCCCGGGCATACCCGTCGAAGCTGGGGGTCGTATAGTGCTCCCTGTAGTCGCCGAAATAATAGTCGCGCCCGAGGCTGCGCCCGGCGGCGGCCGACATCCAGAAGCCGGAGTCGCGCCCGAGCGGCATCTGGGCCGACACGCGGCCTCGGATCAACCCGTTGTCCGCCGTGCCCACGCCGAAGCCGACGCTGGTCGCCGTCGGGCGGCCCTTGGTCACGATGTTGACGACGCCGGAGAACGCGCCCGTACCGTAGAGGACCGAGCCGGGACCTCGCACGATCTCGATCCGCTCCACGTCCTCGAGGTCCGTCCGGGCCAGGTAGTCGAAGTACGACAGGTTGACCCAGCTGTCGTTCATCGAGTGACCGTTGAGCAGGGTCAGCATGCGGTTGCCGAAGTCGCCCGGCAGGTTGATCCCGCGGACGCCCGCGAAGGTGTACGCGCCGTCGTACGTCGTGTAGACGCCGCGCGTGCCCCTCAGGGCCTCCGCGACGGTGGGATAACCCATCGCGCGCAGCTCCGACCCGGGGATGATGGTGACCGAGCCCGGCGCGTCCTCGACGGCCTCCGCCGAACGAGACGCGGCCTCGACCTCCTCGAGCTGGCGGAGCGAGATGTCGATGCGGGTCTGCTGGCTCGCCACGACGTTCGCGACCTGCTCCACAGGGCGGAACCCGCGCAGCGAGACGCGCACCCGGCGCTGGCCGCTCTGCACGTTGAGCACCGCCGGCGTGAAGCCCATCGGCTTGCCGTCGACCTCGACGAGCGCGTCGCGCTCGTCCGCGTTGACCACCAGGCTGCCGGTGAGCGGGTTGAGACGGTAACGCGCGGTCACCGTGCTCGCGGCCCCGACGTTCACGTCCTGCTCCGACGGCTGATACCCCTCCTGCGAGAGGTACAGGCGATGCCGGCCAGGCGGCAGCGTGAGATCGCACGGCGCGGTGCACGCCGGCGGACCGCTCGCGTCGTTGATGCGCACCGTCGTGCCCGCCGTCTCGCCGACCACGCGCACCGTGCCGACGATGCGCTTCAGTTTGATCGCGACGTTCGTCTGCTCGCCGACCTTCGCCTCGACGTTCTCGACCTCCGCCGGCTCGTATCCCTCGAGGTCGACGATGATCTTGTGCTTGCCAGGCTGGAAGCCGAGCAGGCGGGGCGTGTTGCCGCGCCCGCCGAGATCGCGGCGGTTGATGTACACCGTCGCTCCGGGCGGGTCCGACGTCACGTTGATGACAGAGACGTTTGGCCGGATGCGCGCGAGCGCCTCCTCGATCGCGGGCCTGCGCGCGGCGTTTGGCTCGAGATCGAGCGCCTGAACGTAGTAGCGGAACGCGTCCGGGTACTCCTGGAGCGCCTCGTACGTTCGAGCGATGTTGAAGATGACGTTGCGGTTTGGCACGAGACGGTTCGACACCAGGAAGTGCTCCAGGGCGCCCCGGTAATCGCGTGCTGAATAACGCTCCGTGGCGATCCTGAAGTGTAGATCGGCCTCGTCGGCCAGATCGTCCGCCCAGGCAGGCCGACCGGAGAATGTGAGGAGTGAAACGAGTATGAGTAGGAGTGCGGAACGACGAAAGCTCATCTTTCGATCTCGATTCCCAGCGGTCGTAGTGTGGAGCGGAAGGCGCCGTCCGCCGGGTCCAGCAGTGACGCTGAGACACGGCGAGCTTGGGACGAATAGCCGCATTGCCGGGTCAGCTTACCGTAAGCCGTGGGCCGATCCAACCTGTTCGCACAAGCGGTCGATGCCTCCTCCTCCACGTGGACGTCGCTGTGTAGGCGCTTCTGCGCGGCGGGCCTGATAGCGTGAGCAAGACCCAGCGGCGCGGCGCGCACGGAGCGCGGCGCGCGTGGGGATCTCGTCGTGGATGTTCGCGCATCCGAGCGCCGGAAGGCAAGCGACCCGAGGTCGCGCTCGCTCGCGCGCCGCGCCATCGCCCGGGCCCGGTCACAGCGCGCTGGATGCGCCGCCGCCACATGCATAAGCGCTCGTGAGGCGCCGCGCGGAGGCGCCGGCGCCCGCGCCGCCCGCGGGAGCGGCGCGGGCCCCTCAGCGGCCGCGCGGCTCGATCTCGAGCTCGGCCGTGGCGCGGAGGCGACAGCTCAATCGTGCCGCCAGCGGGTCATCCGCTCCAGCATGATGATGAACACGATCACCCCGAACACGAGGAGCGTTGAAATCGCGAACAGGTCCGTCCGCATCCCTCGCACCTGAGAGTGATAGACGAAGAGCGGGAGCGTGACCGAGCGCGGGCCGGACGTGAAAAAGCTGATCACGAAGTCGTTGAGCGACATCGTGAACGCGAGCATCGCGCCCCCCACGATCGCCGGCCACAGGAGGGGGAGCGTGACCCTGCGGAAGTGGATCCAGGACGAGGCGTAGAGATCCATCGCGGCCTCGCTCAGCGTCGGTCCGATGGAGATGAGGCGGCTGCGGACGATGAGCGTGACGAACGCGATCTCGAACGTCACGTGGCCGATGATCATCGTCGTCATGCCCAGATCGAACCAGTCCACCACCCGGCGGAGCAGGTTGAACGCCATGACCAGCACCGCCGCGAACGTGATGTCCGGAGCGACCGCCGGGATGTCCACGATCGACTCGAGCAGGCGGCTCACGGAGCTCGTCCACGGAAAGCGCATCCCGAGCGCGAGCAGCGTCCCGAGGATCGTCGAGATGACCGTCGAGGCGCCGCCGAGCAGCAAGGTGTTCACGGCCACCTCGCGGATCTCCCTCGCGCGCCGGCTCGTCTCGGGATCGGCGAAGAGCTCGATGTACCAGCGCACCGAGAAGCCCGTCCAGACCAGGCCCCGCTCCGCGGCGTTGAACGAGTACATGGCGACCGCGAGCAGCGGCACGTAGAGGAGCCCGAAGCCGAGGAAGGCGGCGACGGTCGTCAGCGCGCGCCAGGGACCGCGGCCGCTGTTCACAGGATCTCCACGGAGCGCCCATTTCGACGGTACAGCGAGACGCCGCCCAGGGTCAGGATGATGAGCAGGAGGCTCAGCGCCGCGCCATAGGGGATGTTCCGGCCCGGGCCGAACTGGTGCTGGATCAGGTTGCCTATCAGCCAGTGCTTCGCGCCGCCGAGCATGTCGCTCACCACGAAGACGCTCATCGCAGGGACGAACGTCAGGATCACGGCGACGCTGAGGCCGGGCAGGGTCTGGGGCAAGATCGCGGCGAAGAAGACGCGGAGCCGCGAGGCGTAGAGGTCCTGCGCCGCCTCGACGAGCGACCAGTCGAGGCGGTCGATGCTCGTGTAGAGGGGGACCACCGCGAACGGGAGCGAGGCCGCGACGAGGCCGAGCGCGACCGCGGTCCAGCTGGGATAGATGTCGCGGCCGGGGTCGATCCAGCCGAGCCAGGCGGCGAGCTTGGCAGGCATCAGCTGCGCCGACAGGAGGAGCTTCCAGCTGAACGTGCGGATGACGAGGTTCGTGCAGAGCGGGACGATGACGAGCGCCAGCCAGAAGAACCGCCGGCGCCGCGAGCCGCGAGCGATGAAGAAGCCCATCGGATACGCGAGCATCACGGAGGCGCTCGTGGCGATCAGCGCGAGGACGATGCTCCGGATGAGGATGCGCGCGTTCTCGCCCGACGCGGAGCCGAAGATGCGCACGAACGACTCGAGCGTCAGCTCCCAGATCAGGACGCCGTCCGCGTCGCGCTTCATGAACGACACGACGAAGAGCGCGAGGCTCGGCAGGAGGAGGAACACGGACAGCCACGAGATGCCGCCCGCGATGAACAGGAAGCCCCGCGCGAGGAGCCTGCGCCGCGTCGTCAGCTGGCCATACCAGACCGTCGGCTCAGTCACTGAGCACCTCGAGCCGCTCGGAGGGCAGCGCGAGCCAGACGGACGAGCCGGGCGTGAGCCGCGAGCGGGGGCTGAGCTGCACGCGCAGCGGCCCGGGCTCGATGATGAGCTCCACGTGATCGCCGCGGTAGAAGCTCTCGCGCACGACGCCGCGCACGCCGTTCTCCGGCGGCTCGTTCTCGCACAGCTCGATCCACTCGGGGTGGATCGCGAGGGTGCCGAACTCCCACTGTGGCGTGGTCTGGACCCTCAGCGCGCCCACCGTCGTGAAGACGAGCGTGGCGCCGACGCGCTGCGCCGAGATGAGGTTGGCCGCGCCGAAGAACTCGGCGGCGAAGCGGCTCTGGGGCCGCTCGTACACCTCGGCCGTCACGCCCTGCTGCTCGATGCGGCCCTTGTTCATCAGCACGATCCGGTCCGAGACGGTCATCGCCTCGTCCTGATCGTGAGTGACGAGCACGAACGTCTTCCCGAGCGCGCGCTGGAGGCGGCGCAGGTCGAGCTGGACCTCGGCGCGCAGCTTGGCGTCGAGGGCCGACATCGGCTCGTCGAGCAGCAGCACCTCAGGCTCGTTGACGACCGCGCGCGCGAGCGCGACTCGCTGCTTCTGACCGCCCGAGATCTGGTGCGGATATCTCTCCCCGAGATCATCGAGCTTGAGCATCGAGAGGCTCGAGCGCACACGATCGCGCACCTCCGGGTCAGGGATGCTGCGCGACCTCAGGCCGAACGCCACGTTCTCGAACACGGTGAGATGCGGGAACAGGGCATAGTTCTGGAACACCGTGTTCACCGGCCTGCGGTTCGCCGGCAGGTGGTCAACCGCCCTGCCCGCGAGGAGGATGCGCCCCCGATCGGAGCGATCGAGCCCCGCGATGATGCGGAGCAGCGTGGTCTTTCCGCAGCCGGAAGGCCCGAGGAGCGTGACGAACTCGCCGGCCTCCGCCGTGAACGACACGTCGTTCAGTATCTGTGTCTTCCCGAAGCTCTTGCTGACATTCTCTACAACGAGGCTGCATCCCGGGTTCCGCGCGGCCTCGCTCTCGGTCGGGGGCCTCGTGATGCGCCGCGCCGATGACGAGAAGAAGTCTCTCAACCTCTGGATCACCCCAGCAAACCCTTTGCGCGTGGCGCTCTCGGAACCGCTTCCGATGCCTCGGAGCGTACTACGCAGACCATGATGCTCTCCCGTTGTCAACTGGGTGCGCGCCGGGTTGACCGGCTGAGCGGCGCGCGTCGGACCGGGTTCTTTTCGCTCGCAGGCCGGGTACGCTACCCCCCTTCCCTTGAGCGTGCCAGCTTTCTGCCGATCCGGCTCGCGGCGCGACGCATGCGCCACGCAGGCCGCGCGCGCCGCCGACGCACGCCGCGCGTCGTGTGCGCTTCCCCCGCGCACGCCGCGCGCTCAGAGGCGCCATCCGCGCGTCTTCCACGCGTCGTCCACGCACTGCTTGCCACCGCTCGGCGCCGGTGATTTCTTGGTCCACGCATGGGCCTGAGGAGCGCGAGACCTGAGTTCGGAGGCACGCGTCGCTTCCAGGTCGTTCGCGTCGTGGGGGTCGGCGGGATGGGGGTTGTCTACGAGGCCTTCGACCGCGAGCGAAAGGGGCGCGTCGCCCTCAAGATCCTCCGGAATCTGAGCGCCGATGCGCGCCTCCGGTTCAAGAACGAGTTCCGTTCGCTGCAGGACATCCAGCACCAGAACCTGGTCAGCCTCGGCGAGCTCCACGAGGAAGAGGGGCAGCTCTTCTTCACGATGGAGCTCATCCGCGGCGTCGACTTCGTGGTGCACGTGCGGCTCCACGAGGAGGGCGACGCCGGGCCGAGGGGCGAGCCCGCGAGCGGCGGGCGGCGCTCCACCCTGCCGTCGATCCCCCTCTGGCATTCGCAGGGCCCCGCGTCCGAGCCGCAGCCCCGGATCACGCGCCCCTTCCACGAGGCCCGGCTCCGCTCGGCGCTGGCGCAGCTCGCCCAGGGGCTCGCGGCGGTGCACGCGGCCTACAAGGTCCACCGCGACATCAAGCCTTCCAACGTGCTCGTCACCGCCGAAGAGCGGGTGGTCGTCCTCGACTTCGGCTTCGTCGCCGACGCGAGCGGCCCAGGGCGCGAGCACGCCGTCGTCGGGACGCTCCACTACATGGCGCCCGAGCAGGCCGAGGGGAAATCGGCCGGGCCCGAGGCGGATATCTACAGCGTGGGGGTGATGCTCTACCTCGCGCTGACCGGCGTCTATCCGTTCCAGACCGCGCCCAAGGCGGCGATGGACATGATGCGGCGGGCCGAGCCGCCGCCGCCGAGCCGGCTCGTCGAGGACATGCCGGCCGACATCGACGAGCTCTGCGTGGACATGCTCCGCATCGATCCGGCCGCCCGCCCGACGGCGCGCGACGTGCTGCGGCGGCTGCGGGTGCAGGAGCTCATCGAGGAGCCGCCCGTCCTCTCGCAGCGCATCGGCTTCGTCGGTCGGCAGAGCGAGCTCGCCGCGCTCGAGGGCGCGTTCGCCGAGGCGAAGATGGGGCGCGGGATAACGCGGTTCATCGAGGGCGAGTCGGGCGTCGGCAAGAGCGCGCTCCTGCGCCGGTTCCTGGAGCGCATCGACAAGGAGGCGCTCGTCCTCGCCGGGCGCTGCTACGAGCGCGAGGCGGTCCCCTACAAGGCGGTGGACGAGCTCATCGACGCGCTGAGCCGGCACCTCGTGCGCCGCCCTCCCGAGGAGATGAGGGCGTTCCTGCCGCCCAACGCCGGCCTGCTCGGCACGGTGTTCCCCGTGCTCCGGACGGTCCCCGCCATCACCGAGGCGCGCGCGCGGCGCAAGGCGATCGACCCGCCCGAGATCCGCGCCCTCGTCTTCACCGCCCTGCGGGAGCTGCTCGGCCGGCTCGCGGCCGAGCGGCCGCTCGTGCTCGCGATCGACGACCTCCAGTGGGCCGACGCCGACAGCGTCGCGCTGCTCTCGGAGGTGATGCGCCCGTGGACCGAGGCCGACCTCTGCGCCGCGAGCCGGCCCGGCTCGTTCGCCGGCCTCGACGGCGCCGCGCCCGCGGGCGCGCCTGTCGATCCCTCGCGCCCGCGGGCGATGATGCTCGTCGCCGCGGTGCGGACCGCATCGGAGACGGCGCCGCCGGTCTCGCGGCAGCTCGGGGTGCCGGTCGACTCGCTCGGGCACATCATCCTCCATCGCCTGTCGCTCGCGGAGGCGCAGGAGCTCTGCGTGCTGCTGCTCCGGGGCGCGCCGCTCGGTCGGCCGCTCAGCATCGAGGCGATCGCGCAGGAGGCGGGCGGCCACCCGCTGTTCATCGACGCCCTCCTGCGCCACCGGCTGGCCCAGGACAACGACGGCAGCCCGGTGCGCCTCGACGACGTCCTCTGGGCGCGGATCAGCCGGCTGGATCCACGGGCGCGCCAGCTGCTCGAGCTCGTCGTCTGCGCCGGCGTGCCGGTGCTGACGTCGGTGGCCGCGCACGCCATGGCGGCGGACTTCGTGGAGCTCACGCGGGTGCTCTCGGCCCTGCGCGCGGCGAACCTCGTGCGCACCGGCGGCTCGGGGCAGGACGAGTTCGCCGAGCCGTTCCACAACCGCATCCGGGAGACCGTGACGAGCCGGCTCGACGAGCAGACGTCGCGCAGCTGGCACGGCCGGCTCGCGCTGGCGCTGGAGGCCTCGGGGCGCGCGGAGCTCGAGGCGCTGGCCGAGCACTGGCGCGCCGCCGGGGACGCCGAGCGCGCGGCCGGCTACGCGGTGCGCGCCGGCGAGCAGGCCGAGGCCGCGTTCGCGTTCGACCACGCGGCGCGCCTCTACCGCATGGCGATCGATCTCCACCTGCCCGGCGGGGCGGAGCGGCGGGTCGTGCTCGCCAAGCTCGGCGACGCGCTGAGCAGCGCCGGCCGCGGCGCCAAGGCAGCGGAGGCCTACATGGCCGCGAGCGACGGCGCCCCGGAGGCCGAGGCGGTCGATCTCGGGCGCCGGGCCGCCGAGAACCTGCTCCGCGCCGGCTACGTCGACGCCGGCATGGCGGGCCTGCGCTCGGTGCTCGGCGCGGTGGGCATGCAGGTGCCGAAGACGCCGGAGCTCGCGGTCGCGTCGCTGATGCTGCGGCGCGCGCAGGTGCGCCTGCGCGGGCTGAACTTCGTCGAGCGGCCGGCCGACGAGGTCTCGCCGGAAGATCTCATGCGCATCGACGTCTGCTGGTCGGCCGCGATGGGGCTCGCGATCGTCGATCCCACGCGCGGCGCGGACTTCCAGGCGCGCAACCTGCTGCTCTCGCTCAAGGCGGGGGAGCCTTACCGCGTGACGCGCGCCCTCGCCTTCGAGGCGACCTACCTCGCGATCGACGGCGGCCCCTCCGCGTCGCGCGTGACCGATCTGCTCTCGACGGCGAGCGCGATCGCGGCGCGCATCGGCCGGCCCCACGCGCTCGGCCTCGTCGGGTTCGTCGGCGGCGTCACGGCCACGCTGTTCGGCCGCTGGCACCAGGGCGTGGCCGATCTCGATCGGGCGGACGTCATCTTTCGCGAGCGCTGCACCGGCGTCACGTGGGAGCGGAGCTGGGCGCACACGTTCTCGGCCTGGGCGCTCTGGTACGGCGGCGAGACGCGCGAGTTCATGCGCCGGGTCCCCATGTACCTGCAGGCGGCGGACGAGCGCGGCGACCGCTACCTCGCCACGAGCCTGCGCTCCTCGCAGAGCAACGCCTACTGGCTCGTGGGCGACGACCCCGACTCCGCGCAGCGCCAGGCGCAGGACGCGATCCGGAGCTGGTCCAAGGCGGGTTTCCAGCTGCAGAGCTACTTCGACCTCGTCGCCCGCGCGCACATCGGCCTGTACCGGGGCGACGGCCAGGCCACGCACCGCCTCTTCGCCGAGCAGCAGTCGGGCATCGAGAGCTCGCTCGCCCTGCGCATCCAGGCCGTGCGCATCATCATCACCCACCTCAGGGCCTGCGCCGCGCTGGCCGCCGCCGCCGCCGTCACGCCGGCCGACGCGGAGCCGCTGTACGAGGAGGCGACGCGCGCCGCCCGCAAGATCGAGGCCGAGCACATGCCCTGGGCCGACCCGCTCGCCGCGGCGGTGCGCGCCGCGGTCGCCGCCGCCCGCGGCCAGGCGGAGGCGGCGGGCCATCAGCTCGCCGACGCCGTCCGCGGCTTCGATGCCGCCGGCATGGCCCTCTACGCCGCGGCCGCGCGCCGCCGCCACGGCGAGCTGCTCAAGGGCGACGAGGGCCGCGCCGCCGTCGCGACGGCGAACGGCTGGATGCACGACCAGGGCATCGTGAGCCCCGATCGCATGACGAACATGCTCCTGCCCGGCTTCTAGTGCGGAGCTCACCCGCTTCGGATACGGGCCCATCTCGACGTTTTCGGTGCTCAGCGTACAGGAGTACGCTTCCGCGCCGAAAACGCCGAGCTGGACCCGTCTCCTGTGCGGGTGAGCTCCGGCTGCGGCAAGGGGGAGGGGGGATGAGCCGGCGGGGGCGCGTCAGGGCTTCACGCGCAGGATGGCCGTGCCCCGCTGCTTTCCGTAGAGCTGCTTGATCTCGATCTTGTACTCGCCCGGCGACGACGCGCTGAACTCGACCGGCGAGGCGCTCTGCGGCTTGCCGGTGGGCAGGTCGCGCAGCACGCGCTCGATGATGATCTTCCCCGAGGGGGAGCGGATCTTGATGTTGAACGGGGGCGTCGCCTCATCGTAGGCGCGGAACACGAGGCGCACGGTGTCTCCAACCGAGACCGGGGTGGTCTGGCTGATCGTCTCGATGTCGCCCTCGTTCTCCACGGTATCGGCCACCCGTCGCTCATCTCGTGAGGTACCGCACCGTGGGCCCTCGACGCTCATTGTAGACGCGTCCGGCGGAGATTCGCGAATTTGGAGCGCGCCGCCGGCCGGCGCCGCCTGCCAGAGGAGGCCGCGCGGCGGCCGCCTCCTCCGGAGGGATCACGTCCGCGACCATCGCAGGCGCGGCTGGCGCGCGGCCCGGGCCTCGTCGAGGCGACCGACCACCGTGCCGTGCGGCGCCTGCTTCACGACGTCCGGCGTCTCCTGCGCCTCCTTGAGGATGCTGAGCATCGCCGCGGCGAACTCGTCGAGGGTCTCGCGGGTCTCCGTCTCCGTCGGCTCGATCATCAGGGCGCCGGGCACGACCAGCGGGAAGTAGACCGTGGGCGCGTGGAAGCCGTAGTCGAGCAGCCGCTTCGCGATGTCGAGCGTCTTGACCCCGGTCTCCTTCTCGATCTGGCTGTCCGAGAGCACCACCTCGTGCATGCACGGCTGCGGCACCGGCGCGCTGTAGTGGTCCTTCAGCTTGGCCCAGAGGTAGCGCGCGTTCAGCACGGCGAGGCTGCTCGCCGTCGTGAGCCCCTCGCCGCCCATCTCCCGGATGTACGCGTACGCCCGGATGAACATCCCGAAGTTGCCGGTGAAGGCCCGGAGCCGCCCGACGCTCAGGGGCCGGTCGCGGTCCCACGCGAACGCGTCGCCGCGCCGCACGAGGACGGGCGACGGCTGGAACGGCTCCAGGTGCTTCTTGAAGCAGACCGGCCCGGCGCCGGGGCCTCCGCCGCCGTGCGGGGTCGTGAACGTCTTGTGCAGGTTGATGTGGATGACGTCCATGCCGACGTCACCCGGCCGCGCGTGCCCCATGATGGCGTTCGTGTTCGCGCCGTCGCCGTAGACGAGCCCCCCCTTGTCGTGGATGAGCTTGATGATCTCGGGCAGGTGCGTCTCGTACGCCCCGAGGGTGTTCGGGTTCGTGATCATCAACCCGCAGACGTCGCCGTCCGACCCGTGGCGCTCGATCGCGGCGAGGACCTGCTCGGGGTGGGTGATGCCGTCGGCGGTCTTCTCGATCCGCACGGCCACGAGCCCGTTGAGCGCGCAGCTCGCCGGGTTCGTGCCGTGGGCGCTCTCCGGGATGAAGACCTTCCGCGGCGAGCGCCCCTTCGACTCGTGGAACGCCCGCATCATCATCAGCCCCGCGAGCTCGCCCTGCGCGCCCGCCGACGGCTGCAGCGAGCAGCCGTCCATCCCGCTGATCTCGCAGAGCGCCTCCTGCAGGCGCCACATCACCTCGAGCGACCCCTGGCTGAGCTCGTCGGGCGTCATCGGGTGCAGCTTCGCGAAGCCCGGGATGCGCGCGGCCCACTCGTTGACCTTCGGGTTGTACTTCATCGTGCACGACCCGAGCGGGTACATCTGCCCGTCGATGCAGAAGTTCCACTGCGACAGCCGGACGAAGTGCCGGAAGGCCTCCGGCTCGCTCACCTCCGGCAGGCCGGCCGGCTCCTTGCGCGCGAGCGCGCCGTAGTGAGCGCCGGGATCGACGTCGGGCACGTCGAGCGGCGGGAGCGACGCGCCGGTCCTGCCCGGCGTGCCGCGCTCGAAGATGGGGGGTTCGCGGAACTGAATGCCTCGCGGCTGCGGTTGGGTCATCGGGGGCTGTTATGTCAGAGGCCGGGGGGCTCGGCAGGTGCTTCGTCGGAGGGGGAGGCGGGCGGCTCGGGCGCCCCGGACTCCTGGTTCTGGCTGTCCCAGTCGCCGCCGCCGATGTCGGCGCTGCCGGTGCCCCCGATCGACTGCAGGTCCGGCAACATGTTGCGCTGCTTGACCGCTTCCCAGGGCTCGCCGACCTCATCCTTGTTGCGGCCGATCTCGCCCACGACCTTGTCGTCGACGTTCTCGCCCTCCGGCCGCGTGTACTTGAGGTACCCCCGGCCTTCCTTCGTCGAGTTCGGCCCGATGGCGCCGATGACGTGCTCGGTCCAGGTGAACTTGATGAGATCGCCCGTCACCGTCCCGTGCAGCTCGCCCCACCGATCCTTGACCGGGCGCATCCAGCGGCCCTCCATGGAGTCGTTGTCCTGGACGAGGTGCAGGTAACCGTAGAGCTCGCTGTAATAGACGCCCGTCCAGTCGCCGCCCTCGGGCATGTCCCCAGCTTGCACCTTGGCCGTCTTGGGCGGGGGGGTCGAGCTGCAGCCCAGCGCCGTCGTCCCCAGCAGCAGGGCACAGGCGGCGCCGGCAATCCAAAGCCGTCGCGATACGTTCATGGCGGCGGAGCCTAGCACAGCACCTACCCGCACCCATACCCCCGCCATGTGCCCCGCGGCAGCGGCAGAGGAACGAACGTGCGTCACGCGCGTCACGTGCGTTACGTGCGCAACGTGAACGACATGCAGCCTACCTGCCCCGCTGAAGGAGGAGCGTAACGCACCGTTCAGCGCATCCGCGACGGCGTCAAATTTCCGCTTCGCCTCTTCGTGGACCGCGAAGCGCTGGTAAGCTTCGGAGCATGATGAAGTCCTTTGTCTGCAACCGAGGTTTTGTAATTCCCGGTAGAATTGCTCTCTTGACCAGCCTCCTCGCCCTTGCGGCCTGCGAGGGGCAGATCGGCAACACCGACGGCACCCTCCCCGACGACGGCGACGACGGCGGCGGCAGCAGCAGCAGCAGCTCCTCGGGCGGCCCTCGCCCGGTCCCCGGGGGCTCCAAGCCGTTGCCGACCGCCGCGTCGTGCGCTCCTGCGGCGAACGGCACCGCCGACGTCGCGGAGCCCCAGCTCCTCCTCCAGCTGTCCGACGACGACGAGAGCGCGTGGCTCGGGTCGCCGGTGGTCGCCGATCTGGACGGCGACGGCGAGAGCGAGATCCTGGTGACGCACAACGGCAACGTCGTCGCCTGGGGCCCCGACGGCGAGCAGAAGTGGCGGTTCGACGAGTCGCGGCAGCACGGCCGCATCTGGGCGAGCCCGATCGTCGCGGATTTCCGCGGCGACGCGCAGCTCGAGGTCGTCTTCGCGGCGCGCACGAGGATCTACATGCTCGACGCGAGCGGCCGGGTGGTGGACGGCTGGCCTGTCACCTGGAACGACGAGATCCGCGCCCTCGCCGCCGGCGACGTCGACGGCGACGGCCAGCTCGACGTCGTGGCCGCGAGCACCGACAGGTCCCCCGACGTCCTGATGGCCTTCCACGCGAGCGGGGCGCGGGTCGCCGGCTTCCCGCCGATCGAGAGCAACACGATCGGGTGCGACGCGCGCCGCAGCGACGACGCCGAGTGCTGGATCGTGGGCGTCTACGACCAGAACCTGGCCATCGGCGATCTCGACGGGGACGGCGCGCAGGACATCGTCGCGCCGATGGACAACTCCTATGCCGGGTTCTACCGCGGCACGGGGGAGGCCTTCGACGCGAATCCCATGTTCGAGGGCCGCCCGAAGACGCCGGGCGTGCGGTACATGCACGACCTCGCGCTCGCGCAGCAGGGCTTCGGCGACAGCCGCGACCTGCAGGCCTATTTCAAGAACTCGGCCCCTGCGATCGCGGACGTCAACGGCGACGGCACGCCGGAGATCATCATGCTCGCGGCGGCCGAGGACGTCGACATGTCGGACCAGTCCCAGGGCGTCGGCCTCTGGGTGGTCCGCAACGACGCGAGCCGCATCGAGGGGTGGGAGAGCCCGTTCTATGCGCCGGACTACCTGTCCGGCGGCGAGGATCTCGGCGGCAACATCGTGGCGGCGACGCAGCAGGTGACCGTGGCCGACCTCGACGCGACGCACCCCGGCCCCGAGATGATCTTCGCGGGCCTGGACGGGCGGATCCACGCGGTCCACGCCGACAAGACGGCGTACTGGGACGTCCAGTACACGGACGACACGCAGGTGCTCACGGGCGGCGTCGTGGTCGGGGACCTGTCGGGCGACGGCATCCCCGAGGTCGTGTTCAACACCTACTCGACCGAGGAGAACCGGAGCCACCTCTTCGTCCTCAACGCGGGCGGCAAGCTCCTCCACAAGATCCCGCTGCCGCGGCTCGGCGCGATGCCCGTGCCGACGCTCGCCGACGTGAACGGCGACGGCACCATCGAGATCGTCGTGTCGCTCCGCGAGATCGGGTGGATCGGCAACCAGCCGGAGCCGTGCACGTACGTGTACACGGTGCCGCAGTCGGCGACGAACTGCCTGCTCTGGCCGACCGCGCGCGGAAACTACTACAGGAACGGCTGGGTCCGCGGCGCGGACTGACGCGCTCCGCGGGGCCCGCGCGGGCAGGCTCCGCGCTCGCGCGCTCGTGAGGAGGGCCGATCGCTCCGGCGGTCGGCCCTTCGCCGGCGGGCCGGTCCGGCCTCAGGCCGCGAGCGCCTCGCGGCAGGCGGAGACCGTCCGCTCGATGTCTTCCTCGGTGTGCGCGCCGCTCAGGAAGGCCGCCTCGTACTGCGACGGAGGCCAGTAGATGCCGCGCGCGAGCATGCCGGCGTGGAAGGCGCTGAAGCGCTTCGTGTCGGAGGTCGCGGCGTCGGCCCAGGAGCGGACCGGGCCCTCCGTGAAGAACAGCGTGATCATCGAGCCGACCCGCTGCACGCACGCGGTCACGCCGGCGCCCTCGGCGGCGGCCCTGAGGCCGCGCTCGAGGGACGCGCCGAGCTGCTCGAGCCGCTCGTAGAGGTCGGGCGTGAGGCGCTCGAGCGTCGCGAGCCCCGCGCTGACCGCGAGCGGGTTGCCGCTGAGCGTGCCGGCCTGGTACACGGGGCCGAGCGGCGAGACGACGCGCATCACGTCGGCGCGGCCGCCGTAGGCCGCGAGGGGCATGCCGCCGCCGACGATCTTGCCGAGCGTCGTCAGGTCCGGCCGGAGGCCGAAGCGCTCCTGCGCGCCGCCGCGGGCGACGCGGCAGCCGGTCATCACCTCGTCGAAGATCGAGAGCGCGCCGTGCTTGCGGCAGAGGTCGATCACGAGGGCGAGGAAGCCCGGCTCCGGCGGGACGCAGCCCATGTTGCCGACAACGGGCTCGAGGATGACCGCGGCGATGTCGCCGCCGCGCGCCGCGAAGGCGGCCTCGAGGGCGGCCGGGTCGTTGTAGGGCAGCGACAGCGTGGCGCGGGCGACGCTCTCGGGGACGCCGGCCGAGTCGGGCGCGCCGAAGGTGGCGAGCCCGCTGCCTGCCTTGACGAGCAGGTGGTCGGCGTGGCCGTGGTAGCAGCCCTCGAACTTGATGATGACGTCGCGGCGGGTGAAGCCGCGCGCGACGCGGATGGCGCTCATCGTGGCCTCGGTGCCGCTGGAGACGCAGCGCAGCATGTCGATGCTCGGGTAGAGCTCGCGGATCTTCTCGGCGAAGCGGACCTCGAGCTCGGTCGGGGCGCCGAACGAGAGGCCGCCGAGGGCGGCTTCGCGGACGGCCTCGACCACGGCGGGGTTCGCGTGGCCGAGGATGGCCGGCCCCCAGGAGCCGACGAAGTCGATGTACTCGGCGCCGTCGACGTCGACCAGCCGCGCTCCCTGCGCGCGGGCGATGAAGAGGGGGTCGCCGCCGACGGCGCGGAAGGCCCGCACCGGGCTGTTCACGCCGCCGGGCAGGACGGCGGCGGCGCGGTCGAACAGGGCCTTGGAGGCGGGGGCTCGGCCCCCGCGGGCAGGCGGAGGAGCGCTTGTCGCGTTCGTCATCGTGCTCCGGCCATAGCAGGGGCAAGGCGGGGGAGCGACGCGGAACGAGGCTGCCGGGCGCGGGGCGTCGAGGTTTGCCGGACGCGGGGCGTCGTGGTGGCGGGGCCCGAACCACGGACGGGGGCTGGTGGCGAGCGGCCTTCGCTCCACACGATCCTTTGCGGCGCGGTCGCGCTTGGCTATGGTGATCGCCTGGAGAGAGGGGGCCGCGCGCTGCGGCCCGGGCTGCTCCTGGGGACCGCGGGCGCGGATCCCCGAGCACAAGCTTCTGGTGAGCCATGCGGATCTCCGAGGACCCCGGTCCGGGGCAGCGTCTCGGGCGATATGAGCTTCTGCGCCTCATCGGCGAGGGCGGGATGGCGCAGGTCTGGGCCGCGCGCATGGAGGGCTCCCGCGGCTTCCACAAGGTCGTCGCGCTGAAGACGCTCATTCCGGCGCTCGCGCGTGATCCGCAGTTCCAGCGCATGTTCCTCGACGAGGCGAACCTCGCCTCGAAGATCCACCACCGCAACGTGGTCGAGATCCTCGATCTCGGCGACACGGACGGCGTGCTCTTCCTCGTGATGGAGTGGATCGACGGGCAGACGATGCAGCGGCTGCTCCGGCCGGGGCTGCGCCCGATGCCGATCTCCCCGGCGATGGCCGCGCGCATCGTGGCCGACGCGGCGCACGGGCTGCACGCGGCGCACGAGCTCCACGACGAGCGCGGGGTGCCGCTCGGCATCGTGCACCGCGACGTCTGCCCGCAGAACATCCTCATCGATCGCGACGGCACGGTGAAGGTGGCCGATTTCGGGATCGTGAAGGCGTTCGAGCGGCTGGGCGACACGACGCAGACCGGCGAGATCAAGGGCAAGGGCGAGTACATGTCGCCCGAGCAGGCGCAGGGGCACCCGGTCGATCGCGGCTCGGACATCTTCTCGCTCGGCGTGGTGCTCTTCGAGGCGGTGACGGGCGCGCTCCCGTTCCAGGTGCTGCACGATCTCGTGCTGCCGCAGACCGGGGTGCCGGAGCCGCCGCGGCCCACGCTGATCGCGCCGCATTGCCCGCGGGATCTGGAGGAGATCATCCTGAAGGCGCTCGCGCGCGACCCGCGGCAGCGCTTCCAGACGGCGGGCGAGATGGCGAGCGCGCTGGAGGACTTCCTGATGCGCAGGTCGGGCGTGATCACGACCGCGCAGGTGGCGGAGCTCCTGATGGCGCGCTGCGGGGACAAGCTGGAGGAGGAGCGGCAGATGATCGCGGCCGCGATCGTCCCGCAGCAGCGCTCCGGGTGGCGGCCGAAGCCCGGCGCGACGCTGAGCTCGGGGCCGCCCTCCTCGAGCCGTTCGCGGGGGTCGCGCACGCCGCCGCGGAGGGGGCTCGGCGGGCTGATGCGCGCCGGCAGCGACGCGCTGCGCCCGGTGGCGCTGCCGTGGCTCGTGGCGTCGGTGTCCACGGGGGTCGCTGTCGCGTCGCTCATGTTCGTCGCGCTGAGCCGGCCGAGGGATCACCGGCCCCTCGTCGATCCGATCGCGGTGCAGACCCAGCCGAGCGTCGCGGTGGTGAAGCTGAACGGCGTGGTGCTCGGCGTGGGCAGCCAGATCATCGCCCGGCCACAGCCGGGGGTGTCGCTGCTCGTGGAGGCGCGGTCGAGCGATGGGGTCTCGCAGACCGTGGAGCTCACGTCGGAGTCCCCCGCGCGGATCCAGATCAACCTGGAGCCGAGGGGCGAGCCGGGCCCTGAGGCCGCGGCGCCGCCGGGCAGCGGGAGCGCGCCGGCGTCGCGGTAGCCGCATGGCGCCGCTCGAGGATCGGGGTGCGGAGCCGCTCGCCGCGCTCGAGGAGGCGGAGGGCGCCGCCGGCGGCGAGCGCGGGGCGGCCTCCGGTGCGCCGGGGTGCCGCGTGCGCTTCGCCCGCGGGATCACCGAGCTGCCCGGCGATCAGGTCGTGGTGGTGCTCCACGAGGACGCGTTCCTGCGCTGGCGGCCCACGCCGGAGCGGCCGGAGGGCGCGCCCTCGCGGCTCGCCGAGGTGACCGTGGGCGCGGCCATCGCGGTCGAGCACGGCGGCATCTGGGACGAGGGGCTCGTCCTCGGCCGCGTTGTGCGCCCTGCGCGCGCGGGCGGCTTCCGGGTCGACGGCGACGTGGAGGGCTACCCATCCATCGCTGACGCCGAGCGGGCGCACGGCCCGCTCGAGGCGGGTGAGCCGCAGGAGCAGCCGGCGAGGGCCGGCGATCCGGCGTTCGAGCTGGGCGAGCCGATCGGGCGCGATGCGCGCGGGACCGGCCGCCGAACGAGGAGATAGCCGCGGGCGTGGTGCCCTCGGGGCGCGCTGCCGAGCGGGCGCGCCGTCGTCCGAGCGCGCTGCCTTGCGAGCGCGCCGCGCGTCCCGCGTTGCTCAATCGAAATCGGTGAGCGCGTCGCCGCGCGCCTCGGTCCAGCTGTCGCGGCTGCGCAGCCGCTCGCGGTACGCGATCACGTTCGGCCAGCGCGCGCCGTCGTCGAGTTGCGACCCGCGGAGCATCGCGAGGGCGGCGCCCACGGCGCAGTCCGCGAGCGACATGGAATTCTTGAGCAGATACTGCTGCTCGTCGAGCTCTGCCTCGAGCAGGTCGAGCGAGCGCGTCGCCTCGTCGGCGGCCCGCTTCAGGACCGCCTCGGCGGGGGCAGGGAAACCGGTCCTCGGCGCGACGATGCTGGCCCACCAGACGACGCCGCAGTGCGGGGTCAGGTGCGCGCTGTCGAAGAACAGCCACTGGAGCGCCCTGGCCTCGGACGTCGGCACGTCGGGCCAGCGCGTCGTCCGGTGGGTGCGGCCGAGGTAGGCGATGATGGCGTTCGACTCCCGGAGCACGAGCGGGTCGTCCTCGAGGACAGGCACCTTCCGGTGCGGGTTCAGCCGGGTGAACGCTTCGGCGCGCTGCTCGCCTCGAAACAGGTCGACCTCGACCGGCTCGTAGGCGAGCCCGAGCTCGGCGAGGGCGAGGCGCACCTTGAGCGCATTGGGCGACCGAAGAAACGTGTAGAGGCGCATGCCGGCGCAGTAGCGCATGCGGCCGGAAGGCGCGAGCGTGCGGGGTGGGGGGACGGTCGGGGGAGCGCCGGGGGAGAAGTGAGCGCCTGGATCAGGCGATGCCGAGGACGGGCGCCTCGCCGGGCGCCGATTCGGGCTTCACGGGGCTGGCATCCGGCTTCTTGTCGGGCCGCGGGGACGCCGGCGTGGAGCGTGTCGCCGTGTACAGGTTGGGGAAGCGGCCTTCGGGATCGTCGTAATAGAAGAGGAACCGGCCGACACGGACGGCCTCGTCGTAATGGCGGAAGAGCAGCTTGGCGGCGCGTGCCTGGTAGCCTTTCCAGAGCGTCTGTTCGGGCGTCGCCGTGGCGCCGAGCAGCCGGAGGATCTGCTCCGCGAGGGCGCTCGCGTCCTGCTCGTCCTCGCTGCGGAAGTTCCGCTTGTCGTCCTTTATCGCGTCGCGATGCTTGCGGTACATGTCGGCGGCGCCGGACAGGTCATTGGCGAGGTCGAGGTGGCCGCTGCCCGCGCGCAGGTGCGCGAGCTGCGCGGTCGCTTCCGCGTCGCCGTCGAGGTGGTACTCGAGCGTCTTCAGCATGCGCGCGCGCGTCTCGTAGGCACGCTCGACGAGCGTGGCCGGGAGCGCCGCGCCGGAATGCGTCGCCGAGGTAAGGAGGAACTTGTACCGGGCGAACCAGGTCGCCCAGGCGACGCTCTCGAGCCCGTCGATCCGCGCGGCATCGAGCGCCCCCGCCGCGGCGATGGCCGCGATGCGCTGGCGCAGCTGCGGCGTGGAGAGCGTCTCGGCCACGCCGATGGCCTGCACGGCGGCTGCCTGGAGGTCGAGCCGCGGCGTGTCCAGCTCGGCGAGCGGTATCGCGTCGAGGTCGGGCTTCACGCGGTGGAAGGCCGCCTCCGCGGTATGGATCTGGGTGGGTTCAACGGCGGGTGTACCTGATCTGTTCGGTTTTTTGGGTTTGGACATGAAGGCAATGACTAAGTCGCGCGGGAGCGAATGTCGCGAGAGAGCACGAAAACGACGCGATTTATGTGGTTGCATCCGGGCGGCGGGGAAGGCCGGGGACACGAGCGCTCAGCGGCGCGGGCGCGAGGGGGGAGCGGAGCACAAAGTGGACGGAACCGACGGTGCTCCGGCCGGTGCGTCGGGGTTGCCGGAGGTGGCTGAGGACGTTGCGGGAAGCGCGCGGGGCTTGGCCGGAGGTGGTGGAGGACGTTGCGGGCAGTGCGCGGGGCTTGGCCGGAGGTGGTGGAGGACGTTGCGGGAAGTGCGCGGGGCTTGGCCGGAGGTGGTGGAGGACGTTGCGGGAAGTGCGCGGGGCTTGATCGGAGGTGGTGGAGGACGTTGCGGGCAGTGCGCGGGACTTGATCGGAGGGGGTGGAGGACGTTGCGGGCAGTGCGCGGGGCTTGGCCGCAGTGGATACGGGGGTGTGGGAGGTTGAACGTGCTGCGTTCAGCTTCGTCGGCGGCTGCGGGTGCACCTTGGTCGCTGAAGCGGTGGCGGAGCCCGCTTATTCGCAACGGGAAGCCGGAAATTAACGCCAAGGCGCAATGGCGCAAAAAGGCAAGGGAGGGGGAAGTCATTCCTGCAATCCGTCGACCACGCGATGGATACCCTGCCTCAAAGGCTGCGATGCACCTCGATCGCCGCGTCGACGACGATCCTGGCCATCTCATTCTCGTCCATTCCTCCTCCGTCGTTTTTGTGCCTTTGCGCCTTTGCGTTGAATTCTCGCTGCTCCGCAGAATGTGCGCTGTGCGTAGGGATAACGTCTCGGCATGTCCTTGGCCGCTTCCATGTCGCGCAGCTGCTCAGCGAGACCGTCGATGCCGTACGTCGCGACGAGGTTGAGCTCTCAGGAAGGCAGGACAGCAGGCCGTGCTGACGACGACACTCGTCCGGCCTGTCTCAAACCTGTTGGTAACTTCCGGGCGCGCGCCCGACCCCGCGGCTCCCGCCACGCCGCGCGCCCGATCGTCGGCCGCGCGCGCCGCTCTGCTACCCTCGCGCCATGGACCGCCACCGCTCGCTCCGCATGACCCTCCTCCTCGCCGCCGGCGCCGCCGGCTGTTCCAGCTCGAACAGCCGTGACATCGCGGTCGTCACGCTCGCCGAGCCACAGGCCGCGGGCGGCGACGCGGGCGCCCTGGACGAGCTGGCGGCGCCCGCGCCCCGGACGCCGCGCGCGGCGGGCTGGGTGCAGGAGCCGGACGGCACGGTGCACCGCGCGTCGCGGGTGCGCTGCGACGCGACCATCGCGCAGCGCGCGTGCAGCGGCGCCGAGCGAACGTTTCAATGCAAGACGGACGCCGACTGCAGAGAGGGACCCCGCGGCAAGTGCGTGAGCGCCTTCGGGCAGATAGGGGCGTATTGCGGCTGCGAGTACGCCTGCGAGAGCGACGTCGAGTGCGGCGCATCCGAGGTGTGCGTCTGCAAGGGGACTGGCGCGCTCCGAGAGGAGCACTCGGTCTGCGCGAAGGCGCAATGCGCGGTCGACGCCGACTGCCCTGACAGCACCTGTGGCCTGTCGGCTTACTTCAACGGGTGCTGGGAGCAGGTCACGCTCGCCTGCCGGACCAAGGACGACACCTGCCGGAGCGACGCCGACTGCGCGTCCGACACGATCCCGGGGGCCGCCTGCGTCGCCCCCGACATCGACGGAGAGAGCGCGCGCTGGCAGTGCGCAGGGATCTCCTGTGCCATCGGGCGCCCCCTCGTCGTCGACGGCCGGCCGCGCGCCGCGCGGGGCGCCCCGCGCGATGACTGGCGCGCGCCCGCGGAGCTCGACGTCGCGTCCCTCTCGCCCGAGGTGCGCGAGCGCGCCGCGGCGCACTATTCCGCCGTGGCCGCGCTCGAGCACGCGTCGATCGCGAGCTTCGCCCGCTTCTCCCTCCAGCTCCTCGCGCTCGGCGCGCCGGCCGCCCTCGTTGGCGAGGCGCACCGGGCCGCGCTCGACGAGGTGGAGCACGCGCGCCTCGCCTACGGCATCGCCTCGCGCCTCGCGGGCCGGGCGATCGGCCCGGGGCCGCTGCTCGAGGCGGCCACGGCGCCGCTCGGCGCAGGCGTCGCGGAGGTGGTGGAGGCGCTCGTCGAGGAGGGGTGCGTCGGCGAGACGCTGGGCGCGGCGGAGGGCCGGGAGCTCTCGCAGATCGCCGGGGATCCTGCGCTGGCGGCCGCGCTCGCGCGCATCGCCGCCGACGAGGAGCGGCACGCGGCCCTCGCGTGGAGGGCGCTCTCGTGGATGCTCGCGACGTTCGGCGAGCCGGCGCGCGCCGCGGCGGAGCGGGCGTTCTCCCGCGCCGTCGCGCGGTATGCGGCCGACCCGGCGCCCGGGCCCGCCGCGCACGAGGCGCTCGGCGTGCTCCCGGCGCGCGCGCTCGGAGCGCTGCGCCGCGAGGTGCTCGCCGAGGTCGTCGCGCCGTGCCGCGCGGCGCTCCCGGGGCTCTCGAGCGACAGCGCTCCCGCCAAGTCGTCGAGCTGGTCACAAGGCATCTCGACCTGACGGCAGCAAAGCGCTCCGTCGCGACGGATGCTGCGATGATGCGCGCCCGCGAGGCGAACACAGGAGTTGCCTGACACCGCTGTGGCTCGGGCTCTATCGCCGCGTCGCCCAAGACCTTCCCTGGCTTCATGTGGGAAGGAACCACAGAGGCACAGCGGACACAGAGTTTCTTTGCTCTGTCCTCTGTGTCCTCTGCGCCTCTGTGGTTCAGTTGCTTCTACAGCCCGCTCGGATCAGGTGAGCGATAGCCAGACGGACTTGAGCTGCGTGAGCTCGTCCAGCACCGCGCGCCCGTTCTCCCGCCCGAAGCCGGATTGCTTCATTCCGCCATACGGGCTCGCGGCGTCGAACCGGTTGTACGTGTTGATCCAGACCGTGCCCGCCTCGAGCCGCGCCGCCAGCGCGTGCGCCTTGCCCACGTCGCGCGTCCAGATGCCCGCCGCGAGGCCGTACTCGGTCGCGTTCGCGATGCGCGCGGCCTCCTCCACGTCGTCGAAGGGGATGACCGCCAGCACGGGGCCGAAGATCTCCTCGCGGGCGACGGTCATCGACGGAGAGACCGCCGAGAACACCGTCGGCTCCACGAAGAACCCCGGACCCTCGCCGCGCCCGCCGATCTCGCGGCGCGCCCCCTCGGCCGCGCCGCGATCGATGTAGCCGAGCACCTTCGTGAAGTGCGCCTCGGAGACGAGAGGGCCCAGCTGCGTCGACGGGTCGAGCGGATCGCCCGAGACGAGCCGGCGCGCGCCGCTCGTGACCGTCTCCAGCACGCGATCGTGCACCGCGCGCTCCACGAGGAGCCGGCTCCCCGCCGTGCAGAGCTCGCCCTGGTTGTAGAAGACGGCCGTCACAGCCGCCTTCGCGGCGCTCTCCACGTCCGCGTCCGCAAAGACGATGTTCGGGCTCTTGCCGCCGAGCTCCAGCGACAGCTTCTTCAGCGTGCCCGCCGCCGCGCGCATGATCGTCCGGCCCGTGTCCGTGCCGCCCGTGAACGAGATCTTCGCCACGCCCGGGTGCTCGACGAGCGCCGCTCCCGCCTCCTCGCCATGGCCCGTGACCACGTTGACGACCCCCGGCGGCACCCCCGCCTCCGCGAGGACGCGGGCGAGCTCCAGCGTCGTCAGGCTCGCCTCCTCCGGCGGCTTGATGACCACCGTGTTGCCCACCGCGAGCGCCGGCGCCACCTTCCGCGCCGCGAGCAGCAGCGGGAAATTCCAGGGGATGATCGCGCCGATGACGCCGAGCGGCTCGCGCACGGTGTAGTTCAGGAACGGGCCCCGCACCGGGATCGTCTCGCCGCCGAGCTTCGTCGCCCACCCGGAGAAATAGAAGAACGTGTCCGCCGTGCGCGGCACGTCGATCGTCCGCGCCGCCGTGATCGGCTTGCCCGTGTCGACGGCCTCGAGGCGCGCGAGCTCCTCGCACCGCGCGAGGATCAACTCCCCCGCCTTCCACAGGATGCGCGCGCGCTCGTTCGGATCCATCGCCGCCCACCGCGGAAACGCCGCGCGCGCCGACGCCACGGCGGCGTCCACGTCCTCGCGCCGGCCGCGGGCGAGCCGCGCGAGCACCCCGCCGGTCGCGGGGTTCGCGGTCTCGAACGTCTCGCCGGAGAGCGCCTCCCTCTCGGCGTTGTCGATCCAGAGCTTCTTCACCGTCTCGCGCGTCTCGGGCATGCCCTCGTCGTAAACCCGCGCACCCGGGCGCGGCAAGCGGCGATGACACGCGCCCTGCCGTGCGGGATACTCGCCCTGCCCATGGACTTCTCCGACCGCCCCACGCTCCCGTCCGTCCCTCCGCGAAGAGTCGTCACCGAGCTGCCAGGGCCGAAGGCGCGCGCCTGGATGGCGCGCGGCGGCTTCGACATGCAGTCGCGCTACCGCGCGGTCGTGATGGACGACATCGCGAGCCGGGGGTGCTCGCTCGTCGACGTGGACGGCAACGTGTTCCTCGACCTGTTCGCGAACTTCGCGCTCGGGGCGCTCGGCTACAACCACCCCTCGCTCGTCGAGGCGGCGCACCGCGACGGCTTCATCCGCGCGGTCGCGAACCCGACGTCGACGCCGTTCGTGACGACGCCGGCCTGGTTCGAGTTCGTGGAGGCGCTCGAGCAGCGGTACGCCCCGCGCGGGATGGCGCGCGTCTTCTGCGTGGACGCGGGGGGCGAGGGCGTCGAGTCGGCGCTCAAGGCGGCGTTCATCCGGCACGGCGAGCGCCGGCGAGAGGCGGCCGGGCTGCCGAGGAACCCGCTGGAGCTCCCGGAGGAGCAGCAGAAGAGCATCCTCGACAACGCGGGGACCGACGCGGTTGTCGTGTCGTTCGCCGGCGCGTTCCACGGCCGCGGCCTCGGGCCGATGTCAGCGACGCACTCCAAGGTCATCCACAAGGCCGATCTGCCCGCATTCCCCTGGCCCGCGGCGCCGTTCCCCGCGAGCCGCTTCCCGCTCGCGCGCTTCGCCGACCAGAACGACCGCGCCGAGGCGGAGGCGCTCGCCGACCTCGAGCGGATCCTCGACGCGCACCAGGGCAGGGTGGCCGCCGTGATCGTCGAGCCCGTGCAGTCCGAGGGCGGCGACCGGCACGCGAGCCCGGTCTTCTTCCGCCGCGCGCAGGAGCTCGCCGGCAAGGCGGGCGCGGCGTTCATCCTGGACGAGGTGCAGACGGGCCTCGGGATCACGGGCACGCTCTGGGCGCACGAGCAGCTGGAGCTGCCGCGCCCGCCCGACCTCATGTGCTTCGGCAAGAAGATGCAGATGGGCGGGTTCTTCGCGACGTCGGCGTACGACGTCGCGCAGTTCGGGCGCATGTACCAGACGCGCAACGGCGACCGCGCGCGGGCCGCGATCGCGCTGGCGACGCTGCGCGCGATCGAGTCGGAGGACCTCCTCGCCAGCGTGCGCGCGGCGGGCCGCCACTTCCTCTCGCGGATCGAGGAGCTCTGCGAGCGCTACCCCGCGCTCGCGAGCGAGCCGCGCGGCCGCGGCTTCCTGCTCGCGTTCGACCTGCCGACGACCGCGGCGCGCGACGATTTCCTCGGGCGCGCGCTGCGCCGCGGGGTGTTCGCGAGCTACACGGGGACGCGCTCGGTGCGGCTCCGCCCGCACCTCATCACGACGATCGCGGACGTCGACGAGGCGGTCTCGGTGTTCGACGCCGTGCTGCGCGAGATGGCCGGATGATCGTCGACCCGCGCGACGTGTGCCCGGGGGAGGGGCCGGAGAAGGTCGCGCGGGCGCTGGCTCAATTCTCCGTGGACGAGGTGCAGGGCGACGCGGCGTTCGACGAGGGCTACAGGGCGCTCGACGCGGTCTTCGGGCCGAAGGGCGAGCTCGAGCGCCGCGAGGTGCTCTCGGCGTGGTTCGCCGGGCAGAAGACGGACCCGGCGGCGCCGATCGTGGCGACGTACCACATGCTGATCGCGCGCGGCGTGGAGGACGGCGACGGGCGCCTCGCCGGCGTGCGCGACTGCTACGTCACGCTCGACCGCGCGGCGCGGCGCTGCGTCGTGCTGCTCTCGCACGCCCTCGTCCTGCCGGCCTTCCGCCGCACCGGCCTCGCCGCCCTGCTGCGCGCGGCGCCCGTCGCGCTCGCGCGCCGCGCGATCGCCGAAGCCGGGCTCGGCGGGAGCCCGGGAGGCGGCGAAGGCGGCGTGGAGGTGATGCTCGCCGCCGAGATGGAGGCCGTCGACCCGGACGACCGCGACACGGTTGTGCGGCTCATCGCCTACGGCCGCGCGGGGTTCGCGATCATCCCGCCGGCGGTGCTCCCGTACGCGCAGCCCGACTTCCGCGACATCGCCGCGCTCGGCGTCTCGCCGGTGCCGCTGCCGCTGCTCGCGGTGGTGCGCCAGGTCGGCGAGGAGGAGCGCGACGACATCCCGCGCGCCCGGGCCGAGTCGTTCCTGCGCCACTACCAGACCGCCCACGCCGCCGAGGTGAGCCCGGGCGAGCTCGCGCCGATCCGCGAGAACGCGCTCGCGCGCCTCGCGGCGTTCCCGGGCGAGCGCGTGCCCCTGATCCGGATCCCGCGGGGCCCGGCGGAGATCGCGGGGCTCGCGCCGGCGCTCCGGAGCGCGGTGATGCCGCTGTTCCCGCCGGCGTGGCGCGGCAAGGCGCCGCTCGATGACCCGGCGCGGGAGCTCGAGCGGCTCTCTGCGGCGTGGCCCCCGGGATAGCCGCCGTCGGGCATCCCCGGGCACCGCGCCCCGCCGTGCGCGCCGTGCCGCTCGGCGGAGGGCCCTCGCGAGGGCTCCGCCCGGGGCGCCCCGGAGAACGGCCGGCAGCGGCCGGGCGAGCGGCTCCACGCGGAGGCTCCTCGGCGGTTCGCCGCGGGCTACGATGGAGAGCGCCGGACACGCCGCCATGCCGTCAAGCACCACCCACGTTTCGATCCGCAGGATCACCGACGAGAGCGCCGCCGACGCCGAGGATCAGCTCGCCGTCGAGGCGCCCCTCGAGATCGTCGTCGTCGCGCGAGCCCGCGGGGCGCTCCCCTTGGCCCCGCAGGAGCGCGCCGCGCGCCGCCTCGGCATCACGATGCGCACGCCCGGCCACGACCGCGAGCTCGCGATCGGGCTGCTGTTCGCCGAGGGGATCATCTCCCGCGCGGCCGACGTGGTCGCCGTCGACGAGGCTGCCGGCCCCTCGGGCGAGCTCGTGCGCGTCACGCTCGCCGAGGACGTGACCGTCGACCTCGGGCGCACCGAGCGCGCCCTCGCGGTCGCGAACGCGAGCTGCGGCGTCTGCGGCAAGGCGTCGATCGACGTCGCGTCGTGCGCGCCGCCCTCGCCGCTCGAGCGGGGCGCGCCGCGGCTCGCGCCGCGCGTCGTGCACGGGCTCGCCGCGCGTCTCCGCGAGGCGCAGCCGGTGTTCGGGCGGACCGGGGGGCTGCACGCGGCGGCCCTCTTCGACGCGGGCGGCGCGCTCGCCGACCTCCGCGAGGACGTGGGCCGCCACAACGCCGTCGACAAGCTGATCGGCGCCGCGCTGCTCGCCGGGCGGCTGCCCGACCCGGGCGCGGTGCTCATGGTCAGCGGGCGCGCCGGGTTCGAGCTCGTGCAGAAGGCGCTCCGGGCGTCGATCCCGGTGATGGTCGCGGTGGGCGCGCCGTCGAGCCTGGCCGCCGAGCTCGCGTCGGCGCACGGGATGACGCTCGTCGGCTTCGCGCGCGACGGCCGGTTCAACGTGTACGGGGGCCGGGAGCGCATCGCGGTCGCGCCGGAGGCGGCGTCGTGACGGCGCGCGACGTGCGCGACGTGCAGGCCGAGCCGCCGGTCGAGGCCGAGCCGCCCCGGATCGGCGAGCGCAGCGAGGCGGCCGGCGGGCTCGCGGCGGTCGGGGCGACGCTCCGGCACGCGGTCGGCGAGATGGGGGTCGCGCGCGCCGTGCGCACGCTCCTGCGCGTGAACCAGGGCGAGGGCTTCGACTGCCCCGGCTGCGCCTGGCCCGAGCCCGAGGAGAAGCGCTCGGTCGCCGAGTTCTGCGAGAACGGCGCCAAGGCGGTCGCCGAGGAGGCGACGCTCCGGCGCGTCACGCCGGAGTTCTTCCGCGAGCACAGCGTCGAGGCGCTCTCGCGTCAGTCCGACCACTGGCTCGGCAAGCAGGGGCGGCTCGTCCACCCGATGCTGCTCGACGAGGGCGCGTCGCACTACCGCCCTGTGTCGTGGGACGAGGCGCTCGAGCTCGTCGCCTCGTCGCTGCGCGCGCTGGCCTCCCCGGACGAGGCGCTCTTCTACACCTCGGGGCGCACCAGCAACGAGGCGGCGTTCCTCTACCAGCTCTTCGTGCGCGAGCTCGGGACGAACAACCTGCCCGACTGCTCGAACATGTGCCACGAGTCGAGCGGCGTCGGCCTGAGCGAGGCCATCGGGGTCGGCAAAGGTACCGTATCTCTTCATGATTTCGAGCTGGCCGACGCGATCTTCGTCGTCGGTCAGAACCCGGGGACGAACCACCCGCGCATGCTCTCGGCGCTGCGCGAGGCGCGGCTGCGCGGCTGCGAGGTCGTGACCGTGAACCCGCTCCCCGAGGTCGGCAACGAGCGCTTCCAGCACCCGCAGCACCCGCTCGATCTCGTCGGCTCGGGGGTGCCGCTCTCGACGCTCTTCGTCCAGGTGCGCATCAACGGCGACGTCGCGCTCTTCACCGGGATCATCAAGGAGATGCTCGAGGAGGAGGAGCGCAGGCCGGGGGCCGTGCTCGATCGCGCGTTCATCGCGCGCCACACCCACGGCTTCGAGGCGTTCGCGGCCGCCGTGCGCGAGACGCCGTGGGACGACATCGTGGAGCAGAGCGGGGTCCCGCGCGATCGGATCCGGGCGGCGGCCGAGATCGCGATGCGGTCCGAGCGCACGATCGCGTGCTGGGCCATGGGCCTCACGCAGCACCAGAACGGCGTGGCCAACGTGCAGCAGGTCATGAGCTTCCTGCTCCTGCGCGGCAACATCGGGCGGCCGGGCGCGGGCGCGTGCCCGGTGCGCGGGCACAGCAACGTGCAGGGCGACCGGACGATGGGCATCTGGGAGCGCCCGCCCGCCGAGCTCCTCGACCGCATCGAGAAGAACTTCGGCTTCTCGCCGCCGCGCCGCCACGGGCTCGACACCGTCGCCGCGATCGCCGCGATGGCCGACGGGCGCGCCCGCGTCTTCTTCGCGCTGGGCGGCAACTTCCTCTCGGCGACGCCGGACACGGCGTTCACCGCCCGCGCCCTCGCCCGGTGCGAGCTCACGGCGCACGTGTCGACAAAGCTGAACCGGGCGCACCTCGTGACGGGGCGGCGCGCGCTCATCCTGCCTTGCCTCGGGCGCACCGAGCGCGACGTGCAGGCGGGAGGGCCGCAGCTCGTGACGGTCGAGAACTCGATGGGCGTCGTCTCGAGCTCGCGCGGCAACCTCCCGCCGGCCTCGGAGACGCTGCGGAGCGAGGTGGCGATCGTGGCGGGGCTCGCCCGCGCGACGCTGGGCGCGCGCTCGCGCGTGCCCTGGGAGGAGCTCACGGCCGATTACGATCGGATCCGCGATCTCATCGAGCGCACGATCGACGGGTTCGACGATTTCAACGCGCGTATCCGGGATCCGCGCGGCTTCGCCCTGCCGAACGCCGCGGCGCGGCGCGTGTTCCGCACCGCCACGGGCAAGGCGAACTTCATCGCCCACGCGCTGCCGCGGCACGAGCTCGAGCCGGGCGAGCTCCTGATGATGACCATCCGCAGCCACGACCAGTACAACACGACAATCTACGGGCTCGACGATCGCTACCGCGGCGTCCGCGGCGGGCGCCGCGTCGTGTTCATGAACGCCGAGGACGCGGCCGAGCGCGGGCTCGCGCAGGGGGACCTCGTCGACGTCACGAGCCGCTTCTCCGACGGAGAGCGCGTGGCGCGCGCGTTCCGCGTCGTGCTCTACACGATCCCCCGCGGCAACGTCGCGGCCTATTTCCCGGAGGCCAACGTGCTTGTTCCGCTCGGGAGCATCGCCGAGAAGAGCCACACCCCCGCGTCGAAATCGATCGTCGTGCGCGTCCGGCCGGCCGTCGCGAACGACGGAACCGCGTGACGCTCCGCCGCCCCCCGTCGCACTGGAGTCCGACCATGACCGCTCAGACCAGCATCTCTCCGCCCATCCCCGGCGAGCCCGAGCGCGCCTCGATGCGCACCGCCATCCCGGGGCCCGCGTCCGAGGCGCTCCGCGCTCGCCACCATCGCTACCAGGACGCGCGGCCGATCCACTTCTATCAGGACGCGCGAAAGAGCCTGGGCAACTACATGGTCGATGTGGACGGCAACGTCCTGCTCGACGTGTACGGGCACATCGCCGCCGTGCCCATCGGCTACAACCACCCGGACCTGCTCGCCGCCTGGCGCAATGGCCGCTTCGATTGGGCCGCCGGCTACCGCTCGTCGCTCGGGGTCGCGCCCGCGCCCGAGTGGGTCGACATCGTCGAGAACACGCTGATGCGCGTCGCGCCGAAGGGGCACGCGCACGTGTTCACCTTCACGACCGGCGCCGAGGCGGTGGAGAACGCGCTCAAGGCCGCGTTCATCCGGCTCGCGCGGCGCCGGCGCGGCGGCGCGCAGCCGAGCGACGGCGACCTCGCCGCCGCCATGCTCAACCGGCAGCCCGGCATCAACGCCTTCAAGGTGATCTCCTTCGAGGGCGGGTTCCACGGCCGCAGCATGGGCGCCCTCTCGGCGACGCGGAGCAAGCCGATCCACAAGCTCGATATCCCCGCGTTCGACTGGCCCGTCGTGCCGTTCCCCGCGAACCAGTTCCCCGAGGCGGCCCACGCCGAGCAGAACCGCGCCGCCGAGGCGCGCTCGCTCGAGGCGATCAAGGCGGCGATCGACGCGCACCCGGACGAGATCGCCGCGGTCATCGTCGAGCCCATCCAGGGCGAGGGCGGCGACCGCCACGCGAGCCCCGCGTTCTTCCAGGCGCTCCGCCGCCTCACCTCGGAGCACGGCGTCGCGCTCATCATCGACGAGGTGCAGACCTGCGGCGGCGGGACCGGCGCGCTGTGGGCGCACGAGGCGTGGGACCTGCCCGAGCCGCCGGACATGGTCACGTTCTCCAAGAAGATGCAGCTCGGCGGCTTCTACTGCCGCGAGGAGCTCGCGCCGATCGAGCCGCTGCGCATCTTCAGCACCTGGCTCGGCGACCCGATCCGCGGCGCGCAGCTCGAGGTGATCCTCGAGGTGATCGAGCGCGACAGGCTCCTCGAGAACACGCGGGCGACGGGCGCGCGCCTGGTCGCCGGGCTCGAGGACCTCTGCCTCCGCTACCCCGGGGTGCTCTCGGGCGCCCGGGGCAGCGGCACCTTCGCCGCGGTCGACTTCCCCCACGCCGCCCGCCGCGACGCGGCGCTCACCGCGCTCCGCAACCGCGGCCTCGAGGTGGGGGGCTCGGGCGACCGCACGCTCCGCTTCCGGCCGGCGCTCGTCTTCGCCCCGCGCCACCTCGCCGAGGCGCTCGACCTCCTCGAGTCGGTCTGCAAGTGACCGCCGCCTCCGCCTCCGCCTCCTCCTCGCTTCCGATCCGGGTGTTCCACTCGGCGCGCTACTTCGCGGACATCGGCGAGCACGTCATGCCGATGCGCAAGTTCGCGCTCGTGCGCGAGGCGATCGAGCGGAGCGGCCTGCCCGCGCGCCTCGACGAGCCCGATCCGGTCAGCGACGAGGACCTCCTCCGCGTGCATACGCCCGAGTACCTCCGGGCGATCGCGACCGGCGAGCCCCGGGCGCTGGCCGAGTCGCAGAAGTTCCCCTGGTCGCCGGCGCTCGCCGGGGCGGTGCGCTTCACGAACGGCGGCTGCATCGCCGCCGTCTCCGCGGCGCTCGAGGGAGGCATCGCGGGCAACCTCGCGAGCGGCTTCCACCACGCGCACGCCGCGCACGGCGAGGGCTTCTGCACCTTCAACGGCCTCGTCGTCGCGATGGAGCGCGCGCGCGCCGAGGGGCGCATCCGCCGCGCCCTGGTCGTCGACATGGACCTCCACTACGGCAACGGCACCGCGTCGCTGCTCGCGTCGCGCCCCTGGGCGTTCGCGCTCTCCATCTACGGCAACTGGTACAAGCAGAACCGGGCGTACCGGGATGTCGAGGGCGAGCGCGCTCCGGACACGGAGAACAGCTGGTCCGTCCCGGTGCCGGGCGGGAGCGGCGGCGCCGCGTACCTCGAGATCCTGGAGCGGCACCTCGGCCCCGCGATCGACCGCGCCGCGCCCGACCTGATCCTGTACCAGGCCGGCGCGGACCCGTTCCGCGAGGACCCCTACTCGCCGCTCGACCTGACGCACGACGACCTGCGCGCGCGCGACGAGATCGTGTTCCGGACCGCGCTCGAGCGGCGTATCCCGATCGCGTGGGTCCTCGCGGGCGGCTACACGCCCGACGTGAGCCGGGTGGTCGAGGTGCACCTCGGCACGTTCGTCGCGGCGGTGCGGGCGAGGGAGGCGCGCCGGGAGGGGCGGTGATCCCGCAAGAAGGGGCCATTCGCTCGACGCGTCTCCGCGCGGCGCAGGTGAAGGCTCATCGCGCGGGCGCACACGGCGGCGCGGCGCGGCGTCTGCCCCGGCGCGGCGACCTTCGCGCCGGCCTTTGCTGGTAGACTCGCGCCCATGGCCGATCTGAACGACCCCGTCCGCCTGGCCGAGCTGCACGGCGCCATGCTGCGCACGGACGCGGACGCCATCCTCGACGCCTGCGTGGCGCGGGCCGCCAGGCTCGCGCGGGCGCCGATCGCCTTCGTGAGCCTCGTCGTGCGCCATATCCAGCTCCTGCGCGCGCACCACGGGTTGCCCCTGGAGCTCGCCGTGAGCTGCGCGACCTCGCGGAGCAACTCCTTCTGCCAGCTCGTCGTGCGCGACGAGGTGCCGCTCATCGTCGAGGACGCGCTGCGCGACGAGCGCGTGCCGAAGGAGCTCGTCGAGCATTACGGCATCCGCGCCTACGCCGGGGTGCCGGTGCGCGTGGGCGGGCACGCGATCGGCTCGCTCTGCGTGCTCGACGTCGTGCCCCGCCGCTTCGACCCGCGCGCCATCGACGGCCTCGAGCAGCTCGCGCTGGAGGTCGCCGGCCGGCTCTCCGACCTCGTCGAGCGCGACGCGCCGCTCGGCAGCGCCGACCTGCAGGAGCGCCTCGTCCGCGTCGAGCAGGCCACGCGCGTGCTGGAGCGCGCGCTCCTGGCCCTCGCCCCGGTCGTCGCCGCGGCGCAGAGCGCGGCGGGGCCGCGGCCGCCGGTCGACGCGATGCACGCGACCCCCTCGGCGCTCGTGACGCTCGCCAGCCTGCGCGCGGCCGTCGGGTGCTGGCGCGACATGGGCTCCGTCGCCGAGGAGCTCTGCGACGAGGCCGCGGCCATCGCGAGCTCCGCCCCCGCGGCGTCCGGGCTCGTCGCGGCGGCCCGGGCGCTCGCGCGGGGCATGGCCGAGGTCGGCCCGCTCGTCCGCCTCGCCGAGGGCGTGCTCGAGGGGACGCTCGAGGAGACCGCCGCCGAGCGGGGGAGGTCGCTCGTGCTGCGCGGCGCGCTCGAGGCGCACGAGGCCGCCTGCGCTGCGGTGGGCGAGATCCGCGCGGGCGCCCTGCGCGCGCGGGCGGCGCCAGCCGGCAGCGCGGCGTGAGCGCCGGGCGCCGCGGGGAGCGCCGCGGCGGCGCGCGGTAGGTGATTTGCAGCGCGCACATAACGTAGACTCGGCGCTCGAGCCATGCCGCGCCTCTCGCTCTCGTTCGCGTCAAAAGAGGAATCGCTCTCGGTGCGGCGCTTCGCGGTCCGGGAGCAGATGTCGTCGCTCTTCGAGGTGTCGATCCTGGCCGTCTCGGAGCTCGAGGACCTCGATCTCGACAGCATCGTGGGCAAGGCCGCTGCCTTCAAGGTCGAGTCGGCCGTCCTGCAGTCGGTCGTGCCCTCCCGGGTCTGGGCCGGCCTCTGCTCCCACATGGAGCAGGTGCAGGCCGAGCCGACGGGGCTCTCCACCTACCGGCTGCGCATCGTGCCTTTGCTGTTCCGGGCGACGCTCCGGCGCAACAACCGCATTTTTCAGCACATGACAGCGCCCGACATCGCGCTCCTCATGCTCAAGGAGTGGGATATCGAGCCGGAGGTGAAGCTGAGCGCGAAATACCCCGCCTACGAGTACCGAGTGCAGTACGGCGAGACCGATTTCGCGTTCATGTGCCGGCTGCTCGAGGAGGCGGGCATCGCCTTTCATTTCGCGCACCGCCCGGGCAGCGGCATGGGCGCCGAGCTGACCCGCCTCGTCCTGAGCGACGCCCCGCAGCGCAACGAGCCGCGCTCCGAGGCGCCGATCGCGTACGTCGAGAACCCGAACCGCGCCGCCGGGCGGGAGTACGTGAGCGAGGTGATGGTGAGCCACGAGGTGCGGCCGGGTCACGTCACCCTCCGCGACTTCGATTTCAGGATGAGGCCGGATTACCAGCTCTTCGCGGAGGCGAAGGAGGGCCTCGAGGACGAGCTCCGCTACGAGCACTACCACTACCTGCCCGGGGCGTTCGTCGTCGAGCCGGGCAAGGGCGGGGATACGCCGGTCGCCGACGACAGGGGCGTCGCGCGGGTCGACATGAAGGAGGCGGAGGGGCTCGCGACCCGGAGCCTCGAGAGCGAGCGGCGCGGACGGCGCTCGGTCCAGTACCGCACGAACGCCCTCGACCTGTGCCCCGGCGTCGTCCTGTCGATCGGCCAGCACCCCCGCAAGGATCTCGGCCCGGGCCAGGCGCTGCTCGTCGTCGCCTCCACGTTCGAGGGCGAGCACGACGGCGAGTGGACAACCACCGGCGAGGCCGTGTTCGCGGAGCACCCCTACCGCCCCGCGCGGCGGACGCCGAGGCCGCGGGTCGTGGGCGTGCAGAGCGCGATCGTGGTCGGCCCGCCAGGCGAGGAGATCCATACCGACGAGTTCGGGCGCGTGCGCGTGCAGTTCCACTGGGACCGCGAGGGGCGGTTCAGCGACGCGAGCTCGTGCTGGATCCGCGTCAGCCAGAGCTGGGCGGGGAGCCGCTATGGATTCATGGCCATCCCCCGCGTCGGGCAGGAGGTCCTCGTCGACTTCTTCGACGGCGACCCCGACCGGCCGGTGATCGTGGGCCGCGTCCACAACAACACGACGCGCGTGCCGTACCCGCTGCCCGCCGAGAAGACCAAGAGCGGCTGGAAGAGCGACTCCTCGCCGGGCTCGGGCGGGTTCAACGAGCTCTCGTTCGACGATGCCGCGGGGCGCGAGCTCATCCACGTCCAGGCGCAGCGCGACTACTCCGAGGTGATCAAGCACGATCAGCGCTCGACCGTGCTCTCGAACCGCTCGGCCAGCGTGACCGGCGGCGACTCGGTGACCGTCGGGGGCAGCCAGAGCTCCAGCGTCATCAAGGATCAGAGCCACACGATCGGCGAGCAGCAGATCAACAACATCGGCGCGGGCCGCACGTCGATCATCCGCACCTCCGACGCGGTCGACGCCGGCGACAGCCAGAGCGTCACGGTCGGCGACGGCGTCGGATACACGATCAACAAGGACAGGACCGTCCAGATCACGAACGGCGTCGCGTCGATCCGGATCACGCCGGAAGGCATCTTCATCGACGCGAACGGCAACCTCGAGATCTCGGCGGGCGGGCTGCTCAAGCTGTCCGGCGCGGAGGTCCAGATCGACGGCGGGCCGAACGTGTTCATCAACAGCACGTCCGCGAAGGCGCCCTCGGTGGCGACGATCGGCAAGGCCAGGGCCCCGAGCGCGCCGGGCGGGCCGGGCAGCGGGGGCGCGACGAGCGTGCTCGCGGAGGTGATGCGCGGCGGCGGCGCCGTCGCCTCGCCGGGGGGCATCGCGGACGTCGAGGTGAGGAGCGCTCCGCTGGGGCTCGACCGCGCCATCGCCACGCCGCCGCTCAACCCGGCCGCGGCGCCGGCGTCGCTCCAGATCGGGCCCGGCGCGGGCGCGGCGATCCTGGAGGCGGTCCGCGCGCCCTCCTCGCCGCTCGCCGCGCTGGTGAAGACGGGGGCCGGCGCCGTGCAGCTCTTCCGGCTCGCGGAGGGGGAGAGCCTCGCCTCGCTGCCGTCGACGCTGGACGTGCTCGGTCCGGTGCTCACCCGGCCGATCCCCGCGCTCGGCGACCTGAGCGCGAGCGACATCGGGTCGCTCGTGAACGCGGGCAGCGCGGCCGGCATTCTCCACGTAGGCGGCGCGGGCGGGCAGGTGATGCAGCTCCTGGCGCTGCGGACCGCCGCGGCGCCGCGGTCGGTGAACGGCGCGGCGGTGAAGGCCGAGGCGCAGGCGACCGAGGCCTCGGGCGCGCCCCCCGAGCGGGCCTACGCGGGGGCGCTGTCGGCCCAGGGCGTGGCGCTTTACCGGGGCGATCTGAAGGGCGGCTTCGCCAGGGTGGAGCCGTGACGCCGGGGGCCCGTGGGATGCCGGAGGGCGAGCGCAGCTCCTCGCGGCGTGGAGGCGGAGACGATGCCGCGAGTTGAGAACACCGACGTGTCCTTCGACGTGCCGCGCGACTGGGAGGACCGCTCGGTGGTGGCCTTCTCGGCGCCGGCGAAGCCCGGGCAGGGGATGGCCGCGAACCTCGTGATGACGCGCGACACGCTCGCGGCGGGCGAGGACCTCCGGCGGTACGGCGACCGGCAGCTCGTCGAGATCGCCAGGCGGCTCGACGGCTTCCAGCTGCACGCGCGGCAGGAGATCACGCTCGGTGGCCAGCCGGCGCTGGAGCTCCGGTTCGTGTGGCGGGGACAGAGCGGGCCGCTCGAGCAGCGGATCGTGTTCGTCGCCGGGCGCAAGCCGGCGGTCCTGAGCTTCACGGCGACCATGCCGAAGGGCGAGGCCGCGCGGCTCAACCCGGTCTTCGACCGCATCCTCGCGAGCGTGAAGCTCGGCCAGGACTGAGGGGGCCGTGAGGCCGTGAGCGCCCTCGAAGCGGCCCGGATGGGCGACGAGATCGGCCACACGTCCGCGTGGGCCGGCCTCATCGCGGGGGCGTGCATCGGGCTCGCGATCGGCGGCGCGATCCTGTTCACCGCGGTCACCGGGGGCGCCGGGGCGATCCTCATCGGCGCGGCGATCGCCGGCGGCGTCGGGCTCGGCGCCACCGGCGCGCTGGCCGGCGCCGAGATCGGCAAGATGTTCGAGGGGTCCCCGTGCGGGGCGATCGAGACGGGATCTCCCGACACGTTCATCGAGGCGAGGGCCGCCGCGCGCGCGGAGCTCGACGTCATCGAGCACGGCGACAGGAAGGTCGCGCAGGGCAGCTCCACGGTCCTCGTCAACGGCAAGCTCCTCGGGCGCAAGAGCGAGAAGGCCGAGTGCGGCGGCGTCATCCGAAAGGGGGCGTCGTTCACCTTCATCGGCGGCGACACGCTGACGGTCGTGCCGATCGAGGACGAGGTGCCGTCCTGGCTCATCACGACGCTGCAATGGACGGCGCTCATCGGGGGCGGGGTGGCGCTCGTCCTGACGGGCGTGGGCGTCGGCCTGCTGGCGAGCGCGAGCGCCGGCGTGCTGGCGGGCGTGCGCGCCGGCGTCACCGTCACGGCGCTGGGGCTCGGCGGCTCGCTCGGCGGCGGGTTCATCGGCAAGCACGTGGGCGGGGCGGTGGGCAGCCTCGGCGGCGAGCGCGCGGCGCGGATCGGCGAGATCGTCGGCGAGTTCGGCGGGAGCCTCTACGGCGGCGTCCGCGCCGTGAAGCTCGGTGAGCAGCTCGGAGCGCTCCGGCTGCCCGCCGCGACGCCGGCCACGCCGGGGAGGAGGGCGACGCCGAGCCCGCAGGAGGTGGCGAGGGCGCGCACCTGGACCAACGAGCGGATGGCCGAGGCGCCGCCCCCGGACCCCGCGGCGAACGCGAGGCTCGACGCGAGGATCGCGGAGAACCGCGCGGCGTACGAGCGGGTGCAGCGGGGCGAGCTGGAGCACCCGAACACGACCCCCGAGCGGCTCAAGATGGCCGTCGAGGGAGATGGCGACGGCCAGCGCGTCCCGCTCACGTACAAGGATCGCGCGCAGCTCGACCGGCTGCAGGGGGAAATGAAGAACGTCTTCGAGTCCGAGGGGATCACCGACGCGACCGTGCAGCAGCTCGGCTCGGCCACGGACGGGTTCAAGGGCAACCCGGACAAGCCGTTCGGGTTCTGGTCGTCGAAATCGGACACCGATTTTGCCATTCACAGCGATCAGGCGCTGGTGCAAGCGCAGCAGGCGGGCGCGCCCTACAACGCCAGGTACGGGATCTTCAAGAACGGCGAGGCGCCGAGCGCGCTGAACCCGGAGGGGAGGCCGGGGCTGGCGAACACGTCGCTCGGGAGCAAGCTGAACGCGCTCGCGGAGAGGTGGAACGTCGAGATCTATGGTGAGCCCAACCCGAGCAACGGCGGCTTCGACTTCAAGCTCAACGGGGCGCAGGAGCCGAACGGCAACTTCCCGACGATCTACCGGGGTCCCGAGGCCTACGGCGCGACGCCCCCCGCCCCGCAGATGCCGGCGGGCAGCGCCGGGACGGCCGGCGCGGGCGGGACGAGCGTCTCGACCCCTCCAGGCGACGGCGACCCCTGAGCGGAGGCGATCATGAGCAAGGCAGCCAGCACGACGCTCGCGTGGTCTTTCAAGAGCGATCTCTCGCAGGACGAGATGCGCAGGCGGCTCGACGAGCGATGGCCGTCGGCGTGGGCGATCTCGGACAGCGATCGTCACGGCGACTACCTCGCCGGCAAGCTCACGCCGGAGGCGGCGGCGCGCATCTACGAGGACGGCCCCAGGTTCGTTGTGCACCTGCGCTTCTACTCGGCGGGCGGCGACGTGAGGATGCAGCTCCTGGAGGCGCAGCAGCGGCTCATCGTCGAGGTGCTCCCGCTCGTCGGCGCGCGCGACGTCGAGCCGACGGAGCCGCTCGACTGACGCTCCCCTCGGTCCGGATCAGTCCGACGCGCGCCCGGGCCGCAGCTCGTCCGCGGTGAAGACCCTCCCGAGCGCGATCGCCTTGAGCGCGTAGCGGCTCGGCTCGAGCTGATCCTGCCTGAGGTGCGCCTCCGCGAGGATCCGCACCTTGAGGCTCGTCATCATGGGCAGCCGGTGCTCCAGGGCCTTGGGCAGGTACAGCGGCAGCGCGCGCTGCACGCCCCCCGCGAGCAGCGCGCGGATCCACACGTCGCCGAGCACCTTGCGGGTCTGGTACCGCCGCTGCTCGAGCAGGAGCCGCTCGGTGTACGCCTCGATCTGGCCGGCCGGCAGGGCGCGTTGCGACTGGGCGAGGTGCTCCTTGAGCTGCTGGGTCAGCCGGTCCACGACGCCGGTCGAGCTCTGGAGGTAAGGCGACTTCAAGAGCTCCCCGACCGAGTCGATGGCGTCCTTGAGCTGCTTGTCGAGGCCCGCGAGCGGCGTGACCACGGCGACCGTGGCCCTGAGCGCCTCGAGCTCGTCGAACGGGAAGCGCGCCTCGCCGGTCACGAGCACGAGCGGCGGGGCGAACCGCTTCCGGTCGCCGAGCGACGCGAGGATCGCCTGGTGGACGCCGCCCGGATCGATCGGCGACCCGTCGGTGAGCACGCCGAGGACGTGGTGGCGGTCCCTCGCCGCGGCCGCGTCGTCGGCCGGCAGGTCGTGGCGGGGGTCGAGCTCCTCGAAGTCGAGCTCGAGGATCAGCTCGCGCCATCGAGCGCGGACGCGCGGCAGCGCGTCGGGGTCGAACCAGAGCAGCTCGACGATGTCGTCGGGCTGCGCGGCCGCGGGCCGCGGCGACGGCGCGCTGGCCCTGGCGTCGCCGTCGCTCTCGGTCGAGCGAGGCAGCGGAGGGCGGGCCGCGCTCTCGGCGGCCCCGAACCTTTGACCCACCGTCATCGGCGGCGTCGCGTCTGCCGCCCAGGGCGCGGGCGCGAGGGCGCTCAGCGGCGCCTGCTCGGCGGGGGGCGCGGGCGGAGGCGGCGGGGCTTGCCGCACCACGGACGAGACCGAGAGCGCGGCGAGGCTGCTCAGGGCCTCGGGCGCGCGGAACGGGAGCCCGGCGCCCGAGGGCCGGCTCGAGTGGGGCACGCTGTCGGGCCCGCGTTCCTCCGTCTTCCAGGGCAGCACCGGCGCCTGCTCGGACTGGAGCGCGGGGATCTGCGTCTGGGTCGTGCTCATGCCGGCGCGCCGGGAGGTCGGGGGCATGGACCGCTCGGCCTCGCCCCACGAGAGCTGCGACGGCTCCAGGCTCACCACCACGCGCCCGTGCTCCTCCGGGTGCTCCAGCGCGATCTGCGCGCGCCAGGTCAGCGAGCCGCGCCCCCGCGCGGCGTCGATCCAGAGCGTGTCGCAGCGCATGGCGACCTGTCGGGGGCCGCCACGCCGGCCCTCGACGGTCGCCACGGGGCGGAGGCCGGGCAGGCTGGTCACGAGGCGCGGGTGCTCGGGGTGGAGGTTCTCGAGCACGAGGCGCTCGTCCTCGCGCAGCGACGAGAGCTGCTGATCCGCGGGGGCGATGTTGAAATAGGCAGGGTCGAA
The DNA here is from genome assembly GCF_051521365.1 of Sorangium sp. So ce590. NCBI lineage: Bacteria > Pseudomonadati > Myxococcota > Polyangiales > Polyangiaceae > Sorangium > Sorangium sp. So ce590. Next base: position 11,603,281 of record NZ_CP150346.1, read on the forward strand.
CCCGGCGGGCAGCGGCTTGCGGTTCCAGTCGCGATGGGGCCACCCGGCCGCGTGGCGGCCGAGCTTCTCGACGCGCGACGGCCACGTCGCGGCGATCGGGCCGAAGCCGACGGGCTCGATGGACTTGCCCGGCTCCGAGATGACCACCCCCGGAGGCTGGAGGTTGGGGACGGCGAGCTGCCCGTAGGCGTTGCGCGAGGCGCCGCTCACCCCGACCGGATTCCACGACCCCGGCCCCCCCGCGGCGCGCTCGTAGACCAGCGGCATCTGCGAGAACGGCGGGCCCTCGTGGAGCGCCCCGTCCTGGGAGAAGACCCGGTCGCACCACACCTCGATCGACTTGTCGACGTCGCCGACGATCATCCTGGTCGTCAGCGAGCGAACCGGCGCCTTGCCCGGAGCGAACGCGCACCCGACGAGCACGACGTCGGCGCGCGGCTTCGCAGGCGCGAGATCGCTCGCGGACTGCGGGCTCCTCGACGGCGCTTCCTCGGACGTCGCGTCGCTCGGGTTCGGCGCGTCCTGCTCGGGGGCGAACAGCGACTCGCCGGGGCGGAGCAGGAACGTCCCTTTGCAGACGACGGTGAGCACCCAGGAGCCGGCCTGGGGTTGCCAGAGGATCGAGGCGACAGGGAGCGGACCAGCGGCGATGACGTTCATGGTGGAAGGGGTCTCCAGGCGCGCTCGCGCGCCCGCTCGATCACCGCGGCGCGGCGGTCGAGGGCGGCGCCGGCAGCTCGCGGGTGACCTCGCCCGCGTCGGCGCCCTCGGACGGGGGCGGCTCCGACCCCGGCGTGACCGGCGTGCCCTCCCAGGTCGCGCTCCTGTCCCGGCTCCCGTAGACGTACGGCGGACGGGCCTCCAGCTCCCGCGCGATGCGGGCGAGCTCCTCGTCGAGGTAGCGCGGGTTCGCGGCCAGCCGCTCGCGGACGCCGCTGTTCACCACGTAACCGCGGATGTCGGGGCTCTCCGGGTAGTACTTCGTGAACACGTTGTACCGGAAGAGCGGCTTCAGCCGGTGCATGTCCCTGGGCCCGGTCGGCAGCGGCAGGAGCTCGACGAAGCTCTTGCGCTTCGCCCGCTCCTCCAGCCGGTCGAGGACGAGCTGGAGGCTGTTCTCGAGCAGGTGGGGCGCGCAGTGATCCGCGAAGTCGTCGTAGAGCAGCCGCATGAGCGCCCGCGCCTCGTCGATCGGCAGCTGCGCCTGCCGCTCGCGGCCCATGCGCCGGATGAGGACCATGAACGGAGAAGGCTGGTTGCCCGTCGCGCGGATCTCGTCGGGATCGCGGAAGTCGGGCTGGCGGTAGGGGAAGTGGCGCGGGTTGATCGCGTCGAACCCGCCGCGGCCGTAGAACAGGATGCGCTGCCACGACAGGCGCTCTTCGGGCGTGAAGTACTCGACCTCGGCCGCGAGATCGAGGTTCATCCCGAAGTACTTGCCCGGGGCCGCGGGCGCGGGGAGCGTGATCTTCCCCATCGCGTGCAGGTCGGCCAGGTACTGCATGGCGAGCTCGACCGGGGCGATGCGCAGCCAGTACGACAGCACCGTACCGCGCGACTCGGGGATCATGAAGATATGGGCGAGATAGATGACGCAGAGATCCGGCGCGTACGCCGGGTTGATGAGCACGGTGCCGTCGCGCACCCCGCGCACGTTCCCGTCCGAGTCTCGCGCCACGAGCAGGAAGTAGCGCATGTAGGTGCCCGACGGCTCGGGCGTGAACGGGTCGTCGCGCAGGAAGGCGTGGATCGCCTCCTTGCGCTCCATCTCTCCATGAGGGCCGAAGCAGTCCCAGAGGATCTGATACGCCGTGTCGAAGTCCGGGTCGGATGGGTCTTCGATGGACCAGATCTGGTATTTCCGGGTTTCGCGCTCGATCATCTCCACCACGTCCTGGTGGAAGAGATCCTTCATGCAGAGCCGGACACGTCTCTTCAAGCAGGGCTCCCGGGGTCCATGGTGCCAGACGGAGCGTTCATCTGATAGATAATCATCGTGACCCGGGCAGCTCTCGTCGACACGCGCACCCACATCGATTCCGCTCGCTCGGTGTGGAGCGAGGCGGGGCCGGTCTATGAGCCCGTCCCACCGCTGCGCGGGGACGCGGTGGCCGATGTGGTCATCATCGGGGGAGGGTTCACCGGCGTCTCCACGGCATACCATCTAATCCGCCGATTTCCGAGCCTTCGCGTGATGATCCTCGAGGCGCGTCACCTCGCGAACGGCGCGAGCGGGCGCAACGGGGGGATGATGCTGAACTGGATTAACGGGGTGAGCTACCGCGATCCGCTCCTCACGCGCCGCGTCTACGAGGCGACGCGCGCGGGGATCGACGGTATCGTCGCGATGATCCAGGAGCACGACCTCCCGGTGCGTCACCGGCGCGACGGCTGCCTGGAGGTGCTCACGGATGCCCGGCGGGCGGAGGCGGCGCACGCGCGGGTGGAGCGGCTCGCCGGGTGGGGCATTCCGCTACAGTACCTGGACGGCGCGGCGCTCGCGACGCGGCTCGGCATCCGCGGGGCGGCCGGGGCCGTGCTGGACGAGACCGAGGGGCAGCTCAACGGGGTTGACCTGCTGCGCAGTCTGCGCCCGCTCCTCCTCGCGTGGGGGGTCGCCCTCCACGAGGACACACCGGTGCTCCGGATCCAGGAGGGACGCACGATCGAGCTGACAACGCCGGGCGGCGTCGTCCGGGCCTCGGCCATCGTGCTCGCGACAAACGGCTACACGCCGCGGCTCGGCTACTTCAAGACCGGAATTTTCCCGCTGCACTCGCACGTGCTCGCGACCGAGCCGCTCGATCCTGGGGTGCGCGCCGCGCTCGGCTGGGGGCAGGTCGCCGGCTTCAGCGACGACCATGACCGGATCGCGTACGCCAGCATGACCCCCGCCGGCGAGCTCGTGTTCGGCGGGGGCAGCAACGCGGCCTATGCCTATCTCTACGGGAACCAGACGTCCTACCCGGGCTCCCCCGGCTCGGCGGGGCCGGCGTTCGAGGCGATCCGGCGCCGGCTCGTCGGCTATTTCCCCGAGGCCGAGCGGGCGCGGATCGCGCACCGCTGGACGGGGACGCTCGGGATCACGATGAGCCGGATCTGCAGCATGGGCGTGCGCGGCGAGCACCGGAACGTGTACTACGCCCTCGGCTACAGCGGCCACGGCGTGACGCTCGGCAACCTCGCGGGCCGCGTGCTGTGCGACATCTACGCGGGCGACGACGCGCGGTGGCAGGACTTGCCCTTCTACATGTACCCGCTCGGGGGCGTCCCGCCCGAGCCGCTCCGCTGGCTCGGCTATCACGCGTACACGAAGCTGACGGGGCGCTCGCCGCGCAAGGCGGCGTGAGCGCGGCGCCGAGGTGAGCGCGGCGCCGAGGCGCGCGCGGCGCCGAGGTGAGCGCGGAGCGCTTGCATGGCCGGAGCGCGGGGCGCTATTCGATGCGGGGCCATGTTCTGCGCGCGCTGCCACCGGGAGTACGACGCGGGCCATCGGTTCTGCCCCTACGACGGCGCGGAGCTCGCCGAGGCGCGGCGCGTCGACCTGTTCCGGTTCAAGCCGACCCGGCTGCGGGGGACCGTCCTCGGGGAGCGCTACGAGGTGCGCGGCTACCTCGGCAAGGGCGCGATGGCGCGCGTCTACCTCGCGATCGAGCTCGAGACAGGGCAGCCGGTCGCGATCAAGGTCCTGGAGTCGTTCGCGGCCCGGGCGGAGCGGACGCGCGAGCGGTTCGTGCGCGAGGCGCAGAGCGCCGCGATGATCGGGCACCCGAACATCGTCAGGGTGCTCGACGCCGGCACGCGCTCCTCCGACGGCGCGCCGTACATCGTCATGGAGTACCTCTTCGGCGAGTCGCTCGGCGACTGGCTCCGGCGCGAGCGCCGCATGGAGGCGGACCTCGCCATCCCGGTGCTCGCCCAGGCCGCGTCCGGGCTCGCCGCCGCGCACCGGGCCGGGATCATCCACCGCGACGTGAAGCCCGACAACCTCTACCTCGTGGGCGCGCAGGGGGACCCGTACGCGGTCAGGGTGCTCGATTTCGGTCTGGCGAAGATGCAGGCCGCGGACCACATCACGGCGACCGGCACCGCGGTGGGCACGCTCGAGTACATGGCGCCCGAGCAGGTCGTGAGCGACAGGCCCGACGCCCGCACCGACGTCTACGGGCTCGGCGTCGTCATGTTCCGGACCTTCACCGGGGAGCTCCCGTTCCCGCGCTCGGATCAGTCCGAGCTCCTCGCCCGGCAGCTCGTGACGCCGCCGCCCCGCCCCTCGGAGCGGCGCCCGAGCATCGATCCGCTGCTCGAGTCGGTGATCCTGAAGGCGATCCGCAAGCGCCCGGAGAACCGCTATCCCTCGATGGAGGCGTTCGTCGCGGACCTCGAGCGGCTGGCCGGCGACCGCGACGGGCCGCTCTCGGCGGAGGAGCCGCTCCCCGAGCCGGACGACGTCTACGTCCCGCAGGGATCGTTTGCCAGGAACGCGGCGATCTACTTCTATAGGCGGCTCGGCATGGAAGCCCCACGCTTCGACTGAACCCGACACCACCTCCCGCGGGCGCTTCCCGCCACCCAGGAGATCCGTATCGCCATGGCCTACTCTGCTGCATTCCGATGTCTGACCGGCTGCCCCGGGAGCTACCCGCTGACGCAGCCCCTCTACCGCTGCCCGACCTGCGGCGGCCTCCTCGACGTCGCCCACGACATCGACGCGCTCCGCGATCGGAGCCCCGCCACGTGGATGAAGCTCTTCGACGAGCGCTACAAGCGCACGGTGTGGCCCTACGGCTCCGGGGTCTGGGGCAAGCGGGAGTGGGTCTCTCCCCAGGTCCCGGACGATGCCATCGTGTCGATGGACGAGGGCGGCACCAACCTGTTCTGGGCAGATCGCTACGGCCGCTCGCTCGGGCTCGATGAGGTCTGGGTGAAGCTCTGCGGCAACAGCCATACGGGGTCGTTCAAGGACCTCGGGATGACGGTGCTCGTCTCGGTGGTGAACAAGGCGATCCGCGAGGGCCTCGAGGTGCGCGCGATCGCGTGCGCGTCGACCGGGGACACGTCGGCCTCGCTCGCGGCGTACGGCGCGGCGGCCGGCCTGCCGGTGGTCGTGCTCCTGCCGCGCGGCAAGGTGTCGACGGCGCAGCTGGTCCAGCCGATCGCGTCGGGGGCGCTGGTCCTCTCGCTGGACACCGACTTCGACGGCTGCATGGCCATCGTGCAGCGGCTCTCGGCCGACGGCGTTGTCTACCTGGCGAACTCGATGAACGCCCTGCGCCTCGAGGGCCAGAAGACCGTGGCGTTCGAGATCGTGCAGCAGTTCGACTGGACGCTGCCCGACTGGGTCGTCCTGCCGAGCGGCAACCTGGGCAACGCCTACGCCCTCTACGCCGGCTTCAAGATGCTGAAGGATCTCGGCCTGACGACGCGCTTCCCCCGCCTGTGCGTGGCGCAGTCGGCGCGGGCCAACCCGCTCTACCGGGCGTGGGCCGAGGGGCGGAGCGAGGTCGAGCCGATGAAGGCGGGCGAGACGCTGGCGAGCGCGATCCAGATCGGCAACCCGGTGAGCGCACCGAGGGCGATGCTGGCCCTCCAGGCGATGAACGGGGTCGCCGAGGAGGTGACCGAGGACGAGCTCTGCGACGCGGCGGCGCGCGCCGATCGCACCGGGATGTACACGTGCCCGCACACGGCGGTCGCCCTCGCCGCCCTGGAGAAGCTCGTGAAGAAGGGCCTCGTGGAGAAGCGCCAGCGGGTCGTCGTGGTCTCGACCGCGAACGGCCTCAAGTTCACGGAATTCAAGGTGAAATACCACGAGCGCGCGCTCGCGGACGTGACGAGCCGGCACGCCAACCCGCCGGTCGAGGTGCCGCCCGACTACGACCGCGTCCTCGCCGCCCTCGACAGACACGCGGGCAAGCGCTGAGCGGAGCAGGCCTGCCGATGCGCTGAGCGGTCGCGACGTGCGATGATCGGCGCGCCCGATCGGGGCCGGAGGGGGCGTCGAGCCTGCGGGACAGCGGCGCGGGCGCGTCGTGACGCGCTCGGTCCCCCCGGCATCCTCGTTCGGCAGAGGCCTCCGTGGACATCCGCCATCGCACGCTGCTCTCGTTCGCCCCCCTCCTGACGGTGGCGGTCGCGCTGGCTGTCTTCCTCCCCCGGGTCAACTCGACGCTATCGCGGATCTCGGCGCAGCAGCTCTATCTCCTGGGCGACCTCGTCGCCATGCAGGACATGGAGCTCGCGGTGATCACCCAGCGCGAGGGCGTCGGACAGGCGCTGCGCGGGTTCAACGTGTCGCTGGTCGCGACCGATTACGCGCGCAGCCGGGACCATACGCTCGTTCATTTCAATGGGTCGCGGGGCGAGCAGGGCTCGCCGCAAGAGCAGCTGTGGCAGCACCTCGCCGCCGTGTACGCCGATCTCGACGCGCAGCACGCGGCGATCTTCGACGCGATGCAGGAGGGCGACGCGGCGCGGGCGACGTCGGTGTTCTACGGCGATGCCCAGGAGCTGACCTACGTGCTCCTCTCGACCGCGCGGGTGGGCCAGTCGCGGAACAAGGAGATGCTGAGCGACCTCCAGGCGAGGAGCGGCACGCTCAAGCAGCGCGCGCTGTTCGGGCTCGCCATGGGCGTGGGCGGCAGCCTCTTCCTGGCGCTGATCTTCGGGTGGCTCCTGATCCGCGAGATCGTGCGCCCCATCGAGCGCCTCGCCGCGGACGCCGCGCGGTACGCCTCGGGCGACGTCTCCGGGGAGCTCAGCCCGGCCGGTAAAATCAAGCAGATCAAGCACTTGCGCGACGCCTTCCAGCACCTGCTCGGCGTGACCCTGGCGCGGCAGGGCCGGCTCCAGCACGCCTACGCGGACCTCACGGATCGGGTCGCCCGCGAGCAGCAGCTCCGGGAGACGGTGCAGGCCCTCAACGAGGATCTGGAGCGCGCCAAGGGCGAGCTGGAGCGGCGCGTGGCGGAGCGGACCGGGGAGCTCATCGTCGCCAACGAGCGGCTCCAGGTCGAGCTGGCCGAGCGCGGCCGCGCGGAGGCGGCGCTGAAGGCGAGCGAGGAGCAGCTCCGGCAGCTGAACGAGGCGCTCGAGCAGCGGGTCGTGGAGCGGACGGCGGAGCTCGCGACGGCCCAGCGCCAGCTCCTCGACACGGCGCGGCGCGCGGGCATGGCGGAGGTCGCCACGAACGTCGTGCACAACATCGGCAACGTGCTGAACACCGTCAACGTGTCCGCCAAGCTCATCGCGGAGGAGCTCGGAGGGCTCAAGCTGGAGAGGCTCCAGCGGGCGACCCAGCTGCTGTCGAGCCACCGGGACGACCCCGGGCGGTTCCTCGCCGAGGACGAGCGGGGGCGACACCTCATCTCCTACCTGGAGGCGCTGTCCGCCGCGCTGGAGAGCGATCGCCAGCGCACCCTGCTCTACGTGGATCAGCTGGGCAAGAGCGTCGACCACATCAAGGACATCGTCCGGACGCAGCAGACCTATGCCGGCACCACCACGGTCGTCGAGCCGGTGCAGCTCTCGGAGCTCCTGGAGGACGCCGTCCGGATGAACGACGCGGCCCTCTCGCGCCCGCACCTCAGGATCGTGCGGGCGTTCGCGTGCCCGCGCCCGGTCTACGTCGACAAGCACAAGCTCTTGCAGATCCTGATGAACCTCATCAGCAACGCGAAGTACGCGATGGACGAGCTGCCCGGCAGGGAGCACGAGCTCACGCTGCGGATCGAGGCGAGCGGGGCGGAGCGGGAGGGCGTCGTCCGGATCTGCGTGCAGGACACGGGGGTGGGCATCGCGAGCGATCACCTGACCCGGATCTTCTCCCACGGGTTCACGACGCGCAGGGGCGGCCACGGCTTCGGGCTGCACAGCTGCGCGCTCGCCGCCGAGGAGATGAGCGGCGTGCTGTCGGTGAAGAGCGACGGCGCGGGGCGCGGGGCCACCTTCACGCTCGAGCTCCCGCTGCGGCTCGGGAGCGCCGCCGCGCTGCGATCCGCGGCGCCGTGAGCGGCCGGCGCCGGCGTTGCGCGCCGCCCCGCCGCTACCTGCGCCGCCTCGCGCGGCGCCGCCCGGGCCTCCGGCGCGCGCCCGCGGAGGTCATCGCCGAGGCGATGCCGTCCTGCAGGGTGGCGTGCGTGACGATCCCGCTCATGTCGACGCCGAGCGCGACGAGGGTCCTGGCCACATCGGGGCTCAGGCCCGTGATGATCACCTCCGAGCCGAGCAGGCGCACCGCGGTGGCGGCGCGCAGGAGCTCGTCGGCGCACTGGCCGTCGATCCGCGGCACCCCGGTGATGTCGAGGATCGCGACGCGCGCGCGGCGGGACGCGACGCCGCGGACCAGCGTCTCCTGCACGCGGCGCGCCCGCTGCGCGTCGAGGGCGCCGACGAGCGGCATCACGACGATATCGTCGCTGATGGGGATGAGCGGGGTCGACAGCGCCGCCAGGATCTCGTTCTGCGCCCGGAGGGCCTCCTCCCGGGCGCGCCGCGCCTCGGTCTCCGCCTCGGCGCGCTTGCGCTCGGTGATGTCCCGCACGATCACGACCGCCTCGGCCCGATCGCTGCCGGCGATCCGGACCTCGTAGTCGCGCGTGCCCTCTCGGAGCTGCTCCTGGTACTCGAAGACGTGCGTCGCGTCGTCGGCCAGCGCCCGCGCGACGAGCTCGGTGATCTGCTCTGCCACGCGGGCAGGGAACACGTCGGCGACGTGCCGGTGCAGGAAATCCTCGGCGCGGAGCGACGGCCTCGACTCCCTCGACGCCTTGAAGTCCAGGCAGATGCCGCCGCTGCTGATCCGGAGGATCGTGTCGGGGATGGCGTAGAGCAGCGCGCGGTTGTTCGCCTCGCTCCGGCGCAGGGCCGCCTCGACGCGCTTGCTGCCGATGAAGTGGCCGGCCTTGGCGGCGATGGCGAGCAGCACGTCGAGCAGCCCCGGGTCGGGCTCGCGCGGCTCGGCATCCATGAGCTCCAGCACGGCCGCGACCCGCGCGTCGGCGCGGACCGCGATGGGGAGCTCGACCGCGAAGCGGAGCCCGGCGCCCCGCGCCGCCCGCGCGCGCGGGTCGTCCTCGACCGCGTCGAGGTCGCAGAACCAGCTCGGCTCCCCCTGGGCGAGCGCGCGGCCGGGCAGCCCCGCGTCGCGCGCGAACCGGGTACCCCGGGTCGCCGCCTCGAGCGCGGCCGAGTCGTCGGGCGCAGCGCTCCAGGTGTGCTCGCAGCGCAGCCCGTCGCTCTCGTCGTCGCCGAGCCACAGGGCGCCGAACCGGAAGCCGAGCGTCTCCCCGAGCGCGCTGAGGAGCGCGAGGACGCCCGAAGACAGCGTCGTCGACTCGACTAGGATCTTGGTCACCGTGTACTGCGCCGACACCTTGTGGTTGGCCCCGGACAGGGCGCGGCGCTGGTTCCACTTCTCGGTGAGCGCAAAGGCCATCTGGCGGACCTCGTTCGGGTCGAACGGCTTTGCGAGGATGAGGAGGTTGTCGGTGTTCCCGAACCGGGTGGAGATCTCCTCCCAGGCGTAATCCGAGTACGCCGAGCAGAGGACCGCCTGGATCGCGCCGTCTTCCTGCCAGATGCGCGAGAGTGTCTCGATGCCGTCCCACCCCGGCGGCATGCGCACGTCGACGAAGGCGAGGGCGTACGGCGCGCCGCGCTGCTGCGCCTCACGGACCTTCTCCAGCCCCTCCGCGCCCTGGGTCGCGGTCGTGAGCTCGAACCTCACCGGCCTCCGGCCGGGCGCTTCGCGGAAGAGCGCCGACTCGAGGCCATCGAAGGTCGACCGCTCCGCGTCGGACCGGAGGATCCTGCGGAAATCCCCGTGGATGGCCTCGTTGTCGTCGATCAGCAGAATGCGCCGGTTCTGCTGCCAGCTGGGGTCCCGCATGGCCTTGTCCTTGGAGCGTGAGGTCGAGATCCTATTCGACCGGAGGCGCGCCCTCGCCCCCCGCGGGCGGAGGAGGCGTCGGCCGTGACCGCGCCTCGCCCGTGGGGGATTCATCCTCGGTGGACGGCGGCGGCGGCGGCGGCGGCGGAGGCTGCATCAGCGGAGGAGGGCTCGCCTCCTCCTCGCTGTCCCGCGCGGGGGCCTCCGAGGCGCCGAGGGGGAGGTTCACGCCGCCGGGCTTCCTGGCGGTCGCGGCCGCGCCCGAGCCCGCAGCGTCGCCGGCCTTGCCGCGGCCCCGCGCGGCGGGCGAGTCCGCCGCGTGCGGATCGAACCGCGGCCGCTTCAGCGCGCCGTGGACGTGCCAGCCGTAGAAGCCGTCGGCGCGCTTCGACCGCTTCATCTTGGGCTGCTGCATCTCGATCAGCCCGGGCACGCTCGACCCCGGCGCGCCGAGCAGCGACTTTGTGACGTCGTTCTTCGACCGGTAGGCGTCGGCGAACTTGAAGCGGACGTAGAGGTCCGCCGTGGAGTTGTTCCACGGCTCGCGCATGTTGACCTTGCCGTCGCCGTCGAGCTCCAGGTCCCGGCCGTTCGCGGTCATCTTTGTGATCTTGAGGACGCCGTCCTTCGCCTCCGCCGACAGGAGGAGCTCGCCGAGCTTCGCCTCCGGGAGCGCGATGAGCCCCTGGATCTTCGTCTTGCCGTCGCCGACCGAGACCTCCTTGGCCGAGACCTCGAGCGCGCCGTTCGCCTTGTTGAACTTGCCTTCGGGCGCGCTGAGATCGAGGTTCGCGCTCAGCGTGCCGGCGATCGGCAGGCCGAGGATGTCCCCGAGCGGCTCCACCTGGGCGAGCTCCACGTCCGAGACCTCGACGTGCACGTCGCCGTCCGACTTGCCCATCGGGACCACGCCCTCGACCTCCCCGCCGAACACGCTCGCCCAGAACGAGATCCGCGTCCGCCCGATCAGGAAGGGCAGGATCTTCACCCGGGCGTGCGCCTCCTCGATCTCGATGACGCTCGGCTTCGGCGCGCTGTCCTTGGCGGCGTCGCCCGAGGTGAAGGCGGCGGCGCTGCTCGACCTGCTGCTCGATCCGAGCTCGTTCGGCGGCAGGATGAGCCGCACGCCCTTCATCTCCACGCCCGTGAACCAGTACGAGTCGAGCTCGTCGATCTCGAGGCGCTGCGCCGGGCCGGAGCCCCGCTTCTGCTGCGTGCGATCGAACTCGGCGATCAGCCGATCCTTGAGCCGGTCGTAGGGGAACGTGAGGTAGCCGAAGAGGCCCAGACAGAAGAGGTAAAAGAGCGGGTAGGCCGCCCACTTCGCGATCTTGACGAGGCGCTCCTTCATGGCTCTTGCTCCTCGTCGTCGGCCGCGGGCGCGGCCGGCGCAGGGCTCGCCGGCTGGGGGTCGCCCTTCCGGTCGAACGCGGAGACGCCGAGCTCCACCTCGTACGAGTCCGGCTCGCCGGCGCGCGGCTTGATGTTGAGCTTCGTCACGGCGACCGGGTGGCCCGAGCTCTCGATGCGCTCGAGCATCTTGGCGAGCCCGAGCATCCCGATCCGGTGCATCTTCACCACCGTGACCCGCTCGGTGTACTTCTTGCCGTGCGGGACGTCGGGGCGATCCTGCGACTCGGCCGCGGCGAGCCCCTGCTGCTTCGCCGCGTCCTCGATGAAGCCGGCGAGGGGCGGCGCAGGCCGCGCGTAGCGCGCGAGCAGCGCGTCCTTTTGCGCCTTTCGCTCGCTGACCTTCCCCGAGGCCTCGTAGATCGACTGGAGCAGATCGCGCACCTCGTGGTTCTCGGCGCGCTTGCCGGAGGCGATGCTCGCCAGCCCGATCGGCACGAGCAGGAGCACGATCACCCCGAGGAATCCGAGGAGGATGGTGAGGAGCCGGCGCTCGCGCGGCTCCAGCTTGTCGAGTCGCTCGCGGAGCGTCATCGCGATCCCTCGGGTTTATCCGGCGCGCCCGCCGAGGCGCTGTCCGCTCCATCCGCGGCGCCGGTCTTCTTCTTCTTCTTGTCCTCGCACTTGAGATCCAGCTCGAGGACGTACTTGTGCTTGCCCTCCGTGAACTGGCTCGTCCGCCCGATCTTCACGTCGCGGAAGCAGCGGTGTTCCTTCAGGTGATCCGCGATGATCTGCGCGTCCGACACCGACGGGACGACGCCCTGGAGGGTCACGTGGCCGCGGTTCACGTCGAGCTCGAGCACGTCGTGCGTGATCTCCTTCGGCACGGCCTTCGAGAGCTGCACCATGACGTCGAAGGCGTCGACGCGGGGCATCGGGTCCTCGTCGGCCGCGGCGGGGCCCTGGTCGAGCAGCTCGCGGGCCTTCTGCGGGTCGCTCGTCTCCTCGCCGAGCACGTCGCGCGAGGCGGTCGCGAGCGACGCGAGCAGGAGCTCGCGCTCCGCGTCGAGGGTGCGCAGCTCCGCGACGATGGAGAACCCGAAGCTCAGCGCGATGACGGTGCCGAGGCCGGCGAGGATCGGGATCTTCTCGCGCAGGAAGGGGTAGCTGCGCTCGGCCTCGAGCGCGCCCCGCCTCAGGTTGAACCCCTTGGTCTTCGGCGTCAGCCCGAGCGCCAGCCCGAGCGCCTTGGCGAAGCGGGGCAGCGCCGTGGCCTGCTCGGGCGTGAGCCCTTCGAGCCGCGGGGTCGGCAGCGGCAGGATGGTGAGGCCGAGCTGGGTCGACAGGAACATCTCCGCGCCCTGGGCGGTCGCGCCGCCGCCGACGAGGTACAGCCCAGCGAGCGGCTCGCCGCCGAGGTTGCGCCACGCCGCGAGCGTCTGGCGGAGCTCGCGCGCGAGCGCCGGCGCCGAGCCGGGGAGCCCGGCCGTCCCCCGCGACAGCGTGCGGGCGAAGACCGGCTCGCCGCCGGAGAGGATCACGATCTCGGAGGTGAGGTGGTCGAGATCGAGCAGCGCGATCGGCACGCTCGCGCCGGCGGGCGACGGCGAGGCGAGCTCCGGCATCACGGCCTCGAGGTTGGCGAGCGCCACCGCGCCGAGCGCGACGCGCTCCGGCTCGAAGCCGAGCGCCTCCTTCACGACGGCGATGCGCTCGCGCACGTCGTCCGTGCGCGCGACCGCGGCGAAGATCGGCAGCGTCTCGGCGTTGAGCGGCCGCTTGAGCACGCGGTAGTCGAAGACCGCGTCCTCCATCTCGAACGGCACCGTGGCCTCGAGCTCGAAGCCGAGGACGTTCTCGACCTCCTTGTGCGCGGCCGCGGGCAGATCGAGGCGGCGGTAGAACGACCGCTCCCCGGAGAGCGCGATCGCCGCGCCGTCGGGGCGGTGGAGCCCGACGGCGGCGCGGATCGCCTCGGCCTCGGAGACCGCGTCCGTGACGGCCGCCTCGCCGAGGGCCTCGACGAAGACCCTCCTGTACGAGGTGCGGATGAGCGCCGCCCGCACCACGGATTTTCCAGCATCTATCCCGAGCAGCCTGTGCATTTCCGCGCTTCTTCCCGGAGGGGTGTCCTATTCGATGCGATAGTAGATGATCGTCCCGGCGGGGTTCGATCGTACCTGCTTTTCGTACGTCTCCGGCGTCGCGGGGGCGCCGGTCTGATTCGCGTTGAGCTGATTGGGGTCGAACCCTGGGGAGCCCGGCCCGCCCGGCTTGTTATCGGTGATCTTCGTTGCCCCCGTGAGATCGAGCACAGCATGTACGCGCACGCGCGTCTCACGCTTGTTCCCCGGGACGATGCCATCGGCATAGATGCTCAGGAAGCTGGTCCTGTTGCCGAGGGACTTCGTGGCGTTCGCCTTGAACTTGACCGCTTCGACGCCCATCGCCTTGAGCTGCTGCCCGAGCATCGCCCCGAGCGTATTGCCGGTCTTCTGGGTCATGGCGTCGACGAAATCTTTCGGGGTGGGGAAGAGGATCCCGCCCGTCATGCTCTGCACGAGCGACGCCACGGTCAGGAACGCCGTCTGCTGGTTCACGTCGGTGCAGAGCGGCGTCGTCGCGATGTCCACGAACTGGTCGCTGCAGGTGAGCGTGAGGAGCATCTGCGCGTTCGCCGACGTCACGTTCACCTTCTGCTTCCGGCTGCCCCAGACGGTCAGGACCCGCTTGTCCGGGTTGTTCGGGTCCGGGTCGACGAACGTCGCCCAGAAGTCGTCGCTCATGCCCCGGATCAGCCGGAGCTCCTCGAACGAGTCGAAGGGGGCGTTCTTGCGCTGATAGGGGAGGCCGACCGTCTGGTAGAAGCTGTCCTCCGCGCCGGTGGAGCTCGGGGCGTTCGTCGACGTGTCGCAGGAGAACGTCTGGTCGCCGGGGTCGGCCCAGTCGATGAGCGCGCTGCAGATGGTCGCGCGATCCGAGAACTGGCCGTCGCCGTCGCGCTCCTCGAAGAGCGCATTGTACTGGGCGGGGCTCATCAGGCTGACCAGCTGTGCCCCGACGGCGATCTGATCCGCGATGCCGCCCACGTCGTCGGCGGCGCGGTTGATGTTGATCTTCGAGTCCTCGTCGACGATCTTGAGCTCGAAGCGGCCGCCGCCGGTGAGCCCGAGGTTCTTGCCCGCCGCGGCGCCGGCCTCGGCGGGCGGCGCCGCGCCCGGCTCGACGAGCTGCGCGTTGAACGGGCCGAGGAACATGTCGGTGAACTTCCAGACCGGCACCTGGAAATTGCCCTTGAGCCCGATGATCGCGAGCATCGGCCCGAGCGTCGAGCTGACGCTCGGCTCGGCGGCGATGAGCATCCGCGACAGGTTCACGGCGCTCCGCGCGTAGTACTCGGCCCGGAGCGCGTCGCGATCGGCGAGCGCCGCGGAGAGCTCGGTGGAGGTCTCTTCCTGGAGCTCGGTCAGGAACACGGTGAGCACCGTGATCGCGCCGAGCACCATGACGAGCGCCACGCCCCGCCGGTCGCGCCGCCTCCGGAGGCGGCGGCGGCCGCGTCCACCCGGCGGGGTGGGGGCGGCGCGCTCCTCGGCGTGGGGGCTCCTCGGGTGGCTCATGGCTCAGTTGGCCCCGAAGGCGATGGGGACCTGCATCGCGATGGGCACCTTCGTCTCGAACTGGATGGGCTTGCCGCCCGGCCCGCCGTTCAGGACCAGCGTCACCCACACCTGCGACGGGAGCCGCTCGAACTGCGCCGCCGGCTGGGTCGAGTCCCACGAGTCGACCCACTCGCCGGTGACGGGATCGAGGTACTGGACATTGAAGCTCTCGATGTCCTCGGCGAGCACGTTGACGACGCCTCCCCTCGTCGGCTCGAGGTCGATGACCTTCGCCTCCCTCCGCACGAGATCGAGCTTGTCGCGATCGGGGTCGCGCGAGCCGAAATAGCCGATCTCGCACTGGTCCGACTCGTGCGTGTTCCTGAGGAGCCTCCGGTGCGCGAACGCGGTGAAATCGACGCGGTCGGCGGGCGACGAGTCCTGCCCGGCGAAGGCCGTGAGCCGCACCGCGGCGTTCTTGTCGGCCGGCTGGTGCCGGGACAGGAAGGCCGCCTGGAGCTCGCGCGAGATGCGGGCGATCGCGCCGCGGCCCTGGTGGTAGCGGTCGCTGATGCGCGAGATGCCCGCGCGCGACCGGCTCATGCCGTCGAACGCGCCGTAGATGAGCGTCCCGATGAGCGCCAGGATGGCGATCGAGACGAGGATCTCGAGGAGGGTCACCCCGCCCGAGCGGCCGCGGCGCCTGCGGAGAGAGCTCGCCCTTCGCGCCGTCATGGTCAGCTCCCTCCTCCCTGGCCCGCGCCGCCCGCGCCGGTCTCGTCGGGCTGGCCCATCTGGGGCACCGTGACCCACTGCACGAGCTCGAGCGCGTGCTCCTGCGACCCTTGCTGCCAGGTCAGCCTGACCGTCACCCGCCGCGCGCTCGCCTCGAAGATCGGCTGGAGCGTCGGCGCGAGCATGTCCACGAACGGCTGCAGGAGCCCCGCGATCCCGCCGGCGGACTCGCCGCTCCCTTCGCCGCCCGGCGCGCCGACGAGCGACTGCGCGAGATCGTCGAGGCTGCCGCTCGGGGCGGCGGAGCCGCTCGACTCGGGCGGCTTGGTGAGCTCGCCGAGCCCCTCGAGGTTCGTATCGAGATCCAGCTCGCCGTAGTTGGGCTCGGGCATCTCCGGCTTCTCGATGCGCCAGGAGCACTTGATGAAGGTCGACTCGTCGCCCTCGCAGCACGGCCCGTTGTCGGCCTCGTCGAGCGCCGGCAGGCCGTCCCTGGCGAGCCGCTCCTCGATCTCGGTCATCTTGCAGCGCGCGAGCCCGTTCGCGAGGCTGATGTTCCGCGCGTGCGCCGCCGCCGAGAAGGCGCCGGCCTGGGCGGAGAGGATCGCGGTGAGCCCGAGGCCGAGGATGGCCACCGCCACCATGATCTCGAGCAGGGTGAAGCCGCGGGCGCGCATCAGAACCCCGTGTCCTCGCGCTCCGACTCGTCGGCGTCGTCGCGCGGCCTCGGCATGCTCACCTTGCCTCGCCTGATCTCGGTCTTGCCGGTCAGGGGCGAGACGAGCAGCGTCATCACGGCGTCCTCGGTCTCCTGGCCGCCGAGCGAGAGCTGGACGGCCGCGCGCTCGGTCTGGCCGCCCGGCCAGAAGTACAGGTAGGCGCGCCCCTCCGTCACGGGCTCGTCCTGGTGCCCTGTCTCCACCTGGAGGAAGCGGACGCCGCTCGACAGCTCCTTGCCGGGCTTGTCGCTCGTGGGGTCGAAGCCGAACGCCTTCGTCGGCTGGAACGACGGCCGCGGCGCGCGCGGCCCCTTCAGGATCGCCTCGGCCTCGGCCACCGCCGCCCGCTCGGCCTCCGTGGCCGCGGCGGCGCCGCCGGTCCGGTCGTTCCTCTCGACGAGGAGCTCGCCCGTGGACTCCTCGAGCACGATCATCCGCTCCTCGAAATCGAAGACCAGGCGCATCGGCTTCGACTTCGCGTTCGCGTGGGCGTAGGCGACCCGGACGGCGCCCGCGGCCAGCGCCGCGCTCCGCTTCAGCCGGGCGCTCGTGACCGCGCCCATGCCGAGGATCACCGAGCCGCTGATGAGCGCGATCACCGTGACGGTGATCAGCACCTCGACCAGCGTGACTCCCCTCGTGCGCAGGCGGCGTGTCATGAGCGCTCCCTCCGCGTCGGCGTCACATCTCCGCGATCTTGCTGATCTCGGATTGCCTCATGTTGTCCCGGATGTCGTCCGGGGTGTTCTCCTTCTTGTCCTTGCCGATCGAGTAGACGCGGATATCGCCCTCTTCGCACTTGATCCGGTACGGCTGCCCCCAGGGGTCGTCCGTCTTGTTGGCGTCGATCTGCTTCGCGCTCACGAGCGCTTGCATGGTCGGGCAGCCCTCGCCGCCCGCGCCGAGGTTCTGGTACTGATCCGCCGCCGTCTTGATGACCGACGTGCCGGTGTACGCGCTCCTGACCTTCGCGGCCTCGAGCTTCGGCCACAGCACGAGCGTGGCGCCGCCGGCGATGATCGCCATGATCGTCACCACGATCAGCACCTCGACCAGGGTCACGCCCCGCGAGAGCCTCCGGCCCAACCTTCGAATCCTCTTTGCCCTGTTCGTCTCCATGTCCCTCACTCCACCCTGTCAAGGCCGCCGATTTCGCCGTCCGGACCGTCGCTCATCAGATCGTATCCCTCCGCGTCCGTCCTGCCAGGGCAGGTGAGCCGGAGCGGCCTCCCCCAGGCGTCGACCGCATCGATCGCGAGGTATCCCTCGCGCTTCAGCTCTTCCAGCGAAGCCGGGCACCGCCGCTCGTGGTCGGCGCGGTACAGCGTGACGGCCCCGTGGACGACAGACAACGTGGCGCGCGTCGAGCGAATTCCCACGAGCCGCCGCTCGCGCGCGCCGAGGAGCAGGAGCAGGAGCACCATCCCCAGGCCAGCGGCGAACGGCCGCGCGCGCGCCATGCCGCTCCGCCGGAAGAGCCCGCCGCCGCGCTCCCACGGGAAGAAAATCGTGCTCTCTCGGTGTCTCCGGCGCCCCATGAAGCCCTCTACCCGACGAAGTTCGACATCTGCATGAGCGGCATGAGGATGGATATCGCGATGAACGCGACCGTGCCGCCCATGATGACGATCATGAGCGGCTCGAGCAGGCTCGTGAGCACCTGGACGCGGGTCTCGACCTCGGAGTCGTAGGCGTTGGCGACGTTCTCCAGCATCGCCTCGAGCTGCCCGCTCCTCTCGCCGATGGCGATCATGTGGATGACGATCGGCGGGAAGCGGCCGCTGCGCTTCAGCGGATCGGCGATGCTCTGGCCCTCGCGGATCGAGCCGATCGCGTCGGCGATGACCTTCTCCAGGGCGGCGTTGCCGAGCACGCTCCGCACGATGTCCATCGCGCTGAGGAGCGCGACGCCCGACGAGAGCAGGGTCGCGAGGGTCCGCGCGAAGCGCGCGATGGACAGCATCTGGATGAGCTTGCCGAAGATGGGCGCGCCGAGCACGAACGTGTCCCACTTGAGGCGCCCCTTCGGCGTGCGCAGCCAGCGGCGGAACCCGTACACCGCGGAGACCATCACGATCAGCACGAGCCACCAGTAGCTCGAGGCGAACGCCGACGTGCCGATGAGCGCCGAGGTGTACCAGGGCAGCGTCTGGTCCATCGACGCGAAGATGTCCTTCACGTTCGGCACGACCGCGATCATGAGGACCGAGATGAGCCCCATGCCGATGATCGCCATGAGCGCCGGGTAGGCGAGGGCCGCGGTCACCTTGCCGACGAGCTTCGCCTGGTTCTCCATGAAGACCGTGAGGCGGAGCAGCACGCCCTCGAGCGTGCCGGACGCCTCGCCGGCGCGCACCATGCTGACGTAGAGCGGCGGGAAGACCGTGGGGTGCCCCTCCAGCGCCTTCGCGAAGCTCGTGCCCTCGCGCACCTGCTCGCGCACCTGCGTGAGGGCCCGCTTCAGGGACTCCTTCTCGACCTGCTCGATGAGCGCGTTGAGCGACTCGAAGAGGGGGATGCCGGCGCCGATGAGCGTCGCGAGCTGGCGGGTCATCATGGCGACCTCGGACGTCGAGGGGCGGCCCGCGAAGGCGAAGAGCTTGAGATCGCGCTTCGCCTTCGCCTTCGCGGCCTGCTCCTCGGTCGCGCCGGTGAGCATGATGCCGTCCTTGCGCAGGGCGACCCGGAGGGACTTCGCGTTCTCCGCGTCGCGGACCCCTTTGACCGGTTTGCCGGTGCCGACGAGGATGCCTTTGTATTCGAATACCGCCACGGCCTTCCCTACTCGTCGACGATGACGTCTTCCTGCGTCGCCGCGAGGACCTCCTCGACGGTGGTGATGCCCTTGAGCACCTTGCGCGCCCCGTCGTCGCGGAGCGTATCCATCCCCTGGGAGATGGCGACCCGCTTGATGGTCTGCGCGTCTGCGCTCTTCAGGATGAGCGGACCCACGGCGTCGTCGATGACCATCAGCTCGTAGATGCCCCGCCGGCCGACGAAGCCCTTCTGGTTGCAGGCGTCGCAGCCCCCGGGTTTGTAGAACACCGCCCGGTCGAGGTCCTGCCCGATGTAGTCATATTTCTGCCCGTGCACGCTGTAGCGGTTCGAGACCTTGCGCCGCACCTTCCAGGCGATCCGGTCCTGGTCGAGGCCGAGCTGCTGGAGCTCGTAGTCCGAGGGGCGGTAGGCGACCTTGCACGCCGGGCAGAGCAGGCGCACGAGGCGCTGGGCGAGGATGCCGATCACGCTGCTCCGCACGAGGAACGGCTCGATCTCCATCTCGACGAGGCGCGTCACGGCGCCGGCCGCGTCGTTCGTGTGGATGGTCGAGAGCACGAGGTGGCCGGTCAGCGACGCGTGGATGGCGATCTCGGCGGTCTCCTTGTCGCGGATCTCGCCGACCATGATCACGTCCGGATCCTGGCGGAGGAACGCGCGGAGCGCCGAGGCGAAGGTGAGCCCGATGCCGGGGTGGACGTGGATCTGGTGGATGCCGCCGATCTCGTACTCGACCGGGTCCTCGGCGGTGAGGATGTTCCGGCTCGGCTCGTTGATCCGGTTGAGGCAGGCGTAGAGCGTCGTCGTCTTGCCGCTGCCGGTCGGGCCGGTGACGAGGATGATGCCGTCCGGCCGCTGGATGAGCGCGTCCATGATGGCGTACTCGCGCGGCGCGAAGCCGAGGTCGTCGAGCCCGAGCAGGACCGACGCCTTGTGCAGGATGCGCATCACGATCCGCTCGAAGCCGCGGCTCGTCGGCACCGTCGAGACGCGGATGTCGACGCTGTTGCCCGCGATCTTCAGGGTGATGCGGCCGTCCTGGGGCAGCCGCTTCTCGGCGATGTTGAGCGACGCCATGATCTTCACGCGGGCGATGATCGGCGCCATGAACTGCTTCGAGGCGCGCTTCGCGATGTAGAGCTCGCCGTCGATCCGGTAGCGGACGACGACGTCGCGCTCCTCGGGCTCGATGTGGATGTCGCTCGCCCGCTCGCGGACCGCCTGCGCGAAGAGGCCGTTGACCCAGGCGATGATCGGGGCGTCGTCGTCCGAGTCGATGATGTCGACGAGGTTGTCCTCCTCGAGCGCCGTGTCGCCCTCGAGCTTCGCGCCGCCGTCCTCCTTGCGCTCCCAGATGCGGTTGATCGCGTTCAGCACCGCGTCGCTCGTGGCGACCGCGATCTCGACCGGCTTGCCGAACAGCGCCCGCACGTCGTCGATCGCGGTCGTGTCGAGGGGGTCGGCGACCGCGCAGTAGACGACCCCGTCCTGCTCGGCGAGCGGCAGGATCTTGTGCTGCTTGGCGTAGGTGATCGGCACCCGGCTCGCGAGCTCGAGCGGCACCGCGTCGATGTCGATGCGCGGGAGGAGGCCGACCTCGCACTCCTCGGCGAGCGCCTTCGCGATGCTCGCCTCGTCGGCGATGTTGGAGGAGACGATGAGGTCCGCGAGCAGCTGCCCGCGCTCGCGGACGGTGTCGTAGAGCGGCGCGAGCCGCTCCGCGGGGACGACGCCCCGCCGGACCAGGATCTCGCCGAGGTACTGCTGCTGCATGCTCATTCGACGCGCTCCATCTGCCGTCCGCCGACCGGTCGCCGCGGGCGCGCCGGCGGCGCAACGTTCGGGGGCGGGGGCGCGTCGCCCTCCATGTCGACCATACCAGGAGCCATCGGCCCGCCGGCCTTGCCGCCGAACGTCGGCAGCCCGACCGGCTCCACCGGCGCGTGCTCCTGCGGCACCCTCGGCCGCGCCTCCTCCTCGAGGCGCGCCCGCTCCTCCTCGGTCAGGATCGACTGACGGATATCCTCGACGAGCCCGTTCGCCCGGCTGAAGTCGCGCGGCGGCTCCCAGGCGGCGCTGTCGCTGAAGACGAAGTAGCGATCGATGAACTCCTGTCGCTCCTGCATCTTGCGCTCGAAGATGGCCCGGAGGTCCTCCTGGTCGCGGATGACGTAGGGCGTCAGCACGAGGAGCAGGTTCGCCTTGGTCATGGTCTTGACCCGCTGCCGGAACAGGAATCCGAGCACCGGGATGTCCCCCAGCACCGGGATCTTGGTCTCCTGGCTGGTCTGGGCGTCGCGCACCAGGCCGCCGATCACCACGGTCTGCTGATCCCTGACGACGAGGGTCGTGCTCGCGGTGCGCTTGTTGATGGGGATCGCGCCGAGCGCGCCCAGGGGGGCGCCGGCGTCCGAGATCTCCTCGGTGAGCTCCAGCCGCACCTGGTCCGAGTCGTTGACGTGGGGGATGACCTTGATCTTCGTGCCGACGTCCTGGCGCGCGGCCGTGCCGCCGAGCCCGCCGAGCCCGCCGAGCAGGCCGCCGAGGCCGCCGAGCGCCCCCGCCGCGCCGCCCGCGCCGCCCGCGAGGCTCGCGAGCTGGCCGAGCCCGCCGCCGCCCACGTTGGTCTGGAGCGGGATGTTCTGGCCGATCGAGATCTCGGCCGGCACGTTGTCGGTCGCGAGGATGTGCGGCGTCGCGAGGATGTTGGAGTCGCCGTCCTGGGCCAGCGCGTGGAGGACGACGCCGAACGCCGGGATCGAGATGCCCGTCCCGAGGATGTTGCTCGTGCCCTGGATCTCGGGGCCCCGGACGCCCAGCGCGAGCGCGCCGAGCTGCGTCGGCAGGCCGCCGACCGAGGGGACGATGTTGTTGCCGCCGTAGATCACGCTGTCGTCCGCCGCCTGGCCGGTGAACGGCGCGCCGGCGTGGTAGCCGATGCCGAAGTCGAGCGAGCGCTTGACGTCGACGTCCATGATCACGGCCTCGATGAACACCTGCCGCCGCGGCTCGTCGAGCTGGTCGATCACGGTGCGCAGCTGGGCGTAATCGTGGGGCGACGAGGTGATGAGGAGCTTGTTGCTCGCCTCGTCGCAGGTGACCTTGACCTGGCCCTCGAAGATGTCGTCGGTCGAGCCGGGCACCGCAGGCGCGTTGCGCGCGGCCGCCCTGCCGCCCACGGCGGCGCCGCCGCCGCCGCCCCCGCTGCCGCCGAGGACCTGGTTCAGCGTCGCCGACAGCTCCTTGCAGCCGGCGTGCTGGAGCGAGAGCACGTGGACCTGCCCCTCCCCCGACTGCGGCACGTCGAGGCGCTTCAGGATGCCGAGGACGCGCAGGTAGTCCGGCTCGGAGGCGGTGATGATGAGCGAGTTGGTCCTGTCGTCGGCGATGATGCGCGCGCCGGTGCCGCCCGCGCCCGGAGCGCCCCTGCCGGCCCTGCCGCCGCCGCCGCCGCCGGCCCTCGGGTCCACGATCTCGTTCAGCTTCGTCGCGACCTCCGCGGCGGAGCCATAGTGGACCGGCTGCACCCACAGCTGGTCGCCGGCGCCGCCGACGTCGATCTCCTCGACGATCCGGAGCATGCGCTGGATGTTCGACCCGGTGTCCGTGATGATGAGCAGGTTGCCGGGCGGGTAGACGGTGACGTCGCCGTCCTTCGATTTGAACTTGGTCAGGACGCCGCCCGCGTCGTTGGCGTCGATATGGGACAGCCGGTACAGGCGGGTGACGAACCGGTCCTCCGCGGGCACGGGCGCGGCGGTGCCGAATATGGGGGTCGTCTCCGAGACCGCGCCGGGCGTCTCCACGATCTTGAGGAAGCGGCCGTGGGGGATGACGGTGAGGTCGTTCGAGGCGAGGATCGACAGGAACGCGCTGTACGCCTCGGCGACGGTCACCTTCTCCGGCGCGTACACCGTGGCCTTGATCTGCCGGAGCTTGCCGCCGTAGATGAACCTGCGCCCTGTGATGTTGCTGATCGCCTTCACCAGCTCGGGCAGGTCGGCCTCGTCGAGGTTGAAGCTGACCTTGTAGCCGCCGGGCTTCGGCTTGAACTCGATCTCCTGGACCCCTTGCTTGACCCCGGCGAGCGGGTCGTCCCCCGGTTCGCCCGCGGCGCCCGGCGCGCCTGCAGCGGGAGCGCCCGGCGCTGTCGAGGGGGCCCCGGGGCGGCCGGGCGCCGGCGTGCCCTGGCCAGGGGTCCGCAGCACGGGGGTGCTGCGATTCGCGGGCTGCGCTGCGGCCGGCGGGGCCGCCGCGGCGAGCACGAGCGCCGCCACCGGCGCGGCGAGGAGCCTCCTCCGGAGGCAGCAGGGTCGCTCGAGGGTCGTCATCACCATCAGTCGGCTCGATATTCTCTGCGTGGGGTTGGTATGGAGGGGGGGCGGCGCCGCTCAGTCGGCGCTCGGCGCGCCTTCGCGCTCGGCCGGCGAGGGGGGCCGCGGCCGCTTCGAGCGGGATGTCCTGCCCAGGGCGCTCTTGCTCGTCCCGGTGGTGGCCTCGCCCTCGGCCTGCTCCGCCGTGTCCGACGCGGATCCATCGGCGCCGTGGGGCGGCAGGACGGTCTTGGCGACCGACACGAGGACCAGGCTCGTGACCCCGACGAACGTGAGTGAACCGAGGACGAACGTGCCGATATACACCAGCGTTCGGCGGAGCAGGCTCCCCTCGTTCAATCTACCTATCCATCGCGCCATGCCACTACCCTGCTTTCGTCCCTGGAATTCAGTCCGCAGCGCTCATTTGATGTTGAAGTCGATGTTCATCGGCTTGCCCTTGCGGTTGATGCTCACCGTGAGCCGGTCCGCCGTCCGGAGCCGCGCATAGGCCTCGAGGGCCTTCTGCGGATCGCTCATCTCAAACCCGTTGATGCTGGACAGCCGATCGCCGTTCTCCAGCCCGAGCGTCCCGAGCAGCGAGTCCGGTCGAATCCCGAAGAGACGGATCCCGACCACCTTGTCGCCTTCCTTTTCGGGGACGATACGCGCAGAGCGCATCAGCTCGCCCTGGTTCTCGAGGATATGGTCGACGGCGCTGCGCTCCACGTTGAACTCCGTCTCGCTCACCCGCTGGATCTTCGAGGCGATCTCGGGCGGGACCTTCTTGCCGCCGCGGGCGGTCGCCTTCGACGTCGTGGCCGTCGGCGCGGGCGCGGGCGTCGGCGCCGCGGCGGTGCGCGCGCCGGCGTTCTTGCCGCCCACGATGGACTGGCACCGCGAGCTGCCGGAGGTCAGCCAGACCCGGTCCCACCCCACGTAGTAAACGGTCTGCCCGCTGATCTCATCCCCCTGCCGCCGCAAGATCGCCTTGCCGTCCGAGCCGGCCATGGCCGCGAACGACCACTCGGGATCGTCGGCCTGCGTGATGAGCAGGACGCGGGCGCCGTCGCACGACGGGTCCGCGTACGGGTCCTTGTTGTTCATCTCCTGCTCGATGGTCGGGAGCTCGACCGGCTTGCCGTCGAGCGGCCCGGTCACCGAGTCGAACGGGTTGCGCGAGAGGATCGGCCCGGCGTGCGTCGCGTGGTCCGTGTTCGCGGTCGACCCGAACGACGGCGATCGCGGCGGCGGGCTGACCGGCGCCGGCGGCGCGTCGACCGCGACGCTCGAGGCCACGAGCTGACCCATGCCAGACGCCTGGAAATAGGCGGCAAGCGCGATCAGCACGCCCAAGAGCCAGGGAAAATACCGCTTCAGGATCGCGTCGATGCCCATGCGCCCATGCTCCTCTAAGCGGGTTCCATGCCAGGGGTCAATCGCTGGCAGTTCCCCCGCTTTTTCACGGAAATTCGGAGGTTGCCCCGCCAAGGTGACGCACCCGAGGCGCGCGGGACAGCCTCCCTTGCCAAAGTGACAAGCGGATCTTCACGGGGGGTGCCGGCGCGCCGGAGCGCGCCCGGTCCGCCGGGCGGCGCGCGCGGGGTCACTCCAGCTCGCCGAGCTTTCGGTAGATCGTGCGGGTGGAGATGCCGAGCAGCTGCGCGGCCACGGACTTGTCCCCGCGGGCGTGCCGGAGCGTCTCGCGGATGAGCCGGCGCTCGACCTCGTCGAGGGGCGTGCCGACCGAGAACGTGAGCGAGCTCGGCTCGGCGGGGGCGGCCTCGCGGATGAAGTCGGGCAGGTCGTCGACCGAGATCTGGTCGCCGCGGCAGAGCACCACGGCGCGCTCGATCACGTTCTCGAGCTCGCGGACGTTGCCTGGCCACGTGTAGTCGGTCAGGCGCGCGAGCACGTCGCGCGGCGCCTCCAGGCGGGGGCGGTTGTTCTTCGAGCAGTAGACGCCGAGGAAGTGGTCGACGAGGAGCGGGATGTCCTCGCGCCGGGTCCGGAGCGGGGGCGCCGTGATCGCGATCACGTTGAGCCGGTAGAACAGGTCCTCGCGGAAGCGCCCCGCGGCGACCTCGGCGCGGAGGTCCTTGTTGGTGGCCGCGACGACGCGCACGTCGGCGCGGACCGTGTCGCCGCCGACGGGCTCGTACTCGCCCTCCTGCAGCACGCGGAGGAGCTTCACCTGCACCGCCGGCGAGAGCTCGCCGATCTCGTCGAGGAACAGCGTGCCGCCGGCCGCCTTGGCGAAGCGGCCGTCGCGCTTCGCGAGGGCGCCGGTGAACGCGCCGCGCTCGTGGCCGAAGAGCTCGGCCTCGAGGATGGTCTCCGGGATGGCCGCGCAGTTGACCGCGACGAACGGCCCCCGCGACCGCGCGCTGCGCTCGTGGATGAAGCGCGCGAGCAGCTCCTTGCCGGTGCCGCTCTCGCCGAGCACGAGCACCGTGGCGCTCGAGGGCGCCGCCTGGGTCGCGATGTCGAGCACGCGGCGGAGCGTCGGGCTCGAGCCGACGATCTCGCGCTTCATGAGCAGCTTGATCTCTTGCCGCAGCGAGCGATTCTCGGCGACGAGCGACTGGCGCTCGGCGGCCTTGCGGACGCTCTTGATGATCGTCATCCGCTTGAGCGGCTTCTCCACGAAGTCGTAAGCGCCCTCGCGCATGGCCTGGACCGCGGTCTCGACGGTGCCGTACGCGGTCATCATCACGACCTCGGTGTCGGGCGCGAGCTGCTTCAGCGCGCGGAGCAGCTCGAGCCCGCTGACCCCCGGCATCATGAGGTCGGTGAGGACGACCTCGACGCGGCGGCTGCGCACGATCTCGAGCGCCGTCTTCGCGCTGTCCGCCGTGATGACGCGCATGCCGTCGCGCTGGAAGATCTTCTCGATCGAGGCGACGTTCGACGGCTCGTCGTCGACCACGAGGACCGTCGGCGCGCCGGGCGGCGGCGCGGCGCCGGCGGGCGGCGGCGCGCTCGGGGGAGCTCCGCCTTGTGCCAGATCGTCAGCCATGCGTCACCATGTCACAGGCGGCGCCGCCGTGTCCAGCTGAGCACGAGTCTGACAACGTCCGAGCCGGCGGCTGACAAATTGACACGGCGACCTTGTCGCCGCGCGCTGCGGCGGAGAGGGGGGCCGTCTCAGCGGATGAGCTTCGACAGGTGCTTGAAGTCGTCCGTTCCGGCGACCCTGAGCCAGTCGAAGACGACGGTCTCGGCGGTGGTGATTGTGGCGCCTGCGGCGCGGCAGAGGTCGAGGCCGGCGAGCCGGTGGTCGTCGCGGCGCGAGGCGACGCCGTCGAGCGGCACGTGGACCGCGACGCCGCGGGCGGCGAGCTCGCGCACGGTCTGGAAGACGCAGACGTGCGCCTCCATGCCGACGACGATGGCGGCGCGGGGCGCGCGCTCGTTGAAGGCGCGCTCGAAATCGAGCGCGTCGCAGGCGGAGAACTCCAGCTTGTGGATGACCGGCGCGCCCGCGTGGGCGAGCTTCTCGGCGATGGGCGCGACCGTGCGCCCGAGCCCGGCGGGGTACTGCTCGGTCGCGATGACCGCCGCGCCGAGCCGCCGCGCCGCCTCGATCAGCACCGTGGCCGCGCGGGTCAGGGCGTCCATCTGGGGCGCCGGCATCGCGGCCGCGAGCTTCTCCTGGACGTCGATGACGATGACCGCGCTGGTGGAGGGGTCGATCCTTCGCATGGCTACCTCGTGGTCCGGAAGCTCCTGAGGAACCGGAGCAGGTCGCTCCGCAGGTCGAAGCGGAGGAGCGCCTCGCCGAGGACGGCGCCCCCGTCGCCGACGAGGACCCCGGGCAGGACGGTCATCGACGCCAGGAGATCGCGGGGGCGCACGGTCTTCCGGCCGGCGAACGCGCAGCGGCGGCCGTCGTTCGCGGTGAACTCGAACGAGTAGGGCAGGGTGCCGGTGCGCGCGAGATCGAGGCCGAGCCGCCCGGACAGGTAGCGGTGGTCGGCGAACCCCTCGGCGTCGATCTCGCCCTCGATCTCGACCTCGGGCCTGCGCAGGAAGTCGAGGAGGCCGCGCGAGCGCGCGCGGATGGTGAACGACATGGGCCGCTCGTCGGCGGGGGACTCGACGAGGTGGAAGCTCCCGGCCATGGTCTCGCAGAACTCGAAGCCGCGCATCACGCCTCCGCCCATCACGCCTCCGGGGGCGCGCCGCGGGGCGGCGCCGGCAGCGGCGGGCCGGCCGTGGCCTCGGTGAAGTCCTCGGGCGGGAGCACGAGCCGCTCGACGCGGCGGCCCGCGGCGAGGGCGTCGACGATCTCCGGGATGTCCGCGGGGGTCACGCGGCCGTAGAAGTAGCCGTCGGGCTCGACGGCGATGACGGGGCCGACCCAGCAGACGTCGAGGCAGCTGGCGGAGCAGGCGCGCGCCTCGAGCTTCGCGAGGCCGCGCTCGGCGAGGGCGGCCTTGAGCTGCGCGTGGATGCCCTCGGCGCCGCGCTGGGCGCAGGAGCCCTTGGGGACCCCGTCCGGGCGGCGGTTGACGCAGACGAAGAGGTAGCGTTTTCGCTGGGGCACGGGGCGGATCCTCGTGCGGGGCGGGCGCCAGGTCAAGCCAGGCGCCGGCGCAGCGCGAGGTTCACGAGCCCGATCGGCGCCACGACGAGCGCGAGCGCGAACCCCACGGCGCCCACAACGAGCCCCGCGAGGCTCGCGAGCGCGAGCCAGAGCACGTCGAGCGCCGTCGGGCTGGGAAAAGGCGCATCCACGCGCATCTCCCTGCGGAGATCGCCCACCGTGCGGCCCAGCAGCTCCTCGAAGGGGCGACCGTACAGGCTCTCGCTGCGGCGGCCGCGGAGGAACGCCCGCACCGTCCGGCGCGGGGACGTGAGCAGCCCCGCGAAGAGACCGCCCAGGTTGAGCTGCCACGCCGCGACGAAGTCCTTGCAGCCGGCGCCGAGCTCCCAGGCCGAGATCTCGAACTCGCCGATCGTGTTCGTGTCGTAGCCCGTGAGCACGTGGTGCAGGTCGTGGTAGCGCACCGCGCGCACGCGCCCCTGGGTGTTCGGGAACGGGACGGGCAGCGGGCCGAGCTTGAAGTCGACCCACGCATCCCCGTACCCGCCGTCTGCGCCGAACCGGTTCACCTCGAAGTAGATCGCCCGCGCCTCCCGCATCGTGAGGCCGTCGTCGTAATGCACAAGCGCCATGGCACCACCCTCGTTCAATGACTTCAGTCACTGACCATGGTCATTCATCGAGGCTGATCTGTCAAGGGGATCCGGCTTGACTCGGGGACAGGTGCGGCAACACATTGCGCAGTCGATGAGCAAGGTCAGTCAGATGGCGGCGAAGCGCCGGAAGGGAGCCGCCTCGCCGGACGCGCCGCCGGCGCCGGCGCCCGAGCGCGGCGGTCGCGCCCAGCAGAAGCTCGACACCCGCCGCCGGATCCGGGACGCCGCGTGGGCGCTCTTCACCGAGCTCGGTTACGACGGCACGACGACAAAGGCGGTGGCGGAGCGCGCGGAGGTCGCGGCGGGGACGGTGTTCGTGCACGCGCGCGACAAGGCCGACCTGCTCATGATGGTGATGCACGACCGGCTCGCGGCCGCGGTCGACGCGGCGTTCGAGACGCTGCCGCGGAGAGAGCCCCTGCTCCCCCAGCTGCTCCACGTGTTCCAGCGGCTGTTCGCGATGTACGGCGAGCAGCCGGTCGTGTCGCAGGCGTTCGTGAAGGCCTTCCCCGGCGCGTCAGGCCCGAACGGAGAGCGGCTGAACGCCCTCACGTTCGCGTTCCTGCACCGCATCGCGGGCCTCGTGCGCGACGCCCAGGCGCGCGGCGAGGTGGGCTGCGACATCGACCCGCTCGCCGCGGCGCACAACGTGTTCGCCCTCTACTTCGCGGCGCTCCTGTCCTGGCTCAGCGGCTTCGTGACGCTCGGCGCAGCGCTGGACCCGGTGCTGAAGAACGCCCTCGCCCTCCAGTACCGAGGGCTCCGGGCATGAGGCAAGGCTCCGGCGCGCCGGCGTCAGCGAGCGTCCCGCTCCGGTAGGCCGGCGCGGAGCGCGGCGAGCACCTCGGCGTGGGCGCGCGGGTCGCCGGCGGCCACCACATCGCCGGCGCTCGCCGCGTCGAGCGGGCGCCCCTCCCAGTCGGTCATGATCCCGCCGGCGCCGGTGATCACGGGGACGAGCGCCGCGAAGTCGTGGAGCTTGAGGCCGTGCTCGACGACCACATCGATGCTGCCGCTCGCCACGAGGCCGTACTGGTAGCAGTCGCCGCCGTAGCTCAGGAGCTTCGCCCGGGCCGCGACCGCCCCGAAGGCGCGCGCCGCCGCGGGCGGGAAGTACTGCGGGCCCGTGGTGGAGAGGCGCGCCAGGGACAGCCCCGCGCAGGCCCGGACGCGCGCCGGGCTGCCGTTCCAGAGCGTCGGCCGGCCCAGGGCGCCGAGCCAGCGATCGCCGAGCACGGGCTGGTCGATGACGCCGAGCACCGGCTTCCCCCGGTGCAGCAGGGCGATGAGCGTTCCGAAGAGCGGCTTGCCCGTGATGAACGCCTTCGTCCCGTCGATGGGATCGAGCACCCACACGAGCTCTGCCCCCTCGTTCTCGCGGCCAAGCTCCTCTCCCACGATCCCGTGCCCCGGCGCGCGCGCCGCGAGCAGCTCCCGTATCGCCGCCTCGGCCTCGCGATCCGCGACCGTGACCGGGCTCGCGTCCGCCTTGTCGTCGGCCTCGATGCCCTTGCGGAAATACCGCCGGATCACGGCGCCGCTCGCGTCCGCCAGCCGCTCGGCCAGATCGATCAGGTCTTGGGAAGGCGTCATCGTCTCCTCCGTGGGGCTCGAGGTGATCCTGAGGGGCGCCATTGGAGTACGCGTGGCGCCCGCCCACCGCAAGAGGCGCCTTGCCGTCGGCGGGCGGGAGGAAAGTGAGCAGGAGCGACGCCCGAGCGTGCAGCGGTGGCGACGCTCGGAACGCGCGCCGAGGCACGGAAGCTGGTGCGCGACATCGGTGGCCTGCTCGCCCTGCGTCATGGCATCAGGCCGAGCGCGAAGAGCGCATCCGACCAGAGCGGCCAGAGCGTGCGGTACGGGTGCGTGGCCAGCACCACGCCGCCACTCGGGAGGCGCCGGACGTGGAACCGGGCGTGGTGGACCAGGAACTCGAAGTGGTCGAGGGTGATCTCGACCTGCGAGAGGGGCGAGCCGTTGCCTGTCTCCGTGCCCTGCTCGTCGCGCCCCCTGAACGGGAGCGTCCGCTCGTAGATCTCGCGCGCGCGCGGCTCTGCGGCGCGCCACGCGCCGTCGGGCACCGCCGCCGCTGCTTCGAGCGCCTCGAGCAGGGCGGAGGGCGGCGTCGCCAGCGCCTTGAGAACGGTTTCACGGGAGAGCGAGCTCGAGTGCCCGCTGCTATGTCTCAGCGCAACGCACGCCCCAGGCGGCGCGGCTTCCACCCGCGCGCGGAGCGCTTCCACCGACAGCCCCGCGGTGCGCGACACCCTGTCCTTGTCATGGAGGCAGATCCACGAGAGGGCGAGATCGCGCGCGATGTCGCGGGCGTCCGCGTTGTACGTCGCGCACAGGGCGACCGGCGCGAGCCAGGTCCGCGCCGTCGTGCAGCCGCCGGTCGGGACGCGCCCGCTCGCGTCCGGCGCGCAGAGGCGGAGCAGGACATCCTCGATGTCTTCCAGCGCCATGTGCCACGCGAGCACGGCCTCGGCCTGCACGGAGCGCGGGCCCCTCCCCAGGGCGAGGTCCATGTGCATGGGGGCAAAGGCCTCGATCCGGCGGCCGTGCATGTGGATGGGGCCCATCGGCTTGAGACGCTCGCTCCTGTCGGTGAAGCAGCGAAGGATGCAATGGACGAAGTGTTCGTGACTCAACGATGCGACGAAATAGGTTTCCGCGTCGGTGCGCCCGAAGTGGGCGCGGAGCATCGCGACCACCTCGTCCACGGAGGTCGTGTTGCATTCCGTGTCGCGGTCCATGATCGCGCGCATACTGTACTGTGGCTCCTTGATGAGGGCCGACAGCGCCGCGCCGAACGCATCGACCCTCTGTGCCTCGTCACACCAGGCGAAGAAAAACGGCCCTTCTCTCATCGCTCGATCATCCTCATGAGGTAGCCTGCGTCAGGACAGGAGGCCGAGCACGAACAGCGCGTCGGCCCAGAGCGGCCAGAGCGTGCGGTACGGGTGCGTGGCCAGCACCACGCCGCCGCTCGGGAGGCGGCGGACGTGGAAGGGGGCGTGCTCTTCGAGGAAGCGGGTGTGCCCGCGCGTCGTGATGTCCACCCAGAAGGCGGGGGGGACCTCCCCCGCGTCTTCGTCGTCAAGCTGGCGGCGTAGCTCCAGGAGCTCGCGCGCCTTCGGCTCGACCGCGCGCCACGCGTCGTCGGGCACAGCCGCGGCCTCGAGCGCATCGAGCAGCGCCGCCGGCGGCGTCGCGAGAACCTTCAGCACGGTCTCACGCGAGAGCGAGCCTGTGAGCTCGCTCTCGCATTTCATGGACACACGCGCGCCGCGCGGCGCGGCTTCCACCCGCGCGCGGAGCGCCTCCAGCGGCGTGCCCGCGATGCGCGGGACGCGCTCCTTGTCGTGGAGGCTCACCCAGGAGAGGGCGAGATCGCGCGCGAGCTCCGCGGCGTTCGCGTTGTAGGTCGCGCACATCTCGACCGGAGCGATCCAGTCCTCCTTGTCCGTGCACGCGCCGGTCGGCACGCGCCCGCTCGCGTCCGGCGCGCAGAGGCGGAGCAGGAGGTCCTCAATGTCGCCCTGAACCAGATGGTAGGCGACCGCGGCCTCGGCCTCCACGGAGCGGGGGCCCTTGCCCACGGGAATCTCGTAGGGGTAAAAGTCCCGCTTGCGTTCGCCCGCATCCACCCTGAGGGGGCCGTAAGGATGGCGACGTTCGCTTTCTTCGGGGTAGCACGCGAGGTCGAACCTCATGACGCGCTTGGAATCGTTCGGCCTCACGCTTGAGCCCACGTGAGCGCTCTTCAAACCTCCGAAGTGGGCGCGTACCATGGCGAGCACCTCGTCGATGGAGCACGTCTTGCACGTTAGGCTCGCACTCATCCCCAAGCTGATCATATACCCTGGGATGACCAGCGCGGACAGCGCCGCCGCGAACGCATCGATCCGTTCTGGCTCGTCGCACCAGGCGACGAATTGAGGTCCTGAATAGCTCATAGCCGGATCACCATGATGGGTTTGTTGAAACCCTCGAGGGTAACGGTCTCGCCAGCATCCCAATCGAACAGGTAGCCGTCCTTCACGGTAAACTTGTTCGGATCGAACTTCGCCCCCTGCTCGATGATGATCTCGACCCGCGCCACGTCTCCATCGAGCCTCCTCTTCTTCAACGCCTCCATCGCATTCAAAAGCTGATCGCGCACCTTGAAGAAGGGGATCGTTCCGCCGCCCTTGGCCTCACTCACGATCAGCTTGTGCCCGCTGGATATCGACAAGAAGTCGGGCGCTGCCCCCTCGCTACCCCCAGCGCTCGATTCCCTCGGAATCTTGAGCACGTCGCGCACGCCGTCGTCGCCGACCCCGATGAGCGATCGGCCGTCGTCCACCAGGAACTTGGCCGCCTTCTTCTCGAAGATGTCCACATCGAACTTGGTGATCGCCCCGGTGAGCCCCTTGTACCCCCTGACGCGGTTCGTTTTCACGATCTTGGCGAACGCCTCCTCGATCTCGGCGATCTCCCCGGCCACCCGGATCGCGGACGGCCTGAGCCCCCCGCTGGTCTTGATCACCCGCCACATCGGCCCGACCGCCCCGAGCCCGAAGCCCAGCCCCGAGAAGATCCGCTCCTCGTCGCTCAGCTCCTGCCCCGACGGCAGGCACCACGCCTTCCCGGTGACCGCCTCGCACAGATCGAGCGCCGGCCCCACCACCGGCACGAAGCCGACTCCGATGCGCGTCGTCGCATGCACGAGCGTCTGCATCACCCCCGCGTACGCCTCGAAGCCCTCGCCGACCGTCGACATCGCCCCCGCGAAGGCGCTGATCGTCTGGTAGAGCTGCGTCTGCTCCAGGTCGAGCCCGTCCCCCGTCCACTGGTTCAGGCTGTCCTTCATCTGGTCGGCCAGCGCGTCGAACCGCGGCTTCAGCACCCTGTCCACCTGCGCCCGCAGGTCCGCCGGCACCGGCGAGTCCTCGAACCAGTCCGACGCATCCATGAACTGCCGCACGAACCCGGTGATCCGGTTCTGCGCCTTCAGGAACGCGTTCGTCTCCGCCAGCGACACCCCCATCCGGTCGCGCAGCGCGATCTCCAGCGCCGCGCTGTTCGCCCGCCACGCCCGCACGTTCGCCACGAAGTCCGCCCGAAGGACCACCACCCGGCCGCTCACGTCCGCCTCCAGCGCCGCGAGCACCGCATCCGCGTACGCCGCGTACGGGTCCCTCCCCTCGTCGAACGCCCCGTCCACCTCCGCGATGTCCGGCACCTCGACCCACGGCACCTCGCTCTCCCCGAGCGCATACGCGCCCGGGTCGTCCGGGTCCCATCCCTCGGCGCGCGCGTCCTGCGTCGCGAGGTCCGCCACCTCGTCCGCCTGCGCGCCGAACTCGTCCATCAGCCGCGCGAGCTCGTCCTCGAGATCGCTGACGCTCTTCTTCAGGTCGTCGACGAGCTGCTCCATCGCCGCCCGCGTCTCCGCGCCGACCGCGTCCTTGTACCGGTCGAGGATCGCGTCGAGATCGGTTCGCGAGATCTCGTCGAGCGGCCGGCTGACCAGGTCCTTCAGCTCGGTGTCGAGCTGCTGGAGCAGGTCCATCTTCTCCGCCAGGCGCGCCACCCGCGGGGCGTTCGCCACGAGCGTCCTGCGCTCCTTGGCGATCTCGGCGAGCAGGATCTCGATGTCGCGCGCGAGCGCCGGGTTGATCTCCGCTAGGCTCAGGTCGAGGGTCGTGTCGCCGGAGAACGCCACCCCGCGCCGCCGGACGTCGAAGAGCGGCTTGTTCAGCCCGAGCGGCACCGACACGAGGTTCACCACCTCGCGCGCGTTGACGCAGGTGTTGTCGCCCCCCTCCCTGCTGACGTGGAAGTGGAAGTCGTTCATGCCCATCCCGAGCAGCACCGAATCGAACGCCGCCTCCATCCGGTTGCTCTCCGAGCCGTCGTCATGGAACGCGAACTCGCCCGGAACCTCGTAGGTGGGAAGCGGCGTATCGTTCACGCGGAAGTACGGCGCTCCAGGGTTGAGGAGCTCGGGGGTGAGACACCCCGGGTTGAACTGGGTGGAGACCCAGTCGAGGGTGTACGGCGTGCCGGCCCGCGCCAACGAGGGCGCCACCAACACCGCCGCAGTGATCAGCGCGACGAGCTTCTGCAGCGCCGCGGCACTCCAGCCAGGCCGCGCAACGTCCTTCGAGGCTCTCATGTCCCCTCCGCGCCGCGCACGGCGGCGTCATACGCAACCGCGGCGCCCTTCACATCGCCCGCGTCGAGCCTCGCCTGCGCCGCGTCGAGCGCCGCCGCGGCCATCCCCTTCTCCCGCAGCGCCGCGAGGCCCTCCGCGATCTTCCGCGGCAGCCCCGTCCTGAGCTCGACCTCCGCGGCGTCGAACCGCTCCCGAAGCGCCGCGCACCCGGCCTCGCGCCACGACGACCCAGCCGCCCCGCAGAGCGGCCGCATCTGCACGAGCCCCGCCAGCTCCCCGCACCGCTCGGCGAGCAGCGGCAGCCCGAGCTTCTCGCTCACCGGCGGCGCCGCCGACAGCGCCGCGACCTGTGCGCGCGCGCGTTCCCCGAAGATCTCCGACGCCTTGCGGGTCCGTGCCCCTGCGATCGCCTCGCGCGCCCCCTCGTCCATCCGCAACACGCGGAGCGCCTGCCGGCGCAGCGCGATCCCGCCGAGCAGCGCCGTCGCCGTCGCGTCGCTCCGGGCGACGCGACCCTTCACGTAGCCCAGCATCGCGTTCAGCGAGCGCAGCGCGCCCGAGGTCATGTCCGGCAGCACCGCGCCGTGCGTCGCGAGGAGCTCCCTGTGCGGCGCCATCGCCTCGTCGAAGGAGGCCGCGAAGACCTGGAGCGCCGCCGACGACCTCAGGATCTCGGCGGTGAGCTCGCCGGGCGCCCGGCTCGCCTCGCGCGCCGCCGCGAGCACCGCCTGCTCCACGCCGTCGAGGCCGTCGATGTCCGACCGCGACGCCTGCGCCGAGAGCGCCGCGTACGCCGCAGTCTCCGCCGCCTCGGTCGCGCGGTACGCGGCGAAGCGCGCCGCGACGCCCGCGTACTTCGATCGCAGCGGGGCCGCGTCGCTCCGGGCCTGGTCGAAGACCGCCTGCACGACCGCCATCGCCTGCTTGTCGGCCGCGAGCGCGGCGGCGAGCGGCTCCGTTTCGGCGCTCGCCTTGTCGATCATCGCCGCCTTGAAGCTGCCTGTCGCGTCGACCGGCGCCTGCGCGAGCAGCGCTCTCTGGCGGTCCGTCGCCTCGTCGAGCAGCGACTCGAGCCTGCCCGCGAGCGTCGCCCGCAGCGACTCGGCGTTCCTCGCGTCGTCCCGCACGTAGTCGATCGCTTCGTCCACATGGCCGAACCAGACGCCGAGCGAGGTGCCGCTCGCGACGATCTCCTCCAGCGTCTTGTTGGTCGGCCACGTGGCCCACACCTCGATGGGCAGCGCGCCATCCTTCTCGGCCTGGGTCCACGCGGCGCCAGGGCCCAGGTTCTCGCCCACGCAGTGCTCCTCGCCGCCCACCGCCGCCGCGCAGAAGCTCCCGAACGTGCGGTCCTCCCGCTCCCACAAACACCCGGGCCCCGCCGCGCCAAGCGCCAGGACGCCGACAGCCACCGCAAGGATCGTCCTCCGTCGCCACGGTCTCGATCTCTCGCTCATGCTCATTCCCTCCACCCCGCGACTTTTCTCGCCCGCGCACGCTCGTCCGCACCACCCCCCGAGGCAAGCATTCCCACGAGAGCGGTAGGACATTGCTCAGCCGAGGCGCGAGCCCATGGCGAGACGACGCTGGAGCCGCTCCGCAGGCGACGAGCCCAGGGCGAGACGACGGCGGAGCCGTCGGATAAGGCGAGGTCCGGCGGCGCAGGAGCTGCCGACCGCCTCGGAAGGGCTGCGCCCGCGGCGACGGCCGAGGGGAACGGCTCGGAACGCGGCTCGCCGCGGGAACATCGCGTTTCCCCGCCGTGGCAGCGCGATTTGGGGGAGCGCGGGGGCCTCTTTCAGGTTCGGCCGGCGGTCAGCCGCCTTCGGCTCGATCTCCGCGTCCCGCAGGGCGCTCGCGACCCGCTCGCCGCTCGTCACGAGCACGGAGGGGTCCTCGGGCACGGCCCCGTCCAGCCGCAGCTTGCCGCCTCGCAGTGCCCCGGCGCGAGCTCCTCACCCCGGCGCGTCGCCCGAGCGGGCGCCCGACGACAGGCTCGCTCGGAGATACGATCCCAGGGGGCCTGTGCCCCGCACCCCCTCCGGGGGGTAGTCGGCCAGGACCGGCCGCGCGTACGCGTTGGCCCCGCGTCAGCGCCGCTTCCGCGGATCGCCCCGGAGGATGGGGTAGGCCATCAGGAGGCTCAGCCACACCACAATGAACTTCGGATCGGCCAGCGTCTCGAACGGGATCTCGAAGCGCTCGCTCGTGGACTCCACCTTGCGCTGCTGCGCCTGCGCCGCCGCGGGGCCCACGACCGCGGGCAACCGCCTCCTGCCGCCCTCGATGCTCGCGCCGCCGGCCGCGGGCAGATTCGGCAGCAGGGCGCCCTCGGCCGCCAGCGCCTGCTCCTCGGGCGTCCGCCGCGTCACGAGATCCGGATCGATGATCACCGCCGCCGGCGCGATCTCCTCGGGACGCTCGGCGCCGGGCTCGTCGCGACGCTCGGCGTCGGAACGCTCCCCGGTCGCGATCCGCCCGTCCCCCTCCGGCTCCTCCGGGCGGTCCAGCGGGGCGTAGCGCGGTGCGATCTCGCCCCGCTTCCGGTCGCGGAGCTCGACCGTCACGCGGGTCGGGATGTACAGGCGCCGCACCTCCTCGACCGTGACCACGGTGGCCTCGGCCGACCCCCCGGCGAGCTCGGGCACCTTCGCGCGCGCGGCGTCGATCTCCGCCTGCTCCGCGTCCATCGCGGCCCTGCAGCTCGGGAGGGACGGGTCGAAGTCGAGGCCGACGGCGCTGCTGTCCCCCCTTCTCTGCTCGGGGCTCGCCGTGCACTCCTGGAGCACGCGCTCCGCGACGGCGTCGTCCTCCCGGTGCAGGAGCCCGAGCGCGATCTCCTTGCGATCGTCGATGGTGTTCGCGACCTCCGGCCGGGCGACGAAGCGGTAGCGCACGCGGAGCGCGACGTTGCGCCGCCCCGACGCCGTATCGACGACGGTCACGGCCTCCTTGACGAGGTTGTCCATGGTCGCGCCCTGGACCTCGCGCCGGCTCACCATCACCCGGGACCGCCGCAGCCCCGTGAACACCGAGCGCGTCTGCGCCCGCACGCGCTCGAGGATCTTGAAATCGCTCGTCTCGGCCGGGACGTAGATGTAGCCGTCGAACTCCATCCGAGCGGGCGGACGCTTCACGTTCTCGTTGCCCGCCGTCTTGCCCCGATCGCCGCACCCCGCGAGCGCCACTACCCCGACGAACGGGATAACGCGGAACACTGCACGGAGAAGTACTACCACAACGGATCTCCCCGACGGCGAGGGTGCAATCTCGGTGAATCTAGCGCTGCCGCCCTTCTGAAGAAACCCTTACCCTCCGGAAAAGCCGAGCGAGGATGCGGGGATCGCGGTGCAGCGACCTGAACGTCAGGACCCGGCGCGCAGCTCCCGACCTCGGGTCAGGTCTCGACCTGTGACCCCGCGAGCCCCCACCTCGGCAGCGAGCGCCATCGCCGGTGAGCCCCGCTGCGTGAGCCGCCTCGCGAGCGCGCGCCGTGGAGGGGGGAGCGCCGAGCAACGCGACGCCCCGCGGCGTGGTCCGCATGTCGCTCCGCAGCGCGCCAGGGGATTGCCCTTTCGAAAATCGGATCCATTTGGTCGCCGAGATGAACACGGAAAGCCAGAACCCCGAAACCAGCGGTGCCACGCCCTCTGCCGAGCCCACGGGCGCGGCTCCGGGCCCCCAGCCGCCCGCGTCGACCGCGTCCGAGGAGGCCACGGCGGCCGGCGCGGTCGAGCTCCCCTTCCAGGCCGAGGTGCAGCAGGTCCTCGCGCTGGTCATCAACTCGCTCTACGCGAACCAGGAGGTCTTCCTGCGCGAGCTCATCTCGAACGCGTCGGACGCCCTCGACAAGGGCCGCTTCCTGGCCCTCACGCGCGAAGGCGTCGCCGAGCAGGCCGGCGAGCCCGCGATCCTCATCACGCTCGACGACGACGCCCGGACCCTCACCATCGAGGACAACGGCATCGGGATGACCCGCGACGAGGTGGTGGAGAACCTCGGCACCATCGCCCGCTCGGGGTCCCTGGAGTTCCTGAAGGCCAACGCCGAGGCCGCGAAGCAGAAGAAGGACGGCGGCAAGCTCCAGCTCATCGGCCAGTTCGGCGTCGGCTTCTACGCCGCGTTCATGGTCGCCTCGCGCGTCGACGTGCAGACCCGCTCGATGCTGCCGGGCGCCGAGCCCGTGCTGTGGCGCTCGTCCGGCGCGGGCTCCTTCACCGTGGCCCCCGGCGACCGCGAGCACCCCGGCACGAAGATCGTCCTCCACCTCAAGGAGGACGCGCGCGAGTACGCGAAGGCCTGGCGGGTCAAGGAGATCATCCGCAAGTACTCCGACTTCGTTCATTTCCCCATCAAGGTGAACGACGAGGTCGCGAACCGCTCGGCCGCCCTCTGGACGCTGCCCAAGTCGCAGATCACCGAGGAGCAGCACGCGGAGTTCTTCCGGCACGTGACCGGCGGCTACGAGGGCGACAAGCCGCTGCTCACGGTGCACCTGTCGATCGACGCGCCCGTGCAGTTCCACGCCCTGCTCTACGTGCCCGAGAAGGCGCCGGCGGACATGTTCCACAAGGACCGCAGGGCGATGCGCCTCTACGCGAAGCGGGTCCTCATCGTCGAGGAGTGCGACAAGCTCACGCCGATGTACCTGCGCTTCCTGCGCGGCGTCGTCGACTCCGAGGACCTCTCGCTGAACGTCTCGCGCGAGATGCTCCAGGAGAACCGCACGCTCTCCCAGATCGAGCAGCAGATCGTCAAGCAGGTGCTCAAGTCGCTGAAGGACCTCTCCGAGTCGGATCCCGAGCGCTACACGACCTTCTGGAAGGAGTTCGGCCGGGTCATCAAGGAAGGGGCCACCAGCGACTGGAAGAACAAGGACGCGATCGCCGAGCTCTGCCGGTTCGAGTCGATGAACACGGAGGACGGCAAGTTCATCTCGCTCCGCGACTACGTGGAGAAGATGCCGGAAGGGCAGAAGGAGATCTACTACGTGACGGGGCTCGGCCGCCGCGCGGTGGAGCAGAGCCCGCACCTCGAGGCGTTCCGGAAGCGCGGCTACGACGTGCTCTTCCTCGTGGATCCGGTCGACGAGTGGCTGGTGAAGGCGCTGAACGAGTTCGACAAGCGCCGCCTCAAGAGCGTGACGCACGGCGACGTCGACCTCGGCGGCGAGCCGGAGAAGAAGGACCAGCCGGAGGAGTCCGTCGACGCGGCCGTGGCGGCGGTCAAGGCGGCGCTGGGCGACCGGGTGAAGGACGTGCGCGTCTCGCGGCGCCTGACCGACAGCGCGAGCTGCCTCGTCGCCGCCGAGGGCGACCCAGGGGCGAACCTCGAGCGGATCATGAAGCTCATCGACCAGAACACCGAGGAATCCAAGCGGATCCTGGAGCTCAACCCGGGC
Organism: Sorangium sp. So ce590; assembly: GCF_051521365.1. Classification (NCBI taxonomy): domain Bacteria; kingdom Pseudomonadati; phylum Myxococcota; order Polyangiales; family Polyangiaceae; genus Sorangium; species Sorangium sp. So ce590. The sequence continues at coordinate 11,643,439 of NZ_CP150346.1, forward strand.
CACCCGGTCGTGAAGAACCTCAACATCCTGGCAGGGCGCGAGCCCGGCTCGGAGCGGGTGCAGCAGTGGTCCGAGCTCCTCCTCGACCAGGCCCTCCTCGTCGAGGGCGTGGTGCAGGAGCCGGCGAAGCTCGTCCGGCGCATCCAGGACCTCCTCGCGCAGGTGAGCACGGCGGCGGTCAGCAGCAACTCCTGAATCGGCGAGCGGGCTGAAGCCAAAGCCACCAGGACGCCACGAGCGCCAAGGGGAGCAATCCTCTTGGCGTTCTTGCTTCCGGGCTCCGGCGCCCTCTCGGTTTCTTGGCCCGGCTCGGGCGCCCGGGGTACGCGCGGGTGGCATCGGACGAGGTCGCCAGGATGTCCCGCTTCGCAGCTCCCGCGCTCAGCCGTCGGACCTTCCTCCATGCGCTCGGCGCGGCGGGGGGCGCGGTGGCCGCGTCCGCGCTCCTCGGGCCGGCGCCGGCGCTCGCCAGGGGGGCCTCGAAGGTGAAGCGCGTCGAGGCCTCGGACATCGGCGTGACGCTGAAGCTCGAGCTGTCGCACGCGCCGTTCCCCTGCGACGGGGCCCCGTACAGGGACGCGACGGTGCTGGTCTTCGTGCCGGCCCACTACCGCGCGCCGGAGAGCGGTGAGCTCGACCTCGTGATGCACTTCCACGGTCACGTCACGACCGCGGAGCGGGCCATCGCGGCGCACAAGCTCCGCGAGCAGCTCCACGAGAGCAAGCAGAACGCGGTGCTCGTCGTGCCGCAGGGCGCGGTGAACGCCGCCGAGTCGCCCCCGGGCCAGCTGGGGCAGCCGGGCGGCCTCCGGCGGCTGTGCGGCGAGCTCGCGGCGGTGCTCGCGGGCCCGGCGGCGCGGCGGGCGCTCGGCGACTGCGCCGTCCCGAGGCAGGCGAAGCTCGGGATGCTCTGCCTGTCGGCGCACTCGGGCGGGTACCGCGTCGCGGCCGCGTGCCTCCGCCACGGCGGCTGCGAGGTGAACGAGGTGTACCTGTTCGACGCGCTGTACGGGGAGGTCGACGCGTTTCGCGACTGGGTGCTCGCCCGGAAGGACAGGTCGGGGCGGGACAGGCACAAGCTCATCAGCCACTTCGTCGCGGGCGACGTGCGGCGGCTCAACCTCGAGCTCGAGCGCGCGCTCGAGGCCAAGGGCGTCGCCTGCCTGCACGAGCGCCGCCCGGGCGAGCTCTCGCGCAAGCAGCTCCTGAACGGCCGCGCCATCTTCATCGAGACCGCGCTCGCGCACAGCGCGGTGACCTTCCAGCAGAACGCGTTCCGCGATTGCCTGTTCGCGTCGGGCCTCCGCCGCCAGCTCCGATCCAGCTGGTTCAAGAGGAAGAACGAGCCGCGCCAGATCGACGTGCGCCCCCCGTCCTGAGGCGCCGCGCCGGCGCGGGCGTCAGCGCCGGGCGCGGCGGCGGGCGTCAGTGCCGGAGCGAGACGTCGGCCAGCGCGAGGCGCGCGTCGTTGATGTACGCGCTGTCCGGGAAGCGGCGAATGAACGACCGCAGCGTCGTCTTCGCGTCGTTCCAGGCCTGGATGTCGAGGAGGCACTCGGCGAGGAGGAAGGTCGCGTCATCCATGACCTCGCGGTCGGGCGACGCCTCGGAGAGCGTCATGAGCAGCGGGATCGCGTCGCGCTGCCGGTTCAGCCTGCGGTAGGCGCGCGCCAGGTTGAGGCGGGCCGACGGGGTGTGCGACGCGGTCTCCTTCTGGCGGATCGCGTCCTCGAAGGCGACCGCGGCCTCGTGCCAGCGGCCCGTCCGCATGTGATCGAGGCCCGTCTGGTACGATTTGATCGAGAGCTCCGAGCGCGCCTTGTCGACCGCGTCCGTGAAGAAGGCGAGCTCGGCCCGGGTGAGCGGCGCCTTGCGCAGCGCCTCGAACCCCTCGAGCACCTCCTGCCGCCGCTCGGCGCGGATGAGCTCGTAGAAGGCCGCGGCGTCGCTCTCGGCCTTGGCGCGCGCGTCGTTCCGCTGCTGCATCTCCTTGAGATCCGCCTCGTGCTTCGCGATGCGGTCCCGGGCGCCCTTCGTCTCGGCCTGGACGGCGTCGACGCGCGCGTCCCAGGCGAGCTTGACCACGCCGATCACCACGATCACGAAGAGCAGGTTCGCGCTCGCGCTGTTCCAGAAGGCGCGCCGCTCGTACGCCATCTGGCGCTTGGAGATGCTCTTCAGGTCCGCCGCGAGGGCGTTCGTGAGGTTGTTCGTCTTGATGATGAGCCCACGGGATTCCACGATCTCACGCTTGATCTCCCGGAGCTCGTCGTCGAAGTCGTGCATTTTCAGGTCCTGAAACCGCGCGCTGTGCAGGGGGCCACGCTCGTGCTAAGGGGGCCGCGACGCGGACCCCTTAGCCGCGCCCCGGAGGCCGCGGACGCGGGCTCCCGGGCCGCGCCAGGGGGCCGATGACGCGGATCCCCGGCCTCGCCGACAGGCCGCCCTTACGCTACCAGGAAGCTCTGCCCATGGACACAAGCGACATCCGAAAAGGCCTCAAGATGATGGTCGACGGCCAGCCCTACTCGGTCATCGACTTCCAGTTCGTCAAGCCGGGAAAGGGGCAGGCGTTCACCCGCGTCAAGATCCGGAACATGGCGACGGGCGCGGTGCTCGAGCGCACGTACAAATCGGGCGAGAAGCTTGAGCCGGCGGACGTGGAGGAGCGCAGCCTCCAGTACATCTATCCCGAGGGCACCGACTTCGTGTTCATGGACCCGGCGACCGGCGAGCAGCTCACGGTCCCCGGCGAGAAGATCGGCGAGGATTCGCAGTGGCTGAGCGACGGGATGTCAATCGATGTGACCCTGTTCAACGGGCAGCCGATCGGCGTCAGCATGCCCCCGCACGTGGTGCTCCAGATCGTGACCAGCGAGCCGGGCGTGAAGGGCGACACGGCGAGCGGCGCCACAAAGCCCGCCACGGTGTCGACCGGCGCGACCGTGAACGTCCCGCTCTTCGTGAAGGAGGGCGAGTGGATCAAGATCGACACGACCGACGGCAAGTACCTGGAGCGCGTCAACAAGGGCTGACCCTCGGCTGACCCCCGGGGCCACGGCCGCGGGGGTCACTTCGCCTCGAAGATCACCGCGGCCGCGCCGGCGACGCACGCGACGCGGGCGCCTCCGTTGGCCGGCGCGCACGCGGTCGCCTGCGCGAGGTCGCCGCCCGACCAGAGGCGCGCGGCGCCGCCGGCCGTCGCCACGAGGAGCCCGCCGGCGGCGGGGACGGCGAGCGTGGTGCCGTCCGGCGACCGCGCCGCGCCCTGCGGGGCGGGCGTGGTGAGCGGGAACGAGAGCGCGGACGAGGCCGGCGCGGCCGCGCGCAGGTCGATCGAGACCAGCGCGGCGCCGAGGGCGATGTCGAAGCCGCCCTCGGACGCGGCGAGCGGGGAGTACGGCAGCCGCTCGGTCCCGGCGCAGCGCTCGGGCGAGGCCGCGCCCGCCCGGGCGCGGGGCCCCTGGCCGCGGAGCAGCGGGAGGGGGGCCTCCATCTCGCCGACGGCGTCGGGCGAGCTGCGGAAGAGCGCGAGCAGCGTGGGCGCGTCGCAGCGCCGCTCGACGGCGACGAGCTCCGCGGGCCCGGCGCGGACGGCGGTGGGCCAGGGGGGGATGTCCGTCGCGGACTCGGTGGACGCCGCGGGGTCGACGCGGACGACGCCCTGCGCGGTCCGGACGAGCAGGGCGCCGCTCGCCTCGAACGCGAGCGGGCCGAAGGCGCCGGGCCGGGTCGACTGCGGGGCGGCGGCGGTGCGGTACACGGCGCTGGGGGTCACCGGCGGCGCGAGCTTCGCGAGGAGCTTGCCTTCCTCCTTGGTGCGGGGCTCGGCGCCGCCGCGGTCGAGCGCCGCGACGGCCGCGAGCGGCGCGCCTCGCGTCGAGGCCGCGACCGCCTCGGCGTGGTCGATCGCCGCCGCGAGCCCCGGCTCGCCGCAGCGCACCGGGCCGGCGCCCGTCCAGACGCGGGCCTCGCCGGCGCGCGCGGCGTCGCGGCCGGCGATCGCGCCGCCGCCGCCCGCGGCGTCCGCGCAGAGGAGCGCGTGGAGCCGGCGCAGCCGCTGGGCGGAGGCGGCCACGGCCGGCGCGGTGGACTTGCCGCGCGCGTCGCGGAGCAGGGAGGCGGCGAGGGCGCGCAGCGTCTCGCCGGGCTGCGCCGCGTCGCGCGACAGGCCGGCGGGGCGATCGAGGAAGACGAGCGGGGCGCGGAGCTCGGAGGCGGCGCCCGCCGGGGCGGGGAACGGGCGCAGCGCGCCTTCGATTCCGACGGAGACGACGAGGTCGTCGCGGCCGTCCGCGTCGCGGTCGGCGACCTCGAGGGCGGCGGAGAGCGCTTCCGCCGGCGGCGGCGCGCGGAGGCGGAGCTCCAGGGCGAGCTCCGGCGGCGCGCCCGCGCCCGCGGCGGGCCCGGGGAGGCGGATCACGGCGATCCAGCGCGCGGCGCCCGCGCCGGCGGCGCGCTGCGGATCGGCGCACTGCGGCGCGAAATCGAGGGCGAGCGTCGAGGGGCCGATCTGGCTGAGGCCGACGCGCGGGGTGCACCCCTGCGCGGCGAGATCGCCGGGGAGCGCGGTGAGCGTGCGCAGCGCCTGGGGCCGCGCGGCGGGCGCGAACAGGAGCTCGCCGCGCAGGCCGTCGGGCGCCCGCGTCCAGGCGACGAGATCGCGCGCGCCGTCCCCGTCGAGGTCGAGGAGGAGGCCGGTCTCGAAGGTGCGCCCGGTCGGCGCGGCGACCACGGCGCCGCCGTCGAGGGGCCACCGCTTGCCGCCCTCGGGCGCCGGGACGCTCGGCACGGCCGCGAACCGGGGCGGGGCGGCGGCGTCGGGCGCGCCGGCGTCGGGCGCGCCGGCGTCGGCATCGGGGCCCGGGTCCGGGGCGCCGGGGCCGACGCCGCTCGGCGGGGGCGGGGCGCCGGAGGGCGCCGCCGAGCCGAGCGTGTAGGGCGTGTAAGGCTTGGAGCTCGGGCAGCCGTCGCAGCCGGTCGCGGCGAGGAGCGGGAGCAGGGCGCGGAGGAGCTTCGAGCAGGATCGATCGGGCATTGCGGGCGGACCCGCCGGATCAGCGGCGTGCGGCGGGCGGCGCAGGCGTAGCACGGGCGGCGCGCGGGCGGCGTGGAGCCGGCGCGCCCCGGGGCCGGATGGCGCCGGCGCGCGTTTCGGAGTAGCTTGATCGAGGGCAGATGCGCGGGCCGAAACCTCCCAGGGCCATCGAAGGCGAAGACTATTACCTCGAGGGAGGCCGGGTGGTGTTCACAGAGGCGTATCACCTGAAGCGGGGATACTGCTGTAACTCGAAATGCCGTCATTGCCCTTACCGTGAGAGCGCGCCGACGGAATCGATAACCGTCATGGCACCTCGCGTGAAACTTCTCTGAAGCAGGGGCAGCGCTCGGGCGCCCGCGGCGGAGCGCGGCGTTCCGCCGTCAGCATGAGGCGACATGGCGGTCTCTGTTGCGCGGCTCGCACGTGCCGCCGGTCCGCGGCGATCTCCGCGCCACACTTCGTCGCGCTGTCGATGACGTTGGAGGCTCGCGCTCGCGATGGAATGCCGGTTGATCCGGATTGTGCGGAGCGTCTAGCCTTTCGCGTCCCACACTCGCGCAGGAGTTCCTATGCGTCGCAGTCTTCGCCCTCTGCTCTACTGCCTCTTGCTCTCGGCGCCCGTCGGTTGCAACGCCGCGCCGGACGACAACGCGCCGCCGCCGGCGGTCGACCCGGAGCCGACGGTCGAGGACACGGATGAGGATGGCATCAGCGACGCGGAGGAGGGGCGCGACGAGGCCGTGGACACGGACGACGACGGCGTGCCGGATTTCGAGGACACCGACTCCGACGACGACGGCGTGTCCGATGCGGTCGAGGGCGCCATCCCGCGAGGGCAAACCGGGCGGCCTGACAGCGACAGCGACGGCGTGCCCGATTTTCGCGACGAGGACTCCGACAACAACGGTCGTCCCGACGGAGAGGACGGCGAGGACGACCTCGACGGCGACGGCAGGGCCGATTACGCGGACCTCGACGATGACGGCGACGGCCTCTTCGACAAGGACGAGCTGGGAGCGGACCCGCTCGACCCGGTGAACTCCGACGACGACCGGTGGCCTGACTTCCGCGACACCGACTCCGATAATGACGGCATCCTGGATCGGTTCGAGCGGGATCTCGACGCCGACGGCGACGGGATCCCGGCGTTCCGAGATCTCGACTCGGACAATGACTGTCGGCCCGATTCGGTCGAGCGGGGCGGGGGCGAGCGCGAGCATCCGCCCATCGACAGCGACAACGACGGTGGGGCCGATTTCGTCGATCTGGACAGCGACAACGACGGCCTCCTCGACCAGCTCGAGGACGTCAACTGCGACGGCGTGCTCGACCCGGGCGAGTCCAGCGTCGCGAGCGAGGACACGGACGAGGACGGCGTGAGCGACCTCATCGAGCAGTCCGCCGGCACGAACCCGAACGACGACATGGATAACCCGCGGGCCAACGGGGACTTCGTGTTCGTCGTGCCCTATCGGGCCGATCCGGATCCGGCGCAGGACACGCTCGACTTCTCGACCAACATCTCGCAGGCCGACGTGGTGTTCGCGATGGATACCACCAGCTCGATGGGCGGTGTGATCGCGAAGTTGAAAGAGAGGCTCCAGGAGATCATCGCGCAGCTCACCCGGGAGATCCCGAGCATCGGCTTCGGGGTGACTCACTACAGGGACTTTCCGACCAGTCCGTACGGGGCCACCACCGATCGGCCGTTCTATCTGCAGCACCGGGTGATGAGCGTCATCACGCCGGAAGGGCGGGAATCGGTGCAGGACGCGGTGAACTCCCTCTCGGCCGCGGGGGGCGCCGATATTCCGGAGAGCGGCTGGGAGGCTCTCTATCAGATCGCCACCGGGGCGGGCACGCACGCGGGAGGCGCCAACGTGCCTGCGTTCAATCCGGCGACCGCGCCGCCGAGCGCGATCCCGGCGGGCGAGTCGGTCGGAGTCCTCGGCGGTGTGGGCTTCCGCGCCGGGTCGCTGCCCATCGTGGTGATGATCTCCGACGCGCCGAGCCACAACGGGAGGACGCCGGAGTACAGCTACTCGTCGACGCACTCGTCGCCGGACTACACGCAGGCGCTGAACGAGTTGACCGGCCTGGGCGGCCGCTTCATCGGCATGGTGACGACCTCCGACGAGAGCGCGGCGAAGGCCGACTTCACGGCCGGCGCGCTGGCGACGGGCTCGGTGGTCCCGCCGACGGTGTGGGGGGCAGAGGGCATACGCCCGCCGCGGTGCGCGGTCGACCAGTGCTGCACCGGCGAGGACGGGAAGGGCGTGGCGGCCGCCAACGGCAAGTGCCCGCTCGTGTTCCAGGTCGCCAGCAGCGGCGCCGGCCTGAACCTGGCTGTCGTGCAGGCGATCAAGGTGCTCACGACCTACGTCACGCTCGACATCTCGGCGGCGGCGGAGGACGACCAGACCGACACGGTCGACGCCGTGAGCGCGTTCGTCGACAGGATCATCGCGAACAACATGGCTCCGGAGCCCTGCACCTCCGGGCTCAGGGTCGTGGACAGGAACCGCGACAGCGTCGCGGACACCTACGCCAACGTCTTCCCGGGGCCGACGGTCTGCTTCGACGTGATCCCGAAGATCAACGTCTCGGTGCCCCCGACGACCGAGCCGCAGGTGTTCACGGCGAAGATCGTCGTCACCGGCGACGGCGTGACCACGCTGAGCACCCGCAAGGTCTTCTTCCTCGTTCCGCCGGAGATCCCGGAGCCCCCCATCCAGTGACGAGCGGCCGGCGCTCGCCGGCACGCGCCCGGAGCCGCCGAGGGGTCGCCCTGGCGGCCCTCTCGAGGCCGTTCGGGGCCCGCTTCTGGTACACAACGGGCATGGTCGACGGCTCGGTCAGCGGGGGTGCCCGGGCGCCCGGGGAGACCCGCGGCGCGGCGCTCTGGGAGCTCGCGCGGCTCTTCTTCCGGCTGGGCGCCACGGCCTTCGGCGGCCCCGCGGCCCACGTCGCGATGATGGAGGACGAGGTGGTTCGCCGGCGCGGCTGGATGACGCGCGAGGATTTCCTCGATCTCTACGGTGTGACGAACCTGATCCCGGGACCCAGCTCGACCGAGCTCGCGATCCACATCGGGCACCGCCGCGCCGGCTGGGCGGGGCTGCTCGTGGCCGGGGCGTGCTTCATTGTCCCGGCGACGCTCATCACGCTCGGGTTCGCGTGGGGCTATGTCCGGTTCGGCGCCGTGCCGGAGATGTCGGCGCTCCTCTACGGGGTGAAGCCGGTGATCATCGCGGTGGTGGTCCAGGCGCTCTGGGGGCTCGGCCGCGCCGGCTTGCGCTCGAAGCGCTCGATGGGCCTCGCGGCGCTCTGCGCTGGCGCGAACCTGCTCGGCGTCCACGAGCTCGCGGTCCTGGCCGGCGCCGGCGCGCTCGCGGTGGCGCACCGGCTCGCGGCCGGGCGTCCTGCGGGCCCGTCTCCCGGCGTGGCGGCCTTCGCCGTCCCGCTCGTCGGGGGCGCCGCGACGGCCGCGGCCGCGGGCGTTCCGTTCGGGCTCCTGCCGCTGTTCCTGTTCTTTCTCAAGGTCGGCTCGGTCCTCTTCGGGAGCGGCTACGTGCTCCTCGCGTTCCTCCGCGCGGACCTCGTCGAGCGATACGGGTGGATGACCGAGGCGCAGCTGCTCGACGCCGTGGCGGTCGGCCAGGTGACGCCCGGTCCCGTCTTCACGACGGCGACGTTCATCGGATATCTCCTGGGCCGCGTCCCGGGCGCTCTGGTCGCCACGGTGGGCATCTTCCTTCCGGCGTTCTTCTTCGTCGCGCTGAGCGGCCCGCTGATCCCCCGCCTCCGCCGTTCGGCCGTGGCCTCGGCCTTCCTTGACGGCGTGAACGCGGCGTCGCTCGCGCTGATGGCGGTCGTCTCCTACCGCCTCGCCCGCGCGGCCGTTGTCGACTGGCTCACCGGCGCCCTGGCCCTCGTCGCGGCGCTCCTCCTCGTCCGTTACCGCGTGAGCTCGCTCTGGCTCATCGTGGCCGGCGCGGCCCTCGGCGTCCTCTCCGTTCATCTCTAGAGCGACCCGCCGGCTCGAATAGGCGTCCAGCCAGCGCGAGCGGGGCCGCGCGGCCGGGCAGCGTCAGCTGCTCATGCGGCCGATCAGCTCTCGCGTGATGTTCTTTTGATGGGACTCGAGCGTACCGCCGCCGATCTCGAGCAGCTTCGCGTCTCGGAAGAACCGCTCCACCTTGTACTCGGTGCAGTAGCCCCAGCCGCCGAGCACCTGCATGGCGTTGTCGGCCACCTCCTTGCCCACCGGCGCCGCGAAGAGCTTCGCCGCGTCCGTCCCGAGGCGGTTTCTCCGGTCGGGGCTGACGCCGCGGGCCACCGAGTAGATGAGGGCGCGCGCCGCCTCGGTCTTGGCGTAGCTCTCCGCGATGTAGCGCTGGATCTGCCCGTGCTCGGCGATGGGCTTGCCAAAGCTCCTCCGCTCTCCTGCGTACTGGATCATGATGTCCATGCAGCGATCCGCGATTCCGAGGCTCATGGCGGCCAGGGTGAGGCGCTCCAGCTCCAGGTTCCTCATCATGTTGCGGATCCCGCCCCCCTCCTGGCCCAGGACGTTCCGGGCGGGCACCACGCAGTCATCGAAGATGAGCTCGCTCATCGTGCTGGCGCGCATTCCCATCTTCGGCGTCTTCTCGTCCGTCGAGAACCCGGGGAACCCGCGCTCCACCACGAAGGTCGTGACCCTGCCCTCGATGGTCGCGTAGACAAGGAAGATCCGGGCTTCGGGGGCGTTCGTGATGAGCGCCTTGCGCCCTTTCAGGATGAACCGATCCCCGTCGCGCCGGGCGAACGTCTTCATGCCGAGCACGTCTGTCCCGCTCGTGGGCTCGGTCATGCCCATCGCGCCGATCCACTCGCCCGAGAGCACCTTCGGCAGGTACCGCGCGCGCTGCTCGTCGTTGCCGGCGTGGAAGAGGTTGTTCACGAACAGCATCGCGTGGGCGAGATACGCGAGCGTGAACCCGGGGTCGCTCTTTGCGAGCTCGTGGTGGACGATCACGGCGGCGACCGCGTCCATGCCCGCGCCCCCGTGCTCCGAGGGCACCGTCACGCCGAGCAGGCCGAGCTCGCCCAGCCGCTGCATCAGGGGGATGTTGAGGGTCGCGCTCCGGTCGTGCTCGTCGGCCTGCGGCTCGACGACCTCACGGGCGAAATCCCGCACCATTTGCCGCAGCATCCGGTGCTCTTCCGTCGGGTTTTCCAGATCGCTTTCCATGGCGGAGGATGACGCGCTCATCACCGCCGAACGTAGCACGTGGAAGCGCGCACCCGCGACGGCGTGGCACGCGATTCGCTTCATCCCTGGACGAACCCTTTCGAAAGGGGCCGAATGAAACACTGGACCGATGGGGTGCTCTGGGGCGTGGCCCTAGTGTCGCTGATGATCTGGCTGCTCGCCGTGCTCGGTGTGGGGCCCGCGAACAACTGGATCCACGTGCTCCTGGTGATCTCCGCCGCGTTCGCCGTGACCGGGATGCTCCGGCAGATGCCCGCGCGGCCGCGGCGCTGAGCCGGCGGGCGCCGGCGGCGGCGACTCGATCTCTGTCGCCGTTGGTGCCGGTCCGTCCTGGCAGCAGCGGACGCCGGTCGAGTAATCGAGGTAGCTCCTCGGGTGGGCCGTGATGAGCGCCTCGCAGCCCGACCGGGTCGAGCGCGCGTAGAAGCCGCCGGCGAACGCGCCGCCCGGCTCGTCCACCCACTCATCGAGGTTGCCCACGAGATCGTAGACCGCGTCGCTGCCCCAGCGGCTCCTGCACCGGGGGCTCCCGCCCGTCTCGCGCAGCAGGGGCTCTCGGGCGCTGCGCACGCGGTTCAGCCGGGGGTCGAGGTGGCCGATCGACGCGTTGCCGTGGAGCAGGGAGGCGGGGTGCGCTGGCCGGAAGACATTGCACGCGCCCTCCTCGAACGTGTCGCCGTACGGGTACAGGGTGTCGTCCTCGCCGCGGCACGCCGTGACGAACTCCTCGACCGAGCAGAGCCGCTTGCCCGCGGCGGCGCAGGAGCTCTCGGCGACGAGGCCGGTCGCATAGCCGCTCGGCCGCGCCCCGGACCGGGAGCGGGCCAGGGCGGCGATCGTCCGGCCGCGCTGCCAGCCGGGGAGCAGCGGCAGCGGGAAGGCGCGGGCGTGGACGTCGCCGATCCGCCGCCGGCCGGTCGACCACTCGGCGAGCGTGAGCTCGAGGAGGTTCGGGGTCGACGGGTAGTCGGGCGAGAGCGCCTGTCCCGTGGCGCCGTCGACGAGCATCGCCTCGAAGCGATCGATGCAGAAGCGGCCGCCCTCGATGGCGACCATGTCGGCGGGGCACGCGGGCGCGGCCGGCAGCGCGGGGGCGGGCGCCTCTGTCGGCTCTCCCGCGGCCGGGCGCAGCGCCGCGACCGCGCTCTCGGGCAGCGCGGGGCGCGCGACGCCCGCCTCGGCCTGCGCGTCGAGGCCGCTCACCGCGCTCCCGAACCACCGCAGGCCGCCGTCGGCGGCCCAGACGACGTCGCCCACCACGCAGGCGCCGGGGGCCGCGAGCTCCGGCACGGTCACGAAGGCGCCCGGCGAAGGCGCCGGGACCGCGCGCCGCGCCGGCTGCCCGTCGACGCAGAGCGCGCCGGTGTCGTCCTCCGGCCACGGCTGCGACGCGAGCTCCGCGCCGTCGTCGTCCAGCCAGACCACGTGGCGCCGGGCCGCGTCGCTGAGCAGCGCGCCCCCCTCGGGCAGGGCGACGAGCCGCACCGCGAGGTCGCCCTCGGCGAGCGGCAGCGACGTCTCGCGCGCCGCGCCGGGCCGGCCGAGCGCGTCGATCGAGAGCGCCACGACCCTGCGTGGGTCGCCGGCGCTCACGCCGGCGACGATGGCTCCGCCGCCCCGGCGCTCGCACGCGTCGAACCCCGCGCGCACCGGCGACGCGATCGCGACGGCGGGCGCCGCGGGGCGTGCCGCGGCGGCGTGGGGTGCCGCGGCGGCGTGGGGCGGCGCGGGGCGTGCCGCGGCGGCGTGGGGCGCCGCCGGCGCGAGCGCGCCCGGCCCGGCGAGCGCGCCCGAGGCGTCGATGCCGGTGATCTGGAGCCGGTCGCCGAGCACCTCGAGGAAGAGCCCCCGCTCGCGCCCGCCGACGAGCGCCGTGCCGCCCTCGTGGGCGCGCCCCCGCAGCGCGGGCACCACGAAGGGCTCGGGCACGAGCCGCACGACGTCGGTCCTCGCGAGCCACCAGGACGCTCCGATGCGCGCGGCGCGCCGCCTGTCGGCGGGGCGCTCCGGCTCGTCGAGCGGCGTGCCCGGCGCGCCCCCCGGCGGCGCGGCGCCGATCCCCTCCGGCGCCGCCGTCGCGGAGATCGGCCCGCGCGGGTCGAGCCGGTGGAGCTGCCCCGCGGCGAAGGCGAGCCCCTCGCCGTCGGTCGCGAGCGCGCCCCACGCGATGCGCGCGCGCCGCGCCGGGAACGGGTCCGGCTCGCGGCGCGGCTGGCCGTCGGCGCGTGACGCCGAGGAGAGCTCGCCGGAGATCGTCTGGAAGTAGGCGCGATCTCCCGCCCACGCGGCGAGCCCCGGGTCGTACGCCGGCTGCCCTGTGGCGCGCCGGGCGCCGCTCGCGGCGATGCGCGCGAGCGCGTCGATCTCGGCCGGCGCGAGCGGGGTCGCGTCGGCGAGGCGCGCCGGATCCACGGCGCAGACCGCCCTGGGCGCGGCGCCGGCGGGGAGCCGCTGGAGCGAGGGCGCGACGCGCGTCGCCTGGCAGGCCCCGTTGCGGCCGGTGACGTCGACGACCACGGCGCCCGCGCTCGCGGTCACGAGGCGCGGATCCAGGTGGCCGCGCAGCGTGCCGTAGTCGAGATCCCCCTCGGCCACGACGGCGCGCCGGCGCGGGTCGAGCTTGCCGTCCTCTCCGAGCGACGCGAAGGCGATCTGCGCGCTCCCGAGCCATGACGTGCTCGTCTTCTTCGTGCTCGCCGCGTAGTAGAGCAGATCGATCGCGCCCGGCCTCCCGCCGGCGTCGATGAGCCCCATGCCGTCGAGCGGCGGCCGGAACCGGAGCCCGGTGGGCGACGACGTGGTCGCGATCCCGCCGGCCGGCGAGATCCAGCGGACCCGCACCTCGACCTCGGGCAGCGGGTCCGGCCGCTTCGGCCGGGGCGCGGGGCGCGGGGCCTTCTTGGGCCGGCCTTCGCGCTCTCGATCCGCGCCGCGCTTCTTCTTCGCGACCGCCGCGCCGCGCGCGCCGGTCGCCTTTTCGGGTCGGCTCGCCGCGGGCGTCTTGCGGGCCGGCGCCTTGCGGGCGGTCTTGGCCGGGGCGGGGCGCTGGCGCGCCTTCGCGGTGCCCCTGTCGCGCTTCGCGGCATCGGCGACCTCGAGCTCGAGCAGCGCGACGCGCTCGCCCACGGCCGCCGCCGCGTGCGCGCGGGCCCTCGCGCACGAGCGGGACGCGGCCGAGGTCTCGCCGGGGAGGAACGTCGTCACGCAGATCTCGCCGTCCTGCGAGGTGAGCAGCGTGGTGCTCCCGCCGGGCGAGGAGAGGGCGCCGGCGAGGTCCTCGTCGACGAGCGGGAGCGGCGGCCCGAGCTCGCCGGTCGCGGCGTCGAGGCGCCTGACCCAGCCGGACCGGTCCGACGACGCCTTCGAGAGCAGCAGCACCGAGCGGCCGTCGAGCGACGGCTCGATGAGGAACGGGAGCGGCTCGACCTCGGGCGCGCCGAGCGGCGTGCGGCCGGGGGGAGCCGCGCTCGGCAGGAGGGTGGTCGCGGCGGCGCCTGTCGCGGGCGCGCTTTCCGGGGCCGGGCTGCTGCCGGGCGCGTGCACCGCGGCGCTGGTCTGTGCGGGCGAGTCTCGCAGAGCGCCGCCGGAGCACGCCCCCGCGCCGCAGGCGAGCGGCACGAGCAGGGCAGGGATCACGGATCGGGGGGAGAGGGGGGATCGGGGACGTCGCATCCTTCGCACGCTCGGCCTCTCTCGCGGCGCGGCCGCTCGGGGCGGCGGCCGAGCCTAGAGGTGAGCAGGCAGAAACCCGAGGAAAATCATAACGGGAGGCGCGGAATCGGGGAGGAACGACGACGATCTCGCTGTCTCGACGCCGCGGCCGGGCGTGGGGGGACGCCGGCCGGCGTGCGGCGGGGCGTGGGGGGACGCCGGCCGGCGTGCAGCGGGGCGTGGGGGGACGCCGGCCGGCGTGCGGCGGGGCGTGGGGGGACGCCGGCCGGCGTGCAGCGGGGCGTGGGGGGACGCCGGCCGGCGTGCGGCGGGGCGTGGGGGGACGCCGGCCGGCGTGCGGCGGGGCGTGGGGGGACGCCGGCCGGCGTGCGGCGGCGGGTCGTGGGGTCATTTGAACCTGAAGGCGGGAAGGCGGGAAGAAAATCATCAATGATCTTCCCGCCTTCATGTGACATCTCTCCGGGCAAATGCCCCCACCACCCGGCGGCGCGTCGAAAGCGTGCTGCCGCCTTGCCGGGTCATTGCGAGCTTGGTAACCGGATCTTATGGGAAAAGCCGCATTTCTCGCCCGCCGGCTCACGCCGAGCGGGTGCATCATTGCAGGTACCAAGCTCGCCGCTCACCGGGAGGCCTTGAAATCGAAGAAGCTCAAGCTCGCTGCCAAGGTCGACGCAGCGGTCCAGTTCGTCATTGTGTCCACCGAGGCCCTCGAGGCGCTCGGGAGTATCGACGCCACGATGGTGGAGATCGATCGCGGCACCGACCGGTGCATCGGAGCGTTCAACAGCCAGCTCGCCAGCGTCGAGCGCGCGTTCGATCATACCGACATCCTGCCGCTGACGGATGACGAGGCGGCGCGCCGTCGCGATGCGCTGCTGGTGCGCTCGGAGGTGCTGTCGTCGGGCACCGACTTCATCCGCCTCGTCTACTCCCAGCAGTGGGTGCGCATGAGCGCGATGATCAAGGCGCTCGACGGCAAGGACGTGAAGGCGGCGGTCGAGCGCCTCGGCCTCTCGGCGGAGGTAGGCCGCCTGCAGCGCTGGACGGAGCTGTACGGCAAGAAGCTCGGCGTCACCGAGGCGAAGGCCGCGGATCCGGCCGTCAAGGCGATCGAGGCGTGGCACGAGGCCTACGGCACGCTCCTGATCCGGGTCCATGCCGAGTACGACGACGACAAGGACGAGACTCACGCGCTCCTCCGCGACCGGCTGCTCTCGCCGTACGAGGACGCGGCGGAAGAAGAGCGGCGCGCCGAACAGCGGGCCCGCGCCGCCAGCGCGAGGAAGAAGACCGAGGCCGAGCCTGAGCCGATCGGATAGCGCTGCTCCTCGCATGCCCGCCGGCAGGCGACCGGGCCTCCCATTCATCGCGCGAGGACGCCGCCGTTCGCCGGTCACCTCGCAACACCGCCACAGTCCCGATCTCAGGTGACATCTCTCTCAGGTTCGGGGGAGATGTCGGCGGTAAACCTCGTGTATTCCTTTTCGGCTCCGGCGCACGAGTTCGTAACAATCCGGGGGACCTTTCCGGAAATAGTATGGATGGCGACGGATGACGGAGGAGGAAGTTCCGCTCATGTCCGGCCCGCTCCTCATCCGCAACCGGATCCGGAGGATGAAACGCGCCGCGCTGTCGCTCGCCGCGTCGCTCTTCCTGGCGGCGCCCGTGGCGCTCGCGCAGGTCGCGCCGCGCGGCGCGCGCCTGTCCTACACGCGGGGGCCTGACACCGAGGGGTGCCCCGAGGAGCCGAGCCTCCGGGGGATCGTCGCGAGCCAGCTCGTTCGACAACGAAGAAGCGATCGAAGAAGAAGAAGAAGGAGCGCGCCGCGCCGACCATTCTGGCGGAGACGAGCGGTGTGCCGAGCGCCGCGCGCTCCGAGGTGCCACCCCAAGGGTCGCGAGCCGCCGCGACGAGCCTCGGCGACGGCGTGGTGCCGCCCGTGTTCGCCCGTATCGACTGGGCGTCGCTTCTGAAACGCGTCTACTTGGAAGATGTGCTCGCGTGTCCATGCGGCGGGCGCCGGCGTGTGATCGGCGACATCACGCAGCAGGAGCACGGAGCGACGGGATGCCACGCGAGGGCCAACGTGTGCCCGCGTGGTCCGGTTCGTGCGCGAGGGGGCGGGGAGCGCCGCCGGGGCGGTCCCTCGACGCGGGTGCGGAGGTCGCCGGCGGGCGGGTGGCGGCGCGGGATGGGCCTTGCTCGTCCTAGCCGCCGAAATCCGTCGTATCGGGGCTCGCTCGCTCCTGCCGCTGACCGGGGTTGAAGTTACCCATGCATCCAGGGCGCCGCCCTCACGCCACGGCCTGCGGGGCCCGGGCGCGCGCCAGGACATGCCGGGAGAGCGCGGCCGGCGAGGGGTCGCCGGTCTGGCAAGGAGATCGACCTCGCCTCGTGGTTCCAGAGCGCCCGGTCGAGTGCTAAGATTCCAGCGACGGCGGCCCCGGTGGAGCGCCAGATGGAGCAGGAATGCCGACAAGGCATGTGATTCAGCAAGGAGAGAGCGTGGTCAGCCTCTCCGAGCGCCATGGCCTCTTCGTCGAGACCATCTGGAACCACCCCGAGAACGCCGAGCTCAAGAGGAAGCGCAAGGACATGAACGTCCTCGCCCCCGGCGATGTCCTGTTCATCCCGGACAAGCGGCTCAAGGAGGAGCAGGCGGCGACGGGGCGGAGGCACGTCTACCGCCGGAAGGGCGTCCCCGCGCTCTTCCGGCTCCAGGTCTTCGACGGCCAGGAGCCCCGCAAGAGACAGCGCTACAAGCTCACGGTGGACGGCCGCTCCTCCGAGGGCACCACCGACGACAAGGGGATCCTGATCGAGTTCGTGGCCACGGGCGCGTCGCGGGGTGAGCTCGTGATCGGGCCGGACGAGCTCCGGGTTCAGATCGATTTCGGCCATATGGACCCGATCGATACGCTCTCGGGCACCCAGAAGCGGCTCGCCAACCTCGGCTACGACTGCGGGGGGACGGACGGCCGCCCGAGCGAGGCGACCGAGGCCGCGATCCGCGCCTTCCAGCGCCGCTTCAGGCTCCCGGAGACCGGCGAGCCGGATGAGGCCACCCTGCGGAAGCTCGAGGAGGTCCATGACGCGCCGAATGAGTTCCCCGAGGCGACGGCGTCCGCGGGGAGTTGACAGGGAGCAGGCGGGAGGCGAGGGGGACCACCGGAGCGTGATACGATGAGCACCAACGGCCCTACCGGCTTCGGGACAATCTCGGTGAGCCTGAGCAACTCGGACGAGCTGCAGGGGGCGAACAACACGGTCGCGACGCCGCCTCCCGAGGGCTATTACGTCATCGTCGGGCGGGGCGTTACGGCCTGGTATAACCACCTCACCCTGCTCCTCTCCGAATGGGGGCAGAAGCGCCTCAGCAACGCGGCGAGCGCAGGCCCGGCCCTGCCGCCGGTGATGCACATCGGCTACGAGGAGCCGTGGTCGCGGCGCCGCAAGGAGCGGATGGGGCAGTGGCCGCGCATGCTCGATTTCTTCAAGGACCTGGCCCCGCGGCTCGGCCTGCGCGGGATCCCGCCCGAGGACGAGCAGAGCGACTGGCTCGAGTCGGCCATCTTCGCCCGGTCGATCCGGGAGGCCCAGGACCATGTGTGCTCGCGGTACCGCCACGTCCGCTCCGAGGGGCAGCTCAAGCGCACGAACGACGACGCGGAGCAGGCGCGCGCGATCGAGCTCCGCAGCGGCTTCGTGAGCATCATCGAGAGCCGAGCGGGGTGGGCCATCGGGCGACGCAAGGATACCCCTGATCCGGGGGAGTACCTCCCCAAGCTCGAGCTAGACCGCTGGAACGAGGCCGAGAAGCTCACGGGGGACGGCGCCAGATGGGCGAACCCTGACTGTCCGTACCGCCTCTCGGTCTACCATGAGGGCAAGCACTCGTATGTGTATGCCTACAAGATCGATATCTGCACCGGCCCTGGGCAGCCTCGCCTCTTCGCGCCGAAGGCCAAGTGGAAGGAGAAATTCGCGACCCCGGAGCTCTACGAAGAGCACCTCCCTCGTCTCGGCGTCCCGCCCGCGGAGCCCACCGAGCGGATCATCGACGGGAACGTGTATATCGGGAGCAAGAACGATCATAAAAAGACGGTGATCGTCTTCAAGGGCAACCCCGTCGGCGCTCAGTCGGTCCAGTCCGCGCTCGACATGCCCCGCTGCGAGGACCCGGTGCGGAGGGTGTGGTGGGTCGTCAACAAGGGCATGATCGCGGGAAACGACGCCGACGTCCCCGGCAAGCGGAACCTCCTCGAGATGATCGGCAACATGCCGATCAAGCAGACCGACGAGGCGATGATCACCGCGGTCAGCGTGAACCACGGCGAGTCATGGGTGCCCCAGTACCACCGCAACGAGCTCTTGCGAGAGCGGCTGCACCGCGTGGGCTGGCACGAGATCGAGAAGATCTCCGAGGAGCCGAGCCGTAAGATCAAGTGCACCTTCACGCTGCACCCCTATGGCGACCTGCTAAAGGACGTCCCGCTGGGCACGGCCGACAAGGCGGCGGCGAGCCTCGCGGAGATGCTCATCCTCGCGGAGCCGTTCGACGGCGATCTGCTGCCCGGGATGACGACAGCGACCCAGGCGGGCAAGAAGATCCTCGCGTCGATCACCGCCGATCTCCTGGTCTATTCCCTCGGGCAGGAGCGGGGGGCGACCGCCGAGGGCACGGTGCTTTACATGACGCAGAAGCTCGGCGCGCTGAGCCCGGTCTTCGATCCGGGCACGGGCTTCCCGATGGCCGTCACCAACAATTTCGCGGATCCCGACGCGGACGGCATCGGCCGGGTGCGGGCCCTCGGCGCCGCGATCATGGGCGCCAGCACCCGGGAGGCCGATACCCAGCACAACAACCACGGCGCCACGCTCCCGCAGGAGATGCCGGCGGGGGGCGGCGGGCTGAACCTCGCCATCACCAATATCCGGCGGGCGAATCGCTTCAAGCAGACGCCGGTCCGGGTGAACACGGCCAGCGTGGCGGAGCTCGTGGAGGCCGGGCTCAGCGCGGAGTGCGCGAGGGTGATCGTGGCCGAGCGCTCCGCCACCGACCGCGGCTACTCGATCGATGGGCTCATCGGCAAGCTCATCGTGCTCGCGGTCGACCAGAGCTCGACGCTCACGCAGCAGGAGCGGACAAAGATCACGGAAGATCTCGGCAAGCTCCAGTACGGGAAGTTCGCCTTCTGAACGGCGCCCCGCGCCTCGTCACGGCGGAGGGGGAGCCCGGCACGGGTTGGGAGGGTAGTCGAGCGCTGACTCCGTGTTGAAATGGAGCCATGGGATGTGGCCGTACGTCGCTTCCAGGGCCTCGCCCTCCCTGGGGAGGTCGACGTGGCTGATGGAGTACCCCTCGTAGCCGGCGGTCTCCCGCGGGTCCACGCGCGCGCCGGTCAGGCCGACGTACCTGAGCCGCGGAAGCGTGACGGACGCCGCCAGGGCCGTGATGCCCCGCATCCCTACCGGATTGAAGCCGAGATCGAGCCACCAGAGGCGCTTCATGTGGGGCGAGCGGGCGAGGTGCTCGACGTCGTCGTCCGTGAGGCCATCCTCGATGAGCGAGAGCGCGCGGACGCGGACGAGCTCCGGTGAATCGAACAGCGCGGGGCCGACGTCCGCGTAGCGGGTGAGCCGGACGGAGGCAATGGGGGCGCGGTCGAAGAGGAGCGCGGCGTGCTGGAGGAAGGCCTGAGCCGACAGCGTGACGTGGGCGATGAAGCCTCGGTCGAACGTGTACGCATCGACGAGGGCCGCGATGGGGCCCGCGAAGGAGGCGGCGTGGGCGGCGAGGAGGTCCCGCTCCAGATCCGTGGCCCGGAGCCAGGCGACGCGGCGGGCGAGCTCGCTGGACGGGGTGGCCGCGCCGCCCGCCGCGGGCCTCGCGAAGCTCTCCCTGGCGAGGAGGATCTGCGCCCGGATGAGCTCGGCGCGAGGATGGGGATCTGCGCCCTCGCCGAGGCTCCTGTCCAGCGCGTCCGCGTAGGCCAGGCGGGGCGCGTCGTCGTCGGGGCTGGAGAGGACGGCCTCGAGCAGCAGCTCTTCGTCGGTCACCGGGGCGACTCCTTTTCACTCAGCGCGGGCGCGAGAGGGTAGGCGGGGAGTCTAGCAGCGACGGGGGCCGCCGTGGGCCTGTGGCGTCGAGGTGGGCGTGAGGACCCCCGCGCTGGCAGGGAGGCCCGTGCTGCTCGAGCGACCGGACGACGTCCGCGAGAGCAGACCCGCGGTGCGCTTCAGCCGAGCCGCGCCGGCTTGTGCGCCGGAAGCGCGAAGCTCGAACTAAGGGGCCAGGAACACCGTCGCGGCGCCCTTCTGCATCTTGCCGGAGGGATCCCTGCACTTGTCGTAAGCGCCGTCGTCGAGCTCCCGGCTGCAGACGTCATCGCAGTCCCCGAGCACCTCGATGGGGGAGCAGCCCTGGAGGGAGGGCCCGCACACCCGCGGGATCTGCGACGCGCCGGGCGCGACACAGGCATAGAGCTTCTGCGGGTTCGCGAAGATGTCCCCGAAATAGGCGCCCTCGCGCTCGGTGTAATCCGAGCGCTCCTCACTCGTGCTCGCGAGCGCCTTGTCCTTCCCCCGGACCGAGACCATGACGCTCTGGCCGAGGTAGTTGACCCGGGAGATCACGCACGCGGACACGCCGGCCTTGCAGTTGTCGCCGCACTCGCCGTCGTCCTCGCCCCACGCGGGCGCGAGGCCAACCGAGCCCTCGAAGGAATAGTCGACGCCCTCGATGTTCAGGCCGATGGCCTCCCCCTCGGGGAGCGCGCAGCTCACGATGGCGGACAGCAGCATGCGGCCCAGCGGATCCGAGAGCTCCTCCATGACAAGCCCGTTGAACGTCAGGCCGTTGAACGTCAACCCGTTGAACGTCAACCCGTTGAACGTCAACCCGTTGAACGTCAGCCCGTTCCCCATGAGCGCGGCCTGCCGGTCCGCACCGATGGGCTCGTCAGCCGTCTCCTCCGGGAGCACAGCACAGCCAATTTGCACGAGGGATGCCGCGGTGGCGATGACGAGCGCGAGTCGTGGCGACTTTGTCATGGTGCTTAACAATTACCTGCCCCGCGCGGGTGTTCAATTTTTTTCTTTCGAGGGCAATGCGCGCTTTTGTGCGTTCTCGAGCCTGCAGCGGGGCACGCTCTCCACCACGACGTCGTGCAGAGTTGAACGATGGAGCATTCACAGAGCGATCGATTCGATAAACTCACCGTCGCGCTGGAAGAAGGGCGGCTCTCATGGCCAGCCGGTCGCGGCTCGCAGGGATTGGCGCCCGCATGCGCGCCCTCGACGTGGGCTGCGGTCGCGGGGCCGCCAATTCGTCCTTGAGGTGCTCCCCTTCATCGCGCGAGGACGCCGCCGTTCGCCGGTCACCTCGCAACACCGCCGCAGTCCCGATCTCAGGTGACATCTCTCTCAGGTTCGGGGGAGATGTCGGCGGTAAACCTCGTGTATTCCTTTTCGGCTCCGGCGCACGAGTTCGTAACAATCCGGGGGACCTTTCCGGAAATAGTATGGATGGCGACGGATGACGGAGGAGGAAGTTCCGCTCATGTCCGGCGGGTGCCCCGAGGAGCCGAGCCTCCGGCAGGAACCCCAGGGCGCCGCCAGACCAACCCTGGGCAGACCCTCTTCGGTTCGATCGCATTGCCAAGAGTGAGATAATTTTCTCATCTTTCGCCAAGCGACAGCCCGCGCCGCCCTTCATGAGCGCTCGAGCTGTCCCCGTCGTGCGCCCGTCTCCCGTCTGCCGCCAGAACGAGCGCCCTGGCGCCCCCTGGATACGCGGGCCCGTCGATTGTGCAGCGAGAAGCGGGGCAGTCCAGGAAACCGCTCCGATGAAGACCCCATTGCCGATCCCTCCCCGGCGGGAGGGCCGCCGCCTGTCCTTCGATGCGCCGGGATCCCGGCCGCGCCGCCGCGCACGCAGCGCGCCGAAAGAGGCGCTCCACCCGGTGGTCTCGCCGTCGGTCGAGGCCCTCTGGGCCGAGCGGCCGTTCGTCGCCCTCCTGCTCCGCTCCCTCCGCGTTCCCGCCCGCGACCGAGCGGATCTCCTCCAGACGGTGCTCCTCGGCGCCTGGGAAGCCATCCGAGTATGCAGGTACCGCCCGGACCCGCTGCGGCACCCGCGCCGCGCTCCCCGTGGGCCATCGCGAGGTCCTCCTCGCAGCGGCCGGGCCCCTGAGCCTCGTCGCCTGGGCACGAGCGCGCGGCATGAACCCCAGTTCCGCCGCCAGCCGGCTGCGTTGCGCCAGGAGGGCGCTGGCCGAGAGGCTCGCCTCACCGAAGCTGCCGTGCGGTGAGGGCGCCGTTCGGTGACGCTGCCGCCGAGCTGAGGCCTCCGCTCGGTACCCGCTCGGCCGGTCGTGTCGAGCCGGTGTACGATTTCGCAACGATCCGGGCGGTCTCGCCGGAATACCTATCCATGAAAGAGCCCCGAACACGCCCAGCGCCCTCTCCCGCGCCTGCACCCGCCCGCGGCGCGCCCGCCGCGCCCGACGCCGTTGTGAACGCTGGACTCCCGGCGGCCGTGGACGTGGCGGCCGGGGCGCCGTCACGCGCCCCCTCTCGCATGGCGGCTCCGCCCAGCGAGCACGACACGGCCGAGGAGAGCGCTTTGCTCAGCAGCGCCGGCCTCGCGCTTTGCTCGGCATCGCTCGCCGGCATCGCTTCCGCTCGCCCGGCGGTCTGGCTGTACAGCATGGCGTGCAGCGCGGTGCCGGTACGCGCCGGCAGGGTGCGCGCCTCGAGATCCCGCCAGCCGGCACGGCACCTGCAGCGCGGCAGCGCTGAGCGACTCGCGCGAGCAGGATTGCCGAGCCGGCGTTCGCCGCCCGATCGAGGCCGGCCGGGAGGACCCCAGGAGCCCGTCGGATCGGATCGAGCGCCGGCCCGCGCACCCGCTCGACCCGGGTCGATGTCGCGCGGGGCGGGGGACCGACCTGCGCCAGAGCCCACCAGGAGGCCTCCATGAACGCGTCGATTCTCCGCATGCACGTAACTCTGGGCTCCGTCGCGCTCCTCGCGCTCGCCTCCGGGTGCGGCGGCGAGCGGCGGCCGGCCCAGCCGATCGGCAGGACGCCGACGTTCGAGTCCGAGGCGCCCTACGCCGCCGAGCCGCAGCCGCACGCCGCCGATCAGCGCCGGCCGGGCGCCGCTCCGGGGCGCGCGCCGGAGCCCGGCCCGGACGAGCGCGGTCGGCGCCCCACCGAGCCCACCGAGGAGGATCGGACGCGCCACGGTGCCGCGGGCGGCCTGGACGAGCACGAGCTCTGCGAGGAGATCTCGGCGTCGTCGAGCGTCACGGCGGAGGACATCCCGGGCGGCGTGCAGATCGTGATGACGCCGAGCCCCGGCGCCAGCACGACGTCGCTCGACATGCTCGCTCGCCGGCTCGACGCGCACCTCGGCGCGCTCCGCCAGGCGGGGCAGCAGCCGTCGGAGGACATCGTGACGCGCTGCCGCCTGTTCGACATGGCCCGCATGGGCGCGCGCGGCAGGGTCGTCGAGGCGGCGGACGGGCTCCGCATTATCTTCACGGCCGACGACGCCGCGAGCGTCTCGATCCTCCGCGAGCAGGCGCGCCAGTTCGTCCAGTCCGCTCGCGAGGGACAAGTCCGGTAGGGTTGTCCAGCGCCGCGGGGGTGCCGCCGGCCGGGATCGAGCCGTGCAGGTGGCGCTCGACCGGTCGCGGGGCGCGGGCTAGCCTGTGGGGGCGCGGGCTAGCCTGTGCCTGAAGGGTCCCCACGATGAGCAAGAAGCTGGATGAAGAGTTGGCTCAGGCGCTGTCTCTGGTGGAGCAGCAGGACACGCCCGCGGTGGTGAAGCCGGCGGCGGCGAGCCCGCCGACCAGGCCGCGCGCGTCGCGCAGCCTCGGCCTGCTCGCGACGCTGCTCGTCATGGTGGGCGCGCTCGTCTCCCTGTTCCTCGTCGGCTTCAAGGAAGCGGCCGTCTACGCGACGCCGGTCGATCAGCTGCTCACCTCGAAGGAGAAGCTCGTCGGCCGCAAGGTCCGCGTCGAGGGCGAGCTCGTGCCCGGCACGCTGGCCAAGCGCGACACCCCCTGCGAGTACCGCTTCCAGATCCACGGCACGCAGGCGGCGCTGCCGGTGCGCTACGCCCAGTGCGTCATTCCCGACACCTTCCGCGACATTCCGGCCGGCGGCGTCGAGGTGACCGTCGAGGGCACGCTCCAGCAGGACGGCAACTTCGAGGCGAGCCTCGTGATGGCGAAGTGCACCTCGAAGTACGATCCCAACTCGCACGAGATGAAGGGCGGCGCCGCGGCCGTCGAGGGTCCGCTCTCGCTCAAGTGAGCGGACGCGCCCGTCCGCTGCCCCTGCGCAGCGCGCGCGGCGCAGCCCCGGCAGACCCGGTGGCGCTCGCCTTCGCCCGCGCATCCTCCACACTGCGACGATGACCTCCCGTGACCGCCGGTTGCTGAGCCCCGTCGGCGACGGACGCAGCTCGCCCGCTCCGGGCGAGCCGCCCTCTGGCCGCGGCGCCGCGAGCGACGGCGCGTCGAAGCCCATCGGCCCGATCCTGACGGCGCAGCACGCGCTCGCCCTCCTGCCCGATATGGAGGCGGTGCTGGGGTCGATCTTCCGCGACATCGAGGTCCGCGCTTACCGCCCGATGGCGCCCGGGCTCGCCCGCGGCGGGCTCCTGCCGCGGGACCACGCGCGCGTCATCGTGATCGACGACCACGCCTACACCGGCGGCGCCGCGTGGCTCGATCGCGGCTTCAAGCTCTTCGAGTACCAGCGGGGTGTCATGCACTCGAAGTTCGCGCTGGTCGACGACGACTGGTGCACGATAGGCACGTTCAACGCGAACCCGAGCCGCCTGAGCGCCGTCAACGAGGAGAATCTCTTCGTGTTCGATCCGGCGTTCGTCGCGCAGGTGGCGGACCTGTTCTCGAGGGACAGGGCGGGCTCGCGGCCGGTGACCCGGGGCTCGCTCGCGGCGCGGTCGCTCCCGGGCAAGGCCGCTGACTGGCTCGCTCACGGGGCCTTGAGCCTCCTCGACAAGCTGGTCAAGACATCCCCGGATTGACGCCCGAGGAGGAGGCATTTGAGCCAGGATCGCGACCTCGTCATTCTGACCCAGAACATCTGGGGGGGAGCCGCCCTCTGGGAGCGGCGCCGGGCGATGCTGGCCCGGCTCATCAGCGATCTGCGCCCCGGCATCATCGGGCTCCAGGAGGTGCACGCACCGGGCGCGAGCGGCGATCTCGGCCAGGCCGGCGAGCTCTCGCGGCTCGCCGGCGGATACAGGGCCTGGTTCGCGCCCGGCCGGGTCGCCGCGGGCGGCGAGTGCGAGGGGGTCGCGCTGCTCTGCAGGGAGGACATCGAGGTGCTCGAACACTCCCTGGAGGCGCTCACGCTCGATCGCGAGGACCCGTTCGAGCGCGACAGCCAGCGCGTGGTCCTGCGCGCCGCGATCCGGCACGCGGGCGCGGTGATCGACGTGCTCGTCACCCACCTCTCGCTGTCGAGGCACGCGCGGGCGCGCACCGTGCGCGAGCTCGTCCGCTTCGCCACGCGCGAGCGCGAGAAATCGAGGAGCCTCGGCGCCGTCCTGATGGGCGACTTCAACGCGCTCCCGAGCGAGGAGGCGGTCTGTTACCTCCAGGCGAGCGCCGGAGACGGCCGCTGGCTCGACGCCTGGACGCAGGCGCACCCCGGCAAGGCCGGCGGCACCTGGCCGGCGGGCCTGCCGCTGCGCCGCATCGATTATGTCTTCGTTCAACCGGGGGAGGGGTGGACGATCACGCGCTGCGAGCGGGCGCCGTTCTCCGGCTCGGATCACCACGGCGTCGTCGCGTGGCTGCGGCTCGGCGCCTGACGGGCGGAGCGCCGCTCGCCCGGATCCCGGGCAGATCTCGATGGATGAGGCCGGCGTCCCGCCCCCGGCGGCGCGCCTGCGGCCTCACGACGCAGGACGAGGTTCGGGGATCATTCGTATCGGTGAGTCGGGGGTTGCCAGTGTCGTCTTGTGAGCACACCCAGGATTCGCTCACGCGGCGAGCGTGAGCGACAGCGCGCCTCCGCGGCGCGTCACGACGCGCGTGTTGAACCCGCCGCGGCAGACCGGGTAAGCTGGCGGCACATGAGCAGACTGCTGATCTTGGGGGCGACCGGGGGCACGGGCGCCGCGTTGGTCCGTCAGGCCCTGGAGGCTGGCCACGAGGTCTCCGCATTCGCGCGCACGCCGGCCACCCTCCCTGTCCCGCACCACGAGCGGCTGCGCGCGCTCCGGGGCGACATCATGGATGCCGAGCAGGTGTCGCGCGCCGTGCGCGGCCACGACGCCGTCCTCTCCGCCCTCGGGGCGCGCGGCATGAGGCCGACGCGCGTCTACTCCGAGGGCATCGCCAATGTCCTCCGCGCGATGAAGGAGCACGGGGTCCGCCGCCTGATCGCCGTCACCTCGGCGGGCATCGGCGAGGAGCAGCAGAGCGCGCTCTGGTTCCGGCTCCTGGTCAAGCCGCTGCTCCGCAACCGGCACTCCGACATGACGCGCATGGAAGACGCCATCCGCCGGAGCGATGTGACCTGGACCGTCGTGCGCCCCTCCAAGCTCACGGATGGACGGCTCACAAAGGAGTACCGCGCCAGCGTCGACCACCTGCCGCTGGGCGGCTACGTCTTCGGTGGTCCCACGATCTCGCGCGAGGACGTGGCGCATTTCATGCTCTCCCAGATCGACGGCGACGAGTACCTGCGCAAGACGGTCGTCGTGACGTACTGAGGCACGGCACGCGCGCTGTCCCTTGACGCGACGGCGGGGCGTCGGTCTGCTGCCGGTCGCGGCGCCTCGGAGAGCCTGTAACGCTCCTACCGTGATAGCCGCGATTGCCATGATCAAGCCGAGCCGAGGCCTCAGACTTCATGATTTTCGATCACAGGACCGTGCTTCCGTTGCTCCTTGGTCTGGCGGCTCCGGCCCTGGGCGGGTGCGAGCTGCTCGTCACCGCGGACCGCAGCAAGATTGATGCGCCTCCCGCCGGCAGCGGCGGCGGCGCCGGCGGCGAAGGCGGCCGAGGCGGCAGCGGCGGCGATGGGGGCAGCGGCGGCGCGCCCGGCGCGGTGTGTGGCGACGGGGCTGTCGACGCGCCCGCCGAGGGGTGCGACGACGGGAATCGGACGGCCGGCGACGGGTGCGACCCGGGCTGCGCGATCGAGCCCGGATTCGCATGCGCCGGGGCGCCGAGCACGTGCACCGACGGGTGCGGCAATGGCGCGCTGGGCGGCTCGGAGACCTGCGACGACGGCGGCAGCGAGGACGGCGATTGCTGCTCGCGCGCATGTCAGGTGGAGCCCGGGTGCGAGGTCGAGCCGAACGACCGCCTCACGTCGGCCAATGACGCCTTCGCCATCGCGCCCGACGGCCGGATCCGCGCGTTCATCGATCCCGAAGGCGATGTGGACGTGTTCTCTGTGACGGTCCCCGATGGGTCGATCGGGCGCATCAGGGCAGAGACGCTCGACGGCCCGCTGGGCACGACGTGCAGCTCGCTCGGCGTCGATACCTACGTGACGATCGTCGACGCGAGCCTGGCGACCCTCGCGGACCACGACGATATCGCCAGCGACAACTACTGTTCGTCTCTGGTGCTGGAGAGGCTGAGCCCTGGTGAGTACCTCGTCAGCGTGCAGGGCTCCCCTACAGCGCCGCCCGGGACATTCGACTACACGCTCTGGCTCACGCTGGACACCTCGGTGTGCGGCGACGGCGCGCTGGAGGGCCCGGAGCTCTGCGACGACGGGAACACGACCGGCGGCGACGGGTGCAGCGCGGCGTGCGAGCTGGACACCCCGCTGGCCGAGGTCGAGCCGAACGACATCGCGGCGGAGGCCGACGAGCGCGCCGCGCTCCGGCCGAACGCGCTCGTCTCCGGGGCGATCGAGCCGCTCGGCGACGTCGACGTCTTCGCCATCGAGGTGCCGAGTCGCGCGGAGATCCTGCTCGCCACGTTCAGCCCCGGGACCCTGAGCGCGTGCGTCCAGGGGGTCGACACCTTCCTCCAGCTGCTCGACGTGGACGGCGCGACGGTGCTGGCGAGCGACGACGACAGCGGCCCCGAGGCCTGCTCGCTCATCGACGCGAGCGTCGCCCCCTGGGCGACCCAGCTCCAGGCGGGCACGTATTACGTGTCCGTCGAGGAGTTCAGCAACGACGCCACGATCCCCGGTTACAACCTCCTTGTCGTGTTCACCGCGCTCTGCGGCGATGGCGTGGTGGAGGGGGCCGAGGCGTGCGACGGCGGCGCGGGGTGTTCCCCGGAGTGCGCGCGGATCCAGGTGTGCGGCGACGGATCCGTCGACGGCACCGAGACATGCGACGACGGCGACACCGAGAGCGGAGACGGCTGCAGCGCCGCGTGCGAGCTCGAGGGGACGCTCCCGGAGGTCGAGCCGAACGACGCGCTGGAACAGGCGACCCCGGGGCAGGCGACCGCGATGGGCGCGCTGTTCACCGCGTCGATCTATCCGACGGGCGAGGTCGACTATTTTGCCATCGACGTCCCCGGCGTGGCCGACCTCGATCTGGAGACGTTCGACACGTCCGGCCCGACCTCCTGCCGCGACATCGATACGGTGATGCAGCTCCTTTCGCCGGATGGCGACGTGATGGCCGAGGACGACGACGGCGGCGAGGACACCTGCTCGCGCATCCAGGCCGCCATCGCCTTGCCGGGCACCTATTACGTGCGCGTCGAGGAGTTCGCTGGGGGCTACATCGCCGGATACACCCTGCGCGCTCGGACGACGACCGTCTGCGGCGACGGCCTCGTCGAGGGGCTGGAGGAGTGCGACGGCGGCGCCGCGTGCGGGCCGGCGTGCCAGCGCATCCCTGTGTGCGGCGACGGCTTCATCGACGCTCCCGAGGTCTGCGACGACGGCAACACCGGAGGCGGGGACGGCTGTGACGCCGCGTGCCGGCTCGAGGGGGCGACGGACGAGATCGAGCCCAACTCGACCCTCGCCGAGGCCGACGCGAACGGCCCTGTGGCGCCGGGAGCGCTCGTGTCCGGCGCGATCGAGCCGGAGAGCGATGTCGATCTCTTCGCCTTGCGGCTCACGACGATATCCGACCTCCGGATCGAGACCTTCGACTCGAGCGGCCCCGCGCGCTGCGCCGACAGCGTCGACACCGCCCTCTCGCTCCTCGCGGCGGACGGCGTGACCGTGCTCGCGTCCGACGACGACGGCGGCGTCGGCGCCTGCTCGCTCATCGACTCGACGAGCCCGGGCGGCGCCGCGGCGCGCGGCCTGGAGCCGGGGACCTACTATGTCCGCGTCCGCGGCTTCCCCGGGCTGCCGGCGGCGCGCTACACGCTGCGCGTCTCGCTCGACGCCTCGTGCGGCAACGGCGTGCGCGAGGGCGCGGAGGAGTGCGACGGCGGCGCGCTCTGCGGTCCGCGCTGCGAGCGGGTCGCGGTCTGCGGCGACGGCCTCCTCGACGCGCCGGAGGGGTGCGACGACGGCAATGCCGCGGGCGGCGACGGGTGCAGCGCCGCCTGCCAGCTCGAGGCGGTGACCGCGGAGATCGAGCCGAACGACACCCCCGCTGAAGCGGGGGCGAGCGATCTCGTGATCGCGGGCGACGCGCTCGTCGCGGCGAGCATCGCCGCGGGCGGCGACAGGGACGTATTCCACCTGAGCTTGTCGGCCGCCTCGGTCGTGCGCCTCGAGGTCTTCGACGGCACCGCCGCGGGCTGCGAGGGCGGTATCGTCACGACGCTCCGCGTGCTCGACGCGGAGGGGGCTCCGGTCGCGACCGACGAGGGGCTCTCCGACGCCGAGTATGCGGGCGGCATCGGCGGCTGCTCGGCGCTCGTCGTGGGGCTGCCTGCCGGCGAATACGACGTCGAGGCGGCGGCGCGCGACGGCGGCGCGACGATCCCGCGCTATCTCCTCCAGGTGAAGATCCTCGCGCCCGCGGGCGCCGAGGAGGAGCCGAACGGCACCACCGCCGACGCGAACGGGCCAGTCGGCTCCGATGTGTTCATCGCTGGCACGCGGGAGCGCGACGACTTCGACGTCTACGCCGTGGACCTCCTCGAGGGCCGGTCGATCCGCGCGGAGATCGTCGAGGGCGGCGCGGAGACGTGCGAGTCGCTCGAGATGGACAGCCGGCTCTCGCTGCTCGACGCGGAGGGCTCGCTCATCGCGGACGACGACGACGGCGGCCGGGGGAGCTGCTCGATCCTCGACGGCACCGGGGACGCCCCGCGCCACCCCGGGGCGCACGCGCTCCCGGCGGGAACGTACTTCCTCCGCGTCCGCGCCGCGTCGGGCGCCTCGGGCTCCGCGGCCCTCTTCGATTACCGGCTGGCCGTCACGCTCCGCTGACGAGCGGCGCCGCCGGGGGTCCGGGGCCTCCGCGCCCCACGTCCAGCCGGCATGCCGCGCGCCCGCTCCGGGCGCCGCCGGGAGGCCGGGACGAACCCGGCGCGCCGCGACGACTCGAGTTCTTGATATGCCATCATCGCGGGACTGCCGTGCTCCGTCGCGCCGCCCTGCGGTGTGGCTCCGCGGTGCTCATCGGCGTCCCATGGAGGGGCAGGGCCCACAAGGCGCCTCGTGAATCGAGCGCGTGGGCCCCGCGCGGGTTCCCCGTGTTCCCTCCTCTCGCGCCCGGCGCGCGCCTGCGCCGGCGTCCTCCCGGCCACGCGGGCCTGGACCGCTCTTCGCGGCGCCGCCGCACAGCGCCTCTCGCGGCGCGGGTGCGTGATATTTCGGCTGGATGTGGGAGCGCCATGGGGTGCGTTCCAGGCAGAGGGTATGAGAGCACAGTCGAGGAGTGTCGTTATTCTCTCTGGTTCTATCTCCGTCGTGTTTTCGACCGGAAAGATGCCAGTCAAAAGTGCTTGCGTGAGCCCGCGGGGAGAATAGTCTCCTGTTGTTCGCGGCATGACCTCGGGGCGGGTTCCTCCGGGGGCGTGGCCATGACGGGCCGACGACAACGCGCGTCGCACCCGTCGGGCACCGCTCTCCTGGCGCAGGCCCCGGGGCATGGATCCCTTGGCTGACGATCTGGATAGGTATCTGCATCAAACTTCACCACAGATTCGATTCCTCGGAGGTATTTCTCATGAAGAAGATTGCTCGTTGGGCGCTCGCCTTTGCGGCGGTCGTGTCGGTCTCTGGCAGCGCCATGGCCCTCCCTGAGGGTTTGGTCTACAAGGTCACGCTCAACACGGGGCTGAGGAAGGTCCCCTGCGGTAGGGTCGCGTTCTCCTGGGTCGAGCAGGCGGGCAGTATGTGGAACGACACCTGCATCAGCGCGGTCAAATGGTGCACCGATTATGGTTTGCCGTCGTGCTCCAACATGCTCGTTCACGAGGAGCTGACGTCGTTGGATCAAGATTGCGAGTACCGCGCGGTGTACCCGGCGGACGCGGTCCTCTACAACGACCCTCTCTACGAGAACTGGGGCTACAATTCTCGGCAGCAGAAGGCGCGCGTGGCGCGGCTGAGCGCGATGCAGGATGGCGTGAACTTCGTGATCAAGGGCGTGTGCCAGTTCAATACGGCGCTGTCGATACCCCAGAGCTTCTCGATGACTCAAGCAACGAGCCCTTGATGCCGGTGCGTCGTTAAGACCGGTCTCCATCCGGCGACAAGACGACGCCCAGCGCTCGGCCGATCGGCGGGAGCCTCCCTGCAGAAAGCCCTCTGTAACGGCCCCGGGCAGGACGGGGAGGCGCTCGCCGATCGCGTCATGCGGATCAGTATCGAGGAGGAGGGGCGCCGGCTGCTGCCGGCAGCCCCTTTCTCTTTCTCCGCCTCCGTCGAGCGTCAGGCGCAGAGCTCTCGCCAGGTCCATTTGTCTGGAGGAACAATGATGCAAGCGAACACGTCGCAACGGAAACCTTCGCGCCGGCCTCTGTGGATCGCCGCCGGACTGCTCCTGGCCGCCCTCGCCGGTGTCGCGCTCTTCCTCGTCCTCCGCCCGCGAGACGAGCAGACCGCCGGCTCGCGGGCCCCGGCCGCGGGGGCGGAGAAGCGCGTCCGCTATCGCAACAGGGCGCTCCTCCGCGGCGGCGCGCTCGCGGCGCGGCCGGAGGCGCGGCCCACGATCAGCGGCCATGTCTACGGGACCGACGGGAGCACCATCGCGGGCGTGACGGTCGTCGCGTCGACCTTCGAGGTGGCCGGCAACGTGCTCTCGGCGGCAGGTTCCGTGAGGAGCGACGACAGCGGGCGGTTCGAGCTCACGCTCCCGGACGGCACCTACCAGCTGAGCGCGAGCGCCGAGGGGTACGGGACCACGTCGACAACGGCCCACCCCGGCGACGCGGTGAGCCTCGTGCTGCCGAAGAGCGGCGTCGTCGAGGGGCGCGTGCTGGACGAGCGGGGCGAGCCCGTGCGGCGCTTCGCGATCGACGTGCTCTCGTCCGTGACGGCGGAGACCCCCGCGACGCCGCCCCTGTTCTCTCGCACGTTCGAGAGCGCGGACGGCTCGTTCCGCATCGATCAGCTGCCCGCCTGGGAGTTCACCGTCAGGGCGACGGCGGCCGAGTTTGCGCCGGCGTTCTCTTCGCTGATCATCGTTCGCGCCGGGGATGTCGAGAAGGTGGATCTGACCCTCTCCAAGGGTTGTACCCTGACCGGCCGGGCGGTGGACCCGTCCGGCGCTCCGCTGCCGGGCGTGTACGTCGACGCCGAGTCGTTGCTCGTCGTCGGCGAGATGAGCAACGTCGCCATGGAAGCCGCCGCCCAGGCCCAGACCGAGGACGACGGCTCGTTCAGCCTGCCGCACGTGCCGAAGGGCACGGTGCTCGTCCGCGGCTACGACGGGAGCAACGCCGTGAGCTCGACGGAGATCGAGGTCTCGAGCTGCGACAGCCTCTCGCCGGTGAAGCTCGTGATGTCGCCCGGCGGCAGCCTCTCCGGCGTGGCGCGCGACGCCGACGGCAAGCCCATCGCTGGCGCCCGGCTCACCCTGGCGCACCGGCCGATCGGCTTCGTGAACACGGTGAGCGACGCGGAGGGCCGCTTCCGCTTCGACCAGGTCCCGGCCGGCCCGCTCCGCGTGATCCTGCGGCACGGTGAGCAGGTGATGCTGGCGGGCGTCGAGATCCAGGAGGGGAAGACCACGCAGCAGGACATCGTCCTTGCGCCCCAGGGCACCGGGCAGGTTCGCGGCCGCGTCACGGTCGGCGGCAAGCCGCTCCCCGGAGCTCGCCTCATGCTGGCCACCTCGGTCGGGGACGAGGGCGCGATCGGCATGTACTACCCCGTCACCGCGGAGGACGGCTCGTACCGCGTGTCCGGGCTCCCGCCCGGGCCCTACATCATCAACGTCGAGTCGACGAGCGTCGGCGCCGGCATGCGGGTGAAGCCGGGCGAGGTCACGACGATGGATCTCCAGGTCGTCGACCTGCCGAGCATCAAGGGCAAGGAGGTTGCGACCCCGCCACCGCAGTGAACGCAGCGTCGGCGGCGATCCCCGGCTGTCCGGAGGCGGCGCCTCCCGGACGGCCGGTTCGCATTTCTCGCCCCGGCACGCGCCTCTCGCGGCCCCTGCCGTGGAATCGCGGCGAGCTCGCCCCCCGCGGGGCGCCCTCGCTCACCTAAAGCTCACTCCGCCGGTGCGATCGTCAGACTGAACGGCCCCGAGGACCTGGCGCCGTAGCTGTCGATGAAGATGTCGATCGGCTCTCCCGCCGTGGCCGTCACCGTGATCGACTCGGGGAGCGCGGCGTCGAGCGGATCATCCGAGCACGCGAGCTCGCTGTCCCGGTCTGTGCAGTCGGTCCGCGCGTAGAGGACGACATCGGTGCTACCCTCCGGCGTCGCGGTGATCGTCACGTCGCCGCTCGCCGCGGGGGTGTACCGGACCACGAGCTCCTTTCCGGCGCCCCCGCACGACCCCGTGAAGCCCTCCGTGCCCTCGGACGTGTCCCCCGCCGTCTCCGCCTCCGTGAGCGCCGCCGCGTTCGCGCACAGGAACTCCGTGTTCACCACGCACGCGCTCGTGCACACGTCGTCGTCGACGGCATTCCCGTCGTCGCACTCCTCCGTGCCGACGAGCTCTCCATCCCCGCAGACCTGCTCCACGAACGACACGTTGAGCTCATACGCCGTGTCTGCCCCGCTCAGGGCCTCGATGAAGATGACGTGGGTGTCGCCGGTGTCGACGAGGAGCTCCACGGGGGCGGCGTCAGGGGCGAACGAAACAAGGCAGCCGAGCAGCGTCGCCGCGTCGTCACAGCGGGTCCGGACGTACCAGTCGAACTCGCTCTCCGGCGCGGTCGAGCGCGCGGCGATCTGGACCACGCCCCTGGCCGGCGCGACGAACTGGAAGACCTTCTCCTTGAGCCCCCCGCCGGCGGCGTACGTGCCGAGGCCCGAGCAGATCGCGCCGAACACGTTGGTGCCGTCCTCGGTCGTGCCGGTGAACGCCCCTCCCGCCGACACGTCGGTCGCCTCCGCGCACGCCGCCGTGATGCCCTCGGAGCACGCTCTCAGCGCGGAGCAGTCGCGCTCCTCGCAGTCCTGCAGGCCGTCTCCGTCGTCGTCCTCGGCGTTGTCGCAGGCCTCGCCCGTCGCGGTGCAGAACCCGAAATCGTCGTCGCAGGCGCCCTCGCACTGCGTATCGGCGTCGCAGCCGCCAACGCACATCTGCCAGCCGTCCCCGCTCACATCGATGCAGGTCTGCCCCGCTCTCCCGCAGTCGGCCGTCTCTCCGCAGGACGTGAGGCAGAGCGAGTAGCTGCCCTGGGGCAGACACTCGGACCCAGCCGCGCAAGGCAAGAGCTCCGCGTCGCAGAGCGAAGAGCAGTATCCGCCCGCCCACCCGAAGAACTCCTCCGTCAAGCAGAGCCCGCCGAGACACTCCTCGTTGTCCGCGCAGGCCTCGCCGTCCGCCTTCGCCTCCGGGGCGCTGCCGCCGTCGCCACCCTGGGCGTCGTCGTCGCCGCCGCCCTGGCCGCCGTCGCCGCCCCGGCCGCCGTCACCGCCGTCGCCGCCCGTGCCGGCCGTCGCCCCTGGCGAGCTCGGATCATCGTCGCCGCACGCGGCGACCGACAGGCACATCGCGGCAACCGCTGACAGAGAAAGACCAAGTCGCATCTTGTTTCTCCTTGGTAGAAGTACGGCGCTCGTGACGCCGTGTACGCCACCACGTGTCCCACCGGGAGAAAAGTCAGGAAGGACTGTAATAATTGCGTCCATAGCGAAATGCAGTGGTAAGGAAATTGTCCTTACAATCGTTCAACGCTGAGATCGCGGCGTTTCAGAATCGAAACAGGGAAGGGATGTCCCCGACGCACTGCCGCAATTCTGGCGGGTTCTAGGGATCCTCCGGATGGCATGGTCAGTGCTTCATGGGAGACCAGCGCCGCCGCGTGGCCTTCGCCCCCCTGAGGCCCCGGCGGCGCTGTACTTTTGTCTGTCGTTCTCCCGGCGGTCGCGTCCTGCCACGCCTGAGCCCTCCCGCTCGCTTGGCCCGGCGCGGCCGGGGCCCGGCGGTGAACCGGCAGGCGCGGACGCGGATCGAGAGCGCAGCTCGCCGTCGCGTTGTATCGTCCGCCGCCCCATGGCGACGAAGCTCTCCTCTCCGCCGGACCAGAAGTTCGAGTGCCGCGACTGCCCGGCTCGGTGCTGCCGGCTGCCGTGGAACATCCGCTTCAGCAGCGACGAAGCCAGGCGGTACCTCGCCGAGCCCTGGGTGCGGGAGCGCGCCGGGGACGAGGGGGCCCTCGTCATTTCGCGCGGCGTCCTGCCCATGCGGGAGAAGGACCACCGGCTCCAGTGCGTCTTCCTCGACGACGACATGCTCTGCAGCATGCAGAAGCGGTTTGGCCACGAGTACATCCCGAAATCGTGCCAGGCGTTCCCCTTCGGGTTCGTCCGCGATGAGAAGGACGTCGTTGTCGCGCAGCTCTCCCAGCTCTGCCCGTCGATCCGCGACAACTACGGCAAGCCCGTGGACCGCCAGCTCAAGGCCAAGCTCCAGCAGCGCGGCGACACCGAGCGGATGTCGAAGGCGCTGGCGACGCTGAGCGGCGTCATCCTCCCCCAGCCGCAGTACCTGCGCGCCGTGAAGCACTGGGAAGAGCAGCTCGCGACCGACGCCTCGCCGGCGTCGACGCTGGCGCGGCTCTACGACTGGACAGCCGCCTTCGAGCGCGCCCTCCCTCAGGGCGGAGGCCGCGCCGCGGACGCCTCGGTCGACGCCGCCCTCGCGCACGCCAGCGCCGAGGCGCCCGCGCCGCTCGAGCCCCGCAAGAAGCCCTCTTTCTATGCCCGGGTGCTGTTCGCCTATCTCCTCGGCAACCTCTCTTATCCGTCGCGGGTCCTGGAGGCCCACCGCGTCGAGAAGGCCTCGTGGACGGAGCTCCAGGCGCTGCGCAGCTTCGGGAACAAGGTCGCCTGGATGCTCGGGCGAGGCACCGTCGACCTGCTGTTCATCCCCAGGCCGTTCAAGCTGCAGCGGGTGAGGACGGTCGATCGCTTCCTCGCCGGCGACGAGGGGACCGTCGTCAAGGACTACCTGCGCGTCGTGCTCCAGCGCCGGCACATCTTCTCGGCGCCCCGGCACCTCCTGGCCGCCGTGCTCGACCTGTCGCTCGCCACCGTCGTGATCTCCCGCTTCGCCCGCTGCCGCGCCGCGGCGGACGGCCGGGTCAAGGTCTCCCTGGAGGACGTCCGGGAGGGCATCAGCGTCGCCGAGCTCACCCTCCTGAGCCACGCCGCCCTCTCGGAGCAAGGCAAGCTCATGAAGAACCTGCGCTGGCTCCTCCTCACGAAGCGCGAGGGCTTACGGGCCCTGCTGGCGACCGAGGCCTAGTTCGGCGCGTCAGAAATCCCGCCTGGTACTACAGCCGCACGTCGCGGAATCTCCGCGGATTTCGATGAGCGGGCGGACGATCGGGACGCTTGGCTCGTTCGCACACTGGTGGAGCCCAGTTCGTTCGGTGCTCACCGATGTGCGGCTGTAGTACTAGCTAGTCCTCGTCCGGCACACCACGGGCGCGCCGCTCGCGTGCCCGACCCTCGTCCAGCCAGCATCTGGCATACACGAAGAGCGCGAGCGGAAGCCCGAGGTGCGCTATGTCCCCCCACGAGTAGCCGCGCGCCTCCGACGGCGTGGTCAGGGCGGCGGCAATCAGCGCAGCCCCGGAGATGAAAATCCCTATGGTTCTCGGGATCTTGTGCATATCCACCGGCGGTCAGAAGAAGGCGCACATGATCGAGATGCCTCCGAAGCCTGCATCTGACCAGTTCTGGCAGCGCTTCATGTCGCGCGGATTGCGCGCTCTCGGGCAGATCGCGCGGGTGGCGATGAGACTGGACCCCAACACGAAGACGGCACACCCGAGGGAGAAGGGGCTCAGTGCCTGCTGATCCGTCTCGATCGGCTCGTCGCCCTCTTCGAAGAGCGGCGCGGGGCTCGTGTCCTCAGCCACGGCGCCGCCATGGAGCACCGAGGCGCAGGGCACGTCCGCGAAGGCGCCGGGGTCGAGCGGGTTGAAGATGCGGACCAGCGCTTCGGGGCTGTCGGCACAGGCCGCCGCGAGCTCGGGCCGCCCGGCTTGGACGATCTGCGGGATCACGCTTTCGGCCGTCGTCGCTCGGTCGAGCGCCACCACGAAGCTACGCGGTGCGGGCCCGGCGTCCTCCTCGCCGGCGTCCTCCTCTACCCCTCGGCTCGGTTCCTCTGGTGCTCCACAGGCCGGCGCTCCCACAAGCACGGCGAGGGCAAGGGCGATCCTGGTGTGCATGAGCCACCCCTCCGCGCGACGGCGCTCGTTGCGCACGGAATGGCTTTGCGAACGACATGCCAGAGGGACAGCGGGAGGGGGCGAGGGGACCGAGCAGATCCAGGAAGGGAGCGAGGAGGCGACGCAGCGAGGGGAAGGCCAGGAGGAAGCCGAGGATCGAGCCGAGCAGCGCGCGCATGGGAACCCGGTGCGTCACACACGCTGCCACCCTAGATGCTTGTTCCACCTGGTTCCCCTGCTTCGTGGTGCGCGGCGGCCTTGGCACCGGCGTTCCGCCCGCTGACGGAGCCTCGCTCGTCTCCGGTCCTCGCTCCTTCGCCTTCTCTCCCGCGCCGCCCCGCTCCAGGGCTGGCGTCCTGCCCGCCTTCTCTGCGAGGGCCGCTCCCGTACCTGGCGCCAAGATCCCCGGGGATGCGACGGATCGCGACGGTTCGTCCCCGCGGAACAGTCCCGCCAGGGCTAGCCCAGCGCGTCAGGTGTTCGCGGGGCTCGCTTACCGGCCGAGCATGACTATCCTTCCGCGCCCACGGGCCGCCAGGCCCATGGAGGCACGCGCATGATCGTCATGAAGTTCGGCGGCAGCTCGGTCGAGAGCCGCGCGCAGATCGAGAAGGTCCTTCTCATCGTCAGAGCTCGTCTGGATCGCCGCCCCGTCGTCGTGAGCTCCGCCCACAAGGGCATGACCGACGCGCTGATCAACGCGGCCAGGCTCGCCGCCACCGGGCGGTTCGACCCCTCCATCCCGGTGAGCAAGCAGCGCGCGGTCGCCGAGTCGCTCGGCTGCGCGCCCGACCTCCTCGCGCCCTTCTACGAGGAGATCGCGGACCTCTTGCGCGGCATCAGCCTCGTCAAGGAGCTCAGCCCGAGGAGCCTCGACTACATCGCGAGCTTCGGAGAGCGCCTGGCCGTCCGCTGCATCGCGGACTTCTTCGCCCGGAGCGGCGTGCCGGCCCGCGCCTACGACGTCTGGGACCTCGGCTTCATCACCGACGCGAGCTTCGGCCGCGCGCGCCCGCTGCCCGGCTTCGACGCCCGGGTCAAGGCCATGTTCGCCGAGCGCGTCCCCGAGGGCGTGGTCCCGATCGTCACCGGCTTCGTCGGCCGCAACGAGGCCGGCGAGATCACGACCGTCGGCCGCAACGGGAGCGACCTCACGGCCACGCTGCTCGCCGCGGGCCTCGGCGCCGAGGAGGCGCAGATCTGGAGCGACACCGACGGCGTGATGACCGCCGACCCGAGCGTCGTGAAGACGGCCCGGAACATCCCCACGATGCGCTTCGACGAGGCCGCGGAGCTCGCGTTCTTCGGCTCCCGCGTCCTGCACCCCTCCACGCTCCTGCCCGCCATGGAGAGGGGCATCCCGGTGCGGGTGCTCAACACGAACCGGCCGGATCACCCCGGCACGGTCATCGACTTCAACACCGACGCCGCGTCCCCGCCCGTGACAAGCATCGCGTACCGCGAGCGGCAGGTCGTGCTCAAGATCAGCTCGACCCGGATGTTCGGCGAGGTCGGCTTCCTCGCGCAGGTCCTCGCCGTGCTGGCCCGGCACGAGGTCGTGATCGACGTGATCACCACGTCCGAGGTGTCGGTCTCGATGACCACCGACGACCTCGGGAAGCTCAGCCGCGCGCTGCCCGAGCTCGAGCGGTTCGGCGCCTGCGAGGTCCTGCCCAACCGGACGACGCTCGTGATCGTCGGCCAGGGCCTGCCCAACCGGAAGGGCGTCGCCGCGCAGGTGCTCGACGCGATGGCCGAGGCCGGCGTCAACGTCGAGATGCTGAGCTACGCCATGGGCAGCATCAACCTGTCGATGGTCATCGAGGACGCGAGCGTCGCGGCCGCGGTCGCGGTGCTGCACCGCTCTCTCTTCGAGAGGGCGCGGTAACACCCTTCGATCCCAGGAGAAGGCGCGGCAACGCTCCTCGAGGAGGGCGAGGTCGCGCCGCGGCGCCGCGATGGCTCGATGCGGCCGGCCGCCGCCCGGGTGACGGGACGTTGACAGGCGTGACGCGACGCGGGCGCCGCAGTAGGCGTAGCCCTCGGCCGGACCCGGCGTCCGGCCCCGGGAGACCATGACAGCGGCACACCTCGACGGCGGCGCGGCGGCGGCATCAGCATCGATCCCGCGCGAGAGCACGAGCGACATCCTGCGGAGGATCGAGGCTGCGCACGGGGCCGTCGGCCCGGGCGCCCTCGCGTTCGACGCGGACGGCACCCTCTGGGAGGGGGACGTGGGCGTCGACCTGTTCGAGGCGTTCCTCGCCGGGCGCCACGCGCGGCCCGAGGCCGAGGCGGCGCTGCGCCGCGAGGCCGAGGCGTTCGGCGTCGCCGCGGAGGGCGGCGCGCACGAGATCGCCGGCGCGCTCTACGCGGCGTTCGCCGCCGAGCGCTACCCGGAGGACCGGGCCTTCGCGATGATGGCCTGGGCCTTCGCGGGGTGGCGCGAGGACGAGCTCGCCGCCCTGGTCGACCGCGTGCTCGAGGAGAAGGGCCACGCGGGGCGGATCCGGCCGGCGCTCCTGCCGATCCTCGACTGGGCGCGGTCGCGCGGCGTCCCTGTGTACGTCGTGTCCGCCTCCCCGCGCGCCGTGATCGAGCGCGCCGTCCGGCGGCTCGGCGTCGCGCCCGAGCGGATCGCCGCCATGACCCCGGCCGTCCGCGAGGGCCGGCTCGCCCCCGAGCTCGGCGCGGTCGCGACCTACGGCGACGGGAAGATCCGCGCCCTCGAGCGCCTCTTCCCCGAGCTCGCGGTGCTTGCGGCCTTCGGCGACAGCGCGTACGACGCCGCCCTGCTGAGGACGGCGCGGGTGCCCGTCGCGGTCTCCCCGAGCCCGAAGCTGCTCGCGGTCGCGGACACGATCCCCGGGCTCGTCCTGCTCGCCACCTGAGCTGCCGCCATGGCCACCCTCTCGCTCCGCGGCCTGACCCGCCGCTTCCCCAACGCCGAGCGCCCCGCCCTCGCCGGTCTGGATCTCGAGGTCGAGGACGGCGAGCTGCTCGTCCTCGTCGGCCCCTCCGGCTGCGGCAAATCCACGGCGCTCCGGCTGATCGCGGGCCTCGACAGCCCCGACGGCGGCGCGATCTCGATCGGCGGCCGCGACGTCAGCCGCGTCGCGCCGGAGGACCGCGACGTGGCCATGGTCTTCCAGGGCTATGCCCTGTACCCGCACATGACCGCGCGCGACATCATGGGCTTCCCGCTCAGGATGCGCGGGGTCGCGCGGGCGGAGCGGGCGCGCCGCGTCGAGGAGGCGGCGGCGCTGCTCGGCGTCGGCCACCTGCTCGACCGGCGCCCCGGCGAGCTCTCGGGCGGCGAGCGCCAGCGCGTGGCCATGGGCCGCGCGATCGTGCGCGCCCCGGCGGCGTTCCTCTTCGACGAGCCGCTCTCGAACCTCGACGCCGCGCTGCGGGCCGAGCTCCGGGTCGAGCTCGCGGCGCTCGTGCGCCGCCTCGGCACGACGTCGGTCTACGTGACCCACGACCAGATCGAGGCGATGACCCTGGGCGACCGCATCGCCGTGCTGCGCGCCGGCGAGCTCCAGCAGGTCGGCCCGCCGCGCTCCATCTACGAGGCGCCGGCGAACACCTTCGTGGCCGGGTTCCTGGGCACGCCGGTGATCAACCTGGTCCCGCTCGAGCGCGCCGGCGGCCGGTACGAGGGCGCGGCGCTGTCGCTGCCCGCCCCGCCGGGGATGGCGCTGCCCGACCGGGCCATCGCGGGCGTGCGGCCCGAGCACCTGCGCGTCGCGCCGGGGCCGGGCGACGCGGGGGCGTGGGGCGACGCCGGGGCTGCGGCGCGGGGCGAGGTGGAGGTCGAGGCGCGCGTCGTGATCGCCGAGCCGCTCGGCGCCGAGACGTACCTGTACCTCGACGCCGGCGGGACGCGGCTGCGCGCGAGGGCGCACGGCTTCGCGACGCCCGCGCCCGGCGAGGCGGTGCGCGCGCGGCTCGATCCGCGCGCCGTGCTCTGGTTCGACGCGGGCACCGGCGCGCGGATCGCCCCGCCGCGGGCCGCGTCATGAGCGGACGAGGCCGCGCCGCGCGCGGGGAGGCCGCCTCGTGAGCGCGCGCGCGCGCGGCGCGGCGCGGTCCGGGGCGAGCGCCGCCTGCTCGCGGCGCGACGCGCTCCGGGCGCTCGCCGCGTCGATCGCCGCGGCCGCGTCCGGCGCGACCGGCTGCGCGCGGCGCGCGCCGGACGGGCGCATCGAGGCCTCGCTGTGGTTCGCCTACGGCGGCAAGAACCGCGAGGTGCTCCTGTCGCTCATCGACCAGTTCCACCGCGAGCAGGGCCGCTACCGCATCGACGCGGTGTACCAGGGC
The DNA here is from genome assembly GCF_051521365.1 of Sorangium sp. So ce590. Taxonomy (NCBI): domain Bacteria; kingdom Pseudomonadati; phylum Myxococcota; order Polyangiales; family Polyangiaceae; genus Sorangium; species Sorangium sp. So ce590. Next base: position 11,685,485 of record NZ_CP150346.1, read on the forward strand.
GACTACTTCGAGGCGCTCGCCAAGCTGCGGACCGCGCTCGCGGCGCGCGCGGCGCCCGCGCTGACGCACGTCGTCGGCGAGGTGGTGCCTTACCTGGCCGAGGCGGGCGTGCTCGAGCCGCTCGATCGGTTCCTCGGCGCGCCCGGCGCCGGGCACGCCGACCTCGACGTTGTCGAGGCGCTCGGCCAGGCGGGGACGTTCGTCGGCGGGGGCGAGCGCCCGCTCGTGTGCCTGCCGTTCAACCGGTCGACGCCGATCGCCTATTACAACCGCGATGTGTTCCGCGAGCTCGGGCTGTCGCCGCCGTCGACCTGGGACGAGCTCCGCGCGGCGGCGGCGCGGCTCATGGTGCGTGACGGAGGTGGCACGCGGCGGTGGGGGTTCGAGTGCCCGATCGACTGGTGGTTCTGGGCGGCGCTCGTGGGGCAGGCGGGCGGCGAGCTCCTCGGCCCGGACGGCGCGCCGGCGTTCGGCGGCGAGGCGGGCGTGCGCGCGCTCCGGTTCTGGCAGACGCTCGTGCACGAGGACCGCACGATGAAGCCGCCGCCGGGGCGCGACTACAACGCGTGGCAGGTGACGAACACCGACTTCCTCTCGGGCCGGGTCGCGATGATCTGGACCTCGACCGCGTTCCTCCGGTACCTGGAGGAGAACGCGGGGCAGGCGGGCGCGGGGAAGTTCGAGGTCGGCGCGGCCCCGCTGCCGCGCGACGTGCGCTCCTCGGTGCCCACGGGCGGGACGATGTTCGTGATGCCGCGGGGCGCGGCGCCGGCGGCGCAGGAGGCGGCGTTCGCGTTCCTGCGCTGGATGATGCAGCCGTCGCAGGCGAACGCGTGGGCGACGCGGACGGGCTACATGCCCGTCTCGCGGCGCGGCCTCGAGGAGCTCACGCGGGGCGGCTACTATGCCGCGCACCCGAACGACCGTGTCGCCGTGGACCAGCTCGCGCACGCCGCGCCCTGGCCCTGGTCTCCGGACCTGTTCCGCGTCCAGCGCGAGGCGGTGCAGCCCCGGCTCGAAGAGGCGGTGCTCGCTCAGCGCGACGCCGCCGAGACCCTCTCCGAGGCCGTCCGCGTGGCGCGCGAGCGATGAAGCCCAGGCACCCCCTCTCGCCTTATCTGCTCCTCCTGCCGACCGCGGCCTTCCTGGCCGTGTTCTTCCTGGTCCCGCTCCTGCTCGCGGCCAGGAACAGCTTCTACGCGTGGGACCTGCTCACGCCGCCGCGTTACGTCGGGCTGCGGAACTACGAGGTCCTCGCCGGGAGCGGCGAGCTCATGGGCACGCTCCTCCGCACGCTCGGCTACAGCGCCGTCGTTGTGACGCTCTCCGGCTCTCTCGGGCTCGCGCTGGCGGTGGCGCTCGATCGGCCGGGGCCTGTCTATGCCTTCGTGCGGGGCGCGGTGTTCAGCGCCTATGTCGTGTCGTGGGTCGCGGTGGCGCTCCTCTGGATGTGGATCCTCGACGCCGACGGGGTCTTCTCGGCGGCGCTCCGCGGGCTCGGCCTCCCGACGATGAGCTGGCTCGGCGACCCCCGGTCGGCGTTGCTCGCGCTGGCCGCGGTGAGCGTCTGGAAGATCACCGGGTATGCGATGGTCATCTTCCTGGCGGGCCTCCAGGACATCCCCCGCGCGCTGCACGAGGCGGCGGCGCTCGACGGCGCCGGCCCGTGGCGGCGGTTCCGCCACGTGACGTGGCCGCTGCTCCGCCCGAGCGCCGCCTTCGTGGCGACGACGAGCCTCATCCTCTCCTTCCAGGCGTTCGACGTGATCCGCGTGATGACGCAGGGGGGACCGGTCAAGTCGACGACCCTCTTCGTTTACGCCATCTACGAGCATGTCTTCGTGAACCTGCGGGTCGGCCGGGCGAGCGCGATGATCGTGATCTTCTTCGGGTTTTTGCTCCTCCTGACGGTCCTTCAGCTCTGGGCGCTCCGCGCGGACGCGCCGCGCGAGGGGAGGCGGTCGTCATGACGGCGTTGCGCAGCGGCGGCGCGGCCGCGGGGCGCTTCGGCGCGCGCCGGCTCATCTCGGACGTCGTGCTCCTCCTCGTGGCCGTCGTGTGGCTCGGGCCGTACGCGTGGATGACGATCACCTCGCTGAAGACGCTGCCCGAGATCACCCGTGCTCCGGCGTACCCGTTGCCGCAGGCGATCCAGCTCGGCGCGTACCGCGAGGTGCTCCAGGCGGTGCCGGTGATGCGGTATTTCGCCAACACCGTGCTCATGGCGACGGCCATCGCGCTCCTGCAGATCGCGCTGGCGCTCCCGGCCGGCTATGCCCTCGCGAAGCTCCGGTTCGTCGGTCGGAACGCCGCGTTCGTCCTGGTGCTCTCGTGCCTGCTCATCCCGGCGCAGGTGACGTTCGTCCCCGTGTTCACGATGCTCGGCGCGGCCGGCCTCGTGAACACGTTCGCGGCGCTGATCCTCCCCTTCGGGGTCAGCGCGCTCGGGACGTTCCTTGTGCGCCAGGCGCTGCTCTCGGTCCCTGACGAGATCATCGAGGCGGCCAGGATGGATGGGGCGGGCGAGCTCAGGATCATCTATCTGATCCTCGGCCCGATGCTGCGGCCGACGCTCTCGGCGCTGTTCCTGTTCAGCTTCGTCTTTCACTACAACGATTACTTCTGGCCGCTCGTCATGACGACCGACGATCAGGTGCGCACGCTGCCGCTCGCGATTGCCCTCCTACGGGAGCAGGGGACGGGGGTCCGCTGGCACCTCGTGATGGCGGGCAACGTCCTCCTGAGCCTGCCGGTGCTGCTCGTGTTCGCGGCGGCGCAACGGCAGCTCCTGCGCGCGGTGACGGCGCGGGTCTGAGCGGGTCTGGAGCGGATCGGGCGCCCGAGCACGGCCGGTGTCGGAGGCCGCCGAGCCGCCGGTGACAGCGCGGTTTGCCCGGCCGGCGTGTGCATCGACGTGGCAGTGAGCGGCCGGGCGCGATCGCACCTTTCATTGACGCCGGCGATCGCCTCGCCGCGCAGCGCGCCTCGGCGCCGGATCGAGGGGAATCGCTGCGCTGTTTGTTCCCGTCCGGACGCCCTCGCTTCTGGCCCGGTCGTCGCACCGGCTCGCAGCGGCAAGCGCAGCGCCGGCCGGGCGCCGCGGAAGGAGATCCACGATGACGACGACCGAACCAATGATGAAGAAGGAAGAGGGCAAGGTCACGACGAAGATCGAGGAGAGGACCGGCAGGGTCCCGTCCGGCGCTTACCTCGGGCTGGCGATCGGCTCGATGCTGGCCTCGGCCGGCTTCATGCTGGCCGGCAAGAAGCAGATCGCGAACTTCGTCGGCCAGTGGGTGCCGTCCCTGCTCGTGATCGGCCTGTACAACAAGCTGGTCAAGATCGAGCACGAGATGGGATTCGGCGGCTACCGCTGACAGCGACCTGCCGCGGACGGCGGGGGGTCGCGATCTCCCTCCGCCTCCGCGCGCGTGACGACACGCTACGGACTGCCGGCGGGGCGGAGCGGCTGCCCGGCGAGGCGTAACGGCTGCCCGATGGCGTGATCGAAGCATCCCGTCCCAGAAAAGAGCCAGTTTATTGAGCAGTACGCGCTGGCTCAAGGTGGCAAGTTTTGGAGCAATGATTGTTGACGACGAATGTTTTCGCTGAGCATGATTGATGACGACGGCCCGAGCCCGTACGACGATGGCTCCAGCCCGTAGCACGACGACTCCCGGCCGAATGACGGCGAGCTCCGCCTCGGATGACGATGGCTCCTCGCGGCGTGACGACGGCCTCCGCCTCGATGCCGGCGGCGCGGCGCCGCGCGACACGCGCCGCGCCGTCGTAGTCAAGAGACATGCTCCCGCAGGCGCTGGCCGGCTCGATGACCAAAACGTGCGATCCCCTGGACGTCCCTTTCCGCACGCACCTGGCCTTGGGTCAGGGCCAAACCTACCTCTCTTCCCGAAGAGGCAGACGACAACGACCCGACGCTCGAAGCTCCGGCCGCGAAGCTGGTCGACCAGGACTACGTCGAGCGCCTCGACGAGGCCGCCGAGGAGCTGACCCAGGTGGCGAAGACCGCGGCCGCGCGGCCCGCAGGACAGAAGGTCACGAGCGGCGACCTCGACCGGACCGACGGTATCAACCTGAGCCTGCTCGAGCCGATCGTGCGGGTGCTCGAGCGCGCCAACGAGCAGGATCCGACCCTTCCGCGGCTCGTGCCCATCGCGACCCGGAGGCTGTTCAGCCGCAAGATCCGGAAGAAGACCACCGGGACGTCCGTCGGGGGCGGCACCGGGGACGGCACCGCCGGCGACGGCGGCGCCGCCGGCACGCCGCCGGACGAGGAGGATCCGCTCGAAGGCGACGACACGCCGGTCTGAACCGAGAGCGCCCTCCGCCGGGAGCGCGCGCCGCTGCTCCCGACACCGCCGGGTCGTACTCGGATCGCCCGCCGCCCGCCACGCAGCGCGCGCCTTCGTTCACACCACCCCCGAGAACACCTCTCCCTCTCCGGCCTCCGGCCGCCGCGCGCCGCTAACCATCGTCCAGATCTCGACATTTCCATGGAATCCTTCTTGCTGAGCTCGCGCGCGCGACGAACGGAGGAACTCATGCGTCAGCCACTTTCTCGTTCTCTTGTCCTGGTAGGGCTCGTGTCCACGAGCGTTTTCTCGTCCTTCCTCGGGGCCTGCGGGTCGGAGGGGCCCGCACCGATGCCCGGCCTCGGTATCGAGGGCTCTGATCCGCGGATCACGGTGACGGAGGTCCCGCCGCCGGCCATCAGCGGCGGGACGCTGCTCATCGCCCGCGACGGCCGCACGGCGGTGGCGGCGGACGCCGACCGCGACCGCGTCTGGATCGTCGATCTCGACGGCGGCGAGGTGGCGGCGGTCGCGCTGGAGCGCGGCGACGAGCCGGGGCGGCTCGTCGAGGACGCGAGCGGCCAGGTCCACGTGGCGCTCCGGCGCGCCGGGGCCGTGGCGACCGTCGATATCGAGGCGCGGTCGGTCGTCGCGCGCAGGGAGGTCTGCCGCGCGCCCCGCGGGGTCGCCTTCGACGCCTCCCTCGACGCCATCCACGTCGCCTGCGCCGGCGGTGAGCTCGTGACGCTCCCGGCCTCCGGCGGCCCCGCCATCCGGAAGCTCCGCCCCGCCGCCGATCTGCGCGACGTCGTGGTCGACGGCGACCGGCTCCTCGTCAGCCGCTTCAAGTCCGCCGAGACGCTGGTCGTGGGCCCGGACGGCGAGGTGCTCTCGCGCCGCGCGCTCCCCGCCTTCCGCTCGACCGGGTTCCGCTCCTCGGACTACGCGCCTTCCGTGGCCTGGCGCATGACGCCGCGCCCAGGCGGCGGCGCGATGATGGTGCACCAGCGCGCGATGTCGTCACAGGTCACCCTCGCGCCGGGCGGTTATTACCAGGCGGCCGACTGCGATGGGAACATCGTGCACGGCACGATCAGCAGGATCGACCCGGCGGACGCTCCCGACTCACCGGCCACCGCGCCGCCTGCGGCCGCGATCCCGGGCGTCTCGCTGCCGGTCGACATCGCTGTCGCGCCCGACGGCGCGCGCCTCGCCGTCGTGGGCGCCGGCAACAACGTTGTCGTGACCACGACGGTCGGCGACATGACGAACAGCTCCGCGACAGCCAACTGCAATCCCGAGGTCACCTCGCAGCCGCTGAGCGGGCAGCCGATCGCCGTGGCCTTCGACGGCCGGGGCGCCGTCGTCGTGCAGCTGCGCGAGCCGGCCGCCCTGGAGGTGCTCGGCGGGCGCACCATCGCGCTGCCGGGCGAGAGCGTGAGAGACACAGGTCATGAGATGTTCCATCGCCCGCCGAACGGCTTCAGCGCCGTCGCGTGCGCGTCGTGCCACCCCGAGGGACACGAGGACGGGCAGACGTGGAACTTCGATCCCGTGGGCCTGCGGCGGACGCAGGCCATGGGCGGCGGCATCCTGCAGACAGCGCCCCTCCACTGGAGCGGCGACATGCAGGATCTCGCGGGCCTGATGGGGGAGGTGTTCGTCTCCCGCATGGGCGGCCCGAAGCCCGGCGCCCGGCGGCTCGACCTGATGGCCCGTTACATCGACAGCCTGCCCGCCTTCCCGGCGTCGCCGCCCGAGGACGAGGCCGCCGTGTCGCGCGGCGCGGCGCTCTTCCATGACAAGAAGGTGGCCTGCGCCGACTGCCACAGCGGCCCGATGCTCACCAACAACCGGAACGAGGATGTCGGGACCGGCGAGCTCCTGCAGGTGCCCTCGCTCATCGGCATCTCCGGGCGCGCCCCGTTCATGCACGACGGCTGCGCCGCGACGCTCCACGATCGCTTCGATCCCGCGTGCGGAGGCGACGATCACGGCGACGTCTCCGGTCTGACCCCGGCGCAGGTCGACGATCTCGTCGCCTATCTCGAGTCCCTCTGAGCGCTCGCCCGGCCGCGCTCCCCGCGCGACACGATTGAGGCGTTCCTCATCATCCGGGGCCGATTGCCACGATCGCGCCCCGTGATCTTCCGACCAGCGCGACGCCAGCGCCGCAACCGACGGGAAATCCGGACGCGCGTCAGGGGACGTCGCGGCTCCCCCGGACGGCACAGCGGTTGCTCCGCCATCGGGCAGACACCGCGATTCGATGGATCCGAGCCACAGGCACGGTCTTGTCTTCTTCTCACGACAGGGCGAGCCGGGGCTTCCAGCGGAGAAGCGGAACCGCGCGGAGGCGCGAGCTCGCAAGGAGGAGACCATGCCGAGAGGCGACAAATCCAGCTACACAGGCAAGCAGAAGCGACAGGCCGAGCACATCGAGGAGGGGTACGAGAAGCGCGGCGTGCCGGAAGAGGAGGCCGAGCGGCGGGCCTGGGCGACCGTCAACAAGATGACCGGCGGAGGGAAGAAGTCGGGCTCGGGGGTGGGCAAACCGGTGAACAAGGAGCCGGCGAAGAAGGGAGGCCGCAAGGGCGGCGCGGCGTCCAGGGCGCGGCCGGCTGCCGCGAGGAGCGCGGCGGCGAAGAAGGCGGCCGCGACCCGCAAGCGGAACGCCGCGGCGAGCGCCGGGCGGGGGACGGCCGCGAAGAAGGCGCCGAGGAGCGCGAGCGCGAAGAGCGCGACGAAGAAGCGCGCGACGAGCGCGACGAAGAAGAGCGCCGCGCCCGGCGCGCGCGCGGGCAGCGCCTCGCGCACGACGACGAGCCGCCGCGCCCGCGCGACGCAGGGCACGGCGCGCCGCAGCGGGGCAGGGGCCTCGCGCAAGACGACCTCGCGGCGGACCGGGACAGGCGCGCGGCGCGCCGCGAGCGGGTCCTGACCTCGGCGTGAGGAGGGGAGAGGGGACGAACATGCAGGAACTTCGGAGCAATGAGGCATCGGACGGCGAGAGCCGCGTGGAGAGCGACGAGTCCGGACCGCAGGAGGAGAGCCCGAGGGGGCGCGCGTTCCTCGCGACCCTCGTCCGCGAGCTGTTCCAGACGGAGCGCTCGGCGAAGGCGCATCCGCTTGTCGAGGCGCAGCGACTCGGCGATGTGCCGCCGGCGCACGCCCTGCGGGCGATCTCGGCCCACGCGGAGGCCGTGCTGTCGGAGCTCCCCTCGCTCCTCGGCGAGCGCGGGCTGCCCGTCAGCGTGGGTGGGAGCGCGGTGGGCCAGGCCTTCTCGGTGCTGCGCAATCACATCGCCGATCACCTGCTGAGCACCGAGAAGTCCTACCGCGGGACGCTCCTCGGGATGCGCCACGGCGTCGACCTTGTCGAGCTGATCCAGTACGTCGCCGCGGCGGAGGGCGACACGCTCCTCGCCGCGTGGTGCGCGCGCTGGCTCTCGACGCGCCGGCCCCTCGTCGAGGCGGCGGCGTGCGAGCTCGCGTGGTTCGCGGCGCGCCCGGCGCGCGCCACCCGGGCGGCGAAGGACAACGTCGTCGCCCACCTGCTCCAGGGCCTCGTCTACCGCGCCGAGCTCGCGGCGCAGCTGCTCCGCCGCCTCGCCCCGCTCGCGAGGTGACCCCTGCCGGCCGCGCGAGCGGCGGCCCTTTTGCTGGAGATACGGTGGTGATGCGTCGATCCATGGCTGTCCTGTTGAACTTCTCTTCCCGGTCGAACCGCGCGGCGGAGCAGCGCGTGCGGCTCGCGGAGCTCCTGAAAGAGAGCGGCTTCGACGCCGAGATGCTGTGCGCCGAGAAGGGCCAGCACATGGGGGAGCTCGCCCGCCGCGCGGCGCGGGGGCCTCACGATCTCGTCGTGGCGGGCGGCGGCGACGGCACGATGAACACGGTCGCCGCCGCGATCGCCGACACCGACAAGACGATGGGGGTCTTGCCGCTCGGGACGGTGAACCATTTCGCCAAGTACCTCGGCGTTCCGCTGACCCTCGAGGGCGCCGTGCGCACGCTTGTCGAGGGGCGGCGCGTCCGGGTCGACCTGGGCGAGGTCAACGGACGGGTGTTCGTGAACAACTCGACGCTGGGCATCTACCCGAGCATCGTGCGCGAGCGCGAGGCGCTCCGGAAGCGGAGCGGGCTGAACAAGTGGTTCGCCCTTGCGCTGGCGACCGCCTCGGGGATCCGGCGGCACGAGGGCGTCCGTCTCCGGCTCCTCCTGGACGGGCAGGAGCTCCAGCTGGACACGCCGTTCGTGTTCGTGGCGAACAACGACTTCAAGCTCGGCGACGTCGATCTCGCCCGCCAGCGCCCGCCGAGCTCGGGCGAGCTCGGCGTGTGCGTCGCGCACGCGGACAGCCGCCTCTCCAGGGTCAAGCTCATCGCCAGCGCCCTCGCCGGGCGCATCTATAAGGCGAGCGATTTCAGCATCTTGCGCACGACGGAGCTCCGGGTGGAGGCGCCGCATCGGCGCCGCCTCCACGTGGCCGCGGACGGCGAGATCCTCAGGATGACGCCGCCGCTGTGCTATCGCACGCGGCCTGAAGCGCTCAGCGTCATCGTGCCCCTGTCGTCCGACGTCAGCTCGGGCCCACGACGGCAGGAGGGCTCATCGGAGCACGCCACCGCGCTGGGGGGATGATGCATCATGCGCACGCTCGTGCACCTGTCGGATCTGCACTTCGGCCGAGTCAACAAGGACATCCTCCGCCCGCTGATCCAGAGGATAGGGGGGCTCGAGCCGCACGTGGTCGTGATCTCGGGCGATCTGACCCAGCGGGCGCGCAGCGCCGAGTTCGTCGAGGCGCGCGCCTTCCTCGACGCGCTGCCCTCGCCGCAGATCGTGGTGCCGGGCAACCATGATGTCCCGCTCTACAACCTGTTCGACAGGTTCTTTCGCCCGCTGGACAGGTACCGGAGCCACATCACGGACGACCTCTCGCCGTTCCACCTCGACGCCGAGCTCGCCGTCCTGGGCATCAACACCGCGCGCTCGCTGACGATCAAGGACGGGCGCATCAACGAACACCAGATCCAGGGGATCAAGGCGAGGCTGTGCGATCTCGGCCCCGAGATCGCGAAGATCGTGGTCACGCATCATCCGTTCGATCTGCCCGAGAGCTCGCGGCATGCGATCGTCGGGCGCGCGAGGCAGGCGATGGCGGCGATCGCGGGCTGCGGCGTCGACGTCATCCTGTCCGGTCATCTGCACCTGAGCCATACGGGGCACTCGGCGGAGCGGTTCGAGGCCGGCGGCCACTCGTCGCTCATCATCCAGGCCGGCACGGCGACCTCGACGCGCGGGCGCGGCGAGCAGAACGCGTTCAACGTGATCCGCATCGACGGGCGGAAGATCGAGATCGAGCGGAACTTCTGGCAGCCGGACAGCAGCGTCTTCGGGATCGCGAGCGCCGAGCATTTCGAGGAGACGGCGCGGGGGTGGGTGCGGGCGGCGTAGGCCTGGCGCGCTGGGCGGTGCTGTCATTGGCCCAGAGCGGTTTCACATGAAGACGGGAAGTCGGTAAGAGCCTTGGGAGCTTCTTCCCGCCTTCCGGCCTTCATGTTCGAATGGCAGCACCACCGCGCGCTGTCTGATGAGTCGAGTGAACGGTGGGCGCCCGGAGCGGGCGCCGTGGCGCCCCGGCTCCCTTCACCCGATCAAGCGAGCTTCCCGAGCTCCCGGAACCGCCCGCGCAGGTCGTTGTAGAGCCCCCGGTACACCGCGTGGATCTCCCGGTACCGCGCCGCGCGCGCCGGATCCGGCGCGACGCGCGAGACGACATGGACGAACGCGTCCGCCGCCTCCTCGACCGACGAGAACAGCCCCGCGCCCGCCGCGCCGAGGAGCGCCGCGCCGTAGGCCGGCCCCTCGGTCGACGTGGTGATCGCCACCGGCGCCTCGAAGACGTCGGCCATCAGCTGGCGCCAGAACGCGCTGCGCGCCCCGCCGCCGGTCAGCCGGATCTCGTCGATCGTGACCGCCGCCGCGCCGTTCGTCTGCCCCACGCCGCGCATCAGATCCAGCGAGTCCGCCAGCCCGAACGTGATGCCCTCCAGCACCGCGCGCGAGACGTCGGCCTTCGTCGTCCGGGCGCTCAGCCCCACGAACGCGCCGCGCGCCGCCGCGTCGTTGTGCGGCGTGCGCTCGCCCATCAGGTACGGCAGGAAGACGACGCCGCCCGCGCCGGGGCGCGCCGTCGACGCCGTGTCGGCGATGATCTCGTACGGATCGACCTTGCGGATCTCGGCCGCCATGCGCTCCCCGTCGCCGAGGACGTCGCGGTACCAGCGCAGCGCGCCGCCGGCGGCGAGCATCACCCCCATCAGATAGAACCGGCCCGGGACCGCGTGGCAGAAGCTGTGGAGCCGCATCTCGGGCTCCACGATCCAGGAGTCGGTGTGCGCGAGGATCACGCCGCTCGTGCCGACCGACGCCATCGCCCGGCCGCTGCGCACGATGCCGAGCCCCACCGCGCCCGCCGCGTTGTCCGCGGCGCCCCGCACGACGAGCGTGCCCGCCGGCAGGCCCGTCGCGGTCGCGACCTCGGACGTGAGCTGGCCGAGCGGCGCGTTCGAGGGCGCGGACCGCGGGAACACCGCGCGCGGGACCCCGACCGCCCCGAGGAGCTCGGCGCTGAAGGAGCGATCCCCCGGCGAGAACGCCAGCGTGCCGCTCGCGTCGCTGTCGTCCGTCCCGAGCTCGCCCGTCAGCCGCAAGCCCACGAAATCCTTCGGCATCAGCACCGCGCGCACGCGGGCGAACGCCTCGGGCTCGTGCTCCCGGAGCCAGAGCAGCTTCGGCAGCGTGAACCCCTCGAGCGCGCGGTTGCCGACGAGGCGCGCGAGCCCCGCGTCGCCGACCTTCGGGTTCGCGCGGATCGCCTCGCACTCGGCCGTGGTGCGCGTGTCGCACCACAGGATCGCCGGCCGGATGACGGCCTGCTGCTCGTCCAGCAAGACCGCCGAGTGCATCTGCCCCGTCAGCCCGATCGCGCGCACCTCGTCCCGGCGCGGGCCGAGGGCGCGGGCGAGCTCGCCGAGGGCGCTCAGCGCCGCCGCGGCGAAGTCCTCGGGATCCTGCTCGGCCCACCCGGCGTGCGGCGTGGAGAGCGGATATTCGCGGTGCGCCGACGCGACCGCCGCGCCGCGCTCCGTTTCGACTGCGATGGCCTTGAGGCCGCTGGTCCCGACGTCGATTCCGATCACGATGGCCATGAAGAGCGTCCTTTTTCGTAAAGTGAAAGTGAGCGGCTAGAACACGACCTGGAGCTTCATGGGCGCGGTGCCCTTCTTCATCATCTCCAGCCCGCGCTGGAGCTCCTCGACGGGCATCGCCTCGGAGAGGAGCCGCTTCACGTCGACGGCCCCGCGCTCCATCAGCTTGAATGCCCGGTCGTACGTCCTCCTGATCGCGAAGCTGCCGATGATCTCGAGATCGCGCCGGTACAGCTCGAACGGCGAGATCTCGACCTTGTCGTGCGGCCCACACACGCCGAACACGAGGTACCGGCCGCCATTCTTGACGTACTGGAGCGAGTCGCCGAGGACCCGCGCGATGCCGGTCGCGTCGATCACGACGTCGAAGCCGTAGGGCGCGATCTTCTTGAGCTTCGCCGCGAGCGCGTTGTCGGCGAGGACCACCTCGGTCGCGCCGTGCTGGCGCGCCAGATCGAGCTTCGACTCGACGACGTCGACCACGGTGACGGCGGCCGCGCCATTCGCGCGGCTCGCCTGGAGGTGGAGCTGGCCGATCGGGCCGGCGCCGAGGACCAGGACCTCCGAGCCGATCTCGATGCGCGCGCGATCCTGGCCGAAGACGACGCACGCGAGCGGCTCGCAGAACGCCGCCTCGGCGAACGAGACGCGCTCGAAGCGATAACAGTTCTTCGCGGGCACCCGGACGAGCTCGGCGAAGCCGCCGTCGCGGGTCACGCCCACGGCGTTCCACTTCAGGCAGTGGTTCTGCCGGTTGATCATGCAGAAATGGCACTCCTCGCAGGTCACGGTCGGGTCGACCATCACCCGATCGCCGGGCCGGAGGCCCTCGACCTCGTCGCCCACGGCGGCCACCTCGCCGGCGAGCTCGTGCCCCGGGATCAGCGGGAACGTCGGGAAGAAATCGCCCTCCCAGATGTGCACGTCGGTCCCGCAGATGCCGCACGCCTTGGCCCGGACGAGGACGTCGCGCGGGCCGATCTGCGGCGGCGCGACGTCGTTGCGTACGACGATCTTCTTCACGGCTTCGAGCACGGCTGCCTTCATGCGAGACCCTCCTCGGGCCGCCGCGGAGGCAGCGCGCGGCTGCTCGCTGCGAGGCCCTCTCGTGGTCGTCGCATAGGCGCGCCGCGGCCGCGCGTCGAGATCCCTCGAGCGCCGCCCGGCGCGCCGTCGCGCAGGGCGGGCTGACGCGGGATGTCAGGACTTCGCGGACTGCTTGGGCGGGGAGATCGTGCGCCAGAGGAACGCGTAGACGTCCATCAGATCGCGCGGGGCGAGGCTGCGCTCGCGCAGGCGCCGCTCGAGGTCGCGCGCGAGCGACTGCATCCGGGCATAGCCCTCGGCGCTCGGCACGCGATCGTAGGCGAGGTTGAAGCCGAGCACGACGGCCTGCTTCTCGAAGAAGGAGGGCTTCACGAAGACGTGCTCGCCCGGGTAGACGAGCGCGCTCAGGATCGTCGCGAGCGGCCACGTGACGACCTTGGCCGCCGCGAGCACGCCGGCGAACCGGTCGAAGCGCGCGGCGTAGTCGTCCGCGCCATAGAGGAGATCGACGACCGCCTCGGCATAGGCGCGGTGGTGCTCGGCCGGCATCTTGTTGAAGGGGATGAGGTCGCCGAGCGGGTGCAGGAGGCCGGTCGCCGCCTTGTGGACCTTGGTGATCCGCTCCATGAAATCGGTGAGGTTGCCCGCCGCGAGGAGCGCCTCGAGCTCGCCCTTGCTGAGGAGCGCGCGGGCGGTCTCGATGGCGCCCTGCTTGAAGGCCTTGCTCTTCTTCTTCCCGCCCTCGGGCGCGTGGGCCCCGACGGCGCCGCGCTCCTCGGCGACGAAGTGCGGGCCCCCGAACCCGCCCTCGAACTGCGACTCGAAGCTCGTGACCTGCTCGTCGAAGCTCGTGAGCGGCGGCGCGACAACGCGCGCGCGCTGCTTCCTGGCGGCGGACGACGGCCGGTCGCGGAGCCCGCGGATCCTGGCCTCGAGCGCGTTCGCCTCGTCGTCGCCGAGCTGCACCGGCTCGAGCTTCGACCAGAAAGCCTTGGCGATGGAGTGATTGTGGCCGTCTTCGAAATCGTAGAAGCGCTTTTCGTCGCGCTCCTCGACGAGGTATCCGAGTCCCCACTGGGGACACCCCGGGTGCTTGACGATGATCGGGGCTGAAGGTTCCGTTGAACGAGAGGTCGCCATAGGCGGCGCAGCCTACTCTATCTTGGGACGACCGCACCCCGCTCCGGAGCCGCTTCTGGACTCGTGTTCAGGTATGGCGCTCCGGCGGCGCGCAATCGGGCCCATCCGCGCCGGCCCCCGGTCGCGACGCGAGGCGCTAGTTGACGTCGCGCGCCGCCGAGGCGAGCGCGAGCTGCTGGAGCGCGAGCGCCTCGGTCACCCGGCGCACCCGCGCGACGACGTCGAGGGTCTCCAGCACCGCCTGCCGCTCCCGGGCGTCGAGGATCAGGTGGTGGGCGCAGAGGTCCGCGATGAGCGAGGTGGCCGCGTCGCGCGGCAGCCGGAACTCGAAATTGCGGTCCCGCTCGCGGACGAGCGAAGAGAACGAGGCCGCGGTGGAGATGAGCGCGGCGTGATCCTGGGCCGAGACCTCCCCGGGCTCGTCCTCGAGGACGGTCGCAACGGCCGCGCGGTACGGCGGCACGAACGGGCGCTCGGCCAGGCGGACGCGGGCGCGGCCCCGCAGCACGATGTTGTAGCGGCCCCCCGGCAGATCGGCGTGATCGATGATCTCGCCCGCGCCGGCCACCCCCGCGATCGCCGGGTGGCCGTGCGCGTCGACCGCCCGGGGGTCCGTGATGAGGACGACCGAGAGGATGCGGTGCGTCTCGAGCGCGTCGCGCACGAGCGCCCGATAGCGCGGCTCGAAAATGTGGAGCGGCAGGAGGGCGCCGGGAAAGAGCACCGTCTGCGGCAGCGGGAACAGCGGGAGATCGAGCAAGGCCGCGTTGAGGTCGCCCGGTCGCGGAGGCGTCGTTTCCACAAGTCGTAGGCTAGCACGCCAGGGGGGAACGGGTGTGGCGGCCCCACGTACATCGGTCTCGGCGGGCAGGCCGGGCCGCGCGCGGTCGGCGGGGGATCGACGACGCCGGGGCACGCCAGCCGAGCCTGCTCGGCCGAGCCTCGTCAGCCGAACATCTCGAGCGCCGAGCCGGTCACGGCGTCGGGGGCGTCGAGCGCGGCGTACACGATGAGCTGCGCCACGTCGTCGGCGCTCATCTGCGGGGGGAAGCCGCTCCCGGCGAGCATGTCGGTGTCGACCGAGCCGGGGAGCACGGCGATGGACTGGAGCCCCGTCCCGCGCAGCTCCTCGGCCAGGCTCTTCGAGAGGCCGACGAGGCCCCACTTGGAGGCGGCGTACGAGGCGTTGCCCGGGGACGCGAGGGTCGAGGAGATGCTGCCGACGTGGACGAGCCGGCCGCGGCCCTGCGCCAGCATGGCCGGGAGGAAGGCGCGCGCGACGAGGAAGGGGCCGCGCAGGTTGACGGCGATCACCTCGTCCCAGGCGGCGGGCGTGGTCTCGTGGACCCGCGTCCCGCGGCGCACGACGCCCGCGTTGTTCACGACGACGCGGGGCGCGCCGAGCCACGCCACGACCTCGGCGGAGGCGCGCGCCACCTGCTCCTCGGAGGCGACGTCGCAGGGGACCGGCAGCGCGGCGACGTCGAGCCGGCGGACCTGGTCGGTGACCGCGTCGAGGCGCGGGCTCGGGCGGCCGAGCAGCGCGACGGACAGGCCGCGGCGCGCGAACGCGAGCGCCGTCGCGCGGCCGATGCCGCGGCTCGGCCCCGTGACGACCGCGACGCCGCTCACGCCCGCCCCCCGGAGAGCGCGGCGGCGAGGGCGAGATCGCGCTCCGGGCCGGGATCGGCGAACGCGCCGGCGACCGCGACGGTCTCGATGAGGGCGCCGGCCTTGCGCTCGCCGCGGGCGATGAGGCAGGTGTGGGTCAGCGTGAGCTTGCACAGCGCGCCGCGCGCGCCGAGCTCGGCGACGAGCAGCTCGACGAGCTGCCCGCCGATGCGCTCCTGCAGGGTCAGCCGTCGCGCGAGCGCGTCGAGCACGTGCGCGATCGTGCCGATGCCGGCGACCCGCGCGCCCGGCAGGTAGGCGACGATCCCGGTGCCGTGCCCCGGCAGCAGGTGGTGCGGGCACATCGTGGTCACCGAGAGATCGCGCGCGACGACGAGGCCGCGCTCGAAGGGGCCCGTCTCCATGGCGCCCTCGCGGAGCACCGCGGCCACGTCGATGGCCTCGCCCTCGATCAGATCGTCGGCCCATGCGTCGGCGACGCGCTCGCCCGTGCCCGCGAGCTCCCCCTCGACGTCGCGCCCGAGGGCGCGGAGGAACTCCTCGATCGCCCGGGCTGCTCTCTGCCGATCGATCACCGGGGCCCCATCAGTTGAGCAGCTGCCGGCGCGTGGCGGCGGTGATCGGCCTGCGCCCGGCGTAGCCGGCCTCGAGCCCGTGGTAGTGGTCGACCGCCGGCTCACCGTAGCGCCAGCAGAGCCAGACGAGGGCGTCGCCGAGGCGGCCATAGAAGTCGCAGAGCCCGATCCGCTGGTCCTTCACGACGACCCCGAGCTCCTCGACCTCCTGCCACCCGGACTCGTACGCCGCGATCTTCTCCGAGAGCGCGCGCTCGCGCGCCCGCGCCTGCTCGCTGCCGCTGCGCGCCAGCTCGATGAGCTGGTCGGGCGTGACCGCCGGGCTCTGCACGGCGTGCACGAGCTCCTGCCAGCTGCGCTCGATATCGCTCGCCAGGGCGAGCTGCCGGCGGATCAGCGACGAGAGCTCCGGGACGAGCGCGTTCGCCTCTTCGATCGTCCAGATGCGGGGAGTGTTCACGGGACCTCACCTGAAAGGCGGCGCGACAACCCAGTCATGCAGGGCCGGTAAGCGGAGGAGAGTGCGGTGTCAAGGGCTTGTCCGGAAGGATGCGCCGCGCGGGCACGGTCGACGTGCCGCGGCCGCGGCCGCGGCCGGGCCCGCCGACGCGCGACAACGTCGCCTGCGCTGACCACGCGCCGCGGGCCCGCCCTCGCGCCGCGGAGGTCACGAAGAACGACAGCCAGGGTGGCCGCGTTCACCTCCGCCGTGTCCGCCCCTTCCCCTTCACCCGGCAATGTGTTGCAACCGGCGTTCCTCAAGCGATACGCTCGCGCAGCGATCCTGTAAGATTGCGAGGCCGCCGCATGCGACTCCGGACGATGTCGGGCATCAAGCTGTCGAATCTGCTCCTCTGCGGCTGGAGCGGGCTCGTGCTCATTTACCTGTATCTCCCGATCCTGCTCCTCGTCGTCTACTCGTTCAACGACTCGAGGATGAGCGTGGTGTGGGAGGGGTTCACCTTCAAGTGGTATGGGCAGCTCTTTGACGAGCTCGTCGCGCACCTCGGGGACGAGCGCCGGTCGCCGCTCATCGAGTCGCTGAGCAACAGCGTGATCATCGCCGCGATCACCACCGCGTTCTCGGTCGTCCTCGGCACGGCGGGCGCCTTCCTGCTCTACCGGTACAGGTTCCCCGCGCTCCGGTCGATCACCGCGCTGATCTTCATTCCCATGATCATCCCGGAGATCATCATGGGGATCAGCCTGCTCATCTTCTTCAAGACGGTGGAGCTCGAGCTCGGCTTCACGACGGTCATCATCTCGCACGTCACCTTCTGTTTCCCGTTCGTGCTCATCGCCGTCCAGGCGCGGCTCGCGGGGCTCGACCCGTCCCTCGAGGAGGCCGCCCTGGACCTCGGGGCGACGCCGCTCGAGGCGTTCTTCCTCATCATGGTGCCTTACCTTCTGCCCGCGATCATCTCCGGTGCGCTGATGTCGTTCACGCTGTCGATGGACGAGCTCATCGTCACGTATTTCACGCGCGGGCCCAAGTCCGAGACCTTGCCGATCAAGGTGTTCGGCATGGCGAAGGTCGGTTTGAACCCGATGCTGAACACGATCTCGACCGTGTTCATCGTCGCGACCGCGATGCTCGTCGTTGTCGCCGAGTCGCTGAAGGGCACCGCGAGGCGGCTCCCCGACGAGAGCTGAAGGGGACCGACGCGCGGCGCGAGCGCCTGCGCCGGCGCAGGCAAGACAAGGAACAGGCCAATGAAACGCATCTCAGCGCTCCTCATCCTGATGTTCGTCCCCCTCGTGGCCCTGCTCGGCTGCGGGAAGAAGGAGGGCCCGGCGCCCCAGGCGACCGGCTCGGGCAGCGCGCCCGAGCCGAAGGCCGGCGGCGAGCTCAACCTCTTCGGGTGGTCCGAGTACATCCCGCAGGAGATCCTGGACGGCTTCACGAAGGAGACGGGGATCAAGGTCAACTACGAGACCTACGCCTCGAACGAGGAGATGCTGTCGAAGCTCCTCGCGGGGAGCACCCGGTACGACCTCATCCAGCCTTCGGAGTACGCGATCGAGGCGCTCGTCAAGCAGAAGAAGCTGAAGCCGCTCGATCAGGCGCGCATCCCGAACCTGAAGAACATCGCGCCCGCGTTCAGGAACCAGCCGCACGATCCGGAGCTCAAGTACACGGTCCCATGGATGGGCACGACGGTCGGCATCGTCGTCAACACCGAGAAGGTGAAGGAGCCCGTGAAGGGCTTCAAGGACGTGTTCCAGCCGAAGTACAAGGGGCGCATCGTGGCCCTGAACGACGCCCGCGAGATCGTGTCCTGGGTGATGGTGACGATGGGGATGAACGCCAACGATGTGACGCCGGAGAACCTCGCGAAGGTCAAGCCGACCCTGGCGGAGTGGATCAAGCTCGTGAAGGTGTTCGACTCCGACAGCCCGAAGACGGCGCTGCTCAACGGCGACGTCGACATCGGCGTCATTTGGAGCGGGGAGGCGGCTTTGCTCTACCAGGAGGACAGGAACAAGTTCCAGTTCATCCTGCCGACCGAGGGGACGCACAAGGCGATCGACAGCCTGGCGATCCCCGAGAACGCCGAGAACAAGATCGGCGCGGAGATGTTCATGAACTACATCCTCCGTCCGGAGGTCAGCAAGCTCATCTCGGACAAGTTCCCCTACACGAACCCGAACGCGGAGGCGCGCAAGCTGCTCACGCCCGAGCAGCTCGCCAACCCGGCGAGCTACCCGCCCCTCGCGGGGATGGAGACCTTCCACGACATCGGGAAGGCGGCGGCGGACGTGGACAAGCTGGTGACGGACCTCAAGGCATCGCAGTGAGCGGCGGGGCGTCATGAACACGGCCACCGGGCAGGTCATCGAGCTCCAGGGCCCGCGGCGCAGGCCGGGGGTCCGCGGGTGGCTGCTGCTCGCCCCGCTGTTGCTCTGGCTGTTCGCCTTCGTCGTGGCGCCCACCGCGATCATGCTCGTCTACAGCTTCTGCGAGCGGGACGAGCTCGGGCAGGTGGTCTTCGAGCTCTCGCTGTCGAGCTACGCGCGGGTCTTCGACGCGACCTACCTCAAGATCCTCGTAAGCTCGATGAAGTATGCCGCCATCACGACGGTGATCTGCCTCGTGGCGGGCTATCCGGTGGCGTACTTCATCGGGCGGTCCCGGGAGGGCGTCCGGAACAGGCTGCTCATGCTGGTGATGGTGCCGTTCTGGACCAGCTTCCTCATCCGGACGTATGCGTGGATGTCGATCCTCAAGTCGGAGGGGCTCCTCAACGGGCTCTTGCTCTACCTGCAGATCATCTCGGCGCCGCTCGACATCATGTACACGCCGACGGCGGTGGTCATCGGGCTCGTCTATTCTTATTTGCCGTTCATGATCCTGCCGATTTACGGGAGCGTCGAGAAGCTCGACAACGCGCTCATCGAGGCGGCGTTCGATCTGGGCGCAGGGCCCGTGTCCGCCTTCTCGCACGTCATCGTCCCGCTCACGCGCCCGGGGATCCTCGCGGGCGTCCTGCTCGTGTTCATCCCGGCGCTCGGGATGTTCGCGATCACGGATCTCATGGGCGGGTCGCGCGTGCCCATGGTCGGCAATGTCATCCAGAACCAGTTCGGGCAGGCGCGCGACTGGCCGTTCGGCGCCGCGCTCGGGATGGCGCTGCTGCTCCTGTTTTCTCTGGTTTTCCTGCTCGGCCTGCGCAAGGAGCAGGAAGCGTGATGAGCACGGTGATGATTTCGTTGCGGGTCTTCGGTGAACCTCGTTCGGTCTCCGGCGCCGCCGAGTCGTCCTCCTTGTTCCTCGAGGTGAATCGATGGACGTGATGGTCGAGCTCCGCGCGGTCACCAAGCGATTCGGCAGCTTCCACGCCGTGAGCGAGGTCGAGCTCCAGATCGAGGCGGGCGAGTTCATCACCCTCCTCGGCCCCTCGGGGTGCGGGAAGACGACGCTGCTCCGGATGATCTCGGGCTTCGAGACGCCGACGAGCGGCGCCGTCCTGCTCGACGGGAAGGACGTCACGCACGAGCCGCCCTACCGGCGGGACGTCAACCAGGTGTTCCAGAGCTACGCGCTGTTTCCTCACATGACCGTGCAGGAGAACATCAGCTTCGGCTTGCGGATGAAGAAGGTCCCGAAGCAAGAGCTGGCCGAGCGGGTCCGCGCCGCGGTCGCGATGGTGTCGCTCGGGGGCATGGAGCAGCGCAAGCCGTCGCAGCTCTCCGGCGGGCAGCGGCAGCGGGTCGCGCTCGCGCGGGCCATCGTCTGCCGCCCGAAGGTGCTGCTCCTCGACGAGCCCCTCTCCGCGCTCGACGCGAAGCTCCGGCACGCCATGCAGGTGGAGCTCAAGGAGCTCCAGAAGAAGCTCGGGATCACGTTCGTGTTCGTGACCCACGACCAGGAAGAGGCGCTCACCATGAGCGACCGCATCGCCGTGATCAACAAGGGCCGGATCGAGCAGCTCGGCGACGCGTCGCAGATCTACCACCGCCCGAAGACCACGTTCGTCGCGAGCTTCATCGGCCAGGCGAACATCCTCCGGGCGACCGTCCTCTCGCGGAGCGGCGAGCGCGCGCGGGTCCGGCTCGACGGAGACATCGAGCTCCTCGTCAACGCCGAGCACCTCGCGGGCGGGGCCGAGAGCGCGCTCATCTCCATCCGACCGGAGAAGATCGCGCTCCGCAAGGAGCGGCACGGCGTCCTGGAGAACTGCTTCGAGGCGCACGTCGAGGACGAGCTGTTCAAGGGCGCCACCGACCAGCTGCGGCTCCGGACCGACTCCGGGCTCGCGCTCACGGCGGTGGTGGCCAACGAGAGCTCCGTCCAGGCCGCGCTGCACGCCGGCGACAGGGTGTTCTGCCACCTCCACCCCGACGACATCGTCATCGTCCACGAGGAGTGACCCGCCGCGGGGCGCCGGTGTGGCGCCGGGGCGCCGTGAACTGCGGTTCTCATCCGGACGCGACAGCGTGGAAGTCGGGCTCGAATGCCGCGTACGATGAAAGGCATGGGGCTTGCCAATCGGCCTCGCATGCCCCGACGGTCGCTTGCGCTTGTGGTTCCTGCGGTCCTCTTCTCGTTCCCCGGCGACGTCCTCGCCGCGGGGGCGTGGCTGCCCGGCGCCGGACAGGCGTCCGTCGAGCAGCGCGTCGCCGTCGCGGCGGGGCCGGAGCGCACGACGCTCTGGACGAGCCTGCGGTTCGACGGGGCGCGCGGGCCCGTGGCGGTCGTCGTGCCGGTGCCGCCGCTCGCGGCGCTCGACGTGAGCTCGGACGCGTGGTTCGAGGCCCTCGAGGCGGCGACCGCGCCGCGCGTGCTCCCGCCCGAGGGCGTCGCCCCGCGCTGCCCCGGGGAGGAGGGCGCGCCGGGCCCGTTCCACACGGTCGGGCAGCTCGCGCACGAGGCGACGCTCGAGCCGCTCGAGGTGACGGTGCTCGAGGACGCGGTCGCGGTCGCGCGCTGGGCGGAGTCGGCGGGGCTTGCGCTCTCCTCCGAGACGGCCGCGCAGCTCGGCGAGCTGCAGGGGATGCGCTTCGCGGCGGCCCGGTTCGATGCGCCCGGCGGGCCGGCGATCACGCGGACGCTGCGCATCGCCATGGGCGGCGGCGAGCCGCGCCTGCCGCTGTCGCTGGCCAGGGCGGGCGAGGGCGACGTGCGCGTGACCGCGTGGCTCCTCGGCGACGGCCGGGGCGCGCTGACGGGCGCGGCGCCGGTGACGCTCCCGCCGGCCTCGCTGAGCTGGGACGCGGGCGCGCAGCGCAGCGATTACGAGGCGCTGCGCGCCGAGGCACTCGGCCAGGCGGGGCTCCACGGGGCGCTCGTCGAGGGCGCGAGCCACGAGGCGCTGAGCCGCCGAATCGCCATCGGCAGCGACAGCGTGGACAGCGTGATCGCGGCCTATTTCGCGCGCGTGAGCGCGTACGGCGACGCCGGCGACGGCCCGGGAGCGTGCGCCGCGGTGGCCGCGGCCGCGCTGGAGTCGAGCCTCGCGGTCGCCGCGAGCTGCCCGCGCGCCGCGCTCGGCGTGGTCGACGGGTCGCTCGACTGCGCGGAGTCGCCCCGGAGGGACGAGACGGATCCCGATCTCCTGCGCTGCGGCCCGGTCGCCGACGATCTCGCGGTCGGGCTCTCCGGGCTCGCGCCGTCGTCGGTGTGGCTCACCCGCGTCTCGCTCCGGCTCGCTGCCGGGCAGGCCGGCGCCGACTGGCCGCTGACGTTCGGGGCCGGTGCGTCCGTCTCGCCGATCGTGAGGGCCGGCGCCGTCCGCCTGGATGCGTGCTCCAGCGAGACCGGCGCGGGCGGCGCGGGCGGCGCGGGCGGCGCGAGCGGCTCGTCGGGCGTGGGCGGACCCGGGGGCCTGGGCGGCGGGCCGAGCACCGGCGAATCGAGCACGACCGGCGGCTCGTCGGGTGTGGGTATCGTCGACGACCACTACGACGACGAGCCGGTCGCCGACATGGGCTGCGGCTGCGCCGGCACCGCCGATACGGTCGTCGTGGACGACTACGAGCCGCAGGGCGAGGACGACTATTACGACGAGGAGTACGAGGACGACGGCTGCAGCGGCGACACGAGCGAGCCTGCGCCCGAGGACGAGTACTACGCGGAGGACGACGGCTGCAGCGGCGACACGAGCGAGTCCGAGGACGAGTATTACGCGGAGGACGACGGCTGCAGCGGCGACACGAGCGAGTCCGAGGACGAGTATTACGCGGAGGACGACGGCTGCAGCGGGGGCTCCGACGACTCCGCCGAGTCGGAGGACTGCTCGATCGCGGGCGAGCGGCAGCCGAGCGCCCGGAAGAAGCGGGGGCCGAAGCTGTCGGTCATGGCGCTCGGGGTGTTCGCGCTGATCGCGCCGCTCCGGCGGGCGAGCCGGCCGCGGCGGAGCAACCGGCGGTAAGCCGGCGGTAAGGATCGGGCGGGCCGGCGCCGCGGCGGGGGCTCGTGGCGCCGCGGCGGGAGCGGGCGGTGCCGGAGGAGGGCTTCCCGTGGCATACTCCCGCGGGAGGCCATGACGTGAACGCACCCGCCCGCAAGCTCTCCTTCCCCTACGCCGAGTACCTCGAGCAGGAGCAGGCGAGCCCTACAAAGCACGAGTTTCTCGGCGGCGAGATCTTCGACATGGCCGGCGGCACGCCGGAGCACGCGCGGCTCGCGGCCCGGGTGACGGTGACGCTCGGCGCGCAGCTCCACCGGCGCCCCTGCGAGGTGTTCTCGTCCGACCTCCGCGTGCGCGTGCTCGCGACGGGCCTCGCGACCTACCCGGACGTGAGCGTCGTCTGCGGCCAGCTTGTGCGCGATCCGGAGGACAAGGACGCGGTGGTCAACCCGCTTGTGCTCGTCGAGGTGCTGTCGGACTCCTCGGAGGCGTACGACCGGGGAGAGAAGTTCGCGCACTACCGCCGCATCCCTTCGCTGAAGGAGTACGTGCTCGTCTCGCAGGCGCACCGGAGGATCGAGGTCTTCCGGCGCAACGAGGACGACTCGTGGACGCTCTACGAGGCCGGGCCGGGCGAGCGGGCGAGGCTCGCGTCGATCGATGGCGCGCTCGACGTCGACGAGGTCTACCGCGGCGCGCTCGAGACCTCCGCTGCGGGCTGAGGGGCCGTCGGTCCACGGAGCCCTGACCACGGAGCCCTGATGCGCGACGTCCGGATGCGAGGATTTCGCGAGCAGACGACGGTCGAGCGAGCTCTCGATGTGCTGGAGCAGCGCGTCCGGCGCCTCGGCGACGAGCCGGTGCCGATCGCCCGGTCGGCGGGGCGGGTCGCGGCCGAGCGCGTGCTGGCCCGGGTGAGCGTGCCGCACTTCGCCCGCGCGGCCATGGACGGCTACGCGCTCGCCGGCGAGGCGACCTCCGGCGCGACCGCCGGCGCGCCGGTCGAGCTCGCGCTCGTGGGCGCGTCGTTCCCCGGGCGCCCTCACGCGGGGGCGATCCGCCGGGGCGAGGCGGTGCGGATCACGACCGGCGCGCCGGTGCCCGAGGGGGCCGACGCGGTGCTGATGGCGGAGCACGCGGAGGAGGCGGCGGGCCGGGACGGGGTGGCGGTCGTGCGGATGCGCGCGCCCGTGCCGGCCGGCAAGCACGTCGCGTCGATCGGCGAGGACGTGCTGGAGTGCGCGGAGGTCGTGCCGGCCGGACGCCGGCTGCGCCCGCAGGACGTCGGCGTGCTGGCCTCGACCGGGGTCGCCGAGGTGCGCGTCGTGCGGAGGCCGTCGGTGCGGATCCTGATCACGGGCGACGAGCTCCTGCCGCCGGGGAGCGTGCCGAGCGGCGCGTGCATCGTCGACACGAACAGCCTGGTGCTCACGGCGCTCGCGCGCCGCGACGGCGTCGAGGACGTGGCCGTCATTTACGTCCCCGACCGGCGCGAGGCCGTCCGGAGCGCCCTCGAGGCGGCCGGCGGGGATGTGGTGCTTGTCTCGGGCGGGTCGTCGGTCGGCTCGGAGGACCACGCCCCGCTCGTGCTCGCGGAGCTGGGCGAGGTGGTGGTCCACGGCGTCGCGATGCGCCCGGCGAAGCCCGCCGGGTTCGGCTTTCTGGCGGGCGAGCGCCCGGTGTTCCTGCTGCCGGGAAACCCGGTGTCGTGCCTCTGCGCCTACGAGTTCTTCGCCGGGCCCTCGATCCGCGCCCTGGGCGGCCTGTCGCGCGCGTGGCCGCACCGGCGGAAGCGGTGCGTGGTGGCGGGCGAGATCGCCTCGCTGCCGGGGCGCGTCGATTACGTGAGGGTGCGTGTCGAGGGGGACCGGGTGTTTCCGTTGGCGACGAGCGGCGCGTCCATCCTGTCGTCGACGACGCGCGCGGACGGCGTTGTCATCGTGCGAGCCGAGGATGTGGCGGTTGGAGAGGGCGCCGAGGTCGAGGTGCTGCTCTACGACGCGTGAGGCGAGGCGGCGGGGGTCGGTCGAGGCCGGAGCCTTGTACACGGTGAGGTGCCGGCCGGCGAACAACGTGCCACTCAGAATCAGGATCTTCATGGGCCGTCCGTGTGCACCGCGAACGCAGGCTGGCAAGCCGAAGCGTCGCTGACCGGCTCAGCCGGCGCCGGCGGCGCTTGGTGCCGCCGCTGAACGGCAGTACCCTCGGGCAAGACACATGACCCTCCGCCTTCCCTTCTCCGTTCTGCTTATCCTCGCATCGGCCGGCTGCCTTGCGAGCTGCAGCGACGGCGAGCACGACACGACCCCCGAAGGCTCCACCTCGGGCGGGGGCGCCGGCGGAGGCGGCGCGAACGCCGGCGCCGCGACGGGAGCGACGATCCCCGCAGCCACCGGCGCGGGCGGCGACACGGCCGCGAGCGGCACGACCACGAGCGCAACGACCTCCGGCGGCGGCGGCGCGGAAGCCGTCGCGCCCGGGATCGTCAAGCTCGCCGAGGGAAAGCTCGCGGAGTCGGGGCTCACCGTGGTGTCTTATGGTGGTTACCTCAACGGCGAATCCTTCCAGCAGGACGCGATCGTGTCGTTCGGCGGCTACCAGTACACGGCCTTCTGGAACACGAACCGCAACGTCGTCCTCGCGCGCCGGCAGCTGCCGGCCAGCCCGGGAGGGGGCGCCGGGGCGTGGCAGAAGTTCGACTTCAAGGACCACCGGCTCAGCGCCGACGACGCCCACAACACGATCTCTCTCGGGATCGCGCCAGGTGACGGCACGCTTCACCTCGCCTTCGATCACCACGGCAGCACGCTGCACTACCGCCGCTCGGTCGCCGGGCTGCTGACCGACCCGGAGGGCACGGCCTGGGCCGCCGCGAGCTTCAGCGCCGTCTCGAGCGCGCTGGTCGGATCGACCACCGTGCGTCTCGTGACGTACCCGCGGTTCGTCACCGAGCCCGGCGGCAACAAGCTCCTCCTGAGCGCGCGGATCGGCGAGAGCGGGAGCGGCGACGAGCACCTGTGGGAGTACGACACGACGACGCACGCCTGGAGCGCGCTCGGCGAGTACATCGAGGGGACGGACGCCAGCATCAACGCCTACCTGCACGGCCTCGCGTATACGCGCGGCGGCTCGCGCCTGCACGCCGCCTGGTGCTGGCGCGACACGCCCGACGCGACAACGAACCACGGCCTCCTGTACGTCTACAGCGATGATCACGGGCGCACCTGGCAGAACAACGCGGGTGACAAGGTCGCGACCACCGGCGCCTCCTTCGTCACCCGGAGCACGGCGGGCCTCTCCGTGTGGGCCATCGGCCAGAACCGAGGGCTCATCAACCAGGAGCACATGGCGGTCGACGCGAGCGGCCGGGTCCACGTGCTGCTCTCGCAC
This sequence comes from Sorangium sp. So ce590, assembly GCF_051521365.1. Lineage (NCBI taxonomy): Bacteria > Pseudomonadati > Myxococcota > Polyangiales > Polyangiaceae > Sorangium > Sorangium sp. So ce590. The sequence goes on from NZ_CP150346.1 coordinate 11,711,651, forward strand.
CTCCCCGACGCCGAGGCCGACAGCGCGAACTTCACGAATGCCCGGGCGCGCAGCGAGTTCTTCCACTACGTCCGGGAACCCGAGGGGACCTGGGCGCGACACGGCCTCGGCCTGCGCGTCATCGAGAACTTCCGGGGCAAGCTCGCGATCTCCTCCACCGAGAACGTCTACGCGATCCTCCCGGATCTGCGCATCGCCGGCGCCTCGCCGAGCGACGGTTATGCGACCTGGACGCTCCTCGACGCCTCCGACTCGGGCCGCTTCTTCTCCGATCCCCTGATCGACACAGCCCGGCTCGAGACCTCGGACGAGCTCACCGTGTACTATCCGGAGCGGGGCTCCGTGAACATCTGGGGCCTGGAGTACGCCCTCCGGTGAGCCGCGCGAGGAACGCTCCTCCGCCCTGAGCGCGCGCCTGCCCGGGCCGGACTCCCGCCGGCGCGCCGCGATCCACCCGTGAGCGGGCACGCTCGGTGCTCGTCCTGACACGCAGTGTTGCCGGTGGCGAGGGCGTGCACTGCCGCGACCGCCGCGGCGGCAAGGGACACGCGCGCTGCGAGCCCCGGCGCGCTCCCGCCAGGAGGAGCGTTACCAATGAGCCCCGACGCGTTCGTCAAGCGCGGATTCATATTCATCTTGGGAGGAATGGTCGCGGTCTCCGCGTATTATCAGGCCTCCGGGGTATCTCACCTCATCGCCCACCAGATCGCGCGGGACGGCGCCCCTCCCGCTGCCCGGGCGACAGCGCTCGTCGAGGAGCCGCCCTCCGAGGACCGCTCGCCGAGCGCGGCGCCGATCCTGGAGCGCAATCCGTTCGACTCGATCACAGGGCCGCTCGTGCCCCGGCCGAGCGAGGCGCTCGCCGGTCAGGCGGATCTCTCCAGTCTCGATCCCTACCTCGCGCCTCCGTGCGACACAGGCCGCGTCGTGCTGATCGCGGTGTCCGAGGACCCGGAATGGTCGTTCGCGGCCGTCGAGGCGGAAGGCGGACGCACGGCGCTCGGGCGGCGCGGCGGGCAGATCGCCGGCAGGAAGGTCGAGCACATCGCCTGGGACCGGGTGTGGATGACGTCGGGGGGCGCGCGCTGCCAGATGCAGCTCGGCAAGAAGGGCGGCAATGACGGCAAGAAGGCGCCCGAGTCGCAGCCCAGGGCGCCGGAGCCGCCCCGCGAGCGCCCGTCCCGCGCGTCCGGCAGGAGCGACGTCCCGCCCGAGATCGCCTCGCGCATGAAGCGCGTGAGCGAGACGGAGTTCGACATCGATCGATCGGCCGCCGCGAAGATCTTCGAGAATCCCGAGATCGTGACGAACACATCGGCGGCGATCCCGGAGATGCGGGACAACCAGGTGGTCGGGCTGAAGATGATGGTCAAGCCCGGCTCGTTGCTCGAGTCGTTCGGGCTGCAGACCGGCGATCTCGTGAAGTCGATCAACAGCATCGACCTGACCGACCCGCAGAAGGCCATGATGGCCTACACGCGCATGCAGTCCGACAAGAGCCTGTCCGTCGTCGTCGAGCGCAACGGCCGTCCGGTGAGGCTCAAGGTCAACATCCGCTGACGCGAGGTGGCGGCCAGGTCCCCGGCGACAGCGTCGCGGTCGTGCCGACCGCAATGGCGCGATCGCGCCGTCGCCGCGGGAGGCTAGGCGCGTCGGGGCAAGCCTGCTCTACTCGGCGCCACGAGACGCGCCGTGCCGGCAACATCCTTTTCATCGAGACGACCGCTCGCGACGCCATCACCGCTCATCGCAGCGGCGCTGCTCCTCGGCGGTTGCGGCGCGGAGCCGGAGGACACCTCGGCCGCGGCGCTGCGCCTGCGCTTTCCGGCGCACGCGGACGCGGTGCTGTCGGCGCGCGAGGCGTTCGCCCCGGCGGCGGGCGGGTTCCGGCTGGCGGCGACCGAGCCGGGCGGGGCGTGGGTGCGGGCTGCGCGGCCGGAGGTGGAGCTGCCCCGTGACGGGAGCGGCGTGATCCGGTTCCGCCTCGCGGGCGGCGGCGAGATCCGGGTGAGGGAGCTCGGCGCTGCGGGCGAGGGCGTGATGGCGGAGCGCGCGGTGAGCTACCGGCGCGCGGGCGGGACGTCGTTCTGGACGGCGACCGAGGGGGGCGTGGAAGAGTGGCTGTTGCTCGACGAGGGCATCGCGCGCGACGGCGAGGTGGTGGCCGCGTGGGAGGTGGAGGGCGCGGCGCTGCGGCCGCGGGGTGAGGCGGTGGAGCTCCTGGACGAGGAGAGCGGGGCGCCGGTGCTGCGCGTGACGGCGCCGCGCGCCCATGCGGCCTCGGGGCGGGCTGTCACCCCGGCGCTCCGGGTGCGCGGCGCGCGCGTCGAGCTGTCGGTCGACATGGGCGACGCGGGCGGCGAGGCGGCGCTCGTGGATCCCGCCTGGGAGCCGGCCGGCAGGATGAGCATCGATCGCATGCGTCACACCGCGACGCTGCTGCCCAGCGGCAAGGTCCTGGTGGCGGGGGGGCGGTTCGACAACGACCGCACGGTAACCCCCAGCGCGGAGATCTACGATCCGGCGTACGACGCCTGGCGTTTCACGGCACGCGCCAGCATAGCTCGCCTCGCTCATGCAGCGGCGCTGCTGCCCGACGGCAAGGTCCTGGTGGCTGGTGGAAACGGCCCGATGGACAGCGGGAGCGCGGAGCTGTACGATCCGGTGTTTGACACCTGGACGCTCGCGGCGCCCATGATCGCGCTGCACGGGGATGCCGCCATGACGCTGCTGCCGGACGGCAAGGTCCTGGTGACGAGCGGGTATGAGCCAATGTCCGGAGAGAGCGCGGAGCTGTACGACCCGGCGTTTGACACCTGGACGCTCACGGCGCCGATGCACGTCCCGCGCTCCTACCACGCGCAGACGCTGATGCCGGACGGCAAGGTCCTTGTGACCGGCGGAGATGGCTGGCCCGACCCGCTCGACATCGTGAACGTCCCGCTCCGCAGCGCCGAGCTGTACGATCCGGTCTCCGGCGCCTGGACCGTCGTGGCGCCGATGCGCTTCCCGCGCGCTGCGCACACCGCGACGCTGCTGCCGGACGGCAAGGTCCTGGTGGTGGGCGGCTGGTACACCGAGCCCGGAGGAGACGCGGAGGTGTACGATCCGGCATACGACACCTGGACGCCCACGGGGCCGATGAGCGGCAGGTACGGCGGGCACACCGCGACGCTGCTGCCGAACGGCAAGGTGCTGGCGGCGGGGGGCGGATCGGCCAACCAGGCCAGGAAGAGCGCGGAGGTGTACGACCCGGCGACGAACACCTGGGCTCTGGCAGCCTCGATGAACGAGAGGCACACCAGCCATACCGCGACATTGTTGCCGACCGGACATGTGCTCATCGCCGGTGGTTCCCTGTACTCCGAGCGGTATACGAGCATCGGCGCCTCGTGCACGTCGGACGCCCATTGCCCGCTCGCCTTCTGTGCGGATGGCGTTTGCTGCGATTCACCTTGCGACGAGCCCTGTCATACGTGTGCCCTGAGCTCCTCTCTCGGCAGCTGCGTGCCGCAGCCGAAGGGCACGGATCTCCGCAAGGAGTGCGCGCTCGAGGGGTGTGATGGCGTGTGCAATGGATTCGGATCCTGCGCCGCTGTCCCGAAAGACGCCGCGTGCGTTCCGGCCGAATGCAGCGATGAGACGCACAGCCGCATGCCCATCGACTGCCCCGCGGATGGGGCCACCTGTCCGGACGCGACCCGCCAGGTGAGAGACGTCGAGGACTGCGCGCCCTACCGCTGCAACTTTCAGGACGGCACCTGCAAGGAGCGCTGCAGCTCGCCGCAGGACTGCGCGCCGGGCTTCGCCTGCAGCTTCGACAACGTGTGCGTACGTCCTGCGCCCACAGTGAGCCGTGGCTGTGGTGCGGCGAGGGGCGCAGCGGCCCCCTCCGGAGGCGGGGTGTTCGCATCGCTCCTCGCGTTGCTCGCGACGGTGCAGCGGAGATCGCGCGCCTGCCGGGAATCCGCGCAGGTGACGGCGCGGTGATGACGCTCCCGCGACGCGTTCTCGAGGGCGCCTGCCGGGGGGCCCCTCGCTTGCTCTGGGCCTGCTCGTTCCTCTGCGGTTGCAGCGCCGAGCCGGAGCCTCCTGCGTCCGCCGCCCTGAGCCGCCTGTTCCCGGATCATGCCGCCTCGGTGCTCGCAGGGCGGGCGGCGTTCGTGCCCGACGCGGAGGGGTACCGCCTGAGCGCGGCGGAGGAGACGAGCGGGAGCGCCCCCCGGCTCCACGTCGTGCTCCCCCGCATGGGCAGCGAGCCCATCCGGTTTCGCACGCCGGCCGGCACCGAGGTGAGGGTGCGGGAGCAAGGCGCAGCGGGGGAGGCGATCGCGATGGACAGGGCCGTGGCCTACCGGCGCGCGGGCGGGACGTCGTTCTGGGCCGCGACCGACCACGGCGTAGAGGAGTGGCTCCTGCTCGAGGAGGGCATCGCGCGCGGCGACCACCCGGTGGCGACGTGGCAGGTGGAGGGAGCGACGCCGCGCGCGCGCGGGGCGCTGGTGGAGCTCGTGGGCGAGCCGGGCGGGGTACCTCTGCTGCGCGTCACCGCGCCGCGCGCCTACGCAGCCTCCGGGCGGCCGGTGCCCGTGGCGCTCCGGGTGCGGGGCTCGCGCATCGAGCTGTCGGTCGACGCCGGCGGCGAGGCGGTGCTCGCCGATCCCGTGTGGGAGCCGGCCGGAGCGATGAGCGTCCCGCGCGCCCGGCACACCGCGACGCTGCTGCCGGGCGGCAAGGTCCTGATCGCGGGCGGCTCCAGCATGGTGAGCGCGGATGACAGCGCGGAGCTGTACGACGGCGCTGGCCGGTGGGCGCCTGCGGGATCGATGAACGCCCCGCGCCGGGGTCACTCCGCGACGCTGCTGCCGGGCGGCAAGGTCCTGATCGCGGGAGGGTACACGGATGACGGCCCACCGAGCCGCGCGGAGCTGTACGATCCGATCTCCAATACCTGGGATTCCACGCCTCCGATGGCTGGTCGGCGCTCCTCGCATGCAGCGACGCTGCTGCCGAGCGGCAAGGTCCTGGCGACGGGTGGGTACAGCAGCGGCACGGATCGGGCCCGCGCAGAGCTGTACGACCCGGAGGCGGATACGTGGACGCTCACCGGCTCGATGCAGATCCGGCGCGACGGCCACACAGCGACGCTGCTGCCGAGCGGCCAGGTCCTGATCGCGGGAGGGACGGGCAACGGCTCGTATCTGGCGGATGCAGAGCTGTACGATCCAGAGGCGGAAACGTGGACACCGACGGGCTCGATGCGGGTCGCGCGCTGCTGCCACACAGCGACGCTGCTGCCGAGCGGCAAGGTGCTCGTCGCCGGCGGATACGACGGCGGTGCCGCCCTCGATGGCGCGGAGCTGTACGATCCGGCGTCCGGCGCCTGGGCCGACGCGCGCAGCATGAGCGTGGCCAGCCGCGACCACGAGGCGACGCTGCTGCCGAGCGGCCAGGTCCTGGTGACGGGCGGCGCCGAGATCACCGCAGGGTTCGATAGCGCAGAGCTGTACGACCCGGCGTCCGGCGCCTGGAACTCCACGATCTCGATGGAGTACGCGCGCGTCCACCACACCGCGACGTTGCTCCCGAGCGGCGAGGTCCTGGTGGCCGGAGGCTACGACGATCTCCGGCGCGTCACAGCGAGCGTGGAGCGATTCGCCCCCGTCCTGGGCGACGCGTGCGCCGGTCAAGCGAGCTGCCCCGGCGACCGCTTCTGCGTCGACGGGATCTGCTGCGACGCGCCCTGCCCCTGCGGCATATGCAGCCCCAGGGGCCAGTGCGGCCCCCGGGGCAGCCCGACGAAGGCCGGCATGAGCTGCGCGCCGGCCGCGTGCGCCGACGAGACCCACAGCGTCGCGCCGGCGCTGTGCTCGCTGGCGTCCGCTGCCTGTCCGGAGCCGGAGCGCGTCGACTGCATCGCCTACCGCTGCGATCCGGAGCGCGGCGCTTGCAAGACGGGCTGCGATTCGATCGACGACTGCGCGCCGAACTTCGTTTGCAACCTCCGGAGCCATTGCGTCCGGCCGCCGCCGGCGCCGAGCGCCTCTTCCGGCTGCAGCGCCGCGCCGGGCTCGCCGCCCTCCGTCGCGGCGTGCGCCGCCGGTGCGTTGCTCCTCGCGCTCGGCGCCGCGCGCCGGCGGCGTCGCCGCGCCGCCGGCGCGTTCTTCACCCTCTTCGCACTCGCCGCCGCCTTCGGCGCGGAGGCCGCCGCGCTCGCCCAGCCCGCCGCGGCTCCGGCCCCCCCTGCGCCGTCTCTGGCCGCGCCTCCCGCGGCGCCGCCCGCGGCCGCGCCTCCCGCGGCGCCGCCCGCGGCCGCGTCTCCCGCGGCGCCGCCCGCGGCCGCGTCGCCTCCGGACGTCGCCGAGCCTCCACCCGCCGAAGATCCCGTCGCCGAGGCGCGCGCCCACTTCGAGCGCGGCCTCGATCTCTATCGCCAGGGCGCCTGGGAAGCAGCGCTCGCCGAGTTCCTCGCGTCGCGGCAGCACTATCCGACCTGGAGCGCCACCTCGAGCGCGGCGCTGTGCCTCCAGCAGCTCCGCCGCTACGACGAGGCGCTCGCGCTCTTCGAGATCCTGCTCCGCGACTTCTCGCAGCGGCTGCCGGCGGACACCAGGAACGCCGCGCAGCAGGCCGTCGTGCGGCTGCGCGGGCTGGTCGGCACCGTCGACGTCGCGGACGCCGAGATCGGCGCCTCGATCCTGGTCGACGGCCAGCACCGCGGCGACTACCCGCTGCCCGCCCCGCTGCGCATCGGCGCGGGCAGCCACGTGGTCCGCGTCTACAAGGAGGGCTTCGAGCCGTTCGAGACCCGCGTCGACGTCGCCGGAGGGCAGGTGGTCCGCATCCTGTCGCGCCTCCAGAAGCTCGTGGAGTCGGGGCGCCTGCGCGTCACGGAGCAGAGGGGCGAGGCGCTCGACGTGCTCGTCGACGGCTACACCGTCGGCAAGACGCCGTGGGAGGGGCCGCTCTCGCCCGGCCGGCACACGGTGGAGCTGCGCGGCGCGGGGGATCTCGGGACCATGCCCGCCTCCGTGCTCATCGGGCTGAAGCAGACGACGCCCCTCGCCCTGCGCGCCGAGGAGCTGAGCGCGACGCTCCGGATCGAGCCCACGCCGGTGTGCGCGAGCGTCGCCGTCGACGGCGTGCCGCTCGGCAGCGGCATCTGGGAGGGGCGCCTGAGCCCCGGCCGGCACCGGGTCGAGGTCTCCGCGGGCGGCTTCGTCATCGCGCGGCGCCAGGCGATCCTCGCCCGCGACGCGCGCGTGGTCGTCTCCGTCGCGCTCGAACGCGTCGCGCTCGGGCGCCCGCCGGGGCGGCTCCTCGTCGAGCTCGACGCGGGCCCGGCGTTCCTGCCGACATTCGGCGGCGGCGCCGCGGGCCAGTGCCGGGGGTCCTGCTCGCTGGGGATCGGCGCAGGCGGCCTCGGCGCGGTCCACGCGGGCTACGAGCTCCGGTCCGGCTTCGGCTTCGGCGTGACGACCGGCTACCTCCAGGTGCAACAGACCGTGACCGCCCGGCGCACGTCGCTGGAGATCCAGGATCGCCTGCCGGAGAGCTCCGGCGAAGCCGACGATGCCCTCGCGCTCCGCGGCTTTCTGGCGGGCGGCTGGGCCGGCCTGTCGCTCGGCGACCGCCACCGCTTCTCGGCGCGGCTCGGCGCCGGTGCCCTGCTCGGCACGGTGAGCGACGAGCGCAGCGGCACGTTCACTTCCAGCAGCAGCGTGGAATTCCACCTCGATCCGACGGTGGCGCGGGCCCCCGCGAGGTTCTTCGTGATGTCGCCGGAGGTGCGCGGCGGCCTGCGCCTCGGCGATCACCTCGAGGTGACGGCCGGCCTCGCGGCGGCGGTCCTGGTCCGGCTGAACGAGCCCGTGTGGACCAACCCCCCGGAGGGCGTCTACGGCAGGATCGACGCCGAGCGCGGGTTCTTCGCCAAGTTCGAGGAGGAGGCGCTCGCCGGCGAGGTGATGGTCGCGATCGTGCCCAAGATCGGCGTGCGTTACACGTTCTGACGCGGTGCGCGCGGTCGGCCGGCACCCGGTCGGACCCCGGCGCGTGAGAACGCAAGAATCCAACGGTCGAGCACGGATGCCCCGGATCCGCGGGTCGATGTAGCATCGGGATTGAGACGCCGACTACATCTTCTAGAGTAAACCTTTCTTGTGGACGGCACGACCCTGAACGGCAGGTACACCCTGGTCCGGCTCCTCGGCCGAGGCGGGATGGGGGCTGTCTACGAGGCTGACGACGCGGAGCAGGGGCGCCGCGTCGCCGTGAAGATCATGAACACGGAGATCGTCCGCAGCCGCTCTGCGCTGGAGCGGTTCGAGCGCGAGGCGAGGGCCGCGAGCGCCATCCAGACCGAGCACATCGTCCGCGTGCTCGATACGGGCGTGGATGCGGAGACGGGCTCGCCGTTCCTCGTGATGGAGCTGCTCCGCGGCGAGGACCTCGCGCAGCTCCTCTCGCGCCTCGGCCCGCTGCCCCCGCGGCTCGCGCTCCGGATCGTGGCGCAGGCCTGCGTCGGCCTGCAGAAGGCGCACGACGCCGGCGTCGTGCACCGCGACATCAAGCCCGCCAACCTGTTCCTCGCGCGGCGCGAGGAGGGCGCCGGGCTCATCGTGAAGCTGCTCGACTTCGGCATCGCCAAGATCAAGCCGGCCCACGAGCCGCGCCGGGATACGACGGGGCTCACCCGGTCCGGGAGCATGATCGGGACGCCCCGCTACATGTCCCCGGAGCAGGCGCGGGGCATCAAGGACATCGATCACCGGACCGATCTCTGGGCGCTCGGGATCGTGCTCTATCACGCGCTCGCGGGGCGCACGCCGACCGAGGACATCGAGGCCTTCGGCGATCTCATCGCCACCCTGGTCGCCGAGCTGCCGGCGCCGGTCCAGGCGTTCGCGCCGTGGATCGCCCCCGAGATCGCCGCGATCGTCGACGGCGCGCTCCAGTACCAGCCCGTCGCCCGGTATCCGTGCGCCTCGGTGATGCTCGACGCGATCAGGCCGCTCCTCGGGGACGACCCGCTCTCGCTCGACGAGGGCATGCTGGTCCCGCTCTCGCCGTCGGAGCGCCAGACGGTCGCGTCCAGGTTCGAGCTCCGGGCGGGCCCGCGCGTGCACCGGCGGGGCAGCCCTGCGGTCGCGGCGCCGAGGAGCCCCGCGGGCCGCTGGAGAGACCCGTCGATCGACTACGCGACGGCGCCCGCGCTCGAGACGGGCGAGGCGCCGGGGGGGAGGCAGGGGGCGCCTGCGCCGCGGCGTCCCTGGATCAAGGCGCACGTGGCGGTCGCCGCGCTGCTCGTGGCGGGCCTCGGCTGGGTCGTGACGCACCGTGAGGGCGCCCCGGCGAGCGCGGCCATGACCGGCATGCACCTCGTCTCCCGCGAGCTCTCGACGGCGCTCTCCGCCCTCCCGCGCGCGGCGCCCTCGGCGGCCCCGCACGCGCCCGTCCAGCACCGGGTCGAGCTGGCGATCGTTCCCGCGGACGCCTCGGTGGAGGTCGACGGGGTGCCCGCGCCCCCGAAGGACGGCGCGGTCGAGCTCACGGGCGCGCTCGGGAGCCTCCACAAGGTGCGTGTCTTCAAGGGCCGATCCGAGATCGAGCGCGACGTTTCCATCACCGAGGCGGGCTCGCTCCCCCCGAAGCTGGAGCTGCCGCTTCCCCGGAAGCGCGCTCCGGCGAGGAGACCCCGGCCTGCGGCGACGGTGAGATCGGCCCCTGCCGGCGCACCCGCCGGCGCGCCGAGCGCCGCGCCCGCCGTCACGATCGCGCATGACCCGCTCATGCCCCCGCGCTTCATCGAGTAGCAGGCGACCCCGCGCCCTCGTCCGCCCGAGCGGCGCGGCGGGCCTGTGCGCGATCTCTGCCGAACATCGTTCTTCCGGCGCTGTCTACGCGGATATCCTCGGCGGCATCGCGGCGGCGCCGTCCCGGGAGCGGAGCGACAGAACGGAAGCGGCGCTGGCCCGTCTGACCGAGCACCCGCTCGGTCCGCGGGGAGGGAGAAGATCATGGGCGAACTCGGAATGGCGTGGGCGAAGCGCGCGCTCCTCGGCGGCGGGCTGCTGCTGGGGCTCTCGGCGGGAGGGCTCGCGTGCAGCCCCAGGGGGTCGTCCGATGCACCGGCGCCCTCCGGGCCGTCTCCGGCAACGGCGTCGCTGGAGACCTCGGAGGCGCAGCGCGGCGAGCCGGCCGCGAGGGACAGGCTCGAGGCGGCGCGGGCGCCCGCCGCGCCCGGGGACGTCATGAGGCTCCGGAAGGGGGTCGCTGGCACCGGCGGCCCACCGCCGCCCACCGCCGCGGCGGGAGGGAGCGAGGGCGCGGCCCGCGAGGCTGCCCTCGACCCGAACGGCCGCTTCGCCACCACGTACCGCCCCGGCGGCGGACACCTCGCGGCGTTCGAGTCGGCCGTCGCGCGCGGCATCATCCCGGCCGGCGAGCGCGAGCTCGTGAGCGACGTCGGCGCCCGGTACGCCCCCGCGATCGACGTCCCGAAGGGCGTGACGCTCGCCCTGCGCACCGACCTCGAGCGCGCGAAGGTCCCGCCGGGCGGCGGCCCGGTGCACGTGCGCGTCGCGCTCCGCTCCACGGCGCAGGCGCCCGCGGCGCGGCCGCACCTGTCGGTGCACCTCGTGCTCGACGTGAGCGGATCCATGACGGGCGAGCCGATGGCGCGTGCGCGCGACGCGGCGCAGGCGCTCGTCGACAAGCTCGACGCGAACGACGACTTCTCGCTGGTCACCTTCTCGAGCGACGCCGCGGTCAAGATCCCTGACGGGCCCGTCGGGGCCCGGCGCGCGGCCATCAAGGCCACGATCGCCGGCATCACCGAGGGCGGCGGCACCAACATCGGCCGCGGCCTGGAGCTCGGCTACGCGCAGGCCGCCCGACCGGGCATCCCCGACGGCGCCGTGAAGGTCGTGCTGCTGCTCTCCGACGGGCGCGCGAACGCCGGGATCACGAGCTCGGAGCGGCTGTCCAGGCTCGCGCTCGACGCCTTCCAGGGCGGCGTCCAGACGAGCACCTTCGGGCTCGGCGCCGACTACGACGGCGCGCTCATGAGCGGCATCGCGAGCGACGGGGCCGGCGGGTACTACTACCTGCGCGACCCGGATCAGATCGCCCCGGCGCTCGCGACCGAGCTCGACAAGCGGCTCGATCCGGTCGCGACCGCGGTCGAGCTCCGGGTGCGGCTGAAGCCGGACGTGAAGCTGCTCCAGGTCTACGGATCGCGCCGGCTGAGCGAGGCCGAGGCGGCGCGCGTGCGGGCGATCGAGGTGGCCGCGGACGCGCAGGCGCAGAGGCGGGATCGCATCGCGAAGGACCGCGAGGACGACGCCGAGGGCGGGATGCGGTTCTTCATCCCGGCGTTCTCGCGCGACGACGGCCACGCGCTGCTCCTCAAGCTCGGCCTGCCCGCCGGCGCGGATGCGCGGACCCTCGCGTCGATCGAGCTCAAGTACAAGGATCGGGTCGCGAAGAAGAACGTCGTCGACGAGGCGCCGCTCCGGGTCGCGTATGCGACCGGCGACGCCGACAGCGCCGCGAGCGTCGATCCGTCGGTCGCCCGGACGATCCAGGGCTTCGCCGCCGGCGAGACCCTGTCCGAGGCTGCCCGCCAGATCGCGCTCGGCGATCGCACCCGCGCCGCCGCGCTGCTCTCCGAGCGGGAGGGCATCCTGCGCGCCGCGGCCGGCGCGCTCGGCGAGCCGCTGTTCCTGAAGGACGCGGACCGCCTCGCCCGCCTCCGCAGCCACACGGGCGCCGCGGGCGGCCTGGGGGAGCCGCTTGTGCTCGCGATGCTCCTCGAGACCGCCTCGCGGGCGCACCTCCGCTGAGGGCTGGGCGCATGGCCACGATGCCTCGAGCGCGGCGGGCCACCGGCACCCTGGAGGTGCGGACATGACCCAGACCTTCCCTCTCCGGCGCGACCGCGCGGCGCAGCACGTCGACGTGGCGCCGGGCGGCGAGATCGTCCTTCGCGGCAAGCTCGTTTGCTCGACGGACGCCTCGGTCATCGACGCGGCGACGACGACCTGGCCCGCGGGGGCGCCCGGCGGCGCCTCGGTCGACAGCGGCGGGCTCGTCGACTTCGAGCAGGGCGGCTTTCACGTGACGAGCCGCGATCCGGTGACCCACGAGGTCCACGCCATCGCGACCGGCGATCCGGCGCCCGCGTGCGCGCTGGCGGGCGTGGAGGCGCCGTGCCTTCCGCTGCGGCTGCTGCCGCTCGCGCGCACGCGGCTCCAGACGGCGCAGGAGCTGAGCGGTTGCCTGCATGGGGGCATCACGGTCGAGGTTCCGGACGCGCTGGTCCCGCCCGTTCCGCCCGCGGTCGCCCCTTACGTGCAGGGCGCGGCCGTGCTCCTCGGGCTCGGCGTGCTCGCCTCGGTGGGGTGGGCGGTGCATCGCCGGCGCGCCCGCTCGCCGTTCGGCCAGCTGATCGATCTCGCGAACCGCACGCGGGCCAAGCTGAAGGCCGCTGACCCGGTCGTGGCCGCGCCGCTCGTGCCGGCCGTGGAGGCCGCACTGGGCGCGCTGAAGCGGCGGCGTGTGGACGCCGCCTCGACGGAGGGCAAGCGGGTCGCGGAGGTGCTGCGGCGGGTGGAGCTGCGCCTCGACGCGTCGGCCGTGGAGGCGCGCGCCGACAGGGAGCAGCAGGCGGCGGACGAGCTCGTCCGCGAGATCGAGAGCGCGCTCGAGGCGGCCGACGAGGTGGACGGCGCGCGGCGCGGGGGTGCCTGAGGAGGAAGGCCGACATGACGGCGTCCCCGCCCCGGGGAGGGCGGCATGCCGTGAACCCATCCGGGTCACCTGGCACGTCCACGCGGGAGATGGGTGGCACCCGTCTCCCGGTGGACGTGCCGCCAGGCCTTTCGCCGCCGCGTCCACGTGAGCGCGGCCTGCGCGGCCGAGACACCGAGCTCCTTCGCGAACGCGAGGACCAGCCTGCCTCTCCTTCAGGATTTCCGCTGCCGCTCGATCTCCGCGCGCAGGCGTTGCTCCTGCACGCGCAGCTCCGGCGTGAACTCCTTGCCGAAGTCCTCTGCCTCGAAGATCGGTCGAATCTCGAGCACCCATTCCCCGCTGGGCATGTAGTCGGCGCAGCGCCTGGCCCACTCGACTGCCTCGTCCAGCGACTTCACTTGCCAGATCCAATATCCGCCGACGAGCTCCTTGGTCTCGGCGAAGGGACCGTCGATGAGCGTCTTCTTGCCGCCCGAGATGTGCAGGCGCTTGCCTTTGCTGCTTGGGTGTAGCCCCTCTCCGGCGAGCATGACACCGGCCTTGACGAGCTCCTCTTTGAACTTGCCCATCTCGGCGATGACCTTCTCGTCCGGCATCATTCCCGCCTCGGACTCCTTCGTGGCCTGGACGATCACCAAGACTTTCATAGCGCGCTTCTCCTGGGTGTACGGCTACTTCGTCAGGACGACATGGGTGGCGTGGTCCGTGGAGGCGTGCTCCGTGCACTTGTAGCCGAGGCTCACCGCATCGATGCCGGCGAGGAGGTGCTCGCCCCTGCCCAGAAGCACGGGGGAGATCACGAGGTGGATCTCGTCGATCAGCCCGGCGGTGAGGTACTGGCGAACGGTGGCAACTCCCCCGCCGAGCCGGACGTCCTTGCCCTGAGCCGCCTCCTTTGCGCGGTTCAGCGCGGCATGGATGCCATCGGTGACGAAGTGGAACGTCGTTCCGCCCTCCATCGTGATGGGCGCACGAGCATGGTGCGTGAGCACGAAGACGGGTACGTGGTAGGGCGGGTTCTTGCCCCACCATCCCTTCCAACCATCGTCGGACCAGGGCCCCCGCATCGGCCCGAACATGTTGCGGCCCATGATCCAGGCGCCGATGTTCTCGAAGCCGCGCGCGGCGAAGTCGTCGTCGACTCCTCCTCGGCCGACCTTGTCACCGATCAGCGATCCAGCAAAGTCGGCGCTCATTTTCTGGAACGTCTTCGTGCCCAAGACCCACTGGTGCAGCGCCATCCCTCCGACGCCCATCGGATTGGCCAGATCTTGGTCGGGACCGGCGCCGTAACCATCGATAGCGATTCCAAATGCGTTTACCCGAACCTTTGACATGGGCGTAGCTCCTCTTGCGCAGGCATCGCCTGCGACCGTTGTGACGACCGTCTCCTGGTGAAGCGACGAACGAGCCGGGGCTGGATCGACACGCCGACGAGATTTTTCTTCGCGGGTCGGTCGTCGCACAAAAGTACTGTGTATTCAAATAGTTGGGCGGTCGCGCGTAGGGCGGACCGAGATCGGAGGACCGCGAGCGTCGTGGTTCGGCAGAGGCCGTGGTACGGCGGGAACCCGAGGGGCTGCGAAATCCTAACGCGATCCGAAAGCCAAGCTCCTCGTAGCGGCCGTCCCGCCGGCGAGCGGGCGCGGACGCGATCGAGGGCAGCCTGGAGACGGTCGCCGACTTCGGGGCGCCGGGGCCCGCCGACTGGGAGCTGGAAGTCGGCACGATGTCGGTGTTCACCCACGGGCCGAGCGGCACCAAGATCGCGCTGCCGGTGATCGGCGGGTGGGTGTGCAATCCGGCCGATCCGCGGATCGCCGTCTGCGACGAGCTGATCGTCGAGCTGCGGGCCGGCGGCTGAGCCCGGGTGACACTGGCGTCCTCCGCAGTGACGCGCACGGGCTGATAGCCGAGCAGACACAACAGATCTGCCCATCGAAGGGCCGCCTTCACGCCGGTGGCGGGCCGGTGGAAAAGATGCAATCTCGCCGACGCATGCATCCATTGAGGAAGACGCATCGATCCAGTGCCTGCGGGGTGCCTGCGGAGAGGCCGCCCGCGTGCCGCCGCTCCTGATCCTCACCTACGTGGGGTTCGTGAGCCTCGGCTTGCCCGACGCGGTGCTCGGCGTCGCGTGGCCCTCGCTGCGCACCGCGTTCGCGCTCCCGCAGAGCGCGCTCGGCGCGCTCCTGGTCGGGACGGGCGTGGGGTATTTCTCGTCCAGCTTCGCAGCGAGGAAGCTCGTGGATCGGCTCGGCGTGGGCAAGCTGCTCACGCTGAGCAGCGGGCTCATCACGGTCGCCTTGCTCGGTTACGCGACGACGCCGGTCTGGCCGCTGCTGATCCTCTGCGGGCTGATCGACGGGCTCGGCTCGGGCGCGATCGACGCAGGGCTCAACGCCTACGCGGCGAGCAACTTCTCCGCGCGCCACGTGAACTGGTCGCACGCCTGCTACTGCGTCGGCGCGGCGCTCGGGCCGCTCATCGCGACGGTGGCCCTCGCGACCACCGGCTCATGGCGCTCGGGCTACGCGATCATCGGCGCGATCATGTTGCTCCTGACCACGGCCTTCGCCGTGGTCAAGGGATCGTTCCGCGCGCGGGCGGCGGCCGCCGAAGGCCCGCAGGAGTCGCCGGGCGCTCCCGTCCCGCTCGGCGCGGCGCTGCGGCAGCGCCGCGTGTGGCTGCAGATCGCGGTGTTCTTCCTCTGCACGGGCCTCGAGTTGATGCTCGGGCAGTGGAGCTTCACGCTCAACACCGAGGCGCGCGGCGTCGCGGCGGAGACGGCTGGGGTGTGGGCGGGCGCCTACTGGGGCAGCATCGGCGTCGGGCGCGTCGTGCTCGGCCTGGCGGTCGATCGGGTGGGCGCGGACCGGCTCCTCCGCATGGCCACGCTGACGGCGCTGCTCGGAAGCGTGCTGTTCGCGATCGACCCGGCCTGGCCAGGGGCCGCGGGGCTCATGCTGGCGGGGCTCGGCCTCGCGCCGATCTACCCGACGCTGATGTCCCGCACCCCGGCTCGGCTGGGCCCCTACACCGCGCCCGCGATCGGGTTCCAGGCGAGCGCGGCCATGGTCGGCGGCGCGATCCTGCCGAGCATCGGCGGCGTGCTCGTCGCGCGTGTGGGGCTCCCGTCGATCGGGACGCTCGCGGTGGTCACGGCCGCGGGCCTGTGGCTGCTGCACGAGATGCTCGTCCGGTCGACGCCCCCTCAGGGCACGAGCGACGGCGCGTAGGCGCTGCGCGAGCGCCACAGGCCGCTTGCCCCCACCACGCCGCTCGCCTCACCCGCGAGGATGGCGAGAGCGCGTGAATGCCGGCATCCCGGCGTACATCAGCGGCGGTGGTGGATCGCGGCCGGAGCGCTTCGATCAGCTCGGGCGGCACTTTCTGGTCGTGGACGCGGACCCGGCGGCGCAGACGCTCGGGGTGTGGGTGGTGCGGGAGGATTGACCGGTCGCTCGTAGTCGTACTCCCCGTGACCGGCGTTCATGTGATCTGGCTCCCTTGGCAGGTGGGTGATGTGTCTCCCGCTGTAGTGGACTGTTCGACAAGCCTTTCAACATGATCCTCGCACGGAATTTTCACATCCGCGGCCGAGATCGGCCTGGATCGAGCAGCTACGTCCCGCGAATATGTTAAAAGACTCGTCGAACGCTTCACTGGGGCGCGGGAGCGCCGCTGGCAAGGCTGGAGGCGAGGGGCGTCCCTCGGGAGCCCGTCAGTTGCCGACGGCCCACGCGGAGAGGAAAGCGGGCTGGAATGGCTCGCCGTGGCACGACGCGCAGTTGTGTACCTGGCCGTCGGTGCGCTCGAGCTTGGCGATGAAATTGTCCTGCATCCAGGTGGCGAGCGCAGCGTCGTCTCGGACCAGGAACTCCTTCTTGCCCTGATGGCACGAGTCGCAGAAGAGGAATTTCCCATCCCGGAGGCGGCGGCCGTGGACCCACTGGTCCCACATGCCGATGACGACGCGCTCCACCTCCGGGGGAATCGCGTAATAGGGCAACGAATGGCAGTCCTCGCACGTCACGCCCAGCGACTTCGTGAACAGCTCCATGACCGGGGTGGCGGCGGCCAGGAGCTCCGCCTCGCCCGCGGACTCCTTGGGCACCCAGACCTGCTGGGCGAGGGCCTCCCACGTGGGTGGGTCCTCCGTGTCGATGCCGGCCGCCGCCAGGTCCGCCTCCAGGGCCGAGGCGACGATGGGCGGGGTTGCGCCGGCCGGGGGGTGTCGTCCTCGACGTCGTCCGGATCGGAGCACGCCCCTGCCGGGATCGCGAGCGGGCGACCCGGAACGTCGGTGGGCTCGCCGAGCGCGGCGAGGAAGCGCGCGATGCTCCTTGGCTCGGTGATCATGGCGACGATGCCTTCATCCTGCCGTTACAGGTCGGGCACGCGAGCACGTCGATCGCGAACGTGCGGCGCAGCGACGAGAACCGGTACAGCTCTCGCACGGCGGCCGAGCATGAGAGAGAAGTAGCCAGGAGGATCTCGGCTAGAGCACTGATCAGCTTGAAACGTCCGGGAATGAAGAGATTTGAACCACAGAGACACGGAGGACATAGAGGAACAAAAATGAAAAACTCTGTGCCCTCTGTGGTTCATTTTTCTCGGCGGTTTCAACCTGTTCGGTGTCCTAGCCATCACGTGTGAACGCAACGCCGTCTGCCGTGGCGCCGATCCTCTTTCCGCAAGGGCCAGCGCGGAAGCTGCCGCGGCGCCCTGCGGCAGCGATCGCCGCTGGCGTGCAGAGGAACGGCGTTGCGCCGACGTTCTCCTGGTCAGGACACAATCCGTTTGAGGCGTTCCTGTAGCGGCCTGTAAAGGAGCAACCCATGGCAGTCGCGCAGCAGCATGCGGGTCAGCAGAGTCTGCTCACCGATGATTTTCTCTACTTCGTCCTGAGGCTCCGAAAGTCCCGTATCCGCCAGGTGGCGGACCGCGTGCGGCGCATGTATCCGGACGAGTCACCCGAGCAGCAGGCGCGCCACCTGGTCGGATCGACCGCGGCGATCGCGTTCGCCGCGGGCGGCGTCGTCCATACGCCCGCCATCATCCCCGGGTTCGGCGTCATGTACGAAGGCCTGGGGTTCGTCGCCGGCACATCCATCCTCACCAGGATGCACCTTTACCTGATCCTCGAGATAGCGCTGCTCTTCGGGAAGGACATCGACGAATCCGACCGCGTGAAGGAGATCGCGGCCGTGGTGGCGACTTGCGCTGCCAGCGCCGCCGCTCCGATGGCTGTCCTCGTGGCGACGATGAACCCGGCCTTCGCCGTGGCGACAGGGGCGCTCGCCGCGACCGCCGCGACCCGGGCGATCGGGGAATCGGCGATCCGCCGCTACAAGAGCTCGACGGCGCCCGAGGCGGCGGCGGTCCCCGCGCCCGCGGTCGGCGGGCGTCAAGACGGCTGATCTCGCCGGGTTGCCCGGCTCCATGAGCCCTTCCGGGTCGGGTTGAAGGACGTGCCCGCCGCTCCGCCTGGGGTGGCCGCCGAGCTCCCGCGCGGTCGGGACCTTTCGCGGGGGTCGCCGTGTCCTTGGATCGTCCGGGGAACGAGGCGGCGTGAAGCCTCCCCGCTCTCCCCCCAGCCCATGCCCACGTTTCCCCATACCTCGTTCGTCGATCGGCTCCTCGCCGAGCTCCCGTGCCTCCTGCGCGCGGCGCGTCGCCTGACGCGCTCGGAGCAGGACGCCGAGGATCTGGCGCAGGCGACGGTCGTGCGCGTGATCGAGCGGTGGGGCTAATCGCGATCGGTCGGCGCGCCGCCCGGGAAGTAGTGGCGATAGGGGCGGCCGCCCTCCACAGCGCGATCGACGGACGGGCGCTCGCGCAGGCGGCGGTAGTAGGCGCGGAGGTTGGGGCGGTCGTCGAAGGGGTGGACCCAGTCGGCGTAGAACAGCGACGGGGCGGCGGCGCAGTCGGCGAGGGTAAAGGCGTTGCCCGTCGCCCAGGTGCGGCCGGCGAGCTGGCCGTCGAGCCAGGCGTAGACCTTGTCCAGGGCGGCGCGGGCCTGAACCTCCCCGTACTCATCGCGCGGGTTGGACTGCATCTGGCGGATGCGGTTGTTCACGATCACCTGCATCGTATTCATGACGTAGTTGTCGAAGATGCGGTCGAACATCCGCACCTGGAGTGCGGCGGCCGGATCGGGCGGGATCAGGCGGGCAGGATCCGGATGCGCCTGGTCGAGCCACTCGACCACGATGGTCGCCTCCCACAGGGTGAGGTCGCCGACCCTGAGCACCGGGAACTTGCCGAGCGGCCAGCGCGCCGCCAGCTCGGCGCCGGCCTGCGGGTTGGAAGGCTCCAGCAGGCGCAGCTCGAAAGGGACGTCCTTTTCATGGAAGGCGATGAAGGCCTTCTGGGAGTAGGACGAGAAGGGGTGGGCGTAGAGGATCGGTATCGTCATGGTGGCCTTATTGCTTCGCGTGTCTGCGAGCGGTTCGTGTCTGCAAGCGGTCATGGTCCGGCGAGACCGTCGAGCGTTCCATCGGAGCGCCCGAAATTTTCACGAAATCAGCCGGATCGATGTTCTAGCCGGGCCTCTGCGCGCCCCTCGCCAGCTCCTCGCCGAGCGCGTCCAGCATCTGGAGCCAGCTCGGGTGCGCGCCGGTCCGGCGAGCGAGCGCCTCGCTCACGTTCTGCTCGAGCCTCACCAGCGTCCGCCCGTTTCGCTCGATGAAGGTGATCGACACGAGCGTCTCCTCGGGCCAGTCCCGATCGTGCCCCTGGCTCGCGGAGGAGACGGGATTCCCGTTCGCGTCAGCGATCCGCATGGTGAACGCGAGCCGCTCCGGCCGCACGACCTCGCGGTAGACACCGACGGTCCAGCAATCGCCGAACTGCGGGTTGTGGATGCACGAGTGGAAGCCTCCTCCCGGTCGGACGTCGATCCGCGCGAAGCGGATGGTGCACCCCCGCGGCGCGAACCAGCGCGCCAGCAGGTCGGGGTTCGTCCACGCATCGAACACCACGTCGCGCGGAAAATCAAACGTGCGCTCGATGAGGACCGTGGGCTCATGAGGGGTTTGAGAAAATTGCATCGTGACGTGATCACCCTTTCTTTGGCGGATGCAGCTCGTGCAGGAGGTCGTCCAGGCGGCAGAACGCCTCCTCCCAGTGCTGCCGGTACTGCTCGACCCAGATCGCCACCTCCTGCATCGGCGCGGGATTGAGCTGGCAAACGTGCTGCCGTCCGTCGCGCCGCTTCTCGATCAGACCCGCTCGTTCCAGGGTTGCCAGGTGCTTGGAGATGGCCTGTTGCGAGATCTGAAACGGCTGCGCCAGCTCGTGCACCGACGCAGGCCCCGCCTTGAGCCGCACGAGGATCGCGCGCCGGGTGGCGTCGCTCAGGGCGGCCAGGGTCGTGTTCAACGAATCCACAACCATATGGTTGTGGATTGGCTCCCGGAAGTCAAGCGAAGGTCGAAGACCTCGAGAACCTCGCGAGGCGGATGACCCCCTGGAGGCGTCGTCGGACGCGAAGCTGGCGCTCGCCTGCCTCGCTGGCGCCGAACGCCACGGTCGCGCTGTGCGGACGATGTGCAATCACATGGTTGCACATGTGGAGTCCGGCTTCGACCGTGTCCCAGCGCATCGACGCGAGCGCGCGTTCCGCATGAACGAGGGGGGATGGGCCGGTCAGGCCGAGAACCTCGCGAAGTATGTCGAAGGCACCTGAACAGGCGGTCGCTGACGTCTTCTTCGCCCTCGGCGACGGGACACGGCTGTCGGTGGTGACCCGGCTCGGGGCCGGAGGGGCGCTGTCGGCGACCGCGCTCTCCGACGGAGCGAAGGTGACGCGACAGGCGATCGTGAAGCACCTTCGGGTGCTCGAGGGCGCGGGCCTCGTGACGCACGAGCGGCGCGGGCGCGAGGTCCTGTACGCGCTCGAGCCGCGGCGGATCGAGGAAGCCCGAGTGTTCCTCGACGGCATCTCCGCAGGCTGGGATCGCGCGCTCGAGCGGCTGCGCCGGATGGTCGAGGAGCCGTCGCCTCCGCCGAGGAGACGGGAAATGCGATAGGGGAGCGGCTTAGAGGTTAACGCTCCTCCGCGTCGTCGACCTCGACAAGCTCGTGCATCACCTCGCGGAGGCGATCGAGGAACAGGTCGACCTCCGCCTCCGAGATCGTGAGCGGTGGGGTGAGCTTGAGGTACGAGGGCGCGTGGGCCGCGACGGTGACGATCACCCCGCGCTCGCGCAGCGCCTGGCAGAAGGCGAGCGCGCCGAGCGCGTCGTCCGGCTGCTCGACGCCGGCGATGCCGACCCCGAGGAGCAGCCCGCGCCCGCGCACGTCGCAGACGGCGATCTCCTCGTCCTGCAGCCGGCGCAGCCCGGACGCCAGGCGCTCGCCGAGGACGGCCGCGCGCTCGACGAGCCCCTCCCGGGCGATGACGTCCAGCGTGCAGAGCCCCGCCGTCACGGCCGCCGCGTTCGCCGAGAACGTCGAGCCGTGGATGTTCACGTGCCCCTTCGGGCCGTAGGCCGCGTGGAACACGTCGTCGGTCATCAGCACGGCGGAGAGCGGGATCACGCCGCCCGTCAGCCCCTTCGAGGTCACCACGATGTCGGGGCGCAGCCCGGGCGCGACGCCCTGGAACGCGAACCAGGCGCCCGTGCGCCCGAGGCCGGTGAGCACCTCGTCGAGGATCAGGAGCGCGCCGTGGCGCCGGCACAGCCGCTCCAGCGCGCCGAGCGCGTCGCCCGACAAGGCGCGCGCCCCGCCGACGCCCTGCACCACCTCCACGACGACGGCGGCGACGCCCCCCTCCTCCAGCAGGCGCTCCACCGCCGCGAGATCCCCGAAGGGCGCGAGCCGCCCGAGGCGAGGGGCGTGCTCCAGCGGACCCCGCCACGGACCGCCGCCCATGAGGCCCAGCGCCCCGAGCGTCAAGCCGTGGTATCCGCCCTCGAAGCTGATGAACGCGGCGCGCCCGGTCCGGATCATCGCGAGCTTCATCGCGGCCTCGATCCCCTCGGCGCCGCTGTTGCCGAAGTACACCTTCTGCAGATCGGCGCCGGCGAGGGCGCACAGCCGCCCGGCGAGCGCCCCGACGTCGGCGGGGATCCCGAACGGCATCGTGCACGGGCGCCCCGACGCGAGGAGCGCCGACAGCGCCGCGTCCAGGTCTCTCGAGTGGTGCCCGAGCGCCACCGCGCCGAAGCAGCCGGACATGTCGAGGAACCGGCGCCCCGAGGCATCCACGAGGAAGCTCCCGCGCGCCTCGACGAACTCCTCGGTCCAGCCGAGCGCCTCGAAGCCTTCCACCCGGTAGGGGTTGACGTGGGCGCGGTAGGACTCGACGCGATCCTGGCGAGGGGGCAGGAGCATCAGCGCCTCTCGCCCCCGCGGCGGTAGACCTCGGGATCGTAGAGCTCCATGAAGATCTCCGGCCGCTTCAGGAAAGTCCACCCGAGCTTCACGTAGAGCCAGGGCGCCGTGCTCGTCGCGAGCAACCACCGCCGGAAGCCCTGCAGATCGGGGTGCGCCATCACCGACTCCGTCAGCCAGCGACCGAGCTTTCGCCCGCGGTACGCCTCGATCACGAAGACATCGGCGAGGTAGCCGAAGGTCGTGTAATCGGTCGTCACGCGGGCGAAGCCGATCTGGCGATCGCCGTGGTAGAGGCCGAAGGGGAGCGAGCTCTCGATCGAGCGTACGACGAGATCGCGCGCGATGCCGGCGGCCCATGACGAGGTCACGAGGAAGCCGTGAATCGTGTCGATGTCCAGCCGACGCCGGTCCGTGCTGATGAGGAATTCGCCCTGCCGCCACTCCGCCAGGTGGTCCGTCCCTTCGCTCATCCCGGGAGCTCCTCCGCCGTCGGCGCCCGCGAGCGCCACGGATCGGACGCGCCGTACTGATCCAGCAGATCGTCCCAGGCGCGGTAGTTGAGCTCGAGCAGCAGCAGCATGAAGTCGATCGCGGCCGACTGCGCTCCTTCGGACACGGACGCCACGTCGGCCATGAACAGCCGGGACAGGCTCGTGTGGTTGTACTCCTCGTTGAGCGCCGCGTGCCGACCTGCCCCGTCGTCGAAGCGCTCCCCCTCTCCCGTCAGCCGGCGCAGCGGGCTGTCCAGCGGCGGCGCGACGCCGAGCAGCCCCTCCGTGATGAAGAGCGACACGAAGTACCCGACGGCATCGACCTCGGCCAGGTGCGTGAAGGCGTCGACGTACGCGACATGCAGCGGGAGCGGCTCGCTGTCGACGATCTGCTCGTGGGTGAGGCCGAGGCTGCGGCAGCTCTGGTACTCGAACGCTTCGTGCCCGACCTCCTCCGCGTAGTACTTGAACATCCGTCGCCGGAGCGGCGGCGCGAGGCGCTTCGCCATCATCGGCGTGAGGATCTCGACGAAGCGCAAGGTGACGTGGTACTCTTGGAGATAGCAGCCCTGCGCGAGGGCGCGCGGCGCGCCGGGCTCGCTGACCGCCGCGAGGAAACGCGGCGTGCCGATCCGGCTCGACGCCTCGGCGACCACCCGCTCGACATCCACCATGAAGACGAGCCCCGACTTGCGGCCGTCCGGGCGGAACGCCGCGCGGCAGAAGCGGCCAGCGTCGCCGCCGGTGCTGCGGACCAGGAAGGTCGCCAGGCAGTCGACGTGCACGCGGGTATCCCGCGACGCATAGACGCCGCCCGAGAGCTCTTCCTGGACGCGGCGGGCGAAGGCCCGCCCCCCCTCGCGGCCGGGCAGGCCGAGCCGCCCGGCGACGTCGAGCAGGAGGAGGTAGCTCGCAACGAGCGAGGCCGGCGCGCTGCGGCGCTCGTACATCGCCTGGATCATCGCCACCTGGAGGTAGAAGTTGTCGAGCGCGAGCACCGCCGCGAGCGGCGCCGCCTCGCCGGGGGGCGCCAGAGGCGCGAGGTCGGGGAACGACGTCCTCGTCAGGTCGAGGAGGAGCCCCTCCGCGTGCCCGAGCATCCGACCGACGCCCTCGCGGAGCGCCGCGACCGCGGCGTCGGGCGTGCGGGCGAGCACCCAGGCGGCGGCCCGGGCGATCGCGCCGTCGAGCGCGCGGCGCTCCCGCTCCGGCACGTCGGCCGCGTGCGCGCCCTTGGACGCGTCTCGCAGGAGCCCGAGGTAATCCATCTGCTGCAGGAGCTCCGCCCACGCGCGCGCGCCGCCCTCGCCGCGCACCTCCTGCCAGAGCGCGGCGCCCGGGCTGCGGAGCGACTCGAGCCGCCCGGCCGTCTCCTCGTCGGCGCCCCCCTCGCGCTCGATGACGTACTCCCCGTTCGCTGCCTCCACGATGAGCTCGCCGCTCCCGGCGTCGAGGCGGATCGCGCGGACATCGAGGTAGGGCTGCTCGTACTTCTGGATGCTCCAAGCCTCCATGGGTCCTCTCAATCGAAGCAGCGAGGGATCGTGCCCCCGGCCTTGCCGTAGTGGTCGATGATCTGCCGCTCCATCAGGAGGAGCGACTCCACGAGGATGCAGATGTGGCGCTTCACGACGTGCTGCTCCTCCTCGGAGATGCACGGGACGTCGGCGAAGAGCAGCTCGCTGATGTGGTCGTGCTCGCCCTCCTCGTTGATGGAGGCGTGCTCGAAGATCGGGTCGTAGAACTCCTTCGGGAGGCCGAGCGCGTCGCACCGCGCCTTGAAGGCGGCGTTGAAATCGCCGTCGGGCTCCTCGAAGAGGAAGAGGGCCGCCTTGAACGTCATGGGGTGAAGGCGCGCGTACACGCCGAGGGAGCAGCACACGGAGAAGGTCATCGGCAACGGCACCAGCCGATCGAGCTCTGACCGGCCGACGCCCACCGCGGCGAGCGAGCGCTCGAGCAGGACGTCGTGGTTCAGCTCCGAGACGAAGAACCCCTGGAGGATCTCGCGCGTCTTGCGGCTCTCGTGGTGTGACAGGGAGGGGGCGAGCAGGCCGGGGCACATCCGCACGATGTGGTAGTACTCCAGCGCATAGCCGATGAGCTGCTCGCGGCCGATGGTGCCGCTCAGCAGGCCCTGGTAGTAAGGGCGCGTGTTGTACCTGCGCTTGACGCGCTCGATGAGGCGCCCGAGCTCCCGGTAGAACTGCGACCCCCGCTTCGCCTCCACGGGCTTCAAGGATGTCTCCGTGAGCAGGCTGAAGCGGTCGAGATCGCGGCAGATCGTGCCCACCTCGTCGGCCAGGGACGGCAGCTTCCGCGACAGCTCGTCGAGCGAGTGCCCCCCGGCCCGGAGCATCTCGAGCAGGAGCAGCGCGTCGGACCGCGTCTCCGGCGCGAGCTCTATCTCGTACTCCTGCTCGCGGTAGCGCAGGACGCACCTCGCGTCGTTCACCTGGATGCTGACGTTGGCGCGCAGGCGCGGCTTTTCGAAGAAGTCGGTCGTTACGGTCATGGCAGACTCTCCCACGATCAGAGGGTCGACATCCTGCGAACCAGATTGGTCGTCGTAGAGTAGAAGCTCCAGATGGACGAGTAGAAGTCGTCGTACATCTCCACGAACAGGCGCATCTGCCGCCGCATCCGCGCCATCGTCTCGTCGTCGATGAAGGGGATCTCCGCGAAGATGAGCCGCGTCAGGTTCCCGTGCTCCGCCTTGCGGTTGATGTCCGAGTGCTGCCGCATCGGGCCGATGAACCCGGGGGGGAGCTCGTTCTTTTCGCACGCCTCGATGAAGAGATCGACCTCCGGATCCTTGCCCTCGAGGACACCCAGCGTCGCGAAGAAGAAGAGTGGATCGCAGCTCGCCCAGTAGGAGAGCGCGTTGCAGAGGGCCAGCGTCTCGGGCAGAGGCAGCGAGTCGTCCGCGTCGGCGCGGCTGACGCCGATGGCGTTGAGCGCCCGCAGCACGAGCTCGTCGTGGCCGTACTCGCTGCAATAAAACTCGTTCATCAGGTGCCGCGCCCGGGCGCTGGGGACGAACGGCAGGACAGGAGAGTCGAAGAGGCTCTCCCGGAAGAGGAAGTGGTAATTCTCGATGGCGAGGCCGTAGAAGACGCTCTTCGGGCACTTCCCGGGCTCGCCGAGGACGCTCGTCCAGAAGATGTTGCGGTTGATGCTCTTCTCCATGAGCTCGCTGGAGAGATCCTCGAGCTCGAGCAGCGCCTGCGTGCCCGAGCGGATCTTCACCCGGCCGGCGTCGTCGAGCAGCCGGTAGCGGTCGAGATCTTCGAGGAACGTCTTCAGCCGCTGCCGCTGACCCGCATCGAGCTCCCGCTGGATGTCGCTCAGCTTTCGCGTCCCGTCGAGATAGGTGAGGAAGCTCTTGAGCTCCTCCGCGGACGAGCCCTCGGGCTCGATGGCGAACTCCAGGCCATCCCGCACGAGGACGATCTCTTTGCCCTGTGAAGCGACCTCACAGGCCAGGCGGGGCTGCAAATCCGATGACTCCAACATGACCCAATCTCCTTCGGCAGCGTCGAAAAGAGTCCCGGAGCCCTGCGGGCAGCAACGCTCCGGGACGCTCGTGCGACGCAGAGCGCGCTTGAAGTCACGGGACGGCCGCGCGACCTGGGTCGCGCTCGCGATCACGGGACCACCGCGCGATCCGCGTCGCGCTTGCGATCACAGGTGGACCGCGACGACCGGGCCGGCCATGACGCCCGTCTTCAGGCGGATCTTCATGGCGCGCTTCTCGTTCGTCGCCTCTTCCTTCTTGGGCTGCTCCTGCTGCTCGGCGACCTTGTTCTCGACCTTGTTCTCCATACATTGCCTCCTTGTGACTGCATTAGGCAGCTGTGCCCCGGGACGTGCGGGCACGCACAAAGCGATCACCCATGTCAGGAGCGACGTCAAGCGTCCATCAATCGCGCTCATGTCATTGCCTGTCCGATCACGGTGTCTTACGGTGTCATACCGAGATCGCGCGCCGGCTGCCTGCGTCCACGGAGAAAAGTACCATTGCATCGCCGTGTCGTTTCGTTTTCTTGCGTGTCTCGCGTTGACCTCGACGCAGCGTGACTGGATGTTTATAGCGCTTGCCTTCGAGCGCGAGGGCAGGGACGCGCGCTACGGGTGCGCGATGACGAGCAGTGTCGGGGCGCGCTCGAGCGCGCAGCGGAGCGCTCCCCGGAGCGTCTCGGGATCGAGGGCGGCGAAGCTCTCGTCGAGGATGACGAGATCCGCGCACTGGAGCAGCGTGCGCGCGAGGTAGAGGCGGCTCTTCTCGCCGTGGGAGAGCTGCCAGCCCGTCTCCCCCACGAGCTGGAGCATGCCGCCCGGCATCCGATCGAGCAGCGGGCCGAGGCCGAGCTCGCGGCAGACCGCCTCGGCCTCCTCCAGATCGCCGGCGCGGGGCGGCCACCGCCGGCCCATGAGCAGGTTGAAGGCGAACGGCGCGGAGAGGACGTGGTTGTCCTGGAACTGCGGCGCCGAGGCGACGCGCTGTCGCCAGCCGCTCCGGCCGAGGGTGTGGAAGTCGAGGCCGCCGAGCAGGAGCAGGCCGCTCTCCGGCGGGCGCAGCCCGGCGAGGATGGAGCCGAGCGTGGACTTGCCCGCGCCGGAGCTGCCCTCGAGCAGCAGGCGGTCGCCGTGGACGATGCGCAGGCTGGCCTCGCGCAGGACGGGGGCCGGTCGGCCCGGGTGCGCGTAGCTCAGCTCCTGCGCGTCGAGGAGCACGCGCTCGCCCCGGCGGTCGGCGCCCGTGACGCCCAGCAGGGCCGCCGGCGAGGCGTGCCGCTCGCGCGCCGCCGCCCCCTGGAGCGGCGAGACTTGCTCCCACGCGACGCCCGCGCCGGCGAGATCCGTGATGCCGGCGACCAGCGTGCGGAACGCGCGGAAGGCGAGCAGCACGCCGCCGAGGCTCACGGCCAGCCCCGAGGCCTGCGCCTCGCCGGAGATGAACGCGGGCGCGAGCGCGAGCGCGCCGAGGAGCAGCCACCCGCGCGGGATCAGCGCCGAGAGCGCCGCCTGCACGCGATCCAGCCGCGTCGACTCGGCGAGGTACGCCGAGAGCCCGGCGTCCTCGCGCTCGTGCCAGCGCTCTTCCTTCTCTTGCGCGACGCGCGTCCGGCTGCCGAGGATGCCCTCGACGAGCTCGCCGGTCATCGCGAGCCGCGCGCGCGTCCAGCGGCGCCGGCGCGCGTGGTACCGCCACGCGAGGAGCGCCGTCGCCGCGACGCACGCGCCGAGGGCCGCGAGCTGTGCCCCGGCGCGCGGGCCGGCCCAGAGCACAGCGCCCGCCATGAGCAGCTCGACAACCGCGACCAGCGACACCAGCCCGCCCCCGAGCGCCAGCGACTCGACAGCGTCCGCCTCGAGCACCGTGCCGAGCAGCCCGCCCGCGCCGCGGCGCCGGATCTCGTTCGGGTCGAGCTGCATGGCCCCGGCCAGGAGGCGCTGCCGGAGGAGCGTCGCCGCGTCGATGGCGAAGAGGCCGCTGAACCACGTCGCGAGGAGGCGGAACGGGATGACCGTGAGCAGGAGCAGCCCCCACGCCCAGAGCCAGCCCCGGTCGACGTGGCCGGCGAGGATGCCGCGGCCGACCACCCACCACGAGAGCAGCCAGAGGCCGTACTCGATCGCGTGCGCGAGGAAGAGGGCCGCGAGGCGGCGCGCGAGGCCGAGCTGCGCCGCGAGCTCGCGCAGGGGCGCCGAGGGCGGCCGGCGGAGGAGCCAGAAGCCCCGGAGGACGATGCCTCCGAGCTGCTGCTGCAGGATGGCCCGCGCGGCCCGCTCGCGGCGCGCGACCCCCGCGTCGGCGAGCACCCGATCGAGCGCCGGGAGGAGCGGGGCCTCCAGGGTCGAGCAGAGCGCGGACCGCACGGGCTCGACGTCCACCTCGATCACCGCGTGGTCGAGCCCGACGAGCCGCGCGCGCCCCCTCGACACGCCGACCAGCGCGAGGAAGCGGCCCTCCGGGCCCTGCACGCGGAGCACGGCCGGTCCCGCGCGGCGGATCAGCGCCTCGACGTCGCCGTAGCGGGCCTCGACCGGCTCCGCCTCGAGGCCGAGCAAGCTGGCGGCGCCCTCCATCCAGCGCCCGAGCGGGAGGCCGCCCGGCTGCGTGACCTCGGGGCGGAGCAGATCCGCGGGCGGGGCGGGGGCGCCGGCGCCCTTCACGGGCAGCGCGGCGGCGCGCGCCAGCGCCTCCATCGCCTCGCCGAGGCGCGCCGCCGGCCAGCTTGCGCTGTCGAGCGAGGCGCTCATCCCCGGAGCTTCCCCTCCACGACCTGGCCGTGCTCGACGCGCAGCCTGCGCCACGCGGCGCTCGCCCACAGCGTCTCTTGCACCTCGCGCTCGGCGTCGAGCAGGGCGCGGTAGCGGGAGCCTTCGCGGGCGGCGAGCACCTCGGGCGGCGCGTCCTCGACGACGCGGCCCTCCTCGACGACGAGCACGCGGCCGAACGACGTCGTCTCGCCGACGTCGTGCGTGATGCAGAGCAGCGTCGTCCCTGCCCACACCTCGCGGGCGCGGGCGAGCAGCGCGCGGCGGCGCGCGCGATCGAGCCCGCGGAACGGCTCGTCGAGCAGCACGAGGCCGGGGCGCTTCCGGAGCATGGCGCGGCCGAGGCGGACGCGCTGGCCCTCGCCGCCGGAGAGGAGCCCGCCGCCCTCGCCGAGGTCGGTCTGCAGCCCGTCGGGCAACGTGCGGAGCAGCGTCACGAGATCGGCGTCGTCGAGGACGGTGCCGGTGCCCGAGAGCTCGTCGGTGCCGTAGGTGAGGTTGTCGAGCAGCGGCCGGTTCCAGAGCTGCACCTCCGGATCGACCCAGGCCGTGCGGGCCCGCAGCCTGCGCAGGCGAGCGCCCGACAGCGGGAGCCCGTCCACGAGGACAGCGCCGGCCGCGGGTCGATGCCACCCGAGCAGGAGCCCCACAAGGCTCGACTTGCCGGCGCCCGACGGGCCGACGATGGCGACGTGCTCGCCGGGCTCGATGGCGACGTTCACGTCGTCGAGGATCGTGTGGCCGCCGGCGACAACGCGCACGCCCTCGAGGCGTACCCCCCTGGGCGCGTCCCCTGGCTCGGCGTCCTCCTCGACCCGCTCGCCGCCGGCCGGCGACTCCTCGGCGGCCCCGAGCGGCTCGAGCAGGCGGAGCATGACGTTGCGGTGCCCCGGGAGCTGGCGCGCGATGAGGGCGATCTCCTGGCCGAGCGCGGGGAGGTTGAGCGCCCAGAACAGCATGAGCAGGGCCGCCGACGTGCTGCCCGTGCGGCCCACGTGACCGGCGAGCAGCAGCGCCGCGAGCCCGTACGCGACGAGCGTGTTCACCCCCTCGACGGAGACGACCGCCCGCGCCATCGAGCGCGAGGCCCGGGCCCACTCGACGAGGATGCCCTCGTGCTCCCGGCGGACGCTGCGCTCGGCGCCGTGCGTGCGGATCGCGAGCAGGCCGAGGAGCGCGTCGAGGTAGAACCTCGTGAGCGTCCCGCCGTGGCTGCGCACCCTGAGGTCCCGCTCGGTGAGGGGCGGCTGCGTCGCGAGCGGCACGGCGACGGAGGAGACGCACGCGGCGATCGCGGCCGGCGCGCCCTGCGGATCGAGCCAGATGATGCCGGCCGTCGTGAGCACGAGCTCCATCGAGAAGCGGATGAACCGCCCGAGCAGGTCCGGCAGCTGCCGGAGCCGCTGGCCGGCGTGGCAGCGCTCCGCCATGTCCGAGGCCAGGCGGCTCCGGAGGTAGCGATCGCCGAGGCGCGGGATCTTGCGCAGGAACGCCGCGCGCAGGCGCACCTCCAGGTGGCGCCCCATCCACTGCACGCCGAGGGCGGTCGGGACCTCGAGCGAGATCAGGGTCAGGATGAAGCCGAGGAGCCCGGCGATGGCCACGAGGCGCTGCTCGTGCAGGCCGAGCTGGGCGCCGATCTCGAGCAGCGCCTTGAAGAGCACGGTCAGCACGACGATGCCGAGCGTCGTGAGCGCGAGCGCGCACGCGAGCGCGGCGGGCACGGTGAGGCCGCCCTCGCGGAGCAGGCGCAGGAGCTCCCGCGCCGGCCGCGCCGCGGGCGCGCGGAGCGCCAGGGCGAGCTCCGGCGAGGTCGGCGCCGGGGCGGGCGGCGCGCCGCGAGGGCCCGCCTCCCCGCGGCGCGCACCGGCGGGCTTCGCGGCGGCGCGGCGGCCCGAGACGGCGACGAGCACCGCGCCGCGCAGGAACAGCCGTGGCTCGCCCGGAGGCGACTCCGGCCCGGGCCACGCGGTCCAGAACATCTGGGGGACCGCCCACGCTTCCGGCGGGCCGTCGAGCGGGCTGTCGCGCAGCCGATCGAGGAACGACTCGAGCACGCGCGCGCTCTGGCCGCCGCGCGACAGGCCTCCTGTGGCGCAGATCGTGTCGACCATCCGCGCCGCCGCGTCGAGCTCTGCGATGGGCCGGAAGGAGGCGGCGTCGGCGGCCGCGGCCACCCGCCGCGCGGCGCCGGCGACGCCGAGGCGCTCGAGCCGCCGCGTGAGGACGCGCGCCGCCAGCTCCGACGCGGCGAAGGCACGGTAGGTGCTCTCCGGCACCGTCGTCGTGTGCACGTAGACGTCGGCGAGCAGCTCCGAGGCGCGCATCCACCGGCGCCCCGTGGCCGGGTCCATGACCTGCACGAAGCCCCCGTGGCGCGACCAGAGGACGACGAAGTGGGCCGCGCCGTTGGGGAGCCGCACGACGAGCAGCGAGGGTGTCGCCCGCGCCTCCGGCAGCAGCAGGTAATCGACGGGGAGCATGATCTGCTCGGCCTCGAGGCCGAGCTGGACGGCGATCTCCTCGAGCATGTCGATGGACGTCCCGTCGACGTCGGTCTGGCACGCCTCGCGGAGCCGGCCGTAGCTGACGGGGATGCCGAAGCCGTCGAGCAGGCACTTCAACGCGGCCGGCCCGCAATCCATGCTGGATGTCTGGATGACCTCGGGGGCGAGGAAGCGGTGCTGTCGCAAGGGGCCTCGGGGGCTCAGAGGGGCTCGACGGGGGCGCTCTGCAGCGCTCGGCCCGCGGCGCGAACCACGAGATCGAGCGGCTTGATCCGCTCGATCTCGACCTCGACCATGCCGGGGAGGCCGTGCTGCAGCGGCACGCCGGCCGGAGGGGTCCCCGCGATGCGCAGCTCGACGCGCACCTTGCCGTCGCGGAGCTCGCTCCCGACGCCGGTCACGGTGAGCGGCAGGGTCCCGTACTGCACCCAGGGAAAACCGTCGAGCCGCATCCACCCGGGCTGACCCGGGCGCACGCGGCCCACGACCGTCGCGGGAGGGAAATCGGCGACGACGCGCAGCTCCCGCCGCGGCACGACGACGGCGACGCGAGCGCCCTCCTCGAGCACGGCGCCCACCTGCAGCGGCGCCGCCTCGCCGAGCTGGCCGGCGATGGGGGCCCGGAGGGTGCGCAGCTCGATCTGGTGGGTCGCCGCGGCGATCGACGCCTCGAGCGAGCCCTTCTGGGTGCGCAGCTCCTCCGCGGTGCGCTCGAGCTCCGCGACGTCCGCCTCGATGTCGCGCTCGGCCATGAGCTGCTCGGCGGCGAGGCGACCCACCGCGAGGCGCTGCGCATCGGCGGCCGCGCGGCGGGCGAGCCCCTCCGAGCGGCTGCGCGCGAGGTCGACATCGGAGACGAGGCCGTCCTCACGGAGCAGGGTCGCGCGTTTCGCCTCCGCCTCCGTGAACCCCGCGACGGCGTCCGCCTCGCGCTGCCGCGCGCGCGCCTCCGCCGTGTGCGCTGCGGTGGCGCGCCTGTGCTCCTGCAGCGCCGCCTGCTTCGCGGCGATCTGCTTCTCGAGCGCCGCGAGCTGCGCCGGAATGCCGGCGAGGCGCGCCCGCTTCTCGGCGAGGTCGAGCCGCAGCGCCTCCGCGTCGAGCTCGACGAGCGGGTCCCCCACCTCGACCCACCTGTCGAGGGCGAGGTTCAGGGAGACGACCCTGCCCGAGGCGGACGCCTGCACCGGGTGGGCCGCCCGCTCGACCTCGATGCGCGCGCTCTCGGTGACGGCGTACACCGACACGCGCGACCGCAGGAACCACCCCGCCCAGACCGCCGCGAGCACGGCCCCCGCGGCGACGCCCAACGTCACCCCGCGGTGCCCGTCCCCTGCGAGGGCGCGTAACGATCGCTGGAACGGCGCGGACATGGAAGACCTCGACAAGGAGAGCCACGCGAAGCAGGGCACGACATCTTAGGGCGCGGGTTGTCGGGCCGTAAAGCGCGCAGGGGCGCCGCGGCGCCGCGGCCCATGCGGTGGCCGGCGGGTGGGACGCCGGCCTCATGGACCGCGCCTGGGTCGGCCAAGCGGATCCTGTGATCGCGAGCGCCACACGCACCGCGATCATGCCCCCCCCAGGGGAATCTGCAGCTCCGTCCTACAGGCCGCTCATCGCCTCAGGCGACCGAGGACGCCGGCGCGCGGCTGCGCGCGGCCTCGGGTGCGGCGCCGAAGCGCGTCGCTACGAGGTGGTCGCACCAGCGCTCCACGCTCGTCTGGATCGGCGGCATCGCCAGCCCGATCGCGCGGGCGTGGGCGTCGGCCGCGCTTGTGTCATAGGCGTCCTCGGCGAGGAACGACAGGCTCTCTCGCGGCACCCCGGTGAGCGCCTCCGGCAGCAGGCGTACAAGGCCGACGGGCAGCACCCACCTCGGGGGGCGGCGCTTCAGGTGGGCGGCGATGCCGCGGATCAGCGCGGGCAGCCGCGGAGTCGCCTGATCGAGGACGTAGAGGTCCTGTCCCGTCGTCTCGAAGCGCTCGGGCACGCTCGCCAGGAAGCGCGCAAGGTAATCGACGGTCAAGAGCGGCAGGAAGGTGCGCTCGCTGCCGACCAGGGCCGGCAGGCGGCCCCGCCAGAGCCGCTCGACCGTCTCCCCGAGGCCCGTGAGCTGCGTTGTCTCGCCGGTGCGTGAGTCGCCGATGACGCTGCTCGGGTGCACGGCCGTCCAGCGCAGCCCGCGCTCGGCCGCGAAGCGGCGCACGGCGAGATACGACTCGTGCTTCGACGCCTCGTAGGCGCCGTGCTGACGGTACAGCCCGCCCCGCGCGCGCTCGGTCAGCGCGCCCTCCGCGCCCGGCCGGGTGCTCGCGTGCAGCATGCGGTAGCCGCCGAGATAGACGAAGCGCCGCAGGGAGGGCAGCGCGAGCGCCCACCCGGCCGCGCGCAGCGAGCCATCGACATTGCAGCGCCGCGCCTCCTGCACGCCGAGCCCGAAGGCGAAGCGCGCCGCCAGGTGATAGACGTCGCGCACGTGCTCGAAGCGGTCCACCAGACCGAGCGACGCCTCCTCCACATCGCCCTCGACCACCAGGAGCCGCCGCGAATCGCCGCCGTGCGCGTCGACGAACGCGGAGAGCGCCACGGCCCGCTGCCGCGCGCGGCGCACCGGCGCCGCCACGACCTTCGTCCGGGTCAGCTCGGCCAGCAGCCAGCGCCCGATGAACCCCGTACCCCCCGTCACCAGGACCTCGACGTCGCTCACCCTCATAGGCCGCTCAGCATGCGCCGCTGGACCCATGAGGAAAATGGGATGTATCTCATACCAGACATGAGCGAGATCGATATCCGCAGCGTCAACCTGAACCTCCTCCCCGCCCTCGAGGCGCTGCTCATCGAAGGCAGCGTCAGCGCTGCGGCGCGCCGCGCCCACGTCAGCCAGTCGGCGATGAGCCACTCGCTCGCGCGCCTGCGCGAGCTCTTCGGCGATCCCCTCCTCACCCCCCTCGGCCGCGGGCTCGCCCCCACGCCGCGCGCCCTCCAGCTCCGCGCGGCCCTGCCCGCCGCCTTCGAGCACCTCCGCCGCGCCCTCGCGTCCCCCGAGCCCTTCGATCCGCGCACCTCGACGCGCGCCTTCCGCGTCGCCACCGTCGACCACTTCGAGCTCACGACCCTGCCCGACGTCCTCGATCACCTGGGCAAACACGCCCCCTCCGTACGCCTGGAGATCGAGCGCTTTTCCCCCGATGTCGTCCCCGCGCTGGTCCTCGGCGACATCGATCTGGCCCTGATCGGCGCCTCCCAGCCCGTGCCCGCCGCCGGGCTCCGCCGCGCGCCGCTCCACGAGGAGCCGTTCGCCGTCGTGGTCCGCAAAGGCCACCCGGCGATCAAGCGCCGCCTCGACCTCGAGACCTACGTCGCCCTCGGCCACGTCCTCGTCAGCGTCGAGGGCCGCCGCGAGGGCGCCGTCGACCGCGCCCTCGCCCGCCTCGGCAAGAGCAGGCGCGTTGCCCTGCGCGTGCCTCACTTCATGGCCGCGCCCCTCGCCGTGCGCAGCTCCGACCTCATCTGCACGATCGCGAGCAGCGTCGCCCAGCGCGCCCGCGAGCTCTTCGGACTGCGCGTCTTCGCGCCGCCCTTCGAGCTGCCCGCCGCGCAGGTCGTGGCGCTGTGGTCGCAGCGCCACGACGACGACCCGGCGCAGCGCTGGTTCCGGGACCTCTTCTTCTCGGGCCGTGCCCTCTCGCCGCACCTGCGGGCCCTGGTCCGCCGGGGCGCGGGGTAATCTGGAGCCCTGTCCGCAAGGGCAGCAGGCCCCGCGACGAAATCATGGCCCTCGTTGATGGCTGGCCGGCAATCGACCTTCCTGGAGGAGCTTGACGGCGGCCGCTCTCGCGCTGGAGCCCTGGTCTTGCTATCCGTGTCGGATGGCCAGACGCCGGCCGCGCCGCGACCCATCGCCCCCCTCCTCCGAGGCGCGGGTGCGGGTGTGCGACTCCGAATTCGGAGCGCTGCGTCTGATCGAGCGCACGGTGACCACGCCCGAGGGACGCAGCTTCTCGCTCTGGGACCTCCACCCCGACGACGTGCGCAAGCTCCCTCGCGGCGCCGTGCGCGCCAACGTCTCGCGCCAGGTGTTCGGCATGGGCGGCCCGGTGCTGTTCTACGTCGATCGCCAGCGGCGCTGTCGCACCTGCGGTGAAGACTTCGTGTTTCGCGCGACCGAGCAGCGGTACTGGTACGAGACGCTGCGCTTCCTGATCGACGCCGACGCTGTCGACTGCGCTCGCTGCCGGCGCGAGATCCGGCAGGGGAAAGCGCGCGCTGCGCAGCACGCCGAGGCCGTGGCGGCCGCGCACGCCCGCCCCGACGACGCCGGCGCCCAGCTCGCCCTTGCCGCCTCGACCTGCGCGCTCCGCGAGCACGCCGGCGGCGGCGACGTCGACGCCGGCATCGCCGCCGCCCGGCGCGCGCTGCGGCTGAATCCGTCGCTCGTGGAGGCGCTCTATCACGAAGGGGGACTGCAGGGCCATGCAGGGCGGCCGGGCAAGGCTCGGGAGGCGCTCGAAGCGTTCGTGAAGCGCGCAGAGGGCCTCTCCCGAGGCGAGGTGAAGACGCTCGTGCGCGCGGCGCAGAAGTGGCTGGAACGAGCTGACGCCGACGACGCCGCGTCCAGCCCGAAGAGCCAGGACAGCAAGGGTCCGGAGCGGGCCTGAGCCAGCAGGTCAGTGAATCGGTCGCCGCCGGCGGGGGCGCGCCTGAATGCGGATTCCTGCACGGACCGCCCACGGGGTTGTGCAACGCAGGTGAGGAATGCGGCTTCCACGACGGCGGCTCCGACGACCTCGCGCAGAGGTCGCGCCTACGGCACCTCCGTGGTGCTGACCGAGCCGGCCGGGCCCTGACCGGTGTCGAAAGGAGCTGGGACCGAAGGGCGTCCGCGTGAACTCGATCACCCCGGGATGGATCCGCACGACGGCAGCCGACGCGCTGGTGAAGCGCCTCGCCGATTACGCCGGTACGGATGAAGACGCAGCCCGGCAGGGCATCATGAGCGCGCTCGGCGGCATCCCCATCGGGCGTCCCGCGTGGCCCGAAGAGGTCGCGGAGCTCGTCGCGTTCCTTGCCTCCGACAGGGCGGCGTCCATCCATGGGAGCGAGTACCTGATCGACGGGGGCACTGTGCCCACCGTTTGACGGCCAGTACCGGGTCCACCTTGGCGCGACGCCCGCCCGCCGAACGCCCTGCCCGGTCTGCCGCTGCGCGAAGCGCGGTCGGCAGAAGCGGCTTGTTGGGCCATATGCGTACCGCAGGGCGTCCTGAGTGCCCTGCGGGTTCATAAGATAGGCTCGCACCCTCTCTGCGACGATCGGATCCTTCGCCTCGAGGATCTCGGACCAGATGTCCGTATCAAGAATGGTTCTCGTCACCATGGAAAGCCTCGCGCCCCACGCTCGAGGAGCACGACCCGAGGCTCGCGCCGCTGGACGGCCCCGCCGCTACTGGCTCGCGCCGATCTTGTGGAGGAACGCGTAATATTCGTCGACCTTGTTTCCCGGGACCACGTCGACGCCGGTGTTCACCCGGCTCGGGTCGTCCATCATCAGGGGAGAGAGGATCTGCTTGGTCGCGTCGAGGCCGATGATCTTGATGCCGTAGATGATATAGGGAGCGAGGTAGCCCTCGTAATACTGCCGCTGGGTGTGGGTGGCCTTGATGCGCCCCTGCCGCATGTACTCGACGGTCTTCGGGTCGAAGTCGAACGTGACGATGGGGAGCTCCGGCTTGCCCACGAGCTCCGCGAGCATCGCGCACCTGTACGAGATGTCGAACAGGCCGGCCATGCCCACGACGGGCGGATCCGCCTGCTCGAACTGGAACCTCATCCAGTCGAGGTCGAACTGGTCATCGCTGTCGAAGAAAGCTTGAGCCGTCACGACCTTGTAACCGGCGCCCTCGAGCACCTCCTGGGCCCCCTGCGTCCGATCGATCCCGTCGGCCCAACCCTCGACGATGTGGCCGTGGATCATCACCGTGCCTGGCGGCGGGGGCAGATGCGCGAGCAGGGTCTTCGCCGCCGTGGCACCGGCAGACCGGTTGAGGGTCCCGACGTAGAGCGAGCGCTTGTCGGGCGCCACGTCGGTGTCGAGCGTGACCACGTGGACCCCCTTCGCGACGGCCTCATCGATGGCCTCCTTCTGGGCGTCGCCGAAGGGGGCGACGCCGATCCCTTCGGCGCCGATCGCCACCATCTCCTTGAGCTGCTTGGCCTGGATGACCTGCGCTTCATCGTCGTCGTTCCCGGTGGGCCCGAACACGTTCCCCGTGACCCCGAGCTCGCTCATGGCCCGATTCGCCCCCGTGGCGACCGGCGCAAAGAAGCCGGTGATGTTCTTCAGCAGGATCGCCATGTGCATCGGCTCGATCGGGTTCTTGTTCATCTCGGCGACGAGGCTGTCGAGCGTGGCCTCGAGCTGCACCGGTGTGAACTCACCCGCCGGGGTCGGCGCTCGCGTGAGGAACGCGACCTTCTCGCCTTCGTCGAGGTGCTCGCTCGATCCGCACGCCGCCGTCATCAACGTGAGCCCGCAGACCGCCATCCGACATCGCCCCATCATCGTCATGAGCCCCTCCTTGCCGTAGCGCGCTCGGTCGCGGCTGACGGTCCACGCCTGATCGTCTGAGGTACGACACCGAGGATCGGGCTGTCAACAGACGTGAGAACAATTCACTTCATCTGAAAAGAAACGGGGGCTCTTCGTGACGCAGATGCGATGCAGGGCACGTAACCGGTATCCGTGCCCGGCGTTCGCGATGGCTGTCCGTGGATCGCGGTTTCTGGCGCGAGAGGTGAGCATGCTCGCGAGCGTGGAGGGACCTCGGCGCAGTGCGATGGGTGAGCGATAGACCTACCGCGCCTCCTCACACCATTCGACCACGCCGCCGCAGCCGCAGCGCGCCCGGTCGAGTTCGTCGGCTCGGAGGGGCGCCTTCCGCCACGGCTCTCCGCCATGGCGGGAGGTCTCCCGGCAGGCTCAGTACTGAAGCTCCAGGACGTACTGGACCGAGTCTCCGAGCTTGATCCTGTCGTTCGGGTCGGGGGTGGCGTCATCCGGCTGACCGTCGTCGTGGAAGACGAGCACGTACGACTCTCCCTCGGGGAGGGGATAGGTCGTCGCCCGATCCGCGCAACGCGCCGGCACGGAGGCGGTCCACGTGGGCGCCATACCGGGCTCGTCCTCGACGGGCGGGCCGCTGGGATCGACGTAGGGCCCCACGCAGAGCACGGGAAGCAGGGTGTTCCCGCCTCCCGGCAGCGCCCTGACGGAGACCGCCCTCGCCCCGGTGGTCGACTTGCTGATGCGATAGACGTCCTTCTCGCCGCGCGCGAGGAAGCCCGTGACGCCGCTCTCCGTCAGCCAGACACGTGTCCCGGTGATGTGCGTCGTCATCGCTCTTCTCTCCCATGGGTGTCCATCGTCGTTCGTACCGTTCTCGATCTGAGGAATCCCCTCAAATTTTTCGGGGAATTCACATGAAGACGGGAAGACGGGAAGTAAAGTCTCTGAGAAATCTTCCCGCCTTCTCGCCTTCATGTTCAATTTCTCGCTGGAAGTGGCCACAAAATGAGGGGATTCCTCAGGGGTCAAGCAGGTCGACCGGCTGCTGAGCAATACCGGCATCGACGTGTTCCATTCCCTGAAGTCGTGGGTAGAGTTCGTGATCGGGGTCCGCAAAGAGATCGTTATCGCGTTGGACTGGACGGACTTCGAGAAGGACGATCACACGACGCTCTGCGCCTACCTTGTGACGCGGCATGGTCGTGCCACGCCGCTGGCATGGAAGACGGTGAAGAAGTCCGCGTTGAAAGGCACTCAGAAGGACCACGAATACGAGCTCATCGAGTGGCTCCACGGGGCCATCGACGAGACGGTCGAGGTCATTCTGCTCGCCGACCGGGGCTTCGGCGATCGCAAGCTCTACGACTTTTTGGAGTTCATGGGCTGGGACTTCGTAATCCGCTTCCGCGGGGGTATCGTCGTCGAGAACGCGGCCGGGGAAGCGAGGTCCGCCAGCGCGTGGGTGCCGACGAGCCGCCGCGCCACGATGCTGCGCGAGGTGCGCGTCACCGCCGACCGCGCGAAGGTCCCGGCCGTCGTCCTTGTCCACGCGCCGAAGATGAAGGAGCCGTGGTGTTTGGCCACAACGCTTTCGGGCCGCAAGGCGGGCGATATCGTCAAGCTCTACGGCAAGAGGTTCACGATCGAGGAGACGTTTCGAGACATCAAGGACAACCACTTCGGGATGGGCCTCTCCGCCACGCACATCCACAACGCCGACCGGCGCGATCGCCTGCTGCTGCTCGCGGCCATCGCCCATGCACTCTTGACGCTGCTCGGCGCTGCGAGCGAGGAGGCCGGCCTCGATCGGTATCTGAAGGTCAACACCGTCAAGCGCCGCACACATTCGCTCTACCGCCAGGGGCTCTACTGGTACGACTGCATTCCCACCCTGCGCGAGGACTGGCTTCGGCCTCTCATGACGGCCTTCGATCGCATCGTCCGGGAGCACGCCGTCTTCCGCGAGATTTTCGGCATTATTTGAGGGGATTCCCCAGGAACGAGGCCCCTAGCTTCAGCGTCAGCTTGCCGGGGTCCTCGTAGCTGGCGTGCAGGCGGCCGCCGAAGCCGCGGTTGTCGTCGAAGGCGAACGGTGCTCTCCCGTTGCTCACGTAGGCGTCATATCCGAGCTCCCACGGGCCCGCGAACATGCTGCCGTAGGCCATGACGCCGGTCTGTCGCGTGGGAAAGAGGCTCGCTATGATGAAATAGGGGTTGTCGACGGTGATGAGCACCGGGCTGCCGTGATCGACGTTGTAGATGCCGATCGGGGTGAAGAACTGCCCGGCGCGTGCGCTCGGCGCCGAGATTTACCACCCATCAACATGGTTTTCTCCCTGTCCGCAGACCCCTGTGCGGAAGGCCGACGTCGCACGTCGCTCCCCTGCGGATTCGCGACTGCCACGTGTACCATACACAGCTAGGGTGACAGATGAAAATTCAGCGCGCTCCGCCGCGATCCAACGCGCAATGCACTTGAGCCGCATCTGAAACGCCGCAGCAGCAACACCTTGAATCAGGAGGTCACGCATGGTGCGCGGGGAAGGTCCGACGGCGACCATGTAGCTAAGTGCTCCTGTCTTCGCCTGCGATGGTCGATTCGTCGGATGCGCCAGGTGAGCGCGCGGCGGGCCGACGCTGATCAGCGACAATCAGTTACTGTCGCTTGACAAGGGGCGCCGCCGGCTCCTCTGGACCGGCCGTGACCGGACGAGACAGACGTTCAATGCATTCTTTGGCTCGCTCGGCGAGGCTCGTACACAATCGATTCGGTTCATCGCCGGCGACATGTGGAGGGCATCCCTGTCTGTCGTCGAGAAGCGAAATCCGGGAGCAGCGCATGTCCTCGGCCGCTCCCATGAAGCGCAGCTGCTCAGCAAGGCCGTCGATGCCGTACGTCGCGACGAGATCCGTGCTCTCGCACCCGTGGGTTCAACCGGTATCGAAGCCGGGCTGCGGGACCGCGACCCGTTCGTGCGCAGACAGGCCGAGGCGGCGGTCGAGGACGTCGAGTGGTGTCTCGGGTGGGCGCCGGCGGGCCGGGAGCACAACCGCGGGCGGTCTGTCTGCCCACGATGAGCAACATGGACATGCTCAGCTATCTCCGGTATCACTGAACCATGAGAGCCGCCCGTCGGGAACGGTATGGAACACCGGCAGTCATCCGGATCGAAGACGTGGCGGTGCCCACGCCGGCCGATGACGAAATATTGGTTCGCGTCCACGCAGCTACGGTGAGCCGCACCGACTGCGCGTTGCTCTCGGCCACCCCGTTCATCATGCGGTTCGCGACCGGTCTTCGCAGGCCCAGGACCGAGACGCTCGGCACCGACTTCGCGGGGCGGGTGGAGGCGATCGGCGCGCGAGTACGCAGCTTTGCGGTCGGCGACGATGTCTGGGGAATCAACGATCTCGGGGCTGGGTCTCACGCGGAGTACCTCGTCATTTCCGGGGATGCCTCGGTCGCGCGCATGCCCACCGGCCTGAGCTTCGAAGAGGCTGCAGCCTGCATCGAGGGCGCCTGGTATGCTTACAGCATCATCCAACGAGCGGGCCTCAAGAAGGACCGGCGCGTGCTGATCAACGGGGCTACCGGGGCGATCGGATCGGCGCTGCTGCAGATGTCCGTGCACCTGGGCGCCGCCGTGACGGCGGTGGGGAACACAAAGAACCTGGAGCTCTTGAGGTCGCTGGGGGCCGACAGGGTCATCAACTATGAGCAAGCAGACTTTACCCGCGACGACCAGGTCTATGACTACGTGTTCGACACGGTCGGAACGAGCACGTTCGGCGCCTGCAAGCGCTTGTTGACGCCGAAGGGCGTGTACGTTTCCTCGGAGCCCGGGCCTGGCTGGCAGAATCCATTCCTGGCAGTCCTCACGCCCGCTCTCGGCGGAAAGCGGGTCGTGTTCCCGATACCCATCGATCGGAAGGCGTTTCTCGAGGTCATGCACCGGCTCGTTACCGAGCGCCATTTCCGGCCCATCATCGACCGTACCGTTACCCTGGATGCGGTCCAGGAGGCCTATGCCTACGTCGCGTCCGGACAGAAGACGGGCAACGTGGTGCTGAAGCTCATTGCGTGAGGGGCCCGTGCGCGTGCGCCGCCTCGCTCCGAGCGGCAACGCACGCGCCAAGGAAGGCCAGTACGTCGCTCAGCGGATCGGGCCGGCGACCCTCGGCGGCGAGGCGGGGGCCGCCTCCGCGGCGGGCTCGAGCGGCGCGCAGCCGTCGGCGGCGAAGGGGCCGATCACCGGCTCGCCCTTGACGAACGCCGAGACGCGGCGCATCCGCTCGGCGAACGCCGCCTCGGTCTCGGCGCGCCGCGGGTCGGCCGCGAGCGGGACGGTCCCGAGGCCCTCGCTGCGCACCGGGCAGATCTCGGCGAGGGGCGGCGCCCCCCGCCGCAGGCGCAGGCGCGCGAGCATCGCGAGCTCGGGCGCGGGGCCGGTCCTCTTCACCTTCATGATGAAGTTGCCGAGGCTGTAGAAGATGGGCCGGCCGCGGCGGAGCTCGATGCCCTGGAGCACGTGCGGGTGATGGCCGACGAAGGCGTCGGCGCCCGCGTCGATGGCGGCGCCGGCGAGCGCGCGCGCCTGGGGCAGCGGGGTGTCCAGGTACTCGGTGCCGCCGTGGTAGCTCACGACGACCGCGTCCACGCCGGGCTGCTTGCGCGCGGCGCGCACCGCGGCGGCGAGCCCGTCCCGCTCCGCGGCCGCCACGAACTCCCGCCCCGGGTGCTGCCAGAGCGAGCCCTGGTTCCAGATGCCGGTCACGGCGAGCAGCGCCACGCGGAAGCCGCGGCGCTCGATGATGGCCGGCGCGTACGCCTGGAGCCGCGTCCGGCCGGCGCCCACGTAGGCGACGCCCACGCGCTCCAGGTGGCCGAGCGTCTCGAGGAACGCGCTCTTGCCGTAGTCCCACATGTGGTTGTTCGCGAGCGACACAACGCTGATGCCGGCGCGCGCGAGCACGTCCGCGCCGGCCGGCGGGCCCGTGAACACGAGCGGCTGGAGCCGGTGCTGGGTCTCCCCGCCCTGGTCGCTGAGCTGGTTCTCGAGGTTGACGAAGCGCACGTCGGCGGAGGCGAGCAGCGCCGCGACCGGGGCGAACGGATCGTGCGCCGGATTGCGGAGCAGCTCCTGGCCGAGCGCCTTGCCGAGGCAGACGTCGCCGCCCGCGAGGAGCGTGATCGCGTCGGCCGGCGCGGCCGGCGCGGCCGGCGCGGCCGGCGCGGCCGGCGCGGCCGGCGCGGCGGGCGATGCGGCGGCGGCGGGCGTGTCGCGGGGCGCCGCGGAGGGGTCGCGGGGCGCGGCCGGCGCGACGGCGGGGGGTGGGGCGAGCCCGGCGCCCACGTTCGCGGGCCTCTCGCAGCCGATCTGCGCGGCCGCGGCGCACATCGCGAGGAAGAAAGGGGTAGGGCGCATCTCGATCGGCTTCTCGGCGTGCATTATCCACGGGTGCACGGCCGCGCCCAAGAATCCCGATCGAGGAGGCCTGTTCGAGCATTCAGCGACGTGACCGCTGCACCCGAGCGCCGCCTGCCGCTGTCGCGCGCAGCTTGCCCACGTGGCATCGGCCGCATCGAGGATGCGTCGCCAGGCGCAAGATGAACTACATTCGGTAGCACGTGTTCCATGAATCGTGCTACCTTCGCCGCGCGCCGAGCGGGCGAAGAGGGGCCGCGGCGGCCATCCCCTGCCGCGCTCTCGCGATGAAGGCTTGGTCCGCTCCAGCGCCGTCTACTCAGAAATCGGCGCGCGCTCGCGCGCGTGTTGCACTACAGGTCTTATCATCCATGATGAATCGAAGACGCCCTACTTCCCCCGGCTCGACGTTGCTTCCTTCGCGCGGCGCGACCCCGCAGAGCACCCGTATCGTACCGAGCCCCGCCGGGCGCCCCACGGACGAGGAGCGCAAGGACGGCTGGGGCTTTGCCGATACCCGATTCGTCGTCAAGCCGAGCGGCAGCGTCGTGCTCACCGGCACCCGTTACAGCATCAGCAATGTCGAGCTGCCGTCGCTGCTCCCCTGGATGTCGGCCACGCTCGGCGCGCCGCTCTCCTACGAGAACCGCAACGAGCCTCATTACCCTCCTCCGGTCGCCGACGCCAAGGTGGCGAGCGAGCTGCTGGACGCGCTGCGCGGCTCCTTGGAGGCCGATCAGATCTCGCAGGATCCGCTCGTGCGCCTGCGGCGCGGCCACGGGCACACCGGCGCCGAGATCTGGGCGATCCGCTACGAGCGTCTCGAGCGCGTCCCGGATCTCGTCGTGTTTCCCGCCTCGCACGACGACGTGGTGCGCATCACCGAGATCGCCAAGCACCATGGCGCGTGCCTCGTCCCGTTCGGCGGCGGC
This sequence comes from Sorangium sp. So ce590, assembly GCF_051521365.1. Classification (NCBI taxonomy): domain Bacteria; kingdom Pseudomonadati; phylum Myxococcota; order Polyangiales; family Polyangiaceae; genus Sorangium; species Sorangium sp. So ce590. The sequence goes on from NZ_CP150346.1 coordinate 11,755,957, forward strand.
ACCAACGTCACGGACGCCTTGCGCCTGTCGATCCACGAGGCGCGGACCGTGATCGCGGTCGACATGCGGCGCATGAACAGGATCCTCTGGCTCGATCCCGTGAACCGCATGGCCTGCATCGAGGCGGGCGCGACCGGGCGGCACATCGTCGAGGAGCTCGCCAAGCACGGGCTCACCATGGGGCACGAGCCCGACAGCCTCGAGTTCTCGACCCTCGGGGGATGGATCGCGACGAACGCGAGCGGCATGAAGAAGAACCGTTACGGCAACATCGAGGACCTCGTCCTCGACATGCAGGTCGTGACCGCGCACGGCGTCGTCGAGCGCCCGCAGGTGGCCCCGCGCGAGAGCGTCGGCGCCAACCCGAAGAACTGCATGTTCGGCAGCGAGGGCAACTATGGAATCGTCACCAGCGCCGTCGTCAAGCTGTTCCCCGTGCCCGAGGTCCAGCGCTATGGCAGCGTCATCTTCCCCGATCTCGCGCGCGGGCTCGCGTTCCTCTACGATCTCCAGGGCGCCGGCGCCCTGCCTGCGAGCGTGCGCGTGATGGATAATACGCAGTTCCAGTTCGGCCAGGCGCTCAAGCCGAAGAAGTCCGGGCTGCTCGCGCGGGCGAAGAGCCAGGCGGAGAAGCTGCTTGTGACCCGGATCAAGGGCTTCGATCCGAGCCAGCTCGCCGTCGCCACCGTCGTGTTCGAGGGGACGGAGGAGGAGGTCGATTTCCAGGAGAGGACGCTCTACCGCATCGCAGCGCAGCACGGCGGGATGAAGGCGGGCGCGGAGAACGGCGAGCGAGGCTATCAGCTCACCTTCGGCATCGCGTACATCCGCGATCTCACCTTCGAGCACTGGGCGATCGCGGAGAGCTTCGAGACGAGCGTCCCGTGGAGCCGCGCCCTCGAGCTCTATGACCGGGTGCACCGGCGTGTCCTGCGCGAGCACGAGCAGCGGCGCTTGCCGGGCAAGCCGTTCTTCACCGGGCGGATCACCCAGGTCTACCCGACGGGGGTCTGCATCTACTTCTATCTCGGCTTCTATGCCAAGGGCGTCGACGACCCTGTGCGCCATTACGCGGAGATGGAGCACGCCGCGCGAGAAGAGATCCTCTCCGCCGGAGGGTCGCTGTCCCACCACCACGGCATCGGCAAGATTCGACAGGACTTCGTGAAGGACGTCTACTCGGACGGCGCGCGCGCCTTCATGCGGCAGGTGAAGCAGGCCGTCGATCCCGAGAACCTGTTCGGCGCGGCGAACCACGGCGTGCTCGGCGAGGTCGCGCTCTCGAGCGCGGCCGCGCGCGGTCGGACGCCCTCGCAATGACCGAGGGGCGCGGCCGCTCGCGGGGCGCGGCGCGGCCGGGAGAGCCGCTCTATAGGAGCAGGAGCTAGAAGAGCTTCTTCGCGAGCCCGAGCGCGCCCTGCTTCCAGGGGACGCGGTGGGTGATCCCCGACTGGGACGCGAAGCTCTCGCGGTGGCTGCTGTACCACTCGAGGTTCCGGACCAACGCGTCCTTGTTGGAGTGCTTCGGCGTGAAGCCGAGCTTCTCCTCCGCCTTGTCGATCGACACGAACGAGTCCTTCGAGGCCGTCTCGTAAACCCACTTGTACAGCGGCGACACCCTGAGCGCCTCCAGCGCCCGGAGCGTCAGGATGGCAGGCGCCGCGGGCAGCGGGACGATCCGCTTCCCGAAGCCTGCTCGATCGAGCACGGCCTGGTAGTCCTCCTTCATCGTGGAGAACTCCTTCGCGCCGATGTTGAACGTGTCGTTCACCACGGACGCGTCGAGCGTCAGGCAGAGGTAGATCGCCTCGCAGAGGTCCTCGACGTCGAGGAGCTGATAGCGGTTGTCGCCGCTGCCGATCATCGGGAAGCCGTGCCCGTCGAGCGCCCAGTCATAGAGCAGCGCGAAGACGCCGAGCCGCTCCGGGCCGATGAACGATTTGGGTCGAAGGATCGAGGTCACGAGCCCCCGGGCGCGGTACTCCAGGCACACCATCTCCGCCTGGATCTTCGCCTGCCCGTACGGCCCCACGCCCTCGAGGCGGTCGGTCTCCGCGAGGGGGTGATGATCGGGGATGCCATAGACCGCCGTCGAGGAGATGTGGACCGCGCGCTTGACCCCGAGCCGGAGGGCCGCATCCATGACCGTGCGGGTCCCCTCCACGTCCGTCGTGTAGATCTCGGCGGGCGTGTAGAGCGGCAGGGCCGCGGCCGTATGGACGACGAGGTCGGTGCCCGTCATCGCCGCTTCCACCGCTCCGCGGTCGCGGATGTCCCCCTGGACGGCGACCACCCGGTCCTTCTCCGGATAATCGAAGGGAAGGACGTCGAACGACACGACGCCATACCCGCGATCGAGCAGGTGGCGTACGAGGTTGATCCCCAGGAAGCCGGATCCGCCTGTGATGAAGACTTTCTGCTGTACCATCGAGGACTATCACTCCCTGCAATGCGCGTGTTTCACGCGCTCCGGTGCGACCGGCGCACCGGGGCGCGATCGGTGACGAGGGCGCAGGATGCTGGCCCCGTGATCGCCGTATGCATGGGTTCGCGTCGCGCTACAACCCGAGCACGTAGGCGAAGATGAGCGGCGCCACGATGGTGGCGTCGCTCTCGATGATGTGTTTGGGGGTGTCGATGCCGAGCTTCCCCCAGGTGATCTTCTCGTTGGGAACGGCGCCGCTGTACGAGCCGTAGGAGGTCGTCGAGTCGCTGATCTGGCAGAAGTAGGACCAGAAGGGGACGTCCTTCCAGCCGAGGTCCTGGTACATCATGGGCACGACGCAAATGGGGAAGTCGCCCGCGATGCCGCCGCCGATCTGGAAGAAGCCGACGCCCTTGCCGGCGGAGTTCGCGCGGTACCAGGCGGCGAGCGAGGTCATGTACTCGATGCCGCTCTTCATCGTCGTCGCCTTGAGCTCTCCCTTCACGACGTAGCTGGCGAAGATGTTGCCCATCGTCGAGTCCTCCCAGCCGGGCACCACGATCGGGAGGTTGCGCTCGGCGGCCGCGATCATCCAGGAGTCCTTGGGATCGATCTCGTAGTCGCCCGCCATCACGCCGCTCTGGAGCAGCTTGTACATGAACTCGTGGGGGAGGTAGCGCTCGCCCCGAGCGTCGGCGTCCTTCCAGATCTCGACCACCCTGTGCTGGATCTTGCGGAAAGCCTCTTCCTCGGGGATGCAGGTATCGGTGACGCGGTTGAGGCCGCCCTCGAGGAGCTCCCACTCCTGCGCCGGCGTGAGGTCGCGCCAGTTGGGGATTCGTTTGTAATGCTTGTGCGCCACGAGGTTCATGATGTCCTCCTCGAGGTTGGCGCCGGTGCACGAGATGATGTCCACCTTCCCCTTGCGGATCATCTCGGCGAGGGAGACTCCCAGCTCAGCGGTGCTCATCGCGCCGGCGAGCGACACGAGCATCTTGCCCCCCTCCGCGAGGTGGCGCTCGTATCCGGCCGCGGCGTCGACCAGCGCGGCGGCGTTGAAGTGCCGATAGTGGTGTAGAATGAACTCGGATACGGGGCCCCTGGTCTGGCTCATGGCTTCATTACTCTGTAGGTTCGGAGGGATCGCCTGAACAGGCGAGGTGCCCCATAGCACGCACCTCGATCTGTGGCACGACATGTCTGTTGTGTCGTGGCACAGGGCCTCCGGCGGCGATGGCGAGCCGGCGGCAGTGGCCAGCGCCGGGGCGCGCGTCCATGCTCCGGGCTGGGTGGTTCCATGACACAGGAGCAGATCGTGACAGCGCCCGGGGGAGATGGCGAGCGGGCGGGCCGTGTCGCAGGGCTCGCCGGCGTGGTGCTGTGCGGCGGGCAGAGCCGCCGGATGGGGCGTCCGAAGGCGTGGCTGCCGTTCGGGGGCGAGGCGCTCCTCCAGCGGGTCGTGCGGCGCCTCGGCGAGGCGGCGTGGCCGATCGCGGTGGTCGCGGCGCCGGGGCAGGAGCTGCCGCCGCTGCCGGACGGGGCGCTGCTCGTGCGCGATCCGGTGGAGGGCCGCGGACCGATGCAGGGCATCGCGGTCGGGCTCGAGGCGGTCGCGCCGCTGGCCGAGCGGGCGCTCGTCACCTCGACCGACGCCCCCTTCCTGCACCCCGCGCTCGTGCGGCGCCTCGCGGAGCTCCAGGCGGGCGGCCCAGCCATCGCCGTGCCGCGGGCGGACGGCCGCCATCACCCGCTCTGCGCTGTGTACGCCTGCTCGGTGCGCGGCGAGGCGGCGGCCTTGCTCGCCGAGGGCCAGCTGCGGCTGACCACCCTGTTCGAGCGGGCGCGCACGCTGGTCGCGGGGCCGGAGCTGCTGCTCGAGGATCCGGGGCTCGGCGCCGCCGACCCGGACCTGCGATCGCTGCGCAACGTCAACACGCCCGAGGAGTACGCGGCGGCGCTGCGCGAGCTCTACGGCGCGCCGCCGGGCTGATCCCTCGCGATCAGGATCCGCTGCTCGCCGTGCCTGGGCAGGACCACCCGATCCGGCCCGAGCCCGCGCGCCGCCATGACGCGCCGGAGCTCGCGCGGCGCCTGGCCGAACGTGTCGGTGCTGTTGATGAAGGTGTCGAAATGGATGGCCATCATCCGCCGCGCCCCGAGGTCGAGGTAGGCCTGGACCGCCTCCGCCGGATCGACATGCTTTGTCTCCATGAAATCGCGCGGCCCGACCGGCGCGATCGGGATGAGGGCCAGATCGATCGCGGGGAATCGCGCGCGCGTCTTCACGAAGAGATCGCGATCATAGGCGGTATCGCCGCCGAAGTAGACCGTGATCCCGTGGTACTCGACGACATAGCCCGTGAAGCTCTCCGTCATCCAGTCCCGGTCCAGCCCGTAGCGATAACCGGAGTGCCGCACCGGGACCGCCGTGATCTTCAGATCGCCCTGCCGCCACGTCGTCCAGGTCGGGACCTCGACCGAATCGAAGCGGTAATTGGGCACGTAGACGAGCCCGGCCCGGGGCACGAGCAGCGTCCGGACCTTCGGCTCGATCAGGGACAGCGAGCCGAGCGAGAGGTGGTCGAAGTGCATGTGCGAGATGAGGACGGCGTCGATGGGCGGCAGGTCCTCCGGATCGAGCCCCGGCTCGACGAGCCGCTTCACGATGAGCCCCACGGTGTCCGTGAAGACGGGGTCCGTCAGGATGAGCTTGTCGTCGATCTGCATGAGCACGGTCGCGTGCCCGACCCAGAGGACCGCGAGCCGCGCCTCGGGCCGGTAAGGCGCGCGCACCTTGCCCGGCACGGGCCGCGGGGTCGCGAACAGCCTCGCCACGTTGCTCTCGAGGATGCGCGCGGGCACGCCGCACGACAGGCCCGCGAGCGCGAGGAGCGCCGCGGCGAGCAGTCGAGCAGGCAGCGAGGAGGGGCGCGGGGCCATGCGCGGCGTCAGAAATATCGGATGCTGAGCGTGAACGTGGTCGATCGCAAGGCGGCTGTCGGCGTGTGGGTCACCTGGACGCCCAGGGCGCCGAAGAGGGTATAGACCCCCGCCTCGTACGAGGCGCCCAGCCGCTCGCGCGCATAGACCGCCGAGCCGCCGAGCGAGCAGGACATATAGTCTCCCCGGTGGAGGAGCGGAAAATAGGCGCGGACACCGCCGCGGAGCATCCAGCGCTCGCCGAACGCGCCCGGACGGGCGATGTACTCGGGAGAGCCGAAGAGCTCGATCGAGCCGGCGTGGCGCGTGAGCGGCTCCACGACGAACGCGCGCCACGGCGAGAGCTTGCGGTTCATCCCGAACGAGTAGAGCAGCGGCGTCACCTGCCAGCGGATCCCGAGGTGCGCCTCGCCCGGTCCGATCCACAGCGCGGGGCTCGGCACGACCTGGACGAGGAGCCAGGGCAGCGTGAGGCGGATGCCGGGCTCGGTGGCGGCGGCGGTCGCGGCGGCCTGACGCGGCCCTTCGGGCGCCGCGTGCGCGAGCGGCCAGCCGCGCGCGAGCGGCCAGCCGAGGACGGCGGCGCAGGCGGCCAGCGCGGGGGCGCGGCGTCGGGCGATGCGGCGCGCTCGGGGCATGTCGCGGCTTACGGCGCTGCGCCGAACACCTTGCCGAGCTGCTTGTACAGGAACCGCGCCGCGTGCTCTCCATAGGGCGTCTGCGGGGCGTACACGTCGGGCGAGGCGATCGGCGCGCTCGCCGCCAGCGCGCCCGGCCGGCCGAGCCGGCCGAGATCCTCGCAGAGCGCCTCCATCGAGGGATACCGGTTCTCCGGCCGCTTGCGCAGACATTTCATGATCACCGCCTCGAGCGCGCTCGCCGCCGGGCCCCCGCCCAGGTTGGGCGGCGGGGGCGGCGTCGTGAGCTGATGGGCCAGCACCAGGGCATCTTCCATGGCCGGCGCCGGCGCCAGCGCCGGGGACGAGCTCCGCGTGACGCTGAAGGGGAGCCGGCCGGAGGACATCCGGTACATGAGCATGCCGAAGCCGTAGACGTCCGTGCGCGCGTCGGGCGGATCGCTGATGGTCTGTTCCGGCGCCATGTACTCCAGGGTGCCGACCGTCACCCCGGCCTGGGTGAGCCCCGAGTGCTCGTACAGCTTGGCAAACCCGAAGTCGACGACCTTGGCCGTCCAGGCGTCCCCCTTCTCGCCCACGAGGAACACGTTGGCAGGCTTCACGTCGCGGTGGACGATCCCGGCGCGGTGGGCCGCGCCGAGCCCGGCGGCGGCCTGCAGGAGGATGGGGACGCCGGCCTCCGGAGACAGCCGCTTCTCGCGCACGAGCAGCGAGCTCAGCGACTCTCCGAAGAGGAACTCCATCACGAGGTACGGCGACTCTTCATGAAGACCGACGTCGAGGACCGCGACGATGTTCGGGTGCTCGACGGTGGCCGCGGCCTTGGCCTCGAGGAGGAACCGCGCCTTCAGCTTGGGCACGCGGCGGAGCCTCGGCTCCAGCAGCTTCAGCGCGACGGGCGCGCCGCTCTGCGTGTCCTCCGCCAGGAACACCTGCGCCATGGCGCCGCTGCCGACCAGGCCCCGCACCCGGTACCGCTCGGCGACGACGGTGCCCACGTGCTCGGTGGGCCTCGACCGGATCCGCCGGATGTCGAGGCTCTGGACCAGCTTCTCCCCGTCATGCGGGCAGAAGCGGTGGTTTTCCGCGTACCGCCGGTGGCAACGAGGGCACAGCATGGAGGTCCCGTTCCGGGCATAGCCCCTCCACCGCCCTCTTTGCAAGGCCCCACCTCCCGCGCCGCGGGGCAACGGGCTGTCACAGCGCCTTCCCGCGCGCTCGGGCGCGGCCACAGCGCGCTCACGGCGCGCGCGGCGTCTCCGACGCGAGCTTCGCCGCGGGCTCGTTGATCCGGACCGTCTCGACGAGGCTGAAGTCGTCCAGATCGTGCGTGGCGCCCGAGACGCGCCAGCCCCGGCACCGCCGGGGCAGCCCGTCGAGCTGGTCGACGAACGAGCTCACCCACGCCTCGATGTTGCCCGGGCGCTCGTCGGGCGACAGGGCGAGCGCCGTGGTGAACGCGCCGTCGACCGCCGGCGGCGTCTCCGGGAGGAGCGACGAGACAGGCGGCGGGACAGCGCGCGAGAGGCTCGACAGGACGGTGGCGTGCTCGTCTCCGGCCACGACGCGCCGCCCGGTGAGCGCCTGATAGGCGACCGCCGCGAAGGAGTAGATATCGCAGCGCGCGTCCACCGGCTTGCCGCTCGCCTGCTCGGGGGCCATGTACAGCGGCGTCCCCAGGAACAGGCCCACGGACGTCACGCCGGCGTCGGCCGACATCTCCTTGGCGATGCCGAAATCGAGGATCTTGACGCGGAAGCCGCCCGGGGACGTCGACGGGACCAGGTGGATGTTCTCCGGCTTCACGTCGCGATGCACGAGCCCCGCCGCGTGCGCGGCCCCGAGCGCCGACGCCCCCTCGCGCAGCAGCAGCGCGACCTGGGGCGGCGTCCCGGGCCCGTTGTGCTGCATGGCGTGCGCCAGATTGCAGCCGTCCAGCCACTCCATCACGATATAGAGCGAGCCGTCCTCGATCTCGCCCGAGTCGTACACCTCGACGACCGACGGGTGCTGGATGCGCGCGACGAGGCGCGCCTCGCGCTCGAAGCGCGCGCGCACGTCGTCGTTGTGGAAGAGCTCTGTCCGGATGGCCTTGACGGCGACCTTGCGCCCGAGCCGCTCGTCCTGGGCCTGGAACACCCGGCCCATACCGCCCTCCGCGACGACCCGGGTCAGGCGATATCGCCCCGCGATGCGGTAAGGGAACGGCCGCGGCATGCTCAGCGGGGCGCCGTCGTTGCTGCACTGCTGCGTGTTCTGGTCGTAGCAGCGGTGGCAGCGCGGGCACATGTGCAGGACGTCGATCCCGCGGCCCACCATGTCCTCGACGGTCGCTCTCCGGCGCTCCGCCGCGCCGGCGAGCTCCTTGCGCAGGCGCGACAGCTCGAGCGCGCTGCCGAGGTGGTGAGCGAACGAGTCGACGAGCCGCTTGGTCGTGTCGCTCCACACAAGGCGGCTCCCGACGACGACCAGGGCGCCGTGGATGTCGCCCGACAGGCCGACGACGGGGACCACGACATCCGACGACCGCAGGAACGACTGCCTGGCGAGCGCGGCGCTGCGGACCGACTCGGTCGACGGGGCCTCGGTGGTCGTCTCGGTGAGGCTGACCATCCGCTGCTCCTCGGCCTTCCACACCGCGACCTCGAGCGCCCCGATGGCCTCCGCGACCTGCGTCGCCGCGGCGGACGACCACGTCGCCACGTCGTCGAGCGCCTGCGCCGAGGAGGCGACGAGCTCCGCGAGCTTCTCCTGCTCCTCCGCGAGCTGGCGCGCGAAGTACTGCACCGCGGCGTAGGCGATGGCCGACACCGTGAGGATGTTCATCGCGAAGAAGCAGGCGATGAGGGCCGGGGGCGTCGCCGGCGCGTGCGCCGAGAGCCAGGGATCGACGGCGCCGGCGATCACCACGAGGAGCGCGTAGGCGGTGAACCAGGGGATGGACGCCCGCGACCCGTGAAACAGCAAGAACGTCAGCGGCGCGAGGAGCGCCCACAGGACGACGCCGCTCGAGGCGACGAACCCTCCCCGGCTCGCGTGCATCAAAAACGGCAGCGCGAAGATGAGCAGCGCCTGGCGGAAGCGGAACCCGGAGAACGCCTTGGTCCGGGCGAAGTGGACGAGGCTCAGGACAGTGCAAATCACGTAGCCGAGCGGGATCGCCGCCGAGCGAACATCCCCGCTCGCCGCATAGGCGATCACCCAGACGGGACACGCGCACGCCTTGAGCGCGGCCGTGAGCGTGAGAATCCTCTTGTGCTGGCGCAGCCCCGGATCGTCCCCTGGCTTCAGCCCGAGCCGAGCGATGGCCTGCGACAACCTCATTTCCGTCGAGTCTACGACGATGGCCAGGCGGCCTCAAGCATCGCGCGCTCGTGTCAATCGGGTGAATCGGGGCAATCGTGTCAACGGACGCGCCTTCGTCAGGCGCCGCCGGGGTCGAGCTCGGTGAGCCGGCCCACGAGCGGGTCGTCGGCGCCGAGCTGCTCGAAGCTGACCGGATCGCCCTTCTCGAGGGCCGCCAGCAGCTGGCCCAGCCCGCGCCGCGATCCGTAGTAGTTCGACATCTCGTGATCCTCGTCGGTGATGCAGGCGCGCACCGCGCTGCGCGAGACCTGCGGGAGCCGCAGCGCCTTGAGCGCCATCGACCACAGGCCGTCGATGAAGTTCTGGTCCGCGGGGAACTCCAGGAGACCGGCCATCGTGAGGAGCATGGCGCAGCGCTGGCCCCGCGGCGTCGACAGCGCCTCTCCGCCGGAGAGATGGCCGAGATCGAAGGCGCGGCGCATGGCGTCGGCCGCGCACAGCAGGCGCTTCAGCTCCTGGGCCGCGTGGCTCAGGTGGCTGTGGAACATGACCTCGACCGAGAGGCCGCCGAGCGCGCCCTGGGTCTCCTGATAGCGGGTGACGGCCGGGAGCCGCCCGAGGTCCTGCTGCGCGGCCTTGCCGGTGGGCACGTCGTGCGGCGGCTCGCGGTGGCTGTAGAAGCCCCCCGACTGGAAGACATAGTAGAGCTCGCTCTGGCCCGCGAGCCCGGCCCAGATGTCCGAGTACTGCGCGACGCGATTGAGGCTGCCCGCCGCCCAGTTGAGGCCCGCCGCGGCGTCGCCGCTGATCTGCGACGCGCTCACCCCCGGGTCGCGCGGCGTCATCGAGCCCTCGATGTCCTCGGCGATCTCGGTGAGCTGGAAGTCGAGGAAGCCGTCGTAGTAATCGGCGCGCCCGTCGCGGTTCACGTCGGAGTAGCGGGCGACGACGAGCGGGTGCGAGGGCCCGACGAACTGCGAGAACCCGGGGGCCTTCTCCTGGGGGTGGCGCCACTGCGCCTTCCGGATGCGCGCGTCGAGCTCGGTGTGCGGCGCGCGCTCGCTCATCCCGCGCAGCGCGGCGACGAAGCAATCGATCCCCTCGGAGGAGCTGACCACGCCGTCCGACCCGACCCGGAAATACGTCGAGTCCCACGAAGAGTAGATGTCCGCGTCGGGGAACATCTGGGAGATGGCAAAGCGCGTGGTGAGCCCCGCGCATTGCGAGTTCATCATCAGCTTGTAGCCCTCCTGTCGCACCTTCACCGCGGCCGCGCGGAGGTCGAAGGCGCCGAGCTGGGCGTGCCGGTTGATGAGCAATCCGATGAAGAACGTCATCCCCATCTCGAGGTTCTCGTCGCGCGGCGTGGCCGTGCGGGCAAAGACGCGGATGGGCTCGCCGGCGGGCGTCTTGAAGGGGGCCTCGAAGGCGCGGTAAGGGTTCGAGCCGCTCGGCGACGGGGGCGCCTCGGGCGGGAGCGCGATCGGCTTGAAGCCGTAGGTCGACACGAGGATGCGGCACTCGCCCTCGTGGAACTCCGCGGCGCTGCACACGGCGAAGCTCCACGGGCCCGTGAGCTCGTCGTAGGGCGGCGCCTCGCGGAGCAGCCCGCGGACGAGCCCCCGCGCGCGCTCCTGCTGGGCCGCCGTGAGCGCCGGGGCGCGCAGCTGGAGCAGGTGGATCGCGTGGGCGCGCAGCGCCGGCCGGGCCGCCTCGTCGCCCGCCTCCCTGTCGATGAGCGCGAAAGTCAGCTCGGCGGCGCGCTCGGCGACCGACGAGAAGCCGCGGTCGTCCAGCGACGTCGCGATGAGGTGCGACAGGACGGTCACCGCCGCCGAGCGGAGGGTCGCGGCCCCGACCGGGTCGCGCTTCGCCTCCTCGCCGCCCACGGCCGCGAGCTCGAGCGCCGCGCGCGCCTGATCCAGGAGCGCCATGCCCCGGCCCGCCGAGAGCCGCTCCTTGCGCACCGGCTCCTCCGGATGGAACGCGCTCGGCGGGAAGAGCTGCGTGAAGGTGCTCGTCCGCCTCGAGGAGATCCACCGCGCGGCGGTGACGAGGGCGTCCCGGGCGGCGGGCCCGTCGGGGCCGTGGGTCGGGCTCGCGCTGAACACCCCGACGGGCAGGAGCCAGAGCGGCGCGGCGCCCTCGCGCCCGGCGGTCAGATCGATCGGGGCCGCCTGCGACGCCACGCCCGGATCCGGGACGACCTCGACGGTGGAGACAACCAGGGCCTGCAGCCGCCGGCGCACCGGCGAGCGCCCGGCAAACGCGATGAGCACCGCCTTGCCCTCGCGCTCCCGGAGCGCCGCGAGGCTCTCGGCGGGCACCGGCGCCTGCAGCGAGATGGCATAGTCGCTGTCGCTCACCGCCGCTGCGAGCAGGTGAATGCCCGGCGTGGACTTGCGCTCTTCGAAAGCGGACGACGCGGCCGGCCCTGAGGCATCCACCGTGCCAGGCAGGTCGACGATCCCGCGGGGGGAACGGATCCGGACGATGACTTCGGTAGGCATGCCTCTCTCCTGAGCAGGTGAGAGAACGTCACCCTGTCCAGGAGCCGGCGCAACAGGAATCCGACCCTGTCCGAACACCGTCTCAGCGCGTCACGACAGCGGTCAGGGAGGGCCTTAGGCTCGATCTTCGGGCATCGGGCTTCGGGCTTCGGGTTTTTCCCTCAAGGCATCTCCGGTTGATCCGGAGTTGGCTTGCGCACCTCGTTGCTCGGCGGTGCGTCTGTGTCGCTCGACCCGTTTGTCGCCGGCGCGACGAGGAGGAGGCGCGGCGCGTCTTGTTGTCCCCGAGAGGTCGAACAGCGAAGCAGCGACAGGCCTGCTCCGGCGGCGAGGAGCACGCCGGCGGCGATGAGCTTGAGCCCCGCGCTCTTCGCGCCGCGCTCCCTCGCCGGCGAGGCGGCCGCTCCCTCGTCCACGGGCGCGGCGGCATCGCCGGACGCCGCCGGCGGCCGGCGATCGAAGAGCGCCGCGTCGCCTCGCGGCGTCTCCAGGGCGACCGCGCCGGCGCGGCGCGCGGACAGCGGAGAGCTCGACGGGGGCGCTGGCAGGAGGCTGCCCGCGCGCAGCGTCGCGGTCGACGCCTCCCCGTCCAGATCGGCGGCGCCGGCCTCGAGCGCGTCGCCGATGCGGGCCTCGAGCGCGTGCGCGTCGCCCTCCGGCTCCCGCGGCGCCGCGGGGGGCCCGAACGGGCGGAGCGCGGCGGCCGCGTGGCGCGCGAGGAGCGCGCCGACCTCGCGGAGATCCGCGGGGCGCTGCGCGCGGTCCGGGCTGAGCATGCGATCGATCATCGCCGCGACGTCGGCGGGCAGCGCGGGCGCGATCTCCCCGATCGGCCGGATGCTCCCGGTGAGGATCCGCTTCAGCACCTTGCCCATGTTCTCGGCCTCGGTGGGCCGGACCGAGGTGAGGCACTCGTAGAGGATGACGCCGAGCGACCAGATGTCGGCGCGGTGATCGACGTCGTGCTCGCCGAGGATCTGCTCGGGCGACATGTAATATGGAGTCCCGAGCATCTCGCCGGTGCTCGTGCGCCCCGAGGTCCAGCCGGTCTCGCCGTGCGCTGCGGTGAGCTTGGCGATGCCGAAATCGAGCACCCTGACCCGGGCGCTCGCGTCGTCACGCCGGTCGTCCGGGACACAGGGCACCGGCCGGGCGCCGCGGCCCTCCTCGGCGGCGCGGGGGTCGGGCCCGGGCGCGCCCTGCGCCGCGGCCACGTCGGGCGCGAGCAGGAAGATGTTGTCGGGCTTGAGATCGCGGTGGACGATGCCCAGGGCGTGCGCGGTGCCGACCGCCGAGATGACCGGCAGCAGGATGCGCGACAGCTCGGGGACGGGGATCTGCGCCTCTCGCACGAGCTTGTCGCGGAGCGACTCCCCCTCGAGCAGATCCATGACCAGGAACGGGGTCCCGTCGTCGAGCTCCAGCACGTGGTGGATGGACGGCACGTTCGGGTGATCGACCGCGGCCGCCGCGCGCGCTTCCCGGAGGAGGCGCCGGCGGATCGAGGCGTCCTCCGTCGCGCCGGGGCGCAACAGCTTCAACGCCACACGCTCGCCGCTCGCGAGGTGGGTGGCGGCCCAGATGACCCCCATGCCTCCCTCGGCCAGCTGGCGATCGACCCGATAGCGACTCGCCACCAGGGCGCCCGGGACCAGGTGATTGGTCACGCGCAGACAGGATACCACGCGCCGTCCGCGCGGCCGGCGCCACGCGCCTGAGACGCCATAACGCCGCTCAGGTCGGACAAATATGCGAGAGACGCAGCGGACCGAGCCCGGGAGGCGCGATGTGTGTGCGCTGCTGTCGTTGCAGATGAGCTGGTGAGTACGTCTACACGGCTGGCCACACCGAGCCTGCGCGGCGGCGCTCGGTGTAGGCGTCGGCCGAGAGCGCGTAGCGCAGGAGCTCGTTCGACACCGGGTGCTGCAGGAGCAGGCGCGGCTCCTCGGTCGAGCGGGCGATGTCGCGATCGTACCGGCGGAGGTAGTCGATCGCGGCGAGCGCGTCGCCGCAGAGCAGGTAGCCGATGCGGTACTCGCTCCGGCGCAGGCCGATGACGAACGCGCGCGCGTCGTAGGACACGGCGACGGTCGACGCGACCTCCTCCAGCATCTTGCGCTGCCGGCGGCCGATCGCCCGCTGCACGCCGGGGAGCATCTGCTGGGCGGCGTGCTCGCGCGCGGGCGAGACGGCGCCCGAGCCGAAGCCTGGATCGATCGTGCGGATCGACGCGAGCAGCAGGCCGTCGGTGGCCTCGGCCGGGATCTCGTCGAGGAACGTGAAGCCGACCGCGACGCGCGCGAAGAGGCGCGCGAGCGCGAAGGTCTGCTCGAGCTCCGGGAGCTCGGTGAACGAGGTCGGCGCGACGAGGGCAGGGGGATCGCCCGGGAAGACGCGGGCGGCGCCCTGCCACGAGGGGACGAGGTAGAGCTCGAACGCCTCGATGCCCAGCGCCCGGCCGATCCGCTCGGCGAGCTGCCGCGTCGGGTGGTTGTCGCGCGGGCCGATCCGCTCGCGCGAGCTGACGCCGAGGTTGCTCAGCTCGAAGCGGATCGCCTTGGCGACGATCGGCGCGATCGCGAGCGCCACGTCGATCCACGAGCTCCGGGCCTCCGGGAGGAGCAGCCGGCCGATCTCGGGGCCGGCGAAGGCCCCGGCGTACGGCGCCTCCGACGGGACGCGCCGGCCCCTGAGCCGGAGCATGCGATCGGGCGTCACCTCGCCGAGGCAGGCGCGGACCTCCTCCACGGTGACCCGCTCCTCGGCGCGCCCGTCCTTGGCGAGCGCCGCCTCGAGCGCGGCGAGCGCGGGGCCCATGTCCGGCAGCCGCGTGATGACCTCCGGGTCGGCCGTGAGGACGTCCCGCAGCACCTGGACCGCCTCCGCGTTGCGCCCCGCGGCCTCGAGGCCGCGGCCGAGGGCGGTGCGCGACTCCGGCGGGGCGCCCGGGAGCGCGACGGCCTGCTGGAGGCGCGCGAGCCCGTCGCGCGGCCGGACGAGCAGGGTCGACTCGAGCAGGCCGAGCGTCGTCAGCCAGCGCGGATCGAACGGGACGCGGCGGGTCCCGGCGAGCTCGAGCAGCTGCGCGAGCGCCTTGGCGTAAGCCGCCGCCCCCTCGCTCGTCTCGACGCGGTAGAGGCGGGCGAGCGCCGTCCACCCGCGCGTGTCGCCGCTCGGCGCGCTCACGATCGCGTCGCAGAGCGTGCGGACCATCCCCGCCGTGTCGCCGGCGTCGCGGTAGGCGTCGGCGAGGCGGAGGTCGGCCTCGACGCGCGCGCCCGCGTCGGGCGAGAGCTCGACGAGGCGCCCGAGCGCGCGCAGCGCGAGCGCGTGGTCGCCGCGCGTGACGCCGAGCTTGTGCAGCCGCTCCAGCGCGGGCCGGTGCTGCGCGTCGATCGACAGGACCGCCTGGAGCGCGTCCTGCGCGAGCGCCGGGTTCGCGAGCGGCCCCTCGTACAGATCGGCGATCAGGAACTGCGCCGCGATCTTCGTCTCGGCGTCGGTCGCCGCGGCCACGGCGCGCTTCAGGGCGTCGCGGGCCTCCAGCCAGACGCGCTGCGCGGTGAGCAGCCGGGCGAGGAGGAGCAGCGCCGCCGCGTCGTTCGGGATCGTCGCGATGACGCGCCGGACGGCCGCGATGCCCACGCCGGGGTCGATCGCGCCCGGGCGGCCCTGGTGCTGCAGCACCGACCGGGCGATCTCGCTGCCGAGCAGCGAGATCGCCTCGCGGCCCGCGGCCTTGCCGAGCGCCTCGCCGAGGCGGTCGGTGAGCCGGTGGGGGTCGCCCGCGAGCCGCTGGGCGAGCGCGCGCGCCGCGGCGACGCAGCCCGGATCCGCGCGCAGCGCGCTCTCGTACAGCTCGAGCGCGCGCGCCGCGCCCTCGGGGGACGCGTCGCCGGCGGTGAGCTCCGCCGCGCGCACGAGGTGCATCGCGCGCGCGGGCTCCCCGAGGACGAGGTCGGCGAGCGCGAGCTGGGCGGTGACCACGCCCGCGCGGTCGCCGAGGCGCTGCGCCAGCCGGTCGAGCCCGCGGGCCGCGAGGAGGCTCTCCGGCCACAGCGAGAGCGCGCCGCGGAAGCCGGCGAGGGCGGCGTGCGCGGCGGCGGGGTCCGCGTCGGCCTGCGCCTCCGCGAGGAGCGCCTCCTCGATGCCGTAGAGGGCGCGCGCGATGGGGTCGGTCGTCAGCTCCCGGCTGTCGCGGATGGCGCTGGCGAAGAGGACCTGCACCCGCGCTCCGGCTGGATCGGAGGGGCCGTCCTTGCCGGCGATGCGGAGGATCGCCAGGTGCGCGGCCGCGTCCCGCGGCGCCTCCTTGACGATGCGCGCGAGCGCCTCGAGCGCGGCGCCCGGCCCGAGCTGCTCCTCGAGCGACGCGAGCTCCCAGAGCGCGCCGCCGCGCGCGATCGTGGAGGTGAACACGTCGGCCTCGGCGCGGAGGACCGTCGCGAGCGACGTCGGCGCCTCGAGGAGCCGGTAGAGCTGCTCCAGCATGCGGAGCGCGGGGACGTGGTTCGGCACGACGGCGACGAGCCCCTCCAGGATCTCGACGGCCTGGCGCGGGCTGTTCTCGGCGAGGACCAGCGCAAGGGAGATCCTGAGCGCGTGATCGACGAGCGCCGGCGGCTTGCGCTCGAGCCAGCGCGCGTACAGCCCCGCGAGCTCGCTCGCGATCATGGAGTGGGACATCCCCGGCAGGCTGGACGCCGCGCGCGCGCCGGACGCCGGCCGCTGGGCCGCGGGCGCGCCGAGGCCCACGCCGAAGCCGGCGCCGCCAGCGCGGACGTAGATGCGCTCCATGGCGTCGAGGATCGCCGGATCGGGCTGGCTCCTGGCGAGCGCGGCGTCGGCGCGGGCGAGGAGGCGCAGCGCGTCCTGATCGCGGCCGAGCGCGAGCTCCTGCACCTCGGCCGCCTGGAAGAGCAGCCGGGCGTGGTCGTCGGGCCGCTGCGTCTCGTCGGCGAGAGAGCTCAGCACCTCGACGAGCTTCTCGTAGTTGCCTGTCTCGCGGAGCAGCCGCGCGATCTCGATCCGGGGCAGCGGGTGGGAGGGCCGCTTCCGCGCCGCCTCCCGGTACGACTCGACGGCGCTGTGCGGCCGCTTGAGGCGCCGCTCGTCGAGCGACGCGACCTCGAGCCACAGGCTGAACGCCGCGTCGGTCGCGGGATCGCGCTGGATGAGCTTGAGGAGCGCGCGGCGCGCCTCCTCGTACCGGCCGGCGCGCTCGTCGAGGCGGACGCGCGCGCGGAGGGCGTCGGGATCGGACGGATCGATCGCGAGCGCGCGGTCGACGAGGGCCGATGCCCGGTCGCGATCGCCGAGCCGGAGCTCGGTCACGTCGGCGGCGCGCAGGAGGAGCCTGCGCTGCTGGCCCGGGCTCTCCGTGAGATCGGCCTCGGCGCAGAGCGCGCGCGCGAGCCGCTGCGCGTCGCCTGCCCGCGCGGCGTTGCGCTGGAGCGCGAGGATCGCGGCGCGCCGCTCCGGGTCGATCTCGAGGATCTTCTCGATCTCCTCCACGGCGCGGGCGGGCTGGGCGAGCTCGTCCTCCCAGATGGAGACGAGCTTCTCGAGCAGCCCGATCTTGCGCGCGGGGTCGTCCGTCGCGCCGGCGGCCTGCGTGTAGAGGTCGAGCCGCGCCTGCACGCCGCGCGGATCCTCCTCGACGGCCAGGGGGTCCGGCGCGAGCAGGGCCGAGAGCGCGTCGAAGACGGAGCTGTTGCCCGGGTCGATCGCCCACGCGGCGCGCAGGATGGCGAGCGCCTCGTCGCGCCGCTTCAGGTGGTGCTCGGAGATGTCCGCGGCGCGCAGGAGCGCCGCGACGCGGACGTGCGTGGGCCGGTCCGCGTTGGCGACGGCGGTCCACACCTCCACGCGCTCGGCGTGGTGGCCGAGGCGCTGGAGGGCGCGGTCGAGCCGCTCCCGCGTCGAGCTGTCCTCGGGATCGAGATCGAGCGCGCGCGTCGCGTGGAGCGCGGCCTGCGTCGCGTTGCCGAGGGTGTCGTAGAGCTCCGCGAGGCGGACGTGCTCGTGGACGATCGCCTCGTTGTCGGTGAGGAGCGCGAGCTCCTTCTGGCGCACGCTGGCGGCGAGCTCGAGGGCGCCGCTCGCCTCGAGCAGGCGGATCAGCTCGCCGACCACGCGCCGCGCCGTCGGCGAGCCGGCCGGGGCGCGCGCGGAGGCGCGCGTCAGCAGGGGCACCGCGTCGGCCGGGGAGCGGATCTTGTCGATGAGCAGCCGCGCCGCCGTGTAGAGCAGCCGCGACGCGCGCTCGTCGTCGCGCTCGTGCTCGGCCTCCAGGGAGAGCGCGCCGACGAGCCCGACGATGCCGTCGTGGTGCACGAGGTGACGGCGGAGCGCCTCCCGCACGGGGCCGGGCCCTGGATCGAACGCGATCGCGCCCTCGAGGGACGCGAGGGCGAGCTCGGGCCTGTGGAGCTTCCGATCGAGCACGGCGGCGCGCTCGACGTGGACCCAGGCGGTGAGCTGGCCGTCGCCGTCCGGCCGTCCGCGCCCGGGGGCGTAGGCGTCGGCGAGGCGATCGAGGTGCACCGCGAGGTCCTTGGCGGCCTGCTCGGTGCCGCGCGCGCTCTCGCGACGGAGGGCGATCTCCAGCCCGCGCAGCGACGCGGCGTGGAGCGGGACGAGCCGCAGCGCCTCGGTGAAGGCGTCGCAGCTCTCCGGCGTCCGTCCGAGCGCCTGGAGCAGGCGCGCCCGCTCGGCGAGGAGGTCGGCCCGGAGGGCGTCGGTCTCGGCGACGCGGAGCTTGTCCTCGACGACCTCGAGCGCGACGGCGAGCTCGGTGCGCGTGTCGAGCAGGCGATGGACCCGCGAGAGCGCGGGCTCGAGCTTGCGGGACAGCTGCCGCGCCTGCTCGTAGGACCGACGCGCGGCGGTGGGATCTCTGAGCACGCGCTCTTCATGGATGCCGAGCTCCACGAGGGCGCGCGCCGCGCCGATCGGATCGCTGCCCTTGCGCTGCTCGGCGCGCTGCTGGAGCTCCGTGACGAGGTCCGGCGCCGCGATGTGCGGGCTCTGCGGGGGCGGCTCGGGCGCGCTCGCGGCCGAGCGCGGGGTCGCGGGGAGCGGCGCGCTCGCGACGGAGCGCGCCGTCGCCGGAGACGGCTGGACGGGCGGGACGGCGGGCGTGAGCGTGGCGGGCGCTGCGGGCGGCGCGGGCGCTGCGGGAGGGGCAAGCGCGGCGGGCGGCGCGGGCGGGGTAAGCGCGGCGGGCGGCGCGGGCGGGGCAAGCGCGGCGGGCGGCGCGGGCGGGGCAAGCGCGGCGGGCGGCGCGGGCGCGGCGGGCGGCGCGGGCGGGTCCGGCGCCGCGATCGGCTCGATCGACTCGACCGAGATGGGCGTGGGCGACGAGCTCGGGTCGACCGAGATGGGCAACGGCGTCGCGGTCGGGTCGACCGAGATGGGCAACGGCGTCGCGGTCGGGTCGACCGAGATGGGCATCGGCGTCGTGCTTGCGTCGAAGGCGACGGTCGCCGGCGATGCCTGGGTGGGTACGCCCGGCTGGGAGCTCGGCGCCGGCTTGCCCGCGGGCTGCGTCGCGGTGCGGTTCGGGTTCGGCGGGCGCTGGGCCGGGACTCGAGGCGAGCGGGCCGGCGGCGGCAGCTCTTCGCGGGACGCGGACACCGGAGCGCCGGCACGGCTGGAGCCGGGTCCCGACGCTTGCGCCCTGGGCGCGCCGCTCGGCAGCGGCGGCGGGGGCCTCGACGGCGGCGCCAGCGGCGGCGGGATCGAGCCGCTGGCGACGCTGCCGTCCTTGCGGCGGATCAGCGGCGGCGGCCTGCTCGGTCCTGCCGGCGCCGCACTCGGGACCGGCGTCCGGTTCGGTCCCGGCGGCGGCGCGCTCGGCGGCGGCGGCGGCGGGTTCGGTGGCGGCAGCGCGCTCGCACCTGCCGGCGGGTTCGGTGGCGACAGCGGGGTCGCGGTCGCCGTCGCGCTCGGCAGCGGGGTCGCGGTCGCCGTCGCGCTCGGCAGCGGGGTCGCGCTCGGCAGCGGGGTCGCGGTCGCCGTCGCGCGCGGCAGCGGGGTCGCGGTCGCCGCCGCGCTCGGCAGCGGGGTCGCGGTCGCCGTCGCGTTCGGCAGCGGGGTCGCGGTCGCCGTCGCGTTCGGCAGCGGGGTCGCGGTCGCCGTCGCGTTCGGCAGCGGGGTCGCGGTCGCCGTCGCGCGCGGCAGCGGGGTCGCGGTCGCCGTCGCGCTCGGCAGCGGGGTCGCGGTCGCCGTCGCGCTCGGCAGCGGGGTCGCGGTCGCCGCCGCCGCGCTCGGCAGCGGGGTCGCGGTCGCCGCCGCCGCGCTCGGCAGCGGGGTCGCGGTAGCCGGCGGTTCGCCTTCCGGCGGCGCGTTCGCGTTCGGCAGCGCGCCGAGCTTCGGCGTGCCTGTGCCGACGAGCAGCGTCTTCGCGCCCGGATGAGGTTGCGCGCTTGCGCGCGTCATTTGAGCGTTGCCGGCGTTGGCTTCCCAGCCAGCTTCGTCCGGCGTTCCGGGCAAGCTAGGGAAGCCAGGTCGGCGCGACGCTCCGTCTTGCGGATCATCACCGTGGGCCACCGCAGCGGATGCTACACATCCGCCCGCTCTCAATCCACAGTCCAGGTGCCCTCTCGAGCGACGCCGCGCTTGCCGATCCGGTGCGGGTCTACTTGTTGGATGGCGCTGTCACCGTGCAGCGCAGCACACCGAGCTTCATCGCCTTTCCGGCCGGGTGCGCCACGAGCAGCGCCTCTGCGGAGGCCGCGATGGGCTCGCCGCGCCCGAGCGCCGGCTCTGCGTGCAGCCCGTCTGCGAGCTCGCCCCTCGCGGTGAGCGCCGCGAGCTGCGTCGGCCCGGAGGCGTTCGCGATCGCGAGCCATGCCGCGGCGCCCTCGCGCGCGCCGCCGGGGCCCGACCCTCGAGCGCTGGCGAGGAGCGCCGGCACCCCGGCGCCCACGCCCAGCGCCGCCTCGGGCGGGCCGTCCTGCTCGCCCGCGCCGCCGACGATCACGCGCGGCTCGCTCGCGCCGCCGAGCCGCACCAGCACGGCGCTGATGCGTCCTCCGATCGAGCCGCTCGGGGTGTCGTCGTCGCGGAAGGCCAGGAGGAGGCCGTCGTCGTCGCTGAGCGTCAGGTCGTACGCGAGCACGTGCCCGTCCCTGGGCGTGACCGCGCGCGGCGTGGCGGTGAGCGCGCCGGTCTCGTCGAGCGGGACCACCTCGAGCCACTGGTGGGTGATCGTCTCGCCTGCCGCGGCGGTGTCCTCGTTGACGTCGCTCGGCTCGGTCGGGGCCTCTCGCGCCGGCTCCTCGGCGCGCGCGATGTACGCGAGCCAGTAGCCGCCCGGCCGGCCGAGCACGCGCGGCATCTCCGCGTCGGTGCTCGGCTGGGAGACGGGGCGGGCCGAGGTGACGGAGCGCAGCGTGCCCACGTCGGCGGACGCGAGCATGATCCGCGACCGCTTGCCGTCGCGGGTCACGTCGTCCCAGACGATGACCGCGCGCTCGCCGGACGCGGCGATGTCGAGCGCGAGCGACTCGTCCCGCCCCTCGGCGAGCTCGGCCCCCCAGGTGACGTGCTCCCCTTCGACCCTGGCGACCTTGATGGCGCGCCCGCCGGCGTTCGGCTCGAGCATCGCGGCGAGGATCGCGCCGCCCGCGCCGGCGACGACCGGAGGATCCATGTCGCCCCGCGATCGCGCGAGCCGGATGAGCTTTCCCTGCGTCCCGTCGGCCGAGAGCGTGGCCACCATCGCGACGGTCCCGCCCTCCGCCTCCCGCTGGGCGCCCACGGCGAACCCGCCGGCGAACGCCGCTCCGCGGCCGACCTCGACGGCGAACGGCGCGAGGTCCTCGGCGCTGTCCACCGCGCCGCCCCCCGCGCCGTCGGGCCCGCGCGCGGGCGGCGGCGCGTCGCCGATGACGAACGGCGCCGCGCTCGCGGCCGCGCAGCGCGGCGCCGCCGGCTGCGGCGTCGCGGCGGGATCGGCCGGATCGCTCGCCGCGGGGCTCGCGCCGCGCGCCGCGGCGGCGTCGCTCGCGGTGCGCTCCGGCGTCGAGCAGGCGCGCCACACCACGAGGCCTCCGACGGCGAGCGCGACGGCGAGGGCCCCCTTCCAGGCGACGCCCTCGGGCTCGTCCTTCGCCTCCGGGCGTCGATCCGGCGTCGGCGTGGGCGAGCGTCGATCCGACGTGGGCGGGCGGCGATCCGCGCTCGTGTTCCCCGGGGGGGCGCGGTGGTTTGGCTCCATGGGCGGTGCGTGTTAGCGCTGATCGCGGCGTGAGGGCAGGGGGTGGCGCGCCTGCTCGACGCCGGAGCGCGCCGGTCCGGCCCGGCTTCCGCTGTCGATCCGGAGCGCGCGGGCGCGGCGGGCGGGGCCGCATCCACGAGAACTTTCCCTCCGGCGCCGGCGGGGGTATCGCCGGCGAGAGCGACGCCGGGGCGTCGCCGCGGGCCTCCAGCGCGGGCCGGCGCGGCGGGGGCCGAAGGCGCGTCCGATCTTCGTCATGCCCAGCCGTGCTCTTTTCACCACCTTCCTCCTCGGGCTCGTCGCGCTCTCTTGCGCGGCCTGCGTCGGCGCTTCGCCCACGCCGCTCGCCCCCGCGCTCCGCGGCTCGATCGGCGTCCCGCACCACGGCGTCATCACCGATGCCGTCGAGCTGCCGAGGCACGGCGAGGGCTACCGCCTGCTCCGCAGCAACGGCGTCCGGTGGGGGACGGCGGGGCTGGTCGCCGCCGTCCAGCGCGCCGCCGCCGAGGTGGCGCGCGCGCGGCCTGGCGGCGAGCCGCTCTTCGTCGGCGATCTCTCCGCGCGCCACGGCGGCGCCACCCGGGGGCACCGCTCCCACCGCACCGGGCGCGACGCGGATCTCCTGCTGTACGCGCTCACCCCGGACGGTCGCCCGGTGCGCTCGCCCGGCTTCGTCGAGTTCGGGCCGGACGGGCTCGCGCGGCTCGGCGACGACGCCGCGGCTCCCGCGTCGTCCGGCGCAGGCGGGTACGTCCGCCTCGACGTCGAGCGGCAGTGGCTGCTCGTGAAGTCGCTCGTCCGCTCTCCCGACGCGCACGTCCAGTGGCTCTTCCTGGCCCGCTGGATCGAGGCGCTGATCATCGAGTACGCCCGCGCGCTCGACGAGGACCCGGAGCTCATCTGGTATGCCGAGAGCGTGCTGCTCCAGCCGGGCGACAGCACGGCGCACGCCGATCACATCCACCTCCGCGTCGCGTGCGCGCCGGACGACTTCCTGTCCGGCTGCCTCGGCGGCGGCCCTTACTGGCCGTGGCTCCCTGCGGTCCCGCAGCTCGTCGCGCCGTCGGACGACGACCTCGCCGCCGCGCTCCTCGACGACCTCCTGCCCGGAGGCGCCGCCGCGGGCTCCCGCGTGGCGGCTCCCGACAGCGCGCTGTGAGCCACCTCTTCGCGCTTGGCGACGCCGCCGACGTCTGCGCCGCGCTCCCCGCCGAGGTGCGGTTCGATCTCGTCTACCTCGATCCTCCCTTCGGCGTCGGGACGACGATGACCGCGCGGGCGGCGCGCGGACAGGCGCGCGGGCGGCGCAGGCCGGAGAGCGGCCCCGACGCGTACGACGATCGCGCGAGCGCCGATGCGCTCGTCGCGATGCTCGCCCCGCGCCTCGAGGCCATCCGCGATCGCATGACCGAGGGCGCGACGCTGTACCTGCACCTCGATCACCGCGCGGTGCACGACGCGAAGGTCGCGTGCGATCGCCTCTTCGGCCGCGGCGCGTTCCTCGGCGAGATCATCTGGGCGCCGGGCAACGGCGGCCGCGGCGCGCGCGGCTTCTCCGTCACGCACCAGACGATCCTCCTCTATGCCCGCGCCGCGAGCGAGCGCGGCCAGGTCGTCTACAACGCCGCGGATCCGACGCTCCGCGAGCCCTTCGCCGAGACAAGCCTCGCGATGCATTTCAAGCACCGCGACGACGACGGCCGCCTCTATCGCGAGCGGGTCCTCGGCGGCAAGGCGTACCGGTACTACGCCGACGAGGGCCGCCGGCTCGGGAGCGTGTGGACCGACATCCCCGGGATGGTCGCCAACACCCCGCTGCGCCGCGAGGCCACCGGCTACCCCACGCAGAAGCCGGTGCGGCTGCTCGAGCGCATCGTCCGCGCGTCGTCCGCGCCTGGCGCGACCGTCGCGGATCTCATGTGCGGCAGCGGCACGACGCTCATCGCCGCGGCGCGGCTCGGCCGCCGCTTCGTGGGCGGCGACCGGAGCCCGCTCGCCTTCGCGACGGCGCGGGAGCGGCTCGACCGGGAGGGGGTCGCCTACGAGGTGTACGAGGTCCCGGCGGCGCAGCGCGACGGCGCGGTGCCCTAGCGGCCGAAGGGCGTGAAGCGACCCGAACCGCGCGCCGCCGCGGCGCCATTCCCCTTGAAAGGCCGTCCCCGGAGGCGCAGACGCCGGCTTCAACGCTTGAAATGGCCCGCTCGGTCACCGAGTGGCGCATTTCAACGCTTGAGATGGCTCACTCTGGCATCCAGGCGTGCATTTCAACGCTTGAGATGGCCCACTTTGGCGCCGAGCCATCGACTTCAACGCTCGAGATGGCCCTCTCGGCGTTCGAGAAGGCCGTTTCAACGCTTGCATCAAGCTTTGCAACGACCGGTGCGTCCACCTCGACGCGCGCAACGTGGCGCCGGCGCCGCGGCCCCGCCGGAGCGTCGCAGCGACCCCTTGAGCGCCGCGTGGTCCGGATCTCCGCCGGGCGCGGCCCCTCGTCAGACGAGATCGTCGATCGGCCCCGCGCCCTCGCGGACGACCTGCACGTCGCCCTGGCTCAGGTCGATCACGGTCGTCGGCACCAACCCGCCGGTCCCCGCGTCCAGGACGAGCGCGAGCCCCGGGAACCGGTCGTCGATCTCGCCGGGATCGATGATGGGATCCTCGCCCGGGGGCGCGGCGGTGGTGCTGATGAGCGGCCGCCCGAGCGCGCGGACCAGCGCGAGCGCGACCGGGTGGTTCGGCACCCGGATGCCGACCGTCTTCTGCTTGAGGTGCACGTACTTCGGCACCTCGCGCGTGGCGGGGAGGATGAACGTGTACGGCCCGGGCAGGAAGCGCTTGAGGATGCGGTACGCCTGGTTCTCGACGATCGCGTAGCGCGCGATGTCGCTCAGATCGGGGCAGATGAACGCCAGGTTCTTGTTCTGGCGCATCCCCTTGATCTGGTAGACACGCTCGATCGCCTGCTTGTTCATCAGGTCGCACCCGAACCCGTAGACGGTGTCGGTCGGGTAGCCGATGACCTCTCCCTTCTGGATGAGGTCGATCGCTCGCGCGATCTTGCGCGGTTCCGGATGATCGGCGTTGATGGGCTGAAGCACGGGACCGACACCATGGGGCCGCCCGACCGGCTCGGCCAGTGCTGGCCGTGCAAGGATCGGCCGGCGCTGGGTAGCCGAGGAGCGGGCGCTGGGGTGAAAGGGGACGGAGCGAGGCCCCGAGAGACCAGCCGGTCGCGCGCTGGCCGCTGGCCATGCGCGCGCGAGGCGGCCGTCAGGGGCCCCTCGCAGGGCCGAAGGCGCGCGGCGCTACTCCTTGAGCGCCTCGCTGCCGCCGATGATCTCCATGAGCTCCTTGGTGATCGCCGCCTGCCGCGCCTTGTTGTACTCGAGCGTCAGGCTGTCGATCATCTCCTTGGCGTTCTTGTTCGCGGCATCCATCGCCGTGAGCTTGGCGCCGAGCTCGCTGGCCATCGACTCGTAGAGCGCGCGCAGGATCGAGATGTCCAGGTACATCGGGACGAGCCGCTCCAGGAGCGCGCCCTTGTCCGGCTCGTAGAGGAACTCCGACGTCGTGCCGGAGGGCGAGGCGTGGCCGCCCTCGCCTCCCTGCTCCTGCTTCTGTTCCTGCGCCGGCCCGCCGGCGGGCAGGAGCCGTTCGACGACGACCGTCTGCGTGATGGCGCTCTTGAACTCGTTGTAGACGAGGTAGATCGCGTCTACCTCGTTCTTGTTGAACGGGGCGAGGAGCTTCGCGCCGACGGCCTGGGCCGTCTCCAGGCTGAGCTTGTCCCAGACGCCGGGCAGGTACTCGAGAATGGGCGCGTTGCGGCGGTTGAAGTAGTCCCGCCCCTTGCGGCCGATGATCGCGAGCTGGACCTCCTGACCGGCCTCGGTCCGGCTCTTCCACTCGCGCTCGGCGCGCTTGTTGATGTTCGTGTTGAAGGCGCCGCAGAGGCCGCGGTCGCTCGTGAGCACGAGGAGCAGCACGCGCCGCTCCGGGCGGGCCACGAGCAGCGGATGCGGCGCCCCGTCGCTCCCCGTGAGCGCGCTCGCCTCGCCCTCCGCCCCGGTCCCCGCCTCCGCCGCGGCAGCCGCCACGGCGTCGCGCGTGATCTGCCAGAGCACCTCCTGCACCTTCACGGCGTAGGGCCGGAGCTCGGTGATGCGCAGCTGCGCCTTGTTGAGCTTGGCGCCCGCGACCATCTTCATGGCGCGGGTGATCTTCTGCGTCGACTTGACGCTCGAGATCCGCTTGCGAATGGACTTGAGGCTGGGCACGGCTGCCTACTTTTCCTTGGCCTTCGAGGCGCTCTTCCCGCTCTTCGACTTCGCCTTGGGCGCTTGCGGCTCGTCCTCGTCGCTCGCCTCGTCCGCGGCCTCGGCCTTCGCGCCGCTCGCGTCCATCACGAACCGCTTCTTGTAGGCCTCGATCGCCTTCGTCATCCGGGACTTGAGGTCGTCGTCGAGGACCTTCTTCTCCCGGATGTCCGTGAAGATCTGGGCGTGCTTGCTGTCCACGAACTTGTAGAGCTCGTCCTCGAAGCGCGCGAGCGAGCTGACCGGCAGGTCGTCGAGCAGGCCCTGCGTGCCGGCGTAGATGATGAGGATCTGCTTCTCGACGGCGAGCGGCACGTACTGGCCCTGCTTCAGGATCTCGGTGAGGCGCGCGCCGCGCTCGAGCTGCGCGCGCGTCTTCGCGTCGAGATCCGAGGCGAACTGGGAGAACGCCGCCATGGCGCGGTACTGCGCGAGATCGAGGCGGAGCGTCCCGGCGATCGACTTCATCGCCTTGATCTGCGCGTTGCCGCCGACCCGGCTGACCGAGATGCCGACGTTGATGGCCGGGCGGACGCCGGAGTAGAAGAGGTCGGCCTCGAGGAAGATCTGCCCGTCCGTGATGCTGATGACGTTGGTCGGGATGTACGCCGACACGTCGCCGGCCTGCGTCTCGATGACCGGCAGCGCCGTGAGCGAGCCGCCCGACTTCGGATCGCGGACGATCTCGTAGTCGCTCGCCTTCGCCTTGTCCGAGAGCTGCTGCTCGAGCTTCTTGATCTCGTCCTTCTTCTCTTCCTTGCGCGCGAGCTCGAGCTTCTCGAAGACGGCCGCGTCGACCGTCTTCCAGAGCGAGTCCTTCGCCGAGTGCATCCCGTGCGCGCCGACGTGCGCCTTGCCATCGACGCCGCGGTACGCCGGGTCGCCGCCCTCGATCTTCGTGCCCTTCGCCACGACGTAGAAGATGTCGGCCATCTTCGCCGCGCGCTCGAGGAGCCGGGAGTGGAGGTAGAAGACGTCGCCCGGATACGCCTCGCGGCCCGGCGGGCGGCGGAGCAGCAGCGAGAGCTGGCGGTACGCCACGGCCTGCTTCGACAGGTCGTCGTAGATGCACAGCACGTGGCGCCCGCTGTCGCGGAAGTACTCGCCGATGGTCACGCCGGTGTACGGCGAGATGAACTGGAGCGGCGCGGTCTCGCTCGCCGTCGCGGCGACGATGATCGTGTACTCGAGCGCGCCGTGCGCATCGAGCCGGTCCACGACCTGGCGCACCGTCGACAGCTTCTGGCCGATCGCGACGTAGACGCAGATGACGCCCTTGCCCTTCTGGTTGATGATCGCGTCGACGGCGACGGCGGTCTTGCCCACCTGCCGGTCGCCGATGATGAGCTCGCGCTGGCCGCGGCCGACAGGGATCATCGCGTCGATCGCCTTGATGCCGGTCTGCATCGGCTCGGTGACCGGCTGGCGCTGGATGATGCCGGGCGCCTTCACCTCGACGCGGCGGCGCTCCTTCGTGTCGAGCGGCCCCTTGCCGTCGATCGGCATGCCGAGCGCGTTGACGACGCGCCCGAGGGTCGCCTCGCCGACGGGCACCTCCATGATGCGCCCGGTGCGCTTCACGGAGTCGCCCTCCTTGATCAGGCTCGTATCGCCGAAGATGGCGGCGCCCACGTTGTCCTGCTCGAGGTTCAGCACGAGCCCCATCAGGCTGCCCCCCTCCGAGCCGGTGAACTCGACGAGCTCGCCGGCCATGGCGCGGCTCAGGCCGTGCACGCGGGCGATGCCGTCGCCCACCGTGAGCACGGTGCCCGTCTCGGTGACCTGAGCGGCCTTGTCGATGTTCTGGATTTGCTTCTTGATGATCTGAGAGATCTCTTCGGCGCGGAGCTGCATGCGGAGTCCTCTTTCCGGAGACGCTTGGGCTTCGGAATCAACGTCGTCAAGGCAAGGGGGCGGCGAACGCCGAGCCCCGACCTCGTGTGAAACAGGGGCGCGCGCTCGCGTCCCCCTCAGGTTCGGAGCAGGTTGTCACGGAAGGCCGACAGCCGGGTCCGGAGGCTGCCGTCGATCACCTGATCGTCGATCTGGGTGACCACGCCCGCGATGAGCGAGGGATCCTGCTTGTGGATGATCGAGATCTTCCTGCCGGTGGCCCGCTCGAGCTCGCCCCGGAGGCGGTCGAGGTAACCGTCGCTCAGCGGGCCCGCGCTCGTGACGACGGCCCGGGCGAGGTTCTGCTCTCGATCGACGAGGAGCGCGAGCTGCCGGGCGATCTCGGGCAGCGCCGGGAGCCGCCGGCGACGCGCGAGCAGGAGCAGGGTGTTCTTCGTCACGTCCGAGAAGCCGGCGCGGGCGCCGATCTCGCGGAGCAGCTCCTCGCGCTGGGCCTCCGGGATGAGCGGGTTGTCGAGGACCAGGCGGAGCTCCTCGCTCGCCGCGTACGTCGCGCTGGCGTCCCCGATCTCCCGGGCGAGGGACGCCAGGGTGCCGGTTTCCTTGCCGATCTCGAAGATCGCGCGACCGTAGCGTCGGGCGACGGACTCGTAGCTCATATCGCTGCTCCGGTGGTCTTGGCTCCGCGGGCCGCGCCGGCGGAGACGGCCGCGGGGATGGCCTTCAGGTACTCTTCGTTGGCCCGATCGAGGTCCTCAGCGCCGACGCGCTGCCGGAGCAGCGCCTCCGCGGCGCCGACGGCGCTCTGCACCGCCTCCTGGAGGAGCATGGCGCGCGCCGACTTGAGCTCCTGATCGATGCGGAACTCGGCGTCGCGTCGCATCCGGACCCGGCGCTGCTCCGCCTCGGCGAGCACGTGGGCCTTCTCGAGCTCGGCCTGCGCCGCGTGCTCGGCCTTGAGCTCGGCGAGCGTCTCCTCGAGGCGCGTGAGCTTGTCCTCGTAGTCGTCGAGCCGCTTCTCGGCCTCCTGCTTGAGGCGCGACGCGTTGTCGAGCTCCTGCATGATCGTCTGCTTGCGCTTCTTCAGCGCCTCGGCGATCGGCTTCCTCCCGAAGCGGACAAGGATGAGCCCGAGCAGCCCGACGTTCAGGACCGAGGCGAGGAACGGCGGCGGCTGGTTCTTCGGGTCGCAGGGGTTCTTCTCGTTCTTGTAGCGCCAGAGCAGCGAGTTGATGCCGCCCTTGGCGGCCGCCTCGTTGTTCACGCCGATGAGGCCCTGCCACCAGTTGACGTGCGGCGGCGGATCGGTCGGGCCGTGCCCGGGGCAGTGCTCCTCGCCGTGCGACGCGTGCTCCGCGGGCGCCGGCGGCGCCGCCGGGCGCGCGCGCTGCATGCTGCCCTGCGGGGCCCGGAGCCCGTGGCCGGGCGGGAGCGGGCGGCCGCCCGGACCGAGCGGACGGGCGGGCTGCGCATCGCGCGGGCGGGGCAGCACCTGCGGCGAGCCCGGCTGGGCTGCCCCGGGCTGGGCCGGCTGGGCCGCGCCGCCGACGGGCGGGTGCCCGGGGGGCAGCGCCGGCTGCGCGGCCGGCTGTTGCGCGAGGGCCGTGCCCGCGGCGAGCGCCGCGGCCAGGCCGAGGGCGAGCGATGAGCGGCGGAGCGGGTTCTTCACTGGCGCACCTCGCGGCCGAGCATGCTGGCGGCGATCTCCGCGGCGAGCGCGGGCTGGGCGGCGGCGAGCTCGCCGCGCATGCGGGCGACCTCGGCCGCGATCTTCGCCTTGCCATCCTCGAGGATGCGCGCGGTCTCGACGCGGGCCTCGGTCATGATCTGCGCCTCGATCTTCGCGGTCTCGGCGCGGAGCCGCTCGCGCTCGACCCCGGCCTCGCGCCGGACCTGCTCGATCTCGGCCTCGTAGCGGGTGAGCAGCTCGCCCGCGCGCTCGTCCATCTCGCGCGCTTCGCGCTTGGCGCCGTCGGTGCGCCGCTCGCGCTCCTCGAAGACGCGGAGCAGCGGATCGAACAGCAGCGGCTTGAGCACGACGATGAACGTCGAGAACAGGACGACCTGCGCAAGGAACGTCAGATCGAAGTCGACGGCGATGGCGCCGGACGCGAGGAGAGGGTGCATTGCGTTCGGGTTCACGGGTGCTTGTTCGGCGACGAGGGCGGCGCAGCGGGAGCCGCGCGCCGCGCGCGCCCCCCGGGAGGGGCGGTTTCGCGAGCCGGCACCTAGCACGTGTCAGTCAAAGCTGGAAGGGCTCTCGGCCAAAGGTGGGAGGGCTCTCGGCAGGGCGGAGGGGCCCGCCTCGTCGAGGCGCGCCGCGCTCGCGAACCGCGGGCGTTCGCCGCGCGCCGCGCTCGCTCGTCGGCGCGAGCACGCCTCCCCGCCGCGCGCGATTCGTCGCGCGTGGGAGGAGACGATCGGCTAGAGGCTCGCGAGCGACCGCAAGACCTCGCCGAGGCCCGCCTCGAGATCGGCCTCGCCGGCGCGCCTCGACGTCGGCGAGCGCGGCGCGCTGTCCTCGTCGCGGAGGGCCTCGGCCGCGCGCGGGTTGCGGAACCAGTCCTCGTCGAAGCGCTCGATCAGGTCGCGCCGATCGCGCGCGGCCAGGAGCGCCCCGGCGAGGCGGGTGGCCGCGCCGGGATCGAGCGCCGGGACGACGCCGGCGAGCGCTCCCGGGATCGGCGCGCCGATCGCGCGCGCGGTCGCCTCCTCGAAGCGATCCCTGCGGTCGCGCGAGGCCCGGAGCAGCACGTGCCCGTCTCCGTCGTGGCCCCCGTCGTGGCCGGAGCGGAACACGAGCGCCACGGTCGCGGCGTCGAGGCGGAGCGAGAGGAGGAGGCTGCGCGCGGTCGCGCGCGCCTGATCGAGCGCGCGGCCCTGGCCGAGCCCGAGCGCGCGGGCGCAGAAGACGGGATCGGCGACGAGGCCGCCGAACAGCGCGGCGCGGCGCGCGCGCCGGAGATCGAACGGCGCGTGGGCGAGCGCGAACGGTCCGCGCCCCGAGGCGAGCGCGAGCGCCGCGCCGAAGCGGGCGAGCGCGCGCGCGAACGAGGCGGCGCCGAGCGGGCGCGGCAGCGGTCCGAGATCGATCGCGAGGCCCTCGGTGAGCTTCGTCGGGCGGAACAGCTCCTCGATCCACCGGGGGCTGAGCCGCGCGGGCCACCCCGACGCGGCGTCGCGGCCCACGGCGCGCCCGAGCGCGCCGTACCAGGTCGGCTCGGGCTGCAGCATCGGCTCGGTCCGGTAGAGCAGCGCCTCGGCGGCGCCGAGCGCGGCGCCCGGAGGATCGCAGGGGATCTCGATGGCGCGGAGGCCGTCCTCCGCGAGCAGCCGCGCCGCCTCGTGCCTCCGCTCGACGAGGACGCGGGCGGCGTCGGCGACCGCTCCAGATCCGCGGGCGAGCACCTCGGCGAAGGTCTTCCGTCCGGCGTCGGTCGGGTCGGCGAGCAGCCGGAGCCGCGCCTCGTGGGGCGACACGCGCGCCGGCTCGGGCAGGTCGATCGTGAGCGACGCCGCGTGCCACGCGGCGGCGAGCCGGACGCGATCGGCCCAGACGACCCGCTCCAGGGTCAGCAGGTAGACCCAGTCCGCGAGCGGGGCGGCGAGGCCGGTCGGGTCCGGCGCGGCGGGCGACGCCGGGCTCGCGAGCCCGAGCTCCGCGCCGAGGCCGGGGGTCTTGCCGGTGAGCTCGAGGTAGGTCGTCCGCGCGCTGACGCGACGGAACGGATCGAGCGGGTTCTCGAGCCGGGCCCTCGCCTCGGCGGCGCTCGGGCTGTCCTTGTCGGCGGCGGGCGGGGCCGGACCGCGCCGGGTGAGGTCGCCGAGCGCCGCGCGCCACGCGCGCGCCGCCCGAGCGACGTCCCGATCGAGGCGGATCAGATCGATGTCCATGCTCACCTACCCGTGCACCGCGGGTGCCGTCCCGAGCCGCCCGGCGATCTCGCCCTCGGCGCGCGCGAGCTCGGCCAGGCGGCCGCGCGTCGCGCGCTCGTCGCCGGCGATCTCGACGGCGAGGTCGACGAGGGTCCGGTAGTGCCG
Source organism: Sorangium sp. So ce590 (assembly GCF_051521365.1). Taxonomy (NCBI): domain Bacteria; kingdom Pseudomonadati; phylum Myxococcota; order Polyangiales; family Polyangiaceae; genus Sorangium; species Sorangium sp. So ce590. The sequence goes on from NZ_CP150346.1 coordinate 11,788,212, forward strand.
GGCCTCCGACGCGAAGAGCTCCTCGTAGAGCGGCGCGAGCTCGTGCGCGCGCGCCGCGAGCCCGTCGGCGAGCAGCCGGAAGCGCTCGCAGGAGCGGGCCTCGATGAGGGCGCCGACGAGCAGCCGATCGATGAGCGCGGCCTTCGCGTTGCGCGCGCAGGTGCTGGAGGCCGCCTTGCGCAGCTCGCTCGCGTAGACGTCGGTCTCCGGCTTGCCGAGCGCGAGGCCGCGCTGCTCGATCACGTCGAGCAGCGCGCGGAAGTGCCGGAGCTCCTCCTCGGCGAGATCGACGAGCGCCCGCGCGAGGCGCGGGATCGACGGCCAGCGCGCGGCGAGGGACAGGGCGTTGGAGGCCGCCTTCATCTCGCAGTGGGCGTGGTCGGTCAGGAGCGCCGGCAGGTCGGCGAGCGCCACGTCAGCCCAGCGTGGATCGGTCGGTAGGGTCAGGCACAGCACGTAGGGCCGACCTAGAGCAGGCGCGGCGCGGCGAGAAGAGGGAGGCGGGCCTCGACGCGGGCGCGGCGGTCTGCGGTCGGGCCGCGCCGACGCGCTCGCGCCCGCCGCCGCGCGCCGGAGGCGCCGTCAGGGCGGCGGAACTAGAAGCCGTCGGACGTCGCTCGGGTCAGCCCGCTCGATTCGAGGTGGTACGAGAGCCCGACAACGAACGTGGTGGGCCCGCCGCCGGCGAGCGCCCGCCGCACGGCGCCCTCGACGGCGAACTGTGGGCCCACGTAGGCGGCGCCGAGCGACAGCGCGTGCTGGCCGGCGCCCTGGTCGAAGCGGTAGCCGGCGCGGAGCGGGAAGTGATCGGCGACGAGGTACTCGCCGCCCGCCATGAGGCGGTAGGTGGTGTCGCGGTAGGAGCTGAGGTCGGCGAGCCCGTCGACCTCGATCGAGAGGTCGTCGGTGCCGAACCCGATGCCGCCGCCGACCGTCGTGGGGAGCAGCCCGTGGCCCGGGTAGGAGAGGTTCTGCCCGACGGCCGCGATGAAGAGGTTGTCGGTCGCCTTGACGGTGAGGGCGGCGTCGAACGTGAACTCGTCGACGAAGGCGTGCCGGCCGACGACCTTTCCGTCTTCCCGTTCGCGCAGCCCGCGCGAGACGTAGCTGTCGCCGAGGCCCCCCTCGCGCAGCGTCCCGTCCTGCGTGATCTTGGCGTAGCGGCCGGTGACGCCGACGAAGAGGCGCTCGGTGATGGGGTAGGCGAGGGCCGCGCGCGCGTCGAGGAACGAACGGTCGATCCCGTCGCCGTCGACGAAGCCGCCCACGAAGGAGATCGCCCCCGCGAGCTTCCCTGTGACCGAGTCGACGACGACGCCGCCGTAGGTGTGCCGGCCGGCCTCCGGGCTGCCCTGGAAGAGCGCCTGGAGGTGGTAGACGCGGGTCTCCACCATGGCGGACGGGTTCAGGAAGACGGCCGAGGTCCCGTTCCCGAGGGCGCGCAGCGCGCCGCCGAGGGCCGCCGCGCGGGGCGTCTCGTTCTCGCCGTAGGCGTAGGCGAGCTGGGGCGGCAGCTCCTCGGCCGCCGCCGGCCCCGCGGCCGCGGCCAGCGCGAGCGCGCCGGCTGCCGAGAAGGCCCTGGCCCGCGCGGCGCTCGCCGACCGGCCCGACGGCCGCTCCGGCCGATGAGCGAGGCGTGCCCCTCTTGTCAACCAGATCCCCGACGACATCGCTTCGCCATACCCCAGACCGGGGCCCTGGGGGCAAATTCTCGGCCCCCGAAAATGGCTCCCGGCCGGCCGTTCTGTGCTGGACGACCTCCGCATTTCTAAAAAAGCTGGAAAACTAGCCCACTTTAGCCTCTTGACGACGAGATGAGCGGGTTTTGCTCTGCAATCGTGAGCGCGTCGTGAAAATCACCGACCCGCGTCGGGGGTTTTGGCGCCTTGTGTCCGAGGGCCAGAGCGAGGCGGCCGCGAAGCTTTTTTCGCAGTGCGCCACGGACTGAATTTACACCAGTTATATTCGATACTTGAATCGAGTTTCGCAGTTGGGGATAGACGCCCGGACTCACCCGGTGCTACCTCGGATTCGTCCTCGGGGCGGTCCTGTGCCGCACCGGGTCCTCCAAAGGGTGGCTCCGAAAGGAGCGCTGCGGGCTACCGAGCTCTGTGAGGCGGTATGGGGGACGGCTGTGCCGATCTGTCTTCCAATGCAATGGACCTCGACGCGACGGTTGCACCCCCACCTCGATCGGTGTGCTCGGCTGAGGCCGAGCCCAGCGCCGGTGCAGTGGGGCCGTACCATCGACCCGCATTCTGTGGAGGCATGCGGACGATTTTCCGAGGACGAAGTGGACGTGGGCGGACTGTTGAAAAGTCGACACGCCCTTCGATTACATTCAGAATAACATAGAGATCTCCAGGAGTTGGAGGCGAGTCCTCGCTGTGAGACCTGTGGATAAGTTGGGGGCGACGGTTCTTCGGTCGCCCCCGAAACCTATTTTCGTGGAGCGGACTTCAGAGCAGCG